>NZ_CP033162.1:0-5590417 GCF_003691565.1 Serratia sp. P2ACOL2 | reverse complement strand
AACAGAGAGTCGGGTGTTGCTGACATTGCTTGGCGCATGCACCCCTGGCAGCTGGCTGCCCGCATGAACCGAGATATCCGCACCATTTCCAGCCATAAAAACGGGCCATGGACAAAGCCGGTTTGCAACATAACGGCGAACTCTATGCGCTGGGGCGCTGCTTTACGGCCCACAGCATGCAACCGCGCAGATTGCCTTACCGGCAGCGGAACAGCAAGTGTTGACCGCCCTGCTGCGCAACGGCAGCGTCACGGCGACCGCGCAGTTGCTGGGGAAAAGCGTCAAAACGGTGAGTGGCCAAAAACACAATCTTATGCGCCGACTTAATGTGCCCCATGAGGTGGCACTGTTTGCCGCCGCCGAGCACTACCATGCCGGGCCCCAAAAAAACTGCCTCGTCCACTCTGAATAGGCCTTAAACATTAAATCAATGGCCAATAGAAAAAAAGCCATCGCTTAATTATCACGCTGTGACCATTTCGCGCGAATTAAGCCCTGGCCGAAAGTTAAAATTCAATTCTTTTGAATCGTTGGGCATTGCTGGCGGTATAGAGTACCGTATGCTGAATATTCCGGTGGCCGAGATAGTCTTGTATCAACCGGGTATCCATACCTTTATTTGCCAGGCTATAACCGCAGGCGTGACGCAACATGTGGGGATGGGCAGGTAATTCGAGACAGGCCGCTTTACCGTAATCGCGGATCAGTCGGTAGATTTGCTGGCGCGATAGCCGGCCGCCCTTGCGCGACAAAAACAACCAGGGTGGCCGGCATGCGGGCTGTCTTTACGGTCATCCAGCCAGCGTTTAAGCATCAGGGTCTCATCCGGTTGTAATGGGTGCTGAACCGACAGACCATTTTTCAGTCGCGAAATAAAACCCGCCGCTCGGCGAGTTCTATATTGTTCCAGCGTCATACGGTTAACTCGCTGGCCCGCAAACGTGAACAAAGCACATGGTGATCATACAGCTGTCCCTGACCGAGTTTAGTCCTCCCTTTATATTTTTATCATTTTTTTTATTTCTGATTCATTCAGATATTTTCTTATTTCCAATTGCATAACTCCCCAGAAACATCATGTATCAAACAGGACCGATGGCGGGTTTAAAAAAGCCAAAAATGCAAATACAGTTACCAAACGTGCTAAATAGTAATGAGACTCTAAGATTAATCCTTAGCTATTATTGTCACGGCAGCATTAATTACTAATTAATTAGCATTCGCATCGGGCAGTTATTGTTCTTAGAAAATGATTCACGGCGGGTCGAGCAGCCATTGTCAGTAAATTTTCCCGAGAAAAACCACGGCTCCCTTTCTTACTCTGCAAATAAGTTACAGTTCATCAGCAAGAAAGCATTGTCGATCGCAGAGGCGCTGCCTACACTGCAAACAGGAAGTGACACTGGTAACAATTTGGAACCGGTTGCTGTGGTTCCACAATGAATAAGGAAGACATAATGAGTTGGCCGTTCCTTGCCGTATTCTTTTCCGGTTGGCTGTTCGTCGATGCCTCCTACCGTGGACCTCGCTGGCAGCGCTGGGTGTTTAAGCCCATCACTCTGCTGCTGTTGTTATTGCTGGCCTGCAAGCGCCGGTGTTGGGCCTGCAGGTATTTGATCGTCCTCGGCCTGCTGGCAACCTTAATCGCCGACACCTTGCTGCTGCTGCCGCGCGAACGCGTGCTTTACGCCATCGGTGCCTTTTTCCTGTCGCACTTGCTGTATACCCTGAGCTTCGCCAGTCAGATGACCTTCAGCCTGTTTTGGCCGCTGCCGCTGGCGCTGCTGATTATCGGCGTGCTGTTACTGGCAACAATTTGGACGCGACTGGAAGAAATGCGTTGGCCGATCGCCACTTATGTAGCGATGACGCTGCTGATGGTGTGGCTGGCGGGTGAGCAGTACTTTATGCGCAGCACCGATTTCGGTTTCTCGCTGCTGGCGGGCACTTCACTGCTGCTGCTGGCCAACGTGGTGTGGCTGGTTAACCGCTATCGCTGGACCTTCCGCGCCGCGGATGCGCTGGTGGCCTTCTGCTATTTCTCCGGCCATTTCCTGATCGTACGTTCGCTGTATCTGTAAGGCTGCTCAGGGCGGGTTCGACTGCCGAACCCGCTGTTGTTATACCAGCGCTTTCAGCGTCAGTCCGTCATCCGCGCCAAGCTGGTTGCGGTAAATATCGCCATCGCGCGAGAAGAACGCCAGCGTACTGCCATCCGCCCGCAGCAAAGCGATGCCGTCCGGTGCAGGGCGCCAACCGACCACCTCGGCGGTTAACACCTTTTCCAAACAGTGCTGCCGATCAACCAATGAGTAGCCGTTGATTTCACTCTGTTCACCGGCCAAAAACTCAATCTGACATTGTTGTTCGGCATTGGCGACCAGCCATTGCCCCGCCAATGATTGCGCGCTGGGAAGAACCAAACTGCTGGCCATAACTGCCCCCGTAACCATCATGCCGCCTGCCACTAAGGCGGCGTGCGCTAAGCTGCCCTTCATATCGTCTCCTGTATAACGCCCGGCCAACCGGCGCCGGGCGTTAGCACCGGCACTGTTAAACGATAAAGTCAGTGGCGACGTCAACCTGGCCGACGATCTTCACCAGGAAGTCCGGGGCCTGATGGCCGCCAATATTCAGGGCCAGATCGCTGACGTTATTCGACGCATTGTAAGACAGCAAGGCTTCGCCCGCAGCGCCACTGAAATGATCGACGAAGTGGATCTGATCGCCACCCTGCGCGCCCTGATTGAAGAATGACAGGTCGATTTTATCGATACCTTTCTGGAAGTCCTTGATCCAGTCGGAGGCACCCGGCGCAGAATCGCTGACCGCAGAGAAGACAAAGGTGTCTTTGCCCGCACCGCCCCACAGCTCATCAGCCCCACCACCGCCGAACAGCACGTCGTTGCCCGCGCCACCTTTCAGCACGTTGTTGGCCGCATTGCCGACGATCACGTCATTGCCTGAACCGCCAATCGCGTTCTCGATGGTCACACCTGCGGCAATGGACACGTTGCCTTTCAGCCCACCCACGTCGGAGAAAGATTTCTCGTTCAGATTAATACGCTGGTTAGCGGTGTAACCGGAGAAATCGAAGGTGTCATTGCCGCCCGCATCCCAGGCCGCAAAGATCACTTTTTGCGAATTGCTGGTGGTACTGAGGAAGTCACGGCCGGTATTTGAGTTGAAGCCATACACGGTATCGCCGGTACGGGTGGTCTGGTTGGCACCATACAGATGCTGAATAGCGGAAATGTCATCCAGCAGTGGCGCCGCAGCGTAGTGCCCGCCGTTGTCGCCACCGGTGTTGGTTTCGCTCCAGTAACTCATCAGGCTGAACTCACGAGTATCTTCGGCGTAGCTGGCGTCTCTGTAGGTCGGGTTGCCTTCACCGGCGTTGTAATCGCCCGGATGGCTCAAGCCCAACGCATGGCCAATTTCGTGGGTAAAGGTCTGGCGGCCGTAGTCTTCGCTGGCCGGATGTTTCACGTTGGACTGGTTGACGTTGTACCAAGTCTGCCCGCCCAGGTTTTGGCCCTGATAAATGGTGTTCGGCAGGAAGGCGTAAGCCTGGGTATCGTAGTCATAATGGCCGGGACGATCCTGGCTGTAGTTACCGAAGGTGATATTGGCCTTCTGGCCGGCACCAACTTCGGTAAAGGTGATATTGGCCACGTCAGACCAGGACTGCAGCGACAGCTTAGCCTGCTGCTGCTGTTCCGCGCTGAATTTGCTCAGTCCGGTATCGCCGGCGACGTTGGTGGAAGAGAATTTATAATCCGGGAAAGAGAACGTTAATTTAACCGGTTGGCCAAAAACTTTATAACCGTTCCAGGTTTGGTTCTCGCGGGTAATAAACAGCCCGGCTTGCTCGGTAGAAAATGAGTCCTTGCCATTAACCTGAATCCCGTTGCCTCGCTCATGATAATGCAGCAAATCATCTACTGCATTGTAAGCGGAGCTCGCAGCCGCAAGGCTGGATTCAGTAATTTCAATTGCCTTTTTAGTAGATTGCATTGGTTCGATTCCACTCATTAGCTGATTGTTTTCAATCAGACAGATAGACATAACCTGCCAGGAAGCCACGGAGAACGAACCGTACGCTTACGGGAAGGAGTTTATGCGCCGTTGCCGGCAGTGTGTTAGAGAGAATTAATGCATATATATCAGCAAATAAGATTACCACCATAAATGGTAATCGATTCCAATTATAGGCAGCGGTATAAAACTGCACATAAAATAATCAGCCATTTATTATCGTTTCGAAGGCGATTTATGCTGGTTTTTTACGTTCTTTACAATATTAATGAAACTTAAATGCCATGAGTTGGTAACAAACTCCAACAAAAATGCGGCCTGCAGAGCCAAGCGAATCGTGCTGGGATTTAGACGGCTAAAAGTTAAATTTTGCTAAAGCGTTATAGATTAATAACTCTTTATTATTAGCCGCCGGTACTTTTTAGTTCCCGCAGGAATAACATTTTCTTTTTTTGACTAATCACCTCGTGCCTTCCGAGTCCTTCACGCTCGTCGCCCCCTGATAAACGACATGGGAAAAAAGAAATACCCCAATTCTCCCTCCGGTGCGCCATTAGCAATAATTCTCATCCGTCGCTTGACTCTGGAGTGGACTCCAGGGTGTAGAGTTGGTTTCAAGAAGCTCATTAACTGCCCTGAGGGGGGACGTTATGCATAACCATGAAAATCACAATCATCAGGAACATAACCATGCCGAAGGTGGCTGCGGGTGCAATCACAGCCACAGCAAAACCCAGCACGGTTGCAGCAGTGAAAAACAAAACGCTGTCAACCCTGGCGAACACTCTCATGCTCACGATCATGGCGCCAGCTGTTGCAGCGCTGACGATCATGGCGATCCGGACGAGGAAAGTGACAGGCTCGCTGCCGCCCCTCTCTCCGGCAGCAAGCGCTACAGTTGGAAAGTCACGGGTATGGACTGTCCCAGCTGCGCTAAAAAGATTGAAAATGCCGTTACTGCCATCCCGGGTGTCGTAAATGCACGGGTGTTATTCGCCACCGAAAAGCTGGTGGTAGACGGCCAGTCGAACCTTAGCCTGCGCATCCAGGACGCAGTGCAACAAGCCGGGTTTACCCTGCTCGGCACCCAGGCAAACCAAGCCGAGCCGCCTAAACCTTCACGCCTGGGTGAATTCGGCCCGTTGCTGCTGCTCACCGCGCTGATGATCGTCAGTTGGGCACTCAGCATGGTCAATCCAGAGCTGAGCCGCATCGCCTTTATCGCCACCACGCTGGTGGGGTTGGCACCGGTCGCCACCAAGGCGATACGTCTGATCCGCTCCGGCACGCCGTTTGCCATCGAAACGCTGATGAGCGTGGCAGCCATCGGCGCGCTGTTTATCGGCGCTACCGCCGAAGCGGCCATGGTGCTGTTGCTGTTTATGGTCGGCGAAATGCTCGAATCCTACGCCGCCAACCGCGCCCGTCGTGGCGTGAAAGCGTTGATGGAGCTGGTTCCTGAAGATGCCCTGCTGCTGCAGGGTACCGAGCGTAGACGCGTGCCGGTCTCCAGCTTGCGTCCCGGCGATGTGATTGAAATTGCCCCCGGCGGTCGCCTTCCGGCCGATGCCGAACTGCTCAACCCGTTCGCCAGCTTCGACGAAAGCGCCCTGACCGGCGAGTCGGTCCCGGTCGAACGTCAGCAAGGTCAGAAAGTGGCGGCGGGCAGTTTGTCGGTCGATCAGGCCGCGCAGATGAAGGTGATTTCCGAGCCGGGCAAAAACGCCATCGACCGTATCCTGCAGCTGATTGAGGAAGCCGAAGAACGCCGTGCGCCGATCGAGCGTTTCCTTGACCGTTTCAGCCGTTACTACACCCCGGCCATTATGCTGCTGGCCATCGCGGTAATTCTGGTGCCACCGTTGATGTATGCTCAACCCTGGGATGTCTGGATTTATCGCGGCCTGACCCTGTTGCTGATCGGCTGTCCTTGTGCACTGGTGATTTCCACTCCGGCAGCCATTACCTCCGGACTGGCGGCGGCAACCCGTCGCGGCGCGTTGATTAAAGGTGGCGCGGCGCTGGAACAGCTCGGCCAGGTGCAAACCATCGCCTTCGACAAAACCGGTACCTTGACGGAAGGCAAACCGACGGTGACGGATGTGCTGCCGCTTAGCGGCATCAGCGAACAGTCACTGTTGATCCTTGCCGCGGCGGTAGAAGCCGGCTCCCATCACCCGTTGGCGCAGGCCATTATCAATCGCGCCGAACAATATGGTGCTCCTTTGCCGCCGGCACAGAACCGTCGTGCGTTGGCCGGCGTCGGTGTGGAAGGCATTGTCGACGGTAAAACCGTGCTGATCAGTACACCGGCCAAACTGGCTGCAGGCTTGCTCAATCAGCAAGGTGCTAACCAGGTGGAACGGTTGGAAAATGCCGGTAAAACGGCGGTAGTGGTACTGGAAGATGGCGTGCCGATCGGCCTGCTGGCCCTGCGCGATACGCTGCGCAGCGACGCCAAGCAGGCGATTGCCGAACTGAATGCGTTGGGGATCAACGGCGTAATGTTAACCGGCGACAACCCTCGAGCGGCCGCAGCGATTGCCGCCGAGCTGGGGCTGGACTACCGTGCCGGTTTGCTGCCGGAAGATAAAGTGAGGGCGGTAACCGAGTTGAGCGAGCTGCGCCCAACGGCGATGATCGGCGATGGCATCAACGATGCGCCGGCAATGAAAGCCTCCAGCATCGGTATTGCCATGGGCAGTGGCACCGACGTGGCGCTGGAAACCGCCGACGCGGCGCTGACGCACAATCGGCTGCTGGGCGTGGCGGAGATGATCCGCATCTCACGCGCTACACACGCCAATATCCGCCAGAACATCACCATTGCGTTGGGGCTGAAAGGGATATTCCTGATCACCACCCTGATGGGCCTGACCGGGCTGTGGCTGGCGGTGCTGGCGGACTCTGGCGCTACCGCGCTGGTCACCGCCAACGCCCTACGCTTGCTGAAGAAACGTCAGTAATAAGAACCACATATCAGGATGCCAGCAATGGCATCCTGATTCACTTAGCCGAAAAATAACACCGGCAAGTCGCACGTAATAACCATAAAACCAGCATGCCTTTCTATATTCTTCCGCCACCTACTCCTGAAACCCGATAAGCCTACTTAACTTATCAGAGTCATGGCCGAATGAATGAAACCGCTATATTTTAAAATCCTGAACCTGATCGTCGTCCCTTTTATCCCTACACTGGCTCTGGCGCAGCAGCCTGATTCTGCCGCCACAGAGCAACTCATTGATAGCGCCGATCGCCCCCTTTTCACCACCCCTAACGCCTTACCCGCAGCCCAGCATAACGATGCGCCCAAGGCAAAACCCCAGCCTGAGCATCGCCTGTTGCCGATTTGGGGGGATGAAGCACGCGCCCGTGGTTATGATCTGCCGGAACCCTTCGGGATCGGCATCAACTACATGAACATGCGGCAAAATATCGATGTCGACAGTATCCAATTTTCCGGCCTCAGCCTGGGCAAAACTCCCTTGCCATCCAATTTGTTCAACATCGACGTGGGCAAAACTCGCGAGAAAAGCAAAACGGAAACCATGCGTCTGGACACCTGGGTACTGCCATTCCTCAATGTTTACGGCATCATCGGCCATACCAAAGGCAGCTCGTTGTCCCAGGTCTCCGTAGACGCCGATCCCAGTCAACAAAAAGGCTTCCTGAACAAGGTTATCGCGGGTCAGGTGCACCGCATGAATCAAAGTGGGCAACTGCGCGATCTGGATTTTAAGCTCGATTTTAAAGGCACCACTTACGGCGCCGGTTTCACGCTGGTTGGGGGATATGAGAACTGGTTCACCTCGGTCGATACCAACTACACCCGCACCAATTTCGATATCCTTGATGGTCAGATTTCCGCACTGACGGTGTCGCCTCGGGTAGGTTACCGCTTCCTGGTGCCCGGTATCAGTGGCCAAACCCATCTCAACCTGTGGGTCGGCACCATGTATCAGGACGTCCAGCAGAGGTTCAAAGGCAGCCTGAGTGATTTAAAAATGCCAACCGAACTTCAGAGCCTGATGATGATGGCCAATCAGCAGGGTGAAGGCCGTTTTGACGTGAAACAGCACCTGCAATCGCCGTGGAACGTACTGATTGGCACGCAATACGAGATCACCAGGCACTTTAACCTGTTGACCGAATTTGGCTTTAGCGAACGTAACAGCTTTATGGTCTCCGGTGAATATCGCTTCTGATGGCAATATCGATCCGCAGTTTGCCGCTGGTATTGTTGGTTCTGCTACCCGGAGCTCACGCCACTTTGTTGTCACGCCAGCAAATAGATGAAATGTTGGCCCCTTTGGGGTCTGACAACCAATTCGACAGCAGCAAAGCCATCGATTGGGGGGTCTTGCCCGGCCCGTTCTATACGCCAGAACTCGGTCTTGGTATCGGTACCGCCGTCGTGGGGATATATCGCCCGGACAGCCAGGATAAAGTCAGCCAAAACTCGACGCTGGCGTTAAAGGGCTTTTTCAGCACCACCGGTGCCTTCGGCGTCGGTTTCCAAAACCACAGTTTTTTCGCTGACGACCAATGGCGTTTTTTTGCCGACGGCTCGCTGAATAATATGCCCACCTATTTCTGGGGCACCGGTTACCAGGCTGGGCATAACAACGGCAACAAAGAAAAGTACACGCAGCAGGCATTCCAGATAGCCCCGCAGCTGCTGTATCGCATTGCCAATGCCACCTACGCGGGGGTTGGCTGGGATTTTTCCTCGACGCACGCCAGCAAGACTGATGAGGATGACAGTAGCCTGTTAAGGGCCCAAAAAGCCGGCGTTTCATCGCTAAGTTCAGGAGTCAGCGGTTCGCTGAGTTACGATACGCGCGACTTCGTTTCTAATGCCAGCCGTGGCCAGTATCTTCGCCTGAGCGACACCTATTTTGCGCCAGAATTGGGCGGCGACAGCCGTTTCAATGCTGTAGAAGGCCAGTACAATGCCTACCACAGCTTGAGTGCGAAAAGCGTGCTGGCGTTAGACGCTTACAGCCGCCTGACGACGGGCGAGGTGCCTTGGGACAGGCTGTCCGGCCTGGGTGACGACAAACGCATGCGCGGCTATTATCAAGGCCGCTATCGCGACAGAAATGTGTTCAGCAGCCAGATCGAGTATCGTCGCAAGCTGAACTGGCGCCACGGTTACGTTCTTTGGGCCGGTGCGGGAACGCTAAGTAGCAAGGCCGGCGATTTGGGCCAGGGGCCCTGGTTACCCACGCTGGGAGCGGGTTACCGTTTTGAATTCAAACCGAAAATGAACGTGCGGCTCGATTTTGGCATCGGACGTGGCAGCAGTGGATTTTACTTTCAGGTTGGGGAAGCTTTTTAATGCGCTCTGTTGTACTGCTGGTTTTGTTGTCGTTTACTTCCGCGCTATCTGCCAAACCCGTGGAAACGTTGGTGACCTCGCAACCCATCAACGAAAGCCGTATCGCCTGGCCGGTGGCTGCGCCGCTGTCCCCGCCGGATGGTTTGCGCCCCTGCTGTGCCTTTGGCTACAACCTCAAAGCGCAAGTTTGGGGTATCCCAGTCCCCTTTTATCAGTTGGGTAACCTGGTGGATGCCGACCGGCTTGGCCGTCACCACTATAACGACAGCGCTTTCAATGCCGTTAGCAACTTGATGGGACTTGGCAGCGAGCAATTGGGGGTGATGTACACCCGCCGCGGGGGATTTATCGATATCGCTCACGTGCGCGACACCGCCGACAATACCCTTTTCCTGTTCAGCCAACTGTTACCCCGATTGGGCCAGCAATGGAATATCGATCTTAGCCCCGAGTTGGCAATACGCCGTATCCAGCTGAACGCCTTTACCCCGCCTCAGGATGCTGCGCAGCGCTATACGCTCGCGGCGTATTTGGCAGGAGAACTCGCCTTTCAAATGGCGGCGTGGCATGAAGTGGCACAGTGGTATGGCTATCAGTCGGTACCGGGGTTTTCTGAGGAGGTCTCGGCTTTTTCACCGGAAGATTTGTATTCCAACCTGCTGGGATCACGGCTGGCGATCGATGCTATCTTGCAGGGGCAGGCGGTTTCCCTAACGGCCTACAACCAGGCCATGGAGAATTTGCTCCCCCAGGCCCTGCACCAGCTTGGCGCTGTCTCCATCAGGGCAACTCAGCGGCAGTTTGACGGGATTGACGGCGACTGGTGGGACAGCCAGCGCCGGGTACCGGAGAAGTTTCTGGTCTTAAAACGGGATTACACGACCGGCAGCAATCGCCTGCCGGCTCTGCCGCCGTTCGAAAACACCGCCCCACAACGCCTGATGTTACCGCTGCAGGTTCAGGGGTTCTGGCTGGCAAAGCTGGGTGAACTGCAACTCTGGCCGACGGATGCGATGCATTCTCTGCCGGTGCCGTCCCACTATTACCGCCCGCAGGATTTCAGGGGGCTGGCAATGCATGCTCGCGCATCGGACGCACAGCAAATACTGCAAAAACGCTAGGCAAAAGCGGCGATTAGCGCTCAACACCTTTACGCAATAAATAGCGGTAAGGCGTTTTTTCAGTTTCCTGCGCCACCAGCGTGTGCTCCATAAAACGGCAAAAACCCGGAATATCGCGGGTGGTGGCCGGATCGTCAGCAATAATCAGCAGGGTTTCACCGTTATCCATATGGCGCACGGTTTTACGCACCATCATTACCGGTTCCGGACAGCGCAGCCCCAGCGCATCAAGCGTCTGGTCGGCCTGGGCAAACAAGTCAGTCATGCAATTTTTCTCGGTCAAAAGCGATCGGCGTACGCTCGCCGCATCTCATTAGCGCCTAGTTTACGCCGGTAGTTTTTCTGTGCAAGATGCGTTAACGTTTGCGTTAAATTTAACCATTGCATTGGTTGCGCAAACGCGTATCATGCGGCCGCGCAGCTTTTTTCGCTGCATAGACAAGACATTCTGGGTTCCCTCACCCCACTGCTAAAAAGGCTACAACATGTATTCGTTTACCGCTCGACAGCGCCTTACCGCGTTGGTCTGGCTATCGCTGTTCCATATTGTCATCATTACCTCCAGTAACTACCTGGTGCAGTTGCCGATGTCCATTTTCGGTTTCCATACCACCTGGGGCGCGTTTACCTTCCCATTTATCTTTCTGGCAACCGACTTGACGGTGCGTATTTTTGGCGCCCCACTGGCGAGACGCATCATTCTTTCGGTGATGGTGCCGGCCCTGTTTATCTCGTACGTCATCTCCACCGTCACCTATCAGGGGGAATGGCAGGGGTTTGCCGCACTGGGTAGCTTTAACCTGTTTGTCGCACGTATCGCCGTCGCCAGCTTTATGGCTTACGTGCTCGGTCAGATCCTCGACGTACACGTTTTCAACCGGTTACGCCAGCGCAGCGCCTGGTGGGTGGCCCCTGCCGCGGCCATGTTCCTCGGCAATATCAGCGACACGCTGTCGTTCTTCTTTATTGCATTCTACAAGAGCAGCGACGCCTTTATGGCCAACAACTGGGTCGAGATTGCACTGGTCGATTACAGCTTCAAAGTGCTGATCTGCATGCTGTTCTTCCTGCCAATGTACGGCGTGCTGCTGAATATGCTGCTCAAACGCATTGCCGCTCGCCAGGGCGACAGCAGCCTGCAACCGAGCTGACCCGTGTTATCATTGGCGGCCTACCCATCCGGAGGCCGCCATGACCGTCACCACCCGCCACGCCACCCTCGAAGAAATTCATCGTCTGTATCAGCAAATCCCCGAATTCGGCAATCTGCACAACCTCAACGATCTGCAACAGCGCATCGGCTCACTCCCAATGGCCGCACTGATCGCCGAAGTCGACGGCCAGGCTGCCGGTTTCAAGCTCGGTTATCAGCAACAAGACAGGGTGTTTTACAGCTGGTTGGGTGCCGTATTGCCGGCTTATCGCCGTCATGGTGTGGCAATGGCGCTATTGGCCGAGCAGGAAAACTGGGCACGGGCGCAGGGTTATCACCAGTTGAGGGTGAAAACCCGTAATCAGTTCCGTGCGATGCTGATGATGCTCATCAACAATCACTATCAGATTGTTCAACTGGAAAAGAAAGGCGAAGTGGCTGATTATCGGCTATTACTTGAGAAAACCTTGTGACAACATCTGCCTTGCATTTCACCCTGGAATAGGTTGCGATACGGCAGTGAAACCCTACCTGAAAGGAAGAAGGAAGCCCAATGCGTAAAGTAGCAAAATTGATGGGTATCAGCCTGTTAGTGCTTGGCCTCGCGGCCTGCGACGGCGAAACCAAAGACACCAAAGCGCCGGCGGGCGATGCCGCAGCCAGCGCACCGGCCGGGCAACAGGTAAGCTTGCTGGAGGGTAAGCTGGCGTTCACCCTGCCGGTCGGTATGGCGGACCAAAGCGGCAAGCTGGGTAATCAGGCGAACAACATGCACGTTTACGCCGACAGCACCGGCCAACGCGCAGTGATCGTGATCCTCGGCGACAAAACCGCCGACAGTCTGGAAACCCTGAGCAAGCGTCTGGAAGATACCCAGCGCGCGCGTGATGCGAACCTGCAGGTGGTCACCAACAAAGCCATCGACGTAAACGGCGTGCCGCTGCGTCAGTTGGACAGCATCATTACCAGCGGCGGCGAGAAGGCCTACTCCTCCATCCTGATTGGCACGCTGGATAACAACATGCTGACCATTCAGGTGACGCTGCCAGCGGATAACCAGCAGCAGGCGCAAAGTGAAGCCGAAGGCATCATCAAAACGCTGAAACTGAACAAGTAAACTTTTACTGACTCAGCCTATAGGGCGCAGTTCACACTGCTGCGCCCTACGCCAGGGCCTGTGCCAACAGGGTAATCGGGTGTTCGCAGCGCTTGCTGGTCGACATCTCGATTTGCCATTTACAGGTTTCGCAGTCCGTCACCACCAAATCGACCCCACTCTCCTCAATCTGGCGAAACAGCGATGCGCCAATCCCTTGCGAAGTCGCATAGTTCTCGGATTTAAATCCGTAGGTGCCGGCAATGCCGCAACACTGCGAATCCAATACCACCAGCTCCAGCCCCGGTATCTGCCGCAATAATTCCAGCGTATAGGCCGTCCAGCCCATTTTCTCCATGTGACAGGGCGTATGGTAGGCCACCCGCAACGGCGTGCGCTTCAGCGGCAGGCTGCGCCCCTGATTGAGCAGGCGGTACAGATAGCGCGTCGCCAGCTCCACCCGTTCACGCACCGCCGAGGTATCCACCTCCAGCAAATGCGGGTATTCGTCACGCAGCGTAAAAGTACAGCTCGATGATGTGGCCACAACAGGGATGCCGCGCTCCAACACCGCCTCATGCAGCGATTCGGCATTCACCTTGGCCTGTTTCTTGGCCTGGGCGATAAAGCCGTTGGCAATCAGCGGCACACCGCAGCATTTTTCGCGCTTAAGCAGCTGCACGCCGATATCCATCGCATTGAAGACTTTGATCAGATCCTTACCCAGCTGTGGATGGTTGTAATTGACGAAGCAGCCGTGGAAAAAAGCCACCTGCTCGGCGTAACGCTGTTGGGCCTGCGCTTGCTGGCGGTACCAGCGGCGGAAGGTGCCGAACGAGTATTTGGGCAGTTCGCGACGGTGATCAATTTTCAACGCCTTGTCCAGCAGAGCGCGCACCGGCTTTAACCCGGTGGCAGCGTTGACGATCGGCGCAAACGGCGTCGACAGTGAGCCCATTATATCGGTATGACTGAGGATGGCGTCGCGCAGCGTCGGCTTGCTCTGGGCAAAGTCGGCACGCGCCCGCTGAATGATATCGCCAATTTTGACGTCGGACGGGCAGGCCACCTCACAGCGTTTGCAGTTGGTGCAATACTTCAGCGCTTCATCGTACAGCGCCGGATCTTTTAACCGTAGGCGTTCGCCGTCCGGCCCAGCCTGCTTGGGCCCGGGATAAAGCGGATTGACCTTGGCCACCGGGCAATAGGTGGTGCAGACGGTGCACTTGATGCAGTTCTCAAAACTGTTGTCTTTGTGCAGGCTCATGGTTGCTCCTCCTGTGCCGCAATCTGTTGCGCGACATGCAATGCTCCCACCAACGAAACACCTGCACCGCAGCCCTGCTGCAGCGGATCGTAGCCGCCGGTCACCGCCCCTATGGCATACAGGTTACTCAAAGGCTCTCCCTGCCTTAGGGCACGCAGCTGGTTATCGGTGCGTACCCCAAACTGCAAATAGGGTTGCGGAGCAAACAGCTCGCGACAACTCCAGTCTGCACGCTCCGCCTTACTGTCGACATCCAGTCCAAATACCGGTTCACGTATGCCGTCGAAGTCCGCCACCAGCCCATTACTGAAAAAACTGCCGCTGGCCAGCACCACCTGCTGCGCCACCAACGGAATGTCGGTGTGGTTACGGGTATAAACACCGGTGACTCGCCCGGCTTCAATATCCGCCCGCAGCACGCTGTCCCCCGGCATAAAAACGCCGCCCAATTGCTGTAATCGCGAACGCAGCGCCTGGTGCAACCTCATCCCGAGCACTGAAGGCGGCAGCGTCGGCAGCAGGCGAATCGGTTTGCCGACCGCCGCCTGCAGCGCCGCCAATGGCGCGTCATCCTCCAGCCCCAGACAGGCCGGCAAGAATATCGCCTCGGCGTCCGCAGCCAACCGCCGAAGCTCGTCCGCCATTGGCGTCAGGTTTTCCGGCAGATCCAGTACCCTGGCGATATTTACCGCTCGGAACTCACTGGGGTTATTGCGCAGCCGGTCCAGCGCCGGCAAGTGCATATCCGCCACCTCAGCCCGAACGCCCAGGGACTGCGTCAGGGAACTGGCGGCCAACTGTGGCTGAAAATCCAAAAAGCCTTCAATGCCGATCACCGCAATGTGCCGCCACGGCAGTTCACCGCCTAACGGCGTAACGGGGATAGCCTGCGGGCTGAGCCAGGTCGCCCGGCGCGTGCCCAGCGGCGTGATGCGCAGATGATTGCGTTCGCTGTCACCCTGCAGAGCAAGCCCACAGCGCTGCAATAGTGAAGCGGCTTCACCCGACAGCGCCGCCACCCGCTCGGCACCGATCAACGCATAGGGATGCCGGGGTGCCTGTGTTACCAGTGCGGACAGCGCCGCCAATGGCTCTGTCACCGGGGTGCCGTCGGGCAGTTGCGCCAGCAGATCAAGCGAGCCGGATGAAAAATAGAGTGCACTCTGGCCAGAACTGACCACCGCACAGCGCTTGCCCTGTTCCGCCAGGCGGATGGCGCAGGCCATACCCGCCAGGCCACCGCCAATCACCACTACGTCAAATCGCATCATCGGCCTCCTGTTCCCCCCGGGCATCGAGCCCGCACAATCCCTGGTAAACCCAACTGGTAAATTCACTTTCGCGCAGCGCATCGCCCCAGGCGATAGGCCGGACGCCTTTCCAACGCTCGTTGAGGAAATGCGATAGCTGGTCGATCGACTGCTGCGGGGTGGTGACGTTAAAGCGTGTCAGCAGCCCCGCGGCACGGCAGGCGCAAAGCTCCCCCTGGCAGGTGCCCATGCCAACGCGGGTACGGCGACGCAAATCGACCAGGTTATTGACGGTGAGAGAGTTAACCGCATAACGCACCTCGCCGGCGGTCACCGCTTCGCATTCGCACACCAGGCTGTTGTCCAACCGATCCCCCGCCGGTACGCGGTTTGCACGGTCGCCGTGGCGATAAACCGCCGAACCACGAATACTGGCAGGCAAAGACACCACGCTACGCACCGTTTCTTCCGCCGACTGACGAGAACCCGGCAACGCCTCCTGTGCGGTAGTGCAGGGGCTGTCTACCCGAAGCTTTTCGCACACTTTATCGGTCGCCCACTGCGCCATCAGCCGGTAGGTCATCAGCTTGCCGCCGGTGATGGTGATAAAGCCTTCCAGGCCGTCGCGGCTGGCATGATCGAGCAGCACGATGCCACGGCTGACGTTGCGACCGCTAGGGTCGTCGTCACTGGCTACCAAAGGCCGAACGCCGGCATAAGCACGCAGAATTCGGGTTTGCGCCAATTCAGGTGCCAGCAGCGCGCCCTCGCGGATTAAAATGTCCACTTCCTGCGGGGTCACCAGCATGTTGTCGATCTGGTCATAATCAATGTGGGTGGAGGTGGTGCCAATCAGCGAGATGGTGTCGCCCGGCACCAGAATGTCGGCGTCCGCCGGCTTGCGGCAGCGGTTGATCACCATGTTGTTGATGCGATGACCCAGGATCAGCAGAGCGCCCTTGGCCGGGAACATGCGAATTCGCAGATCGGCATATTCTGCAATCTGCTGACCCCAGATACCGGCGGCGTTGACCACCACTTCGGCGTGAATATCGTAACGGCGCGACGATTGATGGTCGAAAACACGCACTCCGGTAACGCGATCGCCCGTGCGTAATAAACCGACCACCTGGTGATAAGTGAGGATCTGCGCGCCGTGCTCACGGGCATCGAGCATATTGGCGGCGGTCAAACGGAAAGGATCGACAGTGCCGTCCGGCACGCGCACGGCACCGATGAGCGCCGGATTAGCCGCCGGCTCCAGCCGCAACGCCAACTGCGGATCAATAGCTTCAGCGTTGATACCGGCGCTGTGGCAGGAGACAATAAACTGCTGTTGGTAAGCCAGCGAATCCTGCGGCAGGGTGATAAACAGCCCGTCGGTTCGCTCAATACAGTGATGCGCAATGCGTTTGAGGATACGGTTCTCTTCTATGCATTCGCGCGCCGATTCGCCGTCGGTTACCGCATAACGCGCACCGCTGTGCAGCAGGCCGTGGTTGCGCCCGGTCGCGCCGGTGGCGATATCATGACGCTCCAGCAGTATGCAACGCAGGCCGCGGCGTGCGCAGTCACGAGCAATGCCCGCGCCGGTCGCGCCGCCGCCAATGATGATCACATCCGTTTCGTTTTCTGCTGAATGGCTGCTCATGACGCTCCCTCTGGATCCGTGGTTATTGCCCTATTGGGCCACAGTCATTGGGGTCTTTGTTTGATAAGGAACAATAACGAACTTAAAACGAAAGTAAAATGTCCACAAAAAACCACGAATGTGATCACAATCACGATTTTTAGGCGTTTTTCTATTTCATAACGTTAACGAATCGCTCAAAATCCGCCGGTGTTTCATAAAAGTGTAACATTTGCGCCATTCATCACAGCGACACCAGGCGGTTTTGACTAGGATGACGCTCGTTATGGAACAAAAAAACACCACATTCGATATCCGCTCAATCATCAAATGAACGTAAAAGATCATATTGATGTGATAACTAGATAAAGCCATCGGAGGCGCTCATGTTGAGTATTTTTAAGCCGGCAGCACACATTTCACGTGTGCCGGTCGACAAAGTCGACCCGCTGTACCGTAAATTGCGCTGGCAAATATTTATGGGGATTTTCTTCGGTTATGCCGCCTACTACCTGGTGCGCAAGAACTTCACCCTGGCCATGCCTTACCTGATTGACCAGGGCTTCAGCCGCGGTGACCTCGGTTTCGCGCTGTCCGGTATTTCCATCGCCTACGGTTTCTCCAAATTTATCATGGGGTCGGTTTCTGACCGCTCCAACCCTCGCGTGTTCCTGCCCGCCGGCCTGATTTTGGCTGCTGCGGTCATGCTGTTCATGGGCTTCGTTCCATGGGCGACATCGAGCATCGCGGTCATGTTCGTGCTGCTGTTCCTGTGCGGTTGGTTCCAGGGCATGGGCTGGCCGCCTTGTGGCCGTACCATGGTGCACTGGTGGTCGCAGAAAGAGCGTGGCGGTATCGTTTCGGTCTGGAACTGCGCCCATAACGTGGGTGGCGGCCTGCCACCGCTGCTGTTCTTGCTGGGTATGGCCTGGTTCAACGACTGGCACGCGGCGCTGTACATGCCGGCCTTCGGTGCCATTCTGGTAGCCCTGATCGCCTTTGCCCTGATGCGCGACACCCCGCAATCCTGCGGCCTGCCGCCGATTGAAGAATACAAAAACGATTATCCGGACGACTACACCGACAAAGCGGAAGAAGAGCTGACGGCCAAGCAGATCTTCATGCAGTACATCCTGCCGAACAAACTGCTGTGGTACATCGCCGTAGCCAACGTGTTCGTTTATCTGCTGCGTTACGGCATTCTGGACTGGTCACCGACCTACCTGAAAGAAGTGAAACACTTCGCGCTGGACAAGTCTTCATGGGCTTACTTCCTGTACGAGTATGCCGGTATTCCGGGCACCCTGCTGTGCGGCTGGATGTCGGACAAGGTGTTCAAGGGTAACCGCGGCGCTACCGGCGTGTTCTTCATGACGCTGGTGACCATTGCCACCGTCGTTTACTGGCTGAACCCGGTCGGTAATCCTGGCATCGATATGGCCTGTATGATCACCATCGGCTTCCTGATTTACGGCCCGGTCATGCTGATCGGCCTGCACGCACTGGAACTGGCACCGAAGAAAGCCGCCGGCACCGCCGCAGGCTTCACCGGTCTGTTCGGTTACCTGGGCGGCTCTGTTGCAGCCAGCGCCATCGTCGGCTACACCGTTGACTACTTCGGTTGGGACGGCGGCTTTATGGTGATGATTGGCGGTAGCATCGGCGCGGTAGTGCTGCTGTTGCTGACCATGATGAGCGAGAAAAAACACCACGCGGAAATCGCTGCCAACAAACGCGGTTAAGCGTCATACAACTTTCGCATTATTTAAAGGCCGCCTTGCGGCCTTTTTAATACCCCTGCACCTACAACATGGAGAACAACAATATGCGGACTCAAGTCAAAGCCCTGCTGGCAGGGATTATCCTGGCCACCTCAATGGTCAGCGCCGCACAAGCCGCCGACAAGGTGGTAATCGCCCACCGTGGCGCCAGCGGTTATCTGCCGGAACACACGCTGCCGGCGAAGGCCATGGCCTACGCGCAGGGCGCGGATTTCCTCGAACAAGATCTGGTGATGACCAAGGACAACGAGCTGGTGGTGTTGCATGACCACTACCTCGATCGCGTCACCGACGTAGCAGAGCGTTTCCCGGACCGCGCGCGCAAAGACGGCCGTTATTACGCCATCGACTTTACGCTGCCTGAAATCAAGTCGCTGAAGTTCACCGAAGGTTTTGAGATCGAAAATGGCAAGAAGGTACAGGGTTACCCGGGTCGTTTCCCGATGGGTAAATCCGACTTCCGCGTCCATACCTTCCAGGAAGAGATCGAATTTGTGCAGGGTTTGAATCATTCAACCGGCAAAAACATCGGTATTTACCCGGAAATCAAAGCGCCGTGGTTCCATAAGCAGGAAGGGAAAGACATTTCCAGCAAGGTGCTGGCGGTTCTGAAACAGTACGGCTACACCGGCAAGGGCGATAACGTTTATCTGCAATGCTTCGATGCCAACGAGCTGAAGCGGATTAAAACCGAGCTGGAACCGAAAATGGGCATGGATCTGAAGCTGATCCAATTGATCGCCTATAACAAGTGGCAGGAAACCTACGAGCAGAAAGCCGACGGCAAATGGGTGGAATACGACTATGACTGGATGTTCAAACCGGGCGCGATGAAGCAAATCGCCCAGTATGCCGACGGCATCGGACCGGACTACCACATGCTGGTGGTGGCGGAAAAATCCAAGCCGGGCAAGGTAGTGCTGACCGACATGGTGAAATAAGCGCATGCCAACAAGTTGGCGGTGCACCCATTCACCATCCGCGCCGACGCGCTGCCAGACTACGTGACCGACGTGAATCAGCTGTATGACGTGATTTACAACCAGGCGGGCGTGGACGGCGTGTTCACCGACTTCCCTGACAAGGGCGTGCAATTCCTGCAAAAGCAGGGCCAGCACAAGTAATACCAATCAGGGCGCCGCAAGGCGCCCTGTTCATATCAACCCAGGAACATTTTCCGCAGGTAATGTGGCACCGCGTCGTCGACGTTTGAGCCAATGACTTCCAGCTCAGGCAGTTTATCTTTCAGCCGCTGATGCGCGTCGCGCATGATGCAGCCTTTACCGGCCATCGACAGCATTTCCAGATCGTTCATGCCGTCGCCGAAGGCGATGCACTCTTTCAACGTATAACCGATGATCTTGGCCACTTCTTCCAGCGCATGCCCTTTTGACACGCCACCCGCCATCACTTCCAGACAGGTTGGGAACGAGAAGCTGACGTTAACCCGATCGCCCCAGCGTGCATTGATGGCATCTTCCAGCGGCAGCAGCTTTTCGTGATCGTCGCAGGTGAAGTACACCTTGCACACGCCGTCGGTTTCCAACAGGCCCGGTTCGAACAACTGGTACTGGAAAATGGATTCCTGGAAAAACTCTTTCTGTTCAGGGCTTTCGCGGTTGATGTACCAGTCGTCGTTGCGGTAGACGTTGGTGGTGATATCGGCATCGTTATGCAGCATGCCGTAAAGGTCGCGGGCAATGTCTTCGGCCAGGTTATGGCTGAAAATCAGCTCACCGTCGGTGTTGTGCACGCGAGCGCCGTTGGACGTGATCATAAAGGCGCTGATGTCGAGGTTATCGCGGATCTGCGCAACGTCGATATGGTGACGCCCGGTAGCGAAGACGAAATGTACCCCACGCTGGGTCAGCAGCTTCAAGGTCTCTTTGGCGTACGGGGACAAGGTGTGGTCAGGTGACAGCAGCGTGCCATCTAAATCGGAAGCGACGACGTGATACATAGCGGTATGTTCTAACCTCTGATGGAGTGGTCGGCGGTAGGGGTACCACCTAAGTGTTGAGCAAAGAAACGCAGGATTGCGTTCAGTGCTTCGGCGCGCATCGCGTCCCGCTCAAACAGGATCTCATGCCGTGCGCCTTCGATAACCTGCGGTTTTTCCCCTTCGCAAGGGTGCCCCGCTTCTGACAATGCCTGACAAAAAGCCTGGTGAGAGCGATTGTCGACCACCCGATCCTCCCCGGCCTGCAATAACAATAGCGGCGTAGTGATGTTAGCCGCCTGAGCGATGATATCCCGACCGGCCTGGAGACTTTCTCGCACCCAATGGTAAGTGGGCCCCCCACCTGCAGCTCGGGATAGTCGGCGTAATAGCGCAAGCAGCGCCGATAACGTTCACGACTGTGGGTCAACACGTTGACCACGTACGGCAGTGGCCGCCACTGGCCGGTGCCTATCGCATAGTACTCACGCACCTTCTGGTGCTTCTCCGCCCAGTCAAGAATGCGATTGGCCATCCAACCCGGCATCGGTAAATAAATGCCGAACATTGGCGCACAAAACGCGGCGGCGTCAAAGGCCTGCGGCTGACGTACCAGAAATTGCGCCAGGATCGCGCCCCCCATTGAGTGCGCCAGCGCAAAGCGTTGCCGGTAACCGCGTGGCTTCACTTCCTGCTGATAAAACTGGGTGAAATCGTCGACGTAATCGCTGAAGTTTATCACATGACCACGGTGCGTATCCGCCAGCAAACGGCCGGAACGGCCTTGCCCACGGTGATCTAAAATCATCACATCATAGCCACACTGGAACAGATCGTAGGCAACCTCAGGATATTTAACGTAACTTTCGATGCGGCCGGGGCTTACCACCACCACCCGCTGATGACGCGCAGAACAGAATCGTACAAAGCGGATGGGTACGCCGCCAACGCCGATGAACTCGCCCTCCTCACGCAGCCGCCAAAAGTCCAGCAGCGGGCCGGTGGCGAAAGCAGCAAACTGCGTTTCACGCGTTAACCAGTCATCGGTGCTGAGAGTAAACGACGTCATCAAATGCTTTTCCCTGAGCCGCCAGCGATAAAAATGTGACCGCTGGCACAAGAAATAATACTAGCGTATTGTGATTCAATTCCTACAAAAACCGAATCATTTTGGCACAAATTGGCGCTTTCAGGGAGCACTGCAATGACTTTGGACTGGTGGCTAACCTACCTGCTGACAACCCTTATCCTCAGCCTGTCACCCGGCTCTGGAGCGATCAACACCATGAGCACCGGCATCAGCCACGGTTACCGTGGGGCAGCAGCCTCGATCGCCGGGCTGCAGGTCGGGCTGAGCCTGCATATCCTGCTGGTGGGCATTGGCCTGGGGGCGCTGATCTCGCAGTCGCTGATGGCTTTTGAATTGCTGAAATGGCTGGGTGCCGCTTATCTGGTGTGGCTCGGTATTCAGCAGTGGCGCGCCGCCGGTTCGCTGGACTTGCATACGCTGGCGGGTACCCTGCCGCGCCGCCGTCTGTTTCGCCGTGCCGTGCTGGTAAATCTGACCAACCCGAAAAGCATCGTTTTTCTGGCCGCGCTGTTTCCGCAGTTTATTTTGCCCAATCAACCCCAGGCCGAGCAGTATGTAGTGCTTGGCGTCACCACGGTGGTAGTGGATATCATCGTGATGATTGGCTACGCCACTTTGGCGACCCGTATTGCCGGTTGGCTGAAGACCCCACGCCAGATGCAACTGCTGAACCGCATCTTCGGCTCGTTGTTCATTCTGGTCGCAGGACTGCTGGCCACGGCAAAGAAGGCCTGATGCAAAAAGGCCGAACATCGCTGTTCGGCACTCTGGTTCACTGCCCCAAAATCAACGGGTAAAGATCAGGTGCAAACCGAAACCGGTGAACAAGACGCCCGCCAATCCGTCAATCCACTTCGCCAGGCGTTGATAGCCTCGGCGCATTGCCGGCAGCGCAAACACCACCGCTACCAGGCTGAACCAGACAAAAGTCTCGGCGATGATCAACAAGAACAGCCCCCAGCGAGCGCCGGCGCCAACGTCGTCACCGACAAACAGTGAAAACACGCTGCCGAAATAGATAACGGCCTTTGGGTTTGACAGGTTGGTCAGAAAACCGCGAATAAAGCTGCGTCCCGGCTTAGGCAAGGCCACTTTCACTTCCGGTGCTGGCGTTGATTGCGCATTCTGAGAGCGTGCGGAGCGCAGCAGCTGCCAGCCCATCCAGCACAGGTAAATCCCACCACCCACCATAATAACCTGATGCAGCCAGGCCATTTTTTGCAGGATCAGGTGCAGGCCCATCAGCGCCACGCCCGCCCAGACAACGATGCCCAGCGAGATGCCCACCACCCCCATCATCGCCTCACGGCGTGAACGGCTGGCGGCGGTTTGCGAAACAAAAAAGAAGTCCGGCCCCGGGCTCATCAGCGCAATCAGGTGCACCAGCGCCACGGTCAGAAATAACATCAGCATGATTTACTGCCCTTAGTCTTCGTCATTATCGAGATGATCGCGGATCATCGCCATAAACGGGGCGCCAAAACGCTCCAGCTTACGCTGGCCAACGCCGTTAACGCTCAACAGATCGCCGGCCTTGATTGGCATCTGTTCCGCCATTTCCAGCAGCGTAGCATCGTTAAACACCACGTAAGGCGGAATATTTTCTTCATCGGCAATCGATTTACGCAGCTTGCGCAGTTTGGCAAACAGTTTGCGATCGTAGTTGCCGCCGTAGGATTTCTGGTTGGCACTGCCACGCGATTTCAGGCTTTGAATACGTGGCACCGCCAGTTGCAGCTCCAGCTCGCCGCGCAACACCGGGCGTGCGGCCTCGGTCAGCTGCAATGCCGAATGCATGGCAATGTTCTGAGTAATAAACCCCAGGTGGATCAACTGACGCAGCACGCTGGTCCAGTGTTCGGTGGTTTGGTCGCGGCCAATGCCGTACACCGGCAGCTTTTCATGGCCGTATTCGCGGATACGCTGATTATTGGAACCGCGTAACACCTCGACAATGTAGCCCAAACCGAAACGCTGCCCGACGCGATAGACACAAGACAGTGCTTTGCGCGCATCTTCCAGCCCGTCGTAGCGCTTGGGCGGATCCAGGCAGATATCGCAGTTGCCGCAGTTCTGATGTTTGCCCTCGCCAAAATAGTTAAGCAGCACCAGGCGGCGGCAGGTTTGCGCTTCGGCAAATGCGCCCATGGCGTTCAGCTTGTGGCGCTCGATGTCCAACTGTTGTCCGGCAGGCTTTTCTTCCAGACAGCGGCGCAGCCAGGCCATATCGGCCGGGTCATACAGCAAGATAGCTTCGGCGGGCAGGCCATCGCGCCCGGCACGGCCGGTTTCCTGATAATAAGATTCGATATTGCGCGGAATATCAAAGTGCACCACAAAGCGCACGTTCGGTTTATTGATGCCCATGCCAAAGGCGACGGTGGCCACCACCACCTGTAAATCGTCACGCTGGAACGCTTCCTGCACCTGGGCGCGGCGATCGTTATCCAGCCCGGCGTGATAGGCACCCACGCTCAGCCCACGGCTTTGCAAGCGCGCGGTGGTGTCTTCCACCTTGGCCCGGCTGTTGCAGTAAATAATGCCGCTTTTGCCGCGTTGGTCCTGTACAAAACGCCACAGTTGATCGAGAGGTTTAAACTTCTCCACCAGCGTATAGCGGATGTTCGGCCGGTCAAAGCTGCTGACCTGTACCAGAGGGTCCTGCAGCGCCAGCAGGCGCACGATGTCGCCACGGGTAGATTCATCGGCTGTCGCCGTCAGGGCTATCACCGGCATCGCGGGGAAGCGTTGCTTCAACTGCCCCAAGGCACGGTATTCTGGGCGGAAGTCGTGGCCCCACTGCGAGATACAGTGTGCTTCGTCTACTGCCAGCAACGCCGGCGGACAGTGGTCGAGCAGATCGAGAAAGCTGTCCATCATCAGCCGCTCGGGAGCGATGTACAGCATTTTGATTTGGCCGCTGCGGCACCCCGCCATCACTTCGAGCTGCTGCTCACGCGTTTGCGTCGAGTTATAGCAGGCGGCGGAAACGCCATAGGCCAACAGCTGATCGACCTGATCTTTCATCAGCGAAATCAACGGGGAAACCACTAACGTCAGGCCATCCATCACCAGCGCCGGGATTTGATAGCACAACGATTTACCGCCGCCGGTCGGCATAACAACCAGGCAATCCTGCCCGCCGATCGCCGTGTTGATAATCGTTTGTTGACCCGGTCGGAATTGCTGATAGCCGAAGGTATCGCGTAATACCTGCTCTGCCAGCAACTCTTTGTTTATCACTGCTGCGGTTGACACACACTTCCCCATTTTTTGCTGCGTAGCGACGCCTGTATGACGGCCGGATTACATAATATCGTTAAGCATGACACCAACGCCAACCCGTGTCTGCCGGAAGTTGTAATCAATCAAGGATTCGCCGTAACCGCTGAAGACTTGCGTGTAGAAACGCACGTGCTTGCTGATCGGGTAGCTCCAGCCCATTTCCGCGCCGCCGTAGCCGCTGTTCCAGTTATAGTGGCTGTCGACGCTGAAGATGCTGTCACCCCAGGCATAACCGACTTTCAGGCGGTAGTAGCCCATGTATTTGGTGATATCCGGGTTATCGTCGCTGCTGCTGCTTTCCGAGAAACGGAACCAGGGCTTCAGATCCACCTGCCAGTTGCCGTTTTGCGCCATAAAGCGCGCGTAACCGCGGTTCCAACTGCGTGAGGTGGGATCAGAACGGCCGTTGGACTGGTGATTGAGGCCCACTTCCACATCGCGCAATGTCCAGCCGGCGAAGCGGTAATCGGTCGCCCAGCCGAGGAACACCTGCGGCTCGTAGTTGGTTTCGCGAAACGGCGATGATTCACCGTGGTTGGAAAGCTGCCACCAGGAGCGCTGAGTATAAGATGCACCCAGCACCGAGTTGTCGCCGGCAATGCCGCGCCACAGTGGGAATGCCAGACTAAGCTGGAACTTCACCTCGTCCTTGCGGGCGTTATCGGACCAGTTATAGGACTGGATGGCTTCTTTATTGATATTGCTGGTATCGGTATACAACACATAGTTGGTTTCATACGGATACAGCGTAAATGGGTTGTCGTGATCCTGCAGCATGTTGGCAATAATGCTGCCGCGTACCGCCGGTTTATCATGAATTTGCTGCTCTTTGGCTTCTTCCGCCTGTACCAGCAGCGGCGCGGCCAGCGTGGCCAAAACGATCCCTGACAAAATGCGCATAACGTTCCTCACCCCAACAAAAAATGACAAACTCTGAAATAAAAACAGGCCATTTTACACACAAAGGAGATTTTACAGCAGCACGGCGTGTATTTATTGGATTAGTCTGGAAAGCAACAAAATATAGGCATAATATCAACAAACGGTTAACCTGGACTGACCAGTTTACTTCCCTACGACACAGAACAAGAATGGGTATTTATGTCTACCACACCACTCACACTAGAAGCCGCACGCCAAAAAATTGGCGAAATCTTTGTTTATCACATGCCGTTTAACCGCGAGCTGGGTCTCGAGCTGCGCCGCTTTGACGACGACTACGTGGAGCTGAGTTTCACCAATCAGCCCAAGCTGGTTGGCAATGCGGCCCAGAAGATCCTGCACGGCGGGGTGATCGCCTCGGTGCTCGACGTCGCCGCCGGGTTAGCCTGCGCCGGTAGCGTGCTGATGCGCCTGGATCCACTGATCGAAGAAGAAGTCGCTAGCCGTCTGTCGCGCATGGGCACCATAGATTTGCGCGTTGATTATCTGCGCCCGGGCCGTGGCGAGCACTTTATCGCGGCGGCCAGCGTATTGCGCAGCGGCAACAAAGTCGCGGTCGCCCGCGTTGAACTGCATAACCACGATGGCCTGCACATCGCCAGCGCTACCGCGACCTATCTGGTCGGGTGATTGTATGCGGTGAGGCTCTTCAGTACACTCACCGCATCTCCGTTTTTCCCATCTGAGTAACGTCATGGACGCACAGCAAACGCGGCAGGGCATCTTCTTTGCTCTGGCCGCCTATTTTATTTGGGGCATAGCTCCAGCCTATTTCAAACTGATCCAACAGGTACCTGCGGATGAGATCCTCACCCACAGGGTTATTTGGTCATTCTTCTTTATGCTGGCGCTGATCACGCTCGGGCGTAACTGGTCGCAGGTGCGCGCCGCCTGCCACAATCGCAAACGGCTGTTCTTGTTGGCGGTGACCGCGGTGTTGATCGGCGGCAACTGGCTGCTGTTTATCTGGGCGGTGAATAACCACCATATGCTGGAAGCCAGCCTGGGGTATTTCATTAACCCGCTGGTGAACGTGCTGCTGGGGATGCTGTTCCTGGGTGAACGTTTCCGCCGCATGCAGTGGATAGCGGTGGTACTGGCATTTGCCGGCGTGTTGATTCAGCTGTGGCAATTCGGTTCGCTGCCGATTATCGGGCTGGGGCTGGCATTTAGCTTTGCGTTCTACGGTCTGCTGCGCAAGAAGATCGCCATCGACGCGCAAACCGGCATGCTGATTGAAACCCTGTGGCTGCTGCCGGTCGCGGCGGCGTATCTTTTCCTGTTCGCCGACAGCCCAACCAGTCACCTGAGCGCCAACCCTTGGTCGCTGAACCTGCTGCTGGTGGCAGCCGGCATCGTCACCACCGTACCGCTGCTGTTCTTTACCGCCGCAGCCACCCGCCTGCGCCTGTCGACACTCGGCTTCTTCCAGTATCTCGGCCCCACGCTGATGTTCCTGCTGGCCGTCACCTTCTATGGCGAAACTGTCGGCCAGGACAAGCTGGTGACCTTTGGCTTTATCTGGGCCGCACTGCTGTTGTTTATCCTCGACGCGCTCTATACTCAACGTAAACTGCGTTGAAGCAGCGCTAAGTTAAAGCCGGGGTGGCGCGGTTAGAAATGAATCGTGCCATCGCCGGGCCAGTCAGCAAGATGGTGAACAAGCGCAGCGTCTGCATCGCCATCACGAAAGACATGTCGACCCGACTGCCGGCGGCGATGATCGCCACGGTATCCAACCCACCCGGGCTGGTCGCCAGATAGGCGGTCATCAAATCCACCGGCAGGAAACGCGTCAGCATCCATGCCAGCAGACCGCAAAACAGCATCAGCGCGACGATCGACACCACCATCTGCGGCAAGGTACGCAGCGCCAACAAAAAAATCGGCCGGGTGAAGCGCAGCCCGACGCTCCAGCCAATCAGGGTATAAGCCAGGGCCAACAGCCATTCCGGCACCTGTAACGCCATGGTACCGCTGGAATGCAGCGTCGCGCCGATGATCATCGGCAGCAACAACGCGCCGGAGGGAATACGCAACCGGGGGCCAAGCCAGGCGCCGACTACGGCAATGCCCAGCGTCGCCGGGAAACGCCAATCCAGTGAAGGGAACCACTCCAGCATCGCGCCGCCATGCCCCGCTTCATCACCCAACCCAATGCGCGCCACCATCGCCGCCGCGGTTGCGACAAACAGCACCCGCAGGTATTGCATAAACGCCACCAGCCGCACGTCGGCACCGAAATCCCCGGCCATCGCCACCATCGCCGACGCCCCACCGGGCGATGAACCCCAGGCACCGGTTGGCCCCGGCAGACTGCTATAACGCACCAGACACCAGCCTGAAACTCCGCTGGCCAGCAGCGTAGCGATCAACACCAGCAGCACCAACGGCCAGTCATCCAGTAACGGTGTGAGAATAGCAGGAGAGAGACTTTGCGCGATCATGCAGCCCAGCACCGCCTGTGCGGCGATGAACAGGTAACCTGGAATGCGAACCGTGGCGCCCAGCAGCCCCATGGCCACGCCGACAATCATCGGCCCCAGCAACAGTGCAGCGGGAATATGGAATCTTTGCAGGCCAAACCCCAGCACCAGCGAAGCCAGCAGCAGGATCGACCATTGGATCAAGCGGGGAAACCTCTCCATCAAAACGCATGCCTTACGGACAGATAAGCCAAAGGGGCATTCTACCCCTATTTAGCAGGCTAAGCGTTGGTCGACAGCAGAAATATCGGGCGAACAGGTTCGCCCGTCAGCTTACAGCCAGTTCTTGCGTTTGAAGTACAGATACGGGGCCAGCCCCGCCAGGATCATCAGGCTGATGGCGCCCGGATAGCCGAACGACCACTTCAGCTCCGGCATAAACTCGAAGTTCATCCCGTAGCTTGAGGCCACCAGCGTCGGTGGCAGGAACACCACCGACACCACCGAGAAGATCTTGATGATGCGGTTCTGTTCGATATTGATAAAGCCCATCGCCGCTTGCATCAGGAAGTTCACCTTCTGGAACAACGATTCGTTGTGTGGCAGCAAAGATTCGATGTCGCGCAGCACTTCACGCGCCTGCTCCAACTGACCGGTCGGCAAACGCGCCTTACGCACCAGGAAATTCAGCGCACGCTGGGTATCCATCAAACACAGTCGCACTTTCCAGCCGATATCTTCCAGTTCGGCCAGCGTCGACAGTGCTTCGTCGTATTCATCGCCCTGATGGCCTTCCATGATTACCCGGCTGAGCTTTTCCAAATCGCTGTAGACGTTTTCAATTTCGTCCGCCAACTGCTCAATCTTGGTTTCGAACAGATCCAGCAACAGCTCGTAAGCGTTGCCGTCCACCATCGTCAGGTTACGTGCGCGCATGCGGTACAGGCGAAACGCCGGCAGCTCACGCTCGCGCAGGGTATACAGACGCCCATCTCGGATGGTGAAAGCTACGGTGGAGTTACCGGCATGGTCTTCCGCATCTTCAAAGTAGAAGAAGGAGTGAATATGCAGGCCGTCTTCGTCTTCGAAGAAACGCGCGGAAGCTTCGATATCATCCAGCTCCGGACGTGTCGCCAGGCTTTGGCCCAGCTCGTTTTGCACGCGTTCACGCTCGCCTTCTTCCGGCTCAACCAGATCAACCCACAGCGAGGTGGTGAGATCATCGGAGTCATCCAACTCCAGACGGGACAGGCGGCTTTTATCTAATTTAAACGCGCTCAGCATCTGCTAAAACTCCCTTAGGGTGACAGGGGTAAACAACGCGTGGAAGCACAGAAACAGAGGGGTGTTGCATCACCAGCTTGTTTCAGACCATGAAGGATCTGACTCGTAGCGACACTTAAGAGGTCGCCGACAACCACGAAGGCTATCAGCTCGATGGGATAGCCTTAGAAGTTGTACCTGTTGTTGTCCAGGTCAGTGAGCCAGTATCTACTGGGTGTGTCCAAGGCGTATGTCCTCATTGATAATAGTGCGCGCATGTTACGCCGAGAAGAAAAAGTCTGTCAACCGGTTAGGCCCGATAATTGCGCAACAATTCATCGCCATAACCAATGGGACAAAATCGGTTTAATCCGTGATAAAGGGTAACGAAAAAGTCGCGGGGATCTCTGACCGCGTCGGTGAATATTGCTAATATGAAGCCACGATAAGCTTGCGGACTTTAACGATGAAACAGATTACCGCCCACGACCTGACCGACATGAGTGAGCAGGCCGCTAAAGTGGCTCGCCTGCGCGCGCACCGTACGTTACACGACGAGTTGAGCGAGCCGGTGCAGCGACTGGCGATTGCCATGGAACCTGGCACCTATATTCGACCGCACCGCCATCCACAAACCTGGGAACTGTTGACACCGCTGCGCGGCCGCTTTGTGGTATTGCAGTTTAATGAGGAAGGTGTCGTCACCCAACGCACGCTGCTGGGTGAAGAAACCAAAGTACTGGAGATGCCGGCGTTTACCTGGCATGCCGTGCTGTCGGTTGATCCCGGCGGCGTGGTGTTCGAAGTAAAACAGGGGCCTTATCAGGCGCTGTCGGAAGAGGACTGCATGCACTGGGCTCCTCCGGAAGGTGGTGAAGGCATCGAAGCTGTTATGCGCTGGTATGCCACCGCGCAAGTTGGCGATCGCTATACCCGTACGCTTTAAGCCTGAGTGCTGGGGCGAAGAGATTCGCCCCTTTGGGTTCGGCGGCTACTGCCCCGCTACACCGTTTCCAGTCTGGCATAGGCGGCCACCAGCCACTTGATGCCTTCCCCTGGGAACGCAATTTGCAGTCGACTGTGTTCGCCGCTGCCTTCCAGATTGACGATGGTGCCTTCGCCAAATTTAGGGTGACGCACTCGCTGCCCCAGCTTGTAGCCGGTATCGTTTTCACCGATCGGCGTGCCCATACGACGATGGCTCACCGGTCGCGATACGCTGGCACGCAACCGCACTTCTTCCACGCACTCCTCCGGCAGTTCACCGATAAAACGCGAAGGCCGATGGTAAACTTCCTTGCCGTACAGACGACGCGTTTCGGCATAGGTCAGCGTCAGTTTCTGCATGGCACGCGTCAGGCCAACGTAGGCCAGACGACGTTCTTCTTCCAGCCGCCCGCCTTCATCCAGCGACATCTGGCTCGGGAACATCCCCTCTTCCATACCGACGATAAACACCAGCGGGAACTCCAGCCCCTTGGCCGAGTGCAGGGTCATCAACTGCACCGCATCCTGATAGGCATCGGCCTGGCCTTCGCCCGCCTCCAGCGCAGCATGCGACAGAAACGCCTGCAGCGGCATCAGATCCTGATCTTCATCCTGATAGCTGTATTGACGGGTTGCCGTCACCAGCTCCTCAAGGTTTTCGATACGCGCCTGGCCTTTCTCGCCCTTTTCCTGCTCATACATAATGAACAGCCCCGAATCGCGGATCACCCGGTCGGTCTGTACGTGCAAGGGCATATCGGCGGTTTCATGCGCCAGGGAATCTACCAGTTCGGTAAAGCGCTGCAGCGCAGAGGCCGCACGGCCGGCCAGCACCTTGTCTTGCAGCAGGGCGCGGGTGGCCTGCCACAGGGTCAATTGACGATCGCGCGCCGTTCGACGCACTTCGTCCAACGTCCGGTCGCCAATGCCACGGGTCGGGGTATTTACTACGCGCTCGAACGCAGCGTCGTCATTACGGTTGGCTATCAGCCGCAGATAGGCCAGCGCATCCTTGATTTCCTGACGTTCGAAGAAGCGTTGCCCGCCGTAAATGCGGTAAGGCATGGCGGTTTGCAGCAGCGCCTCTTCCAGTACGCGCGACTGGGCGTTGCTGCGGTAAAGGATGGCGCAGTCATTCAGTGCGCCGCCATTTTCCTGCCAGGTTTTGATGCGGCCGACGACAAAGCGCGACTCGTCGAGTTCGTTGAACGCGCAGTAGATAGAAATAGGTTCGCCATCCCCGCCCTCTGTCCACAGGTTTTTACCCATGCGCCCGCCGTTGTTGGCGATCAGGGTGTTGGCTGCCTTTAGAATATTGCTGGTCGAACGGTAATTTTGTTCCAGAAGGACGCTCTGCGCACCGGGGAAGTCCTTCAGGAAACGTTGAATATTTTCCACCTGAGCGCCGCGCCAGCCATAAATCGACTGGTCATCGTCACCCACGATCATCACGTTGCTGTTATTGCCGGCCAGCAGGCGGATCCAGGCATATTGAATGCTGTTGGTATCCTGAAACTCATCTACCAGTACGTTGGTAAAACGTTCGCGGTAATGGTTGAGGATATGCGGTTTGTTCAGCCACAGCTCATGGGCGCGCAGCAACAGCTCGGCAAAATCCACCAGCCCGGCGCGATCGCAGGCTTCCTGATAGGCCTGGTAGATACGCAACCAGGTTGCCTCCACCGGATTATTATAGGTCTCGACGTGTTGCGGGCGCAGGCCCTCATCTTTTTTGCCGTTGATGTACCACATCGCCTGACGCGGGGGCCATTGTTTCTCGTCGATATTCAACGCCTTGACGATGCGTTTGAGCAGGCGGAACTGGTCGTCGCTGTCGAGGATCTGGAAATCCTGCGGCAGATTGGCATCCATGTGATGTGCGCGCAGCAACCGGTGAGCCAGCCCGTGGAAGGTGCCGATCCACATGCCGCCCTGACTGGTGCCAATCAGATGTTCGATACGGTGGCGCATTTCCGCCGCGGCTTTGTTGGTGAACGTCACCGCCATGATCGAATACGGCGAACAGTTCTCTACCGACAGCAGCCAGGCGATGCGGTGCACCAGCACCCGGGTTTTACCGCTGCCCGCGCCGGCCAGTACCAACAGGTTGCCACGTGGCGCCGCCACGGCTTCGCGTTGTTTTTCATTCAGGCTGTCGAGCAGATCGGAAACGTCCATAGGCACCATTAATTGGTAAGGGAAAGCGCGTCAGCGACGCGATTCCACTGGGAATTTATACAGAGTTCTGGCAGGGATTATAACAATGCTGTCAGCGATGCCAACTGCGAAATCTCAATATGTGGCAGCAGCCGGCTATCGGCAGCCTGCATCAGGCTGCGCTGACGGTCGTTGATCCAACAGGCCTGCAGGCCTGAGCGCAACGCGCCGGCGACGTCGGTGGTTAAATCATCGCCGACGTGGAGAATATGCTCAGGGGCGATGCCTAAACGCTCTGCGGCCAGTTGATACATGTCCTGATAAGGTTTGGCGCGGCCATCCGGCCCGGAGCGCAGCACAAACTGAAAGTAACCGTCCAGCCCGCACTGCGCGGGATCGGCATTGCCGTTGGTGATCGCCACCAGTGGGAAACGTTCACCCAATGCTTTCAACGTAGCGTGGGTAGCTTCAGGCACTTCGATGCGGCTGCGCCACAGCGCAAAATTCTGCATCGCCGCGTCAGCCCCTTCAGCTGCCTGGGCATCACGCAGCCCCTGACGGCTCAGCGCCAGGTGGATGGCACGCCAACGCCACTGGGTGACGTCGTGGTAAATCTCTGGATCCTGTTCACGTAACTCTTGGCGCAGGCGGTGAAAATCCGCCGACTGGAAGTGGTTCAGCCCGGGATGATAATTCTGCAGGAAAGCCACCGACTGCAATTCGGTCTGTTTGATCACCGGACGGTTGTCGTACAGCGTGTCGTCCAGATCGAAGGTCAATGCCGCCAGCGGGCGTAGCGGACGATAAAAGTGCATCAGGATTTCCCCCGTTTGGCGCGTGGATGCGCGGCATCGTACACGTTCGCCAGATGTTGAAAGTCGAGGTGGGTATAGATTTGGGTGGTGGTCAGATTGGCATGGCCAAGCAGTTCCTGCACCGCACGCAGATCGCCGCTGGACTCCAGCATATGGGTAGCAAAGGAGTGGCGCAGCTTGTGCGGATGGATATGGCTGTTAACGCCCTGCTTGACGCCCCATTCGGCAAAACGCTTTTGCACGTTACGGGTCGAGATGCGTTTTCCCTGATTGGACAGGAACATCGCATCGTCTGACGGCCCGAACAGGTCGCGCATCGCCAGCCAGTGTTCCAGCCAGGTCACGGCGGTGCGGCCGACCGGCAGCTTGCGTTCCTTGCTGCCCTTGCCCAAAACCCAAATTTCACCGGCGGCCAGATCGACGTGGCGACAGTCCAGCCCCACCAGTTCAGAAAGACGCAGCCCTGCCCCGTACATCACCTCAAGCATAGCGCGATCGCGTACCGCCAGCGGATCGTTGAGATCGATATCCAGCAGCTGATTCATTTCATCGACGTCGATGTTTTTCGGCAGATGACGGCCACTGCGTGGCGTGCGGATCCCTTTGGCGGGGTTGGCTATCAGCATACCCTGGCTGACCTGCCAGTCGAGAAAACTGCGTAATGCCGACAAGCGTAACGCGAGGCTGGAAGACTGCAGGCCGGCGCGTTTACTGCGCGCCGCCAGCATCCGGACTTTGGCGGCGTCCAACGCCGGCCACTCCGTGATGCCCATATCCTGAGCCAGCGCCATCAGCGCCTGCAATTGGCGTGAATAGCTTAACTGCGTCAAGGGGCTGAGCTGGCGTTCCACCTTCAGATAGCGCAGAAAGGCATCGACCGGCTGTTGCAGGCTGGCCGCCAGCGGGGTCATGCGCGTTCGATCCAGCGTTCCAGCAGTTCCGGCAGCATGCGCGCCAGTTGATTAAGCATCACCGTGCCCATGCCCTGCTGATAATGTTGCGTATCGCGGCTGCTGAAAATCACCATACCCAGCTCGCCCTCATCACCCAGCATCGACAGCGCTACCGAGCCGACCAGTTTGGCCTGCGGCAGCAACAACAGCAACTCGGGCCATTAAGGCTGCCAAGAAAGTGCTGTTGGTCACCCAGACGCTGAATGCGTAACGGTTCAAACGAAGAACGCGACAAGGCAAGGTGAGTGAAATCGGAAGGCGCGCCTATTTTCCAGCTTTCGGAAAACAGGCGGATGTTGGCGCCGGCCAAACCGAAACCGCGCGCCCAACGCTGCAGGCGGTTAAGCATATCCTGCAGGCTGTCGGCGGTGGCCAGGTTGGCCTGCAAATGCAGCAGGCTGGCAAACAGCGTTTCGTTGGCGCTGGCCTGCTCCATCAGCAGCGTGATTTCTTCTTCCAGCCGATGGATGTGATTACGCTGGCGAGCCAGATGCCACTCGACCAACGATACGGTGCCGCGAACGGGATGGGGAACGCGCATCTGCTCCACCAACCGCGCGTTGCGCATAAAGAAATCCGGGTTTTGCAGCAGAAACTGCATCACGGCGTCGTCATCAAGCTCAATGCCTGCGACAGCCTGGTCCTCAACGCTCTTCATAGATGAATAAATCCGTCATATACATGGGTTGCCGGACCGGTCATAAACAGCGGGCTGCCCGGCCCTTTCCAGCGAATATGCAGGCTGCCGCCCGGCAGTTCTACATGCACCTCTTCTGACAGCAATTCCTGTTGAATCCCTACTGCCACGGCCGCACAGGCTCCGCTACCGCAGGCCTGCGTTTCGCCAGCACCGCGCTCATAGACACGCAGTTTAATGTGCTCACGACTGACAATTTGCATAAAACCGATGTTGGCCCGTTCCGGGAAGCGCTCATGCCCTTCCAGCACCGGCCCGAGCAACTCCACCTTGGCGGTTTTTACATCATCCACCTGTAAAACACAATGTGGATTGCCCATCGACACCACGCCGCACAGCACCGTATGCTCCGCTGCGCGCATGATGTAGGTCTTTTCTTCTTTGGTTGCGCGAAACGGCACTGCCTGGGGATCGAAGTTCGGTTCGCCCATATTCACGCACACCAGATCATCGTCGGTCACGCTCAACACCATGCGCCCGGTCTGGGTACTGACGCGAATATCGCGCTTGTTGGTCAAGCCTTTCAGCCGTACAAAGCGGGCAAAGCAGCGAGCGCCGTTACCGCACTGCGCCACTTCACTGCCGTCGGCGTTAAAAATGCGGTAATGGAAATCCAGTTCCGGATCGTAAGGCGGTTCTACCACCAGCAGCTGGTCAAAGCCAACGCCCAAGTGCCGATCGGCCAGACGGCGGATCAACTCGGGTGAGAAATAGACATTCTGTGTAACGGCATCGACCACCATAAAGTCGTTGCCCAGACCGTGCATTTTGGAGAACTGCATATCATACTCCGCTATCCGTCTTGGGTTTGCGGTGACTAACGCCGCCGCAAACAAGGTGTTACTGGTCGCTCATCGACGGTTTTTGCTGAGAGCCAGAAAGTTCCTGCTGATTTTTCTGTACCTGATCGCCGGTCTGAACCTGGGTAGCCGGTTTCTTAGTGCTGGCCGGATCGGCCGGCGGGAAGTACAGCGGGCCCTTCAGGCCGCAGCCGGAGAGCCCGGCAAGCAGAACTGCCATCAGCGCATAGCGTAGTTGTTTTTTCATTTGCATTAATGCCTGTAATTCATGCGTCCAAGGTCTCTATAATCGCAGCTGGATCATGAAAAGCAATAGGAATTGAATATGAACGACAGTGAGTTTCACCAGTTGGCTGACCAACTGATGCTGAATATTGAAGAGACCCTGGACGATTTTGACGGCGATGCGGACATCGATTACGAAACTAACGGTGGCGTAATGACGTTAAGCTTCGAAAATGGCACCAAAATTGTGATCAATCGCCAGGAGCCGTTGCATCAGATTTGGCTGGCGACCAAAACTGGCGGCTATCACTTTAACTACCGTGACGGCGTGTGGCTGTGCGATCGCAGCGATCGCGCCTTCTACCCCTTACTGAGCGAAGCGGCCAGCGCACAGGCCGGCGAAGAGGTGACATTTTCCTGAGAATGGCCGCATCCGTCGTCAAGGCTCAGCCTGCTGAACCTTGACGATATCAATGCAGCTGGAACTGTTGCTTCAGCGGTTGGACCGCGCTGTCGGTCAGGGGAACGCACAGGCTCGACAGTACATTGCTGCGGAACGGGATCACCTGAGTTCGGCCATCAAGATGTACGATCTGGTAGAACTGCGGTAGGTTGAAGTTGATAAAGCTGGAGCCGTAGGTGAAGCGATCGTGCGAGGACGAGTAGAAACGGCTAACGTCGCGCACCAGTTCCTCTTTGCTGCCTTCGCAATGGTGATAAACCTCAACCCGGTTAGACTCATCCAGAATATAGATGTTAAAGCCCTTGTCGTCCGTGGTGTCTTCGAAGAAGAACTGAATAATCCCCTCGCTGGCGAAACCGTCTACCACTGGCGGCAGATGCACCTGATCGGTTTCCACCTTGATCGACAGGCCGTGCAGTTTATTGTTGGAAATGGCGCCGTAGAACTCCACCGCGTTTTCCAGCTTCTGCACCGACACGCTCAGCCGTTCGAAGAACAGGCCCCAGGTCTGGCCGGCAACCCGTACCGCTTTGAAACGGCCCGGCTCCAGTCGGGTGCTGGACAGGCGTAGCTCAATACATTCAGACACCAATTGCTGTATACGGGTACGGATCAGGCCGCGCAGGTGCTGACTGTAGCAGAACACCTCGACCGATTCCGGCGGCGCGGCATCCTGGTGCATTTTGCCGAGAATGGTCTTCAACGCTTCCAGCACCGATTGCTCGCCGCTGAAATGCAAGGTACGCACTTCGTTCCAGGAGTTGCGGTACAGCAGATCGATACTGCCCACCAGGCACTGCTGTTGCTGGCCAAAGCTGAATACATCGAGCTTGCGGAAATCGAAATGCACCACCTGATTGCGGAAGGCGGCGGTCGGATCGTTTTCCAGATTGACGATAATGGCCAGGTGACGAATTTCGCACGGGCTGTACAGCGCTTTTGGCGTGGGGGCCGCCAGCCGCAGGGGGAAGTGGTGCGACACATCGGCCACCAGTTCCTGCAGTTTGGCCGTATCGCACAGGTTGCCGCTCTTGATGTGCAGACGGGTTTTCGGCGTCAGCAGCCCGTTGAAATAGGCCCAGGCCACCAGCTTGTTGAGGTAGCGGTTATATTCCAGCGGCTGATGGCTGACGATCGAGTCCATGGCCGGTGCCTGGTTATAAAGATACCAGCCGGTGCGGTTGGCGCGGCCAATCGGCACGTGAATAAAGGTCAAGTCGTCTTCTGACAGGTCCGGCGAAATCTGTGGGTTCACCAGCGTCACCTTGCCGGGCAGCGCTTCAAACGCGGCGTACAGCTTGCGTGTCAACACGCCGATATCCTGCGGGCTGGCGCTGACGCTAAGGTTGTTGCGGCGAGCGAAGCGGATCAGGTTGCGATAGCTTTGCATCATCGCATCCAACAGTTCGTTGTGAGCTTCACGTACCCGTTCGATTTTCCAGTTGGCGCGATTATCCAGGATCGCCAGACGCTCTTCGTCCCAGCCCCATTCGCTGACCAATTGGCTGAGAATTTCACGACGCCAGCCGACGCACGCATTGGCGCGGGACAGTTTTTCACAGACTTTCAGGTAGAAACAGCGGCGGACCAGGTCGAGGCGGGTAGTGTCGTTGATTTGATTCAGATAATGCGTAACGCGTTCGAGCATCATACAGTAGGCGTCGAGACCAAAGCAGACAATCTCGCCCTGATGCAGGCGCTGTTTGATGTCCATCGCCAGCAGTTGCGTATTCGGGTATTCCCAGGAATAGGCTTCCAGCAGCAGGGTTTTCAGCACCGCCTTGTAAGGCGAGTCGATGCTTTTGTACAGTTGCCACAGGCTGGCACCGAAATATTCTTCCGCCGACAGCGTGCTCAGACCGCCGAGATCCAGCCATTCGTTCGGCGTTAACGCGCCTTGCGAGTACAGCGACAGCACATACTCATCGTAATGTGCTTCTTCTTCGCCCGGCACCATGTTCCACAAAATACGTTTGCCGGCCAGGCGCACCGCGGTGCGGTAAAATTCGTCCAGCAGCAGGATATGTTGGGTGGAGCCGCAGTCTTCGCCCCCCAGGCTGCCGCTTTCGTTATGACGGAAGCGGTTTTCATCGATCAGGAAGAAGCTGACTTCCACCCCCATCGACGCCGACCATTTTTCCAGCAGGCTGCATTTTTGCTGTAGGCGGTTACGCTCTTCGTTGTCCAGCCAGGATTGGTGGCACACCCAGATGTCGAGATCCGAGCTGCAACTCTGGCCGATCGACGAGGTGCTGCCCATCGAGTAAACCCCGGTAATCGGCAGTTCACCGCTGGCCATTTTGTCAAATGGGCTGCCCCATTTGTCTTCTAAATCATTGAGGTAATCTTGTTGAGTTTCATCAGGCGTGTAGAGGCAAACGCCATGGGGAACGTTACCGTTCAGGTAACCTGGCATCAGTGGGTGGTGGTGGTGCAATAAGGTAGGCAGCAGACTGTATACCCGTTGAAACGCGGGCTTCATGGCCGCTAGGGCGCGATCGATTCGTAATTGATTGATCGCATCCAGTCTCTGCTTCAGTGTCTCGATGTAGAGGTACAAGACGTCTCGCCTGATTATCCCGGTGTTTAGAAAAAAACCCGTATTCCATAAGTGCCGTTAGTGTTGGAAGAATATTTGGCAACTTATTGTTGGAAACGTGATCAATTTAACACCTTGCTGATTGACCGTAAAGGAAGTAACGCTTCACTATTATTGTAGCGCCACTCCAAACGATTTACCCGCAGTGTTAACTGCCCCAAAACACATCACACGTCCCGTTGATTCCGTTGTCCTTTCTTCGCCTGTGGCTTCTTGCACTGACAGTTTTCACACTCAGTGGTAGGATGAACGGCGAATTATAAAAACGGTAACAAGCATGTTAGACAAAATTATTCGAATTGCCACCCGACAAAGCCCACTCGCGCTTTGGCAAGCACATTATGTGCAGCAGCGCCTGATGGCCAGCCACCCCGGCCTGCAGGTCGAACTGGTGCCGATGGTCACGCGAGGCGACATTATTTTGGATACGCCGCTGGCGAAAGTCGGCGGTAAAGGGCTGTTTGTTAAGGAACTTGAACTGGCGTTATTGGACGGCCGTGCGGATATCGCCGTTCACTCAATGAAAGACGTCCCGGTCGATTTCCCCGAAGGCTTGGGTTTAGTGACTATTTGCGAGCGTGACGATCCTCGCGACGCATTTGTTTCCAATCGTTTCGCATCGCTCGATCAACTGCCGCAGGGCAGCGTGGTCGGTACCTCCAGCCTGCGTCGTCAGTGCCAACTGCGTGAGCGCCGTCCGGATCTGATCGTGCGCGATCTGCGCGGCAACGTCGGTACCCGGCTGGCAAAATTGGATAACGGCGATTACGACGCCATTATTCTGGCGGTCGCCGGGCTTAAGCGCCTGGGGTTGGAACAGCGTATCCGCAGTCCATTGAGCCCGGAAGAGTGCCTGCCGGCCGTTGGCCAGGGCGCAGTGGGTATCGAATGCCGCCTCGACGACGAAACCACCCGCGCGCTGTTGGCACCGCTCAATCACGTTGCTACAGAAACCCGCGTACGTGCCGAACGTGCGATGAATACCCGGCTGGAAGGCGGTTGCCAGGTGCCTATCGGCAGCTATGCCGAACTGGATGGCGACAGCCTGTGGCTGCGAGCCCTGGTGGGCTCTCCAGACGGCAGCCAAATGGTGCGCAGCGAACGCCGCGGTCCGGCAGCTCAAGCAGAGCAGATGGGCCTCGAACTGGCGGAAGAACTGCTGGCGCAAGGCGCTCGTGAAATTCTGCAGGACGTTTATCAGGGGAATCCCCCTGCATGACGATTCTGGTAACCCGCCCCTCGCCTTCCGGAGAAGAACTGGTCAGCCGACTGCGTGCGCTCGGTCGGGTTGCCTATCATGCTCCGTTGATCGATTTCGCCCCCGGGGGCGATTTGCCAAAATTGCCGCAGGCGTTACAGCAGCTTAATGATGGCGATCTGGTGTTCATCCTGTCGCAGCACTCGGTGAGCTACGCCAACTCGGTGATGGGCCGCGTCGGGCTGTCATGGCCCGCCAGGCTGGCCTATTATGCTATCGGTCGCAACACGGCGCTGGCAATGCACCGCATCAGCAGCCTGCCGGTAGAATACCCGCGTGAGCAGGAGATCAGCGAAACATTGCTGCTGCTGCCGGCGCTGCAGAAGCTGGAAGGTAAACAGGCGCTGATCCTGCGCGGTAACGGCGGACGCGAGCTGCTGGGTAATACCTTGAGTGAGCGCGGCGCTGACGTCAGCTATTATGAATGTTATCAACGCAGCCCGGTGCACTATGATGGCAGCGAGCAAAGCGCCCACTGGCAGCGTGCCGGTGTTGATACGCTGGTCGTCACCAGCGGTGAAATGTTACAACAGCTCTATACTTTAGTTCCTGATTACTACCGTTCTTCGTGGCTGTTACGTTGCCGCCTGGTCGTAGTGAGTGAACGTCTGGCTACCCTCGCCCAGGAACTGGGCTGGAGTACAATTCGGGTAGCTGATACCGCCGATAATGACGCGCTGATCCGCGCGCTACAACAAACCTGACTATGGGATGTGCCACTATGACGGAACAAAATACCCCATCCGCCCCGGTTGAAGAACCAACCTCTGCGGTTGAGAGCCCCCAGCAGCCAGACGCTGAAAAGCGTAAAGGTAAAAATACCGGCCCGGTGTTGGGCGCGATCGCGATCGTGCTGGTCATCGCTCTGGCCGCCGGTGGCTATTACCACACCCATCGGCAGGCGCAGCAGCTTATCGCCGCCAACCAAACGTTGCAGCAACAGCTTGAAGCGCTGAAACAGAACCAACAGCAGGAAAGAAGCGCGCTGGAAGGCCTGTTGCAGCAACAGGGCAAAACGCTGGACGCCGCCGATCGCGAACAGGCAACCCTGGCGCGACAGCTCAATGAACTGCAAGAGAAAGTCGCCATCATCTCCGGCAGCGATGCCAAAACCTGGTTGCTGGCGCAGGCCGATTTTCTGGTGAAAATGGCCGGGCGTAAGCTGTGGAGCGATCAGGACGTCACCACCGCCGCCGCGCTGTTAAAAAGCGCCGATGCCAGCCTGGCTGACATGAATGACCCGAGCCTGCTCGAGGTTCGTCGCGCCATCACCGAAGACGTCAGCACGCTGTCCACGCTGACTCAGGTAGATTTCGACGGCATCATTCTCAAGACCAATCAGTTGTCCAATCAGGTGGATAATCTGCGCCTGGCGGATAACGACAGCGACGAAGCGCCGATGGATCAAGACAGCAGCGAGCTGTCGAGCTCGATCGGCGAATGGCGGCAAAACCTGGCCAAAAGCTGGCACAACTTTATGGCCGACTTTATTACCGTCCGCCGCCGCGATAGCAATGCCGAGCCGCTGATGGCCCCGAACCAGGACATTTACCTGCGCGAAAATATCCGTTCGCGTCTGCTGGTTGCCGCGCAGGCCATCCCTCGACATCAGAACGAAGTGTATAAGCAGTCGCTGGAGACCATTTCCACTTGGGTTCGCGCCTACTTTGATACCACCGACCCGGCCACGAAAGCTTTCCTGGAAGAGTTGGATACCCTGAGCCAGCAGTCGATCACCATGGACGTGCCGGATCAGCTGAAAAGCCAGCCGCTGCTGGAAAAACTGATGCAGACCCGGGTGCGTAATCTGATGGCCCAGTCCCCTGCCGCTCATCAGGAGGGATAAGCCATGTTACGCGTGCTATTTCTGTTCCTGGTGCTGATCGCCAGCGTGGTGGTTGGGCCGATGTTGGCCGGCCATCAGGGCTATGTGCTGATTCAGACCGATAACTACAATATCGAAACCAGCGTCACCGGCCTGGTGATCATGGGTATCTTGCTGTTTGTGGTGCTGCTGGTGATCGAGTGGATCCTGCGTCGCATCTTCAGTACCAGCGCGCGCACTCGCGGCTGGTTCCTGGGCCGCAAACGCAGCCGTGCGCGCAAGCAGACCAAGGCCGCGCTGATCAAACTGGCCGAAGGTGATTACAAGCAGGTTGAAAAACTGCTGACGCGCAATGCCGATCACGCCGAACAACCGGTGGTGAACTACCTGCTGGCCGCGGAGGCCGCACAGCAACGGGGTGACGATTTCCGTACCAATCAGTATCTCGAACGCGCCGCCGAAGCCGCCGACACCGACCAGTTGCCGGTAGACATCACCCGCGTGCGCATCCAACTGGCTCAGGGTGAAAACCATGCGGCACGCCACGGTGTCGATCGCCTGCTTAATCAGGCCCCGCGTCATCCGGAAGTGCTGCGACTGGCGGAAATGGCCTATCTGCGCACCGGCGCTTTTGCCTCATTGCTGGAGATCCTGCCGTCGATGAGCAAGATCAATCTGCACAGCGAGGCTGAGCTGCAGGCGCTGCAACAGCAGGCCTACATTGGCCTGATGAATCAGGCGATGGCGGATGAGGGCAGCGATGGCCTGAAACGCTGGTGGAAAGATCAGAGCCGCAAAATCCGGCATGAGGTGCCGTTGCAAATCGCGATGGTTGAGCACCTGATCGAATGCAATGACCATGAACTGGCGCAAGAAATCGTGCTCGACAGCCTCAAGCGTCAGTATGACGAACGCCTGGTGTTGCTGATCCCGCGTCTGAAGTCCGGCAACCCGCAACAGCTGGAGAAAGCGTTGCGTCAGCAGGTGAAGCAGCATGGTGCCACACCACTGCTAAACAGCACCCTGGGCCAGTTGCTGATGAAGCACGGCGAATGGCAGGCGGCGGCCGATGCATTCCGGGAAGCACTGAAACAGCGCCCTGACGCCTACGATTACGCTTGGTTGGCTGACGTGCTGGAGAAGCTGCACCGCTCGGATGAAGCCGCACAGATGCGTCGTGAAGGCCTGATGCTAACGTTGAAGCAGAACGGCGAATAACGCACAATGCACTGTCTTCAAGGCGCGCCCACAGGTCGCGCCTTTTTTATCTAACATTGTTTATACCCAAGATAGTTAGAGTCACAGCAAGGCGGCAAGCTCACGAATCCCCAGGAGCTTGGTCAACCAAGTGACTGGGGTGAGAGCGCGCAGTCAACGCAGCTGTGGCTTCAAATATGATGGGTATTAGGCAAAAAAAAACACTTGCCGCGGTGGCAAGTGTATAAAAAAGCAATCAGGTCTAGGACAACAGGGGCGGTGCCTCACTCAACGTTATGCCCGGAGTGTGATGTCGACCATTGCAAGCAACGCCGTCATCGTTCTGGTGGGCAATAGGCACCCTAAATCGGCTCTGCGTCATTCCCAGGGTTTATGAAGCCTAAGGCGAACATAAGAGGTGGAATGAGCATCTACATAGTGGATATTGCACTTGGCGTGCCAACTTTGGGAAAAACGCATCACCCCTTCAGGTGAATAGCCTAATAAGCTGAATTAAAACAGATTTAATCTCAGCACTTCGTTTCATTCCGCTCACTGCCCTTTCTGCTGCTATCACCTGACGTCTACAGATATGTCGCCTTAAAACGACGACTTAAGCCAAAGTCATTTTTATTAAATAAAATCAATATATTAAATGTCTCAAGCTGACGACAATGCGGCATGCCGATGTCGCCGGAAGCCAACACCAAGCCAAAAGCGTCCTGGCGGGATACGATAGCTAGCGGGCAGAGGCAAAACCAGAGCAGGAGGGCGTAAAGCGGAATGTCAGAAAGCAAAAAGCCCGTTCATTGCTGAACGGGCTTTTCTGAATGTGGTCAGCGAGAGAGGATGACTTGCATCTGCGATGCCGCCCTACGGGCCGTTGCTAAAGCAACGTTGTCTCGCTGCGCTCGGCTCAAACCTCCTTCGGAGGTGCTCATCCTATAAACTACAGATGTAAAAAAACCCGCTAAAAGCGGGCTTTCTTGAATGTGGTCGGCGAGAGAGGATTCGAACCTCCGACCCACTGGTCCCAAACCAGTTGCGCTACCAAGCTGCGCTACTCGCCGATTTCTTGTTGCAGATACTACTAAATTTTATCGCTTATGTCTATGTAAATATTAAATTTATTAGACATTTTGTGTGGTGCGAAGAGAGGGACTTGAACCCTCACGTCCGTAAGAACACTAACACCTGAAGCTAGCGCGTCTACCAATTCCGCCACCTTCGCACAGTCACAAAACAGCTTAAAATTCTTCACTTCTCTTAGGAAGTGGGGTGGCTAATGGGACTCGAACCCACGACAACTGGAATCACAATCCAGGGCTCTACCAACTGAGCTATAGCCACCATTACTTCTTAACTACTTCACGCGGTAATACTACCACCGCAGCTCTTGCACACAAACTTAATGGTGCGCCCGACAGGATTCGAACCTGAGACCTCTGCCTCCGGAGGGCAGCGCTCTATCCAGCTGAGCTACGGGCGCATAGCGCCGTTGCGGGAGGGGATACTACGGATTTAACCCAATCCTGTCTAGTGCTTTTTCGCAGAAATGTTGTGTTTGATTACGCTTTGCTCACTCCCGCGCAGGAAAGCGCTATCCGTAGCCCCTTTTCACCGGTTATTGCTGTGTTTCTGTCCGTTTTTCAGCCGGATGATGTTTCTTGTGCATGCCGAAAGCAAAGTAGCACAGGCTGACTGCCGCTAAGAAAATCGCCCCGACCAGCAAAGAAATTCGCGTATCCGGGTTAATTCCCATGCCGATCAGCACGCAGACCAAGAAAGCGATGGTCAGATAGTTCACATAGGGGAACATAATCGACTTAAAGCTGTGGGTTTTAATCGCTTCCTTATGGGCACGACGGAAATACAGTTGGCTAATCAGCACCACGAACCACGGCACCATGCCCGGCAACACGCTGGCGCTGTAGACATAGACAAACACCGCCTGCGGATTGGGAATGAGGTAATTCAATCCGGAACCGACTAACAGACAGGCAATGGTCACGGCGATACAGTTAACCGGCACGCCGTTGGCGGACAGCTTGGTCAACGACGCCGGCAACTGCCGGTTTTTAGCCAGTGCGTACAGCATACGGCCACCGCTGTACATCCCGCTGTTACAGCCTGAAAGCGCAGCCGTGAGCACCACAAAGTTAATGATACCGGCGGCAGCGACAATACCGATCTTGGCAAAGGTCAGCACGAAGGGGCTACCTGCGGTGCCAATGCCGTTCCAGGGGAAAATGGTGACGATGACAAAAATGGCACCGACGTAGAAGATCAGGATACGCCACAGGATATTGTTAATCGCACGCTTCAGAGTCACCTGCGGGTTTTTGGCTTCACCGGCGGTGATCCCCACCAGTTCAACGCCCTGATAGGACGCCACAACAATACAGAGCGCGAACAGGAAGCCCTTCCAGCCGCCGGCAAAGAAACCGCCGTGCTCGGTCAGGTTGGCAAAGCCAATCGGCTGCCCGCCATTCCCGAAGCCAAAGAAGATCACCCCCAACCCCACCAAAATCATCACAATGATGGTGGTAACCTTGATCATGGCAAACCAGAACTCCAGCTCGCCGTACAGACGCACGGCGGCCAGGTTGGCCAGCGCTACCATCGCCACGGCGATCAACGCCGGTATCCACTGCGGGATTTCCGGGAACCAAAACTGCACGTAGACCCCAACGGCGGTGATTTCCGAGATGCCTACGGCAATCCACATAAACCAATAGCCCCAGGCGGTCAGGTAGCCAAAATAGGGATTCATGTATTTATGGGCATAAACGGCAAAGGAGCCCGCGACCGGTTCAAGGAACAGCATTTCGCCCATCGAACGCATAATGAAGAACACGAACAGGCCGGCAATAATATAAGCCAGCAACACCGAAGGCCCCGCCCATTTCAGCGTACTGGCCGAGCCCATAAACAGGCCCACCCCGATGGTGCCCCCCAGAGCAATCAGCTCGATATGCCGGGCTTCCAGCCCCCGGTGTAGGCCTTGCGGTTTTTCTTTGTGTGCCATAAATCCTCAATATTATTTTTTTGATTGTGTTTGCATGCCGGCCGTTACCGGTCGTTATTGTTTTAATGAAAATAGCGTAAAACCTCTCCCGCCGCGTTGGCGGACACCAGCTTGTGATGGGACGATCTTACGGTGAGAAAAACGTCGTTAAGCGCTATCACGTTTTGCGCCAACGCTCAGGGATAATTTCCGGGCGGTATCGTTTCGCATTTTGCCGCTATAAGCAAACCGCAATTTAAAACTTTATGGAATAAATACAGGTGAGTTTATGGGCTGAGGTTATAGGGGTGATGACGAATACGCCATAAAGCAGGTTATTTGAACAATTGGTTGCATCGGGGCGGGATCCTCCGCCCCAACGCAGAGATCACATCTTACCGCGGTAATAGTAGCCGACAAACTTCAGCAGCTTCAGTTGGCGCCCCAGGCGGCTCGGTTGGCTTAGCAGCCGATACAGCCACTCCAGACCTAGGTTCTGCCAAATCTTTGGCGCACGCTTTACGTGCCCGGTGAACACGTCGTAGGTGCCGCCTACGCCCATATAGAGCGCCTGCGGATGCACTTTACGGCAGTCACGCATCAGGATTTCCTGTTTCGGCGAGCCCATGGCTACCGTCACTATGGCGGCACCGCTGCCGCGAATGCGTTCGAACAGCGCATCCCGCTGTTCAGGTTTGAAATAGCCGTCCTGACTGCCCACCAGGTTTACATTCCACTGGCTACGCAGCTTCTGTTCGGTTTCCGCCAGCACCGAGGGTTTGCCGCCAATCAGGAAGACCGGCGTACCCTCGCGCCCGGCGCGCTGCATCAACGCTTCCCACAGGTCAGCTCCTGCGACGCGCGATACCTCTGCCTCCGGGTATTTACGGCGGATCGAACGCACCATGCTGATCCCGTCCGCATACTTGTATTCGGCTTCATCCAGCAAGGCGTGCAGCGCAGTATCTTCTTCCGCCTTGAGGATCTTTTCGGCATTCATCGCGACCAGCGTGCCCTGCTTTACCCGGCCGCCGTCAAACAGAAAATCCAGGCATTGCGCCATATCGCGAAATCCCCACAGGCTGAAACCGCGCAGCTCATATTGGGGAACCGAAATCTTTGCTTCCATCGTTATTATTACCCTTACAGAAGGCCGTCGACCCGAACGGATGATGGCGTCGATGCCAGCGTACGCGTACGCCGCACCCGTGCCTTAATCAACCCGGCAGTGTCAAACAGCCAGTACAACAACTTAGCCATCAGCAGGCAGGCGCCAAAAATAAGGCAGAAGAACACCACTCGCGAGACAAAGGAATCTACCCCTTCGCGCGCCAACACGATGATGTTGAAAACCGCACCGAAGCAGAAACTTTGCAATATCGCGGCCTTATACCGGTTAGGTTCGCTTTTGCCCATCTCATACAGCCAGTCGAACCACTTGATGATCATCCCGACCAGTACCGCGCCAACGGGAATAAACACCGCACCGCCCATCACCACCAGTGAGCCGATAAGCGTGGGTGATATCGCCAGGCCGGAATGGTTATTCAACACTTCCCAGGTGAAATAGTTGGCGCTATTGAGCACCGTGTCCGGTCGCCCCGGCCACAGCCAGGCCGGAATGAACACGTAGAAATCGCGCACTATCGGTGCCAGGCCCTGGAAGTCAATCTTGTCGTAGTTCTGCAGCAACAGCGCCAGGTTTTCCCATGGCGAGAAGGTATCGCGCGTCAGGTAAAGGAAGGTATAGAACGCTTCGGGACCGCTGACGTCCAGGCTGTAGCGCTTTAACGCCAGCCAGAACATGCCGACGATACCAAACACGCCGGCGGCCACCAGCATCCACAACGAGATCCAGCCGCGCACGATGCCGATAAACAGAAACAGCGAGAAGGCAATAATGATATTGGCGCGGGTACCGCCGACTATCACGTAAGTCAGGATGCCAAAGGCTACCGTCGCCGCCAGGAAAAAGAACCAGGCGCGCAGATCTTGCTTCAGGAAATACACCACCAGCATCGCCGGGATGAAGAAATAGAAGAACCGCTTGAGCGCCACCCCGGAGACATCACTGGAGAAAATTTGGCTGTAAGAGTTGAGCTTGAACAGCAGGAAACCGTTTTGCATGAAGAAAATGCCGACGGTCGCCATCGCCACCAGCGCCAGCAGCATCCAGGTCAGATGGGTTTCCACCCGGTTCATGGTGAACACCGGCTTACGCGGTTGCACGCTGCGCTTTCGCAGCCGGGTTTTATAGCTGACGTAATAAATCGCATAAAACGCAGTAGCGGAGAGGATCGCATAGAGTAAAAACTCTACCGGTACCACCTCGACGTCAAACTGAAACACCAGCAGACAGGTCAGCGGGAAACCGAAGTAAAACGTCAGCAAATACAGTAGCGTAAAGAAGACGTTAAAATTGAAACGGACGCGCCTAAACTCCTGGTAAGCCAGCGTCAGAATAAACAGCACGCTCACCAGATAAACGATAAACAACCCGCCAAATTGCGCCAGCGTCATACGTTGTCCCCTGCCGCCAGGGTTAATGCCTGCTGCCAACCATCAACGTAGTTAGGGTTGAAGAAAGCGATGGCCTGTTTATCGACGGATGCCAGTTGGCGTTGCGCTTCACGCACGACCGCCTCATCCAGCGAATCGCCATAGAACAGCACCGGCAGATGTTGCTCCGCCAGATCCTGCCAGAACGGGTTCTGACGGCTCAGCACAAAGGGCACGCCAAACTGGATCAGAAGACACAGCGTGCCTATGCCCTGCTGGCGGTTAAAAATAAAGTAACCGAGATCGCACTCGCGCAGGATATTCAGGTAATCGTCGAACGCCACCTGCTGCGTCAGCACCTGCAGGTTCCTGGCGCTGAACAGCTCTAGCCCGGCGCTGCGCACCTGTTCAATATAGGCGTCGTTATTGGCCGGGTAGCCCATCGGCAGGATCACCCGCACCTCGGCGCCAAACTGCTGATGAATCGCTTTCAACGCCTCAATATGACGGTTGGTACGATCGCCAGAGTTCCCCACCAGAATGGTCATCGGCCCGGCCAGGTTTTTCTCTACCTCAATGCCGGTTAACGCCGGATCCATCCGCGTCGGGAAATACAACAGAGAGGCCGGTACGCGGGCATGACGCTGCTGGTAATGAATAATATCACCGCGGGTCGCGAACACGTGTCTCACTCTGCCCTGCGCAATACGGCGCAGCAAATAGAACAGGCGGAATTTCCAACTGGTGGCGTTTTCATACAAATCAGCGCCCCAGATATGCCAACTCACCTGATCGGCCTTGATTTTACCGCTCAGCAACGCCAGCCACAGCGTAGGGTTAAACTGGCCGTGCAGGAAGAAACGCTGATTGCGATCGGCCTGCGCGCGGGCGATGACCGCCATCGCCAGACTTTTCTTGTCCGGATGGCATTCAATGCTCAGCTCGGGGAACCCCCCTAACGCAGCGGCATCTTTGGCAGCCACCATAAAATGACGCGTCTGCTCGGACGGCAGGCGTTTCGCCAACACATCGTTGAAGAAACGCAGCACCGTCTGATTGTGATGCGGGATGTCAGATCCCAATACGTGAATCAGTGTCGTCATACTCGTCTACGGTAAAGAATAAATACGCAGCTACAGAGCGTGAAGTACACGATGTAGGTTGCCATGTAGGCCTGTGCCGCTCCCAGCGCACCATGCAGCGGTATCAACCAATGCGAGAACAGCGTTAACAGCAGGAACTGACTGACTTCGGTCAGGATATAAAAACGCAGCGACGCCTTGGCAATCACCAGATAGCCGAACACATAGGCGCCCACTTTCAGTACGTCCCCTACCAGTTGCCAGGCAAACAGATCGCGCATCGCGACGAATTTGTCCGTGAACAGCAACCAGATGGCGAAGTCGCGCAGTAACCAGACCGTGAAACTCGCCGCCGCTACTGCGGGCAGTACAAATTTTAAGGAGCGCACAATCTCTTGAGAGATGGCGCTTTTTTCCTTCAATCGCGACAGCGTTGGCAGCAGATAAACGGTAAATGAGGCGGTGATAAACTGCAGGTAAGCGTCGGAGATGCTGCTGACGCCCTGCCAAATCCCGACCTCATCCCAACTGTAATGGCTGGCCAGCAGGTTACGCATCATCACATAGGCCACCGGCAGCGTCACTGATGTGATCAATGCCATGATGGTGAACTTGCCAAGATGGCTGGCTAACGCCTTGTCCCATGCCAATGCCAAATAGCGCAGCGGCAAGGTTTTGCGCCGCCACAGCATAAAACCTGCGGGCAACACCACCAAGGCCGGCACCAGTGCCAACCCCGCCAGCGCGCCTTCGTAGCCGCCCAGCTTAAAGCACAGGTAGTAAGCCACCACGCCAATCAGGCTACCGCCAATCACCGCCAGCGCGTTGCCCATCGCATCGCGGTAGCCTTTCAGCACCGCCATAAACAGGTTGGCATAGGCGATACCCATCTGAATAAAGGCTACCGCCCGCACCACGCCGACATAGTCAGCATGGCCGAACAACCCGATACTGATAGGCTCCGCCGCAAACAGAAACACCAGCGCCAGCAGCGTGGAAAAGCCCAGCACGATGCTTGACGCCGTTCCAACAGCCAGCCGTAACCGCTGCGGATCCTGATGATATTCAGCTACGTACTTGGTGATGCCGTTAAAAATCCCGGCACCGGACAGCACGCCCAGCACGGTAATCAGCTGACGGAAGTTGCCCGCCTGTCCAACCCCGCTGGGGCCAAACGCTACCGCCAGCAGTTTCACTACCAGCAGCCCCGCGCCAATCTTGATCAGCGTGGAGCCTGCGGTCCAAATTGATGCTTTTGCCAGCGACATATCAGGCGCAGAAGCTAAGAATGGTATTGATCACCGTACGTTGAGTGACATCAGACATATTGTAGAACAACGGCAGACGCACCAGACGCGCACTTTCCTGGCTGGTGAAGCGGTCTTCGCCGGAAAAACGGCCAAAACGATCGCCCGCCGGGCAGTCGTGCAGCGCGATGTAATGGAACACCGCCATGATTTCCGCTTCTTTCAGATAATCGATAAAGGCCGTGCGATCTTCAATATCACGCAGTTTGATATAGAACATGTGCGCATTATGCACGCAGTCCGCCGGGATGGTCGGCAGCACAATACGGCCGGCGTTTGCCAACGGCAGCAGGCTGTCATAATAGGTCTGCCACAGTGCCAGACGACGCTGGTTGATGCGGTCAGCCGCTTCGAGCTGGCCCCAGAGATAGGCAGCCTGCAAATCTGACATCAGATAGCTGGAACCGATATCGCGCCAGGTATACTTGTCCACCTGCCCACGGAAGAACTGGCTGCGGTTGGTGCCTTTCTCACGAATGACTTCTGCCCGGTCGATCAGCGCCGGATCGTTGATCAGCGTTGCGCCGCCCTCACCGCCGGCAGTGTAGTTTTTGGTTTCGTGGAAGCTAAAACAGCCAATATGACCAATGGTACCGAGCGCTTTTCCCTTGTAAGTGGACATCACACCCTGCGCGGCGTCTTCTACCACCCGCAGGTTATATTTTTTCGCCAGCGCCATGATGGTGTCCATCTCGCAGGCCACCCCGGCGTAATGCACCGGCACGATAGCGCGTGTCTTATCGGTGATAGCCGCTTCGATTTTAGTCTCATCGATGTTCATGGTATCCGGACGCAGATCGACAAACACCACGGTGGCCCCGCGCAGCACGAAGGCATTGGCGGTTGAAACAAAGGTGAAGCTCGGCATGATCACTTCATCACCCGGCTGAATATCCAGCAGGATAGCCGCCATCTCCAGCGACGCGGTACAGGACGGCGTCAACAGCACCTTCGGGCTGCCAAAACGCTGTTCCATCCACTGTTGGCAACGGCGAGTAAAACCACCATCTCCGCACAGCTTGCCGCTGTCCATCGCAGCCTGCATATAGTCAAGTTCAGTGCCAACAACCGGCGGAGCGTTAAATGGGATCATGTTTTCCTCTGTATAACCAATACGAGGTGCTTTCAATAACAGCACCCTGTCGTTGATAGAGCCGTAATGCGGCGATATTGCCGAGCTGTGTCGCCACCCGCAGACGCATCCGCGAGTCTTTCCGACACTCTGCAATGGCCGCCGCCATTAATCGCGCACCAATACCTTTACCTGACGCGCCGGGGAAAGCTGCCAGCAGGCCGATTCTAACCTCTTGGCCGCCGATATCACGCAGGCTGACAAAGCCCTCCGGCTGACCGGCTTCGTCCAGTGCCAACAGGCATTGGTGATCGAAGGTTCCCAGTACCGCTTTTTCGATCCAGGCGGCATAGAAACGCCCGCTATCCTGAACGTCGTACCAAGGGGCCCGAAAACGGCTGGCGGTGAACACATTGGCCGCCGCCGCACGCAATACCGGAATATCCTCCGGCACTGCCAGGCGAATCGCCGGCGGTAACGCACTCTGCGACGATGCACATTCCGTGCCGATATTCAGCAACAGATCGACCTCAGCCTCAACCAGTTGGAAACCCAGACCCGACAATGCGTCCGCCCAGGCGGTTTGGTGCGCCGGGATTTTAGCTTGCACCAAGGCGTAGGCTGCCAGACCGGCCTCGGTCAACGCCGGGGCCGTGGTGGAAAAGTTGAGTTTGGCGCTGCCAAGAGCGAAAAATTCGCTTTCCCAGGCTAAGGGCTCAATATTGGCGTGGACGCGCATGCAATAAATCCAGCAGATACTTGCCGTAACCGGTTTTGACCAGCGCCTGTGCGGCACGTTTCACACCGTCATCATCCAGCCAACCGTTGCGCCAGGCGATCTCTTCCAGGCAGGCAATTTTAAAGCCCTGGCGTTTTTCCACCGTCTGCACGAAGCTGCTGGCTTCCAGCAGGCTGTCATGAGTACCGGTATCCAGCCAGGCGAAACCGCGGCCCAGCAGTTCAACGGTCAGTTCGCCACGCTCCAGATACATCTGGTTAATGCTGGTAATTTCCAGCTCGCCACGGGAGGAAGGCTTGACCTGTTTGGCAAACTCCACCACCTGACTGTCGTAGAAGTACAGGCCGGTCACCGCCCAGTTGGACTTGGGCTCGGCAGGCTTTTCTTCGATCGATAAAGCGCGGAAGTTATCGTCAAACTCCACCACCCCAAAACGTTCGGGATCCATCACCTGGTAGCCGAACACGGTCGCGCCCTGGGTACGTGCAGCGACCGTTTTTAGTTTCGGGCTAAACCCTTGACCAAAATAGATATTGTCGCCTAACACCAGACAGCTCGGCTCGCCGGCCAGGAACTCTTCACCGATCAGAAACGCCTGAGCCAGACCATCGGGGCTGGGTTGTTCGGCATAGCTGAGATTAATGCCAAACTCTTCGCCGTTACCCAACAGACGTCTGAATGAAGGGAGGTCTTCCGGTGTGGAAATAATCAGAATGTCGCGGATCCCGGCTAACATCAGCACCGACAGCGGATAGTAAATCATCGGCTTGTCGTAGATCGGGAGCAACTGCTTGGATACGCCGCGAGTAATTGGATGCAAACGTGTACCGGATCCACCCGCCAGAATAATACCTTTCATACTCACTCCAGAATCCACTGGGCCACCACTCAGGCAGCCCGGGTAAACTTAGTCGGATAAACCTAAACGCTCACCCGCATAGGAACCATCCTGAACGCGACGCCACCAGGTTTCATTGTTCAGGTACCAGGAAACCGTTTTGCGAATGCCGCTTTCAAAGGTTTCTTGCGGGTGCCAGCCCAGCTCCCGGTCAATTTTCCCGGCGTCGATCGCATAGCGCATATCATGGCCCGGGCGATCCTTGACGTAAGTGATCAGATCGCGGTATTGCGCCACGCCCTGCGGTTTGTTCGGCGCCAGTTCTTCCAGCAGATCGCAAATGGTATGCACTACTTCAATATTCTTGCGCTCGTTGTGACCACCGATATTGTAGGTTTCCCCTACCACACCTTCGGTAACGACCTGATACAACGCGCGCGCATGGTCTTCGACATACAGCCAGTCACGCACCTGCGCACCGTTGCCATACACCGGCAACGGTTTGCCGGCAACGGCATTGAGGATCACCAGCGGGATAAGTTTTTCCGGGAAGTGGTACGGGCCGTAGTTGTTGGAACAGTTGGTGACCAACGTCGGCAAGCCATAGGTCCGCAGCCAGGCGCGGACCAGATGGTCGCTGGACGCCTTGGAGGCCGAATACGGGCTGCTTGGCGAGTAAGGCGTGGTTTCGGTGAACAAGTCATCCGTACCGTGCAAGTCGCCATACACTTCGTCGGTGGAGATATGGTGGAAACGGAAGCTCTGCTTCTTCTCCGCCTCCAGCGGATGCCAATAATGACGGGCCGCCTCCAGCAGGGTATAGGTCCCCACCACGTTAGTCTCGATAAAGGCCGCCGGGCCATCAATCGAACGATCGACATGGCTTTCCGCCGCCAGGTGCATGACCACATCCGGCTGATATTGGGCAAACACCCGATCCAATGCCGCGCGATCGCAGATATCCACCTGCTCGAACGAATAGCGTTCGCTATCAGCAATCACCGCAAGCGATTCCAGGTTGCCGGCGTAAGTCAGCTTATCCACCACCACAACGCTGTCCCGCGTGGCTTCAATAATATGCCTGACGACCGCGGAACCGATAAAACCGGCGCCCCCAGTGACTAAAATACGTTTCAACGCCATACCCCTTTGGTATCTACTACCCAGGATTGCGTGATCTCTTCCGGCCTGATTGCCTTGAATTGCTTATGATCGACCAACATCACGATCACGTCCGCCTGCTGCAACGCGTCGGCCATCGCTTTCAGCGTCACATGGCCCGCCAGCGATTTCGGCAGTTGCTCAACGTTCGGCTCCACCACCAGGGTTTCACCCACGTGCCAATCAGCAATTAAATGCGCCACTTCCACCGCCGGGCTTTCGCGCAGGTCGTCGATATTCGGCTTGAATGCCAGGCCGAAGCAGGCAATTTTCACTTCCGACGCACGCTTATCGGTGGCAGCCAGACAATCAGCCACTGCGGCTTTCACACGATCAACCACCCACAGCGGTTTTCCGTCATTCACCAGGCGCGCGGTATGAATCAAACGCGCCTGCTGCGGATTTTGCGAGACAATAAACCAAGGGTCGACCGCAATACAGTGGCCGCCGACGCCGGGGCCAGGCTGCAAAATATTGACCCGCGGATGGCGATTCGCCAGGCGGATAAGCTCCCAGACATTGATGCCCTGATCGGCACAAATCAACGACAGCTCATTGGCAAAGGCGATATTCACATCGCGGAAGCTATTTTCGGTCAGCTTGCACATCTCAGCGGTGCGTGAATTGGTAATCACACACTCGCCCTCGAGGAAAATCTTGTACAGCTCGCTGGCGCGCTCCGAGCATTTTGGCGTCATACCGCCAATCACCCGATCGTTTTGAATCAGCTCAACCATCACCTGCCCCGGCAGCACGCGCTCCGGACAGTAGGCAATGTTCACATCAGCGGCCTCACCGGCCTGCTGCGGGAAACTAAGATCGCTACGCGCTTCTGCCAGCCACTGCGCCATCTGTTCGGTCGCGCCCACCGGCGAGGTGGACTCCAGGATCACCAGATCGCCTTTTTTCAGCACCGGCGCCAAAGACTTGGCGGCGGCCTCGACATACGCCAGATCCGGCTCATGGTCGCCTTTAAACGGCGTCGGTACCGCAATCAGGAAAGCATCCGCTGCCAGAGGTTTGGTCACCGCCTGCAGATAGCCGCCGTCGACCGCGTCTTTCACCACTCTATCCAGGTCGGGTTCAACGATATGGATCGCACCACGGTTAATGGTATCCACCGCATGTTGGTTAACATCTACGCCCACCACTTTTTTCTTGCGGGAGGCAAACGCCGCCGCCGTTGGCAGACCGATATAACCCAGGCCGATAACCGAAATAGTGTTAAAACTCATAGTGTCACCTGATGATTCTTCAAAGCTTCCAGAATACGCTGGCAGGCATGCCCGTCACCGTAAGGGTTATGCGCCCGGCTCATGGCGTGATATTCGTTTTCGTCCGTCAGCAGCCGGTTAACCGCATCAACAATTTTTGCTACGTCGGTACCCACCAGCCGCACCGTGCCAGAATCTACCGCCTCCGGCCGCTCGGTGGTGTCACGCATCACCAGCACCGGCTTACCTAATGATGGTGCCTCCTCCTGAATGCCGCCAGAGTCGGTCAGGATCATATATGACTTGGCCATCAGATAGACAAAGGGCAAATAATCCTGGGGATCTATCAGGATGATATTATCAATCCCTTTCAGAATGCGGTTGACCGGCTCGCTGACGTTGGGGTTGAGATGCACCGGATACACCACCTGCACTTCAGGATGAGTACGGGCAATTTCTGCCAGCGCGCTGCAAATTCGCTCGAACCCACCGCCAAAGCTTTCGCGGCGATGCCCAGTTACCAGAATCAACTTTTTGTTGTCGGCATCCAGGAACGGGTAGCGTTGAGCCAGGCTGTCATGCAAGGCCGCATCACCCATCACCCGATCGCGTACCCAGAACAACGCGTCGATTACCGTGTTGCCTGTGACGAAGATATGATCGTCCGGTAACAGTTCGCGCAACAGGTTCTGTCGCGAGTTTTCCGTCGGGGCAAAATGGTACATCGCCAGATGGCCGGTCAGCTTGCGGTTAGCCTCTTCCGGCCACGGGGAGTAAAGGTCGCCGGTACGCAGGCCCGCCTCTACATGCCCTACCGGGATACGCTGATAAAATGCCGCCAGGCTGGTGGCCAGCGTGGTGGTGGTGTCGCCATGAACCAACACCACATCCGGTTTGAATTCCTCAAGAACACCTTTCAGGCCTTCAAGGATGCGGCAGGTGATCTCACTTAATCCCTGGCCGGGTTTCATGATGTTCAGATCGTAATCAGGCACTATCTCAAATAACCGCAATACCTGATCCAACATCTCACGATGCTGTGCCGTCACGCAGACTCTTGATTCAAAGGCTTCATCCTGAGCCAGGGCATGTACCAGCGGTGCCATTTTGATGGCTTCAGGTCTGGTGCCGAAAACAGTCAACACTTTCACAGCGAATCTCTTTTGGTCGGTTAACCGCAGGCGAACCTGCGAATTGGGCGCTCTCACGCCCATCAGCGAATTATTATATTATTTTTATTTACGCGGCCGACGCACCAGGGCAACACCTGCGCCAACCAAAGCGCCCATCGCGCCCCACATGATCAACCAGAATACACGACGTGGGCTGTCACGTTTTACCGGCTCTTCCGGGGTCCGCAAATAGCGGTAAGTCTGAAATTTCTCGTCCAGCGTTGGGCCAACGTTCAGGGTCGCCAGCATCGCGCGATTTTGGTCGTAGTCCAAATCAAAGGTTGGGCCCGAAGCCTGTAATCCTTCCAGACGCGCCTGCAGCATAGGCTTGCCCAGCAGGAACAAATCGGAGTCTGGCAGCTGTTCTGCCGGGGTATCGGTCTGAGTCCGGCTAATGCCCTGCGTCTCGGCAATTTTTAACGCCTGTTGGATTGTGTTCAGCTCACGCTTGTACACGGCCTCTGCCACCGCTTCCTGGCGCTTGACCTGCGCCTTCATCGACGTGGTACGAGCCGCCCAGGCACCCTGGATCTCTTCGTTTAAATGCTGAGCCGCGCGGTGGCTGGCAAACGCTACGTACTGACGCAGCAGGCGATTGGCATCTACCGCCGTTTCCGCCGTCAGTTTCACACCGTCGTTCGGCACTTTTTTGTCGTCACGCGGCGTAAACTGGATATTGTTAATCAGCTCGTCGAGCAAGGCCGCATCGGCGCCCGCGTCGCCTTCCTGGCGCTGTTTGTAATAATCGCTCTGCAGCCAGAAATCTCGGCGCGTATCGTAAGCCGCCAACTGCATAATAAATTCATTATAGGCTTCGTCAGCGATGCCCGGTTGCTCGGTAGACGCCGCCGGCAAAGTACGCACATCCAGATTACGCAGGAACTGTTGCTGGGAATAATACCCCCCCAACGCATTCACCGTTGGCCGATCGGTAATCGCCGCCGCGCTCCACTCCTGTTTCACCAGGTAGGACACCACCAGCGCCACTACGGCGAACAGTACCGCAATACCGATAATCCATGACTTACCGCGCCACAGGGTACAGCACAGGCCGCGAATATCGAGTTCGTTATCCACTGCCGGGATAGTCTTGTCAGACGTTGTTTCTGGATTCATCACTGCCCAAAAGCCTCTGGTTAGGATTCTTGCTTATTGTCGTTCGAACGGCGCAGGCGCCGTTTGATACGCTTAATGTAACGTGCAACACGCCAGGCGCGCTTAATGCAGTAACCGTACAAGAAGAAGGCAAGCAAAAATAATGCCAACATTACCCATTCAGGGATAAAAGTAAGACGTTCGCCGATCACGCCGATGGCCGCCAGCAGCGCCGCCGCCAGGGTAATCAGCACGAAGGCCTGCCGTGGCGTAAAGCCAGCGCGCATAATCAGATGGTGAATGTGTTGACGGTCTGGGGAGAAGGGGCTCATCCCTTTGCGTAAGCGTCGATACATGATCGCAATCATGTCCATCAATGGAATAGCGATAATCCACAGGGCGGTAACAGGATTGATGGAATGGGCTTTACCCTGTGAACTTTGCAGCAGCAGCCAAATTGCGGTGAAACCGATCAGCGTACTGCCGGCATCCCCCATAAACACCTTGTAACGTCGGCCAAGAATGCCGAGGTTAAGCAGGATATAAGGAACGATAGCGGCAATCATCGCGAAGCACCAGAAGGCCAAATCGGAGTGGCCGCTCAGGTACAACAGCACGCCCAGCGCACCGAAAGAAACGCACGAAAGCCCGCCCAGCAGGCCATCAATGCCGTCTACCATGTTAAAGGCGTTGATAGCCGCCCAAACGGCAAACAGCGTGACCAGATAGCCGAACGGCCCCAGTTGCATTTCCCAGTCGCCAAGCACATGACCAAAACTGCGCAGGTAGAGCCCGGCAAACACCATCATCGCAATGCCGACCAATGCCTGGACCAGCGCACGAATTTTAACGCTGATATCGAAACGATCGTCGAGAGCACCAACAAACACTAATAACCCCGCACAGGCGATGTAGAGTTTTCCGTGCGCAATCGTTTGGTCAGAGATCAAGAAAGCGAAGCACAGCCCGGCGTAAACAGAAATACCTCCGACAAGCGGGATTAACCCCTGATGACGTTTGCGGTAATTAGGTTTATCAACCAGTCCAATACGTTTTGCTGCTTTGCGAGCAACAAAGAGAAAAGCCAAGGAAAACAGGAAAACAAATAGAATTTCAGTACTCATAGTGAGTAAGTTCACAGTTAACAAGATCTCTGTAGAAGATAAGGCAGCTTAACACGGGCGACAGGTCGCGCCATGAGGTCCCGCTACCTTTCAGTCATTTCCTATGACAACAGCCATTCATTCTTATTCCAACGCTTCTGTCTGCCGTTTAAACAGTAACAATGTGCGAACGACGAAACGCCGACCGCAAATAAGATGAATTCTCAGTAAGCCATGAAAATAACTTACGTTTCCATTTCTGTTACTTATCGTATCTGCCAAAAGCAAAAAACGCCACGACTAGGCGTGGCGTTCTCTGAATTTTTTACTCAATTATGAGCGCATCGTCATTTATGAGCGCTTCATCATATCGAAGAATTCATCGTTGGTTTTGGTCATGGCCAACTTGTTAATGAGGAATTCCATTGCGTCAATTTCGCCCATTGGGTGAATAATTTTACGCAGGATCCACATTTTCTGCAGTTCTTCAGACGTGGTGAGTAATTCTTCTTTACGGGTACCGGAGCGGTTGTAGTCAATCGCAGGGAATACGCGCTTCTCGGCGATTTTACGCGCCAGATGCAATTCCATGTTGCCGGTACCTTTAAACTCTTCGTAGATAACCTCGTCCATTTTCGACCCGGTGTCGACCAGCGCGGTAGCGATGATGGTCAGGCTGCCGCCTTCCTCAACGTTACGTGCCGCACCGAAGAAACGCTTGGGACGATGCAGGGCGTTGGCATCCACACCACCGGTCAACACTTTACCGGAAGCCGGTACCACGGTGTTGTAGGCACGCGCCAGGCGAGTGATGGAGTCGAGCAGGATGATAACGTCTTTCTTGTGCTCAACCAGGCGCTTGGCCTTCTCGATCACCATTTCTGCAACCTGGACGTGGCGGGAAGCCGGCTCGTCAAAGGTAGAAGCGATAACTTCGCCCTTCACCAGACGCTGCATCTCGGTAACTTCTTCCGGGCGTTCGTCAATCAGCAGAACCATCAACACGCAGTCTGGATGGTTGTAAGCGATGCTTTGTGCAATGTTCTGCAGCAGCATGGTTTTACCGGCTTTCGGCGGAGCAACAATCAGACCACGCTGACCACGGCCAATCGGCGAGGCCAGATCCAGCACGCGAGCCGTCAGGTCTTCGGTTGAACCGTTACCGCGTTCCATCCGCAGACGGGAGTTGGCATGCAGTGGGGTTAAGTTCTCGAACAGGATCTTGCTGCGGGCGTTTTCCGGTTTGTCGTAGTTAACTTCGTTAACTTTCAACAGGGCAAAGTAGCGCTCGCCTTCTTTTGGCGGACGAATCTTACCGGAAACGGAGTCACCTGTACGGAGGTTAAAACGGCGGATTTGGCTGGGGGATACGTAGATGTCGTCGGGGCCTGCAAGGTAGGAGCTGTCTCCAGAGCGGAGGAAACCAAATCCATCCTGCAATATCTCCAACACGCCATCGCCGAAGATATCTTCTCCACTTTTCGCATGCTGCTTAAGGATAGAGAAGATAATGTCCTGCTTGCGCATGCGGGCAAGGTTTTCCAGCCCCATATTTTCGCCGAGAGTAATCAGCTCAGAAACCGGCGTATTCTTTAATTCGGTAAGATTCATAGTGGTGGGTTCTTAAACTCGGGGTATGTCTCGAACTTGTATCGTGAATGGTATGGCAGCGGGATATATCTTTCGTCTTTCTGGTGGTTGCCTTGGCCTTCCTTGCTTACCCCGCCACTTAGCGGACTAAGCTGCAGAGATTCGTTCGGTTGCCGACGGGCCACACCTTGAAATCCTTTGGATATTCGTGCCTGTTTACTGGACGTTCGATCGCCGGGCGCTGAGCCGTCACGGTAAGAAATGGCTTACAGAGGACGCGCGCATTGACGGTTTAAGATCGAAGGTACCTTAAAATTGATTTTGCAAAACCGTTTGATTGTTAAAACACGGGCTGAGTTCATTTTTTCTTTCAACGCCAGCGGTTCAACACAGAGTAAAGCTTTAGATTTAGACTCTTTAGATTTAAAACTTCGGGCAAGTTCTATATGCAGTATGGTTAAACTTAACACGCTTCTTGGCAGGCGTCTAGCGGTGAATTGAACATCCCCGCTAGACGCCTGTATATCCCCGCAGTCTCTCACTTCGCGGCTTTTTTACCGCGACGTCAGACCCCTTGGGCATAGGGCATCCCGCCCGATTACAGATTCGCGTTAAGGAAATCTTTGAGCTGGCCTTTGGACAGCGCACCAACCTTGGTCGCGGCCACTTCACCGTTCTTGAACAGCAACAGCGTAGGGATACCACGGATACCGTACTTAGGTGCGGTTGCCGGGTTTTGGTCGATATTCAGCTTGGTGATGGTCAGCTTGCCTTCGAACTCCTCGGCAATCTCATCCAGAATCGGAGCAATCATCTTGCACGGTCCACACCATTCAGCCCAGAAATCGACCAGGATTGGCCCTTCAGCTTTCAGCACGTCGTTTTCGAAGCTGCCGTCAGTCAGGTGAATAATTTTATCGCTCATGTTCTACTCCAAAGGATTGTGTCTACCTTGTTGGTGTAGCATTAACCAACCTAAGGTGACTTTATTTCACCGGATACGCTTTCGTAAAGCAATAGTTAGCTGATATTCTACCACACTATGAGCAAAACACACTTGACCGAACAGAAGTTTTCCGACTTCGCCCTGCACCCGTTAGTCCTTGAAGCCCTTGAAAAGAAAGGGTTTCAACATTGCACGCCTATCCAGGCGTTAGCATTGCCGCTCACGCTCTCCGGGCGTGACGTTGCAGGTCAGGCGCAAACCGGTACCGGAAAGACGCTGGCATTTTTAGCGTCTACTTTTCACTATTTGCTTTCTCACCCGGCGAAACAGGATCGCCAGACCAACCAGCCGCGCGCCTTGATCATGGCGCCAACGCGTGAACTGGCGGTACAGATCCACTCCGACGCGGAAGCCCTGTCCCAATCCACCGGCCTGAAACTTGGCCTGGCGTATGGCGGCGACGGCTACGACAAACAGCTGAAAGTGCTGGAAAGCGGCGTGGATATCCTGGTCGGTACTACCGGTCGTTTGATCGATTACGCCAAACAGAACTATATCGATCTGGGCGCAATTCAGGTCGTGGTACTGGATGAAGCCGACCGTATGTACGATCTGGGCTTTATCAAAGACATTCGCTGGTTGTTCCGCCGCATGCCTGCGGTCGATCAACGCCTGAACATGCTGTTCTCTGCCACCCTGTCCTATCGCGTACGCGAACTGGCTTTCGAGCAGATGAACAACGCTGAATATGTCGAAGTGGAACCGGAACAAAAAACCGGCCACCGCATTAAAGAAGAGCTGTTCTACCCTTCTAACGAAGAAAAGATGCGTCTGCTGCAGACGTTGATCGAAGAAGAGTGGCCAGACCGCTGCATCATCTTCGCCAACACCAAGCACCGCTGTGAAGACGTCTGGGGCCACCTGGCCGCCGATGGTCACCGCGTAGGCCTGTTGACCGGCGATGTGGCGCAGAAAAAACGCCTGCGCATTCTCGACGATTTCACCAAGGGCAACCTGGATATTCTGGTCGCCACCGACGTCGCCGCTCGCGGTCTGCACATCCCGTTGGTGACGCACGTATTCAACTACGACTTGCCTGACGACTGCGAAGACTACGTCCACCGTATCGGTCGTACCGGCCGTGCTGGCGAAAGTGGCCATTCCATCAGCCTGGCCTGCGAAGAGTACGCGCTCAACCTGCCGGCGATCGAAACCTATACCGGCCACAGCATTCCGGTGAGCAAGTACAACAGCGATGCGTTACTGACTGACCTGCCTGCGCCGAAACGCCTGGCTCGCCCACGCGGCGGCAACGGTCCACGTCGTAACTCAGCGCCACGTCGTGGCGGTGCGCCGCGCAACAACCGTAAACGTTCAGGCTGATAGACAATGCTCAGTTCCAGCGCACTTTATGCCGCTATCGATCTCGGCTCCAACAGCTTCCACATGTTGGTGGTGCGCGAGGTGGCCGGCAGTATTCAGACCCTGGCGCGCATCAAGCGCAAAGTGCGTCTGGCGGCCGGACTGGATCAGAACAACCTTCTGTCGCATGAGGCCATGCAACGCGGATGGCAATGCCTGAAGCTGTTCGCCGAACGCCTGCAGGACATCCCTCGCGAGCAAATTCGCGTGGTCGCCACGGCCACGCTGCGGCTGGCCTCCAATGCCGATGAATTCCTGCAGACCGCCGAGCAGATTCTCGGATGCCCGATCCAGGTGATCAGCGGCGAGGAAGAAGCGCGCCTGATTTACCACGGTGTAGCCCATACCACCGGCGGTCCGGACCAACGTTTGGTGGTCGATATCGGCGGCGGCAGCACAGAGCTGGTCACGGGGACCGGTGCGCAGGCCGCTCAGTTGTATAGCCTGTCGATGGGCTGTGTCACCTGGCTGGAGCGGTTCTTCACCGATCGTAATCTGGGGCAGGAAAACTTCGAGCGGGCCGAACAGGCTGCGCGTGAAATGGTGCGCCCGATAGCACCGCAGCTGCGTCAGCACGGCTGGCAAATCTGCGTCGGCGCTTCCGGCACCGTCCAGGCGCTGCAGGAAATCATGGTGGCGCAGGGCATGGATGAACGCATCACCCTGTCCAAACTGCGCCAATTGAAACAGCGCGCCATTCAGTGCGGCAAGCTGGAAGAGCTGGAAATTGAAGGGCTAACGCTGGAGCGCGCCTTGGTATTCCCAAGCGGGCTGTCCATTCTGCTGGCGATCTTCCAGGAGTTGGGCATTGAAAGCATGATGTTGGCCGGCGGTGCGCTACGCGAAGGTCTGGTTTACGGCATGCTGCATTTGCCGGTCGAACAGGATATCCGCAGCCGCACCATTCGCAACCTGCAACGGCGTTATCTGTTGGATACCGAGCAGGCCGAGCGCGTCAGCCAACTGGCCGCCAATTTCTCGCAGCAGGTGAGCAATGAATGGCAGTTGGACGCTCGATGTCGCGAGTTATTGCACAGCGCCTGTCTGATCCACGAAATCGGCCTCAGCGTTGATTTCAAGCAGGCGCCGCAACACGCCGCCTACCTGATTCGCCATCTGGATTTACCCGGTTTCACTCCGGCACAGAAAAAACTGTTAGCCACCCTGCTACAAAACCAGAGCAACACCCTCGACTTGCCACTGCTGAGCCAGCAAAACGCCCTGCCGCCACGTACGGCGCAACGTTTATGCCGGATTTTACGCCTGGCGATCATCTTTGCCAGCCGTCGCCGCGACGACACGCTGCCTGCGGTGCGTCTGCGCGCCAATCATGATGACGAGCTGACGGTGATCCTGCCGCCTGGTTGGCTGGAGCAGCACCCGCTACGGGCAGAAGCGCTGGAGCAGGAAAGCCATTGGCAAAGTTACGTTCACTGGCCGCTGATACTGGAAGAGCAACGTTAAAATGACAAGGGCGCTAACCGCGCCCTTAGTCTGATGACAAACACCCGAAAACGTGGTTTTCGGATGTTTGGGGGTAAATCAGAAGACATAATCCTTTGTTTTTATTAGCCCCAAGGTCAGGACGTTTAACTGCAAAGGACTTTGTCAGCCATCTGAGGGCGCTAACCGCGCCCTTTCTTCTAGTTGCCGCCCTTGGCCTTGGCCAACTGAGCACGAATATTGGCCAGATGGCTCTGCCCTTTTTGCATCCTTTCCTGCGGACTGACCACTTTGCGCTCACTTTCCCACGCCAGGTCATCCTGCGGCAGTTCCAACAAGAAACGGCTCGGCTCCGGGCGAACCAACTCGCCATATTGACGACGCTCGCGGCACAGAGTGAAAATCAGCTCCTTTTGGGCGCGAGTGATGCCTACGTAGGCCAGGCGTCGCTCTTCATCAACGTTATCTTCGTCAATGCTGCTCTGATGCGGCAATAACCCTTCCTCCATCCCCACCAGAAACACATAGGGGAACTCCAATCCTTTGGAGGCATGCAGCGTCATCAGTTGCACCTGATCCAGCTCTTCATCGCTTTCACCGCGTTCCATCATGTCGCGCAGGGTAAAGCGCGTCACCACCTGGGTCAGCGTCATCGGCTCATCCAGCTCGCTGCCTTCCAGCATTTCCGTCATCCAGCCGAACAGCGTATTGACGTTTTTCATGCGCATTTCGGCGGCTTTCGGGCTGGGAGAGGTTTCGAACAGCCAGCTCTCGTAATCTACACCGTGGATCAGGTCACGCACCGCAGCCACCGGCTCGCGCTCCGCCAGTTGGGCGATGCCGTCCAGCCAGTGAGTGAAGCGTTGCAAAGCCTCAAGCCCGCGTCCGGTCAGGTGCTGGCTCAATCCAAGATCAAAACTGGCACGGAACAGGCTTTTATTGCGTCGGTTTGCCCATTCACCCAGCTTTTGCAACGTCGCCGGGCCAATCTCGCGTTTTGGCGTATTGACGATACGCAGGAAGGCGCTGTCATCATCCTGATTGGTCAGGACGCGCAAGTAGGCCAGCAGGTCCTTGATTTCCGGCCGCGAGAAAAACGAGGTGCCGCCGGAGATCTTGTAGGGAATGCGGTTCTGCATCAGCATTTTTTCAAACAGCCGCGACTGATGGTTGCCACGGTAGAGGATCGCATAATCGCCGTAGTTGGTTTTCTTCACGAAATGGTGAGCTATCAGTTCACCCACTACGCGCTCGGCCTCGTGATCCTCATTATTGGCGGTCACCACCTTCAGTTCCTCGCCGTAACCCAGTTCGGAAAACAGCCGTTTTTCAAACACGTGCGGGTTATTGGCGATCAGAATGTTCGCCGCCTTCAGAATTCGCTCGCTCGAACGGTAGTTCTGCTCCAGCTTGATCACCTGCAGCGCCGGGAAGTCTTCCTTCAACAGCACCAGGTTTTGCGGGCGCGCACCGCGCCAGGAGTAGATTGACTGATCGTCATCCCCCACCACGGTGAAACGCGCACGGTTACCCACCAACAGTTTTACCAGCTCGTATTGGCTGGTGTTGGTGTCCTGATATTCGTCCACCAACAGGTAGCGGATTCGGTTCTGCCAACGCTCGCGCACCTCTTCATTGCGCTGCAACAGCAGGGTCGGTAACAGAATTAAATCGTCGAAATCCAATACGTTACAGGCACGCATATGCGCGTGATACAGACCGTAGCAATGCGCGAACAGCTTGTCGCGTTCAGAGCGCGCCAGCTCCATCGCCTTCTTGGGATCGACCAGATCATTCTTCCAATTGGAGATGGTGGAAATCAGCTGCGCCACCAGCGTCTTGTCATTCTCCAGCCATTTTTCGGTCAGCTCTTTCAGCAGCGCCAACTGGTCCTGATCGTCGAACAGCGAGAAGTTGGATTTCATCTCCAGCGCGGCATATTCCCGCTTGATGATTTCCAGCCCCAGGGTGTGGAACGTAGAAATCATCAAACCGCGCGCCTCTTTGCGCCCCATGGTTTGCGCCACACGTTCTTTCATCTCACGCGCGGCCTTATTGGTAAAGGTCACGGCGGCGATGTGTCGCGCCTGATAGCCACAATTATGGATCAGGTGAGCAATCTTGTTGGTGATGACGCGCGTCTTGCCGGAACCTGCACCGGCCAGCACCAGGCAGGGCCCGGTAACGAATTCGACGGCTTGTTGTTGGCTGGGGTTTAATCGCATGGCGCTTTATTGCTCGACTTTATAACGTGGAAGGGGATTGTAGCAGAAAGCGCCGATGAGATTTAACGGGTATAATCAGCGCAATTTCTGTATCGATAAAGGCAATACCATGGCAAAGACGGCGTGCGCCCTGCACATTCTGGTAGATAACGAAAAACTGGCCGAAGAACTGCTGGCCAAGCTTAAACGCGGTGTCAGTTTTGACACGCTGGCGCGCAAATACTCAACTTGCCCGTCAAAGCGCAACGGCGGCTCACTGGGCGAATTCAACAAGGGCACCATGGTGGCGGCCTTCGATAAAGCGGTGTTCAGCATTCCGCTGCTGAAGCCCTACGGCCCGGTGAAAACCCAGTTCGGCTACCACATCATCAAGGTGCTGTACCGCAACTGAGTGAGGGGGCAAACGCCCCCTCAGCCGTTATTGTGCGCTGGTTTCCGGTGCCGGTGCGGTATCGGCCGGTTTGACCTCCTCCGACACCACGGCCGGAGCCGGAGACATAATGCCGTTATAGGTTTCCTGTAACTGCTTCATGCTCATTTCCGGTTCGCCCTTCGGCTGCATCAACACCAGCGTCGCATCCTGAGAAAGCTGAAGTTTCAGCTCCTGATTCAGCGCTTCCAACGTCAATCCGTTCAAGAACTCCTGGCGCAGTTTCTGATACTGCTCCGGTGCGATATCTACGACGCCGCTCTGCTGTGAACGCAGGCGTTGGCTCATCAGCACGTCCGTATCGGTGCGGGCATAGGTTGCGAACAACTTGCTCAACTGATCGGTTTTCTGCGCCAGCAGGGCGTTAAACTCATCCTGCGACAGCCCGTTGTTACGCACATTAGCCAATTCGCGAGCGATAAAGCCCAGGCTGTTGTTCAGGTTGTTATTCGGCGTGTCGAGATGAATTGCGCACTGGGCACGCTGGTATTGCACGCGGCAATCAAAGCCCAGATGCAGGTTTTTCTGGTCACTCTTTTCCAGCACCTGCTGGAGATGCCAGAACAGCGCCTCGCGGGCCAAATCACCACGCCAGTAGCGGCTCAAATTCTGCGAATCGCGGATCGGGTGCCATGGCGCATCCCACATGATCGACAGCGTATCCTGCTTGACCTGCTCGCTGATCAGGCTGACCGGCTGCGGTGGCAGCGGCGTCAGCGTCGGCATGGTGGCCGGCGTTTCACGCTTGCCTTTCAGCGGCGAGAAGGCCTTGTTGATTTGTTCGCCCAGGCTGCGGCTGTCTACCTTGCCCACCACGTACAGCGTCATGGCGTCCGGGGTATACCATTGCTGGTAGAATTTTTTCAGTTGATCGACATTCACCGGTCGCTTCGGTGGCTGGGCCGGATCGTGCGCCAACAGCGTCGAGCCTTTCAGGCGGTATCGCCACCAGGCATCTTTCGGGTTCGGCGGGAAAGTGCCCACCGGATCGACATTGGAGTTTATTACCGCATGCACGGTATGCTCGTCGATCGCCAGTTTGCCGGTGGTGTCGGAAAGCCACGCCAGCGCTTCTTTCAGCAAGTCTGGGCGGTTATTCGGCAAGCTGAGATTATACATGGTGAAATCGTAAGAACTGATGGCCGGCGGCAAAGGCCGCTCAGGATCCACGCTCTGCTGCCACAGCGAACGCAACTGCGGTGGCGTAAAGCTTTCGCTGCGCGCTAAAGACAGGCGCGGCAGCAGATGGGCAAAGCCGATCTGCTGTGAGGACTCGACCAGCGAGCCGGTATTAACCATTAACCGCAGCTCTACACGGTCGCTCGGCCGCTGCGGTGTATCCAGTATCTGCCATGAAAACCCGTTGGCCAGTGCCCCCTGCTGCCAGGCAGGATCGGGTTGCAGTGCTTCGGCCTGCACGCTGCTGTTGGCTGCAGCCAACAGCAGCCCACCTACGATGAGATGAATTCTGGTGCCCTGCATGTGAACCCCTACTTAATGACTATCCAATTTCTTTATGCAAATGCGGATATTCCATTCGCCGGAATATTAGGCCATAACGCACAGCCTATAAAAACGCCCTGAGTTTCACGGTGGGGCGGAAAGCAGAAAGTGTACCATCGAGTTAGACCGCGCGCCTTTGCGGATGTCACTCATTAGGGTGAAAAATAATGGATAACCGGTTTTTAAATGCAAGAAATCATTACGCGGGGGGATAAAACGTCACCGGCTGCGGCTGCAACCGGTGATTTGAGGATTAAATCAGGCTGAAGGCAGCGTTTTGTCGGCACCTGCACCCGGCCTGTTGGACAGGGTGTCTTGCAGCTGTTTTTCGTCCAGCTGTTTACACCATTTAGCCACTACCACCGTAGCCACACCGTTACCGACCAGGTTGGTCAGGGCGCGGGCTTCAGACATGAAGCGGTCAATGCCCAGAATCAGCGCCAGACCGGCCAGCGGCAGGTGGCCCACGGCAGAAATGGTCGCCGCCAGCACGATAAAGCCGCTGCCGGTCACGCCCGCAGCCCCTTTCGAAGACAGCAACAGCACCACCAGCAGCGTCACCTGATGCACGATATCCATATGGGTGTTGGTCGCCTGCGCGATAAACACCGCCGCCATGGTCAGGTAAATCGATGTGCCGTCCAGGTTAAAAGAGTAGCCGGTAGGAATAACCAGGCCCACCACCGATTTCTTACAACCCAGCTTCTCCATTTTGTCGAGCATACGCGGCAGCACCGACTCGGAAGAAGAGGTCCCGAGCACGATCAACAGCTCTTCTTTTATATAGCGAACGAATTTGAAAATGCTGAAGCCGTTGGCACGAGCAATGGAGCCCAGCACCACCACCACGAACAGAACGCAGGTGATATAGAAGCAGGCAATCAACTGGCCAAGCTGCAGCAGCGTGCCCACGCCATATTTACCGATGGTGAATGCCATCGCCCCGAAGGCCCCCAGCGGCGCCAGACGCATAATCATATTGATAATGCCGAAAATCACGCGGGAGAAACTGTCGATCACGTTGAAGATTAACTGGCCTTTCTCACCCAGTCGGTGCAGGGCGAAGCCGAACAGCACGGCAAACAGCAACACCTGCAAGATGTTACCGCTGGCGAAGGCGCCGATGACGCTACCCGGAATGATATCCAGCAAGAATGGAATGATGCCCTGCTGCTGAGCCTGCTCGGCGTAGACCGCCACCGCTTTGGCATCCAGCGTACCCGGATCGATGTTCATCCCGGCACCCGGCTGTACCAGGTTGACAATCAGCAAACCGATCAGCAGCGCAATGGTACTGACGATTTCAAAATAAAGCAGTGCGATCGCACCGGTACGGCCAACGGCCTTCATGCTTTCCATGCCCGCGATGCCGGTCACCACGGTACAGAAGATCACCGGAGCGATGATCATTTTAATCAGCTTAACGAATCCGTCGCCCAGAGGTTTCATCTGTGCGCCAATGTCAGGATAGAAATGCCCAAGCAGGACACCCAGCGTAATCGCCGTCAGCACCTGAAAATAGAGGCTTTTAAAGATAGTGAGTTTCATATGGACATCCTTTGGGGGAAGACACGCACCAGGCGGTGTTATGGTTATCTCGCCTGTTCATCGCTTGCGCGGAAAATAACACCCGCCTAACAACATGGAAATAATTTGTTGCACCAATAGATACATGTTGATACGAATTTAAGAGCTGAAACGCGCAAGCCCGAATGCAAGGCTGTAAAGGATGTAACCCTTTCTTTGCACTAACGCAAAAGGGGTAGATAAAGCGGGGTATTTCAAGCCAGAAGGCCAGCGGGCAACGTGGATGCCGCCCGCCGCAAAAGGCTCAAGAGGGAAATCAGGCTGGCGGCGGGCAGAACTCGGCTTCAAATTCGCTGCGCGGCAACGGGCGGGCAAACAAAAACCCCTGACCGCTATGAATACCGTGCTGCAGCAGCCAGTCGCGTTGTTCGGCATTCTCGACGCCTTCGGCCATCACCGGCAGCGCCAGCACCTCGGAAATCGAACTGACGATGCGCACCATCGCGTCGTCCATCGGCAGTCCCTGAATAAAGCTCTTGTCGATTTTAATCAAATCTATCGGCAGGCATTTCAATCGATTGAGGTAATTGAGGCTGGAATAGCCCATGCCGAAATCGTCCAACGCGATGGAAAGCCCCAGATCGTGCAGTTCCCGCAGCAGCGCCAGCGCACGATCGAGGTCGTCAATGCGCACCGTTTCGGTAATTTCCAGCAGCAGCTTGCGCGGGTCAATTCGATGCTGGGCCAGCAGGCTTTTCAGATGCGGGACAAAATTCTCATGCTGCATCTGGATTGGCGACACGTTTACCGCCAGCGGCAGGGTGATCCCCCGAGTCTGCCAATCCGCCAGGATGCGGCAAGCCTCTTCCAGTACCCAGTTACCCAGCGGCACAATCACCCCGAGCTCTTCAGCCAATGGAATGACGTCTGCCGGCAAGGTAAAGCTGCCGTCGTACTGCTGCCAACGAAGTAATGCCTCCGCGCCGATCACCGCGTTGGACTGCATATCTATCTGCGGCTGCAGGAACAGGGTGAAACGACGCTGATCAATGGCATGCAAGATCTCACTTTCCTGCGTCAGACGCTTTTGGGTGCGTTCCGTCAGGCTCGGTTCGAAGAACAACACCTGATTTTTGCCTTCGCGATGCGCCGACATCATCGCCGAGGTGGCGCTACGCAACAGCTGCTCCGCGCTCTCCCCTGCGTTCAGGTAATGGGCAATACCGATACTGGCGCTGGGCCGCAGCGGCATTTCCTGCAGGCTCAGCGGCGCATTGATCTGCGCCATGATGCGGCGGGCCAACTGCATGGCGTGGAACGGCCGTTCAACGCCTTTAGCCAGAATGGCGAATTCGGTATTGCTTAACTGCGCCAGCACGCCGTTTTCATCAATGCATTCACGTAATTTCTTCGCCAGCGTCAACAACAGCGCTTCACGCATCGTCGGATTAAGTACGCCAGAGGCCTCGTGCAACGTTTCAATGCCGATTACCAGCAGATTGAAACGCTCGGGCCGCAGGCTGGAAGCAATGTGTTGTTCCAGCAGCGCGGTGAACAGCGCCTGATTTGGCAACTCAGTGACCGGATGGCGAGTGCTCATGCGACTCAGTTCAGCATAGGCTTTGGCCAGCCGCTGCTGATTGCGGTTGTAGTTACGCACCAGCAAGCCCAACTCATCGTCCTGGTGCAGCGCCGGCAACATCAGTTGATGATAAGGCGCTTCTTCCTGGGAAATGTTTTCCAGCTCTTTGGCCATCGCGCGTAGCGGATGCACCATCAGCCGGTTCATACACCAGCTAATGGCGACCGACAAAATCAAGGCCAGCAGCAAATAGGTCGACAACATGGTCGACAGCATGCTGAGAATAAATTGATACATGCGGAACGAATCGGCCTGCAACACCAGATAAGCCAATGGCTGCGGGTTGGCCGGCACGCGTTCCAGCGAATAGAGAGGAACGGAAATCTGGATCGGCAACTCGAACAGGCGGGCGATCATTGTCGGTACCGGACGTTCCGGCGGGAAGTTGGCGTGCAGTGCCTGAAATTCGTTCGGCAGCACGATATCCGCGCGCGTCAGGATCCCTACCGGCAACAGCGTATTCAGCACCTTCTTCGTTTCCGGCACGTCCATGCGCAGCACGGCTTCCGCCAGCGGCTGGCGTACCGAATGAGCGATATTTTCCAGTTGCTGGGCATAGTCATCCCTGCGCTGCTGCACAAAATGGAATAACTGGATCACGATAAAGATACAGATCGTCACCAGCGCCACACCGGACACCGTTGCCATCTGTTTAATCGTTAATGAGCGCCTGACCCGCAAACCTGCTCTCCGCTAATTCGGGCTGAAATAAAAAAGGGATGAATAATACCCATCCCTTGAACCGGTCTGAGTATACTCGATTGTTGACTGTTTTTATCTCTTCATGCCCAGGGCAAAACCAAGAAAAACGAGGGTTTCAGTCTTTTCCTAATGAAAGGCTGCGCGCCACAGCCAATTGTGGGACACAGCCTGTACACAGGGTAGCAAAACTCCTCTGTGCCGACACTCCGAATCTCCCTCAGCGGGGTTACTTGAAGTCGGCGTACGGCGTCAGCGGTTGCGGCGGTAAATCCAGGTCCCCCTGCCAACCGGCCAGCGAATAGCGCAGATAAATCAAAGCGTGGCTCGGGGTATAGTCTTTTGCCTGCTGGATGTCGATGCCGGCACCGAGTGTCCAGTGCGAACTGAGACGCCGTTCGACAATCGCCCGCAGGGTATAGCCGACGCCGGAAGAAGAGCTGCCATCCTCGACGGCAAACTTGTCCGGCAGCGAATCCGGGATCAGCCCCTGCAGCGGGTAACGCCGCTGGCTGTTGGTTTTCGAGTGGGACAACGACACCGAACCCCCCAGCTCCCAGGACCAATTATCAGTACGCTGGCGATAGTTTACCGGTATCGCCAGCGACATATATTGCTGCGGGCTGTAATAGCCCCCCTGACCGAGAGAATAACCGCTCAAATCCTTCTGGTAGTGCCACAGCATGGTGTTCAGCCCGACGGTGACGCGGCGATTATCTTCGTTGATCAACTTATAGTAATAGCCGGCCATAAAGCGCTCACGCTGATTGTCTTCAACGTTTTTGCCGGTTAACTGATGTGCGCTGAGGTCGGCCCAGACACCGTGCGCTTCGCCGCGGTCGTAACTGGCGCTAAGGCTGACCCCAGTCGCGCGCACGCCGCCCCAGGTGGTACCGGTATTTGGGTCTTTGGTGCCGCCGAACGCCAGCAATGAGCTGGAAATGGGACGGCGCGAGGCCGCCAACGTCCAACCAATGTGGTTCCAGTCATTGCTGTAGGCCAGTCCACCGACCCAGTCAACCACCTCAAAGCCCATTGGTGTGGTGCCGATATCCCCCGCCCAGCGATCGTTTTTCCATCCCACGGCCACGCTGGTGCCGGTGGTTTTCTGACGCTCATCGCCGCTGCACCCCTGAGTATTGCAGGTACCGAAGGTTTCGTAATATTTGCCGCTGCCGTCGGTGGAGAAGCTGCCGGCATCCAACTGTACGGTATCGGAACGGAAAAACGCCCGCCCGTCATACCACGGCATATCGACCTGTAACATGGTGTCATGCGCTTTGTAATCGGAGATGCCACCCGTGCCGCTGGAGCTCCAATAATCATGGTCGAGGGTGACATTCACGTCTTGCTGGCGATACAGATCCGCCGCGTCCGAACGAATGCCCCGTTTAAGCCAGTCATCTGTCGGATTGTTGCGCGTCAGGTAGGTGTAACTGTCGTTATCCTGCGGCACACTCGGGGCAATACCGCTGGCGACCATCGCCTGTTTATAATCCTGCTGGGCCAGCACCGGCTGCTGTTGATCACGTTCGAGCCGTGCCGCGTCGCGGTAAATCAGCGCCTTCGCCTGGCTGGGTGGCGCTAGCTGCGCCGTCGTTTTCAGCCGGGTAAAAATCTCGGTCGCTTTTTGCGGCTCGCCAACGGCATACCAGGCGTTAGCCACCCGCCGCCCGCTGTTGTCTGATTCGCTCGGGTCCGGCGCGGCGGTTTGCAGCCGCTGGCGTGCTTCACTCAGCTTGCCCTGCGCTACATAGGCTTCTATTTCACCCAACCTGGCATCCGGGTTGTTCGGCTCACGCGTCCGTACGCGCTGATAGTCAGCCAGTGCGGCGTCATATTCACCGCGCGCCAGCGCCCAGTCGGCCAACTGGAGATCAATGCGGGTATCCGCCGGCTGGCGGCGCAGATAAGCCACCGCCCCCGGCTCATCGCCCGCAGTACGTAACCGATCGGCATGTTCCAGCGTCGCCTGCATCTTCAAGCGCTGCGCCAGTTCACGCATATTGTCGTTCCACTGCGCGGCGGGCAGGGTATTCAACTGTGCCAACGCCTGGGTATCACGATCGCTGCCGGAGAGATACAGCGCATAGGCGTATGCCAACTGCGGATTCGCACGCTGTTTTTGCGCCAGTCGACTGAACAGAGCATCTGCCTGTTCCGGCTGCCCAGCCTGACGTAGCGTCTGCGCATAGTGGTAAGTCAGCCAGACGTCATCAGGATCCATCTGCTGGGCACGACGGTATTTCTCCGCCGCCTGATGCCACTGCTTTTGCTGTACGAGCTGGTCGGCCTGCTGCTTGAGCATATCGAGCTGCAAACCCTCCAGCGTGCTGCGCAGCTTGTTTTGCTGGCCGCGTGGCAGGCTGTTGAGATAGGCCAGCGCCTTTTCCGGCGACTGGCGCTGATAAATATTCACCAGACCGCGTACCGCGCTGCCGCTGCCGGGATCCAACCGCAGCGCCTGCTGGTAGAAACGTTCGGCGGCAGCATCATCTTTACGCGCCACCGCAACGTCGCCCAAGCCAATTACCGCGCTGCTGTCACCGTTGTCTATCTGTCGCGCCTGTTGGTATTTTTGCTGTGCCAGCGCCAAGTTGCCGGCTTTCAGCGCCTTGTCACCTTCATCCACCGCCAGCCAGTAACTGTTGCTCTTGATCAGGCTCTGCCATTTACTGCTGCCGTAACCGCTTTTATCGGCCTGCAGGGCCTGACGAAACAGGCTCAGCGCCTGTGGACGATTACCGACGCGGGAATAGGCTTGCCCAAGCGCGCCCAGCACGTCGGCGTCATTGGGTGAAGCCGCCAATGCTTTTTTCAACTCTGGAATGGCGGCACGACTGCCGCCCTTGTCCACCTGCGCCAGCCCGCGCACCCGCGCCTGGTAGGCAGGATCCGACAGCAGCGCCTGCTGCCGGGCCAGTTCTTGTCGGGCGCTGACCGCCTGATCGCCGGTTTCAAAAACGCCAAGAAAACGGTTAAGGGCCGCAACGCTCTGCGGACTGACCGGCATCGCTTTGACTTTCTCCAGCCACAGATCGGCGGCATCTCCGCGTCCGGCAGGATCGGCAGCCACTTTCTGCAAAAGATCATAGGCCTGCGCGTCGCGGTCCTGGCTAAATAGCATCCGCGCCAGCGACATGCGCAGCGGCACGTTGCCGGAATATTGCTGATCCAGCGTCTGCAACTGTTTCAGCGCCGCGGCTTCCTGCCCCGGCAATCGCGCGACCAACCGCCAGTATTCCACCGCCAACTCCAACGTCGGCGGATCGCCGTGGAACAGCTCGTCATACTGCGCTTTCGCCTCCGGCAAACGCCCGGCGGTCGCCATCAGCCGCGCCTGCTGCAGCTTTTGGCGGGTTTCCGGCTGGGTAAGCAGCATGTTCATTTCCGCCTGCCGATAGCTAGTTGACTGCGGCGCAATCTTTTTCAACTTATCCAACTGCTGCTGTGCCAATGCCAAATTGCCCTGTCGCAATGCCAAACGCATACGCGCGGAAATCACCTCCGGGTTATTCGGATCCATCAGTTCAAGCCGGTAGAGCGACTGGCGAACCAACTCATCTTTGTTGCCGGCCTCTCCAACCCGCACCTGCTCCAGCAGCCATTGTTCCGGCGCAACGGTTTCTGCTCCCTGCGCCTGTGGCAGCATCGCCAGGCTTAAAGGCACCAGGCCCAGCCAGTTTATTCGGAAGTTACGCATTGGCCGCCCCAGGAGGGTTGAAGTTCACCCTGCCGATTAAAACGATAACGTTGTTGATCCCATCCCTGACCAAACAGCGCCAACGAGGCGCTGAAATAGGCCCGATCGCCAGGCGGGTTTTGTTTGATACGTTGGCGCTGCACCTGCAAGGCCTCTGGCTCGTGCGCCAACATCGGCAACATCGACGCCGAGAAACCCACCGGACCATCGCCGTGGGTTTTACCGCTGGCAGTGTCGATTTTCTCCGGCGGCACGCCTTGCTGGGCCGTTAGCTGCGCCATAGGTTGCAGTTGCTTGAGCAACGCCGCCTTATGTTCATCGTCGTCCGCCAGCATGCCGGCCCACAAATAAACCCGGATGGCGTCATAACTGCCGATATTCGGTTTGACGGTATCCGGCTGCCAGCCTTTGCCGACCTGCCACACCACCCAGTCCGGCGAAAAGCCGTGCGGTGCGGTTTCCAACCACAACCGCTGGTTGGTTTGCTGCATCTTCCGCCATGGGCCATTCAGCACGGCAAAACGTGCCAGCAGTTGCGGGGGTAAATAGCTCGGATTGAGGCGCCAGCGATCTTCCGCCACAAAGCCGACTTTGCCCGGTAACAGCATCAACCCCAGCCCCGGGATATCCGCCACTTCTTCACGAGCGATACGTTGCAACAACAGGGTGCCAAGGGTTTGATAACGGCGGCTTTTCCACAACCGACCGGCTTCCAGCAAATTGTAGGCAATCCACAGGTCGGCATCGGATGCCGAATTGCTGTCCAGCACCGTCCACTGTTTTTGTTCGTTTTCGCCCCACAACCAGGCGGGCAAATGTGCACTGAGGTCGCCCGCGGCCAGATTGTTTTCCGTCCATGTCAGCAATTGATCGAAAGCAGGCCGATCGTTTGCCACCAGCGCGAAGAACAGTCCGTAACTCTGGCCTTCCGAGGTGGTGATTCGGTTAGGACTGCTCGGATCGATCACTCGCCCCTGCTCACTGATATAAAACTGTTTGTACTGTTGCCAGGCCGGCCATTCACAGGCTGCAGCCGCGCTGAATGCGCACAGCAGCAGCATGCCGATGGTCAGACGCTTCAACCTCGCAGGCATGGCAATCAGTCCCGGTCTTCAGGTGACAGGCGACGGCGGCTGAAGGCCTTCAGGCCACGCCATAACATCAGCGCCAGCACCACCACGACCACCACGGCGATCACCGCCAGCCACACCGGATGGGTCGACAGCGCGTGCCAGATACGCTCCCACCATGGCAGATGGCCAACATAATAAACGTCGCCCACTCGCAGACTGTTCACGCCTGATTCACGGATCACCGCAACCGAACCAAACACCGCGGCACGCTTGCCGCTGTCCAGCTGCGCCGTGTTCAACAGGTCGTAACCCCGCGCGCTGTCCGCCAGCAATGCCACAATGCTGCGCTGAGCGTTAAACGGCGACTGCACGCCGATAATTGCAGCCATCGCCCCTTCAGAACTGATGGTGGTTTTGCTGTCCGGCTTGGTGTCTTCTGCCAGCACGTCCATGGTCGGCAGCGGCAACTGCCGGGTCGGTTGTTTGACCCAGCTCTGGGTGGCGTCCACCAGCAGGCTGATCTTTTTATCGTCCTTCAGCTCCGGGGGAATAGTGCCGATCATCAAAATATCGGCATCCCGATCCTTGGCCTGCGACCAGTCGTCACTCAGCGTCATCGCCAACGCCGGGTAACCGGTTTGCGCGCCAATGATGCCCATCGCGTTCAGCAAAGCGCTGACCTGCGCCGGTTGCGGCTGCTTGTTTACCAGCACCAGCGTTTGCGACAAATCGGCCAGGCGGCTGAAAGGGAAACCGGCATTGGCAAAGGCCCGCAGGTCCGGCATCGCCATAAAGTGACGGTAACCGGAGAAATCAATGGTCGATGCGCCGTCGATCACCGCATGGTTAGCGGTGAAGGAATAGGTTTCGCAACGCCCTTCCGCGCCGCTGGCCAGCAGCGTGGTGTAGTCAAAGTCGAAACGCAGTTGGTTGGTCGCCCCCAGACGCAGCGCCGGAATATTGACGTTCTTGTCCGAGTCGATCAGCCCCTGGGTCAGTGGCAAGCGCAGCAACTGGGCCCCCTGCTCATGCTCCGGCACCAGCGAGTAAGCCTGCACGAACTGGTTGTTCAGGCTGACGCTCAGCCGAGAACCGTCCTGAATGCGCGGGGCGGTATAGCGGTATTTCAGGTGCATATCGATGCCGGTACTGCGGATCAGGAACAGGTCCGGCGGCAAATTCATGGTCAACGAAATGGGGCCCGGCTCGATACCGCTGGTTTGCAATTGCTCAGCGTACTGCTGCAGCTCGGCGAAGGTCATCGGCCGATCGGTGCGCACCCAGTTAGGCGCATCATAGGGCTGACGCGGAGCCAGCTGTTCGACCTTGTCCACCGTGACGTTTTGGCCACGGAACAGAATATTGCCCTGCGCGATACCTTTCACCGCGGTGATCAAATCGTTGTCATCGCGCCCCTGCACCAGCAGCAGTTTGATGTACGGGTTATCCGGATGGCTTATCATCTCCACCGTCGGCCCGTTGACCGCCGGATAATCCCGCAGGAAATCCGGACGCTGCTTGTTGGCGGCGAAGACGATGGCGTGCTGTTCCGGCAGCTTGTTGTACAGCGTCGGGAACGACTGACCGCGCCACTGTGCTTTGCTGCCGAACCACGAAGCCAAAATGCCTGCCGCGCGCTGCTGAGTGATATCCGGCTGGCCGGCAAACACCATCGGCAAGATCAGTGGGCGGTTATCGCGGCTGTCAAAAAACGGCTCCGGGAAATGCGACAGTTCGTTCTTCACCGGCAAGGTCTGGAAGCGCAGGTTCAACGAGCTGGATTTACTGACTTCCAACCACAAGGTCGTGCTGGCCGGGTTTTCGCAAATGTTTTGGTAATGGCCAACGAACACCAGCCGTACGCGGTTAAAATCGGTGATATAGCGAGGATCTATCGCCATTTGGATGCGATTTGGTTTACCGAGCTGCTCTTTGGCAAGGGTCGTCACCCCCATCAGCTCATCATTAAGGTAGACCTTGACGTGCGATTCCACCGGGAGCAGCGACGGTGACGGCGTAAACTCCAGATCAAGCATCGCCTGCGACACCACCTCATCGCTGCGCACACCGAATTCAACCTGGCCATCCGGCCGGGTACCACGCAGGGTAAAGGTCCCCGGCGGCGGAGCAATAGTGGCGAACGGCAACTGCACATCACGAACCGGCGCATTCGGATCCACCGGCGCGGCCGATCCCATAGGGGTGGTGACCGACGCATCGGCGGGTATCGTCACCGGCGGCTGTCCGGTCGGCGCGGTGGCGGTTTCAGCCTGAGACAGGGTGCTGATGCCTAAGGCCAGGGCGGTAAACCAGGTTATTTTTCTCGTCATCGTATCATCATCAATGTTATAGCCTGGGGGCCAGGCGAGTGAGCGGGCGGTTTGCCTATACCACTGTCTCTTTTTGGCTGAAGGCCGGGGCTCTGCCAACGCCGTGTGGGATAAATGACACTACCCACGCAATCAGCGTCGTGAACCCGACCAGCAGGCGGCGCACCATCGGCGGTGCATAATCCGCCATACGTACGTAACCCCGGAAGCCCAGCGCCAGAACGTCGCGCAGGCTTTCGATCGGTTTATCTTCAGGGAACCCGTCCTGCCACAACGCCCAGGTATCGGCGCGGGCAAAGGTGCACTGAATAAAATCAATGTGTTCGCGGGTGGTCATGGAAACCATACGGATCCCCACCTTGCTGCCGAAGGCTCGGGTCACCACACACGGAAAGCTGTATTCCTGCTGCCCGCGTTTGAGCAGCAGCGACACCTTGTCGCCATCTTTCAGCGCATCCGCTACGCGCATCTCAATGCCCACCCCTCCATCGGAATAATCGCGCAGCGTACAAGGGAACAGATGGCCGTCGGCACGAGCGATTGCGGCCGGCATCGCGATCTCTACCCGGTGCGCCTGACGCACCTGTTTGGCCTCTACCGCTACCGCCACCGCCCCACCGAGAATGGTCATGTTGTACAGCACCCACACCAGGCTGATGATCACCGTCATGACTTCATCGGTCGGGCCGTAACCCAGCCGCCAAACGCCGAAGAACAGCCCGGCCAGATTCAGGATCACCAGGAACATATAGGGCCGGGTGATCACCCAGTCGACGTGCTCTTCTTCCACCAGCCCGCCTTTGGCGGTGACGTTGAATTTGCCCTTGTGCGGATTGAACAGCGCCACCGTCGTTGGCCGGGCGATATACCAGGCCAATACCGTTTCGTAGATCTCGCTCCAGAAAGAGTGCCGGTATTTCCCCTGAATACGCGAGTTGGTCAGACTGGCGTGGATCATATGCGGCAACACATACAGCGCGATCGCCAGCGCCGGGGCGAAAATAATGTAGGCATGCAGCAACAGAAAGGCCAAGGGTGCGGTCAGGAAGATCAGCCGTGGAATACCGGACAAGAAGTGCAGCATGGCGTTGGCATAACATAACCGCTGCGCCAACTTCAGCCCCTTGCCTAACAGCGGGTTATCCAGCCGGAAGATTTGCACCATGCCGCGTGCCCAGCGAATACGCTGGCCAATGTGCGCCGACAGGCTCTCGGTCGCCAGCCCGGCGGCCTGGGGGATACGGATATACGCCGAGGTGTGTCCACGGCGATGCAAACGCAATGAGGTATGGGCATCTTCGGTGACGGTTTCCACCGCGATACCGCCGATTTCATCCAGCGCACTGCGACGCAGAATGGCGCAGGAGCCGCAGAAGAAGGTCGCGTCCCACATGTCGTTGCCGTCCTGCACCAGGCCATAGAACAGCGTTCCTTCGTTCGGCGTCTGACGAAAACGCCCCAGGTTGCGCTCAAAAGGATCCGGCGAGAAGAAGTGATGCGGGGTCTGCAGCATCGCCAGCTTTTTGTCTTTGAAGAACCAACCCATGGTCAGTTGCAGGAACGAGCGCGTGGGTACGTGGTCACAGTCAAAAATCGCGACAAACTCGCCGGTGGCCTGTTTCAGCGCGTTGTTGATGTTCCCGGCTTTGGCATGCTCATGAGTCGGCCGAGCGATATACTTAACCCCCACCTCTTCGGCGAACGCTTTGAATTCTGGCCGGTTACCGTCATCGAGAATGTAAATACTGACCTTCTCTTTCGGCCAGTCGATGCCAAGCGCGGCGTAGATGGTCGGCTTCACCACCCCCAGATCTTCGTTGTAGGTCGGCACCAGCAAATCGATCGTCGGCCAGGTTGCGCTGTCGGCAGGCATCGGCACCGGCTGGCGATTCAGCGGCCAGACGGTCTGGAAATACCCCAACACCAGCACCACCCAGGCATAGGTTTCCGCTATCAGCAGCAGCAGGCCGCAGGTCAGGCTGAGCGGATCGTCCCAGTTCAAGGTGGCGGTATAGCGCCACCACAGGTAGCGGCAGGAAACGGTCAGCGACAGCACGATCAGCATCAGTCCCGGCAGACGGCCCGGTACCCGGCGCACCACCATGGCAATGGCCCACAGCAGCACCACAAACACAAACTGCGCCGGCAGATCGAACGGTTGAGAAATACAGAGTATGGCGAGGATTGCCGCCAATACGCCGACAATAATAAACAGCAGACGGCGCATGCGCTGGCTCATCAGGCCTAGGCGCTCGACCGAACGCTGCTCCAGCCCGGCATTTTCCAGCCGCTGTGGCAGGGTTTGCAGCCATTGGGCGTAGCGCAATTGCAACCGCCGCCAGCCGGCGAAACGATGATGGGTTACAGGTGCACGATCGGTGCGGAACACCAGCAGCCACAACCCTTGCACCAGATAGCGCAGCGCGTCCGCCGGCCGCGGACGGCTGGAGGATAGATGGGGGAACCAATAGCTGCGCGCAGCCCGCAACCGTTGCCAGCCGGGGGATTCGAAACGCAGGAAAATCCAGCCCAGTGCCACCAGCAGCGTGGTGAAAAAGGCGGTAAACGCCGACGAACCGTGCCGTCGGTAGTTACGGTAACGCGTCTGCACCGCCTGATGGACCGGCGGCACCAGCAGCAAGTTCATCACCCGGCTCATGTCGGCGTCCCCTTCAGGTTAATCAGACACCAGTTAGCCAGCGTCAGCACTTCATCCGCAGCCAGGCTTTCCGGCCGATATTCCCCCAAAGGCTGTTTCACCGCCAGGGCTTCGGCCATCGCCTCATCGCGGTGGATAACCACCGGCAACAATCCCCCCAGCGTTTGCAGCCACAGTTGGTGTAAATCCTGCTGGAGTCGGCTGGCGGCGAAATAGTGGTTAATCAGGAAACGGCAGCCTTGCGGCAGCGCTTGCTGATGCAGCCGCACCTGGCAGTTTGCGTCCGGAGCAATCAGGGTAAAGACGCAATCTGCCACCGCCAGCGCCTGCTGAGCCAGTGCTTCATCATCCGCCGGCAGATCCAACAGGATCCAGTTGTACTGCGCCGAGGCGTTTAGCTGCGCCAGATTGTCCTGCCAGCGGGCGGGCTGCTGCCGACAAGATTGCTGTACATTCACCCGTTCCGCCAGGGTGAGCTGGCCAAAGGGGAGAAAGTCGAGGTTTTCACAATAGCGCATCGCGCCCTGTTGCCAATCGCCGCCGTCCTGCTCGGCCCGGGCCCAACCCCGTGCCAGCTCGAATGGCATATTAAAATGCAGACGCAGCAGGTTATCCGGCGCAAAATCAATCGCCAATACCGACTCGCCCAGTTGCTGTAATGCCCACGCGAGCGCCGCGGTGACCGACGTCGCCCCCATCCCGCCTCGCAACCCCTGCAGAGCAATCACTGGCATAAACTAACGGCTCCCCGTGGTCTGCGCTAATTCGGCCAGCAGCGGCCAGTTGGCCATCATTTGCGTTAACCGCTCCTGACGTGCGATATCGACATAGCTTAATTTTGGCAGCGAAAATGCCTGACTAAGCGCCAGCAAATCGTCCTGAGTTTCCGATGGCACCACTGCGTGAAAGCGCGTTAATTGATCATTCATTCTGCCGCCTCAAAAAAATAGGCTAATGTTAATTACTATAGCAACGCTAAAAAAAAGACATGGCCAATAAGATGATTCTCAACAAATATTAGTACATGGCTGGTTTTAATTTTTTTATTATTGTTCCCAATGACAGGATGGCCGAATAGCTATACTCAGTTGGCCGCGACGACACTTTCAACGAAAGTAGAAAAATATCCTATGGCGCAATCTTTCTCATTAGGTGTTCGGCAGATTTGGGAAGAACTGTCTGTCATGCAAGCCCCGGGGCTGTATTGGGTGAATGTCGACCGTCAAACCGATGCCAACCTGCTCTGCCAGCAAACCTTGGCTGCCCAGGCTGCAACCAGCCAGGTCGCGTTGATATGCAGCGGAGAAAAACCTGACGGGTTGCTGGCGGCACTTGTCTCCCCCGCATTGAAAAAAATCCCGCTGTACCAGCTACCCGAGAAAAAAGCGGCACTGATGCACTTTAGCGACGACCTGATGCGCGCCCTAAAACCGCAAAATCGCCTATTGATTCTGTTGGCCCATGCCAGCTTATGGCAGACCTTCACCCGCGAAGAGTTGGGTGACTGGACCCGCGCCACCGGCGCCTGGCTGCGCCGACAAGGCTGCACGCTGCTGATCCTCAGCCACGGCGGCGGCGTGAATAAACTCAAAGGGCAACTCAGCACTCAACACCGCATCCTTAACGGGCTGGCCAGCCTGCAGTGGCAGCAGGACAGTGCACAGTATCTGGTTAACTGGTGGAGCACCGAAAACGGCATCAACGCCAACCAATTGCTGACGCTGTATGCCGGTGAACACGGCTGGCAGGGTGACGACGACAGCAATAAACCTTCTCCGACCTCCATCCGCAGCGATGAAGGGCGCTACCTGGCCCAGCAGAGCATTCTTGAAGGCGCGCCGCCGCTATCGGCCAACTGGCAACTGCTGCAAACCAATGCGCAACTGGCGCAGCACGGCATGTTGACGCTTTCGGCTACGTTGATCTTCGCCCTGTACCAAAGTGATGAAATTGATGCGCTGGCACATCAAATCCACAGCCTGCGCCGTCAGCGCGGCAACGGACTGAAAATCGTGGTACGCGAGATGAGCGCCAGCCTGCGTTACAGCGACGAGCGCTTGCTGTTGGCCTGCGGCGCCAATCTGATTGTGCCGCACGTGGCACCGTTATCGCGCTTTTTAACCATGCTTGAGGGTATCCAGGGGCAACGCTTCTCGCGCCACGTTCCGGCAGATATTGATGCCCTGCTGGCCGGGCTGCGCCCGCTGCAACTGAAAGGTTATATGCGGCCGGACGATTTTAGTCAGGCGGTGATTTCGCTGATGGGCAACACGCTGCTGCCGGAAGACGGTAAAGGTGTGATGGTAGCGCTGCGCCCGGTGCCCGGGTTGCGCGCCGAACAGGCGATGACCCTGTGTTTTCTACGGCGCTTCGGCGACGTAATGACCGTGGTGCAAGGCCGACTGGTCCTGTTTCTCTCCACCTGCCGGATTAACGATTTGGATACCGCTCTGAAGTTTATTTTTCGTCTGCCGGTAGATGAAGCCTTCAGTAACCGGGTGGTGTGGCACCAGGACGTAGATATTATTTCTGAAATTAAACGGCTGGCGCACAACGCCAATATTCCGTTGCCTGCAGCGACCGTACAGGCCACACCGCGCCAGGCCGCCGCCGAGGCTGACCGCCCGCAGGAGCGCCGTCAACCGGTGGCTTTCACGCTGACTACCGGTGTGCAGGAGAATAAGCATGTTGAATCTTAACGACATTGTGCAACTGATTATTCTGTGCGCCATTATTTTCATCCCGCTGGGTTACGCCTTTCACCGGCGTTTCCCGCACTGGCGTCAGTACTGGCAAAACCTGTTGTTATCACCGCGCTATTTAAAATCCATCGGATTATGGGTGCGCGAAGGTTCTTCATCTCAGATTAAGCGTAAGAAACAGCCATGAAGCCAACAAACAACCCGCAATCCGACAACTCCCTGTGGCGCTACTGGCGTGGGCTGGGTGGCTGGAACTACTACTTCCTGGCCAAATTTGCCCTGCTGTGGTTCGGTTACCTGAACTTCCACGCCTTGCCCAACCTGGTGTTCATGGCATTTCTGTTGATGCCGATACCGGCGATGCGTCTGCACCGCTGGCGTCATTACGTGGCGATCCCGATTGGGATTGCATTGTTCTATCACGACACCTGGTTGCCCGGCATCAACAGCATCATGAGCCAGGGTTCGCAATTGACCGGCTTTAGCGCCCAATATCTGCTGGAGCTGATAAATCGCTTTATCAATTGGCAGATGATCGGCGCGGCCTTCGTGATGCTGATTGCCTACCTGTTCCTGGCTCAATGGGTACGGGTTACCGTGTTCACCGTTGCCGCACTGGTGTGGTTGAACCTGGTCAACATTGCCGGGCCGGCCGTCTCCCTGTTACCGGCCAGTACCAACGCTTCTACCAGTAGCACCCCGGCAACGACGCCGCCGGCTGCCGGGGGCGACAGCGCACCGGCGGACAGTGCGCCGCCAACCAGCGCCAACCTGACGGCCTATCTGAATCAGTTCTACGACAAGGAAAAAACCCGCGCAACCGCCTTCCCGGCCAGCCTGCCTGCCGATGCTCAGCCGTTTGACCTGCTGGTGATCAACATCTGTTCGTTGGCCTGGGCCGACATGGACGCGGTAAAACTGGAAAACCATCCGCTGTGGTCGAAGATGGACATTATGTTCGACAACTTCAATTCGGCCACCGCCTACAGCGGCCCGGCGGCAATCAGGTTGTTGCGCGCCAGCTGTGGTCAGCCTTCGCATCACGATTTGTATCAGCCGGTCAATCAGCAATGCTATCTGTTTGATAATCTTGCCAAGCTGGGCTTCAAAGAGCAGCTGATGCTGGATCACTCCGGCGTGTTCGGCAACTTCCTGAAAGAGCTGCGCGAACAGGGTGATATGCAGGCACCGCTGATGTCTCAGGCCGGGATCGGCAATGAGCTGGCCTCGTTCGATGGCGAACCGATATACAACGATTTGGAACTGCTCACCCGCTGGCTGGATCAGCAGCAGAAAGCCGGTGAGACCCGCAGCGCCACCTTCTTCAATATCATTCCACTGCATGACGGTAACCGTTTCGTCGGTTCGAACAAGAGCGCGGACTATCAACCCCGGGCGCAGAAATTGTTCGACCAGTTGAACACCTTCCTGGATCAATTGGAGAAGTCTGGCCGCAAGGTGATGGTGGTGATCGTGCCGGAACACGGCGCGGCACTGGTGGGAGACAAAATGCAGATGTCCGGCCTGCGCGATATCCCAAGCCCGAACATTACCCATACGCCGGTAGGTATCAAACTGGTTGGTATGAAAGCGCCGCATCAGGGCAGCCCGCTGCAGGTCAAAACGCCAAGCAGCTACCTGGCGCTTTCCGAGCTGGTTTCTCGTTTGGTAGACGGCAAGGCCTTCACCGCACCGAGCGTAGACTGGCAGGCGCTGACGCAGAACCTGCCGCAGACGGCGGTCATTTCCGAGAATGACAACGCCATCGTGATGCAATACCAGGGCAAGCCTTACATCCGGCTAAACGGCGGCGATTGGGTACCTTATCCCCAGTAATTGCATTACGTGATGACTCAGGAGCACGCCTTCGGGCGTGTTTTTTTAGAGGCATCAATCTGCCACGGCGCAGTAATCCTTAACATTAGCTTTGGTAATTCCATTCCCAAACGGCGAAATAGTCCGGGCAGAAAAAGCCAGGATATTAATTATCACTGGCTTGCGAAGATTCCTAATTCAGCTTATTTCGTCAGGATTTCGTTAAGAAAAATAAGCGCCATTAATATAAATAAAAAATCCACTCAATAAACTAATTAATACGCTCATAATTAAAAGCAAAAAAATGCCGGCGTAAAGGCCGGCATTTATAGTTAATTGTCATGGATAACAAAGTTATGCCGCAGAATTTTCATCCTGATCGACCGCAAAGCAGGCCACCATCTGCTCGCCGTATTGCTTTAACTGCGGTTGCAGTTGGGTACAAGGCCCGAAAGCACGGCGGCAGCGAGCATTGAATGCACAGCCTGGCGGCGGGTTCATCGGGCTGGGCAGTTCGCCGGTGAGCTTGATGCGCTCGCGACGCATATCCGGATTCAGGCGCGGCGTCGCGGACAGCAACGCCTGGGTATACGGATGACGCGGGTTGTTGAAGATGGCGTCTTTACTGCCCTTCTCCACGCAGCGGCCGAGATACATCACCATCACTTCGTCGGCAATGTGCTCCACCACCGACAAATCATGGGAGATAAACACGTAAGACAGCCCCAGATCCTGCTGCAAATCCATCATCAGGTTCAACACCTGCGCCCGCACGGACACGTCCAGCGCGGAAACCGGCTCATCGGCAATCACCACGTCCGGGTTAAGCATCAACCCGCGTGCAATAGCGATACGCTGCCGCTGCCCGCCGGAGAACATATGGGGATAACGATCGTAATGCTCGGTTTTCAATCCGACCTTGGCCATCATCTCCAGCGCTTTCTCACGGCGTTCTGCGCTGCTTAACGCGGTATTGATCTGCAATGGCTCCTCAAGGATCTGCCCGACCTTCTTGCGTGGGTTGAGCGATCCATAAGGATTCTGGAACACGATCTGGATCTTTTGTCGTCGAAGTTTCTCGGCAGTGACATCCGGCTTCAGCAAATCCTGCCCCTGATAGTACAGCTCACCGCCGGTCGGCACTTCAATCATCGTCAGCAGGCGACCCAGCGTGGATTTACCGCAGCCGGACTCGCCCACCACCGCCAGCGTTTTGCCACGCTCAAGCGTAAAGGAAACGCCATCCAGCGCTTTGACCAGCCGCTCCGGGGCAAATAGCCCCTTCTTGACCGGGTAGTGTTTCTTCAGGTCAATCGCCTGCAATAAGGGTTGGTTCTGGCTCATACGGTCGGCCTCCCCGCATCATCCAGCGGTGTGTGACATTTAACCTGACGGCCGGGAATGCTGCGCAGTTCCGGCTCTTCAGTACGGCAACGCTCATTGGCGTACGGGCAGCGTGGATTGAGCAAACAGCCGCTTGGGCGGTCATATTTGCCCGGTACCACACCAGGCAGCGAAGCCAGGCGCGCTTTATCGGCGGCGAATTCCGGCAACGCGCGCAGCAGCGCCTGAGTATAAGGGTGACGCGGTGCGCGGAAGATTTCCGATGCCTTACCGGACTCCACCACCTGCCCGGCATACATCACGATGATGTGATGCGCCGCCTCGGACACCAGCGCCAGATCGTGAGTGATCAGCAATAAGGCCATATTTTCGCGTTGCTGCAGTTCCAGCAGCAGTTCGATAATTTGCGCCTGAATGGTCACGTCGAGCGCGGTGGTCGGTTCATCGGCAATCAGCAGCTTTGGTCGGCAGGCAATCGCCATGGCGATCATCACGCGCTGGCTCATCCCACCGGAAAGCTGGTGCGGATACACGTCGAGACGCGAAGCCGGGTCGGGGATACCTACCTGGGTCAGCAAATCGACAGCCCGTTGACGACGAGTGCGGCGGTTGCCGCCCTGGTGCACCTTCAACGCCTCCATGATCTGGAAGCCGACGGTGTAGCACGGGTTCAGGCTGGTCATCGGATCCTGGAAAATCATCGCCACTTCCGAGCCTACCAGTTGGCGACGTTCTTTTTCGGAAATTTTGCGCAGATCCTGGCCGTTAAACTCCAGTTTTTCGGCCATCACCTTACCGGGGAAGTCGATCAGCCCCATAATCGCCAGCGAGCTGACGGACTTGCCGGAGCCGGATTCGCCGACAATGCCCACCACCTGGCCCTGCTCCACGCTGTAACTGATGCGGTCTACCGCGCGGAAGGGAGTGCCTTCGTCACCGAAGTGCACCGAAAGCTTGTCTACATTTAATAACGCCATCTCTCTCGTCCTCTGTTACTGCTTGAGTTTGGGGTCGAGAGCGTCACGCAAGCCGTCCCCCATCAGGTTAAATGCAAGCACCGTCAGCAGAATCGCCACGCCGGGGAAGGTCACGACCCACCAGGCGCTTTGAGCGAACTGCAGTACGTCGGAGAGCATGGTGCCCCACTCCGGCGTTGGCGGTTGCGCACCCATGCCCAGGAAGCCGAGAGCGGCCATATCCAGAATGGCGTTCGAGAAGCCAAGAGAAGCCTGGACGATCAGCGGCGCCAGGCAGTTTGGCAAGATGTTGATAAACATTTGGCGCAGCGCACCAGCGCCCGCCACGCGTGAAGCGGTGACATAATCGCGGTTTACTTCCACCAAGACCGCCGCGCGCGTCAGTCGCACGTAGTGCGGCAAGGCGACGAAGGTTAACGCCAGCGAAGCGTTGACGATGGAGGGGCCGAAAATGGCCACCAGCACCAACGCCAGCAGCAAACTCGGCAACGCCAACATGATGTCGACGATACGCATGATGATCGCATCCACTACGCCGCCGAAATAGCCCGCCAACAGGCCCAGCACCACGCCCATGATCAGCGAAAGCACCACCACCAGACAGCCGACCAACAGCGACAGCCGCGCGCCGTACATCAGGCGCGACAGTACATCACGGCCCACATCGTCAGTACCGAGGATATATTGCCAGCTGCCGCCTTCCTGCCAGACCGGCGGTTTGAGCAGCGCGTCGCGGAACTGATCCGCCGGCGCATGCGGTGCCAGCACCCCGGCACCGATGGCGATAACGAACATCACAATGATATAAACCAGGCCGACAACGGCCCCTTTATTGCGCTTGAAATAGTGCCAGAACTCCTGAAACGGGGTCATGGGCTTCGGCGCACCTTTAACTACAGACTCAGTGACTTGAGACATTAGAGCGCCCCTTATTTCTTGTGGCGAATACGCGGGTTGACCACGCCGTAGAGCACGTCTACCAGCAGGTTAACCAGAATAATCATACAGGCGACCAGCAATACGCCGCCCTGAACAACCGGATAGTCGCGACGCTGCAACGCATCCATCAGCCAGCGCCCCAGGCCCGGCCAGGAGAAGATGGTTTCGGTCAGGATGGCACCGGCCAGCATGGTGCCGACCTGCAGGCCAATCACCGTTACCACCGGCAGCAAGGCATTGCGCAAAGCATGCACCACGATCACCCGCATGCGGCTCACGCCTTTGGCGCGCGCGGTACGGATGTAATCTTCGCCCAACACTTCCAGCATTGAGGAGCGCGTCATACGCACGATCACCGCCAGCGGAATGGTGCCGAGTACGATAGCAGGCAGGATCATATGCATCACGGCATCAGCGAAGTCGCCCGGTTCGCCCCAAATCAGGGTATCAATCAGCATAAAACCGGTTAACGGCAAGGTATCGTCGAGGAACACCGTGTCGCTGACCCGCCCCGATACCGGCGTCAGGTTTAGCTGCACCGAGACCAGCATGATCAGCATCATGCCCCACCAGAAAATCGGCATCGAGTAGCCGGTCAGCGAGATGCCCACCGCGGTATGATCGAATATTGAGCCTCGCCTGACTGCCGCCAGCACCCCGACCGGGATACCCACCAGCACGGCAAAAATCATCGCGCAGAACCCTAATTCCAGCGTGGCCTTGAAGCGTGGAACAAACTCATCCCAAACGGAGATGCGGCTTTTGAGGGACGTACCCAAATCACCCTGCAACACGTTGGATACGTAAGAGAAATATTGTTGATAGAGCGGTTTATCCAGCCCCATTTCCGCCATCAACTGCGCATGGCGTTCTGCGGAGATCCCGCGTTCCCCGGCCATGATGGTCACCGGGTCACCGGGGATCATATGGACGAATGCAAAAGTCAGCAAAGTTATGCCGATAAACGTTGGGATAACTAACCCCAAACGTCGGAGTATGAACTGCAACATATCCCGAACTCTCTGTATAAAGTGCCCGGCAGCTCATCGTCCGCCAGGCTTATTAAAGCTCACACACTTTGAACAATCCTGATGCCATACGCCGGAGACTGGTCAGCAGAAGCGCAACCTGTTGCGCCCCTGCCAAGTCCATTCGTATGTCGCCGGCTTAACGGCCAGAATTAATCTAGAGAGACATTCTCAAAGTGATGCTTACCAAGCGGATCCACAACATAGCCCTTCACTTCTTTACGCACTGGCTCGTAAACGGTGGAGTGGGCGACAATCAGTGCCGGAGCCTGATCGTGCATCACTACCTGAGCCTGTTTGTACAGTTCGATGCGTTTGTCGTGGTTCGATTCAGCGCGTGCCGGTTGGATCAGATCTTCAAACGGCTTGTAGCACCAACGAGAGTAGTTGGAACCATCTTTCGCCGCCGCACAGCTAAACAGCGTGGCGAAGAAGTTGTCCGGATCCCCGTTGTCGCCGGTCCAGCCCATCATCACCGTCTGATGCTCGCCCGCTTTGGCGCGCTTGAGGTACTCACCCCACTCATAGGTCACGATTTTGGCTTTCACGCCGATTTTCGCCCAGTCAGACTGGATCATTTCCGCCATGCGGCGCGCGTTCGGGTTGTACGGACGCTGTACCGGCATAGCCCACAGATCGATGGCGAAGCCGTCTGCCATGCCCGCTTCTTTCAGCAGCTCTTTGGCCTTGACCGGATCGTAGGTGTAATCCTTCACCGCGTCGTTATAGCCCCACATGGTTGGCGGGATCAGGTTTTTAGCCGCCTGGCCTGCGCCCTGGTACACCGCGTCGATGATCGCCTGCTTGTTGACCGCCAGGGTCAACGCCTGACGCACCTTCAGGTTATCCAGCGGTTTTTTCTCAACGTTGAACGACAGGTAGCCAACGTTCAGCCCCGGTTGTTCCATCAGGTTGATGGTTTTGTCCTGCTTCATGCGGGCGATGTCAGCCGGGTTCGGGAACGGCATCACCTGACATTCGTTTTTCTGCAGCTTGGCGTAACGCACTGAAGCGTCTGGCGTGATAGAGAACACTAAACGGTCGATCTTCGGCTTGGTGCCCCAGAAACCGTCGAATGCCTTATAAAGGATTTTGGAGTCTTTCTGGTATTGCAGCAGTTGGAACGGACCGGTACCGATGGGGTTCAGGTCAACTTTTTCCGGAGTACCGGCTTTCATCATCGCGTCGGCGTATTCGGCAGACAGAATGGATGCGAAGTCCATACCCAGGTCAGCCACAAACGGGGCTTCCGGACGGTTCAGCACGAAACGGACTGTGGAATCGTCCACCTTCTCGATTTTGGCGATCAGTTTCGGCATGTCCATGCCTTCAAAGTACTCATAGCTGCCGCCGGAGACTTTGTGATAGGCATTATTCGCGTCCAGCTGGCGTTCGAAGGAGAACACCACGTCGTCGGCGTTGAAGTCACGGGTCGGTTTGAAATCTTTGCTGCTCTGCCACTTCACGCCTTTACGCAGGTGGAAGGTGTAGACTTTGCCGTCTTCGCTAACGTCCCATTTTTCAGCCAGGCCCGGCTGCAGTTCGGTGGTGCCGATTTTGAATTCGACCAGACGGTTGTAAATCGGCACCGAGCTGGCGTCATAAGTGGTACCCGAGGTAAACAACTGCGGGTTGAACCCTTCCGGGGAACCTTCAGAACAGTAAACCAGAGTCTTGGCTTGCACGCTGGCCGCAACGGTCAACGCAATCAGCCCAATACCGAATTTCAGAATCCCTGTTTTTCCCAAGGAACTTGTCATCGCTAGTGCTCCATTATGTGATGTGATGTGTGTTTTACCGCCAGAGCCTGTATTTTTTATTGCGCGGCCTGTGCAGTGTGCCCGAAGGCTGGGAGGGATAATTGCGCGAGAGAGCCGGGTGGAACGCGTCCCGGTGGGGGCGTCTGAGCGCGTGGAATTCACTCAAACAACTCTCGCTCTTACCCCTGAGGCTACCAAATTGCCAACTGTTTGGGGTGTCGTCAATATAACCAGTAGGGATTTACACAGACTGTGAGAAACAGCAAACAAACATAAAAAAAACCTTTCTTTAACAGTTGCAGCATTAAAAATTATGCTACACGGTCATTTTTAGTTCGTTAGCCTGCACTGAAGAAAGTTACTGGTGTTTAACTCCGATAAAAAACTAAAAAAGTTTGTTGCTGAATGATGAATATCTGAACGGTTATTTTTGTGATCTGCGTTAAATACAGGATGAAATGCTGATCCCCTACCCGAAAGAGTGAGGCACTGAAGCCCTTTTTGATCGAGACGACTCCACAATCTATGCGCCGTTAAAAAACTTTCGTCTGTAAAAAGCCGGGGGCGAAAAGATATCCCCCGGCAACGTACTACAACCGATTTAAGGCGTACCGACGCTGTTGCCCAGGCTGCTGTTCATGTTATTCAGAATATCGCCGTTGTCGGCGTCAATTTCCCATGAGAACAACCCGCCCAGCTGCTTATCCAGCACATATTTGCCCTTCGCCTGCACCGAGCGCGCATCGTCGAAGGTGATCAGATCGCCAGTGGAAGGTTTGAAGACATAGGGTGCTTCAGCGGTAGCATCGTAGCTGTACTGCCATTCGCCGCTCATAAACTCATTGGCGATCTGGCGGTAATCCACGATGCCATTTTCCCAGGTGCCTTTCACCGGGCCAGTGGCGGTGCCGGTAAACGGAATGTTGTTCTGGTAACCGTTCACCCCGGTCCAACCGCGACCGTACATGGCGGTGCCCACCACGATTTTGCCCGGCTTCACGCCCTGCGTGAGCAGTGCATTAACGCCATTCACCGTGGTATACGCCGTATCCGGTTTCCAGGCCGGCGCTTTCAGCGCAGTCTGGTGGCCGAGGTTTTTCAGATCGAATGCTCCATAGAAGTCGTAGCTCATCAGGAAAATGTGATCCATCGAGTTTTGTGCGGTGTTGTAATCCACCTTGTCGATTTTATCCTTGCCGGCGCTGATCGCAGAGGTCAGTTCATACTTACGGCCCGTTTCCGCCGAAAGCTGATCCAGCATGGTGCGCAGCTCTTTCATCAGTTGCACATAGGTTGCCCCATCCTGCGTACTGCCCAGTTTCGGGTTAGCACCCTGCCCGCCCGGGAATTCCCAGTCGATATCTACGCCGTCAAAGAACTTCCAGGTTTGCAGGAACTCCTTCACCGAGCCGACGAAGCGGTCGCGCTTCACCTTGTCGCCCATAAAGAAGAATGGATCGGACAACGTCCAGCCACCGATCGACGGCAGGATTTTCAGGTCCGGGCGGGCCTGTTTCAACGCCATCAACTGACCGAAGTTACCTTTGTAGGGGTCATCCCAGGCGGTCACGCCCTTCTGGCCTTTCTGCAGCGCAGCAAACGGATCGTGGATCGACACCTTAAAGTCTTCACGCCCCTGACAGGAACGCTGTAACGCCTGGAAGCTGCCTTCGATCTCTTTCAGGCTGTCGTTGATGCCGTCACCGCCGCAGATAGGAATAAAACCGTACAGCAGGTGAGTCAGGTTCTGAGCCGGAAGTTTGTCAACGGTGAAGTTACGACCGTAAACGCCCCATTCAACGAAATAGGAACCGACCACTTTGCCGGAGTCTTGTTTATAAGGCTTATTCTTTTCCAACAAAGGTTCTTTTAAAGGCGCCAAATGGCTGCCGTCGGTATCTGCCACCACAATTTCGGTTGCATCGCTGGCGGTGCAACCGTCGGCATTGCATAACGCCACCTGCATTTGATAACGGCCGCCTTTATTCACCTTAAAGTTTGCGGTTCCCGAAGCGCCGGTTGAGGCACCGCTCCAAACTTCTTTGCCATTTAATAATACTTTTGCCGTAGTACCGGTATCGCCATTCCATAAATTCCATGAAACAGAAATGTCGGCGGCATTTTTTACTTTCACCAGATTATTATAAGCCGTCGCCGCTTGATCGACTTCGACAATGGCGAATTTGGTATTACCCCAGGCCAACGTAGGTTTGCCCGGTGCAGCGGCCTGCGCCGCAGAGCACAGCGTGCTGCCGATCAGCAACGCCAACAGCGGTTTATTAAATTTGCGCATAACTGATTCCTTTATTCCGAGAGGATAAACATAAAATAATTAATCATGGCCACCCATTGTCGGAACAAAATAATCCCGCAATAATCCTGGCCGATTAAAGTCAATAAATAAGCATTCATCTTTCCACGCAACGGAAATCTATCATTCCCATTTCGTGTATTCAGACTATAGATAAAATAATCATTAAAACAAGATGGCTATCAAGCGGGTTTTATTGAGCAGCGATGAATTTATTTAATAATGAATCTCCGCGACCAATAGGAATAAGGTGTGTGAATTAATTTCTGGGGAAGGATCAATATTTGTCATGTCACACAGTGTTGTCATCATTGACAACACTTAAAATATGCTGTTATTTTAAACAACATGAAGGAGATGGAAGTGCCTTCTCAACTGATCTATCAGGACAGGATCCCACTGACAAACACTGAATTTATACAATTGGTTATTTGGCATGTCGAGCCACCCGTTAGCGGCAGCACTCATCACTATAAGTACCGGTTTGCCTATGTGAAAGAGGGTGTTTGCCGTTTGCGTTATGACAACGAGGCAGGTAAAGGCGATCACAAACATGTGGGCAACACTGAGCAGCCTATTGTTTTTACCCATCTCATCGAGCTGAAACGCAGTTTCTTCAGTGAAGTTGCTCAACTAAGAGGAGAAAGAGAATGAACAGAGTCACTATCCGTGTTGCTTCTCTTGATGAGCTTCAATGCAACATGGAAGAAGCCCTGCAGGGCAATAAACAGCAACAGGGAAGCTACATCACATTTTTAGATTGGGAGAGCCTGTGGAAAACCCTGTCGCCCAAGAAAATGCAAATCCTGCACACCATGACCGGCGGTGGTGAACTTTCTATCCGGGAAGTGGCACGCCGCGTCAAACGGGATGTGAAAGCGGTGCATACCGATCTTCAGGCACTGCTGAGGTGCGGCATTGTTGATAAAAGCGAACAGGGGATTATTTTTCCCTATGACGAAATCCATTTTGACTTCGTGGTCGGAAAAGCGGCCTGAAGGGCAAATAACAGGCGAAAAAAAACCTGCTTATAAAGCAGGTTTTTCAAATGTGGTCGGCGAGAGAGGATTCGAACCTCCGACCCACTGGTCCCAAACCAGTTGCGCTACCAAGCTGCGCTACTCGCCGATGCGGGGCGCATCTTACTGCTGGGGATAATACGCGTCAATCACTTTTTCAACCCAGCCCGCCAAGTGGCGATAAAAGCGTCATAAAGCGCGGTACGATGCCCTGTACCGCGCTTTTGCATCATGCCTTGGCGGTTTTCAGCGCCGGTGATTGCGCACGCAAGAACGGCAGCAGGAACAGCGCGGACAGGCAGGCGGCGATAGAGATCACCACGAAGAAACCGTTCCAGTGCCAGATTTCCATGATGCGGGCAATCGGGTAGCCGGACAGTGCCGCCCCGAGATAGGCAAACAGACCGACGAAACCGGTCGCCGCTCCGGCGGCATCCTTGTGCGAACATTCCGCCGCCGCCATGCCGATCAGCATCTGCGGGCCAAAGATAAAGAAGCCGATGGCAAAGAAGCAGGCAGCCTGCAGCAGGAAGGTCACGCCCGGCATGAGCCACAGCGCCGCCACCGACAGGAAGATACCGATGGCGAAGATCAGGTTCATTGGCCCACGGTTACCGCGGAACAGCTTGTCGGAGCCCCAACCGGCCACCAGCGAGCCGATAAAGCCACCCACTTCGAACAGGGAAATCGCCGAGTTGGCGGTCATCAGCGAATAGCCTTTTTCCTGCGTCAGGTACAGGTTGCCCCAGTCGTTGATCGCCGTACGTACGATGTATACCAGCACGTAAGACACTGCCAGCAGCCAGATGTACTTGTTGGTCAGCACGTAACGCTTGATGATTTCCCGATTGGTCAGGCCCTGGCCTTCCGATTCCTGCACCAGTTCCATGGCGTCGTTGCGCCATTTACCGACGCTAGGCAACCCCATGGATGACGGCTTGTCACGCAGACGCCAACACATCAGCAGGCCCAATAACACACCGATAATGCCCGGAATGATCATGCCGTAGCGCCAGCTGAAGTGCAGCGAGATAAAGCCGACCAGCAGCGGGATCAGCGCACCACCGAAGTTGTGCGAAGTGTTCCAGATAGCCCACCAACTGCCGCGTTCGGAGCGGGAATACCAACTGGTGAGGATTTTTGAACAAGGTGGCCAGCCCCAGCCCTGGAAGAAGGCGTTGAGGATCCACAGCGTACCCAGCATCAGCAACGAAGAGCTAAGCCCGAAGAAGATATTGAGCACGCCGGTCATGATCAGACCCAGGCCCATAAAATAGCGCGGATTGGAACGATCGCTGATCATGCCTGAGATAAATTTCGAGCAGCCGTAGGTGATGTAGAACAGCGTCCCCAGGATGCCGACATCGGACATCGTCAGGCCAAGATCGCTCAGCATAGCCGGCATGATGAAGTTGAAGCTTTTGCGCGTAAAGTAAAACGCGGCATAGCCGATGTACATCGTCCACATCAGCTGGATACGCCAGTATTTATAGCTGGCATCGATCTGTTTTTGATCGGTAACCGGCGGCACATCCTGGCGGCTTTTAAGGAAAGACCACATGTGAAACCTCAGAGAATAGGAAAAGTGCCGCTATCATGCTGCGCGCGCGCGCGAATGGCTTACGCCGGATTCCCGACGCAGTTAGGAGTATTTCCTAGTTTTACGCTTCTGCCGTTGAAACTGTGGGTAAGATCACATTCAAACAGGTGCCATGCTCCGACGTCAGCCGCAGTTGGCCCCCCAGTGCGCTAATGCGCTCTTGCATGCCGCGCAGGCCGTAACCCGGCTCATGGTCAGCCAAATCGATGCCGATGCCGTTATCGCGAATGGTCAGCAGGATTTGCGGCGGTCGCCCTTTACGGTGACGAAGACGCGCGTCCAGCTCAATGCGGCTGGCAGCAGCGTGGCGGCAGACGTTGGTCACCCCCTCCTGACAGACCCGGTACAGGGTAATTTTCAGCGTTTCATCCAGCAGTTCATCCGGCACCTGCCACTGCATCGTGCTCACCAGCGACGTATCCTGCGGTAGCGACTCACGCAACATCGCCGCCACCGCCGCCGACAGCGGCAGGTTATTCAGGGCGGCGGGCCACAGCTGAGTCAGCACGTCGTGAACGCCGTCATACACCCGCAGCGCCAGCGTATCTATCGCTTCTGCACAGCCGATCACCGGCGGCTGTGGTGCCAGACGCTTGATAATACTGGCCTGGGTACGGATAACGGTGATGGTCTGGCCGACTTCGTCGTGCAGCTCACGCGCGACCTCCCGCCGGGTTTGCTCTTCGGCCGTCACCAGCGCGCGCGCCAGCTGGCGGTTTTCCGTCAATCGCAGCCGTAGCTGCTGGTTCAACTCACGCTGGCGTTGAATGCCGGCCCCAAGCAGCAGCCCGGTCAGGCTCTGGGCCAGCAGCGACAACAGCAGGTCGCGATGCGACTCGGGCTGCGGTGGCTCGTTGGCGACCAATACCACGCCGTTGAGCAGCGTCGCCAACAGCGCCCCCTGCCAACCGTAACGGTACGACATGAAGACGATCGGGATGGCCAGACAAAACGGCGCAAAGCGGCGCAACTCGGCGGCATTCACCTGCTGTTGCAGCCAGATACTGAGCGCAAACAGCAGCAGATAGGTAGCCAGATGCCGTAACCGCAGCGTCACCGGTTTATGGATCAGGCCCGGTTCGAGCGGTACCCAGATTTGCCGCGCCAGATAGTGCCATAGCAGCAGGCAGGTCGGGGCGATGGTGAAGCCACCCGCCAGCCCAAGCAACAGCGCACGTGCGCCCTCGCCGTTCACCACCTGCCACACCAGCGCCTGCAGCAGTGCGGCGACCGCCACCACCGCGCCCTGCATCAGCGGCCATTGCCATTCGCTGTCGTTTTGTTGATGGCGCAGCAGCCACGGGGACGCGACCAGGCTAAGCAACACCGTCAACACCAGCACCACCACCGAAGCCCACAGCGCCGGCCCGTAACCGAACTGATCCGCCAGCAATACCATCAGCAGCAGATCGGCCAGCAAGATCCCCGGCCAGAAGCGATAAGGGCTTTGCAGCAGAATGCCCAGGCGCAGGCCAAACGGGAACAGCAGCAGCGCCTGCCAGGGCGGGTCGATCAGCGCGGTGCCGATGCCCCACAGGCAAAACGCACTGGTGGCATAAATGAAAAACAGCGCCAGTTGGGTGATCAGGCGTTGCATCACAGATTCAGCATCCGCTTCGCCAGTTCGACGTTATTGTTAATGCCCAGCTTGGCGAACAGATTGGCGCGATGCACGTGGACCGTTTTCGGCGATAGCCCCAGGGCGACGGCAATCTCCCGTACCTCCAGCCCCTGGGCGAGTAACAGCGCGATTTCGCGTTCGCGACGCGTGAGGGGATCCACCTTCACCCGTGCCAGCTGTTGGGCGATTTCAGGCATCAGGTACACGCCGCCGCTGGCGACGGTGCGCACCGCGGTGATCAAATCTTCCGGCTTGCAGCGTTTGGACAAGAAGCCACAGGCGCCACGCTCCAGCGCCATTTCCACCAGCGCCGGGTTGTCATGCATCGACAACATCACCACCCTAATGCCCGAGGGAATGTCCGCCAGCAAATCCAACCCGCTGCCATCCGGCATCGAAATATCGCAGATGCAGATTTCCGCCTCCAGACCTGGTAACCCAGCGCGCGCCTGAGCAGCACTGCTGAACTCCCCCACCACCTGAATATCCGCCTCAAGCGACAGCAGTTGCACAAAGCCCGATCGCACAATGTCATGATCGTCAATAAACGCCACGCGCAAGGTCATGGAAATCTCCGGTTCGAGGGGGAAAGTGCCCAAGTATACCCTATAGCTTTCAAGTTGCAGCTAGGCGCACAGCTCGTTCATCCCCAGGTATTGTAGGGGCGCCGCATGCTGCGCCCGCATTAATCGGGATGAATTTATTCGCCCCCTACAGTAACTGGGGTGAACGACAAATCTGTCGGGAACAGATTTGAACGCTGCTTGCAGCAGCCCCGAAGGGGCAAGACCCACGGACGGGTCTTGTAAGCAGGTAACAACGCTGCAAGTTGAAAGATGACGGGTATATACCGCAAGCCTGAGCCGGATTAATTGATGAAGGGAAGGTATTAACAGATTTTACCGGGCGCAGTGCGCCCGGTATTGCAGAGGTTACAACTGTGCCGCCGGCGTTTTTTCCTGCGGAACATTGCACCAGTTGTTTTTCGCCACGATGCCGCCGTTCGGCGAGGTATATCCGAGGCAGCCGAGAATGGTATCGAACAGCTCTACATGACGGTGGGTTTTACCCACGCGCTGTTGGGCCTGAAGTTGTTCAAACGCCCCGCGATGCTGAGGATCTTCCAGGAATTTATCGGATGCCCATACCATCATCGGTACGCGGAACTGCTCCGGCGGTGCCATTTCACGCGGCGTACCGTGCAGGTGCGAATTCTCGCCGATAGATTCGCCGTGATCGGACGAATAGAACACAATTGCCTTCTTCTCACGCACCTGATCAATCACGTTGGCGATAAAGCTGTCGGTATACAACACAGAGTTATCGAAGGCGTTAACCAGCTGCTCTTTAGAACAGAAATTGTCGACGCCGGTACACTCCGGTTGGTAGCGCGCGTAGCTGCGTGGATAACGCTGTGAATAGAGGTAATGCGAACCTTTGGTGTGCAGGATCACCATGTGCTTGCCCTGCGGATAGCGGGCCAGCGACTCTTTCATTTCGTCCACCAACAGCATGTCGTCAACCGATTTACCGTCATTGCGTTTCTCGGAGGCGATCATTTCGCGGAACGAATAGTTGTTCACTTCGGTATTGTTATAGAACCAGACCTCGCTCTGCATGGCGAACAGCTCCGAGGTGAAGCCCAGATCCTTCAGCACTGCAAACACGTTCTGCTCTTTCAACGTACGCTGTGGGTTGTCCGAGGTACCGCCTTCGCGCACGAACATGCAGCGCAGAGAAAGTTTGGTCGAGGTATCGCAGGATTCACCGCGGAACGCCACCAGGTTTTTCTCTTTGGACAGGCGTGGCGTGGTGTCACGGTCGTAACCCAGTATCCCCATGTGATCCCAGCGCGTGGTTTCACCGATAATAAACACCACGTAGGTATCATCGATATCGGCCGGCGGCACATAGGTAAAGTTCTTGGCCGGGTCGAACAAATTGGCCTGATCCTGGCTTTCGTCATACCGGGTATAAGCAAACAGCCCCAGCGCAGACAGCCAGTTGGATGGCAAATAGGAGTGCGCCACTACGCCACCGTAGCTCGGCAAATCCACATTGGTGATTTTTTCCTGCGCGCTCTGTTCGCTGTCCAACATACGCAGCGGCAACCACACCAGCGCCACCACCGCCACCAACACCACCAGCGGTTTCACCCGGTGCCCTGGGGTTTTCAGCTGTTCGATCAGCGTGTAGCGCAGGTTGTTTTTCCAAATGCACAGCAGCGGCAAGGCGCTGAGCGCCAGCATCCATAATACAAAGTGCAAGCCGACCACTTCTTTTGACAGGTCGATATCCGTGGTCATGACCGAGACCACAATGCCGTAGCCAATCACCACGTTGAAGAACGTCATGTAATAGCTGGCGGCAACGGAAATCAGCACCAGTAGCGAAGCAACGATACGGTAAAACAGCCGGCCACCAAGCGAGACCAGCCGCATGATAAAGAAGGTAAACAGCACGATAGCGATAACCTCGGTTACCGCAGAAATAACCTTAATCCCCTGGATGCCGTGCGAAAACGAATCAAAGCGACGATAGAAAACGGAAAGGTTTAAAAAGATGCCGATATAAATCGCTAACAATAACGATAAATTCTGCTGTGAAAGCGATTTAACTTTGTTCATGTAACGCGGTGGCTCCGGACGGTAACGGTTCTGAATCAGTCAGACATTCAATGCGGCTTCAGGTTCAGCCGATCGGCAATAAGCGCTATTTCGGGGGTAATAATCAAGAGAATTCTCAAGAAACGGATATTTTTTTTATTTTTGTGTGAAGTGTACAGGCGGGGCAGAACGAGAAAGGGAGGGATAATAACCCTCCCCTTTTTCCGTGACGTTGGCGAAAGTCTTACTTAACGTTAAGCGTTACATCAATATTGCCGCGGGTAGCATTGGAATAAGGGCAGACCACGTGGGCTTTTTTCACCAGGTCTTCCGCCACGCTGCGCTCGATACCCGGCAGGCTGATATCCAGTTGCACTTCGATACCGAAACCGTTGGGGATTTCACCGATGCCGACGGTGCCATCAATTTTGGCTTCGGCAGGAATTTTCACCTTTTCTTTCGCCGCAACAAACTTCAGCGCGCCGAGGAAACAGGCCGAGTAACCGGCAGCAAACAGCTGTTCTGGGTTAGTGACTTCACCGCCCGCACCACCCATTTCTTTCGGCACGCCCAGTTTGACATCCAACACGCCGTCGGATGAGGTCGCACGGCCATCGCGGCCACCGGTTGCTGTGGCATGAGCGCGGTAAACAACTTTTTCAATCGACATAAATCATTCCTTCTTTTGGTTGGAGGCATCATATCGGATCCAGTTGGCTGAACCCGATCACAAGTCTATCTTTCACGATTAAATCGCGCACTACTTAAATTACCCACTTATTTCAGTGTAGCGCAGGATCGCCGATCCTGCGTCTGGCAGCCGTTCTTCAAATCTGATCTATCAGCTTGCCGCGCAGCTTTTCGAGCTGCTGCTTGATATTAACGATTTCATCGAGGCTGCAATCGGTAGCGCACATCACGGCTTCCGGCACCGCCTGCGCTTTTTCACGCAGCGCGCGCCCGGCGTCGGTTAATGCGATAATCACCTGTCGCTCGTCGGTCGTGGCGCGGTAACGCAACAACAGCCCTGCCGTCTCGAGCCGCTTCAACAGCGGCGTCAGCGTGGCGGAATCAAGAAACAGCCGCTCGCCGATGTCCGAAACCGTGATTTCGTCACGCTCCCACAGCACCAGCATCACCAAATATTGCGGATAGGTGAGATCAAGCTGGCTCAGCAGTTTGCGATACACCTTGTGCAACGCCAGATTGGCGGAGTACAGGGCAAAACACATCTGCTGATCGAGCAGCAGCAGGTTTTTCGCTACGGGGTGTTCGGGGTTTTTACTTTTCATGTTTTGAATATAGATAGCGCACGATGTAATCGCAAGCTATTTTTTAATCGGTATGCTACCTTTTTTAATGCAGGGGATGCCACAGCAGGGTGCTGTGCCGGAGGAAAAGGATATGACAACCACACTGGTAGAACGCGCACGCCGCTACGCCACCAAGGCGCATGCGGCTATCGATCAGCGCCGAAAATACACCAATGACCCCTACATCGTTCATCCGCAGGCGGTAATGGAAATCGTCAGCAGCGTGCCGCACAGCGAGGAAATGCTGGCTGCCGCCTGGCTGCACGACACGGTGGAAGACACGCCCACCACCCTCGGCGATATCGAGAGCCATTTTGGGCCAAAGGTGGCAGAACTGGTGGCAATGCTGACCAACGTCAGCGGCACCGGCGGCGGTAACCGCTTCGAACGTAAAAACCGCGATCGACGGCACAGCGCCAACGCTTCACCCCAGGCCAAAACCATCAAACTGGCCGATCTGATCGACAACACCCGTTCACTGCTGGAATTCGACAGCCATTTTGCGCGCACTTATTTGATAGAAAAACAGCGTCTGCTGGAAGTGCTGACCGAAGGCGACCCGACGCTGTGGCGCCAGGCCAACCATATCGTCGAGCAGGGTCTGGAAAAGCTGCTGTTGCCGCCGCATAACGTCCCGGCAAGCTGGTTCGAACATGCACGCCAGCGTTACCGGGAAAGCGATGCGGCGTAACCCTCAGAAGGTCACTACGGTTTTCAACGCCGTCACCCAGGCATCCTGCGTTTCACTTACGCCCCCCGGATGATGCCAGTATTGTAGGCCCGGCTGCAGCTGCAGCCAGGGGGTGACGTTGAAGCGATAGTAGAGTTCTGCCGTCACGGAATGTCCTGGCACCGGGCGGAAATTGGGATCGTTATACGCGGTGGCGTTGTTGAGTTGATTCAGGTAACGCTGATTATCCCGGTAATGGTCGCTCAACTTGACCATTGAAACGCCCAGGCCCAGCCAATCGTCCGGCCGCGCGTCAAACAATCCGCGGTAGCGAATACCGGTAGAGGTGGAGTAATGCATATAGTTGGAACGCGGATCGGCCAATCCCAGGCTGTAGAACAGGCTCAGACCCCGATTGGCATCATCCGGATGACGCGTTAGCTGTTGGTTAAAACCACTGTACAGGAACCAGGTGCGGTCATGGCTGCGATAGCCGTTTGGATCGCTCGCTCCCGGGCCGCCGGAGACCCCCTCATACAAATCTTGTTGCCGGGCATTGGTGAACAACACTCCCAGGTTATAAACCCCCGGCAACTGATTGACCGCATGGGTTTTCAGTTCCAGCTCCATCGGCAGCAACAGGCCTTTACTGCCTTTGGTCGACCAGCTCCAGGCGTGGCTGCGGCTTGGGGCACTTGGGTTCTGCTCCATCAGGCCGGTTTTGAAGGTCAACCCGTCGGTCAGTTTGTATTGCAGCGTGGTACCCCAGTAGTGGACGTTCCAGTTATACCAGGTCAATGAGTTGGCGGACTTGCCGCCGCACAGCGTCAGCGTCTGGAAGTCACAGGGAATGATCTGATCGAAATCCTGCACCTTGTTCATCATGCCGATACGCCATTGCAGCCGACGCTCCAGAAAACTGCGGCTAAAGGTCAGCCAGCCCAGCCGGGTGATCGACTGGCCACCGTAACTTTCCTGGGACAAATCGGTCGGATTAACGCGCGGATCCTGCAGGCGGTCGCGCGTCAGGTTGTTATCATGGTTGCGGTTAACGATATTGCCTTCAAGCGCCGCATCCGGAATGCCGGTCAGCGCCTGCAGGCCCTGGCTGAAGGTCAGCGAGAACTGATCGATATAGGACGCCTGCCTGTCGTGGTTATATCCACCGCCGGCGTTATAGGAAAGCTGGCTGAGATAACCCAGATTATAGTGAAAGCCATGATCTTCCAGGATCGGTCTGATCCCCAGCATGTCGCCCAACAACCCAGGTTGTGGCGGTTCGAACCCGAGCGCGACGCCTTGCCACTGGGCCGTTGGCGCCTCCACGTCTTTGGCGGTTTGCAAAGTTTCCGCCTGTGCGCCAACGCTGACCCACAGTAATCCTGCGCAGGTTATTGAGTGAGGTAATGGGTATTTCATTATTATATTTCTCCGCATATTACGCTGACTGCGGGCAACAGCATTCCCTGGGCGAGAATTCCCCAAACATTGGCAGCAGTAGATAAAGGTCATGACCCGGTGATTGCCACCGGGTTAATGGGTAAAACCTAGGCTTTTTCTTTCAGTGAGTTACCGTTGCTTTGAATCACGTCGCGATACCAGTAAAAACTCTTTTTGCGATGGCGCTCCAGGCTACCGTTACCGGCATCGTCGCGGTCGACATAAATAAAGCCGTAGCGTTTGGACATTTCGGCTTTAGAAGCGCTGACCAGATCGATTGGCCCCCAACTGGTGTAGCCCATCACTTCCACGCCGTCGTCGATCGCTTCCGCCACCTGCACCAGATGATCGTTGAGATAATCGATGCGGTAGTCGTCGTTGATACTGCCGTCGGCTTCGATACGGTCCTTGGCCCCCAACCCGTTCTCGACGATAAACAACGGCTTCTGATAGCGATCGTACAAGACGTTCAGCAAATAACGCAGGCCAACGGGGTCGATCTGCCAGCCCCACTCCGAACTGGCCAAATGCGGGTTAGGCACCATATTGAGAATGTTGGCGCGGGCGGCGTTGTTTTGCTGTTCGTCGGTGGTGACGCAGCCGCTCATGTAATAGCTGAAGGAGATAAAATCGATGGTCTCGCGCAGCGCCAGCCGGTCTTCGGCGGTGATCTCAATCTGAATGCCGTTTTCGCGGAAGTAGCGCTGCATATAGGCCGGATAGTCACCGCGGGCCTGCACGTCACCAAAGAACAGCCAGTCGCGGTTCTGGCGCTGAGTCTCCAGCACGTCCTCCGGTCGGCAGCTCAGCGGGTAAACAATACCGCCCAGCAGCATATTGCCGATTTTGCCGTCCGGCACGATTTCGTGGCAGGCTTTGACCGCCCTGGCGCTGGCCACCAGTTGATGATGAATGGCCTGGTAAATCTCGCTCTTGCTGCTGTCCTCTGCCAGGCCAACGCCGGTAAAGGGCGCATGCAGCGACATATTGATCTCGTTAAAGGTCAGCCAGTGCTTCACCTTGTGCTTATAGCGCTCGAACACCGTGCGTGCGTAGCGTTCAAAAAAGCCGATGGTCTTGCGGCTGCCCCAGCCGCCGTAGCGTTTCACCAGCCCATACGGCATCTCGTAGTGCGACAGCGTGATCAGCGGTTGAATGCCGTACTTCGCCATTTCGTCGAACAACCGGTCATAGAACGCCAACCCCGCCTCGTTCGGGGTGTCCTCATCGCCCTGCGGGAAAATCCGCGTCCAGGCGATGGAGGTTCGCAGGCACTTGAAGCCCATTTCAGCGAACAACGCGATGTCCTGCGGGTAACGATGATAAAAATCGATCGCCACGTCCTTGATGCCGCTGTCGCCGTCAACCCGTGGGACAATCGCGCCGAAAATGCCCTGCGGCTGCAAATCAGAGGTCGATAGGCCTTTGCCGTCGGTCTGATAAGCTCCTTCCACCTGATTGGCCGCTACCGCACCGCCCCACAGAAAATGGTCTGGAAATTTGCTGCTCATGGTTTTCTCCTCGGTTAACGTAATAAAGTCAGCAGCGGCGCCTGCTCCCGCACCCTGCTCTCGCCACTGGCCAACACCTCGACGTAGTCATCGCTGTTGCTGATGATGATCGGCGTAGTGGTGTCAAAACCGGCGGCGCGGATCGCTGCCTGGTCAAACTCAATCAGCAGATCGCCTGGCTTAACCCGATCCCCCTCTCGCACATAGGCGCTGAAATGCAGCCCGTCGAGCTTGACGGTATCTATACCGACGTGAATCAAGATCTCCGCACCGTCGTCCGATTCAATGCCGATGGCGTGCCGGGTTTTAAACAATGAGGCCACGTGCCCGGCGACCGGTGACACCACCCGGCCCTGCAATGGGACAATCGCTACCCCCTTGCCCAATAAACCGCTGGCGAAAGTCGCGTCGTTCACCTGCTCCAGCGGCAATACGTCACCGGCAATCGGGCTGACGACGGACTCTTTGCGGTTAAGCGGGGCTGCAGGCGCCTGCTCGGCGACCGCTTCAACGGGGACCACGCCGAACAGATAGCTGGCCACCGCCGCAAAGCAGAACGACAGCAAGGTACCGGCAATCGCGCCCCACACCGTGGCGTCAAAGCCACCGGCGGGAATAATCTGCGCAAAGGTGAAAACGTTCACCAGACCAAAGGAATAGGTGGCAGTGTGGAAATAACCGATCACCGCTCCGCCCAGCGCCCCCCCGATACAGCCGAAAATAAACGGCCGCTTGTTCGGCAGGGTCACGCCATAAACGGCGGGCTCGGTGATACCAAAAATCCCTGCGCCGATAGCAGAACCTGCCAGCGCCCGAAGTTTGGCGTCACGGGTACGCAACATCACGCCCAGCGTAGCCCCCACCTGCCCCATCACGGCCGGCAGCAGCAGCGGCACCATGGTGTCGCGACCAAACACGCTCAGGTTATTGATCATCAAGGGAACCAGTCCCCAGTGCAGGCCAAAGATCACGCACACTTGCCACATCGCGCCCATAAACGCCCCGGCAATAATCGGATTAAAGGCGTAAATACTCTGATAGCCATTGGCCAGCAGATGGCTGAGCCAGGTGGCCGCCGGGCCGATCAGCAGGAAAGTCAGCGGGACGGTGATCACCAGGCACAACAGCGGCGTAATAAAGTTGCGGACCGCGCTGTGGATCACCCGGTTAAACAGCGGCTCCAGGCGGCACGAAATCCAAGCGGCAAATATGATCGGAATGACCGACGAGCTGTAGTTGATAAAGGTCAGTGGGATACCGAAGAAATACTCCCGCACCGCATCGGGCTGCTGGGCGGTTTCAAACGCCGCCATCATCAGGGGGTGGGTCAAAGCACCGCCGATCGCCATGCTGATGAAGGGGTTACCGCCAAATTTTTTCCCAGCGGTGTAACCGAGCATGATGGGCAAAAAGTAAAACAGCGCATCACTGGCAGCAAACAGCATTTTAAAGGTGCCGCTGCTCTCCAGCAGCCAGCCGCAGGCCAGGCTCAATGCCAGGAAGCCTTTCAAGATCCCCGAAGCGGCCATCACCCCCAACAGCGGAGTAAAAATGCCGGAGACCACGTCGATAAAGCGGCTGAAAAGATTGTCTTTTTTGTCACCATCTTCCGCCACCGCCTCACGCTCGCTCAGGCCGCCCACCTGATTGACCGCGTTGTAGACGTCGGCCACGTGGTTGCCTACCACCACCTGAAACTGCCCGCCGCTTTCCACCACCATGATCACACCCGGATTTTTTTTCAGGGCGGCGGCGTCGGCACGGCGGCTGTCGCGCAGCTTGAAGCGCAGGCGAGTGGCGCAGTGCACCAGGCTTTTTACGTTGTCGCGGCCACCGACGCCGGCCAAAATCTCACTGGCTAATGCCTCATATTTCATCGCGATATCCTTCAATCCTGCGTTCTGCCAAATCCCACTCAGCGGTGGCCAATCGCCGCCACAGAATTCAGCGCAAAAAAAAACCTAAACCTCATGGCCTCTGCACCCACGAAGGGAACAGAAGCACGAGGTTTAGGTTTTGCCTGCCTGAGCAGTGACAACCCTAAATCGGCTGAGTTATGACGTTACCACCCGACTTTTTGTCGAGGCAAGAGCTTGCGACGGCAAATTACCGAACTGTGATCCGCCGTACAAAACGGCGTCAGTGAGCGAAATAGTGCATGCCGCCGTCTACCGGGATCACCGCACCGGTGATATATCGCGCGAGCGGGGAACAAAGAAACGCGGCCAGATAAGCCATGTCTTCCGGCTCGCCAAAATAGCCGATCGGGATATTCTGTTCGATAAATGCCAGGCGCGCGGCGTCGGTCGGGTGCAGTTTTTCACGCACCTGTTCGCTATTAATCCGCCCGGGCTGCAGCGTATTGACGGTAATGCCCTGCGCCGCCACCTCTCCCGCCAGCCCCTTGGCCCACAGATGCAATGCGCCTTTAGCGGCAGTGGCGGCGTTTAAACTACGCGGCTCCATCGAGCCACTGATGTTGATGATCCGGCCCCATCCCTGCGCCTGCATGCCGGGCAGCAGTGCGTGGGTGACCCGACGCGCCGGCGTGAAATTCAGGGCAAACGCCTCTTCCCAACCCGCGTCGCCTTCGTTCAGTGCGGTTGGACGAGCCCCACCGACGGCATTAATCACAATGTCTATCGTGCCGAAGCGTTGCTGCACCTGAGCAAGCAGGCTGTCGAGTGCTCCTGCATCGGTGATATCCGCCGCAATCACGTAAGGCCGTATGCCACCGCTTTTCGCGATCTCATCTGCCAGGGCCAGCAGGCGATCTTCACGACGGGCGGTAGCCACCACGGTAACGCCCTGCGCTGCAAATACCCTGACCATACCCGCACCAATTCCTTCACTGGCGCCGGTCACCAACGCGACGCGATCCTGCAGTTGCAAATTCATAAGATTACCTTATTTAATAATTCAATTTGGTTTCAAACATAACGGCATTGAATCACACCCCGCTCTGTGTGAATATTCCATAAATTTGCAACGATACTGTGCAGGAATTCACTGATGTTCGATTGGCAGGATTTAAAACACTTTGTGGTGCTGGCGCGTACCGGTTCATTGTCGGCAGCGGCGCGAGAGATGGGCTGTGATCACGCCACCGTGGGCCGCCGAGTCGCGGCACTGGAGAAAGCGCTCGGTCTGCGGCTGATCCTCCGCCTGCCGCGCAGCACACCGCTGACACAGGATGGCAAAATGATTGCCGGGCTGGCTGCCGAGATTGAAAACCAAAGCCACGCCATTGTCCGTCATGCGCGCGGCGCCGGCGAAACACCGCAAACCCAGGTGCGCATCAGTGCGCCACCGTCGGTTGCCGCACGGATTATCGCACCGCAAATTGCGCAGTTTCATCAGGCTTTTCCGCATATTACGTTGATATTATCCGGTGAATCGGCCATCGCCGAATTGGATCGGGGCGATGCCGAAGTGGCGGTGCGCATGGTGCGACCGCAACAACCGGACCTGCTGGTTCAGCGCATCGGCATGATGCGCTACGCACTGTACGCCACGCCGCAACACGCAGCCCTACCGGAAGCCGCACGGGCCTTTATCGCCTACGACCACCACTACCAACACCAGCCCCACCAGCAGTGGTTGCAGCTGCTGTTGCAGGGCCGCCCGGTGGTTTTTGAGGCCAGCGACCTGTTCTCGTTGCAAGAAGCCGCGCGTTCGGGGCTGGGAGCCGTAGTATTGCCGACGTTTGTCGCCGATAGCGACCCGGAATTGGTGGTATTGCCCACCGCCATCGCCGCGCCGACACGCGAACTGTGGCTGGTCACCTACCCCGATCTGGCGCGGTCTGTAGCTATACGCGCGGTGATGACTTTCTTGGCCGATATCATCGAAAAAAAATGCCCATTGGCGACATAAAACATCAGCTAAGCTAATTGATGCTGGACAAAAGTCACGCAGGGGATTATTACTGATCACCGCGTATTTGACTTTAGGGACTGCTGAGATCATGACTTTGCGTACTGAATTTGGACGAATTCTGATTACCGGCGCGGGCGGCCGGGTCGCTACCGCATTCCGCCAATCCGTCGGCAATCGCTATCAGCTGCGGCTGGCGGAAAGGGACGTCAGCCTGTTGCACAATCTGCAGCCGGACGACGAGATCATCAGCTTTGATATCGCCGATATCGAGGCCTGCCGGGCGGCCTGCGCCAATATCGATACCGTACTGCACCTGGCGGCCGATCCTTCCCCCGATGCCGACTTCTGCAATTCCTTGATGGATAACAATATCCTCGGCACCTTCAATATCTTTCGTGCGGCGAAAGACGCCGGTTGCAAACGCGTGGTGTTCGCCAGCAGCGCGCAGGCGGTGGAGGGCTATCCGTTGGATTACCAAATTCGACCGCAGGACGCGCCCAAGCCGAAAAATCTGTACGGGGTCAGCAAAGCGTTTGGCGAGGGCATCGCCGCCTACTTTGCCCATCAGGAGGGGCTGTCTTCGCTGTCGGTACGCATCGCCAACTTCACCACGTTGGAACGCGGTGAACAACTCAGCGCCCGTGATATGAGCGCCTTCCTCAGCCATCGCGACGCCGCCGATCTGCTCGAACGCTGCCTGCGCATTGAAGGCGTGCACCATGCGGTGGTGCACGGCGTTTCCAACAACCGCTATAAGCGCCTGTCGCTGGAGGAAACCACCCGCCTGCTCGGCTACTACCCGCAGGACGATGCCTTCAGCATCCTCGGTTTCGACTAAAGCTTGCTATCGATGCGCTGCAGCAGGTAAGGGAAAAACGGGTTAGAGGCAATGCGCATCAGCGAATCCAGATCGACCACCAGCACCGAACGTTCGCCACGCGCTGCCAGCGTACCCAGGCTGATACCGAACTCGCCGCGCTGAGCCGGGAAGCGGCCATAAAGCGAATCGCTCACCGGGAATGGCAGCGCCACGTGCGACAGCGAATAGATGTCCGCCGGATAGGTCATGCCCAGTGGCTGTACGCTTTGCGTCGTTTCTCCGGCCGCTGTCACACTGGCAATGGCTTCGCTACTCTCGGGCGAGGCGTTGGCAATCACCGTGGTTTGATAACGGCGCGGCGGCGCAGGCAACAGTTGGCTGACCGCCGCCGCCGCATTGGGTCGCAGCAAGGGCCCAAAGTTTACCGTACGATTGACGTCAAACAGCACCAGTTCGCTGCCGTTAGCCGGCAATTCATTATATAACGCGCGGATCACCGCCCGCGTACTGACGGTCGAATCCATTACCGACTGGAAGGTCAGCACCGGCGCCAATTTGTCCAGCTTGCCATCACGCGCTGCCCGAGCGATTTGCTGTTGCAGACCGTTGCTGAGCAGGTAAGACTGACGCGCGCCGTTCACTGGAAATGAATTGTATTTGAAGGGGTTAAACTCCGGCAGGACGCCGAGCCAGGCCGCTTTGGCAAACGCCGGAAACACCGCCGGCCAGCCGGCAATACCGGCGAAACGGGCAAAACTGGTCACGCCAATCATCGGTGAGATCAACACCAACCGCTGCGGCGCCGCCAACTGCGGATCGTCCAGCGCATCCAACGCATACTTCATCGCCAGCGCACCACCGTTGGAAAAGCCCACGATATGCAGCGGCTTGTCGCCTCCGGCCTTGCTGCGCGCCTCGCGCACGGCTAAACGCGTTGCCGCCAGCCAGTCGCGCCATTCAATATCGGTCAGTGCCCCCGGCACCGTACCGTGCGCCGGCAGGCGAATACCTACCGCCACATACCCCTGCTGCCGGTAGTTCTCAGCGATATGCCGCAGGCTATAAGGCGAATCTGTCAGGCCGTGCAGCAGCACCACCGCACCACGGGGTTCGCCCTGCGGCAGCAATTCGTAGGAGCGGTTCCAGTCGCGGGCAAAATGTTCCGGGTAGACCGGGCTGCCGTCAAAATAACGGTTGAGCGGAATACGTTCGCTGGCGGAGAGTTTGTCGGTGACGTTAACTTTCACCTCGTCAAATACCCGGCTCTCTGCGGCCAGATAGCCCTGCCAGTTGGTTTTATCCAGCTCGGCAGCCGACAACTCGTGCGGCACAAAAGTATGCCACGGCTCCAACGCAGGGCCGCGCTGAGTATCGTAAACCCGCACCGCAAACAGCGTGAGCATGACGGTGACGCCTACTATCGTCAGCCGTTTGGTCCATTTAATTATTGCCCTGGAAGGCATGCTCACTCCTGAATTCACGGTTATCCAGCAGCGATTATAGAAGCTAAATGCCCGTAGCGGCAGCCCGCCGATCGCGAATCTCAAGCGGCCTATTTTTAGAGGCTGCTCACAGAACGTGCATTTCCCGGCCTTTTTCACGGATAAAAATTGATCTGCCAACCGAATGTTTGTAGGTTTTCTGTAACGATACACTAAAACGTTACAGTTAAAGATTAAGACACAAAGTATCGTCCCGTTCCCCCCTGTCCCTACCGCATTGCCCAGCAGGGGAATCATCTTCACTACCAGCATCGCAGGCTGTCTGCGATCGGGAGCCAGGCTCATGAAATCAATGACATGTCGCTTAACGCCACGCCTGTTTATCACGTTGTTATTTATGCTGTTTACCCTGCCGCTGCGCGCCAATGCTGCCGAAGTCAGCCTGCGGGTTTATTCATCGTTACCCGACGATGGCTACTCCGCACACGCCATCTGGTTCAACCGCTTCAAGCAGAATTTGGAGCAGCGTCTGCCGGGTAAAATTGCCCTCAACTATTTCCCTAACGGCATGCTCGGAAAAGAAGCCGATGCGGTGCAGCAGGTGCGTATCGGCGCGATCGATATGATGATCTCCGGGACTTCTATCTGGGGCACGCTGGTGCCCGAAATCGGCGTGCTCGATCTGGGCTATCTGTTTAACGACAACCAACAGCTGGGTCAGGCGCTCGACGGTCAGGCAGGCCAGTTGCTGAGCGCCATGCTGGCCAAACAAAGCAACATCAAAGTGCTGGGCTACGGTTTCAGCCTAGGGGCACGCAACATTTACAGTAAAAAACCGCTGCAGTCGCCGCAGGATCTTAATCGGATGAAGGTGCGGGTGCTGCCGGCCCCCAATTTCATCGCCACGCTGAAAAGCATGGGCGCTACGGCAATCCCAATGCCCGGCGGTGAGGTTTACTCCGCACTGCAGATGGGGGTGATCGACGGCGTAGAACACGATGCCGCCACGGTGTACACCAGCAAGTATTACGAGATCGCCAAAAACGCCACGCTGACCCGTCATATCTATAACCCGATAGTGGCTACCATCAGCCAGGCGGCTTTCCAGCGCATTCCGCAAGACTTGCGTGACGAGGTGCTGGCCGCTGCCAACGAAGCCACCCTTTATGAACGCAAAATTGCGGCGGAAAAAGAAATTCAGGCCATGGAAAAACTGAAAGCCGCCGGCGTGATTTTCAGCGAAACCGACCGCAATTATTTCCGCCAGCAAGCCCTGCCGCTGCAGGCGGCGTTTACCGCCAAGTATCCACAGGCCAAAGCGGTGCTGGACGCCATTCATGCCGCAGCGCAGCCGTAACGCGCCCCGGCGGAGGATTTGCTATGACCCTTCCTGTAACCCTTGAAATGAGCGTGAAAAAAGTGGCTATCCTGACGCAGTTAAGCCGCGCCCTGACCCGCTTTACCGCCTGGGGCGGCGCACTGGCGCTGCTGGTGAACGTGGTGGTGGTATTCGCTTCGGTCGTCTGGCGCTACGCTCTACACAGCCCGATCGAATGGGCCGAAGAAGTGGCGCGTGCGCTGATGGTGACGCTGGTGTTCTTTGGCGTCGCCACCTCCACCGGGCGCGGCAGACACATTGGTGTCGATCTGTTTCTGCGCTGGCTACCGGAAGCCACCCGGCCGTATGTGATGCATGCCAGCCGCTGGGTTTTGGTGTTGGTGGCATTGGGGCTGACGGTATCCAGCTTTAGCCTGGTCGGCATTTCGCTGCCGCAGACCACCGAGCACGGCCTGCCGCAGGCAATTTTCGTGGTGCCGGTATTTATCGGTGCCGCGGTGATGTTGGTCAGCGCGCTCGACCACGCCTGCCAGGCGCCGCTGAAAGTGGTGTTAACCAGCGCCGCCGTCGTCGCGCTGTTGGGTGCCGCGGGCTACCTAAGCTTGCATACCGCAACCGGACTGGGCTCGCTGCCCGCCGCGCTGATGCTGGCCTGCTTTATTCTGGGCATTGTCTCCGGCGTACCGATCGCCTTTACCCTCGGCATGTCGGCGATGGTGTTTTTCCTCAGCGATCCATCGTTGCCGTTCGTGTTCTTTGCCCAGCAGGTCACCGCCGGTGTCGACCATTTCGTGCTGCTGGCGATCCCGTTCTTTCTGCTGGCGGGCGCGGTGATGGAAGTCAACGGCATGTCGTCACGGCTGGTAGAGCTGATCGTGCGCGGCATGGGGCGCTATCGCGGCGGCCTGAACATGACGACGATCTTGTCGATGGCGTTTTTCTCCGGCATTTCCGGTTCCAAACTGGCGGACGTCGCCACGGTCGGCGGCGTGCTGATGCCGGCGGTACGCCGGGCTCGCCAACCTGCCGAAGAGTCTGCCGGGGTATTCGCCGCTTCGGCCATTATGGCGGAGACCATTCCCCCCTGCGTCAACCTGATCGTCATGGGCTTTATCGCCAACATTTCGATTGGCGCCCTGTTTATCGCCGGGCTGATCCCGGCCCTGTGCCTGCTGATATTGCTGCTGATTGCCGCCGTGATATTCGGCAAACGCATCAACGTCGATGACGCCTATCCGGTACGGATGCCGACGCGCCAACTGCTGATCGGTGCCGCCGTCGGTCTGGTCATGATTTTGATGATCGGCAAGGGGGTGGTGGCCGGCATCGCCACCTCCACGGAGATCTCCGCCTTCGCGGTGGTCTACGCCATCGTGGTCGGGCGGTTGGCCTTTGGTGAGCTGACGCTGAAAGCTACCCTGAAGCTGTTTGTCGACACCGCTGCGCTGTCCGGCATGCTGCTGTTTATCGTCGCCTGTGCCACCAGTTTGTCCTTCGCTCTGACCATCGAGATGATCCCACAGCAGTGCGCACAGCTGCTGGTCGCCATCGGCGCAGACTACGGCCCGTGGCTGTTCCTGCTGCTGTCGATTGTCATCCTGATTATCTTCGGCGCAGTGCTGGAGGGCGCTCCGGCGCTGATTATCTTTGCGCCGATCCTGGTGCCTATCGCCACCCAGCTCGGCTTCAACCCGCTGCACTACGCCATTGTGATGATTCTGGCGATGGGTTTCGGCCTGTTTTCCCCGCCGATCGGCCTGGGGTTGTACACCACCTGCGCCATCTGCGGCGTTCCGATGCAGGACGTGATTAAACCTATGGCCAAATACCTGCTGATCGTGCTGTTCGGCATCATCGTTATCGCGCTATTCCCGGCGCTCTCCACCTGGTTGCCGACGCGGCTGGGCTACTGATTTTCTCAAGCAAGGAGTCACACCATGTTCTCTGATTTAACCGACAAACGCGTATTGATCACCGGTTCCACCGCCGGTATCGGGCTGGCGACCGCCGCCCTGTTCGCCCGGCACGGCGCCAAGGTAGGCATTAACGGCCTGCGCAGTGAGCCACCGGCAGAGATCGCCGCTTTCCCCGGTGAATGCGCATTCTTCTCGGCCGATCTGTCGCGCTCCGCCGGCTGTGAGGCATTGGTGGAAGCCTTTGTCGCCCGCTTTGGCGGCATCGATATATTGATCAACAACGCCGGTGGACTGGGCGGTCGCAACGGGCTGGAAGCGATAGACGACGAGTTTTTTGATCGAGTGATGGATTTGAACTGCCGCTCGGCGCTGATGGTGACCAAATTTGCTATCCCTCACCTGCGCGCTTCGGCTCGCGAGAACGGGACGACCGCCAGCGTCATCAGCACCGGCTCCATTGCTGCACGCGAAGGCGGCGGGATCGGCGCCGGGCTGTATGCCAGCGCCAAAGCCTGGCTGCACAATATCCACCGCAACTGGGTGAAGGAGTTCACCCAGGACAATATCCGTTTCAATATCGTGTCACCGGGCAGCATCGACACCGCCTTCCATCACGGCAAGAGCGACGAAGTGCTGGGTAAAATGCGCGCTTCCATTCCGATGGGCCGCTTTGGCCGCAGCGAAGAGGTGGCGCCCACCTACCTGTTCCTGGCCTCGCATAACTGCAGCGGCTATATCACCGGGCAAATTATCGACGTCAACGGCGGTCAACTCGCGCCCTAAGGGTCTGTGACTCACTTTCGGCCACGTGATAAAGTCGGGGTAATGGGTTAATGCAAAACGGGAATGTGATGGCGAATATACGTGATGTGGCACGTCATGCCGGGGTGTCGGTCAGTACGGTATCCAACGTGCTGAACGGCCGAGTCGATCAGATGCGCAAGGATACGCTGGCCCGTATTGAACAGGCGATGGCGGCGCTGCAATACCAGCCAAACCGCGCCGCGCAGCAGCTTAAAACCGGGCAGGTCAAAATGCTGGGCCTGCTGGTACCGTCCATCGTCAACCCCAGCTTCGCTGCGCTGGTGCGCGAAATTGAGCTGGCGGCCAAGCAAAACTATGGTTATCAGGTGTTGCTGGGCGATACCCATCGCCAACAGGAAGAAGAGATCCGTTTTCTCGACGATCTGCTGGCGTTAGGCATTCGCGGCGTAGTAGTTGCCTCCACGTTTTACGATCGCCCCCATTTTCGCGATGCCCTGAAACGCGGCCTGGTGATGATTAACTACGACGAGCGCACCCTGGCCGCCCCTGGCGAGGCGGCGCTGCCGATCGACAGCGTGTCGATGGATAATTGCGCCGCCGGCAGCATGGCGGCACAGCATCTGATAGCCCAAGGCTGCCGCCGTATCGCCTTCGCTACCGCTTCCGGCATGACCAGCAGCCGCGCCAACAAAATTGCCGGTTACCGGCAGGCACTGGAAAACGCAGGGCTGCCGGCCTGGGTGATCGAAGGCAAGGCGCAGTTCGCCTACGGCGATGCTGAAATGGCCGAGTTGGGCAAGACGCTGGCCGAACAAATTTGCCAGAGTGCCCCCCGGCCGGACGGCATTGTGGCGCTGAACGACATGTTGGCCATCGGCATGATTTCTGCCTTCCAGCGGCTTGGTGTGCGGGTGCCCGAGGATATTTCAGTTGTCGGCATCGATAACATGTTCCTGTCCGAGCTGTTTAACCCGGCGCTTAGCTCAGTGGCGCCGCCGCTGCGCGAGATGGCGGTGAAAATCGTCGATCGGCTGATTGGTCGGCTGGAAAACCCTGAATTGCCGGTGGAGGAATTTTTATTCGCGCCTAGCCTGGTGCGCCGTCAGTCGGTCATTAACACGTAACCTCCTGCGGGGCTACGGCTCCGCTCTCTTCCATACTGAATCCATGCTGCGCTAATGCGCGGCGGGAGCTTCGCTGCGCCCAAAACCGCGGCGGGAGAATAAAAATGAACAATGAATCCTGCGTTTACTGCCATCCAACCAATGAAATCCTGCTGTGGCAAAACCCGCTGTGCCGGGCCATTTTCATTGCCGACAGCCCTTTCCCCGGCTGGTGTCGGGTGGTCTGGCATGAGCATATCGCCGAACTGAGCGATTTGCGTGACGATCAGCGCAACAGCATCATGACCGTGGTCGCTCAGGTTGAAGCGCAACTACGGCAATTGCTGACGCCGGCGAAGATCAATATCGCCAGCCTGGGCACCGCACTGCCCCATTTGCATTGGCATATCATCCCGCGCTACCTCGACGACTCACATTTCCCGGAGCCGGTCTGGAGCCAGGCGCTACGCTCGCCAACGGCGAGAACCGTGCCGGAGAATTTTATTGAATTAATGAGGGAACGGCTGGCGATAACGCTGGGGGAATAACAAAACGCCGGGCATGGCCCGGCGTTTACTACTTAATTAAGGCTTTTCGGCAATCTTGCGCAGGTACTCATTATTTTTAAACGCAATGATGATCATTTCGAAGCAAACGCGGGTGAACACGCCGCCGATAATGATCGCAAACAGGCCGCGGAAGAACTCACCGTAGAACATCGACCCAATCCCGCCAACAATGATGCCCAGCAGGCACAGCCAGTACACGCCGGTGATGATTTTCGGCGTCAGCATCGCATCAAAAAAGAAAATGTTTTTCATTGTAAATCCTTCCTTAGGTCAGTATTTAATTATCCCAGAGGCACCGCATCAGCGCGGCATGCCTTGTTGTCACGCCAGTTATGATAGCGAGTAACGTGACGAAAAGCGCTCAGAAATCAGCAGGCCATTACATAAGGGTTGAGGATGTTTAACAAAATCGGCAACAAAATCCTGGGCGGTTTAGCGGCGTTGCTGCTGCTCAGCCAAAGCGCACTGGCACAGGAAACGCTGATCTTCGTGCGGCACGGGGAGAAACCCGCCAACGACAGCGGGCAGTTAACCTGCAAAGGGCTCAATCGCGCGCTGGCACTGCCGGACGTGCTACTGGACCGCTATGGCAAACCTGATTTTATCTTTGCCGCCGGGCCCAAAGAGAATAAGACCGGCAGTTCGCTGCGAGCGCTGTCGACCATTATGCCCACCGCGGTACGTGTCGGACTGCCGATCGGCATTCAATTCCACGCCGATGACATCGCCGGGCTGCAGCAGGAGCTGCTCAGCGATAAGTACCAAAACTCGCGCATCTTCATCGCCTGGGAGCACAAGAATCTCGATAAGGCAGTGAAGAACATCGTTGCCGCGCGCGGCGGCGACGCCAGTTTGGTGCCCGAATGGCCAGGCAGCGACTTCGACAGCATTTTTGTGGTCACGCTGGATCAGGGCAAGGTTTCGTTCCGACAAGAACGTGAGGGGTTGACTCAGTTGGCGGAGAGCTGCCCTTCCGCGGGGTAACTAAGATGGCAAGCAGACTCTTTGAAGGCTTGATCGCGAGGCTTATTATAATTATGCCCATTTGGAAATAATGAGTTATTACCCGTTTAGGATCATTTTTAACTACTTAAGGACGGGTGATTTATTGATTTGGCATAGCTCAATAATTATTAGCCTGTGCCCTCTGTTCCAAGATTTACCCCATGTCTGCCAAATCCATAAACAGTGCCTTATGATTTACTTGGGAGTAACGTCATTGTGAAAGGCAAAAATTTCATCACCAAAGTTGTTTTTTATCTCCCGATATGACCTTGTTTTCATCAGCTAGCTTAAAATTTTTGTAGAATACTCGCAGACTGTTTGAAATACGTAATATATTTACGCCAATAATAAAAGGGTCATGGAATGCTTGAATTATTTGATGTCAGCTACGAAGAGCTGAAAACGACACACTCGAGCGAGCTTTACCGGCTGAGAAAAAAAACCTTCAGTGACCGACTAGGTTGGGACGTAGCATGTAACCTTGATATGGAGTTCGATGAGTTTGATAACTCCGGCACGCGCTATATTCTCGGCTTGTGCAACGGACAATTGGTCTGCAGCGTGCGTTTCACCGCACTGAGCCAGCCCAACATGATAACCCACACATTCCGCGCCTGTTTTGACAGCGTTAAGCTCCCTGTAGAAGGGGTCGAATCAAGCCGTTTTTTTGTCGACAAAGCTCATGCTCGGCGGTTGCTAGGCGAGCGGTACCCAGTCAGTCAAGCCCTGTTTCTGGCCATGATTAATTGGGCTTTGCACCATAAGTACAATGCTATTCATACCATCGTAAGCCGAGCGATGCTTAGGATCCTTAAGCGCTCCGGATGGCAAATCCGTGTACTCAAAGAAGCCTTCCTCAGCGAACACGAGCGTATTTACCTGGTGGTACTCCCAACTGAGCCAGAGGACCAGAACCAAATGGCGTCAGGAATTATCTCCGGGCTTAATTGTCCAGCGGTTACCGTTATTACCTGGCCGCTGTCGCTGCCGGAGTTATAAGTTCCAGCTCAACGCCCAGTCGGATAGCCTGCCGGGCGTTACTAACACCTAACTTGACCACAATATTACCCATATGAAACTTCACCGTACTAACCGAAATAGTCGCTATGGCGGCAATCTCTCCGTATGTTTTTCCCATACTGGCCCAATACAGCACCTCATTTTCCCGTGGAGTAAAAATGGGTTTATCCGTGTCTGCCTGATGCTTATGGCCAGTAGATGAAGCGGAGCCGGCGAGACGATACATCTGTTCATTAATGTCGATCAGCAACATCTGCATGGCCCCACGATCAGATGAGAGTCTTTTTTCCAGCTCCCCTTGTCCGTTGGTGGCAATAATGACAGACAACAACGCCAGGTTGTTCATATGGTCATGCAGCACAAAGGTAAATCCGTTAACGATGTTGTACCGCTTGGAAAGGGAAAAAATTTTGGTGAACTTCAAATCTGACATGAGAGTGATATTTTCGTCCCATGCAAAGGGCGAAGTGCGTTTGAATGCTGTCAGTATCACCGGGTCAGTGAGTTGGAAATTATTGGTGCGGTAGAGGTCTACCCATTCGTCAGGATAACTGGAAATAATAAGCACATCTGACGGATTTTTTTTCTAACAACAGTATAAGCGTATTCCGGGCTACCGAGTGGAGACAGCTTTCTGTCGATATGATCCCGGAGCGTTTCCGTTATTGTTTGATTTTCATTGAAGATAGAAAACATACAGGCTCCGTGGCGGTCAGACTTTCCCTTTGGTGATCGAACCTGAACTTAAGTTTAGGTATAGATGGTACTTAAGTACAACTTACGGATTTGGAACCGCAACATATAATGAGTCTCGTTAGGCACTGGAAAAAAAACCTGACCTGTACGGTCAGGTAGCCAACACAGCCAACACCAGGGAAAAATTTCCGGTCAGACAGGGTATACGAAAAATCACTGCTGACCGGGATCCTTACTTTAACACTGCTAATTTATCCTTTCAAATTCATCTGCGCTGACGCTGTTGACCAGCCCCTGTTTGACTAGACGATCAGCGTCAGTGCAAAGAATGGTGTTCGCCAGAGATAACGTCTTTGAGCCGAGTCCACTGCGCTATTTTAATTTATTATATATTGGACTATTTTATAAACACCCCAACCATTTAATAATAATCAATTAAGATTACTCATCAACATATATATAAATAAAATAGTGCAATGAAAATGATATAAATTATTTATATATCGAAACAAACAATGGCTAAATATCTTTAAATTTAAAAAATCAACTCCAGCATTCACTAATATCAAACTAATGTCTTGTATTTCACTTATGGGATTGAATATCTACAGGAACCTGTAAATATCTTTATTAGCGGTGCTAGGGTAGCGCCGCACTGATTAAGGAAAGATCATGATGACCAGATCCCCCCTTGGTACTACTGCTTCAACAGGGCAAAAATGCCCGGAAAGCGGCGTTTGGAAGGTCGTGGGCACACCATCAACCACCGCCCCCATCGCGAAAGGTAATACCATGCCGCCCTACAATAATAAGGCGGCTACCTGGAAGTTAACCCAGTACGCCTAAGCCTTAAGTTATAAGCCGCCACTTCGGGGCGGCTTTATTGCTGACGTTCAAGCCAACAAAGAAAGTCCATCATTCGCTCGGTAAACTCAGCGTCATTAGCATTATTGATAGCATGTGCCAGCAGATAATCTATTTCTGTAGCCTTATCAGGATGCCGCGCTAATAATTGCTCGGCATAATCATCAAGCGCTATCGGCCAAAACAGGCTATCAGGATCACGCAGCATATTAGTTGCTCTGATCAGCTTTCTGGCCGCTTCGCGTTTGAGTCGTTGCAGCTCAGCAACCCGAGACCCGCCCGAGATTTTCACACCATAATCTTCCAGCACGGTGCGCAGATCGGCATTTACCGCCCGCGCAATACGACGATCTGGCCGGAACAGTGGCAATACGTTGCTTACGTCATTTCCCCAAAGACAGCGGCAATGGTGTTTCAACCAATAGCCCCAGCTATAGCGATTGGCGGGATTTAGCGCTTCATCGAGGGTGCCAATATCAAAATCCACCTTACTGACTATCGTCTGATGTTGCTGGAAATCCTCACGCCATTGCTCAATAAGCGCCAATTCAGCGTCAGTAGCCCGCCGACTCAGCAACAAGGTGATATCCAAATCGGACTCCCCCGGTGTCGCTTGCCCGCGTGCCACACTGCCATAGAGATAAATACAGTGGATCAAGTCGGGGAAATGGCTCGGCAAGCCTGCGACCAACGCTGTCAGCACAGGCGTGAACGCATCCTGCAATGAGAAGTCGGTTACCGTGGGGATAAAGCCATCGCGGCAGAAGGTCATTGGCTGCTCCGAAGGGGTTTACGCTGGAGAGTGGCGGAAGATCACAGGAGTCGAACCTGCCCAGGACCGCTGGCGGCCCCAACCGGATTTGAAGTCCGGCCGCCCCACCGGGGACGAGGATCTTCCTTCGGGAGTCAGAAGCAAGAGCCTGATTATAGCGCAGTTTATCCTTAGCGCTAAGAGGGAAATAGCGGCGGCCCCCGGCAAAAATACCGGAGGCCGGCAGAATTACGGCTTCAACAGATCTTTGACGTCCAGCAGGATAAATTCATTGTCATCCGCCATGTTCGGCTGGCGGCTGGAGGAGAACGGGAAGTTATTGTCGTTACCGACAATAATATGACTGCCGTCCACCACGTCGACGTTTTCAATGGTGAAGAACGGGAAGGTCAGCACACCGTTGTTCAGCGGTTTGCGCGCCAACTTGTTCGGGTCCTGAATGTTCAACAGGTCGATATAAGCCAGTTTATCGACCGGTTTGCCGACGTTGGCATCAGAAAAAGCGATTTTATATACCCGCTTGAACTTCGCCACCTGGCTGAAGCAGTTGTCGGTTGGCGCACCCGCCGCACAAGCTTTGTCCGGCGTACCTTCGCCATTATCACGCTCAATCACCAGGCCATGGGTAGCGTCGATAATATTGAAATCGCCGATGGCGTTCTGATTGTCTTCCAGCACGTACTGCCAGCTGCGGCCAGTCCAGGCCTGCTGTTTCACGTCAAATTCCAGCACCCGCAGGTAACGTTTTCCATCGCGGTTTTCAAACTTTTCGCCATCCCACAGCGCGCCCTCAAGCAACGGGTACAGCTTGCTGCCGTCCGGCGATGCCGCCATGCCCTCAAAACCCTTGGAACGCGCCACCTGGAAGTTCTGTTTGCCATCCGGTGCACCCGGTAGGGTCAGCGTCGGGTTATCCGGCGATTTGACTACCTTGCCCTCCACCTTGGTGTCGAACACCGCCAAAACCTTACCGTCCAGATCGGCCTTGATCAGGTAAGGGCCAAATTCATCGCCGATCCACAGGGCATTGTCGGCGAACTGGAAGCTTTCCGGGTCGAAGTCACTGCCGGTCAGGTAACGCTGGTCGGTGCTCTCATTGACGATATGGAACGGCACTTTCTGGTCAGGATCGTGCAGGAATACCGTTTTCAGCGGCGTCACCGTGCCGTTGTCAAAGTCGATTTTGTAGTGATTGAGGTACAGCATCGCATCCGGTGAGTTGGCTTTGCTGCCGAAGCCGTTGTCGGTCAACACCCAGTAGGTGCCGTCAGGCATGTGCTTGATACCGGAATGGCCCTGAAGGGGTTGGCCCGCGATCGGCAGGCCGATACCGGTCATGCGATCGGCGGATTTTCCCGCCACGCTGCCCAGTTCCGTCACGCGTTTGCCGCTGGTGTACTTACCGCTTTGTTGCAAATCGGTGGGAGCATCCTGTGGCGCCGCAATACTGGATTTTACCGCCAGTATCGCATGCCCGGCCAGCGTCGCAGACACCGGTTGGGCGTCAGCCCACAGGTTACCGCTCAGCGCCATACAGCCAGCCAACAGCGCCAGACGAGTTTTGGTGATGTGCATGTCATGGTTCCCTTTTTGTTGTTATCGCCCAGAAGTAAAAGCAACGTCACTATAGGGAGCCGCAATGACAGAAATATTATTCGGCGAACGCTCGCCGGTAGCTGTGCGGATGGAAGCACCAGGTGATGGCGATAAGCACCACCACCAGCAGTGCGTGAATTTGCCAATCGAGCACAAAGCCACCGCTGTAATCACGCAACAGGCCGGAAATGTACGGCGTCGTACCCGCCAGCAGGAAGCCGATACCCTGCATAAACGCCACCAGTCGCCCCGCCGCCGCCGGGTGCGGAATATGGTCGAGTGCCAGCACCAGACACAGCGGGAATGCACCGCCCAGCCCCAGGCCGGAAAGCAGTACCCACAGCCAAGGCAGCGTTTGCGGCAGGTAGATAAGGCCGATGAAACCTGCCAACTGCATGATCAGCGCCAGCAACAACAGCGGACGGCGGTCCGTAGCGCGCGCCAAGGCGGGCAACAGCAGCGCCCCCACGACCTGGCCGAAGGTCATCAGCGCCAATAGCGACCCGCTGGCCTGCGGCTGCCAGCCGAGCTGCATGTAATAAGGGGGGAGCCAGGCGATCAGGCTGGTGTAGCCGCCATTAATCAAACCGAAATAGGCACCGAGCAACCAGGCGCGACGGCTGCACCATAAGCTCGGTCCGCGAGCAGTACCGGATGGCGTCAGGCGTGCCAAACCTCGGCTGACGGGCCACCAGGCGATCAACGCCACCAGCGCCGGCGCTGCCCACCAGGCCAGCGCGCTATGCCAGTCATGGCCCACACTCATCAGCCAGGGGGTAATCGCCGCCCCCAGCCCACCGCCGCCCATCAGCGCCGCCGACCACAGCCCGGCCACCAACGCCATCTGCTTGAGAAAATGATGCTTGATAATACCGGGCATCACCGCCTGGATAACGCCAATCCCCAGCCCGCCCAGCACTGCACTCAACATCAACTGCGTGCTGCCCGGTGCCAGCTCGCGCCAGGCAGCACCCAGGCCAATGGCCAGCAAACTCAGGACAACGCTGGTGCGTTCACTGAACAAACGGTTGATGGCACCGCCAGCCAACGCCATCAGCCCCATCATCAACACCGGCAAGGTGGTCAGCAGGGCCGCGCCGCCAAAACTCAGCCCGGTAGCCTGGCGCAGCGTCGGCAGCAGCGGGCCAATAGACGTCAGCAACGGCCGCATATTCAAGCCAATCAGCACCAGTACCCACAGCAGGGGATTGAACCAGCGGCGTAAGAAAGGGGGAGCAATAAAATGATTTAACACGGTCTATTCCTGAACTTCCGGGGTGAAGAGTGCGACGTCACAACCTGTACGCCGCAGCGTTGCATTACTCTAGGCAACGCCGCTAGTATTGGGAAATTAAATAATAAAATAGCCAGCAGTGGGAAAATGAATCGCTACCCGATGTTCAATCCGCAGTTATTGCTCAGCTTTGTCGCCGTGTGCGACAGCGGTAGCTTCACCCGCGCCGCGGACCGGGTATTTTTATCGCAGTCCACCGTCAGCCAGCAGGTGCGTCGGTTGGAGGAGATGCTCGGTAAACCGCTGTTTGAGCGCTCCTCTCATCAAGTGTTGCTGACCGAGGAAGGCGTCAAACTGTTGAGCTATGCGCGGCGGATCATCGCACTGAATGAAGAGGCACACGACGCCCTGACCGGTATCTGGCGCGACGGCGTACTGCGGTTGGGGATGCCGGAGGATTTCGCGGCGCCAACTACGGAACTGCTGGCGGAATTCAGCCGGGCGCACCCGCACCTGCGGCTGGACGTCACCAGCGGCCTGAGCGCCGATCTGCACAGCGCCTATGCCCGTGAAGAACTGGACCTTATCCTGGTGAAACAGCGTCGTAGTCAACCTCCGCGCGCCGCCAGGCCGGAGCCGCTACTGTGGCTGGATAGCCTGGCCTTTCCGGCCATCGAACAATCCCCGGTACCGCTGGCGGTGTTCCCGCTCAATGGCCTGTACCGCGATGACCTGTGCCAGGCGTTGGATAACCTTGGCAAGCGCTGGCGCATCGGCTACAGCAGTGCCAGTCTGGCGGCTCTCACCGCCGCATCCGCCGCCGGGTTGGGCGTCACGCTGTTGCCAGCGAGCTGTCGCTTGCCCAGCCACCGGGTGCTCGGCATCGCCGAAGGGTTACCGCCGATCGACAGCATCGAACTGGCGCTGTATTACCGCGACGGTGCCCCCGCCGCCACCCCGGCACTGGCCGAACGGCTGAAGGCGTTTTGCGGATTAGTGTGAACAGGCTATTCCAAAAGATGCGGATGTTTGAGTGACAACCAATCATTAATCGCCAACCACAGTGCCTCGGCTTGTTCCAGGCAGGTGTACACTGCTGCATCCGTCACTAAATCACCTGAGTAATCAGCGATATTGCGTTGTTTTCGCAAAGCATCCAGACAGATCATTGCTTCACGCGAGATACCCAGGGTAAGCGGCAACGATTGAATCATTAGCTGATGATGACCAGGTTTATTTGTCGAAGTCCGAAAACCTTCCGCCTGCAGAGCAGCATTGGCAATTTGCATAACCGCTTTATAGGCCGCATCAAAACGTGTTTCATTGCTAGGCAAAGTGATGCTGGCATCATGCTGGTTACGCGCAGCGGCGGAGAGTAATTTTCTGATGGCGCCCGCGTCAGGTTGTATCGCCTCCAGGCCAAGACCTATCAGGTTGTCTAACGTCATCCTTGCCTCCCAAAATCCTTAGCTGGGGCTTACTCATAATATCCTGAATAAAGGCTGAGTTTTCCGCCAAAGCCATTTGCCACTCTGCCGGCGAGTACAGCTTGGGGTTAATTTCTCGACCCAGTTCCTGCTGTAACGGGTAAAACGCGTTGATCACCTCAGAAAAAGACAAGTGACCGACGATCAGGACGTCTATGTCACTGTCTGCCGTCGCTTTACCACTGGCGATCGAACCAAAAATAAACGCCAGCTCAAGCTCAGCATTAAGCTCGGATAATACCTGCCGCAAACGTGCGGCCACCCCAGAGGTTTTGCGGAAAATCGCTACCAACTCTGCAAAAATCAGGCAGTCGGGGTTAGCGCGATAATAAATCTGCTTCCCTTGGGGCAGTCTTAGCAGAATGCCGCCCAGCGCCAACTTGCTCAACTCTTTATGTAGAGTACCGGCCTGAGTTGCGGTCCGACGCGCAATTTCGCGCACATGAAATGCCTGCTCCGGCTGCATTAGCAGCAGATTTAGCACTTTTCGTCGATATTCACTGAATAAAAGATCGAGCAAAGAGTCGTACATGGTGCTTCTCTATGTAGCCTTATTAGCTACAAATGTAGCCAACAAAGCTACATTAAACAAGCAAGCACTAATACCCGACCTCACCGTAACGCTCGCGGTAATCTTTCGGCGTCATGTCGTAACCCTTCTTGAATACCGAGTAAAAATACTGCAGTGAGGGGTAGCCGCACATCTGCGAAATCTCGTTGATGGTCAATGAAGTTGCCTTTAACAGGTTACAGGCCCGATCCAGCTTTTCCTGATGGATTACATGGTGGATGGTTTCGCCGGTTTCATCTCTGAAGCGTTTTTCAAGATTGGAACGCGACAGCCCTACCGCATCGAGCACCTGTTCGACCTTGATACCCTTACAGGCGTGATGGCGAATATAATGCATGGCCTGGATCACCGCCGGGTCACGCAGCGAGCGAAAGTCGGTGGAACGACGCTCGATCACCTTCACCGGCGGCACCAGAATACGTTGCAGCGGCAGCTCACGACGATCGAGCAACTGATGCAGCAGCTTGGCGGCACGGTAGCCCATCTGGCGGGTGCCCTGCGCCACGGAAGACAGCGCCACCCGCGACAGGTAGCGCGTCAGCTCTTCATTGTCGATGCCGATGACGCATAGCTTTTCGGGCACCGCAATGTCCAGATGTTCGCAAACCTGCAGCAGATGGCGTGCCCGGGCATCAGTCACGGCGATGATGCCGGTCTGCTGCGGCAGCGTCTGTACCCAGTCCGCCAGCCGGTTCTGGGCGTATTGCCAATTCTCCGGCGCAGTGGCCATGCCCTGATAGACCACGCCCTGATACTGCTCCAGCGCCACCCGCTGACGGAAAGCATGTTCACGCTCTTGCGCCCAACGTTTACCGCCTTCGCTCGGCAAGCCGTAGAAGGCAAAGCGATTAATGCCCTTTTCCTTCAGGTGGCTGAACGCCGCCTCAACCAACGCCTGATTATCCGTGGCGATGTAATGCACCGGCGGGTAATCCTCATCACGATGATAAGAGCCGCCCACACCGACGATCGGCACCCTGACGTTATGCAGCAAATGTTCGATTTCACGGTCGTCGAAATCGGCAATCACCCCATCGCCCAGCCAGTCCTTGATGTTGTCGATGCGGCAACGAAAATCCTCTTCGATAAAGATGTCCCAATCGCACTGTGAAGCCTGTAAATACTCACCAACGCCCTCAACCACCTGGCGGTCATACACTTTATTGGCGTTGAACAGCAACGTAATGCGAAAGCGCTTTTCGAACATGCGGTATCCCCAGTAACCCCCAGTGAAGGTAGGGGGCGAATAAATTCGCCCCAATTAAGGCGGGCGCAGCATGCAGCGCCCCTACCCTGTCTGGGGATGGCGAGTGAGTCGCCTGGCTGCAACTTGAAACTACAGGGTATTCTCTGCGAGAGCAGCAAGCATCACCTCATAACTGTGACCGCGGGCGCTATATCCAAAATAATTGGAGTCGTATCAAGGCGGCAAAGGAACTCATTCCGATGAGCTTACTAAAGTAAGTGATTCGGGTGAGTGAGTGTAGCCAACACAGATGCAGCTTCAAGTATGAAGGATATATTCTTATGCCCGGCGCTTGGTGGCGGAATCCATCCACACCGCCAGCAGCAAAATGGCCCCCTTGACGATGTACTGCCAGAAAGTCGGTACGTCCAACATGCTCATGCCGTTATCCAGCGAGGCCATGATAAACGCCCCCATCACCGCCCCGGCCACACTGCCTATGCCTCCGGCCAGGCTGGTGCCGCCAATCACGCAGGCAGCGATGGCGTCCAGCTCGGCAATATTCCCCGCCGAAGGCGAACCGGCGCCCAGCCGCGAACTGAGGATCAGACCGGCAATCGCCACCATCAGACCGTTGATGGCAAACACCGCCAGTTTGGTGCGCTCGACGTTGACGCCCGACAGGCGCGCAGCGTCAATATTGCCGCCGATGGCGTAAATCCGACGGCCAAAGGCGGTGCGGGTGGCCATAAATATCCCCGCCAGCATCAGCGCGGTCAGGATCAGCACCGGCGTAGGCACCCCGCGATAGTCGTTGAGCAAATAGATTGCGCCGAGTACCAGCAGCGCCAAAATGCTCTGCCGGGTTACGTCACCGGTCGGCGTGGCTACCGGCAACCCCAGCTGTACGCGTCGACTGCGCCGCCGCCATTGCCAGGCCACAAACAGCATCAGCCCCACCGCACCGATACCGAAACCCAGCCCACCCGGTAAATAGCTCTGACCGATTTGTGACATGGCGCTGCTGGTCGGTGCCACCGTGGTGCCATTGGTGATACCGATCAGGATGCCGCGAAAGGCCAACATCCCCGCCAGAGTGACGATAAACGAAGGGACTTTGCGATAGGCAACCCACCAGCCGTTCCAGGCCCCCAACAGCAGACCGGCCACCAGCGTCACCACGATGGTCAGCGGCAACGGCCAACCGAACCAGACGTCAAAAATCGCCGCCGCGCCGCCCAGCAGCCCCATCATCGAACCGACCGACAGATCGATTTCCGCCGAAACGATCACGAACACCATTCCGACTGCCAAAATGCCGGTGATCGCCGTCTGGCGCAGCAGGTTGGAGATATTACGCGCGCTGAGATAGGCCCCTTCGGTGGTAAAGGTAAAGAACAGCATAATGACGACTACCGCCGCCAACATTACAAACACCTGCAAATTGATGGATTTCAGCTTCACCGTCGTTTTTTTCTCCACCCTTGCCGCTACCAACGCTTCAGACTGCGTGTTTTTCGACATCTGTTTCACTCCTCAAAGCGGCTTCCATCACCTGTTCCTGGGTCAAACCGCGGTTGATCAACGAAGCCTTGATGCGCCCCTGGTGCATCACCAACACCCGATCGCTTAATCCCAGCACTTCCGGCAACTCGGAAGAAACCACGATCACCGCAATCCCCTGCTGTACCAGTTGATTGATTAATTTATAGATTTCTTGTTTTGCACCAATGTCGATGCCGCGCGTCGGCTCATCCAGAATCAGGATTTTCGGCTTCAACAGCAGACACTTGGCCAGAATCGCCTTCTGTTGATTGCCCCCGCTCAAGCGGGCGATGGCCAGTTCTGGCGAGGAGGTTTTCACCCTCAGCTGCGCCAGCGACTGGCGGATGGTTGCCTGTTCATGGGCGTCGTCGATCACCGTCAGCATGCCGCTGAAATCACTCAGCGCCGCCAGCGTCATATTGGCCCCGACGCCCATCACGGGGACGATGCCATCACGCTTGCGGTCTTCCGGCACCATGGCAATGCCGTAGCGCATCGCCTGACGGCAGTTGTTGATAGTGGCCGGCTGACCATTGAGGGTAATGCTGCCCTGCCAACGACCAGGGTAGACGCCGAACAGGCACTGCATGGTTTCGGTACGCCCTGAGCCGACCAGCCCGGCAACGCCGAGTATTTCGCCGCGCCGCAGGCTGAAAGAGACATCGTCCACTCGGCGAACCTGACGGTTAACCGGATGCCAGGCGGTCAGGTTATCCACCTGCAGGATCACCTCGCCTATCTCATGCTGTTGTTGCGGATACAGCTCGGTCAGCTCTCGCCCCACCATCATGGCGATAATGTCGTCCTCACTCATTTCCGCCGCCGGACCGGTGCCGATGTGCTTGCCATCGCGGATCACGCAGATCAGATCCGAGATCGCCTTCACCTCGTTCAACTTGTGCGAAATGTAGATACAGGCAATACCGTGATCGCGCAGATCCCCGATGATCGCCAGCAGCGTGGCGGTTTCACTTTCCGTCAGCGAAGCCGTAGGTTCATCCAATACCAGTAGCCGAACCTGTTTGTTCAGCGCCTTGGCGATCTCCACCAGTTGCTGCTGCCCCAACCCGAGTTCGCCAATCGGCGTATTGGGATCCACCTCCAGTTTGACCTGCGCCAGCATACGTCGGCAGCGCAGGTACATGGCGTCATAATCCATCACCCCGTAGCGGCGCCATTCATTGCCGAGAAACATGTTTTCCAGCACCGTCATCTGCTTTACCAGCGCCAGCTCCTGGTGAATGATGGCAATACCTTTCTGCTCGGTGTCGCGAATATTTTTCGCCGTCAATAAATCGTCAGAGAAATAAATATCTCCCTGATAACTGCCGTGTGGATATATTCCGCACAGCACTTTCATCAGGGTGGATTTTCCCGAACCGTTCTCACCACACAGCGATAATACCTGGCCAGCTTCCAGTTTCAGGCTGACATTATCCACCGCCTTAACCGCACCGAACTGCATGGTGATATTTTTCATTTCTAATAGGTTGGGCATTATTCCCTCCACATTACCGGCTTTCGGAATTATTGAATGTCGGCTTTTTTGTGGAAACCGTCGGCAATAATAGTGCTGTCGATATTCGCTTTATCCACCGGGATCGGCGTTAATAACCAGGAGGGCACTTCTTTGCTGCCGTTATTTAAGCTGGCGTTGGTTTTCGGCTGTTCGCCCTTGCCCAGCTGCACGGCAATGCCCGCAGCCTCATCGGCCAGTTTGCTGATTGGCTTATAGACCGTCATGGTCTGGGTACCGGCGACGATACGCTTCACCGCCGCCAGATCGGCGTCCTGGCCGGAAATGGCCACTTTGCCCGCCAGGCCCTGTGCGGCAAGCGCCTGAATTGCGCCGCCGGCGGTGGCATCGTTAGAAGCCACCACCGCGTCAATCTTGTTATTGTTGGCGGTCAGCGCATTTTCCATGATTTTCAATGCGTTTTCCGGCAGCCATCCATCAACCCACTGATCGCCCACAACCTTGATTTTCCCGCCGTCGATCAGCGGTTGCAGCACCTTCATCTGGCCCTGGCGGAACAGCTTGGCGTTGTTATCCACCGGCGAGCCGCCCATCAGGAAATAATTGCCCTGCGGTACCCGCTGCACCAGGCTTTGCGCCTGCAATTCGCCGACCTTTTCATTATCAAAGGAGATGTAGAAATCGATGTCCGCGTTATTGATCATGCGGTCGTAAGCCAGGACCTTAATGCCTTCCCGTTTGGCTTCGCTGATGACGTTGCTCAGCACCTGGCCGTTATAAGGAATAATCACCAGCACGTCGACGCCGCGGTTGATCATATTTTCGATCTGCGCCATTTGGGTTTCTTCATTGCCGTTAGCGGATTGGACAAACACGTCTGCCCCCAGCGACTTGGCTTTGCTGACGAAGATATCGCGGTCTTTTTGCCAGCGCTCCAGGCGCAGGTCATCGATCGCCATGCCGATTTTGACTTCTTTGCTGAACGCCGGTTGGCTGGCCAGCGCCAGCAGCGCGCAGACAGAAAGGAACACAGGTTTAAATTTCATCTTATATACCTTTGTTATTTAAAGCATAAGGAAGGTAATTGAAATAGGCCGATTACACAGCTTCGAGCAGATTGTTGTCGCTTATTTATACTTCGGCAATTACTGATTTTTACCGGCCAATTACGATTTTTGGTTTAATGTTATTTTTATGATGGCGGTCATGCTTTCACGCTGTAAAACAGCACATCGACAAATAAAAATGAAAGAAGCCTTAAATAAAGCACGGTTAAACCCTTATTATGGGATCTGCCGCACATTTAATAATTCTGTGAATTTAAGTGTGAAATAACGTAATTGAGCCGTCTGCCGCAAACTCCGAAGATAAAGCCATCCCGTAACTCGGGCATTGCTACCCAGGAGTCGATAATGCAACCTTATTTTGATCAGCTTGAGCAAGTGCGCTACGAAGGCCCAACCAGCAATAACCCCCTGGCCTTTCATCACTACAATCCGGATGAACTGGTGCTTGGCAAGCGCATGGCGGAACATCTGCGTTTCGCCGCCTGTTACTGGCATACCTTCTGCTGGAACGGCGCGGACATGTTCGGCGTCGGTGCCTTCGATCGTCCCTGGCAGCAGCCGGGCGACGCGCTGGCGCTGGCCAAACGCAAAGCCGACGTGGCGTTCGAGTTCTTCCACAAGCTGAACGTACCTTACTACTGCTTCCATGACGTAGACGTCTCACCGGAAGGTGCCTCGCTGAAAGAGTATCTGCACAACTTTGCGGTAATGACCGACGTGCTGGAAGAAAAGCAGCACAGCAGCGGCGTGAAACTGCTGTGGGGCACCGCCAACTGTTTTACCCATCCGCGTTATGGCGCCGGGGCCGCCACCAACCCGGATCCGGAAATCTTCAGTTGGGCAGCCACCCAGGTGTTCACCGCCATGAACGCCACCCAGCGCCTGGGCGGTGAAAACTACGTGCTGTGGGGCGGGCGTGAAGGCTATGAGACCTTGCTCAATACCGATTTGCGCCAGGAACGTGAGCAAATTGGCCGCTTTATGCAGATGGTGGTGGAGCATAAACACAAAACCGGTTTCCAGGGCACCCTGCTGATTGAGCCCAAACCGCAGGAACCGACCAAACATCAGTACGACTACGACGTCGCCACCGTCTATGGTTTCCTTAAGCAGTTCGGCCTGGAAAAAGAGATCAAGGTGAATATCGAAGCCAACCACGCCACGCTGGCAGGCCATTCGTTCCACCATGAAATCGCCACCGCCATTGCGCTGGGCATTTTCGGCTCTGTCGATGCCAACCGGGGTGACCCACAGCTGGGCTGGGATACCGACCAATTCCCGATCAGCGTAGAAGAGAACGCGCTGGTGATGTTCGAAATTCTCAACGCCGGGGGATTCACCACCGGTGGGTTGAACTTCGATGCCAAAGTCCGCCGTCAAAGCACCGACAAGTACGATCTGTTCTATGGCCATATTGGCGCCATGGATACTATGGCACTGGCACTGAAGGTCGCGGCAAAAATGGTGACTGACGGCCAGTTGCATCAGCAGGTAGCGAAACGCTATGCCGGCTGGAATGGTGAATTGGGCCAGCAAATTTTGCAGGGCAAACTGTCGCTCGAAGCCTTGGCGCAGTACGCTGAAGGCCATGCACTGGCGCCGCAGCACGTCAGCGGCCGTCAGGAACAGCTCGAAAACCTGATGAACCGCTATCTGTTCGGCTAACCGATCGCGCGGCACACGCCGCGCCTTTAAGGATCCTCAACCATGTATATCGGCATCGATCTCGGCACTTCCGGCGTAAAAGTTATTTTGCTCAGCGAGCAGGGCCAATTGCTCGCCAGCCACGGTGAATCGCTGCCCATTTCCCGTCCTCATCCCCTATGGTCAGAGCAGGCCCCGCAGGGCTGGTGGCACGCCACCGACCGCGCGATGCTGGCGCTGGGCAAGCAAAACAACCTGCAGCAGGTAAAAGCCATTGGGCTCAGCGGTCAGATGCACGGTGCCACGCTGTTGGATGCACGTCAGCAGGTGCTGCGCCCGGCGATTTTATGGAACGACGGCAGGAGCGCCGCACAGTGTCTGGCGCTGGAACAGGCGGTGCCGCAGTCGCGGCAAATCACTGGCAACCTGATGATGCCGGGCTTTACCGCCCCCAAACTGCTGTGGATACGGCAGCATGAACCCGAGCTGTTCAAGCGTATAGATAAAGTCCTGCTGCCCAAGGATTACCTGCGCTGGTGCCTCACCGGCGAATTCGCCAGCGACATGTCGGACGCCGCAGGAACCGGCTGGCTGAACGTGGCGCGGCGCGACTGGAGCGAGGAGATGCTGGCGGCATGCAGCCTGACTCGCCGCCAGATGCCACAGCTGTTCGAAGGCAATCAGATCACCGGCCAGACCCATATTGAACTGGCCAAACGTTGGGGCATGTCGCCAGTGCCGGTGGTGGCCGGCGGCGGTGATAATGCCGCCGGGGCGATCGGCGTAGGCCTGTATCAGCCGGGGCAGGCGATGTTGTCACTCGGCACCTCCGGCGTTTATTTTGCCGTCAGCGACGGTTTTCTCAGTAACCCGGCCAGCGCGGTACACAGTTTCTGCCATGCGTTGCCCGACACCTGGCACCTGATGTCGGTCACGCTCAGCGCCGCATCCTGCCTGGACTGGGTGTGCAAACTGACCAACGTCGAGGACGTCGCTACCCTACTGCGCAATGTCGAACAGGCGCCGCCGGCGGCAGCGCCGCTGTGGTTCCTGCCCTATCTGTCCGGCGAGCGTACGCCGCACAACAATCCTAACGCCAAAGGCGCATTCTGGGGCCTGACTCACCAGCATGGGCCAACCGACCTGGCGCGCGCCGTGCTGGAAGGGGTTGGTTTCGCCCTGGCTGATGGCATGGACGTACTGCACGCCAGCGGTCTGCAGCCGTCCAGTATCACCCTGATTGGCGGCGGCGCGCGCAGCCCCTTCTGGCGACAAATGCTGGCGGATATCAGCGGTCAGCGGCTGGAATACCGCACCGGCGGCGATGTTGGCCCGGCGCTGGGGGCGGCTCGCTTGGCTCAGATTGCCCTGAACCCGCAGCGCCCACTGGTTGAATTGTTGCCTGAATTGCCGCTGGAACAGGTACATACACCGGATGCCGAGCGCCACCAGCAGTACACCGCGCTGCGCAGCACCTTCCGCGAGCTCTATTCCCGTCTGTTACCGTTGATATAAAACCGAAAGGGGGCCAAACAGCGCCCCCTTATTATTGCCAAATCGAATAGTCGCCAGTGGCAAATGTCACTGCCAACCCACGCGCTCCTCTCCTAAATTGGTGGCTGTCTTTTGACGCACCTCACCTCTGGATTAAGGAATTGAACGTGGAAAAAAACCAACAACAAAGCCGCAGAGCTTTCCTCAGCCAAACCGGCAAAATCACCACCGCCTGCGCAGTCATTGGCCTAACGGGGGGCGTGGCGCAAGCCGCCGCGCCAGCGAGCAGCGCATGTATACCAGAGAGCACACCTATGACCCTGACCGACAGCCACTACTGGCTGAGCGACGTTCGACTGGAAGACGGTTTTGAGTACGATGGCGAGACGGTGATCGGCACCCGCACCGCGCTGTATCAACTTGAAATCAAAGACGGAAAAATTGCCGCAGTTCACCCGAAAGAAGCAACGCCTCCCGCCGGCGTAGCACGCTATCAGGCGCAGGGCCAACTGCTGCTGCCGGCATTTCGCGACATGCATATCCATCTGGATAAAACCTTCTACAGCGGCCCATGGCAGGCACCACGCCCACGTCAGGGAAAAACCATCATGGACATGATCGCGCTCGAACAGACCTTGATCCCCAAGCTGTTGCCCACCTCGCAGCAGCGTGCGGAAAACCTGATCGCCTTGCTGCAATCGAAAGGCAGCACCGTAGCACGCAGCCACTGCAATATCGATCCGGTCAGCGGGTTGAAAAGCCTGGAACACCTGCAGCGTGCGCTGGAAAACCACCGGGCGGACTTCAGCTGTGAAATCGTCGCCTTCCCGCAGCATGGCCTGCTGCATTCCAAAGTCGACGGCTTGATGCGCGAGGCCATGCAGATGGGGGTGCAATACGTCGGCGGACTGGATCCGACCAACGTTGACGGCGCCATGGAGAAGTCGCTGGATGCGATGTTCCAGATTGCACTCGACACCGGCAAAGGCGTCGATATCCACCTGCATGAAACCAGCCCCGCCGGGGTAGCGGCAATCAACTACATGATCGCCACCGTAGAAAAGAACCCGGCGCTGCGCGGTAAAGTCACCATCAGCCATGCGTTTGCCCTAACCGTGCTGAACCCGAGTGAACTGGAGGAAACCGCTAGCCGGCTGGCGGCGCAGCAAATCACCATCGCCTCTACGGTGCCGATTGGCGGGCTGATGATGCCGCTGCCGCAGCTCAGTGAAAAAGGGGTATTTGTGATGACCGGAACCGACAGCGTAATAGATCATTGGTCACCGTTCGGCAGCGGTGACATTCTGGAAAAAGCCAATCTTTACGCCCAACTTTACCGCGGCTCCGACGAATTCCACCTCTCCCGTGCGATGGCAATCTCGACCGGTGGCGTGCTGCCGCTGAACGACAAGGGCCAACGCGTCTGGCCGCAGGCCGGGGACAACGCAGAGTTTGTACTGGTCAACGCAAGTTGCTCCGCCGAGGCGGTGGCCCGCCTGCCGGCGCGTACGGCCACTTTCCATCAGGGGCGGTTGGTCGCTGGCCAGGTCGGCAAAGCCTGATGCTGGTCCGTTGATGCCACCATGATGGCCGTTTTTGGCCTTCTGCCAGACAAAGTAACGGCGCAGTATGGCGTCATACCCATTGGCGGAGGGCCGAAAATGTCACAGAGCGCGTTATTGATCATCGATGTTCAACAATCATTCCAGCATCGCCCATTCTGGCAGGAAGAAGATCTGCCCGCTTTCCAGCAGGCACTGACACGGCTGATCGAAGGCTGTCGCCGGCAGGGCGTAGCCCTGGTTGATGTTTTCCACGTATCACCGGAGGGGCCGTTTTCGCTGGCATCCGGCTGGGTAAAACCGCTGCCGTTCCTCAACCATCAGGCAGACGTCACCGTTCATAAACAGGTGCACAATGCACTGACCGAATCCGGTCTGGACGCCTGGCTGCGCCAGCGGGATATCGATCACTTGATTATCTCCGGCATCCGCACCGAACAGTGCTGCGAAACCACCACCCGGGTGGCGTCCGATCTCGGTTATCGGGTGACTTTCGTCACCGAGGCCACGATGACTTTCCCGATGCAGCATCCCAATGGAGAAGTCTTTACCACCGAACAGCTCAAGCGGCATACTGAGACGGTGCTGGTCGACCGCTTCGCCCAGCTCGCCAGCGTCGATGAAGTGCTGGCGCAACTCTCACAGGAGTAATCATGCCGCAGGCCGTCTATTTTTTGATGTTGCCCAACGCGCTGTCGCTGGACGTCAGCGGCCCGGCCGAAACCCTGCGTTTGGCTGGGGCATTCAGCCTGCGCTACATCAGCCCACTGCCGCAGATCACCTGCTCGATTGGCATGACGTTGAGCCAGCTGCAGCCGCTGCCCGCCCGACTGGAAGACGGCGCTATTGTGGTGGTGCCCGGCGCACGCGATTCACGTAGCGATTTTGACCATCAGGCGGCCGAACAGGCCCGCCACTGGCTGGCGACACTACAACCCGATTTGCAGCAGCAGCGCATCACGCTGGTCTGTATCTGCTCCGGCGCCCTGCTGGCGGCGCAGGCCGGGCTACTCGACGGCTATCAGTGCACCACCCACCATGATGTGATCGAACGCATGCGTCAGCAGGCCCCGGCCGCGCAGGTGAAAGAGAACCGTATCTTTGTTGAAGACCGCAACCTGTACACCAGCGCCGGCATTACCGCCGGTATCGATCTGGCGCTGCATTTGATTAACCGTCAATGCGGTGCAATACGGGCAATGGAGATTGCCCGCGAAATGGTGGTGTATTTTCGCCGTTCCGGCGATGATCCGCAGCTCTCCCCCTGGCTGCGTTACCGCAACCATCTGCACCCGGCGGTGCACCGTGCGCAAGACGTGATGGCCGCCGAACCCGAGGCCGAATGGTCGGTGCCGCAGGTGGCGGAAAAGGCCCATGTCAGCAGCCGCCATCTGGCCAGGCTATTCCGTAGCCACGTCGGCATCAGCGTGCGTGAATACCATGAACAGCTGCGGCTGGCGGTGGCGCAGCAGCGTCTGCAACAGGGCTATGGGCTGGAAAAGGCGGCGCTGGCGGCGGGGTTTTCCTCCGGTCGTCAACTGCGGCGTGCCCAGCAGCGCGGCTCGACCGCGTTATGACACCAGCCGCCGAAAGTCTATTTTCTGCAATCCCATCGACAACAGCAGGCTGAGCGCCAACGCCACGCCGAATACCCAGAAGATATCCAGTAACGGATGGGCGGTCAGCGTCAGGTGACGGCTGCGCATAAAATTGACGATAATGGCGTGAAAACCGTAGATTGCCAGCGAATGTCGGGAAAAAACGCCCAACCAGCCAATAGGCTCGGACAGACAATTTTTAAACCATACCACCAGGGATACCGCCGCGATAAACACCAGCGGCCCACAGTAGATGTAATAAGTATCGGCAAAGTTACCGTTGATGAACATCTGGCTTTTGGTGCCCTGAACGATCAACGCCACGCTAGCCACAAACCCCAATATCGCCAGCCAACTGATACCTCGCCCCTGGGTGTCCATCATGCCAATCGCCCGGCCGGCCAACGCGTACAGCAGGTAGTAAAAGGTGTCCCCATAGATATACAGATTGACCGGCAACAGGTGAGCGTTACCCAGGGTCAGCGAGCTGGTATTGGGATTGGCAACCACCGCCAGGATCACCAGCACGCCGGCCAGATAGCGACGTGATACCGGCTTGACGTTGATCAGCGGCGACAGCAGATAAATCACCGCGATCGCATAGAAGAACCACAGATGGTAGAACACCGGCTTTAACAATATGCCGCGCAGCGACGGCCAAAAACCGATTTTGGTAAACGCCGCGATATAAATCAGCGCGACCGCGCTGTAAAACGCAATACAGCAGCCAATGCGGATGAAATGCTTTTTGCCGGCGCTTTTCTCGCCGAAAAACAGGTAGCCGGAAATCATGAAAAACAGGGGTACCGAAACGCGCGACAGTGAGTTCAGTACGTTAGCGATGTCCCAGTTATGTTCGCCCACCGCCACCCCGCTGGTGACGTAGTAGGTGGTGGCGTGGATCATCACCACCATCATGCACGCCACTGCGCGCAAGTTATCTATCCAGCCAATTTTATTGCTCAAAAGATCGCCCGCAATATTGTCATCTTGATTTGTTAAAATAAGGTTATAGAGCGAAAGTGTGGGTGGCAACCCTGACGGCGAATATCAGAATGTGCTGAAACAACACCTTATCGTTGCTAAGGTGAACAATTGGCGGCAAAATAGCCGCCACAACTCGCTCAGATTGCGCTTCCCGCCCTGGCAGTTCCTTATTTCTTCTTTACTTTCAGTACGATAAATATGAAAACTACTTTACCACCTGCGGCTCGCTTGGGTCGACAGGCGCTTTTATTCCCGCTTTGTCTGGTGCTGTTCGAATTTGCCACCTATATCGGCAACGATATGATCCAACCTGGCATGTTGGCGGTAGTGGCCGATTTCAACGCCGGTGAAGAGTGGGTGCCAACCTCAATGACCGCCTATCTGGCCGGCGGTATTTTCCTGCAATGGCTGCTGGGGCCGTTGTCGGATCGGCGCGGGCGTCGCCCGGTCATGCTGGCCGGCGTGGCGTTTTTTATCGTCGCCTGTCTGGCTATTTTGCTGGTGACCAGCATTGAACAGTTTATCTTTATGCGTTTCCTGCAGGGGATTGGCCTGTGCTTTATCGGCGCAGTGGGTTACGCCACCATCCAGGAGTCGTTTGAAGAGTCGGTGTGCATCAAAATCACCGCTCTGATGGCCAACGTGGCGCTGATTGCCCCGCTGCTGGGGCCGTTGGCCGGTGCCGCGCTGATCCACGTCGCGCCGTGGCAGAGCATGTTCGTACTGTTCGCCGCACTGGCTGCGTTTGCCTTTTACGGCCTGTGGAAAGCCATGCCTGAGACGGCTTCGCTGCAGGGTGAGAAATTCTCGGCCGCCAACCTGTGGCGCGACTATCGTCAGGTATTGTCCAACCGCCGCTTTATCTGCGGCGCGCTGGCCATCGGTTTCGCCAGCCTGCCGCTGCTGGCCTGGATTGCCCAATCGCCGGTGATCCTGATCAGCGGCGAGTCGCTGTCGACGCTGGATTACGGTCTGCTGCAAATTCCGGTGTTCGGCGCGCTGATCCTCGGCAACCTGACGCTGGCACGTCTCACCGGCAAGAACAGCGTACCGCGCCTGATCAAGCTGGGTGCCGGGCCGATGATGCTGGGTTTGCTGATCGCGGCGCTGGCGACGATATTCTCCAGCCATGCCTATCTGTGGATGACTGCGGGTCTCAGCCTGTACGCTTTCGGCATCGGGCTGGCCAACGCCGGGCTGTATCGTTTGACGCTGTTCTCTAGCAACGTCAGCAAAGGCACGGTCTCCGCCACCATGGGCATGTTGAGCATGATGGTGTTCACCGTCGGTATCGAGCTGGCAAAAGTGGCTTACGTGTGGGGCGGCAGCGGGCTGTTCAATCTGTTCAACCTGCTCAGTGGCCTGTGCTGGCTGGCACTGGTGGTGCTGTTCCTCAGCAAGCGCCGCAGCGGCGATGCAACGCCGACGCCTAACGCTGCGTTATAATTCAAGCGGGGCAAATGCCCCGCTTACCCTCCAAAAAGACCACCGTCGCGCAGCAGGTGTTGGTTACCCTTGCGGCGGGTGAATCCGCTGCGGTCGAAAAATTCCAGCACCTGAATGGCCAGTTTACGCCCCACGCCGAGCCGGTCACGAAAATCGGCGGCGTTGGCACTGCCCTGCGTTTCATCCAGTTCACGGATCAACGCGGCGAATTGTTCTATCCGTTGGCTTAGATAGTAACGATCCACCACCACTGCCGTGACATGGCCCAACTGAGCGGCTTTACGCAGCGTGGTCCGCACCCATGCCTCATCCTCACCCAATTCGGCAGCCAGATCGCGCACCCACCAGGCTTCGTCGCCGAACAGCGGTTCAATACGGGCCCACAGGATTTGCTCTTCAGCGCTGAACGCCAAACCGTGCTCCGGCAGGTGCAGCCACCCGCGCGTATTGCTAAGTAAACCTGCAGCCAGCAGCCGATCGATCATCATAAATGCCAGCGCCTCAGACAGTTGCGGCACGGCCATGCGCCGCAGGCGAGCACGCCCCAGGCCGAGCTGATCGGCATGCTGCTGGTGATACTCGGCCAACACCTGCAGCAGACGCTGCTGATCCAGCTGTGCATTCTCCTGCGCCAACGCCCTATCACCGGCAATCAGCAATTCATGACTCGCCAACAACTTCGCCAGCGGTTTCTCGGTCAGTTGTCGTGCCCAGGCAAAGGCCGCCAGATCCAGCGCGCCCTTGGGCAAATGCAGCGCCAGCACCTGACAGTCATCGTCGGCCTGTGCCAGCGCCGCCAGCCAGGCCAAATACTCGGGTTGGCGCTTACCCCGTTTGGGCGTCGTCAAGCTCAGCACCCTTGCGCCGCCCAGGGTTTGGCGTGCGCCAATATCGCGCAGCACCAGCCGATCGTTTTCGGCCAGCCATAGCGGACGGTCAAGGATCAGTTCCGCCAGCCCATCACTGAGCAACGAAACTCGTCCGGTAATATGGCTGGCGGCATGATGTAAATGCAGCGGCTGCCAGTGCTTTATCGGCAAATCCTTATCTAACGCCACCAGAATTCGTTCGGCGGCGATCGGGGGCTTTTGCGCCAGCAACCAATCGCCGCGTGCGACCTGATCTTTGCTGACGTCACCGCTAATATTCAACGCAATACGCTGTCCAGCCTGCGCCTGCTCAACCGGTTGGTTTTGCGCGTGCAAACCGCGAACCCGCACCGGCGCGTCGGCGCCGCTCAGCCACAGCGTGTCGCCTACCGCCACCTGGCCACCCAGTGCGGTACCGGTCACTACCAAACCAGCGCCTTTTACGCTGAACGCGCGATCCACCGCCAGGCGGAAGCGGCGCGTTACCGCATGTTCGTCAGGCCGCAACGCCAGCAAATGCGCGCGCAGTGCGTCGATTCCCTGCGACTGCGGCGCGGCGGTGACAAACACCGGTGCCTGTTGCCACCCCTGGCGCGTCAGCTCCTCGTCAAGCTGCTGTCGAACCTCTTCGACACGCGCTTCATCCACCCGATCGGCTTTGGTCAAGGCCACCGTCAGCGCCGGACGCCCGCTCAATCGCAGTATCGCCAGGTGCTCGCGCGTTTGCGCCATCACGCCATCGTCGCAGGCCACCACCAGCAAGGCATGGTCGATGCCACCAACGCCCGCCAGCATATTGGCGAGGAATTTCTCGTGTCCCGGCACGTCGATAAAGCCCAACACCCGGCCATCGGGCTGCGGCCAGTAGGCATAACCCAGATCTATGGTCATGCCACGGCGTTTTTCTTCCGGCAGGCGATCCGCATTGATCCCGGAGATCGCTTGCAGCAGGGTGGTTTTGCCATGATCGACATGGCCGGCGGTAGCAATAATCATTCTCTCAGGGCCTCAATCAGCGCGTCTTCCTGCTCCAGACAGCGCAGATCGAGCCACAGCCTGCCGTCGTTAATTCGGCCGATCACCGGCTGCGGCAGCCGACGCCAGCGTTCTGCCAACGCTTCCAACGTTGCGCCACGGCCATCGAGCGGCGCAAAGGTCAGCGCATAGCTGGGCAGCCGATCGACCGGCAACGAACCGCTGCCAATCTGCGACCAGCAGGGTTCGGCACGCAGTTGGAAATGCCCGGCAAACTGCGGCGCCAGCGCCTGCAACAGGCGTTCGGCAGAACCCTGCATCGCCTGCTGCGGGCGGGTTAATAACCGCAGCGTCGGCAGCTGTTGTGCCAACAGTTCGGGCTGTTGATAGAGCCGTAGGGTCGCTTCCAGCGCCGCCAGCGTCAGTTTGCCAACGCGTAGCGCACGCTTCAGAGGGTGTTGCTGCAGCTTGGCGATCAGCGCCTTTTTGCCGACGATGATGCCGGCCTGCGGGCCGCCGAGCAGCTTGTCGCCGGAGAACGTCACCAAATCTACTCCGGCGGCGAGCAACCGCTGCGGCATGGGTTCCGCCGGCAGACCGTATTGCGCCATATCAATCAATGAGCCGCTGCCCAGATCGGTGGCGGTCGGCAGGCCATGCTCTGCGCCGAGCTGCGCCAGTTCGGCTTCTTCCACCGCGGCGGTAAAACCCTGGATGCTGTAATTGCTGGTATGCACCTTCATCAGCAGCCCGGTCTGTTCGTTAATCGCGCTGCGGTAATCTTTCAGGTGGGTGCGGTTGGTCGTGCCGACCTCAACCAGCTGGCAACCGGCCTGGCGCATCACGTCAGGGATGCGGAACGCACCGCCAATTTCCACCAGTTCGCCACGCGATACCACCACCTGCTTGCCGGGGGCGATCGCCGCCAGCATCAGCAGCACCGCAGCCGCATTGTTGTTGACGATGCAGGCGTCTTCCGCGCCGGTCAACTGGCATAATAAATCCGCTACCGCGCGATCGCGGTGACCACGACCGGCACCGTCCAGATCGTATTCCAGCGTTACCGCCGCGCCCATGGAATTCGTCACCGCTTCTATCACCGGCTGCGCCAGCAGAGCCCGGCCAAGGTTGGTGTGCAGCACGGTGCCGCTGAGGTTGAATACCGGGGCCAAAGCCGGGCGCTGCCATTGCTGCAGCTCCGCGCTGAGCGCCTGTGCCCAGTCACCGCACCAGTCGGGTAACCTTTGGTGGTGTTTAATGGTTTCACGCGCCTGCAGTTGCAATTGACGCAGTAACTCGCCAATCAGCGTTTGTCCGTGCTGCGTAACCAGCGGTTCGATAGCGGGATCGCGCAACAGGCGATCGATGGCGGGTAACTGGCTGTAAAGAAGCTGGGATTCAGTGCTCATGGTCGCTCGGTTTCAGTGTAGAGGTCTCGCATCAAGTAAAACCCCGCCGCAGCGGGGTGAGGGAAATCAAGGGGGCAAGGTGCGGGCAAAGCTTTCACGGGCAAACAGCCGCTCGGCCAGCTTGATCAGCGCCGGTCGCTCGACGCACCAGTTGGGCATGATGCGGCGGAAATTCAGGTAGCCCAGCGCACAACCGGTAGCAATATCCGCCAGCGTCAGCGCTTCGGCATTGAGCAACGTTTTTTCCTGCGCCAGTTTTTCCAGCGCATCCAGTCCATGCGTCAGCTTGTCTCGCTGGCGCAAGATCCAGTTTTCGTCCTGTTTTTCCGACGCCCGTTTGCTCTCGCGAAACAGCGTGGCGGCAGCTTCCGTCACGCCATCGGCCAAGGCTTCCACCTGGCGTATGCGCAACGCGGCGGCGCGTTCGACAGGCAAAAACGCCGGGGCCACGGACAACATTTCGAGGTATTCGGCAATCACCCGCGAGTCGTAAAATACGGCGCCATCATCGGCCACCAGCACCGGCACCGGCACTTTGGCCAAGGGGTTCAGCTCAACCACCCGGCTGCCCGGTTCATACGGCGGATCGTTAACGAATTCGAACGCCATCCCCTTTTCCAGCAGCATCACGGAAATCTTGCGGACAAAAGGGCTGGTGTAACTGCCAATAAGCTTCATCAGTCTTCCCCTCGCTTGCAAACCACAACGTTGTTATTGCACCGCCAGCGTGTCGATAATCTTCTGGACCAGCGCCTGGTGCGCTTCCGGCGTTTTGGCCGGCGACAGCATCTGCAACGTCACCACCCGCTTGTTGAACACCGTCAACATGATGGTAGACACTACCTTCTGCCCGCTGACGCTCTGCTCGGTATCCAGCCGATGGAACTTCTGCTTGCCGACGCTGAAATTCTCTTCTTTGGTGGTCCGAATATTTTGATAGCGATCGGCCAGTTCGGTGAGCATGCTCTGCGTCAGGTCCTTGAGCATTTTATCGCTGCCGTTGAGCTTCATGCCGTCAGGCGGGATCACTTCGGAAGAGACGGTGCTCTGGCGTGATTTCCCGTCGAGGAAGCGCTGAATGGTGGACTGGCTGTCGTTGACGATGCCGCTGTTCTCAGTCTGATCGCTAAAGCCCGGCGGTAATTCAAAGGTGATCTTGCCCTTTTGCATCGAGACTTTCAGCCCCGGGGGCGTCGCTGGCGGAGTTTCGACCGCCGGCGGTGGCGGTGCAGGCTGCGTGACGGTCGGTTTGGGATCCGGCTTCGGTATCTCCGGCTTGGTATCGTCCTTGTTGTCACAGGCTGCCAGCCCTGCCGCTAAAACAGCAACCGCAGTGAATTTCGCAATGGTCTTCAACATCGTCTGTCCCTTTTCCTTTCGCTTCGCGCGTCATTGCGTAAACGTAGCAACTCGCCCGGGCGAATGCCAGAATCCCCGTCCGAAATTACTCATCCTGTAAATGCTATGAGCCGAATATATTCAGCCCATAGCAGAGTGCGCGGCGATCTTACGACCCCGGGAACAGGAACGGATTAATGCTGCTGCGGGCAAAGCCTTCGTCTTCCATTTTGGCGTCGAGCACCAGCGTGGCCAAATCATCAGCGACGGCCTCAACCTGCGGGTCTTTCTCCTGATACAAAATCTTCAGGTAAGTACCGCAATCACCGCAGCTCTCCGCTTTAACCGATGCCAGCTCGGTGTCCAGCGACCAATAGTTGAGATCGCGGGTCTGCTCACAGTTGCTGCATTTGATCCGCACCACGTGCCACTCGCTTTCGCACAGGTTGCAGTGCAAATAGCGCAGGCCGCTGACGGTGCCGATATGCACCACGCTGGAAACCGGGATGCTGCCGCACACCGGGCAGAATTGACGGTGTTCGCCGTATTCGGCGCGCGCCTTGCCGGGGATAAGGCTGGCCATCTGCGCCCAATAGAGCGACAGCGCGGCCCAGATGAACGGCGCTTTTTCGCTGCCGATCTTGGCGAAATCCTGGTTAAGCAACGCATCAGCCAACAATTCCAGCTCGTGCGCCGAGGCTTTTTCCAGGTTATCCAGCACCGCCAGAATGTGCTCCGGCGCCTGCGGGCGCAGCTCGGCAATCAGCGATGTCAGCAACCGGTGCCAGTGTTGGCTACGCGGGAAAATGCTCAGATCCAGCGGCGGCTTGCCACTGTCGGCACCCTGTTGCAGGACTTCGGTAAGATCAAGCGTCAGCGGGTTGTCGTGCAACGCATGGTGCTGCGCTTCGGCCAGTTGGGCAGCAAAATTCAGGTAGTCGCCCAGCGGGTTGTCGGTCGCCAGCTTACGCAGGCGTTCAGCGCGGCGGCTGTACAGGCTTTTCAGATTAGCGAAAAGTAACGGCGGGATGGTCTCCGCCGTTGTGGACTTCTCGCGCTGTGCCCCTAACTGCTCTTTAGGAACGATGCGGATGCTCATCAGGGTTTGTCTTCCTGTTGTTTCTCGCGGACCTCTCGGTACCAGCGCGGGTGATGTTTTTTAGCCCAGGCCGCCGGCACCCAGCCTTCCACCATCGCGGTAATGGTGCCTTTTACCCACAGCGCGGCGTAAATGTGCACCATAATCACGATAATCAGACCGACCGCAGCCAGCGAATGCACCAGCAGCGCAATGCGGATCAGCGGTATCGGGAACGACGGCGCAAAGTAAGGCCGCCAAATCACCACACCGCTGGCCAACAGCAACACCAGGCTAATGATTGCCGCCCAGAATACGCACTTCTGACCGAAATTATAACGCCCGGTGTCACCCACTTCCTCGTTCATGGCGATTTTATGGATGTTTTTGGCCCAGACGATGTCCTCGCGATTGATCAGATTATGCTTCCAATAACGCAGGAACATCAGCAGGAAAGCCGCAAACATAATCACGCCGACAAAGGGGTGCAGAATGCGCGCCAGTTGCGGCGTACCGAAAATGTTCATCAACCAGTTGAAGGAGGGGAAAAAGAACCCCAGCCCGCTGATGGCGGCGAACACAAAGCAGAACGCCACAATCCAGTGGTTAATCCGCTCCGGCGCGCTGTAGCGCTGAATACGCTTTTCCTTTTTCATTTGCGCGTCTCCTCATCATGCAGCTCGTCGTTATCTTCCTCTTCGACGCGGTTTGGTCCGACGCCGACGTAGTGGAACACGCTCGCTGCAAAGGTGGCGGCAAAGCCGATGGCCGCCAGGGGTTTCCACACGCCTTTCCAGAACGTGACCGCCGGGCTGATGCTTGGGTTATCCGGCAGACCGTGATACAGCTGCGGTTTGTCCGCATGGTGCAACACGTACATGACGTGCGTGCCGCCCACGCCCGCCGGATCGTACAGACCGGCGTTCTGATAGCCACGGGTGTTCAGCTCGCTGACGCGATCGGCGGCGACCTGCTTCATCGCTTCCTTGGTGCCGAAGTGAATGGCGCCGGTCGGGCAGGTTTTCACGCAGGCCGGTTCCTGGCCAACATCAACGCGGTCGACGCACAGGGTACATTTGTACACCCGGTTGTCGTCCTTGTTCATGCGCGGCACGTCGAACGGGCACCCGGCGATGCAGTAACCGCAGCCGATACAGTGCTCAGACTGGAAGTCGACGATACCGTTGGCGTACTGGATGATCGCACCTTCCGATGGGCAGGCCTTCAGGCAGCCCGGGTCGGCGCAGTGCATGCAGCCGTCCTTGCGGATCAGCCACTCCAGCTTGCCGTTTTCCTCCACTTCGGAGAAGCGCATCACCGTCCACGACTTGGCGGTCAGATCGGCGGGGTTATCGTACACCCCGACGTTGTGCCCGACTTCGTCGCGAATGTCGTTCCATTCGGAACAGGCCACCTGACAGGCTTTGCAGCCGATACAGGTGGTGACATCGATCAGCTTGGCCACTTCTTCCTGGTGGTCACGGGCGCGCGGCGCCGGCGTGAAACCATTGGTGGCGGATTTACGAATGATGTCCTGAGATTGCATTGCCATAATTCGTCTCCGTTACACCTTTTCCACGTTAACCAGGAACGCCTTGAACTCTGGCGTTTGCGTGTTGGCGTCGCCGACAAACGGCGTCAGCGTGTTGGCGATAAAGCCTTTCTTGGCCACCCCTTCGTAACCCCAGTGGATCGGGATGCCGATAGTGTCGACCTCTTGGCCGTGCACCTGCAGAGTACGGATACGCTTGGTCACCACCGCCTTGGCCTTGATGTAGCCACGGTTGGAGCTGACCTTCACGGTATCGCCATGCTGGATGCCCTTTTTCTCCGCCAGTTTTTCGCCGATTTCCACGAACTGCTCCGGCTGCGCGATCGCATTGAGCAACGCGTGCTTGGTCCAGTAGTGGAAGTGCTCGGTCAGACGATAGGTGGTGCCGACGTAAGGGAACTTGTCGGATTTGCCCATCGCTGCCAGGTCGTCCTTGAACACGCGCGCCGCCGGGTTGGACACCACGTTCGGGTGCAACGGGTTGGTGCCGAGCGGCGTTTCGAACGGCTCGTAGTGTTCCGGGAACGGCCCTTCGGCCATTTTATCGGTGGCGAACAGGCGCCCCATGCCTTCCGGCTGCATGATGAACGGCCCGACGTCACTGCCAGGTGCGGCGGCGCTGTAGTCCGGGATATCCACCCCGCCCCACTTGGCACCGTCCCACTCCAGCAACTGACGTTTTGGATCCCAAGGCTTGCCCTGCGGATCCGCCGAAGCACGGTTGTACAGGATGCGGCGGTTAAGCGGCCATGCCCAGGCCCAACCCAACGTATTGCCGAGGCCGGACGGATCGGCGTTATCCCGCCGTGCCATCTGGTTGCCGGCCGGCGTCCAGCTACCGGCGAAGATCCAGCAACCGCTGGCGGTGGTGCCGTCGTCGCGCAGGTGAGCAAAGGTGCTGAGCTGCTCACCCTTTTTCGCCAACACTTTGCCGTCGGCGTCGAGAATGTCCGCCAGTGCCTTACCGTTGCTCTCCATCGCCACTTCTTCGGCCGCAGGATTATCCGGCGTCAGGTAGTCCCAGGTCATGTTCAACACCTGTTCCGGCACCGCACCGCCGTCACGCGCGTACATCTCACGCAGACGGGTGAAGATGCCCGCCAGGATTTCGCCGTCGTTCAGCGCTTCGCCAGGGGCATCGGCGCCCTTCCAGTGCCACTGCAGCCAGCGGCCGGAGTTGACGATCGAGCCGTTTTCTTCGGCAAAGCAGGTGGACGGCAGGCGGAACACTTCGGTCTGAATCTTCGACGAATCGACGTCGTTGAACTCGCCGTGGTTCTGCCAGAAGTTCGAGGTCTCGGTGTTAAGCGGATCTATGGTCACCAGGAACTTCAGTTTGGACAGGGAAGCCACGACCTTGTTCTTGTTCGGGAACGACGCCACCGGGTTGAAGCCCTGGCAGAAGTAGCCGTTGACCTTGCCTTGAGACATCATTTCGAAGTACTGCAGCACGTCGTAGCCTTTGTCCCACTTCGGCAACCAGTCAAAGCCCCAGCTGTTGTCCTTCTGCGCCTTGTCACCGTAGAAGCTCTTCATCAGGCTGACGAAGAATTTCGGGTAGTTGCCCCAGTAGTTCACCTGGCCCGGCAGCAGCGCCTTCGGCGTGTTGGCTTTCAGGTAAGTCTCGAGATCCGGTTGCTTATCCGACGGCAACGTCATGTAGCCCGGCAGGCTCTGCGACAGCAGACCCAGATCGGTCAGGCCCTGAATATTGGAGTGGCCGCGCAGCGCGTTAACGCCGCCGCCCGCCATGCCCATGTTGCCGAGCAGCAGCTGGATCATCGCCATGGTACGAATGTTCTGTGCGCCGACCGAGTGCTGAGTCCAGCCCAGGGCGTACAGGAACGATGCGGTTTTATCCGCCACGCAGGTTTCGGCGATGTATTCACACACCTGGAGGAAGTCTTCCTTCGGCGTGCCGCAGATGTTGGTCACCACCTCTGGCGTATAACGGCTGACGTGCTCCTTGAGCAGGTTCCATACGCAGCGTGGATCTTGCAGCGTGACGTCGCGCTTGGCGAAGCCGTTCTCGTCGAACTGGTAGTTCCAGGTGGTTTTGTCGTATTTGCGGTTTTCCGCGTCATAGCCGCTGAACAGGCCGTCGTCGAAGGCAAAGTCTTCCCGCACCAGCAGGCTGGCGTTGGTGTAGGCCTCAACGTATTCGCGGTTAATTTTGTTGTTGGTCATCAGGTACAGCAATACGCCCGACAGGAAAGCAATGTCGGTCCCGGAACGGATTGGCGTATAGAAATCCGCTACCGATGCAGTACGGGTAAAGCGCGGATCGATAACGATCAGCTTGGCTTTATTGTGAATTTTGGCTTCCATCGCCCAGCGGAACCCCACCGGATGCGCTTCCGCCGCATTACCGCCCATGACGATAATCAGATTCGCGTTCTTGATATCAACCCAGTGGTTGGTCATCGCACCGCGACCAAATGTTGGAGCAAGACTTGCTACCGTTGGTCCGTGTCAGACACGCGCCTGGTTGTCTACGGCAAGCATGCCGAGAGCGCGACTAAATTTTTGCGACAAATAACCGGTTTCGTTGCTGGCGGCAGAGGCGCACAGCATGCCGGTGCTCAGCCAACGGTTGACGGTAACGCCCTGTTCGTTGGTTTTGATGAAATTGGCGTCACGGTCTTCTTTCATCAGCTTGGCGATGCGGGTGAAGGCATCGTCCCAGCTGATGCGTTGCCATTTGTCCGAACCTGGCGCCCGGTATTCCGGGTACTTGAGGCGGCTTTCGCTATGGATGAAGTCGACCAGGCCGGCGCCTTTCGGGCAAAGCGCACCGCGGTTGACCGGGTGATCCGGATCCCCTTCAATGTGGAAAATGCTTTCTTTGGCGTTTTTGGCGCCATCACCAAGGCTGTACATCAACAGCCCACAGCCGACGGAACAATACGTACAGGTATTACGGGTTTCGCGCGCACGCAGCAGTTTGTACTGCCGGGTCTCCGCCAACGCCACTTCCGGGGCAAAGCCCAGCGCAGCTACCGTCGTTCCTGCCATACCGCCAGCGCAGATCTTAAAGAACTGCCTTCTGCTGACCTGCATGGGGGTCTCCTTTCACTCTCGATTGTCACATTGTTTCAAATGGCGCTTTCCCCCTCGAAGCGGGAAGCGCTAAAATTACTGTTGTTTTTGCGGTGGCAATATTACCACAGCGTGTATGTGGTTGTTACAAACAGGTGCCAGTTAAGTGAACAATATAAACTCAGACCAACACATAAATGAGACCTCGCTCACAGGGGTGACCCAGGCTCAGGTTTATCAACGCGGGCAACTCGCCACCGCACAGCCGGATTGGCTGGCGGAAGAGGTTCCGGTCGCGCTGGTCTATAACGGCATCTCTCACGTGGTGATGATGTGCACGCCCAAAGATCTTGAGGCGTTCGCCCTGGGCTTTTCCCTGTCGGAAGGCATCATCGAATCGCCACGCGATATCTACAGTATAGAGATTAACCAAACCTGTAACGGACTGGAGGTGCAAATAGAGCTCTCCAGCCGTCGGTTTGCCGGTTTGAAGGAGCGCCGTCGTGCCATGGCAGGCCGCACCGGCTGCGGCGTATGCGGTATTGAACAGCTGGCAGACATTTTCCGTCCGCTGCCTGCACTGCCATTCACCCAGACTTTTTCCCTGGATAATCTCGACTCCGCATTGAAACAGCTGCGAGAAGTACAGGAAGTTGGGCAACTCACTGGTTGCACCCATGCCGCCGCCTGGTTATCTCCACAGGGTGAAGTACTTGGCGGATGCGAAGACGTGGGCCGTCATGTCGCCCTGGACAAGCTGCTTGGCGTACGCGCAAAACAGGGCTGGTCTCAGGGAGCAGTATTAACCTCCAGCCGTGCCAGTTATGAAATGGTGCAGAAGGCCGCGATGTGTGGCGTGGAAATTTTGTTCGTGGTGTCTGCGGCAACCTCGCTGGCCGTGGAAATCGCCGAGCGCAGTAATCTGACGCTGGTCGGCTTCAGCAAACCCGGCCGCGCCACGGTGTTTACCCACCCGCAGCGCCTGGTTGATCAGATTAAACCCACACTGTAAGTAGGGCATTGATAATCATTTTCAATATCATTTAAATAACTATAATGATCCGACTGCTTACGCGGTGCTCACAACATTGCGCCGCCCATACACCACTGGAGATGATGATTATGAGTTATTCACTGCCATCCCTGCCGTACGCCTACGACGCACTGGAACCGCATTTCGACAAGCAGACGATGGAAATCCATCACACCAAACATCACCAGACCTACGTTAACAACGCCAACACCGTACTGGAAGCCTACCCAGAGCTGGCGCAATACAGCGTTGAAGAACTGATCCAGGATCTGGATAAAGTGCCTGCTGACAAGCGCACCTTCATGCGTAACAACGCCGGCGGTCACGCTAACCACAGCCTGTTCTGGAAAGGCCTGAAAACCGGCACCACGCTGGGTGGGGATCTGAAAGCCGCTATCGAGCGTGATTTCGGCAGCGTAGAGAAATTCCAGGAAGAGTTCGAGAAAGCCGCAGCGACCCGCTTCGGTTCTGGTTGGGCCTGGCTGGTGCTGAAAGGCGACAAACTGGCCGTGGTATCTACCGCTAACCAAGACAGCCCGCTGATGGGCGAAGCCGTTGCCGGCGCTTCAGGTTTCCCAATCGTGGGCCTGGACGTGTGGGAACACGCTTACTACCTGAAATATCAAAACAAACGTCCAGATTACATCAAGGCATTCTGGAACGTGGTTAACTGGGATGAAGCGGCAGCACGCTTCGCTGCGAAGAAGTAATTCGCCCCCGGTACTGAAGATGCCCGCGTAATGCGGGCATTTTTTTGCCTAAAATCCGCTAAAGTTTAACCGCCCTTTGCCGATGATTTGTTCAATTGACGTTCGCCCGGAAAGGAAAATCATTATGGCGGCATTGCAAACACTGGCAGGAAAGTTCGTTCATCTCACCGTGGGTAAAAAGCTCGGTCTCGGTTTTGGCCTGATGCTGTTACTGACGGCCATTATCGCCGGAACCGGCGCACAGTATCTGCATACCATCGAGTCCCGCGCCGATCGCATCGACTTCAGCAACAAGCTGAATGACGAGATCAATCAAGCCAAATACAACCGCGCGCTGTTCGGCCAAACCTATAAGCCTGAATACCTGAAAAATAACCGCACCAGCATCGAGAACGCGGTGAAGATGATTAACCAGGGTCAGGACCTGGACTGGGATCCCCAAAGCCGCAAAGACCTGCAGCGTTTGATGGAGCTGATCGGCCACTACCAGCAGCAGCAAAACGCTTTCGAGAAGGCGGTAGCGGCAAAGGATGCCGTGCGCCAAAGCTGGAACATGTCGGAAGTGCAAGACAGCCTGAATCAGGTAGAGCGTCAGCTTACCAATGGCGACCTGCAGCTGGCCTTCATTCAGTTGAACCAAAAACTGACCCTGGTGCGCTACGGCGCGCGCGGCCTGCTGTTGAGCCTGAGCAGCGAGTCCGAAGCCCCACTGGTCGCGGCGATAGATGATGCCCGTAGCGCGGCCAACGCGCTCAGCCGGCGGCTCAACGACGCTCAGCGTCCTCTGCTGCAACCGCTGCTGACCGCGCTTGATGATTACAAGAACCGTATCCAGGCCTACCTGCCGGCTTATCAGCAGGAGCAAAACATCAGCCAGCAGTTGGGCAACAGCGCGCAGGAAGTCGGTACGCTGGTCAACGCCTTTATGCAGGATGAACTGACGCAAACCCATAACGATATCAACGCCGCGCAGCTGCAAATGGGCATCACCACGCTGGTTGCCATCATTGCCGGGCTGCTGATCGCCTGGCGCATCACGCTGCAAATCACCCGACCGCTGCAAAGTACGCTGGCGCTGGCGGAACGCATTGCCAGTGGCGATCTGCGGCAGGCGCAGACCAGCACCCGTCGCGATGAACTGGGGCAATTGCTGAATGCCGTGGCGGCGATGAGCCAGAACCTGCGCGACATGATTGAGAAAATCCAGATGGGCGTCAGCCAGGTGTCCACCGCCGCTGCGGAGATTGCCGCAGGCAATACCGATTTGTCCTCCCGTACCGAGCAACAGGCCGCCGCGGTGGAAGAAACCGCCGCCAGCATGGAACAGCTCACTGCCACGGTGAAACAGAACGCCGAAAACGCCCATCACGCCAATCAGCTGGCCACGGACGCCTCACAAACCGCCCAGCAAGGGGGCAAACTGGTGGAAAGCGTCGTCAGCACCATGCGCGACATTTCCAGCAGTTCGCAGCGAATTGCCGAAATTACCACCCTGATCAACGGTATTGCCTTCCAGACTAATATCCTGGCGCTCAACGCGGCAGTGGAAGCAGCGCGTGCCGGTGAACAGGGCCGAGGCTTCTCGGTGGTGGCCAGCGAAGTACGCAACCTTGCGCAGCGCAGCGCCCAGGCGGCAAAGGAGATCGAAGGGTTGATTACCGAGTCGGTCAGCCGGGTACAGACCGGAACCACTTTGGTGGAAAACACCGGCAACACCATGGAGCAGATCGTTCTGTCGGTCACCCATGTGCGCGACATCATGGCGGAGATCGCCGCCGCCTCCGACGAGCAGACCCGCGGTATTGCCCAAATTGGCCAGGCGATTGTGGAAATGGATCACACCACTCAGCAGAACGCCGCGTTGGTGGAAGAGTCTGCCGCCGCAGCCGACTCGCTGGAAGAACAGGCGGAAATGCTACTGCAAAGCGTCTCGGTATTCCGTCTGGCGGAACTTTCTGCACCGGCCGCCGTGAAAGGGACGGTGGTCAAGGCACCGGCGATGAAAAAGCCCGCAGCCAGCGCCGAAGCGGAAGATAACTGGACCACCTTCTAACGTTTCCCCGCCCGAACCTTTCGGGCGGTTATTGTTCCCTCCGGCCAACTCAGGCTATGCTGAACCTTCGAAGCGAGACATGGAGGCGCATATGCATCATCCTGAGGTTTATATCGGTACCGTTCAACCCTACGAGGGCGGGCGGCCGAGCGGTATCGCCAAGCGCCTGGTGGACGGTGCCATCAAGCTGACGCCCCTCGGCCTGGAAGGCGATGAGCAGGCGGAGAAAAGCTATCACGGCGGGCCGGACCGCGCGCTGTGCCACTATCCCCGAGAACATTACCAACACTGGCGCGAACAGTTCCCGACGCAGGCGGAACAGTTCAGCGCGCCGGCCTTTGGTGAAAACCTTTCCACTCTGGGGCTGACCGAACACAACGTGTTTATGGGCGACATCTTCCGTTGGGGCGACGCGCTGATCCAGGTCACCCAACCGCGCTCTCCCTGCTTCAAGCTCAACTACCATTTTGATATCGACGACATCTCGGTGCTGATGCAACAAAGCGGCCGCTGCGGCTGGCTGTACCGCGTGATCTCCGCCGGTAAAGTCAGCGGCGAGCGCCCGTTGGAACTGGTAACACGCAGTAGCGATATCTCGGTCGCCGAGGCGATTGGCATCGCCTGGCATATGCCGTTTGATGAAGAGCAATATCGCCGCCTGCTGGCAGTGGCCGGGTTGTCCGCCAGCTGGAGTAAAACCATGCTGACGCGTATCAGTGAACACCGTATTGAAGACTTTAATCGCCGCTTGCTGGGCCGCTGAGAAACAGCAGCCGGGAAGGAAAAACGTGGCGCAGAATACTGCGTTAAGCCTTTTTACCGACCTATACTGTGATGCAACCCAACCGGCAACCTCTTTCAGGCAGGAGCAAAGTTATGACCTCCCCATCTCATTCGATCCACCATGCCGCAGCCGCTGGCTATCAGGCCAATTCCGATCGCTACGTTAAAGGGCGACCGGATTACCCACCGGAAATTGCCGTTTGGCTGCGCGACACCCTCGGCCTGCATGCCGGTATGACGGTGATCGATCTCGGGGCCGGCACCGGCAAATTCACGCCCCGCCTGCTGGAAACCGGCGCTCAGGTGATCGCCGTTGAACCGGTGGCGCAGATGTTGGAAAAGCTGTCGATTGCGCTGCCGCAGGTGAAAACATTGGCGGGCACCGCGGAGTCGATCCCGCTGCCGGATGAATCAGTGGACGCCGTGGTCTGCGCACAGTCCTTCCACTGGTTCGCCACGCCGCAGGCGTTGGCCGAGATAAAGCGCATTCTCAAACCCGGCGGCAAGCTTGGCCTGGTATGGAATATGCGCGATGCGCGCGTAAGTTGGGTGCGTAAGCTGAACCAGATTGTCGACCGTCACGAAGGCGACGCCCCGCGTTTTTACACCGGAGAATGGCGTAAACTTTTCCCGTTCAAAGGGCTGGATGCGCTGCAGGAGCAGGTATTTATGCTCGCCCACCAGGGTGCGGCAGAAGATGTGATTTATAACCGGGTGCGTTCCACCAGCTTTATCGCTGCCTTGCCGCCCCAGCAGCAGGAAGAAGTGATCGATGAGATCCGCCAACTGGTGGCAGAAGAAGAGGAATTGCAGGGCAAAGAAAACCTGACCGTGCCCTATCAGACCAAGGCGTATTTCACCACCAAGCTATGAAAACGGGGCGCCATCGACGGCGCCCCTGGCGATCAGAAAGCTTTTCTGGCGTAGCCGGTAACCACTTTCAGGCCCATTTCACGGCCCAGAGCGGTCATTGGGTGCACTACGATCAGGCCACGCACGTTTTTCTTCAACGAGCCCATATCCGCCTGTTCTTTCTTGGTGATTTCACGACTGAACGGCAGTTGGCTCAGCTTTTGCGCTTCTGCGCTCAGCTTTTCAACACGTACGCCTTTCAGGCGCTCGATTTCTGCCGCCAGCTTCTCTTTTTCTTTGGTGTGCTGGGCAATCAGATCGGGATTGCCCTGTTGGATCACCAGGGTGTCTTTGTGGTTCAGTGCGTCCAGCAGGTCGCTAAGGCGCTTAATCTCTGCCTTTTCTATCTCTTTCATGGTTTCTGGCCTGTTGTGCCTGTCGGCACGCTAATCAATGATGCCCACATTGTAGCAAAATGCGCGCGTCGTTACCCGTCTTGCGCAATGCCCGGCGGCAAGCCACTCATCTCGCAGGCTTTAGCCCCCACGCGTGCCAGCGCCTGGCTGTAGCGCGCATTAAACGGATAACAACAGGAGAGCCGCAACGCATTACGATAGCGGCCGCTGGGAGAATACAGCGTGCCAGGCGTCAGGCAGATCTGCTCCTCCAACAGCTGGTGGAACAGCGCTACGCTGTCGACCCCGTCCGGAAACTCCACCCAGAACACAAATCCCCCCGCCGGTTGCGTGGCTCGCGTGCCGCGTGGAAAGTGACGCGCAATCAACCCTCGCGCCTCATCCACCTGGGCGGCATAGCGCTTGCGCAGGTTACGCAGATGGTGATCGTAGCCACCGGTTTCCAGGAACATCGCCAGAGTTTCCGACAGCAACTGTGACTCGGACATTGACGACACCGCCTTCAGCTTGCGCAACGCATCGTTGAAACGTCCGCCGCTGATCCAACCGATGCGAAAATCCGGCGCCAGCGTCTTGGTAAAGCTGGAGCAAAACAGCACCCAACCGTCGCGGTCGAATGATTTTACCGCCGGGGAGAGTGCGCCACCGAACTGGATCTCCGCGTACAACCCGTCCTCAATTAGCGGCACCTGATGATCGTTCATCAGCCGCGCCAGGCGTTTTTTCGCCGCCAGCGGCATGGTGCAACCCAACGGATTTTGCACCGTCGGCATGGCGATCACCGCGTTCAGTCGTTTCTCGTTCAGCAACAGTTCCAGCGCGTCCAATGACAGCCCGTGTTGCGGATCGGTGGGGATTTCCAGCGCTTTCAGCCCCAGACTGGCCAGCAGCGGCAGCAGGTAAAAATAGGTCGGAGATTCCAGCCCGATACAGTCGCCCGGTTTGGTGGTTACCCGCAGCGCCAGTTGCAATGCCTCCATGCAGCCGTGCGTCAGCGTGATATCGCCCGGTTCCAGCAGCATACCCAGCGTCATCGAACGACGCGTGATCTGCTGACGCAGCCGCAGGCTACCGGGCGGCAGCGCGTACTGACCGATCAGGTTCGGCTGGCGACGCAGCTGCGATGAAAGCATCCGCCCCAATTTCCCGCCGGGGTAAAAATCCGAGGTCTGCGGGCAGGCCAGCGAAAGGTTGGTGAATGCCGGGTTCTGCTGGGCGGCAAACACGGTGTCGATCAAGGCCAGCACATCGTCCGCCGGTGGCTCTATTCGGCTGCTGGTCGGCAAAGCGGCCTTCAACGCCGGCAGAGTGTTGCACACATAAAACCCCGACTGTGGCCGCGCCTCTATCAAACCGCGATCTTCCAGCGTGCGGTAAGCCGCGACCACGGTATTGATGCTGACGCTGTGGGTTTGCGCGCAGCGACGCACCGAGGGTAAACGGCTGCCGGGCAGCAGCATACCGCGGCGAATGGCTTCCGCCAGCGTATCCGCCAGCTGTTGGTAGCGCGTTTCCGGCATTTCATCGAGCAGGGTCACAGTTTGTCTCCAGGCAATGGGTACAGTTTAATATTGGTATAACTGTATCCATAACAATAACTGGTTTTTGGTTCTGTCACCATCCATCGGCAGGTTTTATGCTGGTTCCCTTGCTCCCCCAGCCCTGTGAGGAACCCATTATGCTGGACTCCGCTTTTATCAGTTATGTCACCGTCATGTCGATCACCCCAGGCCCCAACAACCTGCTGCTGGCGTCATCCGGCGTCAATTTTGGCCTGCGCCGCACTCTGCCGATGGTTTTTGGCATCAGCGTCGGCTGCGCAGTGCAGCTGGCCCTGACCACCACCCTGCTGGCGTTGATTTTGAGCTGGGCCGGTATGATCCGTTTTCCGCTGGCGGTGATCGGTTGTACCTATCTGCTGTGGCTATCCTGGAAGCTGTTCAAAGCGGCATCGCCGGACGGCAAACAGCAGGCGCAGCCAATGCGCTTAATCAACGGGGCGTTGTTCCAGGCGGTCAATCCCAAAGCCTGGCTAATGGCCATTAACGTCGCCATTCTGTTCACCCCGCGGGAAGGCGCCAGCCTCGGTCATACGTTGATGATTATCGCCGCCTTTACCGCGCTGAACATTCCCTGCGTCTTGGTCTGGGCGATATTGGGCGATCGCCTGCGTGATGCCCTGCGAGTGACCTGGAAACTGCGGTTGTTTAACGGCGTGATGGCGGGATTGATGGCAGCCACGGCTCTGTGGCTGCTGTTCGACGAGTGGCGCGCGGCCTTTGCCTAACTGCGGCCGAGAGGAGAGAGCCGGGACGGTTGTTTGGCGCCGATACCGGCTATCAGATCGGTGACGGAAAGCACCATAGTGGAACGCAATACTTGTTGATAGCGCTGGCGCTGCATGGCGATCAGCGACTCTTCCGCTTCGCCGGGCTGCAGGAAAGTCGGCACCGGCGGCAACGCGGTCACGCAGTGCAACTCGCCGAACGGCCCTAAGATTTCATCATCGACAAAGCGGTATTCTGTCCCGTCGTGATTCAACTCTTCGCGCATCGCCATCAGCAACTCGGCATCTTCGTATTCGTGGCGGGAGATCACTCCCAGCCCGTACATCAGCTTCAGGCGCACCGACAACTCCCCAAGCGGACCGGCACCGGACAATAGCGGTTCGACGGCATACTTCACCGCATAGTCGTCCTTGCGAAACACCTGCACCACCAGTACGTTGAGCGCTTCCGCCAGCAGCTCTACCGCCGCTATCAGGAAACTGCGCACCGTCTTGCCTGCGTTCAGCCTTTCCAGAACCTTATTTTCAAATGCCTGTGCTTCTTCCATCGTCGCTTTTCGAATGGCGTGGGAGGGGTATGCTGTATCGGCCACTAATTTAATACCATAGGCGTTATTGTCGCAGCCAGTTTGCGGGCGGACAGCGCGCAGAATCCGGAGCGTACACGTAGTACGTGAGGAATTCGAGCACTGCCCAACCGTAAAATGGCAAGTAAAATAGCCTATTGGCGCTGCATGGCGTTATACACAGCAATGGCCTGTTCTACAACCTCGCTTTCCGCCGGCAGGCCGGAAATTTGCGCCAGCGCCGCTTTTGGCCCCAGTTCAGCCAGCAGTTCCACCAGCTCTTTGGCCTGCGGATCCTGCTCGCTGCGGTAGCTCATGGCAGCGGCGATGCCCTGAATCAGGTTCGCGTGCGGCAGGCCGTATTCCAAAGTGCCCAACAGAGGTTTGATCAGACGATCGCCTGCGCTCAGCTTGCGCAGCGGTTGGCGCCCCACACGCTCAACGTCGTCGTGCAGATACGGGTTCTCAAAGCGACTGAGGATTTTGTCGATATAAGCGGCATGCTTGGCGGCGTCAAAGCCATAACGTTTGATCAACACCGCTCCGCTCTCTTCCATCGCCCCTTTCACCACGCGGCGGATCGCCGGGTCCAGAATGGCATCGCGAATGGTCTGCAGACCGGCCTGCTGGCCAAGATAAGCGGTGATGGCATGACCGGTATTGAGCGTGAACAACTTGCGTTCGACAAACGCCATCAGATTATCGGTCAGCTCCATGCCGGCGATCGCCGGTGGCTGGCCCTTGAACTGGGTCTGGTCGACAATCCACTCGCTGAAGGTTTCCACCGTCACTTCCAGCGGATCGCTGCTGCCCGCTTCCGCCGGCGGCACAATGCGGTCAACCGCCGAGTCGACGAAACCGACATGCTGCTCGACCCACGCCTGCTCGTCCTGCGGCAATGCATCGAACACATGTTGTTTTAACTGGCTGGTGCCGCGCACCATGTTTTCGCAGGCAATGATGTTCAGCGGTTGGTTGTTGCCCTGTTGATGACGCTTGATCAGCCCTTTGGCAATAGTACCGGCAATTTTACCCAGAATCTGCGGGCCCACGGCGGTCGTCACGATATCCGCTTCGGCGATCAGCGCTACCGCCTCTTCACTGCCGCTGTTCACTGCGCTGACGTTGTTGACCGGCTCGACCCGCTCCTGTTCGCCGACCACGTGAACCTGGTAGCTTTTACGGCTGTTCAACAGATCCAACACCGTCTGGTTAACATCGGCAAAAGTCAGTTCGGCCTGCGCGTCCGACAGCAGCTTGCCGATAAAACCACGCCCAATATTTCCCGCACCGAAATGTAATGCTTTCATATTCCTACCTTTCTAATGTCGAAGGGTGCAGCAAGCTGCACCCCTTAAAATGATTCTGTTATCCGGCTTTTTTGCCGCTAAGCAGGTCCAGCACTTCCTGTACGCTGGTGGTATTCGCCAGCCGCTCGATGACGCCGTCGTCGTCCAGGGCATTGGTCAGGCTGGTGATCACCTGGATATGTTCGTTGTTGCGTGCGGCGATACCGATAACCAGTCGTGCCACCTCGTCCTCTTCATCGCCAAAGCGCACGCCTTGCGGGTACTGGCAGAACACCACGCCGGTGCGCAACACCCGGTCCTTGGCTTCGATGGTGCCGTGCGGCACGGCGATTGACTCGCCCAGGTAGGTTGAGGTGAGTTTTTCACGCTCCAGCATCGCCGCGACGTATTCCGGCTCAACGTAACCGCCTTTGACCAACTGCTCGCCGGCGAAGCGAATCGCCTGCTCCTTGTCGCTGGCCTGCAGGTTAAGGAACACGTTGCTTTCGCTCAGTTTGAACAGGTTTTGCTCGGTGGCCTCAAAGCTGTCGTCCAGCGTGCTGATGACTTTCTGCTGGTTATCGGTGGTTTTATTGGCCGCCACCAGGCGCTCGGTCAGATCGTTGTACAGCTTGCTGTCGAGGAAATTGGTCAGCGAGATGTGCTGTGCCTGCGGCGCATGACGCATCGCGCGCTCAGTCAGGTCACGGTGAGTGATCACCAGATCCACATCATCCGGCAGGTTGTTGATGGCGCTGTTGGTCACGGAGATATTTTTCAGCCCGGCGTCCGCCACTTTTTTGCGCAGTACCCCGGCCCCCATGGCGCTGGAACCCATGCCCGCATCGCAGGCAACGATGATTTTACGCACCGTGGTCAGGTCACCATCCACCGCTGCATGAGCCGCAGCACCGCCTTTAGACTGGGATTTCATCGCCTGTACGCGGCGAGTGGCCTCTTCCAGGTCATCCTCTTCTTTGGCTTTCGAAGTTTTCAGCAGGAACCCGGCAACCACAAAGGACACCACGAACGCTGCGGCGATCGCCGCCAGGTTGGCGAAGTAAGCGCCCTTAGGGGTCATCGCCAATACCGCCAGAATCGAACCCGGAGAAGCCGGAGACACCAGACCGCCGTTCAGCAGGGTCAGTGTGAACACGCCGGTCATACCGCCCAGGATCACCGCCAGCAGCAGGCGTGGATTCATCAGCACGTACGGGAAGTAAATTTCGTGGATACCACCGAAGAAGTGGATGATCGCGGCACCGCCGGCAGACTGCTTGGCACTGCCGCGGCCAAAGAACATGTAGGCCATCAGTACGCCCATACCCGGGCCTGGGTTGGCTTCAATCAGGAAGAAGATGGATTTACCGGTTTCGGTCGCCTGCTGAATGCCCAACGGCGAGAAGATACCGTGGTTGATGGCGTTGTTCAGGAACAGGATTTTCGCCGGCTCCACGAAGATTGACGCCAGCGGCAGCAGGTTGTTGGTCACCATGATGTTCACGCCGGTCGCCAGGATATGTGACAACCCTTCAACCAGCGGGCCAATGGCCAAAAATGCCAGAATAGCCAGCAGCATGCCGATAATGCCGGCGGAGAAGTTGTTCACCAACATCTCAAAGCCGCTTTTGATTTTGCCGTCTACCCAGCGGTCAAAATGCTTGATGGCCCAGCCGCCCAGCGGACCGGCAATCATGGCGCCGAGGAACATCGGCATATCTGCCCCGACAATCACGCCCATGGTGGTGATAGCGCCCACCACCCCACCGCGATCGCCTCCCACCAGACGGCCACCGGTAAAACCGATCAGCAGCGGCAGCAGGTAAGTGATCATTGGGCCAACCAGTTTGGCTAAGGTTTCGTTCGGCAGCCAACCGGTAGGAATGAATAACGCGGTGATGATACCCCAGGCGATAAAGGCGCCAATGTTAGGCATCACCATGTTGCTTAAGAAGCGGCCAAAGTTTTGAACTTTGACTTTGATGTCTGGTGAAAACATAAAACACACCCCTATTGTTACGCGCTGACAATAAGAGCGCGTGATTATTGTTGTTACGATCCAGCCGTGTTGTTGCTGTATGCGAAATGGACTCTATCACGCAGTTTTTACCGTGCGAACTTCACGGAATTTTTGTGACAAACATCACACTAACACCCCCATTATCGGGGCACTTATAGTGATCATGATCACAGTTACTCAGTGTAAAAAAGCCACAACGAGAACAAAATTCGCCTAAAACCCAATTAAATGTGATTTTAGTCACATTTAATTGATGCACGTTTGTTTTTAAATTGTGATGGTGATCACAATCTATTTTTCAGTGGCTACCGAATCCTGGCTTGAAGAAGGTCTTCCCTGTGAGCATTCATCCCGTCGGGAAATAGCGGTGCGATGAATGAAAGAAAACTACATGTCGGAAATAGATGATTAATTGAAGTGTAGTACAGATGCGTGGTGCAAGAAGTGAGCAAGCCGTTGGAAAGTCAGAAGGGAATGGCAGAAGCCGGACTGCCGGCTTCTGCGTTTGGAGATTACTGATTAACGCTGGAGACGATTTTCTGTGCGTTAAGTAAATCCTGCTGCTTGGCCACCAGATTCGACATCATGGTGTTGTACTGCGTTGCCTGCTGGGAAGTACGGAACTGCACGCCGTTATTATTAAAGGCCACCTGATTGCCCTGGGCACGCAGGAAATCACCCACCTGAACCAGATCCTGAACGAAGCTGGCCGTGGTCGGAATCACCGGCATCAGCGCATTGGCCGGCCCGGTAACAATCTTGTCGTACGCCTGGTTATACACGGCTTTCAGATCGTCAGGTTGCTTCAGCGCTGTCCGGGCAGTATCCGCCTGCGACTTGGCTGACTGGATTTGCTGCCCCAGCAGGTTCAGCGCCCCAACGGACTGTTGCAGCGTATCGCGCTTGCTCATGTAGTCCTGTGCGGTGCGGATCTGGTTAATCTGATCCAACGCCGGCGTCAGGCTGGCATCCAGTGATTTGGACAGTTGCTGAGAAAAACCGACCAGGATGGCGTAATCACCGGCATAGTTGCCGAACTTCTGTTTCTGATCTTCGCTCAGCGTCGGGATTTTCGCGCCGCTGCGCATCACCGTATTCTGGATGTAATCAATAAACGCCTTGCGTTGTTCCGGCTCTTTATCGCCGCAGGCAGTCAATTGCATGACCACCAACAATGCCAATACCGGGGCCAACCAACGCGCGAAAACTCTGCTCTTGATCCCTACCGCCATGTGACATAACTCCTGTTATAAACCTGCTTTTTCATCGGACTCCGTCCCTTTTGCTGCACTCCTTGCGCCTATAAGAATAGATCAACTGAATGCGATCCGATACGCGATTCACCTTTTGGTGGTTATTCTTGGGCGAAAGGCCAACATGCAAGACGCTATACGCGCTGGCAAGGGGCTACTGTACCGACTCAGGGGCATGATACACTTTTGTATCATTTATCACCGGGCCAAGCTGCGCATGTCATCCTATCAGCCACCGTTGACCATCAGCTCACGCATGCTGCATCTGGTAACCGATGTTGGCGATCGGCTTGCGCGTTTAAAAATGCAGGCTGAGCAAGAACATGCCTTACGGCTACGCCGCATCAACCGCATCCGTACCATTCAGGGCTCTTTGGCTATCGAAGGCAATACTTTAAGTGAAGAGCAGATCACCGCCATCATCGAAGGTAAACGTATCATTGCGCCACCTCGCGATATTCAGGAGGCGCTCAATGCTATTCGTTGCTATGGAAACTTGAACAACTGGCGTCCCATGCAGGAGGAGGATTTACTCGCTGCACACCGGCTGCTAATGGCTGGCCTATTGCCAGATGCCGGACATTACCGCCATGGCGGTGTCGGGGTGATGAACGGTAAAACCGTCATTCATATGGCGCCACCTGCGGAAAGGGTTTGCCCGTTAATTCGGCAACTGCTGCTCTGGTTAAAAGAGACCGACCTACCGCCGCTGATCGCAAGCTGTGTATTTCATTACGAATTTGAGTTTATCCACCCTTTCGCCGATGGTAACGGACGAATGGGCAGACTGTGGCAAACGCTGATCCTGTCACGTTGGGAGCCCTTGTTTGCCAACGTGCCGGTTGAAAGCCTAGTACATGACAATCAGTCCGGTTATTACCAGGCGCTGAACACCAGTAACCAACAGAGTGACTGCGCTCCCTTTGTCGAATTTATGCTGGGCATGATCTTGCGAGCGCTAGAACATAGCCTTACCCCCCAAGTCACCCCCCAAGTCACCCCCCAAGTCGCCGAACTATTGGCGATACTTAAAGGCGAGATGTCACGCGAGGAAATTCAGCATGCGCTGCAACTGCAGGATCGAAAATCTTTCAGTGAGCGTTATTTACGTCCTGCGCTAAACGCGCGGCTAATTGAAATGACCCTGCCCGAAAAACCCAACAGTCGCCTGCAAAAATACCGACTAACCGCTCAAGGTGTTTCGCTGCACCGACGGCAATAAAAAAGGCGCCCTAAGGCGCCTTTTCACGACAGAACCGCTTATTGCAGTACGGAGATATCCGCGACCTGCAGGAACAGCTCACGCAGCTTGCTCAGCAACGTCAGACGGTTTACACGCACCGCCTCGTCATCGGCCATCACCATCACGTTGTCGAAGAACGCATCGACCGGCTCACGCAGCTCCGCCAATTCCACCAGCGCATCCTGGTAGCGGCCTTCAGCAAAGAAAGGCTCCAGCTTATCGCGCAGCACCACCAGGTGGGTCGCCAGTTGGATCTCAGCCGCCTCTTTCAACACCGAAGCGTGAACGCGATCGTTCAGCGTATCGGTAGATTTGGCCAGGATGTTGGAGACGCGCTTGTTGGCCGCCGCCAGCGTCGTAGCCGCTTCCAGCGTACGGAAGTGAGTGACCGCCTTAACGCGTGCGTCGAAGTCCGCAGGCTTGGTCGGACGACGTGCCAGCACCGCTTGAATGGTGTCGACGGCGTGACCTTCTTCCTGATACCAGGCGCGGAAACGGCCCAGCATGAATTCGACAACTTCGTCGACGACCTTGGCGTTGGTCAGCTTGCTGCCGTACAGGCGCACGGCCTCTTCGGTCAGGGTCTGCAGATCCAGCGGCAGGTTTTTCTCAACGATGATGCGCAGCACGCCCAGCGCGGCACGGCGCAGTGCGAACGGGTCTTTATCACCTTTCGGATGTTGCCCAATGCCGAAGATACCGGCCAGGGTGTCCATCTTGTCGGCGATCGCCAATGAACAGGCCACCAGCGATTCCGGCAGCGCATCGCCGGCAAAACGCGGCTGATACTGCTCGTTCAGCGCAACGGCAACGTCTTCCGCTTCGCCGTCATGACGCGCATAGTGCATGCCCATCACGCCCTGAGTGTCGGTGAATTCGAAGACCATATTGGTCATCAGATCGCACTTCGACAGCAGGCCCGCGCGGGTGGCGTGGTTAACGTCGGCACCAATTTGGCCGGCAACCCAGCCCGCCAGCGCCTGGATGCGATCGGTCTTGTCGCGCAAGGTTCCCAATTGCTGTTGGAACAGCACGGTTTCCAGACGCGGCAGATTGTCTTCCAGGCGTTTTTTACGGTCGGTATTGAAGAAGAACTCGGCATCGGCCAGACGCGGGCGCACCACCTTCTCGTTACCGGAGATGATTTGCTGCGGATCTTTGGATTCGATATTGGCCACGAAGATAAAGTTCGGCATCAGGTTGCCCGCGGCGTCATACACCGGGAAATACTTCTGATCGCCCTTCATGGTGTAGACCAGCGCTTCCGCCGGCACCGCCAGGAATTTCTCTTCGAATTTGGCCGTCAGTACCACCGGCCATTCCACCAGCGAGGCCACTTCTTCCAACAGGCTTTCGCTCAGATCGGCCTTGCCGCCAAGCTGCTGCGCTGCCAGCTCCGCATCGCGCTTGATCAACGCCTTGCGGGTTTCATAATCGGCCACTACTTTACCGCGTTCCAGCAGGATCTGCGGATATTGGTCAGCGTTGTCGAGGGTGAGTTCGGCCTCACCCATAAAGCGGTGACCTCGAATAGTGCGGCCAGAATCGATGCCCAACACGGTGCCTGGGATCAGTTCTTCACCGAGCAACAGGGTCACGGTGTGTACCGGACGCACGAACTGCACGTCAGAATTGCCCCAACGCATCAGTTTCGGGATCGGCAGTTTGGCCAACGAATTGCTGACCATGCCCGCCAGCAGCGCTTGCGCAGGCTGGCCTTTAACATGGGCGCGATACAGCAGCCATTCACCTTTATCGGTCACCAGGCGTTCAGCCTGATCGACGGTGATGCCACAACCGCGAGCCCAACCTTCGGCCGCTTTGCTTGGCTTGCCTTCGGCGTCAAACGCCTGGGCAATGGCCGGGCCGCGCTTTTCGACTTCGCGATCGGCCTGCGCAGCGCGCAAGTCGGCCACTTTCAGCGCCAGACGGCGCGGCGCGGCAAACCAGCTCACTTCGCCATGTTCGAGATTGGCACTGTCGAGCTCGGCGGTAAAATTCGCGGCAAAGGATTCTGCCAGTGAACGAAGAGCCTTCGGCGGCAGCTCTTCCGTGCCGATTTCCACCAGGAAAGTCTGTTGAGTCATGGCTGCCTCTTAGTTCTCGTTCTTTTTGCACATTGGGAAGCCCAGCGCTTCGCGGGAAGCATAGTAGGCCTCGGCAACGGCTTTGGTCAGCGTGCGGATACGCAGAATATAACGCTGACGCTCGGTCACCGAGATCGCCTTGCGCGCATCCAGCAGGTTGAAGGTGTGGCCGGCCTTCAGAATACGTTCGTAAGCCGGCAGCGGCAGCGGTTTCTCCAGCGCCAGCAGCGATTGGGCTTCTTTCTCGTACTGCTCAAAGCAGGAGAACAGGAAGTCCACGTCGGCGTATTCGAAGTTATAAGTGGACTGCTCCACTTCGTTCTGGTGGAACACGTCGCCATAGGTGGTCACACCCAGCGGGCCGTTGCTCCACACCAGATCGTATACGCTGTCCACGCCCTGGATATACATCGCCAGACGTTCCAGACCGTAGGTGATCTCGCCGGTGACCGGTTTGCACTCCAGGCCACCAACCTGCTGGAAGTAAGTGAACTGCGTCACTTCCATGCCGTTGAGCCAAACTTCCCAGCCCAGGCCCCAGGCGCCGAGCGTCGGGTTTTCCCAGTTATCTTCCACGAAGCGGATGTCGTGAATGGTCGGATCCAGACCCAGCTCTTTCAGCGAGCCCAGGTACAGTTCCTGAATGTTGTCCGGCGATGGCTTAATCACCACCTGGAACTGATAGTAGTGTTGCAAACGGTTCGGGTTTTCACCGTAGCGGCCGTCAGTCGGACGGCGGGACGGCTGCACGTAGGCGGTAGCCATTGGCTCCGGCCCCAGCGCGCGCAGGCACGTCATCGGGTGAGAGGTTCCCGCGCCGACTTCCATGTCCAGTGGTTGAACGATGGTGCAGCCTTGGCGCGCCCAATAGTCCTGCAGTGTCAGGATCAGGCCCTGAAAGGTCTTGGTATCAAACTTTTGCATGTTGAATTCGCACGCGATACAAGTGGATTTAAATGGGATGGGCCAGTATACCCGTTGACCGTAAGATATACAGCCAGAATCCCGCAACAAGTGTGAATCATCAAAGAAGCGCGGTCTTTTCGCGCACTAAAACGGGGCAAATGCCCCTCTGTAGCGCCGTTTCAGCGTCATAATCCCCCCAATTCCCCGGCCAGAAGGCGTCACTCAGGCTGGCACCAACCTTGCTAGCGTCCTGATATCCCCCTTTCAGGAGATTCGCTGATGACAACCGCCTTAACCGACAGCCGCTATCGTTACCGCATTTTCGCCATGGTGTTCTTCATTGCACTGATCAACTACGTCGATCGCGGCGCACTGTCCTTCGCCGCCAACGATATCTCCCATGAATTCAACTTCAACAAGGCGCAGCTGGGCGCCGTGCTGGGCTATTTTGGCTTTGGCTATTTGTTCGGTTCGCTGTGCGGCGGTTTTCTGGCCGACCGTATCGGCACCAAAAAAGTCTGGCTGATCGCCGGGGCGCTGTGGTCGCTGCTGGAGATTGCGACCGCCTGGGCCGGCGAACTGGGCGTGGCGCTGTTCGGCGGTTCCGCCATTATGGGGTTTGCCGCACTGCGGATCATGTTCGGCTTTGCCGAAGGTCCGGCCTACGCGCTGATGAATAAAACCATCGCCAACTGGGCGCCGCGCAAAGAACGTGGCTTTTCGCTGGGTATCGGGTTACTGAGCACCCAGGTGGGTTCGCTGCTGACCGCGCCGCTGGCCGTGGGGTTACTGCTATTGACCGATGACTGGCGCAGCATGTTCATGCTGCTGGGCCTGTTTTCGCTGATCGCCATTTTGCTGTTTGCCCGTTTCTTCACCGACACGCCGCAGGAGCATCCTGAAGTCAACGCCGCCGAATTGGCCATCATCAGCGCCGATCAGGAAGCCGATAACGCACAAGCACCTCTGCCATGGTGGGCGTTTTTCACCAACCGCACGCTGGTATTTAACGCGCTGGGTTACTTCTCATTCCTTTACGTCACCTTTGTATTGGTGACCTGGGGCCCCAAATACCTGCAGGATACTTTCAACTACGATCTGCATTCGCTGTGGTACGTGGCGATGATCCCGTGGAGCGGTGCCTGCTTCACCGTGCTGCTCGGCGGCCGCATCGCCGATGCGCTGTTGAAACGCTTTGGCAACCTGCGGCTGGCGCGCAACCTGTTTGCGGCAGTCACCTTGTTGCTGACCGCCACCTGCTTCGTCTTGATCCCCTTTATGAGCACACCGACCGAAATCATTTTCTTGATGACGCTGGGCAATGCGCTGAATGCGCTGGTCAATAACGTGTATTGGTCGGTGGTGATAGACGTCACGCCGAAGGCTTCGGTGGGAGCTTACAGCGGCATGACGCTGGCGATCGCCAATATTGCCTCGATCACCGCGCCGATGCTGAGTGGTTGGCTGGCACAGCATCACGGCTATGGCGCCATGTTCTTCGCCACCGCCGTGGTGTCTTTCTGCAGCATGCTGTGCATGACGCTGCTACAGCCGGAAAAAAAGATTATGGCAGATATCACGCTGCCCAACCGCCCAGGTATGCAGCAAACGGCCCCCTAAGCGATCGGGCATCGACACTCAAAAACGGGCGCTGACCCCGACGTTATACATAAACTGTTCGCCACTGCTCAGGCCGCCGGTCTGAGAAACGGTGGCGAACGCCGCCACCTGATCGGTCAACGGCATATTCGCCCCCAGCGTCACATCCACCCAGTTTTTATCCTGGCTGGCGCTGTCGCGAGTGAACGAGGTCTGCGTGGACTTCAGGCCACCGCCGGCACGGTAAACGTCATCACCAAACTGATGCTGATAGCTCACCTCGGCATAGGGATTAAACAGGCCGAACTTGCTGTCCAACCGCCAACCTAACGCACCGATCTGCGAATGGTAGGTCTGATCGTTAAAGCGCATGGCGGTGCTGTCATTGCCGTCTTCGCTGTAACCGGAGACGTTGCTGTAATCCCAGGCAAACTGTGCCATCGGTCCGGTGGTCAGGTAAGAGGTGACGGGGAAATCGTAACCGGCGGTGATCCGCGCTCCCCATTGCTTGCCGTCGGTGCTGCCGGTTTCGGTACGGGTTAACGCCCCAAGCTGCATGCTGCGGCGAATATCATCGTAATTCATCGTCGCATAGTGCAAATCGGCATTCACCCAACCGTTTTCAAACAGATCAAGGGCGGTAAAGGCGGAAAATAACAGGCCACGCGCTTTGTAGTCGTAGCGGCTGGAGGGCTGTTGATCGTCATTGGAGCCGGAAATCAGCGCGCCGATCAGCCAGCCGTCGGTCAACTGGTAATCCACCCCTACCGTCAGATTATGAGTAGTGGCATTGCCGTCGCCCGCCGCCAGATTGGAAGAATAATCATAGTGTTGCCCGGCATAGCCTCCGAACACGCCCAGCGATCCTTGCGGGTTTTCGCCACTGCGCAGCTGTTGAAAACGGCTGTCGAGGGTAGCACGGCTGTCACGCGCCATGGCCGCCGTCGCCTGATTCAGCGCCACCACCTGCGCAGGTCCGTCGAGCACCGCCTGAATGTAATCGGCAATCAACAGATGCGCCAGCGGGCTGGGGTGGAAATGGTCGGCGAACAGGTAGGCCTGGCTGCTATCAAAACCCGGCATGGTAGAACGACACACCGCAGAGGAGACGCCCGGCGGACAGGCCATGCCTGCGGTATTGGTAAAGCCAAACTGCGCCGGGTTGGCAATCGCCTCGCCAAACAGTTTGTTCACGTCAACCCGGACGATGTTCCCGCCCCCCTGCGCCAGCAGGTGGTCTTCGCTTTGGTTATAGAAATCGGTCAGTTGTGCCGCCTGCGCGCTGAGGCTGTCATAGGCTGCTATCAGCTGTGCGGCAATCGCCTGCTGCACCTGGGGGATCGCGCTGCCCTGCGCCGCTGCCGCCGTCAGGGCCCGGTGGATAGCCTCGGTACGCGAAGCGTTATCCGGCGTGGCCAGCGAATTCAGGGTGGCGTAGGCCGCCTGAACCGCTGCGTTTTGCACCGGCGTCAACGCCTGCTGGATGATCAGCTCCATCAACTGCGGCGTGGAACCAATATTCGGCACCGTCGGCACGATCACCGTACCGGCACCGGCATTCAGCAATGAATGAACCTGCGCGGCCGCCGCCGCTGCGCTGTTGTAGGCTACGCCCGGCGCGGTCGTCGGGTTTAATGCCGCCGCCGCCAGGTCGTTGCCGCCAATCCAGTGTATATACAGGCCATCGCCGTCAGCCCGTCCATTGACCTGACCGAGGTAGCTCTGCACCTGATCCTGCGTATTGTCCGCCGGGTTGAGCGCCGGCACCGCCACGCCCCCGCCGGCGGCGTAGTTATTGCCACCATCGTCCGAAGCCACTAACGCCGCGCCGATGCGTTGCGCCAGTACTTCGTCGTATAACAGATGTTTATTGCTGTCGTAGGTAAAGCGGCCATTGTTGCCGGTATCGCTCAGACTGTCACCGAAGACGTAGAGTTGGTCATAAGCCAGCACCGGGGTCGTCATACTGCATAATATCGCCACTGCAAGCACCGCCGGGCGGGGCAGACAGGTTATTTTAAGAGGCATGAATAGACTCCTGAGAGCCAGCAAATGAAGGAAAATACGTTTTTATCATTGGCCTTTTTACCTGCCGGCCATCTAGTAAATATTGCTGGCTTTTCCCCCACGTCAAGCCGACTGATGATAAAACAATCAGGGGCTTGCCAAGTTCACCACTTCAGGTAATGATTACTGTAAATAAACACAGCACAAGGACAGTCAGTATGGCCAATGAACGTTGCGGTTGGGTGACGGCGGATCCGTTATATCTCGAGTATCACGACAAGGAATGGGGCGCACCAACCACCGATGCGCGCGAGCTGTTTGAAATGCTATGCCTTGAAGGCCAGCAGGCCGGGCTGTCCTGGATCACCGTGCTGAAAAAGCGTGAGAATTACCGGCGCGCCTTCCACAATTTTGATCCGCTGCGCGTGGCCGCTATCGATGAACAAGAGATAGCCGCGCTGTTGCAAGACAGCGGCATTATTCGCCACCGGGGCAAAATTGAAGCCATCATCGCCAATGCCAAAGCCTATCTGGCCATGGAAGCGGCCGGGGAAGATTTTGTCACTTTCATCTGGTCATTTGTCGACGGCGAACCGCAGCTCAACAGTTGGCAGCAACTGAACCAGGTGCCGGCGAAAACCGAACGCTCGGACGCGATGTCCAAGGCACTGAAAAAACGCGGCTTCAAATTTATCGGCTCCACCACCTGTTACGCCTTTATGCAGGCCAGCGGGCTGGTGAACGATCATCTCACAGGATGCCTCTGCTACCCAAAGCCGCAGTGATCCGCCCCTGCCACCCGGCAGATATGGAGCGGTTAATGGCCTTGTGGTTGCCGAGCACCATTGCTGCGCATCCGTTCGTCAAGGAAAGCTACTGGCAAGAAAGCGCGACGCTGGTGCGGGAAAACTATCTGCCGCGAGCGCAAAGCTGGGCCTATTGGCATCAAGGGGAAATCGTCGGGTTTATCAGCGTGTTGGATCAACGCTTTATTGGCGCACTGTTCGTTGAACAGGCCTTTCACGGCCATGGCGTAGGACAGGCGCTGATGGCGCACGTACAACAGCGCTATCCCCAGCTAAGCCTGGAGGTGTATGAGCAAAACCTGCGCGCCTGCGCGTTCTACCACAAGCTGGGGTTTCAGGTGACGCAGCGTCTGTTTAACGAAGAAACTCAGGCCTATACCTTAATCATGAACTGGCCGTCCGCAGTTTAAATCTTGTCACTTCCGGCTAAAAAAGGCGCATCCCGCACCGGGATGCGTTCAATTCAGAATCCGCTGCATGGTATTCCCTCGCTTTTTGCCGGATAACAGGCTCAAGCCCGTTATCCGCTTATATTTTGTCACGTTTTTTTCCGGAACTGCCGGAAAGTATCCGCGTCATAGTAGCGCCTCGGCACGTCTTGGCATGCCGACAACGGTTTTTTAGCGCACCCAAATTGGATTGGCGCACCCAGATTCTGATGCCACAAAGGAAAAAAGATGAAAAAACGCATTGCGATTATTGCCGGCGCGGTGAGCGTGGCGCTCACGCTGTCAGCCTGTACCACCAACCCGTACACCGGGGAATCCGAAGCCGGTAAATCCGGGATTGGCGCAGGCCTGGGCGCCGCGCTGGGTGCCGGCGTTGGCGTGCTGTCCTCGTCGAAAAAAGACCGCGGCAAAGGCGCACTGATCGGCGCAGCGGCAGGTGCAGCATTGGGCGGTGGTGCCGGCTATTACATGGACGTGCAGGAAGCCAAGCTGCGCGACAAAATGAAAGGCACCGGCGTCAGCGTTACCCGTCAGGGCGACAATATCGTGCTGAACATGCCGAACAATGTCACCTTTGACAGCAGCAGCGCCACCCTTAAACCGGCGGGTGCCAACACCCTGACCGGCGTTGCCATGGTACTGAAGGAATACCCGAAAACGGCGGTTAACGTGGTCGGCTACACCGACAGCACCGGCTCCCGTTCACTGAACATGACCCTGTCGCAGCAACGTGCCGACGGCGTTGGCAGCGCATTAATCACCCAGGGCGTGGCGGCTAACCGCATTCGCACCACAGGAGCCGGTCCGGACAATCCGATCGCTTCCAACAGCACGGCAGAAGGCAAGGCGCAAAACCGTCGCGTCGAGATCACCCTCAGCCCACTGCAATAATCCCGTGCGGGGCACAACGCCCCGCCATTTTTATCCTGTCGATCCTCTTCCCGTATCCCATTCAACATTCCCGGCTATACATTCTGTGTGATAGTCTCCTTGGCAATTAACCTCAGGGGAGATCGGTTGTGAGCAGTGTTAAGGCAATGCGCGCCTCGGGGCGGGCCACCATCAGCGATGTGGCGAAAACCGCCAAGACCGGTAAAACCAGCGTATCGCGCTACTTGAATGGTGAGCAGCACCTGCTTTCTGACGATCTCAAACAGCGCATCGAGCAGGCTATCCTCCAGCTCGACTACCGTCCAAGCCAGATGGCGCGGAGCCTGAAAGGCGGACAGACGCGGCTGATTGGCCTGATCATCGCCGATATAACCAACCCCTATTCGGTGGACGTCATGCGCGGCATCGAAGCCGCCTGCCGTCAGCACGGCTTTACCCTGCTGGTGTGTAACACCAACAACGAGGTCAATCAGGAACAGCACTACCTGCAACTGCTCAGCAGCTACCGGGTAGAGGGCATTGTGGTCAACGCCGTCGGTATGCGCGAAGAGGCGTTATCGACGCTGCAACAGTCCATGCTGCCGATGGTACTGATCGACCGAAAAATTCATGATTTCGCCTGCGATGTGGTGGGCCTCAACAACCACGAAGCCGCCACGACCGCCACGGAACACCTGCTGCAACAAGGTTTCGAAGCCATTCTGTTTCTCAGCGAGCCCATTGGCACGGTCAATACCCGTCTGGAACGGCTGCACGCGTTTAACCAAACCATGGCGCAACATGTCGGGCTGTTGGCCGAACAGGCTGAAGTCCCGCTGAACGACGTCAAGCTTCTGGAAGAAGTGCTCGGCGATTTTAATACCCGCCATCGCGGCATGCGCAAAGCGGTGATTTCCGCCAACGGTGCGCTGACGCTGCAGGTAGCGCGCGCCATGCGTCGACTGGGTATCCAATGGGGCAGCGATATAGGCCTGCTGGGCTTTGACGAACTGGAATGGGCCGAACTGGCCGGCGTGGGCATCACCACGCTGAAACAGCCGACCTATCAGATGGGCCACGCCGCGCTAGAGCAACTGGTGCAACGCATTCAGGGTCTGGATACCCCCATCAGCGAGCAGATGTTCCCCGGTGAACTGATCGTGCGCGGCTCCACCACCAGATAGTCCCCTTCTTTCCCGCTCAGGGCGCGACATACGGCGCCCCAGCCAGCTTCTACCCAGACTATTTTTTGCTCATGTTCGTGATTGCGATCATATTTTTACACTCTGTCGCTTTCGTCTGGAACCGGTACCATTTAACGTGTGGTTAACAGCAGCGGTGGGATAACGCCACCTCAGGAGCAAAAAATGACAAGAGAAATTATCGTGGTGACCGGTGCCTACGGCACCGATACCGTCCAACAGCTCGGCGGCCAGGCCGCATTATTGCCGATCATTGCCGATGCCGGCGCCGACGGTGTAGAGATCCGCCGCGAACTGTTTTCTGCCCAGGAGCTGGAAAACCTGCCGGCACTGGCTCAGGCCATCGAACAACAGCAGCTGTTTGCCGTTTACTCTGCGCCTGAGGCTCTGTTCACTCCACAACATACGCTCAACCCGAACCTGCCGGCACTGCTGGCGGAAGCCCAAACGCTAAACGCGCGTCAGTTGAAACTCTCGCTTGGCCATTACCAGCCGGGCTTCGACTTTACCGAACTGAAAGTGGCACTGGAGCAACATCCAGTCAGCCTGGTGGTAGAGAACGATCAAACGCCTGACTGCGGGATTTTGTCGCTGCTCAACGCCTTTTTCCACGCCGCAGAAGATAACCGTCTGCCGGTCAGCATGACGTTCGACATGGCCAACTGGCACTGGGTGGGACAAGACGCCTTCACCGCCGCCGAGCGTCTGGCCCGCCACGTCAGCTACGTTCACGTTAAAGCCGCCACTCATAGCCTGAAAGGCTGGCGTGCCGTGGCGCTGGATGACAGCGACGGCAAATGGCGCGATCTGTTGACTCGCCTGCCGCTGGACGCACCACGCGGCATTGAATTCCCACTGCAAGGTGAGAGTCTGGAAGACGTGACCCGCTACTACGTTAACCTTTTGCGCGCGGAGTAAACATCATGACAACGCTGACTACCGCGCATCGCGCGCAACTGGACGTCGTCACTCTGGGTGAAGCCATGGCAATGTTCGTGGCAACCCAAACCGGCGACCTGGCGGAAGTGGACAACTTCACCAAACGCATTGCTGGCGCCGAGCTGAACGTCGCGATCGGCCTGGCTCGCCTGGGGCTGAACGTCGGCTGGGTCAGCCGCGTCGGCAACGACACTTTCGGCCGCTTCACCCTGCAGCAGTTGAAAAAAGAAGGCATCAACGCCCAGCAAGTGACGGTAGATGCTAATTATCCGACCGGTTTTCAGATCAAATCTAAAACCACCGATGGTACCGATCCCAGTGTTGAGTATTTCCGCAAGGGCTCGGCGGCCAGTCACCTGTCGGTCGACGACTTCAACCGCGATTACTTCGGTTCCGCACGCCATCTGCACCTGAGCGGCGTGGCGGCGGCGCTGTCCGGTCAATCGCTGGCGCTGTGTAACCACGCGGCGCGCGAGATGCGGGCGATGGGAAAAACCATTTCATTTGATCCCAATCTGCGCCCGGTGTTGTGGTCCAGCCAGCAGGTGATGATCGAGCAGTTGAACAAGCTGGCGTTTGCCGCCGATTGGGTGCTGCCGGGGCTGAAAGAAGGGCAAATTCTTACCGGCCAGTCGACACCGGAAGGGATTGCCGATTTTTATCTGGAACGTGGCGTACAGGCGGTGATCATTAAAACCGGCCCGGACGGCGCCTGGTTTAAAACCGCAGCGGGCGATCAGGCGGCGGTAGCCGCAATTAAAGTCAGCAATGTGGTGGATACCGTAGGTGCAGGAGACGGCTTTGCCGTCGGGACCATCAGCGCCCTGCTGGAAGGCAAAACGCTGAAACAGGCGGTGCAACGCGGCAATAAAATCGGCTCGCTGGCCATTCAGGCCATCGGCGACAGCGAAGGGTTGCCGACCCGCGCGGCACTGGCTGAATAAATATAACAAAACAATATCAGTTAATAGCCTTCTCCGAACGGCTGATGTCTCTGGCCCTACAACCAGATCCGCCGGGAGAGCACCACGACACCACTGAAGGAATCTGAACATGACCAAAGCGACTATCGCGGCTAAACGCTGGTGGTACATCATGCCCATCGTGTTTATCACCTACAGCCTGGCCTATCTCGACCGAGCCAACTTCAGCTTTGCCTCGGCGGCTGGCATCAATGACGATCTGGGCATCACCAAAGGCATGTCATCGCTGCTGGGCGCGCTGTTTTTCCTCGGCTATTTCTTTTTCCAAATCCCGGGGGCGATCTATGCCGAACGCCGCAGCGTTAAAAAACTGATTTTCTGGTGCCTGATCCTGTGGGGCGCCTGCGCCTCGCTGACCGGCATGGTCAGCAATATCCCGATGTTGGCGGCCATCCGTTTTATCCTCGGCGTGGTGGAAGCCGCGGTGATGCCGGCAATGCTGATTTACATCAGCAACTGGTTCACCAAGTCCGAACGTTCGCGTGCCAATACCTTCCTGATCCTCGGTAACCCCGTCACCGTGCTGTGGATGTCGGTGGTTTCCGGCTACCTGATCCATGCCTACGGCTGGCGTGAAATGTTCATCTTTGAAGGCATTCCGGCGGTGATCTGGGCCTTCTGTTGGTGGGTGCTGGTCAAAGACAAACCGGCGCAGGCCAAATGGTTAAGCGATGACGAAAAGCTGGCCCTGCAGCAGCAGTTGGAAGAAGAGCAGAAAGGCATCAAGGCGGTGCGTAACTACAGCGAAGCCTTCCGCTCACGCAACGTGATCCTGCTTTGCGTCCAGTACTTCGCCTGGAGCATTGGCGTGTATGGCTTCGTGCTGTGGTTGCCTTCTATCCTGCGCAGCGGCATGGAAATGGGCATGGTGGAGGCCGGCTGGCTGTCGGCGGTACCTTACCTGGCGGCGACCATCGCCATGATCCTGGTGTCCTGGGCTTCGGACAAAATGCAAAACCGTAAGCTGTTCGTCTGGCCACTGCTGCTGATTGGCGCGCTGGCGTTCTTTGGTTCTTATGCCGTAGGCGCCAACCATTTCTGGATCTCTTATGCCCTGCTGGTGATTGCCGGTGCGGCAATGTACGCCCCTTACGGGCCGTTCTTCGCCATCATTCCCGAGATGCTGCCGAAAAACGTCGCCGGCGGTGCCATGGCATTGATCAACAGCATGGGTGCGCTGGGTTCCTTCTTCGGTTCCTGGTTCGTCGGTTACCTCAACGGCGCAACCGGCAGCCCGGCAGCTTCGTATATGTTTATGGCCATTGCGCTGCTGGTGGCCGTGGTGGTGACGCTGATCGTCAAGCCCGCTCGCAACGAGGCTCACCCACAACTGGCTTAGTCTCGTTATAATTTATTTTCTGTTGAATATACCCAATGGATTTCAGGCTGCAGCCAGGCGACAAACGAACTTCCCCCAGTGACTTAAGTAAGTCACTGGGGGAAGTTCGAGCAGTTAACAACGCTGCAGTCTGAAAGACGAAGGGTATTGCTGGAGTAAGTGATGAAGCCTTCTATCGTGTTATACAAAAGCATTCCCACCGATCTGCGTGAACGACTGGAACAGCACTTCACCGTGCATGCCTTCAACGGGCTAAACCCGGAAAACCGCGATGAGTTGCGCCAGGCGCTGCAACAGGCAGAAGGGATCATCGGTTCCGGCGGCAAAATTGATGAGGCTTTCTTGCAGCAGGCCCCCAAACTGCGCGCGGCTTCAACCATTTCCGTCGGTTACGATAATTTCGACGTTGGCGCGCTTAATGCCCATAACGTGCTGCTGATGCACACCCCAACCGTGCTGACTGAAACCGTCGCCGACACCATCATGAGCCTGGTTTTGGCGACAGCTCGTCGCGTGGTAGAAGTAGCCGAACGAGTGAAGGCCGGCGAATGGCAAGGCAGCATCGGGGCAGACTGGTTTGGCGTTGACGTGCACCACAAAACTATCGGCATCCTCGGCATGGGTCGTATTGGTCTGGCGCTGGCGCAACGCGCTCATTTCGGCTTCGGCATGCCGGTGCTGTATAACGCCCGCCGCACTCATGAAGAAGCAGAGCAGCGTTTTAATGCCCGCCGCTGTGACCTGGATACCCTGTTGGCCGAATCCGATTTCATCTGCATTACGCTGCCGCTGACCGACGAAACTTTCCATATGATCAGCCGTGACCAACTGGCGAAGATGAAAAAGAGCGGTATTCTGATCAACGCCGGCCGTGGTCCGGTGGTGGATGAAGCGGCACTGGTTGAGGCGCTGAAAAACGGCACTATTCATGCCGCCGGGCTGGACGTGTTCGAACAGGAACCGCTGCCGGTATCTTCACCGCTGTTGACGTTGCCGAACGTAGTAGCGCTGCCGCATATCGGTTCTGCGACCCATGAGACCCGTTATGGCATGGCCGCCTGCGCCGTGGACAACCTGATCGCCGCGCTGACCGGCAAGGTCACAGAAAACTGCGTTAACCCGCAGCTGTTGAAGTAGTAACTTTCATGGGTGCCAGTAAGCAAGAAACTGGCATCCATGCAAAATCACCAACACCTTTTGGGCGGACGCCTGCGCATATGAAATATTCTCAGGATATGTATTTCATTGTTTTTAATTCTGTACGGGATCAGGTACGGGAAGGTTTTCATCACAATTTCCCGGGTGCCCATCACCCTGCCTGCCCTGCCGAGGGCCGGGTTTGAAACCAGCAAATTCACTAAGCGAAAAACCTCCCTGGCAAACTCTGTCGCAACCTGAGGACTCTCTTGATAAAACCAATCATATTCGTCATCAAAATTGCTTGCGGCTTTCCTTAGCCATTTAATTTTCATCGTTAACAATCACCCCCATCTTCTTGAAGCGGGCTTCCATTTCATCGTCAGAAACAAAATCTCCCTGATCCGCCTCAATAATTGCCTGCTGAGTTTCAGCAATTTGCCAGGCTTCACGGTTAATAAAATCTCGGATGGCCTGCCCGGCCAAAAACGATTTAGTCCTGCCGGTCGCTTTGGCCAAAGCTTCGAGCTGCTCACTGAGATCTTCCGATAGTCGAACGGACATCACGCTCATAGATCACCTCACACTACAATGTATACATTGTAATATAGATTAAAAAATCACCGGATAACAGCCTCACCTCCCCCTGCCTTCTCCTCCCCGAAAATCTCGCGCCGGGATGAGGCTATTTTTTCATCGTTCGTCACACTGGGCGTTACCCTACGATAAAAACGCTTCCTGCCACGCGTAAGGAGAGCCATGAAACGCCTGACCCTTCCCCTGCTGATGCTGCTGTCGCCTGCGGCAATGGCAAACTGGACGCTGCAAAGCTTCCCAGCCTTTGACGGTACTTCCGCCGACGGCTTGTTCACCAGCCACGCCACGCTGCCCAAAGGCGAACTGCCACTGAAAATTTACCAAGACCAGCAATGCTGGCAGCCAACTGCGCCGGTCAAACTGAACCAGACGTTGTCACTGCAACCCTGCGGCGATAACCCGCCGGTTAACTGGCGGCTGTTCCGCACCGGGGAATATCAGGTGCGCATCGACACGCGCAGCGGCACGCCGACGTTACAACTCAGTCTGAAAACCGCAGCGGAAATCGCCACTGCCGCCGCCACGCGCACCTGCCAACGCTGGGACGGTAAACCGATCACCCTTGACGTCGCGGCAACCTTTGACGAAGGCGAATTGGTACGCGATTTCTATTCAGGCCAAACGGCAAAGGTCAGCCAGGGCAAAATCACCCTGCAACCCGCCGTCGGTAGCGGTGGATTGCTGTTGTTGGAATCTGCCGATAGCGAAAAACCGGCGCCCTTCAATTGGCACAACGCCACGGTGTATTTTGCCCTTACCGATCGCTTTGAGAACGGCAACCCGGCCAACGACCACAGCTACGGACGCCGCAGCGACGGCATGCAGGAGATCGGCACCTTCCACGGCGGCGATCTGGCTGGCCTGACGAACAAACTGGATTATTTGCAACAGCTTGGCGTCAATGCGCTGTGGATCAGTTCGCCGCTGGAGCAAATCCACGGTTGGGTCGGCGGCGGCACCAAAGGAGACTTCCCGCATTACGCTTACCACGGCTATTACGCGCTGGACTGGACCCGACTCGATGCCAATATGGGCAGCGAGCAAGACCTGCGCACGCTGGTCGATCAGGCGCACCAACGCGGTATCCGCATTCTGTTTGACGTGGTAGTGAATCACGTCGGCTACGCCACGCTGGCAGATATGCAGACCTTCCAATTCGGTTCGCTGTATCTGAAGGAGGAAGAAATCGAAAAAACGTTGGGTAAACATTGGGGCGACTGGCGACCAGGCCCAGGTCAAAACTGGCACAGCTTCAACGATTACATCAACTTCAGCGATAAAGCGGGCTGGAGTTCATGGTGGGGCAAAAACTGGATCCGTACCGATATCGGTGACTACGATCCACCCGGCTATAACGATCTCACCATGTCGCTGGCTTTCCTTCCGGACATCAAAACTGAAGCGCCCGGAGCCAGTGGTCTGCCCCTGTTTTACCGCCATAAACCCGATACCGCCGCGCGGGAGATTCCCGGCGCCACCACACGCGACTACCTGACCACCTGGCTTAGCCAGTGGGTACGTGACTATGGCATTGACGGTTTTCGCGTCGACACCGCCAAGCACGTAGAAAAACCAACGCTGGCGCTATTGAAACAGCGCGCCACCGCAGCTCTGGCAGAGTGGAAAGCCGCCCATCCACAACAGGCGCTGGATGATGCTCCTTTCTGGATGACCGGCGAAGCCTGGGGCCATGGCGTGATGAAAAGCGACTATTACCAGAACGGCTTCGACGCGATGATCAATTTTGACTTCCAGGATCAGGCTTCCCAGGCCTTGGCTTGCTTCTCCAACATCGATGCCACCTACCGACAGATGGCTGACAAGCTGCAGGATTTCAACGTGTTGAGCTACATCTCCTCGCACGATACCCGGCTGTTCTTTGCCAGCGATGCTAAAGGGTCGCTAACGCTGCAGCAGCGCGCTGCCGATCTGTTGCTGTTGGCACCCGGTGCGGTGCAGATTTACTACGGCGATGAAAGCGGCCGTGATCTAGGCCCTGCCGGCTCAGATCCGTTGCAGGGTACCCGTTCCGATATGAACTGGGCCGAGTTGCAGGGTAGCAAAGCTCCTCTGTTGGCACACTGGCAGCGGCTGGGTCAATTCCGCGCTCGTCACCCGGCGATCGGTGCCGGCACACAGCAGTCGCAGCAAACGGCACACTACTATGCTTTCAGCCGTCGGCTCGGCGACGATAAAGTGATGGTGGCCTGGGTCGGCGATCGGTCACAATAATTCAGAGAGATATGCTGCTAAAAAACCATCGGGTGAAGTTTACTCCCGGTGGTTGTTTTATGAACCGCATTGCACCGGAAATTGTCTGGCGGTATGGTGGGGTATTACCTGCTAAAAACAATACAGTTGCACCTATGACTTTTTCACTTTTCGGCGACAAATTTACCCGTTACGCGGGCATTACCCGTTTAATGGATGACCTGAACGAAGGCCTGCGCACCCCCGGTGCCATCATGCTCGGCGGCGGTAATCCGGCGCAAATTCCAGAGATGGAAAGCTACTTCAAACAACTGTGCCAGGACATGCTCGATCAGGGCAAACTGACCGAGGCGCTGTGTAACTATGACGGCCCGCAGGGCAAAGACGCCCTGCTGAAAGCGCTGGCTAATTTGCTGCGCGATGAGCTGGGCTGGCAGATCTCGCCACAGAACATTGCACTGACAAATGGCAGCCAGAGCGCGTTTTTCTACTTGTTTAACCTGTTTGCCGGGCGCTATGCCGACGGCAGCCGTCGCCGCGTGCTGTTTCCGTTGGCGCCGGAATATATCGGCTATGCCGATGCCGGGTTGGACGAGGGGCTGTTTGTTTCGGCCAAGCCCAACATTGAGCTGCTGCCGGAAGGTCAGTTCAAGTATCACGTTGACTTCGAACATCTGAATATCGGCGACGATATCGGCATGATCTGCGTGTCGCGCCCAACCAACCCGACCGGTAACGTGATCACCGACGAAGAGCTGATGAAACTCGATCGGCTGGCGCAGCAGCGCAATATCCCGCTGGTGATCGATAACGCTTACGGCGTGCCCTTCCCCGGCATTATCTTCAGCGACGCTACGCCGCTGTGGAACCCGAACATTATCCTGTGCATGAGCCTGTCGAAACTTGGCCTGCCCGGCTCGCGCTGCGGCATCGTGATTGCCGATGAGAAAACCATCGGTGCCCTGACCAATATGAACGGCATTATCAGCTTGTCGCCAGGCAGCATGGGGCCGGCCATGGCAACGGAAATGATCGAACGTGGCGACCTGTTGCGACTGTCAAACGAGGTGATTCGTCCGTTCTACAAGCAGCGCGTCGAGCAAGCTATCGGCATTATCCGCCGCTATCTGTCGCCGGAACGCTGCCTGATCCATAAACCGGAAGGGGCGATTTTCCTGTGGTTATGGTTCAAGGATCTGCCGATCACCACCGAGCTGCTGTATCAGCGCCTGAAAAAGCGCGGCGTGCTGATGGTGCCAGGCCACTACTTCTTCCCGGGGCTGGAGCATGAATGGCCGCATACTCATCAGTGCATGCGGATGAACTACGTGCCGGATCCGGAGAAAATTGAACGTGGCGTGGCGATACTGGCGGAAGAGATCGAGCGTGCTCACCAGGAAGCGGGCTGATTTGAATAAGGGGCGCTCAGACAGCGCCCCAAAGCCTTACATTGCCCAGAACAGCACCGCCAGCAGCTGCGGCGACATGATGCGCAGGAACATCGCCAACGGATATACCGTGGCGTAAGACAGCGCGGCAGCGCCGCTGGTCGGGTGCAGACCGTTAGCAAAGGCCAGCGCTGGCGGATCGGTCATTGAACCTGCCAGCATGCCGGACAGCGTCAAATAATTCATCTTACCCACCATCCGCGCCAATACGCCAACGCTGAGCAACGGAATTGCAGTGATCAGTGCACCGTAACCAATCCACGCCAACCCTTCGCCATTAATCAGGGTATCGACAAAGTTGCCGCCCGACTTCAGCCCCACCACCGCCAGAAATAGCACGATACCCAGTTCACGCAACGCCAGGTTAGCGCTGGGCGGCATAAACCAATACAGCTTGCCAATGCTACCGATACGCCCGAGTATCAAGGCCGCAACCAGCGGTCCACCGGCCAGGCCCAAGCGCAACGCAGCGGGAAAACCCGGAATAAACAGCGGCACAGATCCCAACAGTACCCCCAAACCGATACCGATAAACACCGGCAGCATTTGCACCTGCTGCAGCTTCTGTTGGGCATTGCCGACAATGGCCGCCACCGCCTCGATGGACTCCGGGCGGCCAACCAGATTGAGGATGTCGCCGAATTGCAGCGTTACATTGCTGCCTGCCACAAGTTCAACCCCCGCGCGGTTGAGGCGCGAGATCACCACGTCGTACTTTTGCTTCAGGTTCAGATCGCGGATTTTGCTGCCCAAAACTTTCTCATTGGTCACCACCGCCCTCACCACCTGCAGTTCCGTCCCCCGCGTTGACAGCGAGACGTCGACCTCTTCGCCAATCACCAACCGCGCATTTTCCAGACTTTCGCGTTTGCCCACCAGATGCAGATAGTCGCCCAGCTCCAGCCTCTCGAGCGGCGCCGGTACCATCAGCAACTCACCACGTTTCAGGCGTGAACAGATAATATCCTCACCGTTCAGCAGCGGCACATTCTTGATCGCCATCCCTTGCAGGTTCGGGTTACGCACCGCGATATTCATGGTTTGCAGCAGCTCGCGCTGGTTGCCCAGGCTGCTTTCAAAAGCCTGAGCCTCCCGTTCGATATTGATGCGGAAAAACAGGCGTATCAGCCACATCACCAGCAGAATGCCGCAGATACCGAACGGATAGGCCATAGCATAGCCCATCCCCATGCGATCGACCATTGCCGGATCTGAGCCCAAATCGGTAAGAATTTGCTGCCCGGCGCCGAGTGCGGGAGTATTGGTGACGGCACCGGAGAACACGCCAAGAATGATCGGCAGCGGGACGTCAAACAGCTTGTGAACCACCGCCGCGACCACCCCGCCCACCAGCACCAGCAAAATGGCGAAGCCGTTGAGCCGCAACCCGGATACCCGCAAGGAAGAGAAGAAACCGGGCCCGACCTGAATACCTATGGTGTAAACGAACAGGATCAGGCCAAATTCCTGAATGAAGTGCAGCATGTCGCCATTCAGACTGAGCTGCCAACTCTGGGCGAAATGCCCGACGATAATGCCGCCAAACAACACCCCGCCAATCCCCAACCCAACCCCATACAGCTTCCAGTTACCCATCCACAGCCCGAGAACGGCCACCAACGCCAACATACTGACGGTCAGGGCGATTTCGCTCATAGGTCACATCCTTGCCAGAAGTTTAACAACCGGTTTGCGGTCAAAGTCACACAATTAACAGGGATTTTGGCATAGGTAGGAAAACGCGACTGTGGGTTAAGCCACATAATGCAACGGGGGAAGCCCGTTTGGACTTCCCCCGTGGATACCTTTCCTCTTTCAGGCCGCCGTACGAACCTCTGCGGCCTGAAATGCATAGGTAAAACTATCAATTTTTCAAAGCGTTATTTTGATTCCAACCCCGGCGTGGTGCCGATGGCGATACGCTGTGGCTGCAGAGCTTCTGGGACATGACGCACCAGATCGATATGCAGCAGACCGTTTTCAAACTTGGCCTCAGAGACCTGCAGGTGTTCAGCCAGCGTGAAGGTCAGGTTGAAGTCTTTGAACACCAACCCCTGATGCAGATATTCCACCTGTTTTTCTGGCGGTGTCGGCTTGCCACGTACGGTCAGGCGTGGGCCTTCTACTTCAATATCCAGCTCACTTTGTTTAAACCCGGCTAACGCCAGAGAAATGCGGTAATGGTTGTCGTCGCTTTTCTCAATGTTGTAAGGCGGGAACCCCTGTGGCTCCTGGCCGCCCATTGAACTGGCCAGTTTGTCGAAACCAATCCACTGACGAAGCAAAGGTGAAAGATCGTAATTACGCATGATGTAAACTCCTTCTATGAAGCGAGATTTTACCCGTAGCTTGAAATTCATAGGGTAAATTAAGGTATGCCCCCTGTCGGCAGGCATTAACATTTCACCAGCGAGACGTTTCGCCGATGAAATATGAATTATTTAATTTCTATACGACGCGGTTTTAATGTTTCCGGTACCAGGCGTTCCATATCGATATACAGCAACCCGTTTTCCAGTTTGGCGCCTTTAATTTGGATATGCTCGGCCAACTGGAATTTACGTTCAAAGTTTCGCTCGGCAATACCTTGATATAAGTAGGTTCTTTCCGCTGGATCGTTATTATGAGCGCCTCGGATTATCAGCAGATTATCCTGAGTGGTGATCTCCAGCTCCTGTTCGGCAAATCCGGCCACCGCGATCGCAATGCGGTAATGATTTTCATCGACCAGCTCAACGTTATAGGGTGGATAACCGCCATTGCTTTGGCTCTGACCTGCCTCCAACGCATTAAACAAACGGTCAAACCCAATAGCGGAACGGTAAAGCGGTGAAAGATCAAAGTTACGCATAAAACAGCCTCCTAAGGCACTTCAGCGAGGTTGAATAATTAAGCCTTCCATCATGGACAGACTAAATAGCCAGAATTCCCTTACGGCAAATTCTTAATTTGGCCTTGATAAGAAAATGGGGGTCGCTTTCACCATTTCAACCGCCCACGATCAAAAAAATGACAATCAGTTCGGCGAAAGTTTTTTTATCCCTTACAATAAAGTGAGACAACCGCCACAGAGCGGGTCCTTGCTCCTTTTAAAACATCCAGAGGATGTTATAGATCAGCAGATTTTGGGGAACAGCACCCTGCAGGATGGAAAATGAAAACGATAAGAGTCATAGCAACCAGTTGCATGCTGTTAGCGACCAACGGCTGCTCCAGCGTAATGAGCCATACCGGCCCTAATCAGGGTTACTATCCTGGCACCCGTGCCAGCGTGGATATGCTGAAGGACGACAATACCAGCTGGGCAATGATGCCGCTGGTGGCGTTGGACCTGCCATTCTCGGCGGTGATGGATACCGTATTACTGCCTTACGACTACATGCGCTCCGGCAGCGACAGTACCGCGGACTCACCTAAAGCGCGTATTTTGCGCGGCGAAGAGCAGAACCTGGCCGCCAGCGGCGATCCGGCCCATGCCGCTACGACCACACCCCAGTAAAATATTCTGATGCGGGCTTCTCGCCCGCACCCTCGATCAGGCTTCAACCACAAAAATCTGGCTGAATCCGTCGACCTCGCGCATAAAGGCCACTTTGTTTCCATCCGGTGAAAATACGATAGCATCGCCCGATGGCGGTAGCGCCGTCCGCTGAGTCAGGCGCTGCATGCGGCCGCTGGCCACCTCGCACAGCATCAGGCTGTTGTCACACACCAGCGCAATCCGCCCCCCCTGTGGGTGCCAACTGAACGCCGATTCGATCCCCTGTTCACCACGAGTGACCTGCCGCGGTTCACCGCCGTTTGGCGAAACCGTCCACAGCTGTACCACACCCGCATCATCCTTCATTAAACAGGCAATCATGCTGCCATCGGGCGAGCTGCGCAGCCAGTGACGTGGGGCGGTTACCACGCCTGGATAACGACGCTCGCCGGTAAAGGTCAACCGCCGTTGTTGCACGCCCAGCGGTGGCGCAGGCAAGCTGTTTGCGGTCCCCTGCAGTGGCCGGGAACCTGCCCTGGCGTAATCCGCGTCATCCTGCGGCAAATCCACAATGAATACTTCCGGCAACTTTTCACCGTGATGAGAAAGAGTGTCGCCGATAAATGCCAGCGCCCAGCGCTGCTGACGCCCATCGGGCCGTACATAGCCCCTTTGCCCGACCCAGCCCTCTTCATAGGCGCGGTTAATCTGATCGCTGCCGGGTTGGGGTTGTGGCGTGGTCTCGCTCACCAGCACGCAGTAATGGCTGCCGTCATATTCACGAGGATGCTGCTTCGGCGGGTTCACTCCCTGTAACGGTACGGCCACGCCAACGTTACGCAGGTCCTGCGCCCGATCCAGTTCGTGCATGACGTGGTCGTTATAGGTAAAGCTCAGGCGGCTGCCGTCCGGGCTGAACACGTGTACGTGAGTGCCGCCACGCAGTGCACCCGGCGTATAAGGGGGAGTGATGTCCATCGCATCAAGGGTAATGGCCAGCTCACGGTCGGGTTCGCTGACGATCACCCCGCGGCGATGGTGAAAATCGTAATGCCAGACGCTGTCCGGGTGTTCAGGCCCATGAATGAAAGCATAGCGGGCGGGTTCATCCGGGCTGACGGTCACTACACCAACGTGGGCGCCCTGTTGGGCGCGATACACGACTTCGACTACGCCGGTATCGACATTCACCCGCTCGATGCTCAGACCGGTGAAGGAGGCACCGTTCGGGCGTACGTCGTAAGCCAGCCACTGGCTGTCCGGCGTCCAGACATTAATATTGGTTAACTGATGCCCACGTGGGTCAAAAGTCAGCTGTTTTTCCCGATGGCTCATGGCGGCTCCCCTGCGCATGCTGGCACTGAGCCGCCATCTTACCGGATCACCCGACGCGTTTCACATCACCCATCGACATACTCTCCCATAGACAGATAGGGGTTTACATAAAAGACTAAAAAGTACAAACTGGATTTTAAAGTCTACATTATCTTCTTTACTGGAGCCGTCATGAGCCACTTATTCGATGCAATTGTTTCCGCCCACCAACAATTGCGCCCACAGGTTCGCGTCACCCCACTGGAACGCAGCGTACTGTTGTCGCAACGCTTGGGTTGCGAACTGTTCCTGAAATGCGACCACCTGCAGCCTACCGGCTCTTTTAAGTTTCGCGGCGCCAGTAATAAACTGCGGCTACTGAGTGAAGAGCAACGCCAACGCGGAGTGATCGCCGCCTCCAGCGGCAATCATGGCCAGGCGATGGCGCTGGCGGGAAAGTTGATGGGCGTTGAGGTCAAGGTTTATGCGCCGGAAACGGCAGCGGCGATAAAACTCGACACCATTCGCGCGCTGGGCGCCCAGGTAGAGCTGGTGGCGGGCGATGCGCTAAATGCCGAGCAGGCGGGGGAAAAGGCGGCGCAGGAACAAGGGAAGGTTTATGTCTCTCCCTATAATGACGAGCAGGTCATCGCCGGTCAGGGGACCTGCGGCATGGAGCTGGTCGAACAACAGCCGGATTTGGATGCGGTGTTTGTCGCGGTGGGGGGTGGCGGCTATATTTCGGGCATTGGCAGCGTTTTGCAGCAACTATCGCCGAAAACGCAGCTAATTGCCTGTTGGCCGGAAAACGCCACCAGCATGTACAGCGCATTGGAAGCCGGCTACATTTTCCCGGTGGAAGAGCAAGATACCCTGTCCGACGGCACTGCCGGGGGCGTGGAGCCAGGCGCCATTACCTTCCCTCTGTGTCAGCAGCTGATCGACCGAAAAGTCTTGGTCAGTGAAACTGAAATCAAGCAGGCTATGCGCCAAATTGCCGTCAGCGATCGCTGGATTATCGAAGGGGCGGCCGGGGTAGCCTTAGCCGCCGCCATTAAGCTGGCACCGGAATTTCAGGGGAAAAAAGTGGCCGTCGTCCTGTGCGGAAAAAACATCGTGCTCGAGAAATACCTCAAGGCGATCGCCGATGAAAATCCTTAACAAAAGGCAGATACTTGAAGCTTTCGACGCAGATGCCACCACGTTACTGCTAAAAGAAGGGTTTATTGCCTATTCAAAACGGCAGGTACAGCAACCGCCGGTACAACATTTTCTGTTTGAGCAGGCAGCCGGTGACTGCTGTATTAAATCGGCGTGGCTGGAAGGAGACGAGCAGTTTGTCCTCAAGGTTTCCTCCGGTTTTTACCGTAATCCAGCGCAGGGGTTGGCCAGCAATCAAGGGCTGATGATGGCTTTCTCAGCACAAACCGGTGAACCGCAGGCGTTGTTGCTGGACGAAGGCTGGTTAACCGCATTACGCACCGCTCTGGCCGGGCGCATCGTCGCCGAACTGTGCGCACCGACGGAGATCCCGGCCATAGGTATCGTCGGCTGCGGCATGCAGGCCCTGCTGCAGTTGCAACAGCTAAAACCTCTGACCGCCTGCCGTGAAGTCTGGGTATGGGGCCGCAACGAGTCGGCGCTGCAAGCCTACCGCCACAGTGCCGAGGCCGAAGGATTTCGGGTGCATACAACCCAGGATGCGGCAGAACTGGCGGCACACTGCCGGTTGATTATCACCACCACGCCCAGCCGAGAGCCGATTCTGCGGGCGACGGATATTCGGCCCGGCACCCACATCACCGCGGTAGGCGCCGATTCCCATGGCAAGCAGGAACTGGAGAGCGGTCTGGTGGCCAGGGCGGATGTGTTGCTGGCAGACTCTGTGTCTCAATGTACAGAATACGGCGAAATCGCCATGGCTTATCGGCAGGGATTGTTGGCTTCGATACCCCTCGTCGAATTAGGTACCGTTCTGGCGCAAGGAAAGAAGGTGCGCAGCGATCCGGAGCAAATCACCCTGGCCGATCTGACCGGCTTGGCGATTCAGGATGTGCAGATTGTGAAGGGAATTTTAGCGCGGTTATAACGGGATTAAGGGGCGCAACTGCGCCCCCTGATGCAAAACAACGTTAGGCATTCAGCACAAATTTCTCGATGGCGCGTGCCACGCCGTCTTCGGTATTGGTGGTGGTCACAAACTGCGCCACCGCCTTCAGTTCCTCAATGGCATTGCCCATGGCCACGCCAACGCCGGCATACTCGATCATTGCGGTGTCGTTGGCTTGATCGCCCAACGTCATCACGTTTTGCTGTGCAATACCAAGATGATCGGCCAGCATTTTTACGCCGGTCCCTTTATCCACGTTCTTATGCAGGATCTCCAGGAAATACGGCGCGCTTTTCAGGATGGTATAACGCTCCCGCGTTTCAGCCGGGATGCGGGCGATGGCACGATCCAACAGCTCAGGCTCGTCAACCATCATCAACTTAGGGAAACGGATCGCCGGATCCATCTCTTCCACGCTGCGGTACTTGAGCGGAATGCCGGTCATCTCCGATTCGTGCACGGTGTATTTGCCGATATCTTTGTTCGGTGTATACAACGTATCGAAATCAAACGCCTGATAGTGAACGCCGAGTTCGCGCGCCATCTGCTCGAAGTAGAGATAATCCTCAAAGCCCAGCGTTTCCTGCAGAATGCAGGCACCATCTACCGCCTTCAAAACCAGCGCACCGTTATAGGTAATACAAAAATCACCAGGTCCCTGAATGTCCAACTGACGCAGATAGTCTTGCACGCCGACGTAAGGCCGCCCGGTGGCCAGCACCACATGCACCCCTTTGCGGCGCGCCTCGGTGATTGCCTGCTTTACCGCCGGCGTAATTTGGTGCTGCGGGTTGAGCAGCGTGCCGTCCATATCAATCGCAATCAGTTCAATAGCCATTCGATCCTCTCCCAGTGGTTTTTTCCCATGCTAACGCGTTTCAGCCCGCCGTGTCAGCGTCAAAAACGGCGTAAAAAAATCCGCGCGGGTTGCCCGGCGCGGATTTTCACAGTCATCAATGCGTTAGATATCGATATTTGCCGCTTTCAGGGCATTCTCTTCGATAAAGGCACGACGAGGTTCGACCGCATCACCCATCAGGGTGGTGAACAATTGGTCTGCAGCAATGGCGTCCTTCACGGTCACGCGCAGCATACGGCGGCTTTCCGGATCCATGGTGGTTTCCCACAGCTGCTCTGGGTTCATCTCGCCCAGACCTTTATAGCGTTGTACCGCCAGGCCGCGACGTGACTCTTTCACCAGCCACTCCAATGCCTGCTCGAAACTTTCAATCGGCTGACGGCGCTCACCACGTTCGATGAAGGCACCCTCTTCGATCAGGCCGCGCAGTTTCTCGCCCAGCACGCAGATTTTGCGGTACTCGCCACCGTGGATGAAGTCGAAGTCCAGCGCGTAATCGGTATCCACACCGTGGGTACGAATGCGCAGCACCGGCTCAAACATCTGGCGCTCGCGGTTCTCGAAGATCACCGAGTCATAGCTGCTACCGTGCTGCTCTTTGTCGTTCAGCAGTTTCACCAGAGAATCAATCCAGGTCTTAACCTTGGACTGATCGCTCAGGTCTTCTTCCTGCAGAGTCGGCTGGTAGATCAGGTTGTTCAGCAGCGCGCGCGGGTAGCGACGCTCCATACGACCGATCAGCTTCTGCACGCTGTAGTGTTCGGCAACCAGTTTTTCCAGTTGCTCACCGCCCAGTGCCGGGGCGCTGGCGTTGGTGTGCAGGGTTGCGCCGTCCATCGCGATGGCGATTTGGTATTGATCCATCGCCTCGTCATCTTTGATGTACTGTTCCTGCTTGCCTTTTTTCACCTTGTACAAAGGCGGCTGAGCAATGAACACGTGGCCGCGCTCAATGATTTCCGGCATCTGACGGTAGAAGAAGGTCAACAGCAGCGTACGGATGTGCGAGCCATCGACGTCGGCATCGGTCATGATGATGATGCTGTGATAGCGCAGTTTGTCCGGGTTGTACTCGTCACGGCCAATGCCGCAGCCCAGCGCGGTGATCAACGTCGCCACTTCCTGCGAAGACAGCATCTTGTCGAAGCGCGCCTTCTCTACGTTGAGGATTTTACCTTTCAACGGCAGGATTGCCTGGTTCTTACGGTTACGTCCCTGCTTGGCAGAGCCGCCCGCTGAGTCCCCTTCCACCAGATACAGTTCAGACAGCGCAGGATCACGTTCCTGGCAGTCCGCCAGTTTGCCCGGCAGGCCGGCCAGATCCAGTGCGCCCTTACGGCGGGTCATTTCACGCGCTTTACGCGCCGCTTCACGAGCACGTGCCGCGTCGATGATTTTACCGACGACGATTTTCGCATCGCCCGGGTTTTCCATCAGATAATCGACCAGCTTCTCGTTCATCAGCGTTTCAACCGCGGTTTTCACCTCGGAAGACACCAGCTTGTCTTTGGTCTGAGAAGAGAACTTCGGATCAGGCACCTTCACCGAAACCACGGCAATCAGACCTTCACGCGCATCGTCGCCGGTGGCGCTGATTTTGGCCTTTTTGCTGTAGCCTTCTTTATCCATGTAGCTGTTCAGGGTACGGGTCATCGCGGTACGGAAACCGACCAGATGGGTACCGCCGTCACGCTGCGGGATGTTGTTGGTGAAGCAGTAGATGTTTTCCTGGAAACCGTCGTTCCACTGCAGCGCCACTTCCACACCGATGTCGTCTTTGACGGTCGAGAAGTAGAACACGTTCGGGTGGATCGGGGTTTTGTTCTTGTTCAGATATTCAACAAACGCCTTGATACCGCCTTCGTAGTGGAAGTGGTCTTCTTTGTCGGTACGTTTGTCTTTCAGGCGGATAGACACGCCGGAGTTCAGGAAAGAGAGTTCGCGCAGGCGCTTGGCCAGAATGTCGTACTCAAATTCGGTATTGTTGGTGAAGGTTTCATAGCTCGGCCAGAAACGGACCGTGGTGCCGGTCTGATCGGTTTCACCGACCACTTTCAGCGGCGACAATGGCTCGCCCATGGCATAGGTTTGCTCATGCACCTTGCCTTCACGACGGATCACCAGTTCCAGCTTCTCAGACAGGGCGTTAACAACGGAGACGCCCACGCCGTGCAGACCGCCGGAGACCTTGTAGGAGTTGTCATCAAATTTGCCGCCGGCATGCAGCACGGTCATGATCACCTGTGCTGCGGAAACCCCTTCCTCTTCGTGAATACCGGTCGGGATACCGCGGCCATCATCCTGTACCGAAACGGAATTGTCGGCATGGATGGTCACCTGAATGTCACTACAGTGGCCAGCGAGTGCTTCGTCGATAGCGTTGTCCACAACCTCGAATACCATGTGGTGCAGACCGGTGCCATCATCGGTGTCGCCGATATACATGCCCGGGCGCTTACGCACCGCGTCCAGCCCTTTTAATACCTTGATACTTGAGGAGTCATAAGAATTCGACATCAACGTTTCTCGCTCATTTTAGTCCTGTGGTTGAACCTCTATTTTACCTTGTTCCACGCGGAACATCTTGCCCTTTTCACCGGCCATATCGGTCACTTGTTCAGCGCTCACGGCACTGACAAAGACCTGGGCCTGGGTGGCTTTCAGGCGATCGGCCAGCAACCGGCGACGGCCGGTGTCCAGCTCGGAGGCAAAATCATCAATCAGATACAGGCAACGCCGCCCGCTCTGCCGGGTGAGAAACTCACCCTGCGCTAAGCGCAATGCGCACATCAGCAATTTAAGCTGACCGCGCGATAACAAATCCTCTACCGGCGTGCCGTCGGCACGAATGCGGAAGTCCGCCTTATGCGGCCCCACCGCGGTATAGGTTAACGCCCTGTCGCGCTCAAACTGGCGCTCCAGCAGCTCTCCGTAGTCGCTCTCTTTGTCCCAGCCGCGCTGGAAAGAGAAACTCAGGGCAAATTCGGGCAAAAACTGCGCGCACGTCGCGGTAATATCCGCGGCAATCGCGTCGCTGTAAGCTGCCCGCCACTCGCTGATGCGCTCTGCCAACGGGATCAGTTCCTGATCCCAGGCGCGGATTTGCGCATAGCGACTGACCTGGCGCAGCGCGGCATTGCGCTGCTTCAGTAACCGTTTCAGGTTGCTCCAGGCGGTGAAAAAACCGGGTTCGTTATGAAAACAGCCCCAGTCCAGGAAGGCGCGCCGGAATTTCGGCCCGCCGTTTAGCAGGGTAAAACCTTCGGGGGTGATCAGTTGCATCGGCAATAACTGCGCCAGTTCAGCCACTTTGTGGCCGTCGCTGCCATCGATGCGTACCTTGCTGTCACCCTGACGGCTCTTGCTTAATCCTACGGATATTTCACGTTCTGCACCGTCAATACGGCCGTGCAAAATGAACTCCGGCTGGTCGTGGCGGATCACCCGGCCGGCCTGCAGGCTGCGAAACGCACGCCCGTGCCCAAGGGTATACACCGCCTCAAGCACGCTGGTTTTCCCGCTGCCGTTGGCGCCAACCAGGAAGTTGAATCCCGGCGCCAGCGACAAATCCGCCGCTTCTATATTGCGGAAGTCTTTAATCAGTAAACGCGTCAGAGCCATGCAATCTCTTTACCGATAACGGTGCTGTAATTCAAGGTAACGAGACTACAGCCGCATTGGCATGACGACGTAAGCAGCAGACTTACTGGCGCCGTCTTCGATCTGCACGCTGGAAACCGAGTCGGTCAGCAGCAGACGCACATCTTCACACTTGAGCGCGTTCAAAACGTCCAGCACGTAACTGACGTTAAAACCAATTTCCATCTCGGTGCCGTCGTAGCTGACATCGAGGATCTCTTCCGCTTCTTCCTGTTCCGGATTGTTGGCGGTGATCTTGAGCTGGTTCTGGCTAACGTACAGGCGCACGCCGCGGAACTTTTCGTTCGACAAAATGGCCGCGCGGGCAAACGCCTGCTTGAGCAAGTCGCAGCCGGCTTCCAGCGTTTTGTCCGGGTTCTTCGGCAATACGCGGCGATAATCAGGGAAACGGCCGTCAACCAGCTTGGAGGTGAAGATAAAGTCACCAACGTGAGCGCGAATGTTGTTGCTGCCGATCTGCAGTTGCAACAAGGTCTCGCCACCGTCCAGCAGACGCACCAGCTCCATCACGCCTTTACGCGGCACGATCACCGAATGCGACGGCAATTCCTGGCCGATCGGCATCGAACACACCGCCAGGCGGTGACCGTCGGTCGCCACGGTACGCAGCTCTTCCCCTTCGGTTTCGAACAGCATGCCGTTTAAGTAGTAACGCACGTCCTGATGAGCCATCGAGAACTGCGTAGCTTCAATCAGGCGCTTCAGCGTCGCCTGTGGCAGCGAAAATTCAACTTCGCTCTGCCAGTCGTCCAGGTTCGGGAAATCCGCCGCCGGCAACGTAGAAAGTGAGAAGCGGCTGCGGCCGGAACGCACCAGCATGCGCTCGCTTTCAAGCGTTACGGTGATCTCGGCCCCTTCAGGCAGACCACGGCAGATATCAAAGAATTTACGCGCGGGGACGGTAGTCGCGCCCGCTTCATGGGGCTGGGACAGGGCAACGCGCGCCACCATCTCCATCTCCAGATCGGTGCCGGTCAGCAGCAGGGAGCCTTCCGTCACCTGCAACAGCAGGTTACCCAGAATTGGCAAGGTTGGGCGGCCGCCCAGCGGGCTGCTCACCTGTTGCAGCGGTTTTAGCAGATGCTCACGTTCAACGATAAATTTCATAGCGCTAGGAAGATAATGTTCTGATTAAATTGGAGAAATCTTCTTTGATGTCGTGACTTTCCTCACGCAGCTGCTCAATCTTCCGGCAGGCGTGCAACACCGTGGTATGGTCGCGGCCACCAAACGCATCGCCGATTTCTGGCAGGCTGTGGTTGGTGAGTTCTTTTGCCAATGCCATCGCCATTTGGCGCGGGCGGGCAACGGAACGCGAACGCCGCTTGGACAACAAATCCGCGACTTTAATTTTATAGTATTCCGCCACCGTCTTTTGAATATTATCGATGGTGACCAGCTTTTCCTGCAGAGCCAGCAGATCGCGCAGCGCTTCACGCACGAAATCAATGGTAATGGCACGGCCGGTAAAGTTTGCGTTGGCAATCACGCGGTTCAGCGCCCCTTCGAGCTCACGCACGTTGGAACGCAGGCGCTTGGCGATAAAGAACGCCACTTCGCCCGGCAGACGGATATCGTTCTCGTCGGCCTTTTTCATCAGGATCGCCACGCGGGTTTCCAGCTCAGGCGGCTCGATCGCCACCGTCAGCCCCCAACCGAAGCGCGACTTCAGGCGATCTTCCACGCCGTTAATCTCTTTCGGGTAGCGGTCTGAGGTCAGGATAATCTGCTGATTGCCTTCCAACAGGGCGTTAAAGGTATGGAAGAACTCTTCCTGCGAACGCTCTTTATTGGCAAAAAATTGGATGTCATCGATCAGCAGCGCATCGACCGAGCGGTAATAACGCTTAAATTCTTCAATGGCATTGTTCTGCAAGGCTTTGACCATGTCCTGAACAAAGCGTTCAGAGTGCATATAGACCACTTTGGCGTTGGCCTTGCGGGCCATGATGCCGTTGCCTACCGCGTGCAACAGGTGAGTTTTACCCAGGCCGGTGCCGCCATACAGGAACAGCGGGTTATAGGCGCCGCCCGGGTTATCCGCCACCTGGCGGGCCGCCGCGCGCGCCAACTGGTTGGATTTACCCTCAACAAAGTTATCAAAGGTATGCTTTGGGTTAACGTTGGAGCGGTAGGAAAGTTCAGGCTGAGGAGCCGCGTTGTCCCAACTGGGGCGGGACGGCGCCACGGCGCGCGCTACCGGTGCGCTGGGTGCGCTTGCACTCACGCTGGCGGTAACGGTCTGGCTGATGATTTGGGAGATCGGTTTGCTGCCCACTTCAAAACGCAGCAAGGGGGCATCCGTACCGCAGAAATCATTCAACAGGCCATTGATATTGTTTAAGTACTTATCGCGAACCCAATCCAGCACAAAACGATTGGGCGCATAAAGCGCCAGGGTGTTGTCACTCAGTTCCGCCTGCAATGGGCGTATCCACATACTAAATTCTGTGGCAGGTAACTCATCCTGCAATCGGGCAAGACACTGCTGCCAAAGCGAAAGTGACACGGCGGACTCCACTCGAACAAGATCAATAAAAGAAAAGAATCAGGCTAATTTTTTATAACTCATGATTTTTGACACATACCCGGCATCGGCTGTTTGCCTGTGGGGGATGCGAACCGCCTTTCACGGTTTATGTCCCTCACGATCCCCGCTTGAGAGATCGCGATCGGAATGACGGATCATAGCGCAATCCGCGCAAGAGATCCTCCCCTTCATCACAGATTAGATCCATTTTATCCACAGGCCCCGGCCTGCGGCGATCTTTTCGCCAGCCACGCCAAATTGCAGGCGAAATACCGCCTGAGGAACGGTATTTTTTACATTGTCAACCGGTTATACCCTGTTATCCACGTCGGATCCTTGGCTTTAACCACAAGGATCGCGTCGGGATCCTTGCGATTTACCCCCGAGTCCGTATAATCTTCGCCCTACGTGTGTACCTGGTTCCTTAATGGTGTGTCATTAACCAGACAGGATTCTGCGGTGACCACGGGCCAAGACCGGATTTTACTCTGTATTGGCAGACAACCAGGTAGGCTAGCGCGATGTGAATTGACTCAGGACTGTACAATTATTACAATCCCGCTTCTTTATATATTGCGATTGAGGCGTCGGTCGTCTTCACGCCGAATAGCCAAACGCGTTTACTGATCAGTAATTATTTAAGTTTAGGTAGAAATCGCCATGAAACGCACTTTCCAACCGTCCGTATTGAAGCGCAACCGTAGCCACGGTTTCCGTGCTCGTATGGCCACCAAAAATGGTCGTCAAGTTCTGGCCCGCCGTCGTGCGAAAGGCCGTTCTCGTCTGACTGTTTCTAAGTAATAAAAGCTAACCCGCTGAGTGGTTAAGCTAGCTTTTCCCAGGGAGTTACGTTTGTTAACTCCCACTCATTTCACTTTCGTCTTCCAGCAGCCACAACGGGCTGGCACGCCGCAAATCACCATCCTCGGCCGCCTGAACCAGCTGGGGCATCCCCGCATCGGTCTTACCGTCGCCAAAAAACACGTCAAACGCGCGCATGAACGCAATCGGATCAAACGCCTAACCCGCGAAAGCTTCCGTTTACGTCAGCACGAGTTACCGGCGATGGATTTTGTCGTGGTGGCCAAAAAAGGGATAGCGGATTTGGATAACCGCGCGCTGACGGAAGCTTTGGAAAAATTATGGCGTCGCCACTGTCGCCAGGCTCCCGCATCCTGATCGGGCTGGTGCGGGCTTACCAGCTCGTCATCAGTCCGCTGCTTGGGCCTCGTTGTCGCTTCCAGCCGACATGCTCTCATTACGCAATTGAGGCATTAAGCAGGTTTGGCATGATAAAAGGCAGTTGGTTAGCATTGAAACGCGTATTAAAATGCCACCCCTTGAACCCAGGTGGCGATGATCCCGTGCCGCCGAAACCCGACGATAACAGAGAACACTAACGATGGATTCGCAACGCAATCTTCTCCTCATCGCTCTGCTGTTCGTGTCTTTCATGATCTGGCAAGCCTGGCAAACGGACAACGCTCCGCAACCAGTCGCCCAGACCACGCAACAGACTTCGAACACTGCTACCGGTGATGCCGCAAGCTCAGCAGTTCCAGCCAGTGGTCAGGGTAAACTGATTACCGTTAATACTGACGTGCTGTCGCTGACCATCAACACCCGTGGTGGTGATATCGAGCAGGCTAAACTGTTGGCTTACCCGGACACTCTGGGTTCATCGACGCCATTCCAACTGCTGGAAACCACACCGTCATTTGTTTATCAGGCGCAAAGCGGCCTGACCGGCAGAAACGGCCCGGATAACCCGGCAAACGGCGAACGTCCTCTGTTCCAGGCGGCGCAGGACAGCTACACCCTGCCGGAAGGCCAGGAAGAGCTGCGCATTCCGCTGACCTTTACCGGTAAAGACGGCGCTATCTACACCAAGACTTTCGTGCTCAAGCGTAATCATTACGCGGTTGCTGTTGACTACAACGTCGACAACAAAGGCACCACCCCGCTGGAACTGACCCTGTTCGGCCAACTGAAGCAGACGACCGAGCTGCCTAAGCACCGTGACACCGGCAGCAACAACTTCGCTCTGCACACCTTCCGTGGCGCGGCGTACTCTTCCAGCGAAGACAAATATCAGAAGTATGCGTTCGATAAGGACGAAAACCTGAGTGTCACCACGCAGGGCGGTTGGGTTGCCATGCTGCAACAGTACTTCGCCACCGCATGGGTGCCAGCAACGCAAGGCAGCAACACCTTCTATACCGCCAAACCTGGCGATAACCTGTCCACCATTGGCTTCAAATCTACTCCGGTAGTGGTGCAGCCTGGTGCGCAGCAGCAGCTGAATGCCACCCTGTGGGTGGGTCCGGAACTGCAAGACCAGATGGCCCAACTGGCGCCGCACCTGGATCTGACCGTGGATTACGGTTGGTTGTGGTTCATCTCTCAGCCGCTGTTCAAATTGCTGAAGTTTATCCACGGCTTTATCGGTAACTGGGGCTTCTCAATTATCATCATCACCTTCATCGTGCGTGGCATCATGTACCCGCTGACCAAAGCGCAGTACACCTCGATGGCCAAAATGCGCATGCTGCAGCCAAAACTGCAGGCGATGCGTGAGCGTATCGGTGATGACAAACAGCGCATGAGCCAGGAAATGATGGCGCTGTACAAGTCTGAGAAAGTGAACCCGTTGGGTGGGTGTTTGCCGCTGGTTATCCAGATGCCAATCTTCCTGGCGCTGTACTACATGTTGATGGGCTCGGTTGAGCTGCGCCATGCGCCGTTCGCCCTGTGGATCCATGACCTGTCGGCGCAAGACCCGTACTACATCTTGCCAATCCTGATGGGCGTGACGATGTTCTTCATCCAGAAGATGTCGCCAACCACCGTCACTGACCCGATGCAGCAGAAAATCATGACCTTTATGCCGGTGATCTTCACAGTGTTCTTCCTGTGGTTCCCGTCAGGTCTGGTGCTGTACTACATCGTCAGTAACCTGGTGACCATCCTCCAGCAGCAGCTGATTTACCGCGGCCTGGAAAAACGTGGCCTGCACAGCCGCGACAAGAAAAAGATCTAAGCGTATTGTAGGGGTTCGGCGCGCTGAACCCTTGCAGCAAAAGATAAGAGGCGGTCATTAAGACCGCCTTTTTGCATATTGAATCGTCAGAGAGAATCACTATGAGCACCACCGATACCATCGTAGCCCAAGCCACCCCGCCGGGACGCGGCGGCGTCGGCATTTTGCGTATTTCCGGCCGTGGCGCCAAAGACGTAGCCCAGGCCCTGCTCGGCAAACTGCCGAAGCCGCGTTACGCCGATTACCTGCCGTTCCGTGATGCCGAAGGCGCCACTCTGGACCAGGGCATCGCGCTGTGGTTTCCTGGCCCGAACTCGTTTACCGGCGAAGACGTGCTGGAACTGCAAGGCCACGGCGGGCCGGTTATCCTCGATTTGCTGCTCAAACGCGTACTGGCGCTGCCCGGCGTGCGTATCGCCCGTCCCGGCGAATTTTCCGAGCGTGCCTTCCTTAATGACAAGCTGGATCTGGCGCAGGCCGAAGCGATTGCCGACCTGATCGACGCCAGTTCCGAGCAGGCGGCACGTTCTGCCATGAACTCGCTGCAGGGGGCGTTCTCCACCCGCATCAACCAGCTTGTGGAAGCACTTACTCACCTGCGAATCTATGTAGAAGCAGCGATAGACTTCCCGGATGAGGAAATCGACTTCCTGTCTGACGGTAAAATCGAGGCGCAGCTCAACGGAGTCATGGCCTCTCTTTCCAACGTACGCGCAGAAGCGCGTCAGGGCAGCCTGCTGCGCGAAGGGATGAAAGTGGTGATCGCCGGGCGTCCTAACGCCGGTAAATCCAGCCTGTTGAACGAACTGGCCGGTCGCGAAGCGGCTATCGTCACCGATATCGCCGGGACCACTCGCGACGTGCTGCGCGAGCATATTCACATCGACGGCATGCCTTTACACATCATCGACACCGCCGGCCTGCGCGAAGCCAGCGACGAAGTGGAGCGTATCGGTATCGAACGTGCGTGGAACGAGATCGAACAGGCCGACCGCGTGCTGTTTATGGTCGATGGCACCACCACCGCAGCAACCGAACCGGCAGAGATTTGGCCGGAGTTTATGGCACGTCTGCCGCATCGTCTGCCGATCACCGTAGTACGTAACAAAGCCGACATCACCGGTGAACCCTTGGGCATGACAGAAGTAAATGGTCACTCACTTATTCGCCTGTCGGCGCGCACCGGTGAAGGTATCGACCTGCTGCGGGACCACCTGAAGCAGAGTATGGGCTTCACCAGCAATATGGAAGGCGGTTTCCTGGCACGTCGCCGCCACCTGCAGGCGCTTGAGCAAGCAGCCCAGCATCTGATCGAGGGCAAAGAACAGTTAGTGAGCGCTTACGCGGGGGAGCTGCTGGCCGAAGAATTGCGACTGGCGCAGCAAGCGCTGAGTGAAATCACCGGCGAATTTACCTCAGATGACCTGCTGGGACGCATTTTCTCCAGCTTCTGCATCGGTAAATAAGCGGCGGTAACGTAACAAGCGACCTATTCACGGCCAGGACAAACCTTTGTTCTGGCCGTTTTTCTTTGCCCCGCTCTGCGCCTTGGCTCACAGAGCCGTCATAACTCCCTAGATATACTGGTGGGTCAGGGATCCTTCTCAGGAACGAGCAAAGATGGCATTAACCTTCAAGGTGCTGCTGGAAAACCGCCGCGCCGCCAGCGCCAATCCGTCACTGCTGGCCAAGGCAGGCTTAAGCCTGCTGCTTCAGGATGAAACTGCCAGCGTTTTATTTGATACCGGCCCTGACGGCAGTTTCCTGCACAATGCGCGGCTGATGGGCGTAGATCTCTCCACAATAACCGCAACCGTGCTCTCTCATGGCCACTATGACCACTGCGGCGGCGTCACCTGGCTGCCTGACGGCTGCCGCATTATCTGCCATCCGCAGATCGGCGACGAACGCTATGCGGCGCTGAAGGTACTGGGCCACACCCGCAAAATCAAAAAGCTCTCTTTGGATATCGATTACTCACGCCACCGCATGGAGTACAGCCGCGAACCACTGTCTATCAGCGATCGTTTTATGTGGTCAGGCGAAATCGCAGTACCCGCACCGCGCGCCTATGGAGTGATTGTCGGGGAAAATGCAGGAGTGGACTATGTCATCGACGAAGGCGTGCTGATTTATAAATCCGATCGCGGGCTGGTGATTATTACCGGTTGCGGGCATCGCGGGATCATTCACATCGTGCGTCACTGCCAGAAAATCACTGGGATCGATCGGATCCACGCTTTGATCGGCGGTTTTCATCTGCGCTGCGCGTCGCCGCTCACGCTATGGCGGGTAAGACATTTTCTTCATCAGCAAAAACCAGAGAAATTAATGGGGTGCCATTGCACCGGAACCTGGGGACGCCTGTGGCTACCGGAGGTGATGTCACCCGCGACCGGAGACACTTTCGTGCTGGAATAAGACGTTAACAAGCCAGCTGGTTTTCGCTTCCTGCCACAGAATCTGGCAGGAAGAACCCCCGACAAACGCCTGCTTTCTCCTCCTTCTTGCCAAAATTCACCTAAGCTTATCTCAGCAATTTCCATCAAAGAGATAAGAAAAAATGAATGAACCACTGGATTTACTCGGCGTCGGCCTTGGCCCTTTCAACCTCAGCCTGGCGGCGTTGGCCTATGAAAGTGGTGCACTGAATTATGCCTTTCTCGATCGCAACGCCAGCTTCCGTTGGCATCCCGGCATGCTGCTCCCTTCCGCCTATATGCAGACCTATGTGTTGCAGGACCTGGTTACGGCGGTAACGCCTCGCAGCCAATTCTCCTTTATCAATTACCTGGTCGAGCAGAAAAAAATTTATCGTTTTCTGATTACCGAACAGCAAATTATCAGCCGCGAAGAGTTCTCCGACTATTTGAGCTGGGCCTGTAATAGATTAGAAGGGTTACAGTTTTCGCAGTCGGTTGAAAGCATCGATTTTGACGATGAAAAACAGCTGTTCAAAGTACGCACCCGCGACCAAACCCTGTGGGCGAAGAATATCTGTCTGGGCACCGGCCACGACCCCTGGCTGCCTGAGGAGTTTTATCCGGCGCTGGGCGAAAACTGCCTGCATGCCGCCGAAATGGGCCTGCGTAATCCGGATCTGACCGGTAAGCGGGTGGCGGTGATTGGCGGCGGCCAAAGCGGTGCCGATATTTTTCTGAACGCGCTGCGGGGGCACTGGGGCGAACCGGCACAGCTCGACTGGATTTCCCGTCGGCCCAATTTTCAGCCGCTGGACGAGTCTGCCTTCACCAATGAATATTTCACCCCGGAGTACGTCGATTATTTTTATACGCTGCCGCAGGATATCCGCGAGCGCGAACTCAAGACTCAGAAACTGCCGGCCGACGGTATTAGTAACCATACGCTACGTACTTTGTACCGGGAGCTTTATATGCGTTTCGATGTGATGCACCAGCCGCGCAACGTGCGTCTTTTGCCGCATCGCACTCTGCTGGCGATCGAGCCGACAGGCAAAGGGTTCCAATTGCGCACCCGACACGGTCTTGAAAATCGCCAGGAAGGATTCAATGCCGATGTCGTCATTTTAGCAACCGGTTATCGCCCTTCACTCCCTGCCTATTTAAAACCCCTGTTGCCACGCATTCCTTTCGACGACCAACAACACTTGCCGTTACTGCCCGATTTTAACCTCGAATGGCAGGGGCCTGAGCAGAATCGCATTTATGCGGTGAATGCCGGTATCCACAGCCACGGCAGCGCGGAAGGCGGGCTCAGCCTGATGGCCTGGCGCTCAGCACGCATTCTGAATCATCTGCTCGGTAAACCCCATTTTGATCTGGCACCAAACGCCTCGCTGATCCAATGGTGGAGCGGCGCTGCCCCGGACGATGATATTACTCAAACAAATAAATAGGATAAAACGCATACTGTTTTTTGATGATAAATCCTCGACTTATGCTTAATCTAACTCCCCTGCGTTTTCAGCGACCCCTCTGGTATGGAGTGAATAATGGCGTGTCATTTTGCCCGATGGATCCCCACGTCCACCGCACTGGATACCCGGAGGCTCTCCGCCGAGGTCGTTGCTGCTACCACCGCTTTTTCCATTAAACGCCGCCAACGCTTTCTGCAGGGGCGCATCCTGCTCGCCGAAATGATGTTTTATCTCTACGGTCTGCCGACATTGCCCCCCATCGCTACCACACCTACCGGCCGTCCCTGTTTTGTCGACAACCACCTGCCCGATTTCAGCCTGGCCTACGCCAGCGATACGGTAGGGGTTTTGTTAAGCGATGAAGGCAGGGTGGGGCTGGATATTGAAGTCATGCGCGCACGGGGCGGGCAACAGAAAAGGCTGCAAGACCAATTTCAAACGCCGGCAGAAAGTGCCTGGATCAGTGCGCAATACGATCGGCTGGAGGCGGAAACGCAGCTGTGGAGCATCCGTCAAAGCGTGTTGAAAATTTCCGGCCTGGGTAACAGCGGGCAATCGTCGCTGCTGCTGCACCCTTTTTCCGGCCACCTGCGATCCAGCATCACCCCCCAGGTTCAGGTGATGAGCGATGCCGACGAATATCTGAGCTGGGCTTGCGCGCGCGAACCCAGCCTGGAACGTCTGGTATGCTGGCAGTATGAAGCCAATAAAGGCCTGCAGAAAAACGGTGAGATCTCTCCACGAGCACCGGCCAGTTCCACCCGCTTTATCAAACTGACCAGCCTGGCACTTCACCGCTGACATCGGCCGCTTACCCTGCGACGAACCCCTGAGATAAAACTTTCTTTAACGCATAAATTCCTGCATAAAACTGTAAAGTCAGCTAAATATTCAGCAATCATCTATTCTCTCCTGCAGCTTTGCCCTACTATCTCCTGATGTTCTAAGCTGAATCTGTTCATTCGAAAGGGAGAATCACCATGTCAGACCAAGCATTAAAAATCGTTACCCTGCTCGGCAGCCTGCGTAAAGGCTCGTACAACGCCATGGTCGCCAATGCCCTGCCGGGCCTTGCGCCACAAGGCGTCACCATCGAAGCGCTTCCTTCAATCCGTGATATCCCGCTGTATGATGCCGATGTGCAACAGGAAGAAGGGTTCCCTGCTGCAGTGGAAGCGATCGCAGAGCAAATCCGTCAGGCGGACGGCGTTATCATCGTTACCCCGGAATATAACTACTCGGTGCCGGGCGGGTTAAAAAACGCCATCGACTGGCTGTCCCGCCTGCCAAACCAGCCGTTAGCCGGTAAACCCGTAGCCATTCAGACCAGCTCTATGGGGCCGATTGGCGGCGCGCGCTGCCAGTATCATCTGCGCCAGATCCTGGTATTTCTCGATGCCATGGTGATGAACAAACCGGAATTTATGGGCGGCGTGATCCAGAATAAAGTGGATGCTCAGGCTGGGGAGTTGATTGATCAGGGCACGCTGGACTTCCTGACCGGCCAGCTGTCCGCATTCAGTGATTATATTCGTCGACTGGAGTAAGATTATTTTACAGACGCCTTCGGCAGAAAATTGACTGAAGGCGTCATTCTTATGAGAGATCACTTTATAACCCATTAAAATTAAAGTCATAAAATTATGTATTTTCTCATTTTAGCCATATTACTGGCTTTCATCACCAGACCATTATCAGCCGCAGAAATGCGTTATCCCGCCGGAGAAGAGCCGATCGAGCTGCCGGTACATAGCCCTTTGAATGCCCAATACCCACGCACCGCCCAGGGCCAGGAAGACAAAAAGATCGCGGCCATGTCGCTGTACCTGACGCTGATGCGCGAAGACGGGCGGAACATATGGGCCCCCTATCAACTGGCGGCCTCTTCGGCGGAAAAGGGCCAAACCGAACTGGCGGAGCGCTATCTGCAGCTGAGTGCCGATCGCGGGTTGTGGTATTACTACAACCTGTTGGAGGACGACGCCTTCAATAGCATTCAGCACAGCAGGACCTATCAATCAATATTGGCGGTCACCAAAGCCCGCTACCTGCAACATGCGCATTGGTACGAAGGCAAAGCCAGCTACGCCATTCCTGAAGGCACACCGCCTGCCGGCGGCTGGCCAACGGTGGTGTACCTGCATACCTACGGCAAGAGCGCCGGTATCTCCCCCGAAGAGCGTTTGTTGTTTAGCGAGATGGGCGTGGCCTATGTTGAGATCAACGGTACCCAGATGCTGTCGGAGAACAGCTTCCGCTGGTCGAATTACAGTGACGAAAGCACCCAAAGCGCGATCCGGCGGGCTTTGCAACCGGCCGCAGAACTAAAACTCAACCCGCAGCAGGTCTACCTCACCGCCCGTGGGCAAGGAGCGCTGCACGCGGCCAATCTGCTGGCCAAATATCCCCAGCTATATGCCGGCGCGATGCTGATCGCCCCCAATGGTGAGATCAAGCAGGCCCAGCAATCGCTGGCGACCAATAAGCGCTTGGTGGTGGCGTATTACGATCGGCAAAACTTCAGCGATCAGGCGCTGGCGATGCATTTCGCCAATTTGTTCAGTGAGAATAACCAGGTAGAAACGCTGCATTTTTCTCAGGGAGAGAACCCTGACGGCGGCTGGCAGGCCCGTTTTAAACGGCCTTTACAGTGGATGTTGCAGCAGGCGCCCGACGCAACGCCGGGTGCCTAAAAGATAACGGGGCAGACCAGCGTCGGCCCTTGCCGTATTAATGGCCGTCTACAAACACAATTTTCAGCACAAACAGCAGCGCCACCACCACCACGCATGGGCTGATTTCGCGCCAGCGACCGGTCCCCAGCTTCATCACGCAATAGGAAATAAAGCCGAGCGCAATGCCTTCGGTGATCGAGAAGCTGAATGGCATCATCACTGCCGTGACGAACGCCGGAACGGCTTCGGTCAGGTCATCCCACTTCACCCGCGCCAAACTTGATGTCATCAGCACGCCAACGTAGATCAGCGCGCCGGCTGCGGCATAAGCCGGCACCATACCCGCCAACGGCGAGAGGAAAATCACCAACAGGAACAGGATACCGGTTACCACAGCGGTCAGGCCGGTACGGCCGCCGACAGACACCCCGGCGGAGCTTTCAATATAGGCGGTAACCGAAGAAGTGCCGACAAAGGAACCGGCTACCGAACTGATGCTGTCGACATACAGTGCCTGCTTCATGCGCGGGAACTTACCCTTGTCGTCAGTCAGCCCGGCCTTGTCGGTTACGCCAATCAAGGTACCGGAGGAGTCGAACAGGTTGACCAGCATAAAGGAGAAAATCACCCCGGCCAGGCCAATATTCAGCGCCCCGGCCAGATCAACCTGACCCACTACCGACGTGATGTTAGGAGGCATCGAGAATACGCCGCCGTATTTCACATCGCCCAACGCCCAGCCGATCAGCGTGGTCACCACGATAGAAATCAGCACTGCCGCATGGAAGTTGCGTGAAGACAATACCGCGATGATAAAGAAGCCCAGCGCGCCCAGCAGCACGTTGTGCGAAGTCAGGCTGCCGATGGTCACCAGGGTGTCCGGGTTAGCCACCACGATACCGGCATTTTTCAGCCCCATCATGCCGATAAACAGACCGATACCGCTGGTAATGCCCACCCGCAGGCTCATCGGAATATTGGCAATCATCCAGTAGCGTACGCGGAAAATGGTCAGCAGCAATAAACCGACTGCCCCCCAGAAAATGGCACCCATGCCGATCTGCCATGAGATGCCCATTGCGCCGACCACCACAAATGCGAAGAACGCATTGAGGCCCATCGCCGGTGCCAGCGCTACCGGCAGGTTCGCCAGCAGGCCCATGAAAATGCTGCCGAAAGCGGCAATCAGACAGGTTGTCACGAACACCGCCTGCGTATCCATGCCCGCCGCGCCCAGGATTTGGGGGTTAACGAACACGATATACACCATGGTCAAAAAGGTGGTAATACCGGCAATCGTTTCCGTACGCGCCGTAGTGCCATGTTGCTTGAGTTTAAACACGCGCCCAAGCAAGCCTTGCTCGACGTCAAGGCCAGATACTGGTTTGCTCATTATCAGAATTCCGAAGAGGGGAATGGACAGTCGCCGGCTATCCTATGCCCAAAATAATTGGAGTCGCATCACGGCGGCAAGAACGCGAATCCCCAAGAGCTTACTCAAGTAAGTGACTGGGGTGAGCGTTCGCAGCCAACACAGATGCGGCTTCAAGTATGCCGGGTATATAACAAAAAGTCAGGGTTTTGATGCTGATCACAGGTTTTTTTCGCCGTCTTTACGGCCATAAACCCCAACAGGTTGTATTTGCTGATATTCATCGGAAAACCAGGATTCAGGAGTCGCAATCCTGCCTGATGCGGTTAAAGTGGCATTATCGCTGTTGACTCGAAGGACACTGACGCTGATGAACCAGATTGACTGTATTTTGTTTGATTGCGACGGCACGCTGGTGGACAGCGAAGTGCTGTGCAGCAAAGCCTATGTGCACATGTTTGCCCACTTCGGCATCCACCTGTCGCTGGACGACGTGTTCAGAAGATTCAAAGGAGTGAAGCTGTACGAAATTATCGAACAGGTTAATGCAGAACAGGGCACCACGCTGGCAAAGGAAGAGCTTGAACCGCTGTACCGCCAGGAAGTGGCCCGTTTGTTCGATAGCGAGCTGCAACAAATCGCCGGGGCGCGTGAACTGCTGGCGCAGGTGAAGGTGCCGATGTGCACCGTTTCCAATGGCCCGGTCAGCAAAATGCAACACTCGCTCGGCCTGACCGATATGCTGCACTATTTTGATGACCGGTTGTTCAGCGGCTATGACATCCAACGCTGGAAGCCGGATCCGGCCATTGTGTTCCACGCCGCTGAAAAAATGCAGGTGCCGTTGGAGCGCTGCATCCTGGTGGACGATTCCGCCGCCGGAGCACAGGCAGGGATCGCCGCCGGGATCCCGGTGTTTTACTTCTGCGCCGATCCGCACAATAAACCTATCGATCACCCCTTGGTCACCGCATTCGACAATCTGGCGCAATTGCCGGCGCTCTGGCGTGAACGCGGCTGGCAGCTGACTAACTAGCCGGCAACGGCGGTTTGTTGCGCCACCAGCGCCATGACCGTTTTACAGCCCGGGTCTGCGGGCTGTAGCGGCGATTGATCGCATTGGCCAGCAGATCCAACGCCAGGCAGAACACGAAATACACCAACGCGATAAACAGGAATACCTCCATCGGATACACCATGCTGCGGTTGTTGACCTGTGTCGCCAGAAAAGTCAGCTCACTGACACCAACGATATAGGCCAGGGAGGTGTCTTTGATAAGCGAAATCCACTGGTTGATAAACGACGGCACCATCATGCGCAGCGCCTGCGGCAGCACTATCAACCACAGCGTTTGCCAGCGGGTCAGCCCCAACGATAACCCGGCCTGCCACTGCCCCGGCCCGATGGCGGCAATGCCGGCTTTCACCGCATGCGCCAGATAGGCGGAGGCGATCAACGCCAGAGCGCAAACCACCGTGGTAATTTCAGGAATATCTACGCCAAAAACGATGGGCAGCAGGAAATAGGTCCAGAAAATCAGCATGATCACCGGAATTGCGCGGAAAAAGCCCAAAATCGCCGCCAACAGCCCGGCCACCACACCGCGTGACATCGCCAATGCCACCCCCAACAGCGTGCCGAGAATAGCCGAAGCCACCCCCGCCATCAGGCTGATAGCCAGTGTCAGCGCCGCGCCCCCCAGCGGCCCATCCGGCCAGGTGCCCCACAGCAGATATCCCAGGTTGTCGTAAATGATGCTGAAATCCATCTTAATGTCCTCCCAGCGGTTTACGCTGCTGTCGCCACATGCCCCAGCCTTCCAATAGCGCAATGATGGCGATATACAACACCGTCGCCACGCCAAAGGCCTGGAAGGTGCGTAGCGTCTCGGTTTCTACCTGACGCGAAGCATAGGAAAGTTCAGCGACGCCGATCGCCATGGTCAGCGAGGAGTTTTTTATTACGTTCATGTATTGGCCCAGTAGCGGCGGCATGGCAATTTTAAGCGCCTGCGGCAGCACCACATAGCGCATGGCCTGCCATCCGGTCAGCCCCAGCGCGTTGGCGGCGTACTTTTGTCCGCTGGCGACGCCACGGATGCCGGAGCGGATCTCTTCAGCGATAAAAGCGGTGGAGTAAAGCGTCAGGCCGAAGAACCCGGCCAGAAATTCAAATGAGGGCCACTCAAGTGGGCCGATGTGGTGTGGCGTATTCAGCCACTGCATGGCGGCAGACGGCAAAATCTGCCCGGCGGCGAAATACCAGAAGAACAGCTGCACCAGCAGCGGCGTATTGCGAAACAATGAGCTGTAACCGACCGCCAGCCAGCGCAGCACCCTCAGGCGGCTGTCACGCATCGCCGTCAGTAAAAACCCCAACAGCGTGGCTGCCAGGCTCGCACAGGCGGAAAGCCACAGCGTCAGCAGGAAGCCATCCCATAACCAGCTCAGATACTGCGGCGCCAGCAGCCAGTCTGAGAGTTGTTGCAGATTCATGCCTAATCCTTGTTTTGCACCATGCGCCAAGGGCGCAGCAAGCTGCGCCCCTCCGTTCTGACTTCACGACCCCGCAGAATCAGGCCTTAGGCTGCTGATCCAGGGGTGCGATGGTGAAATCGCCGCGCGGTTGAGCCGTTTTGGTTTCCGGCCCGAACCAGCGATTGTAGATTTTCACCGCTTCGCCGTCCTTTTCCAGTTTGATCAGCGTGTCGTTAACGCTGGCGGTCAGGCGATCTTCGCCTTTGGGAATGCCGACTCCCTGGTACTCTTTGGTAATGCTGAACGGCGAGATCTCGAAGTCAGCTTTCTGGGCGGCCGGCAGGTTGCCGAGCAGGCCCACCAGCTTGGCGTCATCCTGGGTGATCGCCTGCACGTTACCGTTACGCAGCGCCACGAACGCCAGCGGGGTATCGTCGTAAGAGATCACTTTCGCCGTCGGATAATGTTCACGCAGGGTAATTTCCTGCACCGTGCCTTTGTCCGCGCCAATGCGCAGCTTTTTGATGTCTTCCGGGGTTTTCAGCACGCCTTTATGGGCGATAAATTTCTGGCCGGTGGCGAAATACGGCACGCTGAAGTTCACTTCCTTGGCGCGCTCGTCGGTAATGGTGAAGTTAGCGGCAATCAGGTCTACCTTTTTCGAGACCAGCAAAGGAATACGGTTGGCCGGGTTGGTGGCTCGCAGCTCAACCTTCACGCCCAGCGCTTTGCCGATCGCATCGGCGACATCTACATCGTAACCCACCAGCTTTTTGCTTTGCGGGTCGATATAACCGAACGGCGGATTGCTGTCGAACACCGCGATACGCACTACGCCGGCTTTCTTGATGTCGTCGAGTTTGTCCGCATGCGCGGCACCGGTGGCGAGGCTGGTCAGGCTGGCTAATAAGGTTAAGGCCAAAGCGCGATGTTTCATGGGGAGCTCCTAAGGGTTGATGTCCTGCTGGCTGCTAAGCTAGCAAGACCCACTTAGGTCAGGAAATAATATAAAAAGCTATATTTATAACCTTTTTGTCTTTAAGGGTTTTAAACAGCATAAAGGCGCAGTTTTCTGCGCCTTCAGGGGTAACTCTCGGGGGAAATTACTCTTTTTTATCGTCTTTTCCGTCGGATGACAGCAGCTTTTCCAGCGCGTCGCCACCGATATGACGGAAGTCCTGACCTTTGACGAAATAGAAGATAAATTCGCAAATGTTCTGGCAGCGGTCACCGATACGCTCGATCGAACGGGCACAGAATAACGCGGTCAGCACGCTTGGGATAGTACGCGTATCTTCCATCATGTAGGTCATCAACTGGCGTACGATGCCCTCGTATTCCTGATCGACCTTCCGGTCTTCGCGGTAAATGCGGATAGCTTCATCCAAATCCATGCGCGCGAAGGCGTCCAGCACGTCGTGCAGCATCTGCACGGTATGGCGACCAAGCGACTCCAGGCTGACCAGCAGTGGCTGGTGCTGGTGCGAGAATTTCTCCAGCGCGGTGCGGCAAATCTTGTCCGCCACGTCGCCGATGCGTTCCAGCTCGGAAATGGTTTTGATGATCGCCATCACCAGACGCAGGTCGCTGGCGGTCGGCTGGCGTTTGGCGATGATCCGCACGCAGGCTTCGTCAATCGCCACTTCCATCATATTGACCTTGGCGTCGCCTTCGATCACGCGTTTGGCCAATTCACCGTCCTGATTGTGCATCGCGGTGATAGCGTCGGTCAGTTGCTGTTCCACCAGCCCGCCCATGGTCAATACCTGGGTGCGGATATGCTCCAGTTCTGCGTTGAACTGGCCGGAAATGTGCTTATTTAAATTCAGGTTATCCATGATGCATCCTATCAACCATAACGGCCGGTGATGTAGTCTTCGGTCTGTTTTTTCTGTGGCGCGGTGAACAGGTTATCAGTATCACTGAACTCGATCAGTTCGCCCAGATACATAAATGCCGTGGAGTCGGAGCAACGCGCGGCCTGCTGCATGTTGTGGGTTACGATCACCACGGTGTAGTCAGACTTCAGTTCGCTGATCAGCTCTTCAATCTTACCGGTGGAAATCGGATCCAGCGCCGAGCAAGGTTCGTCCAGCAATAACACGTCCGGACGAATGGCAATGCCGCGGGCGATGCACAGACGTTGCTGCTGGCCACCCGACAGGCTGTAACCGCTCTGGTGCAGCTTGTCCTTGGTTTCGTTCCACAGCGCCGCCTTGGTCAAGGCCCACTGCACACGCTCATCCATGTCGGCACGTGACAGCTTTTCAAACAGGCGCACGCCGAAGGCGATATTGTCGTAAATCGACATCGGGAACGGCGTCGGCTTCTGGAACACCATGCCGACCTTGGCACGCAGCAGTGCGATATCCGAGTTGTCGGTCAGAATGTTCTGCCCATCCAGCAGAATGCCACCTTCGGCACGCTGCTCGGGGTACAGCTGATACATTTTGTTGAAGGTGCGCAGCAGGGTAGATTTGCCGCAGCCGGACGGGCCGATAAACGCGGTGACCTTGTTCTTGGCGATATCCAGCGTGATGTTTTTCAGCGCATGGAATTTGCCATAGTAGAAGTTCAGATCGCGTACCTGAATTTTGCTGCTGGAAGCGTCAGTAACCATACTCATCAAGACTTCTCTCTTTTCATCAGCGCCGCCACGGCAGCGCTCAAAATTTTATGAATGCTTTTTCTTGGCGAAAACCACACGCGCCAGGATATTCAGTAGCAGTACGCACAGGGTTATCAACAGCACCCCGGCCCAGGCCAGCTCTTGCCATTCGGCGAACGGGCTCATGGCGAATTTGAAAATGGTCACCGGCAGGTTGGCGATCGGCTGCATCAGGTCGGTGCTCCAGAACTGATTCGACAGCGAGGTAAACAGCAACGGTGCGGTTTCCCCTGCGATACGCGCAATCGCCAGCAGCACGCCGGTGATGATGCCGGAGACCGAGGCTTTCAGCGTGATGGCGGAAATCATGCGCCATTTCGGCGTGCCCAGCGCATAAGCGGCTTCGCGCAGCGTATCCGGCACCAGCTTCAGCATATTCTCGGTGGTACGGATCACGATCGGTACCTGCAACAGCGCCAACGCGATGATCCCGGCCCAACCGGAGAAGTGTTCCATCTTCGCCACCACGATGGTGTACACGAACAGGCCCACAACAATCGACGGTGCCGATAACAGAATGTCGTTAATAAAACGGATGACTTCCGCCAGCCAGGATTTACGGCCATATTCCGCCAGGTAAATCCCCGCCATGATGCCCAGCGGCGTACCGAACACGGTAGCCCACAGGATCAACAGGCCGCTACCGGCGATGGCGTTTGCCAGGCCTCCGCCCGCGGTATTCGGCGGAGGAGTCATTTCGGTGAACAGCGCCAGCGACATGCCGTCGATGCCCTTGGTCACGGTGGAGAACAGGATCCACACCAGCCAGAACAGGCCAAACACCATGGTCGCCATCGACAGGAACAGCGCCAGTCGGTTCTTCTGGCGGCGCCAGGCCTGCATTTTGCGGCGGCTTTCCAGCAGCGCTACGCTATTTTGCATATCCATAGTCGTCACGTTAGCGTCCCTCACTCTTTGCCAGGCGCATCACCATCAGCTTCGACAGCGCCAGCACGATAAAGGTGATAACAAACAGAATCAGCCCCAACTCCATCAACGCGGCGGTGTGCACGCCCGACTCCGCTTCGGCGAATTCGTTGGCCAGTGCAGAGGTGATGCTGTTGCCCGGCATATACAGTGAAGCGCTGTCGAGCTGGTAGGTGTTACCGATGATGAAGGTCACCGCCATGGTTTCCCCCAGCGCACGGCCCAAGCCGAGCATTACACCGCCAATCACGCCATTCTTGGTAAACGGCAATACGATGCGCCAAATCACTTCCCAGGTGGTGCAGCCGATGCCATAGGCCGACTCTTTCATCATCACCGGGGTTTGTTCGAACACGTCGCGCATTACGGCGGCGATATAAGGAATAATCATAATCGCCAGGATCACCCCGGCAGCCAGAATACCGATACCGAACGCCGGGCCAGAGAACAGCTCACCGACAATCGGAATGCCGGACAGCACCTCGCCAACCGGGGTCTGGAAATATTCGGCAAACAGCGGGGCGAACACGAACAGGCCCCACATGCCATAAACGATACTCGGGATCGCCGCCAGCAGTTCAATGGCGATACCCAGCGGGCGCCTCAGCCAGTTTGGTGCCAGCTCGGTCAGGAACAGCGCAATGCCGAAGCTGACGGGTACGGCGATAATCAATGCGATCAGCGAGGTGACGACGGTGCCGTAGATCGGTACCAGGGCGCCGAACTGCTCAGCAGGCGCGTCCCATTCTTTGGTCCACAGGAAGGAGAAACCGAATTTCTGTATGCTCGGCCAGGAGGCGAAGATCAGCGAAACAATAATGCCGCCCAGCAACAATAGGGTAATCAGCGCCGCCAGTTTAACCAGCGCGCTGAAGATGACGTCACCATTTTTACTCGGTGCTTTAATGGTCGGCTTGTACTCAGCCATAGATCACTCTCTGTGTTAACCCTGGCAGGCCCAACCTGAATTGAGCCCTGAAAAACTGAGTGGGGCGCGCCGAATCACGCGCCCCTGCGTTGTTAGTACAGCGCTTTACCGGAACTGTCTTTTACGTTGGTTTTCCATGCTGCACGCACCTGCTCGATAACTTCGTTCGGCAGCGTGGCGTAATCCAGGTCGTTAGCCTGTTTGGCGCCGGTTTTATACGCCCAGTCAAAGAACTTCAGAACTTCGGTGCCCTGAGCCGGGTTTTTCTGCTCTTTGTGCACCAGGATGAAGGTGGTGGAGGTAATTGGCCAGGCGTTGTCACCTTTCTGGTTAGTCAGGTCCTGGGCGAAGGTTTTGCTCCAGTCAACGCCTTTAGCGGCGGCGCTGAAGCTCTCTTCTGTTGGGCTAACCGCTTTGCCGTCGGCAGAAATCAGCTTGGTGTAAGCCAGGTTGTTTTGTTTGGCATACGCGTATTCAACGTAACCGATGGAGCCTGGCAGACGCTGTACGAATGCGGCGATGCCGTCATTGCCCTTGCCGCCCAGACCGGTTGGCCAGTTAACGGTAGAACCTGCACCGATTTTCTCTTTCCACTGCGCGTTGGCTTTAGACAGATAGCTGGTGAACACGAAAGAGGTGCCTGAACCGTCCGCGCGACGAACAACCGCAATGTTCTGATCCGGCAGCTTGACGCCTGGGTTCAGCTTGGTGATCGCCGGGTCGTTCCATTTTTTCACGTTGCCCAGGTAGATATCACCCAGGGTTTTCCCATCCAGGGTCAGCTCACCGGATTTGATGCCCGGGATGTTAACGGCCAGCACCACGCCACCGATCACGGTAGGGAACTGGAACAGGCCATCGGCCGCCAGCTTGTCATCACTCAAAGGTGCATCGGAGGCACCAAAGTCAACGGTATTGGCGACGATTTGCTTCACGCCACCAGAAGAGCCGATGCCCTGATAGTTAACTTTGTTGCCGGTTTCTTTCTGATAAGAATCTGCCCACTTGGCATAAACCGGAGCGGGGAATGTCGCACCTGCACCGGTCAGGCTAGCAGCAGCGAACGCGGACACGGCGGTCAGGGAGAAAGTCGCTGCCACAATACTGGCGACGGTGGTACGCATCAGTTTCATAATCCCTCCTAATGGGATATTCAAAAATCGACTTTGAGTCGTTTTCATCAGAGTAAGTATTGCTGCAGGAGGGAAAATAGGACAGTTTGGTGACAGTAAAATGTACGAAATATGACAGTTATATTACAGCGAGAGCGTGGATATGATTACACTATAAAAATCAAACCATTAAACATAAAACCACTCAGTAATTAATCAATAAAAAAACCCTCTCCAACGCCGCTATCCGTTTGAATATGACAACTTTTATCTCCGCTGTAGCACTCTTGTCATATTTGATCCCGTTATGAAAAAAGCCGGCACAGTGGCCGGCTTTTAGAGATTAGCAGCAGCGTATTACTCTACGGTGACAGACTTAGCCAGGTTACGCGGCTGGTCAACATCGGTGCCTTTGATCAACGCCACATGGTAAGACAGCAGCTGCAACGGCACGGTGTAGAAGATAGGGGCCACGATTTCTTCTACGTGCGGCAATGGAATGATGGTCATGCCTTCGCTGCTGACGAAACCGGCATCCTGATCGGCGAACACATACAGCTGGCCGCCGCGCGCGCGAACTTCTTCGATGTTGGATTTCAGTTTTTCCAACAGTTCGTTGTTCGGCGCCACCACGATCACCGGCATATCGGCATCGATCAACGCCAGCGGGCCGTGCTTCAATTCACCGGCCGCATAGGCTTCCGCGTGAATGTAGGAGATCTCTTTCAGCTTCAGTGCACCCTCCATGGCGATCGGATACTGATCGCCACGGCCGAGGAACAGCGCGTGATGCTTGTCGGAGAACCCCTCCGCCAGCGCTTCAATGCTTTTGTCCAGCGACAGCATCTGTTCGATACGCGCCGGCAACGCCTGCAGGCCGTGTACGATTTCATGCTCAACGCTTTCCGCCATGCCTTTCAGTCGGCCCAAACGCGCCACCAGCATCAACAACACCGCCAACTGGGTGGTGAAGGCCTTGGTAGAGGCCACGCCAATTTCGGTCCCGGCCTTGGTCATCAGCGCCAAATCGGATTCACGCACCAGCGAAGAACCGGCCACGTTACACACCGCCAACGAACCGAGGTAGCCCAATTCCTTCGACAGGCGCAGCGCCGCCAGGGTATCGGCGGTTTCGCCGGACTGTGACAGCGTGATGATCAGGCTGCCCGGACGCACGGCAGATTTGCGGTAACGGAATTCAGACGCGATCTCGACGTCGCAAGGCACACCGGCCAGAGATTCGAACCAATAGCGAGCAACCATGCCAGAGTGGTATGACGTACCGCAGGCAATGATCTGCACATGCTGCACCTTCGCCAGCAGCTCATCGGCGCGCGGTCCCAGCTCGCTCAGGTTGATTTGGCCATGGCTGAAACGCCCTTCCAGGGTGTTTTTCAGCGCCAGCGGCTGTTCGTAAATCTCTTTTTGCATGTAATGGCGGTAAGCGCCTTTATCACCGGCGTCGTATTGCACTTGAGATTCAATCTCAGGGCGTTCAACGGCGTTACCCTGTTTGTCGAAAATGTTGACGGTGCGGCGGGTCATTTCCACCACGTCGCCTTCTTCCAGGAAGATAAAGCGACGGGTCACCGGCAGCAGCGCCAATTGGTCGGATGCCAGGAAGTTTTCACCCACGCCGCGGCCGATCACCAGCGGGCTGCCGGAACGCGCTGCCACCAGCACGCTCGGGTCGCGGCTATCCATTACCACGGTGCCGTAGGCGCCACGCAGCTGTGGGATCACGCGCTGCACCACTTCCAGCAAGCTGCCGCCCTGGCGCTGTTCCCAATGCACCAGGTGAGCAATCACCTCGGTATCGGTCTCGGAGCTGAAGTGATAGCCCCGTTCGATCAGCAATTCACGCAGCGGTTCGTGGTTTTCGATGATGCCGTTATGCACCACGGTAATGTAATCAGAAACATGCGGGTGCGCATTCGCTTCGGTAGGTTCACCGTGCGTTGCCCAGCGGGTGTGAGCAATACCGGTGCCGCCGTGCAAGGGATGTTGTTCCGCGGCTTCGGCCAGTTTATTGACCTTGCCCACGCGGCGTAAACGGTTCACGTTGCCTTCCGCATCCACCACTGCCAAACCGGCCGAGTCATAGCCACGGTACTCAAGGCGGCGTAAACCTTCCAACAGGATCTCTGCAATATCACGTTGCGCTACTGCGCCTACAATTCCACACATCAGTTGTATTCCTAATTAAACGCCTTTCGGGGCGCTTTCGATGTCTTGACCTGATTTTGCCGGTTTTTACCGTGCGTCCCCGAGCCTGTAGAGAATGGGGATTATTATGTTTTGTATTGGGCTCTACATTGGAGCGCAATACAAAACATATTCTTTCTACTACATGCTGCCGCCCAATAGATTTCGAGTTGCAGCTAGGCGGCAAATGTCAGGATCCGCAGGAGCTTACTCAAGTAAGTGACTGGGGTTCTGGCATGAAGCCAACAACGCTGCAGCTCGAAAGATGAAGGGCTATCTCTTTTTCACCGGACGCTGCCAACCCTGGATGTGCACCTGCTTAACGCGGCTCAGCACCAGTTCGTCCTCGCCGATATCACGGGTAACCGTAGTGCCAGCGGCGATGGTAGAGCCTTTGCCGACGGAGACCGGTGCCACCAGTTGGGTATCGGAACCAACAAACACGCCGTCGCCAATAATGGTTTTATGCTTGTTGGCGCCATCATAGTTACAGGTGATAGTACCGGCGCCGATATTCACATCGTCACCAATCTCGGCATCGCCCAGGTAGCTCAGATGTCCCGCCTTGGAACCTTTGCCCAAGCGTGCTTTTTTCATTTCGACGAAGTTGCCGACATGGGCGCCCACCGCCAGCTCTGCACCCGGACGAAGACGGGCGAATGGCCCCACGGTGCATTCCGCTGCCAGCACCGCATCTTCCAATACGCTATACGGGCTGATCTCGCAGTCGTCGCCAATTACGCAGTTTTTCAGCACGCAGCCGGCACCGATTTTCACGCGGTCGCCCAGCTTGACCGAACCTTCAATAATCACGTTGGCATCAATAGAGATGTCGCGACCGTGTACAAGTTCCCCACGCAGATCAAAACGCGCCGGATCCAACAGCATTACGCCGGCCAGCAGCAACTTTTCAGATTGTTCTGCCTGATAAATGCGCTCGAGTCGCGACAGCTGCAGGCGGTTATTCACGCCTTCCACTTCACTCAGGCGAGATGGATGGACCGCCTCAATTTTCTTGCCGTCGGCATGTGCCAACGCGATGATATCGGTGATATAGAACTCACCCTGCGCGTTGTCGTTGTTCAACATCCCCAGCCAGCGCTTCAGATCGCGCCCGTTGGCCACCAGGATGCCGGTATTGATTTCATTGATCTGACGCTGGGCTTCGCTGGCATCCTTGTGCTCAACAATTCCCACCACCGTATCCTGCTCGCGCACGATACGACCGTAACCGCTCGGATCAGCCAGTTTTACGGTCAGCAGACCAATACCGCCCTGTGGCTTCGCCGCCAGCAGGCGCTGCAGGGTATCGACAGAGATCAGCGGAACGTCACCGTACAGCATCAGCACGTCTTCATCATCGGCAAAATGCGGTGCAGCCTGCTGCATGGCGTGGCCGGTCCCCAACTGCTCGGCCTGCAGCACCCAGTTCAGCGCACTGTCGGTCAGGGTCTTTTTCAGCAACTCACCGCCGTGGCCGTAGACCAAATGGACGTTTTGCGCGCCCAGTTTCATCGCGGCATCAATGACGTGCTGCACCATCGGCTTACCGGCCAATGGATGTAACACCTTGGGAAGATCGGAATACATGCGTGTTCCCTTGCCCGCGGCGAGGATCACCACACTCATTGCGCTGTTCGACATAAGCAACCTGATAACTCCATTTTGATAGACGAAAGTAGAACTCTTTAGTGACGATATTACTACATATTTCTCTGCACGAACCCGGCGCAGGCCATGGGGCACTAGGCGCGCCACAGCTAACACTCAGGCAACCTCAGCCTGGGTGGAACTGTCGGCGATCGGAGACATTTTTAGCCTCTCTCGAGGGTTATACATCACAATGCCCACCGGGTTGAAACGCTTATTTTAAAGCAAAAAAAAAGCGACCAAATAGGCCGCTTTCTTAATTTTGGTTGCGTTATGCACGCGCCAAAATGTTACATCGCTCTTCTGGTGAGCTCGATAACGCGCAGTTTTGCGATCGCTTTCGCCAGTTCCGCAGATGCCTGAGCATAGTCGACATCGCCATGAGAGCTACGGATGTGCTCTTCAGCTTTACGCTTAGCTTCCAGCGCTCTCGCTTCGTCGAGGTCCGTTCCACGGATGGCAGTGTCTGCCAACACGGTGACCACGCTCGGCTGTACCTCAAGGATACCGCCGGACAGGTAGATGAACTCTTCTTCACCGTGCTGTTTAACAATACGCACCATGCCAGGCTTGATGGCAGTCAGCAGCGGCGCATGGCCAGGGAAAATCCCCAGTTCGCCTTCGCTACCTGTCACCTGGATCTTTTGCACCAGGCCGGAAAACATATGTTTTTCCGCGCTGACTACATCCAGATGGTAAGTCATAGCCATATCACCCTCCTCTCAAGGCGTTACAGTTTCTTGGCTTTTTCCACTGCTTCTTCAATGGCGCCAACCATGTAGAACGCTTGTTCAGGCAGGTGGTCATAGTCGCCGTCCATAATGCCTTTGAAACCACGAATGGTGTCTTTCAGCGATACGAACTTGCCCGGAGAACCGGTGAAGACTTCTGCCACGAAGAACGGCTGAGACAGGAAGCGTTGGATTTTACGCGCACGGGATACGACCAGTTTGTCATCTTCTGACAGCTCGTCCATACCCAGGATTGCGATGATATCTTTCAGTTCCTGGTAGCGTTGCAGAATAGACTGCACGCCACGCGCTACATCGTAGTGCTCCTGGCCAACTACCAGCGGATCCAGCTGACGGCTGGTGGAATCCAGCGGGTCAACGGCCGGGTAGATACCCAGAGAAGCGATATTACGGCTCAGTACCACGGTTGCATCCAAGTGAGCAAAGGTGGTGGCTGGTGACGGGTCAGTCAAGTCATCCGCAGGAACGTAAACGGCCTGTACGGAAGTGATAGAACCGGTCTTGGTAGAGGTGATACGTTCTTGCAGAACGCCCATCTCTTCCGCCAGCGTTGGCTGATAACCTACCGCAGATGGCATACGGCCCAGAAGTGCGGACACTTCGGTACCGGCCAGGGTATAACGGTAAATGTTATCAACGAACAGCAGAACGTCGCGGCCTTCGTCACGGAATTTCTCCGCCATGGTCAGACCGGTCAGAGCAACGCGCAGACGGTTACCCGGTGGCTCGTTCATCTGGCCGTAAACCAGGGATACTTTGTCCAGTACGTTGGAGTCGTTCATTTCGTGGTAGAAGTCGTTACCCTCACGAGTACGCTCACCCACGCCTGCAAACACGGAATAACCGGAGTGCTCGATCGCGATGTTACGGATCAGCTCCATCATGTTTACGGTTTTACCCACACCAGCACCACCGAACAGACCAACTTTACCGCCCTTAGCGAACGGACAAATCAGGTCCATAACCTTAATACCGGTTTCCAGCAGATCCTGGGAGTTGGACAAATCTTCGTAGCTTGGCGCCGGACGGTGAATCGCCCAACGTTCTTCTTCGCCGATGTCGCCTTTCATGTCGATTGGTTCACCCAATACGTTCATGATACGGCCCAGGGTAGCTTTACCTACCGGTACTTCAATTGGGTGTTCCAGATCGTTCACTTTCAGACCGCGGCGCAGACCATCTGAGGTCCCCATCGCGATACAGCGAACTACGCCACCGCCCAACTGCTGCTGAACTTCCAGCACCAGCTTCTCGGTACCGTTTTCAACCTCAAGAGCATTGTACACTTTTGGTACGGCATCCTGAGGGAACTCGACGTCCACTACGGCGCCGATTACCTGGATAATCTTTCCAGTAGCCATCTTGAATCCTCTACGTAATTCGTAAACCTAGCTTAAACCGCGGAGGCTCCCGAAACGATCTCGGTGAGTTCCTGAGTGATGCTGGCCTGACGAGCCTTGTTGTATACCAACTGCAGCTCTTTGATCAGGCTACCGCCGTTATCGGTTGCGGCTTTCATCGCTACCATTCGTGCGGCCTGCTCGCTGGCCAGGTTTTCCACGACGCCCTGATAAACTTGCGATTCCACATAGCGGCGCAGCAAGGTATCAAGCAGCACTTTTGGATCGGGTTCATACAGGTAATCCCAAGATTTTTTCTTCAGCTCACCGTCATCGGAAGGCGGCAACGGCAGCAGCTGAATAATCTGTGGTTCCTGGGACATCGTATTGATAAATTTGTTGCTGACAATGTACAGCTTGTCCAAACGACCTTCGTCGTAGGCTTGCAGCATCACTTTCACCGGACCGATCAGTTCCGACAGGGAAGGTTTATCCCCCATGCCGGTAACCTGGGCAACCACGTTGCCGCCCACGGAACCAAAGAAAGAGGCCGCTTTAGAGCCAATCAGCGCCAAATCAACTTCAACGCCTTTTTCGGACCAGCCTTTCATCTCTGCCAACAGACGCTTGAACAGGTTGATGTTCAAGCCGCCACAGAGACCACGGTCAGTAGACACCACCAGATACCCGACGCGCTTAACGTCACGCTCATCCAGGTACGGGTGCTTATATTCCAGATTACCCAACGCAAGGTGACCAATCACTTTGCGCATGGTCTCTGCATAAGGACGGCTGGCCGCCATGCGTTCCTGCGATTTACGCATTTTGGAGGCGGCGACCATTTCCATCGCTTTAGTGATCTTTTGCGTGTTTTGCACGCTCGCGATCTTACTACGTATCTCTTTTGCGCCGGCCATCTCTGCTTCTCCTCATTGCCAGACGGCCTGCTGTCTTTCAACTGCAGGCCGCTGAGCGTTACCAGGACTGGGTTTTCTTGAAGGTCTCGAGGACGGCTTTCAGTTTGCCCTCGATCTCATCGTTGAAATTGCCAGTTTGGTTGATGTGGTTCAGCAACTCGGCATGCTCGCGGTCTGCGTAAGCAACCAGCGCGGCTTCGAAGCTCACGACTTTCGCGACTTCAACGTCGTTCAGGTAGCCACGTTCTGCGGCAAACAGCACCAGAGACTGTTGTGCGACGGACATCGGCGCATACTGTTTCTGTTTCAGCAGCTCGGTCACTTTCTGACCGTGGCTCAGCTGTTTGCGGGTCGCATCATCCAGATCGGAAGCGAACTGAGAGAACGCAGCCAGTTCACGGTACTGTGCCAGCGCGGTACGAATACCACCGGACAGTTTTTTCATGATCTTGGTTTGCGCTGCACCGCCCACACGGGATACGGAGATACCCGGGTTAACCGCCGGACGAATACCGGAGTTAAACAGGTTGGATTCCAGGAAGATCTGACCATCGGTAATCGAGATTACGTTGGTCGGAACGAACGCGGAAACGTCACCTGCCTGGGTTTCAATGATCGGCAGAGCGGTCAGTGAACCGGTTTGGCCTTTGACTTCACCTTTGGTGAAGGCTTCAACGTAGTCGGCGTTAACACGCGCAGCACGCTCCAGCAAACGGGAGTGGAGGTAGAATACGTCGCCTGGGTAAGCTTCACGGCCTGGTGGACGACGAAGCAGCAGGGAAATCTGACGGTAAGCAACGGCCTGTTTGGACAGGTCATCATAAACGATCAGTGCATCTTCACCGCGGTCACGGAAGTATTCGCCCATCGCACAACCGGCGTATGGCGCCAGGTATTGCAGTGCAGCGGATTCAGACGCGGTAGCAACCACAACGATGGTGTTTGCCAGTGCGCCGTGCTCTTCCAGCTTGCGCACCACGTTAGCGATGGTAGACGCTTTCTGGCCGATAGCCACGTAAACACATTTGATGCCGGAGTCGCGTTGGTTGATGATCGCATCGATAGCCAGAGCGGTTTTACCGGTCTGACGGTCGCCGATCACCAGCTCACGCTGGCCACGGCCGATTGGGATCATGGCGTCGACAGATTTGTAGCCAGTTTGAACCGGCTGATCTACGGACTGACGCTCGATAACACCAGGGGCGATAGCTTCAACCGGGGAGAAACCGTCGTTATCAACCGGGCCTTTACCGTCGATAGGTGCACCCAGGGTGTTAACTACACGGCCCAGCAGGCCACGGCCAACCGGAACTTCCAGAATACGGCCGGTACATTTTACCTTCATGCCTTCGGCCAGATCCGAGTACGGACCCATAACCACGGCACCTACGGAGTCACGCTCCAGGTTCAATGCGATTGCGTAACGGTTGCCTGGCAGTGCGATCATTTCGCCCTGCATAACTTCGGCCAGACCGTGTACGCGGATGATCCCGTCGCTGACGGAAACAATAGTACCTTCATTGTGAGCTTCGCTCACCACATTGAACTGAGCAATGCGCTGCTTGATCAGTTCGCTGATTTCGGTGGAATTCAGTTGCATGCTCCAGTCCCCTTAAGACTGCAAGACGTCTGTCAGGCGTTCAAGACGACCGCGAACGCTGCCATCAATCACCATATCGCCAGCACGGATAATTACGCCGGCCAGTACAGACTTGTCAATTTTGCAATTCAGCTTAACTTTGCGTGACAGACGTTTTTCCATCGCAGCGGCAATATTAGCCTGCTGTTTGTCGCTCAGTGCGCTCGCAGAGAGCACGTCGACTTCGACGGTGGATTCCAGCAAGGCGCGCAGTTCGTTGAACTGCTGCAGCACGGCAGGAAGAACCAGTAAACGTCCATTTTCGGCCATTACACGGATAAAGTTCTGGCCATGTTCGTCGAGTTGATCGCCACATACCGCGATGAACGTCTTGGACAGCGTCTCTGGCGCCATAGCGCCAGACAGCAGTTCAGAAATCTGTTCATTGCGAGTGACATCAGCAGCAAACGCCAGCATATCTTGCCAGCGCTCTACGCTTTGATGCTCAACGGCAAAGTCAAAAGCTGCTTTGGCGTAGGGGCGAGCTACAGTTACAAATTCAGACATCAGCCCCTCCCTCCTTACAGTTCAGCGACCAGTTTATCAACGATGTCGCTGTTAGCAGCTTCATCCACGGAACGTTCGATGATCTTCTCGGCGCCGGCAATTGCCAGCATCGCGACTTGCTTACGCAACTCTTCACGAGCGCGCTTACGTTCGGCTTCGATCTCAGCCTGAGCCTGCGCCACGATTTTGTTACGTTCCTGCTCGGCTTCGGCTTTCGCTTCATCCATGATCTGAGCTTTGCGTTTGTTTGCTTGCTCGATGATCACCTGAGCTTCTGCTTTAGCAGTTTTCAGCTGGTCGGTCGCATTGGCTTGCGCTAAGTCCAAATCTTTTTTGGCACGTTCTGCAGAAGCGAGACCGTCAGCAATTTCTCCCTGACGCTTCTCGATGGCTGCCATAATCGGCGGCCATACATACTTCATGCAGAACCAGACAAACAGAACGAACGCGATGGCCTGGCCGAGGATTGTTGCGTTAAGATTCACAGCACAATGCCTCTTTAAAAGTTAATAGTGTGGTTTCAGTGTAGAGAAATTCTCTACTTACGCGACAGCGAACATCACGTACAGACCCAGACCAACAGCGATCATCGGGATGGCGTCAACCAGACCCATAACGATAAAGAACTGTGTACGCAGCAGAGGAATCAGGTCAGGCTGACGAGCAGCGCCTTCCAAGAATTTACCACCCAGGATGCCGATACCGATCGCAGCACCGATTGCCGCTAAACCCATCATCACAGCGGCAGCCATGTACAGCAGATCCATACTCAGGTTTTCCATGACAGTCTCCAGTTTGTTTCAGTTTAAAAGTGCAAGTGTTTTAAGAAAATCAGTGCTCTTCAGATGCCATCGAGAGATAGACAATCGTCAGAACCATGAAAATAAAGGCTTGAAGCGTAATGATCAGGATGTGGAAAATAGCCCAAGGCAAGCTCAGGACCCACTGTGACCACCACGGCAACAGGCCGGCAATCAGGATGAAGATCAACTCACCCGCATACATGTTGCCGAACAGTCGCAGGCCCAGTGAAACAGGCTTGGACAGCAGGCTGACACCTTCAAGGATCAGGTTGATAGGAATGAATACAGGGTGGTTGAACGGCTGCATGGTTAACTCTTTAACGAACCCACCAACGCCTTTCATTTTAATGCTATAGAACAGAATCAGGATAAATACGCCCAACGCCATCGACAGGGTGACGTTCACGTCAGCCGTAGGCACCACACGCAGTGCCGGCAGACCGAGCTGGGCACCGATGAATGGCAGGAAGTCGACCGGGATCAGGTCCATCATGTTCATCAGGAATACCCAGACAAACACCGTCAGCGCCAGCGGAGCAATTACCTTGCTCTTGCCGTGGTACATATCGCGTACGCTGCTGTCGACAAACCCGACGACCAGTTCCACTGCGGTTTGCAGCTTACCCGGTACGCCGCTGGTGGCGTTTTTGGCAACCCGGCGGAAAATCACCAGGAACAGAACCCCGAGGACAACGGAGAAAAACATCGAGTCGAGGTTAATCGACCAAAAACCAGTCCCGACCTGAAGTTGCGTCAGGTGGTGACCGATATACTCCTGTGGACTGTTGTATCCCTCTGCAGACATGATGCCTCTACCCTTATTTAGTTAATTTCGGTAACTGTTAATCACGGCGGGTGCGATAATTTGCACCGCTAACACCGCTAAATAGGTCAGGCCAAGCGGTATAAACTCCGCTTTGAACACCCCAAGCGCCACGATCAACAAAACTATGGTGATCAAGACCTTTAACCCCTCGCCGATGGCGAATGACCAGGCGACCCGACCGGGTGCCTGCGTCTGCGTCTGATGACGCAAGGCAAACAGCATAAACATGGTACTCGGCAACCAGGCTGCGAGACCGCCCGCCAGTGCCGAACCGCTCCATTCCAGGCTTTTCAGACCGAAGGCAGCGCTGATCAAAACAAAAGTCATTAACTGCAGAAACAGCAATTTACGAGCAACTTTTCCGCTGTAAAGGGACACAGACATGACGTTTGTTCTCTCCGTACCCCAGAGGGGGTATGCTGAGTGACGTATAAAACTGTTTTTACTGATCTGAGTCAAGCAGCAAAAAACGAGCAAATTATACGGGGCATACCAACGAATTCAATCGATAAGTAGCGAAAAGGTGAACAATTATTTAAATTCCCCCATTTCAGGCTATTTTCACAAGAAAACGGTCGGAATATAGGGCGCATTAAATTGTCTGATTATTCCAGCGTTACAGTACGAAACGTCGAACCGCTCACAATAATGCCTCTTTCTGATTTATAACTCACCGACGTGTAAACCGTCTTTAGCAAATTGAGTGATCAAAAAACATTATAAATCAAAATATTACAAGTTAACCGTTCAAAAACAATCCATCTACTCGGTAAAAACCTTTTATTGACAGCTTGTCGCGTAATATTACAACAGCCAATTAACATTAGCGCCAAAGCAGAATCGTTAACTTATCGTTGCTAACGTGACTATTTCGAATTGCAATTACTCTATTGTCGCTAATTGGCGGCTATTTTTGTGTTAATAAAAAGTAAATTAACTAAAAAAACCACCACTTGATTAGCCTGCTTACATTTACTCTAGACACTATCTTTTAATTCACGCTTATTTGATCAAAAACAAACTCAGTTTGCTTTAAGTATCACCAAATGACGTTCGCCTTCGAGTTCCGGCACCTGCAAGCGCACCACCGACTCGAGTTCGATACCTTCCGGCAGCTGCGTCAGCTCTTCATCAGGACGAACCCCTTTCAGCGCGTAGAAACGCCCCTGCCCTTTCGCCGGCAAATGGTGGCACCAGGACAGCATGTCCTGCAGCGAAGCAAAAGCACGGCTGATCACACCATCAAACGGCGGTTCGGCCGGGAACTCCTCAACGCGGCTCTGTACCGGCTCAACGTTGGTCAGGCCCAGCTCGTGCTGCACCTGACGCAGGAAGCGCACGCGCTTGCCCAGGCTGTCCAGCAAGGTGAAATGGGAATCAGGACGAACGATCGCCAACGGAATGCCCGGCAGGCCGGGGCCGGTGCCTACGTCGATAAAACGGGAGCCCTGCAAATGCGGGTTTACCACGATGCTGTCGAGAATATGGCGTACCAGCATTTGCTGAGGATCGCGCACCGAGGTGAGGTTATAAGCCTTGTTCCACTTGTCCAGCATGCTGACATAGCCCAGCAATTGCTGTTTTTGCTGATCGGGAAGCGCAATGCCTGCTGCAGTGAGCAGCGAGTCTAATTTTTTCTGCACAACGGGTCCTCTGACTGGCGTGGAACGACTAGCCAAATTGGGGCTGGCCAAGAAGCCAAGCATGATAATTCAGGCACGGGACGATGTCAGCGACCGTTTGTCTATCAAGTAGACAAACGGTCGCACAAAAACAAGATTTATGCGCTGCGGCGCAGCAAACCCTGCTTTTTCAGCCAGATCAGCAAAATTGAGATCGCCGCCGGTGTGATGCCGGAGATGCGTGAAGCCTGGCCGATCGAGTTCGGCTTATGGTCATTCAATTTGGCAATCACTTCATTCGACAAGCCGGAAACTTGCTGATAATCGAGATCCAACGGCAGCACGGTGTTTTCGTTACGCTGCTGTTTTTCGATCTCTTCCTGCTGACGAGCGATGTAGCCTTCGTATTTTACCTGGATCTCAACCTGCTCTGCGGCCTGGGTATCGGCCAACGGCGGCGCAAATGCGGCTACGGAGGTCAGCTGTTGGTAATCCATTTCAGGGCGACGCAGCAACTCTTCGCCATTCGCTTCACGCGACAGCGGCGCTTTCAGCAGTACGTTGACCTGATCGATATTCTCCGCATGCGGGTGCATCCAGATGTCGCGCAGGCGCTGACGTTCTTGTTCGATGTGCTCCAGCTTTTCGCTAAAGCGCGCCCAGCGGGCATCATCCACCAGACCCAGTTCGCGGCCTTTTTCGGTCAGGCGCAGATCGGCATTGTCTTCGCGCAGCATCAGGCGGTATTCGGCGCGTGAAGTGAACATACGATACGGTTCTTTGGTACCCAGGGTACTGAGATCGTCCACCAGCACGCCGAGGTAAGCCTGATCGCGACGTGGTGACCAGCCCTCATCTTCGTTGGCATAACGTCCGGCATTCAGACCGGCCAGCAGGCCCTGTGCAGCGGCTTCTTCGTAGCCGGTGGTGCCGTTAATCTGACCGGCGAAGAACAAGCCTTGGATAAATTTGCTTTCCAGCGTCGGTTTTAAATCGCGCGGATCGAAGAAATCATACTCGATGGCATAACCCGGACGAACGATACGGGCATTCTGCATCCCTTCCATCGAACGAACGATCTGCATCTGTACGTCAAACGGCAGGCTGGTGGAAATGCCGTTAGGATAAATTTCGTTGCTGGTCAGGCCTTCCGGTTCAAGGAAGATCTGGTGAGCGTTACGATCGGCAAAGCGCATGACTTTGTCTTCGATCGATGGGCAATAGCGTGGGCCGATCCCTTCGATGATCCCGGCATACATCGGGCTGCGATCGAGGTTATTGCGGATCACGTCATGGGTTTTTTCGTTGGTATGGGTGATGTAGCACGCCATTTGCTCCGGGTGTTGCCCGGCATTGCCCATAAACGAGAACACCGGGATCGGTGTATCACCGTGTTGCGGCGTCAGAACGCTGAAATCGATAGTGCGTGCATCGATACGCGGTGGCGTACCTGTTTTCAAGCGATTAACGCGCAAAGGCAATTCACGCAGGCGCTGTGACAACGAGATCGACGGAGGATCCCCGGCGCGGCCTCCGCTGTAGTTTTCCAGACCGATATGGATCTTGCCATCCAGGAAGGTGCCGACGGTCAGTACTACCGCTTTGGCACGAAACTTCAGCCCCATTTGGGTTACCGCACCAACAACGCGATCGTTTTCCACAATCAGATCTTCGACCGGCTGCTGGAAGATCATCAGGTTAGGCTGGTTCTCCAGCGCGGTGCGTACAGCCTGGCGATACAGTACGCGGTCAGCCTGGGCACGAGTGGCTCGCACCGCCGGGCCTTTGCTGGCGTTTAGTATCCTAAACTGGATGCCGGCATGGTCAATCGCCGTAGCCATCAGGCCGCCAAGTGCATCAATTTCCTTAACCAGATGCCCTTTACCAATACCGCCAATCGCCGGGTTGCAAGACATCTGCCCCAGCGTATCGATATTGTGTGTCAATAATAAAGTCTGACGCCCCATGCGTGCCGCAGCCATTGCGGCTTCGGTACCGGCATGGCCACCACCGATGATGATGACGTCAAATTGCTCTGGATAAAACATGGAACTGCACCTCGCCGTATTGCGAACGATCGTTGTTTGCCCTGGGGAGGGCGATTCTACTCAAGTTTAGTCGATCGACCAAGTGGTCAGGATCGTCGGTAATTAAAAGAAGATCTTTTTTATTTAAAGATCTCTTTATTAGATCTCTTATTAGGATCGCGATCTTCTGTGGATAAGTGATTATTCGTGATTGAGATCAGCGGATTAAGGAGGATCGTTAGCTGTGAATGATCGGTGATCCTATAGCTTATAAGCTGGGATCTAAATGGCATGTTATACACAGGACAAAAAGCGACCTAAGGTTGTTATTGGGATAACTACCGCTTTTACCCTGCTTTTAAGCATAGTTATCCACAATCGTTCGGGTGATCTTTGAACAAATTAGAGTAAATTAATCCAATTTTTCACCCATTCCTCTGCCGGATCCTCAGGAATTTCGTGTTCAGTCACGTCGATCTCGAGCCGATCGCCGATCCTTTTCGCCCCGCGAGCGATCAGAAGATCGTCGATCCGTTGGATCGCACCACAGAAAGTGTCGTATTCCGAGCTGCCCAAACCGACTGCGCCGAACTGCACCTGGGATAAGTCAGGAAGCTGTTCTTCTATTTGTTCCAGCAGCGGTTGCAGGTTATCCGGTAAATCGCCGGCACCGTGGGTAGAAGACACCACCAGCCAGCGCCCGGACAGGGTCAGTTCATCCAATTCAGGGCCGTGCAGGGTTTCGGTCGTAAAACCCGCAGCTTCCAGTTTTTCAGCCAAGTGCTCGGCTACGTACTCGGCGCTGCCAAGCGTACTGCCACTGATCAGAGTAATGTCTGCCATGAAATGAATGATCCCAGCCTTCTCAAAGTGGCAGCATTGTACGCTGTGAATCGGCTGGGATCTACCTGTGGATAATATGGGTATAGTAATTAATTGGCTAGGGCGTGATGGTACGCATGATGGGGTTCTGCAGCGAGATCAGCGTTTCGGTGGACTGGATCTCGTCAATGGTCTGGATCTTGTTGATAAGTACCTGTTGCAACGCATCTATTGAGCGGCACATCACTTTGATAAACACGCTGTAGTGGCCGGTGGTGTAGTAAGCCTCAACCACTTCCTCCAGGCTTTCGAGCTTTTTCAGTGCCGAAGGATAGTCTTTAGCACTCTTTAATATAATGCCGATAAAACAGCAGACATCGTAACCCAGGCGTTTGGGGTTCACGTCAACCCGTGCGCCGGTGATGATACCGGCCTGCTTCATCTTTTCTACTCGCACATGAATGGTACCGGGACTGACGGCAAAGTTCTTGGCCAGTTCGGCGTAAGGCGTGCGGGCATTCTCCATCAAAGCGTTAAGAATGCCGCGATCGAGATTATCGATCTGATAATTTTCAGCCATTTAATCCCCCACTAATTGCTGATTGTTGAATTATTACCGCATCAAAATGAACGATTAAAAGTGAAAAGGCAATATTGATTAGCGGATATTGAATTACGGTGCCGTTCTGTTGCTTAATCGTTGGCAACAGAGACAGGTTTATAAGAGATACGGCAATGAAAAAACAGTTTATTCAAAAACAACAACAAATCAGCCTGGTTAAATCCTTCTTCTCACGCCAGCTGGAACAGCAGCTTGGCCTGATCGAAGTGCAGGCGCCGATCCTCAGCCGCCTGGGTGACGGTACCCAGGATAACCTGTCAGGCAGTGAGAAAGCGGTGCAGGTAAAGGTCAAAACCCTGCCGGAAGCCACCTTCGAAGTGGTGCACTCACTGGCGAAATGGAAACGTAAAACGCTGGGCAGCTACGATTTTGGCGCCGGTGAAGGCCTGTATACCCATATGAAAGCATTGCGTCCTGATGAAGATCGTCTGAGCGCGATCCATTCGGTCTACGTCGATCAATGGGACTGGGAGCGGGTGATGGGGGATGGTGAGCGCAGCCTGGATTACCTGAAAAGCACCGTGAGCAGTATTTATGCGGCGATTAAGGCCACTGAAGTCGAAGTGAGCCGAGAATATGGCTTAACGCCGTTCCTGCCGGAGCAGATTCATTTTGTTCACAGTGAAACCCTGTTGCAACGCTACCCGGAACTGGATGCCAAAGGCCGTGAGCGGGCGATTACCAAAGAGCTGGGCGCGGTATTTCTGATCGGGATCGGCGGTAAGCTGTCGCACGGTAAATCACACGATGTCCGTGCGCCGGATTATGATGACTGGACGACACCGGCGGCAGAAGGCCTGGCAGGTTTGAACGGCGATATTCTGGTCTGGAACCCGGTATTGCAGGATGCCTTCGAGCTTTCTTCTATGGGGATTCGCGTTGATGCCAGTGCGCTGAAGCGCCAGTTGGCGCAAACCGGCGATGAAGATCGTCTGGCGCTGGAGTGGCATCAGTCATTGCTGCGTGGCGATATGCCGCAGACTATCGGTGGCGGTATCGGCCAGTCACGCCTGGTGATGCTGTTACTGCAACTGTCGCACATTGGTCAGGTACAGTGTGGCGTGTGGTCACCGCAAGTGCGTGACGCGGTCGAAGGGCTTCTGTAACAATCAGCGCCGCCAGCGGCGCATCAAGCGGCTTTTTAACCCGGTATCAAAGCGCCAGATATGATCGAAGATGCGCATGATGCCGGGTTTGCCATAGCTGGACATTGCCACCGCGTGAAAGCGCTGCTGGTGGTTCTGCTGCTGCTGTTTGACCTTCTTTATGACCTCCTCCGGCAACCGCTGGGCAATAAAGTCAGAAATGATCACCGCATCGGCGTCGAACCAGCCGCTCTCCGCCATTTTACTCACCGTGGCGTTCAGGCAGGCTGCCAGATCGGTGCCGCCGCGAAACTGCTGACCGAGAAAACGCACTGCCTGTTCAATTCCGCTGGCGGCCGTAAGCTCGTAATGTACTATCTGGTTGGCAAACAGCATGATGTAGCAGCGGCGATTATCCGCCAGCGCAATGCGCAGCAGCGCCAGACAAAACGCCTTGGCGCACTGCTCATTGAACCCACCCATGGAGCCTGAGGTATCGACACAGACGATAAACGGGCCGCGTGGCTGCTGATCCTGCTGCTGGTGGGTGACCTGCCGGATCGTTATCTGTTCCTGCCAGACATCGCCCTGCAGGCGGTAGCTCAATAACTGCTTTTCCAGCAGGCGCCGGTAAAACTCAAATTCCAATTCTTCGATACCCAGCGTGACCAACTCAGGCGGCAGCAGGCGCAGAATATCGTCGCTCTGATGAATACCGCTGACCTCTTCCGGCAGCGTGGCGGGTACCTGCACCATGACGCGAAACGGCTCTGGCAAAGCATCCTGTTGCTGTACCGCTTTGGCTTGATAGCTGCGCCCAAGCTGCTGCGCCAGCTTTTTCAGCTCCGGCTGTTGCTGCAGGAAGTTGCCGTATTCCACCAGCCGTTGATAATCGCCGCGCTGAAGATGGCCTTTGCTCATGTCCCACAGTCGCCCGGCGGCGGTGTCGTTTTCCGACAGCAGCGGTTCCAGCGCCCCACTCAGTGCCAGACGCTCCTGCAGCTCTGCCATCAGCTGTTCGCGTTCCTGTTCCAGCAACTGGTGGTGCATCATGGTGGCCTGCAGCGTCAGGCTGATACGCCAGCGTTGTAAAAACAGGGTCTGGAAACTGTCGTCCAGCGGATGATTGGGCAGATCGGCGGCGTCCACCAGCGAGCGGGCCTGCTCATAGAAAGGAGAAACCAGCTGGCGCAGCAGGTCCAGAGTGTCATTGAGGTTATGAAAGAACTGGGTATTGTTCTCTAACTGGCACTGTTGATAGCGGTAAAATTCTTGCGCCAGCGCAGGCGGCACCATGGCTTCATGCAGACGCTGTTTCAGTTGCAGCTTCCAGCGCGGCAGGTCGCGATCCAGCGCCCGGCGGATCGCCGGAAACTTCTTGAAGAAAATCGACAGCTGCGGGGCCGCCAGCATACCGATGATCATCTCCTCGATCAGTTCACCTTCGGTGATCGCCAGCAGCAGATCGAGCGTTTCCAGGCTGAGCATGCTTACTGACCGCACATCTGCTGGTGCTGCTGTTTGATTTGTTCCGCCACCTGCAACAGGCTGGCCTCAATTTTTGCCAGCCTGGCGGCCGGGGTAAACAGGCAGGGCTGATGCTGACTGAACAACCGACGCTGTTCCGCCAGACGCTGAGCCAACTGGTCCATTTCGTCGAGCATTGCCTGAGGCGTTCCCCCGGTCTTTATACCTGGCAGGGCCAGCAGCGAAGGCTGACGACTGACGTCCAGTACCGTCAGATGCAGTTTTTCATCCACTTCCAGATCGATCTGCTGGGCAAAGCCGATGCCGTTCAGTTTGGCGCGTACGTCGCCGCCTTTTTGCAGCCAGTTTTCCAGTACGTTGTTTTCTATACTCAGATGGTTGACCTGAATATCATGCAGCTGCAGCGGTTTTTGCAGCAACAGTGTCAGGGGGCCGGTGCCGAGCGGTGTGGCCAGGGCAAACTGCGGCTTTCGGCTGAACATGCCGCCTTTTTTTACCAGTGTGATCGCCTGACTGTCGCTCTGCTGTTGTTGGTGCTGCAGCCAGCGGGTGTGGATCTGTTGCAGCTGGATCAGCAGCGTTTGCTGTTGGTAGGCCGACTCGTTCAGCAACTGCTCTACTTGCTGCTGCAGCAGTTTTAGTGAGGTGAGATCGTGCCACAGGCAGTCTTTCAGCAGCAGCAGGTCGATCGGGGCCACGGCGTCGCGACCACTGAAAAAGGCGCAGGCCTGCAATAGGCGCAATGCCTTTTTCCATCGGCGATCGGAAACGTAAGGAGCATGGTCCAGCGCATCCAGCCGCTGACGCAGTTGGAATATCAGTTCGAAGCAGCTTTCAGGCAGCTTGATTTTGTCGATCTGCGATTGCCACTGGTGATACTCCTCGTCGGTGATGCTCAGGGCTTCCGGCACCGGGTTTTCATTCTCGTTCTGGCGGCTGACCAGCAACGAGCGAAAGTTCTGCTTGTCCTGCACTTTGTCCAGCCACAGGCGTATCAGCATGCGGTCGTACAGCGCTTCCAGGCTGCTGTCGGCTTCCGGCAGTTCGTTGGAGGCGGTGACCAACAGCCGCAGGGGGATCGGTTCCTCCGCGTTGCCGTTACGGAAGCGACGTTCGTTGATCGCGGTCAGCAGGGTATTGAGGATTGCCGGGCCGGCTTTCCAGATCTCATCCAGAAATACGATTTCCGCTTCGGGCAGGTAGCCGGCGGTCAGGCGCTGATAGCGGCCTTCGTCTTTTAACGCCTGGATGGATAACGGGCCGAACACCTCTTCCGGCGTCGAGAAGCGCGTCATCAGGTATTCAAAGGAGCGCGCATGGCGAAAGGCGAATTTTAACCGGCGTGCAATCAGGCTTTTGGCAATGCCCGGTGGACCGAGCAGGAACACGCTTTCACCGCTGAGCGCCGCCAGCAGACACAGGCGAATGGCTTCCTGACGTTCATAAAGACCGCTCTCCAGCGCGCTGCTGAGGCGGGAAATCCGTTCTGCAAGAAGTGATGATGGCGCCATATTATTGTCGTGTTGTCCGAGAGTTAGCCAATCTTGGTGGATAATCCGATGATAAACCACCATTATTTTTAATGGTATAGCTTGTTGATTAGTAAAATCTTTCTATTATCAAAAGAGCGGCCGGTTCACATTTTGTTTATTTTTTGGGTCTGATATAAGAGTAGGCAAGCAGTATAAATCGTGCATACTGTGCGCCTTTTAGTGGGCGTAACGGATCTTAGAGCCCGTATCTCTGGCTGATGCGGATGCATCGCTAACGGATGTTCTAATAAAGAAACGAATTATGAGCACAGAGCATAAACAGTCCTTATCGGCGGTAACCCTGGCGGCAATTGGGGTGGTTTACGGTGATATCGGCACCAGTCCTCTCTATACTCTCAGAGAGTGTTTCTCCGGCCATTACGGCTTCGATGTTCGTCCAGACGTAGTTTTCGGCTTCCTGTCGCTGATTTTCTGGATGCTGATCATCATTGTTTCCCTTAAATACCTCACTTATGTCATGCGGGCAGATAACGCCGGCGAAGGCGGGATCCTGACGCTGATGTCGTTGGCCGGGCGTAATACTTCAGCGCGCACTACCGCAGTGTTGGTGATCCTGGGCCTGATTGGCGGCAGCTTCTTCTATGGCGAGGTGGTGATCACCCCGGCGATATCGGTGATGTCCGCGATAGAAGGGTTGGAAATCGCCGCTCCGTCGCTCGATGGCTATATCGTTCCGCTGTCGATTCTGGTGCTGACGCTGCTGTTCGCCATCCAGAAACACGGTACCGGCAGCGTCGGTAAGCTCTTTGCTCCGGTGATGCTGCTGTGGTTTATCGTCCTGGCGGTGCTGGGGGCGCGCAGCATTATGGCTAACCCGGAAGTGTTGCAGGCGTTGAACCCGAAATGGGCGCTGAACTTCTTTATTGAATATAAGAAGGTTTCGTTCTTTGCGCTGGGTGCGGTGGTGCTGTCGATTACCGGCGTTGAGGCGTTGTACGCCGATATGGGCCACTTCGGCAAATTCCCTATTCGCCTGGCCTGGTTCACCGTGGTGCTGCCTTCACTGGTGCTGAACTATTTTGGCCAGGGCGCTCTGTTGCTGAAAAATCCGGAGGCGATCAAGAATCCGTTCTTCCTGTTGGCGCCCGACTGGGCGCTGATCCCGCTATTAATTCTGGCGACGCTGGCCACGGTTATCGCCTCGCAGGCGGTGATCTCCGGCGTGTTCTCCCTGACCCGTCAGGCGGTGCGCCTGGGTTACCTGTCGCCAATGCGCATCATCCATACGTCTGAGATGGAATCCGGCCAAATCTACATTCCGGTGATCAACTGGACGCTGTATATCGCGGTGGTGCTGGTGATTGTCGGTTTCGAACACTCCAGTAATCTGGCGGCGGCCTACGGCATCGCCGTGACCGGCACCATGGTGCTGACCAGTATTCTGGTGACGTCGGTGGCGATTAAAAACTGGCACTGGAATCGCTTCTTCGCCGTCGGCATTCTGGTTGTCCTGCTGATTATCGACATCCCGATGTTCTCCGCCAACGCCCTGAAACTGTTCTCGGGTGGTTGGCTGCCGCTGATGTTGGCGCTGGTGATGTTCATCATCATGACCACCTGGAAGAGCGAACGTTTCCGCCTGCTGCGCCGCATGCACGAGCACGGCAATTCCCTGGAGGCGATGATCGCCTCACTGGAAAAATCGCCGCCGGTGCGGGTGCCTGGCACCGCGGTCTTTATGTCACGCGCCATCAACGTGATCCCTTTTGCGCTGCTGCATAACCTAAAGCACAACAAGGTGCTGCACGAACGCGTGGTGCTGTTGACGTTGCGTACCGAGGATGCACCTTACGTTCACAACGTGCGGCGAGTGACCATCGAACAGCTGTCACCGACCTTCTGGCGGGTGGTGGCCAGCTATGGCTGGCGTGAAACGCCGAACGTTGAAGAAGTGTTCCACCGCTGCGGGCTGGAAGGGCTGCCGTGCCGGATGACGGAAACCTCGTTCTTTATGTCGCACGAGTCGTTGATCCTGACCAAACGGCCGTGGTACCTGTTCCTGCGCGGCAAGCTGTTTATTGCATTGAGCCGCAATGCGCTACGCGCGCCGGACCAGTTTGAGATCCCGCCCAATAGGGTGATCGAGCTGGGAACCCAGGTCGAGATTTAACTCCCCCTCAAGGGCTCAGCCACCGCTGGGCCCTTTCTGTTTAACCCCGTCATACTTGAAGCTGCCTCTTTGTTGGCTGCACCAGCTCATCCCGGTCACATAGTGGATTATGCTCCCGGGATTTCGCAGGCTTGCCGCCGCGATGCAACGTCAATTATTGAGGGTATCTGTTCTCGGTAACACGAGCGAAACGTTTCGATGACGATCACACTTCTGCATTATCCCGGTTGCCTTCTACTGACGTTTTTTTAAACTCCAGACACAAGCGAAACGTTTCGCTGACGGAATGAGAAGAACAAGATGAAAAAAGGCGTGTTGCTGAATGCTGATGTCTCTGCCGTGGTTTCCCGTCTCGGTCATACCGATCAGATAGCTATCGGCGATGCCGGGCTGCCTATTCCGGCGGCCACACAGCGCATCGATTTGGCGCTGACTCAGGGGGTGCCGACTTTTCTACAGGTACTCGAGGTCGTGACGCAGGAGATGCAGGTCGAAAGCGCCATTCTGGCGGAAGAGATCGTTAAGCAAAATCCACAGCTTCATAGCGCGTTATTGGCTCAGCTGACCGAACTTGGCCAACGCCAGGGGAAGAGCATTAGCCTGAGCTATATCAGCCACCAGGCTTTTAAAGCACAAACGGAACACTGCCGTGCGGTGATCCGCAGCGGGGAATGTTCGCCCTACGCGAACGTGATCCTTTGCGCCGGCGTAACTTTCTGAGGCACCTATGCAACCTTTACTGCAACTGAAAGGGATCGATAAAGCCTTTCCCGGCGTGAAGGCGCTTTCCGGCGCTGCGCTCAGCGTGTACCCGGGCAAGGTGATGGCGCTGGTGGGTGAAAACGGCGCCGGTAAATCCACCATGATGAAGGTGCTGACCGGCATTTATAACAAAGACGCCGGCAGTCAGTACTTTCTCGGAAAAGAGGTGGCGTTCAACGGCCCAAAGGATTCGCAGGAAGCGGGCATCGGCATCATCCATCAGGAACTGAACCTGATCCCGCAATTGACCATTGCGGAGAACATCTTCCTCGGGCGTGAGTTCGTTAACCGTATCGGCCGCATCGACTGGAAGCGCATGTATGCCGAAGCAGACAAACTGCTCGCACGACTGAACCTGAGTTACAGCAGCCACCGGCTGGTGGGGGAACTGTCGATCGGCGATCAGCAAATGGTGGAAATCGCCAAGGTGCTGAGCTTCGAATCGAAAGTCATCATTATGGATGAGCCGACGGATGCGTTGACCGATACCGAGACGGCCTCTTTATTTAAAGTGATCAATGAACTGAAGGCCGAAGGGCGAGGGATTGTTTACATCTCCCACCGGCTGAAAGAGATTTTTGAAATTTGCGATGACGTCACGGTGTTTCGTGACGGGCAGTTTATCGCCGAACGTCCGGTCAGTGAGCTGCAGGAAGATTCGCTGATAGAAATGATGGTCGGCCGCAAGCTGGAAGAACAATACCCGCGCCTCAACCAGCCGCGCGGTGAAAAACGGCTGGAGGTCAGTCAGGTTTCCGGTCCGGGTGTGCATGACGTCAGCTTTACGCTGTACCGTGGCGAAATTCTTGGCGTCGCCGGGTTGATGGGCGCCGGGCGAACCGAACTGATGAAAATTCTCTACGGGGCAGCACCGCGCAAGGCCGGCACGGTCAGCCTCGATGGCCGCCAGGTGGTCACTCATTCTCCACAGGACGGTTTGGCGAACGGCATTGTGTATATCTCCGAAGACCGCAAGCGCGATGGTCTGGTATTGGGGATGTCGGTGAAGGAAAACATGTCGTTGACCGCGCTGCGCTATTTCAGCCGTGCCGGCGGCAGCCTGAAACAGGCCGAAGAACAGCAGGCGGTGGGGGATTTCATCCGCTTGTTCAATATCAAGACGCCGTCGATGGAACAGCCCATTGGCCTGCTCTCCGGCGGCAATCAGCAAAAAGTGGCAATCGCCCGCGGCCTGATGACGCGGCCAAAGGTGTTGATCCTCGATGAACCGACACGCGGTGTCGACGTCGGTGCCAAAAAAGAAATCTATCAGTTAATTAACCAGTTCAAGCAGGAAGGTCTGAGCATCATTCTGGTGTCGTCGGAAATGCCGGAGGTCATGGGCATGAGCGACCGCATTCTGGTGATGCACGAAGGACACCTTAGCGGCGAGTTCCCGATTGAACAGGCCACCCAGGAAGCGTTGATGGCTGCGGCCGTTGGCAAGCAATACGGCGTAAAGCAGGAGTAATCAGATATGAGTTCCCAGAGTGTGGCAAAGCGCTGGTTCAGTAAAGAGTGGCTGTTAGAGCAAAAATCACTGATTGCTCTGCTGGTGCTGATCGCCGTGGTCTCTTCAATGAGCCCGAATTTCTTCACCCTAAATAACCTGTTCAATATTCTGCAGCAAACCTCTGTTAACGCCATTATGGCGGTGGGGATGACGCTGGTGATCCTCACTTCCGGCATCGATTTGTCGGTGGGATCGCTACTGGCGTTAACTGGTGCGGTAGCGGCATCGATCGTGGGCTTTGAAGTCAACGCGGTGGTGGCCGTGGCGGCGGCACTGGCATTGGGGGCCGCGGTCGGCGCCTGTACCGGGGTGATTGTTGCCAAAGGCAAGGTGCAGGCATTTATTGCGACCCTGGTGATGATGCTGCTGTTGCGCGGCGTCACCATGGTGTACACCAACGGCAGCCCGGTGAACACCGGCTTTACCGACGTGGCCGATACTTTCGGCTGGTTCGGTATCGGCCGGCCGCTGGGCGTACCAACCCCGATCTGGATCATGGCGATCGTCTTTATCGCTGCGTGGTACATGCTGCACCATACCCGTCTGGGCCGCTATATTTATGCTCTGGGCGGCAACGAGGCGGCGACCCGCCTGTCCGGTATCAGCGTCGATAAAGTGAAGATTATCGTTTATTCGCTTTGTGGTTTGTTGGCGGCGTTGGCGGGCGTGATCGAAGTGGCGCGCCTGTCTTCCGCGCAGCCGACCGCCGGCACCGGCTATGAGTTGGACGCCATTGCCGCAGTGGTGCTGGGCGGTACCAGCCTGGCCGGCGGCAAGGGTCGCATTGTTGGTACCTTGATCGGGGCGCTGATCCTTGGCTTCCTGAACAACGGATTGAATTTACTGGGTGTTTCTTCTTACTACCAAATGATCGTGAAGGCAGTGGTGATACTGCTGGCGGTTCTGGTAGAGAACAAAAGCAACAAATAATCTCCCCCTACAGGAATCACGATGATGAAAATGAAAAAACTGGCAATTTTGGCTTCAGCCTTCGCACTGAGCGCCACCCTGAGCGCTAACGCGCTGGCGAAAGACACCATTGCGCTGGTGGTTTCCACGCTGAACAACCCGTTCTTTGTCTCAATGAAAGAGGGGGCGCAGCAGGAAGCCAACAAGCTGGGTTACAACCTGGTGGTGCTGGATTCGCAGAATAACCCGGCGAAAGAGCTGGCTAACGTGCAGGATCTGATGGTGCAGGCGCCTAAGCTGCTGCTGATTAACCCAACCGATTCTGATGCGGTCGGCAACGCCATCAAGATGGCCAATCAGGCCAAGATCCCGGTCATCACCCTGGACCGCGTGGCGAGCAAGGGCGAAGTGGTCAGCCATATCGCTTCGGATAACCGCGTTGGCGGCAAAATGGCCGGTGATTTCATTGCCAAAAAAGTGGGCGCAGACGCTAAAGTGATCCAACTGGAAGGGATCGCCGGTACCTCCGCTGCCCGTGAGCGTGGCGAAGGCTTTAAACAATCACTGGATCAGAACAAATTCAAACTGTTGGCCAGCCAACCGGCAGATTTCGACCGTACCAAAGGCCTGAACGTGATGCAGAACCTGCTGACCGCTCACCCAGATGTGCAGGCGGTGTTTGCCCAGAACGATGAAATGGCGCTGGGCGCCCTGCGTGCGCTGCAAACCGCCGGTAAAACCGACGTGGTCGTGGTAGGCTTCGACGGCACTGCCGACGGCGTGAAAGCGGTTGAAGGCGGCAAACTGGCGGCTACCGTCGCGCAGCGTCCGGATCAGATCGGCGTGATCGGCGTAGAAACTGCCGATAAAGTGCTGAAAGGCGAGAAAGTGTCGGCTACCATTCCGGTGGATTTGAAACTGGTCACCCAATAAGTCATACCAGCGCCATCAAAACGGGGCGTTTATGATGGCGCGTAATTCAGGAATCAATGCGATGGCAACAGGTAAGCTGGTGGTTCTGGGCAGTATCAATGCCGACCATATCCTTAATATTGAGCAGTTTCCTCGCCCGGGCGAAACGGTGATCGGGAAACAGTATAAAGTGGCGTTTGGCGGCAAGGGCGCAAACCAGGCGGTGGCGGCTGGGCGCAGCGGTGCAGATATCGCTTTTATCGCCTGCGTGGGTGCCGATGACATCGGTGAACGCGTACGTCAGCAACTGGCAAGCGATCGCATTGATACCCAACCGATAGAAGCTATTGCCGACAGCACCACGGGCGTCGCGCTGATTTTCGTTAATGCGGAAGGCGAGAACGTGATCGGCATCGATGCGGGTGCCAATGCCGCAGTGACCCCCGATTATCTTGCACGTTATCAGCAAAAGGTTATCGACGCCGACGCGTTGCTGATGCAGCTCGAGTCTCCGTTGGAAACCGTTATCGCAGCCGCCAGCCTGGCGAAACAGCATCAGACGCAGGTTATCCTTAACCCGGCACCTGCTCGTGAGCTGCCGGACGATCTACTGGCGACTATCGATATGATTACGCCAAACGAAACCGAAGCTCAGCGCCTGACCGGTATTGCGGTCAATGACGATAATGATGCCGCGCGCGCCGCTCAGGCGTTGCACGATAAAGGTATCGCAACGGTGATCATCACCCTTGGTAGCCGTGGCGTGTGGCTGAGTGAGAACGGCAACGGCAAATTGGTACCCGGTTTCAAGGTTAAAGCGGTCGATACTATCGCCGCTGGCGATACCTTCAACGGGGCGCTGGTCACGGCGTTGCTGGAAGGCAAAACCATGGCGGATGCGGTGCGCTTTGCTCATGCAGCAGCGGCAATTGCGGTGACCCGTCCCGGCGCCCAACCTTCCGTGCCCTGGCGCGAAGAGATTGACGCCTTCTTGCAGCAGCAGGAGTAACCCCCTTGGCCACCATGAAAGATGTCGCCCGCCTGGCGGGTGTTTCAACCTCGACGGTTTCGCACGTCATTAATAACAATCGCTTTGTCAGCGACAGCGTGCGAGCCAAAATCATGGCGGCTATAGAACAACTGAACTATGCGCCTTCCGCCCTGGCGCGCAGTCTCAAACTGAATCAGACGCGAACCATCGGCATGCTGGTCACCTCCAGCAACAACCCCTTTTATGCTGAGGTGGTGCGTGGCGTCGAGCGCAGTTGTTATGAACGTGGCTACAGTTTGATCCTGTGCAATACCGAAGAAGATGCTGCGCGCATGAACCGTAATATGGAGACGCTGCTGCAAAAGCGCGTCGACGGTTTGCTGTTGATGTGTACCGAAAACCATCGGCCATCGCAGGATGCGCTGAGTCGCTACCCGTCTCTACCAATAGTGATGATGGACTGGGCGCCGTTCGAAGGGGCTAACGACATCATCCAGGACAACTCTTTGTTGGGTGGCGAGATGGCGACCGATCATCTGATCGCTCGCGGGTATCGCAAAATTGCCTGCATCGCCGGCCCGCAGGATAAAACCACGGCACGTCACCGACTGGAAGGCTATCGCAGTGCCATGCAGCGTGCTGGGCTGGCGAGCCTGCCGGGGTATGAAGTGCACTGCGATTTTGAATTTGAAGGCGGTGTCATCGCCATGAAACAGCTGTTGGCCTTGGCTGAACCACCCCACGCGGTGTTCGCCGGCAACGACGCGGTCGCGGTGGGGGCTTACCAGGCGTTGTATCAGGCTGGGTTATCGGTACCGCAGGACATGGCGGTGATGGGTTACGATGATATCGAACTGGCCAAATACCTTGCGCCGCCGCTAAGCACTATCCATCAACCTAAAGATTCGCTGGGCGAATTGGCGATCGATGCGTTGATCAACCGCCTGCAGAATCCGGAACGTGAAGCTCAGGTTCTGGTACTGACCCCTGAGCTGGTGGAACGCGCTTCGGTTGGCCGCCGCTAGCGGGTAGCTTCGGCTTCTTTCTTGCTGTCACGGCCACTGATCAGATTTCGGCCGTCCTTCCTTTTTAACAGCATAAAGACAAATGCTGAGGCCAGGGTGACAATCCCCATGGTGATAAAGGTGTAGTGGAAGTGATCGACCATGGTGCCGAGCGACATAGATTCATAGAAACGTAGCACTGCTGCGCTGATCGCCACGCCGAAGCTGATGGAAAGCTGCTGAGTAACCGCCAGCACGCTGTTGCCGGAGCTGGCATTGGCATCGTTTAAATCCGCCAGGCTGATGGTATTCATGGCGGTGAACTGTGTAGACATTGCCATCCCCAGCACGAACAGCGGCAGGATCATCAACCACAGCGGCATTCCCGGGCTTTGTAATGCAAACTGGGCGATCAGCACGCCGATAATCAACGTGATGCCAACCAGCGTTTTGCGATAGCCGAACCAGCGCAGCACTTGAGTCACGGTGGATTTCGCCATCAGTGAGCCGATGGCCGTCGGTGCCATCATGCAGCCCGCAATAATCGCCGAGTAACCGAAACCGACCTGCAGCATCAGCGGCATCAGGAACGGCACGCAGCCGGTACCCAGGCGTGAAGCGACATTGCCGGCGATCCCCACGGAGAAGGTGCGAGTCTGGAATAAATCCAAACCAATCAGTGGCTGAGGGTGCCTGCGGGCATGAGCGATATAGCCGAACAGCATCACCACGCCGCTGAGCAGAATACCCAGTGAGATATAGCTGGCCAGTACCTGTTCGCCAAACAGCTCAAGCCCGGTAGAAACCAGCACCAGACTCAGGCCAAACAGCATAAAGCCGAGGAAATCGAACCGACGCTTGGGCGTGGTGAAGTCCGGCATATATTTGCGTGCATAGAAGATGCCGAGCAGGCCAATCGGGATGTTGATAAGGAAAATCCAGTGCCAGGTGGCGTAGGTGACCAGCCATCCCCCCAGCATCGGCCCCATGATCGGGCCAACCAGCCCGGGCATAGTCACGAAGTTCAGAACCGGCAACAGCTCGCTGCGCGGGTAGGCGCGCAACAGGGCCAAACGCGCTACCGGCATCATCATCGCACCACCAACGCCCTGAATGACGCGTGAAGTCACCAACACGCTTAGCGTTGGGGAAAGCGCACACAGCAGCGAACCGAGAGTAAATAGCGAAACCGCAAAGATAAACACCCGCCGGGTACCGAAACGGTCTGCCAGCCAGCCACTGACCGGGATCAGCATGGCAACCGTCAACGTATAGCTGATTACGGCAGACTGCATCGCCAGTGGCGAGCGCTCCAGGCTTTGCGCTATCGCAGGCAACGCCGTGTTGAGGATGGTGGCGTCCAGCGCCTGCATAAAGAATGCCATTGCGGCGATCCAGGGGAGCCCTGCCATACTGCGCGCGGATTTAGTCATTATGATTCCCGGTTAACTGTCGTATTCGTCCCTTCATTGTTCTTCTATATATAAGTAGGGCATGAGTTAGTCTTTCTCTCTGAGCAAGACCTGGCAGGCGGCTAATGCCCCTGCGCCGTCGCCGGCGAGTATCGCATCGACAATGGCCTGATGGTTCTGGAGCTTAATCACTTCGTTACCTGTGATGGCGCGGAAGTAACTTTGATACACCGAACTGAACAGGTTGGCGAATGATGTGAGAAACGGATTACCGCTGGCCTCATAGATAAGCTGGTGGAACTGGGTATCAACCTGGATCCAGTGCTCGCGGTCAAACTGAACATGCAGTGCCCGCATTTCCGCCATCAGTTCAGCCAACCGCGCAGTTTGCTGCGTGCTGGCGTTGGCAGCCGCCAATGAGCAGGCCTGAGGTTCCAGCGAGGTTCGCAGGATAAGGAAATGCTGCATCACCTGATCGAAGTTCTCTTTGGTCATCCACCAGGTCAGTAAATCCTGATCGAGAAAGTTCCACTGACTTTGCGGCATGACCCGGGTGCCGATGCGCGGACGGGGGAGCAGCATGCCTTTGGCGGCCAGCATCTTCACCGCTTCACGTACCGCGGTGCGGCTCACGCCAAATTGTTCCCCGAGTTCCATCTCCCCGGGCAGGATACTGCCGGCCTGATAATCGCCTGCCAGAATTTGTTGGCCGAGTTTTTCTGCAAGTAGATAAGAAAGATTGCGTTGGGCGGCCTGTTGTTGAGCATTAAATTGCATGGCTGCGAGTCCTTACTGACATTGTTACTCTTATTTTACTCTACGGATCGCCAGCTTTTGTCGCTGATTTCCGGAAAAAGTGACGAAAACGCTGGCTTGTTCAGCGTTTTGTCGAAAAATACCGCGCTTGAAAAGTTTTTTGCATTTAGGGGTTGCGGCCTTCTGAGAACTCCCTATAATGCGCCTCCACTGACCGGGAACAACGACTCCTCTAACGAGAACCAGTCGCCCAGCCAGAAAGATTCAAGCCGGTGAAAACACCGTTTCTTAATAAGAAAAAAGCTTGACTCTTCAGGTGAAAAGCGTAATATACGCCACCTCGAGTTAGCAACCTAACTCACTGCTCTTTAACAATTTATCAGACAATCTGTGTGGGCACTCCACAAGACGATATCCAGAACCTTAGGGTTCAAAAAAATATCAAGTCTTGAAGAGTGACCAAGCAGTAATTCATTTAGTTGAATTATTACGAAAGTTAATTTTCGAGCATCGCTTCACGAGTTGAAGCAAATCAAGCTTTTAATTGAAGAGTTTGATCATGGCTCAGATTGAACGCTGGCGGCAGGCCTAACACATGCAAGTCGAGCGGTAGCACAGGGAGCTTGCTCCTGGGTGACGAGCGGCGGACGGGTGAGTAATGTCTGGGAAACTGCCTGATGGAGGGGGATAACTACTGGAAACGGTAGCTAATACCGCATAACGTCTACGGACCAAAGTGGGGGACCTTCGGGCCTCATGCCATCAGATGTGCCCAGATGGGATTAGCTAGTAGGTGGGGTAATGGCTCACCTAGGCGACGATCCCTAGCTGGTCTGAGAGGATGACCAGCCACACTGGAACTGAGACACGGTCCAGACTCCTACGGGAGGCAGCAGTGGGGAATATTGCACAATGGGCGCAAGCCTGATGCAGCCATGCCGCGTGTGTGAAGAAGGCCTTCGGGTTGTAAAGCACTTTCAGCGAGGAGGAAGGGTTCAGTGTTAATAGCACTGTTCATTGACGTTACTCGCAGAAGAAGCACCGGCTAACTCCGTGCCAGCAGCCGCGGTAATACGGAGGGTGCAAGCGTTAATCGGAATTACTGGGCGTAAAGCGCACGCAGGCGGTTTGTTAAGTCAGATGTGAAATCCCCGCGCTTAACGTGGGAACTGCATTTGAAACTGGCAAGCTAGAGTCTTGTAGAGGGGGGTAGAATTCCAGGTGTAGCGGTGAAATGCGTAGAGATCTGGAGGAATACCGGTGGCGAAGGCGGCCCCCTGGACAAAGACTGACGCTCAGGTGCGAAAGCGTGGGGAGCAAACAGGATTAGATACCCTGGTAGTCCACGCTGTAAACGATGTCGACTTGGAGGTTGTGCCCTTGAGGCGTGGCTTCCGGAGCTAACGCGTTAAGTCGACCGCCTGGGGAGTACGGCCGCAAGGTTAAAACTCAAATGAATTGACGGGGGCCCGCACAAGCGGTGGAGCATGTGGTTTAATTCGATGCAACGCGAAGAACCTTACCTACTCTTGACATCCAGAGAATTCGCTAGAGATAGCTTAGTGCCTTCGGGAACTCTGAGACAGGTGCTGCATGGCTGTCGTCAGCTCGTGTTGTGAAATGTTGGGTTAAGTCCCGCAACGAGCGCAACCCTTATCCTTTGTTGCCAGCACGTAATGGTGGGAACTCAAAGGAGACTGCCGGTGATAAACCGGAGGAAGGTGGGGATGACGTCAAGTCATCATGGCCCTTACGAGTAGGGCTACACACGTGCTACAATGGCGTATACAAAGAGAAGCGAACTCGCGAGAGCAAGCGGACCTCATAAAGTACGTCGTAGTCCGGATCGGAGTCTGCAACTCGACTCCGTGAAGTCGGAATCGCTAGTAATCGTAGATCAGAATGCTACGGTGAATACGTTCCCGGGCCTTGTACACACCGCCCGTCACACCATGGGAGTGGGTTGCAAAAGAAGTAGGTAGCTTAACCTTCGGGAGGGCGCTTACCACTTTGTGATTCATGACTGGGGTGAAGTCGTAACAAGGTAACCGTAGGGGAACCTGCGGTTGGATCACCTCCTTACCTAATGATATTGATTCGCGTGAAGTGCTCACACAGATTGTCTGATAGAAACGTAATGAGCAAAAGCGCTACCTGTTGATGTAATGAGTCACTGACTCATGCTGATACGAACCGATTAAGACAGTCAGTTTAATCGGATTTTCGTGTCCCCATCGTCTAGAGGCCTAGGACACTGCCCTTTCACGGCTGTAACAGGGGTTCGAATCCCCTTGGGGACGCCATCCGATAATGAGTGAAAGACATTATCACCGGTTCTTGAAACCGAAAACATCTTAAAGATGACTCTTGCGAGTCGTGTTTAAGATATTGCTCTTTAACAATCTGGAACAAGCTGAAAATTGAAACATGACAGCTGAAACTTATCCCTCCGTAGAAGTATTGGGATAAGGATTAACCTGTCATAGAGTCTCTCAAATGTAGCAGCACGAAAGTGGAAACACCTTCGGGTTGTGAGGTTAAGTGACTAAGCGTACACGGTGGATGCCTAGGCAGTCAGAGGCGATGAAGGGCGTGCTAATCTGCGATAAGCGTCGGTAAGGTGATATGAACCGTAATAACCGGCGATACCCGAATGGGGAAACCCAGTGCAATTCGTTGCACTATCATACGATGAATACATAGTCGTATGAGGCGAACCGGGGGAACTGAAACATCTAAGTACCCCGAGGAAAAGAAATCAACCGAGATTCCCCCAGTAGCGGCGAGCGAACGGGGAGGAGCCCAGAACCTGAATCAGTTCTTGTGTTAGTGGAAGCGTCTGGAAAGTCGCACAGTAAAGGGTGATAGTCCCGTACACTAAAATGCATTAACTGTGAGTTCGATGAGTAGGGCGGGACACGTGACATCCTGTCTGAATATGGGGGGACCATCCTCCAAGGCTAAATACTCCTGACTGACCGATAGTGAACCAGTACCGTGAGGGAAAGGCGAAAAGAACCCCGGCGAGGGGAGTGAAATAGAACCTGAAACCGTGTACGTACAAGCAGTGGGAGCACCTTCGTGGTGTGACTGCGTACCTTTTGTATAATGGGTCAGCGACTTATATTTTGTAGCAAGGTTAACCGTATAGGGGAGCCGTAGGGAAACCGAGTCTTAACTGGGCGAATAGTTGCAAGGTATAGACCCGAAACCCGGTGATCTAGCCATGGGCAGGTTGAAGGTTGGGTAACACTAACTGGAGGACCGAACCGACTAATGTTGAAAAATTAGCGGATGACTTGTGGCTGGGGGTGAAAGGCCAATCAAACCGGGAGATAGCTGGTTCTCCCCGAAAGCTATTTAGGTAGCGCCTCGTGAACTCATCTTCGGGGGTAGAGCACTGTTTCGGCTAGGGGGCCATCCCGGCTTACCAAACCGATGCAAACTCCGAATACCGAAGAATGTTATCACGGGAGACACACGGCGGGTGCTAACGTCCGTCGTGAAGAGGGAAACAACCCAGACCGCCAGCTAAGGTCCCAAAGTCATGGTTAAGTGGGAAACGATGTGGGAAGGCATAGACAGCCAGGATGTTGGCTTAGAAGCAGCCATCATTTAAAGAAAGCGTAATAGCTCACTGGTCGAGTCGGCCTGCGCGGAAGATGTAACGGGGCTAAACCATGCACCGAAGCTGCGGCAGCGACGCTTAGGCGTTGTTGGGTAGGGGAGCGTTCTGTAAGCCGTTGAAGGTGACCTGTGAGGGTTGCTGGAGGTATCAGAAGTGCGAATGCTGACATAAGTAACGATAAAGCGGGTGAAAAGCCCGCTCGCCGGAAGACCAAGGGTTCCTGTCCAACGTTAATCGGGGCAGGGTGAGTCGACCCCTAAGGCGAGGCCGAAAGGCGTAGTCGATGGGAAACAGGTTAATATTCCTGTACTCGGTGTTACTGCGAAGGGGGGACGGAGAAGGCTAGGCTAGCCGGGCGACGGTTGTCCCGGTTTAAGCGTGTAGGGGGAGTGACCTGGTAAATCCGGTTACTTATTAACCCTGAGGCGTGATGACGATGCACTACGGTGCAGAAGTAGTTGATGCCAAGCTTCCAGGAAAAGCCTCTAAGCATCAGGTAACACAGAATCGTACCCCAAACCGACACAGGTGGTCAGGTAGAGAATACCAAGGCGCTTGAGAGAACTCGGGTGAAGGAACTAGGCAAAATGGTGCCGTAACTTCGGGAGAAGGCACGCTGGCGCGTAGGTGAAGAGACTTGCTCTCGGAGCTGAAGCCAGTCGCAGATACCAGCTGGCTGCAACTGTTTAATAAAAACACAGCACTGTGCAAACACGAAAGTGGACGTATACGGTGTGACGCCTGCCCGGTGCTGGAAGGTTAATTGATGGGGTCAGCCGCAAGGCGAAGCTCTTGATCGAAGCCCCAGTAAACGGCGGCCGTAACTATAACGGTCCTAAGGTAGCGAAATTCCTTGTCGGGTAAGTTCCGACCTGCACGAATGGCGTAATGATGGCCAGGCTGTCTCCACCCGAGACTCAGTGAAATTGAACTCGCTGTGAAGATGCAGTGTACCCGCGGCAAGACGGAAAGACCCCGTGAACCTTTACTATAGCTTGACACTGAACATTGAGCCTTGATGTGTAGGATAGGTGGGAGGCTTTGAAGCGTGGACGCCAGTCTGCGTGGAGCCAACCTTGAAATACCACCCTTTAATGTTTGATGTTCTAACTCGGCCCCGTGATCCGGGGTGAGGACAGTGTCTGGTGGGTAGTTTGACTGGGGCGGTCTCCTCCCAAAGAGTAACGGAGGAGCACGAAGGTTAGCTAATCACGGTCGGACATCGTGAGGTTAGTGCAAAGGCATAAGCTAGCTTGACTGCGAGAGTGACGGCTCGAGCAGGTACGAAAGTAGGTCTTAGTGATCCGGTGGTTCTGAATGGAAGGGCCATCGCTCAACGGATAAAAGGTACTCCGGGGATAACAGGCTGATACCGCCCAAGAGTTCATATCGACGGCGGTGTTTGGCACCTCGATGTCGGCTCATCACATCCTGGGGCTGAAGTAGGTCCCAAGGGTATGGCTGTTCGCCATTTAAAGTGGTACGCGAGCTGGGTTTAGAACGTCGTGAGACAGTTCGGTCCCTATCTGCCGTGGGCGTTGGAAGATTGAGAGGGGTTGCTCCTAGTACGAGAGGACCGGAGTGAACGCACCACTGGTGTTCGGGTTGTCATGCCAATGGCACTGCCCGGTAGCTAAGTGCGGAAAAGATAAGCGCTGAAAGCATCTAAGCGCGAAACTTGCCTCGAGATGAGTCTTCCCTGGGCCTTTAAGGCCCCTGAAGGAACGTTTAAGACTAAGACGTTGATAGGCTGGGTGTGTAAGTGCAGCGATGCATTGAGCTAACCAGTACTAATGATCCGTGAGGCTTAACCTTACAACACCAAAGGTGTTTTAGAGAGATTGTAGAGATTTTCAGCGAGTTCCGAGATTGGTTTCAATGGCTACGGGAGTAGCGGTTGGAATGAAACAGAATTTGCCTGGCGGCAATAGCGCGGTGGTCCCACCTGACCCCATGCCGAACTCAGAAGTGAAACGCCGTAGCGCCGATGGTAGTGTGGGGTCTCCCCATGCGAGAGTAGGACACTGCCAGGCATCAATTAAGCCAAGAGGCCATCCGCAAGGATGGCCTTTTTGCTGTGTGCGAAAGAAAAAGGCGCAGCTAGGCTGCGCTTTTTAACCAGTCCCCGATAAAGTCAGCGATGCACTCTGGGTCATTAAGATCCAACAGTGGGGCATTGCCAGTGATTGATCGATCGCTGGCAATGGCGATCACAAACTCGTCCAGCATATCCTCCAGTGGTTTACCCACCTCTTCACGATAGAGAATGATTTTACTGATTGGCTCATGCTTGAACCCTTCGACTAAAATGATATCCACCTTGCCAGTATCAAAACGACTCGCCAAATATTGCAGATCCAGTGGGGGTTGTTCCGGCGTTTCTGTCATTAATGCCCAGCGGTTATTGCTGGCGACCAACGTTTGGTCGGCACCGGCTTTGCGCAGTTCATAACTGTCTTTGCCGGGGGTATCGACATCCATATCATGGTGAGTATGTTTGATCAGCCCTACGCGGATTTGCCGCTGCTTTAATAAAGGAATCAATTGTTTAAGCAGAGTGGTTTTGCCCGTGCCGCTATAGGCAGCAATGGCCAGTAGAGGGGGTTGGGAAGGGCTATTCATGGATAATTCCTTTTTCTTTTACCCAACGTCGGCAGTCCTCAAGGGTATTAATATTGTGGAAGGCCGATTGTTGCCCTTTGAACTCCACCTGCTGTGCACGCGCAGCGTCCAGGAACAGCATCAGCTCGCGTTCCCCGCGGGCCAGATAATCCTCCAACGGAGTCGCCAGACTGGTGTGCAATAGCGCTAGCGTTGGGTGAGCCCGTTCCCCATCACTGGCATAGGCGGCTATCGCACTTCCTTTTTGTTGCCAGAGTTTCTCGATAAGCGTTGCAGGAAAGTCAGGAACATCACAGGGGACAAAGGCCACCCACTCGGTCGTTGCGTATTTCAGGCCGGCCAGCATACCGGCGAGCGGGCCTGAAAAGTCAGGGATCAGATCGCCAATTATCGGCAGGCCACTTTCCCTATACCGTGCTTGATTGCGATTGGCGTTGATGGCTATCGGCCCGACCTGCGGCCGTAGCCGGGCAAGCACATACTGATACAGGGGGATGTCGGCAATGGGAACCAGACCTTTATCTTCCCCACCCATGCGAGTGGCACGCCCTCCGGCCAGAATAATGCCGGTAATCTCTTCATGCATATTTCAAATTCCACATTGTGACTAATGCCATGATTGTAGCGCTAAAGCCGGTGTGGCATCAGGATTTACCTTTATTGACAAGCTGCTTCTTTCACTGCGTTGGCAAGCCTGTTACTTTGTGTGTTTATTGATTCTATTGGACAATATTGCGATGAAAACGCACCGCGTAAACGAGCTGATTGAGCTTCTGCACCCGGCCTGGCAGGAAGATCCAGATCTTAATCTGATCCAGTTTTTACAGAAGTTGGCGCAAGAAGCTGGCTTTCAGGGCAATCTGACTGAATTGAGCGATGATATCCTGATCTATCATTTGAAAATGCGCGGCAGCGCCGGCAACGAACAGATCCCTGGTCTGAAAAAGGATTATGAGGAAGATTTCAAAACGGCACTGCTACGCGCCCGTGGTGTGATCAAAGATTAGCATTCGTGCGCCGGGGTGAAGCCGTTGCTCGTGCAGCCCGTCATTAATGCTACTATTTCTCAATCCCGGCATTGTGATGTCGCCCAAACGAAACCGAATGTTGTTATGAACAACTCAGCTTTTAATTTTCAGACCCTGTCGCCCGACCTGATTATGGACGCGCTGGAAGGGGTTGGCCTGCGTGTAGACTCCGGGCTAACGGCGCTTAACAGTTATGAAAACCGCGTCTATCAGTTTATGGACGAGGATCGTAAGCGTTATGTGGTGAAGTTTTATCGGCCAGAACGTTGGAGCGCGAAACAAATTGGTGAAGAACACCAGTTCTCCCATGATCTTGCTCTGGCGGAGATCCCTGCAGTTGCCCCATTAGTTCTGCAGGGCAATACGCTGCATACGCACAACGGTTTCTTTTTTACGGTTTTTCCCAGCGTTGGCGGGCGGCAGTATGAGATCGACAATCTCGATCAACTGGAGTGGGTTGGCCGTTTCCTGGGGCGCATTCATCAGGTGGGCAGCGAAAGCCTGTTTGTTGAACGTCCGACGATGGGCATCGAGGAGTACCTCACTTTACCGCGTCAGGTTTTGGCGGGCTGCGCGCTGTTGCCCAAAGCGCAGCGTGACAGCTTTCTTGCAGCGACTGACAAGCTGATTGAGGCGATCAAACAGCATTGGCATCAGGATTGGCAGCCGCGGCGTTTGCACGGTGACTGCCATCCGGGCAATATTCTGTGGCGTGATGGCCCACTGTTTGTTGATCTTGATGACGCGCGTAACGGGCCGGCGATACAGGATCTGTGGATGTTGTTGCACGGTGAGCGTCGCGATCGTTTGATGCAGTTAGATATTTTGTTGGAAGCGTACTCAGAGTTTGCTGAGTTTGATCAAAGTGAGTTGGCGTTGATCGAGCCGCTGCGTGCTATGCGTATGGTTTACTACCTGGCATGGGTTGCTCGCCGCTGGCAAGATCCTGCGTTCCCTAAAAGTTTTCCGTGGATGGCGGAGTCTGATTTTTGGTTGTCTCAGACGGCGGCATTCACCGAACAGGTTAAGCTGTTGCAGGAGCCCCCTCTGCAGCTGATGCCAATGTATTGAAGCTTTAACACAATGGAGAGTTTAGTCTTATGAAGAAAATTTGGTTGGCGCTCGTTGGCATGGTAATGGCATTCAGTGCCTCGGCTGCGCAGTTTAGCGATGGTACCCAGTATGTCACCCTGGACAAGCCAGTGACGGGTGAACCTCAGGTACTGGAGTTCTTCTCCTTCTATTGCCCACACTGCTATCAGTTCGAGCAGGTTTATCACGTTTCCGAAAATGTGAAAAAAGCGCTGCCTGCGGGCACTAAAATGACCAAGTACCACGTTGAGTTCCTGGGGCCGTTGGGTAAGCAACTGACTCAGGCATGGGCTGTTGCAATGGCGCTGGGTGTGGAAGATAAAGTCAGCCCGCTGATGTTCGAAGCGGTGCAGAAAACTCAGACCGTACAAACGCCTGATGATATCCGCAACGTATTTGTGAAAGCAGGCGTGAGCGCGGCTGATTATGACGGGGCTCTGAACAGCTTCGTAGTTAAATCCCTGGTGGTTCAACAGGAGAAAGCTGCAGAAGATCTGCAACTGCGTGGCGTACCGGCGGTATTTGTTAACGGCAAATACATGGTCAAAAATGACGGCCTGGACACCAGTTCGATGGATGCTTACGTGAAGCAATTCGCCGACGTGGTTAAATTCCTCAGCGAGCAGAAGTAACCGAAATTTAAAGTAAAAAAGCCGGCTTAGCCGGCTTTTTTTTAACTTCTATTGCCGTTTCAATCTATCCAGCAATCTGTCTTTATCCTGCCACAGCGTGTTCAGCCAAAGCTGGAAACGTCGCTTAAACTGCTTATCGTTAAAGTAATCGCCATGCATGCTTTCGTCGATTGGCAGCAATTCAACCCTTACCACAATGCGTTTTAACCGGCCGCACAGCATATCCATAAAAGGCCGCTCAGTATTATCTGGATAAAGCAGGGTGACGTTTAACACCTTATCGAACTGCTTACCTAATGCACTGAGTGTAAAAGCAATACCGGCAGCTTTAGGGGCTAATAAATTACGGTAGGGCGAACGAGTTTTAATTTTCTTGGCTTCGGTAAAACGCGAGCCCTCTACAAAATTAACGATGGTGGTCGGGCGTTTACGAAACTTCTCGCAAGAACGGCGTGTGGTCTCGATATCATTACCGCGCTTTTCCGGGTGTTTGAGCAAATAGGCGCGCGAATAGCGTTTCATGAAGGGCATATCCAGCGCCCAGCAGGCCAGACCGACAAAAGGGACCCAGGCCAATTGCTGTTTAAGAAAGTACTTATTCATTGGAATATGGTTACGGAACAATACGCACAGCACCACAATATCCGACCAGCTTTCGTGATTACTGATCAGCAGATACCAGTTTTTTCGATCCAGGCCTTCCAACCCTTCTATATCCCAGCGCAGTTGGCCGTTAATACGTAATAGCAGCGATAACCCCAGGCACCAGCACCACATCATAAAGTCGGCGAAGGCGGAGATACGTCGCCATACGGCAGGAAAGGGCACCAGTAACTTAATGACGCCGGCGATCGTAATGGGGATCGAACACAGTACGGTGACCAAAATGGCGAGCAGGCTGGAAACAATAAAAATAACAGGGGATAGCAATCTTGGCATGGTTATAGGCTGACGGTTGGTGAGAACAGCGTTACATGCCAGTATGCATGAACAAAAAATATTTTAGCGACATTATAGGGGGAAAATGCCTGCCAGCAGTAGCTGTTTTAAAGCGGAAAAAATAGGCATTTGCTGCGTTTTCGTGCAACTTGCTCACCTTGTGCTATGGTAATTGAGGCGCCAAATTTGATTAATAGTGCGATTAAAATCTGGCGCAAGTTATATCCACAAATTGTGTAAAAGTCGATAATAACCTTCAGTTAAAATAGCACTGTTTAACGCAGTGATTTCAATAGGATTTTTATTTCCCATTATAACGATAAACTCATCGTTATAATTTGTTGTCTTTTCTATGCACAAAGTTATCCACAGGCAGGATCTTGCGGATCGCTTTGCAGAATCACATGATTTTCGCCCTTAATGCACGCTAAGGTTCGTCTCAGGCGGCCAGCTATGGCATGCTTACCGTCATGTCCGATCACGATAAAGAAACGCTATGGCCCAGATTGCAGAAAACCCATTAATCCTGGTTGACGGTTCCTCGTACCTCTACCGCGCTTATCACGCCTTCCCTCCGCTGACCAACTCTGCGGGTGAACCTACCGGGGCAATGTATGGCGTGCTGAACATGCTGCGCAGTCTATTGCTGCAGTACCAGCCAAGCCATGTTGCGGTGGTGTTTGATGCCAAAGGAAAAACCTTCCGCGATGAGCTGTTCGCAGAATACAAATCGCACCGGCCGCCGATGCCGGACGACCTGCGCGCGCAAATCGAACCGTTGCACAAAATGGTCAAGGCGATGGGGTTGCCGCTGCTGGTCACGCCCGGCGTAGAAGCCGACGATGTGATTGGCACTTTGGCACTGGAGGCAGAAAAAGCCGGCCATGCGGTGCTGATCAGCACCGGCGATAAAGACATGGCGCAGTTGGTCACACCGAACGTTACCCTGATCAACACCATGAACAACACCATCCTTGGTCCACAGGAAGTGTGCGATAAGTACGGCATTCCGCCGGAGCTGATTATCGACTTCCTGGCGTTGATGGGTGATTCCTCGGATAACATCCCTGGCGTACCCGGTGTGGGCGAGAAAACCGCGCAGGCGCTGCTACAGGGGCTTGGGGGGCTGGATGCGCTCTATGCCAACCTCGACAGTATCGCCACGCTCAGCTTCCGCGGCGCCAAGACCATGGCGGCCAAGCTGGAACAGAACAAAGAGGTGGCTTACCTCTCCTACAAGCTGGCGACCATCAAAACCGACGTCGAACTGGATCTTACCTGCGCCGATCTCGAAGTATCAGCGCTGGATGTCGATGTGCTGCAGCAGTTGTTTAAACAATACGAATTTAAACGCTGGATGGCGGATGTCGAAGCCGGTATTTGGTTGGAAGGTAAAAAGGGTGCCGGCGTGAAAGCTGCCAGTGCGCCAAAGGCGACGGCAGTCGCTGCCGTAACAGACAAAGCACCTGCCGAAGCGACGTTATCGCAAGAAGGTTATGTCACCATCCTGGATGAAGATACTTTCGCGCAGTGGCTGGAAAAGCTGAAAAAAGCCGAGGTATTTGCGTTTGATACCGAAACCGACGGTTTGGACACCCTGACCGCCAATTTGATTGGCCTGTCGTTTGCCATTGCACCGGGCGAAGCCGCCTATTTGCCGGTAGCGCATGACTATCTCGATGCCCCGGCACAGCTGGATCGCGATTATGTGCTGGCCACCTTAAAGCCGCTGCTGGAAGACGAGAAAGCGCTCAAGGTCGGGCAAAATCTGAAGTTCGATATGGGCCTGCTGGCGCGTTACGACATTACCCTGCGCGGCATTGCCTTCGACACCATGCTGGAATCTTATGTGCTGGACAGCGTGGGCGGTCGTCACGATATGGACAGCTTGTCCGATCGTTACCTCGGCCATAAAACCGTGACCTTCGAAGAGATCGCCGGCAAGGGGAAAAAACAGCTCACCTTCAACCAGATTGCACTGGAGCAGGCGGCTCCTTACGCTGCCGAAGATGCCGACGTTACCTTGCAATTGCATTTGGCGATGTGGCCGCAATTGAAGGAAAGCGCCGAGCTGCTGAAAGTATTCAATGAGATTGAAATGCCGCTGTTACCGGTGTTGTCGCACATCGAACGCACCGGGGTGCTGATTGATCAAAGCATTCTGGCCACGCACTCCATCGAATTGACCAAACGCCTGGCCGAGCTGGAAATTCAGGCCCATGAACTGGCGGAAGAGCCTTTCAATCTGGCGTCAACCAAACAGCTGCAGGCGATCCTGTACGAAAAACAGAAGCTGCCGGTACTGAAGAAAACACCGGGTGGTGCCCCATCTACTAACGAAGAAGTGTTGGCCGAACTGGCGTTGGATTACCCGTTGCCTAAGGTGATCCTGGAATACCGTGGCTTGGCGAAGCTGAAGACGACCTACACCGACAAGTTGCCGCTGATGATCAATCCGGTCAGTGGCCGGGTGCATACCTCTTATCATCAGGCGGTGACGGCTACTGGACGTCTCTCCTCGAGCGATCCTAACCTGCAGAATATCCCGGTGCGTAACGACGAAGGGCGCCGGATCCGCCAGGCCTTTATTGCTCCTGAGGGTTACCGCATCGTTGCGGCCGACTATTCGCAAATCGAACTGCGCATTATGGCCCATCTGTCACAGGATGAAGGGTTACTGAAGGCCTTTGCGGCCGGTGAGGATATCCACCGTGCCACCGCAGCCGAGGTATTTGGCCTGCCGCTTGATAAAGTGACCCACGAACAGCGTCGCAGCGCCAAGGCAATTAACTTTGGCCTGATTTATGGCATGAGCGCGTTTGGTCTGGCACGCCAATTGGGCATTCCGCGTGGTGAAGCGCAGCGCTACATGGATCTCTACTTCGAGCGCTACCCGGGCGTATTGGAATATATGGAGCGTACCCGCCAGCAGGCTGCCAGTCAGGGCTATGTAAGCACGCTGGACGGCCGCCGTCTCTATCTGCCGGATGTCAGCTCCAGTAATGGCATGCGTCGCAAGGCGGCCGAGCGCGCGGCGATTAACGCCCCTATGCAAGGGACTGCCGCCGATATCATCAAACGTGCGATGATCGAGGTGGACGCCTGGTTGCAAGCTCAGGAAGAGCCGCTGGTGCGTATGATCATGCAGGTACACGATGAATTGGTGTTCGAGGTGCATGAATCGGTGCTGGAAGCCTCCAACCAACGCATTCGCGAGCTGATGGAAAACAGCATGACGCTGGCTGTCCCACTGAAAGTGGATGTCGGCGTGGGGGCCAACTGGGACGAAGCCCACTGATTGCGCGGCCGTTCACTGGCCTCGCTCTTAAAGGATGGGCTAACTGGCGATAACCTAAGCAGTTTTTGTAATTAAGCTACAGGATACGGCGATTGTTTCCCCAACCTCGCCGTTATTACGCGCCAAACTGTGTAAGTAAACTACAAAAAATTCTTTTGCACTGCGAAAAAATCATGTAGAGTTACTGGCGTAGGGTACAGAGGTAAGATGTTCTATCTTTCAGACCTTTTACTTCACGTAATCGGATTTGGCTGAATATTTAGCCGCCCCAGTCAGTATTGACTGGGGCGTTTTTTATTGTAAAAACAAAGCCAAACCATAGGTTCTTCTTATTCGTCCCGCGACCTCTTTCCTTCAGATTTTCCCCCGAAATGGCCTGCTCAACGGATTCTCAATACCAAGTCATCATAAGTATTTGTGATGGATTTCAGTCAGAACTGTAATTAGATAACGAAAATAGCCTGGCGCCCGAATAACGCGCATAAAAAAGCCGATGCGTTTCCACATCGGCTCTGTTGCAGCGCAGCGGCTTTTTATTCGCCGGCGGCTTCATCATCTTCCGGTAGCACTTCCGGCGGGATCTCGTTAAACCAGGTGTTCAGTTTCTGGCTCAGTTTGTCGACGCCCATCTTTTTCGGTGAGGAGAAGGCCTCAACCTGGATATCACCCATAAACGGCACTACCGCTTCACGCACCATATTCAGTTGCGCCTTACGTGCGCCGGATGCCAGTTTGTCCGCTTTGGTCAGCAGAACCAGAACCGGCGTGCCGACATCGACAGCCCATTGGATCATCTGCTGGTCGAGATCTTTCAACGGATGGCGGATGTCCATCAGCACCACCAGGCCTTTCAGGCAGTTGCGCATTTGCAGGTATTCACCCAGCGCCCGCTGCCATTTGCGTTTCATCTCTTCAGGCACTTCGGCGTAGCCATAACCCGGCAGGTCAACCAGGCGAATGCCTTCTTCCACTTCAAACAGGTTGATAAGCTGGGTACGCCCCGGCGTTTTACTGGTACGCGCCAGGCTTTTCTGGTTGGTCAGGGTATTTAACGCGCTGGACTTACCGGCGTTAGAACGGCCAGCGAACGCAACTTCAATACCTTCATCCCCCGGCAGATGGCGAATATCGGGCGCACTGGTGACGAAATGGGTCACATGATAATTGTAATTCTTGCTGGTCAAAATTTTTCGTCTCCGTGAGGATGGCTAACTGGTTGGCGATTATAACTGCATCAGCGCTAAAAATGGTGTGTTTCTCTGTTTTTAAGCGCCGGGCCAGTTGGGTGTGGCAATTTATGTGGGGCAGGCTTGTGAGACATTTGCCATTCGAATAGGGGGTAATGTCGCTTTTATTCGAAAGTTGTTTTTATTCTTTTTATTATAAAACATGTATTTAATTCTCCGATGCGTATTTTTATCAGCCTATTACGCAGCGGGTGCCTTGAGCCTGACCCCTGATAGCGTAAAGTAAGTTGCAGCACAGGGCTGTGCAGGATTAAGGAACATCCGGGAAGGGTGATAAATCTCAGGGAGAGCACGGGACGTGCTAATGAGTACCAGGACGAATAACCAAAGGAATGGGTCTATTTGCATCGGAATTTGCAAATAGCACAGGGATGGTGAAGTTACCGCAATTGGGATGCCGGCAGGAAGCAAACTCAGGAAGAGTGGACACGAACGGATTTCACCATGGACGATTTTCCCTTCAGGATGAAGGAAGTAGTGCGGCAGGGAATGCGCTTATAGCAAAAGGAAAAACCTGGATGTTGAGTGTGCGCACGGAATGCGTAGCAGGAATATCCTTCGAAAGAGGGTGCAAAAAGGCGGCGGGTTTAACCTGCCGCCTTTTTTCTTTGTTCGCTTTCTGCTAGATTCCGCCGCAATCGTATAGCATCTATCTCTATACTGAATCTACATACCTAAGAGCATACGCTATGAACCAGCCATCAAAAGCACCTCGCGCCCCACGCAGCAGCGCGGCGACGTCGAAAACCAAAAAGAAAAGCCGTGTGGAGCTCGATCAGGAAGCCCGTGAGCGCAAGCGTCTGAAAAAGCGCCGTGGTCTTGCTTCCGGTTCTCGCACCCAGGTTGAGTCTGCCAATCAAAAGAATAAGGCCGACGCGCAGACCAAAGATCCGCGCATTGGTAGCAAAGTGCCGGTAGCGCTGGTGGTTGAAGCCAAGCCAAAAGCCAAGCCGCAGCCAAAACCTAAGGCCGAAGCCAAACCACGTCTGTCCCCGGAAGAAGAGCTGGCGAAGCTGGAAAATGATGAGCGTCTGGACGCACTGCTGGATCGTATTGACGACGGCGAGACGCTGAGCGCAGAAGATCAGAGTTATGTTGACCAGACTCTGGATCGCATTGATGCCCTGATGGAACAACTGGGCATTGAGCTGGGCGACGATGAAGACGACGAAGAAGAAGAGAAAAAGGAAGATATCCTGAAACTGCTGAAAGGCGGTAACCCGAAAGACGTAATTTAACGCGTCATGTGGCTGATCCCGTCAATAGCCCTACTCTTGATGTGTTATCTGCTGTGGTTATTCGGTAAACTATGGCGGCTGTCTAAACGCAAAAAGCGTTTTCGCAGCGCTTCCGCGGCCAGACAGCGTAGACAACTGCCCATCTCCCGGCCCGGTAGGAAAAAATATCGGAAGGAGTGAGCATGTCAGAGCAGGCAATTGTCTGGGATCTGGCCCTGATCCAGAAATATAACTATTCAGGGCCGCGTTACACCTCATACCCCACAGCGCTGGAATTCAACCAGAGCTACGACGAAGCGGCGTTTCAACGCGCCGCGGCGCGTTATCCTGAGCGCCCTTTATCGCTGTACGTGCATATTCCTTTCTGCCACAAGCTCTGCTATTTCTGTGGTTGCAACAAGCTGGTGACGCGTCAAACGCACAAGGCCGATGAATATCTGGCGGTGCTGGCGCAAGAGATTGCTCAACGTGCACCGTTGTTTGCCGGGCGTAAGGTCGGCCAGATGCACTGGGGCGGCGGTACGCCAACCTATCTGAGCAAGGCACAAATCAGCCAGCTGGTAACGATGCTGCGCCAACACTTTGATTTTCTTCCCGATGCCGAAATGTCGATCGAAGTCGATCCGCGTGAGATTGAGCTGGATGTGCTCGATCATTTACGTAGCGAAGGTTTTAATCGCCTGAGCATGGGGGTGCAGGACTTCAATAAAGAGGTGCAGCGGCTGGTGAACCGCGAGCAGGATGAAGCCTTTATCTTTGCCCTGATTGCTCGCGCTAAAGCGCTTGGCTTTAATTCCACCAATATCGATCTAATCTACGGCTTGCCAAAGCAAACGCCGGAGAGCTTTGCCTACACTCTGCAGCGTGTGGCAGAGCTAAGCCCCGATCGCCTGAGCGTATTTAACTATGCCCATATGCCGAACCTGTTTGCTGCCCAGCGCAAAATCAAAGACGCAGATCTGCCGAGCGCGCAGCAGAAACTGGATATCTTGCAGCACACCATAGCCTCCCTGACCGAATCGGGTTATCAGTTTATCGGCATGGATCATTTCGCACGACCGGACGATGAGTTGGCGGTGGCACAGCGCGAAGGAAAACTTCATCGTAACTTCCAGGGGTACACCACCCAGGGCGACAGTGATTTGCTGGGGCTGGGTGTCTCCGCCATCAGCATGCTGGGGGACAGCTATGCGCAGAACCAGAAAGAGCTGAAGGTTTATTACAACAGCGTTGAAGCGCAAGGTCATGCACTGTGGCGAGGCCTGGCGATGACCGAAGACGACTGCTTGCGGCGTGAGGTGATCAAAACGCTGATCTGCAATTTCAAACTGGACTACCTGGCCATAGAACGTCAGTTCGGCATCAACTTTGCCGATTATTTTGCCGAGGATTTGCAATTGTTGGCGCCGTTTGAACGCGATGGGCTGGTGGAGCGTGACGAGCAGGGCATTCAGGTTACGCCGCGTGGCCGGTTACTGATCCGCAATATTTGCATGTGCTTTGATATCTACCTGCGTCAACAGGCCCGCACTCAGCAATTCTCTCGGGTTATTTAATGAGTAAAACATCGGCCGCTTTCGCGGCCGTTGTTTTAACTGAAGAAATTAATCAGTGCGGCACACAATACCGCAGCAACGGCTGCCTGCGGCGTGTGGCTGGCGGCAGAACCAAGTTCTGCGCCTTGAGAAATGAATGCGATTAACGAATCCAGCATGGAAGCCTCCAGGGTGTGCGCCCCGATCATACTGCGGCCTCTTCGGCTGTAAAGCCTGAAATAGCCGTTTTTTTGTGCGCTTGATTGTATTTTCTATCATCAATGCCGCAAACTATTCCATTCCCAATTCTTTCAACTTACGCGTTAACGTATTGCGCCCCCACCCCAGCAAACGGGCGGCTTCCTGCTTATGCCCCTGGGTATGACGCAGTGCAGTGGTGAGCAAGGTGCGCTCCATCTCCGGTTGCGCTTCCGACAGCAGGTTTTGATGACCGGAACGCAGCGCGCGGTCTGCCCACTGTGCCAGCAGCGTGGCCCAACTGTCGGGCAGGCTATGCCCGGTCGTTTCCGGCGCAGAGGTTTCAAACAGCTCGCTCGGCAGATCCTGAATCAGCACCTCCTGACCAGCGGCCATCACGGTTAACCAACGGCAGGTGTTCTCCAACTGGCGAACGTTACCTGGCCATGGCAGGCGCGTCAGTGCAGTTTCAGTCTCCGGGTGCAGGTTTTTCGCTTCCACACCCAGCTCCTTTGCCGCCACCTGCAGGAAGTAACGCGCCAGACGCGGAATATCCTCACGACGTTCACGCAACGGCGGAAGGTGCACGCGGATCACGTTCAGGCGATGGAACAAATCCTCACGGAATTTACCTTCCTGTACCCGCATTTCCAGGTTCTGGTGGGTGGCGGCGATGATGCGTACGTCAACCTTCACCGGGGCATAACCACCGACCCGATAGAATTGGCCATCTGCCAGCACCCGCAGCAAGCGGGTTTGCACATCCAGCGGCATATCGCCGATTTCATCCAGGAACAAGGTCCCGCCGTCGGCCTGCTCAAAGCGACCCTGACGGATTTGGTTGGCGCCGGTAAAGGCCCCTTTTTCATGCCCGAAAAGTTCGGACTCGATCAGGTCTTTGGGGATCGCCGCCATATTCAGCGCGATAAAAGGTGATTTGGCGCGCGGACTGTGACGGTGCAGGGCATGGGCAACCAGCTCTTTACCGGTACCTGATTCGCCGTTGATCAGTACGCTGATCGACGAACGCGACAGGCGCCCGATGATGCGGAACACGTCCTGCATCGCCGGGGCTTCACCGATGATGTCTGCCACCGGATCGTTGGCCGGTTGGCTGCGTGCAGGCTGCTGCTGCTCCTGATAATGGCTGATGGCGCGTTCTACCAGCGCTACGGCTTCATCGATATCAAAGGGTTTCGGCAGGTAATCGAACGCCCCTTGCTGGTAGGCGCTGACGGCGGCGTCGAGATCCGAATGTGCGGTCATTATGATGACCGGAAGCATCGGATGACGCTGTTTGATCTGCTTGAGCAACGCAAGACCATCCATACCCGGCATGCGGATGTCAGACAGCAACACGTCAGGAGTTTGCGTGGCCAGGGCTTCGAGCACCGCATTGCCACTGTCGAAGGTCACGCAGCTCACACCGGCTCCAGTGAGCGCACGTTCAAGCACCCAGCGGATGGAGCTATCGTCATCGACGATCCAGACTATCCCTCGTTGCATAGAAAACCTCACTGGCGAATAGGCAGGTAAACCGAGAATTCGGTATGTCCTGGCCAACTGTTAAATTCAATTTTTCCGCAATGCTGATCGATAAGATTACGGGCGATGGATAACCCCAGGCCGGTCCCGCCTTCGCGGCCGCTGACCATCGGGTAAAATAGCGTGTCCTGCAACTGCGCCGGCACACCGGGGCCGTCATCTTCTACGTCGATACGTGCCGCTAACCGGTAGCGGGTGCCGTGCAGGGTGATCTGGAAAGCGGTACGAGTGCGCAGCGTGATGGTGCCGCCCGTTTCTCCCAGCGCCTGCAGCGCATTGCGGGTGATGTTCAGCAATACCTGTTCGATTTGATCCGGGTCGTGCGCCATTTCAGGCAGGCTCGGGTCGTAGTCCCGCACCAGCGTCACGTTATCCGGCTTCTCAAGCGACACCAGTTGGCACACACGCTCTGCCACCTGATGAATGCTTTGGGTTATGTGCTGGCCCGGCCGCTGCGGGCCGAGCAGGCGATCGACCAGGTTGCGCAGGCGATCGGCCTGCTCAATGATCACCTTGGTGTATTCGGTCAGCGACGGATCGGGCAGCGCCTTGGCCAGCAATTGAGCCGCACCGCGCAACCCGCCAAGCGGGTTTTTAATTTCATGCGCCAGGCCTCGGACCAGATCGCGGGCTGCCACCTGCTGGGCGTGCTGAAGTTGTTCCTGGCTCAAACGGCGTTGGTTATCCATTGGTGCCAGCTCGATCAGGATATAGCCATCAGGCAGAGCCTGAGCGGTCAGGGAGAGGATATGCGCACGCCCGTCAACCACCAGGGTCACTTCGTTATCGGTAAAGCCCTGACCGGCATGCAGGCTCTCACGCATCAGATCGACGTTCAGTGAGAAATAACCGAGCAAATCGGGTAACGGTGTACCGAAAAGTTTACGAGAACTTTGTGCCAGCAGTTGTTGTGCTGCCGGATTGGCGTAATGAACCGCCAGCGAGTCATTCAACAGCAGGATACTGTTGATGAGAGAATTGAGGATCTGCCCTGCGTCGGGCAGCTTGCCAGTTGCCATATATGCCCTTTATCTTTCAAGACGCAGCGTTGTTGGCTGCTCTTACTCACACCAGTCACTTGGCAGACCAAGCTCCTGTCGGTTCGCTCGGTTGCCGCCTAGCTGCACCGTGAAATCTCTTGGGCATAGCAGACGACTGCACCTTTTTAGTGCATTTATCCTACTCCATCCGTTATGCACGCGGTATGGAATAGTTTTGCAGAAAATACGGTGGAGAAAAAAACCCATCCGAAGATGGGCTGAAAGTTTCCACGGCAACAAAAAAAGACAACTAAATCTGGGCGCCGCCCGCAGACGGCGTGGTAAAACTTAAACGCTGTAGTACAGTTCGAATTCAACCGGGTGTGGCGTCATGCGAACGCGGTCCATCTCTTCTTTGCGCAGATCGATGTAAGCATCGATAGCGTCGTCAGTGAATACGCCGCCACGGGTCAGGAACTCGCGGTCTTCGCTCAGTGCTGCCAGCGCTTCATCCAGAGAGCCTGCAACTTTTGGAATTTCAGCTTCTTCTTCCGGTGGCAGGTCATACAGGTTTTTGTCCATGGCGTCGCCAGGGTGGATTTTGTTAATCACACCGTCCAGGCCTGCCATCAGCAGGGCCGCGAAGCACAGGTACGGGTTAGCCGCTGGATCCGGGAAACGGGCTTCGATACGGCGCGCTTTCGGGCTGGCAACCACTGGAATACGAATGGAAGCGGAACGGTTACGGGCAGAATAAGCCAGCATGACCGGAGCTTCGTAGCCTGGGACCAGACGCTTGTAAGAGTTGGTGGTCGGGTTGGCCAGGGCGTTGATCGCTTTAGCGTGCTTGATGATACCGCCGATGTAGAACAGGGCAGTCTCAGACAGGCCGCCGTATTTGTCGCCGGCGAACAGGTTGGTCCCGTTCTTGGACAGCGACATGTGACAGTGCATGCCGGAACCGTTATCACCGAACATTGGCTTCGGCATGAAGGTCGCGGTTTTGCCAAATGCGTGAGCCACGTTGTGAACCACGTACTTGTAGATTTGGATTTCGTCGGCTTTCTTGGTCATGGTGTTGAAGCGGGTTGCCACTTCGTTCTGACCTGCGGTTGCCACTTCGTGGTGGTGCGCTTCAACGACCAGGCCCATTTCTTCCATGGTCAGACACATGGTAGAACGGATGTCCTGTGAAGAATCGACCGGAGGAACCGGGAAGTAACCGCCTTTGACTGCCGGACGGTGGCCTTTGTTGCCGCCATCGTATTGGGTGCCGGAGTTCCATGCGCCTTCGATATCGTCGATGGCCACGTGGGAACCGCGGATGCTGCTGCCGAAACGAATGTCGTCAAACAGGAAGAATTCTGGCTCTGGCCCGAACAGAACGGTGTCTGCGATGCCGGAAGAGCGCAGGAAATCTTCTGCACGCTTGGAGATTGAGCGCGGGTCACGATCGTAGCCCTGCATGGTGCCTGGCTCGAGGATGTCGCAGCGAATGATCAGGGTAGATTCTTCGAAGAACGGATCCAGTACCGCAGTGCTGGCGTCTGGCATCAGCACCATGTCAGATTCGTTGATGCCCTTCCAACCGCCGATCGAGGAACCGTCAAACATTTTACCTTCTTCGAAGAAGTCGGCATTTACCTGATGAGCAGGGATGGTGACGTGTTGTTCTTTACCCTTGGTGTCAGTGAAACGCAGGTCTACGAATTTCACTTCATGCTCATTCAGCATCGTCAAAACGTGTTCAGCGGACATACTTAACTCTCCCGGATTTATCATTGTCGTCGTCGTGGAACGAATCTGTGAAACTGGCTTTTTTTGCCTTGAAAAGACTAAAGCGAAAACTGTGCCAACTTTGCTAAAGCGCTTTAATCGCCTTTCTGCTTGGGTTTTGCACAGAATCAGTATGCACCATCAGTGACGCTTTGCACTTAAATGGTGCAATCAGTGCGGGGTGGGGCACTGTAATGGTGCAAAAGTGCACCGGATGCTGCTTTTTGCACCGTGAAAGGGATCACATACTGACCTGTACACAGTTGTTTATAAGAGACTGTTGTGATCTTGTTTAGTCCCTCGCTTAATACGTGTACAATAGCGCGCTATTTCTAATGCCTGAGGCAAAGCTGTGATCGAAAATTTGCGTAACATCGCCATTATTGCCCACGTTGACCATGGTAAGACCACCCTGGTTGATAAGCTGCTGCAACAATCCGGTACTTTCGGAGAGCGTGTAGAAGCCACCGAACGCGTAATGGACTCCAACGATTTGGAGAAAGAGCGTGGGATTACCATCCTCGCAAAAAACACCGCCATTAATTGGAAAGACTACCGCATCAACATCGTGGATACCCCAGGACACGCCGACTTCGGCGGTGAGGTTGAGCGTGTGATGTCAATGGTTGACTCGGTGCTGCTGGTTGTGGATGCAATGGATGGCCCAATGCCGCAAACCCGCTTCGTGACCAAAAAAGCCTTCGCTAATGGTCTGAAGCCGATCGTGGTAATCAACAAGGTTGACCGTCCGGGCGCACGTCCTGATTGGGTTGTTGATCAGGTCTTCGACCTGTTCGTTAACCTCGACGCGACCGACGAGCAGCTCGACTTCCCAATCATCTATGCTTCTGCATTGATGGGGATCGCCGGTACTGACCACAATGAGATGGCGGAAGACATGACCCCGCTGTATCAAGCGATCGTAGACCACGTGTCTGCACCGCAGGTTGAGCTCGAAGCGCCATTCCAGATGCAAATCTCCCAGTTGGACTACAACAACTACCTGGGCGTGATCGGTATCGGCCGTATCAAGCGCGGTAAAGTGAAGCCAAACCAGCAGGTCACCATCATCGATAGCGAAGGTAAAACTCGCAACGGTAAAGTGGGCAAAGTGCTGGGCCACATGGGTCTGGAGCGTATCGAGTCTACCCTGGCTGAAGCGGGCGACATCATCGCTATCACCGGTCTGGGCGAGCTGAACATTTCCGACACCATCTGTGACACCTCTGCAGTGGAAGCACTGCCGGCGCTGTCTGTAGATGAGCCGACCGTAACCATGTTCTTCAACGTCAACACCTCACCTTTCTGCGGTAAAGAAGGTAAGTTTGTGACTTCGCGTCAAATCCTTGAGCGTCTGAACAAGGAACTGGTGCACAACGTGGCACTGCGCGTTGAAGAAACTGAAGATGCTGATGCATTCCGCGTATCTGGCCGTGGTGAACTTCACCTGTCGGTTCTGATCGAAAACATGCGTCGTGAAGGTTTCGAACTGGCGGTATCCCGTCCGAAAGTAATCTTCCGTGAAATCGATGGTCGTAAACAAGAGCCGTTCGAAAACGTGACCTTGGACATCGAAGAACAGCACCAGGGTTCAGTCATGCAAGCCATGGGTGAGCGTAAAGCTGACCTGAAAAACATGGATCCAGACGGTAAAGGCCGTGTGCGTCTCGACTACGTGATCCCAAGCCGCGGCTTGATTGGCTTCCGTAACGAGTTCATGACCATGACTTCCGGTACCGGTCTGCTGTACTCCACCTTCAGCCACTACGACGACGTGCGTCCGGGTGAAGTTGGCCAGCGCCAGAACGGCGTGCTGATCTCTAACGGCCAGGGTAAAGCGGTAGCGTTCGCCCTGTTCGGTCTGCAAGATCGCGGCAAGCTGTTCCTGGGTCACGGTGCGGAAGTGTATGAAGGCCAGATCATCGGTATTCACTCACGTTCCAACGACCTGACCGTGAACTGCCTGACCGGTAAGAAGCTGACCAACATGCGTGCTTCCGGTACTGACGAAGCCACTACCCTGGTTCCGGCTATCAAAATGACTCTGGAGCAAGCTCTGGAATTCATCGATGATGACGAACTGGTAGAAGTCACGCCAACCTCGATCCGTATCCGTAAGCGTCACCTGACGGAAAACGATCGTAAGCGTGCAAGCCGCGGTCCTAAAGAAGCTTAATCGCCGATTTAGTCTGCAACACTTAGGGCGCGCCAGCGCCCTGAGTTTTTTCCTCTGTCTTTTCTCATTTCTGCCGCGTGCTATACGCTTTTCCATCCGCTCTCTATTCAGCCTCTGCTTTTCCCGCTACAGTAAAATCTCACCGGCCCATCAGGAGAGGACTATGCTGTATATCTTTGATTTAGGTAATGTGATCGTCGATATCGATTTCAAACGTGTACTGGGTGTATGGAGCAGTTTGAGCGGTACGCCATTGGCGGTCTTGTCCGAACGTTTTGCTATGGGCGAATTGTTTCAGCAGCACGAGCGCGGTGAAATCAGCGATGAAGACTTTGCCGAAGGGCTGAGTGCCGAAATGGGGATTGCCCTCAGTTTCGAGCAGTTCGCTACCGGCTGGCAGGCGGTGTTTGTCGCCCTGCGTCCAGAAGTGATCGACATCATGAAGCGCCTGCGCAGCGAAGGTCACCGGGTGGTGGTGTTATCGAACACCAACCGCTTGCACTGCAATTACTGGCCGCAGCACTACCCGCAGGTGGCCGAAGCCGCCGATCATCTCTATTTGTCGCAGGATCTTGGCATGCGTAAGCCGGACGCCAACATTTATCTACACGTACTGGATGCAGAAAATACTTCGCCGGACGACGCGGTGTTCTTTGACGATCACCCGGATAACGTCGCTGCCGCCCAGGCACTTGGCATCAAAACGGTTCACGTGACCGACCGCGACGTAGTACCGGCTTATTTTGCCCAATGACCGCAAAGGGTTAAGCTTAAGGCGTACAAACTGACATCAAGGAGTGGCCATGTCGTTTTTCCGCCGCAAGAAGCTGCCCGCTTCGATCAAACCCAGCGTCACCTTTTTACGACTGCTGATTAAACGCGTCGACAGCGATGGCCTGACCATGTTGGCGGGCCACCTGGCCTACGTATCACTGCTGTCACTGGTACCTCTGGTGACCGTGGTGTTTGCGCTGTTTGCCGCGTTCCCGATGTTCTCCGACATCAGCGTTCAACTGAAAAGCTTTATCTTTTCCAACTTCATGCCGGCCGCCGGCAACGTGATCCAAAGTTATCTGGAGCAATTTGTCGCCAACTCCAACAAGATGACCGCCGTCGGGACCTGCGGCCTGATAGTCACTGCGCTGTTGCTGATCTCGTCGGTGGACAGCGTGCTCAACACCATCTGGCGCAGCAAGAATCAGCGTCCTATCGTGTTTTCTTTCGCCGTGTACTGGATGGTGCTGACCCTGGGGCCGCTGTTGGTGGGGGCCAGTATGGCGATCAGCTCCTATCTGCTGTCGCTTAACTGGCTGGCGCAAACCGGCGTCAACAGCCTGGTGGATCAGGTGCTGCGTATTTTCCCGCTGATCCTGTCGTGGATATCGTTCTGGCTGCTGTATTGCATCGTGCCGACGGTTAGGGTGCCACCCAAGGATGCGTTGATTGGCGCACTGGTGGCCGGTTTGCTGTTTGAGCTGGGCAAGAAGGGGTTTGCGCTGTATGTCACCATGTTCCCGTCTTATCAGCTGATTTACGGCGTGTTGGCGGTGATCCCCATTTTATTCCTTTGGGTCTACTGGAGCTGGTGTATCGTGTTACTCGGTGCGGAAATCACGGTTACCATTGGGGAATACCGCGACTACCGACAGCAAAAGGCACAACAACAGGAACAGTCATCAGAAGGGCAGTTATGATTGCGTTAATTCAACGGGTATTAAATGCCAGCGTCACGGTGGAAGGCCAGACGGTAGGCAACATAGGCCCCGGTTTGTTAGTGTTATTGGGCGTGGAGCAGGACGATAACGAACAGAAGGCTGAGCGCCTGTGTGAGCGCGTATTGGGCTACCGCATCTTTGGCGATGAGAACGACAAAATGAATCTCAACGTCCAACAGGCAGGGGGCAGTTTGCTGGTGGTCTCGCAGTTCACGCTGGTGGCCGACACGCAAAAGGGGATGCGTCCGAGTTTCTCTCGTGGCGCGGTACCGCAAGAGGCCGATCGGTTATACCAATATTTTGTTGGCCAATGCCGCGAACGCGGTATCGAAACCCAAACCGGTGAGTTTGCGGCCGACATGAAAGTCGCGCTGGTGAACGACGGGCCGGTGACGTTTTGGCTTCAAGTCTAAGAATTCTGAGAGAGAAGGCGTCTATGTATCACCTACGAGTACCGGTAACAGAGCAAGAACTGAAAGAGTATTACCAGTTTCGCTGGGAAATGCTGCGCAAGCCGTTGCACCAGCCGGTGGGGTCGGAAAAGGATGCCTACGACGCCATGGCACATCATCAGATGGTGGTGGACGAGAGCGGAAAAATTGTCGCCATTGGGCGGCTGTACATCAATGCCGATAACGAAGCCGCGATTCGTTTTCTGGCGGTAGACCCGACGGTGCAGGACAAAGGCCTGGGGACGCTGGTAGCCATGACGCTGGAATCCGTGGCGCGCCAGGAGGGCGTGAAGCGCGTAGTCTGTAGCGCCCGTGAAGACGCGGTAGATTTCTTTGCCAAGCTGGGTTTCATTAATCAGGGTGAGATCACCGCGCCGCAAACCACGCCGATTCGCCATTTCCTGATGATCAAACCGGTGGCGACGCTGGACGACATCCTGCATCGGCCCGACTGGTGCGGTCAGCTGCAGCAGGCCTGGTACGATCACATTCCGCTCAGCGAGAAGATGGGGGTGCGCATCAGCCAATACACCGGCCAGCGCTTTGTCACCACCATGCCGGAAATTGGCAACCAGAACCCGCACCACACGTTGTTTGCCGGCAGCCTGTTCTCTCTGGCCACCTTGACCGCCTGGGGCCTGATCTGGCTATTGCTGCGTGAGCGCCATCTCGGTGGCACCATCATTTTAGCCGATGCCCATATTCGTTACAGCAAGCCCATCACAGGCCGACCGCGTGCAGTGGCGGATCTCAGCTCGTTGAGCGGCGATCTGGCCCGTTTGGCCCGTGGCCGCCGCGCTCGCGTACAGGCGGAAGTCCATCTGTTCGGTGACGACGACAAAGGTGCGGTATTTGAAGGCACTTATATGGTGTTGCCGGCCGAGCCGGAAGTGCCCCTGGATCAGGGCGGCTGTGAGGCGATAGACAGTTAATACCCAGGCCCTCTCTATGCGGAGAGGGCCTATCCAGAATTAAGGCAGTTGCTGGTTGACCGTTTGGCCATCGGCGGCAGTGGCCTGCAATCTGCCCTGCAATGAAGCCTTAAATGGCCCATCGCTGTTCAACAAACCTTTCAACTGTAATTGCAGATTACCGTCGCCTTCCAGCGGCACTGCTTGCCATCCCCATTGTTGTAGCGTATTCAGCGGTACCGAACGCCCATTCAACGACAGCGTAAAAGGCTTGCCCGGCAGTTGCTCGGCGGTGGCTTTGGCATCCAACAACCCCTGCGGCATAAAGGCGCTGAGCTCGGTGACGTTGATCTGCCCGTCATTGGCGTTCAGCGCCAGCGATGGTCGGCGCACGTCAATTTTGTTGAAGGTAGCTTCACTGCCGTTCAAATTCAGCGTGCCGGACCAGATGCCCCACTGGTGATCGCGCGCCAGCAGCAGGTTGCTGCCATAACCGTCCAGTGCGGTGATCTGGAAAGGGAAGGCCGGGTTGATATCGATGATTAGGTTACGGTTGGTGGTCAGTTTATTGACATACACCTCCGCCAGCCAGTTCGGCAGCGGTTGTAACCACAATGCGCGCCAGTCTATAGGCAACGTATATTCCAACGCAGCGACCGCGACCTCATCCAGCTGCAGGCGGTTGTTGGCACGCAGCCAGTTGCCCGAGGTGCGCAATAACCCACCTTCCCAGCGGGTGGTGAACTGCTGAATGGCGATGCCGGCCGGCGAGAGTCGCATATTCATGATCGGATCAATCAGATGGAAACTGCCATTGATCAGGTCGCTGGCGTTAAAGTTCAGCGAACCGTCCTGGCTGCTCCAGTCGCCTTGTTGGAAGGTGACATTTTGCAGTGACAGGTCGAGATCGTTAAATGCCCACTCCTTGCCTTCCAGCCGTGCATCTATCAGATCAAAACGTTTGAGCGTGACGGGGGGCAGAGCGGTAAAACGTTGCCAGAACTGTTCCAGTGTCAGCGGTGTCTGCATGCGCACGCCGCTGAGCCTCAGTCGCTCTACCTGCCAACTGCCGTCGGCGGCGCGGGTGGCTACGCCGGTCAAATCCCCCTGCGCCAGGTCGGCGCCGAAATTGCTGAGCAGCAGCTGATTTTGTTTCAGCTCGCCCTGAACCAGGACCTGAGAGGCCGGGATGCCATTGAGCGTCATCGAGCCAGCGCTGAACTGGAACTGATTGTTATCACCCAGCGGATGGTCGGCTTTGGGTTGCCATGGCGTGATGCCGGCGTTGACCTGCTGCGAGTTGAGCTGCCAGGTTTCATCGTTGGATTGCAGCGCCATATTGCTCAGTTGCAGCACGTCGGCCTGTATTGGCATTGCTGCGTCCTGCTGCTGCAGATTCAGCGTGCCGTCACGCAGCGTGACGCTATGGAAATGACGAGGTTCGGTAATTTGGCGCAGGCTGAGACCGAGGTCCAGACGTTTGGCCACCAGTGATTGAGGCTGATTTTTTTTGGCCAACTGAACGTCTTCCAGGCTGATTTGGCCCGGCTGGTTCCATGAGTGCGAGATTGCCGCCACCGACAGGCGGTAGTCGCTGTTATCGCTGACCCAGCGGCTGACCCAGCCCGCGGCCCAACGGGTTTGCCCTATGACGTACAACAGTGCAACGGCCAGCACGACCAGCAGCAGCAACGTCAGCAACAGTTTTCCGATAAATTTCATCGTCTACATCCGCGTCGGTCAAAAAAGATACCCTGTTTATGCCGCAATTGGCCGGGCATCTCAAGTGCAATGGTCTGATAGGCAATAAAAAACGGCCGCAAGCGGCCGTTTGTCACAAGGCAGTTCGATGAATTATTGTTTCTCGTGTTCCTGCGGGAACAGCAGGTTCAGCGCGATGGCAGTGATGCCGCCGGCAGCAATGCCTGAGGAGAGTAATGTTTTCAGCCAGTCCGGTGCGAACTGCAAGATCAACGGTTGCTGGGAAACGCCCATCCCCACGGCCAACGACAGCGCCATGATCATGATTGCACGGCGGTTCAGACGCTCTCGCGACACGATGCGCACACCGGATGCGGCGATGGTGCCGAACATCACCAGGGTGGCGCCGCCCAATACCGGCTCAGGAATGTGTTGTACGAAGCCGGCCACCGCCGGGAACAGCCCCAGCGCGATCAGCATCAGTGCCACCACGAAGCCGACGTAGCGGCTGGCGACGCCGGTCAGTTGGATCACGCCATTGTTTTGACCGAAGCAGGAGTTAGGGAAGGTATTAAACACCGCCGACAGCATGGAGTTCAGGCCGTTGGCCAGTACGCCGCCCTTAAGGCGCTTCATATACAGTGGGCCACTGACAGGTTGTTCCGACACGTCAGAGGTCGCGGTGATATCGCCGATAGTTTCCAGCGAGGTGACCATAAAGATAAGCATCAGCGGCAGCAGCAGATTCCAGTCAAAACCCAGACCGTAATACAGCGGGGTCGGGATGATGATCGCCGCCGTCTCGGGGGTGGGCTGGCTTTCTGGCAGCATGCCCATGGCCCAGGCCAGCAGATAACCTACCGCCATGGCAATCACCAGTGAGGCGACGCGCAGGTAGGGATTGCGCTGACGGTTAAGCAGAATAATGACCAGTAATACCGCGCCGGCCAGCAGCAGATTTTTGGGGGCGCCGAAGGTACCTCCGTTCATCGCAGCATAGCCGCCGCCGATGGAAGTCAAACCGACCTGAATCAGAGACAAACCGATAATCATCACCACAATGCCGGAGACCAGCGGGGTGATGATGCGCCGTGCCAAGTGCAACACGCGTGACAGCAGGATCTCGGTGCAGGAGGCGACCATCAGCGTACCGAACAGCGCAGCCATCATGGTGGGAACGTCCGCGCCGCCATTTTTCAGCGCCAGCCCGCCCATGATCAGCGGCGAAACAAAGTTAAAGCTGGTGCCCTGAATAGACAGCAAGCCCGAGCCGACGGGTCCCCAGGTTTTGATTTGTAAAATCGAGGCCAGGCCGGAGGCGAACAGCGACATGCTGATAATGTGCTGAGTGTCCTGCACCGGCAGACCCAGTGCCTGACAAATCAACAGGGCCGGTGTGATCACGGCAACGAACATCGCCAGCAGGTGCTGACCGGCGGCGAACAGCGTTTGCGGCAGCGGTGGGCGATCTTCCAGGCGATAAATCAGTTCACTGTTGCGGGGAGTGGCGGATGCTTTTTGCGCAGCATCGAACTCGGCGGATGGCTGGGTCATGGTGTGGCATTTCCAGAAACGGCAAAGCAGGCATTTTAATGATTTGGCCCATAAAAGCAAACGGTTGCGCGTTAATGCTTTGTTAGCAGTATCGTCACTTATGTCGCATTTTCGTTCATTTTTTCTTGTGTTATCAGCGTTTTTTACTTCTAATCCTGCACTCATCAAGTTTTAAAAACTAAGCGGTTTTCTCTAACTTATTATTTATTAATTGGATCTTTTCCCTTACATGGAGTAACTGGATGTTTCATCTTGATACTTATGGCACGTTAGTCGCAGCAACATTGGTTCTGCTCCTTGGGGGCAAATGCGTCACCAGCATCCCCCTGTTGAGGAAATACACCATTCCCGCTCCTGTCGCCGGTGGTTTACTGGTGGCACTCCTGTTGTTAGCCCTGAAAAAGTTCGTTAACTGGGAAATCAGCTTCGATATGTCGCTGAAAGACCCGTTAATGTTGGCCTTCTTCGCCACCATCGGTTTGAACGCCAACCTGTCGCGGTTGCGCGCGGGTGGCAAGGCATTAATGGTATTCCTGTTTGTGGTGCTGGGCCTGCTGCTGGTGCAGAACGCTATCGGCATCGGCATGGCGAAAATGCTGGGTCTGGACCCGTTGATGGGCCTGATCGCCGGCTCGATTACCCTGTCCGGCGGTCACGGTACCGGGGCGGCCTGGAGCAAGCTGTTTATCGAACGCTACGGCTTTGAAAACGCCACGGAAGTGGCGATGGCCTGTGCCACCTTCGGTCTGGTTCTGGGTGGCCTGATCGGCGGTCCGGTGGCGCGTTACCTGGTGAAGCACTCTTCCACCCCGGAAGGCTCGCCGGATGACAGCGTCCAGCCAAGCGGTTTTGAAAAACCGGAGAGCGGCCGTTTGATCACCTCGCTGATCATGATTGAAACCATCGCGATGATCGCCATCTGCCTGAGCCTGGGGCAGTTTATCTCCGGCTTGCTGAGCGGTACGGTATTTGAATTACCCAACTTTGTTTGCGTGCTGTTCGTTGGGGTGATCCTCAGCAACACCCTGGCCTTCACCGGGTTCTATACCGTGTTTGAGCGTGCGGTGTCGGTGCTGGGCAACGTTAGCCTGTCGCTGTTCCTGGCGATGGCGTTGATGAGCCTGCGTTTGTGGGAGCTGGCTTCTCTGGCGCTGCCAATGCTGGCGATCCTGGCCGTACAAACGCTGGTGATGGCACTGTACGCAATTTTCGTTACCTACCGGGTGATGGGTAAAAATTACGATGCAGCGGTGTTGGCTGCGGGCCACTGCGGTTTCGGCATGGGAGCCACGCCTACGGCGATCGCCAATATGCAGGCGATTACCGATCGCTTCGGTCCATCGCACCTGGCGTTTCTGGTGGTGCCTATGGTGGGGGCGTTCTTTATCGATATCGCCAACGCGATTGTGATTAAGCTGTATCTGCTGTTGCCGGTGTTTCCGGCGATTGGCTGATTAACCGGTCGTAATAACGAAAAAGGCGCCTATCTGGCGCCTTTTCTCTGCCTGAAAATCAGGCGTTGGAGTAACGTGCTTTCTCCGGTAGCCAGCGTTCAATCAGGGCTCTGGCATGCTCCGGGTACTGCTGGTGTATATGGCGGGCGACGCGTTGTACTTCCGGGATCATCGCCTGATCGCGCAGCAAATCCGCCACTTTGAACTCCGCACTGCCGGTTTGGCGGGTGCCCAACAGTTCACCGGGACCGCGGATCTCCAGATCGCGCTGGGCAATAACGAAACCGTCATTACTGTCGCGCAGCACCTGCAGGCGCTTTTGCGCCGTTTTGCTCAACGGGGTTTTGTACAACAACACGCAGTGAGACGCTACGGCGCCACGACCCACGCGCCCCCGCAACTGATGCAGCTGAGCCAGCCCCAGTCGCTCCGGGTTTTCGATGATCATCAGGCTGGCGTTGGGCACGTCGACCCCCACCTCGATCACCGTCGTCGCCACCAACAACTGCAGCTCACCCTGTTTAAAGGCCTGCATTACCGCCTGTTTCTCTTGTGCTTTCATGCGACCGTGCACCAGCGCCACTTTCAGCTCTGGCAGCGCGGTTTTCAATTCTTCCCAGGTGGCTTCGGCTGCCTGGGCTTCCAGCAGTTCGGATTCTTCGATCAGGGTACAAACCCAGTACGCCTGGCGGCCTTCTTCCATGCAGGCGCTTTTCACCCGCTGAATAATATCGGCGCGCCGGGTGTCTGGAATGGCAACGGTAGTGACGGGCGTTCTGCCCGGTGGCAGTTCGTCGATCACCGAGGTGTCGAGATCGGCATAGGCGGTCATTGCCAGCGTGCGTGGGATTGGCGTGGCGGTCATGATCAACTGATGGGCATGGAAGCCTTGTTCTTCGCCTTTCTCCCACAGTGCCAGCCGCTGGTGTACGCCAAAACGGTGCTGTTCATCGATGATCACCAGCGCCAGACCGGAAAATTGCACCTGTTCCTGGAAGATGGCGTGGGTACCGACCACCATGGAGACCTGCCCGCTGGCAATTGCCTCTTGCTGTGCGATACGCGCCTTGCCTTTTTGCTTGCCGGCCAGCCAGCCAACTTCTAACCCCAGCGGCTCAAACCACTGACGGAAGTTATTGGCGTGCTGTTCGGCCAGCAGTTCCGTTGGGGCCATTAACGCCACCTGCTTGCCGTGAGCGATAGCGCGCAGTGCTGCCAGCGCGGCCACCAGCGTTTTGCCGGAGCCAACGTCGCCTTGCACCAGGCGCATCATCGGGAAGCCTTTTTGCATATCGGCTTCGATATCGGCCACTACGCGATCTTGCGCGCCGGTGGGGGCAAAGGGCAACTGGGCGAGGAATTGCTTTTTAAGCCGGTCGTCGGGCATTAACGGCAGGGCCTGATAGCTCTGCGCACCGGCTCGTACCGCCAGCATGCTGAGGTTATGCGCCAACAGTTCTTCCAGGATCAGGCGTTTTTGCGCCGGATGCTTGCCCTGTTCCAAATCCGCCAATTGGATATCCGGCGGCGGGCGGTGCAGGGTATGCAGCGCCTGTGGCAGGCTCATCAGACCGCCGCTCAGTTCCGGCGGCAGCAGTTCGGCAATAGCGCAGGTATCCAGCAACTCCAGCGCCTGATCGGTCAGCTTGCGCAGCGTGGCCTGGCGTATGCCTTCGGTGGTGGGATAAACCGGTGTCAATGACTCTTGCAGCTCAACTTCGCTGCTTTCCCCTTGAATGCGATATTCAGGGTGAATAATTTCGGCGCCGTGGTTACCGCGTTTGACTTCACCGTAGGCGGTCACGCGACGGCCGGTGGCCAGGCTGTTTTTCATCGCAGCGTTGAAATTGAAGAAACGCAGGGTGAGCAGGCCGGTACCGTCGCTGATCTGGCAGGTTAGCATGCGCCTGCGTCCAAAACTGATGTCGGTACGCAGCACTTCGCCTTCCACCGTGGCAAAAATGCCAGGCTGCAGATCGTTTATCGGGTAGAGGCGGGTGCGGTCTTCATAGCGCAGCGGCAGGTGCAGCAGCAGATCTTGAATGGTTTCCAGACCAATCTTGGCCAGTTTGCCAGCCTGGCTGGCGCCAACCCCGGAAAGCGTAGTGAGTGGGACAGCATCCAGCAGACGGCCTTTCATTTGCGTACCGTCGCCTGCATGGCCGCCCACCATTCGGCATCGGCGACCACCTGGCCCTGTTGATCGATATGAGGACGCGGCAGCTTTTTACGCTTGGCCACGTTGGCCAGCACCGGGTAGCCACCTTCAAACAGCAGACGTTGTTGTTCTTCTGCGTCGAGCATACTGTGCTCACGGCGATACAGGCCGGCATTTTGCCGCTGGCGTTGCGCTTCGTACAGGATCAAGGCTGAGGCAACCGACACGTTGAGTGACTGCACCATACCGATCATCGGAATAATGATGTCCTGATCGGCAAGCGCCAGCGCTTCTTCGGTAATGCCGGTTTTTTCCTGGCCCAGCAGGACGCAGGTAGGGCGAGTGTAATCCACTTCGCGAAAGTCTACCGCCCGGGCGGAAAGGTTAGTCGCCAGGATCTGCATGCCCTGGCCTTTCAGATGAGTTACGGCGTCGCCGATAGTGCGATGGGTTTGAACATTGACCCAGCTGTTGCTGCCGGCGGCGGAGGAAACCAGGGTTCGCATGCGTGTAGTTGGCCACACGGCATGCACCTGATGCACGCCGACAGCGTCGGCGGTGCGGATAATGGCGGAGACGTTATGCGGTTTGTGAACCTGTTCCAGGCAGACGGTTAAATCCGGCTGCCGGGTGGCCAGCATTTCACAAATCCGCGCATAGCGTTCAGGGCTCATAAGCGCTAATTTCGGTTACGGTTAACTTTAATGACATCCGGCATGATACGGATTTTACGCATAATATTTGCCAGATGGATGCGATCGCGGGTGGTCAAGCGGATAAAGGCGCTATAAACCCGGCCGTCTTTCTCTTCGGTATTCAGGCTTTGAATATTGGACTCAGCCGCATTGATGGCTGCCGTCAGGTTGGCCAGCGCCCCCTGATGGTTAAACATGTCCACTTTGATCTCGGCAATGAATTCCTGCTCGATGTCTTTATCCCACTCTACCGCCATGAACTTTTCAGGCTCTTTCTGGTAGCCGCGGATATTGCGACAGGATTCATGGTGGATCACCAAGCCTTTACCTGGGCTGACGTGGGCGATAATCGGGTCACCCGGAATAGGTCGGCAACATTTGGCAAAGGTGATCAGCACGCCGTCTGCGCCCTTAATCGCCAGATTACGAACGCCGGAAGAGGTGCCCAGATTGGACTGATCGCCCTGCAGGTTTTTCGCGACCACGACGCTCATGGCATTGCCCAGGCCGATTTCAGCCAGCAGATCGTCCAGCGTCGCCAGCTTCATGCGATCCAACTCGTGTTGGATATTTTCCGGCGGGATCTCGGCCAGTTTGCGACTGCCGCCCAACGCATGGTTTAACAAACGGCGGCCGAGGCCAACCGAATCATCGCGCTTGAGGTTTTTCAACATCTGGCGAATTTTAGCGCGCGCTTTGGAGCTGACGACAAAGTTCAGCCAGGCGGCGTTTGGCCGTGCGCCCGGGGCAGTGATGATTTCGACCGTCTGTCCGCTGGTCAGTGACTGCGACAGCGGGTATGGCTGACGATCAACCCGTGCGCCAACGCAGGCGTGGCCGATATCGGTATGCACCGCGTAGGCGAAATCGACCGGGGTGGCGCCCGCAGGCAATTCAACGATGCGGCCTTCCGGGGTGAAAACGTAAATCTCATCCGGGAACAGATCGGATTTGACGCTCTCAATAAATTCAAACGAGCTACCGGCGCTCTGTTGCAGCTCCAGCAGGCTCTGCATCCAGCGCTGGGCTCGGATTTGCGCGGTGGTGCCGGTTTCACCCTGTTCTTTTTCTTTATAAGCCCAGTGCGCGGCGACCCCCATTTCGGCCATCTGATCCATATCTTCGGTACGGATCTGCACCTCTACCGGAACGCCATGCGGGCCGATAAGTGAAGTGTGCAGCGATTGATAGCCGTTGGCCTTGGGAATGGCGATATAGTCTTTGACTCTGCCAGGGCGCGGTTTATACAGGCTGTGAGCCTGACCCAGCACGCGGTAGCAGGTATCCACCTCTTTCACGATCACCCGGAACGCATAGATATCCATAATCGAATGGAAGCGCTGTTCTTTCAGGTGCATCTTGAGGTAAATGGAATACAGATGTTTTTCTCGCCCGCTGACGCGGCAGGGGATGCCGGCTTCGGTCAATCGCCCCTCGATTTCGGCGAGAATCTTCTGGATCATCTCTTTACGATTACCGCGTGCGGCTTTCACCACTTCTTTGATTACGCGATAACGGTTCGGATACAACGCCTCGAAACCCAGCTCTTCAAGCTCGGTTTTCAGGTGGTGAATACCCAGACGATGGGCCAGTGGGCTGTAGATTTCCAGGGTTTCACGTGCAATACGCCGCCGTTTGTCGGGGCGCAGCGAACCTAAGGTACGCATGTTGTGCGTGCGGTCGGCCAGTTTAATCAACACGACGCGGATATCCTGCACCATCGCCATGATCATCTTGCGGAAGTTTTCCGCCTGGGCTTCTTTTTTGTCCTGGAATTTCAGCTTGTCGAGCTTGGATACGCCCTCAACCAATTCGGCGACGCTTTTACCGAACAGCTGTTCCATATCCTGATAGGTGGCCGGGGTGTCTTCGATGACGTCGTGCAGCAGGGCTGCCATCAGCGTCTCATGATCGAGACGCATTTCCGCCAGAATACAGGCCACGGCAACCGGGTGAGTAATGTAGGGCTCACCGCTGGAGCGTGTCTGTCCCTCGTGAGCATCACGTGCAACGAGGTATGCCTGTTTGAGGCGCTTAATCTGCTCCTCAGGCAGGTAACGTTGAATCAGCAGATTCAGGCTTTCAAACAGGTACAAGGCAGGCTCGCAGTCTAATTAATTAACGACGACCTTCAGCAATCGCGGTAACCGCTTGAATTTCTGCGGCTTCCTGCTCTTGCTGCTCCTGACGATCGCGAACATCGAGGATCTGGCTGGTGATCAGGCCTTCTTCGATTTCGCGCAGCGCGATAACGGTGTACTTGTCGTTTTCTTCCGGAACAAGTGCATCTTTACCGCCAGTCTGGATTTGACGTGCCCGACGAGCAGCGACCAACACCAGGTCAAAACGGTTACCAATTTTCTCTACAGCGTCTTGAACAGTTACGCGTGCCATATTTGTGCTACTCCACAGGTGACGAAAAGACTGGGCATAATACTGAAACTGTCTTCAGTCTGCCAATAGTTTGCTGATTAAAGCGTCATGCCGCAGTAATTGGCGGCCTAAACGCAGGCGTTCGGCGCGAATAATGGTTTTCAGATCGGACAGGGCCAGATCGAAATCATCGTTCACGATTAAATAGTCATACTCCGCGTAGTGCGTCATTTCCGCCACGGCTTGCGCCATGCGTTTGGCGATCACTTCATCAGAGTCTTGTCCGCGTCCACGAAGGCGACGGCCAAGTTCTTCCTTCGACGGCGGCAAAATAAAGATGCTGCGCGCCTGGGGCATTTTGGCACGAATTTGTTGCGCGCCCTGCCAGTCGATATCCAGGAAAACGTCTACCCCGGTCGACAGCACCTGCTCAATGGCAGCGCGTGAGGTACCGTAATAGTTGCCGAACACTTCGGCGTGCTCAAGAAACGCATCCTGCTCAATCATTCGGCAGAATTCTTCTTTTGAGACGAAGAAATAATGATCGCCATGCTGTTCACCCGGGCGGCTGTCGCGCGTGGTGTGCGAAACCGAAACCTGCGTGTCGTACAGCGGTTGCGTCTTTAACAAAGCCTGAATCAGACTTGATTTCCCTGCGCCACTAGGGGCAGAGACAATATAAAGCGTGCCTTGAGCCATGATGATATTCGTTGATATGCCAATAACAGCGGATGTGTATTTTCTCCGCACAGTATACACGGCTAACGTGCCGGATGCAGCGTTAGCTCGCATTTTGCCCGCCCCTTTATGCTGAAAAAACCTCAAACAGGGTGGTTTGCGCAGCGTATCGCCAAATTTTGACGGTTTTCTGCAATGCGAGCGGGCTTTCTCGAGCCGCTGCGCAGAACGCCACATGGGCCATTGTCGTGCTTTCCTCTTCCGGCTTTACTGCCGGTTATCAGGGAGGTGAAAGATGCGCAAAAGTGTCATGAGAATAGGGATGATGCTGCTGTTCGGTTTGCTGTGCAGTGAGACTGTTCGGGCGCAAGCCTGTCCGGCGTGGCGCCCGGTGCGGATGCAGCTGGAGATAACCGCCTTAAAAAACCAGCTTGAACGCTGGGACGTAGCTTATTACCAGCAGGGCAGCAGTTTAATTGAAGATGAAGTCTACGACAGTCTGCGCGAAAAGCTGCGGTTATGGCAGCGTTGCGCCGGGGCAGCGCCGGAGGAGGGGGCTGGCCCGCTTTTACCCGAAGGCAAGGTGCCGCACCCGGTGGCGCATACCGGGTTGCGGAAATTGCCGGATCTTGCCGCCGTCGACCAATGGTTAAAGGGGCGCAGTGATCTCTGGGTTCAACCCAAAGTGGACGGTGTCGCCATCACGCTGGTTTATCACGACGGAAAACTGACGTCGGCGATCAGCCGAGGGAACGGGCTGAAAGGCGAGAACTGGCTGGAAAAAGTGCGGACTATTCCTGCGGTGCCGGTCAGTATTAAGGGGGCCCCGCCAACGTTGATTCTGCAGGGCGAGCTGTTTCTGATGGTGAACGGTCATCAACAAAAGGTCAGCGGCGGCATCAACGCCCGTGCCAAGGTCGCCGGCGCGCTGATGAAAAATAAGCCTTCGCCGCTACTCCAGCAGATCGGGCTGTTTGTCTGGGCCTGGCCGAACGGTCCGCAGGAGATGGCGCAGCGTTTACGCCAGCTTGCTGAAATGGGTTTTCCTCTTGCCCTGACTTTTTCGCAGCCGGTGAACTCCTCGGCGGAGGTGCAACAATGGCGAGAGCATTGGCATAAAACCGCTCTGCCTTTCGTCACCGATGGTGTGGTGATCCATCAGGCACACTCACCCCAGGGGCCCTACTGGCAAGCCAGGCCCGGTGATTGGGCCGTTGCCTGGAAATATCCGCCCGTGCAGCAAGTGGCGAGGGTCAATGGTATTGATTTCAATATTGGTCGCACCGGAAAAATCGCCGTGGTACTGCGGCTTGAACCCGTCAGGATGGACGATAAATGGGTGACAAGAGTTAACCTCGGCTCGCTACCACGTTGGCGAAAATGGGCGGTTGTGCCCGGAGATCAGGTAACCATCAGCCTGATGGGACACGGCATTCCACATCTCAATAATGTGGTCTGGCGTGGAACGGACCGGTCGCTGCCCAGTGCGCCGTCTGCTGAACGTTACCACGCGTTGAGTTGTTTCAGTTGGCAACCGGATTGCCGTCAGCAGTTTCTTGCCCGACTGGTGTGGTTGAGCGGCCCGCAGGGGTTAAGTTTGCGCGGCGTCAGTGAATCCACCTGGCAGACGCTGATCGATCAGGGGTTAGTGCGGAATTTGCTGGATTGGCTGTTGCTGACGCCGGAACAACTGATGGCCGCGCCCGGGATCGGCGGTAAGCGAGGGCAAAGCATTCACCGGCAATTTCAGCAGGCGCGACAACAACCGTTCGCGCGTTGGCTGCTCGCTTTGGGTATACCGCTCTCCCCGCAGCAAACGATGGCGCTGACAAACTGGCATCAGGTCCAGCAAATGTCCCTCGTGGCGTGGCGGAAAATCGTCGGTATTGGTGCAAAAAGGGCACAACAGATTGCCGATTTTCTCCAGCACCAGCCAGTCCTGGCGCTGGTCAGCATCCTGGGCTCACAAGGGATTGTGGGTTTTGCCGGCGCGCCTTGATGTGATGTTCCTCTTGAAGTCCATCAACAACGGGATTGCCTATGCTGTTATGGTGCCCTTATTAATGATCCGGATGCTGATAGTTAAACACCGGCAGACCCAGCCGAAAGCGCAGAGCAATCAGTCGGGCGCTGAGGCCGGCTACCAAAGTGATGATCACCACCATATTATGTGGCAGGCTGAAGTGTTGCAGACCGATGTACAGCCAGGCGGCGGCGAAGGAGATACCGGCGTAGATTTCTTTCTGGAATACCAAGGGAATGCGGTTGCAGAGCATATCGCGCAGAACGCCGCCGAATACGCCGGTGATCACCGCGGCAATCGCGGCAATGATGGCACCGTGGCCCATGTCCAGCGCGACCTGTGCGCCGATGATTGAAAATACAATCAGCCCAACGGCGTCCAACACCAGAAAAAGACGGCGCAGGTGACGCATCAAGGGGGCCAGCCAGGTGGTGACGATCGCGGCAATGGCAACGATAACGATATATTCAGGATGTTTGACCCACCCCAGGGGGAAATGCCCGAGCAACATGTCGCGTACCGAACCGCCACCGATTGCCGTGGCAGAGGCAATAATAATGACGCCAAACATGTCCATTTGGCGGCGGCCGGCAGCCAGTGCGCCAGTCATGGCTTCGGCAGTAATACCGATGATATAAAGAATGCTCAATAACATAAGATATTCACAGGGTGGGCGGGAATGAGTGTCATGGTGGCAGGGTAATAGCCGCGAGGACATAGCACCACTGAGTTTTTCTAACCGATGGCAATTCGGATTACTTTAGTTAATCCATTTTTTGTTTTATTTGCTTATCCATTGCCTTTTGTAACCTTATTTTATTCAAGAAAGCATTAGATATTTCGCATTGGTTTCTATTGCTGACTATGCTTTTTGCATGCGATCCCGAGGCCGCTTGGCGGTGAGGGATCTCTGGCTGATGATGGCGTTTACTGAGGAACATGAAGATAAATGAAAGCTACTTCCCTACTGGCGGCGGCTGCCGCTGTGACCATCCTGTTGAGCGGTTGCGTTGCGCCGGTTCAGAACACCGGGCCGCAAAAATCGGCGACCTGCCAGGTTGGCGATCCTATGGTCCAAACTACGCTTTATTTTGGCCTTAATCGCCCTGCGGGGCCAGCGATCGGTGCTGCCGAATGGCAGAGTTTTGTCGATCGGCAAGTGACGCCGCGTTTTAAAGATGGGTTATCGGTATTTGATGCCAAAGGACAGTGGTTGGGTAATGACGGCAAGCTGGCGCGCGAAAACAGCAAAGCGCTGATGCTGATTCATGCGCCGGGCAAGGAAAGTGAAACCCATATTGAGGCATTGCGCAGCAGCTATAAACAACAGTTTGCACAGGATTCCGTGATGCGGGTTGATGCGCCCGTGTGCGTCGCGTTCTGATAAGCTCCCGGCCCGCAGGCCGGGATAGTGTTTACAGTACCAGTCCGGCGATGGCTGCCGAAAGCAGGCTGACCAGCGTGGAACCATAAACCAGCTTCAAACCAAAACGAGAAACCACGTTACCTTGTCGCTCGTTAAGCCCTTTGATTGCCCCGGCGACGATGCCGATAGAGGCAAAGTTGGCGAAAGACACCAGGAATACCGACAGAATGCCCAGGCCGCGCGGTGACAGCTCCGTAGCGATTTTCTTCAGTTCGATCATTGCCACAAACTCATTGGCCACCAGTTTGGTCGCCATAATGCTGCCTGCTCGTAGCGCATCCGGTGCCGGGATACCGATCAGCCAGGCCAGTGGATAGAATACATAGCCCAGGATTTGCTGGAAGCTGATGCCGAACACGGCGGAGAACAGAGCGTTTACCGCTGAAATCAGCGCAATAAAGCCAATCAGCATGGCGGCGATAATCATCGCGATTTTGAAGCCCGCCAGGATGTACTCGCCCAGCATTTCAAAGAAGCTCTGGTCTTCATGCAGCTTGCTCAGTTTCAGTTCGGGTTCATCGTCCAACTGATAAGGGTTGATGATCGACAATATGATAAAGGTGCTGAACATATTGAGGATCAGCGCGGCTACCACGTATTGCGCATCGATCATCGACATGTAGGCACCGACGATGGACATGGATACCGTCGACATGGCGGTGGCTGCCATGGTGTACATGCGACGCGGCGAGATATCGCCGATGATGCCCTTGTAGGCGATAAAGTTTTCAGACTGGCCGAGCACCAGCGTGCTGACGGCGTTGAAAGATTCCAGTTTGCCCATGCCGTTAACCTTGGACAGCAGGGTGCCGACCAGACGGATAATCAGCGGCAGAATGCGGAAATGCTGCAAAATACCGATCAGCGCGGAAATAAAGATAATCGGGCATAACACGCCCAGGAAGATAAACGCCAGCCCGTCTTTACTCATGCCACCAAACACAAAGTCGGAACCCTGTGCGGCGTAGGTCAGCAGCGTTTCAAAGAAACCTGCAACGTGCTTGATGACGCTCAGGCCGCTCTCTGAATGCAGGAAGAAATAGGCGAGTGCGCCTTCAATGACTAAAAGCTGAATAATATAACGCAGGCGGATTTTCTTGCGGTCATTACTGACCAGTAGTGCCAGGGCGATGATCACCACCAGGGCAAAAATAAATTGCAGAATTTGCGGCATAAAGAGTCCGTACGGCTAAACGGGCAGGAAAAAACACATTTAGCCACAGCTCTCCCGGCCTTTCATTACATTACGTGATAATTAGAACAAAATACTTTCGGTAAGCCGGGTAAGTTGCCGATTGTCATCCTCTCTTACTTATCGGCAGTTTTTCATAAATAAATTCAACGCGAATTTCACGGCGAGAGTCGCTTGTGAGCCGGATTTTTACGGCAGTACTATACTTCAGCCTTTGCGATGGCTTATAAATCGCAGGGTTATTTTGGGCTTCACGACACATCGCGACATCCGGTTCTATAACGGAGGCTTTATGGCCTTTTTGCTGAGGAGAACTGTATGAGCCAGATTTCAGGCAAGGTTGTAATTATTACCGGCGCCAGTAGCGGATTGGGCGAGGCGACAGCTCGCCATCTCGCCGCTCGGGGCGCAACGTTGGTATTGGCAGCGCGTCGCAAAACGCGTCTTGATGCATTGGCGAATGAAATCATCGCGGCCGGGGGTAAAGCGCTCGCGGTAGCGGTAGATGTCACTCACCGTAACGACGTGGAGGCAATGGTCGATGCCGCAATAACGGAATTTGGGCGCGTTGATGTGTTGGTGAACAACGCAGGGTTAATGGCGATAGCCCCGCTGAGCGCCACCCGGGTCGACGAATGGGAACGGATGATCGATATCAACCTCAAAGGCGTGCTGTATGGCATTGCCGCTGCGCTACCGGTGTTTGAGCAACAGCAGAGCGGTCACTTTATCAATGTAGCCTCCGTCGCCGGTCTGAAGGTACTTAGCCCGGGCGGCGCCGTTTACAGCGGCACCAAGTTTGCGGTACGCGCTATCTCCGAAGGCTTGCGTTATGAGGTGGGGGCACATATTCGCACCACCATTATCTGTCCGGGAGCCGTGGATTCCGAACTGAAGCTTGGCACCTCGGACCGGGAAAGCGTGAAGTTCGTTGAGGAGTTTTATCAACAGGCCATCCCGGCGGATTCCGTAGCGCGTGCCATCGCCTATGCCATCGAGCAACCGGCGGAGGTGGATATCAACGAAATTGTTTTGCGGCCAACCCAAGAGCTGTATTAAGCCGCATACCACCGCCGCGCCTTTTCAGGTGCGGCTTTCTGCTTAGCCCCTCGCAACTGTGCACAGTTTGTTGTCTCTGCCAGCAATAAGCCCGGAATCTGGCGCGCAGTTTGTGCAATGCGCTGAGTGAACCCTTTGGTTTTTTGATTGCCCAGCAAGATAATTGTCGGACCTTCCACCACACAAGGTGGCCTATTTTCTCAGGATGAGGAGAGGGATGATGAATATCAGCACCCAATTGCGTGCTTTGGCGAATGGCGTCAATCCTGATACCGGTGAGTTATTAAAACCCGCCTCGATGGCCAGTTCGCCAGAGGCCATTCGTCTTTTGTTCGCCCTGGCGGAGGAGTTTCAGAGTGAGGCTGAACGCCAGAAAAAAACCAAGTTAACGCCGGAGGAGAAACGGCAGAAAAATATTTCCGAAGGACGGCCGGCAAAATCCTATTTCCCCTGGGACGAAGAAGAGAAACAGCGGCTGCAGGAAAGCCATGCTGAGGGTATGACGCTGGAGGCGATGAGCCGCGAATTTGAACGTTCAAGCTGGGGGATTGCTGTTCAACTGCAAAAAATGGGGTTGATTACCGAGGAACAAGCCGCGGGTTTGCCCAGAGCCTAGCCATAAAAAAGCCCGCTAACGCGGGCTTAAGCCAGGAATGAATCGGTTACTCGATATTCTGGATCTGTTCGCGCATCTGCTCGATCAACACTTTCAGCTCGATGGCTGAAGTGGTCACTTCGGCATTGATGGACTTGGATGCCAGCGTGTTGGATTCGCGGTTGAACTCCTGCATCATAAAGTCGAGGCGACGGCCCACGGCTTCTTTCTTCTTCAGGATGTTGTGCGTTTCTTTTACGTGGGCTTCCAGGCGATCCAGCTCTTCGGCAACGTCAATACGCTGCGCCATCAGCACCAGTTCCTGTTCCAGGCGGGTGTTTTCCAGCTGTACCTGGGCTTCTTCCAGTTTGCTGACCAGACGCTCACGCTGCCATTGCAGAATGTTGGGCATTTGGGCGCGAACCTTGATTACTTCAGCGCTCACGCCTTCCAGACGCTGTTCGATCAGCGCTTTCAGTGCGGTGCCTTCGCTTTCGCGAGCAACAATGAAGTCATCCAGTGCGCCATCCAGCGCTTGCATCAGCTGTGCGCTGATGGCGTCCAGATCCTGCTCCTGAGCAGACATCACGCCAGGCCAACGCAGGACATCGATAGGATCGATTTCCCCTTCGTCACTCTGCATTTTTACCCAGTTGGCGGCTTCAACCAGCTGCTTGGCCAGTTTTTCGTTCAGGATCATCGAGCTTTGCGCGCTCGGATCCAGCTCAAAGCGCAGGTTGCACTCCACTTTGCCGCGGGTCAAACGACCACGAATGCGTTCGCGGATCACCGGCTCCAGGCTGCGGAATTGCTCCGGCAAACGGATGTAGGTTTCCAGATAGCGTTGGTTAACGGAACGCAGCTCCCAAGCTGCGCTGCCCCATTCACCCTTGATTTCTCGCCGAGCGTAGGCGGTCATGCTGCGGATCATTGATGCGTACCCGTAATAGGAAAAGATGAAGCGATTATAGCGTTGGACCTCCGGGCAGGATAGGCATTACGTCACGAAGCCCGTATAATGCGCAGCCAATCGTTGATAAGAAGCCGGAGAGAGCCCATGCGTCCTGCAGGCAGAGCACCACAACAAGTTCGCCCACTGACACTGACCCGTCATTATACCAAACACGCAGAAGGCTCAGTGCTGGTTGAGTTTGGCGATACCAAAGTTTTGTGCACCGCCACGGTAGAAGAGGGTGTGCCGCGCTTCCTGAAAGGTCAGGGCCAGGGTTGGATCACCGCTGAGTACGGCATGCTGCCGCGTTCCACCCACAGCCGTAACGCCCGTGAGGCCGCCAAAGGTAAGCAAGGGGGCCGCACGCTGGAGATCCAGCGCCTGATCGCCCGTTCGCTCCGTGCAGCGGTAGATCTGAAAAAACTCGGTGAGTTCACTATCACCCTCGACTGTGACGTACTGCAGGCCGATGGCGGTACCCGTACCGCGTCCATTTCCGGCGCCTGCGTTGCGCTGGCCGATGCGTTAAATGCGCTGGTGGCCAACGGCAAGCTGAAAGCCAACCCGATGAAAGGGCTGGTGGCGGCGGTTTCCGTCGGTATCGTTAACGGCGAAGCGCTGTGCGATTTGGAGTACGTTGAGGACTCTGCAGCAGAAACCGACATGAACGTGGTGATGATGGAAGATGGCCGCATGATCGAGGTGCAGGGCACCGCCGAGGGCGAGCCGTTCAGCCACGATGAGCTGTTGGCGCTATTGGCGCTGGCCCGAGGGGGCATCGATACCATCTTCCAGGCGCAGAAAGCGGCGCTGGCAGACTAATTTTTCAAGGCGACTCAAGAGTCGCCTTTTTTACGCCCGGCGATCGGGCGGCAGTATTAACAGATCTAACCGACCAGACGAGGAGAAGCAGTAATGAAAGCCTATCAGCGCCAGTTTATCGAGTTCGCGCTTAACAAGCAGGTATTGAAATTCGGCGAGTTCACCCTGAAATCCGGCCGCACCAGCCCGTATTTCTTTAATGCCGGCCTGTTTAATACCGGGCGTGATCTTGCGCTACTCGGGCGTTTCTACGCTGAAGCTCTGATGGATTCCGGTATTGAGTTTGATCTGCTGTTTGGTCCTGCTTACAAAGGTATCCCGATTGCCACCACCACGGCGGTGGCTTTGGCAGAGCACCATGAGCGCGACGTGCCTTACTGCTTTAACCGTAAGGAAGCCAAGACCCATGGCGAAGGTGGCACGCTGGTAGGCAGCCCGCTACAGGGCCGCGTGATGCTGGTGGACGATGTGATCACTGCCGGTACGGCTATCCGTGAATCCATGGAAATCATCGGTGCCAGCGGCGCAACGTTGGCCGGCGTGCTGATTTCACTCGATCGTCAGGAACGAGGTCGTGCGGATATTTCGGCCATTCAGGAAGTTGAGCGTGACTATCACTGCAAGGTGATTTCCATCGTGACGCTGAAGGATTTGATTGTTTATCTCGAAGAAAAGCCAGAAATGGCGGATCACCTGGCGGCGGTGCGCGCCTATCGTGAGCAGTACGGGGTCTAACTCAGTATCTACGTTACCGGGCGCGTAGAATGCGCCCGGTAACGGGTTTATTGCAGCTGTGCCGCCAGCAGTGGCCAGCGGCCATCGAACTCTTGGGTTGGGCGATAGCGGAATTCAGATCGCACGTAGCGCGACAGCATCCCCTCGCAGAACGCCAGCATCTGGCTTGCCAGCAGCGTTTCGTCCACGATAAAGCCTTTGCCTTCCCGCAGTTTTCGCTCTTTCAGTACCTGACGCAATTGCGCTTCAATGCGTTCAAACAGCTGGTTGATGCGGCCTTGCAGGCGATCCTGTTCAAACATCAGCGCATGGCCGGTCATGATTCGCGTCAGGCCAGGGTTGCGTTCGGCGAACCCCAATACCAGCAGCAAAATCAGGCGCAGGCGGTTAAAGGTCTCTTTTTCATCCTGCAAAATCAGGTTGATGCGCGTGATCAGGCTGTCTTCAATAAACTCGATCAGGCTGTCGAACATCCGTGTTTTGCTGGGAAAGTGCCGGTACAGTGCAGCTTCGGAGACTCCGACGTTAGCGGCAAGTTTAGCGGTGGTAATACGCTGGCTACCGTCGCTGGACTCCAGCATCTGGGCTAATGCCTGCAGTATTTCCTCGCGCCGATTCCTTTTGATATTTTCTTTTTCTGCCATGTCTGATTAGACCCTTGCTAAAACTGCTTAGACTTTCGGAAACCCGGGCACCGGCCGTTGCAGAGAAAGCTCTGTGCGGCTTATGTGATAGCTTTTTTACGATGCTGGGGTCAGCGGCCTTAACGACCTGTATTCTCCGTGCGCCCTGGTGTGCGCTGTAATCGTAGTCGGCCAAATCTTGCCATGGAGCCGTCCTTCTCTCCGGGGTAGCAAGATTTAAGGCGACAATTCCTTGTCGTCGGTCAGGTATCAGGCAGCGCTTAGTGGCGGCCGGAGTGGCCAAAGCCACCGGCACCGCGTTCGCTGCTGTCGAACTCTTCTACCAGATTGAATTCAGCCTGAACTACCGGCACGAACACCATCTGCGCGATACGTTCACCTGGCTCAATAGTGAAGGATTTCTGACCACGGTTCCAGACGGACACCATCAGCTGGCCCTGGTAGTCGGAGTCGATCAGGCCGACCAGATTGCCCAGTACCACACCGTGTTTATGGCCCAGACCGGAACGCGGCAGGATCACTGCGGCAAGATCGGTGTCGGCAATATGAATAGCCAGGCCCGTTGGCAGCAGCGTGGTTTCACCCGGCGCCAACTCGACAGCGCTGTCCAGGCAGGCACGTAGATCAAGGCCTGCGGAACCTGGGGTGGCGTAGGTCGGTAAAGGGAAGTCCTTCCCGATACGCGGGTCGAGGATTTTAACGTCGATTTTTTTCATCATAACGGCTGACTATCTCGTCTATTAAACGTTGGCCAAGGAGTGCCTTGTCGCTCAGCGGCAGGCGCTTTTCTCCATTCTGCCAAAAAAGGTGCAAGGCATTGGTGTCACTGTTAAACCCATGCTCTGCAAGCGATACATCGTTAGCGCAAATTAAATCCAGTTTCTTACGCGCCAGTTTTTGTCGCGCGTATTCTTCCACATTCTGGGTTTCGGCAGCAAACCCCACGACAAAAGGCCGATTTTTCGTCATCGCGGCGACGCCGGCAACGATATCGGGGTTTTTTACCATTTTGAGGATGATTTCATCACCCTGTTTTTTTATTTTTTCATCGGAAATCTGCTCGGCGCGGTAATCGGCCACGGCAGCGCAAGATATAAAAATATCCTGTTGGCCGGCGCTTTGCTGGACCGCCTGCTCCATTTCCAATGCGCTGATCACATCTACACGGGTGACCGATGGCGGCGTCGGCAGAGTGACCGGCCCTGCGATCAGCGTGACCTGCGCACCGCGTGCGGCGGCGGCGGCGGCGATGGCAAAGCCCATCTTGCCGGAGCTGTGGTTGCTGATGAAACGAACCGGATCCAGCGCTTCGCGCGTGGGGCCGGCGGTGAGCATAATCTTTAAATGTTTCAGATCTTGCGGTGCGGAGAAATGGCTGTTCGCCAGTTCGACGATTTCCAGCGGATCAAGCATGCGGCCAGGACCAACGTCGCCACAGGCTTGGCTACCGCTGTCAGGTCCCCATAGCAGCATGCCGCGCGCCTGCAGCGTCTGCAGATTGGCCTGGGTGGCGACGGCGCGGTACATCTGCTGGTTCATGGCGGGTGCGGCAGCGATCGGTGCCGCTGTGGCCAGGCAGACGGTGGTCAGCAGATCGTTGGCCATTCCGGCGGCGACGCGCGCCAACAGATCGGCGGTAGCCGGCGCCAGAATCACCAGGTCCGCCCATTTGCCGAGCTCAATATGGCCCATGGCCGCTTCGGCGGCGGGATCCAGCAGATCGTCCGAGACCGGGTAGCCGGAAACGGCCTGCAGCGTCAGCGGCGTGATAAAGGCTTTCGCCGCGCCGGTCATTATCACACGCACTTCCGCGCCTCTGTCACGCAGGCGGCGTACCAGTTCTGGGCATTTGTATGCGGCGATACCGCCACTGATGCCAAGCACAATATGTTTGCCGGAAAGTCCCGTCATCATGATTGTCCGATTGAATCCGAAAGATGTGCCATTTTAGCATAACCGTCCGACAGGTGAGTGATTCCGCTGCGCCTGCAACGCGTTACATTGTGCTTTGCGCAGCACTTCGCAATGTTATCAAACACCTGTCGTGAGCTGCTTCGCTGCGTGGCATGCTGTGGCGTTTTCGGGAGGGTGTTAATGAGCAGTCAGGTAATCACCCTGTGGCAGGATACATTGGCGCCACGGGAAAAATTGTTGCGTTACGGGGCGTCGGCATTGTCCGATGCGGAGCTGCTGGCCATTTTCCTGCGCACCGGCTTTCCCGGCGTGCACGTTATGCAACTGGCAGAGCAATTATTGGCGCAGTTTGGCTCGCTGTATCACCTGATGTCGGCAGACCATTCGGTTTTTTGCAGTCACAAGGGGCTGGGTAATTCCAGTTATGCCCAACTGCAGGCGATTTCGGAGCTGGCGTTCCGCTTCTTTTCCAGTCATCTGGCACAGGAAAATGCCATGCTCAACCCCAGGATGACCCAGCATTATCTGCAAAGTTTGCTGGCGCACCATGAGCGGGAAGTGTTTTTGGTATTGTTTTTAGACAATCAGCACCGTGTTATTCGCCATCAGGAGATGTTTGCTGGTACCATCAGCAGCGTCGTCGTATACCCGAGAGAAATTGTGCGCGAAGCGTTGAAGGCTAATGCGGCCGCCATTATTCTGGCGCATAATCATCCTTCGGGTAAGGCTGAACCCAGCCACGCCGACCGTTTGATAACTGAGCAAGTGGTTAATGCCTGCCTGTTATTGGAGATCCGAGTGCTCGATCATTTGGTTATAGGTCGGGGTGAATGCGTCTCTTTTGCCGAACGCGGATGGCTTTAAGCGATTTTTTCGCGATCCTTATGGGATCTTTAGCTGTTCGGGACTTGAGCACTTACGCTTCAGAGCGTATACTACGCCACCTTTGAGAATCTTGGGTTTGGCGCAAGAGCCTATCTCAGCAGGTTTCTAACCTGATGTGTGGTTTCTGACCTGATGACGAGAGTCTCCTCAGTATGAAGTTTGCTGAGATGGGCTCTAAAAGCCTGACGAGGCGGCCATACCCTATACGAAGCTCGAGCTGATTTGATTTTTGGAGAATAGACATGTCCCGAGTCTGCCAAGTTACTGGCAAGCGCCCGGTGAGCGGTAACAACCGTTCCCACGCAATGAACGCGACCAAACGCCGTTTTCTGCCGAACCTGCACTCACACCGTTTTTGGGTTGAGGCTGAGAAGCGCTTTGTAACTCTGCGTGTATCTGCTAAAGGTATGCGTGTTATCGATAAGAAGGGTATTGAGACGGTCTTGGCCGATCTGCGTGCCCGTGGTGAGAAGTATTAAGGAACTGAATCATGGCTAAAGGTGTTCGCGAGAAGATCAAGCTGGTTTCTTCTGCTGGTACTGGTCACTTCTATACCACCACGAAGAACAAGCGTACTAAGCCGGAAAAATTGGAACTGAAGAAATTCGATCCAGTTGTCCGTCAACACGTACTGTACAAAGAAGCTAAAATTAAATAATTTTAGTGGATTAATAAAAACCCGGCCTCGGCCGGGTTTTTTGTTTTATAAAGGTAGGGAATCAACGGGAGAGCGCCAGATGCCTGAATTACCAGAAGTTGAAACCAGCCGACGCGGGATTGAACCTTATCTCGTCGGTCACAGCATTCAATATGCGGTGGTGCGGAATGCCCGTCTGCGCTGGCCGGTTTCCGAGCAAATTCTGGCGCTGAGCGACCAACCGGTGCGCAGCGTGCAACGCCGTGCCAAGTATCTGCTGATTGAACTGGACCACGGTTGGATTATCGTTCACCTGGGCATGTCCGGCAGCCTGCGCATGCTGGCTGAGGAAACCGAAGCCGGCAAACACGACCACGTCGATCTGGTGATCAGCAATGGCATGACACTGCGCTATACCGATCCCCGCCGTTTTGGCGCCTGGTTATGGTGCGAGGATCTGGCGGCCAGCAACGTGCTGGCGCACCTGGGGCCGGAACCGCTAAGCGAAGCCTTTAACGGCGCTTACCTGTACGAAAAGTCACGCAGCAAGCGCACGCTGATCAAACCCTGGTTGATGGATAACAAGTTGGTGGTCGGGGTAGGCAACATCTACGCCAGTGAATCGCTGTTTACCGCCGGGATCTTGCCAGACCGTCCAGCGGGCTCGCTGAGCAAAGCAGAGGCGGAGTTATTGGCGGAGACCATCAAGGCGGTGTTGCTGCGTTCAATCGAACAGGGGGGCACCACGCTGCGCGATTTCCTGCAGTCAGACGGTAAACCGGGTTATTTCGCGCAGGAGTTGCAGGTGTACGGCCGTGCGGGGGAGCCTTGTCGCGCATGCGGCACGCCGATTGAGTCTGCGAAACACGGGCAGCGCAGCACATTTTTCTGCCGTCGCTGCCAGCGCTGATTAGTGTTCGGCGAGCTTTTCGAACAGTGCCTGAGTGACTACGGCCGGCAGGAAAGGTGAGATATCGCCGCCGTGCCGTGCGACTTCCTTCACCAGGGTGGAGGAGATGAACGACCACTCTTCAGAAGGCATCAGAAACACGCTTTCCAATGTCGGCATTAAATGGCGGTTCATGTTCGCCAACTGCAATTCATATTCAAAATCAGAGACCGCACGCAAGCCGCGTACCAGAATATTGGCATTCTGATGGGCGGCAAAGTGAGCCATCAGTTCACTGAACCCCAGCACTTCCACGTTATCCAGATGCGACGTCACCTGGCTGGCCAAGGCTACGCGTTCATCCAGCGTGAACAGCGGCTTTTTGCTCGGGCTGGCGGCAATGGCCAAGATGACGTGATCGAACATCAAAGATGCACGTGTCACCAAATCCAGGTGGCCGTTAGTCATGGGATCGAAAGTACCGGGATAAATGGCTTTACGGGTCATGATTCACTTCTCTGAATAGTTGCGGCCCAATGCCCAGAGTGCGGCATATTTATTGAAAGTATATTGCGCGTTGACCACGGCTAACAGCAACCCCTGTTTACCGTCCAGAAAACCGGCACGCAGCAGCCAGGTTTTGCAGAAGGCGCCAAGGGTGTGGGTCAGTATCGACAGATAGCCACAGCGCTTGCCGGCCTGATGGCGTTGAATGGCCCACTCTTCGGCATAACGCAGCTGTTTGCGTTGAAAGGCAAAGAAGTCACGGCAGGTCAGGTGCAGCAGGTCGCCGCTAAGGGGCACCACTTTCGCCCCGTCAGTATTGAGCGACTCGTGCACCAGATTGTCGTTATAGCGATAACGCCGATTGGCATACAGGCGGTTGACGCGATCGGGATACCAGCCGCTGTGGCGCATAAAGCGCCCCAGGAACAGGTTGCGGCGTGCGCAGCTGTAGACCTTATTCTCATCTGGCGCGGCCAGCGCTTGTTCAATCGACTGGCGCAATTCCGGCGTAACGCGTTCGTCGGCGTCAATCATCAAAATATAGTCGTGGCTGGCGTAACTTTGAGCCAGTTGGCGCTGTTTGCCGAAGCCCTGCCAGTCGGTATGGGTGAATACTTTGGCACCCAGGCTTTCGGCAACGGCGACGCTGTCATCCTGGCTGCCAGAGTCGAGCATGATGATTTCGTCTGCCCAGGCAACGGAGTGCAGGCAATCCGGCAGCAGCCCGGCCTCGTTCTTGGCGATAATCACCACCGACAGGCTTTTACGGTCGCTCATTTAATGGCTCCGAGGCGGCAGGTGCGGTTCCAACAGTTGCAGCAGGCGTTGCAGCGCTCCCTGGTTTTGATACAGCACTTCCACCGCGTGGCGGCCGTAATAGCGACGATAGTCTTCATCGGTGAGCAATGTAGCCACTTCCTTGACCAGCGATTCCTCGTCGGTCACGGTGATCAACCCTTCCGCTTGCGACAGTTTGGCGCAAATGTCCTTGAAGTTGAAGGTATGTGGCCCCATCAGTACCGGAATGGCGTGTGCCGCGGCTTCCAGCGGGTTATGCCCGCCGCGTTCCACCAGGCTGCCGCCAACGAAGGCCAGATCGGCAATGCCGTACAGCAGCATCAGCTCGCCCATGGTATCGCCGATCACCACCTGAGTACCGCCGGAAGGGATTTCACCGCTGCTGCGCAGGGTGTAACTGAAACCAGCTTTTTGTACCAGATCTTTGGCCGTCGCGAAGCGTTCCGGGTGGCGGGGCACCAGGATCAACAGCAGGTCAGGGTGTTTCTCCAGCAGTTTTCGGTGTGCAGCCAGCAGAATGCTTTCTTCGCCTTCATGGGTGCTGGTGGCGATCCATACCGGGCGACGCGGCGCCCATTGACGGCGTAATGTGACCGCGCGTGCTGCCAGTTCCGGAGTAACGGAAATATCGAATTTCAGGCTACCGGTAACGGTAAGCTGTGAGCGTTTCAGGCCTAGTTCGATAAAGCGCTCGCCATCTTCCTGATTTTGCGCGGCGATCAGCGTAATACGGCGCAGCATATCGCGGACAAAACCGCCGATTTTTTTATAACCGGCGGCTGAGCGGGCAGAGAGACGGGCGTTGGCGATCACCAGCGGAATTTGGCGCTGATGCAATGCGTTAATCAGGTTGGGCCACAGCTCGGTTTCCATGATGATGACCAGCTTGGGATTCACCTGATCCAGGAAACGGCGCATCGAGCCAGGCAGATCGTAAGGCAGATAAACGTGATGAACGTCTTTACCGAAGGCGGACTGCACGCGTTCTGAACCTGTCGGGGTCATCGTGGTCACAGTAATCGGTAAATAGGGGTAGCGGTGGCGTAGCGCGCGGACCAAGGGGATGGCGGCCAGCGTTTCACCCACGGAGACGGAATGCAGCATAATCCCGCCCGGCACGACTTTACCGGCGCAGAAGCCATAGCGTTCTGCCCAGCGTTTACGGTAGGCTGGAGCTTTGCGGCTGCGCAACAGTAAGCGGAGCCAGATCAGGGGTTGGATAAGGTAGAGTAGTACCTGATATAAACGCAGCAACATTCTATCAATTTCATTTATATGGGTTATTCAGAATAGTACCATAACTGGAAGGGAAAGGCGCTAATTTGGTAACCTTGGGTGTCAGTTTCAGACAACAGGCGAGAGATTTCGCTGATAGGCTTGGAATGAAGAATATTTTAATTATTCGCCGTGACAATATTGGCGATCTTGTTTGTACAACCCCGTTGATCGAAGGGGTGAAAATTGCCTATCCGGACGCCAAACTTTATCTGTTAATCAATAAAGTTAGCCAGGATGTCGTTAAAAATAACCCGCATCTGGAAAAAGTCTTTGTCTATAAAAAAGCAAAGCATAAGGCGAAAAATGAAACCACGCTGGGGGTTTATTTCGAACGGCTGATGATTTTTCTTCAGCTGCGTAAAATAAAATTCGACGCGGCCATCCTGGCCAATCCGGTACCCTGCAAGTACAGCCTGCGATTGGCAAAAATGGCCGGGGTCAGCAATATCATTGGTGCAGATCTAGGCACGCCTGATATTCATCATCCTTTCCGCAAGGCGAATTTCAGCGGAAAACATCAGGTAGAACATACCTTCAGCTACCTCTCGGCTATTACCGAACAATCCATCCCTATCCCGCCGGTGCGGGTGTTTCTGACCGCGGAAGAGCGTCAACAGGCAGCGCAGCGGTTGCAAGCCAGCTTACCGTCGGCCGAGCGGATTTGTGCCGTTCATATCAGCAGCCGCAGCCCTAAGCGGCGCTGGCCGATCGAACGCTATGCTGAAATTATCAATCGCTTACTTGCTGAACCCAACACGGGAGTCCTGATTTTTTGGTCGCCCCAGGGCACGCTGACGCCGGATGATATTGGCGATCAGAAACGGGCCGAGCAACTGTTGGCGCTGTGCCAGAACGAGCGTGTGGCGCTGTACCCAACGGCGTCGGTGCGGGAATTACTGGCCGGTTTTGATTTATGCGACAGGGTGTTGTGCAGCGATGGTGGGCAGATGCATCTGGCTGCCGCGTTGAATAAAGATATGGTGGTGTTCTTTGGCGATACGGATAAAGAATCCTGGCACCCATGGTCCGGCCGCTATCACATTTTGCAGACCGAATCGGGTGACTGTATTGATGTGCCCGTTGATGATGTGTGGGAAAAAATACAGGCGTTCAATTAATTAAAAATAAGGCAGGGTTTCCCCTGCCTTAATTATTTTTTGAGCGATAAATATTGCTGACAAATAGGCTGTAACCCATAGCTCAGCAGCTGTTGGTGATTAATCTCCGGGGGCGAGGCATACATTTCCGCCATTTTTTCCGCCAGCGATTTTTCATTGAGCTCCGCCAATGCGTTTTCCATTCCCGCTTTTTCCAGAATTTCCGCAGGACCGCCCGGGCAACGGGTGCTGACCACCGGCGTATCGCACAGCAGCGCTTCAACCAGTACGTTGCCAAAGCCCTCACTGTCGGAGCTCAGCACCAGCAGGGATGCGTGGCGAATAAACGGGTAGGGATTGGCCTGGAAGCCGAGAAACAGCACGCGCTCGGCAATGCCCAACTGGTTCGCCAGTTGCTTCACCTGTGCGATGTGGGATTCGCTGCCGGTGCCGATCAGCGCCAACGGCGCCTGTATACCCGATTGGGCATAGGCTTTCAGCAGGCGATCGTGCCGTTTGTGCGGATGAAAACGCCCAACGTGCACCAGGTAATCTTTGCCCGCCAACTCGCAGGGCTCTGCCGCCTGCTGCTCGATGCTGGCAATGTCGAACGGATTATTGATCACTTCCAGTCTGCTTGGCTGGATCGGCAGGTTCCGCTGTAAATCGTCCCCGACGGCCTTTGATACCGCAACGATATTTCTGCCTTGGTAAACCGCCGCGATTTTTCGCTGTTTCAACCAGCGATCCAGCCCCTTGCGGTGGCCCAGATAAGAGGTTGAAAGGATGCCGTGAATGCAAAACCACAGGCGATCTGACGAGAGCAGTTTGCTGCGGCTGACGATGCGATCGGTTTTATGCAGGTTGGAGAACACCAGATCATAGGCGCCCTGTTGCCGTTCGTTATCTGCGATGGCCTTGTCCAACGCGGCGGCGCGGCGAGACAGCTCGGTCAGTTTACGCCATGGCGAACGGCTGCTGTCCGCCACCACCTGGTAGTGAATGCCAGTAGGGATAGGGTAGTTACAGACATCGCGCAATGAAATCAGACTGACGTCATTGCCCATTTGCTGCATGCCCTGGCACAGCGTCAGCACCACTTTTTCTGCGCCGCCGCCGGGCAGGCCGTCGATAATCATCAGAATACGCATAGTTAATCCAGCAGCCGGTTATAAAGGGATATCAGCTGTTCCGACAGGTGTGCCGGGGTAGCCGACATGATACGTAATCTTGCGGCTTCACCCATGGTGGAACCCTGAGCCTGACGTGGCAACGCGGTGATCGCCTCGATCAGCGCCGGTACGTCGAGGGCATCGGTCACAAACCCATTTTGCCCCTGAGTGATAAACTCGGCACCGCCACAGGTGGTGCTGGTGATCACCGGAAGGCCACAGGACATGGCTTCCAGAATCACATTGGGGAACGGGTCGTACAACGTCGGTAATAACAGCGCATCGGCGGCCTGGTAGAAGGGCAGCGTTTGTTTCTGCACTCCCATAAACCGCACCCGTTCGCTGCAACCGAGCGACTGCGCCAGCGCCTGATAGCGTTTTTCGGCCTTATCCTTGCCTACCACCAGCAGATAGCTGTCGGTGGCTGCGACGGCGCGAATGGCGGCGGCCAGCCCCTTGCGTTCAAAACCTGAGCCGACAAAAATCAGGCAGTGCGCCTGTTGCGGGATCTGGTATTGCTGACGTAGCTGCTGTCGCTGTTCGGCATTGGCGGGCAGAAATTTTTGATTATCAATGGCGTTGTAGATCACCGTAATTTTATCGGCGGGAACGCCGAAATCATCGATGATTTCCTGCTTAATCATTTCGGCGTTGCAGATGACCGCTTTCAGCTCCGGAGCGGCGTACATCGCCCGTTCCGCACACATAACGTAGCGGTGGTAGCGGTTGGAGAACAGCCACTTGCGGCGCCATTCCGGCAGCAGGCGCGCCCGCTGCAATAACCAGCGGCGATGCACGCCATCGCCGGCGCGATAAATATCGCAGCCCGGAATGCGCTCATGGCTTTGCACCAAATCGAAGCGTTCCTTTTGCCACAGGGCTCTGGCCGCGTCGGCAAAGCCGCGTTCACGGCTGATGCGGCCAAATTTCAGCGGATTGCACAGGTGAATGTGCCAGTTCGGGTTGGCATCACCCTGCCATTCGCGGGTGATGACGTTAAGATCCAGGTCCTGCTGTTCCAGCGCCTCCAGGGCGCGTGAGACGAAACGCTCAGCTCCACCGTCCGGGCGGTATTTTTGGCGAACGATCGCCAAACGAAATGCTTTCATGCCAGCGTGCTCCGCGCGGCTGCAATCACCGCGTCTGTAGGAATAAGGTCCAGATAACGTTCATCGGTGCCGGTATCAATGGCGTCCGGATCGGGCAAGGTGCCATAATCACCGGCCCATATCACATGGCCAATGACCTGCCATGGACGCCAGAACACCAGCTTGGAAGGGCCAAACAGCGCGACGCAAGGGGTCTGCAGCGCGGCGGCCATGTGCATAGGCACCGAATCTACGCCGATAAACAGTTTTGCGTGGTCGATCAGGGCGGCCAGTTGCCGCAGCGTCAGTTGCCCAGCCAGGGACACTACGCCCTGTGGCGGACAGAGCGCCAGAATGCGCGCCACCATTTCGCGTTCTTTTGGATCCGGGCCAGAGGTGATCACCAATGAGTGACCGTCGGCCTGCAACGCGCTGATGGTGGCGGCCATTTTTTCTTCGCTCCAGCATTTGAAGAACCAGCGGGAAGTGGGTTGCACCACAATGTAATCGCCGGTAATGCCCTGTTGCTGCAACAGTTGCTCGCAGGCTTGCCAGTCCTGCGATGGATAGCTCATGGTGACCTGCTGACTGACGCCTGGCAGGCCAAGCGGCTGTAACAGCGACAGGTTTTGTTCAACGGTGTGCAACCGGGCATGATCGCTGACCGGTACCAAATGCGTGTGGCAGTGCCGCCATAAGAAACCCTGACGCTTGGGGAAATCGAACCCCAGCCGGATACGTGCACCGGTCAGCCGGGCGAGAATAGCGCTGCGCCACTGATCGGCCAGGTTGACCACCAGATCGTAATGCCGGGCCTTAAGCTGTCGGATCAGATTCAGTTCATGACTCAGGTGCGCTTTCGTACCCTGTTTTTTCCATTGACGATCGATCACGAAGACGTTCGACAAGGCCGGATGGCTGACCAGCATTTCCTGGGTTTCTTTATACAGCAGTACGTCGATCTGCGCCTGCGGGTAGTTTTGCTGCAGGGTATTGATGACCGGCGTGATCAGCAACATGTCGCCGTGGTGGCGAAGTTTAACGATCAAAATACGCTGTATCGAGGTATCAGGAGCAAGGGCTGGCGCGTCGTTCATCATGAGTCGCTTTCAGGGAAACCAATCTTTGATTCTAAATGACCCGATCGCATGTGGCTACTGTTGCACGGTTTTCTTGCCGTGAAGAGAAAAAATCGCCTTGGGAAGTGACAAAATGCCTTCAACGTTGTCAAAACCAGGCACTAAAGTCGTTTGCCCTGGCGAAACGCCCTGCGTAACATAATGCATTCTGTTGATATCAGGCCCGATATTTATGACCAAACCGGCATTTCTCATCACCATTGATACCGAAGGCGACAATCTGTGGCAAAACCACGATCGCATTTCGACCGATAACACGCGCTTTTTGCCGCGCTTTCAGGCGCTGTGTGAGAAATATGGCTTTAAGCCGGTGTACCTCACCAACTATGAAATGGCGATGGATGCAGAATATGTCGAGTTCGCTCGCGATGTGATTGCCCGCGGTACCGGCGAAGTGGGAATGCATCTGCATGCCTGGAACAGCCCGCCGCTGACGCCGTTGACCGAAGATGACTGGCGACACAAACCCTATCTGATCGAATACCCGGCCGAGCAAATCCGCGCCAAGGTCGATCACATGACCAAACTGTTGGAAGACAGCTTCCAGACAAAAATGCTCAGCCATCGCGCCGGGCGTTGGGCGTTTAACGAATACTATGCCGCCTTGCTGCTGGAGTATGGTTATCAGGTGGATTGCTCGGTTACGCCGCGCGTTAACTGGCAGTACTCACCGGGCAACCCGCAGGGTAACGGCGGCACTGACTATCGCCATTTCCCATCGCAGGCCTATTTTATCGATCCGGAAAATATCGCCAAAGCGGGCGCGTCGTCGCTGCTGGAAGTGCCGATGAGCATTCAATATAAGCATTCTGCGCTGATGAATACGCTGAAGCAGGGTTACGATCGGCTGCGTGGCAAACAACGTTCGCCGTCGGTCAACTGGCTGCGCCCAAGCGGCGGCAACCTGGAAAAAATGAAGCTTGTGGCTGAGCGCTGTTTGGCGCAGGGGCATGATTACGTGGAATTTATGCTCCACTCTTCCGAGTTTATGCCGGGTGGCAGCCCAACCTTTAAGACCGAGCAGGATATTGAAGTGTTGTACCGTGATCTAGAGCAGCTGTTCGTCTGGCTGCAGCAGCGTACGGTTGGCATGACGCTGGCCGAGTATTATCAACTTAAAGTGAACTGACATGTCGAAAAAATGGAAAATTAAGGTCGCGGATTGGTTTTTGCGACGTTATACCGCAAAGTCCGGCCGTTTCCAGGATAAGGCGACTTTCGACAGTCGGCTTCAATTTGACAATATCGTCATCTATTCCACGACGGCGTTGGGCGACTTTATGTTTAACACGCCTGCGCTGCGGGCGATGCGTGAACGCTATCCGAACGCGCATATTACTCTGGTGGTTCACAAGAAGAATCAGGAGCTGGTGGAAAACGGCCGCTACTACGATCGCGTGGTGTATTGGGACAGCAAAATCAAAAGTCTACGTCCGCTGTTGAAATCGCTGCGCGAACATCAGCCGGATTTGGCGCTGATCCTGCACTCACATCTGCCGTACGACATTATCAGCGCCGTCTTATCCGGGGCTAAATACATTATCCGGGATAACTACAGCTCCGGAATTTGTGGGCTGGAACCTTGGTTGACCAACTATATCTTCCATTACTACGGCCATTTTATTCGCCGCAAGTTGGAGCTGATTTCCATTTTGGGTTGCCGCAGCGACGATCCCACCATGGAAATTCCCGCGCCGTATCAACCGGGCGTCAAAAGCAGCGAGCACTGTACGATAGGCTTTCAGTTGGGCGCGTCTACCGAATCGCGCTGTTGGCCGGTATCGCATTTTGCCCGGTTGGCCGATGAGCTGGTGGCCAAGCATGCCAATGTGCGCATCGTACTGATTGGCGGGCCTTTCGACGAAGGGAAAGCGCAGCAGTTTCTGAGCCAGGTTAGCCCTCAAACCCGGGAGTGTGTAGACAACCGCATCGGCAAAACGGGGCTGCAGACGTTGCTGACGCTGATCGACAGCTTCCATGTGTTGGTTACCGGCGATACCGGCCCACTGCATTTAGCCGTGGCGCTGAAGGTAAAAACCATCAGCCTGTTTGTCACCGCGGATTCGCGTTCTACCGGACCGATTCAGGATCCGGAGCTGCATCGGATCATTCAGGTTTCCCGTACCGGCTATACTATGGCGCTGGAGGCTGAAAGCCCGATGGGCGTGATCCAACCACAGCGTATTTACGCTGAGGTGGTGGATCATTTATCGCTGAATAAAGAGTGAGTTAGCGCTTTTTCAGTTGCCAGCGCATTTTTGACAGCCAGGTGTCCACTCGTGCGTACCGCATTTGCCGGATCTTTTTTCGCGGTACGCCGCTGTTGCTGCAGACTTCAGCCAGGCGTTTGAAGGTACGTAGTGTTTCCGGTTCATAGTGATAGTAACCGTACAGCGCTTTCGACATCGCTCTGATTTCTGAAAAACAGTTCCCGAGCATCAGAGCCGCCAGCTGGCGCAGTGGCTCGTCATCTCGGTGCTGTTCGACAAAACTCAACATTTTCCCCGTCGCAAAAAGCATGTCCTCAATATCCTTGGGTTTGATATTGCGGGTGATCCCCTGACTGTTATCTCGATAGAAATAGAGCACGTGGTCGAGATGCGCAATTTTGCGCGTCTTGAAATATTGAAAAGGCGTGAAAATGACATCTTCATAGCGTCGGCCGTCTTCGAATCGGTCACCTTCCAACAATGAGCGTCGATAGACACGGCTCCACAGGTGCCACATTGAGTGGGCAAATAACGGAGTGAGACAGGCCAGGCCCTGGCCAGTAAAGTCATAAGTGCTGCTGCGGAGCGCGGTGCCAACAGGCTGTACCGGCGGACTGTCAGCAAACTTCTGATAATTAAAATCGATCAGGTCGTCTTCGTTTGCCAGCAGCAATGGCCGCAGAATGGCCAGATAGTCGCTGCTCAGCAAGTCGTCGCCGTCGAGGAAGGTGACATAGCGCCCGGTAGCCAGCTGCAAGCCGACGTTGCGGGCGTGGGCGATACCGCTATTTTCTTGCGAAATAAAGACCACCTGGGGATGCCGGCGTTCGGCTAACAGTTGGCGCACCAGCGAGGCGGACTTGTCGGTCGAGCCGTCATCAATGATGACCACCTCGATATCATCGCCGATCTGGTTAAACAGCGAGCTCAGGCTGGCAACGACGAAATTTTCGTTGTTGTAAAATGGCACGATAACGCTGAGCAGAGGCGGCGATGAGTTCATGAGGTTAATCCTGAGCGACCGACGTTTTTTTCACTGAAAGCACGCTGGCAACGATCGCCAGGCAAAAAATCGCCGTACCTTCAGTGCTAAAGAATATGACGTCACTGAGCCCATAAACAAACAGGCTGAAGGTCACACCCAGCAACAGTGCATTGCGGTGAGGCTTTAATGAGGAAACAAATAAGCCGATGTACAGCGCCAGTAAAAACAGGGCCCCCCAGACGCCTTTGAGCGAGTAGGTTTCCAGCAGCTCATTGTGCATATGAACATTGATATAAGGCATTACGCCATACAGTTCGGGCTGCTTGGCAACTATAGCTTTGATTTCCTCTCCGCGCTGTTCTGCCGATTGTCCCAACGGAGCCAGGTTTCCGGTACGCACCCCGATTATTTGCATCGTAAGGCGTGACATAATGGAATTGTCGATTTCTGGATTATTCGCTTGCTGCATGTTGGTTTTAAAATCGGCAATACGCTGTTCAATTTGTGGTTTAAAGATGAACCCGCAGGCGACCAACAATAAAGGTACTGAAGCTATCAGCAGGATTTTGTGCTTATGGGAAATCAGGTTTTTCGTCGCCAGTATCGACAGGCCTACCGCGACCGGGTAGACCAGCATTGCCGCCCGGGTGCCGGTCAGCACCAGCGTGGATAAGGTGACCAGAAAGCCGATGATATAGAGCGGAATGCGGTATTTCGTTCGCAGCATCAGAATTGCCTGCAGCATGACCAGATTGATGGCGGTAATCAAATAGGCGGCAACGGTAGCGCGATCGAAGTTAATCTCTACGCGGCCAATATCCAGCCACAAGCCCTGATAAAGGGAATAACCGTTGACCGCAATACCCGTCACCAACGCAATAACAATAAAGGCGCGTTGCATGCAAAGGCGTTCATTTAACGCAATCAGCAGAATAAAGGCGGTGGCGATCTGCAACTTGCCGGTCGACATGTATGAGCGGTAAATATTGATGTAATCGCCCGGTTGTTTAAAGTGCTGCAACCAGAAAATGCTCCCCATGCCTACGCAGAAAAACAGAACGGGTACGATAAGGTTTTTTTTGTTTTTAAAGTAATACTTCAGGTTTAAACACACGGCGATAAATGAGATATAGCTGGCGACATAAAAAAGATTGCGCCCGGTGTCGGAACCGAAGGGGATAGTACAAAACGCGATAGCGCATCCCAAATAGATCAGATAACTGAAGACAGGGTGCGGTGTGGTTTCTTTGAGTAGTTGCATGGGGCTGGGTTTCCGGCTCGCATTAATGTTAAGCAGTAAATGATTTCAGCGCGTCGTCAAATTCTGTTTTGAACATAGCGTAGCTGAAATGTTCAACCGGGTAACGCTGCGCATTTTGACTCATACTTTGATATGTTTCCGGCACTATCAGCTTTTCCACTGCATCTGCGCACTCAAGATGTGACAGCAGTTTCGGCAAGACCAAGGTATCGCTGAGCGGATCATAGACATCGTGAGGGAAATCCACCTTGATACCCGTTAGCCGTTGATGTTCTTCAATCGTTACCGAGGGGAGCAAGCCAATACCGCAGTGCCCATCTTTGATCACCTCTGGCTGACCATCGACCTGCGGGAATATGACCGGCACGCCGAAATACAACGCTTCCATACAGGATAAGCCGAAGGGCTCGGTGATCGGCGTACTCATATAGATATGTGTGCGGTTGAAGAAATCCGCAACGTTATCCTGAAAACCGCTGAAGATGACCCGGTCGCCCAGCTCGAGCTTTTCCGCCAAGGCTTCAAATTCTGCCCTGTCGGGTCCCTTGCCTGCAATTTCCAGAGTGACATCATGCCCGCGGCGCAGCAGTTCCTGCATCATCAGTAACGACACGCTGATGCCTTTCAGGCTGACCAGGCGCGAGGCGGTGCCTATTCTGATCGGCTTGCCAAGTGGTTTCAGGCTATCGCTGATACCGGAGGGCGTTTTCAGTCGGTTGATCACCACGTGATTCGGACAGGGCAAATTAAAGCGCAGTTCCATCACCCGTTTTGAGGCAAATGAAGCCGATATCACCCCGTCCAGCATGGCGAGAAAACGCAAGGTTTTGTGATTCTTCGGGTAGCGCCATGAACAACCGTGATCGTAGTAAACCAGCTTACCGCGTTTAGGTTTGGCGGCCAGACCGGGTACCAGATCCCAAACGATGACCACGTCGGCATTGGCCTTTTCGATTTTACTTTTCAGCAGGTATTTGCGCAAAAACTGCGGGCAGCGCAGTGGCAAAGCGTTCACCAGCCGGTTGGCAAAGGTAACTTTTTGGTCAGGCATTTGCCGGCGGATCTCTTCACCGACCTCGCTACTGATGCAAATCACCTCGTTACTGCCGTCGGTGGTGTCGTTGATATACTGCAGGAACAGGCGTTCGACGCCACCCATCTTCCCTAAATTGATAACGTGCAGCTTTTTCATCCAATAACCTTTTGCAACTCGGCCCAGACTGAACCGGCGGAGAGCGTCGCCATGCTTTTTTCTGGGGAAATCAGAGAATGTTGATTCTGACCGTAACCACCGATCAATCCTGGATCGGTGGGACCAAACAGCGTGATATTCGGCCTGTCTAGCGCGGCGGTCAGGTGGCTAAGGCCGGTATCAACCGAGACCACGCATTTCGCACCGGCCAGCACTTCGGCCACCTGCTGCAGACTGAGCTTGGGTAAAACCTCGACGTGCGGGAAACCTTCCGCCAGACGCAGTGCGCGTTGACGCTCGTGCTCTGCGCCCCACGGTAGTTTGATCTTCAAACCGGTTGGCTCAGTTAACGCGATCAGATCGCGCCAGTGTGTTTCCGGCCAGTGTTTCTCATCGCGAGTGGTAGCATGCAAAAACACCAGATACTGGCCGGCATCGGCCGGCAGATGGCTGAGAAAGCGGGCCGCAATGGCGTAATCGCCGACGCTGTCGGGTTTTTCATAGCCCAGGCTTTTGGCAAACAGCTCGCGCGTACGCTCAACGGCATGTTGCTGTTTGTCGATATCGTAGCGGTGGTTGTAGAACCAGCTGGCGAAGGGCTCACGGGCGCTTTTGCTGTCCTGACCGTGTTTGCTACCTTTGGCGATGCGAGTGATCAGCGCGGCGCTTTTGATTAGCCCCTGGGCGTCGATCACCGCGTCGTAATTTCGCTCCTGCACCACGCGTTTAAAGTCGCAGCGTTGCTGGCGAGTTTCACTGCCAAACCAGTTTTTGCGCCAGCGGCGAATCGCCACTGGGATCACGCGGTCCACCGCCGGATGCCAGGTGGGGATTTGGCTGAAGCTTTCCTCAACCACCCAATCAAAGCGAATACCGGGAATGGCCTGCATGGCGTCGGTTAGCGCAGGTAGCGTGTGGAGTACATCTCCCATGGAAGAGGTTTTTACAATCAACACCTGCATGCTTATTCCTCGCTGGCGGCAAGTAACGGCGTCAGCGCGTCCAACACCTGCTGTGGCTGAATATCGATCAGGCTTTGATGGTAACCCTGATCGGCATCGCCTTTGCGTATCTTATGGTAACCGCTAATTAAGCGGATCACTTTGGCCTTGTCGGACAGCGGCGGCGTGAAGTCCGGGCTGCTCGGGCCGTACAAGGCTATCAGCGGTTTATTCAACGCCGCCGCAACGTGCATCAAACCTGAGTCGTTACTGACCACGGCCGAACAGGAGGCCAACAGGATCACCGCTTGCTCCAGCTGAGTTTCCCCAGCCAGGTTCATGCAAAAGCCGCGGGCGTCGTCATCCAGCGCAGCGCGGATCTGTTCGCCCGCCTCATTATCCTTGGCGGAACCGAACAGGGCGATTTGATAACCCTGATCGATCAGCTTCTGTGCCAGAGCGGCATAGTGATAATGCGGCCAGCGTTTGGCCGGACCGAACTCGGCGCCGGGGCAAAAGCCGATGATCGGCCGATGATCGGTCAGGTTGAAGGCGGCGGTAGTTTCGGCAATCTCTTCGTCGCTGACCTGCAGTTGCGGCCACAGTAGCGGCTGCGGCAGATCTTCTGCGCGTTGAATGCGTTGCTTGTCATAGGCTAGCGCGACATAACGCTGCACCATCAGCGGGAAGGCGGCCTTGTCCAGTACGCGAATATCATTCAGCAGGCCATAGCGCATTTCCCCGCGCCAACCAACGCGCCGTGGCACCTGGGCAAAGAAGGGCACCAGCGCAGATTTGAAGGAGTTCGGCAGCACATAAGCGCGATCGTATCCGTTAGCGCGCAGGGCATGCCCGAGACGTCGACGCTCACCGAGTGCCAATGCGCCGTGGCCTAACGGCATCGACAGGGCCTGGTTGACCTCCGGCATACGCGCCAGCAATGGACGGCACCAGGCCGGCGCCATCACATCAATTTCTGCCGTCGGGTGCTCGGCCTTCAGGGTGCGGTAGAGACTTTGCGACATCATCATATCGCCAACCCATGAAGGGCCGATAACCAGTATTTTCATACCCTACGTTTGTTCCTTCAGCTTAGGCGGTGCGGTTCAACCAGGCCATGTACTCTTTCACGCCTTCGGCGACCGTTTTGAACGGTGCGTCATAGCCGGCGGCGCGCAGCTTGGTCAGGTCGGCCTGGGTAAACGCCTGATAACGACCTTTGAGTTTTTCCGGGAACGGGATGTTTTCCACTGCGCCTTTCTGATGGAAGTCGACTACCGCGTCGGCCACCGCCTGGAAGGTTTCCGCACGGCCGGTGCCGCAGTTGAAGATGCCGGAGACGCCGCTTTTCCAGAACCACAGGTTCACTGCCGCTACGTCGCCGACGTAGATGAAATCACGCTTGAAGTTTTGGCTGCCGTCGAACAGTTTCGGGTTCTCGCCGCGGTTGATCTGGCTGTTCAAGTGGAATGCCACGCTGGCCATGCTGCCCTTGTGGCCTTCGCGCGGGCCGTAGACGTTGAAGTAACGGAAGCCGCAGATCTGCGAGTCTGCCTCAGGCAGAATTTCACGTACGTACTGGTCGAACAGGAATTTCGAGTAGCCGTAAACGTTCAGCGGCTCTTCAAACTGGCGCTCTTCGATAAACTCTTCACGACCGCCGTAGGTGGCTGCAGAAGAGGCGTACAGGAACGGAATTTCGCGATCCAGGCAGTAGTGCAGCAGATCTTTAGAGTACTGATAGTTGTTGTCCATCATGTACTTGCCGTCCCACTCGGTGGTGGACGAGCAGGCACCTTCGTGGAAAACCGCGTCGATTTCACCCAGATCGTCACCGGCCACGATATTGGCGATGAAATCTTCTTTGTCGATATAGTCGGCGATGTCGAGATCGACCAGGTTGGCGAATTTGGTGCCATCTTTCAGGTTATCTACCACCAGGATATCGCGATACCCTGTGTCATTCAGCGCTTTAATGATATTGCTGCCGATCATGCCGGCGCCACCAGTGACGATAATCATTGGGTTACCCCTGTTATTCTGCCCGGTGGGACACGGTGTCCCACGCTCAATGCCGCTTATAATAGCATTTCATGCCGCTGCAAACATCGGACGGGCTCTGAATATCCCGTGATGTCGAGCACTGCAGTACTTTGCCGTGATATCTGCTGCAATTTTCATATTCTCTCCCGCTGATTCTCGTCAGTTTGGTTACAAATCAGTAAAATATGTTGAAAACAGCCCAATCCTGGAGATAACCGAATGTCCGCGTCTTTTTATCAGCAGTTGGAACAACAACTTGAGACCACCCGTAGCGAGGGATTGTTCAAAGAAGAGCGCATTATTACTACCGCTCAGCAGGCTGATATCGCCGTAGCCGACGGCAGCCATGTGATCAATTTCTGCGCCAACAACTACCTGGGCCTGGCTAACCACCCGGCGATGATCGCGGCGGCCAAGGCCGGTATGGACAGCCATGGTTTCGGCATGGCGTCGGTGCGCTTTATTTGTGGCACCCAGGATAGCCATAAACAGCTGGAAAAAAAGCTGGCCGATTTCCTCGGGATGGAAGACGCCATCCTGTATTCCTCTTGTTTTGACGCCAACGGTGGTCTGTTCGAAACCCTGCTGGGTCCGGAAGACGCCATTATTTCTGATGCGTTGAACCATGCTTCGATCATCGACGGTGTCCGCTTGTGCAAGGCGAAGCGCTATCGCTACGCCAACAACGATATGACTGAATTGGCCGCACAGCTGAAGCAGGCCAAGGCTGACGGAGCACGCCATATCATGATCGCCACCGACGGCGTGTTCTCAATGGACGGCGTGATCGCCAACCTGAAAGGCGTGTGCGATTTGGCGGACCAATATCAGGCGTTGGTGATGGTGGATGACTCCCACGCGGTTGGTTTCGTTGGCGCCAACGGGCGTGGCACCCACGAGTATTGCGAAGTGATGGGGCGCGTCGACATCATTACCGGTACCTTGGGCAAGGCGTTGGGCGGCGCTTCCGGCGGGTATACCGCGGCGAAGAAAGAGGTTGTGGAGTGGTTGCGTCAGCGGTCGCGCCCTTATCTGTTCTCCAACTCGCTGGCGCCGGCGATTGTCGCAGCGTCGATCAAAGTATTGGAATTGCTGGAAGAGGGCGATGCACTGCGCGATCGCCTGTGGGCCAATGCGAGCCTGTTCCGTGAAAAAATGACCGCGGCGGGCTTTGAGCTGGCCGGGGCCGATCACGCCATCATCCCGGTGATGTTGGGTGAAGCAAAACTGGCGCAGGAATTCGCCAATGCGTTGCTCAAGGAAGGCATCTATGTAACAGGTTTCTTCTATCCGGTGGTGCCGAAAGGCCAGGCACGCATCCGTACCCAGATGTCTGCCGATCATACCCCGGAGCAAATTGAGCGTGCTGTTGCGGCGTTCATTCGTATCGGTAAAGATCTTGGCGTTATTGCATAAGGTAAAACCATGAAAGCATTGTCAAAACTGAAAGCGGAAGAAGGGATTTGGATGACCGATGTGCCTCAGCCGGAGCTGGGTCATAACGACATCATGATTAAAATCCGTAAAACCGCGATCTGCGGTACCGATGTTCATATCTATAACTGGGATGAATGGTCACAGAAAACCATCCCGGTGCCTATGGTCGTCGGCCACGAATACGTGGGTGAAGTGGTTGCCATCGGCCAGGAAGTCAAAGGGTTCAACGTCGGCGACCGCGTTTCAGGCGAAGGCCATATCACCTGCGGCCATTGCCGCAACTGCCGGGGTGGCCGCACGCACCTGTGTCGCAACACCACCGGTGTGGGCGTGAACCGTCCAGGGTCGTTTGCTGAGTATCTGGTGATCCCGGCGTTCAATGCCTTCAAGATCCCGGACAATATCTCCGATGAACTGGCGTCAATCTTCGACCCGTTCGGCAATGCGGTGCACACCGCGCTGTCGTTTGATTTGGTGGGCGAAGACGTGCTGGTTTCCGGTGCCGGCCCGATTGGCATCATGGCCGCTGCGGTATGTAAGCACGTTGGCGCTCGCCACGTGGTGATTACCGACGTCAATGAATACCGTTTGGATCTGGCGCGTAAAATGGGCGTGACCCGTGCGGTGAACGTCAGCAAAGAAAACCTGAACGACGTGATGGCCGAGTTGGGCATGACCGAAGGGTTTGACGTTGGGCTGGAAATGTCCGGTGCGCCACCGGCGTTTCGTTCGTTGCTCAATGCGATGAACCACGGTGGGCGTATTGCCATGCTGGGTATTCCACCGTCGGATATGTCGATCGACTGGAATCAGGTGATCTTCAAAGGGCTGTTTATCAAAGGGATTTACGGTCGTGAGATGTTTGAAACCTGGTATAAGATGGCGGCGCTGATTCAGTCTGGTTTGGATCTGACGCCTATCATTACTCACCGTTTCTCGATCGACCAATTCCAGCAGGGCTTTGATGCCATGCGTTCCGGCCAGTCCGGGAAAGTGATTTTGAGCTGGGATTAACAGTAAAAAGGGCCGGAATTCCGGCCCTGATTTTATGCTTTAGGTTTGTCTGGCGTTGAGTCCGTCCAGCGTTGCCACTGACGTTTAATGAAGGTCACGGCCGGCGACTGGGTCACGCTTTCGCCGATCACACTCATGACCTTGCCCGCGTTGACTTTTTCCTTCGGCAACTTGACCTTACACTGCTTGATCCCGCCATTGAACGGGTTCTTCGGCTGCGGTTTCTGCGGTTTGACCGGTGGTGGAACATAGCTGCCGCCACTACCGCCGCCCTGTGGTTCGTTCAGCAGCGAGCTGGGTTTCACCAGCACGATGTCGCTTGGCAGCGTAGGCAGCATTTGCTGCAGCACTTTCACCGTCGCCGGCCGCGGGTGGCCAATGGCAATAGCGGAACCGTTGCGCCGTGCCAATTCGACCGCCCGGTTGAACTGGCGGCGAATATCGGCTTCGCTGGCCGTATCGTCCAGGAACACCTTACGCTTGATCACCTTCACATGGGTGCCGGCCGCCGCTCGGGTGGCCTGGCTGTTGCCGATGGTCATGCTGTCGAGGAAATAGAGCTGATAGCTGTCGAGCGCCTGCATGACTTTCTGCATACCTGGCAGGCTGGAGGTCATGGCGCTGCCCATGTGGTTATTCATACCCACCGCATAGGGCACATTATTGACCGCATTGCGGATAATGCGCTGGATCTCTTCGCTGCTCATGGAAGGCTGCAGCGTGTCACGCTCCAGCGGTTGCTTACTGAGCGGAGCCATCGGCATATGGATCAGTACTTCCCGGCCCTGACTGTGGGCGCGGGTGGCCATTAAGCGGGCATGGGGGGCGTTGGGCAGCACTGCAACGGAGATGGCCGTCGGCATTTGCAGCACCGCACTCTCTTCGTGCGGGCGGTAGCCCACGTCATCGATGACGATGGAGAGTTTCCCTGCCTGTGCGGCGCAGACCTGCAGCAGACAGCCAATCAAGACGGCAGTACGGATTTTGTTATAGCGCAAATCTATCTTCCCAACCACGGTAGTGGGTTAACGGCCTGACCCTGGCGACGAATTTCGAAATAGAGCGATGGCGTTCCCTGGCCTCCGCTGGTGCCTACCAGGGCTATCGGTTGGCCGGCGCGCACCTGTGCCCCGACGTTGACCAGTGCACTTTGGTTGTAGCCATACAGACTCATGTCACCCTTACCGTGTTCGATGACGACAACCAGGCCATAGCCCTGCAGCCAGTCGGCCAGTAGCACGCGACCGTCGGCGATAGCTTTCACTTCGCTGCCTTCGGCGGCGGAGATCACCATGCCTTTCCAGCGTAGTTCACCTTGCAGCTGTTCACCGAAACCATGCAACGTGCGGCCGCGGACCGGCCATATTGCCTGCCCACCCGGTCTGCCAAGGCCGCCGGTGCGGGCCATCAGTGAGCGGTCGGCTTCGCTTGGCTTATAGCTGGTGCCGGTTTTCTTCGCCTGCTGTTCTTTGACGCGAACCTGCTCGCGAACCTTGGCGGCCTCACGCGCTTCGCGTTCCGCTCGGGCACGGGCTTCTCGTTCGGCCCGGGCAATCTTGTCGCGCATGCGGGTTTCGTTCTGGCGCAGTTCCACCAGACGCTGCTGATCTTTTTCCAGCGAGGCTTCCAGCGCGGTCAGCGTTTTCTTACGTGCGCCGCGTGCCTGCTCCAGCTTCTGCTGCTGCGTTTGTTGTTCGCCTAGCAGCGATTTCTGTTGGCCCTGCTTGGCCACCAGCGTGGTTTTTTGCTTTGCCAGCTCGGCGCGAGTTTGCTTCAGTTCTTCAATGGTTTGCTGACGCGCGTCGTTCAGGTAGCCGAAGTAAGCCAAAATACGCTCGCTACGCTGGCTCTCTTCACCGCTGAGGATCAATTGCACGGCGCTGTGCTGGCCTTGGCGGAAGGCGGCATCGAGCTGTTTGGCGAGGATTTCCTGCTGGGTGGATTGCTGCTTTTGCAGCTTGGCGATTGAGGCATTCAGGCCGGAGATATCTTTCCCCAGTTGGCTCAATGTGCTTTGGGTGTCACGCAGCAGGCGGCTGGCCTGCGCGATGGTTTTTTCTTGCTGCTTAAGCTGATCCTGCAATGAGCTGCGCTGTTGCTGCTGCTGCTTAACCGCCTTTTCTTTCTCGGCGATGCTTTGCTGGATGTCTTTGAGCTGGGATTTATTGTCTTCCGCCGCCTGGCTGGCTAACGGCAACAACAAGACGCCAGCGTAAAATACGCTGGCGCACAGGGTGGTTAACTTCCTTGGCGCGGTGCGTTCAGGCAGCGGTTGGCTGCCTGGGTTTGCGCTTCGGGTTACCCTTGATAGTGCAAAAAACGCCTTTTCCCTCATAGGGAAGGATTATTCCACGATGAACAGCGGCTTACCAGTCATCTCTTGCGGGATTTCCATTCCCATCAGCGTCAGCATGGTCGGCGCGATGTCCGAAAGCTTGCCGCCGTTGACGGCGCGGGCAGGCTTGCCGATGTAAATCAGCGGTACCGGAAGGCTGGTGTGGGCGGTGTGCGCCTGACCGGTCGCCGGATCGCGCATTTGCTCGGCATTACCGTGGTCGGCGGTGATCAGCAGTTGCCCGTCGACGGCTTTCACCGCTTCGACGACCTGGGCGATGCAGCCGTCCAGCGTTTCCACCGCTTTCACTGCCGCGTCGTAAACCCCGGTATGACCCACCATATCGCCATTTGGATAGTTGCAGATGATGGCGTCGTACTTGCCGCTGTTAATGGCGGTCAGCAGTTTGTCGGTCAGTTCGGCGGCGCTCATTTCTGGCTGCAGATCGTAGGTCGCGACCTTCGGTGAGTTGATCAGCACACGTTCTTCCCCGGCAAACGGCTCTTCAACGCCGCCATTATAGAAGAAGGTGACGTGGGCGTATTTTTCGGTTTCCGAAATGCGCAGCTGGGTTTTGTCGTGCTTCATTAACCATTCGCCGAAGGTGTTATTCAACGATGCCGGCGGATAGGCGCAGGGAACTTTGATGTCGGCAGCGTATTCGGTCAGCATCACGAAATCACCAAAGTTGATGACTTTGGCGCGTGGGAAACCGTCGAAATCCGCATTCACGAAGGCACGAACGATCTGGCGTGCGCGATCGGCGCGGAAGTTCATGAAAATCAGTGCGTCGCCGTCGTGCAGTTCGGCAGTGGCCTCCACGGCAGTCTGGAGAACGGTCGGCTTGACGAACTCGTCGTTCTCGCCGCGCTGGTAAGCGGCCTGCAGGGCAGCAACGGCGTTGTCGGCGACAAAGTCGCCCTTGGCCTGGGTCAGTAAATCATAAGCCAGTTGAACGCGATCCCAGCGGTTGTCGCGGTCCATGGCGTAGTAACGGCCGATCAGCGATGCGATACGCCCGCAGCCGAGGCTGGCAAAGGCATCGCTAAAGCGTTGCAAGGAGGGTTCAGCACTGCGTGGCGGGGTATCGCGACCGTCGAGGAAGGCATGCAGATAAACGGCTTTGGCACCGCGTTGCGCGGCCAGTTCAATCATGGCCAGAATATGGTCTTCGTGGCTGTGCACGCCGCCCGGCGACAGCAACCCCATGATATGCACTGCTTTGCCGGCCTGTACGGCCTTATCGACCGCTGCCGTCAGCGTTGGATTCGCGAAGAAATCGCCTTCTTTGATTTCTTTATCCAACCGGGTCAGATCCTGATAAACGATGCGCCCGGCCCCCAGGTTGACGTGGCCGACTTCCGAATTGCCCATTTGACCGTCAGGCAGGCCAACATCCAGCCCGGATGCGGCGATCAGCGTGTGTGGCTGCTGTTGCCACAGGCGATCCATCACCGGCGTTTTGGCGTTCACAATGGCGTTGTCCTGTTGCTCCTCGCGGTGGCCGTACCCGTCCAGGATCACCAGTACCATCGGTTTTTTGTTGCTCGACATTGCATTAACCTCGTTATGAATTTTAAGTTGTGAATAGCCATCTGCCCGATGCCGGAGTGATGGCTATTCACCCTAAAAACCGGCCGATTTTACAACGCCGACGGTTAAAAAGAGCCCAGAGAGATCAAAGTTGCGGTCAACAAGGGCGGCTTTTAGGCTGTGGCGCAGAGAATTTCTCAGCGTAGCCCGCAGTTTCTGCACTAGCACTTGCTTATTGGCTGTATTTGCTGCACTCGGCAGGTATACTCTGGAACCTTGAGTTATTTTTTCCTTAAACTGACGGGAGTTGTTACACCCCATGCTGCAAGAAATTATGCAATTCGTTAGCAAGCATCCCATACTGAGCCTGGCCTGGATCGCCCTGCTGGTTGCGGTGATCGTCATGACGTTCAAGAGCAGTTTCTCCAAGGTGAAAGAGATCACCCGTGGTGAAGCCACCCGACTGATTAATAAAGAAGATGCCGTTGTGGTGGATACCCGCAGCCGTGATGATTTCCGCAGAGGCCACCTGGCCAACGCCATTAACCTGACCGCCAGCGAAATCAAAAGCGGCAGCCTGGGCGAGCTGGAAAAACACAAGGCTCAGCCAATCATCGTGGTGTGTGCCAACGGCACCACTTCACGTGAGCCGGCAGAAAACCTGCACAAGGCGGGCTTTGAAAACGTCACTACGCTGAAGGACGGGATTGCCGGCTGGAGCGGGGAAAACCTGCCGTTAGTACGCGGTAAGTAATTATTTAACGTAGTTGAGGTGGTAATCCATGGCTAACATTGATATCTACACCAAAGCGACCTGTCCGTTCTGCCATCGCGCTAAAGCGCTGCTGAACAGCAAGGGCGCCGCGTTTAACGAAATCGCCATCGATGGCGATAATGAAAAACGCGAAGCGATGATTGCGCGCAGTGGGCGCACCACCGTGCCTCAGATTTTCATCGATGGCCAACATATCGGCGGCTGCGATGATTTATATGAACTCGATGCTCGTGGTGGTCTGGATCCGCTGCTTTAAGCGGGCCGCTACCGGTTACTGAGTGTCAATAAGGACGTTTAACCAAGGGTATTACACACATGTCAGAACAAAACAGCACAGAGATGGCTTTCCAGATTCAGCGCATTTACACCAAGGATATCTCCTTCGAAGCGCCAAAAGCGCCGCAGGTTTTCCAGCAGGAATGGCAGCCAGAAGTTAAACTGGATCTAGATACCGCTTCCAGCCAGTTGGCTGACGAAGTGTATGAGGTTGTACTGCGCGTAACCGTGACGGCGTCTCTGGGCGAAGAAACTGCGTTCCTGTGTGAAGTGCAGCAGGCGGGCATCTTCTCCGTAGCGGGCATCGACGGCACGCAGCTGGCGCATTGCCTGGGCGCATACTGCCCGAACATTCTGTTCCCGTATGCGCGTGAGTGCATCACCAGCCTGGTTTCTCGCGGTACATTCCCGCAGCTGAACCTGGCACCGGTTAACTTTGACGCGCTGTTCATGAACTATCTGCAGCAGCAGGCGGAAGGCGAAGGTGCCGCACCACATCAGGATGCCTGATGAACAGCGTCAATGCTTCAATGACAGTGATCGGTGCCGGCTCGTACGGCACCGCATTAGCTATTACGCTGGCGCGTAACGGCCACTCCGTGGTGCTCTGGGGCCATAACCCCGAGCAGATTCAAAAAATGCAGCACGATCGCTGCAATCAGGCCTTTCTTCCCGACGTCACCTTCCCCGATACGCTGTTGCTTGAAGCCGATTTGGCCCGTGCGCTGGCGGCTAGCCGCGACGTGCTGGTGGTGGTGCCAAGCCATGTATTCGGTGATGTGCTACGCCAGTTGAAACCGCATTTGCGGCCGGATGCCCGTATCGTTTGGGCGACCAAAGGGCTGGAGGCAGAAACCGGTCGGCTGTTGCAGGACGTGGCGCGCGAAGCACTGGGCGAAGCCATTCCGCTGGCGGTGGTCTCCGGACCGACGTTCGCCAAAGAGCTGGCTGCCGGGCTGCCTACCGCCATTGCGTTGGCCTCTACCGATGCGCAGTTCGCCGATGACTTGCAGCAGTTGCTGCACTGCGGAAAAAGTTTCCGCGTCTACAGCAACCCCGATTTTATCGGCGTGCAGTTGGGCGGGGCGGTGAAAAACGTGATTGCCATTGGCGCTGGGATGTCAGACGGTATCGGGTTTGGTGCTAATGCCCGTACCGCATTGATTACCCGCGGCTTGACGGAAATGACACGCCTTGGCTCTGCGCTGGGTGCCGATCCCTCGACCTTCATGGGCATGGCCGGGCTGGGCGATCTGGTGTTAACCTGCACCGATAACCAATCGCGCAACCGCCGCTTCGGTATTATGCTGGGGCAGGGAAAAGGCGTGCAGGAAGCGCAGGACAGTATAGGTCAGGTGGTCGAAGGCTATCGCAATACCAAAGAGGTATTGGCGTTGGCGCAGCGGCACGGCGTTGAAATGCCGATTACCGAACAAATTTACCAGGTGCTGTACTGCCATAAAGATGCCCGCGAGGCTGCGCTAAGCCTGTTGGGGCGGACCAGAAAAGACGAAAAACACAACGCTTGACCTATAAAATAGAATGCGGGGCGGCATGCTGACCCCGGCAACTGAATTGGGCTGCCTGATTGCTTTGCGATGAGGCAGCCTGTTTTGCAAGGCGGAGAGGAACCTGATGTCGTCAGAAGAGTTAGAGCAGGTCTGGAATAGCATTAAATCAGAGGCGAGAGAGCTGGCTGAGTGTGAACCGATGCTGGCTAGCTTTTATCATGCGACGTTGCTCAAGCACGATAACCTGGGCGGTGCGCTCAGCTATATTCTGGCAAACAAGCTGGCAAATCCCATTATGCCGGCCATTGCGGTGCGTGAAGTGGTGGAAGACGCCTACTTAGCCGACCAGCAAATGATCGCTTCGGCCGCCCGTGACATCCTGGCCGTGCGCCTGCGAGACCCGGCGGTAGATAAATATTCAACGCCGCTGCTGTACCTGAAAGGTTTTCATGCGCTGCAGGCCTACCGTATCGGCCACTGGCTGTGGCTGCAGGGGCGGCAAGCATTGGCGATATACCTGCAGAATCAGATTTCGGTCGCTTTCGGCGTGGATATCCACCCGGCGGCCACGATTGGCTGCGGCATTATGCTTGACCACGCTACTGGTATCGTGATCGGTGAAACTGCCGTAGTAGAAAATAACGTGTCTATTCTGCAGTCGGTTACCCTTGGTGGTACCGGAAAGACCAGCGGCGATCGCCATCCGAAGATCCGTGAGGGCGTAATGATTGGCGCCGGGGCTAAAATTCTCGGCAATATCGAAGTGGGTAAAGGCGCTAAAATCGGTGCTGGCTCGGTGGTGCTGCAGTCTGTTCCTGCGCATACGACCGCCGCGGGCGTGCCTGCACGCCTCGTCGGCCGGCCAGAAAGCGATACGCCGTCGATGGATATGGACCAGTACTTCAACGGTACTAATCACGGTTTTGAATACGGTGACGGGATTTAATCCGGTGAGTTGACGAATAAAATCGGGGGAGCTTTGGCTCCCCCGATTTTTTTCTTCGCAGGGTTAACCCTGTTTAGGGAAGTTGGTGATGTCTTTAACCATGTCGTCGATCGCTGCTTTGACGTCTTCCGCTGTTACCGGTGAGCTGTCGTTGCTGACGGTTTTACCATAGGCTTTACGAGCGACTTCCAATACCGTTTTGCCGGTATCCTGATCGATCAATTCACCTTCGATATACAGCGTGGTGTTTTGGGTTCTGTGACCGCTGGCTGCCATGGTGCTGGCAACCACAGCCGCGACCGGTACCACCTCATAGAATTTCATATCTTCGTTTTCTGCAGACACTGCCGTGATGGCGAGTTTAGCCACCAGCACGCGTGATCCGGCCGGACTATTGAGTACGGTAAAGCGATCTTGAAGCGCGGTTTTAATCCGCTGAGAAGCGTAAGCCTTTATTTTATTCAGCGTTTCTTGGCTAACGCGCGTCGTCGGTTTTTCAGCAGGGAAATAGACTACTGGCTCAAAATACAGGCCGCGGTAGTTGGACTCTTTGTAGCTTGGGTCGATCCAGCGCAGCGTTTTGTGGCCGCTTGGTGATGTGGTTTCCTGCAGTTTGCTGTAGTCAGACAGGAATCCCGAGTACTGATCCGTTTTGGTTACTTTGGACGAACAGCCCGCCAGTAACAGGCCCGCTGCCAAAACCGCCATGGCAACGCCCAAACGTTGTTTTTTCATACGATTTCCTATGATGAATGTCGATTACCCTTACAAAACATAGCTTATTATCCTCCGGGGCAGTGAATGTTTTCGGCGCTCGCCGTGCCCTGTTTCTGCATTCTTTTGACAGTATCGTGATACGCCGCTGGTTTTAGGCACTCAGCGTTCGCGAAAGTGAAAGCAGTGCCTTTTCTGCTTGCTCCCGCGTCGTCTCCAGCGCCATTTGCCACTGCGGCAACAGCGGCCAGAGATCTTGCTGGTTTTCGGCCTGCTGGCACCAGACAAAACGATCGTGCCAATCTCCGAGTGCGCTTTGTGCCGTTTTCAGGCTGGCGACGGTTTCAGGCGTGATGAGGGAGAGTTGAGAATAGGCTTCGGCAAAATAACGCAGACGCTTAACCAGCAGGCGCAGTTGGTGCCGATCGTAATGTATGTCGGCCAATGCCAGGCGTAGCTGTTTTACCTGGAGGCGTAGGCGGAGGGCAACACGACGTTTGATGTGTCGGGGTTGAGTTCGGCGGAAGATTTTTGGCCAGGTATGTAGCAGAGTGGGAAAATGGGTCAGCAACGGGTGTGACATCAGCGCGAGTTTGCGGCGGTACAGCTCGGTTTTGCGCGTATTGGCCTGCCATGCCAACTGATGCAGTTCCAGCTCGGCGATCAGCACTTCCAGATCGCGTATCGGCGTAGTGATTTTTCCCAAGTCGGCAGCAGCGCTGCTGAGGCCAGTTACGCCAGGGATACCGCGTAATGGTCGCAGCAGACTTCTGATACGCTGCAGGTTGATGCGTACGTCGTGCAAGGCCTCAACGTCTGAGGGGGCCTGCAAACGCAGCAGCGCCTGATTCATCGCGCGCTCGAGCCTGCGTATCTGCGCAATAATGCTCTTAGCCAAAGCCATGCGATGTCCCCGGAGAGGAAACCTTTCAGTATTATCGTCTCCGCAGGAGCGGTTGTCATTGATTAAGACTTAATCAGCGCGCCCGCGTAGTCCAACTGCCGCCAGGCTTCGTACACGACTACCGCGACAGCATTGGACAGGTTCATGCTGCGGCTTTGTGCCTGCATGGGGATGCGGATTTTCTGCTGTGCCGGCAAGGCGTCAAGGATCTCGGCGGGCAGACCGCGAGTTTCCGGTCCGAACAACAGGTAGTCGCCGGCCTGGTAGCTGACTGCGCTGTGTGCCGGGGTGCCTTTGGTGGTCAGGGCAAACAGACGCTGCGGATTTTCGCTGGCGATAAAGGCGGCGTAGTCGGCATGACGTCGGATACTGGCGAATTCATGGTAGTCCAGCCCGGCGCGGCGCAGGCGTTTATCATCCCACGGGAAGCCCATTGGCTCTATCAGATGCAGTTGAAAACCGGTATTGGCGCACAGACGGATGATATTGCCGGTATTGGGTGGAATTTCAGGTTCGAATAAAACGATGTTCAGCATGTAAAAAGCCCCTCATGACGAGGGGCGCAGAATAGCAAAATCTTACCGGCCTGTCTTAGGCTATCAGCGTTGGTGGAGCGGTAACCACAGCACCAGACGCAGGCCGCCGAGCGGACTGTCTTCCGCTTTCACCCAGCCACGGTGCTGGTTAACCGCCGCCTCTACGATGGCCAGGCCCAGACCTGTCCCGCCGGATGCGCGATCGCGTGCTTCATCGGTTCGATAGAACGGTCGGAATATTTGCTCGCGATCTTCCGCGCTGACACCGGGACCGTCGTCGTCGACCACAATGGTGATGCCTTGGTTGTCTGCGCTGAACGCCACGGCAATATGGGTGTTCGAATAACGCAGGGCATTACGCACGATATTTTCCAGCGCGCTATCCAGCGCACCGGCGTTACCGTACAGGGTCCACGGGCCGGGAGGGGAGGTGATCTCCAGCTGTTTGCCCATTTGTTCGGCTTCGAAGCTGGCGTCGTCCAGCACGTCGGCCCACAGTTCGTTGGCCAGCAAGCGCTCACGCACCAACTCACTTTTCTGTTGCCCACGCGACAACACCAGTAAATCGTTAATCATCGAGTCCAGGCGCTGTGCTTCGGTTTCGATACGTGCCAGCTCGTGCCCTTCGCCGTGGCGACGGCGCATTAATGCCGTGGCCAACTGCAGGCGGGTCAGCGGCGTGCGCAACTCATGCGAAATATCGGAGATCAGCCGTTGCTGAGCGGTCATCATGCGTTCCAACGCGCTGACCATTTGGTTAAAACTGGCGCCGGTCGCCAGGAACTCTTGTGGCCCGGCCTCCAGCTCAGGATGCTGTTTCAGGTTGCCACGTGCGACATCGTCCGCCGCATTCTTCAGCTTGCGCGCCGGTTTTGCCAGGCTCCAGGCCAGCCATAGCAGCAAGGGGGCGCTGATCAGCATAGTGACGATCAGCAGCAGCAGCGGCCGGTCGAACATCAGGTTGATAAAATCGGATTGTGGGCTGTTGGCAGGGCGGATCAGGTACAGCTGGTAGTTGTCTTCACCATCCCGCACCGAGAAAGGGCCGACCAGTTCGACACGGCCATATTTCTTCTTCTTCGGATGATCGGCGTTATCGGATTGGCCGATAAAATTGCGCACCAACTGCATTTCGTTGCGCTGCATGTTGCCAATCACCCGGCCTTCGCTGGTGACCAGCAGCAGGCGCTGCCCTGGCGGTGCCCATTTTTCAATGGCGCGGAATAAGCGCCGCCACCACATCAGATCGTTGGCCGGATCGTTTTGCAACTCGGCTTCTACGTGTTGTTCCAGCATCAGCCCTTGCCGCTGTTCGCTGTCCAGCAGCGAGGTCATTTGGCGGGAGTCTAACTTGGGCACCATCAACACCAACATCAGCACCAGAGCCAATGTGAACCAGAAAATGGCGAAGATGCGTGCCGTCAAACTGTTGATCATGTTGCAGATACCATTAAGTAACCCCGACCACGCAGCGTTTTGAACCACGGATGACCGTCTTTGCGGTTCGGCAGCTTACGTCGCAGGTTGGAGATGTGCATATCGATAGCGCGATCAAAAGGCGTCAGCCGTTTACCCAGTACTTCCTGGCTCAGCAGTTCGCGTGACACCACTTGACCAAGGTGCTGCGCCAGCAGGTACAGCAGGGTAAATTCGGTGCCGGTGAGATCCAGCGTTTGGCCGTCGAAACTGGCTTCCTGGCGACCCGGATTGAGCTGCAGGCCGTCTACGTCCAGCGTTGGTGCGCCGGTATCGACATTCTGCTGTTGTTCGCTCCAGTTGGAACGGCGCAGAATTGCGCGGATACGTGCCACCAGTTCGCGATCGTTAAAGGGTTTTGGCAGGTAGTCATCGGCGCCCAGTTCCAGGCCCAATACGCGGTCAAGTTCACTGCCGCGGGCGGTCAGCATGATGACCGGCGTCTGGTGATGCTGACGCAGCTCTTTCAACGTATCGATACCGTTTTTCTTCGGCATCATGATATCGAGCAGCAGCAGATCGATGGAGCTGTCCAGTAGCGACAACGCCTGTTCGCCATCGTAAGCAACCACGATGGTAAAGCCTTCCATTTCAAGCAGTTCTTTTAACAGCGAGGTCAGCTCGCGGTCGTCGTCAACTAACAGAATTTTATTCATTATGTTTTACCTCCTGACGCAAAATACGTCATCAACTGTTGGCATTCCATGACTTTACGTAGTTTTACATGCACTGACGCATGTTTGCAGGTGCAGCAGTACACTGCTCCTCGTTGATTCGCAAAGTGAGAAAGCACGAGGAGTTGAAATGCGTAAGGTGACCGCATTAGTTATGGCATCAATGCTGGCAATAGGTTCTACCGCTGCGTTCGCTGCCGACACTACATCGGAAACTGCACCGACTCCCGGAAACGATGCGACCACCAGAACACCTGGCCAACACCACATGTTTGACGGTGTCAGCCTGACTGAGCAACAGCGCCAGCAAATGCGCGATTTAATGCGCCAGGCGCGCCACGATCTGCCAGGTGTCAATGTAGCTGAAATGGAAGCCATGCATAAGCTGGTGACCGCAGACAAATTTGATGAAGCCGCCGTGTATGCCCAGGCGGAACAGATGGCCCAGCAGCAGGTTAAGCGTCAGGTCGAAATGGCCCGGGTACGCAACCAAATGTATAACCTGCTGACACCACAGCAAAAAAGCGTTTTAGACCAGAAACATCAGCAGCGCATGCAGCAGATGGAGCAACAGATTTCTGGTTTGCAGCAAACTTCTGCCCAGAAGTTAAGTACGACTGAGTAGTCCCCTGTTTTTTCCTTGCCATAGACACCATCCCTGTCTTCCCCCGCCATGATGGCGGGGTTTTTTTTATCCATCAATTACAGCTTGATAGCCCGCCAGGCAACTCTGCAAGGTTAAACCACAGAGTATGGACCATGACGACGTTTAGCGCCGGTCGCACGGATTGTTTGCATCGATATGGCGACATCCCTTCGCGATATGCACTGCGTTGGCGACGGTTATCTGAAGGGCTTTTTTGCTCATCATTCCGTTATACTGACCCTCTGAACGTTTAACCGGGATGGGTTATGGAACCGCAATATGCGCGTTTGGTTAAATCCGCCGCGTTAGCGGCCACCGTTTTGGCCTCAACGCTGTTACTGATCAAAATTGTCGCCTGGTACCGCACCGGTTCGGTGAGCCTGTTGGCCGCGCTGGTGGATTCGCTGGTGGATATTGCCGCGTCGTTGACCAACCTGCTGGTGGTACGTTACTCGCTGCAGCCGGCCGATGAGGAACATACCTTCGGGCACGGCAAGGCCGAATCGTTGGCGGCGCTGGCGCAAAGTATGTTCATTTCTGGTTCGGCGCTATTTTTGTTTCTCACCGGTTTTCAGCATCTGTACTCACCGGAAACCTTGCGTGACCCTGGCATCGGTATTGCCGTGACGATAGTGGCGTTGGTCAGCACCCTGCTGTTGGTCACCTATCAGCGTTGGGTGGTAAGAAAAACTCGCAGTCAGGCCGTCCGAGCAGATATGCTGCATTATCAGTCAGATGTCATGATGAATAGTGCTATTCTTATAGCGCTTGCGCTAAGCTGGTACGGTTTTCACCGGGCAGATGCGCTGTTTGCACTGGGAATAGGCGTCTACATTCTTTATAGCGCGCTGCGAATGGGTTATGAAGCCGTGCAATCGCTGCTGGACCGGGCATTGCCGGACAACGAGCGCCAGGCGATTATCGACGTGATCTCCTCATGGCCTGGGGTCAAAGGCGCGCACGATCTACGCACTCGCCAGTCCGGTCCGACGCGTTTTATTCAGCTGCATCTGGAGATGGACGATGCGTTACCGCTGATGCAGGCGCATATTCTGGCTGAACAGGTGGAACAGGCGCTGTTGCACCGTTTCCCGGGGGCTGATGTTCTTATCCATCAGGATCCTTGTTCTGTAGTGCCCGCGGGCCGACAGGGGTGTTGGGAGCTATAATTAATGCAGGACAACGGGAACTCGCACAGCGGATAGATAATGGCATTAGCTCCGCGTGCCATGACGCTTTTTTACCGCAATATTGCGTGACTTGAATCAATTCAGCTGGGTGTTTTTGCTATAATATCCAGCAATAAAGCCGTAAAGCTGGTTTTCTGCAGCCGGAGAGGTTTCAAGACAATCGGCGAATACAGAATTCTTAAGAAATTGCATCTACAGTTCAGAGGTAGTCATGATCAAGAAAATCGGTGTACTGACGAGTGGCGGTGATTCGCCGGGTATGAACGCTGCAATCCGCGGCGTTGTGCGTGCTGCACTTTCGGAAGGTCTGGAAGTTTTTGGTATTTACGATGGCTACCTTGGCTTGTACGAAGATCGCATGGAACAATTGGACCGCTATAGCGTGTCCGATATGATCAATCGCGGCGGCACTTTCCTCGGTTCAGCCCGCTTCCCTGAGTTCAGAGACGACAGCGTACGCGCCAAGGCAATTGAGAATCTGAAAAACCGCGGTATTGACGCGCTGGTGGTGATCGGCGGCGACGGTTCCTATATGGGCGCCAAACGCCTGACGGAAGAAGGTTTCCCTTGTATCGGCCTGCCAGGCACCATCGATAACGATGTGGCCGGTACCGACTACACCATCGGCTTCTTCACCGCGCTAGAAACCGTCGTGGAAGCTATTGACCGTCTGCGCGATACCTCATCTTCTCATCAGCGTATTTCCATCGTTGAAGTGATGGGGCGCTACTGTGGCGATCTGACCCTGGCGGCGGCGATTGCCGGTGGTTGTGAATTTATCGTATTGCCTGAAACCGAGTTCAACCGCGAAGACCTGGTCTGCGAAATCAAGGCCGGTATTGCCAAAGGCAAAAAACACGCGATTGTGGCGATCACCGAACACATCTGCGATATCGATGAGTTGGCTCGCCATATCGAACAAGAAACCAAGCGTGAAACCCGCGCGACCGTGCTGGGCCACATACAGCGCGGCGGCTCGCCGGTAGCTTATGACCGTATTCTGGCTTCCCGCATGGGCGCTTACGCGATTGAGTTGCTACTGCAGGGCTACGGCGGTCGTTGCGTCGGTATCCAGAACGAGAAGATGGTGCACCACGACATCATCGATGCGATCGAAAACATGAAGCGTCCGTTCAAGGGCGACTGGCTGGATACAGCGAAAAAGCTGTACTGATCCCGCATTAATTCAGCTCGAGAAGCCTCCGCACGCGGAGGCTTTTTTTATGCCCGTGGTAGTTATATTCCATAATCGTCTAGCCCAACATTTTTTATTCTTTAATTGGCGGGAAAGTTTCTGGCAGGCTCTGATGCTAAATCAACCGATTGAGGTTGTGATTAATTTTCCTGGGAGAGCGAGTCGATGCGTATGCGTAAATGGGGTGTAGGTCTGACAATAATGCTGTTGGCGTCCGGCGCCATGGCGAAAGATATCCAACTGCTGAACGTTTCGTACGACCCGACACGCGAGTTCTATCAGGAATATAACACCGCATTCGGTAAATATTGGCAGCAGCAGACCGGCGATAAAGTGACGGTACGTCAGTCACATGGCGGCTCCGGCAAACAGGCGACCTCGGTGATTAACGGCATTGAAGCCGATGTGGTCACGCTGGCGCTAGCCTATGACGTGGATGCCATTGCCGAACGCGGACGCATCGATAAAGATTGGATCAAACGCCTGCCGGACAACTCGGCACCTTATACCTCGACCATTGTATTTCTGGTGCGTAAAGGCAACCCAAAACAAATTCACGACTGGCCAGATCTGATTAAGCCGGGCGTCTCGGTGATCACCCCGAACCCGAAAACTTCCGGGGGTGCACGCTGGAACTATCTGGCGGCCTGGGGTTACGCACTACACCAGAACAATAACGATCAGGCCAAAGCGCAGGAGTTCGTTAAAAACCTGTATAAGAACGTCGAAGTGCTGGATTCCGGCGCACGCGGTTCAACCAATACCTTCGTTGAGCGTGGTATTGGCGATGTGCTGATCGCCTGGGAAAACGAAGCTTTGCTGGCGGAGAAAGAGCTGGGTAAAGACAAGTTTGAAATTATCACCCCAAGTGAATCGATTTTGGCGGAGCCGACCGTCTCGGTGGTGGATAAAGTGGTTGATAAGCGCGGTACCCGTGATGTGGCGACGGCTTACCTGAAATATCTGTATACGCCGGAAGGACAAACCATCGCGGCGAAAAACTACTACCGTCCGCGTGACGCGGCTGTGGCGGCCAAGTTTGCCGAGCAATTCCCGAAACTGAAGCTGTTCACGGTGGATGATACCTTCGGCGGCTGGACTCAGGCACAGAAGGTACACTTCGCCACCGGCGGTGTGTTCGACGAAATCAGCAAACGCTGATGCCTTGATGACAATAATAAAAAACCCCGGCAAGCCGGGGTTTTTTATTTAGCAGCCAGAGAAAGAAATCAGGCTTTTTTAGCAGCGGCAGCGGCTTTGACGATCACAGCGAAAGCATCGGCTTTCAGTGATGCGCCGCCAACCAGCGCGCCGTCGATGTCCGGCTGGGTGAACAGCTCGGCGGCATTTTTATCGTTCACAGAACCGCCGTACTGGATGATCACTTCTGCAGCTACTGCAGCGTCCTGTTTGGCGATGTGATCGCGGATAAATTTGTGTACTGCCTGAGCCTGCGCAGGGGTGGCGGATTTACCGGTACCGATAGCCCAGATTGGCTCATAAGCGATAACGGCGCCTTTGAAGGCTTCTGCGCCCTGAGTTTTCAGCACGGCGTCGATCTGGCGTGCACAAACTTCTTCGGTTTTACCCGCTTCGTTTTCTGCGTCGGTTTCACCGATGCACAGCACTGGGATCAGGCCGGCTTTTTTCAGCACGGCAAATTTCTCGGCGATCGCTGCATCGGTTTCTTTGTGGTAAGTACGACGCTCGGAGTGGCCGATGATGATGTATTGCGCACCGATATCTTTCAGCATGTCGGCGGAAACTTCACCGGTGAATGCGCCGGACAGGTTCACGTCTACGTTTTGAGCGCCCAGAGCAATGCGGCTGCCGGCCAGTGCGTGTTTCGCCTGGTCCAGGTACATCACAGGCGGTGCGATAGCGACGCCACAGCCGTCAACGCTGCTCAGCTCATTGCGCAGAGCGGCGATCAGTTCGTTAACCATGTGAGTGCTGCCGTTAAGCTTCCAGTTACCCATAACTAATGGATGACGCATGTTTTTTCCTCCAACAAGGGAACGCGAGAGTCGAAATAACCACTGCCGGACCGGCAGTTTACCTGCCCAACAGTATAGAGATGATTAAGCGCGAAGGCTTTGCTTTTTGTCATTAAATAGCCTGCCGTTACGGCTCGGATAACGTCAGCTTAACCGGTTCAACAGCGAAAGTTACTCCTTTATCGCCGTTGTCTGCCACTACATAGCGGATCGCGCCGACCTGCTGTTGGTAAAAGCGCTGGCCTTTGCCTTTTTCCAGCAGGTTGGCCACTTTACTCAGGCTTTTTTCCACCGTCAGCGTCGGTTCAAACTGGCGCATCAACGCGGCCATATAGCTGACGGCAATGGTGCGAGCGGCTTTTTCTTCGTTGCTCTGCTGTAGCGGCAGGTGGGTAATTTGCAGCGTTTTGATTTTTCCGGTGCCTTTTTCCAGCGCGGTTGAGGCATAGAGATTTTCATTTAGCTTGCTGGCAGCGCGCGTCAACAGCGGCGTATCGTCTTCGGTGGTGGCAATAGCGCGGAATTCGCCGATCGGTAGCGTCGGGTTATCGCGGTTATATTTTTCGCGGAACTTCACCACCGTCAGATCAAACGTTGGCGCTCCGGCCAGCAGGTAGGGCGCGGTAGGCGAAGCGTTGGCGGGGGCATCCGGCGGATCGGCCCAGGCGCTGCCGATGCCCAGCAACAGGCAGGCAATGGCGATGGTTTTTCTCAGCATGGTATACACGGCATCAATGACAAAGATGGCTCCGATTAAAGCGAGAACAGAGGGGGGTGTCAAAGATCCCGCGCCATTATCGCTCGCTGACAAGAAAGCTGTGCGTTACTCCGCGTAATGCAGGGCAGAAATCTTCGCCCGGCAGCGCCTATGTTACACTGCACGGCAGAATATGGGCAGGCAAACAACGCAGGATTCAATGACAATACAACAGTGGTGTTTTTCGTTTAAGGGCCGAATTGGGCGGCGTGATTTCTGGATTTGGATGGTGCTGTGGGTAGTGCTGATGGCGGTGGCTTTTTCACTCGCCAGCAATAAGCTGGTGGATATCCAAACCATCGCCTTTTTTATCGTTGGGCTGCTGTGGCCAACGGCGGCGGTGCTGGTGAAGCGTTTGCATGACCGCAATAAAGCCGGTTGGTGGGCGTTGTTACTGATTGTGGCTTGGTTGCTGGCGGCGGGTAACTGGCAAATGCTGGCGCCGGTTTGGCAGTGGGGCGTGGGGCGTTTTATCCCGACGTTGATCATTGTGATGATGATGATCGATTTGGGCGCGTTTGTCGGCACGCCCGAGGATAATCGTTTTGGTCCGCCGGCCAAACCCGTCAAGTTCGGCGCGGATTAAAACCAGAGGCTATCAATTACCAATAGTGTTCGCTGGTGATATGGCCCGGTTTGCGGCGCAGGTGCTTGCGCATCTGGCGCTGATCTTTCAGCGTTTGCTGGGTATCGCGCACCATTTGCGGGTTACCGCACAGCATGACGTGGTCAGTTTCGGCATCGAGGGTCAAGCCTACCGCCGCTTCCAGCCGGCCATCCTCAATCAGCGCGGGTACGCGTCCCGTCAGCGAGCCGGGGACTTCTTCACGGCTGACGATGGTTTGAATGCGCAGTTTGCCATTGTAACGCTGTTGCAACTGCTGCATCAGCGGCAGGTAGCTGAGATCGCGCGCAAAGCGTGCGGCATGCACCAGCACCAGGTTTTTGAAGCGCTCCAGGCCTTTGCCTTCCTGCAGAATCGACAGGTAAGGGCCGATGGCGGTACCGGTGGCCAACATCCACAGGGTGTCGCATTCCGGCACCTCGTCCAGCACGAAAAATCCGGCGGCCTCTTTGGTCACCATCACGTCCGAACCCGGCTGTAGCTGATTGAGCCGTGGGCTCAGTTTGCCTTCCGGCACGGTAACCAGGTAAAACTCCAGATTCGGATCGCTGGGGGCGTTGACGTAAGAATAGGCGCGCTGCACGCGTTCGCCGTCAACTTCCAGCGCCAGCTTGGCAAACTGCCCGGCAATAAAGGGATCTATGGGGGCGTCGACGATAATGCTGAACAGCCCGTCGGTCCATTGTTTGACTTGCGTAACCTTGCCATTAACCCAATCAGCCATACTCTAAAGCTCCAATGGTCGAATCAAATAAGCGCAATGTCGTGAGCCGGAAATAGCATGCGCAGTACGCTCTATACGATAGCCGTGGCCAAACAGGCGGTGAAACAGCTGCAGCTCCGAGTTGCACAGGCTGCTGCAGGCGGTGGCCGCTACGCCGATGGGGCAGTGGTTTTCCACCAGCAGCACGCCTTGCGGATGCTCAAGCAGTTCGGCCATGTAGCCATCGTGTTGCCGCAGACGCACTAACCGGGCGAGTTTCGCCTGATGACAAGTCTCTTCCGACAGCTCTTCGGCATAGCGCTGATAAAGTTTTTCTTCGCGCGCACTGAGTAACTGTTCAACCGCTTCAGTGCCAAACAGCTGATGGGCGGAATCCAACAACGTCGTCGCCAAAGTATCGTGACCATCGGCAAACCGGCTGTGTCCCTCATGGGTCAGCGACCAGTAGCGCGTCGGGCGGCCCACTTTGGTGCGCGCTTCCTCATAACAAACCAGCTCACGTTTTTCCAGGGATTGCAGATGCTGACGAATGCCCATGGGGGTGATATCCAGATGCTCGGCCAGCATTTTGGCGGAGTGTGGCCCCAGGGTTTTTAACTGCAATAAAATCAGCTCTGGTGTCTTCATTGTCCAAATCCCTATGGTGTTATTTTATTTCAAGATGATGAAAATAATTATCGATTAAATGCTAAAGCTAAACTACTGAAAATTTACCCTTTTTAACCCTTAAGCGGTAGACGTACAGTTTAATTTACGAGGCTGGTTGCCTTTGCTGCCACTGTGACGCAGATCAATATCTGTCTGAAACTCGCTAAAAAAATCAGATTTGTTAGCTTATGCCGCCATAGAGAGCTGCTCGCCGTTCTGGCTGAAAGTGGGGCCATACCGGGACGCTGTGACGAGTTAAAACGTTAACGAAGATAATGAGAAAAATAGAAAACTTTCACCTGCTGGTGATGCTTATCCTGTTGGTGGCCGTCGGTCAGATGGCACAAACCATTTATGTTCCTGTTATTGCTGATATCGCCAAGGATCTGTCGGTGCGCTCCGGCGCAGTGCAGCGCGTGATGGCGGCGTATCTGATGACCTACGGGTTCTCGCAGCTGATTTACGGCCCGTTGTCGGACCGCATAGGCCGCCGTCCGGTGATCCTGGCCGGGATGATGATCTTCCTGATGGGGGCCCTGGGCGCGCTGTTGTCCAACAGCCTGACGATGCTGGTTGCCGCCAGCGCCATTCAGGGGATGGGCACCGGCGTGGCGGGGGTGATGGCGCGTACCATGCCGCGCGACCTGTATGCCGGCACTTCGTTGCGGTATGCCAATAGCCTGCTTAATATGGGCATCCTGGTGAGTCCGCTGTTGGCACCGATCATCGGCGGTGCGTTGGCGATGCTCTTTGGTTGGCGCGCCTGTTATGCCTTCCTGTTGGTATTGTGCGCCGGTGTAGCCTTCTCCATGTTCCGCTGGCTGCCGGAAACCCGGCCGCAGCAAACCGAAAAGCGGCGTATGCTGGCAAGTTTCCGCAAGCTGCTGGCTGACGGCACGTTCAGTTGTTATCTGGTCATGCTGATTGGTGCGCTGGCGGGGATCGCCGTATTTGAAGCCAGCTGTGGCGTGTTGATGGGTGGCGTGCTGGGTCTGAGTGGCCTGACCGTCAGTCTGCTGTTTATTCTGCCGATCCCGGCGGCGTTCTTTGGCGCCTGGTATGCTGGTCGCGACGGTAAAACCTTCCATACTCTGGTGTGGCATTCGGTTATCAGCTGCCTGTTGGCGGGTCTGATGATGTGGATCCCGGGCTGGTTTGGGGTGATGAACATCTGGACGCTGATTGTGCCGGCTGCGCTGTTCTTCTTCGGCGCGGGGATGATGTTCCCGTTGGCCACCACCGGTGCGATGGAGCCGTTCCCCTATCTGGCCGGCGCGGCGGGGGCATTGGTCGGTGGTATGCAGAATATGGGGTCTGGCCTGGCGACCTGGCTTTCTGCCATGCTGCCGCAAACCGGGCAGTTCAGCCTCGGTCTGCTGATGTTTGCCATGGCGCTGCTGATATTGCTGTGCTGGTGGCCGCTGTCGAATCGAATGCAGCATCAGGGCCATACCGCATAAAGCGTGTAGGGAGTTTGATGACAAAGTGGTCTGTGGACCCGAGATACTCGGGCCTAGCGCACCGAGGGGCCATTATGGGACACATCCTTGTGTCCCACCCTACGGGCCGACTGGAAGTCGTTCCCATTTGCTCCCGGCAAATGGGTCGGCGGGCAAGCCGCTACGACCCCATCGGCACGCTCTCCCTAATAACGGGCTTTGTCAGCAGTCTGAGGGCGCCAATCGGCGCCCTGTTTCATTACAGCAGGAACTCGTGCAGCGCCGGGTCTTTGCGATCCAGATAATGGGTCGAACGAATGCGGCGGATAGTGCGTGATTTACCGCGGATCAGCAGGGTTTCCGTGGTGGCCATATTTCCCTGGCGGCTGATGCCTTCCAACAGGTCGCCCTTGGTGATGCCGGTTGCGGAGAAAATAACGTTGTCGTTGCGCGCCATGTCATCCAACACCAGCACTTTGCCGGCTTCGATGCCCATCGCTTTGCAGCGTGCCAACTCTTCTTCGCCAATACGGCGATTTTCGGCGCTGTCGCCTTTCACCTGATGGCGTGGCAGCAGGCGAGCCTGCATATCGCCATCCAATGCGCGGATCACCGCGGCAGAAATTACCCCTTCAGGCGCGCCGCCGATGCCGTACATCACGTCGACTTCGCTGTCAGGCATACAGGTCAGAATAGAAGCTGCTACGTCACCGTCAGGAATGGCAAATACGCGAACCCCGAGTTGTTGCATCTGGGCGATAACGCCGTCGTGACGCGGCTTGGCCAGAATGACCACGGTCAGTTGAGTCAGCGGTTTGCCCAGGCAGGCCGCCACCTTATTCAGATTTTCCGCCAGCGGCAGGTTAAGATCGATAGCGCCGCGTGCCGCCGGGCCAACCACCAGTTTTTCCATATACATGTCCGGCGCGTGCAGGAAGGTGCCGCGATCGCCGACCGCCAGCACCGCCAATGCATTGGGCTGGCCCATGGCGGTCATGCGGGTACCTTCAATCGGGTCGACCGCGATATCTACCGCATCGCCCTGACCGCTGCCGACCTGCTCGCCGATATACAGCATCGGTGCTTCATCAATTTCGCCTTCGCCGATCACGATGCGGCCATCGATATCCACTTTGTTGAGCATAATGCGCATTGCGTTGACCGCGGCGCCGTCGGCGGCATTCTTGTCGCCGCGTCCCAGCCATTTGTAGCCCGCCAGCGCGGCGGCTTCGGTAACACGGGAAAATTCGATGGCTAATTCACGTTTCATGGCAAAACCTGTCTGTGAGAAAGGAAGAAAATATCGGCAAAGTTTATCACAGCGGGCGACGGCGGGGGCGGGGCAAAAAAAACGCGCCGCCCGAAGGCAGCGCGTGATCAGGTTAACCAAGCAAAACAGCGTTAGTCGTGCTCTTCCCACGCTTGTGCGCGGGCAACCGCTTTTTTCCAGCCGCTATAACGGAAGTTACGCTCGGTGGTTTCAATGCTTGGACGGAACTCGCGTTCGATAACCGCCTTGCTCTTCACCTCATCCAGGTCATTCCAGTAGCCGATAGCCAGGCCCGCCAGGAATGCGGCACCCAGCGCAGTCGATTCACGCACTTCAGGGCGCTCGACACGGGTACCGAGGATGTCTGACTGGAACTGCATCAGGAAGTTGTTGGCGACCGCGCCACCGTCCACACGCAGCGATTGCAGACGGGTATTGGAGTCTGCCTGCATGGCATCCAGCACGTCGCGCGTCTGATACGCAATGGATTCCAGCGTTGCACGGATGATGTGGTTGCTGTTCGCGCCGCGGGTCAGGCCGAAGATCGCGCCACGGGCATACGGGTCCCAGTAAGGAGCGCCCAGGCCGGTGAAGGCCGGGACCACATACACGCCGTTGCTGTCTTTCACCTTGGTGGCGAAGTACTCGGAGTCGGCCGCATCGCTGATCAGTTTCAGTTCGTCGCGCAACCACTGGATAGAAGCACCGCCGATGAACACAGCACCTTCCAGTGCGTAATTCACTTCGCCGCGTGGGCCGCAGGCGATGGTGGTCAACAGGCCGTGGCTTGAGCGTACCGCTTCTTTACCGGTGTTCATCAGCAGGAAGCAGCCGGTACCGTAGGTGTTTTTCGCCATGCCCGGTTGAACACACAGTTGGCCGTACAGCGCCGCCTGCTGGTCACCGGCGATACCGGCGATAGGAATACGCGTACCGCCTTTACCACCGATGTTGGTCTGGCCATACACTTCAGAAGAAGGACGGACTTTAGGCAGCATGGCGCGTGGGATATCCAGCGCTTCCAGCATGCGGTCATCCCAATCCAGCTCATGGATGTTGAACATCATGGTACGTGAGGCGTTGGTGTAATCGGTCACATGCACCCGCCCTTGGGTCATTTTCCACACCAGCCAGGTATCGACGGTACCGAACAGCAGCTCGCCGCGTTTGGCGCGTTCGCGGGCGCCTTCAACGTTGTCGAGGATCCATTTTACCTTGGTGCCGGAGAAGTATGGGTCAACCACCAGGCCGGTATTGTGACGGATGTACTCTTCCAGGCCGTCACGCTTGAGCTTTTCGCAGATGTCGGCGGTGCGGCGGCATTGCCAGACGATGGCGTTGTAAATCGGTTTGCCGGTCTCTTTTTCCCAGACGATGGTGGTTTCACGCTGGTTGGTGATGCCGATACCGGCGATCTGATCGGAATTGATATCGGCTTTCGCCAGCACTTCCACCAGCGTGGAGCTCTGTGATGACCAGATCTCCATAGGATCATGCTCAACCCAGCCGGCTTTTGGGTAAATCTGCGTGAACTCGCGCTGGGATACCGCAACAATGTTGGCATCGTGGTCGAGTACTACGGCACGTGAACTGGTGGTACCCTGGTCGAGAGCGACAATGTATTTTTTTTCTACAGTCATGATCTTAGTCCTGCTGTTGTTAACCGTTTTAAAACTGTGCCAATCACGCTTTACGCTGCTGGGCCTTGGCGGCGGGTTGTTCTTCGCCTACACAAACGTCACACGGCAGATTGCGGCCAATGAGCATGCGGTAGCCGAAGGCACCCAGGCAGGCACCGATGATTGGACCAAAGATTGGCACCAGGAAGTACGGAATATCACGTGCACCGGTGAAGGCCACTTTGCCCCAGCCGGCCAGATAAGCGAACATTTTCGGACCGAAGTCACGCGCCGGGTTCAGCGCAAAGCCGGTTAATGGTCCCATAGAGGCGCCGATCACGGCAATCAGAATACCGATCAACAGCGGGGCCAGCGGGCCGCGCGGGATGCCGTTACCGTCATCGGTCAGTGCCAGGATCAGGCACATCAGGATTGCGGTAATGACCGTTTCAACCAGGAACGCCTGGCCAACGGAAATGTGCGCATTCGGGTAGGTAGAGAAGATGCCGGCCAGGGCCAGGCTTTCGTCGCTGCCGCGTACCATATGATTGGCCGCTTCGAAATCGAAGAACAGGTTGTAGTACAACCCGTAGACCAGGGCTGCTGCACAGAAGGCTCCGGCGATCTGCGCGACAATGTAAGGCAGTACTTTGCGTCCGTCAAAGCAGGCGAACAACCACAGCGCAATGGTCACGGCCGGGTTGAGGTGCGCGCCGGAGATGGCAGCGGTCAGATAGATGGCCATGGCGACGCCCAGGCCCCAAATGATACTGATTTCCCATTGGCCGAAGCTGGCGCCTGCCAGTTTCAGCGCGGCAACGCAGCCTACGCCAAAAAAGATCAACAGACCGGTGCCGAGGAACTCAGCGATGCACTGGCCTTTTAGGGTCGGACTGGTGGTTTGGCTCATAATGTTGTTGTCCTGCAAAACGGCGGTTATAGGTTTATAGGCTCGGAAGGTGTATCGATCCGTCCTAGGGGTACAGTTTTTTTCATCTCGTCCAATTATTAATTGAGGACGTGATGTAAATTTATCGTTAACGAACATAAACGAGAAATAGCGAAATCAAAATGTGTGTGCTTCGTCATAAAATTGAGCGAATTCGCGTCGTTCTGTGTTCTTTCTGCTCCATAAAACTGTGATCTGACCAGTGCTTTTATCCCCGACTGTTAACAAATCAATTTATGACCGAGAGGCATTTTCGGTTTTTGCTGATGGTGGGGGCAGGAAAATTGCAACAGACTGCGCGATGAGCCGGATGTTGCTAGACAGCCGGGGACAGGCTACTTACAATCGTTTTTATCGAAAGAAGCGTTTTATCGAGACAGGCGCGTTATTTTCAATAAAAGCGTGTGTCACTTGGCGCGATGCATATTCGCAGCAGTTGCAACCTGAGTTGCGGCCGTTACCTATAGATGTACGCCTTGCTATCATGAGGGGACTGAAGAATGTCATTTGAAGTATTTGAGAAATTGGAATCAAAAGTTCAGCAGGCGATCGATACCATCACCCTGCTGCAGATGGAAATTGAAGAGCTGAAAGAAAAAAACAATACTCTGTCTCAGGAAGTTCAGGCTGCCTCCGGCAACCAGGAATCGCTGGTACGCGAGAACCAGCAACTGAAAGAAGAGCAGCACGTATGGCAAGACCGCCTGCGCGCGCTGTTGGGCAAAATGGAAGAAGTCTGATTCCGTATTGCACGATCGAAAAGGGCGCCTGAGGCGCCCTTTTTCATGTCGGAAGATTACTCGATATCGAGCGGGTCTTCGGACAGAATAATACCGGTGTTGTCGGCATACAGATGATCGCCGGAGAAGAAGGTCACGCCGCCAAAGTTTACGCGGATGTCGCTTTCGCCGATGCTTTCACTGGCTGCGCCGACCGGAATGGCCGCCATCGCCTGAATGCCGATGTCCAGTTCTTCCAGATCGTCCACCTGGCGTACCGCACCGTAAACCACGATGCCTTCCCATTCGTTCTGGGTAGCCAGGCGCGCCAGTTCTGCGTTGATCAGGGCACGGCGAACCGAACCACCGCCATCAATCACCAGAACACGGCCGCGACCGTTTTCTTCAAGCAGCTCGAATAACAGGCCGTTATCCTCAAAGCATTTCACCGTAGTGATTTGCCCGCCAAATGAAGTACGCCCGCCAAAATTGGAGAATAGAGGTTCAACAACGTTTACCTCTTCATGATAGATGTCGCAAAGTTCGGAAGTATCGTATTTCATAGGATTTTACGTCTGTTTGCCGCTGGAATAACCAGTATATCCCTTTATCCGCCCTGTTGGCAAAATCATCAGTTCGATGGCTAACTGAGCACCACGCCAATCGCGAACAACACATTGGCCAACAGCGCCGCTTTGACCATATGTTCCAGCATCGGGCGCATGCCTGCCGGCGTTGGATCGCGTAACACGCGCAGGCCGTGGCGCACCAGTAACGGGATAGCCAGGACAAACAGCCAGCCCCACGGGCTATGCAGGTTAAGCAGCGTGAACAGCGCGAAGCAGGCTACTGCGCCGATCAGCAGCGCCACGTGGTAATAGCGTGCATTCTGTGGCCCAAGGCGTACCGCCAGCGTATTTTTGCCGTTGGCGCGGTCGCTTTCGATATCGCGCAAATTATTGATGTTCAGCACCGCGGTGGCCAGCAGGCCGCAGGCCGTGGCCGGCAACATCACGATACTGTCGAACGCATGGGTTTGCAGGTAGTAGGTGCCCGCCACGCTCAGCCAGCCAAAGAACACCAGCACCGAAATGTCACCCAGCCCCAGATAGCCATAGGGTTTGGTGCCGACGGTATAGGTAATGGCGGCGACGATAGACAGCCCGCCCAGCACCAGGAAGCCCACCACGTCGCTGGGTTGTTCGCAGGCCACGGCGATCAATGAACAGCCGGCAATCGCGATCAACACTACCGTCACCACCAGCGCGCGCTTCATTTGTGCCTGGGTGATCATGCCTTTCTGCATGCCGCGCAACGGCCCGATGCGATCTTCTTTATCGCTGCCTTTTACCGCATCGCCATAGTCGTTCGCCAGGTTGGAGAGGATTTGCAGCAGGCCAGCAGTCAGGAGTGCCAGCAGCGCCACGCCGGGTTTCAGGCTGCCTTGCCAGGCGGCAATGGCGGAACCGACGACGATCGAGGCAAAGGCCAGCGGCAGGGTGCGCGGTCGTAAACTTTCAAGCCAGGCTCTGGCCGGGGAGGTGGTAGTTGATGAGCTCATTTTTCGCTTCAGAGTTAGTGGCTGTGTCCGTTAGAAATAATTGTGGGAGGCAATGCCTCCCACAGATGACTGACTGGACATGATTGAGCGATTATAGGATAAAACGACTCAAATCTTCATCCGCTACCAGTTCATCCAGATGATTACGTACGTAATCCGCATCAATTGTAATGGATTGACCATTAATTTCACTCGCATCATAGGAAATATCTTCCATCAGACGCTCAAGCACGGTGTGCAAACGACGCGCGCCGATGTTTTCGGTGCTTTCGTTAACCTGCCATGCGGCTTCTGCGATGCGGCGGATGCCATCGGCGGTGAAGTCGATATTGACGCCTTCGGTACCCATCAGCGCTTTGTACTGCTCGGTCAGCGACGCGCTTGGCTCGGTCAGGATGCGCTCGAAATCTTCGGTGGTCAGCGCCTGCAATTCAACGCGGATCGGCAGGCGGCCCTGCAGTTCCGGGATCAAATCTGACGGGCTGGCGGTCTGGAATGCGCCGGAGGCGATAAACAGAATGTGATCGGTTTTCACCATGCCGTGCTTGGTGGAGACGGTACAGCCTTCCACCAGTGGCAGCAGATCGCGCTGAACGCCTTCACGTGACACGTCCGGGCCGGAGCTCTGGCCACCGCGCTTACAGATTTTGTCGATCTCGTCGATAAACACGATGCCGTGCTGTTCAACCGCTTCAATCGCCTGTTCTTTCAGCTCTTCCGGGTTCACCAGTTTGGCCGCTTCTTCTTCCACCAGCAGTTTGAAGGCTTCTTTAATCTTCAGCTTGCGCGGTTTCTGCTTTTGGCCGCCGAGGTTCTGGAACATCGACTGCAGCTGGTTGGTCATCTCTTCCATGCCCGGAGGAGCCATGATCTCCACGCCCATCGGCGCGGCAGCCAGATCGATCTCGATTTCTTTATCGTCCAACTGGCCTTCACGCAGTTTCTTGCGGAATGCCTGACGTGCAGCAGAAGGCTCTTGATGCTCTTCCGCCTGGCCCCAGTTGTTCTTGGCCGGCGGGATCAGCACATCGAGGATACGCTCTTCGGCCAGCTCTTCGGCACGGGTGCGGTTCTTGTCGATTGACTGCAGGCGCACCATTTTGATCGCGGCATCGGTCAGATCGCGGATGATGGAATCCACTTCTTTACCGACGTAGCCCACTTCGGTGAACTTGGTGGCTTCAACCTTGATGAACGGCGCGTTGGCCAGCTTCGCCAGACGGCGGGCGATTTCGGTTTTACCGACGCCGGTCGGGCCGATCATCAGAATGTTCTTTGGCGTGACTTCATGGCGCAGCATCTCGTTGAGCTGCATCCGGCGCCAGCGGTTACGCAGGGCGATGGCAACGGCACGTTTGGCTTTGTTCTGGCCAATGATGTAGCTGTCCAGTTCGCTGACGATCTCGCGCGGGGTCATTTCAGACATAGTATTCGATCCTTACGCTTTGGAAGGCAATTCTTCAATGGTGTGGAAATGGTTGGTGTAAATACAGATGTCGCCGGCGATGTTGAGGGATTTATCAACAATTTCGCGGGCGCTCAGTTCGGTATTTTCCAACATCGCACGAGCGGCTGCCTGGGCGTACGGACCGCCGGAGCCAATCGCAATCAAATCGTTTTCAGGCTGGATCACGTCACCGTTACCGGTGATGATCAGCGATGAGTTTTCATCCGCGACGGCCAGCAGCGCTTCGAGCTTGCGCAGCATGCGGTCGGTACGCCAGTCTTTCGCCAATTCAACGGCTGCTTTCACCAGGTGACCCTGGTGCATTTCCAGCTTGCGCTCGAACAGCTCAAATAGCGTGAAGGCATCCGCGGTGCCACCGGCAAAACCGGCAATCACTTTATCGTTATACAGGCGACGTACTTTCTTGACGTTGCCCTTCATTACCGTATTGCCCAAGGTGGCCTGGCCATCGCCACCGATCACTACCTGGCCGTTGCGGCGTACGCTTACAATTGTTGTCACGAGCAGACCCTCGTTGAAGACGGAAAGAAGCCCTCGCAGCATCTGCTTGCGCAGACACTACGAGGCATATTGAGAGTATAGATGGGGGGGATTGACGCTTTTCAACCCCCAACGGAGAGGGGAATGCAACTTGACATGCCTACGCCCTTCAGGCGCGACAGGGTTTTGTCCGCAGCAGCCCGGCTGCTGTATGGGCCAAGTACCACGCGATTCCAGCCTCCGCCGGCGGTAATACGGCTTTCGATACCTTCAAACGCCAGGCGCGCACGTACGGATTCTGCCTGATCGGTGGCGCGGAACGAGCCGCATTGCACCATCCACTTCTGCTTCGATTCTGGCTTGGTTTCCGTTTCCTGCTTGGCCGTTTCCTGTTTCACTTCCGGTTTCGGCTGCGGTTTTGGCTCAGGATGCTTAACCTGCGCAGGCGGCGGTGTGACCGGCTGCGGTTTGGGTTGCGGCTTAGGCTGTTGCTGCACCGGCTGTGTCGTCGCACCGTTGTTAAATGGATTACGCGGCTGAGTCACCTGCGGCTGCTGTTGGACCTGTTGCTGCTGGATTGGCTGCTGTTGCATCTGCTGTTGCTGCTGGCGGTTGTTACGCGCAGCGGCTTGTGAAGGGTCGTTATACGGCACTTCATTGAGCTGCGTCGGGCGCTGTTGCATATCCGCCTGCATTTGATCCAGCAGTTGGCGCTGCTCGGCGGTCAGCTGAGTCTTGGAGTTGGCTTCGCCGCCGGCCGTCGGTTCGGTCGGGGTTTGTACGCCAATCTGGCGATTCTCCAGCTCTTTGATATAACGCCAACGTTCTTCCGGCTTCGGCGGTAGGCCATTGCCCGGACGATTGGTGTGCGCAGGCAGCAGCGGCACGTCATCCGGCTTGTTGTGCGTAATGAAATAGAGGCCACCGACAAATATCACCAGAAGTGCGACGGCCAGCGCCAACACGGTTTTGGAGACCTTCGGAGAACTGCGTTTTTTACGGCTGGGGGTTTTTCGCTTAGCTCCTGCTGCGCGCCCACGGCTTACATAGTCTTTTTGTGCCACTATTATTCCGCTGTGTCCTGATGAGGGGATAAGTCCGTCATGTTACTGAACCCTAAAATGTTTGACTAGCGTTTAGGGGCAGCCGTGCTGCCTCTGATAATCAATTCACTGTCCAAAAGCCGGGAGCCGCTGGCCACGTTCTGTCCGTGCAACTGCTCCAACAGCAACAGCATTGCCTGCTGGCCAATCTGGTAGCGCGGTTGAGCCACCGTGGTTAACGGCGGATCGCAATACTGCGCCAGTTTAATGTCGTCAAAGCCGACGATGGAGAGGTCCTGCGGTACCCGCAGCCCCATTTTTTTCGCCTGCGACAGCACGCCAATCGCCATTACGTCGCTATGGCAGAAGATTGCCGTCGGTGGTTTTGGTTGCGCCATCAGCGCCGCTAGCGCCTGCGCGCCAGCTTCGTAGGTGAAATCACCTCGGGTAATATAGCTGCTTTCGACGCTAATGCCATTACGACGTAGCGCCTGAATGTAACCTTGCAGCCGATAATGGCTCAACGGCATCTGTTCAGGCCCGGCGACACAGGCGATTTGCTTGTGTCCGAGCTGATGTAAATAATGCACGGCCTCGAAGGCGGCGGTCAGGTTATCGATGTGTACCGTCGGCAGTTCCAGCTCCGGGGCAAACTCGTTGGCCATCACCATCGGCGGCAGATTGCGTTGTTCTTCCTTGCTGGCGTCGAACGGCAGGTTGGAGCCGAGCAGCAGCATGCCATCGATTTGCTTGGTGATAATCAAATTGACGAAGGTGCGTTCCTGTTGGTTTTGTTGCGCGCAGTCGCCAATCAGCACCAGATAACCCTGTTGTGCCGCAGTTTGCTCGATCCCCTGGATCACATCGGCGAAAAAGGGATCGCAAATGTCGGGGACGATCACCAGGATGGTGCGGGATTCGTTGCGTTTGATATTACGGGAGAGGGCATGAGGAGAATAGCCTACGGCCAGCACGGCCTGTTCCACTTTCTGACGCGTCGGCGTTGACACCTTTTCCGGATTCATCAACGCACGCGACACGGTTGCCGTTGAAACGCCCGCCATTTCGGCAACGTCTTTCATGGTTGCCATGGATAATTCTTTCTTGTGTTCCAACGCCTTTCTCCTTGCGTTAGCCCCATGCCAACGCGACTACTTCAGTTTGCTCACAAATTCTGGCGTGCGGTGGAGTTGTTATGATTTAGCGCCATCCGCGCTTAAACATTCGGTCACGGTAGTGCAGCGGTGACAAAATTGCCTTCACAGACATTCTAAACAGAATATGTCCTGCCTTTGTTACCTAATTTGCATAAAAAGTGTGACCTGAGGAGGTTTTTTAGCGTTCGCTCGCAATTTCAAGGGTAAACGTTTGCCTGGCAGGAACTGAATCAGACTTTTCTGGGTTCAGCTGTCTATCGGGTCGATGTCCAGCGTCCATTTCACCTTGCGTGCCTGCGGCAGGGTACCGACTAACGGCAGGGTGCTCTTCATCAGCCGTTGTAACACCTGCCGTGAAGGGTGCTGCAACAGCAACTGCCAACGAAAACGGCCGCCGCGTTTTGACTGCAGCGCGGGAACCGGCCCCATCACCCACAGTGAATCGTCCTTCAGCGGGCTGGCTTCCAGCAGATTGCGCAATTGCTGCAGGAATTGCGGAGCCTGTTGGTTGTCGTGATCTTCCGAACGGACAATGATATGGCTGGTATAGGGTGGCAGGAATACGCTGTTGCGCTCTGCCAGCGTCTGTTTGGCAAAGGCGTCGTAGCCCTGTTGCAACAGAATTTGCAGCAGCGGATGTTCCGGATGGTGGGTTTGCAGCAACACTTCGCCGGCTTTACCTGCCCGGCCGGCACGACCGGAAACCTGGGTATACAACTGGGCAAAACGCTCGGCGGAACGGAAGTCGGCCGAGAACAGCGCACCGTCAACGTCCAGCAAGGCCACCAGCGTGACATCCGGGAAATGGTGCCCTTTTGCCAGCATCTGGGTACCGATCAAAATACGCGCTCCGCCGCGGTGAATATCCGCCAGGTGCTGTTCCAGCGAGCCCTTGCGGCTGGTGGTGTCGCGATCGATGCGGGTGATGGGCGTTTCCGGGAACAGCGGCGCCAGTTCGTTTTCCAACTGTTCGGTGCCGACGCCCACCGACACCAGATGCGTCGAACCGCACTGCGGACACTGGTGCGGTACCGGGCGCTGGCTGTCGCAGTGGTGGCAGCGCAGTTGACGTTGGTTTTGGTGGAAGGTGTAATAATGATCGCAGCGCTGGCATTCGGCAATCCAGCCGCATTCGTGACACAGCAACGCCGGGGCGTAGCCACGACGGTTAAGGAACAGCATCACCTGGTTACCGGCCTTCAAATGGTGCTGCATGCTTTTCAGCAACGGCTGCGACAACCCTACCTTCAGCGGCAGGCCTTTCAGATCGATCAGGTGCTGAGCCGCCGGTTTGGCGTTGCCCGCACGCTGGGTGAGTTTCAACTGGCGATATTTGCCCAATTGCACGTTGTGCAACGTTTCCAGCGCCGGTGTCGCGGAGCCCATCACCATCGGGATGTTTTCCTCGCGGGCGCGAAACACCGCCAGATCGCGTGCGTGGTAGCGCCAGCCTTCCTGCTGTTTATAAGAGCTGTCGTGCTCTTCGTCGATGATGATCACGCCCAGGCGTGCAAACGGGGTAAACAGCGCCGAGCGGGTGCCGATGACAATCGCCGCTTCGCCGCTGCGGGCGCGCAACCACACCGACAGCCGTTCGCTGTCGTTAAGACCGGAGTGCAGCACCTCTACCGGCGCGTTGAAGCGTTCGCGAAAGCGGGCGATGGTTTGCGGCGTCAGGCCGATTTCCGGCACCAGCACCAGCGCCTGTTTGCCGGCCGCCAGAATGTTTTCCAGCACGCTGAGATAGACCTCGGTTTTGCCGGAGCCGGTGACCCCGGCCAGCAGCCAGGCGGCGAACTGAGTATCTTCGCTGCGGATGGCACCCACGGCGGTTGCCTGCTCGGTGTTCAATCGTAATCGTTCGCCCAGCACTTCAAAGCCGGGCCGCCAGTCTTGCGTTGCTACCGTCTGGGCCCGTAAATCGACCAGCCCCTTGGTGCGCAAGGCCTGCAAAGCGCTCTCGGTTAACGCCAGTTCATTGACCTGGTGGCGATAAACCGGGCGTTGCAGCAATGCCGCCAGCGCCTGCTGTTGTTTGGGGGCGCGCTTCAGGCTTTCCGGCGGCGTGGCGCGGCCCTGTTCAGTCGCGAACCATTGCCACAGCGGGGCCGTTTCCGCCGCTTTCCCCTGACGCAGCAGGATGGGCAGCGCGTGGAACAGCACTTCGCCGATCGGGTAATGGTAATAGTCGCTGGCCCAGCGAAGAATACGCCACAGGCTGGAGGAAAATAAGGAGGCGTCGTCGATCACGCTGTCGATCGGTTTGAGCTTATCCAGCGGCAATTCGCTGGTTTCGCTGCATCCGGTGACGATACCGATCGCCCGCTGCTTGCCCCAGGGAACGCCTACGCGCGCGCCGACCGCAGGCTGCAGGCCTTGCGGCAGCAGATAGTCGAAGGTGCGGGCGAGGGGTACCGGCAAAGCAACGTGAACAACAGGCATTGAGGTCATCCAGAGTAAAAAAACAGTCCATCAGTTTACACGGCGCATCGGCAAATGTACGGTTCCGATTGCGTGGTACTTTTAATTCTGTATAATTTGCCGCCTTTGGTATAATTCGATACCAAATTTTATTATCAACCACGTGTGGTGTCTGGCGAAACAGGGCTGGATAGCGACACGGCCTTAACTGAGGTTTCCCATGAAACAAGGTATCCACCCAAAATACGAAGAAGTTACTGCTAACTGCTCTTGCGGTAACGTGATCAAAATCCGCTCTACCGTGGGTCACGATCTGAACCTGGACGTTTGTGGCGAATGCCACCCGTTCTACACTGGCAAGCAGCGTGACGTTGCTACCGGTGGCCGCGTTGACCGCTTCAACAAGCGTTTCAGCGTGCCAGGCGCTAAGAAATAAGATTTCTTATCGTCAGATGAAAAAGGCGCCTTCGGCGCCTTTTTTCGTTTCTACCGTCTGCTTTCGCAGACCGGCGCTTAGTATTCCCAGGTATCGGGATCCACACCCAATTCACGCATCAACAGCTTCGCGGCTTCCGGGATTTCATCGCTGCGTTCTTTGCGCAGGTCTTCGTCGTTCGGCAGCGGCTGGCCGGTAAAGGCGTGCAGAAACGCTTCACACAGCAATTCGCTGTTGGTGGCGTGGCGCAGGTTATTGACCTGGCGACGGGTCCGTTCATCGGTGAGGATTTTCAGGACCTTCAGCGGAATGGATACCGTGATCTTTTTGACTTGCTCGCTTTTTTTACCGTGTTCAGCGTAAGGGCTGACATACTCGCCGTTCCACTCAGCCATGGGACACCTTAAATTTGTCAGAAAAATTACAAAATTCTAAAAACCGGCCAATTATGCCCGATCTTCACTGTTCTCACTAAATAAATGTCAATTATACGCGACCAGGGTCACTGAATGCGGACGATCAATAGGTGTCGCCTATGCATTCCGGGTTAACATTGTATCGTCATATCAAACCGGCATAATTTTAGCGGGTATTAGGGCATTGCTCAATCTATACGCAAAGAAGTTTAGATGTCCAGATGTATTGACGTCTATCCTCGCTGCGATTAATCTTTAGGCCTCATTCATCCGAATCCCGAGAGCCGAGCGACCCTATGACGCGTAAACCTGCCACGATTGCCGTACGTAGCGGCCTGAACGATGACGAACAGTACGGCTGCGTTGTTCCGCCGATCCACCTTTCCAGCACCTATAATTTTACCGACTTCAATCAGCCTCGCGCTCATGACTACTCGCGCCGCGGTAACCCGACGCGTGACGTGGTCCAGCGTGCGCTGGCGGAACTGGAAGGCGGTGCCGGTGCGGTGATGACCAGCAGCGGGATGTCGGCGATCCATCTGGTGACCACCGTATTGCTGCAGCCCGGCGATCTGCTGGTGGCGCCGCATGATTGCTACGGCGGCAGCTACCGGTTGTTCGATAGCCTCAGCAAGCGTGGCGCTTACCGCGTGCTGTTTGTCGATCAGGGGAATGAAGAGGCGCTGCAGCAGGCGTTGGCGCAAAAGCCCAAGCTGGTGCTGATTGAAAGTCCAAGTAACCCGCTGCTGCGCGTGGTGGATATTGCGGCGATATGCGATGCAGCGCACGCAGTGGGGGCCTTGACGGTGGTGGACAACACCTTCCTCAGCCCGGCGCTGCAGCAACCCATCGGGCTGGGTGCCGATCTGGTGGTGCATTCCTGCACCAAATATCTTAACGGCCATTCCGACGTGGTCGCCGGTGCGGTGATCGCCAAAGATAAAGATCTGGCGGTGGAGCTGGCGTGGTGGGCCAATAATATCGGCGTGACCGGCGGCGCGTTCGACAGCTATTTGTTGCTGCGCGGCATGCGTACCCTGTCGCCGCGTATCAAGGCGGCGCAACAAAACGCCGAAGCTATTGTCAGTTATTTACAGCAGCAACCCTTGGTGAAAAAGCTGTATCATCCTTCTCTGCCACAGAACCCTGGGCACGAGATTGCACGTCGTCAGCAACGCGGTTTTGGCGCGATGCTCAGCTTTGAACTGGACGGTGATGAAGCGCTATTGCGCCGTTTTCTGTCTGCCCTTGAGCTGTTTACTCTGGCAGAATCGTTGGGCGGCGTAGAAAGCCTGATCTCGCATGCAGCGACCATGACCCATGCAGGTATGGCGGCAGAAGCCCGTGCGGCGGCCGGTATTTCCGAGAGCCTGCTGCGTATCTCCGTGGGTATTGAAGACAGTGAAGATTTGATTGCCGATCTGGAACGTGCCTTCCAGGCGGCGGCAACGAGGTAAGCATGAATGCAATTGCGGTAGCAGGGCCGGTGAGCGGGCGTCAACTGCACAAGTTTGGCGGCAGCAGCCTGGCGGACGTGAAGTGTTATCTGCGGGTGGCCGGGATCATGGCCGAATACAGCCAGCCAGGCGACATGATGGTGGTGTCGGCTGCCGGCAGCACCACCAACCAACTGATTAGCTGGCTGAAGCTGAGTCAGAGCGATCGCCTTTCTGCGCATCAGGTTCAGCAGACGCTGCGTCGTTATCACAGCGATTTGATTAGCGGTCTGTTACCGCCGGAAACCGCTGAACCCTTGATCGCCGAGTTTATTCAGGATCTGGAGCGTCTGGCCGTGTTGCTGGACGAAAAGCTCGACGACGTCATCTATGCCGAGGTGGTTGGTCACGGCGAGATCTGGTCGGCGCGCCTGATGGCGGCGGTACTGAACAAACTGGATATGCAGGCGGCCTGGTTGGACGCGCGCGATTTCCTGCGGGCGGAACGTGCTGCCCAGCCGCAGGTTGATGAAGGCCGTTCTTATCCTCTGCTGCAACAATTGCTGGCACAGCATCCGGGCAAACGCCTGGTGGTGACCGGTTTTATTTCACGCAATGACGCCGGTGAAACCGTGCTGTTAGGGCGTAACGGCAGTGACTATTCCGCCACGCAGGTCGGTGCGTTGGCCGGTGCGGAGCGCGTGACCATCTGGAGCGACGTGGCTGGGGTCTACAGCGCCGATCCCCGCAAGGTGAAAGACGCCTGCCTGCTGCCGCTGCTGCGCCTGGACGAAGCCAGTGAACTGGCACGTTTGGCGGCTCCGGTGCTGCACACCCGTACTTTGCAGCCGGTATCCGGCAGCGATATCGATCTTCAACTGCGTTGCAGTTATCAGCCGGAACAGGGTTCAACGCGTATCGAACGCGTGCTGGCCTCGGGCACCGGTGCGAAGATCGTCACCAGCCATGACGACGTGTGTTTGATTGAGCTGCAGGTTGCCAGTCAGCATGATTTTAAACTGGCGCAGCAAGAGTTGGATTTGGTGCTTAAGCGCGCGCAGATCAAACCGTTGGCGGTCGGGGTTCATCCAGACCGCAGTCTGGTTCAGCTGTGCTACACCTCCGAAGTGGTGAACAGCGTCCTGCACACGCTGCAAAACGCGGGGCTGCCGGGTGAGCTGCAACTGCGCGAAGGCTTGGCGCTGGTGGCGCTGGTAGGTGCCGGCGTTTGTAAAAACCCGCTGCACAGCCATCGCTTCTATCAGCAACTGAAAGACCAGCCGGTAGAGTTTATCTGGCAGGCTGAAGACGGCATCAGCATGGTGGCGGTGCTGCGTCAGGGGCCAACCGCGCTGCTGATCCAGGGCCTGCATCAGACCCTGTTCCGCGCTGAAAAACGTATTGGTCTGGTGCTGTTCGGCAAAGGCAATATCGGCGCACGCTGGCTGGAGCTGTTTGCCCGCGAGCAGAAAAACATCTCCGCCCGCAGCGGCTTCGAATTCAGCCTGGCGGGCGTGGTGGACAGTCGCCGCAGCCTGCTCAATTACGACGGGCTGGACGCCAGCCGCGTATTGGCCTTCTTCGAGGACGAAGCGCAGGAACTGGACGAGGAGTCGTTGTTCTTGTGGATGCGCGCGCACCCGTTTGACGATCTGGTGGTGCTGGACGTGACCGCCAGTGAAAATCTGGCCGAGCAGTATCTGGACTTCGCCAGCTACGGTTTCCATGTGATCAGCGCCAACAAACTGGCGGGAGCGTCGTGCAGCGCCAACTATCGCCAAATTCGCGATGCCTTTGCCAAGACCGGCCGCCACTGGCTGTATAACGCTACCGTCGGTGCCGGTCTGCCGGTCAACCATACGGTGCGCGACCTGCGCGACAGCGGTGACAGCATTCTGGCCATTAGCGGCATCTTCTCCGGGACGCTGTCCTGGCTGTTCCTGCAGTTCGACGGCACGGTGCCGTTCACCGACCTGGTGGATCAGGCCTGGCAACAGGGGCTGACCGAGCCGGATCCCCGCGTCGATCTCTCCGGCCAGGACGTGATGCGCAAGCTGGTGATTCTGGCGCGCGAAGCGGGCTACGACATTGAACCGAATCAGGTGCGGGTGGAGTCGCTGGTGCCAGCGGGCGCAGAGCTTGGCTCCGTGGATCAGTTCTTTGAAAATGGCGATGCGTTGAACCAACAGATGCTGCAGCGTTTTGAGGCCGCCAGTGAAATGGGGCTGGTGCTGCGACATGTGGCGCGCTTCGATGCTAACGGCAAGGCGCGGGTCGGTGTAGAAGCGGTCCGCCCTGAACATCCGCTGGCGTCGTTGCTGCCTTGCGATAACGTATTCGCTATTGAAAGCCGCTGGTATCGTGACAATCCGCTGGTGATCCGCGGACCAGGGGCCGGGCGCGACGTCACTGCCGGGGCGATCCAGTCAGACCTTAACCGTTTGGCGCAGCTGCTTTAATTTTCTTGTGGGCGCGCATCCGTCGCGCCCCTCGTTTTTCCTGCCATAATTCTCTGTGTTGCGAACATGAAATTCCTTCTCTTAACGGGTGAGGATTAATCATCGTATTCCCCTCACTTTCCTGTTGACTCTTTAGCCAACATGCGGCATTTTCTATCTAGACGTCTAAACGTATAGACGCTTATCAAAACAAGCAGAACAGCGATCGACAAGAGGCGGACAGGGTATGAGTTTTTTCCACGCAAACCAGCGGGAAGCGCTGAATCAGAGTCTGGCGGAGTTAAATGGCCAGATTAACGTATCATTTGAATTCTTCCCGCCGCGTACCAGCGAGATGGAAGACACCCTGTGGCAGTCCATTGATCGTCTGAGCAGCCTAAAACCTAAATTTGTCTCCGTGACCTATGGCGCAAACTCCGGCGAGCGCGATCGCACCCACAGCATCATCAAAGGGATTAAGGATCGCACCGGTCTGGATGCAGCCCCACACCTGACCTGCATCGATGCCAGCCCGGCTCAGTTGCGTGAAATCGCGACCGATTACTGGAACAGCGGCATCCGTCATATTGTGGCGTTGCGTGGCGACCTGCCACCGGGCAGCGGCAAGCCGGATATGTACGCGACCGATTTGGTGACGCTGCTGAAAGATGTTGGCGATTTCGATATCTCGGTTGCCGCTTATCCTGAAGTGCATCCGGAAGCGAAAAGCCCGCAGGCGGACCTGATTAACCTGAAACGTAAAATCGATGCCGGCGCCAACCGGGCGATTACCCAGTTCTTTTTCGATGTGGAAAGCTACCTGCGCTTCCGCGATCGTTGCGTCGCTACCGGCATTGATGTGGAAATCGTCCCGGGCATTCTGCCGGTATCCAACTTCAAGCAGCTGCAGCGTTTTGCCACCATGACCAACGTACGCGTACCGAGCTGGATGACCAGCATGTTTGAAGGGCTGGATGACGACGCGGAAACCCGCAAAATGGTCGGCGCCAATATCGCGATGGATATGGTGAAGATCCTCAGCCGCGAAGGGGTAAAGGATTTCCACTTCTATACGCTCAACCGTGCCGAGATGAGCTACGCCATTTGCCATACGCTGGGTGTGCGTCCGGTCGCGGCCTGATTCACTCTATTCATCATCATCGGGAAGGGCGCTGGGTCAATGCAGCGCCCTTTTTGTTGGGCGCAATTTCTTCCAATACCGCTACCGCTGCTGGGCAACCCGTCGAGATGAAGCATCCGTCAGCGAGGGATAAAAAAAAGGCCCCTGCAAGCAGGAGCCATGCTTTTGGCGCTTAACCTAGCCGGTATTGCGCATCCCGGCGGCAACGCCGGCAATGGTGACCATCAGCGCCTGCTCAACGCGGGCGTCCGGGTGCTCCTGCTGGCGCGAACGGTGCAGCAGCTCAGCCTGCAGGACGTTCAACGGGTCGGTGTACACGTTACGCAGCGCAATGGATTCGGCGATCCACGGCAGGTCTTCCATCAGGTGCGCGTCATTGGCGATGGTCAGCACCACCTTGATGTCGCTTTCCAACTGATCGCGCAGCTGCTGGCCCAGTGGCCACAGCGATTTGTCCACCAGGCGTTGGTCGTAATATTCCGCCAGCCACAAGTCGGCCTTGGCGAACACCATTTCCAGCATCGCAATACGGGTGGAGAAGAACGGCCAGTCGCGGCACATGGCTTCCAGCTGATCCTGCTTGCCGGCTTTTACCGCTTCTTGCAAACCGGCACCGGCGCCCAGCCAGGCCGGTAACATCAGACGGTTCTGCGTCCAGGCGAAGATCCACGGAATGGCGCGCAGGCTCTCTACGCCGCCGTTTGGCTTGCGCTTGGCAGGGCGGGAGCCCAGCGGCAGTTTGCCCAGCTCCAGTTCCGGCGTGGCGGCGCGGAAATAAGGCACAAAATCCGGGTTTTCGCGCACGTAGCCACGGTACATTTTGCATGAGGTGTCTGACAGTTCATCCATCAGCGTACGCCACTCTTTTTTCGGCTCTGGCGGCGGCAGCAGGTTGGCTTCCAGGATGGCACCGGCATACAGCGCCAGGCTGCTGATGGTGACTTCCGGCAGACCGAATTTGAAGCGGATCATCTCGCCCTGCTCGGTCACGCGCAGGCCGCCTTTCAGGCTGCCCGGCGGTTGCGACAGCAGTGCCGCATGCGCAGGTGCGCCGCCGCGGCCAATCGAACCGCCACGGCCGTGGAACAGAGTCAGCGCTACGCCAGCCTTTTCGCAGGTTTTGATCAGTGCGTCTTGAGCGCGGTATTGCGCCCAGGAGGCGGCCATCACCCCGGCGTCTTTCGCCGAGTCGGAATAGCCGATCATCACCATCTGTTTGCCCTGGATAAAGCCGCGATACCAGTCAATATTCAGCAACTGGGTCATCACGTCGTCGGCGTTATTCAGGTCGTCGAGAGTTTCGAACAGCGGCGCGACCGGCAGCGGGAACGGACAACCGGCTTCTTTCAGCAGCAGGTGAACCGCCAGCACGTCCGAAGGCGTGCGCGCCATGGAGATCACGTAGGCGGCAATCGAGCCTTCTGGCGCCTCGGCGATCACCCGGCAGGTTTCCAGCACTTCCTGGGTATCGGCGCTCGGTTCCCACTTCAATGGGACCAGCGGGCGTTTGGAATTCAGTTCACGGATCAGGAACGCCTGCTTGTCGGCTTCTGACCAGCTTTCGTAGTCGCCAAGGCCCAGGTAGCGGGTCAGTTCGGCGATGGCTTCGGTGTGGCGCGTGCTTTCCTGGCGAACGTCGATGCGTACCAGCGGCACACCAAAGCAGCGCACGCGACGCAGGGTATCCAGCAATTGGCCGTTGGCGATGATGCTCATGCCGCAGGCTTGCAGCGACTGGTAACAGGCGAACAGCGGTTCCCACAGCTGTTCGTTATTCACCAGCAGATCGTGCGGCTTCAGTACGCGCTCGCCTTTCAGGCGGCCTTCCAGATAAGCCTGAGAGCTCATCAACTGGCTGCGTAGCTGCTTCATGATTTCGCGGTACGGCTCTTGAACCTCGTCGCCACCGGCCCGTGCGCGCAGTTCCGGAGTACATTCGGTCATCGACAGTTCGGACACCAGCACCTGAATATCGCGGGTGAACAGATCGCAGGCTTTCCAGCGGCTCAGCAGCAGCACGTGGCGGGTGATCTCGGCCGTGACGTTCGGGTTGCCGTCGCGGTCACCGCCCATCCAGGACGTGAAACGCACCGGCACCGCTTCCGCCGGCAGGCTGTAATCGATGGAGTTTTCCAACTGTTCGTTGAATTCACGCAGGAAGGCAGGCACTCCTTCCCACAGGCTGTTTTCCACCACCGCAAAGCCCCACTTGGCTTCGTCAACCGGGGACGGACGGTGTTTGCGGATCTCGTCGGTATGCCACGATTGAGCCACCAACTGACGCAGGCGGCGCATGATCTTGTTGCGCTCGTAGTCGGCCAGATCGTTATGGTCGAGCTGGCTGAGGCAGGTGTTCACCTCTACCAGTTTGTGGATCAGGGTGCGGCGGGTGATTTCCGTCGGGTGCGCAGTCAGCACCAGCTCGATAGAAAGTTGAGACACCGCATTCTGCAGCTCTTTGGTGCTGAGCTTTTTGTCTTTCAGCCGGGTGAACAGTTCGGCCAGCGCTTCCGGGTTGCTGGCGGCTTCACCGTTGGGTGAAATGCTGTGGTACTGCTCGGCGGTATTGGTCAGATTGAGAAACTGACTGAAGGCGCGTGCGACCGGCAGCAACTCGTCGTTGGACAGGTTTTGCAAGGTGGAAAGCAGCTCCTGACGGTGCGCTTCATTGCCTGCACGTGAAGATTTGGAAAGCTTACGGATAGTTTCAACGCGATCGAGAATATGCTCGCCCAGCGCTTCTTTGATGGTATCGCCGAGCAATTTGCCGAGCATACTGACATTACTTCGCATTGCCGAATATTGTTCGTTCATATAACCCCTGACCCAGTTCTGTATTTACCCTTCATCTTTCAAGCCACAGCGGTGTTGGCTTCGCGCTCTCACCCCGTTCACTTGGTTGATCCAAGCTCCCGGGGATTCAAGCGTTCGCCGCCTAGCTGCAACTTGAAATCTATTGGGTAGATGATTTTTATCTTGTAAGTAAGTTTCACATGTCAGGCGAAGAGCGCCTGTTTTATCTCGCCACGTTCCTGTCCAATCGTCAATTGACACTATTTTTAGCAAAAAAACATCAAAATCGGCGCATTTTCTGAAATTTAATTACGGCACGCCGGTTATCAGTCTGGCTTATTTCATTGGTTTAATACGTATTTTGAGGTAGGGGAAATGATAAATCATAACCCCTACTTTGTATCAGGTTTATTGACGGCAGAAATGATCGACCAGTTGGCCCAGCAGTTTGCGCGTGGGTTCGATAAAGCCGGTATCGATGTATTCATCCGGCTGATGCGCCTGGTCGATAGAGCCGGGGCCCAGCACCAGGGTCGGACAGACCTGCTGGACGAACGGCGCCTCGGTGCAATAGTTGACCACCTGTGTACGGGTGCCCAGCAGTTTCTCAATCACCGCCACCATCTGATGATCGGTCGGACACTCGTAGCCCGGTACCGAGGCATGCAGTTCTTCAATGCTCAGGCGGCCCGGCCAGCGTTGGCTGATGGGTTCCAGCGTTTGGTGCATCAGTTCGTTGATATTGTCGAGCGTCATGCCCGGCAGCGGACGGATATCCAGATGCAGTTCACAGCAGGCGCAGATGCGGTTAGCGGCATCGCCGCCGCTGATATGGCCGAAGTTCATGGTGGGATAAGGCACGGCGAATGCCGGGTTGTTGTAGCGCTCCTGCAGCGTTTTACGCAGCTCCATCAAACGGCCGATGGTGTCATGCATCAGATCGATGGCGTTCACGCCGCGCGCCGGGTCGCTTGAATGGCCGGATTGGCCGACAATGCGAATGGCGTTGGCCATATGGCCTTTGTGCGCACGCACCGGCTGCAATGAGGTCGGTTCGCCGATAATCGCGAATTCAGGGCGGATGCTGGTCGAGGCGGCGAAGTAACGTGCGCCGGCCATCGTCGTTTCTTCATCTGCGGTGGCCAAAATGTACAGCGGCTTGGTCAGCTGGCTGGCATCGATGTCACGCACCGCATCCAAAATAAAGGCAAAGAAGCCTTTCATGTCCGCGGTACCCAGTCCATACAGCTTATTGTCGTGCTCGGTCAGGGTGAAAGGATCGCGTGTCCAACGGCCTTCATCATAAGGCACGGTATCGGTGTGGCCCGCCAGCAGCAGGCCGCCACTGCCTTCGCCAATGCTTGCCAGCAGGTTGAATTTGTTGCGGCTGTCCGGCACCGGCTGCACGTCGACGCGGAAACCCAAATCGGCAAACCAGCCGGCCAGCAAGTTGATTAACGCTTCATTACTCTGATCGAGGGCACCATCGGTGGCGCTGATCGACGGAGTGGCGATCAACGCCCGGTACAGCTCAATAAATGGAGGTAATTTCATCTTCACTGTTGACAGCCTTTGGTTAGGTTGGTATCAATATTCATGCAGTTATTGTGAATAAAAATACAGTAAGCTGGAGCGTAAGGGAACCCGATTCCCGGATGATTATAAAAACATCAACGCTCGACCTCGTGGGTGAACGGCAAAACAACGCTGGTGAGCCTGGAAACCTGAGTCGAATACGACCAAACGCAAGTCAAGAAGGTGAAAGGCCCCATGTTGAATACGCTGATTGTCGGTGCCAGCGGTTATGCCGGAGCGGAGCTCACGGCGTACCTTAATCGTCACCCACACATGAACATAACCGCTTTAGCGGTTTCAGCGCAAAGTGCAGATGCAGGAAAATTGCTTTCCGATTTGCACCCTCAGTTAAAAGGCATCGTTGATCTGCCGTTGCAACCACTGGTTGACGTTGCGAAAGCGGCTGAAGGTATCGACGTGGTGTTTTTGGCCACGGCGCATGAGGTCAGCCACGATATCGCGCCGGCGTTCTTGGCCGCCGGTTGCGTGGTGTTCGATCTTTCCGGTGCATTCCGCGTAAAAGATACCGCTTTCTACAGCCAGTACTACGGTTTTGAACATCAGCATGCCGAGCTGCTGGAGCAGGCGGTATATGGCCTGGCGGAGTGGCAGAGCGACGAAATCAAACGGGCGCAGCTGATAGCCGTGCCAGGCTGTTACCCAACGGCAGCGCAGCTGGCACTGAAACCGCTGATCGACCAAGGTTTGCTGAACCTCGACCAGTGGCCGGTCATCAACGCCACCAGCGGCGTTAGCGGCGCGGGCCGCAAGGCCAGCGTCACCACCAGCTTCTGTGAAGTGAGCCTGCAGCCGTACGGAATTTTCAACCACCGTCATCATCCGGAAATCGTCGCGCATCTAGGGGCTCCGGTCATCTTTACGCCACATTTGGGTAACTTCCCGCGTGGTATTCTCGAAACCATCACCTGTCGCCTTAAAGCCGGCGTGACCGCGCAGGACGTGGCCGCCGTTTATCACGCTGCCTATGACGACAAACCGCTGGTGCGGCTGTACGACAAAGGCGTGCCGGCGCTGAAGTCAGTGGTTGGGTTGCCTTTTTGCGATATCGGCTTTGCCGTGCAGGGCGAACACCTGATTGCCGTGGCGGTGGAAGACAACCTGTTGAAAGGCGCAGCCGCCCAGGCGGTGCAATGCCTGAATATCCGTTTTGGGTTCCCGGAAACCCAGTCATTACTTTAATAAATCACCAGCGTGGGATGTAAACAGCGATGAACCCGTTAATTATCAAGTTAGGTGGCGTGTTATTAGACAGTGAAGAAGCGCTGGAGCGTTTGTTTACCGCGCTGGACAGCTACCGCCAGCAGCATCAGCGCCCACTGGTTATCGTCCACGGCGGCGGTTGCGTGGTGGACGAACTGATGAAGCAGCTTTCCCTGCCGGTGGTGAAGAAAAATGGGTTGCGGGTCACCCCGGCCGATCAGATCGACATTATCACCGGCGCACTGGCCGGTACGGCCAACAAAACCTTGCTGGCATGGGCGATCAAACACCAGATTAATGCCGTAGGCCTGAGCCTGGCGGACGGCGGCAGCGTCACCGTCACCCCGCTCGATCCGGCGCTTGGCCACGTAGGCAACGCGCAGCCGGGGTCGCCGGCGTTGCTCAATACCTTGCTGGGTGCCGGCTACCTGCCGGTGATCAGCTCTATCGGTATTACCGCCGATGGGAAGTTAATGAATGTAAACGCCGATCAGGCGGCGACCGCGTTGGCCGCCACGCTGGGTGCGGATTTGATCCTGCTGTCGGATGTCAGTGGCATCCTCGACGGAAAAGGGCAGCGCATCGCAGAAATGACGGCGCAAAAAGCGGAACAACTGATTGCCCAGGGCATCATCACTGATGGTATGGTGGTGAAGGTGAATGCGGCGCTCGATGCGGCCCGCACCCTCGGTCGCCCGGTAGATATCGCCAGTTGGCGCCATGCCGATCAGCTTCCTGCACTGTTTAACGGCGTGTCGATTGGCACCCGGATCCTCGCTTAAATTTAGAATTAAAAAGGAAAAGACCATGCAAAACCAAGGCATCAAAAAAATCGTTCTGGCGTACTCTGGCGGTCTGGATACTTCGGCCATCATTCCCTGGCTGAAAGAAAACTACGGCGGCTGCGAAGTGGTGGCGTTCGTGGCAGATATCGGCCAGGAGCGCAGCGATCTGGAAGGCGTGGAGCAAAAAGCCCTGCAATCCGGTGCCTCTGAGTGTCACGTTGTTGATCTGCGTGAAGAATTCATCAGTGATTATGTTTACCCCGTGCTGCAAACCGGTGCTCTGTATGAAGGCAGCTACCTGCTGGGGACCTCAATGGCCCGTCCGATCATCGCCAAGGCGCAGGTTGAGCTGGCGCTGAAGGTCGGTGCTGACGCGCTGTGCCACGGCGCAACCGGTAAAGGTAACGACCAGGTGCGTTTCGAAACCACCTATACCGCACTGGCGCCGCACCTGAAAGTGGTAGCCCCTTGGCGCGAGTGGAACCTGCGTTCCCGTGAAGCGCTGCTGGACTACCTGAAAGAGCGCAACATCCCGACCACGGCGTCGCTGGAAAAAATCTACAGCCGTGACGAAAACGCCTGGCATATCTCTACCGAAGGCGGCGTGCTGGAAAGCCCGTGGAATGCACCGAATAAAGACTGCTGGGTCTGGACCGTCGATCCGCAGGAAGCTCCGGATCAGCCAGAGCAGGTGACTGTCACCGTCGAGAAAGGTCGGGTAGTGGCGGTAAACGGCGAAGCGTTGAGCCCGTACAAGTGCCTGGAAACCCTGAACGTGTTGGGCGCCAAACATGGTGTGGGCCGTATCGATATCGTGGAAAACCGTTTGGTGGGTATCAAATCCCGCGGTTGCTACGAAACCCCGGGCGGCACCATCATGGTGGCGGCACTGCGTGGCGTTGAGCAGCTGGTTCTGGATCGCGATAGCTTCAAATGGCGTGAGCAGCTGGGCCTGGAAATGGCTTACGTAGTGTACGATGGCCGTTGGTTCGCGCCGCTGCGTCGTTCACTGCAAGCATCTGCTGAAGCATTGGCCGAAGAAGTGAACGGCGAAGTAGTGCTGCAGCTGTACAAAGGCCAGGTAACGGCCATTCAGAAGAAATCTGCCAATAGCCTGTACTCTGAAGAGTTCGCCACCTTTGGCGAAGACGAAGTTTACGATCACAGCCATGCCGGTGGCTTTATCCGCCTGTTCTCGCTCTCTTCACGCATCCGTGCGCTGAACGAGAAAAAGAACAAGTAACTTTATTGATTATTCGGCGTGACTTGATAAGGGCGCAGCGTGCTGCGCCCTTATTCGCATAAAATTCAGGAGTAAGGTATGGCACTTTGGGGCGGACGGTTCAGTCAGGCGGCAGATCAGCGGTTCAAGCAGTTAAATGATTCTTTGCGCTTCGATTATCGCCTGGCGGAACAGGACATCGTAGGGTCAGTGGCCTGGTCGAAAGCGCTGGTGACCGTCAACGTATTGACGGCGACCGAGCAGCAACAGCTGGAACAGGCGTTGAGCGTGCTGTTGGAAGAGGTACAGGCCGATCCGCAGGCGATTGTCAGCAGCGATGCGGAAGATATTCACAGCTGGGTGGAGCAAAAGCTGATCGACAAGGTCGGCGATCTCGGTAAAAAGCTGCACACCGGCCGTAGCCGTAACGATCAGGTCGCGACCGATCTGAAATTGTGGTGCAAACATCAAATTGGTGAACTGCATCAGGCCATCGTGCAACTGCAACAGGCGCTGGTGGAAACCGCCGAAGCCAACCAGGATGCGGTGATGCCGGGTTATACCCACCTGCAGCGTGCGCAGCCGGTGACCTTCGCGCACTGGTGTCTGGCCTATGTTGAAATGCTGGCGCGTGATGAAAGCCGCCTGCAGGATACGCTGAAACGCCTGGACGTCAGCCCGCTGGGCAGTGGCGCACTGGCCGGCACTGCGTACCCGATCGACCGTGAGCAATTGGCCGGTTGGCTGGGCTTTGCTTCGGCAACCCGTAATAGCCTGGACAGCGTTTCGGATCGTGACCACGTGCTGGAACTGTTGTCTAACGCCTCCATCAGCATGGTGCACCTGTCGCGCTTTGCCGAAGACCTGATCTTCTTCAACAGCGGCGAAGCGGCCTTTGTCGATCTGTCCGACCGCGTGACTTCCGGCTCCTCGCTGATGCCGCAGAAGAAAAACCCGGATGCGCTGGAGCTGATCCGCGGTAAATGCGGGCGTGTACAGGGCGCATTGACGGGCATGATGATGACGCTGAAAGGCCTGCCGCTGGCGTACAACAAAGATATGCAGGAAGACAAGGAAGGGCTGTTCGACGCGTTGGATACCTGGATGGACTGTCTGCAGATGGCGGCGCTGGTGCTGGATGGCATCCAGGTGAAACGTCCGCGTTGTAAGGAAGCGGCAGAGCAGGGCTACGCCAACTCGACCGAACTGGCGGATTATCTGGTCGCCAAAGGCGTGCCATTCCGTGAGGCGCACCATATCGTCGGTGAGGCGGTGGTAGAGGCGATTCGCCAGGGCAAGGCGTTGGAAGCCCTGCCGTTGGCTGATTTGCAGAAATTCAGCGCGGTGATTGGCGACGACGTATACCCAATTCTGGCACTTCAATCATGTCTGGATAAACGTTCGGCCAAGGGCGGTGTTTCTCCTCAGCAGGTCGCCAGTGCGATCGCCGCAGCGAAACAGCGTTTGGCTTGAGTGGCGTAAGGGCAGCCCGGTGCTGCCCTTTATCGATTATCCCGCCAGCCGTGCGCAAAGATAGCGGTTCAGGCTGACACCTTCCTCTATAGCGTTGATCGCCAGACGTCGATGTTGTTCCGGTGTCATACGCAATACCAGTTTGCCGCTGAAAACTCTCTCGGCCAGCGCCTGTGGCGGTGTTTCACCCTGTGCCAACAGGTCATTGATCACCTCGCTGACCAGTTTTTCAATACCTTCAAGCGCTGCGGTACGCGTTGCGGCCAGCCACGACAGAGAAGGAAATTCTGTGCAGAGGCCGACATATTCGTTGTCCTCTTCCGACCAGGTGATGCGATAAGTGTAATGCTCATGCTTTTCCATGTTCATCCTCCATTTTGACCAATGCGGCAATGACCTGTTTAACCTGATATACCTTTGCCGTGCCTCCATTTCCGCGTTGTATATTAATCCGGGGATCGCCTTGCCAGGGCATGCGGTAAACGTGATGACTGCCGCCGTTCAAACGCGGTGGGCCGAACCAGCGCGTACAAATTGTTACCAACTCAGTGAATCTGATGCTGTTCTGCCGTTGTTGCAGATCTTCAATGGCACTCCTGATTCCTTTCATGCATGCACCTTATTTTAGTATCATTATTGATATCATTTCAATGTGGCGACGTAAAAATGACCTGACATGCGCTGAGCGGCAAGCAGCAAGCGACAAGAGTGGAATTCGAAGCGCAAAAAAAACCGGGCACGAAGGCCCGGTGGGGATAGATAGCAGGGGGAAGAACTACTCGCCCGGACAGCGTTGGCAGCGTTCCGCCTCGGCTTCGCCCAGTTTCAGTTTTGACTGCAAGTCACGCAGTGCGGTACGCAAGCCTTCTTCGATCACCGGGTGATAGAACGGCATGTCCAGCATCTGGTTGATGGTCATTTTCTGCTGATGTGCCCAGGCTAACAGGTGAGCAATGTGCTCGACGTCCGGCCCCATCATTTCTGCGCCGAGGAAACGCCCGGTACCTTGTTCGCCGTAGACGTGCAGGATGCCTTTATTACGCAGCATCACCCGTGAACGGCCCTGATTTTCGAATGACACTTCACCGATTTCGAAACAGCCGCAGGCGCTGAATTTTTCATTCAGCTCACGGAAGGTGGAACCGACCATGGCAATCTGCGGATCGGAAAATACCACCGAGATCGCACTGCGGCGCAGGCCCGGGGTCACTTCCGGGAAGCTCCCGGCGTTGGTTCCGGCAATGCGCGCCTGATCGCTGGCTTCGTGCAATAACGGCAGCTGGTTGCTGGCGTCACCGGCGATAAAGATATGCGGCACGTTGGTTTGCATCGTCAGGCGATCGGCCTGAGGCACGCCCCTGGCATCGAGCACCAGACGGGTGTTCTCAAGACCCAGATTATCGACGTTCGGTCGACGACCGGTGGCTGCCAGGACGTAATCCACCATGATCTCCTGCGGTAAGCCGTTCAGACCCTGATAGCGGATAAAGACCTTGTCGCCTTCGCGCTGCATCATGTCCACTTTCACATCGGCATCCAGATAGAACTCTTCGCCCAACGCTTTGGCGGCATAGTTGCGTACCGTACTGTCGGTTAGCGGCCCAACGGCACCACCAACGCCAAATACTTTGGTTTCGACGCCGAGGCGATGCAGCGCCTGACCCAACTCCAGGCCAATTACGCCGGGCCCGAACACGGCCACCGAGTCTGGCAAATCAGTCCAGTTGAACACGTCATCATTGACAATCAAGCGGTCGCCCAGCGCATTCCATGCTGCCGGCCAGCTTGGGCGGGACCCGGTGGCGATAACGATGCGTTGCGCCACAATGCGGGTGTGATCGTCCACCTGCAAAGTATTGTCGTCGATGAAACGGGCGTAACCCTGAATTTTGTCGGTGGCCGGGATTTCGTCGACACCTTCCAGCACGAAGCCGACGAAACGGTCGCGCTCGCGTTTAACACGGTCCATGACTTCACGGCCGTTAATGGTAGTTTTTCCGGCGGGATACACGCCAAAACCCGGTGCCCGCTCGATTTGATGCACCGCCTCGGCGGCGGCAATCAGCAATTTTGATGGCATGCAGCCAACGCGGGCACAGGTGGTGCCATAAGCTCCGCCTTCGATCATCACCACGCTTGGGGTGGCAAGCTTGGCGGCGCGATAGGCGCCCAGACCGGCGGTGCCGCCGCCGATGACCGCGACGTCAACATTCAACTGTTTCATATCCGCTCCTGAAAGCTAAAAAAAGGGCGGGCCGAAGCCCGCCAAAAGTTCACGTTGGCTTTGTTATTACTTATAAATCAGGCTGACAGGAAGGTTTCCAGGTCATCGCTACCGCCGATATGACGACCGCCGATGAAGACCTGAGGTACGGTTGCACGGCCGGTGACGGCGCGCAGGCTGACGGTGGTGGCGTCCTGACCCAGTACGATCTCTTCATACTGGATGCCACGTTCCTGCAGCATTTGTTTGGCTTTGGCGCAGAATGGGCAGCCCGGTTTGGTGAACAGGGAAACCGACTCCTGTACTTTGAATTCCGGCGCCAGGTATTTCAGCATGGTGTCGGCGTCAGACACTTCAAACGGGTCGCCCGGCTTGTTAGGTTCGACGAACATTTTTTCCACCACGCCGTTGCGCACCAGCATGGAATAACGCCATGAGCGCGGGCCAAAACCCAGATCTGCTTTCTCGACCAGCATGTCCATGCCTTTGGTGAACTCGCCGTTGCCGTCTGGAATGAAGGTGATGTTCTCTGCGTGCTGATCGGCCTTCCAGGCGTTCATTACGAAGGTGTCGTTCACTGAAACGCACAGAATGCTGTCAACGCCGTGCTGTTTGAATACGCTGGACAGTTCGTTGTAGCGCGGCAGATGGCTGGAAGAACAGGTTGGGGTAAACGCGCCCGGCAGTGAAAACACGATGACGGTTTTGTCTTTGAACAGGTCGTCGGTGGTGACGTCAATCCATTGGTCGCCCTGACGGGTGTGGAAGGTAACCTGAGGGACTTTTTTGCCTTCTTGACTGGTAAACATGAATTAACCCCTTAATTAGGAAAAATAATTTTTAGCTGTTAGCGCGGTATCGCTTCGTTGGGTGACATTATTGACGTCGGGGCTTGATAGATCTAATCGCTCATTGCTATCTTATCTATCGCCATGAGCTATCGTGGTCTGGAGGGAAACAATGAATATTCGTGATTTAGAGTACCTGGTCGCTTTGGCCGAGCACCGGCATTTCCGCCGTGCCGCCGATTCTTGCCATGTTAGCCAACCCACGCTGAGTGGGCAGATCCGTAAGCTGGAAGACGAACTGGGTGTGATGCTGCTCGAACGTACCAGTCGCAAGGTGTTATTCACCCAGGCGGGCCTGTTGCTGGTGGAACAGGCGCGTACCGTGCTGCGCGAAGTCAAAGTTCTGAAAGAGATGGCCAGCCAGCAAGGTGAAGCTATGTCGGGGCCGCTGCATATCGGCCTGATCCCCACCGTCGGGCCTTATCTGCTGCCGCAGATCATACCTACGCTGCATAAAACCTTTCCCAAGCTGGAAATGTACCTGCATGAAGCGCAAACCCAACAGCTGCTGGCGCAGCTCGACAGCGGTAAACTTGACTGCGCCATTCTGGCGCTGGTGAAAGAAACCGAAGCCTTTATTGAAGTGCCGCTGTTTGACGAACCGATGAAGCTGGCGGTGTATTCCGATCATCCATGGTCGCAGCGTGACCGCGTGGCGATGCCGGATCTGGCCGGTGAAAAGTTGTTGATGCTGGAAGATGGCCACTGTCTGCGCGATCAGGCGATGGGCTTTTGTTTCCAGGCCGGGGCTGACGAAGATACTCATTTCCGGGCGACCAGCCTGGAAACGCTGCGTAATATGGTTGCGGCTGGCAGTGGGATCACTTTGCTGCCGTCACTGGCGGTACCGCCGCAGCGTGAGCGCGACGGCGTGTGTTACCTGGACTGTTTCAAACCTGAACCCAAGCGCACCATTGCGCTGGTGTACCGCCCCGGCTCCCCATTGCGCAGTCGTTATGAGCAATTGGCCGAGGCGATCCGCGAGCACATGCAAAGCTACATGGGCACCACGTTAAAACAGGCGGTTTAAGCCGTTCAGCGCAGCCACCCGGTAGGCTTCGGCCATGGTCGGATAGTTGAAGGTCGTATTAACGAAGTATTCGATAGTATTGCCTTCACCTTTCTGTTCCATGATCGCCTGGCCGATGTGGATGATCTCTGCCGCACGCTCGCCGAAGCAGTGGATCCCAAGGATCTGCAGGGTGTCGCGATGGAACAGGATTTTCAGGCTGCCGACGTTCATGCCGGCAATCTGCGCGCGGGCCAGATGCTTGAACTGTGCACGACCCACTTCATACGGCACTTTCATCGCCGTCAATTCCTGCTCGGTTTTACCGACGGAGCTGATTTCCGGAATGGTGTAGATACCGGTCGGGATGTCTTCAATCAAATGTCCGCTGGCTTCGCCGGAGGAAATCGCCTGTGCGGCAATGCGGCCCTGATCGTAGGCGGCAGATGCCAGACTCGGGTAGCCAATCACGTCACCCACGGCATAAATGTGCGGCAGCGCGGTCTGGTACATGCTGTTCACTTTCAGCAGGCCACGGCTGTCTGACTCCAGACCGACGTTCTCCAGCCCCAGCGAGTCGGTATTACCGGTGCGGCCGTTGGCGTACAGCAGGCAATCTGCCTTCACTTTCTTGCCGGATTTCAGGTGAACAATCACGCCGTCTTCGGTGCCTTCTATCTTCTCGAACTCTTCGTTGTGGCGGATCACCACGCCGTTGTTCCAGAAGTGATATGACAGCGAGTCCGACATTTCCTGATCGAGGAACGCCAGCAGACGATCGCGGGTGTTGATCAGATCCACCTTCACGTTCAAACCGCGGAAGATAGATGCATATTCACAGCCGATCACCCCGGCGCCATAGATGATGACGTGACGCGGTTCGTGGTTCAGTTCGAGAATGGAATCACTGTTATAAATACGCGGATGGTTAAAATCGACGCTCGACGGGTTGTACGGGCGTGAGCCGCAGGCAATAACGATGTGATCGGCGCGGATGGTGTCCTGGGTGCCGTCCATATAGCTGACGCTAACGGTGTTGGCGTCGATAAAGCGCGCATCGCCGGCAAACAGCTTGCACTGGTTGCGCTCATAGAATCCCTGACGCATCCGGGTTTGCTGATTTATGACGTTATCGGCGTGGCGTAAAATGTCAGGGAATGTCGCGCTGAGCGTGCGTGAATTGTTATAAAGCGGGTTCTGGTTGAATTCGATAATGCGGCTAACGGCGTGGCGGAGGGCTTTGGATGGGATGGTGCCCCAATGGGTACATCCACCGCCTACGTTGTTGTACCGTTCTATCACGGCCACGCGGGCGCCCTGCTTCACCAACCCCATAGCGGCACCTTCACCACCTGGGCCCGAGCCAATGACTATGGCATCAAATTGATAGTGCTGTTGCATAGGGGAGAGACCTGTCTTATACAAAATTACAACGGTATCTTAACATCATAGCGCTGAGTGCCCAATCACCATTAGGCTTTTTGAGGCAAAGCACAAATGGTGCAGGCTGAAACTGTGACAGGGCGCGTTTGTATAAATGCTGTTGCAATAAAATTTGCTATATTGCCGGGTCTACGGCGTTAGACTGAGAAAATGGATCTTATCTGGATATGCATATGGGCGTCAGAGCACAACAAAAAGAACGGACTCGTCGTTCCCTCATCGAAGCGGCCTTCAGCCAACTGAGCGCTGAACGCAGCTTTGCCAGTCTGAGCCTGCGTGAGGTCTCGCGTGAAGCGGGCATCGCGCCGACGTCATTTTATCGCCACTTCCGTGATGTGGACGAGCTGGGGTTAACCATGGTGGATGAGAGCGGCCTGATGCTGCGTCAACTGATGCGGCAGGCGCGGCAGCGTATCGCCAAGGGGGGCAGCGTGATCCGCACCTCGGTCTCCACCTTTATGGAGTTTATCGGCAATAATCCCAACGCCTTCCGCCTGCTGTTGCGTGAACGTTCCGGGACCTCGGCGGCCTTTCGTGCGGCGGTGGCGCGTGAGATCCAACATTTTATCGCCGAACTGGCGGATTACCTCGAGCTGGAAAACCATATGCCGCGCAGTTTCACCGAAGCGCAGGCGGAAGCTATGGTCACCATCGTCTTCAGCGCCGGTGCTGAAGCGCTGGATATCGACATCGATCAACGGCGTCGGCTTGAGGAGCGCTTAGTGTTGCAACTGCGGATGATTTCCAAAGGCGCTTATTATTGGTATCGCCGCGAACAAGAAAAAACTTCTGTATCCCACGTATAAAAAGGTAGAAAGCGATGGAAAAACCAGGCCGTGAGAATGGCACCTTACTGCTGGCGTTGATTGCCGGCCTTTCAATCAACGGTTCGTTCGCCGCGCTGTTCAGCTCGGTGGTGCCGTTTTCGATTTTCCCGATTATTGCTTTGGTGTTGGCGGTGTATTGCCTGCATCAACGGTATCTGCACCGCGCGATGCCGGATGGCATACCTAAGCTGGCGGCGGCGACCTTCCTGCTTGGGGTGCTGCTGTACAGTGCGATAGTGCGTGCCGAATACCCGCAGATCGGCTCTAACTTCCTGCCGGCGATTATTTCCGTGGCGCTGGTGTTCTGGATTGGCATGAAGCTGAAGGCGCGCAAGGCGCTGGATGAGAATACCCCGGCGTAAGGGGAAAACCAGGGGCGCAGCAAGCGCGGCGCCCCTGTGAGATTAAACGCGTTTTTCCAACAGTACGCCGCATTCCATGTGATGGGTATACGGGAACTGATCGAACAATGCCAGACGGCTGATTTGATGAGTTTCCTGCAACGTCTCCAGATTGGCGCACAGCGTCTCCGGGTTGCATGAGATATACAAAATTCGCGGATAAGCCTGCACCATTTTTACCGTTTCATCATCCAGTCCGCTGCGCGGCGGATCGACAAAAATGGTTTCGCAGTTATAGCTGCTCAGATCGATACCCTTCAAACGATTAAACTCGCGTACTCCGTTCATCGCCTGGGTAAAGTCTTCCGCCGCCATACGGATAATCTGTACGTTGTCGATATGATTGGCGGCAATGTTGTACTGCGCCGCGGCAACGGAAGGCTTGGCGATTTCAGTGGCCAGCACCCGCTCGAAGTTACGCGCCAGCGCCAGGGAGAAGTTGCCGTTGCCGCAATACAGCTCCAGCAGATCGCCTTTAGAGCCGGCGGTCACGTCCAGCGCCCATTCCAGCATCTGTATGTTCATCGCCGCATTCGGCTGGGTGAAGCTGTTTTCCACCTGACGGTAAATCATGTCGCGGCCGGCGACCGGCAGGACTTCATCGACGTAATCCTGATCCAGCATGATTTTCATCTTCGACGCACGACCAATCAACTGCAGGTCAAAGCCCTGGGCGCGGAGATCATCCCGCAGCTTTTCTGCCTGCTGCTGCCAGGCGTCGTCCAGCTTACGGTGATACAGCAGCGAGGCGATGATTTTGCCGCTGCGGGTCGACAGGTAATCAATCTGGAACAGCTTGCGGCGCAAAATAGGATCCGGCTTGATGGCGGCGATCAGTGCGCTCATCAGGCGGTTAATCAATTCGCTGGCGGCAGGAAACTGCTCGACGCGGATGCGTTGCTTGGTCTGCTGGTCAAACATGATGTGGTACATCTCGTCTTCATCATGCCAGATGCGGAATTCTGCGCGCATGCGGTAGTGTTCGACTTGCGAGCGGAACACTTCCGGCTCGGGTGCCGTGAACGGTGACATCAGCGTCTTCAGCCGGGCAGTTTTTTCCGCCAGTTGGTCATCGTAACGTTCAATAGGCAAATTCTCGGGCGTCATGTTTCTTCTCGTCAGGCAAATTTGATCAGCGGGGATTGTAGGGAATCAGTCCGTGAAGTCCAGTTTTGTCGTGTTTATTATTTGTAACATTGATAGCAGTCTAGACATCTATTTACATTGATCGTAGCATTGTCGTCCGGCCTCAAGCAGTGAGTGAAAAGGGAATCCGGTGTGAATCCGGAGCTGACGCGCAGCGGTAAGGGGAAGTCACGGCGATAGCGTTTTACGCAGACACTGTCCATTGCAGGACGGGAAGTCATCGCCCGGTGCTGGTAGCTAAGAGGCCGCCCGCAACTCCCAAGCCCGAAGACCTGCCGGTGTTACGTCGCAATGTCCGTGGCCGTCGCGAAATACCGGCCATGATCCTGCGGCATCCGCCAATTAAGTTTGGATGCTTTTTCATGACAATTACAAAAAATACGCTGCTGGCGGTGGTTTCTTCCGTCACGGCTTTTTCTGGCTGGGCGCAAGACAACACCACAGCGAATAACAGCGAAAATCTGGTGGTTTCCGCCAACCGCTTCCCGCAGCCGGTTTCTTCCGTGCTGGCACCCACTTCCGTCGTCACCCGTGATGAAATCGACCGCTGGCAGGCAAAAAGCCTGACCGATGTGATGCGCCGCCTGCCGGGTGTAGACGTGGGGCAGAACGGTGGCCTGGGGCAAAAAAGCTCGCTGTTCATTCGCGGCACCAATTCCAGCCATGTGCTGGTGCTGATCGACGGTATCCGTCTTAATCAGGCCGGTATCAGCGGCTCTTCCGATCTCAGCCAGATCCCGATTTCGCTGGTGCAGAAAGTTGAATATATTCGTGGCCCACGTTCGGCGGTTTATGGCTCCGATGCCATCGGCGGCGTGGTTAACATTATTACCACCCGCGAAAAGAACGGCACTACGCTTTCCGCCGGTGTGGGGTCTAACGGCTACCAGGCCTATGACGCGTCTACTCAACAACAGCTGGGCGACAGCACGGTTGCCACGGTCGCCGGTAACTACACCTATACCAAAGGTTATGATGTGGTGGCCTACGGCAGCACCGGCATGCAAAGCCAGCAGGATCGCGACGGCTTTATGAGCAAGTCGCTATACGGCGCTGTTGATCATCAGTTCAACGAGGCTATCAGCGGTTTTGTTCGTGGTTACGGTTACGATAACCGCACGGCTTACGACGCGTATTACTCTTCGCCTACCAGCGCGCTGGTCGATACCCGCAAGTTGTACAGTCAAACCTGGGATACCGGCCTGCGTTATAAGGAAGGCATCTACGCGACGCAGTTGATTGGCAGCTACAGCCACAGCAAGGATTATGATTACGATCCTCGTCGCGGCATGTATGACAGCTCAGCCAGCCTGGTGGACTCCGAGCAGTACAACCTGCAATGGGGAAATACTCTTCAGGTAGGTCAGGGTACGGTCAGTTCGGGGATTGACTGGCAGCATCAGCAAATCAAGCCAGACTCCACCACGGTTAACGGTGAAAAAACCCAACGCAACGCCGGTGTTTATCTGACTGCGCAGCAGTTGGTCGGGCCGGTCACTCTGGAAGGGGCGGTTCGCGGCGACGATCATTCCGAATTTGGCTGGCATGGCACTTGGCAAACCAGTGCGGGCTGGGAGTTTATTGAAGGGTACCGTTTCATCGCTTCCTACGGCACGGCATTCAAAGCCCCTAATATGGGTCAGCTGTATGGCAACTTCGGCAATAATACCGATCTAAAACCGGAAGAAAGCAAACAGTGGGAAGGGGGCTTTGAAGGTTTGACCGGGCCGGTAACCTGGCGCGTGTCCGGCTACCGCAACGATATTGATAACCTGATTGATTCCACCGGCGAGACCAACTACGTCTATTACAATGTTGGCAAGGCCACAATTAAAGGTATTGAAGCTACAGCTTCATTCGACACGGGTCCGTTAACCCATCACATTGGTTACGACTATGTCGATCCGCGTAATGCCAAAACCAATGAAGTGCTGCTGCGCCGTGCCAAACAGCAGGTGAAGTATGAGCTGGATTGGCAGGTCTATGATTTTGACTGGGCAGTGACCTATCAATACCTGGGTGAGCGTTATGATAAAGACTACAGCACCTATCCAGAGCAAAGCGTCAAACTTGGCGGTGTCAGCCTGTGGGATCTCGCAGTTTCGTATCCTGTCACATCTCATCTGACAGTTCGTGGTAGAATCGCCAACCTGTTTGATAAAGATTATGAGACGGCTTATGGCTACGCTACTCCAGGAAGAGAATACTACCTCACTGGAAGCTATACCTTCTAACACCCCTGCTATGGCCCGTCCGACGGTGCTGGTATTTGATTCCGGCGTCGGCGGGTTATCGGTGTATCAAGAGGTTCGGCAACTGCTGCCGGACCTCCACTATATATACGCCTTCGATAATGTGGCGTTTCCCTACGGCGAGAAATCCGAAGAGTTTATTGTTGAGCGCGTGCTGGAGATTGTCAGCGCGGTGCAGCAACGGCATCCTCTGGCGATAGTCATCATCGCTTGTAACACGGCCAGTACGGTCTCCCTGCCGGCCCTGCGCGAACGCTTTACCTTCCCGGTTGTCGGCGTGGTGCCTGCCATCAAGCCTGCTGCCCGCCTGACCGCCAATGGTGTGGTGGGCCTGCTGGCTACCCGCGGTACCGTACAGCGTACTTATACCCATGAGCTGATCGCCCGTTTCGCTACCGATTGCAAGATCGAGCTGCTTGGCTCCTCTGAGCTGGTGGAACTGGCAGAAGCCAAGCTGCATGGTGAAGCCGTACCGCTGCCGGCGCTGAAGAAAATTCTCCATCCATGGCTGAGCATGCGCGAGCCACCGGATACCGTGGTACTCGGTTGCACCCATTTCCCTTTATTAGCAGAAGAGCTAATGCAGGTGTTGCCTGAGGGAACTCGACTGATCGATTCCGGCGCGGCGATTGCCCGTCGTACCGCATGGCTGATTTCGACGCAGGAAAATCTGGTGTCGACGCAGGAAGAGAATCTGGCGTATTGCATGGCGTTAAATGAAGATACTGACGCTTTATTGCCCGTTCTACAGGGATATGGCTTTAAATCGTTGAAAAAACTGCCTCTTTAAGGCTGTTTTGGTTAAATGTTCAACGGTCGGAAAAAATATTGAAATTAGGGGTTGCGGCCTTCTGAGAACTCCCTATAATGCGCCTCCACTGACCGGGAACAACGACTCCTCTAACGAGAACCAGTCGCCCAGCCAGGAAGAAGCAAGCCGGTGAAAACACCGTTTCTTAATAAGAAAAAAGCTTGACTCTTCAGCGGGAAAGCGTAATATGCACCTCCCGCGTTACCGAGAAATATCTTAGTAACGAACGCTCTTTAACAATTTATCAGACAATCTGTGTGGGCACTCCACAAGACGATATCCAGAACCTTCGGGTTCAAAAAAATATCAAGTCTTGAAGAGTGACCAAGCAGTAATTCATTTAGTTGAATTATTACGAAAGTTAATTTTCGAGCATCGCTTCACGAGTTGAAGCAAATCAAGCTTTTAATTGAAGAGTTTGATCATGGCTCAGATTGAACGCTGGCGGCAGGCCTAACACATGCAAGTCGAGCGGTAGCACAGGGAGCTTGCTCCTGGGTGACGAGCGGCGGACGGGTGAGTAATGTCTGGGAAACTGCCTGATGGAGGGGGATAACTACTGGAAACGGTAGCTAATACCGCATAACGTCTACGGACCAAAGTGGGGGACCTTCGGGCCTCATGCCATCAGATGTGCCCAGATGGGATTAGCTAGTAGGTGGGGTAATGGCTCACCTAGGCGACGATCCCTAGCTGGTCTGAGAGGATGACCAGCCACACTGGAACTGAGACACGGTCCAGACTCCTACGGGAGGCAGCAGTGGGGAATATTGCACAATGGGCGCAAGCCTGATGCAGCCATGCCGCGTGTGTGAAGAAGGCCTTCGGGTTGTAAAGCACTTTCAGCGAGGAGGAAGGGTAGTGTGTTAATAGCACATTGCATTGACGTTACTCGCAGAAGAAGCACCGGCTAACTCCGTGCCAGCAGCCGCGGTAATACGGAGGGTGCAAGCGTTAATCGGAATTACTGGGCGTAAAGCGCACGCAGGCGGTTTGTTAAGTCAGATGTGAAATCCCCGCGCTTAACGTGGGAACTGCATTTGAAACTGGCAAGCTAGAGTCTTGTAGAGGGGGGTAGAATTCCAGGTGTAGCGGTGAAATGCGTAGAGATCTGGAGGAATACCGGTGGCGAAGGCGGCCCCCTGGACAAAGACTGACGCTCAGGTGCGAAAGCGTGGGGAGCAAACAGGATTAGATACCCTGGTAGTCCACGCTGTAAACGATGTCGACTTGGAGGTTGTGCCCTTGAGGCGTGGCTTCCGGAGCTAACGCGTTAAGTCGACCGCCTGGGGAGTACGGCCGCAAGGTTAAAACTCAAATGAATTGACGGGGGCCCGCACAAGCGGTGGAGCATGTGGTTTAATTCGATGCAACGCGAAGAACCTTACCTACTCTTGACATCCAGAGAATTCGCTAGAGATAGCTTAGTGCCTTCGGGAACTCTGAGACAGGTGCTGCATGGCTGTCGTCAGCTCGTGTTGTGAAATGTTGGGTTAAGTCCCGCAACGAGCGCAACCCTTATCCTTTGTTGCCAGCGCGTAATGGCGGGAACTCAAAGGAGACTGCCGGTGATAAACCGGAGGAAGGTGGGGATGACGTCAAGTCATCATGGCCCTTACGAGTAGGGCTACACACGTGCTACAATGGCGTATACAAAGAGAAGCGAACTCGCGAGAGCAAGCGGACCTCATAAAGTACGTCGTAGTCCGGATCGGAGTCTGCAACTCGACTCCGTGAAGTCGGAATCGCTAGTAATCGTAGATCAGAATGCTACGGTGAATACGTTCCCGGGCCTTGTACACACCGCCCGTCACACCATGGGAGTGGGTTGCAAAAGAAGTAGGTAGCTTAACCTTCGGGAGGGCGCTTACCACTTTGTGATTCATGACTGGGGTGAAGTCGTAACAAGGTAACCGTAGGGGAACCTGCGGTTGGATCACCTCCTTACCTAATGATATTGATTCGCGTGAAGTGCTCACACAGATTGTCTGATGAAAAAGTAACGAGCAGAAATACCTTTATAGGCTTGTAGCTCAGGTGGTTAGAGCGCACCCCTGATAAGGGTGAGGTCGGTGGTTCAAGTCCACTCAGGCCTACCACTTCTCGAAGTGGAAAAGGTACTGCACGTGACTGTATGGGGCTATAGCTCAGCTGGGAGAGCGCCTGCCTTGCACGCAGGAGGTCAGCGGTTCGATCCCGCTTAGCTCCACCATATAGTCCTGTATTTCAATACTTCAGAGTGTACTGGCAACAGTATGCTGCGAAGTATTTTGCTCTTTAACAATCTGGAACAAGCTGAAAATTGAAACATGACAGCTGAAACTTATCCCTCCGTAGAAGTATTGGGGTAAGGATTAACCTGTCATAGAGTCTCTCAAATGTAGCAGCACGAAAGTGGAAACACCTTCGGGTTGTGAGGTTAAGTGACTAAGCGTACACGGTGGATGCCTAGGCAGTCAGAGGCGATGAAGGGCGTGCTAATCTGCGATAAGCGTCGGTAAGGTGATATGAACCGTAATAACCGGCGATACCCGAATGGGGAAACCCAGTGCAATTCGTTGCACTATCATACGATGAATACATAGTCGTATGAGGCGAACCGGGGGAACTGAAACATCTAAGTACCCCGAGGAAAAGAAATCAACCGAGATTCCCCCAGTAGCGGCGAGCGAACGGGGAGGAGCCCAGAACCTGAATCAGTTCTTGTGTTAGTGGAAGCGTCTGGAAAGTCGCACAGTAAAGGGTGATAGTCCCGTACACTAAAATGCATTAACTGTGAGTTCGATGAGTAGGGCGGGACACGTGACATCCTGTCTGAATATGGGGGGACCATCCTCCAAGGCTAAATACTCCTGACTGACCGATAGTGAACCAGTACCGTGAGGGAAAGGCGAAAAGAACCCCGGCGAGGGGAGTGAAATAGAACCTGAAACCGTGTACGTACAAGCAGTGGGAGCACCTTCGTGGTGTGACTGCGTACCTTTTGTATAATGGGTCAGCGACTTATATTTTGTAGCAAGGTTAACCGTATAGGGGAGCCGTAGGGAAACCGAGTCTTAACTGGGCGAATAGTTGCAAGGTATAGACCCGAAACCCGGTGATCTAGCCATGGGCAGGTTGAAGGTTGGGTAACACTAACTGGAGGACCGAACCGACTAATGTTGAAAAATTAGCGGATGACTTGTGGCTGGGGGTGAAAGGCCAATCAAACCGGGAGATAGCTGGTTCTCCCCGAAAGCTATTTAGGTAGCGCCTCGTGAACTCATCTTCGGGGGTAGAGCACTGTTTCGGCTAGGGGGCCATCCCGGCTTACCAAACCGATGCAAACTCCGAATACCGAAGAATGTTATCACGGGAGACACACGGCGGGTGCTAACGTCCGTCGTGAAGAGGGAAACAACCCAGACCGCCAGCTAAGGTCCCAAAGTCATGGTTAAGTGGGAAACGATGTGGGAAGGCATAGACAGCCAGGATGTTGGCTTAGAAGCAGCCATCATTTAAAGAAAGCGTAATAGCTCACTGGTCGAGTCGGCCTGCGCGGAAGATGTAACGGGGCTAAACCATGCACCGAAGCTGCGGCAGCGACGCTTAGGCGTTGTTGGGTAGGGGAGCGTTCTGTAAGCCGTTGAAGGTGACCTGTGAGGGTTGCTGGAGGTATCAGAAGTGCGAATGCTGACATAAGTAACGATAAAGCGGGTGAAAAGCCCGCTCGCCGGAAGACCAAGGGTTCCTGTCCAACGTTAATCGGGGCAGGGTGAGTCGACCCCTAAGGCGAGGCCGAAAGGCGTAGTCGATGGGAAACAGGTTAATATTCCTGTACTCGGTGTTACTGCGAAGGGGGGACGGAGAAGGCTAGGCTAGCCGGGCGACGGTTGTCCCGGTTTAAGCGTGTAGGGGGAGTGACCTGGTAAATCCGGTTACTTATCAACCCTGAGGCGTGATGACGATGCACTACGGTGCAGAAGTAGTTGATGCCAAGCTTCCAGGAAAAGCCTCTAAGCATCAGGTAACACAGAATCGTACCCCAAACCGACACAGGTGGTCAGGTAGAGAATACCAAGGCGCTTGAGAGAACTCGGGTGAAGGAACTAGGCAAAATGGTGCCGTAACTTCGGGAGAAGGCACGCTGGCGCGTAGGTGAAGAGACTTGCTCTCGGAGCTGAAGCCAGTCGCAGATACCAGCTGGCTGCAACTGTTTAATAAAAACACAGCACTGTGCAAACACGAAAGTGGACGTATACGGTGTGACGCCTGCCCGGTGCTGGAAGGTTAATTGATGGGGTCAGCCGCAAGGCGAAGCTCTTGATCGAAGCCCCAGTAAACGGCGGCCGTAACTATAACGGTCCTAAGGTAGCGAAATTCCTTGTCGGGTAAGTTCCGACCTGCACGAATGGCGTAATGATGGCCAGGCTGTCTCCACCCGAGACTCAGTGAAATTGAACTCGCTGTGAAGATGCAGTGTACCCGCGGCAAGACGGAAAGACCCCGTGAACCTTTACTATAGCTTGACACTGAACATTGAGCCTTGATGTGTAGGATAGGTGGGAGGCTTTGAAGCGTGGACGCCAGTCTGCGTGGAGCCAACCTTGAAATACCACCCTTTAATGTTTGATGTTCTAACTCGGCCCCATAATCTGGGGTGAGGACAGTGTCTGGTGGGTAGTTTGACTGGGGCGGTCTCCTCCCAAAGAGTAACGGAGGAGCACGAAGGTTAGCTAATCACGGTCGGACATCGTGAGGTTAGTGCAAAGGCATAAGCTAGCTTGACTGCGAGAGTGACGGCTCGAGCAGGTACGAAAGTAGGTCTTAGTGATCCGGTGGTTCTGAATGGAAGGGCCATCGCTCAACGGATAAAAGGTACTCCGGGGATAACAGGCTGATACCGCCCAAGAGTTCATATCGACGGCGGTGTTTGGCACCTCGATGTCGGCTCATCACATCCTGGGGCTGAAGTAGGTCCCAAGGGTATGGCTGTTCGCCATTTAAAGTGGTACGCGAGCTGGGTTTAGAACGTCGTGAGACAGTTCGGTCCCTATCTGCCGTGGGCGTTGGAAGATTGAGAGGGGTTGCTCCTAGTACGAGAGGACCGGAGTGAACGCACCACTGGTGTTCGGGTTGTCATGCCAATGGCACTGCCCGGTAGCTAAGTGCGGAAAAGATAAGCGCTGAAAGCATCTAAGCGCGAAACTTGCCTCGAGATGAGTCTTCCCTGGGCCTTTAAGGCCCCTGAAGGAACGTTTAAGACTAAGACGTTGATAGGCTGGGTGTGTAAGTGCAGCGATGCATTGAGCTAACCAGTACTAATGATCCGTGAGGCTTAACCTTACAACACCAAAGGTGTTTTAGAGAGATTGTAGAGATTTTCAGCGAGTTCCGAGATTGGTTTCAATGGCTACGGGAGTAGCGGTTGGAATGAAACAGAATTTGCCTGGCGGCAATAGCGCGGTGGTCCCACCTGACCCCATGCCGAACTCAGAAGTGAAACGCCGTAGCGCCGATGGTAGTGTGGGGTCTCCCCATGCGAGAGTAGGACACTGCCAGGCATCAAATAAACGTTATCAGCCTGACAACTGGTAATGAGCAGGATCGCCAAGCGCGGTTTTGCCCACATCGAAAGATGTGACGTAAAAGAATCGGTGGAGCGGTAGTTCAGTTGGTTAGAATACCTGCCTGTCACGCAGGGGGTCGCGGGTTCGAGCCCCGTCCGTTCCGCCACTTATTTAAATTATGCCTGCTATCTTAGCGGGCATAATGTTAAGCGAGATTTAGGGGCGTAGCTCAGTTGGTAGAGCACCGGTCTCCAAAACCGGGTGTCGCGAGTTCGAGTCTCTCCGCCCCTGCCATATTAGAAACCCTTTGCGAAAGCGAAGGGTTTTTTTTTGCGTGAAATTTCCCCATCTCCCATAATTCCCCTGAAAGATCGCTTAAAACTCCCACCGAAATCGTTCCCAATTTAGACATTTTTAGCTGGATCCATGTACAAAATGGTTGTTCTGCCGTGATGTGATGCCGCGCATTATTCCTGCCCGATTTTCGACTACACCTTATGTGTGTCCAACCCTAAGGACACCCACTTCACCAGAAAAAATGCAGCATACACAACAACGATAATCCCTGCCCGGTGTGGTTCCATGCCAGGGCAACGCGAGGAGAACAACATGGTTAGACGTCTGCTGTTAGCGGCCGCCATTACTGGCGCTTTGGTAGGTACGGGACAGGCGGCACCGCTGGTCGTCGGCTTTTCACAGATTGGTTCCGAATCGGGTTGGCGTTCGGCGGAAACCAAGGTTTCGAAACAGGAAGCTGAAAAGCGGGATATCACGCTGAAAATCGCCGATGCGCAGCAAAAACAGGAAAACCAAATCAAAGCGGTCAGATCTTTCATTGCTCAGGGTGTTGACGCCATTTTCATTGCACCGGTTGTCGCCACCGGCTGGACGCCTGTGCTGCAGGAAGCCAAGGAGGCCAAAATCCCGGTATTCCTGCTCGACCGAATGATTGAGGTAAACGACCCTTCGCTGTATACCGCGGCGGTGGCTTCTGACAGCGTGCACGAAGGTAAAGTCGCAGGAGAATGGCTGGTGAAAGAGGTCGCCGGCAAGCCTTGCAACGTAGTCGAGCTACAGGGCACCGTGGGCGCCAGCGTTGCCCTCAACCGTAAGAAAGGTTTTGCTGACGGCATAGCCTCCGCCGCCAACGTTAAGATCATCCGCTCGCAATCGGGTGATTTTACGCGCAGCAAAGGTAAAGAAGTGATGGAAAGCTTCATCAAGGCTGAGCAAAACGGCAAAAATATTTGCGCCGTTTATGCACATAACGACGACATGGCAATCGGCGCCATCCAGGCGATCAAAGAGGCGGGCTTAAAGCCGGGCTCACAGATCAAAATCGTTTCTATCGACGGTGTGCCTGACATATTTAAGGCAATGATGAACGGTGAAGCCAATGCCACGGTCGAGCTAACGCCGAATATGGCCGGTCCGGCGTTTGATGCGCTGCTGGCGATGAAAAAAGAAGGTACCCCGCCGCCGAAGTTTATCCAGACCGAGTCCAAGCTGCTGCAACCGGATACGGCTAAACAGGAGTTCGAGCTGAAGAAAAGCATGGGCTATTAATCTACTCACCGACGGAACAGCAGATGGCTAACTCTCAGACGACGTTATTGACGATTAAGGGATTATCCGTTGAATTTCCTGGCGTAAAAGCGCTGGAGCAGGTTGATGTCACGTTGCAGCGCGGAGAGATCATGGCGCTGCTGGGCGAAAATGGCGCGGGGAAATCCACGCTGATCAAAGCGTTGACCGGGGTTTATCAGCGTTCCGCCGGCGAGGTATTACTGGAAGGCATCGCCATTGCCCCGCAGAGCACCGCGCAGGCGCAGATACTGGGCATTGGTACGGTTTATCAGGAAGTTAACCTGCTGGCGAACATCTCGGTGGCCGCCAACCTGTTCATCGGGCGAGAGCCCACGCGCTTCGGCCTGATCGATCAAAAAAAACTGCTGCGTCAGGCTCAGCAACTTTTACTGGGGTATGGGCTGCAGTTGGACGTCAGCCAGCCGCTGGGTAATTACTCCATTGCCATCCAGCAGATTATCGCTATCGCGCGGGCCGTCGATCTGTCCGCCAAAGTCTTGATTCTTGATGAGCCAACCGCCAGCCTGGATGCCAAAGAGGTCAGCATGCTGCTGGACATTCTCAGCCAGCTCCGTAGTCAGGGAATGGGAATGATCTTTGTTACCCATTTTCTCGATCAGGTTTATCGCATCAGCGATCGCATCACCGTACTGCGCAACGGCAAGTTAGTGGGAACGAAAGCCACCGCCGACTTACCGCGTATGGAACTGGTACAGATGATGCTCGGCCACGCGTTTGATGAGTCATTACTGAAACGCAGCGAGCATACGCCCTCAAAGGCGCCATCGTTGGTTGAATTCAGCGGTTATGGGCGGCGCGGGATGGTTGAGCCCTTTGATCTGCAGATTCGCCCGGGTGAGATTGTAGGGCTGGCCGGGCTGCTGGGATCGGGGCGTACCGAAACGGCCCAGCTCATATTCGGTATCAAACCGCGCGACAACGGCAGTGTAAAAGTCGAAGGGCGTGCGGTGAACATCCGGACGCCACGTAACGCTGCCAGCCTCGGCTTCGGGTATTGCCCCGAAGATCGTAAGACCGATGGAATCATCGGCGCTGCGACCGTGCGGGAAAATATCATTTTGGCCCTGCAGGCTCAACGCGGCTGGCTAAGGCCGCTCTCGCTGAAAGAGCAAACCCGCATTACTGAAAGCTATATCCAACTGTTGGGCATTCGTACTCCTGGGCCAGAACAGCAAATCCAGTATCTGTCCGGCGGTAATCAGCAGAAGGTGCTGTTGTCACGTTGGCTGGCGACGAAACCCCGTTTTCTGATCCTGGATGAACCGACGCGCGGCATTGACGTTGGTGCGCATGCCGAAATCATTCGCTTGATCGAAAAGCTCTGTGACGAAGGTCTGGCATTATTGGTGATCTCCTCCGAACTGGAAGAACTGGTGGGTTATGCCGATCGCATCGTTGTGCTTCGAGACCGGAAACACGTAGCGCAGCTTGAACATAACGCCATTACGGTGCCTGCAATCATGCAGGTAATAGCCGCACAACAGGGGGCAGGATGAACCTCAGGAGTCTCTCCATGACCAGTGGGCCGCGTAAAGTCAGGTGGGTCATCCCTGCCGGAGCAACGCAACTGGGGGCGCTGGCGGTGATTTTGCTTATCGACAGTCTGGTCGCCCCGAATTTCTTTTCCCTGCATATTCAAGATGGTCGACTGTTTGGCAGCGTAATCGACATTGTTAATCGCGGCGCACCGGTCGCGTTATTGGCATTGGGCATGACGTTGGTGATCGCCACTGGTGGTATCGACCTTTCGGTGGGAGCGGTGATGGCGATAGCCGGTGCCACGGCGGCAACGCTGACCAGCGCCGGTTATCCGCTGAGCTATGTACTGGCAGCCGCCCTGGCGGTTGGCACACTGTGTGGCCTGTGGAACGGGTTTTTGGTGGCGGTGCTGCAGATACAGCCGATTGTTGCCACGCTGATGCTGATGGTGGCTGGGCGCGGCATTGCCCAACTGATTACCGAAGGGCAAATCGTCACCTTTGAGCGAGAGGGGTTGGCGTGGCTCGGCAGCGGTACGCTGATGTATTTGCCGATGCCGGCGATCATTGCTGCGGTCATGCTGCTGTTGATCTGGCTGTTAACGCGTAAAACGGCGTTGGGACTGTTTATCGAAGCCGTAGGCATCAATCTGCGTTCCGCGCGTAATGCAGGTGTCAGCACCGGCTGGGTGGTGATGGCGGTGTATGTGATCTGCGGGCTGTGCGCCGCCGTTGCCGGCGTTATCGTCACGGCGGACATCCGTGGCGCTGATGCCAACAATGCCGGGTTGTGGTTGGAGCTGGATGCGATCCTGGCGGTTGTGATTGGCGGCGGTTCACTGTTGGGCGGTCGTTTTAACCTGTTGCTGTCGGTAGTGGGGGCATTAATTATTCAGGGGATGAATACCGGCATTCTGCTGTCCGGCTATCGGCCTGAGTTTAATCTGGTGTTGAAGGCGATTGTGGTGTTGGCGGTGTTGATGGTGCAATCGCCCAGCTTCACGCTGCGCCACCTGCTTGGGAGAAGAAAACCATGATCAAACGTAATCTTCCGCTGCTGATTACCGTCCTGGTGTTCCTTCTGGGCTACGCTTTTTGTCTGACGCAGTTTCCCGGCTTTGCCTCAACGCGGGTGTGGTGCGATTTGCTGACCGACAACGCCTTTCTGGGCATCGTCGCGGTCGGCATGACGTTTGTGATCCTTTCCGGCGGTATCGATCTGTCTGTCGGCTCGGTGATCGCCTTCACCGGGGTGCTGCTGGCCAAGTTGATCGGAACTTACGGCATTGCACCGGGTTATGCGTTCATCATCGCGCTGTTGATGGGGGCGTCGTTCGGCGCGCTGATGGGTTGGATCATTGATGTGCTGAAGCTACCGGCGTTTATTATTACGCTGGCCGGAATGTTCTTCGTACGGGGCATGAGTTTTATTGTTTCAGAGGAGTCGATTCCCATCGATCATCCGCTGTATGTGACGCTGGCGAACTATGCCTGGAAAATGCCGGGCGCTGGGCGCTTTACATTGTTGGCGCTGGTGATGCTATTGGTTGTGGCGGTCGGCATGGTGCTGGCGCACCGTACGCGCTTTGGGCATAACGTCTACGCCATCGGCGGTAATCGGGTCTCTGCCGCGCTGATGGGCGTACCGGTACAGCGTACCACCGTACTGATTTATATGCTCTCAAGCACGCTGGCGGCACTATCAGGGATCATTTTCTCGCTGTATACCTCGGCAGGTTATGCCCTGGCGGCCAGCGGCGTGGAGTTGGATGCCATTGCTGCCGTCGTGATTGGCGGTACCTTGTTGACCGGCGGCGTGGGCACCGTTTTGGGCACGCTGTTTGGCGTGCTGATCCAGGGATTGATTCAGAGCTACATTACCTTCGACGGCACGCTCAGTTCGTGGTGGACCAAAATCGTTATCGGTATTCTGTTGTTCTGCTTTATCGGCCTTCAGAAGGCGATAAGCGCGTTTTGGCTCAGCAGGCGAACCCAACCCCGACATCCTCGTTTGAAGCCGTTATAGCGCCTCATGCTGAGGTTTTCAAAGGTATTTTCAGCAGTTGCCGGATCAGCGGCTGCTGGTCGCTATTTTGCAACCAGACGGCGTACAGCGGGCGGATAATGGCCGGGATCTCGGCGATGGCGGTTAACTGCGGGTAATCATTCTCCCACTGACTGGGCAGGAAGGCGCAGCCACCGGTGGTTTCCAGCAGTTGCCGGGTCAGATGCGCAGAGGTAGTGGTGAGCACCGGCAGAGTGTCGCTCTCCAGCATGCGGCTTTCCTGCTGATGGAAATCCGCCCCCCATTCCAGCTTGATATAGGGCATTGGCGCATGTTGATCGCGCAGGGTGGAAGAGAACAGCCGCAACGAGAAATTCCCCAACAGCTGGCTGGCCAGTTCATCCATCTTTGGCGGCTCGGTGGTGATGAGCAAATCGAGCTGTCTTTCATGCAGCTGTTTTACCAAAGAGTGCCGTAGCGCCACCCTGGCCTCCAGCTGCAACGCCTCACGCTGCTGATAGAGCGACTGCAGCCAGGGGGTCAAATAAGCCTCCCACAATGACGCCGTGGCACCGATGGATAACTCGGTATGTTGCAGTGAACGCACCACCTCTTTTTTCGCCAGTTGCCAGGTCATCATCAGGCTCTCTGCATAGGGCAAAAGCCGCTCTCCAGCAGGCGTCAGGCGGATATTGTTGCGGTGACGGGTGAACAGATTCGCGCCCAATTGGTTTTCTAACTGGCGGATGCGGAAACTGACGGCAGACTGCGTTAAGTACAAGGATTCTGCGGCTCGGCCAAAGTGACGCGTTCTACTGACCTCCAAAAAGGTTTTCAGTAATTCGGTATCCACACCCATCTCCAGTAATTTTTATCGTTAAGATTTAAATGTTTTGTTTTACACAATGTCAAGCCTATCTAATACTCCGCGCCATAAACAGCACGGCCATGAGAGAATTAGGAGCGTGTCAGATGGCGGATAGCTTCACCACGACCAGTCGATTTTTTGATAATAAACATTACCCTCGCGGGTTCTCCCGTCACGGCGATTTCACCATTAAAGAAGCGCAATTGCTAGAGCGTTTCGGGTATGCGTTCAACGAGCTGGATACGGGTAAACGCCAGCCGGCCACTGAAGAAGAACAGTTGTTCGTCGCAGTGTGCCACGGTGAGCGCGAGCCGGTTACCGAGCAGGAAAAAGTATGGGCTAAATATCTGGCGCGCACACGTCGCCCGAAAAAATTCCATACTCTGTCCGGCGGTAAGCCGCAGGCTGATGCGGTGGAAGATTACACCGACAGCGAGGATTGATTTTAATGGGGCCTTTGGGCCCCATTATTATTCAAGGCTGCGGTGCAGCTGCAGCAGCAGGCGATCCATACTGCGGTAGCCAAGCGCTTCACTCAAGTGTCGCTTATCAATAGCCCGATCTCCTGCCAAATCCGCCAGCGTGCGAGCCACTTTCAGGATCCGCTGCCAGGCGCGAACCGATAATCCCAACCTGTTTAACGTCGTTTCAAGAAAATCCGCGTCCGCGTCGTTAAGTCGGCAATCCCGTTCGACCTCATGATTGTTCAGCAGGGCATTAATCTTCCCCGCTCGACTGAGCTGCCTTTCACGCGCCAACAGCACTCGTTCCCGTACCTGAGCGCTGTTTTCACCGGCAATGCGCTTTTTGCTAAGCAGGCCTGGTGGCAACAATGGCACTTCAATCGAGAGATCGAAACGATCGAGAAAGGGCCCTGAAAGCCGCCCCAGATAGCGCAGGACTTGCTGTGGCGATGCGCGGTTATGCATGCCCTGGTAATGCCCGGTAGGGCTGGGGTTCATGGCGGCGATCAGCTGTACCCGTGCCGGGAAGCAGACTTTGGCGCTGGCGCGTGAAACCACTATCTCGCCGGACTCCAGCGGTTCGCGCAGCGCATCCAGTACCCGCCTTTCGAATTCGGGCAGTTCATCCAGAAACAGGACACCATTGTGCGCCATGGAAATTTCACCCGGCCTCGGCAGCGAACCCCCGCCGACCAGAGCTGCCATCGAGGCGCTATGGTGCGGTGCGCGAAACGGCCGCTGTCGCCATGGCAGCGCTTGCGCAGCATGATGCAGCAGGCTGGCCACCGCGATGCTTTCCAGTGCTTCCTGATCGGTCAGCGGCGGGAGAAGGCCATTCAAGCGGCTGGCCAACATGGTTTTCCCGGTCCCTGGCGGTCCCACCAGCAGCAGGTTGTGGCCGCCGGCCGCGGCGATTTCCAGCGCGCGCTTTGCCTGTTCCTGACCCAGAATATCCTGCAGATCGGCCGGTTCGGGCGCGTTGTTCATTGCCGGCGGCGCATGGGCTACCGGTAAATCCTCTTTACCCAACACAAAGGCGCACACCTCCAACAGGTGGTCCGCCACCAGGGTTTTGCTCTGCGTAATTAGCCCCACCTCCGGCCCATTGGCGGTCGCCAAAACCAATTGCCGTCCTGACTCCATGGCGGCCAGCGCTGCGGGGATGGCTCCGCTGACGCCCCGTAGAGCGCCAGATAATGCCAGTTCGCCAAGGAATTCATAGTGAGCCAGCTTATCGGCCGGCAGCTGTTCGGAAGCCGCCAGGATAGCCAGCGCAATCGGTAGATCATAGCGACCGCCTTCCTTGGGCAGATCGGCCGGTGCCAGATTGACGGTAATACGCCGTGCGGGAAAGGTGAAACCGTTATTGATCAAGGCGCTGCGCACTCGATCACGCGCCTCTTTAACCGTAGTTTCCGGCAGGCCGACCATCGTCAGGCCGGGCAACCCATTGCTGATATGCACTTCCACCGTAACCGAAGGGGCCTGAACGCCCAGTGTGGCCCGGGTATAGATCACTGCCAGTGACATATTGCTCTCCTTGCTGAAGGCAACATGATGCGGGATGTGTTGCGACGTCGCGCTTTACCCTTGGAATATTTGCGCGATAAGCCGTAATTAAAATTATTGGTTTCAGATAGATAGCCTTTTTTTGTGCAGGGCTTCGCAAAGGGCGGCAATACCCCTTAACAATTACGCGAACGCTGCAACACATTAGCAGGCTAACCATGTTGCGACCGGAGGGGAAATGGGTGTATTTAACAATTGATTAAAATAAAAATCACCTATTTAACACAATCCGACCGCCGCTGCATTCTGCCGCGGCAGCCGCTAAACCTCATGACTTCGTACTCTACGGTAGGGATAACATTATGTTTGGTTGGACACCGCTGCAACGCAATGCAGCTATCGCCAGCTTTTCAAGCTGGACGCTTGATGCTTTCGATTTCTTCGTGCTGGTCTTTCTGCTCAGCGATATCGCGCAATCTTTCCATGTCGGTATGGAAGAGGTCACGCTGGCGATCCTGCTGACGCTGGCGGTACGCCCGATTGGTGCGCTGATCTTTGGCCGTGCGGCGGAAAAATATGGCCGCAAACCGATTTTGATGCTGAATATCGTGTTCTTCTCGGTGTTTGAACTGCTGTCCGCGGCGGCACCCTCGTTGACGATATTCCTGCTGCTGCGGGTACTGTACGGCGTGGCGATGGGCGGGATCTGGGGTGTGGCCTCATCGCTGGCGATGGAAACCATTCCCGATCGTTCACGTGGCCTGATGTCGGGGATTTTCCAGGCCGGCTACCCCTTTGGTTACCTGTTGGCGGCGGTAGTGTATGGCCTGCTGTTTGAAATTATCGGCTGGCGCGGCATGTTCGTGATCGGCGCGGCACCCATTTTATTGCTGCCGTTTATTTACTACTGCGTGCAGGAGTCGCCGGTGTGGCTGGCGGCCCGAGAACGCAAGGAAAGCAGCGCATTGCTGCCGGTGCTGAAGAGCCATTGGAAGCTGTGCGGCTACCTGGTGCTGCTGATGGCGGCGTTCAATTTCTTCTCGCACGGTACTCAGGATATGTATCCGGTGTTTTTGAAAGTTCAGCACGGTTTCGACCCTAAAACCGTCAGTATCATTGCCATTAGCTACAATATCGCGTCAATCATTGGTGGCGTTTTCTTTGGGGCACTGTCGGAAAAAATCGGCCGTAAGAAGGCGATCATCATTGCCGCCTTGCTGGCGTTGCCGGTGATCCCGCTGTGGGCGTTTTCCAGCGGTTCGCTGATGCTGGGGATTGGCGCATTCCTGATGCAGTTCATGGTGCAGGGGGCCTGGGGCGTGGTGCCGACTTACCTTACCGAATTGGTGCCGGCCAATACCCGCGCGGTACTGCCGGGGTTTGTTTATCAATTGGGTAATCTGATTGCTTCGGTCAACGCCACGCTGCAGGCGACGATAGCCGAGCATCATGGCCATAATTATGGGCTGGCAATGGCGATGATTGCCGGTACGGTGGCGATCGTGATTGCGTTGTTGGTGTTCTTCGGCAAGGACACGCGCGGTAAAGCGATCTCGGGTGCCGTGAAGTCCTCAGGCGTGCAGGCTAACGTTTGAATACCGGACATTTTGCGCGAGGTATGACCAGATTGCGCCGAATAATAACGCAAAAAAAGTGTTGTCATGCCGCGCGGGACTATGGTACCTCTGTAGGTATTAGTTCGAAACGAGCACAGTGAACAAACCCATTATGAAAGCCTTTGCCCAAGTGATTAGCCTAGTCGTGATTAGCGTGGTGGTGATTATTATCCCACCGTGCGGGGCTGCACTTGGACGAAGAATGGCTTAGAAAACAAGCCGGAATCGCAAGAGAACCCCCGCACCGAAAGGTCCGGGGGTTTTTTATTGGCAAGAGAAAAGTGAAGCGAGGATAAGAATATGAATAACAGAACAAAATCCTGCAGTTGTCGAAGTAAGGCGGGGAAATAACTATGAACGGGGCTCAGTGGGTAGTACAAGCATTGCGTGCACAGGGAGTTGATAAGGTATTCGGCTATCCAGGTGGCGCAATCATGCCGGTCTACGATGCATTGTATGACGGTGGGGTAGAACACCTACTGTGCCGCCACGAACAGGGCGCCGCAATGGCTGCCATTGGTTATGCCCGCGCAACCGGCAAAGTCGGTGTTTGTATCGCCACCTCTGGTCCCGGTGCCACCAATTTGATCACCGGCCTGGCCGATGCGCTGCTGGATTCGGTTCCGGTAGTGGCCATCACCGGCCAGGTGGGTTCCGCGCTGATTGGCACCGATGCCTTTCAGGAGATCGATGTTCTCGGCCTGTCTCTGGCCTGCACCAAACACAGCTTCCTGGTGGAATCACTGGACGCGCTGCCGGGCATCATGGCGGAAGCCTTTGCCATCGCCTGTAGCGGCCGCCCTGGCCCGGTACTGATCGACATCCCGAAAGACATCCAACTGGCCCACGGCGAGCTGCACCCGCACCTGGTGCCGGTCGTCGAAGAGTTGCATTACCCGGCGGCGGAGGTGGCGCAGGCCGCCGAGTTGCTGGCGCAGGCTCACAAACCGATGTTATACATCGGCGGCGGCGTAGGCATGGCGCAGGCGGTACCGGCACTGCGTGAGTTTATCGCGGTGACTCAAATGCCCAACGTTGTCACGCTGAAAGGGTTGGGCGCGGCGGATGCTGCTCACCCGTATTACCTCGGTATGCTGGGCATGCACGGTACCAAGGGCGCAAACCTGGCGGTGCAGGAGTGCGATCTGCTGATCGCTGTCGGCGCGCGTTTCGACGATCGCGTGACCGGGAAACTGAATGCGTTCGCGCCGCATGCCAAGGTGATCCACATGGATATCGACCCGGCGGAAATGAGCAAATTGCGCCAGGCACACGTCGCGCTGGAAGGCGACTTGAAGGCCTTGCTGCCGGCGTTGCAGCAGCCGCTGAAAATTGCCGCCTGGCAGCAGCGGGTGGTTGAGCTGAAGGAAGCCCACACCTGGCGTTATGATCATCCGGGCCAGCCGATCTACGCGCCGCTGTTGTTGAAACAGCTGTCCGAGCGCAAGCCGGCCAACAGCGTGGTGACTACCGACGTGGGCCAGCACCAGATGTGGAGTGCGCAGCACATGACCTTCGAGCGCCCGGAGAATTTCATCACCTCCAGCGGCCTGGGCACTATGGGGTTCGGCGTACCGGCCGCGGTTGGCGCCCAGATGGCGCGCCCTGAGGATACGGTGATCTGCGTATCGGGCGACGGTTCCTTCATGATGAACGTACAGGAACTGGGCACCATAAAACGCAAACAGCTGCCGCTGAAAATCGTATTACTGGATAACCAGCGTTTAGGCATGGTTCGCCAGTGGCAGCAGCTGTTTTTTGACGGGCGTTACAGCGAAACCAATCTCTCCGATAACCCCGATTTCCTGATGTTGGCCAACGCCTTTGGCATTCCCGGCCAGCGTATCACCCGTAAAGACCAGGTGGCAGACGCGCTCGACGCCTTATTCAACAGCGAAGGGCCTTACCTGCTGCATGTGTCGATCGATGAACTCGAAAACGTCTGGCCGCTGGTGCCGCCGGGTGCCGGTAACGAAACCATGTTGGAGAAAATCTCATGATGCAGCATCAACTCTCGATCCAGGCCCGTTTTCGCCCTGAAATGTTAGAGCGCGTATTGCGCGTCGTGCGTCATCGTGGCTTTCAGGTTTGTGCTATGAATATGGTTTCGGCGTCAAATACCGACAAGATTAATATTGAATTGACCGTTGCCAGCCAGCGCCCGGTGGATCTACTGTCATCTCAGTTGAGCAAACTGATGGACGTCTCCTGCGTTGAGATCCAACAGCAAACATCACAACAAATAAGCGCCTGATGCGTGAGAAGGATAAAGAACAATGACGAAGAAAGCCGATTACATTTGGTTCAATGGTGAGATGGTTCCCTGGGCTGACGCCAAAGTGCACGTGATGTCGCATGCGCTGCACTACGGCACTTCGGTGTTTGAAGGCGTTCGTTGCTATGACTCCCATAAAGGCCCGGTGGTGTTCCGTCACCGCGAGCATATGCAACGCCTGCACGACTCGGCAAAAATCTACCGCATGCCGGTATCACAAAGCGTTGATGAGCTGATGGAAGCCTGTCGCGCTACGCTGCGTAAAAACAACCTGGTCAGCGCTTATATTCGCCCGCTGGTGTTTGTGGGCGACGTCGGCATGGGGGTTAACCCGCCGGCCGGCTACAAGACAGACGTGATTATCGCGGCGTTTCCTTGGGGCGCGTACCTGGGTGAAGAGGCGCTGGAGCAAGGCATCGATGCGATGGTTTCGTCCTGGCACCGCGTGGCGCCAAATACCATCCCCACCGCGGCCAAAGCCGGTGGTAACTACCTTTCCTCCCTGCTGGTGGGCAGCGAAGCGCGCCGCCACGGTTATCAGGAAGGGATTGCGCTCGACGTGCACGGTTATATTTCCGAAGGAGCAGGTGAGAACCTGTTTGAAGTGAAAGACGGCGTGTTGTTCACCCCGCCGTTCACCTCTTCCGCGCTGCCGGGCATTACCCGCGACGCCATCATCAAATTGGCGAAAGACATGGGCTTCGAAGTGCGTGAGCAGGTGCTGTCCCGCGAATCGCTGTACCTGGCCGACGAAGTGTTCATGTCCGGCACCGCGGCGGAAATCACCCCGGTGCGCAGCGTCGACGGCATCCAGGTCGGCATTGGCAAATGCGGCCCGGTGACCAAACAAATTCAACAGGCGTTCTTTGGCCTGTTTACCGGCAAGACCGAAGACAAATACGGCTGGCTGGATCCGGTAAACCCATAAATAACGACGTTACCTGTTAGGGTAAAACGACAGACAGACAAGAATATCCAGGCGGTTCGTTCGCCGCCTGTAATAAATACATTTGGAGTGAAGAGCATGCCTAAGTACCGTTCCGCCACCACCACCCACGGCCGCAACATGGCGGGTGCCCGCGCATTATGGCGCGCGACCGGAATGACCGACGACGATTTTGGCAAACCCATTATTGCGGTGGTCAACTCATTTACCCAGTTCGTTCCGGGCCATGTGCATCTGCGTGATTTGGGCAAGCTGGTTGCAGAACAGATCGAAGCCTCAGGCGGCGTTGCCAAAGAGTTCAACACCATTGCGGTGGATGACGGTATCGCCATGGGCCACGGCGGTATGCTCTATTCCTTGCCGTCACGCGAACTGATCGCCGACTCGGTGGAATACATGGTGAATGCCCACTGTGCGGATGCGATGGTGTGCATTTCCAACTGCGACAAAATCACCCCGGGCATGCTGATGGCGTCATTGCGCCTGAACATTCCGGTGATTTTCGTTTCCGGCGGCCCGATGGAGGCTGGTAAAACCAAGCTCTCCAATCAAATCATCAAGCTGGATCTGGTGGACGCAATGATCCAGGGGGCTAACCCGAATGTCAGCGACGCCGACAGCGAACAAATCGAACGATCCGCCTGCCCGACCTGCGGTTCCTGTTCCGGCATGTTCACCGCCAACTCAATGAACTGTTTGACCGAAGCGCTGGGCCTGTCGCAACCGGGCAACGGCTCGCTGCTGGCGACCCATGCCGACCGTAAGGATCTGTTCCTCAACGCAGGTAAACGCATCGTTGCCCTGACCAAGCGCTATTACGAACAGGACGATGAAAGCGCACTGCCGCGCAGCATCGCCAACAAGGCGGCGTTTGAAAACGCCATGACGCTGGATATCGCCATGGGCGGCTCGACCAACACCGTGCTGCACCTGTTGGCTGCAGCGCAGGAGGGCGAAATTGATTTCACCATGGAAGATATCGACCGCCTGTCACGCAAGGTGCCGCACCTGTGTAAAGTGGCGCCAAGCACCCCGAAATACCATATGGAAGACGTGCACCGTGCCGGTGGCGTGCTGGCGATCCTCGGTGAGCTGGATCGCGCAGGCCTGTTGAACCGCGATGTGAACAACATACTGGGCCTGACCCTGCCACAGACGCTGGAGCGGTATGACATCATGCTGACCAAAGATGAGGCGGTGAAAAAAATGTTCCGCGCCGGCCCGGCGGGCATTCGTACCACCCAGGCGTTCTCGCAGGACTGCCGCTGGGATACGCTGGACGACGATCGCGCAGAGGGCTGTATCCGCTCGCTGGAAAATGCGTTCAGCCAGGATGGCGGCTTGGCCGTGCTGTACGGCAACATGGCGCAGGACGGCAGCATCGTTAAGACCGCCGGCGTCGATAAAGACAACCTGACCTTCCGCGGTCCGGCCAAAGTGTACGAAAGCCAGGACTCGGCGGTGGACGCTATCCTCGGCGGCAAAGTGGTTGCCGGTGACGTGGTGGTGATCCGCTACGAAGGGCCGAAAGGCGGGCCGGGCATGCAGGAAATGCTTTACCCAACCACCTACCTGAAATCCATGGGCCTGGGCAAAGCCTGCGCGCTGATCACCGACGGACGTTTTTCCGGCGGCACCTCGGGCCTGTCAATCGGCCACGTTTCACCGGAAGCGGGCAGCGGCGGCCTGATTGCGCTGATCGAAGATGGCGACATGATCGACATCAATATTCCTCAACGCAGCATGGTGCTGGACGTTTCGGACAGCGAACTGGCGGCACGCCGTGAAGTTGAGCTGGCACGTGGCGATCGCGCCTGGACACCGAAAAACCGTGAGCGTCAGGTTTCCTTGGCGCTGCGTGCCTATGCCATGTTGGCAACCAGCGCTGACAAAGGTGCAGTACGCGACAAGAGCAAGCTGGGAGGCTAAGTATCATGGCGGTATCGCAACCCCTACCCGACGCCCCCTGCGGCGCGGAGTATTTGCGAGCGGTGCTCCGCTCGCCGGTATATGAGGTGGCTCAGGTCACTCCGTTACAGGCCATGAGCAAAATTTCTTCGCGCCTCGGCAACACCATTCTGGTGAAGCGCGAAGATCGTCAGCCGGTGCACAGCTTCAAGCTGCGCGGGGCCTATGCCATGATCGCCAGCCTGAACGAAGAGCAGAAAGCGCGCGGCGTGGTAACGGCTTCGGCCGGCAACCATGCGCAGGGCGTGGCCTACTCCGGAAAACGTCTGGGGATCAAAACGCTGATCGTCATGCCGGTGTCCACCGCAGACATCAAAGTGGATGCGGTACGCGGTTTCGGCGGCGAAGTACTGTTGCACGGCGCCAACTTTGATGAAGCCAAGGCCAGGGCAATTGAGCTTTCGCACAAGCAGGGCATGACCTTCGTTCCCCCGTTCGATCACCCAACGGTGATCGCCGGGCAGGGCACGTTGGCAATGGAGCTGCTGCAACAGGACGCGCATCTCGACCGGGTGTTTGTTCCGGTTGGCGGTGGTGGTCTGGCGGCGGGTGTTGCGGTGTTAATCAAACAGCTGATGCCGCAGATCAAAGTGATCGGCGTGGAGGCGGAAGACTCCGCCTGCCTGCGCGCGGCGCTGGATGCCGGGCATCCGGTAGATTTGGCGCGAGTCGGACTGTTTGCCGAAGGCGTGGCGGTGAAGCGCATCGGTGATGAAACCTTCCGCCTGTGCCGGGAATATCTGGACGACGTGATCACCGTCGACAGCGACGCTATCTGCGCGGCGGTCAAAGATTTGTTTGAAGACGTGCGTGCCATTGCCGAACCCTCCGGCGCGCTGGCACTGGCCGGGCTGAAGAAATACGTTCAGCAGCACAACATCCAGGGCGAGCGCCTGGCGCACGTGCTGTCCGGTGCCAACCTGAACTTCCACGGCTTGCGTTATGTATCTGAACGCTGCGAATTGGGCGAACAACGCGAAGCCCTGCTGGCAGTGACCATTCCTGAGCAGAAAGGCAGCTTCCTGAAGTTTTGCCAACTGCTGGGCGGCCGGTCGGTGACCGAGTTCAACTATCGTTACGCCGATGCGGACAACGCGTGCATCTTCGTCGGTGTCCGCCTGACGCGTGGCCATGCCGAACGCCTGGAAATCATCGATGAGCTGAACGCCGACGGTTATCAGGTGGTGGATCTGTCCGATGACGAAATGGCCAAGCTGCATGTGCGCTACATGGTGGGTGGGCGTCCTTCGAAACCCCTGCGCGAGCGGCTGTACAGCTTTGAGTTCCCGGAGTCGCCGGGCGCGCTGCTGAAGTTCCTGCAAACTCTGGGCACCCATTGGAACATCTCGCTGTTCCATTACCGCAGCCACGGCACCGATTTTGGCCGCGTGCTGGCTGGTTTTGAGCTGTCGCAGACCGAACCTGAGTTTGAGCAGCATTTGCAGGCGCTGGGCTACGACTGCCACGATGAAACCGATAACCCGGCGTTCCGCTTCTTTTTGCAGGGCTAAGGGAACCGACAAGGACGGTGCATGACGGATAAATTTAACGGCTTTAGCCAGCAGGGCCTGAATTTTCTTCAGCAGGTGCGGATCGAGAACGACAAGGAATGGTTTGAGGGCAATCGCGGCGTTTACGAGCGTGAGCTGCTGACGCCGTTCCGCTCGCTGGTGGCTGAGCTTGCCCCGACGATGCTGGCGATCGATCCGCAGTTTGAAACCCGCCCGGCGATCGGTAAAACGCTGTCGCGTATACACCGCGACACGCGTTTTTCTCACGATAAATCACGTTATCGCAGCCGCATGTGGTTGACGTTCAAACGGCCGAGCAAAGACTGGAAGGATGCCCCGGTTTATTTCTTCGAACTGGGGCCGGACATGTTGCGCTATGGGCTGGGTTATTACAGTGCCAACAAGCAAACCATGGATCTGTTTCGTCATACGCTGCAGCGTCGTCCGCAGCCTTTTCTCGAGGTCGCGGCCTGTTGTCAGCCGCCGTTCGAGCTGGTGGGAGAAAGCTACAAACGCCCGCTGGTTAAAGAGCAGGCGGCAGACATTGCCACCTGGTACAACCGCAAATCTTTTGCGGTGATGGCTACCGACAGCCAGGTGGAGACGTTATTCAACGCCGGGCTGACGCAGAAGCTGGCGCAAGCTTTTCAGCAGTTGGAGCCGCTTTACCATTGGTTGATGCAGGTAGAGGCGATGAAACAAGTCGATCCGGCAGATCTCTAAATACCCGTCGTCTTTCAAGCTGCAGCGTTGTTGGCTGCACTAGCTGCAGCATGAAATCCCTGGGGTATTTCTATCTCGCGTTTCAAATGATCGTGTTTAAAAGCAATGGTGTCGTTTTAAGGATTTTTGACCGTTAATAACAAGCGCCAGAAAGCGTCGATCAGCGGATCGCTGAGGCGTTTTTTCTGCACGCAGACGCCCAGTTCGAACGGTTCGACCATAGAGATATTTTCTAACTGTGAGATGCGGTTACGTACCGGCTCGGGGCTGTTGTCCACCACCACGCCGGGGATCAGTGCGATGCCGCAGCCCAGCGCCACCATGGAAACAATCGCCTCGTGGCCGCCGACGGTGGCGTAAATCAGCGGATTGGCGATGCGCTGGCGACGGAACCACAGCTCGATACGTTTTCGCGACGGGCCATGCTCCGGCAGGATAAACGGAATATTGGCCCAGTCGGGCTGCTCGGCAAATGCCTGGCTGCGCACGGCGCAGGGCAGCGCCGGGGCAATCAATACCAGCGGGATCTCGCCGATTTTGGTGAAGGCTACGCTGGTGGGCAGGGTTTCAGGCCGGCCGGCAATGCCCAGATCGGCTTCGTTGGACTGAACCTTATCGACGGCGTCAGCAGCGTCACCGGTGGTGAGTTTAATTTCCACCAGCGGATGTTGCGCGCGGAAGCGATCCAGGATCGGCGGCAGGTGGCTGTAGGCGGCGGTGACCGAGCAGAACAGCCGCAGCTCGCCGCTCAGCGAAGGGCCGTGCTGGCCGAGAGAATGCTTCAGTTGCTGGTATTGCAACAGCGTCTGCTGGGCAAAGTCTTTTAGCTGCTCGCCGGCATCGGTGAGCTGCACGGTGCGGTTATCGCGTAAAAACAGCGGCTGCCCGAGGATCTCTTCCAGCCGTTGGATCTGGCGGGAAAGCGTCGACGGACTGACGTGCATCGCCTTGGCGGTGCGGCCAAAATGGTGGCTTTCGGCCAGATGAAGGAACAGCTTTAAATCACGCAAATCCATATCAGTACGCTCGCAGCAAGAGTGTTGCATAAATTGCAATATCACATTCGTAATATATCAATTTAAGCAACGCGTTTCCTGTTATACATTGAGTTTAACGAATCTCCGCACAGACAGGCGGGGAATGAAAATAACATGCAAGACACAACATCTAACTGGAGTACCACCATGGCTAACTATTTCAACACATTGAACCTGCGTCAGCAGTTGGCGCAATTGGGTAAATGCCGTTTTATGGCACGTGACGAATTCGCTGATGAAGCCGGCTACCTGAAAGGCAAAAAAGTGGTGATTGTCGGCTGTGGCGCACAGGGTCTGAACCAAGGCTTGAACATGCGTGACTCGGGGCTGGATGTGGCTTATGCCCTGCGTAAAGAAGCTATCGACGAAAAGCGTCCTTCATGGCGTAAAGCGACCGAAAACGGCTTTAAAGTAGGGACTTACGAAGACTTGATCCCACAGGCCGACCTGGTGGTTAACCTGACGCCGGACAAGCAGCACACCTCGGTAGTGCGTGCCGTACAGCCGCTGATGAAAGACGGCGCGGCGCTGGGCTACTCTCACGGCTTCAACATCGTTGAAGTGGGTGAGCAAGTACGTAAAGACATTACCGTGGTGATGGTTGCGCCAAAATGTCCGGGCACCGAAGTGCGTGAAGAATACAAACGTGGTTTCGGCGTACCGACCCTGATTGCGGTTCACCCGGAAAACGACCCTAAAGGCGAAGGCATGGCGATTGCCAAGGCATGGGCTGCCGCGACCGGCGGTCATCGCGCCGGCGTTCTGGAGTCTTCCTTCGTCGCCGAGGTGAAGTCTGACCTGATGGGCGAGCAGACCATTCTGTGCGGCATGCTGCAGGCGGGTTCACTGCTGTGCTTCGATAAACTGGTTGCTGAAGGTACCGACCCGGCTTATGCAGAAAAACTGATCCAGTTCGGTTGGGAAACCATCACCGAAGCGCTGAAGCAGGGCGGTATCACCCTGATGATGGACCGTCTGTCCAACCCGGCTAAACTGCGTGCTTATGCGCTGTCCGAGCAACTGAAAGAGATCATGGCGCCGCTGTTCCAGAAGCACATGGACGACATCATCTCCGGTGCCTTCTCCAGCGGCATGATGGCCGACTGGGCAGAAGACGACGTGAAGCTGCTGAACTGGCGTGAAGAGACCGGCAAGTCGGCGTTCGAAAACGCGCCGCAGTTCGAAGGTAAAATCAGCGAGCAGGAATACTTTGACCACGGTGTACTGATGGTGGCAATGGTGAAAGCCGGTGTTGAGCTGGCGTTTGAAACCATGGTTGATGCAGGTATCATCGAAGAATCCGCTTACTACGAATCACTGCACGAACTGCCGCTGATCGCCAACACCATTGCGCGTAAGCGTCTGTACGAAATGAACGTGGTTATCTCTGATACCGCCGAGTACGGCAACTACCTGTTTGCCAACGCGGCAGTGCCATTGCTGAAAGAGTTCATGACTACCCTGCAGGCGGGTGATCTGGGCAAATCCGTGGCCGGGACTTCCGTAGATAACGCGCAACTGCGTGACGTGAACGAAGCGGTGCGCAATCACCCAATCGAATCCGTTGGCCGTAAGCTGCGTGGTTATATGACGGATATGAAACGTATCGCGGTAGCAGGCTAAATACCCGTCGTCTTTCAGGCTGTAGCGTTGTTACCTGTACTATCACACCCCAGTCGCTGACTAAGGTAAGCTCCTGGGGATGAGATAGCTTGGCGCTTGGCTACAACCTGAAATCCATAGGGTATTAAGATGGGTTTTCGAGCCCAATAAAAAGGCCAGCATTATTGCTGGCCTCAGATTGCTGACAAAGTCCTATGCAGTTAAAAACCCTGATCTGAGGACGAATAAAAACAAAGGATTATGTCTTCTGATTTACCCCAAACATCCGAAAACCACGTTTTTCGGGTGTTTGTCATCAGACTAAGGCCAGCATTATTGCTGGCCTTTCGCATTTCTACGGAACAGGATTCATTGCGGCATGGCGGCGAGTGGGATAATGGCGCCACGATGCTGGATCACCGTGCTGGCGGTGAGATGACCGCGCTGCGCCGCCTGTACGGCGTCGCCGCCGGTTAAGCGTACCGCCAGGTAACCCGCGCTGAAAGAGTCCCCAGCCGCCGTGGTATCCACTACTTTTTCTTTCGGCAGCCGTACCGCCGGGATTTCAAATTCGGTGCCTTCGGCGCTGAACACCAGGCAGGCCTCTGCCCCGCGTTTGATCACAATCTCCATTACGCCCAACTGCTGCGTGCGCTGCACCACCTGTTCCACCGGCTGTTTGCCCCATAGCAAATCCTCGTCATCCAGCGTCAGGAAGGCGATATCGGTGCAGGCCAGCACTTCGCGATAAGCCTGCTGCGTTTCTTCCCGATTTTGCCACAGCCGCGGGCGATAGTTGTTATCGAAAATGACTTTGCCACCGTTGGCGCGGCACTGGCGCAGTAATGCCAGCAGCTTGGTGCGGCTGGCCGCGTCGAGGATCGCCACGCTGATGCCGCTAAGGTATAGATAATCGAAGTGGGCCAGTTGTTCGCATAACGTCTCCGCCTGTGGGCTGGCCAGCCAGTAACGGGCGGCGGCGTCATTGCGCCAGTAATAGAAAGTGCGTTCGCCGGCCTCATCGGTTTCGATCACGTACAGGCCCGGCAGCTTGTTTTCCAGCCGTTGAACCAGGCGCGTATTGACCTTCTCCTGTTGCCAGGCGTGCAGCATCTCATCGCTGAAACTGTCGGTGCCGAGCGCGGTAACGTAATGCACCTGCAGCGTGCTTTCTGCCACCTGGCGGGCGATGTATACGGCAGTATTTAGCGTATCGCCGCCAAAGCCGCGGCTAAGGTCCGCGCCTTTTTGCGATAGTTCAATCATGCATTCGCCGATCACGGCAAGATTCTGGGTGGTCATAGTCAACGAGCCCTGGCTGAAAGAAGAAGGTGAATGAATGCGAAACCCATCCAGTCTCAAGGCAAGGGGCGAGGGAGTCAACGAAAATAAAACAACGTTTTAATTTAATTATGACGACGATCGGGAAACTGAAAAATTTCCCGATCCGCAGACAAGAGTCCGCCGTTATTTAGCGGCTGCGCGCAGCTCGGTGACGCATTTGCCGCCGATACCCCAGTTGTCGGTTTCTACTTCATCGATGACGACCACGGTGGTGGCCGGATTCTTCCCCAGCGTATCCACCAGCAGTTGTGTCACGCCGGCGATCAGCTGTTTCTTTTGCTCCGCTGTCGCACCTTCACGGGTAATTTTGATATTTACGTAGGGCATGTTTTTTTCCTTGGTTTTTTGTTATCGCTATTCACTGTAGAAGGCTTTTGCCGCCGCTTAAAGTTTTATCGCCTGCTGCCGATAAACCCAGGGAAGCAATCACGCAGACTGAGCGTTTTCATGTCCCTTCGATGGCGATAGTCCCAATGACAACCAAGATGATTTCTGGTCTGCTGGCGCCATTCCTTGCCGTATGCACACATATAAAAGCACAGCATTTTTGGCGGCAATGCCGGCGGCAGTATACTTTTCAGCCGATCTACCGCACCTGTGGCACTCTGCTGGCACTCGAACTGCTGACGGCGGTGTCTCATCCTGACGCACCGGACAAACCGCTGTCGCCGGAGCACTATTTTGCTGCCCTTGACGTGCGCAAGCGCCTGCAGATCATTCAGGAACAGCTGACGTTGCTCCAGCACTGGCAGCCGTTGTTGACCCGTCACGCGTTGATGGTGTCGGTCAATATCGACGGCATTGCATTGCAGGCGCTTCAGCGGCACGAGGTGTTGCAACGACAGATTGCCAGCATGCCTTATCTGCGCTTCGAGCTGGTGGAGCACGCGGGAATGGCGTTGAACGGCCCGTTGCAGCAAATTGCCGGGGCCGAGCGGCTGTGGTTGGATGACTTCGGTAGCGGGTTGGCGAATTTCTCCGCCGTCAGTACCTGGCGCTATCAATACATCAAGGTGGCGCGTGAATTGTTCACCCTGCTTAAGCAGACGGAGGATGGCATTCAACTGCTCTCCACGCTGGTCAGAATAATGAACCAGCACAGCGAAGGAGTGATTGTTGAAGGGGTGGAAACCGAGCAGGAATGGCTGCTGGTGCAGCGCTCTGGTGCCCTGGCGGCGCAGGGGTACTACCTTTCCCGTCCGGCCCATTTCGACACTCTGCAAACTTTGCCCAGATTGTTTTCCGTGCCGACTGCCTGATCCTCGTCCCCTAAAGCGTGAACTCTGGCCTATCCTCGGCTAGGCTTGATAACAGTTGCTTATCAATTGTTGGCAAGTTTCGCGTTCAGGGAGCCATTATGACAAAAACAGGAAAGGCGTTCACTTGGGTGGGCGGTATTGTGCTGCTGATCATCGTTGCGTTGGTGATCTTTGCGCTGGCCTTCGACTGGAATCGCCTCAAACCGACCATTAATGACAAGGTGTCTGCCGAATTGCACCGTCCGTTCGCTATCCGTGGCGACTTGGGTGTGGCCTGGACACGTGATAAGGATGAAGGCGGTTGGCGTGCCTGGGTGCCATGGCCGCATATTCATGCCGAAGATATCGTACTGGGTAACCCGGAAAATATCCCGGGCGACACTATGGTCCAGTTGCAGCGCGTCGAAGCCAGCATCTCGCCATTGGCGTTGTTGGGCAAAGAGGTGCTGATCCCGCGTATTTGGCTGAAGCAGCCGAACGCGAGCCTGCGGCGTCTGGCCAATGGCGAGAATAACTGGACCTTTAACCTGGCCGGCGATCCCAATCAGCCCCCGTCCGACTGGACGGTGAACGTTCATGACATCGTATTCGATAAGGGTCAGATTGCTTTTAAAGACGCCACGCTGAAGGCCGATTTCCGCGCTGAGATTGACCCGCTCGGCAAACCTTTGCCGTTCAGCGAAGTGACGGGCAAAAAAGACGCCAGCAAAGCCATCACACCTGACTATGTTTTCGGTTGGAAGGTGAAGGGGACCTATAACGGTGAGCCGCTGGCGGGCAGCGGCAAGATCGGCGGTATGCTGTCGTTACAAAGTGCCGACTCGCCATTCCCGCTGCAGGCAGATGTGCGTTCCGGCTCAACCCGGGTGGTGGTAGCAGGTACGCTGTCCGACCCGATGAACCTCGGTGGGCTGGACTTGCAGCTTAAATTCTCCGGTGACAGCCTGGGGAATCTGTATGGCCTTACCGGCGTGCTGCTGCCGAATACTCCGCCTTACTCCACCGATGGTCACCTGAGTGCTCGCCTGCACGAGAAAGGCGGAGCCGTATTCCAGTACCAAAAATTCGACGGCAAAATCGGCGACAGCGATATTCACGGTGATTTGACCTATGTCGCCAGCAAACCCCGGCCGAAGCTAAGCGGTGAGGTACTGTCGAAGCAGCTGCGCTTCGCCGATCTGGCGCCGTTGATTGGTGCGGACTCCAACACCGAAAAAGCCGGACGCGGCGAAAAAAGCCGTCAGCCGGCCGGCAAGGTGCTGCCGGTAGAAAAGTTTGAAACCCAAAGCTGGAAGGTGATGGATGCGGACGTCAAATTCACCGCCAAGCGCATTGAGCACGGCAGCTCGCTGCCGCTGAGCGACCTCTATACCCATCTGCAGTTGAACAACGGCGCTATCCTGATGGATCCGCTGCGGTTCGGCGTGGCGGGCGGTAACCTCAACGCCACCCTGCGCCTCGACGGCAGCAAGAATCCGATGCAGGGTCGGGTGGATATGCACGCGCGGAAATTCCAGCTCAAGCAGCTGTTGCCGAACGTGGGATCGATGAAACGTAGCCTGGGGCAACTGAACGGCGATGCCAAACTCACCGGCACTGGCAACTCGGTGGCGGACTTGCTGGCGACCAGCAGCGGCGATCTGCGGATGGTGATTAACAATGGGGTTATCAGCCGTAGCCTGATGGAAATTCTCGGGTTAAACGTCGGTAACTATCTGGTAGCGCAGCTCTTTGGCGACGACGTCGTGGGCATTAACTGTGCGGCGGCGGACATCGGGATCAGCACCGGTGTGGCGGCACCGCGGCTGTTTGTGTTCGATACCGAGAACGCGATTATCAATATCAGCGGCAATACCAATCTGGCCACGGAGCGGTTGGACCTGTCCATCGATCCGGAAAGTAAGGGGATGCGGGTGCTGACGCTGCGTTCGCCGCTGTATGTGAAAGGCACCTTCGCGCATCCGGACGCTGGGGTGAAGGCTGGTCCGCTGATTGCGCGCGGTGCTGCGGCAGTGGCGCTGGGCGTGGTGTTGACGCCTGCAGCGGCATTGTTGGCGCTGGTTTCGCCGAGCGAAGGCGGTGAGGAAAACCAGTGCGGACAAATTCTGCAGCAGATGAAGAAGAAAAAATGATCGCTAATGGCCCGCACTGCGGGCCATTTTTATTGCAGAACCCGGCAGTCGTGATCCTGAATTTCTTCCGCCGAGGCCAGGGTAAACGGCAGCAGGCTGCGCTCGGTGGCCAGCAGTAGGAAGTCGCCGCCCGGCAATGCGGTCATTGCCAGGCCAAAACTGCCCATACGGCCTTCGGATCGTGGTACCCCTTCTGCCAGCAGGCGGAAAGCCCCCTGTTTTTTCAGATCATTAGCGGTGACCTTGCGCACCAGATAGTCATGCCCCAGTAAACCGCCGGGCATGGGTTCCCACTGTTCACTGTATTCTGTCGCATATCGCGCCAACTGCGTTTTTACCGCCGGTAACAGGCAGGAGATATGAATATGCAACTGATTCTGCGTTCGGCCATATTGCGAGTTAATCGCCAGCGAAATATCGGCGTCATCAATCTCTTTGCCGTATTTATCCGCCATAAAATGCCGTGCGGCCCAGGCTTGCTCAAAGAAGTTTGGGGTGGTGGCTTCCAGCACCTGCGGGCTTTCAATGCCGGTGATTTTGGCCGTTGGCATCAGTAAATACTGCAGTGGCCCGTTGCGATCCTTAAACACCACAAAACCGGCCTGTGGGTCGACCTGCGCGCAGGGGGCGGGGTTGTTATGCGCTTGTTGATTGGGCAGGCACTGTTGGCTGACGATACGCCATAGCGCGTTTGAATTGGAGGGTATTAGCCAGAACCAGCCAGCCAGCGCAATGGCGATCACCACCAATGGCACAACGTACCAAAACAGTCTGCGGCGCAGAGACATTATTGATTTCCATTTCTGTCAAAGAGGAAGGGTTCAGCATAGTCCGATTTTATGACAGGAGACAATACGGGAAGTGCGGCCCACCTGATGGGGGCCGCGTAAGCGGGGTTACAGCGACTTGTCTCGGGTCTCTTTCATCAACAACAGGGCGATCAGCGTCAGGCTGGCCATGGCCGCCAGGTACAGACCGACATAGAACAGGCCGTAGTGCGTTGCCAGCCAGGTGGCGATATAAGGCGCTACCGCGGCCCCGAGGATTGACGCGACGTTATAGGAGAAGGATGCGCCGGTATAGCGAACCTCCGTCGGGAACAGCTCCGGCAGCAGCGCGCCCATCGGGCCGAAGGTCAACCCCATGATGCTCAGGCCGCACAGCAGGAAGCCCATCACCAGAGCCTGGTTTCCGGAACCCAGCATGCTCGGGAACAGGAAAGCGAAGGCGATCATCAGCAGAGTAATGACGATCATGGTCTTGCGACGGCCAAAGGCATCAGCCAGCAGACCGGCAATCGGTACCATAACGCCAAAGCCGATCACCGCCACCATCAGCATCCACAGGAAGCTGTTGCGCGAATAGCCCAAGCCCAGCGGCTGCGGCGTGGTGCCGTAGGTCATCGAGTAGACCGTCATCAGGTAGAACAGCGTATAGGTTGCCAGCATGATGAAGGTGCCGAGGATCGTCACCTTCAGGTGCTTGCTGAGCAGGGTGCCGAGCGGAATTTTCACCTGCTTGCCGGCTTTTGCCACCTTGGCGAATACCGGTGTTTCATGCAGTGACACTCGTACGTACAGCCCGATCAGCACCAGCGCGGCGGACAGAATAAACGGCACGCGCCAGCCCCATTCCATAAACTGCTGGTCAGTCAGCAACCAGGAGAGCAGCAGGAAGGTCCCGTTGGCGAAGAAGAAGCCGATAGGCGCACCCAGCTGCGGGAAGGAACCGTACAGCGCCCGTTTTCTGGCCGGGGCATTCTCGGTGGCCAGCAAGGCTGCGCCGCCCCATTCCCCGCCCAGGCCCAGACCCTGACCGAAGCGCGCCAGCGCCAGCAGGATTGGCGCGAAGATACCAATGGTTTCGTAGCTTGGCAGCATGCCGATCAGCACGGTGGAAATCCCCATGGTCAGCAGTGAGGCGACCAGGGTCACCTTACGCCCAACGCGATCGCCGAAGTGGCCGAACAGCGCCGAACCAATAGGGCGCGCAACGAAAGCGACGGCGAAAGTGGCCAGCGACTGCAGCGTGGCGGTGGTGGGATCGCCCTGTGGGAAGAAGATATGCGGGAAAACGATCACCGCAGCGGTGGCGTAAATGTAAAAATCGAAAAACTCGATAGCGGTCCCGACCAGCGAGGCGACAATCACTTTTCCGCGTGAGTTAACCGGTGTTGACGCGTCGTCGGCGTCCAGAGTTGGTGCGATGGAGGCTTGCATAATATTTCTTATATTTTGAATTTGTAAAAATCCATCTTAGTCACAGCAAAATGCCTTTTCAATGACGAAACTTTGTACAATGCGGCGATTAACCGGTTAAAAAGCTTAATGTTTCATCACTGCGTTTCTGCATAGATTTTAACGTTGCCAAATGAATGATTCGCAGACTGAACATCTGTAAAAGGCGAAAAGAAAAGTTAGGCTGTAGTTTGTTATGCTGATTCTGGCAGGTGAGTTGGTTTCTTATTGGTTTTATATGCTGGTTTAATTGCTTAAATGCAAAATAAAAAACCGGCCACAGGAAAGTGGCCGGTATGATTGCGTTGATTTACGGCGCGGATTGTTCTGAGGTTGGCAGGGTTTTATCCTCTTTATATTGCGCGGTGGCGATCCAGGCGGCGCAAAACAGCGTCAGACGGGCGAAGAAATAGAAAAACGCCATCAGCCCAATCACCGAACCAAAGGCGGCCCCAGAAGGGGATTTGGCCACCTGTGGCAGCGTCATGGTCATCACAAACTTAATCACTTCGAAACCGATAGCGGCAAGCAGCGTACCGCGCAGCAACGCCTTTTTCTTCGGCTTATGCCGTGGCAGCATCCAGAAGATCCACAGAAACAGCAGGTAGTTGGCAAAGATGGAGATCGACAGCGCAATCAGCGTCATGGCCGGCCGCAGCCATTCTATGCCTTCCAGACCCAGCGCCTGCACAATCGCCGCCTGCGCCGAACCGGCAATGGAGGTCAACGTCAGGGTGATAATCAGCGCCACCACCAGACCGGTCAGCGAGATAAAATCGCGGGTGTATTTGAAATAGATTTTTTCCTGATCCTGCGGATTGCGCTCCCAGACGTCACGCGACTGTGCACGGATCGCCTCTCGCAGGTTGCCCATCCAACTGATCCCCGAATACAGCGCCAGCGCCAGGCCGGTCAGCCCCACGGTGGTACGTTGCTGAATGGCGGTATTGACGGTGTTTTTCAGCGTGCCGGCCAGGGTCGGATCGCTGATGCTGCCGACGATTTTATTGATCAGCCCGGTTAGCAGGTCCGGATTGGATGCCAACACAAAACCGACGGCGGCAAATGACACCATCAGAATCGGGATCAGCGAAAGAAACGAGAAATAGGTGATGGCAGCGCCGAATTGGCTGCCCAGGCGATCGTTAAAGCGCTCGGTGGCGCGCAGCAGGTGAGCGATGCTTGGCCAGGCCTTGATGCGTTCGACCAGGCGTGAAAATCCGGAAATGCGCCGGTCAAGGGTCTGGTGGCCGGTCTTGATGTCGATCAGCGGTTTTTGCGGCGCTTCACTGTTGGTCTGACGGGGGTCTTTATCTGATCCTGTAGGCATTACGTCACGATATCCTTAACGATAAATAGGCTGTCTCAATGTGATTATAGCCAAAAGGCTCGCCGTTTTGGCCGCCGGGGCCGGTAACCGGCTAATTTGTGAGCTTAGCGCGTTCACTCCCCAGGTGAAATGTTGCAGCCTGCCGATGGGTAAAATTCTTATGTCAGCCGCGTTCCAGCGCGGTTTTTTTCATTCTCCGACCTTCAATTTTTATCTGTTTCATCACTAAGAAAGCGTTTACTCATGATGTGGCGCGACGGTTTACCAGTCGCCGCGCAACTGCAGCCGTAGGGGTTGGAACGGTTTCAACTGTTAACACGAGAGAAAATGGAAGGTCATATGAAATTACTTAATCACCCCACCTGTCGCCCGTTTACCGAAGCGGGCAATTTGACCCAGATATCCGCCTACTATGAGGAGGAACGGCACATCATGTGGATGCTGCTGCGTGCTGAACCGCGCCCTTGCTTCAATCAGGCGTTAATCGAAGACATCATGACGCTGGCGCAGGCAGCAAAAGAGTCTTCATTGCAGTTTGATTTTTGGGTCACCGGATCGCTGGTGCCCAATATGTTCAACGTCGGTGGCGATCTGCAGTTCTTTGCCGAGGCCATTAAAAACCGCAAGCGCGAGGCGATGATGGCTTACGCACGTGCCTGCATTGACTGCGTGCATGCGGCGGCGCGCGGGTTTGATACCGGTGCGGTAAGCATTGCGATGGTGGAGGGCAGCGCCCTGGGGGGCGGCTTCGAAGCGGCGCTGGCGCACCATTTCGTGCTGGCACAGAACAACGCGCGGATGGGTTTTCCGGAAATTGCGTTCAACCTGTTCCCCGGCATGGGGGGATATTCGCTGGTGGCACGCAAGGCAGGTATGCGCCTGGCGGAAGAGCTGATCTGGGGGGGCGAGTCGCACACCGCGGAATGGTTTGAAAGCCGTGGCCTGGTCGATCAGTTGTTCCAGCCCGGCGATGCTTATGTGGCGACCCGCACCTTCATCGATACCATCCGGCCCAAATTGAACGGGATGCGCGCCATGCTACGCGCCCGTCAGCGGGTATTGCAGCTCACGCGTTCGGAGCTGATGGATATTACCGAGGATTGGGTGCATTCGGCCTTCACCATCGAGGAGAAAGATCGTGCCTATATCGAGCGTCTGGTTATGCTACAAGACCGCCACACGCTAAACCTGCGTCGTGCAGGCTAACATTACCCGGCCCGCATCAGGCTGAGGAGGGATGCGGGCAATAAGATTGCAGCCAATGTTCCAACTGGTCCGGGAGCATTGGCCGCGCAAACAGAAATCCTTGTTTCTCATCCACACCGACTTCATCCAGAAACTGATTCTCGCTTTCGGTCTCTACACCTTCGGCAATCACCCGGAACCTGAGCGCTTCGGCCGCCGCGACGATGGCGCGCACCAGCGACTGCGAAACCGGATTGCAATTCACCCCGCGCACGAAGCTTTTATCCAGCTTGATGGCATCCAGCGGAATGCGGGCCAACTGGGCCAAAGAAGAGTAGCCGGTGCCAAAATCATCGAGATGCACCTGCGCCCCCAGATCGCGTAACCGCGTGATCACTTCGCGGGCACGTTTTTCATCCTCAATCAGGCTGCTTTCCGTGAGTTCGAAGTCGAGCAGGCAGGGGGCCAGGTGATTGCACTGCAATACCTGAGCGAGATCTTCAACGATGGAATCATCAACCAACTGCCGTGCGGAAAGATTCACTGCCACCCGCAGATTCAAGCCTTGTCGCTGCCACTGTGCGGCCTGTCTGGCGGCGGTTTGCAGCACCCAGCGCCCGAGTGGGCCTATCAGACCGGATTCTTCGGCATAAGAGATAAACTGCAACGGTGGGATCAGGCCGCGCTCGGGTGAATCCCAACGCACCAAAGCTTCTACGCTGCACACCTTGCCGCTGAGCGCCTCGATTTTGGGCTGGTAGTACACCACCAGTTGATCTTGTTCCAGCCCCTTTCGCAGGTTGGTATCCAGCCACATGTATTCCGCGACGCGTTTGTTCATTTCCGGCGAGAACACGGTATAGGTGCGTTTGCCGTGTTCTTTGGCGACGTACATGGCGGTATCAGCACTGCGGATCAGGCTGTCGAGATCGTTGCCATGTTCGGGGCATAGCGCAATGCCAATCGAACAGCCGGTATAGACCTCGATAAGGCCGATACGAAAGGGGGTCTTCAAGCGGTCGATAATGCGCTGGGCCAGCCGTTGCAGCATCTCGCGATCGGCCTGCTGGGCAAGCACCAGAAACTCATCGCCCCCCAGGCGAGCCAGGGTTTGGTCTGGTGCGAGACAGCCAAGCACCGCCAACGACACCTCCACCAATAAACGGTCGCCGAACATATGGCCGTAGGCGTCATTCACTTTTTTAAAGTTGTCGAGATCGAGATACACCAGACCGACATGATTGCCGTCGCGTGCGGCGATTGCCTGGGTGATTTTGTCCTGAATGGCATTGCGATTGGGCAGGCCGGTAATAATGTCGGTATTGGCCAACACCCGCAGTCGTTCCTGAGCGCGACGCTCTTCGGTGATGTCGGTGCCGGAGCAAATCAGGAACACCTCATTTTTACCGCTGCCGCTGTGGACGAACTTGTTGCGAAACAAGAACAGCCGTTCCCCCTTCACCGTTTTAATCCAACGTTCCACCTCATAGGATGATCCGTTGCGAAAAAAACCGGCGATGTTTCGCCGCGATGCCGCCGCTTCTTCCGGGCTCATAAACAGCTGAAAGACGTTTTTACCAATAACATCATGTTCGTGCAGGCCGGTGTACTCTTCGCTCAGTCGGTTAAAGCGCTGAATACGGCCGTGCTGGTCAACAATCACAATCACCGAATTGGCTTCTGACACCACCTGTTCGGCAAAAGACAGGCCGTGTACCAGGTCGCGGGCGACCGATTGGGTGTCGCTGAAGGCCGAGGCGGTACCCGCCCATTCCTGATTATTGATCCTGCGCCCGACCAGATGCAGATGTATCGGCTCACCCCCCAGCGTGATGGTGATATCAAGGCTGGCGGTAATGCCGGTCAGACGGCGGATTTTGGCTGCCTGCATGGCGCTGAGCGCCACGGCCATATGGGTTTTGCCTTTCACTGCCGACAGCGCCAGGGCATTGCTGTCAAACGCCAACCGCCAATATGGGCTGTTGGTGCCGAAGTGGGCATTAAGAAGCATAGGGCCTTGGTCTGCGAACATGATGATTCCTCAAAATGGCACGACAGCCAGCCTGTGCGATGGGCACAGCAGCAAATTCTGGCTCGGTAGTGGCCGTAGTGCACGTATCTCCATCATATAACACGTTTTTCACGGGCAGAGGATGAAACTATTATATAACCAATAATTAGTTTTGCAGTGTAAACGTCGCGTTGCCGCCGCTGCAGAAGGCTGCGTTGCGCACCGGATCCTGACGATCTCACTGGGGGTGGATACAATCTTAAGTGTAAGTGAGAACCTGCGCTTTCGAGAGATTCGTACGATTGCTGCTTTCGATGCCGTCGTCATTTTGTTGCAGGACGGTTGCAGTGGATAAGCCTAAATTATAATAAAGACGGGCTTTGACAGGAATAACCCCATCGGGGGGAAAGCAAAATCAGGTGATCGTCAGGCCAGGGGAAACCAAAATTTCCAGATAATAAACAACATCTCCATAATTCATTCATTATTGTCGAATAAACCTGTTTCGGGCTTTAATAAATTTACACACCATCGCATTACTATATGTTTATCGGCCTATTATTATCTCCGACGAAAGATGAGCCTGTTCACGTACAGCGCTCCTGATGAAGAATAATTTTAAGGAAATGATCATGCGTAAACTGACCGCTTTATTTGTCGCTTCTACTCTGGCTCTGGGTTCTGCTTCCATGGCTTTCGCTGCAGATACGACAGCGGCACCTGCGACGACAGATGCCACTCCGATGAAAATGATGCACCACAAGGGCGAGGGTAAAGGCGGGCCATTCGCCGGTCTGAACCTGACTGAACAGCAGCGCCAACAAATGCGCGATATCATGAAAGAGTCGCATCAGAAACGCGGTGCGGGCATGAAAGAGGAGCGTCAGGCCTTGCATAGCCTGGTCGCCTCCGACAGCTTCGATGAAGCCAAAGCGAAAGCCCAAATTGACGCCATCAGCAAAACTCAGTCCGAGCATATGCTGGAGCGCGCCAAAGCTGAAAATAAAATGTACAACCTGCTGACCCCAGAGCAGAAAAAACAATACAATGAGAATTATCAGAAACGCGAACAGAAAATGATGGACCACATGAATAACATGAAGTCGAAAATGACGACTGAACAGAAATAATTTCATGCGGTAAGTAAAAAGGGCCAGATTAATTCTCTGGCCCTTTTTTTGGATTTAAAGAACCTTTTCCGTTGATAAGGCCCGTGGAAGAAACTCATTCGGCACGCCAGTAATCGAGCGGAATTGTTTGATCACGGTCTGGGCAAAATGCGGATCGTTAATATGATAAGCGGTTTTTACCAACACATCTTTTGCTGGTGGGCAGCACGTGGATCCCGGCGCATCGATAAAAGCGGCCAGTGCCTGTGGATCCCGAAACGGCTGCCGCGGCGCGTCCAATGTGGGTCCACCGCCACCCGGGATCATGAAGCGCACTTCGCCTGTGCAGGCATTTATTACTGGCGAAAGCCATTTTTCCGCAAGGTGAAGAAGATGCGATGAACAGCAAAAAACCGTTAGCATGATAATCCAATTTTCAATGGTCTGCTCCGTGTAAACCAGCATATTTCACTGAGTGAATATTGATAATTCTTATAATTAAAAGAAATAATAAACGCATTTTATGCTTTTTTTTAATGGTCGACGGAGGCGAGTTTATCGGCTTTTGTTATTTGATTTATTTCTATTTATCATTTAATTAGCTTTTCCTCTCGCCAGGAGGGGCTCATTCTTCTCGCCCGTTTTCGGCCATTCAAAATCCTTATGTCTTTCCTTCCTTTTTTCTAACAATGACGTTCCCACGTTAGGCGTTTGCCTTATTGACCCATAAGGCGTGCTTGAGATTGTTGTGCTTTATTTATTTGGTGTTACGAAACTGTTACACAAAAAAACCAATAAAACATTTGCAAACAACAATGGACGGTATCTGGGATGGAAAATAAACGTAGAGGAGTCAAGCCTGTTCAGGCGGCCTTCGGCTGGCCTGAAATTGGCGTTAGCCGCGCCCAGTGGAGCGCGATGCTTTTTTGCCTGGCAACCATCGGTGGGGCGCAGGCTGCGCCCTATGTAGAGAGCGGAAAGCAGGGCGATCCCGCCAGTTGGCGCAGTAAGGAATTTAATGCCGAATGGGGGCTGGGGGCCATCCACGCCGATCAGGCCTACGCCGCCGGTTATACCGGCAAAGGCGTTAAGCTCGGCATTTTCGATCAGCCGGTATATGCCAAACACCCGGAGTTCGGCAGTCAGGACAAAGTGATCAACCTGGTCACGACGGGGATCCGCGAATATACCGATCCCTATATCCCGGTGAAGAAAGGCGATGCATTTCGCTATGACGGCACGCCAAGCGTGGATTCCGACGGCACTCTCGGCTCGCACGGGACCCACGTAGGCGGCATCGCCGCCGGTAACCGCGACGGCGGCGAGATGCACGGTGTGGCATTTAACGCGCAAATCATCAGTGCCGAAAACGGGGATCCGGGGCCGGAAGACGGCATCATTCTCGGCAACGATGGCGCGGTATATCAGGCAGGTTGGAATGCGTTGATCGCCAGCGGTGCGCGCATCATCAACAACAGCTGGGGTATCGGCATTACCGAGAAATTTGATCAGGGTGGTAAGGATCCAGCCTATCCGCATTTCACCCTGGCCGACGCGCAGAAACAGTTCGACCAAATCAAACAGATCCTCGGTACTAAAGCCGGTGGTGCTTATCAGGGGGCGATCGATGCGGCGCGCAGCGGCATTGTCACCATCTTTGCCGCCGGTAACGATTACAACCTGAATAACCCGGACGCGATGGCCGGTTTGGCCTATTTCGTGCCGGAGATCGCGCCGAATTGGCTGTCGGTCGCCAGCCTGCAGGATCCGAATAACACCGGTGATTACAGCATCAGCAGCTTCTCCTCCCGCTGTGGCTATACCGCCAGCTTCTGTGTTTCCGCTCCGGGCAGCAAGGTGTACAGCTCGATTATCGAAGGCAACAGCGTAGATAACCTGACCACCGGCTATGCCAAATACAGCGGAACTTCAATGGCCGCACCACACGTGGCAGGCAGCATTGCAGTGCTGATGGAACGCTTTCCCTATATGACCGGCGCACAGGTGGCTTCGGTGCTGAAGACCACTGCGGTTGATATGGGCGCGCCGGGCATCGATGCGCTTTACGGCTGGGGGATGATTGATCTGGGCAAAGCGATCCACGGCCCGGGGATGTTTGTCACCGAACAGGATATCCCGGAGGAGTTCCGCGTGAGCGGTGCCTACGGCCCGGAGCAATTTGTGGTGAATCTGCCAGGCATCGGTGCAGTACTGGACAAAGGCAAACCTACCGAGCGTGTGTGTGACGATATTCATTGCGGGTTGGATGTCTGGAGCAACGATATTTCCGGCCATGGCGGCCTGACCAAATTGGGCATCGGCACACTGGTGCTGACCGGCAATAACAGCTACGCAGGGCCAACCCTGGTCAATCAAGGCCTGCTGGCGGTAAATGGTTCGGTGACTTCGGACGTGACGGTGCAAAGCGCCGGCGTGCTGGGCGGTTCCGGTACGCTGGGTTCGTTAACTGCCCGTAGCGGCGGTACCGTGGCGCCGGGCAATTCGATCGGCACGCTGAACGTGACTCGTGACGTCAGCTTCGAACCAGGCTCCCGTTACGCGGTGGAAGTGGCACCGAACGGCCAGAGCGATCGGATCCAAAGCAACGGATCGGCGACGATCGGCGGCGGTGAGGTGGCGGTATCGCTGGAAAACAGCAGCAACCTGTTGTCGCAAAACGAGGTTCGCAGCCTGCTGGGTCAGCAGTACAACATTCTGACCGCCCAGCAGGGTATCCGCGGGCAGTTTGACTCTGTGGCGCCAAACTACCTGTTCCTGGGCACCGGCCTGACCTATCAGCCGAATCAGGTAACGCTCAACGTCGGCCGTAATGACACCAGCTTCGCCAGCGTGGCGGCAACGCAGAACGAGCGGGCGGTGGCGGCAGCGGCAGATGCGCTGGCGGCGGGCAATCCGGTGTTTGAAAGCATCCTCAACGCCGGTTCGGCGGGGGAAGCGCGGCAGGCGTTCCGTCAGCTGTCAGGGCAGATCCACGCGGATATCGCTTCGGCACAGGTGAACGACAGCCGCTACCTGCGCGACGCGCTGAACGGCCGTTTGCGTCAGGCGGAAGGGCTGGCGACCTCGCCGGACATCAAGGCTGACGACGACGGTGGCGCCTGGGCGCAGCTGTTGGGGGCCTGGGACCACGCGTCGGGCGATGCCAACGCCACGGGCTATCAGGCATCCACCTACGGCGTGCTGGTGGGGCTGGACTCTGCGCTGGCGGACGAATGGCGGTTAGGGGTCGCGACCGGTTATACCCGCACCTCGCTGGACGGCGGTTATGGCTCGAATGCTGACAGCGACAACTACCACCTGGCGGTGTACGGCGGCAAACAGTTCGGTGAACTGGCGCTGCGTGCCGGTGGGGGTTACACCTGGCACCGTTTCGATACCTCACGCTCGGTGAACTACGGCATGCAGTCAGATCGCGAAACCGCGAAGTACAGTGCGCGCACCGAGCAGGTGTTCGCCGAAGCGGGATACAGCATAAAAGCGGCCTGGGTGAATCTGGAGCCGTTCGCCAACCTGGCGTACATCAACTTCCAGAACAACGGCATCGCGGAAGACGGTGGGGCGGCGGCGCTGCACGGTGACAAGCAACACACCGACGCGACGGTCTCGACGCTGGGGCTGCGTGCGGACACCGAGTGGCAGGCGAGCAAAACCACCGCGGTGGCGCTGCGCAGCGAGCTGGGTTGGCAGCATCAGTACGGCGATCTGGCTCGCGGTACTGGGCTGAAGTTCAACGGCGGCAGCTCACCGTTCGTGGTGAACAGCGTGTCGGCGTCGCGTGACGGTGCGGTGCTGAAAGCCAGTGCGGAAGTGGCGGTGAACAAGAACGCCACGCTGTCGCTGGGCTACGGCGGGCTGCTGTCGCAAAACTACCAGGACAACAGCGTTAACGCCGGTTTTACCTGGCATTTCTGATCTTAAAAAACAAACGGAACAACCGTCCCACTGGGGCGGTTTTTACCAAAAACAATAAGGGATAAGGGAATGAAGCAATCTGCAGGAAACAACAAACCGGCATTGGCGCCGACATGGAAACTGAACGCCCTGTTATGCGCGTTGTTGGCCGCCGGTGGTGCACAGGCCGCGACCTATACCGAAGGGGGGAAGAGCGGCGATCCGGCCAGTTGGCGCAGCAATGAATTCAATGCTAACTGGGGGTTGGGGGCTATCCATGCCGACGAGGCTTACGCGGCAGGTTATACCGGCAAAGGGCAAAAGGTGGGGATCTTCGATACCCCGGTGAACCAGCATCCGGAATTTGCCGGTGATGGCAAGCTGACTAACGTTGTCACCGAAGGCTATCGCGCCTATACCGATCCGCATCGTGAGGGGATTAAGGCCGGCGATCGTTTTTACTTTGACGGTACTTTCCATTTTTACAGTGGTTCACAGGGGCAGTTAAGTAACCACGGCGTCCACGTTGCCGGTATCAGCGGTGCCAACCGTGACGGCACCGGCATGCACGGCGTCGCCTTTGATTCGCAAATCATCAGCGTCGATAACGACAATGACGGCCCGGCCTACGGTGAGTTCCTCGGGCTGGATGGCAGCGTGACCAACGCGGGCTGGCAGGCGATGATCAACAACGGCGTGCGGGTGATCAACAACAGTTGGGGCGTCAGCATTCCGGATTTTCTTTCGGATAATGGCAAGAAACCCGATGCGCTGCATTTCGAGCTGAAGGACGCGCAGGAACAGTTTGATCAGGTGAAACCCTTGCTGGGCAGCCTTGCGGGGGCGGGTTATCAGGGGGCTATCGATGCGGCACGTAAAAATATTCTGGTGCTGTTCGCCGCCGGTAACGACGGTAACTACAACCAACCGGATGTGATCAGCGGCCTGGCCTATTTTGTGCCGGATATTGCGCCTAACTGGCTGTCGGTTGCCAGCGTCGCGCAGGATGACGCCTCCACCAACAGCGTGCCTTACACCATCAGCAGCTTCTCTTCGCGTTGCGGCTATACCGCCAGCTTCTGCGTCTCCTCGCCGGGCAGTAAAATCTACAGCACCGTAGCCAACGGTTCAGATCCGAACCAGTTGGTCTCCGACTATGGCAATAAAAACGGTACCTCAATGGCGACGCCGCACGTGACCGGCGCAGTCGCCGTATTGCTGCAGCGTTTCCCGTACATGACGTCGGCGCAAATTGCCGATGTGCTTAAAACGACCGCGACCGATATGGGGGCTCCGGGCATCGATGCCTTGTATGGCTGGGGGATGATCAATCTGGGCAAGGCGATTAACGGCCCGGGCATGTTCTATACCGTCGATGATATCCCCGAGGAGTTTCGTATTCCGGACCCGACGGGCGTGGCTTACGGCTCGTCGCAATTTGTCGCCAACATTCCTGGCATGGGGGCGATCATCGATGAGGGTACGTTGCATGCCAGAGTCTGCGATGACTACCACTGCTCGCTTGAAGTGTATTCCAATGATATCAACGGCCATGGCGGCCTGACCAAAGAGGGCCAGGGGGCGTTGGTACTGACCGGTAACAACACCTACTCCGGCCCGACGTGGGTCAATACCGGCCTGCTGGCGGTAAATGGTTCGGTGACTTCGGACGTGACGGTACAAAGCGCCGGCGTGCTGGGCGGTTCCGGTACGCTAGGGTCGTTAACTGCCCGTAGCGGCGGTACCGTGGCGCCGGGCAATTCGATCGGCACGCTGAACGTGACTCGTGACGTCAGCTTCGAACCAGGCTCCCGTTACGCGGTGGAAGTGGCACCGAACGGCCAGAGCGATCGGATCCAAAGTAACGGATCGGCGACGATCGGCGGCGGTGAGGTGGCGGTATCGCTGGAAAACAGCAGCAACCTGTTGTCGCAAAACGAGGTTCGCAGCCTGCTGGGTCAGCAGTACAACATTCTGACCGCCCAGCAGGGTATCCGCGGGCAGTTTGACTCTGTGGCGCCAAACTACCTGTTCCTGGGCACCGGCCTGACCTATCAGCCGAATCAGGTAACGCTCAACGTCGGCCGTAATGACACCAGCTTCGCCAGCGTGGCGGCAACGCAGAACGAGCGGGCGGTGGCGGCAGCGGCAGATGCGCTGGCGGCGGGCAATCCGGTGTTTGAAAGCATCCTCAACGCCGGTTCGGCGGGGGAAGCGCGGCAGGCGTTCCGTCAGCTGTCAGGGCAGATCCACGCGGATATCGCTTCGGCACAGATGAACGACAGCCGCTACCTGCGCGACGCGCTGAACGGCCGTTTGCGTCAGGCGGAAGGGCTGGCGACCTCGCCGGACATCAAGGCTGACGACGACGGTGGCGCCTGGGCGCAGCTGTTGGGGGCCTGGGACCACGCGTCGGGCGATGCCAACGCCACGGGCTATCAGGCATCCACCTACGGCGTGCTGGTGGGGCTGGACTCTGCGCTGGCGGACGAATGGCGGTTAGGGGTCGCGACCGGTTATACCCGCACCTCGCTGGACGGCGGTTATGGCTCGAATGCTGACAGCGACAACTACCACCTGGCGGTGTACGGCGGCAAACAGTTCGGTGAACTGGCGCTGCGTGCCGGTGGGGGTTACACCTGGCACCGTTTCGATACCTCACGCTCGGTGAACTACGGCATGCAGTCAGATCGCGAAACCGCGAAATACAGTGCGCGCACCGAGCAGGTGTTCGCCGAAGCGGGATACAGCATAAAAGCGGCCTGGGTGAATCTGGAGCCGTTCGCCAACCTGGCGTACATCAACTTCCAGAACAACGGCATCGCGGAAGACGGTGGGGCGGCGGCGCTGCACGGTGACAAGCAACACACCGATGCGACGGTCTCGACGCTGGGGCTGCGTGCAGATACCGAGTGGCAGGCGAGCAAAACCACCGCGGTGGCGCTGCGCAGCGAGCTGGGTTGGCAGCATCAGTACGGCGATCTGGCTCGCGGTACCGGGCTGAAGTTCAACGGCGGCAGCTCACCGTTCGTGGTGAACAGCGTGTCGGCGTCGCGTGACGGTGCGGTGCTGAAAGCCAGTGCGGAAGTGGCGGTGAACAAGAACGCCACGCTGTCGCTGGGCTATGGCGGGCTGCTGTCGCAAAACTATCAGGACAACAGCGTCAATGCCGGTTTTACCTGGAAGTTCTGATCCAACACATTTCACTTTCGGGATTTAAACCCACAGGGCCAGCTTGCTGGCCCTATTTTTTTGCATGGTTTCCCCGCAGGCGGTGTGGAGCGGCAGGGTTAAGATAAAAATAAGGCAAGAAAAAACCGAGACCCTTGCGGATCTCGGTTCAAATGCGGGTAAAACAGATTAGCGCTACGGCTCAAGTTTCGGTGAGGGTCTGTTGCATACATTCTCTCAGTACAGCAACCGAAATGAGCTTTCCCTGGTGTTATTGTGATTATTGGTGATGCGATTTCACTATTGTTATATTTTTATTGTGGTGTTGCTGTGTGTCTCTTCTGATACCATGTTTGACTATATAATGTGGTATGTCAAGCAATGTTTAGATAATACATTGTACCATATACCAGTTTTAGATCGCTTTTTTGCACGGCAAGTATGAAAACGACTGAAAAAACAGCAAAAAAAATCGAAGGAAAAAATGGATAACAATCATCAGAAATTCGATTCACAGTCGATTGCAAACCGGGTCAGGGAACTGTTTGTACATTATGGGATTGGTAAGCGGCAGCATGCCAAGGAGCTCAGCCGTATTCTGGATCTGAGTTTTTCGCATGCGCATCGCAAGCTGAAAGGGCAAAGTCCCTGGACTCTGGAGCAGATTAACGACGTCGCGGCGGCGTTAGGGGAAACGCCGGCTGCGATCGTAGATACCGGAGCTGAACATGACGTCTCCGCGCAAACTATTGCACGTGATGCCATCTTTTACGTGGGCGGGGTGGAATTAGCCTGCGTCGGTTATATCGGCCATGAGCTGATTGGCGGGCGGACTGCGGAATATGTCGCACTTCAGCAGGCTGGGCAATGGGGCATTTATCGCGCGGATGATGCACCGCAGGGGCAACGCTATTGTGTGGAACTGATAGAGGTTCGCCCCGCCGCCGTCGAAGACGAGCGTTTGAGCATTGCGGTGCTCGATGATTCGCATCTGGCGGCCGATGAGTTGACCAAATACCTAAACGGGCGCGGTTTCCATGCCGTGGCATTCTACGACGTCAGCAGCTTTTGTCAGGCACTGCAGCAAAGTCTGTTCGATGGTTACGTGGTCGACTGGTTGATTGGTCAGGAAACGGCAGATCGCTGTATTGAAACCATCCGCGCGTCGGATAACCCAGACGCGCCGGTTTTAGTGCTGACCGGTCAGTTGGGTACCGACCAGCGTGAGTCTGAAATCGCCAGGGCGATGCGTGACTATGACGTTCTGGGTCCCTATGAGAAACCCGTGCGGCTCCACGTTATCGAAGCCGCACTGTTGCGGTGCTTCAACCTTTAGCGGCGAGCAGTGAAGCCAGTGCGGATGACAAGGCGTCCAGCCGAACCGGTTTCATTAAATAGTTGTCGAACAGCGCCCGCTGTTCGACAGACAGTTGCTCAGGGGTGTAGGCGCTGATGCCGATAATCGGGATATGGCGGTTGGGGCCACGTTGGTCACGCAGTTTTTTAGCCAGTGCGGCCCCATCGATTCCCGGCATTTGCAGATCCAGCAGCAACGCGTCGTAAGGACGCCGCAGCAGTTTTTGCAGCGCTCTTTCAGACGAGTTGCACAGCTCATGCTGATAGCCGAGCTTGTCCAGCAGCGCCGAGAAGGCGTCACTCACCGATTTATTGTCATCGACGACCAAGATATGCTGCTGTTTCTGCGGCAAACTTTGCTGGTGGAGCGGTGTTTCACCCAACTTTTCCTCGTTACTGACTTCTACCGGAATGCTGACGATAAAGGTGCTGCCTTTTTTGATTTCGCTGTAGACGGTAATGGTGCCGTTGAGCAGCGTCACCAGCCCGTGCACAATCGCCAACCCCATGCCGACGCCCCCATACTGGCGGGTATGTGATTGATCAAGCTGGGTGAAGGGCCGGAATATCTGATCCAGCATTCCCTTTTCGATACCAATCCCGGTATCGGTGACCTCAATAATCAGCGAACTGCCGGTAGCCTGGCTGCGCAAGCAACTATGCAGCGTGATGGTGCCGCTTTCGGTGTATTTGAACGCATTGGTCAGCAGATTGACGATAATTTGCCGGATGCGCAGCGGATCGGAATGTATCTGCAGATGGCCGCATTCCACTTCACACAGCAAAGTGACCTGATCTTTCTGGCGCAGCGTTTTGATTTCATTCGCCGTTTCTTCAACCAGCCGCTGGGCATCGAAGGGAGCGATACGCAGTTCCATCATACCGCTGTCGAGATGGGCGTAATCGGTCAGGTCTTTCATCTGACTTTCAATTTGCTGTGCGGCGGTTTCCAGCCTTTGGAAAGTGTCCGCGTGCTCGGCCGATACCTGGGTATTCACCAGCACATCAATGGCGGACATGATGCTCTGTAGCGAGGTGCGTAGCTCGTGACCGATGGCGCCCAGAAAGGCATTTTTGGTGCGGGTGGCTTTTTCCGCCTCAATCGCCTTGGCCTGCTGGCGGATAGTCAGGCGCTGCTGACGCAGCACAATCAGCGTGATGGCGATCAGCGCGATCACTGAAAACATCACGATCACCAGACCATAGAAAATGATGTGTCGTTTCTCGATATAGTCTTCGTAGGCCGCGGTGCGCTGCTTCACTTCGGCATGATCGGTCAGGTTAGCCATTTCAATCGCATAGGGCTTGATTTGCTTCATCGCCTGCGAAATCAGAGAGAAATCAATTTTCGGGCTGTTCAGCAAATTATCAATCTGATCCATTTTCTCGCGCATGTGCGTGACGACTTCGGGATAACCCGGTTCGGCATACAGCGGCTGGGTGGATTCGGAGACCGTTTCCAGCACGTAAAAACGCGAATAAAGGATTTCAAATTTGAGCCGAAGGTCTTCGCCATCCACCTGCGGTGCGTTTTTCAACTGTTCGACCAGCGTGTCGAATTCCGCCAGCTTGATCGAGAATTTGGCGATCGACCAGGAGTAATTTTCCTGCGTGCCGGCGATAGCATACAACCCTTTTTTCGACAGGGTCGCGCTGTAGTAATACAGCGTCACCGTAGAGGCAACCAGAAACAGTGCGGCAAAGATAGCCGGGATCGCCAGCCTGCTGCCGCTTTTAAACCCTGTGAGCTTCATTTGATTACGATCCTGTCCACTTGCCAGATGAAGCGCGAGTTGTAGAGCGGAGAATTTAACTCAGGCCCGGCGGCATCCCTCGGGTAAACCAAAAACAGCGGGCCGAAGTTTCTGATCTTCAGCATGACGCCGTCCATTTTGTAAGCCAAAATCATGTTGTATTTTTCGACATCTGACAGCGGCACGTCGATGTAATAATCGTTCAGCGCATAAAATGTCAGCGTGCTGCCTTTGGCGCCGACGCGCGCCAAAATGTCCGCCACGCCAATCCCCTCGAACTTTCTTTGCGGCGTCCAGGAGGTAGAGGTGGTGATGCTGCGCACCGGCATTGCCAACAGTTGTTTATCGGTAAACAGATAGCTTTTCTTTACCGGATCGGTGGTGTTTTCGATGTTTCCCGCGACTTCCAGGGTGAAACTTAGCGCGCTGGTTTGAAGGATGGCCAGCGCAAAAAATGCCCACAGCGTGTTTTTAAACAGATTGAACAGCATCAATGTTCTCCAGAGTCGCGGATGCTTGCATGAGCCTTGCCCATATATCAGGCAAAATAATGGCAGAAAATGAAGGTTTGTGTCGAAGTAAAGGGTAAAGAGGACCAAAAGAAAAGGCCAGGGGGTTAACCTGGCCTGAGTTTTAGCGGGTGCCCAAGCTTAGCGCATGGTCACAAACTCTTCTGCGGCGGTCGGGTGGATCGCCACGGTGTTGTCGAAGTCTTTCTTGGTCGCGCCCATTTTAATGGCTACGGCAAAGCCCTGCAGGATCTCGTCCATGCCGAAACCGATGCCGTGCAGGCCGACGATTTTCTCTTCCTTGCCCACGCAGACCAGCTTCATGCGGCACGGTTGGCGGTGCTGCGTTACGGCGCTGTACATGGCGGTGAAGGAAGATTTGTACACTTTCACGTTGTCCGCACCGAATTTCTCAATCGCTTCCGGTTCGGTCAGGCCAATGGTGCCGATCGGCGGGTGGCTGAACACCACGGTGGCGATGTTGCTGTAATCCAGGTGCTCTTCCGGCTTGTTGTTGAACAGGCGTTCGGACAGGCGACGGCCTGCGGCTACGGCAACCGGAGTCAGTTCGACGGCGCCGGTGTTGTCGCCTACGGCGTAAATCCCTTTTACGTTGGTGTTTTGGTATTTATCGACGTCGATGTAGCCTTTTTCGTTGGTTTTCACCCCGGTAACGGCCAGGTTCAGGTTATCGGTTGCCGGTTCGCGGCCAATCGCCCACACCAGGCTGTCGACGGTGAATTCCTTGCCGTTTTCCAACTGTAACGTCAGGCTGCCGTCGGCGTTTTTGACGATGGCTTTTGGCACGGATTCCGTGTGCAGGCTTGGCCCTTCGGTGTTCATCACTTCCACCAGGGTCTCGACAACCATAGGGTCGAAAGTCCGCAGTGGCGCGTGTTTACGCACGAACAGGTGGGTTTCAGCCCCCAGCGCGTTCAGCACGCCAGCGATTTCTACAGCGATATAACCAGCACCCACCACCGCAACGCGTTTTGGCATGGCGTCCAGATCGAAGAAACCGTCTGAATCGATGCCGTATTCTGCACCCGGAATGTCAGGGTGGCTTGGACGGCCGCCGGTGGCGATCAGGATATGGTCGGCGGTGATTTTTTCACCGTTCACTTCCACCGTGTGGGCGTCGACAAAGCGCGCGAAGCCTTTGATCACGTCGACTTTGTTTTTACCCAGCACGTTGTCGTAGGAATTATGAATGCGGTCGATATAAGCGGTGCGGTTGGCGACCAGCTTCTTCCAGTCAAACGCGTTGACGGTGGTATCGAAACCGTAATCCGGGCCGTACAGGTGGATGGCCTCGGCGATTTGTGCCGCATGCCACATAACTTTTTTCGGTACACAACCCACGTTTACGCAGGTGCCGCCCAGTTCTTTGGCTTCAATCAGTGCGCATTTCTGGCCGTACATGGCTGCCCGGTTGATCGATGCGATGCCGCCGCTGCCGCCGCCAATTGCTAGATAATCGTAATGTTTGGTCATCTGGGATTTCCATGAATTGTGTGAATCGAAGAGCGTAAGAGTTTAACGCCTGATGCAGGTTTGTCGCAAAGATTGCGTCAATGGCTGTGATAGGTGGGGTAAAGGCGCGGCAGGCCGCGCCCCGGAAGCTTATTCCGGCACTACCCAGTTCACCAAATGGTGGCCATTGCCTGACGGCACCAGGGTTTTGTGCAGCCATGGCAGCACGTTTTTCATCTGCTGTTCCAGCTTCCACGGCGGGTTAATCACAATCATGCCTGAGGCGGTCATGCCGCGCTGGTCGCTGTCGGGTCTTACCGCCAGTTCGATCTGCAGAATATTGCGGATGCCGGTGGCTTCCAGGTCTTTCAGCATGCGCTTGATTTGCTGGCGCATCACCACCGGGTACCACAGCGCGTAGGTGCCGGTGGCAAAGCGCTTGTAGCCTTCCTGCAGGCCTTTTACCACGTCCTGGTAATCGGTTTTCATTTCGTACGGCGGGTCCATCAGGATCAGCCCGCGGCGCGACAGCGGCGGCAGTTGGGATTTCAATTGCTGGTAGCCATCGGCGCGTTGCACCTTGGCACGCTCGTCCTTCTGGAACTCACTGCGCAGCAACGGGAAGTCGCTCGGGTGCAGTTCGGTCAGGTGAATTTTATCCTGCGGACGCAGCAGCTGACGGGCAATCAGTGGCGAGCCAGGGTAGTAACGCAGCCTTTCGGTGCGGTTAAAGTTGTGCACTACGCTCATGTAGGCTGCCAGCTCTTGCGGCAGGTCATCACGTTGCCACAGCAGACCGATGCCTTCCAGGTATTCCCCGGTGCGCTCGGCGTGTTCACCGCTCAGCTGATAGCGACCTGCGCCGGAGTGGGTATCCAGGTACAGGAACGGCTTCTCTTTTTCTTTCAGCGATTCGATGATCAGGCTTTGAACGGTGTGCTTAAGCACGTCGGCGTGGTTGCCGGCGTGGAAACTGTGGCGGTAACTTAACATGGCTTGTGGTAATTCCTTGTGCTCCCGACGGAGCCTGCTGAACAGAATAAAGGCTTATATTCTGCACAGTATAAACTGTCTGGGCGGGAAAAAGTGAAATGCGTGACCTCAGCCCTTCAATCAAGGAGAAAGGCGATGACTAAAGCGGCCATTTTGGCTAAATACCCTGGCGCGTCTCGCTGGGCGTTCGGCGACAGCCCCATTCTGGCGGACGAGCTGTTGCAACGGGTGCTCGAAGGGCAAAAAACCGCCACCTGCTGTTCTTATCTTTCATATCGGCAAGAGCAAGAGCCGATGCTCGGGGATTACAACGTCGTGCTTGACGGCCGCGGCGAACCGGCCTGCGTCATCAGGATCCTGTCATTGAAGCTGACTCGCTATTGCGACGTTACGGCCGAGATGGCGGCACAGGAGGGCGAGGGGGATAAAAGCCTCGCGTTCTGGCGACAAGGGCACCAGGATTTTTTTACGCGTGAAGGCACTTTTTCGCCCCAGATGTGGCTGGTGTTTCAACAGTTTGAGCTGGTTGAAGTTTTACAGTGATGTCGATGGGGCCTCCAGGGCGTTAACCACCTGCTCACGCAACCAGCCATGGGCCGGATCCAGGTGCGAGCGTTCATGCCACACCATTACCATGTCATAGCCGGGTATTGCCAAGGGGGCCGGCCAGGTGCGCAGGTCGCCAAGCAGTTCGCCCAGCATGCGTGAAGGCAGCATCGCGACCATATCGGATCTCGCCAGCAGTGCGGGGATGAACAGGAAGTGCGGCAGTGACATCACTACACGCCGCGCTAATCCCTGCGCTTCCAACAGCGTGTCAATCAGGGTGCGAAAACCGCCGCCGTCTTGCGAAACCATCACGAACTCCAATTGACAAAACTGCTCCAGCGATGGGGGGCTTTGCAACAACGGATGGTCACGGCGGCCTACCAGCAGGTACTCCTCGCGAAACAACTGCCGGTGGCGCAGCGCGGCGGGGGCTTCTTCTCGGGACAAAAAACCGAGGTCGATCACGCCGTCCGCCAGATCGCGACTCATGTGTTTCGGCGATGCTTCGCGGATCGCCAGGCGGGATTGGGGTGCTGCCTGCCGCAGTTTGGGCAGCATCGGCAGCAGGATGGCATATTCGGCGGCGTCGGCTGCGGCCAGTTGCCAGGTCATTTCGGCCAGCAGCGGATCAAAGGGGTGTTCCGGCGCCAGCAGGCGGCCGAGGTCGGCCAGCGTCTGGCGCAGCGGCGTCAACAGGCCGAGTGCGCGTGCGGTGGGCAGCATACCCCGTGGGCCGGGCAGCAGCAGGGGATCGTGGTAAATCTCGCGCAGCTTGGCCAGTTGAATGCTGACCGACGGCTGGCTCAGATTGAGGCGCGCCGCCGCCCGCGTCACGTTGCGTTCGCTGAGCAGCGCTTCCAGCGTGACCAGCAAGTTGAGATCGACCCGCTTTAAATTGTTGATAACTATTCCTCGTATTAAATCTATCAATTTCAACTATAGCGCCAATCCTCCTACCGTGGAACGGACGTCGGAAAAGCCGGCGAAACCATAACGGATGAAGGAAGAGACGATGAAACTGAGCGAGTACGTTAGCTACGACGCGCTGGGGTTGGCAGCATTGGTACAGGCGGGTGAAGTCAGTGCACAAGAGCTGCAGCAAACGGCGAGGGCAGCGGTTGAGGCGGTAAACCCGGCGATCAACGCGGTGGTGGAGCATTGGTCGCAGCCGCAGTGGGAGAAGCGGGGCCCGCTGTCGGGGGTTCCCTTTCTGATCAAGGATATCGCTATCAGCATGGCCGGTAAGCGTCTTGAATTGGGGAGCCGGTTGGCGCAGGGGCATATTGCCGCGGAAGACAGCTATCTGATGAGTAATATCCATCGCGCGGGGCTGGTGACCTTTGGCCGAACCACCACGCCTGAGATGGCGTTCAGCACCACCACCGAAGCGGTGTTGTACGGTGCTACGCGCAATCCCTGGAACCCTGATTTCAGCGCCGGAGGTTCCAGCGGCGGAGCCGGTGCGGCGGTTGCTGCCGGGGTTGTGCCTATGGCGCATGCCACTGATGCTGCCGGTTCTATTCGCGTGCCTGCGTCGTCGAATGGGCTGTTCGGCCTTAAACCGACGCGCGGTCGGGTATCACATGGCCCGGCGATGGATGAAGTGTTCAACGGTTTTGGCGTTCAGTTGGGGCTGAGTCGCACGGTACGCGACAGCGCCGCGTTACTGGATGCGCTACAACACCCCCATCCCGGTGAACCTTATTACACGGCACCGCAGGCAGATAGCTGGCTGTCGCAGGTCACCCGAGACCCTGGCCGGTTGCGTATCGGCATAATGACCCAGGCCTGGAATGGCGGGAAAACCGATCCGCAAATCACCCAGGCCACTAACGACACCGCGGTGCTGCTGAGCGAACTGGGCCATCAGGTCACCGAGGCGGAGATGCCGATCGGCGTCAGCTGGCAGGAACTGGTATTCGCCAATGCGCAGATCTGGTGCGCCAATCTGGTCGGTTGGGTCGAGGGGCTGAGCCAAACCACCGGACGGGCGATTTCAACCGAGATGCTGGAGCCGGAAACCTTGGCCTGTTACCGCTACGGATTGACCGCCAGGGCGGTGGATATGGTTGCGGCGCTTGAAGTGCGTAACCGGGTGACTCGTGCCGTGGGCGCCTATTTCCAGCAGTACGATCTGTTTTTGACCCCGACCATGCCTGACTTGCCCTGGCGGATCGGTCGCTACGGTACCGGAACGGCGGACATGAGTGGCCTGGAGTGGACCGCGCACTTGTTCGACCATTCGCCGTTCACACCGGTGTTTAACGTAGCCGGCGTGCCGGCGATGTCGGTACCGCTGGCGCATGATACGCAACATAATCTGCCGATAGGTATGCAATTCGTCGCCGGTTTTGGCCGTGAAGATCAGCTGCTGCAATTGGCAGGGCAACTGGAGCGGGCAGCGCCGTGGCATCAACGGCGTCCGGCCGTTTGGGCGGGAAATGCAGGGGAATAGCAGTCAAAAGGCAAAATATCCGCTATGTTGCTGAAAGGCTTTTTACGGCGAGCTTTTGGCTCGCCGTACCATTCAGGAGGAGACGATGAGCTGCATCTTTTGCGAAATGGTGGCGGGCAGAGTGCCGTGCCATAAAATTTGGGAGGACGAGAGTCATATGGCGTTCCTTTCCATTTATCCGAATACCGAGGGGTTCAGCGTAGTGATCCCCAAGGCGCACTACGAGAGCTACGCCTTTGCGTTGCCGGACGAGGTGCTCAGCGAGCTGATGTTGGCGACCAAGCGGGTGGCGCAGTTGCTCGATCGGGCGTTTGACGACGTGGGACGCTGCGGCATGGTGTTCGAAGGTTTCGGCGTCGACCATGTGCATGCCAAGCTGATCCCGATGCACGGTACCGCTGCGCTGGAACAATGGCAGCCTATCGAATCGACCTCGGCGAAATTCTTCGACCGCTATGAAGGCTACCTTTCGTCCCACGACGCGGCGCGCGCCGACGACCAGCATCTGGCCGCGCTGGCCGCGAAAATCCGCCAGAGTGCCGTTTAAGGCACTATCTATCAACGTCGGGCCATTGATTTTCCTGCTGCTTGGCTCCATGTTAGATATTCATACGCATTTTAAGGCCTTCCCGTCGTGGCGGGCCCCAACGCTAATCAGGACTGCCCTATGACAAATCCGTTGCTGACCCCGTTTTCCCTGCCGCCGTTTTCCGCCATTCGTCCAGAAGATATCGTGCCCGCGGTGCAATCCGCCCTGGATGACTGCCGCGCTACGGTAGAGCGCGTTGTCGCGCAGCCGGGGCCATTTACCTGGGATAATCTGTGTCAGCCGCTGGCGGAGTCTGACGATCGCCTGTCGCGCATCTGGTCGCCGGTGGGGCACCTGAACTCGGTGAAAAACAGCCCGGAACTGCGCGCCGCCTATGAGCAGGCGCTGCCGTTGCTGTCCGAGTACGGCACCTGGGTAGGGCAGCATGAAGGGCTGTACCAGGCGTACCGCAGCCTGAAAGAGGGCGAAGCCTTCGCGCAACTGACCGCGCCGCAGCGCAAGTCGGTAGAAAATGCGCTGCGTGATTTCGAACTGTCGGGTATTGGCCTGTCGCCGGAAAAACAGCGTCGCTACGGCGAGATCGTGGCACGCCTGTCCGAGCTGGGTTCTACGTACAGCAACAACGTGCTCGACGCCACCATGGGCTGGAGCAAGCTGATCACCGATCAAGCCGAACTGAGCGGCCTGCCGGAAAGTGCATTGGCTCAGGCCCAGGCGATGGCGCAGGCCAAAGAGCAGGACGGCTGGTTGCTGACGCTGGATATGCCAAGCTATCTGCCGGTGCTGACCTACGGCGATAACCGCGCGCTGCGTGAAGAGATGTATCGCGCTTTTGCCACCCGCGCCTCCGATCAGGGGCCGAATGCCGGCAAATGGGACAACAGTGAAGTGATGGCGGAAACGCTGGCGCTGCGCCACGAACTCGCCCAGCTGCTGGGCTTTGACAGCTATGCCGACAAGTCACTGGCGACCAAAATGGCGGAAAACCCTGAGCAGGTACTGGGTTTCCTGAGCGATCTGGCCAAACGCGCCCGTCCACAGGCCGAGCAGGAACTGGCGCAGCTGCGTGCCTTCGCCAAACAGCATTACGGTGTGGATGAGCTGGAAGCCTGGGACATTACCTATTACGGCGAAAAGCAGAAACAGCACCTGTTCTCGATCAGCGACGAGCAACTGCGCCCTTACTTCCCGGAACAGCGCGTAGTTGAAGGGTTGTTCGAAGTGGTCAAACGCATTTACGGCATCACCGCCAAAGAGCGCAAAGATGTGGATACCTGGCATCCAGAGGTGCGTTTCTTCGATCTGTTCGATGCTAACGGTGAGCTGCGCGGCAGCTTCTACCTCGACCTGTATGCCCGTGAAAACAAACGTGGAGGCGCCTGGATGGACGACTGCGTCGGCAGCCTGCGCAAGGCTAATGGCGAGTTGCAAAAACCAGTTGCCTACCTGACCTGTAACTTCAACCGCCCGCTGGGCGACAAGCCGGCGCTGTTCACCCATAACGAAGTGACCACGCTGTTCCACGAGTTCGGCCACGGTCTGCATCATATGCTGACCCAAATCGATACCGCCGGTGTTTCCGGGATTAGCGGTGTGCCATGGGATGCGGTCGAACTGCCAAGCCAGTTTATGGAAAACTGGTGCTGGGAGCCGGAAGCGCTGGCGTTTATCTCCGGCCATTATCAAAGCGGCGAACCGCTGCCGAAAGAGATGCTGGACAAGCTGCTGGCAGCGAAAAACTATCAAGCGGCGCTGTTCATCCTGCGCCAGTTGGAGTTTGGCCTGTTCGACTTCCGCATGCACGCCGAATACAGCCCGGAGAAAGGTGCGCAGATCCTGCCAACGCTGGCAGAAGTGAAAAAGAGTGTGGCGGTCGTGCCTTCGCCAAGCTGGGGCCGTTTCCCGCATGCTTTCAGCCATATCTTTGCCGGCGGTTACGCGGCGGGTTACTACAGCTATCTGTGGGCAGAAGTGCTGTCGGCCGATGCCTATTCGCGCTTTGAAGAAGAGGGGATTTTCAACGCCGAAACCGGCAAATCCTTCCTCGACAATATTCTGTCGCGTGGTGGTTCCGAAGAGCCGATGGAACTGTTCAAACGCTTCCGTGGCCGTGAGCCGCAGCTGGATGCTATGCTGCGCCATTACGGCATTAAAGGATAACCCCACCGGTGAGCGTGTGTTTATTGTGTGAAGAAGGCGCCGATCCCGGCGCCTTGTCTATTCTGGCGGAACGCTGGCAGTTGGTTTCGGACGACGACGCGACGATGGCGCTGGTGCTGACGTCGGAACGTCTGGAGTTACGTAAGCGTGACGAACCCAAGCTGGGGGCGATCTACGTCGATTTCATCTCCGGCACTATGGCGCACCGACGCCGCTTCGGCGGCGGGCGTGGCGAAGCGGTGGCGAAAGCGGTCGGCATCAAGGGCAGCTATCGGCCAAACGTGGTGGATGCCACGGCCGGGCTGGGGCGCGATGCCTTTGTGCTGGCATCGCTGGGCTGCCGGGTGAGGATGCTGGAGCGTAATCCTGTGGTGGCTGCCTTGCTGGACGATGGACTGCAACGCGGCTATCAGGATGTGGAAATCGGCGCATGGCTGCGCGAGCGCATGACTCTGCTGCATGCCTCCAGTCTGACGGCGTTAGCCGAGCTCGACTCACCACCCGAGGTGGTGTACCTGGATCCTATGTACCCGCACAAGCAGAAAAGCGCGCTGGTGAAGAAAGAGATGCGGGTGTTCCAGTCGCTGGTGGGCAGCGACGACGATGCCGATGGTCTGCTGGAGCCGGCACGCCGTCTGGCGACCAAGCGCGTGGTGGTTAAACGGCCGGATTACGCTCCACCATTGGCTAACGTGCCCGCGCATGCGGCCTCGACCACCAAGAGTCACCGTTTCGATATTTATATGCCCTATCCCCTTCATACTTGAGGCTGTATCTGTGTTGGCTGCATTACTCGGCCCGGCCACGGGCCTCGCCCCTTAACGGGGCCAACGCAAACGTTGTTCAAATCTGTTCCCGACAGATTTGTTGTGCGCCCCAGTCACTTACTTGAGTAAGCTCCTGGGGACTGACAAACTTGCCGCCTTGATACAACGCCAATTATTTAGGGCATAGAGGGCGAAATAGGGAGGTATTCATTGATCCACCTCCCAATTTTATTTTTTACCTTGCAAAGATACTGGCAAGCTTGTGTTCCAGATCGCATGATTCCTGTTCGTTCCCCTCCCTATAATTAGATGATAATGAAGAAGACACTCCTTGCTGTTTTGCTTTGCCTGGGTACCTCTGCAATGGCTTCTGAACCAGTCAATATCACCATCCTCGGCACGTCCGATCTGCACGGTACCTTTGTGCCCTGGGATTATTCGACCGACACCGAAAACCTGGCCGGCAGCCTGAGCCAAATCGCCACTCAGGTGCAACAGGTACGGGCGAAGCAGCCCAACGTGATCCTGGTCGATGCCGGCGACACCATCCAGGGCAACTTTGTCGAGACTTTTAAAAACGACAAAACCAGCCCGATGATCCTCGGGTTTAACGCGCTGGACTATGACGTCTGGGTGATGGGTAACCATGAGTTCGATTTCGGCCTCAAACCGCTTTCCACCTCACTGAACCAGTTCAAGGGCACGGCATTGGCCGGCAATATTCTGTGGGAGAGCGGCAAACCCTACCTGCCGGCGTATAAAATCATTGAACGTCAGGGAGTGAAAATCGGCATTATTGGCATGGATACGCCGATGACCGCAGAGTTCGCCAAAGGTACCGACCGGGTGAAAGGGCTGAACTTTACCGATCCGGTACAGGCGGTGAAGCAGGTCATTCAGCAAATTCAGGGTGAAGTGGACGCTATCGTGCTGGTGGCGCACATGGGCATCGACAACGAGAACCAGCGCCCTGGCACCGGCGTTGGCGATATCGCTCGTGCGAACCCGGAACTGGCGGCGATCGTCGCCGGGCACATGCACGTAAAAGTCGATAAAGAAGTGATTAACGGCGTGATCGTTACCGAACCGGACAAATATGGCCGTGCGCTGTCGCGCATCGATTTGCAGTTTGAGCAGCATAACGGCAAGTACGTGCTGATCAACAAAGACAGCTATACCTACCCAATCAAAGGCATCGCGTCGGATAAAAAGCTGGAAGAGATTTATCAGCCTTATCACAAGATTTTGCGCGCCAACGCCAACCGGCCGATTGCCCAGCTCAGCGGCCAGGATCTGGTGCCGCCGGATGCGGTGAAGGGGATCCCGCAGGTACACGTGCAGGATACCGGCATCAGCAAACTGTATCAGGAAGCAAGCCGTTACTATGCGCCACAGGCGCAGGTGATCGCGCTGCAGATTGATAATGACCGGCCGAAATTAAACGTCGGTACCATTACGGCCAAAGATATCGCCTTCAATTATCAATATGCCGGCGGCGAGATCACCGTGTACCAACTCAGCGGCAAAGAGCTGAAGAAGTACATGGAATGGTCGGCGGGCTACTTCAATCAGCTGCAGGACGGCGATGTGACCTACAGCTTCAACCCGCAGCGCCGCGCGTCCAAGTATTCCACCAATGATTTCTTCGATGGCGTGACCTATAAAATCGACCTGCGCCAACCGGTCGGGCAGCGTATCCGTGATTTGCGCATGGCCGACGGCACGCCGGTGACTGACAGCATGCCGATCCGTCTGGGCATGAACAGCTATCGCATGGGACACCTGACGCAAAAAGGCGGCGCACTGGAAGGTATGCAGTTCCCGGTATTGTCGGACAGCAAGGCTGAATATGGCGAAGAGGCCGGAACCATCCGCAACCTGACTATCCGTTATCTGACCGAAGTGAAAAAAGGCCAGTATCAGGGACAGGCGGTGCAGCGCTGGCAGTTGGTTGGGTTGGAAGGCTACGAACGTGAGCGTAAAATTGTCGAAAAACTGCTGAACGACGGCAAAATTAGCGTACCTACCAGTGAAGATGGGCGTTACGGTAATGTCGCGTCGTTCAACGTGAAGCCACTGCTGATCGGCGAGCCGAAGGCCCGTCAGCAGCAACAGGCGGCATTGAAGGCAGAATTGGCCGCCGCCAGCGATCCGGTGGCGAAAAAACGCCTGAGCGATCGGTTAGTGATTCTCGAGGCGATTAACAAAGCCTGATAGAGATAATGGGCTCGGCGTAGGTATGCTGAGCCCTACCAACACCCTTGGATTACTTCCCCTGCAGCAAGCGCTTGCCGACGTCACCGCCTGGGTGTACCGCCAGCAACGTTTCTTTGTCGTAGCCACTGCGTTCCATCAGGCAAGTACAGGCCGCGTCGAAGATTGCCAATACCAGCACGATAGACGTTGTTGCCAGCATATTCAGTGGATCTATCTCATTTTCTACCCCGGTGCGGATCACCAACCGTGCTGCTTTGGCGATCGCCGAATCCGGATTTTCCGTCACGCCGATCAGCGGCACACCCTTGGCCTGCAGCGTTGGCAGCAGGCGGGTCAATTCGTCGGAATTTCCACCGCGCGAAATCAGAATCATCAAATCATCGCTGCGCAAAAAGCCCAGATCGCCGTGTGCTGCATCGGTGGCGTTCAGGTAGATGGCTGGCCGTTCCACGCAGGCCAGCATATGGGCTATCTTGCGTGCCGCAATACCGGAAGTCCCGACGCCGGTGACCACGATTTTCCCCCGGCAATCGGCCAATGCCGCCAGCAACCGTTGCCAGCTTTGTGCGTCGATGCGCTGGCTCAGCTGTGCCAGTTCCCGGCTGTAGATTGCCCAGGCTTCAGTGGCCCGCTGCCATTCCTGCTGCATCAGGCTTCCTCCTGCATCAGTTGGCGGTATTTCATGTGGTCGTTATACAGCTCATGGAACACGCGGTATTTACGGTCGTAATAGCGTTTGATTTTGTTGGTCTGTGGCGTCACGGTTTTACCGATGCGACTCATGGCGCTCATGGCTTCCGGCAGCGTGTCGTATACCCCGGCCGCCACCGTGCCCATCATCGCTCCCCCCAACAGCATTGCCTCGCTCTCTTCGGGTAACAGCATGGCGCAGCCGGTGGCATTGGCATGTTCCTGCACGAAAATCGGGTTTTTGGTACCGCCGCCGCTGGCCATGATGGTGTCGATGCTGTAGCCACTTTGGTTCATGGTTTCAATAATATGGCGGGTACCCAGCGCAATCGCCTGGATGGTCGCCAGATAATGCAAGGCCATATCTTCCGGGGTACGCGACAGCTTCAGCCCGGTCAGAGTACCGGTCAACGTCGGGTTGGCACGTGGTGAACGGTTGCCGTGGAAATACGGCAGCATATGAATATCCTGGGTGAGGAAGGCAATCTCCTCCGGTTCACCTGCCATGCGGCGCAGCAGGGCATTCAGCACTTCATAAATCGTCTGTCCCTGGGTTTTTGCCTGTGCCAGCAGCTCCGGGTAGCAAGGATGCGACTGGATCACGTGGTCAATCAGCGCACCGGTGGCGGACTGGCCGCCCTCGTTCAGCCAGTATTCCGGCAGGATCGCCGAGTAATACGGCCCCCATACGCCGCCAATAAAACGTGCGGTACGGGACATCGCCATATGGCCGGTGGAAGTACCGCCAATCAGCGCAACGCGGCGGTTAAAATCTGCCACTTCACCGGAAACCCCGGTAGCGCCAAGCGTGCCGAGCGTCCCGGCGTGGGCGTCAATGATCGAGACGCTGACCGCCGTGCCGGCAATCAGGCCCATTTCACTGGCGGCACGCTGGGTGAGGCCGTGGCCGAGCGGTTCGCCCATCATTTTGACGTCGCTGCCGATCTTGGCGGCATCGTGCTCCAGCACGTCTTCCAGTCCAATCTGTTTGAAATAGCTTTTGTCCCAGCGCTGTTCATGGCCGAGATAGGTCCATTTGCACACCGTCGAACACAGTGAACGGGTGGCGTCCTGGGTGGCCCGCCAGGTGAGGAAGTCCGGCAGGTCAAACAGGTAACCGGCATTGGCCCAGGTGGTCGGCATATGCTGTTTCAACCACAGCATTTTGGGGGTCTGCATTTCCGGCGAAATGATGCCGCCGACGAAATCCAGTACCCGGTGTTTGGTGGCGTTGATGCGTTCGGCCTGGGTGATGGCCCGGTGATCCATCCACACGATGATGTTCTGCTCGGTACGGCCGGACGGGCTGACGGTCAGCGGTTGGCCCTCTTTGTCCAACACCACCAGAGAACAGGTGGCGTCAAAACCCACTCCTTTAACCTGAATCGGGTTGATGTCGGCCTGGTTGACCGCATCGCGCACCGCGTTGCACACCGCCTGCCAGATATTGTCCGAAGACTGCTCAACGAAGTCCGCTTTCGGACGATACAGGTCGATGGTTCGGCTGGCCTGCCCGACCATGTGACCGTTGAGATCGAATACCCCTGCGCGCGCACTTCCGGTGCCTACATCTACGCCAATAAAATAGCTCGCCATTGTTTTTCTCCAGTCAGGCTTTTCGATTCTGTAATGCGATAAACAGGATCAGCACACCGCCCCACAGGGCCATAGTCAGATAGCTGCTGACGCCCAGCAGGTTGAGGCCGCTTTCCAGCATTTGCAGCACAATCAGCGCCAGCACCAGACCCAGCACCCGGCCAAACCCACCGTCCGGGTTAATGCCGCCCAGCACCGAGGCCAAAATGGTCACCAGCAGATAGGATTCGCCGTAACCGGCCTTGGCCGAGTTGAATTTGGCCATCATCAGCAGCGCCGCACCCCAGCCGAGCAGGGCGGACAAAATATAGACCGCAATCTGTACCCGGGCGGTGTTTACGCCGCTAAAACGGGTGGCTTGTTCGTTGGAGCCAATCAGATACAGGCTGCGCCCGAGCGTGGTGTGCTCCAGCAATAGCCACAGGCCAACGGATACCAGCAGGAACAGCAGCAGCGCTACCGGAATGCCGAGCAGACTACCGTTGCCGAGATACTGAATCGCCGCCGGGAAGCCGGAGATCACCGCGCCGTTGGACAGCAGAATATTCAGGCCGGTGATCAGCGTCATGGTGCCGAGCGAAGCGAGGATGGGCGAAACGCCAATCCAGGCGACCAGCACGCCGTTAAGCGCGCCAATGGCGACGGCGACCAGCAGCCCGGCCAGCAGTGCCAGCGCCAGAAACAGCGGTTGGTCCGGGTGGCTGACGATAATGGCTGCCATCACCAGCGAGCAGGCGTTGGCACCGGCGATAATCGACAGATTGATGCCGCCGGTCAGCATGGTAATGCCCATACCGAGCGCCAGCATGCCGAGGATAGGAAGCTGCGAGGCGATCGACTGGAAATTGCCGAGGCTGAAGAAGCGCGATCCGAGCAGCCCGGCGAACAGCAGCGCCACGGCGATAATGATCGCGCTCTGCAGGCGGATGATCCGATCGTTGGGGATCAGACGGGTTAACTGGATCATGTCATAGCTCCTTGGCCAGCTTGCGTTTTTCATTCCAGGCGGTGCTGCTGATGCTGATCAAAATGATCGCGCCGCTGAACACCTGGTGCCAATAGGCCGACACGCTGAGCAGCGTCAGGCCGTTTTGCAGGAAGGCCAACAGCACCACGCCCAGCAGCGTGCCGGTCAAGGAGCCGCGCCCACCGGTCATGCTGGTGCCGCCCAGCACCACCGCAGCCAGCACCGTCAGCTCAAAACCGAGCAGGGAGTTGGGGGCTACCGACTGGGTTATCTGCGCCTGCACCACCGCGGCGATACCCGCCAGAATGCCCATGTAGCCGTAAACGTAGAAGTGCAGCCGCAGCAGGTTCAGCCCCAGGCGCGACGCCGCATCGCGGTTGCCGCCCATGGCGAAAATTTGGCGGCCGAGGCGGGTAAAGTTCATCAGCACGCCGGTGACGATAATTACCGCCAGCAGGCACAGCAGCGGCAGCGTCAGGCCGTAGTCATAACCGTCGGCCCCCTGGAACGAGAACCAGCTGATGCCATCCATAAACCAGTCTGGGAAACCGTACAGCCAGGTGCCGTTGGTGGCGTAAACCAGTAAGCCGTAGAACAGGTTCAGCGTGGCGATGGTGATGATGATCGCCGGCACCTTCAGCCAGTAGACCAGAAAACCGTTCACCAGCCCGAGCAGCAGGCCGACGCCCATTGCCAGTGCGAACGCCAGCGGGAAGCCGCCACCGTGTTGAATGACCCAACTGGCCATCACGTACTGCGCGATGGCGGTGATCGCCGGGAATGAAATGTCGATGCCGCCGGCTATCAGCACCACGAACAGGCCGCAGGCGAGAATGCCGAGAATGGCGTAGCTGGTGGCGACATCCGTCAGGTTACCCAGCGTCAGAAACTCGCTGGTGCTGACGCTCAGGCCTATTGCCAGCAACAACACCAGCAGGCCCAGGTAAAACTCGTGCCGGCCGGCCAGGCGGGCCAATAATGACTTATCCATTCACCACCTCGGCGATCTGTTGTTCGGTGCTGTGGTGCGGCGAAAACTCGGCGATCAGCTCGCCCTTGCGCATCACCATCACCCGATGGCTGTTGTAATAGGCTTCCGGGATTTCGTCGCAGATCATCAGCACCGCCATGCCGAGCGCGGCCAGATCTTTGGCGATCTGGTAGATCCCCTCTTTGTTGGCGATGTCCACTCCGACGGTAGGCGAATCAAGGATCAGGATCTTCGGCTGCGTTGCTACCCATTTGGCGATGGCGATACGTTGCGCATTGCCGCCCGACAGGGTTTTTACCGGCAGTGCGCTGTCGGAAACCTTGATGTTCAGATCGCGAATCAGCCGGTTAACCAGCTCGGTCGCTTTGGCATGGTCCAGCAGCCCGAGCGAGGTGTGCAGTTGATCGAACACCGTGACGATGGTGTTGTCGTAGATCGACTGCTCCATGATCAGCCCTTGCGTAAGACGATCCTCCGACACATAGCCGATACCCTGGCGCACCGCTTCACGGTTGTTGTGCAGTTGGACCGGATGGCCGTCGATGCGAATTTCTCCGCTGTCGGGACGGGTCATGCCGAACAGGCTGAGGCACAGCTCGGTACGGCCCGCGCCAAGCAGCCCGACGATCGAGACGATCTCGCCGCCGTGCAGTGAAAGATTGATGTCCTGGTATTTTCCGCGTCGGCTGAGATTGCGAACCTCGAGCAGCGGTGCGCTGTCGGTGGACGCCAGCGCCGGCAGTTGGCTGTAATGGAAGCGTTGGCCGGTCATCAGGAACGCCAGCTCATGGCTGTCCAACTGGCTGGCGGGATAAGTGCCGACCAGCTTGCCGTCGCGCATCACGCTGATGCGGTCGGCGACCTCCATCACTTCATCCAGTCGGTGGCTGACGAACACCACGCAGATGCCCGCCGCTTTCAGTTCGTTGACCACCCGCAGCAGGCCGTCGACCTCTTGCCGCGTCAGCGAAGCGGTTGGCTCATCCATGATCACCAGCCGTGCGTCGGCGGCAATGGCACGGCATATGGCCACCAGTTGGCGATCGGCAATCGACAGTTTTTCGACTTTCTTGTCGGGATCGATATGCACGCCAACGCGCGCCATGGCATCCAGCGCCGTCTGGCGCATCACCTGCTTGCGCACCCAGAAATGGCCGCCGGGCAGGTAGCGGTGAATGGCGATATTTTCCGCCACGGTCAGGTTGGGGAATAACGACAGATCCTGATAAATTACCTGAATACCGTAATAGCCGGACAGCTGCGGTGTCAGAGAATGAAAAAGTTTACCCTCAAGCGAAATATTGGCGCCTTTTTCCGGCTGATAAACGCCGGAAATAATTTTAATGATGGTGCTTTTTCCGCAGCCATTTTGCCCGGCCAGGCAATGCACTTCGCCAATATTTAGCGTCAGGTTGATCTGGTCCAAGGCCAGCACGCCTGGGAATCTCTTACTGATATTTTCCAGGGTGATAAATGCGGTGGATGTGGTCATAGCGTTAACCTGTGCAGGTTTTTATTATGGTAGTGACTGAAACTCGGGGCGCACTATATTGCGCCCTTCGTTGTTTCATGACTTTCCCGGTGTGGCGTAATATTACTGAAAATTAAAATCCTAGCGATTTGGCATTATCTTTGGTGACTTCAAGAATTTTATTAAACCGAATCACTTTTTTATCCATGTCGACGTCGGCTTTACCCAAACCTTCGATCGACAAATCTTTGGTCACTTCTTTGCCCTGCAAGAGTTGATCGGCCACCGTCACCAGGGCATAACCGGCGTCTTTCGGGTCCCACAACAGGGCTTTCTTGATGTCGCCGCGTGCCAGGTAAGGCGCGGCCTGTGCCGGCATGGCAATACCGACTACGGCGATCTTGTCCTTGGCGCGTTTCTTGGCGACTGCCTGGCCGGCACCGATCGGGCCGAGGGAGCCGAAGCCGATAATGCCTTTCATCTGCGGATAGGTTTTCATCAAATCCAGCGTGGTGGCGTAGGACTTATCGATGCTTTCCGCCACCGGCAGGCGCGAAGTGACTTCGAACATGTCCGGATATTTGGCTTTCTGGTACTTGATGGCGGAATCCGCCCAGGCGTTGTGCAACGGCACGGTCAGCGAGCCGACATAAATGGCATAGCCGCCTTTGCCGCCCATGTCTTTCGCCAGCTCATCGACGTTGGCCTGCGCATACTTCTCGCTGTCGATGGTTTCAATGTCCCACTGGCCAATCTGCTGGTCCGGGGATTCATGCGTCAGCACCACGATGCCTTTCTCGCGCGCCTTCTTCAGCACCGGCTCCAGCACCTTGGCGTCGTTAGGCACCACGATGATGGCGTTGACGTTCTTGGCGATCAGGTCTTCAATCACTTTCACCTGTGCGGCCGGGTCTGGGGTGGACGGCCCGGTCTGGTAGGCATTGACGTCGAGCTTTTTGGCCGCGTCGTTAACGCCGACTTCCATACGGTTGAACCAGGGAATGCCGGTCACTTTGGCAACCACGGCAATCTCGTACTTTTCAGCAGCAAAGGCAGGTGTTGTCGATAACATGCACGCAGAAACCACACATGCATTTAATAATGCGAGGTTAAATTTCATTCGCTGTACCTTTTTTATCTGTAGGGGTGGCTGTTTTTCCACCTGAGCAGATTACAAAGGAATGGAAGAGGGGACGTAACGAGAGTTGGGAAATTGTGATCTGTGCACATTGGAGTAAAAATATGACGGTTTTAATGTTAATTAATTGTTTAATAATTCAGTGGTGGTAATTTTACCACGAAAAATCATCATAAAATTAACAATAAAAACCATAATTATTTACATATATAAAACAAATGAGGCGGGGCAATCGGGTTTTGCAGGGGTAAAAATGCCGGACTGAGCGCCGGCATTGAAGCATTTTAGCAATGTGTGAACAAGATCACCTTATGAACCTGTTACAACACGCCCTGCGCCAGCATGGCGTCGGCTACCTTGACGAATCCGGCGATATTGGCGCCGTGTACGTAGTGGGTTTGCTTACCCTCGCCGCCGTATTCCACGCAGGCGTGATGAATATCCGCCATGATATGTTGTAAACGTACATCCACTTTCTCGGCGCGCCAGCCGATGCGCGCGGCGTTCTGCGCCATCTCCAGCCCGGAGGTAGCAACCCCACCGGCGTTGGCCGCCTTGCCCGGCGCAAACAGCACCCCGGCGTCCAGGAATGCATCGGTCGCCTGAATGGTGGTCGGCATATTTGCGCCTTCCGCCACAGCTTTGACCCCGTTGCGGATCAGCGTCTGTGCGGCAGCCAAATCCAGCTCGTTTTGGGTGGCGCACGGCAGGGCGATATCCACCGGCACGTTCCAGGGCTGCTGGCCGGCCAGATAGGTCAGGCCACGTTCGCGGGCATAATCTTCCACGCGACCATAGCGCTGATTCTTGATCTCCACCAAATGGGCCAGTTTTTCGGTGGTAAAGCCGGCTTCATCGACCAGAGTACCGCCAGAGTCTGATACGGTGATCACACGCGCATCCAGCTCCAGTGCCTTCTCAATGGTGTATTGCGCCACGTTACCTGAACCAGAAACCGCAACCCGCATGCCTTCAAAACCCAGCCCGTGACGTTGCAGCATGGCGTCGGTGAAATAGACCAGCCCATAGCCGGTGGCCTCTGGACGGATCAGGCTGCCGCCGAATGAAAGCCCCTTGCCGGTGAACACGCAGGCGGTGTTGTTGGACAGCTTTTTCATCATGCCGCTCATAAAGCCGACCTCACGACCGCCAACGCCGATATCGCCGGCGGGCACGTCGGTATCCGGCCCGAGGTGACGGTACAGTTCAGTCATCAGCGCCTGGCAGAAACGCATGATCTCCGCCTGGCTTTTCCCCTTGGGATCAAAGTCCGAACCGCCTTTTCCGCCGCCCATCGGCAGGGTGGTCAGGGCGTTTTTAAACGTCTGTTCGAAGCCGAGGAACTTCAGAATCGACAAATTGACCGAAGGATGAAAGCGCATGCCGCCTTTATAAGGCCCGATGGCGGAGTTGAACTGCACGCGCCAGGCGCGGTTAACCTGCACCTGGCCGCGATCGTCGACCCAACTGACGCGGAACTGGATGGTACGCTCGGGCTCTACCAAACGCTCCAGCAGCGCATATTCGCGATAGCGCGGATTACGCTCGATAAAAGGCCACAGCGAAGTGAAGACTTCCCTGACCGCCTGTAAAAATTCCGGCTGGTGGGGATTATGTTGTTGAAGCGAGGACAAGAAAGACTCTACCGATACGGTATTTTCCATGGATAACTCCTTTATACCCGTTTCCTTTCAAGCTGCCGCGTTGTTGCCCGGCTACAGCCCGAAATTCATAGGGTAATACTATTAATTTCCCCCATTATTTTTATAAATATTGGTATGGATAAAACCTGGGGGAGGATGTTGTGTCTTTAGCGACTATATCACTGGAGGGCGGTTGATTATCAAGCGATTATTGATGTCGGCGGAATGAAAAACGCCCGCAATCGCGGGCGTTGGGCAAGTCTGTTTAGCGGCGCCGACTTAATCTTCGGCTTTTTCGTCTTCGTCACGCAGCGGCACAATCAGCATGTCGATGTGCACGGTGTTGATCAACTGACGTGCGGAGGACATCAGCTTGCTCCAGAAATCCTGATGGTGGCCGCACAGGACCAGGTCCATATCGTATTTCTTGATGGCATCAACCAATACCTGCGCCAAATCGCCGCTGCCGCTAAGGGTTTCGGTGATCGGATAGCCGGCATTCTGCGACAGTTCGGTCAATGCGTGGTGAGTTTCTTCGGAAATGCGTTTTTGCATATCGCCGAGATTAACGTCGATCAGGCCGGTATACAGGTCGGAATAGTTAACATCTACGTGGATCAGGGAAACTTTGGCGTTGTACGGACGCGCCATAGATACGGCTTTCTCCACCAGGATTTTACTTTCCGGGGATAGGTCTACCGCAATCAAAATGTGTTTGTAAGCCATGAGAATACTCCTTCCATATAATGCCGATTAAAAGGTTAGCAGGCATTTAGCGTACCAGCCTGGCGCTTCAGGTTTCATTTTATCATTCAGATAACACAATGATATGTTGAGGCGATCACACTGCACCGCATCAAAAAACTCTCTTTATCTTCCTACCGTCAGTTTTACACCCGCTGGGCAGAAAAGCCTATCGCCCATGATGCGGTTGCTGGGTTGACCGATTGAAATATAAGCATTCTTAAACAGAGTATAGCCCCAAATGCCCTTTAGGGCAGTGGAAAACTCCGGCGGCCTCAGGCAGGGCGGTTATCAGTTATAACCAATAGATGGATGACAAATGGATGGCTTGCGGTAAATTTTATCTACTGCTCAGGCCAGTTTGCGTTTCATTAACCTACAATAATGACTATAGGCCTTATCATTTCTCCTCTGTATCAAACCTGCGCGTGTGCATCTGCATGGCGATGGGGTGTTTCCAGAGGCGGTGGGTTATGCGCGGCCTGTGCTGTGCAAAGGGGATCGGAGCGGTAAGCTCCAGCAGTAATGGGTGATAGAGGTAGGGCAGTTGGACCCGGCGGAGCGCCGTGGATAACAACGCCTTGAGGAGGCAATCATGATCAGTACCGTCGCGCTGTTTTGGGCTCTGTGTGTGGTGTGTGTGTTAAACATGGTGCGGTATTACTCTTCTCTGCGCGCGCTATTGGTGGTTCTGCGCGGCTGTGACCCGCTGCTGTATCAATATGTCGACGGCGGTGGTTTCTTTACCGCTCATGGCCAGCCGAGCAAGCAGATACGGCTGGTGCGCTATATCTTCTCGCAGCGTTATGTCGAGCACCATGATCCGGAGTTTATTCGCCGCTGTGAGCGTGTGCGCGGGCAGTTTATGCTGACCTCAGCCCTGTGCGGACTGGTGGTGATCAGCCTGGTTGCGCTGATGATTTGGTATTGAATCCGGCCGATTCTTTCTGCAACAGACAAAGAAAAAGGCGGCCACTAGGGCCGCCTTTCTCATCAGGCAAACTGCTTAGATCACCTTAAGCGCCAACCAGTACAGCGAACCGGAAAGCAGAATCGAGATTGGCAGGGTTAACAACCAGGCCAACAGGATGTTCTTCACGGTTTTGCTTTGCACGCCGCCGCCGTCCACGATCATCGTCCCGGCTACCGCCGAAGAGAGTACGTGGGTGGTGGAAACCGGCATGCCGGTATAGCTGGCAACGCCAATCGACAAGGCAGCGGTCATCTGAGCCGACACGCCCTGAGAGTAGGTCATGCCCTTCTTACCGATTTTCTCGCCGATGGTGGTGGCGACGCGACGCCAGCCAACCATGGTGCCGAGTGACAACGCCAGAGCAACCGAGACGATAATCCAGATCGGTGCATACTCAACGGTTTGCAGCAGATCCTGACGCAGGTTTTTCAGGAAACGTTGGTCCTGGGCCGAAGTTTCCGGCAGCTTGGCGATCTTGTCTGCGGTATCCGTTACGCACATCAGCAGGCGGCGCAGATGACTACGCTGTTCTACCGTCAGTTGATCGTAACTTTGCAGATTGTTCAGCAAGCCCTGAGTCAGCTCAATCGCCGGCATGGCGCGCGCGCTGTCACAGTGGAACTCGATAGGTTTATCCGGCGAGACGTCCTCATCCGGGCTTGGCACCAGTGGGGTCAGAGTGACCACGTGCGCCAAGGCGTCGCTGTGCTGCTGGTAATATTGCTGCAGGTGGGTCACGGCATCACGCGTACGGGTGATGTCATAGCCGGTTGCATTCATATTGACCACGAAGCCGGCCGGCGCAACGCCGATCAGCACCAGCATGATCAAGCCGATGCCTTTCTGACCATCGTTGGCGCCGTGCGAGAAGCTAACGCCGATAGCAGACAGGATCAGTGCGATACGGGTCCAGAACGGCGGCTTGCGTTTGCCGTCGACCTTTTCACGTTCCGCAGGGGTCATGTGCATACGCTGGCGTTTCTTGGTGCCACTCCAATAGCGGCGCAAGGCAAACACCATCAACCCGGCGACCATCATGCCGACCAGCGGCGAGATGAGCAATGACAGGAAAATACCGATCATTTTCGGGACGTTAAGCGCATCCACTACCGAAGTGTGGGTCATCAGTGCGTTGGTTAAACCCACACCGATAATTGCGCCAATCAGCGTATGAGAGCTGGAGGCCGGCAGACCGAAATACCAGGTGCCGAGGTTCCAGATGATAGCCGCCAGCAGCATGGAGAACACCATGGCTAATCCGTGCGCTGAACTGACGTTCAACAACAGATCGGTTGGCAGCAGATGAACAATGGCGTAAGCAACACTCAAACCACCGAGCATAACGCCAAGAAAGTTGAACAAGCCAGCCATCACAACCGCAAGTTGCGAACGCATGGCACGGGTATAAATTACAGTAGCAACCGCATTGGCCGTGTCATGAAAACCGTTGATGGCTTCATAAAACAACACGAACAACAATGCGAGAATTAACATCAGGCCGGTATGGAAATCCAGGCCAGCGAACAAATGCAGCATAAGCGTTACGCCAGTTTGTGGACATGAACGCCGCGCATTATCAGTGACAACCGGGGCCGGGGAAAAGGAAAATATGACGTTTTTTTGATTTCGATATGACGAAATGATGGCGTTGGTATGACAAATACATGAAATATCAGCGCGTTATGCTGAATGTCTCGCTGTAATATTTTCTTACTATGGCGTTGAGGGCGGCATGGCTTTACAATCTGCCGCCGTAAAGTTGTCGGTTACCGGTAGCGATACGGCGTAAAATAGCGGCCTTTTGTCGCGATTGTGGTTTTTATTCAGAGAGGCGCAGGTGGAACAGTTTGATGTCGTGGTAATAGGTGCGGGCGCAGCGGGCATGTTTTGCGCGGCGCAGGCAGGGCAACTCGGCTGCCGGGTGCTGCTGCTCGACAACGGCAAAAAACCGGGGCGCAAAATCCTGATGTCCGGCGGCGGACGCTGTAACTTTACCAACATGTACACGGAGCCTGCCGCTTACCTGTCGAATAACCCGCATTTCTGCAAATCCGCGCTGGCCCGTTACACCCAGTGGGACTTTATCGATCTGATCAACCGTCATGGCATCGCCTACCACGAGAAGACCCTGGGGCAACTGTTTTGCGACGACTCGGCGCAGCAGGTGGTCGAACTCCTGGTGAAAGAGTGCGAGCAGGGTCAGGTGACGACACGCATGCGCAGCGAAGTGCTGGGCGTAGAAAAAACCGCAGAAGGCTTCGAACTGGCGCTGAATGGTGAGAAAGTGAGCGCTCGCTCACTTGTGGTGGCCAGCGGTGGTTTGTCGATGCCGGGCCTGGGCGCGACGCCGTTCGGCTATAAGCTGGCGGAGCAGTTTGGCCTGAAGGTATTGCCAACGCGCGCCGCGCTGGTGCCTTTTACGCTGCATAAACCGCTGTTGGAGCATTTGCAGACCCTGTCTGGCGTCTCTGTGCCGGCAGTGATCACCGCAGAAAACGGCGTCAGCTTCCGCGAAAGCATATTGTTTACCCATCGTGGCCTGTCCGGGCCGGCGGTATTGCAACTTTCCAGCTACTGGCAGCCCGGTGAGTTTGTGAGTGTTAACTTACTTCCTACGCTTGATCTGGCGGGCTTCCTCAATGAGCAACGTCAGGCACACCCTAATCAAAGCCTGAAAAATACCCTGGCGCTGCACCTGCCGAAGCGGTTGGTGGAATGTTTGCAGACCTTGGGCCAACTGCCGGAAGCGACATTAAAGCAACTGAACCCGACGCAGCAGGCAGCGTTGGTGGAAACTTTGCAGAACTGGCGCGTACAACCCAACGGTACCGAAGGCTACCGCACGGCGGAAGTGACGCTCGGCGGCGTCGACACCAAAGAGCTGTCCTCCAAGACCATGGAGGCCGCCAAGGTGCCGGGCCTGTACTTTATTGGCGAAGTGGTGGATGTGACAGGGTGGCTGGGGGGATATAACTTCCAGTGGGCCTGGAGTTCTGCCTGGGCTTGCGCTCAGGCGCTGGCGGCTCAAAAGCAATAATTTCCGCCGGGGTGATGTAAAAGCCGGCATTTGCTGCGTCGGGCGGAACCGACGCAGCAAATAAAATTATGGTGTAAGACCGATAAATAAATCATGCGTACCGCACGAAACAGAGTAATCCGTCGATATTCAATTTATTGTATTTAGTCGTATTTAAATTATTTGTAAATAAAGTTTTTTGGTATTATTTTTAGCTTAATTATTTTGTTTAAATTAATTTAATTAATGATGGATAACTTGATTTTTATTATTTACAGCGAGTGAAAAACCTCATCTATAATTATTTTTCATGTTTTCGAGTGAGAAATTATTATGAGTGGCGTTTTCTTTGTTCGGCAAATACCTATTACCCCAGAACTTCAGGTTACAGAATTAAAAAACCACGCCAATGGTTTCCTGCGCTATAACAATATCAACGATCTGGCACACAGTGGTCCAGAAGCCCTGACCTGGTTCCTGAACCGCGCCAATACGCTGTTTAAAAGCAATTATCCTTCTGCGCTGCCCACTGCCTCATTGCAATTGTCGTATTTGTCGGTTTTTTGCCGTGCGGAACATGAAGCGGATAGCCAGGCATTACCTGTTTACGATTTCCTCAAAATCGATATTCAACCCACAGGAAAAAGCGGCTACGGCGTGATGTTCTCTTCGCAGATGCGCGAGTATTATCGCGATCGGCTTGAAAATGGCATGGATACGTCGGAAATTCCGGTCGATCAGGCGTTCTTCAACTCTATTTTCAAGCAAGACTCGCCCAAGACCGGCGTACTGGAAAGTTATCCGGTGATCATGATCCCCCGTAGCGCAAATGAGCAAGCTCCTTCGCTTACGCATACCTATCTCAGCAGCCTGGGGCTGGATTCCCGGCATGTCCAGCCGCCTGCGTCGGCTTATCCTTTCCGGTTTTACTTCAAACAGGATCTTGCCACGCAGGATCCCGAAGTCATCGCGGCAATCTCAGCCTGCGGGCAGGCGATGTTTGAAATCGTACGCCCGCAACTTTATCCGTTGGATCAGCAGGATATGCCGCGTTTTGACATGGCGCACCTGACGGACATCAAGTGGGAGCAGCACAATACGGCGCGCAGGTGGGTGGCTGAGCATCAGCCCTGCGTCGAGGCGCTGATGGCGCTGCACGGTATCAGGCACTAGGGTTAAGCCGGCGGCGGGAGCCAATCATTCAACTCTGCGGAATATCCTTGCGACGCTACGCCGCTGGGCCTTTCAGCTCCACGCGATTGCCGTCTGGATCGGTGAAATAGAGAGACGGCCCGTCGCCCTCTGCGCCAAATCGGGATTCGGGGGATCAACGCTGATCCCCTGCGATCGCAAATATGCTAACAGTTCGCCCTCGTTGAAAGGATCGATGCGCAAACAGAAGTGATCGACATTCTGCTGGCGAGCGTCGGGATACTGGCCGCCTTTTTTCCCCAGCACGCCCTCGACGTCGACCAGATCAAGCATGGAAACGCCGATGCGCAGATGTACCAGCCCCAGATCGGGACGCCGTCTGGCGATTTCACACCCCAGTATCTGGGTATAAAATTGAAGGCTTTTTTCCAGGTCGGTGACGCGCAGTACCAGGTGATCGATTTTCTTCAGGCTGAATGGGCGCACGCTGATGTCCTCAGATCGACGGATAATTAATCAGTATAATATACCCGTCGCCTTTCACGTTGCAGCGTCGTTACCTGCACTAAGTTACGCGGCCCTACCTGAATTTGTCAGTGCCCGCCATTGCCGGCAAGGGTTGCCACTATGGCTTCCAGCGCGGCATGCGGCGCGGCTGCGAGTGTAGATCCCGCCTGCGCATTTTCCGCCAGCAGCCGCTGCAGCCCGACCAGCCAGTCGTAGATATAGAAGGCGGCATTTTTCGCCGGCGTGGGCGCCAGTTTGGTCAAGCGCTGCTGATTGCCCCAGTCGACCGCGGGCTGCGGTGGTGGGGTAAAGATTGGCTGGCCGGGATTGATGCGGCTGGCGGGGCGTAAAGCCGCCTCGCGCTGCTGGAAGCCCAGCCAGGCAACGAAATCGCTCAATACCGTCAGCGCCTGGCTGACCTGACGATCCTCCCCCTGTTCCGGCAGGGTGCCTGCGGCCAATGCGTGCTCCAGCGTTGCGTCAATCTCCAGGCGGCAGGCGGCGCTAATCAGCGCATCGACCAGCAGTTCCAGCTGCGGTTTTTCGACGCCCAACAGGGCCAGCAGTTGGGCATTGTCCGGCAGGCAACGCAGATGGTTAACCCAGTCGGCGAATACCTTTTGGGCAAAGGAAGAACGCCCATGTTCCACCGAGCCGGTCGCGGCGCTATCTTCCTCACCAAACAGGTCGATCTCCATATCGAACGGCGGTGCGGCGACAGTCGGTGCCGGTGAAGCATGCTGTTGCTGCACGAAGAGTTGGCGCAGCCTGTCGCGCTGCGGCAACAACCATTCCAGCAATTCACCATGCGCCCCAGCCTGCGCCTGCAAGGCTCGCAGCAGTTGTTGGCTGCGCTGTTGCACACGCTGCGGATCCGCTGCGGCAAGCCAGTTGCCGAGCAGGCTTTCACTCAGCTCACGCCGCAATTCTTGTTGCAGTTCCTGAATGCGCGCTTGTTTCAATGCCGGGCGCGCCTGTGCCATCAGATAGTCCGTCATGCGGCGGCAGTCGCGTTCATCCATGGCCAGCAGGGTGGCCCAACTGTCGCCGGGCTCACCGACGTAGCGCTGAACGGCGTCGTCGGGGCGGGCTTTCCCTTCGCGCGACGCGTCGAACGGCGTGATTGCCCAGATTAAACCGGGCTTACGACGGCTGCGTACCGCAGCACTTTCCCCCTGGGTGCGTTTAACCCAGTAGGCCAGCGCATGGCCGGTTCGACTGGCCTCCTGTGGCGTGCCGGCGGCATCGCTGACCAGCAACAGACTGGCCTGCAGATTATCGGCGTAGTGGGTCAGCAGATTGGCGCGTTTGGCCTGTTGCATACGCCATGTCAGATCGCCGTCTGAACGACGGAGACTGGCTGGAATGTCGAGAAGCTCAGCGTCGACGGGCAGCCCAGCGGGCAGAAGTGTTGCCACTTCGGCAGCTAACCACGCCAGATCGGCCTGCGCGACATCCACGACGGCGCCGTTTTCTGTCAGTACGGAAAGTTTCACCTCGGCTGGCGCGGTGACCGCGTGGGCATGCTGAATACCCGTATCGGGATCCAAAGCTTGCAGAGCGGCCTGTACGCGTTCACTGCAGCCCAGCGTCTGGAGGCTATGCGCCAACTGACGATAGAGCATGGTCAGCGCCGGGTCTTCACCCCACAGCGGTGCGAACAGGCGGGCCCGGTCGTCAATGCTCAGATAGGGGGCCAATGAGACGGCCTGCGGCCAGAAGTGGCGGTCCAGCGCCTGTTGCCATTTGCCGCCGTGGTGACGAAGAGTGTCCCACAGCGCCACGATGGCATTGCTGTCCATGCCGTCAATCGCCATGGGCTGGCGATGGCGTTCCAATGTATTCAGGTGTGCGGCAATAGCTCTTGCGTCTCCATCCGGGCGAAAGCCGTTCATCAACGCTGCACTGGCCGTCATGGCGAGCAACTGCGCGTTATCCAGCAAGGTGATGGTCACCGGATAAGCTGGGGATGTTACGACGGCGGGCGCGCAGTAGCGTACTGCCAGCGGGCAATTCTCTGATAGCAGCGCGGCGCCGGGGGCCAATGCCGCCAAGAGGTGGGCTTTGGCAGCCGCGTTATGACCATAAAGGCCGATGGCGACGCGGTGAGGCGTGGCGGTGTCCAACTTCCGCGCCTGATTGTAGCTGCGGCGCAAACGGATCGTCAGGTTATCGGCTTCCCGGTCCAGGCGAGCGGACTGTTGCCGTGCGCCGGCGACCCAGTCAATGGCCTGGATAATTCCGTCGCTGAGGCGGTTTATCGGGTCTGAAGTGATAGGTTTCATCGTTGATAAATGCTCCCACTGTCGATCCAGTAATGGGTTGCACCAGAGGCGCTGGCAGCCAGGGTATTGAGTTTAAGCTGTAGCTGATGTGCGTGAACCGGGCTGCCGTCGGCCAGCATGGCCTGGGCAATTTTAACGCCCTCGGCACCTTGCGCTTCACTGCCGGTAATGGCCAACCGCAGGCTGATGACCGCATCGCCAGCCAGCTTGCGTGCCAACAGGGGATCGGTGATGGTCAGCGTATATAACGGCGATGCCGGCCAGCGCGGGTTGTCCAACTGACGGAACCCAAGGCGCAAAGGACCGCGCAACTGGAAGCAGCCGGCGGGATCCAGCGCAAAATCGGCGCGATCCAGATCGATATCGCGATAGTAGACGTTATCGTCCGCCAGCATGTTATTGCCGTCCAGCATGCCCAGATGGCGAACGGTGGAATAGGGCTGGAAATCCCCAACGTTGAAGTAAAAACTCTCCAGGCGCAGGTCGATGGCCAGCAGGCACAGCATCGCTCCCACGGCGGCGGTGGATTTGGGGTTATCGATACGCCCACGCTTGTTAAACGGATACCAACTGCGGGTGTGATAGCCTTCGAGCGGCAAGATGCGGCTGGCGGGCAGCGGCTGCAGATGGCGCAGCAGGGCCTGGACGCCGGGGAAACGTGCCGGGCGGCCGGTCAGCAGCAACACATCGCAGGCGTACAGCGCCACCACTTCACACAGCAGCCGCAGGCAGCGGCCAATGCCGATCCGGTCAGACAAGAAGGCGCTGTGCAAGTCACCCAGGCGGACGACCAGCGGCGTGTGCAAAATATCGAAAGAAGAAGTGCCGGTTTCGCGCTGGATCTCGCCGTTGATAAACGTCAGCACTTGCGGGGTTGGGGCTTGAGGCAACAGATCGCCCAGGCTGGCGGCCACTTCGGCCTGGGCATCCAGCGGGTCGTAATCCTCATAGGCTGCCAACAACGCACGCCCGACAGGCATGAAAATCTGTAGCGCGGCCTGTTGGCGCAGGGTGGAAAATCCGTCCATGCGGCCTTCATTGCCGAAAAGCTTATCCATCACGGCCACCGGGGCCGCGACCCCAGCGTCCTCGATAGCCTGCTGCACGGCGGGCAAGATAAACAGCTGGATCACGTCCAGCAAAATATCGTCACCGGCGACTTTAAAGCCTTCGCGGAACAGCAGGCGAGGGTTGATCTTGATGTTATTGCCTACGCCATCGTCCAGCCTGTACTGGGTGATTGCCAGATCGGTGGTGCCGCCGCCGATATCGATGGAGGCGATACGCAGCGTTTTTCCTGCCGGTTCATCGGCTGCCAAAGGGCGATCCGGTCGGGCCATGCTGGCAAAAAAGGCGTCGGTACGGCCGGCGAAGTTCACCTGGGTTTCGTTGTACAGATAAACCATCTGGCCGCAGGTCGCCTCGTCCCATTCCATGTGCACCTGCGGAACGGGGAAGCGGGTTTGCTTGCCGTCGAACGGTGCGTCCAGCGGGTGCCAGCCCATGGCTTTCCACACCAGGCCAATCGCCTCCTGCATACGGCGGCGGAAAATTTCCCGTTCCGGTTTCGGCATCGCCGAAGGCAATGTCAGGATGATAGTTCGCAGGCGGCGCGGGGCGGTGGCATTCGGCATTTTTGCCCGTTGGGCGACGCTGTTGATCTGCATCAGCGCCTGCGCCAGCAACTCGGTCAGCATCAGCGTCATAACCGCGCTGCGGCTGTAATGGGCGGCGAATACCGGTAGCCGTTCCGCTAACGGCAGCGCAGAAAGCGGAACGCCTTCATCGTTTAACAGGGTGGTCAAGGGAGCGGCGGTGGCCATCGGCTCCTGCTTGCCGTTAAAACGCCAGCCAGGCGCATAGCGTTCTTCGTCCCACAGGTAGCGGCGGGGGCTGGAAATACCGGTGGTGCCTTCACTGCCCTGCCGTTGTTGCGCCAGCTGTGCGGCCTCGCGGCCCACGCGGGTGATGGAAGGCCAGACAAAGGCGTCGTCGCGCCCGCTCTGGAACGAGAGGCCGGGTTTGCCGAACGAGACCTGAGAAAACTCGACCCGGCTTTCGAACAGTTCGTTGTACACGCAGTGCGGCGCGCTGAGCGAGCGTAGCTGCAGTTCATAGGTCTGCTTCAGGCCGTTGCTTTCTTCCGGATGGTCTTCGACCAGCACGCCGCAGGTGTGGGAGTTGCCGACGTCCAGAATCACGTCCACGTTGACCGCGGGCTGCTGCAGCGTAGCCGCGATGATCTTTATCTGCGGCACCGCCAGTTGGTCGCCGAGCATGTTCAACACGTTAAGGTAGTGCGCCTGATATTCGAAAGTTTTCAACCCGGTGTAGATCTGAGCTTCGGCACGTTGTTCCAGCGTGGTGGCGCCTTCGGTAAAGACTTCGCGCAGCCAGCCGTCCACCCAGGTCAGATCGAGAAACTCGCCCAGATCGTGATTGCGGTGGGCCAGCGCGAAGCTTAGTCCGGTGTCGAGATCGCTTTCGCTCGGGGCTAACGCCTCCTGGCCTGGCGTCGCGATACGGGTATCGAATGCCAGCACCACCCGCAGAGAGTTGCCGTCCTGATCGGGGGTATCCAACTGAAGGATCTGCATGCGCGCCCAGTTGTCCGGCCCGGCCAGAAACGCCCCGGAAGGGGTGTAGCGAAAGAACGGCAGTGGCAGCCAGGTCTTATCCAACAGCCGCAAAGATTGCTGCAGGGGATAACTGAATTCAGGGCGCACCACTTCATCGACCTGCCCCGGCTGCGCGGGCAACAGGTATTTGCCGCTGTCGGCATGCCACTGCAGGCGTAAAAGTGGGCCACTCGCCGTCTGGCGGACAAACTTGCCCGGAAAATCGGCATCCAAAACCGGCGTCAGGGCAAAGTCCAGAAATTGGATGCCGCTGTCCTGAATCAGCGTAATGGCGTTTTTATAGTCCGTAAGGGGGGCCAGCATCATTTACTCTCGCGCTTTAACGTCATGGGATAAACCGTGTCCGCAGCGTAACGGCCGGTGCATTCCGCCGGGCCGGTCTCATTTTGCCTGCAGACGATTTCCGGCAGTGGGTAGCGGCTGCCGTCGCTGCAACGCGCTTTGGTGCGGCTGTTGATCACCAGATTGCCTGACTGCATCAGCCCGGCCTCTATCGGCGCCCGGCAGGTGATGGCGTCGCCGTAGGTGATGCTGGCGGTGCCTTTGCCGTTATTGAGACGGTATTGCAGGCTGGGCCGTTTGCCGGTCAGCGGATCTTTCCACGCCACCGTCGCGCGCCATCTGCCGTTGAGAAAACGGGTGGAGCCGGCCTTGACCGCTTCAGCTGGCAGTACCAGCGAATTTTTGTCCGCCGGCGGCAACACCACCGGGACGGGCGGCGGCGGCATTAGCGTGGCGTGCGCCAATGGCAGATGCAGCGTGGGGATCGGCTTGGCGACACCGACAGGCGAAGGTGGTGGTGCCAGCACCGCCGGAGATGTGGCTGGTGGGGGATTCGTTTGGCTCAGCCAACCCGCCAGCAAGGCCATGATCGCTGCCATCCACACATAGCGGCGCCACGGCCGGCGCACCGGCGTGGGGATAATTTCTGGCGTCAGGGCTTCGGGTTCCGCAGCAGGTTGAGGCTCGGGGGCCGCCTCTACGCGCGGAGTGGCGGCGATTGGCGTCGGTTTTTCTGCCGGCTCTTCGGCTGGGCGCAGGCAGGCCAGCGGATCGTCCTGACACTGTGCCTGTGGCCTGATAAAGCCCCAAAAGGTCAGCACTGGTTTATCGTCGACCAGATAAACATGGTTGGGATCGGGTATTTGCATCGCCTTGCTTAACAAGGCGCCGAAAAGGCGTTGGCTGGGATGGTCGGTCGTCTGTGTCTCGGCGATCAGGGTGTTGAAGGTTGCCAGGCTACGCTCCAACAGGTGCACGGCCTGAGCGCGTTGAGCCTCGTTCGCCGCCAGCCAGGAGGTGACTTTTCCTGGGAAAGGCGAGTACCAGTCAATGTGAGTGCCCGCCTCGTTAGGTTGCGGGATAGCCAGACAATCAGCGGCCAGCTGCTGTTGGCGAATGCGCAGAGTTTCCCGCAGCTGCAACGCGCAGGCGTAAACCGGCTGTCCATTCTCGCCCAATGCAAGCACATCATCCAAACGGCCACTGCGTAAAAAGGGTTTTCCCACTGCCAAGCACCTTGTCCTGTTACCGATAAACGCATAAACGGTCATGGTAACCCGCGAACTAAAGCGGCAAACGGCCAAGGACAGGCGTAAAAAGGCACCTCTTGCTTTAATGGGCGAGGCAGAAAACGCATAGAGCCTGTTTATCGTGGCAATACCGCAGCCTGTTTCCTGATGCCGTGAGGCGAAAACCGACTCATAGGCTAAGCTGGCTTGAAGAGAGTTTTTCATTAGGTGACCCGCATGCAGATCATTCTGGCCCCGACCAATCTGGGGCTGCGCCCTCTGTGGCCCGGCCATATCCCCGGTACCTGGCGAGCGCCACAGGCGCTGATGGCACAGGGGTTGGCTCAACGGCTGGCGGCGGAGGCCATCCATGAGTTAGTGTCGCCGACCTATTCGCCGCTGGCCCCCTCGGGCACCCGCATACGGAATGGCCATGCCATTCGCGCTTTCAATTTAGAGCTGGCTGCAGAGGTGGCCGCGGTGCAAGCGCGTGGTGACTTCCCGCTGGTGATTGGCGGTGACTGCTCAATTTTGTTGGGCGCGCTGGCGGGCGGGCGCCGCGCAGGGCCGCTTTCGCTGGTGCACATTGATGGGCACAGCGACTTTCGTCATCCCGGCAACTACGACCCTCAGCAGATGTTGGGCGCGGTGGCGGGGATGGATCTGGCATTGGCAACCGGCCGCGGGGAGGCGTTGTTGACCGAATGGCCCGGCGTGGCAGGGCCGCTGGTACCGGATCGCCAGGTTTTACAATTGGGTGAGCGAGAGTGCCGCGACGCGGACTTCGCCTGGCCGGATATCAATCAGACTGCCATCACGCGTATCGATGTTTTTGCCGCGAACCTGATGGGCAGGGCGGAAATTATACGGCATATCGACCAGATGCTGGCCGCCGAGCCAGCGTGGCGATTTTGGTTGCACCTTGATGTGGACGTGCTGGATCAGGCCGTGATGCCGGCGGTGGATTCCCCCGGCAGCCCCGGTATCGATCGTCTTTGGCTGGAAAATATCGGGGCTAAGCTGCTGCAAAATCCGCTGTGCTGCGGCATGACGGTATCGGTATTCGACCCGGATCTGGATCCCGATAACCGCTACGCGGCATTGATCGTGGAAATGCTCGCGGCGATGTTCCATCGGCACAAACCTTAAGTCAGGCCTTGTGTGTCGACAGCAGGATGCTGGTTTCGGTGCTGGAAATGCCGGCAATGCGCCGAATTCGCCCCAGGATTTTGTCGAAGTTCTCCAGGCTGTCGGTGCGGATCTCCACCAAAATATCCCATTTGCCGTTGGTGGTGTGCAGGGTAAACACCGCGGGCTCGCCGCGCAGCTGTTGCAACACGCTTTGCGCCTTGGTGCCTTCGACCGCCACGGACATCCAGGCGCGGATGCGGTTATGTTCCACCCCCGGTTTTACACGGATGGTGTAGCCGGTAATGATCCCTTGCGCCTCCAGAGCCTCAATTCTTTTTTGCACCGTAGCGCGTGATACCCGGACCTTATTGGCCAGTTCGGTCACCGAGCTACGGGCATTTTCGCGCAGCAGCGCGAGGATTTGGCGGTCGGTATCGTTCATGGTGTCAAAGTGTCGGTTCGAAGTGGCGATTTGTAAAAATATAGAGCAATTTAGCCAGTTATCACACTGTTTGGCGTCAAATTGATTTTCCATAATAGGGCGGCGTCGCTATCCCGAACCCTGTGAGAAACATCATGCAAACCACCCAATCCGTTTTAATGGTGCGGCCATTCGGCTTCGCCGCCAATCAAGAAACCCGGCACAGCAACTTCTTTCAAAAAATCACGGAACATAATGAAAATCAGGCAACGTTGGCATTAACTGCCTTCAATGATTACGTCGACGCACTGACGCAAGCCGGTATTGACGTTACGGTGATAGAGGATAATGGCGAGCAGGAAACGCCGGATGCGTTATTTCCCAATAACTGGATTGCTCTGCTGGGGGACGGCAGCCTGTTCACCTTTCCGATGGAAGCGAAGAACCGACGACGGGAGCGCCGCCAGGACATTATCGCGCAGCTCGCCAATGATTTTGTGGTTGAACGGCAAATTGATCTTTCCGCCCACGAACTGGCGGGGCGCTTTCTGGAGGGTACCGGATCGCTGATCCTGGATCACCGGCATAAGCTGGCTTACGCCTGCCGGTCTTCACGCAGTTCGCCGGAGGTAGGCCGCGAATTTGAACGACACTCCGGCTACCAGATTGTCTGGTTCGAGGCTGCGGACCGCCATAATCGGCCCATCTATCACACCAACGTGATGCTGAGCGTCGGTGCGGAATATGCCATTGTTTGCCTTGAAAGCATTCGCAACGAAACGCAAAAAAGTGCGCTGATCGTCTCGCTCACACGCAGCGGAAAAACCATTATCGATGTCAGTTTTGCCCAGATGGAGGCCTTTGCGTGCAACGTGCTGGAGCTGCGCGCCAAAGACGGCCACCCGGTTTACGCCATGTCCACCCGGGCCTGGGCTCATTTCACCCCGAAGCAGCAAACGCTGATCGGCAGCTATGCGCGCCTGGCGCTTGGACCTATTGATATCATTGAGGATCTGGGCGGCGGCGGGGCGCGGTGCATGCTGGCGGAAATTTTCCTGCAGCGTAAATTCGCACCGGCCTGACTGCGCCGGCCACTCAGTTCAATCCCAATTGATTCAGCAGCATCTTGTTCAATTCAATGCTTTTGTGGACGTTCAGCTTGCGCATCGCCGAGCGCTTATGGGCGCTGATGGTCTTCTGGCTGCGCTGCAGCATACCGGCGATGGTACAGGCGGACATGCCGGAGCTCATCAGCTTCAGCACCTTCTTTTCGCAGCTGCTCAGGGCGGCAATACGGCACTGTCGGCATTTCCAGATGCCGCTGGCGTGCAGGGCGACCCAGGGCTGCTGGCAGAAGCGCTCCAGCGCCAGCTGCAGTTTTGCGCGAACGACGGCATCATCATCGCGCCGATTAATGCTAAACAGCGCCGGATGCTTGTGCTCGTAGTGAGCATCTCGGTCGTTGAGGATCAGCACGGTCATTTGCCGATGGCGCGGCGTCTGATAAGGGCTCTGGTAGCAGCGGGCACAGCCGCAGCTGTCTTCCAGCGTGCGGAAGACGATTTCTATCGGCTCCATATTTAGCAAATCGGCCGAGGCGCCGCGGCTGCTTGCATTCAGGTTATGGAGGTAATCCTCAACCAGCAGGCGCAGTCCGAGCTGATAAAAGTTATCGCTGCCCAACAGGGTGAACCGGATATTAAGCATAGTTACTCCTCAAAGCGCGCATCGTGCGGAAACAGTCGCTTGGCCTGGCGTTGCAGATCGGCGGCTCGCTGGGGCTGTTGCAGTAGCCGGCTGACCGCCATCAAATTGATGTAAATATTGGCGTCTGGCCGCACGCGGATTTCGTTTTCAGCCCATTGCTGGTAGCTCAGCAACGTAGCCATATCGCGGGTTTGCGGGTATTGCAGCAGCTGTCGCAACTGCATGTCATAGTCGTAACGGACCTGCCAGGGCGTCGGTGTGATGACCTGGCTCATGGGGCCGAATTGCCGCAGGCCGCTTTTTTCCACAGCGGTAATGATCAGCGCGCTGTGCAGGCCATTAAGCAGATACGGCACCATCAATGCAGCGATGCCCGCAGTGGTCAGCCGCAGCGGGAGCTGCGAATGGGAGGGCAGCCGCAAACGGCGTCGGAGGTCGCTAACGCGCAGAATCACCAGCAGCAGCACCGAGTGGGCGGCGGAGAGATAAAGCGGGTATTCCACCATCATGTGCAGCAGGATCGGCAATGCCGCCAGCCAGGGCGCGGGCCGTAGCGGAACGGGGCGGCTGTGCCGCAGCAAACGGCATAGCCCCCAGACGATCAGGGCGATACCGCTCAGGCTCAGCAGACCGCCTTCGACGCCCCACAGCAATATCTCGTTGTGCGGGTGGCTGATGGCAACGCTTTCCATACCGCTGCTGTGAGTGGTGTAAAAATGATGCAGAAAATCGTGCTGAAAATGGCCGTAACCCCAACCTAACCAGGGACGCTCGGCGATCATGTCTAGCGCCTCTTGCCAGTAGGTAAGTCGGTAAAAAATCGGTTCCGGCAGCATAAGCGCCCGCGTAGCGCCATTTAGCATCACCAGCAACAGCCCGGCGCTTACCCCGGCCATCAACAACAGCAGGGCGATGCCGGCGCGGCGGCGGTTAAGGCGGTACAACATCCACAGTTGGAGCGGAGACAGCAGCAGGGCCGCCAGCAGTCCGACGCGGGAGGCGATAACGATCAACAACAGCGGTGCCAGTAGCAGCATGGCGGCGGCCAGCGATTGCAAACTGCGCGACAAAGGGCGACGGGCGCTCAGCAGATACAGCGCCAACGCCAGGCCGGTAGCCATAAAGCTGGCCATCAGGTTCCACTGCTGGAAGATGCCGTAAGGGCGGTTTTTCAGGGTGTTGTAGCCCATCCAGTTGCCCGGCTGCAGCAAACTGTATTGCACCAGGCCCAGCAAGGCTTCGATAACCGTCGCTGCCAGCAGCAGCATCAATAGCCTGCGCCGCCACCGGCGATCGAGCGGGATTTGCAGCAGCGCAAAGTAGGCCAGAACACCCAGCACCAATCCCATCAGGCGCGGCAAGGCTTCGCTTAACCAGGGCTGTTGAGCCCACAATAGCGGCAAGAACAAAATCAGGCTGCCGGACGCCAGCAGGTTAAAGAAGCCGGAGGTGGCCAGCGGCGGACGGCTGAACAGCATCGCACCTATGATCAACAGGGCGATGAAGATCCCGCCGACCAGATTCCACGGCAGATAGAATCCGCTGCCGCCGCGATTGGGCCAGTAAATGTGCATGGCGATCAGGCAATAAAATGCCGCCAACCCGAATAACCAGGCTGCTTTAGATTTGGACATCATGACGTGTTCCTGCGGCGCCGACTTACTGATAAGCCAGTACGAAATTGGCTACCGAGCTGAACTCACCCTCGGTAATGGTTTTATTCTGTATCGCGCTGGGATGGCCCTGCACATAGGCGGTGAAATTCAGAATATTGGCACCGTCTTGCAACGTCACCGCGCTGGTGGCCTGGTTCAAATCAATGTCCGCGCCCTTGCTGTCAAACAGGGCGATCGCGGCACCGTTGGCGCCGTTATTGATCGCCAGCTTGCCCGGCAGTTCGCTGTCCTCGTTCCCGCTGAAGGTGATATTGACGGTTTTAAACACCGCCGTTTTACAGTCGGTCAACTTGATGTTGAACGGCACCGGGTTGCTATGGCCGTAGCGGTACAGGGTTTTGACGATCACCGTGTCCATTTCCACCACCTGATCGGCCGATTGCGGTTCGATATTGCAGGGGCGACTCACCACGGTGCCGTGGAACTGCAGCGGTGAGCCGACCAGCTCGGTATCCGCCAGCGTCGGCAGTGCCGAAAAGAGTAGCGGCGTGCAACTGAGCATCGCTAAAGCGCGTAAACGCATCGTCTGTTTCTCCCTGAATTACTCGAAGGCCGCCACAATGGTGGCAGAGGCGTTGAATTCCCCTTCCGCGATTTCTTTACCGCCGTTGGCCAATGGTGCGGCAACCAGGTTCCAGCTACCGCCGTTACCGATATTTGGCACCGGGTAAAACTCATTCGGGATCACCAACTGGCCGTTATGTTTGATCTCGATACCGAGGTCGGTTTTATCGGTTTTAAATGCGTTATTGGTGAAGGGCGCCGGGGTGCCGGAGACCGCCAGTTTGATGTTCAGCGTACCGTCTTCGAAGCTGCCGCCTTCGCATTGGAAGCGCACCGGGATACTTTGTGGGTAGCTGGCGCCGTTCAGATTGCTGCCGCCGATTTCACCGAACTCGACGTTGATCAGTTGGCCTTCGTTCACCACGCATTTATCCGGCACGTAGAGAATGGCGGACTGAATAAACACCTGCGCCATCGGATTGGGGCCGAAACCGGCGTCGGTTGACCCCAAACGGCCATACATCTCGATGATCTGCCGGTCATTGATCTGTACGCCGTTAATAATTTTTTTGCGTACCCGGAAGGTGACCCGACCTTTGGATCCACTTTCGTAGTTATTGATTTGTGCATATGGCGGATTGCAAGAGTGGTTGGTGTATTCATTTGAGACGTTATAAAACGGCACGGTGACATAGGCTTTTTTATTGCCGGCGATCCAAACCTCGGCTTTTAGGTCCAGATAGTCATTCAGTTTCAAATAGCCGTTGCCGTAGTCGGAGGCGGGCAATGCCGAATCCGACTTATAAAAGTGCGGGCTACGAGGGATCGGCGTATCGCAATAGGCCTTGCCGGTATATTGGCCACCTAACGAATAGGGAAACTCTTTGGTAAAACCGACCTTGTTGGTGATATTGCTTTCATTCAGGTCGATATAAAACGGCTTTGCCCCGCCGTCCGGCGTGACGTAGCCGTTGGCCCACACGGCTGGAGCCGTCAGCGCCAGTGCCAGCGGCAGGCAGGAGTTAAGGTAGGTTTTTTTCATCACGTTTGTGAACCTCACAGGTAAATCACCTGAATGTGCGCCACGCCGGAAAAACCGGCCGCCATCACCGCTCGCTGCGTGGATTCCACGCTGGCGCTGAACCACAGCGTATTGCTGCCGGGCTGCAGAATGTAAGGCCGGCTCTGCTGGTTGAGCGATAGTGCATGGCCCTGCTGATCCTTCAAACGCAGGCCGATGCCCTGTACGCCGCCGTTCAGTTTCAGCAGATCGGGGTTGTTGATATCGCTTTCGCCGAGAAACACCAGCGTGGCGGCCTGTTCACCCTGCAAATAGAGCTGCCCGGCATCGCCGTTACGTTGCCCTGCCGGGTTATCCGCCAAGGCTTTGGCCCCCAGCAGGCAGTTGCGGAACGAGAGGCGAAAACGTACCGGCGCACTCTGATCGCCAGCGTTTTGAAAATCGCGCGCGTTAACATCACCCAAATCAATCGACTGATCCTGGCTGTCCGGCGTCAGGCTGCACGGGGAGCTGAGCAGGCCGCCATGAAAGCTGACGGTGCCGGTGGTGCCTTGGATCACGCCCAGTGGCGTTGCCGCCGTCGCGCTGCCGCTAACCAGCAGCGCGGCGATCAGCAGGGGCCGCAGGCGGCCGCCGGTGAATTCAGCCATGCGGAATCTCCTTATTTTTTGGTCTCGGGCACGGCGTTGCATACGCTGCCGTTACAGGCAAAGCGCAGCTCCGGGTGACCGCCGTAGTCATTGATATAGGTGATGACAAAGCTGTTGAGGCCGTTGTCGCGCACCTTAATGGTTTCGCTCGATTTCGGTTTCAGCATCACCGGCTGGAAGTCGCCCAGCGCGCCGCCGCCCTGTTTCTGCGTTTGGCGGGTCATGCCGGTCAGGGTGATATAAAACGGCGTAGGGTTTTCAACGGTGAAACCGCCGGTGCTTTTGCGAAATACCAGCTTCTCCTGCCACACTTCGCCTTTTGGCGCGACGATGGCTTTTGGCCGATAAAACAGTTTGATCTGGGTTTGCAGTGCCAACTGCATCACGTTGGTTTTACTGCTTTTCGGCGGAATTTCACGCAGGTTGAAATAGAACACCGACTCGCGATCTTGCGGCAGACGATCGGCCTCCGGCGTCTTGGTGATGCGCACCACGCTGCGTTCATTGGCTTCAACCCGCTGCAACGGCGGTAACACCACCAGCGGCGAAGTGATTTTCTGGTGCTGCTCGTTTTCCAGCCAGGACTGCGCCAGGAAAGGCAGTTCCTTGTTTTCATTGACGATATTCAGGCTGATTGATTTCGCGTCGCTGAGGTAAACGGCGCGAGTACGATCCAGCGATATCGCTGCGTTGGCGGCCGGTACTGCTGCGGTCAAAGCCAGGCCCAGCGCGGCCATTTTTGCTAACGGAACGTTGTTCATAATCATCAATTCTCTGCGTTACGGATTACAGTTTGGCGCACGGCAGCAGTAGCTGATCCAGCGGCTTGGCGGCGCCCGGTATAACAATGCGGCACTGGCGTTGGCCTTCCCAGGCGACGTCCAGCTGCTCTTGCGGCTGCACGCCGGTCAGGTAGACCGAGCCGCCGTCGTTCACGACCGCCACCTCACGGCCTTTTTCGCTCAGCACCGTGGCGCCGAACGGCGGCTCGCTGCCATCGGCAAGCTTGATGGTGGCCAGCAGCTTGCTGCCTTTCACCACCTCAAAGTGGCGGTAGCCGATGGCGCCCTCGGTCAGCGTGCCTTGCACTACCGCTCGGGTGGCCTCCACGTCGTCCGCCAGGGTATTGACGTCGATGCGGGTGTCGGTGTTGTAGTAGCTGGTGATATCGGAGATCACCGCCAGGCCGAAGCGGTTGCTGTAGGCGCGGCCGTTGTTGATCGGCACCCCGGCGATGCCGTCGGTGTCCAGCATCATCCGGCTGCCACCGTTGCTGGAGTTCTGGTGGGCGGCGATGCCGTGTCGGGTAGCGGTAATGCCGCTGCGGAAGGTCCCGCCGATCGACGAATAGCTGTCCTGCTGGTAAGAGGCGCTGGCGTTGAGCGAGCCGAACGAGGCGTTATGGCTGTAGTAGCCGCGGGCCAGCGATTTGCCGGACTGGTTAAAGCCGCCGCTGACCTGCCAGGTGTTGTTCGGGTCGGTATAGTCGTTGTAAGACGCCATCTGCGTTACGTCGCTGTTGCTGGTTTGCAGTGAGTAACCGAGCCGGCGGCGATCGCCGATCGGCACGCTGAAGTTCAGCATCACGCTGTCATCGGTGCGGCCGTGATAGGTGGTACGGTAGGCCGACAGCGATGCGGTCACGTTGCTGACATTGCCGACGTTGAACAGCTTGCTGGCGGATAACCCGTAGCGATCCTGCGCCCTGGCATCCCAATAGGTTTGGTGCGAATAGGTCAGGTAAGCGGTGATCGCCTTGGCGCTGTCTTCCGCCATAAAGGTTTTGCTGGCGGTAATGGTGTACAGCTCTTTTTGGCGGCCGTTGTAGCGTTCGTCATAGTCGTTGTAGCGCTCTTGCAGATACTGCGACATGTTCATGAACTTGCGCTGTGAGAAACGGTAGCCGGCGAAGGTGATCTGGCTGTTCAGCTCATCGAAGCGCTTGGCGTAGTTGACCTTGAACGACATGCCGCTGGCGGTAGGCTCATTGGGCAAGCGGGCGATGGACTGCGTCACGTCCACCGACATGGCGCCGAACACGTTAAGATCGCGACCCAGGCCGAGCGCCCAGGCGTTGTAATCGCCGCCGAGCAGGGCGCCGCCGTACAGCGACCAGGCGCTGGTCAGCCCCCAGGAGAAGTCGCTGGCGGAAAACAGTGGCCCTTGCGTGCGGTGATCGTATGCCGAAGGTTTACCCACCGCGACGTTGTAGCGGACATAGCCGGGGCGCGTCAGGTAAGGGATGGTGGCGGTGTCGACCTGGAAAGTGGAGACGCTGCCGTCTTGTTCTTCCACCTTCACGTCTAACCGGCCACGTACCGAACTGTTGAGATCCTGAATGGCAAACGGCCCGGCGGGCACGGTGGTTTCGTACAGCGTACGACCTTCTTGCGAGACGGTGATCTTGGCGTTGCTCTTGGCAATGCCGCGTACTTCCGGCGCATAACCCTGCAGGTTTGGCGGCAGCATGCGCTCGTCGCTGGCCAGATTCAGACCGGTAAAGCGGTAAGAATCAAAGACCCCGGAGTCGAGAAAGATTTCACCGAGCGTCAGCTTGGCAGCCTGCATCGGCAGCGCCCGGTAGGCGTAGATCTGGTTCCAGTCGAAGTTGTTGTCTCGCTCGCCGGCCTGCTGATTGTAATTGGCCTGATAGTCGGCGCGCAGGCGCCAGGCACCCAGGTTGGCCCCCACCGTCCCGTAGCTGCTGAGATTTTCGGCGGTGTTGTTATTGTGGCTCTGCTTGCCGACCTGGCCGCTGATGCTGTAGTCCAGCAGCAGTCCGGGAATGCCGTCGTCCCACTGCTCCGGCGGTGTCCAGTCCGGATCGGAATATTTCATCCAGGCCTGCGGGATGGTGATGGCCAAGACGCCGCCGCCGATGCGGTCGGAGATGGTCGCCCCTTTGATGCCGCTGATATCGGCGCAGCTGTTGTCGTGCCACAGAGTGATTTTTTTGAGGACGTCTTCTTTCAGCGCCATTTTCTCGACCAGATCCGGCGGCAGGCAGACGCGAGAGCGATCCTTTTTATCCGGCGACGGATAATATTGAATGCTGCGCTGCGGCAAGGTTTTCTGGTTGATTTTGATATCCAGCAAATAGGCGCCGGGCATGACGTAATCGGCGTCGGAAAAACGCGATAAATCCACTTTGCTGCGATCGCCAATATCCAATACGTCGGTATTGAATTCCGTGGCGGAAAAAGCCGAATGCACCCAGAGGAAAGATAGAATGACGGTAAGGGGTATTTTTTTCCGTGTCAGTAATGACGTCATAGAATAATCACTCATGGCAAATCCGCGCCCAATAGCAGGTCATCCTGTACGACCTGAATACGTAATACGTGATGTCATTCAGTGCCTGACGGCGGCACCCGCCTAACGAGGCGTTACTTACAGATAAGACAGGGTGAATTTCGCCAGTGAGCTGAATCCGCCGGCCCTGGCCCTGTCGGGATGAATGCGTAACTGAGCGCCAAAGCGCAGCGTGTTGTCGCCGGCGACAATCTGGTAATCCGCGGTGGTACTGCCCAGCGGTATCTGAACGCCGTTGGCGGTCAGTAGCTCAATAGCCACGCCCTGGGCTTCGCCATAAACCCCCAAGAGATCGGGATCTCGGCTGTCGGCGATGCCGTTGAAAGTGACGGTGGCCGCGCGGTAGATAAAGTCGGGTTTCACGATGCTGGCCAATTCGCAGTTCACCAGCTTGATCTCAAAGTTGCGGCGGCTGCCGATCAGTACCGGTTGCGTATCCAATGCCGCATCGGTCATCGAGATCAGGCCGAAATCAACGGTCTGGTCCAGGCTTTCGCTGGCAATCCCGCAGGGGGTTTCGACGATCTCGCCACCCAGGTTGAGTGTGCCGTGGCCCTGATTTTTCGCCGTCGCCTCTGCGCTGCAAAGGCTGAGCGCGATAAGCAGTACGCCCGAAATCCGGTTTGTCATGCTGGCGTCTCCCTGTAGCCGTTGGTCCCGTTACCCAATGTCCGTGCAGGTAAAACGGGGACACCAAAGTGGCGTCCCCGAGGGGGGATTACAGGTAAGCCAGTGTGAAGTTTGCAACGCTGGTGAATTCGCCTGGGACCACGGCGCCAGAAGCGCTGCTGCCTTGCAGATAAGCGGCGAATTTCAGGGAGTTATTACCTTCGGTCAGACCCTGGCCATCGGTTGCGGTGCCCAGTTCAACGTCTTTGGAATGCAGGTTGTCATAGATTCTGATGCCAGCGCCGGTTGCGGTGCCGCTCAGTGCCAGCAGTTTGCTGTTATCTGGATCCGGCGTACCGGTGAAGGTCACCTGGACGTTCTTCATGGTCGCAATAGAGCAATCTTTCAGTTCGATGCTGAATGGCTCAGAGCTGGATTTGCCTTCTTTAGCCAGCAGACGGCTGCTGATTTGGCCCATAGGGACAGTTTGATCAACAGATTCCGGTGCTACGCTGCATGGCGCATCAATAATTTCACCGGTAAAAGTGACTTTACCGCTGCCCTGGTTAGATGCGGCGTGAGCAACAGATGCAGAAGCGAAAGCAATCACGGTTGCCAGCATTAATTTATTCAGTTTCATTTCTCAAGTTCCTGTAGAGAGTATTTAAATAAAAAGAACAGCACATCTAAATCCCCCACAACAGCGGCAACGTCATGTCGCCGACGCCGTAGTTGGAGCCAGATCCTTTTGCTCTGGGCAATACGCCACCCTCCGTTATTCATGAGTGAATAACGAAATATTTTGGAAGTCGTACAAGCGAAATCCATAAAAGAAAAATAGGTATATCACCATAGCGTCTTGCTGGGATTATTATTGCAAATAATAGGTGCGGTTGGAAATAGCTTTTATTAAGTTAAGTCAAATACAGAATATAAAACCAAAAGGAAAAAGAAATATATATAATTGAAAATCAATAGATCGTATACAAATATTATCCAGAATAAATGACTATATAAATAGCAATATGCGAGATATTAGATCGCCAGAATTAGTGTTCGCACTACAATTAGCAATATTGTTTTGATAATATCGCCCTCAGACAGCAGATGATGAATTCTGCGCGTTAATCGCGGGTAAAAAGTTAACTCTTTGTTTTTATTGGTTAACGCGCCGGTAATACTGGCCTTGGATGTGACTTTCATTCATTGTGGCTACGATAATTTCTTTTTGAGTTTTAACAAAAACATAACAATACAGATGTGTATCGGATTATTACCAATACCCGACTGTTATTGTGCGTTTTTGTTATTTAACTCGTTAGGATTAATCAGAAGCAGTCAGATAAAGCAGGGCTTCGCGACATAATAATGACCTAAGTGATAATTAAGGGATGATAAACGGAATGATTACCATAATTAATGATTCAACTCGCCGTTCCACCGTCGCTACGGCGCTGATGATAATGTCCTGTTTACTGCTGTCCGGTTGCGTAGGAAAAAATGGCACCGGCACGGTTGCCATGAAAAAAGTTTCACAGAGTAATCCTAAGGAAAACACTGATGAGCAACGGATCGCGCTTTGTCAGCAACGGGTCAACTCACTTAAGAATATTAATCCGCAAAGCTATCAGAAACGGATTGCTTATTTTAACGGGCTGTTGTCCAACGCCTCGGGGTATGCCGGCATTCGCAGTAATGTCGATGAAAGCACCCGTAAAGCCATAGATGCGCTTTATAAATATAAAACCGAGAAATTCTGCGCCGACGTTGAGCATGAGCTGATGTCCGATCTGTCGAGCCGGGTGGAGAGCCTGTAATCATGAGAAGGTATGCGGAAGGAGCCGCTGCTTTGCTGCTGTTGTTGGTAGGGGGCGCTGCATCGGCGGCAGAGACTGCACCTGGCAAGGATGACGGCATTCCCGCATTGCTGAAATTTGCCGAGCAACAGCAGGCGGTGCCGGTGGTGGAAAGTGCACCTGCAGCGCCTCAGCCGGTGACTGCCAAGCCCAAACCCGCCGCTGTTACGCGCGGAGACAACGCCCGTCTGACTGCGCTGAATCAGGCCCTGCAACGGCAAGCCGAAACCATCCGCCAATTGGAACAGCAGCTGGCGGCTCAGGCTCAACCGGCGGCGCCAGCCCTCAAGGCAACACCCAAACCAGACCCGATTGATATCCGGCCGCTGGTGGCCGCGTTAAAAGGGATCCGTAAGGCCATCGCCACGCCGCCAGACTTGATCGCCATGGCGGCGGCTCTGGCACGGCAGCAGCGGATCGTCACGCAGCAAGAGCAGCAGTTGCAGCAGCTCAACCGTCAGCTAGCCGCGCAGCGACAACCGCCGGAGCTGGCCAGCGATGCCGATAAGCAGGCCTACGCCGCCGGGGTTTCGCTGGGGCGTGACATTCTGCATTTACAGGAAGAGAACCGCCGCTTGGGAATTGAAGCCGATCGCCCGCGCTTGCTGGCGGGCATTGCCGATACGCTGGCGGGGCAGCAACGGTTGGATGATGCCGCCATCGACCGCGCGCTAAAGGCCGCAGACGCTGCCTTGCAGCAGGCCCAACAGCAGCGACAGCAGGCGATACGGGGGGAGGGTAAAACCTACCTCGCCGATTTCGCCAAGCAGCCTGGTGTGCAAAAAGATGCGCTCGGTTTTTATTACCGTGTGGACTATGCCGGCAGCGGGCAGATAAACGCCAATGACAACGTCGATATCGTGGTACGCGAGAGCCTGCCCGATGGGCAAGTGATCAAGGATATGGACTTGGCCGGCACCACTATCTCTTTGCCTTTGTCGCAATATCCACCGCTGTTTCGCGCCGCCATCGGCAAATTGAACAAGCATGGGTCCATGACGCTGGTGGTGCCGCCAGTTCTGGCATACGGCGACAAAGGAAGCCCGCCCGCAATCCCCCCGGGCGCCACGATGATTTACACCTTGCGCGTGGCCGACGTGCTGCCGCAGGACAGGAGCAGGCAAAAGTAACCCAAGGAGTACGCGATGGCCAAGGCGCCGATAACATATGAAATCAGGAAGTCACATATGCTAAACGTGTTACGAAAACTCTGTATGGAGCGCGCGTCGGGGGCAGGGGAACATCACCCTCCGGCACCGGAACACTGGCCTAAAACCAGGGAGCTGGCAGACAAATGCGGTGAAAATATTTACACCACGCGCACGCTGTTATTGGCATTGGAAAAAGAGGGTAAAGTTCGTTGTACTCATCGCAGCATCAATAATTCGTTACGCTGGTATATTTGTGCATCACCCAAAAAAATGTAATTCCTTTCCTGTTTCGTCATTTTGACTACCCTTCACAGCGGATCAACACAGGGCTGACGGAGCGAAAAGCGCCTCAGCCCGACTCCTTTGTTACGACTAATGACCAGCCATTGGCAGTGCAATTTTTGAGGCCGTATACTGAGGGCCTGGGTGCAAATATTTTCATGAGGGATGCGTGCATATAATGAAGGAAAGCAAAGAAATACTGTTATTGGATGATATTCATTATCAAATAGACGAGCAGGTTATTTTAGATTCCGTGTCTTTCGGTCTGAATCAGGGCGAATTTAAACTGATTACCGGCCCGTCTGGCTGCGGAAAAAGCACCCTGCTAAAAATCGTATCTTCCTTGATCGACCCGACCCGTGGAAAAATTATTTTTTCCGGTAAGGCCATTACCGATATACCGCCGGAAGAGTACCGTCAACAGGTGTCGTACTGTTTTCAAACCCCTTCGCTGTTTGGCGACAGCGTGTATGACAATATCGCGTTGCCCTACCAGATTCGCAAACAAAAACCGGACAGGAAAAAGATGCAGGCCGACCTGGTGCGCTTTGGGCTAGCGGAAAATATGCTGGATAAAAGCGTTAACGAATTATCGGGCGGCGAGAAGCAGCGAATTTCGTTGATCCGTAACCTGCAGTTTATGCCCAAGGTTCTGTTATTGGATGAGATCACCAGTGCGCTGGATGAAGATAATAAACGCAACGTTAATGAAATTATTCATCAACTGGTCGCACAGCATGGCGTCGCGGTGTTGTGGGTTACGCATGATAAAGATGAAATCAAACATGCGGATGATGTGATTACTTTGAGTGCGCATGGCGCTCGGGCGCAGGAGACGACCAATGAACCAGCATAACATCAGCAATGAATCTTTGGCTTTGTCGATGGTATTGGTGATTATTGCTATTTTAATCAGCCATAAAGAAAAGCTGGCGCTGGAAAAAGACATTATCTGGAGTATTTGCCGGGCGGTGGTGCAACTGATCATTGTCGGCTACGTGCTGAAATACATTTTTGATGTAAATAACGCCATTCTGACGGTGCTGATGGTGCTGTTTATCTGCTTTAACGCTGCCTACAACGCGCAAAAGCGCAGTAAATATATCGATCACGCATTTATGACGTCGTTTATTGCCATAACCACCGGCGCGGTATTAACGTTGGCGGTGCTGGTACTGACCGGTTCGATTGAGTTTACCCCAATGCAGGTGATCCCGATTTCCGGCATGGTGGCCGGCAATGCGATGGTGGCAGTTGGCCTGTGCTACAACAACCTGGGGCAGCGTTTCAAAAGCGATCAGCAGAAGATTCAGGAGATGCTGAGCCTGGGCGCCTCGCCGAAGTTCGCTTCGGCGGCGCTGATCCGCGACAGTATCCGTGCTTCGTTGATCCCTACGGTGGACTCTGCCAAAACCGTGGGGTTGGTCAGCCTGCCGGGTATGATGTCGGGTCTGATCTTCGCCGGTATCGATCCGGTCAAGGCGATTAAGTACCAGATTATGGTGACTTTCATGCTGTTGTCGACCGCCAGCCTGTCGACCATCATCGCCTGCTACCTGGCCTACCGGAAGTTCTACAACGAGCGCCATCAGCTGGTGGTCAGCACGTTGAAATAATCTGGAGAAAATAAGGGTAGGGGCGCCCGGTTAAATCAGGGGCGAGCATGCTCGCCCCTTTGCGGCCGCTACCCTTGCAGCAGAGCGATGCTCTGACGGATTTCACGTTCTATATCCGCTGCCGTCCAGCTGTCCAGTTGCGACGAAAACGGCTCGAAGGCGTAAATGCCGGTGTAGCCCAGGCGCTCCAGATCCTGCACCTGCTTTTTGCTCTCCAGCCGATCTTTGTCACTCAGCATGATGCGTTCTTCGTCGCTTAATGCGCTTTTAGCACGCAGATCTTCCACCCCGGAAAGGTGCACCAGCCCAATGCCGTCGATCTGAATTTGCGCATCAAATTCAGGCTGCGTGACGTCGCTTAAATAGTGGTGGAAGGTATCCAGCACGATTTTGTACGGCGCGCCAGAATCCCGGATCAGGGACTGCGTCAGCAGCGATGAGCGCAGTGAGCTGATACCGAACCCCAACGGCTCCACATAGCCCTGTACACCGTATTGCCTGAACAGCGGAGCCAGCAGCTTAAGGGCCGCCAGCGTGTCGGTTTTTTTCTGCTCTTCGCTGCGGTTATCGCCCGCGCTGCAATGCGGGCACAGTACCAGCGCCTTGCTGCGGATTGCCTGAGCTTGTGACAACAGCGCCTCGGCGTTTTTCAGCAACGCGGCTTGATCGTCCAGCAGGTTAAACATGCCGAGCGCGTTAATGGTGACGATTTCGATACCGTATTTTTCTGCCAACGCATTTAATTGATCGTTGCTCAGGTTATCGGTCACCTTGCCGCTCGACATATCGTTGCGCAGCTCTACTTTGTTGAGCCCGCACTTTTTCACCAGGCTGAAAAACTGTTCCAAATCGAGATTTGGCGCGATCTTGCGGTTGATGCAAAAACGGTCTGGCGCAATGGTCATGATGCATTACTCCTGAATGAGTTGATAAAGCCTGATATTTACAGGTCTATAGCGGCGTGCGTTGTATTTCGGGTTGAGGTTGGCGATAGCGTTTTGCCATGACCACGTCCTCCATTTTTTCCAGCGATACCCCTCGTGTTTCAGGAATATAGCGGCCGATAAACCAGTAACTGAACAGGCAGCAGACGGCGAACACCCACATCGGGAAGGCACCGTGGAAGCTGGAGAACAGATAAGGGTTATCGTTGATCATCGGGAAGGTCTGAGACACGACAAAGTTGGCCAGCCACATGCAGCCGACGGCAATGCTCATGCCCTGAGAGCGCATGCGATTGGGGAAGATTTCTGACACCAGGACCCAGGCGCCCACGCCCCACGACAGCGCATAGAACACCATAAAGAACAGCATGCCAAACAGCGCGAAGTAGCCGGTGGCCTCGGTATAGAGCGCATAGGAGGTGATCAGCAGGCCGGCGATGACGCCCAGCGTACCCCAACGCATCAGCGGGATGCGGCCCATGCGATCCATCAACATGGCACCGATGACGGAACCGACCAACTGCATCACGCCGATCCAGATGGTTTGGAACAGCGCTTCCTGCGCGTTTACGGTGACGGTTTTCAGCACCACCGGCGCGTAATACATCATTACGTTAACCCCGGTGACCTGCTGCAGCATGGCGATCATGCAGCCAACGAACAGAATGAAGCGTACCCGTTTATCGGCATAGCTGAGTTTTTTCTGGCTGGCTTGTTGATCCTGTTTTATCGAGTCTTTGATTTCCTGCAGCACTTTTTTCGCATGTTCGGCGTTGGACACTTTGGTCAGCATCGCCAGCGCCTGATCGTCCCGGCCGACCATCACGCTCCAGCGTGGCGACTCTGGAATGATAAATACCAAAATGCAAAACAGGATGCAGGGCAGCACGCCGGAGGCGAACATCCAGCGCCAGCCCATCTCCACCAGCCAGGCTTCACTGGCGATGCTGGCGATTTTGAAGTTAACGTAGAAGATCACGATTTGGCCGAACACGATGGCGAATTGCTGCATGCTGAGCGCACGGCCGCGCATGTCTTTGGGTGAGACTTCCGACATGTACATCGGCGAAACGGTCGCGGCGATACCCACCGCCAAACCGCCGATAATGCGGTAAATCACAAACCAGGTGAAAGTTGGCGCCAGTGAAGAACCCACCGCCGAAATGGTGAACAGCACTGCCGCCAGCATCAGGGCCTTCTTACGACCGTATCGCCCGGCCAGTGGCCCGGCGGCAAAGGCACCGACCACGCAGCCGATCACCACGTTGGAAACGGCCCAGCCGGTTTCGGCGGGGCTGAGATTAAAATAGGTTTTCAGGGATTCGATCGCGCCGGAGATCACGGCGGTGTCGTAGCCGAACAAAATGCCGCCAAGTGCCGCAATGCCGCATATTCGCAGTATGTACCCGGTATTATGCTTACGCTGAGATGACATGTGTTGCTCCGATTTTTTTCCTGGCTTCCACCCGCGCTGTTGGTTGTAGGGAAGAGGAGGCGGAAGGGGTTGGACCCTGCCTGTCATTAAGGCGGTGATAGTCGAATTAACGCTTCGGTAAACAAGAACATTTATTTCATAATTAGTGAATAATGAAATATTGATTTTTAGATCCAGTTCAAAAAAAACCGCAAATGCCCCTCAAGCGTTACCGCGCGATCCTTTAGCGTCTGGCCGGGTCGTCTTTCCCCGTGGGCTGCCTGTTTCTGTATAAAAGTCAGGGCTAATTCCCTGCCGTTAGCACGTGAACACAGGGACCGCTTTTTTTCCTTCATGTAATGGCCTTGCACGGTGACGTGGCAAAACTGCGACCTTCCGCACTAAAAACAAATTTTCTAAAATAATTTATTTGAAACTTTTTTTTCAATGAAATAGAGTTTGCTTCATCCGGTCAGGATTTAGCCTGCTTGCGGGCAGTCTCCGGCAAGCGGTGTGATGAAAACGCTACGGCCGCAGACGGTCAGGCGACAGCGGACTTAAAAGAGGGTGAGACATGAAAACCGTGGGTAACTTTATTGGCGGGCAGGTGTGCCTGAGCAGCAGCAATCAAACCGTCGACGTGCATAATCCGGCTTCCGGGCAGGTTGAACGCCGCGTGACGCAGAGCACTGCCGCCGAGGTGAAGCAGGCCATTGACGTGGCCCACCAGGCATTTGCCGACTGGTCGCGCACCACACCGCTGCGCCGTGCGCGCATCATGTTCAATTTTAAGGCGCTGCTGGAACAGCATCGCGACGAGCTGGCGGCGCTGATTGTCAGCGAGCATGGCAAGGTGTATTCCGATGCGCTGGGCGAACTGACCCGCGGCATCGAAGTGGTGGAATTTGCCTGCGGCATTCCACATCTGATCAAGGGCGAATATTCTGCGGACGTCGGCAGCGGCGTTGACAGCTTCTCGCTGATGCAGCCATTGGGCGTGGTCGCGGGTATCACCCCCTTCAACTTCCCGGCGATGGTGCCGATGTGGATGTTCCCTATCGCGCTGGCCTGCGGCAATACCTTTGTGCTCAAGCCCCCGGCGCTGGTGCCTTCGGCCTCGGTTCGCATGGCCGAACTGCTGAAAGAAGCCGGGCTGCCGGACGGCGTATTCAACGTGGTGCATTGCGCAAACGAAGAAGCCGCGCAGCTGTGCACCGATCCCCACATTCAGGCGGTGAGCTTTGTCGGCTCCTCTGCGGTGGCTGAACATATCTATACTACCGCCAGTGCCCACGGCAAGCGGGTGCAGGCCTTCGGCGCGGCGAAAAACCAGGCCATCATCATGCCTGACGCCGATCTGGACGCGACGGTCAATGCCCTGATGGGCGGCGCATTCGGCTCGGCCGGCGAGCGTTGCATGGCGTTGCCGGTGGCGGTGGTCGTCGGCGACGACACGGCCGATAAACTGATTGCCAGACTGAAGCCGCTGATCGCTCAGCTGCGCGTTGGTCCAGGGCTTAAACAGGGTGGCGAAGAAAACGAGATGGGGCCGCTGGTATCCTCGGCGCACCAGAAGAAAGTCCTGGGTTATATCGATCTGGGCGTGGAAGAGGGCGCTACCCTGGTGGCCGATGGCCGCAACTATCAGGTGGCGGGTTACCCGGACGGCTACTACGTTGGCGGTACCCTGTTTGACCACGTTACGCCGGAGATGCGTATCTATCGCGAAGAGATCTTCGGGCCGGTGTTGGGCATTGTTCGCGTGCCGGACTACCAGACCGCCATCGATACGGTGAATGGGCATGAATTTGGTAACGGCAGCGCTATCTTTACCAGTAACGGTCACTACGCGCGCCAGTTCGTGCAGGAAGTGCAGGCCGGCATGGTGGGAGTCAACGTCCCGGTGCCTGTCCCGATGGCGTTCCACAGCTTTGGTGGCTGGAAGCGCTCGGTATTCGGTGCATTAAACGTTCACGGTACCGACGGCGTGCGTTTCTACACCCGGATGAAAACCGCCACCGCCCGCTGGCCAACCGGGCAGCAAACGGTGTCTGAATACAGTATGCCGACGCTGGGTTAAGGCACTATACCCGTCGTCTTTCAAGCCGCGGCGCTGTTACCTGCTTACAAGACCCATCCGTGGGTCTTACCCCTTCGGGGCCGCAGCAAGCAGCGTTCAAATCTGTTCCCGACAGATTTGTCATTCACCTCAGTCACTTACTTAAGTAAGCTCCGGAGGATGAATAAGCTGGGCGCCTGGCTGCAACTTGAAATCCATAGGGTATGTGCATCTACCCTGCATACTTGAAGCCGCATCTGTGTTGGCTGCGTGCATTCGGCCCAGTCACCCGGTAGGGGGCGAATAAATTCGCCCCGGTTAATTCGGGCGCAGCATGCAGCGCCCCTACGATGATGCAACGCCAATTATTTGGGGTCTATTCATACTTAATTGGGAGAATTACCATGTCTTCATTGCTCGCCAAATGTCAGCAGCCAAATGCCGAGGGGCGCATCCAGCACGTCACCCCGGAGAATGCCGACTGGCGCTTTGTCGGGTTTGACGTCTATCGTCTCGAAGCCGGTCAGTCGCTGCAGTTGGAAAGCGGCGACAAAGAACTGTGCCTGGTGCTGGTCGCCGGTATCGCTTCTGTCGCTACCCTGCGAGCGGAATACCCGAGCATCGGTAAACGGATGAGCCCGTTTGAGCGCACCCCGCCTTATGCGGTGTATGTGCCGCATCACGATCGAATTGAAGTGCGCGCGGAAAGTGCGTTGGAGTTGGCGGTTTGCAGCGCGCCGGGCCACGGGCACCTGCCATCGCGGCTGATCACTCCGGCAGACGTGGGCGTAGAGCGGCGCGGTAAAGGGCGCAACCAGCGTCTGGTACACAATATCTTGCCGGACAGCGCGCCCGCCGACAGCCTGTTGGTGGTGGAAGTGTACACGGATGAGGGCAATACCAGCTCTTACCCTAGCCACAAACACGATCAGGAAGATTCGCCGGATGAAACCTATCTGGAAGAGACTTACTATCACCGGATCCAGCCGGAACAGGGCTTTTGCATGCAACGGGTCTATACCGACGACAGGTCGCTGGACGAGTGCATGGCGGTCTATAACCGCGACGTGGTCAAGGTGCCGCGCGGCTACCACCCGGTGGCAACGCTGGCCGGTTACGACAACTACTATCTCAACGTGATGGCCGGGCCGGTGCGCCTGTGGAAATTCACCTGGGAAAAAGACCACGCCTGGATTAATAGCGACGGATACCCAGCGGCGAAATAATTCGCATCAGGCCCGGCTAGCCGGGCCTTGTTGATCCTGCCCGTATTACTCTTCTTTGGCGTTATTCAGCGCCAGCGATACCGCCAGGGTTTGCGCCAGACACATAGAGGCGACCTGGGAGCGGAAACCGTCCACCTGCGCTTCGCGCACCACAAAGCACACGTCGCTGAAGGCGGCCAGCGGGCTGACCTGGCTGTCGGTAATGGCAATCTGCTGTGCGCCACGCTTGGCGCCCAACTCCACCAGTTCCAACGCTTCCTGCGCATACGGCGAATAGCTGATGGCGATCACGACGTCATTGGGTTTCACCATGCTGAGTTGCTCGGTAAACATGCCGCCCAAACCGTCGATCAGAAAGGCCCGGCGCTCCAGGTGACGCAAGGCATAGGTGAGGTACGAGGCGACGCTGAATGAACGACGCAAACCGATCACGTAGATATTTTCGGCGTTGTTCAGCAACTCAACCGCGCGATCCAACTGCTCGGGGCTGGTTTGCATCGCCAGCTGTTGCAGGGCCTGAGCATTGACCATGGTGAAAACGTTAAGAATTTCCGCCGGTTTTTCCGGCGCAACGTTATCGTCGGTAGAGGTCTGGCGAAACAGGCGAGCGCGTTCGGTATAGTTGACCGTTTCTTCCATCAGGTGCTGGCGAAAAACCTGTTTCATTTCGTTGAAACCGCTGAAGCCAAACGCGTTGGCAAAGCGGATCAGGGTCGACGGCGGGACGCTGGCCTGTGCGGCGATGGAGGCGACGGTATCGAAAGCAATGCTGTTACTGTTATCCAAAATGTAACGCGCCACCTGTTTCAAACGCTTGCTCAGCGTTTCATAACGGTGGCGGATCTCGTCCTGTAACAGCGAAAGTTGAGTTGGGTTGTTCATCCATTCGGCTCGCAGTGTGGGCTAAGGCGTATTGGCCTGACGCCTGAATTATTGACAGCTCATTCTAACAGATGGAGCGGAAGTTTCATTTCACCAAAAAGCGATTTATTCGATTGCAAGTTGCGTTACTTCACAGAAAACCGGCAAAAAAATCCCCTTAAAGCGGCGAAAATCGTTTAAGGGGAGGGTTTGTCGATTAAGACGAGTGAGAGGTTGGGCGGTATTGGCGCCAGAAGCCAATCAGCGTCAGGTATTTTTGTTTCACCTGCTCGATTAAGCCGGCGTCATCCAGTTCGCCCTGCAACCAGCGGCGTGAAGGCTGGCCGAAGATGGTGCGGCCGACGGCAAAACCTTTTACCCAACGGGCGTCTGCCGCCGCGGCGAAACCGGCCTTCAGCGTTTCTTCCGGTGAGTCCAGCCCCAGTATCAATACGCCACGGCAGAATGGATCGTTCGCCTCTATCAAAGCCCCCACCCGCTGCCAATTTTCTGCGCTCAGCGGCGGCAATTTCCACCAGTCGGGCTTGATGCCCAGCGTGTAAAAATATTGCAGCATCTCCAGATAGTAGCTTTCGGCCTTGTCGGCGTTGCTTTCCGGCAGGATCACCTCCAGCAACAGTTCGTGGCCGGACTTGCAGCAACCGCGATACACGTCGGCAATCAGTTCATCCTGCTCGCGACGCAGTTCGGCGGCGTCATGCGGATGGTAAAACACCAGGCACTTCACCACGTGCTCCTGCGGCCAGTCGATCAGCTGCGAGCCAATATTGCCGTGCTCCAGTCGTAGCGGGCGTGAACTGGGCAGCTCGATCGGTCGGCCAATCCACCAGCCCTGCCCGGTGATGCTGTTCAGCGCCGCCTGCCCATAGGTGGTATCGGCCAGAATGCCGCTGTTGCCCTGCAACCCGGCAACCTCGGCGGCCTGTTGCGCCGCGGTCAGCAGCAGGGTTTTCAGTTTGGGAATGCGTTCCTCGCTGACGTTGGCTTCTCGCGCCATGTCCGCCAGCTGTTTGCGGTGGTCGAAAGCGAACACGCACAGCTCCGGCCACTGCTGTTTACGGGTAGTGACCCGGTGCAGATGGTTAAGCCGCGCATCGCGATCCGGACGTTTCACTTCCTGCTCGCGCTGCAGGTAGTCATCCAGTTCCTGCTTGGTTGGCATCGCCGGCGCACAGCCGTGACGCGAAACCACCAGTGCGCCGCAGGCATTGGCATAGCGGCAGGCCTGATCCCAACCTTCATCGTTCAGGTAACCGCGCAGCAGGCCGGACATAAAGGCATCGCCCGCACCCAGTACGTTCAGTACCTCAACCCTTACGCCGGAGTGCAGTTTGACCTGCTGCCAGCTTGTCGGGATCTCCGCTTCAAATACCGAACAGCCCTGGGCGCCGCGTTTGCAAACCAGCGTGGCCTGGGTCGCCTTGCGCACGTTTTTCAACGCGGTCAGGGTATCGGTGCTGCCGCCGGCAATATGAAACTCTTCTTCGGTGCCGACGATCAGATCAAAGTGATGCAGCACTTCTTGCAGTTCGCGGGTCACTTTTTCTGACTCGACGAAACGGGTTTCACCGTCGCCCAGCGATGTCAGGCCCCACAGCACCGGCCGATAATCGATATCCAACGCGGTGCGCAGACCGTGGCGTCGGGCGTATTCCAGCGCCTTTAACACTGCCGCGCGGGTGTTCGGATGCGACAGGTGGGTGCCGGTAATGGCCAATGCCCGTGACGATGCAATGTAGGCCTCGTCGATATCGTCCGGCGTCAACGCCATATCGGCGCAGTTTTCGCGGTAGAAAATCAGCGGGAAGGTTTCCTGATCTTTAATGCCGAGGATCACCAGGCCGGTCAGGCGCTGGGGGTCGGTAATCAGGCTTTGGGTGTCGGCCCCAACGCGTTGCAGTTCTTCGCGCAGGAAACGGCCCATATGTTCGTCGCCGACGCGGGCCAGCATGCCGGACTTCAGACCCTGAATGGCCGTGCCGTAAGCCACATTGCCGGAAGAGCCGCCGAGATATTTTGAGAATGTGCTGGCATCTTCCAGGCGTGCGCCGATTTGCTGTGCATAGAAATCGACGGCGATACGCCCGAGACAAATGACATCAAGCTGTTTTTCTTGTGTAGCCATACCCGTTTCCTTCTGTATTAAGCGAAACCCCGACTGCGAAGCATTTTTGGAGTATGAGGAATAAAAATTTCAATTTCAAGATTGAATGAAATTTACACCCCAAAAATGTGATGCATTTAAAACCCCGTTGCTACAACGGTAAAGGGCATCGAAAACCCCGCCCGCCCTGAGGTGAAAACGCCGAGGGTCGGCAAGGGGATCCTTGGTGTCACAGGCTGATGGTGCCAAGGGTTGCTGTGAGTTCAGGCGGTGTTGGATGGACGCCTCAACGGGTGAAAGGGTGGCTAAGTCAGTGAATTCTAAAGGCATGGATGAAACGGGGTTTTCATCATTATGGGATCTTTATCGCAAAATGAAATGTTTCTTCTGTAATGTGATTTTATGAAAAATATATTTGTTTATAATCCCAACACGTTTCAGGTTGTCGGCTTAAGCAGGACACAGCGCTTGCTGACGGCGAGTATCACACAGCTTATCTGGTTCGGCATGTAACTGGTGCCGGCGCGGGCGAGACTAATCTAAAAGGGTGAGTAAATGGGCAAGATCCGGTTAACCATGGCACAGGCACTCGTCAGGTTCCTCGACAACCAGTACCTGTTGGTCGACGGCGTGGAAACCAAATTCGTCAAAGGCATCTTTGCGATTTTCGGCCACGGCAACGTCCTCGGTCTGGGGCAGGCGCTGGAGCAGGACAGCGGTGAGCTGGTGGTGCATCAGGGGCGTAACGAGCAGGGTATGGCCCACGCAGCGACCGGCTTCGCCAAGCAGAAGCTGCGTCAGCAGATCTATGCCTGCACCTCTTCCGTCGGGCCCGGCGCCGCCAATATGATCACCGCCGCCGCGACCGCCACCGCCAACCGCATTCCTTTATTGCTGCTGCCGGGCGATGTTTACGCCTCACGCCAGCCGGACCCGGTGCTGCAGCAGATTGAACAGTCTTACGATCTCAGCATCAGCACCAATGACGCCTTCCGTGCGGTGAGCAAGTACTGGGACCGCATAGTGCGTCCTGAACAACTGATGAGCGCCTGCATCAATGCGATGCGCGTGCTGACCGATCCGGCGGAAACCGGCGCGGTGACGCTGTGCCTGCCGCAGGACGTGCAGGGCGAAGCCTATGACTACCCGGACTATTTCTTCCAAAAGCGTGTGCATCGGCTCGATCGCCGCCCGGCGACTGCAGGCATGCTGGAGGATGCGTTGGCGCTGCTGACCGCTAAACGTCGCCCGCTGCTGGTGTGCGGTGGCGGGGTGAAATACTCGCAGGCCGGCCAGGCGCTGCGTGACTTCGCCGAGCGTTTCCACATCCCGTTTGCCGAAACTCAGGCAGGCAAAGGCACGGTGCCTAGCAGCCATGAATTCAACCTGGGGGGCATCGGTGAAACCGGCTGCCTGGCGGCGAATACGCTGGCACGTCAGGCCGATCTGGTGATTGGCGTGGGCACCCGTTATACCGACTTCACCACTTCGTCAAAATGGCTGTTCCAGGATCCGGACGTCGATTTCCTCAATATCAACGTCAGCGCTTTTGACGCCGGCAAGCTCGACGGCGTGCAGGTGTTGGCCGATGCCCGCGAAGCGCTGTCCGCACTGAGCGAACGGCTGGCACAGGCAGATTATCGAGCCGGCTGGGGTAATGCCATTGCCGACGCACGCAGCGCGCAACAGCAGGAAACCGCCCGGGTTTATGCGGTGGAATACACCGGAGAAGGTTTTGTTCCTGAAATTGACGATCACCTCGATCGTGACCGCGTGTTTGCCGAATTTATCGAAAAGACCGACTCCTTGTTAACCCAAAGCCGGGTGCTGGGGGTACTGAACCAGCATCTGCCGCAGGACAGCGTGATCGTCGCCGCCGCGGGCAGCCTGCCGGGTGATTTGCAACGGGTGTGGCACAACCACGGCGAACAGGGTTATCACGTGGAATACGGCTACTCCTGTATGGGCTACGAGGTCAATGCCGCGCTGGGGGTCAAGCTGGCTGAGCCGAACCGCGAGGTGTATGCGATGGTCGGCGACGGCGCCTTTATGATGCTGCATTCCGAACTGGTCACCTCGATTCAGGAAGGCTGCAAAATCAACGTGGTGCTGCTCGACAACATGACCAACGGCTGCATCAATAACCTGCAGATGGAACACGGCATGGACAGCTACACCACCGAGTTCCGCTTCCGCAACCCGCAGGGCGGCAAGCTCGACGGCAATTTGGTGCCGGTCAACTTTGCCATGCTGGCTGCGGCCTACGGTTGCAAAACCTACAGCGTGACCACCGAGCAGCAGCTGATCGAAGCGCTGGCTGATGCCCGTCGGCAAACCGTGTCGACCCTGCTGGACATCAAGGTGCTGCCAAAAACCATGGTGCACAAATATCTCAGCTGGTGGCGCGTGGGCGGTGCCCAGGTTGCCGACAGCGAAAAAATCGTCGCCGTGGCCCGCAAGCTGCAGGAAAACATCGATAAGGCCCGCGACTACTGATCAGGATCCCGTTTGATTACCCAGACCTTGCGTCTGCCGCAACTATTTGAAGAGGATAACGAAAATGACATTGAACATTGGGGTTATTGGCACCGGCGCAATCGGTCGGGATCACATTCGCCGCTGCAGCAAAGTGTTGCAGGGCAGCCGTATCGTGGCGGTCAACGACATCAATCGCGACAGCGCCGCCAAGGTGGTGAGCGATCTGAAGCTGGACGCCAAGGTGTATGACAACGGCCACGATCTGGTCAATGCGGCGGACGTGCAGGCGGTGCTGGTCACTTCCTGGGGCCCGAGTCACGAAGAGTTTGTGTTGGCCGCGATTGCCGCCGGTAAGCCGGTATTCTGTGAAAAGCCGCTGGCGGTCACCGCTCAGGGCTGCAAAAACATCGTCGAGGCCGAAGCGAAACACGGTAAACGTCTGGTGCAGGTCGGCTTTATGCGCCCTTACGATCAGGGTTACCGCGCGTTAAAACAGGTGCTGACCAGCGGGCAAATTGGCGAACCGCTGATGCTGCACTGTGCACACCGCAACCCGACCGTCGGCGAAGCTTACACCACGGATATGGCGATCACCGACACCCTGATCCACGAGATTGACGTGCTGCGCTGGCTGCTGGATGACGACTATGTCTCGGTGCAGGTCGTGTTCCCGCGTAAAAGCCCCAAGGCGTTCCCGCACCTGAAAGATCCGCAAATTGTGCTGTTCGAAACCGCCAAAGGCACGCGCATCGACGTCGAAATTTTCGTTAACTGCCAATACGGCTATGACATCCAGTGTGAGGTGGTGGGTGAAACCGGCATTGCCAAGCTGCCAGAGCCGTCTTCGGTGCAGATGCGCAGCGGCGCCCGACTGTCTACCGAAATTCTGACCGACTGGAAAGACCGCTTTATCGATGCTTATGACGTCGAGCTGCAAGGCTTTATCAATGACGTCTTGGCCGGCAAGCTGACCGGGCCTTCCGCCTGGGATGGTTATGCCGCTTCTGTCACTGCCGACGCCTGCGTGGCCGCGCAACTCAGCGGTGAAATTGTGCCGGTGACCTTGCCGCCGCGCCCGGCTTTTTACGGCAACTGATGGGTTGAGCGCCGCACTTACGTTTAAAGAGGAATGACCATGAAGATCGCTTTTGATGTGGATGTCATCAGGGACCTTGGCATCACTAAAATGGTTGAGCAGGTGGCGGACTGGGGCTATCAGTATATTGAGCAGTCGCCACACCCGCAGATCAATCCGTTCTACAAGCATCCGAAAGCCGGGCGCGAAGTGATGGCGGAATACAAAAATGCGCTGAAGGCCACCGGCGTGGAGATTTCCTCGTTTATCGTGGTGTATCGCTGGTCCGGTCCGGGGGAAGATCGCCGCCAGGCGGCGGTCAAAAACTGGCGCCGGATGATTGAAATCGCAGTGGAAATGGGCGTACAGGTGATCAATACCGAGCTGGCGGGTAACCCCAATGAGCCGGAGATCTGTGAAGAGCTGTGGTATCGCTCAATGGAGGAGCTGCTGCCGATTATCGAGCGTGAAGGCATCCGCATGGAAATCCAATCGCACCCGTGGGATTTCTGCGAGCTGAGCAACGAAACCGCCGATATCGTCAAGTCGTTACGCAGCGATCACGTGAAGTATCTCTACAGCGTGCCGCACACCTTCTACTACGACAAAGGTCAGGGCGACGTGGCCGGCATGCTGAAATATGCCGGTGACGATCTCTCGCACGTGTTGATCGCCGACACCATGAACCATACCAAGCACTGCCGCTATATCGTCAACCCGCCGGGTGTAGACGCCGCCGTGCACCAGCATATGGGTATCGGCGAAGGGGAAGTGGATTTCGATGCCCTGTTCCAGACGTTGCGCGATATGGAGTTTGCCAATCGTAATTTTAAGGTGGGCGGCGAATCCATTATCTGCACCTCGCTGTTTGGCTATCCGGAACGAATGAAAACTCAGGCGGTAGCGACCCGAGAGCGCATCGAAAAAGAGCTGTTGGGTAAATAAATTTCTCGGCTGCGTGGGTGTGAAATCACCGGCGTGCTGCTCCTATGATTGAGGCTGAAAATGAATAAAGACAACGTAAAACTGGCCATCGCCCCGATTGGCTGGACCAACGACGACATGCCCGACCTGGGCAAAGAGAACACTTTCCAGCAGTGCGTCAGCGAAATGGCGCTGGCCGGGTTTACCGGCAGCGAAGTGGGCAGCAAGTATCCGCGCGATCCGGCGGTGCTCAAGCCGATGCTGGATATCCGCGGCATTCAAATCTGCAACGCCTGGTTCAGCACCTTCTTCGCCGATGGTCTGAAAGAAAAAACCATTGATGAATTTATTAACCATATGAATTTCCTGCATGCGATGGGTGCCAAGGTGATTGGCTGCTCCGAGCAGAGCAAAAGCATTCAGGGCACCACCAAAGGGGTGTTCGAAGAGAAGCCGTATTTCAGCGATGAAGAGTGGCAGCGAGTGGCCGATGGCTACAATGAGCTGGCCAAGATTGCTGCCGGTAAGGGCATGCAGGTCTGTCTGCACCACCATATGGGTACCGGCATTCAAACTACCGCCGAGATCGACCGTTACATGAGCATGGTGAACGACGACGTCTACCTGCTGTTTGATACTGGCCATGCTTACTATTCAGAAGGCAGCCAGCAGGCGATGATGGCGATACTGGAAAAATACCTGCCGCGTATTAACCATGTGCATCTGAAAGATGTGCGTGACGACGTGGTGGCCGAGGTAAAGGCCAACAAACTCAGCTTCCTCGACGGCGTGAAGAAAGGCACCTTTACCGTGCCGGGTGATGGGGTGATCGACTTCCGTCCGGTGTTTAAACTGCTGGATGAGCGCGGTTACAAAGGGTGGATGGTGGTGGAGGCGGAGCAGGATCCGGCGCTGGCCAACCCGTTTGAGTATGCGGTGAAGGCGCGCCGTTATATTAAAGAGACCGCCGGCATTTAATTCGCAGGCGATCGGCAAGGGGCGCTCGAGTCATCGATGCGCCCTTTTTTATTGGCAACGTCAGGCGAGGGTTTTCCAGGTGGTTACCTGTCCGCCGGGCCATGAGGTTGCCGCATAGACACCACGGGCGATGGCCCGTGCCAGGGTGTCCGCCGCCAGTGCACCTATCTGCAGCACCGCCAGCTCTCGGCTGCCTTGTACCTCACGCTGCCCGGTGGATAAGGCAAACACCACATCGCCGTCGAACGGGCTGTGTAGCGGGCGGATGGCGCGTGCCATGCCGTCCTGCGCCATCATCGCCACGCGTTTCAGCTCCACCCGGGTCAACGCCAGATCGGTGGCGATGCAAGCCAGGGTGGTGTTCTTCCTGCCGCCCGTCGGTTCTTCTGGCATCCAGTCTTCGCCCTGGCCATGCAACTGCGCCAGCGCTGCGGCACCGCCATTGCCAAACTCGCCGTCGATTTCATAAGGCGTCGCCCAGAAGGCACGGGTCCCGGGGGCGACGACCGACCCCAGGCTATTGACCGCCACCAGTGCGCCGACGGTAGCGCCATTGGTCGCCACGATCGACGCCGAACCCAGCCCGCCTTTCAGCTTGCCCATGCCGGTCATGGCACCATAGCCTGCACCCACGGTGCCGAGCGGAAAGTCGTGGCCGGCCTTGCCGGCGGCCTCTATCCCCAATTGGCGATAGGGCGGGTCGAGCTGCCAGTTTTTATCGCCAGCGTTGCTTAGATCATACAGGCAGGCGGTGGGTACGATGGGAGAGACCGGTACGCCCGGTGCCGGACGAAGGGCGTAACCACGCCCCTGTTGCCCCAGCCAGGCTGCGACGCCATCTGCCGCCGCCAGGCCATAAACCGAACCGCCGCTCAGCACCAGTGCATCAAGGGTTTGTACCAGATTGTCTTCCCCCAGCGCATCGGTTTCGCGGGTTGCCGGGCCGCCACCGCGCACATCGACGGCGGCGATCGCCGGGCTATCCGGCAGGATCACCGTGGTGCCGGTACGCACCCGGCTGTCCTGAGCGACCCCGACCTTCAGGCCGGGTACGTCGGTAATCAGGTTACGGGTGCCGGTTCGAACGGCGGGAGAACTTGGCATTGCGGCCCCCAGGAAGGTGGTGGGAGAGAGGATGCCGATAGCACCCGTTACGCAGGCCAGCGTTTGCACGAAGGTGCGACGGCTGACGGTGAAGGGGCGGTTTGCCGCCCCTGATTCACTTTTTATCTCACTCATGAGGCTGATTTTTTCTGCTGTTCACTGCGAAAGCGAGCCATATGGTAAGAATCTACCAGTACGCCGTCGCGCATGGCGTAAGCGCGGCTGGTCCCTTCGATTTCAAAACCGAACTTGCGGTATAGCGCGATGGCTGCCTGATTATCGGTAAATACCGTCAGCTCTATGCGTTCGATGTCTGCCCAATTGTCGCACAGGTCAATCATCGCTTTCATCAGGCTGCTGCCGACGCCTTTGCCGTGGTGGTGGTCATCGACGCCGATGCCAAAGCTCGCCACGTGGCGGCGGCGTACACGCTGATTCAGCATCACGCTCAACTGACCGACAATCTGTCCGTCGATGCAGGCCACCAGGCTATGCGTGCCCGGTTCGAGATTGGCGAGGCGCTTGTGCCATAGTTCGACCGACGGTAGCGGAAGATGTAGCGTGTCACGGTAAGCCTTCGGCTGAGAATAGAGTTGATGCAGGGCCTGTGCATCTGCCGTTTCCACGTGACGAACTACGATTTCACTCATTACGCTGCTCCTTTGGCTTACCGGTTGAATAACCTCTGAATTTATCGGTTTATTGTGTCGAGTCAATATTATTCCGGATTGGTTAAAAAAACGCTTTACAGGTGCGAATGATAATGATTATTATTGCGATGCGTTCCGGGGAGAGTATCAACCTTTGATACCCTCGCTGCGAAGGCACGACATTGCTCACATTGCTTCCAAGTATTACTTAGCCAGCTCGGGTGCTGGCTTTTTTTTTGCCTGTTTTCAACTCACCCGCCTTCAACAAATTCCCTGCCAATGGCTTCGCAACTCCATCTAAATTTTTGAACAGAGGGATGAGTTTTTTACGCTTTCATATTCTGCTGTCAGGACTAGACTGTAAAAAACATTGAGGAGAGTTGAATATGATTTATCTACGTAAGGCAGAAGATCGCGGTCATGCCAATCATGGTTGGCTGGATAGCTGGCACACCTTCTCCTTTGCCAACTATTACGATGCCGATTTTATGGGCTTCTCGGCGCTGCGGGTGATCAACGAAGACGTGATCGACGCAGGGCAGGGTTTTGGCACCCACCCGCATAAAGACATGGAAATCCTGACCTACGTGCTGAGCGGCACGGTAGAACATCAGGACAGCATGGGCAATAAAGAGCAGATCCAGGCCGGTGAGTTTCAGATCATGAGTGCCGGCACCGGGGTGCGTCACTCCGAGTACAACGGCAATAACGATCGTCCGTTGCACCTGTACCAGATTTGGATCATTCCCGATCGGGTCGGGCTGGAGCCGCGCTATGAGCAACGCATGTTTGATGCGCCACAGGGCCGCCAACTGGTGTTGTCGCCGGATGCGCGCGACGGTTCACTGAAAGTGTTCCAGGACATGACGCTGTCCCGCTGGGCATTGAAGCAAGACGAACAGGCAGAATGCCCGATTGAAGCCGGTCGTCGCGTGTGGATCCAGGTGGTGCGTGGCAAGGTAGTGGTCAATGGTCAGCAGGCCGGCACCAGCGATGCTTTCGCGGTGTGGGATGAAGCTGCGCTGTCGATTCATGCCGATGAAGACAGTGAAATTCTGCTGTTCGATCTGCCGCCGGTCTGATAAAGCGGTAAATACTGAGGGCTCACACAGTGAGCCCTTTTTGCGTTGTGACGTCCGATAACCAACAATATCGGCAGCGGTTTTTTTTTGCTAAAATGAGCGCCCATTCACGGTTAGCCAGTTCATTGATAATGAAGAAAAAACGGCCGGTACTTCAAGATGTCGCAGACAAGGTTGGCGTTACCAAGATGACGGTGAGCCGTTATCTGCGTAATCCCGAGCAGGTTTCTGCCATCTTGCAGCAAAAAATTGCCGTCGCGCTGGATGAGCTGGGCTACATTCCCAACCGTGCGCCGGATATCCTTTCCAACTCCACCAGTCGCGCCATTGGCGTATTGCTGCCGTCGTTGACCAATCAGGTGTTCGCCGAAGTGCTGCGCGGCATCGAGAGCGTCACCGATGCGCACAATTACCAGACCATGCTGGCGCACTACGGCTATTTGCCGGAGCGCGAAGAACAGCGCCTGACCTCGCTGCTGTCTTACAACATTGATGGGCTGATCCTGTCTGAACGCCACCATACGCCGCGCACCATGAAGATGATTGAGGTGGCAGGGATCCCGGTTGTCGAACTGATGGACTGCGTTTCACCGTGCATTGACCTGGCCGTGGGGTTCAACAACTTTGAGGCGGCACGCCAGATGACCCAGCAAATCATCGCGCACGGTCATCGCCACGTGGTGTATTTCGGGGCGCGTCAGGATGAACGTACCATTATCAAGCAACAGGGCTATGAACAGGCGATGCGTGAATCCGGTCTCGAGCCGTACAGCGTCATGACCGCGCGTTCGTCGTCCTATTCCGCCGGTGGCGAACTGCTGCGTCAGGCGCAGCGCGATTATCCGCAGATCGACAGTATTTTCTGCACCAACGATGACCTGGCGATTGGCGCGACCTTTGAGTGCCAGCGCCAAGGGCTGTCGATCCCCAAAGATATGGCGATTGCCGGTTTCCACGGCCACGATATCGGTCAGGTGATGGTGCCAAAACTGGCGAGCGTCCTGACGCCGCGTGAACGTATGGGGCAGATCGGGGCTGAACGCCTGTTGGCGCGTTTGCGGGGCGAAACGGTCAGCCCGCGCATGGTGGACGTCGGTTTTACCGTGATCCCCGGCGGCAGCATCTGATCGCTTTTAACTCTTTGTTTCATCAATTTTAATTTGAAAATCGCGCCGCCCGGCGCGTTTTGCTAGTCATCTGTAAGCCCACCGCGCGTTACCCCCATAAGTTTGATCTCTATCCCAGAACGCGAATTTTAGCCCGTTACCCGGTTCCGACACTGCTGTTGTTACCGGTATCATGATACCGGTAACAACGAGGTCAATGACCTTGTGGCGGCGCGATAGGGTCGCTACAGGGAGAAATAGAACCCTTGACTCAGCACCACCTACAGCTCGTCTTCTAACACCGGGAAGAGCCTAAAAATACAACAAACGCGCGCTTTACGGCCTATCGTAAAGAGAGTCTGCGATAAAAAGGTTGGAGAAAAATTATGCCATTAGTGATTGTTGCAGGCGGCGTCGCGCTGCTGTTGCTGCTGATGATCCGCTTTAAGCTGAACGGCTTTATCTCTCTGGTTCTGGTTGCTCTGGCGGTGGGTATCGCTCAGGGTATGCCAGTCGATAAAGTGATCGGCTCCATCAAGGCCGGCGTGGGCGGCACCCTGGGCAGCCTGGCGCTGATCATGGGCTTCGGCGCCATGCTCGGCAAGCTGCTGGCGGACTGCGGCGGCGCCCAGCGCATCGCCACTACGCTTATCGAGAAGTTCGGTCAAAAATACATTCAATGGGCGGTGGTACTGACCGGTTTTACCGTCGGTTTTGCGCTGTTCTATGAAGTTGGCTTCGTGCTGCTGCTGCCGCTGGTCTTCAGTATCGCCGCGTCTGCACGCGTGCCGCTGCTGTATGTCGGCGTGCCGATGGCGGCTGCGCTGTCGGTGACCCACGGTTTCCTGCCGCCGCACCCTGGCCCAACGGCGATCGCCACCATCTTCCATGCCGATATGGGTAAAACCCTGCTGTACGGCACGCTGCTGGCCATTCCGACGGTGATCCTGGCCGGTCCTGTCTATGCCCGTTTCCTGAAAGGCATCGACAAGCCGGTTCCTGAAGGCCTGTATAACCCAAAAATCTTCACCGAAGAAGAAATGCCAAGCTTTGGCATCAGCGTTGCCACCTCGTTGGTGCCGGTGATCCTGATGGCGCTGCGTGCGGTAGCGGAAATGGTGCTGCCGAAGGGCCATAGCCTGCTGCGCTTTGCCGAGTTCTTCGGCGATCCGGTGATGGCGACGTTGATTGCGGTACTGATCGCTATCTTCACCTTTGGCTTGAACCGCGGCCGTACTATGGATGAAGTGATGGGTACCATCACCGACTCCATCAAAATTATCGCCATGATGCTGTTGATCATCGGCGGTGGCGGTGCGTTCAAGCAGGTACTGGTCGACAGCGGCGTGGAGAAATACATTGCCGCCCTGATGGAAGGCAGCAACGTCTCACCTATTCTGATGGCCTGGTCGATTGCGGCTGCGCTGCGTCTGGCGCTGGGTTCCGCTACCGTGGCGGCGATCACCGCCGGCGGCATCGTGGCCCCGTTGATCGCCACTACCGGCGTCAGCCCGGAGCTGATGGTGATCGCGGTCGGTTCAGGCAGCGTGATTTTCTCTCACGTCAACGATCCGGGGTTCTGGCTGTTCAAGGAGTATTTCAACCTGAGCATCATGGAAACCATCAAGTCCTGGTCGGTGCTGGAAACCATCATTTCCGTCTGCGGCCTGGTAGGGTGTTTGCTGCTGGCGACGGTGGTCTAATATTCCTGTCGTTTTTCAGGTTGGCGCAGCGTTGACTGCCACTTGAAATGCAAAGGGAATAGCGAGGTTATCCGGCACCCCGTGGGGGTGTCGGACATTCTTTTGAGTTTGGGGCGCATTTGATGGCGCAGGCGGCGTATCCCGTTGCCAGAACGTACATCTGACTCCGTAAGGGCATGACATTATGAGTAATCCACAGCACCACGTATTTATTTTGATGGGCGTTTCAGGCAGCGGAAAGTCTGCCGTCGCCAGCGCCGTTGCCCATGAAGCTCATGCCGCGATGCTGGACGGAGACTACCTGCACCCGCGCGCCAACATTAACAAAATGGCCGCCGGGCATGCGCTGGACGATAACGATCGCGCCCCGTGGTTGGCCGCATTGAATGACGCTATCTTTGCCATGGAACGCACCAATGACGTCTCTCTGCTGGTGTGTTCGGCGCTGAAAAAAAGCTATCGCGACCGTCTGCGTGAAGGCAACCGCAACCTGCATTTCATCTATCTGAAGGGTGACAAGGCGGTGATTGAAGAGCGCCTGAAGCAGCGCAAAGGGCATTTCTTCAAGCCGCAGATGCTGGTTTCCCAATTTGCCACCCTGGAAGAGCCGGGCGCGCAGGAGCCGGATGTGCAGGCGATTGATATCGATCAGCCGCTGGATGGCGTAGTCGCCGATACTCTTGCCTATATTCGGCATGTTGCAGCCGAGTAATCCGGGCTGCCACCCTAAGCCGGCGCCGCACAGGCGCCCGTTTATTCACTACAGCTTCATGTAAGCCCGCACGCCGTCCAGGAACATCTGGGTCGACAGCATCACCAGAATCAGCCCCATCAGCCTTTCCAGCGCGCTCACGCCTTTACTGCCCAGCAGGCGCAGGAACAAGTCCGACATCAGCAAAATAGCGGCAGAAATCCCCCAGGCAATCAGCAGCGCCACTACCAGATGTGAAATCTGGTTCGGATACTGGTGTGAGAGCAGCATCAGCGCCGCCAGAATCGAAGGCCCGGCGACCAGTGGGATGGCGAGCGGGACCAGGAAGGGTTCTTCCCCGGCGGAAAGCCCGCTGCTGTTGCCCTCCTGCGTAGGGAAAATCATTTTGATGGCGATCAGAAACAAAATAATCCCGCCGGAAATGGACACGGTTTCGGTTCGCAGGTTGAGGAACGCCAGAATTTTCTCGCCGGCGAACAGGAATATCAGCATTAACAACAGGGCGATCAGCAATTCGCGGATCACCACCACCCGGCGTCGGCGCGGTTCCAGATGTTTGAGTACCGACATGAAAATCGGCAAGTTGCCTAGCGGATCCATGATTAAAAACAGCAACACCGTGACGGAAATCATCTCTGTCATCATTACCTCTGCATCTGAAAAACGTGTCGGCCATCCCGACCCACGCACTAACCCATCCCCGATGGCTTGAGAGACAACGGGGTATATAAGAAGGATTGCTGAGAATCGTTCAGCTATCGAATAAATTCACTTTGCGCCTGCGCTGACATTTTGTAAGGTGGAGAGATAGTGCACACAACTTATAGCAGTCATCCTCCAAGGCAGGACAGTCATATGAAAAACGTTGGTTTCATCGGTTGGCGCGGAATGGTCGGCTCCGTACTCATGCAACGCATGACGGAAGAGCGCGATTTCGACGCCATTCGCCCGGTCTTTTTCTCCACTTCGCAGCACGGTTCTGCGGCGCCGGCATTCGGCGGCCAGCAGGGCATGCTGCAAGATGCTTACGATGTTGATGCGCTGAGCGCGCTCGACATCATTATTACCTGCCAGGGCGGCGATTATACCAACGAAATTTACCCGAAGCTGCGTGAAACCGGTTGGCAAGGCTACTGGATTGATGCCGCTTCTTCACTGCGCATGCAGGATGACGCGATTATCATTCTGGACCCGGTCAACCGCGACGTGATTCAGCAGGGCCTGGACAAAGGCATCAAGACCTTTGTCGGCGGCAACTGCACCGTCAGCCTGATGCTGATGTCGCTGGGCGGCCTGTTCGCCAACAACCTGGTCGAGTGGGCATCCGTTGCGACCTATCAGGCCGCTTCCGGCGGCGGCGCGCGTCACATGCGTGAGCTGCTGACTCAAATGGGCATGCTGCATGCAGACGTGGCGAAAGAGCTGCAGGATCCGGCATCGGCCATTTTGGATATCGAACGTAAAGTCACTGCGGCCACCCGCAGCGGCAAACTGCCAACCGATAACTTTGGCGTGCCGCTGGCCGGCAGCCTGATCCCATGGATCGACAAGCAGCTCGATAACGGCCAGAGCCGCGAAGAGTGGAAAGGCCAGGCGGAAACCAACAAAATCCTCAACAGCAGCAGCGTGATCCCGGTTGATGGCCTGTGCGTGCGTGTTGGTGCGTTGCGTTGCCATAGCCAGGCATTCACCCTGAAACTGAAAAAAGACGTTTCGCTGCCGGAAATCGAGCAGATGCTGGCGACCCACAATGATTGGGTGCGGGTGATCCCTAACGACCGTGAACTGACCATGCGTGAACTGACGCCGGCTGCGGTTACCGGGACGCTGAATACGCCAGTCGGTCGTCTGCGTAAGCTGAATATGGGGCCGGAATACCTGTCTGCGTTCACCGTGGGTGACCAGTTGCTGTGGGGTGCGGCTGAACCGCTGCGCCGCATGCTGCGTATCCTGCTGTAACCTGAACTGTACTTCCCGAGGGCTGAGCTCTTTCAGCCCTCAAAAGCCTTATTTTCTTCCTTTTTCTCCGTTTCGGCGCGCTATGGACTAAGTCGCTGCAAAGGGGAGAAAGCACACAAGCCATCGGCACTCCACCATGCGGGCAGCAGCGCAAAGACGCTGTCAGGCTGGCAGTTTTCTTAATGAAGCTTTTTCCTGGTAATGCGGCAATGTTTTTAACTGACATTAGCTATGCTTAAAGGGCTGGCGGATAAATTTTCGCCAGCACCAAAAATAAGCATAAAGAGCGGTATTCGGGTCGGTAGGGTGAAAATTGATCAATAACCGACTGTAATCACGCTTTAGAAACCGAATGAATTGCATGATAACCAAAACGGCTATGGATTAAGCGTTACGCCCTGTGGATCTCAAGGTACAGCCAACGCCGCTGTAACCTGAAAGGCGATGGGCTGCGTGGCCTCTTATAAATCATGCTCTTAATCTTAGGAAGAAGACTATGCCTGTACTTCCCGATCGTGACGTGATTGATCAGCTTTTCTCCGGCAACTCTGCCGATCCTTTTTCCCTGCTTGGCATGCATGCGGTCGATAACGGCCTGCAGGTGCGTGCGCTGTTGCCTGACGCCAGCGAAGTCTGGCTGCGGGATCAGCAAACCGGCCGCCGATTGGTGCAGCTGAACTGTGATGATGAGCGGGGTTTTTTCAGCGCCACGGTGCCGCGCCGTAAAACGCCGTTCCGCTATCAGTTCGATGTGCGCTGGCACGATCACCAACAGGTCGTCGACGATCCCTACCGCTTCGGCACCCTGCTGCAGGATATCGACAGTTGGCTGTTGGCTGAAGGGACCCATTTGCGTCCTTATGAACGTTTGGGCGCTCATCTCGCCACGCTCGATGACGTCGAAGGCGTCAGTTTTGCCGTCTGGGCACCCAACGCCCAGCGAGTCTCGGTGGTGGGGGAATTCAACTTTTGGGACGGACGCCGCCATCCGATGCGCCTGCGTCGTGAAAATGGCATTTGGGAGCTGTTTCTGCCGGGCGTGAAGGCCGGGCAGTTGTACAAATATGAAATCATCGACTGCTACGGCAACACCCAGCTCAAGGCCGATCCTTACGCATTTGAAGCGCAGATGCGACCGGACACCGCGTCGTTGGTCACTCCGTTGCCTGAGGTGGTAGAAAACACCCCGCAACGTCAGCGGGCCAATGATTTTGACCGCCCGATTTCTATCTACGAAGTGCATCTTGGCTCGTGGCGCCGCCACACCGACGATAATTTCTGGCTCAGCTACGGCGAACTGGCCGTGCAGCTGATTGATTACGTCAAGGACATGGGATTCACCCATATCGAGCTGCTGCCGATTAACGAGCACCCGTTTGACGGCAGTTGGGGTTATCAGCCTTTAGGTCTGTACGCGCCGACCCGGCGTTTCGGCACTCCGGCCGACTTTAAGGCGTTTGTGGCTGCGGCGCATCGGGCCGGCATTAACGTGATCCTCGACTGGGTGCCGGGGCATTTTCCCAGCGACGCCTATGGCCTGGCGAACTTCGACGGCACCGCGCTGTATGAATACGCCGATCCGCGCGAAGGCTTTCATCAGGACTGGAATACCCTGATCTATAACTATGGCCGCAACGAGGTGCGTAATTATCTGGCAGGTAATGCCCTTTACTGGCTGGAGCGTTATGGCATAGATGCGCTGCGCGTCGATGCGGTAGCCTCGATGATCTACCGTGATTACAGCCGCGCTGACGGCGAATGGGTGCCGAATTACTACGGCGGTAACGAGAATCTGGAGGCCATCGCCTTCCTGCGTTATACCAACCACACCGTCGGCAAGGAGCGCCCCGGCGCGGTGACGCTGGCGGAAGAATCCACCGATTACCCTGGGGTGACGCTGCCGCCGGAATCCAATGGCCTGGGGTTCCATTACAAATGGAACCTGGGGTGGATGCACGACACGCTTAACTACATGAAATGCGACCCGGTGCACCGAAAATATCATCACAATCAGATGACTTTCGGCATGTTGTACGCCTACACCGAGAACTTTGTGCTGCCGATTTCCCATGACGAAGTGGTGCATGGCAAGAAATCGGTGCTCGACCGCATGCCCGGCGATGCCTGGCAGAAGTTTGCCAACCTGCGCGCCTACTACGGCTTTATGTGGGCGCATCCGGGCAAGAAGCTGCTGTTTATGGGCTGCGAATTTGCCCAGGGGCGCGAATGGAACTTCGACAGCAGCCTCGACTGGCACCTGTTGGAAGGGTTGGACGGTTGGCACCACGGCGTGCAACGGCTGGTGCGCGATCTCAACCATTGCTATCAACAGCAGGCGCCGTTGTATGAGCGCGACTATCGCCCTGACGGCTTTGAGTGGCTGGTGGTGGACGACCACGACAACTCGGTGTTCGCCTTTGCCCGTTACGATTCGCAGGGTAATGAGCTGATTGCCGTCAGCAACTTCACTCCGGTACCGCGCCATCATTATCGCATCGGCATTTCGCGTGCCGGCGAATACCGGGAAATCCTCAATACCGACTCGCATCATTATCACGGCAGCAATACCGGCAATCAGGGCCGCGTGGTGTCTGAACCGATAGGCAACCACGGCCGCGAGCATTCGATCAGCGTGACCGTACCGCCATTGGCGACTATCTACCTGCTGCGGGAGGCGCAATGACTGAGCTGACGCCCGGCATCGCCGCGCCTCTCGGGGCGCGCTATGACGGTAACGGCATCAACTTTAGCCTCTATTCCGCCCGAGCCACGGGGGTGGAACTGTGCCTGTTTGACGAGCAGCAGCAGGAGGTTCGGCTGCCACTGACGGCGCGCAGCGGTGATATCTGGCACGGCTACCTGCCGGGCGGTAAACCGGGGCAGCGTTACGGTTTCCGCGTGCATGGTCCGTTTGATCCTGCGCAGGGGTTGCGTTTTAACCCCAACAAGCTGCTGTTGGATCCCGCCGCACGCGCGGTAGAGGGACCGGTTGCAGATGATCCTTACCTGCATGGCGGCTATGACCGGCCGGATCAGCATGACAGCGCCGAACTGATGCCCAAGTGCGTGGTGATTGACGAAGCTTACGATTGGCAGGATGACCGCCCGCCGGCCACGCCCTGGGGCAAAACGGTGATCTACGAAGCGCATGTGCGCGGCCTGACCTTGCAGCATCCGGAGATCCCACCGGTGTTGCGCGGTAGCTTCGCCGCGCTCGGTCACCCGGTGATGATTGCCTATTTCAAGCGGCTCGGCATCACTGCGCTGGAGTTGTTGCCGGTGCAGCAGCACAGTTCTGAACCGCGTCTGCAGCGGCTCGGACTGATTAATTACTGGGGCTATAACGTACTTGCGCCCTTTGCACCGGATAACCGGTATTCCAGCCTGCGCACTGATACGACGCCGCTGCGCGAGTTTCGCGATGCGGTGAAAGCTCTGCATAAGGCCGGTATTGAGGTGATCCTTGACGTGGTGTTCAACCACAGCGCCGAGCTGGATACCGATGGGCCGACGTTGTCGCTGCGCGGTATCGATAACCCGGGCTATTACTGGCTCACGCCCGACGGCGACTATGTGAACGATACCGGCTGCGGTAACACGCTGCGATTGGATCAGCCACAGGGCGTGGCCTGGGTGATGGACTGTCTGCGTTTTTGGGTGGGCGAATGCCACGTTGATGGCTTCCGCTTCGATCTGGGCAGCGTACTTGGCCGTACGCCTGCGTTCGACCGCGATGCGCCGTTGTTCCAGGCGTTGCTGGCGGACGACCTGCTTTCTCGCTGCAAGCTGATCGCCGAGCCGTGGGATATCGGGCCTGGCGGTTACCAGGTGGGCCAATTCCCGGGGCGCTTCGCCGAGTGGAACGACCATTACCGGGACGATATACGTCGTTTCTGGCTGCAGGACGGCATATCGTTGGGGCAGTTCGCCCAACGTTTCGCCGCTTCCAGTGATCTGTTTAACCAACGCGGGCGTGCGCCGTACGCCAGCATCAACATGCTGACCGCTCATGACGGGTTCACCCTGCAGGACTTGGTCAGTTTTAACCGCAAGCACAACCAACTGAACGGTGAAGGTAACCGTGACGGCAGTGATCGTAACTTTAGCAATAACCACGGTGTTGAAGGCCCGATTGCCGACGATGCCATTTTGCAACGCCGCAGGGCCAGCCGACGAGCGCTGCTCGCCACGTTGTTGCTGTCCCAGGGGACGCCGATGCTGCTGGCCGGCGACGAGCATGGACACAGCCAGCAGGGCAACAACAATGCCTATTGTCAGGACAACGCTATCACCTGGCTCGACTGGGCCACGGCAGATGACGCTCTCACCGATTACACCGCGGCACTGATCCGTTTACGCCAACAAATCCCTGCCTTGCAGCAAGACCGCTGGTGGCAGGAGGGTGACGGCAGCGTGCAGTGGCTGAACGCGCAGGGGCAACCCCTCGACGCACAGGAGTGGGAGCAGGGTGAGCTGCGTTTGCAGATCTGTCTGTCGCAACGCTGGCTGGTGGTCGTGAACGCCACGCAGCAGGCGGTGGAGATGACGTTGCCCGTCGGCGATTGGCAGCTTGTCGCTCCCTTTACTCAGGAAGATTCGCGGGCGGTTTTACCCGCCTGGCACCAGGCTGCGCACTCGATTTGCGTGCTGGTAAAGAAAAAATAAAAGGAGTCAGCTATGGTTAGGTTTGAAAATAAAGACCCCCTGATGTTGGCACGCCAACTGCCGATTAAGTCCGTCGCCCTGATCCTGGCCGGTGGCCGCGGTTCGCGTTTGAAAGATTTAACCTCAACCCGGGCCAAGCCGGCCGTCCACTTTGGCGGTAAATTCCGCATTATCGATTTTGCCCTGTCGAACTGTCTGAATTCGGGCATCCGCCGCATCGGCGTGATCACCCAATACCAGTCCCATACTCTGGTGCAGCATATCCAGCGCGGTTGGTCGTTCCTCAACGAAGAGATGAACGAGTTTGTCGATCTGTTGCCGGCCCAGCAACGCCTCAGTACCGAGCACTGGTACAAGGGCACGGCGGATGCGGTGTACCAGAACCTGGATATCATTCGCCGTTACGACGCCGAATATGTGGTGATCCTGGCGGGCGATCACATCTACAAGATGGATTACTCGCGCATGCTGATCGACCACGTGGAGAAGGGCGCGCAATGCACCGTTGCCTGCTTGCCGGTACCCCGTGAGGAAGCCAGCGAGTTCGGCGTGATGGAAGTGGACGAAAACGATCTGATCCTCGAGTTCCTGGAAAAACCCAGCAACCCGCCGCCGATGCCGGGCAACCCGGATATGTCGCTGGCCAGCATGGGGATCTACATCTTTAACGCTGACTACCTGTTCCAACTGCTGGAAGAGGACATGTCGACGCCGGGCTCCACCCACGATTTCGGCAAGGATCTGATCCCGAAAATCACCGCCCAGAAAGCGGCTTGGGCGCACCCGTTCACGCTGTCCTGCGTGACCTCCAACCCCGATCTGCCGCCGTACTGGCGTGATGTGGGTACGCTCGAGGCCTACTGGCGCGCCAACCTCGATCTGGCTTCGGTGACACCAGAGCTGGATATGTATGACCGTGCCTGGCCGATCCGCACTCATATGGAACCGCTGCCGCCAGCCAAATTCGTACAGGATCGTTCCGGTAGCCACGGTATGACCATGAACTCGCTGGTGTCCGGCGGTTGCATCGTCTCCGGTTCGGTGGTGGTGCATTCGGTGCTATTCCCGCGGGTGCGGGTGAACTCGTTCTGCACCATCGACTCTACCGTATTGCTGCCGGACGTTAACGTCGGCCGTTCCTGCCGTCTGCGGCGCTGCATTATCGACCGTGCCTGCCATATTCCCGAGGGCATGGTGATTGGCGAAAACGCCGACGAGGACAGCAAACGCTTTTATCGCTCGGAAGGTGGCATTGTGCTGGTTACGCGCGAAATGTTGTCAAAGTTGTGAGTTAAGGTAGTCGGCAGCAAAAACTGCCGCCTGCCGCTATATATATCCAAAATAATTCGAGTTGCTTGTAGGCGGTAACTGAGTGAATCCCCAGGAGCTTACTCAAGTAAGTGACTGGGGTGAGTGAAGGCAGCCAACACCCAAGCAGCTTGAAGTATGACGGGTATAACGGACTGATGGCTTGCACAACGCGGGATTAACAACAGCGGCAAGCCTGCTTTTCCAGAGTAATTTTGCCGATTCTCAGGAGTGATAATGCAGGTTTTACACGTATGTTCTGAAATGTTCCCCCTGTTGAAAACCGGCGGGCTCGCAGACGTGGTTGGCGCATTACCGGCGGCTCAGATCGCCGAGGGCGGCGATGTTCGGGTGTTATTGCCCGCTTTTCCTGACGTGCGCAACGGCATACCGGACTCGGTGCTGGTGGCAGAAATCGATTCTTTCGCCGGCCGGGTCGGCTTGCGTTACGGCACCTACCACGGCGTGGGCATTTACCTGATTGATGCGCCCTGGCTGTACGAGCGGCCGGGGAGCCCATATCACGACCAATCAATGAATGCCTATTCCGACAACCACCGGCGCTTTGCCCTGCTGGGCTGGATGGCCTGTGAGCTGGCCAAGGGGCTGGATCGGTACTGGCGCCCGCAGATAGTGCATGCCCATGACTGGCATGCGGGGTTGGCCTGTGCCTATCTGGCCGCCAATGGCCATCCGGCGCGATCCATCTTCACCGTGCATAACCTGGCCTATCAGGGGTTGTTCTCCGCCCATCACGTGGCAGAGCTGTGGTTACCGCCTTCGTTCTACAACGTCTATGGCCTGGAGTTTTACGGCCAGATGTCATTCCTGAAGGCGGGGTTGTACTACGCCGACCATATCACCGCCGTCAGCCCGACCTACGCGCGCGAAATCACCCGGCCGGAGTTTGGCTATGGCATGGAGGGGCTGCTGCAGGAACGCCAGCATCAGGGGCGCTTGAGCGGCATTCTTAACGGCGTAGATGACAAAATTTGGGACCCGTCCCACGATCCGCGGCTGACTGCCCGTTACGACGCTGACGATCTGAAGAACAAGGTCAAGAACAAGCTGCACCTGCAAAAAGCCATGGGCCTGAAGGTGGATGAGTCGTTGCCGGTGTTTGCGGTAGTGAGCCGCCTGACCAGTCAGAAAGGGCTGGATCTGGTGCTGGAAGCCCTGCCGGCACTGCTGGAGCAGGGCGGCCAACTTGCGCTGCTGGGGGCCGGCGATGCGGTACTGCAACAGGCGTTTCTCGCCGCTGCCGCCGACTATCCGGAGCAGGTTGGCGTACAGATTGGTTACCACGAAGCCTTCTCGCACCGCATTATCGGCGGGGCCGATGTGATCATGGTGCCGAGCCGCTTTGAACCCTGCGGGCTGACTCAACTCTATGGCTTGAAATACGGCACGCTGCCGCTGGTGCGCCGCACCGGGGGGCTGGCGGACACGGTGGTGGACTGCGCGTTGGAGAATCTGGCCGACGGCAGCGCCAGCGGATTTGTGTTTGATGATTGTGACGCCACCGCACTGGGCAACGCCATTCGGCGCGCCATGGTGCTGTGGAGCAGGCCGAAGCATTGGCGTCACGTCCAGCGCCACGCCATGAGCGTGGATTTTGGCTGGCAGGTCGCGGCAAAGGAATATTTGTCGCTTTATTCCCGTCATATTTGACGCTGCCTCTGTGTTGGCTGCACTCACTTACCCGAATCACTTACCAGTGTAAGCTCATCGGGATAAGTTTTTTTGCCGCCTTGATGCAGCGCCAATTATTTTGGGTATATCAACACCTATTGTAATGCTCTATGAATTTCACGTTGCAGCCAGGCGGCCAGCTTACTCATCCCAGGCGCTTACTTTAGTAAGTAACTGGGTGAGCAAGTGCAGGTAACAACGCTGCGGCTTGAAAGGCGACGGGCAGCCACAAACTTGGGATCGAAAAGCTATGACTTCACCGATTAGTTACACCTCACCCACGGTCAGTGTTGAAGCGCTGAAACACTCCATCGCCTATAAGTTAATGTTTATCGTCGGCAAGGATCCGGCTATCGCCAACCAGCATGACTGGCTGAATGCCGTGCTGTTTGCGGTGCGTGACCGTATGGTGGAGCGCTGGTTACGTTCTAACCGTGCGCAACTTTCGCAGGATGTGCGCCAGGTTTATTACCTGTCGATGGAGTTTCTGATTGGCCGGACGCTGTCCAACGCCTTGTTGTCGATGGGGATTTATCAGGATATCGACGACGCGTTGAATGAGATGGGGCTGAGCCTGGGCGAGCTGCTGGAGGAGGAGAACGATCCAGGGCTGGGCAATGGCGGGCTGGGGCGATTGGCCGCCTGCTTCCTGGATTCGCTGGCGACGCTGGCGCTGCCGGGTCGGGGTTACGGCATTCGTTACGAATACGGCATGTTCAAACAGAATATCGTAAACGGCCAACAGATGGAGTCACCGGACTATTGGCTGGAATACGGCAATCCGTGGGAGTTCCCGCGTCATAACACCCGCTATAAGGTGCGCTTTGGCGGACGGATCCAGCAGGAAGGCGCCAAGGCGCGCTGGGTGGAAACCGAAGAGGTAGTCGCCACCGCTTACGATCAGGTGATCCCCGGTTTTGATACCGACGCCACTAATACGCTGCGGCTGTGGAGCGCGCAGGCCAGTAATGAAATCAACCTGGGTAAATTCAATCAGGGCGATTACTTTGCGGCGGTTGAGGACAAAAACCATTCTGAAAACGTATCACGCGTGCTCTATCCCGATGACTCGACGTATTCAGGGCGTGAGCTTCGCCTGCGGCAGGAGTATTTCCTGGTGTCGGCCACGGTGCAGGATATCCTCAACCGCCATTGGACGATGCATAAAAGCTTCGACAACCTGGCAGACAAGATTGCCATTCACCTCAATGATACCCACCCGGTTTTATCTATCCCTGAGCTGATGCACCGGCTAATCGACGAACATAAGTTCAGCTGGCTGGATGCCTGGGCGGTGGTCGAGCAGGTGTTTTCTTACACCAACCACACGTTGATGAGTGAAGCGCTGGAAACCTGGCCGCTGGACATGATTGGTCGGATCCTGCCGCGTCACCTGCAGCTGATTTTCGAGATTAACGATCACTTCCTCAAACAGGTGCAGGAAGTGGCACCGGGCGACAATGAGCTGCTGGCGCGGGTGTCTATCATTGATGAAACCAATGGTCGCCGGGTGCGTATGGCGTGGCTGGCGGTCGTGGCGAGCCACAAGGTTAACGGCGTTTCAGCGCTGCACTCCGAACTGATGGTGCAATCGCTGTTTGCCGATTTCGCCCGTATTTTCCCTGATCGCTTCTGCAATAAAACCAACGGCGTCACCCCACGCCGCTGGCTGGGGCTGGCTAACCGACCGCTGTCTGACGTGCTGGACGACAGCATCGGTCAGACCTGGCGTACCGATCTCAGCCAACTGAGCGAGATCAAGGCCAATATCGATTACCCCAGCTTCCTGAAGGCGGTGCAAAGCGCCAAACGGCAGAACAAGGAGCGACTGGCGACCTACATCGCCAAAACGTTGAATGTGGTGGTCAACCCGGACGCGCTGTTCGACGTACAGATTAAGCGTATCCACGAGTACAAACGGCAGCTGCTTAACGTACTGCACGTGATCACGCTGTATAACCGCCTGCTGCAGGATCCGGAAACCGAACGGGTGCCGCGCGTGGTGATCTTTGCCGGCAAGGCGGCTTCGGCTTATTACGCCGCCAAACAAATCATCCGCTTGATCAACGACGTCGCCAAGGTGATCAACAACGATCCGCGAGTGCATACGCAGCTGAAAGTAGTGTTCATTCCAAACTACAGCGTCAGCCTGGCGCAAATGATCATTCCGGCGGCGGACCTGTCCGAACAGATCTCGCTGGCAGGCACCGAGGCGTCCGGCACCAGTAACATGAAATTTGCGCTGAATGGCGCGCTGACTATCGGCACGCTGGATGGGGCTAACGTTGAAATGCTGGAACACGTGGGGGCGGAGAACATCTTCATCTTCGGCAATACCGCCGAGCAGGTGGAGGAGCTACGCCGCAACGGTTACAACCCGCATCTGTACTATGAGCAGGATCCGGAGCTGCATCAGGCGCTGACCCAGATTGCCACCGGCGTTTACAGCCCTGAAGAACCCAAGCGCTACAGCAACCTGTTTGATTCACTGGTAAATCTGGGCGATCACTATCAACTGCTGGCAGATTACCGCAGCTATGTGGATACGCAGGACAAGGTGGATGAGGTGTATCGCAATCAGGACGACTGGACGCGTCGGGCGGTGCTGAATATCGCCAATATGGGCTACTTCTCTTCCGACCGCACCATCCAGGAGTATGCGGACGAAATCTGGCACATCAAACCCATCAAGCTGTAATGTAAAAAAGGGCCGGATATCCGGCCCTTTTAACGTTTAGCGGTTTACGATGCCAGAGACAGCGTTTTCGCTTTCGCGTGTTCTGCCAGCCAGGCCTTGACTCGTGCCTGCTGCGTTTCGTCCAGCCACATGCCCAACTTGGTGCGGCGCCAGATAGCGTCATCCAGCTCGACCACCCATTCTTTTTCGATCAGGTAGCGCAGCTCGGCTTCATGCAGGCCGTGACCGAAATCTTCGCCCAGATCGTTGAGGCTGTTGGCACCGGCCAGGATCAGCTCACTGTGGCTGCCGTAGGTGCGTGCAAAGCGACGCGCCAGTGATTCAGGCAGCCAGCTGTGCTCGCGGCGCAGTTTTGCGGCGTAGCTATCGCGATCGCCACCGATGTCGCCGCCTGGCAGCGAACCGTTTTTGGTCCACGCCGGGCCGCAGCCAGGGTAGTAGTGCGACAGTTTTTCCATCGCATGCTCAGCCAGCTTGCGATAGGTGGTCAGTTTACCGCCGAACACCGACAGCAGCGGCGCTTTGCCCTGTTCGTCATGCACGTCCAGCGTGTAGTCGCGGGTGACCGCCTGCGGCGAGTCCGATTCGTCGTCGCACAGTGGGCGCACGCCGGAGTAAGTCCAGACGATATCGTCACGGCCCAGCTGTTTCTTGAAGTGGTCGTTATACACTTTCAGCAGGTAGTTGATTTCGTTATCGTCAATCTTCACGTCTTTCGGATCGCCGTGGTATTCCACGTCGGTGGTGCCGATGATGGAGAACTCGTCATTCCATGGGATCACGAAGACGATACGGTGGTCTTCGTTTTGCAGAATATAGGACTGCGGCTGATCGTGTACGCGCGGCACCACGATGTGGCTGCCTTTGATCAGGCGGATACCGTAAGGTGATTTCAGCTTCAGGCCGTCGTCGAAGAAGTGTTTCACCCATGGGCCAGTGGCGTTCACCAGGCCTTTGGCGCGCCAGGTAAAGGTTTTGCCGCTGTCGACGTCGACCGCTTCTACCATCCACAGGCCATTCTCACGCCATGCGCGGGTGACCTTGGTACGGGTACGCACTTCGCCACCGCGTTTTTCCACTTCCTGGGCGTTCAACACCACCAGGCGAGCATCGTCGACCCAGCAGTCGGAATATTCGAAACCGCGCTTCAATTCAGGTTTCAGCACCGATTCTGGTCCAAAGCGCAAACCCTTGCTGCCTGGCAGGCTGGTGCGTTTGCCCAGGTGATCGTACAGGAACAGACCGATACGGATCATCCAGGCCGGACGCAGGTGCGGCTGGTGCGGCAGACGGAAACGCATAGGGAAGGCAATGTGCGGGGCCAATTTCAGCAGCACTTCACGCTCTGCCAGCGCTTCGCTGACCAAACGGAATTCGTAGTGTTCCAGGTAGCGCAGGCCACCGTGGATCAGTTTGGAACTGGCGGAAGACGTAGCACAGGCCAAGTCTTGCGCTTCCAGCAGCAGTACGGACAGGCCGCGCCCGGCAGCATCCGCCGCGATGCCGGCACCGTTGATGCCGCCACCGATAACGATCAAGTCTTTGGTTTCCACGTCAACTTCCTCCAGATGTTCGAAATAGCTCTTTCATGTTCGTTTTCGCTCATGATTGTAATCAAAAACCAACAAACAAGCCAAGACTTAACCAAACAAAAACATTTAGGCGTGATAGAGGTAACAGTTTGGTGATAGTAGGTATACAAAAAGAAGGGGTATTTCGGATGGCAATGACCGGGGCCAGCAGGCTGAACCCCGGAGAAAACGGCAGGAATAACGGAGGTAAAAGCGGTACCGCAGGGTTAAACGTGACGGAGAGGGCTTAGCACAGTTCGAGCTGTACGTCGTACTGCTCGATGATTTTCATCACGCTTGGCGGTGGCAGTTGGTCGGTAAACAGATAGTCGATCAGGTTCATGTTACCGAGGTTGACCATCGCGTTACGGCCGAATTTGGAGTGGTCGGTCACCAGCATCACGCAGCGTGAGTTTTCGATAATTGCGCGTTTGGTGCGCACTTCGTGATAATCGAATTCGAGCAGCGAGCCGTCCATATCGATGCCGCTGATACCGAGAATGCCGTAATCGAGACGGAACTGGGAGATAAAGTCCAGCGTGGCCTCGCCCATGATGCCGCCATCGCGGGTGCGCACTTCACCACCGGCCAGGATCAAACGGAAATCTTCTTTGGCGGTCAGCAGGGTGGCGACGTTCAGGTTATTGGTCACCACGCGCAGGTTCTTGTGGTTCATCAGTGCATGGGCGACCGCTTCCGGCGTGGTGCCGATGTCGATAAACAGCGTGGCACCGTCCGGGATTTGGCTGGCGACGCGTTGGGCAATACGCGCTTTCTGTTCCGACCACATCACTTTACGATCGTTATACGCGGCGTTCACCGAGCTGGAGGGCAGCGCGGCGCCACCGTGGTGACGTTGGATTTTGTTCTGATCGGCCAGGTCATTCAAATCACGGCGAATCGTTTGCGGGCTGACGTCAAAATGTTCGACCAGTTCTTCCGTGCTGACATACCCCTGCAGGCGCACCAGCTCGATAATTGCGTCATGACGCTGTGTTTGCTTCACGATAATCCCCTAAAACGCCCGGCTTGTACCTGGCTGTTATTGTTCGTTGTGCGCGCGATGACGCGTGTCCCAAAATGCCATCAATAACCCTAACACTAAACCGGCTACGTGTGCCGCGTTAGCGATCGACATTCCTAAAATATCGAAATATCCGGCCACCAGCCACAGAACCGAAAACACCATCAGGCCGCGTGGCAGCATCAGACCGCGTTCCGGTGCACGTTCGCCGCTAAGCCAACAGTAACCCATCAGCGCATAGACTACGCCGGACAGGCCACCGAACAAGGCACCGCTGAACAGCGACTGCGCCCAACCACTGAAAAAGGCCGAGACCACCGCCAGCACGAACAGCTTGCCGGCGCCGAGGCGTTTTTCCATCGGGCCGCCGAGATACCACCACCACATCAGGTTAAAGGTGATGTGCAGCAGCGAGAAATGCAGGAAAGCATGGCTGACCCAGCGCCACAGTTGCGTGTACTGCTCGCTGTTCTGCGGCCAGGACAGCCAGTACATTACCGCGTCGTCGCCCAGTATCTGCATCAGGATATAGACCACAATGCACAGCGCCATCACGCTCAGCGTCAGCGGGCCGGCCTTGCTGCGCAAGGTGTGCAGATAAGAATAGCCCTGGTAGTGCAGCTCGGCGTCGGTCTTGCCGGCCTGCCAACTGGCAGCCCGGTAGCGGCTGTTGAGTGGATCGATCAGAAACTGCTGCAGCTCATGTTGTACCTGCTCCAGATGGCTGTCGTCAGCCAGCCAGATCTCTGCCGCTTCGCCGCTGTTGTGCACCCGTAGCTCGATGCCCTGCGTCGCCATATAGTCGACAAAGGCCTGCGCCAGGCGGGGGTTGGATACGGCGATTACTCTAACCATGGCTTTTCCGTCTAAGTGAATGATTTTAGCCGCCGGTTTACCCCGATGGCGTTGACGGCCGATTATACCGTCGAAATCCTGAGCGCAGGCAGCAGATCTGCGAAAAACCCGCAAAAACACTCACTAAAAGCGCGAAAAAGGAACCCGCCGCAGACGGCGGGGGGAGGATTATGCGGAGGTTTCAACGTCCTGAGGATATTGGCGTGCCCAGGCCTCGAAGCCGCCGTCAATGCTGTACACCGCGTCAAACCCCTGATGCAGCAGGTATTGCGCCGCGCTGCGGCTGCTGTTGCCGTGGTAGCACATCACCATCACCGGACGATCAAAGTCGTTTTGCTGCATAAAGGTCTGCAGGCTGGCGTTGGTCAGGTGGAAGGCGCCTGGCGTGTGCCCGGCTTCAAAACTCTGGGGATCGCGGATGTCGACCAGCGCGGCGCTGTCGTCTTTCCAACGGCTGTGCGCCTGCTCAACGTTGATCGCTTCAAACTGTTCCATAACTGCCAACTGCCTCGTAATAAGAATATGCCGCCATTGTAGTCAATTTCGCGGCAATTAAGACCAGATGAAAATTGTGGTTTATTACACCAGTTGTACTTCAACACCTTGCAGGCGAAGCTGCTCAACGATAGCTGGAGATGCGTCACGGCCAGTGATCACCATGTCGATTTGCTCGGTGCGGCTGAACAGCATGCCTGCGCGCTGACCAATCTTGCTGCTATCGACCAGCACCACCAGTTTACCGACATAGTTCAGCATCTTCTGTTCGGCCATGGCGGTCAGCATATCGGTTTTGTACAAGCCGTCGGCGGTCAGGCCGATACCGCTGGTGAACATCCAGTGGCCGGCATACAGAGAAGCGTCGCCGTCCTGCGGTGCCAGGGTGATGGACTGAGTTTTATTGTACTGGCCACCCATGATCACTACGCTGTCGTGCTCTTGTTCGATCAAGTAGTTGGCCAACGGCAGGTAGTTGGTGATCACCTGCACGTCTTTACCGCACATCTCACGCCCCAGCAGGAAAGCGGTCGAGCCACAGTTAATCACTACGCTTTCGCCCGGCTGGCACAGTTGCGCTGCCGCTTTGGCAATACGCATTTTTTCGTCCAGATGCTGGGCCTGGTGGATATTGAGTGGCGTCCATGCTGCGCGAGGGGTACTGGTGGCTTCTGCGCCATTGCGAACCTTACGCAGTTTACCGATTTCATTCAGTTTGTTGATATCGCGGCGCGCGGTGGCGGGGGATATTTCAAATGCCGTAATCACGTCCGCTACGGAGATCTGCCCCTTATGCTGTAAGAGATCGAGAATGGCATTATGGCGTTGGGACTCAGTCATGCAGGCTCCATCAGGGAGTGGGGACACTTTTTTTGATTATATGCGCACCTTCTGACGATTTGAATCATTGCTGTTCAAAAGTGCGCATAGGTATGACATCAAAATGCCCCATAGCCTGGTTACAGGAAGGATTTGAAAGGCAAATCGGGTTCAAGGGTGAAACAGTCTTCAAAACCGCGTGGGTAGTGGTATTCCAGATTATCTTTATCCAGCGGCCAGGTAAATTTGCCGCCAACCTGCCAGATAAAAGGCTTGAATCCGTATTGGAGCCGATCCTTTTTCATTTCCCAAAGCATGCGGATTTCCTGTGGGTCCGCCTGGAAATTAGACCATATGTCGTGATGGAACGGGATCACCAGTTTGGCGTTCAATGATTCCGCCATGCGCAGAATGTCGGCGCTGGTCATTTTGTCGGTGACGCCACGTGGGTTCTCGCCGTAGGAACCCAGCGCCACGTCGATCTGATGATCATTACCGTGTTTGGCGTAGTAGTTGGAATAGTGCGAGTCACCGCTGTGGTACAAGTTGCCGCCCGGTGTTTTGAACAGATAATTCACCGCTCGCTCGTTCATGCCGTCCGGCAGCACGCCCGCGGCTTTTTGTTCCACCGGCAGCGTGATCAAGGCTGTGCGATCAAAAGCATCCAGCGCGTGGATTTCCACATCCTTGATTTTGATTACGTCCCCCGGTTTTACCGTGATGCAGCGTTCGCGTGGTACCCCCCAGCCGATCCAGATGTCCACGCAGCTTTGCGGCCCGATAAAAGGCACCGAAGCCGCGCAGTTCTGCATCACGGCGGCGGCGACGTTCACGTCGATGTGATCGTTGTGATCGTGGGTGGCCAGGACGGCATCAATGTCCTTGATCGCAAAAGGATCGAGCACAAAGGGGGTGGTGCGCAGGTTGGGTTGTAATTTTTTCACTCCGGCCATGCGTTGCATCTGGTGGCCGTTTTTCATCAATGGGTTGCTATGGCTTTGTTTGCCGGTACCGCACCAGAAATCAACGCACAGGTTTGCGCTTTCCTCCGACTTCAGCCAGATGCCGGTGCATCCCAGCCACCACATGGCGAAAGTGCCTGGCGCGACCTGCTCGCGTTCAATTTCTTCATTCAGCCAGGTTCCCCATTCAGGGAAGGTGTTCAGTATCCAGGATTCGCGCGTAATCGTTGCGACTTTGCTCATGGTTAACCCCTCATCATTTGCAGTTCAGTGTTTTAAATAATCACATTTAATCATTTAAAGATTTAATGTGATCGATTTTGACTGAATCTAGCACCGTTTTTTTATGCTGGCAATGCAGTAAAGCGTTTGGCTTGTCATCGGGTAATCTGCAGGTCATGGATTGAAAATGCGTAAAAGGTAATTTAATTCAATGGGTAATCAGCGGGGTGAATCTTAGGGCGTTGAATCAACATAGAATTGTTTTATATCTTGCGAGGTTGTTCACAAATAATCATTTATAATCTTTTTGTGATTCTTGGTGATTGGTATGGTGAGGCTGTTCCTGCGTGACTGCGACGCCTGGTTTGGTGCTGGTGGCGTCCGCCAATGCGCAACAAGCATGCAAACGCTACCAGGAGAGCCAGATGGACACCCTTTACACCATTTTCACCGTTTTTTTTAATCAGGTGATGACTAACGCCCCGCTGCTGCTGGGGTTAGTCACGCTGCTTGGCTATGTGCTGCTGCGTAAAAGCGCGGCAGTGATCATCAAAGGCACCATCAAGACAATTATCGGCTTTATGTTGCTGCAAGCCGGTTCCGGCATTTTGACCAGCACCTTCAAACCGGTGGTGGCGAAGCTGTCGGAGGTGTACGGCATCAACGGGGCCATTTCTGATACCTACGCCTCAATGATGGCCGCCATTGAGCGTATGGGGGACGCCTACAGCTGGGTCGGATATGCGGTGCTGCTGGCGCTGGCACTCAATACCCTCTATGTCCTGCTGCGGCGCATTACCGGTATCCGCACCATCATGCTCACCGGTCATATCATGTTTCAACAGGTTGGGTTGTTGGCCGTATTTTTCTACATCATGGGCTACGGGATGTGGACCACCGTATTGTGCAGCGCGCTGTTGGCCTCGCTGTATTGGGGGATAACCTCCAACATGATGTTCAAGCCGACGCAGGCAGTAACCGAAAACAGTGGCTTTTCTATTGGCCACCAGCAGCAGTTCGCCTCATGGGTGGCCTATAAAATCGCCCCTTATCTGGGCAAAAAAGAAGACAGCGTGGAAGCATTGAAACTGCCGGGCTGGTTGAATATTTTCCACGACAATATCGTCTCCACCGCCATCGTCATGACGCTGTTTTTCGGCATCATTCTCTGCTCATTTGGCCTGGACACGCTGCAGGTCATGGCCGGGAAAACGCACTGGACGATTTACATTCTGCAAACCGGGCTGATGTTTGCGGTGGCGATTTTCATCATTGTTCAGGGCGTGCGCATGTTTGTGGCCGAGCTGACGGAAGCCTTCAATGGCATTTCTCAACGGCTGATCCCCGGCGCGGTGCTGGCGATTGACTGCGCCGCCATTTATAGCTTCGCACCGAATGCCGTGGTCTGGGGCTTTATGTGGGGCACCATTGGCCAATTGATTGCGGTGGCGGTACTGCTGGCGCTCGGCTCCTCCATCATGATCATTCCCGGTTTTATTCCGATGTTTTTCTCTAACGCCACTATCGGCGTGTTTGCCAATCATTTCGGCGGCTGGCGTGCCGCCATGAAAATCTGCCTGGTGATGGGCATGATTGAGATCTTCGGCTGCGTCTGGGCCGTCAAGCTGACCGGCCTGAGCGCCTGGATGGGCATGGCGGACTGGTCGATTCTGGCACCGCCATTGATGCAGGGCCTGAGCCTGGGCCTGTGGTTTATGGGGGTGGTGATTGTGATTGCACTGCTTTACATGTTCTTCGCCGGGCGCGCCCTGCGCGCGGAAGAAGATGCGGAAAAACAGCTGGCTGAAACGGCCTCACAGTAACGGGAGAGCACCATGACAGTACGAATTTTGGCGGTATGCGGCTGCGGACAAGGCAGCTCGATGATCATGAAAATGAAAGTCGGTCAATTCCTTACCCAGCAGGGCGTTAATCATACGGTGAACAGCTGTGCGGTCGGGGAGTACAAATCCGAACTGGGCGGCGCTGACATCATTGTCGCGTCGACCCATGTGGCGGATGAGATTGTCGTCAGCGGCAACAAGTATGTGGTTGGCGTGCGCAATATGCTTTCTGCGACCGACTTTGGCCCCAAGTTGATGGAAGTGATTGGCGCGCATTTCCCCAAAGACCTGAGCCAGTGAGGGAACGGCCATGAAACTGAGTGATTCACTGGCACAGAACAAATCAGTCCTGCTGCAGGCGGAAGCCACCGATTGGCAGCAGGCGGTGAAATTGGGCGTCGATCTGTTGGTCGCCGCCGAGGTGGTGGAACCCCGCTATTTCAACGCCATCCTCGCCGGCGTTGAACGACACGGCCCCTATTTTGTATTGGCTCCGGGGCTGGCGATGCCGCACGGTCGTCCGGAAGAAGGGGTACTGAAAACCGGTTTTGCTTTGGTCACGTTGAAAACGCCAGTGTGCTTTGGCGATGAGGATAACGACCCGATCGATATCTTGATCACCCTGGCTGCGGTGGACAGCCGTACGCATCAGGAAGTTGGCATTCTGCAGGTGGTAAACCTGTTTGAAGACGAAGCCAATTTTGATCGCGTGCGTGCGTGCCGCACGGTGGTTGAGGTGCTGGATTTAATCAATCAAACATCCGCGGCAGCGGCTACGCATTAACCAGGAGAGCATGATGACCCGACATTTACCTATGCTGCAGGTGGCGCTGGATAACCAGTCAATGGACGATGCCTATCGTACGACACGGCTGATCGCCGACGAAGTCGACATCATCGAAGTGGGCACCATTTTGTGCGTGGCTGAAGGGGTGCGTGCCGTGCGCGACCTGAAAGCCTTGTACCCGGATCGCATCGTATTGGCGGACGCTAAAATTGCCGATGCGGGTCAGATCCTGGCGCGCATGTGCTTTGAGGCGCATGCGGACTGGATCACCGTGATTTGTTGCGCCGATATCAATACCACCAAAGGTGCGCTGGCGGTGGCGAAAGAGTTCGATGGCGACGTGCAGATCGAACTGACCGGTTTTTGGACCTGGGAACAAGCGTTGGCGTGGCGTCAGGCGGGCGTGCAGCAGGTGGTTTATCACCGCAGCCGCGATGCACAGGCTGCCGGTGTGGCCTGGAGCGATGAAGATATCGCCGCTATTCGGCGCCTTGCCGATATGGGCTTCAAGGTGACCGTCACCGGTGGGCTGGCGTTGAGCGATCTGCCGCTGTTCCAGGGCATTCCCATTCATGTGTTCATCGCCGGGCGCAGCATTCGCGATGCTGCGGATCCGGTGGCAGCGGCACGTGAGTTCAAGCGCGCTATTGCTCAACTGTGGGGGTAAATCATGGCTATGTTGCAAAAGGCCGTCCCGTTGGGCATCTACGAAAAGGCACTGCCGGCGGGAGAGGACTGGCTGACGCGTCTGCAACTGGCGGGTGAACTGGGATTTGATTTCGTAGAGATGTCGATAGATGAGAGCGACAGCCGTCAGGCACGGCTGGACTGGAGCAGCGAGCAGCGCCTGGCGCTGGTACAAGCCGTTGCGACCAGCGGCGTACGCGTGCCTTCACTGTGCCTGAGCGCCCACCGTCGGTTTCCTTTAGGCAGCGAGGATGATGGGGTGCGCAACCAGGGGCTGCTGATTATGCAAAAAGCCATCCGGCTGGCGCAGGATCTCGGTATCCGGGTGATTCAATTGGCGGGTTATGACGTTTACTACCAGCAGGCCAATGACAACACGCGCGAGAGGTTCCGCGACGGTTTGAAACAGGCGGTGGAGATGGCCAGCCGTGCCCAGGTGACGCTGGCGATGGAAATTATGGATTACCCGTTGATGAACTCGATCAGCAAGGCGCTGGGCTACGCCCATTACCTGAACAACCCGTGGTTTCAGCTGTATCCGGATATTGGCAACCTGTCGGCCTGGGACAACGACGTGCAGATGGAACTGGTGGCCGGTCGCGGACATATCGTGGCGGTACATGTAAAAGATACCCGTCCGGGCGAGTTTAAAAACGTAGCCTTTGGCGAAGGGGTGGTCGATTTTGAACGTTGTTTTCGTACCTTATTGCACAGTGGCTACCGCGGGCCCTATCTGATTGAGATGTGGAGCGAAACTGCGACCGACCCGTTACAGGAGGTGAGGGCGGCGAAAGCCTGGGTGACTGAACGTATGGCAAGGGCAGGGTTGGCTATAGGAGCTTAGTATGCTGGAACAACTGAAACAGCGGGTCTATGCCGCGAATATGACCCTGCCTGCGCATGGGCTGGTGACTTATACCTGGGGCAACGTCAGCGGCATTGATCGTGAACGGGGGTGGGTGGTCATCAAACCCAGCGGCGTGCCTTATGAAAGCATGCAGCCGGAGGATATGGTGGTGGTAAATATGCAGGGAGAGGTGGTGGAAGGGCATTTACGGCCTTCCTCCGATACGCCCACGCATTTGGCATTGTATCGGGAATATGCACAAATTGGCGGTATCGCGCATACCCACTCTACTCATGCCACCGCCTGGGCACAGGCCGGTAAATCCATACCGGCGCTTGGCACTACCCATGCCGATTATTTTGCCGGGGATATTGCCTGCACTCGTGCCCTGACGGCGGAAGAAGTTGCCGGCGAATACGAGTTGAACACCGGGCAGGTGATAATCGAAACGCTGGGTTGCCATCAGCCGTTGTACACGCCGGGTATTAACGTGTTTCAGCACGGGCCTTTCAGTTGGGGAAGTACGCCGGATGAGGCGGTACATAATGCGGTGGTGCTGGAAGAGGTGGCGAAGATGGCCTGGATCAGCTGCGGCATCAACCCTCAGCTGCGGCGTATTGATGGCCATCTGATGGAAAAGCACTTTAATCGTAAACACGGCGCTGCTGCTTATTACGGGCAGGGGTAAACCAGAAGGAGTTATCCCCGTTGGCGATTACCCTGGGTTGTTATGGCGGGTTCAATCAACGATCTCAGGAAAAGGGCGCCCTTTTCCTGACTCATTAAACTCCCGTTTCGACCGTCATCTTTTCGTAGCGATCGTTGAGGAGCTCTATCTCCGCCGTCACCTTGAACCCTAGCTTGCGATAGAGTGCTTTCAGATGAGGTTTTTTCGTGTCTGCCAGAAGGCCGACTTTATTGAGCCCTTGTCGCCCGGCTTCCTCAACAACACGGCTTATCAGAGATTTTGCTATCCCTCGTCCTCTGCACTCCGGCAGGACGGCCAGGGAATCTATATATATTTCATCGGGGTCTGATTCATTTTCCATTTCAGCTCGATGTTCTGTTATGGCTGTGAACCCTGACTCATCTTCTCCTTTGAAATACAGGATACAGCCAAGTATTTTTTCCTGGTCCCGAGCCACGAAGACGTTTTTATAGCCAAAATAGACATCATGGCGGCCGAAGTTCACTTCGTACTGAAACAGGGCTTCGTTGATATCGTCTTTGCCAGACAGGGCCAGTACCGCATCTTTATCCGCCAGTGCGATAAGCCTTACCACCTCTCCCGCATCAGTTTTTTTAGCGTTGCCAATAATGACATCTTCCATAATCGATGAGTCCTTTCTGTATTCGTCAGGCGCCGTACCCCATCATCTTCAGCAGTTGCTGCGCCTGCTGTACCGCTTCCTGGCGATGGGCTACGCCCAACTTCTGGTACAGGTTACGGATATGGGTTTTGATGGTGGTAGCCGCCACGTCCAGTTCGCCGGCAATTTGATCGTTGCTGTAGCCGGAATAAATCAGCCCCAGAACCTGCCATTCGCGCTGCGTCAGCGGGCTGGTGCGGATCAGTTCCGGTACCTGTGGATGAGTTAGCAGCTTATCGACGAAGTTCTCGTCAAAATGCGCGAACTTATGCCGGTGATGTTGATTGATGTCGCGCAGAATACGTTGGGCGCGATGATTTTCCAACTCCGGCAGCGTATTAAGCTGAATCAATTGGCGCAGTTGCTGCGCCATCGCTTCGCCTTCAATGACGAAATGGCTGATAAATCCGGTACGGCTGGCCAGTGAAAGCGCCTCCATCAGGACCTTCTGCGCGTCGCTTTTACGCTCCATCTGCCAGTAAAGCTGGTTGCTGAGCAACAGGTTACGGTTCAGATCGCTGACCAGGCGCAGGCGGCGGGCATTGTCGTTGAGCTCATCGAGCACCACTTCGGCCTCTTCATACTGGCCCAGCATGATCTGTACCCGGGCAATGTTGCGCCACTGGCCTTGCATAAAGTGGTTGTCCGCCATGCCGGGTTTTTCGGTCTGGCGCAGCCATTGGGCCGCGGCTGCGGTGTCGCCGGTCATCTGCCAGTGGATCACCCGCGGTTTGTCGGCATTGGTCAGCCAGTCGCGGTGGTATTGAGAGCCGTGCAGCAGGACTTCACAACGTTGCATGTGCGCATTGGCGTTATCCAGATCGCCACGCGCCAGCGAGCACTTGGCCAACATGGCCATGCACTGCAGCTGCTGTTGAGGCTGATAGTTGGCCAGGATTTTCAGGCCTTCGCGGGCGGCGTCTTCCGCTTCGTCCAGCCGCGACCAGGACCACAGGATTTGTGAACGGATACGCAGCAGGAACTCATGCATCGGCAGCTGTTCCAGATGCTGTTCGCGCACCAGCTCAAAAGCTTTGTCCTGCGTTTCGTAGGCGGCCTGCAGGAACCCCTGTGCAATCAGAATTTCGCTCTGCTGCAGCAGCGCCCAAAGCGCGTAGTGGTAAGCCTGATGGCGTCGGGCCATCTGCTCGGTCTGCTGCATCATCGGCAGTGCGCGAGCCAGTTCGCCCTTGCAGTGATGGACTTCGCCGGTGACCGAGGTGGCGACGATGCGGCTGTAATAGCTGGAAAGCGGCAGGAATTTCAGCGCTTCGGTGGCCAGGCGTTCGGCCTCTTCCGGCTTGCCGGCGTTGATCGCCACCTGGGCGCGCAGGGCATCAAATTCGGCGTGCAGGGTGCGATCGACGTCAATTTTATGCTCGCGCATTGCCTGTTCGGCGCGCTCCAGCAGGGTATTCACTTCGATATAGCGGTGCTGGCTTTGTGCCAGCCAGGCCTGCAGCAGTGCAAGCTTGGGGTTTTGGATCAGCTTTTCGTAGGGAAGCGCGTTCAGACACTCTTCCAGCAGGGCCAGTTCACTGTGGTGGAACAGCGACCAGGCATGCTGCAACAGGATATCGCGCAGCATGCTGACATCGCTGGCCGCCAGCGCGTGGTGGATTGCCTCCGCCGGATACCCCAGCGCCAGCCAACCTTCGGCGGCGGCCCGGTGCAGGCCCGGCAGTTCCAGCGCCAATTCCCATTGGCAACGCTGACGCAGGAAGGTGGCGAATAACGGGTGGAAACAGAACCACTCGCCGCTGTCGTCCATGCGGTGGATAAATAAGCCCTGACGCTCCAGCTCTTCCAGCCGTTGCTGGCCGTTGTCTTCGCCGGTCAGGCGGACGATCAGCGCATCGTTCATGGAACGCAGCACCGAACAACGCAGCAGGAAGGCGCGCGCCTCGGCATCGACGTGATCCAGCACTTCGTCCACCAGATAATCCGACAGGTGGCTGGCATTAAGCCCCGCCAGGCGTTTGGCCGACTGCTGGGCGGAAGAAGTGGATTGACGGGCGGATAACGCAATGAGCTGCAGCGCGGTAGCCCAACCTTCGACCTCATCGCACAGCCGGCTGCTGTCATGCTGTTCCATGGGGGCCGTCAGGCGGCAGTCAAAGAACTGTTTGGCTTCGTGATGGGTAAACGCCAGCTGTTGCGTGCCCATTTCCAAAAGTTGGTCACGCACGCGCAGATTGGCAATGCCCAACGGCGGCAAGGTGCGGGACAGCAGGATCAGCGTCAGATTTTCCGGCTGGTGGCGCAGGAAAAAGCGCATGGCTTCATGAATCACGTCATTGGTGATCAGGTGGTAGTCGTCAATCACCAGATACAGTGGCTGATGCCAGTCGGAAAGCTCGATAAACAGCTGGGCGAACAGTGCCGACAGGCTGGCGTACTGATGCTTTTGACTCAGTGCTTCGCTTTTGACGCAGTGGCCGCCGCTGGCGTGTTGCAAGGCGGCGATCAGGTAGCTGGCGAAGCGCTCGGGTTGGTTGTCACTTTCATCCAGCGAGTACCAGCCCAGATCTGATTTACCGGCCGCCCACTGTGCGACCAGCGTCGTTTTCCCGTATCCCGCAGGGCAATTGACCAATGTCAGGCGATAGTTGGCCGTGCTGGCTAATTTGGCCAGCAGGCGATCGCGGATCACGGTATTTTGCAGCCGTACCGGACGGCTCAGTTTCGATGGGATCAGCATAGTATTCCAGAGTGAAAATCGCGGTTTCCGTAGCCGTTGGCCTGCCCGTTGGCGTTCATCGCAGCGCGACGCCTGCCGGGATCGGAGTAGGGTTAATTATTTTATGGCTCGTAATTAATCCCCCTCCTAACTTCTGACAACGTTAAACGTATTGCAACAAGGTTCCGCATTGGCTTGGAGTTATATTGCTATTGATCACACTTTTTTACGTTTACAGCTAAAGCCCTGTGGAACCGTGGTGTTTTAGCGCGCTTGAGTGACGCAGGTACAAGAAAGCATTTATGGGCGCGCAGGCGACTGTAGCCTCTGCGATAACTGTGCTAACGTCATTGAACAAGTTTTCGCCTGGTTCTCAGTGCTCGCCGCGTCCGTCGGTGGGCTTTTTTGCATGATGCAAGGGAGTCAAAAAGTGCCTGAGATCACAATTTTAGCTACGCCCCAATCCTCCTCCCCAGCTAATCCCCAGGCGGGATGATGCCTTCACTCTTTCTCCCCGGCACGATAACGCTAATTTGACCCACTTACTGGATAGAGAGTTCTTTATGTCCCAGCCTACGCTTAAAAAGGATGCTTTCCTGGCGGCACTGACCCGTCAGTGGCAAAAGTTTGGCCTCAGTTCTGCACAACAAATGACTCAGCACCAATGGTGGGAGGCAGTAAGCGCGGCGTTGGCCGAGCAGTTGGCTGCGCAGCCTGCACCGCGCAAAAGCAGTAAGCCGCTGCGCCACGTGAACTACATTTCGATGGAGTTTCTGATTGGTCGCCTGACGGCCAACAACCTGATTAACCTGGGCTGGTATGACACCGTCGAGCAGGCATTGGCGGAGCAGGACATCAAGCTGGCGGATCTGCTGGAGCAGGAAACCGATCCGGCGTTGGGCAATGGTGGGCTGGGGCGTTTGGCGGCCTGTTTCCTGGATTCGATGGCAACGGTGGAACAACCGGCCACCGGCTACGGGTTGAATTACCAATACGGGCTGTTCCGCCAGTCGTTTAGCGACGGCCAGCAGCAGGAAGCGCCGGATAACTGGCAGCGCGAAAGCTATCCGTGGTTCCGCCACAACGCCGCGCTGTCGGTGGATGTGGGCATCGGCGGGAAACTGGAGAAATTGGCCGATGGCCGTGAACTGTGGCGTCCGGCATTTACCCTGCGCGGCGAGGCCTGGGATCTGCCGGTATTGGGCTTCCGCAATGGCGTGACTCAACCGCTGCGCCTGTGGCAGGCGACGCATCAGCATCCGTTTAATCTGAGTGATTTCAACGACGGTAAATTCCTGCAGGCGGAGAAGCTGGGCGTTGAAGCGGCCAAGCTGACCAAGGTGCTGTATCCGAATGACAACCACCAGGCAGGCAAGCGCCTGCGCCTGATGCAACAATACTTCCAGTGCGCCTGTTCGGTGGCGGATATCCTGCGTAAGCACCATCTGGCAGGCCGCAAAATTGAAGATCTGCCGAAGTACGAAGTGATCCAGCTTAATGACACTCACCCGACCATCGCCATTCCGGAAATGCTGCGCATTCTGTTGGATGAGCATCAGTTGGAGTGGGATGCCGCCTGGGCCATCACCAGCAAGACCTTCGCCTACACCAACCATACCCTGATGCCGGAGGCGTTGGAGTGCTGGGATGAGAAACTGGTACGCAGCCTGCTGCCGCGCCACTTCTCCATCATCAAGCAGATCAACGCCAACTTCAAAAAGCTGGTGGACAAGCACTGGCCGGGTGACGACGCGGTGTGGGCCAAGTTGGCAGTACACCATAACAAGCAGGTCCGCATGGCTAACCTGTGCGTGGTCAGCGGCTTTGCGGTCAACGGTGTGGCGCAATTGCACTCCGATCTGGTGGTGAAAGATCTGTTCCCGGAATATCACCAACTGTGGCCGAACAAATTCCACAACGTCACCAACGGTATCACGCCGCGCCGCTGGCTGAAGCAATGTAACCCGGCGTTGTCTGGGCTGATTGACGAAACGCTGAAGGTAGAGTGGGCTAACGATCTTGACGCGCTGAAGGGGTTGGAGAAGTACGCCGATGACGCGGCGTTCCGTCAGCGTTATCAGCAAATCAAGCGCGATAATAAAGTCGTATTGGCCAATTACGTGCACGACGTCATGGGGTTGAAACTGAACCCGGACGCGATTTTCGACGTGCAGATCAAGCGCCTGCACGAATACAAACGCCAGCACCTTAACCTGCTGCATATCCTGTCGCTGTATCGTCAACTGCGCGATAACCCGCAGCTGGATATCGTGCCGCGCGTGTTCCTGTTCGGCGCCAAAGCGGCTCCGGGCTATTACCTGGCGAAAAACATCATTTATGCGATCAACCAGGCGGCTGCGAAGATCAACAACGATCCGCTGGTGAAGGATCGCCTGAAAGTGGCGTTTATTCCTGACTACCGCGTTTCTGTCGCTGAGCTGATGATCCCGGCCGCGGATATCTCCGAGCAGATCTCCACAGCCGGTAAAGAAGCTTCAGGGACCGGCAATATGAAGCTGGCGTTAAACGGCGCACTGACCGTCGGCACGCTGGATGGCGCTAACGTGGAAATCGCCGAGCAGGTGGGCGAAGACAACATCTTTATCTTCGGCAATACCGTGGATCAGGTGAAGGCGCTGCTGGCGAAAGGCTACGATCCGCTCAGCTACCGCAAGAAAGACAAACATCTGAAAGCGATTCTGGACGAATTGGCGAGCGGCGCATTCAGCAACGGTGACAAGCATGCTTTCGACATGATGCTGCACAGCCTGCTGGAAGGCGGCGACCCCTATTTGGTGCTGGCGGACTTTGCTTCTTACTGTAAAGCTCAACAGCAGGTAGACGAACTCTATCGTGACCGTGATGAATGGACGCGTCGTACTATTCTTAACACCGCACGCGTTGGGATGTTCAGCTCGGATCGCTCGATCCGCGACTACCAGCAGCGTATCTGGCAAGCCAAGCGTTAAGGAGAGCGAATGGATCGCAAGGTCATCGATCAGGCGGCAGCTCAGGCGGGTATCGCTGCCGATTATATTAACGCCCATGGTCAACAGCAGGCGATCGCTGAAGACACCAAGCGCAGGCTGCTGGACGCCATGGGCCGAAGCGCATCACCGCAGGAGGCTGCGGTGACGCCGCTGCCAGCGGTGAAGGTGTTTTATCAGGGCGCGCCGGTGGCTTTGCCGCTGGCGGGCAGCGGAGAGTATCAGTGGACGCTGCTGCGCGAAGACGGCGGCCGGCAGCAAGGCCGCGCCAGCGCACGCAAAACGTTCACCCTGCCGGCTGAATTGCCAACGGGCTATCATCAACTGACGCTGACACAGGGTGAACAGCAGTGGCAGTGCCGGTTGATTGTGGCGCCGAAACGCTGCTTCGAACCGGATGCCTTGTTGACCGGCAAGAAGCTGTGGGGCGCTTGCGTCCAGCTTTACACTCTTCGCTCCGATCGCAACTGGGGCATCGGTGACTTTGGCGACTTGCGCCAGATGGTGGAGCAGGTCGGTGAACGGGGCGGCGCTTTTGTCGGGCTGAATCCGATTCACTCGCTGTACCCGGCTAACCCGGAAAGCGCCAGCCCGTATAGCCCGTCGTCGCGACGCTGGTTGAACGTCATCTATATTGACGTGAACGCGGTGGAAGATTTCCAGCGCAATGAAGCCGCCCAGCAATGGTGGCTGAAACCGGCAACGCAAAAAAAGTTGGCCGAGGCCCGTGCCAGCGATCGGGTGGATTACGGCAAGGTGACGCAGCTTAAGCTGGCGGCGTTGCAACTGGCATTCCCGCTGTTCCAGGCGCGTAAAGCCGCTGACTCTCAACGTCAGGCATTCGAGCAGTTTGTTATCGACGGCGGCGAAAGTTTGTATCAGCAGGCGGCATTCGACGCGCTGCATGCTCATCTTGCGGCTGCGGATGACAGCCTGTGGGGCTGGCCGGCCTGGCCGGAAGAATATCAGCAGGGTGATAGCGCTGCGGTAAAGCAATTTTGTCAGCAGCAGCAAGAACAGGTGCAATTTTACCTGTGGCTGCAGTGGTTGGCTGCCAGTCAGTTCGCCGATTGTTTCCGCCAAAGTCAGCAACAGCAGATGCCGATTGGCCTGTATCGCGATCTGGCGGTCGGCGTGGCGGAAGGGGGCGCGGAAACCTGGTGCGAACGCGAGCTGTATTGCCTGAAGGCCTCGGTTGGCGCACCGCCGGACATTCTCGGGCCGCTGGGGCAAAACTGGGGGCTGCCGCCGATGGATCCGCATGTGATGGCGGCGCGCGGCTATCAGCCGTTTATCGATCTGCTGCGCGCCAATATGACCAGCTGTGGTGCGCTGCGTATTGATCATGTGATGGCGTTACTGCGTTTATGGTGGATCCCTTACGGTGAAACCGCCGTTCACGGCGCCTACGTGAAATACCCGGTCGATGACCTGCTGGCGGTGCTGGCGCTGGAAAGTCAACGTCACCGCTGCATGGTGATTGGCGAGGACCTCGGTACCGTTCCGGTGGAAATCGTCGGCAAGTTGCGCGACAGCGGCGTTTATTCCTACAAGGTGCTGTACTTCGAACGCGACGGCGAGAACCACTTCCGCGCCCCGCAGGCCTATCCGGTTCAGGCGATGGCGACCATCACCACGCACGACCTGCCGACGCTGCGCGGCTATTGGCAAAGTGGCGATCTGAAGCTCGGCAACAAGCTGGGGTTGTATCCGGATGCGGAGATCCTGAAAGAGCTGTTCGCCGATCGCGAACGTGCCAAGCAGGGGCTACTGGATGGCTTACATCACTATGGCTGTGTGCCGCAGAAAGTGGGCAAAAAGGCGGCGTTGTTGAATATGAGCCCGCTGCTTAATCGTGGTTTGCAGCGCTATGTCGCCGACAGCGCCAGCGCCTTGCTGGGTCTGCAGCCGGAAGACTGGTTGGATATGGCGGATCCGGTCAATATTCCCGGCACCAGCGATCAGTACCCAAACTGGCGGCGAAAACTGACCAAAACGCTGGAGGAGATGTTTGCCGATCAGCAGGTCAATCGCCTGCTGAAGGATTTGGACAAGCGGCGGCGCAAGGTCTCGGTGGGGTAACAGAGAGCCATTGTGGTATTAAAGACGGAGCATGAGAACTTTAGCTCTCATGCAAATGGTAGATACCCAAATTAATTGGAGTTGCAGCTAGGCGGCAAGTGCGAGCATCCCCAGGAGCTTACTCAGGTAAGTGACTGGGGTAAGTGCACGCAGCCAACAACGCTGCAACTTCAAGTAAGAAGGGTATCAGTAGTAAGAGTGCTCGCCGCGCTGGTGCTCGGTCAAATCGCGCACGCCTTTCAGTTCAGGGAACTTCTGCAGCAGCTCTTTCTCGATGCCTTCCTTCAGGGTCACATCGACCATTGAACAACCGTTACAACCGCCGCCAAACTGCAGGATAGCCAGGCTATCGTCGGTGATTTCCATCAGGGTCACACGGCCGCCGTGGCCAGCCAGCTGTGGGTTGATCTGCGACTGCAGCACGTATTCAACACGCTCCATCAGCGGCGCATTGTCGTCTACCTTGCGCATTTTGGCGTTTGGCGCTTTCAGCGTCAGCTGCGAGCCCAGTTGGTCGGTGACGAAGTCGATTTCGGCATCTTCCAGATACGGTTTGCTCAGCTCGTCAATATAGGCGGACAGCTTTTCGAACTTCAGCTCGGTATCTGTCGCTTCAACGGCGTCCGGCGGGCAATAAGAGACACCGCATTCGGCCGTAGGCGTACCCGGGTTGATCACGAATACGCGGATTTGGGTGCCTTCCTCTTGGTTTGCCAGCAGTTTGGCAAAGTGTTCCTGTGCAGTATCTGTTATACGAATCATGGCATTAGCTCGTTAGTTCAAATAGTTGACTTTAATACTAGGTTATAATACGCCCATTGCCCTGGTACTACAACGTGCGGCAAACGCACCAGATCTGGATCGATGCGGCACCCTGCTGCTGCAACAACTTGGCGATTTCCATGACCGTACTGCCGGTCGTCACCACATCATCCAGCAGCGCGACGTGTCGGCCCGCCATGGCTTCATGGCAACGAAACGCACCACGCAAATTGCGCCGCCGCGCGCGGGCCGATAGCCGTTGCTGCGGAGCCGTTTTACGCACCCGGCTCAGGGCGGCGGGGCGGTAATCGCACCCTAACCAGTGGGCCAGCGGCCGCGCCAGCAGATCGCTCTGATTATAGCCGCGCCGCCAGCAACGTTTTGCCTGTAAGGGTACCGCTAAAATGATATCGGGTCTGTTCAGATATTGCTCTCGATGCGCCTGTTGCCAGTTCAGCAGGATTAGCCGCGCCAGCAGCGGGGCCAGTTCCGGCGTGTGCTGAAACTTGAACTTTTTTATCAACTGGCGCAGCGGCGCGGCGTAGTCATTGACGAACACCAGCGCCTGCCAGGGGGGCGGCTGTTGCAGGCAGCGGCCACAGGGCAATCTGGCATCGCCAGCGGGCAGGCCGCAGCGCGGGCAGCACAAAGGTTTGGCGGGCATGTGACGCAGGCAGTAGCTGCAGATACCCTGACCATAAAGACGCAGCGACTGTCGGCATAGCCAACAGCGGCTCTGGATTGATAGCATAACCGTCCTCCCTGACGGATGAGAATGAAAGGACAATAACGGATGAGTGCGTTGTACTGGCAAACAATAGGTGAAGGCGATCGCGATCTTGTGCTGCTCCACGGCTGGGGGCTGAATGCCGAAGTGTGGCATTGCATGATTGAGCGGCTGACGCCGCATTTCCGCCTGCATCTGGTCGACCTGCCGGGCTATGGCCGTAGCCAGGGGTTTGGCCCTATGTCACTCGAACAGATGGCGGAAACCGTGATGGCCGCGGCACCGGCGCAGGCCTGGTGGCTGGGCTGGTCGCTGGGCGGGCTGGTGGCCAGCCAGATTGCGCTGTTGCAGCCGCAACGGGTGAGCGGGTTGATCACCGTGGCTTCATCACCCTGCTTTGCCGCTCAGGATGACTGGCCGGGGATCCGTCCGGAGGTGTTGAGCGGTTTCCAGCATCAGCTGGGGCAGGATTTTCAGCGTACCGTAGAGCGTTTTCTGGCATTGCAGACGCTGGGAACGGAAAGCGCGCGGCAAGATGCCCGCCTGCTGAAATCGGTGGTGCTTAACCAACCGATGCCAAGCGTTGAGGTATTAAACGGCGGGCTGGAAATACTGCGAACGGCCGATTTGCGCCAGCCACTGGCCAAGCTGCCGTTGCCGCTGTTGCGGGTTTACGGTTATCTGGACGGTTTGGTGCCGCGTAAGGTGGCAGAACTGCTTGATGCCAAGTGGCCAAACTCGCCATCAATCATCATTGCAAAAGCAGCTCATGCACCATTCATTTCCCACCCTGATGAATTTGCAGAAATTATTGGCACTTTTGTGGCAGAAAATGGGATCTGACCCAAAATCGCACAATAAAGCGCTAAAAAAAGAGCCGCTTAGTGGATAAAAAATAAACCTGTTCAATACTTAGGTGGGTAACTGCGTTGGCTGCACAATGAAAAAACGCGTGCGTATTTTCATTCGGCGTTTCGTCTCTGGGAAAACGGTCTCGTCAGGGAAAGCAACGAGGTCCGAAGATGTCACGGCAGCCAGTGTTATCGCGCATTTACTCTGGACGGCTTTCATAACAAATAAATTATCCCTTGAGAGGTATGGTAATGAAATCTTTGAAAATGATTGTTGCAGCGTTAGTTGTGGGTTCCGTGTCTTTCAGCACCCTGGCGGCAACCTTGCTGACCAAGGAAGACCTGGATAAGAATCCGGGTAAATATGAGAAGATCGGTACGGTAACTACCACCGCACAAACCACATCGCCGATGGATGCAAAAGAAGAACTGTCCAAACTGGCTGATGAAAAAGGCGGACAATATTACGTGATCCTGGCAGGCCGTGAGCACGGCAAGTTCAGTGCTATCGCCGAAGTGTACAAAGACAAGCAATAATCAAGAAGGGGGCGCGCCTCGTGCCGCGCCCCACCTCTCAGTGTTTTAACCGATATATCACCGTGCTGCTGCACGCTTTGCCTTCCGGACAGCTTTTGCAGCTGCCGCTCAGGCAGGCGCTGTTATCCTGCTCGATGCGCTCCACTTTCCCCATTGCGACCAAACGCTCCAGCATTGCCTGCACCAGCGGCAGCGGAGCCGCCAGCTGACGGCTAAGCTGAAGCGCTTGTACGCTACCGTGCAGCGCCAATGCGTCGCGGATCTGCAGCAGGCCGGCCATCAGTGGCAGTTGCCCTTGGCGCCCTGACAGCAGGCTGCCTGGGTGGCGTTGCTCAGGCGTACCGTGACCCGACTACGTGCCCGGCGCAGGCCGAACAGAATCAGCAGATTGAACAACACCACGATGGCGATCGCCGCCAGACTGTACTGCGGATGCTGGCTGAAGGTGGCAATCTGATAAAACAGCGTGGCCAGCGAGTAGGCCACGTTCAGCCCCCAGAGAATGGAGAAGGTCATCCAGCCGCGACTGGATTCGCGGGCAATGGCCCCCATTACCGAGACGCAAGGGACGTACAGCAACACAAAGATCAGGTAGCTGTAGGCGGAAACCCCGGAGCCGAATTTGCTGCTCATAACGCCCATTGAGCCGACGTCCATTTCCCCATCGCCCTTGCTGGCCTCAATCGGGTTGGACAGTACGCTCAGGCTGAAGGTGTCTTTCAGCCCTTGCCAGGTGGTGTCCAATGCGCCACCCAGTTCATCCAGCAGGTTAAAGTTGGCGGCATCAAATTCGGTACTGTTGATATGTTCGGCGGTGTACAGGGTATTTAGCGTACCGACCACCACTTCTTTCGCCATGGCCCCGGTCACCAGGCCGACGGTAGCCTGCCAGTTGTCACTGTGCACGCCCATCGGTTTCAGCAGCGGCGTCAATACTTTGGACACCGACGCCAGCGCCGAGTCATTAATGTTATCTACCGGCTTGCCGCTGAACGAAAAGCTGTTCAGGCCGCCAATAAAGATGCTGGCAACCACAATCACCTTACCGGCACGCAGCACAAAGCCTTTCAGGCGCTGCCAGGTTTGCAGCAGCAGGCTTTTCAGGTGTGGCACGTGGTAAACCGGCAACTCCATCACGAAGGGGGAAGCTTCACCGCGCATGATGGTGTACTTCAATACCAGACCGGTGAGGATTGCCACCACAATACCCAGCATATACAAAGAGAAAACCACGCCTGCGCCGTCCTGGCCAAAGAAAGCAGCGGCAAACACGGCGAAGATCGCCAGCCGAGCCCCGCAGGACATGAAGGGCGCCATCATGATGGTAATCAGGCGTTCGCGCTGCGCATCCAGCGTACGTGCGCCCATGATCGAAGGCACGTTACAGCCGAAGCCGACGATCAGCGGCACGAAGGACTTGCCGGGCAACCCGAGCGCCTGCATCAGACGGTCCATCACGAATGCCGCACGCGCCATATAGCCGGAGTCTTCGAGGAACGACAGGAACAGGTACATCATGCCGATTTGCGGCACCAGCGGCAGCACGGTGTTGATACCACCTCCGACCCCCTGAGCCAGGAAAATGGTCAACCATTCAGGGAAGTGCAGGGTATAGCCCAGCCATTGAATACCCTGAATAAAAATTGCCGCCGACCCGATATCGAAGATCGGCTGCAGTGCGCCGCCGAGGTTGATGGCCAGCAGGAACATCAAATACATCACCAGCAGGAAGATGGGCACCCCTAACCAGCGGTTGAGGATCACTTTATCCAGCGCTTCGGTCAGACGGTTCGGCATGGCCTGTTGTGAATTGCTCACGGCATCGCACAGGGTGGCGATTGACTGATAACGCGCATCGGCAATCACCAGTGCAGGATCTTCCTGCTGTTGCCGCTGCAGCGCCTGTTTGGCCGCCGGCAGCAGGGCCGCCGCAGGGCCGGCAAGCTGGTGGCTGTAGATATCGCCTTCCAGCATCTGCAGCGCCAGCCAGCGACGTTGTTCGCTTGGCAGGGTATGCGGCATGGCGTCGCTCAGCGTGGTCATTTCCTTGAGCAGCAGCGGCGGGTAGTTCACCAGCGCTTTTAATTCATTGAATTGATGATTGTCGATCATCTGCTTCAGCACGCCAATGCCGTCGGCTTTGGTGGACACCATCGGCACCACCGGACAGCCGAGACGCGCCGACAGTGCCGCGATATCGATATTAATTTTTTGGCTTTTGGCGATATCCAACATATTCAGCGCGACAATGCAGGGGATGCCCAGCTCCAGCAGTTGCAGCGTCAGGTATAGATTGCGTTCCAGATTGGAAGCATCGACCACGTTGATCAGCAGATCGGCATCGCCGCTCAGAATGTAGTGGCAGGCAATTTGTTCGTCGAGTGAGGTTTGCTCCGAGATAGTGGTCAGGGAGTAAGTGCCGGGCAGATCGACCAGTTTGACCTGTGATTGCGGCGTGGTGAACAGGCCTTCTTTGCGTTCTACCGTCACGCCCGCCCAGTTACCGACCCGCTGGCGTGCCCCGGTCAGCTGGTTGAACAGCGTAGTTTTGCCGGAGTTGGGGTTGCCTATTAAGCCAATAGTGAGTTTTTTCATAATTTAGCGTGATATCAGTCAATGGAAATTGGGCCAGGCAAGATGCATGGCCAAGGCAAGGCGGCTCAGGACTAGCCGTCGAGCAGGATCAGGGCCAGATCTTTCCTGCGCAGCACCAGGCTGACGCGGCGGGTTTTTATTTCTATGGGATCACCCAATGGTGCGACGCGTACCACTTCAAAAGACGAGCCCGGCAGCATGCCGAGGGATAAAAGTTTTTGGCGATAAGCCGGGCCGATTTCATTGGCGAAGCCGGCGATCTTATAAGACCGTTTAGGCAGAAGATGCATGTAACCTTCTCTAAGCCCAGGCTATTGGGCTGGTGATGATAAAAGAACGTTCCAATGGCAGTCCCGAGATAAAAACCACGGGCTGCCGACGCTTTCAATCCATGAGGCAATGCAGTGAACACGCAAAATAATAATAGTGAGAATAATTATCGTATTCAATACAAAAAATAGGGGTATTGGTAACCAAAGGTTGTGGCGATCACATTTAGAGAATGCAATTGCCTGACAGCGCTATTTTTATCACCCAGCCTGGTGGGGTGCAAATGCGAATGGTGAGTTAAATCAGTTACGTATTTGTAGTGAATTTTTCCGGTTTGAAAAAAGTAGTGACAGATTCGACAGCTTTGATTCGGTGACGTCAATATCGGTATTTATTAGGCAACATATTGCCGGCTGAATACGAGCGCTAAGCATTTGTGTTTCGCTGAGAAATACCGGAATGAGAATTTAATGTTAATAGAGATGTTAATAAATGGCTATTTAGCGTGGCTTTCAGGCTTAAAACCGGAATTATCAGGGCTGTCGGCGGCAGCGAATAAAAATGCGGGTTTATTGAGGCGGGTCAAAAAATGATGAGGGTATTTAGCGGAAAAGGGAGGGGTTAACCCCCTCCCTGTGTCTCATGCGTTTTCTGCTGGCCGCCTGACTACGACTTTCTGCCAAAGGCCGCCGCCAGTGCGTCACCCATGGCGCTGTTGCCTGCCGAGGTGTTAGCGCCACGCGGTTTGGACTTATTGGCCTGCGGTCGCGAGGTGTTGTCCTTGGCCGGCGCTGAATTGCTACCGCGCCGTGGGGAGCCTTCACCCGGTTGCTCATCCAGACGCATGCTCAATGCAATGCGTTTACGTTGCAGGTCCACTTCCATCACCTTCACTTTGACGATGTCACCGGCTTTCACCACGGTGTGCGGATCTTCGACAAACTTGTCCGCCAGCGAGGAGATATGCACCAACCCATCCTGATGCACGCCGATATCAACAAAGGCACCGAAGTTGGTGACGTTGGTGACCGAACCTTCCAGGATCATCCCCGGCTGCAGGTCGTTGAGGGTTTCCACCCCTTCGGCAAAGGTTGCGGTTTTGAATTCCGGACGCGGATCGCGGCCTGGCTTCTCCAGCTCCTTCAGGATGTCGGTCACCGTCGGCACACCGAACTTCTCGTCGGTAAAGTCGCTGGCCTTCAGGCTGCGCACCGCCGCCGGGTTACCCATCAGATCCTGCAGAGCCTGATGAGTTGCGGCCAGAATGCGTTCGACCACCGGGTAGGTTTCCGGGTGAACGGTTGAGGCGTCCAGTGGGTTGTCGCCGTGGTTGATACGCAAGAAGCCGGCACACTGTTCAAAGGCTTTCGGCCCCAAGCGACTGACTTTCAGCAGCTGTTCGCGGTTGCTGAAGCGGCCATTTTCGTCACGCCAGGTGACGATATTCTGCGCCATCATGCGCGTCAGGCCGGCTACGCGGGTCAGCAGCGGCACCGAGGCGGTATTCAGATCCACACCGACGGCGTTCACGCAGTCTTCGACCACGGAGTCGAGTTTTTTCGCCAGTTGGCTTTGGCTGACGTCATGCTGATACTGGCCGACGCCGATGGATTTCGGATCGATTTTGACCAGCTCGGCCAGCGGATCCTGCAGACGACGTGCGATGGATACCGCACCGCGCAGCGAGACGTCGAGGTTAGGGAATTCCAGCGCCGCCAGTTCGGAAGCGGAGTACACCGAAGCGCCGGCTTCGCTGACGATCACCTTTTGTGCTTTGACTTCGCTGAACTGCTGTTGCAGGTCGAGGTAAAAACGTTCGGTCTCGCGCGATGCGGTGCCGTTGCCGATGGCGACCAGCTCCACTTTATGCTTGATGCACAGTGCGGCGACGATGGCGGCGGCTTTAGCGGCCTGACCGGTGTGCGGGTACACGGTGTCGGTGGCGACCAGCTTGCCGGTAGCATCGACTACCGCCACTTTGACCCCGGTACGCAGGCCCGGATCCAGCCCCATGGTGGCGCGCATACCGGCCGGTGCCGCCATCAGCAGGTCATGCATGTTACGGGCAAAGACGTTGATCGCTTCATCTTCCGCGCGTTCGCGCACCGTGCTCATCAGTTCGGTTTCCAGATGCAGCAGCACCTTGATACGCCAGGTCCAGTTGACCACCGCTTTGCGCCAGGCGTCCGCCGGAGCATCATTCAGGCGCAGATCCAGGTGGCTGATGATGATCTGCTCCGCCTGGCTTTCGCGTGGGGCTTCTTCAAACTGCGGATCGGCATTCAGCGCAAGCTGCAGTACGCCTTCGTTACGGCCGCGGAACATGGCCAGCGCACGGTGCGATGGCACCTGGGCAATGGGTTCATGATGATCGAAATAGTCGCGGAACTTGGCCCCGGCTTCTTCCTTGCCTTCCACCACTTTGGACACCAGGTGCGCATGTTTCCACAGGTAGTTACGGACCTTGGCCAGTAATGCGGCGTCTTCGGCGAAGCGCTCCATCAGGATATAACGCGCGCCGTCGAGGGCGGCTTTTACGTCCGCTACGCCCTTGTCTGCATTAACGTAACCTTCGGCCAACTGTTCAGGTTGTTGCTGAGGATCCTGCCACAGTGTGTCCGCCAGAGGCTCCAGACCGGCTTCAATCGCGATCTGGCCACGGGTGCGGCGCTTCGGTTTGTAAGGCAGGTAGAGGTCTTCGAGTTCGGTTTTGCTTTGCGCGGCGGTGATCGCCGTCGCCAGCTGTTCGGTCAGTTTGCCCTGCTCGTCGATCGATTTAAGGATGGTCTGACGGCGGTCTTCCAGTTCACGCAGATAACCCAGGCGGGTTTCCAGCTGGCGCAGTTGGGTATCGTCCAGACCCCCGGTGACTTCCTTACGATAGCGTGCAATAAAGGGCACGGTATTACCTTCATCCAGCAGACGGATGGCGGAGTCAACTTGCTCCGGCCGGGCCTGCAGTTCTGTTGCAATAATGCGGCTCAGTGGGTCATTCATAAGTCTGGTATCTGTTGAGAACGGTTGGTAAACAGGGGGACAGTTATACGGATTGCGCGGGGAAAATGCCAGTGGAGCGGGCCGCCTCTCGACAGTCATAGCGCGTAAAGCGGCCTGTACTGCGGCGGCGGGCGGTCGCTCGGAAAAAACTGAAATCTTATTTTACGTACTCGATCTCATTCACGTACCACAGGGCATCGCCGACTGGCGTATTAACGGTGGCGGCATCACCCACTTCTTTTTTAAGCAGCGCGCGGGCCATGGGCGAATCGATGGAGATGTAGTCTCGGCGGCCAAAAATCTCGTCATACCCGACGATGCGGAAGCGTTTAGTGTCGCCGTCCTCGTTTTCCACTACCACCCAGGCACCGAAAAACACTTTGCCTTCCTGCTGCGGGGAGTAATCGACAATCTTTAATTGTTCGAGGCATTTGGTCAGGTAGCGTACGCGGCGATCGATTTCCCGCAGCCGTTTTTTGTTGTACTGATAATCGGCATTTTCACTTCTGTCGCCGAGGCTGGCTGCCCAGGTCACTTTTTTGGTGACCTCTGGCCGATCTTCGCGCCAGAGAAAGTCTAATTCCTGCTTTAGCTTGTCGTAACCTTCGCGGGTTATCAGCTGCGTTCTCATCGTGGTTCCGCCTTTAGGGACATATCAAAGGGAAGGACGTCATTGCGTTGGCAAAGTGTCGCACAAACTCGCATCGGGCTGTAGGCTGCTGTTGCACAATCCAATGAGCGTTAATCATCAGCCACGCGCAAAATTGCCGGTGCTCGCGTTTCTTATCGCCCCGGCTGAGTTACACTGCCGAATCAGCCGTCGGGTATGCCGCCAGCCAAAAGACGCAGTGCTTCTAAATTTAACCTATGCGCATCGTGATTTTGGCGAATCGTCGCGGGCATTTTGATGAAAATTGTTGATAAATGGGCAAAAGAATAAGCTTTGTAACAATTTCGTCTAGAATATATACCATTAAACGCTGTCCGAAATGACAGGGTTTTTTAACAATATTCACGTCAGGCAATAAAGCCTTTGGGAGTAATACAATGCAAGAGAATCATAAGATTCTGGTCGTCGATGATGACATGCGCCTGCGTGCGCTTTTAGAGCGTTATTTAACCGAACAGGGTTTTCAGGTTCGCAGCGTAGCCAACGCTGAGCAAATGGATCGCTTGCTGACTCGTGAATCATTCCACCTGATGGTGCTTGACCTGATGTTGCCGGGCGAAGATGGTCTTTCCATCTGCCGCCGTCTGCGCAGCCAAAGCAACCCTATGCCGATCATTATGGTGACCGCCAAAGGTGAAGAAGTCGACCGTATCGTTGGCCTGGAAATCGGCGCTGACGATTACATCCCAAAACCCTTCAACCCGCGTGAATTGCTGGCCCGCATCCGTGCGGTGTTGCGCCGTCAGGCCAATGAACTGCCGGGCGCTCCTTCACAGGAAGAGGCGGTGATCGCCTTTGGTAAATTCAAACTGAACCTCGGCACCCGCGAAATGTTCCGCGAAGACGAGCCTATGCCGTTGACCAGCGGCGAATTCGCAGTGCTGAAGGCGCTGGTGAGCCATCCTCGCGAACCGCTTTCGCGCGATAAGCTGATGAACCTGGCCCGCGGCCGTGAATACAGCGCCATGGAACGCTCCATCGACGTGCAAATTTCTCGTTTGCGTCGCATGGTTGAGGAAGATCCTGCGCATCCACGCTACATCCAGACCGTTTGGGGTCTTGGCTACGTTTTCGTCCCGGACGGCAGCAAGGCATGAGACGATTGCGCTTTTCACCGCGTAGCTCGTTTGCCCGAACCCTGCTATTGATCGTCACCTTGCTGTTCGTCAGCCTGGTGACGACCTATCTGGTGGTGCTGAACTTCGCCATCCTGCCCAGCCTGCAGCAGTTCAATAAGGTATTGGCCTACGAAGTTCGTATGCTGATGACCGACCGACTGCAGCTGGAGGATGGTACTTTGCTGGAAGTACCGCCGGCGTTCCGTCGCGAAATCTATCGCGAACTGGGCATTTCTCTCTACACCAATTCTGCGGCGGAAGAGAGCGGTCTGCGCTGGGCGCAGCACTACCAATTCCTCAGCCAGCAAATGGCGCAGCAGCTCGGCGGGCCCACCGACGTGCGAGTGGAAGTAAACAAAAATTCACCGGTGGTGTGGCTGAAAACCTGGCTGCAACCGGATATCTGGGTGCGTGTTCCGCTGACTGAAATTCACCAGGGCGATTTCTCGCCGCTGTTCCGCTATACCCTGGCGATTATGCTGTTGGCCATAGGTGGCGCCTGGCTGTTTATCCGTATTCAGAACCGCCCGCTGGTGGAGCTTGAGCACGCCGCTTTGCAGGTGGGTAAGGGCATCATTCCACCGCCGCTGCGTGAGTATGGCGCATCGGAAGTCCGTTCGGTAACGCGGGCCTTTAATCAGATGGCGTCGGGCGTCAAGCAGCTGGCGGACGACCGCACATTGCTGATGGCCGGGGTGAGCCACGACCTGCGTACGCCACTGACGCGTATCCGTCTGGCGACCGAGATGATGAGTGCCGAAGACGGCTACCTGGCGGAGTCGATCAATAAAGATATTGAAGAGTGCAACGACATCATTGAGCAGTTTATTGATTATCTGCGCACCGGCCAGGAGATGCAGACAGAAATCAGCGATTTGAATAGCATTCTGGGCGAAGTGGTGGCTGCCGAGAGTGGCTATGAGCGGGTGATTGAAACCGCTTTGGCGCCGGGCGAACTGATGATGAATGTGCATCCGTTGTCGATCAAGCGTGCGGCAGTGAATATGGTGGTGAATGCGGCGCGTTACGGCAATGGTTGGATCAAAGTCAGCAGCGGCCGTGAGCTGCAGCGCGGCTGGTTCCAGGTGGAAGACGACGGCCCGGGCATTAAACCGGAAGAGCTGAAGCATCTGTTGCAGCCATTTGTTCGTGGTGACAGCGCGCGCAGTACCAGCGGGACCGGGTTGGGCCTGGCTATCGTACAGCGTATTATCGATGGGCATCATGGCGCACTGGATATCGGCACCAGCGAACGCGGTGGGCTGTTGATTCGGGCTTATATTCCGTTACCGATGGAGAAAAAAGAGTCGGGCAATGGGCATCAGAACCCGAAGGACAGCGCGTAATCTTTTTGTCTGGGGGCCGCAGTTTGCGCCCCCGTCAGGACTTCCTGCTCATCACGTAGTATTCCGCTGCCTCTTCATGCAGACGCCGGCCCGTCGTGGCCTGCCAGGGATCGATTAACTCAATGCCGCAATGGATAAAGTTTTGGGTATTGCGCGTGGCCAGGGTGGCACCGTAATGCAGGCAGGTGGCGGCGATTTGGGTATCGACGATGCCCATTAACCGGCCCTGACGCTGATTTTTCTCCATAAGTTCCGCGTATTGCAGTGCGCAGAGTGTATCAAATGGCAGGGTTTGCTCATCAAATCTAATCTGCACTGCCTCCGCCAGCTTGTGTTTGAATTCGCGCTGCCGTTTCCCATCAGGCATACAGGCAACTCCACTGAACAACTCGGCGAGAACTATCGCACTCAGATAAAGCTCATCATTGTCTTTTTCATTCAGCCATCTGATGACGTTATAGTGCGGGTTGGGGCGCAACGTTTCTGAAACCACGTTGGTATCGAGAATAATCATAATTGGTCATCGTCGTCGTCAAAGGTGACAATACGCGGCGGCGTGGCATCGCGCGGTGGGATCTCCAGTTCAACCCCGCCCAACTCGGCAAAGTGTTGATGCATCCAGGTGCCTAACCCATAACGCGGCGGTTTCTTCAATAATGCCTGTTTCAAAATCATGCGAGCTTCCTCCTCCATGGAATGGCCATTTTTTGCTGCCGAGACGCGCAGCAACTCCTTTACTTCGTCGTCCAGATTTCTGACGGTTATGGTAGCCATTGAAACCTCCGTTGCTATCAATGATTGCACTGCATTATTATCTCTTTGCGTCGTTCAAGAAACAACCAATAAAAATAAAAAAAGGCGTGATATCCACGCCTTAGCTGAAGCTGTAAAAGGAAGCTATTACAGTTTTGGACCGGCGCTGACCAGCGCTGCACCCGCTGGAGTGTCGGTGTATTTGTCAAAGTTGGTGACAAAACGCTCTGCCAGATCCTGTGCCTTCTCTTGCCATTGCTCAATGCTGGCGTAAGTGGCGCGCGGATCCAGGATATCCGGGTTGACGCCCGGCAGTGAGGTTGGCATCGCCAGATCGAAGATAGGCAGGGTAATGGTTTCTGCCTTATCGATTTCACCGCTGAGGATCGCATCGATAATACCGCGAGTATCTTTGATCGAAATGCGTTTACCGGTGCCGTTCCAGCCGGTGTTGACCAGGTAGGCCTGGGCACCCGCAGCCTGCATGCGCTTCACCAGGACTTCGGCGTATTGCGTTGGGTGCAGCGACAGGAAGGCTGCGCCGAAGCAGGCGGAGAAGGTTGGGGTCGGCTCGGTCACGCCGCGCTCGGTACCGGCCAGCTTGGCGGTAAAGCCGGACAGGAAGTGGTACTGGGTCTGGTTGGCGGTCAGGCGAGAAACCGGTGGCAACACGCCGAAGGCGTCCGCAGTCAGGAAAATCACCTTGGTGGCGTGGCCGGCCTTGGAAACTGGCTTGACGATATTCTGGATGTGATAGATCGGGTAGGAAACACGGGTGTTTTCGGTTTTCGAGCCGTCGTTGAAATCAATCGTACCGTCGGCCAGCACCGTGACGTTTTCCAGCAGCGCATCGCGTTTGATGGCGTGATAGATATCCGGCTCGGCTTCTTCGGACAGCTTGATGGTTTTGGCGTAGCAACCGCCTTCGAAGTTGAACACGCCGTCGTCATCCCAGCCGTGTTCGTCATCGCCAATCAGCTGGCGTTTTGGATCGGTAGACAGGGTGGTTTTGCCGGTGCCGGACAGGCCGAAGAACACCGCCACGTCACCTTTTTCACCCACGTTAGCCGAGCAGTGCATGGAAGCGATGCCTTTCAGCGGCAGCAGGTAGTTCATCATGGAGAACATACCCTTTTTCATTTCGCCGCCGTACCAGGTGCCGCCAATCAGCTGCATGCGTTCGGTCAGGTTGAAAGCGACAAAGTTTTCCGAGTTCAGGCCCTGTTGCTGCCAGTTCGGGTTAGTGCATTTGGCGCCGTTCATCACCACGAAGTCCGGTTCGAAATCCTGCAGTTCTTCTTCCGTCGGGTGAATGAACATGTTTTTGACGAAGTGCGCCTGCCAGGCCACCTCGGTGATAAAGCGGACTTTCAAGCGTGAGTCGGCGTTGGCGCCGCAGAAGGTATCCACCACAAACAGGCGTTTGCCGGAGAGCTGCGTGGTGACCAGCTGTTTCAGGTCAGCCCAAATTTCCGGACTGAGGGGTTTGTTGTCGTTTTTGCCTTTACCCTGATCGGCCCACCAGACGGTGTCGCGGGTGATGTCGTCACGGACGATGTACTTATCTTTCGGGGAACGGCCGGTAAAAATACCGGTGTCGACGGATACAGCACCCAGCTTGGTTACGACCCCACGCTCATAACCTTCCAGAGATGGGTCTGTTTCTTCCTTGAACAGCAAGTCATAACTCGGGTTGTGAACGATTTCGCCGACGTTATGAATCCCATAAGCGGCCAGATCCTGAGGGGTTATACCTTTAACACGCATGTCACTACTCCTTGGTCACAGAATTTCTGGCGCCAATTGTAGGGATTCAGCAGCGAGTAACCGCGATAGGTATCAAATATTTAACGTTTTAGTCGGTTTTTCGTTACGATCTGAGAGATAGCACACGGAAAAAAGCAAACGTGCAAACGAGGTGAATGAGCGGGCGCAGGGCGCGCCCGCCGATATGGGGTGCTACTTAGTGCAACTGATCGCTGTCACCGGTGTTACCAGTGTACAAGGCGGCGACGTCTACGGCGTCAAACACATAGTGATTGCCGCAGTAATCGCAGTGCATATCGATATTGCCATCCTGCTCCAGCATTTGGGCCACTTCGTCGGTTGGCAAGGTGACCAACGCATCAGCGCAGCGCTGACGTGAACAGGTACAACGGAAGATCACGTCCTGTGGTTCATACAGAGTGACTTCTTCCTGGTGATACAGGCGATACAGCACTTCATTGGCCGGCAGGCTGAACAGCTCTTCGCTTTTCACCGTGTTGGTCAGTTGTACCAGATGATCGAAATCATCGGCATTGCCGTCCTGTGCCGGCAGCACCTGCAGCAACATACCGCCCGCGGCCGGTTGGCCTTCGAACTCGCCGGTGCGAATGAACAGACGGGTTGGCAGCTGTTCGGACTGGCGGAAGTAAGCCTCAAGGCATTCGGCCAGCGTTTCGCCTTCCAGTGCCACTACGCCCTGATAGCGCTCGCCTTCGGTTGGCGCGATGGTGATCACCATGACGCCGTTGCCGATCAACTGATGCAGCGTGCTGTCATCGGCGATTTCGCTCTGTACGCGCGCTACGCCACGCATTTCCTGGCGGTTGTTGCCGTTAATCACGGCCAGCTTCAGCGGGCCATCACCCTGTAATTGTACGGTGATATCGCCGTCGAACTTCAAGGTTGCGGTCAGCAGGCTGGTGGCCACCAGCAGTTCACCCAGCAGTTTTTTAACCGGCGCCGGATAATCATGGTTGTTCAGGACCTGCTGATAGGTTTCGCTGACGGTAACCAGCTCACCGCGCACCGCGTAGTTTTCAAACAGGTAACGGTGCAATTGGTCATGGTTAGACATAGTTTTCTCTCATTGCGGCGAGGGGTTATTCCTGCTCACCAAATTTAAATTTAATCAGGTCGCGCCGCTCTTTCTTGTCCGGACGGCGGTCCGGATGCGGCATGGTCAGCGCATTCATCTTGCGTGCGAGCGCCACTTTCTCTCGATTGGCGATGCTGGCTTCGGTTTCCTGATACATTTGCTGCGCCTCGTCGGCGCCGCGCCGTTGGCTGGCCAGAGCCAGAACGATCACCGTGCGTTCATCGTTACCCTGACGCAGCTTGATCTCGGCATTGAGCTCGACATTCTTGCTCGGCTTACCGCGCTGTCCGTTATAGTGCACCTTGCCGCCGTCGATCATGTCCCGCGCCAACGCGCGGGTTTTGTAGAAACGAGCCGCCCAAAGCCATTTATCCAGCCGGACCGCGTCGTCCCGTGTTTCCTTATCTTTCATTGCTCCCCCTTGGCTAACGCCGGTATCAACAGGCGGTAGTCGCGCATTGCCGGGTAGTGTCGAAAGGTTTTCTCCGCCATGCTGGAGTCCGGATTCTGCACGCCCAGGCAATAGCGAATACCGAAGGTGTGGGCAGCATCCAGAATAGGTTCACCGTCGTCGACGAACAGGGTGCGTTGCGGATCAAATCCGGTGTGTTGCTGCACGGCCTGCCACAAACGCTGATCTTCTTTCGGATAACCAAATGTGTGGGTAGAAAGTAATAAATCAAGGTGGCGATCCAAACCGGTATGCTCAATTTTTACCGCCAGGCTGTGCGGATGGGCGTTGGTCAACAGGATAGTCCGGTGACCTGCGGCTCGCAATGCCTGCAAAAAGGGCTCGGTATCCTCACGCAGGCGGGCTCGGCTGCCAACCTCAGTGGTCATGCGGTAAATATCAAGATCCAGCCGTTCGCTCCAGTAGTCGAAGCAGTACCAGTTCATGGTGTGCTGCACCGCCAGATATTCCTGGTGAATGATTTTACGCGCTTCGTCGAAGGGAATAGCACGCTGCTCGCTCAGGGCTTGTGGCACCAGGCTGAGCCAAAAGTGGCTGTCGAACTCCAGATCGAGCAGGGTGCCGTCCATATCCAGCAGCACGGTATCAATTTCACGCCAGTCAAACTCGGGAACCATGAAAACTCCATAGGCGAACCGTCGGGGGTCCGCAGGATAAGGGGAATAGCGTTAGCGTAGCATAAGCGGATGACAGGAAGCAGGCCTGCGAACGACTCAGGGCATTGGCCGCAATGACATCGGGGACAGTTGCGGGTTAAAGCAGCTTTCGTAATAGCGCTGGATATCGGCGGTTCGGTGCTGGTTGATGCGGCGGCGCTGCACCAGTCGCCAGGTGTTGTAACCCAGAACGACGGCGACCGTCAGCAGCAGCAGGCTGGTACCGAGATAGCGCCACAGGGTGATGATATCCGGCTCGCTGTGCAGCGCAATATGGCGTGTACCATTGGCGTCGACGCTGATATTGGTGATCACGCCCTGAGCTTCAAACGGCGTATGCAGCAGCATGCTGGCCAGACGTTGCAGCTCATTCCATTGATCGAGCGCGTTGTACTCGTTTAAGGGGACCGCAGGCTGTGGGTGATTGACCAGCTGCTTGCCTTCATCGCTGCTGATCAGGAACCCGCCAGGTGGAGGGCTGTTGAGCGCGGCGGCAGCCTGTCGGGTTTCGCTGTAGACAAACGACGATGCGGCAACCTTGGTCAGGCTTTCCAGCGATTCGGCACTCACCGGGCGCAGCAACACGTTGACCCCCTGCAAAGCGCCCGACTTGGCGCGTTTTACCAGGGTAGCCCAGTTCTTGACGTTACCTAGGTTCACCAGGGCGTTTTTCAGCCGAACGCAGTCGTTGTCCGCCTGGCACAGATCCTGCGTTTTCAGCACGATATCGGAAAAATCGTCCAGCAGGATCATGCCGGATTTCTCAATCGCGCTGGCCAGCTGCGGGTTGAGTTTCTGATCGGTACCGTCGGGATGTAGCTGGGTATTGACCGTCGCCAGCAACGCTGAAGCTTTGTCGATGATATCGGATTCCGGCTGTGGCAGAGGGGCTGCGTTGTTCCAGTAAATGCCTGAGCAGTCGAAAGGCATAAAGCTGGAGGTGTGCGAACCGTTGACCGGTGGCGGCACATAACACATACCGTTGCCTTGAGCTTTCAGGGTATCACCGATGTGCAAGGTTGCGCCTTCGAGGGCCTGAACGTTGGTCACTTCAATTTTTTGCGCGCCCTGCAGCCAGGCCATGCTCAGCTTAAGCGGCAGGCTTAGCGGAATATAGGTCAGCAGCAGCACCAGCACCAAAAAAGAGCTGGCCATCAGCACCGCGTTTCTGCCCCACTGCTGCAACGGGAAGTTTTTCACCTCATCATGCAGAGAAAGGAAGCGTCCCTGGCGCAACACCTGACGGTTAAGGTAGATATCCACGTCGGTGGTCTTGCCCAGATCCTGGGTGATATAAGGCTGCCAGTGTGGCGGATAAATCAGATCGATGATGCCGAGAGAGATATTACTGATTTGCCCCTGATTGGATTCGCCAAACAGTCCCCAGCGCTTGGGGGTGCCTCGCAGGCAGTGCACTTCTTTCAGTTCTCGCGTTGTCGGCCGACGGAACAGGTTCCAGCAGCCCCAGGCGATCATCAGCACGGCGACCAGGATCATCCAGGGGATAACCACCACCGGGCTTATCAGGCTGAAGAACAGCAGCAGCAGGGCGGCCGAGATAACGGCAGCTTCCTTGATGCCGTTCGGGCGAGTCAGCGCGTGTTCTTCCGGCGTTTCCTTGCGGATATTCACCAGCTCGACATGCTCACTCTCTTCCTTGCGAATGGAGGCATTTTGAATTGGGGGCGCTTTCACCACCGGCGGTTGCGGTCGATCGTGAATATGGTCTTTCAGCGAATGCCCGTTAAGGGAGATAACCAGCGGTAACGTCTGGGTTCTGATCACTTCCACATGGTTATCGGCGCTGATGTACTGTTCCCAGAACGGCGGCAGATGCACCTCTTCGGCGTCCAGATAATAGCGCCACTTGTTGGGTTCATCGCTGGCCAGCCCGTAGCGGGTAATGGCGTGGGTAATGGGGTAGACGTTGTCGCTTTGCGGGGTCAGCGCCAGCTTGGCGGAAGGCAATGAGCTGTTACCGGGCAACAGTTTGTTGCTCAGCTTATTTTGCTGGCCGAGATAATGCTCGACGGCGGCGCGCTCTTCGCCGGTCAGTTTACGGTGTGTGGGTTTGATAAAGGGCAACGCGCGCGTGAGCAGCGGCTGATTGCGGGCTTTAAACCAGAGATACAGGCCGGCGGCAATCAGGCAGGCAAGCACTAAGGCCAATATCAACACTATTGTGCTCATGCTATCCCCATCTTGGACCCGTGAACCTCACCAACCTGATGAATCGTGGCGCATTATACGCAGTCAAATCACCAAGAGACACCCTGAACAGTGACGGGAGGAAAGATTCTCCGCCGGGATCTCATTTATTGATAATAACTGCCCGTTTTATCGCCATGTCTTACCTGTGTGATGATAGCAATCGGGCTCTTCTATCGGTATCGGCATTATCTTATTTTAATGCACTCTTTTTTACCTGAGAAAGACAGAAAATCGGCCTGAGCTGGCTACGGTTGTTAAAAAAAAGTAAATTACTGCTTGTGCTCGTTGCGGCAAAGGTTCTCATTAACGCACAATGTGATCAAGATCGGATTTGGTCAGCGTTTGAACGCAAGTGAACTGCGCGTCACGCCAATCATTATTCTGGTTATCTGCGTCATCACGCATGCTGTTGTGGCCTGCCGCCGGATAACTCATTTGAGGCAATCATGGATAAACACCTGCAAAAACCTAAAATTCTGAAAGTTGAAACGGTCGCACGTTCGCGTTTATTTAACGTTGAGTCCGTCGATTTGGAGTTCAGTAACGGTGTACGGCGGGTGTATGAGCGGATGCGGCCCTCGGACCGTGAGGCCGTGATGATTGTGCCGGTGATTGGCGATGACTTGCTGCTGATCCGTGAATATGCGGTGGGCACTGAATCCTATGAGCTGGGGTTCCCCAAAGGGTTGATCGATCCTGGTGAAGGCGTGCTGGAGGCGGCCAACCGTGAACTGATGGAAGAGGTGGGTTTTGGCGCCAAACGCTTTGATTTCCTCAGCAAGCTGACGATGGCCCCCTCGTACTTTTCCAGCAAAATGAATATCGTGCTGGCGCACGATCTCTACCCGCAGAGTCTGGAAGGGGATGAGCCGGAGCCCTTGCCGCAGGTACGCTGGCCGATTGCCGATATGATGGCGTTGCTGGCCGAACCGGATTTCCGTGAGGCGCGCAATGTCAGTGCGCTGTTCCTGACCGAGGCATTTTTACGCGGTTCACGTTAATCGTTGATTGCTAGATAAAAAAAGGGCCAGATTTCTCTGGCCCTTTTTTTGTTAGAACAGCTCGTGGCTCTCGCCGCCGGGATCCGTCAACGTCGTGCCGGTATCTCGCGATGGGTAGTCCGTTGGCTGAGTCCCTTCGATGAAGTACTCGGAGCGACTGCCGCCGCCGCCGCCAGAAAGCTTGCCGCTGCTCTTGTCGATGGTGACGCTGATGATGCCCGGTGGTGGAGTGACCTTCTGCTCCGGAATGCCTTCCAGCGCGGTTTTCATAAAGTCGTCCCATGCCGGCTGTGCACTCTTCGCACCGCCTTCGCCGCCGGAAATCTGATCCGGTATCGCGCCTGAAGCCGTAGCACGGCCAAGATCACGGCGATGGTCATCAAAGCCAATCCATACCGAGGTCACGGTATCCGGGCCATAACCGGAGAACCAGGCATCTTTCGAGCTGTTGGTGGTACCGGTTTTGCCGCCGATATCACGACGCTTCAGGTCACGGCCCGCACGCCATGCGGTGCCCATCCAGCCCGGTTCGCCGAAAATGTTACTGTTCAGCGCGTCATGCATCAGGAACGCCAGCGGGGTGCTGATCACGTGTGGCGCATACTGCTGATCGCCATCTTGGAGCACCTGAGCCGGAGTCACCTGCTCCAGTTGCGGCATCGGCACGCTGCCATTCTTGCCTTCCTGCGACGTAGCGACATTTTCAATATTGTCTTCAGAAAGTACGGCGGAACGGTGGGTATCACCGTAGATCACCGGCAGATTACAGCTGCTGCAGACAATCTTCGGCTTGGTTTCGAACACCGTGTTGCCGCTATCGTCTTCAATCTTGGTGATAAAGTACGGATCCACCAGGTAACCGCCGTTAGCCAGAACCGCATAGCCGCGCACCAGTTGCATAGGGGTGAACGACGCGGAGCCTAACGCCAGTGATTCGGTGTGCACGATGTTCTGCGCCGGGAAGCCGAAACGCTGCAGGTATTCTGCCGCATAGTCGACGCCCATCGCACGCATCGCACGTACCATTACCACGTTTTTAGACTGCCCCAGCCCCTGACGCAGGCGAATCGGCCCATCGTAGGTTGGCGGTGAGTTCTTCGGTCGCCAGTCAGTACCGGCGCCCGGATCCCAACGGGTGATCGGCAGGTCATTCAGAATGGTTGCCAGGGTGAGGCCCTTGTCCATCGCGGCGGTGTACAGGAAAGGTTTGATATTGGAACCGACCTGACGCAGCGCCTGGGTAACGCGGTTGAACTTGCTCTGGTTGAAGTCGAACCCGCCGACCAGCGCCTTCACGGCCCCGTCATTCGGATTGATCGACACCAGGGCCGAGTTGACGTCCGGCACCTGTGACAGCCACCAATTTTCGCCCACCTTACGTACCCAGACTTGCTGACCGGCCTGCACTACGTCGGTGACGCGTTTCGGCGTTGGGCCCTGCTGAGTATCTGATTTGTAAGGACGCGCCCAACGCATGGTCGTCATCGGTAGCGCAATGTGGCTGCCGTCAGCCATCATCGCCGTCGCTTCTTCGGCGTTGGCCGAGACAATCACCGCCGGAGACAGCGGGCCGTAGTTCGGCAGATTCTTCAACGAATCGACGATCTGTTTTTGATCCCACGCCGCTTCACCAACTTTCCACAGCACGTTGGACGGGCCGCGGTAACCGTGGCGCATATCGTAGGCCAGCACGTTGTTGCGTACCGACTCCTGCGCCGCCAGCTGCAGCTTTTTGGTGATGGTGGTGTAGACCTTGTAACCGTCGGTATAGGCGTTGTCGCCATAACGCTTGATCATCTCCTGGCGCACCATCTCGGAGAGATACGGGGCGGAGAAGCTGATTTCCGGTGCATGGTAGTTGGCCACCAGTTCTTCGCTACGGGCCTGATCGTACTGCGCCTGAGTGATGTAATGCTCATCCATCATGCGCGACAGCACCACGTTGCGGCGCGCAACGGCGCGATCGTGGGAGTAAAGCGGGTTGAAGGTAGACGGTGCTTTCGGCAAGCCGGCGATGGTCGCCATTTCGCTTAAGGTGAGCTGGCTAACGTCTTTACCGAAATAAACCTGAGCCGCGGCACCCACGCCATAGGCGCGATACCCCAGATAGATTTTGTTGAGGTACAGCTCGAGAATTTCGTCTTTGCTCAGCATCTGTTCGATGCGAATCGCCAGGAAAGCTTCCTTGATTTTTCGCATCAGGGTGCGTTCCGGGCTTAAGAAGAAGTTTCTCGCCAACTGCTGGGTAATGGTACTCGCCCCCTGGGACGCATGGCCGGAGACCAGCGCAATAGAGGCGGCACGGAAGATACCGACCGGGTCGACGCCATGATGCTCATAGAAGCGGCTGTCTTCGGTGGCGATAAACGCATGCACCATAACCGGTGGAATTTGGTTCAGCTTCAGCGGAATACGGCGTTTCTCACCGTATTGGGCGATCAGTTCGCCGTCGGCGCTGTAAACCTGCATCGGTATTTGCAGCCGCACATCTTTCAGCGTCGCAACGTCAGGCAACTGCGGCTCGACATATTTGTACAAGCCAAAGATCGAGGCTGCCCCCAACACGATGCAACACACTGCAAGGATTAGTAAATACTTTACGAACTTCACCTGAGATTTCCCATTTTCATGTCATTTGGGCAGTTTATAAACAACCGCGCGGTAGTATAAAGGCAAGCCTGCAACATGGATATGTTCTTTTATCATCTGACGATATGGAGGTCGGGCGAAATATGTTCACTCAAGCATGGCAGGTGGGGCTGGATATACAAAGTCACTGCATTCGCGCCCTGGCGGTACAGCGCCGCCGCAACGGTTGGCAACTGCGTCACTGGTGGCAACAAAGGCTACCGCAACCGGTGTTGCGAGAAGGCTGCCTCGAACACCCCGAGCTGCTGATTCAGGCGCTGCGACAATGGCGAATTCAGTTACCAAGACATATTTCCTTACGCATTGCTTTGCCCGCGCAGCGGGTTTTACAGCAGCAGATGCCGCTGCCGGACGCCAGGCTGAAAGAGCCGGCTCGCGGTGAATACATCACCAACCAGGGATTAAAACAGTTCCCGCTGGACAGCCAGTCGCTGGCTCTGGATTACCGTCCATCACCGGCAGACGCTGCCACTTTGCTGCTTACCGCTGCGCGACAGCAGGAGCTGGAACAGTGGCTGCATTGCTTGCACCAAGCCAATTTGCAGCCGCAGGTAGTCGATATTACCCCTTGCGCGCTTCGCACGATGGCGACAGCGGCAGGCGTGTCGCCCGAAACCGGTTTGCTGCATCGCCTCGAGCTGGAGTGGTTATGGGTTGCATCACCTTCTAGGTCCTTTGCCTATGGGGTTGTCCCAATGGTGGAGGCCGCAGAGGCGGGTCAGGCGCAGGCGGCAATGCATGCCGCCTGCCCGCCACTTGCTACGCAGCAAATTTACTATAGCAGCGTGCTGGATGAGCTGCCTCCGCCAGGATGTTTGTCCTGGTCTCCATTTAGCGCTTTTAGTCAGCTGCGTCCACCGCAGCCCCTTATACCGGCGGCATTTGTATTAGCCGGGGGTTTGGCGCTGCGCACAGAGGACAACTAGCTGATGTATCAGGTTAATCTTTTTCCCTGGCGCACTCGAGCTCAGCGTCGGCGCGCCACTTTCTGGTTGCGCCTGTTGGTGTTGCAACTGGCGCTGGCTGCGGCGGTGCTGACGGGGGTTTTGGGGTTGTTAAACCGTCAGCAGGATCAAGAGTATCTGGCACTTTTGACGCTGGTCCGGCAGCAGACGGAATTGACGGAACGTTTTCAGCAACGGCAACGGGCAATGGCTCGCCTGGCAAGCTTAACCGCGCAGGTGGAGCAACAGGGCATAAATGGGGTGCACAACCGACGTTACCTTCAATTGCTGCAACAGCTGTCGCCCCTGTTGCCCGCAGCGTTGTGGCTTATCGCATTGGATACTAATGCACAAAATATCCGTCTGCGGGGCCTGAGCCGCCGTTATGAGGCGGTGACTCAGTTTGAACAACGGCTAGTTGCGTTGCCGTTGTTGCAGCACGGCCGCCTGACTGAGGTGGTGCAGCGTCAGGATGGTTTGTTTTCATTTACCCTGACGGCACAGTGGGGGGGGGATGAATAAGCCTCTACCGCGCTGGCTAACGAGATGCTTGCACCTGCCGGGGTGGAAGCTGTTGCTGATGCAGTGGCTGGCGTTGAGCGGCCCGATCCTGCTGTTCGGCCTTCTGCTGCTACAGGACAAATGGCAGCAACTGGGGCAGACCCAGGTGGAGCGGCAACGCCTAACGCAACAAATGTCTCCGCTGTGGGCACAATTGGCCCGGATGCCGACAATGGAGGCTCTCAATCAACAACTGCAACAGATTAAGCCCTCACCGGTGGCTAATGAAGCGTTGCTGGACGTATTGCAGCGAGTGGGGGCCGGGCTGCAACGCTGGCAGCAGCAGGAAAATGCCTCGCGGCAAGCCCTACGGCTGCATCTTGAGTACGGCAGCTTATTAAGGCTGCTGGAAAAATTGCCTACCAGGCTACGCATCGATCAGATGACTGTTGAAACGCAGACGGAGGGGGTGTCGGTGCATTTCACTTTCCAGGATGTGGCTGAGGCTGCGCGGGTTGCCCCCTATGAATAAAAACCTTGGATTCTGGCTGTTGTTGCTACCGATGGCGCTGCTGGCGCAGCCACGGGATCCTTTTCGACCGCTGCCTTCCCCCGACTGTCCTGCAGCGGCAGAGTCGCCGGTGAATTGGCGCTTAAAAGGTACCCTCGGACACGAGAGGCTGCGTTTTGCCTGGATAGTTACGCCGGGCGGAAAGTGGTTGCGAGTCAAACCCAGCCAAACGCTACTGGCTGGGCGTTGGCAGGTTGAGCAGATACTGGAGCGGCAAGTGACGTTAAGCGCGGTTCAGAGTAATCCGGCCTGTTCGGTTGCCGAGGATAGGGTGGTGTTGGCGTTGGGAAAGCATAAGGAAGAAAAATGAAAGGATGTCGTTGGCTTGCAGTTTTGCTGTGGGGGAGTGCGTTCGCAAACATAGCACAGGAGCCTGACCCCATTTCTCTGGAGTTTCAGGATGCGCCTGTGGCTGTGGTATTGCAGGCGCTGGCGGATCATCAGCAGCTTAATGTCGTCACCGCCGCAGGCGTGGGGGGAAACCTGACGCTGCGGTTGGATAAGGTACCCTGGCGGCAGGCGCTGGCCGTGATTTTACGCATGGGGAAACTGACTATGACGCTGGAGGGCAACGTGATGATGGTGTTTCCCGAACCAAGCGAACAGGAAAAGCAACGACAACAGCTGGCTTTAGCGCAAAAACAGCCATTACACAGCGTGACCCTGCCGCTGAATCATGCCGACGCGACGGAGATTGCTGAAAATCTGAATGCTCAGGACGGTACCTTGTTGAGTGAGCGGGGCAGCCTGGTGGCGGACAAACGCACCAATGCCGTGCTGCTCCGCGATACCGCGCCGATAGTGGCATTATTGACGCAGCGGATCGCGGAGATGGATGTGCCATTGGCGCAGGTGCAGTTAGCGGCGCATATCGTCACTATTAACAACGAAAGCTTGCGGGAGCTTGGTGTGCGTTGGGGGCTGGCGCCGGACGAGCGGCCAGCAAAGTCGTGGCAATTGGATGGCTTCAACGTGGCGTTGCCGTTGGAGCGTAGCGCCGTCAGCGCCGGTTTTCATCTGGCACGAATCGGTGGCCGTTTGCTCGATCTGGAACTGATGGCGCTGGAACAGGAGAACCGGGTGGAAATTATCGCCAGCCCGCGCCTGCTGACCGCTAATCTGCAGACCGCCAGCATCAAGCAAGGGACGGAAATTCCCTATGAGGTGAACAGCGGTGCCAGCGGGGTGACATCGATAGAATTTAAAGAGGCGGTGCTGGGCATGGAGGTGACGCCAAAAATTTTGCCGAATGGCCGTATTACCCTGACGTTGCAAATCAGTCAGAACATGCCGGGGCGCTCCATCAGCCGCGCGACAGGCGAGACGCTGGCGATAGATAAGCAGGAGATCAAAACCCAGGTGACGGTGAAAGATGGCGAAACCATTGTTTTGGGCGGCGTATTTCAGCGCCATAGCGCCCAGGGAGCAGATAAGGTGCCCGGTATTGGCGATGTGCCACTGCTGGGATCTTTGTTCAAACAGAGCAGCAAGCAGCATAAACGGCGTGAGCTGGTGATATTCATTACTCCGACATTGATTAAGGCCTGAGCGGCAATGTGTCAGGTTCGTGGGAAATCACCTAAAGTTGATGAGCAGATGCACTTTTTTATCGCCTTGGGGGCATCTGCGTTTGACGCTGCGACCGATTTAGCTTACAAGGGTTACCGAATTGAGCACCGAGGTTTTTTTGTTAGCGCCAAGACGCCGTTAAAAACGTATGGTTTCCCTCCTGCGGCGTGGATTGCGATTTATTCGGTTGCCAAACTACCAAGAGTGTTGAGATAATTTTCCGTCTGATCTCGCACTATCGTTCATGAGGTTTCAGTTTAGGTCCCGCCGCTGATTTGATTGGCGGGGCGGGTTAACATTAACGAATTGTCTTAGTAATACCGAAAAACATGGCAGAGAAACGCAATATCTTTCTGGTTGGGCCTATGGGTGCCGGCAAAAGCACTATTGGCCGTCAGTTAGCTCAGCAACTCAATATGGAGTTTTTCGACTCCGATCAAGAAATTGAGCGACGTACCGGAGCTGACGTGGGCTGGGTATTCGACGTGGAAGGTGAAGAAGGTTTCCGCGATCGTGAAGAAAAAGTCATTAATGAACTGACGGAAAAGCAAGGCATCGTGCTGGCTACCGGCGGCGGTTCGGTTAAATCGCGTGAAACGCGTAACCGTCTGTCGGCGCGTGGCGTAGTGGTGTACCTGGAAACCACTATCGAGAAGCAATTGGCCCGAACCCAGCGCGACAAAAAGCGTCCGCTGCTGCAGGTTGATTCTCCTCCGCGTGAAGTGCTTGAAGCGCTGGCGAAAGAGCGCAATCCGTTATACGAAGAAATTGCAGATGTCACCATCCGCACCGACGATCAAAGCGCCAAAGTGGTTGCCAACCAGATTATCAACATGCTGGAAAGCAACTGATTGCGGTTTCCGTGTTCGCCACGGCAAATGCGGAAAGACTGATTGTGTTCCCCGCAGTAGCGGGGATAAACCACACTGAGAACTGAGCGCGACATGGAGAGAATTACCGTAACGCTTGGGGAGCGCAGCTACCCGATTACCATAGCCGCCGGATTGTTCAACGATCCGGCTTCTTTTATGCCGCTGAAGGCGGGTGAGCAGGTTATGCTGGTCACCAACCAAACCCTGGCGCCACTCTATCTGGACCACGTCCGGAAGGTGCTGGAACAGGCTGGCGTCATGGTGGATCAGGTGATTTTACCTGATGGCGAACAGTACAAATCTCTTGCCGTGCTCGAGCAGGTGTTCTCGGCGCTGTTGGAAAAACCGCACGGTCGCGATACCACGCTGATTGCCCTTGGCGGCGGCGTGGTAGGCGATCTAACCGGTTTTGCCGCCGCGTGTTATCAGCGCGGAGTCCGCTTTATTCAGGTCCCTACCACTCTGCTGTCGCAGGTGGACTCTTCCGTTGGCGGTAAAACCGCCGTCAATCATCCGCTCGGTAAAAACATGATCGGTGCCTTCTATCAACCCGCTTCAGTCGTGGTTGATCTGGATTGCCTGAAAACCTTGCCGGCGCGTGAGCTCTCCTCTGGTTTGGCTGAAGTGATCAAGTACGGGATTATTCTCGATCGCGATTTCTTTGTCTGGCTGGAAAACAATATTGATGCTCTGGTGGCGTTGGACATGCAGGCTTTGGCCTATTGCATCCGCCGTTGCTGTGAACTTAAGGCTGAGGTCGTTGCCGCTGACGAACGCGAAAGCGGTCTGCGTGCGCTGCTGAATTTGGGCCATACTTACGGCCATGCTATCGAAGCCGAAATGGGCTATGGTGTATGGTTGCACGGTGAGGCCGTCGCTGCCGGCATGGTGATGGCGGCAGAAACCGCGCACCGTCTCGGTCAGTTCTCCGCCGAAGATATTGAACGTATCAAAGCACTGTTATTACGCGCTGGCTTGCCGGTGTGTGGTCCGCAGGAAATGGCACCGGAATCTTATTTGCCACATATGATGCGCGATAAGAAAGTACTGGCCGGTGAACTACGTCTGGTACTGCCGACGGCCATTGGCCAGGCGGAGGTCCGCGGCGGAGTTGGGCATGAAATGGTGCTTGCTTCCATCGCAGCTTGCCTTCCTGCAGGGAATGCCTAAGTAAATCGGACGAAGTAACAGTGGCTTAGCCGCCGTTTACATCTATATTAATTATGTGCAAAGCAGGCATGGCGTCGCTTTGACATCATCGGGTTAATCTGCCCGTGCCACGGTAGATCTACAGTGGTGGGCTTTTGCCTCTAGTTGGAGGGTTTCAGATGGATGAGTTTAAACCGGAAGACGATCTCAGACCTGATAGCAGCGATCGTCGTCCTGCACGTTCGCGCAAACCGGCTCCGGGACCGCGTTTTGCCGTTTCGCGTCAGCATTTAATGATTGGTATCGGTATTTTGGTGCTGTTATTGCTGATTGTCGGCATTGGCTCGGCGCTGAAAGCGCCAACCAAGCATGAAGCGGCCCAGGAAGGCGCGCAAAATGGCGCGGCCAAAGACATTAACCTGTCCGGTTCTTCGTCGCTGACGGCCGGTAATTCCGGCGTTCCGGGTGGTACTACCGACACCAATGACAATAACGGTGTGAGCAGCAGTTCGCAGCCGCAAACCGTCAGCGTTCCACCGATCGCCAGCACCCCGACGGAAGCGCAACCGCAGCAGCCGCAGGGCGGCGCGCAGCAACGGGTCGATTTGCCGGGCAATATGTCGGACGCGCTGTCGGCCCAGCAGGGGCAGATTGATACCGCGACGCAGGGCATGACGGGGCCGGCTTCGACCCTGCCGACGGCTCCTGCGACTCTGATGAACGGCGCAACGGCGAAAGAAACCGTACGCCCGGTTCAGGGAACGGCGCCACAGCAACACAAAACGCCGGCAAAAACCGTCAGCAAGCCGACGGCTACGACCTCGCAGCACAAAGCGCCAACCACGGTGTATACACCGGCGCCGACCTCTTCCGCCAAAGCGGGAGCGGCAAGTGCCAAGGCGGGAGCCGTAAGCGGCAACGCGGGTTCGCTGCAATCTGCACCGGCAGGCCATTACACTCTGCAACTGAGCAGTGCCTCGCGTTCCGATACGCTCAATGCCTACGCCAAGCAGCAGAAACTGCAGCATTATCTGGTGTACGCAACCCAGCGTGACGGTAAACCTTGGTATGTGCTGGTGAGTGGCAACTATGCCTCTTCGGCAGAAGCGAAGCGCGCAATCGCGACGCTGCCAGCGGATGTTCAGGCGAAAAAACCATGGGTTCGACCTGTACGCCAGGTACAGCAAGATCTGAAAAAGTAACCCGGTAGATTTCAAGCTGCATTCAGTTGGCGAAGGCAGGGATTTCAGACATTTAGGGGCGCAGCATGCTGCGCCCATGTTAATCGGGGCACGCAATTTAGCCCGCGACAGATGACTGAAGTGGCCTGGAAACAGGCTGAACAACCGTGCGTGGCCAGCGATGCTGCGGCTTGAAGTATGAAGGGTATCAATCACTTAAATTTGTGCGCTGATGTGCTGTCTGAAACAGAGTACAATCCGCCGCTCTGAATTGTATAATAAGTAGCTAATTGACGGCATGAAGAAAAACCGCGCTTTTTTAAAATGGGCTGGTGGAAAATACCCGCTGGTGGACGAGATTCGTCGTCATCTGCCAGCAGGCGACTGCTTAATCGAGCCCTTCGTGGGTGCGGGTTCAGTCTTTCTGAACACGGAATACGATGCCTATATTCTCGCCGACATCAACAGCGATCTTATTAACCTGTATAACATCGTTAAGCTGCGTACGGATGACTTCGTGCGTGATGCCCGCCTTCTTTTCACCGATGAATTCAATAAGTCGGATCAGTTTTACCTGCTGCGCGAAGAGTTCAATACTAGTGCCGATCCTTATCGCCGCGCGCTGCTGTTTCTTTATCTGAACCGCCACTGTTATAACGGCCTGTGCCGATATAACCTGCGTGGCGAGTTCAACGTTCCCTTTGGACGTTACAAGAAACCGTACTTCCCCGAGGAAGAGCTGTACTGGTTCGCCGAAAAATCCCGCAACGCCACTTTTGTCTGCGAGCATTACCGGGATACCATGGCAAAAGCCGAGCGTGGTACCGTGGTGTATTGCGATCCGCCGTATGCGCCATTATCGGCTACGGCGAATTTTACCGCCTACCACACCAACAGCTTCAGCATGGCCGATCAACAAAGCCTGGCGTTGATGGCACATCAGCTTTCGGTTGAAAGCCAGGTGCCGGTATTGATTTCCAACCACGATACCGAACTGACGCGTGACTGGTATCAGCACGCCTCGCTGTTTGTTGTGAAAGCGCGTCGCACCATCAGCCGCAATATTCTCGGCCGCAGCAAAGTGAATGAACTTTTGGCGCTTTATCGTTAAACCGGGGTTACGCCCCGGCGTATAACAAATTCGAACCCTACGTTTGGAGATAGCGGATGAAAAAATTTTTGATTGCCCCGTCCATTTTGTCGGCAGATTTTGCTCGCCTGGGTGAAGACACAGCCAACGTGCTGGCCGCAGGTGCCGACGTAGTGCACTTCGACGTGATGGATAACCACTACGTTCCCAATCTGACCATCGGGCCGATGGTTTGTCAGGCGCTGCGTAACTACGGCATCACCGCACCGATTGACGTGCATCTGATGGTGAAGCCGGTAGACCGCATAGTGCCGGACTTCGCCGCAGCGGGTGCCAGTTACATCTCTTTCCATCCGGAAGCCTCCGAACACGTCGATCGCACCATTCAATTGATTAAAGAGCACGGCTGTAAAGCCGGCTTGGTATTCAACCCGGCGACGCCGCTGAGCTATCTCGATTACGTGATGGACAAAATCGACGTGATCCTGCTGATGTCGGTCAACCCTGGCTTTGGCGGCCAGTCGTTTATCCACGGCACTTTGGATAAGCTGCGCCAGGTGCGCAAGCTGATCGACGAAAGCGGTCGCGATATCCGTTTGGAAGTGGATGGCGGCGTGAAAGTCGACAACATCGCCGAAATCGCCGCAGCCGGTGCAGACATGTTTGTCGCCGGTTCAGCCATCTTCGGCAAGCCGGACTATCGCCGGGTGATTGATGATATGCGCAGCGAACTGGCGAAGGTGACGCATGGCTGATTTCAGTGCCATCCGCGCTCTGGCCTTTGATCTCGATGGCACGCTGGTAGACAGCGCGCCGGGATTGGCGGCCGCTATTGATATGGCGCTGGCGGAAATGGGTTTGCCACAGGCCGGCGAAGACCGGGTTAGCACCTGGATTGGCAATGGCGCAGACGTGCTGGTACAACGCGCGCTGCGCTGGGCTGAGGTGGAAGCCACCCCAGAACACTGCCAACAACTGCGCGAACGTTTTGATCACTTCTATGCGCAAACCGTGGACAGCGGCAGCCGCCTGTTTCCGCAGGTGAAGGAAACGCTGGCCCAATTAGCTGCGCAAGGGTATCCAATGGCGCTGGTGACCAACAAACCGACGCCGTTTGTCGCACCACTGTTGGCCACATTGGGCATTCTCGATGACTTTTCGCTGATTATCGGCGGCGATGACGTGGTGGAAAAGAAACCGCACCCGGCACCGCTGTATCTGGTCCTCGGCAAATTGGGCCTGCGCACCAACGAGTTGCTGTTTGTGGGCGATTCCCGCAACGATATTCAGGCGGCGCAGGCGGCTGGCTGCCCTAGCGCCGCGCTGACCTACGGTTATAACTACGGCGAGGCGATTGCCCTGAGCCATCCCGACCGCGTGTTGGAGCGCTTTGCCGATTTGTTGCCCGCTCTTGGGCTGTCATCTTTAGAGAATCAGGAAATTTAAACATGAGTAAGCCCATCGTATTTAGCGGCGCACAGCCGTCCGGTGAACTGACCATTGGCAACTACATGGGTGCCCTGCGTCAGTGGGAGAAAATGCAGGACGATTATGACTGCATCTACTGCATCGTTGATTTGCATGCGATCACCGTACGTCAGGACGCAGAAAAACTGCGCAAAGCTACGCTGGACACGCTGGCGCTGTATCTGGCCTGCGGCATCGATCCGCAAAAGAGCACCATCTTCGTACAGTCTCACGTGCCGGAGCATACGCAACTGAGCTGGGTGTTGAACTGCTATACCTATTTCGGCGAACTGAGCCGCATGACCCAGTTCAAAGACAAATCCGCACGCTATGCGGAAAACATCAACGCCGGCCTGTTCAGCTACCCGGTGCTGATGGCGGCGGATATCCTGCTGTACCAGACCAACCAGGTTCCGGTCGGTGAAGACCAGAAGCAACATCTGGAACTGAGCCGCGACATTGGTCAGCGTTTCAATGCGCTGTACGGTGACGTGTTCAAAGTCCCTGAGCCGTTTATTCCCAAGTCCGGCGCTCGCGTGATGTCGCTGCAAGAGCCGACCAAGAAAATGTCCAAGTCGGACGATAACCGCAACAACGTGATTGGCCTGCTGGAAGATCCGAAAGCGGTGAGCAAGAAAATCAAACGTGCGATGACCGACTCCGAAGAGCCGCCGGTAGTGCGTTACGACGTGGCGAACAAGGCAGGGGTATCAAACCTGCTGGATATTCTCGCCGGTGTGACCGGCAAGAGCATCGCTCAGTTGGAAGCCGAGTTTGAAGGCCAGATGTACGGCCACCTGAAAGGTGCGGTAGCCGAAGCGGTATCAGGCATGCTGGGTGAGCTGCAGGAGCGTTACCACCGTTTCCGCAATGACGAGGCCTTGCTGCAGCAGGTGATGCGTGACGGTGCGGCCAAGGCTCGTGCGCGCGCACAGGAAACGTTGGCCAAGGTTTACCAGGCGGTTGGCTTCGTGTCGCCACAGTGATCCTCGCCATAAAAGAAAAGCGGCCATTGGCCGCTTTTTTTACGTCTGGATCAAGCCATTTGCGCCAGTGGCTGTGGTGATTCCTGGCTGGAGAACCAGTTCAGCTTGCTGCGCAGGCTCACCACGCTGCCGACGATGATCAAACTTGGGCTGGCAGCTCGCAAGGCCAGGGTTCCCAACTGCTTCAGTTCCCCTTCGATCACCCTTTGACGACAAGAGGTGCCGTTTTCTACCAGCGCCACCGGGGTGGAGGCCGGCATACCGTGCGCGATCAGTTGGCGTTGGATCTCTGCCGCCTGCGTCAGGCCCATGTAAAACACCAACGTTTGCTGCCCGGCGGCCAGCGTTGACCAGTTTAACCCGCCATCGCGCTTGGCGTGCCCCGTCACCAGGCGTACGCTTTGCGCATGGTCGCGATGGGTGAGGGGAATACCGCTGTAGGCTGAGCAACCGGAAGCAGCGGTAATGCCCGGCACCACCGAGAACGGAATATTGGCGTCGGCCAACGTTTCCAGCTCTTCGCCGCCGCGGCCAAAGATGAATGGGTCACCGCCTTTCAGTCGTACCACGCGCTTACCTTGTTGCGCCTGCTCGAGCAGGATTTGGTTAATCTGATCTTGCGGCACGCAATGGTTGCCGGCACGTTTGCCGACGAAAATGCGCTCGGCATCGCGACGCACCAGCGTCATGACCTCATCGGAGACCAGGCGGTCATAAACCACCACGTCAGCCTGCTGGATCTGCTGCAGGCCTTTCAGGGTCAACAGGCCAGCGTCACCCGGTCCGGCACCCACCAGTACCACTTCACCGCATTGTTGCTGTTGATGGCTAAACAGCTCTTCGATCTGCCGATCCGCCAGCGGTTGGTCATCATTGGCCAAAGACTGCGCCAGGCGGTCGTGGGCAAACAGTTTTTCCCAAAAACGACGGCGTGCGCCGATGTCAGAGAAGTGCTTTTTTACCCGTTGGCGCAATGAGCCGCCCAGTTGCGCCAGCTTGCCAAGATGCTGAGGCAGCATGGCCTCCAGCTTCTCACGCAGCAGCCGCGCCAGCACCGGCGCTTTACCGCCGGAAGACACCGCGACCATAATCGGCGAGCGATCGATAATCGACGGCATGATAAAGCTGGCGCGCTTGGGATCATCCACGACGTTGCAGAACACCCGTTGCTGGTTGGCGCATTGATACACCAACGCGTTGACTTCCACCCGATCGGTGGCGGCGATTACCAGCCACTTTTCCGCCAGCAACGCCGCGCTGAACTCGCCTTCTGCCAGCGTGACGCGGCCAAGCGCGGCCCATTCGTGAAATTGCGGGCTGAAGCTGCAGGCGTTGACGGTCAACGCCGCGCCGGCATCCAGCAGCAAACGGGCTTTGCGTTCGGCAATCTCGCCGCCACCGACCAGCAGGCAGGCTTTGTGTTGCAGTTGGCAGAAAATCGGCAGGTAATCCATCGGCAATCCTCGGGGCAATCAGCAGTGGGGCGCAAAGCGCCCCGGAATATTATGCGGCTTGACGCGTTACGGCTTTTTCAGCCTGCGGCCGTTCGGCACGCGGTGTGGCGTACCAGTAGCCCAGGCCCATCAGCACCGAGCCGGACAGGATATTACCCAGCGTCACCCACAACAGGTTATGGCCGATGCCACTCAGGGTATAGGCTTCGCTGTGATGGCCGAACCAGGACAGGGCGAACAGCGTCATATTGGCAACCGAGTGTTCATAGCCGGAAGCGATAAAGGCCAGCAGACACCACCAGATGGCGATGAACTTGGCGGCACCTTCCACGCGGATCGCCATCCAAATCGCCAGGCAGACCAGCCAGTTACACAGCACGCCCTTGAAGAACAGCACTTCCGCCGGTGCGGTGGTTTTTGCCAACGCCGCGGTGTGTACCAGACTGGTATCCACCGGCAACAGGCTGCCGCCGCCGTAATAGTACATCAGCGCCACCAGCACCGAGCCCAACAGGTTGCCTAACCAGGTCTGCGGCAAGACCGCCCACATTTGGCCCTGCGTGATGGTGCCGGCCTTGACGCCGAGCGTCAGGAACATGGTGTGGCCAGTGAACAGTTCGGAACCGGCGATGATCACCAGCGTCAGCGCGATGCCGAAGGTGGCCCCCATCACCAGCGGCCGCAGGGAGGGATCGACCAGATTGCCGAGGGTGAAGATCAAAATGATGCCGAGGCCGACGTAGGCCCCGGCCATTGCCGAGCTGATCCAAAAGCCCAGCGGGCTGTGTTTTGCCAGCCGGACGATGCGCGCCGCATTGGCGGCGCATTTGTTGATGGTATCGGTGAACATGCTGCTTCCCCTGAGGTTAAAGTAGAAATATCAGGCCGCGACCTGCACCATGCCGTCCAAAACCCGGCTGGCGAAATGCGCGACGGAGCGGCTGTCATCTTCCAGACAGTAACCGTCGTGCAGGCGGAAATGTTGTTTTTTTAACGGGCTGGCGACCCACAGCTCACCCTGATGTTCGGCGATCAGCCCGCGTGATAACACGCTGGCCTGGGCGAAGGGATCAATATTGCTGATGGCAAAGACCTGATCGTCGGCGTAGGGGCGGAAGATGGCCACCTGTTGGTCGCCAATCAGGGCACACACGCCGGTACCGGGCAGGATATCGCTGATAGGGCAAAGGGTTGTCCACTGGCTCATGCGTTGTTCTCCTCGGTTTCCAGCAGGGTGACGGGAATGCGTTCATCCGGACGTGCCGGGCGGTGCTGCTCGCGTTCGGCGACCACCTGGACGTTCGGATCGCGCTGGCTACTGTTGATAAAGTGGGCGAAGCGGACCTGAGATTCGGGGTGCTCAACGGTTTCTTTCCACTCGCAGATCACCGCATCGCGCAGGCGGGCGATTTCGGCTTCCAGTTGAGCGTTGATGCCCAGTTTGTCGTCAATGATCACTTTGCGCAGGTAATCGATGCCGCCTTCCAGGCTTTCCAGCCATACCGAGGTGCGCTGCAGCTTATCGGCGGTGCGGATATAGAACATCATAAAGCGATCGAGGTAGTGCTCCAGCGTCACGCTGTCGAGGTCAGCCGCCAGCAGATCGGCATGGCGCGGTTTCATGCCGCCGTTGCCGCAGACGTACAGGTTCCAGCCGTTCTCGGTGGCGATAATGCCGACGTCCTTGCCCTGCGCCTCGGCGCATTCACGGGTGCAACCGGAAACGCCAAACTTCATTTTGTGCGGGGTGCGAATGCCTTTGTAGCGGTGTTCCAGCTTGACGCCAAACCCGACGCTGTCGCCGACGCCATAGCGGCACCAGGTGCTGCCAACGCAGGTTTTCGACATGCGCAGCGCCTTGGCGTAGGCGTGGCCGGTTTCAAAACCGGCGGCAATCAGTTTGCTCCAAATAGCCGGCAGGTCGTCTTTTTGCGCGCCGAACATGCCGATGCGCTGAGAGCCGGTCATCTTGGTGTACAGATTGTATTCCTTGGCGATCTGGCCGACCGCCATCAAACCGTCCGGCGTGATTTCACCGCCGGCGGAGCGTGGGATCACCGAATAAGTGCCGTCTTTCTGGATATTGCCGAGGAAGTTGTCGTTGGTGTCCTGCAGCGGCGTATGTTGCGGTTTGAGCACGTACTCATTCCAGCAGGAGGCCAGCAGTGAGCCAACGGTAGGTTTACACACTTCGCAGCCGTAACCCTTGCCGTATTTGGCCAGCAGTTCGTCGAAGGATTTGATGCCTTCGACGCGGATCAGGTGGTAGAGCTCCTGGCGTGAATAAGCAAAGTGCTCGCACAGGTGATGGTTGACTTCGATGCCCTGTTTGGTCAGTTCGGCATTCAGCACCTGGGTGATCAGAGGAATACAGCCACCGCAGCCGGTACCGGCCTTGGTTTCAGACTTGATGGCGGCGACGGTGTGGCAACCCATGCTGACCGCCTTGATGATATCGCCTTTGCTGACGTCGAAGCAGGAGCAGATTTGCGCGGTTTCCGGCAGCGACTCGACGCCAATCGCCGGCTTGCTGCCTGCGTGCGACGGCAGGATCAGACCGTCCGGGTTTTCCGGCAGTTCGATGGCGTTTAACGCCAGCTGCAGCAGGTTGCCGTAGTCACTGGTGTCGCCCACCAGCACTGCGCCGAGCAGGGTCTTGTTGTCTGCGCTGACGACGATGCGTTTATAAATTTCTTTGCTTTCATCCAGATAAACGTAGCTGCGCGCCCCTTCGGTGCGGCCATGGGCATCACCGATGCCGCCGACGTCTACACCCAGCAATTTCAGCTTGGCGCTCATGTCTGCGCCCAGGAAGGTGTTTTCGCGCCCCAGCAGATGGTCAGCCGTTACCTGTGCCATTTTATAGCCCGGTGCAACCAGGCCGAAGGTGCGATCGCGCCATGAGGCGCATTCGCCGATGGCGTAAACGTCCGGATCTGAAGTTTGGCAACTGTCGTTTATCACGATACCGCCCCGGCGTGCGGTGGCTAGCCCACACTGATGGGCCAGTTTGTCCTGGGCACGGATACCGGTGGAGAAGACGATAAAGTCGACTTCCAGTGCGGTGCCGTCGGCGAACTGCATGGTCTTGCGCGCCTGCTCCCCGCCGTTGACGATTTCCTGGGTATTTTTGCCGGTATGGACTTTGACGCCCATGCGTTCGATTTTACGACGTAGCTGATCGCCGCCCATCGGATCCAGCTGTTCTGCCATCAGTACCGGCGCAAACTCAATGACGTGGGTTTCTACGCCCAGGCTTTTCAGCGCGCCTGCGGCCTCCAGACCGAGCAGGCCGCCGCCGACTACGGCACCGCGTTTGCTGCGGCGTGCGCAGGCTTCGATGGCGTTGAGATCTTCAATGGTGCGGTAGACGAAACAGTCCTGGCTGTCTGAACCCTTGATCGGTGGGATCCACGGGTAAGAGCCGGTGGCCATGATCAGCTTGTCGTAGTACACCGTGCGGCCGGTGTTGGAGTGAATGACTTTTTCACTGCGGTTGATGGTGATGGCCCGCTCGCCGACCAGCACTTTTACGCCCTGTTTTTCGTAAAAGCCTTCGCGAACCAGCGAGAGCTCTTCGGCGGTGTGGTGGGAGAAATAAGAAGACAGGTGCACGCGGTCGTAGGCGATGCGCGGTTCTTCACAAAATACGGTGATGTCGAACTGGTCTTTGTCTGCTTTTTCCAACAGATCTTCGATAAACCGGTGGCCGACCATGCCGTTACCGATGACAGCAAGTTTGACTCTGCTCATTATTGCCTCAAAATTCTGATTTCCTAGCGTTACCTTATTCCTCCCTACGGGCAATTTATTGATGCAAATCAATCGCCCCTCCATATACCTCTTATGTGGTATATGGATGATTTTTATCGATATTTGATAAGTTGCGGTTTTTATTCACCTTTAGCTGAAACGAGCCAGTTAATGCGAATTCTACTTATTTGGGAGTAAGGGGTGGGGTAATAACCGCAAGGGCGCTTTGTCAGTCTGATCCGCTGCCAGTATGATGAATAAAACAGGCTGGAACAGCAGAGGTGAAGCGTGGCCAAGAGTCCATTGAAGTTTATCGATAACCTGCGTTTAAGCGGGCATGAAGGGCTGTGGCAACTGGCCATTGAACAGGGGCGCATCGCTCATATCGTGCCGCAGCCGGAAGGGCAGGAGTGGCGCAACGACGTGCTGGATGCGCAGGGCGGGCTGGCGCAGCCGGCATTTGTCGAGCCGCATATCCATCTGGATACCACCCAAACCGCCGGGCAACCGGCCTGGAACCAGTCAGGTACCCTGTTTGAAGGCATTGAACGCTGGGCGGAACGCAAGGCACTGCTGACCCATGAGGACGTCAAGCAACGCGCCTGGCAGACGCTGAAATGGCAGATCGCCAACGGCGTGCAGTACGTGCGTACCCATGTTGACGTTTCGGACCCGACCCTGACAGCGCTACGTGCGATGCTGGAAGTGAAGCAGGAAGTGGCCCCCTGGGTTACGCTGCAAATCGTCGCCTTCCCGCAGGAGGGCATCATGTCTTATCCCAACGGCGAAGCCCTGCTGGAAGAGGCGCTGCGGTTGGGAGCCGACGTGGTAGGGGCCATCCCGCACTTTGAATTCACCCGGGAATACGGCGTGGAGTCGCTGCACAAGGCGTTTGCTCTGGCGCAGAAATACGATCGGCTGGTGGATGTCCACTGCGATGAGATTGACGACGAACAGTCGCGATTTGTCGAGACCGTGGCGGCGCTGGCGCTGAAGCTGGGCATGGGTGCCAGGGTGACCGCCAGCCATACCACGGCGATGCACTCTTACAATGGCGCTTATGCTTCACGGCTGTTCCGCCTGCTGAAAATGTCAGGCATCAACTTTGTTGCTAACCCGCTGGTGAATATCCACCTGCAGGGGCGCTTCGACAGCTACCCGAAGCGGCGCGGCATCACCCGGGTGAAAGAGATGCTGGAGGCGAATATCAACGTCTGCTTTGGTCATGACGATGTGTTCGACCCCTGGTATCCGCTGGGGACCGCCAACATGCTGCAGGTGCTGCATATGGGGCTGCATGTGTGCCAACTGATGGGATACGGCCAGATCGACGACGGGCTGAAACTGATCACCAGCCACAGTGCCCGGACGTTGAACCTGACCGATTACGGCCTGGCGGCAGGGAACAGTGCCAACCTGGTGATTCTGCCGGCGGAAAGCGGTTTTGACGCGGTGCGCCGACAGACGCCGGTGCGCTATTCGATACGGCAGGGGGCGGTGATTGCCGAGACTCAGCCAGCCGAAACCACGCTGTATCTGGCACAGGATGAGAAGGTGGATTTCCGGCGTTAAGGCACCGGTTGCAGCATAAAAAAAGGGCGCCAAGGCGCCCTTTTTACATCACGTCGGCAGGTTAGTGCGTCACGTGACCGTGGCTGCGGTGCTTGGTCACGAAACCGAGCAGCAGACACATGACGAATACCGCCAGGTACAGGCCGTTAGCGGTAGTCAGCGCTGCATGCGCGCCGCCTTTCGCTACGATCGGGCCGGTGACCACGAAGGTCAGCATGGTGCCGATGGTGCCGCAGGTCAGGATGAAGTTAACCAGTTTCGGTGAAGAAACCTTGGTCTGCAGCGAGCCCAGAGTGATCAACGTGGTGTAGATCGCGCTGGAGACGAAGCCCAGAGCCATAATGTAGTAGCCCAGGTGTTCCGGATTGTCGGTGCTGACGAACATGTACATCGCACCGGTCGCCAAAGCGGCCAGAATGGTGACGATGCGCTGCAAATCGAAGAAGCGCAGAATAAAGCTGAACACCCACATGCCCACCATGTATGAGGTCCAGAAATCGCTCACCAGTTTACCGGCCTGGCTGATATCCATACCGAATGACTTGGTGGCGTATTCCGGCACCCACTGGATGAAACCAAGCTGGCCGAGGATGTAGCACAGTGCGGCGATCGACAGGAACAGCACGCCGATACCCCATTTTTCTTTCGCTACCAGCTGGCCGGCGTCGGCGCCTTTGTTGCCCAGCACCGGGAACTCGGAGAACAGGGTCAGCACAAAGATACCTACATACAGCAGGCCGATGCAGGCGTACACCCAGTACCAGCCGATCTGACGAGCCAACAGCATTGCGGCAACAATCGGGAAGATCATCCCGGCCATGCTGAAGAAGGAGTCAGTGAACAGCAGGCGCGAACCGCGTTGGCGGCCGGCGTACATATGGGTGATCAAGAAGGTGCCTATCGACATGGTGATACCGCTGACCACGCCAAGGACGAACATGCACAACGAGAACATGGTCAGGCTTTTGCCGACCATCAACCCGGCGACAGCCAGCACCATCAGCACAAAGCCGAACATCAATTGACGTTTCAGCGGGATGATTTCCATCAGCCAGGCATTGAGGAAGATCGAAATCAAAATACCGGCGTTAAGAAAGGTAAAGGTATTGCTCATGCTGGAAACCGGCAGATTAAAGTACTCTGCAATGTTCCCCATCACCATCCCTGTGACGATAACTAAAGCACCGGTCAGCGCGTAAGAAAAATAGCTGATCCAGGTAAGCCGTAGACGGTTGCTGTCATTCATTATATAGGCCTGATTATGTCTGTTAGGATTATTCCCGTCGCCTTTCAAACCGCAGCGTTGTTACCTGCACTCAGTTACGTGGCCCATCCGTAGGCCACGCCCCTTAAGGGGCCGCTGCAAGCAGCGTTCAAATCTGCTCCTGGCAGATTTGTCCCCCAGTCACTTACCTAAGTAAGCTCCAGGGGATGAGTAAGTTGGGCGTCTAGCTGCAATTTGAAATTCATAGGGTATAACGCTGGATTAAGGCCGCTGGCTTTTCCTGGCAAAAGCAGAAAAAAGTCCCGATCAGGCCACCAGGGAGCGGATCCTAGCACAGACAACGGGAGTTTTTGTGATGGCTGTCGATTTTTTGATGCAATGAATGAGCGGTGGTGAAATATTTTTGTGATCTGTTAGCTCACCGTCACGATGGAATCTCGACTGATGACGATCGGTGAGAAGCTGACCTCAGGCGTGGTCGGATCAATCAGCCGCCTTGCTGCGTATTGCGCCATTTCGGTAATCGGGAAATGTACGCTGGTCAGCGCCGGTCGAACGAAAGGTGCACGTTCGCCGCTGTCGTAACAGATCAGCGAGATATCTTGCGGAACCCGTAGGCGGTGTTCGTTGATTGCCAGCAATGCGCCGATGGCCATTTCTTCGTTGCAGCAATAGATAGCGGTAGGCGTGGTTTTCATTTGCAACAGCAGATCGGCGCAGCGATAGCCGCTTTCCAAATCGTAAAGCCCTTCGACGCAGGCAACCGGTTTGATGTGCGCTGCCTGCATTGCCTGTTCAAATCCCTGCAGGCGCAAGTGGCTGGAGGGGCGATCGCGGGGGCCGCTGATGCAGGCGATGTGTCGGTGGCCGGCATCAATCAACTGTTGGGTCGCCATGCGGCTGGCGCGCGGATGATCGAAAGTGACGCAGCGGTCTTCCAGACCGGGCACCAGACGATCGAGCAGGATAAAAGGGCGTTGCTCTGTTGCCAACTGACGCAGTTGGTCGTCGCTGAGGAAGCGGACATGGAGGATCACACCGTCGCAACGCAGACTGAACAGCCGTTGAATCGCCTGCCATTCGTTTTCGGCGCTGTTGCGGCCCTGGGTCACCAGTAACTGTTTGCCATGGGATTCTGCTTCGGTTTGCACGAAGTCCATCAGCGCGCCGAAGAAGCCGCCGCGATATGAGGTCGTGACTAGCCCGAGGGTATTGCTGTGGCTGGAGGCCAGTGCGCGTGCTGCAGGGTTGGGGGTGTAACCGAGCTGGGCCACCGCGCGTTCCACTTTCTCGCGGGTCTGCCCTTTAACGTTGGTGTCGCCATTCACTACGCGGGACACGGTGGCGCGGGACACGCCCGCCAAGGCTGCGACATCTTCCAGTGTCACCATCATCCGACTCCTGATTACGACAAAAATGGGGTCGACGTATCGACCCCCTACAGATTAGTTATAGCAATGTATCAGCAACCGCGGCTGGCCCGGTGGTTATTTAAACTGTGGCAGATAAGGCGCATTCACCGCCAACACTTCATCCAGCAGCGGCTGGGCCACATTGGCATTACCGACCAGCGGATTGGTCACCAACGCCAGCAGACCACTACGGCGATCGCCATGCACTGCGGCTTCGATAGTCAGACGCTCGTAGGCTTTCACCTGTTGAGTCAGCGCATGCATGGAATCCGGCAGCGTGCCGAAGGTCAGCGGGTGGGCGCCCTGAGCATCGACAATACAGTTGGTTTCTATCACAGCATCGTCCGGTAAACCGCGAATGGCACCACGGTTTGCAGTATTGACGACTAATTGCGTGCCGAGATTATTATGGATCGCACGAATTAGCTCCAGCGCGACTTCCGAATAATATGATCCGCCGCGGAAACTTAATTGTTCCGGTTTGCTGTCGAGGTGCGGATCGGCATACAGCTCAAACAGCTCTCTCTCTACTTTCATCACCTGCTCGGCACGGGTGCCGCGTTCGGCCGCCGCGGCAATTTCTTCGGCCAGCATCTCTTTGGTTTGGTAGAAATAGCGGTGGTACGGGCAAGGGATTGCCCCCACGGCGCGCAGGAAGTCCGGCTGCCAAGGCTCTTCCTTGATGTTGTTCATGGTCAACGCGGCACCATCGCACAGCATGTCGATCACCTTACCGGTGACGTCTTGCCCCTTTTGCAGCACCTGATGAACCCAGACCATATGGTTCAGCCCGGCAAATTGCAGCTGTATTTCTTGAGAAGGGCTTTTCAGCATGTTGGCAATCATATGGTGCATGCTGATCGGTACGTTACACAGCCCGATGATTTTCGCTTTGGTGTAACGTGAGACCGCTTCGGTAACGATGCCGGCCGGGTTGGTGAAATTGATGATCCAGGCATCCGGCGCCAGTTTTTCCACTCTGCGGGCGATATCCAGCATCACCGGTATGGTGCGCAGCGCCTTGGCAAAGCCGCCGACGCCGGTGGTTTCCTGGCCTATCAGATCGTATTTCAGCCCCAAGCGCTCGTCGGCGGCGCGTGCCGGCAACTGGCCGACGCGGAACTGGGTCAGGACGAAGCTCGCGTCCCGAATAGCCTCATCCAGCTCGAAATGCACGCTGACTTTGACCTGCTCCAGGCCATGGCGTGCCAGCATGCGTTCGGTCAGCGCGGCAATGATCTCTACCTTTTCGCGGCCGGGTTCAACATCTACCAGCGCCAGTTCGGTCACCGGCAGTTCTTCGATACGTTGGATCAGCCCATCAACCAATTCTGGCGTGTAACTGCTGCCGCCGCCGATCACGGCGATTTTCAAGGCGCTCATGCGCGAACCTCCATCTGGGCCTGGCGGCGGTAGAGTTCAATCATGTCATCCGCCAGATCCTGGATCACCATAGCGTTCATCAGATGATCCTGGGCATGAACGGTAATCAGGTTGATGGCCAGTTTGCCGCAGCCTTCATCCATGCCGATCAGTTGGGTCTGGATAAGGTGTGCCTTTTTCACCGACTGTTTGGACTCGGCCATGTGCTTGGCTGAGGCGGTAAAGTCACCGGCACGCGCCTGCTGCAAGGCCATCAACGCACTGCTGCGGGCACCACCGGAGAACACCAGCAGCTCCATGATGGTGCTTTCAAAATCGGGGCTGATTTCAGTCATCAATTCACTCACATTATTTCTCCTGTTATTGCGCGGCGGCAATGCCGGCGGATATTCGTTACTTTCGCTGTCATTCTCAAAATGAGAGCGCTCTCATTTCTTTAGATTAACCGGAACAGGAAATGAAACCGGGAGTTGTGTCGCAAAAAGCGAGCAAGGCGTAAAAAGGGCAAAAAATGCGTGATGCAGTTGGCAAAAAGGTCTAAGGCGATCATACTTTTGGCAGTAAAATTCGGGGCTGGCTGAGATAAGTCCCACAATTGCGTAAATATAGGTAAATGGCTGGCACTCGCAGGTTCAGCTCTTTAGAATCAAAGCGCTTTTCCGTTGTTTGTCTCTTAGAGAAAGGACCCGTTAATGTTCAAACGTACTTTAGTGACCCTCGTTGCGCTGTGTTCCCTGACAGCAATGGCACCCGCTGCGCTCGCTGCCGGTGAAACTCATGTCATGCTGACCACCTCAGCAGGGAATATCGAATTGGCGCTCGACAGTCAGAAGGCTCCGGTTTCCACCAAGAACTTCATCGACTACGTGAACAGCGGCTACTACAACAACACTATTTTCCACCGCGTGATCCCGGGCTTTATGGTTCAGGGCGGCGGCTTTACTGCCGATATGCAGCAAAAATCCACCCAGGCACCGATCAAGAACGAAGCGGATAATGGCCTGCGTAACCTGCGTGGCACTATTTCGATGGCGCGTACCGCCGATAAAGACAGTGCTACCAGCCAGTTCTTCCTGAACGTGGCGGATAACGCCTTCCTGGATCACGGCCAGCGCGATTTCGGTTACGCGGTGTTTGGCAAGGTGGTTAAAGGCATGGACGTGGTGGATAAAATTTCCCAGGCGCCGACCGGCAACGTGGGGCCATACCAAAACGTTCCAAGTAAACCTATCGTCATTCTGTCAGCGAAAGTGCTGCCATAATGATTTTGCGCCGGCCCCCGGTGGGCCGGCTGCATTGCTTTCCCCGGAAGCCTTGCCTGCATCACTGTTTTTTTCCCCGTCGCATGCTTTAATCGCCAGCTTATAATCAGACCGGAAACCCGGCGTTCTGCATCTGTTTTGTTAAGGGATGAGCTGCTGCCATGTTTGAATTTAGCCAGGTTCTGCTGCTGCTACAGCAGATGTGCGTCTATCTTGTCATTGCTTATTTACTGAGTAAAACCCCGTTATTCATTCCGCTGACACAGGTGACTATCCGCCTGCCGCACAAGCTATTGTGCTACGTCATTTTCTCGGTGTTTTGCATCATGGGCACCTATTTCGGGCTGCATGTCGAAGGATCGATTGCCAACACTCGCGCGATCGGCGCCGTGCTGGGCGGCCTGTTGGGGGGCCTTCGGTAGGGTTCCTGGTGGGTTTGACCGGGGGCTTGCATCGCTACACGCTGGGCGGCATGACCGACATCGCCTGTGCGGTCTCTACCGTGGCGGAAGGGTTGGTGGGCGGGCTGGTGCACAGCATCGCCATGCGCCGGCGGCGTATCGACCTGCTGTTTAACCCCTTGTTTGTCGCCGGGGTGGCATTGGTGACCGAAGTGCTGCAAATGGCGATTATCCTGGCGATTGCACGGCCGTTTGACGAGGCGCTGCGGCTGGTGGAACACATTGCTTTGCCAATGCTGATTGCTAACACGCTGGGGGCGGCGATGTTTATGCAGATCCTGTTGGACAGGCGGGCGATGTTCGAGAAATACACCGGCGCGTTCTCCGCCAAGGCACTGAAAATTGCCGAACGTACCGAAGGCATCTTGCGCCAGGGGTTCGATCAGGAAAACAGCATGCGAGTGGCGCGGGTGCTTTATCAGGAGTTGGGGATTGGTGCGGTCGCGATAACCGACCGTGAGAAGCTGCTGGCGTTTATCGGCATCGGCGACGATCACCACCTGCCGGGCACGCCGATCTCATCAAAGCATTCGCACCGCGCGATCGACAACAACGAAGTGGTTTACGCCGACGGCAATGAGCTTTCCTACAGCTGCTCGATCAACGCCAACTGCAAACTGGGTTCGACGCTGGTGATCCCGTTGCGCGGTGAGAACCAGCGGGTGATTGGCACCATCAAACTCTACGAGCCGAAGAGCCGTTTGTTCAGCACCATCAACCGCACGCTGGGTGAAGGTATCGCCAACCTGTTATCCGCACAGATCATGGCCGGCCAGTATGAGCGCCACACGCAGCTGCTGGCGCAGTCGGAAATCAAATTGCTGCATGCGCAGGTCAATCCGCATTTCCTGTTCAACGCCCTGAATACGCTGGTGGCGGTGATCCGTCGTGACGGGGACCGGGCCTGTGAGCTGGTGCAGTACCTTTCGACCTTTTTCCGCAAAAACCTCAAGCGTTCGGACGACGAAGTCAGCCTGGCAGACGAACTTGAGCACGTTAACGCCTACCTGCAGATCGAACAGGCGCGTTTTGCCGATCGGCTGGAGATTGCGGTATCGCTGCCGGAAGAGCTGTTGGCGGTACGTCTGCCGGCCTTTTCACTGCAACCAATCGTTGAGAATGCCATCAAGCACGGCACTTCGCAGTTGCTGGGCATCGGGCGTATAGATATTGGCGCTCGGCTCGAAGACGGCTGTCTGTTATTGCAGGTGACCGACAATGCGGGTCTATACCAACCTTTGCCGAACAACAGCGGGCTGGGAATGAACCTGGTAGATAAACGTATTCGCGTACGCTACGGCGACGGCTATGGCGTACGGGTGGCCTGTGAGCCACAAACCTTCACCCGCATTACGCTCAATGTACCCTTGGCGAGGGCTGCCTGATGTTAAACGTACTGATTGTCGATGATGAACCGTCTGCACGCGATAACCTGCGACATTTGCTGGAAGCGGAAGAGGGCATCAGCATTGTCGGCGAATGCGCCAATGCGATAGAAGCCATCAGCGGGATCCATCGCCTGCAGCCGGACGTGGTGTTTCTGGATATTCAGATGCCGCGCATTACCGGGTTGGAGATGGTAGGCATGCTCGACCCTAATCGCATGCCGCATATCGTGTTCCTGACCGCCTATGACGAATACGCGGTGCAGGCCTTTGAAGAGCATGCGTTTGATTACCTGTTGAAACCGGCGGAGCCGAAGCGGCTGAGCAAAACGCTGCAGCGCCTGCAGCAACAGCGCGGGCAGCAAAACATCGCCGCGCTGGACGAAAGCGCCGGCTACCTGAAATACATCCCTTGTACCGGCCACAGTCGCATCTATTTGCTGCGCTTTGACGAGGTAGTAGCGATACGTTCGCGACTGAGTGGCGTATTTGTGGTGCGTAATGACGGCATGGAATGTTTTACCGAGCTGACGCTGCGAACGCTGGAGCTGCGGACACCGCTGGTACGCTGCCACCGTCAGTATTTGGTCAATCTGGAGCAGGTGCGTGAAATTCGCTTCGATGAGGGCGGCGCTGCGGAAATGATCATGCCGGTTGGGGAGCCAGTCCCGGTCAGCCGCCGCTATCTGAAAGCCTTGAAAGAGGAGCTGGGGCTGCGGGGGTGATTAATCCTTTGGCCATTGCCGGCGGGAATGTACGACTGCCAAAATAATAAGAAGGTCATTTTTTACTTCATAAGTCAGTAGGTAAAAATGATGAATGACCCATTCACGTGTACCTGAAACCCGGCCCACTTTGCCACTTGATGGGTTTCGGGATAGTTGGCTTGCCGCCGCAGAAATCAAAGCATCAATCTCTGCGGCAGCTATCGGGTTCTTTGACGCAAGATAGTCATAAATTGCCATACGGTCAGCAATTGCGGGATCCGTCCACTTTAGCTTCACGATATTTCCTTATCGTTTTACCGCATTGATTTTGCCCTGCGCTCGGCGAAATAAGCCTCAACGTCCTCATTATCAACCACTCTTCCTTCCTGGAGCGCTTTTCGGCTTAAATCGACCTTCTCCTGCAACCACTGTTCATACTCTTTTTGCTGCGATTGTCGACTGACAAAATCTCGCATGAAATCGCGTAAAAGCTGAGATGCCGTTCGATCCGCTGCTTTGGCCGCGCTGGCAAAAGCTATTTTTAACTCGTCATCCACGCGGATAACCACGGTAGATTCAGACATGGTAAATACCTCGTATATACAGCGTACTGCTTACTATATCACCGGTGTTTTATTGTTCAAGTGGGTTATGGCATGGCCGCAATGGGCTAAGCGGAATCCTAAATTTACCTGTCCAGTTGGCGGGTTAAGGGGGCGATTTTTGTTTGTCCTTGACGGGGTTAAGTCCCCCTTATAGCTTTATTGACATCAACAGGCGCTTTTTGCGTCGCGTCCAAGGAAAAGAAAATGAGTGAAGCACGGATTATCGCCAAAGCGATGAAAGACGGGAAACCGGTACAGGATCTGGTTATCCTGCCGGCATTGGCGAACCGCCATGGTCTGATCACCGGAGCGACCGGGACAGGTAAAACCGTGACGTTGCAAAAAATGGCCGAGCAGTTTTCGCGCATTGGTGTGCCGGTCTTTTTGTCTGACGTAAAGGGAGACCTGTCGGGTATTGGTACCGAAGCCGTGCCTTCCGAGAAGCTGCAGGCGCGTTTGGCGGCAATTGGCGTCACTGACTGGCAGCCGCAGGCCTGCACTATTATTCCGTGGGACATTTATGGCGAGAAGGGCCACCCGATCCGCGCCACCGTTTCCGATCTGGGGCCGTTGCTGCTGGCCCGCTTGCTGGATTTGAACGAAGTTCAAAGCGGCGTGCTGCAACTGGTGTTCAAAATAGCCGACGACAATGCGCTGCTGCTGTTGGATATGAAAGATCTGCGCGCCATGGTGCAGTACGTTGGGGACAACGCCAAACAGTTCCAAACCCAATATGGCAATATCTCTTCGGCTTCGGTCGGCGCTATCCAGCGCGGATTGCTGACGCTGGAAGAGCAGGGGGCAAACCAGTTCTTCGGCGAGCCGATGCTGGACATCAATGACCTGATGAAAACCGACGCCAACGGCCACGGCATCATCAACCTGCTGGCAGCGGACAAGCTGATTAATCAGCCGAAACTCTATTCGGTGTTCCTGCTGTGGCTGCTGGCCGAGCTGTTCGAACACCTGCCGGAAGTGGGCGATCCGGAGCAGCCGAAGCTGGTGTTCTTCTTCGACGAAGCTCACCTGCTGTTCAACGACGCACCGGCGGCGCTGCTGACGAAAATCGAACAGGTGGTACGCCTGATCCGTTCCAAAGGTGTCGGCATCTACTTTGTTACCCAAAACCCGCTCGACATTCCGGACAGCGTGCTCGGTCAGTTAGGCAACCGCGTGCAGCACGCGCTGCGCGCCTTTACCCCTCGCGATCAGAAAGCGGTGAAAGCCGCGGCGCAAACCATGCGCGCCAATCCGGCCTTCGATGCGGAAACGGCGATCACCGAGCTGGGCGTCGGCGAGGCGCTGGTTTCTTTCCTCGACGAAAAAGGGCGGCCAAACGTGGTGGAACGGGCGATGGTGATCGCGCCGGAATCCAAGATGGGCATGCTGGGGGCGGAAGGGCTGAACAGTGCGATCAATAAATCGCCGCTGTACGGTCGTTATGAGGATATGGTGGACCGCGAGTCCGCCTACGAGAAGCTGTCTGCCGAAGGTTTCGCCACCGTCGGTGCACCGCAAGCGGGCCAACCGGCGCAGCAACCCCAGGCGCAGCAGCAGGCGGGTGGCGGCCTGATGGGCGGCCTGAACGAAATTCTGTTCGGCTCTACCGGCCCACGCGGCGGCAAGCGCGACGGCATAGTTCAAACCGCCGCCAAGAGCATGGCACGCGATCTCGGTCGACAGATCCTGCGCGGCGTGCTGGGCTCGATCATGGGCGGTCGCAAGAAGTAAGCTGAAATTATCGGTAGCGGCAGTATCGTGAGGGCGTTGTATACTGCGCCCGTGTAAATCGGGGCGGCATATTCGCCCCTGCGATTGCGATGATGTCTGTTGGAAACACTATGCTGCTGTTGATCGATAACTACGACTCTTTTACCTATAACCTTTACCAGTACTTCTGCGAATTGGGCACCGAGGTGCTGGTGAAGCGTAACGACGAGCTGCAACTGGCCGATATCGAAAGGCTGGCGCCGCAGCGTCTGGTGATCTCTCCTGGGCCCTGTACCCCGAATGAAGCCGGCATCTCATTAGCCGCCATCCAACATTTTGCCGGCAAGCTGCCGATCCTCGGCGTTTGTCTGGGGCACCAGGCGCTGGGGCAGGCATTCGGTGCCAAGGTGGTGCGCGCCCGCGAGGTGATGCACGGCAAGACCTCGGCGATCCGCCATCTCGACAGCGGTATTTTTCGCGGGTTGAACAACCCGCTGACCGTTACCCGTTACCATTCGTTGGTGCTTGAAGCTGCTACTTTGCCGGATTGTTTTGAAGTTACCGCCTGGAGTGAGCGCGACGGCGTACGCGATGAGATCATGGGCATCCGCCACCGGCAGTTGGCGCTGGAAGGGGTACAGTTCCACCCAGAAAGCATCCTCAGCGAACTGGGGCATCAGCTGTTGGATAATTTCCTTAAAAGTTAATTGCTTAGATTTTTTTTAGTCGCCAAGGTGATTTGCGTTTGCCCTTTAATGGTTTTTTATGCATATTTTGTGATTATATTTTCATTCAATTGCCATTAAAAAACTGAGTTACTTTCAGGGTGGACCCCATAATGACCGAAAAATCTGCAGTAACCCGCAGCACCTTTGATCAGGTTATCCTGCCTGTTTATGCACCTGCTCAGTTTGTCCCGGTCAGGGGCAAAGGCAGCCGCGTATGGGACCAGCAAGGGAAAGAGTACATCGATTTCTCCGGCGGCATTGCGGTGACGGCGTTGGGGCACTGCCACCCGGCGTTGGTTGAGGCGCTGAAACAGCAGGGCGAAACCCTGTGGCATACCAGCAACGTGTTCACCAACGAACCGGCGCTGCGCCTGGCGACCAAGCTAATTAACGCCACCTTTGCCGATCGGGTGTTTTTCGCCAATTCCGGCGCAGAGGCTAACGAAGCTGCCTTCAAACTGGCGCGTCATTATGCGATTACCCGCCACAGTCCGTACAAAACCAAAATCATCGCGTTCTATAACGCGTTTCACGGCCGCACGCTGTTTACCGTCTCCGTCGGCGGACAGGCCAAATATTCCGACGGCTTTGGGCCGAAACCGGCCGATATCGTACACGTACCGTTCAACGATTTGGCCGCGGTGAAAGCGGTGATGGACGACCATACCTGCGCGGTGGTAATGGAGCCGATCCAGGGTGAAGGGGGGATTACCCCGGTAGACGCCGACTTCCTCAAGGGCGTACGCGAACTGTGCGACCAGCATCAGGCGCTGCTGGTATTCGACGAAGTGCAAAGTGGCATGGGGCGCAGTGGCAAACTGTTCGCCTATATGCACTATGGCGTGACGCCAGATATCCTGACCACCGCCAAGGCGCTTGGCGGTGGTTTCCCGGTTAGCGCGATGCTGACCACCGAAGAGATTGCCTCGGTGATGCAGGTGGGCACCCATGGCACCACCTACGGCGGCAACCCGTTGGCCTGCGCGGTGGCGGAGGCGGCGCTGGACGTGATCAATACACCGGAAGTGCTCAGTGGCATTGAACTGCGTCATGGACTGTACGTGCAGGCGTTAAAACAGATTGGCGAGAAATATGGTGTTTTCAGCGATATTCGCGGCATGGGCCTGCTGATTGGTGCCGAATTGACGAAAAATTACCACGGCAAGGCGCGTGATTTCCTGACTGCCGCCGCTGCACGCGGGTTGATGATCCTCAATGCCGGGCCAAACGTGATTCGTTTTGCGCCTTCGCTGGTGGTAGCAACCGAGGATATTGACGAAGGGATGGCGCTGTTTGAACTGGCCGTGCAGGACGTGATTGGCGCTTAATGCATAAGGGCACCGAGGGGCGGTCTCCCTAATAACAAGCTTTGTCAGCAGTCTGAGGGCGCCGGCGGCGCCCTTATTGATCGCGCAGTTTGCGTTTCAGCCAGATACCATGGTGCGGACGCTGGCGCCAGGCCAGTGACGAGATGGTGTGCATGACGCTCAGGTGGGACAAAATCCGCCGCAGATGGCGTTCCATTTCAGTTACCGGCATATCCGGCTGCAAATCCGGTGGCTGCATAATGCCGTTGCCACTGCTCGGCCCGTCGTATTCAAGCCGCTGCTGACAGCTTTGCAGCGCGATTTCACAAGACTGCAGATACTCCTCCGCCAGCTTTGGCGTCAGCATATAGTGCTCGCGCGCCAGAATGGTCATCGCATTCAGGTGTTCGACAATAAACTGGCTGTGCGTAACCCACAGGCGCATATCTGCCAGGTAGCTCGATTCAAAACCCGGCTCCTGCATCGCCTGATTGAGTGAGGTGAACAGCGCGTTATGCGCCTGATTGACCTGCATGCGAGCATAAGCCAGCGCGCTGGGATCGGGTTCTTGCTCTTCCAGCAACAGGCGCAGCGCCTGTTGATCGTTTTCCAACGCCTGATGGGCGTTCTTGCGTAGCAGACCGCTTTGCCACTGTGGCCACAGCCAGATGGTGCTGCCGAACACCAGTACGCAGCCGATCAGCGTGTCGATCAGGCGCGGCACCAGGAAGTGGGTGCCGTTCAGTGCCAACAGTTGCAGGGTGTAAACCGCCGTCACCGTAAAGCCAATTACCGCCAGCCCGTAATTTTTACGTGAAACCAGATAGGCCAGCAGCGTGATCACCAGCATCACGCCCAGCGTCTCAGCCTCGGGCAGTTGCAGCTGCAGTAATCCGGCGGCAATCACCAACCCAACCAAGGTGCCGAGCGCACGGTGCTGGATGCGCACCCGGGTGGCGTTGTAGCCGTTTTGGCTCACCAGCATGATGGTCAGCAAGATCCAGTAAGGTTTTGGCAGATTGAAAATCATCCCCAGGCTGCTGCCCGCCGCCAGGGTGACTCCCAGCCGAGCCGCATTGCGCAGGGCGTTGGATTTGAACGACAGGTAACTGACCAGCGCGGGCCAGAATGGCAGACGGTTTTGATTGGCCATCAGATCGCGTCGGTAGAGTGGGTGCTGGGTGCGCAGCAGGCGGGCGATGCGGCTGAAGTGGTAATAACAGAATTGGCCGACCGGGTTGTCCGGGTGTTGCGCCGCCACTTTTTCCAGGGCTGCCAGCTCATGGTCCATGTTGAAGCGCTGAGAATGCTGATGATAGAGGATATCGTGCGCTACCGTGCGCAGCCGATTGGCAATCACCTGTGCATTGCGGCGGATAATGGCTTCGGCCTGGCTCTGCTCTACCAGTTTTTGGACCTCTTCCGGCAGGTGCAGGCTGACGGTGATATGTTCCTGCAAATCCAGCGCGACCTGAAAGGTGCGTTGCAGGCGCTTTTGTTCGAGATTGCTGGCATGGGGCAGAAAATTAAGCTGCTGATACAGCAAGGTGATCAGATCCATGACCTTTTGCTGGCGCACCAGCAGCGGTGGTAAGGCGGTCTGCGGATCGGTGTGCTGGGTCAACAGCGAATATTTGGCTTCGAAGTAGTCCGCCAGCTCCAGATAGAGCTGATTGAGCGACTCGCGCATCGGTTGCTCTTTCCACAGCTTGAACCAGAACCAGGTAAACAGGCCGTACCAGGCGGTACCCACGATATATAACACCGGCGCGTGCCAAAGCGGCACCGTACCGGCCATGCTGAGGGAGAAGATGGCGGCAACCAGCGCGGCGGGCAGCAGGCGGGCGTGCAGTGGGCTGATTTCGCCGCTGACGCCAAGCAACAGTGCCAGACCGAGCATCAATGCGGGCAGCGGTACTTGCCACAGCAGTGCCTGTTGCAGCAGCAGGCTGCTAAGCGCAAAGAGCGAGCCGCCGACGATCAGGCGTTTAAAGAAGCGTTTGTGGGGCGTGTCCAGCCCGGCGATGTTGCAGCAGGCGGGAACCAGGGAAAATAGTAGGCCGTATTGCAGTTGGCCGATCAGCAGCCCGAGCAGAACCGGCAGGCACAGCACCAGCGTTTGTCGCAGTGCATAGTTGACTTCCGGATGATAAATCAGTCGGCGCCACATGATAAATCGGGGCATAAAAAAACGGCGCGAATTATCGCGCCGTTTTTTCAGTGATTAACGGGTGCCGTAAACGACAATAGTTTTGCCGTGAGCGGAGATCAGGTTTTGATCTTCCAGCATTTTCAGAATACGACCCACGGTTTCACGAGAGCAACCGACGATCTGGCCAATTTCCTGACGGGTGATTTTAATCTGCATGCCATCCGGATGGGTCATGGCATCAGGCTGTTTCGCCAGGTTCAGCAGGGTTTGCGCGATGCGGCCCGTAACGTCCAGGAAGGCGAGGTTACCCACTTTCTCAGAGGTTATCTGCAGGCGGTTTGCCATCTGGGCAGACAGGCGCATCAGGATGTCCGGGTTTACCTGAATCAGCTGGCGGAATTTCTTGTAGGAAATTTCAGCCACTTCACAGGCGGTCTTCGCCCTAACCCAGGCGCTACGCTCCTGACCTTCTTCAAACAATCCAAGCTCGCCGATGAAATCCCCCTGGTTAAGGTAGGACAGGATCATCTCTTTACCTTCTTCATCCTTAATCAGCACCGCGACGGAGCCTTTGACGATGTAGTAAAGCGTTTCGGCTTTTTCACCTTGGTGAATCAGCGTACTTTTGGATGGATATTTGTGGATATGGCAATGAGACAGGAACCATTCGAGAGTAGGGTCTGTTTGCGGTTTGCCGAGAACCATTCGCTGTTATCCTCTGTTGTTATCGCTGCCTTGTGTCACAGGGGTCAGAGTTCCCTGTAAAACGTGCTGTCGCCGTTGTTTTAATGGTGGCTATCAGCAGGTTTTGAGGCGTGTCATAAATATACGCTGTCGCTCTAGCATATTAACTTGCCGGGAGAGCTGCAAGCTACATTCTGTTAACATACCGGTAAAGGAGCCTTTCCCTGGGAGTTTCCCTGAAATCAGTGTCCCGGAAAGATTTATTGCGGCTCTGTTTGTAGCACAGAGTGAGGCGGGTGTCTCGTGTTGTCTCGCTTCAGCATGATTAGCATCAGGTTCCGTTGCCAGTTTCTATGCGAAAGCGTACTCTGATTTTAAGAAATTAACCGGAGTGACCAGCATGCAGGCAAGAGTTAAGTGGGTGGAAGGGTTGACGTTTCTGGGTGAATCCGCGTCTGGCCATCAGGTATTGATGGACGGCAACGCCGGCGATAAAGCGCCCAGTCCGATGGAAATGGTGCTGATGTCAGTAGGGGGCTGCAGTGCTATCGACGTGGTGTCGATCCTGCAAAAAGGACGCAACGACGTGCGTGATTGCGAGGTGAAGCTGACCTCTGAACGCCGCGAAGAAGCGCCACGGTTGTTTACCCACATCAACCTGCATTTTATCGTGACCGGCAAAGATTTGAGCGACAAGATCGTGGAACGTGCGGTCAACCTGTCAGCCGAGAAATACTGCTCAGTTTCACTGATGCTGAGCAAAGCCGCCAGCGTTACCCACAGTTTTGAAATCCGCGACCTGGCGTAACGGATAAAGGGGCGCGGTTGTACCGCGCCCCGTAGATTACTCGATTTTTTTCCCTTCCAGCAGTCGCTGCACCAGCGGCGCCATGATCAGTTCCATCGCCAGCCCCATTTTGCCACCCGGCACCACCAGCGTATTGATATGCGAGATAAAAGATCCCTGCAGCATTGCCAGCAGATAAGGGAAGTCGATCTGGTCCAGCCCGCGGAAGTGGATCACCACAAAGCTCTCGTCCAACGAAGGGATAGCCTTGGCGGCGAACGGGTTGGAGGTGTCTACCGTCGGCACCCGTTGGAAGTTGATATGGGTACGTGAAAACTGCGGCGTGATGTAGTTGATGTAGTCTTCCATCGAACGAACCACCGAATCCATTACCGCTTCGCGGGAGTGACCGCGTTCACCGGTATCGCGGATCAGCTTCTGGATCCATTCCAGGTTTACGATCGGTACTACGCCGACCAGCAGATCGACGTGTTTGGCCACGTCGATGTGTTCGGTCACGACGCCACCGTGGAGCCCTTCGTAGAACAGCACGTCGGTCGGTGCCGGCAAGGCTTCCCATGGGGTGAAAGTGCCGGGAACCTGATTATAGGGTACCGCTTCATCGTAGGTATGAAGATACTTGCGTGAGCGACCGGTGCCGTTTTTGCCGTAGTCGAGAAAGCTTTGTTGCAGCAGGCCGAAGTCATTGGCTTCGGGGCCGAAATAGCTGATATGGCGGCCGAGATCGCGCGCTTTGCGGATCGCCGCGTCCATTTCCGGCCGGGTGTAGCGGTGGAAACTGTCGCCTTCCAGCTCGGCGGCGCGGATGTTCAACTGCTGAAAGATTTTACGGAACGCCACGCTGGTGGTGGTGGTGCCGGCCCCGCTGGAGCCGGTCACTGCGATAACGGGATGTTTGGCGGACATGGTGGTAGGTCACTCCGTGTTAAATGCGCAGGCGTCAGATATGATTATTGGTCTGTTTGACGCCCTTTCGCCAAGGGCAAAATTCCGCGCGTTGGTTTGCAATAACCCATTGTTACCTGATTTTTTCCGTCAGTCATAGAACCGATCGCCACTAAATTTCTTCCTGCCCGGCGCGGAACTGGCCGCGCGGCATGATGTTGACGGTCTCATGCAGTTCTGACCAAACCAGGAGCACCTCGCCGTTTTTCAACTGGCGGCGCACGTCTTCCACTTTCTGTTCCAGCGAGCGTTCGTGCTCGCCGTAGTCGGTGCCTTCGCGTAACACAAAGGACTCGATCAGGCTGTTTAGGGTCTCAGTTTCCAGTTCTTTCCAGGGGATAATCACGTGGTTGTGTCCAGATAAGGGGAAAGCCAGGATGGAATACGGTATTCCAGCCACATTTGGGGGTGTTTCAAGGTACCGCCGACAAAACCGACGTGGCCGCCAAACTCGGTCAACTGATACTCAATGTTGTGCGGCAGCTTGGTGACCTCGGGGATCACTTCGTCGGTCATAAAGGGATCGTCTTTGGCATGGATGATCAATAACGGCGTCTGGATCGCAGGCAACAGCGGCAGGGCGCTGCAACGGCGATAATAATCACTGGCGTCGCTGAAGCCGTGAATGCGCGAGGTAATGGCGTCATCAAAGTCGCGGATCCGGCGCAACGCTTTGAGCTGCGGCAGCTTGAGCGGCAACGTGTCAGGATAGTGCAGCAGCTTGCGGGTGGCATTTTGTTTGAGTTGCCCAAGCAGATAGCGCTGATAAACGCGCGAAAAGCCTTGTTCCATACGCCACGAACAGGGCTCCAGCATCAGCGGTGCCGAGACCACGACCGCCGCCTGCAGCAGACTGTCCGCCCCCTGCTGTGCCAGGTAGCAGGCCAGCATGTTGCCGCCGAGCGAGACCCCGACCGCGGCGGTGGGGGCTTCGCCGTAGGTTGCGCGCAGCCACCTCAGAAAGAAACGCGCATCTTCCGTTTCTCCGGAGTGATAGATGCGCTGCTTGCGGTTCGGCACGCCGCTGCAGCCGCGAAAATGCATCACCACGCCAAGCCAGCCTTTTTCACGCCAGGCGTTGAGTTGACCGTGAGCGTAGGGGCTGTAGAAATTGCCTTCCAGTCCGTGGAACAGCACCACGCGCGGCTTGCCGGCAGCCTGAGCCGGATCTTCGCTCCAGGCGAGATCGACAAAGTCGCCGTCGGGCAATTCCAGCCGTTGCCAATGTGGTTTTAGCTGCACGCGGCGGCGCACCAGCCTTGGCAGCAGCGTCTGCAGATGCGGATTACTGGCCCCGGTCAAAGGGCGAAAGGATTCATGCATAACCTGAGTAAAAATCTTATTGGCGGCTATTGTGGGATTAATAGTGCGCTGTTAGCTTCACTATCCTGAACTGACAATAATACTGCAAAAAATCACCCTGGGTGAGGAGCACCCACCTCATGGAACCGAGTTTATTTCTTTCGATGTTAGGCTTCCTGTGGGTCGCCGCAATCACGCCAGGCCCTAATAATATGTTGCTGACCACCTCCGGCGCCAATTTTGGTTTTATGCGCTCGCTGCTGTTGATGATAGGCATCATGCTGGGGATGCAAAGTATATTGCTGCTGGTGGCGTTCGGGGTCGGCAGCCTGATCCTGGTTTATCCTGCGCTGCACCTGGTGCTGAAAATCCTCGGCAGCCTGTACCTGTTATGGCTGGCGTGGAAAGTGGCCACTGCCGCCTATGAAAAGCTGGAGACCGACGTGGCGCCGCCCAAACCGATACGCTTGTATCAGGGCTGGCTGTTGCAGTTCCTTAATCCCAAGGCCTGGCTGATGGCGCTGGGGGCGGTGGCCAGTTTTAGCCTGGCAGGCGACAGGTACAACACGTCGATTGTGGCGATCTCGCTGGGCATTTTGGTGGTGAATATTGTCGCCGGGGTGATTTGGCTCGGCTTCGGCACGGTGATTGGCCGCCTGTTACGCAGCAAAAAGGCCTGGATCATCTTTAATCTGTCTATGGGGCTGCTGACGGCGGCCTGTGTGTTACTCATCTGGCATTAAGGAGTTGCAGATGGCAGAAAATTACTTCCACGTAGTGGCCTTCACCGGCGAAGGGCTTCGCGGCAATCCGGCCGGCGTATGCCTGCTGAAACAGCCGTTGTCGACCGCCGAGATGCAAGCGATCGCCAATGAGCTGAGCCTGCCTGAAACCAGCTTCGTCTGGGACGATGGCGATATGTCGGCCATCCGCTGGTTTACTCCCCATCGTGAGGTGGATCTGTGCGGCCACGGCACGCTGACGGCGGCGCACGTGATGTTCAGCGCGGTCAATCCGGCGTTGCAGGATATCCGTTTCCGTTCGGCAAGCGGTGATTTGTACGTTAAGCGCGACGCCGAAGATGGCGAACGCTTGATCCTGGATTTTCCGTCCCGACCGCCGCAAAAAATCGCGACGCCTGCCGGGTTGAGTGCGCTGTTGGGTGTTGAACCGCAGGAAGTGTGGCAAGCCAATGCGCTGCTGGTGGTGCTGGAAAACGAAACGCAGGTGCGAGCGTTGCAGCCGGATATCCCGGCGTTGATTGCTTTGGCCGGGCGTGCGGTGATCGCCAGCGCACCGGGCGAAACGGTGGATTTCGTTTCGCGCTATTTCACGCTGGACGGCGGTGAGGATCCGGTTACCGGCTCTGCACACTGCACGTTGATGCCTTACTGGAGCGCACGTCTCGGCCGCCATCAATTACACGCGCGGCAGATTTCGGCGCGCGGCGGTGAGCTGTTCTGCGAACTGAAAGGCGACCGTACCCTGATAGGCGGCTATGCGCAGATTTTTTTGCGTGGCGAACTGCGCCTGTAAGCAGATGGGGTTCGTTTCAACCAGCCACCGCCCGTGACTTTTTATCTTAATGTGAGAACACTGACGCGGGCCCCTAAAAGATTCCCTGGAGGGATTCCGCCACATTGGGATGATTTGATTAAATATTCCCATAAGTAATAACGCAGAGTTTTTTATTCTTTTATAGCTCGCCAACGCTCGGATAAAACTGTCAGCAACTGAACAGACTTTTATCAACGGAGCGATCATGGCGAGCAAACTTTTTTCTCTACGCAGTGCGGCGCTGCTGGTGTTGTCACTTAGCGCAGCCAGCGCCTATGCGGTGGACGTGACCGTGGCCTACCAGACTTCGGCGGAGCCCGCCAAGGTGGCGCAGGCGGAAAACAGCTTCGCCAAACAGTCCGGCGCTACCGTTGACTGGCGCAAATTCGACAGTGGCTCCAGCGTGCTGCGCGCATTGGCTTCGGGTGACGTCCAGATCGGCAACATCGGCTCCAGCCCATTGGCGGTGGCCGCCAGCCAAAAACTCCCTATCGAAGTGTTTCTGATCGCCTCCCAGCTCGGCAGTTCCGAAGCGCTGGTGGTGAAAAAAGAGATTAAAAGCCCGCAGGATCTGATCGGTAAGCGCATCGCCGTGCCCTTTATCTCAACCACGCACTACAGCCTGTTGGCTTCTCTGAAGCACTGGGGCATCAAGCCAGAGCAGGTCAAAATCCTCAATCTGCAACCGCCGGCCATCGCCGCCGCCTGGCAGCGCGGCGATATCGATGGCGCCTATGTTTGGGCTCCGGTGGTCAATGAGTTGGCCAAACAGGGCAAGGTGCTGACGGATTCTGCCCAGGTCGGACAGTGGGGCGCCCCGACGCTCGACGTTTGGGTAGTGCGCAAGGACTTTGCCGAGAAGCATCCTGAAGTGGTGACGGCCTTCGCCGCCAGCGCACTGAACGCCCAAAAAGCCTATTTGGCGCAGCCGGAACAGTGGCTGAAGGACAAGGGCAACCTCAGCACGCTCTCCCGACTGAGCGGCGTGCCGGAAGAGCAGATACCGGTGCTGGTGCAGGGCAATACTTACCTGCCGGTCGCCGAGCAGATCACCCAGCTTGGTCAGCCGGTGGACAAAGCCATTCATGACACCGCCGAGTTCCTCAAACAGCAGGGCAAAATTCCCCAGGTCGACAGCGATTACAGTGCCTATGTCACCGATCGCTTTGTGAAACAGGTGCAGGCTGCGCCGCAGTCGTAAGGGAGCAGAATGCTAAACGTTAACCATCTTTCAGCAGAGTACCAGGGGCGTCCTGCGCTGCGTGACGTCTCGTTCCAGATTGACGCCGGACAACTGGTGGTGGTGCTTGGCCCTTCGGGCTGCGGCAAAACCACGCTGCTGAATTTGATCGCCGGGTTTATCGAGCCTTCAGCTGGCAGCATCACGCTTGACGAAGTTCCCGTTAAAGGCCCCGGGGCCGAGCGGGGCGTGGTGTTCCAGCATGAAGGTTTACTGCCGTGGCGTAACGTGGTGGATAACGTCGAATTTGGCTTGCAGCTGGCTGGGATCGGCAAGCCGCAGCGTCGGGAAGTGGCGCTGCAGATGCTACAGCGCGTCGGCCTGGCCGGTTATGAGCAGCACTTCATCTGGCAGCTTTCCGGCGGCATGCGCCAGCGCGTGGGCATAGCTCGCGCACTGGCGGCCAATCCGCGTTTGCTGTTGCTGGATGAGCCGTTCGGTGCATTGGATGCTTTTACCCGTGAACAAATGCAGGAACTGCTGCTGACCATCTGGCGGGATACCGGCAAGCAGGTGTTGTTGATTACCCACGATATTGAAGAGGCGGTGTTCCTTGCCAGTGAGCTGCTGCTGCTGTCGCCGGGGCCGGGGCAGGTGGTGGAGCGTCTGGCGCTGAATTTCGGCCAACGCTATGCCGACGGTGAGCCTTGCCGTTCGATCAAGTCTGATCCTGAATTTATCGCCCAGCGTGAATACGTGCTGGGTAAAGTTTTCCAACAGCGTGAGGCCTTGTTATGAGCCTGCATTCTGCCCTTAAAGAGGTTGCCCAGCCGAAGGCTGCGGCACCGCGGCGCTTTAGCGTGCCACGCAACGTCTGGTTGAGCAGCGCCACCCTGTTGGTGGTGCTGGCTATTTGGTGGGGCGTGACCGCGTTGAACCTGATCAGCCCGTTGTTCTTGCCGGCGCCGAAGCAGGTGCTGCATCAGTTGATCACCATAGCCAGCCCGCAGGGTTTTATGGACGCCACGCTATGGCAGCATCTGGCCGCCAGCCTGGGGCGCATCCTGGTTGCGCTGCTGGCCGCGGTGCTTATCGGGGTGCCGGTGGGTATTGCCATGGGGCTGAACGAGACGGTACGCGGCATTCTCGATCCGCTGATTGAAATTTATCGCCCGGTGCCGCCGCTGGCCTATTTACCGCTGATGGTGATTTGGTTCGGCATCGGTGAAACTTCAAAGATCCTGCTGATTTATCTGGCGATTTTCGCCCCGGTGACGCTGTCCGCCGTGGCGGGAGTGCGCAGCGTGGCTCAGGTCAGGGTGCGCGCGGCGCGTGCGCTGGGCGCCAACCGCTGGCAGGTGCTGCGTTTTGTGGTGCTGCCGAGCGCCTTGCCGGAGATTTTAACCGGTATTCGCATTGGGCTGGGGGTCGGCTGGTCGACGCTGGTCGCAGCAGAACTGATTGCCGCCACCCGCGGCCTGGGATTTATGGTGCAATCCGCCGGTGAGTTTCTGGCTACCGATGTGGTGTTGGCCGGTATTGGCGTGATTGCGATTATTGCATTTGGGCTGGAGCTGGGGCTGCGTGCCTTGCAGCGTCGATTGACCCCGTGGCACGGAGTACAGCAATGAACGAACGTTTGAGTATCACCCCCCTGGGGCCTTATATCGGTGCGCTGGTGGAGAATGTTGACCTGGCGCGTCCTTTGGGCGACGGCCAGTTCGAGCAGCTCTACCATGCGTTGCTCAAACATCAGGTGCTGTTCTTGCGCAATCAGCCGATCACGCCGTTGCAGCAGCGCAACCTGGCCGGCCGCTTTGGCGACCTGCACATCCATCCGGTCTACCCGCAAGCCGCCGATGTGAAAGAGATTATCGTGCTGGATACCCATGACAATAATCCGCCGGACAACGATAACTGGCATACCGACGTGACCTTTATCGAAAACCCACCGCTGGGGGCGATTTTGGCAGCGAAAACCCTGCCTACCACCGGCGGCGATACGCTGTGGGCCAGCGGTATCGCGGCTTATGAAGCCTTGTCCGCCCCTTTAAAGCAGCTGCTGGCGGGCCTGCAGGCGGAGCATGACTTCACCAAGTCATTCCCGGAATACAAACATCGTGGCAGCGAAGAGGAACATCAGCGCTGGCAGTTGGCGGTACAGAAAAACCCGCCGCTGTTGCATCCGGTGGTGCGCACCCACCCGGTCAGCGGCCGGCAGGCGCTGTTCGTCAATGAAGGTTTCACGACCAGAATTGTTGATTTGGCTCCGAAGGAAAGTGACGCGCTGCTGAACTTCCTGTTTGCTCACATTACCAAGCCGGAGTTCCAGGTGCGCTGGCGCTGGCAGGAGAATGACATTGCCATTTGGGATAACCGCGTGACGCAACATTACGCCAACGCGGATTATCTGCCACAGCGGCGCATCATGCACCGTGCGACCATTCTGGGGGATAAACCCTTTTACAAGGGCTGACATGCAGGGGCGGCAGGCCGCCCCGTAGCCCTTAGGATTCGAACTCTTGCGTGAATCGTTCCAGTTGCTCCTGCGCGTCCAGCCAGGTCATTTCCGTTTCTTCCAAGGCGGACTTGGCCTGACTTTGTTGCTGTAGGCAGAGGGTCAGATCGGCCTTGCGGCTGATGTCGTACAGCGCGGAGTCCGCCAGCTTCTCTTCTACCGCTGCCAGTTCGGCGCCCAGTTTTTCCATCTGTTGTTCCAGCTTGGCAATTTGCTTGCGCAGTGGCTGAGTCTGGCTGCGGAACTCGGCTTCGCGACGCTTCTGGTCTTTACGTGCCTGCGCACTGTTGCCGTTGTTCTCTTTATCCGGGGCGTCCTGCTGATTTTCCTGACGTTGCAGGTCGCTCAGCCATTGCTGGTAGTCGTCCAGATCGCCTTCGAACACTTCCACCTGGCCATCATGCACCAGATAGAGATCGTCCGTGGTGGATCGCAGCAGGTGACGGTCGTGCGAGACCACCACCAATGCGCCCTCGAAATCGATCAGCGCTTCGGTCAACGCCTGACGCATGTCCAAATCCAGGTGGTTGGTCGGTTCATCGAGCAGCAGCAGGTTGGGGCGCTGCCAGACGATCAATGCCAGTACCAGCCGCGCTTTCTCACCGCCGGAGAACCGCTCGGTGGCTTCGGTGACCTTATCGCCCTGGAAGCCAAAGCCGCCGAGGTAATCACGCAGCTGTTGTTCCAGCACCCGTGGGGCGATGCGACTCAAGTGCTGCAGAGGGGATTCGTCGGCCCGCAGGAACTCCAACTGATGCTGGGCGAAGTAACCCAGTTTAATCCCCTTTGCCAGACCAATTTCACCGCTCAGCGGCTCAAGCGAACCGGCCAGCATTTTGATCAGGGTCGATTTACCGGCGCCGTTACGGCCCAGCAAACCAATGCGTGAGCCGGGCACCAGGTTCAGCTTGATCGAGTTGAGGATCACCTTGTCGCCGTAGCCGGCACTGACCTTCTCCATACGCAGCAACGGGTTCGGCAAGCTTTCCGGCTGGCGGAAGCTGAAGCTGAATGGGTTATCCACATGGGCCGGCGCGATCAGCTCCATGCGTTCGAGCATCTTGATACGGCTCTGTGCCTGCTTGGCCTTGGTGGCCTGCGCGCGGAAGCGGTCAATATAGCTTTGCAGATGCGCCACTTTCTCTTGCTGGTTCAGGTACAGCGACTGCTGCTGGGCCAGCTTGGTCGAACGTTGACGCTCGAACGAGGAGTAGTTGCCGGTGTATTCGTTGATGGTCTCTTGTTCGATATGCAGAATTTTATCGACGATCGGATCCAGGAAGTCGCGGTCATGCGAAATCAGCACCAGCGTGCCGGGATAGCCCTTCAACCAGCGCTCGAGCCAGATCACCGCGTCCAAATCCAGGTGGTTGGTCGGTTCGTCGAGCAGCAGCAGGTCAGAACGGCACACCAGCGCCTGCGCCAGGTTCAAGCGCATACGCCAGCCGCCCGAGAAGGCCCTGACTGGATTTAGCAGCTGTTCGTTGGAGAACCCCAGGCCGTGCAGCAGGCTGGCGGCGCGCGAGCGTATGGTCCAGGCGTCGATGGCATCCAGCTTGCCGTGCAGCGTGGCGATGGCGTGGCCGTCGTTTTTGTCGTTTGCCAGCTGCAGGTCGGCTTCAAGCTGGCGGAATTCGCGGTCGCCGTCGATAACATACTCAAGTGCCGGCACGTCGAGCGCCGGCGTTTCCTGGTTTACCCAGGCCAGGGCCCAGTTGCTTGGAAAGGTGTAGCTGCCGCCGTCTGCGGCCATCTCACCCTTCAGCAAGGCCAGCAGGGTAGATTTGCCACAGCCGTTTTTACCCACCAGGCCGACCTTCTGACCTGGATTAACCGTCGCCGTGGCGTTGTCCAGCAGGACGCGGGTGCCGCGTCGGATTTGTAGCGAGGAGAATACAATCATAAAGCGCCGTATGTTCAGAGTATGTTAAATTGAATGGATTCTAAGTTAACAGGACACAGACTGTCCTATTATTAGTCTTTGCGGAGCATGGTAACGGAAAACCGCTACCCTGACGACGCTTTGGAGGGGAATGATGTCGCAGCCGCCCAAGGTCTTGCTGCTGTATGCCCATCCGGAATCCCAGGACTCGGTCGCGAATCGGGTTTTGCTTCGACCGGCACAGCAGTTGGAACATGTCACCGTGCACGATTTATACGCGCACTATCCTGATTTTTTTATCGATATTCACCACGAACAACAACTGCTGCGTGAACATCAGGTCATTGTTTTTCAACATCCTCTCTATACCTACAGTTGTCCGGCCCTGTTGAAAGAGTGGCTGGACCGCGTGCTGTCGCGTGGTTTTGCCAGCGGCATGGGCGGCAATGCGCTGGCGGGAAAGTATTGGCGTTCGGTGATCACCACCGGGGAACCAGAGGGGGCCTATCGTACCGGCGGTTATAACCGCTACCCGATGGAAGATATTCTGCGGCCGTTTGAGTTGACCGCCGCCATGTGTCATATGCACTGGCTGACGCCGATGCTGGTGTATTGGGCGCGCCGTCAAAAGCCGGAAGTGCTGGAAAACCATGCCACGGCGTATGGCGACTGGCTGCGTAACCCGTTGCCGCACGGAGGAAGGTAAACATGGAAGGCTCAACGTTACTGACCGCAATTTTACTGTTTCTGTTCGCCGCCGTGGTCACGGTGCCGATTGCCCGACGCCTGGGGATTGGCGCGGTGCTGGGTTACCTGATTGCCGGTATTGCCATTGGCCCCTGGGGATTGGGTTTCATTCGCGACGTCGACGAGATCCTGCACTTTTCCGAATTGGGCGTGGTATTCCTGATGTTTATCATCGGGCTGGAACTGAACCCGAGCAAGCTGTGGGAACTCAGGCGCTCAATCTTTGGCGTCGGTGCCGGGCAAGTGCTGATCACCGCCGCCGTGCTGGGCGCGCTGCTTTATCTGACGCATTTTGCCTGGCAGGCCGCCGTGATTGGCGGTATCGGGCTGGCGATGTCCTCAACCGCGATGGCGCTGCAACTGATGCGCGAGAAGGGCATGAACCGCAACGAAGGCGGCCAGTTGGGGTTCTCGGTGCTGCTGTTCCAGGATATGGCGGTGATCCCGGCGTTGGCGCTGATCCCGATCCTGGCCGGTGCCGGCGGCAGCAGCGACGATTGGGCACAAATTGCACTCAAGGTGGCAGCATTCGGCGGCATGCTGATCGGCGGACGGTACTTGCTGCGTCCGCTGTTTCGCTATATCGCCTCTTCCGGAGTTCGCGAAATCTTCACCGCTGCCGCCCTGCTGGTGGTGCTGGGGGCGGCGATGTTTATGGATGCCCTTGGTCTTTCTATGGCGCTAGGGACCTTTATCGCCGGCGTGCTGCTGGCCGAAAGCGAATATCGCCACGAGCTGGAAATCTCCATCGAGCCTTTCAAAGGGCTGCTGCTGGGGCTGTTTTTTATCTCGGTGGGCATGGCGCTGAATATCGGCGTACTCTATACCCATCTGGCCGAAGTGCTGCTGGGCGTGGTGCTGTTGGTGGCGATTAAGTCGGGGGTGCTGTACTCGCTGTCGCGCATTTTCGGCCTGCGCAGCTCAGTGCGCTTGCAGTTTGCCGGCGTGCTCAGTCAGGGCGGAGAGTTTGCCTTCGTGCTGTTTTCGGCGGCGGGGGCGCAGAAGGTGTTGCAGTCCGATCAGCTTGCGCTGTTGCTGGTGGTGGTGACCCTGTCGATGATGACTACGCCGCTGCTGATGCAGATTATCGATCGCATCCTGGTGCGCCGTTATAACGCCCGGGATGAGGACGAAGAGACCCCGTATGTGGAAGACGACGATCCGCAGGTGATCATCGTGGGCTTCGGACGTTTTGGTCAGGTGATCGGCCGCCTGCTGATGGCCAACAAGATGCGTATTACCGTCCTGGAGCGCGATGTCAGCGCCGTCGGCGTACTGCGGCGCTATGGTTATAAGGTGTATTACGGTGACGCCACCGAGCTGGAGCTGCTGCGTGCGGCCGGCGCGGCGAAGGCCAAGTCGATTGTGATCACCTGTAATGAGCCGGAAGACACCATGGAAATTGTTCGCCTGTGCCAGCAGCATTTTCCCGAGCTGAGTATTTTGGCGCGGGCGCGCGGCCGTGTGGAAGCGCATGAGTTGTTGCAGGCAGGGGTCAAGCAGTTCAGTCGCGAAACTTTTTCCAGTGCGCTGGAACTGGGGCGCAAGGCACTGATGGAACTGGGCATGCATCCTCATCAGGCCTATCGCGCACAGCAGCACTTCCGTCGATTGGATATGCGGATGTTGCGTGAGCTGATGCCGCCGCATCACGGCGATGTGGCGCAAATTTCCCGCGTGAAGGAAGCGCGGCGCGAGCTGGAAGAACTTTTCCACCGGGAAATGCAAAAAGAGAGTCGCCAGTTCGACGGCTGGGATGAATACGAATAATTTGGAGCACTGAGATGTCTGCAACACGGAAAAGATTTATCGCCGGGGCGGTCTGCCCAAGCTGTAAGGCTATGGATACGCTGGCCGTTTGGCGTGAAGACCAGGTCGAAGTGGTGGAGTGCGTCAAGTGCGGCCATCATCAGCGGCAGACCGAACAGCAGGTGGAAAAGCACGTCCGGCCGCAGGAGCAGGTGATCGGTATTTTCCATCCGGAATAGCGTTATCGAGCGCGTTTTTTTATGCTGGAGGGTACAGCGGGGCAGATTTCCGATACAATCTGTCCGGTAAAGGCGCGGCCTCATGACGGCTGCGTCCAAGTATCCAACGGTAGGAGATATCATGAAAGTAGCAAAAGACTTGGTGGTCAGCCTGGCTTATCAAGTACGTACAGAAGACGGTGTGTTGGTTGATGAGTCTCCGGTGAGTGCGCCGCTGGACTATCTGCACGGGCATGGTTCTCTGATCGCAGGTCTGGAAAAAGCACTCGAAGGCCACGAAGCGGGCGATCGTTTTGACGTTAACGTTGGCGCTAACGATGCGTACGGCAACTACGACGAAAACCTGGTGCAGCGCGTGCCGAAAGACGTCTTTATGGGCGTTGACGAGTTGGAAGTTGGCATGCGTTTCCTGGCTGACACCGATCAGGGCCCAGTGCCGGTCGAAATCACCGAAGTGGACGGCGATCACGTAGTGGTTGACGGTAACCACATGCTGGCTGGTCAGAACCTGAACTTCAACGTAGAAGTTGTCGCGATCCGCGAAGCTACCGCTGAAGAATTGGCGCACGGCCACGTACACGGCGAGCACGATCATCACCACGAACACGGTGAAGGTTGCTGCGGCGGCCATGGCCACGATCACGACCATGACCACGCGCATGATCACGGTCAGGCCAAGAAAGGCGGTTGTGGTAACGGCGGTTGCGGCTGCCACTAATCGCGGCGCAGTAACGGCAAAAAAAAGGGCGGCCCTCAGGCTGCCCTTTTTTATGGCTTATCAATAATGTGGCGGCGGCGTTTCTTCCGACTGCGACGCGATCATCGACGTTTGGGTCGATCGCAGCTTGTCGGTCAGCACGCGCAGGTGATCCTGCAATTTCAGCATTTCAAGCTGGTGTTTCACCACGGTCTGATTGAGCTCTTCAATAGTGACTTCCTGAAAGGCCTGACGACTTTCCAGTTCTTCAAGCCGCAGTAACAGGCTTTGGATATCGGCGTTGTGCATGATGCTACCTCTGACGCGGTTAAATCCTGAATCTGACGCTATGGTAACAGCTGCCGACGGCTTTGCGCTGCGCTATTTCACCCCGCTGTGTGCGGGGGCAGACGGAAAACGCGGGTGCACTGTGTAAAGTGCTGAAAAATAGAGCGCTCGGTGTGGCGGTTTTTGTTACTGTGGATACCACGGGCGCAGGAAAAATCTGACTTATCATACGGGTAGCACATTAAACGAAACTTCTGTTTAAAGCTGGAGTCACACTTTGACTCGATTGGTTACCTGTGTGACTGTTTTGTTTTGTTTCGGACAGCTATAGTAGCCCGGTTATCTTACTTAATGATTGTTTGGGGCACCGCTTCAGACACTGGAGAAATGGATGAAATCTTTGTTTAAAGTCACGCTTCTGGCAACCACCATGGCTTTTGCTTTGAATGCGACCCAGGTCATGGCTGCCGATGCAGCTAAACCGGCAGAAGCAGCTAAAGCCGCAGACGCAGCACCAAGCACCGGCAAGTTCAAGAACGATGACGAGCAAGCGGCTTACGCACTGGGCGCATCCCTGGGCCGTTACATGGACAACTCGCTGAAAGAGCAAGAAAAACTGGGTATCAAACTGGACAAAGACCAGCTGATCTCAGGCGTTCAGGACGCTTTCGCCAACAAGAGCAAGCTGAACGACGCAGATATCGAAAAAACTCTGCAGAGCTTTGAAGCGCGCGTGAAGGCTTCCGCTCAGGCGAAGATGGAGCAGGATGCGAAAGATAACGAAGCGAAAGGCACCAAGTACCGCGACACCTTCGCGAAAGAAAAAGGCGTGAAGAAAACCGAGTCCGGCCTGCTGTATCAGGTAGAGAAGCCAGGTACCGGTTCTGCGCCTAAAGACAGCGATACCGTTGTAGTAAACTACAAAGGCACCCTGACTGACGGCACCGAGTTTGATAACTCCTACACCCGTGGTGAGCCACTGTCATTCCGTCTGGACGGTGTGATCCCAGGTTGGACCGAAGGCCTGAAACACATCAAGAAAGGCGGCAAAATCAAGCTGGTTATCCCACCGGCGCTGGCCTACGGTAAAACTGGCGTTCCGGGCATCCCGGCCAACTCCACACTGGTGTTCGACGTTGAACTGCTGGATGTGAAAGCCGCTCCTAAAGCGGATGCCAAGGCTGAGAAGCCGGCTGACGCAGCGGCAGACGCCAAAGCGCAATAAGCCTGTCTGAGTCCCCACACCGCCGCGAGTTTCCCTCGCGGCGGTGTTCATTTTAATCCGCCAAATCAGCGCTAACTTTCGCTTCCTGCCCACTGATCGCTTGACGCCTGCCGGGCATCGGGCTTAACGTCAATACCACGCGCAAACGCAAGGACTTTACTCTGGCTGTTTTGCTAGACTAATAATCCGGACTTATGAGTCATGCGCCTGCCCCTTAGGGCGTGTACCTAAAACTGTTCCTGGTCATCTCGGCCTGCGGACGCTCGTCGTGCTGTTTCAGACTGATATCAGCCAGCCCATCCCGCGTAACTTCAAGGGTGTGCCGCCTGTGGAAAGGAACCCGCACGAGCAGTTTTAGCTGCGCCCCCTGGCACAGGCGATCTTTGAGGGTGGTATTTTCGATGTCTAATTCGCTTTTATCCAGCGAAGCCAGCGAACTTGATTTGCTGAATGAACGTCCGTTTACCCAGACGGATCATGAAATCCTGAAGTCTTACGAAGCGGTTGTTGACGGCCTGGCGATGTTGATCGGCGGGCACTGTGAAATCGTGCTGCATGCTTTGGAAGATTTGAAATGTTCGGCGGTACGGATTGCGAACGGTGAGCATACCGGGCGGCAGATCGGTTCGCCGATCACTGACCTCGCGCTGCGTATGTTGCATGACATGGCCGGCGATGACAGCAGCGTGTCCAAGGCCTATTTTACCCGTGCCAAGAGCGGCGTCCTGATGAAGTCGGTGACTATCGCCATCCGCAATCGCGAGCAGCGGGTGATCGGTTTGTTGTGTATCAACATGAACCTCGACGTGCCTTTCTCCCAGGTGATGCAGACCTTTATGCCGCCGGAAACTCAGGATGTGGCACCCTCGGTCAACTTTGCGTCTTCCGTTGACGATCTGGTGGCGCAGACGCTGGAGTTTACCATTGAGGAAGTTAATGCCGATCGTAATGTCTCCAACAATGCCAAAAACCGCCAGGTAGTGCTGAATCTCTATGAGAAGGGCATTTTTGATATCAAGGACGCCATTAATCAGGTGGCGGACCGTCTGAATATCTCAAAACACACCGTGTATCTGTACATCCGCCAGTTCAAAAGCGGCGATCTGTTGGGAACTGAGCGCGGATGCTGAATTACTGCCTTTTGGTCACCGGTCCGGCTTACGGCACTCAACAGGCCAGCAGCGCCTATCAGTTCGCGCAGGCTTTGCTGGTCAAGGGACACCACCTCTCCAGCGTGTTTTTTTACCGTGAAGGGGTGTTGAACGCCAATCAACTGACTGCACCGGCCAGCGACGAATTCGATTTGGTACGGGGTTGGGTGCAGTTGGCACAGCAGCATGGCATTGAGCTCAACGTCTGCGTGGCTGCGGCGCTGCGGCGCGGTGTGACCGATGAGCAGGAAGCCGCACAGCAAGGATTGCCCAGCGCCAATCTTCAGCCGGGTTTTACCCTTAGCGGGCTGGGCTCGCTGGCGGAGGCTTCGCTGAGCTGTGACCGCCTGGTGCAGTTCTGAGAGAGTTTATGAAACGAGTCGCTTTTGTTTTTACCCAGAGTCCACACGGCAGCGCCAGCGGCAGGGAAGGTCTGGATGCGTTGTTAGCCACTTCGGCGTTGAGCGAAAATCTGGGCGTGTTTTTTATCGGTGACGGCGTGTTGCAGATTATGCCGGGGCAGCAACCGGAAAAAATTCTGGCGCGCAATTACATTGCCACTTTTGGCGTGCTGCCGCTGTATGACGTTGAACAGTGTTATCTTTGCCAGGCATCGCTACAGGAACGCGGCCTGAGCCAGGTGACCGACTGGGTGCTGGACGCCGAGATTTTGGCACCGGATGCGCTGAGTCGCCAACTGGCCAGCTATGACGTGGTGATGACATTTTAGGAAATCCTGATGCTGTATACCCTTAGCCGTTCCCCCACTCAATGTGATTTGCCCGCGCTGCTGCGTTTGACCGCACCGGGCGATGACCTGTTGCTGTTGCAGGATGGCGTGCTGGCCGGCCTGGCCGGTAGCGTGCACCTTGAATTGCTGCTCAATGCCCCCATATCCCTTTATGCGCTGCAGAACGACCTGGATGCCAGAGGGGTGTCTGGTCATTTTTCACACAAAATCACTGTCATCGGCTATAATCACTTCGTTGAATTAACCGAAAAACATCGCAGCCAAATGGCCTGGTGATGAGAGTGATGTTGTATATTTCTTGACACCTCTACTACTCAGCCATAAAATTCTGCGTCCTCGTACTTTGCCAGTAGTGCATACGAGGGGATTTATCACGTGTTTACGAAGCAAAAACCAGGAGCTTTTTAATGGCAACAATTAATCAGCTGGTACGCAAACCACGCTCTGTGAAGGCTGCTAAAAGCAACGTTCCAGCGCTGGAAGCCTGCCCGCAGAAACGTGGCGTATGTACTCGCGTATATACCACCACTCCTAAGAAACCAAACTCCGCACTGCGTAAAGTATGCCGTGTGCGTTTGACTAACGGTTTTGAAGTTACCTCCTACATCGGCGGTGAAGGTCATAACCTGCAGGAACACTCCGTGATCCTGATCCGTGGCGGTCGTGTAAAAGACTTGCCAGGTGTGCGTTACCACACCGTTCGTGGTGCACTTGACTGCTCCGGTGTTAAAGACCGTAAGCAAGCTCGTTCCAAGTACGGCGTGAAGAAGCCAAAGGCTTAATGGTTCTCCGTTAAGTAAGGCCAAACATTTTCACTTTAATGTCAAAATAAACTCGTAGAGTTTTGGACAATCCTGAATTAACAACGGAGTATTTCCATGCCACGTCGTCGCGTAATCGGCCAACGTAAAATCCTGCCAGATCCTAAGTTCGGATCCGAACTGTTGGCCAAATTTGTAAACATCCTGATGGTAGATGGTAAAAAATCTACTGCAGAAGCAATCGTCTATACCGCGCTGGAGACCCTGGCTCAGCGTTCTGGTAAAGATTACCTGGAAGCTTTCGAAGTAGCCCTCGACAACGTTCGCCCGACTGTAGAAGTTAAGTCTCGCCGCGTTGGTGGTTCTACTTATCAGGTGCCAGTTGAAGTTCGCCCGGTCCGTCGTAATGCTCTGGCAATGCGTTGGATCGTTGATGCTGCTCGTAAACGCGGTGATAAATCCATGGCTCTGCGCCTGGCGAACGAGCTTTCTGATGCAGTTGAGAACAAAGGTTCTGCTGTTAAGAAGCGTGAAGACGTTCACCGTATGGCCGAAGCTAACAAGGCGTTCGCCCACTACCGCTGGTAATTGCCACGCAGTAGTTATGCTAACCAAGCGGGCGCTTCAAGAAGCCAACCCGCTTGGGTTAACCGAACTTGAACGCCTAAGGCAATAGAGGAATCAAATGGCTCGTACAACACCCATTGAGCGCTACCGTAATATCGGTATCAGCGCCCACATCGACGCCGGTAAGACGACCACTACCGAACGTATTCTGTTCTACACCGGTGTAAACCACAAAATCGGTGAAGTTCATGACGGCGCTGCCACCATGGACTGGATGGAACAGGAGCAGGAGCGTGGTATTACCATCACTTCTGCAGCGACTACTGCTTTCTGGTCTGGTATGGCCAAGCAGTTTGAGCCGCACCGCGTAAACATCATCGACACCCCAGGACACGTTGACTTCACCATCGAAGTAGAACGTTCCATGCGTGTTCTTGATGGCGCTGTAATGGTTTACTGTGCTGTAGGTGGTGTTCAGCCTCAGTCTGAAACTGTATGGCGTCAGGCTAACAAATACAAAGTTCCACGCATCGCGTTCGTTAACAAAATGGACCGCATGGGTGCTAACTTCCTGAAAGTTGTTGGTCAGATCAAATCTCGTCTGGGCGCGAATCCAGTGCCATTGCAGCTGGCTATCGGCGCAGAAGAGAAATTCACCGGTGTTGTTGACCTGGTGAAAATGAAAGCGATCAACTGGAACGAAGCTGATGCTGGCGTGACCTTCGAATACGAAGACATCCCTGCTGACATGCAAGAGCTGGCTGAAGAATGGCGCCAGAACCTGGTTGAATCTGCAGCTGAAGCTTCAGATGAGCTGATGGACAAGTACCTGGGCGGCGAAGAGCTGACCGAGGAAGAAATCAAGACTGCTCTGCGTCAGCGCGTGCTGAACAACGAAATCATCTTGGTTACCTGTGGTTCCGCCTTTAAAAACAAAGGCGTGCAGGCGATGCTGGATGCGGTAATTGATTACCTGCCATCCCCAATTGACGTCCCTGCAATCAACGGTATCCTGGACGACGGTAAAGATACTCCGGCTGAGCGTCACGCTAGCGATGAAGAGCCGTTTGCTGCTCTGGCATTTAAAATTGCTACCGACCCATTCGTGGGTAACCTGACCTTCTTCCGCGTGTACTCCGGTATCGTTAACTCCGGTGACACCGTTCTGAACTCAGTGAAGGCTGCTCGTGAGCGTCTGGGCCGTATCGTTCAGATGCACGCTAACAAGCGTGAAGAGATCAAAGAAGTTCGTGCGGGCGACATCGCTGCAGCAATCGGTCTGAAAGACGTGACTACCGGTGACACTCTGTGTGATCCAAACCACGTGATCATTCTGGAGCGTATGGAGTTCCCTGAGCCGGTAATCTCCGTTGCAGTTGAACCAAAAACCAAAGCTGACCAGGAAAAAATGGGTCTGGCTCTGGGCCGTCTGGCGAAGGAAGACCCATCATTCCGCGTATGGACTGACGAAGAATCAGGTCAGACTATCATCGCAGGTATGGGTGAACTTCACCTGGATATCCTGGTTGACCGCATGAAGCGTGAATTCAACGTTGAAGCTAACGTGGGTAAACCTCAGGTTGCTTACCGTGAAGCGATTCGCGCGAAAGTTACCGATATCGAAGGTAAACACGCCAAGCAGTCTGGTGGTCGTGGTCAGTATGGTCACGTTGTGATCGACATGTACCCACTGGAGCCGGGCTCAAATCCGAAAGGTTACGAGTTCATCAATGACATTAAAGGTGGTGTGATCCCAACGGAATACATCCCTGCCATTGATAAAGGCCTCCAGGAGCAGCTTAAGTCTGGTCCACTGGCTGGTTATCCGGTAGTTGATCTCGGTGTGCGTCTGCATTTCGGTTCTTTCCACGATGTTGACTCCTCCGAATTGGCGTTTAAACTGGCCGCTTCTATCGCCTTTAAAGATGGCTTTAAGAAAGCAAAACCTGTTTTGCTTGAGCCTATCATGAAGGTTGAAGTTGAAACGCCGGAAGAGAACACTGGTGACGTCATCGGTGACCTTAGCCGTCGTCGTGGTCAACTGAAAGGTCAGGAATCCAACGCTACTGGCGTTCAGATTCACGCTGAAGTTCCGTTGTCCGAGATGTTCGGATACGCAACTCAACTGCGTTCTCTGACCAAAGGCCGTGCTTCTTACTCCATGGAGTTCCTGAAGTACGATGATGCGCCGAACAACGTCGCTCAGGCCGTTATTGAAGCCCGTGGTAAATAAGCTTTCGGGTTTAACACATTGATCAGTGCTCTCTCCATGAGGGGAGAGCATAAGAGTAAGGAATATAGCCGTGTCTAAAGAAAAATTTGAACGTTCCAAACCGCACGTTAACGTTGGTACTATCGGCCACGTTGACCACGGTAAAACTACCCTGACTGCAGCAATCACCACCGTTCTGGCTAAAACCTACGGCGGTTCTGCACGTGCTTTCGACCAGATCGATAACGCACCAGAAGAAAAAGCTCGTGGTATCACCATCAACACTTCTCACGTTGAGTATGACACCCCGACTCGTCACTACGCGCACGTTGACTGCCCAGGGCACGCCGACTACGTTAAAAACATGATCACCGGTGCTGCTCAGATGGACGGCGCTATCCTGGTTGTTGCTGCGACTGACGGCCCAATGCCTCAGACCCGTGAGCACATCCTGCTGGGTCGTCAGGTTGGCGTTCCTTTCATCATCGTATTCATGAACAAATGCGACATGGTTGATGATGAAGAGCTGCTGGAACTGGTAGAAATGGAAGTTCGTGAACTTCTGTCTGCTTACGACTTCCCTGGTGATGACCTGCCGGTTGTTCGTGGTTCAGCGCTGAAAGCACTGGAAGGCGAAGCTGAGTGGGAAGCTAAAATCATCGAGCTGGCCGGTTACCTGGATTCTTACATCCCAGAACCAGAGCGTGCTATCGACAAGCCGTTCCTGCTGCCAATCGAAGACGTCTTCTCCATCTCCGGTCGTGGTACCGTTGTTACCGGTCGTGTTGAGCGCGGTATCGTTAAAGTTGGCGAAGAAGTTGAAATCGTTGGTATCAAAGACACCGTTAAGTCTACCTGTACTGGCGTTGAAATGTTCCGCAAACTGCTGGACGAAGGCCGTGCTGGTGAGAACGTTGGTGTTCTGCTGCGTGGTATCAAGCGTGAAGACATCGAACGTGGTCAGGTACTGGCTAAACCAGGTTCAATCAAGCCACACACCAAGTTCGACTCAGAAGTGTACATCCTGAGCAAAGAAGAAGGTGGTCGTCATACTCCATTCTTCAAAGGCTACCGTCCACAGTTCTACTTCCGTACAACTGACGTGACCGGTACCATCGAACTGCCAGAAGGCGTTGAAATGGTAATGCCAGGTGACAACGTGAACATGGTTGTTACCCTGATCCACCCAATCGCGATGGACGACGGCCTGCGTTTCGCAATCCGTGAAGGCGGCCGTACTGTTGGCGCTGGTGTTGTTGCTAAAGTTATCGCTTAATCGCGAATAATTTTTCGACACAAAAGAGGGCACTTCGGTGCCCTTTTTTTATGCAATTTGGTCAAATCTTAATTGAAATAAAAAGCATTCCTATTTAGACTTACAGAATTGGTTAAGAAGTGAGTCTCTTATGTACGTATGTCTGTGTAATGCCGTGACTGACAAAGCGATCCGTAAAGCCGTGCGTCAGCACAACCCGCATACCATGAAACAACTGCGTGAACTTGTGCCGATTGGTACCGATTGCGGAAAGTGCATTCGTCAGGCAAGACAGATTATGGTGGAGGAAAGCGGAACCATTATCCCAATGCATGAAGTTGCCTAACTAAAGGTAAGGTTATTTTTTGACTCTTGGCTTACAGCTTCTACACTTTTAGAACTGGCCAGGAGGATTTACCTATGAAAGGCGATAAAAAGATCATTGCTCATCTCAACAAACTGCTCGGTAACGAGCTGGTTGCCATCAATCAATATTTCCTGCACGCCCGAATGTTCAAGAACTGGGGGCTAACACGCCTCAATGAAAAGGAATACCACGAGTCGATCGATGAAATGAAGCATGCCGATCGCTATATCGAGCGTATCCTGTTTCTGGAAGGCCTTCCGAATTTGCAGGATCTCGGCAAGCTGAACATTGGCGAAGATATCGAAGAAATGTTGCGTTCGGACCTGGCCCTGGAATTGGATGGCGCCAAGAATCTGCGTGAAGGCATCGCCTATGCTGATTCTATCCATGACTATGTCAGCCGTGACCTGATGATAGAAATTCTGGCCGACGAAGAAGAACATATCGACTGGCTGGAAACCGAACTGGATTTGATCGCGCGTCTGGGTATCCAGAACTATGCCCAAGCTCAGTTGTAGGCAGTAAATACCTTTTACAACGATGTTCTCCTGCCGGCATGAGTTTCTCCGGCAGGGCAGGGGAGCAGCGACAAAGCCTTGCCCTAATCCCGACGAATTTCCCCCTCGGTTTTCACCCGTTAGTTACCCGCCGGTAAAAAATGCCGATATCCTGAGCATATTTCCATCTGTGCCTTGCTTCTCGCTCTGTTTTGCGTATAATGCGCGGGCTTACCTAATCTTGGTAAGCCTGATTTTAGCGAATCAGTCGATAGGCAGGACTTTCTGCTCTTCGAACAATACTCCCGATATGGGGGTTATATGTTGACGATTACACTCCCCCATCAATCGAAATGGGTGTGAGGAGTAATTATTTACGTTTATAAATAATTGGAGCTCTGGTCTCATGCAGAACCAAAGAATCCGTATCCGCCTGAAAGCGTTTGATCATCGTCTTATCGATCAATCAACCGCGGAAATCGTCGAGACTGCAAAGCGCACTGGTGCGCAAGTCCGTGGTCCGATCCCGCTGCCAACTCGCAAAGAGCGCTTTACCGTTCTGATCTCTCCGCACGTTAACAAAGACGCGCGTGATCAGTACGAGATTCGCACTCACAAGCGTCTGGTTGACATCGTTGAGCCAACCGAGAAAACCGTTGATGCTCTGATGCGTCTGGATCTGGCTGCCGGTGTAGACGTGCAGATCAGCCTGGGTTAATCAGGTCATTGAGCGATTGAGAGGTTGAAACAATGATTGGTTTAGTCGGTAAAAAAGTGGGCATGACTCGTATCTTCACTGAAGATGGCGTTTCTATCCCAGTAACCGTGATTGAAATTGAAGCGAACCGCGTGACTCAGGTTAAAGACCTGGAAAACGACGGGTACCGTGCCGTTCAGGTTACCACTGGTAGCAAAAAAGCTAACCGTGTGACCAAACCGGAAGCGGGCCATTTCGCTAAAGCTGGCGTTGAAGCTGGCCGTGGTCTGTGGGAATTCCGCCTTGCAGAAGGTGAAGAGTTCACTGCAGGTCAAAACATCAGCGTAGAAATCTTCGCTGAAGTTAAAAAAGTCGATGTTACCGGTACTTCTAAAGGTAAAGGTTTTGCTGGCACAGTTAAGCGCTGGAACTTCCGTACCCAAGACGCTACCCACGGTAACTCCTTGTCTCACCGCGTTCCGGGTTCTATCGGTCAGAACCAGACTCCGGGCAAAGTGTTCAAAGGCAAGAAAATGGCTGGCCACCTGGGTGACGAGCGTGTAACCGTTCAAAGCCTGGACGTAGTACGTGTTGACGCTGAGCGCAACCTGCTGCTGGTTAAGGGTGCTGTACCGGGCGCAACCGGTGGCAACCTGATCGTTAAACCAGCTGTGAAGGCGTAAGGGGATAGCAATGGAATTAGTATTGAAAGACGCGCAAAGCGCGCTGACTGTTTCCGAAACTACCTTCGGTCGTGATTTCAACGAAGCGCTGGTACACCAGGTTGTTGTTGCTTATGCAGCAGGTGCCCGTCAAGGTACCCGTGCTCAGAAGACCCGCGCTGAAGTGACTGGTTCCGGTAAAAAACCGTGGCGCCAGAAAGGTACCGGCCGTGCGCGTTCAGGTTCTGTAAAGAGCCCGATCTGGCGTTCAGGTGGCGTGACCTTTGCTGCTAAGCCTCAGGACCACAGTCAGAAAGTAAACAAAAAGATGTACCGCGGCGCGCTGAAAAGCATCCTGTCCGAACTGGTACGTCAAGATCGTCTGATCGTTGTCGAGAAGTTCTCTGTAGAAGCGCCTAAAACTAAGCTGCTGGCACAGAAACTGAAAGATATGGCTCTGGAAGATGTGCTGATCGTGACCGGTGAACTGGATGAGAATCTGTTCCTGGCTGCTCGCAACCTGTACAAGGTTGACGTGCGCGATGTAGCAGGTATCGACCCGGTTAGCCTGATCGCCTTCGACAAAGTGGTTATGACTGCTGATGCTGTGAAGCAAGTTGAGGAGATGCTGGCATGATCCGTGAAGAACGTTTGCTGAAAGTGCTGCGTGCACCGCACGTATCTGAAAAAGCATCCGCTGCGATGGAAAAAAGCAACACCATCGTACTCAAAGTTGCCAAAGACGCGACCAAAGCAGAAATCAAAGCTGCAGTGCAGAAACTGTTTGAAGTCGAAGTCGAAGACGTGAACACCCTGGTAGTTAAAGGGAAAGTGAAACGTCACGGTCAGCGTGTTGGTCGTCGTAGCGACTGGAAAAAAGCTTACGTCACCCTGAAAGAAGGCCAGAACCTGGACTTCATCGGCGGCGCAGAGTAAGTCGGAGGAGTAAGAACAATGGCAATTGTTAAATGTAAACCTACATCTCCGGGTCGTCGCCACGTTGTTAAAGTGGTTAACCCTGAGCTGCACAAGGGTAAACCTTATGCCCCGCTGCTTGAGAAACTGAGCAAAAGCGGTGGTCGTAACAACAATGGCCGTATCACCACCCGTCATATCGGTGGTGGCCACAAGCAACATTATCGTCTGGTTGACTTCAAACGCAACAAAGACGGTGTGGCTGCAGTGGTTGAGCGTCTGGAGTACGATCCGAACCGTTCCGCGAACATCGCGCTGGTTCTGTACAAAGACGGCGAACGCCGTTACATCCTGGCGCCGAAAGGCCTGAAAGCTGGTGACCAGATCCAATCTGGCGTTGATGCTGCAATCAAGGTAGGTAACACCCTGCCAATGCGCAACATCCCAGTGGGTTCAACGGTTCACAACGTAGAAATGAAACCAGGTAAAGGCGGCCAGATGGCTCGTTCTGCTGGTGCCTACGTTCAGATCGTTGCACGTGATGGTTCCTACGTAACTCTGCGTCTGCGCTCAGGCGAAATGCGTAAAGTTCCAGTTGATTGCCGCGCCACCTTGGGTGAAGTCGGTAACGCTGAACATATGCTTCGCGTTCTGGGTAAAGCAGGTGCTGCACGTTGGCGTGGTGTTCGTCCTACCGTTCGCGGTACGGCGATGAACCCGGTAGATCACCCGCACGGTGGTGGTGAAGGTCGTAACTTTGGTAAGCACCCGGTAACCCCGTGGGGCGTTCAGACCAAAGGTAAGAAGACCCGTAGCAACAAGCGTACTGATAAGTTCATCGTACGTCGCCGTAGCAAAAAATAATTAGAGGATAAGCCATGCCACGTTCTCTCAAGAAAGGTCCTTTTATTGACCTGCACTTGCTGAAGAAGGTAGAGAAAGCGGTGGAAAGCGGTGACAAGAAGCCTTTGCGCACTTGGTCCCGTCGTTCAACGATCTTTCCTAACATGATCGGTTTGACCATCGCTGTCCATAATGGTCGTCAGCACGTACCAGTGTTCGTTTCCGATGAAATGGTCGGTCACAAACTGGGTGAATTCGCGCCGACTCGTACTTATCGCGGCCATGCGGCTGATAAAAAAGCTAAAAAGCGCTAAGGTAGGAGGAAGAGATGGAAACTATCGCTAAACATCGCCACGCTCGTTCTTCTGCTCAGAAGGTTCGCCTTGTTGCAGACCTGATCCGCGGTAAGAAAGTGTCGCAAGCTCTGGAAACTCTGACCTACACCAACAAGAAAGCTGCTGGTCTGGTTAAGAAAGTACTGGAGTCTGCCATTGCTAACGCAGAACACAACGATGGCGCTGACATCGATGATCTGAAAGTCACGAAAATCTTCGTAGACGAAGGCCCAAGCATGAAGCGCATTATGCCGCGTGCAAAAGGTCGTGCAGATCGCATCCTGAAGCGCACCAGCCACATTACTGTGGTTGTGTCCGATCGCTGAGACTCTGGAGACTAGCAATGGGTCAGAAAGTACATCCTAATGGTATTCGCCTGGGTATTGTCAAACCTTGGAACTCTACTTGGTATGCGAATACCAAAGAATTCGCTGACAACCTGGACAGCGACTTTAAAGTTCGTCAATTCCTGATTAAGGAACTGGCGAAAGCTTCCGTTTCTCGCATCGTTATCGAGCGTCCTGCGAAGAGCATCCGTGTGACTATTCACACTGCTCGTCCAGGCATCGTTATCGGCAAGAAAGGCGAAGATGTCGAAAAACTGCGTAAGGTCGTAGCGGATATCGCTGGCGTTCCTGCGCAAATTAACATCGCCGAAGTCCGTAAACCGGAACTTGACGCTAAATTGGTTGCTGACAGCATCACTTCACAGCTGGAACGTCGCGTTATGTTCCGTCGTGCTATGAAGCGTGCTGTACAGAACGCAATGCGTCTTGGCGCTAAAGGTATCAAAGTTGAAGTAAGCGGCCGTCTTGGCGGTGCTGAAATCGCGCGTACCGAATGGTACCGTGAAGGTCGTGTTCCGTTGCACACACTGCGTGCGGATATCGATTACAACACATCTGAAGCGCACACCACTTATGGTGTAATCGGCGTTAAGGTATGGATCTTCAAAGGTGAGATCCTGGGTGGTATGGCTGCAGTTGAACAACCGGAACCGGCTGCTCAACCTAAAAAGCAGCAGCGTAAAGGCCGCAAGTAAGGAGAGTCGCTGATGTTACAACCAAAGCGTACAAAATTCCGTAAGATGCACAAAGGCCGCAACCGTGGTCTGGCGCAGGGTACGGATGTTAGCTTCGGCACTTTCGGTCTGAAAGCTGTTGGCCGTGGCCGTCTGACTGCTCGTCAAATCGAAGCAGCTCGTCGTGCAATGACTCGTGCAGTTAAGCGTCAAGGTAAAATTTGGATCCGTGTATTCCCGGACAAACCAATTACCGAGAAGCCGCTCGAAGTGCGTATGGGTAAAGGTAAGGGTAACGTGGAGTATTGGGTTGCCCTGATCCAACCTGGGAAAGTCCTGTACGAAATGGACGGTGTACCAGAAGAGGTCGCCCGTGAGGCATTCAAGCTGGCTGCAGCTAAATTGCCGATCAAAACCACCTTTGTAACTAAGACGGTGATGTAATGAAAGCACAAGAGCTGCGTGAAAAAAGCGTTGAAGAGCTGAACACTGAGCTGCTCAACCTGCTGCGTGAGCAATTTAACTTGCGCATGCAGGCGGCAAGTGGCCAGCTGCAACAAACTCACCTGTTGAAACAAGTGCGTCGTAATGTCGCACGCGTTAAGACTTTACTGACTGAAAAGGCGGGTGTGTAAATGACTGATATTATCCGTACTCTGCAGGGTCGTGTTGTTAGTGACAAAATGGAGAAATCCATGGTTGTTGCTATCGAGCGCACGGTGAAGCACCCGATCTACGGGAAATTCATCAAGCGTACGACCAAGCTGCACGTACATGACGAGAACAACGAATGTGGTATCGGTGACGTGGTAGAAATCCGCGAATGCCGTCCACTGTCTAAGACTAAGTCTTGGACGTTGGTTCGCGTTGTAGAGAAAGCGATTCTGTAATAGAGTAGCTGGCTCTAACTTAATAAACGGCTCAGAAAATGAGCCGTTTATTTTTTCTACCCATACTCTGGAAGCGGTGTTATAATGCTGCGCCCTCGGTTATGGGGCTTTTCAACGACCTAGTAATAGGTCCTAAAGTTGTAGTTGACATTAGCGGAGCACTAACATGATCCAAGAACAGACTATGCTGAACGTGGCCGACAACTCCGGTGCACGTCGCGTAATGTGTATCAAGGTTCTAGGTGGCTCGCACCGTCGCTACGCAGGCATCGGCGACGTCATCAAAATTACCATCAAGGAAGCAATTCCTCGCGGTAAGGTGAAGAAAGGCGATGTGCTGAAGGCGGTAGTGGTGCGCACCAAGAAGGGTGTACGTCGCCCGGACGGTTCTGTCATTCGCTTCGATGGTAATGCATGCGTTATTTTGAACAATAACAGCGAGCAACCTATCGGTACGCGTATTTTTGGGCCGGTAACTCGTGAACTGCGTAATGAGAAGTTCATGAAAATTATCTCTCTGGCACCAGAAGTACTCTAAGGAGCGAACCATGGCAGCGAAAATCCGTCGTGATGACGAAGTTATCGTGCTTACCGGGAAAGACAAAGGTAAACGCGGTAAAGTAAAAAATGTCCTGTCTGCTGGCAAGGTCATTGTTGAAGGTATCAACCTGGTTAAGAAACATCAGAAGCCGGTTCCGGCCCTGAACCAACCAGGTGGCATTGTTGAAAAAGAAGCTGCAATTCAGGTTTCTAACATTGCTCTCTTCAACACGGCTACCGGTAAGGCTGACCGTGTAGGCTTTAGATTCGAAGACGGCAAAAAAGTCCGTTTCTTCAAGTCTAACAGCGAAACTATCAAGTAATTTGGAGTAATACGATGGCGAAACTGCATGATTACTACAAAGACGAAGTAGTTAAAAAACTCATGACTGAGTTTAGCTACGCTTCTGTCATGCAAGTCCCTCGGGTCGAGAAGATCACCCTGAACATGGGTGTTGGTGAAGCGATCGCTGACAAGAAACTGCTGGATAACGCAGCAGCTGATCTGGCAGCAATCTCCGGTCAAAAACCGTTCATCACCAAAGCCCGCAAATCTGTTGCAGGCTTCAAAATCCGCCAGGGCTATCCGATCGGCTGTAAAGTAACTCTGCGTGGCGAGCGCATGTGGGAGTTCTTTGAGCGTCTGATTTCCATTGCTGTTCCACGTATCCGTGACTTCCGTGGCTTGTCCGCTAAGTCATTCGATGGCCGTGGTAACTACAGCATGGGTGTGCGTGAGCAAATCATCTTCCCAGAAATCGACTACGACAAAGTCGATCGCGTTCGTGGCTTGGATATTACCATTACCACTACTGCGAAATCTGATGATGAAGGCCGCGCGCTGTTGGCTGCTTTTAACTTCCCGTTCCGTAAGTAAGGCAGGGTTACTGATGGCTAAGCAATCAATGAAAGCACGCGAAGTCGTTCGCGTGAAACTGGCTGAAAAGTACCGCGCAAAACGCGAGGAACTGAAAGCTATCATTTCTGGTGTGAACTCGTCCGACGAAGAACGTTGGGATGCTGTTCTCAAGCTGCAAACTCTGCCGCGTGATTCCAGCCCGTCTCGTCAGCGTAAGCGCTGCCGCCAAACTGGCCGTCCACATGGTTATGTGGGCAAATTCGGGTTGAGCCGTATCAAGTTACGTGAAGCCGCTATGCGCGGTGAAGTACCTGGCTTGAAAAAGGCTAGCTGGTAATTACCAATTGAATCACGGGAGTAAAGACAGATGAGCATGCAAGATCCGATCGCGGATATGCTGACCCGTATCCGTAACGGTCAAGCCGCGAACAAAGTTGCGGTCACCATGCCTTCCTCCAAGCTGAAAGTGGCAATTGCCAACCTGCTGAAGGAAGAAGGTTTTATTGAAGATTTCAAAATCGAAGGCGACGCCAAGCCTGTTCTGGAACTGGTACTGAAGTACTTCCAGGGCAAGGCAGTGGTAGAAAGCATTCAGCGAATCAGCCGTCCAGGTCTGCGCATCTATAAGAAAAAAGATGAGCTGCCAAAAGTTATGGCCGGTTTGGGTATCGCTGTTGTTTCTACCTCTAAAGGTGTTATGACCGATCGTGCAGCTCGCCAAGCAGGTCTTGGTGGCGAGATTATCTGCTACGTAGCTTAATTCGGGAGGAAAGAATGTCTCGTGTTGCAAAAGCACCCGTCGTCATTCCTGCCGGCGTAGAGGTAAAACTCAACGGTCAGGTTATTTCGATTAAGGGTAAGAACGGCGAGCTGACTCGTACTGTCCACGACGCCGTTGAAGTGAAGCAAGAAGCTAACGCACTGACTTTCGCTCCGCGCGAAGGTTTTGCTAACGCCTGGGCCCAAGCGGGTACTACGCGCGCTCTGCTGAACGCAATGGTAGTTGGTGTTACCGAAGGCTTCACCAAGAAGCTTCAACTGGTAGGTGTTGGTTATCGTGCTGCTGTTAAAGGCAACGTGGTGAATTTAGCCTTAGGCTTCTCTCACCCAGTCGATCACCAGCTGCCAGCAGGTATTACTGCTGAATGCCCAAGCCAAACTGAAATCGTGCTGAAAGGCGCTGATAAACAAGTTATTGGCCAGGTTGCTGCAGATCTGCGTGCCTACCGCCGTCCTGAGCCTTACAAAGGCAAGGGTGTCCGTTACGCCGACGAAGTCGTGCGTACCAAAGAGGCTAAGAAGAAGTAAGGTAACACTATGGATAAGAAATCTGCTCGTATCCGTCGTGCGACCCGCGCACGCCGTAAGCTCAAAGAACTGGGTGCAACCCGCCTGGTGGTACATCGTACCCCGCGTCACATTTACGCACAGGTAATTGCTCCAAATGGTTCTGAAGTACTGGTAGCCGCTTCTACTTTAGAAAAAGCTATCACTGAGCAACTGAAGTATTCCGGTAACAAAGACGCAGCAGCTGCCGTAGGTAAAACTCTGGCTGAGCGCGCGTTGGAAAAAGGGATCTCTAAAGTTTCCTTTGACCGTTCCGGTTTCCAATATCATGGTCGAGTCCAGGCACTGGCAGATGCTGCCCGTGAAGCTGGCCTTCAGTTCTAAGGAAGAGGTTTAAGATGGCTCACATCGAAAAACAAGCTGGCGAACTGCAGGAAAAGCTGATCGCGGTAAACCGCGTATCTAAAACCGTAAAAGGTGGCCGTATTTTCAGCTTTACCGCACTGACAGTAGTTGGTGATGGTAACGGTCGCGTTGGTTTTGGCTACGGCAAAGCACGCGAAGTTCCGGCAGCGATCCAGAAAGCGATGGAAAAAGCCCGTCGCAACATGATGAATGTCGCGCTGAACAGCGGCACCCTGCAGCACCCTGTTAAAGGTGCTCATACGGGTTCCCGTGTGTTCATGCAGCCGGCTTCCGAAGGTACCGGTATTATTGCCGGTGGTGCAATGCGCGCCGTCCTGGAAGTCGCTGGGGTGCACAACGTATTGGCTAAAGCTTATGGTTCCACCAACCCGATCAACGTGGTTCGTGCAACTATTGATGCTTTGGCAAATATGAAGTCCCCTGAAATGGTCGCTGCCAAGCGTGGTAAATCCGTTGCAGACATTCTGGGGTAATTGACCATGGCTAAGACTATCAAAGTAACACAAGTTCGCAGCTCCATTGGCCGTCTGCCGAAGCATAAAGCTACACTGCTCGGTCTGGGTCTGCGTCGTATTGGTCACACCGTAGAGCGCGAGGATACTCCTGCTGTACGCGGTATGATCAACCTGGTTTCCTACATGGTTAAAGTTGAGGAGTAACAGATGCGTTTAAATACTCTGTCTCCGGCTGAAGGTGCCAAGCATGCGCCGAAGCGTGTAGGTCGTGGTATTGGTTCTGGCCTGGGTAAAACCGCTGGTCGTGGTCACAAAGGTCAGAACTCACGTTCTGGCGGTGGCGTACGTCGTGGTTTTGAAGGTGGTCAGATGCCTTTATATCGTCGTTTGCCGAAATTCGGCTTCACCTCGCGCAAAGCTATGATCACGGCAGAAGTTCGTCTGTCTGAACTGGCTCTTGTTGAAGGCGACGTAATCGACCTGAACACGCTGAAAGCCGCTAACGTTGTTGGTACCCAGATCGAATTCGCGAAAGTTATGCTTTCTGGCGAAATCGCTCGTCCGGTTACCCTGCGTGGTCTGCGTGTCACCAAAGGCGCTCGTGCTGCTATCGAAGCTGCTGGCGGTAAAATTGAGGAATAAGTAGCAGATGGCTAAGCAACCAGGATTAGATTTTCAAAGTGCTAAAGGCGGGCTCGGCGAGCTGAAGCGCAGACTTTTGTTTGTCATCGGCGCGCTGATTGTCTTCCGTATCGGCTCTTTTATTCCGATTCCTGGTATCGATGCCACTGTGCTTGCCAAATTGCTTGAGCAGCAGAGAGGCACTATCATTGAAATGTTTAACATGTTCTCTGGTGGTGCCCTCAGCCGTGCTTCTATCTTTGCTCTGGGGATCATGCCGTATATTTCGGCATCGATCATTATCCAGCTGTTAACGGTGGTTCATCCAGCGTTAGCAGAAATCAAGAAAGAAGGGGAGGCTGGCCGTCGCAAGATTAGCCAGTACACCCGCTACGGTACGCTGGTGTTGGCCATATTCCAGTCGATCGGTATTGCTACCGGTCTGCCGAATATGCCTGGTATGCAGGGTCTGGTGTTAAACCCAGGCTTTGCATTCTACTTTACTGCTGTAGTGAGTCTGGTTACCGGGACAATGTTCCTGATGTGGCTGGGCGAACAGATTACTGAGCGCGGTATCGGTAACGGTATTTCGATCATTATCTTCGCAGGTATTGTAGCGGGACTTCCGCCGGCAGTGGCCCATACTATTGAGCAAGCCCGGCAAGGCGACCTGCACTTCCTCCTGTTGCTGTTGGTTGCAGTATTAGTGTTTGCAGTAACCTTCTTCGTTGTTTTCATAGAACGTGGTCAACGTCGTATCGTCGTTAACTATGCGAAACGTCAACAAGGTCGTCGTGTTTATGCAGCACAGAGCACACACTTACCGTTGAAAGTGAATATGGCAGGGGTAATCCCGGCAATCTTCGCTTCCAGCATTATTCTGTTCCCGGCCACGATTGCATCATGGTTTGGGGGCGGTACCGGTTGGAACTGGCTGACAACGATTTCGCTGTATTTGCAGCCAGGGCAACCGCTTTATGTGTTACTCTATGCGTCTGCAATCATCTTCTTCTGTTTCTTTTACACGGCGTTGGTTTTCAACCCGCGTGAGACAGCAGATAACCTGAAGAAGTCCGGTGCCTTCGTACCAGGAATTCGTCCGGGAGAGCAAACGGCGAAGTACATCGATAAAGTAATGACGCGTTTAACCCTGGTGGGCGCGATGTACATTACTTTCATCTGCCTGATCCCGGAGTTCATGCGTGATGCAATGAAAGTACCATTCTACTTTGGTGGTACCTCGCTACTGATCGTGGTTGTCGTCATCATGGACTTTATGGCTCAAGTGCAAACTCTGATGATGTCAAGTCAGTACGAGTCTGCATTGAAGAAAGCAAACCTGAAAGGCTATAACCGCTAATCAGGTGTGTTTGAGAAGTTACGGAGAGTAAAAATGAAAGTTCGTGCTTCCGTCAAGAAATTATGTCGTAACTGCAAAATCGTTAAGCGTAACGGTGTCGTTCGTGTGATTTGCAGCGCCGAGCCGAAGCATAAACAGCGTCAAGGCTGATTATCTCGCATATTTTTCTTGCAAAGTTGGGTTGAGCTGGCTAGATTAGCCAGCCAATCTTTTGTATGTAGCTGCAACATTATTTGAGTATCCTGAAAACGGGCTTTTCAGAATGGTGTTGCCGTATAAAATAGTAGGAGTGCATAGTGGCCCGTATAGCAGGCATTAACATTCCTGATCATAAACATACCGTAATCGCCTTAACGTCGATCTTCGGAATCGGTAAAACCCGCTCACAGTCTATCTGTGCAGCTACGGGTATTGCTGAACATGTTAAGATCAGTGAGCTGTCTGAAGAGCAAATTGAACAGCTGCGTGAAGCAGTCGCCAAATTCACTGTAGAAGGTGATTTGCGTCGTGAAGTTACCCTGAGCATCAAGCGTCTGATGGATCTTGGTACATACCGTGGTTTGCGTCATCGTCGTGGTCTGCCAGTTCGCGGTCAGCGTACGAAGACCAACGCACGTACCCGTAAGGGTCCGCGTAAACCGATCAAGAAATAATCAGGGTGATTGAATAATGGCAAAGGCACCTGTTCGTACACGTAAGCGTGTAAGAAAGCAAGTCTCTGACGGCGTGGCTCATGTCCATGCTTCTTTCAACAACACCATTGTGACTATTACCGATCGTCAGGGTAACGCACTGGGTTGGGCAACTGCCGGTGGTTCTGGTTTCCGTGGTTCTCGTAAGTCAACTCCGTTTGCAGCTCAGGTTGCAGCCGAGCGTTGTGCTGACGCAGTAAAAGAATACGGTATCAAGAACCTGGAAGTTATGGTTAAGGGACCGGGTCCGGGTCGCGAATCAACTATTCGTGCACTGAACGCCGCAGGTTTCCGCATCACTAACATTACTGATGTGACTCCTATCCCTCACAACGGTTGTCGTCCGCCGAAAAAGCGTCGCGTATAACGCTGCTTTTAGGTTAGTTGGAGAAAGAAAATGGCAAGATATTTGGGTCCTAAGCTCAAGCTTAGCCGCCGTGAGGGCACAGACTTGTTCCTGAAGTCTGGCGTTCGCGCGATCGATACCAAGTGTAAAATTGAGCAACCGCCTGGTCAACACGGTGCGCGTAAACCGCGTCTGTCTGACTATGGTGTACAGTTACGTGAGAAGCAAAAAGTTCGCCGTATGTACGGTGTTCTGGAGCGTCAATTCCGTAACTATTACAAAGAAGCAGCACGCCTGAAGGGCAACACCGGTGCAAACCTGTTGCAACTGCTGGAAGGTCGTCTGGACAACGTTGTTTACCGTATGGGCTTCGGCGCTACTCGTGCAGAGTCACGTCAGTTGGTTAGCCACAAAGCAATTATGGTAAATGGTCGCGTTGTTAACATCGCTTCTTATCAGGTATCTCCGAATGACGTAGTCAGCATCCGCGAGAAAGCTAAAAAGCAATCTCGTGTTAAAGCTTCTCTGGAGCTGGCTGAGCAGCGTGAAAAGCCGACTTGGCTTGAAGTTGATGCTGCTAAGATGGAAGGCGTGTTCAAGCGTATGCCTGAACGTACCGATCTGTCTGCGGACATTAACGAACACCTGATCGTCGAGCTTTACTCCAAGTAAGGCTTAGTACCAAAGAGAGGACACAATGCAGGGTTCTGTGACAGAGTTTCTAAAACCGCGCCTGGTAGATATCGAGCAAGTCAGTTCGACGCACGCCAAGGTGACCCTTGAGCCTTTAGAGCGTGGCTTTGGCCATACTCTTGGCAACGCACTGCGCCGTATTCTGCTTTCATCTATGCCGGGTTGCGCGGTGACCGAGGTTGAGATTGATGGTGTACTGCACGAGTACAGCACCAAAGAAGGCGTACAGGAAGATATCCTGGAGATCCTGCTCAACCTGAAAGGGCTGGCGGTGAGAGTTCAAGGCAAAGATGAAGTTATTCTTACCCTGAATAAATCTGGCATTGGCCCTGTGACCGCTGCCGACATTACCCATGATGGTGATGTCGAAATCGTCAAGCCTCAGCACGTGATCTGCCACCTGACCGATGAAAACGCTGCTATCAGCATGCGTATCAAAGTTCAACGTGGTCGTGGTTATGTGCCGGCTTCTGCCCGAATTCATTCGGAAGAAGATGAGCGCCCGATCGGTCGTCTGTTGGTTGACGCATGCTATAGCCCTGTAGAGCGTATTGCCTACAATGTTGAAGCAGCGCGTGTAGAACAGCGTACTGACCTGGACAAGCTGGTAATCGAAATGGAAACCAATGGCACGATCGATCCTGAAGAGGCGATCCGCCGTGCGGCAACCATCCTGGCCGAACAACTTGAAGCCTTCGTTGACTTGCGTGATGTACGTCAACCGGAAGTTAAAGAAGAAAAACCAGAGTTCGATCCGATCCTGCTGCGCCCTGTTGACGATCTGGAATTGACTGTCCGCTCTGCTAACTGCCTTAAGGCAGAAGCTATCCACTACATCGGTGATCTGGTACAGCGTACCGAGGTTGAGTTGCTGAAAACGCCGAACCTGGGTAAAAAATCTCTTACTGAGATTAAAGACGTGCTGGCCTCCCGTGGACTTTCTCTGGGCATGCGCCTGGAAAATTGGCCACCGGCAAGCATTGCTGACGAGTAACCGGATCACAGGTTAAGGTTTTACTGAGAAGGATAAGGTCATGCGCCATCGTAAGAGTGGTCGTCAACTGAACCGTAACAGCAGCCATCGCCAGGCTATGTTCCGTAACATGGCCGGCTCTTTGGTTCGTCATGAGATCATCAAGACGACCTTGCCAAAAGCGAAAGAGCTGCGTCGCGTTGTTGAGCCGCTGATTACTCTTGCCAAGACCGACAGCGTAGCTAATCGTCGTCTGGCATTCGCCCGTACTCGTGATAACGAGATCGTGGCAAAACTGTTTAACGAGCTGGGCCCGCGTTTCGCGAGCCGTGCCGGTGGTTACACTCGCATTCTGAAGTGTGGCTTCCGCGCAGGCGACAACGCGCCGATGGCATACATCGAGCTGGTTGATCGTGCTGAGTCTCAAGCAGAAGTAGCAACTGCAGAGTAATCTGTAGACGCGTAAAAAAACCGGGCTTGCCCGGTTTTTTTACGTCCATAATCAGCCAAACGTGCGTTCTTTCCCCGCCAGGCTTAAGATCCCCCTCCCTATCCGCTATGCTAACGCTATTCATTAGTCAGTTGAGAGAGTATGTTATGTGGCTACTTGATCAGTGGGCGGAGCGCCATATTCTTGATGCGCAGGCGAAAGGTGAGTTAGATAACTTGCCCGGCCAGGGGCAGCTTCTAGAGTTGGATGATGACAGTGCCGTGCCCGCTGAATTGCGAACAGGTTTTCGCCTGCTAAAAAATGCTGGCTATCTACCTGCTGAGCTCGAAGATCGTAAAGAGGCTTTGAACATTGCCCGTTTGCTACAGGGAGTTGATAGCGAACATCCAGACTATGCCGAACTTGGCAAGCGAATGGCCCTGTTGGAACATCGTCTTCGTCAGGCTGGAATGAGCACAGATTTTTTACACGGTGAATATCAGAGAGCATTGAGCAGCAAATTTTCGCCGGAGGAAGAGTGATGTTTAAGATAGGGCAACTGGCAAAACTTGCCGATGTGACGCCGGATACCGTGCGTTATTACGAGAAGCAGGGAATGATGGATCATAACATTCGTACCGAAGGCGGCTATCGCTTGTACAGCGATCAAGACCTGCAGCGGTTGCGCTTTATCCGTTATGCCAAGCAGCTCGGTTTTACGCTGGAAACCATTGCTGAACTGCTGTCGATCCGTGTCGATCCTGAGCATCATACCTGCCAGGAATCGAAGTCGATCGTCGATGCGCGTCTGAGCGAAGTCGAGAACAAGCTTAAGGAATTAACGCGGATGCGTGAGTCGCTAAAGCGCCTTAGTGATGCCTGCTGCGGAAGCGCACATACCAGCAATTATTGCTCGATTCTGGAAGCGCTAGAACAGGGCGCCAGCGATGAAAAAGTGAAAAAGGGTGCCTGACAGGCTTGCCGGCCCTTTAATTTTTATACTGCTGGCAGTATTATCTTCTCGTTTTATAACCATAGACAAATAAGGTGAATTACCATGACTCAATACCGACATACTAAAGGTAAGATCCAGGACAATGCCATTGAGGCACTGTTACATGATCCACTATTTCGCCAACGGGTAGAGAAAAATACCAAAGGGAAAGGCAGCTACCGGCGTAAAGACAAACACGCAAAAGGCGGTAATTGGGAGGCCAGTGGCAAACTATCAAATGATAATTTACCACTGGCCTTCTGGTTTTAAGGCATTAAAAAAGCCATCTGATTTAGATGGCTTTTTATTAGCGCAGGATTAACTGATTTACAGTTTTGGTTGCTGCTGATGACTGAGTAAATCGCGAATTTCAGTCAGAAGCTTCTCTTCTGCAGTTGGCACAGGTGGTGCGGCTGGCGCTTCTTCCTGTTTGCGACGTACTTTGTTCATTAACTTAATTGCCAGGAAAATAGCAAAGGCAACAATAACAAAATCAAAAACGGTTTGAATGAATGAACCGTAGTTCATCACTACTGCAGGCACTGCGCCCTGAGCTTCGCGTAACACCAGGTGGAACTGTTTGAAGTCAACGCCGCCGATCAGTAAACCCAGCGGTGGCATGATGATATCTGCAACGAAAGACGATACGATCTTGCCGAATGCTGCACCGATAATCACACCGACTGCCAAATCAACCACGTTGCCACGCATGGCAAACTCACGAAACTCTTTCATCATACTCATAGAACGCACCCCTTGCAGAATTAATAACTCAAGTTTAACAAAGCAATTTCCCTTTGCCACAATAAGCAGAGAAAAGTTTTTATCTCTTCTTACCCACGGCAACGAATATCAACCTGATTATAGACCATGGGACAATTAATTCGTTCTACAGGAAGAACGGACTTGGTTGGAACAAACGTTCAACGTCAGGAACGAACTTTTTATCGGTAATAAACATAATGACGTGATCGCCCTGTTCGATTTTGCTGCTGCCGTTGGCGATAATTACGTCATCACCGCGGACAATGGCGCCAATGGTCGTGCCCGGCGGTAATTTAATATCTTCAACGATACGCCCAACTACTTTTGAGGTGCTCTCGTCACCGTGTGCAATAGCTTCAATGGCCTCTGCCACGCCGCGCCGTAGCGATGAAACACTGACGATATCTGCTTTACGTACGTGGCCCAGCAACGCTGAGATCGTGGCTTGCTGAGGGGAAATGGCAATGTCGATGACGCTGCCCTGCACCAGGTCAACGTAGGCACGACGCTGAATTAACACCATCACCTTTTTGGCACCCATACGTTTGGCGAGCATGGCAGACATGATGTTGGCTTCGTCATCATTGGTGATAGCGATAAAAACATCTACCTGATCAACATGTTCTTCCGCCAATAACTCCTGGTCGGAGGCATCTCCATAGAACACGATGGTGTCATGCAGTTGTTCGGCCAGCTCCGTGGCGCGTTGTTGATTACGTTCGATCAGCTTCACGTTGTAGGATTTCTCCAAGCGCTGCGCCAGGCCAGCACCGACGTTACCGCCGCCGACAATCATGATGCGTTTATAAGGTTTTTCCAGCCGTTGTAGCTCACTCATTACCGCACGGATATGCTGTGAAGCCGCAACAAAGAACACTTCGTCTCCGGCTTCGATAATTGTAGAGCCCTGTGGGCGGATCGGCCGATCCTGACGGAATATAGCGGCAACGCGGGTATCGATATGCGGCATATGCTCACGCATAGAAGACAGGGCATTACCCACCAACGGGCCGCCGTAATAGGCTTTTACTGCAGCGATGCTGACTTTGCCTTCTGCAAAGTTCACCACCTGTAATGCTCCAGGGTATTCAATTAATTTATAGATGTAATCGATAACCAGCTGTTCAGGCGAGATCAAATGGTCGATGGGCACCGCTTCAGGTTGAAACAGTTTCTCTGATTCGCGGATATATTCAGGCGCGCGGATACGGGCGATTCGGTTCGGCGTATTAAACAGCGAATAGGCAATCTGACAGGCAATCATGTTGGTTTCGTCAGAGTTAGTGACCGCAACCAGCATGTCGGCATCTTCTGCGCCTGCTTCTCGCAGTACGCGTGGATGGGAACCGTAGCCCTGAACAACCCGCAGGTCGAACTTATCCTGCAGCTGACGCAGACGGCCAGAGTCGGTATCCACGACGGTAATGTCGTTGTTTTCGCCCACCAGGTTTTCCGCCAGTGTTCCACCAACCTGACCGGCACCAAGAATAATTATTTTCATTCGCTTCTCTGCTTCACACTGAAACCGCTGAAGGTTTTCTGAAAGGGCGCAACAGCCGCGCCCTGAATACTGAATAGCTACATTTTAATCAGCTTAGCGTAAAAGAAGCCATCTCCATCCTCCGGATGGGGAAGATTCTGTCGGCCAGGCTGCTGTTCATCGCCGGTTTCAACCAGACGGGCTTCGGGATGGCGCTGGAGGAAGGCGGTAATCTGCTCCGCGTTCTCTGCCGGCAAAATTGAGCAGGTAGCGTATACCATCACACCGCCCTTTTTGAGATGTGGCCAAATAGCTTCGATAATCTCGGCCTGCAGCGCAGCCAGTTCAGCGATGTCACTATCGCGACGCAACCATTTGATATCCGGATGACGGCGGATCACACCCGTGGCAGAGCACGGTGCATCCAGCAAAATACGATCGAATTGCTTATCACCACACCAGTCTTGCGGTGTACGTCCATCGCCTTGCCTGACCTCGGCGTGTAAACGCAGGCGTTGCAGGTTTTCTTTGACTCGACTCAGGCGTTGCTCATCGATATCGACCGCCATGACATGAGCTTTGGGCGCAGCTTCCAGAATATGCGTGGTTTTGCCGCCGGGAGCCGCACACAGATCGAGGATCTGTTCTCCGTCTTGCGGATCCAGCAGATCGACACAACCCTGCGCGGAAGCATCCTGCACGGTAACCCAGCCGTCGGCAAATCCCGGGAGGTCGGTAACGGCGCATGGCGCCAGCAGGCGTATTGCATCGCGATATTCGGTATGGGGTTCGGCTGCAATACCCGCCTGCGCCATCAGCTGCAAATAATCTCCACGGGTGTGATGAAGTCGGCTGACACGCAGCCACATCGGGGGCTTCTGATTATTGGCATCGACGATTTGTTCCCACTGCGCGGGGTAGGCTTGCTGGATACGTTTCAAAAGCCAGCTTGGATGCAGATAGCGGCTGTCATTATTGGCGGCGCGTTGCAGCAACTCTTCCTGCTGTCGTTGGAACTGGCGCAATACACCGTTGATCAGCCCTTTAAGCTGCGGCCGTTTCAGCGCGACGGCGCCTTCTACCGTTTCCGCCAGCACTGCATGAGCTGGGATGCGGGTATACAGCAGTTGGTACAGGCCGACCATCAGCAGATAGTGCAGCGTGCGCTGTTTGCCGGTCATTGGCTTGGCCATCAATTGCTGAATACACCATTCCAACTGCGGCAGCACGCGCAGGGTGCCGAAGCATAACTCCTGCAGCAGAGCGCGATCTTTGTCAGAAATGGATTTTTGCAGTGGCGGCAAGACAGTACTGAGAGACTGGCCCTGATCCAGCACCTGGCCGATGGCTTTGGCTGCGATGCTTCGGAGATTGTAGTTGTTTTTCATAGGCTAAAGCGGGTAGCGATCGGCATTAAGAAAGAAACAGCCCGGCGATTATCGGCCGGGCAGTGAGGGCGGCTTATAACCGGTTACCCGGTGTAAACCATTCACGACGTGAGTTCAGCAGATCCTGTGCCGACATGGGTTTTTTGCCCGCGGGCTGCAGCTGAGTCAGGTTAAGGATACCCTCGGCGGTAGCAACCTGGATGCCGTGTTTGTCGGCATGAACGATGGTGCCGGGTTCCGCATTGGCGTTTTGTTCCAACACCGTAGCTTGCCACACTTTTACCGGCTGATCGTCAATGGTGAAATAGCTGACTGGCCACGGGTTAAAGGCGCGGATGCAGCGTTCTAGCTGCACGGCTGACAAGCTCCAGTCGAGGCGAGCTTCTTCTTTGCTCAGCTTCTCGGCGTAGGTGACCAGCGATTCATCCTGCACTTCACGTTTGGCAGAACCTTCAGCCATTTGCTGCAGTGTGGTCAACATGCCCTGCGGGCCGAGCTGCGCCAGTTTGTCATACAGACTGGCACTGGTGTCATCGGCTTCAATCGGGCAGGCGATTTTGTACATCATATCGCCGGTGTCAAGACCTACGTCCATTTGCATGATGGTGACGCCAGTTTCGTTATCGCCGGCCCAGAGTGAACGCTGGATCGGCGCGGCGCCACGCCAGCGTGGCAGCAGGGAACCGTGGACGTTGATGCAGCCAAGTCGCGGCATATCCAGCACCGCTTTCGGCAAGATCAGCCCATAAGCCACGACGACCATCACATCGGCGTTGAGATCGGCCACCAGGTGCTGGTTTTCTTCCGGGCGCAGTGATTTTGGCTGAAATACCGGTAATTGATGCTGCTCGGCCAAAACCTTGACCGGGCTTGGCGTCAGCTTGTTACCGCGGCCGGCGGGGCGGTCAGGCTGGGTGAAAACCCCGACAATCTGGTGCCCAGATGACAACAGCGCGTCAAGGTGACGCGCTGCGAAGTCTGGAGTTCCGGCGAAAATAATCCGTAAAGAGTCAGACACGTTGATTTCCTGATCGGTTAGGCGCGCGCGTTAAACTTGGCCAGTTTTTCCAGTTTCTGGCGGATACGCTGGCGCTTGAGTGGCGACAGGTAATCGACGAACAGTTTGCCAACCAGGTGATCCATCTCGTGCTGAATACAGATGGCCAGCAGATCGTCGGCTTCCAGCTCAAAAGGCTTGCCGTCGCGATCCAGCGCTCTGATTTTCACGTTAGCGGCGCGCGGAACTAAAGCACGCTGCTCAGGAATGGAAAGGCAACCTTCCTCGATCCCGGTTTCGCCGCTTTTTTCCAGCAGCTCCGGGTTGATCAGCACCAGGCGCTGATCGCGGTTTTCAGAAACGTCAATGACGATAATGCGCTGATGGATATCCACCTGTGTCGCAGCCAGGCCAATGCCTTCCTCTGCGTACATGGTTTCAAACATATCATCCACGATGCGCTGGATATTCGCATTGACTTCTTTTACCGGGGCCGCAACTTTGCGCAGCCGGTCGTCTGGGTAATGTAATACCTGCAATACTGACATATATCTTGAGATCTGTATCCGAGTGATAAACGAGGTTTAGCTTCTATTCTAGACATTTCCCGGCCTGATTGACAGCATTGCGCACCAATTGCTCGAATTGGTAATACCACCATTTTTTGCGAGGGAACAGGCGATGCAGGCACAGGAAATCGGCTTACGGATGCGCGGAGTCACTGGGCTTGGCACAGCGCAGGCCAGCCAGATAATACGGCAGTTGATCTGGGCCGGTGGAGAACCTTCCCGCTTGCTGCAAGAACTGGGACTGAATGCCCGACAGCAGGCGCAGTTTCGCCAGGCGGATCCGCGTTATCTGGCTGCCACGCTTGCCTGGCTGGAACAGCCCGACCATTTTCTGTGGATCTACGGTGAGTGCGGCTATCCAGAGCGGTTGCTTCATATCGACGATGCCCCCTTGCTGCTGCTGGTCAAAGGCAACCCGGAAGCGGTGCAGCAGCCGCAAATCGCCATGGTCGGCAGCCGCCAGTTTAGCCACTATGGTGAGCACTGGGGCAATTACTTTACCACCGGTCTGGTTCACTGTGGGTTTACCATCACCAGCGGGTTGGCTCTTGGCATTGATAGCGTCTGCCATCGCGCAGCATTTGCGGCGGGAGGACATACGGTGGCCGTTCTGGGCAGTGGGCTGGCCAATATCTATCCGCGCCGACATCGCCGTCTGGCCGAAGAGATCGCTGATAGTGGCGGGGCTTTGCTCTCAGAATATTTGGTCACCGATTTGCCGATGCCGGACCATTTCCCACGCCGTAACCGCATCATCAGTGGGTTAAGTCTGGGCGTGGTGGTAGTTGAAGCCTCTCTGCGCAGCGGGACGCTGATTACTGCCCGCTGTGCGCTTGATCAGGGACGTGAGGTTTTCGCTTTACCCGGTGCGCTGGGTAACCCAATGAGTGAGGGTACACACTGGCTGATCCAACAGGGTGCTTATCTGGTTACCGGGCCGAAAGAGATCGCGGAACAGCTGGGAAGCGGCCTGCATTGGCTGTCGTTGAACGAAAATACAACTATTTGTGCGTCAGAAGCCGAAGTTGAATTGCCATTTGCCGATGTGTTGGCTAACGTAGGAGATGAGGTGACACCTGTTGACGTCGTCGCTGAACGTGCCGGCCAACCTGTGCCAGAGGTAGTAATCAAATTACTCGATCTGGAGTTAGCAGGGTGGATCGCAGCTGTACCCGGCGGCTATGTCCGAATAAGGAGGGCAGGCCATGTTCGACGTACTGATGTACTTGTTTGAAACTTATATCCACAATGAACCAGAGATGCGCGTCGATCAGGATCAACTGACTGATGATCTCGCTCAGGCGGGGTTTGATCGGGATGATATCTACAACGCGTTGAATTGGCTTGAAAAACTCGCTGACCTGCAGGAAGGCGAAAATGCGCCGTATTTTATGGATGCCGATCCGCTGGCCATGCGGATTTACACCGAAGAAGAAGGCGTGCGTTTGGATGCCAGTTGCCGTGGTTTCCTCCTGTTCCTGGAGCAGATTCAGGTATTGAACCTCGAAACCCGTGAAATGGTTATCGATCGTGTTATGGCTTTGGATAATACGGAATTCGATCTCGAAGATCTGAAATGGGTAGTGCTGATGGTGCTGTTTAATATCCCTGGGTACGAAAGCGCCTATCAGCAAATGGAAGAACTGTTGTTTGAAGTAAACGAAGGTTATCTGCACTGAGCCGATAACATCTATAGAAGAAGTTATGACAAAAGCCGCGATTTTTGCCGCCAGGCAAAATGAACCCTGTCCGGAATGTGGGGCCGAATTGGTGATCCGCAGTGGTCGCCACGGCCCTTTTCTCGGCTGTTCCCGTTATCCTGAGTGCCAACATATTCGACCGCTAAAAGCGCAGGCCGATGGGCATATCGTCAAGATGTTGGACGGGCAGGAATGCCCCAAATGCCAGGCGACGCTGGCATTGCGCCAGGGCCGTTACGGTATGTTTATCGGTTGCAGCAACTATCCGGAGTGCGATCACACCGAAGTCATCGATAAACCGGACGAAACCAGCATCAGCTGCCCGCAGTGTGGTCAGGGCAAACTGCTGCAGCGTAAATCACGCTATGGTAAGGTTTTCCACGCCTGCGATCGCTACCCTGAATGTCAGTTTGTCCTCAATTTTAAACCCGTCGCCGGTGAGTGCGAGTACTGCCACTACCCGCTGCTGATGGAAAAGCGTTCGGCAAAAGGCCCAGTCCTTTGCTGTGCCAGTAAGCTTTGCGGAAAACCCGTAGCAACCACAGAATAATGACGCCATGAACTCAGATACCACTCCTCTCTTTACACCCATTATTGACGCGCTGCATCTTCAGCAGGTTATCGCTTACCCTACAGAAGCCGTATTTGGCTTAGGGTGCGATCCTGACAGTGAACAAGCGGTAAATGCATTGCTGGCCCTCAAACAGCGGCCTTGGGAAAAGGGACTGATCCTGATCGCTGCCGATTATACGCAGTTAGCACCTTATATAGATGACAGTGTACTCAGCGAGCGGCAGCGGGCTGCCATTTTTGCCAGTTGGCCTGGTCCGGTCACATGGGTGATACCTGCTCGTCCGGAAACGTCGCGCTTGTTGACCGGCCGTTTCAACTCTCTGGCTGTACGTGTCAGCGATCATCCACTGGTTCAACAGCTTTGCCGAGGATTCGGGAAACCGCTGGTCTCGACCAGCGCCAACCTCAGCGGGCAAGAGCCTTGCCGTAGCGCCGAGGAAGTGCAGAAGCAGTTTGGCGCCGCTTTCCCGGTGTTAGCCGGCAGCGTTGGTGGCCGCCTTAATCCTTCAGAAATCAGAGATGCCCTGACCGGCGAACAGATCCGTCAAGGCTAGAGGTAATGTGAATGGAGAAGTTTGCGGTATTCGGTAACCCTATCAGCCACAGTAAATCACCGCGCATTCATGCGTTGTTTGCCGCTCAAACTGGCATAGAACATCCCTATGGTACGGTGTTGGCACCGCTGGACGGTTTCGAAACGGCGCTGCAAGCGTTCATTCACGCTGGTGGTCAGGGGGCGAACGTCACAGTACCTTTTAAAGAGCATGCCTACGAGGCTGCGTCTGAATTGAGCGAGCGTGCCTCGTTGGCCGGAGCGGTCAATACGCTCAAGGTGCTGCCGGACGGTGGGTTGCTGGGTGACAATACGGACGGGATCGGCCTGCTGACCGATCTGGAACGCCAAGGGCTGATCAAACCAAAGGATCGCATTTTGCTGGTGGGGGCGGGGGGCGCAGCACGGGGCGTGATCTTGCCGCTGTTGTCTTTTGGTTGTGAGATGACGATCACCAACCGCACTTTCAGTCGTGCGCAAATGCTGGCAGAAAGTTTTCAGCATCTCGGTGAAATCACCGCCTTGCCTCTGGATCAACTCGATCAACAACAGTTTGATTTAGTGATCAACGCTACGGCGTCCGGGATCAGCGGCGAGATCCCGTCATTGCCGGTTGGCACTATCACTGGCAACACGCGCTGTTATGACATGTTTTATCAGCAGGGGTTAACGCCGTTTCTGACCTGGGCACAGCAACAGGGTGCTACAGAATATGCTGACGGATTAGGGATGCTGGTGGGGCAGGCCGCGCATGCGTTCCTGTTGTGGCACGGCGTGATGCCGGAGATAGAACCAGTACTGCGCCAACTGCGCCACGAGTTGGCGGCATAACCTTGTGCCCGTTCTCTTGCCAGGGAACGGGCGTTTGTCAGATGTCTTCAGACAAATATTCGTCTTTCCAACGTACATAGTTAGTAGAAGAGTAGAGCAGCCCTTCCAACTCAGCTGCAGTCAATGGCCTAATCTGACGTGCCGGACTTCCCATATAAAGATAACCGCTCGCCAGACGTTTACCCGGAGCCACCAGGCTGCCGGCACCAATCATCACATCATCTTCTATTACTGCACCATCCAGCAGGATCGATCCCATCCCTACCAATACCCGGTTGCCTATGGCGCAACCGTGCAGCATGGCTTTGTGGCCTACGGTCACGTCTTCCCCGATCAACAGCGGGTAACCTTCTGGGTTATGTTCGGACTTATGAGTCACGTGCAGCACGCTGCCATCCTGAATATTACTGCGCGGACCGATCTTTACCGCGTTGACATCGCCGCGGATGGCAACCAGCGGCCAGATACTGACGTCATCGGCCAGCTTAACGTTGCCGATCACCACGCTGGAAGGGTCGATCATTACGCGTTGACCCAGTTTTGGAGAGTAATGAAGATAAGAACGCACTGCATCGGACATGGTAATAGCCTCACGTCGGGATCATATTTACCGGCAATACTAGACGTTGGCGGTGGAATTACAACCAACTGAAGCTACGGATCTTAAGGAAAATGGCGCTGATCGCGCAAGATCCGCCCGAAAGGGCTGAAAAGTGCGCAAACGGAAAGAAAAGATCAAAAAAGGGGTTGTGCAAAAAACTCGGATCCCTATAATGCGCCTCCATCGACACGGAACATGTGAACAACTTCACAGAGTCTCCGGGGTTCGAAGAGAAAAAATCCTGAAACTTAGGGGTTGACTCTGAAAGAGGAAAGCGTATTATACGCCACCTCGAGATAGCAAGCTACGGCGGCTAACTCACTGCTCTTTAACAATTTATCAGACAATCTGTGTGGGCACTCCACAAGACGATATCCAGAACCTTAGGGTTCAAAAAAATATCAAGTCTTGAAGAGTGACCAAGCAGTAATTCATTTAGTTGAATTATTACGAAAGTTAATTTTCGAGCATCGCTTCACGAGTTGAAGCAAATCAAGCTTTTAATTGAAGAGTTTGATCATGGCTCAGATTGAACGCTGGCGGCAGGCCTAACACATGCAAGTCGAGCGGTAGCACAGGGAGCTTGCTCCTGGGTGACGAGCGGCGGACGGGTGAGTAATGTCTGGGAAACTGCCTGATGGAGGGGGATAACTACTGGAAACGGTAGCTAATACCGCATAACGTCTACGGACCAAAGTGGGGGACCTTCGGGCCTCATGCCATCAGATGTGCCCAGATGGGATTAGCTAGTAGGTGGGGTAATGGCTCACCTAGGCGACGATCCCTAGCTGGTCTGAGAGGATGACCAGCCACACTGGAACTGAGACACGGTCCAGACTCCTACGGGAGGCAGCAGTGGGGAATATTGCACAATGGGCGCAAGCCTGATGCAGCCATGCCGCGTGTGTGAAGAAGGCCTTCGGGTTGTAAAGCACTTTCAGCGAGGAGGAAGGGTAGTGTGTTAATAGCACATTGCATTGACGTTACTCGCAGAAGAAGCACCGGCTAACTCCGTGCCAGCAGCCGCGGTAATACGGAGGGTGCAAGCGTTAATCGGAATTACTGGGCGTAAAGCGCACGCAGGCGGTTTGTTAAGTCAGATGTGAAATCCCCGCGCTTAACGTGGGAACTGCATTTGAAACTGGCAAGCTAGAGTCTTGTAGAGGGGGGTAGAATTCCAGGTGTAGCGGTGAAATGCGTAGAGATCTGGAGGAATACCGGTGGCGAAGGCGGCCCCCTGGACAAAGACTGACGCTCAGGTGCGAAAGCGTGGGGAGCAAACAGGATTAGATACCCTGGTAGTCCACGCTGTAAACGATGTCGACTTGGAGGTTGTGCCCTTGAGGCGTGGCTTCCGGAGCTAACGCGTTAAGTCGACCGCCTGGGGAGTACGGCCGCAAGGTTAAAACTCAAATGAATTGACGGGGGCCCGCACAAGCGGTGGAGCATGTGGTTTAATTCGATGCAACGCGAAGAACCTTACCTACTCTTGACATCCAGAGAATTCGCTAGAGATAGCTTAGTGCCTTCGGGAACTCTGAGACAGGTGCTGCATGGCTGTCGTCAGCTCGTGTTGTGAAATGTTGGGTTAAGTCCCGCAACGAGCGCAACCCTTATCCTTTGTTGCCAGCACGTAATGGTGGGAACTCAAAGGAGACTGCCGGTGATAAACCGGAGGAAGGTGGGGATGACGTCAAGTCATCATGGCCCTTACGAGTAGGGCTACACACGTGCTACAATGGCGTATACAAAGAGAAGCGAACTCGCGAGAGCAAGCGGACCTCATAAAGTACGTCGTAGTCCGGATCGGAGTCTGCAACTCGACTCCGTGAAGTCGGAATCGCTAGTAATCGTAGATCAGAATGCTACGGTGAATACGTTCCCGGGCCTTGTACACACCGCCCGTCACACCATGGGAGTGGGTTGCAAAAGAAGTAGGTAGCTTAACCTTCGGGAGGGCGCTTACCACTTTGTGATTCATGACTGGGGTGAAGTCGTAACAAGGTAACCGTAGGGGAACCTGCGGTTGGATCACCTCCTTACCTAATGATATTGATTCGCGTGAAGTGCTCACACAGATTGTCTGATAGAAACGTAATGAGCAAAAGCGCTACCTGTTGATGTAATGAGTCACTGACTCATGCTGATACGAACCGATTAAGACAGTCAGTTTAATCGGATTTTCGTGTCCCCATCGTCTAGAGGCCTAGGACACTGCCCTTTCACGGCTGTAACAGGGGTTCGAATCCCCTTGGGGACGCCATCCGATAATGAGTGAAAGACATTATCACCGGTTCTTGAAACCGAAAACATCTTAAAGATGACTCTTGCGAGTCGTGTTTAAGATATTGCTCTTTAACAATCTGGAACAAGCTGAAAATTGAAACATGACAGCTGAAACTTATCCCTCCGTAGAAGTATTGGGGTAAGGATTAACCTGTCATAGAGTCTCTCAAATGTAGCAGCACGAAAGTGGAAACACCTTCGGGTTGTGAGGTTAAGTGACTAAGCGTACACGGTGGATGCCTAGGCAGTCAGAGGCGATGAAGGGCGTGCTAATCTGCGATAAGCGTCGGTAAGGTGATATGAACCGTAATAACCGGCGATACCCGAATGGGGAAACCCAGTGCAATTCGTTGCACTATCATACGATGAATACATAGTCGTATGAGGCGAACCGGGGGAACTGAAACATCTAAGTACCCCGAGGAAAAGAAATCAACCGAGATTCCCCCAGTAGCGGCGAGCGAACGGGGAGGAGCCCAGAACCTGAATCAGTTCTTGTGTTAGTGGAAGCGTCTGGAAAGTCGCACAGTAAAGGGTGATAGTCCCGTACACTAAAATGCATTAACTGTGAGTTCGATGAGTAGGGCGGGACACGTGACATCCTGTCTGAATATGGGGGGACCATCCTCCAAGGCTAAATACTCCTGACTGACCGATAGTGAACCAGTACCGTGAGGGAAAGGCGAAAAGAACCCCGGCGAGGGGAGTGAAATAGAACCTGAAACCGTGTACGTACAAGCAGTGGGAGCACCTTCGTGGTGTGACTGCGTACCTTTTGTATAATGGGTCAGCGACTTATATTTTGTAGCAAGGTTAACCGTATAGGGGAGCCGTAGGGAAACCGAGTCTTAACTGGGCGAATAGTTGCAAGGTATAGACCCGAAACCCGGTGATCTAGCCATGGGCAGGTTGAAGGTTGGGTAACACTAACTGGAGGACCGAACCGACTAATGTTGAAAAATTAGCGGATGACTTGTGGCTGGGGGTGAAAGGCCAATCAAACCGGGAGATAGCTGGTTCTCCCCGAAAGCTATTTAGGTAGCGCCTCGTGAACTCATCTTCGGGGGTAGAGCACTGTTTCGGCTAGGGGGCCATCCCGGCTTACCAAACCGATGCAAACTCCGAATACCGAAGAATGTTATCACGGGAGACACACGGCGGGTGCTAACGTCCGTCGTGAAGAGGGAAACAACCCAGACCGCCAGCTAAGGTCCCAAAGTCATGGTTAAGTGGGAAACGATGTGGGAAGGCATAGACAGCCAGGATGTTGGCTTAGAAGCAGCCATCATTTAAAGAAAGCGTAATAGCTCACTGGTCGAGTCGGCCTGCGCGGAAGATGTAACGGGGCTAAACCATGCACCGAAGCTGCGGCAGCGACGCTTAGGCGTTGTTGGGTAGGGGAGCGTTCTGTAAGCCGTTGAAGGTGACCTGTGAGGGTTGCTGGAGGTATCAGAAGTGCGAATGCTGACATAAGTAACGATAAAGCGGGTGAAAAGCCCGCTCGCCGGAAGACCAAGGGTTCCTGTCCAACGTTAATCGGGGCAGGGTGAGTCGACCCCTAAGGCGAGGCCGAAAGGCGTAGTCGATGGGAAACAGGTTAATATTCCTGTACTCGGTGTTACTGCGAAAGGGGTGACGGAGAAGGCTAGGCTAGCCGGGCGACGGTTGTCCCGGTTTAAGCGTGTAGGGGGAGTGACCTGGTAAATCCGGTTACTTATTAACCCTGAGGCGTGATGACGATGCACTACGGTGCAGAAGTAGTTGATGCCAAGCTTCCAGGAAAAGCCTCTAAGCATCAGGTAACACAGAATCGTACCCCAAACCGACACAGGTGGTCAGGTAGAGAATACCAAGGCGCTTGAGAGAACTCGGGTGAAGGAACTAGGCAAAATGGTGCCGTAACTTCGGGAGAAGGCACGCTGGCGCGTAGGTGAAGAGACTTGCTCTCGGAGCTGAAGCCAGTCGCAGATACCAGCTGGCTGCAACTGTTTAATAAAAACACAGCACTGTGCAAACACGAAAGTGGACGTATACGGTGTGACGCCTGCCCGGTGCTGGAAGGTTAATTGATGGGGTCAGCCGCAAGGCGAAGCTCTTGATCGAAGCCCCAGTAAACGGCGGCCGTAACTATAACGGTCCTAAGGTAGCGAAATTCCTTGTCGGGTAAGTTCCGACCTGCACGAATGGCGTAATGATGGCCAGGCTGTCTCCACCCGAGACTCAGTGAAATTGAACTCGCTGTGAAGATGCAGTGTACCCGCGGCAAGACGGAAAGACCCCGTGAACCTTTACTATAGCTTGACACTGAACATTGAGCCTTGATGTGTAGGATAGGTGGGAGGCTTTGAAGCGTGGACGCCAGTCTGCGTGGAGCCAACCTTGAAATACCACCCTTTAATGTTTGATGTTCTAACTCGGCCCCGTGATCCGGGGTGAGGACAGTGTCTGGTGGGTAGTTTGACTGGGGCGGTCTCCTCCCAAAGAGTAACGGAGGAGCACGAAGGTTAGCTAATCACGGTCGGACATCGTGAGGTTAGTGCAAAGGCATAAGCTAGCTTGACTGCGAGAGTGACGGCTCGAGCAGGTACGAAAGTAGGTCTTAGTGATCCGGTGGTTCTGAATGGAAGGGCCATCGCTCAACGGATAAAAGGTACTCCGGGGATAACAGGCTGATACCGCCCAAGAGTTCATATCGACGGCGGTGTTTGGCACCTCGATGTCGGCTCATCACATCCTGGGGCTGAAGTAGGTCCCAAGGGTATGGCTGTTCGCCATTTAAAGTGGTACGCGAGCTGGGTTTAGAACGTCGTGAGACAGTTCGGTCCCTATCTGCCGTGGGCGTTGGAAGATTGAGAGGGGTTGCTCCTAGTACGAGAGGACCGGAGTGAACGCACCACTGGTGTTCGGGTTGTCATGCCAATGGCACTGCCCGGTAGCTAAGTGCGGAAAAGATAAGCGCTGAAAGCATCTAAGCGCGAAACTTGCCTCGAGATGAGTCTTCCCTGGGCCTTTAAGGCCCCTGAAGGAACGTTTAAGACTAAGACGTTGATAGGCTGGGTGTGTAAGTGCAGCGATGCATTGAGCTAACCAGTACTAATGATCCGTGAGGCTTAACCTTACAACACCAAAGGTGTTTTAGAGAGATTGTAGAGATTTTCAGCGAGTTCCGAGATTGGTTTCAATGGCTACGGGAGTAGCGGTTGGAATGAAACAGAATTTGCCTGGCGGCAATAGCGCGGTGGTCCCACCTGACCCCATGCCGAACTCAGAAGTGAAACGCCGTAGCGCCGATGGTAGTGTGGGGTCTCCCCATGCGAGAGTAGGACACTGCCAGGCATCAAATTAGTGTGCTGATATGGCTCAGTTGGTAGAGCGCACCCTTGGTAAGGGTGAGGTCCCCAGTTCGACTCTGGGTATCAGCACCACTTTATTTAAAGTGGGTTTAGAAGTTCGGCAAAAAGAATTAAAAGAATTTGCTTGGCGGCAATAGCGCGGTGGTCCCACCTGACCCCATGCCGAACTCAGAAGTGAAACGCCGTAGCGCCGATGGTAGTGTGGGGTCTCCCCATGCGAGAGTAGGACACTGCCAAGCATCAAATAAGCAACAAGCCCTACGTGAAAGCGTAGGGCTTTTTGTTTTATCTGCTGTATGTCGTTCTGCTCGAGCATGGGCATGCGAAAAGCCCGTCGGGAACGGGCTTTAACGCCGCTTGCGGCGGCCCCGAAGGGGTGAGTCTCAGGATGAGACGAATCGTGTAGGACACTGCCAGGCATCAATTATGCCAAGAGGCCATCCGCAAGGATGGCCTTTTTGCTTTTTAGCGTCCAAAAATACGTTTAACCTCCCGTCATCGCCGCGATGAAACATTTTCACCTTTCCGTTGAACACTCGACATTACGGTAAAAAACCGCTATCTTCGGGCATCTAGAAGTCTAAACGTTTAAACGGATGTGTGGGGATTAAGCAATGCCGATTCGTGTTCCTGATGAGTTACCTGCAGTAAGTTTCTTGCGCAATGAGAATGTCTTTGTGATGACATCCTCACGGGCAAAAACACAGGAAATCAGGCCGTTGAAAGTGCTGATCCTTAACCTGATGCCAAAGAAGATCGAGACGGAAAACCAGTTTTTACGTCTGCTTTCTAACTCGTCTTTGCAAATCGATATCCAGTTGCTGCGTATCGACAGCCGCGAGTCGAAGAACACGCCGGCGGAGCATCTGAACAACTTTTATTGTGATTTTGAAGACATCCAGGATCAGAACTTTGATGGTCTGATCGTGACGGGGGCCCCGCTAGGGTTGGTTGATTTCTGCGACGTTGCTTACTGGCCGCAGATTGAACGCGTAATAGATTGGGCCAAGAATCACGTGACCTCCACGCTATTTGTCTGTTGGGCCGTGCAGGCCGCTTTGAATATTCTGTATGGCATCCCGAAGATGACGCGTGAAGTGAAACTCTCTGGCGTTTACCAGCACCAAACCTTGCAGCAGCATGCCTTGCTGACGCGTGGTTTTGATGAGACCTTCCTGGCCCCTCATTCGCGCTATGCGGATTTCCCTACCGAGATTATTCGGCAGTACACGGATCTGGATATCCTGGCCGAGTCGGAGCAAACCGGGGCCTATTTGTTCGCCAGCAAGGATAAACGGCTGGCGTTCGTGACTGGGCACCCAGAGTATGATGCGCTGACGCTCGCCGGTGAGTACTGTCGCGATAACGAAGCAGGTCTCAACCCGGTAGTGCCGCTCAATTACTTCCCCGACGATAACCCCGAACTTACCCCCAAAGCGACCTGGCGCAGCCATGGCCACCTGTTGTTCGCCAACTGGCTTAACTACTACGTTTACCAGATCACACCTTACGATCTGCGTCATATGAACCCGACCCTGGAATAACATTTTTTGCTTTAACCGGCGGCTGAATCGAGGCCGCCGGCACTCCTCTCCCAGCGCGTTTCTCCTTATTTATCTGCCATTCTTACTAAAACTCATTATCTAACAAACACTTGATATAACCATCGACAGGGAATGGAACCGGTTTCCTTACCCTCTGACATTGTTATTTTCAATAACCAATTGATAATAAAAGGTTAATAAAATATTTAATAATAAAATGGAAATCGTTTTTGATTTTTATTTTTAGTTGAGTATTCTTAGATCCAGCGAGATGAGATCTGACCAGTTGAGGATCATTTTATTCATCCTGATCCGCACTGATTTCTGATGAAGATGTGCCCGCCTGACTTGCAGCGGCGGTGCACAATGATGCGAAGGAGCAAGACAATGACGCAACAGATAGCAGGCACGGAGTTAACGTTTACGCAGGGTTTTACCGCTGCTGAACGGCAGGTGTTGACGGATGACGCGGTCGAATTCCTGGCGGATCTGGTGAGTAACTTTACTCCGCAGCGCAATAAGCTTTTGGCTGCGCGTGCCTGTTGGCAGCAGAAGATCGATCAGGGCGAACTCCCAGACTTTATTTCGGAAACTGATTCCATTCGAAATGGAGAGTGGAAGATCCGCGGCATACCCGAGGGTCTGCGCGACCGTCGGGTCGAAATCACCGGGCCGGTTGAACGCAAAATGGTGATCAATGCCTTGAATGCCAATGTGAAGGTGTTTATGGCGGATTTCGAAGATTCACTGGCGCCGAGCTGGGACAAAGTGATCGATGGGCAAATCAACCTGCATGATGCAGTGAATGGCACCATTTCTTACACCAATGAAGCCGGCAAGATTTATCAGTTGAAGCCTAATCCAGCGGTATTGATAGCGCGCGTACGTGGCCTGCATTTGCCGGAGAAACACGTGCAGTGGCAGGGCGAAGCGATCCCTGGCGGTCTGTTCGATTTCGCACTGTATTTCTTCCACAACTACCGTCAATTGCTGGCAAAAGGCAGCGGCCCTTATTTCTACCTGCCGAAAACCCAATCCTGGCAGGAAGCCGCCTGGTGGAGTGAGGTATTCAGCTTTGCCGAGGATCGTTTCTCCCTGCCGCGCGGCACCATCAAGGCCACGGTATTGATCGAAACGTTGCCGGCGGTATTCCAGATGGACGAGATCCTTTACCACCTGCGCGATCATATCGTCGGGTTGAACTGCGGCCGTTGGGATTACATCTTCAGCTATATCAAAACGCTGAAAAACCACGCTGACCGGGTCTTGCCGGATCGCCAGTCGGTCACGATGGACAAGTCGTTCCTCAGTGCTTACTCCCGGTTGCTGATCAAGACCTGCCACAAGCGAGGCGCTTTTGCCATGGGGGGCATGGCCGCGTTTATCCCTAGCAAAGACGCCGAGAAAAATGCCTGGGTATTGAACAAGGTACGGGCGGATAAAGAGCTGGAGGCCAATAACGGCCATGACGGCACCTGGGTGGCGCATCCGGGGCTGGCGGATACCGTGATGGAAGTGTTCAGCAAAGTGCTCGGCGAACGCCGTAATCAGCTGGAAGTCCTGCGTGAAAACGATGCGCCGATCAGCGCCGCGCAGCTGCTGGAACCCTGTGATGGCGAACGAACCGAAGCGGGCATGCGCGCCAATATTCGTGTGGCGGTGCAATACATCGAAGCCTGGATTTCCGGCAATGGCTGCGTACCGATTTACGGCCTGATGGAAGATGCCGCGACGGCGGAAATCTCCCGTACCTCAATCTGGCAGTGGATCCATCACCAAAAGAGCCTGAGCGATGGCCAGTTGGTCACCAAGGCGCTGTTCCGCCAGATGCTGAAAGAAGAGATGTTGGTGGTACGTGAAGAATTGGGTGAGGCGCGCTTTAACGCTGGCCGTTTCGAAGAAGCTGCGCGCCTGATGGAACGTATCACTACGCAAGACGAATTAATCGATTTTCTGACCTTATCCGGCTATGAGCTTCTGGCCTGAACCTGTTCCTGACCATTAACCCTACATTATTGAAAAGGATAAAAATTATGTCTACCTCTCGTGCTCAACAGATTCAACAACTGGAACAGGAATGGAAATCGGCTCGCTGGGAAGGCATTACGCGCCCATACAGCGCTGAGGACGTGATTAATTTGCGCGGATCGGTCAATCCGGTCTGCACGCTGGCACAAAACGGTGCCGCCAAGCTGTGGGAACTGCTGCATGGTAAATCACGCAAAGGCTATGTCAACAGCCTGGGTGCGCTGACTGGCGGGCAGGCATTGCAGCAGGCCAAAGCCGGCATTGAGGCGATTTATCTGTCTGGCTGGCAGGTCGCTGCGGATGCCAACACCGCGTCGGCCATGTATCCGGACCAGTCGCTGTACCCGGTTGATTCCGTGCCGGCGGTGGTTAAACGTATCAACAATACTTTCCGCCGTGCCGATCAGATCCAGTGGGCCAATAAAATTGAACCGGGCAGTAAGGGTTACACCGACTACTTCCTGCCGATCGTCGCCGATGCCGAAGCCGGTTTTGGCGGCGTGCTGAATGCTTTTGAACTGATGAAAGCCATGATTGAGGCCGGCGCTGCCGGGGTGCATTTCGAAGACCAATTGGCGGCGGTGAAAAAATGCGGTCATATGGGCGGCAAAGTGCTGGTACCAACCCAGGAAGCGATTCAGAAGCTGGTTGCAGCGCGTTTGGCTGCTGACGTGCTCGGGGTGCCAACGCTGGTCATTGCGCGTACCGATGCCGATGCCGCCGATTTATTGACGTCTGACTGCGATCCATACGACAGCGAGTTTGTCTCCGGCGAACGTACTGCGGAAGGTTTCTTCCGTACCCATGCCGGCATTGAGCAAGCAATCAGCCGTGGCCTGGCGTATTGCCCTTACGCCGACCTGGTGTGGTGCGAAACCTCCACGCCGGATCTGCAGGCAGCCAAGCGTTTCGCCGATGCTATTCACGCCAAATTCCCAGGCAAACTGCTGGCATACAACTGCTCGCCGTCGTTCAACTGGAAAAAGAACCTGGACGACCAGACGATTGCCCGCTTCCAGGAAGAGCTGTCGGCGATGGGATACAAATACCAGTTCATCACGCTGGCGGGCATCCACAGCATGTGGTTCAACATGTTCGACCTGGCGCACGCTTATGCACAGGGCGAGGGCATGAAGCACTACGTCGAGAAGGTACAGAAACCTGAATTCGATGCCGTTTCACGCGGCTACACCTTCGCATCGCACCAACAGGAAGTGGGGACCGGCTATTTCGACAAGGTCACTACCATCATTCAGGGCGGCACCTCTTCGGTAACGGCGCTGACCGGTTCGACGGAAGAACAGCAGTTCTGAGGCCGCAGAGCTAACAAAATCTAAATCAGGGCCTGCTTATGCAGGCTCTCTTTTCTGGCGGGAGGTAAGGATGGCGGCGAAACTGGAGCTGTTGATCGCACAGACGATACTGCAGGGTTTTGATGCGCAATACGGCCGCTTCCTTGAAGTGACCGCCGGTGCACAGCAGCGTTTTGAGCGAGCAGACTGGCCGGCGGTGCAACAGGCGATGAAAAAGCGTATTCACCTGTATGACCATCACGTCGGCCTGGTGGTGGAACAACTGAAGTGCATCACCGGGCAAAAGTACTTCGATGCTGATTTCCCCAGCCGGGTGAAGGCGGTGTACACCGAGTTGCTGCCGGAATATCCCCGTTTTGAGATTGCCGAAAGCTTTTTCAATTCGGTTTACTGCCGCCTGTTCAAGCACCGCGATCTGACGCCGGAAAAGCTGTTTGTTTTCAGCTCTCAACCTGAGGGACGCTTTCGCGATATCCCGCGCCCGCTGTCGCGTGATTTCACCGCTAACGGCGACGTGTCGGCGATGCTGTACAACCTGCTGACCGATTTGCCCTTACGGCTACCTTGGGAAAATTTGTCGCGCGACATTGATTACATCACTCGGGCGTTGCAACAGAGCTTTAGCGTGCAGCAGCTGGCGGGGGCGACATTCCAGATCGCCAATGAGCTTTTTTATCGCAACAAGGCCGCCTGGTTGGTGGGTAAGCTGCGCGTGGCGGATACGGTCTATCCTTTCCTGCTGCCGATCCATCACAGCGATTCCGGTGCCTTGTTTATCGATACCTGCCTGACCAGTAAGGCCGAGGCCAGTATCGTCTTCGGTTTCGCACGTTCTTACTTTATGGTTTACGCACCGCTTCCGGCAGCGATGGTAGAGTGGCTGCGAGAAATACTGCCGGGCAAAACCACCGCCGAACTGTATATGGCGATTGGCTGCCAGAAGCACGGTAAAACGGAATGTTACCGTGAATACCTGACGTTTATGGCCGGCTCGCAGGAGCAGTTCATCATCGCGCCGGGGGTGAAAGGCATGGTGATGCTGGTGTTTACCCTGCCGTCGTTCGATCGGGTGTTCAAGGTGATCAAAGACGAGTTCGCACCGCAAAAAGAGGTGACGCAGGCGCAGGTGATGGCCTGTTACCAGTTGGTGAAAGAACACGACCGCGTGGGGCGCATGGCGGATACCCAAGAGTACGAGAATTTTGTCGTCGACAAGGCGCGCCTCAGCCCGGAGCTTTTGGCTGAATTGCAGCGTGAAGTGCCGGACAAGCTGGAGGATCTGGGCGATCGCATCGTGATCAAGCACCTGTATATGGAACGGCGCATGACGCCGCTGAACCTGTATCTGGAGCAGGCCAATGAGCAGCAGATGCGCGACGCTATCGAAGAGTATGGCAATGCGATCAAACAACTGGCCGCCGCCAATATTTTCCCCGGCGACATGCTATTCAAGAACTTCGGCGTGACCCGGCACGGGCGGGTGGTGTTCTACGATTACGATGAAATTTGCTATATGACCGAGGTGAACTTCCGCGATATTCCGCCGCCGCGTTACCCGGAAGATGAACTGGCCAGCGAGCCGTGGTACAGCGTGTCGGCGAACGATGTATTCCCGGAGGAGTTCAGGCATTTTCTGTGTGGCGATCGGCGCATTCGGCAGGTGTTTGAAGAGTTGCACAGCGACCTCTTCGAAGCCGATTACTGGCGCGGGCTGCAGCAGCGCATTCGCGACGGGCATGTGGAGGATGTCTTCGCTTACCGCAAGAAACGGCGTTTTAGCCAGCGCAGCGGGGTGGCACTGCCTGCTACCTCGGCAGCGACGTAAGGGCGCGGCACGCCGCGCCCGATAGCATTAAGCTTTTGCACCCGCAACGGCGGCACGCGCCAATTCGGTGATGCGTGCGTAGTCGCCGCTTTCCAGCGCATCCGCCGGCACCAGCCAGGAGCCGCCGATGCACAGCACGCTTTTCAGCGCCAGATAGTCACGGTAGTTGCTCGGTGAAATACCGCCGGTCGGGCAGAAACGTACCTGCGGGAACGGGCCGCCGATCGCCTGCAGTGCTTTCACGCCGCCGTTGGCTTCCGCCGGGAAGAATTTAAACTCACGCAGCCCATGATCCATGCCCAACATCAGTTCAGACACGGTGCTGATACCCGGAATTAACGGGATTGAACCGGCCGTGGCCGCTTGCAGCAGATCGGCAGTCAGGCCCGGGCTGATGGCGAATTGCGCCCCGGCATCGGTCACTTCCTGCAACTGCTGCGGGTTGATGACGGTACCGGCGCCGATGATGGCATCAGGCACTTCTTTGGCAATAGCACGGATCGCGTCCATTGCGCAGGCGGTGCGCAGGGTGACTTCCAATACCCGGACGCCACCGGCCACCAGGGCTTTCGCCAGCGGGATCGCGTGTTCCAATTTGTTGATGACGATCACCGGGACTACCGGGCCGGCCATCAGGATCTGCTCTGCGCTGGTTTTCCAATTGTTCATTAAGGGTTCTCTCCAGTTATAGCCGTCGCCTTCGGGCTGCCCGGCCATGCTATCGGTTAAAATTTAATGCAGCAGGCGCCCTGTTCGGCACCGGAAAGCTGGCTGCGTAATGCGCCGAACAGTTCACGGCCGCAGCCGATATGTTCGGCGCTCAGGTCCGGTTGGTAAGGCGCTCGCTGGGCCAGAATGTCGGCATCGACCAGTAATGCCAATTCACCGGTGCGGCCGTTTACGCGGATCACATCGCCGTCCTGCACCTTGGCCAGCATGCCGCCGGTATAGGCTTCCGGGGTCACGTGGATAGCGGAAGGGACCTTGCCGGAGGCGCCTGACAGGCGGCCATCGGTGACCAGCGCGACTTTAAATCCGCGGTCCATCAGCACGCCCAGCGGTGGCATCAGCTTGTGCAGTTCGGGCATGCCATTGGCCTGCGGCCCCTGGAAGCGAACCACCACCACGCAATCGCGATCCAGCTTGCCGGCTTCAAATGCCGGCACGATGTCATGCTGGCTGTCAAATATCACCGCCGGCGCTTCGATAATCTGATTGTCGGCCGGCACCGCCGAGGTTTTCATCACCGCGCGACCGAGGTTGCCTGCCAAAACCTTGGTGCCGCCGTGATGTTCGAAAGGCTCCGCCACGCTGGCGATAACCTGGGTATCGAGCGAGCTTTCCGCGCCCTCGCGCCAGGCCAACTGACCGTTATCCAGCCACGGCTCCTGGGTATAACGCGTCAGGCCAAAACCGGCCACGGTGTGTACGTCTTCGTGCAGCAGGCCGTGCTTTAGCAGTTCGCGCACCACTAGGGCGACGCCGCCAGATGCCTGGAACTGATTGATGTCCGCCGGGCCGTTCGGGTAGATACGGCACAGCAGCGGTACGGCGTCCGACAGTTCGGAGAAGTCGTCCCAGTTGATGATGATGCCGGCGGCGCGCGCCATCGCCACCATATGCATGGTCAGATTGGTGGAGCCGCCGGTGGCCAGCAGCGCAACGATGCCGTTAACCACCACCTTTTCATCCACCAGTTTGCCGATTGGCAGATAGTTGCCGGCGGTTTCGGTCAGGCGAGTGACCTGGCGTGCGGCAGCGTCGGTCAACGCATCGCGCAAAGGGGTGTCCGGGTGAACGAAGGAGGATCCCGGCAGGTGCAACCCCATCACTTCCATTACCATCTGGTTGGTGTTGGCGGTGCCGTAGAAGGTGCAGGTGCCGATGCCGTGATACGAAGCGGCTTCGGCCTCCAACAGCGCCAGTCGATCGGCCTTGCCTTCGGCGTACAGCTGACGCACGCGCACTTTCTCTTTGTTCGGTAAGCCGCTGCTCATCGGGCCGGCAGGCACAAACAGCGACGGCAAATGGCCAAATGACAGGGCGGACATCACCAGACCCGGCACGATTTTGTCGCAGATGCCGAGGAACAGCGCGCCGTCGAACATATTGTGCGACAGGCCGATGGCTGAGGACATGGCGATTACGTCGCGGCTCATCAGCGACAGCTCCATACCATCCTGCCCCTGGGTCACGCCGTCACACATCGCCGGTACGCCACCGGCTACCTGACCGACCGCGCCCACGGCATGCAACGCCTGTTTCAGCCGTTGGGGATAGTTTTCGTAGGGCTGGTGGGCAGACAACATATCGTTATAAGCGGTGATGATGGCGATATCACTGCGCACCATGTTTTTCAGTGCGGTTTTGTCGTCCGGCTGACAGGCGGCAAAACCGTGCGCCAGGTTGCCGCAGGCCAGCTGTGCACGGTGCACGGTTTGGGAACGCGCCGCTTCAATGCGTGCCAGATAGGCGGCGCGGCTCTGTTTGGAACGGTCGATGATGCGTTGCGTGACACGGGATAGGGTGGGATTAAGCATACCTTCCTCACATGGCTATTGTTATAGACGCCGCCTGTGGCGGTGCCCCCGGTGGAATATTGCAGCCCTGATGTGCAAAGGCCGGGGGCGGTGTTGTGTCGTTATCGTGATTTAAAACAGGGTGAAAGCAATCATGCCGATGATGCCACCCACGCTGCCAAGGATGGTTTCCATCACCGTCCAGGTTTTTAGCGTTTGCAGCTCATTGGCGCCGGTAAATTTGCCGAACAGCCAGAAACCGGCATCGTTGACGTGGCTGAGCACGATAGACCCCCCGGCAATACAGATAGCCAGCGCGGCCAGCTGCCCACCGCCGAGCCCCAACTGGCTGGTCACCGGCAGCACCAGGCCAACGGTGGTCAGGCAGGCAACGGTGGCGGAGCCTTGGATCACGCGTACCATAGCGGATAATGCAAAGGCGGCTACGGCGATCGGCAAGCCGGTGCCAATCATGGCGTCACCCAGTGCCGGACCTACGCCGGAATCCACCAGGATTTGTTTGAATACGCCGCCGGCACCGGTCATCAGCAGGATGATCCCGGCGGGCTGCACTGCAGCCGAACAGATGGCCAGCGTTTGTTCGTTGGTCATGCCGCGCGGTTTTGCCAGCCCATAAATCACGATCAGACAGGCGATTAAAATGGCGGTGAACGGATGGCCAATAAACTCCAGCCACTGCTGCAACTGAGAACCTGGCGTGACCAGACGTGCACCAATGGTTTTCATGCCGACCAGCACCAGTGGGCAGAGTACCAGCGCCAGGCTAAAACCAAATGACGGCAGGTTGCCTTTGTTGAGTGTCGGTTCGTTTTCGTCTGCCGGCATTGGCCAGTTAACGAAGCGGCTAATAAAGCTGCCGTACAATGGGCCTGCAATCAGCATGCCGAGGACGGCGGCGACCAGGCCGATGGCGATCATCCAGCCGAAGTCGGCTTTCATTTGCGCCGCCAGCAGCATTGGGACCGGCCCCGGCAGCAGGAAGGAAGCCGCAGCGGCGACGCCGGCGAACAAGGGAATGGCCAGCTTGACGATATTGCCGTCGGTGCGACGTGCGACGGCAAACACGATGCCGATCAGCAGTACCACCGCCACGTCAAAGAACAGCGGCAGGGCGCAGATCAACCCGGCGATACCGAGCGCGTAATGGGCTTTACTTTGGCCGAAACGTTTCAGCAAATGTGCCGCAATTTGATCGAGTGCGCCGACCTCATGCAGTATCTTGCCGAACATGGCGCCCAGCGCCACGACGATCGCCAGAAAACCCAGCGTATCGCCCATGCCTTTTTGCATGGTATCGGCGATGCGGTCCAACGGCATGCCGGAAAAAATACCGGCAGCGATAGACACCAACATTAACGCGACGAAGGCATGCATGCGTGCCTTCATCACCAGAAACAGCAGTAATAGAACCGAGCCGACTGCAGTACCGACCAGCGTTACAGTATTCACGCGCACACGTCCTGAGGCAGGAAACTCTGAATATGTCGCACGGTATCGGCGATGACGGCTTCCAGCGGCTGGTTGATGTCCACGGACATGACGTCGCTTTCGTCCGCGCCCGGTTGCTCCAGCGCCGCGAACTGCGTTACCAGCATCTGTGGCTTGAAGAAGTGGCCGTTACGCGCAGCCAGGCGGGCTTCGATCACCGGAAAATCGCCGTGCAGGTAGATGAACGACAGGTTACCGTTACCGGCGCGCAGGCGATCGCGGTAGTGCTTTTTCAGCGCCGAACAGACAATGACCGAAACAGTATTGGTTCGTTGCATCGCAAAGGCAGCATCGTTGAGGGCGGCCAGCCATGGGGCGCGATCGTCATCGTTCAGCGGTTCACCGGCGGCCATTTTCAGGATATTGCTGCGCGGGTGAAGAAAGTCGCCGTCAAGAAACCCGGCAGACAGTTGGCGGGCCGCTGCGGCGGCCACGGCGGACTTGCCGCTGCCGGAAACGCCCATAATGACGTAAATACGGTTTTGATTATTGCTCATGGCTTAGCTCCAAAACGACAAGTGGCGTTACCCTGCATAAGTTGTTACCGGTAACATGTTATCGGTAACATTGTCGAAGGAAGTTTCGCCGGTTGCAATCGGCTTCCGTTGGCAAAGTCATTATTTGTGATCGGCTTCAACTATTTCAGGCTGTCATCCAGACATGAAACCTCGTTGAAGTTGAGCAGTGCGCATGCGTCACGATGGGATAATCGTCATGGAGAAAGGCTTGCGCAGCCACACTCTCTGCGCAAACCTCGGCATTTTTACGATGATGACTTTCGTCTAATGTGCTGGGCAATCAGCGCTAACGTTATTTACTGCCTTGTTTTTTAGCTAATAAGCGGTCGACTTCCAGCTTGGCTTCGCGGAATTGTTTTTGATATTCGGGGCTGGCCTGCAGGCGAGCGAAAGCGCCGGCAGCAAGGAAGCGACCCGCGTTGACATCGCTTTCCCAATGTACGCCGCAGATCAGACGACTACGACCAAACTCATAGCCTTTTTTCATTAACGGGGTTGCCAGCTGTGGCTCCATGGCGGTTAACGTCATGGCCCACATCATCCCGGTGACGGCATGACCAGAGGGATAAGAGCCGCCGTCGTTACTTAACGCGCTATGTTCTTTGGGCGTGCAACTGTCGATACGTAATGCCGAGTAGGGCCGAATTCGGCTAAACGCTTTTTTGGTGTCATTGGAGGCATAACCTGCATCGGTAAAAACTCGGCTGAGCAGCAGGTGCAAATGAGGCGTATTTTTACGTGAAATAGTGATGCCCAGCGCCGGCGAAAATGCGCTGCCAATATGGTTGAAGGAGAGCTTGGCATCTTGGATTGCCAGCTGGCCACGTGGCGTATCGCGCAGCTGTCGTAATTCATGGAACGTTTCAATATCGCTTTTTGCTGCTGCGGAATGCTCTTTTGGCGGCGGCGGCAGAATTTTTGCGCCGTCAGGGTAATCTGCCGGTGTCAGATAACCCTTAATCCACCCTTTGATATAAGGGGAAAAACCCACGTCCGGATAACCGATATCGCTATAATCGGTGCGCCAGGTTTCAGTTGGATCGTTATTGGGTGCAGTATCGTTGTTTGCGTGGGCCGCCGATAAAAATGCCGTAGAACCCAAGAGTAATGCTAATGCTGCAAAGCACTTTGAGCGGGTTGCGTTTTTATTATTCTCTATTTTCATTATGATTCCCCTGTGTTTATATTCCATTTTTGGTCAGACATTCCGTTTAATACACTTGGTTAGCTAACGACGAACAACCCTAAGAAATACAAAATGTTTAATAAAATACCGCATATTATGGTTGCCACTACCGGGGCGGCAATTTTCAATATAGGACGCCCCAGCGCTTCATTAAGGAAGTACAGGGCAGCGGTGATGCTGAAGCCGGTATAGCCCGCCATCTTGATAGAGGCGAAAATAGCGCCGATCAGCAAAGCAAACTCCATCAGCATGTTCATGGCATTGCGGATGCTGTCCGAGGCATTACGAACCGAGGGATAGTTGCTTAACCAACGGCCGATAGTCCGCAACAACAGCACTTCCAACGTGATGGTCAGGGCACCTAAAATGGCGGCTAACCAGGGCGAGGGGGCCAGATAACCGACGGTAAAGACGAAGGTAAAACCGGCGACGGCGTACACCCCAGTGGCTAGCGCGGTGGTTGCGATGAGCGGAATAAAGCCCAAGCCACGCATAAACTCAGCCAGCGCAGCTTGATTGACCAACGCAGCGGATTCTTCCGGTGATACGCCGGGAGCCCAGGCTTTTGCCAGCGTATAAATCGAAACCTCCGAGCCTCCAAACAGCTTAAGGCTGGCAACGGTCGAGATTAACGCACCGGTAATGGCGAGCAGCGGCAGATTCTTGATAATGCGTGAGGTTCTTTCCTCGAAAACGGAGGTGCCATGGTTTTCTTCATGATGCTTGCGCTGTGAGATATCACGAAATATCGCAATCCCCAGCAGCATCACCATTCCGACGAATATCTCAATCGACTCTGGAAAGAGTGAAGGATAAAAGCGCACGACAATGACGCGTGACATCAGTACGGCGACGGCGGCCAGCAGGCTATGGCGCCAGCCGAATTGATAGAAAATAGCCACCAGTGGGAACAGCGCGAAGGCCGAAATAACCGGGCTGGAAAGCTCGCCCAGTGAACCGAGGATATCCACAGGAAGCGCGGTCAGCAGGGTATTGATCGGCACCAAACTGGTCAGCACCAATACTCCCCAGGCCATGCCTAAAGCGAAAGCCAGGTAGCTGTTAAAGGCCAGTACGCCGATGATGTCGGTGGGTAAAAACAGCAACCAACTGTTCAACAGCCCGGTTGAGAGGGTAAAGGAGATCCCGACGGATGCGACGAAGCCGATGCTCAAACCAAATGCAATGCTGCCGGCTTCACGGCGATTCATATTCCCTTCAACCAGCTGCGGCAGAATCGGACGAATGCCGTCGTGAAATACGGCAACGGAACGATGAGAAAGCAGCGAGGTCATTCCCGTTAGCAAAGCGACAATAACAATATGCAAATACTGCTCCATGGATAGCCCCTTAATTCAAATGACCCATCAGCATCGGGATGGCATGTTCAACATGTTCCACCGAAAGGCCAAAGGCCACTTTGCCTTCGTTGACCCATTTTATTATTTGTTCTTCTTTTGCCTGTATTCCCGGTTTGGCAATGGTGCAACAGCGGTTATAACCGATAATCGCGATAGCGATGGATAACGCGGCACCGGCACCGGTATTGCAGGCGCCAATAAAGTAATCCAGCTCGCCACTTTTGACTTTGCTGGCCGCTTCCATGTCGTTTTGAATAAAACACTCAAATTTACCGGGGGCGGCTGATTCGATAGCCTGTTTAATTTGCTCGCGTTGTAAACCTGCAATACCGATCTTTTTCATTATTCTTGTCCTCTGAAGAAAGTGTTTGGGTTGGTGCACAGCATATGGTCAATATCTTGTTGCGGTATCCCAGCTTGCAGCAGCATGGGGACGAATCTATCAATGAGATAACTGAATCCCAGACCGCCATTTGCGGCCAGGTGGGAACGCCGGGTGATATCCATGGAAAGCATTACCTGGCCCAATAGTCCGCGTTGAGAAAGCGCCAGCAATGTCGCCACGCGTTTTTCGTCCGGGTAGTAATCGTTTTTGCCGATCGTGTCGAATTGAATAAAAGCGCCGGTTTCAGTAATCCTCAGCAAGGTGTCCAGCTGATCGCGTAAATCGCAGTGGCCAATGACAATACGTTCGGCGGATACACCATGGCGCATTAATAGCTGCAACTGCTCCAATCCCATGGTGCTGAAGCTGGTATGCGTAGAAATGGGTTTTCCGGTGGCTAAATGTGCCAGGGCAGCAGCATGGAATACTTTCTCTTCCGTTGGGGTAATGGTGCCTTCGCTGCTGCCAATTTCTGCAATTACGCTGGCGCGAAGCGTTGTGCCGTCAATGCCGAGCTCAATTTCGCCGATCATTTCTTGCGCCAACTGCTGCACGCTGTGCTGAGCAACATGTGGCGGATAGAAATCCTGTTGGTAGTAACCGGTTGATGCCAGAATGTTTATGCCGGTTTCTTGCATCAAATCCAGCATAAATTGAGGATTACGCCCCATATAGCGGTTCGTGACCTCGACCAGGTTCAATACACCTTTATTGACCAGCGCTTTCATTTCATCCACGAGGAGTGCGTAACAATCCAGCCGGCAATCTATATTGTGTTTGAACGGCGACAGATCAATGTGCAGATGTTCGTGCGCATAGGTATAGCCACGTCGATCAAATTGCGATGAAGGATTCATGGTTGTCCCTTATTCATTTGCGGGAAGAACGAATGGCCGCTTTGAGGTGCCGGAGCGCCAAAGGCGTCGCAGACCGTAGCCCCGACGTCAGCCAGGGTTGAACGCTCGCCCAAATAGACGCCTTGAACGCCGGGGCGCCAGAAGAGTAATGGTACTTTTTCTCGGGTATGGCGCGAGTGACCAATCGTCGGATCATTTCCATGGTCGGCCATCACCAGCAGGGCGTCGTCTTCGCCGAGTCGAGCCAGTAATTGCGCCAGGTAACCGTCAACGACCTGTAATCGCTCAGCGTAGCGATCGCTGTTTTCGGCATGACCGGCCAGATCTGTTTCCTGGATATTGGTACAGATAAAGGCCTGTCCCGGCTGTTCGACCGCCTGCAAGGTTAATTGCATGATCTCTTCCGAATTGGAAATGCCCTGATAATTTATTCCGTGAGGATTGATGACGATATCTGCGACTTTGCCGATTAACACCGTCGGTACGCCTGATGAGTGCAAACTGGCGGCGGTTTGCTGGCTTGCATCGACGCCATAACCGAGATGGACAACGGTAAAGCCATGGCCATAGACGCCAGACTTGGGGGCGTTGATCCCGACATAGCGCTTTGCGCGGGTTTCGGCGGCCTGGTGCAAAGCGGCATTACTGCCAATGTTGCCGCCAAAGACAATCACCCGGCCGACTTGAACCTGGCTGCGAACGATGTCACCAATGGCGCGAACGGTGGCGAAATCAATGGCATCCAAATTGGCAGTCACATTATAAACCTGGCCGGGATCGGTCTCGAGGTTATCGCCGATGGCGACGCATCCGTTAATTCGCAGGTAGCATAAACCGTCCTCGACCGCGACACGTTCAACCTGGAACCCGGCATCACTGAGCGCCGAAGCCACCTGTTCCCTGACTTGAGAAAAGGGCATCAACAATGGGATGTCAGGACGAGTGCCCATGATTTCCTGATGTCCCATAAAGGAATCGGCCCCCTGATGCTGCAAATTTGCGCTGCCGTAATTTGCCGCCGGATTGGGGTGCATCACATTGTCTGGCTGATATCCCAAAGCGTTAATCAGGCCCAATTTCTCTAATGTCGGTAACCGTAGCAGGCCGTATTTTTGCAAGATATGGCCGCAGGTATTGGCCCCAATATCAAGGGGGCGCTGGTGGGCGACATCGTCCATGGCGCCGATACCGAATCCATCTAAAACAATAACCACAAATTTATTCACCGGGCATCTCCTGAATGGCTGAGTCTGTTTCCCTGGCTGTCGAAGACCCCGGCAAGCTGCGGGGCACCCCGCGAAATACCGCACACCATGGCGACGTCGCTGCGGGTAACGAAAATTTGGGTGCGAAAACACATGATGACTACGCTACCAATAGGGAACGTCCCGCGCAGCCCCAGGTAATAATCAATACTGTGGTCCTCCGGCGGCACCACTTCGGTTTGGCTCATCTGGCCATCAGGGGTGAACACCAGCGCGTGTTGGACGTGGCTGCGGCGATAGTGTCCGCCGCCATAGCAAAAACTGAGATCTTTATAATGATGAGATATTTCAGTCAGATATAGCATTGCCAGGCGTTCTGGCTCAGTACCAAAAACGTTCGCCGGGAAGGTTCCTGTGAACGCGTGCCCCGGCTCTATGTGGGTCACGCCAAGCTGTGCGAGCATCGGCAACGACGAGCAGCTATTGGCGGAGGGGGCATTGATTTGGCAGATCTGGAAGCCGGCCTGACGCAGGCGAGCCACTGCTTCAATCAGGGTGGCAAAGTTGGGGGTCGTCTGCGGGATATCGCCGGCTTGGTGGCTAAGCAGGCAGGGGAAATGGGTGACGCCGACCACCTGCACGTGCCCCAGCTGTGTTATTTGTCTGGCGGCGGTCACGACATCATCAAGCAGAAAGCCGCCCTCTTGCCCAGGGTAGAGGAGGTCGCCTTCCTGATAGACTTTCAGCAACAAGGATTGCGTGGTGCCTATTTTTTTTGCTTGTTCAGCGACGCTGCGGGCTTTTTCAACCGAAAAGACGGTGATCGCTTCTGGCCGCTGCTTCAGAATGGCGGCGATCTCACCGTCAGGGATCTGAACCAGATGCCCTGCATGGCACAAGGGAACGCGATGCTGCATTAGCTGCTGCGCTTCTTTGAAATCGACAGCGGCAGCACCCGGAAAACCCTGATTGATAATGCGTTGGCATAACCAGGGATTGCGGCCAAATTGTTTGCTCATGACATAGGGCGTCAGGTGATGCTGCTGAGCGATTTGCAATATGTGTCGGGCGTTTTCCTCTACGGTATCAACATCGATCACGTAGCTGTCCGGGCGAAGGATTCGCTGTTGCCACAGTGATACGGCAGTGCCGATCAGCGCAGGATTTTGCCGTTGTAACGCAGTAATAAACATCGTTCCCTTTACTCCTGGTTTGTCATCCTTGTGGAAAATATTCATTTATTTGAATATTTAAGAGAAATTATTCATGGCGATTATGCTTTGCTCAAGCTGTACCAATTGACCAGCAGGTAGCCTTCTTCATCGGGATGGAGTTCGAGGGTAAAGTTTTTCATCAGGGCATTATTGAGCTCGCGCAACACTTCCAATTTCCCTGCTTCCGCTATTTCCGCCAATATTTCGTTGTCCAACGGTGAGACGGTTTGCTGCTGCCGGCAACGCATTAGTGCATTGGCCATGTGTGCGATCGCCAACCAGCCTTGCTCTGCGGGTAAGGGGCATTGGCAATGCTGTTGCAGTTGTTCGACGACGGCCAGCATTCCCTGATAAATGTCCTCATCAATCACTTTGGCTTGTCGCAGCGTGTTCAGGCCCTGGTGTATCATTTTATATCCTCATTTTTTTGAATATATAAATGAAATGGTAAGTGAGCGCATAACGGACGACAACGGGGAAGCGATTATTACTTGAACAAGATCACAAACTATAATGAGGCGCCATACCCGACGCCTGCCAATCTCATACCGGATTTACTGGTCATAAGGCGTACTGTAGCCGCTAAAATCATAGACATACTGCAATATGGCCGTTTTGTTCTCATCAGCATGATTTTCATGCTTGACCAACAGGGCGACAACGCCTTCCGCCCCACGTAAATGAGCGCCGGCCAGTAAGCCGGATAAAGTGAGGGTTACCTCATCAGGACGGCCACCGGGTGGGGCTAATTTGGGCTGGCATTCACTCCAGCGTAGCGTACTCCCCAGATAATCATTCAGGGTTTTGCCATGGTCGGCTAACTGCAAAACAATATTTTGGTATTTATTGTCGAAATGGTCGAGGGCAATAAATTCTTGCTTATCCGGATCGATAACATCGGCGAAAGAATTGATGCCATGTTTGCCGGTAAATGTCCCCTTCCAGGTATTCACGTCGGTAACATGGATTTTCCCGTCCGGAAGATCCATTATTTTTTCTCGCACTCCATTGGACCAATTGCTGACGTCGACATCTGAATAGTACATGGGGAGCTGTTCATTATCATAATGGGAGTAATAACCAAGATCCCAAAGGTCATGCTCACTGAATTGATAACCGACAAAACCCAGATAATTCATCACAGCATACTGCATCTGGCGAAACATCTCAGGATCGCTGGAGCCACGCGTATAGAGTTTATCAACGCCAAGCTTAATGAAATAGCCTTTTATTGACGTGGTGCTGTGTAGGGGAACGCCATTTTTATCGCGAATTACGCGGCCTGGATACTCAACTTGTTGATAGGTTACTGCTTTGTCATCTTCATAATGCTTGTCATAATAGTCGGCATCTTTAGGATCAATAGAGCATTCAAAGGTTCTTATTGCCGTTAGAAAATCAGTGTAGTCACCGTGATTATATTTATCTTCGCGTTTCATTTTCACATTCCTTATCTCTATTCCTGACACATTGGATATGATTCCGGAACAAACTAACGCGGTTATTTTATACCTCTTTAAAGGTATTAATATGGCATGAAGGGTTTTATTATCGGAAAGCTGTAAATAACGGCTGGCATTAATTATATACAAAGCCTAATCAGTAAAAAGGTTCTTCCTTTCCCGAAACGACATTTTTCTGGTGTTGCAGCAGTTGCTTCTTGTCAACCTGACGTGCCACAAGACGCTGAATGAGAGCGTCATCGCTGCGAATAAGCAGCACGGCTTCAGAGGCTTGAATATAGGAAGGGTGACCTTGCAAGGGGATCGCGTCCAGGGTGTCACTGGCAAAGTTCTGCACCAGGTTCCAGATAGCTGAATCAATATTGCCTTTTTCTATTTGGTTTAAACAGTCGTGATAAGGCGTATCGACATATTCGATCTCTTGCCCCTGGAAATAGAGTTCGGATAATTGACGTTGATCTGGCGAGCGAGGATCCAGGCCCACACGACGGATGCTGTTTTCTTCGCCACGGCGGTAAACCATCTGGTGGCCTGAAACATAGGATCCCGCGCCTAACTCCAGCGCAATACGGGCTTTGCCCTCCTGTAAGACCTGTCTGGCGGCCAGATGGGATACGACGGCCATATCGTAGATACCATCCAGCAGGCATTCGATACGTACGCTGGCTCCGCGCATATGCGCGTAGTAAAGCGGTATTTGCCCAAACTGTATTTTCAGACCGCTGGCTAAGCCCTCATAAAGTTTGGTGTAGGGCAGTGGCATCGCACAAACAATATTGCCAATATCGGCCTGGGTAAGGAGCGCCTGATAGTTTAACTGTTTTAATTGCGTCCCGTTGCGGCCGCGCCGTTCCAACTGAATGCAGCCACTGCTTTCCAGCGATTTAAGTGCGTTTTGCACAATGCCGACGGAAAGGCCAAAACTTTCAGAGAGTTCATCGATAGTGCGTAACCGGTTCATCGGCTTCTCATCCAGCAAATATCTGGCGAGTTGGATAAGCGCAATACCTTCTTTCTTAATGAATTTATCTCTCATTGGCGGCTCGTTGGGGGCGATAAAACGTCTAATATTCGATTATTTGAAGGTTTAATGCAACGGCATTGCTCCACTTTAACGTACGCCACCGTATTCCAGGCTGATCTCTTTTGCAGCATGGATCACCAAGGCGCCCAGCTCAATCACGCGGTTGTCGGTGATGCGCGATACGGGGCCGGAAATCGAAATGGCAGCGAAGGCTTCGCGGTGCTCGTCAAAAATGCAGGCCGCCACGCAGCGCAGACCCAGCGCATGCTCTTCATCGTCAAACGAGAAACCCTGCTTGCGGATCTGCGCCAGCCCTTCCTTCAGGTTGTGCGGCGTTAGCGTATGCTGGGTATAGGTTTGCATGCCCTTTTTATGCAGCAATTTGGTGACCTGATCGTCCGGCAGGGTGGACAGAAAAGCTTTGCCGGCACCGGAGGCGTGCATCGGCAGTTTGCCGCCGATGGGCGCAGACATGCGCATCAGCGCGGTGCATTGCACCTGGTCGATAATAATCGCCTGGTACTCGCTGGTATCCAGTACAGCCAGGTTAACCGTTTCGCCAGATTCTTCCATCAGGCGACGCAGCGTGGGGTGCACCATCGCCAGCAGATTACGGCTTTGCAGAAAACTGCTGCCCACCACAAAGGCGTGTGAACCTATAGTCCACAGACCCAGATCGCCGACCTGACGCACGAACCCTTGCTGTTGCATGGTGGAAAGCAGACGGTGAGTGGTGGAGTTCGGTAACCCCGCCTGTTGGGCCAGATCGGTCAGCGCCACGTTGCCCTGGGCTTCGGCAATGTATTCCAATAATTTCAGGCCACGGGTCAGCGACTGTACCTGACCGGTTGCCGCACTGGCGCTTGGAGATGCAGCGCGGGGCTTCTTGCCACGTTTGGCGGGAACGGGGGTGACCATGATTCACATTCCTTTTTCCGTATGATGGAATTCATTTTCGTTTTTTACGTGTGAAATGCAAGCCGTCAATCAGCTCATCGGATGTGTTGCCAGACAACCTGAAAAACTCTCAATAACCGCTCACCCCTTTAGCGGCACAACCTGTGCTAGGATGACCGATACCCGTCGTCTTTCAAGCCGCAGCGTTGTTGCCTGCACGTGTTCACCCCAGTCACTTACCTTAGTAAGCTCCTGAGGATGAACAGGCTGGGCGCCTAGCCGCAACTTGAAATCCCTAGGGTATGGGTGATGGTGACATAGTGACCCGGTAATTTTACATAGGGGTCAATATAGCAGTGGCTTGAAAGATAAAGGGGATAGGGGTGGTGAATCGAGTAGAACAACTGCGCCGGCAGTTAGCGCAGCGAATTTTGGTGTTGGATGGCGGCATGGGCACCATGATCCAAAGCTACCGTCTGGAAGAGAGCGACTTTCGCGGTGAGCGTTTTGCCGACTGGCAAAGCGATCTGAAAGGCAATAACGACCTGTTGGTGCTGACCAAGCCCGAGGTCATTACCGCCATTCACTACGGCTATCTGGAAGCGGGAGCCGACATCCTCGAAACCAATACCTTCAACTCCACCTCCATCGCCATGGCCGACTACCATATGGAGTCGCTGTCCGCCGAGATTAACTATCAGGCCGCCTGCCTGGCACGTGCCTGCGCAGACGAATGGACTGCGCGTACCCCAGAGCAGCCGCGCTACGTGGCCGGGGTGCTGGGGCCGACCAACCGCACCGCCTCTATTTCGCCGAACGTCAACGATCCGGCTTTTCGTAACGTTTCTTTCGACGAACTGGTGGAAGCCTACCGCGAGTCGACGCGTGCGCTGGTGGAGGGCGGTGTCGATCTGATCATGATCGAAACCATCTTCGATACCCTGAACGCCAAGGCCGCCGCCTTCGCGGTGGAAACCGAATTCGAAGCCTTGGGCGTTTCGCTGCCGATCATGATTTCCGGCACCATCACCGATGCTTCCGGCCGAACCCTGTCCGGTCAAACCACCGAAGCCTTCTATAACTCGATGCGCCACGTCAAACCGCTGAGCTTTGGCCTGAACTGTGCGCTGGGGCCGGATGAACTGCGTCAATACGTTGCCGAACTGTCGCGTATATCGGAAAGCTACGTCACTGCACACCCCAATGCCGGTTTACCTAATGCGTTCGGTGAATACGATCTGGATGCGCAAGAGATGGCGAGGCAGGTTGGGGAGTGGGCGCAAGCCGGCTTCCTGAATATCATCGGTGGCTGCTGCGGTACCACGCCGGAGCACATTGCCGCCATGGCCAAGGCCGTTGCGGGCGTGCCACCGCGCAAACTGCCGGAGATCCCGGTGGCCTGCCGTCTGGCGGGGCTGGAACCGCTAAACATCGATGCCAAAACGTTGTTCGTCAACGTGGGTGAGCGTACCAACGTGACCGGCTCGGCACGTTTTAAGCGGCTGATCAAAGAAGAGAAATACAGTGAAGCGCTGGCGGTTGCTCGCCAGCAGGTGGAAAGCGGCGCCCAGATTATCGACATCAACATGGATGAGGGGATGCTCGACGCGGAAGCGGCGATGGTGCGTTTTCTCAACCTGATCGCCGGTGAGCCGGATATCGCGCGGGTGCCGATCATGATCGACTCCTCCAAATGGTCGGTGATCGAAAAAGGCCTGAAGTGCATTCAGGGCAAAGGCATCGTTAACTCCATCTCGATGAAAGAGGGCGAAGAGGCCTTTATTCATCACGCCAAGCTGGTGCGTCGTTACGGTGCCGCGGTGGTGGTGATGGCGTTTGACGAAGTGGGCCAGGCCGATACGCGCGAGCGCAAATTCGAGATTTGCCGACGTGCCTATAAAATTCTGACCGAGCGCGTCGGCTTCCCGCCGGAAGACATTATTTTCGACCCGAATATTTTCGCCGTTGCTACCGGTATTGAAGAGCATAACAACTACGCCGTCGACTTTATCGAAGCCTGTGCCGACATCAAAACTCACCTGCCGCACGCGATGATTTCCGGCGGCGTGTCCAACGTGTCGTTTTCATTCCGCGGCAACGATCCTGTACGCGAAGCGATCCACGCGGTGTTCCTGTATCACGCGATCCGCAATGGCATGGACATGGGGATCGTTAACGCCGGGCAGTTGGCGATCTACGACGATCTGACGGCTGAGCTGCGCGATGCGGTGGAAGACGTGATCCTCAACCGTCGTGACGACGGGACCGAACGGCTGCTGGAACTGGCGGAGAAATACCGCGGCAGCAAAGACAACGAAGTGGCGGTACAGCAGGCGGAATGGCGCGGCTGGCCGGTCGAAAAACGGCTGGAATACTCGCTGGTAAAAGGCATCACCGAGTTTATCGAGCTCGATACCGAAGAGGCCCGACAGAGGGCGGATCGCCCGATCGAAGTGATCGAAGGGCCACTGATGGCGGGCATGAACGTCGTCGGCGATCTGTTCGGCGAAGGCAAGATGTTCCTGCCGCAGGTGGTGAAATCCGCCCGCGTGATGAAACAGGCGGTGGCCTATCTGGAGCCGTACATTGAGGCCAGCAAGCAAAAGGGCTCAACGGCAGGCAAAATCCTGCTGGCGACGGTGAAGGGCGACGTGCACGACATTGGCAAGAATATCGTTGGCGTGGTGCTGCAGTGCAACAACTATGAAATTGTCGATCTGGGCGTGATGGTGCCGACGGAGAAAATCCTGAAAACCGCGCGCGAGCAAAATGTGGATATTATCGGCCTGTCCGGACTGATCACCCCGTCGTTGGACGAGATGGTCAACGTGGCGAAAGAGATGGAGCGTCAGGGCTTTACCCTGCCGCTGCTGATCGGCGGCGCTACCACCTCCAAGGCCCATACTGCGGTGAAGATTGAGCAGAATTACAGCGGCTCAACCACCTACGTACAAAATGCCTCGCGTACCGTGGGCGTGGTGTCGGCATTGCTTTCCAGCGCTCAGCGCGACGATTTTGTGGCGCGAACCCGTAAAGAATACGAAACCGTCCGCATTCAGCACGCACGCAAGAAACCGCGAACTCCGCCGGTTGACCTGCAGAAAGCGCGCGCGAATGCCATGGTGCTGGATTGGGAAAATTATCAGCCACCGGTACCGAAGCAACTGGGCGTTTACCCGGTCGAAGCCAGTATCGAGACGCTGCGGCATTACATCGACTGGACGCCGTTCTTTATGACCTGGTCGCTGGCGGGCAAATACCCGCGCATTCTGGAAGATGAAGTGGTGGGGGAAGAAGCCAAGCGGCTGTTTGCGGACGCCAACCAGATGCTGGATATGCTGGCCGCTAACGGCAGCCTCAACCCGCGCGGCGTTTATGGCCTGTTCCCGGCTAACCGGGTCGGTGACGATGTCGAAGTTTATCGCGACGAAAATCGCGATGAGGTGCTGGTGGTCAGTCGCCATCTGCGCCAGCAGACCGAAAAAACCGACTTTCCGAACTATTGCCTGGCCGACTTTGTCGCGCCGAAAAGCAGCGGCACGGCCGACTACTTCGGGGCTTTCGCGGTGACCGGTGGGTTGGAAGAGGATGAACTGGCGGCGGCCTATGACGCGCAGCACGATGATTACAATAAAATCATGGTGAAGGCGCTGTCCGACCGTTTGGCGGAGGCTTTCGCCGAGTACCTGCATGAACAGGTGCGCAAGGTGCACTGGGGCTTTGCCAGCGACGAGAACCTGAGTAACGAAGAGCTGATCCGCGAAAATTACCAGGGCATTCGTCCGGCGCCGGGGTATCCGGCCTGTCCGGAGCACACCGAGAAAGCGGAGATCTGGCGACTGCTGGACGTTAACCGTCATACCGGCATGGAATTGACTGAGTCCTTCGCCATGTGGCCGGGGGCGGCGGTATCCGGTTGGTACTTCAGCCACCCGCAAAGCAAATATTTCGCGGTGGCGCAGATCCAGCGCGATCAGGTTGAAGATTATGCGGCGCGCAAAGGCATGAGCGTCGGCGAGGTTGAGCGCTGGTTAGCGCCTAACCTTGGTTACGACGCCGACTGATCCTCTCCTAGATGGGCGCAGCAATGCGCCCATGTCATTACAACGCTTCGACGTCAATGTGCAGCGCGTCGTATCGCCAGTATTCCAAATCGCAGTCAATCACCCGATCGTGCTGATCGCGGTTAACCCGGGTAATAAATAACGCCGGGCTGCCGTAGGTGACCTTCAGCATGGCTGCCGCTTCCTCCGACAGCAGGGTTGGCAGCATATCGAAACGTACCCGCCCGTAGCGAATGCCGTAGCGTTCGGCATACAGCCCGGTCAGCGACTGGGTTAAATCTGCCTCCAGAATGCCGGCAAAGTAGGCCGGGTTGAGGTAGTGCTCACAATACAGCACCGCGCGGCCATCGATGTAGCGCAACCGACGAATGCGATAGACCTCGCTACCGGACGGTAAAGCCAGTTTTTGGCTCAGATCTTCGCGCAGCGGCACGGTGGCGCTGTCGATCACTTCGGTATGGGCATCACGCCCTTGCTGTTGCGCCATGGCGTGGAAGTGGCTGCGCTGCAGAGGGTTGTAAATCAGCCGCGGCGGCGAGATAAACCAGCCGCGCCTCACCTGACGGTAGATCACACCCTGCGCCTCCAACTGACCGAGCGCTTCCTGCAGCGTAATACGGGTGGTGGAAAACTGTTCGCTCAGAGCACGTTCCGAAGGCAATTTGCCGTCGGCGCTGAACTCCCCCACGGCGATCCGGGCGTTCAGCGTCTGGCAGATGGTCGCCACGGTTGTCGATACTTCACTCATGCAACAGATGCCCCATTTTAGTGCGTTTATCCCCGCTAAAGGTAGACCAGCGAAGGGCTGTCGAACACGCCAAATGCGATAAAACCGCTGCTTTTTTAGACTGACATATAATTATCACATTCGTCCGTTAGATTGGCTTGGTTCTTGCTGGACTAGTCCAGTCACTCCCACACTACCACCCGGAGCATCAGTTATGAAACGTTTGTGCGCTTCTGTGTTAACCAGTGCCATTGTCCTGACCAGTCAAATGAGCTGGGCAGCCGATTCCGATCTGGCGGCGCTGGAACAGGCTGCCAAGAAGGAAGGGGAAGTCAACAGCGTCGGCATGCCGGACAGCTGGGCTAACTGGAAAGATACCTGGCAGGATCTGCTGAGCAAGTACGGCCTGAAGCATGTCGATACCGACATGAGCTCGGCGCAGGAAATTGCCAAGTTTGATGCGGAAAAGAGCAATGCTACGGCGGATATTGGTGACGTGGGCGCGGCATTCGGCCCTATCGCGGTACAAAAAGGGGCGACCCAGCCGTATAAACCTTCCACCTGGGAACAGGTACCTGACTGGGCCAAAGACAAGGACGGCCACTGGGCACTGGCCTATACCGGCACCATCGCCTTCATTATCAATAAAAAACAGGTGAAAGAGATCCCCCACAGCTGGGCAGATCTGTTGAAGGGCACTTATCAGGTCACTATTGGTGACGTCGGCACCGCTTCGCAGGCGGCCAGCGGCGTGCTGGCGGCAACCTACGCGATGGGCGGGAACGAAAAGAACCTGAAACCGGGCCTGGAATTCTTCGGCAAGCTGGCCAAGGCCGGGCGCCTGAGCCTGAGCAACCCGGTGATCGCCTCGCTGGAAAAGGGCGAAGTGCAGGTGGGGGTGGTTTGGGACTTTAACGGTTTGAACTACCGCGACCAGATCGACAAAACCCGCTTTGAAGTGCTGATCCCCTCTGACGGATCTATCACTTCCGGTTACACCACCATTATCAACAAATACGCCAAACACCCGAATGCCGCCAAGCTGGCACGCGAATACATTTTCTCAGACGCAGGCCAAATCAACCTGGCGCGCGGCTATGCGCGTCCAATCCGAGCGGAACACCTGACGTTGCCAGACGATGTCAAAGCCAAGCTGCTGCCGGCCGAACAGTATAAGAATGCTCACCCGATCGCCGATCCGGCGGCCTGGGAGCAAAGTGCCAAAACGCTGCCGCGCCAGTGGCAGGAAAACGTCATTATGTTTATGCAGCAGTGAGTTAAACCATCATGAAAACTATCCTCGTGCTGCTGGACGGTCTGAATTATCAGGTGGCACACGACGCCATGGGCTATCTGCAGGCCGAATGTGCGGCAGGGCGCGGACGGTTGTATCAGTTGGAGAGCGAGTTGCCCTCGCTCTCCAGACCGCTGTACGAATGCATCCTCACCGGTGTGCCGCCGGTGGAGAGTGGCGTGGTGCATAATCAGGTGTCACGCCTCTCGCATCAGCAAAGCGTGTTTCACTACGCTCGTGCCGCGGGCTTGACTACCGCGGCAGCGGCCTATCATTGGTTCAGTGAGCTGTACAATCGTACCCCGTTCGACCCCGCGCGCGATCGCCATACCGACGATGCCGAGCTGCCGATCCAGCACGGCCATTTTTATTACGACGACCGTTACCCGGATTCTCACCTGTTTGACGATGCGGAAAGCTTGCGCCGCCGTCATCAACCCGATTTCTTACTGATCCACCCGATGAACATTGACGACACCGGGCACCGCTTTGGCCTGTCATCGCCGCAGTACCGCAATGCGGCGCGCAACGCCGACGGCGTACTGTCGCGCTATTTGGCCGACTGGCTGAATGCGGGTTATCAGGTGATGGTCACCGCCGATCACGGCATGAATGACGATCGCAGCCACGGCGGCGTGTTGCCGGAAGAGCGACAGGTGCCGCTGTTTGTCTTCGGTGACGCCTTCAGCCAGAGCGACGCTAATCCGCAGCAAACCGACCTGTGTGGCACCCTGTGCGAAGTGCTGCAGATACCGCACGACAAGCCGCGTTGCCGTGCGCTGTTGGCCTAAGGGTGAGCCATGAAAGCTAAGTGGATTGCCGCGCTGTGCCTGCTGCCGTTTATCCTGCTGTTCGGCGCGTTTCAAATTGCGCCGCTGGTGTGGATTGCCGTCAGCAGCTTTTTCAGCCAGACCAGCGGCTGGGGGCTGGGCAACTATGTTGACGTACTGACCTCGCCGTTCTATTTGCAGGCGTTTCAGTTCTCGCTGGAGATCTCTCTTTGGTCGAGCGTTTATGGGCTGCTGATTGCGTTAGTAGGCAGTTACTCACTACGCCGACTCGGTCAGACGCGGTTTCATGATTTTGTGATGTCGTTTACCAACATGACCAGCAATTTCGCCGGGGTCCCCTTGGCGTTTGCCTTTGTCATTCTGCTGGGGTTGAACGGCTGCCTGACGCTGCTGCTGCGCAAATATGGCCTGATGGAAAGCTTCAACCTGTATTCCAAAACCGGACTGATCGTACTTTATACCTACTTCCAGATCCCGCTGGGTGTGCTGCTGCTGTACCCGGCGTTTGACGCGCTGCGCGAGGACTGGCGCGAATCGGCATCGCTGCTTGGCGCCAGTCCGTGGCGCTACTGGCGGCATATTGGCTTGCCGATGCTGGCGCCGGCGTTGATGGGCACCTTTGTCATCCTGCTGGCCAACGCACTGGGGGCTTATGCCACGGTGTATGCGTTGACCACCGGCAATTTCAACGTGATACCGATCCGCATATCGGCGCTGGTCGCGGGGGATATCTCCCTCGACCCTAACCTGGCCAGCGCGCTGGCTATGCTGCTGGTGGTGATGATGGCGTTTATTACTCTGATCCATCAATGGCTGTTGCGCAGGAGCTACCTCAATGCGCGCTCATAATGTTGCGGAGGGCGGCCATGTCGCGCTTTGAAACCGGCTATCACCGCGTAGTAAGCGGTCTGCTGTTGCTGATCCTGCTGTTGCCGCTGGCGGCGACGCTGATTTATGCGCTGGCCACCCAGTGGGGCGCGACTATTCTGCCGGACGGCTTTACCCTGAAATGGTTGGTGGCCTTATGGAGCGATCCCCGCTTCCTGCTGGCGCTGTGGCACTCGCTGCTGATCTGCTTTGGCACCCTGGTGCTGGCGGTGGTGGTGATTTTGCCAACGATGTTTGTGATTGCTTACTATTTTCCCAAACTGGATGCGGTAATGAACGTGCTGATCCTGCTGCCATTTGCCGTGCCGCCGGTAGTGTCGGCGGTCGGGTTGATGCAGCTGTTCGCCGCCGATCCGCTGCCGCTGCTGGGCACGCCGTGGATCCTGATCGGCTGCTATTTTTCTATTACGCTGCCGTTTATTTACCGTGCCATCAGCAACAACATGCAGGCGATCAACCTGCGCGACCTGATGGACGCCGCACATCTGCTGGGCGCCAGCACCTGGCAGGCGGCGCTGCTGGTGGTGCTGCCGAACCTGCGTAAGGGCGGGATGATTGCGGTACTGCTGTCGTTCTCTTTCCTGATTGGCGAATTCGTCTTCGCCAACCTGCTGGTGGGCAGCCAATACGAAACGCTGCAGGTTTACCTCTACAACATGCGTAACGGCAGCGGCCATTTCACCAGCGCACTGGTCATTTCTTATTTCGCCGTGGTGCTGATTGTCACCTGGTTGGCGAATTTGCTGAACAAAAATAAGGGCTAACCGCATGGCTTACCTCAATGTCACCCGCCTCAATAAACACTATGGCCAAACCCAGGTGTTTCAGGATATCGACTTCACCGCCGAGGAGGGCGAGTTTGTCACGCTGCTCGGGCCGAGCGGCTGCGGTAAATCGACGTTGCTGCGCTGTCTGGCGGGGCTGACCCCGGTCGACAGCGGACAGATCCTGCTGCAGGGCCAGGATCTGGTACCGCTCCCCCCGCAAAAGCGCGGTATCGGCATGGTGTTCCAGAGCTATGCGTTATTCCCGAACATGACCGTTGAGGGCAACGTCGCGTTCGGGCTGAAAATGCAAAAGCTGGCGGTCGGTCAGATCCAGCAGCGGGTGCAAGAGGTGCTGGCGTTGGTGGAGCTGACTGAGCTGGCGAAACGCTATCCGCATCAGCTGTCCGGTGGACAGTGCCAACGGGTGGCGCTGGCACGTTCGCTGGTGACCCGTCCGCGGCTGCTGTTGCTCGACGAGCCCCTTTCGGCACTGGACGCGCGTATTCGTAAGCACCTGCGCGAACAGATCCGTCGGATCCAGCGTGAACTGAACCTGACGGCCATCTTCGTTACCCACGATCAGGAAGAAGCGCTGACGCTGTCGGATCGCATTGTCTTGATGAACAAAGGACAAATCGTACAAAGCGGTGACGCGGAAACTCTGTATACCCAGCCGGCCGACGTCTTCGCCGCCGGGTTCATCGGCAACTACAACCTGTTGAGTGCGGAACAGGCGACGACTTTGACCGGCAGCCCTTACCACGGTAAGGTAGCTGTTCGACCAGAGTCCATTACCCTGGTGCCTGCCGGGCAGGGGATTGCCGCGGTGATCCTTAACCACAGCCTGTTGGGCAACGTGGTGCGCTATCGGGTACGGGCCCGCGGTGTGGAGCTGCTGGTCGACGTGCTCAACCGTTCGGTCGAAGATTTGCGGCCCGACGGCAGTGAAATTGGGCTACACTTAGAAACTGTTACATTACGGGAAGTTGCATGACATCGCTGCGGCATTCAATGATAACTCCAGGGTAATTCCTGCCGTTGCGTTAACCCTCCAATAGCGGTCTGCAGCCTGTTGCCGCTGTCCTGCCTTTATGCACGCCTGGCAGGCAGGATAGCCTGCTGTGTCTTGCCGGGCGTGAAGGGAGCGTTCCTTCCGTGTTGACCCTTCTTCACCTGCTTTCTTCCGTTGCCCTTTTGGTATGGGGTACCCACATCGTGCGCACCGGAATTATGCGGGTTTACGGCGCTAATTTGCGCCGGGTATTGAGCGACAGCGTAGAGAAAAAACCGCTGGCGTTCGTCTCCGGTATCGGCGTGACCGCGCTGGTGCAAAGCAGTAACGCCACGGCGTTGCTGGTGACCTCTTTCGTCGCGCAAGGGCTGGTGGGACTGACGCCCGCACTGGTGATTATGCTCGGCGCCGATGTCGGTACCGCGCTGATGGCGCGAATACTGACCTTTGACCTCTCCTGGCTGTCACCGCTGCTGATCCTGGTCGGCGTCTTTCTGTTTCTCAGCCGCAAGCAAACCCGTGTAGGGCAAATGGGGCGCGTGTGTATCGGCCTCGGGCTGATCGTACTGGCGCTGGAGCTGATTGTTGCCGCCGCGACGCCAATCACCCAGGCGGCGGGTGTGAAAGTGTTGTTCTCGTCACTGACCGGTGATGTGATGCTGGATGCCCTGACCGGTGCGCTGTTCGCCATTGTCAGCTATTCCAGCCTGGCGGCCGTACTGTTGACTGCCACTCTGACGGCCTCCGGGGTGATCTCGCTGAAGGTGGCGCTGTGCCTGGTGATCGGTGCCAATCTTGGCAGCGGTCTGTTGGCGATGATCAACACCAGCGGCCAGAATGCCGCCGGTCGTCGGGTGGCGCTCGGCAGCCTGTTGTTCAAGCTGATGGGCTGTGTGCTGGTGCTGCCGTTTGTCTCTTATCTGGCGGACGTGATGACTCGGTTGCCTGGCGGCAACGAAGAGTTGGTTATCTACTTCCACGTGTTCTACAACCTGATCCGTTGCCTGGTGCTGATCCCGTTGGCCGGGCCGATGGCGCGCCTGTGTGAAACGCTGATTGCCGACGTGGCGGCGGACGATCCCCGATTGCGACCGCGGCACCTTGATGCCAGTGCACTGGATACCCCGACGCTGGCATTGGCCAACGCGGCACGTGAAACCCTGCGTATGGGCGACGTGGTGGAGCACATGATGATTCTGCAGCGCGAAGTGCTGCACGGTAAGCAGGGGCAGGATAAAGAGGTTCGCCGGCTGGATGATGACGTCGACGTGCTTTATACCGCCATCAAGCTGTATCTGGCGCAGATCCAGAAAGAGGATTTAGGCGAGGAAGACTCTCGGCGCTGGGCGGAAATCATCGAGATGGCGCTGAATCTGGAACAGGCGGGTGACATTATCGAGCGCATGGCCGGGGACGTGGGGGCGAAATCACACGCGGCGCGGCGAGCATTCTCCACCGAAGGGCTGGCCGAACTGGATGCGTTGCATGAGCGGCTGATAGGCAATCTGCGTCTGGGACTGTCGGTGTTCTTGTCCGGTGACCTTACCAGCGCCAAACGGCTGCGGCGCTCCAAGCATCGGTTCCGGATTTTGGATCGTCGTTACGCCCATGCGCACGTTGATCGCTTGCATCAGCAGAATGTTCAAAGTATTGAAACCAGCTCGCTGCACCTGGGGCTGTTGGGGGATATGAAACGCCTGAACTCACTGTTCTGTTCGGTGGCATATAACGTGCTGGATCAAGATGAAAAGGATGATGAGCGTGAGTGGGAGGATACGCCCAGCACGCTGTAAGTCATGCCCCCGGCGTGGCCGGGGGCAGTACCTCAATTATTTACCCGAAAAGACCCCCGCTTTGGCATCGGCGGCCTGGTTATTGATATAACCGCCGACCGGTGTCTCCAGGTTCACCACGCTTTTACCGGCGATGCCCAGCAGTGCGCCTGCCGAGGCAGCGGCATCGAGATGACCGCCACCCTGATAGCGGTTGCCGGCCACGTCCTGCTGTTCCAGTTTACCGTTACCCAGCGTCACTTCACCTTGCTGGCTGCGGATCTCGCCGCCGGTGAGACGAGTGGTGCCCTGAACGTTGAGCGCAACGTCATTTTTCCCATTGATGGCCGACTGCACGCCTACCGCATCGTTATTGACTACGTCGGCCTTGACCTTGAACTGGCCTTGCAGCCCGGCAGGACCGGTCAGGCTCTCTTTGGATTTGTTGCCCAGGAAGCGAGCGCCGCGATCCCACAGTGGCCCCTTTTCTTTTTCGCCGGCCAGCGTTTCCGGCAGGGTGACCTTACCTTCGGCCTTGCTGAAGCTGACCGCGCCGGTGGTGTCCTGCTTCGGATCGAGGCGACGAGCTACGCTGTTGTACTTGTCGGTGGTGGCGTCAGCGACCTTGTTGATGCCGCCCTCCAGCTTCTCCTTCACCTTACCCGCGTAGTGCGGGGTACCCACTTTCGACAGTTTGCTGGTTATGCTGCTGGCCGGGTCGTTGGTGTGGCTCAGACCGACATCCACATCGACTTTCACGCTGCTTTCGCTGTCTTTGCGACTTTCGACGCGCAGATCGCCACCGATGTTGCCTTGCACGCTGTCGGCATCGATTCGGGCGCCGGCCAACTGGGTGTCTTTACCACTGTTGATCGTGACTTCTCCTGCGCTAATCAGGCTGTTGCCCTGAGTGGTTTTTTGCAGGTTATCCACACCGACTTTCACCCCGGCGCCCAGGGTATGGGTGTCGCTGCCGCTGGTGGTATCCACCTTGCCGTTGGCGTCCTTATTGAAGGATTGGCCGCCTTTGGCGTTAGCCTTCAGTCCCAGGTTCCAGTTGTTTTTCTGCTCCTGGTTTTGCACCGACTCCAGCACCACGCCGCCGTTCTCGGCGTTCAGGCCAACGCTGCTGCCCTTGACCTCGGTTCCCTGCAGATGCAGGGCATGCGCGTCGTTGCCTTTGGCGGTAATGGTCACTGCGCCGCCGCTGGTGATTTTGCCACCTTGCTGGGTCGTCGAGGTCTCATCTACCTTGGCAATGTCAAACGCGCCGCCGAGAGAAAGGCCGCCCGCGCTCTTTTTGTCGTTATCGGTGCTGTTGCCGCCGATATCGATATTGCCGGAGAGCGTATCGTCCTTGCGGGTCTGCTGCGATTGGGCTGCCTGTAGCGCGACCTTGTCTCCCGCTTTCAGCGAAACGTCGCCCTGGCTGGTGACATTACTGCCTTGCAGCGTCAGCCCACGGCCGGCATCCAGTTCTACGCCCTGTTTGCCGCCGATGTTGCTGACTTGCGCGCTGCTGCCGTCACTCTTCCCGTTGCTGTAGCCGCCACCCAGCCCAAGGCCGAAGCTTTTGGTTTCCGGTGTGGTGCCGCCTTTGGCCGACACTTTGACATTGAAGCCGTTGTGGCTTTCATGGCTGGTATCGGTGGCCTGGTCGAAACGGATGTTGCCGTCTTCCGCTTTTACCTTCGCCTTGCCGTCGCCGGCCTCCAACGAAGTCCCCTGATACACCGCATCTTGCTTGACCTTGATGTCGATGCCATTGGCGGCGGTGATGCTACCGGTCACGGCCTGGCTGCCGGTGCTTTCGCTGTGCTTATTGCCGCCTTCGCCTTTGGCATCGACGGTCAGATCGCTGCCGGTGGTGGTATAAACGCGCACGCTGGCGCCGCCGCGAGTTTCGCTGCTGCTTTCCTGCTGGCTGTTTTTCGCCGCTTCACTGTGGTGGCTATCGGCTGTCAGCGCTACGCTCCCTTGAGTCGCCTGATACTGTGTTCCAGTATCCTGCAATTTTCCGCTGGCTTTTACGTCGATGGATCCGGCGGTAATTTTGCTGACTACGGCTTGGGAGCTGCTATTGCTCTTTTCGCTGCTGCCGCCATTGGCGCCAATATCCAGCCCGATATTCGGTGCGCCGATGCCGCCGATCTCGTTAATCACGCCGTTGGCGTCCAACTTGGCGACTTTCCCTACCGCACGCTCTACCGGGCGGGTGACGGCGCTGTAATCGACGTTGGCACCGATGTCTACGCCGACGTCGGTTTTAGTGGTGTTGCTGCTTTCGCTGTTGACGGCGGCCAGGTGATCAACGCTGTTGGCATTCTCCTGATATTTGCCGCCAACCTGGTGCTGCGCACCTTGCTGGGTCAGTTTGTCTTTGGAATTAATCGTCAGATTGCCCGCGATATCGCTGCCGGAAGTCACGGCCTTGCTGCTTTGTGAGTGCGTCTTGCTGTTCTCGTAACCGCCTTCAATGCCGGAGCCAACTTTATCTATGCCGCCGGTGTAGTAGACTCCGCCGCCGATTTTGGTTTTTTCGGTATCGCTGGTGGTCTTGTTGTCGGCTGCCAGGAAGGCCACGTTGTCGCCGCTGATGCTGGCGTCACCCTGGGTGGTCACCAGTTTGGATCCGCTGAAGGTCACGTCCTTGTCTGCTTTCAGCGCGACGCTGCCGCCGCTCAGCGTTGATGACTGTTGTTCGCTGCGGGTGGTTTTCTCGCTGTCGCTGGTATGCTCAATACGTAAACCGGCACGGTATTGCTTGTCGCTTTTCTCGTTGGCATAGCCGTTGATGGCAAGGGCAGTTTTTTGCTCATCAATGTGCTGCTGCTGTTCTCCGCTGCTGACATTGATATTACCGCCGGCATTGACTTCCAGCTTACCGGTGCTGGTCACCTTGCTGCCCACCACGTCGGTATCCTTTTTGCTGACCAACTGCAGGTTGGTATCGGAAACCAATTCGCTGGCGGTGGACTGTTGGTGGCTGTTATTGGACTTTTGCGAGCTGCTGGTGATATTGAAGACGGTGCCGGTACGGGCATCCACCTTGTCAACCGTGGTGCTGAGGGCGTTATCGATCCGCAGACCGCCGTCGGTGGCGGCGACAAAACCGCCTTTGGCGCCCTTCACGGTGCTGCCGGTAATGGTCACGCCCTGTTTGCCGTTCAGCCACAGGGTGCCGTCGGCCGTCACCTGAGAAGCGTTGCTGACTTCGCGACGGTTGCTGTTGTCCTGGTTGTTGCCGCCGCCGATACCGCCCCATGAGGTTTTATTGTCGCGAACGGTTTTCTCATTGGCGGTTTTTTGTACGCCGATATTGATTTGGTCGTTGGCATCCACCTTGAGGTCGCCTGACGCGTACACTTTGGTTCCCTGGCCTACGACGCGATTACCGGCTTTTATCGCCAAATCACCGCCGGAGAAGACGCTGCTGGACTTCAGGCTTTCGGTTTCATTGCTGTTGCTCCAGCTGCCGGTACGCAGGCTGGAGGTATGGTTGCGCTGATTACCGCGCTCGCTGGTTTTTTCTCGCTCGATCAATCCGCTGAGCTGCACGTCGCGCTTGGCGTCGATGTTCAATGCATTGCCCGCCGAAACCTTGGCGCCACGCAGCGTCACATCCTGCTCGGTGGCGATCAGCGTGGCATTTTTCGTGGCCTCAATGTTGCTGGTGGCCTGTTGAAGCTGCTCATTCTCACGGGTGACGTTGTATTTCCAACTGTAGAACCACTGCTCATCGGTGTGGCCCTGAGTCTGCTTCAGTTGCCGACCGTCGAGCGTCAGGCTGGCGCCTTGCAGCGTGATCTCTTCGCCACGAACGTCGGTGGCGGTCAGGTGGTTGCTGTTATCGGCCACCAGGCTGATATTTTTGCCTTTCAGCTCGGTGCGGGCCAGTTGCTGACCGGTGCTGCGGTCGTTGATGTAGATCCCGCCGCGGTAGTTTTGGTAATTCTCGCCGCTATTGCGGTTGCTGCTGCTGTCGTTGACCTGGCTGTCGGTGCGGATGTTGTAAGCTTTCACCCGGATTTCATCACTGCCATCCAGCTTGCCCGCCAGCTTTACGCCGCTGCCGGTGACGGTATGGATGATATTGATGCGCCCTGCCTGCATGCTGCCAAGATAGTAGCTGTCCGTGGTGCCTAATAACTGGTCCCAGACTGTGAGCTCAGGTTGTTCGCTGCTGAGCACCTGTGCATCGCGCGATACGCGATTGTTGCCGCTGATGGCGTTGATCGCCGAGATCATTTTATCGCTTTTTTTATCGTACAGCGGTGCGACGATAACCTCGCCGCGGCTGTTGATTCTCGGCGCGATCAAATCCAGCACGCCGCTGGCGTTCAGCCGGCCATCAAGGCTCAGGGTGTTGCGATTGCCCAACGTGCTGTAGCCCTGCAGCATGCCGTTTTCCACCAGGGGGTTACCCACCACCAGCGACGAGCGGCTGGTATTGATAAAGCCGCAGCCGTCGCAACTGATGCCGTTCGGGTTAGCCAGCACGTAGTCGGCCGCCATGCCGAAGATTTCTTGCTGTCCGTGCAACAGCGACGGGTTGCGGCTGATCACTTCATTGAGGATCACGCTGGCCGCCTGGTTGTTCAGGTTCGGGTTGGCAGCCAGTTGGCCGGCCAACTGAGACCGCCCGGCATCGAGCGAGTTATTCAGCACCGCGCCGGGTTGGTTGACGTTGAAATCCTGATACTGGTTATGTGACAGCCCGTGGTCGTTAGGCGTCACGATATTGACCACCTGCGCGCCGTTACCGGCAGTTGAAACACCGGGCCCGTTAGCGCCGTTGGCCGCTACGATCTCGCCGGCGTACGCGCTGCCGAGGGAGGCGAGAATGATCGCCAGTGAAGCGGCTAACTTGCCCGCTCCCGAGAGCCTGAAGTTATTATTTTTCATCCATGTATCTCCATATATCGCTGTGGTAGTGCAAAAAAACGCAAACTAAAAGGTGTACGAAAAGCGTGCCAGTACCTGTATCGGATCGTCGGGCATTGAGTGGCTGGACAGTAGCCAACCGCGGCTGGCTTCAACGTCGAACATGGCGCGTTGGTAACGCAGGGTGACACCGGCGCTCAACCCCGCGCTGCTTTGCCAACCGGAAGGTCGGTTATCGCGAGGCAGCACCCGGCCGACGTCGCCGCCGATACGTGGAGTGAGGCTGCTCTGGCCCAGGGTGAAGCTGCGGGAAAGGGTGTTTTGCAGATACCAGCCGTTATCACCGGACAGCGTGCTGCGGCTGAAACCCCGGATCGCACTGCGGTCCGTCAAGCTGAGCCATTCCACGCCAGGCAGGCGATCGCGGCTGTATTGCCCGTACAGCAAGTTGCTCAACTGGTAAGTGGTACCGGCAAGCTGGAGGCGTTGGTTGAGGTTGACGAACAGCTTGCCCTTGGTGAATTGGGCATCGGGCAGGCCGGCCCCCTTTTGACGGTCGGCGCCAAACCAGGGCAACCCTTGCTCCACGCTGAGGTTGGCGCTGATCAGCCCGGTAGGCAGGATCTGCAGATGGTTAACGCCCAGCTCAAACAAGCTGAGCGTTGGGCTGCCGAGGCCAATACGTACGGTTTCGAAATAGTTAGTGATGCGCTTATGGGTCAGTTGCCCGTTCAGGGTATTGATCTGGTCGCGATCGCGATAAAACACATAGTCGCCGCGCAGACCGTACTGTTGGGTCTGGCCGTGCAGTTTGTAGCTGTTGAACACCAACTGCTGGTGGTTCAGGTATTGCGAGTAGCTGGCAAAGCCGCTGAAGGTGAAAGCGCCGTAGGGCAGGGAATAGAGCAGGGTATAGGCGCGATTATAGCGTTGCGCCGGGTTGTCCAGCGTGCCGGCAACGTTCAGGCTGGCGAAGTCCGACAGGCCGAAAGGGCTGTCCAGCGTTGCTGTGCTGCGTGCCAGCCACTGGCCGGTATTCTTCTGGCCGTAATTATCCACAGTGGCGGACAGCAACCAGGGTTTAGTATGTTGATTATGCAGCCGAATAATGGAGGTGCCCACTTTGCTGCCCGGCAATATATCCAATCGGGTTTTATTCGATTGCAAACGATTGGCCTGATCTAATCCCTGATCGAGCTGGGTTAATTTTAATGGCTGACCTTCCAATCCAGGGAATAATAATTGGCTGTTAACCCAACGATCGCCCCCCTCTATTTTTTCGATAAATCCTTCTGTGACACGCAGGCCTAATTCACCCTCGGCATTGGGGCGAATAAATTGCACGCGTGCGGTGATATAACCTTTATCCAGGTATAAGCGGGTCAATTCACGCGTCAGGCGATTGATGTCGTTGCTGCTGATGCAGTGCTCTGGCAGTGCACTCAGCGTTGCCAAATCTTTCGCCGACAGCAGCGTTATCCCCTGCAGATACACGCCGCCGATCGGCAGGCATTGAGCCGAAAGTGGCAGTGCCGGTGCAGCGGGTTCGGGGTCTTCCAGCAACTGTTGCTGTTTAAGCTGCTGGTAGCGCCGCTGCTCTATTTGTTGATTCACTTCACGCGTACCGTCTTGCAAAGCGCGACGCGATTCGCTCATCGGTGAGAACCCCCCCATTTCCGGCAGGGTGGCGGCGGGGAGTGCGGTGCTAAACAGCAGCGCCAGGGCGGCGGTTTTTCTGATCATTGTAATCCATTATGAGAAGCCGCTGGGGCGGCCTGCTCAATCCATGAGGTCAATAAACGGACGGCCAACGGCCGGCCCGGAATCGCGAGCGACAATCACATTGCGGGGTTCTTATTCGCCAGTGGAAAATAAGAAGTTGGGTTTTATTTTTCTAAATAATAATTAGGCTGCTTGTTTATATTTTTAATAATTACCCTTCAATTACTCATAATGAGGTAATTAAAAAAGTAAATTAATTGGACTTTTCCGCTCTCGTCGTTATAGGCGGTTATCGGCAGCTCTGGGAAAAATCTGAATTTTTATTTTGTGCGGGGATAATAGAGGATGGGGATAATTCTGACAATCCGACCAGTGGGAAATACGAAATTTCGTAGGAGAGTCCGGGGCGCAAATGTGAACTGCACCCCGAGGTGAAATTATTTTTTAGTGATTGGTCGGCCGGACCAGTAACCCGCCAACAGGGATCCGGACAGGTTATGCCACACTGAGAACAGGGCACCCGGCAACGCGGCCAGCGGTGAGAAGTAGATTTTACCCAGCGTCGCGGCCAGCCCGGAGTTCTGCATGCCGACTTCAATTGCCAGCGTACGGCAGGTCGATTCGTCGAAGCCGAACAGCTTGCCGCCCCAGTAACCACTCAGCAACCCGATGCCGTTGTGCAGGATCACCGCCACGATCACCACCAGCCCGACCGAGGCGATATGGCTCTGGCTGCCGGCAACCACGGCGCTGATGATCGCCAAAATGCAGATCATCGACAACGCCGGCAGGATCGGCTCAATGCGTTTGACGGTTTTGGTAAAGGTGTGATGGACGATCAAACCCAGACCAATAGGGATCACCACGATCTGCAGAATACTCAGCAACATCCCCATGACGTCGACGCTGATCTCGGTATCGACGTACAGGCGGGTCAGCAGCGGCGTCGCGAAGACGCCCACCAGCGTGGAGACTGCCGAAATGGTCACTGACAGCGCCACATCCCCTTTGGCCAGATAGATCATGACGTTGGACGCGGTACCGCTGGCAACGCTGCCAACCAGCACCATGCCGGCGGAAAGATCCGGGGGCATATGGAACAGCATTGCCAGCAGCCAGGCCGCCAGCGGCATGATCAGGTAATGCAAAAAGATCCCCGCGGCAACCGGGCCCGGGCGGGACAGTACGCGTTTAAAGTCATCGAGCCGCAGCGTGACGCCCATGGCGAACATGATCAGCATCAGCAGCGGGCTGACGTAGGGGCCGATACCAGTAAAGGTGGTGGGCGTGCTGTAGGCGGCGACGGCGAGCAGCACCGCCCACAGGGGGAATAATCGGGTAAATTTTGCCAGCATGAGTGAGGTTTTCCTTAGCCAAATAACAACGATGGGGTGATGTTGTGTTTTTTTGCGGGTTCGGTGAATTGAACCCCTACGGTTATGGACTGATTTTTTAGATGTAGGGGCGCAGCATGCTGCGCCCGCAGAGGATGATAATAGTTTATTCGAACAGGTTGTGGTGAAGGGTGCGAACGACTTGTTCGGCGTCGTCGCCCGGTACCAGGAAGCACAGGTTGTAGCTGCTGGCGCCGTAACAGATCATGCGGATATTGAACGGGTCGAGCACGCCGAACACTTCTTTGCCCACGCCGCAGGCCTGGGAAAGCTTGTTGCCGATCAAGGCGACCAACGCCAGGTTTTCTTCCACTTCTACCCGGCACAGTGACGACAGTTCGGTCAGCAATGAAGTGGTCAGCAGGCTGCCGCCGGTGGAGGTGGAACCCGTGGTATCCATGGTCAGCGCTACGCTAACTTCGGAGGTCGTGATCAAGTCCACCGAGATATTGTGGCGCGCCAAAATGCTGAACACCTCGGCCAGGAAACCGCGTGCGTGCAGCATGTTGAGGCTGTGCAGCGTCAGCAGGGTTTGTTTGCGGCGCAGCGCCAGCGCACGGAATAGCGGTGGGTTCTCGGTGGTGTTGCACACCAGAGTACCGCCGGCGGACGGATCTTTGCTGGAGCCGACGAACACCGGGATATCGCTGCGAACGGCCGGTAACAGGGTGGCCGGGTGCAGGACTTTTGCGCCAAAAGTGGCCATTTCAGCGGCTTCTTCGAAGGCGATTTTATCGATGCGTTTTGCCGCCGGAACCACGCGTGGATCGGTGGTGTAGATGCCCGGCACGTCGGTCCAGATATCGACCCGGCTGACGCTCAGCGCTTCGCCCAGCAGGGCGGCGGTGTAATCGCTGCCGCCGCGGCCCAGCGTGGTGGTGCGGCCTTTCGGCTCGCTGCCGATAAAGCCCTGGGTAACCACCAGGGCTTCCTGCAGGCGTGGCTTGAGCAGCGACTGGGCCAGTTGGTTCAGCGCTGCGCTGTCCGGCGTTGCGCGACCGAAATGATCGTCGGTGTGCATCACTTTACGTACGTCAAACCACTCGGCCTGCACATCACGACTGCGCAGGATCTCAACGAACAGCAGGGTAGACATCAGTTCGCCGTGGCTGACCAGTTCGTCGGTCAGCGCCGTGGAGGTGGCCAAGGAGGCCGCTTCGGACAGCATGGCGATATTTTCCAACATACGGTCGATTTCGTCGCGCACTACCGCCGGATTATCGAGGCGATCGAGAATGGCGTATTGAATGCGGCGGATTTCGTCGAGCTGATAGTGACGCTTGTCGGCATCGCTGCCTTCGGCCAGAGCCACCAGCAGGTTGGTGACGCCCGCAGACGCGGACAATACCACCAGACGTACGTTCGGATTGGCGAGAACGACGTCGGCGCTGCGGTTCATGGCTTCATAGTCGGCAACGCTGGTGCCGCCGAATTTGGCGACAACGGTGGCATTCTGGGGTGCTGCTTGGTTCATGTAAAAACCTCGTGTCAGGGTGGCCCTCTTCAGAGAGCACTTTTTTCATAGCCTTGGCACAAGGGGGGAGCGATAAACGGGAGCAGACGTAGAAGTGAAAGCTACGATACACCCAGAAGCGCCCCACCTTGTTGATTGCCCTTACGGACAATTCTGGTGACAACCCAGGGGATTCAGCCCCTGTAGTCGATACGATGAATGCCGCGCATCACCTTACCTCGGCGTCGCTCCCCCTCAAGCGTCGTCATTGGAAAACGGCTCCTCTGACACTCTACCTGGGCGACGCGCCTCTTCTGGCTTGCACACCGGGTGCGCAAGTAGGCTGTTAGGAATAGCCCGATATCGTGCCGCTGTCAACGTCCGGAAGTTGAGGGATTTTCATCTTGTACCAGTGCAATCAGCGTACAGGGCATTGCCGGGACAAAACCGGCGCCGATCGGCTGCAGCGTGCCGTCTTCCCGCTGGCTGAAAAGCGGAATAACGCCATGATTTTTCTCTATATATTCCAACCAGCCAAAGTTCTCGTTCAGCTTGGTGGCTTTGATGGTGGCGCCCTGGGCAATCAGGCTGCTTAGCCGACCGTAGGTGGCCTCTTGATTGAACAGGATCTCATGCCGGCGGAAGCGCGAACTTTCCGCACTGTTGCCGCGGCCTTTCAGCGGGGCGCCGGAGCGGATGGCGAACACCTGTCCTTCGCCAAAAATATGGCCGAAGTGATAGACCGCCAACGCATTTTGGTGGCGGTTGGGAGAGAGCGCCAGTACTTGTGCGGTGTCGCTGAGATCGAGATAGTTTTCGGCATGCTCAGAGTAAGCATGGCCATAATAGGCGGGGATGCCGTCCATACGCGCCTGGCGATAATATTCCCAACTGCTGTCGGTGACGAGCACCGGAATATTCAACTTCATCAGGGCCTGTGCCAGCATACGTGCGACGCTATTGGCGCCGACAATCAGCACCCCACGTGGTTTTTGCTGCTGTACCCGCAGCCAACGCGCCATCATGCCGCTGGTCAGGCTTTGCAGTACCACGGTGCCGATGATCACGGCGAACACCACGGTCACCAGCCGATCGGCTCCCGGATAACCGCTGCGCTGCAGCGTTAGGGCAAACAGCGAACTGACCGCCGCGGCGACGATGCCACGCGGAGCGATCCAGCATAGCAGCAGGCGATCGCGCCAGTGCAGGGAAGAGCGCCAGGTTGATACCGCAATACACAGCGGGCGGGCGACGAACTGCACCACCAGCAACAGGCCCAATAATGGCCAGCCCATGTTCCACAAGGCCTGAATGTCGAGCCGCGCCGCCAAAATGATAAACAGTGCTGAAATCAGGATCGCCGACAGCTCTTCCTTGAACGCCAGAATGTCGCTGGTATCCACATCGCGCATATTGGCCAGCCAAATGCCCATTACGGTAACGGTCAGCAGGCCGGATTCATCGGCAATGGCGTTGGACACGCCAAAGGCGGTGAGCATGATCGCCAGTACCGCCAGGTTTTGCAGGTAGCGCGGCAGCCAGACGCGGCGCAGCGCCAGGCCCAGCAAATAGCCGAACAGCGCGCCAGCCACCAGGCCGACGGCGGCGGTAATGCCCAGCGTCCAGAACAGATGGGTGTAAGATTCTGAATGCTGTTTCAGTACGATAAATTCGAACACCAGCAGGGTAAAAATGGCGCCGACCGGATCGATGACGATGCCTTCCCAGCGCAGTACCTGGTTGATATTGGCATTCGGTCGCACCACGCGCATCAACGGGGCGATCACCGTTGGGCCGGTGACCACCGTGACCGCGCCGATCAGTGCCGCCAACTCCGGTGGAAAGTCCAGCAACCACCAGCAGGCCACGCCGATCACCAGGAAGGTCATCAGCATGCCAATGGTTACCAGGTTACGTACCACGCCGCCGAGGCCGCGTATTTCCTCGACCCGTAGCGTTAGCGCCCCTTCAAACAGAATAATGGCGACCGACAGCGACACTAGCGGGAACAGCAAATCGCCGAACAACGCGTCCGGCTGAACCCAATGCACCACAGGCCCCAGCACGATGCCAAATACCAGCAACGGCAGAATGGCCGGCAGGCGTAACACCCAGGCTAGCCACTGCGCCAGCAATGAGCTCAAGCCAATAACCACCAACATCAATGGGGCAGATAATTCCATAGTCATGTCCTTCGTCGTTCACACCGCAGCCTGGCTGGCCGCGCATCCTTAGCCTAATTACGTCATTGACGTGGTGATAACCTGACACAGTTTAGTGACAGTTAAGCAACCCTGATAACAGGCTGTTATCCAAAAGTATAGGGGAAGTGCTGAAACGATGCGGCGGCAATTGACAGTTAGCGCCTATCGCAAGAAAAGAGATCATAATCACGGTCGAACAGGCTACAATCGGTCAACCACGTCACATTTATTCTCAAGCCTAAGAGTGTTGCTATGAAAAATATCAATCCTAGTCAAACCGCTGCTTGGCAAGCCCTGCAGCAACATTTTGAACAGATGAAAGACGTACAGATCAGCGATCTGTTTGCTCAGGACAAAGAGCGTTTCTCCAAGTTTTCCGCCACCTTCAACGATCAGATGCTGGTGGACTACTCTAAAAACCGCATCACCGCGGAAACCCTGGAGAAGCTGCAGGCACTGGCGAAAGAAACCGATCTGCAAAGCGCGATCAAATCCATGTTCGCCGGCGAGAAAATCAACCGTACTGAAGACCGTGCGGTGCTGCATATTGCCCTGCGTAACCGCAGCAACAGCCCAATCATCGTTGATGGCAAAGATGTGATGCCGGAAGTGAATGCGGTGCTGGCCAAAATGAAACAGTTCTGTGACCGCGTGATTGGCGGTGACTGGAAAGGCTACACCGGCAAAGCGATTACTGACGTGGTAAATATCGGTATTGGCGGTTCAGATCTCGGCCCTTATATGGCTACCGAGGCACTGCGCCCGTACAAAAATCACCTGAACATGCACTTCGTCTCCAACGTTGACGGCACCCATATCGCCGAAACGCTCAAACCGCTGAACCCGGAAACCACTCTGTTCCTGGTGGCGTCCAAAACCTTCACCACCCAGGAAACCATGACCAACGCCCACAGCGCGCGCGACTGGTTCCTGAGCACCGCCGGTGATCAAAAACACGTAGCGAAACACTTCGCGGCGCTGTCCACCAACGGCAAGGCCGTCGGCGAGTTCGGCATCGACACCGCTAACATGTTCGAGTTTTGGGACTGGGTTGGCGGCCGTTATTCCCTGTGGTCGGCGATTGGCCTGTCTATCGCCCTGTCAGTGGGTTACGAGAATTTTGAACAGTTGCTGAGCGGCGCGCACGCGATGGACAAACACTTCGCGCAAACGCCGGCAGAGCAAAACCTGCCGGTGCTGCTGGCGTTGATCGGTATCTGGTACAACAACTTCTTCGGTGCAGAAACCGAAGCTATCCTGCCGTACGACCAGTACATGCACCGTTTTGCCGCTTACTTCCAGCAGGGCAACATGGAATCCAACGGTAAATATGTCGATCGCAACGGCAATCCGGTGGACTACCAGACCGGCCCAATCATCTGGGGCGAGCCGGGCACCAACGGGCAGCACGCGTTTTACCAACTGATCCACCAGGGGACCAAACTGGTGCCTTGTGACTTTATCGCGCCGGCCATCAGCCATAATCCGCTGAGCGACCACCATGCAAAACTGCTGTCGAACTTCTTCGCACAGACCGAAGCGCTGGCGTTCGGTAAATCACTGGAAGTGGTAGAAGAAGAATTCGCCGCCCAGGGCAAAACGCCGGACGAGGTTAAGCACGTAGCGCCGTTCAAGGTATTTGAAGGCAACCGCCCAACCAACTCCATCCTGCTGCGTGAGATTACACCGTTCAGTCTGGGCAGCCTGATTGCTCTGTATGAACACAAGATCTTCACCCAGGGCGCGATCCTCAACATCTTCACCTTCGACCAGTGGGGCGTGGAGCTGGGCAAACAGCTGGCTAACCGTATCCTGCCGGAACTGGCGGGTGATGAAGCGGTCAGCAGCCACGACAGCTCAACCAATGCGCTGATCAACCGCTTCAAGGCATGGCGTTAATTAGCGTCTGAATTGACACCAATAAAAAACCCGCCTTGGCGGGTTTTTTTACGTCTGAAGGAATTACAGATTGATAGGCACTTCGAAACTGATGCCTGCGCCTACGTCATCGGCGGTGCTGGCGTTGTTGTCGGTGTACCACAGGCTGGTATCAAACTTGACCTGAGAGTCGAAGTTGTAACCCCAGCCTAACTGAATGCCTTTCAGCGTGTCGGATTTCGGGAACGCCTTGTTCACGGTTTGGCTGTTCGGATTCACTTTGGCGTACACCAGGCGGGTGCTCCAACGTTGGCCATCGTCCAACACCATCTCTACGCGGCCGGACAGCATTTGCCCGTCGCCGCCCATAGCGTGGCCCAGTGGATAACCTTGCTGGTAGTAGCCACCTTTATAGGTGTAGTGGGTGTAAACATAGTTTTTACGGCTCATATCGGAGCGGGTATCTGCCCCTTCAATAGACCAGTTGATAGTGGTTGGGCCCCATTCAGGATGGCCTTCCAGCCCCAGCAGGTAGGTATTTTGCGATGGCAGGAAGCCCGCTTCATCTTCACCCACTAACTGACCGTACAGGCTGACAGGCAGACCAATCAACGGCTGCATTTTCAGCTTGAAGTCGAAACCGGCGAGCTGGTTGCCGGGATCGTTGCCTTGTCCTGAGTCATCGTTGTCCTTGCCGGTGAAGGCGTCCCAGAAGGAGCTAAAGGACTGTGGTCGGCCGCTGCCGCCCCACTGCATGATGCGCGAAGCACCCAACTCGAGGAAGTTGGTCGGCATCATGGTCAGACGGCCGCCGATCAACTTGGTATCAGGTACGGAAGAGTATTGCGACAGCTGACCCGCCGTCAGTTGGTACTGCCAACGGCCAATCCAGGACAGCCAAGGGGTTTCAAACGGCGATTGGTCGGCGCGCTGCAGCATAAAGCCGGCAACCGGGCGTGCGGCGTCGGAACGGATCAGGCTGCCGTCGTAGCCAGGTCCCCACCACTGGGATACCTCACCGAAGGACAACCACTGGTTCCAGATTTTCACTGCGCCGTAGGAGCCGTTGAGGTTGAATTTGGAACCGTCGCTGACGCGTTGATCGCCTTCGACTGAGCCCTGGAGACGCACGTCCCAGAATTCGCCGTTGGCGCCGGCGCCAACGGTCAGGCTTTGGTCAGCATATTGGTTTTGACCGAAACCCTGTGGCGTGCCGGGCTTATCGGTAGCGGCGTAACCGCTGACGCGGATATTGGCTTTCAGTTCGCCGACGCGGCGTTGAACGCGGTCGATGACGTTTTTCTCGGTATTGGTTACCGGTTTGGCCTGAGAAATGACCGAGCTAATTTCTTCCTGGCTCAGTGGCCAGGTGGACAGGCTGACGTTGATGACGCCGCGATCCGACAACCAGGCAAGGTCGTTGCGCAGGTCATTATCAGGGGTTACCAATCCGCTGGCATGGCCGGTTAATGCACAGGTAAACAGGCCTGCGGCGACCAGTCCGTTAAGCTTAGCGCGCATAAATATTCCCTTGTTAATTCGAGTTGTTTGTTTTATGTAAAGATCTATGACCCATCATAGTTGACATTTCAATTTGCTACAAATATATCCATATGAAACGTTTTATTATAACCTATTGAATAATATTTATTTTTTCTCTGTTTCGTGCAGATGTTAATTTTTAAGATAATGCCTATGTTAGGATGCGCGGATAATTTCAATAAGTTTTATGGGGAATAACTATGGCAAAAACCTCCCGCTCCGTGATGGTGGCCAAAGGGCTGCAACGGGTGCTGAACGTTGGGCTGTTGCTGCTGGCAGCGATCCTGATCGTTTTTTTGGTGAAAGAAACCATTCATTTGGCGAAAGTTTTATTTGTCAACAACGAGGAATCCACGTCTTATCTCTTGATTGAAGGGATTGTGATTTACTTTCTCTACTTTGAGTTTATCGCGTTGATTGTTAAGTATTTTGAATCTGGCTATCACTTTCCGCTGCGCTACTTTATTTATATCGGCATCACCGCAATTATCCGTTTGATCATTGTGGATCATGAAAACCCAATCGATACGCTAATTTATTCCGCCGCGATATTGTTACTGGTGGTGACGCTCTACCTGGCTAATACCGACCGCTTAAAACGCGAATAGCAGAAATAAAAATGGCGGCCCGATAGGGCCGCCGAAGACACAGGTATCGATCGGAAAGAACTGAAGTACATCAAGCGCAGTAGGGCCTCACCCTTGAGTGAAGCCCGAGAAAATCTAACCTTTCACCCCACCTGCCGTCAGGCCTCCTACCAGCCAGCGTTGCGCCAGCAAGAATACGGCGGTAATCGGGATTGCCGACAGCACCGCCGCAGCGGCAAAGTCGCCCCACAGATAGTTTTGTGGATTCAGGTATTGCTGCATGCCCACTGCCAACGTGTAGCTGTTAACGTCACGCAGCAACAGCGAGGCGACCGGCACTTCGGTGATGGCCGCGATAAACGACAGGATAAACACTACCGCCAGGATCGGTACCGACAGCGGCAACAGCACCAGGCGGAACGCCTGCCAAGGGCTGGCACCGTCCAATGCCGCCGCCTCCTCCAGCGAGTTATCGATGGTTTCGAAATAGCCTTTGATCGTCCAGACGTGCAGTGCGATCCCGCCCATGTAAGCGAAGATCACGCCGCCGTGGGTGTTCAGGCCGATAAACGGAATGTATTGGCCCAGACGATCGAACAAGGCGTACAACGCCACCAGCGACAGCACCGCCGGGAACATCTGGAAAATTAGCATGCTTTTCAGCAGCGTGCTCTTGCCGCGAAAACGCATGCGGGCAAAGGCGTATGCGCAGGTGGTGGACAGCGTGACGATGCCGATCGCCGTGATCACCGCGATCTTGATTGAGTTCCACAGCCACAGCAGCACCGGGAACGGCGGCGGGGTAACGCTGCCGTCGGCATGGGTCACGCTCATGCCGAGCGCCAACCGCCAGTGATCCCAGGAAATCTGTTCCGGTATCAGGCTGCCGGTGGCGAAGTTGCCGGAACGCAGCGAGATGGTCACCACCATCAGCAGCGGGAACATGATCAGGGCGATAAAGCACAGCATCAGAATATGGGTCATCCACAGGCGCAGGCGCTGGGACTTAGGTTGGACCATGGCCATTATTTTTCTCCCTAGTCGAAGTTCATCTTGCTGGCTTTCAGATTCAGGATCGCCAGGGCGCCTACCAGCAGGAAGATCAGCGTGGCAATGGCGGCTGCCAGTCCGAAGTCCTGCCCGCCGCCGCCTTCGAAGGCGATGCGGTAGGTATAGCTGACCAGCAGGTCGGTATAACCGGCCGGCGTGGTGGTGCCAATCATGTCCGGCCCGCCGTTGGTCAGCAGCTGAATCAGGACAAAGTTATTAAAGTTGAAGGCGAAACTGGCGATCATCAGCGGCGTCAGCGGTTTGATCAGCAGCGGCAGCGTGATGCGGAAGAAGTTCTGCATCGGGGTGGCGCCGTCCATTGCCGAGGCCTCGTACAGATCGTCGGGTATTGCCTTCAACAGCCCCATGCACAGGATCATCATGTAGGGATAACCCAACCAGGTGTTGACGATCAAAATCATGCTTTTGGCGGTGATAGGGTCGCTGAACCAGGCCGGTTTGATGCCAAACAGATGGCTAAGCATCATGTTGATTTCACCGAAGCTTTGGTTGAACAACCCTTTGAAAATCAGTATCGAAATAAACGACGGTACCGCGTAGGGCAGTATCAGCATCACGCGATAAACCGCTTTGCCTTTCAGCGCTTCCCACTGCACCACGCAGGCCAGCACCATACCCACCGCCACGGTGAGGATCACGGTCATGACCGAGAACACGATGGTCCAGATAAAAATCGACACAAACGGCTTCTTGATGCCTTCGTCCTGCAGCACGCGCAGGAAGTTTTTCCATCCGATGGTGACGGTATAGCCTGGGCTCAGGGTCTCTTTGGCCCAGTTGCCCTCGGCATTCACCGCCTGATAGAAGCCAATGTCAGGGTTTGGGCGGTATTGAGTATGGGTCTGTTGGTCGGTCAGCGTATTGCTGTCCTTGTCCAGCGCGTAGAGCGGGGTGGTGCCGGAAAATTGGCGCAGGGAACTCATGCGCAGCTCGCCGCCGTCCGGAAGTAATGCCACCAGTTGGCTCAGCGCCTGACGATTTTGCGTGATCACTCGCAGCGTGGCGCGTTCGCCGGCCGGTTCTGCGCTTTCCTCCGTCAGTTTCAGCGTTTGCGGCGCACTGGCGTCAAAGCTGAACGGTTCGGAAATCAGTTTTTGGTCACTGTCAGGGTGGGTTAACTGCAGGTGCCAACGTTGATTTTCTGCCGGATACAGCCCGAAGGTGAAGGTTTTGCCGGTTTGGAACTGGCGCTGCATCAGCACCGACTGAGCGCGTTCAAAGGTGAGCTGGTTGGTGCTGCTGTAGTTGGTAAAGGCGATGGCGATGGTGCAAATCAGCGGAAACAGGACAAACAGCCCCATGCCGGCGATGCCCGGATAAACGTAGCGCCAGGCGTAAGCCCGGCGATTGGCGAAGACGTAAAGCCCGGCGCTGACCAGTATCAGCGTCAGAATGGCAAACAGGTATTCACCCTGTGCATACATCAACACAATCAGATAGCAGGTAACCAGGCTGAACAGGCCGATGACCAGCCATTTCAGTACGTCACTCTGCCACCACTTCGACTTTTTGCGCGCAGGCAACCCGGCGTGAGCTAATTGCATAGGGCGTTCCTTTCTGTGAAGCCACAGCGGGGCGCTTCTCCCCTTCATACTTGAAGCGACACCTTTGTTGGCTGCGTCCGCTCACCCCGGTCACATAGCTGTCTATGCTCCCAGGGATGTGCGTACTTACCGTCGCGGTGTAACTCCAATTATTTTGGGGATGCTAATCCCGCACAACGTTGTGTGTTACTTGGTGATACGGGTCTGCACATCATCCAACGCGGCTTTCACCGTCTGGCGGCCGCTGACGGCGTTGATTACCGCGCTGCGTTCGGCGTACCAGAAGGCGCTCATCTGCGGGATATTAGGCATGATTTCGCCGTTTTGTGAGTTTTCCATGGTGGCGGCGATTTTCGGATCCTTCGCCAGTTGCTCCTGGTAGGACTTCAGGGCCACCGCACCGAGCGGTTTGTCCTTGTTGACGTCGGCCAGGCCTTCGTTGGTCAACAGATAGTTTTCCAGGAATTCTGTAGCCAGCTCTTTGTTCGGGCTGGCGGCGTTGATCCCGGCGGTCAGTACGCCAACGAAAGGTTTGGACGGCTTGCCTTTAAAGGTCGGCAGCAGGGTTACGCCGTAGTTGATTTTGCTTTGCTCGATGTTTGACCAGGCCCATGGACCGTTGATGGTCATGGCGGTTTGGCCCTTATTGAAGGCGGCTTCGGCAATGGAGTAATCGGTATCGGCGTTGATCTGCTTGTTTTTCACCAGATCGACGATGAACTGCAGACCGGCCTGCGAACCGGCGTTGGCGACGCCAACGTCCTTGATGTTGTATTTGCCATTTTCATACTTGAAGGCATAACCGCCATCGGCGGCGATAATCGGCCAGGTGAAGTAGGGTTCTTGCAGGTTCCACATGATGGCGCTTTTGCCTTTGGCGCGCAGTTCTTTGTCCAGCGCCGGGATCTCTTCCCAGGTTTTTGGCGCCTGTTTGATCAGGTCTTTGTTGTAAATCAGCGACAGCGCTTCCACGGCGATCGGGTAGCCGATCAGCTTGCCGTCGTAGCGCACTGCGTCCCAGGTGAACGGGAACAGCTTGTCCTGGAAGGCTTTGGAAGGATGGATTTCCGCCAGCAGGCCGGACTGCGCGTAGCCGCCAAAGCGGTCATGGGCCCAGAAGATGATGTCCGGGCCGTCGCCGGTGGCGGCAACCTGCGGGTATTTCTCTTCCAGCTTGTCCGGGTGTTCGATGGTCACTTTGATGCCGGTGTCTTTCTCAAACTTTTTGCCGACCTCGGCCAGGCCGTTATAGCCTTTATCGCCGTTGATCCAGATAACCAGTTTCCCTTCCTCGATCTTGGCGAAGGCGGAAGAGGAAAGCACCAGGGTGGTCAGAGCCGAAAGCACCAGTGTGCGGGCGGTGGTAAAGCTGCGAGTCATAATCCAATCCTTCTTTTTTGTGGGCACGTAAGTCAAGGAGAGAGGTTTCGCGGTAATAGTGGGTCACAAAGCGACACATTCTCATCCTCCCCCCCTCTACGCCCCACGCCTGCGTAGTGTGATCCAGTTAACATTGCTCCCTATTCTGTGGTGTCAGACACAAAATAGGGGGACGATTTTTGCCAGGCAGATCACAGATTTGTCTTAAGCGTGGAACTTCTCGTCCCCGCGGTCGTTCTCTCATCCTCCCATCTCCTCCCCCATGAAAAATCCTGTTACGGATGATTACCCTTTGTGGGGTTTACCGCACTATCGGCCACATTGATTTTATCGCCACGTGCAGCAGGGAACCGGATTTATGTCGCCAATGCCTACCGTCACTCAGCCAACCCTGTACCGGATCCACCCGGTCAGTTTCCGTGATGGAAACGGGGATGGCGTGGGTGATGCTCACGGCATGATTGCGGCGCTGCCCTACCTGAACCAGCTGTCGATAGACGGCCTGGTCCTGCCGCAGCCATTGGCGGAGCAAGAGGGGGCGGCGGTCGCCGCGCAGGGTCTGGCGCTGTGGTATTGCGACGGGCCGCATCACATTCGTCGCGCCGCCGCGTCGCAGCAGTACCTTCGTAGCCCATTGGCGCTGGAGGTCGTGCCCTTCAGCGTAGAGAAACTGATTGAGGTGTTGAATGCTCGCCGCGCCACTCTGGCAGACAGCCTGTGGAGCACCGGTGATGCGGATCAGCCGCGAGTCGTTAGCCATTGGGGCCAGGGTAATCTGCGTTCTGCTGATGCCTTTTTGACGCTGCTGGCGATGTTGCCTGCGCCCATCTGCCTGTATCAGGGCGAAGAATTAGGTCTGCCACACGCCGCCGGCCTGCAGGATCCGCTGGGTGCGCAAACGCCGATGCCCTGGCATGAAGCGCCGGAACAGGTGACCAACGGTGAGATCCACTGGTACCAACAGGTGGCCATCGAACATCGCGCGCTGGCCATCAGCCGCCAGCAGCAGGACAACCAATCCACCTTGCGTTACTGCCAATCTCTGTTGGCGCTGCGCCGCTTGCCGGTGATCCAGCAGGGCCAACTGAGCGTGGCCAGCCAGCATAACGGCGTGGTTCGTTTACTTATTACCCATCAGGATCAATGCCTTGAAGCGCTGATTAACCTGCAGCCTTATACTCAGGCGGCCGCGCCGTCTGAGGCGACCTTGCCACTGGCATGGCAGCACGGTGCGCAGCAAGAGGGTCATCAATGGGTTTTGGCGGGTTTTGCGTCCGCCATTTTTACACGAAATGTTAACTGCGAAAGCAGGGGAGTAACGCATGGCTAGCGTCACATTGCGCAGCGTTTATAAGGCCTTCGGCGAAGCTGTGATTTCCAAAGACGTCAATCTGACGATAGATGACGGTGAGTTTGTGGTGTTTGTCGGGCCGTCGGGCTGCGGCAAATCGACACTGCTGCGCATGATTGCCGGGCTGGAGGACATCACCTCTGGCGACCTGATGATCGGCGATAAACGCATGAATGAGGTGCCGCCTTCCGAGCGCGGCATTGGCATGGTGTTTCAGTCCTATGCGCTGTATCCGCACCTGTCGGTGGCCGACAACATGTCGTTCGGCCTGAAGCTGGCCGGTGCCAAGAAAGCGGAAATCAGCCAGCGGGTCAATCAGGTGTCGGAAGTGCTGCAACTGGCTCACCTGCTCGACAGGCGGCCAAAAGCGCTGTCCGGCGGGCAGCGTCAGCGGGTGGCGATCGGCCGTACGCTGGTGGCGGAACCGGACGTGTTCTTGCTCGACGAGCCGTTGTCGAACCTCGACGCCGCGCTGCGGGTGCAGATGCGCATTGAGATTTCGCGTCTGCACAAGCGCCTGCAGCGCACCATGATTTACGTGACGCACGATCAGGTGGAAGCGATGACGCTGGCCGACAAGATCGTGGTGTTGGACGCCGGGCGTGTCGCCCAGGTCGGCAAGCCGCTGGAGCTGTATCACTATCCGGCCAACCGCTTTGTCGCCGGCTTTATCGGCTCGCCGAAAATGAACTTCCTGCCGGTCAAAGTGACCGCCGCAGAGCCGCAACAGGTCCAGGTCGAGCTGCCTAACCGCCAGTTGGTGTGGTTGCCGGTGGAAGGCTCCGACGTTCAGCCCGGTACCAACATGTCTCTGGGCATTCGCCCGGAGCATCTGCTGCCCAGTGATGCCTCTGAAGTACTGCTTACGGGTGACGTACAGGTGGTGGAGCAACTCGGTAACGAGACGCAAATCCACATCCAAATCCCGGCAATTCGTCAAAACCTGGTTTACCGCCAGAACGACGTGGTGCTGGTAGAAGAAGGTGCAACATTCGCCATAGGCTTGCCGCCTCACCGTTGCCATCTGTTCCGTGAGGACGGTACGGCATGTAAACGGCTGCACCAGGAGCCGGGCGTTTAAAGCATCACAGTCTGTATAACAGGAGAATAATGATGACTACTCTGCGCAAACTTCCTCTGGCACTGGCAATCGCCGCTGGTGTGCTTACCACTCAGGCGATGGCCGTCGATTTTAAAGGCTACGCCCGTTCCGGCATCGGCTGGACCGGCAGTGGTGGCGAGCAACAGTGCTTCCAGGCTACCGGTGCCGGCAGCAAGTACCGTCTCGGCAACGAATGCGAGACCTACGCCGAGCTGAAACTGGGACAGGAAGTGTGGAAAGAAGGCGATAAAAGCTTCTACTTCGATACCAACCTGGCTTACTCCGTTTCACAACGCTCCGACTGGGAAGACGTGACGCCAGGCTTCCGTGAAGTGAATGTGCAGGGTAAAAACCTGATTGAATGGTTGCCAGGTGCCAACATGTGGGCCGGTAAGCGTTTCTATCAGCGTCATGATGTTCACATGATTGACTTCTACTACTGGGATATCTCTGGCCCAGGTGCCGGTCTGGAAAATATCGATCTGGGCTTCGGCAAGTTGTCTGCTGCCGTGACCCGCAACTCAGAATCCGGCGGCTCTTACGGTTACCTGGATAACGAGTGGGATCAACGTCCTACCGTCAACGACACCTTCGACGTGCGTTTGGCCGGGCTCGAGTTGAACCCGGGCGGCACCCTGGAGCTGGGCGTGGACTACGGTCGCGCCAATACTCAGGACGGATACCATTTAGCTGACGGCGCCAGCAAAGACGGCTGGATGTTCACCGCGGAACATACCCAGAGCATCCTGACCGGCTACAACAAGTTTGTGGTGCAGTACGCCACCGACTCCATGACTTCGCAGAACAACGGCCGCAACCAGGGCTCAACCATCGACAACAACGGCAAGATGATCCGCGTGCTGGACCACGGTGCCATCGACTTCAACGATCAATGGGCGCTGATGTACGTCGGTATGTTCCAGGATGTCGATCGTGACAACAATAACGGCACCACCTGGTACACCGTGGGCGTGCGTCCAATGTACAAATGGACGCCAATCATGAGCACCCTGCTGGAAGCCGGTTACGACAACGTGAAATCCCAGCGCACCGGCGATCGCAACGGTCAGTACAAAGTGACCCTGGCGCAACAGTGGCAGGCGGGCAACAGCATCTGGTCACGTCCGGCTATCCGCGTATTCGCGACCTACGCCAAGTGGGATGAGAAGTGGGGCTACGCCAATAACGACTCCGGCGCCGGTTACACCTCGGGCACTGCGTACAACGACACCAGCTTACATACCTTCAGCCGCGGCAATGACGACGAAGTCACCTTCGGCGCCCAGATGGAAATCTGGTGGTAATGAGATAACGGGGAGGGCCAGGTGCTCTCCCCAGCCTGTATTCGCCGGCGTCGTCTCTCTTGCCTGAGCCGCGCCGGATATCATGGGGTATAACAATGAAAAAGAATCTGCTGTCACTTTGCCTGTCACTGGCTCTGACCCTTGGCACACCGCTGGTGGTCAATGCCGATACGCCGGCCAATGTTTCCATCGCGCCGGCCATTAGCGCCAGCACGCTGCAAAGCCTGCCGTGGCAACCGCTGATGCCGCCGGTCAGCCAGGACATCAAACTGGATAATGTCAGCCCACAAATCAATCAGGGTGACATTCAGGGCGCTATTGCCGCTTATACGCTGCCGGCCGATCGCGGTTCGCTGGAAGTCACGCTGAGCAGCATCAGCAAGAACAACTCACTTTACGCGCCGAGCGTGTTGGTGCTGGATGAGCACCTGCGCCCTGCGGCCTATTACCCGAGCAGCTACTTCCCGTATCAACCACCGGGTGCGATGTCATCCGATCGGCTGGAGGGCACGCTGAAACTGACCCCGGCACTCGGTCAGAAACAAATTTATCTGCTGGTGTACACCACCCGTCAGGATCTGGCGAAAACCACGCAACTGACCAACCCGGCCAAGGCTTATGCGCAGGGCGTGGGCAACGCGGTGCCGGATATTCCGGATCCGATCGCCCGGCATAGCACCAGCGGCACTATCAAACTGAAGGTCACGGCAGAGCAGGGCAGCGGCAACATCATGATCGGCATGCTGCAGCCGGCACCGTCGGCGACGCCAGTGGTGGTGGGATCAACGGCCGCCGTCGCAGCAGCACCGGCCCCGGCGCCGACTCAACCGGCGGAACCCATGTTGAATGACACCGAAGCTTACTTTAACAACGGCATCAAACAGGCGGTGAAGGCGGGCGATATCGATAAAGCGCTGAAACTGATGAATGAGGCTGAAAAACTGGGTTCCACCACAGCACGTGAAACCTTTATTGGTAGCGTGAAAGGCAAGGGGTAGTACCCGACGCTGTCGATGCTGGCTCGATGATTGGTGCGCCCCGGCGCACCTTTTTTCATCCGCGGGCCAGGGTGGTGCCGATCAACGCCAGCAGGCGGGCATTATCCACCTGCTGCATCACCCGCAACGGCTTGCCTTCGGGTTCCGGCATGCCGACCGTCAGACGCAGGCTTCCGGGACGCCAGCGGCGAGAACTGCCGCGCGTCATAGCGCCTTCCAGTGCGACATCTACATAATATTCCTCCGTGGTCACCAACTGTGGCTCAAGCAACCAGGCAATCACCAGCGCATCGTGGATCCAGCAACCCGGCAGATGGCGGGTATGGCGGGAATAGTCGATCCAGGGTTGAGTGGTGGTTCGCAGATAGCGACACAGCGGCGTGTCCGGTTGGGTCATCTGCGCCAGGCTTTCCTGAGTCAACATGGTTTGCGTAGTAACGTCCAGTGGGGCGAGCGTAATATTGGCACCGCTGGTCAGCACCTGCCGTGCGGCTTCCGGATCCAGACCAAAATTGGTGTCCTTGATGTAGCCTTCCAGGTTGAAGACTCCGCCCATGATCACAATTTCCTTCACCGCCTGTGCCATCTGCGGGTACAGCTGCAGAGCATGGGCGACGTTGGTCAGGGGGCCGATTGCCGCCAGGGTGATCTCGCCGGGGTTATTGCAGATCAACTCGCCGATCGCCACGGCGGCGTTCGGCGTTGGCGTGGTCGCGGCCTGTGGGTAAGGCGTATTGCGCCATAGTGCCGCCAGATCAGGATCGGCAATCGCGCGGTCGAGGTGGGCGCGCCAGGGTTCTGGCGGTTCGCTCAGCGCGCGCGCCGCGCCGACGGCAATCGGCACCTGATAGCCGGTTTGTTGCAGCAAATGTTGTGCCACGGCAAAGCCAGCGTCACGTGGCGTATTGCCCGCAACAATGCTGATCAACTCCAGTGAGAGTCGCGGGCGGGCCGCCAGTGCCAATGCCAGCGCCAGCCCGTCATCAACGTTGGCGCCGGGAATGCCGTTGCCGGGATCGCAATCAATAATCAAACGCATAGCGGTTACCTGAATCAATAAACTAACAGCCGCACGATCGGCGGATATGCAGTTGGAAAGCGAATTCGTGCAGCTCTGGCTGTGCAGCACCGGCGGCCAGCATGGCGATGGCTCGCTTGGCCATGGCGTCAATCGGTTGTTCGACCGCACTGAGCGGTGGCACGCTGAACTCGGACTGCTGGGTGCCGTTAAAACAAATGATCGCCAGATCGTCCGGCACGCGAAGCCGGTGTTCTGCCAGTGCCGACAGGCAACCGAGCGCCTGTTGTTCGTTAGAGGTGAATATGGCCCGCGGCCGTGGGGCTTGCAGCATTTTCTGGCTGGCCTGATAGCCCCCCTGACGGGTATAGGGCGCTTCGAATATCCACTCTTCGCGTGGCGCAATGCCCGCTTCCTTCAGTGCATCACGCCAGCCGTTAAGGCGGTCCTGCGCGTTGAGCATGGTCAAGGGGCCCACAAAAATGCCGATGTCCTGATAGCCGTGCTGCAACAGATGGCGAGTTGCCTGACAGGCTGCATCACGCTCGTCGACGCGAATGGCGCAGACGCCGGCATGGCTGTCTATGGTGTCAATCATTACGCATGGCGTGCCGGATGCGCGGATCAGATCGAACCAGGGATGGCGATCGACGCTGGTGTACAGCAGCCCGTCAACCTGACGGCGCAGCAGATGATTAATCAGATCGTGCTCGCGCTGGCGGTCGTCACCGGCGTCACCCAACAGCAGTACCCGACCGTGGCTGAAAGCCTCTCGCTGCAACGCCTGGGCCAGGGTGGCAAAAAACGGGTTGGAGATATCGGGTACCACCAACCCGTAGGTCAGGGTGTTGCCTGAAGCCAGTGCCCGGGCGATATCGTTTGGTCGGTAACCGGTTTTTTCGATCGCCTCCAGCACCCGCAGACGGGTGGCTTCCGCCACCGGGCGCGGTCCGTTGTTGATCACGTAGCTGACGACCGCAACCGAGGTGCCCGCTACGCGGGCGACGTCGGCACGGGTGATGCGTCGCGCAGATTGATTATCCAAGTTGGGTTCCTGTGCGCCCTGATTACGCCGCGTCCTGCGGCAGGTTTAGATCGCGGCCGCGTGTTTCCGGTGCAAAGAAGGTGGTGATTAAGCCAATGGCCGCCATTACAACAAAATAGCAGGCGACAGGCCACCAGTGACCGAAGCCGGACAGCAACGCGGTGGCGATCAGCGGAGCGGTACCGCCGGAAAGGATCGACCCCAGCTCCTTGGCGAACGCCATTTTTGAATAGCGATTTTTGACGCCGAACAGTTCCACGCCGTAGGCCGCCTGCACCCCAAAAATGCCGAGTGACGCAATGCACATGCCGACCACAATCACTGAAATGACGGTTGCCGGTTCGCGGCTGTCGAGCAGCCAGAACGCCGGGAAGGCATACAACACCAGCAACAGACAGAACCAGCGGTAAGTGATGCGACGGCCGAAGCGATCGGAAAGCCAACCGGCCAGGGGGATCACCAGGAAACCGCACAGTGAGGCGATCATCACCGCCAGCGCGGGCACCGATTTGTCCACCATCAGCACTTTGGCGACGTAACCGACGATAAAGCCCTGACACAGATAGGAGGGGCCATTCTCACCAATGCGCAGGCCAAGCATGATCCAAAAAGCTTTGGTGCGCTGCAAGTAACTGCGGTTATCCGGCTCGGTGGGGGTATTTTCCAGCATCCGCTGGTGGTTTTGCTGCAGCTCGCGTTCAAACACCGGCGTTTCGCGTACGTGGCGGCGCAGGTACAGTGCTCCTGCGGCGATCAGGATGCTGGCAAGGAACGGAATACGCCATCCCCAGGCGATAAGATCCGCTTTGTCCAACTGCAACACTAACAACCACACCAGCGACGCCAGCAGGGTGCCGCTGTTGGAACCGATGGCGATGATCGACGCGACTAGACCGCGTCGTTTTGCCGGCGCGTATTCTGCCAGCATCACCGCGCCGCCGGAGAGCTCCGCTCCGGCACCGAAACCTTGCGCAAAACGCAGGATCACCAGACAGACAGGCGCCCAAACGCCAATTTGTGCGTAGGAGGGGATCAGCCCGATCAGCGTGGTAGAAACGCCCATCAACGCGACCGTGGTGAGCAGTACCACGCGGCGGCCTTTGCGATCGCCAATCCAGCCAAAGACCAACGCACCGATTGGACGGGCGACAAAGCCGACGGAGTAAGTGGCAAAGCTGGCCAACAGCGCCACTATCGGTGTGGCTTCGGGAAAGAACACGTCGCCGAACACCATACCGGCCGCCAGGCCATACAGTGCGAAATCGACATATTCCATCGCGGTGCCGAGCCAGCAGGAAAAAGTGGCACGCCAGAATTGGCCGCGCCCTTCTTTGGTGGCCAGGCGTTCGTCGGCCGCCAGCGTATCGCCGGCGGCCTGTTGGTGTGCAAGCGTTGTTTCGCTCATGGCATTGATATCCTCTTTTCGTCATGCGCCATAAATGGCGCCGTTAAAGATGGTTTCCCTGGTGTCGGCAAGAAGGTTTGCTGACAAAGTGTTGGACTGATGGCGATTCAACGCTGCGGCACAAGAGTATCTACGCGCGTAGATAAAACAATGTGGCAGAGGCGAAAGTTTGCAGGCGATCACAGAATCCCCATCGCTCCGGTGGACGAAGGTAAAGAAAACAGATGGCAGAAAGATGACATTGCGCCGCTTTTTTGGGCGTTATTTTGCTGCGCGTCACGCCACGAATCAGCCTGCCGCTTTTGAATTTCTGCGTTACAATGGTCGACTGTTAACAGTTTGTCTGGTCTGGCGCGGCCGCAGGGCGCGGCGTCAGGCATGGAGTAGAGCAATGTCTGGCAATAAGGATTCCATCCTGCCGCCGTTGGAGTGGTTATCCGCACAACAATCTCCGCCACCGGCCGCCGTCAGTGATTGGCTGATGGAGTTAGGATCCATGACCCGCCGCTTTGAACGTCACTGCGGGCGCGTGCACGTTGAGCCGCAGCGCGAGTGTTTTATCACCCGCGATCAACTGGGCGAAGAAGCCGACCATCTTCCTGAGAGCCCACGATACTGGCTGCGTGAAATCGTGCTGTTGGGCGACAACCAGCCCTGGCTGCTGGGGCGTACGGTGATCCCGCAGGAAACTCTGACCGGCCCGGATTTGGCGCTGGTGGATTTGGGCACATTGCCGTTGGGGCGCTATCTTTTTAGCAGCGACGAGTTAACTCGCGATTACATCCATATCGGTCGGCAAGATGCGCTGTGGGCACGCCGTTCCCGCCTGCGGCTGGCGGGTAAACCGCTGTTGCTGACCGAACTGTTTCTACCGGCTTCGCCGCTGTACGCCGCGGGCAGTACTGACCCCGAATGATGAGGAGAGGAAATACCTTGGAGGGAAGCGTGATTCAAAGTAAATGGCAGGCTTATAGCCATCTGATGCGCATCGATAAACCTATTGGCACCTTGCTGTTGCTGTGGCCGACGCTGTGGGCGCTGTGGCTGGCGGGGAAGGGCGTGCCGTCGTTGTCTATCCTGCTGGTGTTTGTGGTCGGGGTTTTTCTGATGCGTGCCGCCGGCTGTGTGGTGAATGATTATGCCGATCGCGCCGTCGATGGCCATGTGAAGCGTACCGCCGGACGCCCAATGCCCAGCGGCCGGGTGAGCGAAAAAGAGGCCAAGATCCTGTTTGTGGTGCTGGTGCTGATTTCGTTCGCGCTGGTGCTGACGCTGAATGCGATGACCATCTGGCTGTCTCTGGCGGCGTTGGCGCTGGCATGGGCCTATCCGTTTATGAAGCGGGTCACTCATTTGCCGCAGTTCGTATTGGGCGCCGCGTTTGGTTGGGGCATTCCGATGGCCTACGCCGCCGTCAGCGAATCGCTGCCGCTGAGCTGCTGGCTGCTGCTGCTGGCCAACATCTGCTGGACGGTAGCTTACGATACGCTGTATGCCATGGTCGATCGCGACGATGATCTGAAGATTGGCGTGAAATCCACCGCCATTTTGTTCGGCCGTTACGACAAACTGATCGTCGGCCTGCTGCAGTTCGCCACCTTGCTGCTGATGCTGTGGGTGGGCTATCTGGCACAGTTGAGCGGCGCGTTTTATTGGTCGCTGTTGCTGGCGGGAGCCCTGTTTATCCATCAGCAAAAACAAATTGCCGGTCGTGAACGGGATGCCTGCTTCAAAGCGTTCCTGGATAACAACTACGTCGGGCTGGTACTGTTTATCGGTATTGCGTTGAGTTACTGGCAAAGTTGACCGCGTTCGGACAGTAAAAAAGGCACCCTGGGGTGCCTTTTGTTTTCTTTATCAACGTATTACTGGTCTTTCTCTTCCAGTTCAACCGCTTCTGGCAGAGCGTTGGTTTCCGCCGGCATGCTGACGCTTTCAATGGTCAGTTTGATTTCCGGGGTAATCAGGTCGCTCAGCATGTTGTACACCTCTAGGGTGTGCTCACGCACCGCATCGCCAATATCATTGATGTAGCCCTCTTCACGCAACGTAGCCACCAGAGTGGAGAATACCGCCTTGTCGAAGAACTCCGGTGCGTTGATGCCGTGCAACACGGATAAACGCTGCGCCATGATACGGCTCTCTTTCTCCAGCGCACCGCGGTTAATGCTCGGGTTGGCGCTGAGGATAGACATGGTGATGGCGTAGCGCTGCAAGGTTTCACGGACACCGGCGGCCAGCAGCTGCAACGGACGGATGCGTGCTGGATTCAGTACCAGATCGTCGCCTTTATCGCAGATCAATTGCTGACGGATCATTTCCTCGATCAGCGGTTGCAGCACTTCCGGCAGTTGTTCCTTGTCGTTGTGCAGGAACAGCTCGGCTTTCAGCATCGGGTAAATCAAACCAATCTGGCGCAGCAGTTCAGCGCGAGATACCCGGCGATGGTGCATCACGATAGTGGCAATCAGAGACGGCAGAACCAGCAGGTGATGGATATTGTTGCGGTAATAGGTCATCAGCACCGCCTGCTCGCGCGGCAGAATGATGATATCGCCGATGTTATCCTTCTCCACCTCGAACTTGTTCATGTTCAGCGCGTGATCCAGCAACTCATCCGGCGTTTGAGTCGGCACGGTAACGTCATCGGCATAAGGCACGTTGCGCATCAGTTGCAGATAGCATTCCAACTGTTCAAGCAACTGCTCGCGGGTCAACGAGCGCTGGCGAGAAGCCAGTAACGCCGTGGAACACAGGTTCATGGCGTTGGCCGCTGCGGCATTGTTGATGCGCACCATAATCTTGGCCGCCAGATCGTTGACCGTCGGCGTCAGCCAGCTTGGGCGCTGGGATTCGATCGGGTCAATCGATTCGCGCCACTGCGGCACATTCTGGTTCAGGTAGGTGGTCAACGGCAGGGGATCGCCGAAGTTCACGTAGCCCTGGCCGAGATTACGCAGTTTGCGCAGGCCGCGCAGCATCTGCAGCAGGCTCTCTTTTTCCTTGGTGGCACCACGCAGCTCTTTGGCGTAGGTTCCCACTTCCATCACGTGCTCGTAACCGATGTAGATCGGCACCAGCGTGATAGGGCGGGCCCCGCCGCGCAGCATCGCCTGAATGGTCATCGACAGGGTGCCGGTCTTCGGCTCCAGCAAACGCCCGGTACGGGAACGCCCGCCTTCGACAAAATATTCCACCGAGTAACCGCGGGTAAACAGCTCGCCGAGGTATTCACGGAACACCGTCGAGTACAGCTTGTTGCCTTTGAAGGTCCGGCGGATAAAGAACGCGCCCAGGCGGCGGAAGATCGGCCCGGCCGGCCAGAAGTTGAGGTTAATACCTGCAGCAATGTGCGGCGGCACCAGGCCCTGGTGGTACAACACATAGGACAACAGCAGATAGTCCATGTGGCTGCGGTGACAGGGCACATACACGATCTCGTGGCCGTCCTGCGCCAGCTGACGCACGCGTTCGGCGTTGGTGACGTTGATGCCCTGATACAAGCGGTTCCAGGTCCAGCTCAGCACACGGTCGGAAAGGCGCACCGTCTCATAAGAGAAGTCGGCGGCAATCTCTTCCATCAATGCAATGGCATTTTGCTGGGCTTTTTCGTGGGAGATTTTTTTACTGCGCGCTTCGTCTTCGACCGCTTTTTCGATCGCTTTGGACGCCAACAGCTTGTTGAACAGGTCCTGACGGGCCGGCAGGCTTGGGCCTACGGCGGCCAGACGCTGACGTGAGAAGTGCATCCGGGCTACGCGAGCCAGCTTTTGCGCGATGATCTTGTCCGTACCGTGCTCGGTCGCCATGCGGCGCAGCGAAACGGTATTGGAGAAGCGCACAAAGCTATCGCGGCCGAGCCACAGCACGGCGAAGAATTTCTGCACGCCATTTAGCAAGCGCAGATGCGGTGTGCCGTGGCCTTCGCGCCCCGGAGAGCGGCCAAACATCACCGAAACCGGCAGCATCTGAATATCGAGATCCGGGTTACTGCGGTGCAGATCCAGATAGTCGTGGAACAGTTTTACCGACTCTTCTTTCGGCGTGTAGTAGCGGAATACGCGCGGGCCGTCGTGAATAAACACGTGGCTGGGCAGCACGGTGCCGTCTATTTCCAGCGGTTCGAGAGGATCGGGCAAATCCTGCGCCAGGCACTGGGTGCGCAGCGTCAGTAAATCCGCCTTGGAATTATAAGGTAAAACATACAAAATCGGCCGTGAGGGATCCAACCCTAACTCCGTGACCGGATCTGAAGGGATAACCTTACTTCTTACCAACAATTTGAGTGGTAAATTCAATAGTTTATAATAAATTTTACGCCAACCTGACATAACAACGTGAAGCCTCTTGTTAGCAATGCGCCGCAAGCATACCAGAAACCGGGTAGCAGATCTGTGGTGTTGGAAAACCGGGAGTCGTGAGCGCTTCCTGGCCTAGACTGTTTAATTATGACTTACCTCTGCGAAAGGCACTAAAAACATGACGAACCAAGCAACCGGCCTGACCCGTATTATTAAAGCCGCCGGCTACTCTTATAAAGGTTTTTCCGCTGCCTGGCAGCACGAAGCGGCGTTCCGCCAGGAGTTGGTGGTAACCGTGCTGGCTATCATACTGGCGATTTGGCTGGACGTGGGTGCGATAGCGCGCATTTTACTGATTGGGTCGGTGGTGCTGGTGATGATTGTCGAGATGCTCAACAGCGCGATTGAGGCGATTGTTGACCGGGTGGGGACCGAGTATCACGAGCTGTCCGGCCGGGCCAAGGATATGGGGTCGGCGGCGGTATTGTTGGCGGTGATTTTGGCGCTGTTTGTTTGGGGCACGGTGCTGTGGCAGCACTTTGTCTGAGCAGAGCAAGCTCGTTGCGATCCGGGTCGCTAATCCCTGATTTTTATTCATTCTTCGGTTCCCAAGCCGCACTTACCTGTATATACTCACAGCAAGACTGTATAAACAAACAGGGGGCGGAATGAAAGCACTAACTACCAGACAGCAAGAGGTCTATGATCTGATTCGCGATCATATTTCGTCAACTGGCATGCCGCCGACGCGTGCCGAGATCGCCATGCGTCTGGGGTTCCGTTCGCCAAATGCCGCAGAAGAACATCTGAAAGCGCTGGCGCGTAAAGGCGTCATCGAAATTGTCTCCGGCGCTTCGCGCGGCATTCGGTTGCTGATGGAAGATGAAGAGGGTTTACCGCTGATTGGCCGTGTGGCTGCCGGTGAGCCGCTGCTGGCGCAGCAGCATATCGAAGGCCACTACAAGGTGGATCCTTCCCTGTTCAAACCGAGCGCGGATTTCCTGCTGCGGGTTAACGGTATGTCGATGCGTGATATCGGTATTCTGGACGGTGATCTGCTGGCGGTGCATAAAACTCAGGACGTGCGTAATGGCCAGGTGGTTGTGGCGCGCATCGAAGATGAAGTTACGGTCAAGCGGCTGAAAAAGCACGGTAACGTGGTTGAGCTGCTACCGGAAAACAGTGAATTCCAGCCGATTGTGGTTGATCTGCGTCAGCAGAACTTCACCATTGAAGGCTTGGCGGTCGGCGTGATCCGCAACGGCGACTGGGTTTAACCCATAAGCCTGCACGCTGCCCTTTGATTTAAATCGCCCCAGCTCTGGGGCGATGTCATTTCTGACCGATTAAAACCGCATTGCCACGGGAACATTTCACTATGCGCCTGCTCTCCGCCTTCACCAGCGATACCGATAAAGCCTTGTGGCGCCTGGCGCTGCCAATGATTTTCTCCAATATCACCGTGCCGTTGCTTGGGCTGGTGGATACCGCAGTGATCGGTCACCTCGACAGCCCTGTTTATCTGGGCGGTGTGGCGGTGGGAGCGATGGCGACCAGCTTCCTGTTCATGCTGTTGTTGTTCCTGCGTATGAGCACCACCGGTCTGACTGCGCAGGCTCTGGGCGCACAAAACCCACAGGGATTGGCGCGCGCCTTTATGCAACCGCTGCTGCTGGCGGCGTTGGCCGGTGTGGCCATTGTCTTGCTGCGCCATCCGCTGATCGAACTGGCGCTGAAAATCGTCGGTGGCGACGAGGCGGTGCTGGAGCAGGCCCGATTATTCCTCGAGATCCGCTGGCTGAGCGCGCCGGCGGCATTGGCGAACATGGTTATCCTGGGCTGGCTGCTTGGCGTGCAATACGTACGTGCGCCGGTGATCCTGCTGATTGTCGGCAATTTATTGAATATTGTACTGGATATCTGGCTGGTGATGGGGCTGGGCTGGAACGTGCAAGGTGCGGCGACGGCGACCGCTATTTCTGAGTATGCCACGCTGCTGCTGGGCTTATGGCTGTCCTGGCGGGTCATGCGCCTACGTGGCATTTCCATGCCGATGCTGCGCACTGCCTGGCGTGGCAACCTGCGGCGTTTGCTGGCGCTGAACCGCGACATTATGCTGCGTTCCCTGCTGCTGCAGCTGTGTTTCGCTTCTTTGACCATCTTCGGTGCCCGGCTTGGCGGCGAAGTGGTGGCGGTGAATGCGGTGCTGATGAACTTACTGACCTTTACCGCCTATGCGCTCGACGGTTTTGCCTACGCGGTTGAAGCGCATTCTGGCCATGCCTATGGCGCGCGTGACGATAGCCAACTGCGCAAGGTGTGGCGTGCGGCTTGCCGACAAGCCTGTCTGGTCGCGTTGGCCTTTGGCCTGGTTTATGCCGTTGCCGGTCAGCATATTATCGCCGCCTTGACCTCGTTACCGGAACTGCGTGCGCTGGCCGGCCACTATCTGCCGTGGCAGGTGGTGCTGCCATTGGTGGGCGTATGGTGCTATTTGCTGGACGGCATGTTTATTGGCGCCACCCGAGGAGCAGAAATGCGCAACAGCATGGCCGTGGCGGCGGCCGGCTATGGTTTAACGCTGCTGACCGTACCCGTCTTGGGCAATCATGGTTTATGGCTGGCGCTGGCGGTCTTTCTTTCTCTGCGCGGCATCGCGCTCGGCTGGATTTGGCACCGCCACAGGCTGCGCGGTACCTGGTTTGCCGCGGATCCAACGGCTCACAATGAGACGTTATCATAAAATTAACTAATGTTTTGTATTCATATTGAGTTACATATTATCGCGTCGATTTAGTCCCGCTTACTGACTGTTATTTCGGGTGTTTTACTGCATTTTGTTAGTTTGTTGAATTTTTATTCTGGTTTTTTGTTCTTTATCGATATCTGTTGCTATAGTTAATCATGTGGCTGGCGGAATGAATTGGAATGACATTCCCTTCATTTTAGGTCAATTGACCATGATTATTACTCAGTTAAGCCCAGCGACAAGTTTTTAAAACTGACTAATCACAGGTAACGGAGAGGTTATGAACAAAGATCAAGCCGACGGTAACTGGAAGCAGTTTAAAGGGAAAGTGAAGGAAAAATGGGGCAAGCTGACCGATGACGATTTGACGGTCATTGAAGGGAAACGCGAACAGCTTGTCGGTAAAATTCAGGAACGCTACGGCTACCAGAAAGAGGCGGCCGAGAAAGAAGTGAAATCCTGGGAAGACCACAACAAGTATCGCTGGTAGTGCGATAGGCCGCAGCGGATTGCGGCCGTAAACTATGCTGATGGCCAGGCGTTTCATCCCCTTGACGCTATGGCCGAAGGTACAGGGAGGTACCTGATACCCTCTTATTTCTTCTTGATCGCGATGCTGTGATCGTGTTCGCCGCAATCATGTTTGCTATCGCAGGCTTCTACCTCAACGCAACCCTCACACAGGCCATGGGCTTCTACCACGCTGTGACGCAGGGCAAATCCTGACTCTTTCGCCAGCTTTTGCAGCGTCTCTTCGATCCCTTCGGTCGTACGCTCAGTCACCTGGCCGCAACGATCGCAAATAAACAGTGCGGAAGTATGCATCGGCTGCTCGAAATGATGGCACAACACATAGCTGTTCGCCGATTCCACGCGATGAATAAAGCCTTGTTCCAACAGGAAATCCAATGCACGGTAAACCGTGGGGGGTTTGGCCTGGGGTTCGGCTACGCGCAGCAAATCCAGCAGGTCGTAAGCGCTGATGGCACCGGGCTGTTGTGCCATCAGGCGTAACACTTCCAGCCGCTGCGGTGTCAGCCGCACATTGCGTTGCTGACAGAGTTGTTCAGCCTGCGCCAGCAGCTTTTCCTGGGTGCTTGAGTTCATGGCAAATTTCCCGGTACGTAAAAAAGCCGATTTTACCATGCTTCAGCCAAATCGCCGAGAGTCGACCACTTTTCTGCCAGTATGGCGCATTAAACGTCCGGTTTAGCGCCCGTTGTTAGCCAGAAATGTGATGGTATTCACGATGTTCCGTGCCGTTCTCGCAGGCTATGGCTTTGCGTGGGCTCTTAGGCAGTCAGCGAACGCTGTAATTGACTGGCCAATCTGACCATTTCCACTGCCGGATTATGGCCAATCAGCATGAAACTGTGTCTGCTATCGGACCAATAGACCACATTCATTCCCAGGCGTTGTTCGCTCTCGGCGGGCTGCGACTTGCCCGGTTGCTGGATAATACACAGTGCCAATACACCGTACCGCGCATCCAGCCAGGTCAATTGAGCAATACGGCGATCGTCGTACGCCAGCACACGGGCGTTTTTCAGTTCGGCCCCTTGCAACGTCAGTTGCGACAGAGGAAGCGCGATGCCCAGCCGATCACTGGTGTGCTGTAGTTGATTGGCAATCTGCGCTGCGGAGCCTTCAAAGCCCATCAGCGTTTCCGGGGTGTACAACGCCATATATTGAGCGACCAGGCTCCGCCAGTTGTCATCCGGTTGGCTGAGCTGCAGATAGGCGCGATCGCCTGCGATGCCCAATGCCAGAAAAGCGACGGCGGCGGCAATCAGGCCACGGCGGCTGATAGCGTGCGGTGGCGAGGGGACGATAAGTGGCAATTTTGACTGCAATCTTTGCACCGGCGCTTCATCAAGCAAAGGCGCAAAGGCTTGCTTAAAGGGCAAGCTGCTGCGCTCCAGCAACGACAAGCGTTCTGCCAACGCCGGTTCGCCGGCCAGACGCTGTTCCAGCCGGTGGCGTTGCTGTGGGTCCAACTGATTATCCAGATAGGCGACCAGCAGTTCATCCGTTGCGTAGGCTGAACTCATGATTGTTCTCCTTTTACCTGCGGGGTACGGGTTTGCAGCAGGCTGTCGTTCGCCAACCGCAGCCGTGCCGCCGCCAGACGGCTCATGATGGTGCCAATGGGCACACCCAGCACCTCAGCGGCTTCCCGGTAAGAAAGTTCCTCCACGTACACCAGAAACAACGTATTGCGCTGCGCCTCCGGCAGTTGATTAACCCGTTGCATCACCTCATTGGCCCAAATCGGCTGCTCGCCGTTTTCCGCACCGGCCAGTTCGTCAACGTCGACAAAGCCCTGTCCCTGGCGAATGTGCTGAGAGCGGACCTCGTTCAACCAGATGGAGTGAAGAATGGAAAATAACCAGCGGTCCATACGCGTTCCCACGGCAAACTGTGCGGCGCGTTCCAACGCCCGCACGCAGGTGGCCTGAACCAAGTCGTCGGCTACGTCCCGCCGGTGGGTCAGCACCAAGCCATAGCGCCACAGGCGGGAGAGATATTGGCCGATTTCGTTGCGGATCGCGTCGCTGCTGATGTTTGCCTCCGGGTTTTACGATTCAGGGTGATGATCGATAGCCGCCGCCAGATCTCGGTACTCTTCACAACCGGTACCGCACAGCGATTGAATAACCTTAAGCTGCTCCTTCGCCAGGTCCTGACGCCCTTTGATCATATAAGCCTCACCCAGGTATTCGCGGACTTTGGGGTATTTCGGATCGAGCGCCACTGATTTTAAATAGTAGCCGATCCCTTCGTCGGTGCGGCCGAGCTTGCGGGTGGCATAGCCGCGGTAATTCAGCGCCACGGCAGTGTTGGGATCTTTGAGGGTATTCAGCACATCCAGCGCTTCCTGATAGCGGCCGCTTTTGGCCAGCGCATAGGCATAGTTCGTGCGATCGTTGTCGCTGACCATGCTGCTTTTATCCACCATGCAGGTTTTGGTTTTCGTATCGTATATCTGGCCTTTGGGGCAGGTTGGCGTGGTTTGACCGCTGCCATCGCCGCCCATCGCCAGAGCGGTACAGGAAAACAGCAGTGAACCGGCAATGACTGGCAGCAGCAGGCGTTTAACGAAACTGTTCATGGTTATTTCCTCATCATGAAGGACGCAGAACTGCGGCCTTACAGAGAGAACACCTGACAGCCTCTTTTTATTCGCTTTTGCCGGTGCTTTTTTATCGGCGACACAGCGGTTTTCCCAACGCCGCCGATTGTCGTTATAATAGCCGTTTGCGGCAGCATGCCGTTCGTTGAACCCCAGACAGAATCAGGTAGCCAGTAGCCCAGCATGACGACAGACAATAACGCCCCAAAATACGCCGCCAATCGTTTTTCCATCGCGCCGATGCTCGACTGGACCGATCGTCATTGCCGTTACTTCCACCGCTTGTTGACCAAGGAAACCTTGCTGTACACCGAGATGGTGACTACCGGCGCGATTATCCACGGTAAGGGCGACTATCTGGCCTACAGCGAAGAAGAACATCCTGTGGCGCTGCAACTGGGCGGCAGCGATCCGGCTGCGCTGGCGCACTGCGCCAAACTGGCTGAGCAGCGCGGCTATGACGAGATCAACCTCAACGTCGGTTGCCCGTCGGATAGGGTACAGAACGGCATGTTCGGTGCCTGCCTGATGGGGCAGGCAACGCTGGTTGCCGACTGCATCAAGGCGATGCGCGACGTGGTGTCGATCCCGGTGACGGTGAAAACCCGCATTGGTATTGACGATCAGGACAGCTACGAGTTTCTGTGCGATTTCATCGCCACCGTCGCCGGGCGCGGTGAATGTGACATGTTTACCATTCATGCCCGCAAGGCATGGCTGTCGGGCCTGAGTCCGAAAGAAAACCGCGAAGTGCCGCCGCTGGATTATCCGCGCGTGTACCAGTTAAAAAGGGATTTCCCGACGCTCACTCTGGCGATTAACGGGGGGTGAAAACGCTGGAAGAGGCGAAACAGCATCTGCAGCATCTGGATGGCGTGATGATGGGGCGCGAAGCCTACCAGAACCCGGGCATTCTGGCGCGGGTCGACAGTGAACTGTTTGGCTGCCAAAGCGAAGTTATGGACAGCATAGCGATTATCGAATCGTTGTATCCGTACATTGAACGCGAGCTGTCGAAGGGCACTTATTTGGGCCATATCACCCGCCATATCCTTGGGTTGTTCCAGGGCGTGCCCGGTGCCCGTCAGTGGCGCCGTCACCTGAGTGAGAATGCCCATAAGCCAGGGGCCGATGCACGCGTGGTTGAGCAGGCGCTGGATTTGGTTCGCCTACCGCGCACCGAGATGGCGTAATAGAGATAAAATTCTGACTAACAGTTAGTGTTTTTGACCAGGCATGTTGCGTGATGTGGCATGCCTTTTTTCAATTTCAATAACTTAGTCCTCTCACCATTTTGGCACGCTTCTTGTAATACCTTCGCAGATACTTTGTTTTGCGAAGGAGCAAAATCATGTTGGAACTCTTCTTTCTGGTCGGCTTTGTCGTCATGCTGATGGTGACGGGCATTTCGTTGCTGGGCGTATTCGCGGCGTTGCTGGTGGCCGCGGCATTCATGCTGATTGGCGGGCTGTTTGCGATGGTGATTAAGCTGTTGCCGTGGCTGATTTTGGCGGTGGTTGGCGTTTGGATCTACCGTTCAATGCAGAAGCCTTCAATACGCCGCTATTAATTTTTTGTCGAATAATCAGTCGGTCACGCTGAAAATCGAGCAACAGAGGCGTTCTTAATGCGGCAGCGATCACAGCTTGACGTTTAAACGGCCGGTGCGGCGTATTAGCCATTTTTTTTGCGCCTCGGGGCTGTTAGGATGTTTGCCGATGCAGCGATGCGACCGATTTCATCACCGCAAGAGACAATAATACCCAATACGAGCGTTGCTCAAGCAACCCACTGTCTCTGGCGGACTCTGCTCTACCCCTACAAACGCAGTAACAAAAAGGGCTCCTTACGGAGCCCTTTTTGTTACTGATAATCCAGCAATATTAAGATCTTGGCCAGTTGTCGCTTTCAAGTTGCAACGTACGTTCAATGGTCATGTTCAGTTCGCATGAAGCCGCATCCAACGCATCGCCGGAGCCATGCGGTGCTGCCACCAGCGCCTGGCATTGGCTGTCTTTGAACTTCAGCCAGTTACGCTGTGCCTCACGCCAGGCTTTTGGGGCTGCCTTAAACTTGAGCGCTTCCTTATAGGACTTGTTCAGGCGTGCATCCCAGAGCTTGAACTCTGTTTCAATGCAGGCAGCCATACTTGGTGTATTGAGATCTGGTTTGCTCATACATTGCGTATAGGCGGCAGAGTAAGGGTATTTCATCAATGCGTCTTTTTCTGCGTTTGGCGTCGCTGCCTGCGCTGCGGTGGCCAACGCTGGAGCTGCGGCGAAAACCAGCGCTGTAACCAGCATTTTTATTTTCATTTCAGAGCTATTTCCCTATTGAACAACGTGAATTGCCGGAAGATCATATTCCACTCTTCGCCTTTAGACGATGTACCACCGCACGTTATACCTAATTTTACCGATCTTTTTTCCAACTCAACGACCAGGGATCAGCAGGCTTGAGCCGCTGGTATTACGGCTTTCCAGCACCTGATGCGCACGTTGTGCGTCAGCCAGCGCAAACTTCTGCTCTTCTTTCACGTCGACCTTGATAGCCCCGCTGCCGATCAATGAAAACAGCTCATTGCTGGCAAAGTGCAGCTCCGCGCGGCTGGTGATGTAGCCATTGAGGGAAGGGCGGGTGACATACAGAGAGCCTTTCTGGTTAAGCAATGCCAGATCGACTCCGGTAACCGGGCCGGAGGCATTGCCAAAACTCACCATCAGCCCACGTCGCTTGAGGCTATTGAGCGAGGCTTGCCAGGTACTTTGGCCCACAGAGTCATACACCACGCCGACTTTTTCGCCCTGGGTCAGTTCGGCGACGCGCTGGGCGATGTCTTCCTTATGGTAATTGATGGTGGCCCAGGCGCCGGCACGCTTCGCCAGCTCGGCTTTTTCGTCGGAACCGACGCTGCCGATTAACCTCGCCCCGAGCGCTTTGGCCCACTGGCAGGCAATCAACCCGACACCGCCTGCGGCAGCATGGAACAGGAATACTTCACCCGGCTGCACCTCATGGGTTTGACGCAGCAGGTAATGCACCGTCAGCCCCTTCAGGAATGAGGCTGCCCCTTGCTCGAAACTCAAATTGTGCGGCAGGATGGCCACTTTTTCCTGCGCGACGTTGTGCACTTCGCTGTAAGCACCGAGCGTTGACTGGGCGTAAACCACGCGGTCACCCGGCTTCAGCGCGCTGACTCCTGCGCCGATCTTGGTGACCACCCCGGCCGCCTCGGTGCCCAACCCACTTGGCAGGCTGGCGGGCGGGTATAACCCGCTGCGTATGTAGGTGTCGATATAGTTGATGCCGATCGCCTTGTTCTCGATCTGCACCTCACCGGCTGCCGGGTCTGGTGGGGTAAAATCAACGTATTGCAACACTTCAGGGCCGCCGGTGGCGGAGAATTGAATGCGCTTGGCCATATCAGTACCTCGTGTGGGTGTCTGATTTCACCCTACGCGTTTTAGTATTGGCGATCCAGTTTGTCCGCGCGCGGATTGATACCTTTTTTGCATCGGTTATGCCGCAGGAATCACAGATAAAAATCACGTATACTCTCGCGTCAGGATCCTTCATTCGCAACCGGATTAAGAATACGCTTCATGGCAGGAAAAAAACCAACCAACAAAACAAACGCAGACGAAGCCAGAGAACGTCCACGCGATCGCCAGATGGAAGGGCTGAAGATGCCGCCACATTCGCTGGAGGCTGAGCAGTCAGTGTTGGGCGGTTTGATGCTGGATAACGAACGCTGGGATAACGTGGCGGAACGCGTGGTCTCCAATGATTTCTTCAGCCGCCCGCACCGCCTGATCTTTACCGAGATGCAGCGCCTGCTGGAGATGAGTCGGCCTATCGATTTGATCACCCTGTCCGAATCGCTGGAACAGCGGGGCGAACTGGACTCTGTCGGCGGCTTCGCCTATCTGGCCGAATTATCGAAAAACACCCCAAGCGCTGCCAACATCGGCGCTTATGCGGATATCGTGCGTGAACGTGCGGTAGTGCGCGAGATGATCTCGGTGGCCAATGAGATCGCTGACGCCGGCTACGATCCGCAAGGGCGCAGCAGCGAAGATCTGCTCGATTTAGCCGAATCGCGGGTATTCCAAATCGCGGAAAACCGCGCCAGTAAAGATGAGGGTCCGAAAGGGATCGAGCGTATCCTGGAAGATACCGTTGCGCGTATTGAGCAGCTGTATCAGCAGCCGCACGATGGCGTGACCGGGGTAGATACCGGCTATCAGGATCTCAATAAGAAAACCGCCGGTTTGCAAAAATCGGATCTGATCATCGTCGCTGCCCGTCCTGCAATGGGCAAAACCACCTTCGCCATGAACCTGTGCGAACACGCCGCGATGACGCAGGACAAGCCCGTGCTGATTTTCAGCCTGGAAATGCCCTGCAATCAGATCATGATGCGTATGCTGGCCTCGCTGTCACGTGTGGACCAGACCCGTATCCGTACCGGCCAGCTCGATGACGAGGACTGGGCGCGAATTTCCAGCACCATGGGTATCCTGCTGGAGAAGCGCAATATGTACATTGACGACTCCTCCGGCCTGACGCCAACCGAAGTGCGCTCCCGTGCGCGGCGTATTTTCCGTGAACATGACGGCATCAGCCTGATCATGATCGACTACCTGCAGTTGATGCGCGTGCCGTCGCTCTCCGACAACCGAACGTTGGAAATTGCCGAGATCTCCCGCTCGTTAAAAGCCCTGGCGAAAGAGCTGCAGGTACCGGTGGTGGCGCTGTCGCAGCTGAACCGAAGCCTGGAGCAGCGTGCCGACAAGCGCCCGGTCAACTCCGACCTGCGTGAGTCAGGCTCCATCGAGCAGGACGCCGACCTGATTATGTTCATCTACCGTGATGAGGTTTATCACGAGAACAGCGATCTGAAAGGGATTGCCGAAATTATTCTGGGTAAGCAGCGTAACGGCCCAATCGGTACCGTACGCCTTACCTTTAACGGCCAGTGGTCGCGCTTCGATAACTATGCGGGGCCACAGTATGATGACGAATAATCAGCTAAGGAACTGAAATGAAAGCGGCAACCGCTGTAATCGACCGCCGCGCTCTGCGACATAATCTGCAACAGGTGCGCCGTCAGGCGCCGCAAAGTCGCCTGATTGCCGTTGTGAAAGCAAACGCTTATGGACATGGCCTGCTGGAAACAGCCCACACCCTGCAAGATGCCGACTGTTACGGCGTGGCCCGCATTGGCGAGGCGTTGAAGCTGCGCTCCGGCGGCATCGTCAAACCCATCCTGATGCTCGAGGGCTTCTTCTCGGCCGAGGATCTGCCGGTGCTGGTGGCCAATAACATCGAAACCGCCGTGCACAGTATCGAACAGCTTGAAGCGCTGGAGCAGGCCACGCTGGCGCGTCCGGTGCCGGTGTGGATGAAGCTGGATACCGGCATGCATCGTCTGGGGGTCCGCCCTGAGCATGCCGAGGCGTTTTATCAGCGTCTGAGCGCCTGCCGCAATGTGGTGCAGCCGGTCAATATCATGAGCCACTTCAGCCGTGCCGATGAGCCGAGTTCCGATGCCACGCTCAAACAAATGCAGTGCTTTGAACAGTTTGCCCGCGGCAAACCGGGCCAGCGTTCTATTGCCGCCTCCGGCGGTACCCTGCTGTGGCCGGATGCGCATAACGACTGGGTTCGCCCAGGCATTATCCTGTATGGCGTCTCGCCGATGGAGGACGCCAACGGCAGCCAGTTTGATCTGCAGCCAGCGATGACGCTCAAGTCCAACCTGATCGCGGTGCGTGAGCACAAGGCCGGCGAGTCCGTAGGCTACGGCGGTACCTGGGTCAGTGAAGGTGATACTCGCTTGGGCGTGGTGGCGATGGGTTACGGCGACGGTTACCCGCGCAGCGCGCCTTCCGGTACGCCGGTGTGGCTCAACGGCCGTGAAGTGCCGATTGTGGGCCGGGTGTCGATGGACATGATGTCGGTCGATCTGGGGCCGAACGCGACCGACAAGGTCGGGGATGAGGTGGTGCTGTGGGGGCAGGAGTTACCGGTCGAACGCATCGCCGAATGCACCGGCATCAGTGCTTATGAACTGATTACCAAACTGACGCAGCGCGTGGCGATGGAATATATCGGCGAATAAGTCCATTGAGGGGCCGCCAGGCAGCGGCCCCGTTATATTGAGTTACTTCTTCACTGCCAACCACTGATCGATAATGCTTTGATACTCACCGGTCTCCTTGGCCAGGTGCAGCCACTGATCCACATACAGCTTCCAGCTCAAATCGTCACGCGGCAGCATGTAAGCCTTTTCGCCATACTGCATCGGCTTTTTCGGGTTGACCGCGCACAGCTTCGGATAGCGTTTTTGCTGATACTGCGCCTCGGAAGCGTCGGTGATCATCACATCGGCTTTCTTGTCGACCAACTGCTGGAAAATCCCCAAATTATCATGGGTCAACGTCAGTTTGGCCTTGGGCAGATAGGCGTGGACAAAGGCCTCGTTGGTGCCGCCTGCCGGCTCAAGCAGGCGCACGGACGGTTTATTGATCTGGTCAATGGTGCGGTATTTCTTCACGTCGGTGCAGCGCACCAAAGGGATCTTGCCGTCGGTATCCAACGGGTCGGCGAAGAACACCTGCTTTTGACGTTGCAGCGTGACCGAGATGCCGCCCATGGCGATATCACATTTGCCGGCGACAAAGTCCGGCGTCAGGGTTTTCCAACTGGTTTTCACCCATTTCACCTTGGCGCCCAGGCTTTTTGCCAGCGATTCCGCCATGGCGATATCAATGCCTTCGTAGCTGCCGTCTTCTTTCAGGAAGGTATAGGGTTTGTAATCGCCGGTGGTGCACACTTCCAGCGTGCCTTGTTGTATCACCTTATCCAAATGCGATTGTGCGCTAGCGCTTCCGGCGGCAACCAGCAGTGCGAGAGGGAGAAATCTTTTCATCGGCGTCCTTATTATACATTCGTGGTTTTATGCGCTATTTAACCGCTCATTGTTGCTGACTTGCGCGAGTTACCCGTTTTTTATGCCATTGGCAGGCGGAAACGTCCGGCATTGCTGCTGTGCGCTTCACAACCTCGGCGCGGGAAGGGTATCCACAGTCAAAAAACTGATAGGCTGTAACGTCAACATTTATTAACACAGTTTACAGGTGGCTATGTACAACATTGACGATTTTGATATGAAAATCCTGACGCTGTTACAGGCCAATGGCCGTCTGACCAATCAGGAGCTGAGCGATCTGGTGGGGCTGTCGGCATCCCAGTGTTCGCGGCGGCGTATCAGCCTGGAACAGGCGCAACTGATCCGCGGTTACCACGCGCGACTGGCACCGGAGGCCGTCGGGCTAGGGTTGGTTGGCCTGATAGAAGTGAGCCTGACCCACCATGCTCAGGAGCAGATCGACAGTTTCCATCAGATGCTGGAAGAAGTGAACGCCATTCTTGACGCTTACAAAACCACCGGCGATGCTGATTATCTGCTGAAGGTTGCGGTGGCGGACCTGCCGGCACTGGACGATTTGATCAGCCAGACGCTGTCCCGCCACAAAAGCGTGGCGCATATCAAAACGGCGGTGGTGCTCAACCGAATCAAGGAAAATGGTTTGTTGCCGGTTGCGAGATAAAGCTCAAACTGAACGGCCTTTTCCGTCTATATTAGGAGCGTAACGCTGTGCCTACTCACCATAATCCAGGAGAATAATCCGTGTTCCAGAATGTTGATGCCTACGCAGGTGACCCGATCCTGTCGCTGATGGAAAAATTCAAAAAAGACTCACGTGCGCACAAGGTTAACCTGAGTATCGGCCTTTACTATGATGAGCAGGGCATTATCCCACAGATGAAAGCGGTTGCTGCGGCAGAAGCGCAGCTGAACAGTGTGGATCATGGGGCATCGGTGTACCTGCCGATGGAAGGTCTGCTGCCTTACCGCACGGCGATCCAACATTTGCTGTTCGGTGCCGAACACCCGATGCTGCAGCAAGGGCGCATCGCCACCATTCAAACCGTGGGCGGTTCCGGCGCGCTGAAAGTCGGTGCCGACTTCCTGAAAAGCTACTTCCCGGATTCGCAGGTGTGGGTCAGCGATCCGACCTGGGAAAACCACGTTGCCATCTTTGGCGGCGCTGGGTTCAAAGTGAACACCTATCCGTACTTCGACAGCGAAAGCCTGGGCGTGAAATTTGACGTCATGCTGAGCGCGTTGAAACAGCTGCCGAAGCACAGCATCGCACTGCTGCACCCGTGCTGCCATAACCCGACAGGTTCCGACCTGACCCACACTCAGTGGGATGAAGTGGTCAAAGTGATCGCCGAGCGTGAACTGATCCCATTCCTCGATATCGCTTATCAGGGCTTCGGCGGCGGCATTGCCGATGACGCCTACGCTATCCGCACTATTGCCGCGGCCGGTTTGCCATGCCTGGTGAGCAATTCCTTCTCGAAAATTTTCTCGCTGTACGGCGAACGCGTCGGCGGCCTGTCGGTGGTGTGTGAAAGCGAAGAAGCGGCCGGACGCGTGTTGGGGCAACTGAAGGCCACGGTGCGTCGCAACTACTCCAGCCCGCCGAACTTCGGTGCGCAGGTGGTGGCGAAGGTGCTGAACGACACGCAGCTGAAAGCCCAGTGGTTGGCCGAAGTGGAAACCATGCGTACCCGTATTCTCGAGATGCGCAAGACGCTGGTGGAAGCGCTGAAAATCGCCCTGCCGCAACGGAACTTCGATTATCTGCTGGCACAGCGCGGCATGTTCAGCTACACCGGCTTCAGCGCCGCACAGGTTGATCGCCTGCGTGAAGAGTTCGGCGTGTACCTGATCCACAGCGGACGCGTTTGCATGGCGGGCCTGAACCACCACAACGTGCATCAGGTGGCCGAGGCGTTTGCCGCCGTGCAGTAAAAGCTGTTAGGGTAAACTGACGTTAGCCAGGGAGCGATAGCGATATCGCTCCTTTTTTGTTGTCGGTTTGCCGCCAGAGTTGCCGCAAACTGGAGAGAGAATATACTGATTGAGGGGCGCTCACTTATGTGGCATCAGCAAACGCTAATCCTCAGCGCAAAAGCGCGTGGTTTTCATCTGGTTACCGAAGAGATTACTGACCAGCTAACCCACTTACACCGCCTGCAAACTGGCCTGCTGCATCTGTTATTGCAGCATACCTCGGCCTCGCTGACGCTGAACGAGAACTGCGATCCTACGGTGCGAGCCGACATGGAGCAGCATTTCCTGCGTCAGGTGCCAGAGAACGCACCCTATCAGCACGACTATGAAGGGCCGGACGACATGCCGGCGCACATCAAATCCTCTCTGTTGGGCACGTCGTTGACGCTGCCTGTCGGTCACGGGCGGCTGATGCTGGGCACATGGCAGGGAATTTGGCTGGGGGAGCACCGCATCCACGGCGGTTCACGCCGGGTTGTGGCCACGTTACAGGGGGAATAACCCAATGAATAACACAGCACTGCTGGAATACTGCATGGCGAAGCCGGGCGCGGAACAGAGCGACCAGAACCAGTGGCAGGCCAGTCAGATCAAAGTCGGCGACGTTATGTTCGCCATGGTGTGCGAGGTACAGGGACGACCTGCTTTGGCGGTAAAATCCAGCCCGGAACTGGCGGAAAGCCTACGGGAGCATCACCCGGAGATCGTCCCCTGCGTCGGTCTGAACAAGGCACACTGGAATACGGTGTTTCTTGATGGCAACCTGCCGAACTCGCAGTTCTATACGTTGATCGACAGTTCCTATCAGCTGGTGCTGGAAGGGTTACCCGACCACGTTCGCCAGGAGCTGCGCGCCTAGCCATAAAGGGCAGGTGTAGCGCCTGCCTGAGCCCTTCGTTTATTTCTTCTGTTTTCCCGCCAAACTGTGATCGCGATTCGATATTGGGAACGTTCCCGTTTTATTGTGGATGAGGAAAGACTAGGCTTTTTAATCAATAAGCCGAAATACCAAAGGATGCCGCGAGATGGCGATGAGTGAAGAAAAACGCAAAATGATTGCCGGTGAATTGTACGACGCCGGCGACGAACTGTTGCGCAGCGAGCGCAAGCGCGCACGCCAATTGGTCCACCGTTACAACCATTCGTCACCGGATGAGGGCGACCTGCGTAAACAGGGATTGGCAGAATTGTTGGGCCAGTATCAGGGGGGCACTATCGAGCCGACGTTTCGCTGCGATTACGGCTACAACATCTATCTGGGGAAGAATTTCTACGCCAATTTTGACTGCGTGATCCTCGACGTATGCGAAGTGCATATCGGTGATAACTGCCTGCTGGCACCTGGAGTGCATATTTATACCGCCACTCATCCGCTGGATGCGGAAACCCGCGTGGGCGGGGCGGAGTTCGGCAAGCCGGTGCGCATTGGCAATAATGTGTGGATTGGCGGTCGTGCGGTGATTAATCCCGGCGTTACGCTGGGGGATAACGTGGTGGTGGCGTCCGGTGCGGTGGTGACCAAGGACGTGCCTGCGAACTGCGTGGTCGGCGGCAATCCGGCGCGAGTGATAAAGCAGCTGTAAGAAAATCGGGCGCCGCTGTGGGCGCCCGAGAGGCTTAGGCTCGCAAAGAGTCGATATCCACCACGAAGCGATATTTCACGTCGCTTTTCAGCATCCGCTCGAAGGCTTCATTGATTTGCTGCATCGGGATCAGTTCGATATCCGAGGTAATGCCGTGCTGGCCGCAGAAATCCAGCATCTCCTGGGTTTCTGCAATGCCGCCAATCAGTGAACCGGCGATGCGACGACGCTTCATGATCAGGTTAAACACCTGCGGTGACGGGTGGTCATGCTCCGGTGCGCCAACCAGCGTCAGGGTGCCGTCACGGCGCAGCAGATTGAGGAACGGGTTCAGATCGTGCTGGGCCGCCACCGTGTTAAGAATAAAATCGAAACTGTTGGTGTGCTGCGCCATCTCTTCCGGATTGCGTGAGATCACCACTTCGTGAGCGCCGAGGCGTTTGGCATCTTCGACTTTGGACGCTGAAGTCGTGAACAGCACCACATGCGCTCCCATCGCCCGGGCCAGTTTAACGCCCATGTGCCCCAGCCCGCCGAGACCGACGATGCCCACCTTTTTACCCGGACCGGCGCCCCATTGACGCAGCGGGGAATAGGTGGTGATACCGGCGCACAGTAAGGGGGCGACACCGGCAGGATCGAGGTTTTCCGGTACGCGAAGTACAAAGTCCTGATCTACCACCATATCGGTGGAGTAGCCGCCGTAGGTGGTGGCGCCGGTTTGTCGATCCTCACCGTTATAGGTGCCGGTAAACCCATTTTCACAATATTGCTCCAGACCCTCGTCACAGCTCGGACAGCTGCGGCAGGAGTCCACCATACAGCCCACGCCGACCAAATCGCCGACCTGATAGCGTGACACATGGTTGCCGACGGCACTCACGCGCCCCACAATTTCGTGGCCGGGAACCACCGGAAAAAGGGTGTTGTTCCATTCGTTGCGGGCCTGGTGTAAATCCGAATGGCAGACGCCACAGAACAGAACCTTGATTTGCACATCGTGGTCGCGCAAGGTGCGCGGCGTGTAATCAAAAGGAACTAACGCTGATTTGGCGTCATGCGCGGCATAGGCGTGCGTAATGTTCATGGTAACTCCAGTCATCAGTGTATGGGGGGAACGGCTTCCGGCAGTAGGGTGCCGGTAGACGTGGCCTGAGTACGGCAAAGGGCCACAGAGGGAACATTGATGATAAAAGCTGAGAGCGGGGAGGGAAATGCCTGAAAATGTCTAAATCTTGCCTGTTTCTGTTCAATTTGACCGAAACGGGTAAGCGTGCGGGCCGCTACAGTAACGGCCCGCCTGGCAGGGGATTATTTCTTCTTCAGTAACGGCTTAAGGAAGCGCGCGGTGTGCGACGTTTCGCAGTTAGCCACGGTTTCCGGCGTGCCGGCAACCAGGATCTCACCGCCGCCGCTGCCGCCTTCCGGCCCCAGGTCGACAATCCAGTCCGCGGTTTTAATCACGTCCAGGTTGTGCTCAATCACCACGATGGTATTGCCCTGATCGCGCAGTTGATGCAGCACCGCCAGCAGTTGCTGAATATCGGCGAAGTGCAGCCCGGTGGTCGGCTCATCCAGGATGTACAGCGTTTGACCGGTACCGCGTTTTGACAGCTCACGAGCCAGCTTGACGCGCTGCGCCTCCCCGCCGGACAGCGTGGTCGCCGACTGGCCGAGACGGATGTAAGACAGGCCGACTTCAATCAAGGTTTGCAACTTACGCGCCAATGCCGGTACCGCGTCGAAGAAATCACGAGCCTCTTCGATGGTCATCTCCAGCACTTCGTGGATGCTTTTGCCTTTGTACTTCACTTCCAGCGTTTCGCGGTTATAGCGTTTGCCTTTGCACTGGTCGCACGGCACATAGATGTCCGGCAGGAAGTGCATTTCCACCTTGATCACACCGTCACCCTGGCAGGCTTCGCAGCGGCCGCCCTTGACGTTAAAGCTGAAGCGGCCCGGGTTGTAACCGCGGCTGCGCGATTCCGGCACGCCGGCGAACAGCTCACGCACCGGGGTGAAGATGCCGGTGTAGGTCGCCGGGTTGGAACGCGGCGTGCGCCCGATCGGGCTTTGATCGATGTCGATCACCTTGTCGAAGTGCTCCAGACCGGTCACTTCGCGGAACGGCGCCGGTTCGGCGATAGTGGCACCGTTGAGCTGGCGCTGGGCGATCGGGAACAGCGTGTCGTTGATCAGCGTGGATTTGCCGGAGCCGGATACCCCGGTAATGCAGGTAAATAGCCCCACCGGCAGCGTCAGCGTCACGTCCTTCAGGTTGTTACCGCGAGCACCGCTCAGTTTCAGCACCTTGGTCGGGTCCGCCGGTACGCGTTGCTCCGGAATGGCAATCTCGCGTTTGCCACTGAGGAACTGGCCGGTCAATGACTCAGGCTGCGCCATGATGTCTTCGACGGTGCCTTCCGCCACTACCTGGCCGCCGTGCACGCCGGCACCGGGACCGATGTCGATGACATGGTCGGCGGCGCGGATGGCGTCTTCGTCATGTTCCACCACGATCACCGTATTGCCGAGGTTACGCAGATGGATCAGGGTTTCCAGCAGGCGTTCGTTGTCGCGCTGATGCAGGCCGATTGACGGCTCATCGAGCACGTACATCACGCCCACCAGGCCGGCGCCAATCTGGCTGGCCAAACGGATACGCTGCGCTTCACCGCCGGAGAGGGTTTCCGCCGAACGCGACAGCGACAGGTAGTTCAGGCCGACGTTCACCAGGAATTTCAGGCGATCGCCAATCTCTTTCAGCACTTTTTCGGCGATCTTGGCGCGCTGGCCGCTGAGCTTCATGTTCTGGAAGAAGGTCATCGCATGGCCGATGCTCAGATCGGAAATTTCCGGCAGCGTGGTGTCTTCAACGAACACGTTTCGCGCTTCTTCGCGCAGACGGGTGCCGTGGCACGAGGCGCAAGGACGGTTGCTGATAAACTTCGCCAGCTCTTCGCGCACCGCACTGGATTCGGTTTCTTTATAACGGCGCTCCATGTTGTGCAGCACGCCTTCGAACGGATGGCGGCGCACGGTGGTGTCACCGCGATCGTTGATGTATTTGAATTCGATCGATTCTTTACCGGAGCCGCTGAGCACCGCTTTCTGCACGTTGGCGTCCAGGCTGTTGAAAGGCGCTTCAACGTCAAACGCGTAATGCTCTGCCAGCGAACGCAGCATCTGGAAGTAGTAGAAGTTGCGACGATCCCAACCGCGAATGGCACCGCCGGCCAGCGAAAGCTCGGGGTTTTGCACTACGCGTTCCGGATCGAAGAACTGCTGTACGCCCAGACCGTCGCACGTTGGGCAGGCGCCGGCAGGGTTGTTGAACGAAAACAGGCGCGGTTCGAGTTCGCGCATGCTGTAGCCGCAGATAGGGCAGGCGAAGTTGGCGGAGAACAGCAGCTCATCCGCTTTTTCGTCGTCCATATCAGCCACAATGGCGGTGCCGCCGGACAGCTCCAGCGCGGTCTCGAAGGATTCCGCCAGACGCTGCGACAGATCATCACGCACTTTAAAGCGATCGACTACCACTTCGATGGTGTGCTTTTTCTGCAACTCCAGCTTCGGGGGATCGGAAAGATCGCACACTTCGCCGTCGATGCGCGCACGGATATAGCCCTGGCTCGCGAGGTTTTCCAGCGTTTTGGTGTGCTCGCCCTTGCGGTCTTTTACCACCGGGGCCAGCAGCATCAGGCGTTTGCCTTCCGGCTGGCTGAGCACGTTATCCACCATCTGGCTAACGGTCTGCGCCGCCAGTTCGACATGGTGATCCGGGCAACGCGGTTCGCCGACGCGGGCAAACAGCAGACGCAGGTAATCGTGGATCTCGGTGATGGTGCCGACCGTCGATCGCGGGTTATGCGAGGTCGATTTCTGCTCGATGGAAATTGCCGGTGACAGACCTTCAATGTGGTCGACGTCCGGTTTTTCCATCAGCGAAAGGAACTGGCGTGCATAGGCGGAGAGCGATTCGACGTAGCGACGCTGCCCTTCGGCATACAGGGTATCAAAGGCCAGCGAGGACTTGCCTGAACCGGACAGACCGGTGACGACGATCAGCTTGTCACGCGGGATAATCAGGTTGATGTTTTTGAGATTATGGGTTCGAGCACCACGAACTTCGATATTGTCCATTTACACTTCCCGTCTTGATGATACACCGCGCCTGTCTGGGTGATTTACACACGATTATGTGATCGAACGCGCAAAAAACCGGCACAGCCAGTACGAAACGCATAATTATGACACAAAAAAACCTGAATGAATATCCAGTACATGAATGCAAACAGGTCGATCGAAAGGACAATTCCGGAATACAGCACGCAGTAATCAACACGGGTGTCGTTTCAGGCTGAGCGTGTTAAACTTACTCGTTTATACTGTGTAAAAATCAATCATCAGGAGAGTTCTCATGGCCAGCAGAGGCGTAAACAAAGTAATTCTGGTCGGGAATCTGGGCCAAGACCCGGAAGTCCGTTACATGCCGAATGGCGGTGCAGTGGCCAACATTACCCTGGCAACCTCCGAAAGCTGGCGTGACAAGGCGACTGGCGAGCAGAAAGAAAAGACCGAGTGGCACCGTGTCGTGCTGTTCGGCAAGCTGGCTGAAGTGGCGGGCGAATATCTGCGTAAAGGTTCCCAGGTGTACATCGAGGGCGCGCTGCAGACTCGCAAATGGACCGATCAGGCCGGCGTAGAAAAATACACCACCGAAGTTGTGGTTAACGTTGGCGGCACCATGCAGATGCTGGGCGGCCGTCAAGGCGGTGGCGCACCGGCAGGCGGTGGTCAGGCTTCCGGCGGCCAGGGCGGTTGGGGTCAACCTCAGCAGCCACAAGGCGGCAACCAGTTCAGCGGTGGCCAGCAGGCGCGCCCGGCGCAGAACAACGCACCGGCAGCCAGCAGCAATGAACCGCCAATGGACTTCGACGACGATATTCCTTTCTGATATCAGGTTGTCCTAAGCCCAAAAAAAGCCCCGAAAGGGGCTTTTTGCTTTTCAGAACATTTAAGCCGAAAAACCGCCGTCGATGCTCAGGCTGGCGCCGGTGATATAGCCCGCCTCCGGACCGGCGAGGTAAGCGACAAAGCTGGCGATCTCCTCATCTTTGCCGTAACGGCTGATGGCCATCATGGCTTTTAACTGTTCGGCGAAATCACCGCTGGCCGGATTCATGTCGGTATCGACCGGGCCGGGTTGCACGTTATTGACGGTGATGCCGCGTGGGCCCAGATCGCGCGCCATGCCTTTGGTCAGACCGACCAGCGCGGATTTGCTCATGGCATAAACTGCGCCGCCGGCAAAGGGCATGCGTTCAGCGTTGGTGCTGCCAATATTGATGATTCGGCCACCGTCATTCATATGGCGCGCCGCTTCCTGGCTGGCGACAAATACGCTGCGCACGTTGACAGCCAGCGTGCGATCCAGATCTTCCAGCGGCAGCTCTTCGGTACTGCCCATCGCAAGCACGCCGGCGTTGTTCACCAGAATGTCCAGATTACCCAGGCTGTTTACTGCCTGGCGTACCGCTTGTTGCAGGGCCGCGGCATCGGCACTGTCGGCCTTGATGGCGAGCGCTTTACCGCCGGTGGCGCTGATTTCGGCCACCAGGGCGTCTGCTTTTTCGGCGGAGGCGACGTAGGTGAAGGCTACGGTGGCGCCTTCACGTGCCAGGCGCTTAACGATGGCGGCACCAATGCCACGTGAGCCGCCCTGAATAAATGCGACTTTGTTTTGCAGAGGATGTGCTGTTGTCATGGTGCTTCTCCAGAGTGGGGTGAGGTTAAACATCTACCGGATCAGTATCTGGGAAACACCGGGTCGCCACTAGCCACAAAGAGCTATAATCAGCTTAAACCGTGGGTTTGAAATCAACAGGAGCAACCATGCTTGGCCACCTGGAATGTTTTGTTTGCAGCGCAGAGAACGGCAGTTTTTCCGCTGCCGGGCGCAAGCTGGGCATCAGCTCTGCGGCCGTCGGGAAGAACGTGACCAAGCTGGAGACGATCGTCGGGGTAAGGCTTTTCCAGCGCAATACGCGCAAATTGATCCTGACCGAAGAGGGCGAGCGTTTTTTGCAGGAGGTCAGCGGCGGCCTGTTGTCGATCCAGTGCGCATTAAAAGGAGTAAGCAGCGGCGGCGGGGTGGCGGCCGGCACGCTGAAGGTCAGCATGGGGACGGCGTTCGGCCTGCATTTTGTCATGCCGATGCTGCCCGACTTTCTGGCGCGGTACCCGGCAATTGTCCCCGACTGGCATTTCGACAACCGCAAAGTGGATCTGATTGGTGAGCATTTTGATGCTGCAATGGGGGGCGGTATCGAATTGGCGCAGGGCATGATTGCACGTGAACTGGCTCCAGCCCACGGCGTCCTGGTGGCTTCTGCAGCGTATCTGCAGCGCAACACTGCCATCCGGCAGCCGGAACAACTGGTGAACCATGCGGGCATTTTTATCCGCTCACCGCAAACCGGGCGGATCCGCAATTTGCCGCTGCGCAATGCGGAGAATGAGCAGCGAGCGCCGTCGATGGAAGTCAAAATGATGGTAAACGAACCGGATGCCGCAGCGCAGGCCGCAGAACTGGGATTGGGTATTGCGCTGATCGCCATGCCGAATGCCTTGCCTTATCTGGAAAGCGGCCGACTGGTGCGGGTTTTGCCGGGGTGGTATGTCGATCGCGGCAGTGTGTACCTGTACTTTCCGACCACCAAGTTTCTGCCGACCAAAACCCGGGTGTTTGTCGATTACATGGCCGAGCAGTTTCGTCTGCAGAAGCTGGCGACGCGATTTGATGCCCGCTAGAAACAAGAAATGCCCCTTGCGGGGCTTCTTTCTTCCATCAGTTTACTGTCTGACGATCAGTTGAAGATTTCTGCGGTGCCGTACAGTTTGTTCTGGCCACCGGCGGAGATGATGCGGTAAGAGCTGGCGCCTGATGCAGCGGCTTTGCTGGCCAGTTCATTTTCCAGCGTGCTCAGGTTGGAAGCGCCGCTCACGGACACCACACCGATTTTCTGGGCACCGGCCGCAGGCTGGTTAGCAGGTTGGTCAGCGGCAACGCTGGCGAAAGAAGCGGTGGTCAGCAGAAGAGCGGTAGCAAAAAATTTGATGTTTTTCATGATTCAATCCTCAGGGTATTTTTTAGGTGAGAGGCTGTTGTCTCTCGATGTGTTAGATAATAGGCCGTCATGCCCAAAGAGAAAATCGGAGAGTTTTGAGTATCTCTGTCAAATTTATTGATTTAATTTTGAGCGATAGATGACCTTGTTGGCGGGTGGGATAATTCACCACTACCCTTTAACCAGAAGCCTCGACATATAACGGGTATGGCAACAGAGTGGAGAAGCCCCATGATTATCGTGCACCATCTAAATAACTCGCGGTCGCAGCGCATCCTGTGGTTTTTGGAAGAATTGGGAGTGCCGTACCAGGTGCAGCGCTATCAGCGCGATCCGCAAACCATGCTGGCGCCTGCGGAGTTGAAAAAGATCCATCCGCTCGGCAAGTCGCCAGTGATTGTCGATGGCGATCTGACGCTGGCGGAGTCCGGCGCCATTATTGAATATCTGCAGGAAGCCTACGATGCGCAGGGGCAGTTTATCCCCACCGACTATCATGCCCGGCAACAGTATCGTTACTGGCTACATTATGCCGAAGGGTCACTGATGCCGCTGTTGGTGATGAAGCTGGTGTTTAGCCGCTTGGGCCAGCCGCCCATTCCCTGGCTGTTACGACCAGTGGCAGGGGCTATTGGCAAAGGCGTACAGCGGGAGTATCTGGATAAACAGATTGCTCCGCACCGCGACTATCTTGAACAGCACCTGGCCAAAAGCACCTGGTTTGTCGGCAATGAATTCAGCGCGGCGGACATCCAGATGAGTTTCCCGCTGGAAGCGATGGCGGCACGTGGCGCATTGGATGGCTGTCCAAAGCTACGCGACTATCTCCAGCGTATCCATGCGCGGCCGGCCTACCAACGGGCGCTGGAGCAGGGCGGGCCTTATGACCTGCTGAAATGAGCGGGTGGGCTATACTCGATGAGGTCACTCTTCGTCGGAGGTAGCCCATGGCTACGCAAATTTTTGTTAACCTGCCGGTGGGCGATTTGCCCGTATCCATCGAGTTTTTCACTCGTCTTGGTTTCAGCTTTAATCCACAGTTCACCGATGACACCGCCGCCTGCATGGTGGTGAGCGACAGCATCTATGTGATGCTGTTGACCCACGACAAATTCAAAATGTTCACCCCGAACCCGATCAGCGATGCCAGAAAGGCGACCGAAGTGCTGATATGCCTGTCACAGCCTAACCGGGCAGCGGTGGACGATCTGGTGCGCAAAGCGATCGCCGCCGGCGGCAATACCTATAATCAGCCGCAGGATTATGGCTTTATGTACGGACACGGTTTTCAGGATCTGGACGGACACATCTGGGAACTGATGTACATGGATGAAAAGGCGGCCCAGGCTCAGTAGTCGTTTTGCCCTCCGAAAGGGGGGCCTTCCCATCGGATTTACCTATGAGACAAATACCGTATTTTCGATAATGATTGATCCCAGTGCTTTTCCGCATAAATTGGCGCGATCTTTGGTTGATCAGACGGTATGGAAGGCTGGATAATCGTTTGCCTTGAATAAACCACCATAAATTACCCGCACCATTCACTGTGAGTTAAACGTTTGCCTTTGATGCGACGCCCATTGGCGACGTGAGCAAAGGGCAGAAAAGCAAACGTTACCCTAATGAACATGCGTGGGCGGAATAACAAGCCTCTTTAAACGGGCTGGCAATGAAACACAGGGGACAGCAACATGTCGAATTCTCAAGCGAATAACGCCGTTAAACCAAAAGGCGGGCTTGATGGCTATTTTAATATTTCTGCGCGCGGCAGCACCGTGCGTCAGGAAGTGGTGGCGGGGCTAACCACCTTCCTGGCGATGGTGTACTCGGTGATCGTGGTACCGAGCATGCTGGGCAAAGCCGGCTTCCCGCCTACGGCGGTGTTTGTCGCCACCTGCCTGGTGGCGGGGCTCGGTTCGTTGCTGATGGGGTTATGGGCCAATTTGCCGATGGCCATCGGCTGTGCGATTTCCCTGACCGCTTTCACGGCGTTCAGTCTGGTGCTGGGCCAACACATCAGCATTCCGGTGGCGTTGGGGGCGGTATTCCTGATGGGGGTGCTTTTTACCATTATTTCGGTAACCGGTATTCGCGCCTGGATCCTGCGTAATTTGCCGATGGGCGTCGCTCATGGTACCGGCATCGGTATTGGTCTGTTCCTGTTGCTGATCGCCGCTAACGGCGTTGGCCTGGTGGTGAAAAACCCACTGGACGGCCTGCCGGTGGCTTTGGGCGCATTCACTTCGTTCCCGGTAGTGATGACGCTGCTCGGGCTGGCGGTGATTTTCGGGCTGGAAAAACTGCGCGTTCCCGGCGGTATCCTGCTGGTGATCATCACTATTTCGGTGGTGGGGTTGGTGTTTGACCCGGCGGTGAAATACCAGGGCTTATTCGCGATGCCAAGCCTGGCGGATGCCAACGGCAATTCGTTGATTTTCAGCCTGGATATCATGGGCGCATTGCAGCCGGTGGTCTTGCCGAGCGTGCTGGCGCTGGTGATGACCGCGGTATTTGACGCTACCGGTACTATCCGTGCGGTGGCCGGTCAGGCCAACCTGCTGGATAAAGACGGGCAAATCATCAACGGCGGCAAGGCGCTGACTTCGGACTCCCTGAGCAGCATTTTCTCTGGTCTGGTCGGTGCGGCCCCGGCGGCGGTGTATATCGAATCCGCAGCGGGCACGGCTGCGGGCGGTAAAACCGGTCTGACAGCAACCGTAGTCGGTTTGCTGTTCCTGCTGATCCTGTTCCTGTCGCCGTTGTCTTATCTGGTGCCGGTTTACGCGACCGCACCGGCGCTGATGTACGTTGGCCTGCTGATGCTGAGCAACGTCACCAAGCTGGACTTCAATGATTTTGTCGATGCCATGTCCGGCCTGCTGTGCGCCGTGTTTATCGTGCTGACCTGCAATATCGTCACCGGTATCATGCTGGGCTTCAGCTCATTGGTGATTGGCCGCATCTTCTCCGGCGAATGGCGTCGGCTGAATATCGGCACCGTGCTGATCGCCGTGGCGCTGGTGGCATTCTATGCCGGCGGCTGGGCAATCTAACCGCTATGTCGTTTCCCCCGTCGCTCTGGCGGGGGATGTTTGCCCTCATACCCTATTCAGATAAATCTCCTTCTGCCGATGCTGCATTTTGAAAGGCACAACAAGCTTTAACCGCCGTAAAAAAAGTGATCTACTATCGGGTATACATCAGAGATGTAGTCTGAACCCAAGAGTCTAAGGAAAGCATGGAAATCTTTTTTACAATCCTCATTTTAATCCTGGTGGTCTCCCTGTCCGGGGTGGTGACGCGCATGTTGCCGTTCCAGGTGCCGCTGCCGTTAATGCAAATCGGTATCGGGGCCCTGTTGGCCTGGCCGCATTTCGGGTTGCACGTCGACTTTGACCCTGAACTGTTCCTGGTGCTGTTTATCCCGCCGCTGCTGTTTGCCGATGGCTGGAAAACCCCGACGCGGGAGTTTTTGCACCACGGTCGTGAAATTCTTGGCCTGGCGCTGGTATTGGTGCTGATCACCGTGGTCGGCGTCGGTTATCTGATTTACGCCATGGTGCCGGGCATTCCTCTGGTGGCGGCGTTTGCGCTGGCGGCGGTGCTGTCGCCAACGGATGCCGTGGCGCTGTCCGGTATCGTCGGTAAAGGGCGTATTCCGAAGCCGATCATGGGCGTGCTGGAAGGCGAGGCGCTGATGAACGATGCGTCCGGCCTGGTCTCACTCAAATTCGCTATCGCGGTGGCGATGGGCACCATGGTGTTTACCGTGGGCGGCGCGACGCTCGAATTCCTCAAGGTGGCGATCGGCGGCCTGCTGGCCGGCGTAGCGGTCACCTGGCTCTACAGTAAATCTTTGCGGATCATGAGCCGCTGGAGCGGCGATGACCCGGCGACGCAGATAGTCTTCCTGCTGCTGTTACCTTTTGCTTCTTACCTGATTGCCGAACACATTGGCGTGTCCGGCATCCTGGCGGCGGTGGCAGCGGGGATGACCATCAGCCAGTCCGGCGTGATCCGCAACGCGCCGCTGGCGATGCGCCTGCGCGCCAACAGCGTCTGGGCGATGCTGGAGTTTGTGTTCAACGGCATGGTGTTCATCATGTTGGGCCTGCAACTGCCGGGGATCCTTGAAACCTCCATCCTGCAGGCGGAGCTGGATCCGACCATTCAGACCTGGTACCTGTTTGCCGACGTGGCGATTATCTACGCGGCGCTGCTGGTATTGCGTTTTACCTGGCTGTGGCTGATGAAAAACGCCAGCCGTCGCTTTATGAAAAAACGGCCGTTGCAGTTCGGCGATTACACCACCCGCGAACTGTGGGTAGCGTCGTTTGCCGGGGTACGCGGGGCGATTACGCTGGCCGGTGTGCTATCAATCCCGCTGTTGCTGAGTGACGGCACCGCCTTCCCGGCGCGTTACCAACTGGTGTTTATCGCCGCTGGGGTGATCCTGCTTTCATTGATTGCCGGCGTACTGGCGCTGCCGCTGTTGCTGCGCGGCGTTCAGGTGGCGGATAAGAGCGTCAGCAAAAGCGAAGAGCGGATGGCAATCGCCATGGCGGCTGAAGTGGCGATCGAAAGCATCAACAAAATGGAAGAGCGGTTGGCGGTTGATACCGAGGAAAACCTCGATCCGCAGGTGCTGAAAGAGATCAGTTCGCGAGTGGTGGGGACGCTGCGGCGCCGTATCACCACCAAAGACGATATCGAGAATGCGCTGATGCTGGAAAACCTCGAGCGTCGTTTCCGCCTGACGGCGCTACGCGCTGAGCGCGGTGAGCTATATCACCTGCGCGCTACGCAAAAAATCAGCAACGAGACGCTGCAAAAGCTGTTGCACGATCTCGACCTGCTGGAAGCGCTGTTGATAGAGCGAGAAGGATAATACTCACGGGGCCGCATATGCGGCCCTGATTTGATGAAAAACACCCGAAAAGCGTGGTTTTCGGGTGTTTGGGGTAAAACAGAAGACATCATCCTTTGTTTTTATCAGCACGCAATCCATGACTTTTAAGTACAAAGGAATTATCAGCAGTCTGGGGCCGCATATGCGGCCCTTGTTATTTGTGGTGACTGGTACTGGCTGCGGGCCAGTAGTCGCGGCAGCAGGCTATCCAGGCCTGTGCACTGTGCGACAGGTAGCTGCCCTGCCGCCAGATCAACCCGACTTTCCATTCCATACGGGGTTCCAGCGGCAGCCAGATCAGGTTTTCCTTATCCAGCCATTGGCAGACCGGCTCCGGCAGGGTGGCGATGCCGACCCCGGCCTGTACCATCGAAGCCAAAAAATCCCACTGTCCGCTGCGCACCGCAATCTGTGGCTCAAACCCGGCCTGACGGAACGCTTTCATCAGCATTTTGTACAGCGCGAAGTCCTCGTTATAAAGCAGGATCGGCCAGTTAGCCAACTCGGTGATATTGATGCTGGTGCGATTAAGCCAGTGTGGCGTACGCGGCGCAACCACGCACATGGGGTGGACGAGTAACGGCAGGAAGGTCAGTGGTTGATCCGAATCGACCGGCAGTATGGTCATCGCCAGATCCAGCTCGCCGGACATCACCGCCTGCTCCACCGACAGCCCACCCAGCTCGGAGATTTTCAGTTCGATGCCAGGGTAGGTTTGGCGGAATTGACGGATCAGATCGGCAATCTGCCGGCCGACCATGGGGGGAATACCCAGCCGCAGCACGCCTTTTTTAACCGAACTGATGTCTTCCAGCTCCGCCTCCAATTGGCGGAACTCATCAATGATCGCCAGCCCGCGCTGGTATACCGCTTGCCCGCTGTCGGTCAGGTGCAGTTTGCGGCCTTCGCGGATCAGCAGCGTGCATTCCAGTTCTTCTTCCAAATGGCGCAGCATCTTGCTGATGGTCGGTTGGGTGACGAACAGTTTCTCCGCCGCGCGGGTAAAGCTTTGCTGGCGCACCACTTCCACGAAGTAGCGCAGGGTGCGGACATCCACGTTGGATTCTCCTGGGGGAAGTACCGTCGGGAAACTATTCCCTGATGGCATGATGTCGATAATTTTAATTCATTTCAGGCGAGGTTTCCTGGCTGCGTATACTGTAAACCGTGAATTTTTTGTTTAAGGCCTTCCCCCATGTTATTGGCGTTCCGCCACGCAGCTCCCTCTTTGTTGAACCGGCTGCAGGTGCCGATCCAGGTTGCTTTATATGCAGTGTTATTTTTGATTGCCGACCGATTGGTGCAGCAGTTCCATCTGCCGCTGCCCGCCAACATTGTTGGCATGTTGATGTTGTTGGCGCTGATCCTGTTGCGCATTCTGCCGCTGAACTGGGTCAAGGCCGGTTCGCGCTGGTTGCTGGCCGAGATGCTGCTGTTCTTTGTTCCAGCGGTGGTGGCCGTGGTGAACTATGCCCAGCTGTTAATGGTGGAGGGCTGGAAAATTTTCCTGGTGATTGCCATCAGCACCATGCTAACGCTGGGCGCGACCGGATTGATGGTCGATCGCGTCTATAGACTGGAAGTCTGGCTGCAACGGCGTAAACAACGCGATGAATGATTTTATCCTTAGCCTCGCCTGCTTTCTGGCAACCCTGGTGTTGTACTTCGCCAATAAAAAACTCTACCGACGCCGTCGTACCTTGTTGTTGATGCCATTGGTGTTGACGCCGATGATCCTGGTGCTGCTGCTGGTGGTGACCCATATTTCCTACCAGGACTACATCGGTGAAACGCACTGGCTGCTATGGCTATTGGGGCCGGCGACCATCGCCTTCGCGGTGCCGGTCTACGAAAATCTGCATATCATTCGTCGCCATTGGTTATCGCTCAGCGCCGGGGTGCTAACGGCGGTGTTGGTGGCGGTTTACAGCTCGGTGTGGCTGGCTCGCCTGCTGACCTTGCCGGAAGAAGTGCAACGCAGCTTGGCGGTGCGATCCATCACCACGCCGTTTGCACTGGAGGCCGCCAAACAGATGGGCGGCCAGCCGGATCTGGTGGCGCTGTTCGTGGTGATCACCGGAGTATTCGGTATGGCGGTGGGGGACATCCTGTTTCTGCGGCTGTCAGTGCGCAGCAGTCTGGCGAAAGGGGCCGGGCTGGGGGCTTCGTCGCACGGCGCCGGTACCGCGAAAGCCTATGAGATGGGGCAGGAAGAAGGCGTCGTCTCCAGCCTGGTGATGATGCTGGCGGGGATTATCACGGTGATTGCCGCCCCACTGATAGGGAAACTGATGTGGTGAGCCTGCGGCACAAGCGCCGCAGGCGGGGGAACGTTAACGGATACCGGTCGATGCGGCGGGCGCTCGCGTAGACTCGCGCAGAACACGACCGATTTCCTCATGGCTGAAAATAATAGAGTGGTGGTTACAAGCCAGAGGCTGTATCTGCAAAGACGGGCTGATGGATGACAGCCCGTTGTCGGCAATCGCCAGCAGCTCGCGCCCATCCCCTTGGTCGCTCATACTCAAATTCACGTCTTCCGTGGCTTTGAATAGCGTGATCCGTGCGTGCCTCAATGGCGCACTGAGCCTTTCCTTATTCAAAGATAACTCCGTAGGCTCCGCCCGTAGCGCTCTGGCGGCGACCTCGCCATCAATGCCCAGCATCGCCAGCATGGCCGCCAGCAGGCCCGGTTCGCTGCGGAGCTGGAAGGCGGTTTGGTAGAAGGTATCCAGCAGGAAGACCTGCACGTCACTAAAGCCGCGGCTTTCAAGCTGCGCCGCCATTTCAAGCGCAATCAGCCCCCCTAGCGACCACCCCAAAAGGCGCACGGGTCGGCTGGGAGCCAGTTTCATATGGCCGAGATAATATGATGCCAATTCGCGTAATGACGTGATGGGCGTTGGCATAAACAGGTTGTAATTGTTAATGCCAAAGGCGTTAAACTCACCCTCCAGCGAACTGGCCAGATCGTGGTAAATATCGCAGCCGGTGACCGCAGGATGAACCATCCAGATATCGTTGGCGGCCTGGGTGCGGTTAAGCCGCAGTACCTGCTTGAAGGCCAGGCTGGTTTGGTTCAGTCGCGCCAACAGCTGTTGTAGCGGTGCTGCCGTAATCGGTGCATCAATGTCAGAGTCCTTCTCGCTGGCCAGTGCTTGCGCTTGGGCGCGTAACGACGGATGAGCGAACAGCGTTTTTATCACCACCGGGTAGCCACGGCGTTTCAGTTTGACCAGCAGTTGAATGGCATGCAGCGAGTGGCCGCCGAGCTCAAAGAAATCATCGTCCAGGCCAATTTGCGCAACGCCCAGCAGTTCGGACCAGAGTTCGGCAAGCTGTTTTTCCAACGCAGTTTGGGGCGCTTCATAGCGCAGTGAAACTTGCGTAACCGGTGCGGGGGCAGGCAGGGCTTTGCGATCCAGCTTCCCATTAGGCGAGAGGGGTAATGCTTTCAGCCTGACAAAGCTGGAGGGCACCATAAAATCGGGTAACTGCTGTTGCAACTGCTGACGCCACTGTGTCGAATGGACATTCTCGTCCGGTGCCACCACGTAGGCTATCAGCCGTTTTCCGCCCTGTCCGTCTTCCTTTGCCAGTATTGCAACATCTTCCACGCCTGTGCACTGCCGCAGTTGCTGTTCGATTTCACCCAATTCAATACGTACCCCATGGATCTTGACCTGGAAATCATTTCTGCCAAGGTACTCAATGTTGCCATCCGGCAGCCAGCGGGCGAGATCGCCGGTTTTATACAAACGTGCATCGGACTCGGGGCTAAAGGGGTCGGCAATAAAACGCTCGGCGTTCAATTCCGGGCGATTAAGGTAACCGCGGGCGACCTGGATACCGCCGATATGGAGTTCGCCGGCGACGCCGGGTGGCAGCGGCTGTAGCTGATGGTCCAGAATATGGAGCTGCGTATTGGCTATGGGTTTGCCGATCGGCACCAACGGCCGTTCGTCATTGGGCAGACATTGCCAACTCGAAACATCTACTGCGGCCTCCGTCGGTCCGTAGAGGTTGTACAATTGCGCCTGAGGCAACTGTTGCAGGCAGCGTTGCACTGTCGCCAGGGGCAAGGCTTCGCCGCTGCAGAGTATGCGACGCAGGGACGCGCACTGTGTCATTTCGCCATGCCGCAGGAATAATTGCAGCATCGAAGGGACAAAATGCAGCGTGGTGACGCGGTTTTGTGCGATGCAGGCGCTCAGATAGTCGGGGTCCTGATGGCCGCCGGGTTTGGCAATGACCAGTTGCGCACCCACCATCAGCGGCCAGAAGAATTCCCAAACTGAAACGTCGAAACTGAACGGCGTTTTTTGCAGTATCACGTCGTCATGCGTCAGAGGATAGGCTTGCTGTGTCCAAAGCAGGCGGTTGATCACGCCCCGATGTTCATTCATCACGCCCTTGGGTTTTCCTGTCGAGCCTGAGGTATAAATCACATAAGCCAGGCTGCGTTGCGGATCGGATGCCAAAGGGGCAAGGTTTTCCGTGGCTCCCTGTTGCCAGCGATGACTATCATGCTGCAGGTGCAGACGCGGAATAACGACGTCATGGATCGAATGCAGCGCCTGCTCACCGGCCTCGTCAATCAGCACGAATTTCGCGCCGCAATCCTGCAGCATATGGCGCAAGCGATCCTGCGGGTAGTCAGGATCGATTGGCACATAGGCGGCCCCCGATTTTAAAATGGCATACAGCGCCATCACCATCTCCGGGCTGCGGTTGACGCAAACCGCGATGCGATCGTCCGGCTGTATCCCTTGCTGACGCAAGAATCCGGCAAACTGGTTCGCCTGCTGATTCAACTGCAGATAGCTTACCTGTTGTTGCTCATAGCACAGTGCCGGGGCGTTAGGCGTGCGCAGAACCTGTTGCTCTAAAAATTGATGAATGCCCTGCGGCATGGCCCAGGATTGCTGCGTATGATTCCATTCGCCAAAAATCTGTTGCCGTTCAACGGGCAGTAACAGCGGCAATTGACCCAGGGGCAGGTCAGGATCGCCTTCTAACAGGCTATCGAGCATTTGCAGGATGCGGCTGGCGATACGTTCACCGTCTTTATCGCTAAACCAGGCTTGGTTGAGGTTGAACTCCAGCAGCGGATCGTCACTCGGGTGGTAATGGCGCAGATAGATACCCAATGGCAGCTGTTCATAGCCATGATGGATGTTTTCTACCTTGAACTGGCTTCCCTCCAGCTCGATATCGGTTGGGAAGGCCTCAAGCGAAAAGCTGATATCAAACAGCTGGCGTCTTCCCTGTTGATGCAGGTTCAACTGACGGTTCAGTTCGGCAATGGGAAAGCGCTGGTGGCGATAGCATCTGCGCAGCTCGCTGCCCACTTGTCGCAGCAGGTGGTGAAAGGGCTGCTGCAGATCCACGTCGATATTGAGTGGGATCATGGAGGAGAACATGCCCAGCGTTTGTTTATGATCCTGAGTGCTGCGGTTATGCACCGGGACGCCCAGGGTGACATTATCCATCTGCCAAATTCGGGCGAACCAATTTGCCAACAGAGCCACCATAAAATGCATGGCCGAACCGCCGTGCTGAGCTGCATATTGCTCCAACCGCAGGAAACGTTCACGCGGTAAACGCTTGATGATTTGGCTGCTGGGATAGGCTTGCTGCTCTGAGTAATGTGGTCGCCGCTCCAGCACAGAAGATGGTGCCGTTGCAAAACGTTCCAGCCACCAGTCACGGTCGCGTTGATAACGTAATGATTGGAGATAAGCCTGATCGCTAACGACGAAATCCCCGTAGTGTGACTTGCTGGCCTCACTTTTATCCCCAGCTTTTAATTGCTTATAGCGATCCATGATCATACGGCTTAATAAAGAGATCGAGGTGCCATCGGCAATCAGATGGTGCGAGGCCAATAACCATAGCGTAGTCGAATCATCGATTTTGGTTAAATGGCAGCGCCAGAGCAGGTCTTCATAGAGTTGATAAGGTTGGATAAACATGTCACGCAGATGGTTCTGCGCCAGGCTGGCGGCATCTTCTTGCTGCGAAAAGTCGGTGTAGTGAAGTTCAATGGATCTTTGAGAAAGAGGTTGCTGAATGATGCCTTGCGGTGTTTCCTTCAGGGTGGTTTGCAATGCATCATGTCGTTGCTGAACCTGTTGGATGGCTTCTTTAAACAGAGGGAAAGAGATCTCCCGCTCCACTCGCCATAAACACCCCACATTATAGAGAGGAATATCAGGATTTAATGTCTGGTCGAGCCATACGGCCTGTTGTACCGTCGTGAGAGAATAAGCGGACACGGAACCACCTCCATAAAAATAGGAAAGAGTCGACTTAAATAGGTGCGTAGTCGGTAAGTACTCGAACATTATAAGAGGTGATGGTAAATTCGCCCAATTTCACATTAACTATTTTAAATTGTTTGTTTGAATAATTTAAATTGGATTTGTTTGTGATTGAATTGTTTTGTGTTTAATTGATTTCGTCGTGTATCGTTAGTAACGATATAAATAGCTATTTTCAATTGTTTGACGAGAAAAAATAAGTGGGGTTATCAAGGGGTTTCCTGAGGTCTTGATGGTTTTTTTATGTGTAATATGTTGATTTTAATTGGTTTGTTTTTGTTGTGTTGTCGGCGTTCTTTTTCTGAAAAATTTAGGCGGGGATGTTGTCGTTGTAATGATGGCTTAATTTACTTCTGATCTCCTATCAAAAATGACAATAGTTTATTGCTATTCTTGCTACTTCAGATTTATCGCCAGGTTCTCCGCGAGTACAATTTTTGCATCAAACTGCAGGGTTTCTAATGATATATTATTTAGTAATAAATAAGAGCATTATCAGATTATTGTCGGGTCGGCGTGTGAAAATATGGCATGCGCATGACGGAACAATTAATTTGGAATGAATTAAGTTTCTTTATCACAAACCAGCTTACGCTATCTTATTTTCCTGGCCCTGTTTGGAATTAAGGCAAGGAGGGCCATTATGCCATGACCCTCCCAGGGGCTATCAGGCCGTTGCCGTGGTCCTGATCAGTTCCACCACCAGTGGCGAAAGCTCGTTTCGCAATGCCGCACGTTCGGACTGAAACAGCGTGGCAGCGTAAAAACGGTGTCCCGGTAGTTCTACCGAGCGAACGTCACCTTCACTGTCGTGGCCGCTGATTATCAGCGGGTGCCGTTGCAGATCGGCGACAAACTCCGGGTTGACGCCAAAGTTGCAGTGGTAGCCTTCGTGCGTTTCCAGCTTGCCGTAGACACGGGCTGCCAGCGTATTGGATTGGAAAATAATGACCCCGCTTTTTTCAACCAGCGAACAGCTCAGGGGAGCTATTACCAACCGACCCCCGCTGTCGGTTTCCGCATGCCCGGCATCGTGCCAGCCCATCACGTTACGGGCGTACTCTACGATCGCATATTGGAAACCACCGCAAGAGCCCAGGAAGGGAACGTTTTGCTCGCGCGCATGGCGGATAGCCATAAAGGCACCATCGTCATGATTATACGGGCTGCCGGGTACCACCCAGATGGCATCGTAGTCCTGCAGAACCGACGTGTCGGTAATGGTTTCTGTGGGCAGCCAGTGGGATTGAATGTCGACGTTAAGATGGGAGGCGGTGAGCTGGAGAGCAATGGGGATGGCCTGGTGAGAAATGGCCTGAGGTTGGTAGTCACCGACCAGAGCGATACGGACTTGAGCTTTCATCATTTCCTTTTCCTGTGCGGGTAAAAAAGGAGGTTACAGCAAAGATCGGCGCTCATCCGCAATTTTTTAAATCCGGCGCACAAAAAAGCCCGGCATTGGCCGGGCTCAGACTGTGGAGGGAATTCTGTGTGACTAAAATCATGATGATGATTCGGTTAAAAACAAAGGATTATGCCTTCGGTTTCCCCCAAACATCCGAAAATCCCATTTTTCGGGTGTTTGCCACTAAACTAAGCCCGGCATTGGCCGGGCTGATAAATATGGTTTTTGGGCTCAGTACAATGACGGAGCCCCGACCGGCCGGGTTTTAAAGCGACGATGCAGCCACATGTATTGCTCAGGTGCGCGCATGATCTCTTTTTCCACCACTTTATTCATGTAAGCCGCCGCGGCAATCTCATCGCCGATAGGATAATTTTCCAGCGCCGGTTGGATCAGCAGGTCATAACCCCGACCTTTTTCGCGGCGGATCAGAACCACCGGCACCAGCGCCGGCTTGGCCATGCGCGCCAGCATAAAGGTACCGCTGGTGGTCGCGGCCTGATCGACGGCGAACAGTGGAGCGAACACGCTACCGCGTGGGCCGTAGTCTTGATCCGGGGCGAACCATACGGCCTCGCCGCGCTTGAGGGCATGAACCATGCCGCGCAGATCTTTGCGATCGAGCATCGCCTTGTTGGAACGCATGCGACCTTTGGTCTGCGCCCATTCCATCGCTTTATTGTTGTGTGGGCGGTACATCGCCATCATTGGCTGACACAGGCCCATGGCACGGCCACCCAACTCCAGCGACATAAAGTGCACGCCAATCACCAACACACCGCGCTGGTTCTGCTGCGCCATTTTCAGGTGGTTGATGCCGGAAACGTTGAACCAACGTTTGACGCGCTTATCTGACCAGAACCAGGCCATGCCGGTTTCCAGCAGGCCCATGCCGAGGGATTCGAAGTTGCCGACCACTTTACGCTCGCGCTGAGCCTCGTCCATATCCGGGAAGCACAGTTCCAGGTTGCGGCGGGTGATGGAAACGCGGCGCTTCAGAAAGCGCATCGAGGTGCGGCCCATCCACACGCCGAGCTTGTGCAGCACCGGGTAGGGGAGTTGGACCAACAGGAATAAGCAGGCCAGGCCGAACCAGGTAAACCAGTAGCGCGGATGCAGCAGGGCCGATTTGAATTTTTGCGGACGCTTCATATGAACTCATTTATGCGTTAAGGGGGCAGCAACCTGTAACGCATAAAGATCCACTCAATTGCGATACAACCACTCAGACACCCAGATACCACTATGGTTTAGCCAGATTCCATAATTGACTAAATCTTTACACTCGAAGGGCGGTTCGCGCTGCTATCAGGCTTCGGGAGGAGGGCTGTAGGCCAGCGAAGGCGGTCCAAGACGGGGCATTTTACCACACAACATCAGGGGGAGGATCCGAATATTCCGATTCCCATGGGAAGAGAACGACGCATTTTCGTTGGTTTGCTTTTGTGCAAAACATGCGAGAGAAGATCAAAAAATAAGCATGTAAATGCGCGGAAATACGGTGGGATATAAAGTTTGATCTTTGTTTTATATCATGGCGAAGTCAGTTCATTTGCATTATGCGTTTGTGGATTTTTTCCCCTGCAACAGAAGGTGTTAGTACTATTGATTTTTAATGGTCATCTTTTCTCAAAATTTTGTTTTTATTGTTTTTTTTATTAAAATAAAATCAGAGGGAAACTTTTTGATACAGGGTGATACATTTCATTTTATTTTAATGCCCATTTAAAATTCTCAGCCAGTAAAATTGCGTCTGTGGATTCTTGCACTGGATTTTTATCTCAAGAGGGAATATTGTTTTTGGCGTAGTGCTGGTGGTCAAAATGAAATTTTCAAAAACTCAGTGGGATCGCTCACTGCTACTGCATTGGTAAAACGCCAACTCGTACTCTGACTAGACCCAATCTCGATAAATACCCTATCCAAACTCCTGATAACGCCTGGGGATTATTTCCTGGCGAAAATAGCCATCTGATCAATGAAAACTAATGTGCTGATTCAGCTTTGTTCCTAAGAACAATGGCTGCGGATGGCTATTTCCATTCGCCTGATAAGCAATGGATTGGTTTTCCATCACAAGCAATGAAATGAATAAGGGGCAGAAATGTACTCATGGTATCTCATTTGCTATCGTTCCAGATTACATGCGAAGGTTATTGATGAAATAGAACGTATTGGTGTTGAATGTTATATGCCAATGAAAACCAGGTTAACATTACGTGCCGATCGGAAAAATTCGTTTAGAACTCACACCACTCCATTGTTCCCCGGTTATTTATTTGTGCGATTCTCACCAGAGATCACCCATACCACTTTAATTGCTAAGCAAAGTAGCGTGCAGGGGTTTGTTCGTCTTGGAAGAGAAATTTGCACCGTCCCCCAAAATATTATTGATGCTATCAGACGTCTTTCTTTTCGATTAGAGAATAAGGATGAAAGATTAAGCTATATAGAATGTAAAAATGTTTCTCCTGGCATGTTGAAAGAGATAGAGAAAATAATAAAGGTGGAAAAGCCAGAGGTTAGAACACAAACATTATTGCAATATCTCTCTTATTCAATACAACATCCAACGGCTTTATTGGCAAGCGGTTAATGAACCTCATGGGCATGGCTTGAAATGCCACCTGATATTGGCAGGTGTTATCTCTGGCGCTGTTTTAACCCCGCAATGCTTGAAGTTGCTTCAGGGTTGATGAATGTGTTTATCACCTTGATGCAATGCTCATTATTTGGGGTTTTATTCAATAATAAGGAGTTCTCTAATGAGCGTAAGAACAAGGTTTGCGCCCAGCCCAACGGGTTTTTTACACGTAGGCGGGGCAAGAACAGCTCTCTATTCCTGGCTCTATGCACGCCATAATCACGGCAAATTTATTCTGCGTATTGAAGATACCGACGTGGAACGGGAAAAGGAGGGTGCAGTCGACGCCATCCTGGACTCGATGAAGTGGTTGGGTATGTATTGGGACGAAGGCCCCTTCTACCAGACTAAACGCCTGGAGCGTTACAACGAGGTGGTCGATCAACTGTTGGCGTCTGGGCAGGCCTACCGCTGCTACTGCAGCGAGGAGCGCTTGAATGCACTCAAGGCTCAGCAGGAAAAGAACAAAGAGAACTTCATTTACGACCGCCACTGTCTGCATCATCTGGGGCACGATCCCAGCCTGCCTCACGTGGTGCGTTTGAAAAGCCCACAGCAGGGTATTGTGGCCTGGGACGACATGATCCGCGGACGTATTGAGTTCAGCAACAGCGAGTTTGATGACTTTATTATTCGCCGCACCGACGGTTGGCCAACGTATAATTTTTGTGTGGTGGTCGATGATATCGACATGCAGATGACGCATATCATCCGCGCCGAAGAACATATCAATAATACACCGAAGCAAATTTATGTTTACCGGGCGTTGGGGCTGGAGCCGCCTGTGTTTGCTCATGTTTCGCCAATACTCGGGGATGACGGTAAAAAACTCTCCAAGCGCCACGGTGCAGCCAACGTTATGCAATACCAAGAGGAAGGTTTTTTACCTGAGGCATTGCGTAACTATTTAGTGCGTTTGGGGTGGGGGCATCAGGATAAGGAAATTTTCTCTTTGGATGAGATGATCTCTCTTTTCGATATTAACAATGTCAGCAACTCACCGAGCGCGTTCAATACAGAGAAATTACTGTGGCTCAACAAGCATTATATCGCTGCCGCTACGGCCGAACATTTATTACCCGATTTGCAATGGCAACTCCAACGGCTGGCTATCAGTACGGAGGACGGCCCACCGCTGGAACGGGTTGTTATGCTGTTAAAAACCCGAGCCAGAACGATGAAGGAAATGGCGGAAGCCTGCCGTAGTTATTACGGTGAATATCAGTGTAACAACCAGGAAACTTACGAGCAGTTGCTTGCCTCGGCACATCCGACGGTTTTCTGTGAAATCTATCAGCACTTCTCCACGATAAACGACTGGCAAAGTGCCGAGATTAACCAAGTGATTGGCGATATTTCCAAGGAATTCGGCACGTCGTTAAAAGACATCAATATGCCGTTGCGATTATTTATTCTCGGGGCGAAAGATACACCATCGTTAAATGATTGTCTGGCCGTATTGGGAAAAGAAAAAACGTTGAATCGCTTACATGCGGCAATAGAGAATATGTCGTGTAAATAGCAGGTAATAGGGCCGGCCATCGTAAGATTAATCACGATGGTCGGAATGTATAAGGCTGGGATGACAACCAATATTAATTCCTTAAGGAGGTAAGTCGAAGCGTAATTATTAGCGGTATCCACGGCAACTTTCATGAAAACACATCAAATAAAAAGAGGTGATTTATTATGACTAATCAATATATGCCTATCTATTCCACTGAGGTGGCTCAACACACTTTATCTGAGGGAAAGATCCCAGAATCATCCAGCTGCCCGAGTTCTGTTTTGAATTTGATTAAAGATCGTTTAATGCTAGACGGCAATGAAAAACAGAATTTGGCGACGTTCTGCACCACCTGGTCAGAGCCCGAAGTCGACGAACTGATGAAGCTGGGATCGGTAAAAAACCTGATTGATAAAGAGTTGTACCCAGAAACGGCAAAAATTGAAGTGTGCTGTACAAAAATGCTGGCGGGGTTGTGGCATGCGCCAGACGTGAATAATTCGATTGGTACTTCCTGCGTGGGGTCCAGCGAAGCGGCAATGTTGGGCGGTTTGGCGTTGAAACGCAACTGGCAGCAAAAACGCAAGGCGAAAGGGCTGGACACTTCCAAGCCAAACCTGGTCACTGGCCCGGTACAAATTTGCTGGAAAAAATTCTGCACCTATTTTGAGATCGAGCACCGCGAGGTGCCCATCCGCGAAGGCGCCCTGTGCGCCCACCCCGACGACATGGTTAATTACATCGATGAAAATACCATCGGTGTGGTGCCGACTTTCGGGACGACCTTTACGCTGGTGTACGAAGACGTGCTTGGCCTGTCCAATGCGCTGGACAAGCTACAGAAAGAGCGTGGCCTGGATATTCCGATCCACGTTGATGCGGCATCCGGCAGCTTTATTGCGCCTTTCGTCGAAGAGCAAAGCCACATCGTTTGGGACTTCCGTCTGCCGCGCGTAAAATCCATCAACTCTTCCGGCCATAAATACGGTCTGGCCCCGCTGGGTCTGGGTTGGGTGGTATGGCGTGAAAAACAAGACTTGCCTGACGACCTGGTGTTCTACGTTAACTATCTCGGCGGCAACATGGCGACTTTCGCCCTCAACTTCAGCCGTCCCGGCGGTTCCGTCATTGCTCAGTACTACCAACTGCTGCGTCTGGGCAAAGAAGGTTATTCCGAGATCCAGCAGACCTGTGTGGATACCGGCAAGTTCCTGGCGCATAAATTGGCCGACTTCCCAGAATTTGAAATGCTGTACAGCAGCGAAGGGGGGTTGCCTGGCGTGGTCTTTACCCTGAAAGACGATGTAAAAGGCTTCACCCTGTATGATTTGCAAAACCAGGTGAAACAGCGCGGCTGGCAAACGGCGGCATACCCGCTACCGAGCAACCGTCAAAACACCATCATCATGCGCGTTCTGATCCGCTACGGCGTCAGCACCACATTGATGAACCTGCTGGCGCAGGACATTCGCAACATTGTTGACCAGCTAAAGGCCAACGCCACTACCCATGAGTCCGTGCTCTGCTGAGCGCTTCCTGACGGCATTCACGCCGTATCCCAATGGGGACGTCAAACACACTGACGTCAGTGCTCAGCGTGCCGGCAGGCCCCGTTGCTGCCGATGTTCTGAGCTACTCCCGTCTTTGCTTTGACAGACCTTCTTACTGAGCGTCCGGGCACCTAATGCTGGTGCCTGGGCGTTTTGTCTCGCAAAGGTGAATAATGAGCACTCAAACAACGACCTCGGGCAAAATGAAGTTCGGGACGATAGTCCTGTTCGGCATTAACTGCCTGCTGGGGGCAGGGATCTTCATCACCCCCGGCAAAGCTTATTCTGAACTCGGTATGAACCTGTTTCCGGTACTGGTGGTCTGTGCCGTTCTGGCGCTGATCATGGCATTGGCTTTTGCCGAAATGGCCGGGATTTTTACTAAAACCGGCGGGGTGTACGTTTACGTAAGCGCCACTTTTGGTCCTTTCCTGGGATTTAACATTGGCTTTATGCGTTTTCTTGCCGCCTGCGTAGCATTGGCAGTACAGGTGGCCGCATTGCCGGGGATCATTACGACCGCGTTAGGTATCCATTTGGCGCCAGCCAACTCGGCGATGATCAGTATCGCTTTTGCCTGCGTGCTTTGCGGTATCAACCTGATCTCGGTAAAAGTGATGTCGGTGTTTACCCGCGTGAGCAGTTGGCTGGTATTGGCGGCATTAATCAGTTGCATCCTGGTCTCTTTCAGCCATTTCGACCTGGCTAATTTTACCGATGTGCCAGGGTTGGTGGCACAGTCGACCGGGGTTGAAGTTCCCGCGTTTGGCCATTTGACCTCGGCAGAATTTTCAGGCGGCTTCCTGCTGTTGTTTTACGCGATGGTGGGTTTCGAGAATATTGGCGTGGCCTCGCAAGATATGGAAAACCCTACTCGCGATATCCCAAGGGCGATCATTCTGGTGCTGTTATCGGTCACGGCGCTCTATTTCCTGCTGTTTGCTTCCATTATCGGGTCTATGGGGGGCGAGCATCTGGCGTTTTCCGATAACTCCGTGGCGGACAGCGTGGGGATGGTTCTGGGCAATGGCGCTCGTGCGATCATGTCCTTAGGGTCGGTGGTTGCCCTGTTTGGTATCGGTCTGGCCATGTGCTTTGCCGGGCCGCGAAATCTGGTGCCGCTGGCGGTGGATGGCTTCCTGCCAGAGTCAGCCGGTGCCAATAACAAACGTGGGGTACCGGCCAAGTCGATCATTGCGATGCTGGTGGTGACTATCATCTTTATCGTCTTGGCGAATGCGATGTCGAAAGAGTCCTTTGTACTGCTGGTGGAGGTCGCAACGGTTTGTCGTCTGCTGCAGTATCTGGCGGTGATTGTCGGTATCTTTGTGGTGCGCAAGAAAAAGATGCAAGGGACTTACCGCATGCCGTGGTTCAAGGTACTGGTGCCTATTTGCGTATTGGTTTGCCTCTATCTCGGTTCATGCACCCCGCCAACCGTGCTGTTGATTACGCTTGGGTTGATAGTGATTTCCCTGCTGGTGTACTTCCTGTACGCGCAACCGCGAGCAAAACGGATGGATGAGTCGGGAGATGACGGCCACCACCACGGCCATCATCACGCGGTTTAATAAGGCTTAATAAACACAAAGGCGCTGCTCCTGAGGGAAAAGCGCCTTTTTTGCGTTCTGATGGGACGGCCCACAAGAAAAAGGCGCCGCCTCTTGCGAGGTTGCGCCTTTTCAACATGCCAACTGACTAGTATCAGTTCATGCCGTATTTTTTCAATTTCTTACGCAGCGTACCGCGGTTGATGCCCATCATCAGGGCTGCACGGGTCTGGTTGCCACGGGTGTATTGCATCACCATGTCCAACAGTGGCTGTTCAACTTCAGCCAATACCAGCTCATACAGATCGTTAACGTCTTGACCATTCAGTTGAGCAAAATAGTTCTTCAGTGCTTGTTTAACCGAGTCACGCAGAGGCTTTTGAGTCACTTGATCCTGTGAGTTCACGGTTGAAACGGTCAGTACGTCAGAATTTACGCGTTGTTCGAACATAGTTCTGTCAGCTCTTTTTTGTTACGCAAGATTTTCGAAATATGCCTCCAACGCCTCCAGCTGTTCGCTGGCATCCTCTATGGCGTTGAATGTGCGCCGAAACTGGTCATTCGGGGCGTGCTCCTGGAGATACCAGGATACGTGCTTACGAGCAATCCGGAATCCCTTGCCTTGGCCGTAAAAGCCGTGCAATTCCCGAATATGCCCTATCAACAAACGCTTAACCTCGCCAAGTGGCAGAGGGGGCAGCAGTTCCCCAGTGTCCAGATAATGCTGGATTTCCCGGAAGATCCAGGGTCTCCCCTGAGCAGCGCGGCCTATCATCAGGGCATCAGCCCCAGTGTAGTCGAGCACTGCTCTGGCTTTATGCGGGTCAGTAATGTCACCATTCGCGATAATCGGAATGGAAACATTCTGCTTAACTGCCCGAATGCTGTCGTACTCCGCGTTGCCGTTGAACAGGCAGGCGCGGGTTCGGCCATGAATAGTCAGGGCCTGTATACCACAGTCTTCGGCCAGTTGGGCAATCTCTACACAGTTACGGTGTTCTGGCGCCCAGCCAGTGCGGATCTTAAGCGTTACCGGCACATCCACGGCGTTAACCACCGCGTGGAGGATCTGTTTAACCAGATCCGGGTACTGCAGCAATGCAGACCCTGCAAGTTTCCGGTTCACTTTCTTGGCCGGGCAACCCATATTGATGTCGATGATCTGTGCACCACCGGCCACGTTAATACGCGCCGCTGCGGCCATATCATCCGGATCGCATCCGGCAATCTGCACGGAACGGATCCCTGGTTCATCGCTATGGACCATACGCAGACGCGACTTATCCGTCCGCCACACCTCCGGATTGGAGGAGAGCATTTCGGATACAGCCATCCCAGCACCCATCGCATGACATAGGGTCCTAAATGGGCGATCTGTAATGCCGGCCATCGGGGCCGCAATCAGGCAATTTGTAAGCTGGTGGTGTCCAATGCGCATAGACAAAGAGTAACCATACTGTGTCCGCAAGGGCGCGTATATTACGCATTTTTGCGCTGAGATGAAAGGCCAAACTTTGACCAATTGGCCGCTATTCGCCATTAAAAATGCGGTTTGCCGGGATTCATAAAAATATTATATATACTTAACAATGGCTTGCCTGATTTTGGTTAATTAGTGCGCTATAAAATATTCCCAATACAACAGGATTTTATCTGTAATGAGTCTCGATTCAGCTCGAGAACGGCAGTGATTTAAGTCGTTTCTCAGGGTTTTTCATTGAGAATGGGCTGAATTATGCTGAAATCGCGTGGTGAAGGCTTAGGCAGAAAATATTCAGGGTCACGTGAATTTGGCATGGCGTTTCAAAGGAGCGGGGTGTCGCCGTCGCGTAGACAGGAAAACAAAAAACCACCGCCACGGGCTACGTTGGCGGTGGTTTTTATCAGGGCAGTAAGGGGATTACTTGCGCTGACCGGTGATGCGGCACCACTCTTCACGCTCTGCGACCGGATCCAGCGTGAATTTCTCTTCATAGGCTTGCGCCACGCTTGCCGCTTGTGTTGCCAGCACGCCGGACAGGCCCAGATAACCGCCGGACTTCGGCAGACAGCCGATCAAGGGGGCCAGCTCACGCAATGGGCCCGCCAGGATGTTGGCGACGACCACGTCGGCCTGCAGATCGGCAGGCTGGTCTTTTGGCAGATACAGCTCCAAACGCTCTGAAACGCCGTTACGCTGCGCGTTGTCGCGGCTGGCCTGAATGGCCTGGGGATCGATATCGATGCCGATAGCGCGCGCTGCACCGAGCTTCAACGCGGCAATTGCCAGGATGCCGGAACCACAGCCGAAGTCGATAATGGTTTTACCGGCCAGATCGAGGCCGTCTAGCCATTGAAGGCACAGTGCAGTCGTTGGGTGAGTGCCGGTACCAAATGCCAGGCCCGGGTCCAGCATGACGTTGACCGCGTTCGGGTCGGGCACGTCGCGCCAGCTTGGGCAGATCCACAGACGTTCGCCGAAGCGCATCGGGTGGAAGTTGTCCATCCACTCGCGCTCCCAGTCCTTGTCTTCCAGCTGTTCAATTTTATGGCGGAAGCCGACGCCCAGCAGCGGGTGCTGTTCCAGCATGGCGACCACGTCGGCCATGTCGGTTTCGGCATCGTACAACCCGATCACATCAGTGTCGCCCCACAGCAGGGTCTCGCCCGGCAGCGGTTCGAACACCGGATTGTCGTGGGTGTCCTGGAAGGTGACCGATACGGCGCCGCTTTCAACCAGCGCGTCGCTCAGGTCTTCCGCCTGGCTGCCGGTGGTGTTCAGTTTTAGTTGGATCCAAGGCATAACAATTCTCTTTAAGAGGCTAATGATGACGCCACTCGGCGCTTTTCGCCTATGACGTTACCGATATAAAACGCCAGCAGGCTAAGCAGCAGCGAAGGCACGATAGGGTGCAACCCCGCTAGCTGCAGATTGAAGCTGGCCAATAGCGTATAGCATACCGCACCCGTCACCATTGAGCTAAGTGCTCCCTGCGCATTGGCGCGTTCCCAGTACAGGCCCAGCACCAGTGGCCACAGGAATACCGCTTCCAGGCCGCCAAATGCCAGCAGGTTCAGCCAGATGATCATTTCCGGTGGCCGCCAGGCTGCCAACAGCACCAGCAAGCCCAAAATCAACGTGGTCAGGCTGGAGAAGCGTTTGATCAGGCGCTCGTTCTGCATGTGCTGTGGGCGTACGCCAAGGTAGAGATCTTTGATGATGGTGGCGGAAGATTGCAGCAATTGGGCGTTAATGGTCGACATGATTGCCGCCATCGGCGCCGCCAGGAAAATACCGGCGGCATAAGGCGGCAGCACGGTGATCATCAGCGTCGGGATCACCTGATCGGGGATCTTCAGGTCCGGCAATACCGCACGGCCCAGCGCGCCAGCCAGATGCATGCCAAACATCAGCACCGCGACCACCATGGTGCCGAGGATGATCCCGCGATGCACTGCTTTGCTGTCTTTGTAGGAGATGCAGCGCACCGCCGTGTGCGGCAGGCCAATCACGCCAAAGCACACCAGGATCCAGAACGATGCCATAAACGGCAGGCTGAGGATCTGTTCACCGCCCTGCGGTGATACCAGCGCGGGGTCAATCTGTTGCAGCTTATCCACGGCGCTGTGCAGGCCGCCGGCGGCGTGAATCACCGCAACCAGCAGCAGCACGGTGCCGATCAGCATCACCAGCCCCTGCATGGCGTCATTGAGCACGCTGGCGCGGAAGCCGCCAAAGGCGGTATACAGCGCGATGCTGATACCGAAGATCAGCAAACCGGTGTCGTATGGAATACCGGCTGCGGTTTCCAGCAGGCGCGCGCCGCCGATAAACTGCACCGTCATGGCACCCAGGAACGCCACCAGCAGGCTGAGGCTGGCCAGCCAGACCAACAGACGACTTTGATAGCGGCCGTAAAGCATGTCGTTCAGGGTAATGGCGTTGTAGCGGCGCGCCAGTATGGCAAACTTCTTGCCCAGCACGCCGAGTGAAAGCCAAACCGCCGGCAGTTGGATCATCGCCAACAGCACCCAGCCAAGGCCGTATTTATAGGCGGCGCCGGGGCCCCCGATAAAGGAACTGGCACTGATATAGGTGGCGGTCAAGGTCATGGCCAGTACGAAGCCGCCCATCGATCGGTTGCCCAGAAAATATTCGCTGAGGAAGTTGCCGCTCTGGCGTCGGCTATAGGCGTAAACCGACAGCCCGAACACCAGCACCAGATAGGCGACCAGCGGCAGAATGACTTCAGTTTGCATCGCCGTCCTCCAGCGAAATATCGCGGAATATGCCGCGTACCATTAGCCAACACAGGCCGATGAACAGCAGCGGAACCAACAGGCAGGCCATTTCGAACCAATGCGGCAGACCGGTAATACCGGATGCGCTGTCCGGCAGATAGGCTGCCAGCGACCAGGCCAGCAGATAAAGCAGCGTCAGGCCCAGAGCCCAGCGCGCCTCGCGGTGAGCTTGAATAAAACGTGTGTCCATCCGTTTCTCCAATATACCCGTCATACTTGAAGCTGCCTCTGTGTTGGCTGCGCTCACTTACCCGAATCACTTACTACAGTAAGCTCATCGGGATGCGCTCCTTTGCCGCCTTGATGCAACTCCAATTATTTAGGGTATACAACTATTATGGATTTGATCATCCATTGAGTGACCCAAAGCAGTAAAGAAAAAGGCCGGTGATTAACCGGCCTTCTATCAGGCGATGCGAATAGCTTGCCTTAGGTTTCCTGCAGACCGAGCTTTTTCTCCAGATAGTGGATGTTGGTGCCACCGTGCTGGAAGTTTTCGTCGCTCATGATCCGCTGTTGCAGTTCAACGTTGGTTTTGATGCCATCGATGATCAGCTCAGCCAGGGCGTTCTTCATGCGGGCAATCGCCACGTCACGGTTTTCACCGTAGGTGATCAGTTTGCCGATCATGGAATCATAGTACGGCGGTACGGTATAACCGGCGTAAATATGAGATTCCCAACGCACGCCGAAACCGCCTGGCGCATGGAAACGGGTGATCTTGCCTGGGCTAGGCAGGAAGGTGTTCGGGTCTTCGGCGTTGATACGGCATTCTACCGCGTGGCCGTGAACCTTCACTTCTTCCTGTTTGATCGACAAAGGCTGACCGGCAGCGATACGCAGCTGCTCTTTAATCAGATCCACGCCGGTGATCATCTCGGTAACCGGATGCTCAACCTGAATACGGGTGTTCATTTCGATGAAATAGAACTCGCCGTTTTCATACAGGAACTCGAAAGTGCCCGCGCCGCGGTAACCGATTTCCACACAGGCTTTCGAGCAGCGCTCGCCGATATAACGGCGCATTTCGCTGGTGATGCCCGGTGCCGGAGCCTCTTCAACCACTTTCTGGTGGCGGCGCTGCATGGAGCAGTCGCGCTCGGCCAGATAGATGGCGTTACCCTGACCGTCCGCCAACACCTGAATTTCGATATGGCGTGGGTTTTCCAGGTATTTTTCCATGTAAACCATGTCGTTGTTGAAAGCCGCTTTGGCCTCCGCCTTGGTCATGGAAATGGATTGCTCGAGGTCTTTGTCGCTGCGCACTACACGCATGCCACGACCGCCGCCGCCGCCGGATGCCTTGATGATAACCGGGTAGCCGATGCGCTTGGCGAAGGCACGGTTTTTATCCATGTCGTCGGTCAGCGGGCCATCAGAGCCAGGTACGCAAGGCACGCCAGCTTTCTTCATGGCATTGATGGCAGAAACCTTGTCGCCCATCAGGCGGATAGTTTCGGCTCTTGGGCCAATGAAGATAAAGCCGGAGCGTTCGATCTGCTCGGCGAAATCGGCGTTTTCAGACAGGAAGCCGTAGCCCGGGTGGATCGCCACTGCGCCGGTGATTTCAGCCGCAGAGATGATTGCCGGGATATTCAGGTAACTTTTTACCGATGGCGCAGGACCGATACACACGGTCTCGTCAGCCAGCAGTACGTGTTTCAGATCGCGATCGGCTGTCGAGTGCACGGCAACGGTTTTGATGCCCAGCTCTTTACAAGCACGCAGGATACGAAGCGCGATCTCGCCACGGTTGGCGATAACAATTTTATCAAGCATGTTCGCCTCGTTATTCGATGACGACCAGTGGCTCGTCAAATTCTACCGGTTGGCCGTTCTCTACCAGGATGGCTTTCACCACGCCGGATTTGTCCGCTTCGATCTGGTTCATCATTTTCATTGCTTCAACGATGCACAGAGTGTCGCCGGCGTTCACTTTCTGGCCGACTTCGATGAAGGCTTTCGCATCCGGGCTTGGCGTGCGGTAGAAAGTACCGACCATTGGGGAACGAACGACGTGGCCACTCATGGCCGCTGGTGCTGCAGGCGCTTCGGCTGGCGCGCTGGCAACGGCGGTAGCCAGTGCTGGCTGCGGCTGTGCCGGCATTGCGTATGCCTGTGGCATCATTGGGTAAGCCTGCGCTGGAGCAGCGCGGCTGATGCGAACTGACTCTTCGCCTTCAGAAATTTCCAGTTCAGAAATACCTGATTCTTCAACCAGTTCGATCAGTTTCTTGATTTTACGAATATCCATGAGTGTGATTCCGTACTCTTTTGCGTAGCAATTAGTGGGTTTTCGACAGACGGTTAACCGCTGCCTGTAAAGCAAATGTGTAGCCATCCGCGCCGAGGCCGCAAATCACGCCTACCGCAATATCAGAGAGGTAAGAGTGATGGCGGAAAGGCTCTCGGGCATGCACGTTGGAGAGGTGGATCTCGATAAACGGGATCTGCACCGCCAGCAATGCATCACGCAGCGCCACGCTGGTATGCGTGAACGCGGCAGGGTTAATCAGAATAAAATCTGTGTTGCCGCGCGCCTGATGTATGCGGTCGATCAGCGCATGTTCGGCGTTAGACTGCAGATGGCTCAGGGTAATATCCAGTGCGGATGCCTGGTTTTCCAATCCGTTAACAATCTCTGTTAACGTCGTGCTGCCGTACTTCTCCGGCTCACGCGTCCCCAGCAGATTCAGATTGGGGCCGTTCAGAAGCAAAATGTGAAACTTATCCGCCATTGTGCTGGTATCTCCGGCAATAAAACCATCATCGTAGAAAATAACCCGACGTCACAGATTTGTCACCTGTTAAGGGGAAAATTCACCCTGAGAACAGGAACAAGGTCGGGCATTATAACGATATCGTAGCAATTCGCAGCTAAATACTGGTCTTATCAGCGAAGATATTCAACCCTAAATCAGTAAACTGGCCAGGGCGATATTGCATTATGAGGGGTAGAACACAGAAAAGTTCCGGCTTTTAACGCCACCAATTGCGGAATTTCTTGTATCGCAGCGCCAGTAGCGCGACGGCCAGCAGAGCATAAATGAAGGGCTGCGGCGAAAAGGTTTTTACCGACCACAGGTAGTGAATCGGTGCCAGAATCGCCACCAGATAGACCAGATTATGCAACGTCTGCCATTTGGCCCCCAGTTTACGCATCGCCCACAGCGTGGAGGTTGCGGCCAGCGCCAGCAGGATCAGCCAACTGACAATGCCGAGCGTCAGGTAAGGGCGGGTGACCAGTTCACGCCCCAGCAGGCCGATATTGCTCAGCCCCAGCTCCAGCGTCGAATAGCTTATCAGATGCAGCGTGCCCCAGGCAAAACACCATAGTCCCACCAGACGACGACAGCGAATCAGCAGCGGTTGCCGGGCATAGCGCGCCAGTGGCGCAATCATCAAGGTCGCCAGCAACAGTTTCAACGTCATTCTGCCGGTAAAGTGTTGAATGTCTTTGGCCGGATCGGCGCTGAACCAACCCTGGTCCACCGACAGCACCAGCCAGAGAAAAGGCAGGAATGCCGCCAGATAAATGGCGACCTTAATCCACTTGATATGAGCCGGAGTTAAACGCACCTAAAAATTCTCCCTTAGATCCAGGCCGCGGTACAGCGACGCTACCTGTTCGCCATAGCCGTTAAACAGCAGCGTGGGTTGGCGTTTAACGTCCAGAATGCCGCCGGAGCCGATAAAGCGTTCGGTGGCCTGTGACCAGCGTGGATGATCGACGTTCGGGTTTACGTTGGCATAGAAGCCGTACTCATTCGGCGCAGATTCATTCCAGGTGGTGGGCGGCTGATCGCGCACCAGACGGATATGGACTATCGACTTAATGCCTTTAAAGCCGTATTTCCAGGGGGTGATCAACCGCAGCGGCGCACCGTTTTGCGGCGGCAGCGTTTTGCCGTATACGCCGACGGTCAGCAGGGCCAATGGGTTCATGGCCTCATCGAGACGCAGCCCTTCAACATAAGGGTATTTCAGCCCGCCGCCGATAAAACGATCCTTCTGGCCCGGCATCTGCTCCGGGTCGTACAGCGTTTGGAAAGCGACGTAGCGGGCATTGCTGTTCGGCTCCGCCAGCTTGATCAGCTTACCCAGCTCAAAGCCAATCCAGGGCACGACCATCGACCAGGCCTCCACGCAGCGCATACGGTAGATGCGTTGTTCCAGCGGGAAGCGTTTGATCAAGTCATCGATGTCCAACGTGATCGGTTTGGCGACCTCGCCGTCGATACGCACTTTCCAGCCTTCGGTTTTCAGGCCGCCGGCATTCGCGGCAGGATCGGCTTTATCCAGACCGAATTCGTAGAAGTTGTTGTAACCGGTGACTTTGTCTTCCGGCGTCATGGCCAGTTGCGCCTGCCAGGCCGCAGGCTTGCTGAATGCCAGCGGTTTGCCGGCGGGGGCCTTGGGCCGATCGTTGCCTTTGAACCATGACAGCAAATCGGCCTGCGCATTAAGCGGCAAGGCCAGCGACGCGGCGGTGATACCCAACGCCTGCAGCACTTTGCGCCGCTGATGGAACACGCTCTCGGGCGTGACATCGGCTTCGGTCAATTTAGGGGGCTTTCTCATGGTGTTTTCTCCGCGTTTCATCCCCGCCGCCTTTCAGGTGCGGGTACTCAAACCTGCTCCCGTCAGAGTGACTGTAGGGGGTAACCTTCTGAGCCCGATTAACGCGGACGCAGCATGCAACGCCCCTACAGTATGCTGGGGTATCTGTGTTGTAAGCATGGCGTGAAATCAGGCTATATGCGAGAGGGCGCGGGAAAATATGAAATTTCGCAGGCGAATGTTCCCCCCCGTTGCCGGGGGCGATTTAAGCTTTAGCGGATTTTAACCAGAGTGCGTCCGGTCACTTGATGATTCAGCAGCGCGGCGGCGGTGGCCGGTGCCTGTTCCAAAGTGATTTCCTGGGTGGCCTGTTGGTAGAAACTGTCCGGCAGAATACCCGCCAGGCGCTCCCAGGCGGTCTGGCGGCGATGCAGAGGCGTATGAACCGAGTCCACGCCCTGCAGGCGAACGTTGCGCAGGATAAACGGCATCACCGTGGTGGGCAGGTGATAGCCACCGGCCAGGCCACAGGCGGCGACCGTGCCGTTATAATTCATCTGTGCCAGGACTCGCGCCAGCAGCGTGTCGCCAACGGTATCGACCGCCCCGGCCCACAGTTGCTTTTCCAGCGGACGCGGGGCTTCCAGGTAGCCGTCGCGCGACAGGACTTCTTTGGCGCCCAGCGCTTTCAGATACTCGGTATTGCTCTCGCGGCCGCTGATGGCGGTGACGTGATAGCCCAACGCCGCCAGAATGGCGATGGCCGTGCTGCCTACGCCGCCGCTGGCACCGGTAACCAAAATATCGCCGTCGTCCGGGCGCACGCCACCTTCTTCAAGCGCCATCACGCACAGCATGGCGGTAAAGCCGGCGGTACCCAGGATCATCGCTTTGCGTTCATCCAGCCCGTTTGGCAAGGGCACCAGCCATTCGCCTGAGACTCGTGCCTGTTCAGCCAGGCCACCCCAGTGGTTTTCACCCACGCCCCAACCGGTGAGCACCACGCTTTGGCCTTCTTTAAAACGATCGTCGCGGCTTTCGCGTACCGTACCGGCGAAATCGATGCCTGGCACCATCGGGAAGTTACGCACGATCTTGCCTTTGCCGGTGATCGCCAACGCATCTTTATAGTTAAGGCTGGACCAGTTGACGTCTACCAGGACATCGCCGTCGGGCAGCAGATCGCTGCTGATATCCTTGATGTGAGCCAGAGTTTGATCGCCTTGTTGTTCCAATAACAGTGCACGCATGTCACTCTTCCTCTTGTTTGCATTTTTGCCATGGATGGCTGAACCAGATTTAATTGACTATATGCATATAAGAAATTTATGTCCTGATAAAAGACAAAAAAGGGTGATTGAAGGTTTTCTTCGTTGTCGAGGCTTGGTAGCTTGGGTGGCGTGAACCGACAACGGGTATCGCCGGAGCGGTACCCGCTATTCATTAAAAAAATCAGGATATTGTGTTGGATTCATTTGAGCGGATTCGGGGCCTTTATACTTCCAAAGGTGAAAACTCACGTAACCATACCGGACAAGGCACAGGGATGCGATTCACCACCAAACTCTCTGCATTGATCACCTTGCTTGTTGCTTTGGCGATGTTTTTGATGCTGATGGGCTGCTCATACAGCTTCTTTTACGTCACTCAGGAGCGTCTGGATCGCCGCTTCGATTCGCTGATGACCTCACTCGACCAAGCGATGCTGCACGAATCCCCAGAGGAACAGAAACGCTGGTTGCCGTTGGTGATGCGTCCACTGGGTATTGTGGCGGTCAGCGTGGATACCAGCCACAGTAACCTCCTTTCCTATAAATTGCCGACGCTCAACAAACAGCCCTGGGATCCGCTCAACGGTTACAGGCAGGTGGCTTTGCCGCTGATGCAGCATCCCGGAGCGGCACTGCAAATTACTTATATCGATCCTTTCGCCAGCGACGTACGCTCGTTGCAATCTACTGCCGCCGTGACGCTTTCGATCGTTGTGATGGTGGTGATCTTGCTGTTTAGCCTGCGCTGGCTTCGCGATCAGGCCGACGGAGAGGATCGGCTGGAACGCCGTGCACGACGCATTCTCAACGGCGAAAGAGAGAGCGTGATGCAGGGCGATATGCGCGAATGGCCGGCGAACGTCAGTGGCGCGCTCGATCGCTTGCTGGCAGATTTGGCGGAAGCGCGCGAGGAACGCAATCGGGTCGATACCTTGATCCGCGCCTTTGCCGCTCAGGATGCCAAAACCGGCCTGAATAACCGCCTGTTCTTCGACAACCAGCTAACCACCCAACTGGAAGAAGAGGGCTCGCACGGTATTGTGATGATGGTGCGATTGCCCGATTTTGACACGCTGCGGGAAATTCACGGCAACGGCGCGGTGCAGGAACTGATGTACTCGCTGGTCAATCTGCTGTCGACCTTCGTGATGCGCTATCCGGCGGCGCTGCTGGCGCGTTATTTCCACAGCGACTTCACCGTCCTGCTGCCGCACCGTACGCTGAAAGAGGCGGACGGCATTGCTTCACAGCTGGTCCACGCGATTGACGCCTTGCCTTCAACGGCGCTTATCGATCGTGAAGCATTCCTGCACATTGGCATCGTGGCGTACCGCAGCGGACAAACCACCGAGCAGGTGATCGATTACGCGGAGCAGGCAACGCGCCATGCTACGTTGCAAGGCGAAAACGGCTGGTATGTTTATGACAGCCAGGTGCCGGAAAAAGGGCGCGGCAGCGTCAAGTGGCGCACCCTGCTGGAACAGGTGCTGGCGCGGGGAGGCCCGCGTTTGTATCAGAAACCGGCGGTGACGGTGGAAGGGGAAGTGCATCACCGTGAGATCATGAGCCGGATCTACGATGGCACCCAGGAACTGCTGCCATCGGAGTATATGCCTCTGGTACGGCAGTTAGGGCTGGCGGAAAGCTACGATCGTCAACATCTGAGCCGTATTCTTCCCTTACTGACGCTGTGGCCCGAAGAAACATTGGCTTTTACGCTGAGCGTAGACTCACTGTTGCAGCGTAGTTTCCAGCGTTGGCTGCGTGATAGCCTGTTACAGTGTGAAAAAAGTCATCGTCGGCGAATTCTGATTGAACTTGCAGAGGCAGACGTGTGTCAACATATCGACCGTTTACGTCCGGTACTGAAGTTACTGTCAGGGTTGGGCTGTCGTCTGGCGGTGTCCCAGGCCGGGTTAACCGTGGTAAGTACCTCCTATATCAAGTCCTTACCGGTGGAATTGGTTAAGCTCCATCCGGGTCTGGTGCGGAGTATTGATAAGCGTGATGAAAATCAGCTGTTCGTTCAAAGCCTGACCGGCGCCTGTGAAGGCACCAGCACTCAGGTTTTCGCCGCCAGCGTGCGGACGCGTAATGAGTGGCAGACGCTGAAAGAGCGGGGGATCCTCGGTGGACAGGGCGACTTTTTCGCGTCGCCGGAACCGATAGACGTCGGGCGTAAAAAATATTCGCGTCGTTATCGTGTTTAACCTGAATACCGAACAAAAATTAACGTAGAATGAGCGCCAATTCATCTGGGCTTTTTTCTCTGTCATTTTGGGATAACCCCCAAACTGCCTGCGACAATGACGCCTATTTGATATAGGCTCTTGTCAGTCCTTTTCTGTTGAACGTTGGTAGGTGCTTACCACCAGCGGCAATCAGGGAATATGTTAGATTTTATGAGCTGTGTTACGCCGTTTCGTGCGCTGACAGGGTGGTAAACTGAGCCTTTGTTCAGGGAATTCAGGCCTCATCCAATTTCCGTGCATTCGAGCAGAAACAATACAGACTATTTTTCACCGAAGTAGAACGTTTTTGCGCCTTGTCGCTGCTTCGTGTGGTTGGTAAAGTAGGCGGATTTTATTTTCCGCCCCCAGCTTGCAGGATTATCCTTTAGTTATGTTTAAGAAATTTCGTGGCATGTTTTCCAATGACTTGTCCATCGACTTGGGTACCGCCAATACCCTGATTTATGTTAAAGGGCAAGGCATTGTACTGAACGAACCGTCGGTGGTTGCCATTCGCCAGGATCGTGCCGGTTCACCCAAGAGCGTTGCGGCCGTGGGTCATGAGGCTAAACAAATGCTGGGGCGTACGCCCGGCAACATCGCGGCTATTCGTCCGATGAAAGACGGCGTGATCGCCGATTTCTTCGTGACCGAAAAAATGCTGCAGCACTTTATCAAACAGGTTCACAGCAACAGCTTCATGCGGCCAAGCCCGCGCGTGCTGGTGTGTGTGCCGGTTGGCGCAACTCAAGTTGAGCGCCGCGCCATCCGCGAATCTGCCCAAGGGGCCGGTGCGCGTGAGGTGTTTCTGATTGAAGAACCTATGGCTGCCGCAATCGGTGCCGGCCTGCCGGTTTCTGAAGCGACAGGTTCCATGGTGGTGGATATCGGTGGCGGTACCACTGAAGTGGCGGTGATCTCACTGAACGGTGTGGTCTACTCTTCTTCTGTACGTATCGGTGGTGACCGTTTCGACGAAGCTATCATTAATTACGTGCGTCGTAACTACGGCTCACTGATCGGTGAAGCAACTGCCGAACGTATCAAGCATGGCATCGGTTCCGCTTATCCGGGCGATGAAGTGCATGAAATCGAAGTTCGCGGCCGTAACCTGGCTGAGGGCGTGCCACGTGGCTTTACCCTGAATTCCAATGAAATCCTTGAAGCGCTGCAGGAGCCGTTGACCGGCATCGTCAGTGCGGTGATGGTGGCGCTGGAGCAGTGTCCACCAGAGCTGGCTTCCGACATTTCCGAACGCGGCATGGTGTTGACCGGCGGTGGCGCATTGCTGCGCAACCTGGATCGCCTGCTGATGGAAGAAACCGGTATTCCGGTGGTCGTGGCAGAAGATCCGCTGACCTGCGTAGCCCGCGGCGGTGGCAAGGCGTTGGAAATGATCGACATGCATGGCGGCGATTTGTTCAGCGAAGAATAGTCAGCCCCAAGAAGGAGGAATCGTATCGGGTGAATGCGCAAAGCGAAAATCAGGTACGGTTCCTCTTTCTGTTGTCGAGGAACACGCATAATTTATGAAGCCGATTTTTAGCAGGGGGCCTTCCCTGCAACTACGACTTTTTTTGGCGGTGATCGTGGCCATTGGCCTGATCGTTGCCGATAGCCGTCTCGGTACGTTCGTGAAAATACGTAACTACATGGACACGGCCGTCAGCCCTTTCTATTTTTTGGCCAATGGGCCACGTAAAGTTTTGGACAGCGTTTCAGAAACGCTGGCTACCCGCCAACAGCTGGAGCTGGAAAACCGGGCTCTGCGGCAGGAACTGCTGCTGAAAAACAGCGATATTCTTCTTCTTGGCCAATTCAAGCAGGAAAACGCCCGCTTGCGTGAGCTGTTAGGCTCGCCGCTGCGCCAGGACGAACACAAAATGGTCACTCAGGTGATCTCGACCGGCTCGGATCCTTACAGCGATCAGGTAGTGATCGACAAAGGATCGGATAACGGCGTTTATGAAGGCCAGCCGGTCATCAGTGATAAAGGCGTAGTGGGCCAGGTGGTGGCGGTGGCTAAAGTCACCAGCCGTGTGCTACTGATCTGCGATGCTTCACATGCGCTGCCAATTCAGGTGCTGCGCAACGATATCCGGGTGATTGCTGCAGGCAGCGGCTGTGCCGACGATTTACAGCTTGAACATCTGCCGAACAATACCGATATCCGCGTGGGTGATGTGCTGGTCACATCCGGCCTTGGTGGTCGCTTCCCTGAAGGCTATCCGGTGGCGGTGGTGTCCTCGGTCAAAGTGGATAATCAGCGCGCCTATACCGTGATTCAGGCTCGACCAACCGCAGGGCTACAGCGCTTGCGCTATCTGCTGCTACTGTGGGGGGCCGATCGTAACGGCGACATGCCGTTGCCGCCCGATGAAGTTCATCGCGTCGCCAATGAGCGTCTGATGCAGATGATGCCGCAGGTTCTGCCGCCGGCTGATGCGGTGGGGCCGCAACTGCCTCTGCCTGCTCCGGCAACCGGGGCCGCGGTACAAACCGCTGCTCCTGCTGCGGGAGTCACGCAATGAATCGTTACCGCAGCAACGGGCGCTGGATAATCTGGCTGTCATTCCTGGTGGCGCTGGTGCTGCAAATCATGCCGTGGCCGGAACAGATCTACATGTTCCGTCCCTCCTGGCTGGCTTTGATCCTGATCTACTGGGTGATGGCGTTGCCTCATCGGGTTAACGTCGGCACCGGCTTCGTGCTGGGGCTGATTATGGATCTGATCCTCGGTTCCACGCTGGGCGTACGCGCACTGGCGTTAGGTATTATTGCCTATCTGGTGGCGTTCAAATTCCAGCTGTTCCGCAATATGGCGCTCTGGCAACAGGCGCTGATCGTCGTGCTGCTGTCACTGGCGATGGACGTTGTGGTGTTCTGGGCCGAGTTTTTAGTGATCAACGTTTCTTTCCGCCCAGAGGTGTTCTGGAGTAGTGTGGTAAACGGCATCCTGTGGCCATGGTTGTTCCTGTTGATGCGAAAAATTCGCCGTCAGTTCGCCGTACAGTAAGGGTATAACAATGACTTCGCTTTATCTGGCCTCCGGCTCTCCCCGTCGACATGAATTACTGACCCTGTTGGGCGTCCCCTTTGAAGTTATCCTGACGGATACCGAAGAGCAGCGGCAGGAAGGGGAATCCGCGGAAGCCTATGTGCGCCGTCTGGCGCAGGATAAGGCCAAAGCCGGCGTGGCGCTGGCACCGCAGGCGTGGCCGGTGCTGGGTGCCGATACCATTGTGGTGCTCAATGGCCGGGTGTTGGAAAAACCTCAGGACGAGACGCACGCGGCGCAAATGCTGGCGGCGCTGTCGGGTAAACAGCATCAGGTGATGACTGCGGTGGCGATCGCCGATCGCCATGACGTTCTGTGCCAACTGGTGGTGACGGACGTGACATTCCGCAACCTGTCACAGCAGGATATCTGCGACTATATTGCTACGGGCGAGCCGATGGATAAAGCGGGCGCCTACGGAATTCAAGGAAAGGGTGGTTGTTTCGTCAGAACGATAACCGGGAGTTATCATGCGGTGATGGGCCTGCCGTTAGTCGAAACACATGAGCTGCTCAGTAATTTTGTCGCATTACGTGATGTAAGAACCGGTTGATGGGCGCTGCCATTATCGACCGGCTCTGAGGAGAAGGCATGACAGCTGAGCTACTGGTTAATATCACACCGTCTGAAACGCGGGTTGCCTATATTGATGGCGGCATCCTGCAAGAGATCCATATCGAACGCGAATCCAAGCGCGGCATCGTCGGCAATATTTATAAAGGGCGCGTAAGCCGCGTGTTGCCGGGCATGCAGGCGGCATTCGTCGATATCGGCCTGGATAAAGCGGCCTTCCTGCACGCTTCCGATATCATGCCGCACACGGAATGTGTCGCCGGCGATGAGCAGAAAAATTTCCACGTGCGTGACATTGCCGAACTGGTGCGCCAGGGACAGGATCTGATGGTCCAGGTGGTGAAAGATCCGCTCGGTACCAAGGGCGCACGCCTGACCACCGACATCACTTTGCCTTCGCGTTACCTGGTGTTTATGCCAGGGGCGGCGCACGTTGGCGTTTCGCAGCGTATAGAAAGTGAAGCCGAGCGCGATCGCCTGAAAAAAGCGGTGGCCGGTTACTGTGATGAGCTGGGCGGCTTTATCATCCGCACCGCGGCTGAAGGTATTGGCGAAGAAGAGTTGGCGCAGGACGCCGCTTTCCTCAAACGCCTGTGGACCAAGGTGATGGAGCGTAAAAAACGCAACCAGACCAAATACAAATTATACGGTGAGTTGGCGTTGGCGCAGCGCATTTTGCGTGACTTCGCCGGCGCGGCGCTGGACCGGATCCGCGTGGATTCCCGCCTGACCCACGATCTGCTGGTGGAGTTTACCGGTGAGTACATCCCGGATATCACCGCCAAGCTGGAGCTGTACACCGGCAGCCAGCCAATCTTCGATCTGTACGACGTCGAAAACGAGATACAGCGTGCGCTGGAGCGCAAGGTCGAGCTGAAGTCCGGCGGTTATCTGATCATCGATCAGACCGAGGCGATGACGACCGTGGATATCAATACCGGCGCCTTTGTCGGCCACCGCAATCTCGACGAAACCATCTTCAACACCAATATCGAAGCGACCCAGGCCATTGCCCGCCAACTGCGGCTGCGCAACTTGGGCGGCATTATCATCATTGACTTCATTGATATGAATAATGAAGAACATCGCCGTCGAGTATTGCATTCGCTGGAGCTGGCGCTGAGTAAAGATCGGGTAAAAACCACGATCAACGGCTTCTCTCAGCTAGGCTTAGTGGAAATGACGCGTAAACGTACACGGGAAAGCATTGAACATGTGCTGTGTAACGATTGTCCTACCTGTCAGGGACGCGGCACGGTGAAAACAGTGGAAACCGTGTGCTACGAAATTTTGCGTGAAATTGTGCGCGTGCACCATGCTTATGATTCAGATCGTTTCCTGGTTTACGCCTCTGCGGCGGTGGGTGAGGCGCTGAAAAGCGAAGAGTCCCATGCGCTGGCCGAAGTGGAAATCTTTGTGGGCAAGCAGGTGAAGGTACAAATCGAACCTTTATACAGCCAGGAACAATTTGACGTTGTCATGATGTAGTTCACCCGTTGGTGGCTAAAGTCAGACATGAGTGGGGCTCAGCATACTGAGCCCCATCGTGCATAGATATTCCCGTTGCCAGGCAGCGGAAGCAAGGAGAACTGCGTGAGGCGACTGCCTGGGATTTTGTTAGCTACAGGCGCCACTCTGATTGTCATCGTGGCGTTGCTGATCAGCGGGCTGCGTCTGGCGCTGCCTGAACTGAACAACTATCGCCCTCAATTGCTGGCAAAGGTTGAAAGCCTCTCCGGCGTGCCCGTACAGGTCGATTTCATCCAGGGCAGTTGGGAAACTTTTGGCCCACAGCTTGAAATGCGCAACGTGCGCGCCACGCTGCCCAAAAGCAATCTGAAGATTGAACGCGTGACCTTGGCGCTGGACGTGTGGCAATCGCTGCTGCATTGGCGCTGGCAGTTCCGCGATCTTACCTTTCACCAACTCCAGTTCGATCTTAACACCACGCTGGGCGGCGATGAGCACCAGGGTAGCACCATCGAACCGGGTAAAATCACCGATTTGCTGCTGCATCAGCTGGATCATTTCGACCTGCGCGACAGCCGCATCTCATTCCTGACGCCCGCCGGCGCGCGTGCCGAATTCGAAATCCCGCAGTTGACCTGGCTGAACGGCCGCGATCGTCACCGGGCAGAAGGGCAGATCAGCCTGTCGACGCTGAACGGTCAGCATGGCGTGGTGCAACTGCGCATGGATCTGCGTGATAACCAAGGGCTATTGAATACCGGCACTGTCTATATGCAGGCCGACAATATCGATATGAAGCCCTGGTTCACCCGTTGGCTGCGTGCCAATACCGGGCTGGAAAGCGCAGACTTCAGTCTGGCGGCCTGGCTGCAGATCCAAAATGGTGAAATCGCCACCGGCAGTGCATTACTGAAACAGGGGGCGGCCAACTGGAACGTGGGGACTCAAGCTCATCGGCTCGACGTGGACAACCTGGCGCTGACGCTCAGCCGTCAGGGTACCGGCTGGCAGGTGGACGTTCCGCAGTTGAACCTGGCCACCGACGGTCAGGCCTGGCCACAGGGTAAACTGTCTGCGCTGTGGTTGCCGGAAAACACCGAGTTCCTGGGCCCAGGGCAAACCGAAGAGCTTCGCGTGCGCGCCACTGACATTCAGCTTGAGCGCCTGGCCGCGCTACTGCCGACCTTCTCTTTCCTCAGCCCGGACGTGCTGGATCGCTGGAACGATCTGCAGCCGCAAGGCAAGGTCAACGCGCTGGCGTTGGATATCCCGCTGAAACAACCGGAAAAAACGCGTTTCCAGGCCCTTTGGCAGGATGTCAGCTGGCAGCACTGGAAACTGTTGCCCGGCGTGAATCACTTCTCCGGCGCACTGAGTGGCGGTGTGGAAAATGGTCGTCTGCAGCTTGATCTCAAAAACAGCACCTTGCCGTATGGCGATATGTTCCGGGCACCTCTGGAAATCAGCAGCGCGCGGGGGCTCTGACCTGGCAGAACAATGACCAGGGCTGGGAACTGGCGAGCCAAAACCTGGATGTGAAAGCCAAATCGCTGTGGGTTAACGGTGACTTCCGCTATCAGCAGCCGGCCAAAGGCGACCCGTGGCTGAATATTCTGGCAGGTATCCGCCTGTACGACGGCGCGGACGCCTGGCGCTACTTCCCTGAGCCCCTGATGGGCAAGCATCTGGTGGATTACCTCAGCGGCGCCATCCAGGGTGGGCAGGTGGATAACGCCACGCTGATCTACAACGGCGATCCGCAGCATTTCCCATACCGCAAAAACGAAGGTCAGTTTGAGGTGTTTGTCCCGCTGCGTCATTCCACCTTCCAGTTCCAACCGGATTGGCCGGCGTTGACCGATCTGGCTATCGATCTCGACTTCGCCAATGAAGGGCTGTGGATGAACGCTCCGCAAACCAAATTGGGTAAAGTCGATGGCAAAAATGTCAGCGCCGTCATTCCGGACTACCTGAAAGAGCGTTTGTTGGTGGATGCCGAGGTCGCGGGTCAGGGGGGGAAATCCATGACTATTTCAAACAGACTCCGCTGCACGATTCATTGGGCTCGGCCCTGGACGAACTGCAGATTGGTGGTAATGTCAGTGGGCGCTTACACCTTGATATTCCCTTGAACGGCGAGCTGGTGCGCGCCACCGGTGAAGTTGCACTGAACAATAACTCACTGTTGGTGAAGCCTATCGACAGTGAGCTGCAAAAGGTCAGCGGCAAGTTCCGTTTTGATAACGGCAACCTGAGCAGCGATACCCTGTCTGCCAATTGGTTTGGACAGCCGGTGGCGGTGGATTTCAACACTCAGGAAGGGAAAAACGATTACAAGGTCAACGTTGGCCTGAAAGCTGACTGGCAGCCGGGCAAATTCCCTGGCATCCCGCAGGAAGTGAGCGATGCACTGAGCGGCAGCGCCCCTTGGCAGGGTCAGGTGGCCATCGTCTTGCCTCATCAGGGCGCGGCCAGCTATGACATTGGCGTTGATGCGGATCTTAAGAAAGTAAGTAGTCACTTACCTTCGCCATTAGATAAACCGGCGGGTGAGCCATTGCCGCTGAGCGTAAAAGTGAAAGGTGGCCTGAATGGATTCATGCTGACCGGCAGTGCTGGCAAACAAAACAAATTCAACAGCGAATGGACCTTCGCCAAACAGCAAGTCACGCTGGCACGGGCGGCCTGGCAGACCGCTGGTAGTGGGATCCCACCGCTACCGAACGGAAAATCGCTGACGCTTAACCTGCCGCCGCTGGACGGTGAGAAATGGCTGGGCCTGATGGCACCGGCGCTGAAACAAAGTGGCGGTATGGGCAAGGTGGGCGGATTTAACTTCCCGACCACCGTCGCACTAAAAACGCCACAGCTGCTGCTAGGCGGTCAGGCGTGGCATAAGCTGACGCTGTCGGCAGAGAAGCAGCTGGGGGCCACGCTGGTCAGCGCCAAGGGCGATGAGGTTGACGGCAGTTTGCGGGTGGCGGACCGGGGGCCGTGGCGCGCCGATATCAATTATCTCTATTACAACCCGCAGTTTGACGCCGCTAAGAGCACTCCGACGGCGACCGCAGCTGCGCAGGTGGCCGCAGACAAGGTTTCCTTCCGCGACTGGCCGTCGCTGATGCTGCGCTGTAAGTCGTGCTGGGTGATGGGGCAGAACCTCGGCAAGGTTGAGGCTGATTTGACCAATCAGGGGGATACCCTCCTGCTGACGCACGGGTTAGTCGATACCGGCAAAGGGCGCATGACCGCCAGCGGTTTGTGGAAACAGAATGCCCAGGAAGAGCGCAGCTCGCTGAAAGGTAAACTGCTGGGTGCCAAAATTGATGAAACCGCGGCTTTCTTCGGCATCACCACGCCGCTGAAAGGCGCACCTTATGACGTCGATTTCGATCTCTACTGGCGCGGCCAGCCGTGGAAACCGCAGTTGAATACCCTGAGTGGCGCGCTGAAAATCAATATGGGCAAGGGCGAAATCGACAGCATGGGCGGCGGTCGTGCCGGCCAGCTGTTGCGTCTGGTGAGCTTCGATGCCCTGTTACGCAAGCTACAGTTCGATTTCAGCGATACCTTCGGCAAAGGCTTCTACTTTGACTCCATCCGCAGCACCTCGTGGTTGAAAGATGGCATAATGCATACCGATAACCTTTTGGTTGACGGGCTGGCAGCGGATATTGCCATGAGCGGGCAAATTGACCTGGCGCGTCGGCAGATTGATATGGAAGCGGTGGTGGCGCCGGAAATTTCAGCCACCGTCGGCGTGGCGACGGCATTCGTGATTAACCCGATTGTCGGTGCTGCGGTGTTTGCCGCGTCCAAAGTGCTGGGGCCGCTGTGGAACAAGATTTCGCTGATTCGTTACCATATCGGCGGCAGCCTGGATCAGCCGAAGATCAATGAGGTGTTGCGTAAGCCAAAGGAGGATAAGGCGTCATGAGAAATGCTAACGTTGCGTTGTTACAGTTGTGCAGTGGCGATCGGGTGCGTGACAACCTGGCCCAGATTGAACAGCAGATTAAGCAGCTCAATGCCGGGGTAAAACTGGTAATGACGCCGGAGAATGCGCTGCTGTTCGCCAACTCTGCGGCCTATCGTGAGCATGCGGAGCAACAGGGCGACGGGCCGTTGCAAAACGCGGTGCGTGAAATGGCGCGACGCTATGGCGTGTGGTTGCTGGTCGGTTCCATGCCGCTGGTCAGCCGCGAAAATCCTGCGCTTATCACTACCAGCAGCCTGCTGTTTGACGATCAGGGCGAGATCCGGGCGCGTTACGACAAACTGCACATGTTCGACGTGGACATTAACGACTCCCACGGCCATTATCGTGAGTCGGACACCTATCAACATGGCCAACAGCTCACGGTAGTGGATACCCCGGTCGGTCGGCTTGGCATGACCATCTGCTACGATTTGCGCTTCCCGGCGCTGTTCCAGGCGTTGCGAGCGCAGGGCGCTGAACTGATTTCCGTGCCTGCAGCCTTTACCCGCGTGACCGGTGAAGCGCACTGGGAAATACTGCTGCGCGCAAGGGCGATTGAAAACCAGTGTGTGATCCTCGCGCCGGCGCAGGTCGGCAGCCATGGCCCGACTCGCCGCACCTGGGGCCACTCGCTGGCGGTAGACGGTTGGGGCAAGGTGCTGGCCGAAAACGCGGATGCGGTCTCGGCGTTGAAAGTGCGGGTTGACACTACCGGCCTCAAAACGATTCGTGAGCAGATGCCGGTGTTGCAACACAACAGATTCCAGATGTCGCTGACGGCGCCGTTTGAAAAAAACTCCTCCATTAAAGAGTGAAAAAATTATGAGCCTGACGTTTGTCAGTGAGCAGTTACTTGCTGCGAATAAGTTGAGCCACCAAGACCTGTTTTCCGTCCTGGGGCAACTGGCAGAACGCCGCCTCGATTATGCCGATCTCTATTTCCAGTCGAGCTACCATGAAGCCTGGGTGATTGAAGACGGCATTATCAAGGATGGTTCTTACAATATCGACCAAGGGGTCGGGGTACGCGCCGTCAGCGGCGAAAAAACCGGCTTCGCCTATGCCGATCAGATCACCCTGAACGCTTTGCAGCAGAGCGCTCAGGCGGCGCGCAGCATCGTACGTGACAAGGGCAACGGCCAGGTACATACCCTGGGCGAAATCAGCCATAAGGCGCTGTACCCGCTGCTTGATCCGCTGCAAAGCCTGCCGCGTGAAGAAAAAATCGCCTTGCTGCATCGCGTTGATAAGGTGGCCCGCGCTACCGATAAGCGCGTACAGGAAGTCAGCGCCAGTATCACCGGCGTATATGAGCAGATCCTGGTCGCGGCTACTGACGGCACCCTGGCGGCGGACGTGCGCCCCTTGGTGCGTTTGTCCGTCAGCGTGCTGGTGGAACAAGACGGCAAGCGTGAGCGCGGCTCCAGCGGCGGCGGTGGTCGTTTTGGCTATGACTATTTCCTGGAAATCGTCGAGGGTGACGTTCGCGCCGATGCCTACGCCAAAGAGGCGGTGCGCATGGCGTTGATCAACCTGTCTGCCGTTGCGGCGCCGGCGGGCAATATGCCGGTGGTGTTGGGCGCCGGCTGGCCAGGCGTACTGCTGCATGAGGCGGTAGGCCACGGCCTGGAAGGTGACTTCAACCGTCGCGGTACGTCGGTGTTCAGCGGTCAGATGGGCCAACTGGTGGCCTCCGAGCTTTGCACCGTGGTGGATGACGGTACTCTGCAAGGGCGTCGTGGGTCACTGGCTATCGATGACGAAGGCGTACCGGGTCAGTACAATGTGCTGATTGAGAACGGCATCCTGAAAGGCTACATGCAGGACAAGCTCAATGCGCGCCTGATGGGCGTTGCACCGACCGGTAACGGCCGCCGCGAGTCTTATGCGCACCTGCCGATGCCGCGCATGACCAATACCTACATGCTGGCGGGTAAGTCGACGCCGGAAGAGATCATCGCCAGCGTCGAGTACGGGCTGTATGCGCCTAACTTCGGCGGCGGTCAGGTGGACATTACTTCGGGCAAGTTCGTGTTCTCCACCACCGAAGCCTATTTGATTGAAAATGGCCGCATCACTAAACCGGTGAAAGGCGCTACGCTGATTGGCTCCGGTATCGAGGCGATGCAGCAGATTTCAATGGTCGGCAACGATCTGGCGCTGGATAAAGGCGTTGGTGTATGTGGCAAAGAGGGGCAAAGCCTGCCGGTGGGCGTCGGCCAACCGACCCTGAAGCTGGACACCCTGACCGTTGGCGGTACCGCGTAACCGTCTCCTGGGGCCGGATCCCGGCCCCTATCAAACGCCATTTTGCGGCCTGCATCGCATTAACGGCAATGAGTTGGCTTTGCTTAAATTAAGAGCGATTCACTGTTTTTCCCAGCCTCAGTAAATCAATAAATTAGATTTAACTATTTGAAGCTATTTTCTGCGGTTTTCTCTAAGAGCTTTCTGTATCGATTGCCCTAATTGCCTCTCCAGCTAATGATTCACAGCTTGTTACATTCTTCCTTCCGTCGTTAAAATGCTGAAAAAACACACGGATGATCTTCTGAATGGATTCAGTGACTCAACGGCTTTCGACAGCTTTGCTGTGCATTTTCTTTTCCTCCGCGGCGTGCGCTAACCTGCTTAGCCCGGCAGATCGTGACACCATTCAACAACAGCAGCGTGAATTGCTGGAGCAAAACCAGCAGCAGCGGCAGGAGCTGCAACGTAGCCTGACGCCGGCCTTGCCGCCCCCTGCATCACCCAACGCCAACGCTGGCGGACCTTGTTTTAGCATCACCCATATCCGGCTGGAAGGCGCGGCTCATCTGCCCGCCAGTGCACAACGTAAACTCACGCAGCCTTATCTGCAGCAATGTCTGAATCTGGGCCAAGTCCAGACGCTGGTGCAGCAGATCTCCGATTGGTATATCAACCGTGGCTATATCACCAGCCGCGCATTCCTGACCGAACAGGATCTGTCGCGCGGCGAGCTGCGGTTGCTGGTGCTGGAGGGCAAGCTGGAGAACGTTCTGCTGGAGCAACGAGACGATCGCATGCTGAAAATGGCCTTCCCGGGCCTGCAGGGCAATATTCTTAATCTGCGTGATATCGAACAAGGCATGGAACAGATCAACCGACTGCGTCAGCAGCCGGTACAGATAGAAATTCTGCCGGGTAGCCGGCCGGGTTACTCGGTGGTCAATCTGAGCGCCAAACCTGAGTTTCCTCTGACGCTGGGGGCAGGGTTCGACAACAGCGGGCAAAAAAGTACCGGTGCCGGTCAGATCAACGGATCGCTGACCGGCAATAACCTGCTGGGGCTGGCGGATCAATGGTTTGTCGCCGGTGCCCGCAGCAGCGATTTTGCCAACGATCACAATGCGCGCAGCGTGCAGGCCGGCCTCAGCTTGCCTTACGGCTACTGGACGCTGGATTACAACTATTCCTACAGCGACTACCTGGCTACCCTCAACAACCAAGGCTTTGACTGGCGTTCCAGCGGTGACAGCCAGATCCATCGGTTGGGCGTTTCGCGGGTGTTGTTCCGTGACGGCGAAATGAAAACCGGCCTGTCGCTGGGGGTCACGCACCGCATCAATCGCAATTATCTCAATGACACCCGACTGGAAAGCAGCAGCCGCAAACTGACCAGCGTGACGCTGGGTGTTAGCCACAGCCAAAAGCTGTTGGGCGGTTTCGCCACCCTGAACCCGGCTTACAGCCGCGGGGTGCCGTGGCTAGGGGCAGAGAACGACAGCGGAAAAATCAAGGAAGCCCCCCGCGCCGAATTTCATAAACTTTCGCTTTCCGGCAGCTACTACCTGCCGCTGGCACAGGATTGGACTTACCTCACCAGCCTGTACAGCCAGTGGAGTAATCACCGCTTATACGGCAGCGAACGTCTGACTATCGGTGGTGAGAGCTCGGTACGTGGTTTCAAGGAGCAGTATCTTTCCGGTGACAATGGCGGCTACTGGCGTAATGAAGTTAACCGGGCGCTGGTGACCTTGCCGTATGTCGGCAGTGTTAACGCCCTGGTGGCGGTGGACGGCGGCTATCTGCACCGTGACGCGCTGGATGCCAATGCCTCGGGGACGCTGTGGGGCGGCGCCCTGGGTCTGGGGAGCCGTAGCCGCTATTTCAGCAGTCAACTGACCTTCGGCTGGCCACTGGCTTACCCGGATGGAATGAAGCCGGATCGTGTTTCGGTCTATTACCGGGTCAATATCGTAATTTAACGCTAACGCACAGGAAGGTTTCAAGGATGAAACATAATGATAATCAAAACCTTAATACCACGCAGCGCCTGCTGAGTTATACCCTGTGCACATTGCTGGCGGGGCAACCGTTGCTGCCTGTACTGGCCGAGGGCATTAACGTAGCCGAAGGCAATACCCGAGTGGATCAGGCCGCCAATGGTGTGCCGGTGATCAATATTGCCACGCCGAACCAGGCCGGTATTTCGCATAACAAATACAACGATTTCAACGTTGGCAAAGAGGGGACGATCCTCAACAACGCCACTGGCCAGCTCAATCAGAGCCAGCTTGGCGGGCTGATCCAGAACAACCCCAACCTGCAGGCCGGCGGGGAAGCGCAGGGCATCATCAATGAGGTGGTGGCACCGAACCCCTCACAGCTGCGCGGTTACCTGGAGGTCGCGGGCAAGCAGGCCAGCGTGATGGTTGCCAACCCCTATGGCATCACCTGCGACGGCTGCGGCTTTATCAATACCCCCAACGCGACGCTGACGACCGGCAAGCCGGTGCTGGGTGCTGACGGCAAGCTGCAGGCGCTGGAAGTCACCCAGGGGGCAATCACCATTCAGGGTAAAGGGCTGGACGCCGGCAAGAGCGAAAAATTTGCCTTGATCGCCCGCGCAACCGAGATTAACGCGCAACTGCACGCCAAGGACCTCAGCATCACGCTCGGGGCCAACCGGGTAGATGCTACCGGCAAGGCCAAGGCGATTGCAGGCAGCGGCGACGCGCCCAAGGTGGCGATTGATACTGGTGCGCTTGGTGGCATGTACGCCAACCGCATCCACCTGGTCTCCAGTGAAAAAGGCGTTGGGGTCAACCTCGGCAACCTCAACGCGCGTGAGGGCGATATTCAATTGGATGCCAATGGGCAACTGCGGCTGAATAATACGCTGGCAGAGGGGAGCCTGAATGCTACGGCGGCAGGAATGACGCTGAGCGGCAACCATAAGACTGGCCAGGCGATGAGCCTGAACAGCCGGGGTGAACTGGCTCTGGACAAGGCCGCGTTGAACGCCAAAGGCGATATGCAGCTTGCCGCCGCAGGCAAATTGCAGGCGGGCAAAGCCAGTACTGACGGCAAACTGCAGCTGACCGCAGACACCCTGAGCAGCGCTAAAGACAGCAGCCTGACTGCCGAAGGCGACATCAATATGACGCTTAACGGTGACGGCGACTGGCAGGGCGTTCTGACCGCCGGGCGCGATCTGCACCTGCAAGCCAATAACCTCAGCAGCAGCGGCCAGCTGGCCGCCAACCGCGACAGCCACATTCAGACACAGGGCCTGGACAACAGCGGGCGGATACAGGCACAGGGCACGCAGACGCTGATCGGCGAACGGCTTGATAATCGGGGGCAGCTGCAAGCGGGCGGTGTTCAGCGGATTACGGCCAAAAGCGTCGATAACCAGGGGGCCATCGGGGCCAGGCAGCAGCTTGAGCTGCGCGTGCGCGACAAGCTTAACGTGGCAGGTTCCCTGTCTGCAGATGGCCCCTTAACCGTACAGGCCGGGGAATTCTTGCTGGCGGGCCGCGCCAGCGGCAAACAGGGCATCACCCTCAACGGCGGCATACTGAGCACAGTTGCAGGCTCATTGCTGCTGAGTGATAGCGATATTGTCATTCAGGCTAATGACGTGCGGTTGGGTGGGCTGCTTTCCAGCGAACTCGCCCTGACGATGGACAGCCAGAATTTGTCGACCACCGCAGGCGCCCGCACCCAGGCCAAACAGGGCATGGCGTTAAAAATTACGCAGGATGCGCAGTTGGCGGGCGTGTTTAACACCTTGGGGGATTTGAACTTTTCCGCTGCGACTGCCGATAACAGCGGCCAAATCAACGCACTTAACATTGACTGGCGCGGTGGTTCACTGCGCCAGCGAGGGCATCTGCAGGCCGATAATGGCTTCACGCTGAAGGTAAATCGGCTCGATCAACAAGGCGAACTGCTGGCCGGCAAACGGCTGACGGTGAATGGCACTACCCTGATCAACAGTGGGCAGATCGGCGCCTCCGGAGTAGAGCTGAGCTTTAGTGAAAAGGTGGACAACCAGGGCAAGCTGGTGGCGGACAATACGCTGACGTTAAAGGCTCCAACGTTGAACAATACCGGCACCCTCGCGGCAAACAGCATGAAGCTCACGGCGCAAGACGTGGAGAACAGTGGGCTGATACAGGCCAAGGGGCTGGCGGAGATTACAGCGAAAGATCTGCAAAACCGCGTGGCAGGGCGAGTGCTGGCCGGGGGGGCGTTGGCGCTGCAGGGGGAACGGTTGAATAACGCCGGTAAGCTACAGGGACAGAACATTGATATCGGCGTACAAGGTTGGGCCAACACTGGCAGCACCCTGGGGGAAAATGGGCTGACGGCAACGGTTGAACAGACGTTGCACAACAGTGGGCAAGTGCTGAGCCAGGGGCCACTGAAACTGACGGCTGCTACGCTGAATAATGACGGCAAGGTATTGAGCGAAGGCGCATTACAGCTTTCGGCCGACAGCATCAGCAATCAGGGGGAAGCGCAGGGTGCGGCGACCACCGTCACGGCCAACACGGTGAACAACAGCGGCAATCTGATTGGTCTACGGCAGTTGGCGTTGCAGTTGCAAAAGGATCTGAACAACACGGTAAGCGGCAAGTTGCTCAGCGAAGGGGAACTGACGGTAGGGGCGGCGACCGTCGATAACGACGGAGTATGGCAGGGCGACAGCATCAGGCTGGCGGCTCAGCAGTTGGATCATAAAGGCGTGTTGCAGGCGGGCACGGGAGGGATCCATTTGGATCTCAGTGACAGCCTCAAGACGGAAACCAGCAGCAAGATCTTCTCCAGTGGGAAAATGGATCTGACGGCGCAGACCTTGAACAATCAGGGCCATGTACAGGCGGGCGAGTTGACGTTAAAAGCCGCTGAACTGACCAACACCGGCAGGCTGCAGGGGCAGAAAAATCTGGAGGCCAAGCTGAGCGGCATATTCCATAACCTGGCTGGTGGCACGGTGCGCAGCCTGGGAACCCTGCGGGTAGAGGCGGCAGAGCTAAACAACGCTGGGGATCTGCAGGGAGATGGTGGCAGCGTATTGCGGTTGGATCGCCAGTTGATCAACTCAGGCAAAATGATCGTCGGCGGCGCACTGGATCTTCAAGCGCCTTCGCTGAATAACCTCGGCTGGCTGCAGGCCAATAGCCTGACGTTCAGGGGCACCCGGTTGGATAACAGCGGCACATTGAGCGGTATCGGCGATACCCGGTTTACGCTCGATGTTCTGAATAATATGGGAACCCTGCAGGGCGGCAATTTAACGCTACAGACAGGCAGCCTGGATAATACCGGCACGCTATTGGCGACAAGCCAGATGAGCGTTAACGCGCGGCAGATTGATAACCACCAGAACGGCAAGCTGTTCAGCGGTGGCGATGCGACATTGGTGAGCAGCCTGCTGAATCAGTACGGTCAACTGGTGGCGCTGGGCAATATTACGCTGACGTTAAAGGAAGCCTTCACCCAGAATGGCACCTTGGCGGCAGGTAAAAAGCTGACCCTGAGCAGCGACGGCGATGTTGTGCTGCTGGGTACCCTCCAGGGCCAGAGCATCGATGTGCGTAGCGCTGGCCAACTGACCCATGCCGGTACCCTGCGCGGCGGAAGCGGCGACGTGCGGATCGAAGCCGCCGGCATCACGCAAACCAGCACCGCCAGTCTGCAGTCGGGTGGCTGGGTACAGTTGCTGAGCCGTGGCGACATCAATAATAACGGGTTTATCGGTACCGCCGGCAATTTGCTGCTGAGCGCGGCTAACCATCTGCTCAACATCGGCATGTTGTACGGCGGTGGCGATGTGCAACTGTTGGCGGAACGTATCACTAACCAGCGTGGCGACGTCCTGGCGGGCAACAACCTGTGGATGCAAAAAGACGCGGCCGGCAATGCCAACAGTGAGATCGTCAACACCTCCGGCACCATCGAGACCGAAAATGGCAATATTCAGATCAACACCGCGCATTTGCTCAATCAGCGTGATGGCTGGTCGGTGAGCACCGAAAAGCAGACGACGGCGAAAGATCCGCTGTGGAATGGTCAGACGCTGGTCAATATGAAACTGGGGGATTTGGCTGAAAGCGAGCTCGGTTATTACATCAAAACGGTGCGCACCGGCGGCAGCATGGGGCATGGCAACGGTTCCGTTGATGATTACTATTATTTAGCGCCTAAAGCGCCTGCCATTGATAAAAAGATCCTGGTTGAATCATCCAGCGTAACCGTCACTGCGAACGGGGGCGCTGGGCGAATTGCCGCAGGAAAGGACATTGTCGGCACCATTACGCGTTTTGACAATATTGCCAGCGACATGCTGGCCAATGGTGATATTTCGCTGAGTGGCGGCTCGCTGAATAATGAGAGCACCCAGGCAGGAAGTCAGAATAAATACCTGAATTACCGTTATGACGGCGAAATCGCACAGTATGATTTCGACAAGCACCGCTCGTTGGCTGACTTCAAAAAGAGCGGCCATTACATCAGTGATAACGTCAATACCCCCATTCAGTACCGCTTAACCGGACAGCCAGAGTACCAGAACGAAAACACCGCTGTTTATCGCAGCGTGATCCAGGCCGGTGGTGCCGTTAACGTCCATTTTACCGACGATATCAGCAACAGCATGGTGACACCGAACGCCGGCAGCCTGAGCCATACCCTGGCTAGACCAACGTTGGACAGCCTGCAGCAGCCGGAGGCTATCAGCGGTGTTCAACAGCAGGATCTGGCGGCGGATCAGAGCGTTGCCTTCGGTTCAGCGGAGTGGAAAGACAACCTGCAGGCGGTCCTGGGCTCGCTGGGTAATAACGCCGTAGCCTTGGCGGACTACCCACTGCCGGGCGGGGATAGCGGCCGTTTTGTCGTCAGCGCGGATCCCAATAGCCCATACCTGATCACCACCAACCCGAAACTGGACGGCCTGGGGCAGTTGGATAACAGCCTGTTCAACGATCTCTACGCCATGCTGGGCCAACAGCCGGGTGCCGCTCCGCGTGAAAACGACCGCCGTTTTACCGATGAAAAACAGTTTATCGGTTCGGCCTACTTCCTCGATCGGCTGCGACTTAATCCGGACTACGACTATCGGTTCCTGGGGGATGCGGCGTTCGATACCCGCTATATCAGCAACGCCATGCTCAGCCAGACCGGCAAGCGCTATCTCAACGGTATCGGTTCCGATTTGGCGCAGATGCAGCAGTTGATCGACAACGCCGCACAAGCGCAGAGCGGCCTGAATTTGCAGTTTGGCGTTAGCCTGACGCCGGCCCAGGTTGCGCAGTTGGAGAAAAGCATCGTCTGGTGGGAGAAGGTAACGATCAACGGCCAAACGGTGTTGGCGCCAAAACTCTATTTGGCCAAAGGTGACGCCGCCCAGCTCAACGGCAGCGTGATCACCGGCAATATCGTTAACCTGAACGGCGGCAGTATTCGTAATGACGGCAGCTCGCTACAAGGGGGTGAACGGCTGAACGTTAATAGTAAAACGGGTATCAGCAACCTTAACCAGGGGCTGTTCGACGCCGACGGCAATTTGCAGCTCAGCGCCATTGGCGATATCAGCAATATCGGCTCGACCATCAGCGGCAAACGGGTCGTGATTGAAAGTCTGGATGGCAGCATTATCAATAAAACTCAGGCTCGCCAGTGGGATGCCACAGGGACTCAGGGCGGCCAGACGTTGTCGCTGTCGCGTACCGAAGTTGGCGATACTGCTGTCATTAGCGCAGAAGATGCGTTGATCATGCGTGCCGACAAAAATATCGATGTTATCGGCGCGAGGATCGCCTCTGATGGCACGATGAATCTGCAGGCGACGGGTGATATCAACCTGCTTGTCAATCACACGGAATCCAGTGATAAAACCAGTAATAGCGAGCGCATCAGCAGCGGTGCCGATCGCAGCATCATCACCAGTAGTGGGAATATGACGCTACATGCCGAGCATGATTTGAACTCACAGGCAGCGATGTTGGTGAGCGACAGCGACATCCTCCTGAGTGGCAAGCGAGACGTAAATCTTAACAGCGTGGAAAGCCGGGAGTATCAAGCAAGCTATGGCGGCGGCCAGCAGCGGGTGAAAGAGTCCATACGCCAACAGGTCACCGAAATCGCCGGCGGCAGTTTGCGTGTTGAGGCCGACCAGGATGCCATTTTCAAGGGGACGCAAGCACAGGTCAGTGGCAATTTGGTGGTTAACGCCGACCGTAATATCGTGGTGGACAGCGTCACTGAAAGTGACTACAGCTTCTTCGAAGAGACCAGGGTCAAAAAAGGGTTTATGTCCAAAACCACCACCCATACGGTGGAGGAGGACTACGCGACCCGTGAGAAAGGAGCGGTACTAAGTGGCGACAACGTTTTGTTCAAGGCCACTAACGATCTGACCGTACGGGGCTCGACGGTGGTGGGCGACGGCCAGGTCACATTAAAGGCCGACAATAACATCGGTATTTTTGCCGCCACCGAGGAGCAATCCCGTTACCGGCTGAATGAGAAAAAAACCAGCGGCGTGTTCAGCGGCGGCGGCATCGGCGTGACCCTCGGCAGTAAATCTTCGCGTCATCAATTGAACGAAGATGGCACTACCCAAAGCCAGAGCGTCAGCACCCTAGGTTCGACCGGCGGCAGCGTGGATATCGAAGCGCGCGGCAAGGTGCATATCAGTGGCGCAGATGTGATTGCGGATAAGAACCTTAACGTAGTGGCGGGCGAAATCACTATCGACCCGGGCAGTGACGCGCTGCGCAACAGAGAACGTTATGAGCAGAAGCAAAGTGGGTTAACGCTGTCAGTTTCCAGCCCCATAACCGATACCTTGTTGGCGATTAATGATTCGCTGAAGCGAGCTAATGAAACCGGTGATGACAGGCTGAAAGCTTTATATGCGGTGCAGGCGGTCCGCGCTGGTTGGATAAACTCCGAGGCCAATGCCGATCAGGCGCAAGGGTTGGCGAAAGGTGAGTTTTCCAATAGCGTGAAGTTGCAACTTAGCGTTGGCGCCAGTAAGAGTGTTTCCGAGTCTGAACTGACACAGAACCAGGTGCGCGGCAGTAACGTGGCTGTCGGGGGAGATGCCATCTTTATGGCTACCGGCTCAAAAGGTACCAGCGGCGATCTCCGAGTCAGCGGTAGCGGAATCACCGGCAACAAGGTGACGCTTGTAGCCAAAAATGATCTTCTGGTGGATGCCGCAGAAAACAACCGTGAGCAGACCAGCAAAAATAACAGCAGCGGCTGGAATGCAGGGGTACATATTTCACTTGGCGATGAGACTGGCATTGGCGTTTCGGCCAGTGGTTATCAATCGAAGGGGGCATCCGACGGTAAGAGTACCGAATACGTTAACTCACGGATAAATGCACGAGACGAACTGAGGACGAGCAGCGAACGCAATACTACGCTTGCTGGTGCACAGTTGCTCGGTGACAAGGTCAAGATGGATGTAGGCGGTGAACTGTTTATCGGCAGCTTGCAGGATACCGACGATTATCACAGCTGGCAGAAAGATGTTAGCGGTGGTGCAAGCTTTACCTTTGGTTCAATGAGCGGTTCTGCCTCGCTGAATATGAACCAGACTAAAATCGACAGCAAATATGCCAGCGTCGGCGATCAAAGCGGTGTGTTTGCGGGTGATAAAGGGTTTGAGATCAATGTCACTAATCATACGCAGCTGAATGGTGGAGTGATAGCGTCGACTGCTGACAGCAGCAGAAACCAACTTTCTACGGGGACGCTGGGGTGGAATGCGATAGATAACAAAGCCGAATATAAAGCCAATAGCAGCGGATTTGGTCTTTCGACCAGTGGACCCACTGGTGGCGGTCTGGCGAAGGACAAGGGCAAAGCATCCGGTATCACGCAATCTGCGGTAGCCGCAGGCACTATCACTATTCGCAATGAGACAGAACAGAAGCAGGACGTCGCAACCTTGAGCCGGGATACGGATAATGCCAACGGCCGTATCAATAAAATTTTTGATGAACAGAAAGTTAAGGATAATCTGGCCTTTACCCAAGGAATGACCCAACTGGCGACGCAGTTGGTGAGCGACTACAGCAACAAACAGCTGCTGCAGGCGCAGCGTGCAGCAGCAGAGAAACTGAGTAAGGATCCGGCCTATCTGAGCGCCAGCGCCCAGGAACGCGAGAGAATGCTGGAGGCGTCACCAGAGTACCGGGCAGCGATGAAAGAGTACGGGGTCGGCAGTGATTTTTGGCTGGCGGGCTCAGCCGTCAGCGCGGCGTTGGGTGGGATTAGTGGTGGCAATCTTGGTGCGGCAGCGGGCGGTGCGCTGGCTCCTTATTTGGCGCGTGAAATCAAAGCGAGAACGCAGGGCAATGCGGCGGCGAATCTGGCAGCGCATGCGGTAGCGGGTGCGTTGGCTGCATTGGTTTCGAACAACAGCGCACTGGCAGGTGCGGTAGGGGCGGCAGGCGGAGAACTGGCTGCTAAAATTATCAGCGAGCAGTATTATGGTAAAGATCCGTCGGCGCTGACGGAAGCTGAGAGGAAAAATGTTAGCGCGCTGAGCCAATTGGCGGCAGGGTTGGCAGGCGGGCTGTTGGCAGACAGTGCTGGAGGGGCGGTAACGGCTTCGCAAGCCAGTAAGAATGCGGTGGAGAATAACTTGCTGGGTGGCAATGAAGAGGCCCAGACCAAGTTCGTGCAGGAGCATGGCAAGAATATCGCGTCCTGCGCAGACAATCCGGGGTCAGCGTCGTGCCAGAAAGGGCTGGCGATGAATGATGCGCTGATGGTGGCGTTACCGGCGGGTCTTGGCGGTGGTGTTCTGGCAGCAGCGACTCCGGAACTAGCGGCAGCAGCCAAGGCGGCGATACAAGCCTGTGCGGGTAATGTGGTGCTGTGCCTGAATAATGCCGGTATCCAGATGTCGGAAGCCATCGTGCCGGGTGGTGTTGGGGCTGGCGGTGCGGTAGGTATCGGTAAGACAGCAGCAGAGGCGACGGCGGCTAAGGCTGAAGCTGCGGCGGCCAATACTGCGAAGGAAGTTTGGAAAGGCTCTATCGTTCAGTCCAGGGTCAACCTCAGAAATGGTGATGGTTCGACAGGCTCAGGGCTAGAATATGCTTGGATGAAACACGGTGGTGATTGGGGTTCTAATAAGTCACACTTCACCGTAACGAAGGATGAACTGAAGACGATCTTGCAATCAGATACTGTAGTGAATACATCTGCCCAATATTCTAAAACAACAGGAAATTACATGCGCTTTGTTGATGTAGGGCATCCAATTGGTATTGATGCTAAAAGTGGAGGGGTTCCTACGTCGATAATGACGGTAATAACGGATAAACAAGGAAACCTAGTTAATACGTTCCCTGGCAGAACGGGGGTTAACTAATTATGTTTACGATTGTATTATGGGATATTGAAAAATATCAACAGGTTAAGTTGATAGAAAATTATACTGGTAATGAGGTTTTTTTAGCCCAACCTGATCAAGATAAATATCCGCTTTTATCACAGCTAACATATTGTGATGAAGAATTATTTAGTAATGACGAGTTAATTGAATTATTAAATGAAATTAATAAGTTAAAAATTGAAAGTGTTGATACAGAAATATCGGCATATCTTGAGAGTGTGGAGAATATTATCGACGAGGCTATTAACACGCATAAAAGTATTTTAATAACACCTTTTGTTGATTGAGTTTAACCCCGGCCTTGGCCGGGGTTACTGTATCTAAGCCTTAAAAAACCTCATCTTCCCGCCGCTGCAACCGGATCACACCGGGTGCGACGGTGATCTCCAGTTGTTCCGCATCGGTGATGCCGGACCCGGTCAGCCAGTCCCCACCAATCACCAGTTCGCCGTTCTGCCGTACCCAATCCGCCCCTAAATCTTGCCGCTGCTGGCTGGCTTCGCATAGCGCGTTCCAGGTGGCGTCATCGGTGACGGTGGTGATCCACAGCCCATCGGGCCGCAGGGTGAGTTGCAATGGTTCACCGATGCCAAAACCCAGTTCAGCCAGCACACAGCCTGTGATCGTCAGCTCGGGGATCGGTTCTGGGGTAAAGGTGATGTTCATGCGGCAGTTCCTTCCGTGGTGGGTGTGACGCGGATGATCAACTGGCCCGGCCCTGTGATCACCTCGATCCGCTGGCCGGTGGTAAAGCCCAGCGGTGCCAGCCATTGACCGGCAAGGATCAGCTGTGGCGGCGGGTTGGGTCTGCCGCCGTTGGGGCGGTAGCCGACAATGCACTTGCGTGCTTGGGGTGTGGCGGGTTCTGACGTAGAATCTGTTCTAGCCATAGTAACTACCTCGTATAGTTGCTTGTGGTGAGCAGTAACAGCAGGGTGCAACCTGTTGTTACTGCGTTATTTTCATTTCCCTTCTTTTGTAATCTTTCTTGCTGTGTCCCAACGTCGGGTTTGATAGCGGATAATCAAACTTTCCAGCACTTCGCGGATCACTGCTTGTTCGCTTTCGTTCAACTGACTGGCAGCTTCGAATTGTAATGTCAGTGTATCAATATGCTCACGTTCATGTTCATCAAAGAGCAAGGAGTCAGTACTGACCTGCAATGCTATCGCTATCTTTTTGATGGCATCCAGCGATGGGAGTGACAGTGAGTTTTCATATTTTTTCCAGCTATTTACATGTATTCCAATCATGTCTGCCATAGCTTGTTGGGAAAGCCCTAGCTTTTTACGTAACGCAGTTAATCGGGCACCTAATGACATAGAAACAGAGTCCTGTTAAAAGAAATTACCCAAATAGTACCCGATTGCGACCTTCTGGAAGGTGTTTATATTTTCATTGTAACTTAATGTATAAAGTAACACATCATAGTGTTCTGTTATTTGAGGGGTGCTTCGCAAAACTGTTAAGAGCGAGGAACCTTTACATTGGTATCATGGGGACATGCAGGCGGGATACCCCAGCAGGGCGGTAGCTTTTCTGCGAATTAGGTCCCCGCTCCTTACTGCATCTGCGTCACCGGATAAACAAGCAGGAGACCGACGGCCGACTGGCTGCCCTGCAGGGGGTCAAAGCGGCATTATCCGGCGTGCAGGCCGCTCAGGCGGGTCGACTGGCAAAAGTCGGCGATACCGATACTGAAGAAGGCAGCATGGTAGGGGTCAGTATTTCTCTTGGCGGCCAGAAATCGTCGTCGAAACAGCATCAGGAACAAACTAACGTCGCCGGTTCAACATTCAGTGTCGGTAATAATCTGCAGGTGACGGCAACCGGCAAGGGCAATACCGCTGAAAGCGGTGACATTGTCGTTGTCGGCAGTCAGTTTAAAGTGGCGGGCAACACCGCCTTGGCCGCCGAGCGTGACATCTTGCTGTTGGGCGCAGCCAATACTCAGAAGACCGAAGGAAGCAACAAGAGCAGCGGCGGCAATATCGGCGTCAGCATTGGTTTAGGAAAACAGACGGGATTGAGCGTCTTCGCCAATGCCAACAAAAGCCAGGGCAGTGAACATGGGGATGGAACGTTTTGGACTGAGACAACGATGGACACCGGTGGCGTGATGTCAACGCGCAGTACCCGGGATACTCTTTTGTCAGGGGCACAAATCAGTGGCGAAAGGGTGGAGGTGGATGCCGGCGGTAACCTGATAATGCAAAGCCTGCAGGATAGCGACAACTATGACGCCAAACAAAGCAGCGTCAGTGGTGGTGTCAGTGTGGCTATCTTCGGTGCCGGCGGCTCGGCGAGTCTGAGTATGAGCCGTGACAAATTGCACAGCAATTATGACAGCGTGCAGGAGCAAACCGGTATATTTGCCGGCAAGGGCGGCTATGATATTAAGGTTAACCAGCATACGCAGTTAGACGGCGCGGTTATTGCCAGTACTGCCGCGCCAGAGAAAAACCGTCTTGATACCGGCACCCTGGGCTTCAGTGATATCCATAACCAGGCGGATTTCAAGGCCGAGCATCAGGGGGGCAGCATCAGCAGCGGCGGCCCGGTGGGATCAGATTTGCTGACCAATCTGGCGGGTGCGGTTCTTTCCGGCGCGGGCAATAAAGGGCACGCAGAAGGCACGACCAAGGCTGCGTTGTCGGGCGGTAGCGTGGTTATTCGCGATCGGGCCAACCAGCAGCAAGATATAAATCAGCTGAGTCGGGATACGGATAACGCCAATGGCAGCATCGGGCCGATCTTCGACAAGGAGAAAGAGCAGAACCGGCTGAAGCAGGCGCAGTTGATCGGCGAGATCGCCGGGCAAACGATGGATATTGTCCGTACCGAGGGTGATATCAATGGTTTGCAGAAGGCGAAGGACAAGCACCCGGGGCTGGATGCGAAAGCGTTGCGTAAAACGCCGGAATATCAGGCCGAGATGCAGAAATATGGCACCGGCAGCGATATGCAGCGGGCCGCACAAGCCGTAACGGGCGTGCTGCAGGCTCTGGCGGGGAACAATCTGGCCGGCGCCCTGGCGAGCGGAGCGGCACCGTATCTGGCGAGAGAAATCAAGGCGCGGGTCGGTGAAGATAACGTGGCTGCGAACGCAATGGCGCATGCGTTACTGGGGGCGATAACTGCGCAACTGAACAACCAGTCTGCGGTAGCCGGTGCGGTGGGTGCGGGCGGTGGCGAGCTGGCTGCACGGGTGATAGTAGAGATAAGGTTCCCGGGCCGTGACATAAGCAGCCTGACAGAAGGTGAGAAGCAGGAGGTGAGTGCTTTGAGCCAACTGGCGGCAGGACTGGCAGGGGGGATAGCCTCAGACAGTACGGCAGGGGCGGTAACGGCTTCGCAAGCCAGTAAGAATGCGGTGGAGAATAATGCGCTGAATCCGAATGACTTCGGTAAAAGCATGGCAGACATAGGGATGTCGCAAACCTCGCTCGGTGCTTCCATGCTGCAAAGTGGAGCTTCACCGGATGAAATAGCAGCGGCTCTGGTCAAAAATGCCCAGGGAGATATGCCAGAAGGTCAGGATGCAGTTAAAGGTCTGTTGATTGCCTGGGGCGAGTTCTTCGGGGTGCCGGTCAGTGCATTAACTGCTGATGGAGAAATGACGCCGCAAAGAGCAGCGGAGATCGTGGCAAGCGGTGTGCCGACCAGTGAAGCTAAGTTAGTTCAGTATGTGGCGGCGAAAGCTGTTCTGGCCGTGACGAAGACACCAAGTACAGGCTCTACAAGTACCGCTGAAAATGCGACCAAAACAGTTATTGATCCCAAGAAGTTTGACTATCTCTTTGGCAATGTGAAAAGTAGTGAGCATAACGCTGATCGCTCTACTCAGTTAGCTCAGACAATGAATCGTTTGGGATTAGAAACCAATGAGAAAGGGGCCAGTGTACTTACCGAACACTTAAAGCAGGTAGCAAATACGAAAGGTAATGTTGTAGATACCTATACGAAAGGAAATCAAGCCTTTGAAGTGCGGGAGTCATTGCTTATTGGCCCTTCAGGAAAGGCGGCTAAATTAGAAACTGCTTTTGAGATCATGCCTGATGGTTCTCGTAGATTTGTCACAACTATTCCTAAAGATGGTAAAAAGTAATGTTTATTAAGTCATTCCCTGATGAAATTGATTTATTGGGCTTTTTTGAGTCACAGCCCATGGCAACTAGTGAAGTTGCTGATTTACATTTTGCATATCAAACCAATGATGATAATGGGTTAGAGATTATTTTTTCATTCTGTGCTACGGCTGGCTGGATACAAACGGTCATCTCGTTTAATGGGAAAGAAGTGTCTAAGTACCTTTCCGAAAATGTTAGCGAGATAAAGCTGCAAAAGGATGCTACAGGCGAATATCTATACTCTGAAATTATTACCGATGAGTTAATTACGAAAGTCGTAATACGTGTAAGGCCATATATATCAGTAAGTAGTAGCTCTTTAGTTAGATAAAAAGATCCCGGTCAACTGGCCGGGATCTTCGCTTCTACGCTATAAATCCCCCATCGTCCCGCCACAGCAACCGAATAACACCGGGTGCGGCGGTGAGCTCCAGTTGTTCGGCATCGGTAATGCCCGGCTTGTTAACCGTTTATTAAATCTTCACGTCCCCAATCCTCTCTAGAGCATCCACCACCAAACCCCAGAATTTATCCTGATCCAGCGTTACGGCCACCTGCGTATGGCAGTCGGGCGGCGGCGCTGCGCGGAAATCGGCTACCGTCATGCCCAGCGTCAGGGTGCCGGTGAGTTCGATATCTACCGGGACTTTTCGCACCGTCATCACATCGGGGGCAATAACGTAGGCCACCGCACAGGGATCGTGCACCGGCGGTGCACTGAACCCCTGCGCCTGCTGGTACATTTTGCCAAAGAACTCGAGCAGTTCGCCGACAAACCTGGCCGGCCCGGTGTGGATGGCGGCAATGCGTGCACACACCTCTGGGGTGGCGAGCGCCTGATGGGTCAGATCCAGCCCGACCATGGTCAGCGGCCATTTCTCATTAAAAACGATGTGCGCGGCTTCCGGATCTATCTTGATATTGAATTCCGCTACCGCGCTCCAGTTCCCCACGTGATAGCCACCCCCCATCAGCACCACTTCCTTCACCCGTTCGGCAATCCGTGGTTCTTTACGAACTGCCATGGCGATATTGGTCAGGCCGCCGGTGGGGACCAGCGTCACGCTGCCTGGCGGATGGGCCATGATGGTGTCGATAATCAAATCTACCGCGTGTCGCGTTTCCAGCGTCAGCGTTGGCTCAGGTAAAACCGGGCCGTCCAGGCCGGACTCGCCGTGAATATCGGGCGCGACCTCGATTTGCCGCACCAGCGGCCGTGGGCAGCCGGCGGCGAAGGGCACGCCGGTGATATTGGCGATGCGTGCAACAGCCAGCGCGTTGTGGGTCACCTTATCCAGCGTTTGGTTGCCCACCACGGTGGTGACGGCCAGCAGCTCGATCTGCGGATTGCCCCAGGCCAGCAGCATGGCGATAGCATCGTCATGCCCCGGATCGCAGTCCAGTATGATTTTTTTCATTTTTATTCCTGATGCAGGGAGAGGTCTCCGCAGCATAGCGCACCGGCAACAGGCCAGGTAATGACAGATGATGCTTTTTGCTAGCCACATCAAAGCGTTGCTGCTCTAAGGATGTAATTAAACGTAAATCCCTCTCGCAGCGCTTTACCCTGGAGTTTACTCCAGGGTTTACATTGAGCCCTGGCGTAAAGCAGAGAGGGGAAGTGCGATGAGCATGTTGAAAAAGCTTTTGGGACAAGGTGGCTTTGGTAGCGGCCACTCACGTTCGCGGCACGGGGGCGGACACCATGGTAACCGTTATAACCAGCATGGCGATCAGGGCCCGCAATGCCTGCAATGTCAGGCGCCAAATCGGCCCGGTGCTCGTTACTGCCACCGCTGCGGCCAACCTTTCGGGACGGAGTCAGCGACCTGTCGTGGGTGTTCGGCGCCGCTGCCGCCGGGGAGCCGTTTCTGCCAGCAATGCGGTACGGCGGTCAGCGGAGGGCAACCATGACCAAATCAGGATGGAGTCTGGTCGTCTTGTTGGCGGCCATGGCGTTATGGACGCTGCTGGCCTGGGGAGCTTCCGGCGTGTTGGCCTGGCTGCCGTCGTTGACGGGGCTGGCACAAAGGGGTTCTGCGGAGCTGGCGCCCCCGTTGGCGGGGTTGCTTAGCCTGGTGCCGCAGGCGCTGTTGGAAAGCTGGTTACCGTTGTTGCAGCAACTGGGGGATTGGCTGGCGAGTTATTTCCCGCAGTTGATCACCTGGGCTGGGTATCTTGTCTGGCTGGTTTGGGGGCTGGGCATGCTGGCCTTGCTGTTGCTTGGCGCGTTGGCACGCCGTATTTTGCTCAGCGATACTCCTGATAAACTTCCGCCACGCGCTTGAAGTAATCGCTCAGGTAGTTGATGCACACCTGCACCTTGAGCGGCAGCTTATCTTTCTCGGTGTACACCGCGTACACCGGGCGAGGATCCGCATGATAGCTTTTAAACAGGATCTCGATTTCACCACGTTTGATCTCTTCGATCACCCACATCAGTGGCGCATAGGCGATGCCGGCACCGGCTTTCAGCCAGCGGATCATGGTCTGTGAATCGTTGGTGACAAAACGTCCCTGCGGCGCAATGCGCGTGCTGATGCCTTCGGGTGCGATCAGTTCGAATTCACTATCCGGCCGTACGCTGTATTCCAGCCAGGAAAAATTGACCATGTCGCTGGGCTTCTGCGGCGTGCCGTGCTGGCTGAGATAGCTTTTTGCGGCGCAGACCACCATCGGCATGGAGCCCAGGCGTTTGGAAAACAGGCTGGAGTCCTGCAGCGCACCGGTGCGGATCACCACGTCCAGCCCGTCAGCAATCAGATCCGGCGCCGGAATACCGGTTACCAGGTTCACCGTCAGGCCAGGATATTCTTTCAGCATATCGGCAGTCATGGTCGCCAGCACGTTTTGCGCCATGGTGGAGGAGCTACCAATGCGCAGCGTACCGGTCGGCGTATTGTTAAACGCGTACAGCTGTTCGTGCACCTCGCTCACTTCCAGCAACATGCGCCGACAACCCTGATAATAGATTTTACCGGCTTCCGTCAGGCCAATGCTGCGCGTGCTGCGGTTAAGCAGCTTAACCTGCAGCTCATTCTCCAGTTTGGAGACGGTCTGGCTGATAGACGAAACGCTCATATCGAGTTGGCGCGCCGCCGCAGTAAATGACCCGCATTCAACCACTTTGGCGAATACCGACATCCGTTTTAATCTTTCCATTATTCACTCTGGCTTAAAAGTGATTTAGATCACAGATTGTTGATGAGTTGATAGTAAGCACGCTAATATAACGGGGTCGGGTGGAAAGACCTTACCAACGCGCGAGTGCGATCGGCGCCGACGTCGTGGCCGATCCCTCCGGTATCCTCGCATTCCCTATCGCGGATGTACGCTCCAGAGTTTACCTTTTTTTCAGGTTCGTGGCCTGGACAACCTGTCTGGGGCGGAATTTGTGGTGCGTGTCAGCTAAAATGTAAAGAGAATGTGAATGGAAATAAAGGTTAACGCCCGGTGTAGTGAACAATAAGGAAAAATTGATGAGTTTGCTTCCGGTTATGGTCATTTTCGGACTGTCGTTTCCCCCGGTATTTTTTGAGTTGCTGGTCTCGCTGGCGCTGTTTTTTTTGCTGCGTCGCTTGCTGCAACCTACCGGGATCTACGATTTTGTCTGGCATCCAGCGCTGTTTAATACCGCGCTGTACTGCTGTTTGTTCTATCTGATTTCATGTCTTTTCGTTTGAGGTCGCTGTGAAAAATTTTTCAATAAAAATAACCCGAATCGCGATCACTCTGATTCTGGTCCTTTTGGGGATCGTCGCCGTATTCAAAGCCTGGGTGTTTTACACCGAGTCCCCCTGGACGCGTGATGCCAAGTTTACCGCTGACGTAGTGGCGATAGCGCCGGACGTTACCGGTCTGCTGACCGACGTGCCGCTGGTGGATAACCAGTTGGTCAAGAAAGGACAGGTGCTGTTGGTGATCGACCAGCCGCGCTACCAACAGGCCCTGGCGGAAGCTAACGCTGACGTAGCCTATTACCAGACCCTGGCAGCGGAGAAAAGACGTGAGGCGGGCCGTCGCGTTCGCTTGGGCGTGCAGGCAATGTCGCAGGAGGAGATTGACCAGGCGAATAACGTTTTGCAAACCGTAGAACATCAGTTGGCGAAGGCAGTAGCGACTCGTGAACTGGCGAAGCTGGATTTGGAACGCACCACGGTGCGTGCACCGGCCGATGGCTGGATCACTAACCTGAACGTACATGCCGGGGAGTACATTACCCGCGGTTCTGTCGCTGTGGCGCTGGTGAAGAAAAACAGTTTCTACATTCTCGCCTACCTGGAAGAAACCAAGCTGCATGGCCTGAACAAGGGCGACCGTGCGGAAATCACTCCGCTGGGCAGTAACCGTATCATGCATGGCACCGTCGACAGCGTGGCTGCCGCCGTCAATAACAGCAGCAGCACCGTGAACAGCAAAGGGCTGGCGTCGATCGACAGCAACCTGGAGTGGGTGCGCCTGGCACAGCGCGTGCCGGTGAAAATTCTGCTGGATGACAAAGACCAATTGCATCCGTACCCGGCAGGTACCACGGCTACCGTGGTGATCACCGGCAAGAACGATCGCGCTACCGACAGCGGCTCGCCTTTTGTGCGTTTGATGCATCGGCTGCGTGAGTTCGGTTAATGAATAACCCAACCTTTATCAGGCTGAGATTTGCCTTCAAGCTCAGCTTTGCCATTGTGTTTGCCCTGTTTGTCGGCTTCCACCTCAATCTGGAAACGCCACGTTGGTCGGCGATGACCGCCGCCATCGTGGCCGCCGGCCCGGCCTTTGCCGCCGGTGGCGAACCCTTCTCCGGCGCTATCCGCCACCGCGGCTGGCTGCGTATCATCGGTACCTTTATCGGGTGTTTCGTCGGTCTGGCGATTATCGTCACTACGGCGCGTGCGCCGGTTGTGATGCTGTTGCTGTGCTGCATTTGGGCCGGTTTTTGCACCTGGCTTTCCTCGCTGATTAAAGTCGAGAACTCCTATGCTTGGGGGCTGGCCGGCTATACCGCGCTGATCATTATCGTGACGGTCGCCACCAGCGAAGCCCACCTGCTGGAAGCGCCGCAGTTCGCCATTGAACGCTGTAGCGAGATCGTGCTCGGGATCGTCAGCGCAGTGCTGGCGGATCTGCTGTTCTCGCCGCGTTCGATCAAACAAGATATCGATCGCGCCGTGGATCAACTGCTGGTGGATCAGTACCGGTTGATGCAGATGTGCATCAGCAATGCCGAGAAAGAAGATATCGACCGCGCCTGGAGCAACCTGGTGAAGGGCACCACTGCGCTGAACGGCATGCGCAGCAACCTGATGATGGAGTCTTCGCGCTGGCAAAAGGTGAACCGCCGTGTTCTGGCGTTGCATACGCTGTCGCTGACGCTGATCACCCAGGCCTGTGAGACGTATTTAATCCTGTTGAATCACCCGGATGCGGTGAAAGAAAATATCCGCGAACTGCTGATGGTACCGGCGGACACCCCGCAGGAAATCCATAAACGCATGAAGCTGTTGCGCCAGGTGCTGACCACCAACCGCACTGACGAAACCTTGCTGACCATCACCAGTTGGGTGGGGGCGGCCACGCGTTACCTGCTGTTGGCTAAAGGCGTGCATACCAACAGCAGCATCAGCGCGGTGGAAGAGGGGGTGTTGAGCAGCGAGGTGGTGATCAAACCGACTTCGGCTGAAGGCCACCACGCGATGATTAACGGCCTGCGCACCTTTGTGGCGACGGCCTTTGGCTGCCTACTGTGGCTGTGGACCGGCTGGACCTCTGGCAGCGGCTTTATGGTGATCATTGCGGTGATCACCTCGCTGGCGATGCGTACCCCCGCGCCGCGCATGGTCGCAATGGACTTTGTGCTGGGCATGCTGGCGGCAATCCCGGTCGGTTCGCTGTTCTTTATGGTGATCCTGCCGGCGACCCAGCAAAGCATTTTACTGCTGTGCCTCAGTCTGGGGCTGCTGGCGTTTTTCATCGGTATCGAAGTGCAGAAAAGACGGCTGGGGTCGCTCGGCCTGCTGGCGGGGACCATCAACATTTTGGTGTTGAGTAACCCGATGGAATTCAACGTCACTCAGTTTCTCGACGGTGCGCTCGGTCAGTTCCTCGGCAGCTGCGTGGGGCTGATGGTACTGCTGCTGATCCGCGATAATTCACGTGAACGTACCGGTCGCACGCTGCTGAACCAGTTTGTCGGCAGCGCGGTCTCGGCGTTGACCACCAAGGCGTCGCTGCGTCGACAAAACCATCTGCCGGCGCTGTATCAGCAGCTTAACCAACTGCTGATGATGTTCCCGAACGACATCGCCAAATACCGGCTGGCGCTGAACCTGATCATTGCGCATCAGCGCATGCAGCGGGCAGAGATCCCGGTTAGCGAAGAGCTTTCGGCCTTCCACAAACAGATCCGCAAAACCGCCGACCATGTGGTTTCAGCCAAGACCGACGTGAAGCGTGCCTACTATTACGATCGGCTGTTGGATGAAATGAATGACTATCAGCAAAAGCTGGTGGATTATCAGGCACCGCTCAGCGTTACCGGACCGGTAAAACGTTTGGCCGACATGCTGCACCGCTACCGCCACGCGCTGATCGACTGAGACGCCAAATGCCCCTGCCGGGGCTATACTTGCCTGATAGAGGCCTGTTTCAGAGTTGCACTGAGTGCCAGACGCGCTGCACAATGGCATGATTAGCTTGAACGGGTGTTGCAGGTTGTGGGGCGTGGTTTCCCTGAAGTGAAAACGTTACATGCCAGTCATCTCTGCTTCATCCTCTTCATCTATAAATCCAACTAGCATGGGTGCCAGTGCACCCTTGTCGGCCATAATTCAGGGACAGCAATGAATAAGCGGATCCTCGTGGCGGTAGTCATCGCCGTTGTGATAGCCGGTTTTAGCGCACTGCGTGGTAACGATCGGGCGATTACCAACGTACCGGCGGTGGCCGAAGGCCAGAGTATTGACCAACTGACGCAGCAGAAAAGGGTGGTGAGCTACCTGCAGCAGCATCAGCGGCTGCCGGACTATTACATCACCAAAAAACAGGCGCGCGAGCAGGGATGGGATGCACGTAACGGCAACCTGTGTTCGGTGCTGCCGGGCAAGGCAATTGGTGGCGACCGTTTCTCAAACCGTGAAGGACAACTGCCTGTGGCCCGCAGCCGGGTATGGCGCGAGGCGGATATCAATTACCAATGCGGCCGGCGTGGTGCCGATCGCCTGCTGTATTCCAGTGATGGCCTGATTTTTGTCACGCGTGACCATTATAAAAACTTCATTCGGGTGGAGTGAGCTTGATGGCAAAAGTAGAGTTCGATTTTAATCAGATTAGCGATCTGCCGGCGTTTTACCGCGTTTTTGCGCATAAGTTTGCACTGGATGAGGCTTTTGGTGCCAATCTTGACGCGCTGTGGGACGTGGTGACGGCGGATATCGGCCTGCCGGTCGAGATTGAGTTTACCCATCTCAACGCCCGCAGCAAACGTCGCTTTGGTGCGATTATCCTGTTGTTTGAAGAGGCGGAAGAAGAACTGGAAGGCAGCCTGCGTTTCAATATCCGTGAAAGCAGCGGTGAACCTGCACATCACCGGGGATGAATCGGGTTCATCCCGTGGTGACGGCGGCGATTATTCGGCGGTTTCGGCCAGATCGCGCAGGTATTGGAAAATTTGACGGTAAGCTTTCGGTGGCTTGTTAGCGGCTTTCTCTTTCTGTGCGTTACGCACCAGTGAGCGCAGCTGTTGGCGGTCGGCTTCCGGATACAGCGCCAGAATCGACGGGATCGCGTCATCACCTTCTTCTACCAGACGGTCACGCAGCGCTTCCAGCTTGTGGAACAGCGAAACCTGTTGGTTATGGCGGTTCTTCAGCTTGTCGAGCGCGGTTTGGATCGGCTCTACATCGCGGGCGCGCAGCATTTTGCCAATCAGCTGCAGCTGACGGCGGCGGCCTTCTTTCTTGATTTTCTGCGCCAGCTCAACTGCGGCGCGCAAATCTTCGTCCAGCGGGATGCGTTCCAGCGCGTTTTTACCCAGTTCGACCAGTTCGGTCCCCAGGTCTTTCAGGGCTTCGGCATCACGTTTAATTTCACTTTTACTGACCCAGATAATCTCGTCATCGTCCTCGTCCGTGTTCTCCGGGACATCGTCGAGCCAGTCTTCAGGCTGTTTGTTCATGGTAGGCTCCGTTAAAAAGAGGCTAATCCTAACAGGTTGTCCAGCAACCCGCCAATTGCGCGCCAGAGCAGATTGAGTATAGCTGCCGATGCGACAAGAAATCCGCCTTATTCACCGACAGTTATTTTTTGATTTGTTGTTTTTATCACCACGCGCGTATAAGATTTTATACATATGGAGGTGGGGCTCATGGATGATGAGAATGAAAAGGCCATAGACTGGCGTGGCTCCTCGTTGGCGGATCTATTAGCGTTTCCGGCGGACGCACGTAGAGCTGCCGGGTTTGAATTAAGTAAAGTGCAAAAGGGAGTAGAACCCGGCAATTGGAAACCGATGAAGGGGTGTGGCACCGGCGTTTGCGAAATTCGCTTATATGCCCTTGCAGGAGCTTTTAGAGTGATTTACGTGGCTAAATTTAATGAAGTTATTTATGTTTTGCACAGTTTTCAGAAGAAAACGGCGAAAACCAGTCAGCACGATATTCAGATTATCAAAGCGCGTTATGACGCAGTGATAGAAGAGCGGGGTAAGAAAAAATGACCAAGCCAATTGATACCCATTCCAGGCATGTTACGCCACAAGGTGGCAATGTGTTCGCTGACCTGGGTTTTGCCCCTGACGAGGCGCGGCAGTTGCAGAAGCAATCCAACGCAGAGATTGAACACATCATCGCGCTTAAAAGGCAACTGATGGGAGAAATAAGCGCGTGGATAGAGGACGAAGGGTATCGGCAAGAGGAAGCCGCAAGGTATTTACACACTTCACGACCGCGCGTGTCTGATGTGGTAAACCGGAAAACAGATAAATTTACGCTTGATGCATTGATCAACATGCTCGCCAATATAGGCAAATCAGTAAAATTGGTGATTGAGTGATAAGCCTGCTGTTTTAGCGATCATTCTGTGTCCCTGTTCTCGCTTTATGCGAAATTCCACGCGGTTCCTGTTAGACTCAAAAGTATAAATCACATGATTTTTGCGCGTGACTCCGCGCGCAACCACGCCGCCACGGCACTTTTCTCAACGATTTTCTGATTAAGTATGGCAGATTGATGAAAGTAGTCACTCAAGTTGCAGAACAGCGCAAGGCGCTGGAACAGGCCGTTTCACAGGCTTTGGAACTGGCGCGCGCCGGTTCTGATGCGGCAGAAGTTGCCGTGACCAAATCTACCGGTATCAGCGTCAGCACTCGCTTTGGCGAAGTGGAGAACGTTGAGTTCAACAGCGATGGCGCGTTGGGCATTACCGTCTATCACCAGCAACGCAAAGGCAGCGCTTCTTCCACCGATCTCAGCCCGGATGCCATTGCCCGCACCGTGCAGGCGGCGCTGGATATTGCCCGTTACACCTCGGTAGATCCGAACGCCGGCCCGGCGGAAAAGGACCTGTTGGCGTTTGATGCACCGGACTTGGATCTGTTCCATCCGGCAGAACTGGACGCCGAACGCGGTATCGAATTGGCTGCTCGCGCAGAGCAGGCTTCGTTGGCGGCTGACAAGCGCATCACCAATACCGAAGGCGGCAGTTTTAACAGCCACTACGGCATCAAGGTGTTCGGCAACAGTCATGGCATGCTGCAAAGCTACTGTTCCAGCCGGCACTCGCTGTCGAGCTGCGTGATTGCCGAGCAGGATGGCGATATGGAGCGCGACTACGCCTATACCATCGGCCGTGCGATGGGCGATCTGGAAAGCCCTGAATGGGTGGGTCAGGAATGTGCCCGCCGCACGCTGTCGCGTCTGGCACCGCGCAAGCTGTCTACCATGACCGCCCCGGTGCTGTTCGCTTCTGAAGTGGCTACCGGCCTGTTCGGGCATTTGGTTGGCGCCATCAGCGGCAGCAGCGTTTACCGTAAATCCACCTTCCTGCTGGATTCTTTGGGCAAGCAGATCCTGCCGGACTGGCTGACCATTGAAGAACACCCGCATCTGCTGAAAGGCCTGGCTTCCACGCCGTTCGACAGCGAAGGTGTACGCACCCAACGGCGCGACATCGTTAAAGATGGCGTACTGCAAACCTGGCTGCTGACCAGCTATGCGGCCCGCAAGCTCGGTATGCACAGCACCGGACACGCAGGCGGTATTCACAACTGGCGCATTGCCGGGCAGGGTAATGACTTTGCCGGCATGCTGAAGCAACTGGGCACGGGCCTGGTGGTGACCGAACTGATGGGCCAGGGCGTTAGCGGTATTACCGGTGACTATTCGCGTGGCGCCGCCGGTTTCTGGGTGGAAAACGGCGAGATCCAGTATCCGGTCAGCGAGATCACCATCGCCGGCAACCTCAAGGATATGCTGCGCAACATTGTCAGCGTGGGCAGCGACATCGAAACCCGCAGCAATATTCAGTGCGGCTCCGTTTTACTGCCGGACATGAAAATCGCCGGTCAATAATGTTCGCCACGGCTGGCCGCTCCCGTTGCCAGCCGTTTCCCCTTCCTCTGTTTTAACCTTGCTTACAAATCTCCGGTTTCGGTTTTCTGCTCCCTTGCCTATGTTTAGGCTGTGCTGCGTCATGGCGTGGTCAATGGCGGCGCACGGCCCTAAAAGGGGACCACTAAAACAATAACTGGAAGGTGAGCAAGCATGTCGAACAAACTGAAAGCGCTGATGGCGCTGGCGCTGCTGGGCGCCAGTTCACTGGCGGTCGCGGCCGATCTGGCCGACGATATGGATACCATCGCAGGCAATTACAAAACGGTGCTGAGCACTGACTCCACGGATACCTTGAAGCAAAGTTTGCAGAACATGCGCGCCGCCGCAGTGGATGCAAAGCAAAGCACGCCGCCCAAGCTGGAGGACAAAGCGCCCGATAGCCCGGAGATAAAAGATTTCCACCACGGGCTGGACACGCTGATCGGTCAGATCGACCAATCGCTGGCGCTGGCCAACCAGGGCAAGCTGGCCGAAGCCAAGCAGGTCGCGCAGGGCTTCAAACAAACCCGCGACGCTAACCACAAGAAGTTCCGCTAACCCCTTTCGCGCCGTTCTGAAGCCAGATAGCAGGACGGCGCCTGCCCCAGCACGCGGCGAAACATGGTGGCAAACGCCGCGCTGCTTTCATACCCCAATTCCAGAGCCACCTGCGTCACGCTGCTGCCTTCGGCCAATTGGGCCAGCGCCAACACCACGCAGGCACGCTGACGCCATTGTGAGAAGGACATTCCTGTCTGAGCGCGAAACAGGCGGCTGAAACTGCGGATGCTCATATACAGCCGCGAAGCCCATGCCTGAGGTGAATCGTGCGCGTCAGGGTGTTGCAGGAATTGCTGGCAGAGTTCACTCAGCCGCCGGTCCGCCGGCAGGGGGATATGCAGCGGCAGAGGCGGTAGATTGGCCAGCTCATGCAGCAGCAGGCTAACCAGCGCGCCATCCCGGCCTTGCTCATTGTAATCCAGTGGCATATCGACGGCGGCCATCAACAGTTGGCGCATCAGCGGCGTTACGCTGACCACCTGGCAATCCTGTGGTGGGTCAACCAACAACGCGACCGGTTCAATGTACAGGCTGCGGGTCGTGACGCCGACCATTCTTACTTCATGCGCCATCTGTGGGGGCAGCCACACCGCATGCTGAGGCGGCACAATCCAGTTCCCCTGACGGGTGAACACGTGCATTACCCCGGTGGCGCCGTAAAGCAATTGAGCGCGCCGATGCTGGTGCATAGGCAGCAGGTAACCCCTTGGGTAGTCGGTGCCAATAGCAATCACGGGCCTTTGCACCGAGTCGAGATCGTCAATATGTCGATTGCGCATAAAGCCTTTCGCTGAACAGTTGGCCGAAACGCAATGATAGTTGGCCTTTGATATGAAGCAAGCCAAAAGCCGGTGTTTTATGCTGCCGCTCGACATCTTTACTCAGGAGCGCCTGCGGCTATGGTGGATATTATTTTCGTGCTGTTGACCGGCGTTGTTACCGGTATGACGACCATCGTGTTCGGTTTTGGCGGTGGTTTTGTGGTGGTGCCGCTGGTTTACCATCTGGTGATCGCCTCGGGGGAACAGCCTGGTCAGGCGATGCATATCGCAGTGGCCACCTCGACGGCGGTGATGATTTTCACGGCAGGTTACGCCACTTTTGCCCAGTGGCGCAGTGGCAACCTGCTGCGTGAAACTCTGGTTCCGCTCATTTTTTATATCGGGATGGGGACGGTGCTGGGGGCTTTTGCATCCAGCCTGTTGGCGGACGGCACGGTGCGCTTGTTGTTTGTGATTTACATCCTGGTGACGATTGCGGATTGTCTGTTCAGGCCGGGGTTTTTGGTTAAGCCGGTACGCGCTGCACTTTCACCATCGACTCTGTTGATCGGCGGCCCGCTGATTGGTGTCATCGCGACCCTGCTCGGCGTAGGGGGGAGCGTGATGACGGTGCCTCTGTTGCGTCGCCATGGGTTCGAGATGCGGCATTGCGTCAGTTCGGCCAATGCGTTGTCGATCCCTGTCGCCGTCGTGGGGGCATTGATGTACGTCGGTTTGGGATGGAGGGAAATGACAGGGCCGCACTATCTGGGTTACGTCAATCTGGCCCTGCTCGGGCAGTTGGTGACGAGCGGTGTCGTGGGGACGGTGGTTGCCAGGAAGTGGCTGCCGAAGGTCAATGATCGGCTGCATGCCAGAATTTACGTGCTGTTGCTGATCCTGGTTTTGATCGCCATCGGTGTGTAAGAGACAGAAAGGGCGGCTGGTCACCGCCCTGAAAACCGCTTAGCGGTGGTATTCACCCGCCGCTTCCGGCTGGTACAACAGTTCCAGCACTTCGATACGCGCTTCTTCACCGTTCGGCAACTGCCAGGTAATCTGGTTGCCGATGTGCATGCCCAGCAGCGCTGCGCCCAGCGGCGCCATCACCGACAGCTGTTCGTGGCTATCCTTCAGCGAAGCCGGGTAAACCAGCGTACGCACGTGTTCTTCTGCCGTGTGCAGATCGCGGAAACGTACGCGGCTGTTCATGGTCACTACGTTGGCCGGGATCTGGGACGGCGGCAGAATTTCGGCGCGATCCAGCTCGATGTTCAGCGCAGCCGCGACATCGGTGTTGGCAAAGGCCGGTTGTTCCAATAGCGCATCCAGGCGTTCCGCATCCAGCTCATTAATAGTAATGGTTGGCTTGGTCATTCCACTCTCCAGTCAAATCAAAAGGCGTCGGGTAACGCGCCCATAAATTCGGAAAAACAGCACAAAAGCAAAACCCCCGCGCCAGAGGTACGGGGGTGTTGTTGATGTCGAATTGTCTTACCGATAGTAGGCGGTTAAGCCGGGAAAAGAAAGAGATCCCGATCACGAAGCTTTTCACCTCCCTTGGCTCAACTGGAAACCTTTTGTGGCGATATCTTTTTGTAATCTAATTGAATTATCTGGCAGAGGATTATTTTGCGAAATGGATCCCTGACGGTCACTGAATTTCCACTTTCAACTGGAAAAAAACAGAGTACACAGAATATCTCCCCGGGGTTAGGGTAAAGGCATCAGAGAAGGCGGCTTATTCAGGTGATGCGCTGTGCGACTTACGGAATCATGTTTGGATCTAGGGGAACTGAAAAGTGAATGATGGATCTGCTGCGAGAGAAAATAGTGAACAACCTGACGTCAGCACGGCCGGAGCGATAACCGAACGGGTGCTGGCTGATATTACCGCCATGCTAAACGCCGAAGACATTTATACCAATGCGGTGCAGCAACAGATGCTGGAGTCGCATATTCGCGCCATGGTGTTGCGTTCAATCACCGGCGAGCCATTACCGGAAGTCGATAAATCACTGTTTGACGAGATCTCGGCGGAATCTATGAAAATGGCGGAACGGGTAGTCGACCAGTTCACCACTCTGCCGATTGAAGAGGCCTATTTGCTTTCCGTACATTTTGAAGTGGCAAAAGATAATAACCAATAGTTTTTAGCGAATTAAATTAATCAGGAGAAAATACCATGGGTCAGATTACCGTAGTGATTGGCGATCGTTTGGGTAAAGGTCAGAAAGTGGGTCAGGGCATTGAAAATGCAGGTGGAAAAGCCATCGTGATCCCCGGCGTGGCGGCTGACATGAAGCTGGGCGACGTGATGAAAGCGGAAGGCGCACAGCTGGGGATTTCTTTCTGCGGCAGCGGCGGCGCGGGTGCCATTACCGCACAAACTAAATACGGCTACAAAGCCAAATACGGCATGCGCTCCATTGATGAGGGCGTGACGGCAATAAACGAAGGCTGCACCGTATTGGGTTTTGGTTTTATGGATAAAGAAGAGCTGGGTCAAAGGCTGGTTGAAGCCTACGTCAAAAAACACGGCAACCCGTAATGAAAGAACAATATACAACGTCGGTAAAGGTGGAGGGTAAGGGCGACAGCAAAGCGAAAGCTTTTGCTTCCGCCTTGGCCAATGTGCAGGGCGCGGTATTAAAATCCACCGGTAATATTCTGCTGCGTATTGAACCGCAGGATGTCAGCGTATTAAAAGCAGAAGAGAAAATAACAAAAGAAAAGTTTCTGTTTTTCTTTCTGCCGCGCGAAAGAAAAAGCTACTCCGTGGCTCTGGAAATAACCGTGAACGTGACAATGATCAATACAGAAAAAGTTGTCTTCGTCACGAAATAAAAACGTTAGCATAAATCAAAGGGTATACTGATGTTTTTAATCATCTTATTTAAGTCGCTTATTATCGGCGGACTGGTGGGGGTTGGCGTAGGGGCCGGCGCCGCACGTATGTTCCATGCACCTACGACACAGGGCATGGGGGCTTTCCGCACCCTGGGCGAGCTGAACTCCTGCGAGGGCGATCCGGCTTCCCACTTCTCATTCGGTCTGGGCTTCTTCTTCAACGCCTGGGCGTCTTCCGTGGCGGCAGGGGCCTTCACGCAGGACGTTGACCACCGCATTATTCCACACTGGGGCGCGGCTGCGTTGATGGTTAAAAATCGCAACCTGGCGCAAACGCTGCACGATCCAAAAAAAATGGCTATCGCCTGCGGCATCATCGGCATGCTGGTTGTGGCCTTCCTGAATACCACGGCTTCCGCCGTGCCTGCCGCATTGCAGGTGACGGCGATCAAGGTGCTGGTGCCGGCAGCGAACTTGCTGGTGAATACCGTGATGCCGGTGATCTTCTGGCTGGCGGCGATCGACGCCGGACGCCGTTCCGGCTTCTGGGGCACCATCTTCGGCGGCCTGGCGCAGCTGATCATGGGCAACGCCGTACCGGGTCTGGTGCTGGGCATTCTGATCGGTAAAGGCGTGGAAGAGAGCGGCTGGAACAAAATCACCAAGATCATGATGGCGGTGATCGTGCTGCTGTTCGTGCTGAGCGGGTTCTTCCGCGGCTTTGACATGAAAGTCCTCGAGTCCTTCAGTCTCGGCGTGCCGGGTTGGTTGGACGCAATTCACAACACCCTGAGCGGTAAATAAGGAGCTGGAAAATGGAAGAACAAACCCAAAAAGGCTTCTGGTATGCCGACTGGTCATTCCCGATTTTTGTTGGCCTGCTCTCCTCCGGCGTGTTCGCCGGGACGCACATGTACTACCTGTATGGCATCGGCGCGTTTAACGAAGTCGCCTTCGTTTCTATGCTGCGTGCGGGAATGGACACCGGCGTTTACGGTGCCGTGGCGGCCTTCGGCGCCAGCTTCCTGTTTGCGCGCATCATTGAAGGTTCGCTGGTGGGGATCCTGGACATCGGCGGTGCGATCCAGACCGGCGTGGGGCTGGGGGTTCCGGCGCTGCTGCTGGGGGCGGGGATCATTTTCCCGGTCGCTAACTTTGCCGCCTCGCTGGTGACCGGCCTGGTGATTGGCCTGGCGATTGGCTACCTGATCATTTTGGCGCGTAAATTTACCATCAATCAGAGCAACTCCACCTACGGGGCGGACGTGATGATGGGCGCCGGTAACTCCTCGGGGCGTTTCCTGGGGCCGTTGATCATCTTGTCGGCGATGACCGCTTCCATTCCGATCGGTATCGGCTCGCTGCTTGGCGCCTTGCTGTTCTATATCTGGAATAAGCCGATCACCGGTGGGGCGATCCTCGGTGCGATGCTGTTAGGGGCCATTTTCCCGGTAGCTATCGCCTAATCACGAACGTGATTGCTGGGGGCGGTACCGGGTGCCGTCCCCAGGCTGTAAAAGGAGTAATGCGGTATGTATGACTTAGTAATCACAGGCGCCAGACTGGCGGATGATCGGCTGGTGGATCTGGCGGTCAAAGGCGGCAAGATTGCCGAAGTGGGTCAATTGGCCGACGACGTCCACGCCCATCGAAGACTGGATCTGGCGGGTAACTGCCGCCTGAGCGCCGGCTGGATCGACTCCCACGTGCACTGCTACCCCTCTTCGCCGATTTACCATGACCAACCGGACTTGGTCGGCACGGCCTGTGGCGTCACCACGGTGGTGGATGCCGGCAGCACCGGCACCGACGACGTGGATGCGTTTTATACGCTGACGCGCAGCAGCAAAACCAACGTTTTCGCCTTCCTGAACATTTCGCGCATCGGCCTGCTGCGTCAGAACGAACTGGCTGATTTGGCAGACATCGACAAACAGAAAGTCAGCCGGGCGATCGACAAACATGCCGGTTTTGTCATCGGCATCAAGGCGCGCATGAGCAGCAGCGTCGTTGGCCAGAACGGCATCCGGCCGCTGGTGCTGGCCAAAGAGATCCAGCAAGAAAATAACCTGCTGCCGTTGATGGTTCATATCGGCAATAACCCGCCGGATCTGGATGAAATAGCCGATCTGCTAACCCGTGGCGACATTATCACTCACTGCTACAACGGCAAACCGAATCGCATTCTGACGCCGGCGGGCACGCTGCGTGAGTCTATCCAGCGCGCGCTAAAGCGCGGCGTCCTGCTGGATGTTGGCCACGGCACCGCCAGCTTCAGCTTCGAGGTGGCGCGCCAGGCGATAGCGCTTGGCATTTTGCCGCATACCATCAGCTCCGATATCTACTGCCGCAACCGGATGGCCGGGCCGGTACACAGCCTGGCGACGGTGATGTCCAAATTCTTCAGCGTTGGGTTATCGCTGCCGCAGGTGATTGCCTGCGTTACGGAAAATGCCGCCTCGGCGCTGCACCTGTCCCATAAGGGGCGACTAGAACCGGGCTGCGATGCCGATTTCACGCTGTTCGAGCTCCGTCAGGGGCCACAGGTGTTCGCCGATTCAGAAGGGCAGTCGGCCGAGGGTCAACAATTGCTGGTTCCGCTGGCCGCCGTGGTGGCCGGGGAAATCCTATTAACCGATGAAGGGAAAGCCGCTCATGTCTTCGATTTATGAAAAATATAATTTAAAACAGGTCATCAACACTTCAGGTCGCATGACTGCACTCGGCGTGTCTACGCCGCGCCAGGATGTCATAGACGCCGTGGATTACGGCATGAACCACTACTTCGAAATCAAGGATCTGGTCGACAAAACCGGCGCTTACATCGCCAATTTGCTGAATGTCGAAAGCGCGGTGGTGGTTTCCTGCGCCTCGGCGGGCATTGCCCAGTCAGTGGCGGCGCTGATCGTCAAAGACAACGCCAACCTGTTGGTGAACCTGCACTCCGCACCTATTACCGTTCCGCGCGAAATCGTGTTGCCGCGCGGTCATAACGTCAACTTTGGTGCGCCGGTCGATACCATGGTGGCGCTGGGTGGCGGTAAGGTGGTTGAAGCCGGTTACGCCAACGAGTGTTCCGCCGAACAGCTCGAGGCCTGCATTACGCCGCAAACGGCGGCGATCCTCTATATCAAGTCACACCACTGCGTGCAGAAAAGCATTCTTTCCGTTGAGCAGGCGGTGGTGGTGGCGCGCAAACATAACCTGCCGCTGATCGTCGATGCCGCGGCGGAAGAAGATCTGCTGTGCTACTACCAGATGGGAGCCGACCTGGTGGTTTACAGCGGCGCCAAGGCCATCGAAGGCCCGACCAGCGGTCTGGTGATTGGAAAGAAACAGTACGTCGAATGGGTGAAGCTGCAAACCGGCGGTATCGGCCGGGCGATGAAGGTCGGCAAAGAGGGCATCCTCGGCCTGACGCAGGCGATAGAAAGCTACCTGCGGCTGGAGAAAACCACCGGGCAGCAGATGGTTGAAAGAATGACGCCGTTTATCGACAGTCTGAATACCCTGACCGGTATCAGTGCCAAAACCGTTTGGGACAGCGCCGGGCGTGATATCGCACGGGCAGAAATCACGTTCGACGAAGCGGTGCTGGGATGGTCGACCTACGACATTGTGCAGGCGCTGAAAACCGGCGAGATTGCTATCTACTTCCGTGGCTATAAAGCTAACGAAGGCAAGATTGAAGTGGACGTGCGCAGCGTTGATCAGCAACAGCTGATGACCGTTTTCACCTGTATTAAAAATCTGTTCACGGAGAAACAAGCATGAAGCTGCAACCTAACTACTATCGCGATCGCGTGTGCCTCAACGTGTTGGCCGGTTCGAAAGACAACGCGCAGGAGATTTATGCGGCGGCAGAAGGGCATGTGCTGGTGGGGGTGCTTTCCAAGAACTACCCGGACGTCGACAGTGCAGTTGCGGACATGCAGCGTTATGCGCGTCTGATAGAAAATGCGCTGTCGGTAGGCTTGGGCGCAGGCGATCCTAAACAATCGGCGATGGTCAGCCTGATTTCCCAGCGGGTACAGCCGCAGCACGTCAATCAGGTGTTTACCGGCGTGGGCGCAAGCCGTGCGCTGCTGGGGCAGAATGACAGCGTGGTGAACGGTCTGGTGTCGCCAACCGGCCGCGTTGGCTGGGTAAAAATTTCGACGGGGCCGCTGAGCGCTGCCGCGCCGGACGGCATTGTGCCGGTGGAAACCGCCATCGCCTTGTTGAAAGACATGGGCGGTAGCTCAATCAAATATTTCCCGATGGGCGGACTGGCATGCAGAGAGGAATACGAGTATGTCGCCAAAGCCTGTGCCGAGCATGACTTTATGCTGGAACCGACCGGCGGTATCGATCTGGAAAACTTCGAGCCGATCGTCGAGATCGCATTGGCTGCCGGCGTGAAGCGGGTGATCCCGCACATCTATAGCTCAATCATCGACTCCAGCACCGGTAACACCCGCCCACAGGACGTGAAAACCCTGCTGGCGACCACCAAAAAGCTGGTGGGTTAAAGCACATTATCGGATGACGTAAGGCAGGGAGGCGCAGGCTCTGTATCCCCAGGCGCGGGCACACCGCGCCGCTATCTTTCCCCTCTGGCTTTCAAGTTGCAGCTAACTACGCTGTGGCTTGAAAGATGACGGGTATACCATCAGGATAACTATGCGAAACTGGCAAACATCTTCCACCCTGCGAACTGCAGTCACTCTGGCGCTGCTGGCGATGGCTAGCCCGGCGCTTCATGCTGAGGATGCAATGAAATCTACGTCATCTCATTTTGCTTATATCGGTACTTACAACCCTAACGGCGAAGGCGTTTACCGGGTGCAGGTCGATCCGGTCAGCGGCGCACTGAGCGCCAGAACCCTGGCCAGCAGCCAGCCGAACCCAGCACAGCTTACCGTGGATGCCAAAGGCCAGACGCTGTATGTCGCCAGCGAAGTGGCTGACTTTAACGGGACTCAGCATGGCGGCATTATTGCTTACCGTATCAATCCGACGGACGGCAACCTGACCCAGCTCAATCAGGTTGATGCGCAGGGGGCGGGGCCGGTTTATCTCTTCCTGACGCCAAACGGTCGTCATCTGTTGGTGGCAAACTATGTCAGCGGCACCGTAGCGGCTTTCCCGGTTGAAAGCGACGGCAAGCTGGGCACGGCCAGTTCGGTGCAGCAACAGCAAGGACCGGCAGGGGCCGGCAAGCCGGAGGCGGCGGTGGAGGGCAGCTTTGCTATCAGCGATCACAACGGCCCGCATGCGCATATGATCGCCAGCGATCCGAGCGGCAAGTTTGTGTTCTCCACCGATCTGGGGCTGGATCGTATTTATCAATGGCGCTTTGACGATGCCAGCGGCCAGTTAACGCCGAACGATCCGCCGTGGATCGCGGCATCTTCCGCCGGCGCCGGGCCGCGTCATTTCGTGTTTCATCCGGACGGGAAAACCTTGCTGCTGGTGAACGAAGAGGCTTCCACGCTGACCAGCTACCGTTTTGATAACCAAAAAGGTACTCTGAAACAGTTGCACGTGATCTCTTCGCTGCCAGCCGATTATAAGGGCACCAACTTCGCCGCCGGCCTGGTGCTGAGCGAGGATGGCAAAAATCTGTACGTGGCCAATCGGCTGCATAACAGCATCGCGCAGTTCAGCGTTGGCAGTGGCGGCGAGCTGCATTCGGTGGCGGAAACCTGGACGCGCGGGGATTATCCGCGCTCGTTAACGCTGAGTCCGGACGGGCGCTATCTGTATGCGATGAATCAACGCAGCGATAACGTCACCCGTTTCAGCGTGGATAAGGCCAGTGGCAAACTCAGCTTTGTTGAAGGCTATACGCCGGTCGGCAGCCCCTCGCAAATGGTGTTCTTGCCGCTAGCCAAGTAACTTGTTGCCCGCCGGATCCACCTGGCGGGCACTCTAATTGACGGAAAGAGAATGGTGCGATTTCCCTACCCGCGTTTGGCCTATCTGTTCGATGCTTTGCAGTCTGAAACCTTGCCGCAGGACGAGTTGGCGAAGCGTTTTGCCGTGTCCACCCGAACCGTGCGTGCTGATATCACCGCGCTGAACGATATTTTGGAAAAATATGGTGCGCACTTTGTGCATAGCCGCGGTGCGGGCTATCGCCTGCAGGTGGATGATGCCAGGTTGTTCAGCGCCCTGCAGCATCAGGAGCGTAAAAAACACGCCACGCCACGCAGCGCACAGGAGCGGGTACACTATCTGCTGGTTCGTTTTTTGACCTCAGCCTTTTCTCTGAAGCTGGAAGATTTAGCCGACGAATGGTTTGTCAGCCGCGGCACGCTGCAAAACGACATGGCTGAGGTGAGGGAGCGCCTGGCGCACTATCAGTTGACCATCGAGACCAAGCCGCGCTACGGCATGAAGCTGTTCGGCTCGGAGATGGCGATCCGCGCCTGCCTGACCGACTTGTTATTCCAACTGCATTTGGCCGACGCCGAAAACCCATTGCTTAACAATGAGATCCTGCAGCAACCGCAGGTGGCGACCTTTGCCGGGCTGCTGCATCCGCTGTTGTCTCAATATGCTATTCGTCTGACCGACGAAGGTGAACAGTACCTGATTTTCTACTGTGCGGTGGCATTACGGCGCATTACCGACGGCTATCCGTTGCCGGATTTTGACGTTGAGGACGGTGATGACGCTGTGCGTAAGGCTTCTACCTGGCTAGCCGGGGAGTTACGCAAAGCCAGCGGCAAAGAGGTCTCGATGGCGGAGGAGGCTTATCTACGGGTCAACATCGCCGCGCGTCGTGTGCAGGAGGTGCAGCCGACCGAGATCAACGCCGACGATGAAGAAGCGCTGGTGGATTACATCCTGTCGTATATCAATTCGCACTATAACTACAACCTGCAAGGGGACAAGCAGCTGCGGGCCGATCTGCTCACCCACATCAAAACCATGATCACCCGGGTGAAATACCAGATTAATATCCCCAACCCGCTGTTGGCGAACATCAAGCAGCACTACCCGATGGCCTACGACGTGACGCTGGCGGCCGTATCGAGCTGGGGAAAATACACGCCTTATACCCTGAGTGAAAACGAGATCGGCTATTTGGTGCTGCACATTGGCGTTGGCCTGGAGCGGCATTACAACATCGGTTATGAGCGCCATCCGCAGGTGATGTTGGTCTGCGATACCGGCAACTCGACGGTCCGGATGATCCAGGCGCAAATCGCACGCAAATACCCGCAGTTGGTGATGACGCGCATCGTTTCGCTACGCGATTACGAGGTGCTCAATCATATCGACGAAGACTTTGTCATTTCCAACGCGCGGGTCAGTGAAAAGAACAAACCGGTGGTGGTGATGTCACCGTTCCCGACCGAATACCAGCTAGAACAGTTGGGTAAGCTGGTGCTGGTGGATCGCACCAAGCCCTATATGCTGGAGAAGTTTTTCGACGCCGACCATTTTATGGTGGTGAACGAGCCGCTGACTCAGGCGCAATTGTTCCAGAAAGTGTGCAGCCAGCTTGAGCGCGAAGGCTACGTGGGTGATGACTTTTATCCGTCGGTCGTAGAGCGCGAGGCGATAGTTTCCACGCTGCTGGGCGAGGGGATCGCACTGCCGCACTCGCTGGGCCTGTTGGCGAAAAAAACCGTGGTGGTGACGTTGCTGGCGCCGCAGGGCGTGGTCTGGGGAGAGGGCGAAATCGCCCACGTGATCTTCCTGTTGGCGATCAGCAAAAGCGATTACGAAGAAGCGATGGCTATTTATGAGCTGTTTGTCACCTTTGTACGCGAGCGTTCAATGAGCCGCCTGTTGGGCAGCGACAACTTCGATAGCTTCAAGGCGGTGGCGCTGGACTGTTTGAGCCGGATCTAGGACTGGAGGGCCCTCTCTAACGGGCTTCAGGCAAGAACAAGGCCGGCGGCAGGTTGAAACGTTTTGCCAGCGCCATGATATGGGGTATGGTCAGCGATCGCTTTCCGCTTAGAATTTGGCTCACCAGTGACTTTTTGCCGATCTCGTTTTCGAAGTCGCTTTGACTGAGGCCATATTGCTCCATCAGCACGCTCAGCGCGGCTACACCTTGTGGTAGCTGTGCGATACGCTGATTGAACTCTGCAAAATCAGGGCTGTTATCTTCATACTCGACGATCTTGGCTGCCAGAACGTCAATCAGCGGGTGGCGCTCGTCGGTTTCAAGCAGGTGTTCCACTAACGCCAGAGCATCACGGTAATCCTGTGGCGAGGTGCTGCCACCTAACAAGGGTATGGCGCGTAACAGCTCATGGGTGGCCTTAAGCGCATCGGTGATCATTTTGGGTTCCTCCGGTACTGCTGCAGTAATCTGTCGTACTCTGCATGAGTCACTATCTGTTTAACAAATATTTTCTGGGTATCAAAACTGGCAAAGAATAAGATCCTGAGATGATTTCCTCCGACATCAATGACCCACCATTTTGCTTTGTACTTCATTCTGTCCAGGCTGGGGAAAAGGGATTTTAAATCTTCCGGCGTATGAAATGTCCCCCGGCGCAGCGTTTTGTAGATTGTGTTGAGAGAGGCTGCTTCGTTGGGGTAGCGGATTGCGGCCTCGTTGAACGGTTCCCTTGAAATTATATGCATCTCTCCCTCATCCATGCCCTGTCATCATTGTAGCGGCTGAATCGCTAGTTCACAAATTGTAAACTTCCTTTTTGTCTCTGCGGCGAGCGGCGGCGTAACTTGTCGGTAGGGTTTAGTATTTTGCCGTTGAGAAACCACTATAGATTTATTATTAAATAATAAAATCATGTGATTATGCTTATTACAATCGTTGGGATCGGGTTTGCAGAGAGGCAAGGTGTTTCTATTTAGCATGCATCGGGAATTGGGGATGTCTCACAAATGCTGAACGCGCCTTGATGGGCGCGTTCTTGATATTGGCTTCTTCGCTGCGGGGAAGCTAGTCTTCGTCAAAACCGGAATTAATCAGTTCGATCACCGCGGCCAGCGCTTTCACCTCATCCGGGCCGGTGGCTTCCACCTCGATATGGCGTCCTTGCGCAGAGTCCAGCATCAGCAGCGCAATCACGCTGCTGGCCTCGGCCTCGGTGCCGCTGTCGTTACGCAGCATCACTTCGGCATCAAAACTCTGCACCAGCTCGAACAGCTTCATCGCCGGGCGGGCGTGCATGCCCAGTTTGTTTTTGATTTCAACCGTTTGCTTGACCGTCATTGTTTGCGTTTTTCCAGCGTGCGGTGGCGTGACTGTACGTTCTTGCCGCGTGAGCGGAAGTAATCGGCCAACTGTTCCGCTACGTAGACTGAACGGTGTTTACCGCCGGTACAGCCAATGGCCACCGTCAGATAGCTGCGGTTGTTGGTTTCCAGCATTGGCAACCACTGTTCCAGATAGCTGCGGGTCTGGTAGATAAAGTTGTGCACCTCAGTGTGACGATCGAGGAATGAGGCGACGGGTTTATCCAGGCCGGTCATCGGGCGAAGTTTAGGATCCCAGTGTGGGTTCGGCAGGAAACGTACGTCGAACACGTAATCGGCGTCGATCGGGATACCGTGCTTAAAGCCGAAGGATTCAAACACCATGGTCAGCTCGCGCTCGCGTTTGCCCAGTAAACGGGTACGCAGCATTTCGGCCAGTTCATGCACCGACATTTCCGAGGTGTCGATGATCAGATCGGCTCGTGAACGCAGTGGTTCCAGCAGATCGCTTTCTTCATCGATAGCGCTTTCCAGCGACAGGTTCTTGCTGGACAGCGGGTGCAAACGGCGAGTATCACTGTAACGACGAATCAGCGTGTTGCGATCGGCGTCGAGGAACAGCAACTGCGGCGAAAAGCTGTCCGGCAGTTGGGTCATCGCATATTCAAACACTTCCGGCGATTCCGGCATGTTACGCACGTCGATGCTTACCGCCGCGGAGCTGTTGCGTTCCGCCAGCGTATTGGCAAGCTGCGGCAGCAGTACCACGGGCAGGTTATCAACGCAGTAAAAACCCATGTCTTCCAGCGCCCGCAAGGCGACGGATTTCCCTGAACCGGAACGGCCGCTGACAATCATCAGCACCATGTGGCAACTCCCCCTGGCATCTCAGTGGCGTTTATCGCCACCGTTAGAAACTTTATTATTCCGATCTGAACCGGAATCCATCATGGCTAAACAGTATCGTTATCCGGGCTGGAAGTCACGCCAGCCGGGCGTTACTCGGTGATGATTTGGTAAAGCTCTTCGTCACTTTGCGCCGCGCGCAGGCGGCGGCATACTGTTTTGTCGGCCAGACGCTTGGCGACCAGAGACAGGGTATGCAGATGGGTTTTACATTGGTCGGCCGGCACCAGCAGGGCGAACAGCAGATCGACCGGCTGGTTATCAATGGCGTCGAAGGCGATAGGTTGGTCGAGACGAATAAACACGCCAACGGCCCGCAGTGTGTCCTCTTCCAGTTTGCCATGGGGGATGGCGATACCGTTGCCGATACCGGTGCTGCCCATGCGCTCGCGGGTGAGAACCGCGTCAAATACCACCTGGGGTGGCAGATTGAGCTGTTTGGCGGCCAGTTCGCTGATAATTTCCAAAGCCCGTTTCTTGCTGGTGCAATGTACGGAGCTTCTGGTGCACTCGATATTTAATACCGAGCTTAACTGCATTGTTTCGTTGTTCATCTCATCTTCACTTAAAACCACACCAGCAAGCAGGCTTGTGAGGTGATTTTTCGCCTTGTTTAACCCTGATGGCTTATCGGCGCGTACCCAAACAGGTAACGCGCCGATGGCCGAGGCTACGTTTGAGCCGTACCCGCTGACGGAAACGGCCCAGAATGTCAGTGTTGTTTCAATTTGTCTTTATGTTTGTTCAATTGACGCGCCAGTTTGTCGATCAGGGTATCAATTGCCGCATACATGTTCTCGTCTTCCGAGGTGGCGTGCAACTCGCCTCCATTCACGTGCACCGTCGCTTCCGCAATCTGCTGCACTTTTTCCACACTAAGCACGACATACACCTGATTTATGCGGTCAAAATACTGTTCGAGTTTGGCGAACTTGGTGTTCACGAACTCACGCAAGGGTTCGGTGATTTCGATGTGGTGTCCGGTAATGTTGAGCTGCATAGTGTCTTCCTTCTCAATAGAGGTCAAACCAACTGTTTACGCTGGTTGGACGGCGGGATGGACAAAGACTCTCGGTACTTGGCGACGGTACGCCGCGCCACGATGATCCCCTGATCGGAGAGCAGGGTAGCCAGCTTGCTGTCGCTGAGCGGTTTGGCGGGGTTTTCCGCCGCAATCAATTTCTTCACCACCGCCCGGATCGCCGTAGAGGAAGCTTCGCCCCCGCTGTCGGTATTCACGTGGCTTGAGAAGAAATATTTCAATTCGAAAATGCCGCGCGGACTGTGCAAAAACTTCTGCGTGGTCACGCGTGAGATTGTCGATTCATGCATCTCCACGGCCTGAGCGATATCCGCCAGCACCATGGGCTTCATAAATTCCGCGCCTTGCTCAAAGAACGCCTGCTGCTGCTCGACGATGCAGCGCGAAACTTTCAGCAGGGTGTCGTTGCGGCTTTCCAGGCTCTTGATCAGCCATTTCGCTTCCTGCAAATTGCTGCGGATGTACTGACCGTCGCTGTCGTTACGCGCGCTATTGCCCAGCGCAGCATACTGCTGATTGATCTTCAGCCTTGGGATGCTGTCGCTGTTGAGCTCGACCGTCCACACATCCTGCACTTTGCGTACCAGCACGTCCGGGATCACGTACTCAGATTCGCCGGTGTTGATCGACTGGCCTGGACGCGGATCGAGTGACTGGATCAGCAACATCGCTTCTTTCAGTGTATCTTCTTTTGAGCGCGTTGTTCGCATCAGGCTGCGAAAGTCGTGGTTAGCCAGCAAGTCCAGATGTTCGCTGATGATCAGGCGCGCTTCCGCCAGGTAAGGCGTGTCTTGGGCGTATTGGGATAGCTGAACCAGCAGGCAATCGCGCAGGTCGCGCGCCGCTACGCCAACCGGATCAAACCGCTGTACGCGTTTCAATACCGCCTCGACTTCGTCCATTGTCACATTCTCGTCACCCATGCTCTCCAGAATGTCTTCCAGCGGCACGGTGAGATAGCCGGTGTCATCGACGGCGTCGACGATCGAGGTGGCAATGGCAGCATCGGTATCGGAAAACGGCGTCAGATCCACCTGCCACATCAGGTAATCCTGCAGGGTTTGGGTGGTTTCACCCTGATACACCGGCAGTTCGTCGTCACTGTAATCGGTGCGAGTTCCTGACGGAGTTCCGGCGGTATAGATCTCGTCCCAGGTGGCGTCCAGCGGCAGCTCTTCGGGCATGTCCTTTTGTTCCAGCGCCTCCCGGGTATCCAAACCTTCGGTTTCGGTCGTCTCTTTCGCGTCGATTTCTTCGTGCAGATCGGTCTGTTCAAGCAGTGGATTGCTCTCTAACGCCAGCTGTATCTCCTGCTGGAGCTCAAGCGTGGACAACTGCAGCAGTCGTATGGCCTGCTGGAGCTGGGGGGTCATTGCCAGTTGTTGGCTAAACCTGAGTTGCAAACCTTGCTTCATATTCTTCAGTCTACTTCCGTTAACAGTCGCCCATCAGGACGCGCCGGTACTCAGAGGCGGAATTCTTCGCCCAGATAAACGCGTTTTACCTGCTCATCGGCCAGAATAGCATCCGGCGTGCCGTGAGCAATCAGTTTGCCTTGGCTGACGATATAGGCGCGTTCACACACGTCCAGCGTTTCGCGCACGTTATGGTCGGTGATCAGCACGCCCAGGCCGCTGTCACGCAAGTGCTCGATAATTTTTTTAATGTCGATAACGGAAATCGGGTCAACCCCGGCGAAGGGTTCATCCAGCAGGATGAATTTCGGGTTAGCCGCCAGCGCACGGGCGATCTCCACGCGGCGACGTTCGCCACCGGACAGCGCCTGGCCCAGGTTGTCGCGCAGATGGGAGATATGGAACTCTTCCATCAGCTCCACCGCACGGTCCGCCCGCTGTTCGCTGCTGAGATCGTCACGGATCTCCAGCACCGCCATCAGGTTGTCGTAAACGCTCAGGCGGCGGAAGATCGAGGCTTCCTGCGGCAGATAGCCGATGCCACGACGCGCACGGGCGTGCAGCGGCAGCAGGCTGATGTCTTCTTCGTCAATCACGATACGTCCGGCATCACGCTGAACGATACCGACCACCATGTAGAACGTGGTGGTCTTGCCGGCCCCGTTTGGCCCCAGCAGGCCGACGATCTCGCCGGATTTCACTTTCAGGCTGACGTCTTCAACGACTTTGCGGCCCTTGTAGGCTTTCGCCAGGTTTTCTGCGATGAGTGTAGCCATAAGTGATTAGTTACTCTTGTTTTGCCCGTTTTTGTCTTGCAACTGCGACGGTACCAGAACCGTAGTCACGCGCTTGCCTTTATCGCTAAACGCCTGCATTTGCTGCTGTTGCACCAGGTAGGTGATGCGATCGCCCTTGACGTTGCTGTCGAGCTGTTCCAGGTAGGCGTTCCCGGTCAGGGTCACCAACTGAGACGCCACATCGTAACGCACCTTCTGAGCGTGGCCTTTCACCGGCTTGCCGCTGTCTTGCATCTGATAGAAGGTTACCGGGTTGCCGAAAGCTTCAATATAGGTTTTGTTCTGATCGCCGCCTGGGCGGGTGACCACGACTTTGTCCGCTTTGATATCGATGGTGCCTTGCTTGATCACCACGTTATCGGTAAAGGTGCTGACGTTGCTCTGCATGTCCAGAGACTGTTTCAGCGAGTCGATGCTCACCGGCTGATTGGAGTCGGACTTCAGCGCCCATGCGGGGGCGCTGGCGGCCAAAATCAAGCTGCCGATTAACAGATTACGGCTTGGTTTGTTGGTTTTGAATTTCATAGTTGGTCTTAACCTTATCAATCAGCTCAGCGGTCTTGGCCCGCAGGTTCCCACGCATTTTCATGCCGTTAGAGGTGAAGTTCGTCCCGTAGAGCGTCACTTCGTCATCCGAAGACACATCCTGGGTCACCAGGTTCACCTGAGCATTGTCTGTTTTAATTTTTTCCAGCTGCGACGTGGTGGTCAGGCTGTTCACCTCGACGTGGCCGTAAAGATACAGCATCCGGTCTTTAGTCAGTTTGGCGCGGTCGGCGCGAACTGACCAGGTGGCCACCGCGTTTTCATCAAACAGCGTCATCACCGGCTGGGTGAACCAGCTTAATTCATCGGCGGTGTAGTACTTCACGTCTTCCGCCACCAGCTTGTAACTCAGCTTGCCGGTCGGATTGTACACTATGGTGACCGTATGCTGGCTCTGATAAGTCGGGTCCTGGCTGTTCACCGGTCCCGGAGCAGTATCATCACTGAAATCCGTCATGTTCCAGCCAATCAGCGCCAGTGCGATCACCGCCAGCAGCACGGTGATCCAAAGTTTGGTTTTACTCATATCGATAGCCCTTTGGCGTCTTCCAGCTTGTTTTGAGCCAAAAGAATAATGTCGCACAGCTCACGTACCGCACCGCGGCCGCCGGCAATGCGGGTAACATAATGGGCCCGTGGCGTCAGCAGCGGGTGCGCATCTGCCACCGCGACCGCCAGGCCAACCTGCGCCATCACCGGCCAGTCGATCAGGTCATCGCCGATATAGGCGACCTGATCCGCCGTCAGCGACAGTGTATCCAACAGTTCGCGGAAGGCCAAAAGCTTATCGGATTGCCCCTGATAAAGGTGCGTGATGCCGAGCGTTTTAGCCCGGTCTTCCAATAGCTTGGCGGAGCGACCGGTAATGATCGCCACTTCGATATCCGAGGTTTTCAGGCAGCGGATGCCGTAACCGTCGCGTACGTTGAACGCTTTTAATTCTTCGCCATTGTTGCCCATGAAAATCAGGCCGTCTGACAGCACGCCATCGACATCACAAATCAGCAGGCGGATTTTGCCGGCACGCGCCATGACATCTTGCTCTACAGGCCCGTAGCAGGTTTCAACCAGACTCATTGAGTTCTCTTCCATAGTTAAACGACGCCGGCGCGCAGCATGTCATGCATATGTACCACACCCAGCAATTGGTCGCCATCGGCAACCAGCAACGCGGTGATATGGCGCTGCTGCATCAGGTTCAGCGCGTCGACCGCCAGCAGGTTCGGGCGTACCCGCACGCCGCCGAGCGTCATGACATCGACGATCCGCGCTTCGTTGAGATTGATGCCCATATCGAAAATCCGGCGCAGGTCACCGTCGGTGAAGATACCGGCGATTTTCATCAAATCATCGCAGATAACCGTCATGCCCAGATTTTTGCGGGTAATTTCCAGTAGTGCGTCGCGCAGCGATGCATCGGCGCTGACGTGAGGAATTTCATCGCCGCTGTGCATGATGTCGCAGACGCGCAGCAACAGGCGGCGACCCAGAGCGCCCCCCGGGTGCGATAACGCAAAATCTTCCGGCGTGAAACCGCGCGCCTTTAACAGTGCGACGGCCAACGCATCCCCCATCACCAGCGTAGCGGTGGTGCTGGTGGTCGGCGCCAGGCCGAGTGGGCAAGCTTCCTGTGGCACCTTGATGCACAGGTGAATATCCGCCGCTTTGCCCATCGAACTTTCCGGGTTGTTGGTCATGCAGATCAGCGGGATGCGCTGACGCTTCAATACCGGGATCAGCGCCTGTATTTCGTTAGACTCACCCGAATTGGAAATGGCGAGCACAATATCCTGTGCGGTGACCATGCCGAGATCGCCATGGCTGGCCTCGGCCGGGTGAACAAAGAACGACGGCGTTCCGGTGCTGGCGAAGGTGGCGGCAATCTTGCAGCCGATGTGCCCGGATTTACCCATGCCCATCACCACCACTTTGCCGCTGCATTCGGCGATCAACTCGCAGGCGCGGGTAAAGTCTGCATTGATGTATTGATCGAGCTGGGCCAGCCCGTCACGCTCAATCTGCAGCACTTCTTTGCCTGCCTGCTGAAAATCAAAGCCCGGTTGCAACTGAATGTTCGACATGCTCATTCCCATCGGTCATACCCGTCATCTCTCAAGTTACAGCGCCGTTACCACTCATCCCGGTGACTTACCTGAGTAAGCGCCTGGGGATGAGTGAGCTTGCCGCCTGGCTGCAACTTGAAAGCTAGAGGCTATAGCTAAATGAATTGAAAGGGTTAAAAAACAGCACCGCAAGGTACGCAATAAAACCACATAATAACAGAGCGCCGGCCAGATGGCCGATGCGATGTTTGCGCCCGATGCACAGGGCGCTGAGCACAATGCTGACCGCCAGCATGACCCAGTAATCGCGATGGAAGGCGGCGCCATCGACGGTCCCCGGAGACAGCAGGGCGGGCACGCCCAGCACGATCACCGTGTTGAAAATGTTGGAGCCGATGATATTGCCAATTGCCATATCATCTTCGCCCTTGAGTGCCCCGGCGATGGACGTCGCCAACTCCGGCAGGCTGGTGCCGATGGCGATGACGGTCAGGCCGACCACCAACTCACTCATACCGAAATAGTGCGCGATGACCGTGGCGTTATCGACCACCATTTTGGAAGACAGCGGCAGAATGATAAATGCCAGCACCAGCCACAGTATCGCCACGGTGTTGCTGCTGTCCTGCGGCAATTCGGCGATTTGCTCCACGGTCAGGCTGTCGCTGCCTTCGCGCTGCGCCAACCGGGCAATTTTCAACATCAACAGAATAAATACCGCGGCGGCGGCCAACAGCAGCACGCCATCCAGCCGGCTCAGCGTGCCGTCCATCAGCACGAAACCGCACAATACTGTGACCGCCAACATCAGCGGCAGTTCGCGCCGCAACACTTCGGATCGCGCCGCCAGCGGGTGTATCAGCGCGGCAACGCCGAGGATCAGTAAAATATTCGTGATGTTGGAACCTAGTACGTTCCCCACGGCCATATCTATTTGCCCATTCAGTGCCGCAGTGGTCGACACGAACAGCTCCGGCAGTGAAGTGCCTATGCCGACGATGGTCATACCGATAATCAGCGGTGGCACGCCGAGTGAACGGGAAATTACCGCAGCACCGTAAACTAAGCGGTCTGCACCATATACCAGTAAAAATAAACCAACGATTAATAAAGCTATCGCGAGAAACATGCAGGGTCCTTTGTTGGGTATCATCCCGGTTCGTTGGTTAAAAGCCGTAATTCGGCTATCTTGCTTTGCCCTCCGTTGCGCAGGTTAAAGCCGCAGCAACGGGTTTTCCCGGCTAATATATGAACACTTTCGTTTTTTTTCGTTATGGCGCCAATTTTGACCGGGTGGCGCGTAAAAGTAAAATTAGGCTGTGCTTCTCCTTGTACGGGAGCACCGCTGGTGGCAATTTGAGTGCGCAGCAAGGCGCGAGTCGTGAGATTTGGTGTGCCAAATAAGCGGCTCGTAACACAGGGGCGCGCTCAAATGGCCCCAGCCCTTAGGGTCGCGCCCCAAAAGCCCGTACTCTGCGTTGTCGGGCTTGAACGTAGGTCCACTATGCCCATCACCCTCCGCCTTGATTACGGACTTTTGGGTCTGCGACGGTGCCACGCACAAGGAGAAGCACAGCCTTAGCGCACCATTGGTAGCGAAATGGCGGTAAGTTTTTGTAAAGATGAGACGCATTGCGCCCGTTGCTTTAACATCGTGGGTAGATTTGGCAAAAATGACCCGTGAAGGATCAATTAACATGCACCAGAAGGCAGAGAATCTGGTCGAAGTTCGCGACATGACGTTCACGCGCGGCGATCGACTGATATTCGAAGATATCAACCTGACGGTTCCCCGTGGCAAGGTCACGGCGATCATGGGGCCGTCCGGCATTGGCAAAACGACGCTGCTGCGTTTGATTGGCGGTCAACTGGCACCGGACAGCGGTGAAATCTGGTTTGATGGCGATAACATTCCCGCGTTGTCTCGCCATCAACTGTATGAAGCGCGCAAGAAAATGAGCATGCTGTTTCAGTCTGGTGCGCTGTTCACCGATCTGACGGTGTTCGAAAACGTGGCGTACCCGCTGCGCGAACATAGCCGTTTGCCGGAGCCCATTCTGCGCAGCACGGTGATGATGAAGCTGGAAGCGGTTGGACTGCGTGGCGCAGCCGATCTGATGCCCAATGAATTGTCCGGCGGTATGGCGCGCCGTGCCGCACTGGCGCGAGCGATTGCGCTCGATCCGGAGATGATCATGTTCGACGAACCTTTCGTCGGCCAGGATCCCATCACCATGGGCGTGCTGGTGAAGCTGATCGATGAGCTGAATCATGCACTGGGCATTACCTGCATCGTGGTTTCGCACGACGTGCCGGAAGTGCTGAGCATCGCCGACTACGCTTACATTGTGGCCGATCATCGGGTGATAGCCGAAGGCACGGCGCAGCAATTACAGAACAATCCTGATGCACGCGTGCGCCAGTTCCTGGATGGTATTGCCGATGGGCCGGTACCCTTCCGTTATCCGGCCGGTGATTATCAGGCCGAGCTGTTAGGTTTAGGGAGTAAATAAGCTGATGTTATTTCAGGCGTTAGCGTCGTTAGGACGCCGTGGCATCAACACCAGCGCCAGCTTTGGGCGTGCTGGGTTGATGCTGTTCAACGCGCTGGTCGGGCGGCCTGAGCCGCGCAGGCAGTGGCCACTGTTGCTCAAGCAGTTGCACAGCGTGGGCGTGCAGTCGCTGCTGATCATCGTGGTTTCCGGGTTGTTTATCGGTATGGTGCTGGGGTTGCAGGGTTATCTGGTACTCACCACTTACAGCGCAGAAGCCAGCCTGGGCATGATGGTGGCGTTATCACTGCTGCGTGAACTGGGCCCGGTGGTCACCGCGTTGCTGTTTGCCGGGCGTGCCGGCTCTGCATTGACGGCCGAAATTGGCCTGATGAAGGCAACGGAACAAATCTCCAGCCTGGAAATGATGGCCGTCGATCCGCTGCGGCGTATCGTTGCGCCGCGCTTCTGGGCCGGTTTGATCAGCATGCCCTTGCTGACGATGATTTTTGTCGCTATCGGTATCTGGGGCGGCTCGGTGGTGGGCGTAGACTGGAAGGGCATTGACAGTGGCTTCTTCTGGTCGGCCATGCAGGGCGCCGTTGAGTGGAAAAAAGACTTGCTCAACTGCCTGATCAAGAGCGTGGTATTTGCCATCACCGTGACCTGGATTGCCATCTTCAACGGGTATGATGCCGTACCCACCTCTGAAGGGATAAGCCGGGCAACGACCCGTACCGTGGTACATTCGTCACTGGCGGTGTTGGGATTGGATTTCGTGCTGACAGCACTGATGTTTGGGAATTGATTCGATGCAAACGAAGAAGAGTGAAATCTGGGTTGGGGCATTTATGCTGATTGCGCTGTGCGCCATCGTGTTTTTGTGCCTGCAAGTGGCGAACATTAAGTCGATCGGTAACGAGCCAACATACCGCATCTACGCGACCTTCGATAACATCGGTGGTTTGAAAGCGCGTTCTCCGGTGAAAATCGGCGGTGTGATGATTGGCCGAGTGGCTGATATTACGCTCGATCCTAAAACCTATACGCCGCGCGTAGCCCTGGATATCCAGGATAAATACGACCAGATCCCGGACACCAGCTCACTGGCGATCCGTACCTCCGGCCTGTTGGGGGAGCAATATCTGGCGCTGAACGTCGGTTTTGAAGATCCGGATATGGGCACGGCCATCTTGAAAGATGGCGGCACGATTCAGGACACCAAATCAGCCATGGTTCTGGAAGATCTGATCGGCCAGTTCCTGTATAAGAGCGGCGGTCAGGATGATGCTGCCAAAACGGGAGACGCGGCTGCTCAGCCGGCTGCCGGTGCAGCTCCACAAGCCGCTGCCCCTATTCATTAAGAGAGGAAACCTGCATGTTTAAACGTTTACTTATGGTTGCCCTGCTGGTGGTCGCACCGCTGGCGAATGCGGTCGATCAGACCAATCCTTACAGCCTGATGCAAGACGCGGCTGAGAAGACCTTCACCCGTCTGAAAACCGAACAGCCGAAGATCAAGCAGGACCCTAACTACCTGCGTTCCGTGGTGCATCAGGAGCTGATGCCGTTTGTGCAGGTCAAATACGCCGGTGCGCTGGTGCTGGGCCGTTTTTACAAAGAAGCGACGCCGGCGCAGCGTGAAGCCTACTTCACCGCTTTCCAGGCCTATCTGGAACAGGCTTACGGCCAGGCGCTGGCGATGTACCACGGCCAGACTTATCAGATTGAGCCAGAGAAGCCGCTGGGCGACGCCAGCATTGTGGCGATCCGCGTGACCATCATCGACAACGGCGGTCGTCCGCCGGTGCGTCTGGACTTCCAGTGGCGCAAAAACACCAAAACCGGTCACTGGCAGGCTTATGACATGATCGCCGAAGGCGTCAGCATGATCACCACCAAGCAGAACGAGTGGGCTTCTACGCTGCGTACCCAGGGGATCGACGGCCTGACCAAGCAGCTGCAGGCGGCGGCGGCTCAGCCGATTACTCTGGATCAGAAAAACTGATGTCAGCTGCACTCAGCTTTGAATCGCAGCAACAGACCCTGATCCTGCGCGGTGCGTTGGATCGGGAAACCCTGTTGCCGTTGTGGGAACAGCGGGAAACGTTGCTGGCGGATAAAACCGCTATCGACGTTGCTCAACTGCAGCGGGTGGACTCGTCCGGGCTGGCACTGCTGGTGCATCTGCGCGAACAGCAGCGCCAGCATGGCGTGGAATTAAAAATTTCTGGCGCCGGCGATCGCTTGAAAACGTTGATCGCACTGTACAATCTGCAAGCAATAATGCCTGTCGATACCGCTGGTTAGCCCGATTTTCGACTGGATGAAGACGTTTTCTCCCCAGAAAGCCCCTGTTGTACAGGGGCTTTTTCTTTAGTTTAAGAAAACGTCGTATTCCACTAAGATATCAGGCTGATTATGATCCTTTTGATACAGAACTGGATACTATGGAAAATAGCGAGATTAAAGATGTGCTGATGCGCGCATTGGCACTGGAAGAAGCACATGTTACCGGCGACGGCAGCCATTTTCAGGTGATCGTGGTCGGTGAGCTGTTTGCCGCCATGAGCCGCGTCAAGAAACAACAGGCGGTCTATGCGCCGTTGATGGAATACATTGCGGACAACCGTATTCACGCCTTGTCGATTAAGGCGTACACCCCTGAAGAGTGGCAGCGAGATCGCAAACTCAACGGATTTTAAGGCTGTTTGCCCAGCGGGGCGGGCAGCGTCAGTTTAGATAACAGAGAGTAGTCAAATGGATAAATTTCGTGTGCAGGGCCGGACCCGCCTCAGCGGTGAAGTGGCTATTTCCGGGGCTAAAAACGCCGCCCTGCCGATCCTGTTCGCCGCATTGTTAGCGGAAGAGCCGGTCGAGTTGCAGAATGTCCCGAAGCTGAAGGACATCGACACCACCATTAAGCTACTCAGCCAATTAGGCACCAAGATTGAACGCAACGGTTCCGTATTCGTTGACGCCAGCGGCGTGAACGAATTCTGTGCGCCCTACGATCTGGTGAAAACCATGCGCGCTTCTATCTGGGCGTTGGGGCCGTTGGTTGCCCGTTTCGGCCGTGGTCAGGTTTCTCTGCCGGGCGGCTGCGCCATCGGTGCGCGTCCGGTCGATCTGCATATTACCGGTCTGGAACAGCTCGGTGCAGAGATCAAACTGGAAGAAGGCTATGTTAAAGCCTCCGTCGATGGCCGCCTGAAGGGCGCACACATCGTTATGGACAAGGTCAGCGTTGGCGCTACCGTGACCATCATGAGTGCTGCCACCCTGGCGACCGGTACCACCGTGATTGAGAATGCGGCCCGCGAACCGGAAATTGTCGATACGGCCAACTTCCTCAACACGCTCGGCGCAAAAATCACCGGTGCCGGCAGTGACCGCATTACTATCGAAGGGGTTGAGCGTCTGGGCGGCGGTGTTTATCGCGTTCTGCCGGATCGCATCGAGACCGGTACCTTCCTGATCGCTGCAGCCGTTTCCGGTGGCAAGGTGATGTGCCGTGATACCCGTCCTGATACGCTGGATGCCGTGTTGGCCAAGCTGCGCGAAGCCGGTGCGGATATCGAAGTGGGCGAAGACTGGATCAGTCTGGATATGCATGGCAAACGCCCTAAAGCGGTGACCGTGCGTACTGCGCCACACCCGGGGTTCCCGACCGATATGCAGGCTCAGTTCAGCCTGCTGAACCTGGTTGCGGAAGGCACCGGTGTGATCACCGAAACCATCTTTGAAAACCGCTTCATGCATGTGCCTGAGCTGATCCGTATGGGTGCACACGCTGAGATCGAGAGCAACACCGTGATTTGCCACGGCGTTGAGCAACTGTCAGGGGCTCAGGTGATGGCGACCGATCTGCGTGCTTCAGCCAGCCTGGTATTGGCCGGTTGCATCGCCGATGGCGTGACCGTCGTCGATCGTATCTATCACATCGACCGTGGTTATGAGCGTATCGAAGACAAGCTGCGCGCGCTGGGTGCTAACATCGAGCGTGTGAAAGGCGAGTAATTTGTCTGACGCCGGGGCCTGGCGCCGGCGTAGTCAATGCAGTATTGAGGGCTCGGCATTGCCGGGCCTTTTTAATTGTTATCTTCCGGGAATTCGCCCACCGTCATCTTCAGCGTGATGCGTTTGCCTTCGCGCAGGACCACCACCGGGATTTCTGTACCCGGTCGGATTTCTGCTACCTGGTCCATGGTTTCCAGCACCGATACCGCAGGCTTGTTGTCCACGTTGATGATCACGTCGTTAATATGGAAACCGGCGTTGCCTGCCGGCCCGCCCTGAGTAATTTCAGTCACGATAATGCCCTGCAGGCGATCGATGCCGGAATTGGACGAGCGCAACGGAATAATCTCTTTGCCCTGAATGCCGAAATAACCCCGAATGACGCGGCCGTCGCGGATCAGTTTGTCCATAATCTTGGTGGCCAGCTCGATAGGAATGGCGAAACCCAGGCCTTCCGGCGTTTCACCGTCGGTGATTTTGTCGTAGGTCAGGGTATTGATACCGATTAATTCGCCGAGGGAGTTGACCAAAGCACCGCCGGAGTTGCCGCGGTTAATCGAGGCATCGGTCTGCAGGAAGGTCTGACGTCCGGTGGTGCTCATACTGATACGGCCGGTGGCGCTGAGGATCCCCTGAGTCACGGTCTGGCCGAGGTTATAAGGGTTGCCAATCGCCAGCACGACGTCACCCACGTGGGCGGTGCGCGCGGTATTAATTGGGATCACCGGCAGGTTGCCCTGATCTATTTTCAGGACTGCCAGATCGGTCAGGCTGTCAGAGCCGACCAGCAGCGCCTCATAGCGGCGGCCGTCCTGGACGACCACGGTAATTTGTTGCGCATCCTTGATCACGTGTCGATTGGTCAGGATATAGCCACGTTCATTCATGATCACGCCTGACCCCAGCAACAGCACGTTGGCGGTGCCGTTCATGTTGCGGTTGTAGATATTGACTACGGCAGGCGCGGCACGTCGTACCGCCTTATTGTAACTGACGGGTGTTTCATCAAGGGTACTATCATGTTTTTCTGCGAACAAAGCATTGGAAGAACGTAGCACGGGTAAAGCAACCAGCAGCAGGCCGGCAACGATTAGACCAATAACGACGGAACGCAAGAGCTTAGCAAACATGGAGTTTTAGTACGTAAGATGAAAGATACCGGGAGGATAACATGAGAATACCGAGCGCAGTATGTCACCGCGCCCGGTTTTTAAACAAATATACGATCAGCGCAACAGCAGATAAATGGTTTCGCTGCCACGCACGATGTTCAGCGCCATGACCGGTGGTTTGGCTTCAAGCACCTTGCGCAACGCCGTGATGTTCTCAATTCGCTGGCGGTTGACGCCGATGATCACATCGTCTTTCTGCAGCCCGATTTGTGCCGCCGCAGAGCCTTTATCCACTTTATCGATCTTCACGCCTTTTTCACCGCTTGGGATCGCCCCGTTGCTGAGTGAAACCCCCTGCAGAGCTGGGGAAAGCGTTTCGGCATTGGTTGAGGCGCTTTCGCTGTTATCCAGCGTAACGGAAACTTCCTGCGGTTTGCCGTCGCGCAGCAGGCCGACCTTGATGGTTTTGCCCGGCACAGTGGTGCCGACCTTGGCGCGCAGCTCGGCGAAACTGCTGACAGGCTTGCCGTCCACCGAAACCAGGATATCGCCGGCCTTGATGCCCGCCTTGGCAGCGGCGGATTTCGGCAGCACTTCGCTGACGAACGCCCCGCGTTGCGCGTCGGTATTAAAGGCCTTGGCCATATCGGCGGTCATTTCACTGCCTTTAATGCCCAGTAGCCCGCGTTTCACTTCGCCAAACTCGATCAACTGCTGGCTGAGGTTCTGCGCCATGTTGCTCGGAATGGCAAAACCGATACCGACGTTGCCGCCGCTTGGCGCCAAAATGGCGGTGTTGATACCGATCAGCTCACCGTTAAGGTTAACCAGCGCGCCACCGGAGTTACCGCGGTTGATGGATGCATCGGTCTGAATAAAGTTTTCCAACCCTTCCAGGTTCAGCCCGCTGCGGCCCAAAGCGGAAATAATGCCGGAAGTGGCAGTTTGGCCAAGGCCAAACGGGTTGCCGACGGCCACGGCGAAATCGCCGACCCGCAGTTTATCGGAGTCCGCCATTTTTATAGCGGTCAGTTTTTTCACGTCGTTGAGCTGCAGCAGGGCGATATCGGACTGTTCGTCACGGCCTACCAGCTTGGCGTCCACTTCACGGCCATCGTTCAACTGTACGCTGATTTTATCGGCGTTGTTGATCACGTGGTTGTTGGTCAGCACATAGCCTTTGGCGGCGTCGATGATGACGCCGGAACCCAAGCCTTCAAACGGGCGTGAGCTTTGCTGTTGCCCAGGGCCGCCAGGGCCAAAGAAGCGTCTGAACTCCTCCGGAACTTGCTGGCGCTGTACCTGGGTTCCTTCAACATGCACGCTGACCACTGCGGGCAAGACCTTCTCCAGCATCGGTGCCAGGCTTGGCAGCGGTTGCCCTTGAACGGCGACGGGCATCGCGGCGGTGGCAGCCGGTACGGAGGTCAGTGTGAGGCCAATACTCATTGCCAATGCACTAAGAATTAACGACTTTTTCTTCATTGATAATAGCTCTCTCAATACCTGCCGGTGGAATAGTGATGATAAAGCAGCAGCAATACCATAGTGAAGGGTAAGACCGTGAATTTGCGTGAAAAGTTCACTCAAACGTCTGCGTTAAGGATAGCTCAGCGTGGGGGAAGAAGTATGAGGAGGATCAAAAACCCGTGGGACTGGCCCACGGGCGAAGAACGGCGTTTAGTCGCGACGTGGACGTTCGCCACGCAGCAGGCCTGATGCGCCTTCCGAATAGTCGCGCGGCATTTCTACCGGCGCCTGATCGTTATCCGCTTCGGCTTCGGTCAGGCGATAGCGGAACGGATTTTCCTGCATCGGCAGATCCGGCAGCAGGTTGTTGGAGCTTTTCGCCATATGCTGATACAGCTGGCGATAGTCACGTGCCATGTTGTCCAGCAGCTCGGCGCTGCGGGAAAAATGACCGACCAACTCCTGACGATACTCTTCCAGCTCGGTTTTGCTCTTATCCAACTCGTTCTGCAAAACTTGTTGTTGACGTAATTTACGGTTACCAAAACGCATCGCTACCGCACCAATGACGATACCGACCACCAAACCAATCAGCGCATACTCCCAGGTCATGATGACTCCTATTTTGACTTCGTTGTTCCGCAGGGATTTTTCACTTAATAATATCCACTATAACCGTTAACCTTGTCCGAGTGGAATCCTGATGAGCTTTGACCTGATTTTTACAGGGTTTTCAGCGCCGCTCAGAGTGGGCATTTGTGGCGATATGAGGGCTAACCAGCCGTAATATGTCGCGAAAATGGGCTAAATAATTTCTAAGCGTTCTTAGGGAACATCGAACAGATGCAGGCACAATCACCGTTATCACGCTACCAGCGGCTGCTTGCTGCGGGGGAATACCAGGCCGATGAGGTTCAACGCCAGGCCGTCACTCAACTGGATCATATCTATCAGGCCTTGCAGCAAATACCGGCCGTCAGTGCACCTGCCGGCGGTCTGCGCGGCAAGCTGAGCCGTTTGCTGGGCAAAAGCAGCGAAACGGCAAAACAGCGGCCGGTGCAGGGCTTATATATGTGGGGCGGGGTCGGGCGTGGCAAAACCTGGCTGATGGATATGTTTTTCCACAGCCTGCCGGGTGACCGCAAGCTACGGCTGCATTTCCACCGCTTCATGCTGCGGGTGCACGAAGAGCTGACCGAATTGCAGGGGCAGGAAAATCCGCTGGAAATCATCGCTGATGGGTTCAAGGCGCAAACCGACGTGCTGTGTTTCGACGAGTTCTTTGTTTCCGATATCACCGACGCCATGCTGCTGGCGACGCTGTTGCAGGCGCTGTTTGCCCGTGGCATCACGCTGGTCGCCACCTCCAATATTCCGCCGGACGATCTGTATCGCAACGGTCTGCAGCGCGCGCGCTTCCTGCCGGCGATCGACCTGATTAACGAGTATTGCGATGTGATGAATGTTGATGCCGGCATTGATTATCGTCTGCGCACCCTGACTCAGGCGCACCTGTATCTGACGCCGCTGGATGAACAAACCCGCCAGACCATGGATCAGATGTTCGTGAAACTGGCCGGCAAGAAAGGCGAGGCGGCACCGGTATTGCAGATCAATCACCGGCCGCTGCAGGTTATCCACGCGGTAGACGGCGTGCTGGCCGTTGATTTTCATACCTTGTGCGAGGAAGCACGCAGCCAGCTCGATTACATCGCCTTATCGCGCCTCTACCACAGCGTTATCCTGTATAATGTGCGCGTGATGGGGCCGTTGAAGGAAAATACCGCACGCCGCTTCCTGGCGTTGGTGGATGAATTTTACGAGCGCCACGTCAAGTTGGTGATCGCTGCCGAAGCCTCGATGTTCGAGATTTACCAGGGCGAGCGGCTGAAGTTTGAGTACCAGCGCTGCCTGTCGCGGCTGCAGGAGATGCAAAGCGAGGAGTATCTCAAGTTGCCGCATCTGCCTTGATTGCCCGGGGGCGCCACTGCCGACGTCCCCGATTTTCCGCTGCTGGCGATTAATTGCGTTTCCATTCAAAAAGCGTTCGATCTTTGTGAGCGACTTCTCTATAATCTTGCGACCCCACGTTACAACAAAGTTTTTTTTCCCAAAAACTTTATAGTGCCGGCAATGGCTATTCGAAGGGGTAGGTTTGCTGGACTTGTATGGTCGTGTGAGCCTCAACTGTTTTCGAGCGTTTGGGTGTTCACCAACGTGTAACTAATTATTGGGTAAGCTTTCTAATGAAAACTTTTACAGCTAAACCAGAGAGCGTTCAACGCGACTGGTACGTTGTTGATGCAGATGGTAAAACTTTAGGCCGTCTCGCTACTGAACTGGCTCGTCGTCTGCGCGGCAAGCATAAAGCGGAATACACCCCGCACGTTGATACCGGTGACTACATCATCGTTCTGAACGCAGAAAAAGTTGCTGTAACCGGCAACAAGCGTACAGACAAGGTGTATTACCACCACACCGGCCACATCGGTGGTATCAAGCAAGCGACCTTTGAAGAGATGATTGCCCGCCGTCCTGAGCGCGTGATTGAAATCGCGGTTAAAGGCATGCTGCCAAAGGGTCCGTTGGGTCGTGCAATGTTCCGTAAACTGAAAGTTTACGCGGGCAACGAGCACACTCATGCGGCACAGCAACCGCAAGTTCTTGACATCTAATCGGGATTATAGGCAATGGCTGAAAATCAATACTACGGCACTGGTCGCCGCAAAAGCTCCGCCGCTCGCGTTTTCATCAAGCCGGGCAGTGGTAACATCGTAATTAACCAGCGCAGCCTGGAACAGTACTTCGGTCGCGAAACTGCCCGCATGGTAGTTCGTCAACCGCTGGAACTGACTGACATGGTTGGTAAATTTGACCTGTACATCACCGTTAAAGGTGGTGGTATCTCTGGTCAAGCTGGTGCTATCCGTCACGGTATCACCCGTGCACTGATGGAGTACGACGAGACTCTGCGTGCAGAATTGCGTAAAGCTGGCTTCGTCACTCGTGACGCCCGTCAGGTTGAACGTAAGAAAGTCGGTCTGCGTAAAGCACGTCGTCGTCCGCAGTTCTCCAAGCGTTAATTTTTTACTGCTTCGGCAGTGGAATTTACGCAAAAAACCCGGTGCTTCACCGGGTTTTTTTATGCCTGAAAATCACGTTGCTGCTACTAAAATCTTTGGTATATCAGACAATTCAATACGAATTCGCCGCACAGCCCCCACAAAACAAGCAAAATCTGGTAAACTATCATCCACTTTTGCGCCTGTTCGCCATGCAGCAGTTATCAGTTTACCTCCGAGGCCGGTTTTTATGACCTAAGGTTTAGCTGCGAGTTGCTGGCCTGCGGTCAAGATCATTCAGGATAGCAGCCTGTCAGTGGGCTATTCGCAGTATTTTCTAGATAACTTGGAGGTTTTCATGGCTGTCGCTGCCAACAAACGTTCGGTAATGACGCTGTTCTCTGGCCCGACCGACATTTTTAGCCATCAAGTACGTATCGTACTGGCGGAGAAAGGTGTCAGCGTCGAGATTGAGCAGGTTGAGTTGGATAACCTGCCGCAGGATCTGATTGACCTCAACCCGTACCAGACGGTGCCTACGCTGGTCGATCGCGAACTGACCCTGTATGAATCCCGTATCATCATGGAATACCTTGATGAGCGCTTCCCGCACCCGCCGTTGATGCCGGTTTATCCGGTCGCGCGCGGCGAGAGCCGCCTGATGATGCTGCGTATCGAGAAAAACTGGTATTCGCTGATGTACAAAATCGAGCAGAGCAACGGTCAGGAAGCTGAATCAGCTCGCCGTCAACTGCGCGAAGAGCTGCTGGCGATTGCCCCTATCTTTGGTCAGACGCCGTATTTCATGAGCGAAGAGTTCAGCCTGGTGGATTGCTACCTGGCGCCGCTGCTGTGGCGTTTGCCGCAGTTAGGCATTGAGCTGAGCGGTGCTGGCTCCAAAGAGCTGAAAGGCTACATGACCCGCGTGTTCGAACGCGATGCCTTCCTGGCCTCCCTGACCGAAGCCGAGCGCGAAATGCGCCTGCAGACTCGGGGCTAAGCGTCATGGATATGTCTCAGATGACACCACGCCGTCCGTACTTGCTGCGGGCGTTCTATGACTGGTTGCTGGACAATCAGCTAACACCGCATCTGGTGGTAGATGTGACGCGTCCTGATGTGCAAGTGCCGATGGAATTCGCCCGCGATGGACAGATTGTTCTGAACATTGCGCCGCGTGCGGTGGGCAATCTGGAACTGGGCAACGACGAAGTGCATTTCAACGCACGTTTCGGCGGTGTGCCGCGTCAGGTTTCTGTGCCAATGGCAGCCGTGCTGGCGATCTATGCGCGTGAGAACGGTGCAGGCACCATGTTCGAACCGGAAGCCGCTTATGAAGCGGAAGGCGCGTTTGAAGGCCTGGACAATGAGACGATCCCATCGGAAAGCCTGATGTCGGTGATTGATGGCGATCGGCCGGATCTGAGTGAAGATAATGATTCGGACGATGAACCGCCTCCGCCGCCACGTGGTGGCCGCCCGGCACTGCGCGTGGTGAAATAACCTCGCGGTAGTGAACACCAAAGGTCGCTTCGGCGACCTTTTTTATTGCCTGCGATCCAGCTTGGCTTAGCTTTTCAATGAGGCGATACAGGCGTCACGCGGTGCACTGAGATCGCCGATACGGACGGTGGTGAGTGCATGGGTGGCGCGCTGCTTGAACGTGGTGATAGCGGTATCACCTTGCACTTCCGGCGGCGCGGTACAGATATCGTTGATCGGTAAGTTATTGCCTTTGTCGAGGGCATGCAGCACCGCCGCGGGGTTATAGACCAACGCGGAAGACAGGGCTGACTTCACGCCTGCGGTAAATGAGGCGTTACCCCCATTGGCCAGTTTAGGGGCCAGCGCGATCCAGTTATCGTCGCCCAGTTTGATGTTTTTTTCTACCGCGGCAAGCTGGCCTGCTTTAGCCAGTTGTGCGACCACCGACGCCGCACCGCGTGCCTCAATGTTATAACCCACTTCCTGAGAGTCGAGCGACATGGCCAGTGAATTGAAGCTGACAACCAGCAGTGCGCCAGTCAGTAAGGCAAAGGAGAATTTCATGGTTAGCTATCCTTATCAAGATATCAGACGCAGCAGCGCCCCTGAGTGATGCTAACTCAATACTATAGCGCGTTGGGCAAAAGGGGGTGTCACAAAGCGTGTGGGCTGCGGTGAAAAAACAAAGGCCCGGCAGTTTTGGCTGCGGGCCCTTGGGGGGAAGTCAGCGAAAAATTACACTTCCAGATAGCTCATGATGCCATCGGCGGCTTTACGCCCTTCGGCAATCGCCGTCACCACCAGGTCAGAACCGCGTACCGCATCGCCACCGGCGAAGATTTTCGGGTTGCTGGTCTGGAAGGCGTTATCGGTGCTTTCCGGTGCCACGATACGACCTTGCTTGTCGAGCTCGACGTCGTGGGCAGCCAGCCAGTCCATCTGGTGCGGACGGAAACCAAACGCCATGACCACGGCATCGGCATCGATAACGTGCTCGGAGCCTGGCACCTGTTCTGCAACCTGACGACCATTGGCATCTGGCGCGCCCAGTTGGGTACGAACCATTTTCACACCGGCGACGCGGCCGGCGCTGTTCAGTTCGATGCTCAGCGGCTGCAGGTTGAATTTGAAATCAACCCCTTCCTCACGCGCGTTTTTCACTTCACGCTTGGAGCCTGGCATGTTGGCTTCATCACGGCGGTAGGCGCAGATAACCTCGGTGGCGCCCTGACGGATAGAGGTGCGTACGCAGTCCATCGCGGTATCACCGCCGCCCAGTACCACCACGCGCTTGCCTTCCATGCTGACATACGGTTCATGCTGCTCGGCTTGATAACCCATCAGCTGTTTGGTGTTGGCGATCAGGAACGGCAATGCGTCGTAGACTCCCGGCGCGTCTTCATTCTCCAGACCACCACGCATCGACTGATAAGTACCGACGCCGAGGAACACCGCGTCAAACTCACTCAGCAGCGTTTCCATGGAGATGTCTTTGCCCACTTCAGTGTTGAGTTGGAATTCAATGCCCATCTCACTGAAGATGCCACGGCGCTTCACCATCACTTCTTTTTCCAGCTTGAAGGCCGGAATACCGAAGGTCAGCAGGCCACCGATCTCGGGATGACGATCGTAAACCACCGCTTTCACGCCGTTGCGGGTCAGCACATCGGCACAGGCCAGACCGGCAGGACCGGCACCGATCACCGCCACCCGTTTGCCGGTAGGCAGCACATGGGACATGTCCGGCTTCCAGCCCATTTCGATCGCTTTGTCGCTGATATAGCGCTCGATGTTACCGATGGTCACCGCACCGAACTCATCGTTGAGAGTACAAGAGCCTTCACACAGGCGATCCTGTGGGCAAACGCGGCCGCAGACTTCCGGCAGGCTGTTGGTCTGGTGCGCCAGATCTGCCGCCTCCATGATGCGGCCTTCATTCGCCAGCTTCAGCCAGTTCGGGATGTAGTTGTGAACCGGGCATTTCCATTCGCAATAAGGGTTACCGCAAGACAGGCAGCGGTCCGCCTGCGCTTTCGCCTGAGTTTCCGAAAACGGCTCGTAAATCTCTACAAACTCAATTTTACGGATCTTCAGCGGTTTCTTTGGCGGATCAACGCGCTGCAGGTCGATAAATTGATAAACATTCTGACTCATTTAATGACCTCTTACTGCGCCTGAACCCGCAGCTCGGCTGCGGAACGACTACGGTGACCCAACAATGCTTTGACATCACTGGACTTCGGCTTGACCAGAGCAAACTTCGGTGCCCATTCCGGCCAGTTGGCCAGGATCTCTTCCGCACGCGAAGAACCGGTCGCCTGCACGTGCTCGGTAATCAATCCGCGCAGGTGCTCTTCATGAATTGCCAGTTGGTCGACATCCAACACTTCCACCAGTTCTGGGTTCACTCGTTTACGGAACTCGCCGTCTTCATCCAGCACGTAGGCGAAGCCGCCGGTCATGCCCGCACCAAAGTTGATGCCGGTTTTGCCCAGCACGCAGACGATGCCGCCAGTCATGTATTCACAACCGTTATCGCCGATACCTTCTACCACGGTGATGGCACCGGAGTTACGTACGGCGAAGCGTTCACCCGCACGGCCAGCAGCGAACAGCTTGCCGCCGGTAGCGCCGTACAGGCAGGTGTTGCCGATAATGCTGGCTTCATGACTGCGGAACGCGGAGCCAATCGGTGGACGCACGGCGATACGGCCGCCTGCCATGCCTTTGCCAACGTAGTCGTTGGCGTCGCCGGTCAGGGTCAGTTCTACGCCGCCCGCATTCCATACGCCGAAGCTCTGGCCGGCGGTACCGGAGAAGTAGGCCTTGATCGGATCGGCCGCCATGCCCTGGTCACCGTGCACGGTAGCGATGGCTCCGGACAGGGTAGCGCCCACTGAACGGTCGGTGTTGCGGATATCGAAGTAGAAGGCTTTGCTGCTTTTCGCTTCAATATGCGGTTCCGCCTGTGCCAGCAGATCCTTGTTCATCAACCCTTGGTCGAACGGCGGGTTGCTGCTTTCGGTGCAATGCAGCGCCTTGCCCGGATGCGGCGTGGCGGTTTTCAGCAACGGCGACAGATCCAGCTTGTTCTGCTTGGCGGAGATACCGTCCAGTTCGGTCAGGAAATCGGTACGACCAATCAGATCCACCAGTTGGCTAACCCCTAACTGCGCCATGATCTCGCGGGTTTCGCGCGCGATAAACTGGAAGTAGTTGGTCACGCGTTCCGGCAGGCCGTGGTAATGATCGCGGCGCAGTTTTTCATCCTGAGTTGCCACGCCGGTAGCGCAGTTGTTCAGGTGACAGATACGCAAGTACTTACAACCCAGCGCCACCATTGGACCGGTGCCGAAGCCGAAGCTTTCCGCACCCAAAATTGCCGCTTTCACGATATCCACACCGGTTTTCAGGCCACCATCCACCTGCAGGCGGATTTTATGGCGCAGGCCGTTGGCCACCAACGCTTGCTGGGTTTCCACCAGGCCCAATTCCCACGGACAGCCAGCGTATTTCACTGAAGACAGCGGGCTGGCGCCGGTACCGCCGTCGTAGCCGGCGATGGTGATCAGATCGGCATAGGCTTTCGCCACACCGGTGGCGATGGTGCCCACGCCCGGTTCGGAAACCAGCTTCACCGAGATCATGGCCTTCGGGTTGACCTGTTTCAGGTCGAAAATCAGCTGAGCCAGATCTTCAATCGAGTAGATGTCGTGGTGCGGTGGTGGCGAAATCAGCGTCACGCCCGGTACCGAATAACGCAGCTTGGCGATATAAGGGGTAACCTTATCCCCCGGCAACTGGCCGCCTTCACCCGGCTTGGCTCCTTGCGCCACTTTAATTTGGATCACATCGGCATTCACCAGGTAAGCCGGCGTCACGCCGAAACGGCCGGATGCCACCTGCTTGATGCGCGACACTTTGTTGGTGCCGTAACGGGCCGGATCTTCACCCCCTTCGCCGGAGTTGGAGAAACCGCCGAGGCTGTTCATGGCGATCGCCAACGACTCGTGCGCTTCCGGGCTCAGGGCACCGATGGACATTGCTGCGGTATCGAAACGTTTGAACAGCGATTCAGCAGGTTCAACCTGATCAACCGGAATTGGCGTGCCCTTCGGCGTGATAGCCAACAGGTCGCGCAACATGGCCACCGGGCGCTCGTTCACCAGCTTGGCGTAAGCCTGATAGTCGCTGTATTTGCCGCTGTGCACTGCCGTTTGCAACGTGCTCACCACGTCAGGGTTGTACGCATGGTACTCGCCGTCGTGGACGAACTTCAGCAGGCCGCCCTGTTCCAGCGGTTTACGTTTCAACCACGCACGCTTGGACAGGTTCTGCAGATCCTGTTGGATGTCGCTGAAGCTGGCGCCGCCGATGCGGCTGACCACGCCCTGGAAACACAAATCGGACAGATCGCGGTGCAGGCCGACGGCTTCGAACAGTTTAGCGCAGCGGTAAGAGGCGATAGTAGAGATGCCCATTTTGGACATGATCTTGTACAAGCCTTTATTGATGCCGTTACGGTAGTTCAGCATCACTTCACGGTATTTCTTGTCGATTGCCTGGGTATCTACCAATTTGGCCAGCGTTTCGTAAGCCAGGTAGGGGTAGACCGCCGTCGCGCCAAAGCCTAACAGCACGGCAAAATGGTGCGGGTCACGGGCACTGGCGGTTTCAACAATGATGTTGGCGTCGCAGCGCAGGCTTTTCTCGACCAGACGGGTCTGGATCGCACCAACGGCCATTGGCGCAGGCACCGGCAGGCGTTGGGGGGTGATGGCACGGTCTGACAGCACCAACAGCACGGCACCGTCGCGGACTTTACGTTCCGCTTCGTCGCACAGCGAACGGATGGTCTGCTCCAGATCCTGCTCCGCCGGATCAAAGGTCAGATCGAGCGTGTCGGCCCGATAGTATTCGCCTTCCAGCGTAGTGAGCTGTTTGAAATCGGAGTACAGCAGGATCGGCGATTTGAAGCTTAAACGGTGCGCCTGGCCTTCGGCCTCGCAAAACACGTTCATTTCGCGGCCGATGCTGGTGGCCAGCGACATGACGTGCGCTTCGCGCAGCGGATCGATAGGCGGGTTGGTCACCTGCGCGAACTGCTGACGGAAATAGTCATAGATGATGCGTGGGCGGCTGGACAGCACGGCAAACGGGGTATCGTCACCCATTGAGCCGGTAGCTTCCTGGCCAATCTCGCCCAGTACGCGGATCACCTGATCCAGTTCTTCGCTGCTGTAGCCGAACTGTTTCTGGTAAGTCTCGAGCTGCGAATCGTCAAGCTCACGACTGCCGACCTGATCGGCCGGCAGGTCTTCGAACGGCACCAGCCGCTTGACGTTCTTTTCCATCCACTCTTTATACGGGTGGCGGCTTTTCAGATCGTCGTCGGTTTCGGCAGAGTGCAGGATCTTGCCGCTACGGGTATCGATCACCATCAGCTCGCCAGGGCCCACGCGGCCTTTCTCGACCACTTCATCCGGCTGGTAATCCCAGATGCCGACTTCAGAGGCACAGGTAATCAGCTTGTCTTTGGTGATGACGTAGCGTGCCGGACGCAGACCATTACGGTCCAGGTTACAGGCGGCGTAGCGGCCGTCGGACATCACGATACCGGCAGGGCCGTCCCACGGCTCCATGTGCATCGAGTTGAAGTCGAAGAAGGCACGCAGATCGGTGTCCATATCCGGGTTGTTCTGCCAGGCTGGCGGAACCAGCAGGCGCATGGCGCGGATCAGGTCCATACCGCCTGCCAGCAACAGCTCCAGCATGTTATCCAGCGAGCTGGAGTCGGAACCGGTTTCGTTAACGAAAGGCGCTGCCGTTTGCAGATCCGGGATCAGCGGCGTCTGGAATTTATAAGTACGGGCGCGCGCCCATTGGCGGTTGCCGGTGATGGTGTTGATTTCGCCGTTGTGCGCCAGGTAGCGGAACGGCTGCGCCAGCGGCCAGCGTGGCACGGTGTTGGTGGAAAAACGCTGATGGAACAGGCAGATGGCCGACTCCAGACGCAGGTCCGCCAAATCAAGATAGAAACGGGGCAGATCCGCAGGCATGCACAGGCCTTTATAGATCGTCACCAGATTCGAGAAGCTGCATACATAGAAGCTGTCGTCCTGGACGCGCTTCTCGATACGGCGGCGCGCGATAAACAGGCGGCGTTCCATATCGCGTGGGCGCCAACCGGCCGGGGCGTTAACGAAAATCTGTTCAATACGCGGCAGGGAGGATAGGGCAATTTCACCCAAAACGTCCGGGTTAGTCGGCACTTCACGCCAGCCAACAACCGACAGCGTTTCGTTCTGCAGCTCTTCTTCTACAATGCGGCGGCTGGCACGGGCTTCCTCTTCGTTCTGGCTGAGGAACATCATGCCAACGGCGTAGTTCTTGGCCAAGCGCCAGCTGCGCTCTTCCGCCACCATGCGGAAAAAGCGGTCGGGCTTTTGTAATAACAGGCCGCAACCGTCGCCAGTCTTGCCGTCAGCAAGGATTGCGCCACGGTGCTGCATGCGGGCCAGTGCGTGAATCGCGGTACGCACGACCTTATGGCTAGGTTCGCCTTCTATGTGGGCGATCAGGCCGAAACCACAGTTGTCCCGCTCTTGGGATTTATCGTACAACATATCAGTGAACCTCCCCAGGCTCTGCGTGACTCTCACAACCGACTCACGAGCGGGCTTCTCAACGTCAGGCAGAAGTCCAATCAGCAAGCTGAATATCGCCGATCTGCTTTTCCGCCCTCCGTCAATGGCCTCTCGTGATGGTGCTCACAAGTGGTAAATGACTTGTTTTAAGAGGGAGTCTTAAATTACTGCATAAATATGACGAGACGTTTGCCCGTCCAGAAAGCTTCCAGCGGACTTCCAACTTAGCGAGAAAGAATACGCAGGTCAAATATAGGCCTAAGGGGGTTTTTTAATGAAATAACTGTATTTAATTATTTGATATTAATTGTTTTTTGGCGTTTTTTAAGCTTGCATGGGGGAGTGTCGTCCCCCGAAGAAATGTGAGCTGTCTCACTATAGTGCAACGCCTGAATCTCTGCACCATGCTAGTGCGGGTGGGAATGTCAGAGTTTTATTCTAATAACTTATTCTTTTTTGTTTTTTACAACTATTTTTCATCGCTTTGTCATACTGGCGTTAACGGTTGCGTGGAAATAAGAAAAATTCATCTCGGCCAAGATGATTTTATTTGCATTTATAATGAATAGTTATGCTTGGTGAAGCCTTGCGGAGAAAGCGTTGATCTCTGTCATCGCGGGAAAAGCCGTTTTTTATTAGCATCACGGGCTTTGAGCACAGAGACCCCCAAGATTATGCAGTTGCCGCAATTAGTCAATATGTTTGGTGCCGACCTTCAGCGGCGATACGGCGAAAAGATCCATAAACTCACCCTGCACGGCGGGTTCAGTTGCCCGAATCGCGACGGCACGTTGGGGCGTGGTGGCTGTACATTCTGTAATGTCGCTTCTTTTGCCGATGAACAGATGCAGCATCAAAGCATCGCCGAACAGTTGGCACTGCAGGCCGACAGGGTGAATCGCGCAAAACGCTACCTGGCCTATTTCCAGGCCTATACCAGTACTTATGCAGAAGTGAATCTGCTGGCGGAGATGTACCGCCAGGCTCTGGGACAGGCGGATATGGTCGGCATTTGTGTTGGAACCCGGCCGGACTGCGTGCCACCTGCCGCCCTGGATCTGCTGGCGAGTTACCGCGAAAAAGGCTACGAAGTGTGGCTGGAACTCGGGCTGCAGACGGCGCACGATAAAACGCTAAAGCGCATTAACCGCGGCCACAATTTCTCCTGTTATCAGCGCACCGCCCGGCTGGCGCGCGAACGCGGGCTGAAGGTGTGTAGCCATCTGATTGTTGGGCTGCCGGGGGAAAGCGCCGCCGAACATCTGACCACGTTACAACGGGTGGTGGACAGCGGCGTGGATGGCATCAAGCTGCATCCGCTGCACATCGTGACCGGCAGCACGCTGGCGCGGGCCTGGCAGGCGGGTCGGTTGCCTGAACTGTCGCTGGAGGCATACGCCGCCAGCGCCGGAGAGATGATCCGCCACACGCCGAAGGAGGTGGTATATCACCGTATTTCCGCCAGCGCGCGTCGGCCGACGCTGTTGGCACCGTTATGGTGCGAAAACCGCTGGAACGGCATGCAGGCGGTCGGCGGCTATTTGCAACGCCATGGCGGGCAGGGCAGTCGATTGGATGAAAAGCAGCAATATCGCCCTTGATCGCTGTTTTGATTTGCAATCTTTCCCACACTTCGACGTTTGCTTCCTTATCTCCTCGGTGTTTTACGGTATGATTTAGACGATTCTGTCTGATGGGAGCGGCTATGAAGCAAATCCGGGTGTTAGCCCAGTACTACGTTGATTTAATGGTAAAACTGGGGCTGGTACGCTTTTCGCTGCTGCTGGCGTCGGCGCTGGTGGTGCTGGCGATGGTGGTGCAGATGGCGGTGACCATGCTGCTGCGCGGCGAAGTGGAAAGCATCGACGTGGTGCGCTCAATCTTCTTCGGCCTGTTGATTACGCCCTGGGCAGTCTACTTTCTGTCGGTGGTGGTCGAACAGCTTGAAGAATCACGCCAGCGCCTGGCGCGGCTGGTGGATAAGCTGGAAGAGATGCGCCATCGCGATCTGGAGCTGAACCAGCAGCTTAAGGACAACATCAGCCAGCTGAATCAGGAAATTGCCGATCGTATCAAGGCGGAAGAAGAGCGCCAGCAGGTGATGGACAAGCTGACGGAAGAGATGGAACAGCGCGAACTGGCGCAAATCGAACTGGGCCAGCAGTCGGCGCTGTTGCGTTCTTTCCTCGATGCTTCACCGGATCTGGTGTATTACCGCAACGAAGACAAAGAATTCTCCGGTTGTAACCGGGCGATGGAGCTGCTGACCGGCAAAAGCGAAAAACAGCTGATTGGCCTGACGCCGTATGACGTTTACGGCCAGGAAATCGCCGAAAAGGTGATAGAAACCGATGAGAAAGTGTTCCGCCACAACGTTTCGCTGACCTACGAACAGTGGCTGGTCTATCCGGACGGGCGCAAGGCCTGTTTTGAGCTGCGCAAAGTGCCGTTTTACGATCGCGTTGGCAAACGGCATGGGCTGATGGGCTTCGGCCGCGATATAACCGAGCGTAAGCGCTATCAGGACGCGCTGGAGAATGCCAGCAGGGACAAGACCACCTTCATCTCCACGATCAGCCACGAGCTTCGTACGCCGCTTAACGGCATTGTCGGGCTGAGCCGCATTCTGCTCGATACCGAGTTAAACGACGAACAGTTGAAATACCTCAAAACCATCCATGTCAGCGCCATTACCCTGGGCAATATCTTCAACGACATTATCGAGATGGACAAGCTTGAGCGGCGCAAAGTGCAGCTCGACAATCAACCGGTAGATTTCACCGGCTTCCTGGCGGACCTGGAAAACCTCTCCGGCCTGTTGGCTCAGCCGAAAGGCCTGCAGTTTGTGATGGAGCCGCAGCAACCGCTGCCGCAGCAAATCATCACCGACGGTACCCGCCTGCGTCAGATCCTATGGAACCTGATCGGCAATGCGGTGAAGTTCACGCCGCAGGGGCAAATTGTGGTCCGCGTACGCCGCGAAGAGCAGGATCGGTTGGTGTTTGAGGTGGAAGACTCCGGCATGGGGATTCCGAAGGATGAGCAGGACAAAATCTTCGCCATGTATTATCAGGTCAAGGACCAGCACGGCGGCCGTCCGGCGACCGGCACCGGCATTGGGCTGGCTGTTTCCAAGCGCTTGGCGCAGAGCATGGGCGGCGATATCACAGTCAACAGCGTGCAAGGGCACGGTTCTTGCTTCACTTTGACCATCCAGGCGCCGGCGGTGAAGGAAGCGGAAAGTGAAACGCAGGCGGAGGAGGCCCTGCCATTACCGGCGCTGCATATTCTGCTGGTCGAAGATATCGAGCTGAACGTGATTGTGGCGCGTTCGGTGCTGGAGAAGCTGGGCAACAGCGTCGAAGTAGCGATGAACGGCAAGGATGCGCTGGCGATGTTTGATCCAGACGAGTTCGATCTGGTGTTGCTGGATATCCAATTGCCGGACATGACCGGGCTGGATATCGCCCGGGTGCTGCGAGAGCGCTATGCCGGGCAGGCGCTGCCGCCGCTGGTTGCATTGACTGCCAACGTGCTGAAAGACAAAAAAGAGTATCTCGACGCGGGGATGGACGACGTGCTGAGCAAGCCGCTGTCGGTGCCGGCGCTGACCAAGGTGATTAAACATTACTGGGATCATCAACCCTCTCACACCACAAAGAAAATGGAGCAAAAGACGATGCAGATTAATGAGTCTTTACTGGATACCACCATGCTGGAACAGTACATGGACCTGGTGGGGCCGCAGTTGATCCATCAGAGCCTGGAGATGTTTGAGCAAATGATGCCGGGCTATCTGGCGGTGTTGGATTCCAATATGACCGCGCGTGATCAGAAAGGCATCACGGAAGAAGGGCACAAAATTAAAGGTGCAGCGGGTTCGGTGGGTCTGCGCCATCTGCAACAACTGGCACAGCAAATTCAAACCCCGACGTTGCCAGCGTGGTGGGATAACGTGCAGGACTGGGTGGATGAGCTGAAGCAGGAATGGCGTAACGACGTGCAGGTACTGCGGGCGTGGGTAGCGGAAGCTGAAAAAAAATGACCCCGACCTAGGCCGGGGTGCGCGAATATTGCGCCAACACCAGGGAAATTGTGAACCTGCGTATTGGATTTAGTGTTCTGGTCGAGCAGGTTGTAGAGAATTCCTAAACATCATACAGCCAACAACATAGCAAATGTAAGCGCTCTTGTTAGAAGATTCATTAAAATGTGTGATGTAGATTAGTGTTTGACTACTCCGAGCACTAACCAGTTGACAGTATCAACAGGAGGAAGGGTGATGAAAAACGTGGGTGTAGTGCTGAGTGGCTGCGGGGTTTATGACGGTACGGAGATCCATGAGGCCGTCCTGACGCTGCTGGCGTTGGACCGGGCAGGCGCACTGGCGGTGTGCTTTGCGCCTGATAAACCTCAACTTCATGTTATTAATCACTTATCTGGCGATGAAATGCCAGAGGCGCGCAATGTTTTGCTAGAGTCTGCACGCATTGCCAGAGGCAAAATTCAGCCGCTTTCACAGGCCGATGCCGACCAACTGGACGCCCTGATTGTCCCCGGTGGGTTTGGCGCTGCGAAGAACCTCAGCAGTTTTGCCAACGAAGGGGCGGAATGCTGGATTGATAAAGATTTAGCGAAGCTAACGCAACAAATGCATAAGGCAAATAAACCAATTGGTTTTATGTGCATCGCGCCGGCGCTGCTGCCAAAGTTGCTGGATCAACAAGTGCGGCTGACCATTGGCAACGATCCTGACCTCGGTGAAGTGATTGATGCCATGGGCGGTGAGCCGGTCATTTGCCCGGTTGACGATATCGTGGTGGATATTGATAACAAAGTGGTGACCACGCCAGCCTATATGTTGGCGAAATCGATCGGTGAGGCCGCCCGCGGGATTGATAAGCTGGTTTCACGGGTGCTGGATTTGGCTGAATGAGAAAATCTGTGGGCAAATCGATGCTATCCCGGCCATGGTTTTGGCTGAAACGCGGATTGATCGCAGTGGTTGGTGCCTGGCTGCTGGGTATCCTGGTATTTGCTTTTTTACCGGTGCCTTTTTCTGCGGTGATGGTCGAGCGGCAGATCGGTGCCTGGCTGAGGGGCGATTTTGGCTATGTGGCGCACTCCGACTGGGTGTCGATGGACGAGATTTCCCCGCAGATGGCATTGGCGGTGATGGCGGCGGAAGATCAGAAGTTCCCGGATCACTGGGGTTTTGACGTGGCGGCGATAGAAAAGGCGTTCAGCCACAATGAACGTCGGCCCACGCGCATTCGTGGCGCTTCTACGCTGTCGCAGCAAACCGCGAAGAACCTGTTCCTGTGGGACGGCCGCAGTTGGTTGCGCAAAGGGTTAGAGGCCGGTTTGACCTCCGGCATCGAACTGGTGTGGACCAAGCGTCGGATCCTGACGGTATACCTGAATATCGTGGAGTTCGGCGACGGCGTATTCGGCGTAGAGGAAGCGTCACGGCGCTACTTCAATAAACCGGCCAAGCGTCTGACTGCATCGGAGGCCGCACTGCTGACGGCGGTGTTGCCCAATCCACATCGCTTCAAGGCCAATGCGCCTTCCGGCTATGTCATACAGCGACAGCAGTGGATCATGCGCCAGATGCGCCAGTTGGGTGGGGAAGGTTTCCTGAAAGAGAATAAGCTCGATTAACCTGATGCTCCCCTACCGTTAGGCAGGGGAGCCGTCTCTTTAGCAGTGAATTTTGTATCAGGGTTTTTGACTGATAAACGCACTCAGGTCTGCATGCATCTTTTTGAGCGACGGTTCATCCACGTACGGCATATGCCCGGTGTCATACCAATAGAAACGGATATTGTCGCGTAGCTTGGGCGACACGGGCAGATGGCTCATCTCATATTTGGCGACGAAATAAGGCGTGGCCAGATCGTAAACCCCGCCTATCACCATCACTCTCATTGCCGGATTCATTTTCATCACCCGCGACAGGCTCGGCAACACGTTAAACGATCTGTCGCGGCTGTTGCTGGACATGTTCCAGTCATAGATCTCATCGGAAAATGCGCGATAGTTTTGGTCGGCGCTAAAATGCAGCGTCTTGCCAAGATAATCGTGGAATTGCGCGACGTAGGCGGAAGTAATTGCACTGATGTTGGGATCGTAATTGGACGTTTCGGCGATATTATCCAGCGATGGCCCACGATAGCGGGTATCGATTCTGCCAATGGTCTCGTCCTGGCCGCTCAACAGTTGTTTGGCGAAAACCGGCCCACTCAGGCGCAGATTGGCCTTGAGCCAATAATCGGCCGAAATACCGGTAAATTGGTAAAGTTGCTCGGCGAGCGTTTGGCGATCTTTTTCAGGCAGATTGGCACCTTGCAGCAATGCCTGGGCATAAGTCCCCAGTGCAAACTTCTCGGCCTGGTCTAACAAGGTTTGCAGGCTCTGGTGTTTGTCCGGCAGCCGCTGGTGATACCAGGCGCTGGCCGCGTAGGTGGGGAGTGCCAGGTAGTAAGGCTGATCGACGCCGGGGTTTTGATTGGGATCGTCGACATTGTTGTCATAGTTCAGAAACTGCGACATCAGAATAATGCCGTTAAGATCGATATTCTGATTTTTTAGCGTCTCGGCCAATACCACCGAGCGGGTAGTGCCGTAGCTTTCACCCAATAAATATTTAGGTGAGTTCCAGCGTTGGTAATGCGTTAGAAACTGAACGATAAACTGAGAAAAAGCCTGAGCATCGCCGTTGACGCCATAAACGTTGCTGGCACTCTGTGATTTTTGCTGCGCTCTCTCCGGTTGGCTGGCGGCACTGCTGGAAAAGCGGCTGTAACCCGTTCCGGGGGCATCGATAAATACCAGATCGCTGACGTTGAGCAGGCTGTATTGGTTATCGGTTAGTTGGTAAGGCGCCAGCTGTGTTTTCTCTGGCTGAGTAGCGATAACCCGTTTAGGCCCGAGTGCCCCCATATGCAGCCAAAGCGAGGCGGAGCCCGGCCCGCCGTTGTAGATAAAGGTAATCGGCCTGTTCTCGTTCTTATTCTCATTCTTTTTGAAATACGCGACATAGAACATGCCGGTCACGGGATCTTCCGGGTCGTCTTTACTCAATTCCAGCACCCCGGTTTGCGCCTGATAATTGATTTTTACCTGGTTGACCGTGATCGCGCCTTCGGTAGCAACGGTTTGATCGGCCATCGGGGCTGGGGCGTGCTCGGCGTGGGGCGCTTCCTGTGGCGGATTGGCGGCGGAAACTCCGGCGGTGAATAAAGAAACGGCAGTGAGAAAACCGATTAAAATTCTGTCCATTTGAATTTTATCCGTAATGAAGTGAGAGATGACTTTAAACGCGACTCATTAAACCAGGGTACAACAGCGCGGAGCGTGCAGAAAAGCGGCAAGGGGAATGCCCCTTGCCTGAAGGATCATTTAACGAAGGTGAAGGCGGTGGTGACGTGTTTTACGCCGCTCACCTGGCTGGCGATCTGCGCCGCAGACTGGCCTTCCTGTTGGGTGACCAGGCCCAGCAAGAACACTTCGCCATTTTCAGTGGTCACTTTCACGTTGGATGACTTCACCGTATCGCTGGTGAGCAGCTGTGAACGGACCTTGGTGGTGATCCAGGTATCGGAGGAGGCGGTGCTCAGGCTAACCGGCGTTCCCTGACGGATCTCGTTATACACTTCGGTGGTGCCTTCAACACCCATGGCGATTTGCTTGGCACGAGCCGCCAGATCGGTGCTTGGCGATTGGCCAGTCAGCAGGACTTTACCCTGGTAGGCCGTTGCGACCACCCGAGCCTCTTTTTTCAGCTGCTGATCTTTGCTCAGGGCATTTTCAACCCGGGCTTCCAGCGTCCCATCGTCTACCTGAGTCCCCACGCTGCGTGGGTCGGTGGCCGTTTTAGTGGCGACGGCGGCGCTGCCAACGACAACGCCTGCAATACAACCTTGTAACAGCAGGGCGCTGGACAGCACTGCAAATGTGGCTTTTAGCTTCATCTCAGTTCCTTAATCGTCCTGGTGGGGAAACAACGTATTGTCTATCAGGTCGCATAGGCAATTTACAGTCAGCATATGCATTTCCTGAATGCGTGCACTGCGGTGGGAAGGGATGCGGATCTCGACATCCTGCTGACCGAGCAAGCCGGCCAGTTCCCCACCGTCGTAACCGGTAAGTGCGACAATCGTCATGTCACGCGTCACGGCGGCTTCGACCGCTTTCACAATATCACGGCTATTGCCGCGGGTGGAAATTGCCAGCAGTACGTCGCCGGCGTGTCCGAGCGCACGAACCTGTTTGGCATAGACTTCATCGTGCAGGCGATCGTTGGTGATCGCGGTCAGCACCACGTTATCGGCATTCAGGGCAATGGCCGGCAGGCTTGGGCGCTCGGTTTCAAAGCGGTTGATCATGCTGGCGGCGAAATGCTGCGCATTGGCTGCCGAGGTGCCATTACCGCAGCACAGAATTTTATTGCCGTTAAGTAAGGATTGAACCAGCGTCATTGCTGCACGCGAGATGGCGTCGGGCAAAGCTTCCGCCGCCGCAATCTGGGTTTGGATGCTTTCGGTAAAACAGGCTTTAATTCTATCCAGCACGTTGTATTAATCCACTAAGTCAAAGGGCCGGTCTGCACCGGTAAACCGCGTTTAATCCGCATTGAAGGCATTGGGTATCCATTCTAACTGGCTACCGGTAATGGCCAAAACATCAAAACGGCAAGACGATGTGTCAAAACTGGCTCCGCGCCCCGCCAGCCAAACGGCGGCGGCATGCAGCAACCGCTGTTGCTTGCGATAGGTAACGCTGGCGGCTGCACCGCCAAACGCATCGCTGCGTCGGTAGCGTACTTCAACGAACACCCAGGTTTGGCCATCGCGCATGATCAGGTCGAGCTCACCGCCGCGCAGCGTAACATTGGCGGCGAAGAAAGTGAGCCCGGCGCGTTCCAGATAGTGGCGGGCCTGTAATTCATAGCCCGCCCCTGTGGCGCGTTGACTCAAGAGACCGGAACGACCATGCCCTGGCGGTATTGCAGCCAAGGCAGTTTTCTGTTGATGACGCAACCCGGTGAGGCGGTCAGCATGCCAGTGGTGCCTGAGACCTGGAAGCCGGGCAACTGGCGCATTTCAGCAAAGTGGTTGGACAATGTCCAGGCATCCATCCCCATGGCGTACAGACGCACCAGCGAGTAGTCGTTGCGGAACTGGCTGCTTGCCTGCTGCAACAGCTGCGGGTTGGCACCGGCCAGCAACGGGATATCGCTGAACTGCAGGCCTTCCATTTCCAGACGGAAGTCCGGACCGGCACCGGCCTGGTAGCTGCGTGAACTGGCGTACATCGCCGGCTTGCTGCGCGAGTTGGTGGCCATGTCGATCATCGGTTTGATCAACGTCAGTTGGGACTGGGTCGCGACGATATAGACCGAGTCTACGCTGCCGCCGCTGGCTGCTGGCGTATCGCTCGGTGGCGCAGGGATGGTCAGCCCGGCAATGGTAACGGCCTGCGGTGCCGGCGCGGTGGAGATTGGCGTACCCGACATGCGAATGCCGCCGCTGTTCACCATTTGGCGCAGTTCACCGGCGGAGCCGATATTTTGCTGCAGCACCGTTTGGCCGCCCAGTTTTTGCCACTCCTGATTAAAGGCTTTGGCAACGCGATCGCCGAAAGCACCGCGCGGGATCAGCAACAGCGGTTGCCGTTTCTGCTGTTCCCAAATGTGGCGGGCAGCATCGCGGGCTTCATCTTCCGGTGAAAGCGCGAAGTAACAAATGTTCGGATTGTCCTTCGGCGTTTCCGGCTGGTTGAGCGCCAAGACGTTCAGGGTGGTGGTGCTGCCGGCCAGTTGATCGACATTTTCTTTCAGCAGCGGGCCGACCACCAGGGTGGCACCATCCTGCTGGGCCTGCGTCAGCAGCGCGGCCAGTGGCTGACTGGAGGTATCATACACCTTAATTTGCGCGTTAGCGGCCTGCGGCGGCGTAATTGGCGCGGTAGACGGAGCAGAAGGCTGAGCGGCAGTGACCGGGGCAGCATCTGCTGACGGCGCCGAGGTGCTTACTGCGCCGTTGGCATTGGGATCCGTCGAGGCAGGAGCCTGCACCGGCTCAGTGGTAGGCTGTTGCTGCTGTTGTTGCACCGGAGCGGAAGGCGTCACGCCGTTTTTCGCCGCTTCAAACCCTTTTTGGATCGCGTCGGCGAACACTTTTGCCTGGCCGTTCAACGGCAGCAGCAGTGCGATTTTTGAAGTGGAAGCCTGGGTAAAGTTCAGTACCTGGTTCAACTGAGTGGGCAGGGTTTTCGCCGCCGGATTCTGCGGGTAGCGATTCTGCCAATCTTTAATACCGGCCTTCAGCAGATCGGGATCCTGTTTGTTGTCCTGATAAACGCGCAGCAGATCCAACCAGCCCTGCAGTACATTCTCATTGGCGTTGATCACCAGACTGTTCATGTCCTGCGGTGTCAGCTGCAGCAGGGACAGCCAGGTCTGGTCCAGATTGGTTTGGTGCGCTTTGCCGGTCACCAGCGGTTCTTGTGCGATGTAAGCGCGGATCAGCGGCAGGGAAGGTTTACCCTGATTGGCAGCGATCTGCGCCTGGTAGAAGCGCACCAGCTGGTTGGCCGACAACGAGCCGGTATCCAGATGGCTCAGGGTGGTGCGGGCAGCGACATAGCTTTTGTTCGCCACCTGCAGCTCGGCGCTCAGTAACTGGCGCTCCACCAGTTGAACGCTGCTGAGGTTTTTCGGCAGCTGGTTCAGTTGTTCACTGGCCTGCGGCAGTTTCCCTTCGCGCAGTAACGCGCGAATAGCAAGTAATTGCCAGTCAGCCTTGTTATCATTGCTGCTTTGCTGTAGCTGCTGCAGATAGTAATCGGAACTGGCGCTCGCTTCGTCCTGTATATTAGCGGGCGGCGTCTGCGGGGCCTGACTCGGGCAACCTGCAAGGAAAAGGGCTGCCGCGATAACTGCGGTAAGTCGGACAGGCTTTGAACGCCCTGCTTTGGTACGAACGAATGTTGAGGAAAGCATACTGTATCCAGTGATGTTTTTTTCAAGATGCTTAATATTAAATCGGCAATCCGGATGAAACAATGAATCAACACCAACAATCAGTCATTTCTGCATCAACGCTGTATGTGGTGCCCACCCCAATCGGCAATTTAGGGGACATTACCCACCGTGCGTTAGAGGTACTGAAAAGCGTTGATCTGATTGCGGCGGAGGACACGCGCCACACCGGGTTGCTGTTGCAACACTTTGCGATTAGCGCGCGGTTGTTTGCACTGCACGACCATAACGAACAACAAAAGGCCGATCAACTGCTGGCGAAATTGCAGGAAGGCCAGAGCATTGCGCTGGTTTCCGACGCAGGTACGCCTTTGATTAACGATCCTGGCTATCACCTGGTACGCCGCTGCCGTGAAGCCGGTATCCGCGTCGTACCCTTGCCGGGCGCCTGTGCGGCAACCACCGCGCTGTGTGCTGCCGGTCTGGCTTCAGACCGCTTCTGTTACGAAGGGTTCCTGCCGGCGAAAACCAAGGGGCGTAAGGATACGCTGATGGCGCTGGCAGAGGAACCGCGCACGCTGATTTTCTACGAATCAACCCACCGTCTGCTGGAAAGTTTGCAGGACATGGTGACCGTGTGGGGGCCGCACCGTTACGTGGTGCTGGCGCGCGAACTGACCAAGACCTGGGAATCCATTACCGGTGCGCCGGTCGGCGAATTGCTGGCCTGGGTGCAGGAGGATGAAGTGCGTCGTCGCGGTGAGATGGTGTTGATCGTTGAAGGCCACAAAGTACAGGAAGATGCACTGCCGCTGGAGGCGTTGCGGACGCTGGCGCTGTTGCAAAAAGAATTGCCGTTGAAAAAGGCGGCGGCGCTGGCGGCGGAGATCCACGGCGTGAAGAAAAATGCGTTGTATAAACACGCATTGGAGCAACAAGAACAGTAAAGCGGTTGACCTGCCGTGAGCGCAACGCTACTATCCGCGCCGGAGTTGACCAGACAGTCGCCGCTTCACTGCCGTCCCTTTCGGGGGAGACAGGTGGAGGGGAGGAAAGTCCGGGCTCCATAGGGCAGGGTGCCAGGTAACGCCTGGGAGGCGCAAGCCTACGACTAGTGCAACAGAGAGCAAACCGCCGATGGCCCGCGCAAGCGGGATCAGGTAAGGGTGAAAGGGTGCGGTAAGAGCGCACCGCGCGACTGGCAACAGTTCGTGGCACGGTAAACTCCACCCGGAGCAAGGCCAAATAGGGGTTCACATGGTACGGCCCGTACTGAACCCGGGTAGGCTGCTTGAGCCAGTGAGCGATTGCTGGCCTAGAGGAATGACTGTCCACGACAGAACCCGGCTTACCGGTCAGCTCCCTCTATAAAGAAAACCCCGCGTGACGCAAGTTACGCGGGGTTTTTTCCTTTCAGGATGTGACTCACACCGGCAAGTCGATCAGCAGCGCACGCAGCGGCGTGGCGGCGCGTATCGTCAGGCGGTTTTCATCATGGATAAATGCGCCGTCACCGCACGTCAGGTTCTGGCTGTCCTGATGGTTGCCCTGGGCTTCAATGGTACCGTGGATCGACTGCAAATAGGCACGGGGCCCATTCAATGCCAGCGTCTGCTGCTCGCCTTCCTGTAAATCCAGGTGATGGATCCACACCTGTTGGCGCAGTTGCAGGCTACCCTGAGCGCCGTCCGGCGATGCCAGTAGCGTCACACCCTTCGCCGGCAGCGTCAGGCGCTGCACACGTTCGTTATTGGTGTCTGGACAGGCATCCAACCACAGCTGCAGACGGGTTAGCGGCGTATCGCTGCTGGCGTTTTGTTCGCTGTAACTCATCCCTGGCTGGGTGGCCAGCAGCAAAGCCTCACCGGCCTTGGCGCTCATCGTGTTACCGTCGCTGTCGCGGTATTCGGCCTGGCCTTGCAGGATCAAATTCAGAATGTCCACGCTCGGATAAGTACGCGGCTGCAAGGCTGCGCCCGGCGCCAGGACTTCCTGATTGAGCACCCGCAGCGAGGCGTAACCCATCAGCTTGGGATCGAAGTAATGTCCAAAAGAAAAGGTGTAGCGAGCCTGCAGCCAACCAAAGTCAGCTTGCCCGCATTGTTTTGCTGTTCTGCATGTAATCATGGCAATTGGCTCTCTAAATTCATTATCTAGATGGTAAGCATCTGGACGCCGGATTGTTAGCCAGTTAATCTGGTCGGCATATTCAAATTTCCTGACAGAGAGATTCGATGGCCAGAGATCGGGCGTTAACGCTTGAAGCGTTAAGGGTTATGGATGCGATCGACCGACGTGGCAGCTTTGCTGCGGCAGCCGATGAGCTGGGGCGCGTGCCTTCGGCGCTCAGCTACACCATGCAAAAATTGGAAGAAGAATTGGACGTGGTGCTGTTCGACCGCTCCGGCCACCGCACCAAATTCACCAACGTCGGCCGCATGCTGCTGGATCGTGGACGGGTGCTGCTGGAGGCGGCGGATAAGTTGACCACCGACGCCGAGGCCCTGGCGCGCGGCTGGGAAACCCATCTGACTATCGTCAGCGAGGCCTTGTCGCCGCCAAGCAAGCTGTTTCCGCTGGTTGATAAGCTGGCGCTGAAAGCCAATACCCAGGTGTCTATCTTCACTGAGGTGCTGGCCGGAGCCTGGGAGCGGCTGGAGCAGGGGCGCGCCGATATCGTTATCGCCCCGGACATGCATTTTCGCGCCTCGTCAGAAATCAACACGCGCAAACTGTACAAAGTGACGAGCATGTATGTGGCCGCGCCGGACCATCCGATCCATCTGGAGCCAGAGCCGCTGGCTGAGGCCACGCGGGTGAAATACCGTGGTATTGCGGTAGCGGATACCGCCAGGGAGCGTCCGGTATTGACCGTACAATTGCTGGATAAGCAGCAGCGTCTGACGGTGAGCACCATTGAAGATAAACGTCTGGCTCTGTTGGCCGGTCTGGGCGTGGCGACCATGCCTTACCCGATGGTCGAGAAAGATATCGAAGAAGGGCGCTTGCGGGTGGTGGGGCCGGAATACAGCCGTGAAGTTGACATTATCATGGCCTGGCGGCGCGACAGCATGGGCGAGGCAAAAGCCTGGTTCCTGCGCGAGATCCCAAGGCTGTTCACCCAGTTGGAGCGTCAGTAAGCGCTCCCCCTTGCCGCAGGCAAAGGGGAGTCTGCGTTAACCGAAACGCGTATCGCGACCGTGTGGTTCATCGAGATCCTGCGCCGGCCCAATAGAAATGATGCCGTGCGGATTGATGGTGGCGTGGCTGCGATAATAGTGATTGCGGATGTGCGGCAGACTGACCGTTTCGGCCATGCCCGGCATCTGGTAGATGTCACGCAGGAAGCCGTACAGGTTGAGGTAATCGCTGATGCGGTGTTTGTCGCACTTAAAGTGGGTGACATACACTGGATCGAAGCGTATCAACGTGGTCCACAGACGCAGGTCGGCCTCAGTCAGGCGATCGCCCGTCAGGTAACGCTGTTGTCCCAGAATTTGCTCCAGCCGCGCCAGGGCGTCGAATACCCCGTGTACCGCTTCGTCATAGGCTTCCTGGCTGGTGGCAAAGCCGGCCTTATACACCCCGTTGTTCACCAGGTCGTAAATCCAGCCGTTCAGCTCATCAATTTCCCCGCGTAGCTCTGCAGGATAATAATCGCCGGCGCGCGCGCCAACGCCATCGAATGCGCTGTTGAACATGCGAATGATATCGGCGGATTCATTGCTGACGATGGTCTGCTGTTGCTTGTCCCACAGCACCGGTACGGTTACACGTCCGGTGTAGTGCGGGTCGGCGCGCAGATAAAGCTGATAGAGGAAATCTGAGTGATAGAGGTCGTCGCCGGTCGCTTCAGGAAAATCGGTGCCAAAGGTCCAGCCGTTTTCCAGCATCAGCGGATGTACCACAGAAACAGGAACGATCTGCTCCAGCCCTTTCAATTTACGCATCAGCAGAGTGCGGTGCGCCCAAGGGCAGGCAAGTGAAACGTACAGGTGATAACGATCTTTCTCCGCTTTAAAACCTCCGACGCCGTGTTCGCCCGGCTGACCGTCGGCGGTCACCCAGTTGCGGAACTGAGAGGTTGAGCGCTTGAAACGGCCTCCGGTAGATGAGGTGTCATACCAGATGTCTTGCCAAACGCCATCGACGAGTTGTCCCATGGGGATCTCCTTCGTGTCCGAGTGAAAAAGCAGAAGGGCCCGGCATGCCGGACCCCTGTGTCGGTATTAAAAGCTTACCACTTTTTGTTCAAAAGACGGTCGATGCTGAAACCGCCCGGGCCGGCAACAGCCAGTACCAGGAAACCACCGGCGATGGTCAGGTTCTTCATGAACATCAGCTGGTTTACGCCTTCAGCAAAGTTAGTATGGAACAGTAACGCGGTCAGCACGGTAAAACCGGCGGTGAACAGCGCAACGGTGCGAGTCAGGAAACCGAACAGAATTGCCAGACCGCCGCCAAATTCCAGCAGGATGGTCAGTGGCAGCAGGAAGCCAGGCACGCCCATCGATTGCATGTACTGTTGAGTTCCGGCATAGGCATCACCCATTTTGCCGTAGCCTGCCACGATAAACAGGATCGGCATCAAAATACGCGCAACCAGCAAACCTGTATCTTCTAATTTTTTCATCATTTACTCCAAAGTGATTTTTGTTTGCCAGTCTTGGCGTTTTCATGTCGATGAGCGGTATGCCGGGTATCTGACCCTGTCCTGCCCGTTTCGTGTCGATGGAGTGAATGTTAATCGGGAAGCGTACGCTTTGTTAGCAAGTAAAACTGTCGTATTTTTTCAAAAAAACTGAATCTTTAGCCTGCTAACAAAGAGAGGGGAATCAGAATGTTGCCCAGCCTTCACCGACAGAAACGGGAATTTTCTGTGAAAAGGTGGGCTTAACAACGGAAGAATTGAAGGAATTGCGAAAGGTTATTTGTTGGAAAAGGTTTTCTGGATCAAACGGATAGTGCCAAAGACACCGAAGGCGCGACGTGACCAGCGAATCAGCTTACTCGGATGGCGAATACCGTACAGGGCCATCACGCTGGAACCGATCACCAGGTATTTGCGCAGGCCGAAAATAGTTTGCCAGCCGCGGTCAATGCGCTCGGTCTTTTCCAGCCACAAGGTTTTGTTTTCCGCAAGATCCAGCCTTTGCTGCTGGATCTTGCGGATGAGCTTCTCTTTTCTCCATTCCAGATAGCGGCGACGATTCATTTTTCGTCCTCCAGCTCGGAACGGTCGATCTCCAACTGTTTGCGCGTGGCACCCAGCAACGTGGAGCGTCGAGCCTTGATCAGTGTCCAAATGGCACCGAACACGGCCAGGAACAGCAGCACCCCGGTAGTGGCCCCTAACGCCATCAGGCGGTAGATAGGATCGATGGCCCAGAAAATCAGGATCAACAGGCTCATCAGGCCAAACGCGGTGAACAACAGCGTCATGCCGGCCATGATCAGCAACTGAATGAGGTTGGCTTTCTCCTCTTCCAGCTCGACCACTGCCAGACGGACACGGGTTTCCACCATACCGACCAGAATAGTGATGATGCGCTGGCCGACGTCCAGGACCCCCTTGGCGGGGCCCTGTGCACGAATTTGCGGTTGTTGTTCAGCCATAATTAGCGGCGCGCTAACAGAACGCCCAGCACCACACCGACGGCAGCGCCGATACCGATACCGGTCCACGGATTATCACGAACATACTCGTCCGCCTGACCGGCGATCTGTTTGGTTTGAGAAGCCAGTTTGTCCCCGGCATCGCTCAGGCGAGCACGAGTATCCTTCAGCGCGCCTTCAGCTTTGGAGCGCAGCTTTTCCAGTTCGGCTTTTGGCTTATCGGTGGAAGAGTTCAACACTTCTTCCAGCGTATCGGCTAAGGATTTAAGTTCAGCGCGTAAGTTTTCTGCATTTGAATCATGTGCCATGTGATAATTCCTTAACGTTAACTGAGACAGACTTTTAACATAGCGGATTTTTTCGCCGGAGCAAAGGGCGGATGGCTAGCGGATATCACTAAGCATCTATTTTAAATGCGGTAAAAATCCCGCATGGTGCGGCTCTCAGCGATAAATCCGCTGGTGTAAAAAAGTTATTCCGTTTGGGCTTGCTTAAGCTCGGCTTGAGCTTCAGCCAGCTTTTTCTGTTTCTTGGCCACTTTGTCCAGATTGCCGGTCTGCTGAGCTTCTTTCAGCTCCTGCTGACGTTCGGCTACCTTGCTTTGCTTCTCATCGATTTTTTTCTGGCGATCGGCCTGCAGGCCGGCTTCGGTGCAATTTGTCTGCACTTCGCTCAGCGCCGTTTTCAACCCCGCGACGCGGTGAGTATTGCCGTGCTGGGTGGCGTAATCGATCTGTTTTTGAATCTCTTGCGCTTTGGCGGCACAGCCGCCCTCAGCCGCAAATGACAGGGCCGGGAAGACGAAGAATGGGAGAGCCAGTAACATAGATTGGCGTAATTTCATGCTATCAATTCCTTGTTATTGGGATGCGTTGGCACGTATCCGCTTTCCTGACTGCCGACAGGGGCAGTGCGACAGGAGTCTTACGTGGCTGACTGACGCTAACCTTGAGCATAGCCATAAATCGTGAAGACCCCAAAGAATCCGCCCCGGTTCAGTGTTGAGTGATGATTAATTGAACAGGGCGGTGATATGAAAGGAAACCCCTTCATATGAAAGGGTATTATCCCAGATTAAGGGGGGAGCGCGCAAATTCGCGCACCCAGTGAGTGGGCACTGGGGATTCGCTCAGGGCAATGATGTACCCCGGCGGCAGAATGGTTTGCAAGGCCTCGCGCGCCAGCAACTGCTGTTCCGGCGAGTCCAGGCGGATCACCAGGCCGTCGCCTTCCGGGGTAATGCTCTTGATGCGAATACCGCGCTGATCCAGCCGCTGATAGACATAAAAACCGTCAGGCAGCGAAAGGCCTTGCTGCCCTGCGCGAATGCGTAGCTCGCTCTCGGTGCGCACCATGCAGGGCACCAACAGCGTGGCAAGCGCCAGCAAGGCGAGCGCAATCAGCAACACGTACTGCCAGCGCGGGCGCTTGATCATCACGCCCCTTTCCCCTGGTCCTGGCTATCGGCGCGTTTCTTGCGCCACAAGACGATCAGCGAGCCGACCAGCCCGACGACCAGCAGCACCAACGGCAACAGCATCAGGCAGAACATCAGTTGATCTTCATACTTGCGGAAGACCGGGGTTTTGCCCAGCGCAAAGCCCAGCGAGGTGAGGATCACGACCCACAGCAGGCCGCTCATCCAGTTAAAGAACTGGAAGCGGGCATTGCTCAGGCCAGACAGGCCGGCAATGGTCGGCAGCAGGGTGCGGACAAACGCCAGGAAACGACCGACCAGCAGGGCGGAAAGCCCGTGGCGGTGGAACAGCTGGTGTGCCCGTTGATGATAGTGAGCCGGCAGATGCGACAGCCAGCCCTGTACCGTTCGGGTATTGCCGAGCCACTTGCCCTGTATGTAGCTGACCCAGCACCCCAGGCTGGCGGCGACGGTCAGGATCAGGATGGTGAGCGGGAAATTCATGGTGCCTTTGGCGATCAGGACGCCGACCAGGATCAACAGGCTGTCCCCTGGCAGAAAGGCTGCCGGCAGCAGGCCGTTTTCCAAAAACAGGATCATAAACAGCAGCACGTAGAGGGTCCAGACCAGCGAAGGGTTCGCCAGCGTCTCAAAATCCTGCTGCCATAAGGCATGTAACAGTTCTTTAATGATGTCCATCCGGTGTTCCTAAAACGTCATTGTTTATTTTTATCTCAGCGGCTGATCGAGTGTGGGCCGAAAGCGCGCGGGCGATGCTGGCTGCTGATAATGATGAAACGGCGTTGCTTTTTAGTAGATTCTAGTCGGTGCGACACCGGTCATGAGTGGTAAGTCAGCGTGCCACGGTAAAGCATATTACTTTCTTTCCAGCCGCCTAGCCTGTTTTGCTGCTGCGGGGTGTGCAGCGTCCAGTTGACCTGGGCAAGCCGGTTGAGCGCAGGTGAGTTCTGACGCGGGAGTTTGGTGCGGTGGCCCAGCTCTGCGGCCAGGGTATAGACCGGCGGTAATTGGGCGCAGGTCGACAGCGAGCCGGAGAAAGAATGCAACCGCGGCAATAACAACGGCAATTTACCCGGCTTTTTTCGCTGCAGCTCTGCCGGTGACCGATAAACCTGGTCGTAAGGGGAAAGCAGCGGATCGGAGAGCGAAGGTAAACTGCTCAGCGACGTAGGGGTTGCTTTGGAAGGTGCCGCGCATAGCTTTTGGCCGGAGACCGAACCGGTCCAGCAAAAAAGAGCAATAAGCATGGCAAACAACCAGCGCATGTATTCGCGTCCCGCCCCGTAGCAGAGGGTAAAAAAGTGGCTCAACTTTACCAAAATAGCACGATTGGCAACAGGGAAATCTACGTTGCCAGCGGTGAAATACTACACGGCAAATCGCCGTTCAGGCATCGATTCAGCGGATTTTACAATACCTGACATAACCCGACGATTTTTGACCGCCTGGGCTATTTATTTTCGGCGGCTACGCCATCCAGATGCACCACCGGGTTATCGGCGAACAGGTAGCGGTCGGCATTATATTCAAAATCGTCGCTGGTGGCGTTGAACAGCATCTGCTTGGTGTTTTCCAGGTGTTGCCACATGGCCAACTTGGCGGCGTAAGGATCTTTACGTATCAATGCCTTGAGGATCTGATCGTGGTCGTCGCACCAGCTGGCGATGGAGCGATCGTCGATATGCTCATGCAGCTTGATCCAGTACGGGTTATTCACCCGCTGAACCCACATTTTTTCCACGATGGTAGCCATGGCGGTGTTCTGAGTGGCCAGCGCCACATGCACGTGGAATTTCAGATCCCACTGCGAGTCGCGGAAGCGATCTTCCTTGCGCGCCTGTTCCTGGATCTCCATCAGTTGGACGATGTCCTGCTTGGTAACCTGGGTCGCGGCGAATTCGGCGATGTTGCTCTCAATCAGTTGGCGTGCCTGCAGCAGCTCGAACGGCCCGGCAGTGGCAAATTCAATGCTGTCGCCCGGCACCACCAGATGCTTTTGCTGGTTGGACATCACGTGGATCCCGGAACCTTTGCGTACGTCGACGTAGCCTTCCACTTCCAGCATGATGATCGCTTCGCGTACCACGGTACGGCTGACGTTCATCTCTTCGGCAATGTAGCGCTCGGCCGGCAGCTTATCGCCCACCGGGTATCGGCCGCTTTCGATACGCTGTTTAAGCTCGGCGGCCAGTTGCTGATACAGGCGTCTGGTTTCAGTGAATTCCATAGTGAATGCTCTTTGGATAGGGAGGGGCGCATAGCCATGGATTTGTTATACCACTTATCCGGCAGAGCTGCCAGTAGGCTCCGGGGAGCGCCCGGCGCGATGGCCGGGCTGCGGGGTTAATGGCGCGCGGGGGAGGGGTCCAATACAGCCTCTTCGGATTGCGTAGCGGGGCGATTTTGCAGGACGGTCCAGATAACGATGGCGCCGAGAATATCGAATACCGACAGTGCGGCAAACAGTGGGCTGAAGCCCAGTGTGTCCGCCAGGGCGCCGACCACCAGGGCAAACAGGGTGCTGGCGGTCCAGGCCGCCATGCCGGTCAGGCCGTTGGCGGTGGCCACCTCGTTGCGACCGAAGACGTCAGAAGACAGGGTAATCAGTGCACCAGACAGCGCCTGATGGGCAAAGCCACCGACGCACAGCAGTGCGATAGCCGCATAGGGGCTGGTAAACAGGCCTATCATGCCGGGGCCAATCATCAGCACGGCACCTAGGGTAACCACCAGCTTACGTGAAACAATCAGGTTCACTTTAAAGTGTTTCTGGAAAAACGGTGGCAGGTAACCGCCGACGATACAGCCCAGATCGGCGAACAGCATCGGCATCCAGGCGAACATGGCGATCTCTTTCAGGTTGAAGCCGTAGGCTTTGAACATGAATAACGGGATCCAGGCATTGAAGGTGCCCCAGGCCGGCTCTGCCAGAAAGCGCGGCAGTGCGATGCCCCAGAACTGGCGGTTGCGAACAATCTGCCAGGCGGACATTTTCTTGGCGTTGCCGGTTTGGTGCTGTGCTTCCTGCCCACCCAGAATGTACTCGCGCTCTTCGTCGCTGAGCTTCTTCTGGTCTTTCGGGTGCTTATAGAAAATCAGCCAGCAGACAGCCCAGATCAGGCTCAGCACGCCGGTGATGATGAACGCCATTTCCCAACTGTGCGCGACGATTGCCCAGACCACCAGCGGCGGCGCCAGCATGCCGCCTATCGACGAGCCGACGTTGAAGTAACCCACGGCGATGGAACGTTCTTTGGCCGGGAACCACTCACTGCTGGCCTTCAGCCCGGCGGGGATCATTGCCGCCTCCGCCATGCCCACGGCCCCGCGCGCCAATGCCAGCCCGCCCCAACTGTTGGCCAGAGCCGTGCCCATGCAAAACAGCGCCCACAGGATGGCGAACATGGCGTATCCGACCTTGGTGCCCAAGACGTCCAGCACATATCCCGCCACCGGTTGCATCAGGGTGTAGCAGGCAGAATAGGCCGCGACGATGTAAGAATACTGCTGCGTGGTGATGTGTAAGGTGTCTTCCAGCGTGGGCGCCGCGACGGCGATGGCGTTACGCGTCAGGTAACCCAGCACGGTGCCGATCGTCACCAGTCCGATCATGTACCAGCGTAACCCTTTAATTTTACGCATCCGAAATATCTCCCAGTCTTGAATTGGCGGCGCCCTGTCGGCGACAGCGTTTTAAGGGGTTATCCCTTTATCGTTGATTTGCGCCGGCCTGTTCATTACCGGCGTATTCCCGCCGCAAGCACGACTGGGTGGCGAGACAATAACTTGTCATACAGATTTAAAAGTTGAGTGATATCACAAAAGCCATTTTTCAATTCGGCAATACTGTTTGCCGCATGATTGGGCTGTTTAGGCGCTATCTGACCGCAAAAATGCCGGTAAACGGCCTTTTCTGGGTCATGGCAGCCTGGCTGAAGGCGATATTTTGCTGGACGCCCAATAAAATTGGTGTGATAACTTTGTCGCATTGAACACTGTGTCGAACGGTAAGCAAGGTGAGGAGCCAGCTATGGCGACGTTTTTAAACGAAGATTTCTTGCTGGGCAGCGAATTCGCCCGGCGTTTGTATCATGACTATGCGGCGGAGCAACCGATCTTTGACTATCACTGTCATCTGCCGCCGGAACAGATCGCCGAGAACACCCGTTTCAAAAATTTATACGAAATCTGGCTTAAGGGTGACCACTACAAATGGCGGGCGATGCGCACCAACGGAGTGGCAGAACGGCTGTGTACCGGCGATGCCGGCGATCGTGAAAAATTCGATGCCTGGGCTGCCACCGTACCGCATACCCTGGGTAACCCACTTTATCACTGGACCCACCTGGAGCTGCGTCGTCCGTTCGGTATCACCGACACGCTGCTTTCCCCGATGACGGCGGACGACATCTGGCAGCGAGGCAATGCCCTGCTGGCGCAGGACGATTTCAGGGCGCGCGGCATCATGCAGCAGATGAATGTGAAGATGGTCGGCACCACTGACGATCCTGTCGACGATCTGCGCCACCATAAAGCCATTGCCGCCGACAGCAGTTTCGATATCAAGGTGTTGCCAAGTTGGCGACCGGACAAGGCGTTTAATATCGATGCGCCGGGCTTCAATGACTATCTGCAAAAGCTGGAAGCGGCAGCCGATATTCATATCGGTCGATTCAGCGCGCTGTGTGACGCGTTGAAAAAGCGCATGGATCATTTTGCCGCCCATGGCTGCAAGGTGGCTGACCATGCGTTGGACGTGGTGGTTTATGGAGAGGCGGATGAAGCTGCACTGGATGCGATTTTAACGGCGCGCCTGAGCGGCAAGCTACCTGCGCCAGAGCAGAGTGCCCAATTCAAAAGTGCGGTGCTGCTGTTCCTGGCGGCAGAATATCAACGCCGTGAATGGGTACAGCAATATCACATCGGCGCGCTGCGCAATAATAACAGCCGCATGCTGGCCAGCGTCGGCCCTGATATCGGCTTTGATTCGATAAATGACCGACCGCTGGCGGAGCCACTTTCACGCCTGCTGGATGCCCAGGCGCGTCAAGGGGGCCTGCCGAAGACCATCCTGTACTGCCTCAACCCGCGTGACAATGAAGTGATCGCCACCATGGTCGGTAACTTCCAGGGAGAGGGTACGCCGGGCAAGATGCAGTTCGGTTCCGGCTGGTGGTTCAACGATCAGAAAGACGGTATGCAACGTCAGATGACGCAATTGGCGCAGCTCGGCTTGTTGAGCCGCTTTGTCGGTATGCTGACTGACAGTCGTAGCTTCCTGTCTTATACCCGCCATGAATATTTCCGCCGCATCCTTTGCCAGATGATGGGGCGTTGGGTGGCAGACGGCGAGGCACCGGCAGATATCGCGCTGCTGGGCGAGATGGTGAAAAACATCTGCTTCGACAATGCCAAGAACTATTTCGCCATTGAACTGGCGTAGCCGCTGCCCGAGGTGGGTTTATGCAAAGCATGGTAAAAATTCATTCGCTGGATAATGTCGCGGTGGCACTGCGCGATCTGGCGGCCGATGAAACGTTGATGCTGGACGGCACGGCAATTCGGCTTGCGCAGCCGGTAGCGCGCGGGCATAAGTTTGCGCTACGGCCGATTGCCGCCGGTGAGGCAATCATCAAATATGGCCTGCCGATCGGCCATGCACTGGAGACGATTGCTTCCGGTGTGCATATTCACTCGCAAAATGCCAAAACCAACCTGAGTGACCTGGACAGCTATCAGTATCAGCCGCAATTTTCCGTATTACCGCCGCAGGCTGCGGATCGGGAAGTGCAGCTTTATCGCCGTAGCAGTGGGGAAGTGGGGATCCGCAACGAGCTGTGGATCATACCGACCGTTGGCTGTGTCAACGGCATTGCCCGACAGATCCAGCAGCGTTTCCTCAAGGAAACCCAGGATGCGCAGGGGATCGACGGCGTGCACCTGTTCAGTCATCCGTTTGGCTGCTCCCAACTGGGGCAAGATCATGAGAACACCCGCACTATGCTGCAAAACATGGTGCGCCATCCCAATGCCGGCGCGGTGTTGGTGATTGGCCTGGGGTGCGAGAATAATCAGGTGGATGTTTTCCGCAGTACCCTGGGTGCGGTTGATGATCAGCGGGTGCGCTTTATGGTCTGTCAGCAACAGGACGATGAGGTAGAGGCTGGGTTGGAACAGCTACATGCGCTGTACCAGGTGATGCGCGATGATCGCCGTCAACCGGGCAAGCTGAGTGAATTGAAATTCGGGCTGGAGTGCGGCGGGTCTGACGGGCTGTCCGGCATCACCGCCAATCCGCTGTTGGGGCGTTTTTCCGACTATCTGATTGCCAACGGCGGCACGACGGTACTGACTGAAGTGCCGGAGATGTTTGGCGCCGAACGGATCCTGATGAGCCGCTGCCGCGATCGTGCGACGTTCGACAAGACCGTCAGCATGGTCAACGATTTCAAACAGTATTTTATTGCCCATAACCAGCCGATTTATGAAAACCCTTCGCCGGGCAACAAAGCCGGTGGGATCACCACGCTGGAGGAGAAATCGCTCGGCTGCACGCAGAAAGCCGGGCACAGCCAGGTGGTGGACGTGCTCAAATATGGCGAACGGCTGCGGCAACCCGGTTTAAACCTGCTGAGTGCGCCAGGCAATGACGCGGTAGCGACCAGCGCGCTGGCCGGCGCCGGTTGCCATATGGTGTTGTTCAGCACCGGGCGCGGTACGCCCTATGGCGGTTTCGTACCGACGGTGAAGCTGGCGACCAACAGCGAACTGGCGGCGAAGAAGCCGCACTGGATCGACTTCGATGCCGGCCGGCTGATCCACGGCACCCCGATGGAAAGTCTGCTGGAGCAGTTTGTCGATCTGATCGTGGCGATTGCCAATGGCCAGCCAGCACGCAACGAAACCAATGATTTCCGTGAGTTGGCGATTTTTAAGAGCGGAGTGACATTGTAAGGCGACAGTCGTAAAAAAGGCGCCCGATCACGAGCGCCTTCTGGAACATTTTGGGGATTAACGCACTTTCAGCGGGTCTTCATCCGCTAAACGCTGATCTTCCGCCTGACAGGCAGCTGCGGTGAACAGCACGTCGGTCGAGGAGTTCAGCGCGGTTTCGGCGGAGTCTTGCAGTACGCCGATGATAAAGCCGACTGCCACCACCTGCATTGCCACGTCGTTCGGAATGCCGAACATGTTGCAGGCTAATGGGATCAGCAGCAGTGAACCGCCTGCCACGCCGGAAGCGCCGCAGGCACAGATAGCCGCGACGACGCTGAGCAGCAACGCCGTGGGCACATCAACCGGGATCCCCAGAGTATGCACCGCCGCCAGCGTCAGCACGGTAATGGTGATGGCGGCGCCAGCCATGTTGATGGTGGCACCCAGCGGGATGGAAACCGAATAGGTGTCTTCGTTCAGATTCAGCTTTTTGCACAGCTCCATATTCACCGGGATGTTGGCGGCTGAGCTGCGGGTGAAGAAGGCGGTCACGCCGCTTTCGCGCAGGCAGGCAAACACCAGCGGGTAAGGGTTGCGACGGATTTTCCAGTAAACGATCAGCGGGTTCAGCACCAGCGCCACCAACAGCATACAGCCGATCAGCACCACCAACAGTTGCGCATAGCCCCAAAGCGCACCGAAACCGGTATCCGCCAGCGTCGAGGCCACCAGACCGAAAATACCGAGTGGAGCGCAGCGGATCACCGCGCGTACCACCAGGGTGACCGCATGCGACATATCGTTAATCAGCGATTTGGTGGTTTCAGAGGCGTGGCGCAGCGCCAGCCCCAGACCCACGGCCCAGGCCAGAATGCCGATATAGTTGGCATTAATCAGCGCATGGAACGGGTTGGCGACCACGCTCATCAGCAGGCCTTTCAGCACCTCAATAATGCCGCCCGGCGGGTTGATATCCGCATTGCCGGTTACCAGCGCCAGGTTGGACGGGAACATAAAGCTGACCACCACCGCCACCAGCGCCGCGGCGAAGGTCCCCAGCAGGTAGAGGAACAGGATCGGGCGGATATTGGTTTTTTGCCCGTGCTTGTGGTTGGCGATTGAGGCCATGACCAACACCAGCACCAATACCGGCGCTACCGCTTTTAGTGCCCCGACGAACAGGGCGCCAAGCAGGCCCACCGCAGAAGCTGCTGCCGGTGAGATTAACGCCACGATAATCCCGGCCACCAGGCCGATCATGATTTGTTTAACCAGGCTGCCCTGTACGATCCTGTGTAGTAAGTTTTGCATAATGCTTTTTCCCGATGATGTTGCGTACAGACTTTGTCACCTCGGTGGGAACGCCACCGGACAACTTTATAGGGATCTGTAACCAAGTGTGTTTGCCGAATCAGTATTCAGTAAAGCCTGGATATTGGAAAGGGGAGAGGGTGAAATTCTGAGCGCGGATCAACTCTTTATAACATACTGATTACATTTGTGTGATCGCAATAACATTTGGCGTTTGGGGGGAATTGCCAAACAATCGCGGGGCGGCAAGCCGCCCCGACTAACAGATTATGGTGCTTTATGATTGGCCAGACGGTCGTTACGACGGTTAACCCAGGCGTTGATCACCAACGTTAACGTCAGGATACCGGCCACCACGCCGAGCGAAACGCCGATCGGGATATGGAAGAAGTCGATAATCAACATCTTGACGCCGATAAACATCAGGATAATCGACAGGCCGTATTTCAGCATCGAGAAACGCTCAGCCACGTTAGCCAGCAAGAAGTACATGGCGCGCAGGCCCATGATGGCGAACAGGTTAGAGGTCAGAACGATAAACGGATCCGTGGTCACAGCGAAAATTGCCGGGATGCTATCGACCGCAAAGATCACGTCACTCAGTTCCACCAGGATTAGCACCAGCACCAGCGGCGTAGCGAACAGCAGGCCGTTGCGGCGCACGAAGAAACGTTCACCTTCCAGGTTGTCGGTCATACGCAGGTGGCTGCGCAGCCATTTCACCAGCGGCTTGTCACCAATCGCCGAGTCATCTTCTTTTGCCAGCGCCATCTTGATACCGGTAAACAGCAGAAACGCACCGAACAGGTACAGCAACCACTGGAACTGGGTCACCAGCCAGCTGCCGGCGAAAATCATGATAGTACGCAGCACGATCGCGCCCAGTACGCCAAAGATCAGCACACGGCGCTGCAGGTTAGCCGGAACGGCAAAGTAACTGAACAGCATCAGCCAGACGAAGACGTTATCGACCGCCAGCGCTTTTTCGATCAGATAACCGGTGAGGAAGGCCAACGCCTGGGTGTCGGCGACGGCGCGCCCGGCGGTTTGGTTCAGGTAGTACCAGAAACCCAGGTTGAACAGCAAAGAGAGGCTGACCCACACCAGCGACCAACTGGCGGCCTGCTTGAGCGTCATGGTGTGTGCGCCTTTGCGGCCTTGCAGCAGTAAGTCGATTGCGAGCATCACAACTATGATGGCGGCAAAGCTGCCCCATAACCAAGGTGTGCCAACGGTATTCATCATCAGAGGTATCCTTCAAAAACAAAAACGGCCAACGTCGGAAGACGCTAGCCGCTCTTATGAACGCTGCAAGCAAACCTCGCCTTCCGGCAAGGTCTCACTTACAACGTTGATGAAGGTGCACTGATCGTGCCCGTTACATCATGTTGCCCGGTAACCGGATGCTTACGCATCGTAATGACGATTGACCGGCAATGAAGTTACTCCCCTTTGCACGGCAGAAAGTAATGCAAAATATGTCAGCGGTCAACGTTTATTAAGTTACCCGGCCAGGGCTTTTTGCGCGCCGAGGCTGACGACAAATCCCTGCAGCAGCAGCCGACTGAACGGCGTATCGCTAACCTGCTGTTGCTTAAGCTGATACGCTGCCTGCTGCTCAGGATACAGCTCACCGAGCCAGCTCAGATACTGGTGCATCACCGCGCCGTTAAATTCCGGATGGAACTGGGTCGTCAGCACGCGATCGCCATAACTGAGGATCTGATAGGCATCCTGTTGCGACCGGGCCAGCACGACTGCGCCGGCGGGGGGCGTCAACACGCTCTGCGAGTGGATCAGATTGGCCTTGAAGCGCGGCGGTAACATCGCCATTCGCCGGTCGTTGGCGGCGGCGGGCAGCAATTCGACGTCCAATGTGCCGACTTCCATACCCTGCGGGTGATAACCGACTTCACCGCCAAGCGCATAGGCCAACAGCTGGTGCCCGTAGCAGGCACCGAAGATCGGCAGCTGGATCTGCATCGCCTGGCGCAGCCACTCGGCGGCTTGCTCGCTCCACGGCAGCCGTTCGGTCACCATCGCAGGTGAACCGGTGATCACCACGCCGGCGTAATTTTGCGGCGGCAGCGGCTGCTCGCCTGCGGGAAGGTGCACGATCTGCACGCGATCGGCATCAATGTTCCCCTGTTGCAAGAACATGCCGTCGAAGTTGGCCTTTTCCCGACGGATAACCTCTGGGGCATCGCCGGTTTGCATCAGTAATAAGGGTTTCATGTCACTCTCCGTCGGCAGGGAAGACCACGCCGGTCTGGCGGCGAATTTCGGTCAGCAGGCGGGCGATAATCAGTGAATTCTCCAGCCCCGGGTGTTCCACCTGTCGTTTTTCCACCAGATCGGCGAACACCTGTGCCTCATACAGCATGGTATTGATGTGCTGAGGGCGGGTCAGATCCTGACGATGGCCGCCGCGTGGGGTCAGCACCACGCCCTGACACTCAGAAATTTTCTCAATCACCAGCGTTCCTTCTTCGCCCTGTATCTCACTGGGAATGTCCGAGTTGCTGACTTTGGAGTGGGAGAGGGTGACGTCGAAATCGCCGTAGTTGAGGCAAGCGGTACCGTGGGCATCCACACCGGTATCCAGCAGCGCCGCCCTGGCAATCACCGATTTCGGTTCGCCGAACAGGGCTACGGCGCTGGCCAGGCAGTAATAGCCAATGTCCATGATTGAGCCGTTGGAAAACTGCGGATTGAAGGTGTTCGGATTCTCGCCGGCCAGATAGCGCGGGTAGCGTGACGAGTATTGGCAGTAGTTGAGGAAGGCTTTGCGCAACCTGCCGATTTGCGGCAACGCCTGTTGCAGGGCCAGGAAATTCGGCAGATGAGCGCTTTTGAAAGCTTCGAACAGCACCACCTGATTTTCACGCGCGCAGGCCACCAGCTTTTCGGCTTCACGCAGGTTGGACGCCAGCGGCTTTTCGCAAATCACATGCTTTTTATGGCTGAGGAACAGCAGCGATTGTTGGCAGTGAAGGGCGTTGGGGCTGGCGATGTAAACCGCATCGATGGCATCAGATTGGGCCAATGCTTCAAGGGAATCGAAAAACAGGCTGACGTGGTAGTTGGCGCCAAATTCCTGCGCTTTTTCCAGCTTGCGCGAATAGACGGCGGTCAATTTCAGCTTGCCGCTTTCGTGCGCGGCGTCGATAAAGCGTTCCGTAATCCAGTTTGTGCCCACAACGGCAAAGCGAATCATAGATATCTCCGGTTCCCAGGCGCTGTACCCTATGCGCTTCACGCGTCGTACAGGGTAGAAAGAATCAGATTATCACGGCATTTACAGAAGGCGAATCTCGCTATGCATACAGATCGCCAAACACGGAGAGGTGGGTCAGATACAGCCGGGTGTCGAACTCCAACTGATGGTAATTGGGTTCCATATGGCAGCACAGGCTGTAGAAGGCCTTGTTGTGGTCTTTCTCTTTCAGATGCGCCAACTCATGTACCACGATCATGCGCAAAAACGGCTCAGGCGCCAGCTTGAAGACCGTCGCCACGCGGATTTCCGCCTTGGCCTTCAGTTTGCCACCCTGCACGCGGGAAATGGCGGTGTGCATGCCCAGCGCGTGTTTCATCACCTGAATTTTACCGTCGTAAGCCACCTTGCTCAGCGGTTGAGCGTTGCGCAAATACTGGTTTTTCAGATCGACGGTAAACTGATAAAGCGACTTGTCGGTAGTGCAGTCATGCACTTGCGGATAGCGCTGCAACAGCACATCCCCCAGGCGTCGTTGGTCGATCAACTGCTGCACCTGGCTTTGCAGATGTTCAGGGTAGCCCTGCAGGTAGGTCAGTTCGGACATCATCTTCCCGTTTTGGCCTCAATTGAGCGGGTCATTGTATGATGTTTTTTCGTGCAAAGCCCGCAAAGGGCAATTTATCCGAAAAAACATTTTACTGCCGGACGTTTTTAGGGGATAAACAGCCCAAATTTTATCAGTCAGGAGGGGCAATGAGCCAACTCGATCTGGGAACACAGCAACTTGAGCTGGAACGTTATCCCCAACAGGAAGAATCCACCCAACTGCAGGCGTGGGAAGCGGCGGACGAATATCTGCTGCAACAGCTTGAAAATATAAACATTGGCGATCGCCCGGTGCTGATTTTCAACGACAACTTCGGCACGCTGGCCTGCGCACTGCACGCTCATCAGCCTTACAGCATCAGCGATTCCTACATGAGTCAGTTGGCAACGCGCCATAACCTGAAGCTCAATGAACTGGATCCGGAGCAGGTGACGCTGCTGGACAGCCTGGCCGAACTGCCTGCTTCACCGGCAGTGGTGCTGATCCGCATTCCTAAAGCGCTGGCACTGCTGGAACAGCAACTGCGCTCGTTGCGCAACGTGGTGGCACCGGATACGGTCATTATCGCCGGAGCCAAGGCGCGTGACGTTCACACCTCGACCATGCAGCTGTTTGAAAAGGTGCTTGGCCCAACGCGCACCAGCCTGGCATGGAAGAAAGCGCGTCTGATCCACTGCGAAGTGACGGATATTGTGCCGCCGGTGGCCCCGGAAACCACCAACTGGACGCTGGACGGCATGGATTGGCTTATCCACAACCATGCCAACGTGTTCTCGCGCAGCAATCTGGACATCGGCGCGCGCCTGTTCCTGGAACATCTGCCGAAGGATCTGGAAGGGCATATTGTCGATCTCGGCTGCGGTAATGGCGTGATTGGCCTGACGGCACTGGCGCAGAATCCGCAGGCTCAGGTGACTTTTGTCGATGAGTCTTATATGGCGGTGGCATCCAGCGAGTTGAACGTAGAGCACAACCTGCCGCAGGATCTGGATCGTTGTCAGTTTGAGGTGAACAACTCACTGGCGGGGATTGAGCGTGAAAGCGTGCAGGCGGTACTGTGCAATCCACCGTTCCACCAACAGCATGCGATCACCGATCACACCGCTTGGCAGATGTTCTGCGACGCCAAGCGTTGCCTGCAGGTCGGTGGTGAGTTGCGCATCGTCGGCAACCGTCATCTGGATTACCACCATAAGCTGAAGCGCCTGTTTGGCAACTGCACCGTTGTGGCATCCAACAAGAAATTTGTGATCCTCAGAGCGGTGAAATCCGGCGCACGTTACTGATTGACCGAGGGGCGCGGTGAATGCGCCCCTCCATGATTAGCGAATTAAAGTGCCATTGCCAGCCGCGTACCCTGATCGATAGCGCGGCGGGCATCCAGCTCGGCGGCGACGTCCGCACCCCCAATCAAATGCACGGTTTTTCCCATCTCCAGCAGCGGTTGCTGCAGTTCGCGTCTGGGTTCTTGTCCGGCGCAGATAATCACCGTATCCACCGGTAGGCAGCTTTCCTGTTCGGCGCGTGAAATATGCAGGCCTTCATCATCAATGCGTTGGTAGTTCACGCTGTTGAGCATTTTTACACCGCGCATCGCCAGGCTGGTGCGGTGGATCCAACCGGTGGTTTTCCCCAGGCCTTCGCCCACTTTGCTGGTTTTGCGTTGCAGCAGGTAGATCTGCCGAGCAGGGCGGGCAACCACTGGCCCCTGCACCGCCAGCCCGCCGCGTTGGCTAAGCTGGTCATCGATACCCCATTCACGGTTAAATTCCGCCGGATCCAGACTGCTCGACACCCCGTGTTGGCTGAGGTATTCGGCGGTATCGAAGCCGATGCCGCCGGCACCGATAATCGCCACGCGCTGGCCGACCGGCTTTTTATCGCGTAGCACATCCAGATAGGTCAACACTTTGGCGTTGTCGATACCGGGGATCGCCGGGGTACGCGGCACAATACCGCAGGCAAGGATCACTTCGTCGAACTCCGCCAGATCGGCCGCCGTCACCCAGGTGCCGAGCTTCACATCGACCTCTTGCAGCGTCAATTGGCGACGGAAATAACGCAGCGTTTCATGAAACTCCTCTTTACCGGGGATCTGCTTGGCGATATTGAACTGGCCGCCAATCTGATCGGCGGCATCGAACAGCGTCACCCGGTGGCCGCGGCTGGCTGCGGTGGTGGCAAAGGCCAATCCGGCCGGCCCGGCTCCGATCACCGCCAGCTTTTTCGGCTTCTCCGTTGCCACCAGCGGCATCTCGGTTTCGCGACAGGCTCGAGGGTTCACCAGGCAGGAGGTGAGTTTGCCTTCAAAAATCTGGTCGAGGCAAGCCTGGTTACAACCAATGCAGGTATTGATTTCATCGGCACGCCCTTCGGCGGCTTTCTGCACAAAAGCGGCGTCGGCCAGGAACGGGCGCGCCATTGATACCATGTCGGCGCAGCCGTCGGCCAAGACCTGCTCGGCTACCGCCGGGTCGTTGATGCGGTTGGTCGTGATCAGCGGAATGCGCACCTTACCCATCAGCTTGCGGGTCACCCAACTGAATCCGGCGCGTGGCACCATGGTGGCGATGGTGGGGATACGCGCCTCATGCCAGCCAATGCCGGTGTTGATAATAGTGGCCCCGGCTTGCTCAACGGCCAGCGCCAACTGTTCGATTTCCTGCCAACTGGAGCCATCCTCAACCAGATCGAGCATCGAAAGGCGGTAAATCAGGATAAATTCGTGGCCGACCGCCTGGCGTACCGCCCGGACGATCTCCACGGCAAAACGCATGCGGTTGCTGAAGCTGCCGCCCCATTGATCATCACGCTGGTTGGTGCGTGCGACCAGGAACTGGTTGATCAGATAGCCTTCGGAACCCATCACTTCGACGCCGTCATAACCTGCCTGTTGAGCTAAAGCCGCGCACTGCGCGAAGTCTGCGATAGTTTGCAGAATGTCCGCTTCGCTCAGTGCGGTAGGGGTAAAGGGATTGATCGGCGCCTGTAGCGCGGAGGGGGCTACCGGCTGCGGCTGGTAGCTGTAGCGACCGGCATGCAGGATCTGCAGCGCAATTTTACCGCCGGCCTTGTGGACGGCGTCGGTGACGATGCGGTGATGGTCGACCTGCTCCGGGTGGCTCAGGGTTGAGCCGCCGCGATAGACCACACCTTTTTCATTGGGGGCGATGCCGCCGGTGACGATCAACGCCACGCCGGCTGCGGCGCGCTCGGCATAGAAAGCGGCCATGCGCTCGGGGCCATTCGGCAGTTCTTCCAGGCCGGTGTGCATCGATCCCATCAGCACCCGATTTTTCAGGGTGGTGAAGCCGAGATCCAGCGGCGCCAGCAGGTGTGGGTAATTGCTCATTGCAGTCTCCATCATTCATCCCCTTCATCTTTCAAGCTGCAGCGTTGTTGGCTGCATTCGCTCACCCCAGTCACTTACCTGAGTAAGCTCCTGGGGACTCGCGAACTTGCTGCCTCGCTGCCGCGTGAAAGCTATTGGGTATGATCTGTAGTTATTATTATGTGCGACCTCAAGTGGTCGGATGAGATAAATCTAGCCGTTGTCTCTGTCGTTGGGAATCTGCGTTGCGCTGAATGTGATAGAAGTCATGAATCTGTGCCTCTGTTTGCATGGTGAACAACAAATGGGTTAGCATTTGTTCGTCATAAATTCTCTCTCTACGGAGCCATCACCGAAAATGAACACACACGCCTGCTGATATCTTGTCCCACGTTGCGCACACCGGTGCCTTGTGGGGATGTTTTGATTTCATTCAGGAGTGCTTATGGCTCATTTTGCGCAATCCCCTCATTTTGTTTTACATCACCTGATCTGCCAGTTCGCTGACGGCGAAACGCTGTTCGGTCCCTTGGATTTGACTTTCGATCAGCAACGCTGTGGCCTGGTTGGGCGCAATGGCGTCGGCAAAACGCGCTTGCTGCGTTTGATCGCCGGACTGGATCATCCCGGTGGCGGCCATGTTGAATCCCATGCATCGCTGGCTTACGTCGCGCAACAGCCGGAGCTCTCCCCACAGACTACGCTGGCCCAACTGCTGGGCTACGGTGAGATATTTGCCGCATTGGCCCGCCTTGAGCAGGGGCAACCGCTGGCGGACGATCTCGATCTTTTGGAAGGTCAGTGGGATCTGCGCGATCGTCTGCAGGCTGCCTTTGTCGCCGCCGGGTTACCGGCGTTCGATGCGCAACGCCCCGTGAGCGATTTGAGCGGCGGTGAACGAATGCGGGCCGCGCTGTGTGGGGCGATACTGAGCAACGCGGATTTTTTGTTGCTCGACGAACCGACCAACCACCTCGACGGCCGGGGCCGCGACTGGCTGTATCAACAGGTGGAACAGTGGCGTGGGGGCTTACTGGTGGCCAGCCACGATCGGCAGCTGTTGGCGCGTATGCAGCGCATTGTCGAACTGACGCCGGGCGCACTGCACAGCTACGGCGGCAACTACGGCGACTATCGCCGCCAGCGTGATTTGGAGCAGCAGGCCTCACGAGCCGGGCTGGAACACGCGCGCCAGGAACGTCGGCGCACCCGGGCCCGGCAGCAGAAAGAACACGACATCAGCCAACGGCGCTCTGCGCAAACGCTGAAAACCGTCGATACGCTCAATATCGCGTCTTTTGAGCGTGTGGCCTACAAAGCGGCGGCCAAAGAAAGCCTCGGCACGCTGCGCAAGCAGCATCAGGACCAGAAGGATGCCCTCGATGCCGCCGTGCGCGATGCCTATCAGCGGGTGGAAGACGATTGCCCGGTGATGCTCACCCTGCCGGGCAGCGCCGTGGTAGCGGGCAAACAGGTGCTGGTACTCGAACAGTTGGAACTGCCTTTTATCACCATGCCGCCGCTGAATTTTCGCATTGATGGCCCGATGCGCGTGGCGCTGACCGGCCCGAACGGCTGCGGAAAATCCACGTTGCTGAAGGTGATCCTGGGGCAGTTGGCGGCCAAAGCGGGGAGTTGTCACTGCCCACTGTCGACGGCTTATCTCGATCAAACCCTTTCACAGCTCGATCTTTCGCTGTCTGTGGTTGAACATCTGGGGCTGCAGGACTCACCGCTCAATGAGGGTACGGTACGCAGTCAATTGGCGCAGTTGCAGCTAAACGCCGAACGCGTGCTGCTGCCGATGGCGGTGCTGAGCGGCGGCGAACGACTGAAGGCGGCGCTGGCCTGCATGCTGTGGCGTCGAGAGCCGGCGCAGTTGTTGTTGCTGGATGAGCCGACTAACCATTTGGATCTGGCGTCGTCACTGGCAATCGAGGCTTCGCTGGCCAGCTTCCCCGGCGCGATGCTGGTGGTTTCTCATGATGAAAACTTCCTGCAGGCGCTGAAATTGACCCATCGTTTGCAGTGGCAGGCGGGGGAATGGCACCTACAGAGCTTATGAGGCTCATTAGTGCCTTAGGGCCGCCTTCTGTTTTCAGGGGGATGCACTCCAACAGCAGGGTAAAAGCGGCGGCCATCTGCTCTTCCGGTACGCAGGCAAAGCCCATCAGCAGGCCGCGGCGATGGTTGGGCAACATGTAGTAACGCGACAGCGGCCGTACCAGTACGCCACGCGTATTGGCTGCGGCGGCAATCACCACATCGTCCGCCTGGTCCGGCAGGTTGAGGATCAGGTGCAGCCCGGCATTGTTATTGAATTCACTCAGGGCCTGCTTACCCAGATGCTGCTCGATAAGACCGGTTAGGAAGGCACGCCGCCGGGCATACAGCAGGCGCATGCGGCGGATATGTGCGCTGTAGTGGCCTTCCTGAATAAACTGCGCCAGCGCGGTCTGGATCAGCAAATGGCCGCCGCGATACAGCTCTGCATGTGCGGTTTTCAGCGCCGCCATCAGCGGTTTCGGCAACACCACATAACCCAGTCGCAGCGCCGGATACAGCGTTTTGCTGAAGGTGCCGATATAGATCACCGGCGCGTCGGCTTCCAAGCCCTGCAACGCCGGGATCGGCTGACCGGAAAAGCGAAACTCGCTGTCGTAATCATCTTCAACAATCCAACTGCCGGCGTTGCGCGCCAAGGCCAATAGCCGTTGCCGACGCGCCAGGCTCATCACCGATCCCAATGGGTACTGGTGCGACGGCGTGACGAAAATCAGCCGCGGCGCCTCGGTAGGCTGTTCCGGTGGCACCATACCGGCTTCATCCACCGCCAACGGGCAGATATTCACGTCGTTCATCCGCAGGATATTGCGGATCCCCCAATAGCCCGGTTCTTCAATCCATGCGTCATCGCCCGGATTACACAGCAGGCGCGTCACCAGATCTATCGCCTGATGGATGCCTTCGGTAATCAGAATTTGCTCTGGCGAACAGCGTACCGAGCGCGCTACGCGCAGATAGTCCACCAGCGCATGCTGCAGCTCCGGACTGCCGCCCTGGTTGCTGTAGGTCAACTTCTGCGGGGCCGGACGACGGCTGATACGCGCCTGGATCTTGCTGAATAACTGGTGTGGGAAAGCATTGACGTCAGGCACGCCGGGGATAAAGGCGCCCCACTGTTTGGGGCTGGCGCTGGCGTGGTGCAGCAGGGTGGCACCGCGCGCTGACAGTTCAATCCGTCGCTGTTCCCCGTCACTGCCTGCTGGCGTGCTGACGGTGGATAAACAGCTATCCGGGACGGTTTCGGCGACGAATGTACCGCTTCCGGCGCGCGCCAAGACATATCCTTCCGCCAAGAGTTGTTCATAAACGGTTAATACAGTGTTACGAGAAAGGCTGAGCTCCTGGGCTAAATCCCGTGAGGCGGGCAGGCGGCTGGAGGGCGGCAGGCTACCGTCCAAAATGCTGGTGCGGATCGCATTATAAAGCCGCTTATGCAGCTTATCATCCGGCTGTTCGCCAAGACGTTGCAACAGCAGGTCACCACTCAGTGAGCGCAATTGGATCCCTCAATTAATCGTAACTGGCTCTCGATTATAGGGCCACATCCTGTGTAAATAAACGTCATTGTTTCACGAATGTGAACAAACCGTTTAGCTGGCACCGACTACCGACCTGGAGAGAACAACATGAAAAACGCAGAATTGAATCAACGTCGTCAGGATGCCACCCCACGTGGGGTCGGCGTGATGTGCGGCTTTTACGCCGAACGCGCCGAGAACGCCACGCTGTGGGATGTCGAAGGGAATGAAGTTATCGATTTTGCCTCCGGTATCGCCGTGTTGAATACCGGACACCGTCACCCGAAGGTGATCGCTGCCATTGAGAAGCAACTGAAGGCCTTCACCCATACCGCTTACCAGATTGTCCCTTACGAAAGCTACGTTTCGCTGGCCGAGCGCATCAACCAGTGTGCGCCGATCGAAGGGCCATGTAAAACCGCGTTCTTCACCACGGGGGCGGAAGCGGTAGAGAACGCCGTCAAAATTGCCCGCGCCCACACTGGCCGTCCGGGTCTGATCACCTTCGGCGGCGGCTTCCACGGCCGCACCTACATGACCATGGCGCTGACCGGCAAAGTGGCGCCTTACAAACTGGGCTTTGGGCCATTCCCGGGATCGGTGTTCCACGGCCAGTATCCGAATGCGCTGTATGGCGTGACCACCGAAGATGCGATGAACAGCCTGGAGCGTATCTTTAAAGCGGATATCGATCCCAAGCAGGTTGCGGCCATCGTGCTGGAGCCGGTGCAAGGTGAAGGTGGTTTCAACGTCGCACCGGCCGAGTTTATGCAGGCGTTGCGCACCTTGTGCGACGAACACGGCATTTTGCTGATTGCCGACGAAGTGCAAACCGGTTTTGCCCGTACCGGCAAGCTGTTTGCCATGGATCATTACAACGTCAAACCCGATCTGATCACCATGGCGAAAAGCCTGGCGGGCGGCATGCCGTTGTCGGCCGTAGCTGGTCGTGCAGAGGTGATGGATGCCCCGGCACCGGGCGGGCTGGGTGGCACCTATGCCGGTAACCCGCTGGCGGTGGCGGCAGCGCTGGCGGTGCTGGATGTGATTGAAGAAGAGCAGCTATGCCAACGTTCTCAACGCCTGGGCCAGCATCTGGTGGAGGTGCTGCAGCAGGCCCGTCAGACCAGCCCGGCGATTGCGGATATTCGTGCGCAGGGTTCGATGGTGGCGGTGGAGTTCAACGATCCCAAAACCGGCAAACCCTCGGCCGAGATCACCCGCCAGGTGCAGCAGAAAGCGCTGGAAGAAGGCCTGCTGCTGCTGAGCTGTGGTGTTAACGGCAATGTGATCCGCTTCCTGTACCCACTGACCATTCCTGAAGACCAGTTCACCAAGGCGCTGGGCATTCTTTCCCGCGCGCTGGCTCAATAAGGAGTGACCGGTATGAAATTGAATAACCCCGAGCTGCTGCGCAGCCAGTGCCTGATTAACGGCGAGTGGTGCGATGCGCTGAGCGGTAAACGTGAAGCGGTCATCAATCCGGCGACCGGCGTTGAGCTGGCCAGTATTCCGTTAGTCAGCGGCGAAGAAACTCAACAGGCGATTAACGCTGCGCAGGTTGCGCAGCAAGGTTGGAAACAACTGACCGCCAAACAGCGTTCCGCTCTGATGCTGACCTGGGCCGACAAGGTGCTGGCGGCGCAGGAAGATTTGGCCCAGTTGATGACCGCGGAGCAGGGCAAATCGCTGGCGGAAGCGCGCGGTGAAGTGGCTTATGCCGCCTCGTTTATCATCTGGTTTGCTGAAGAAGCCAAGCGAGTGGACGGCGCGGTACTGCAAGCGCCGCAGGCTTCACAACGTCTGGTGGTGGTAAAACAGCCCATTGGCGTTTGTGCGGCGATCACTCCGTGGAACTTCCCGGCGGCGATGATCACCCGCAAGGTGGCGCCGGCGCTGGCAGCAGGTTGCGCAATTATCGTTAAACCGGCCGAACAAACGCCGCTGACCGCGCTGGCGTTGGGCAAGCTGGCGCAGGACGCCGGCATTCCGGCGGGGGTGCTGCAGATCGTGACCGGCGATGCCGCTCAGGTGGGCAAAGTATTGTGTGACAGCCCGGTGGTACGCAAGTTGAGCTTTACCGGTTCGACCGAGGTCGGCCGCATTCTGATGGCGCAGTGCGCGCCAACCATCAAAAAGCTGTCGCTGGAGCTGGGTGGCAATGCGCCGGTGATCGTTTTCGACGACGCCAATCTGGACGCGGCCGTGGCGGGTATTATGGCCTCCAAATTCCGCAACAGCGGCCAGACTTGCGTCTGCGCCAACCGTATCTACGTGCAGGACGGCATCTATGACCGGCTGGTGGATAAGCTGGTGGCGGCGGTTGAGCAACTGAAGGTCGGTGACGGCAGTCAGGCGGGCACCACTCAGGGCCCGTTGATTGACCAGGATGCGGTGGAAAAAGTGCAAAGTCACATCGACGATGCATTGATCAAGGGCGCGCAAATCGCTATCGGCGGCCAGCCGCACGAGCTGGGTCGTACCTTCTTCCAGCCTACGGTGGTGACCGGCGTGACGCAGAAAATGCGCTTCGCCAAAGAGGAAACCTTTGGCCCGGTGGCGCCGCTGTTCCGTTTCCATGACGAGGCGGAAGCTATCGCCATGGCCAACGATACCGAGTTCGGTTTGGCCGCCTATCTGTTCACGCAGAACGCCTCGCGTCAATGGCGAGTGCCGGAGGCGTTGGAATACGGCATGGTCGGCATCAATACCGGTCTGATTTCCAATGAAGTGGCACCTTTTGGCGGCGTGAAGCAGTCAGGGCTCGGACGTGAAGGATCGCGTTACGGGATTGAAGAATATCTGGAGCTGAAATACCTGTGTATCGATGTGAGCTGTTAACCCCTGGGAAATTAACCAACCCCGGTGGCCGGCGCCGCCGGGAGCCAAAGGATGCTGCATGTCTTCTGAAAACATCTCTATTTCTCCGGCGCTTGCCGCCGGGGTGCGAACGCCTGCACCCGCCAAATCACTGAGTTTCCTTGAAGGGGTGGCGATGATTGTCGGCACCAACATTGGCGCCGGCGTGCTGTCCATCGCCTACGCCTCCAGCAAGGCCGGTTTTCTGCCGCTGTTGTTCTGGCTGGTGCTGGTGGGCAGTCTGACCACTATCACCATGCTGTACGTTGCTGAATCTACCCTGCGTACCCGTGCCCATCTGCAATTGAGCGGACTGGCGAAACGTTATGTCGGCGGTATCGGTGCCTGGCTGATGTTTGCTTCGGTTTGCGTTAACAGCATTGGGGCGTTGACCGCCTACATGAGCGGCAGCGGCAAACTGTTGCAGTCCCTGTTTGGCATTTCCCCGGCAATAGGCAGCCTGCTGTTTTTCGTACCCGCTGCGGGGGTCTTGTACCTGGGATTAAAGGCGATTGGCCGCGGGGAGAAGTTTATCAGCATCGGCATGGTGGTCATGCTGAGTGCGCTGGTGGCGGCCACGCTGCTCAAAGACACCACCCAGATGCGCAACCTGCTGGACGGTGACTGGCGCTTTATGGTGCCGGTATTCAACGTGGTGGTGTTCTGTTTCTCTGCGCAGTATATCGTGCCGGAAATGGCGCGCGGCTTTTCGGACAAGCCGGAACAACTGCCCAAGGCGATTATGGTCGGAATGGCCGTGACCTTTGTGCTGCTGGCGGCGGTGCCGATGTCGGTGATTGCGCTCAGCGGGCTGAATAACATTTCTGACGTGGCGACCATTTCATGGGGCCAGGCGTTAGGGCAGTGGGCCTTCTTCTCCGCCAATATTTTTGCCCTGTGCGCGATGCTGACCTCTTACTGGGGCCTCGGCGGCAGCTTCCTGACCAATATTTTCGACCAGTTCAGGCTGGGCAACGACGAACAGCCACTGCGCCGTTTCGGCGTGCTGATGCTGGTGGTGCTGCCGCCGTTCGCGCTGGCCTACAGCGGGTTGGTGTCATTCGTTAACGCGCTCTATTTCGCCGGGGTTTTCAGCGGGGTGATTTTGTCGATTATGCCAATGCTGATCCTGCGTGGGGCGCGCAAGCATGGCGACCAGACACCGCGTTGGCAGTGTAACTGGATAACCCACCCGCTGTTGCAGATCAGCATCGTGTTGCTGTATCTGGCCAGTGCGGTGTATGCCATCGCGTCGCTGTTAGGCTATCTGCCCGCGGGATGGTGATTTGCCTTCCCTCAAGAAGTGATGTTATTTCTCAGTTGAGAACGGCGGCGTCGTGGCCGCCGATTTTTTATCACCCGCGCATTTTCTCTGGCAGCGCCAACCAGGCCTGCACGGAAGGACGTTGCCACTGTTTGTGAGCGTAGTGGCGAATATTTTCCGGTACCGGATCGCCATGTATCACCAGCCGATTCAGCATCAAAGCCAAATCGGTGTCGGCAATGCACCATTCCCTGAACAGATTATCCTGGCCGTGACTCAGCAGCTTTTCGACGGCGGCAATCAACTTGTTGGCGGCACCCTGCGCGGCGTTGGACAGTGGAGGAAACTTGCCGTTAATGAACACTGCCTCGGTCGGCCGCTCGGCGCGTAGCTGTAGCAGATCGCTGCGCAGCCATGCCTGAACTTCGCGGGCTTTGGCACGGTGTTTTACATCGCGTGGGTACACCGGATGGGCAGGATGGATCTCATCCAGGTACTCATCAATCGCCGAGGACTCCGAAAGCTGAAATTCACCGACCACCAGCGTTGGCACCCGGCGTGTCAATGACAGGGCCGCGTAGGCCGGCTCATGGTTTTTCCCCTGCGACAAATCGACCGGCTTCACGGTGAAGGGAATACCTTTTTCCGTCAGGGTGATAAACGCCGACATGGCATAAGGGCTGAAAAATTCGGCGTCGGTATAGAGTTCGGCAATCGGCTGAGACATTGGGTTTTCCTCAAGGCAAAGGGAGGCGAACTTTGATAATTGACGAGGAGTGGCTAAAGATCAATCTGTTAGCCGAAAGTTATTTTCGTAGTGAAAAGCGCGGCGAGCGGCGACGCCTGGCGTTGTGATATATTTGTTGCCATTAAGTTGAATTTGGCAGCACGAAGTAACATGAAAATGCCGTTGTTTGAAAGAGTGAAAGTAGGGTGCGCACGTTTGTGGCCGCACCCATTGGCGGTGGGCAAAAAAGAGATTTTGCTTTCCAGCGTCGGTGCCGGGCTGGGGCTAATGATTGCCGGCTGGATCAGCCATTTTGTTCTGGGCGAGGTAAACCTGTGGTTTATCGCCCCGATGGGCGCATCGGCCGTATTGCTGTTTGGCGTGCCGAATAGCCCGTTGGCGCAGCCCTGGTCGATCGTGGGCGGCAATATGTCGGCGGCGGCAGTGGGGGTCAGCACCAGTTTGCTGATTGCCGACCCGGGGCTGGCTTGCGGGGTGGCGGCCGCACTGGCGATTGGCTTGATGTTTAAGCTGCGTTGCCTGCACCCGCCCGGTGGCGCAGTGGCGCTGACCGCTATTCTCGGTGGCCCGGGTATTCATCAACTGGGCTATAGCTTTGTGCTGTACCCGGTGCTGTTGAACTCGGTGCTATTGGCGCTGCTGGCGATCGTCTTCAATAACCTGGCCGGGCGACGCTACCCGCACCCTTTGGCGCCGACCGAGGCGAAGACGGCTAATCTGCCGATTGATGCGGTGTCTATCACCCGCGCCGATCTGCACGAGGCGCTGATGCAGGGCGAATTGTTTGATATCGACGAGGACGATCTGCAGGAAATCCTGCTGCGTGCCGAACAGCTAGCGCATCAACGGCAGAGCGGTGGAAGCTGATCACGCGGGCGGATGGAAATAAAAAAGCCACCTTTAGGAAGGTGGCTTTTTTGGCTGTGAAAACAGCGAGATTTGGTGGCCCCTACTGGACTTGAACCAGTGACCAAGCGATTATGAGTCGCGTGCTCTAACCAACTGAGCTAAGGGGCCAAGCGGCGAGATTATACGGCAATCCTTCGACGCAGGTCTACAGTTAACCATCCGTATGTTGCTTTTATGCGCAGTTCTAGCCTGTTGTAATTACTGGCGGATTTTGCGATAACCGCTATAAATCCCCTTTAATGGACTCCCGAACCCTATGGAACTCCTGGCGCCAAACCTGCGGGTGGTGTTTTGCGGCATCAACCCCGGCCTCTCCTCCGCCCACCAAGGCTACCCTTTTGCCAACGGCAGCAACCGCTTCTGGAAGGTGGTGCATCAGGCCGGCTTTACCGAACGTCAACTGGCGCCCGAACAGTGGCAACAGCTGCAGGATACCGGCTGCGGCATCACCGCGCTGGTGGCACGGCCAACGGTCGCCGCCAGCGAAGTGACGCGTGACGAATTGCTCAGCGGCGGCGAGGCGTTAAAAGAAAAAATCTTGCGCTATCAGCCGCGCGCATTGGCTGTTTTGGGCAAGCAGGCGTTCAGCAGCGCCTTTGGGGTAAAAAATGTAGCTTGGGGCCGTCAGGAGATGACGATCGGCAAAACTGAGGTTTGGGTATTGCCGAACCCCAGCGGATTGAATCGTGCCACGCTGGAGCAGCTTACAGAGAGTTATCGCGAGCTGTTTCTGGCATTGAAATAATCTGAGAGGGAGTTGCAGGATGAAAGCGATGATTAAAGCGGGATTGGTCGCTCTGCTGTTGGCAAGCGGCGTTGCCCATGCGGGCAACAGCGCGCAGGAACTGAAGAACAAAAATAACGTGCTGGAGTTTTATCTGCAGGGGCTAAATAACAAGGATTTTGCCGCGGCACGGCCCTTTCTGGGTGACGAGTACAAACAGCACAATCCCAATGCGCAGGATGGGGTGGAAGGGTTCCGCAAGTTTGTCGAGCTGCTCAAAGCGCGTTACCCCGATTCTCACAGCGAAATCAAACAGGCATTTGTCGACGGCAACTATGTGATTTTGCACGTAGAGACCAGCGGACGAGAAAAGGGCAAGACGGCCGCGATTATCGATATTTTCCGGCTTGATGACGCAGGCAAAATCGTGGAGCACTGGGACGTGACCCAATCGGTGCCGGAGAAAACCGCCAGCGGCAACAGCATGTTTTAGGCAATAAAAAACCCCGGCGAGCCGGGGTTTTTTGTCAACAGCTGAACCTTAGTCGTCCAGGAAGCTGCGCAGCACTTCGGAACGGCTTGGGTGGCGCAGTTTACGCAGTGCTTTGGCTTCGATCTGACGAATACGCTCACGGGTAACGTCGAACTGTTTGCCCACTTCTTCCAGCGTATGGTCAGTGTTCATATCGATGCCGAAACGCATACGCAGCACTTTCGCTTCACGGGCAGTCAGGCCGGCCAATACGTCGTGCGTTGCGGAGCGCAGGCTTTCCGAGGTGGCAGAATCCAGCGGCAGCTCGAGGGTGGTATCCTCGATGAAATCGCCCAGATGTGAATCTTCATCATCACCGATCGGCGTTTCCATGGAGATCGGCTCTTTGGCGATCTTCAGCACTTTGCGGATTTTGTCTTCCGGCATCAGCATGCGTTCAGCCAGCTCTTCCGGCGTCGGTTCGCGGCCCATCTCTTGCAGCATCTGGCGCGAAATACGGTTGAGCTTGTTGATGGTCTCAATCATATGTACCGGAATACGGATGGTACGCGCCTGGTCGGCGATAGAACGGGTGATAGCCTGACGGATCCACCAGGTGGCGTAAGTCGAGAACTTATAACCACGACGGTATTCAAACTTGTCTACCGCTTTCATCAGACCGATGTTGCCTTCCTGGATCAGATCCAGGAACTGCAGGCCGCGGTTGGTGTATTTCTTGGCGATAGAAATAACCAGACGCAAGTTCGCTTCAACCATCTCTTTCTTCGCACGGCGGGCTTTCGCTTCACCGATAGACATGCGGCGGTTGATGTCCTTCACCTGCTCGATGGTCAAGCCGGTCTCTTCTTCGATCTGACGCAGTTTCTGCAGGCTGCGCTGCACGTCTTCGGCGACGTCTTTCAGCTTCTCTGACCATGGCTTGGCCATTGCCAGCGCCGCTTCGAACCAGGTGGTGCTGGTTTCGTTGCCGGCGAACAGAGTGACGAAGTTTTTCTTCGGCATTTTGCACTGTTCAACGCACAGCTTCATGATGATACGTTCTTGAGTACGAACGCGGTCCATCATGGTACGCATGCTGTTGACCAGGAAGTCGAACTGTTTTGGCACCAGGCGGAACTGCTTGAACACTTCAGACAGCTTCAGAATTTCTTCTGCTGCGCTGGCGTGGCTGCGGCCGTTCTTTTTGATGACGACACGAGTCGCTTCGTACTGATCGCGCAGGTCGGCGAATTTCTGACGGGCCAGCTCAGGATCGATGCTGTTGTCGTCTTCTTCTTCGTCTTCATCTTCTTCTTCGTCGTCGTCGTTCTGCTCTTCGGTAGACAGCTCAGAACCCACGTGGGTAGCGGTAGGGGCGATGTCCTCTTCCGCATTAGGATCGACGAAGCCGGTGATCAGATCGGACAGGCGAGCTTCGCCCGCTTCGACGCGATCGTACTGTTCCAGCAAATAGGTAATGGCTTCCGGGTACTCGGCAACCGAGCACTGCACCTGGTTGATGCCGTCTTCAATGCGCTTGGCGATGTCGATTTCGCCTTCGCGCGTCAGCAGTTCAACGGTCCCCATTTCGCGCATGTACATGCGCACCGGGTCGGTGGTACGGCCGATTTCAGACTCAACGCTGGACAACACCTGAGCGGCAGCTTCTTCCGCATCTTCGTCCGTGCTGTTTGAGTTTTCAGCAAGCAATAGGTCGTCGGCGTCCGGTGCTTCTTCCAGAACCTGGATGCCCATGTCGTTAATCATCTGGATGATGTCTTCGATCTGGTCGGAGTCGACGATATCTTCCGGCAGATGGTCATTGACCTCAGCATAGGTCAGATAGCCTTGCTCCTTACCACGGGTGACAAGTAGCTTTAGCTGTGACTGCGGGTTTTGCTCCATAAGACGGTATCCACACTTCAGAGTATTTGGGTTGGTGTCGGTCGGCGAAACCGCCAACAATAGCATTTGGGGCGTTTTTGTTGTTGCCGCGGCCCACTGTGGCGGCATATTGCAGGGCTCTGCCCTCGCATTTATCGGCACTTAAGCCGTTTGGTATTCAGTTTTTCTTCGCCAGCACCTGATTCAAAGAACGGACTTCTTCACGTTCTTCCGGGCTGAGGCCATGGGTTCTGGCCTGTGCGATCAATGTCTCCAGCCGCTGCTCCAGTACCGAGTCGTACAGGCTGGCTAAAGTATCCAAAAAAGTCTGTTCAACCATATCCTCAACGATCATATGGTTCCATGTTGCCAAGGTTTCAAGCTGTTGGCTCAATTTGTTGTCGCGATACTGCTCCAACAGTTGGCCGGTTGTCAGCCCTGGCTGAGCCAGACAGGTCTGCACCAGCTCGACAAACAGCGGCAAACCCGCCTGTTTGGTCTGCTCCAATCCCTCAAGCGAAGGGATAAGTGTAGCCAGTTGCGGATTTTGTACCAGTAACCCTATCAGTATACGCATGGTTGTGCGTTTTAGCTGGGGCGCCTGATAAGTATTCGCATTTTCGGCTTGCTTGGGCATCAGCTTGTCCAACTGGCTGTCGTCCAGCAAACCCAGCTTGCTGCCGAGCTGTTGGCGCAGGTACAAGCGCAACGTTTCGCCCGGCACCTGAGTGATCAGCGGCAGTGCCAGCGTGCTCAGCTTGGCGCGGCCGTCCGGGCTGCTCAGGTCTACCTGCGGCATCAGGGTTTCGAACAGGAAAGTGGAAAGCGGCTGCGCCTGCTCCATTCGCTGTTCGAAGGCCTCTTTGCCTTCTTTGCGTACCAATGTGTCCGGGTCTTCGCCGTCGGGCAAAAACATAAACCGCAGTTGACGCCCGTCATTGAGATAGGGCAACGCGGTTTCCAGTGCACGCCATGCCGCTTCGCGACCGGCTCTGTCACCGTCATAGCAACAGACAACGTTGTCGGTGGCGCGGAACAGCAGCTGAATATGTTCGGCCGTTGTCGAGGTGCCAAGCGAGGCGACGGCATAATCGATGCCGTATTGCGCCAGCGCCACCACGTCCATATAGCCTTCCACTACCAGCAATCGCTGCGGGGTAGGGTGGCTCTGTTGCGCTTCATACAGGCCGTACAGCTGACGACCTTTGTGGAAAACTTCGGTTTCCGGTGAGTTCAGGTATTTCGGCATGCCGTCACCCAATACGCGTCCGCCAAAGGCGATCACTCGCCCGCGTTTGTCGCGGATAGGGAACATTACGCGCTCACGGAAACGATCGTACGAGCGTCCTTGATCGTTAGTCACCAGCATGCCTGCATCGTTCAATGCCAGGCGTGACTCGGCGTCACGACCAAAACGCTTTAATGCGTTATCCCAACCGGCAGGTGCAAAACCGATGGCGAAATGACGGATAACGTCGTCACTCAGTCCGCGCTGTTGCAGATAATTGCGCGCCGGCGTGCCGGAGGACTGATGCAGTGACTGTTGATAGAACGCGCTGAGCTGTTCCATCAGTTGATACAGGCTTTGACGCTGATGGCGTTCGATTTGCGTCGGTCCGGAACCCGCCTCGTAAGGCACTTCCAGTCCGTGCATGGTGGCCAGCTCTTCGATGGTTTCGACAAACTCGAGCCTGTCGTAATTCATCAGAAAGTCGACGGCGTTACCGTGCGCACCACAACCAAAGCAGTGGTAAAACTGCTTTTCGCCATTAACCGTAAATGAAGGCGTTTTTTCGTGGTGGAACGGACAGCACGCGTGATAGTTCTTGCCCTGCTTCTTGAGCTTTACCCGGGCATCGATCAGATCGACGATGTCGGTGCGAGCCAGCAAGTCATTGATAAATACGCGCGGAATTCGTCCAGCCATAAGCCCTTACTTTACTAGCCTATAAACGAGAACAAGCCGCGCATTCCTTTCGGAAAGCACGGCCTTCGTATGCAACTACTCGGTCTGCGCGATTTTTAAAATCAGAAATTCACGCGGCGGGGTTGCCCCCGAAGAATTAATACAGACGAGTGCGGCGTGCGTTTTCGCGAGCCAGTTTCTTCGCGTGACGTTTCACAGCAGAAGCTTTAGCGCGCTTACGTTCGGTAGTCGGTTTTTCATAGAACTCACGACGACGAACTTCAGCCAGAACGCCCGCTTTTTCGCAAGAGCGTTTGAAACGACGCAGAGCAACGTCAAATGGCTCGTTTTCACGTACTTTAATTACAGGCATGTGCCTCTCACCTCAATAAAATTCGGTTTGCTGCTGGCCAAGCGCCAGCAATTTCAAAATGGTGCGGAATTTTACTTCAACGGATGCTGCTTTGTAAAGCACCACAGCAAATTGAAACCTGCGGCCACCCTGGTAAAACATGCGCAATTTTGCATCGGGCGCTGATTATAGACTAATCAGAAAAAAATGCTCGTTTTTAATCAAATCGGCATTTGTGGCTGTAATCATCAACATAGCCCAATAATGGTGACAAGCGTGCGCCACGCTGGCGGTAAACAGGCCCGATTGTGCTAAACTGGCGGCCGCACGTGAATGATGGGAAATGTAATGCGAGTACTGGGCATAGAAACCTCCTGCGATGAAACCGGAATTGCAGTGTATGACGATCAGGCCGGTTTATTAGCCAACCAATTGTACAGCCAGGTGAAACTGCATGCCGACTACGGCGGCGTGGTGCCGGAGCTGGCCTCCCGTGATCACGTGCGCAAAACCGTGCCGTTGATTCAGGCGGCATTGAAGGAAGCGAACCTGACCGCGGCGGATATCGACGGCGTTGCCTACACCGCCGGGCCGGGCCTGGTGGGGGCGCTGCTGGTCGGAGCCACCATTGGCCGCGCACTGGCGTTTGCCTGGAATGTGCCGGCGGTGCCGGTGCATCATATGGAAGGCCACCTGCTGGCGCCGATGCTGGAAGATAACCCGCCGGCGTTTCCGTTTGTCGCGCTGCTGGTGTCTGGCGGGCATACGCAGCTGATCAGCGTGACCGGTATCGGCGAATATGAACTGCTGGGCGAATCGGTCGACGATGCGGCCGGTGAAGCTTTCGACAAAACCGCCAAGCTGCTTGGGCTGGACTACCCTGGCGGGCCGATGCTGTCGAAGATGGCGCAACAGGGCACGGCGGGGCGTTTCACCTTCCCACGCCCGATGACCGACCGGCCAGGGCTGGATTTCAGCTTCTCCGGGCTGAAGACCTTTGCCGCCAATACCATTCGCTCCAACGGCAATGACGATCAGACGCGTGCTGACATAGCACGGGCGTTTGAAGATGCAGTGGTGGATACGCTGGCGATCAAATGCAAACGCGCGCTGGAACAAACCGGCTTTAAGCGCCTGGTGATGGCCGGTGGCGTCAGCGCCAACCGTACGCTGCGAACCAAGCTGGCAGAAATGATGCATAAGCGCGGCGGTGAAGTGTTTTACGCCCGACCGGAGTTCTGCACCGATAACGGCGCGATGATCGCTTACGCAGGCATGGTGCGGCTGAAAAGCGGCGCAAATCCGGAGCTGAGCGTTTCGGTACGGCCGCGTTGGCCATTGGCTGAGCTGCCTGCCGTCTAATTGGCCTGGACATTGCCATAGCCAAAAAAAGGCTCCCAGTGGGAGCCTTTTCAGTTTTCAGTCAGGCAATACGCCAACCTTTGGTTCTGTGCCGCTGAGTCAGGAAATGCGCGTAGCGTCCCCCCAGGGCTTCAAGCTGGGCATGGGTGCCGCGTTCAGCAATTTCTCCGTCTTGCAGTACCAGAATTTGATCGGCCATCGCTACCGTCGACAGCTGGTGCGCAATGACAATCAACGTCTTCTTGCCGCGCAGCCGTGCCAGGGTGTCGGCGATGATCGCTTGATTCTCGGGATCCAGTGCCGCAGTCGCTTCATCAACCAGCAGAACAGGGGCGTCTTTAATCAGCGCGCGGGCGATAGAAATACGCTGGCGCTCGCCGCCGGAAAGCCGTGCGCCGCCTTCCCCTACCGGGGTATCCAGCCCCTGGGGCAGCCGTTCGATGATTTCCGCCGCCCCGGCCTGTTCGATGGCCATCAATACTTCCTCATCGCTGGCCGTCGGCTTACCCAGACGGATGTTTTCGCCAATGCTGCCTTGGAACAGGTAGGTATTTTGGAAAATCTGGCTGATCTGATCCGTCAATTGTTCGTTAGGGATCTGGCGTACGTCGGCTCTGCCAATCATCACTGCCCCGCCGGTGACGTCGAAGAAACGCGCAATCAAACGAACCAGGCTGGTTTTACCCGAGCCGGATGCGCCAACCAGTGCGGTCATGGTGCCGGGTTCCACCTTAAAGCTGACCCCGCGCAGTACGGCAGCCTGTTCTGGCGAATAGCTGAACGAAACATCGCGCAGCTCCAGCGAGCCGTCATGTGGCCGTTGCGCCTGTTGAGGTTCGGGCAAGGGGGTAATGGCTAAAATTTCGCTGACGGCATTTAACTGGCCGCGGGCGTTTCGCAGGGCTTCGCCATAACTGGCAACGTCCAGCAACGGGTCGATAAAGCGGCTAACCAGCATCAGGGCGATCACCGTCCCCACGGCGCTACCGATAGCCGGCAGGTTCCCCTGATAATGGCTCAGCAGCGTGGCTCCGGTGACCAAGAGGGTGGCAAACACCAGTTGCACTACCCAGGAGTTGAGCACCACAGAGGCCGTGGAGATATAAATAAGCCGCTTGCCTGACTGATACTGCCGATCGATGGCCTGTTCGAGGAAACGGGTCCCGCCGCCTTCGCCATTGAAGGCGCGCAGTACGGACTGTGCCTGAGCAAACTCCACCATACGTTGGCTGGTGTGGGCGGATGCCTGATGGAAGGCTTCGTCAGCCTGGGTACCGAGCCGCGCTGAGAGCAGGAAAATATCGGCAATCAGGGGGAGGGCCGCCAGCGCCAGTAACCCCATTTGCCACTGCAGGGTGCAGAGCGCTATCACCAGCACCAGCGGCGTGACGACACCGCTGACGATCGGTGTAAAAAGGTGCGCCGGGAGTTGCGCCACATCCATCATCCCCTGAGAAACCACATGACTGAGTCGCGCCGTATTATCAGGAGTGAACCAGCCGATAGGCAAGGTAGCCACATGGTCGCTAATGCGTTGACGGGCGGTCAGTAACAGCGATGAACCTACGTTCATGCCGGCGAAATCGACGCGCCTGCGCAACAGCCAGCTCAAAAGTACGCCGGCGAAAAGCGCTATCAGCCAACCGGCAGCCGTGTAGACTTCACCTTGCAGCAGATAACCGACAATAGGCACCAAGGTGGTGACCGTCAGGCCGCAACACACACCGTAAAGCGCGGCCATGCCGATATAACGACGGAATATGGGAGCATCGTTGCCGAGCAACTGCATAAATGTTTTTAACATGGTTGATCCGCCTGTTTCGTCATGTTTTCGTAACCCCCCGCAGCCCAGAGGCGAGCATAGCGGCCTTGGCCGGCCAACAACTCGGCATGGTTGCCTTGTTCGCGGATCGTGCCGTCCTCAAGCACAACGATATGATCGGCGTGCATGATGGTGTCTAACCGATGGGCAATCACCAGTAACGTACGATTTTTGGCAAAGTTGGAAAGGGCTTCCTGAATCAGGTATTCGTTCTCCGCATCAGCGGCGGCGGTGGCTTCATCCAGTACCAAAATCGGTGGGTTCAACAGCACGGCGCGCGCAATGCTTACGCGCTGCTGTTCACCCCCGGAGAGTTTTGCATCCTCCCCGACCACCGAGTCGTAGCCCCGTGGCAAGCTCAGGATATGATCGTGAATATTGGCAGCCCTGGCGGCGGCTTCGATTTCTTGCATGCTGGCATTGGGGCGACCCAACGCAATGTTTTCTCGCAGGCTGGCGTGGATCAGCTTCACTTCCTGCAACACGAAACCAATGTGTTGATAAAGCTGGGTCGAGCTCATTTCGCGCAGATCGACGCCGCCAAGCGTGATGCGCCCCTGCGTCGGATCGAAGAAGCGCAACAGCAAGCGTGCCAGAGTGGATTTGCCCGCACCGGATGGGCCGACGATGGCGGTTACGCTGCCGGGTTTCAGGCTGAGGTTGATGTCTGCCAGCACGTGACTGTCACTATTGTAGGAATAACCGGTTTGTTCGAAACGGATCTCCGCGTCTTTCAGCATTGGCTGCACTTCCGGCTGTGTGAGGATAGGCGTGTCCAGCAGCGATTGTATGCGTTCCGCTGCCCCTGTGGCATTACGCAGGCCGTGGGTAATAAAGCCCATTAGCAGCAGCGGGGCGGAAATACCCGGTGCGACCAGGGCGAACGGCAAGACGTTAAGCGGTTCAAGCCAGCCCACTGCCACAAACAAGGTACCGAAAACCAACACCACCCCCAATACGGTCACCGGAGCAACGATGGCATTCGCCAGCGCGATGGTCTTGATCACCGGGCTCATGGTACGGGTGAATATCTGGGTAAAGGAGGCGATCGCTTTACGGTAGCTGCTGTGCGCTTTGCCGCCGCCGCTGAAGGTTTTGATCACCGGGATGCCGTTAACGAATTCGGCTACGGCATTATTGATACGGCCTAACCCCTTAACAAACTCGCCCATATGGGGCGCTCCGGCTTTCTGAGCCCTGCCGAAAATGAAGAAGAACAGGAAGAAAGGAATGATCGAGACGATCGCCATCCGCCAGTCCATGACGAACATGTAGATAACCGAGATCAGCATCGCGCCGATTGTGCGTCCCAGCGTGGTGAAAAAGTGGGCGGTGAGATCGTGCAGGGTGCCAATATCGTCCTGCATCGCCTGTTTCACTTCGCCTGAGGCACGGTCGCTAAACCACCCCAAGGGCACCTGTGCCAGACGCCGGGCCGCCGTAATGCGCAGGCCATGGGTAATGCGGTTATCCGCCAGGTGTGCGAGCACTTCGGCCAGGGTGACAATGATTAAGCCGACAAACAGGCTGACCAGGCAGACGACGACGCTGTCGCCAATCCCACCCGCCGCCAGCAACGGAGTAGCGGCTCCTGTTTGTTCCTGATGACCCAAAACAATGACGGCAATATGGGCAATGCCCGCCAACGGCACCAGCGTGAATATTGTGCCGATAGCTGCCAGTACCCCGGCGACAATAAGGCTCCCACGTATAGGCCGCAGCAGTCGCCCGATAGGACCAGGCTTACCGGCCCCCGTTTGATGACTACTCATAATAACTCCCCTGAGGAATATAAATAAGGATTCTTGGCCAAGATTGGCCAAGAAATAGAGTGGCGAAAATCAAACGCCATAATTAAAGCACGACATGTAGCTCAATATAATTTCGGAAGAATAGGACTGTAATATTTGTTATTACCAATGCAATGTTAATGTGGTGAGGATTTGCCGTTCCGCACCCCATGAACAGGTATTGTTGGTAAAGCAAGAGGAAACATAGTGCTTATCAAAAAGATTATTTACGTTTAAAGCAATTTCTGCGTTTTCCAGTCCGGGGATATCATCCAGTTGATATTTTATGGCGGTATCAAAAACCGTATAGCTCGGGACTTTGAAATTATTCCCATCGTCACCCGGGGTGCTTGACACATAACGTGCACCACCGCCGAGGCTCAGCCCATTTAGCCAGCCTTGATTAAAGGTGTAATCGGTCCACAAATTAGCCATATGTTTAGGCACCATGGCTGGAGTATGGCCATTATTACCGGAGTTATCGCGGAACTCTGCATGGGTATAGGTATAGCTTGCGATTAAATTAAGGTTATAAGTGAGTGCGGCCTTACCTTCAATTTCAATCCCGCGAGAGCGGATTTTGCCTTCCTGCACATTGTAATAAGGGTTAAGGGCATCACGGCGTAAATTATTGTCTTTGGTCAGTTGGAATGCGGCGATAGAGGCAGAAACCGGTGCGTTATCAGGGATGAATTTAATCCCTGCTTCATATTGCTTCCCTCGGGAAGGTTTGAAAGCCTGGCCTGATAAACTGTTGCCGCTATTGGGTTCAAATGACTCGCTATAGCTCACGTAAGGTGCGATGCCGTTATTGAAGACATAGTTAACGCCGCCACGCCAGGTGAATTCATTGTCCGTGATGCTGGATGAAGATTCCGCGCCCGTCATATTACTGCTTTCATGGGTTTTTACGACGCTGTGGTCAAAGCGGCCGCCCAGCGTGAATACCCAGTTCTGCCATTCGGCCTGATCCTGCAGATAAGTGCCTAACTGGTGGTTTTTGTTAATCGTATGGGTGTCGCCAAAATAAAGCACATCATGGTTGCCATACTGCGGGTTCACCAGATTGAGCGGCGCGGCAGAGCCCATCTTGTTTTGCAGATCGTTGCGCAGCTGCGAATAGTCGATCCCCATCAACAGGGTGTGGCGCCAACTGCCGGCGTTCAATTTCCCTTCCAGCCGGGTATCCGTTGTTAACCCATTCAATCTCTCGTCGCTGACCATGGTTGCGCGGGACAAGGTGGTGCCGTATTGCTGGGGTGCCACTCCCATGCAGGTCATTGGGTTGCACAGGCCGTTGCCATAGATGCTGCGCCAGTTGACCTTGGTATGCTGATAGCGGACGGCCTGATGGAAGGACCAGGTATCGTTGAAGGCATGATCAAGCTGATAGCCCACCGTGCGCTGCTGGCGTTCGAAACGGTTATAGCTGGGCTCGCCCTCGTTAAACGAAGGAGACAATTTGCCGAATTCGCCGGAAGTCAAAGTTCCTTCGCTCGGCAGCCAGCCGTAATAACCGGTGCGTGGTTCGTTTTGCAAAGACAGCTGAAACAACAGCGAGGTTTTATCCGACGGCTGCCAAAGCAAAGAAGGCGCAATGGCATAGCGTTTTTCGCGCTCGCCCTTTTGCTGGCTGTGCGCTTCGTAATAATTACCGGTTAAGCGGTAAGCCAATGCTTCTTCATCATCAAGAGCGTCGCTGAAATCGAATTGGGTTTTCCATTCGTGATGGTTGCCGGCCTGCAGTTGTAATTCATGCAATGGCTGCTTTTGTGGACGCTTGCTGACGCTGGAAATAACGCCGCCGGGGTTACTTTTGCCATACAGCACCGAGGCCGGACCGCGCAAAACTTCTACCCGCTGTAAAAAATACGGATCCACTTTGCTGTCGGCATACATATCCCCTTGTAATTTCAAACCGTCCAAATAGATATTCTGGCTGACGTTATTGAATCCCCGGATCATGACGCTATCAAATATGCTCGAACTGCCGCTGTTGCCTGTCATTACACCCGGCGTATAGTTGAGCGCATTTTTAATGGTGGCTGGGCGTTTGGTTTGTAATTCTTCTTGCGCAATAACGGAAATAGACTGAGGAGTTTTGATTAATGGGGTGCTGGTTTTTGTTGCCGTAACGCTTTGTTTGGCGGCATAGGTTCCATTGGATCCTATGGCTTCTTCTGCCGTATTTCCCTCGCCGTAAACGGTAATGACACTTTCGTTTTCCCCTGCGGCATAAGCCAATGAACTGGTACATATTCCTGCCAGCAGCATAAAAAGGTTAGGCTGTTTTATTATCAGGCGCCGAATAGTCTTCATAGGCATTTTATTGATGATCCATCTTTAGGGAATGACAATATTTAATTGTCGCTAATGATAATCATTAGCGATGGGGCCATTTGGCAATTCATGCGATTTTGAAAGAGGGATATTATTACAGCAGAGGCGTTACCCTAGCGGGAAAACGCAATATATTCACGACGATAGAGTGATAACTCAAAAAAACGGGCAACGAGGGGAACAGAACCCGGGCTAATTCGGGGCAGGCTGACCTGCCCCTGGCGTTATGAATTACTCTTCTTTTTTGGTTTCCTGCTCAACCGCTTCAGGCTTTTTCTTGCGGAATTTGCCCCAAATTTTTCCTTCCTGCCCACGCCAAAGGCGCTGAATGTTGTCGTGGTGCCGCATCAGGATCAGGCATGACAGCATGGCTACCGGGAAGGTGAACTGCGGTTTGAACCACCAAACGTAGAAGGGGGCAATCAGCGCGCTGACAATCGCGCCCAGCGAAGAGTAACCGCTGAGCAACACGGTCAGCAACCAGGTACCGGTCATCAGACCGGTCAGATCCCAGCCTATCGGTGCTATGGCACCAAATGCCGTTGCCACGCCCTTGCCGCCACGGAAATGGAAGAACACCGGATAGATGTGCCCAACGCAGGCGGCAATTGCCGTCAGCCCCAGGTACAGCGGCGGGACATTAAGCTTGTATGCCAGCCAGACCGGCAGCATTCCTTTGAGAATATCGAAAACCAGCACCGCCGCCGCCGCCAGGCGACCGCCGATGCGCAGGACGTTGGTAGCCCCTGGATTCCCTGAGCCATGTTCACGCGGATCGGGCAGCCTGGCGATCCGACAAACCAGGATCGCACTGGAAATTGAGCCACACAGATACGCGAAGATAATCATGCCAAGCGCGGTAGCACTCATAACGCGGTTCCGTTTAATAAGGGTCGTTTTACTCGCAACATAAAGGGATAATACGCATATTCCGCTGGAAGTGGTATCCGGCAAGGCCAAAAACAGAGAATGACGTGATGGATATCGTATTTATAGAAGAACTTACCGTAATCACCACCATTGGCGTTTATGACTGGGAACAAAACATTCGCCAGAAGCTGGTGTTCGATATCGAAATGGGCTGGGACAACCGCCAGGCAGCTGCCAGCGACGACGTGAACGACTGTCTGAGCTATGCCGATATCAGTGAAGCCATCATCCAGCACGTGGAGCCAAATCGCTTTGCGTTGGTGGAGCGGGTGGCAGAGGAAATATCTGAAATATTGCTCCAGCGCTTCAATTCCCCCTGGGTCCGTATTAAGGTCAGCAAACCGGGCGCTGTTGCACATGCCAGCCGGGTTGGGGTGATTATTGAGCGTGGTACCCGTCCGGTGTGATGTTCTGTCATACAGGTGCAACTAAAGGCCGTTAACCTGGTCTGAACCTGAGAATTGTTTTAGCGGCAATGTATTGAGCACTGCCGCTTTTTTATGTTTATAGCCGTAAATTTATGGGGTGATCGAAGCACATGGCGGACATGCATTCACTGTTTATTGCGTTTGTTCTTGGGGTGGTTGAAGGGTTAACTGAATTTTTGCCGGTATCTTCTACCGGGCACATGATCATCGTTGGCGAGTGGCTGGGTTTTACCGGCGATAAGGCCAAAACCTTTGAAGTGATCATTCAGTTGGGGTCGATTCTTGCGGTGGTGGTGATGTTCTGGCGCCGTCTGTTCGGGCTGATCGGCATTCATTTCGGCGGTAAGCCGGTTGAGCATGAAGGCAAAACGGCGGGCCGGTTGAAACTGGGCCATATCCTGCTGGCGATGATCCCCGCAGTAGTGCTGGGACTGTTGCTCCATGATTTCATCAAATCGCTGTTCGCACCGAAAAACGTGATGTATGCGTTGGTGGTCGGTGGTTTCCTGTTGCTGGCGGCGGAATGGCTGAAGCCGAAAAAACCGAGCGCTGAAGGGCTGGATGACATCACCTACCGCCAGGCGTTTATGATTGGTTGCTTCCAGTGTCTGGCGCTGTGGCCGGGCTTTTCCCGTTCAGGTTCGACCATTGCCGGCGGTATGCTGGTGGGCGTGAACCGTTATGCGGCCTCCGAGTTCTCCTTCATTCTGGCGGTGCCGATGATGATCGGTGCCAGCGGGCTGGACTTGTACAAGAGCCTGCACTTCCTGACGATGGGCGATTTACCGATGTTCGCCGTCGGTTTTGCTACCGCTTTCGTCGTAGCGCTGATCGCGATAAAAACCTTCCTGTCGCTGATCAAACGCATTTCGTTTGTGCCGTTCGCCATCTATCGTTTTATCGTTGCCGCCGTGGTTTACATGGTCTTCATGTAAGCGGCATGCCAATTAAAAACCCCGCGCTGCGGGGTTTTTTTATGCCTGGTCTTTCAGAATATCCTGGGTTTGTTTCCAGTCGGCCAACGCCTGTTGACGACGGCGTTTGAGCTCATCGCGGATCGCCAGCCCTTGCAGGCCGCTGGCCACCACTTCTTTTACCGAGACGGCATTCGCCACCTGAAACGCCTGGCGCAGATAGTCACCCTGCGGGTAGGGATTGTTTTCAAATCCGGTACGGCCGCGAGCATCGGCTTCGCTGGTGAGGATCATCTGCTCCAGCCGCTGAGGCTTGCGCCAGACATCGACCGCATCAAACAGTTTCAACAGGGTCTCCGGGCGCAGTTTGTTAACGGTGTGGATCAGGTCGTGATACTCGGCCACCAGTTTGGCCAGGTCGCGTACCGGGTTGGGGACGCGCAACCGCTGACATAAGGCCTCTACCAGCACAACACCGGCAGGCCCATGGCCGTGGTGGTGAGGCCACAGCTCTTTTGGCGTCTGCCCTTTACCCAAATCATGGCACAGCGCCGAAAAGCGCACGTCGACCTCGGGGCTGAGTTGGGCGGCAATAGCCAGCGTCATCAGCGTGTGAATGCCGGTGTCGATCTCCGGGTGCCACTTGGCGGGGCCGGAACGCCAAATAAAGCATCGATCTCCGGGAACAGTACGCTGAGCGCCTCGCAGTCGCGCAGCACCTGGAAATAGACCTGCGGGCTTTGGCTCTGCAGCGCCTTCTCGGTTTCTTTCCAGACCCGTTCCGGGGTCAGCGCCGCCAGTTCGCCGCTGTTCGCCATCTGACGCATCAACTCCGCGGTTTCCGGGGCGACGGTAAAACCCAGATGAGCGAAGCGGGCGGCAAAGCGCGCCACGCGCAGCACGCGTAACGGATCTTCACCAAAAGCTTCAGATACATGGCGTAACACCCGCGCTTGCAGGTCGGCCACGCCGTTGAAAGGATCGATTAACTCCCCGTCGGCGCTGCGGGCGATGGCGTTGATGGTCAGATCCCGGCGCTGCAGATCCTGTTCCAACGTCACGTCCGGCGCGGCGTAACAGGTAAAACCGGTATAGCCCTGGCCGGATTTCCGCTCGGTGCGCGCCAGCGCATATTCTTCATGGGTCTTGGGATTAAGAAACACCGGGAAGTCTTTACCGACCTGTTGATATCCCAGCGCGATCAGCTCTGACGGCGCGGCGCCCACCACCACCCAGTCGCGGTCGAATACCGGTATCTCAAGCAGGCTGTCGCGGACGGCGCCGCCGACCAGGTAAGTCTTCACTGTTAACTCCTGAATTTATCTTAAGGCTCTGCTGACCAGATTACCTCAATTAGCCGGGCGGTGCCGCAGCCAATAAAAAGGGCGCCCCGCAGGCGCCCGATCTCAAACAGAAGGAGACTGAAATCAGTTCATCCAGCGGTTGTTGCTTTTGCGCCGCGGGATCAGGTGTGGCAACAACAAGCCAAGCAGCAGGCCTACGCCGGCTACGCCACCGCCGTACATGAACCACTGCAGGATAATGGTGCGCTGTTTGTCGTCGAGCTGCAGATTAACCGCGTTAACCTTTTTCTGTGCGACCACCAGCTGATTTTTCAGATCCTGGTTTTCCTGCTGCAGACCGCTGATGGTGCTGTCGCTGCCGGCCACTTTCTGCTGCATTTCTGCCGTGCGCTGGTTCCAGCTGTTGTCGATGTTGGCCAGCTTGTCGGTCAGGGTTTTTACCTGTTGCTCCAGCGCCGGCACTTGGGTGCGCAGGCTTGGCGTCTGGCTCAGCTGATTGAGAGGGATCCAGGTCGTGCGGCCTTTCGCATCGCGGATCTGGCCATAGTTGGTGCTGTCATTTACGCTCAACAGGGTGACTTCTTCACCGGCGTTCAGGGTACCGACGATACGGTACTGATTACCCGGGCCGCTATGGACGTAAGTATTCAATTCATCGGAGATATAGCGTTTATCTTCGGCATGGGCGCCCCAAGTGATGCTGAAGCTCAGCACGGCAAGGCAAATTAGGCGTAATTTCTGCATTAGTTCATCGTTTCTGTGTGAATTTATGGGAACGATAGTAGAGCGTTCAGTCTGACGACGCAACGCAAAAACCGGAATGAGAACTATCTTACTGTGGCAGATTCTGTGAGTTGCGCAGTGTTTTATAACGTAACAGGTTTTTTCTGCAGTTAGCAGGGTTAAGGTGCAGGGAATCGCGGTAAGATAACGGCAACTGTGCGTCATCGGGCAGAGCGTGGCAGGTGAGGCCCGCCGCCGTGAAGGCTGACGCGAATGCGTAACTTATTGGTGTAAAAGACTTATGACCGTTGAAATAGAACTGAAATTTATTGCTACCCCGGATGCGGTTGCCGCTTTGCCGCAGCAGTTGGCTGCCTGGCCTCATCAGCATTCTGCGCCGCAAAAACTGACCAATATCTACTTCGAAACCGCCGATAATTTCCTGCGCAGTCAGGATATGGGGCTGCGTATCCGCGGCTTCGACGACAGTTATGAAATGACCATCAAAACCGCCGGTAAGGTGGTGGCGGGTTTGCATCAGCGCCCGGAATATAATGTGGCTATCACCACGCCGGAGCTGGCGTTGGAACGGTTCCCGGCGGATATCTGGCCGCAAGGCTGTGATGTCGACGCGCTGCAGCAGGCGTTGCAGCCCCTGTTCCGCACCGACTTCGTGCGTGAGAAGTGGGTGGTCACTTACGGTAAGAGCGAGATTGAGGTTGGGCTTGACCAGGGCGAGGTCAGCGCCGGTGAGCTGAGTGAAGCGCTGTGCGAGATTGAGCTGGAGCTTAAAACGGGTAATACCGACGATCTGCTGGCGCTCGCCAACGAATTGGCGATGCACGGCGGCCTGCGTCAGGGCAACCTGAGCAAAGCGGCGCGCGGCTATCATCTGGCGCAGGGCAATGCTCCGCGTGAGCGCCGCCCGCTGGCGGTATTGAAGCCTGCGGCCAAATCCAGCGTAGAACAGGGTATGGTTGCCAGCTTCGAACTGGGCCTGAGCCACTGGCAGTATCACGAAGAGCTGTGGCTGCGCGGTGATACCCAGGCCCGTCGCTCGGTTATGGAGGCGATTGCGCTGATCCGTCAGGCACTGGTGATCTTCGGTGGTCTGGTACCACGCAAAGCCAGCGCCGATCTACGCGCCCGCCTGACCGCACTGGAGCCGCTGTTGATTGATAAGAGCACTCAGCCGCAGGTGTTGTGTTACAGCGCAGAATACCTGCAGTGTAAGTTAGCGCTCACATCATGGTTGGTGACCGGCGCCTGGAAACCCTTTATCGACGCCAAGGCGCAAACCAAGCTCGACGGTTCATTCAAACGTTTCAGCGACATTATGCTGGGGCGCAGCGCGGCCGAGTTGAAAGAGGCCTTCACGCGCACGTTGAACGAGGATGAATACGAGGAACAGCTGCCGCGCCTGACCCGTCAGGTGTCGGCATTTATCCTGCTGTCCGGTGCTTATCCCGATGACGAAACCGGTCCTTATATCGAAAGCTGGCGCGAACTGCAGCAGGCGCTGGCCGAACGTCGTCAAGGCTGGTACGAATCCAGCCGCAAGCAGGCCTTATCGCATGCGCCATTCTGGTTAAACGGCGCGCTCCGCTAATAAAGCTGGCCTGCGAGGCGCAGGCCGCAGAACGGATCCTTCACTATGTTGCCACTCTCGAGCAGGTTACAGGTTCAGGCACAGAGCATCGTGCAGCGTTTTCAGGAAACTCAGGGCGCGGACTGCGTGCTCAGCAGCCAGGAACAGCGGGTTTTGGCGTCGAGCGATTTTGTCTGCGACATGTTGCTCAGTCAGCCGCAATGGCTGGAGACGTTGCGCAAACAGCCACCGGTCGCGGACGAGTGGCAACATTACGCCGCCTGGTTGCAAGACACGCTGGAAGATGTGCGCGACGAAGCGCAACTGATGCGCGCGTTACGTCTGTTCCGCCGCGAGACGCTGGTGAGGATCGCCTGGGCGCAAGCGCAGAATCTGTGCAGCACGCAAGAGACGCTGTTGCAGCTGAGCGGGCTGGCGGAAACGCTGATCGTCAGCGCTCGCGACTGGCTGTATCAAACTTGCTGCCGTGAGTGGGGCACCCCGTGCAACGCCCAGGGCGTACCCCAGCCGTTGCTGATCCTCGGCATGGGGAAACTGGGCGGCGGCGAGCTGAACTTCTCGTCCGATATAGACCTGATTTTTGCCTACCCGGAAAACGGTCAGACCCAGGGAGGACGGCGCGAGTTGGATAACGCGCAGTTCTTTACCCGTCTGGGGCAGCGGCTGATCAAGGCACTGGATCAGCAAACCATCGACGGCTTTGTTTATCGTGTGGATATGCGGCTGCGGCCCTTCGGCGACAGTGGTCCGCTGGTCATGAGCTTCGCCGCCCTGGAGGACTATTACCAGGAGCAGGGGCGCGACTGGGAACGTTACGCGATGGTGAAAGCGCGGCTGATGGGCGGTTCGGAAGACGCCTACAGCGAAGAGTTGCGCAAAACCCTGCGGCCGTTCGTTTTCCGTCGCTATATCGATTTCAGTGTGATCCAGTCGCTGCGCAATATGAAAGGCATGATTGCCCGCGAAGTGCGGCGGCGTGGGCTGAAAGACAACATCAAGCTGGGTGCCGGCGGCATCCGCGAAATTGAATTTATCACTCAGGTATTCCAATTGATCCGCGGCGGGCGAGAGCCGGCACTGCAGGGGCGATCGCTGCTGCCCACGCTGCAGGCGGTGGGGGAACTGGGGTTGCTGGAGCCGCAGCAGGTACAGGCGATGAGCGCCAGCTACTTGTTCCTGCGCCGGCTGGAAAACCTGCTGCAGGCCATTGCCGACCAACAAACGCAGACGCTGCCACAAGATGAGCTCGATCAGGCCCGTTTGGCCTGGGGCATGGGGTTCGACGACTGGTCGACGCTGCTCGCGGCGCTGGACGAGCATATGCAGGCGGTCAGAGCGGTATTTAACGACCTGATTGGCGACGATAGCCCCGATGTGGGCGAAGATCCCGATTATCAGCACTACCACAGCCTGTGGCAGGATGCACTGGAAGAACACGAACTGGCGCCGTTGACGCCACATCTGGATGAAGAAGCGCGCCGGCAGATGTTGCGTACCATCGCCGAGTTTCGTCACGACGTCGACAAACGCACTATCGGCCCGCGCGGTCGCGATGTGCTTGATCAATTGATGCCGCGTCTGCTGGCGGAAGTGTGTCCGCGTCAGGATGCGCCGACGGCGCTGCTGCGGTTGACCCAGCTGCTGTTGAGCATCGTAACGCGTACCACCTACCTTGAGCTGCTGGTGGAATACCACGCTGCGCTCAGCCATCTGATTCGCCTGTGCGCCGCTTCGCCGATGGTCGCCAACCAGCTGTCGCGCTATCCGCTGTTGCTGGACGAACTGCTGGATCCGGCGACGCTGTATCAGCCGGTGGCCCCGGATGCTTACCGCAGCGAACTGCGCCAGTACCTGTTGCGGGTACCGGAAGATGACGAAGAGCAGAAACTTGAGGCATTGCGTCAATTCAAACAGGCGCAGCAATTACGCATCGCAGCCGGGGATATCTCTGGGGCGCTGCCGGTGATGAAAGTGAGCGATCACCTCACCTATCTGGCCGAGGCCATTATCGATGCGGTGGTGCAGCAAGCGTGGAACGACATGGTGGCGCGCTATGGTCAACCGACCCATTTGCAGGAGCGGGAAGGGCGCGGTTTTGCCGTGATTGGCTACGGAAAACTGGGCGGTTGGGAGCTGGGCTACAGTTCCGATCTTGATCTGGTGTTTATTCTGGATTGTCCACCGGACGTGATGACCGACGGCGATCGCTGCATCGACGGCCGTCAGTTTTATCTGCGTTTGGCGCAGCGCGTCATGCACCTGTTCAGTACCCGCACCTCCTCCGGCATTTTGTACGAGGTGGACGCTCGCCTGCGGCCTTCGGGCGCAGCAGGCATGTTGGTCAGCACGGTTGAAGCCTTTGCCGATTATCAGCAGAACGAGGCCTGGACCTGGGAGCACCAGGCACTGGTGCGGGCGCGTATCGTCCATGGCGATCCGGCGCTGCATCAGCAGTTTGACGCGATCCGCCATGAGATCTTGTGCAAACCACGCGACGGCGAAACGCTGCGGCTGGAGGTACGCGAGATGCGCGAGAAAATGCGTAATCACCTCGGCAACAAGCAGCGTGAACTCTTTGATATCAAAGCCGACGAGGGCGGTATCACCGATATCGAATTTATTGCCCAGTATCTGGTCTTAGGCTATGCAAGCACCGAGCCCCGTCTGACGCGTTGGTCTGATAACGTACGCATTTTCGAGTTGATGGCCAATTACGGCATCATGCCGGAAGAAGAGGCGCAGGCGCTCACTCAGGCCTACGTCACCATGCGCGATGAAATTCACCACCTGGCGTTGCAGGAGCATTCCGGCAAGGTCGCCAAGGGGCAATTTGCCGCCGAGCGTGAACAGGTTCGCACCAGTTGGGCGAAGTGGCTGGGTTAGGCAGGCCGGTTGCGCAATACGTTTTGCAGCTATTACAGACGTCTGTGGTAATATCTGCGCCACTAAAATTTTGTACTTTTTTGGAGTTATCGGATGAAAGTTACACTGCCTGATTTTCGCCGCGCCGGGGTATTGGTGGTGGGTGACGTCATGTTGGATCGCTATTGGTATGGGCCGACCAGCCGTATTTCACCGGAAGCGCCGGTGCCGGTGGTCAAGGTTGAAACCATTGAAGAGCGTCCCGGCGGTGCAGCAAACGTGGCGATGAATATCGCTTCGCTGGGTGCCAACTCACGCCTGGTGGGCTTGACCGGTATTGATGACGCGGCGCGTGCACTGAGCGCCAAGCTGAACGAAGTGAACGTGCGCTGTGATTTCGTTTCGGTACCGACGCATCCGACCATCACCAAGCTGCGCGTGCTGTCACGCAACCAGCAACTGATCCGTCTCGACTTCGAAGAAGGGTTCTCCAACGTCGATTCGCAACCCATGCTGGAACGCATCCAGCAGGCGCTGCCGCAAATTGGTGCGCTGGTGCTGTCTGACTACGCCAAAGGCGCGCTGAGCCAGGTACAGAGCATGATCCAACTGGCGCGGGCCGCCAAGGTGCCGGTGCTGATCGATCCAAAGGGTTCCGATTTTGAGCGCTATCGCGGCGCGACGCTGCTGACGCCCAACCTGTCTGAGTTCGAAGCGGTCGTAGGGCACTGCAAAGACGAAGCCGAGCTGGTCGAACGCGGCATGAAGCTGGTGGCGGACTTTGAGCTCTCCGCGCTGCTGGTCACCCGTTCCGAACACGGCATGACGTTGCTGCAATTGGGCGTTCCGCCACTGCACCTGCCAACCCAGGCGCAGGAAGTGTTTGACGTTACCGGTGCTGGCGATACCGTGATTGGCGTGCTGGCTGCCGCGTTGGCCGCCGGTAACACCTTGGAAGAGTCCTGTTTCCTGGCCAATGCCGCCGCCGGCGTGGTTGTGGGCAAACTGGGGACCTCTACCGTTTCCCCGATCGAGCTGGAAAACGCGGTGCGTGGCCGTGCCGAAACCGGCTTTGGCGTCATGACCGAAGCCCAGCTGAAAACCGCCGTGGCGCAAGCACGTCAGCGCGGTGAAAAAGTGGTGATGACCAACGGTATCTTCGACATTCTGCATGCCGGTCACGTTTCCTATCTGGCGAATGCCCGCAAACTGGGCGACCGCCTGATTGTGGCGGTCAACAGCGACGCTTCCACCAAGCGCCTGAAAGGCGAGACCCGTCCGGTCAACGCGCTGGAAAACCGCATGATCGTATTGGGGGCGTTGGAAGCGGTGGATTGGGTTGTGGCATTCGAAGAAGACACGCCGCAACGCCTGATCGCCGATATCCTGCCGGATCTGCTGGTGAAAGGCGGCGACTACAAACCTGAAGATATTGCCGGCAGCGCCGAGGTTTGGGCCAACGGCGGCGACGTCAAGGTGCTGAACTTTGAAGACGGCCTGTCGACCACCAATATTATCAAGGCAATCAAAGACGGGCGTGGCTAACAGACTCTTTTTAGCCTAAATAATTCGAGTGGTATCAAGGCGGTAATCGGGTGAGTAAAAGCAGCCGACGCGGATGCAACTTGAACTATGGCGGATAAAACGGCGGTGGCAGTGAGTGGACTGAAGCAGGAATTGAGTTTGGCGCAGGGCGTTGGGCTATTGTCCACTTCATTGCTGGGAACGGGGGTGTTCGCCGTTCCTGCGCTGGCGGCCCAGGTGGCGCAGGGCGATAGCCTTTGGGCCTGGCCGGTATTGATTGCGCTGGTGTTCCCGATTGCCATCGCTTTTGCTGCTCTGGGCCGGCATTTCCCCAGCGCCGGTGGTGCCGCGCATTTTGTCGGTCTGGCTTTTGGCCCGCGTATGGCAAAAGTGACCGGCTGGCTGTTTTTGTCGGTGATCCCGGTGGGCCTGCCTGCGGCATTACAGATAGCCGCCGGTTTTTGGCAGGCCGCGTTCGGCTGGAACGCCAATGGCCTGCTGCTGGTGCAAATAGCCACGCTGATGGTGATTTGGCTGCTGGGCACGCGCAGCGCCGGTTCCAGCGCCAATATTCAAACGCTGATCGCCATGCTGGTGGTGGCGCTGGTCGCCGCAATTTGGTGGCGTGGCGGCATCTCTCCTGCTCAAATCCCCTGGCCAGCACTCGACGAAATATCTCCCCCTAATTTGTTTCACGCGTTGGCGGTGATGTTCTGGTGCTTTGTCGGTTTGGAAGCCTTTGCGCATCTGGCAACCGAGTTCCGCAACCCTGAGCGCGATTTCCCGCGTGCCCTGCTGTTTGGCCTGCTGGTCGCCGGGGCGGTGTACTGGGGTTGTACCGTGGAGGTGTTGCACTTTCACGCGTACGGTGAACATCAGGCGGCGGCCGCGTCGTTGCCGGGTATCGTGGTGCAACTGTTTGGGCAACATGCGTTGTGGGTAGCCTGCGTCATAGGTTATCTGGCTTGCTTTGCCAGCGTGAATATCTATACCCAAAGCTTCGCCCGGCTGGTGTGGTCGCAGGCGCAGGATCGGCCAGCCAGCGCGTTGGCTAAACTGTCCGCCGGACAGGCACCGGTCAATGCATTAAGCGCGGTGGTGGGCTGTTGCCTGCTGTTTACCCTGCTGATTTATACGCTGAAACTGCCGTTGGATATGCTGTTGGTGTATGCCAATGGCATCTTTGTGCTGATTTACCTGCTGTGTATGCTGGCGGGCTGTCGAATTTTGCACGGACGTTCGCGGTTAATGGCGGCGGTAGGGCTGGGGCTGTGTTTGCTGCTGATGGTCATTATCGGCTGGAAAAGCCTGTATGCGCTGGGGATGTTCGCGTTGATTTGGCTGGTGTTGCCGCGCAGGCCGAAGGCGGCGCTAAAACGGCAGTAAGGGCGCGATGCCGCGCCCTTAGCGGTAACTATTCTGCGTCTGGCTGTTGTGTGGCTGGTGCTGCGTTAAGCTTGCTTTCCAACTCGTTCATGCGCTGTTCCAGCAACGCCAGCTTTTCACGGGTGCGCAGCAGCACCTGTGTCTGAACGTCGAACTCTTCGCGGTTGACCAAATCCAGACGGGTAAGCTGCGACTGCAGCACCTGACGGATTTTCTTCTCAACGTCTTCCCCGAATTCACGTACGCCTTTAGGCATGGATTCATGCACCTGGCGTGCGATCTGTTCAATTTTTTTCGGGTCAATCATGGCGTATCCCTTTCAGAGTTTAATAGCTGTCGTCTAGTGTAATGCGAGTTGCCCGCCGGATAAACTAATAACCGCATTCCCTGTGATTGGCCGAATTGTGCTTTTGCCAATTGCCCTGATTAATCATTAGCGTTATAGTCGAGAAGCTTATTCTCAGGGCGGGGTGCAAGTCCCCACCGGCGGTAAATCACCTTCTACGGTGAAAGCCCGCGAGCGCTCAGCCAGTCTCTTGCAGCTTGGTTAGAGGTCAGCAGATCCGGTGTAATTCCGGGGCCGACGGTTATAGTCCGGATGGGAGAGAGTAACGGTATCTGCCGGGTTTGCGCCCGCTTGCGTTATTTTTTTAGCTATTGCTAGCTACTCCTCAAGATCGCCCTGGTTCTGGTAATCCATAATTTTTTAATGAGGTTTTTTACCATGAATCAGACCCTACTTTCAGATTTCGGCACGCCGGTAGAACGCGTAGAGCGAGCTATTGAAGCATTGCGCAATGGCCGCGGTGTAATGGTGCTCGATGATGAAAATCGTGAAAACGAAGGTGATATGATCTTCGCCGCAGAAACCATGACCGTTGAGCAGATGGCACTGACCATTCGCCACGGCAGCGGTATTGTGTGTCTGTGTCTCACCGAAGAACGTCGTCAGCAGCTCGAACTGCCGATGATGGTGACCAACAACTCCAGCCAGTTCCAGACGGCCTTCACCGTGACTATCGAAGCGGCGCAGGGCGTGACCACCGGCGTGTCCGCTTCCGATCGCCTGACCACTATCCGTGCGGCCGTGGCCGATAACGCCAAGCCAAGCGATCTGAATCGTCCTGGGCACGTTTTCCCGCTGCGCGCGCAGCCAGGTGGCGTGCTGAGCCGTCGTGGTCACACTGAAGCGACTATCGATCTGGTCTCTATGGCCGGTTTCAAACCTGCCGGTGTGCTGTGTGAACTGACTAACGACGATGGCAGCATGGCGCATGCGCCGGAAGTGATCGTGTTTGCCAAACAGCATGATATGACCGTATTGACCATCGAAGATCTGGTGGCTTACCGCCAGGCTCACGAAAAGAAAGCCAGCTGATAACGAACTGACTTTCTGACGATGAAAAAAGCCGCGTAATGCGGCTTTTTTTGTGGCTGAAAACCGTTAACCTATGCCGCCGCTTTGCAACAGCGTCAGGCTGAATCCCATCACCGCCATCCCACACAGCACGCCGTAGCTCGGGTTATTGTGCGGATCGATTTCTTTCGCCAACGGCATCAGTTCATCAACCGACAGCGCCACCATGATGCCGGCAACCGCCGCCATAATCGACGCCATTACCACCGGCGAAATCATCGGGCCAAGCAGCAGGAACGCCAATACGCCGCCGAGAATCTCCGCCATGCCGGAAATACCGGACCACAGCAGGGCTTTGGTCTTGGAGCCGGTTGCGGCATACACCGGGCCAGCCACCGCCAGACCTTCAGGAATATTGTGGATAGCCACGGCCAACGCAATGCCCATGCCCAGTTCCAGGTCGGCGCTGGCGGTGACGAAGGTAGCGATGCCTTCCGGGAAGTTGTGCAGGCTGATGCCCAGCGTCAACAGCACCGCGGTGCGCTTCAGGTTGTGCGGTTTCAGCGGTTGCTGCATCAGATCCTGCGGGTGCTGGTGCGGCAGCATGCGGTCCAGCGCGAAATACCCCAGCAGCCCAAGCATGAACATGCCGTAACCCATCATCGGCGACATGCCGACGGTGTGCAGCGCCGCGGGCAGCATTTCCATCAGCGATATCAGCAGCATAATCCCGGCGGCAAATCCAAGAGCAAAAGCCAGCATTCGGTTGGAAGGCTTCTGGCCAATAATGCCGAACAGGGCGCCGACAAAGGTGGCGCCGCCGGCCAGCAAGGTCAGGAGCAGCGGTACGGACATGGTCGTCTCCTTATATGCTGAAATTATCGTTTATTTTCTGATACTAACAGAGTAAAGGCATAAATCGAGTGGATTTGGCTGATTGTTTCTATCGTTTTAACCGTTCAAATTTATTGAAGATCATCATCACGGTTATCCGGCTGTGTCGCCGTGGCAAACGGCGTAGTCTAGTCCCCATCATGTTTGCGACTGACCAAGGATCTTGTATGAACAGCTCTCGTATGCCTGCACTTTTTCTCGGCCACGGTAGCCCGATGAACGCGCTGGAAGAAAACCGCTATACCCAGGCCTGGCGTCATCTGGGTGAAACGCTGCCGCGCCCGAAGGCCATCATTGCCGTTTCTGCTCACTGGTACACCCGTGGCACCGCGGTGACTGCGATGGAAAAACCAAGAACCATCCATGACTTTGGCGGTTTTCCGCAGGCGCTGTTCGATACCCGGTATCCGGCGCCAGGATCCCCTGCGCTGGCGGCGCAGATCCAGCAAGTGTTGGCGCCGATTACTTTCACGGCAGACGACAGCGAATGGGGCCTGGACCACGGCACCTGGGGCGTGTTGATCAAAATGTATCCCGAGGCGGATATTCCGATCGTGCAGCTCAGCATCGACGGCACCAAACCGGCGGAATACCATTATGAACTGGGCCGTAAACTGGCGGTGTTGCGTGACCAGGGGGTGATGATCGTTGCCAGCGGCAACGTGGTGCATAACCTGCGGATGGTAAAATGGCAGGGGGACGCCACCCCTTATCCGTGGGCCACTTCGTTTGACCGGTTTGTGCGTGATAACCTGAATTATCAGGGGGATAACCACCCGTTGGTCAATTTTATGCAGCACGAAGGCGCAGCGCTGTCTAACCCGACGCCGGAACACTACCTGCCGCTGTTATACGTACTGGGCAGTTGGGACGGCAAAGAGGCGATAACCCTTCCGGTGGAGGGCATCGAGATGAGCGCACTGAGTATGCTGTCGGTGCAGGTTGGCTAAAGGCTCTACGCCGGCCTCAGGCTGGCGTAGATTGATCGGCAAAGCCGCAGGATTGGCGGATCACCAGCGAAGGCGGCAGGATGATGCGTTTGGGCGGTTCATCATTGCCTTGAATGCGGCTATACAGCAGTTCCCCCGCCTTGCGGCCGATCTCGCGGGAGGCCACCGATACGGTGGTCAAACCCGGCTGCACCAGCGACGCTTCGGTAATATCATCAAATCCTATCAACGCGAAATCACGGCCAATCTGGCGCTCGAGTTTGCGTAATGTCTGCATCACACCCAACGCGACAATGTCCTGATAGCATAACGCCGCCGTGATTTCCGGATGGGCCATCAGCAACTGCTCTGCAGTTTTTGCGCCGGAGCTTTGGCTGGCCTCGCTGTCGACGATCCATTCGCCCTTGACCACAATCCCCCGTTCCAGCAGCTTGCTGGTGTAACCCCCAACCGCTGCGCGCGGGTGGTGGAGTTGATGGATCCTCCGATGAAAGCGATATTGCGATGGCCAAGATCCAACAGATGCTGGGTTGCCAACTGTGTGCCAAGGAAGTTATCTGTGCCGACAAAGTCAAAGTGCGCATCAGCCACCGGCCTGACCACCATGATGGCCGGGATCTTGCGGCGTTTCAGCGTTTCAAAAAACAGGCTCGGCGTTTGTCGGGCGGCACACAGCACCATGCCGCTGGCGCTGTTTTGCAGCAGCGAGTCGACAAATTTTTGTTGCCTGTCGGCCGATTCTTCGCTGTTGGCCAGAAACAGCATCAGTTGATGGCGTTCCATTTCCTGGCTCAGCCCGGCGGTCATCTCGGCGTAAAAAGGATTGGTGATGTCATGTAGCAGCAGGCCGACCTGATTGCTGCTGCGATTGCGCAGGTTTGCCGCGGTCTGATTGTAAACGTAGCCCAGATGATCGATGGCGCTCAGCACACGCTTGCGTGTTTCATCCGATATGCGGCCACGGTTGCGCAATACCATCGAAACCGTAGCGGTGGAGACTTTTGCGTATGCGGCGACATCCGCCAAGGTTATGGTGCTCATTTCATCTCCTGTCGATACTGGCTTTTACATCAAGGTATATCGATTAACCTTTTTCTGTGTAATTCCGTTAAATAGAGTGTGACGACGATCGCGATTTATAAGCTTTTTAGCAGGTTATTATCCGTTATATGAGGTTAATCTCGTTAATCAGCCTGTTTGTTATGGGGTTAATCGATTAATCTTTTTCTATCTATTCAGTGCATAGGCAGAAGGATATGACAGAGCAACAGCGCAACGCAACAAGCTATGACAAACACCCGGAAGTGGCGGTTCAGGGATTTGATCATGCCGCCTGGCAAGGTTGGCCGGCGGTGGTCGAGGCTGTCAGCCGCAAGGTTGCCGCCCTCGGGTTACGCAAAACCCTGTTAGTGGTGGATTGCTACCCTGGGGTGAATTTGGCAGAGCTGAGCGAGAATTTTATCCATCCGCTGCAGCCCGCCAGCAGTATTAACGCCGAGTCTGCCAAATATGATGAATCGCATATTCACGCGATGATTGAGCGCAACTTAACCGATGATCGTGTTTTTGGCGTGCTGTCATGCCATCAACTGCCTGAGTTTTTTGATGATGAGCGTGTGCAGCAACTGCGCGATCAAATTGCGAGCGTCGAAAGTGGTCTGGTCGTGATTTATGGGCCCGGCGCGGCGTTGATCGCCGAGGGCGATGTGCTGGTGTATGCCGACATGGCTCGCTGGGAAATCCAGCAACGTTTTCGCCGTGGCGAACTGGGCAACTGGGGCGTAACCAATGTTGACGAAGACGTGTTGCGTCGTTACAAGCGGGCCTTTTTTGTGGAGTGGCGGGTGTTTGATCGCCATAAAACCCCGTTGTTGCAGCGTGCGGACCTGGTGTTGGACACCAACCTGGCGGGTGAGCCCAAGGCCGTGAGCGGCGAAGCATTCCACGCTGGTTTGCAGCAGGTTACCCAACGCCCGTTCCGCGTCGTGCCCTTTTTTGACCCCGGCATCTGGGGCGGTCAATGGATGAAACAACAGTTCGATCTCGACCCGACGGCAGCCAACTACGCGTGGTGTTTTGACTGCGTGCCCGAGGAAAACAGCCTGCTAATGCGTTTTGGTGACGTCCGGGTTGAGATCCCCTCACAGGATTTGGTGCTGTTATACCCGAGACCCCTGCTGGGCGATTGTGTACACGCCCGTTTCGGCGCCGAATTCCCGATCCGTTTTGACCTGCTGGATACCGTCGGCGGGCAAAACCTCAGCTTCCAGGTGCACCCGCTGACGGAATACATCCAACAGCATTTCGGCATGCATTACACCCAGGATGAAAGCTATTACATTCTGGCGGCAGAACAGGACGCCGAGGTGTATCTGGGGATGAAAAACGGCACCGATCCGCAGGCGATGATGGCCGATCTGGCGGCCGCCCAAAGAGGCGAAAAGGCGTTCGACGATCGCCGTTTTGTGAACCGCTTCCCGGCGCGTAAACACGATCACTTCCTGATCCCGGCAGGGACGGTGCACTGTTCAGGTGCGGGAACCATGGTGCTGGAGATCAGCGCTACGCCGTACATTTTCACCTTCAAACTGTGGGACTGGGGCCGTGTGGGATTAGATGGCCTGCCGCGTCCGGTGCATTTGCAGCACGGTGAGCAGGTGATCAACTGGCAATGCGACACCGACTGGGCAACGGAGAACCTGGTCAACCACGTTGAACCGGTTGCTGAAGGGCAAGGCTGGCAGGAAGAGCGAACCGGCCTGCACGAGCGCGAATTTATCGAAACCCGCCGTCACTGGTTCAGTGAACCGGTGTTGCACCACACCGAAGGGCGAGTGAACGTGCTGAATCTGGTGGAAGGGGAAGAGGCAGTGGTTGAAAGCCCTGAGGGCCATTTTGCTCCCTTTGTGGTGCATTACGCGGAAACCTTCATCGTCCCGGCTGCGGTCGGGGCGTATCGCATCAGCCCACATGGCCGCAGCCTGGGTAAAACCCTGGGCACCATCAAAGCCTGGGTAAGGGGATAAACATTATGTTGAGAGTGATTGTGACTTCTCATGGGCCGCTGGCCGAGGCGTTACTGAGCAGCGCGCGCATGGTTTACGGCGAGTTGCCGGGGACCAGTCATGTCGGTCTGAGTGAAGGCGCCGGCATCGAGGCTTTTAAGCAGGACTTTGCCGACGAACTGCGTCGGGTGAGCGCAGGGGCTGACGGTGTGTTGATACTGTGCGACATGCTGTGCGGTACGCCGTACAACGTGGCCTGTCGTCACGCCTTTGATCCCAATGCGCCAGTGCCGATGGCGGTAGTGACCGGCGTGAATTTCCCGATGTTGCTGATGAGTGCCGAATTGCTGGAAGGAAAGGATGTTCAACTGGCGGCACAGGAGCTGGTGGCGCAGGGCGGTGAGGCGATTGCGCTTGCCCGTCCTGCGGTGACGGCGCAAATGGACGATTTCTGAGGAGAGAGTATGGCTATTTCATTCGTACGTATCGACGACCGGGTCATTCACGGTCAACTGGTGACCCGCTGGGCGAAAGAGCTGCCCTGCGACGGCATCGTGGCGATTGATGATGAGGTCGCGGCAGATCCGCTGTTGTCATCGGTGATGAAAGGGGCGGTGCAGGACACCAAGGTATGGCTGTTCACCGTACAGCAGGCGATAGAAAAATTGCCGAAGGTGATCGCCAGCGACAAGCAGTACTTCGTGATTGGTAAATCGCCGGTCACGCTGCGCCGACTGATGGAAGCAGGGATCGATCTCAGTAATCGCAACAAGAAAATCAACGTCGGCCCTATGTCTGCCCGCAAGGACACGGTGACTATCGGCCCGAATCAATCCGTGACGGTAACAGAGTCGGAAGCCTTCGACTTTCTGGCCGAACACGGCCATGCCATCGAATTCCGTTTAGTCCCGGATGCCAGCCATTTCAGTTGGCTGGACGCAAAAAAGAAACTCAAATAAGCCTGAACGGCAGGAGTGAACTATGTGGTTTGAAGCGACGCTTATCGGGATACTTTGCTATCTCGGCGCGCTGAGCAGCCCCTGGCTGCTGGGACTGACCGGAGGCTGGTATATTCTCAGCCGTCCGCTGGTCTCCGGCATGCTGGTGGGGGCTATTCTCGGCGATGTACAGACCGGCATCATCATCGGTGTGGCGGTACAGGCGGTTTATATCGCCATGGTGACACCGGGCGGATCGATGCCGGCCGACCTCAACTTTGTGGCCTTCCCGGCGATTGCGCTGGGCATTCTTTCCGGTAAAGGGCCCGAGGTGGCCGTCGCCCTGGCGGCAACTATCGGCATCATGGGCACCGTGCTGTTCAATGCCATGATGGTACTCAATTCCTACTGGAACCACCGTGCGGATCTGGCGGTAGAACGCGGGGATGAACAGGGCATTTACCTCAACAGCGCCATCTGGCCACAGGTCACCAACTTCCTGTTGCGCTTTGTGCCGACGTTTATCGCCGTCTTTTTCGGGGCGCGCTATATCAACGCCTTTATGGACAGCTTGCCGACGCTGGTGCTGACTACCATGAACGTGGTCGGCGGCATTCTGCCTGCGGTCGGTATCGCCATTCTTCTTAAGCAGATTATCAAAAGCTACAGCATGCTGATTTACTTCCTGGTGGGGTTTATCTGCATTGTTTTCCTCAAGCTGAATATGGTGGCGCTGGTGATTGTCGGCGCGCTGCTGGCATTGATTCACTACAACTATAAGCCAGAGCCGCAGGTGGTTGCCGCACAGGCCGCGCCTCAGGCTGACGATGAGGATGAATTCTGATGGATACGCCAACACCAAAATTGAATAAGCAGGACCTGCGTCGTTGCTGGCGCAGTTGGATGATGTACAACCTGTCGTCGATGAGCTTTGAACGTCTGGAATCTTACGGTTTCTGCCTGAGCATGATGCCAGCGCTGAAAAAGCTGTACCCGGAAAAACAACAGCGCATTGAGGCCATTCGCCGCCACACCTCGTTCTATAACACCGAGCCGCAGCTGGGCGCGATTGTTAACGGCATGGTGATCGGGCTGGAGGAAAAACGTGCCAACGGCGAGCCGATCGACGGTGAAACCATCAATACGCTCAAGGTCGGCCTGATGGGGCCGGTGGCCGGTATCGGCGACTCCATGGTGCCGGGCATGCTGTTGCCCATTTTGTTGAGCATCGGTATGGCGCTGGCAGCCGGCGGCAGCGTGATTGGCCCGTTATTCTATATTATGGCGTTCAGCCTGATCGTCATTCCCGGCTCTTACTGGCTGTTTATGAAGGGCTACCATATGGGCTCCGGCTCGGTGGAAATGCTGGTCAGCAGCAAGTCCTCACGCCTGCGAGAAGCGCTTTCCCTGCTGGGAGTGTTCGTTATGGGCGGCGTAGCCGCGAGCTACGTCAAACTGGGTACCGGCCTGGAGTTCATCACCAAAGACGGGGTGAATATTCACCTGCAGCAAATGCTGGACGGCATTTTCCCTAACCTGATGCCGCTGATCGTGGTGCTGATGACCTGGTATCTGATGGCCAAGCGGGGATTGTCACCGGTGAAAGCGATGTTGGGGCTGTTGGCCCTGGCAGCGGCGGGGGTGGCCTGCGGCTTGTTCTCCTGATACCCGTCGCCTTTCAAGCTGCAGCCAGGCGCCTAGGCTGCAGCTTGAAACTCATAGGGTAGAAATTTCCTATTATTGAATTAGACAGTAATCTTTAGGGCTCAAACCGCTGCCATTTTTCCGCTACGCTGCCCGGTTTGGAAATGAACTGGAAGCGCGCCGGATCGGTTTCAAACTGCGAGTAGAGCGGGGCATCACTCAGACCGAATTCATGGTATTGGCGTGGGCCGATGGCGTGCAGCCGGCCGGATTGATAACGTGGGTTCTGTTGCCAGATTATATTGTCGCCCTGCAATAGCGGGTACCACGCCAGTCCTTTGTATTCACGCACGGCATCGTATTCAAAGCCATATTCACGATCGCACCAGGCAGCGAAGGTCAGCGGCTGGTGAGGATCGGCAGAAATCGTGGCGTGGGCCCAACCCGGCGGCACCAGCACTTTCTCGCCGGGTCCGGCGTGGACGGCGAAGCAGCGGCCCGGTTCATATTCCACCTGTTCCTGCATGTAAATGATCGCCTTTCCCTGCCAGATTTCATACAGCTCCGGCGGTGACCAACCGCTGTGCGCGCTGATACGGTGTACGTGTCCCTGGCTGCGTATCGGCTCCTGGCCCAATTGCCCTTGGGCATAGGTGACAATGCCGAACAACAGCATGCGTTTCTTCAATTCGGCCAAATGTTGCTGTTTCGCGACGTCCATCGCGATGGCATAAACCTGCTCTGGTCCCTGGCAGTCAGGGTCGCGCAGGGAACGGCGGATTTGCTCCAGCGTGCGTATCTCCGGCAAGGGGCCAATCACGTCATTGCCATAGCCAAATCCCATCGGGCTGTCGCTAATACGGACATCAAGCCCAAATCGCAGCATTGAGTCACTCATATTGCGCCTCCGCCTTCCAGCCATCGCCATCGGCAAAGACCCGCAGCTTGAAACCCTGAGGCTGCAACGCATCGTAGTTGTGGCCGGCGACCGTTGGCCACACCGCCAGCGCAGAGAGCACGTCATTGCCGGTATTGATCAAACGGTGGGCAGTAAAGGAGGGGATATGATGAACGCTACCGGGGGAAACCTGTTCCAGCGTACAAGCGCCGTCCTGGTGTTGCAGCAACAGCAAACCTTGGCCCCGTAGGCCAAAATAGAACTCGGCCTGTTCTGGCCGCTGGTGAATATGCCCGCGGGTCATAAAGAATTCGTCGCCCACCCGGCCAGGTTGCAGATGAGTTGTGCCGACAAACAGCTCGCCTTCCTGCTGCACGGAAGGCAGCATTTCAACCTGATAGACGGCAAGCTCCGCCGGTAAGCTTTGCCAGGCCACGGCATCGGCAAAGATCCCCGCCAGGCTGCCCAGCGTCGTGGATTTGCGTTGAACATCAGGTGCGGTAAAGCATCCGTCCGCCAGGTTGACCTGCGGTGGGATCATGGACGTCAGTTTCATATCTGGTTGCTCCGCCCGAGGAGAACAGACGCTTTGAGTATAGAAGGTTAATCGATTAATCACCAGATGGAGTGTATAAAAAAAGCGCGATAAGATCGCGCTTTTTACCCAAGAACTGAGCCGTTAGCCGAGAATGATATGCGGATAGAAACGCGACAGATCCTGGGTGATCAGTTCACGATCTTCGCGCAGGCCGATCCCGCAGGGTTGATCGTCCACCAGCCAACTGCCGATCAGCGTATAGCTGCCTTCGAACTGGGGCAGCGGGTGGAACTGCTGCACGATCATGCCTTCTTCGCCGTAAGGGCCATCGACGCTCGCGACCTGCTGGCCGTTCTGCACGATCTGGATATTGGCGCCTTCGCGTGAGAACAGCGGCTTGGTGACGTAGTGGTCAAGCTGCGGGTGCTCGTCTTCTGCAAAGTAGGCCGCCAGCAGATTTGGATGATCCGGGAACATTTCCCACAGCATCGGCAGCAGTGCCTTGTTGGAAATGATGCTTTTCCATGCCGGCTCCAGCCAGCGTACGCCGGCGTCTTCCAGCTTGGTGGAAAACATCTCGCGCAGCATGAACTCCCACGGATAAAGCTTGAACAGGTTACCGATGACCTGGTTCTGCAGGTCAGTAAACTGGCCTTTTTCACCCAGGCCAATCTCTTCCATAAACAGGAATTCGGTCGGCACGCCGGCTTCCAGCGCGCAATCTTGCAGATACTGCACTGTCCCGCGATCTTCTTCGCTGTCCTGGCAACAGGCCATATGCAGCAGGCCAAAACCGTGGTGCGCTTTCAGATCGGCGAAACGCTCGATCAGCTTTTCCTGCAGGCTGTTGTACTGATCGGATTCCGGGCTAAGGTTGCCTGCATTGATCTGATCTTCCAGCCACAGCCATTGGAAAAAGGCTGCTTCATACAGCGAAGTTGGCGTATCGGCGTTGTTCTCCAGCAGCTTGGGCGGGTTAACGCCGTCGTAGGCCAGATCGAGACGCGAATACAGCGAAGGCTGGTTGGTGCGCCATGAGCTGCGCACAAATTCCCAGGTGTGTTTCGGGATGCGGAACTTGGTCATCAGCGCGTCGCTGCTGACCACTTTCTCTACCACCTGCAGGCACATCTGGTGCAATTCAGCGGTGGCGTTTTCAATTTCTTCAATCTGCGCCAGCGTGAATTGGTAATAGGCATCCTCACACCAATAGGGTTCGCCGTACATGGTGTGGAAGCGGAAGCCAAATTCGGTGGCTTTTTCGCGCCAGTCCGGACGCTCGGTAATCGCAACGCGTTTCATGCATTAACCGCCCATGCTGCGTGAGCCGGAATTGGACGTTGCGCTGCTGCGCTGCATGCTGGTTTGCTTGGCCACGGATTCACCGAAGCCACCGCGGGTGACGGTATTGGTCACTGCCGGTTTTGGCGCCATCGCGGTTTTCGGCACCGTCATGGTGCGGCCGCCGGCTGTGGCTGGGCCGTAGCTCTTGCCACTGGCGTCAACAAACTTGCCGTTTGCCGGGCTGGCTGCATTTTTCGAGGTGAACAGCGGTTGCTGAGCAAAACCGGAGCCGCCCATCATGCGGCCCATCATGTAACCGGCCATCAGCGGCATCCAGAAGCTGCCGCTGCTCTGCGACTCTGCGGCCATGCCGGCCTGGGCCGGAGCAGGTGCCTGAGTACATTGAGCTTCGCCGAACTCGGCGACGCAGTCTTCGCGGGTTGCGTATTTCGGCGCCGTTTTCTCGGCTTCTTTCAGGGCGTTGTTATAGGCGGTGGTGCACTGCTCGCTCATGGAAGGGTTGTTGCGCGAACAGTCGTCGGCATTCTGATACATGGAGACAGTTTCATCGCTCTTCTCGCAGCCGGCCAGCATAAAGACTGCGCTGATCGCCAAAGCCACGGGGGCAACACGGTAGTTGCGCCAGGATTTGCGGAACGTCTCTTGGTTGATGTTTTTTGTCCGTTTCATCGTTAGTAATCCCATCAGTCGGGCTGTTTTCGCCCTTTCCCAGTAGTGGCCGTAAGAATAGGGGAAAGATGGTCAAAATTAAAGCTGAAACGCCCACAGAATCCACTCTTTACGCAGTTATACGTTGGGCTGTGCGCCAGCTCGCTTTACTGACTAAAAAAGCGGCGTCAGGGTTTCATTATGGAACGTACAGGGGAAAGTAATGTTCCATAATGAAACAAAAAATCCCGAGATCGCAAAGCAAGCGGCAAGCCCTATAGTCAGTCCATAACAACGCGGCGGCACAAGACCGACGCAGCATCACCTGATATCTGAACGTTACCATCGCCAATTTCCCTACAAGGATCCGGTTATGTTGAGAATCATCCAGTCTCCAGGCAAGTACATTCAGGGCGCCAACGCATTGGCCGCCGTGGGCGAATACGCCAAAAACCTTGCTGACCATTATTTCGTGATTGCCGACGACTTCGTGATGAAGCTGGCGGGCGATACCCTGATGGGCAGCCTGCAGCAGCACGGGGTGAAGCACCATGCCTGCGTGTTCAACGGCGAATGCTGCCATAAGGAAATCGACCGGCTCGGCCGGGAGCTCAAGGCTCACGGTTGTCGCGGAGTGATTGGCATCGGCGGTGGCAAAACGCTGGATACCGCCAAAGCGATTGCGTATTACCAGCATCTGCCGGTGGTGCTGATCCCGACCATCGCCTCTACCGATGCGCCGACCAGCGCGTTATCAGTGATTTATACCGAACAGGGCGAATTTGCCGAATACCTGATTTACCCACGCAATCCCGACATGGTGGTGATGGACAGTGCAATTATCGCCAAGGCCCCGGTGCGGCTGCTGGTGGCGGGTATGGGCGATGCGCTGTCGACTTATTTTGAGGCGCAGGCGTGTTTCGATGCGCAGGCCACCAGTATGGCGGGCGGCAAATCGACGCTGGCAGCCCTCAGTCTGGCGCGCTTGTGTTATGAGACGCTGTTGGCGGAGGGCGTCAAAGCCAAGCTGGCGGTCGAGGCCGGAGTGGTGACGGAGGCGGTCGAACGCATTATCGAGGCCAATACCTACCTGAGCGGCATCGGCTTTGAAAGCAGCGGATTGGCGGGAGCGCATGCCATCCACAACGGCTTTACCGTGCTCGAAGAGTGCCATCATCTGTACCACGGCGAGAAAGTGGCTTTTGGCACGCTGTCGCAGCTGGTGCTGCAAAACAGCAGCATGGAGCAGATCGAAACGGTGCTGGATTTCTGTCAGCAGCTCGGTTTGCCGATCACGCTGGCGCAAATGGGGGTTAGCGGCGATGCGGCAGAGAAAATCATGGCGGTTGCCGAAGCCAGCTGCGCTGCCGGCGAAACTATCCACAATATGCCGTTCAAGGTCACGCCGGCCAGCGTTCAGGCGGCTATTCTGACGGCAGATCGGCTGGGCAATGCCTGGCTGCAACGACACTCAAGCTGATGCCGCAGGGGCGCAGCAGGCTGCGTCCCGTGGGCCAAACGAGGAAATAACCGTGAAGAAACTGATTAATAAGGTGGAATCGGTACTGGAAGAGCAACTGCTGGGGCTGGCAGAGGCGCACCCGGAGCTGTTGGTGCATCAGGAGCCGGTGTTCGTCACTCGCGCCGACGCGCCGGTCGCGGGCAAAGTGGCGATCCTGTCCGGCGGCGGCAGCGGCCATGAGCCGATGCACTGCGGTTTTGTCGGCGAAGGCATGCTCGACGGTGCCTGCCCGGGCGAAATTTTCACCTCGCCAACGCCGGACAAAATGTACGAGTGCGGCCAGGCGATCGACGGTGGTGCCGGGGTGTTGTTGCTAATAAAAAACTATACCGGCGACGTGCTGAACTTTGAAACCGCCACCGAGCTGCTGCATGACAGCGGCGTCCAGGTGGCGACGGTGCTGGTGGACGATGACGTGGCGGTCAAAGACAGCCTGTTCACCGCCGGACGTCGCGGGGTGGCCAATACCGTGCTGATGGAAAAATTGCTCGGTGCGGCAGCGGCGCGCGGCGACGATCTGGATAGCCTGGTGACGCTGGGCCACAGCATCAACAATCACGGGCATTCGATCGGTATTGCGTTGGGGGCCTGTACCGTACCGGCCGCCGGCAAGCCCTCGTTCGTGCTGGCGGAAAACGAGATGGAGTTTGGCGTCGGCATTCACGGCGAGCCGGGCATTGCGCGGCGTCCGTTTACCACCCTCAATGCGGCGGTGGACGACATGTTTCATACCCTGATAGACCATGGCCATTACCAGCGCACCCTCCGCGTTTGGGATCGTCAGCAGGGGGAATGGCGTGATGAAGCGCAAACCAAGCAGCCGCTGACGCGCGGCGATCGCGTGATTGCATTGGTGAATAACCTGGGTGCGACACCTTTGTCCGAGCTGTATGGCGTCTATCACCGTCTGACGGAGCGTTGTGCCGAAGCAGGCCTGATCGTCGAACGCAGCCTGATCGGTTCTTACTGCACGTCGCTGGACATGCAAGGGGTTTCAATCACGCTGCTGAAGGTGGATGACGAGTTGTTGTCCCTGTGGGATGCGCCGGTGAAAACGCCTGCGCTGCGTTGGGGTTGCTGAGGAGGAATTATGGCGTTAACCAAACAACAAGTGGTCGATTGGCTGATGCGTTGCGGCGAAGTGTTTACTCAGCAGCGCGATTTCTTGACCCGGCTGGATACCGAGATCGGCGACGCCGACCACGGGCTTAATATGAACCGCGGCTTCAACAAGGTGGTGGAGAAACTGCCTTCGGTGGCGGACAAAGACATTGGTTTTATCCTGAAAAACACCGGCATGACGCTGCTGTCCAGCGTGGGCGGCGCCAGCGGTCCGCTGTTTGGCACCTTCTTCATCCGTGCGGCGCAGGCGGCGAATGCCAAACAGAGTCTGGATCTGGCAGAGCTGCATCAACTGATGCAGGAAGGCGTTGACGGCGTAGTGATGCGCGGCAAGGCGGAACCGGGTGATAAAACCATGTGCGATGCCTGGTGGGCGGTGGTGGACAGCCTTGGTCAGTCGGTTGAGCAGCAGCTTGGCGTCGCGGAAGCCCTGCAGCGCGCCAGTGAGCGGGCAGAGCAGGCGGTCGAAAGCACTATCACCATGCAGGCGCGCAAAGGGCGAGCCAGCTATCTGGGTGAGCGCAGCATCGGTCATCAGGACCCGGGCGCGACTTCGGTGATGCTGATGATGAAAACGCTGGCAGAGGTCGCCGGCCAATAGCAGGAGGCGAGATGATCAATATCGTTGTTGTTTCACACAGTGCGCAGTTGGCTCGCGGCGTTGAGGAACTGGCATTGCAGATGATGCGTGGCGACGGCTGCAAACTGGCGCTGGCAGCGGGTGTCGATGATGCGGAGCATCCGATAGGCACCGATGCGATCAAGGTGATGGAGGCGATAGAGTCGGTGGCCGAGGGCGCGGGCATTGTGGTGCTGATGGACCTGGGCAGCGCGCTGTTGAGCGCCGAAACCGCCATCGATCTGCTGGATCCTGCGCTGGCCGCCAAAGTCAGGCTGTGTTCGGCGCCGTTGGTTGAAGGGACGCTGGCCGCCGTGGTTGCCGCAAATGCCGGCGCGGGGCTGGAGCAGGTGCTGGCCGAGGCGCAGGGCGCGCTGCAGGCCAAGCAGGCGCAACTGGGCGAGGGTACTGCGCCCGTGGTCAAAAAGGTTGAATTACCGCTGACGCAGGGGAAAAGCGTCAGTTGGACGGTGCAGAACCCACATGGGCTGCACGCCCGCCCGGCGGCCCGACTGGCGGAAGCGCTGGCGCCGTTCGATGCCGAACTGGTGCTGGAAAAGCAGGGGCAGTGCGCCAATCCTCGCAGCCTTAACCAACTGGCATTGTTGCAGGTGCGTCATGGCGACACCATCCGGCTGATTGCCGACGGTGCGCAGGCCGACCAGGCGCTGGCGGCCTTTAGCGCATTGGCGGAGCAGCACTTTGGCGAAACCGTCTCTGAGCAAAGTTTACCTTCGCTGCACGGTATCCCGGTGGCGGAAAGCGTCACCAGCGGCCCGGTTTGGCAGGCGTACAGCTTCTGCCCGGCGATCACCGAACGCCAGATTGGCGCCGATGACGTACTCAACGAACAGCAGCGGCTGCGTGAAGCGCTGCAACATACGCTAAGCGATTTGAACCGCCTGGCGGAGCGCACCGGCTCGTTGATTGGCAAGCCGCAGGCGGCGATTTTTGGCGCGCACAGCATGTTGCTGGACGATCCGGACCTGCAACAGGCGGCCTATACCCGCATTGCCCGTCAGCAATGCAGTGCCGAGCAGGCCTGGCAGCAGGAGATGGAAGCGATAGCCGAGGAGTATCGCGCACTGGACGACGAATATATGCGGGCGCGTGAGCTGGATGTGCGCGACATGCTGCGCCGCACCTTGAGCCATTTGCAGCAGCAGCCGTTGCCGTTAATCACGCTGACCACACCGTCGATTCTGGTGATGGACGAACTGATGCCGTCTGACGTGGTGATGTTAGATCGCCGGCTGGTGCTGGGCATCTGTCTGAGCGGTGGCAATGCGCTGTCGCACAGCGCGATCCTCGCTAAGGCGATGGGGATCCCGATGGTGATTGGCATGCACGACTGCATGAGCAAAACCCGCAACGGCCAAAAAGCGATGCTGGATGCGGCACGCGGGGTATTGCAGCTCAGCCACTGACGGCCGCTTCAGGCGCGCAGCTTAAACTGGCGGATATCAATCTGATACTGTTTGATTTTCCGCCACAGCGTAGTGCGGCCAATCCCCAGCAGCTGCGCCATTTCATTCAACTGCCCGCGGCTGACGTTGGCCGCGCGAATGATCGCCTGGCGCTCCATTTCCGCCAATGTTAACAGCGGCATACCCGGCTGCGGATCGCTTTCCAGTAAGGGCTGTTGACCGAGCAGGTGCTCGGGCAGATCGGCCAGTTGCAGGTGGTGGCCGTGGCACATCATCGCCGTGCGTTCCACCACGCCTTTCAGCTCCAGATCGTTGCCGGGCCACAGATAGAGCCCAAGTTGGGTCATCACCTCGTCGTCTACCCGGAAGCGGCACTGGAAATGCTGTTCCAGCGCACGCAGATGATGCTTCACCAACAGTGGAATATCGCTTAGGCGCTGGCGTAACGCCGGGATCTGGATCTCGAACGCCTGCAGGCTGTAAAACAGCTGACGGCGAAAGCGATTTTGCTGCACCAGCAATGGCAGATCGGCGGCGCTGCTGGCGATCACCCGCACGTCGACGGGGATCACCCGGTTAGAGTTGAGCCGCATTACCACGCCGGTTTTCAGCACCTGTAACAGTGCCGACTGCATTTCCATCGGCAAATACTCAATCTGCTCCAGGTACAGCGTCCCGCCGTTAGCCAGTTCAAACTTGCTGAGCTGGCCCGCTTCCTCTTCGTTGGCGTCGCTGCCCAGCAGCTCGCGCAGCCCCTGGGCCTCCGGCAATAGCTGACAGTTGAGGGCGATATAGGGCCCGGCGGCGCGATCGCTGGCATTGTGGATCGCCTGACTGAGTTGTTCCTTGCCGACGCCTTCTTCGCCACACAGCAAAATGGGATGCTGCCCCTTCGCCGCCTGTTGGCCATAGCGGATCAAGCGACGCATCTCCAGTGAGGCGGACGGCATCTGTTCAAAGCTGTGGCTGACGCGCCCCAATTGGCTGCTGACATACTGGCGCAGCCTTTCCAGCGGGTGCAGCAGGGCGATAAAGCTGCAGCGCTCGCCGTCGAAGATCGGCTTCAGGGTCAATAGCGTTGCGATAAACTGCCGCTGGCTCTCAAAAGTGACTTCAACGTGCTGCAGCGCCTGACGCTGGGCGATAGCTCGGTTGAGCAACGCGGGCAGCGTCAGCAGCTGTGTCAGCGGTTTGCCCTGGCTTTGCTGCTCATTCAGTTTCAACAGGGTGGCGGCACGCTGGTTGATGTACTGCAGGTAGCCGCGGTGGTCCCAGGCCATAACGCCGTCATCCACGCCGTCGAGCAGGCCGTAAAGCTGGTTCAGGTGGCGGTTGGACTCGGCGAGGAGGCCGTCGGCATTCAGCGAATTGCCGATTTCGCGTGCCAGTGCCAGCGTCAGGGACAGATCGCCGGCGGCGCAGTCGGCCAGCAGACAGCCCAGCGCAATTGACCCGCGTTGACGGCCGCTGTTGTCATAGACCGGGGTGGCGCAGAATGACCAGTCGTGCAGCGCCTGACGCACGTGCTCGCTGCCGCGTACCTGTATCGGATGCCCCTCCGACGCCGCCAGCGACGGTGCATTGGTGCCGATATCACCTTCCGCCCAGTAGGCGCCGGGGGTAAACCCCAACAGCTGCAGACGTTCGCGAGTCAGGACATCGCCGCACAGCCACAGCATGCAGCCGCTTTCGTCGAGGATAGCCAACAGGCAGCGGCGCTGTTCCATGTATTCGCAGGCGTCCTCCAACGCTGCCTGGCCGAGCGTCAGCAGATCGTTCTTACGCTGGCAGATTGACGCAAAAGTCGCGCCCAGCGCGCAGTGGGGGGCTTTCCACACAGCAGGCTGCATCAGGCTGCGACAACGTAGCCAGGAAGCATAAATTGCCGGAGCAGGGCGCTGGGCCGGCGGCAGTTCGCCTTCGATCAGGCGTTGCCAGCGTGAAGTGTTCTCCATCGGATCCCATCCAAACGAGATAAAGCGATAGCCGTGATGATATCACCCCCTCTTCTTTTCGACGGTTTGCCGTTGCCATATTGACGATGAAGATCACATCGCAGTGATTTGCCGCTTTTCTGTTATTTTTATTTCTCATAACCTGTCATACAGGTTGATAGCTTCTGCCTGAGGGGCAGGGTACGAATCCGTAATCGGTGATAAATAAAATTTTTTTCTTCAGGAGATAAGGTGATGAAACTGGGTTTCGGTCTGTACAAGCATATGCTGGATGATGAGCACTTTGCCTTTGCTCGCCAGTGCGGTGCGACGCATGTCGTGGTGCACATGGTGGATTACTTTCATCGAAACGATCGTTTTTCTCGTTCGAATCAGCCCGTGGGCGATACTCAAGGGTGGGGAACGGCACAGGCGGAGATCTGGAGCACGGAAGATCTGCTCGATATTCGTGCCCGGATGGAGAAATTCGGCCTGACATTTTTTGCCATCGAAAACTTCGATCCCTGTCATTGGGACGACATTCTGTTTGATGGCCCCAAAAAAACTCAGCAGATAGAAACGGTTAAAAAAATTATTCGCAATGTGGGTGCCGCCGGTATTCCCGTTTTTGGCTATAACTTCAGCCTGGCCGGGGTCGCCGGTCGAATAGAGGAAAATAAAGCGCGTGGCGGAGCAAAAACCGTTGGGCTAAACGGAGCCAATGAGCAAACAGAAAGCCCGCTACCAGCCAGCATGGCGTGGAATATGGTGGTGGATGAAAACGCTACAGGCTTGAGAGAGGTGACGACGAAAAAGCAGCTTTGGCAGCGTCTTGAGTGGTTCCTGGCGCAGATTGTCCCGGTGGCAGAAGAGGCTGGCGTCAGGCTGGCAGCGCATCCGGATGATCCACCGCTCGAGTTTGTACGCGGTCAGCCACGATTGGTCAATCAACCGCATTTGTATCAAAAATTGCTGGATTTGCAACCCAGCCACGCGAATGCGCTGGAATTCTGCCTTGGCACTATCGCCGAAATGTCAGAGGGGGATGTTTACCAGGCGGTGGAGCAGTACGCACAACAGGATGCCATTGCTTATATCCACTTTCGCAATGTGAAAGGCAAAGTGCCGTACTACCATGAAACCTTTATCGATGAAGGTGACATAGACATGCCGAAGGTGTTGCGAGTGCTGAAAGAGTGCAAATTTGACGGTGTATTGATCCCCGATCATTCGCCGCAGATGAGCTGTGAGGCGCCATGGCACTCGGGTATGGCCTATGCGATGGGATACATGAAAGCACTTATGCAGGTTATTTGAGCCTTTTCTCGATTTTCAGCCAGTTCTTCTGCCCAAACGCCCAGAAGTGAATTCCTGCTATTGGGGCTGAGGATCCAAATCTATAAGCCGAGACAAAAAAAACGGGGCTGGCAAATGCCATACCCCGTTTTCAATGCTGTGCGCGAATCAGTTGCGGAATGGATTACCGCTGTTGCGTACAGGCGGAGTGGTTGTGCTCACCGGCGCAGAGGTCCGGGTAGCGGCAACCGGTGCCAGCGCTGCGCTTTGCTGTGCAGGCGCATTATCCTGATAACCGTCGGCATAAGCGTCTTGCGCCGTGGTCGGTGGCGCTACCACGTCTTGCGAGGTAGAGATTGGTTTGCCCAATGCACCGTTCAACAGCATCAGGTCGTTCTCGTTCAAGGTACCGAGTGCGAACTTGATGTTCAACTGGTTGATCAGATAGGTATAACGCGCGCTGGAGAGCTGTTGCTTGGCGTTATACAGCGTAGTGGTGGCATCCAGCACGTCGACGATGGTGCGGGTACCGACCTGATAACCTGCTTCCATTGCATCCAGTGAACTCTGAGCCGACACCACTGCCTGTTTGTAAGCGTTGATGCTACTGATCGAGGCGTTCACGTTATTGAATGAGGAACGAACAGTCTGCACCACATTGCGGTGTGCACTTTCCAGTTGCTCACTGGCGCCCACGAAGTTGTACTGTGCTTGTTGCACCTGCGAGTTGGTCTGGCCACCGCTGTACAGAGGCAAGTTAAAGCTGATGCCAACTTTATTCTGACCGTCATCGGAATCGCTGTAACGTGATGAATTACTAGTAGCGGAACCGTTATATTTGGTATTGCTGATACCGGTAGATGCGCTGACGTCTATTGTTGGCATATAGCCGGTTTGTGCGGAGCGGATCTGCTCGCGGGCCAGATCCTGGCTCAGGCGAGCGGATAACAGGCTCAGGTTGCGGCTTTCGGCCTCTTTCAGCAGATTATTCACTGCTTCCGGACGCTGGGTGCTGAAACGGTCGGTATTCAGCGAAGCCAGTTCCGGGTAGAAGGTGCCGGTGACCTGGCGCAGTTTTTCCAACGCGTTATCCAGCGTGTTACGGGCAGTGACTTCCGCCGCCAGCACCGTATCGTAGTTGGAACGGGCGTTCTGCACGTCGGTGATTGCTACCAGACCAACGTTAAAGCGCTGAGTGGTTTGATCCAGGGTGCGATATACCGCCTGTTTCTGCGCTTGGGTATAGGACAGTGAATCGATGGCGCTCAGCACGTTGAAATAGGCGGTGGCGGTATCGAGGATCAGCTGTTGCGACGAAGTCTGGAAGGTCACGTCGGAGATGCCGGCGGTTTTTTCCTGCAGCGTCAGCGCGCGCCATTTCGACATGTCGAAGATGGTCTGGGTCAACGCCAATGAGCCGCTGGTGACGTTACTGTTTACGCCATTGCTGTCACGATAACCGTTGGTGTAATCGTAACCTGCGGTTAACCCCAGCTGTGGCAGTAAGGGGCTGCGCGCTTCGTTGATTTTTTCGAATGCGGCGTCACGGTCAGCGGCGGTTTTGCGCAGATCCGGGTTACTTTCCCTGGCCTGTTTGTAGACCTGCAGCAGGTTCTCTGCCTGGCTCATTGCACTGAAGCCGCCCAGGCTCAGTCCGATAAGAAGGGGGAGCAGTTTCTTCATTTGCATTCCTTGTTGTGCAGCAATATTGCTATGTAGTTAGCGCTGACGATAGACGAAATAGTTGCCGATTCTAACAGAGTCTGTTGTACGCATAAGGTGGCGGAATGTGCCATCTTGCGTAACTTTTACCTTTCAGGCCGCCTGTTTACCTTAGTTCAACTGGCTGCGTACGTCACACCTGATATCATGGCTCACAATCTATCATAAAGCCGCGGAAGATTATCCCGCCGTTTCTGTCATCAAAACTGTTTATTTTATCGGCATACTCACGCAGGAGAATTCGCTTATGAGCCACTCGCAGCCATCGCCCGTTACTCTCGATAAAAATGATGTAGAAATTATTGCACGTGAGACACTTTACCGTGGTTTTTTTTCACTCAATTTATATCGCTTTCGTCACCGTTTATTCAACGGCGATATGAGCCCGGAGATTAAGCGCGAAATTTTCGAGCGTGGGCACGCGGCGGTGCTGCTGCCTTATGACCCGGTGCGTGACGAAGTGGTGCTGATTGAACAACTGCGCATCGCTGCGGTCGATACCAGTAGCTCGCCCTGGCTACTGGAAATGGTGGCGGGTATGATCGAAACCGGCGAAAGCGTTGAAGACGTGTGCCGCCGCGAAGCGCAGGAAGAAGCCGGCGTGACGGTCGGGCGCTGCAAGCCGGTGCTGAGTTATCTGGCGAGCCCAGGCGGCACCAGCGAGCGCTTGTCGATCATGGTCGGCGAGGTGGACGCCACCACGGCGGAAGGTATCCATGGACTGGAAGAAGAGCATGAAGATATCCGTGTCCATGTGGTCAGCCGCGAACAGGCTTACCGCTGGGTTGAAGAGGGCGCGATTGATAACGCGGCATCAGTGATTGCATTGCAGTGGCTGGCGTTGCACCATGAATCGTTGAGAAAAGAGTGGGCCAACTAATGAAACAGCGCTATACCCCTGATTTCCCCGAAATGATGAGATTGTGCGAAACCAACTTCGCGCAATTGCGCCGCTTGTTGCCGCGCAACGATGAAGTGGGCGAAACGGTGACTTATCAGGTGAGTGGCGCCAGTTATCGTCTGACTATTGTTGAATCCACACGCTATACCTCGCTGGTGCAGATTGAGCAGACCGTCCCGGCGGTCAGCTACTGGAGCCTGCCTGCCATGACGGTGCGCCTGTATCATGACGCGATGGTTGCGGAAGTGTGTTCAAGTCAGCAGATCTATCGCTTTAAAGCGCGTTATGATTATCCCAACAAAAAGTTGCATCAACGCGACGAAAAGCATCAAATTAACCAGTTTCTTGCTGATTGGTTGCGCTACTGTTTGGCGCATGGAGCGATGGCGGTTCCGGTTTGTTAGACAGACTGAGATAACAAAGGACACCATTTGGAAAGCCTGTTTAAACCGACCGTGGCAAGTGGGGCCAGGGTCAGGATTCTGCAAATAACAGATACCCACCTTTTTGCCGGCGAAAATGAGACTTTGCTCGGCATCAATACCTATCGCAGCTATCACGCGGTGTTGGACGCCATTTTGGCGCAGCAGCGTGATTTTGATTTGGTCGTCGCCACCGGTGATTTGGCCCAGGATCATTCATTGGCTGCCTACCGGCATTTTGCCGAAGGTATTGCCCGTCTGCCGGCGCCTTGCGTCTGGTTGCCGGGTAACCATGACTTTCAGCCGGCGATGGTCGACGCATTGGCCGCCGCCGGTATCGCCCCGTCAAAGCAGGTGCTGGTGGGCGACCACTGGCAGGTGTTGCTGCTGGACAGTCAGGTTTTCGGCGTGCCGCACGGCGAACTGAGCGAGTACCAGCTTGAGTGGATGGAGCGCTGCCTGCAGGCCTATCCCGAGCGCTATACCCTGATGCTGCTGCACCATCATCCGCTGCCTTCCGGCTGCACCTGGCTCGATCAGCACAGCCTGCGCAACCCACACATGCTGGGTGCTGTGCTGCTGCGCTACCCGAAAGTGAACACGCTGCTGTGCGGGCATATTCACCAGGAGCTGGATCTGGAGTGGCAGGGGCGTCGTCTGCTGGCGTCTCCCTCTACCTGCGTGCAGTTCAAACCGCACTGCACCAATTTTACCATCGACGATGTTTCGCCCGGCTGGCGCTATCTTGACTTGCTGCCGGACGGCCGTATCGAGACGCAGGTTTTCCGATTGGAAAACGACGACTTCCGCCCCGACATGGATTCGGATGGGTACTGATGCCTTCTACGCTGCTCTATCTGCACGGTTTTAACAGTTCGCCGTACTCGGCCAAAGCGACGTCCTTCAAGGCGTGGCTGGCCGAGCATCATCCGCATATCGAAATGTTGGTGCCACAGCTGCCAGTCTTTCCAGCTGAAGCCGCCGAAATGATCGAGAATCTGGTGATGGAGCGTGCCGGGCAGACGATGGGCCTGGTTGGTTCCTCGCTGGGTGGCTACTACGCGACCTGGCTTTCGCAGTGTTTTTCACTGCCAGCGGTAGTGGTTAACCCTGCCGTGAAGCCGTTTGAGCTGCTGATTGACTACCTTGGCGAAAACGAGAACCCCTACACCGGCCAGCAATATGTGTTAGAGTCACGACACGTTTACGATCTGAAAACGATGCAGATCGATCCCTTGGAGTCACCGGATTTAATCTGGTTGCTGCAACAAACGGGCGATGAAATTCTCGATTATGGGCAAGCGGTGGCCTATTACACTGCGTGCCGTCAGACGGTGGAATCGGGTGGAAACCACGCTTTCGTCGGTTTCGAGCACTACTTCCCCCAGATTGTGGATTTTTTAGGGCTCAACGCTGTCTGAGCAGACGGTTCCGGCACCTTCCTTTAACCACGAAAAAATAATCAACGATGACTCAATCCAGCTATAACGCTGATGCCATTGAAGTACTCAGCGGTCTAGAACCAGTGCGCCGTCGTCCCGGCATGTATACCGACACGACGCGCCCCAATCACCTCGGCCAAGAGGTGATAGATAACAGTGTCGATGAAGCTTTGGCCGGTCACGCCAAGCGCATCGACGTGATTTTGCACGCCGATCAGTCACTGGAAGTGATCGACGACGGCCGCGGCATGCCGGTGGATATCCACCCTGAAGAAGGCGTACCTGCGGTTGAGTTGATCATGTGTCGTCTGCACGCCGGCGGTAAATTCTCCAATAAAAACTACCAGTTCTCCGGCGGTCTGCACGGCGTGGGGATCTCGGTGGTTAACGCCCTGTCGAAACGGGTGGAAGTCAACGTCAAGCGTGACGGTAACGTCTACAGCATTGCCTTCGAAAACGGCGACAAGGTACAGGAATTGGCGGTGACCGGCAGCTGCGGCAAGCGCAATACCGGCACCAGCATCCACTTCTGGCCTGACGAGCAGTTCTTCGACAGCCCGCGTTTCTCGGTATCGCGCCTCAGCCACCTGCTGAAGGCCAAAGCGGTGCTGTGCCCCGGCGTTGAAATTTACTTCATCGACAAGCTGAACAATACCGAGCAACGTTGGTGCTATCAGGACGGCCTGACCGATTACCTGATGGAAGCGGTCAACGGCTTGATCACCCTGCCGGAAGCGGCCTTTGTCGGTAACTTCTCCGGTGATACCGAAGCGGTGGACTGGGCGTTGCTGTGGCTGCCGGAAGGCGGTGAACTACTGACCGAAAGCTACGTCAACCTGATCCCGACCATGCAGGGCGGTACCCACGTCAACGGCCTGCGTCAGGGCCTGCTGGACGCGATGCGTGAGTTCTGCGAATTCCGCAATATTCTGCCGCGCGGCGTTAAGCTGTCCGCCGAAGATATCTGGGACCGCTGCGCCTATGTGTTGTCGGTCAAGATGCAGGATCCGCAGTTCGCCGGCCAGACCAAAGAACGTTTGTCTTCGCGCCAGTGCGCGGCCTTCGTTTCCGGCGTGGTGAAAGACGCCTTCAGCCTGTGGCTGAACCAGAACGTTCAGGCGGCGGAACAATTGGCCGAGTTGGCGATTTCCAGCGCCCAGCGGCGTTTGCGTGCCGCCAAAAAAGTGGTGCGCAAGAAGCTGACCAGCGGGCCGGCATTGCCGGGCAAACTGGCCGACTGTACGTCGCAGGATCTGAACATGACCGAACTGTTCCTGGTAGAAGGGGACTCGGCGGGCGGTTCAGCCAAGCAGGCGCGCGATCGCGAATATCAGGCGATCATGCCGTTGAAAGGCAAAATCCTCAATACCTGGGAAGTGTCTTCGGACGAAGTGCTGGCCTCGCAGGAAGTGCACGACATTTCCGTGGCGATCGGCATTGACCCGGACAGCGAAGATCTTAGCCAACTGCGTTACGGTAAAATCTGTATCCTGGCGGATGCGGACTCCGACGGTTTGCACATCGCCACGCTGCTGTGCGCGCTGTTCGTGCGTCATTTCCGTTCGCTGGTGAAGGGCGGCCACGTGTATGTGGCGATGCCGCCTCTGTACCGTATCGATCTGGGCAAAGAGGTGTACTACGCGCTGGACGAAGAAGAGAAAGCCGGCGTGCTGGAGCAGTTGAAGCGCAAAAAAGGCAAGCCTAACGTTCAGCGCTTTAAAGGGCTGGGCGAGATGAACCCATTGCAGCTGCGTGAAACCACGCTCGATCCGAATACCCGCCGTCTGGTGCAATTGACGGTGAGTGACGACGATGTCGATCAGACGCTGGCGATGATGGACATGCTGCTGGCCAAAAAGCGTTCAGAAGACCGCCGTAACTGGCTGCAGGACAAAGGCGATATGGCTGAGCTTTCTGTCTGACTGTCAGGCCCGGCTTCTCCGCCGGGCCTTCTTTCCGCAGGGGCGCTGCGTGTGGCACCCGACCACTCTGGGCGGCATGCATGAAAATCACCCTCGAAGAGTTACTGGCCTTTACCACCGTCGTTGACAGCGGCTCCATCACTGCCGCAGCCGAACAGCTCGGTCAGACCACCTCCGGCATCAGCCGCGCACTCAGCCGGTTGGAAAAAAAACTCGATACGACCCTGATGCGCCGCACCACGCGTCGACTGGAGCTGACCGAAGAAGGCCAGAATTTTCTCAGCCACGCGCGTGAGATTATCCATTCGGTGGAAAATGCCGAAGAGCAAATGGCGTTGCGCAGGTTGATCCCTGCCGGGAAACTGCGGGTCAACGCTGCCGCTCCGTTTATGGAACACGTGATCGTGCCGCTGGTGGCCGGCTTCCGGCAAAGCTATCCGCAGATTGAGCTGGAACTGAATACCGATAACCTGATCATCGATCTGCTGGAAAAGCGCACCGACATTGCCATTCGCATTGGCGCGCTGCGGGACTCGACCATTCATGCACGTCTATTGGGCTCCAGCCGCTTGCGTATTCTCGCCAGCCCGGAATACCTCGCGCGTTATGGTACGCCGGGCAGCGTGGAAGCGCTGCGCGAGCACTGCCTGCTCGGGTTCACCCAGCCGGAGTCGCTCAACCTGTGGCCGTTGCGCTATCAGCAGGCGCAGCATTTTGCCATTACCCCGACAATCTCGGCTTCCAGCGGTGAAACCCTGCGTCAGTTGGCGTTACGGGGGGAAGGGATAGTGCAATTGGCGGATTTTATGACGCGAGACGATCAGCGTGCGGGGCGACTGATACCCTTGCTGGAACAGGAAACGCTGGATGTGCGCCAACCGATTAATGCGGTGTATTACCGCAATACCCAGTTGGCGGCGCGTATTACCTGTTTTCTGGACTACGTCAGTGCGCATATTGATGCGCAGACGCTGTAGAAAACGACTGGCTGTTCCCAGCCGGTCTTACAGGGCGTTGCCCAGCACGTGAATGGTCACGCCCAGCACGCTGTCTTTGATGGTGTCACGATGGCGGTGCATGTGAGCGATATCCAGATGCTTTTCCAGATGCGCCTGACTGGCCCATTTCTCCAGCATAAACACCGAGTCCGGCGACAGCTTCTGCCATGGCGCCTGGGTGTGGCTGTCGATCATCGGCGTGTATTCGCTACAGCCATCTTCTGCCAGTACCAGCGGGACCAGTTTCTCAATCGCCTTCAGAACCGTTTCACGGTGGCCCGGCTTGGTTTTGATTTCTGCAATTACGGTGATCATCATTACCTCATTGGTTGACGTGTATTCCCATCATACTTCAAGCCGCCTCTTTGTTGGCTGTCCGTATTTACCCCGGTCACGTACCGCTTGTACGCTCCCGCGGATGCGTTTGGTTGCCGCCTTGATGCAACTTGAATTATCTCGGGAATAGCCTATCAGTTAAGCAAAAATTTCGGTCAGATGCGCGCGATAACGTGCGATGTCGCTGTCGATATCCGGTTGTTTAATCACATCATTACAGATAAAGGTCGGCAGCGCTTCCATTCCCAGGAACTGATTGGCCTTATGGAAATGCAGATACACGCCGTCGACGCCGACGCCATGGAAGAACTGGTCCGGGTCGGTAAAGGCTTCCAGTGGGGCGTTCCAGGTCAGGCTCAGCATGTATTTCTTGCCCTGGATCAGGCCGCCGGAGCCGTACTTCTTGCCGGCGTCTGAGCGGGTACGACCGTCACTGGCGTACAGGCTGCCGTGCCCGGCGGTGAACACTTCATCGATGTATTTTTTCAGGATCCACGGCTCGCCCATCCACCAGCCCGGCATTTGATAAATCACCACGTCGGCCCACAGGTATTTTTGCACCTCGGCTTCGATGTCGTAACCGTCGTCGACGACGGTGACCTGCACCTGGTGCGGTACATCGCGCAGGAAGCTTTCCGCCACGTCGCTCAGGGTTTGATTGAGTTCGCCGTTGGAATGGCCAAACTGCTTTTTAGCATTGATAATCAGGATATTGCTCATTATTCACGGCTCCTGTCAGAATTAGAATGTGTGATGTTCTCCGCGCCGGGGGCGGGAAACATTTCGCTGAGAAGCAGTGTAATCGTTAGCAATACAAGTAAAAATGCGATCCAGCGCACAACAGTGTTGACTGTGAGTCAATAAATGCGCCACCGCATAGCGCTATTTTGCACAAAACTGCCTGATACACCGGCTTCGCCGGATGATTGCTGCGCCATCTGTGACAGCTACCCTGCTGATGGGTTACTATCGCAGGCAGAATCAACCCTTTGTCGTCCAGGGATTGCCAAGCCACGGTCTGAGGATAATTGAGTAATGAGTGATCTGACTCATGACGGTGTAGAGCGTTTACCGCTGCACACATTCACTGAAAACGCCTATCTGAACTATTCCATGTACGTCATCATGGATCGGGCGTTGCCGTACATCGGTGACGGTTTGAAGCCGGTACAACGCCGCATCATCTACGCCATGTCGGAACTGGGGCTGAGCAACAGCGCCAAATTCAAAAAATCCGCCCGTACCGTCGGTGATGTGCTGGGTAAATACCATCCGCACGGCGACAGCGCCTGTTATGAAGCTATGGTATTGATGGCGCAGCCATTCTCTTATCGTTATCCGCTGGTAGACGGCCAGGGGAACTGGGGGGCGCCGGACGATCCGAAATCCTTCGCCGCGATGCGTTATACCGAATCGCGCCTGTCCAAATATGCGGAAGTGTTGCTGGCCGAGCTGGGTCAGGGCACCGTTGACTGGGTGCCGAACTTTGACGGCACTATGCAAGAACCGAAGATGTTGCCGGCACGTCTGCCCAACATTCTGCTGAACGGCACCACCGGCATTGCCGTGGGCATGGCGACCGATATCCCTCCGCACAACGTGCGTGAAGTGGCCGCCGCTGCGGTGGAGCTGCTCGAGCGGCCGGGCGCTTCGCTTGAAGACCTGCTCGAGTTCGTGCAGGGGCCGGACTTCCCGACCGAAGCCGAGATCATCACGCCGCGCGACGAAATTCGCAAAATCTATCAAAATGGCCGCGGTTCAGTGCGTATGCGCGCCGTTTGGAAGAAAGAAGACGGCAGCGCGGTGATTACCGCCTTGCCGCACCAGGTTTCCGGCGCCAAGGTGCTGGAGCAGATTGCCAGCCAGATGCGCGCCAAAAAGCTGCCGATGGTTGAAGATCTGCGTGATGAATCCGATCACGAGAACCCAACGCGGCTGGTGATCGTGCCACGTTCCAACCGTATCGATTTGGAACAGGTGATGAACCACCTGTTTGCGACCACCGATCTGGAACGCAGCTACCGCATCAACATGAACATGATCGGTCTGGACAACCGCCCGCAGGTCAAGGGGCTGGTAGAAATCCTGACCGAGTGGCTGGCGTTCCGTCGCGATACGGTACGCCGTCGCCTGAATTACCGCCTGGAAAAAGTGCTGAAACGCCTGCACATCCTCGAAGGTTTGCTGGTGGCGTTCCTCAATATCGATGAAGTGATCAACATCATCCGCAGTGAGGACGAGCCCAAGCCGGTACTGATGGCGCGTTTTGGCATTTCAGACACCCAGGCCGAAGCCATCCTCGAACTGAAACTTCGCCATTTGGCGAAGCTGGAAGAGTTCAAGATCCGCGGTGAACAGGATGAGTTGGCCAAAGAGCGCGATCAGCTGCAGGCGCTGCTGGCCTCCGAGCGCAAACTGAACACCTTGATCAAGAAAGAAATCCAGGCCGATGCATTGGCCTACGGCGACGATCGCCGCTCGCCGATTACCGAGCGTGCGGAAGCCAAGGCGATGAGTGAGCACGACTTCGTGCCTTCTGAGCCGGTGACCATTGTGCTGTCTGAAATGGGCTGGGTGCGCAGCGCCAAGGGCCACGATATCGATCCAAGCGGCCTGAGCTACAAGGCGGGCGACAGCTTCCGCAGCGCAGCGCGCGGCAAGACCAACCAGCCGGTGGTGTTTATCGACTCCACCGGACGCAGCTACGCGCTGGATCCGTTGACGCTGCCTTCGGCACGTGGGCAGGGCGAGCCTCTGACCGGCAAGCTGACGCCACCGCCGGGTGCCACCATCGAGCAGGTGCTGATGGCAGCGGACGACCAAAAACTGCTGATGGCTTCCGACGCCGGTTACGGCTTCGTTTGTACCTTCAACGATTTGGTGGCGCGCAACCGTGCTGGCAAGGCGATGATAACCCTGCCGGACAACGCCAAAGCGCTGGCGCCGATGGAAATTCACGGCGACGACGATATGCTGCTGTCGATTACCGCGGCGGGCCGCATGCTGTTGTTCCCGGTTGCCGATCTGCCTCAGTTGTCGAAGGGCAAAGGCAACAAGATTGTCTCTATCCCATCGGCGCAGGCCGCCTCCGGTGAAGACAAGCTGACATGGTTGTTCGTGTTGCCGCCGCAGACTTCCGTGACGCTGCATGTGGGTAAACGCAAGCTGACGCTGCGTCCGGAAGATTTGCAGAAGTTCCGTGCGGAGCGGGGCCGTAAAGGCACCTCACTGCCACGCGGCCTGCAGCGTATCGATCGCGTGGAGATCGACGCCCCTGCGCGAGCGCCAACGGGCGACAGCGAAGAGTAACCCTGAGGGAATAACCAGCGGGCGCAGCATATTGCGCCCGCTTTTTTTCACGCCACCGGCAATTATTTTCAAATAGTTAACATTTCTCTGCATAAAATTATTGTGCGTATCGCCGGCTGGCGGGAAAATAGCAAAAAAATGCAGGGCAGGTTTTCAGCCCCTGCAATCAAAGAATGAGTTTACCCAAAATAATTGGAGTTGCATCAAGGCGGCAAGGCCGTAAATCCCTGGGAGCTTAGTAAACTAAGTGACTGGGGTGCGCGGACGCAGCCAACACAGATGCAACTCCAAGTATGAAGTGAAAAAGGGACCTGCGCAGCGTTTCAGGCTGTGTCGGCAGTGTGCTAATGAGGTTGTTATGTTATTAATTTTGCGTGCCATTCTTGCCACTCTGTATTGTATTTTGGTGTGCATCTTCGGTTCTATTTACTGTTTGTTCAGCCCGCGCGATCCTCGCCATGTGGCGACCTTCGGTCATCTGTTTGGCCGCCTTTCCGGGTTATTCGGTTTGAAGGTGGAAGTCCGCGTACCGGCCGATGCGGCCAAAAATGGCAACTGCATTTATATCGCCAACCACCAGAATAACTACGATATGGTGACCGCCGCCAAAGCGGTGCAGCCGCGTACCGTGACCGTGGGTAAAAAGAGCCTGCTGTGGGTGCCGTTCTTTGGTCCACTGTATTGGCTGACCGGTAACCTGCTGATTGACCGTGATAACCGCGCCAAAGCGCACGGCACCATTGCACAGGTCGCCGAACAGTTTAAAAAACGCGACATTTCGATCTGGATGTTTCCTGAAGGCACCCGCAGCCGCGGGCGCGGGCTGATGCCGTTTAAAACCGGCGCATTCCATGCGGCAATCGCCGCCGGGGTGCCGATTGTGCCCATCTGCGTTTCCACCACCAGCGGTAAAATTAATCTTAACCGTTGGAATAATGGTCATGCGATCGTCGAAATGTTGGAGCCGGTCGATATTAGCGGCTACGGTAGAGAAAATGTGCGTGAGCTGGCGGCCCATTGCCATGAGCTGATGCTGGCGAAAATCGCCGAGCTGGATGCGGAAGTCGCCCAGCGCAATGCCGCCGGAAAATAATATTCCTACCGGCTTCAAAGAATGAACTTTTAAACGGCGCCAAATGCCGTTAACGCCGGGGCTCCTGCTAATCTGATTAACAGGGGCCCGGTCTTTGCACACGGTTTAGTCATTGCTTTTCATGGAGAAAATATGTCACTCAGTCGACGTCAGTTTATTCAGGCATCGGGCTTGGCGCTGTGCGCGGGAGCCGTGCCGCTGAGGGCTGAGGCGAGCGGAACGCAGACCCCGTTACCTGTCCCCCCGTTGCTGGAATCCCGCCGTGGGCAACCGCTGTTTTTAACCTTACAGCGTGCCCACTGGGCATTTATGGATAACCGCAAGGCGTCGGTGTGGGGCATCAACGGCATGTACCTTGGGCCGACGGTGCGGGTTTACAACGGTGATGACGTAAAGCTGATTTACAGCAACCGCCTGCCGGAGCCGGTGGCGATGACCATCAGCGGCCTGCAAGTGCCGGGTACGTTGATGGGTGGCGCGCCGCGCATGATGTCTCCCAACGTTGACTGGTCGCCGGTGCTGCCGATCCGCCAGAATGCGGCCACCTGCTGGTATCACGCCAGCACCCCCAACCGCATGGCGCCACATGTTTACAATGGCTTGACCGGGCTGTGGCTGGTCGAAGACGAGGTCAGCAAATCGCTGCCTTTGCCGAATCACTATGGCGTAGATGACTTCCCGCTAATTATTCAGGACAAGCGCCTCGATAACTTTGGCACGCCGGAATACGACCCGCCGTCACAGGGGGGCTTTGTCGGCGATACGCTGTTGGTTAACGGCGTGCAAAATCCGTACATCGAAGTTTCCCGCGGTTGGGTGCGCCTGCGCCTGCTTAATGCTTCCAACTCACGTCGCTACATGCTGCAACTGAGTGACGGCCGACCGCTCAACGTGATCGCCAGCGATCAGGGCTTTTTACCTGCGCCGGTCGCGGTACAGCAACTTTCGCTGGCACCGGGCGAACGCCGTGAAGTGCTGATCGACATGTCAAAAGGCGATGAGGTGACGATCACCGCCGGCGAAGCGGCAGGCATTATGGATCGCCTGCGCGGCTTGTTTGAACCTTCGAGCATTCTGGTCTCTACCCAGGTGCTGACGCTGAAACCGACCGGGCTGTTGCCGTTGGTGACCGATAACCTGCCGATGCGCCTGTTGGCCGATCAACTGTTGGACGGCAGCGTCAGCCGCACCCGCGAGTTCCGTTTGGGCGACAGCCAGGCTGGGATCAACGGGGCGATCTGGGACATGAACCGCATCGATGTGCAAACTCAGCAGGGGAGCTGGGAGCGCTGGAATATCCATGCGGATACCCCGCAGGCGTTCCACATTCAGGGCGTACAGTTCCTGGTCAAGCGCGTTAACGGTGCGCAGCCAATGGCAGAAGATCGCGGTTGGAAAGACACGGTATGGATCGACGGAGACGTTGAGCTGTTGGTTTACTTCAATCAGTCCACCTCAGAACATTTCCCGTTCCTCTACTACAGCCAGACGCTGGAAATGGCAGATCGCGGCAGCGCAGGCCAGTTTATGGTGCAGCCGGCGCTGTAAATTCGCCGGTACGTCGCTAAGTCGCCTTACGCAGCATCGCCAGAAAAGCCTGCACCACCGGCGTCGCACTGTCGGCATGGTAAATGGCGTACAAATCCGCTGACGGTGCCTGCTGCAGCGGGCAAAAACGCACGCCGGGCCACGGAATGCGGCCGTAGCTGTCCGGCAACAGCGTGATGCCATAGCCTTCGGCCACCAGCGCCATCAGGGTTTGCGGTTCGTTGACCTGATAGGCGATATCCGGTTTGAACCCCTGCTGCAAACACAGGTTGTGCAGATATAGCCCCAGACTGGCCTCATGAGGCGGCAGCACGATGAATTTTTCATGCCGCAGTGCCGCCAGCGGCAGGCTTTCCGCCTGTGCCAGCGGGTGATCGAGCGGTAGCACCAGCGCAATGTTCTCCCGTGCCAGCAGTTGGCATGCCAGCCCCGGCAGTATCTGTTCCCTGGCTTCCCGCCAGACGCCAATATCGATATGACGCTTTTGCAACGCGGTGATCTGCTGGCTGGGCGTCAGTTCGTTCAACGCCCAGGTGACGTTGGCCGTTTGTTCGGTAAAGCGCTTCAGCGCCGGTATCAGCCCACCCCACACCGATGTGCCGACCATGCCAATCACCATATGGCCCGCTTCGCCACGCCCCAATTGCTGCACCTGATTGAGTGCATTACCCGCCTGATCCAATAGCATCTCGACGTTGTGAAACAAGGTTCGGCCCGCCAGCGTCAGCGCCATCGAGCGGGTGGTGCGTTTGAACAGCTCTACGCCCAGTTGGCTCTCCAGCTCTTTGATGTGTTTGCTGAGCGGGGGTTGGGAGATGTTCAGCCGCAGTGCGGCCTGGGTGAAGTTCATCTCTTCCGCCACCACGCGAAAATAGTGCAGCAGGCGGAAGTTAATCCGGCTGGGATCCGGCAGTTGCTGTGGCTGCTTTAGGTTGATGATGGCCCCCTGATGCGAGCAATTTATAGGTGAATGGAATAAATCAGCCGCCAATAATGTATTGGTCGCCGGTGCGCATCGCTCTCTACTATGGGGATTATTTCACCCTTCCACAGAAGAGAATACTATGTTTAATCAAGAAGATGCTTTTTCCTGTGCTGAAACTATCCGCGCCCGCCTGCCGGGCTTCCAACCGCGGGCGGCTTTGATTCTGGGCTCCGGCTTGGGGGCGTTGGCGGAGGTGATGACCGACACCCTGACCATCGACTACGCCGAACTGCCGGGTTTCCCGGTCAGCAGCGTGGTGGGGCATGCCGGCCAGTTGGTTGCCGGCTGGCTGGAAGGTGTTCCTGTCGTGTGCATGAAAGGGCGCGGTCATTACTATGAAGGGCGCGGTATGCAAGTGATGACCACCGCCGTACGTACCTTCAAACTGTTGGGCTGCGAATTCCTGCTGGCGACCAACGCCGCCGGTTCGTTGCGCCAGTCGGTGCCGCCGGGCAGCCTGGTGGCCCTCACCGATCACATCAACTTTATGCCCGAGTCGCCGTTGGTTGGCGATAACGATGAGCGTTTTGGTCCGCGCTTTTTCAGCCTGGCCAATGCCTACGATCGCGATTTGCGTGCTCAACTGACGCAGGTGGCCCAGCGCGTGGGTATTCCGCTGGCGGAAGGGGTGTTTGCCGCTTACACCGGGCCCAACTTCGAAACCCCGGCTGAAATTCGCATGATGCAAACGCTGGGGTGCGACGTGGTCGGCATGTCCATCGTGCCGGAAGTGCTCTCTGCGCGCCATTGCGGGCTGAAAGTGCTGGTGGTTTCGGCGATGACCAACTACGCCGAAGGGCTGTCCGATACGCCACTGTCCCACGAGCAAACGCTGAGCTGCGCGGCCCTGGCGGCAGAAGACTTTATGCGCCTGATCCGTGAGTTTTTCAAAACGCGGTAACGCTGCAAATTCCCCCGCGGCGAGGTGCAGGGGCCTGGCCGCGTGAATCATCGTTTTAATCAAAATAATAAGGTGATGGTGATGGCAATAAAAACGCGACTGAAGGTAATGGTTTTTCTGCAGTTTTTTATTTGGGGTGCCTGGCTGGTTACGCTGGGATCTTACATGATTAATACCCTGCATTTCAGCGGGCTGCAGGTGGGCATGGTGTACAGCGCCAAAGGCGTCGCGGCGCTGATTATGCCGGGGCTGGCGGGCATTCTTGCCGACCGCTGGATCAGGGCCAATTACCTGTACGCGCTCTGTCATCTGTTCGGTGCGCTTGCGCTGTATTGCGCCGCCCAGGTTGAGCAGCCGATGGTGATGTTCTGGGTCATGTTGTTTAACGCCATGGTGTATATGCCGACCATTTCGCTCTCCAACGCCATTGCCTATTTCTGCCTGGAAAAGCACGGTTACGACACGGTGAAAGATTTCCCCCCGGTGCGGGTGTACGGCACCTTGGGCTTTATTGTGGCGATGTGGCTAATCGGCTTTAGCCGAATTGAGCTGAGCAATATGCAGCTGTATCTGGCTTCTGCCGTGTCACTGTTGCTGGCCTGCTATTCTCTGACGCTGCCGAATTGCCCGACCAGCAACGTCGAAAAATCGAAAAGCTGGTTCAGCGTGCTGGGGCTGGACGCGTTGGTGCTGTTTCGCCAGCGGCGTATGGCGCTGTTTTTCCTGTTTGCCATGCTGTTGGGCGCGGCACTGCAGATCACCAACACCTTCGGCAATCCCTTCCTGCATGATTTCGCGAGCAACCCGCTGTATCAGGACAGCATAAGCGTCAGATACCCGGCGGTGCTGTTGTCGTTGTCACAAATCTCCGAGGTGTTCTTTATCCTCACCATTCCGTTCTTCCTGCGTCGATACGGCATCAAACAGGTGATGCTGATCAGCATGGCGGCCTGGACGCTGCGCTTCCTGTTCCTGGCCTATGGGACCCCGGTTGGTTTCGGCTTTGTGCTGCTGCTGCTGTCGATGATCGTTTACGGCTGTGCCTTTGATTTCTTTAATATCTCCGGGGCCATCTTCGTTGAGAAAGAGGCCGATAGCCGCATCCGCGCCAGTGCGCAGGGGCTATTCATGACCATGGTCAACGGTATCGGCGCGTATCTGGGGGCGATAGCCAGCGGCGAAGTGGTGGATTTCTTCACCCACGACGGCGTCAAAGATTGGCAGAGCATCTGGTTGATCTTCGCGCTGTATACGTTGGTGCTGGGGATCATTTTTGCGCTGACCTTCAACTATCAGCACCGGCCGGAAGAATATGTCGGGCCGGTAGAGCGAGCGCATTAGAAAAAGAAGAGGGGCGCGCAAACCGCGCCCATTAGGCATCAAACGTCGGGGAAACGCTGTTGCAGCTGTTGCCAGTCTGGCACGTCGCTTGCACCTTGGGTTGCTACCACGCAGGCGGCCACGCGGTTAGCCAGATCGACCGCTTGCGGCAATGGCCAACCGGCGGAGAGCCCGGCCAGCAGGCCAGCGCAGTGGGCGTCGCCCGCACCCAGAGTGTCGACGACGTTCACCGGATAGGCCGCTATTTGGAGCGGCGGGGTGTCGCCACGGCAAATCCAGACGCCATCGCAATCCAACCGACAGATCAGCGTGATATTGTGCGCGGTGGCAAACTGCTGGGCCAGAGTGAGCGCATCGCCTGCGCCGCAGAGCGTGACCACTTCATTTCGGTTCAGCGTCAGCAGGGTGTGGCTGTCGCTGAGCATGGCAAAGAAATCTTCATCCAATTGAGCGATGCCCGGGCCGGGATCAATCAGCCGCCACTGGTCAAACGGCAAGCGTGTTAACCATTCACGTACCGCCTCGCCGCTTTCTCCGGCCAACTGCTCGCCGCTGATGTAAATCAGCGTGTCTTCGCTCAGGGGCAGCGTGCCCAACTGGGCTTTATTCCACTGGGTTTCGCAGCCGGGCTCGATCACCGACAGCGACTCGCCGTTGGGTTGCATCTGTGACAGACGGCGGCCGTTGTCCATCTGGCCATGGCGCAGCAGCACCTGCAGGCCTAAACTTTCCATCTCGGCTTCAATCGCCGCGCCCCATACTCCATTGCCGACCGGCATACCGTTGAGCACCGGGACCTGCAGGCGCTTGAGCGCCCGCGCAACATTAAACGCGCAGCCACCTATTTTTTGCTCCTGCGTCAGCGTCACCTCAACGATCGCGCTGCCCAGGGCCAGAATCGGTTTTACTGCTAAAAACTCACTCATTGATCTCCTCCGCTGTCGGCCGGTGGGCCGAACAGAATGCGCTATGATGACCGCGCAGGCGCGTGGAGTCGAGAGGGAAGCCCGAGATGCTGTGGTGAAGGCGTGAAATAACCATGCTCTTTTTGTCACTAGTGCGTATAATCGCCGCCCGGCGATTAATTAACCTGTGAAAGAGCACCAGAATGAGCACTACCAGCCTGATCCAACCCGATCGTGAATTGTTTTCCTATAAGCCTTATTGGGCCGAATGTTATGGCACCGCGCCATTTTTACCGATGTCGCGCGAAGAGATGGATCAACTGGGCTGGGATAGCTGCGATGTGATCATTATCAGTGGTGACGCCTATGTCGACCACCCGAGTTTTGGTATGGCGATCATCGGCCGCATGTTGGAAGCGCAGGGCTTCCGCGTCGGCATCATTGCGCAGCCGGACTGGAGCAATAAAGAAGATTTCATGCGGTTGGGCAAACCGAACCTGTTCTTCGGCATCACCGCCGGCAACATGGACTCGATGATCAACCGTTATACCGCCGATCGAAAACTGCGTCACGATGATGCCTACACCGCCGGCAACGTGGGCGGCAAACGTCCGGATCGCGCGACGCTGGTTTACAGTCAACGCTGTAAAGAAGCCTATAAAGACGTACCGATCGTGCTGGGCGGCATCGAAGCCAGCCTGCGTCGTATCGCTCACTACGATTACTGGTCTGATACCGTACGCCGTTCGGTGTTGGTGGACTCCAAAGCTGACATGCTGATTTACGGCAACGGCGAGCGTCCGCTGGTGGAAGTGGCGCACCGCCTGGCTGCGGGCGAGAAAATCAGCGAGATCCACGACATCCGCAACACCGCGGTGATGCGCAAGGGTGCGTTGCCGGGCTGGACCGGGGTGGATTCTACCCGTCTGGACAAGCCGGGCCGCATTGAGCCTATCCCGAACCCTTACGGCGACGATCTGCCGTGTGCTGACGGCGGTAAACCGGAGCCGGAGGCCAAACCGGTCACCGTGCGCGCCGCCAAGCCCAAGCCGTGGGAAAAAACCTACGTGTTGCTGCCGTCATTTGAAAAGGTGAAGGCCGACAAGGTCCTGTATGCGCACACTTCGCGCATTCTGCACCATGAAACCAACCCTGGCTGTGCCCGTGCGCTGATGCAGTCGCACGGCGACCGTTACGTGTGGATCAACCCACCGGCGATCCCGCTGACCACGCCGGAAATGGACAGCGTGTTTGCCCTGCCGTACCAGCGTATTCCGCACCCTTCCTACGGCAAGGAAACCATTCCTGCCTATGACATGATCCGCTTCTCGGTCAACATCATGCGCGGTTGCTATGGCGGCTGTTCATTCTGTTCGATCACCGAGCACGAAGGGCGCATCATCCAGAGCCGTTCGGAAGACTCCATTATTCGCGAGATCGAAGAAATTCGTGACAAAGTACCGGGCTTTACCGGTGTGATCTCCGATTTGGGCGGCCCGACCGCCAACATGTACATGCTGCGCTGTACCAACCCGCGCGCTGAGCAGACCTGCCGCCGCGCCTCGTGCGTGTACCCGGAAATCTGCACCTACATGGACACCAACCACGAACCGACCATCAAGCTGTATCGCCGTGCGCGCTCGCTGGAGGGCATCAAGAAGATCCTGATCGCCTCTGGTGTGCGTTACGATCTGGCGGTGGAAGATCCGCGCTATATCAAAGAGCTGGCTACCCACCACGTTGGCGGCTACCTGAAGATTGCGCCGGAACACACCGAAGAAGGCCCGCTGTCGAAAATGATGAAGCCGGGCATGGGCAGCTACGACCGGTTTAAACAGCTGTTTGACCATTACTCCAAGCTGGCGGGCAAAGAGCAGTATCTGATCCCGTATTTCATCTCCTCGCATCCGGGCACCCGCGATGAGGATATGGTGAATCTGGCGCTGTGGTTGAAGAAAAACCGTTTCCGTCTCGATCAGGTGCAGAACTTCTATCCGTCACCGATGGCGAACTCCACCACCATGTATTACAGCGGCAAGAACCCGTTGAGCAGAGTGGGTTATAAGAGTGAGGATGTGGTGATACCGAAAGGCGATCGTCAGCGTCGCCTGCACAAGGCGCTGTTGCGTTACCACGACCCGGCCAACTGGGCGATGATCCGCACCGCCCTGGAAGAAATGGGCATGAAGCACCTGATCGGCAGCCGTCGCGAGTGTCTGGTGCCGGCTCCGAGCATTGACGAACAGCGCGAAGCCAAGCGCTTGCAGCGTCATACCCGCCCGGCGCTGACCAAGCACACCGACATCACCCGTCAGCGTACGCCGTCCAACAAGCCGCCGCGCAAGCCGATTCGTAACGGCAAGCCATAACGGCTCGGCACTGGCTTAAATGAAAAGGAGAACCCTCGGGTTCTCCTTTTTTGCTTTTGAAAATCAGAGCTGCTCGTAGGCCGCTTCTACCTTCATCAAGTGGCGCGGCGCCTGCGGGGCGGGATGATACTTGCGCACGTGCCAGTTAAAGGCTTCCGGTGACAAATTGTTAATCATCGAAATGGCTTGCTGGCGGTTGCTGGAGAAGGTCCGCAGCAGCGCACCGGTGCCGTTGACGTAGGCGATGATGGTGGCATAACGCAGCGTGACAGGATCGTCGATGCCTTTAAGCTGCTGTTTTTGCAACACGGCCAGATAGGCTGCGCCGAGGTCGATATTGGTATCCGGATCCAGCAGATCGTCGTCGTCCGGACAGCCACGTTTCCCTTTGTAGCGATAGGCGTCACAGCCGGCGGTGTCGGCTTTCAACTGCATCAACCCGATAGCATTGGAGCGGCTGATTGCCGCCGGGTTAAAACCGGACTCGACCTTGATCATCGCAGCGATCAGTTTTTGATCGACATCGTATTTATCCGCAGCATCCTCAATCGCGTCGTCAAAGGCATGAGCATCATAGCTGGTACGCGGTTTTTTGCTGGAACAACCGGCCAGGATCAGCATCAGGCATATCACGCCTGCGCGCGACCAGTGTCGTAGGGTGGGTTTCATGGTGCTCCGTATTGTTTTTGCTGGGATAAAAGTCGGCATCATAGCATCTCCGTCAGTGCCTGTTCGACATACAGATAGCCAATTCCCATCACCTGCTGCGCGCGCGTGAGTTGGCCAAAGCCGATATGCGTGGCCTGAGTCTGGATCTGATCGTGACGATCGAAGGGGTTGAACCCGGTCTGGCTGATGATGGTCTCCAGCCAGGCCTGACCAAAGCCACAGCTGCGGCCATAAAGATAAATACGGTTAATATTTAAGATGTTAAGGAAGTTATACAGGCTAAGGCCAATCGCTTGGGCGGCGCGTTGCACCAACACTTGCAACGCGGGGTCCCCTTGATGATAGCGGGCGATCAGCTCGGCGGTGGTGGGGGTTTTAAGCCTTTCGCCTTCGTGTTGCGCTCTGGGGGTGACTTTTAGCTGAATGCGCGCTTTTTTCTTCAGTGCCGACAGTGATGCAATGGTTTCCAGACAGCCGTAACGGCCGCAGGAGCACAGGCCACCATCGGGATCGACGATGGTGTGGCCAATCTGGCCGCTGCCGAACAGGCTGCCCCGGTAAATCTGCTGGTTGATCACGAACGACGAGCCGATGCCGTAATCGACGTTAATCACGCAGAAGTCCTGCGCGTTAGCGTTATTTTGCCACTTTTCTGCCAGCCCCAGCATCACGCAGTCGTTATCCAGCAGGACCTCGGTCTTCAGGCGCTCTTCCAGCAGGTATTTTATCTCCACCGGGCCTTCCCAGGGGGCCTGTGGCATGCGCTGCGACACCCCGGTGAGCGGGTTTACCTGGCCGTGGATCGACAGCGCTATTTTCAGCGGCATCCCCTGTTGTCGGCTGTGCAGGTGATAGATCTGCACCATTTCCTGCAGCATCGCCTGTGGCGTGGTGGCAACGATCGGTTGCGGCGTGAAGGCGCTGCACGGCGTGATCAGGCCATCCACCACGATGCTTTCAATCAGATAGGGCGACACGTTCAGGCACAGGATCCGTTGCTCAGAGGCAGCGATGCGGTAACTGCCGCCGCCCAAACCGCGGCGGTGCAAATTCTGCTGGTCGTGTTCAACCCGGCGTTCTTCCTGCAGCTCATCGAGAATTTTGCCGACGGCAGGAATAGACAGCTGTGAAAGCCGCGCCAGCGTCGATTTACTGGCCACCTTTTCCCGATACAGCAACGCGCACAGCACCCGTTTATTAAAATTGCGCACCCGTTGGTTATTCAACCCTTGCAATGCCATTCATTAAACCCCGTTTACTGTATTGCGTGATGGTAGCGCGTAAAGTAGCCGATTCTGTCATTTAGACTGCCTGAAAAGCAACCTTCAGTATTTTTAGTGAGGAAAACATGCACGGGACAGTCAAGGTTTGGCAAGAGCAGGTTGAATTACCCACTTACGGCACGGGCGAGCAGGATTCGCACCCGATGTTCCTGGAAAACCGCGTCTATCAGGGATCGTCCGGTGCGGTTTATCCCTATGGCGTTATTGACACCCTGAGCGGTGAAAAATCTCTGCGTCGCTATCAGGCGGTATATCTGGAAAACGACTACCTGCGCGTGATGCTGTTGCCGGAACTGGGCGGGCGTATTCATCGGGCTTACGACAAAGTGCAGCAGCGCGATTTTGTCTATCACAACGAGGTAGTGAAACCGGCGCTGGTGGGGTTATTGGGGCCGTGGATCTCAGGGGGGATCGAGTTCAACTGGCCGCAACACCACCGTCCGACCACCTATATGCCGGTGGACTGCCAGATCCAGCAGCACGATAACGGGGCGCAGACCGTCTGGCTGGGGGAGGTGGAGCCGATGCGCGGGCTGCAGGTGATGGCCGGTTTCACGCTGTATCCTGACCGCGCGCTGATTGAAATCAGCGCCAAGATTTTTAACCCTAACCCGACGCCGCGCCATTTCCTGTGGTGGGCCAACCCGGCGGTGAAAGGTGGAGACGATCACCAGAGCGTATTCCCGCCGGATGTGACCGCCGTTTTTGACCATGGCAAGCGCGATGTCTCTTCGTTCCCTATTGCCACCGGCACCTACTACAAGGTGGATTATTCGGCCGGTGTGGATATTTCGCGCTACAAGAATATCCCGGTACCGACGTCTTACATGGCGCATAAGTCGGACTATGACTTTGTGGGCGCTTACAGCCACGATGAGCAGGGCGGGTTGCTGCATATCGCCGATCGCCACGTGTCGCCCGGCAAGAAACAGTGGAGCTGGGGCCACGGCGAATTTGGTCAGGCCTGGGATCGCAGCCTGACCGACAATAACGGTCCTTACATTGAGCTGATGACCGGGGTTTACACCGATAACCAACCGGATTTCACCTGGCTCGATGCCTACGAAGAAAAATGCTTCGTGCAGAATTTCCTGCCCTACAACACCCTGGGCATGGTGCAGAACGCCAACACTCGTGCAGCGCTAAAACTGGAAAGCGACGGGCGGCAGCTGGTGTGGGGATTGTATGCGGTCGCGCCACTGGCACAGCACCGCTTGGTGATCCGCAGCGACAGCGACCAGCAGCTGCTGCTCGACCGGCGTGTCGATCTCACCCCAGGTGCGGCGTTGCTGGAGACCATGACCGGCGATTTCTCCGGTCGCCTGACGATTGAATTGCAGGACGCGCAGGGCAGCTGTGTACTCAGCTATCGCCAGCATCAGGCGAGTGAAAGCGCCGAGTTGCCGCAGCCTGCCAGGGCACCGTTGGCGGCAGAGCAGATCGCCAGTGCCGATGAGGCCTGGTTTATCGGCCAGCATCTGGAGCAGTATCACCACGCCAGCCGTTCGGCGTTCGATTACTACCAGCGGGGTCTGGCGTTGGATCCTCTTGATTACCGCTGCAATCTGGCACTGGCCACGCTGGAATATAACCGCGCCAATTTTAAACCTGCCATTGCCTACGCGGATGACGCGCTGGCGCGGGCCCACAACCTTAACCGTAACCCACAGTGCGGGTTAGCCAGTCTGATCCGTGCCTGCGCTCAGGAACAATTGGGCAACGACGATGCCGCCTACGAAGATTTCTACCGTGCCATCTGGAGCGGTAATGGCAAACCGGGCGGTTTCTATGGCCTGGCGCGAATTGCGGCGCGGCGCGGGGAGTATCAGCAGGCGCTGGAGTTTTGTGAAAGTAGCCTGAGCGTGAACGCCAGCCATTATCCGCTGATTGCCCTGAAGGCGCTGCTGTTGCAACGCTTGGGGAAAGGGACACAGAGCCTGGACTACATCGATGACCAGCTTGTCGCCCGTCCGTTGCATTACAGCCTGTACTACCTGCGCTATGCGCAAACCCGCGCGGAGGCCGATCTGCAACGCCTGAAGGCGGTGACCGGCTGCCGCGGGATCAATGCGTTGACCATCGCCGGCCAACTTGGTGAATGGGGAGCCAAAGAACAGTCGATTGAATTATTGACGCTGTTGGACAGCCAGGAAACCTTGCCGCGCTATATGTTGGCCAGCCTGCGCAAAGGCGCGGTAAGCGACGAGGAATACCAACGGTTATTGACGCAGGCGCGCAACGGCTTTGCCCGGCAGGTACGCTTCCCCAATACCCTGAATGAAGTGCATATGCTAAGCCAACTGCCGGAGTGCGATTTTGCGCAGTATCTGCTGGCCTGTTTCCATTACAGCAAACGCAACTATCCACAGGCGGTAGCGCTGTGGCAGCAATGCGTGGAGCGGCAACCGACGTTTGCCGATGCCTGGCGCAATCTGGGGATCTACGCCTTCAATAAGCTCAAACAGCATGATGTGGCGCTGGCTCATCTGCAGCGGGCTTTTGCCCTGCAGCCTGATGACGCTCGCCTGCTGTTCGAACTGGATCAGCTAAACAAGCGCCTGGGTACTGCGCCTGGGCAGCGGCTGGCGATGTTGGAGCAACATTTGCCGGTAGTGGCCCGGCGGGACGACCTGACCGCCGAATTACTGAGCCTTTACAACCAATGCGGTCGGCTGAGCGATGCGCAGCGGATCCTGCAACAGCGTGAGTTCCACCCGTGGGAAGGCGGTGAAGGCAAAGTGACCGGTCAGTATCTGATCAACCTGCAGCGGCTGGCATTCCAGGCATTGCAACGGGGGGAACCGCAGCAGGCGCATGAGTTGCTGCAGGCGGCATTGCACTACCCGCAGAATCTGGGGGAAGGTCGCCTGGCCGGGCAAAGCGACAACGATATCTACTATTGGCTGGGTATCTGCGCCGCGCGACAAGGCAAGCTCGATGCGGCCGCCGGCTATTGGCAACGGGCCTGCGCGGGGCACAGCGAACTGGCTGAAAGTCGCTACTACAACGACCAACCGGTGGATTATTTGTTCTATCGCGGCATGGCGCTCAAGCAACTGGGGCAGTCAACACAGGCCGAACAGCAGTTCACCCAAATGCAGCAATGGGCAAGCCAGCAGTCTGCAGTGTCGCCTGGCGCCGATTTCTTTGCCGTTTCGCTGCCGGATTTGATGGCGTTGGACAATGACCTGCAACAGGCGCATCAACAGCACTGCCTGCTGGTGACGGCTTTGGCGCAACTGGGGTTAGGGCAGTTAGCCGCAGCGCAGCAAACGTTAAGCGAGCTGCTGGCGATAAATCCTGCGCATGACAAAGCGCGTTTATTCACCGTGCTGGCCGAGACTTTAGCCAACTGATGCCCAAAAGGGGACCAATGTGACGAATAAACTGAACATGCCCTATGTCTGGACTATCTGCCTGGTCGCCGCTTGCGGTGGCCTGTTGTTCGGCTACGACTGGGTGGTCATAGGCGGGGCCAAGCCTTTCTACGAGGCCTATTTTGGCATCACCGATCCCGCCCAGTCAGGCTGGGCGATGAGTTCGGCGCTGGTGGGCTGTATTTTCGGCGCGGTGATCTCGGGCCTGCTGTCGGATCGTTTTGGCCGCAAGCTGCCGCTGGCGATTGCCGCCTTGACCTTCGTGATCTCGGCCTGGGGCACCGCCGTGGCCACCAGTTTTGACGCCTTTATCATTTACCGCATTGTCGGCGGGGTCGGCATTGGCCTGGCTTCGGCGCTGTCGCCGGTGTATATCGCCGAAATCAGCCCGGCGGCACAGCGGGGTCGCTTCGTTGCGGTGAACCAATTGACCATTGTGATCGGGGTATTGGCAGCGCAGTTGATCAACCTGCTGATCGCCGATCCGGTGGCGGCCAATGCCGGTCAGGCGGAGTTGTTGGCCAGCTGGAACGGACAGGTTGGCTGGCGTTATATGTTTGGCGCCGAACTGGTACCGGCGCTGGCCTTCCTGCTGCTGATGCTGGCAGTGCCGGAGTCGCCGCGCTGGCTGGCGAAGGTCGGCCGCCACGAGCAGGCGCAGAAGGTCTTGCGACGCATCGGCAATGAAAGCTATGCGCAGCAAACGCTAAAGGAGATCCGTCAAACGCTGGACAAGGATAGCGGCAAGGTGCCGCTCAGTGCGCTGCTGCGCAGCGATGTACGGCCGGTGTTGGTGATAGGCATTGTGCTGGCGATATTTCAGCAGTGGTGCGGTATCAACGTGATCTTTAACTATGCGCAGGAGATCTTCGCGTCGGCAGGGTTCGATATTAACGATACGTTGAAGTCGATCGTCGCCACCGGGTTGATCAACCTGATCTTCACCTTGCTGGCTTTACCGCTGGTGGATCGCATTGGCCGACGCCGGCTGATGCTGATAGGTGCCTGTGGATTAACGGTGATCTACCTGCTGATGGCGGCGGCTTACGCCTATGGTTTGCTGGGGCTGCCGGTGTTGTTACTGGTGTTGGTCGCCATCGCTATCTATGCCGTCACGCTTGCCCCCGTTACCTGGGTACTGCTGTCTGAAATCTTCCCCAATCGCATTCGCGGAGCGGCCATGGCCGCCGGCACCTTTGCGCTGTGGGTGGCCTGTTTTGTTCTGACCTATAGCTTCCCGTTGCTGAATGCCGCATTAGGCGCAGCGGGCAGTTTCCTGTTGTATGGCGTCATTTGCCTGGCCGGTGCGGGGTTCATTTACGCCAGAGTGCCGGAAACCAAAGGCATTACTCTGGAAGCACTGGAAGAACAGCTCAGTGCAGCAGGTACGGATCGCGCCAGGGAGAAAAAGTTTACTTAACCCTGTTTAGTTTAATGCGTGATCCTGTGGCGGTAAGTAATCAGTTTGATCATTTAGTGTAATGAGTCTGTGCTCCGCCTGAGGGCGAACAGCGGTAAAGCCTTCAGGCGGGATAATAAAAATAGGCAGCAAGAGGTTAATGAACATTAACTGGAGAATAACGATGTTGCTAAAAAAAATAAAACACGTGCTGTTAGCCATTACCGGGGGCCTGATTATTTTCAGTGCAGGCGCACAGGCTAAAAACGACAAAACCGCCATCGGCGCTATTTATCTCGATACCCAGGGGTATTACGCCGGGGTCCGCTGGGGCGTGCAAGACGGCGCCGCCAAGGACAAAGGGAAAATTGAAATCATAGAAACCAATGCGCAGGGGGATGTTTCTAAAGAAAGTTCGTTTATCGATACCATGATTGCGCGCGACGTGAATGCCATCGTGCTTTCCGCCGTTTCGGTGAATGGCAGCGTGCGGGCCATCAAGCGTGCCAACGAAGCCAGCATTCCGGTGATTTGTTACAACACCTGCATTAATGAGAAAGGCGTAGATAAATATGTTTATGCCTATTTGGTCGGCGATCCCTACGAGTTTGGCAAAAAACTGGGTAATACCGCCGCCGATTACTTCATTGAAAAGAAAATAACCGAGCCTGCAATCGCCGTTATTAATTGCGAAGCCTTCGAAGTTTGCGTGCAACGGCGTAAAGGATTTGAAGAGGCGTTAAAAGCGAAAGTACCGGGCATGAAAATCGTCGCTAATCAGGAAGGCACCGTGCTGGACAAGGCGATATCGGTCGGCGAGAAACTGCTGATTTCCTCCGGGAAAGTCGATGCCATTTTCGGCGAATCCGGCGGCGCTACGCTCGGGGCGGTTAAAGCCGTGCGCAACCAGAACAAGGTCGGCCAAACGGTGGTATTCGGCTCGGACATGACCACCGAAATCGCACAGGAACTGGTGAACCGTCAGGTACTGCAGGCGGTGGTGGATATCTCGGGCAAGAAAATGGGGGCGTTGGTCTTTACTCAGGCGATGAACGCCATCAACCAGCGGCCGGTCGGCCAAAAGGTGGTGCAGGTGCCGATCGATCTCTACGCCTCGTCGCAGAGCGCTACTGATTGGCTGACGACTCACAAAGACGGCTTACCTTAGAGCCTATTCCATTAGGCTATTTTATTTGTCCGTTTGGCCCTGGGCAGTGCTCAGAATCCTCACGTACTCTGTGTACGCTCCGGTTCTTCCGCGCTGTCCTTGTCCAAACTGCCTGCAACAATGACGCCTACTGGGATAGGCTCTTAATGTCGGTGGCTTGCATGAGTGACAGAGCCTTAAACGAATTGGCGCAGCAACCGGTCGTGGTCCGCATTCAATCGGGGCATAAGCGTTACCCGGGGGTGGTGGCGCTGCAAGATGTGAATTTCACGCTGCGGCGTGGCGAGGTGCGCGCTCTGCTGGGGAAAAACGGCGCGGGTAAGTCCACCTTGATCCGCATGTTGACCGGCAGTGAGCGGCCGGACGCCGGGCAAGTGTTTATCGGCGATCGACTGCTGGAGGGGCCAGATGCGCTGTTGACGCGCCGGGCCGGTGAGCTTGGCGTGCGTGCCGTCTATCAGGAGCTAAGCCTGGTACAGGACATGAGCGTGGCGGAAAACCTGTGTTTGGGGGCCTGGCCGCAGCGCGCCGGCGTGATTGACGCGCCAGGCATGCTGGCGCACGCCCGGCACGCGTTGGCGCTGCTCGGGGTGGACATCGATCCTCAACAATGGGTTCGCGATCTCAGCCCGGCGCAGCAGCAGCTGGTGGAGATCGCCCGGGCCTGCCAGGGGGATCCCAAAGTGGTGATCCTCGACGAGCCAACCAGTTCGCTGGCCAACGCCGAGGCCGATCTGGTCGCGGCGGCAGTGATGCGCCTTTCCGCCGCCGGGATTGCAGTGGTGTATGTCAGCCACCGAATGAATGAGATCCGCCGGCTGGCGTCCTCCTGCACCATTATGCGCGACGGCCGCGTGGCGGGTGACGTGGCGCTGGACAACACCTCAACTCAGCAAATTGTCGACCTGATGCTGGGCCATCAGGACCACCATACGCAAACCGTCACGGCCCCGAAGGGCGGGGACAAGGTTTTTGAAGTTAAACAATTATCGCTGCCGCCCAAATTGCATCAGGTCAGTTTCGAGCTGCGGCGGGGCGAAGTACTGGGTATTGCCGGGTTGTTGGGCGCAGGCCGCAGTGAATTGCTGAAAGCCATCGTTGGCCTGACGCCGTTCGTCGAAGGCGAGCTGATCCTCGACGGTGAAACGCTGATCTGCCCGAATTACGCCCAGATGCTCCAGCGCGGTATGGCGTACACGCCGGAAAACCGAAAGGCGGAGGGCATCATGCCGTTGCTGGGCGTGGATGAAAATACCGTGATGACAGACAGCCGCTCCGTCAGCCGCTTTGGCGTGCTGAATTGGCAGAAGATCAAACAGGCAACCTCGGCGATCGTCAGCCGGATGCGGGTGAAAACCGCAGAAACCGGCACGCCGATCATGACGCTTTCCGGCGGTAACCAGCAGAAGGTGGTGATCGGCCGTTGGGTTTACGCCAGAAGCCGGATCCTGTTGCTGGATGAGCCGACGCGCGGCGTGGATGTCGAAGCGAAAAATCAAATTTACCGTATTGCGCGTGAGCTGGCGGCAGAGGGTAAAAGTATCATTTTCGTATCGAGCGAAGTGGAGGAATTACCCCAGGTCTGCGACCGGATCTTGTTGTTGCAGCAAGGCACGATAGTGAAGGAGTTTATCTCGCCCGTGGATGTTGAACAGCTGATGTCTGAAGTGCTGATGATCCAATAATTCTGCCCACATTCGAAGGCACCGGAGGTAATACAATGTCCACATTGGTACCGGAAGTAAAAATAACCCGAACCCGAAAATTATCGAAGCACGCCAATGAACTGGGCCTGCTGGCAATTATTGTCGTGCTTTACCTGGTATTTTCTATTTATGCCACCGGGTTTATTTCGCTGAATAACCAAATGAATATCTTACGCGATGCCGCCACCATCGGCATTGCCGCCTGGGCCATGACGCTGATTATTATTTCCGGGGAAATAGACGTCAGCGTTGGCCCGATGGTGGCCTTCATTTCGGTGATCCTGGCTTATTTGATGCAATACGCCATCCCGCTGCCATTAGCGTTGATCCTGGCTTTGTGCCTGGGGGCGGCATTAGGCTCGGTTGCCGGAGTATTACGTGGCTGGTTCAACGTGCCCAGCTTTGTCGCCACGCTGGGACTTTGGAGCGCTTTACGCGGTATGGGGTTGTTTATGACCAACGCCTTGCCGGTGCCGATCGACGAAAATACGGTGCTGGACTGGCTGGGCGGACAGGTGTTGGGCCTGCCGGTTTCGGCGGTGATTATGCTGATCCTGTTCGTGGTTTTTCAGTTTATCAGCAAGAAAACCGCCTTTGGCCGCTCGGTGTACGCCATTGGCGGCAACGCCAGCGCCGCCCAGCTGTGCGGCATTAACGTCAAACGCATTCGTATCCTGCTGTTTACCCTGGCCAGCCTGTTGGCGGCCGTCACCGGTATTCTGCTGGCGGCGCGCCTGGGCTCCGGTAATGCCGGTGCGGCCAGTGGCCTGGAGTTTGACGTGATTGCCGCCGTGGTGGTCGGGGGACAGCCTTGTCCGGCGGGCGCGGTTCGATGCTCGGCACTCTGCTCGGCGTGCTGGTGATCACCCTGATTGGCAACGGCCTGGTCTTGCTGGGAATTAACTCCTTTTTCCAACAGGTGGTCAGAGGGGTGATTATCGTACTGGCGGTGCTGGCCAATATTATCGTGATGCAGAAGAACAATAAGCAATAGCCTCATATGCCACTAAAAATAACGCATTAAATCTGGAAGGAAAATATTATGGGAAAAATGTTGGCGGCTTATTTACCCGGAAATTCCACGGCAGAGCTGCGCGAGGTGGATATTCCGCAACCGGGTATTGGCCAGGTATTAATTAAAATGAAGTCGTCCGGTATTTGCGGCAGCGATATTCATTATATTTATCATCAGCACCGTGGCACGGCTGCCGCACCGGATCAGCCCTTGTACCGGGGATTTATTAACGGCCACGAACCTTGTGGGCAGATTGTCGCGTTGGGGGCCGGTTGCCGGCACTTTCGCGAGAGTGACCGCGTGCTGGTGTACCACATTTCCGGCTGCGGCTTTTGCAGCAACTGTCGCCGGGGCTATCCGATTTCCTGTACCGGCGTTGGCAAGGCTGCCTATGGCTGGCAACGGGATGGCGGCCACGCCGACTACCTGTTGGCGGAGGAAAAGGATCTGATCCATCTGCCGGATTCGCTCAGCTACGAAGACGGCGCTTTTATTTCCTGCGGCGTCGGCACGGCCTATGAAGGCATTGTGCGCGGCGAGGTGTCCGGCAGCGATCACGTGCTGGTCGTAGGGTTGGGCCCGGTCGGCATGATGGCGATGATGCTGGCGAAGGGGCGGGGGGCGAAAACGGTGATTGGCGTAGATGTCATACCGGAACGTCTGGCGACTGCGAAGCGGTTGGGGCTGATGGATCACGGTTTTCTGACCGGCGAGGGGGTGACAGAGCGCATTCGCGAATTGACCGCGGGCGGCGCCAACGTCACCCTCGACTGTTCCGGTAACGCTAAAGGACGGCTGCTGGCGCTGCAGGCCTCCTCGGACTGGGGAAGGGTTGTCTACATCGGTGAAACCGGCAAGGTGGAATTTGAGGTCAGTGCAGACCTGATGCATCACCAACGACGAATTATCGGCTCATGGGTCACCAGCCTGCACCATATGGAAAAATGTTGTACCGACCTGCACGACTGGAAAATGCATCCGCATCACGCGATTACCCACCGCTTTGCCCTTGAACAGGCTGCCGATGCTTATGCGCTGATGGCTTCCGGGCAGTGTGGCAAGGTGGTGATTAACTTCGCCGATTAACGCCAGGGGGCACTATGGCACTGTTTAGTTTGGATAACGGCTGCGTCTCGCTGGTGGTTTCCTCGTTGGGCGGCAGCGTGCTGAAATTTACCGCTTACACACCGGAGGGAGAGCTCCCTCTGCTGCGGCCTGCGGTAGTGAGTGACGCTACGCCAGCGCTGCAATCGGGATGTTTTCCTCTGGTCCCCTTCGGCAATCGGGTCAATCAAAACCGCTTCAGCTTCGAGCAGCAAGACTACCGGCTCAGCGCCAATACCGACTGGGATCGGCATTATCTGCATGGTGACGGCTGGCTGCAGGAATGGCAATGTGTTGAGCAAGGCGACGAAGTCCTTCACTTGCGCTATCAGCATGAGAATGGCCCTTATCGTTATCAGGTAGAACAATACTTTACCCTGCATCAGCACCAACTCAGCATCGAACTGGCGGTAGAGCACACCGGTGAAAAGCCGATGCCCTATGGGCTGGGTTGGCATCCGTACTTTCCGTTAACCGCGCATACCCGGGTACAGGCTTCCGCCGCGGCCTATTGGCGGGAGGCCGAAGACTGGCTGGCGGGCGAGCAGGCGGCGCTGAGCGAAGAAATGGATTTCAACCAGCCGGGGCCATTGCCGCGTCATTGGGTGAACAACGGCTTTAGCGGCTGGAACGGCGAGGCGGAGATCCAGTGGCCGGAGCAGGGAGCTCGGTTACGAATGAACACTCAGCCGGCCTGTCCGGTTTATTTCCTGTTCGTCTCGGATCCGGCGTTCGATCCGGGTTATCAATTCGACTTTTTCTGTCTGGAACCCATGTCCCACGCGGCCAACGGGCATAACATGGCTGACCTGGGCGGGCTGCGCCGCCTGGCTAAAGGGCAGCGGTTTAGCCAGACGATGTTGCTCAGTTATTCCGCGTTTTAAGCCCGAAAATTAAAATTCGGATCTCCTTCACAGAACCCATTCAAACTCTGCAACCGGTTACTGAAACCGGTTGCGGTTTTCTCGTTTTTGAAACCATACTCATTCTTCAACTGAATCATTTGTACCTATGCCTCCAGGAGAACGGATGAAAAAAATATTCTTATGCTGCGCCGCAGGAATGTCGACCAGCATGGTGGTGAATAAAATGAAAAAGTCTGCCGAACAGCAGGGGATTGAGGTTGATATTATCGCCGTCGGCCTGGAGGAATTTGAATCCACGTTGGCGAATTACCAATGTTGCCTGCTTGGGCCGCAGGTGAAATATAAGTTCGCCGATTTTAAAAAGATTGCCGACAGGGAAAATAAGCCGATAGCGGTAATAAACAGCATGGATTACGGCATGATGCGCGGCGATAAAATTCTCGCCGAAGCCTTACAGATGATCGCACAACACTGATCCCACCGGGCCGCCGGCATCAGGCCGTTTCCGCCGGTTTTCCCATCCTGTGACCATTGACTCAGCACCTCCCGAGGGTTGGACCATGAGTATCAGCCAGGCCGCATTCAATTTTATCGAAAACCGCATCAGCCCGATTGCCGGGAGATTATCGACTCAGCGACATATTATGGCGATCCGCGACGGTTTCATTTCCGCGATGCCCTTTATGATCGTCGGCTCATTCTTGCTGGTGTTTGCCTATCCGCCCTTTTCCGCCGACAGCAGTTGGGGCATTGCCCAATGGTGGCTGGGGGCGGCGGAAAAACATCAGGTCGCTATTCTCACCCCGTTTAATATGACGATGGGCATTATGTCCATCTATATCACCGCCGCCATTGCCTACAACCTGGCGCAGAGTTATAAGCTCGATCCCTTTATGGCGGCGATGCTGGCATTGATGTCTTTCTTGCTGGTGGCCGCGCCGCAAAGCGAAAAAATGCTGCCGACCGCCGCACTGGGCGGCGTGGGGATCTTCACCGCCATTTTGGTGGCGATATACACCACCGAACTGATCCGCTTCCTCAAGGCGCACAATATCGGCATCTCATTACCGGAGCAGGTGCCGGCCAAGATCAAGCAGTCGTTCGATCTGCTGATCCCGATCCTGGCGGTGGTGATCACGCTGTATCCGCTGAGCCTGCTGGTGCAGCACCAGTTCAACCTGCTGTTGCCGCAGGCGATCATGGCGCTGTTCCAACCCTTGATCTCTGCTGCGGATTCGCTGCCGGCGATCTTGCTGGCGGTGCTGATCGGTCATCTGCTGTGGTTTGCGGGTATCCACGGCGCGGTGATCGTTTCCGGCATGCTGCAGGCCTTCTGGCTCACCAACCTGGGGATTAACCAAGACGCGCTGGCCGCCAACCAACCGATGCCGCACATCTTTATGGAGGCCTTCTGGACCTTCTTTATCGTCATCGGCGGATCCGGCGCCACCTTTGGGCTGGTACTGCTTTATCTGCGCAGCCGTTCGGCGCACCTGCGTTCGATCGGCAAGCTGAGCCTGGTGCCGAGTTGTTTCAACATCAACGAACCGGTGATCTTCGGCACGCCGATCGTGATGAACCCTACCTTCTTTATTCCGTTTATTACCGCGCCGATCGTCAATTCGATCATCGCCTACGCGGCGGTGAAGCTGGATCTGATCGGGCGGGTGATCTCGGTGGTGCCCTGGACCGCTCCGGCGCCGATTGGTGCCGCCTGGGCTACCGGTTGGGATCTTCGCGCCGCGCTGTTGGTGCTGCTGCTGGCGGCGGTTTCGGCGTTGATCTACTACCCGTTCTTCAAAGTCTATGAGCAACAGCTGCTGGATCAGGAAGTGAGCGAAGCGGAGCAGATTGAACAGACGCAAGGAGTCACCGAATGATGGACATGGAAACGGCGGTAATGGAGCTGATCATCAACGCCGGAGAGGCGCGCAGCTGCGCCATGCAGGCGCTGTATGCGGCGCGTAAGTACCAATGGGACCAGGTGGATATTCTGCTGGCGGAATCGCAACTGGCGGCCAAGCGTGCCCACGCCACCCAAACCGAGCTGATCGGTTTTGACGAGGGGGAGGGCAAGCTGCCGGTCAACCTGATTATGGTGCACGCGCAGGACCACATCATGAATGCCATGCTGGCGCGCGATCTGGTGGAGGAACTGGTGAGAATTTACCGATTACTGGAGCAAAACGGGGTGAAAAACCAATGAGCGTATTTCCGAAAGACTTTCTCTGGGGTGCCGCGACCGCGTCTTATCAGGTCGAAGGCGGCTATGATGCCGACGGCAAAGGCCTGTCCAACTGGGACCTGTTCTCTCACCTGCCAGGCACCACCTATCAGGGGACTAACGGCGACGTGGCGGTCGATCACTATCATCGCTTCCGTGAAGATGTGGCGCTGATGGCCGAGCTGGGTATGCAGACCTACCGATTCTCGATTTCCTGGCCACGGCTGCTGCCACAAGGCCGGGGAGAAGTGAACGAGGCCGGGATCCAATTCTACAGCGATCTGATCGACGAACTGCTCAAGCACAATATCAAACCGATGATCACCCTGTACCACTGGGATCTGCCGCAGGCGTTGCAGGACGCATTTGGTGGTTGGGAATCACGAGAGATCGTCGATGCTTTTGATGAATATGCGCGTCTGTGTTACTCGCGGTTTGGCGACCGGGTCGAACTCTGGTCCACGTTCAATGAAACCATTGTGTTTATCGGCATGGGCTATTTCACCGGGGCGCACCCACCCAAACTGACCGATCCGAAAAAGGGCATTCAGGCGTGTCACCATGTGTTCCTGGCCAACGCCCGTGCGGTAAAAAGCTTCCGTGAAATGAAGATCAACGGCCAGATCGGCTTCGTCAACGTGCTGCAACCGAACGATCCGATCAGCGATTCGCCACAGGATCGCCGCGCCTGCGAAATAGCCGAAGGGATCTTCACCCACTGGCTGTACGATCCGGTGCTGAAGGGCGAATACCCGTCAGAGCTGCTGGCGATGGCGCAGCAGGCCTTTGGCGTGCCGCATTTCGCGCCGGGCGATGAGGCATTGCTGAAAGAGAATATCGTCGATTTTATCGGTCTGAATTACTACAAGCGTGAAATGGTCGCGCACAACGATGACGTGGACGGTTATACCATCAACACCAGCGGGCAGAAGGGCAGCGGGCGCGAGCTGGGCTTCAAGGGGTTGTTTAAACAGGTTCGCAATCCGCACGGCGTCTACACCGACTGGGATTGGGAGGTCTATCCGCAGGGGTTGACCGATGCCATTGGCCGTATCGTCAAACGCTACGGCAATATCCCAATCTACATTACCGAGAACGGGCTGGGAGCCAAGGATCCGATCGTCGAAGGTGAGGTGCGCGATCAACCACGTATTGATTATTTACGCGATCATATCCAGGCGATCGGCGCGGCGATCGAGCAGGGCGCGGATGTTCGTGGTTATTACCCGTGGTCATTTATCGATCTGCTCTCCTGGCTCAACGGCTATCAGAAACAGTACGGCTTTGTGTATGTCGATCACGACAACAATCTGGCACGTAAGAAGAAGCAGAGCTTTGGCTGGTACCAGCGGGTGATCGCCACCAACGGCGAACGGTTGTAGCTCGCCAACAGGGCGCGGGTCAGTACAGCGATCCGTGCTCCTGATTCAGGTGTAGCAACTGTTGCTCGACCACCCGCAGGACTTTTTTCAGTTGTTGCGAGTTCAGGTTGCCAAAGCCAAAGAAAATGGGCGACGCGTGGCAACCCGCTCGCCAGGTGGTTTCCGAGCCGTTTTCCAGCTCACGTAAGGTATCGAAGCGGACCCCGGCCTGAAGACAACGCTGACGAAGTCGTTGAATAAAATCTTCGGCCATGGACGTGATTAATGTCAGATGCAGCCCGGCGGCGTGACCCCAGAGTTGCCCTTCGGGAAACAGGCGCTTCAGCTCTTTACGCAATAGGTTCTGACGCATCTCGTATTCGCAGGTCAACTTGCTCAGATGGGTATAAAACACCTGACTGTGCATAAACTCCGCCAGAAATTGCTGCAATAGCCAATTGCTCCCGCTGTTGCTTAGGGCCTTCATATTCTGTACTGAGGGCAAAATGGCATCGGGACAGACCAAATACCCCAGGCGTATCCCTGGCCCCAAGGTTTTTGAAAAGGTGCCGGCATAAATCACCCGATCCTGGCTGTCCATCGCTTTGAGCGGGGGCAGCGGTTTCTGTCCCCAGGAAAAAACCGCATCGTAATCATCCTCGATGACGTAAGCCCCCACCCGCTGTGCCCACAGCAGCAAGGTTTTGCGCCGCGAGAGAGAAAGTTGGCTACCCAGAGGATACTGGTGCGAAGGCGTGACATAGCACAATTGTGTGGAGCGCTCCGGAAGATGCGATACGCACATGCCCTGTTTGTCGACGGCCAGCGTGGTGACCTGCGCTCCATAACAATTGAACAGATGCCAGGCGCCGGAATAGCAGGGCGACTCGGTCACAATATGACAGGGGATATGCGGCGACGTCGTTCGCTTGAGTACGAAGAGCTGACTCAAGAGCGACAACCCTTCCTGAACGCCGTTGGTAATGATGATATTTTCTGGCCGGGTATCGATGCTGCGCGAGAGGCGTAAATAGCGTGCGATCTCCTGGCGTAGTGGCTGTAACCCATGAGGGGAGTGATAACGCGTCACCAGTTGTTCTTTGAGACAGGACGGTGAGTTGTTCCATTTGCGCCAGCTTGCCCAAGGGAAAGCGTTGGGGTCGGGGATGCTCATGCGGCAATAAAGTTCGGGCGTCGGCTGGCTGTAGAGATCGCCGGGCACCTCTGCGGTCAGCAATCGGGTGGGGGCCGGCCCTTTGAAATAGGGGGGAGTGTGCCGGACGGGTTTTACCTGACGGTCAAATACCACCTGGTAACCAATGCCCGGTCGGCTTTTAATGTAGCCGCTAATCACCAACTTTTCATAGGCCAGTACCACGGTGATGCGCGCGACCTGCAGCTTGCCGGCCAGCTTACGGATGGAAGGCAGCATATCACCGCAAACGTAGCTACCCCGCGTGATGGCTTGATAATAGTATTGAAAAATCTGCAGTTGCAGGGGCGTATCACAAACTCTGTCGAGCTCTAATTCCCACATAAAATCCCTTTGTCGCAAACTTTCAGCCCCTGCACCTTACGCTAACCGCGTACGGCAATAATTGACCCTAAACAAAGTGTGTTATCTGGCCTTATTGCTGAAGCTGGCCGTATCTATTTGGCCGCCTGTTTTTTGTTTTAGCGTAGCCACTAAATAACGAGAATCGAGGCAATCTCATAATGTCGTGGATACGCAAGAAATCACTTTGGCTGATGGTCGCGGGGGCTGGGGTCATGTTGCTTCTGCTGTGGGCGGGATGGCAGGGCGTTCATCAAACCAGTTCGACGGCGTTCTGTTTGTCCTGTCACTCGATGAGTACCGTCGGGCAGGAATATAAGGAAAGTATTCATTTTAAAAATGCATCCGGGGTGCGGGCCGAGTGCAGGGATTGCCATATTCCACCAGGGATCGTGGCGACGGCGGTGCGCAAAATCGCCGCGCTGAACGATCTGTACCACGAGTTTATCTCCCCTTCTATCGCGACGCCGGAGGCATTTGAGCGCAAACGCGCTGAACTGGCGCAGCGGGAGTGGGCGCGCATGACCGAGAACCGTTCTGCCGCTTGCAAGGCCTGCCACAGTTACGACGCCATGGATCACGATAAGCAATCTTCCGAAGCGGCGGCCCAAATGACCACGGCCGCGTTGAAAGACAGCAACTGCATTGATTGTCACAAGGGCATTGCGCACCACAAACCGGATATGAGCCAGGGGTTTCGCAGCCAATTTAAAACGCTGCAGCAGCAGAGTATGGCGTTGCCTGCGGCGACCACCTTGTATTCTCTTGGCGAAAAATCCTTGAGCGCATCGGCCGATAAACCGGCTGACAAGGCAGTGCTGATGCCCGCCACGCAGGTTAGCGTGCTGCAAAAACAGGGTGACAAAGTGCAAATCCAGATTGTGGGATGGCGTGAGAGCGCCGGTCGTGGGCGTGTAATCACGCAGTACCCAGGTAAGCGGGTATTCACCGCTGTCCTGGATGCATCATTACTCCCCACGATCAAGATCCTGAAAACCCAGGTCGATCCGGCATCACATCAGGAATGGCAGCAAATCAGCGTAGCAGCCTGGACCTCCAACGACGGATTTAATGCCAGCCTTGAACCCGTGTGGCAATACGCCGATCGGATGCTGCAATCCACTTGCAGCGCCTGCCACAGCGTACCGCCCGCAACTCGTTATACCGCCAACGGTTGGATCGCCGGGTTAAAGGCCATGTCCACCTATTACCGTCTTAGTTCGCAAGAAGAGCGAACCCTGCTGAAATATTTGCAAACCCACGCCAGTGATACCGCTGACAGCGCAAAAAAATAAAATAAGGAGTCACCATGGATATTCACGATTTCAACCCTTCTCGCCGACGGTTTATAGCCGGCGTACTGGCCGCAGGGACGGCCAGCATGCTGGGCCCCCATCCTCTTCTGGGCAAGGTATGGGCAGCAGGCGAAAATCCTGAGCGATGGATCCAGTCAGGATCGCATTTCGGGGCTTTTGAGGCCAAGGTGGTCAACGGCGAATGGATCGACACCCGCCCGTTCAAACACGATAAATATCCGTGCGATATGCTCAAGGCGGTGCGTGAAATCGTCTATAACCCGTCGCGAGTACGTTACCCCATGGTTCGGCTGGACTGGCTGCGTAAACGCGAGCATTCCGACCGCAGCCAACGCGGCGATAACCGCTTTGTGCGAGTGAGCTGGGATCAGGCACTGGATCTGGTCTATCAGGAGTTGGAACGGGTGCAAAAAAACCATGGCTCATCCGGCGTGTTTACCGGGCTGGCAGATTGGCAGATGGTGGGCAAGTTGCATAAGGCCGGTGGTGCAATGGATCGCGGGCTTGGCCTTCATGGTAGCTATGTCACCACTATAGGTGACTATTCGGCCGCGGCGGCGCAGGTGATCTTGCCCCACGTAATAGGATCATTGGAGGTGTATGAGCAACAAACCTCGTTGCCTTTGGTGATTGAAAATACCCAGACCATCGTGCTGTGGGGCTGCGATCCGATCAAAAACCTGCAGATCGAATACCTGGTCCCCGATCACGAGCCCTTTGGCTATTGGCAGCAGATTAAAGAGCGTGTGCAGCAAGGCACAATGCGGGTGATCAGCGTCGATCCAGTGTGCAGTAAAACGCAGAACTATCTCGGCTGCGAACAACTGGCCTTGAACCCGCAGACGGACGTAGCCCTGATGCTGGGTCTGGCGCATACGCTGTACCAGGAAAAAATCTATGACGCTTCATTTATCAAAGATTATTGCGTGGGTTTTGAGCAGTTCCTGCCTTATTTGATGGGGGAGACGGATCAACAGCCTAAAGATGCGCAGTGGGCCGCAGGCCTGTGTGGGCTCACTCCCGAGCAGATCCGCGAATTTGCACGGCTGCTGGTCAAAGGGCGTACCCAGTTTATGGGGGGCTGGTGCGTTCAACGTATGCATCATGGGGAACAATACCCGTGGATGCTGGTGGTATTGGCCAGCATGGTGGGGCAAATCGGCCTGCCTGGCGGCGGCGTCGGCTTTGGCTGGCATTACAACGGTGGCGGTACTGTGACCTCTCTGGGCCCGGTACTTTCCGGATTAGGTAGCCTGTCCAACCCACCTGCACCGATCCATGCCGCCGATTTCCGTGGCGCTTCCGAGCATATCCCTGTGGCACGTTTCATCGATTGCTTGCTCTCGCCCGGCAAGACCCTGGCATTTAATGGCGAGACGCTGACTTACCCGGACATCAGGTTAGCGCTCTTCAGCGCCGCCAATCCGTTCCATGCCCAACAGGATCGCAATCGCATGATCGAGGCCTGGAAGAGGCTGGAAACGGTGGTGGTACTGGATCACCAGTGGACGGCGTCCTGCCGTTTTGCCGATATTGTGCTGCCGGTGACCACGCGTTTTGAGCGTAACGATATCGAACAGTTCGGCACGCATTCCAACAAAGGGCTGATGGCCATTCGCCAGATAGTGAAGCCGCAGTATGAGGCTCGCCACGACTTTGACGTGTTTAGCGAACTCTGCAAACGTTTTGGCCGCGATCAGGTTTACACCGAAAAGCGTAACGAGATGCAGTGGATCAAGGCTATCTATGAGGAAGGGGTGAAACAAGGGGCTGCGATGGGGGTGAAGATGCCCAGTTTTTCCACCTTCTGGGATGGAGAAGGCTATATCGAATATCCGGCAGGCCAACCCTGGGTGCGTCACGGCGATTTTCGCGAACAGCCCGATCTCTACCCTTTGGGAACGCCGTCTGGCCTGATTGAAATCTACAGTAAGACCATTGCCGCTTTTAACTATCAGGATTGCCCTGGCCATCCATTGTGGATGGAGCCTTTTGAACGCAGCCACGGGGGAAAAGGTGCAGAGAAATATCCGCTGCATCTGCAATCCTGCCACCCGGACAAGCGGCTGCATTCGCAACTGTGCTCCAGCGATAACTATCGCGCGACCTATGCCGTAGCGGGGCGTGAACCTTTATATATAGGTCCAGAGGATGCAAAAGATCGTGGTTTGAAAGCCGGTGACGTAGTTCGCGTTTTTAATGCGCGCGGGCAGGTGCTGGCCGGGGTGGTCATTAGCCCAGATTACCCACGCGGCGTTGTGCGTATCCACGAGGGGGCATGGTATTCCCCTTTGGTAGGCGGTAAAGCCGGAACGCTTTGCACCTATGGCGATCCTAACGTCTTAAGCGCCGATATTGGCACTTCGCAGTTGGCACAAGGGACTTCGGCCCATTCAGCACTGGTTCAGGTAGAGCGCTATCAGGGCCCGCTGCCGAAGGTGACGGGGTTTGGTGGGCCACAGGAAATGAAACCGGATACCAAAGAGGCCTCTCATGTCGTTGCTGGATGAAGTGGCCCGTCAACGGGCGATAATTTACCGCTGGTTTTCTCAGTTGCTGTTTCAGGAACTGTCTGACGAAGGGCTACTCAGGCTGCGAAACAAGGAGAACCTGGCGTTATTGAACGCCCTCAAATCAATACCCGAACTTTCGCTGCTCGTGACGCATTTTCAACGACGACTGCGGGCGATGCAAAAGCGGGAAGCGTGCCAGTTGGAGTTGGCGGCCGATTTCGCCTCCCTGTTTTTACTGCCGCCTCCGACCGGAGTATCGCCTTATTCCGGGCATTATCCGCATACGACCTCACCCGAAGAGCGTAAAACGTTACGGCAAAAGTTGGTTGAGCTCCGGCTTACGCCACAAAATAACGAGGCAGCCGACCATCTCGCTATCCAGCTTGCCTTGATTGCCACGTTGATCGAAGAGGACGCGGAGTTGGATCAGCAGGACCTGTTTTTGAATCGGCATCTGCTGAGCTGGTTGCCGCTTTGCACCAAACGTTGCTACCAGCGCGATCGTTTTGGTTTCTATGCTGCCGCTATGGGGTTACTGACCGGGTTTGTGCAGCAAGATGCCGAATGGCTTACTGCCTGCCGGCTTGCTACTCAAGTTTAAGCGAGGAAATTTTTTTTGAATAAACGGCCGTATTCGGTATAAAACAGCGGAAACGGGGCCGCCCTGGCGGCTCTGTTTTCAGGTCAAGTTGCTCGAATTCACCTCTCTTTTGCCGATCTGCCTGCTGAACGTCTCTTCCTCAAAATCCCCTTTTGCTATTCCATTTCGGCATACCCGTGTTGTGACTATTCATTACTCACCGCCTATAAAAACGCCATATAGTCAAATTATTGCCTTACCGTACCATCACAAACAGGAGGGGGGAGATGAGCGATTTCCCGCTTGAACCGCCACACAATTTTCCTCGCCGGCTGGCAGAGCATAAGCATCTACTACAGTTCTTGTGGGAAACGGCCTAATCTGGCCGGACCGCCATTCACCCCTGCATCCCACTTTCTGCATGATGAGGGAACAAGCATGAGCATGAAAACGATAACGCTGGGCAGCAATTCATTCGACTACCAGGACAGCGGCAGCGGGGACACCACCCTGCTGTTGCTTTCCGGTTGGTGCCAGGATCACCGGCTTTTTAAACACCTAATACCGCTGCTGGCGCAACACTATCGCGTACTTAATATTGATTGGCGCGGGCACAATGCCGCACGCAGTTATGACGGCGATTTTGGTATGGATGATCTCACGGCCGATCTGGTTCTGTTTCTTGACCGGCTGGATGTTGAGCGCTTGATTCCGCTCTCTACATCCCATGGCGGCTGGGCCAACATCGCTTTAAGCCAGCAACTGGGCCCGTTGCGGGTACCGAAAACCATCGTGGTGGACTGGTTGATGACCGGAGCTTTTACCGATCTGCTGCAAAATTTACAGCAGAGCCAGCGGCCGGAAAGCTGGCAACAGGCGCGAGATGCCCTGTTTGCGGAATGGGTAGCCCATACGGATAACCAGGATGTGATCAACCATGTCCAACAGGAAATGGCCGGATTCGATCAGGAGATGTGGATCCGTTCTTGTCGGGAAATCGAGTTGGCCTATGGGCAATTTGGCTCTCCCCTGCAACGCCTGGAACAGCTCACCCCTGAGCGTCCGGTAATGCACCTCTATTCACAACCGCATAGCGCAGAGTATGACCAGTTGCAGCGCGAATTCGCTCAACGCCACCGCGGGTTCAATCCGGTAAAAATTGCGGGGGCGAGTCATTTCCCCACCCTGGAATCGCCGGACAAAGTGGTGATGGAAATCCGGTCATTTATTGGCTAGGCAACATCCCGCCGTAGCAACAGCGCTCCTAATGATGAGCAGATTCATAAGAATGTGCGTAGCCGTATTTATGTCGTTCGGCCTGTCTGCCGTGATTAAACCACCGACATTGTGCACGCCTGTTTTCCAGTGGGTAATCAGGAGGTAAAACATGAGCATGCAGGTCGATCGTAAGGTCATCACTGGCGGTCATATTATCACCATGGATGCAGAGTATGGGGAACTGCCCCAGGGGGCGCTGCTGATTGAAAATGGCCGGATCGCAGCGCTGGCGGAAAACGCAAAGGCGTTTAGTCATCTGGATGCCGAAGTGATCGATGCGCGTGGTGCGATCGTGTTGCCGGGTATGATCGACAGTCATCGCCACACCTGGATGTCGTTGTTTCGGGGGATCTCCGGCGATATGTCGTTGCCGGAATTTCTGGCGAATACGTTTTATGGGCTGGGGGCCTTGGTGACCGCCGAGGATTTGTCCACTGCCACCCTGGTGGGGGCGCTCGAGGCCATAGACAGCGGGGTCACAACCATCCTCGACTGCTGTGACTGTGTGAATAGCCCGGATCATGCCGTCGCGGCGATCGAATCACTGCAACAATCCGGTATCCGTGGTGTGTATTCCTATGGATTTCAGGTTTATGATTTTCAGCCCGCCGGTTTTTCCAGCCATCAAGAACGCGTCAATTTTGCCGCTGAATTGCGCGAGCGTTATTTTAGCGACGATCAGGGTTTGTTGCGTATGGGGACCTTGCTCAGCGATTTTGGCACCGTGCCCTTTACGCAGACTGCGGCGGAGATCCGCATGGCGCAGCAGCAGGATATCCTGATTGCTTCTCATACCGGCGCACTGCCGAATAGCCGGTTATTGAAAGGGTTACAGGAGCTTGACGATCATCAATTGCTGCAGCCCGGTCACCTGCATATTCACTGTTCCGGTCTGACCGATCCCGAATGGCGGCTGTTGGCTAAAACCGGCGCTAAAGTCAGCATCGCCCCCGAAACTGAAATGCAAATGGGCATGGGCTTTCCTCCCATCAGAGCCTGCCTGGATCACGGGATAGCCCCGGCGATCAGCACTGACATTGTCTGCGTGGGGTCTGGGGATCTGTTTTCGCAGATGCGGCTGGGGCTGCAAACCCAGCGCTGCCTGGATAACCATCAGCACCATATCCGTGGGGAAGTGGTTTCTGAACTTTCTCTCTCGGTGGGGGATGCGTTGCGTTGGGCGACCCACGGCAGCGCGGCTGCGCTGGGAATGGAGACAAGTATTGGTTCGCTGACGCCGGGAAAACAGGCCGATGTGATTATGCTTAAACATCAGCGGGCGATGGTGCCTTCTTCTTTCCCAAGGGCGAGCAGCGTGTTGCAGTCCCATGCCGCCGATGTAGATACGGTGATCATCAACGGCCAGATCCGCAAGCGGCATGGCGAACTGGTGGGACAGGATATGGCCGCCATCCGGCAACGTGCCGCTCAGACGCTGGCGCGTATTCAGCAGGCGGCGCTCGGGCGCGCAGAGATCACCGGAGCAGAAGCGGTTGCCTGGCTTAGGGAGGCGGAGCGGAGAGCGTCGGTAAATCTGGCGGAGGCCTATCGCCGATAAGCGTATTTTGGATGATGCTGCGCCCGACCGAAGCCGGGCGCAGGGAGATTACAGTGAGTCCGGATCCGGCCCCAGGCGGTTGCCGATATCCAGTTTGGCAATTTCGCCCAGTTCGTCTTTATCCAGTTTGAAGTCGAAGACTTCGAAGTTTTCACGAATGCGCGCTGGCGTGACCGATTTCGGGATCACGATCAGCCCGCTGTCCAGGTGCCAGCGCACCACGATTTGCGCCGGGGTTTTCTCGTATTTTTCCGCCAGGTTTTTGATCACCGGTTGGTCGAATACCCCTTCGCCACCCTGTGCCAGTGGGCTCCAGGATTCGGTCGCAATATGGTGGGTTGCGTTCCAGGCGCGTAGCTGACGCTGTTGCAGCAACGGGTGCAGCTCGATTTGGTTAATCACCGGTGCGACATTGGTTTCGTCCAGCAGGCGCTGCAGGTGCGGGGTGTGGAAATTGCATACCCCGATGCTTTTGACCAACCCCTGCTCGCGCAGTTTGATCAGCCCGCGCCAGGCGTCGACATATTGGTCCTGCTGCGGCTTTGGCCAGTGGATCAGATACAGATCGACGTAATCCAACTTGAGTTTTTCCAGGCTGGTTTCCAGCGCGCCTTGCGGGTCGCCCTGATCGTCGTTCCACAGTTTGGTGGTGATAAACAGCTCATCGCGTGGTATTGAGGTGGATTGCAGCGCTGCGCCAACCCCTTCCTCATTCTTGTAGATTGCAGCGGTATCGATCGAGCGATAGCCCACCTCCAGTGCTTTAAGCACCGCCTGGGTGGTTTCTGAAATACTCGCCTGCCAAACGCCGAGACCCAACTGCGGCATCAGATTACCATCGTGGAGTTTGATGATGGGTTGTTGCGTTGTCATGCGTATCTCCTTGTCAACGGATTGCCCGGTGCTGCATGCACCGGAAACGGCTATTAATAAATTCTAGTTGGCAAATTGGGGGAGTGCTGAGTTTGCTAACCAAATTCCAGCGCTGTCGGGATAGGGCGGCTACAGGTCATGTTTTCTCCCATGGGTTAATCAGATGAGGATCGGCAGCGCGAATAGCGCATTGAACTGCGCCCGATGAAGCGTCGGGCGCAGGAGAGAAGTTGAAACTAAAGCCTAGCAGGAAATAGGCGGTTTGCGATTAACGCGCCGCGTTATAAATGCGTTGGCTGACTTCGAGGGTGATGTCTTGATGTTCGCCAAGTGCTGTCATGCCGTGCTGATGCAGTTTATCAAGCAACGCCGGGATAGAGCTGCCGTCGAGCTGGTAATCCGCCATGCGGGTCGGTACGCCCATTTGTTCGAAGAAGGCACGAGTGGCGGCGATGGCACCGTCGATACGGCTGTCTTCACTGCCATCGCGCAGGCCCCAAACGCGGTCGGCGTACTGCAGCAGTTTTTCGCGTTTCTGCGCTTTTTTCTCGATCAGCAGCGCAGGCAGAACAATCGCCAGCGTCTGGGCATGATCCAAACCGTGCATGGCGGTCAATTCGTGGCCCAGCATGTGGGTTGCCCAATCCTGCGGCACACCGGCGCCGATCAGACCGTTCAAGGCCATGGTTGCGCTCCACATCACGTTGGCGCGCACCGCATAGTTTTCCGGCTCGGACAGCGCGCGCGGACCATCTTCCAACAGCGTCAGCAGCAGGCCTTCGGCAAAGCGATCTTGCACTTTGGCATCGACCGGGTAGGTCAGGTACTGCTCAATGGTGTGGACAAAGGCATCGACTACGCCATTGGCGATTTGGCGCGGCGGCAGAGAGTAGGTTACTACCGGATCCAGCACCGCGAACAGCGGTTGCACGTGTGGCGAGAAGAAATGCTGTTTGTCGCCGCTGCTTTTGCGGGTGATCACTGCGCCGCTGTTGGACTCAGAGCCGGTGGCCGGCAGTGTCAGTACGCAGCCCATTGGCACCGCGCCTTTGATTTCACTGCCCACGGTTTTCAGGATGTGCCATGGATCGGCATCCGCCTGATAATGGGCCGCTGCGGCAATAAACTTGGTGCCATCAACCACGGAGCCGCCGCCGACCGCCAGCAGGAAATCGATATTCTCTGCGCGCACCACTTCGACCGCTTTCATCAGCGTTTCGTAGGTTGGGTTAGGCTCAATGCCGGAAAACTCCTGCACGTTGCGGCCCGCCAGTGCGGCATAAACCTGATCCAGCACGCCATTTTTCTTCACGCTGCCGCCACCGTAGGTGATCAGAATGCGTGCGTCGGCAGGGATCTGCTGTGCCAGGCCGGCGATTTGGTCTTGGCCGAACAGGATTTTGGTTGGGGTATGAAGAATAAAGTTTTGCATGGGTAATTTCTCTTCTGCATGTGGCAAGCGCCGCTGGCGCAAAATATCTGAGCTGTATTGTCAGTAACTTGGCTCAGCAGCACAATGCACATTCCTGCCCGAGTCTTGCCTATTCCTACAAAGCGTTGTAGAAAAATAGAGTTTTAAACTATTATTTATGCCGAATTATTCTTAATGTAAGAGGGTGTTTCCGTGAGCGAAATCGATGAACTGCGCGGCCGCATGGCGCGCCAGGCGGCCTGCTTTGCCGAGAGCAACGGTTACACGCCCTCGCCGGTGCCGCTGGTGAAAATTCTTTATGTCGATCGTCATTGCCCGCGCCAGCCGGTGATGTATGAGCCGGGTGTAGTGATCATTTTCCAGGGGCACAAGGTCGGCTACTGCGGTAATCGGGTTTTCCAGTATGACCCGCGCAATTATCTGTTGATGACGGTGCCGTTGCCGTTTGAGTGCGAAACCTTCGCCAGCCCGGAATTGCCGCTGGTGGGGTTGTCGGTGAACATCGACAGCCAAATGCTGCAGGACCTGTTGATCGACATCGGCGATGACGACTACCTGGTGAAGCCGCGCAGAGAAAGCAGCGGGGTGAACCTGGCCGAGCTGTCGGAAGAACTGTTGTGCGCTACCGAACGCCTGCTGGATGTGATGGCCAAACCGCTGGATGCACGCGTACTGGGGCCGCAGATTGTACGTGAAATTCTCTACCACGTACTGCGCGGAGCCTGTGGCGCCTCATTGCAGGAATTGGTTAACCGCCATACCCACTTCAGCCAAATCGCCAAGGCGCTGCGGCGTATTGAGAACCAATATGCGGACAACCTCAACGTTGAGCAGTTGGCGGGGGAGGTGAATATGAGCATCTCGGCGTTTCACCATAACTTCAAGGCGGTGACCAACACCTCGCCGCTGCAATATGTGAAATCCTATCGCTTGCACAAGGCGCGTTTGCTGATGGTACACGACGGTTTGAAAGCCAGTACCGCGGCGATCCGTGTCGGCTACGAAAGCGCTTCGCAGTTCAGCCGCGAGTTCAAACGTTTCTTTGGCGTGACGCCGAGTGACGAAGTTGCCCGACTGCGCGAAAACCCTCCTTTAATGATGGAAGGTTAATCTCGCCGCCGGGCAGTGATTCAGCGCGTCAGCACAATTTTACCGAATGCTCCGCGATCGAGGTGATCGAGCGCCTGCGGCAATTGATCAAAGCGGTAGCGCTGGTCGATCACCGGCTGTAGGGCATTAACGTCCACCGCACGCACCAGATCTTCCAGTGCGCGGCGGTGGCCGACACCAATACCCTGAATGACCGGCGATTTCATCAGCAGCGGCCCTGCGGGAGCCGAAACTTCAAAGCCCTCCAGCGCCCCGATCACCGAGATACGCCAGTGCACCGCAACGGCGCGTACCGAATTACCGAGATTAGGGCCACCCACGGTGTCAATCACGTGGTCGATGCCGCGATCCTGGGTCAACTGGTACACCCTTTCTACCCAGTCCGCAGTCAGACGGTTAATGCCATGATCGGCACCCAAGGCTTTGGCTCGCGCCAGTTTTTCATCGCTGCCGGAGGTAACATAGACCTCGGCACCCAGCATTTTGGCGATTTGCAGCCCGAATAGAGCCACGCCACCAGTGCCCTGTACCAGCACCGATTCTCCGGCGTGCAGCTGGCCCTGTTCCACCAGCGCGAACCAGGCGGTCAGTCCGGCACAGGGCAGGGTACTGGCCTGCGCATCGTCCAGCGAGGTGGGCGCAGCCGCCAACCAGTCTTCGTGCAGCACTACGTATTCCGCCAGCATGCCCTGATAAAAGCCGCCCAGAGTGCGGTAGGGTGGGATGCGCGCATTACCATAGGGTTTTTGCCGGCCATCGATCCAGCCGGGGCTAAAGGTGGAAATCACCCGTTCGCCGGGCTGAAAACGGGTGACGTCGGGCCCAATGGCGTCGACTTCACCGGCCATGTCGGAGGCTGGCGTGAAGGGCTGCGGCAGTTCTAGTCCCATGCCGGTTTCAATGACCAGTTTGTCGCGGTAATTGAGCGATACCGCATTCACTTTCACTCTGATCTGGTGCGGTCCCGGTTGCGGTATGACGCTTTCGTTCAGTTGCAGGTGTTGGCGCCCCAGGGCGTCCATTGTCCAGCGTTGCATTGTTTCGGCCATGATTGACTCCAAAGTCAGCGATAAACAGACCTGCTGATAATATCGTTGATAGAAGTTCGCCAGTGGCGATAAGATTTCCTTTGATTGTTTCTTTCAGGGCTACAAATCATGAGCGATCGATTGAACGGCATTTCGGTATTTGTCACCGCGGTGGAGGCAGGCAGTTTTGCGCTGGCGGCCAGCCGGCTACACCTTTCGCGTTCGGCGGTGGGGAAAACCATCGCCCGCCTGGAGCAACGGTTGGCCGTTCGCTTGTTTCATCGCACGACCCGCAGCCTGAGCCTGACCGACGACGGTGCGCTGTTTTACGAACGTTGTCTGCGGGCACTGGAAGAGATACGTACCGCAGAAATGCTGCTGGAGTCGGGGAAGCAGCAGGTCAACGGCAGGCTGAGGGTGTCGATGCCGGTGCTGTTTGGCCGCATGTGCATTGCGCCGCTGTTGACCAGTATGGCGCGTGAGCATCCTGGGCTGGAGCTGGAGCTGTCATTCAACGACCGCGTGGTGGATTTGATTGAGGACGGTTTTGACCTGGCGATCCGCAACGGTACGCTGGTCAGTAGCAGTGGGTTGGTGGCACGGCGCGTTGGCGACCACCGTATGACATTGTGCGCGGCTCCGGAATATCTGTTGCGCAGCGGCGAACCCAAAACCCTCGAACAGTTGGCACAACATGATGCGGTGACCTACATGCGCGCCGGCGTGGTTCTTAACTGGACGCTTCTGGATGCCTGCGGAAAAGAGCAGGAGGTGATACCGAAGAAAGGGTTACAGATGGATGACCTGCAGGCGATTGCGGATGCCACGGTAGCGGGGTTTGGCATAGCCTGGTTACCTTGCTGGCTGGTGCGCGAAGCGTTGTTGAAAGGGGAATTGGTCAGGCTGATGCGCAATCGGCCCGGCATGTCATTCGACGTTCACGCGGTTTGGCCGCAAACGCCGCATTTGCCTTTGAAGGTTCGATTGGCGGTGGATACGCTGGTGAGCAAGCTGCCTCCCAGCCTGGCGTTGGTTGAAAAAGCGCTTTAGGGCGACGATGGCCGCCCGTCTGGGTATCAGGAAGAGGCGGCGCGTTTTTTACGCCAGATAACCAGCATGCCGCCCAGCAGGCCAACCAGCAGCAGCACCAACGGCAGGATCATCAGCCCGGTCATCACCTGGCTCTCATAGCGTTTAACCAAAGGGATCTGGCTGAAGGCGTAGCCGAGGCCGACCACTGCACCAACCCAAATCACCGCGCTTAGCCAGTTAAAGAACTGAAAACGGGTGCTGTTCAGGCCAGAAATCCCGGCCATGGTGGGCAGCAGGGTGCGAACAAAACCCAGAAAACGGCCGATGACCAGCGCCGTCAGGCCATGGCGGTTAAACAGGTTGTGTGCACGTTGGTGATACTGAGCGGGCAGTTGCAGCAACCAGCCTTTGACCAGATTGGTATGGCCCAACCAACGGCCCTGCAGGTAGCTCAGCCAGCAGCCCAGGCTGGCGGCGACGGTCAAAATGATCAGCGTCGGCACAAAGGCCATCACGCCTTTGGCGATCAGCGCGCCGGATAACAGCAGCAGGCTGTCGCCGGGTAAGAAGGAAGCTGGCAGTAGTCCGTTTTCTAAAAATAGAGTGGTGAAAAGCACCGCATAAACCACCCAAATTACGCTGGGATCGGCAAGGGCAATGAAGTCCTGCTGCCAAAGCGCATGAACAATCTCTCGTAATACATCCATTATTTATCCTGTTGCATACCGGTTGCGCCTGGCTTCAGGGTATCCAGGGCACAGTGTTGGCCGTATCTGACAGTTACCCGCCTAGTGTAACGCTAATAGCTTAAGCACACATTAAACAAGGCGAATAAAGTTGCCGATGCAAGCAGGCGTTCTGTTAGCGCGTATTGGCAATTCGGTCGAACCCGGCGGCGAGATCGGCGATCAGATCCTGCACATTTTCCAGGCCGATATGCAGGCGTACCAGAGTACCGGAGAAGTCTATGCCACCCGCTGGGCGAATGGCTTCCAGTTCTTCCGGTTGGTTAGCCAGGATCAAGGATTCAAAGCCGCCCCAGGAATAGGCCATGCTGAAGTGGCTGAAATTATCGAGAAACTCGGCTAACTGCACGTCGCTCAGGCGCTTTTTCAGCACGAAAGAAAACAGGCCGTTGCAGCCGTTGAAATCGCGCAGGTAAAACTCGTGGCCCTTGCAACCAGGCAGCGCCGGGTGATTGACCACCGCCACCTCTGGTCTCTGGGCCAGCCAATGGGCGACTTCGATGCTGCTCTGCTGGTGCTGCTTCAGGCGTATGCCCAGGGTGCGCAAACCGCGGCTGGCCATATAAGCGGTATCGGCGTCTACCATCTGGCCCATCAAATAAGAGTATTCACGCAGTTGGTCCCAACAGCGCTCGTTAGCCACGGCGGTGCCGAGCATGTAATCGGAATGGCCGATAATATATTTGGTGCCAGCCTGAATCGAAATGTCGATATCAAAATCCAGCGCCTTGAACAAGATGCCGGCCGCCCAGGTGTTATCGATCATGATCACCACTTCAGGTGCCACGGCGCGAATCGCCTGCACCATCGCCGGGATATCCTGGATCTCCATAGTGATCGAGCCGGGTGATTCAAGGAACACCACACGGGTATTGGGTTGAATCAGTCCGGCGATATCGGCGCCGATCAGCGGGTCGAAATAGGTGGTTTCCACATTCATGCGGCTCAGAATATGGGTACAAAAGTCCTGCGTCGGCTCATAGACGGAGCCGGTCATCAGCAGATGGTCGCCCGCGCCGACAAAGGACAGAATGGCGTTGGAGACCGCCGCCGCGCCGCAAGGATAGAGCACGCAGCCTGCGCCGCCCTCCAGCTCGACCATCGCATCCTGCAACGCGAAGTGGGTCAGGGTGCCGCGTCGGCCGTAAAACAGCTCGCCATGAGCACGTTTGGCGGTGGCCTCTTTTTTGGCCGCCACGGAGTCAAATACCAATGAAGAAGCGCGTTGGGTGACGGGGTTGACGGAGCCCTGGGTATAGCGCTTGCTGCGCCCGGCGCCAATCAGGGTAGTTTCGATGTTTTTAGACGTCATAGGAGCGGGCTCACCTTTGCTTGATCTTCACGGGCCATTTGCAATAGCCCTTACGTTAGCATGACACCTTATAGCCATCCAGACGTTTTAACATCCAAATGTAGAAACGGCTATAATCTTCTGCCCAATCGTGCTCTCGCATGCCATCCTTCTGCCTGACGGCGATAACCAAGTGGGTTTATCGGTGAGACCGGGATGTAACAGTAAAATGCGACAAATCCCCTGTCTTTGTTGCAGCCCTGTGCGGTAAAAGTGACGAAATAGCCCTATAAAGGGTACATATAGGCTCGAACAGGCGGCGAATGGGTTCGCCAGGGAGCCATAAGTGCGCCGCAGGAGTAATTTTCCCGATTATTTGGTAAATAATAATGAGAACTACTATCAATCCCTGATTGGTTTGATATGATCGCACGCTGAATTATTCCTCAATTTTGATCGGTAACGGGTGGAGGCACAGCGTGAAAACGGCTGGCAAGAATTTAAATCAAGGATCGTTCGGTCAGGGCCGGGCGCAATGGGGCCAGGCGTTCGGCCGTGGTCTGTTAGCTTCAATGGTATTGGTGGCAGGTCTGGCCGGCAGTGCTCATGCGGCACCGGCGACTAATCCGGCCGTTACCGAAAGCGTGGCTCCGGCTGCCAGCGCGCCTGCCGCGGCAGCGCCTGAAACCCTCACTCCGGTCAACCCGCAACCGACCATCCAGCCGCCGGAAACCCGCGGTATGGACCTGTCCGTCTGGGGTATGTACCAGCATGCGGACATCGTGGTGAAAATCGTGATGATCGGCCTGGTGCTGGCGTCTATCGTCACCTGGACCATCCTGTTCTCCAAGGGCAGCGAACTGTTCCGCGCCAAGCGCCGTCTGCGCCGCGAACAGCTGGCGTTGGCCAACGTACGCTCGCTGGACGAAGCGTCCGAATTGGCGCAGAGCTTCTCGGAAGAAAGCATCAGCTCCGTGTTGCTGAACGATGCGCAAAACGAACTGGAGCTGTCGGCGGCGTCCAACGACAACAACGGCATCAAGGAACGTACCGGTTTCCGTCTGGAGCGTCGCGTAGCGGGCTACAGCCGTAACATGGGACGCGGCAATGGCTTCCTGGCGACCATCGGTGCCATTTCGCCGTTTGTCGGTCTGTTCGGTACCGTTTGGGGCATCATGAACAGCTTTATCGGCATCGCCCACTCACAAACCACCAACCTGGCCGTGGTTGCGCCCGGCATCGCAGAAGCGCTGCTGGCTACCGCGCTGGGCCTGGTCGCCGCTATTCCTGCGGTGGTGATTTATAACATCTTTGCGCGTGTGATCAGTGGTCACCGCGCTCAGGTTGGCGACGTAGCGGCACAGGTTCTGCTGTTGCTGGGCCGTGATTTGGATCTGGCCGCCACGGCGGAAGCCAAACGCTCACAGCATTCACACCAACTGCGGGTGGGGTGAGTTATGGCGATGCGCTTAAATGAAGATCTGGACGACAGCGGCGAACTGCATGAAATCAACGTGACGCCGTTTATCGACGTCATGCTGGTGCTGTTGATCATCTTTATGGTGGCCGCGCCGCTGGCAACGGTAGATATCCGTGTCGATCTCCCGGCGTCCTCCGCCAAACCTCAGCCGCGTCCGGAAAAACCGGTGTTCCTGTCGGTGAAAGCGGACAAACAGCTCTACGTTGGTGAGCAGGCGGTCAGTGCAGATCAACTGACGTCGGTGCTGGATCAACGGACGCAGGCGAACAAAGAGACCACCATCTTCTTCCAGGCGGATAAGAGCGTGGACTACGAAACGCTGATGAGCGTAATGGATACGCTGCGTAAAGCCGGCTACCTGAAAGTGGGGCTGGTGGGGATGGAAGGCACCGGCAAGTAGCGGGCTGGTATCACCCAGGATTAGAAGGGCGCTCAGGCGCCCTTTTTTATTGACTGAATTTTGTACCGGGGCTTGACGCATTGCCGACAAATGAAAATACTAATAGATAGTAATTAACACTACTTTCCGGAGTCGGCCATGCCAACCAGCATTGCTTTAAGCCCTCATTTTGAAAAGTTCGTTCATGAGCAAATTGACAGCGGACGTTACGGCAACGTCAGCGAAGTGATACGGGCAGGGCTGCGTCTGCTTGAAGAACATGAGCGAGCGATGAAAATTGAAGAGTTGCAAGTGGCCATTGTACAGGGAGTTGAAAGTGGTGAGGGAGTCCCGGCGGATGAGGCGTTTGCGCGCTTGCGGGCTAAATACCAACGGATGGTGGATAACGGAAGTGACTGATTAGGCTAACAATATCGCCGGCAGCGATATATGACATTGAAAGTATTGGCGATCATATTGCACAGGATAACCCGGCCCGGGCGCTGAGTTTTATTTCTGAACTGTATAAACAATGCCAGCGAATCGGCGAGTCGCCGGAAACCTACCAAAAGCGACCTGAGCTTGGCCGGGACGTCAGGATCAGCGCCTACGGCAAATACCTAATCGTTTTCACAGCGATACAACGTAATGTCAGGATCGAGCGAGTACTTCACGGTGCGAGAAATATTTTGCGTCTGCTGGCTCATCGCTAGGCCATCAAGGCCGCTCAAACGAACCGCGGCCCTGGCGTTGTTTAGCGTTTTTAACCGCGAGCGTGCGCTGCAGCACGGGCGATTTGCTCATCGGTAGGACGTACGCCGGTGTAGAGGACAAACTGTTCCAGCGCCTGCAACGCAATCACTTCTGCCCCGGTAATCACCTGTTTGCCGTGCTCACGTCCGTAACGGACCAGCGGGGTTTCCGCAGGCAGTGCCACCACGTCGAAGACGATTTTCGCCGCATCGACAGTCGCGGGCGCGAAAGCCAATTGCTCCGCTTCTGCACCGCCGGCCATGCCGATTGGCGTTACGTTGATCACCATATCCACTTTTAGCTCATCGACTTGTGCCTGCCACTGATAGCCGTATGCACTGGCCAGAGCCTGTCCGGCCTGCGGGTTACGGGCGATGATATAGCCATTTTTAAAACCGGCGTCACGCAGTGCCGCGGTCACCGCTTTTGCCATACCGCCGCTGCCGCGCAGGGCAAAGGCGGTTTCTGTCGGGATTTGGTACTGGGCCAGCAATTTGGCGATGGCGATATAATCCGTGTTATAGGCCCGCAAAAAACCGGCGTCATTGACGATGGTATTGACCGATTCAATCGCCGTTGCGGAAGCGTCCAGCTCATCGAGGAAAGGGATGCAGCTCTCTTTGAACGGCATGGAAACCGCGCAACCACGGATGCCCAAAGCCCGTACGCCGCCCACTGCCGCCTGGATATCCTGGGTAGTGAACGCCTTGTAGATAAAGTTCAGATCCAGTTCCTGATACAGATAGTTATGAAAGCGAGTACCGAAGTTGCCTGGGCGACCGGCCAGCGACATGCACAGCTGGGTATCTTTGTTAATCTCACGGCTCATGCTGAGCTCCTTAAGCGGAAAAAGAAAAACCTCAAGTCAGGGCTGGCCGAGCAGCGCCTTCGAACCGGCGTGGCGCCAGTGGATATTGCCCGGCAGGTAAAGCGCGTTCTGTTCCAGGGGCCGCTCGTCAATCAGCGCGCTGACCATGTCGAAGCTGTGTTGCGCCAGGGCACGACAGTCTTGGGCCACGGTGTCGATTTTCAGCGTCAGGCCATCGAACAGGTAGTGATCGTCGAAACTGCACAAATGCAGGTCGCTCTCCATCAACTGGTGCTGATTCAGGTAGCGCAACACCCCTTCCAGCAGACCACAGGCGGCGGTAAATAACGCTTTTGGCGGACGGCCCAACTGTGCGCACAACTGGGCGAACATCTCGTAGCCGGAGCTGGGGTGATAATTGCCGTTGATGATCCATTCCGGTTTACACACCACGCCGGCGCGCTCAAGGCCGAGCTGAAAACCGGCCAATCGATCGCGGGTTGGCGAGATGCGCGGTTGCCCGCCAAGGAAATAGAACTCGTCAGGATGCTGGCGCGCGACGTTCTCCACCAGCGTAGCGGTCGAGGTCAGCGAGTCGGTGATCACCAGCGGCAGTTCGGAGCCGGTAATCAAGCGGTCCATCTGCACTACTGGCAGGCTGGCGTTAATCTTTTGGTATTCCGCATCGTTGAGCTGGCTGGAGGCGACAATCAGGCCGTCGACCTGACGCTGCACCAGGCTGTTCACCGCCATCATTTCCTGCGCCGGGTTTTCGTCGGTACAGGCGATCAGCAACTGCAAACCGGCCTCGCGGCACAGGGTTTCCAGCTCGCGTGAAATCACCGCAAAACCGTAGTTGGTCATTTCCGGCACCACCAGCCCCAGAGTATGGCTGCGGGAGGAACGCAGCGAGCGGGCATGGAAGCTGGGCTGGTAATGGTGCTCGCCAGCCAGCGCCAGGATGCGATCGCGGGTATCGTCGGACACCCGATACTCCTTGCTGCGGCCATTAAGCACCAGGCTGGCGGTCGATTTCGACACGCCGGCCAGTGCGGCAATATCACTGATGGTTATGCGTTTATTTTTTTTCACTGACGGCATCTGAATTCATCGAAGGATGCGTCATTCTAGCATGCATGGCGTCAGCGACCAGTGCTCGAGCGCCAGCTGCGCTTTACCGCTCAGGTGTAGCAAGGGTTGTGGGCCGGGGAAGTAGCGCGAACTCATGGTCGCTTCGCCGTGATTGATAAAAATCTCCACGCTCGAACGGTCGAACAATATCTGCAGCTGAGTCAGCTCACCGCGCCAGTAACGGTGTTCCGGCTGCCCGCTGCGCAAGTTGTTGCGCGTCAGCCGCAGCACGGTGCCATCCCAATTCAGGGTCATCGCCCCGCCAAAGTCGGCGTTGAACGCGCCGTTTGGCGCCAGCAGCAGTTCCGCGCTGTCGATAGGCCAGCAGGGCGCGTCGTCGGCGGTGCCCTGCCATTGGCGGTTTTCGCCCCTCAGCTGTTGCAGTTCACGTGCCGGACGTTGGCAGAGTCTGCCGTTATGCAACGACAGCTCCCGTGGGCAGGTCAGAATATGGATCCAGCCATACTGCAGGGTCGGGTGGCAATCCTCGTCTTGCTCCGGCACGCCCATCCAGCCAACCAGTAGCCGGCGACCGTCTTCGGTCAGGGTGGTCTGCGGCGCGTAGAATTCAAACCCGGCATCCAGTTCGTGGAAATCCTGATGGTCGAAAGTGGCCTGTCGATAGTCCAGCCTGCCGGTGAAATACCCCGCCTGGTAAACATTGAGATAGCGTTCGGCCTCCGCCGCCAGGCCTTGCGGACAGCAGATAAGCACCTCGGCACCGTCCAGCGTAAACAGATCCGGGCATTCCCACATATAGCCGAAGTCACCGATGCCGTTCAGCTGTGAGCCGGCGATTTCACCCAGCAACTGCCAGTTGCGCAGCTCGGCGGAACGCAGCAGTAAAACCTTACCGCGATCCTGCAGGTCACGGGCGCCGAGCACCATGTACCAGTTGTCCTGATGGCGCCAGACCTTCGGATCGCGCACGTGGCCGCTATAACCCGGCGGCAGCGGCAATACAGGCCCGAGCTTGTCATAACCGCCGTGAGCATTTTCCTGGGCCAGGCATTGATAGGCGGTGCGCGAGCCGTCGGGATATTTTACGTTGCCGGTGTAGGCCAGCATGATTTTGCCGTCTGCCACTACCGCCGAGCCGGAATAACAGCCATGGCTGTCGTAGCAGGCTCCCGGCACCAGCGCCACCGGTTGGTGCTGCCAGTGGACCAGATCCGTCGACTGCCAGTGACCCCAGCATTTGTTGCGGTGATCGCAGCCCAGCGGGTTCCACTGATAGAACAGGTGGTAAACCCCGTTATGCTGAATAAAGCCGTTGGGATCGTTGAGCAGCCCGACGCTGGGGGCCAGGTGCCACGCCGGTCGGTGCGGATCGCGCAGCGCCTTGGGCATGCCGCTCATCATCGCCTGAACGGCCTGTTTCATCAGGTTTAGTTCTTCCATCATTCACTGTCCGTTTTGTATTTCAGCAACAACGAGAGGGTAAAGGCGCTGCCAAAGGCGATCACCAGACCAATGATATAACTCACCAGCGAACTGGCCTGCACGATTGCCATTCCCGGAATGGCCGTGAGCCCGACGGCGTTCATGCCGACATGATTGGCCACCACCCAGGCTCCACCGAGCGCACCGCCCGCCAGAGCCGCCAAAAACGGTTTCACAAAGCGCAGGTTGATGCCGAAAAGCGCCGCTTCGGTAATGCCAAGCATGGCGGAAAAGGCCGAAGGTACCGCAATGGCTTTGATTTTTGCGTCACGGGTTTTGAAATACACCGCCAGACAGGCGCCACCCTGGGCGATGTTGGCCATTGACCAGATCGGCAGCAGGAAGTTAACGCCGATATTCGGGTTACCGAGCAGTCCGGCTTCGACGGCGTGGAAGCTGTGGTGAATGCCGGTGATCACGATAGCGGAATAGAGGCCGCCGAACAGCAAGCCGGCAAACCAACCGGCGTGGGTAATCAACGTGCTGAGGACAAAGGAGATGCCGTCACCCAGTGCGCGCCCGGCGGGGCCGATAAACAGCATGGCGACGAAACCGGAGATCACCACCGTCAGGAACGGCGTCAGGATCAAATCCAGCGCGTTGGGGATCACCTTGCGCAGCTGTTTTTCCAGTACGCTCATAAACCACACCGTCAGCAGCACCGGGAATACCGTGCCCTGATAGCCGATCATGGCGATCTCCAGCCCGAAGAAATCCATGGTATGGAAACCACCGGCCACGCCCCAGGCGTTGGTCAGCGCCGGATGCGTCAGAATGCCGCCGAGCGTGGCACCCAGATAGGGGTTACCGCCGAACTCGCGCGCCGCGGTGAAACCGATCAGGATCGGTAAAATGATGAACGCCGCCGAACTGAACATGTCCAGCATCACGAACAGGGCGCTGTTGGCATCGGCCCAGCCGTAGGTTTTCACCATGCCGAGCAGGCCCATCAGCAGGCCGGAGGCGACGATGGCCGGAATGATCGGCACGAAGATATTCGACAGCAGGCGGGCGATACGTTGCAGCGGATTAAGTTTTTTAGCGGCTATATCGGCGGCTTCCGATTTACTGGATTCGCTGACGCCGGCCGCTTTGATAAATTCCGCGTGCACCTTGTTGACCAGCCCGGTACCGAAAATCACCTGGATCTGCCCGGCGTTGCTAAAGCAGCCTTTCACCCCGTCCAGCTTGCCGATCGCCACTTTGTCTACCTTGCTGTCATCCACCAGCACCAGACGCAGGCGCGTGGCGCAGTGGGCGGCACTGGCGATATTTTCTTTACCGCCGAGCAGCGGCAATAGCGCGTTGGCGGTTGCGGTTATGTCCATGTTCACTCCCTTCATAAATAAAAATGCCGCCGCGGTTTTTCGCGGCGGAAATCAGTTCATCCGCGTCAGAAGAAGTACTTGAATCTGGCACGTACGCCATAGCGCTGATCGTTATTGGCGTTGGCTATCTTGTTCTCGGCATTGGCCTCCAGCATCGAAACGTAGGCGCCGAGGTACAAATTGAAATTCTTCATATTCATGATGTTAGGTATCTGATACGAAGTATGGATTGTGTGGATGTCATACTTGCCCGGTTCGCTGAGCGGGTTGCTGATATCGGCCGTCATTCCGGCAGTGTTGAACTCTTTGATGTTGTTGTGAGCATAGATATAACCCACTTCAAAGCGGCGCCACAGCACGTTGACCCCGGCGGTAAAGTCCTGCTCGCCGGAGGCGTCAAGATAGGCAGTGCTCAGGTTGGCGACCACGCCGTTGTTCGGATGAGTGGCGGTGTTGTTCCAACTGAGGGTCATGCCATAGCCGTTGCGCTTGGATTGGTCGACGAATTGTCCCTGACCGTCATGGTAGCCATAGGCGTTGTTGACCACGTTGCTTTCCATCGCCACCGCCGCGCTGAGCCGATCTTTTTTCCAGGCGATCACCGGCCGCAGGTAGGCGACATTCTTTTTGTTATCCAGGCTGTTGCCGTGATAAGCGTCGTCCTGAAACAGCGAAGTACCGTCTTCGACCAGCGTATTCAGCTCGAAGTAGAAGTCGCCGGCGTACTTGCTCAGCATCAGGTTACCGCCGCTGCTGCTACGACCGCGGCCTTCTTTCATCATGTAGATATAACCGAAGCCATCAGCATACAAATCGTTGGCGGTATTGCCGGAATACTGGATTAAGGTGTCCTGATTGAGCGGGAACATGTCGTAGGCTTCAAAGCGACCAATCTTGGTTTGCCAGTTCTTTTCGTTACCGAAGAAGAAGGCGGCATCGTCGAGGTTCATTTTGCCGGTCATGTCTGCCAGCGGTTGCACGCTGAAACCAGAAAAGTTGCCATCCGGGTTGCGGCGATAACCGTCCACGCCGACCAGTATGCGACCGTTGATATCCCACTTTTCTTTGTTACCGGGCTTCCAGTCCTTGTTGTCGCTGCCTTTCAGCGACGTCAACTGGCCGCTGCGGCTGGCGCCGTCAAGGTTGAATTCGACGTCGCCGTACAGCTTGAGATCGGTTAAGCCGGTGAGCTTCAGGTTGCTGGCCGGTGCGGCGTGGGTTTCCAGCGTCGCGGTACGCTGCGCCACTTGTACGGTTTGCCGCTCGGTGTTGGCGGTACGCTGCTCCAACTGCTGAGCCTTGCGCTCCGCCGCCGTGGCGCGCGTTTCTGCCTGGCTCGCCCGTTGTTCGGCCTGCTGCAGCCGCTGTTCCAACGCATTGAGGCGCGCTTCGATGCTGTCGTTGGCGCCTGCCGCTGCGGCAGAGGTAGAGATGAGAAGCCCTGTAGTGATGGCCAGATAGCTAAGTTTTTTCATGATTTTCTATCATCCGGGAAGGTTGTTATTATTTTTTGCTAAATTGCTAAACCGGTTTTTCAGGATGAAAGATAGTGAGTTGCTGTGCGGCTGGCAATCAAGTTTGCTAACCCGATTCAGCTATTGTGATCGACTCCGCAAATTGTGCCTGAACTGGCAAGGGCGAATGTGGCCCCGATATTGTTTGCTTAATCTCGGGTCTTGTCGGGGCCAGTTTTACTGTGGGCGGCTCAGCGGCGAAGGAAGGCCCTGAGCTCGTCGGCATGCGGCAGCGCGGTCATCGCACCTTTGGCGGTAGTCGCCAATGCGCCGCAGGCCTGAGCCTGAGCGATCACCGCTGGCCATTGTTCCTCCTGCGGCAAAGCGCCGATCTGCGCCAGCGCCGCCAGCAGGCCGGCAACAAAAGCGTCGCCTGCACCGGTGGTGTCGACAGGGGTGATTGTGGGGGCACGGAAATGCCGGATCTGCTTGCCGTCGTGTACGCATACACCGTTGCCGCCCAGCGTCACCAGCAATAAACGCAGCGGGTAGCGTTGCATCATCCAGTCAATGGCACTCTCCAACTCACCGATATTGCTGATAAAACTCAGCTCTTCCAGCGAGATTTTCACCACGTCTGCCAGCAGCAGGGCCTTTTGCAAACAGGTGCGCAGCGCATCCGGTTGACGCCAGACCTCTTCACGAATGTTCGGGTCAAAGCTGACCCAGCCGCCGGCCGCCTTGATGTTCTCCATGGCGGCAAACGTGGTGCTGCGGCTGGGCTCCTGCGACAAGGCAATAGAGCAGACGTGCAGCCATTCATCGGCGTTGAATTCAGGCAGATCTTCAGGCTGCAGGAACAGGTCGGCACTGGGATTGACCATGAAAGTGAAGGAGCGCTCGCCCGACAAATCAAGGTCCACTACCACGGTGGAGGTGTGGTGATCGGGGTCCTGGAACATATGGCCAATATCCACCTGTTCTTCGCTCAGTACCTGTTGCAAGAAGGTGCCGAAACTGTCTTGGCCAACCCGGCCGATAAAGGCGCTGTCGCCGCCCAGGCGGGCAATGCCAACCGCCACATTGGCAGGCGCACCACCGGGACACTTAAGGTAACTGTTTGAGTTTTCAGGCACCAGGTCGACGACTGCATCACCCAGAACCCATACGCGATTAACCATGTTCAACCTCTGTTTTCACCCGTGTCAGATGGCGAGCTAAAATAGAAGAACCGGTTTAGCATTGCAACGAAAGAATCTGTCGCACCAGGCGAAAGGCAGCAGACTGCGAGGTGGCTATGACCTGATGGCGGAATAAGTTATATCGATTGTGAATAAGTAACGCATTGACAAATATAATTAAAAAACAGCATGGCAATTAATGGCGAATTTGATTTCTGGTGGGAACTAATAAAGTGGTTAATCGTATTTGAAATAGGAAATTTCTTAAAGGTGGTGACCTGTTTAGCGTTAATGACTCGGTGATGAATAATTGCATTGTTTAGATGCAATTATTCATGAATATGAATGTCGATTAAAATGGAGATATAAATATAGTGATTAAAAACAGTTTGTTAGTTGTTATTTTTGGCTTGGCTTAACAGCGCTGGCATTAGCATTGCAGATCCTTCTTATTAAGCATTTTGTTACCCAGCGCCCATTACCGAGCAAAATTAAGTTGATCGTGAGCTATTCGTGCGCATAATGTTTGCGTTTATTTACAATTCTTATCTTTTATTTGTCTTTCGACAGGGAAAAAGTAATGCGCCACTCCGCTTACTCTTCGCTCGGCCTTGCTGTGCGCAAGGGCTGTATTCCATTTGGCTTCGTTGTCTTGCCGCTATTTATATTCAGCCAACCATTGCTGGCGGCAACATCAAACAGCGAACAGCTGATCATACAGCAGCAGCGGCAAAAGGCGCTGGAGCAACAGCTGACCCCTCCGACGCCGGATGTGCGCTTGTCGCCACCTTCATCCAGTTTTGGACGTATTGCTTTCCCGCAGGAAAAACCCTGCTTCCCTATCGATCAGGTCGAATTGAGTGGCCAGGACAAACTCCCGCATTGGCTGCCGTTACAGCGCATCGCTAATCAGGCGCAGGGGCGCTGCCTGGGCGGGCAGGGCATTAACCTGTTGATGAGTACCCTGCAAAACCGGCTGGTGGATCACGGCTACATCACTACGCGCGTGCTGGCGCCGACGCAGGATCTGAAAAGCGGCAAGCTGCGGCTGGTGGTGGTGCCGGGCTACGTGCGGCAGGTGAAACTGACGCCTGACAGCGGCCATTACATTCAGCCTTACAGCAGCTTCCCGGCCCATGCGGGCAACCTGCTGGACCTGCGCGATATCGAACAGGGGCTGGAGAACCTGCAGCGCCTGCCGACGGTGCAGGCCAATATGGAAATCATCCCCGGCGAACAGCCCGGCGAAAGTGACATCGCCCTGAGCTGGAAGCAGGAACGCATGTGGCGTATTGGTGCCTCGCTGGATGATTCCGGCACCAAGAGTACCGGGCGCTATCAGGGTGGTTTAACGCTGTCGCTGGATAACCCGTTTTCGCTCAGCGATCTGTTCTATATCTCCGGCTCTACCGATCTGCAAAACCAGGGCGGCAAGGGATCGAAGAACATCACCGGGCACTATTCGGTACCGTTCGGTTACTGGATGGCCGGGGTTACCGCCAACAGCTATGACTACCACCAGACCATTGCCGGTCAGAATCAGGATTACCGCTACAGCGGCAAAAGCAAGAATCTGGATTTCCAACTCAGCCGGGTGCTGCACCGCAACGGCAGCCAGAAAACTACGCTGACCTATGACGTGCTGGCGCGCGAGTCCAGTAACTACATCAACGATACCGAAGTGGAAGTGCAGCGCCGACGCACCTCGGGCTGGCGCCTGGGGCTGCAGCACCGCCACTACATCCAACAAGCTACGCTGGACGCGGGTGTCAGTTATCAGCGCGGTACCCGTTGGTTCGGCGCATTGCCTGCGCCGGAAGAGACCTTTGGCGAGGCCACGGCGCTCAGCAAAATTGTGCAGCTTAACGCCCAGCTCGACGTGCCATTCAGCCTGTTCAGCCAGAATTTCCGCTACAACGTGCAATACCAGCGTCAGATCAGCGATACGCCGCTGACGCCGCAGGATCAGTTCGCTATCGGCAACCGTTGGACGGTGCGCGGCTTTGATGGCGAACGCACCCTGAACGCCAATCACGGCTGGTTCGTCCGTAACGATCTGGCCTGGCGAACACCGTTGCAGGGGCAAGAGTTGTACCTCGGCGCCGACTACGGCGAAGTGGGCGGTTACGGTTCCGACTATCTGGTTGGGCAGCACCTGGCCGGTGGCGTGGTGGGGCTGCGCGGCTACGCCTTCAAGGTCGGTTACGATCTGTTCGCCGGCGTGCCGTTATCCAAACCCGAGGGGTTCAGCACCAGCCCGGTCACCCTGGGCTTTAACCTGAGCTGGAACTACTGAGGGCACGACCATGCGCATAGGCGAATACGATATCAGGGCGCCGTTGATCCTCGGCGGCGAAGACAGTGAGGCAGAAGCCTTTGGTGCGGCGGTATGGCTGTGGATGCATTCACCGATGCACCGCGACGCCCCGCTGCACACCCTGCCGACCCTGCTGCTGCCGATCATCAAGCGACAGCAATATGTGCTGGCGTCGCACCAGAATCAGCCGGTGTTTTTCCTCAGTTGGGCCTGGATGAATCAAGAGGCCGAGGCGCGGTATTTGACGCAGCCTGCGGTGAATATGCTGGAAAGTGATTGGAACAGTGGCGATCGTCTGTGGTTCTGCGACTGGATAGCGCCCTTTGGGCACACGCGAGAAATGCGCAATCTGATCGCCCGGGAAATCTTCCCGCACCTGTGCATGCGGGCGCTGTATCACCGCGGAGAGCAGCGCGGAAAGCGCGTGGTGAACTTTAAAGGCGCGCAGGTTAGCCATCAACAGGCGCAGCAATGGTGGGCGAGCCACCCGTTAGCCGTCGAGCCGTCAGAAATCCAATAAGGACATTGCCATGAACAAGAACCTGTATCGTATCGTTTTCAACAAAGCGCGTGGCATGCTGATGGTGGTGGCGGATATCGCCCGCTCCGGCCGTGCCGGGTCAGCCCGTTCGTCTGGTTTGGGGCATACCCTGAGCCAGTGCATAGGCAAGATGAACGCCGTCAGCTTTAGCCTGCTGATGGCGCTGGGGGCTATCCAACCGGTGCAGGCGGCGATTATTGCTGACGGCAATGCGCCGGGCGGCCAGCAGCCGACCATCGTCAACAGCGCTAACGGTACGCCACAGGTCAATATCCAGACGCCAAGCGCCGGTGGGGTTTCTCGCAATACCTACAGCCAGTTTGACGTCGACAAACAGGGTGCGATCCTCAACAACTCCCACAAAATGACTCAAACCCAGCAGGGCGGCTGGGTCGACGGTAACCCGTGGCTGGCGAAAGGCGAAGCCAAGGTGATCCTCAACGAGGTCAACTCACGCGATCCCAGCCGTTTGAATGGTTATATCGAGGTTGCCGGGCAGCGTGCTCAGGTGGTGATCGCCAACCCGTCAGGCATTACCTGTAACGGTTGCGGCTTTATCAACGCCAACCGCGCCACCCTGACCACCGGGCAGGCGCAGATGAACAACGGTAACCTGACCGGCTTTAACGTCGAACGCGGTGAAGTGGTGGTTGAAGGCGCCGGTATGGACAGTTCGCGCCAGGATTACACCGAGATCATTGCACGTTCGACGAAGATTAATGCCGGACTGTGGGCGAACGATCTCAAAGTCACCACCGGTCGCAACAAGGTGGATGCTGCGCATCAACAGATCGACAAACAAAGCGACGAGCCGGCCACCCGTCCACAACTTGCGGTGGACGTGGCTAAGCTGGGCGGTATGTACGCCGGTAAGATCCGCATGATCGGCACCGAAACCGGCGTTGGGGTACGTAACGCCGGTAACATCGGTGCGCAGGCCGGCAGCGTGATAGTCACTGCCGATGGCCGTATTGAAAACAGCGGTAAAATTAGCAGCGGCGCTGATACGCAACTGGCCTCGAAGGGCGGCGTCAGCAACAGCGGTTCGCTGTTCGCGGCGGGCCATGCCGATGTCAGCAGCGACGGTGAGGTACAAAACAGCGGTTCTATTGCGGCCCGCAATAATGTGCGTATCCAGGCAGCCAGCCTGAACAGTGGCAAAGGCAGTACGCTGGCGGCCGGTGTGCAACAGGATGGTCGGCTTGGCGGCAGCGGCGAACTGGCGCTAACCACCAGCGGAAAACTGACTGTGCAGGGCCAAAATCTGGCAGCAGGCAACCTGCGTGCCAATGGGCAGGGCGTGGACATCAGCGGCAGCCGTACCGCGGCTACCCAGGTCACGCTGGAAGCCGGGGCCGGCGATTTGTCCACGGCCAATGCGCAGGTTGAAGCCGCGCAACAGCTCACCGCCAGCAGCGGCAAGCGGTTCAATAATGACGGTGGCAAGCTGGCGGCGAATAAACTGGCGCTTAATGCGCATGACTTATCCAACCGCAAGGGGGAGATCACCCAGCTTGGCGAAGACAACCTCCGGTTGAACCCACAGGGCAAACTGGATAACGCCGGTGGCCGTATTGCCAGCAACGGCAATGACTTGACGTTGGAAGCGGGTCTGATCGACAACCAGGGCGGGCAAATCGTCCATGCCGGTAAAGGTGCGCTGGCGGTGAATACCGGTCGCTTGCAGGGCGATGGTGGCAAGCTGCTGTCCAACGGCCAGCTCAGCATGCAGGGCGGCGACTACGTATTGGACGGCGGCACCACTTCGGCACAGCAGATCGCGTTGGATGCCGGCAGTCTGTCTAACCGCAACGGCCAACTGGTGCAGAGCGGCAAGGGTGAGATGCGCCTCACTACCCGCGAGGGGATTGATAACCAGGGCGGCCAACTGGCGGCTAACGGCAACGTCGCGCTTAACGCCGCGCGGTTGAACAACCAGAGCGGCAAAGTGATTGCTGCGCAGGACGGCAGCCTGAAGGCACAGGTCAGCGGCGCTATCGATAACCGACAGGGACAACTGGCGGCCAGCGGCCATACTCAGCTGCGGGCGGACAAGCTGGATAACCGCAAGGGGCTGGTTTCCGCCGCGACGGGCAATGCTGAGGTTACGGCGCGACAGGCGCTGGATAACCGCGGCGGCCGTATTGAGGCCAAACAGGCTCTGCAACTGACCGGTACCGGGCTGGAGAATCAGGCCGGGCAGGTCGTGGGCGGCGCGCTTTCGCTGGCGCTGGGCAAAGGGGCGCTGAACAACCAACAGGGCGTTATCGCCGCCAGCGGAGATCTGGGCCTGAGCAGCGGTGTGTTGAACAATGACGCTGGCCTGCTGCAAGCCGCCGGCAATATGAATATTGACACCCAGGGCGCGGCGTTGAGCAACCGCCTGAGCGGTGAAACCGGCGGCATCCTCAGCCAGGGGACGTTGACGATCCACAGCGGCGCGCTGGACAACAGCCAAGGGATGCTGGTGGGTGCCGGGACGACCGATCTGTTCACCGCCCAGCTTGATAACAGCCAGGGCACTCTGGTCGGCAAGCAGAAGCTGAATATCGACAGCCTGGCACTGACCAACGACGGTGGACTGTTGCAGGCGGGCGGCGATGCGCGCATCGATACCCACGGTCAGGCGTTGAGCAATCGCGACAGCGGCAAGAATGGCGGTATCAGCAGCCTGGGCAAACTGACGATCGCCAGCGGTGCCGTGGATAACCAGGCCGGTTTTATCGCCAGTTCGGGTGACCTGCAGCTGCATGGCGAGCAACTGGATAATCGCCGCGGCACGCTGGCTTCAGAGAAGCAGCTGTCGGCCTCCGCCAGGGTGATCAATAACCAGGGCGGGGCGATCAAGTCCGGTCAGGATATGACGCTGGATGCCAAAGAATTGCTGGATAACAGCAATCTTGGGGTGATTGGCGCAGGCAAAAAACTGCAGCTGGACAGCGCGCATTTGGTGAACAATCAGGGCACGCAGGTCAGCGCCGATGTGGCGAAGATTAACTTCGGCCTGCTGGAGAATCAGGGCGGCCAGTTGGCGGCACAGACGGCGCTGGAGCTGCACGGCAATAGCCTCAATAACAACGACGGTGGCCTGATCCAGAGTGGTGAGGGGTTAGATCTGACCGTTGAGCGGCTGACCAACGCCAACAGCGGCGACAAGGGCGGCATCACCAGCCAGGGTGCGATGAACCTCACTACCGGCGTATTCGATAACGGCCAGGGCGTGGTGATTGCCGGCAAGGGCTTGCAGCTCGATGCCGAAGCGCTGCTGAACGGTGGCGGCAAACTGGTGGCACAGCAGGCATTGGTGCTGAATACCACCGGCGCAGGCGGCCTGAATAACCAGGGTGGATTGGTGCAGTCGGGCGCGGATATGCATGTCGATACCCACGGCCAGCGGCTGGATAACCAGAACGGTACCCTGCACAGCCTGGGTAAACTGCAGCTCAGCAGTGGCGACGTCAATAATCAGGGCGGAACGCTGGGGGCCAAAGGTGACTTTGCCCTGGCGGCGCTGAAATTGGACAACAGTAACGGCGGGCGGGTTATTGGCGAACAGGCGGTTCAACTCGCCAGCGCCGGTCTGGATAACCGCAACGGACAAATTCAGGCGGTCGGCAACCTGTTGCTGGACAGCGCTCAGGGGGTTATCGACAACGCCCTGGGGCTGATCCGCAGCGGCGCCACCGTGACGCTCAATGCCCTGCAGTTCATCAACGACGACACCAAGGCGGAAAATAAAGGGCTGGAAGGCCAAGCCGTGGCGTTGAACACCGGCTCGTTGAGCAACCGTGGCGGCAGCATTCTGGCTAACCAACAGCTGACTATCACCAACGGCGGTCAGTTGGATAACAGCGCAGGCCAACTGGCCGCCAGCGAAAACCTGCGGTTGCAGGGCGCGGCGCTTAACCTGCTGAACACCGGCGGTATCGTTAAAGCGGGCAAGCTGCTGGACATCAACGCAGCAGCGGTCGGCGGCGACGGGCAATTGCTGTCGCTGGGCGATATGAACCTGGTCAGCGCACAGGGCATCAATAACAGCGGTGAGATGATTGCCAACGGTAATTTCAACTTCACTACGCCGGGCGATGTGACCAACAGCGGCAAACTGCTGGCGGGTGCCAAGCTCGATCTGCGCGCCAATAATCTGTTCAATGCCGCCAACGGGGAGATAAACGCCGGGCAGGACTGGCTGACGGTCAACGGTACCTTGACCAACTATGGTCTGATTGACGGCAAACATACGTTGATCCAGGCCAATACGCTGACCAACATTGGCACCGGCCGTATTTATGGCGATGCTATTGGCGTGCAAACCGTCACCTTTAACAACCTGGCGGAAAACGGCACCGCTGCCACGCTGGCCGGGCGCGAACGGGTGGATATCGGCACCCAAACGCTGAATAACTACGATCATGGGTTGATCTACAGCGGCGGGGACATGGCGATTGGCGGCCAGCTTGACGCCAACCACCTGGCCACTGGCCAGGCCGGCACCCTCAATAATCACAGTTCGACCCTTGAATCTGCGGGCAACATGGCTATTTCGGCCGGACAGATCAACAACGTCAACGACCGCTTTACTACCGAACTGGTCACCGTTTCCAACGGAAAAATTACCGAGTATCAGCAATCGGGCGACCCGGTACGCTGGATGGCCGGAGAACCGGGCGTTTTCGTTGACCGCAATTCATCAGACTCGCTGTTGAACCTGAATACCCCAGGGAAAACTGGGCATAACAACGACAGATTTACGCAATACGACTACAACCGCACGGTGCAGGAAACCCAGGTCAAGGAAAGCGATCCGGCCAAAATCATCGCGGGTGGCGATATGGCGATCAACGCCGGGCATCTGCTGAACGACAAGAGCCAGGTGATCGCGGGCGGCACGCTGGCGATTAATGCCGGCAGCGTGGATAACGTGGCGGTGCCGGGCCAGCGCCTGACCACCGACGTCGGCGAAGTGACCAGTTACTACCGCATCAAGAAGAAGGGTAAAGATAAGCAGGGGCACAATGCCACGGCCTATACGCCACCGACCACCATTCAGACCATTTCGCTGAAGCCGAGCCAGCTGATTGACCACGGGCAGGTGGCAGGTAACCCAATCGCCATTGCCCCGCTGACGCAGCAGGGCACCAATACCACTATCGGCGCTGCCGGTGGGGTCAATACGGTGGTCAGCGGCAGTGATATTTCCGCCGGCCTGCAGACTATTGGCAGCGGCGCTCTGCCGGTGATCCAGGCCGTAGCGTTGCAGCCGGGCCAGCAGTTCGAAGTCGCCAACAAGGTCAATAACCAGCAGGGCGACGCGGCGGACAGCGTGGTGCGCATTGTCGGGCCAGACACCCGTTTACCGGACAACAGCCTGTTCAAGACCAATCCGGCGCCGGGCGGCCAGTATCTGGTGGAGACCGATCCGCGCTTCACCAACCAGAAATCCTGGTTGGGCTCGGATTACATGATGGGTAAAGTGACCAATAATCCGGATAACGTGTTGAAGCGCCTGGGTGACGGTTACTACGAGCAGCGGCTGATCCGCGAACAGGTGATCAACCTGACCGGCCAGCGCTATCTGGACGGTTTCAACAACGACGAAGAGCAGTTTAAGGCGCTGATGGATCAGGGGCTGGCATTCAGCCAGCAATATAACCTGAAGGTGGGCGTGGCGCTGACGGCTGAGCAGATGGGGTTGTTGACCCAAGATATCGTTTGGCTGGTGAACGCCAAAGTCACCTTGCCGGACGGCAGTCAGCAAAACGTCCTGGTACCGCAGGTGTATGCCCGCATGCAACCGGGCGATCTGGACGGCTCCGGTGCGCTGATTGCCGGGCGTAACGTCAATCTCAATCTGGGCGAAGGCCTGTTCAACAGCGGCCATATCGCTGGGCGTGAAGTGGTGAAACTGAGCGCCGCCAACATCACCAACGTGGCGGGCCAGATTCAGGGGGCCGACGTTGGCCTGACTGCCCGTACCGACATTAACAATATCGGCGGGGTGATCCAGGGCAACAACTCGCTGCTGGCCAGCGCCGGGCGTGATATCAACGCCATCAGCACTACCCGTACGGCGCAGAGCGTTAACGGTGCCAACAGCTTCGAACGCACCAACATCGACAGCGTGGCAGGCATGTACGTGCAGGGAGCCGACGGCAAGCTGATGCTGCAGGCCGGTCGCGACATCAAGTTGGATGCGGCGCAGGTGGTTAACAGCGGTGAGAATGGCCAAACCCTGCTGAGTGCCGGCCGCGATCTCACCCTGAATACGGTGACTACGGCCAGCCGCGACAACCTGATCTGGAATGGCGACAACAGCCTGAAACAGGGCAACAGCCAGCAGGTCGGCAGCGAAGTGGTGGGCAAAGGGGCCGTGACCCTCAATGCCGGGAACGATATTACTGCCCATGCGGCAACGGTTTCGGCCGGCGATGCGCTGAACCTCAATGCCGGCCATGACATCAATATTCTCAGCGGCGAGAACACCCTCGATCTGGACGAGCGACACAAGGTGACTGGCGGTAACGGCCTGATGTCGAAAACCACTACCACCACCCGCGACACTCTGGATCGCCAGACCGTACAGGGCACTACCCTGAGCGGCGACAGCATTAATGTGTTGGCGGGCAATGATTTACGGGTTCAGGGCAGCAGCGTGGCCGGGACTCAGGACGTGAAACTGCTGGCAGGGAACGATCTGAGCATCACCGGCGCGACCGAAAGCAACAGTGAACTGCACCTCAAGCAGGAGAAAAAATCCGGCCTGATGAGCAGCGGTGGCATCGGCATCAGCTACGGCACCGAAAGCCTGAAAACCACGGATACCGCGCAGGGGCTGACCAATCAGGGCAGCACCGTCGGCAGCGTAAACGGCAACGTCACCCTGGGGGCCGGTAATAACCTGGCGGTGACCGGGTCCGAACTGGTGGCCGGCAAGGACATGGCGCTGAGCGGCAAGAATGTGTCGGTGACGCAGGCGCAGGATCAGAACAGCCAGACTCACAAGGTCGAACAGAAGAAATCCGGCCTGACGCTGGCACTGTCCGGCACGGTCGGCAGTGCGCTGAACACTGCGGTAGAAACCTCGCAGCAGGCGAAATCCACCGACGACAGTCGCCTGGCGGCATTGCAGGGAACCAAGGCGGCGCTGAGCGGCGTACAGGCGGTGCAGGCGGCGCGTTTGGCGCAGGCGCAGGGTGCCGACCCGGCCAATAACAACATGGTGGGGATCAGCATTTCCTACGGTACCCAGTCTTCCACGTCTACTCAAAACAGCGGGCAGAGCACCTCGCAGGGCAGCAGCCTGACGGCGGGCAACAACCTGAGCATTACCGCCAGCGGCAACGGCGTGAAGGGCCAGGACGGCGACATCCTGGTGCAGGGCAGCCAGTTGCAGGCGGGCAAGGACGTTACCCTGAATGCTAACCGCGACGTGAATCTGCTTTCCGCCGAGAACACCCAGTATCTGGACGGTAAAAACGAGAGCCAGGGCGGCACGCTGGGCGTGGGTATCGGTGTCGGTTCCGGCGGTATTGGGCTGAGCGTTTCCGCCAGCGTCAACAAGGGCAAGGGTAACGAGAAGGGCAACGGCACCAGCCACACCGAAACCACGGTTAACGCCGGTAATCAGGTCAAGATTACCAGCGGGCGCGATACCAACCTGATCGGTGCACAGGTCACCGGCGAATCGGTCAAGGCCGACGTGGGCCGCAATCTGCTGCTGGAAAGCCAGCAGGACAGCGATCGTTACGATTCCAAACAGCAAAACGCCAGCGCTGGCGGCAGCTTCACCTTCGGTTCGATGACCGGTTCGGGCAGCATCAGCCTGAGCAAAGACAAGATGCACAGCAATTACGACAGCGTTCAGGAGCAGACGGGCATTTTCGCCGGTAAGGGCGGTTTTGACCTGACGGTGGGCGAACATACCCAGCTTAACGGCGCGGTGATCGGCAGTACCGCTACCGCCGACAAAAACAAGCTCGATACCGGCACGCTGGGCTTTAAGGACATCCACAATCAGGCTGATTTCGAAGTGGAGCACCAGAGCGTAGGCGTCAGCTCCGGCGGCAGCATCGGCAGCCAGTTCGCCGGCAACATGGCCAACGGCCTGCTGGTGGGCGCCAACAACAGCGGACACGACAGCTCAACCACCCATGCGGCGGTGAGCGACGGCACCATCATCATCCGCGATCGGGACAAACAAACGCAGGACGTCAACGACCTGAGCCGCGACGTGGAGCACGCCAACCAGACGTTAAGCCCGATCTTCGACAAAGAGAAAGAGCAGAAGCGGCTACAGCAGGCGCAACTGATCGGCGAGATCGGCAATCAGGCGATGGACATTGCGCGGACCGAGGGGGCGATCGCCGCAACCAAAGCCGCCAACGAGAAAATGAATAACGTTACCGATGCCGATCGCAAGGCCGCGGCAGATAAGCTGGCGAAAGAAAAACCCGGCAAGATCATCACCGATAAGGATATCAACGAGCAGATTTACCAGACGGCGTATAACCAGGCGTTCAGCGAGTCGGGTTATGGCACGGGCGGTAAGGTTCAACGTGCGATGCAGGCGGCCACGGCAGCCGTTCAAGGATTGTCTGGTGGTGATTTGACGGGCGCACTGGCTAATGGAGCCGCACCTTATATTACTAAAGTCATAGCCGACAGTATCGAAGATCCAGCCGCGCGAGTCCTGGCGCATGCAGCGGTTAATGGTGCGTTGGCAGCAGCGCAGGGCAACAATGCCTTGGTTGGCGCGGGTGGCGCTGCGACGGGGGAACTTATCGGCATGATTGCGAGCGATGCCTACGGCAAGCCGGTAAGTGAACTGAGTGAAACAGAGAAGCAGACGGTTTCAGCATTGGCTACACTGGCAGCGGGCCTGGCTGGTGGCTTGATTGGTGATAGCAGTGCTGATGCAATCGCGGGTGCGCAGACCGGTAAGACGGTGGTGGAGAACAATGCGATTAGCGATATTGTGGAGAATAAATTCTCTGGAATAACGCAGGAAGAAAAATACCAAAGAGCGCAGGATGAGCTTAAAGCGGCAGTAGAGGCCTACCAGCAGAAAACCTGTGCTGGGTTGAGTCCAGATGCTTGTTCGGCCAAGTTGCAGGCTAACAGAGATGAAATGCTGAAAGGTGCCGCTGGTTTTGGTATAGACTTTGTACCTGTGGTGGGGGATATCAAGAGCTTTGCGGAAGCGCAGAGCGCACTGGATTACCTGGCCGCGACAGTAGGGTTGGTTCCTGTACTGGGCGATGGTGCCGGTAAGTTCATCAAGGCGGCAGAGAAAGCGCTGGCAAAAGGTGATGTTGCTGACGCATCGAAGTTACTCAATAAGGCCAGTGATGAAGTAAGCAGCGCCAAGTACTTCGGCCAAGAAAGGAAGTATTGGTCTGCTGAACCAATACAATTTAATGGTAACAAGGTCTATCAGCGGAATGATTTGTTTGATCCTAATGCTGTAGATGCCAGGGGGCGAAGCAATATTCAAAGGATGGAAAAAGGGTTGGCACCACTTGATGCAAATGGAAACTCTGTGAATTTACATCATATGTTGCAACGTCAAGATGGCCCTATAGCGGAGGTAACTCAAGCTTTCCATAAAGAGAATCATGGGGTTATCCATATCAATGATAACAGTATTCCTTCTGGCATTAATCGGACTGAGTTTGACAAATGGCGTTCTAATTACTGGAAAGAACGTGCTCAGGCTTTTAAAAGGTAGATGATATGAGTTTGAACGATATGAAAAATGCCATTGATATTATTAATGGTAAGATTGACGAGGCAGACTTTGATGGGCCTAAAGATGATGCGCTCATTAAATCTGCTGAGAAGGTACTTGGCTTAAGCTTTCCTATAACATATCGATTCTTTTTAGAGAATTTAGGATGTGGGGATATAGCGGGTCAAGAGTTTTATGGGCTAATTAAATCTGATTTTTTTAACTCAAGTGTTCCTGATGCTGTTTGGATAACGATCCAAGAACGAAATAACTCTAATTTACCAGATAATTATATAATTGTCAGTGCTACGGGAGATGGGGATTATGTGGTCTTGGATTGTGCTCAATCAGGCTCAGAAGCTCCTGTTAAGCTATGGTCTCCTGGAGTGAATGATCATCAGCTCGCATTTAAGCCATTAGCAAATGATTTTGGCGAGTTTTTTTATAAACAAATGCAAAGTATAAGTTGATCTAATTCCCCCGGCTTTAGCCGGGGTTAGTATTTTTAAGCCTGAAACCCTTTCGCGGTATGCGAAGCGGGTACTCAGGCGAAATGGACTGCAATAGATGCGGGCCAGGATGGCAGCTTTGCTGCGGGAATTGTCGCGGGCGTGCCTGCTTCACTGTACGAAACGGTAGAAGGCATTGTGAAAATGGGCTTAAGCCCAGTGGACACATGGAACTCAATCTCTGCTTTATTCGACGGTGATGGTGTATTAAGTAATGTTAGCGGCGCAGTAAAACAATCTTATATCGACAGAATAGATAAACTGACCACTGAGTATCAAAAGGCGGGAGCCAGCGGCTAATTCAATGCTGGGGGCGAGGGTGGTAAACTACTGACTGATATTGCATCCTTGGCTGCCGGTGGTGCTGGGCTGGCCAAGGGCGGTGTGGTACTGACGGAGAAGGTTGTAGCTAAGGTTGCGAGTAAGGCTGAGTCGGCAGCTATGAATGCTGGAAAATTATCAGCTGAAAAAGAAGCATTAGAAAAAATCGGGCAAAATGCGAAAAATAGTTCTGATTTAAGTGGAAAACCATCTGGGGCGATATTACAGCAGCAAGCAGTGAAAAAAATTGATGACCTTGCCACTCAGTTTAATAATCCGGCAGTACATCCGAAGGACTTCCAGTTAAATATTAATGGGAAAACAATGGTTGCAGATCCACAGTTAAGTTTAGGTGCTCCTGTGTTTAAAGGAGCTACTGACGCTGATGTTATGACTTACTTTAAGCAACTTTCGGGGTCAGAGAATATGCCATCAGCTAAGGTGGTTCCTGGTAAAGGTACGGTGTATTCGATAAAGGTCACAGAAGGACCTTCTGCTGGTAGCACTTTGACATTGAGAGACTTTTCAACGTCAGCGCAACAAACTGGTGCTAAATGGACCATAGATTTAATGACTCCATCTATAAATGGTGGAAGAAGGGTGGAGATTAAATTTAAATGATTAAAAATATCAATGAGATATATAAATCTGTTGCCGAAAGTTCTTATGGATTGTCTTTGGGGGCTATATGGCAACATATCAGTGTTGAATGTTCTGAGTTGCCTGATAACTACTCTTTCAGGAAAAAAATATTTTTTGTTGTTTTAGGTAAGTTATTGAATGATAGGAGAATTAAACTAGCTACGAATGGCGTGTTTTTGACTGCTCCTGTTGAGCAACAAATAAAAATGTTGCAAGAGGCCTGGCCTGCTTACCCATATGAAGATGAGGATGATGATTTAGATGAATATGGAATGTGGTTTTTAGTTAAGGCACCTGTTGGGGTCGTTTGGCTAACACCTGATGGTGGAGAGCTATGGACTTGAAATAATCCCGGCTACCGAGCCGGGATCCTTTTATCAGCCGTTACCAGCACCATCCGTCACGGCGCTTGAACACCGGCCCATCGCCGATATCGTTCAGCGGGCCCGGAAAATCCTTCAGCCACAGGGCCACCTTCTTGCGGTTGTCGAGAATCACTATCTGAGCAGTAAGCAGATAGATGCATGGTCTGCTGAAATGAAATTCTGTCAGACCAGCGGCGGTAAGCGACGGCATCATCATCATCCGCGATCGGGACAAACAAACGCAGAACGTCAACGACCTGAGCCGCGACGTGGAGCACGCCAACCAGACGTTAAGCCCGATCTTCGACAAAGAGAAAGAGCAGAAGCGGATACAGCAGGCGCAGCTGATCGGCGAGATCGGCAATCAGGCGATGGATATTGCGCGGACCGAGGGGGCGATTGCCGCAACCAAAGCCGCCAACGAGAAAATGAATAACGTTACCGATGCCGATCGCAAGGCCGCGGCAGATAAGCTGGCGAAAGAAAAACCTGGCAAGGTCATCACCGATAAGGATATCAACGAGCAGATTTACCAGACGGCGTATAACCAGGCGTTCAGCGAGTCGGGCTATGGTACGGGCGGTAAGGTTCAACAGGGTATGCAGGCGGCGGTTGCCGCAGTGCAAGGGTTAGCTGGTGGCGATCTACAAGCCGCGATTGCCGGTGGGGCTGCGCCGTATCTGGCTGAACAGATACATCGTCTGGCACCGAATGAGGAAAGCCGAATTATCGCACATGCCGTGGTGGCTGGCGCGCTGGCTGAACTGCAAGGCCAATCGGCCGCAGCGGGAGCTGCGGGCGCTGCGACAGCCGCATTAGGCACCAAAGCGATTGCCGAGGCGATGTTCGGTACCAGTGACTTCAGCAAAATGAGCGAAGAGCAGCGCCAGACTGTTTCCGCGTTGGCCACGCTTGCTGGTGGTTTGGCCGGCGGCCTGGCAAGCGGTGATACGGCGGGGGCGGTCGTTGGTGGACAATCTGGTAAGAATACTTCTGAGAATAATGACCAGTTTAACTTCCCTATACCACCAGCCGTCCAGCAGGATGCATCGCTGGCGTTTTGGATGGCACAGCAAGGGGCCGGACCAGAGGCTATTGATCAGGCAGTCAAAGACTCACATCTTGGTCCTTCAGTTGGTGTTACATATAAAGTTAAACCTTACGGTAAAGTTGAGGCTGCGGTTGGTGCCGGCTATGGCCTTTATGTAGACGGGACAGTCGACACAACGCAAATATCGCTTAATCAGGGGGAGACACTTGCTCTGGGCGGACGAGTAGCTGGCCAAATAGGTATACAGCTGGGGCCATACTTTGCTAATACGCTTGATATGGAAAGAAATAACTCATTAGACTTTGGTTTTGGGATTGCCGGTGTGGGGATTTCGTATGGTAAAGATGGTGTAGGGTTAAGCTTGGGTGTAGGACCAGCTATCGGCTGGACCGGAATATCAAAAGAAACTGGAGTTGGTAATGTTGATATAAATGGTTCCTCCGGGACTGAGTTCTATCACTATGATTTTGAAAAAAAGTGAGATAGATAATGATGTTAATTTACTTTCAAATATTAATCATTGCCATTTTTTTTGTCTCTTTTATTGTTTTTTGTAAAAAAACGGGGCTCTCTTATTCGGCTCCTTCATCAATGTCAGTGTTCTTTGATGCCATTTTTTTTGTTGGTAAAGAAAACGTTACAGCTATGACTGCGAGGATTGTTCTTCTATTGGTCATTCCTGCATCTTTTTTACTGCGTTTTGATATAGAGGCTAGAAGTACATATCAATTTATTCTGATAGCTGGGGCATGGGCTTTTCTCATGTATTGCTATTATTACAAGGGTGAGATTAAGCCGGGAAGAATAAAAAACTCAGCAATCTTTAGTGAGGTTTTTTTTGCCAAAAGAGCTGGCTTACGGGGTTTGGCCTTGTGGAGTATTAGGGTAATATATGTTGTTGGTATTATCTTTCATTTTTTAAGTTAAGTTTTATGCTTCATTTTAACTTAATATAGTAGAGGGTAATTCCATTGGATTATTATTGAGCGTTTTCCGGATAAATATATTGCCGGGTATCAGGAGGAGAGGCTATGAAAAGGTTTTACAAGACAGCCCTACCATTGGTGACCGGCGGTTTTATATTGCTTGGCTCCTTGGACTCTAGTGCTGTCACACGCGAAGAAATGCGGACACTCGATGCCGCCTATCCGCCTGGCAGTATTGTTAACTGCGAGGCCGAACTTGCCGGGAATGGTAAAAATCTATTGCCTATGACCACAAAAATTCGTGGGCATATCATAAGTAGAGCGGAAAATCTAAGCCACGCCGATGTCCGTGTGATGTTCATTCCTCATGGCTCATCAACGGCAACAATTACTCTGAGCTATCGGCAGAAAGTGATTATGGAAGAGAATGGTCAGCGGGTTTATATCGATCCGGAAAGCCTGAAAGTCTCAATGCCGGTCAGCCCTTCGAGTGAGGCGATTGTAGCCAAAGGATTTCGGGATCGGCTTCCAGCAACGCAAGAAGTCCAGCCCTATCAGACGACAGAAATCACCGATTTCCCGTCTTATGTGGTCAGGGTTCCGGGTGAATCCCCCCTTTATTGCCATAAAGTAGAGTAGGGAATAGTTTGAAAGCGAATAGACAGTTCCCAGCGACTAAAGACAGCGTGATTGTTCTTTCTAAAAGGCGGTTAGCAAATTGCACGTTCAACTAATTAATAATAAACAGGGTTTGCTATAATCTAATTTTATCAACCAATTTTTCTTGATAATGAAAAATTAATGATTTATGCCTCCAATACGATATGGATAGTTATTTTTTTACCAATGTTGTTCCACTTACGATTAAGGAAGATTGCATGAAAAAATTAATCATCTCCACTTTGGTTCTTTCCACTCTGGGTTTCGGCATGGCTGCCCATGCCGGGCAAAGTACCATCACTGCCGGTTATGCACAGAGCAAGGTGCAGGACTTCAAGAATATCAACGGCGTGAACGTTAAGTACCGTTACGAGTGGGATTCGCCAATCAGCGTTATCAGCTCATTTACCTATATGAGCGGTGACAAGGACGAGTCTTACAATGTCTATCGCGACAAGGTTAATAATCATGCCGAAGTTAAATATTACTCACTGTCCGTTGGTCCGGCATACCGTTTTAATCAATTTGTCAGCGTTTACGGGCTGCTGGGTTTGAATTATAACAAGGTGGATTACAAGTCCTCCTGGAGTAATTACGCATACAACACTTACGAATATATGGGTGAAGAGAGCGGTAACCAGAAGAAAACCTCCTTTATGTACGGTGTTGGTTTCCAGGTTAACCCGATGGAAAATCTGGCGGTAGATATCGGTTATGAAGGCTCCAAACTGGATGCCGGTGGTAAAAATCGCTCTATCAACGGTTTCAATATCGGCGTTGGCTATCGTTTCTGATAGTTGAACGCTTCCGGCCTCCCGATATCAAGAGGCCGGTAATCTTTACCCCATCTTCGGATAGACCCCCGGACCGATCGGCAGGCCGAGTGCGTACCACGCCAGCAACAGTAAAATCCACACGGCAAAGAACACCAGCGGATACGGCAGGATCAGCACGTAATAGGTGCCGAGCTGGGCGTCTTTGCGGTAACGCTGCAGGAAACCGAGGAACAGCGGCAGGAACGGCGACATCGGTGCCAGCGGCAGCACCGAGGAGTCGGCAATGCGGAAGATCATCTGCGCGAATGCCGGGTGGAAGCCGAGCAGCATAAACATCGGGACAAAGATCGGTGCCAGAATCGACCAGATGGCCGAACCGCTGGCGATAAACATGCACAGGAAGGCGGAGAGGAACATCAGACCGAGGAACGCCGGTGCGCCGCTCATGCCGGCGGCTTCCAGCATGTCGGTCAGGCCGATGGCCATAAACTTGCCCATGTTGCTCCAGTTAAAGAACGCCACGAACTGCGACAGCGGAAACACCATCACGATAAAGCCGGCCATGCTCTTCATCGGCTCTATCAGGTGGTGGGGAATATCGTCTGGCCGTCGGATCTGTTTGGTCACCACGCCGTAGGTAATACCGACGGTGAAAAAGAACAGGATGATGATCGGTACAATGCCTTTGATGAACGGCGAGGGGATCACCGAACCGGTTTTCGGATCGCGCAGCGGGGCGGCTTCCGGTACCACCAGCGCGGCGATAATGGCGATAAACACCAGTGCGGCAATGCCGCTCATCATCAGCCCACGGTTTTGTAGCGGGGTCAGCGCTTCAATTTTGTCTTCCGCGCTGCCGCGCCACTCCGGCAACCTGGGTTCAATAAACTTATCGGTCAGCAGTGCGCCGGCGATGGTCAGCACGATCACCGAGGTGGCCATAAAGTACCAGTTGTCGATCACGCTGACGTGAACGGTGGCGTCTACCGCTTTGGTGGCCTCGGTACTGATACCGGACAGCAGCACGTCGGTGGTGACGATCAGCAGGTTGGCGGTAAAGCCGGAAGCGACCCCGGCGATCGCGGCCAATAGCCCGGCAATGGGATGGCGGCCCACGGCAAGGAACATCAGTGCGCCGAGCGGCGGCATCACCACCAGCGCGGCATCCGATGAAATGTGGCTGAAGAAGGCGATAAACAGCACCATGTAACTGGCATAGCGTGCGCTAACGCGTGAGGCCATTTTATACATCAGCGCCTGCAACAGCCCGACTTTCTCTGCCAGCCCAGCGCCGATGACCAGTGCCAGAATGGCCCCCAGTGGCGCAAAGCTGCTGAAGTTATGGATGATGTTCGGGAAAATCCACTGCATGCCCGCTACGCTCATCAGGTTATTCACCTTGATCAGCTCGCCGGTGGCCGGGTTCTTCACCGCTACGTCCAGCCAGGAGAACAGCGCCGTGGCCAGCATTAAAACAACGATTAAATAGACGAACAGTAAAAATGGATTGGGGATTTTATTCCCGATGCGTTCTACCCAGTAAAAAACGCGACCGGGGCTTTTATTGACTGACGTTGTGGCCTCACTCATTGTCTTACCCTCTGTGTTTGTCCTGTTGTGTTTATTTTTTATTATTTGATTTATTTATAATTATTTTCACAGACCCGTGGGCGGGCCTGCGCAGTTCTGTCTTTATTTTAACGGCGAAGGGTTAACCCCTGGCGGGATTGGGCAACTGTACGGCTGTTCTGTGCGTTGGCGTTCGAACTCGCGGCGGCACTCCGCCAGCAGTGCGCTGTCGCTCAACAGGTCGATGGCGGTGGCCGCCATCACCTTGCCCGCCAGGCACATGCCCTTGTGCGCGATAGAGGTGCGGCCCTGCGCCACCAGTTGCCAGGTGTGCAGCGGGGTGCCGAGCGCAAAGCACGGGCTGAAGCACTGAGCGGTCGGCGTCACCCAACTGACGTCGCCGACGTCGGTGGAGCCGTACAGCAGATCTTCCGAGGCCACATAAGGCGCGACTTCATCCATCAGTACCTTGTCGCCCAGGTTTTGCACCCATTCACGGCCGGCCGCCCCGCCAGTCCGGGCGATATTCAACTTGGCATTACGCAGGTCGTCCTTGTTCAGCGTTTGGCGGATCTCGGTGGCGAAGCTGCGCTCCTCCTCGCTGTACTCCGGCAGACCGAAGTCACAGACGTGGCGATACATCACCTGCTCCAGGCTGCGGTTTGGCACATAGTTGGAGCAGGCCTTGTCGAAACGTACCGTCATTTGGGTGTCGGTCATTAGCGCTGCACCCTTGGCGATGTTGATCACTCGCTGGTAAATATCTTGCGCTTGATCGAGCTGCGGCGCGCGGATCAGATACAGCACTTCGGCGTCGGCTTGCACCACATTGGGCGAACTGCCGCCGGTATTGGTAACTGCATAGTGCAATCGCGCTTCCTGCACGATGTGCTCACGCAGGAAGTTGGCACCGGTGTTCATCAATGTCACGGCATCCAGCGCGCTGCGGCCAAGGTGGGGTGAGTTGGCGGCGTGCGCGGCGACCCCCTTGAACTGAAACGCCGCCTGAATATTGGCCAGGGTGCTGGTATTGAACATGCCGCTGAAGCCTTCGGGGTGCCAGGTGAGTGCGGCGTCGACATCATCGAACAGCCCTTCGCGTACCATAAAGGTTTTGCCGGAACCGCCCTCTTCGCCAGGGCAGCCGTAGAAACGCACGGTGCCGGTCAGGTGCTGTTGCTGCATCCAGGCTTTGACCGCGAAGGCTCCCGCCAATGCGGCGGTGCCCAACAGGTTGTGACCACAGCCGTGACCGTTCCCGTTTTCGACCAGCGGTTGCGGCGTGGCGCAGCCTGACCGTTGGCTTAATCCGGCAAGGGCGTCGTACTCGCCCAGCAGGGCGATCACCGGCTGGCCGCTGCCATAGCTGGCGATAAATGCGGTTTCAATGCCACCGACGCCGCGTTCAAGCGTAAAACCTTCTTGCTCCAGCGCATCGGCCAGCAAATTGGCGGAATAGGTTTCGGTAAAGCGTGTTTCCGGGTGATCCCAGATGCTGTCGCTCAGTGCGCTAAAACGCGGCTGGTGTTGGTCAATGTAGTGATGGATAAACTTCAGCAGCTGTGGATGGCTCATGCTTGGCTCCCAAAAGTAGGCAGGTTAAGCGCCAGCGACGCCAGCGTTTTCACTGCCACCGCCATGACCTGTTCGTTAAAATCAAACTTCTCATTGTGGTGCCCGGCGCTCAGCTCGGTGCCGAAGATCACGTACGAGGCCTGTCCACCGTGCGATTTCACCCGTTCCATCATGTAGGTTGCGTCTTCTGAACCGGCGGCCTGCTCGCGGCGGTCGACCACCGAACTCAGTTCGGCAATGCCCTGCGCCTGTCGGTGAATGTAGTCCACCCACGGCTGGGTCGGTTTGCTGCTCTGCGCCGCGCCCATCAGTGCGATATCGCACTCAACGCCGTGCATTTTTGCCGCGCCCTCAATCACGTTCAGTGCCTGCTGGTAGACAAATTCGTTGATGGCATTGGTGGCGCCGCGAGTTTCTACTTTCATAAATGCGTGGTCGGCGATCACATTACGACCGGTCCCTGCCTGCAGCACACCGACGTTGATGCGCGAGCTGCCTTCGCTGTGGCGTGGAATGGCGTACAGCCCCAGCGTGGCCTGTGCCGCCGCCAGCAGCGCATTGCGGCCATCTTCCGGTTTGGCCCCCGCATGGGCGGCCACGCCACGGTAGGTGACGTCGAGTTTGCTGGTCGCCATAAAGCTGTCGCTGCCGCACACCAGTTCGCCGGCCGGTACGCCGGTGCCGATATGCACCGCAGTGAAGAAATCAACGTCGTCCACTACGCCGGCTTCCACCATGGATTTTGCGCCGCGGGTGCCTTCCTCCGCCGGTTGGAAAATCAGTTTGATGGTGCCGTTGAGCTGAGGCTCCAGGCTTTTGAAAACGTGTGCCAGTCCCAGGCCGATGGTGGTGTGGCCATCGTGACCGCATGCATGCATCATGCCGCTGTTGCAGGAGGCAAAACCTTCGCGAAACGGCAGGTGATCCGGCTGCAGCTTTTCGTTGAGATCGAGCGCGTCCATGTCAACGCGATAGGCGATCACCGGCCCGGGGCGGCCGGTGTCCAGCGTGGCGACAATACCGGCGAAACCGCCGGAAAAATGTGGCAGCCATTTTTCCAGCGCACCCTGCTCGCGGGCGCGCTGCTCCTGAGCCTGCAGAGCCTCGGCCGACGGCAACCCCATGCGGGCGTCGGCGTTAATCACTTCACGGCCCAGTTGCAGGCGGTAGCCCAGCCGATCCAGCTCTTCCGCCACCAGGGTAGCGGTGCGGAACTCAAACCAGCCGGACTCGGCGTAGCGGTGAAAGTCACGCCGCCAGGCCTGCAGCTGTGGGTACAGATCGGTCACCAACATCGAAAGCGTATTATTCATTTTGATATCTCATAAGTTATCGCGCCCAGGCAAATGCCGGGCAGCAGTGGTGCGCTGAACCAAATCAGACGGTGATGCTATTTAATGAAAAAAAGACGTATTTAGTGACTAACTGCCGTGAATAGCGCTTATCGGCGCAGAAAATGCGCTTAATTAAGCGAAATAAGAATTTGGTTATATATTCTATTTTTTTCGAATGTACACAATGGAATCAGGCTAAATAAGATGCCAATATCTTGCTATTGATAAACAACGGTTATCGCCATTTTCCTATGCCAGCCTCAATAAAATTGCACCAATTACGTGCGTTTGTAGAAGTCAGTCGTCAGGGCAGCATCCGCGCCGCCAGCCGCACTTCACGCCTTTCCCAGCCTGCGTTAACCAAGTCTATTCAGGAGCTGGAGCAGGTGCTGGGGGCCAAGCTGTTTATTCGCCGCAGCCAGGGCGTGGTGCTGACCGACTGCGGCGATAACTTTTTCCAGCATGCCAGCCTGATCCTCGAAGAGCTGCGGGTGGCGCAGGAGGATATTCAGCAACGGCTGGGGCTGGCGGGTGGTTCGGTGAATATCGGCGTAGGCGGTAGCATTGCGCGCACCGTCATGCCGCAGGTTATCACCCAGTTTCATCGTGAATACCCGAAGGTCAAAGTACGGATTGTCGAAGGACAGCTGGTGTCGATGATCCCGGAACTGCGCCAGGGTGAGCTGGATTTTACCGTCAATACCTATTACCCCAGCAGCCTGGACAATGAATTACAGTACGAACGGCTGATGGAAAAAGAGTACAAGGTGGTGGTGCGCAAGGGGCATCCGATGGAAGGGGCGACGTCCCTGAAACAGCTGCAACACTGCGACTGGACCATGCCGACGCCCAAAGGCAGCTACTACCGCCTGCTGCACGATTTGTTCGGGGATTTGGGAATGGCGCCGTCAATCAGCGTGACCTGCGAGACGTTTATGGCCTGCACCAGCCTGGTGGCGCAAAGTGATTTCGTCAGTATTTTATCGGTAGATGTGATCTCTGATCCAATACTGGGTAAGCATCTGGTACCGCTGGCACTGGAAGAAAGCTTACCTAAGGCGACGTTTTATCTGATTCAGCGTAAGGATACCACGCTGACGCCGATGGGCGCACACCTGGCGCGCCTGTTTCGTTTGCACTGTCGCTGAGATTAGCGCCCCCCGAAGAGGGCGCTGATGATTAGAACGCCACGGAACCCTGCACGAAGAAGGTGCGCGGTTCACCGACGTATTTGCCGAAGTTGTTGTCGTTGGAGCGGGTGAAGTAGCGCTGATCGAACAGGTTTTTCACCCCGGCACCCAGCGTCAGGTTCGACAGCTGCGGCCCGAAGTTATACTCCCCACGCATATTCCACACCATATACCCGGCGATGTTGCCAAACTGGCCGTCGGCGCTTTCCTGCGTGACGTAATCCGGCCCGGTGCCCGGCGAGTGCTGCCTGGACTGGGCATAGCTGTCCAGATTCCACACCCAACTGCCGGTGGCGTAGCGGGTGCCGACGGTATACACCTGGCGTGAATAGAACGGCAGATCCTTACCGGCGAAGTCGCCCTTGTCGGTGCTGGCTTTGGTATAGGTGTAGCTGGTGTAGACGCTTACGCCATCCAGCGCGCGGTTCAGTTCGCTGAGATCGTAGCTGAGCGCCAGCTCGATACCCTTGTGCTTGGTGGCGCCCATGTTGGTCCAGCCGACGTCGTTGCTGATGTACTGCAGCTGGTTATCGAAATCGATATAGAACAGCGTGGCTTCGGCTTTGACGATGGTGTCGTCGTAACGGGTACCGAACTCATAGGTATGGGCTTTTTCCGCCGTCAGGCCCGGTGCGGGTTGGTTGCCGTTGCCGCCCTTGGTCAACTGGAAGTACTGCATGCTGCCGAACGAGGTGTTGGCGTTGGCGAACAGCTTCCAGGCGTCGGACATGTGGTACATGACATTCAGTGACGGCAGCGGTTCGCTGTAGCTCTTCTCGCGGCTGATATTGTTGAACGAATCGTCTACATGGGTGCGGATGCTTTCATAGCGCAGGCCCGGCGTAACCGTCCAGTTGCCGACGTTGATGGTGTCGTCTATGTACAGCGCGTGGGCTGCGGTGCCGCCGGAGGTGTGCTGATAGTAATCCGGCGTTTCCGGCGTAGAACCGATATCTGCCGGGTTGTACCAGGCAGAACGGGACGCTTTTTCATCCATGGTTTCGTTCAGGTAGCGATAACCGAGGGTGATCTCGTGCGCCATGTCCCAGAAACGGAAGACCTGCGAGTAGCTGGGTTCAATCGCCCAGGTGGAGTAGTGGCGCGGGTAAGACACCATACGCTTCATCCCGGCGTTTTTACCGGTGCCTTCCGATTCGATGCTGCTGCCGCGATAGCTGTCGGTGAAATAGGTCAGCACTTCGAACTGCTTGTCGTCTTCCTGGTGCTTATATTTGAACGACATATCCTTGCGGCGGCCTTCGAACTGATCCCATGGGCGGGTCGACTGGAACGGGTTTTGCGCATACTGCGCGCTGCTCAGCCCGCCCGGCATGCCGGATTTTGCGTCGTAATAGTGGAAATTGGCCAGCAACTCATCACGATCGGTAAACGCATAGCGCGTTTTCAGCATGAAATCGTCGATGTCGGTATTGTCGTTGTTGTCGCGATAGCCCTGGCCGTGCAGGCCGGAATACAGCAGCTCTGCGCCGAAGCCGTTGTCGGCGGTGCCGCCGAGCGAGGTGCTGGTCAGGGTTTTCAGGCCGCCGTGGCTGGCGCCCTGGGTCTGGACGCTGGCCGCGCCGCCGAAGGTTTTCGGGATGTCCTTGGTGGCGAAGTTAATTACGCCGCCAACGTTTTGCGGCCCGTAACGTACCGCGCCACCGCCGCGCACCACGTCAACCGATTGCAGGCTGCCAATCGACAGCGGTGCCATCGACAGCTGCGGCTGGCCGTAAGGCGCGACCGCCAAGGGGACGCCGTCCATCAAAATGGTGGAGCGAGGTGAAAGACGAGAAGTCAGGCCACGTACGCCGACGTTGAGCGAAATGTCGCTGCCGCCGGTACCGTTGCTGTCGCGCACCTGTACGCCAGGCACGCCGCGCAGGGTATCGGCAATGGTCTGGTCGCCTTGTTCATGCATTTGTTGTTCGGTCACGATGGAACGTGCGCCGGGGTGGTTGAGCAACACCGAACTGGTATCCGGGTTATCCAGCCAGTTGCCGACGACGGTAATATTGTCGGCAGGCGCATCATTTTGAGATTTATTATCAGCAGCAAGGACTGGCAGCGCCATGGCAACGGAAGCAGCCAACAGCGAAAGACGAAAAAGAATTGACATAATAATGCCTTAAAAGTTTCGAACCCGGATGTGTTTTTTTAGAAATGACAATCTTAATGATAATTATTGGCAAGTAAATAGCTTTGTTGCGGAATAATTCAACCGGTAAGCAAGCGGTGTGGAAAGGTGTCGGAGCCCGGCCGGCGGGCCCCGAGCGGGGGTTATTTTGCGGTGACCCAAAACACGCCGCTGTAATCCAGCGCCGTGAATTTATGGTGCACCATTTCAATATCCGCTTGCGGATCAATATCTTTAAATAAGTCCGGATGCAGGAATTTGGCGATGGCCTCGACCGCAATAAAATTCAGCGGCGTGTCATAGAACTGGTGGTAAATCGCCATCACGCGTTTTTCCTTTACCGCCTTCAGCACGTTGAGGCCGGTGCGGTTCATCAGTACCGCCAGCTTTTTCTCTGTGGTGGCGGTATCGGTGGCATAGCCCAAGGGAACCGCCAATGTACCTTTATGACCGCGGCTCCAGTCGGCGCCGGTCATCAGATAGAAATCCGGGTTGCTGGCGATCATCTGTTCCACGTTCACCTCACCGCCCATTTCCGGGAACAGTTTGCTGCCGATGTTGTTGCCGCCGGCGGTATCGATAAATTGGCCAAAGCTGCCCTTGCCGAAGGTGTTGCAGCACTGCTCGCCTTTCATGCCGGCGCTGCGTTCGATAAACACGCTGGGGCGCTGTTCCGGCTTCAGCGTAGCCACCCGCTGGCGTACCAGATCCAGACGTTGCTGGTAGAGCTGGATAAAGGCGTCGGCATTTTGCTGCTCGTCAAACACCTTGCCCAACAGTTGCATGCTGGCGACGGTGTTGGTCAGCGGCTGCTGACGGAAGTCGATAATCAGTACCGGGATGCCGATTTTTTCCAACTGGGCCAGCACGCCGCTGTCCTTCAGCTTGCTCAGCAGGCCGATGTCGAAAATGATCAGATCCGGCTTACGGACAACGGCGCTTTCTACGCTGAAATCGCTGACGTAAGGATTATCGAAGGTGGGGATCTGCATCACCTGCGGGAATTTTTTCGCGTAGGCCTCCACCAGATCCGGTGCCTTCACCTTCAGCGAGTTATCCCAGGCGATGATATTTTTCAACGGCTCCTGCGGATGCAGGATATTCAGTGCCAGCAGCGCGCGGGCATCGGCCAGGATCACCCGTTGGGCGGGCTGCTGCAGGGTGACTTCTCGACCCGCGACATCGGTGACGACGATCGGTGCGGCCTGTACGGCGCTGACCATCAGCAGGGCGCAGGCGGCCAGCCAACGGCTGGCTTTGGCAATAAGAACGGCAGGCATGGAGATCCTTGGGCATGGGGTGTTGAATAAAGAGGCTAATGATAATCCATATCCTTTCGCTTTTTGAACACCCCCGTGCGGATATCTTAGGCTTTGCCCATTAGCGGATCGCTGACGCTGTGCTCGCCGCTTTCTAGCCGCCCGGCCATGCGGCGTTGCCAACCGTCAGAAGCCTGCAGTGAAATATCGTACCAACCTCCGCTGGCCCTGGCGTCAAAGGCCTGCTGGTGGCGCTCTCCTGCCGGCAGCTCAATCGACCAGGGGCCGTTTTGCGTATAAGGGCAGCGGGCGATAGTCACGGTTATAGCCTGGCGGGCGGGGTTAGTGAGGGTTAATGACAAGTGGTCGCCTTGCGGCGTCAGGCGGACTTGCGGCTGCGGTTGCCCAATGGCGCCGCGCAGTTCACGATGAAAGCCGTTCGGGCCCAGCAGCCACAGGTGATACTGATCCGTCACGGACCAGTTATCGCTGAGCGCTTTGCCGGCCTCGACGGTATAGCGCCGTGGGATCTGGTTCAAATCCAACCGGTCGTAAACGTGAAATACCACCCCCTGTGCCCCGGTGTTGTACAGGTTGAGCGTCAGTAATTGCTGGCCGGGGGAGAGAGTTTCTTCAACATGCAATTGGTAAGGCAGGGCGCGTGATGGGCGTGCCAGCCGTGCCTGATGCGGCAACTGTTGTTTGTCTGCTGCAGGCAGAGGCACCTGCGGCAATTGCTCCTGCCGCTGGCGCAGGCTGTCGGCGGAATGGCGGCTGGTGGCGGGCAGATTGGGCAAGGTTTCCCCGTTGGGATCGACAAAGTTGAAGGCCGAAGTGAGATCGCCACATACCGCGCGTCGCCAGGCGCTGATATTGGGTTCGTGTACCTGGAAGCGCTTCTCGAGAAATTGCAGCACTGAAGTGTGGTCGAACACCTGTGAATTAACCCAGCCACCGCGGCTCCAGGGCGACAGCACCAGCATGGGCACACGCGGGCCGGGGCCATAGATGCGGCCGTCCGGCGGCGGTTGTTCCTGTGAGCCTGGCGGGGCGACATGCTGAAAGATTTCACTGTCGAACGGCACCGTCGATTTACCGGCGAAGGTGCCATCTTCACGCAGTGACGGTGCGGAGGGCGACGGCATATGATCGAAGAAGCCGTCGTTCTCGTCGTAATTGACCAGCAGCACGGTTTTACTCCACACCTCGGGATTCTCCGTCAGCGCATTGAGGATCTCCTGGGTAAACCACCCACCCTGCACCGGGCTGGAAGGCCCGGGGTGTTCCGAGTAGGCCGCCGGAGCGATGATCCAGCTTACCTGCGGCAATTTGCCTTGCTGCACGTCGGCGCGGAAACCGGCCAACATGGCCTCTAAATCGTTGCCGTCCGCCGCCGGCAGCGTATTGCCATTGCCTTTGTATAACGGCGCTTGGGCGTTCAGCTTGTCGCGGTAGGGGACAAAGGCAGTAAAGTCCTTCGGCGGCTGCGCCGGATTGCCCACTTTCACGCTGGCCGCACGGTACTGACGGAACCCCGCCAAAGGGTTGTCGGTGAAGTTATCCGGTAAAAACTGGTAGAGCTTCCAACTGACGCCGCTGGCTTCCAGCCGTTCGGGATAGGTTTGCCATTGGTAGCCTACGTCGGGTGGGCCTGGGCTGTCCCATTCGTTGACCACTACGGCGACCTCGGCTGCCGTCGGGCCGTTAGTGCCGGTCCAGTGGAACAAGCGATTGGTGTTAGTGCCGGCGTGGATCGAGCAATGATAGGCGTCGCACAGGGTGAAGGTTTCGGCCAGGGCAAACTGGAAGGGCAGCTCATGCCGACGGTAATAACCCATCGAGGTCGGCGTTTTGTAGGTTGGCCAGGCGCTCATGCGGCCGCTGTCCCAGGCAGCTTGCTCATCCACCCACGAGTGCGGCGTGCCGCTCACCCGCTGGGCATTGCCACGTTTGCTGTCCAGATGGTAAGGCAGCACCAGTCGATCTTCCCCTTGCTGTTGCCAGACGTGACGGTTGTCGGGCAAAGGAATGGTTATGCGATCGCTAAAGCCGCGTACGCCGGGCAGCGTGCCGAAGTAATGGTCGAAGGAACGGTTTTCCTGCATCAGGATCACCACGTGTTCGACATCGTTGATGGTGCCGGTGCGGTTATTGGCTGGGATCGCCAAGGCTTTGCGGATCGACGCGGGTAACAGTGAAAAAGCCGATCCGATGGCGGCAGCCCGCAGTATTTCTCTGCGCGAAAAGTCAGGCATGCGTCGTTAAACTCCCTGAGGTTTGCTTTGAAGATAGTTGCTAACGACGGTAATAGCGAAAAATAACAAGGAGATGAACAGGGGAAAAATAATACCCCGCAGGGGGCATTGAGACAGCTGACAAACATATAATGTTTGTCAGCTGGCGTTAAAGGTTTTGAAAATAAATCAGGAAAATCAATTTATTGATTTTCGGCTGGCAACACACAAAGGGGGAAAAACCACGCTTTTATCCCCCTTTGTCAACAACCTGAATGCCCCGCATGGGGGCATTGATGGGGAAGCTTATTGTCGGATCAGACGACCGAGGGTTGGCGCCGTTTCGAAGTCGCTGCGGAACGGGTTGATGTCCAGGCCGCCGCGGCGGGTATAGCGGGCAAAAACGCTGAGCTTTTCCGGTTGGCAGCTTTGCTTGATGTCGTTGAAAATGCGCTCGACACACTGCTCGTGGAACTCGTTATGCTGGCGGAAGGAGATCAGGTAGCGCAGCAGGCGCTCACGATCGATTTTCCGGCCCTGATAGTGGATCACCACGCTGCCCCAGTCCGGCTGGTTGGTGACCAGACAGTTGGATTTCAGCAGGTTGGACGACAGGGTTTCGGTCACGATGTCCCCATGTTGGTCTGCTGCACCGTGCAGATATTCCGGCTTAAAGTCGAAATCATCGACGGCAATATCCAGATCGTCGATATTGATGCCTGGCAGGCTATCGATCTGCGGCGAATATCCGTCCAGACCCGGATAGAGCTTAACCCCAACCTGGCCGTTTGCCGCTTGCGACAGGTCTTTTTGCATCGCGGAACTCACCTGTTCCACGCTGTCGAAGCGCGTCTGGTTAAAGCTGTTGAGATAAAGTTTGAATGACTTGGACTCGATCAGGTTGGTGGAAGAATGGGGCAGGGTGAATTCACCAATGCCCACCACCGGCTTGCCTTTGGCGTTGAGCCAGGAAAGCTCGAAGGCGGTCCACAGATCAAAGCCGCTGAACGGCAGGTTTTGTTCATCTACACCGATCAGATCCCGACCGCGTGAGCGTGGCAGGGCCTCGAGCAATTCGGGAGCGTACTGGTCCGGATAATCGGAGTTTGCGCCAAGATGGGTGATTTTATCTTGTTTTTTGATATGCATATTCATTGCTCCTTGCATGATCGGTATTGATATAGCGGTTAAACAGGCTGCGAGCGGCGTAAATCGGCCCGACACCCACCAGGGCGTAGACCACCTTGATCAAGAATTGTGACAGGATCATGGTCTTGATGATATCCCAGCTCAGAACGTTGTAGAACGCCAGCGTGCAAAACACCACGCTGTCGATGGCCGAGGCGACCACGGTGCTGGTGATCACGCGCACAAACAGGTAGCGGGAGTTGGTCAGCTCTTTGATTTTGCACAGCAGGTAAGAGTTGACGTTCTCGGAGATTAAATAGGCCGCAGACGACGCCACCAGGACCGCCATGATGCTGTGGACGATGCCGTCATAGGTCTTGCTGAACTCCCACTGCGGAATACTGGGTACCAAGGTGGTGACCCAGACGCCCAGCACGAAAATCAGGTTTGCCATAAACGAGATGATGATGGTGCGCCTGGCCAGTCGCAGCCCGTAAAACTCGTTCAGAATATCCACCAGGATAAAGGTGAGGGGGTAAATAAAAATCGCCGGAGGAGTGATGAGGTTCAATGCGGGAATTTGAATCGGTTTGACGCCACACAGGGTTGAGAAGATATAAATCACGCTGAGTGCGACGGTAATGATCAGATAGGCGTACCACGATCGTTCATGGCGATCGCTGAGCTCATAGGCGGTTTGCTGCTGATTGTTACCGTAGATTTTGCGGTACAGCGCCTGCAGCTCATGCCGGCTCAGATCTTCCGATATTTCGCTGTCGGCCAGCTCATTGAGCCCCATGGTGATGGTTTTGCCGGTGGCCAATATCATGACATTGGCGGCGAGGGTGCCATGCCGGGTAAAGCCCAATAGCTTGAACTTTTGATTCGGTTCCATTTATAGCCGTTCTCCAAAGATATAACCCAGGAATTGCACGGTATCCTGATGATTTTTTTCCATGCAGTAATCTTCTTTGTCGTTAACCACAAAGAAGCCATTTTTTCCCGAGTGATACAATAAAGGCGAATCGCAAACCAGCACCGGCGGGCGTTTTATAATAATCACCTCGCCTGGAATAAATGAACCTTTTATTTCGGTCTCTATTTTCATTGCTACCATATTTGACTCATCGCCGAAGAAATAAGTCAAAGGGAACTCCGTCACCAGTTGGCCGACTTTCCAACCGGCAACTGCTAAAAAACGCGACTGAGGAATAACGGGCACTGCGGAAGGGTTTTTATTGCCTTCGGTAGAGAGCGTTTCATTGAGCAGTTCCAGCTTGGCCAGATCATAATCTTCGATCTCTTCACAGGAAACGCCAAAGAAATCTGAAATCCGGTTGACGGTGGCCTGCTGCACGTTGTTAACCCGGCCGTCGAGAATTTTATAGATGGTGGTACGCGTCAGGCCAGTGCGGTTAGAGAAGGATGCTTTAGTTTCGCCCCGGGTGCGCATCAGATATTCAATATTCTTAATGATGTTGATTTTGCGCTGCGCGTTAGTGGTCTTCATAAGCATTCCTTACAATATTCTGGCCGGCATTACTATATCGCACGCGCCGACATTGTCCAGAACTGACGCTGAGGTAGGGGCGGTAACCGGCTGATTAATCATTGGAAATGGGCTTTGATCTCTCACGTATCATACCAGCTGATGCTTTTATCATGATGAGTAAAATGTAAAACAAAGGTAATTAAATATAAATCAATTGGTTAGGTTTAAGACTGGGAAAAGTAGACACAAAAGTGAGTTTTGTGTCTACTTTTGTGTTGACCATAGTGGTTTCCGTGAGCTAATGTTCACCCACACTGAAGTGTTTCTTGACGATCAAAACGGTTAATAAACGATTGTCTGACAACTTCTATAATAAAAAGCTCGGGGAGGGAGGCGTTTCCATTCTCTGGGTATTAAAGGATGTTTTAGCTACCGACACCAGGGATCCCCACTACGTCTTCAGTTTTAGCACCGCAGTAAAAAACCCGCTTTCGTATTGATGCCAGTCGGCTTTTAGCCGACCGATATCAATTTGTTGTTGCGCCAAAAAGAGGCTGCGGCAATATCACCGAACACCCTTTCTGTTCCGATTATCCCCACTTCCCAGAGCGGGAGAGCAGGGATATCAATCAGCTTTGCGCCGGCGCCGGCTTCAGGGAACGGCTCATGGCCAACTTAAATACCCAATAGATCAGGCTGGCGGCCAGCAGTGAGTTGATGGTCGGCACGCCCCACTCGGTTACCAACCCGACGATGCTGCCGACGATGCTGGCAATGATCGCCGCCCAGCCGATAGTCGGCGTCTGGTCCGGCAATTTCCCTTCGCGACGGCTCTCGTCGAGAATTTTACGGTGGGTGCGCAGCAGATAATAATCCACCAGCATGACGCCGATAATCGGCGGGAACACCACGCCAAGCACCGTCAGGAAGTCGACGAAGCGGTCGAGGATCCCCAGCACCGATAATGTGGTGCCCAGCACGCCGATCACCAGCGTGGTGGCGGTGTACTTCAGTCTTTTGCCCGTCATGCCTTCGACGGCGTTAACGATGCCTAGCGAAGAGGAATACAGGTTGAGGTCGTTAACCCTGAGGGTAGAGAACACCACGACCAGCAGGCCTGCACCACCGGCGACCTGTGACATGATGGTGACCACATCCGCCGTGCCCAAGGTTTTGGCGATCAGTATCGCCAGGCCGTTAACCACGAATTCCCCGGCGATAATGGTAAAAATGGTTACGCCGAAAACATGCTTGCCGTTCTGGGAGTAGCGCGTCAGATCGGGCGTCATCAGGCTGGCGACAATCGCACCGCCGACCACGATAGTGATACCGGCGCTGATCGACAGCGGTTCGCCTGGTGGCACCAATTGGATAATTTCAGGCAGATTGTGGCCGGTGAGGGTGATGATGGAGATATAGGCCACCAGCATAATAAACATCGGTACCGCAATCCTGGCGGCGATGCGCAGCGCCTTGAAGCCGAAGGCCACCAGAATGGTCAGCAGGGTGCCGGACAGGCCGGCCGCCAGGCCAAAGCCCAGCTTGTTCCCCAGAGCAAAATCCAGCGACTTGGCGAAGATGGCGTTTTGAATGCCAAACCAGCCCAGCAGGCTGACGGCGACCACCACCCCGATCAACACCGAGCCCAGCCGACCAAAGCCGCACCAACGGGCCAGCAGGCTGCCGGAGATCCCTTCACGCATGCCCGCCAGGCCAAGGCCATAGGTCACTACGCCAAAAATCAGGCTGCCGATGAAAATTGCGGTAAATGCATCGAGCAGCGTCATGGAATGGCCCAATACGGCACCCAGCATAAACTGATCCAGTGCGGTCAACATGCCCATATGCACTATGGCCACGCTTAGAAACGAGACTCTTTTATCCTGAGGTACCCGGGTTAACGGGTAGTCTTCGATTTTGATCACGGTGAGGTATTCCTTGCTATTTAAATAAACTGGATGCCTTTAGCTATCAGGCGATCGGGAATGTAGCTGTCCAGCCGCGCATATTTGCAAAACTCCTCAAACTGCTGCTGTGTGTGGACATCAGATTTCTGATAAATGTTATATATTCTATTTTCTATGGTCTTATTGCTGATGTTATATATTTTGGCGATTTCTTTCACCGATAGCCGTTGCAGCATTAAAAATATAACGTCAAGCTCAGCCCGGGTAAAAATGGTGCTGTTGGTTTCGGTGGTCAGTACGCTGGGTTTTTGATGGTTGATATAATTAAGCGGGGATAAGGTGTTAAGCGGTTTGGCATTCCACATTACCCCGAAGACTTCTTTCTTATCGTTGTAGATAGGCAGTTTTTCGCTGATAAACGGTGTCAGGCTGTCTTTCCCGTACCAATAATGCGTTTCTATTACGGCGACCCGATCCCGCGAGATTTCGGTCATTTTGTCATGTTCTACAAAATCGGCCGCAGATTCGGCCCAGTCGGCGGGGAACTCGTCGTCTCGCTTACCGGCTATATCAAAGCTCAATGGCGTGTTGGTATAGAGGTAGGCGGCCCGGTTCATGTAAAGATGACGGGATGCCAGGTCCTTAATGCCCCAGGGCTCACTTAAGTGCTCCATCATGGCAATCAGGCCTTTCAAATAGAATTCATTACTTTTATCGGGCGAATCCATTCTGACCTCACCGACTGAAATTGGGTTAAATCTTTTTCGCCAGGTAGTGACGCGTATGCTGTTTGGCATAGTCGCCTAAGTTGCCGTAAACCTGATAGCCCAATTTTTCATAAAAGCCTCGGGCCTGAAAATCGAAAGTATCGACATAAGCCATGTGGCAACCGCGTTTCTTGGCTTCTTCCTCGGCCTGTACCATCAGTTGACGGCCGTAACCGCTTTTACGGTATTGATCGCTGACCCAAAGATACTGCACTTCAAGCCCGCCCCACCAGGTTCTGGCTACCAAGCCGGCGACGATTGCGCCTTCGTCATCGGTCACGGTCAGGAATAAAGGGTGGATGTCCACGGGCTCGATTTTGGCGTTATGGGCCCAAAGACTGTCAATCACAAACTCTTCGTCTTTCGGATTTGGCTGGTCGGTAATATTGATATTCATCGTTATAATATAATTCCCTGTGATAATTATTTGGCAGTGCAATAAAACTGAGGCTGCCCCAACCGGTTTAACTATCACTTTTCATAATGTATTACAAGGGTGGTTTTCACCCGTTCCCGTGATGTGCTCAAGCGTTTATATTAGCTGCGACAGGGCCAGAAAATAACGTAATACGCGGTAATAAATAGCCTTTGGTCCTGCTCAGTCAATCTATTCCTATTGTGCCTCACCAGGGCCCCATCCAGGGAATACATTAGTTATTCAGGCTCCACCGGTAGAGCAAGCTAACTTGCCAAAGGGGAGCCGCCGCGTACAGCCTTTTCCCGAAACCCGCTTTTAAACCCTTATTTACCCGCCGCTTCGCCTTTGGTTATGCCTTCCAAAGCCGGCGGTATGGCCGCACCGAACATTGCCCCATGGTCTAAACCGGGCCATTCCCGATAGTCAACCTTAAGTCCGTCAAGTGTCGCCAGCCGTGTGGCCAGGCCATGAGCCGCATCTGCGGGTAACTGACTCTGCCTGATAATCGGCGGGGCTTCACGCATTTTCTCCGCACCGCCGATCCACAACTGCAAATGGGCGGACAAAGACGGATGCCTATCCATAACACGTTGCGCTTCTTGCAGGATAAAGCCTTTCCCCCACCACAGCGAAGGTTCCACCGCGATGTAATTCTGGAAAGTAGCAGGTTGGGTTAACAGAGTATGCAGAACGAAAAGGCCACCATAAGAGTGCCCCCACAGCGTTTGCTGCTGCGGGTTAACGGTGACCTGAGCGGCCACGGCAGGCTTAATCTGGGTTTCGATCAGTTTAAGGAAAGCGTCTGCACCGCCATGGGGCTGCTTTCCTGAACCTTGTTGCGAAGCCGGTGTGTAGTCGTAACTGCGGCCTCTGGAGTCGATGCGCAGATCGTTGTCATAGCTGAGTAGCACCAGAACCGGTGGCTGTTTTTGTACGGCAAGCTGAGCCAGCAAATGGGCATTCAGCTCCATTAATACCGCGTTACCGTCCAGAAAGTAGATCACCGGATAGCCGGCAGACGGTGGGGCAATGCGTGGCTGCGCTATGCGGATACGGTAACGACGCTGACCGTCTGCGGATGTGAGCCGCAGATCGCTGAATTGATAATCAGGTGATAGGCTATCGGCAACGGTAGTGCCAATGGTACGTTCCAGATCGGGCCTGGCCTGGACCAGCACTGGGGTGGCAACGCCGATAATCAGTGCGATAACAAGGGTTAGAAAGCGACGATAAGACGAAGGCATGCTGGATTCTATTTATCGAGAAAAGGCGATATTAGCATTTATGCCGGAAAGCAAAAAACCTGTCTTTCGACCCTATCTTTGCATAGGAAACCGACCTTGGACGGCCGGCGTTAGCGGTGGGTTGTACGATTATCCTGCAATGAGAGGCGCTGGCCGAGGGAAAATATCCTTTAAGGAGTTATGCCCCCGGCCAACGCTGACATCAGTCAGGAGTGCATTTTAGAAAAGATATTTCACGCCAAGCGCAGCCTGGGTGTCGCTGTAGCCTTTATCCCCCATTTGTTGCCCAATGTTTGCCCACAGATTCAGATTGTTACCGAGTTGCCCTTCCACACCCGTTTTTATTTCGCCGATGTGGCGAGTGCCGGCCATAGAGACCCTGGTGTCATCCAGGGTTACGCCGAAGTTTTTACTGTTGTGGAGCCAGTTGGCTTCGACAAACGGCTGGAATGTCCGATCCTTACCTTCGTCGATAGCGCTGTGCCCTTTAAGGTACGCTTTGGCACCAAGGCGGGTGCGGATGTTGTTTTGTCCGTCGCCCTGCACGCGAGTGCCATTGGATTCGGTATGTTCCTTCGCTTTCACGCCCATCCAGGTAACCTGAGCCTGAGGTTGTAACCAGAAGGTTCTGATCATTCCCTGGCGGCTCTTGCTTTCACCGAGAAGGAAGCTATAACCGCTGGCTAATGAGGCGGTAAATCCACGGGATTTATATTTCTCGGCGTCGAGGTTGTCGCCATTCACCTCGTTGTTAAACCACTGGTATTGCAGCCAGCCATCCATATAAAGCCCTGACTTATTTGCCGCATTCGCATACCAGGTGCCGTAAATACCAGTGGAGTAACCATCAATATTCCCACGTGAGCCATAGCCGGTAACTGATGAGTGCGTATGGCTTTTCTGGTTGGCATAGCCTGACATCACACCCAAGTGGTAACGGTTAAGCCCGTCGCTGCTCCACTGTGCGAGATCCGCACCCAACTGCACCACATAACGGTTGGCCTGAGTCTTGTTCTGACCATCAGCCATCTGGCTGCGTTGATGCCCACCCTGGTTACGTAACCACATGCTGGTCACTTTTTTCTCACCGGTAAGCACGTCGGTGTACTGGGTTTCACCCAAACGGTCGTGCAGCGAGAGAGTAAACAGCGTATTGGCGGCCAGCATATTTGTGGCATAGCTGCCTGTTTCTGGGCGGAAGATATGCTCGGTAGGGCGTGCTGGTTCCAGCGGACTTACCGGGGGGATCGGTGTTGCAGGATCCGCCGGTATTACAGGTTTGTCCTCTGTCCCTGGGTCGACAGGGGGGATTACTGGTTTTTCTTCCGATACGCCGGGGTTGACAGGGTTTGCCTGCATGCTGGTCAGATACCAGTTTTTGTTTTTTTTCACCAGATCGTAATCATAGGCGCCGGCAGCAATACGCCCTGATTTGGTGAAAACACCTTCAGACTTTCCACCTACGGAAATCAGCTCAATGCCTTCGACCGTTTGTGCGCCGTTGCCGCCGGCCTTGTTAACCTGAACGTTTGAATTACCCGCTGAGTCGCCGGTGATCACCAGCCTGTCAGTTTGCGACTTATCGTCACCCAGCAGGGTATTGAAAATCAGAGTGCCATTGTTCCCGGTGTAGTTTTGGGTGGTGAGTGTCTTAAACTGCCCGCCGGTCGGGGCAGAGAAGGCGAGGGTGCCGGCGTTGCTGACAGACTGTGATACCGAGGAATTATCGGTTACCGTCCAGACTCCGCCTTGGTCGAGAGCCATATTAGTGGCATTTTTGGCTGCGCCGGTGAGGGTGGCATCTTCCAGCCTTACCGATACCACGTTTTCTGGGGCGGCAATGATATCACCATAGAGGTTGGAGTTTTTTGCAGTGAAATTGACAGCGGCATGCTCACCGGGATCTGCATCAAAGGCGTTAATCAGCAGGCCGCTGCCGGAGCGTGGGGCAATGACATTGTTGAAATTCACATCGATTGCAGCCCCTTTTGAATGAAGCATATTACCCTGAGAGGCCGTTATTGTGCTGTCAGTTATACTGACGGTGCTGGTATCGTCAGCATTTGATAGATCGTCCCTGTTGGCAAAAATAACAGCGGCATTTCTTCCTTCGGTCTGGATTTGAGTACCGGTGACGCTTAACTGGCCGCCGTTATATACGCCAAGGCCGTGAGCTATTTCGCCGGTTGTTGTGATACTTCCTCCAACCAGAGTAACTTCTCCTTTATTACCAGCTACGGCACCTGCCGAGTTGAGTCCCTTTGTTTCGATGATTGCATTAGTCGCAGATACCGATGAACCCACATCCGCCGCACCTACCCCGTAGCCTCGGGTATTGAACGTTTTTATAGTGCCATCATTGATAATAACCTTACCGCTTTTATAGGCAGCCGCTCCATAAGAGTCTTTACCGGTTGTTTCGGTATTTACGTTAAACGTCTCAATAACGGCATTATTGTTCTTGGCCAGGATCCCTACGCCTTCTTCTCCGGCGGTTTTTATGCTGCTATTACGAAGAGTGACTTTGGCATTATTCAGAGACACTGCCCCTACAGCGTTGTTCCCGATGGTTTTAATGGTCGTATTGATAGCTTCTGCAGATGATCCCGTATCCGTAGCGGCAATACCGTGGCCGTTAATATCTGCGGTTTTTATAGTGCTGTCGTTAATGATAAGTTTTCCGCTTTGATATGCCGCCACACCATAAGAATCTTTGCCTGTTGTTTCTATACCGGCATCGGAGATTTCAATGGATGAATCGGTATCGCTGACATAGGCCCCATGGCTTATTTCTCCAGCGGTTTTTATATTCCCACCGCTGACGACGTTTTTCCCGCCCTGGTAAGCCGCTGCACCATAGGCTTCATTTCCAGTTGTCTCTACGTCGACATTTGATGCGTTAACGGAAGAACCGGCGCCAAATGCATGGAACCCATTACCCATCTCCCCCGCGGTTTTTATACTGCCGCCGTTAAGGGTAATTGTCGCGGCACTCTGAGCCATGGCCCCCTTGGTGCCATCTCCTCTGATATCCAGCGTGGTACCAGAGGTACTGATAGTCGAGCCGTTACCCGACGCCACAAGCCCTGCCCCCATCTTTCCAAGGGTGGTAATGCTTCCATCCGTCAGCGATATTTGCGACTTGTCAGTGGCAATCGCGCCAGATCTATAATCTGAGTTAGGGGTAAGTACAGTTATATTTCTCCCCGTGATATTACTACCCTCGCCAGAAGTGATAAGGCCGCCATATGTTTTATTTTCCACATCGCTTTGCTTACCATTCATAGAAACTAGCATGCCTGCAAAAGCATTCGGTAGACTAGGTAAAAAACACGAAGTTCCTAATATTAGCGCGCCATTAATGGCGTAAGCTATTTTTTTAACTTTGAAGCTGAGCATGGTATTAACGTCCCTTATGTTAATTTAAATATGATTGATATTTTATTTGGTTTAGGGAGAGTGGATCGAGGAGTGGGGTGGTAATGCATCCATTTATTTGATGTCAGTTGTTGTCACTCTCGAAATTTAGGCGTGACTAAAATAGCTCAACTTCAAACTGGGGTAAAGCTTTCGGTTCTGATTTGTGTTTATTATTTAAAGTGGGTTAGACTACTTGATGTTATTTGTTTCAGTTATGAATTGATATGTGATGCGATTACTTTTTATTTTTAATTTGTTTTTTAATTTAAGTCAAAGGGTTGTGGGGTTTGTAAGGGCTGGATTACGCGGGCATTAACGTTGAAAACTAAAGTGCTCTTGTATGTTTTTGATTGAGTTAATAATTAATTGGTTTATAAGAAAGTAGAGTTATTTATATCATTATTTAAACAAATGTGCTGGATGTGTACGGCTGTAATTATAATTTTATAGTGTGTGATATATGAGAGATAATATAGTCATTTAGACAAGCTATTTAAGAATGGTGATTGTTCCCTTCTGTGGGGGAAATATGCGTGTTCTAGCGTTGGCCCGCAGGGGGAGGCCTTTAGGCCGAATAATCGAACTTGTTCGATGAAGAGTCCTACTCCAGAAAGCAAAAAACCCGCCATAGGCGGGTTCTTCTAAATATGGTGCCCGGACTCGGACAACCGGTGCTTGCGCCGGATTGAACAACGCTTTAGCGTTGGCCCGCAGGGGGAGGCCTTTAGGCCGAATAATCGAATTTGTTCGATGAAGAGTCCTACCCCAGAAAAGCAAAAACCCAGCCATTGGCTGGGTTCTCTAAATATGGTGCCGGACTCGGAATCGACTTATTGAATCAATTGGTTGTAATTTAACGTTTATTTTTGATTTGATGTTTTTTGTACCCTCATTTATACCCTCAGTCCTTAATGATAGACATACGGAATAGAATCGAGCACGGGATTGAGACTAACCTTGAGTCAAAAATATCAAGCCCCCAGAGTAGCCAATGTTGCTAAGGGTTTTGAATGGCGTTTCTGACATGTCCACGGTACATTTGAACGTCCCCCCGAACAACACGCCAGAAACGCCAGTACAACGTTGTACATGCGCCGCATCATTCACGCAAGTCTGCCATTGTCTCTTGCCGGTAAAACAACAACGTTCAGGACCGGGGAGGTAATGTTGCGGGAAAATGCTTTGCTACAATGTCGTTCATCTTATCAATCAGTTCCGGTCTTTTAAAGGTGATGTGGCCCGTACCTTTCTGGAAATACTTAATCCTGAACAGCGTATCGTCATAGCTGTCTGCCGATTTATGCTGACTGATATGATCGCCAAGACGACAAGCAACATCTGCACGATTATCTGGCAGTGGCTTACCATCCAATAACATCAACATGCGTTCAAGATCGACCAGTTGATCGCGCCGCCAACCCCCGTTGAGGCTGAAACCCCAGCGGGTGTGGCTGACCAATCCCTCTACAATGATTTTCTTGCCAAACTTACAAGGCGAATTCGACTTGTAATCCCAGCTTAAACGCTTGAAGACATTGATCACCCCACGCTCAAATACATCGCCTTTGCTCTGATGCAACTGTTCAAACGTGCTGAGGATATTGGCTTCGCTGATGGCAGGAATGTCATCCTTTTCCAGGCTGTTGTACCACTGGTCGCGTGCCTGGGCATCCATCAGGCTAAGCATCCCTGACCGTTTCATTAAATCACGCCATATACCGCGATCGAGATTGCGGGTAATGGCTTTCATCGCCGTTTCTGATTTCTCCATTAACCAGCAACCGCAGCGAAAGTCCTGCCTCATGGCCCAGTCCAGGGCGGTTTTGCCGCCGATACTGCGGGTCAGCGTCGAGATATCGGTAAGCTGCTGGATGAGCATCTCAATCTGCCCCAACGCAGCGTTACGTCCGGTGACGATACGTTCAATGCTGGTGGAGCAAATCACGTCGGTGTGTTCGGTATATACTTCGGGTTCAGTATGAGCGAGTCCAGTCATTAATTTTTCCTTATATAAAAGTAAAACGCCAGCCGGTAAGGGCTGGCGTTATGCGGTATTAATAAAAATAGGGTTCGAGAAAATGGTGTCAGCGATATTGCAGGGGTTACCAATCAAACGTGGCAAATCCCGGCAGGAGGTCGCCCGCCGCATCCAGATGCAGGAAGGTGATGTGGTGTTGTCGCATCAGGGTGGTAACTACCCGACGGCTGGCTTTCGACAACCCCAATCGTTTAAGCCGCAGTACCGGATGCCGCCAGGCATTGAGTCGTATCAGGTACCCCGTACCGGTGAAATGGCACCACTCGCCGCTACCGTAGTCTTCCTGCTGGTGTGAGGCGTGGTACAGCAGCGTGTTATCGCCGTCGGTGATGTGAGCGGTACTGCACTGGATACCGGTGAGCAGCATACTGGCAGGCAGCCTGTGTCGGTTCATGGGCGCTTTTCCCCCTGGAGGGTCTGCGTAATGGTGCGGTAACCACGTCGGGTCATCAGGCCACAGGCCCGTCGAGCGCGAAGAATATCGATGGCGGTGACGAAAGGGGATTGTTCGCGGCAGGAAAACCCCGTTCGATCGGTGCGAACCAGATCAAACTTCTCCACAATAAAATTCAACGCATCGGCCAGCGAGATGCCGGCATCGATGTGTTCCAGGATGACGGTATCATCGCTGAACGCGGTATCGCTCAGCGTCAGGCCGTAATGCTGCGCCAGCAGGTGTGTGAGCAAGGATTGCCAGACGGCAACAGGTGACGGGCAGGGCTGAGTCTCCCGTTTTGGGGATGCTGATACTGTTTGCATAAGGGGTATCTCTTTGTTGGGTAGGAAAAAGGAGTTGATGCGTAGAAGGGGGATTCAGTTTTTCGTGGGTGCTTCGTGTGTCGGATAAATCGATATATAGATGTAGCCGTGCGATCCGAGGCTGTCTGCCTCGCACGTCAATCCGTCACGGTACAGCGTGACGCCGTGCTGATACCGGGGATTGAGTTCCCCGGACAACAGCATCAGTTCCAGATGGTTGATAAACTGCGGGAAGGCAGTATCCAGTGAACGGGCCTGCACTTCACTGAAGGTACCGCAGATGCCGGCACGGTCGGTCAGATAATGGAGTCGGTTACCTTGCTGTACCAGGCGGGCACCCAACTGCGGAGTGATGCTGCGTTTCAGGCCCCAGGCGGGGACATTGATTGAAGGCATGTTGCTTTTCCTTATAAAAGTCCGTGTTCAGCAAACGAGTACACCGTCATACCGCCAACAATACAGTGGTCCAGGACTCTGACCTCTACCAATGCCAGCGCGGCTTGTATCCTGTGGGTGATTTGCCGATCGGCAACGCTGGGGTCTGCATGTCCCGAGGGGTGACAGTGCGCCAGCAGGACCGCCGCGGCGTTGTGCTTCAGCGCCGATTTCACGATTTCGCGGGGATGGACTTCGGTACTGTTAATGCTGCCGGTGAACAAGGTTTCATGGGCCAACAGGCGATGCTGATTGTCGAGAAAAAGTACCCTGAATTCTTCACGCTCCAGCCTGGCCATATGCAGCCGCAACCAGTCGCGAGTGGCATTGGCGGAGGCGAAAGAAACACCCGGTTTACGCAGATGCTGCTCCAGCAATGCCAGCGCGCGCTGAATGGTACGTTGGGTGGGTAATGGCAGTTCCGCCAACGGGGATAGGATTGTATTCATCATGATGATGGGTGTTTCCGTAGAGAGTATGAAGGGTTAGTCGATGATGCGCATGATAGCGCTGCACTCGGGGTGGTTGAGCGCGTAATCCCGCAGACGGTAATAGTGTTCCGTCATCGCATCGCACTCCGTGCGACAGGCGTGGTGGCTGTAGGTTATCAAGCAGGCGATGATGCCGGCGGCTTCATGACCGACGGTGGCGCTATTCCCGTTAAGTGCGTTAAAGAGTGCGTACTCCCGTGCGGTGGACGGGATAATAAATGCCCCACCGTTACTGAGGGTGTAGAACTCCCAATAATCTCCGTGATAGTCCTTAGACAAAAGGTCGAGCCAGGAGAATATCGGTGACTCAATACGGAGCCAGTGCGGGATGTCGCCAAAATGCTGCAGCCAAAATGACTGACGATCAGCGTCAGGAACGAGCGTCGCCGTCAGTGTGGGGAGAGCGTTTATCGGGGATGTCGAGGGTGTGCTGTTGGCAGTCTTATTTTTCACGGGAATTATCCTTGAGTTAATGGGCGGTCTCGGCGAAGTTGGCTCACCTGACCCAAGCAGCGGGTTAATGGCAACCGTTCTTTATTCAACGGTATAAAGCAAACAGGCCCTGCTCCCGAAGGGGCAGAGCCTGCTGATAAAGGTGTGTCGTGTTGCCGGGTGTTAAAAAGAGGTCAGTCGTAAAGCGGTGTCACTACACTGCAACGGTTTTCGGGCTATTGCCAGTTAAAGGTAAAGTCACCTTTATCGGTCTGTACCGTCAGTTCCAGCGGGCGGCACTGACTGAAGCCACTGTTACTGGGAGTCGTGAAAGAGAGTGTCTGACCATATCCCAGCCGCTTGTTCACGTTTTTCCCTCGTCCTGCCATGGAAATCAGGCAGTTGCCTCGGTTTAACGTGAGCGACTGAAGGGTAATGTCGTTCTCCAGGCTGGTCAGCGTCAGTTCCCAGACGGGGAGGTTGCGGTTATTGATGAGGTACGTTGCTTGAGCGTTCACAGACAACGGGGTTGTGCCGGCAAGAGCAGAGACGCTACCGACGAGCAGTACGGCGGCAAGTGCGCTTTTAATCATGACGGTTATTCCTTATTGATAAATTTCCAGGAGAAGATTGCATACTTGTATGGTGCTCACGTGATTTTTTTCAGCACGATGCAGCACGGCGTTATTCCACCTCGCACTGCACGCGGAGATAACGTTATTGGCATTGATTGTGTTTTCCTTGTGGGCACCCATCACAGGCTGTCTGATTCAGGGATACCGTCTTCGGCAAGCCCGTGGCTGATGTTGTTCACCACCGTTTCCGGATCGAGCTTTATTTCTGCCAGTCGTTTCCCGTTTTCCGGAGTGCCTTTGTACACATCCAGTGACGCAATGGGCTGACCTTCATCGTTCGTTCCGACCGCTATCTGGTACGTGGTGTCACCGTTGTGGACGGTGAACGCCTGGATACTGATGACCTGATTGCTTTGGTACGCGTACGTGGTATTACCCGCTGGAACGGTGATATTCATCTCTTTGTTTTTTGCGCCGGTCTTTCCGAACGAATACGAGACAGACGGGGTGACGATACAAATCTCCACCTCTTTTTTATGGTTTCCGGTCTGGGCATAAAACACAGGTTTTTCACAACGCTGATAATGTGCCTGGCGGAGCGTATCCAGGGTCGCAGCATAAGAAACTGGCGTGGTGGCGAATAACATCATCGCCTTCAGCAGGCACCGGCAGGTGATAATATTGACGGCTTTCATCTTCTTTATTCCCCTGCTTCGGGTAAGACGACATACACATCCCTGCCCCTGACCTCAATGGTCACGGGGTGCTTAATGCCCGTATTCATCAGCGCCTGCGCCCGCCAGAATCGGCCACTGACCTCTTCCTTCATCTCCGTCACGCGAATACATCGTTCATCACTGTCGTCATCCCGCATGATTTGTGTCACCACCGTGCATGCACTGTGCGCCAGCTGATCGACACCGGATTGTGTTTTAAAATGGTTACCAGCCACGGCTGACAACACCGTGCAAATCAACCATACCTGTAACAAGCGCCAGGGTTTCCCCTGACGCTCATCACGTTGGCGCAGATACACCATCGGCAGCAGGAACCACCCCAGTGAAGGGGCCGTTATCTCCTGTTTCATCAAACTCAGTCGGTCGAGCAGCACCCAGACCAGGGAGCACAGCATATAAAAGCCAAGCGCCACCTTTTGTGGGAGGAAGATAGCGGAGAGCCCCCAGATGACCGGAAGACCAATGGATAAGCACCAGGCGTAGGTGTCCTGCTTGAGAAACGGATAAGGTTTCAACATAGTGGAATAGTCCTTTATTAATCATTGAGTAGAAAAACGTTGGGATTAAACGACCTCCCCAGCGAGGGGATCGTATCGGGATGTAAAGAGGAGGGATAATCGTTAGTGATGATCAATAAACCGAAACCGATCGTTGAAATCTATCGTCAAAAACGATTGTTATTTAATTATTGATAGTTTGTGACTATTAAATGGTTATCTTCGATCGGCGAAACAGATCGAACGCATGGCAGGTTTTTAGACATGCATTAAAAGCAGCGATGCCACAGCAGTTTGGCCAGAGAGAGCAATCGATAACGGATCCGTATTAACCAGGTTCTGAGTGTGTGAGACTCCAGCAGGGCCTCTACGCTTTCGTCAAAGATATCCCCCACCACACGGGCAAAGCCCTCCTTAGCTGTGTCGGTCACCTTTTCGGTCCGATACGCCGGCTCCAATTGTCGGGTTACCCCACTGCTGGCTTTATCCGGTAATGCGGTGATCAGGGCCTCAACCCACCGAGTGATATTGAACCCCTCCGGTGCGGAAACGGCTAAAACAGGGTGGACCGGTGTAAATACCGCATTCACCTGAGCCACTTTCTCCTGCAGGTGCTGCTGCTGGCGTAATGAGGGCTGATGCGCAACGGTATCCCATTCCCGGCAGGGGTCTATTTTATCGGCCTGGTTAAGTACAAAAAGAAACCGGGTCGGATTGGCACCTTGCGACACCAATTGTCGGTAGCAGCGGATATCGTCATTCCAGGCACGGTCGTCGGCTTTTAGCACCCAAACAATCAGGTCCAGTCTATTCAACCAGCGCTGGTAGAGACGTGCATAAACCCGGTCGAGCACCGGTGTTTCACCGATCCCCGGGAAATCCACGATAAGCAGGGCATGGTTGGCCAGGCTGAAGGAGTAAGGCTGCACGTGCCGCGTACACCCCCGAACGGCACTGACCCGGGCAGGTGGTGGCGTAAACAGAGCATTGCACAGGCTGGACTTTCCTGCCCCGCACTTGCCCATCATGCCAATCGTAGGCTCATAGTGAATGGATTGCCGTAGTCGACCCAGGATAGTCGCGGAGAGATACGCGGGGAGTAGGGAGAGTTGTTGTTTCAGGATGTCTAAGGCGTGTTCAGGATTGTCGGGCACGAAGGTCTCCATAAGATAAGCATGCACAGCAGCAACCGTTGCTGCAGTCTTCACTCAGGTAATATCGGCCTCATGTTTTTTGGAGATGAATACTCAGTCAAACCTCGTTTGTTTAACCCATTAAATTTTCATGAATTAGTCAGGTTAGCGGTTACGAATTTCTCTTCTATTTTATGTGAAGAAAGTCATGATTTTATATCCATTCAATAACTAACTTGAGAGTGAATCCCCCATGTCTTTTAATAAAATACTGGTTGTCTTTGGCATTCTTTTCTTTTATTGCATTTTTATCATATAACACTATTTGACTGTCGGGTTGGTATTATTACTATATAGAAGAGAATATATATACGGAGAGTAATAACAATCTAATTATTAGTGATGAATGATATCTGCTTAAGTAAATAAAACCAACACAATACTCCCCTTGTCATAAGTTTTATTTTTCATTGAAGAGCCCAATTCTATTGCCCCCATTTAAAAGGAAAATACCATGGAGATAAACCACGCGAGCCTGGGCCCCCTGAACTCGAGGTATGTGACACGCATTCAAGATACGTTATGTAAGGCTCTGAATGAGTACCCGAGAACGCTGGTGTTAAGAATTGACCTCAGACTACCGGATAACAATCTCACTCATGAATACTCACTGGACTCCACGCTTATCACCCGCTTTATCGTCTCTCTGAAAGCACAGATTGACGCGGATTTATTGCGAAAGAAAAATAACGGGAAAAGAACCTTTCCCTGCCGGGTTCGTTATGTCTGGGCCCGGGAGTTTGGTGAGAGTGGGAAAAAACACTACCATCTGGCCTTATTCTTGAACAAAGATGCGTATGCCTACCTGGGTAATTATATCCCCACCGACAAAGGGTATCCTCATAACCTGGGTGTCATGATTATGGAGGCCTGGGTACGAGCATTGAATTTACACGATGACGATGATTATCAACAATACTATCCGCTAGTACACTTCCCTAAACCAAGCTATGCCCATCTGAATAAGACCAGTACCAATTTTAACAATGACTATACCGCAGTCATTAATCGAGTGTGCTATCTGGCCAAGGAGTACAGTAAAGACAGTTCAGATAAACAACGTAACTTTGGCTGCAGTCAGTATTGAGTCATTATTTTATTACGGAGGCAAACCATGTTATGGCGGAGTGCTAATTAATATCATTATCGATAATACACGCACTCCTGTCTTTTACTCAACTTAAAGACAGCGAGATATCGTCATGACAAACCTCAATAACACACCTGACTTGATGAATGATAAACTGGTGGATATGGTCTTCATCACCGAATTTACTGGATTAAGTAACAAATGGTTCTATAAGCTCATCCAGGAGGGGGCATTTCCCAAGCCTATAAAAATGGGCAGGAGCTCACGCTGGCTACAGAGTGAGGTTGAAAACTGGGTTCAGCAACGTATTACTCATTCCAGAGGGTAAATTAACTAACCTGATGTTGGTTAGGATGAATTATCCCCACCATCAAACTGCCTGTAAGCCGTTCTGCGCCCTTAAAGTAAACATCACAACGATTGCCCTCCCCCCCGCTGTAAATGGCTTCAGAAATCCATACAGTGAATTTCAATCGCAGGATGCAAGGGAATACATTGAGCGTGTCTATGATGGTCAGGGGGCAGGGGCTTATAAGTTTCTTAAAATATCCCCATCGATATAAATATACATTTTCCAGCAAGAACAATAAACACAATGCAATCGCGGTTTTTATGGGTTAATTAAGTGTAAATTAAATTATATTGAGAAGAGAAGTAACACCGTTAGATTGAATAAAAGACTGGAATATTAACCATCACCGTTTACTAAAAGAGTATCAGGCTGTATATCCACACCCCATTTCTGATGGTGGTTGGATGTGTTTTATCAGGGAAGCCATAGATAACACGCTTGCTGATAGAAGGTACGTACGGCTCATTACCAGAAACAAACTCGCAACAAAATCCCGCAGGGTAGCACGTCATGATGCATTGGTGATTATCACTTCCATGGTTTACATTTGGTTGTTGTTTGTGCAATGAAAGTACGGTGCATTTACTACATGTGCCGCTAAAGCTGCTAAAATTTATTTATTAGCAGCTTTAGCGGGGCGTGGAGATTTTTTATGATTATCACCCGCGTAACCAATGTGTTGCTCAGGTCACCTGCTTATCGGGTACAAGATGTAAAGTCACATCTTAGGGATACAAACAAAAAAACACAATCACGTAACAACCAATGCTCATCATTGCCACTGTAGTTTCGTGGAGTCATAGTTATTGAGAACAGGCTCAACGCTACTTCTATGATTAATGACATTGCAAAAGTATGGGGCATTAATTGCTGAAAAACTACCGAAACTATCATAACTAACCATTGAAATATGAATCGCTTTGCTCGGTGGGTAAATTATAGTCACTATCAATCCCAGCCCAATGAGTTGATTAAGTACTGGGGTTAACTTGTCTACTTTTCTCAGTTTTGCTGGTCCATACATTTCTATCTCATTCTTTAAGAATGGCTGCCAGGGTTGGAGCTTTATTTCCTGAGGTTGACCTGTTTGTTGGTTTACAATTTTAATGCTTCCTACTGGGTTAGCAAAGCGTCTTTTAATCCAGTCAAATAGCATATATACATCCTGCTGGAGTTGATACTGCTCACTTAATGTATAAAAATACGCACCAGCCTGATTCAAATGCCACGCTGTGATCGTGAAAGCATCGTTTAATGTTGACTCAGAAATGCCATCTTTAGAAGGGTAACTGAATAATGCGGCAATTCTTATAGCTTGATTGTTCGCCTTTGATACGAACTCGGGGATATGCTCCCATGGCTGATTTTTACCGATATTAAACTGGAATTTATTTACTTTAGCTTTAAAGAGATTTTTTGCATTGTCAGTCAACGTTAGCGTTTCTTTAGGAAGACTGTCATCGTAAAAACGTATTTTTTGCCTTTCGAGTAATGCGTTAAACTGTTCAAACAACACGTCCAATGCTCGGTCTGATTTTTCTTGGTTAAGATTTACGTTTCGTTGTCCTATCGTACTCATTGTATTAGTGAATAAAAACCGCGCCAGAAAACCGCTCGAGACAGCACGTTTGCCATTTTTTTCTAAATACTCGTCAAATATTTCAGGTTGAACCATCAGTAAAAAAGTCAAGTATGCATTGAGCCTGATGCTCCCTTCTTTTTTTCTGGTGAGCGAGACGGGTTCATTTTTCCATATTTTATTAATTAACCCCAGATTGTTCTTCAGATGTCCTGTGAAGAACAAAATGGCCTCGTCAGAAAAAACGCCCGCGTAAGGATATTCTCTCAGCCCCTGCACAATACCCGCTGACGTAGTATCCTCATAAAACATTTCAAAAGCTCTGGGTTTTTCTGGCTTCGTCGAAAGGTGTTCCCGCAAGCGCATTTCTTCCTCTTCGCTGTCCTCCCCGTCTTTCGATGCTTTCTGCAATGACCGGTTTAGGGCCTTTTCTATGGATGTCCAGATCGCATAATCCTCTTTATAGGTATTATGCAAATCTTCATACTCTTTTTGCATCTGTAAAACAAATTCATCAAACGGTGCCATGATACGATCGCGTAGGGGGCTTTTCCCCTCACCGGACTTGGCTAGCGTAAGAAAATACAGTGAGCAGGGCTCCACTTTATTACTACCAAAAGGTGAGTTCACTTCAATAAGAGGTTGCAAAGCCAGGGACAAAGCTGCCAAGACCGTACTGCCAATCATTTCGATGGGCATTTGGGTATCTTCATGTAATGTATTAATCACATCACGTAAAACAGAAGGAAATGCGTCGACAGGGTAATTATTCGTATTGCTCATTGTTATTGCTCATTTTTCTGATTCAGGATACGTATTCAGTAGGATAAAACAAAGCGGACATAAAAAGCGAGTGAGAAGCCATTCACCTGTGTTGGTTTATCTCCTACGGCCATAGAATCACTGCATCGTCACCACGCCCTCTATTTTACTTTGCATCAGCCGGCTGGCTCCCTGCATTTGCACCGACCAGTCTTTTGTTATTTATTCAGAAGCATGACGCCGCTTTGGTGACTCTATGCAGGCGTACATGTGGTCCTGAGGGATGCGATGCTGCAGCGAGAATCAGCGATCCGGTGCAGACGGACGTGATGTATTTACTGGCAAGACTTTTTTCCCGGATAAAGGACAGTACTTCTTCGTCCTGCATCATTTCGACAGTGCCAGGTCCGCCGGGGACAAATATAATATCCAGATCGTTAGGGCAGTCGGCAAAAGTGCAATTTGGATTGATGGAAAGGTTGGTATCGGTTTGTGCGGGCTTAATATTTTTCCAGACGAGATAAATTTCTGAGAATTTGCTAAATACCGTTTCTGGTCCGAGCAAATCTAATAGCGTCATGTCAGGGTAGCAGAGCATAGCGATCTTTAATTTTTTGGTGTTCATGTCCATATGGTCCTAAATCTAGTATTTCATGCTGAAGGTTTAATAGTGCTGAGCTCGTGGCTCACAATAATTTTGATGTGATGAATCACGTTTTCCAGGGAAGCGACACTCCGGCTCACCAAAGCTTGCACCAAAGCGCCTTCAATTAAGGTGACGATGATGTCGGCTAGCCGTTTTGCTTTCTCTTCCCCAACATCCATTTTAAACAAGCGGTTCGCATAAATTTTCTTCCAACTTTCGTAGACCTCCATGCACGCTTGTCTTAGCCGAGGACTGACCTGTGACGCTTCGGCAGACACCCAAAAACACACGGGTGTGGAACTGTTGAAATCACACTTCTGGAAAAAAGAGATGGTGGAACGGATAAAGTTCACTACCCCTGTTTCGAAACTAGCGGCACTCAATGCTTGTTCAATGGTTACCGACACATCTGCTTTTACCCGTTCGATACAAGTAAGTGCGATCTCTTCTTTTCCATCAGGGAAGAAGTAGTAAAGCGAACCTTTAGGAGCCCCACTTTGCTCGATGATTTTGTTGATCCCTGTAGCGCTATAGCCTTGTTGCAGAAACAAGCCCATGGCGGTATCAACGATCTGTGTTCTCCGGTCGATGGTACTGTTCATTGATTACATTCCTATATAGACCGATATCTATAATGTGAGTTCAACGATGAATGTCAATCTTGTACACTGATCAAAAATGCTCCCGTCAAAAGTAGGGTTGGCGCGGGTATTAGCACAGCCTCACAACCTGTCTTGCTAAGTCAGTTTGTTTAACATTCATTAGCCTACAGCGGCTTATCATCATGAACAAGATAGACAAGGAGTGTCAGATGAAAAATTTACTATTTTTATTCGCTTTCATATTGTTATCCGGATGTTCCGGCCCTTTAGGCGGAGCGTGGGGAGTTATACCGCAAAATACGGATGTGTGCCCTCAGGGGCGAGATGCGGTCTCTGGTGTATGCCGATGACAAAACGAATTGATAAATATATAGTTTATTGAATCAAGCCGCTCTCAATGAGAGCGGCTCAAACACAAACCTGAACGATGAGTGACTATGCGTTCGTTTCTGCTTCAGCGATCATTTTTAACGCCAGAGATAGTTTTATTATTCCACTATCCTCCAGATAGTGCCCCTGACAGGTTTCAAACCTGACATGAGTTTCAAGAACATAAAATGCTCGTTTAGCGCCGTTAAAGGCCTTTTTCCAGTCAATGATATTTTCGCCGTTTAATGGATATAGTGAATTTTCTATTTGTCGAAAATTGGCAATAAACTCGCGAACGACATGTTTTAACAGATCCAGGTTGTTTTCTGTGATCTGTTCTGCTTGTTCTATTTTCATATAAAAGTCACATAAGGTGTTTTTTAGTAACAGGTAATCCATAAATAAATTGCTGAGCAGGTTGCTAGGTTTGTTAACGTGCGTATTGATGATGAAGGGAAGTTCCCTGTGCTGTAAAATATAATGATAAAGCCCATTGATCGCCGTAGTTGGTTTTATACCAAGGCTACGTAATATTTCATCGACTTCATCTTTCAAGTTCTTGTCTACCTTTACACCAATTTGTGCTTGTTCACCCATTTTAGCATCCTTATTATAACAAATGGTTATTAACAATTTGTTATTTTCGATCCTTACTCATAAATAATGTTTAATGTGGCGTTGGTGTTTATTTTCCCTTTCCCCGCTGCGGATAAGTTATAGGGGAAATAATACACGCCCATGGTCATTGTGAATTGGGCATCCAAGGTGTCACCTGCGTTAGCTTTAAACAGTGAGGTTGCGTTGCCTTTATGGGTCGTAGAAGTTGACATTATTACCGGTGTTGAAGGTGCGCTCTGCTGAGCAAGACGGATGCCGATACCTTTGGCCGATCCTGCACTGGTATCTATCATCACGCTGTTATCTGAAGCCAGCAAATTGTTGCTGGATAAAAACATTTCTATGCCTCTGTCCGAAGTTCCATTCTCCAGTCTGTTTTCACAGCGCATATTCAGGGTGAAGGGGGTATAGCCGGGGCGAGTCTGGCTGGCTAATTGGGCAATGCCCAAACGTGGCAACTGCACCGCCAGGCCGGCATTCTCAAACTGGCAGGTTGTGGCTTTCGGCGTGTAGAGAATAGTTAGCGGCTGCATATACATATCACGTTGGTCTACAGGCCAGCCATTGCCCATCAGCCAGGATAAAAATTTACCTGCCTGCTTGATAGGCCAGGTAATGGTCTCCCAAAGTGACATTCCGCTCCAGTCGGATACCATCATCGAGTTATCAATGTAATAACGATTACTGGCGGTGATATTGCCGGATTTTTTTACCAGGGTTGCCTTAACGGTATAGCCTATATTGAGTTCGGTTGCCGAATGTTGGCCCTTTTCTGCGAGGATGATTTCGCCTTTTTCAGGCGCAGAGGTTTGGATCTTAATCCAGTGTTTACCATCACCAAAACCGACAACCAACGTATTGTTGGCTGTATCGGCGATGGGGGAAAAATAACCCAGTTTGCTGTTTTTTTTAGTGCAATTGAAATTTCCCGAGAATTGAGAATGCACTTGCCCGGTCCATTCTGGCGAATTGGCGCTGAGTTTATCTGACAGATCGATTGCGATGGTGCGTGCGGTTCCTAAAGGATTTCCGTAGCATTTTGCCTGGCTTTCGCCAGCGTAAAGACCGGCGATTAAAATGGATAAATATAACGTTTTCATAATGACCTCAATCACACGGAGTTAGTGGCAAATTGCTTTGTTCACCGTTGTATTGTCGCCGGTAGTCAGATCGATGACGCACTGGCGTGCATTCCCCCGGTTGAGTTTGACTTCGAGGTGTTTCGGCATCTGTTCACTTTTGATATACAGCACGCTGGCCTGGCCGACATAACCGACCGGGAGCCCGGTTTGGTCAACCACCTCAGTACCGAATGGCAGGGGTTTGCCGTCGGGGAGGGTGGCGGTCAGGGTATAAGAGTGGCGCAGATCGGTAGCAAATTTGACGCGATTGACCGCACCATAGAACGGCACGGTATAACCGATGTTATTGGTAATTTCAGCGCCGGTTGCGTCGTTGGTGTCTGAGAGCGTGAGTATGTTTTGGCGATACGGCGTGGCGTAGGGAACCAGTGCCAATCCGTCCCGGTTGGTGATAATGCTTTCATCGCCATTAACCATCAGACCGGCAGCCTGTGGAGCGTCGACTACCGTTAGGGTATGGCCAATTTCATTGGTGGCCAGTAAATCCCAAGGAATAGCGACCAGGCTGCCGCGCGCGCTAAGGCCCGCCTGCCGATAATCACTCGCTTCGCTGTAAGATCCGCCGAGGGTTGAAAGCGACGTACGGTAACTGGCGCTTACTCCGGCCATATTTTCACCGCCGGGCTGATTGGTGCCGGACAGCGTATAACTCAATTGGTTGGCGTCGCCGGATACGCCGCTGACGCTGAGCTGACTCTGCTGGTAATGGCTGTCCGTCATTGACAGGCTGCTGCTTAAATAGGCGGTGTGTTCGAAAGCATTGAAGGGCACATTGATCGACAGATAATACCGGGTTTCTTCCTCATGGCTGTCATTACGAACACGGCTGGCGGATAGATTGTAATCTACTTTTCCGAAGGTGTTGGAATAACCCAGTTGGTATTCGCGACTGTTGCCCTGTTCGGTCCAATAATCACGTTGAGTACCAGAGAAAAATAGTGTGCCCAGATTGTCGCCTAGCCGTTGGTTCAGGCTCAGGTTAAAGGTATTACGTGGACGGGCTGAACGCAGCGCATCCATCGTATTCATATCCAACTGATCCTCGGACCATTCTCCTGGTTGGCCCTGAACATCGGGTTGCCGATCGGCCAGTTGACGATAGCCGTCGTGGGTGTAAATAGCGTCGGAAAAGCTGTAATAGCCCTTGGTCGAATAACGATAGGCGGCCAAGGTAAAGTTGGTGGCGGTGGTGTCCAGGAATTTACTGTAGGCGATTCGGTAGCTTTGTCCGCTTTCACTTCTGCCCGGGAAATGAGCGTCCGCTTGGGTGACATCCACTGATACGGCCCCAAAGGGTAGGTTCCAGCCGCTTCCCAGCAGGTAAGAACGGTAATCGTTGCCGATAAGTACGCCGGCATAACCGGTAACTAAATTGTTGAAGCCGTATTGCAACGAGCTTTGCAAGAAATCTGGACTGTAACGAGTATTACTTTGCTTGACGTTACCGGCCAACAGAGCGTATTTGGCGATCCCCGGTTTCAACATATTCGGCACGGCGGAAAAGGGCACGGTGAAAGACTGTTCACTACCGTCTGCCTCTTTCACGATCACCAGCAGATCGCCGCCGGAGCCGGTGGGTTGAATGTTGTCGAGGCTAAAAGCCCCTGGCGGGACGTTTTCCTGGTAAATCACGTTACCGCTTTGCATCACTTTTACCAGAGCATTGGTTTGCGCTACGCCGTGAACCACGGGTGAAAATCCCTGTTGGGAATTGGGTAACATGTTGGTATCGGAAGCCAGTGAGATCCCCCGCAAACGGATGGAGTCAAACATATTGCCAGGTGAATAGAAATCTCCTCCGGTTAGCGTTGAGGTAATAGATGAAAACCCGCGCTGCAAATAACGGGTATTGTTACGCCATTGGCTGTCGCGGCCGGAATAATGTGAAAAGGTACTGTTATCGCGGAATTGCCAGCCTTCAAGGTTGAAGCCTGAATTCAGCCCGGCGTACAGATCGTCCCGAGTGGCGGTATTGCCGGTTTTAAATTGTGAACGGTAGTAGGTGGTATTGTAGGAAAACAGCAGGGCAGATTCGCCCTGTTGCCAGAACTGCGGATCAACATAGCCGTTTTCCGCATGAATAATATGCGCCTGCGGTACCGACAGTTTCATGCTGAGCGTATCGGTTTCCTGTGTGACGCTGCCGCCTTGAACCAGTGCGTTTAAGGGCAGAAGTTGCATAACCTTTTGCTGTTTGGGCAAGGCGCTGAGATCGATCCCCAACATGGCGGCATCCTCATAGCGCATTGCGATCTGCTCAGGCTGCTCCCCCAGTTGCAGCGGGAAACGGCCCTTCCAGTTGCCATTAACATAGATATCAAAGGTATGTTGCCCAGCGGGGAGGTCTGACTGGCGATAAAAGCGTGAAAGGTCGGCTTCTTGCGACGCCCCTGCCAGTAAACGGGTGTCGAACTCGACAGCCACTGCCCGGTTAGTCAGCAAAATTGACGTCAATGTCAGCAGCGAAGTGAGGGTTTTATTTATCGTCATCGTTGCTTAACCTCATCAATGAGACGTTATGATTTTTTCTTTATAGGCGCCAAGGTCATCAACATATTTTAGCGATAGCCTGTCATTGGCTTTTAGTGAGTGCCGGGTTTGCGCCGTTGCGCTGGAAAATGGTGGGATCATGATGGCATCGGTCAACAAATTCATCTGGTTAGCACGGTCGATATTGGCCAGGGTAAAGTGATAGGGAGCATTATTTTTGACCGTCACAGAGTTACCGCGTGAATACAGTTCAATATGATTGGCTACGGAATCAGGATTGATCTGCAGATCCTTAGGACGATAAAAAAGCTTTATCCGCGACTTCACAGCCAGTTGTAGAGTATTTTGTCCCTGTAGGTTCTCGGGCACTGGTGGAATATCCAATACGTTCAGATAGAACACTGATTCGCGATCGGAAGCGAGCTTCGGACCAAATTTTTTAATGCGTAATTGCTGACCACTGTTAGCTGAAACTTTAACTACCGGAGGTGACAGTAGAAAAGGAACATTGGCAGTTTCCGGCGTGGAGTTCATATCACCATCATCGATCCAGGCCTGGACTAATGACGGGTCATTACCGTTATTGATCAACTGAACAACAACGTCCTTATTGCTTTCCTGATAAATAACTCGGGTGGTGTTTATTACCACGTTGGCACAGGCGTGAGTCGTCACCAGGGCTAACCCGGCTAATAGAATATTCTTTATCATACTTCTCCCGATAGCCAGGCTCATCCGTTGAGCCTGGCGAATAGCTAAATTACAGGTAAGAAATGGTATAGGTCACGTTAGAATGCAGTGCGCCGACTTTGGCTGCTGCAGTATTGGTTTTGTAGTAATACGCGTCCAGCGTGAGGGTTTCCGAGTCCGGATCGGCGCTGTTGCCGAGAATATCAGTTACGAAAGGCTGATTCAGCGCAATGGGGGTTGAGGAGTTGGCGTTGGCCAGAGAGAAACCGACATTTTTGGCGACCGCAGTATCCTGCTCGTTGGCAGTATCATTCAGCAGATATTTGCCGTCGGTGGAAATATTGTCAGCGGAAGAGAAATAGATCTTTAACGGTTGCCCAGAGGTGCCGGAGGCCGGGGAACAGTTAGAGAAAGTGAGAGAAAAAGACTTTTTGTTTTTGATAATTGGCCCCACGGTGTTACCGGCATCGGTGACCGAAATCGGGCTGAGTGCAACGGTGAAATCAGCGCTTTTACCGCCATTAATGGTACAGGTGGTATCGGTAATCGCTCCAGAGAACGAAATAATGCCACCGGCGGATTGATCTGCCGCCAGCACGCTGCCTGAGCTTAGCGTAGCGGCCAATACTGTGAGAGAAAGGATTTTATTAACCATATTGACTCCAAATTCCATATAGAGAGTTATAGGTATATATGAAAATATATATTGTTTTATTAAACCAACAAAGAAACACCAGGTTTCTGTTCTGTTTAATATAGGGTTGGTATATATAAACATGCCTATTTTATTTGACGCTGTATAACTGTCTGAGCATGCAATGCTTACTCAGTGGTATCATGATAAATCATATGGGTTTCAAATCAACATAAACACAATGGTTTTTAATGGGTTGGTTTTGTTTTTTATTTTCTTTAAAAACAAATTGTTATGATGGGAGTTTTATTGCGGTGTCGGCATAATGTTAGTGTTCATCCAGCTAAATCCTGAGGTATAGTTGTTTGTATATAAAATAATATACATTTTTTACTGTTGGTTACTTCCATATTGAGATAATGATCCCTATGACGGTGAACAAAAATAGTAGGGGGCCACCAATAATTAATAGGTGATATTTTCTGCGAGCATGGTGTTTTGACTCAACTTTATTTAATGGTTTTTCATAATGATTCATTGAAATTTTATCCTTTATAAAAATTAGTGATAATGTTTGTGGGGTAGTTAGTTATAACGAAAAAACGGCTGCTGACGAAGGAGTGGGGTCGTCAGCAGCCAATGGCGATTTACCAGAGAACATGAGGCTACCGGGATGGTTCTATAGTGTCCTGCGCCTCCTTTTTTTTCTGTGTTTCGGGGTATATTTCAGCAATGCGTAGTTGGTACACCATGGTGGCGTTGGGCGGTACGCTTGGCGGATAACCTTTTTCTCCGTACGCCAGCTCAGGTGGCACCACCAGGGTTAATGAGCCGTGATTTTTTAATTGCTTCAGTGCGTCGGAAAATAACGGTGGGAACTGCGCCAGAGGTTGTGATAACACGGCACCGCTGGCATCCATATCCTGGATCACTGTGCCATCGGTGAGCGTTTCTTTTATTATCACGTCCAGGGTGGCACCGGTAGGGATCGGCGTGTCGCCAGTATAGTCAATGCGATACCAGGCTCCGGAAGCGGTGGTTTTGACCCGTTTATCTTTTTTGAAATTGCTCAGGTAGGCGTTGCCCTGTTTTGCTTGAGTTGACAGCACCTTATCCCTGGCCTTTGTCACCTGTTGCTCTGAGTCAGAGAGTGCGCGATTGAGCGCTTCATCATCCAGTTGTCGCTGCCCGGAGAAGGTGTCAGTCAGCCCGGCCAGCAACACCTGCTTATCGATTTGTACCCCCCATTTTTGGCGTTCATCCCTCATTTGCAACATCTCTTCACCCAGTGAAATGCCAGCAGCGTATGCCTGACGCACTGCGGGCTGTTTCATTCGGTCTGCCGGAATTTTTAAGGGGGCTGTCTTTTGTAAAGCTCCAAGCTCGGCCTTCAGATTGGCGACCTCGGCGACTTGCCCATCCAGTTCGGATTGCAGGGTATGGCGCTGTTGCTGCAGTTCATTATGCTGCTTTTGCGTTTGCGCCTGTGTTTCACGCAGTTCAGCCTCAGTGGTTTTCAATCTAGCCAGCTGCGCTTTAACATTTTCGCTGGCGGCGGTCAGCGTTTGGTTGCTTTTCTGTGCTTCAGACAAGTGGGTTTGCAGCGTAGCCTTGTCCTGCTCGGCTTGTTGTAACTGAGCGGTAAGACTGCTCCTCGCTTCGATTGCAGACTTTTTACTTTGTGCCTTCACGGTGGCAAGCTGATTGTTAAGCAAAAGGTTTTCCGTACGCAGGTTTTTCTCGGCTGCCTGCGCCAGTGACATTTGCTGCTGCGTCTGCCGCAACCGTTCTTTCACCTGAACTTCTTCTGGCGTTAACGATAGTGCTTTACGTACCCCCTGAGCTAACTTTCTTAACGCCTGAACATCAAGTGCTGTTTGAGGAGCAGGCGCCGTGCTCGCCCGATTTTTATCCAGCGTACTGATTTGTTGCTCAAGCCGCGCAATAGTGTTCTGCAGACGTCGTATCTTGGCGTCTTTCGTTTGCCAGCTTGTGGCAACGGCAGTGTTTTCCCGCGTTGCGGCTTTATTGGCGGTTTTTTTTGCCTGGTTGCTAATGGTTTTTTCCACCGGTTTGGTTACCGGCGGAACCGCGTCGGTAGATTGTTGCTGGTACTGTTCGGCAAACTGCAACAAGGCGGGCACCCCAGCTTGCGGTGCGGCTTGAAGGGGGCAGGAGGTGAGCAGACCGAGAGCTATTAGGATCACAGACAGCGGCGGCAGCAAGCTGGGCTGAGTTTGTGCAACGACATGACTCATGGTGCTCCACCCTGCTCAGCCAATTTATTGAGAACGTTTTGATTGATTTGTGAACAAAGTAAATTGACACGATAACGGTATAACGCGTCCACGGTGTCCTGCGTGTTTTCATTGACGTTGGTGCGCAGACCAGCGTACTGGGCGGCACCACGCATCAGCTGATCAAAGCTGCGTTGGAGTCCTGGGTAGCTGGCGGCCTGTAAGGTGTTGAGTGCTTTCAACTGCTGTTGGCATTGGCGCAGGCGCTGCACTTCTTGTCCCTTCTGCTGCTCGGACTGCTGGAGGGAGGGCGTTCCTGATGTTGTGGTGCGCACTGGCGATTTGCAACCGTTTAGCGAGGCAGTCAACAGCAGCACAAACAGGGGCAGTAGGGCGATTTTAGACATAATCATTCTCGGGTCAATTTTGTAGTTGTTTGCTTTGCCGATACGGCAGTAATAAAAGCGGGGGATTACCCTGACATAACGAATTCGCTGAGGTATTCCATCGGTGACTGGCTGGCAAGCACTGTGTTGCCAATTGCCCAATGCCACCACGGATCAACCAGTAGTTCAGGTCTGAAGTCCGGGTTATCCCCAGTTTTGCCATGGCATTGCGTTTATGGCCGCTCACGGTTTTGGCACTGATGTGCAAGTAATGACTTATCTCGCAGGCGCGCTGACCATTGGCAAGATAACGTAAAATCTCTACTTCCCGGTCAGTCAGGGAGAGCTGGTGAGTGACTGAGGGACTTTTATGCGCGTTTGGTAGCGTTAGGTTGTGCAGCCCTTGTGTTGCAATTTGCATGGCCCAGCTCATGCTCTGATGGCGATAAAAAATACCATCTAAGTTTTTGAACTGAGTGCTGTCGTACTGGCCTGGCTTCTCTTTGAACACAAAAATACGCTGGTGAGATGGTGTAGTTCGCCGTTGGGTCAGATAGCGCAATCTGGCGGTATCCTGCTCTGCGGCCAGAAACACCATATCGCAATGGTTTTTATCCAACAGGTTTTCACTGATGTGAACATCGACCCCAAGATTGTTAAAATGCATTCTCAATCCCTGTGAAAAACCCAGAGCGAAATACAAATTAGGCTCGACGAGCAATATCGTTACATTCGGTTTCATGTTTGTTTTCCCTCATGAAAAACCAGTCGGGTTAAACCGTACAGGTCTTAGTGGTAATCTATGTCAGGCAACTGAAAAACCTTTTTTATCAGAATATTAGTCATTTCTAGTTGTCTGTTTCATGTCAGGGCAGACATACCAGCGCAGGGCATTATTTATTGGCTGTGGCGTCACTTGTACCCAGCCCTTTTTGGCCATTTTCAGCAATAAATACCGGGTCTTATAGATGCTGAAATCACAATCTTCGGCGATATCTCTTGTACTGGCCCATGTGGCAGGCACGTCTGCACGGCGTAGTTCTTTAGCGGCACATAACTTTATGATGGTCTCCGCGACCAGTTCGAAATCCTCGTGCTGCAATTGACGGGCGGAGGTTTTATTTTCGTGTTCACTCATTTCTCTGCTCACTCCTTTGATGAATGAGATTGTGCGTGGGGTTAACTGGTCAGGAGACCAATGGAAATAATTGTTTTCTCAATAATTGCGTTTTTTCGAAAGATGATTTCTTTATAAATCAAAGGTGTTGCTTGTGTGAGGATATCGGGCACAGCCTTAAAAACACCTAATGTCAGATGATTATATCGTGATTTTTAAATTAGCGATCTATGATGTTGGTGTTTTATTTATATTTGGTTTTATATACTGATGTTGGCTTTAGTTGCGATATTAAAGATCGCCAGTATTAGTTATTGTAAATAAAAGTGGTTTTATATCTCGTATTTATTGGTTTTTTGTTTTTTGTGTTTTCAAATTAATTTCCATTTGTAATAATTGTTTCCGCTGAGGGAGGTGGAATCTCTTTGTTTTTATCTGATTGAATATGTCTACGTGCGTGTTTGTTTTCTTGCTGTTTTATTTGATGCTTTTTGTGAGATTTAATTCAGTGTTTAGCACAAGGATTTTCAATGTAATAAATATCACCACTTTTTTGAGTGAATATTTGTTGTATGAAACGCATTTGCAATTCGTGAATGTGAAAGGGTTCCCATACGCCAATGTTATTGGGGGAGCAAAGTGTAAGTGAATGAACTCGAGTTCATCATTATTAATAACTTAAGGAAAGAAAATGAAATTGAATAAAATCATGATGGCGGCAGTAGTGGCGTTTGGTATGTCTTCTATGGCTCATGCAGACGAAGGCCACGGTAAAGTGAACTTTACCGGTTCTATCGTTGATGCTCCATGCTCTATTACCCCAGAGACTGTCGATCAGACCGTGAACCTGGGCCAGGTTTCCAACGTGGCTCTGAAAGACGGTGGCCGTTCTACACCGAAAAATTTCCAGATCGATCTGGAAAACTGCACCGTAGAGACCGGTAAAACCGTTCAGGTTACTTTCACCGGCGCTAAAGCGCAGGAAACCAATAAAAATCTGTTGGCTATCACCGGTTCTGCCAGTGGTGCAGGTATTGCCATGACTGACACCAGCGGTGCGCTGGTTGAGCTGGGTAAAGCCGGTACTGCGCAGATGGTGCAGAACGGCAATAACACTTTGCAATTCTCAGCCTACATGCAAGGTCTGACGGCTGCTGGCGAAGGTGGCACAGCTATTGATGTGGTGCCAGGCGACTTTGCCGCCGTGACTGATTTTACCCTGACTTACCCGTAATAGCGTCAACACCGGTTATGCAACATGCGGGGTAACCCGCATGTTTTTTCCTTATAAAGCCGAGCCATGGCATGGAGTGCATTAATGAAGCGATTAACCGGTTATGTGGCGATTTCCCTATTGACGGTGCTATTGACCAGTTTGCCAGCAGTGGCTGCATCAGCTCCTGCGGGCTGGGGCAGGGTCAATATGGAAGGCGCTATTCTTGATACCGCCTGTGCAATTGAGGCCGGGAGCCGGGACCAGAGCATCGATATGTCTACCTTGCCGATCAGCCAGATTATTCGTGATGGGCAGGGGCTGACAAAGCCATTCACCATCCGCCTGGTGAACTGCGTGTTGTCCCGTGCAACGGCAGATTTGCCAGACTGGCAGCGATTTCAGGTGACCTTTGATGGCGATGGACGCAACGGGTTGTTTCAGGTACGTGGTGAAGCGCGAGGTGTGGCGCTGCAAATCATCGATGCACGAGGCAATATCGCATTACCTGGGAAGCCTTTGCCTATGAATGAAGTGATACCTGGAAATATGGACCTGAATTATTTCCTGCGTTTAGTTGGTGATCAGAATGTGTTACGGGCGGGTGAATACTACTCTGCCGTGCGTTTTAAACTTGATTATTACTGATAATAATAAAGGGGCAGTAGTTATGGCGTACTTATCTCCTGCGCCCAGGATATTTCGCGCGCGTTTGTTGTGTATTTTTATCGTGGTTGCCTTGGGTGGGGAAGTTATATTCGCTCAGGCAGGGGAAGATATTCAGTTCAATACCGATATTTTGGATTTAAAAGACCGGGCCAATATTGATTTAAGCCAGTTTGCTCAGGGCGGGTTTATTATGCCCGGCACCTATCCGATGGTAGTACGGATCAATGAGCAGGATTTACCGGAACAGCCGGTAGTATTTCGTGCACCTGATAATGACCCTAAGGGCAGTTTAGTCTGTTTGTCTCCCGAACTGGTTGGGCAACTAGGGTTAAAGCCCGACATGGCCGAAGGATTAACCTGGTGGCACGATGGGCAATGCCTGGAGCTCAGCAGCCTGAAGGGGATGGAAGCGCGCGGCAACTTAAGTAATGGGGTGTTGTATCTGAGCATCCCGCAGGCGTATCTGGAATACACTTCCGATAACTGGGACCCACCCTCACGCTGGGATGACGGCATTCCCGGATTGTTGCTGGATTATAACTTCAATGCGCAGACCCGGCGCCAGCAGACGCAGGGCGATAAAGGGTACAGCCTGAGCGGCAACGGTACGGCGGGCGCCAACCTTGGCGCTTGGCGTTTACGTGCGGACTGGCAGACACGGCTTGAGCATCAAACCGGGGCGGGGCAGAGCAACCAGCAAAGCTGGGAGTGGAGCCGTTATTACGCTTACCGCGCCATCCGCAGCCTGGGGGCACGTTTAACACTGGGTGAAGATTATCTCAGCTCCGAAGTGTTCGACAGCTTCCGCTTTAGCGGCCTGAGCCTGAACTCAGACGACAACATGCTCCCGCCTAACCTGCGCGGCTATGCGCCGGAAGTCACCGGGATCGCCCGCAGTAACGCAAAAGTCACCATCAGTCAGCAGGGGCGCGTGCTGTATGAAACCCAGGTAGCCTCGGGACCTTTTCGGATCCAGGACATCAATAATGCGGTGAACGGAAAGCTGGATGTCCGGGTAGAAGAGCAGGACGGCACCGTACAGAAATTCCAAATGGACACCGCCAGTGTGCCTTATCTGACGCGTCCGGGGCGGGTGCGTTACAAGCTGGCAAGCGGTAAACCTTCAGACTGGCAGCATCGCAGTGACGGCCCGCTGTTCGCCATGGGGGATTTCTCCTGGGGCATTAACAACGGTTGGTCGCTTTACGGCGGTGGCCTGGCGGCGGGTGATTACAATGCGGCGTCGATTGGTTTCGGGCGAGATCTGCTGGTGTTGGGCGCGTTGTCATTTGACGTTACCCAGTCGCGGGCAGTGCTGGATCGGCTGGGGACATTAAGCGGACGTTCCTACCGACTGAGCTATTCCAAAACGTTCGACGAATACGACAGCCAGGTGACTTTTGCCGGATATCGCTTCTCAGAACGTAACTTCATGCGTATGGGGGAGTATTTGGAGGCGCGGCGAGACAGTTCTTTGCTCAATCAGAGCAAAGAGATGTACACGGTCTCATTCAACAAGCAGTTCCGCGATCTGGGGGTGAGTGCCTATCTGGATTACCAGCACCAGACCTATTGGGACCGCCCGGCCAACGATCGGCTAAGCCTTTCGGTGTCGCGCTACTTTGATATTGGCGAGTTTCGCAACCTGAGTCTGTCGCTGTCGGCTTATCGCAATACTTACAACGGGGTGAATGACGACGGCATGTACCTCTCGCTGTCGATGCCATTCGGCAACAACGGTTCGGTGAGTTACAACGCAGCAACCAGCCGCAATGACACTACTCACCGGGTAGGCTATTACGACCGGGTGGACGATCGCACCAACTATCAGCTTAATGCCGGTACCGCCCGCAGCGGTGAGTCGTTGAGTGGTTACGTCAGCCACCGGGGTGATTTGGCGCAGGTTAATGCCAGTGCCAGTTATCAGGCAGGCCAGTATTCATCGATGGGGCTTTCCTTACAGGGGGGAGCTACGGCAACGCTGGAAGGTGTGGCATTGCATCGCTCAGGGATGGCGGGTGGGACGCGGCTGTTAATTGACACCGACGGTGCGCCAAACGTGCCGGTACGCGGTTATGGACCCAGCGTGCGCTCCAACACCTTCGGCAAAGTGGTGGTGGCGGATATCAGTAGCTACTACCGCAGCAAGGCGAGTATCGATCTGGACAAACTGGATGAGAACACGGAAGCGACCAACTCGGTGACCCAGGCAACGTTAACGGAAGGGGCCATCGGCTATCGACACTTTGAAGTGATCTCGGGAATGAAAGCGATGGCCATTATCCGGCTGGCGGATGGCAGCACCCCGCCGTTTGGTGCCACGGTGCGCAACAGCAAAGATCAGGATACCGGCATCGTTAACGAAGACGGCAGCGTTTACCTGAGCGGTATCAAGGCCGGGCAAATGATGTCGGTCAACTGGGATGGCCGCAGACAATGCGAGATTACCCTGCCGGAGACGTTGCCGCAGGGCGACCAAACGAATTTACTGCTGCCGTGTCATGCGGTGGTGACTACAGAAAAAACAGGTAACGAATCATGAAAATGAACCAAATATTGTCCCTTTCTGCGCTGCTGCTGAGCGTGGGAGTGACAGCACAACAGGCAAGCGCGGCGATTTCCCTGGACCGTACCCGGATCGTGTTTGACGGCGGAGAGAAATCACAGAGTCTGACGGTGAGCAACCAGAACAAGCAGTTGCCCTATCTGGCGCAGGGCTGGCTTGAAGATGCACAAGGCAACAAAATCCAGACCCCGCTGACCATTTTACCGCCGGTACAGCGCATTGAGCCAGGGGCCCAGAGCCAGATTAAAATTCAGGCGCTGCCTGCCGCTAACCTGTTGGCGCAGGATCGCGAGTCGCTGTTTTATTTCAACCTGCGGGAAATCCCGCCGAAGAGCGACAAACCCAATACGCTGCAAATAGCGTTGCAAACGCGGATTAAGTTGTTTTATCGGCCGGCAGCAATAGTGCCAACCAAAACGCAAATGGCTAACCCGTGGCAGGAAAAGCTGACGCTGACCCGCCAGGGCGACAGCTACCAGCTTAACAACCCGACGCCATACTTTATTACGCTAGTAGATGCGGGCAGTAAACCGGGTGTGGAAGGCGTTAAGGGCTTTGAACCGGTGATGATACCGCCGAAAGGGCAGGCTCCGTTGGGCATTAACGCTGGCGTACTGGGCGCTAACCCGGTGTTAACCTACATCAATGACTACGGCGGCCGACCACAGTTGAAGTTTACCTGTAACGGCGCCACTTGCACCGCCAAGCCGATTAAAGATAGCCAGTAAATCTGAGTGAATGCCTTTGCAAGGAGGGAAAGATGAGACGACAAAACGAAGCTGTCCGTTTGCCGCCGTCACGCCATGAACGGCTGTACCGGTGGTGTTTGGCCGCATTGGTGATGATGGTGCCGGTGGTAATGGTAGTCGGCTGGTTGTTGATCCCCTCGGCACGGGCGGCGGACTGGGTATTAACCGAACATGGTGATGTGGAAGGTAGCAGCGGCCAACTGTGGGTGCACGGCGCGCTGACAGAAAGCGCCTGCCGGCTGGATATGGAGTCCGCCTATCAGGACGTAAATCTGGGTGATGTGGGGACCGGGCGCTTGCAGAATGTCGGTGACCGCGGCACGCCGGTGGCGGTGCAGTTACACCTGCGTGATTGTCTGCGCATGTCCGGCGGCAGCCAGGATAGCCGAACTGGTAATCTGACCTGGAGCGCCAGCCAGCCGGTGGTGTCGGTGAGCTTTATCGCACCGACGGATCCAGACTCCCCAGGATTGGTGCAGGTGCGTGGCGCAAAAGGGATCGGGTTGCGGTTGCTGGACGAACAACTGCGAGATGTGCGCCTGGGGGAGCCTGGACCGTCACAATGGGTGACGCCAGGATTGGCCACGTTGACCTATACGATTGCGCCGGAGCGGACCGCCGCACCCTTGCAGGCAGGGGCATACCGCGCGACGGTGGATTTTCGGCTGAACTATGACTGAGGCGCGGACAATGACACAGCCTGAAGCTAAAAAAGTCGGGAAATTGCTGCTATTGCTTTTGCCTTTGTTAACGGTAGGCCCTTTTGGGCGTGCGGCTACGACGCTGCCGGACATGAACGTGCTAATTAGCGGCACCGTAGTCGCTGCCGCATCCTGCCAGATAAATAACGGCAACGATATTCAGGTGGATTTTGGCGAAGTGGTCAATTCCCAAATTGACGGCGTGAATTACAAAAAAACATTCGACTTAAATCTGAATTGCCGGGGCGGGAGCTCGAACTCTGTACGACTGAAGTTTAACGGAACAGTGCATCCGCAGTTGCCAAGTGCCTTATCTGTTTCTGGCAACCCAGGGATGGGAATACAAATGATGAGCGGGGGCTCGGCATTTGCGCCAAGCACCTGGCTAAAGTTTGACTACTCGAACCTGCCGATATTCTCTGCGGTGCCGGTGAAAGTGCCGGGAGTTGCTATTGTCGGTGGGTATATTGGCGCAACGGTTGTTATTGAGATTGATTATCAATAAGGGGCGACAATGAATGATATTCGGGTTGGACAGCGTAGTTATCGGGCCAGGTCATGTGCTCTGCTATTACTGCTGTCATGTGGGCTACCCCAGGCTAAGGATGTGTTGAATTTTACCGGTAAGGTGATAGAAGCCCCACCGTGCAATATCAACAATGGTCAGGTTATTGAGGTGAATTTTGGTGACGACCTGCAAACCACCCGCATCGACGGTGAGAATTACAGGAAGAACATCGACTATGTCCTGGATTGTCGCGAAGCAGGCAGCAATGCGATTCGGATGCAGATACGGGGGCCCGCAGCTTCTTTTGATAACAGGATGTTGGCGACGGTAGAACGGCCTGAACTGGGGATCTCCATAAAACTCGCCAATATCATGATTTTTTCCGTTAACGACTGGCTGCGGATGGATAGTTCATCGATAAAACCGGCACTCACGGCGGCACCAGCAAAGGCGCCGAACAGCGAACTGCAGCCGGGGAATTTTTCCGCTGGCGCCACCATGGTGTTTGAGTATCAATAAGGGGCAGAAAATGCGGCATACACAAATTTTGCGGGTGGCCTCCGCCTGCGTTCTGGTGGCATGGTTGGGGGGGGACCCGCGCAAGCGGAGGATAACATGCGTTTTTATGGAACCTTGATCGCCCCACTACCCTGCATTATCAATGGCGGACAAGTGATTGAAGTGAATTTCGGCGATGACCTGGTGACCAGCCGCATCGATGGCCGGAATTACCGCAAGGACATCGAATATACCCTGGATTGTCGCAATGCCGGCGCTAATACAGTGCAAATGCAAATACAAGGAACCGGCGCTTCATTTGATGGAAAGGTGCTGGCGACCCTTGAACGCACTGATCTGGGGATTGCTTTGAAGACTGATGATGGCCCGTCAAATTTTTTAAACATTAATACCTGGTTAAAAATTCAGTTTGGCACGACGCCGAGATTAGGGGCAGTGCCGGTGAAGGCTGAGGGCAGCCAGTTGCAGCCCGGAAGTTTTTCCGCCGGGGCCACCATGTTGATTGAGTACCAATGAGGGGCTGAAGAGTGATGGTAAAACAGGTTGGCAGGGCTGTATTTTTTTGCTCGCTGGTCACGACATTAGCCCCTTTGCCGGTCTTGGCGGAAGAGAACATGCGTTTTCGGGGCGAGTTGATTGAGCTGCCGCCGTGCGTCATCAATGGTGGTGAGCAAATCGAAGTCAACTTTGGGCGTATTGGAGTAGGTAAAGTCGATGGCGTGAACTATATGCAAACGGTGGATTACCGATTGGAGTGTGCGCCTGGTAGCGGTGGTTCGGGCCTTGGGCTTACGTTGATATCCACGAATAGTCCGCGTGGTCAAGACATTATGGTGACTAATCTTATGGGATTAGGTCTTCGAATGACGCTTAATGGCAAGCCGCTTAATCTTAATCAACGGGTGTTGATTGATTCCGAAAATCCGCCGGTGATGCAAGCGGTGCCGGTAGAGGATCTCGATCCCGGCTGGCATTTGTCAGTAGGGACGTTTGAAGTGCTGGCGACCCTGCTGGCAGATTATCAATAAGGAAACGCAATGCAAACGCAAAAAAAATGGCGAGTGTTGCCGGCGGCGTTGAGCCTGGCGCTGGGGGGCTGAGTGTAACCCCAGCGCAGGCGGATAATATGCGTTTGTTCGGCGCCCTAGTGGACGAGCCCTGTGCGCTGTTGCCGGGGGATGAGAACATCTCGCTGGATTTCGGCACTGTGCTGGAGAAATACCTTTACCTGAATCAGCGCACGCACGGCAAACCCTTTCAACTGCATTTGACGGGCTGTGATGTTCAACCCGGCAGCGGTGTCACCCTGACCTTCAGCGGCACGCCCAATGTTGCCTTGCCCGGGTTGCTGGCGCTGGACGGTGGCAGCCAGGCTGGCGGTATCGCTATCGGTATGGAGACGGTGGAAGGAAAGATGCTGCCGTTTAACGAGACCAGCGAGGTTTACCCGCTGACGCCCGGTGATAACGTGGTGACCCTGCAGGCTTATGTGCAGGCTGAACCGGATGCCCTCAATAATCAACGGATCCGGCATGGTAATTTCAGCGCGGTGGCCACTTTCAGCCTGGCGTATCCCTGACTCCGAGTCGCGATCACTGGCAAGCCGCTTACTATTGGCTATGCCGTGCGCGTTCACATGCGCCAGCGGGGGCCTGCGTATGGCACTTACGGTTTCACTGGGGTGAGCAGGGCGCCCGTTTGCAGCAACAGGTTGAACGTGGCTACTATCGACTTTCGCCAATGCAGTTGGTGGGACGGAAAGGAAAGGGAGAAGCGAGGCTGGCGCAGTGGAGTGCGCAGGACGCGCTGGTGCTGAAATGGGTGGCGTTGCGGGTTGAGGGGCTACTGCCCACTCACGCCAGATGTGCGCACTTAAAAGGCCACGGCGGGGGTAGGGAGTCGGTCAGGCAAACCGCACGTGCGCTGGCGAGCGGGGAGTTTAATTTTGTTTACCGCACCGATATTCGTGGCTATTACCGCCATATACGCAAAGAGCAACTGCTGAAGCAGATACAGCAGTATGTGGCAGATCCGGTATTACGTGAATTATTACGACAGTATTTGTATTACAGCGTTGAAGACGGCGGTGAATTTCATACGCCTAAACAGGGAATTTGCCGCAGTTGCCCACTGAGTCCGCTGTTCGGCGCCAGTTTGCTTTACCACGTGGATGCGCATTTTAGCGCGCAGACAGGGATTTTTTATACTCGGTATATGGATGATTTTTTGCTGTTGACCCGAACCCGGTGGCCATTGCGCAGGTCGGTGAAGCAGTTGCATCAATTTTTTAACCAGGGTGGTTTTGAAACGCATCCGATCAAAACTCAGTTGGGGCGAATTGAACAGGGATTCGACTGGCTGGGAGTAGAGTTTAGCGACGCGGGGCCCGTTATAGCACCGCGCGCATTATCGAACCATCACGCCCGACGCCTGCGGCTTTACGAGCAGGCCCGCAGATGTGGGTTGTCGGCAGCGGCAACCCAGGCGCGGGTGCAGGCGTATGAGGCGCGATGGCAAATATGGGCGGATGGGCTGCTGTGTGCCGCGGCTGTTCGCTGTGTGATGTAGATTACCCAATGTAGGGGTGGCTGGAATGTTAATACGTCTGTTGCTGGGGTCCGTCTCTGCGGTAGCTGCAACCATGTGTGTTGTGCCTATTTCTGCGCACGCGTTTTCTTACGAGAGAACGATCGGTGATAGAGGATACCTGCAATCTATCACGATGTGGGGGGGCGTTACCTCCGCGGGATGTGTCCGCAGGTACTATCCGAAGGGGACGCAGGGGGCGTCTTCCCATATCTTGGCGACCACGGATACTACCGTAGGATACACCTATAGGTTCCATGATCAAGACCCATTTCCGAAGGATTGGGACGCGACGGACTGCGAGACGGCGGCCGGGCATGTTAACAGGGGTAATGTGTGGGGTGTCCGCCTCGGTGTGGTTAATAATACTGGTGGTTGCTGCTTTAAGTACAATTCTGTTGTCATCGTTTTTGTGTCGAGGGCCTATACCTTCACATGGACGTTCCGGCAGGACCCGGGTCCTGGGATTCCCCCGCCCGCCACGTGCTATGCCACCCAACCCATGAGCATAGATTTTAAAACCATGAGCGCGAACGATATACCCACGAGTCGTTATGGATCTATTATTAACGTATCCTGCACTCAGGACACCAAAGTGAGGGCTAAATTCGTCTTTGCGAATGGAGCAGATCTGTCTGCCCTTAGTAATGGGCTGAATGTCAAACTCCGTGTTTCAGGGTGGTCTGGCGCTACCGGGTTTAGTTTTAATGCGGTTAAAGACGTCCCTCTTGCTATCGATGTAAATGCATCAATCAGCGCTGATGGTAAGGTGACAGAAGGAACATTCTATACAAATGGCGTTGTTAAGTTGAGCTATGACTGATAGCCTTTTTATCTATGCCCGACATGCTTGAAGCTACATCTATGTTGGATTGGGACTCACCCCTGACGTGGTCGCTGCAAGCCGCGTTCAAATAGGTTCCCGACCGACTTGTCCCTTACGCGAATCACTTGCTACAGTGGGCCGCCGGGATGTGGTCCCTTGCCGCCTCAATGCAACTCTAATATTTTTTTGGTAAGGTGGTAAAAGTTATGCTTATTTAAAACTCATGGTTTTAAGTTCATTTAGTGACTTGGTGGCTGGCAAGAATAATCTGAATGGTTTCTTTTTTTCTGGATGAAATTTAAATAGAGCCATATGACTTGAATTTAACCCTCGGTGGATTTTTCGCTAATTTTAGGTGAAAGATGGAAAAAAAAGACCAGGTTGCTTCCGGTAAATAGCTGTGCTTATAGTGTGATCTCTGCCGAAAGTGGGCTTACTAACGAGTGGCGATGCAATGAAAAAGAAGATATTAACCCTGATTGAGATTCTAGCCCTGACAGTTGTGATCATGGGGGAAGTTTGCGCAGAGGTATCGGTTACGGCGACTGACACCGGCGAGGTGGCCGGTAATTGGGCGGGGAAGAAATGGAACTATGTTTCCGGCCATGTTCTCTGGCGAGAGCAAAACGACTCAGCGGCCCATGTTAGTTGTACGGCGGTGTTGGATTGTGCGTTAGCGGTTGGAACAGTGTATGACGGTAAATTTTACCCCCGCTACGGTTTTGTTACTATTAGCCGCGGCGTAAGTTGGGAAGATGCATATTCAGTATGGCGCTACCAGCATGGCACAGAGACTACTTTTAAATATCCTGAACCGGTGGAGCGCATATCTGCTAGTGGTATCTGTACGCTTATAGGTTTGTACTGGGGCGTAGATGAGAGCGGCGGTTATCAAAGCTGGTTGCCGGTACCCGGGGGTCATTGCGCACCTATTAGTCGTTCTTAATGACTGCGCATCCAAAGAGCAATATTTTTTATTGGCCTTTGCAGGTGGGTGAAAAATTGTTGTTGCAACCAGGCCAGGAGGCTATCTGCAAGATAGCCCCCTGGCCTGGAGTAAAGTAAATCGGCGATTGTTTTCACAAAGGGTTCAAACGATGGCCATTTAATATTCTTCAGGTGCGTATATCATAGTTGAACATTCCTTGATCGCTAAACAATCCTACCCTTTGATCTTCATCTTTAGGGACAGGTTTCAATAGGTTCATGTTTAAACATATGCCATATTTCGGCATGGTGATGATGGTATCCTCCGGGAACCCACCTCTCGCCAATATGGCCTTGGTTCGGAATAATAATTGAGTGTAGTTATCCTCTTTGGATTTTGATTTTGTTCCAGACCAAATGGCCTCAATGATATGGTTTTTATCATTCACTTCATTTAACAAACAAATAACTAATTTTATCTGATTTTTACTCAATACGACTTTTCTGCCGTTAGCTTTGAGTAGTAATCTGTTATTTACTAAAGAAATAGCGTCGTTTTCAAAAATTACTTTATGGGTAAAATGACAGTTCATAATATTTTTCTGGCGTAAAAGGTGACCCTGGGAAGCGCTTCCCAAATATGGATTTCTATTTTTTGTGTGGCGTCAGGGTAGAGCGATCTACCGTTGCCCCTATGTTTTACGTTGTCGGGTTTTCTTCTTTGGCTAGGAGGTTCCTCTGTTGGTGTGTTGAGAATAATCTTAGCACCGAGAGAGTTACTATGGTCATATATAATGAGATAATACTCGTTAATAGGTTTTTATTCTTTTATTTTTTATGTAATAGGTTTATATTCTTTATTTTTTGGGTTGGGTTCTATGTCTTAAGGCCTGTAAGGGTTCAAACTCCGTGGTTGATAGCGAATTTCTTTTAAAATTCAGTTTGATTTTTAGTCGAGGAGGGAAGGTAACTGCATTTTTTTCCGGTTTTGCATCATCTTGCGGGGGAAAGGAAAGTAGATATAATAAAATATATTTAGATACTAGGTGCATTATGGAGTTTATTGTTAACGGTGTTGTAAAGTACAACTCCTCAGATGGGACATTATTTTGTCCTGATAACACTGTGGATATGATCACTTTGACGAGGGTGACCAGTGAGCTTTTGTTATTGTTTATTAATAACAATCATGTTTCTTTGCGCAGAGAGGACATTTTAAGTGAGTTGTGGGAGAAGAGGGGGTTAAGCGCTTCGAGCAATAACTTAAACAATTATGTCTCGATGTTGAGGAAGGCCCTGGAACAATGTGGTCTTGTCGGGCTAATCACCACCATCCCTAAGCATGGGTTTATATTTGATGCCGACATTATATTGATGACTCAAGGTGAGGATGTTAAAGGTAATCAACAAGTGGTTGAACATGCATTGTTAGCGCCATTTCCTGCTAATGATGAAACAATTGTGGTGCCGTCCTCGCGTAGCCATAGTTCGCCACTCAAGGTAAAAGCGATTGCGCTTCTTGTTACGGTCATAGTGATGATCGTCTCACCCAGCTTTTATAATTATATAAGGTTGAAACTTATCCGAACGGAAATTTTCAGCATGGACAGTTGTAACTTCTATCTTCTCGACGACAAAATTGATGGTGCTGTTGGGCAGGAATATATTAATAATGTCAAGGCTATTGCGATTAAAGAGAAATTAAATTGCAAGGTTAAAGCCAATGTCTATTACTTTAGCGAGGAAATGCTAGATGTGTTAGGGCGAGATTTCGTCAGTAAATTGCTTATCTATTGCCCATATAAAAATAAACTCCCTTGTGAAAACTACCACTTACAATATTATGAAAAATAAAAATAGAACATTTATACTCTTCCTGCTAGGGATACTGGCGACTTTTTTTTCCTATCTGTGGTGGAAAAGCGAGGTGAATAGTGCTGGTTTTGAATGCAGAGCTAAGATGCATATCAACATGACAGTTAATATCTGTGATAGAGGGTACAGTGATTTTGATATATTCCTCTCCATGCAGGATAACGGGCGCGGGTATTATATGGTTTTAGGGACTTATACTTGCCCTAACTCACCACCGAAAGTTGTTGATAGTACGTTTCACTTTACCTATGAACAGAGCGGGCAGTATTACTCCTTATATCTTGATAAGCGAGAACCTGGGGTTTCTAATATGGTTAAGATATTTAAATATGATGAATTAAAGATTAAAATAAATAAGATCGATAATTTTGAATATATTGTTTATTTGCCTTTTGAGCAACCGATGATTTGCAAACAGGATTGATTTCGTGTTTTTCCGATAATAACAGGCGAACACATCGGTGTGATGGTATCTGCGGATGTAAAATATGGCGATCATTAGATCGCCACAAGCCTATTAAAATTCAATTTGATTAGTTCAAGCGGTGCAGCTGCGTGTTGATGTAAGCTCGGAACTGGGCATGCGTAACAAAATAAACTTTCAGTTGCCCTTTTAATTCTACACCCATCACCCGCAACATATTACGGTTAACTTCACTTTGTTGCTTGTTAACGTCTCGTAAATGATAGCTAAGTTCGTGGTCTTCAGAAAAGTTAACGTATTCGTGATCGCTTATACTCATTTTATATTCTCCTTTGTTAGGGGCTGTGACTCTTCATGAGCACATTTTTAATTTTATGAACCAATTCTTATCAGGTCAATAGTGTTTGTGTGGGTTTATTTTTTTTTGATTTTAAAATTTAATGTTGAAATGGTTTTTTTGAGATCTATTCATGACGACTTTATATTTAATAATATATAAAAATTTCAATGGCGATGATTTTATAAGGCCGCAATAATTTTTATGAAGGGTTTTTAAATCGTCTATCGTTGATGTTATCAATATACATTGTAACTCCTGCATAACTCATCTACTACTGTCCACTAAGGGCAGAATGTTGGACTAAAGCCCCTCGATACTGCGACAATTAGATGAGAGGATGCTCTAATATTGCGATATAAAATTTTTTTATAACGACAAGTAAAAAAACATTGTTAACATGAAATATAATGAATTAGACTGTTTTCAGTATTGGTATTGAACCAATATAAATAAGCAGTGAACCCTTTTAACCCTGAGATGATTCTGTCGTCCCAGTTTTTTATTTTTTAGAATGAGCATGTGAAGTTGAGCTGTCTTGTTACTACTGTTTTTAGGTCGTTCGTTTTTCCAATTAATTCAAGCCCTGCCATTGCAGGCAGGGCTTGAATTAATTGCCGGTCTTTCCCGGCGGTCAGCAATTAACCCTAGTTGTACCGTACCATGTGCAATATATCTATTGCACTCCTAAGATTGTCGGTCTTTCCCGACGGTCACGTTACATTGGTGGGAACAAATTTCCACCCTCTGGATAGGGATTGATATTGCGTGAACAATCAAATGCGCCCACCTGATGATTTGGAACTACAGTGTCGGGTGCCTCCCGATGAGCCTTTGGCCAGCATCCTTGACTCACGTCTTGTAAACATTGACTTAACTTGCTGATTCGTCCCTCCGCTAGGGGGATTCACCGTAGAAATAACAGCTTAACCCAGGAACAATTTAAAAAAAACAAACACGCCAAATTTTCAGAAAGCTCTTGGTGAGCAAGTATAAAATCGTGGTAATAAGGCCAGGGCTTAGACTTGGTGCCGATTTTTCCTGGCGGTCACGTATCGAGGGACGGAGCCCGTAAACACAAAGTAGGGGCCGACATTTTGGGTGACCGTTGAAACTATTGCTGTAAGTACTACGGTTATTGATAATTGCTTTTATGAGTAATTGCAGCAGCCAGGGTTTCTTTATAGTCAGGTGTTTCTTTAGCCAGATACATCGCTGTAATTGCTTTCGCCTGGTCAGTTAATTTGGGGGCCGCCAGCTGTGGAGTGCCGGTGTTGAAGGGGGATCATAGTGGATAAAGAGTTGCGTTAACTCAGCGGTAGGCTTTCCTTTTAATAAGGAAAGTAAATACAGGCCAAAATCAATGCCGGCCGTCACTCCGCCACCCGTTATCCTGTTTCGGTCAATAGTGACGCGTTCATCCGAAGGAAGCGCCCCCAATGCTGCCAATGTGTCTTGAAAGGCCCAGTGAGTTGAGGCCTTATAGCCATTAAGCAAGGCAGCAGCGGCAATAATGATACCGCCAGTACATACGCTAGTGACGTACTCTGCACGCTTGCCGACGGTATTGATCCAATCCAGCATTTTTTTATCAGCGATAGCATTAAAAGGATTATGCGTCCCTGTCACGCAAAGGATATCGACTGAGCTTAACTCCGAAAAAGTAGCCGTAGGCATCAATGAGAGGGGACTGATCTCTGTAGGTATTGGATTTTTATCGTGCCATACGTACTCAATGTTGAAATCATGATTTTGCAGCACAGTGACAGGTCCAACGATATCCAACGGTGTCATATCCAGGAAAAGTACGAAGGCAATAGTTTTAGCATTAGGATCTTTTTTCTTTTCACGTCCGGAGTTGGGGGCGACTGTGGCCGTAGAAGATATTCCTTGTGCACTGTAAGTTGCAGCAAGAGTAGTGGTTGCCAATACTGACTTTACGATAAAATCGCGTATTTCCATGTTAGCCTCTGAGTTAAGATAGTAGCCGTTAATAATACGATGCCAGTAAAAATGGTCTATTGCAAATGAAACGGATATAACTTAAAAGATGGTAGCAATTAAATGCGTGCGAGTTAAGTGGTATAAGAAGAATCTGTTTAATTATGTTCAATGAAATATTTTATCCTTTAATGTGAAATTTAATAATTACTCATTTATTACACCATTTGCTAATATTTGTAATTCCATCTGTCGGTGATTTTTTTATTGGGGCTGTAGCTATATGATTGTCAATTTTGTGAATTGTTCATGCGCCAAAAAAACAATTTTTTTCAAGCGTGATGTTTTATTTTTTCTGTTTTTTCAAGTCTCTATTTTGTTAATGTCGATTTTTAGATCGGCAAGCATTAGGTTTATGTATTTGTACGCTAAAGTTAGCCAGGGTGGTATCAATAACAGTGTCCTCCACTCATTGATACTTGTCTTGGTTGTAAAAATTAGTGCACTGCCTATTATCACTGTCTACGAAAGAAACATTGAGTCAGCACTGCTCCGGCGAAGGATGTCCTGATTTTCGGCCGTGGTTTTAAGATACCCAACATCATTGACGGTTTTAATCACGAAAGGTTGCCGAATAAATTCCTCTTGAATCTCTCCACATGCAAAATGTTATCCGCTCTGGATTAAATACTTTCTCATTGTGTTATGAGTGCCACCGCGCCTTACTCTTTCAACCAAATTAATTAGTCATCATCTTTGCATCTGGTTATTGGTTTTTGCATAATCGAAAGGAGAGATAGTTTTTTGCTGATTTGCCCCCAAAAAGTCTGCCCACCACTGTAGCATCAATCTACGCTCGTCCAGATGCTCTGCCTTATGGATATACGCAGCACGAACATTGTTACGTTCTTGGTGGCTCATCTGCCGTTCAACCGCATCTCTCGACCACAACCCGGACTCAATCAACGAACTGCAGGCCATGGCCCTAAAGCCGTGGCCGCAAACATCTACTTTTGTATCATATCCCATTAAACGCAGCGCGTTATTCACTGTATTTTCACTCATTGGCTTCCAAGGATTATGGTCACCGGTAAAAACCAGTTCGTGTTCACCGCTGATACAGTGTATCTGTCTCAGAATCACTATCGCCTGCTTAGAGAGTGGAACCAAGTGAGGAGCACGCATTTTTGCACCCCTGTGCGAGTATTTGACGCCTTCAATAGGTTTCCGCTCCGGAGGGATTGTCCACATGGCTTTTTCGAAATCGATCTCGGACCAACGAGCGAAACGGAGTTCACTGGAGCGAATGAAGATCAACAGGGACAGTTTTGTCGCCATACGGGTGAGGGGTTGCCCCTTATACGAATCCAAACGTTCAAGCAGCTCAGGAATGCGGTTAAGCGCAAGGGCAGGGCGGTGCTGGCGTTTGACCGTAGTGAGCGCACCCGCCATGTCTACCGCCGGGTTGTAGCTGATAATGCCTGATTGCGCGGCATACCGCATGATTGCAGAAATTCGTTGCTGCAGGCGCGAAGCCACTTCGTAAATCTCTTTTGTTTCGGCTGCTTTGACGGGAACAAGTAAATCGGGGGTTTTCAGGCTGGTGATATCTCGTGAACCGATAAACGGGAACACGTGTGTTTCGAGGCTCGTCAACGTTTTCTCTGCGTGTGACTCGGACCATTTTTTATTGCTGCTGTGCCATTGGCGGGCGATAGCTTCAAATGTTTGCGCAACGTCGGGGACTGATTTCTTCACCCGCTTTTGCTCACAAGGATCGATGCTTTCTGCAATAAGCTTTCTGGCTTCATCACGTTTTAATCGTGCTTCAGATAATGACACTTCGGGATATACGCCGAGAGCGAGGGTTTTTTCCTTTCCCAGAAATCGATAACGGAGCCGCCAGTATCGGGAGCCGTTAGGATGAACAAGCAAAAACATGTTGCCGCTGTCAGCGAGTTTATAAGGTTTTTCATCCGGTTTTGCTGCTCGGATCTTTGCGTCAGTGAGCGCCATGGATAGGCCTCCTCAGAGTGAAAAGGGGTATAAATTTTATCGAATTAGACTATACCCTCATTTGTACCCGCACAAGTGGCTTGATGCGGGTAGAATTAGGTAGAGTTCGGTGGAAATCTGGAAGGTAGGAACGTTGATTTTTGCGGGCTTAGAATGCAAAAACGGACCTCCATGGAGGTCCGTTGATATGAATTTGGTGCCCGGACTCGGAATCGAACCAAGGACACGGGGATTTTCAATCCCCTGCTCTACCGACTGAGCTATCCGGGCAACGGGGCGCATTTAACCCTATTGGCCGGATATCGTCAATCGCTTTCTGTCACAAAGCCGATCAGTTGCTCTATTTTCATGCAGTGACGATCGAAGCCTGCGGTGTTTTGGGGCATCAACACCCGGTAAGTATGCAAAAAATTCGTGTATTTATACCGTTTTGATTTTTCTGTATTTTATTTTTATTCTTTTTATAACAGTTGGTTACGTTGGTGTTTCCAAGTGAGTGAACAGCATAATAGTTACTTGAACCTCATAAAAAAACATGCAATCATTGCGCAAATTTTAGCACTCTACGTTCCCTAACGGCGTTTCCGCTCATTTAAGTCAGAGGGTTGCAGGCATGACTGGTATGGTTCCTCAAGCGCCACTGCACACCAGACATCTGATGATGCCGCTACTTCGCCGCTATCTTTCCCGAACGCCGTCCTCCAGAAACGCCCAGCCCAGCATGCGGTAAGGCAACTTCATGCTCGCTGTTAGGCATTATTAAAAATAGAGCTGTGGCTCTGATTTTACTGATGTCTATCGGACGCTGCCGATACCAGTTCCCGATAGTGGCCTGATAATCTTAAGAGAGTCAGCCGGTCACGCATGCGCTCTATGCTGCCACCCCGGACATCAAGTTGCCGGGATAACCTTTGTTATCTCATCACCGTGCCTTGTGGCACAGCCTCATCCTTAACCGTTTGAGAGTTAGCACTATGAAAGAATTGAAGATAGCCACCAGCGCCAGCCTGGTCGCCGCCATTGAAACGCTGCGCCAGATTGTCCGCGTCGAGCAGACGGATTATACCGACGTTGCGGCATTGGTCGTGTCGGTTGATGACGTCAACGCCGGCATCCTGGCACAGCTTAAAGCCACCGGGTTCGAGATCCCCACCTTTGTGGCGGTGGCCGGTGACGAGCATCTCTCGCCGGACTACCTGCCGTTTATCAGCGGCGTTTTCGCGCTGGACGGTGCCAGCAAGGCGTTTTATATGGCGCAGTTGGAAGCCGCGGCGGATGCTTACGAGCAGGCGCTGCTGCCGCCGTTTTTCAATACCTTGAAAACCTATGTGGAAATGGAGAACTCGACCTTTGCCTGTCCGGGGCATCAGGGCGGGGAGTTTTTCCGCAAGCATCCGGCGGGCCGCAAGTTTTTCGAGTTTTACGGTGAAACGCTTTTTCGTTCCGACATGTGCAACGCCGACGTTAAATTGGGCGATTTGCTGATCCACGAAGGCTCGGCCAAGGACGCCCAAAAGCATGCGGCACGGGTGTTCAACGCCGATAAAACTTATTTTGTGCTCAACGGCACCTCGGCCGCCAACAAGGTGGTAACCAACGCGCTGCTGACCCGTGGCGATCTGGTGCTGTTCGACCGTAACAACCATAAGTCCAACCACCATGGTGCGTTGATCCAGGCCGGTGCGACACCGGTGTATCTGGAAACCGCGCGCAACCCGTTTGGCTTTATCGGCGGTATCGACTCCCGCTGCTTTGACGAGCGTTATCTGCGCGAACAAATTCGTCAGGTAGCGCCGGAGAAGGCCGAGGCAGCGCGTCCTTTCCGCCTGGCAATCATTCAGCTCGGCACCTACGACGGCACTATTTATAATGCGCGTCAGGTGATCGACACCATTGGTCACCTGTGCGACTACATCCTGTTTGATTCGGCCTGGGTGGGTTACGAAGGGTTTATCCCGATGCTGAAAGAGTGTTCACCGCTGCTGTTGGAGCTGGACGAGCTTGACCCGGGCATCTTTGTTACCCAGTCGGTACACAAACAGCAGGCCGGCTTCTCGCAAACCTCGCAGATCCACAAGAAAGACGACCATATCAAGGGCCAGAAGCGTCACTGCAACCACAAGCACCTGAACAACGCTTTCATGCTGCACGCCTCTACCAGCCCGTTCTATCCGCTGTTTGCGGCGCTGGACGTCAACGCCAAGATGCATGCCGGGGCCGCCGGTCGCCGTATGTGGATGGACTGCGTGAAGCTTGGCATCGAGACGCGCAAGCAACTGTTGGAACGCTGTTCGCAGCTCAGGCCGTTTGTCCCCCTGCAGATCGCGGGCAAGAACTGGCAGGATTACGACACCGATTTGATCGCCAACGACGCCCGTTTCTTCAATTTTGTGCCGGATGAGAAATGGCACGGTTTTGAAGGTTACGCGCAGGACCAGTATTTGGTCGATCCGTGCAAACTGCTGCTGACCACGCCGGGTATTGATGCCGCCACCGGCCAATACACCGAGTTTGGCGTGCCGGCCACCATTCTGGCCAATTTCCTGCGCGAGAACGGTATCGTGCCGGAGAAGTGCGATCTTAACTCGATCCTGTTCCTGCTGACGCCGGCGGAAAACCCGGCCAAGATGCAACAACTGGTGGATATGCTGGTGCAGTTCGAACGTTACGTGGAAGAGGACGCGCCGCTGAGCCAGGCGCTACCAACGGTATATCGCAAGAACGAGCAGCGTTATCGCGGCTATACCCTTCGCCAGCTGTGCCAGGAGATGCACGATTTATACGTCAGCTTCGACGTTAAGCAGCTGCAAAAAGAGATGTTCCGTCAGCGTCATTTCCCGCAGGTGATGATGAACCCACAGGACGCCAACGTGGAGTTTATCCGCGACAACGTTGAACTGGTGCCGATCGGGCAGGCCGAAGGGCGCATTGCGGCAGAGGGCGCGTTGCCTTACCCACCGGGCGTGCTATGCGTAGTGCCGGGCGAAGTCTGGGGCGGGGCGGTACAGCGTTATTTCATGGCGCTGGAAGAGGGCATCAACCGGCTGCCGGGCTTCTCGCCGGAGTTGCAGGGCGTTTATATCGAGAAAAAGGATCACGGCTGGAAACGCATTTTCGGCTATATGATCAAGCAATAGAAAATAAGGGCCGGTTTGCACCGGCCCTTTTCATTGATAACGCCACCGCAAATTATCTTCTGCGGTAACTCTTCTGGGCGTTGTTCACCTTCACCAGGTAACGGCGAGATTCGCCGGCCGGATGCTTGGTGGTCAGCGTCTGATAGACGTCGCCCGGCTGCATGCCGTTGATGATGCTCACCGCACGGGTCCTGTCGCTAGAGAACACGCGCAGCACGCTGCCGGCGCCGCCGTTATAGGCAGTGATAACCGCGTAGCGGCGTGAGGTCGGGTTTTGAATCCCTCCCAAATAGTTATTCTGCAAAATGGCCAGATAAGCCGTACCGGTATCGATGTTGTTTTCCGGATCGAACAGGTAACTGCGGCTTGGTTTGCCCCATTTCCCACGCATCTGGAACACATCCTTACCGGCAGTGTGCTGCACCACCTGCATCAGGCCCAACGCATCTGAACCGCTCACCGCATACGGGTTAAAGCTCGATTCGGTCTGCATGATCGCCAGGATCAGCGACTCTTCTACGCCGTATTTTTCCGATGCCTTGCGCACCATCGGCAGGTATTTGTGGGCACGTTTGTCCAGGTGGTTTGGCACCAGCTGAATAGTGACCGAGTAAATTACGTGCAGGCCGGAGGTGCGTTTTTGCAGCTTGGTCTGCAACAGATAGTCGGCGAAGTGCGCCGCACGCCATTCCCAACGGATCGGCGCACCTTTGTTATCCAGTACCTGGCCGTACAGGAACGGCTCTTTACTGATCTGGATATCGTTGACGTCGGAATAGAGATCGATAGAACCCGGGTCGTCCCCCATCAGCAAGGTGCTGATAATCGCCTGACGCAGGTGAGCGGCAGGATCGGTGGTGGCGATGGTTTCAATAGTGATGGCACCAGAATCAAAGTTGATGTGGCTACGGGTTTGATACTGGTCGGTGTATTTAACGTAATCTTTCGGCCCGGCGATCAGAACTTCGTTCAGACCCCAGATATTCTCGATGTTGTGGGCGAACTGACCCATCAGGATTTCGAAGCCGTTGGTGTCTTTGACCCAGGCTTCGTTGACTTCAGTGCTTTTTTTGCCGGAACAGGATATCAGCAGGGGCGCTATCACTAGCAAAGCTAAAATTTTCTTCATCTTAAAGCCGTATACGAGAAGTATTGGAAGGGCCAGCGCCTGGCCCCAACAGCATTATTCGCTTGGTGGCGTATAGCCTTCGATATGGACGTCATGCCCTTCGAACAGGAATTTGATCATTTCCGCTTCCAGCAATTTGCGGTCGTCAACGTTCATCATGTTCAGTTTTTTCTCGTTGATCAGCATGGTTTGTTTTTTCATCCATTCTGCCCAGGCTTCTTTCGAGATCTCGTTATAGATGCGTTTGCCGACTTCCCCTGGATAAAGCTGGAAGTCCTGCCCTTCGGCGTCACGCTGCAGGAAGGTACAAAAAATGGTTCTGCTCATGCTAATTCCTCATCAATGGCGCTATTGCCAATAAACCCGTCATACTTTGAGCTGCAGGTGTGTTGGCTGCCTTTTCTCACCCGAATCACTTACCTCAGTAAGCTCATCGGGACTCGCTCAGTTGCCGCCTTCCTGCAACTCGAATTATTTAGGCTATAAACCCTGTCGGCGCGGGGACTGTTTTGCCAACTGTTGCAACAGGCGGTCAACCGGTGCGGCCAGCCCGACCGATGGCGGCTGCGCTAAGTTATACCAGAGACCGGCGCCCTCATCCATGCTGCTGCCTGCGGCGTCCATTTCCAGCCATATTGGCACGATATCAAGATGGAAATGACTGAAAGTATGACGAAATGCGGTCAGTTGCTCCCGGCGATTGTTTTTCAGACCGCGCTGTTGCAGCCAGAGTTCCATCTCTTCACGTTCGCTGAACTGCGGGAAGCAGAACAGACCGCCCCACAGACCGATGGCGGGGCGCTGCTCCAGCCAGGCGCGTTCGCCGTGCTGCAGCAATAAAAAGTAGGCGGTTTTTTCCGGCAGGGTCTGCTTGGGCTTTTTACCCGGGTATTTTGCCCAACTGTGGTGGGCATAGGCGATGCAGCCGAGGCTGAGTGGGCACAGTTCGCATTTCGGCTTGGAGCGGGTGCAGACCATCGCCCCCAGATCCATCATCGCCTGATTGAACTGGCCAACGCCCTTGGCCGGTGTAACGTTTTCGCTGATTTCCCACAGTCGGTTTTCTACCTCTTTCTTGCCCGGCCAGCCTTCGACGGCATAGCAGCGGGCCAGGACGCGTTTTACGTTGCCGTCGAGGATTGGGTAGTGTTGGCCGAGCGCCAGCGACAGCACTGCGCCTGCCGTTGAACGGCCAATACCGGGCAGGGCGTGGATTTCTTCAAAGGTTGTCGGGAACTCACCGCCGTGCTGTGCGACAATAGCCTGCGCCGCCTTATGCAGATTGCGCGCACGGGCGTAGTAGCCCAGGCCGGTCCACAGGTGCAGCACTTCGTCCAGCGGCGCTTCAGCCAGCGCACGCACGTTGGGAAAACGTGCCATAAAGCGCTGGAAGTAAGGGATCACGGTGGCAACCTGAGTTTGTTGCAACATGACCTCAGAGAGCCATACTTGATAGGCGGTCTTATCAAGCTGCCACGGCAGGGTTTTACGGCCGTAACGCTGGTACCAGTCAAGCACCACCTGTGCGAACTGCTGTGCTTGCATCATAAGCTGATTCGATATCCGGCAGAAAATGAAGCGCGATTGCAGCATAGAGTCATGATGCTGTAAACCGGAACTTTCCGACGTCGCACGGCAGGTACATTAGATGAACACTTGCTAAACCAATGTATCTTTGCATAATGCGCGTTTCCCTAATTGGCAGCCAAACAGACAGAAAGCACTATGATTAATGACGTCATCTCCCCGGAATTTGATGAGAACGGCCGCGCGATGCGCCGTATCCGCAGTTTTGTCCGCCGCCAGGGGCGGTTGACCAAAGGCCAACAGCACGCGTTGGACAACTATTGGCCGGTGATGGGCGTGGAGTATCAGGCTGAACCTGTCGATATCGCCGCACTGTTCGGGCGCGACGCGCCGACCGTGCTGGAGATCGGTTTTGGCATGGGCGCCTCGCTGGTGACCATGGCGGGCAATAACCCGCAGCAGAATTTCTTGGGGATAGAAGTCCATTCGCCGGGCGTGGGTGCCTGCCTGGCCGACGCTACCGAAGCGGAACTGAGCAACCTGCGCGTAATGTGTCACGACGCGGTTGAGGTGTTGGAGAATATGATCCCGGACGGCTCGCTGGACATGGTTCAGCTGTTTTTCCCCGATCCGTGGCACAAAGCGCGCCACAACAAACGCCGCATCGTACAGACGCCGTTTGTTGAACTGGTGCGTCGCAAACTGAAAGTCGGCGGCGTCTTCCACATGGCCACCGACTGGCAACCTTATGCAGAACATATGTTAGAGGTTATGAACGGGATCTCAGGCTATCGCAATCTTTCCAGCGATAATGATTATGTGCCGCGTCCGGATTCACGCCCACTGACAAAATTTGAATTACGCGGCCAGCGTCTGGGACATGGCGTTTGGGACTTGATGTTTGAGAGGAAAGAATAATGGCTAAGAACCGCAGTCGTCGTTTACGTAAAAAGTTACACATTGAAGAGTTTCAGGAGCTGGGCTTCTCCGTTGCATGGCGCTTTGCCGAAGGCACCGCGGTTGAAGATATCGACAGCACGCTGGACGCTTTTATCGACGAAGTGATTGAGCCGAACGGCATGGCCTTTGACGGTAGCGGCTACCTGCAGTGGGAAGGCTTGATCTGTCTGCAGACCATCGGTCACTGCACTGACGAGCAACGCGAACTGGTCAAAAAATGGCTGGAAGCGCGTAAACTGACCGACGTTAAGGTCAGCGATCTGTTCGATATCTGGTGGGACTGATTTTCCTGCCTGATAAGCGCGGCCTGGCGTCGCGCTGAATCTATTGATTTAAGGTGCCTTTACGGCACCTTTATTTTGTCCGGAGTGTGACCGCGGTGGTAACAACATTGGATAACGCGTTGCTGGATGAGATCCTGCAACAGGTGCGCCCGCTGATTGGCCAGGGCAAGGTGGCGGACTATATACCGGCGTTGGCGGAAGTGGCGGCCGATCGTCTGGCGATCGCCGTTTGCACCGTCGACGGCGAAATGTTCCAGGCCGGTAACGCCGACGAGCGTTTCTCTATTCAGTCGATCTCCAAGGTGTTGAGCCTGACGCTGGCGCTGACGCGCTACCAGGAGGCGGAGATCTGGCGTCGGGTTGGCAAGGAGCCTTCCGGTCTGCCGTTCAACTCGCTGTTGCAGCTGGAGATGGAGCAGGGCAAACCGCGCAATCCGTTTATCAACCCCGGTGCGCTGGTGGTGTGCGACATGCTGCAAACCCGGCTCAGCGCGCCCAAGCAGCGAATGCTGGAAGTGGTGCGTCAACTGGCCGATGAAGATGACCTGGCCTATGATTCGCGGGTGGCCCGTTCCGAGTTCGAACACTCCGATCGCAATGCGGCGATAGCCTACCTGATGAAGTCGTTCGGCAATTTCGAAAACGACGTGCTTACCGTGCTGCAAACCTATTTCCACTACTGCGCGCTGCGAATGAGCTGTGAGGAGCTGGCTCGCAGCTTTGTTTATCTGGCCAATCACGGTCGTGATCTTAGCGGACGCGAGGTGATAAGCCCCCTGCAGGCGCGCCAGATTAATGCGCTGATGATGACCAGCGGCATGTACGACGGCGCGGGGGAATTTGCCTATCGCGTGGGCATGCCGGGCAAGTCCGGCGTGGGTGGCGGTATTGTCGCTATCGTCCCCGACGAGCTGTCGATCGCCGTCTGGTCGCCGGAACTGGATGCTTCCGGTAACTCATTGGCGGGAACTGCGGCGCTGGAACTGTTGTCTCAACGGATTAGCCGTTCGATTTTTTAGCCCCACCACGGAAGGGCGTCAGGAGAATATATGTTAAAGAAAACCGGGTTAGCCTTACTGCTGTTGACTGCTTCACAGGCCCATGCCGAGTATCAGTGCAACGTTAAACCCCAGGACGACGTGATTATCAGCCCGCAGAACGTACAGGTGACCGGGGCCAGCGGCAATCTGCAGATTTCACCGGATGGCGATGTAACCCGCAATGGCCAGGCGTTGAGCCTGACAGACAGCCAGCGACAGAAGGCCTTCAGTTACCAGAGCGCATTGCGCAAAGAGTTGCCGTGGATCGACAACGGCGCTCAGCAACATCTGGAAAAAGCGCGGGTGGCGTTGGACAAGGTGATCGTCAAAGAGTTGGGCAGCGACAGCAACGTGCGTAACCGCCTGACCACGTTGAACGGTCAGCTTAAGCAACAGATGAACCGTATCATTGAGCACCGCAGCGACGGCCTGACCTTCCATCACAAGGCGATTGATCAGGTTGAGCAGGATGGCCGCAATATCGTCCAGCAGAGCATGGGCGGCGTATTGCAGGACAGCCTGAATGAGATGGGCGTCAAGCAGGCAGCCAATAGCGGCGGCAACCCGCTGCAGGCGATCATGGGCAATCTGGGCGGCCTGCAGAAGGCGATTCAGAACGAATGGAATAACCAGGAGCAGGATTTCCAGAACTTCGGCCACGACGTGTGCAACCGCGTTACCGGCCTGGAAACCCAGCGCAAAGATTTGCTTAATGCATTGAAGTAACATGAAATCACAGTGGATAGCGTGTTTTTTGACCTCCTGACGGTTATCTGACAGACTGGTTAAACTACGTACAGATTCATGGGTGTTTACGGAGAACGCTATGAGCCATACTCGCTACGAAACTGATGTTGTCGCCTGGGCAAATGAACAGGCAGCTCTTTTGCGCTCCGGAAAATTGTCTGAGATCGATGTTGAAAAGATCGCCGAGGAGATTGAGGACGTGGGAAAGAGCGAGCAAAGGGAACTTGCGAGCCGAATGACGGTGCTGATAGCACACTTGCTGAAATGGAAATACCAGCCGGCTCGGCGCGGAACCAGTTGGGAAAGAACGATTAAGGCACAGCGTAAAGAGGTGCTTTATAGCTTGAAAGAGTCGCCCAGCTTAAAAAGCAAACTCGGCGATGCAGACTGGCTGGATGTGGTATGGTCAAAAGCAGTCGCCTTTGCCACCACGGAGACCGGATTGGATGTTTATCCGGAAAACGGTATTTGGGACATTCAGCAAGTCCTTGCTCAAGATTTTTACCCAGATTGATTCAAATAAAAAAGCGCTGAAAACTCAGCGCTTTTTTTCATTCATCCGCCAGGAACAACTCCAGTAGCGAATTAAGGAACAGTTTGCCTTTCTCGGTGATCTGCCAATATTCCGGCGTTTCTACCAGATAACCTTTCGCCAGCGCTTCGTCCAGCGCAGCACGGATCGCGCTTTCATCCAGCCCGGTGTAGTTGACGAATTCAGCACGCGGTGCGGCTTCCAGCAGGCGGAAGCGGTTCATAAAGAATTCGAACGGCCGGTCCGCCGCCGTCACCTCATGCTGCTTGTCCATATACTTGCCCTGCATAAAACCACGCGGATGCTTGGTTTTCGCGGTGCGCAGAATGCGGCCGTCGCTGAAGGTTAACTTGCCGTGCGCGCCGCAGCCAATCCCCAGATAGTCGCCAAAGCGCCAGTAGTTGAGGTTATGTTGGCACTGATAGCCCGGTTTGGCGTAGGCCGAAGTTTCATACTGCTGATAGCCGGCGGCGCTCAGCAATTCATGGCCCCGCTCGAAAATGTCCCACAGCGCGTCGTCGTCCGGTAGCACCGGCGGGCGTGAACTGAAAAGCGTATTGGGCTCGATAGTCAGTTGATACCACGACAGATGCGGTGGATTGAGGGCGATTGCCTGGCGCAGATCGTCCAGCGCCTCTTCCAGCGACTGGTCCGGCAGGCCGTGCATCAGATCCAGGTTAAAACTGCGCAAACCCAGGCCGGTAGCCAGGTGAGCTGCGCGTTTGGCCTCTTCCGGGCCGTGAATGCGACCCAGGCGAGTCAATTTCTCGGCGCTGAAGCTCTGCACGCCGATAGAAATGCGGTTCACACCGGCGCGCTGATAGCCGCTGAAGCGATCGGCCTCCACGGTACCCGGGTTGGCCTCCATGGTGATCTCGGCGCCGTCAATCACCGGAATGCGTGCCCGCACGCCGTCCAGCAGCGATTGCATCGCTTCGGCACTCAACAGGCTGGGGGTGCCGCCGCCGATAAAAATGGTGCTGATTTCGCGACCACTGACCAGCGGCAGATCGGCATCCAGATCCGCCAGCAGGTGATCGACGTATTCCTGATGCGGCACTTCGCCCTTCAACGCATGCGAGTTGAAGTCGCAGTACGGGCATTTCTGCACGCACCACGGAATATGAATGTACAAACTCAGCGGGGGCAACTTAAGCATTGCGCATCGCTTCCAGCATCAGCTTCAGGGCTTTACCACGGTGTGATACGGCGCGCTTTTCGTCACGGCTCAGCTCGGCAGCGGTGCGGCCCAGCTCCGGAACGTAGAAGATAGGATCATAGCCAAAACCGCCTTCACCGGCGGCGGCATCGGTGATTTCACCGGCCCAGCTGCCGTGGAACACCAGCGGTGTCGGATCTTCTGCGTGGCGCATATACACCAGCACGCAGTGGAACTGTGCGCCACGGCTGCCCTTGGGCACGTCTTTCAGCGCAACCAGCAGCTTGTCGAGGTTTTGCTGGTCAGAGGCGTCTACACCCGCGTAACGTGCAGAATAGATGCCTGGCGCGCCGCCCAGCGCATCAACCGCCAGACCCGAGTCGTCGGCGATCGCCGGCAGACCGGTGATTTGCGCCGCATGGCGGGCTTTCAGAATGGCATTTTCGATAAACGTCAGGCCGGTTTCCTCGGCGGACTCCACGCCCAATTCGGTTTGAGCGACCACGTTCAGGCCGAAATCGGCCAACAGGTCGGCGAGTTCGCGCACTTTACCCGGGTTACCGGTGGCAAGAACGACTTTTTGCATGATGACTACCTTGAAATTTATTCGATTAGCGCCGCGACCACGGCGGGGATCTGTTGCGGATTAACGATGCGTAACTGTTTATGCCGCCCCAGCTCGCCTTTCTCTATGGTGACGTTGCTTTTCGCCACTTTGAACTGCTTGGCGAGAAACTTGATCAGATGAGCGTTGGCCTGGCCGTCTACCGGCGGGGCGGTAATGGCGACTTTAAGTTCGTCGCCATGCAAACCGACAATCTGGTCGCGGCTGGCTTTCGGCTGAATATATAGCCTGATTGCCAGCCCGTCCAGCACGGGGGTGACTGCACTCACAGCAGGAACCAGATCTCACCGAACAGATCCATACCCAGGTAGTTGATCAGATACAGGATCAAGATCACTACCATCGCTGAAAAATCAATGCCGCCCATTGCCGGAAGAATACGGCGGATTGGCGCCATCAACGGTTCGGTCAGTTGATACATCAACTGATCAATCGGGCTGCGGCCCTGACTTATCCAGCTCATCAGCGCGCGGATAATCATCACCCAGAAGATCAGATAACCGGCCGACTTCACCAGAGAGATCAAGCCAAACAGCAGGTTATACGGGCTGAGTGACATCGCGCCGCCCTGAATCAGCAGCAACAGCGGATACTTGATGGTCATCAGCAGGAAAGCCAACAGCAGTGATGCGCTGTCAATTGGTCCCATTGACGGGATAATACGGCGCAGCGGGCCAATCACCGGCTGGGTGATCTTCACGATAAACTGCGCGAATGGGTTGTAAAAGTCAGCGCGTGTCCACTGCATCCAGATGCGCAGCAGCAGTACCATGACGTAAAGATCAATAACGGTTTTGACCAAAAAAGTCAGCGTTAGCATGAAGTCGTCCTTCTCCTTAACTCTCGATTATTTAAAATGATTTTTCCATTTCCTGCGCACGGGAAACTGCCGCCTGCATGGCTTTGGCCACGGTTGCCGGCAGTTGTTGCTCGTTGAATACCCGCAGCGCTTCGGCGGTGGTGCCGCCTTTGGACGTTACCTGCTCACGCAAGGTCGACAACGGCGTCTCCGGGTTGGCTTCCACCAGCGCAGCGGCGCCGGATGCCGCTTGTTGCACCAGCGCACGGGCCGTCTGGCTGTCGAAGCCCATACGTTCGGCTTCCTGCTGCATGGCTTCCATAAACAGGAAAAAATAGGCCGGGGCACTGCCCGCAGCGGCGATCACGCTGTTGATGCCGTTTTCGTCATCCACCCAACATACCTTGCCGACTGACGCCATCAAATCACTGGTGTAGTCACGATCCTGTTGGCTGACCTGCTGCGGCGCATACAGGCCACTCATGCCTTTACCCACCAGCGATGGCGTGTTTGGCATGATGCGTACGATATTCAGATTGTCGGCCAGCAGCTGGTAAAAACGGCTGACCTGAATGCCTGCGGCGATCGACAGCACCAGTTTGCCGCTGAAATCGATCTGATCGCGCAACGGCTGGCAGACATCTGCCATCATCTGTGGCTTTACCGCCAGTACGATGACGTCGGCCTCGCGTGCGCAGGCAAGGTTATCGCCGCTGCTGACGATGCCGTAGTCGGCAGCCAGCGCATCACGGTTTTTAGCCGAAGGCGCGCAGACGCTGATGGATTTGGCCGGGTAACCGCCCGCCACCAGGCCGGCGATGATTGCGCGGGCCATGTTGCCGGCGCCAATGAAGGTAATCTTACGGTGTTGCATTAAAATTCCTCGTCAGTGTGTCAGGACTGCGAATAATCTCGCGCGCCAAAAATGGCGGTACCGATACGAACCAGAGTGCTGCCTGCGGTAACGGCCGCCGTCATGTCATCGGTCATGCCCATAGACAGCGTGTCCACCTGCGGATAATGCTGTTGCAGCGCCTGGAAGGCGTCGTGCATCTGGCGGAATACCGCCAATTGGCTCTGGTAGTCTTCTTGCGGAGCCGGAATCGCCATCAGCCCGCGTAAACGAACGTTCGGCAAGGCGACAACCGCTTCTGCCAGCGCCGGCAGTTCAGCCAGTACAATGCCAGATTTACTCTGTTCATCGCTGATATTTATTTGGATCAGAACGTTAAGCGGCGGCATGTCTGCCGGGCGCTGGTCGCTTAACCGCTGGGCGATACGCAGCCGATCGACGGTATGGCACCAGGCAAAGTGCTCTGCCACCAGCCGGCTCTTATTGGATTGCAAAGGGCCGATAAAGTGCCAATCCAGCGTTGCGCCTTCCGGCAGCGCGGCAAAATGCTGAACCTTATCCACGCCTTCCTGTACATAGTTTTCCCCGAAGGTTCGCTGGCCTGCCGCGATGGCTTCTGCGATCGCCGCCACAGGTTTGGTTTTACTCACTGCAAGCAGCGTCACTTCTTCTGGAGCGCGAGCGCAGCCTTGAGCGGCCGCGGCAATGCGGTTTCTGACATCCTGCAGATTCTGTTGGATAGTGCTCATCATTGACCCAGGAGATTGATATGGATATCGGTGAATTCGTGGCCCTTAGTGTAAAGCATAATGCTTCCGATCTGCACCTTTGTACGGGGCATCAGCCGATGTTGCGCATCGATGGCGAATTACAGCCGCTGGCAGGTGCGGAAAAACTGACCGAGACCAAGATGCATCGCTTGTGCAACGCGCTGCTGCAACCCCAGCAGCGGCAGCAATTGCAACAGCAGGGGCAGCTTGATCTGGCGCTGACGCTTGCGGGCGATATTCGGCTGCGCGCCAATTTCTTTCTGCAAAGCCTCGGGGTTTCGCTTGCCTTGCGGCTGATTGCCGGCGAGTGTCCGACGCTGGCGGCGTTGGCAGCACCAGACATCATTCCGGCCCTGGTGCGCAGGGAGGATGGCCTGATTTTGGTGACCGGCGCGACCGGCAGTGGTAAATCCACCACCCTGGCGGCAATGATTGACGACATCAATCAGCACCAGCGGCGGCATATCCTTACGCTGGAGGATCCGATCGAATTTATTCACCGCAGTCGACACTCTTTAATTCAGCAGCGCGAATTGGGCCGCGACAGCCACAGTTTTGACGACGCATTACGTGCTGCCCTGCGTGAAGATCCAGATGTCATCTTGCTGGGGGAGCTGCGTGACACCACAACCATCAGGCTGGCGCTTACCGCTGCGGAAACCGGCCATCTGGTACTGGCGACGCTGCATACCCGTAGCGCGACGCAGGCGGTCGATCGGCTGGTGGATGTTTTCCCGGCGGAAGAAAAGCCCTACGTGCGTGCACAGTTGGCCGGTAGCCTGCAGGCGGTGATTGCACAGAAGCTGTTGAGTCGGCCCGGGGGCGGCAGGGTGGCGATTTTTGAGGTGCTGACGGCGACGGCGGCGGTCAGCAGCATGATCCGCGAGGGCAAAACCCATCAGCTTGCCAGCGTGCTGCAAACCGGTGGGCAGTCCGGCATGCAGACCTTTGAGCAAGGTCTGCAACAGCGGATCTGTGCGGGATTACTGGGCGGCGCGGAGGGGACTTTGCCAAGGGATTAACCCAATTGCCGTTCGAACCAGCTTTCCAGGATTACCACCGCCGAGGCGGAATCCACGCTGCCCTTGTCCAGGGCGCGGAAGCCGCCGCGATCAAACAGGTTGGCGCGGGCTTCGACGGTACTGAGACGCTCATCATGCAGCGCGATCTGCACGCCAAAGCGGCCGTGCAGGCGGTTGGCGAATTTGCGCGCTTGCTCGGTGACCGGCTGTTCGGTGCCGTCCATGTTCAGCGGCAGACCGACTACCACCAAGTCCGGTTGCCACTCTTTCAGCAACTTCTCGATCTTCTGCCAGTCCGGCGAACCGTCCTGTGCTTTGAAAGCCGCCAGTGCACGGGCGCTGCCGGTTAGCTCCTGGCCAATGGCCGCGCCAATGCTTTTGGTGCCGAAGTCGAAGGCGATAATGGTGCGGTTGGTCATCAGGCGTGTCCTGCATGGTTGGCAATGCTGCGGATATCAATGCCAAGGCGATTGGCGGCCTCACGCCAGCGGCTGGCGATCGGCGTATGGAACAAAATGTCGGTGTCGGCTTCGATGGTCAGCCAGGCGTTTTCCAGCACTTCCTGTTCCAACTGGCCTTTCTCCCAGCCGGCATAGCCGAGCGCGACCAGTACGTCCTCCGGCTGTTCCGGCGTGCCCAAGGTTTCCAGTACGTCTTTCGAGGTGGTGATCATGGTATCCGGCGAGATCTGGATACTGGAGCCGAAGCCTTTGCACGGCGTATGTAGGATAAAACCGCGATCGTCAGCCAGCGGGCCGCCGGCAAACACCGGTTTATCCAGACTGATGGCCGGATCGCGCGCCTGTGGCATGATCTTCAGTTTGCTCAGCACTGTTTCCACCGTGAACTGTTCCACCGGTTTATTGATCACCAGGCCCATGGCGCCGTCTTCATTGTGCTCGCAGACATAAATCACCGAGCGTTTGAAGCGAGGATCCTGAAGTGATGGCATAGCGATAAGAAAATGGTGTTGTAAATTCATGGTGTTATTTAAGGTATTTGATTGGTGAGAAGTTAAACAGCCGCCAGTATGCGGCTATCCCCATCGCCTTTCAAGCCGCGACTCGGTTGACGCGGGCTGACAGCGTCATTCAGGGAGGTCGGGAAGGCGGGCGACGCAAGTCACCCGCATTTCGATTACTTCGCTGCCAGACGCTTCTCGATTGCATCCATCAGCATACCGGTGATGGAAACCGGGAAGGCCGCTTCTATTTCACGCGCACAGGTTGGGCTGGTGACGTTGATTTCAGTCAGGCGATCGCCAATCACGTCCAGGCCCACAAAGATCAGCCCTTTTTCTTTCAGCGTCGGGGCTACCGCACGCGCAATTTTCCAGTCGCTTTCGCTCAGTGGACGCGCTTCACCACGGCCGCCGGCCGCCAGGTTGCCACGGGTCTCGCCCTGCGCCGGGATGCGCGCCAGGCAGTAAGGTACTGGCTCACCGTCAACCACCAGAATGCGCTTATCGCCCTCCTTGATTGCCGGCAAGAAGTTCTGCGCCATGCAGAAACGGCTACCGTGCTCGGTCAGGGTTTCGATAATCACCGACAGGTTAGGGTCGTCCTGCTTCACGCGGAAGATAGACGCGCCGCCCATGCCGTCCAGCGGTTTGAGAATAATGTCGCCGTGCTGCTGGTGGAATTTGCGGATGTGCGCCGCGCTGCGGCTGACCAGGGTGTCCGGCGTCAGTTCCGGGAACCAGGCGGTAAACAGCTTTTCGTTGCAGTCACGCAGGCTCTGCGGCTTGTTAACTACCAGCGTGCCTTTGACCTCTGCGCGTTCCAGAATATAGGTCGCGTAGATGTATTCGGTATCGAAAGGGGGGTCTTTGCGCATCAGGATCACGTCCAGATCATGCAGCGCCAGATCCTGCTCGCTGCCAAAGCTGAACCAGCTCTCTTTATCTTCCTTCACGCTCAGCAGCCGAGTGCGGGCGCGGCCGTCACCGGCGTGCAGATAGAGATCGTCCATCTCCATGTAGTGCAGTTCCCAGCCACGGCGCTGCGCTTCGAGCAGCATGGCGAAGCTGGTGTCTTTTTTGATGTTGATGGAGGCGATAGGGTCCATCACGATGCCGAGCTTAATCATCTTTTCTCCTTTAACCCAGATCGCCGAAACGTACCTGCAAAGCGGTAATTGCGGTGAGCGCTGTGGTTTCTGTACGCAGAACGCGTGGCCCAAGCAGGATATCAGTAAATCCGTGGCCTGTGGTCATCGCAATTTCGTCGGCGGATAAACCGCCTTCCGGCCCAATCAGCAGGCGGACATGTTCCACCGGCAGCGGCAGGGTATTGATACTGTGGTTGGCGCGTGGATGCAGGTTGAGTTTCAGGCTGCCATCTTGCTCGGCGCACCAGTCTTCCAGTTTCATCGCCTCGCGAATTTCCGGAATACGGTTGCGGCCACATTGTTCGCAGGCGGCGATGGCAATCTTCTGCCATTGCTGGATTTTTTTCGCCAGACGTTCGCCGTCCAACTTCACACCGCAGCGCTCGGAAAACAGCGGAGTAATGACGTTGACCCCGAGCTCGATGGATTTCTGAATGGTGAATTCCATCTTCTCACCGCGAGAAATCACCTGGCCCAGATGCAGATTGAGTGGCGATTCACGGTCTTCCGGTTGGCCGGCGGCTAGCCGCACCAGCACGTTTTTTTTGTCGACCTGGGTGATCTCGGCGTCAAATACCTGGTTGCTGCCGTCGAAGAGCTGCAGTGCCTGGCCGGCGCTCATACGCAGTACACGCCCGATGTGGTTGGCGGCGTCTTCGCTCAGTGCGATTTCTGCATGGTCGATTAACGGCTGCGGGTGATAAATACGGGGTATACGCATTGAATATTCGATCCTGACTAATATGCAGTCATCAGTGCTGCAGCTTGAAAAAAAAGAGTATATACCCAAAGTAATTGAAGCTGCAGCAAGGCGGCAAGTGAGTGCATCCCGATGAGCTTACTTAAGTAAGTGATTCGGGGGCGCTCACGCAGTCAACACCGCTGCAGTTTTAAGTACGAAGGGGATTTAGCCCTTTCGTTGCTGGCAAGCCTGTTGAATATAGAGGTTATGGTTGCCCTGTACCTTAGCGATGCGTGCCTCCCGCAGGCATTCCCATTGGCTGACCGGATACTGACGGTTCCACACCTCGAAAAGCTGGGTCTGTTGGCGGGAAAGCCGTAGTTGATAGCGATCGCGCATATAAAAATAGGTGCGGGCGATCGCGCCGCGAGCGCGTGCGGGCGGTTCGGCCTGCTTATTTTTAAAGTCCACTTTCATTGGGCACTGGCCATACTGACCTTCGCCGCCTTTCCATTGGCTGTACATGAAATTATTGCGATCGCCGTTCACTTCGCCAATCGCCGGCTGCAGGTTGTGCAGGTCAGTTTCGATTTGGCGATAGCTCGCGTCTTTGTTGCAGTTTTTGCGGCCACCCTGTTGCCAGCACTGCAATTGGTGGCCGAACTGCCAGGCCGGTACCACATGTTCCCATTCGATACGCTGTGCGCGTTGGGCGTTCTTGCGTGGTTGATAGCCACAACTGTTTAAATCTGGGATGCCTTTCTTGCCCTGCCAGGTGATCTGGCAGCCGCAGTAGAAAGAACCGGGCGCATCTTGGTTGATTTTGGCCGCTGCCGCCTTGGCCTGAGAAAAATTATTGATGCCGTGCGCCTGTACGGCGCCGGTGGTGAAAATAACCGTAAACAAAATTTTGCGAAGCATATTCCAAAACTGCTCAAAATTGGAAAGGCAGGCAGGGTAGCGGAAGTCAACGGCAGTGGCAAACGACGGGCGTTAACCCCGTGACTTTTCAAGCCAGCGCCGGAGTCTGGCTGTAACTTGGGACGTAGGGAGCAGAGGTTGGATTTTTCGCTTAAACAGACTCACCGGCGATAAATTTCAATTTTTCGCCGCACTGACGGCAGCGGTATTCGCTTTCTCCGCGAAGCACCCGATTATGCCTACGTACGGTGAGCTGATGTTGTTGGCAACGACAGAGGTAGGGGAAGGTTTTGCTTTGCACCGAGGCAATTTCAAACTGGTGGGTGCGGCTGGCCGGTACCTGCAACACGCTTTCCATCATCCAGCGCCATTCGCGTCCATGCGGGGCCACGCGGCCAAACTGGCGGAAGACTAACAGGTGCGCCAGTTCGTGCGGCACCACTTCGTCGATAAACGGCTGTTGGTTTTCCATCAGCAAAACCGGATTCAGCCGAATTTCCCAGGCTTGCAGCCAGGCGGTGCCCGCACTGGTTCCGCGTTGCTGGTAAACGACTTTGGGTTCCGGAAACTCGACGGAAAAATGCTGACGCGCCAGCAGAAGTTTTTCACGCAGGCAGCGCATCACCGCCTGTTGCAGCGCTATGGGGATTCTTACTTTGTTCATTGCGGCTAGCTTAAGCAATGGCGCGACGGCTGGCAATAAGACGAAAAACTAATTCTCATCCCGCCTGTCGGGCCGGTTTTTCATCGCATTGATAACCCGATCGACGCTGATGGATTGTAATCAATGTGTTAACTGCGGGATAATAAACCGTACATGCTGAGTCTGTACCCGCAGCGCTCACAGAAAAGATTGAAAAGCATCCCGAGAAAATACCTTTCTAACGCAGGGGTTATTATGCGATTTAGCGCAATAACCGACTGATTAAAAATACGTAAGGTGTGGGAAGTTTTTTGACGCGGCCTGCCCCGAGCTGGCTGAGTAAGTGTGAATTTAACGCAGCTGATGTTGCAAGTGAGAGATCAATGTCGAATAAACCGTTCCATTATCAAGATCCGTTCCCGCTGAAGAAAGACGATACCGAATACTATCTGTTAAGCCGCGATCACGTTTCCGTGAGCGAATTTGAAGGCCAGGAAGTTCTGAAAGTAGCCCCTGAAGCGTTAACCCTCCTTGCCCAGCACGCGTTTCATGACGCCTCATTTATGCTGCGCCCGGCGCACCAGCAGCAGGTTGCCGATATCCTCAAGGATCCGGACGCCAGCGAAAACGACAAATACGTTGCGCTGCAATTTTTGCGTAACTCAGAAATCGCCGCCAAAGGTATTTTGCCGACCTGTCAGGACACCGGTACCGCCATTATCGTCGGTAAAAAGGGCCAGCGCGTCTGGACCGGTGGCGGCGACGAAGAAGCGTTGTCACGCGGGGTGTACAACACCTTTATCGAAGACAACCTGCGCTATTCGCAAAACGCCGCGCTGGATATGTATAAAGAGGTCAACACCGGCAGCAACCTGCCGGCGCAGATCGACCTCTACAGCGTCGACGGTGAAGAATACAAATTCCTGTGTATTGCTAAAGGCGGCGGTTCTGCCAACAAAACCTACCTTTATCAGGAAACCAAAGCGCTGCTGTCTCCGGGCAAGCTGAAGGATTATCTGGTAGAGAAAATGCGTACGCTGGGCACCGCGGCTTGCCCGCCGTACCACGTGGCGTTCGTTATCGGCGGCACCTCGGCGGAAGCAACGCTGAAAACCGTAAAACTGGCGTCGACCAAGTACTATGACGGCCTGCCGACCGAAGGCAATGAGCACGGTCAGGCATTCCGCGACGTGGCGCTGGAAGAAGAGTTGCTGAAAGAAGCGCAGAACCTGGGCTTGGGCGCGCAGTTTGGCGGCAAATACTTTGCGCATGACGTTCGCGTGGTGCGTCTGCCGCGCCATGGCGCATCCTGCCCGGTGGGAATGGGGGTTTCCTGCTCCGCTGACCGTAACATTAAAGGCAAGATCAACCGTGACGGCATCTGGCTGGAGAAGCTGGAGCATAATCCTGGCAAATTCATCCCGCAGGAGCTGCGTCAGGCCGGTGAGGGTGAGGCAATCAAGATTGACCTTAACCGCCCGATGGCCGAGATCCTCAAGCAGCTGTCGCAATACCCGGTATCCACCCGCCTGTCCTTGAGCGGCACCATCATCGTGGGCCGCGACATTGCGCATGCCAAGCTGAAAGAGCGCCTGGACAGAGGCGAAGGTCTGCCGCAATACGTTAAGGATCATCCGATTTATTACGCAGGCCCGGCCAAAACGCCGGACGGCTACGCCTCTGGTTCACTGGGGCCAACCACTGCCGGGCGCATGGATTCTTATGTCGACCTGCTGCAGTCTCATGGCGGCAGCATGATCATGCTGGCGAAAGGTAACCGCAGCCAGCAGGTGACCGACGCCTGCCACAAGCACGGCGGCTTCTACCTCGGCAGCATCGGTGGCCCGGCGGCGGTACTGGCGCAGCAGAGCATCAAGAGCCTGACCTGCGTCGAATACCCGGAGCTGGGTATGGAAGCGATCTGGAAAATCGAAGTGGAAGATTTCCCGGCGTTTATTCTGGTGGATGATAAAGGCAATGACTTCTTCCAGAAGATCCAGTCTGGCCAGTGTTCTCGCTGCGTGAAGTAACCGCCGAAAGGATTTGCCGCCCGCAGTGGGGCGGCAAATTTCAGGTTTTATCAACCCCTGTGTAAATTACTGTAGCCCGCTGGACGCGATGTTTTAACCTGTATACCCTACGCGCAAAGCACTAATACGCGCATAAAGGCATATTTGGAACAGAAGGTTCGGCAAACTCATGGAAACGCAGGAAAGTCATATCAGGGAATTGCTAGTCTGGATTGAAGACAACCTAACCAATCCCTTGTCATTGGATATCGTTTCTGCCAAATCAGGCTACTCGAAATGGTATCTGCAGCGAATGTTCAAAAAGCAGACCAGTTTGTCGCTGGCTTCCTATATTCGCGCGCGCCGCTTGTACCTCGCCGCTTTCGCCTTGCGTTATACGCAAAAAAGCATTCTTGATATTTCTATTGAATATCAATTCGATAACCAACAAACCTTTTCTCGCTGCTTCAAAAAGCACTTTGCCGAATCTCCCAGTGTTTATCGCCATGCGCGTAAACAGGACTTCAGCCATCTGGTTCGCTCGCTGTCGGTGAATCAGCCGGGGGATATCAAGGTCGATCGCATCAAGGTCGCCAAGGGGCAGTATGCTATCCGAGGGAAGAGTTACCCTTACCATCTGGACATTACCGATCTGGATAAGTCGCACCTTCCCATCCGCAGCAAAATCAAAGAGACGTTCTATGCTCTGCTGGGTGAGCGCCCTGCATTGACCTATTCGCTGGCCCAGTTTGTGCCGGATGGGGAACGAGTGCGGGTGGATTATACCCTGGGCGTTGCGGCAGACTGCCCGGTCAGTGACGGTGCCGGGCTTGAAGCGCTGCCGGATATCTCCGGTGATTTTTGTCGTTTTTGCTATGCCGGCAAGCCAGTGGCCCTGAACGATCATATTGTGCAGATGTACACTCAGGTCTTGCCGCAACTTGGCCTGGCTCGCCGGGAAGGGCCTGACCTGACGATGTTCAACTATTCGCTAAATGAGCGGGAGGAGCTGCATCTTGAGCTCCAACACCTGGTGCCGGTGACTCCCCTTGACTGAGCGGGGTGGCAGAGCGGTTCTTTTGCTGCACGATATCTGCCATCACCGCCAGCGCGATTTCAGCCGGGGTCTTGCTGCCGAGTGGTAAGCCAATCGGGGCATGAATTCGCTCCAGCTCTTGTGGACTGAATTCGGCAATCTGCTGCAGGCGTTGGCGGCGACGCGCGCTGTTGCGCAACGATCCCATGGCGCCGATATAAAACGCCGGGGTATGGATAGCCTCCATTAGCGTCAGATCGTCCATGCGGGGATCGTGCGTCAGCGCGACAATCGCGGTATTGGCGTGACAGCCGCCGTCTTCAATAAACTTGGCAGGAAACTGACGCAGTAGCGTCACGTTGGATCTCAGCTGCGGGGCGAAATTTTCCAGCGCCTCCGGACGGTTCTCGCACACTAACACTTCAAACCCCAGCGAACTGGCGAAATCGGCGCAGTACAATGCCACGCTGGACAGACCGGCGATCAGCAAACGCGGGGCTGCGGCAATATGCAGGGTAATTTGCGGGCCGCGGCGTTCCACCTGGGTCGCACTGGCGAAATCGGTCAACGTCAGGCTGCCGCAGGCATCCGGCAAAGTGAGGCGTTTGACCAGCGCATGGTGTCCGTTTAACGCGCCGGCGAGGGTTGTCAGGTAATCGATGCTCTCGTCGCCCGCCGGCAAATACTCAATCAGCACCTCCAGCACGCCGCCGCAGGGCAGCGCTACGTTGGGCTCCAGACCGCCCTCACCGTAACGAATGACCTGGCTGGCGGCCTGATACTCCCCGGCCGCCAGGCGCCGCAGAAAGTCTTCTTCCACGCATCCTCCGGACAGCGAGCCGCAATAATGTCCGTCCTGCGTGGCGGCCAACAGCGCCCCCGGCGATCGCGGTGAGGAGCCGTAAGTGCTCAGCACGGTGCACAGCCACACCGGTTGTTGTTTCAGCCAGTTTATCGCCTGGCTGACCACGGTGATATCGAGATGTTGCATAGATGAGTTACTCGCTGACCGGTAGCTGCGACGGAAGATCTATATCCTGCACGGCAGTGGGTTGATCAAGATTAAGCCAGTGTACCGCCTGCTCTTTAAGCAGATCGCGTGCACCATTATCGCCACGTAATTGGCTCAGTTGTTTGCGCAATAGAGCGGAAAACCCAACCGGGTGACCCGGCTGTTGTTCAAAACGGGGACGGACAATGGCGTGGTGCTGCAACGCGCTGGCTACCTGCTGGAAAACCGCCGGGGTAACGAACGGCATATCCGCCAAATGAACCAACCAGCCTTGCCAGTGCGGCGCGGCGTTAACGCCGGCGGCAATGGAATCGCCAAGGCCGACGCTGGCCAGCAGCGTGACCGGAACCTGATAGGCGGCGCAAATCTGTTGAACCTGGCGGTTGTCTGGCCGGGTGACCACCCATATGGGCAGGCCGGAAGCCAACGCTTGACGCAGCGTCTGTTCAAATAGCGAACGTTGGCGGCCTGTGGCATCCGCAAACTCGGCATTTAATTTATTGCCTGCGCCACCGGCCTGAGAGAAGCGTTCTCCACGTCCGGCAGCGGCGATCACTATGCCTGTTGTCATCTTATCCGCCCGAATTTGCGCAACTTCTAATTACCTTACTAAAAATATGTGTTGTTGAGATGTGTTTTTATTGAAAATCGCATGTTAATCATCACATAATTTTGGTTATAAGCATATGCTTATGACGTCTACGGCAAGGTCGTCAGCGTTTGCGCAACACCACCGCTGAACACAAAACTACAATAAAGATGCAAAGGACTTTTTATGAGCAATTTCAACCCGTCGCGGCGTCGCTTTATCAAAAGCGCCGTGATAGCGGGGGTCTCCGTGTACCTCGCGCCCCTGTACAGCCGTGCCTATGCCGCGCTGTTTGAGCAGAAGATCCTCCAGTCCCCGAACTGGGATGCCCACGAGAAACGTATACGCTTTCGTATCGATGGCCGTGCCAAGGTCATGGGGCAGAAGGTCTTTGCCCGTGATATTCGCGCGGTGGATATGCCGCACTGGCCACAGCAGCAGGCGCACGCCTTTATTTTGCGTGTCACTCAAGCAGACAAGCTGTTCGAAGGTATCGATCTCTCATTGCTGGGCGACGACCTGCAGCCCGATCGGCTGGTAACCGCCGAGGATTTGGCGCGCGACGGTTTGGCCTTCCCGGCATTTTACGGCGACGACATGCTGCTGCCGATTGGCAAAACCCCGGCTTACCTGGGCCAGGCGGTGGCAATCCTGATTTATCACGATTTTGCCCGTTTCCGCTTTGCCAAAGACAAGCTGAAATTCCGCGAAGGCACGATTAAATACGGGGCGCAAACCGGTCCGCTGCAGCGCGACCCTTGGGGCACTTTCCGATATGTGCGGGTGGGGGGAGACAAGCCGTTCGATGACGACCGTTTTTCCAGCCTGAAGGATACCCCGATTTTCCCGGTTTCGATGAAGAAACACCTGCCGGTCTGGCCGGAAGGACGCGAAGGCGGCAAGCTGGATCAGGAAGGCATGTATTACGCCGGCATGATTGCCGATGAGTTGAAAACGCCGCCGGATGAGTGGCTGGTGATGTCACGCCGCTATACCACGCAGTCCGTCGACACCTCCGCGCTGGAGCCGGACAACGCCAACGGCTGGTTCGATGCCGAGACGCAAACGTTGCATCTGGTGGTGCCGACTCAATCGCCGCAGGAAGTGGCCAATGAAATGCCGCGCATGCTGGCAAAACGCAATCCGCCGGTTAAACAGCTGATTCTGCACCCGTGCTACACCGTCGGTTACGGCTCAAAAGATCACTTTAATTTCCCGTATTACGGCGCGGTGGCGGCGATGTACGGCGACGGGCACCCGGTTCGGCTGGCCAACGACCGTTTCGAACAGTTCCAGACTGCGCTGAAACGCCATGCCTTCGACATGAATTACCGCATTGCGGTAAACCGCCAAACCGGCGTGCTGCAGTCATTCCATGGTGAGATGACGGCAGACGGCGGTGGCCGCAGCAACTTTACGCCTTCGGTGGTGATGGTGGCGGCGACCGCGGCGCAGTCGATTTATTACTTCCCGAAAAGCGATTTATCTGCGGTGGGGCTGGCTTCGCGCGCCATCGACGCAGGGTCGGCACGGGGTTACGGCACGCTGCAAAGCATGGCCGCCACCGAAATGATGGTCGATGAGCTGGCTGCCGAACTGAAGATTGACCCGATTGAATTTCGTTTGCGCAACGTACTGAAATCCGGCATGAAAAATACGCAGGGGGCCATTCCTGCCGGGGCTATTCGCGCCGATGAAGTGCTGGAGAAGGCGGCGAAGCATGAGATGTGGCTGCAACGCGCCAAGCGCAAGGCGGAGTTTGAAAGCCAGCATCCGGGCAAACGCTATGGCGTAGGCTTTGGCTGCGTGCAAAAAGACTTCGGTACCGGTGCCGAAACTTCATTCGCCCGCGTCGAGCTGGGTGAAGACGGGCGCATTATGCTGCATCACAGCGGTGCCGAGATGGGCACCGGCATGTCGACCTCACAATCGGTGTTGTGCGCACAGTGGCTGGGCAAACCGGCAGACGAGGCTCACTTCTCGGTGACCGACTGGTCAGTGCTGCCGATGGTTACCAGTGGCGATCCCTACGTTATGTCGCAGGCCGATCAGGATCGGTTGCAAACCAATCCGGCCTGGACGCCAAGCTACTGCTCACCTTCCAGCGCCAGCAACTCGGCGTATTACTTCTCGCACAGTACGCGCGAAGCGGCGCGGCTGATATTCGATCATGGCCTGTGGCCGGCAGCGATGGCCATTTGGCAATCCGGCCCCGGTGGCGGCCAGGCGGCACCTTTAGTGGTGCGCCGAGAGGATGCGCGTTGGGTGGAGGGGGGATTGACCGCTGCCGGTATGGAGGTGTTGAGCCTGGAGCGGCTGGCAAAACAACTTTACCAGATGGGCGGGATCGCAGGCGCAGCGGTGCACGTTTTCAACCGCTGGCAGTGGGCGGAAGCGGACTTTACCCTGAGCGGCAATAGCGAACGCCTGCCGATTGATGGCCTGGCTGTGCGCAACGCCGGTGGCGAGTTCAAAACGCTGCCACGTAATCAGGTCTATTATCCCCCGACTCAACGCAATAACGCGGCGGTGACCTATTACAGTGCCGTCGGAACCCTGGCGGAAGTGGCGGTGGATATCGCCACCGGCCAGGTAGAACTGCTGAATCACCATTCAATCATGGAGTGCGGCAACCTGATTGTGCCGGAACTGGTTTCCGGCCAGTTGCAGGGCGGGTTGGCGATGGGAATTGGTCATGCACTGCACGAATATTTACCGCTGTACGAAGACGGGCCCGGTAACGGTACCTGGAACTTTAACCGTTACCACCTGCCACGCGCCAGCGATGTGGCGGTCTGGAAACAGACTGATGACATCCTGCCCGCGCTGTCGGAAACCGATCCGCCCAAAGGCATGGCCGAAGTGGTGATGATCCCGGTGGTCGCGGCCTTGGTCAACGCCATCGCCGACGCCACTGGCCACCGTTTCCGTGATTTGCCCGTTCGTGCAGAAAATATTCGTGAGGTATTACAATGAGCATCAAAACCCAGCCGATTTCCCTGACCATCAACGAAAAGCAATACGGCCCGATCGACGTACCTGAAGGGCTGATGATGATCGATTTCCTGCACGAGTATCTCGATCTGACCGGCTCGCGTCTTGGCTGCGGGCAGGGTATCTGCCACGCCTGCGTAGCAATTGTCGATCACCCAAGCGGTACCAGCGAAGAGGTGCGTACCTGTATCACCGGCGCGCACTTCTTCAGCGGCAAAAAAGTCCGCACCGTAGAGGGGCATGCCAAGGTGGATGCGCAGGGCGAAGTGGTGGAGTTGTCATCTATCCAGCAGGCGTTTCTGGAGCATTACAGCTTCCAGTGCGGCTACTGCACGCCGGGCTTTGTCAACGCCGCCACCATTTTTGTGGAAAAACTCAAGCGTGAACCCATTGCCCGTGAGCAACTGGAAAGCGCCATTGAACAGGCGCTGGACAGTCATATCTGCCGCTGTACCGGCTATGTTCGTTACTATGAAGCGGTTCGTGACGTGGTGCTCAAAACCCCGGGCCTGCTGAAGGAGACGGCGCAATGAAAAAACGTCTCGCACTGTTGATCCTGCTGGTGGTGATTATTGTCATCGCCGTGCTGTGGTGGCGGGAAAACCGCCGTTACGATGGCCCGGTGCAGCAGGTAACCGCCAGCACGGAACAGGTTGCCCGCGGTCGCTATCTGGCGCAGGCCGCCGACTGCGCCGCCTGCCATACCGCCAGCGGCGGCGCGCCCTTGGCCGGGGGCTATCCGCTGGAGACGCCGTTCGGCACTATCTATGGCAGTAACCTGACGCCTTCGGCCGATCATGGCATTGGCCGCTGGACCAAAGACGATTTCTTCCTGGCGCTGACTCAGGGCGTGGCACCGGGCGGGCGTCATCTGTACCCGGCGATGCCCTATACTTCGTATAAAGGTATTTCACGCCAGGATGCCGATGACATCTACGCCTATCTGATGACCCGACCGGCGGTGGATGTTGCCATTCCTGAAAACGACATGCCGTTCCCGTTTAATCAACGCATGGCGCTGATCGGTTGGAACCTGCTGTTCCGCAGCCAGGCGCCGTTGCCAGCCAGTTCACAAGGCAATTCGGCGCAGTGGCAACGCGGCCGTTACCTGGCGGATACGCTGGGTCACTGCGGGGAATGCCATACGCCACGCGGCATGCTGGGGCAGATGAATCTTGGCAAGCCGATGCAGGGGGGCGATTTGGGGCGCTTTATGGCACCGGACATCACGCCGCACGGATTGGCCCAGCGCGGCTGGACGCCGGATGACCTCAACCGTTTCCTGGCAACCGGGATGGCACCTCAGGGATCTGCGTTCAGTGAGATGCACATGGTGGTGGATCTCAGCACCCGTCATCTGACGCCGGAAGACCATCAAGCACTGGCGACCTATCTGATGGGTGAACAGCCGCCGGCCGCAGTGCCGGTTAAAATCGGCCAGGGCAGCGATGCCGGGCGTATCAGCTATCTGGATCAGTGCTCCGGCTGCCATGCACGGGAAGGTGAGGGCAAACCGCACGTAGCGGTGGCGATGCGCGATAACGCCACGCTGCGCCAACCGGATGCCAAGAATCTGATTGTCTCGGTGCTGGACGGTTTACCGGCGCAGCAATTCCCCAACGGCGAAAGTATGCAGAGCATGCCGGCCTTTGGCGAACGTCTGGACGATGCGCAAGTGGCGGAGCTGGTGAACTATCTGCGCGTAACCTGGGGGGGCTTGCCGGCGGATATCACCGCCGAGCAGGTGAAGGCCCTGCGCAAGAAGTAGCCTAAGTCAGGCTAAAAAAATGGCCCGCAGTTTTACACTGCGGGCCATTTTGTTTTTGGCGTGAACTAGCTGCGGCTGGTTGCGCTCATTGCACGCTGGCTACGTTGCTTGACGATATAGCCAATGGCCAAAATTGCCACCCAAACCGGGATCAGCAACACCGAGATTTGAATGCCCGGCGTCAGGTACATGATCACCAGGATGCCGGCCATAAACACCAGGCACAGGTAGTTGCTGAACGGATACCAGAAGGCCTTGAACTTCGGCTCTACGCCTTCGCGGTTCTTGGCTGCGCGGAACTTCAGGTGCGCCAGGCTGATCATCGCCCAGTTGATCACCAGCGCCGAGACCACCAGCGCCATCAGCAATTCGAATGCGCGACCGGGGATCAGGTAGTTAATCAGCACGCAGAACGCCGTGGCCGTGGCGGAGACGGCGATAGCGATAACCGGTACGCCGCGGCCGTCCACCTTCAGCAGGCTCTTCGGACCGTTGCCTTGCTTCGCCAGGCCGTACAGCATGCGGCTGTTGCAGTAAACGCAGCTGTTGTACACCGACAGGGCGGCGGTCAACACCACGATGTTCAGCACGGTTGCTACCAGGTTGCTGTTCAGCGCGTGGAAGATCAGCACGAACGGGCTGCCGCCTTCCACCACTTTGCCCCAAGGGTACAGCGACAGCAAAATGGTCAGTGAGCCGATATAGAACAGCAGGATGCGGTAGATCACCTGGTTGGTGGCTTTGGGAATGCTTTTCTGCGGGTTGTCGGCCTCCGCGGCGGTAATACCCACCAGCTCGAGCCCACCAAACGAGAACATGATCACCGCCATTGCCATCACCAGCCCCATGATGCCGTTCGGGAAGAACCCGCCCTGTGCCCACAGGTTGGTTACGGTGGCTTCCGGGCCGCCCAGGCCGCTGAACAGCAGGTAGGCACCGAACACGATCATGCCGATAATCGCCACGACTTTGATGATGGCAAACCAGAATTCCATCTCGCCGTAGACCTTAACATTCGCCAGGTTGATGGCGTTGATGGCCAGGAAAAACACCGCCGCCGATACCCAGGTTGGGATCTCCGGCCACCAGTACTGCACATAGATACCGACCGCGGTCAGTTCCGCCATCGCCACCAATACATACAGCACCCAGTAGTTCCAGCCGGAAGCAAAGCCGGCAAAATTGCCCCAGTATTTATAGGCGAAGTGGCTAAAGGAACCGGCTACCGGCTCTTCCACTACCATTTCACCCAGTTGGCGCATGATCAGAAATGCGATAAAGCCGCCAATGGCATAGCCGAGAATGACCGAAGGACCGGCCATTTTTATTGTTTGCGCGATCCCGAGAAATAGCCCGGTACCAATAGCGCCCCCTAGAGCAATAAGCTGAATATGGCGGTTTTTCAGGCCGCGCTTCAGCTGGTCGCCATGCTGTTGACCATCCATCAATGAAACCCTCTGTCGTTGCAGAATTACTCACATGCTGTAAAGCAGTGGTTACGATGTGTGTTTTATTTTATTTACGGCGTTATATCTATTAATTCCACGGAGCCGCTACCGTTTGGCAAAGAATAATGTTATGCGCGTCAGTTTGCACCTGCTTTATAGGGTGAGTGATTAAGATTTCAGCAGTTTAGGAAACAAAATGCGGGTTGTGTGACGGCAGGGGGGATTCAGTGCATGAAATAAGCAGCAAATCACATAATGCGCAAAAATAATTTAGCGCTGGTCACTTTGGTTCGGCGAAATATTGACCGGTTGAGCGCACCTTATGCGCTGCAAATAGCTATTCGTTAAAGCTTAATAAACATGCAATAAAATCCTGCCTTTGATGCTTCAGTCTGCCTGACGGCAGGTTTCGCAAAAGTTAAATCAAAAACCTACCTCGTAAATGGTATTACCAAGCGTGCGTTAGCGGTTTGCAGCAGCTCTGGTATTGAGGTGTTAAAATGTGCGGGTAACCTGATTTCGATCAAGGCCCATATGGACAGGAGGTGAATACTTTGTTACTTTACCGTCACGTTTTTGAAATTGGTATTACCAATTGACTCCGCGCCATTCGCAGAGAAGAATTCACCCATGGCCTACAGCAAAATCCGCCAACCCAAGTTGTCAGATGTTATCGAGCAGCAGCTCGAACACCTGATCCTCGAGGGAACACTGCGTCCAGGCGAAAAACTGCCACCGGAGCGCGAGCTGGCGAAACAATTTGATGTTTCCCGTCCTTCTCTGAGAGAGGCCATCCAGCGCCTGGAAGCCAAAGGGCTGCTCCTGCGCCGTCAGGGCGGTGGTACCTTTGTGCAAACTAATCTGTGGCAGAGCTTCAGCGATCCTCTGGCTGAACTGTTGGCCGACCACCCTGAATCACAATTCGATCTGTTGGAAACCCGTCATGCCCTCGAAGGCATTGCTGCCTATTACGCGGCGTTGCGCGGCACCGACGAAGATCTGGCGCGCATCCGCGATTGCCACATTGTGATCCAGCAGGCCCAGGAAAGCGGCGATCTCGACGCCGAAGCCGACGCGGTCATGCAGTATCAAATCGCCGTGACCGAAGCTGCCCACAACGTTGTGTTACTTCACCTGCTACGCTGCATGGGGCCGATGCTGGAACAGAACGTACGTCAGAACTTTGAATTGCTCTACTCGCGCCGTGAGATGTTGGCAAAGGTGAGCAGCCACCGCGCCGGAATTTTTGAGGCGATTGTGGCACGCGAGCCGGAAAAGGCCCGTGAAGCCTCGCACCGCCATTTGGCGTTTATCGAGGAAATCTTGCTGGATCTCAGCCGGGAGCATACTCGGCGCGAGAGATCGCTACGGCGTCTCCAGCAACGCAAGGATTAAGAGCGTTCTCTTCAGGGCACACCAGCCTGCGGAGCTTTCGTTCGAAGTGCTTAGTTAAGCATTTAAGCGGCAACTAAACTGATGGGCCTGTCTTCGTGTGTTTTGCCTCAGAACACAGGAAGACAGGCTCCAAAACAAACCATTAGACAGATAAGGAATACCACCATGTCAGAACGTTTAAACAATGACGTGGATCCGATCGAAACCCGCGACTGGCTGCAGGCGATCGAATCGGTCATCCGTGAAGAGGGTGTTGAGCGAGCTCAGTTTCTGATTGATCAGGTATTGGGTGAAGCCCGTAAAGGCGGTGTTAGCGTTGCAGCCGGTGCTGCGGCTCACAACTACGTCAACACCATCGCGGTGGAAGACGAACCTGCTTACCCTGGTAACCTGGATCTTGAGCGTCGTATCCGCAGCGCTATCCGCTGGAACGCGGTAATGACCGTGCTGCGCGCTTCCAAGAAAGATCTGGACCTGGGCGGCCACATGGCTTCCTTCCAATCTTCCGCGACCTTCTATGAAGTCTGCTTCAACCACTTCTTCCGTGCACGCAACGAGCAAGACGGCGGCGATCTGGTTTACTTCCAGGGCCACATCTCTCCGGGCGTTTACGCACGTGCCTTCCTTGAAGGCCGCTTGACCGAAGACCAAATGAACAACTTCCGTCAGGAAGTTCACGGTAAAGGCCTGTCTTCTTACCCGCATCCTAAACTGATGCCTGAATTCTGGCAGTTCCCAACCGTTTCCATGGGCCTGGGCCCAATCAGCGCCATCTACCAGGCGAAGTTCCTGAAATATCTGGAACACCGTGGCCTGAAGAACACCTCTGCTCAGACCGTTTACGCCTTCCTGGGCGACGGTGAGATGGATGAGCCGGAATCCAAAGGTGCGATCACTATCGCCACCCGTGAGAAACTGGACAACCTGGTGTTCGTCATCAACTGTAACCTGCAACGTCTGGACGGCCCAGTCACCGGTAACGGCAAGATCATCAATGAACTGGAAGGTATCTTCTCCGGCGCAGGCTGGCAGGTACTGAAAGTGATTTGGGGCGGTCGTTGGGACGAACTGCTGCGTAAAGACACCAGCGGCAAGCTGATCCAGCTGATGAACGAAACCCTGGACGGCGACTACCAGACCTTCAAATCCAAAGACGGCGCTTACGTACGTGAGCACTTCTTCGGCCGCTTCCCGGAAACCGCCGCCCTGGTCAAAGACATGACCGACGACGAAATCTGGGCGCTGAACCGCGGTGGTCACGATCCGAAGAAAGTCTTCGCTGCACTGAAAAAAGCGCAGGACACCCAAGGCAAACCAACCGTTATCCTGGCCCATACCATTAAAGGTTACGGCATGGGTGAAACCGCGGAAGGTAAAAACATCGCTCACCAGGTGAAGAAAATGAACATGGAAGGGGTTCACCACTTCCGCGATCGTTTCAATGTGCCAGTTGCCGATGCCGACATCGAAAAACTGCCGTACATCACCTTCGAGAAAGACTCTGAAGAGTACAAATACCTGCACGAACGCCGTCAGGCGCTGAAAGGTTATGTACCGACCCGTCTGCCAGCCTTCACCCAGAAGCTGGAAATGCCGGCTCTGGAAGACTTCAGCTCACTGCTGGAAGAGCAGAACAAAGAAATCTCCACCACCATCGCCTTCGTGCGTGCCCTGAACGTGATGCTGAAGAACAAGTCGATCAAAGATCGTCTGGTTCCAATCATCGCTGACGAAGCGCGTACCTTCGGTATGGAAGGTCTGTTCCGTCAGATCGGTATCTACAGCCCGAACGGTCAGCAATATACCCCGCAGGACCGTGAGCAGGTTGCTTACTACAAAGAAGACGAAAAAGGTCAGATCCTGCAGGAAGGCATCAACGAACTGGGCGCAGCATCTTCATGGCTGGCCGCAGCGACTTCCTACAGCACCAACGATCTGCCGATGATTCCGTTCTACATCTACTACTCGATGTTCGGTTTCCAGCGTATCGGTGACCTGTGCTGGGCAGCAGGCGACCAACAGGCGCGCGGCTTCCTGATCGGCGGTACTTCAGGCCGTACCACCCTGAACGGTGAAGGTCTGCAGCACGAAGACGGCCACAGCCACATTCAGTCTCTGACTATCCCTAACTGTATCTCTTACGATCCAGCTTATGCATACGAAGTGGCAGTGATCATGCACGACGGTCTGGTCCGCATGTACGGCGACGCGCAAGAAAACGTCTACTACTACATCACCACGCTGAACGAAAACTACCACATGCCGGCCATGCCGCAGGGCGCAGAAGAAGGTATCCGCAAAGGTATCTACAAGCTGGACACTCTGGCAGGCAGCAAAGGCAAGGTTCAGTTGCTGGGTTCAGGTTCTATCCTGCGTCACGTACGTGAAGCGGCGAAGATCCTGGCAGACGATTACGGCGTGGGTTCTGACATCTACAGCGTGACTTCCTTCACTGAACTGGCGCGTGATGGCCAGGACTGCGAGCGTTGGAACATGCTGCACCCAACCGAAACTCCACGTGTACCGTACATTGCTCAGGTGATGAACGATGCGCCGGCGGTTGCGTCTACCGACTACATGAAGCTGTTTGCAGAACAGGTTCGTACTTACGTTCCAGCCAGCGACTATCGCGTACTGGGTACTGACGGCTTCGGTCGTTCAGACAGCCGCGAAAACCTGCGCCACCACTTTGAAGTTGACGCTTCTTACGTTGTGGTTGCTGCACTGGGTGAACTGGCTAAACGCGGTGAAATTGAAGCTTCTGTGGTAGCTGATGCGATTAAGAAATTCGACATCAACCCAGAAAAAGTTAACCCGCGTCTGGCATAAGAGGTACAGAAGAAATGTCTATCGAAATCAAAGTACCGGACATCGGTGCAGACGAAGTGGAAATCACCGAGATTCTGGTGAAAGTGGGCGATAAAGTTGAAGCTGAACAATCGCTGATCACCGTTGAAGGTGACAAAGCTTCCATGGAAGTCCCTTCCCCGCAGGCGGGTGTGGTTAAAGAGATCAAAGTTGCCGTCGGTGATAAAACCGAAACCGGCAAACTGCTGATGATCTTTGAAGCGGAAGGGGCGGCTCAGGCCGCACCTGCTGCCAAGGCTGAAGAAAAACCGGCTGCGGCACCTGCTGCTCCGGCTGCCGCGGCTGCCAAAGACGTTGCCGTACCGGACATCGGTGCTGACGAAGTGGAAGTGACCGAGATCCTGGTGAAAGTGGGCGACAAGGTGGAAGCCGAGCAGTCCCTGATCACCGTTGAAGGCGACAAGGCTTCCATGGAAGTCCCTGCACCGTTCGCAGGCACCGTGAAAGAGATCAAAATCGGCACTGGCGACAAAGTCACCACCGGTTCTCTGATCATGGTATTCGAAGTGGCTGGCGCAGCTTCTGCTGCCGCTCCGGCTGCGACTGAAACGCCTGCTGCTCCAGCGGCACCGGCTGCCTCTGCGGCCAAAGACGTTGCCGTACCGGATATCGGTGGCGATGAAGTAGAAGTGACCGAAGTGATGGTGAAAGTGGGCGACAAAGTTGCCGCTGAGCAGTCACTGATCACCGTTGAAGGTGACAAGGCTTCTATGGAAGTGCCGGCACCGTTCGCAGGTACCGTGAAAGAAATCAAAATCAGCGCCGGCGACAAAGTGAAAACCGGCTCCCTGATCATGGTGTTCGAAGTTGAAGGCGCTGCACCAGCGGCTGCTCCTGCTCAAAAAGCAGAAGCAGCGCCGGCACCGGCTGCCAGCGCGGCACCAGCCAAACAGGCTGCTCCAGCTGCCAAAGGTGAGTTCGCCGAGAACGACGCTTATGTGCATGCCACCCCGGTCATCCGCCGTCTGGCGCGTGAGTTCGGTGTAAACCTGGCGAAAGTGAAAGGTACCGGTCGTAAAGGCCGCATCCTGCGCGAAGACGTTCAGACTTACGTGAAAGACGCGGTCAAACGTGCAGAAGCGGCGCCAGCTGCTGCTGCCGGTGGCGGTCTGCCAGGCATGCTGCCATGGCCGAAAGTGGACTTCAGCAAGTTCGGTGAGATCGAAGAAGTTGAACTGGGCCGCATCCAGAAAATCTCGGGTGCCAACCTGAGCCGTAACTGGGTGATGATCCCGCACGTGACTCACTTCGACAAAACCGACATCACCGATCTGGAAGCTTTCCGCAAGCAGCAGAACGAAGAAGCGGCCAAGCGTAAGCTGGATGTGAAGTTCACCCCGGTGGTGTTCATCATGAAAGCCGTTGCTGCCGCTCTGGAGCAGATGCCGCGTTTCAACAGTTCTCTGTCCGAAGATGGTCAGAAGCTGACGCTGAAAAAGTACATCAACGTCGGTGTTGCGGTTGATACGCCAAACGGCCTGGTGGTTCCGGTATTCAAAGATGTGAACAAGAAGAGCATCACCGAACTGTCCCGTGAGCTGATGGCTATCTCCAAAAAAGCGCGTGACGGTAAACTGACCGCCGGCGAAATGCAGGGTGGCTGTTTCACCATCTCCAGCCTGGGCGGTATCGGGACAACTCACTTCGCGCCGATTGTGAACGCGCCGGAAGTGGCTATCCTGGGTGTCTCCAAGTCTGCTATGGAGCCGGTCTGGAACGGTAAAGAGTTCGTGCCGCGCCTGATGATGCCAATGTCGCTCTCCTTCGACCACCGTGTTATCGATGGTGCAGATGGTGCGCGCTTTATTACCATCATCAACAACATGCTGGCTGATATCCGCCGTATGGTGATGTAATGAAAAAAGGGCGCAGCATGCTGCGCCCTTATCGCTTCTGTAGCAGTTTTGTCGGTTTTTGCACGACTCGACAAAATTGTTGAGACACGGGTCACTCGAACACGCTTTGCAGATTATTAACAATTCTGTAAACTGCTCGCGGTGTAAGCGTCCCGGTGGATGAAGGGCGTTATGAGATCGATTAGCAATAAAAATGACGTCTGACCCGCCGGACAATCAATTAAGAGGTCATGATGAGTACTGAAATTAAAACTCAGGTCGTGGTACTTGGGGCGGGCCCGGCAGGTTACTCTGCTGCCTTTCGTTGCGCTGACTTAGGTCTTGAAACCGTTCTGGTTGAACGTTATTCCACGCTGGGCGGTGTTTGCCTGAACGTGGGATGTATCCCTTCCAAAGCACTGCTGCACGTAGCCAAAGTGATCGAAGAAGCCAAGGCGCTGGCCGAGCACGGCATCGTTTTCGGCGAGCCGAAAACTGACATCGACAAAGTGCGCGTCTGGAAAGAAAAAGTCATCAATCAGCTGACCGGCGGTCTGGCTGGCATGGCTAAAGGCCGTAAAGTGAAAGTGGTTAACGGCCTGGGCAAGTTCACCGGCGCTAACACCCTGGTTGTTGAAGGCGAAAATGGTCCAACCACCATCAACTTCGACAATGCCATCATCGCTGCAGGTTCTCGTCCGATCCAACTGCCATTCATTCCTCATGAAGATCCACGCGTGTGGGACTCTACCGATGCACTGGAGCTGAAAACTGTCCCAGAGCGTCTGCTGGTTATGGGCGGCGGTATCATCGGCCTGGAAATGGGCACCGTATACCATGCGCTGGGTTCACAGATCGACGTTGTCGAAATGTTTGACCAGGTGATCCCGGCGGCTGACAAAGACGTGGTGAAAGTCTTCACCAAGCGCATCAGCAAGCAGTTCAACCTGATGCTGGAAACCAAAGTGACCGCGGTAGAAGCCAAAGAAGACGGCATCTATGTCACTATGGAAGGCAAAAAAGCGCCTGCAGAACCACAGCGTTATGACGCGGTGCTGGTGGCTATCGGCCGCGTGCCGAACGGTAAGCTGCTGGAAGCGGGTAAAGCCGGTGTGGAAGTTGACGAGCGTGGCTTCATCAACGTCGACAAACAGCTGCGTACCAACGTGCCGCACATCTTCGCTATCGGCGACATCGTCGGTCAACCGATGCTGGCGCACAAAGGCGTGCATGAAGGCCACGTTGCCGCTGAAGTTATTGCCGGCATGAAGCACTACTTCGACCCGAAAGTGATCCCATCGATCGCTTACACCGAGCCGGAAGTTGCCTGGGTGGGTCTGACCGAGAAAGAAGCGAAAGAAAAAGGCATCAGCTACGAAACTTCCACCTTCCCGTGGGCAGCTTCTGGCCGTGCTATCGCTTCCGACTGCGCAGACGGCATGACCAAACTGATTTTCGACAAAGAAACTCATCGTATCATCGGTGGCGCGATTGTCGGCACCAACGGTGGCGAGCTGCTGGGTGAAATCGGTCTGGCTATCGAGATGGGTTGCGACGCAGAAGACATCGCGCTGACTATCCATGCTCACCCAACCCTGCACGAATCCGTAGGCTTGGCGGCAGAGATCTTTGAAGGCAGCATCACCGATCTGCCTAACCCGAAAGCCAAGAAGAAGTAATTCTGCTGGTTTGAAAGGTGAATAAGCGGCTCCTGAAAAGGGGCCGTTTTTTTATGCACGGCATCCAGGTAAAAGGCCGCTCGATGAGCGGCCAGTAGCTTACTTGTTCTGGAATATCACGTTGAACGTGAGGCTGTTGCCGTTAACCGACCAACCGCCTTTGCTTACGCCAAACGCCGATCCCAGTACAATGAGCAGGATAAACATGGAACTCCCTTTCATTGCGCGATCCTTGTGGAACCACGACCACCGCGACTTCACCGGAAAAATCCCGGCGGAACAAGCGCTTTGTGGCGCCTGTATCGCAGTTGTTGCAGCACTGTTCTCAAGCCCGATGACCGACTGCTAAACCGGCAGAACAGACCCGGCTAAATATTACGTTGAAATGAATTTTCAGACATTCTTTTTGTTGATTTTTTAATCATCGTTGCGCACAATGTCCCTGCTTTGTGGCGCTTGTATCGTTCTTAACGATGTAAGAAATCCGTGAGGTGCCTGCTAACACCGAACGGAACAACAGAACCGCCTTAATGGCGGTTTTTTTGTGCCTTCCGCTCTCAAATTTTACTATTTGCGACCAATAACCATTGTAAGAGAATGGTTATTGTGTTGTGCTCGTCAGGCTGATGTATGTTGGGAACGGAACCTTCCTGCAGCCCCGTCGGGCCTGTGTCGCAGCCGATTACACTGCGCTCAACGATTCAGCAAAGATTTAATGTTGCTTTTATGTGAACGAATTAACAACCAATTCAAATCCTGATATGCTGGCTGAGCGGAACCGGGCACTGTACTTACAGTCCAGGACATCGACAGCAGTGCCCCGTCAGGATCAATGGCATCAACACCGTGCGCTAAACCCGGTTTGAATAGAGAACGCCAGGCACAATAAATGACAATGAGAGCGAGGAGAATGTCGTGCTAGAAGAATACCGTAAGCACGTAGCCGAGCGTGCTGCAGAGGGCATCGTCCCTAAGCCGTTAGACGCCACCCAAATGGCAGCGCTGGTTGAATCATTAAAGAATCCGCCAAAAGGCGAAGAAGAATTCCTGTTAGACCTGCTGATTAACCGTGTGCCACCGGGCGTCGACGAAGCCGCCTATGTAAAAGCCGGTTTCCTGGCAGCCATCGCCAAAGGCGAAGCGACCTCCCCCCTGATTACCCCCGAGAAAGCCGTAGAGCTGTTAGGCACCATGCAAGGTGGCTATAACATTCATCCGCTGATCGACGCGCTGGATAACGAAAAATTGGCTGCGATTGCCGCCAAAGCGCTGTCCCATACGCTGCTGATGTTCGACAACTTCTACGACGTGGAAGAAAAAGCCAAGGCGGGTAACCCGCACGCCAAGCAGATTATGCAGTCCTGGGCCGATGCCGAGTGGTATCTGTCTCGTCCGCAACTGGCGGAAAAAATCACCGTTACCGTATTCAAAGTCACCGGTGAAACCAACACCGATGACCTGTCGCCGGCTCCGGATGCCTGGTCACGCCCGGATATCCCACTGCACGCTCTGGCGATGCTGAAAAACGAACGTGAAGGCATAGTGCCGGATCAGCCGGGCAGCGTTGGGCCTATCAAGCAAATCGAACTGCTGAACAAGAAAGGTTTCCCGCTGGCTTACGTCGGTGACGTTGTCGGCACCGGTTCTTCTCGTAAATCCGCCACCAACTCGGTGCTGTGGTTTATGGGCGACGATATCCCTTACGTGCCTAACAAGCGCGGTGGCGGTGTAGTGCTGGGCGGTAAAATCGCGCCTATCTTCTTCAACACCATGGAAGATGCCGGTGCATTGCCGATTGAAGTGGACGTCAATGACCTGAACATGGGCGACGTGATCGACATTTACCCGTACAAGGGTGAAGTGCGCAACCACGAAACCGGTGAGCTGATTGCCAACTTCGAACTGAAAACCGACGTACTGCTCGACGAAGTGCGTGCCGGTGGCCGTATTCCGCTGATCATCGGTCGCGGTCTGACCACCAAAGCGCGTGAAGCGCTGGGCCTGCCGCACAGCGACGTGTTCCGCATTGCCAAAGAAGTGGCTGTCAGCAGCAAAGGCTTCTCCCTGGCGCAGAAAATGGTTGGCCGCGCCTGTGGCGTTGCCGGCGTGCGCCCGGGCGAATACTGCGAGCCCAAGATGACCTCTGTCGGTTCACAGGACACTACCGGCCCGATGACCCGTGACGAGCTGAAAGATCTGGCTTGTTTGGGCTTCTCCGCCGATCTGGTGATGCAGTCGTTCTGTCACACCGCTGCGTACCCGAAACCGGTTGACGTGACGACCCACCACACGCTGCCGGACTTCATCATGAACCGTGGCGGCGTGTCGCTGCGTCCGGGTGATGGCGTTATTCACTCCTGGCTGAACCGTATGCTGCTGCCGGATACCGTAGGCACCGGCGGTGACTCCCACACCCGTTTCCCAATCGGTATCTCCTTCCCGGCGGGTTCCGGCCTGGTTGCCTTTGCCGCCGCTACCGGCGTGATGCCGCTGGATATGCCAGAGTCTGTCCTGGTGCGCTTCAAAGGCAAGATGCAGCCTGGCATTACTCTGCGTGACCTGGTACACGCAATCCCTTACTACGCCATCCAGCAGGGCCTGCTGACCGTAGAGAAGAAGGGCAAGAAGAACATCTTCTCCGGCCGCATTCTGGAGATCGAAGGCTTGCCGGATCTGAAAGTCGAGCAGGCATTCGAACTGACTGACGCTTCGGCCGAACGTTCCGCTGCCGGCTGTACCATCAAGCTGGATAAGGCACCGATTGAAGAGTATCTGAACTCTAACATCGTGCTGCTCAAGTGGATGATCTCCGAAGGCTACGGCGATCGTCGTACCCTGGAGCGTCGTATTCAGGGCATGCAAAAATGGCTGGCGGATCCGCAACTGCTGGAAGGCGATGCGGATGCAGAATACGCTGCGGTGATCGACATCGATCTGGCAGAGATCACTCAGCCAATCCTGTGTGCACCAAACGATCCGGATGACGCGCGTCTGCTGTCCGACGTGGCCAACAGCAAGATCGATGAAGTGTTTATCGGTTCCTGCATGACCAACATCGGCCACTTCCGCGCGGCCGGCAAGCTGCTGGATCAGCACAAAGGCCAGTTGCCGACCCGTCTGTGGGTGGCTCCGCCAACCAAGATGGATGCGGCTCAGTTGACCGAAGAAGGCTACTACAGCGTATTCGGCAAGAGCGGTGCACGTATCGAGATCCCAGGTTGTTCACTGTGCATGGGTAACCAGGCGCGCGTGGCCGACGGTGCGACGGTGGTTTCCACCTCGACCCGTAACTTCCCGAACCGTCTGGGGACCGGTGCCAACGTGTATCTGGCTTCTGCAGAACTGGCGGCGGTGGCTTCGCTGCTGGGTCGTCTGCCAACGCCGGACGAGTACCAGACGTACATGGCACAGGTCGATAAGTCAGCGGCGGATACCTACCGTTATCTGAACTTTGACCAACTGGGTCAGTACACGGAAAAAGCCGACGGCGTGATCTTCCAAACCGCTGTTTAAGTCGCTATATTGCGCAACTGTTTAACGGGAGGCCTTGGCCTCCCGTTTTATTTTTCTCAGTTGCCAACTTTGCGAGCGCTCACTGAGTTAGTCATGAATTAATGTTTACACTAAGAGAAAGGGCTCAGGAGGGCGTGCTATGGATTACGAATTTCTGCGTGACGTTACCGGTCAGGTAGTGGTCAGATTTTCGATGGGGCATGAGGCGATTGGCCACTGGATCAACGAAGAACTCAAAGGCGACTTCAACCTGCTCGATCGCATCGAAGCCGGGGCGGCGCAAGTGAAGGGCAGCGAGCGTCAATGGCAGCTGGAAGGCCATGAATACACGTTGCTGATGGACGGGGAAGAAGTGATGATCCGCGCTAACCTGCTGGAGTTCGAGGGCGACGAGATGGAGGAGGGGATGAATTACTATGACGAAGAAAGCCTCTCATTCTGCGGCGTCGAAGACTTTTTGCAGGTATTGAAGGCCTACCGTTCTTTTATGCTGAAATACTGAACGTAAGGGCGCGGCGTGCCGCGCCCGATACAGATTACAGATGCGGAATATTGCGGCCGTAATAGATTTCCTGCATCTCTTTCCACAGCAGATCGGTAATCTCTTTACGCTCGGCTTCGCTCAGCGCGTCCGGTTTGGCATTAAACAGGTAGTGCTTCAGATCGAAATCCTTCAGCAACATCTTGGTATGGAAGATGTTTTCCTGATAAACATTCACGTCCATCATGTGGTACAGCGCCTTCATATCATCAGACATAAAGTTCTGGATCGAGTTGATCTCATGATCGATGTAATGCTTCAAGCCGTTTACGTCGCGGGTAAAACCGCGCACGCGGTAATCCATGGTGACGATGTCAGATTCCAACTGGTGGATCAGATAATTCAACGCTTTAAGCGGTGAAATCACGCCGCAGGTGGACACTTCGATATCGGCGCGGAAGGTGCAAAGACCGCCTTCCGGATGGCTCTCCGGATAGGTATGAACGCAGATGTGGCTCTTGTCCAGATGTGCGACTACCGTCTTTGACAGTGGGCCCGGGTGTTCTGAAGTATCGACATCGTCCGGGTCGACCGGCTCTTCGCTGACCAGAATGGTGACGCTGGCGCCCTGAGGCTCGTAGTCCTGACGTGCGATGTTGAGAATATTGGCGCCAATGATCGAGCAGGTCTCGCTGAGGATCTCGGTCAGGCGGTTGGCGTTGTATTGTTCGTCAATGTAGGCGATATAGCCAGCGCGGTCGTCCGCGGTTTTGGCGTAACAAATATCGTAAATACAAAAACTCAGGCTTTTGGTCAGGTTGTTGAAGCCGTGCAGTTTTAGCTTATGCAATTTGGTTCACCTCCTTTATCTTCTCGCTTAACGTGAAACGTTCAGTGCGTCGAGCAAATACTGCGGCAGAGCAAAGCTGCCCGCGTGAATTGCCGGGTTATAATAACGACAGTTTAAGCCGCTTTGATGAAAGCGATGTTGCAGCGTTGGCAAGTCGAGCTGACGCAGTGCCGGGTTTTGGCTGGCCCAGGCGAAGGTCATAATGCCGCCGTAATAGGTCGGGATCGCCGCCTGGTAGAAACTGACGTCCTTGAAGTATTGGCTCAGCTTGGTGTGGCTATTGACCGCTTCGTCTTGCTGCAGGAAGCACACGCCGTTCTGCGCAACAAAAATGCCGCCCTCGTTCAGGCAGCGTGCGCAGCCTTCGTAGAATGCCGAGGTGAACAGGCTTTCGCCGGGGCCGATAGGATCGGTGCAGTCAGAGATAATCACATCGAATTTTTCATCGGTCTGATTAACAAAGTTGACGCCGTCGTCGATCACCAGCTTAAAGCGTGGATCGTCGTAAGCACCGGCATTGTGATTAGGCAGGTATTGGCGGCAGAATTCCACCACGCCGGCGTCAATCTCGACCATGGTGATTTGTTCAACGCCCTGATGACGGCTGACTTCGCGCAGCATAGCGCCGTCACCACCGCCGATGATCAGGATTTTCTTCGCCTGGCCGTGAGCCAGCAGCGGTATGTGGGTCATCATCTCGTGATAGATGAACTCATCGCGCTCGGTGGTTTGCACCACGCCGTCGAGCGCCATAACGCGCCCCAGAACCGGGTTTTCAAAAATCACCAAATCCTGATGCTCGGTCTTCTCACGATACAGCACGTTCTCTACCGAGAAGTACTGGCCGAAGTTGGCATGCAGTGTTTCATACCAAATTTCTTTCTGGGTCATGTGCGGGAACTCCGTAATAACAGCCATGAAAAATTGGCGCAACATCATAGCTAACTCTGCCTGGTGATGCACGGCTGAATTTCAAACAGAGATAGCGGAAGGCGGGGGATTAGTTAGCGTAGGCCAGCAGGCTTAGCGAGTCGCGTGCCAGAGATTTGCATTTGTTCGGGGTAGGAATGGCGATACCACTGAGATCGCGATAGCTGTCTTCACCCAGAGCCTTCATATTAAAACTATTATAGTTGGTCAGATCCCAACGGTTTTGCTGCGCGAAATAAACGATGGCGCGTTTGATTTGTGCATTGGGCAAGTCGTTGTAGCCGCAATCGTTTTTCAAATAAATAAACACCGCCGTCAGATCGGCCAGATCTTCCGCTTCGGACTCATTCAGCGCCAGACTGGCGTTGGAGAACCCCAGCATGGTGAGCAACAGCACCAGTAAACTTGTTTTTTTCATCATGAAAATAGACCTGTTTGTTGTCTACAGACGTTATCACACTTGCCTGTAAAGGCACCAAATTTTATTACTCACAGGTAGCATAACCGGCAGCAAAGGCTTGACCTTCCGCTAAGGGGAGGGTTTAGGCTGACGATTAGATGAGTTAGATCACTGAGAAAAGGGAGTCAGCGATGTTACGCCGTGATTTTATCAAACTGACCGCTGCGCTGGGCGCGGCAAGCGCTTTACCGTTGTGGAGCCGGGGCGCGTGGGCGGCTGAATTGCCGGCGTTACCGATCCCGCCACTGCTGATGCCGGACGCACAAGGGAACATTGCTCTGGCGCTGCAGACCGGTGAGGTGAACTGGCTGCCGGGCAAGGCGACCCAAACCTGGGGCTTTAATGGCGCGTTGCTGGGGCCGGCGGTGCGCCTGCAGCGTGGCAAACCGGTCACGGTGGATATCCGCAATGCGTTGCCGGAAGCCAGCACCGTTCACTGGCACGGTCTGGAAATCCCCGGTGACGTAGACGGCGGGCCACAGGCGCTGATTCAGCCAGGCGCAACGCGCCGGGTGCAGTTCACTATCGAGCAGCCTGCAGCTACCTGCTGGTTCCATCCGCACACCCACGGCAAGACCGGCCAGCAGGTGATGAAGGGCTTGGCCGGGCTGGTGCTGCTGGAAGATGACGAAAGCAGTAAGCTGCCGCTGCCGAAAACCTGGGGACAGGATGATATTCCGGTGATCCTGCAGGACAAGCGGCTGGGCAAGGACGCGCAAATTGAATACCAACTGGACGTGATGAGTGCTGCCGTTGGTTGGTTTGGCGACCGCATGTTCACCAACGGCGCTCAGTATCCCCGCCACGTGGCCCCTCGCGGCTGGCTGCGTCTGCGTTTCCTCAATGGCTGTAATGCACGCTCGCTAAACCTGGCCGCCAGCGATAACCGTCCACTCTATGTGATTGCCAGTGACGGCGGTTTTTTGGCCGAGCCGGTCAAATTAACCGAATTGCCGATGCTGATGGGCGAACGTTTCGAAGTGTTGGTGGATGCCTCTGACGGCAAAGCTTTCGATATCGTCACGCTGCCGGTCAAACAGATGGGCATGACGCTGGCACCGTTCGACCAGCCGCTGCCGGTATTGCATATCCAGCCTTCGCTGGCGCAGGGCATCAAGACGATGCCGGACAGCCTGGTGAAACTGCCAGCGCTGCCTGCGGTGACCGGCATTCAGGAGCGTTGGCTGCAGCTGATGATGAACCCGCAGTTGGATAAGCTGGGTATGCAGGCGCTGATGGATCGCTATGGCCATCAGTCCATGGCCGGCATGAGTATGGATCACGGTGGCATGGGCAAAGGCGACAGCGGTGATATGTCCGGTATGCAAGGGATGGATCACGGCAGCATGAAGGGTATGGATCACGGCAGTATGAAGGGCATGGACCACGGCAATATGAAAGGCATGGATCACGGCGCGAAGCCGTTCGATTTCAGCCATGGCAATATGATCAACGGTAAGGCCTTCGACATGACCAAGCCGATGTTTGAAGCCAAACGCGGCAAGTACGAAAAGTGGACCCTTTCCGGCGAAGGCGACATGATGCTGCACCCGTTCCATATTCACGGCACTCAATTCCGCATCCTGTCGGAAAACGGTAAACCGCCGGCGGCCCATCGCAGCGGCTGGAAAGATACGGTGCGCGTAGAGGGTTGGCGCAGTGAAGTGTTGGTGCGCTTCGATCACCTGGCCAATAGCGATCACGCCTATATGGCTCACTGTCATCTGCTGGAACACGAAGATACCGGCATGATGATGGGCTTTACGGTAGCTGACTGATCTCCTCGTTGTCTTTCAAGTGGCGGCGCACTCGCGTCGCCACCGGCTTCAGGCTATGCTAAACTCTGCGCCCTTCTTCCGGCAACTGACCTGAAAACTATGAAACACACTGTAGACGTAATGATTTCCGAGCAGGAAGTTAAGACCCGTATTGCCGAACTTGGCCGCCAGATCACCGAACATTACCGCGACAGCGGCAGTGATATGGTGCTGGTCGGGCTGCTGCGCGGCTCCTTCATGTTCATGGCTGACCTGTGTCGCACCATCGAAGTGCCGCATGAGGTCGACTTTATGACCGCTTCCAGCTACGGCAGCGGCATGTCCACGACTCGCGACGTGAAAATCCTTAAGGATTTGGATGAAGATATCCGCGGCAAAGACGTGCTGATCGTGGAAGACATCATCGACTCCGGCAATACGCTGAACAAAGTGCGTGAAATTCTGGCGCTGCGTGGGCCGAAATCCTTGGCGATTTGCACCCTGTTGGACAAGCCTGAACGTCGTGAAGTGGAAGTGCCGGTTGAGTACGTCGGTTTCTCAATCCCGGACGAATTCGTGGTGGGTTACGGCATTGACTACGCTCAGCGCTACCGCCATTTGCCGTACGTCGGCAAAGTGGTGCTGCTGGACGAGTAAACTGCTGTGGGCGCGGCATGCCGCGCCCTATGAGCTTTAGATGCCTTTATCCTGTTGCAGCGTGGCCATGGCTTTGCGATAGCCCATTTCCAGGCTTTCGCGGCTGGTCGCAGCCACTTCCAAATCGCGCAGGCGGCCGTCCTGGATCCCGTACACCCAACCGTGAATCATCACTTTCTGGCCGCGTTTCCATGCTGATTGCATGATGGTGGAATGGCCCAGGTTGTAGACCTGCTCAATAACGTTGATTTCACACAGCACGTCGAGACGTTGTTCCGGTTCCAGTTCACCCAGCAGTGAGCTGTGTTTGTACCACAGGTCGCGAATGTGCAGCAGCCAGTTATTGATCAGCCCCAGTTCCGGGTTCTCGACCGCCGCTTCCACGCCGCCGCAGCCCAGGTGACCGCAGATAATAATATGCTCGACTTCCAACACGTCGACGGCGTATTGCACCACCGACAGGCAGTTTAAATCGGTGTGGATCACCAGGTTCGCCACGTTACGGTGAACAAACAGTTCACCCGGCTCCAATCCGGTCAGTCTTTCCGCCGGTACGCGGCTATCAGAACAACCTATCCATAAAAAACGGGGCTTTTGCGCCTGTGCTAAGCGTTCAAAAAAGTTTGGGTCTTCCTTGCTGATGTTAGCTGACCAGGTGTGGTTATTGGCGATAAGCTTTTCGATCTCTTTCATGGCGGTTATAGGCCTGTAACGAACAGATTGCGTTGGGGTAATATAGGACAAGCGTCACAATTTGGATATCGGAACAGTGGCGCCGGGCGATATTCGGCCACTTTTTATTCAATATGGCGGGATGGAACCTGAATATACCGCACGGATTTGCCTCAGTGAAAACGCTGCTGATGATAAGATCATCTTCATTACAAAAACGCAGCAGCATACTCATCGTCACAAGGTACTTTTTAACTTATGAATTATGCACTGGAATTAGCGCAGTTAACCAAGACTTACGCCGGTGGCGTCAAGGCGTTGCGCGGGATCGATCTCAATGTCGAAGCGGGGGATTTCTATGCCCTGCTGGGGCCGAACGGCGCCGGAAAATCCACGACCATCGGCATCATCAGTTCGTTGGTTAACAAAACCTCCGGCAGCGTACGGGTGTTCGGCTACGACATCGACAAAGACATCGTTAACGCCAAGCGTCAGCTCGGGCTGGTACCGCAGGAGTTCAACTTTAACCCGTTCGAAACCGTGATGCAGATTGTGGTCAATCAGGCGGGCTACTATGGCGTGACCCGCCGCGAAGCCTTGGCTCGTGCAGAAAAATACCTGACTCAGCTGGATTTGTGGGGCAAGCGCGAAGAACGCGCTCGCATGTTGTCCGGCGGCATGAAGCGCCGCTTGATGATCGCCCGGGCCTTGATGCATCAGCCAAAACTGCTGATCCTCGATGAACCGACTGCCGGGGTGGATATCGAGCTGCGTCGCTCTATGTGGGGCTTCCTGAAAGAGCTTAACGCCCAGGGCACCACCATTATTCTCACCACTCACTATCTGGAAGAAGCAGAAATGCTGTGCCGTAATATCGGTATTATCCAGAACGGTGATCTGGTGGAGAACACCTCGATGAAGGGCCTGCTGGCCAAGCTGAAGTCCGAAACCTTTATCCTCGATCTGGCGGCGAAAAGCCCGCTGCCGAAGCTGGACGGCTACCGTCATCGCCTGACGGACACCTCGACGCTGGAGGTGGAAGTGATGCGCGAGCAGGGCCTGAACGGCCTGTTTACCCAACTTAGCGCACAGGGCGTCCAGGTCCTGAGCATGCGTAACAAGGCCAACCGGCTGGAAGAGCTGTTTGTCACCCTGGTTAACGGTAATGGAGAAAAAGCATGACGCGTTTGTATTGGGTGGCTTTGCAGAGCATTTGGGCTAAAGAGATCAACCGATTTGCCCGTATCTGGATCCAGACCCTGGTGCCGCCGGTGATCACCATGACGCTGTATTTCATCATCTTCGGCAACCTGATTGGTTCACGTATCGGCGAAATGCACGGTTTCGATTACATGCAGTTTATCGTTCCCGGCCTGATCATGATGGCGGTGATCACCAACTCGTACGCCAACGTGGCCTCGTCGTTCTTCAGCGCCAAATTCCAGCGCAATATCGAAGAACTGCTGGTGGCTCCTGTGCCGACGCACGTGGTGATTGCCGGTTACGTCGGCGGCGGCGTGGCGCGGGGTATCTGCGTCGGCGTGTTGGTGACCGTGATCTCGCTGTTCTTTGTGCCGCTGCAGGTGCATGCCTGGTGGGTGATTGTGGTCACGCTGCTACTGACGGCGATCTTGTTCTCGTTGGCGGGCCTGATTAACGCGGTGTTTGCCACCACCTTTGACGATATCAGCCTGATCCCGACCTTCGTGCTGACGCCGTTGACCTACCTGGGCGGGGTATTCTACTCGCTGACGCTGCTGCCGCCGTTCTGGCAGGCGGTGTCCAAGCTGAACCCGATCGTCTATATGATCAGCGGTTTCCGCTACGGTTTCCTGGGTATCAGCGATGTACCGTTGGCGTTCACCATGGCGGTGCTGGTGGCGTTTATCGCGGTGTTCTATCTGCTGGTCTGGTTCCTGATCGAGCGCGGCCGCGGTTTGCGCACCTGATAGTATGGCGTCCCCGGGCAGACGTACGGGGACGCGTTTATCAATCTGCGGCAAGCATCCCGTAAATCAATAAAATTGCTCGAATAACCCCTTTCTCCCCGCTGTTCAAATCGTGCTATGCTGACGCTCCACATTTTCTCCATTTTGTTATATACCCTATGAATTTCAAGTTGCAGCCAGGCGGCCAGCTCACTCATCCTCAGGTAAATCATGAGATGATCGAGTGCAGGTAACAACGCTGCGGTCTGAAATACGACGGGTATTACGTACTCGTAAGTAGAATATAACCATGCGGTCTACACACAAGATAGCGGCTGGAGTACTCGGCATCCTGTTGTCGTTTGCTTCCCCGGCCGGCCTGGCAAGTTTGTTGTCGGAAGACAGCGCCGTTAAATCCGAATATATGGAAGCGCAGCGCGACAGCGAGGTTTATTCGCTGATTGGCGAACACGTTATTCCGGTCGGCGAAGTGAAGCAGGGGCAGCTGATTCAGGTGTTCCCGGCGGATGCGGAGTATTACGAGTTCAAATTCGGTCACGGCACCGGGTTTATCGATAAAGACGATGTGCGCGATCTTAAAAAATCGCGCAAGGTGAAGGACGATCTTGGCGAGCTGAATAAGCCGCTGACCAACCAGAACCTGATCACTCAAAAGGCGATCAACGTCTATACCGATGCGGATAACACCAGTGATGTGTTTGGCGTGCTGGAAGAGAATCTGCGCTACCCGATTATCGGCAAGCTGAAGGATCGGCTCAACAATACCTGGTATGAGATCAATATTGGCGATCGTCTGGGTTATGTCAGTGAGCTGGACTGCGAGATCGACACCGGTATTCCGGTGCTGACCTACCATCACCTGCTGAAAAACGAAGAGAACAAGCGTTTCCGCCATACCTCGACCACCACTTCCGACGTGGCGTTCAGCAATCAGATGACCTACCTGAAGCAGGCGGGCTACGACACGATTTCCCTGTATCAGTTGGAAGCCTATCTGAACAACCAGATCAACCTGCCCGGCAAGGCTGTGGTGCTGACGTTTGATGACGGGCTGAAATCGGTCTACCGTTACGCTTACCCGGTATTGAAGAATTACGGCTTCCGCGCCACGGCGTTTATTATTTCCTCACGCATCAAGCGCCACCCGCAAAAGTGGAATCCAGATTCGCTGCAGTTTATGAGCATTTCCGAACTGAAGCAGATCCAGGACGTGTTCGACGTGCAGTCGCATACGCATTTCCTGCATCGTACCGACGGCAATCGTCAGCCGATCCTGCTGAGCCGTTCGCTGCACAACATAGAATTCGATTTTGAGCATTCGCGCCGCGCGCTGTCGCAGTTTAATCCGCATGTGCTGTATGTGTCATACCCGTTTGGCGGCTATAACCAACGGGCGATACAGGCGGCGAAGGATGCCGGTTTCCATATGGCGGTGACCACGGTGCAGGGCAAAGTGAAGCCGGGGGACAACCCCTATACGCTGAAGCGGTTGTACATTCTGCGTACCGACTCGATTCAGACCATGGCGGACAGAATCGCCAACAAGCCGGGAACGCTGGTGGTGCAGTAATCAGGAAGAAACGGGCGCCGACGGCGCCCGTTGTGACTTTTAGGCGACCTGAACCGGCACGGCTTTCGCCTTGCGCTGCAGGTTATTGTCGCCTTCGAAGTAGGCCACTTTCGGATGGTGTTGACGGGCATCGGCATCGCTCATCTGCACGTAAGAACAGATGATCAGTTTGTCGCCGACGCAGGCGCAACGCGCTGCCGCCCCGTTGACCGAAATAATGCGCGAGCCGCGTTCGGCGGCGATGGCATAGGTTGAGAAACGCTGACCGTTATCAACGTTATAAATATCGATAGCTTCATATTCCAGAATGCCTGCGGCCTCCAGGAAGTCCTGATCGATGGCGCAGGAACCTTCATAGTGCAAGTCGGCCTGAGTCACTTTCACCCGATGCAGCTTGCCTTGCAGCATAGTACGTATCATAACTTTACCTAACTGAGTATCCGCCTTCACAGGCGATTGAGGTTGAACATCCATCCGGCGTTTATCGTCACCGATAAGTCCCTCCATGTCTACTTTCAGAGGGGCTGTAACAGTGACGACTGCACAAAAAGTAGCTTACAGCGTCAGATCAACCTGCTGGTTGTCAATCAAGCGCGCCTTGCCGAGCCAGGCGGCCATCAGCACCACTGCCCGTTGGCTTTCCACGCCCAGCGGTTGCAGGCTGTCGGCGTCACGGATAAACAGTTCGTCCGGTGTGAAACCAGCGCTGCGCAACTGAGCGGCGGTGTGTTCCAGCAACTCGTCGACATGCCGTTCGCCGTTGCTGAGCTGCTCTGCCAGCGCATTCATGATCTTGCTGAGTTGAGGGGCGATTTTACGCTCTTCGGCGGTCAGGTAGCCGTTGCGTGAACTGAGCGCCAGGCCATCCTTAGCGCGTACGGTAGGCACGCCGACGATGTCGATGTCGTAACCCATGTCCGCCACCATTTTGCGGATCAACGCCAGTTGCTGATAATCCTTCTCGCCAAAACAGGCCAGATCCGGCTGCACCAGGTTGAACAGCTTGCTGACAATGGTCGCGACGCCGCGGAAGTGGCCCGGACGGCTGGCCCCTTCCAATATGGAGGACAGGCCAGGTACGTCGACATAGGTTTGTTGCTCCAGCCCCTGCGGGTAGATATCGGCCGGCGCGGGTGCAAACACCAGCTCTACGCCGCGACGGGTCAGCTTTTCGCTGTCCTCTTGCAGGGTGCGCGGGTAGCGCGCCAAATCGTCAGGGCGTTCGAACTGCATCGGGTTGACAAAAATACTGACCACCACGACATCGGCACGTGCACGTGCTTCATCGACCAGCGTCATATGGCCTTCGTGCAGGTTGCCCATGGTCGGCACCAGCGCGATGCGTTTACCCTCTTGACGCCAGCGGCGGATCTGCTGACGCAACAGAGGCAGGGTTTCGATAATTACCATTCCATAACTCCTTGATAGGCTATTTTGCTTGCCTGATTGCGATTGGGCAGTGCTCGTTCTCCTCACGTACTAGGTGTACGCTCCGGGAACTGCGCGCTGGCCGCACTCAACCAGGCGGCGCCAATCACGCCTATTTAAACCATGCCGTTAATTAAATGAGTGCTCTTCAGCGGGGTAAATTCCTTGCTCCACGTCCTGAATATAGTGTTGCACCGCCGAGCGGATATCGCCGCTTTGCGCCAGGAAGTTTTTAGCGAATTTAGGCGTGTGGCCGCCGGTGATGCCGAACGCGTCGTGCATCACCAGGATTTGGCCATCGGTGGCATTGCCAGCACCGATGCCAATCACCGGAATGGTCAGTTCTTCGGTGATCTTACGCGCCAATTCGGTTGGCACGCATTCCAGCACCAGTAGCTGCATGCCGGCCAGCTCCAGATTTTTGGCATCTTCCAGCAGTTGCTTGGCGGCAAGCTCATCACGGCCTTGCACTTTGTAGCCACCAAACACGTTAACGGATTGCGGCGTAAGCCCGAGGTGGCCGCACACCGGCACCGCACGTTCCGTCAGCATTTTTACCGTTTCGCACAGCCAGCTGCCGCCTTCCAGCTTCACCATGTTAGCACCGGCCTGCATCAGCTCGGCGGCATTGGCACAGGCCGATTGTGGCGTGGCGTAACTCATAAAAGGCATATCGGCCAGCAACAGACAAGCTGGGGCGCCGCGGCGGACGGCGCGAGTATGATAGGCAACGTCGGCGACGGTGACCGGCAGCGTGGAGTCGTGGCCCTGCAGCGTCATCCCCAGCGAGTCGCCTACCAGCAACACTTTAACGCCTTGCTCTTCAAACAGTTTGGCAAAGCTGGCATCGTAGGCGGTGAGGGAAGCAAACTTGCGTTGTTCCTGCTTCCACTGGCGCAAATGGGTCACGGTGGTGGGTTTCATCACTACGTCTCCTGAATAGGGCCGAGCGGTATGCGCAGGGCCCTGGCTGCAAAAAAGTGCTGTCATTCTACTGTAACCCTAACGGGGTGGGTAGCGCAGATCATCATGCTTAAGAGCTTCTTAAGAACCTTGTGGTGTAATGGGCGGCAATGGCTAAAAAAGGACGCACATGCGAATTTTGCTGATAGAAGATGACAAGTTAATTGGCGACGGCATCAAGGCCGGTTTGACCAAACTTGGCTTTAATCTGGACTGGTTTACCGATGGTCTGGTGGGGAAAAATGCGCTGGAAAGCGCGCCTTACGACGCGGTTATTCTCGATCTCAGTCTGCCGGGTCTCGACGGTTTGGATCTGCTGCGACAGTGGCGGCAGGCTGGCCACGACGTGCCGGTGCTGATCCTCACCGCGCGTGATGCGTTGGAGCAGCGGGTCAGCGGCCTGCAGAGTGGTGCCGACGATTACCTGTGCAAGCCTTTTGCCCTGGCGGAAGTTGCGGCTCGCCTGCAGGCGTTGATCCGTCGTCGCCACGGCCAACTGATGCCGCAGCTGGTGCATGGCAATGTGGTGTTTGACGCCGCCACCCGCAGCGTGAGCTGCAACGGTGAACCGGTCACGCTGACACCGCGCGAGCTGGCGGTGCTGGAACTGTTTCTGCACAACAAGGGGCGGGTGCTGGCGCGGCCGCTGATCCAGGAAAAATTGTACAACTGGGACGACGAGGTCAGCAGCAACGCGGTAGAAGTGCATATTCACCACCTGCGACGCAAGTTGGGCAATAGTTTTATCCGCACCATTCACGGCGTGGGTTATACCCTGGGGGATGTGCCGTGAAACATCTTAGTCTGCGGTTGCGGCTGATCCTGATCTGCAGCCTGTTGGCATTATTGACCTGGTGCTCCGCCAGTTTGGTGGCGTGGATGATGACGCGCAACAACATCAACGAAGTGTTCGATACCCAACAGATGTTGTTCGCCAAACGCCTGGCGACCGCCAATCTGGGGGATCTTTTAGCCGACGAAAATGCACGCAGCCTGCCGAAAACCAAGAAGCTGGTGCATCACGGTAAACGCGGCGAGCAGGATGACGACGCGCTGGCGTTCGCCATTTTCGACCGTAACGGCAAGATGTTGCTCAATGATGGCGAGAACGGGGCGGATTTCCTGTTTGATGGCGAGCGAGAAGGCTTTACCGATGGTGAACGCAAAGGCGATGACGATAGTTGGCGGCTGCTGTGGCTGACCAGCCCGGACGGGCGTTATCGCATCGTCGTGGGGCAGGAGTGGGACTATCGGCGCGATATGGCGTTGGGCATGGTGACCGGGCAACTGGTGCCCTGGCTGGTGACGCTGCCGATCCTGATGCTGCTGATTGCCTTGATGGTCGGGCGAGAACTGAAGCCATTGCGCACGGTCGCCGCTGGACTGCGCAAGCGCGCTCCGGATGACGCCACACAGCTGGACGCGCGCCAGGTACCTACCGAAGTGCGCCCACTGGTGGATGCGCTTAACGCGCTGTTTGCCCGCATTAATGCGCTATTGGTGCGTGAGCGGCGCTTTACCTCCGATGCGGCCCATGAGCTGCGCAGCCCGCTGGCGGCGCTGCGGGTGCAGACGGAAGTGGTGCAACTGGCGGGTGATGATGAACAGATGCGCGAGCATGCGCTGGAAAACCTGACGGTGAGTATCGATCGCGCGACCCGGCTGGTGGATCAGCTGCTGACGCTTTCGCGGCTGGATTCACTGTCTGATCTGGCCGAACTGGAAGCGGTCGACTGGGGGCAACTGGTGCCGATGACCCTGGCCGAACAGGATCGTCATGCCCATGCCGCAGGTGTCACGCTGCGCTATGAACAGCAGGGCACACCACCGCCGTTACAGGGGCAAGCGCTGCTGCTGTCGCTGCTGGTGCGCAATCTGGTGGATAACGCAGTGCGTTACACACCGGCAGGCGGCACCGTTACGGTGAAGCTGACAGAGCGGATGCTGAGGGTCGAAGACGATGGTCCGGGCGTGACGGAGGAACACCTGACAAGGCTGGGGGAACGTTTTTATCGCCCACCAGGACAGGAACAAACCGGCAGCGGGCTGGGATTATCCATAGTGCAGCGTATCGCCAGTTTGCACGCTCTGCGCGTCAGCTTTGCCAATCGGCCGGAAGGGGGATTTGTCGCGCAGGTGGTGCTGTGAGGGCGCCGTATATGAACTGCGCACGACGCTGGCGTTTACTTGGGTTTATGCCACAGTTCCATGCCGTTTTCCGGCACGCGCTTCAGGCAACTGGTCAGCGACTCGCCGTCCGGGAAAATCAGGTCAGGGGCGATTTCCGCCAGCGGGTAGAGCATGAACTCGCGTTCTTTCAGGCCGTAATGCGGCACCGTCAGGCGATCGGTATGAATAACCTGATCGCCGTACAGCATGATGTCTAAATCGAGGGAGCGTGGGCCCCAGCGCTCATCTTTGCGCACGCGGCCCTGATTGCGTTCTATCGCCTGGGTATGATCCAGCAGCTGTTCCGCAGGCAGCAAGGTATCCAGCGCCACCACCGCATTGAGAAAGTCCGGCTGGTTTTGCGGCCCCAGCGGCTTGGTACGGTAAAACGAAGAACAAAGGATCAACCGGGTGCGCGGGAGATGCTCCAGCGCTTCCAGTGCGGCCTTGACCTGTTGCAACGGGTGCGCCAGGTTACTGCCCAGCGCGATATAAACGCGGATCATTATTCCCCTTCTTTACGCGGCGTCCGACGGCGAGGGCGGCGTTGACGCGTGCGGCGCGGCGCCGGATCGTCACCCAAGGTACTCAACATGTTCTTTTGGCGCGCCGGGGTGGCTTCCTGGAACTCGCCCCACCATTCGGTCAGACGCAACATCTCCTGGTTTTCTTCCACTTCGGCACGCAGCGCCAGCAGATCGTAAGCGGCGCGGAATTTCGGGTGTTCCATCAGCTTGTGCGCGCGCTTGCCCTGGCGGCGAGACAGACGGAGCTGCAACTGCCAGATATCGCGAACCAGCGTGGTAATGCGTTTCGGGATCGCCAATGAACGGCATTGCTCGTCCAGCACGTCATTCATGGCCAGTGCGAAGGCGTCGTAGTACGCCAGACCGCTTTCCTGCGCCAGTTTCTGCGCATGTTCCAGCAGCGGATACCAAAGCATAGCAGCAAACAGGAATGCCGGATTGACGCGCATGTCGTTTTGCAGACGGTAGTCGGTGTTCTTCAGCACCTGAACCAGAATACGCTCCATTGGCGTGTCATGGGTCGGGGTGAAATGACGTGCGATCTGCGGGAACAACGGCTGGAACAGCTGGTATTCACACAGCTTCAGATAGGTTGGGTAACCGTAGCCTGCCTGCAGCAGTTTCAGCGACTCTTCAAACAGGCGCGCCGGTGGGATCTCATGCAGCAGCGAGGCCAGACGCGGGATCGGCTCGGCGGTTTCGTCACTGATGGTCATGTCCAGCTTGGCGGCAAAGCGCACCGCACGCAGCATGCGCACCGGGTCTTCGCGGTAGCGGGTTTCCGGATCGCCAATCAGACGAATCACGCCCTGCTTCAGGTCGCGCAGGCCGTCGACGTAATCACGCAGGGTGAAGTCCGCCACGCCGTAATACAGGCTGTTGATGGTGAAGTCGCGACGCTGAGCATCTTCTTCGATCGAACCGAAGATGTTGTCGCGCAGCAGCATGCCGTTTTGGGCCTGCTGGGAAGAGTTTTTGTCAGAATCCGGCGTTTGCTGTTCGTGGTGGCCACGGAAGGTGGCAACCTCGATGATTTCCGGCCCGAACATCACGTGCGCCAGGCGGAAACGGCGGCCCACCAGGCGGCAGTTACGGAACAGCTTGCGCACTTGCTCCGGCGTGGCGTTGGTGGTGATGTCGAAATCTTTCGGTTTTTTGCCCAGCAGCAGGTCACGTACACCGCCGCCGACCAGATAAGCTTCGAAGCCGGATTTATTCAGGCGGTACAGCACCTTCAGCGCGTTCTCACTGATGTCTTTACGTGAGATGGAGTGCTGATCGCGGGGGATAACGGTCATTGGGCCGGTTCCCTCTGCGGCAGGAAAAGGTGGGCGTTTACGCGGTGCCTGCCGGCGGGCAGGAGTATCTCTGCCGCGATCGGCGGAACGTTGCTGCGGCGCAGACGGCTTCGCAGCCACCGCGCTTTCTTCGCGGACTACGTTTGTATCGCTGACCGGCGCATCGTCACGCGGCAGCTTGTCATCGCGGGTTAGCACCTTACGGCAGAAATTGGCTACTCGGGTAAAAATGGTACACCTCGATAGTGTCTGAAAAAAATGGCGCTAACAAAAAATAGCGGCTAATCATAGCTCACCATGGCTCTTTTGAGAATGCTGATGTGTTTTCGTCCAGGGGAATAGCCTCCTGACGCGGCACATCATCCAGCTTCCAGTGTGCGATCGCCCAGCTCAATAATAACGGCAGGTCAAGATCTTGCCAGCTTTCCGGCAGCGGTTGGCGCAGAAACTTCAGTGCGGCAACCAGCACCGGGCGCGGATCGCCTGCGGGCAGCGCGGGCGCATGGTTTTGCTTCGACAATTTGATGCCGTTGGCACCCAGCGCCAACGGCAGATGAACATAGGCGGGCACCGGCGCCTGTAACTGACGGTACAACGCAATCTGACGCACGGTAGGTTCGATCAGATCGGCGCCGCGCACGATTTCGGTCACGCCCTGAAAATGGTCATCAACCACCACCGCCAGGTTATAAGCGAACAGCCCATCGCGTCGACGGATAATGAAGTCTTCCCGCGCCAACGCCGGATCGGCCTGCAATTCACCCTGCAGGCGATCGTGAAAGGCATAAACCGGGCTGGATTGGCGCAAACGGATGGCGGCGCCCTGCGGGCCGAGATTCAAAGCACGGCAATGACCATCATAAAGACCGCCAATCTGCTGGATACGACTGCGGGTGCAGTTGCAGAAATAGCTCAGTCCCTGCTGATGCAGGTGTTCCAGAGTGGCGCGGTAAGCTTCGTGACGTTGGGATTGATAGATGACCTGGCCGTCCCAGTGGAGACCATAGTGTTCCAGAGCGGATAAGATACGATCGGCCGCACCGGCGACTTCGCGCGGGGGATCGATATCTTCAATGCGAACCAGCCATTGCCCGTGTTGGGCACGAGCCTGGAGGTAGCTTCCCAGAGCGGCAATCAGCGAACCGAAATGCAGATCCCCGGAAGGCGATGGGGCAAAGCGCCCCACATAATGTCTTTCTTGCATATCAGAGGGGAAACTTTCCCTTTTCTCTGTGCGGCGCACACTGACGCGCACGCCGCAGCGATAACAACTGTATTAGCCGGCCATCTGCTTTTCGCGGATTTCGGCCAGAGTCTTGCAGTCGATGCACAAATCGGCAGTCGGACGCGCTTCGAGGCGACGAATGCCAATCTCCACGCCGCAGGATTCGCAGTAGCCGAAATCTTCGTCTTCTACTTTTCGCAGCGTTTTCTCGATCTTTTTGATCAGTTTGCGTTCGCGATCGCGGTTACGCAGTTCAAGGCTGAATTCTTCTTCCTGAGTGGCACGGTCGGCCGGGTCAGGGAAGTTTGCTGCCTCATCCTGCATATGCGATACAGTACGGTCCACTTCATCCCTGAGCTGGTTGCGCCATGCTTCAAGAATGCGCTTGAAATGCGACAACTGGGCGTCGTTCATGTACTCTTCGCCCGGCTTCTCTTGGTACGGCTCCACCCCAGCGATGGCGAGAATGCTCAAGGACGAGGTTTTACGGGTTTGCCCTTCTTGCATGTTGCTTCTCCTACATACACACGCACTATCGAATCCCCAATGCGGGGGAAAAACAGGCCGCTATAAATACCAGATGGGGAGTAGGTTGGCAATTATTCCTGTCGCCTGCTTGACAATGGTGTGAAGGAAGGCGTATTTGGCGATGCGATAACCGGTAGTCGGATTATTTGTACCCGGTCAGCGCTAATCGATAAAAAACGGTAACTTATCGCAGAGAGATATACCGTCAGGTGATAATTTAGCCCCATAACAAACCACTTCTACGCCCAACTGCTGAACCTGTGCCAACAGTGCCGCATAACGCTCATCTATATGATGTGCCGGTGCGACCTGCTCAATACCGCTATGTAACACAGCAAAGAACAATACCGCCCGTTGCCCGCTTTCAACCACGCTTTGCAACTCACGCAAGTGTTTCTGTCCTCTGAGCGTTACCGCATCAGGAAAGTAACCACGTTGTTGTTGCAGTAATGTGACTGACTTAACTTCAATATAGCAGTTGGCTCGATTTTCTGCCTGTAATAACAAATCGATACGGCTATTTTCACTGCCATATTTTACTTCGCTGCTGATTTTACTGTAACCGGATAATTCATTGATTAGATTCTGTTCGATTGCCTCGCGTACCAGCCCATTGGCACGCAGGGTATTTACGCAGATCCAATCCCCCTGTTGGGTATGCGTCAGTTCCCAGCTGTGGGCGTATTTGCGTTTGGCATTATCCGAGGTGGAGTACCAAACGGTGTCGCCGGGAGTCGCACAGCCGGTCATGGCCCCGGTATTGGCGCAGTGCAGCGTGAAGGTTTCCCCTTCTGGCGTGACGACGTCCGCCAGAAAGCGTTTGTAACGTTTAATCAGCGTGGCATGGCGCAGGGGGGGCGTAAAAATCATGGGGTGTCCTGAGGGGCTAAGGGCCATTGTTCAAGCATCTGATAACGCGTGCGGCCGTTTTCAAAAACTGACTGGTATAAGGCGAATTCGTTGGCGCTGAAGTGCCAGCCCGGCGTTGCGGGCGGTATGGCGACCGGCTGGGTCGCGGAGCGCAGCAGGGTGATATGCGGATGAAACGGCATTGGGCTTTGGTAGCAGCCGCTGCGCGCCGCCTGCGAGCGCAGCAATTCCGCCAGTTGCAACAGCCCACGTGGTGCGCGCCGGGTGCCAAGCCAAACGACGCCGGGACGCGGCCAGTGACCGAGATCATCGAGCACCATGCTGAAACCGGGCTGACTGATGCGACCCGCCAGTTTTTTCAACGCCGTTTCTTTCTGCGCCGTGACGTCGCCGAGAAAGGCCAGCGTCAGGTGCAAATTGGCGGCCGCGACCGGCCGACCGGCTTCCGGCGTAAAGGCATCGGCACGCCAGCGGATCACCTGCTGCTGCAGCGCATCAGGCAAGGTCAGGGCGAAAAACAGGCGGCGCGAACTGGACATAGATACCCGGCAAGTAAATGAAACGCAGAGTCTAATGCTACAATGTGCGCCGTCTAATGTTAACCACTACGGAGAGTTCTGTGTCTTCACTGCCCGTCAGCGCGGTTCTTGATGAATTGCTTACTGCGCTGCAATCCGCTCCGCAGGTTCTGCTGCATGCGCCGACCGGCGCCGGTAAATCGACCTGGCTGCCATTGCAGATCCTGGCTAAAGCCGGATTGCCTGGCCGCATTATCATGCTCGAACCCCGGCGGTTGGCGGCGAAGAACGTGGCGTACCGGCTGGCGCAGCAGTTAGGGGAAGAACCCGGTCAGACCGTGGGCTACCGCATGCGCGCCGAAAGCAAAAGCGGGCCGGAGAACAAGCTGCTGGTGGTGACCGAAGGCATTCTCACCCGCATGCTGCAGCAGGATGCCGAGCTGCAGGGCGTTTCGCTGGTGATCCTCGACGAATTCCACGAGCGCAGCCTGCAGGCCGATTTGGCGTTGGCGCTATTGCTGGACGTACAACAAGGGCTGCGCGACGATCTGAAACTGCTGATCATGTCGGCGACGCTGGATAATGCCCGTTTGGCGCAGCTGTTGCCACAGGCACCGGCGGTGGTATCTGCCGGGCGCAGCTTCCCGGTCGAGCGCCAGTATCAGCCCCTGGCCAGCCACCAACGGCTGGAGGACGGCGTGGCGGCGGCGGTGAAGCGCCTGCTGTCTGAGCAAACGGGGTCGCTGCTGCTGTTCCTGCCCGGCGTGGCAGAAATCAACCGGGTGCTGGAGCGGTTGAACGGTGAAGTGGCGGCCGATACCGAGCTGTGCCCACTGTACGGCGCTTTACCGCTGGCGCAGCAGCAGAAGGCGATTCAACCGGCGCCGACCGGTCGCCGTAAAGTGGTGCTGGCGACCAATATTGCCGAAACCAGTCTGACCATCGAAGGTATTCGGTTGGTGGTGGACAGTGGCTTGGAACGCGTTGCGCGTTATGACGTGCGCAATGGTCTGACGCGGCTGGTGACTCAGCGAGTCAGCCAGGCGTCGATGATCCAGCGTGCAGGCCGCGCCGGGCGTCTGGAACCGGGCATCTGCTGGCATCTGTTTGCCAAAGAGCAGGCTGAACGGGCGGCAGAGCACGCCGAGCCGGAAATCCTGCAAAGCGATCTCGCCGGTTTTTGGCTGGAACTGCTGCAATGGGGTTGCCATGACGTCGGGCAACTGACCTGGCTCGACCGTCCGCCGGAAACGGCGCTGACCGCTGCAAAAAGGCTATTGCAGCAGCTTGGCGCCACCGATGACGCCGATAAGCTCACGGCGCGGGGCCGACAAATGGCTGTTCTGGGCTGTGAGCCGCGTTTGGCGGCGATGCTGACCCACGGCGCAGAACTGGGGGCGGATGGGTTGGCGACGGCCGCTGCTTTGGCTGCGTTGCTGGAGGAACCCCCGCGCGGTGGGCAAATGGATATCGGCTACTGGCTGAGTCGTCCGCAGCCAAATTGGCAGCGCCGCGCCACACAGCTAGCTCGCCGTCTGCAGGTGAAAGCGGGGCGGATCGATGTCGAACTGGCACCGCGGCTGCTGGCATTGGCGTTTACCGATCGCATTGCCCAACGACGGGGGCAGGATGGCCGCTATCTGCTGGCCAATGGCATGGGCGCGGCGATGAATCAGGATGAAGCATTGTCACGTGCCCCCTGGCTTATCGTGCCAAGCCTGCTACAGGGGCACAACAGCCCCGATGCGCGTATCCTGCTCGCGTTGCCGGTGGAAATTGATGCACTGGCGGCGCAGTTGCCGGCGATGGTTTCCCAGCAAACGGCGGTGGAATGGGATGAAGAAAAGGGCACTTTGCGCGCCTGGAAACGCCAGCAAATTGGTCGTCTGACGCTGCGTGCTCAACCGTTGGCCAAGCCGGCGGACGAAGAGCTGCAGCAGGCATTGATTAACTGGGTTCGCGCTCAGGGCATAGCGGTACTCAACTGGGATACCGCCGCCGAACAGCTGCGGCTGCGCTTGCAGTGCGCGCAAAACTGGTTGCCGGAGGCCGCCTGGCCGCCGGTCGACGATGAGTCGCTGTTGGCCTCGCTGGAGCAGTGGTTATTGCCGTCGCTCGGTGGCGTGCGGGACATGCGCGGATTAAAACAGGTGAATATCGCCGAGGCTTTGGCGCGGTTGCTGAACTGGCAGCAAAAACAGCGGCTGGATAATGCGCTACCCACTCATTACACTGTGCCGACCGGCAGCCGCTTGCCCATCCGTTATGATGCCGGAAAACCTCCGGCGCTGGCGGTGCGTTTACAGGAAGTGTTCGGTGAACAGCGCAGCCCGATGTTGGCCGAAGGTCGCATCCCGGTGGTGCTTGAGTTACTCTCACCGGCGCACCGGCCGTTGCAAATTACCGGCGATCTGGCGGCGTTCTGGCAGGGGGCTTACCGGGAAGTGCAAAAAGAGATGAAAGGGCGCTACCCGAAACACGTGTGGCCGGACGATCCGGCGAATACCGCCCCGACGCGGCGCACGAAAAAATATCAGTAGCCTCGTCATATTTGACGCCGCATCTGTGTTGGCTGTGTTCACTTACCCGAATCACTTACTAGAGTAAGCTCATCGGGATAAGCTCTCTCACCGCCTTACTCGGCAGAGCCTCGCCCCGTTGGGGCCAGCGCAAGCGCTGTTCAACAAAACCGTTGGTTTTGTTGTGATACAACGCCAATTATTTAGAGGAAGAATTCAGATGTTTCTTCTGTTCAGCGGCTTGACGCCGCGACAGATTAAGCGACTCATAATGGCCGGCAGTGCCGCCAAGTCTGGAGAACAACAGCAATGGCTGGGGATGACCGCGAGCCCATCGGGCGCAAAGGGAAACAACCAACACGCACCGCGTCGCGCAAGCCGCCGCGCCGTCGTCGAGATGACGATTACGATGATTACGAGGAAGACGAGTACCAGGATGACGATGATGATTATGAAGACGAGGAAGAACGCATGCCGCGTAAGGTAAAAGCGACTCCGCCGCGTAAAAAACGCCGTTGGCTCGGCCTGCTGATCAAACTGATTCTGGTGGTTGCCGTGCTGTTGGCGATCTACGGCGTGTACCTGGATTCGCAGATCCGCAGCCGCATCGACGGCAAGGTCTGGCAGTTGCCGGCGGCGGTTTATGGCCGCATGGTCAACCTGGAACCGGGCATGCCGTACAGCAAAAAGGAAATGGTCAATTTACTCGAGGGCATGCAATACCGCCAGGTAAGCCGCATGACGCGCCCGGGTGAGTTTACCGTGCAGGCCAACAGCATCGAGTTGCTGCGTCGTCCGTTTGATTTCCCGGACGGCAAAGAAGGGCAGATCCACGCGCGTCTGAATTTCCAGAACAACCGTCTCGCGAATATCGAGAACATGGAAAACCAGCGCAGCTTCGGCTTCTTCCGTCTCGATCCGCGTCTGATCACCATGTTGCAGTCGCCGAACGGCGAACAGCGGCTGTTCGTGCCGCGCGCCGGTTTCCCTGACCTGCTGGTGGATACGCTGATTGCCACCGAAGACCGTCACTTCTATGAGCATGACGGTATCAGTCCTTACTCCATCGGTCGTGCGGTGCTGGCTAACCTGACCGCCGGACGTGCGGTGCAGGGCGGCAGTACCCTGACGCAGCAGTTGGTAAAAAACCTGTTCCTGACCAACGAGCGTTCGCTGTGGCGTAAGGCCAATGAAGCCTACATGGCGTTGTTGGTGGATTACCGTTACAGCAAGGATCGCATCCTTGAGCTGTATCTGAACGAGGTTTATCTCGGCCAGAGCGGCAACGATCAAATTCGTGGTTTCCCGTTGGCCAGCCTGTACTACTTCGGCCGTCCGGTGGACGAACTGAGCCTGGATCAGCAGGCGCTGCTGGTGGGCATGGTCAAGGGCGCGTCGTTGTATAACCCTTGGCGTAACCCGAAGCTGGCGCTGGAACGTCGTAACCTGGTGCTCAAACTGTTGCAGAACCAGGGCGTTATTGATGCTGAACTGTACGACATGCTCAGCGCTCGTCCACTGGGCGTGCAGCCGAAAGGTGGGGTGATCACACCGCAGCCGGCGTTTATGCAGATGGTGCGTCAGGAGCTGCAAGCCAAGCTGGGCGACAAGGTTAACGACTTGTCCGGGGTGAAAATCTTCACCACGCTGGATCCGGTGTCGCAAGATGCGGCGGAAAAAGCGGTTGAAGACGGCGTGCCGGCCCTGAAGGCGGCTCGTCATGTTCAGGATCTGGAAGCGGCGATGGTGATTGTCGATCGTTTCAGCGGCGAAGTTCGCGCCATGGTCGGCGGTGCCAACCCGCAGTTTGCCGGGTTTAACCGTGCCATGCAGGCGCGTCGCCTGGTCGGTTCACTGGCCAAGCCGCCGACGTACCTGACTGCGCTGTCTGAGCCGGACAAATATCGTCTGAACACCTGGCTGGCGGATCAGCCGCTGACGCTGAAATTGTCGAACGGCACCGTCTGGCAGCCAAACAACTATGACCGCAAGTTCCGCGGGCAGGTGATGCTGGTGGATGGCCTTGCCTTTTCACTCAACGTACCGACGGTAAACCTGGGTATGTCGGTTGGCCTGGATCAGGTCAGCGCAACGCTGCAGCGTTTGGGCATTCCGAAAGCTGAAATCAATCCGGTGCCTTCGATGCTGCTCGGCGCGATTGGCCTGACGCCGATGGAAGTGGCGCAGGAATACCAGACCATTGCCGGTGGCGGTAACCGTGCTCCGCTGTCTGCGGTGCGTTCGGTGATTGCTGAAGACGGCTCAGTGCTGTACCAGAGCTTCCCGCAGGCGGAACGCGTGGTACCGGCCCAGGCGGCTTACCTGACGCTGTATGCGATGCAGCAGGGCGTAGCGCGCGGGACTTCCCGCTCATTGTCGGTGAAATTCCCCAACTACAATCTGGCGGCGAAAACCGGTACCACCAACGACCTGCGCGACAGCTGGTTTGCCGGTATCGACGGTAAAGAAGTGGCTATCGCCTGGGTAGGGCGCGATAACAACGGCCCAGCCAAGCTGACCGGTGCCAACGGTGCGCTGACGCTGTATCGCCGCTATCTGGAAAACCAGACGCCGCTGCCGCTGATGCTGCAACCGCCGGAAGGTATCAACCAGATGACTATCGACGGCAGCGGTAACTTCGTCTGTGGCGGCGGTGGGCGTACCATTCCGGTATGGACCGATAATCCGCAGGGGTTGTGCCAGGCGAGTCAGGCCGCTCAGCAGCAGCAACAAGAGCAGCAGCAACAGCCAGCGGGCGAACAAAAAGATGCTGACGGTGTTGCCGGCTGGATCAAGGACATGTTCGGCAAGTAAGCGACCTTGCATGTCACCGCTCAGGTGAAAAGTTTTTCTTTATTATTAAGCCCGTAACTTCCCGTTGCGGGCTTTTTTATTTCTCTGCGCAGTTTATTTCCACCTGCTTGATGTGGCTAAGCGGTTAATCGCACACCAATTTACCGGCTGAATTCGACTTGCAGTTTAATTTAGCTTCTGCATAAAATGCCGCGATTATAATAATTATTATCGTTTACATTCGTTATCAAATAATTCATCAGAGAAACCACCTATGTCGACCAAGCGTCTTCCTTCCGCGGCCAAGCAGAGCCGTTCTCACGTCAGTGGGTTAGCGATGACTATCGCTGCCGCCCTTGGCACGCTGGCTATGCCGGCATTTTCCGCCGATACCAAGTCCGCCGCCAAGGAAGAGACCCTTACCGTGGTAGGCAGCAGCCAATCGCAGCAGGAAAACGCCTGGGGGCCGGTAGGGACCTACGCGGCCAAACACAGTGCCACCGGTACCAAGACCGACACGCCGATTGAAAAGACTCCGCAGTCGGTTTCCGTCGTGACGCGTGAAGAGATGGATATGCGCCAGCCGGATACGGTAAAAGGCGCACTGGCTTATACGCCGGGCGTGATGGTGGGCAACCGCGGCGCCTCTACCGCTTATGATGCCGTAAATATTCGTGGTTTCAGTTCGGTAGGTACCAACATGTACCTGGATGGGCTGAAGCTGCAGGACGATAACTATTCCATTTACCAAATTGACCCTTACTTCCTGGAACGTGCGGAAGTGTTGCGCGGTCCTTCGTCGGTGCTTTACGGCAAGAGCAACCCGGGCGGGGTTGTCGCCTTGGTCAGTAAGCGGCCGACCACGGAAACCCTGCGTGAAGTTCAGTTTAAAATGGGTACCGACAATCTGTTCCAGACCGGCTTCGACTTTGGCGGGGCATTGGATGATGACGGCATTTATTCCTATCGCTTGACCGGTCTGGCGCGAGATGAAGATCAGCAGCAGGTCGGTGAGAAGAGCAAACGCTATGCGATTGCGCCTTCTTTCAGCTGGCGGCCGGATGATCGTACGTCACTGACATTCCTCAGCAGTTTCCAGGATGACCCAAGCGTGGGCTTCTATGGCTGGCTGCCGAAAGAGGGGACGGTACAAAATGGGATTAACGGCAAGTTGCCAACCAGTTTCAACGACGGTGAGCCGGGTTATAACAACATCTCGCGTAAGCAACAGATGGTGGGATACGCCTTTGAGCATGGCTTTGATGATGTGTGGACCCTGCGTCAAAACCTGCGTTATTCCAAGATGGACGTGGACTACCGTTCTATCTATGGCCAGGGCATCAGCGCGACCAATCCTGCAGAGTTGACGCGTGGGGTGATGAACTCGAAAGAGCATTTGTCGAGTTTTGCAGTGGACACTCAGGCGCAGGCAAAGTTTGCGACGGCAGCGGTTGCTCACACCTTGCTGATGGGTGTGGACTACATGCGTATGCGTAACGACGTCGTTTATCAGTATGGCAGTGCTTCTAGCCTTAATGTGGTGGCGCCGCAGTACGGCAATCAAAGCTATACCATTACCGGCGGCGCCAGTCAGGTTAACCGCCAAGAGCAGACCGGGCTTTACGTGCAGGATCAGGCCGAGTGGAACAACTGGGTACTGACCATGGGCGGGCGTTATGACTGGAGCGACACCAACAGCACCAACCGCCTGAAACAGAATTTGGTATCAAAACAGAAGGACAACGAGTTCACCGGCCGCGCGGGTTTGAACTATGTATTTGAAAACGGCATTGCGCCCTATGTCAGCTACAGTGAATCCTTTGAACCTACTTCAGGGACTGACTTTAGTGGCAATACCTTCGCCGCTTCCAAAGGCAAGCAGTATGAAGCCGGGGTGAAGTTTGCACCTAAAGATCGCCCAATTACTGCCAGCATTGCGATTTATCAGCTGACCAAAACCAACAATAAGGTGGCGGATCCCGATCCGGATCACTCGTTTGCTAGCGTGCTAGGAGGGGAGATCCGCTCCCGCGGGGTAGAGCTGGAAGGCAAAGCCGCACTGACGGCCAACGTCAACCTGCTGGGGTCTTATACCTACACGGATGCCGAGTACACCAAGGACACCACGCTACAGGGCAATACCCCGGCGGCGATTCCAAAACATATGGCTTCAGTGTGGGCGGATTACACCTTCCATGAAACCGCACTCAGCGGGTTGACCCTGGGCTCCGGCGTTCGCTATGTCGGTTCCAGCTATGGTGATGAAGCCAACACCTTTAAAGTAAAGGACTATACGGTTGTAGATGCGGCGATAAAATACGATTTGGCGCGTTTCAATCTGCCAGGCTCCTCGATTGGCATCAACGTGAACAACCTGTTTGATAAAGAATACGTTTCCAGCTGCTTTGCCACCTATGGCTGCTACTGGGGCGCTGAACGCCAGGTGGTCGCCACCGCAACCTTCCGCTTCTAATCGGATTACCGGGGCGGCGCCATGTCGCCCCGGACAGAGTAGGACCTATGCAGGATAAACACCTCAATCACGACGCCACCTTTACCCTGGACAGCGCCAGCTTTGCCGTTCCCGGCCGCGTGCTGCTACAACCCTTGTCGTTGACCTTTCCCGTGGGGAAAGTCTGCGGGCTGATCGGCCACAACGGCTCCGGCAAATCGACCTTGCTGAAAATTCTCGGTCGCCACCAAAATCCAACCGCCGGTACGGCGCGGCTTAACCAGCAGTTGCTTAGCCAATGGGACAGCAAGGCCTTCGCACGTCAGGTCGCTTATCTCCCTCAACAATTGCCCGCCGCGGAAGGGATGACGGTGCGCGAACTGGTGGCGATTGGCCGCTACCCCTGGCACGGCGCCTTGGGCCGCTTTGGCGTTAACGATCGCCAGCAGGTGGAAGAGGCGATTGCGCTGGTGGGGCTGAAGCCGTTTGCCAACCGCCTGGTCGACAGCCTGTCCGGCGGCGAGCGTCAACGCGCCTGGCTGGCGATGATGGTGGCGCAAGACAGCCGCTGCCTGTTGCTGGACGAGCCGACCTCGGCGCTGGATATTGCCCATCAGGTTGAGGTACTGGCTTTGATCCAACGTTTGAGCCATGAGCGTGGCCTGACGGTGATTGCGGTGCTGCATGACATCAATATGGCCGCACGCTACTGCGACCATCTGGTGGCGTTGCGCGGCGGCGAGATGATTGCCCAGGGCACCCCGCTGGAGTTGATGCAGGGTGACGTGCTGGAGCAAATCTACGGTATTCCTATGGGTACGCTGCCGCATCCAAGCGGCGGCGCGCCGGTGAGTTTTGTCTACTGATGCCTGATTCTTCTGATTTTCATCATGATGCCGTTCGCCGTCGCCTGCTGACGGCCATGGCGCTGTCGCCCCTGCTGTTTTCCTTGCCGAGCCAGGCGGCGGCAACGCCACCCGATCTTGCGCGCATTGTGGCGCTGGAGTGGTTGCCTGTCGAGCTGCTGCTGGCGCTGGGGATCACGCCGCTGGCCGTCGCGGATATCCACAACTACAACCTGTGGGTAGAAGAGCCGAAAATGCCGGCGTCGGTGATCGACGTCGGTCAACGCACCGAACCGAATCTGGAATTGCTGCAGCAGCTGCGCCCCTCGCTGTTGCTGCTGTCGCAGGGATACGGGCCGACGCCGCAAAAGCTGGCCCCTATCGGCCCGACCATGAGCTTCGGCTTCAATGACGGCAGCGGCAAACCGCTGACGGTGGGCCGGAAGTCGCTAGTGCAACTGGCGCAGCGGCTGGGCCTTGAGGCACGGGCAGAGCAGCACCTGATCCAGTTCGACCGATTTATCCAGGATGCGCGTCAGCGGCTGCAGTCTTACAGCCGACAGCCGCTGCTGCTGTTCTCCCTGCTGGACACGCGCCATGCGCTGGTCATTGGACAGAAAAGCCTGTTCCAGGAGGTGATGGACCAGCTTGGGATCCAAAATGCCTGGGAGGGGGAAACCAATTTCTGGGGTACGGCGGTAGTGGGCATTGAGCGCTTGACGGCGGTAAAAAATGCGCGCGCGATTTATCTCGATCACGGCAATCAGGCCATGATGGAAAAAGTCAGTTCTACCCCACTGTGGCAGGCATTGCCGTTTGTCAGGCAGAACCAATTGCGTCAGGTGCCGGCAGTGTGGTTTTACGGCGCGACGCTGTCAGCGATGCGTTTTTGCCATCTGCTGGAGCAGGCGCAGGAGAGTTATTCATGAGCGCACGCATTCGCGCATTACCGCTGACATTGCTACTGTTACTGTTGGCGGCGGCGGGCGGCCTGACGATCTACAATCTGCTGCAACAGCTGCCTTGGGCACTGTGGGGACAGGCGCTGAGCGCGCCGAACATCGACGATGTGCGCCAAATGTTGTTCCACTACAGCCTGTTGCCACGGCTGTCGGTGTCTCTGTTGGCCGGTGCCGGCTTGGGGCTGGTTGGCGTACTGTTCCAGCAGGTGCTGCGCAATCCGCTGGCGGAACCGGCGACGCTCGGCGTGTCAGCTGGGGCGCAGCTTGGGCTGACTATTGCCACTTTGTGGATGTTGCCGGGCGGTGAGGTGACCCGGCAACTGGCGGCAATGGCTGGCGCCATCCTGGTCGGCGGGCTGGTGTTCGGCGTGGCCTGGGGCAAACGTATGTCCCCGGTGACGCTGATCCTGGCCGGGCTGGTGCTGGGGCTGTATTGCGGGGCGGTCAACAGTCTGCTGGCACTGTTCAATTATGATCAACTGCAGGGTCTGTTCCTGTGGAGCACCGGTGCGTTAAACCAGCAGGACTGGAGCACCGCGCAGTTTATCCTGCCGCGCCTGCTGATTGCCGGGGTGTTGGCTGTGCTGCTGTTGCGCCCGCTGACCTTGCTGGGGCTGGACGATGGCGTTGCGCGCAATCTGGGTTTAGGGTTGTCGATGGCGCGTTTTTGCGCGCTGGCGGTGGCGATAATTTTCAGTGCGATGTTGGTGAATGCGGTAGGCGTCATTGGCTTTATTGGCCTGTTTGCACCGCTGATGGCAAAAATGCTGGGCGCGCGCCGTCTGGCGCATCGCATGATGCTGGCGCCGTTGCTGGGGGCGCTGCTGCTGTGGTTGACCGACCAGGTGATGATCGGGTTGACGCAGGTCTGGCGTGAGATCCCGACCGGGGCGGCAACGGCGCTGTTTGGTGCTCCGCTGTTGCTGTGGTTGTTGCCGCGGTTGCGCAGTGCCGCTACGCCGCCACCAATGAACCTGGGTGACAGGGTACCTGCCGAACGCGGTCATCTGTGGGGGTGGGCAGCACTGGCAGCGACGGTGTTGCTGGCCGGCATTGCCGTGGCATTGATGTTTGGTCAGAACGCCACAGGCTGGCACTGGAGCCAGGGCGCAGAGCTGGAGTCATTGATGCCGTGGCGCTGGCCACGCGTGCTGTCAGCGCTGGCTGCGGGCATGATGCTGGCGGTGGCGGGGACCTTGATCCAAAAGCTGACCGGCAACCCGATGGCCAGCCCGGAAGTGCTGGGTATCAGCTCCGGCGCGGCCTTTGGCGTGGTGGTCATGCTGTTTATCGTGCCGGGGGATGCCTTTGTCTGGCTGCTGCCGGCCGGCAGCCTGGGGGCAGCGGCGACGCTATTGGTGATTATGATCGCCGCCGGGCGCGGTGGTTTTTCCACCGAACGCATGCTGCTGGCCGGTATTGCGCTCAGCACGGCCTTTACCACCACTATTTTCCTGCTGCTGGCAAGCGGCGATCCGCGTATGGGCGGGTTGCTGACCTGGATTTCAGGTTCCACCTACTCGGTGACGCCGGAACAGGCGATACGTACGGCGGCCATTGCTGCGCTGCTGATCGCGTTGGCGCCATTGTGTCGCCGCTGGCTCAGTATTCTGCCTTTGGGCAGTGCCACGGCCCGTTCGGTGGGGATTGCGCTGACGCCGGTGCGAGTGGTCATTCTGCTGCTGGCTGCTACGCTGACGGCGATGGCGACGTTGACCGTGGGGCCGTTGAGCTTTATCGGCCTGATGGCGCCGCATATGGCACGTATGCTGGGCTTCCGCCGTGCGTTACCGCAAATGGTGATAGCTGCGCTGTTGGGGGGCTTGCTGATGGTGTTTGCCGACTGGTGTGGCCGCATGGTGATGTTCCCGTACCAGATCCCTGCCGGGCTGCTGGCCACCTTTATCGGGGCGCCGTATTTCGTTTATTTGCTGCGTAAGCAAACCTCGTAACCGACGTCCTTCCTGCCGTTTCTATCCTCCAAGGCTCAGCATCGCTGGGCCTTTATTTTTTCGTCTTTTCATACCATTGCAAAGCTTTGCGTGCGGCTGCGCAGTACGGGTATTCAGTGTGGAAAGAGGGCTGAGATCTGAGGGGCGATGCATATACTGCGTGCGGGGCTCAGGATCCTATCTTGAGTGCCCATACTCACGTTAACTTGGTGTACATAGTACATTTCGTGGTGTACTTTGTACCTTAAATGGAGAGGGTGCCAGTGAGTCATGCGTTAGTATTTATTGAGACCCCGATGTTTACGCGGCAGATCAAGCTAATAGCCACGGACGACGAGCTAAAAGAACTCCAGAAAGAACTCATCGAATCACCGGGTAAAGGCGATTTGATACAGAAAACCGGCGGGTTGCGGAAAGTCAGAATGGCAACAGGCCCCCAGGGAAAAAGGGGAAGTGCCAGAGTGATTTACTTTCTGGCGACCAAAGAGGTGATCTATCTGGTGATGGCCTATCCGAAAAGCATTAAAGACAGTCTGACCGATATGGAAAAATCAGAGCTGAAGAAATTAACGAAATTGTTGAAAGATGAGGTGTGACATGAGCTTTTTTGACGATATTAAAACGTCTCTTGAAGAAGCTGTCGCCATTAAGAACGGGGTTAAGTCCCCTGCTAATGTTACGCGTTATGATATCGCAGATGTGAAGGCGATCAGGGCGCAGCTTAATGTTTCTCAGAGCGAAATGGCAAAGGTATTGGGTACCAGCGTTGATACCATTAAGAGCTGGGAAACCAAAAGACGTAACCCAACCGGGCTGGCTGCAAAAGTGTTGGCGGCGATCCAGGCTAACCCCGCTTTCTTCCGTGAGCTTGCCTCACACTAGACGATCTCCGGTGTTCTTATCCACGATGAAAGTGTCTGGGATGAGTAGATCATTACAGTCAAGTAAAGCCAGAAAATTGCTGGGTACACTTAAGCGCTAACAGCCAACTGTTGGCGCTTTTTATTTTCGTATTTTCATACCATTGCAAAGCTTTGCGTACGGCTGCGCAGAACGGGTATTCAGTGTGGAAAGGGGGCTGAGATCTGAGGGGCGGTGCATATACTGTGTGCGGGTGCTCTGGAGCTTTCGTCCCGAGCATTCGTAAGGGATAGAAAGAGAAAAGCCCCGTGTCGATATACATCAACCCGAGGCCAACTCTAACGCCAGACAACGTTAGGTTAGCTTCTTACCCGCCGAGAGGCAAGGAGAAGGAGGCATGATGCCGAACAAAGGGAGTGTCCTAAAACTGGTCGTTATTTGTGCCACTGTAATATCACTGGCATGGATAACACGCAGCAAACTTTGTGAGCTGCGGATCCGATCGGGCAACACGGAAGTTGCGGCCATTCTGGCTTACGAATCCAAAAGGTAAGGCAACCCAACGGCGGGAGTATTGCTCCCGCCTGTTGGTTGTTTGAGCGTGGATCCACGAGCACCCATCCGCTAAAAACAAAAACGGCAAGCCAAGGCTTGCCGTTTTCACATTCGATACGCAGGCTTATTTCAGGCCGGCAGCATCGCGCAGCAATTCTGCTTTGTCGGTCGCTTCCCAAGGGAAGTGCTCGCGGCCGAAGTGACCGTAAGCTGCAGTTTCGCGGTAGATCGGCTGCAGCAGATCCATCATCTGGATCAGGCCGTATGGACGCAAATCGAAGAACTCGCGTACCAGCAGGGTCAGCTGTTCGGTAGGGACTTTCTCGGTACCGAAGGTTTCCACCATGATGGAGGTTGGCTCCGCCACGCCGATAGCGTAGGAAACCTGGATCTCACAGCGGTCAGCCAGGCCGGCGGCAACGATGTTTTTCGCCACGTAGCGCGCTGCGTAAGCCGCTGAACGGTCAACCTTGGACGGATCCTTACCGGAGAACGCACCGCCACCGTGACGAGCCATGCCGCCGTAGGTATCAACGATGATTTTACGTCCGGTCAGGCCGCAGTCGCCCATTGGGCCACCGATAACGAAACGGCCGGTCGGGTTGATGTGGTATTTGGTGCTGGCGCTCAGCCATTCTGCAGGCAGAACCGGCTTGATGATCTCTTCCATCACCGCTTCTTGCAGATCTTTCAGAGAGATATCTTCGGAATGCTGGGTGGACAGTACCACCGCATCGATACCGACGATTTTGCCGTCGTCATATTGGAAGGTGACCTGGCTTTTCGCATCCGGACGCAGCCACGGCAGAGTGCCGTTTTTACGGACTTCGGACTGGCGCTGCACCAGACGGTGCGCGTAGGTCACCGGTGCCGGCATCAGCACTTCGGTTTCGTTGGTAGCATAGCCAAACATCAGGCCCTGGTCGCCAGCACCCTGTTCCAGAGGATCGGTACGGTCAACACCCTGATTGATATCCGGGGATTGCTTGCCGATGGCGCTCAGTACGGCACAAGAGTTGGCGTCGAAGCCCATATCCGAATGAACATAGCCGATTTCGCGCACGGTTTTACGGGTGATCTCTTCGATATCTACCCAGGCGCTGGTGGTGATTTCGCCGCCAACCAGAACCATGCCGGTTTTCACGTAGGTTTCGCAGGCTACGCGTGCTTTAGGATCCTGTTCCAGGATGGCGTCGAGAACGGCATCGGAGATCTGGTCAGCAATTTTATCAGGATGTCCTTCGGAGACGGATTCGGACGTGAATAGGTGTTTAGCCATGGTGTTCTTTACCTTGCATAAGACGGGTTAGAAATTACTGCACAGCGCTGGAGATCCGGCATCAAAGCGAAGGGTCTTCCGCTGATGGCGCGAGATGCTTCCTGCAACGCCCCTCAGGCAAAGCCGTTAAGCAGTTTATCAGTTAACCAGTATAGATGGATTAACATCTGGACGTCTATTTTAGGTCAGGCCTTAGCCGGATTGCCAGTATTTTTTTGCCCTTTCGCTCTTTTGCGCAAAGCTTCCGGCGCCATTTTCATCGCTTGAAACAGTTTCCGACAAATTTTCATTTTGCATTTTCCCCGTGTTATCGGTATAAACTGCGCGCGCGGCTCATTTGGTGCACAGTGCGGGGTACGAAGTTGTAAACTTCTGTGACGCCTCCACGGGTGGTCTGATTGTCAGCCGCAGACGCCAACCTTTGGCGTCGCCGCTTCATAGAACGGTCACGTTCTTACACTATTAATAGAGGCTCAGTCGTTCATAGAGGGCGACGTGCGTGGAGGTGGTTGGATTAATGATCCGTTGTCTACCGGTTGTTGGTTCTCAACAGCAGTGCCGTTCTGGCGCACATTCTTCTGCTATTTCCCGTCTTGTCTCTACACCACCTTCCAGGTGTGATAAACACTTGGGCGCTACTCAGGATTCTCGGGCCGGTTAACGGTCGTCTGAAGAACTGAACAAGGGTAGCCTGCAGCCTTCCTGTGGGATGTTTCTTGACCCGATTCACGAGGTTTGAACAGGGTGTCTTACAATTATATGAGTAATAAACCGATCGCTGACCGCGAACGGCAGTTTTATTCGCTGCCGCAAGGGCGGTTTGTTGGGTTGTTCTCGCGGGTTGTAGCTGCGATAGTGGCTGACTGTATCGTCAGTACGCGATGTGAGGCGAGTAATGTCTGATGATCTTTTGATTCACCGTCCGTCAGCAACGGGCGAATCTATATCTTTGCGCTCCATGCAGGAGGTTGCCATGAATGATCGTGATGCCAGCAAGATGCTGCGCACTTATAACGTCGCCTACTGGGGCAACAATTATTATGACGTCAATGAACTGGGCCACATCAGCGTGTGCCCGGATCCGGACGTCCCGCAGGCACGTGTCGATCTGGCCGAGCTGGTGAAGCAGCGTCAAAACGACGGTTTACGCCTACCGGCACTGTTCTGCTTCCCGCAGATCCTGCAGCACCGTCTGCGTTCGATCAATGCCGCGTTCAAACGTGCGCGTGAGTCGTTCGGCTATGAAGGTGGCTATTTCCTGGTTTACCCGATCAAGGTAAACCAACATCGCCGCGTGATTGAATCTCTGGTCAATTCCGGCGAACCGCTGGGGCTGGAAGCCGGCTCCAAGGCCGAACTGATGGCGGTGCTGGCGCATGCTGGCATGACCCGCTCGGTGATCGTGTGTAACGGCTATAAAGACCGTGAATATATCCGTCTGGCGCTGATCGGCGAAAAGCTGGGGCACAAGGTGTACCTGGTGATCGAGAAGATGTCCGAGATCAACATGGTGCTGGAAGAGGCCGAGCGGCTGAACGTGGTACCACGCCTGGGCGTGCGTGCGCGTCTGGCGTCGCAAGGCTCCGGTAAATGGCAGTCGAGCGGCGGCGAAAAGTCCAAGTTCGGTCTGGCAGCCATTCAGGTACTGAAGCTGGTGGAAACCCTGCGTGAAGCGGGCCGTCTCGACAGCCTGCAACTGCTGCACTTCCACCTGGGTTCGCAACTGGCCAATATTCGCGATATCGCCACCGGCGTACGTGAGTCGGCGCGCTTCTACGTCGAACTGCATAAGCTGGGCGTGAACATCCAGTGCTTCGACGTGGGCGGCGGTCTGGGCGTAGATTATGAAGGTACCCGTTCGCAGTCCGACTGTTCGGTGAACTACGGCCTGAACGAATACGCCAACAACGTGATCTGGGGCATCGGCGACGCCTGTAATGAACACGGTTTGCCGCACCCGACGGTGATCACCGAATCCGGTCGTGCAGTGACCGCGCATCATACGGTGTTGGTATCCAACGTGATCGGCGTTGAACGCAACGAATTCAGCGAACCATTACCGCCTGCTGAAGACGCGCCACGTGCGCTGGAAAGCATGTGGGAAACCTGGCAGGAAATGAACGAGCCGGAAAATCGCCGCTCGCTGCGTGAATGGCTGCACGACAGCCAAATGGATCTGCACGACGTTCATACTCAATATGCACACGGCATGTTGGATCTGACCAAGCGTGCCTGGGCTGAGCAGCTGTATCTGAACATCTGCAACAAGATCCAGCAGCAGTTGGATCCGAGCAACCGTGCACACCGCCCAATCATCGACGAACTGCAAGAGCGTATGGCTGACAAGTTCTACGTCAACTTCTCGCTGTTCCAGTCGATGCCGGACGCCTGGGGTATCGATCAGCTGTTCCCAGTACTGCCGCTGGAAGGCCTGGATAAGCCGCCGGAAGGCCGCGCGGTGCTGCTGGACATCACCTGTGACTCGGATGGCACCATCGATCACTACATCGACGGTGACGGCGTGGCGACCACCATGCCAATGCCGCCGTACGATCCGGAAAACCCGCCGGCGCTGGGCTTCTTTATGGTTGGCGCCTATCAGGAGATCCTCGGCAACATGCACAACCTGTTCGGCGACACCGCCTCGGTTGACGTGTTCGTGTTCCCTGACGGTACGGTAGAAACCGAGTTGTCCGATGAAGGCGATACCGTTGCCGATATGCTGGAATACGTGCAGCTTGACCCTACCGCACTGTTGGCCAAGTTCCGCGATCAGGTGAAAGAAACCGATCTGGACAGCGAACTGCAGGCGCAGTTCCTGGAAGAGTTCGAAGCCGGTTTGTACGGTTATACTTATTTAGAAGATGAATGAATAAGTAGAGCGCTTCTGAAAGGCCGGGCATCCAACGGATGTCCGGCCTTTTTTATACCCTGATGCCTGACCGGCTATTTTATTTACTCATCTTTCAATTTTAGGACGTGTTTTTTCCACCAGCGGCTGGTAACGAATAAATATCCAGACGCGATAAGGAAAGAGTAACCTAGCGTTTTAAGCATTATGCCGGTGCTAATGGTTTCCCCTTTAACCAGAAAGACAAGCGCATAGCAAAGAAAGAAAAGCGAAAATATTTTGAGAAATTTTATAATCACTACCGCCCCCTACAGATGCTGATAAGCGCGTTCATTACTACCACAGCGCTTGTTCACCCACAAGGCGCTGATAAAAATAGTCTACGGCGATCATGGATACGGGAACATAGATAAGCACTACCTCTATGGATATTTCATTCAGTGAGTCAAATTTAGAACAAAGATAACCCAACGGAATACTTGATAAGAAAGTGAGAGTTTCTAGCGTGATATAAAGTTTTTTGTTTTTAATTATTCGCCGTTGGCGCACAGGCATAATATTAAACATGGCTTTACTGATCTCGTGTTATCTAAAGGTGTAAAAATTACTTGTTAACATTTCTGTTGAACTATTTTTAATAAAGTGGGTTGCATAATTAACCTATATATTTTTCTTGCCAGCTAAAGGGATCAAAATCACATAGTTCAAACCTCGGCGGACGGCAACGGTCACACGACGGTAGGATTCAGGGTATATACTGGCTAACGACGAGCAGCCGATATGATGATGTGCGCTCTTGAAGCGCGAGCGAAATGCGGCGATAATCTGCTGCATAGGCAGTACTGAAACAGATTTCGAATGGATCCCTTTCTCGTCGGGCTAACGACGCGGGAGGGATTTTTTTTTGCCAGCGTCTGTGTGATTTTTCAACAGGCGAAACGTTGAAATATGAGGGTTTACTATGAGTACCTTAGGCCATCAGCCCGATAATTCCTTAGTGTCCAATGCCTTTGGTTTCCTGCGCTTTCCGCTGAACTTTATGCCTTACGACAGCGATGCAGAGTGGGTCATCACCGGCATTCCATTTGACATGGCAACCTCCGGCCGCGCCGGTGGCCGTCACGGTCCGGCGGCAATCCGTCAGGTTTCCACCAACCTGGCCTGGGAAGGCAACCGCTGGCCGTGGAACTTTGACCTGCGCGATCGTCTGAATGTCGTCGATTGCGGCGACGTGGTGTTCAACTTCGGCGATGCTCAGGACATGAGCGACAAGCTGCAGGCGCACGCGGAAAAACTGCTGAAAGCCGGCAAGCGCATGCTCTCCTTCGGCGGCGACCACTTTGTGACTCTGCCGTTGTTGCGCGCACACGCCAAACATTTCGGCAAACTGGCACTGGTGCACTTTGATGCCCATACCGACACCTATGCTAACGGCAGCCAATACGATCACGGCACCATGTTCTTCCATGCGCCGAACGAAGGCCTGATCGATCCAACTCGCTCGGTGCAGATCGGTATCCGTACCGAGTTCGACCATGACAACGGCTTCACCGTACTGGACGCGGCACAGGTTAACGATCGTAGCGTTGACGATCTGCTGGCTCAGATCAAACAGATCGTCGGTGATATGCCGGTTTATCTGACCTTCGACATCGACTGCCTGGATCCGGCATTCGCACCGGGTACCGGTACGCCGGTCATCGGCGGGTTGACGTCCGATCGTGCACTGAAACTGGTGCGCGGCATGCAGTCGCTGAACATCGTCGGTATGGACGTGGTAGAAGTCGCCCCGGCGTATGACCAGTCCGAAATTACCGCGCTGGCTGCGGCGACCCTGGGTCTGGAGATGCTGTATCTGCAAGCGGCTAAAAAAACCAAATAAGTTCCTAATAGTATTAACAGGCGGTTATGGGCGGTAAGCCGAGTCGCTTGTAACGGTACCATAGAGAAATACACACAACCGGTATCTATATACCCTATGGATTTCAAGTCGCAGCTAGGCACCCAGCTCGCTCATCCCCAGGAGCTTACTTTTGTAAGTGACTGGGGTGGGGGAGTGCAGGTAACAACGCTGTGACTTGAAAGACAACGGGTATGGAGAAAACATGCTGACCAAGCCTTCCACACGTCTTAACAAATATATTAGCGAGAGCGGCATCTGCTCTCGCCGCGACGCCGATCGTTATATCGAACAAGGCAACGTTTTTATCAATGGCAAGCGCGTTACGCTTGGCGATCAGGTATTCCCAGGGGACGTCGTCAAGGTCAACGGTCAGCTGATTGAACCTCGTAACGAAGACAACCTGATCTTTATCGCGCTGAACAAGCCGGTCGGGATCGTCAGTACCACTGAAGAGGGCGAGAAAGACAATATCGTCGATTTCGTCAACCACAGCACCCGTATCTTCCCGATCGGACGCTTGGACAAAGACTCGCAGGGGCTGATCTTCCTCACCAATCACGGCGATCTGGTGAACAAGATCCTGCGTGCGGGCAACGACCATGAAAAAGAATACCGGGTGACGGTCAACAAACCGGTCACCGACGACTTTATCCGTGGTTTGGGTGCCGGCGTGCCAATGCTGGGTACGGTGACGAAAAAATGCAAAGTGAAGAAAGAAGCGCCCTTTGTGTTTCGCATCGTGCTGGTACAGGGGCTGAATCGTCAAATTCGCCGCATGTGCGAGCATTTCGGCTATGAGGTCACCAAGCTGGAACGCACTCGCATCATGAATGTGAGCATGGCAGGTTTGCCACCGGGTGAATGGCGTGATTTAACCGACGACGAACTGGTCGAACTGTTTAAGTCGATAGAGGGTTCCACTTCGGAGGCCAAACCGGCGAAGAAAGCCAAACCGGCAGTGAAAAAACCGGCCGGCGGCGGGGCGAAAAGCGCCGACAAGCCCAGCAACAGCGCGCCTGCGCGCAAGCGCTTTGCTCAGCCGGGTCGTAAAAAGAAAGGGCGCTGAGGCCCGGTAACATAAATACGGATCGGGGCGCATGTGCGCCCCGACTGCTTTACGCCCGCCTGGCTTCTCGCGTCATCCGCATCCGGCCAAACAGCACACAGCCCGCCAACAGCGTCACTAGCTGCGACACCATTAGCACCGCAAATCCTGAAGACACCTTGCCCTGGCTAGCCATTACCATGCCCATAATCATCGGCACAAACGCCGAGAACATATTGCCGATGCCGTTAATCAGTCCGTAGGCGCTGCCGACCGCCTGCGGCTGCGCATAATGTTGCAACAGGGTTGGGATCGCCGCCCCCTGAGCCCCCCAGCAGGCATTGGCCGCCAGCAGGAAGAAAGCAATCCAGCCGAGCTGATGACTGTGCATCACGCCATAGATACACAACGCAGTTGCCGCACCGCCAAAGGCGAAAATCAACGGTGCCTGATAGGGGCGAATGCGGTCAAGCAGCACGCCGCCGAGATATTTGGAGGCGATGCTGACGATAAACGGCAGCGAAGCCATCCAGCCCATCTGTTTGATGGAGAATCCTTTCTCGTCGGTCAGGTAAGCCGGCAGCCAGGAACTGGAGCCCCACAGGTAGCTCAGGGTCGCGATCTCGATCAGCATGATCCAACCCAGCATCGGGGTATGCCAGGCCAGGGCGAAGGTGTGCCAGACACGGCTCAGAACCGGCTGAGGATCGACGGCGCTCAGCGGTAACGAGCGCGGATGGATAAACAACCGCACCAGCGCTAGCCCCAGCAGCAGGTTGATCAGCGCCAGCAGATAGAAAGAGACCGCCCAGCCGAAGTGTGCCATCAGGAAACTGACCAGTGGAAAGCCAATCACCAGGCCCAGAGAAACGCCCAATGTGCTGACGGCATTGGGTTTACCGCGCTCATCGGCGGCGAAGTGATCGCCGATGTACATGGTTTTCAATGAGAACAGCGGCCCTTCGCTGACGCCAAGCAGTGCGCGTACCGCAAACAGCAGCAATAACGACCCCGCCAGCGGTGAGGCGGCAGTCAGTAGCGCCCAGAGCACAATGCTGAGCGTCAGCGCGCGGCGATAGCCCATCAGGGTTTCCAGAAAGGGCGTCAGCAGCATGGCGGAAAGCCCGTAACCGAGCAAAAACACCGTCATCAGCATGCCCTGATGCGCACGGTTACCGTCGAGCTGAAAGTGTTGCAAGAAGTCGGGGTTGACCAGCATCACGGCAATATTGACCCGATCGGCATAGGCGATGACGATCAGAAACAGCAGGGCCACTACCCCGAACCAGCGTTGACGTTGTTGCACAATGCGCTCCATGTACGCTCCTTTGGCGGGCGAATAACGAATTTAGACAGCAGTAAACTAACCCGCTGATTTCACAGTGGTGAAAAGCAGGTTTGAGCCGTTTTTATGTAAATTTATTGTTATCAAAAAGGGTGTTTCAGACAGCGAGATAGCACTTTTACTCGCATTGCATTAGCCAGATCAACGTCTTTTTATCCATGAATTAGTGATAGAAAGCACAGATTTCATCAGTTTTTCATATCGATGCATTTTTTCGTGATCCTTCCCGCATTTGTCATGTTTAAACAACTTTCCATTAACAATTGCCGCTTTGCTCTCTTGACGAAAGTTTCACCAGACTTATAGTGAGTGTATTAAATAAGAAACTGAGTTTCATATATGAAACAATCAGATAGAGGACAAAAGCAATGAGCTGGACGAAAGTGTGTGAAGTGTCTCAGGTGAAAGAAGATTTTCCTTTCTCCGCCAACGTGGAAGGGAAAGAGGTCGGGGTGTATCTGATCGACGGCAACTATTACGCGCTGGAAGACGTTTGCCCACATGCCTATGCCTTGCTCAGCCAGGGGTTTGTTGATGACGGCAAGGTCGAATGCCCGTTGCACGAAGCATTGTTCGACGTACGTACCGGCCAATGCCTGCGTGAGCCAGGCGGCCGCGATCTGCAAACCTATGCCACCCGGGTGATCGACAATCAAATCCAAATCACCTTTATTGCGGAGGAGTAATCATGCAGCACATCACCGATTTCAATCCCTGGCTGCCGGACACCCAACAGGTGATCCCGGCGCGCGAAGGCGGCAATGGCCAAATCCATCAGCCGGGCCAATTTCAGAACGTCATCTGGCAAACCCGCGCTCGCGTACCCGACGGTTTCGAGACTGCGTTGGTCACGGCGCTGGAAGAGATCTTCGATCAGGGTGCAGAAGAGCTGGAGCAGATCGTTAGCGCCCTGAATCAGCGTCGCCTGTTCGATCGCAATGGCCAGCCGTGGAATCAGACGGCGTTCCGCGAATTCCTTCACGTTAACGGTTTCTGAGCAGCATCCGGGAGAAGACAATGACAGCAAACACAACATCCTCCGCACAGACCTTACAGGACTATCTCGACCAGGGGCTGCGCGGCATGTGGTATCCGGTGCTGGCCAGTTGGGAAATCGGCAATAACCCGGTGGGCATTACGCGGCTGGAGCAACAGATTGTGGTGTGGCGCGACGGCGACGGCGCGATCCATGCGCTGGAAGATCGCTGCCCGCATCGCGGTGCGCGCCTTTCTATGGGCTGGAACCTGGGCGATCGCATCGCCTGCTGGTATCACGGCGTGGAAGTGGGTGGCGACGGTACGGTAAAAGACGTGCCGGCGGTCGATCGTTGTCCGCTGGTGGGGCAGAAATGCCTGCGCTCTTACCCAGCCAAAGAAGCCTACGGTGCGGTGTTCCTCTATTTCGGTGTGACGGCGGATGAAGAGCCAGCTGAATTGACCTTCCCGCCGGAACTGGCGGACGAAGCGGCCTACAGCAACTTCCTGTGCACCGCCAGTTGGGACTGCAATTACCAGTACGCGCTGGAAAACGTGATGGATCCGATGCACGGCACCTACCTGCATTCGTCCTCGCACTCGATGGCGGAAGGGGATCGCAAGGCGGACATGGCGTTGGAGCCGACCGACAACGGTTTCATCTTTAAGAAGAATGGTCAGATCGGCGTTAACTTTGACTGGGTGGAGTTTGGCAGCAGCGGCGCCTACTGGATGCGTTTGTCGATCCCGTACAAAAAGCGCTTCGGGCCGGGCGGTCACTTCTGGATCATCGGCATGGTGGTGCCGGAAGATAAGGATCACTGCCGGGTGTTCTTCTGGCGTATCCGTAAGGTGAAAGACTGGCAGCGTGACATGTGGCGCTTTATGTATCGCAACCGCCTGGAGTCGCTGCACTGGGACGTACTGGAGCAGGATCGTATCGTGCTGGAAAATATGGCCCCGAACGCGCGTGGCCGCGAGTATCTGTATCAGCATGATGTGGGGCTGTCTCGCTTGCGCCGCATGATGCAAAAAGAAGCGCAGAAGCAGCTGGCGAAACTCAGTGAGCTGGAGGCGGCGCAGTGAACGGCTTGCTGACGGGAAAACGCATTGTGGTGACCGGCGCGGCGCGCGGGCTGGGGCGGAGTTTCGCCGCAGCCATCAGCGAGGCCGGTGCCAGAGTGGTGATGTGCGATATTCTGGCGGATGAACTGGCAGACAGCGCCGCGAACCTGCGCGAGCAGGGCGCACAGGTTGAAACGCAGGTGATCGATTTGGCCGAACCGGCGTCGATCAGCGCGGCATTCAACGCCATTGCCGAAGGCGGTGCGATCGACGGGTTGGTGAACAACGCGGCGCTGGCTACCGGCGTCGGTGGCAAAACCATGATGGAATACGATATCGATCTGTGGGATCGGGTGATGCAGGTCAACGTACGTGGTACCTGGCTGGTGAGTCAGGCAGCGGTACCCCTGTTGGCGCAAACCCCACATGCCAAGATCGTTAACGTGGCTTCGGATACCGCACTGTGGGGCGCACCGCGCCTGATGGCTTACGTGGCCAGCAAAGGAGCGATCATCTCCATGACCCGCTCAATGGCGCGTGAACTGGGTCCGCAGGGGATTTGCGTGAACGCAATCGCACCGGGACTGACGCGGGTAGAGGCCACCGAATACGTGCCCGCCGAGCGTCATCAACTGTACGAACAAGGGCGTGCATTGGCCGGGGCACAGCACCCTGACGACGTTAATGGCTCGGTGCTCTACCTGCTGTCGCCGTTGGCGAATTTCGTGACCGGCCAACTGTTGCCGGTTAACGGCGGCTTTGTTTTTAACTAATCAACCTTTAGCCAGGAGCAGCACATGGCGGACGATCAAGCGTGTAAATATCTGATCCCAGGACTGGATCGCGGGTTACAACTGTTGCTGGCGTTTGGCGAGCAGCATAAGGAAATGACTTTTGCCCAATTGCATCGCCTGGTCGACATGCCAAAGGCTACCGCCTATCGCGTGGTGCAAACTCTGGAGCATCTGGGTTTTCTGGAGCGCAACCCACGGACCAACACCTTTGCGCTGGGCATCAAAGTGCTGCGCCTCGGCTTTGAATATATCGCTTCTCTGGACGTTGCCCAGGCCGGTCAGCCGGTGATAGAGCAACTGCGCGATCGCAGCCAGTGCAGCAGTCATCTGGCGATCCGTGATGAGCGCGACGTGATCTACATCGCCCGCGTCAGCGCCGCCGGTTCGCAAATCAATCAGGTCAGCGTCGGCACCCGCCTGCCGGTGCACCAAACCTCACTGGGCCGCATGCTGCTGACCAGCGCTACCCGCGACGAATTCGACCAGCTCTATCCGCAGGAACAATTGCCGGGCAGCGGTCCGGGGACCCCGGCAGATCGTGAAGCGCTGTGGCAGATGGTGCAGCAGGATAAGGCGCGCGGTTATGTGATTGGCGAGTCGTTTTTCCGCCATGGCATCTCTTCGATCGTCTATCCAATCTTTAACCGCGAGCAGCGGGTCGAGGCCGTGGTCAGCATCATGGTGCCGTTCGATGAGATCCCAAAAGCAGATCGCGAACGGCTGCGCATGGAAGTGCGTGACGCCGCAGAGAAAATCTCCGGCTTTCTGGGCGCGCCGCCGCAGGCTAACGTCGGCTAACTGACAACCCCTTGTTTTCGTAGGGGGGCTGCAAGCCGCGTTCGCATTAATCGGGGCGACTGTATTCGTCCCCTACCAATGAATCAGGCAGGGATAAGGCTCATGGCAAACAGGGGCCGGGGTTTGTCATGCCTGAAAACCGCATTCAGCGAGAACGTGAGGCACAACAATGAGCGTAATCGGAATCGAAAAACTGGAATTTGGCGTCGAAGATCTGCCAACCTGCGAAAAATTCATGCAGGACTTCGGCCTGCAGGCGGCACAACAGCACTGGGGCGAACGCCAACGTGAATTCACCACCCTGAGTGGGGCGCGCGTGGTGCTGCATCCGTTGCAGAGCGAGACCTTGCCGGCGGCGTTTGAGGGCGGTTCGACTCTGCGCCGCATGACCTGGGGCGTGGGCAGCCCGGCGGAATTGGCCGCTTTGCAGCCGCTGTTGGCGCAGATGCCGGGCTTCCGTCAGGTGGGGGAAGAGCTGGAATGTATCGATCCGAACGGTATGACGCTGCGCTTTAGCGTCAGCCAACAGCGCGAAGTCGATTTACCGGTATCGCCGATCAACCAATGGGGAGATGTGCGCCGCATCGATCAGCCCAGCCCGGTATATGCGCAGGCACAGCCGATCAATATTGGCCACGTGGTGTTCTTCGTCGAAGATCTGGCCGCCACCGAACGTTTCTACCGTGAGGTACTGGGCTTCCAGGTCTCGGATCGCTATATCGATCGGGCAGTGTTCCTGCGCACTCAGGCGCGCGGCGGGCATCACAACCTGTTCCTGCTGAAATTGCCGAATCGTCCACGTGGCCTGAATCACGTAGCTTTTACCGTGCGCGACATCCACGAGGTGATCGGCGGCGGTATCGCCATGAACAAAGAGAAGTGGAGCACCTTTATCGGCCCCGGTCGCCATCCGATTTCCTCAGCCTATTTCTGGTACGTCAACAGCCCGACCGGCGGCGCGTTTGAGTACTACACCAACGATGACTATCTGACTGAAAACTGGCAGCCGCGCGAGCTGGAACACTCGCTGGTGTCGTTTACAGAGTGGGCGGTGGAAGGGGGGATCGACCACGATACGCGCCGCCAGCAGAAAAAACCGGAGGCGCTATGAGCCAGCCAGAAGCGGCGGGGATCGTCATTATCGGCGGTGGCCAGGCCGGCGGTTGGGCGGCGAAAACGCTGCGCGATCGTGGCTATGCGGGCCGGCTGACGGTGATCAGCGACGAACCCTATGACTTTTATGAACGCCCGCCGCTTTCCAAGGCGGCGTTGCTGGACGGCGAAGCGCCGCTCAGCCGATTGTTCAGCGAACAGGTGGTCGCCGGGTTGAATCTCAACTGGTGCCGGCCGTTACGTGCCGAATCCATTGATGCAAAAAAACAAATCGTCAGCCTCAGCGACGGTCGGCAGCTGCAGTTTGATCAACTGCTGATTGCCACCGGTGGCCGGCCGCGCCTGCCGGACGCCCGTTGGGCCAGTCACCCTCGGGTGATGACGCTGCGTTCCTGGGATGATGCGGCGAAGCTGCGTCAGACGCTGCAAGGATGCCGTCGACTGGCGATCGTCGGTGGTGGCTGGATTGGGCTGGAGATTGCCGCTTCGGCGCGGCGCCTCGGTGCTGACGTGACGGTCTTTGAACGCCAGCCAGCGCTGTGCATGCGCAGTGTCGGCGCGGATGTCTCCCAAGCGCTACTGGAATTGCATCAACAGCAAGGCGTGACCCTGCACTGCGGCTGCGGTGACATTCAGCTGGAAGATCGTGACGGTAGCGCCTGGATCGGCAGCGGCGTCAGCGATCCTCAGCCGTTTGACCTGGTGGTGGTGGGGATCGGCGTCGAGTTGAATCTGGAACTGGCGCGCAGTGCCGGGCTGAAGATTGACGTGGGGATCGTGGTTGACGGCCAGGGGCGCACCAGCCACCCGGCGATTTTCGCCGCCGGCGACGTGGCGCGTCACCCGACGCTGGGCCTGTGCCTGCAGTCCTGGGCCTATGCGCAGAATCAGGCGATCAGCACCGCTTGCGCGATGCTGGACGCCTTTGCCGCCCCTTACGATGACGTGGCCTGGCTGTGGTCGGATCAATACGATGCCAATATCCAGATCCTCGGCGTGCCGACCGGTGGCGTGCACCATGTGGTGCGGCGTACGCCGCAATCGCAGGTGTTCTTTACGTTAAATGCCGATCGTCAGTTGGTGCAAATGGTGGCGTTTAACGACGCTCGTACCATCAAGCTGGGCAAACGCTGGCTGGCCAGTGGGCGCGTGCTGGAACCGCAGCAGTTGGCGGATGCGGAGTTTTCTTTGATGGCGTTGAAATAACGCCCGTAACCTCGGGAGCGTTTCATGACTACGCAAGAGATTGACGCCCGCGCTGAACGGGTGGGGGATGGTGTTGCCGAAAATCCGCAGCAACGAGTGCGCTGGTCGGTGCCCATCGCGCTGTTTGCCTGCGTGCTGCTGGCGTTTTTCGACAAGATCAGCATCGCGGCGCTGTTTTCCGATACTGAATTCCAGCAGGCGCTGGGCATCAGTTTTGACCCGGCGCGGCTGGGGTTGCTGATGAGCGCGTTTTTGTTCTCCTACGGCATCTCTTCGATGTTGCTGAGCGGAATTGGCGACCGCTTGAACCCGGTCAAGGTGCTGATTGGCATGATGGTGGTGTGGGGCGTACTGATGGTGCTGATGGGCATGACGCGCTCTTATCACAGCATGATGACGCTGCGCATTTTGCTCGGCATTGCCGAAGGTCCGCTGCTGCCAATGGCCTACGCCATCATTCGCCAGGCCTTCCCGCAGCGCCTGCAGGCACGCGCCACCATGTTGTGGCTGCTGGGTACGCCATTGGGCGCCGCGCTCGGCTTCCCGGTTACGCTGTACATCCTTAACACCTTTGACTGGCAGACCACCTTCTTCTTTATGGCGTTCCTGACGCTGCCGGTGATGCTGCTGGTGCTGTTCGGCATGCGTCATCTCAACGTGTCACGCCCCGCGGCGGCTAGCGTTTCCAAACCGGCTATTGCCGAACGTAAACAGCATCGCCATGAACTGCTGCGCAATCCGCATTTTTGGATGATCTGCCTGTTTAACATCGCCTTCCTGACCTACCTGTGGGGCATGAACGGCTGGCTGCCGAGCTACCTGATCAAGGGCAAAGGTATTCATCTGGAACACGCCGGTTATCTGTCATCGCTGCCGTTTATCGCCATGCTGCTGGGCGAAGTGGTCGGCGCCTGGCTGTCGGACAAGCTGGATCGTCGCGCGCTGGCCTGTTTTGTCTCGCTGTGCGGCGCCGGGCTGGGGCTGGCCGTGGTGCTGCAGCTGCAGGGCACCTACAGCGTGATCGCCGCCATGGCTTTCAGCACCTTTATGTGGGGGGCCGGTGCGCCAAACATCTTTGCCCTGCTGGCGAAAGCCACCAGCAGCAAGGTCAGCGCCACCGCCGGCGGTATTTTTAACGGATTGGGCAATTTTGCCGGTGCGCTGGCACCGGTGCTGATGGGGGCGCTGATCGCCGCCACCGGCAACATGGATAACGGCTTGCTGTTCCTGGTGGTGATGGCCCTGATCGGCTGCATCATTCTGCTGCCGTTACTGAAGAAGTATTGATTTAACCGTTTGATTCAACAGAGGAGTTACAACATGTCCCAGGTTGAGAAGCAAGCTGGCGTCAAGCCGCAGGATCAATCGATTGAGCATTGGGTGGAATCGCGTATCGCCCGCTTTGAAGGCCGTAAATATGACTGGAACGCGTTGAAGTTTCAGGCCGATTACGACCCGAAATACCGCCGTGCGCAGATGCGCTACATCGGTACCGGCGCCACCGGGGTAGCCAGCGACACCAATACCATTCCGGCAGGCAACTTCACCTTCTCCACCATGGTGCTGCCTTCGAAGTGCGAGGGCCCGTTGCACCTGCACGATGACGTGGAAGAGGTGTTCTTTATGCTGAAGGGCAGCATCACGCTGATGATCCAGGACGGTAGCGAATATTACGAAACCAAGCTGAAAGAGCGCGATCTGATCTCGGTGCCGGCCGGAGTCTACCGTGGGTTGTTCAACCACGGCGAAGAAGAGGCGTTGATGTGCGTGATGCTCGGTACCGCCAAACCGGAAACCCCGACCTACCCGGCGGATCACCCGTTATCCAAAGTGAAACGCAACTGATGAACGGCCTGGCGCAACGTCAGCAGGCGCGCTGCGGGGAGTTTACCCTGAGCTGGCGCGAGGCGGGTCACGGTCGCCCGGTGGTGTTGCTGCACGGCATCAGTTCCGGTTCGGCTTCGTGGATCAAGCAGTTCAATGACTCGGGGCTGGCCGACGGTCATCGCTTGCTGGCCTGGGACGCCCCAGGCTACGGCGGCAGCCTGCCGCTGACGATCAGCGAGCCGGATGCCGCAGCCTACGCCGCCGCGCTGGCGGCGCTGGTGGCGCACTTGCAGTTGGAGCAACCGCTGATCGTCGGCCACTCGCTCGGTGCCTTGATCGGTAGCGCCTATGCTGCCGGTTATCCCGACGGATTATGTGGGCTGGTGCTGGCGGATCCGGCGCAGGGCTACGCCAACGCACCGCTGGAGAAACGCCAACAGGTTTATAGCCAGAGAAAACAGATGATTGAGCAGCTTGGGCCGCAGGGCTACGGCGAGCAGCGGGCGGCGGCGTTACTGCGTGAAGCTGCGGATCCCCAAGATATTGCCTGGGTACGCAACGGCATGCAGCAGCTGGATCCCGAGGGGTTTCTTAATGCCGCCTGGATGCTGGCCAACGACGATATCGGCCGCTATCTGGCGCAGTACCGCGGCCCGTTGCAGGTGTGGTGCGGTGACTGCGATCGGATCACGCCACCGGAAGCGGCGGCGGTGCTGGCGCAACAGCAGGACGCGGCACTGCGCCTGATTGAGGGGGCCGGGCACGCCAGCTATCTCGATGCGCCGGGGCAATTTAACCGCTATCTGCAGGATTTTACGGGAGCAATTCAACCATGAATTTTCAGCTTGAGAAACGGGTCGCGGTGGTCACCGGCGGTTCGTCGGGCATCGGTTTCGAAACCCTGCGTCTGCTGCTGGCGGAAGGCGCGAAGGTGGCATTTTGCGGCCGCAATCCGGACAAACTGGCCGGTGCCGAAGCCAGCCTGCGCCATGAGTTTCCGCAGGCGGAGATCCTGGCACTGTGCTGCGACGTGCTGGATGAGTCGCAGGTAACGCAGTTTGCCGCCCAGGTGACTGCACGCTTCGGCGGCGTAGATTTGTTGATCAACAACGCTGGCCAGGGGTTCGTTGCGCATTTTGATCAAACGCCGCGCACCGCCTGGCTGCATGAGGCGGAGCTAAAGCTGTTCGGCGTGATTAACCCGGTGCAGGCATTTTTGCCGGCGTTGGAGCGTTCGGATATCGCTTCCATCACCTGTGTGAATTCGCTGCTGGCCTTGCAGCCGGAAGAACACATGATCGCTACCTCGGCGGCGCGTGCGGCACTGCTAAACATGACGCTGACGCTGTCGAAAGAGCTGGTGGACAAGGGCATTCGCGTCAACTCGATCCTGTTGGGCATGGTGGAGTCCGGCCAGTGGCGTCGCCGCTTCGACGAGCGCAGCGATAAAGATCAAAGCTGGGAGCAGTGGACGGCGGCGATTGCCGAACGACGCGGCATCCCGATGAAACGCCTGGGGAAACCGCAGGAGCCCGCACGGGCGCTGTTGTTCCTGGCTTCGCCTATGGCGTCCTTTACCACCGGGGCCGCGCTGGACGTCTCCGGCGGCTTTAACCGCCATCTTTAACCGCAGAGGCTGAAAAGATGAAGAAGATCATGATGATTGGTTACGGCGCAATGGCCACAGAGGTGCTGTCCCGCCTGCCGGACGGGGTGAGCGTTGGCTGGATTGTCGCGCGTGCGGCTCATCATGCGGCGATTGCCAACGCCTTTGGTGGCCAGGTGCAGGCGTTGACCCACCCCGACCACTGTGCTGAAAAGCCGGATCTGGTGCTGGAGTGCGCCAGCCAGCAGGCGGTGGCGGAGTTCGGTGAGGCGGTGGTCACGCGCGGTTGGCCTTTAGCGGTGATCTCTACCGGCGCATTAGCGGATGCCGCGTTGCAGCAGCGTTTGCAGCAAGCCTGTCGGCAGCATCGGGGCCAGGTGATCGTGCTGTCCGGTGCGGTGGCGGGCATGGACGGCTTGGCGTCGGCACGTGAGGGCGGTCTGGACAGCGTCACTTATCAGGCGTGTAAAAGTCCGGCCAGCTGGCGCGGCAGTATGGCAGAGCAATTGATTGATCTCGATGCGGTAAGCGAGGCGCAGGTGTTTTTCGAAGGCTCGGCGCGGGAGGCGGCGCGGTTATTCCCGGCGAACGCCAATGTGGCGGCGACCATTGCGCTCAACGGCCTGGGAATGGACGCCACCCGGGTGCGGTTGCTGGTCGATCCCGCGACCCGACGCAATACCCACCGGCTGCAGGTGTGCGGCAATTTCGGTGAGTTTCATATTGAGCTGAGCGGCAACCCGCTGGCAAGCAATCCCAAGACATCAACCCTGGCGGCGCTGAGCGCGGTACAAGCCTGCCGCCGTCTGATCGACGGTGGTTTTATTGCCTGAACGGCAGGAGCGAGTATGGAAAGGTTAAAGATTTTTGTGGCTGGGCGTTGGTGTGAAGGGCGTGGCGATGAAATGGCCTCGCAGTTCCCGGCCGACGGCAGCGTGAATGCGCGGCTGCGTGCCGCCAGTATTGAAGACGTCAATGATGCGGTAGCCGCGGCGGAACGCGCCTGGCGGGCCCCCGAGTGGCGTGGGCTGGTGCCGCATCAGCGAGCCAACATTCTGTACCGCGTCAGCAACCTGATTATGGCGCAACTGGAAGAGCTGGCGCAGCTGCAGACCCGCGACAACGGCAAACCCCTGGCGGAAACCCGTGGGCTGGTGGCCAGCGCGGCGGCGACGGCTCGCTACTTTGCCGCTGCCTGCGAGGTGCTGGAGGGCGAACTGCCGACCCAGCGCAGCGCGGAGATCATGACGTTGAGCCAGTATCAGCCGCTGGGCGTGATCGCGGCCATTACGCCGTGGAACTCGCCGATCGCCAGTGAGATGCAAAAGGTGGCCCCTGCACTGGCGGCGGGCAATGCGGTGATCCTCAAACCGGCCGAAGCGACACCGCTGATGGCGCTAAAACTGGCGGAACTGTTTGAGCAGGCAGGCCTGCCCGCCGGACTGCTTAGCGTGCTGCCGGGCAAAGGCTCGGTGATTGGCGAGGCGCTGGCGCGTCACCCGTTAGTGAAAAAGATTTCTTTTACCGGGGGGACCAATACCGGTCGCCATTTGGCGCATATCGCCGCCGAGAAGCTGATCCCTACCTCGCTGGAGCTGGGCGGCAAGTCGCCGACCATCGTGCTGGAGGACGCCGATTTGGAACAGGCGGCTCGCGGGATCTGCTACGGCATTTTCAGCTCCGCCGGCCAGGCCTGCATTGCCGGCTCGCGGCTGTTTGTGCACCGCTCGCTATACCAGCCGCTGCTGGCGCGCCTGAGTGAACTGGCGGCCGGGCTGCGGGTCGGCAATCCGCTGACGCCGGGCGTGCACCTCGGCCCGCTGATTAACGACAAGCATCGCCAAAGCGTGGCGGATTATGTGGCGCTGGCGCAGCAAGAAGGCGGCCGGGTGGTGATAGGCGGCGAAGCGCCGGCCGATCCGCTGCTGGCCGGCGGCAGCTATTACCTGCCAACGATTATCGAAGGGTTGAGTAACCGTGCCCGCGCTTGCCAGGAAGAGATTTTTGGCCCGGTACTGGTGGCACTGCCGTTCGATAACGAACAACAGTTGATCGAGCAAGCCAACGATTCGGTGTACGGGTTGGCCGCCGGGATTTGGAGCCGGGATTTCCCGCGGGCGATGGCGCTGGCGGAACAATTGGAAACCGGCACCGTGTGGATCAACACCTACAAAACATTCTCTATTTCTACGCCTTTCGGCGGTTTCAAAGAGAGCGGTCTGGGCCGCGAAAAGGGTCTGCACGGCATCAAGGCCTATATGCAGCAGAAAAGCCTTTACCTGGCGCTGAGCCATCAGGCGAACCGCTGGAGCGATTAGCTTTGATCGACGGTGCGTACCCCCTACAACGAACACAATAAGAAGGCAGATGATGAGCGATAAAATAACGGTTGGCGAGGCGATAGCCCGGACTCTGGAACAGTACGAGGTGTCGGCGATGTACGGCATCATTTCGATTCATAATCTGCCGATTGCCGATGCGGTAGGGCAACGTGGCAACATCCGTTTCGTACCGGCGCGTGGCGAAGCGGGCGCGGTCACCATGGCCGATGCCCACGGCCGTTTCTCCGGTCTGGGCGTAGCCTTGACCAGTACGGGCGCGGGGGCCGGCAATGCGGTCGGTGCCATGATCGAAGCGCTGAATGCCAACACGCCGTTGCTGCACATTACCGGCCAGGTGGAGAAGGCCTATCTGGATGCCGACGCCGGGTTCATTCATGAGACCCGCGATCAGTTGGGTTTCCTGCGCGCCTGCTCCAAACGCGCATATCGGGTCAACTCAGCGGAACAGGCGGTGGCCGTGATCCAGCGGGCTATCCTCGATGCGCAGACGGTGCCTTGTGGCCCGGTGGCGGTCGAGATCCCGATCGATATTCAAAGTAGCCTGGTTTCCAGTTCGGTGCTGAGCCAGCCCGTGGCGCCAGCGCCGCTGCCGGCGGCCAGTGACGAGGCGGTTGAGCGCCTGTATCAGCGGATGAAACAGGCCAAACGCCCATTGATGTGGTTGGGTGGCGGTGCGCTGGCCTGCGCCGATGCGGTACGCAAACTGGCGGATGCCGGCGTGGTGGTGATCTCCAGCACCCATGGGCGCGGTATCCTGCCTGATAGTCATCCGCGCAGCCTGCGTGCGTTCCACAACTCACCGAGCATTGAGGCGATCCTGACGCAGTGCGATTTGACGCTGGTGGCCGGTTCACGCTTGCGCAGCAATGAGACACGTACCTGGACGCTGCCGCTGCCGCGCCCGCTGGTTCAAATTGATATCGATCCGGCGGCGGCCAACCGCAACTATCTGGCCGACGAGCAAATCAACGGTGACTGCGGCGCCTTGCTTAACGCGCTGGCTGCTCGTTTGAGTCCGGGTGAAAAAGTGAATGCCGAGTGGGATGCCGAGATAGCCACGGCGATACAGCAGGCGGAAAGTGCGCTGCGCCAGCAGTCGGGAGAGTATGCAAAATTGAACGACGCCATCGCCGCTGCGTTGCCGCAGGACGGTCTGTTGGTGCGTGATATCACCGTTTCCGGCAGCGTGTGGGGCAGCCGTTTGTTCCGCGCCATTTCGCCGCTCTGCAACATTCACTCGCTGGCCGGGGCGATTGGCATGGGTCTGCCAATGGCGATTGGCACGGCGATCGCCAACCCGCAGCGCAAGGTGGTGGGGCTGGTCGGGGACGGGGGGCTGGCGTTAGGCCTGGGCGAACTGGCAACCATGGCGCAGGAGCAGGCCAATATTACCCTGTTGATCATGAACGACGGCGGTTACGGCGTGATGCGGGGCATTCAGGACAAGTATTTTGCCGGCCGTCAGTATTATAACGAACTGCACACTCCCGCATTTACCCAGGTTGCCGAGGCGATGGGGCTGAAGGCGTGGAAAGTGGACAGCGCGGCGCAGTTCAACGGCGTGCTGGCGGAAGCGATTAATTATCCGGGGCCGTCGGTGGTGGAAGTGGATATGAACAGCATCGGGCCGCTAACCTTCGCCGGGCCACCGCAAAAGACATTGTACTGATGAAATGAAAAACGCCCGGCATCTGTCGGGCGTTGTGTTTTACTTGCCTGCTGCGATGCGCTCGCGAATATGCTGTGCGCGCGCTTCGGAAGCGGGGTGATCGTCGAACATGCTGCTCTGACGGCCGGCCTCCATTTTAGCCAGTTTTTCAAAGCTGGTGACCAGGCCGTTCGGGTCGATGCCGCGTTGTTTCAGCAGATCGAACGAATAGTCATCGGCTTCACTTTCCTGTTTTTGGGAGAACTGAGCGTTAACCAGCTTCTCGCCCATATCCGCCAACTGTGACTGCGACAGCGAACCTATGATGCCGCCGGTCGAGGCCGCTGCGGTACGCAATGCCACGGTGCCGTAAGCGACCTGCATTGCTTTGCGGGTATGGCCCAGCGCCACGTGGCCCATTTCGTGGCCCAGCACGCCTTCCACTTCATTGTCGGTCATCATGTCCATCAGCCCGCTGTAAACGCGGATACAGCCGTTGGCCATTGCCCAGGCATTCACGTCTTTTGTGACGTAGACCTTATAGTTGGCCGGCGTGCCGTTGATATTATCTCCCAACGCCGCTGCGATTTTGTTCAGGCGTTTGGCATAGGTACTGTCGGCCGGCGCGATTTGTGCCTTGCTGTCCATCTCTGCGCAGGATTTATCACTCAGGATTTTTACGTCGTTATTGCTCAGCGTCGCGGCCTGGAACGCCTGCGCGCCAGACTGCATCAGGGTATCGGTGTTCAGGTTTTGACAGCCGCTTACCAAAGTGGCAATGCTTAATGCAATCAAAGAGGTACGGATCTTCATAAAGCCATTTTCCTGTGAGAGTAACAAGGGGGTCGTGTCATTTTAGTTTAGGGAAATCTTGCCGCTTGAGACTAGTGTACGCCGACAATCGGGAAAATAGTGTTATTCCGAAAAACCGACCAATTGTGCTAATAAGTTGTGAACTCGCTCTCATTTGGTATTAGGGATTGCCGTTTTAATGCGGAGTCTGAGAAAATAGAAAACTTGACTGATTTTTTAATCCGACCTGGAGTAAAACATGTCCTCTCGTAAAGAGCTTGCCAACGCCATCCGCGCACTCAGCATGGACGCCGTACAAAAAGCAAATTCCGGCCACCCGGGTGCACCTATGGGCATGGCGGACATCGCCGAAGTCCTGTGGCGTGACTACCTGAACCACAACCCGACCAACCCGCACTGGGCTGACCGTGACCGCTTCGTCCTCTCCAACGGCCATGGCTCCATGCTGATTTACAGCCTGCTGCACCTCACCGGCTACGACCTGCCGATGAGCGAGCTGGAAAACTTCCGCCAGCTGCACTCCAAAACCCCGGGTCACCCGGAATACGGCTACACCCCAGGCGTGGAAACCACCACCGGCCCACTGGGCCAGGGCATCGCCAACGCCGTCGGCTTCGCCATTGCCGAACGCACCCTGGCCGCGCAGTTCAACCGCCCGGGCCATGACGTGGTCGACCACCACACCTACGCCTTTATGGGCGACGGCTGCATGATGGAAGGCATCTCTCACGAAGTCTGCTCCCTGGCCGGTACCCTCAAGCTCGGCAAACTGACCGCGTTCTACGATGACAACGGCATCTCCATCGACGGTCACGTGGAAGGCTGGTTCACCGACAACACCGCCGAGCGCTTTGAAGCCTACGGCTGGCACGTGGTGCGTCACGTGGACGGCCACAACCCGGATGCCATCAAGGCCGCGATTGAAGAAGCCCGCAAGGTCACCGACAAGCCGTCCCTGCTGATGTGCAAAACCGTGATTGGTTTCGGCTCCCCGAACAAGGCCGGTACCCACGACGTGCACGGTGCTGCGCTGGGCGCCGCCGAAGTGGCCGCCACCCGCGAAGCCCTGGGCTGGAAATACGCCGCCTTCGAAATCCCGCAGGACATCTATGCCCAGTGGGACGCCAAAGAAGCCGGCAAGGCGAAAGAAGCGGCCTGGAACGACAAGTTCGCCGCCTACGCCAAGGCCTTCCCGGAACTGGCTACCGAGTTCAAACGCCGCATGAACGGCGAACTGCCGGCCAACTGGAAAGCCGACGCCAAAGCCTTCGTCGAGCAGCTGCAGGCCAACCCGGCCAACATCGCCAGCCGCAAGGCCTCGCAGAACGCGCTGGAAGCCTTCGGCAAGGTGCTGCCTGAGTTCCTCGGCGGCTCCGCTGACCTGGCGCCAAGCAACCTGACCATGTGGTCCGGCTCGAAAGCGCTGAACGTTGACCCGGCGGGTAACTACATCCACTACGGCGTGCGCGAGTTCGGCATGACCGCCATCACCAACGGCATCGCGCTGCACGGCGGCTTCCTGCCGTACTCCGCGACCTTCCTGATGTTCGTGGAATACGCCCGTAACGCGGTGCGCATGGCGGCGCTGATGAAAATCCGCAACGTGTTCGTTTATACCCACGACTCCATCGGTCTGGGCGAAGACGGCCCGACGCACCAGCCGGTTGAGCAGATTGCCAGCCTGCGCGTGACCCCGAACATGAGCACCTGGCGTCCGTGTGACCAGGTGGAATCGGCGATTGCCTGGCAGTACGGCATCGAGCGCAATGACGGCCCGACCACGCTGATTTTCTCGCGTCAGAACCTGACCCAGCAGCCGCGTACCGCGGAGCAGCTGGCCAACGTTTACCGCGGCGGCTACGTGCTGAAGGACTGTGCCGGTACGCCGGACGTCATCCTGATTGCCACCGGTTCGGAAGTGGGCATCACCGTGGAAGCGGCAGACAAGCTGAGCGCGGCGGGCACCAAGGTGCGCGTGGTCTCGATGCCGTCTACCGACGCCTTTGACAAGCAGGATGCGGCTTACCGTGAATCCGTGCTGCCGGCGGCGGTCACTGCCCGCGTGGCGGTGGAAGCGGGTATCGCGGACTACTGGTACAAGTACGTGGGCCTGAACGGCGCTATCGTGGGCATGACCACCTTTGGTGAGTCGGCACCGGCAGAGCAGCTGTTCAAAGAGTTCGGCTTCACCGTGGATAACGTGGTGGCCAAGGCGCAGGCACTGCTGAAATAAGGCATCTCGCGTCGCATTACCCCAGGCCCGGCACCTTGCCGGGCTAGTCTAATGACAAACAGCCGAAAAACGTGGTTTTCGGCTGTTTGGGGTAAATCTGAAGACATAATCCTTTGTTTTTATTCGTCCCAAGATCGGAATTTTTAACTGCAAAGGACTTTGTCATCAATCTGAGCCCGGCATCTTGCCGGGCTTTTTCTTGCCCAAAAATCGCCCAACCTCACAAAATACGAAGATAAGAAATCAACGGCGTTGCTTAAGAACACTTATTAACTATATGTTAATTTTTAGTTTATTAAATGTAACCAGGAGTTGATTATGTTAACAAGAATCGGCGCGTCGGTGGTGGCGATGGCGGTACTGGGTGCAGTGCCTGCTTACGCTGAGTTCCCTGCAGGCTATCCAGCCGACTATCAGAAAATTGTGGATGGCGCGAAGAAAGAGGGCAAGGTAGTGGTGTATTCCACCACGGATACCAAAGCCGCAGGACCGTTGATTCAGGGGTTCGAAGCGTTGTATCCGGGCGTTAAGGTCGAATACAACGACATGAACAGCACCGAGCTGTATAACCGCTATATCAGCGAACAGGCGGCGGGTGGCACCAGCGGTGACGTGGTGTGGAGTTCGTCGATGGATACCGCGCTGAAGCTGGCAACCGACTATGCGCAAGAATACGCCTCGCCTGAACAGGGCCAACTGCCCAAGTGGGCGGTCTGGAAAGAGAGAGCCTACGGCACCACCTATGAGCCGGTGGTCTTCATTTATAACAAACGGCTGATCCCGCAGGGGGATGTGCCGGACTCGCACGCTGCGCTGGCAAAGCTGATCGCCAGTCAAACCGACAAGTTTAAAAAGAAAGTCACGACCTATGACATTGAAAAATCAGGGTTGGGCTTCATGCTGTCGGTGCAGGACTTCAAGGCCGATCCGAACTATTTCGCTACGTTGGCTGACGTTGCCAAAGGCGGTCTGGCCGTGCAGTCGTCCACCGGTACCATGATGGAAAGGGTATCGTCCGGTGAAAACCTGATTGGTTTCAACATTCTGGGTTCCTACGCCGAAGCCCGCGCCAAAACTGACCCTTCTCTGGGCATCGCTTACCCGAAAGATTACACCCTGGTGCTGTCGCGCGTGTCCTTTATCAGCAAAGAGGCTGCCAACAGCAACGCGGCAAAACTTTGGCTTAACTACGTCTTGTCGGAAAAGGGCCAGAGCATTCTCGCCAACCAGGCGGATATTCCCTCTATCCGTAATGACATTGAAGGCAAAAATGACATCGACGGCATGACCAAAATGCTTGGCAACGCGCTGAAGCCTATTCCGGTGGACGAGAGCCTGTTGGAGTACCTGCAGCCGGCCAAACGACTGGACTACATCAAGCAATGGCGTACCGCCGCGGCAAAATAAATTAGGACAGGCTCCGGACGCGCGTCTGCCAGGGAGGCGCGCGCCCTTTGGTGGTCGATGTTTACAACCATTGGGATAGATTATGAATACATGGCGCAGAAAGTGGCAGAGCCTGCCGCGTGGCTTGGTGGTGGTGATAACCGCGCTGGTTATCTATGTGCCGCTGTCATTTATCGTGATTCAAAGTTTTCTCTCCGCACCTTTTTTTTCGCCCTCCAAGGTTTTTAGCCTTGAGGCGTTCGAGTTTATTTTTACCGATCCCGACTTTTACAAGGCGCTGAAAAGTGGCTTTATCCTGGCCTTTGGCTTAGTGGTGATCGCCATTCCGCTTGGAGGTATTCTGGCCTTTTTGATGGTCAGAACCGATTTGCCCGGTCGTCGGTTTATTGAACCGCTGATCCTGGTGCCGATCTTTGTCTCACCGATGGTGCTGGGCTTTGGCTACGTGGTGGCCGCCGGGCCGGTCGGCTTCTTCTCGCTGTGGGCGGAATCGCTGCTGGGCTTTGTGCCCTGGAATATCTATTCGATGGCCAGCATTGTGGTCATTGCCGGGTTAACCCACGTGCCGCACGCTTATCTTTATATTTCCTCGGCCTTGCGCAGCGTCGGCTCCGACGTGGAGGAGGCCGCTCGTACGGCAGGGGCTTCGCCCTTGCAGGTCATGACGGCCGTCAGCTTGCCGATGGTACGCCCTTCGATTCTGTATGCCGGCGTATTGCTATTCTTTCTCGGGCTGGAGGTGTTCGGCCTGATGCTGGTGCTGGGCGATCCGGAAGGGAACCTGGTGCTGGCGACCTACCTGTATCAACTGACCAACAAGCTGGGCACGCCGTCTTACCACCTGATGGCGGCAGTGGCGGTGGTGCTGATTTGCATCACCATTCCGCTGGTAATGTTGCAGCGCCGTCTGATGCGTACCGCCAACCGTTTTGTCACCGTCAAGGGCAAGGCGTCGCAGGCGCGGGCGCTGCCGCTGGGCAAATGGCGCTGGGTCGCCGGTGCGGTGGTGGTGTTTTGGCTGACGGTGACCATAGGTGTGCCACTGGTTGGCGTGGTGCTGCGTGCCTTTATTTCCAACTGGGGCGTGGGTGTTTCTATCTGGGACGAGCTGTCGCTCAATACCTTCCGCACCATCTGGCAGCAACCCAACCTGTTGCGAGCCATCGTCAACTCGATGGCGATAGGGGTGATCGGCGGTGCTCTGGCGGTAGTCTGTTATCTGTTCATCGGCATTGCCATGCACCGCAAACCCGATGGCGCTACCCGTTTTCTCGATTACAGCGTGCTGGTACCGCGTGCGGTGCCGGGTTTGCTGGCGGGGCTGGCGTTCCTGTGGGTGTTCCTGTTCCTGCCGATGTGGCTGGACAAGTCGCTGAAAGAGGGCTGGTTATCGGCCCTGCCGGTCGCCGAATGGCTGCGGGAAAACCTGATTGTCTGGCTACGTTCTTTGCGCAGCACCATCTTCAGCGTTTGGCTGGCGTATACCGTGGTGTGGATGGCCTACGGCCTGAGGTTGATCTCCTCGACGCTGTTGCAGGTCGGCCCTGAACTGGAAGAGGCTGCGCGCAGTGCCGGTGCCTCCAGTGGGCAGATCACTCGTCACGTGACTATTCCGCTGTCGCGCTACGGCCTGATCGGCTCGTGGTTGCTGATGTTCCTGATTTTCGAACGAGAGTATTCCACCGGGGTTTACCTGTTGTCTCCAGGCACCGAAACCATAGGTTCGATGCTGGTTTCGCTGTGGGCGGCGGGTGCCATTGATATCGTGGCCGCGCTCTCCTTCATTAACATCCTGCTGGTGGTGCTGGGGCTGGGGATCGCCTTGCGCTTTGGAGTGAAATTACATGATTGAACTTTCGGTAGAGAACCTGCATTTGACCTACGGCGACAACCCGGTGCTGAAAGGCGTTTCGATGCAGCTAAAGCGCGGCGAGGTGGTTTCGCTGCTGGGGCCGTCGGGCAGCGGTAAAACGACGCTGTTGCGGGCGGTCGCCGGGCTGGAGAAGCCAACGCAGGGCAGCATTATCATTGGCAGCAATAAGGTGTATGACGGCACTGCGCGCAGCGAGATCCCGGCGGAGGAGCGCAACCTCGGGCTGGTATTTCAGTCCTATGCCCTGTGGCCGCATAAAACCGTATTTGAGAACGTCGCCTATCCGCTGAAATTACGCAAAGTTTCCACGGCGGAAATTACCCAGCGGGTGCAAGGGGTGCTGGATCAACTGGGGCTGGGACATCTGGGCAAACGCCATCCGCATCAGCTGTCCGGCGGCCAGCAGCAGCGCGTGGCGATTGGTCGGGCGTTGGTGTACAACCCGCCGGTGATCCTGCTGGATGAGCCGCTATCCAACCTGGATGCCAAGCTGCGCGAAGAGGCGCGGGTGTTCCTGCGTGAACTGATTATCAAGCTGGGGTTGTCGGCGCTGATGGTGACCCACGATCAGAACGAGGCGATGGCCATTTCCGATCGCATTTTGTTGCTCAACAACGGCAAGATCGAACAGCAGGGCACGCCGCAGGAAATGTACGGCTCCCCCTCGACCCTGTTTACCGCCGAGTTTATGGGCAGCAATAACCGCCTGTTCGGCAAAATCACCGAGATGAGCGAGGGCAAGGCGCGCATCGAAGGGAAAGATTGGGCGCTGTGGGGCATGGCAGGCGCAGGGGTAAAGGTTGGCGATGAAGCCACGGCGGTGATCCGGGTAGAACGCGTGCGCCTGGGTGAGGATCCCCAGGGCAACCAGCTGGAGTTGCCACTGCTGACCAGCATGTACCTGGGCGATCGTTGGGAATACCTGTTCCGCACCGTTGCTGAAGATTTCGTGGTGCGGGCTTATGGCACCGAAGTGCGTGGACAGACGCTTTGCCGGCTGTCCTTGCCGGCAGAGCACCTGTGGATTTTCCCCAAGGCCTAGCTTCAACAATAACCGCGCCTGTGGCGGGCGCGGTTGGTTGAACTACAAATCCAGTACCAGCCGTTGCCCCTTGGCCCTTGAGCAGCATATCAATAGGCTCTGCTGCGCTTCTCGTTCCTCCTCGCTCAGATACTGATCGCGGTGGTCAGCTTCCCCTTCAATAATTCGCGTTTCACAGGTGCCGCAAATACCTTCCCGGCATAGGCATTCCACTTTCGCTGCCTTGCTGTTTTCCAGCACCTGCAGAATGGTCATCTCTGGTGCCACTTCCAGCTCAATCCCTGAGCGAGCCAATACCAGCGTAAAGGCTTTCCCTTGGCTGTCAGTGACGGCAAAGGCCTCGCGGTGCAGACGTGCCTTCTCAATCCCGTGCGCGGAAGCCGCCTGCAATACCGCATCGTTCAACGCCGGTGGGCCACACACGTAAATATGGGTTGCAGGTTCGATGTCTGCCAGCAGGCGTGCCAAATCTAAACGGCTACCCTGGGTGGAAACATGGTAGTGGACATGTTCAGCAAAGGGGGAAGTCAGCAGCTGTGCCTGAAAAGCATTCTGTTCTTCGCTATGGAAACAATAGTGCAGCCGGTAACGTTGACCGCGCTGGTGCAGTTCATGCAGTTGTGCCATAAACGGCGTAATGCCGATGCCGCCGGCAATCAGCAGGTGTTGTTCCGCCGTCGGTGCCAATGCAAACAGATTGTTCGGCGTACTTATGGTCAGCGTATCGCCTACCTGCAGGTTGTTATGCATAAAGTTGGATCCGCCTTTCGAGGGCGACTCGCGCCGTACGGCGATCTGATAGTGCTGCAAGTCGAAAGGGGAACTGAGCAGGGAGTAGGCATTACTGTAGCGTTGTTCCCCCTGTTGCATCTGCACGATGATATGGCTGCCGCCACTGAAGGCCGGCAACGGCCGCTGCATCGGGTCCGCCAGAGTAAAACGCTTTACCTGCGCGGTAATGGTTTCGATTTCGATCACGCGGACATCAAACATCCGATAACTGGACATGTTATTCACTCCAGAGCACGGGCTGCGCCCGCGCATAACAGGTTATACCGCCTGGCACAGATATTTCAGTTCCAGATAATCGTCTATGCCATAGGTGGAGCCTTCACGCCCCAGACCGGACTGTTTGACGCCACCGAACGGTGCCACCTCGTTGGATATCAGGCCAGTGTTGATGCCTACCATGCCGTATTCCAACTGCTCCGAAACCCGCCAGATGCGCGCAGCATCGCGCGTGTAGAAATAGGCCGCCAGCCCATAGATCGTGTCATTTGCGCGTTGCAGCACTTCTGCTTCATCGTCAAAGACCACCAGCGGTGCGACCGGGCCGAAAATCTCTTCTTCCAGCAAGAGTGAGCTGGCTTGAACGTCCCCCAGTACCGTCGGCGTGAAGAAATTGCCGCCCAGCGGGTGCGGATGACCGCCGGTGAGTAGGATGGCCCCTTTGTTTTGTGCATCGTTCAGCAGTTCCATGACCTTGTCTCGTGCTTTACGGTTGATTAACGGACCTATTTGCACATCGTGATCGAAGCCGTTACCCACTTTCAGCGCCGCTACCCGAGCGACAAATTTTTCTGTGAACTGCGGGTAAACGTCACGGTGGATATAGAAACGGTTAGCGCAAACACAGGTTTGCCCCGCGTTACGGTATTTGGCGACTAATGCACCCTCAACGGCAGCGTCGATATCCGCATCCTTGAACACGATAAAGGGCGCATTGCCACCCAGTTCCAGAGAGACCTTTTTGATGGTGTCGGCGCTTTGGCGCATCAACACGCGACCAACCGGGGTGGAACCGGTAAAGCTCAGCTTACGGACCAGCGGATTGCTGGTCAGCTCGGCACCGATGATCTGTGAATTGCCGGTGATCACGTTGAAAACCCCAGCGGGAATGCCCGCACGGTTAGCCAGCTCCGCCATTGCCAGCGCCGAATAAGGCGTTTCATTGGCGGGCTTAACGATCAGCGTGCAGCCGGCCGCCAGTGCCGGTGCCGCTTTTCGGGTGATCATCGCCGCTGGGAAGTTCCACGGCGTAATGGCGGCACAAACGCCGATGCCTTGTTTGATCACCATCAGGCGCTTGTCAGCACTGGGTGAAGGAATGATATCGCCGTTGGTGCGCTTTGCCTGTTCGGCGAACCACTCGACAAACGAAGCGGCATAGCGGATTTCGCTCAACGATTCTGCCAGCGGTTTACCTTGTTCCTGCGTCATTAGCGACGCCAGATCCTGCTGGTGCTCCAGCATCAATTCGAACCAGCGGCGCAGATGCAGTGCCCGTTGTTGGGCTGGCAGACTACGCCAGCCTGCCAGCGCTTGTTGTGCGCAGGCTATGGCGTGTTGTGCTTCGGGTTGTGCCATGTTCGGCACCTGGCCTATAAGTTGGCCGGTCGCCGGATCGCTGACCGGCAAGGTTTCGTGATTGGATGCATCGCACCATTGGCCGTTAATAAACGCCTGCTGGCGGAACAGTGATTGATCGGAAATATTCACCGGATGACCTCATGGGTTAACGGGGCCGAGGGGCCCCTGTACATTTAAGGTTGGAAGACCTGCGCCAGCAGGTTGTGGAAGTGCGCGATACCATGTTCGCTAACGCCGCTGCCCGCACCGTCAACCATGATGCGTCCTTGCCCGCGATAGCCACGTGACTTCAGCCCTTTCTGCACACTTTCCACCAGCCGCAGATCCTCTGGGCGAAACACGTCGCGATACCATTCGATCAACTTCTGTTGTTCGGCGGTCAGCTCCTCGTTGGTGAAATAAATGTCATAGTGTTGCAGGGTGGTTTCCGCATCGACCGGGAACTCATAAATCACCGTCATCATGCCTTCCAGCGGCGGGATGTTGAACATGGTGCATGGCCATAGCCAGATGCCGTGGAAGCTGGCGTCTTTGCCTTCTTCGAATTTGAATGACTGCTCGGAAGGGCGCGCGTAGCCAAACTGCATCGTCCAGTTGCCGTGCAGGGTGTGCCAGTAGCGATCGACCTGCACCGAATCGGCAAAGCCGGGGTGCGCCGGGGCACAGTGATAACATTCGAGATAGTTGTCGACGATGTTCTTCCAGTTGGCCGGGGTGAGGGTGGTGAAACGTGCTGCCAGCTTCAGGTCGTCTACCGCCGGGCAGGCTTCGCGCACCTTGGCCGCCAGGCCGGGCAGTTGATCTTCTACGCTGCCGGCCTGCGGGTTCATATTGATAAAAATAAATCCGCCGTATTCCTCTACCCGTACCGGCGTCAGATGGGCGATGTCTTTATTGAAGTTATGCACGTTCTCGCAGTTGCGCGCATGGGCCAGTTCGCCGTCGAGCTTGAACGCCCAGGCGTGGTACGGGCAGGTAATGACGTTTTTGGCCTTGCCGTCGCCGGACAACAATTGGTGTCCACGGTGTGGGCAAACGTTGTAAAAGGCGCGCAACACCTTGTCGCGACCGCGTACCACCAGGATATTTTCGCCGATGATCTCGCGGGTGATGTATTCATTCGGCTGCGCCACTTCACTGCCGTGCGCCACGCAGATCCAGCTGTTGGCGAACACCCGTTCTTTTTCATGATCGAATGCGGCCGGGTGAGTATAAAACTGAGCCGGAATGGTATACGCCTCGCGGGCATCGGCGCAGAAGTCTTTGGGTAACGTCAATGCGGGGATTACTGTGCTCATAATAACCTTCCTCTTCTTTATTTTTATTCCACGGGAGTGTTTCAGACGACGGTTGTGTTGTTTAACGGGTTAACGGCCGGAGGTTCTGACGGTGTGCTCAACGTCGGCCGGCTGACGTCGATCAGGTGCGCCGGTATCGCGGCGTAGTCCTGTTTCAGCCAGCGGGCGAACCCGTAAGTTTTGACCAATAGCACCAACAGAAACGGTAAGGCGGTTAGGACAACGGTGGTTTTCATGGTGTCGAGCGAGGCACCGGTGAACAGAATCGACAGCGGGATCAGCGTGATCACCACACACCAGAACAGGCGCAGCATCGGGCTGGGATCCTGCCCCTCTTGCAGATTCCGGGTGCTGGTGGCCGCCATGGTGTAGGCGACGGCATCCATATGCGACGCCAGAAAAATAATCATGATAAACAGGTAGCCCGCCAGGAACAGTTTGCCGAGTGGTAGCGACATCAGCAGCATTTGCACCGCCGTTTCTCCGCCCTGAACGTTGAGGATCTCCGGTACGTTCAACTGCCCGCTGATGAATTGATGCATGGCGAAGCTTTCCAGCGAACCGAAGAAGAACCAGCAACCGAGGGTGCTGCCGAGCAGCAGGGCCCAAATCACCTCTTTGATCTTGCGCCCGCGAGAAACCCGGGTCACAAACATGGCCACGCCAGGCGTATAGGAAATCCACCACAGCCAGTAGAACACTGTCCAACTGCGGCTAAAGCTGCCGTCTCCCATGGGGTCGGTAAACAGGCTCATCTGCAGGAAATTCTGCGCCGTCAGACCGATAGCGTTAACGGTGTTATTAATGGTGAATTCGGTCGGGCCGACCAACAGTACCAGTGCGGCGAAGATAAACGCCCCCCAGCCGACCATTTTGCTCAGCCGCTGCATGCCGCCGTCGATACCAATGTACGAACTGAGGCAGAAAATTACTGCGGCCAATAGGATCACTGTGGCCTGTAATGCGAAGGTGTCTGGAATACCGGTTAATGCCGTCAGCCCGCGGGTGAAGGTGGAGGCGGTTAACACCAGTGAAATAGTCAATGCACCCACGGTAGCAACCAGGAAAATAAGATCTACCGCTCGCCCTATAGGGCCGTCGGCGCGTGCACCTGTGATGGCCGAGATAATGCCGGACAGGCTCAAGCCTTTATTTTTACGGACATGAAAGTGATAGGCCATGATCAGTGAGGCCAAGGCATAGGTTGCCCAGGCGCTCAGCCCCCAGTGGAAGAACGAGTAGCTGATGCTGTATTCCAATGCTTTTGGCGTGTGTGGCGCGATATTCAGCCCGGGCGTTTGATAGTAATAGGCCCATTCCATTACGCCCCAGTACAGGGTTGAGGAACCCAGCCCAGCGCAGATGAACATAAACACCCAGGCTAGAGTGGGGTACTGCGGCTTGCCTTCACCAAGGCGGATATTGCCATATTTGCTTAAGGCCAGATAAAGCACCACCAGCAGTGCCATCAGTACCAGCACCTGAATGGTCGAACCGAACAGGCGGGTGACAGCGTTAAAAATGGTGGTGGCTACCAGTGCGGATTGTGCAGGAAATAGCATCAGGCAGATAGCGATCAGCGTGATGCTGCACAGACTGATCGCGATGAGCATGACATCCTTTTTAGGCGTGCTCTGCATGGGAGTGAACTCCTGTTATTTGTGGTTGGCCGTTGCGTGCAATCAGCACGCTTATCGGCCTTATTGATTGGCGTTAAGCCGTTTGTTAGACCACGTAGGGCAGGTATCTCGACACGCTAGATGTCATGAGTTTTTACCCTTCATTAACATTTGAGAGTGTGCACAAATTACCCAACTGCCACAATTGAGGTATCTGTGAAGGGATAAAACACGGTATGTAAATAATTTGTTGTGATCTTGACCGGAGAATTAGTGTGGCTTTTCGGGGGCTTTTCAGCGAATTACGATGAGAATTTATGGAGGAATACAAAATTAGCACGTGACTATGCAGAGCGATATATATCGCTCTGCATAGTCATTTATGGTGTGAATGTTTAGGTTAAAGCAGGGAGGCGATCGCCTGACCGACCTGCTGGGTGGTGGCATCGCCGTGCATGTCCGGGGTACGTGGCCCGCAGGCGATAACCTGTTCGATGGCGGCGAGAATACCGTCGTGCGCCTGGCGATAGCGTGGTTCATCCTTACCGAGGAAGTCCAGCATCATGGCACCGGCCCAGATCATGGCGACAGGGTTGGCGATTTTTTTGCCGAAAATATCCGGTGCGGAACCGTGCACCGGCTCGAACAATGACGGAAAATTGCGCTCGGGGTTCAGGTTGGCCGAAGGCGCGATACCGATAGTGCCGGCGCAGGCCGGGCCAAGATCGGACAGGATGTCGCCGAACAGGTTGGAGGCTACCACCACGTCGAAACGTTCGGGTTGCAGCACGAAGCGCGCGCAAAGAATATCGATATGCTGTTTGTCCCAGCGAATGTCCGGATACTGCTGCGCCATGGCGGCTACACGTTCATCCCAATACGGCATGCTGATCGCCATTCCGTTGGATTTTGTGGCGGCGGTGAGCGTCTTGCGCGGGCGTTGTTGCGCCAGCTCAAAGGCGTATTTCAAAATGCGGTCGACGCCGTGGCGGGTGAACACCGACTCCTGGATCACCATTTCGCGTTCTGTGCCTTCAAACATTCGGCCGCCGAGCGACGAGTACTCCCCTTCGGTATTTTCACGCACCACGTAAAAATCGATATCCCCCGGGTTCTTATTTGCCAGCGGGCAGGGCACGCCGGGGAACAAGCGCACCGGACGCAGGTTGACGTACTGATCGAAATCGCGACGGAATTTTAGCAATGAGCCCCACAGCGAGATATGGTCCGGCACCTTGTCCGGCCAGCCGACGGCACCAAAATAGACGGCGTCAAAGCCTTGTAGTTGCTCGAACCAATCGTCCGGCATCATCTGGCCGTGCTGCAGGTAATAATCGCAGCTGGCCCATTCGAAGGTTTCAAACTCCAGGGACAAATCCCAACGCGCGGCAGCAGCTTGCAACACCCGAATGCCTTCCGGCATCACTTCCTGGCCAATACCGTCTCCCGGTATGGCGGCGATTTTATAGCTTTTGCTCATAGGATCTCACTTGTGAAGAGGGGCGATTGACATCCCTTCCATCCTATAATTGACTAACTGTTAATCAATGCTGGAAACGGTGAAACATAAAACACGAATCATGAATAATCTACCTATCCTGAGTGACCTGCGGGTGTTTGTGTTGGTGGCGCGACGCGCCGGTTTTGCCGCCGCCGCCGACGAGCTGGGCGTTTCACCGGCATTCATCAGCAAACGTATTGCGCTGTTGGAAAAGGCGCTGGACGTGTCGTTGCTGCACCGCACTACGCGCCGGGTGGCGATCACCGAAGATGGCGAGCGCATTTACGAGTGGGCACAACGCATTCTGAACGACGTCGATCAAATGATGGATGAGCTTTCCGACGCCCGTAAGGCACCGCAAGGTACGTTGCGTATTGTCAGCAGTTTCGGCTTCGGTCGGCGTTTTGTCGGCCCTGCACTGTCGGCGCTGGCGCTGGAATACCCGGCGCTTGAACTGCGGCTGGACGTTTCCGATCGGCTGGTGGATTTGGTCAGCGAAGGTTTTGACCTGGATATCCGCATCGGTGATGACATTGCCCCCAATCTGATTGCCCGCAAGCTGGCGCAGAACCAACGCATTTTGTGCGCGTCTCCGCAATACCTGCAGCGTTACGGCACACCGAAAACCTTGAGCGAGCTTTCCGGACGCGCATGTCTGGCAATTAAAGAGCGTGACCATCCTTTTGGGCTGTGGCGACTGCAGGGGCCGCAAGGGGAGGAGGCGGTGAAGGTGACCGGCGGGCTGTCATCCAACAACGGTGAAATTGTGCATCAATGGTGCCTGGACGGACAGGGTGTTGCGCTGCGTTCTTTCTGGGACGTACGGGAGAGTATTGAAAATGGCTGGCTGGTGCATATCCTGACGGACTACTACCAGCCGGCAGATATTTGGGCGGTGTACGTTTCACGCCTGGCGACCTCGGCGAAGGTGCGGGTGACCGTCGAATTTTTGCGCGATTATTTCCGCCAACACTATGGCGAAGCCTCGTTGTTGTCGGAATACCTGGCGTGTCGCTAGGGCAAGGAGGAGGCAAAAGTGTGCGCCAGATCATTTTATTCCCGCAAAGTGTCGATCAGTTGTCAGGCGAGCTGTCGCATCTGTTCCTTTTGGCAAAACTTTGGTTTATGCTCAGCTGAAGCGTTTCAGTTGCATCAGGATTCAACTGAAACGCCGGAGTGAAGGTGATGAACACGCGGCTGATGGAAGGAATAATGCGACGTGGCGATTCACAGCAGGCGGTGCGCTAAAGTACTCTATGCGAGTGAGCTTGATAACCTATCAGCGCTCTCTCAGATAGGGTGAGCATGCCCGGTGTGAGAAGGCCCTTTTTCAGGAGCAGCATGACAATCCGCATAGCGATAAACGGCTTTGGCCGCATAGGCCGCAGCGTTTTACGCGCACTGTATGAGTCGGGACGAAGAGCGGAAATTTCCGTGGTGGCGATCAACGAATTGGCGAACGCCGAGGGGATGGCCCACCTGCTGAAATACGACTCCAGCCATGGCCGTTTTGCCTGGGATGTTCGCCAGGAATGCGACATGTTGACCGTCGGGGACGATACCATTCGTTTGCTGCACCAGCCGGCGGTGGAACAGCTTCCCTGGGGCGAGCTGGGCGTTGACGTGGTGCTGGACTGCAGCGGCGTGTACGGCAGTCGGGCGGATGGCGAGGCCCATCTGGCGGCGGGGGCGAAAAAAGTGTTGTTCGCTCACCCCGGCGGCAACGATCTGGACGCCACCATCGTGTTTGGCGTCAACCATCAGACGCTGCTGGCGGAACACCGCATCGTGTCCAATGCGTCATGCACCACCAACTGCATTATTCCGGTGATCAAACTGCTGGACGATGCCTACAGCATCGAGTCGGGCACGGTGACCACCATTCACTCCTCAATGAACGATCAGCCAGTGATAGACGCCTATCACCAGGATTTGCGGCGCACCCGCGCGGCGAGCCAGTCGATTATTCCGGTCGACACCAAGCTGGCCGCCGGTATTACCCGCGTTTTTCCGCAGTTTTGCGATCGTTTTGAAGCGATTTCCGTACGTGTACCGACCATCAACGTGACGGCCATCGATCTCAGCGTCAGCGTCAGTTCGGCGGTGAAAGTGGCAGAGGTCAACCAGCTGTTGCAAATGGCCGCACGGGGATCTTTTCGTGGTATAGTTGACTATACGGAACTACCATTAGTCTCGATCGATTTTAACCATGACCCGCACAGCGCTATCGTCGACGGTACGCAGACTCGGGTCAGCGGACAACACCTGATCAAGACCTTGGTCTGGTGTGATAATGAATGGGGCTTTGCCAACCGGATGTTGGATACAACACGGGCAATGGCCGCAAGCGGTTTCTAGTACGGCGGCATCGGCACTGGCCGGTGCGCCGCTCAGGCAACTTTATAGAGAATCAACCAAGAGGGTTCACCATGTCTGTAATTAACATGTCCGATCTGGATCTGGCAGGTAAACGCGTTCTGATCCGCTCCGATCTGAACGTTCCAGTGAAAGACGGTAAAGTGACTTCCGATGCACGTATCCGTGCCTCCCTGCCGACTATTGAAGCTGCGCTGAAACAAGGCGCCCGCGTGATGGTAACTTCCCACCTGGGTCGTCCTACCGAAGGCGAGTACAACGAAGAATTCTCCCTGCTGCCTGTTGTCAACTATCTGAAAGAACACTTGAAAAACCCGGTACGTCTGGCTAAAGACTACCTGGATGGCGTTGATGTTGCAGAAGGCGAGCTGGTCGTGCTGGAAAACGTCCGTTTCAACAAGGGCGAGAAAAAAGACGACGAAACCCTGTCCAAGAAATATGCGGCACTGTGTGACGTGTATGTGATGGACGCCTTCGGCACCGCACACCGTGCACAGGCTTCCACCCATGGCGTGGGCAAGTTCGCGCCTGTTGCCTGTGCCGGCCCGCTGCTGTCTGCAGAGCTGGAAGCGCTGGGTAAAGCGCTGGGCAACCCAGCCCGTCCGATGGTTGCCATCGTGGGTGGTTCTAAAGTTTCCACCAAACTGACCGTACTGGATTCCCTGTCCAAAATCGCCGATCAGCTGATCGTCGGTGGCGGCATCGCCAACACCTTCGTGGCGGCGCAGGGCAACAACGTGGGCCAGTCTCTGTACGAACCTGATCTGATCGACAACGCCAAGAAACTGCTGGAAACCTGCGACATTCCGGTTCCGACCGACGTGCGCGTGGCGACCGAGTTCTCTGAAACTGCGGTTGCAACCGTGAAGCAGGCGAACGAAATTCAGGACAACGAGCAAATTCTGGATATGGGCGACGTCTCAGCCGAGCGTCTGGCCGTTATCCTGAAGAACGCCAAAACCATTCTGTGGAATGGCCCGGTTGGCGTATTCGAGTTCCCTAACTTCCGTAAGGGCACCGAAATTGTCGCTCGCGCTATCGCAGACAGCGAAGCCTTCTCTATCGCAGGCGGCGGCGACACCCTGGCAGCAATCGACCTGTTCGGCATTGCTGACAAGATTTCCTACATCTCAACCGGCGGCGGCGCCTTCCTGGAATTCGTGGAAGGTAAAGCGTTACCGGCGGTCGTGATGCTGGAAGAGCGCGCTAAGCAGTAATTCAGACAACGGGAGGCGAAAGCCGCCCGTTTGTTTTATACCGCGCGGCATAATGCGGCGCGGCATGAAAAATCGATTTACATCCATCTACGGCCGACGAAACAGGACAAAGTAACATGTCTAAAATTTTTGATTTCGTAAAACCGGGTGTCATCACTGGTGATGACGTTCAGAAAGTATTCGCAGTAGCTAAAGAGAACAACTTTGCTCTGCCAGCAGTGAACTGCGTAGGTACCGACTCCATCAACGCCGTGCTGGAAACAGCAGCGAAGGTGCGTGCTCCGGTTATCGTACAGTTCTCTAACGGCGGTGCCGCGTTCATCGCCGGTAAAGGCGTGAAGACTGACGTTCCTCAGGGTGCAGCAATTCTGGGCGCTATCTCTGGTGCACATCATGTTCACCAGATGGCTGAGCATTACGGCGTGCCGGTTATTCTGCACACCGACCACTGTGCGAAGAAACTGCTGCCATGGCTGGACGGCCTGCTGGACGCTGGCGAGAAACACTTCGCGGCTACCGGTAAGCCACTGTTCTCTTCTCACATGATCGACCTGTCTGAAGAGTCCCTGGAAGAAAACATCGAAATTTGCAGCAAATACCTGACTCGCATGGCGAAGATCGGTATGACCCTGGAAATCGAACTGGGCTGCACCGGCGGTGAAGAAGATGGCGTGGACAACAGCCATATGGACGCATCCGCTCTGTACACCCAACCGGAAGACGTGGCTTACGCGTACGAAAAACTGAACGCCATCAGCCCACGCTTCACCATCGCAGCGTCCTTCGGTAACGTGCACGGCGTATACAAGCCAGGCAACGTTAAACTGACTCCGACCATCCTGCGTGATTCTCAGGACTACGTGTCCAAGAAATTCAATCTGCCGCACAACAGCCTGAACTTCGTGTTCCACGGCGGTTCCGGTTCTACCGACGCAGAGATCAAAGAATCCGTAGGTTACGGCGTGATCAAAATGAACATCGATACCGACACCCAATGGGCAACCTGGGACGGTATCCTGCAGTACTACAAAGCGAACGAAGCTTACCTGCAGGGCCAGTTGGGCAACCCGAAAGGCGCCGACCAGCCGAACAAGAAATACTACGATCCACGCGTATGGCTGCGTTCAGCCCAGACTTCCATGATTACTCGTCTGGAACAGGCTTTCAAAGATCTGAACGCAGTAGACGTTCTGTAATCTCGGTCAGCTGTTAGCCATATTGAAAGGCTCCCTTCGGGGAGCCTTTTTCGTTGCTAGCCCAACAGACTGGCGCCGACGTTAATCGACAGCCCCAGGATCACCAGGTTGAAAACAAAGGAAATCACCGATTGCAGTAGAGCGACTTTGCGCACCTCGGCCGCACCGACGGCCACGTCGGCAGTTTGCGAAGCCACCGCGATGGTAAACGAGAAATAGGCAAAGTCCCAATAGGTCGGCTCCTTAAGGTCGCCGGGAAACAACAGCGGCAGCGGATCCTGCTGTGCACCCTGACGATAAAACTGATGGGCATAGTGCATGGTAAATGCCGTGGGCAGCAATAACCAGGACACCACCAGCGTCGCGCCGGTCAGCGCCAGATGCAGCGTCTTCAGAGAATCGCTGACCTGTTTGGCGGTGCTCAGCTCAAACAGAATGGATAAAATGCTCACCAGACAACCGATGCTGACCAGTGCCAGCACCATACTGGCGCTCTCATCCTGTGCCCGTGCCAGTTGGCGGATGTGCTTTGGCGTGCTGATCAGCATCAGTCGCCAGAGAAACAGCAGATAGCACCAGGCCAAAACGTTCCAGCCGAGCATCAGTCGCTGCAGCTCAGAAAGCGTGGCGGGCAGCAGCAGGTAGCACAAAATGCCCGCACCGACGGACAGCAGCAGCCTTGGCCGAACCTGCCAGTAGTGTTTGATTGACGATGGAATGTGCATAACCGATGAAGTTCCTTATCGTTATAAAGGCGATAGCGCTGTGTTCAGCATAGAAGAAGCGTGGCGGCTGTTTCGGCTATTTTTGACGCTTACGGTTGGCATGCGGTGGAAATGTTGGTTAACCTAAGGCGGTGGTTTCCGACTGACGGCTGATGTCAGTTTTTTTGCGAGTTTATCCCCTTAGGGACAAGTTAGGACGACACGAATGAAAGATCTGAATGTAGTAGATGGCATTAATGGTGCCGGTAACTGGCTGGTGCAGAACCAGGACTTATTGATTCAGTACGCGGTGAACATCGTCGCGGCGATCGTTATTTTCATCATCGGTTCGATCATTGCACGCGTAGTCAGCAATGCATTAAGCCGGGTGATGAAGCTGCGCGGTATTGACGCCACGGTTGCCGACTTCCTGTCTGCCATGGCGCGTTACGGCATTCTGGCCTTCACCTTTATCGCCGTGCTGGGGCGCGTTGGCGTTCAGACCACCTCGGTGATCGCCGTGTTGGGTGCCGCAGGTTTGGCCGTCGGCCTGGCGCTGCAGGGCTCACTGTCCAACTTCGCTGCAGGCGTGCTGCTGGTGGCCTTCCGTCCACTGCGTGCCGGTGAATATGTCGATCTGGGCGGCGTAGCCGGTACCGTCGACCAGGTGCAGATTTTCTCCACCACGCTGCGTACCGCAGACAACAAAACCATCGTGGTGCCGAACGGCAAAATCATCGCCGGCAACATCATCAACTATTCTCGCGAGCCAAACCGCCGCGTAGACATCGTGGTTGGCGTGGCTTATAACGCCGATATCGACGTGGTGAAAAAAGTGTTGGGTGATGTGATCGCTGCCGACAAGCGCATCATGCACGCCAAAGGCGTAACCGTACGCTTGAACGAGATGGCGCCATCTTCACTGAACTTTGTCACCCGTTCCTGGACCACCAACGCGGAATACTGGAACGTATACTTCGATCTGATGGAGAACTTCAAGCGCGCGCTGGATGCCAACAATATCGGCATTCCGTTCCCGCAGATGGATGTTCATCTGTACCGCACTGAAGAAGCGGCTACCGCTAAAGCGGAATAAAGCAGAACAAGAGAAAAGGGGCCACGGCCCCTTTTTTTATTGCCGGCCGAGGCTGCATCCTGCGGATGTCGCCTCGGCTTTTTCGTTTTATCAGTTTGATAACGCGGAGTCTGGCACAGGGACGCGGCGGTTCACGCTGAGCCGGTAGAGCAGGAAAATAGCGGCAGAGCCCACCAGTACCGGCAGCGCCAGCCAGATGAAGAACATCTCCGACGTCCCTGCCGCGACAATCATCCAGGCGCCAAGCATTGAACCGACTATCGAGCCGAAGCGACCGCTCGCCATCGCCCAGCTGACTCCGGTGACGCGAGCGGCGGTAGGGTAAAGGGTAGCGGAGACCAGATTCAGGCCGTTCTGCGCACCGGCCACGCCGAAACCGATGAGGAATACGGTGACCGCCAGCGTATAGGCGTCCCCCATCAGATAACCGGTAGCGCCAATCACCAGCGCGGCACCCAGGTACGACAGGGCCAATACCCGGTAGGGGCCGACGCGGTCCATCAGCAGCGCCATAAGGATGGCACCGAGGGTTCCGCCCAGCGGCACCATCGCCCCGATGCGCGAAGCGTGGACGATATCGTACCCGGTATCCTTGAGGATGCTCGGCAGCCAACTGGTGAGCAGATAAAATACAAACAACGAGCAGAAGAATGCCACCCACAGCAGCAAAGTGCGCACTGCGCGACCTTCGATGAACAGGTGGGAGATTGGCGATCTGGCCAGCGCGGGGCGTTCATCATCGATAATCGTCACGCTGGCCCAACTTTTGCCGGTGATACGCTCGACCACCTGGCGCAGGCTATCGGCATGTTTCGGGCTGGCACTCATAAAGCGCGCTGACTCGGGCATCTGCCAGGCCAGCAACGGCAACAGCAACAATGGCGCGATGCCGCCGAGCATCAGCAAACCACGCCAGCCGAAGGCCGGAATAACCTGCCCGGCAAGGATGCCGCCCAGCGCCAGACCGGCGGTGAAGCCGCTCCAACTGAGGGTGACCATGATCATCCGCCGACGTGCCGGCGAATATTCCGAGCTCAGGGTGATGCAGGTGGGCATCGCCCCGCCCAAACCGATACCGGTGATTAAACGCAGCAGGGTCAACGACTCGATTGAGCTGGTATAGGCCGAGGCCAGAGTGCCTCCGCCAAAGATCAGTATGGAGGCGAGCAGCACGCGCTTGCGCCCTATGGCATCGGCAACCGGGCCGAAGATCAGGCTGCCGAGCAGCAGGCCGAACAATCCCGCGCCAAACGTCGGCGATAACTGGGCAGGCAGCAGTTGCCACTCTTCGCGTAACGCCGGGGCGATATAGCCGATGATGGCAGTGTCAAAACCGTCCAGCAGGACGATCAGGAAACACAGGGTAAGGATCAGGATTTGATAGGGCGAGATTTTCGCGTTGTCGATGATCTCGCTGATACGAGCGGTATTTTGGCTCATGGGGGTTCCACTTTAATTAGGCTTGTGTGGAGCTGGCTGGAGGGCTGTGCAGGCGTCAGGCTCTTGCTGAAACGGGCCTGAACCAAAGCCGCTGTGGCTGGCATGGTGCAGAAAGTCTGAGTATACACCAGAGCCAGCGGCTTGCAGCGATGCGCTGAGATGAGCCGTTCTGTTTCAGACAAAACGGCTTAAATACTCTGTTCTCAGAACGGGCAAGCATGGTGGGCTTTGATCTTCTCTGCGCTGACAGGATGAACGAAATGCAGTTCGCTGGCGTGCAGCATCAATCGCGGCGTCCATTCGGTGCCTGGCAGCAGACGGCCGCCATACAGGTCACAGCCCAAAATAGGATGGCCCAGATGCTGGCAGTGGATACGCAGCTGATGGGTGCGTCCGGTCTCCGGGATTAACTGTACCCGCGTCAACGGCAGTAACGTCCCGTCTGTCAACTCGCGATAAGTGCGTTCAACGACCCGATAGCGTGAGCGAGCGGGCTTGCCGTGGAGTGAGCAAATCGACATCAGCGGGAACAGCGCCGGGTCTTTGGCAATTGCGGCATCTATCACCCCTTCGTCGTCGTTCAGGTGCCCGCAAAGCAATGCGCTGTACACCTTGGTGACGGTACGCTGACTGAACTGTTGGCAAAGGGCGGCATTGATCGCTTTATTACGCGCTATCACCATCAGCCCGGAAGTGCCGAAATCAAGGCGGTGGACCAGCGTACAGCCAGGAAATAGCTGCACCAGCCGATGATGTACCGAATCGAGGTTTTGCGGGTTTTTCCCTGAGAGGCTTAGCAGCCCGGCGGGTTTATTGATAAGCACCAGACTCTCGTCCTGATACAACGTCTCTATCTGGTCATGGCACGGCGGGGCAATAAAGGTATCGATAATCTTAGACATCAGGCTGCCCGACGGGAAAGTGGGAGCGGATAATAACGAATTTTTGGCCGCCAGTCAGTTGTCGCTGCCCGGCCCCTTGCCAAAGGAGGGTGAACGGCTAACCCGGCAGAGGGGCTTTCACCAGACGCCGAACGGCGTCTGGCTGCCAAAAGAATTACTGAAAGGCGTTGCCGGCTTATTGCCCGTAGTAGGCATTTTTGCCGTGTTTGCGCAGGTAATGTTTATCCAGCAGTGCCGGTTGCATGCTGTGAATGCCCGGCGTCAGCTGACGTGAAAAAATCCCCATGTAGGCAATTTCTTCCAGCACCACGGCGTTATGCACCGCGCTGTGCGCGTCCTTTCCCCAGGCGAACGGCCCGTGTGAATTGACCAATACTGCCGGAATGGCGTTCGGGTTGATGCCGCGACGGCGGAAGGTATCGATAATGACCTTGCCGGTTTCCAGCTCGTATTCATGCTCAATTTCGTCTTCGGTCATCAGGCGGGTACAGGGAATCGCACCGTAGAAGTAATCGGCGTGGGTGGTGCCCCAGGCGGGGATATCCAATCCTGCCTGCGCCCAGATGGTAGCGTGGCGCGAATGGGTATGAACGATACCGCCGATATCGGCGAATTCACGGTACAGCGCCAGATGGGTAGCGGTGTCAGAAGAGGGCTTTTTGGTGCCCTCGACGGTGTGCCCGTTGGCGAGATCGACCACCACCATGTCCTCCGCAGTCATGTGTTCATACTCCACGCCGGAAGGTTTGATCACCACCAGCCCGCGTTCGCGATCCACGGCGCTGACGTTACCCCAGGTGAAGGTCACCAGGTTATGGCGCGGCAGGTCTAGGTTGGCTTCCAGCACCTGTTGTTTAAGCTGCGGCAGCGTTAGCATGTCATACCCCCTTGTTGCATTTTCTGTTCGATCCACCGGCGGGCCTGCACAATCTCGGCCACTGGCTCTTCGGCTTTTTCGGTCCACATTTCAATCAGGAAAGCACCACGGTAGTTAAGCTGTTTCAGGGTGCGGAATACGGCGACAAAATCGACGCAGCCTTCGCCAAACGGCACGTCGCGGAACTGTCCCGGCGAGCTGTCGGTAACCGGGTAAGTGTCCTTCAAATGGATGGCGGCGATGCGGTCAATGCCCAGCGCCAACTCCTGCGCCACGTCATTGCCCCAGGCGCTCAGATTGCCGACGTCCGGATAAACCGTGAACCAGGGGGAGGCCAGGCAGGCGTCCCAGGCCTTCCATTTGCTGATGGAGTTCATAAAGGCGGTGTCCATGATCTCTACCGCCAGCATCACCTGCGCTGCGGCGGCGCGCTCGACTGACCACTGCATACCCTCGGTGAAGCGGGCAAGAGTGCTTTCGTCCTGCGGCTCGTAATAGACGTCATAGCCGGCGAGCTGAATGGTGCGGATGCCGACGTCCTTCGCCAGTTGAATCGCCTGTTCCATCATCTCGAAGGCACGCTGACGCAGCGCATCGTCATGGCTGCCGAAGGGAAAGCGGCGATGACCGGACAAGCACATCGACGGGATGCTGATGCCGGTTTCCAGCATGGCGCTGACCAACGACAACCGCTGCTCCTTGCTCCAGCTCAGACGTGCCAGCCGCTCGTCGCTTTCATCCACCGACATTTCGACAAAATCAAAACCGCAGGCCTTGGCCAGCGCCAGCCGCTCGGGCCAGGTCAGGTGCTTCGGCAAGGCTTTTTCATAAATTCCCAAGGGGTGCTGACGCATATCAACTTCTCCAGATGTCATCAATGGCCGAGCGGAACTGACCGGCAGCGGCCAGCGGATCGGCAGCCTCCGCCAGCGCTCTGCCGACGATAAAAGCGGTCACGGCGATGTCTTTAAACAGCGGCAAATCGGTCGGCGTGATACCGCCGGTCACCGACAATTCAATGCCCAGATCAGACAAGGCCTTCATCAGATCCAAATCTTGATGGCTCCAGGTTTGCCCGCTGGCCTGCGCGTCGCGGCCACGGTGGTATATCGCCTGGCGGATACCGAGATCGCGCCACTGTTGGGCATCCTCCAACGTCCAGCGGCCGAACAGCTCAATCTGGATCTCGCCCTGGTGTCGTTGCGCCACTTCCAGCGCACTGGCCATGGTGGCCAACGGGGCGGCGCAAATGACGGTCATCCAGTTGGCACCGTGGCCGAAGGCCTGTTGCGCCAACGTGCCACCGGCATCGGCCACTTTCAGGTCGGCCACCAGCGTATGTTGCGGGCAGCGCTCGCGCAGTGCGCTCACCGCCTGAATACCGGCGCTGATGCATAAGATGGTGCCGGCCTCGATGATGTCGACGTGGGGCCGCAGGCGTTCTGCCGTCTGCAGAGCGGCATCTAACCGGGTGTGATCGAGCGCCAGCTGCAGGCGCGGTTTATTGCTCATAAAGCCTCCTTACTGTGCGGATTGCAGCGTTTGCAGCGCGGCAATCAGCGCCTGATAACGTTGGTATTTTTTGCCGTAGGCCGCGCTTGCTGAAGCATCCGGCAACACCCGCTCAATACGTGGCGCCAGCTCGCGTTGGGCAGCGGTGAAGTCGCTGAATGCGCCGCTGCCGACCATCGCCGCCATCGCGGCGCCCAGGCAGCCGGTTTCTTCCACCTGCGGCAGTTCGACCGGCAGGCCGCTGACGTCGGCAAACATCTGCATCCAGGGCACTGACTTGGCTGGGCCACCGGTGACGCGCAGCGCGGTGGCCGCAGGGAAACGTTGCCGCATGCGGTTGAGATGGGTCATATGGCAGAACACCACCCCCTCGTAAATCGCCTGCACCAGGTGCTCGCGCTGGTGGAAAGCCTGCAGGCCGTGGAAGCTGGCGCTCAGGCCCAACCCGGCGTTGGAGCCATACAGGAAGGGCGCGAACAGCAGGCTGCTGTCGGCCTTGGGCAACGCCGCTACCCAGTCATTGAGTTGGGCGTAGTCTTGCAGGCCCCATTGTCGGCAGAACCACTCCAGGTTGGCGGCGGAGGTGGGGCTGGCTTCATGCACGATGTATTTGCCGGCTTCGGCATGACGGCCATAAACAAAGGGATGATCGAACCCTGCGGTAATGCGGTCGGTGATGCCGCTGGTGACCGACCAGGTACCCATCACCGCATTGAGTCGGGTTTCGTCCTGCAGCCCGGCGCACAGTGCGGTGGACACCACGTCAAACAGCCCGCCAACCACCGGCGTTCCCGGCAGCAGCCCGGTGGCCGCGGCAGCGGTAGCGTTGACGCGCCCGGCGATTTCGGCGGAACCGACGATCGGTGGCAGCGCGGGCATGATGTCGCCAATCCCCAGCAACTGCGCCAGCGCCGGGTCATAGCGGCCGTCGGCCATCTGATAAAGATTGGATTCGGAAATATTGGTCTCTTCGCAGGCCAGCTCGCCGGTCAGGCAGTGGCGCAGATAATCGTGCGCCATCAAAACGCTGCCAATTTGGCGATAGCGTTCCGGCTGGTGTTGCCTGACCCAGCGCAGCAATGACACCGGATGGCCGGTCCACAGCGTTTGTCGGGTCTGCGGGTAGAGCGCCTGCGGCACGCCCTGTTTTTGCCACTCCTGCACCAGTGTCAATGCGCGCTGATCGGAAGACAGCATGGCGTTGCCCAGCGGCAGGCCGCGTTTATCCAATAAAAACGCGCCCTTGCCCTGTGCCGAGATGCCGATTGCCTGAATATCGCCGGCGGCAATCTCGTTGCGGGCCAAGACTTCCCGGATCACCTCGGCGGCGGTGCTCCACAGCGCGTGCATATCCCGTTCCGCCCAGCCGGGCTGTGGCGCGATAATCTCAAGATTACGGCGGGCAATATCCAGCTCGCTACCTCGGCGGTCATACAGTCCGGCTTTGATAAAGGTGCCGCCGCAGTCCAACCCCAACCAATATTCCATTATTCGGCCCCCGCTTTCTGGTCGCATTTATTCGGCAACATCAGTGCCAGTACCGACGCGATGGCCAGCGATACCGCCAGGCTGTAAACGCCGACATCCTTGCTGAACAGGCTGATCAAGACGCCGACCATGTACGGGCCGCAGAAGCCGCCCAGGTTGCCCAGTGCGTTGATCACGCCGCGTGCCCCGCCGGCCACTTCGGCGTTAAACAGTTTGGGAGGAATGGTCCAAAACACCCCGGCGGCGGCCTGGATAAAGACGCCGCAGCCAACCAGCGCTGCGTAAGACCACCAGATGTGATCTTTTAACAGCACTGACAGCGCCATACAGATGGCGAAGCAGGCCAGCGGCAATGCGACGAACACTTTGCGTTTGCCGGTACGATCGGACAGGGTGGAGATGATCAGCATGCCGAAGATGGCGCCGATATAGGGCAGGATGGCCAGCATGCCGACCTGCTCCATGTTGCCGTTGGTCAGCCCCTTGAGGATGGTCGGCAACCACAGGGTGTAGCCGTAGATCCCGGTTTGATAGAAGAAGTTCACCATGATCAACTGCCACATGATCTTGTCGCCCAGCACCCGGCGCAGCGAGGCGTTACGCACCGTCTTGCCTTTGATCAGCAGCTGTTCGTCATGCAACGTTTTGATCAGGTAGTCTTTTTCAGCCTGTGAAATCCACTTGGCCTCCTGCGGGCGGTTGCTGATGGTGAAATACCACAGCACCATCACCACCAGCGACAGCGCGCCTTCCACCAGGAACAGCATGCGCCAGTCCCAGGCGGTGATGATCCAACCGGACAGCGGCGCGGTGAGAATACCGGCAATGGGCACGAACATAATTACGATGGCGTTGGCGCGCCCGCGCTCCTTGTCCGGGAACCAGTTGCTGATCATGGTCAGCACCACCGGCAGCATGCCGCCCTCGGAGACGCCCAGCGCGAAACGCAGGAATAACAGCTGATATTGATTGCTGACCAGCCCGGTCAGTACCGAGATCACCGCCCAGGCCAGCAGTGACCAGCCGATGAATTTCTTGCCGTTGCCATACACCGCCAGCTTGCCACCCGGCACCTGCAAAAACAGATAGCCGATAAAGAAGATGCCGCCGGCCAGGCCGGCCATGGAAGCGGTGATGCCGAGTTCATCGTCCATGCCGCCGGGCATGGCGAAGGCAATATTCACCCGGTCCATGTAGGAGATGATGCAGGTAATAAGAATAGGCGGCACTATTCTCAACCAGCGTAATTTGGGAATGACCTGGCTGCGGCTAACGGAAACAGAGGCTGTATTCATCTATACACCTTTCGCTATTTTGTAGGGTCGGGCTTTATTGTTTTGGTTTGCGTTGGGCACAAGGGCGCCCGCACCGGCCTGAGGACCGGTGTTTTTTGCAGGTTTTCGTTTGCTGCTAATTAAGCGCTAAATAATGCCAGCGGTATTTTCACCACCACTTTGCGAATATCGCCGGGCTGTTGGTTAATACAGGCCGGGCGATGCACATCCTGCGGGAAAAATACCGCAAAATTTCCGGGCCGCAGGGTTAACCAGGATTCATCGGCGACGTCCTGATAAAAAAGAATGTCGCGCTGCGCCAGCAAATCCTGGTGGATCGGGTTATTACCACGATCTGCCGCCACACCGATCAATTCGGTGCCGCTGACCAGAAACTGCACGTCGACGTTTTCCCGGTGTACCTCCGGTCGCAGATCGCTCGGCTGGTGGGTCTGCAGATCCAGCACCTGTACCACGTAGCCGGTGGCAGGATCCTGATACCGACCAGTGGGCAGGGCGCTGAAATCGGTGCTTTGCAGATAGGCGATGGCTTTGGCCACCGGCGCTGGGTACTGCTCCGGCGAAGTATGGGCAATATGGCCGAATATCATGGTGACTCTCCTGTTAAAGCGCCTGAATACGCGCCCAGACGCGCTCATCCACGGGAATGCCGTCACGCATGTTTTCCGCGTGAATACGTGGGAATTTATGGCCCGGCAGGCGAATGGCTATCTCCGGGTTGTCGCGTTCTGCGCTGGTGATGTAGTCCATGATGCGCTGCAGTTTGGCATCGCGGGTGGCGCCGTCGATCAAGCGTTCGATCTCAATGGCGATGAAGACCTGCGACACGCCATACTCTTCGCGGTTGTCTTCGGTCACTTCCGCCACTGAGGATCCGCCAGACAGCAGGGTGGCAATCATATCGAGCACGATCGACAGCGCGGATCCTTTCCAGTAGCCCATCGGCAAAATGCGGCGGTTCTCTTCAATGGTGGCCGGATCGCGCGTCAATTGACCGTCGTTGTCGAAACCGCCGTCCACCGGCAGCGTTTTGCCCGCCAGCCGATTTAGCTCCAGTGCACCATAGGAGAACATCGACATCGACATATCCACCATGGTGATGGGGTTGCCCGGCACCGCGACGATCAGCGGGTTGGTGCCGATCCGGCACTCCTTGGCGCCCCAGGGTGGCATAACGGCAATTGAGTTGGTCCAGCAGATACCGATATAACCTTTCTCCGCCGCCTGCCAACCGAAACCGCCGCCGCGCATCCAGTGGTTGGCATTGCGCAGGGCCACCAGACCTATGCCGTGGCTGTCGGCCAACTGCATGGCGCGATCCATCATCCGGCGCGCCGTGAGATTGCCGATACCCTGATGCGCGTCCCATTGTTCAATGGCTCCGAGTGACAACAGCTTGCTGGGTTCGGCGTCCGGCACGATATCGCCGGCGTCCAACTGCTGAATAAAGCGTGGGAAACGGTTAACGCCGTGGGAGTAAACGCCGTTGGCAGAGGTGTCGGCGAACATGCCCGCACAGTCATCGGCGGTGGCTTCCGCCACGCCCCGCGACAGCAGCACGCGTTTGAATTCCTGTTTCAGATCGGTGTAACTCACTCTCATGCTGGTTCTCCGCTACGGCATTTTTGTTTGTTTTATGTTCTTTGAATTTCAATATGCGAAATTGCATTTCAAATAAATGCTATACCTGCGGCCAGGTGAAGTCAAAGCGAGGGAAGAGAAAGTTATTTATATAAAACAAGTGGTTAAATTAACTTGGTGGTTTTGTGATCGCAGACACGTTTTTGGCCGTTGCGGTGTTTTAGGCGTGGCAAAGCAGAGCGGTAACTGCCCGCTCTGCTTTGGCCTTTATGACTAATTACCCTCACGTATTCAGTATTTTGCGGTACAGCGAAGTGGTGGCGGTGATGTACAACTCATTGCCGTCTGGTCCGCCAAACGTGCAGTTGGAAACCCGCTCCGGCACTTCGATCTTACCGAGCTGTGTTCCCTGACTGTCGAAGATCAGTATGCCGTCGGCACAGCTGCAAAAAATGTTTCCTAACGCATCGACACAAAAACCGTCCGGGAAGCCGGGGGCCACGGTGGCAAAACGGCGTCCGGCGTTCAGATCACGTCCGTTAACCTGATACACCCGCAGCTCTCTGCGGCCCAGGGTTGGGAAATCGACGATCGACATATCCGCCACGTACAGCAGAGACTCATCCGGCGAGAACGCCAGGCCGTTAGGGCGCTGCAGATCGCTGGCCGCGATGTTCAGCGAACCGTCGCGGGGATCGAAGCAGTAAAGGTAACAGCCAACGATCTGGCTTTCCGACTTGTAACCTTCCTCGTCACCGATAATGCCGTAGGGCGGATCGGTAAACCAAAGGGTGCCGTCGGAACGTACCGCCAGATCGTTGGGTGAGTTGAAACGCTTGCCGTCAACGCGATCGACCAGCATTTGCACCTCACCGTTGTTTTCGGTTCGGCTGATGCCGCGTCGTCCGTGCTCGCAGCTGACCACGCGGCCTTCGGCATCCCGTGCGTTGCCGTTGGCATAATGCGACGGGGAGCGCCACAGGCTCAGTTCCCCCTGTCGCGACCAGCGGAACATGCGATTGCCTTTCACATCGCTGAACACCACCGCATTTTGCGCGGGCAGCCACACCGGCCCCTCGGCCCAAATGGCCGGTGAGCACAGGCGTTCGAGCGGCGGGCCCGCCATCAGTTCGTTCATGCTGACCTCCGCTTACTTCACGCCCCAAATGGCTTTGTAATGGCCCTGATAATCATTTTGCGGGTCATACAGGTTACTGGCGCCGCCGTCGGCGGTGATGTTGTCGCGGGTCACCAGGTGCGCCGGGGTCACGTAGCCGGAAGGTGGCTGTTTGGCGAAGGCGCGGTTGAACTCATCCAGCAGTTGCCAGCCGTGCAGTTTAAGCGGCTCCGGCACCGTGGCCGACTGGCTGCCGCCTGAACGAATGCGCTGATAGGCCGAAATCGAGCCGTCGCCGGCGGAAATGCTGTATGGCGCATGGGTACCGCCCTTACCGGCGGTTTTCAGTGCCGGTGCCATAAAGTCAAAATACAAATCGTTAATCGCCAGTGCGTACTGGAATTGATCGCCGTATTTCTGCAGCAGGCTGAAGGTCATGGCGGGCATGCGGTTGGCGGTGTCCGCCAGTGGGGTATCGATAAACTCAACCACCTTGCAGCCGCTGCATTTGCCGATCTCCTCCTTCATCACGTTGGCTTTGTCCAGCGCGATTTGGTACAGCGAATCGGTGAAGATCAGCACGCTGGCTTTGCCGCCGGACTGCACCACGGCATATTGGGCGGCAATGCGCGCCACTTCGTCAGAGTCAGAGGTGACGTTATAGAACACGTTGTACTTGGCGATTGGCCCCGGCTCCGGCACCGCGTGCCAGGCCGTCAGCACTATGCCTTGTTGAATGGCCTTTTTCAGCGGGATCTTGGCGACGTTAGGGTTCCAGCCGCCGATCACTATGCCGTCCGGCTTTTGGGCAATCGCCTGATTGAGCGAGGCCAGCTGATCTTTCACCGAGCCACCGCCGTCGAGGGTTTCGAGCTTCCAGCCCGCGGCTTTCGCCGCTTCGCTCAGGCCTTCCTGCACCCCTTGCACACCGCCGTTTTTCATGTCCGAAGCGATAAAGATGATTTTCTTGTTGGCTTGCAGCTGTGGCCCGCTGGTGGGGCCGTCCCACTGAGTCACGCTGGCAGTCGCCTTGGCGACCGCTGCGGTGGCCTGATCCAGATAGGCGTCGGCCCAGGCGGATGAAGCAGCGCTGGCCAGCAGCAGGGTAGTCGGTAATATCCAAAGACGTTTCATTCGGTGCACTCCTGGTTAAGGATTGATCGCTTTTTGGTTATTTTTATCAGCCGTAGCGGCTGGGCTGCGTTGTACCGCTTTTTGATTGAGTAACCGGCGGCGTTGGGCATAGCCCGCCAGGGTGATCGACAGCAACAGCGTCGCACCGTTGAACAGTGGCTCGACCCAGAATTCACCGCCGAACTGTTGGATACCGGCGATGCCGATAGCCAGAATGGCAATGCCAACCACGGTGCCCCAGACGTTAACCCGGCCCGGGCGAATGGTGGTGCTGCCGAGGAAGGCGCCGACCAGCGCCGGCAGCAGGTAGTCCATGCCGACGCTGGCCTGACCAACGCCCTGTTCGGCGGCGATCAGTACGCCACTGAAGCCGGTCAGCACGCTGGAGGCGATAAAGGCGCCAATGGTGAAGCGATTGACCGAGATGCCGTTCAGCCGTGCCGCCGCCGGATTGCCGCCCACGGCGTACATGCAGCGGCCAAGCGGGGTATGTTCGGTGATCAACCACAGCACCACGGCGACGATCAGCACGTAGAATGCGACGATCGGGATCCCGCCGATCTCGGTATGGTGCAGGGCGATGAAAGCATCCGGCAGATCGCCGACGATCTGCCTCCCGCCGGAGTGCCACAGCGCAATGGCATACAGCACGGTGCCGGATCCGAGCGTGGCGACGAAGCTGTCGATGTCCGCCAGTGCCACCAGAATGCCGTTCAGCAGGCCGTACAGAGCGGAAAGGGCCAGCACCGTCAGTACCGCCATCTGCCACGAAAAGCCGTATTCCACCTGCAGGGTGATGGCCAGGATATGCCACAGCACGATGCCGAAACCGACGTTAAGGTCAATTTTGCCGACGATCATCGGGATGGTCGCCGCCAGTGCCAGCAGCGCAATCTTGGCTTTGCTGGAGAGGATTGCCTGCAGCGTCAGCATGGACGCGAAAGACGGTGCGATCAGCGAAAATAGCACCACCAGCGCAACGCACAGCAGCAGCAGGCCGTAGCGGGTGAGAACCTGCATCAGCCAGGGGCCGGCACCGTCCTGCGACAGGCTGACTCTTTGCTCCAGTGCCGTTGATTTAACAGATGTTTTAGACATGGCCTACCTCAGATTCTAACGTTGTCGCGAGGGGTTCCCCGGAGCTGGCGGAGGCCAGTTCCAATAAATTGGCGAATGACACCTGCTGATTTTTCAGCTCGCCGACCACTTTTCCCCGGTTGAATACCAGTGCGCGGTTGCAGATATGGGCGATCTCTTCAAAGTCATTGGAGATCACCAACACCGCCACGCCCTCCGCCAGGGATTTATTTAACAGATGGTAGATTTCCGCCCGGGCCCCTACGTCTACACCGGCGGTGGGATCTTCCAGGATCAGCAATGGGGCACCGAGGTGCATCCAGCGCGCCATCACCACCTTTTGCTGGTTCCCGCCGGACAGGGCGCTGATATCGATATTGACGTCCTTGGGCCGCACGTCGAACAGCTGTACTTTCCACCAACTGGCGCCGATTTCGGCCCGGCGGCTGTAGCGGGAAAGCAGCTTGTGGCCACTGGCACAAGGGTTGATAAACAGGTTTTCACGCACGCTCATCGACATCACCAGGCTTTCGCCGGTACGGTCACCCGCCACCAGCGAAACGCCGCAGGCCATGGCCTGTTGTGGGCTACTGGCGCTATAGGGTTGGTCGCGAAAGCGGATTTCACCTTCATCGGCATGACGCAGGCCGAACAGCAGGCGGCCAATCTCTTCTTGGCCTGCGCCGCGCAGGCCGGCCAGCGCCAGCATTTCACCGGGCTGCAGGTTAAAGCTGACCGGGCCGATATCGCCCACCACCACGTGATTGAGCTGCAACACCGGCGGCTGATTTTCCGGCAGGGGCTCGCGCTGATCTTCTGCCATTGCCTCACCGACGATCATCTGCACCAGATCCCGCAGCGAATAGTCGGCGGTATTGCCGCCCGCCACATAGCGGCCGTCGCGCATGACGCATACCCGGTCGGCAATCTCGATCACTTCGTCCAGCCGATGGGTGACGTAAATCATGCCGACCTTTTTGTCGCGCAGCCGGTTAATGACGGCAAACAGATGACGCACATCGTTGGCGGGCAGCGAGGCGGTCGGCTCATCCAACACCAGCAGTTCGGCGTTAACGGCCACCGCCCGGGCGATCGCCAGCAGGGATTTCTCGGTGCGCGACAGTTCGAACACCCTGGCATCGGGATCCAGCGCGATGCCGACATCCTGCAGCGCCTGAGCAGCGCGGCGGCGAATGGCTCGCCAGTCGATCAGGCCGAAGCGGCGTGGGAATCCCATCACCAGCGCCATGTTCTCCGCTACCGTCATCCATTCGATCAGCCCGAGATCCTGATGAATAAAGGCAATAGGCTGGCGACTGTCACTTTTTATCGCCGCGGCGGAGGCTATGCTGGTGCCCTGAAACTGAATGTCGCCGCCATCGCGTGGATACACCCCGGCCAGCACTTTGATCAGCGTCGATTTGCCGGCGCCATTTTCGCCCAGCAGGGCCAGGACTTCGCCAGGCATCACCTGCAGACTGACGTCGTTTACCGCGACGTTGCCGCCAAAGCGCTTAACGATATGGCTGAGGGTTAGAATGGGTTGTTCCGCATTATCTGGTGTCATGTGATGCGCCCCTGGTAGTGAAATACGCAATCGGATTTATGCTTTCTGGTGTTTATATGTCCGTTAAATTTCAATATGCGAAATTCAATTTCAAAAATAATATGCCGAACGCCAATCTAAAGCAAAGCCGGAGGTGTTTTAATTATTGTTTTAAATCAATTGGTTATTTATGTCTTTGCGGAATTGTGACGTACAACTCACTTCAGGGGTTAGCAGAATGTTGCGCATTTTTAACCTGCTGCTGACAATGAAACGGCGTTCCGTCTTCACCTGATGCGGGCCTTGGGGTAACATTCCCGGCAAAGGGGCCGTTTGCCACGCCGTGGCGTTGGCCGGCGGTTCGACACTGGAGAAATTGCGCAATGAGCTTGAAAGCTGTCGAAGAGAAAGATGACAAGAAAGACAAACCCCTGGGCAGTCAAAGCCTGTTCCGCGGATTGCAACTGATTGAGATCCTGAGCAACTTCCCTAACGGCTGCCCACTGGCGCATCTGTCTGAGTTGGCCGGCATGAACAAAAGCACCGTCCATCGCCTGCTGCAAGGGTTGCATACCAGCGGATATGTGACACAGGCGCCGTCGCCCGGCAGCTATCGCCTGACCACCAAGTTCATTTCGGTCGGCCAGAAAGCGCTTTCTTCGCTGAATATTATCCACGTTGCCGCACCACATCTGGAGCAGCTCAATCTTGAGGTGGGGGAGACGGTAAACTTCTCCAGCCGTGAAGACGACCACGTTATTTTGATCTACAAGCTGGAGCCCACCACCGGCATGATGCGCACTCGTGCCTATATCGGTCAGCATATGCCGCTGTACTGCTCGGCGATGGGCAAGATATTTATGGCCTACGGCAACAGTGATTATCCGGAACACTACTGGCAGACACATCAGCATGAGATCCAGACGCTGACGCGCAATACCATTACCGAATTACCGAAGATGTATGAGGAATTGGCCGACATTCGCAAACAGGGCATGGCGATGGATCGCGAAGAAAATGAGCTGGGCGTGTCCTGCGTAGCGGCGCCGGTGTTTGATATCCAACAGCGGGTGCCCTACGCGGTATCGGTATCGTTGCCGACCGCCAAACTGCAGCAAATCGGCGTTAAAGCCCTGATTAAGCCAGTGCTGGCAACCGCACAGCGCATTTCTCAGGAGCTGGGTTTTGTCATTCCCGCCTGATTATTAGCATTGCTGATAGTTGATTAGAAATATCAATTTCACCTAATAATTTTTTCCTCCTATGATGCGCGTGTTGACCGACACGCGCCGCTGACCGGCGCACTCTTTCTGTGAGGAATACCATGCTAGCTGTCTTTCTGCAGGGCTTTGCCCTGAGCGCCGCGATGATCCTGCCGCTGGGCCCGCAAAATGTTTTTGTCATGAACCAGGGCATCCGCCGTCAGTATCATCTGATGGTCGCCTCACTGTGCGCATTGAGCGATGTTGTGTTGATTTGCGGGGGGATTTTCGGCGGGAGCGCGTTGTTGAGTCGTTCGCCGTTGCTGCTGGCGTTGGTCACCTGGGGCGGGGTTGCCTTTCTGTTGTGGTACGGCTGGGGGGCGTTTCGCACCGCGTTCAGCCGCCAATTGGCGCTGGCAACGGCCGAGGAACTGAAGCAGAGTCGCTGGCGGCTGGTGGTGACCATGCTGGCGGTAACCTGGCTTAATCCGCACGTTTATCTCGATACTTTTGTGGTGTTGGGCAGCCTGGGCGGTCAGTTGGCGCCGGACGTTCGTTCCTGGTTTGCGCTGGGGGCGGTGAGCGCGTCGATTCTTTGGTTCTTCGCGCTGGCGCTGTTGGCTTCCTGGCTGGCACCCTGGTTGAAGACCCAAATGGCACAGCGCGTCATCAATACGCTGGTCGGCGTGGTGATGTGGGGCATCGCATTGCAATTGGCCTGGCAGGGCGCAAGTTTATAAGAATTTGTCACTAATCCGAATTCAAAAGCCCGTGCGATATGCTACGTTTGATGCCAAGGAACCGGCCGTTTTCAGTCGAGAAAGGCCGGTAATCAGTTACAGCCTGTCATCAAGGAGACTCTGTGAAGCTTAAAGCATTGGCTATGGCCGCAATGATTGGATTAGGGACGTTACCGCTGGCGTTGCAAGCGGCTGAAGTGCCGGAAGGGCCGCACGTGGTGACCTCTGGCACTTCAAGCGTTGATGCCACTCCAGATATCGCCACCCTGGCGATCGAGGTCAGCGTTTCTTCTAAAGACGCGGCACAGGCGAAGAAGCAGGTCGATGAGCGCGTAGCGCAATATTTTGATTTCCTGCAGAAAAACAATATCGAGAAGAAAGACATCAGCGCCGCAAATCTGCGCACCCAGCCGGAATACGATTACCTGAAAACCGGTGAGTCGGTGCTGAAAGGCTACCGTGCAGTTCGTCAGGTGCAGGTAACTCTGCGTCAGTTGGATAAGTTGAACGAGCTGCTGGACGGCGCGTTGAAGTCTGGCCTGAACGAGATCCGCGCCGTTGAGTTGGGCGTAGCCAAACCGGATGTTTACCGCGAGCAGGCGCGTCAGAAAGCCATCGAGAACGCCACGCAGCAGGCGGCTTCACTGGCGAAAGGCTTCAACGCGAAACTGGGGCCGGTTTACAGCATTCGTTATCACGTCGCCAACTACCAGCCGATGCCGGTAGCGCGCATGTACAAAGCGGCGGGAGCTGCTGCGGAAAGCGACGTGGCGCAAACCTACGAGCAGCAGAGCATTCACTTTGACGATCAGGTCGATGTAGTCTTCGAGCTGCAGCGCAACACGGCGCAGTAACATACCCGTCATACTTGAAGCTGCATCTGGGGTGACCGCCCTGGCCGCGTTACTCGGCAAAGCCTCGCCCCGTCGGGGCCAACGCAAGCGCATCACAACAAAACCCTTGGTTTTGTTGTGATGCAACTCCGATTATTTAGGGTATAAGTCAGGTTTTTCAAACTGCTGATAAAACCTGTTATTAGCGAGAGCGTGCTGACGTGGTCGTTACGACCTTGGCCGTTGACCAATTTGCCGGGAGCAAATTGGAATGACTTCCAGTCGGCCCGAAGGGGGGATACAGGGATGCATCCCGTAATAGCCCCTCGGTACGCGAGATCCGGGAATCTCGGACTTAAAACAGCTTTGTTAGTAATCTGAGGTTCGCTGCGGCGAACCTTTTTACCTTTTAATCCTGACGCAGAACCTGACGACCATGCTCCAGCAGGGCATCGGTCACTTTACGCATCATGCGGCTTTCCGGCGCGAAGCGGTGCCAGAACAGCATGCGGCGCTGGAACAGACCCGGCGTCAGGTCGATAAGCTCGCCCGATTCCAACTCTCTCTCAATCTGCAGATGCGGGATCATACAGCAGGTGGTGCCCTGACGAGCCAACTGCACGAAGGCTTCCGATGAGTTCACGATATGGCAGGGAACGCTGCCCGGCGACAGATCAAAGTTCTGCTGCAGGAAAGCCTGGTGCATGTCATCGAGATGGTCGAACGCCACCGCCGGCGCTTTCAGCAGCGCAGAACGCGTGACGCCGTTCGGGAAGTAGCGCTCGGCAAAACCTTTCGAGGCGACAAACAGATAGTCCAGCGCGCCCAACCGGTCGACCAGGCAGCTCGGCAGCGGCTGTGGTTGGATACTCACCGCGCCTACCACTTCACCGCGCCGCAGGCGTTCCTGGGTACGGGTTTCGTCTTCCACCTGCAGGTTCAGGCGGATAGGGGAGTCCGTCAGCACCGGTTTTAACGCCGGCAGCAGCCAAGTGGCCAGACTGTCGGCGTTGACCGCCAGCGACAGCAGCAACGGCGTGTCGATACCGGTGTCGTTGCCCAGCCACTCTTCTTCCAGCAACTCGACCTGGTGCAGCAGCGCCAGCAATTTTTGGCCCTGCTCGGTCGGGCGCGGCGGTACGGTGCGCACCAGCAGCGGTTGGCCGAACAGGTTTTCCAACTGCTTGATGCGCTGGGATACTGCCGATTGGGTGATGCAAAGCTTTTGCGCGGCGCGCTCAAAGCCGCGCTCACGGATCACCGCGTCCAGCGCTTGTAGCGTTCGATAGTCTGGGCGTTTCATCGGAAAGATATCCCTTACAGTAATAGATACAGGCACTATGCCACATCTGAGGTGTTTTACAGGTGGAAAATCACCGCGCGACTTTGCCGCGACGCGCCTAAAAATGCGGCTTAGGGTGAAGAAGTGTGATCCTGCCTGAGTGAAAAATAGCGATTTACCCTATAATACGCACACGTTTTCGTACAGAGGCAATGGACATATTATGACGCAGGATGAACTGAAAAAAGCGGTTGGCTGGGCCGCGCTGGATTACGTAACCCCTGGCACCATCGTTGGGGTAGGTACCGGCTCCACCGCCGCCCACTTTATTGATGCGCTTGGCTCAATCAAGCACCAGATCGAAGGGGCGGTGTCCAGCTCTGACGCCTCCACCGCCAAGCTGAAAAGCCTCGGTATCCACGTGTTCGACAGCAATGAAGTGGATTCGCTGGATATTTATGTCGATGGCGCGGATGAAATCAACCGCCAGATGCAGATGATCAAAGGCGGCGGTGCCGCATTGACACGCGAAAAAATCATTGCCGCCATCGCGCGCAAGTTTATCTGCATCGTCGATGCCAGCAAGCAGGTCGATGTGCTGGGCAAATTCCCGTTGCCGGTCGAAGTGATCCCGATGGCGCGTTCCTATGTGGCGCGTGAACTGGTGAAGCTGGGTGGCTTGCCGGAATATCGTCAGAATGTGCTGACCGATAACGGCAACGTGATCCTCGATGTGCACAACCTGAGCATCGTCGACGCCATCGCGCTGGAAAACAAAATCAACGGTATCGCCGGCGTGGTGACCGTCGGTTTGTTCGCCAACCGCGGCGCCGATGTGGCGTTGGTCGGCACGCCTGAAGGTGTGAAAGTCGTCGTATAACCGCATGTGTTAGCAGGGGCGTCGCTATGGCGCCCCTCTGGAATACGATCTTGGATCCCAGCGGACCGCATAATTCACTGGCTAAAATATCTTTTCTTTAAAGCGCCAAATTTGGTGACATATGTCACATTGTCAGCGTTAGCTCCACAAAGCTTCTGTCTATTTCTTTCCCTATGGCATTTTCTGCCACAAACCGCCAACATCGCTGAGCCTTGTACTGACGGGCGGGCAATCGTTTGTATTGCCGCCCGCGTTATTTTTGTTATGTTGGATGCGTGCTGTTAACAACAGCCGCTTCTGAAGTCTGAACATAGGGTCGGGTAAATGGCAAAAGTATCATTGGAGAAAGACAGGATTAAATTCCTGTTGGTGGAAGGGGTTCATCAGAGCACGGTAGATAATCTGCTGGCAGCCGGATATACCAACATTGAATATCACAAAGGTGCGTTAGACACCGAAGCGCTTAAGGCATCCATCCGCGATGCTCACTTCGTCGGCATCCGATCGCGTACGCATCTGACCGAAGAAGTCTTCGCCGCTGCAGAAAAGCTGGTGGCGGTAGGGTGTTTCTGCATCGGCACTAACCAGGTTGATCTGAAGGCGGCGACCAAACGCGGCGTTCCGGTGTTTAACGCACCTTTCTCTAATACCCGATCCGTGGCCGAAATGGTGCTGGGCGAACTGCTGCTGATGCTGCGCGGCATTCCATCCGCCAACGCCAAAGCGCACCGCGGCGAATGGCAAAAATTGGCCGTGGGCTCGTTTGAAGCGCGCGGCAAGAAGTTGGGGATTATCGGCTACGGCCATATCGGTACCCAACTGGGCATCCTGGCCGAAGGCCTGGGCATGAAAGTGTTCTTCTACGATATCGAGAACAAGCTGCCGTTGGGCAATGCTCAGCAGGTGCGCCACCTGTCAGACTTGCTCAATATGAGCGATGTGGTGACGCTGCACGTGCCGGAAACCCCATCAACCAAAAACATGATGGGTGCAGAAGAGCTGGCACTGATGAAGCCGGGCTCGATTCTGATCAACGCCTCGCGCGGCACCGTGGTGGATATTCCGGAACTGTGCAAGGTATTGGCCAGCAAGCACTTGGCCGGCGCGGCGATCGACGTCTTCCCGGAAGAGCCTGCGACCAACAGCGAGCCGTTCAACTCACCGCTTTGCGAATTCGATAACGTGATCCTGACCCCGCACATTGGCGGCTCCACTCAGGAAGCGCAGGAGAATATCGGTGACGAAGTGGCCGGCAAGCTGGCGAAATATTCCGACAACGGCTCAACCCTGTCGGCGGTAAACTTCCCGGAAGTGTCCCTGCCGGCGCATGGGCCTAACGCCAGCCGCCTGCTGCACATCCATGAAAACCGTCCGGGTGTACTGACGCAAATTAACCAGATCTTCGCTGAAGAAGGGGTGAACATCGCCGCGCAGTACCTGCAAACCGGTGCGGAAATCGGCTATGTGGTGATCGATATTGAAGCGGAAACCGAGCGTGCCGATGCGGCATTGCAACGTATGAAGGCGATTGACGGCACTATCCGTGCTCGCTTGCTGTTCTGATTGAACGTGCTGTAACTAATAAAGGCCGGATTTATCCGGCCTTTTGCTATTTAACGATCTGCCAAACCCAATTCTGCGCGGGGGTCACAATCTCCGGCAGCGGAATATCCCAGTGTTCCACTGGCACCTGTTCGACCTGCTGGCAATCATGGGCCAGGCCTATCGGATAAGGGCCACGGTGTTGCCAGTTTTGCAGCGTGCGATCGTAGAAGCCCCCCCCATCCCCAGGCGCTGGCCCGCGCTGTCAAAGGCCACCAACGGCGTCAGTACCACGTCGAGCGAGCCCAATGGCAGCACGTGGCGCACGTCGAGCTCGGGCTCGAGAATATTGAAGCGGTTGTGCACCAGCGGCGTTTCAGGGGTGTAATGCAGGAATAACAGATTACCCTTGCTGAACGGGTGCAACACGGGCAGATACACCTGCTTGTCCAACTGCCACAGCCGTTCAATCAACGGGCGGGTATTTAGCTCACCGTCGAACGACAAAAATACCGCGATATTCTGCGCTGCCAGGATGCGTGGATGTGCAGCGATGCGTTCAGCTATCTGCAGGGAGGATTGTTGTTGTTGTTCAGGCGTTAGAGCGCGTCTACGCTGACGGATTTGATTTCGGATATTTTGCCGCTGCTGGGCATACTGGGCTTGAAAAGACATAGTCAGCACACATACCGCTGAGGAAGGGGGAATCTCCGAGATGCCGTCGCAGGCTGTAACCCTTGAACCCATGGTTCAAGGTGAACGTGCTGTCGCAATCTTAAGGCTTCTCGGCGGGCCGAGCATGCACACCGATCGCGGATCATCACATTCTGTTGGTACTAAATATCGGCTCAGGGGACTGGCCCGCTGGCGAACATCTCAGAGAAATTTTTTACTCATTGCCAAAACCTGAGGTTTCAGCAACTTAAGTTATTCGAATTGTGCATCCTGACGTTCAGAGATGCGACCTTGTTCAAGCAAAGCCTGTTCAATGGTCTGTTGCAGCATGCGAATGCGTTGTTCCATATTGGACGCATAATCACGGGTTTTCAACCGTTCTTGAGCAAGTTCATGACAAACGTTCAATGCTGCGATGAAAACGAGCTGCTCAGTATTTGTGACTCTAGTGCGAACTTTAAGATCTTGCAACCGTTCGTTAAGATCGACCGCGGCCATGTTCAACGCATCTTGTTGTTCTGGCGGGCAATTGACTCTTAAAGAGCGACCAAAAATTTGAATATCTACCGGTTGTGCAGACATGCCACCTTCCTGCCTAAATTTCGCGCCAGCCCCAGCTTGCCCTGACCGGGCCAACCAAAGCGGGCGCCACTATATATACCTCGGTACCAAGATACAACCCCTTTTTCAGTACCTGGTTGTAATCTACTGCGTCAGACATTACCAGTCAAAAAAGGGTTTCAAAATGCGTATTTAGCGTCATTTCGTCCCCTGCCGGCAGCGTGTGAGTTCTGACACATCACGATTATAACTAGCCACTGAGGTGTCGCGCTTATCTGGTACAGCGACGGACCTTGGTGGTAGCATAACACGAACTTATCCTGCCAACGATGACGAATGCGCATGTCTATACAGAATACATTTCCAAGTTACCAATCTTTGACCGTTGCTCTCAACCAGCAAGCGGTGGCGTTAACCGCAGCAGAAATGCACGGCCTGATCAGCGGCCTGCTGTGCGGTGGCAGCCGCGACGCCGGCTGGCAATCGCTGGTCTACGATCTGACCAATGAAGGCGTGGCCTTCCCGCAGGCGCTGAGCCTGCCGTTACAGCAACTTCATGAAATCACGCGTGAAACGCTGGAAGACGACGACTTCATGTTCCAATTGATGATGCCGGAAGGCGAAACCGTCAGCGTGTTTGACCGCGCCGATGCGCTGGCCGGTTGGGTGAATCATTTCCTGCTGGGGCTGGGCATGATGCAACCCAAGCTGGCGCAGGTGAAAGACGAAGTGGGCGAGGCGATCGACGATCTGCGCAATATCGCTCAGCTCGGTTATGACGAAGACGAAGACCAGGAAGAGCTTGAGCACTCTCTGGAGGAAGTGGTGGAGTACGTGCGTGTGGCGGCCATTTTGTGCCACACCGAATTTACCCGCCATAAGCCGACGGCGCCGGAAAATGCCAAACCGACCTTGCACTAAACACCCGATTTCACGTCCTTAGCGGCCGTGAGCACAGGCAGATTGATTTCAGGAGAAGGTGATGACTCAGCAGGAATTCAACGGCCGCCGTCAGGCGCTGTTGGCTAAAATGGCTCCGGCCAGCGCGGCAATTATTTTCTCTGCGCCGGAAGTGACGCGCAGTGCAGATACCGAATATCCCTACCGTCAGAACAGCGATTTCTGGTATCTGACCGGCTTCAACGAACCGGGTTCGGTGTTGATTCTGGTCAAGAGCGACGAGACGCACAACCACAGCGTGCTGTTCAACCGGGTGCGCGACCTGACGGCGGAAATCTGGTTTGGCCGTCGCCTGGGGCAAGAAGCGGCTCCGGCGAAACTGGGCGTGGACCGCGCGCTGCCGTTCGATGAAATCAACGATCAATTACCCCTGCTGCTCAATGGCCTGGACGTGGTTTACCACGGGCAGGGCCAATACGACTACGCCGATAAAATCCTGTTCGACGCGCTGGACAAGCTGCGTAAGGGTTTCCGCCAGAATCTTCAGGCACCGGCGACCGTGACCGACTGGCGTCCGTGGGTGCATGAAATGCGCCTGTTCAAATCGTCTGAAGAGCTGGCGATCATGCGCCGCGCCGGTGAAATCAGCGCGCTGGCCCATACCCGCGCGATGCAGAAATGCCGCCCCGGCATGTTCGAATACCAGCTTGAAGCGGAAATTCATCACGAATTTACCCGCTTTGGCGCTCGTTATCCGTCTTACAACACCATTGTCGGCGGCGGTGACAACGCCTGCATTTTGCACTACACCGAAAATGAAAGTGAATTGCGCGATGGCGATCTGGTGCTGGTCGACGCCGGCTGTGAGTATAAAGGCTACGCGGGCGACATCACTCGTACCTTCCCGGTCAATGGCAAGTTCAGCCGGCCACAGCGCGCGGTGTATGACATCGTGCTGGCATCGCTGACGCGTGCCCTGGAGCTGTTCAAACCGGGTACCAGTATCCGTGAGGTCAATGATGAGGTGGTACGCATCATGATCACCGGGCTGGTGGAACTGGGGATCCTGAAGGGCGAAGTGGAGCAGCTGATTGCCGAACAGGCCCATCGTCAGTTCTACATGCATGGACTTGGCCACTGGCTGGGGCTGGATGTGCACGACGTCGGGCATTACGGCACGCCAAACCGCGACCGCACGCTGGAGCCGGGCATGGTGTTTACCGTCGAGCCAGGGCTGTACATCGCGCCGGATGCCGACGTGCCGGAAGAGTACCGCGGCATGGGCATTCGCATTGAAGACGACATTGTGATCACTGCCAACGGTAATGAAAACCTGACCGCCAGCGTAGTGAAAGACGCAGACGTCATCGAAGCACTAATGGCGGCGGCAAGGTAACGGCATGAGCGTAATTATTGTTGGCGGCGGCATGGCGGGCGCGACCTTGGCGCTGGCCATTTCATCGCTCACTCAGGGAAGAATGGCGGTTGATCTGGTCGAAGCCACCCGACCGGACGATCGTAGCCATCCGGGATTTGACGCCCGCGCCATTGCCTTGGCGCAGGGCACCTGCCAACAGTTGACGCGTATCGGCGTTTGGCCGGCATTGCGCGATTGTGCGACGGCCATCACCGAGGTACACGTCAGCGATCGCGGTCACGCCGGGTTCGTTAATCTGTACGCGCAAGATTATCAGGTTGACGCGCTAGGGCAGGTGATTGAACTGCACGACGCCGGGCAACGGTTGTTTGCGTTGCTGGCCAAGGCACCCGGCGTCACGCTGCATTGTCCGGCCAGAGTGGTCGATGTAGTGCGCACGGCGGAGCAGGCCGAGGTAGTGCTGGATAATGGTCGGCGTATCAGTGGAAAATTGCTGGTGGCAGCGGACGGCTCGCGCTCGGCGCTGGCTCAGGCCTGTAATCTGCAATGGCAGCAAAGTGACTATCCGCAGTTTGCCACCATCGCCAACGTAACCACGGCAGTGCATCCGCAAGGGCGTGCCTTTGAGCGTTTCACCCGCTACGGGCCTTTGGCGCTGTTGCCAATGTCCCAGGGGCGTAGCTCATTGGTGTGGTGCCATGCACGCGAAGATCGTGAACAGGTTGATGCGTGGGACGATGCACGCTTTATCAATGAATTGCAGCAGGCGTTCGGCTGGCGATTGGGGCGGATCCTGCGTGCCGGTAAGCGCCACAGCTATCCGCTCAGTCTATTGACCGCTAATCAGCACGTCAGCCATCGGCTGGCTCTGGTGGGCAATGCCGCCCAGACGTTGCATCCGATCGCCGGTCAGGGGTTCAACCTTGGCCTGCGCGACGTGATGTCGCTGGCGGAAACGCTGGCCCAGGCACAGCAGGACGGAGAAGATCCCGGTGGCTATGCGTTGTTGAGTCGTTATCAACAACGCCGCCAGCAGGATCAGCAAGCGACGATTGGCGTCACCGACGGTTTGATCCGGCTGTTCGCCAACCGTTACGGTCCTTTGGTGGTCGGACGTAATCTCGGTCTGATGGCGATGGCCCAATTGCCGGCGGTGCGTGATGCCTTTGCCAAGCGGACTTTGGGCTGGGTAGATCGCTAGGCGATATTCAGTAGCGGCGCAGCGTGTTGCGCCCAAAAGCGCTGGGCAATCACTGCGCAGCGCGTCATTTAAGGAAATTAAGCAGCATGCAATCATTTGACGTGGTTATCGCCGGTGGCGGTATGGTGGGGCTGGCACTGGCTTGCGGATTGCAGGGCAGCGGCCTGCGCATTGCGGTGCTGGAGCATCAGCAACCGGATATGACACCGCCGTCGCCACAGCCGGCACTGCGCGTATCCGCCATCAACGCCGCCAGCGAGCGCCTGCTGCAGCATATTGGCGTCTGGGACGAGATCCTCAATCTGCGCGCCAGTGCCTATAACGCGATGGAAGTGTGGGATCGCGACAGCTTCGGCAAGATTGCCTTCCGCGGTGACGAATGCGGCTTCAGCCACCTCGGCCACATCATTGAAAACTCGGTGATCCAGCAGGCGTTGTGGAAACGGGCGGCAAGCCTGAGCGATGTCACGCTGATTACCCCGGCGGCGCTCAAACAGGTAGCCTGGGGCGAAAACGACGCGTTTATCACCCTTGAGGACGGCCGCATGCTGACTGCCCGGCTGGTGATCGGCGCCGACGGCGCTCACTCCTGGCTGCGTCAGCATGCCGATATCCCGTTGACCTTCTGGGACTACCGCCATCATGCGTTGGTGGCCACCATTCGCACCGAAGAGCCGCATTTGGCGACGGCGCGTCAGGTATTCCACGGCGACGGCATTCTGGCATTTCTGCCGTTCAGCGATCCGCATTTAAGCTCCATCGTCTGGTCGGTTGCTCCTGAAGAGGCCGAACGCCTCAGGCAATTGGAGCCCGAGCAGTTTAACCGTGAGTTGGCGATGGCCTTCGATCTGCGCCTTGGCGCCTGCCAGTTGGAAAGCGAACGCCAGACCTTCCCGTTGACCGGGCGCTATGCGCGTAGCTTTGCTGCACACCGTCTGGCATTAGTGGGCGATGCTGCCCATACCGTACATCCGTTGGCTGGCCAGGGGGTCAACCTGGGCTTTATGGACGCCGCCGAGCTGATCGCCGAATTGCGCCGCCTGCAACGTCAGGGCAAGGACATCGGTCAACACCTGTATCTGCGCCGCTATGAGCGTCGTCGCAAACACGGTGCAGCGGTCATGCTGGCCAGCATGCAAGGGTTCCGCGAACTGTTTGACGGCAATCACCCGGCGAAGAAGTTGCTGCGCGATGTCGGGCTGCGGCTGGCTGACAGCCTGCCGGGCGTGAAGCCGAAGCTGGTGCGCCAGGCTATGGGCCTGAACGATCTGCCGGATTGGCTGGCCTGATCACCGCCTGAGAGAGACCGGTTTGCCGGTCTCTCTGTCTTGTTTTCCCGTAGCGTTATCGCTCTCCAAAGGCGCAGATCTGCGCCTTATGCCCATAGCTTTTCCTTATATAACCCTTCATTTGAAATAATCTAATTTCAGGCTGTTTTTACCATTACTTTTTCTAATTCCATAACCGGTTATCAAAAGTCGAAATTCCGTCTCTGGCCGTGGGTTTGTTATATAACTTCGGATTTTTGGTGCTCTAATTGTTGGTTTTGTGCCTTAAAGCGCAGTTTTCCAGTTTAAAACTCTGCACACTAGCCCAGCTTTTTACTGGCGCAGAACGCCGCCCAGCCTATTTTAACTTATGGTTAATGTGGTCGTTCGGTGATAACGTCAGAGCAAAGGTATCGTTTGCGTCGCGGCGATTTGCCGCAGTTTTTGTCAATTTCGACGCAGCGTTTCTGTTGGGCAGTCAGTGCGCCACGCAATCCGGCCACGAGCCATAATCTGACGTATTGCGTAGCAGCACCCTATCTTCAGCTTCTGAGTGGAATGAGGGAAAAGATGGCAAAGCAAACCCCACTGTACGACCAGCACGTGGCGTGCGGTGCGCGCATGGTAGATTTTCATGGCTGGATGATGCCGCTGCATTATGGCTCCCAGATCGATGAGCACCACGCCGTGCGTCAGGATGCCGGTATGTTCGACGTCTCCCATATGACCATTGTTGATTTGCGCGGTGCCCGTACCCGTGAATTCCTGCGTTACCTGCTGGCGAACGATGTCGCCAAGCTCACCCAGCCTGGCAAAGCGCTGTACACCGGCATGCTGAACGCGTCCGGCGGCGTGATCGACGACCTGATCGTTTACTTCTTTACTGAAGACTATTTCCGCCTGGTGGTGAACTCCGCCACACGCGACAAGGACCTGGCCTGGATCGAAGAGCACGCAGCGCCGTATGGCGTAACGCTGACGGTGCGTGACGATCTGGCGCTGATTGCAGTGCAGGGCCCACAGGCCAAAGAACGCGCGGCTACCTTATTCACCCCGGAACAAAAAAACGCGGTTGAAGGCATGAAGCCTTTCTTCGGCGTGCAGGCAGGGGATCTGTTTATCGCCACCACCGGTTATACCGGCGAAGCGGGTTATGAAATCGCCCTGCCGAAAGAGCAGGCGGCGGATTTCTGGCAGCAACTGCTGGCGGCGGGCGTTAAGCCAGCCGGGCTGGGCGCGCGTGACACGCTGCGTCTGGAAGCTGGCATGAACCTGTATGGCCAGGAGATGGATGAAAGTATTTCGCCGTTGGCCGCCAACATGGGCTGGACCATCGCCTGGCAGCCGGAAGATCGTCAGTTCATCGGTCGTGACGCGCTGGAAAAACAGCGTGAGCAGGGCACCGAACAACTGGTCGGCTTGATCATGACGGAAAAAGGCGTATTACGTAATGAGCTGCCGGTGCGTTTCACCGATGCGGCAGGCCAGACGCATGAAGGGGTGATCACCAGCGGTTCATTTTCACCGACCCTGGGCTTCAGCATCGCCCTGGCCCGCGTCCCTGCCGGTATCGGCGAACAGGCTATCGTACAGATCCGCAACCGTGAAATGCCGGTCAGGGTCACCAAACCTGGCTTTGTGCGTGCCGGTAAATCACTGATTAATTAATTTTTGTTTATTGATTCTTTATTTCTTCGAAGGAGTAGCTGGCGATGAGCAATGTGCCAACAGAATTGAAATACGCATCCTCCCACGAGTGGGTTCGTTCAGAAGGTAACGGCGTTTACACCGTAGGTATCACCGAACACGCGCAGGAACTGCTGGGCGATATGGTGTTTGTCGATCTGCCGGAAGTGGGCCGCAAAGTCGCCGCCGGTGAAGATTGCGCTGTGGCGGAATCCGTCAAGGCGGCATCGGACATTTACGCGCCAATCAGCGGCGAAATCGTGGCGGTGAACAGCGAGTTGGAAGGCTCCCCGGAGCTGGTCAACAGCGAACCTTACGGTGACGGCTTCCTGTTCCAGATTAAAGCCTCAGACGAAGGCGAGCTGGCGAGCCTGCTGGACGCCGCTGCTTATCAGGCTTCTATCGACGAGTAATCCATGCAACGCCCCAGGCCTTTCGGCCGGGGCGTTTTAGTTCAGGCTATATCCCGTACCACGCCAGAATTCAGGAATTTGTAGCAATGACTCAGACACTCAGCCAACTTGAACACAGCGAAGCGTTCATCGAACGCCACATCGGCTCTTCTGCAGAACAACAGCAGCAGTTGCTGGAAGCGGTGGGCGCACGCTCGCTCAGCGCGCTGATCCAACAGATTGTGCCGGCAGACATTCAGCTGCCTGCGCCGCCGCCGGTGGGCGATGCGGCAACTGAACATCAGGCGCTGGCCGAACTGAAGGCGATTGCCTCGCAGAATCAGCGCTACAAATCCTATATCGGTATGGGTTACAGCGCGGTGCTGACGCCGCCGGTGATCCTGCGCAACATGCTGGAAAACCCGGGTTGGTACACCGCTTATACCCCGTATCAGCCGGAAGTGTCGCAGGGCCGTCTTGAGGCGCTGTTGAACTTCCAAACCCTGACCCTGGATTTGACCGGTTTGGATCTGGCATCCGCCTCGCTGTTGGACGAAGCCACCGCGGCGGCCGAAGCGATGGCGCTGGCCAAACGCGCCAGCAAGTTGAAAGACGCCAACCGCTTCTTCGTGGCTGATGACGTACATCCTCAGACGCTGGACGTGGTGCGTACCCGCGCCGAAACCTTCGGTTTCGAAGTGATCGTGGATAAAGCCGAGAAAGTGCTGGAGCTGCAAGGCGTGTTCGGCGTGCTGCTGCAACAGGTAGGCACCACCGGTGAACTGCACGACTACAGCGCGCTGCTGGCCGAATTGAAGAACCGTAAAATCGGCACCAGCGTGGCAGCCGACATTATGGCGTTGGTGCTGCTGACCGCACCGGGCAAACAGGGAGCCGACGTGGTGTTCGGTTCTGCACAGCGTTTCGGCGTGCCGATGGGCTACGGCGGCCCACATGCCGCCTTCTTTGCCTGTCGCGACGAGTTCAAACGCTCAATGCCGGGTCGTATCATTGGCGTTTCCCGCGATGCCGCCGGTAACACCGCGCTGCGCATGGCGATGCAAACCCGTGAGCAACATATCCGCCGCGAAAAAGCCAACTCGAATATCTGTACCTCGCAGGTGCTGCTGGCCAACATAGCCAGCCTGTATGCGGTGTACCATGGCCCGCAGGGCCTGCAACGCATCGCCGGGCGCATCCATCGTCTGACCGACATTCTGGCCGCCGGGCTGCAACAAGCCGGGCTGGCATTGCGCCATAAAACCTGGTTCGACACCCTGACGGTGGAAGTGAAGGACAAGGCCGCCGTACTGGAACGTGCATTGAGCTTCGGCATCAACTTGCGTACCGACATTCACGGTGCCGTAGGCATTACGCTGGACGAAGCGACCTCACGTGAAGACGTGCAGACGCTGTTTGCCTTGCTGGCGGGTGACGACCACGGTCTGGACATCGACGCGCTGGACGCCGCGGTGAGTAAAAACAGTCAGTCGATCCCGGCAGCCATGCTGCGTCAGGATCCGATCCTGACTCACCCGGTGTTTAATCGTTATCACAGCGAAACCGAGATGATGCGCTATATGCACCGTCTGGAACGCAAGGACCTGGCGCTCAATCAGGCGATGATCCCGCTGGGCTCCTGCACCATGAAGCTCAATGCCGCGGCGGAAATGATCCCGATTACCTGGCCTGAATTCTCCGAGCTGCACCCGTTCTGTCCGCCAGAGCAGGCGGCAGGTTACCAGCAAATGATCGGCCAACTGTCGCAGTGGTTAGTGCAACTGACCGGTTATGACGCAGTTTGCATGCAGCCTAACTCCGGTGCTCAGGGCGAATACGCCGGTTTGCTGGCGATCCGTCGTTACCATGAAAGTCGCAATGAAGCGGGCCGTCATATTTGCCTGATCCCAAGCTCTGCGCACGGCACCAACCCTGCTTCCGCGCAAATGGCGGGCATGAGCGTGGTGGTGGTCGCCTGCGACAAGAACGGCAACATCGATCTGCATGACCTGCGCGTCAAGGCAGAACAGGCGGGCGAAGAACTGTCTTGCATCATGGTGACCTACCCGTCGACCCACGGCGTGTACGAAGAAACCATCCGTGAAGTGTGCCAGATCGTTCACCAGTTCGGCGGCCAGGTCTACCTCGACGGCGCCAATATGAATGCGCAGGTGGGCATCACCACCCCAGGTTACATCGGGGCGGACGTTTCGCACCTTAACCTGCATAAAACCTTCTGTATCCCTCACGGCGGCGGTGGTCCAGGCATGGGCCCTATCGGCGTGAAAGCCCACCTTGCCCCGTTCGTTCCAGGCCACAGCGTGGTGCAGATCGACGGTGTGACCACCCAGCAGGGCGCAGTCTCCGCTGCGCCGTTCGGCAGCGCTTCTATCCTGCCAATCAGCTGGATGTACATCCGCATGATGGGCGCGGAAGGCTTGAAGCAGGCCAGCCAGGTGGCAATCCTTAATGCCAACTATATTGCGACCCGTTTGAAGGACGCTTACCCAGTGCTGTATACCGGTCGCGATCATCGCGTGGCGCATGAATGTATTCTCGATATTCGTCCGCTGAAGGAAGAAACCGGCATCAGCGAAATGGATATCGCCAAACGTCTGATCGACTACGGCTTCCATGCGCCGACCATGTCGTTCCCGGTGGCGGGCACGCTGATGGTTGAGCCAACCGAGTCGGAAAGCAAGGTCGAGCTGGATCGCTTTATCGATGCGATGCTGGCGATCCGCGGCGAGATTGTTCGGGTGGCAAAAGGCGAATGGCCATTGGAAGATAACCCGCTGGTAAATGCCCCACACGTGCAGGCGGAGCTGGTCAGCGACTGGCAGCATGCCTACAGCCGTGAGCTGGCGGTGTTCCCGATTGCTGGCGTGCGTGAGAACAAATACTGGCCGAGCGTGAAGCGTCTGGATGACGTTTACGGCGATCGTAACCTGTTCTGTTCCTGCGTGCCGATGAGCGACTACGAATAAGCTTATTCGTGCAGGTTTGCCTTTATGAAGCAGCGCATTATGCGCTGCTTTTTTATGGCTAGTCTCTAAGAGTCTTCTTATTGATATATTTGATTTATTAGCGATTTTTTTATTTTCCCGCGCTTTGCCTCCCTTATTTTTTAAGACTCTCTCCGGTTTAATTTGCGTTTACATCCACACGTCTAAATTGTCATCAGCAAACTATTTTGCAGGGAAGAACCATTGACAAGGAGTGCACGATGAAAAAGTTGGCTATCGCAATCATTGCGGCTTTACCTCTCTGTTCCGCGCAGGCGGTCGAGAGCTACGAGGTTCGAAATAACAGCGGCCAAACGGTGTTTAAACTGAATTTCTACGGTCCGAGCGACGACAGCTACTTTAATATGGAGGGTACCCCTCAGTATGCCTCCTGGGGGTTGAATGATGTGCAAAAGGCTCAGGTGATCAGCGCCGCGCAACGCTGGGCCGATATTATCCAGCCCAGGCAGGGTCAATTGCCGGGGGTGATTAACGTCGGCACGTTTGACGACGAGAACGCCGGAGCGATGAGCCCAGACGTCAGTGATGCCGCATTTAGCCTGACCCAGCTTCAGGCAGTGTTGCAGGGCCAGGATGCCGGCGAATTGAACAGCGGTGCCCATGCCGTCGTCCAGATCGGGAAAATGGATTTTACCCCTGGTCAGGCTTCGCCGGCACTGATCCCCACCGATCACCGTGCCGATCTGGAAGTCATCATTTTTCATGAAATAGCTCATGCATTAGGCATCAGCGCTGATGCCGGTGTGGCTGATGGTGTGACCCAATTTGGCCCGACGTTTGGCAGCTGGAGTTCGCACCTGTTTGATGACAATGGCAATCCGGCGCAGCCGGGGCAGGCTATCTTGTGCACTAAGTGTGAGGGGCCAGACGATTCTTCTGCCTTTGACGTGCGTAAAGATCGCGGTTATTTCGCCGGCAGCCACGTTAAAGAGGTGTTGGACGGTGCCATGCCGGGTGTCCCGGTGCGTATTCTCGATGTGATGGGCGATCTGGATGATGATTACATGTCCCACATTGAACTGGATCGCAGCTTGATGAGCCACCAAGACTACCGCAATTACACCATAATGATGGAAGCCGAGCTGGCGCTGCTGCAGGACATGGGGTACGGCATCGACCGCCGTAACTTCTTTGGTCACTCGGTGTACGGCAGCGGTCTGGATATGGTTAACCAACAAGGATATTTTGCGCGCAACGCCGCAGGTACTGGGTATATCGACGGCAAGGCCAATACCGCAGCCCGAGGTGTCGGGTTGCACATTTATGGCAGTAATAATCGGGTCGAGCAGCGCGGCGATATTTTGGCGGATGGTGTTGCCGCTGCAGGTATCAGAATTGATGGCGCAGGGAATACGCTCAGTATTGCACCTGGCGTGCGGGTGCAGGCCAACGGCGATTACGGCACCGGCTTATTGGTTGCTTACGGAGATAGCCACAGCATTATTCAACGCGGCAGCCTGGAAGCGACCGGTAAAGAAGGCATCGCCGCCAGGCTGGATTTCGGCAACAACCTGCTGGGCAACGAAACTGAATACCGTGGCTCGTATATCTGGCAGTGGGCTGGGGTCGACCTGTCCCAATACCGCGCTGCGCCGTTGGTGTCTAACTTCGATATCACCGGCTCGTTGAAAGGGGCCAAAGCGGCCATCTACCAGTCGGTGAATGCATTGGCCGGTGCGATTAACGTGATGCGCGGCGCCGATATTCAGGGCGACATAATTTCCGATTATGCGCAACGGGACGAAAATAACCAGGCTCGCCTCACTCGCTTGACCTTCGGCCTGCAGCCAGATGCGCAGGGGCAGGTCACTGCGGTGGCGGATAACGGTTTTGATTTCACCTATAACGGCAACATTCGGGGTAAGGAAAACCTGGCGCTGGTGGCCGAAGGTGGAAAAACCACCCTGAACGGTAACCATCAGGTCTATAGCGTGGATATCCAGCCGGGTGCCCAATTGGCGGGTAATAGCCGCTACGCGCTGTCGGATGCCGGGCTGTTCACCAATAACGGCTTGCTTACCGCCGGGGGGCCTTTTGGCCAGTTGTCGATCGACGGTAATTATTCCCAGGGGCCACAGGGGCGCTTGCAATTGATGTTCGACAGCCAAGGGCAGGGGGATCGGGTACAAATTAGCGGTAAATCCAGCTTAAGCGGAACCCTGACGTTGATGCCGGTAAAAGGCTGGTATACCTCTGGCTGGCAGATGAACAGTGCTTCCCTGCTGCAATTAGGCCAGGTCAGCGGTGAATTCGAGCAGCTCAGCGTTCAGACGGCATCACCGACGCTGAGCTTCCATGTTACTCCGTTGGCAGCCGGACAATACCAATTCAGCGCGACCCGTGAGGTATCGGCCTACAGCCAATATGCGCAGAATGCGAATGAACGAAATGTGGGTCTGGCGTTAGCCCGGGCTGCGGCGACGGCGGGGAACGACCTGCGGCCGTTACTGACCGCACTGGATTTCTCCAGCCCCGAAGGCCGGCAGGTGAACAGCGCGCTGGCTCAGCTGGAGCCGTCGGCTTATAACAGCCTGATTCAGACCTCATTCGACCGCGAACGCCAGTTAACCCGTGCCTTGACCGCACCGGAGCGCAATTTGACGTTGGCACCAACGAGCGACGAGCAAGATTGGATCAGTTTTGCCCTGCCGTACGGCGGCGGTAATTGGCAAAGCAATACGGGCAATATCGCCGGTTACAACGCATCGCGTTATGGCGTGCTGTTCGGTGCCGAGAAACGTAATGGGCTGCTACCGGGCCTGACCACAGGTTTCCACGCGGCGGTCGGCGGGCAAACGGTCAACGCCAAAAGCGCCGATCGAGCGCGCACGCACAGCACCTCCTTTGATGTTGGCTTGCAGTTCAACTACGCGCAGGACGCCATGGCTGGGCCGTTTGCCTATGGTCTGGGACGCCTAGGGGCGGAGGATAATCAGATGAAGCGCCAGTTTGATGTGGCCGGCATAAGCGGCACCCGCAAGAGCGACTGGACGGCCTGGAACGGTTCACTAACCTTGGGCGGTGGCTATCATTTTGCGTTAACCGAGGCATTTAGCCTCGGCCCGGTGGCAGCGCTGGACTATACCGCGACCACCCATCGCACGATCCAAGAGTCCGGTTTGGGTAACGCGCCGTCGATGCAGATTAAGGGTCGTTATGCCGATTCGCTGCAAAGCACGCTGGGTGTGGAAGCGCTGTACCGGCAGCCGCTGCAGGGCTCACAGGCATTGTCCGCCACTCTGCGCCTTGGCTGGCAACATGAGTTGTTAAACAACAAGCTGAGCCAGCGTGCTCAGTTTGTGGGTTATAACGCCTCAGCTTTTGATAGTGAAAGCACCTTGGCCGGGCGCGATGCGTTGGCCGCGCAGGCCGGTGTGCAGTATCAGCTAAACCAGGCCGTCTCTTTGGGCGCCGGCATTTCCAGCGAACTGTTACGTCAGGGCGGCCATTCGTTAGAGGGCAACGTTGCCGTGACCTGGCGTTTCTGATGTTTAAATCAGCTTGCCGGTGAGCGAGTATCAATAACACTTTTCGGCTAGATGTATTATCAGGGGACACGGCATGATGCCCTGTCCCTTTTTTATTGTCGCAGCAGGGCAAACCTAAATGACATGAGGATCCAAAATGAGAGCAGCAACCGTAAACGCATTGGGGCAGGCCCCGGCACTCGGTAATGTGGATGAGCCGGTAGCGCGGGAAGGGGAAACGCTGATCGCGGTGAGCGTGGCCGGCATCAAGCAATTGGATCGCGCCATAGTAGCCGGAACGCATTACTCAAGCCCGAAAAGCTTGCCGATCGTACCCGGCACCGATGGCGTTGGCTATGCGCCGGACGGTCAACGGGTCTATTTTGCCTCCTTCCGGCAACCGCACGGTGCGCTGGCAGAACGAGCGCTCGCCTCCTGGACTGTACCGGTACCTAAAGGGGTGGATGACGCGACGGCCGCCGCGTTGATTAACCCGGCGTTTGCTGCCTGGTTGCCACTGCACTGGCGTGCCGAGTTGCAGGCGGGTGAAACGGTGCTGATTATCGGGGCTACCGGGACCTCAGGTAAGCTGGCGGTGGCGGCCGCACGTCAGGCGGGAGCGGGGCGAATTGTCGCTGCCGGTCGCCGTCAGAGCGTGCTGGATGCGCTGGACGTTGATGCTACGGTCGATCTTGGGCTGGAAGGAGCGGCATTGACACAGGCTTTCGCCGCCGCAGCGGGGCCGCATGGTTATCAGGTGATTGTCGATTATATCTGGGGTGCCGCGACCGAAGCCTTGCTTGCCACGCTTAACAACCACGATTTGTCTTCCTACGCCGGTGGGCGCGGCATACGTTTGGTGAACGTCGGGTCGATGGCCGGGCCGGATATCCGCCTGCCGGCGGCGGTGCTGCGCAGCAATCAACTGCAGATCATGGGCAGCGGCACCGGCAACTTCCCGCCGGTAGCCGAGATGCAAAGGTATGCCAGCGAAATCCTGGCCTTGGCGGCAGCAGGGCAGATTTCGGTCGAAACCCAGGAACACGGCTTATCAGAGATCGCCGAAGTCTGGGATCTGAACAAGAAAAGCGACGTGCGTTCGGTGATCCGAATTGCCCAATAGGCGGCTACCGGCAATAGCAAACCAGGTGGATATCTTCCGGCTCGCGGGCGAACAGCTCGTCATCAGGCTGATCAATCAAGCGGCAGCCCTGCGACAGGTAGAAATCCACGGTGTTTTTATTGGGGATAGAAGATACGTACAACCCCAGCGCGCCCTCTTTTCCGGCCTGCTGCAGGCAGTGGTTGAACAGGATCTTGCCCAGTCCTTTACCGCGCTGGGCGGCACCGACGTAGAAAAAAAGCAGTTGGAGCAAGTCCTGTTGCGGGCCGCGCGGCAAGGTATCTACCGCCGCCGCGGCAACAATTTTATCTTGCTCTAACAGAGCGAAAAACGAGCCGCCGCGGGCAAAGCATTGTTCATGGATCGGCGTATAGGTTTCCCGATCGTGCGGATCCCAGCCGCGCACATCGTAATAGTCGGCATAAGGCCGTAGCTCTCCGTCTTGCAGGCGATAGAGGGTATCGATAATTTCACTGCGGTCGATCTGCCACAGGGCATCAAGCTGGTGCTGCTGCAGCAAAATAGGGGTGGTCATGGCGGGTTAGTTCTCCGTCGGTATCAGGTAATTTTCCGGCAGATCGATGACAAATCCGATGCCGCGCTCATCAAGCCCTTCGGTGATCCGTAGCTGTGCACCGATTTTATCGGCCAGGTTTTTGGCAATGGCCAGCCCCAGGCCGCTGCCTGTCTGCTGGACGCCAGGAACGCGATAAAAACGCTCGAACAGGCGTTTTTGGTATTCCCGGCTAACGCCAGGGCCATTGTCACGCAGGGTAATATAGCAGCCCAGGGGGGACAACGAGCGGATATTGGCTTCGATCCTGCCGCCGGGCGGGGCGTATTTGATGGCGTTTTCCAGCAGGTTGGTAAAGATGGTGATCAGCGAATGGCGATCGGTATCGATCATCACGTTTTCACTGCCCTCCAGCGAAAGCTCAACGTTCTTTTCCATCGCATAGGGCACGTGCTGAGCAATGCATTTGCTGACTTCTGCGTAGATATCTACCGCCTCAATCTTCAGCGGAAAGTCTTCCGACTCCAGCTTGGCCAGATCAATCAGCTGACGCGACAGCGATGCGGCGCGATCCAGCCCCAGCTGCATGTCCCCAATGATTTCTTGCCGTTCGGTTTTATCCGCTACCTGAGTCAGCAGGTGCAACTGTGCCAGCACGGCGGCGATCGGGGTACGCAGTTCGTGGGCGGCGTCCGCCATAAAGCGTTTTTCACGCTGGTTGGCGGCGTCGATACGCGTCATCAGCTTATTGATTTCCAGCACGACAGGCCGAATTTCCTGGTACTGCGCCCGTACATTGATCGGCGATAAGTTGCCTGGCTTGCGGTCAGAGATGGTTCTGGCAATTTGCCGCAGCGGCCGCAGGCTGAAATAGGCGGTGATCAGCAGCGTGACGATGATCGCCGCCAGGATCACCAGCAAAGGGATTGCGGTGCTTTCCGCCGGGTTGCCGAAAATGGTGGTGCGGTTGTCGAAAGATTCGCCGACGATCACCCTAAACTTCTGCTTGTCACTCCAGCTGCCGGCGATATGCCACTTCACGTTGGCGTAGCTGATGGTGCCGGACAGCACCGACGGGGGCAAAACCAAAGGTTTATCTTGAGCGGGAGAGGCATAAAGCATCTGATTATTACGAACGAAAACGACAAACAGCGGACGATAATCTATTTCGTCTTCCATCCCGTTTTTAATCGAATCGATGTACATTATTTCGATATCTTTAATGATATCGGAATAATTATTGTTGGTAACGTCAGTCTTGTCGAGAATGTTGGCGATGCCTTGTGCAACAATACGCTGCTGATTATCCAGATACTTTTCAGCATCCGGGTAATAAAGGTATTTGACCCAACCCAGCAATATACCCCAGAGTACCAGTATGGCCATCACCTGGAAAACAATGGTTCGCATGAAAAAGGATTTGAAGCTAATCATCCCTGAGACTCTTTTTTCAATAAATAACCTATTCCGCGTACGGTAATAATTCTCTCCTTGCCAATTTTTCGCCGCAGATTATGCATGTGCACCTCAAGAGAATTACTTTCTACATTATCGCCATTGCCGAATAGGCGCTGTTCCAGGGCCGCCTTGCGCACCACGGTACCGGCGCAACGCATCAGTTCGTGCAACAGGCGGTACTCTTTTTTCGACAGCAGCAGCAGTTCGTCGTCCAGCGTGACCTGGTGGTTCATGGGATCCAGATACAGGTTGCCCAGGCTCCAGGTTTGGGAGGCAAACCCCGCCATGCGCCGGTTTACCGCCTTCACGCGGGAGATCAGCTCAGGCAGGGCAAAAGGCTTTGCCAGAAAGTCATCCGCGCCGGAATCCAGGCTATTGACCAGGCTTTCTATGCGGTCACGGGCGGTCAGAATAATGATCGGAATATTTTGGCCCGCAGCGCGCCATTCAATCAGCTTTTTCAAGCCATCGCCGTCGGGCAGGGTGAGATCCAGCAGCATTAAGTCGAAGCTGCCTTCAGATAATTTATGTTGTGCATCATGGACTAACCGTACCCAGCACAAATCGAACCCTGCCAACTCTAAAGCTCGGCACAGGGCTTTGCCCAATTGCAGATCGTCTTCCACAAGCAATATGTTCACGGGGTATCCGGTTTAGGTCACGGCGCTGGCGGCTATATAACTACAACCGCAGGGGGAAGACAACGGCGCGCTCCTGTTTGTTCACCCCTTCTTAAGCAAACCTTAATCTGGGATTAATTTGACGTTAAGGGAACACCGTCCTCTTTCAAGTACGCTCAGCCCTGAATAAATCATTCAGGTGAGAAAAAATGCGTATCGACAATCTTTCAATGAAGGCTGCCCGCTTAGGCGCAATTTTATTGTTGGTATTGACCATGCTGTCTTTCCGTGTCGATGCGCAAGGTGGGGATCATGGTGGCACATTGTTACCCAACCTGCCTGTTATTCAGCATACGGAGTCATCGGATTTTTATAAAAGCTTAAAGCCACGCATTAAAAAACAATTGCGGCGCCTGGTGGCGCTATAAACTTTTATTAAATAATAAGGCAGATACGGTGAAAAATACCCTGGGTTATTCCGCGGCGACGTTATTGGTGTTATTCCCTCTGCAGGGGCTGACGCAAGATGGCGCAGAGGCGTCATTGAAATTCAGCGGCGGCATGGCCGTGGCGCCGGACTATCAGGGAGCTTCCGACTATAGTGCCGTGCCGCTATACGATATGGAGGTCGGTTACGAGAAGTCTGCCTGGGGTGACTTCAGCCTGGGTTTGCAAAACGGTGCCCGCTGGCAGTTGCCGTTATCGGGGCCCTTCGGCATTGCCCTGTTGGCCGGCTATGACGCCGGGCGTGATGAAGAGCTGAAAACGCTGCGAGGCCACAATAAGCGGCTAAAAGGCATGGGCGATCTGAAGGGAGCCCTGGAAGCCGGCATTGAGCTGAGCTATAAATTTGCCCCTTTTCGCACTTACGTCAAGGGGATGCAGGCCACCAAAGCGCGCCGTTATGGGGATGAGGATCTCGGGCATACCGCCTATGTCGATCTGGGTATCGCGGCAGTTTATCCGCTGAGCGAGGCATTGACGTTTTCAACCGATTTGAGCACCACCTGGGCCAATAAGGGTTACCAGCGTGGTTATTTTGGCGTGACGCAGCAGCAGGCACAGCAAACTTCATTCACCGCTTACCGACCGGGCAGCGGCTTTAAGCAAGCCACGCTTACCGGCGTACTGAACTACCAATTGACGCCAGAAATTGCCTTTCAGGGCGGTGTGAGTCTCTATACTCTGTTGGGCGACGCGGCCAAAAGCCCCATCGTCGAGAAAAAAACGGCCGGCATCGTCTTCCTGAGCGCCAGCTACAGTTTCTGATTTCCCAACCAGAGAAAGGAACGACATGACGAAAGTTGCATTGGTCACCGGCGCCAGCCGCGGTATTGGGCGCGCCACGGCGCTGCTGTTGGCCAGTAAGGGGTATGCGGTCGGCGTTAACTATCTGAAAAATGAAGCGGCAGCAGCGCAGGTGGTGGCGGAAATCGAAGCCATGGGCGGCCGGGCGCTGGCGCTAAAAGCGGATGTGGCCGATGAAAATCAGGTGGTGGCGATGTTCAATGCGCTGGATGCCGGCCTTGGCCCGATAAGTGCGCTGGTCAATAACGCCGGCATCTTGTTTCAGCAGACGGGGATTGAGCAACTGACCGCCGAGCGAATCAACAAGGTATTGTCTACCAACGTTACCGGCTATTTTCTCTGTTGCCGCGAGACGGTGAAGCGCATGGCGCAGCGTCATGGCGGCCAGGGCGGGGCGATCGTCAACGTCTCTTCCGCTGCCGCGCGCCTCGGCGCTCCGGGAGAATACATCGACTATGCCGCCTCCAAAGGGGCGGTAGACACGCTTACCACCGGGCTGGCGCTGGAGGTGGCTGCGCAGGGCATCCGCGTAAATGCCGTGCGGCCAGGGCTGATTTATACCGAAATGCATGCCAGCGGCGGCGAGCCGGGGCGCGTTGATCGGGTAAAAAGCAGCCTGCCGATGCAGCGTGGCGGCACCCCGGAAGAGGTGGCGGAAATCATCGTCTGGTTACTGTCCGATGCCGCTTCTTACGTCACCGGCAGCTTTATTGAAGCCGCCGGCGGCCGCTGACGGCGGCTTATCCCTCGTGCAGTAGCGCACTGCGGAATGAGAGTATGTGCGCCTGCGCCGCATTGGCGGCTGCATCATCGTCCTGCGCGGCCAGTGCGGCGATAATCGCCCGATGCTCCTCTATCACCTCTCGCATGTGGCCTTCGCGTGATAGCGTGCTGGCCCAAAAGCGCTGTGCTCGGGCATGCAGTACGCTCAGAATGTCGGCCAGCATATTATTACCGGCGATTTGCGCCAACTGCTGGTGGAATTGATGATCCAACGTCATCATTTTTACTCGATCGCGTTGCTGACTGGCGGCTTCGATTTGTTGATTGAGATCCGTAAGCTCGGCGATCTGGGGGGCCGTAATTCTCTTGCTCGCCAACCGCATACACAGCATTTCATTGGCCAAACGTACTTCAATCAATTCCAGCGCATCATCCATCGAAAGCGGCGCAACCATCACCCCTTTACGCGGGATCACCTGCAGCAATCCTTCATTGGCCAGCCGGTGGATCGCCTGATTGATCGGCGTTCTGCCCATGTCCAGCTCGCTCATCACCTGAGCGGTATTGAGATATTCACCAGGTTTATAACTTAACGTCACCAGCGCCTGCTTAAAGCGTCGGTAGGCGAGTTCATTCAGTGACAGCCCGGCTTCCTCTGCCGTCGGGAGTTCCGGGCTCTCTGCGTCAAGGGTCATCACGTTCTGCTCCTGCAAGACGAAAGTTTTTAGACATAGTACACAAAAACATGGCACGGAAATCGCTTATTTGGTAACTAAAGATATAGTGAAATTTCACAGTATTTTAACCAAAGAGGCACAAACGCCATGAGACTGACCTTTACTTTACCCGAATCCAGCGGCACTGGGGTGTTGGATGTCGAGATCGATCACCTGGTGATTGCCGGCTGGACCGGCCGGGATCGCGAGGCGATCCTGCACCATATCAGGGAGCTGGCCGAGCTCGGCGTGCCCCAACCCAGTGCAATTCCTCTGTTTTACCGGGTGGCGGTTAACCAGCTCAGCCAGAGCGAACGTATCGAAGTTATTGGCAATGCCAGCTCCGGCGAAGCGGAACCGTTGATCTTCACACATCGCGGTGAATTGTATGTCTCGCTGGCTTCGGATCATACCGATCGTCAGTTGGAGGCGCACAGCGTGGCCCTGTCCAAACAGCTCTGCGTCAAGCCGGTGGCTCGTGCCGCCTGGCCGTTGCGTGAGGTGATCGCGCACTGGGACTCGTTGATCCTGCGCTCGTGGATCAAGGAAAACGGCGAATTCCAGCTCTATCAGCAGGGCCGTCTGGCCAGCCTGCGTACTCCGGGCGATCTGCTGGATCGCTACCTGAGCGGCCAACAGTTACCGGAAAGTGGGCTGACAGTGCCGCAGCCGCAAGACGGTCTGGCGATGGCCTGCGGTACGGTGGCGGCGATTGGCTGCATCCGGCCGGCGACCGAATTCCGTATGGAACTGGTGGATGAGGTGCTGGGGCGGACCATCAGCCACCATTACAGCAGCATTGAGCTGCCGGTGGTGGCCTGATGAAAAAGCTGACGTTATCCCAGGCCGCTTCAGGCCTGTCCAACGGCGAATTTACCGCCGCGCGGTTAACCGCTGACGCATTGTCACAAATTGCGGACGAGCAGGGAGAGGGGCGGCGCACCTTTACTCATGTGTATGCTCTATGGGCTCAGGAGCAGGCCCTGGCGGCCGATCGGCGGCGTGCCGCGGGTAACCCGTTGTCGGCGCTGGACGGCGTACCGGTGTCGGTCAAAGACCTGTTTGATGTTGCAGGGGAAGCCACCGCGGCCGGGTCGCGCGTACTGGCCAGTGCGCCAGTGGCTAATGCCCATGCCGCCGTGGTGGCGCGTTTGTTGCAGGCGGGCGCGGTGGTGATGGGCAAAACCAACATGACCGAATTTGCCTATTCCGGGCTGGGGATCAATCCCCACTACGGCACGCCCGCTAATCCCTGGGATCGCAGCGCTCGTCGTATTCCCGGCGGTTCGTCCTCGGGGGCTGCGGTGGCGGTGAGCGACGGCATGTGCTTCGGCTCGATAGGCAGCGACACCGGCGGTTCGGTGCGGATCCCGGCGGCCTTCTGCGGCCTGACCGGCTATAAGCCCACCGCCAGCCGCATTAGCAGCGGCGGCCTGCTGCCACTTTCCCCTTCACTGGATTCGATAGGCGTAATTGCTCATGACGTTGCCGGGTGCCTGGCGCTGGATACGGCAATCGCCGATCGGCCGCTGCAACCGCAGCAGAAAAATTTGAGTCAGGCATGCTTCGCCGTCCCGCAAACCCTGGTGCTGGATGGCCTGGATCGGGAGGTCACCACCGCGTTTCATCTCAGCCTGCAACGTTTGACGCAGGCTGGGGCGCAAATTGAATTTATTCCCTGTCAGGAGTTCGCCGAGCTGGCGGCGATCAATGCCGAAGGCGGTTTTAGCGCGCTGGAGTCCTGGCACTGGCACCGGGCTTTGATTGCCGAACATGCCGATGCTTATGACCCTCGGGTGCTGTCACGCATTCGTCGCGGCCAAACGCTGGATGAAAACAACCTGCAGCAATTACGGTCACAGCGCGCCGATTGGCAGCGGCGGGTGAGTGCCGCAGTGCAAGGATTCGATGCGTTGCTGATGCCGACGGTGCCCTTCGTTGCCCCGACCCTTGCCGAGTTGGAAGCAGATGAAGAAGCCTATTTCCGTATCAATGGCGCCGTGCTGCGTAATCCTTCGGTGATCAATTTCCTCGACGGCTGTGCATTGTCACTGCCGTGCCAGCAGGCCGATGCGGCACCGGTTGGCCTGATGGTGGCCGCACTGCCTTTGCATGACGAAGCGCTGCTGGGGTGGGCGCTGGCAATCGAACGTTGCCTCGCCGGCGCGTGATTTTTACTTTGAGCTAACAGGAGAGTCCCCATGACCGGTTCCCCGAACGGAATGCTGTTTGTCGCAACAGATATCGCCACGCAGGATGAGGCGGATTTCAATCAGTGGTACGACCGCGAGCACGTGGAAGAGCGAGTACGGGTGCCTGGTTTTTTGTCGGGCACCCGTTATCAGGCGCTGCACGGCGGGCGTAAATATCTTGGCCTGTACAAAACCGAATCACTGGCCAGTTTTACCTCAGCGGCCTACCGCGCTGCGTTTACCCAGCAAACGCCCTGGTCGGTGGCGAGCCTCGATAAAATGCGTGACCCGATGCGCCGGGTGTGTGCGGTGGAGGCGGTGACCGGTCAGGGCTGCGGCAGTTACCTGGCTATCGTTAACCTTGCACCGGCGCAGCCGGAGGTATTGAAAGCCAGCATCAGCCATTTGGGGGCTCTGCTGGCCGAGCAACCAGGCTTTGTGCGCAGTAGCCTGCTGTCGCCGGACGCAGAGCTCAGTTCGCCGTTGCCGAAAGAGTCGCGTGAGAATCGCCATCTGTTGCCGATGCTGCTGATCGAAAGCAGCAGCGCCGAGGCTGGCCAGCGGCTGAGCGAACTGGCCTGCCGCCAACTGAAAATCCCCGCTGCCGAAGCCCTGCATTATGCCCTTGGCTGGCAACTGACCACTCAGGAGCTGTCATCATGAGCACTTCAACCACCGAAACGCCGACCTTGAACCTGTCCGCTGACGACTCTGCCGCTCACCCACCGAAAACCGGCAGGCTGGCGGCCGCCAGCTCTATCGGCACCGCGTTGGAATGGTACGATTTCACCGTTTACAACATCATGGCGGCGCTGATTTTCAATCACGTATTTTTCCCGTCTTTCGATCCGCTGGTGGGTACCATTCTGGCGTTTTCCACCTATGCGGTCGGTTACGTTTCAAGGCCGATTGGCGGCATCGTGTTCGGTCATCTCGGCGACGTGCTGGGACGGCGCTTTGTGCTGGTGACGACGCTGGTGATCATGGGCGTGACTACTGCGCTGATGGGGCTGTTGCCCGGTTACGCCAGTTGGGGCATCTGGAGCCCGCTGCTGTTGGTGACGCTGCGCTTTATTCAGGGGATTGCGTTGGGAGGCGAATGGGCCGGTGCGGTACTGCTGTCGATGGAGCACGGCAAACCGCACCAGCGGGGGCGCAATGCCTCCTTTGCTCAGGTCGGTCCTTCCTGCGGCACGCTGATTGGCACCGGCCTGATCACGCTGGTGACGGTGGCAATGTCGGCAGAAGATTTCCAACAGTGGGGCTGGCGTATCCCCTTCCTGCTGAGCCTGGTGCTGGTGGTGTTTGGCCTGTGGTTGCGCCGTGGGGTAGGGGAAACGCCGGCGTTTCTGAAACTGGAAGCTTCGAAGGACGTTACGCATGCGCCAATCCGTGAGGTTTTCATCCAACATCGGCGTCCGCTGTTGATTGCCGGCGGTTCACGTATCGGCTCCGACGTGCTCTATGCGCTGGTGGTGGTCTTCACGCTGACCTACGTCACCACGGTGCTGAACCTGCCGCGCCCGCTGGCGCTGACTGCCACCATGCTGGGGGCGATCGGCAACGCGATTACCGTCCCCATGTTTGGCGCACTGTCGGATCGTTTTGGCCGCAGGCCGGTGTATATCGGCGGAGCGCTGGCGGCGATGGTATGGGCGTTTGTGTTCTTCGTGCTGCTCGACAGCAGCCAGCCGGTGCTGATCTGCCTGGCGGTGGTGGTCGGTTTGTTGATCCATGCGGCGATGTACGGCCCGCAGGCGGCATTTATCACCGAACAGTTTCCGACAAGGGTGCGCTATGCGGGATCGTCGTTGGCCTATACGCTGGCGGGTATTATCGGCGGTGGGTTTGCGCCGCTGATTATCGCTTCACTGTTCAAGTCCTACGACAGCACGCTGGCGATCTCGGCCTACGTGGTGGTGGCGTTGCTGATCACGTTGTGGGCGGTGATTGCCGCAAAGGAAACGGCGCACAAGCCGCTGTGAAGGTGGGGCCGGGTGAGGGATGCACCCGGCCTGCATCGAGTTACTTCAACCAGCCCTTGCGCTGGGCGTCCTGCAGGTGGTGCAGCAGGTGTTTCCACAGCTCAGGGTAAACTTCTTCAATCATCGTATTGCGTGACAACACCTGTTCCAGGCTGATGCCGTTTTCGACCCAGCTTTGGCCTTCATTATGCAGGTTCATCAGCATCGGCATGGTGCGGTCCAGCACCAGCGCAAAGCGTGCGTCAGCGCTCTCGCCATCTTCATATTCCTGCCACAAAGCGGTGAAATACTCGCGTTGAGCCTCCGGCAGCATGCCAAACAGGCGCCGTGCCGCGGCAACCTCTTGATCGTGGATCGCTGCACGTGCCGCCAGATCGTATACCAGCACGTCGCCGGCATCGATCTCAACGATGTCATGCAGCAGCGCCATTTGGATCACCCGCTGAATATCTACGTCTTTACCGGCGTAAGGAGCCAGACTCATGGCGCCTACGGCAAAGTGCCAACTGTGTTCGGCGGAGTTTTCCTGGCGTTGGGTGCCCAGCACCTTGGTGCGGCGTTGCACGCTTTTCAACTTGTCGATTTCCATCAGGAACTGGATGACCTGGGTCATGGAGCCGAAATCTAACGCGGGTACAGCGGATGACATGGTGTAAACCTCAAGGTAGATGGGTTGAAGCGGATCGATTGTAGACCAGCGAGCGGGGGATTTCGATGGTTACACGCGTACACAGTTTTATTTTAGCGTACACGTGTACACTGAAATTATTCTCAGTTAAGCTGCTTTGCGGTAATTTCGAACAATGTTGAGCGTTTTGAGGGGTTGTGCTTTATGGGAAAAACGGGTGTAGTGAAAGCCGGGACTGAAAAAATCGCCGCTGCGGCCTATCCGTGGGCGGAGGAGATAGCCAACAGCATCAGCCACGGTATCGGGTTGGTTTTTGGCATTGTCGGCCTGGTATTGCTACTGGTGCAGGCGGTCGACAGCGGTGCCGATGTCACGGCCATTACCAGCTACAGTCTTTATGGCGGCAGCATGATCCTGCTGTTCCTGGCCTCCACGCTGTACCATGCGATCCCCCATCAAAAGGCCAAGCATTGGCTGAAAAAGTTTGACCACTGCGCCATTTACCTTTTGATTGCCGGTACCTACACGCCGTTTCTGTTGGTGGGGTTGAACTCACCCTTGGCCAAGGGGTTGATGGCGGTTATCTGGGGCCTGGCGCTGCTGGGCGTGCTGTTCAAACTGGCGTTCGCCCACCGTTTTGAAGCGCTGTCGCTGGTGACCTATCTGACCATGGGCTGGCTGTCGCTGATCGTGATCTATCAGTTGGCGACGCGTCTGGCCTTAGGCGGCGTGACGCTGCTGGCGGTCGGCGGCGTGGTTTACACCCTGGGGGTGATTTTCTACGCCTCGAAGCGATTCCGCTTTGGACACGCCATCTGGCATGGCTTCGTGCTCGGCGGCAGCCTGTGCCACTTTATGGCGATTTATCTTTACGTCTGACGGGCACCCCTGCAGCGTTAGTATCATGTTGATTAAGCGTTTCTTTTAAGTTAAAAAAGAGGCGCTTGTTTCTTTCGGGTATCCAGCAAGCCCATTTTTCTGTTTATTCCTGAGCCCGACTTTGCACCTTCGGTGTTTACGTTAATCTTTCAGGACTCATCAATATGATTATTCGCTTATCCAAAGCGCTGCTGGTGTGCGCGATTGCGCTATTTGCCACCCTGGTGGCTTTCGGCAATATTACGGATTACGGTTCCAACTTCGCCTTTGTGCGTCATGTCTTTATGATGGACACCATTTTCCCAGATGCCACCATCACCTACCGTTCCATACAGTCTCCCTGGCTGCATCATGCCGGTTACATCGGCATTATTTTCTTGGAAAGCCTAACGGCACTGCTCTGCTGGGTGGGCGGTGTGCGCCTGCTGTGTGGTCTGAAACTGCCCGCCGTGGCGTTCAACAGAAAGAAAAAACTGGCGGTGGTGGGGCTGACGCTCGGTTTTCTGACCTGGCAGGTGGGGTTTATGTCGGTGGGGGGCGAATGGTTCGGCATGTGGATGTCGAAACAATGGAACGGAGTGCCGGACGCCTTTCGGTTCTTTGTCACCATTATTCTGGTGCTGATTTACCTGGTGCAACGCGATGGGGAGTTAGACGAGTAACGGATATGTCAGCAGGGGCGCAACAGGTTGCGCCCCCAGATAAAGCCGGGAGGTACTCTAGGCTTCCAGTGAATACGGCAGCGGTCTGATCGCCAATTCGCTGCTGGCATCATCGCGCACGCGCAGCTTGCTGTCGGCTTCCAGATCGTTATTCAACACCACCTGTACCCACAGCGTGCCGTCGGCAAGTTTGGCGGCGCTCAACACCGTGCCGGTACGGCGCCAGTTTTCACCCAACTGCAGTTCCAGATCCTCGGCCGGCTGTGGCACCCGTCCGGCTTTGCCTTCCAGCCAGTACAGCGCCCGCTTGTTGGCGCCGCGGAATTTGGCGCGCGCCACCATTTCCTGACCGGTGTAGCAACCTTTGCTAAAGCTGATGCCTTCCAGTGCCTGTAGATTGGTGGCCTGTGGGATCAATTGCCCGCTATTGGCGGCGTCAATGACCGGATAACCGGCTTCGATATCCAGCGTCAGCCACTGTTGGCTGTCGTTGAGTTCCGCCTGTTCGTGCAGCCTGGCGACCAGTTGTTCGGCTACCGCTGCGGTGGTAACCAACAGAAAACGTTCCGCCGGTAAAGTGAAGTGCAGCAGGGTGGTTTCACCGTCCTGCACCACCGGATGTTCCGCGTCCGGCAGGCTGTTGAAAATACCCGTCAGCGCCGCACGCGCCTGAAAACCGGCTACGCCCAGCAGCACCGCTTCGTTATCGGCGGCGATGGTGAGTTTGGAAAACACCGCATATTTTTTGATTTCAGCCAGTTGGCTGTCCAGCACGCTGCGGCGTTCCAGATAGGCAAAGCCTTCGCCACGGTGGAACAGACGCAGGTTGCTCCACATTTTGCCTTTGGCGTCGCAGTGGCCGCACAGCACGTGTTGGTCCGCCGCCAGCGCTTCGATGTCAGCGGTCACCTGGCCCTGAAGGTATTTTACCGTGTCGGGCCCGTTCAGCGTCACCAGTGCCCAATCTTCCAGCGAGATTAAGGTCAGGGGCAGATGGGAAGAGGCGGAAGGCTGACGGGGTGGAAATGGAATTTTATACGCCATAGTAAGATCCTGCTTAACGTTAGCTTACCTGAAGGTGTGTTGGCCCCATGGTAAAAGAGGCGGCGGGCTTTGCAAACTGTTATTCACGCTTGTCGCTGCAGCAGCGCTTTTTTTGACATTTAGCGCTTAATTACGTTTTAGGCAGAGAACGTCCTTCCCGGCGAGTATGTCAAATTGTTACTCTATAGGCTTGCGGCCAAAGGTTACCCTTGCAGACAGATCTTTGGCTGATGGAATTATATCGCGCCGGTGTTGCCATACAGTGTGTCGGTTGAACCCTGCGATGGCGTTGCCACGCTGAAAAGAGGTTAGTCATAACAACATGGATATTAATAACAAAGCACGTATTCACTGGGCTTGTCGCCGTGGCATGCGTGAGCTGGACATCTCGATCATGCCGTTCTTCGAATATGAGTACGATCGGTTGAATGACACAGACAAAGCGCTGTTTATCCGCCTGCTTGAGAGTGACGATCCCGATTTGTTCAACTGGCTGATGAATCATGGCGCTCCGCAGGACAGTGAACTGCAGAGAATGGTGACACTGATCCAGACGCGAAATAAAGACCGTGGCCCAGTGGCGATGTGATGTTCGTATTTCCTGGCGCACCCAGTTACTTTCGCTGTTGACGCATGGCGTTCTGATCCTGCTGATCCTGATTTCACCCTGGCCGGAAGGCTACGGGCCAATCTGGCTGGTGTTGCTGACGCTGGTGGTGTTTGAATGCATACGTAGCCAAAAACGCATTGCGTCGCGTCAGGGGGAGTTACGCCTGCTGGAGCACCAGCGTGTGGGCTGGCAAGGCCAGGAATGGCAGTTGGCCAAGCAACCCTGGATGCTGCGCTTCGGTATTCTGCTGACGTTGCAACCGATGCAGGGGAAAAAGCGTCGTCGCTTATGGTTGGCCTCCGACAGCATGGCCAAGGCCGAATGGCGACATTTGCGCCAACAGCTGTTGTATCCACCGGCCAGTGATGATGAGGAACCCTGATGAAGCCGACGCTGTGGCTGGTGGAGGATGAACCCAGCATTGCCGATACGCTGATTTATACCCTCGAGAGCGAAGGCTTTCAGGTGCGCTGGTTCGAACGTGGCGAACCGGCCTTGCAAGCATTGGCGCAAGGGGCGCCCGCGTTGGCTATCCTCGATGTCGGCTTGCCGGATATCAACGGTTTTGAACTGTGTCGCCGTCTGCTGTCGCAGGCGGCGGATTTGCCCATTCTTTTTCTTACGGCTCGCAGCGACGAGCTCGATCGCCTGATCGGGCTGGAAATCGGTGCCGACGACTACGTCGCCAAGCCTTTTTCCCCGCGAGAGGTCAGCGCCCGCGTTCGTACCATTTTACGTCGTTTGCAAAAACAACAGCGCTTGCAGCAGCCCACGCTGTATAACTTCGGCCCTTTTGGGCTGGATGAACCGGCGGCGACCATTTATTACCATCAGCAGCCGTTACTGCTGACCCGCTATGAGTTCCTGCTGTTAAAAACCTTACTGCTGGCGCCCGGCCGGGTATTTTCCCGTCAACAGCTGATGGACAGCGTTTGGGCCCAGGCGGAAGAGAGCCTGGACCGCACTGTCGACACCCATATCAAAACCTTGCGCGCCAAGCTACGTCAGATCGATCCGGGCGAACCGCCCATTCATACGCATCGTGGCTTGGGCTATAGCGTGAGCCGCCAACCATGAGAATAGGCCTGCGCCTGCTGCTGGGGTATTTCCTGATTGTGGCGGTCGCGGGCTATTTCGTGCTGAGCATTTTCGTGCAGGAAGTGAAGCCTGGCGTGCGGCGCGCAACCGAAGGCACGCTGGTGGATACCGCCAACCTGCTGGCGCAAATCGCGCGTCTGGACATGCAGCGTACTGACGTCGCACACGGCCAGTTGGCGCAGGCATTCGCCCAACTCAATCAACGGCCCATTGGCGCCAATATTGCCGGTATTCGAAAAGATCGCAGCGAATATCATGTCTATCTTACCGATCGGCAGGGTAAGGTCATTTTTGACTCTAGCGGCAGGGCATTGGGTCAGGATTATTCTCGCTGGAATGACGTGTATCTGACGCTGCGCGGCCAGTATGGCGCCCGCAGTACGCGAAGTGATCCACAGGATGAAAACAGCTCGGTGATGTATGTCGCCGCGCCGGTGCTGGAGCAAGGCAAGATAATCGGCGTGCTTAGCGTCGGAAAACCCAACAGCACCATGGCGCCGGTGATCAAACGCAGCGAACGCCGCATTCTTTGGGCTGGGGCGCTGCTGCTGGGCATTGCATTGCTGATTGGTTTGGGTTTTGTCTGGTGGATTAACCGGTCGATTGGTCGATTGGTGCGTTACGCCGACGGTGTCGCGCAAGGTGAAAGCGTGCCTCTGCCAAAAATGGGCGGCCATGAGCTGACGCAACTGGCGCAGGCGCTCGAAAGCATGCGGGTGAAGCTGGAGGGCAAAGCCTACATCGAACAGTATGTGCACACTCTGACCCACGAGTTAAAAAGCCCCTTGGCGGCGATCCGCGGCGCAGCGGAGCTGTTGCAGGAGTTCCCACCCCCGGCTACCGCTCAGCGCTTTCTGACCAATATCGAACAACAGAGTACGCGCATCCAGCAACTGGTGGACAAGCTGCTGGTTCAGGCGCGGCTGGAAAGCCGCCCCGGGCTGGAACCGGCACCGATCGCGATGGCGGCGTTGGTGCGTCAGGCGGTAGCCGGCAAGGAAGCGCAGGCGGTACGGCGCGGTATTTTATTGCAGGTAGACGCTCTAGAAGAGATCACCCTGACCGGCGATGGGTTACTGATCGGCCAGGCATTAACCAATTTGCTCGACAATGCGCTGGATTTCACCCCCGCGGGCGGCACGATCAGCGTGCGTGGCGAACGCGATGAAGGCCATTACCGGATCACCGTCAGCGACGACGGCAGCGGTATCCCGGATTACGCGTTGGACAAAGTGTTCGAGCGTTTCTATTCGCTGGCACGGGCCGACAAGCCGAAAAGCAGCGGCCTGGGCCTGAGCTTTGTACAGGAAGTGGCGCGTTTGCACCGGGGATCTATCCGGTTGCACAATCGTCAACCGCACGGCGTGGCGGCTATTTTCACCTTATCTCTCTGACTTCACTTTCCCTTCACATAACCACATCCTGCTTTCACCGAAGGCCATTATCGTGGCGCCATTACCTACAAGGAGCGCGCAGCGATGATGAAATCGGTACTGTTTTGGAAAATAGCCACCCTGCTGGGATTGATGATTTTGATGATTATCCCGGTGACGCAGTTAATGAATGTGATTGAAGAGCGCAGCGGCTACCGCCAGAGCGTGGTGGGGCAGGTAAGTGAAAGCACCAGCCGCGCACAGCGTATTTTGGGGCCGTTGATTGTCATTCCTTACACCGAAAGGGAAGAAAAGACCGACGATAAGGGGCAGAAAGTGGTGCAAATGGTCAGACATCATCGCTATCTGCTGCCGGAAAACCTGCAGGTGAACGGCAAGCCGAACGTGGAAGTGCGCAAGCTGGGGATTTACCAAACGCAGGTGTACCAAGGGCCGCTGAAGTTTCAGGTGAAATTCGGTCAGCCGGATTTGAGTGACCTGCAACGCAGCAATGTCGTGATTGGCCAACCTTTCCTGTTGGTCTCGTTGAGTGATTCACGTGGTATCAAGAGCATCTCGCCGCTTATCAGCACGCAGTCGCAGACGACCTTCGAACCGGGCACTCAGGTAAACGTGTTGCCGCAGGGGATCCATGCTCCGCTAACATTGGCTTCGCTGCAGAAATCCGGATTGGATGCCGATTTCACCCTTACGCTGGCGGGAACCAGCAGCCTGTCATTGGTGCCGCTTGGGCGCAGCAGCGAATTGACGCTGCAGAGCAACTGGCCACATCCGAACTTCCTCGGCAACTTCTTGCCGGACGAGCGCAAAGTAACGGAGAAAGGATTTAGCGCCCGCTGGCGCAGCACCTGGTTCGCTAACAATATCAACAGTGCTTTTCACTACGATGACGGGATCCTCGACGAAGACAAACTGCCGGCTTTTAGCACCAGCCTGATCGAGCCGGTAGATCACTATCAACTGACCGAACGCGCGGTGAAATACGCAGTGCTGTTTATCGGCCTGACGTTTATGGCGTTCTTCCTGTTCGAAACCCTGACCGGGCTGCGGGTGCATCCGATTCAATATCTGTTGGTCGGCGCGGCGCTGGTGCTGTTCTACCTGATCCTGCTGGCGTTCTCTGAACATTTCGGTTTCGCCACTGCCTATCTGCTGGCCAGTATCGCCTGCAGTGGACTGATCGCCTTTTATCTCAGTGCGGTTCTGCGCGGCCGGTTACGCGGTACGCTGTTCGCCGTCAGCCTGCTGATGCTGTATGGCGTGCTGTACCTGCTGCTGCAGTCGGAAGATAACGCATTGGTGCTGGGCGCGGGGTTGCTGTTTGCGATTTTGGCGGGGATTATGCTGCTGACGCGCAAGCTGGACTGGTATCAGGTGGCCGACCCGGCACGTTTGAGCGGCGAGACGCCAGCAGGAGAAGAGGAAAACCGCTTCCGGTTGTGGAAATAGGCAAGCAATTGGGCGCGGCAACCGCGCCCAAAGGCATTACAGCAGGGGTTCCATTTCCAATAGGATCTGTTCGCACCACTGCTGCATGCGGTCTTCACTCATGTCGTATTGGTTCACATCATCCAGCGCCAGGCCGACAAAGTGTTTGCCGTCGGCGCTCAGTGGTTTAGGGCTGGTGAACTCGAAGCCGTCGATGGGCCAGAAGCCGATAAACTGTACGCCGAGCGGGGCGATATGATCGTGCAGCATGCCGAGTGCATCGAGGAACCATTCGCCGTAACCGAGTTGATCGCCCATGCCATACATGGCAACGATTTTCCCTTTCAAATCCAGCGTGGTCAACTGCGGCCAAATTGCTTCCCAGTCTTCCTGCAGCTCACCGAAGTCCCAGGTGGGGATGCCGAGGATCAGGATGGAGTACTCTTCCATCAGCTTGGGAGAGACGTCTTTCAGGTTGTGCAGGTCGACCAGGTCTTCACCCAGAATCTCACGGATTTTTTCTGCCGCCATCTCGGTGTAGCAGGTGCTGGAGCCGTAAAACAGACCAATCTTCATGTGTAAACCGTTTATATTGCCGTAGGTAGAATTGCGTCGAGTATACCCGATTTGTACCGGTTTAAGGCATAATGCCTGTGGCATAAACGTAACAAAGAGAGGACCGCGTGCAACAGCAAGATCATGCGTTGATTGAGCAATTCCTGGATGCGCTGTGGCTCGAACGCAATCTGGCAGAGAATACGCTGGCCTCTTACCGGCTGGATCTGCAGGCGCTGGTCGCCTGGCTGAACCAACAAAACATTTCGCTGGTAAAGGCGCAGGCGCTGGATCTGCAGGCGTTTCTCGCCGAACGGGTGGAGGGCGGCTACAAAGCTACCAGCTCCGCGCGTTTGCTGAGCGCGATGCGCCGCCTGTTCCAATATTTGTACCGTGAAAATATGCGCACCGACGATCCCACCGCGCTGCTTGCCTCACCTAAGCTGCCGCAGCGGTTGCCGAAAGATCTCAGCGAAGCGCAGGTCGATGCGTTGCTGCAGGCTCCCTGTGTCGATCAGCCCCTGGAACTGCGTGATAAGGCGATGCTGGAAGTGTTGTACGCCACCGGGTTGCGGGTCTCCGAACTGGTCGGGTTGACCATCAGCGACGTCAGTCTGCGCCAGGGCGTGGTGCGGGTGATAGGCAAAGGCAACAAGGAACGGCTGGTGCCGCTGGGTGAAGAGGCGGTGTACTGGATCGAAAATTATCTGGAACACGGCCGCCCGTGGATGGTCAACGGCCAGGCGCTGGACGTGTTGTTCCCCAGCAATCGTTGCCAGCAAATGACCCGACAGACGTTCTGGCATCGTATCAAACACTATGCGATCCTAGCGGGTATAGACAGCGAGAGGCTGTCGCCGCACGTGTTGCGCCACGCTTTTGCCACCCATTTGCTGAACCATGGGGCGGATCTTCGTGTCGTACAGATGTTGCTGGGACATAGCGATCTCTCGACCACGCAAATTTATACGCATGTAGCGACCGAAAGGCTTAAACAGCTACATCAACAGCACCACCCGCGTGCCTGACACGCCGGGTTCAAAAGGATTGGAAGAATGAAGAAAGGTTTAATGCTGCTCTCTCTGCTGGTGGCTTCTGTAACCGGCGCGGCCCATGCCGACGATGCGGCAATTCAAAAAGCGCTTGGCAGCCTGGGCATTCAGCAGGCGGACGTGCAGCCTTCACCGGTGAGCGGCCTGAAAACCGTGCTGACCGATAACGGCGTTCTGTACGTGAGCGAAGACGGCAAACACATTCTGCAAGGCCCGCTGTACGACGTCAGTGGCAAAGAGCCGGTCAACGTCACCAATCAACTGCTGACCGGCAAATTGGAAGCGCTGAAAGATCAGATGATCGTTTATAAAGCGCCGAAGCAAAAGCACGTGATCACCGTGTTTACCGATATCACCTGCGGCTATTGCCACAAGCTGCACGAGCAGATGAAAGAGTATAACGATCTGGGCATTACCGTCCGCTATCTGGCGTTCCCGCGTCAGGGGTTGAATTCCCAGGCCGAAAAAGACATGCAGTCCATCTGGTGTACCGCTGATAAAGCCAAAGCTTTCGACCAGGCAATGAAAGGCGACGCAGTGTCCCCGGCAACCTGTAAAACCGACATCAGCAAACACTACGCGCTCGGTGTGCAGTTCGGCATTCAGGGTACCCCGGCGATCATTTTGGAAAACGGCATGATGATCCCGGGTTATCAGGGACCGAAAGAGATGGCCGCCATGCTGGACGCACATCAGACCGCAACTAAAACCGGTGGTTAATCGCCGGTGAGCATCAAAACACAACTTCGCCGTCGTGAAACGGCGGACGGCAGCCATCTGCCTGCCAGCCTGCATCCGCTACTGCGCCGTTTATACGCGCTGCGCGGTGTGAAGGCGGAGCAGGAGCTGGAGCGCAGCGTCAAAGGCATGCTGCCCTGGCAGCAACTGGACGGTATTGATACCGCCGTGGGGATCCTGCAACAGGCATTGGCCGATCATCGTCGCATCATGGTAGTGGGGGATTTCGACGCCGATGGCGCCACCAGTACCGCCCTGACGGTGCTGGCGCTGCGCAGTATGGGTGGCAGTGCCGTCGACTATCTGGTGCCCAATCGCTTTGAGGACGGCTACGGCCTGAGCCCCGAAGTGGTGGAGCAAGCGGCGACGCGCGGTGCCGAGCTGATCCTGACCGTGGATAACGGCATCTCTTCTCACGCGGGCGTCGATGTGGCGCACGCTAAAGGCATACAGGTGCTGGTGACCGACCACCACCTGCCGGGAGAAACCCTGCCAGCAGCGGAGGCGATCGTCAACCCGAACCTGCGCGGCTGCGAGTTTCCGTCCAAATCCCTGGCCGGCGTCGGGGTGGCTTTCTACCTGATGCTGGCGCTGCGTGCCCGGCTGCGGGACAGCGGCTGGTTTGAACAACGGGCGCTGGCGATGCCAAATCTTGCCGAACTGTTGGATCTGGTGGCGCTAGGTACGGTTGCCGACGTGGTGCCGCTCGACGCCAACAACCGCATTTTGGTGTATCAGGGCCTGAACCGTATTCGCGCCGGCAAGTGCAGACCGGGCATTCGTGCGCTGCTGGAAGTGGCTAACCGCGACGCGCGTCAGCTGGCGGCCAACGATCTTGGTTTTGCATTGGGCCCGCGCCTCAATGCTGCCGGGCGACTGGACGATATGTCGATTGGCGTGGCGCTGCTGCTGAGCGACGATATTGCGCAGGCACGTATGCTGGCTAACGATCTGGATGCGCTTAACCTGACGCGGCGCGAGATTGAGCAAGGCATGCAGGTTGAAGCCTTGCAGCTGTGCGACCAACTGGAACGCAGCAGCACCGCCTTGCCGTACGGGCTGGCAATGTACCATCCGGAATGGCATCAGGGCGTGGTGGGGATTTTGGCTTCACGCATCAAGGAACGTTTCCATCGCCCGGTGATCGCGTTCGCGCCGGCGGGCGAGGGCATTTTGAAAGGCTCCGGCCGTTCGATAGCCGGTCTGCACATGCGCGATGCGCTGGAACGGCTGGATACGCTCAATCCTGGGCTAATGATGAAGTTCGGTGGCCACGCCATGGCGGCCGGACTGTCGTTGGAAGAGGCCAAATTCGACGAGTTCCGCCAGCGCTTTGGCGATCTGGTCGGAGAATGGCTCGATCCGGCGATGCTGGAAGGGGTTATCTGGTCTGACGGTGAGCTGGCCTTGCAAGAGCTTTCGCTGGAAACCGCCGAGCTGTTGCGTGAGGGCGGCCCCTGGGGGCAGGCTTTCCCCGAGCCGACCTTTGACGGCAAGTTTCGCATTTTGCAACAGCGGCTGGTGGGTGAAAAACACCTGAAGCTGATGGTCGAGCCGCTCGGTGGCGGACCGCTGCTTGACGGTATCGCCTTCAACGTGGATACCACGCTGTGGCCAGACAGCAGCGTGCGTGAGGTCGAACTGGCTTACAAACTCGACGTCAATGAGTTTCGCGGCAACCGCAACGTGCAGCTGTTGATTCAGCATCTCTGGCCGCGTTGATTCGCACTTCCCTTTAGCCGGGGTTAGCCTGCCTTGCCCCGGCCACATTTCTTGCCCACAAAAACTGAGCAACTCGCTATAAACTGACGCCTGGATCCGATAGAATTACCGGTTCTAATGGCATTTCGCCATCGACGACATCTAACGAAAAAGAACGCTAAAAACCATGTTTGAAATTAATCCGGTAAAAAACCGTATTCAGGACCTGTCCGAGCGGACTGCCGTTCTTAGGGGGTATCTTTGACTATGATGCCAAGAAAGAACGCCTAGAAGAAGTCAACGCGGAGCTGGAACAGCCTGACGTCTGGAACGAACCCGAGCGCGCACAGGCGCTGGGTAAAGAGCGCGCGGCGCTCGAAGCCATCGTTGAAACCATCGACCAACTGGAGCAAGGTGGCGAAGATGTCACCGGCCTGCTGGAATTAGCGGTGGAAGCCGACGATGAAGAAACCTTTAACGAAGCCGTCATTGAGCTTGATCAACTGTCTGCCAAGCTGGAGCAACTAGAATTTCGTCGTATGTTCTCTGGTGAATACGACAGTGCTGATTGCTACCTGGACATCCAGGCAGGCTCCGGCGGTACCGAAGCGCAAGACTGGGCCAGCATGTTGCTGCGCATGTACCTGCGTTGGGCCGAAGCCAAAGGCTTTAAAACGGAAGTGATTGAAGAGTCCGACGGCGACGTCGCGGGGCTGAAATCCGCCACCATCAAGATTATCGGCGACTATGCGTTTGGCTGGTTGCGTACTGAAACCGGCGTACATCGCCTGGTGCGCAAGAGCCCGTTCGACTCCGGTGGCCGTCGTCATACCTCCTTCAGTTCGGTGTTTATCTACCCGGAAGTGGAAGACGACATTGATATTGAAATCAATCCGGCGGATCTGCGTATCGACGTATATCGCGCTTCCGGTGCGGGTGGTCAGCACGTAAACAAAACTGAGTCGGCGGTGCGTATTACCCACTTACCGACCAACATCGTAGTGCAGTGCCAGAACGACCGTTCTCAGCATAAGAACAAGGATCAAGCGTTCAAACAGCTGCGTGCCAAGCTGTATGAGTTTGAGATGCAAAAGAAAAATGCTGATAAACAGATGATGGAAGACAACAAGTCGGATATCGGTTGGGGCAGCCAAATCCGTTCATACGTGCTGGATGATTCCCGCATCAAGGATTTGCGCACTAACGTTGAAACGCGCAACACGCAGGCCGTATTAGATGGCGACCTGGATAAATTCATTGAGGCAAGTTTGAAAGCCGGGTTATAAGGAACAGAAATGTCTGAGCAACAACCACAAGGCGCCGATCAGGCGTTGGATCTCAATAACGAGTTGCAGTCACGCCGTGAGAAACTGGCTGCGCTGCGCGAGAACGGCATTGCGTTCCCGAATGATTTTCGTCGTGACAACACGTCAGACAAGCTGCATGCAGCGTACGGCGAAAAAGACAACGAAGAGCTGGAAGCGCTGGGCGTAGAAGTCACAGTAGCCGGCCGCATGATGACACGCCGTATCATGGGTAAAGCGTCATTTGTCACGCTGCAGGACGTTGGCGGTCGTATCCAGCTGTACGTTGCGCGCGACGATCTGGTGGAAGGCGTTTACAACGAACAATTCAAGAAGTGGGACCTGGGCGATATCGTTGGCGCACGCGGCAAGCTGTTCAAGACCAAGACCGGCGAGCTGTCCATCCACTGTACCGAACTGCGTCTGCTGACCAAGGCCCTGCGCCCGCTGCCGGACAAGTTCCATGGTCTGGCGGATCAGGAAACCCGTTACCGTCAGCGTTATCTGGATCTGATCGCCAACGACGAATCGCGCAAGACCTTCCAGGTACGTTCTCAGATCATGGCGGCAATGCGTAACTTCATGGTGGAACGCGGCTTCATGGAAGTCGAAACCCCTATGATGCAGGTGATCCCTGGCGGTGCTTCCGCACGTCCGTTTGTGACACACCACAATGCGCTGGACATCGATATGTATCTGCGTATCGCGCCAGAGCTGTACCTGAAGCGTCTGGTCGTCGGCGGTTTCGAGCGTGTGTTCGAGATCAACCGTAACTTCCGTAACGAAGGCGTTTCTCCGCGTCATAACCCAGAGTTCACCATGATGGAACTCTACATGGCTTACGCGGATTACAAAGATCTGATCGAACTGACCGAATCCCTGTTCCGTACCCTGACCCAGAAAGTGCTGGGTAACACTCAGGTACAGTACGGTGATGAAGTGTTCGACTTCGGTAAGCCGTTTGAAAAGCTGACCATGACCGAAGCGATCAAAAAATACCGTCCGGAAACCGATCTGGCCGATCTGGCTGACATGGGCAAAGCGGTGGCTATCGCCGAATCCATTGGCATCAAGGTTGAGAAGAGCTGGGGCCTGGGTCGCGTAGTGACCGAGATCTTCGAAGAAGTGGCGGAAAGCCATCTGATTCAACCGACCTTCATTACTGAATACCCGGCGGAAGTATCCCCGCTGGCACGTCGTAATGATAACAACCCGGAAATCACCGACCGCTTCGAGTTCTTTATCGGCGGCCGTGAAATCGGTAACGGCTTCTCCGAGCTGAATGACGCAGAAGACCAGGCGCAGCGCTTCGCTGACCAGGCTAATGCGAAAGACGCCGGCGATGATGAAGCCATGTTCTACGACGAAGACTACGTCACTGCGCTGGAGCACGGTTTACCGCCAACTGCAGGACTGGGTATCGGTATCGACCGTATGGTTATGCTGTTCACCAACAGTCACACTATCCGTGACGTGATCCTGTTCCCGGCCATGCGCCCGCAGAAATAACGTTTCACAGAGTAAATATCAACCGGTGCAGGTAACTGCGCCGGTTTTTTTTGCCCGTTGGGTAGGATAAGAAGCCCATGGCTGCTAACTGCTTAAAACATCAGCAGTTACATGCTATCTCCGCTTGCCCGGCAGGGATAACCGGTTATAATGACTGCCGCACACCGACGCGGGTGTAGTTCAATGGTAGAACGGCAGCTTCCCAAGCTGCATACGAGGGTTCGATTCCCTTCACCCGCTCCAAGCACACTTCTGCAGACATCTCCATTTACTCCAAATTCGAACCCGCTAGTTTTTTGCGTGACAGTATTCTTTTCCGGATAAATTTTTTCACTTCCTGCTGGATGATTTGAAAATTGAATTTGGCCAAAGTGTTTTCGGCCGGTAAGCCAGAATCACTTTTTTGCAAATCTGCCAGATTCATCCTTGGGGTTTTGCTCTCTTGCGTAAGTGATTTTATGCGTAGCTTAGACACCGATCTGACTCCGGTATCCCCCCGGCTGATTTTGACCTCGGCTTGCGGCGTCAGGGCTGAATTGTCGGTTAACTGCCCTTGATGCTTTCCGCTGGCCGGTTGATTTATATCCCCGATCTGATGGCTATTAGGCGACAGGTTATCATCTTGCGTAGAGTGCAAAATCGCAGGAATATTGGAAACGTTAATGATTCTCAAAAGTGATGGCAGTAGCGCCAGCAGCAATAGTAGCATGCTGAGTAAACCAAGCAGGGTTGCACGGTTTAGTCTCACTTTGCGGTTTCCTTCCGTTGTGCAGTCGCTGAGTTGTCGATTACCCGTAATTTATTGTTGACCGGACAATCGAAAACACCGATAAGGCATGCTGTAAATCGAATAGAGAAAATGTATTTATCCCCATGTTTAGCCTGCCTTTGGAGAAATAGATGCTTGAAAGTAATGATGGATCTCCCTGTGAGAAGGTTACATCAGAATATGTTTACCAACGTCCTTCAAACCACCACACAACAACCAAAAATGCAGTTCAGCATTACGTTTGAAATTCAGTTTTCGCATCGCGTTACGTTTATGTTGGCTGATGGTCTTTTCACTGAGATTCAATTTTCGTGAAATAGAAATGTTGGGTAGGCCCAAGGAAAGATAATGAATGACTTCGTACTCTCTGGTAGAGAACTTGGCGAGTCTGGAGGCGTTATTAAAACTGCAGCGATTTCTTTTATTTTGAATTATTTTAGAGAAAATAACACGTTCAATAGCTTCAAATAGAGCCTCTACACTTTTGTTACGCGAGATATAAGTGAATTTCATCCGGCTGGCGCTGTTGGCTACCGGCGTTGAACCTCGTTCCTCCTCAATCAAGAAAACCAATGGACAACAAGCCTTCGCTTGCGAATACAGATAATGAGGCAAGGTGCTTTCGCTTGGATTCGCTGCCAGAAAGATGATGTCGGCGGTCCTGTATTCGAAGGTATTTTCGGTAAATCGCACATTCACATTTTTTGAGTGGAAGTAGATCTCCAGTGCTTGCTGGAGGCCATCTATAAAAAATCGATTTTTGTCTGATAATAATACGGTTATTGATTCTTTGAGCATAAGTGGGTCCTTCCCTTAAAATCGTATTTAGATGCCATATTCACGCTGGCCTATCATCGCCCAAAGCGATTGAAGACGGATATGGGTGATAAGCCTGATCCATGCTTTTATTGGATTATTATATCGTGAATTATTTTAGAAATGGATGTAATTTCTTATTGGGCCAATAAAACGGAATTTTATACTTCTCACATCATGTTTGTTGGTGCTCGCGCTCGGAAAATGACTTATTGTATTACAAAGACGGATTTTTATTGTGTTAATTTAAAATTAAAAAATCGTTAGTTATTTTTTTGTAATCACAAAGGTAATTATTATTTCTTATGGTAATATTTAAGCGTTTTAAGTAAGGCCATGTAACTTTGTGCTATCAATGGTATGCATGTATTTAGTTCAGTTTGTGCAATCCGGAAAGGTTTTAATGCTGAGTGACAAGGGAACAATTTCTTTCATACATTAGAATTGAATCCGTGTTACTTCCCGGAAAAATTAAGGTTTATCTGCAGGAGTAAGCAAAGGCTTGCCGGCAAAGTAGGCACTAATGTTCTCGTAAACCAGATCCGACATTGCCTTGCGGGTGCTCTGCGTGGCACTGCCCATGTGAGGAGTGATCACCACATTATCGCGTTGCAGCAGCGCTGCAGGCACGTTCGGCTCATCGCAAAACACGTCCAGCCCCGCACCGGCAATCAACTTATGTTCAATGGCGTGCACCAAAGCAACCTCATCCACGACCGAGCCTCGAGCGATATTGATTAAAATACCTGTGGGGCCCAGAGCCTGTAATACTTCGGCATTGACCAGGGCGCGGCTGCTTTCTCCGCCAGGGGCGCACACCACCAGGAAATCACAGTGCGCTGCCAGTGCTTGCGGCGTTGCGCAGTACTCACCCTCAAAGCCCGCGTGCCGAGTACGGCTGTGATAACACACTGACATATTAAACGCCGAAGCGCGCCGGGCGATAGCCCGGCCAATACGACCCAGACCGAGAATGCCGAGCCGGCTGCCGCTGACCTTGCGTGTCCAGCGGAAGCTCTGGTCGGCCCAGTCACCGCGTTCGATAAAGCGCTGTGCGCCGACAATCTGGCGGGCGCAGGCCAGTATCAGCCCAAATGCCAAATCGGCAACGTCGTCGGTGAGCACGCCCGGCGTATTGCTGATCTGAATGTTACGTTTGTGGGCCGCGTGGGCATCCACTCGCTCATACCCTACGCCAAAAACGGCAATCAGCTGCAGGTTGGGAAAGCATGCCATGGCAGCGTCGCTCAAAGATGTTTCACCGTTGATTAATAAAACGCGAACCTGAGGTAACAGTTCAACCTGTTGCTCCGGGGTAAGTTGGGCGTAATTGACTAAGGTGAAATGCTGTTGCAGGCGCTGAGTCAATTGCATGGGCACTGGTGCCATCTGCAAAATAACGTTTGTCATACTTGCTCCTTAATGTTCTGGCATGTCCTGATGTACCGGCAGTTTGGCGATGTGCTTCCGGCGCCCAACTTGCAAACCGATAATTCCCCCTAATACCAACGCAATAGCTACCATAATTAAGGCGGCATCATAGCTGTTGGTCATATCTTTAATTCGGCCAATAACCGGTGGTAACGCCAGCCCAACGAAATTGGCCACGGCATTGATCAACGCAATGGCGGCCGCTGCCGCTACGCCGGACACCGTTTCCGTTGTTACTGCCCAGAAGATAGGGATGATCGCCCAGTTCAGCGCAATGGTGAACACCAGCAGAACATAGGCTAACGCCAGGTTGGTGCTGAATATGGCCATTAGTAGCAGCAGTCCGGAAAAGATTAGCGGTAGCCCCAGGGGCAATGCGCGGGCGCGGTGGGTGTCGGAATAGTGACCATTAAAATACATAAACAGGCAGGCGAACAAAAAGGGGACGGCGGAAAGTAGGGTAATGATGAAGTTGCTTTGCTCGCTGACCACGCCTTTGATAATCAATGGCAGAAACAGGCCAATGCCGATGGTACCGAAGGCTTGCAATAACCACATTAGGCTCAGCAGCCATACTTTGCGGTTTTTGAACGCGGCCTGCCAATGGTGCTCTTGCTGGGTAGGTGTCTGCCTGGCTTCTTGCGTGAGTATGCCTGTCAACCAGGCGCGCTGCTGGGGTTGCAGCCATTTGGCGTCTTCCGGTTTGTTATCCAGGTAGAAGTAAACCGCGATGCCCAACAACACTGCCGGGGCACCTTCCAGCAGGAATAACCAGCGCCAACCGGCGATACTCAGCACATCATTCATCTGTAAAATAGCGCCGGAGATCGGTAAACCAATGAGCGAAGCCAGCGCTGCGCCGATATAAAACATCGACATGGCGCGGGCACGATCGCTACGAGGATACCAGCAGGAAAGGTAATAGATGATCCCGGGCGTAAAACCGGCCTCCGCCACCCCAAGCAGAAAGCGCATAATGTAGAGTTGCAGAGGCGTTTGCACCAGGCTCATTCCCATGGCAATGATGCCCCAGGTGACCATTATGCGGGCGATCCAGATTTTCGCCCCTACGTGAGTAAGAATAATATTGCTGGGAATTTCAAAGAGAATGTAGGAGACGAAGAATATGCCGGCCGCAATGCCATACATTTCTGCAGTTAATGCCAAGTCGGCATTCATTTGTAATGCGGCCACGGAAATATTTGCACGATCTATATATGCAATTAAATACAGCAGCATGATGAATGGAATTAGTCTTAAATTTATTTTCTTTACAGTTGAGTGATGTAGGTTATTATCCATTTTACCTGGCCTGTATAAAAATTAATGAGGGCGATTTTTTGAATTAATTTTGTGGTTTCTTTGTAACTGTGTTTTTTTGGCTTATTTTCTATGATCTGATTTATCACAGTTGCATCACTGGTGCTATGATTATTTTCTTAAACAAGATTGTCGAGCTTTTAAGTTATTCTTGTTGTTTGTTTTTTTATTTAACTGGTTGAGTTTATCTTGTTGATTGCTGAAGTGATCTGGTAGGTGTTTTAATAAGTGAGTTATTTAATAATTGGTTGGGTGGAATATAACGTTTAGTGTTATTTTAAATATTAATTAATCTACACTGCAAATGATTGTGCTATCATTGTTGCTTGGTTGTCAATATATCTGTCAATTAAATATCTCAATCAATCAATCAATCAATCAATCAATCAATCAATCAATCAATTAAGTATTGATGGAGACTTCCTCCCAAAATAGCATCGGCAAGCTATTTTTTGCAGTTATAGCATGTGCAACTGCAGGATCAACTGCGCAATAGCCTGTTTAAAATCCTGCAGATCGCCGGTGAGATTGATTTTTCCCTGATTTAACCGTGTCTCCAATCTTGTCGCCTGCGTGGCCATGATATGGCAATTAAGCGCCCCCAGATCCAATGCCAAATGGCGTACGATCAGAGCTTGCTGCGTGGAAGATCGGCTGGCGGCCAACTGATGCAGCCCATGTTCCAGATTGCCCAGCATCATACTTATGACCACTTTGGCTTTTTCTTCTGAACCATAACGCTTATTCAAGGAGGCCATGTCGACATTAAACAAATGATTTGGGTTGGTTGCGCCAAGGGCTGTTGCGGTCACCATTATTGGCGTGATAAATCGAGTGAGAATTTCCTTCAGTCCTTTAATATCAATGGGTTTTGTCAGGTAAGCGTCCATGCCGGCGGCAATGCACTGATCTTCTTGTTCTTCCAGTACGCCTGCCGTAAGTGCGACAATTTTCAGTCTTGCACTCTTCGTCGCCGCCTCTTTTTGGCGGACCAGGCGGCTTAATTCCAGACCGTCTATATAGGGCATATGGCAGTCGACAATCGCCAGGCCATAACGGTTAGTTTCTATCGCCTGCAAAGCCTGTCGGCCATCCTCGACGAGGTCGAAGCAATAGCCCAGCATTTGCAACTGGTGTTTGATCAGTTCTCGGCTGATAGGGTGGTCTTCGGCGACCAATATCAGGCTTCCGTTCGCCAGGGCATGTTCGCGGTTCTGGATGATATCTGGCACATTTTCTACCGTTGGCTTGTTGGCGTTGACGGCCTGTTTTTTTTGCTCGACGAGCAGAGTGGCGCAGATTTTTTTAACCTTCTCCCACGATAATGGCGTGACGTCGAGGATATGCGGATCGATCGAATTGTCCGGCTGTGATTTTTCAGTCAAAACGATCATGTTGTCCCTGGTGGTGGAAGGTATCGCAAGCGTTGTCAGCGTGGTTTCCTCTATAAACAGTAAATCGCAGCCGGTCATGATAAGCGACGGCGTCTGTGGACCTGACAGGCAGGTGACGGTAACGCCTAATGCCAACAGCATTTCCCGCAGGTTCTGGCTGATAACGACGTCATCACACCAAAGGGTCGCTCGGATACCTGACAGTTCCGGCAACGCCGCTGACGGTGTATAGACGTCGAAATGAACATCGAAACTGAGGGTGCTCCCTTCGCCCGGCTCACTGTGCATAGTGAGCGTCCCGTTCATCTGTTGTGCCAGGCCTTTGGAGATAGCCAACCCCAAGCCGGTTCCGCCAAAACGGCGGGTGGTGGAAGCCTCTGCCTGCTGAAAAGGCTGGAACAGTTGTTGCTGCATATCCGCAGGGATACCGATCCCGGTATCAATAACACTGAAACGCAAAAACTGCCGACCCTTCTGCTCGCCGAGCAGAACCAACCGCAGCGTAATGTCACCCGCATGGGTAAATTTCAGTGAGTTACTGAGAAAATTCATTAAAATTTGGCGTAGCCTGACTGGGTCGAACAACAGTTTTTGGGCAACCCTGCTATCCAGATACAGATGCAGTGACAGACTCTTTTTCAACGCTTGCAGGTTCAGGGTTTGCATCATTTCTGACAGGAATACCCGGATATCCATCGCCAGGTTTTCCAGCGAGACCTGGCCCGCTTCCAGCTTGGAGAAATCAAGAATATCGTCAATCACCTGGGTCAAATGCTGCGCAGAGCTTTGTACCGTAACCAGCATTCTGTTTTGTTCATCGTCCAGTCGGGTTCTTTCCAGTAGCTCCAGCCAGCCAAGAATGCCGTGTACCGGGGTGCGTATCTCATGGCTCATGGTCGCCAGGAAAGTCGCTTTTGCTCGGGCAGCGGCCTCCGCCTTGGTTTTTGCCTCGAGCAGCATGTGTTCCTGGCGGCGGGATTGAGTAATATCTTCAAAGTAGCCGCCCCATAACACATCCCCGTTTTTCTCACGTTTGCCCTTGCCTGAATTGACACGGATCCAGCATTGATTGTTTTTGACCTGCATGCGGAATTCGTTCTGGAAGGGGGCGAGCGTGCCTTGCATGCGAACCAAATTCTCTTGCAGCATGGATCGATCTTCGGCATTTACCTGCTGCTGGAAGCTTTCATGGTCTGCCATCATGGTTTCGGCAGATAAGCCAAAGGTGGCCTCTGCAGCACCCGCCACGTAGGTAAAATGTATATCGCCATTGACCGAAAGGCAGACTTGAAACACGGTAACCGGCAGCGATTCGGTCACGTCGGTCAGCAGGGCTTCGGATATCAAAGCTCGTTCTTCAGAACGGCGGATATCCGTGACGTCGACCAAAACGGTAACGCTGCCGCCAGGCCCCCCGTCAACGCTGAAGAAGGGTTTTAGCCAGAACAACCCCTCTCGCATTTCTCCTTTGGCATTGGCATAGCGCAGTGGACGGTGGATGCCTTCCTCGGCTGACAAAGCCGCGCGGTTTTCCGGTTCGCGCTCCAGCGATACGATGGCATCGATGTAGCCGCATTCTTCTGGCGTTTTGCCCAACATATGCGCGGACGCATGACCGGTCAGTTTCTCAAAGGCGCTGTTGACCGCGATATAACGATCGCGGTGGTCCTTGCCCAATACAGGGAAAGGGATGGTTTCCAACAGAGCATGCTGGAAACTGAGCTGGTCGGCTAAGGTTATCTGGGCGCGGATCCTGCGGCTGGTCTCCTTGCGCAAACGCCAATAGGCGATGATAAGCAGTGCCATGATGAAGCCGACGGCCAATATGGCGGGCAGAATTTTCCTGATGATAACCATAAGATCGAGGTCTTCATGGAAGGTGATCGGGAACCAGGCGCTGCGGATCTGCTCTTTGCGATCGGTGCTGATATTTGCCAGAGCCTGGTTGATCAGCGGGATGACATAAGCGTACTTTTTGGTGACCGCTACTGCCAGTTCGGCATAGTAACCGGTCGGAGCCGCGACCTTTAATATATTGGGATATTGCTCGGTAATAATGCGATCGGTGACCACCAAATTGCCGATGTAAGCATCTACCTGGCGGTCGGCTAACAGCTGCAAACCTTGTTCGGCTGTATCGGTATGAATCAGCGTCAGCTCCGGGTTTTTACGCAGTAGCGTTGGGATGGGCTCTGCGTCCTCGGATATTGCTACCCGCGCCTTGCCAAGGCTCTCGATACCTTCGATATTGCTGGTTTCTTTACGCGTAGCGATCATCAGTGGAAAGCGCGCGTAAGGTTGGCTGAACGCTAAAAACTGCATGCGCTCTGCGGTTGGCGGCAAACCGGGGACCAGATCGATCTCACCCTCTTTGATCATTTTCATCAATTCATTCAGCGAACGAACCCTGACACGTTCAGATTTAAGCTGCAGCTGGCGGCGTATCAGATCGAAATAGTCCTCGACCAGGCCGCTGGGTTCGCCATGCTGATTGCGGAAAGAGAACGGCGGATAGGATTCCAGGTTGCTGACTTGCAGATGTGGCAGTTGGTTCAGCAAGGTAATCTGGTCGGGAGAAAGATTGATACGTTCAGTTTTTGGCAACCGGGCAGGGAAAGGAGCGACCCATTTTTCAAATAACGCCTGTTGTTCACGCCAGCCAATATCGGTAATGGCCACATCGAATGCGTTGGCCAGTAGCGAGTTTTCCCGTGGAAAGGCGAATCTTAACGTTTGCAGCGGTAAATAGGCATTGCCCACGGTTCTGAAAGCTTCGCTTTTGTTAAGGGCAATATGGTAGCGGATAGTGTAGCGATTGCCGATGAATGCATCGGTTTCGCCTTGCTCGACGCTGAGCAGAGCCGCGGTCTGGTTGGCGAATTCATGCAGCCTGATGGCAGGATAAACGTCCGGGATCAGCTCAGCTTCGGGTGAGCCGGTGACTACGGCGACCGATGCCTTGGCGAGGTCTGAATGATCCAGAATGTGCCGATTGTCGCGGGCGCTGACAATAATCAGATCGTTCTCGCCGTAAGGCTGGCTGTAGCGCAGATATTTGGCGCCTGAGAACGTAGGGGACATGTTCATCACCACATCGATTTCACCGTGCCTCAGTGCCTGCATCATATCGAGACGATTTTGATACTCTTTAACCTTTAGCGTTAATTTCAATCGACTGGTGACTTCGTTGAGTACGTCAGGGGCAAAACCGGTTAATTTGTTTTTAACCCTATCTTCCAGTGGAGGTAATCCGCCTTCATAGGTGCCGACCCTCAGTTCCGGGTGGGACCTGATCCACTCTTTTTCTTCCATGGTCAATTCTGCGGCGTGAAGTGCCGGCATGATCAGTGTAAACAGGGTTAATGCGAACCAGAATATAAGGCCGACTAAATTATTTTTAAGCGTTATAAAGAACATATCGGCTTATACCTTGTTTAAAAACGACGCATTGATTCTCAATGGCTTTATGTAGAATGCATGGATTTTAATTTCCAGGCTAACGAGGTGTAAATTAGCACTAATTGATAATCATAAAGTCTGGAAATAGTTAAACGGCAGAGGCCGTTGAACCTTAATAAAGTGCAGTTTCTATAGGGATATTGTCAAATGGAGGTGTAGACATTATGGGTGTAAGGCGTTGAGATAGGATATAGATAGATTATAGTGGAGCTTTCCTTTAACCCATCGGAACATACTTTCAATTTTTGTAAGGTAATCCTGATTTTTTTGTAATCATTGACGTTATTTTGTGTAATATTTCCCTTACACAAGCTTTGTGTCTGGAGTCCAGGTTTTCTCCAACGGTCTGGGCGCGAAATTCTCAATAATGATATGATCTGTTAAACAACAAAATAATGAACGGAGCTGGCAATCAACATCCGCATAACATTAATAAAAACAAAGGGTAAGTGAATTATCTCTATGGTGGTGACCGAGAGGGTATAGTATGATTCATTGTTACTGCTAATGGTTTTTTGGTGCTTAATATAAAATAATCTTAGCCATTCATGCCATCTTGAATCGCGTATCGTTGAGCCAGGTTTCAATTGTCCACTGTCATCTTAGTGGGCTTTCCAGGGCAGCAGTAAATTGACGAAAATAATGAGGTAGTGACCGATGAAGAGTGTTTTGGTTGTTGACGACCATCCTGTCACACGTTTTGCCATTAAAGTTTTGTTGGAAAAAGAAGGCCTCAGGGTAATTAGTGAAACGGGTGATGGTTTTGAGGCGCTATCATTAATTGAAAAACACAAGCCGGATCTGGTTATCGTTGATATCGACATTCACTCTATCAGCGGCATTGAACTGGTTCAGCGTTTGCGCAAACGCCAGTTCAGTGGGGCTATTCTGGTGCTTTCGGGGAAAGACGAACCTTACTATATTAAAAACTGTGTGGGCGCTGGGGCGGATGGTTTTATCAGCAAGGCGAATAACCTATGCGATCTGCATAGTGCTGTGGCGGCAATTAGCGCCGGCTATGGCTATTTCCCTTTAAAACAAGCAAGGCAACAGATTTTGCAGCCCGGTGAAGATAAACAAAAGAATGCAATTGCTTCGCTTTCGGCAAAGGAGTTACAGGTATTACGTTATTTGGCAAAAGGCATGCGATTGGTCGATATTGGTTTGCAGATGAACATAAGTGATAAAACGGTAGGGACCTATAAAAGAAGAGTCATGGCCAAGCTGGACCTAAATAGTATGATGTAAACTTATGAGTTTTGCATAAAAAATAATTTGGACTAATGATTTGAGCGAAAAATGCACAAAGCCAACGCGGGGGAAAGTGTAATGGATGATGACAAGTTGTCGTTATCTGCACATGTGGATATCAACCGGCTTTTTCAGGTTGCTGGCAACGACATTTCTTTTATTAAAACGTTACTTTATAAAGCTAATGAAGAAAATATAAAGGAAATTTCCCTGGCCCAAACCTTGGCAAAGCAGGGTGATCGGGTTGGGGTTGCCAAAACGGTCCATCGATTAAAAGGCTCTGCGCAAACCATTTGTGCGAAAGAGATCGCAGCAGCCTGCCTGGCATTCGAGAATCGACGGTTGGAGGATATGCACCCTGATAAAATCTATAGTGGTTTGAAAATAATAGAGTTAATGATATTTTCTCTGAATGATTGTTTAATCCATCTGCGCTAGTTTAAGCACGGTGATGAGGTAATAATAGAGCATTTAAATGCTCACTCCCGGTTATGTCATCTTTACCTTACGAGAGTTGCGGGCATTACTCTCACAATAACCGTCAATAGCGTTAAGGTGCCGAGCTGAATTCTCATTTTTATCCACTATCTCCAGCGCAATAATGCCCTGACAGGATGAGAAAAATGTCACCAGGAGGGTTTTATGACACGCGATAGCATTGTTCAGGCGCGAATTGACACCAACTTAAAGCAACGCGCAGAAGCGGTCTTCAAAGAGATGGGCATGACCGTTTCTGAAGGTATTCGAATGTTCCTTAATCGTATAGTCAAGGAAGGGGCGATGCCGGAAGAACTGCTCAATGGCAGTAGCACTAACCGTGAACAACTTTGCTACCAGGCCTATAATGATATTCTGTCCCAGCTGGAATATCCTGAAATTCAGCGTAACTATTCTCAATATAAATCAGAAAAGCTAGGGGATATGCTGAATGTCGAGAAGCACCGTTAAGTTAATCATTTCTCTATAATGAAATAGAATGTTTTCTCACTCGCTCAGCGGTTTCGACCGCTGAGACATATCGCCGACTTTATACAGGAAACCTTCTTGCTGGCTACTTTTAGGAAACGGCAATCAAAACACCCAGAATGGCGAACAGCACAAACCAAAACCACTTAGAGGTTTTTTCAGGCTTCCATTCTTCGCCATACTCAACCCGATAATCCTGCTTACGCTGCTTGTCACCCATTTCATTCCCTGAACATCAAGATCCATAAATATCCGGCTTGCATTTTAAGATAAATCTTAACGACGTTGAATTTAAAATGTATTTTTAGGTAAAAATCCTAACGATAAGTGTGGGGGAGTCGTAAAAGAACCGTTACGCAGAGCGGTAAATGAGATTGTTGCTGCGGTTTTTCTGAGGGGTATTGCGATGAGGAATTTACTGATTAATACGCTCAGGGTTGCCATAAATGATAAAAGCCCTGACCGTTGCAGCCAGGGCTTTTAAAGTACTATTGACTTCTGATTTAACATTAATGAACTTACTATTATTTACTGCTAAAGTTCTACACTAAATGTACAGGTTAATCACAGATAATATTGGGTTAACTCAAACCTCCCCTATATTTACCAGTTCACAATTACCGCCTACCAAAATAATCAAAGGTATGGCATCTCAACTCGTACATCTCCCCTCGCGATATCTATTCTTTGATGCATAGCCTCACTTCTATTGCGATCTGTTTTCACTGTCTTACTCATTGATCGCAAACAAAAAACAGTTCTAACATGGCCTTACATCATCGCGTTTTGGTACACACCCTGCGATTGTCGGTACTTACAACGTGGCCTTAAAGCTTCATCGAGCAAGACTGTAACTTTTCTCAGCATCGATGACCCATACTAAAAAACTTCGTGGCCTTTATCGCAAAATAACTTAATAACAACTTACTAAACACTTTTACTATTAACAGCTGCTATCATTACGCTGCTGTTGATTACCAATCTACGGATTTATAAAAGAGTGTCAATACTGTTTTTAATGACATGTCTTTATTAACAGTACTTATTAAAAAACATGAACGCTTATTTTAAGTAGTTAAAGCCTATTTTTATCGCCCTCCATTCGCTCAGCGGATTTATTGCAACGAAATTGTTTTTCTGAGCGAAGGTGGGCGCGATGCAATGGGCTGTTTTCGCCCTGTCAGGGCCTGGTAACGAATCGCGCCAGCCGTTGGTGCAACTGGCTGTTCTCTTTACGTAACTGCTCAATCTCTTCGAGCAACGTCAGGGTGACGGCAATACCTGGCCAGTCCAGCGCAAGTTCATGGTGCAATTGCTGAGCTCGATGAAAAGTGATCAAGGCGCGATCGTCAAAGATCCACTCTTCCGTTGCCGGGTTGCGCGGCTCTATCACCCCCAGCCCGACAATCTCCGTTAGCTCTTCTTCTGTCACACCGGTATGCAGACAAAACTCGGTAATGGTGAAGGTTACTTTTAGGTTAGCCATTTTGCTTACTCCACTCTTTGCGCGGATCAAAGCTCGTCTGAGTTTCCGCCAGCTGTTGCCACAGTGCAGCACTCTTTTCGTCCGGCTTCGGCGGCATCACAACCTTGATCACGGCATACAAATCGCCGGTTTCTTTTTTACTGACCAAGCCTTTCCCTTTAACGCGCAGACGTTGTCCGGTTTGGCTACCGGCAGGGATGGTCAACAAAATACTGTCTTTGAGAGTAGGGACTGGCACCTTGGCACCGAGCGCAGCTTCCCAAGGGGCAATCGGCAACACAATTTCCAGGTCGTGGCCTACGACGTCGAACATGGGGTGTGGCGCAATGCGGATGATAAGGTAGAGATCGCCATTCGCACCGCCGTCTATCCCCGGGCCGCCCTGGCCCTTCAGGCGAATGCGTTCGCCGTCGCCTACGCCGGCAGGGATCTTCACATTAAGGGTTTTGGGGATTTCCTGCTCCACCATGCCAAAGGCGTTATAGACCGGCAGGCTATAGCGGATGGTGCGGGCTTGCTCGGCCAGCGTTTCTTCCAGGAAGACGGCCACTTCCATTTCAATATCTTGCCCGCGCATGGCTCGGCTTTGGCGCTGACGCTGGCCGCGCGCATGTTCGCCGAACATGGAGGAAAAGATGTCGGAAAAGTCTTCGGCATTATTTGCATTCGCATGAGCATGCTGGGTTTGGCGGCCGAAGTTAGGGTCATTACGATGTTGACGCAGTTGATCATATTCAGCACGGCGCTCGTCGTCTTTCAGCACCTCGTAGGCTTCGGCCACTTCTTTAAACTGTGCCTCGGCATTTTTTTCTGTGCTGACATCAGGATGATACTTTCGCGCCAACCGACGATAGGCGGTTTTTATCGCCTTGATGTCATCTGATGGTTTGACCCCTAAAATGGTATAATAGTCCTTGAATTCCATAGCGTTATCATCTCATTTCAATCTTTCGTCAGGGGGGAGTAGTTGAACCTGCTTTGCGTGAAACCTTACTAATATTAGGGCACTTGGCCGCCGATGTATCGGGGTAATTGTCGGCTGTGCGGTAGAAAAGCGGAGCCGAGTGGCCCCGCCTGAAATCACGAGCGCTTCAGTTGGCGAGCAACCTGGAACAGGCCAAAAGAGCTGAACAGCATTTCGATGCCGACAATGGTGGTGACCAGTACGACGGAAGTCATAGGATCGGCGCTGAACAGCATCCAGGCAATGATCAGATCCAAAATACCAATCACGTACTGCAGCCAACTGCCGCTGACATCACGTAATTTGTAGCCAGCAATCAGTCGTATGATGCCGCCCAGAGCGAAGAGTACGGCAAGATAGACCGCCATGGCGAAAATGCCTACCGCCGGGGTGGTGATAAACACGTAGCCGATAATAAGGTAAGCGACCCCTAGCAGAATACCGCCGATCATCGGCCAGGTATTTTGTACTCGGTTAGCTATCATACCGAAAATCAGACCGAATCCGCTCAACAGCAAGAAAATGCCCATGACCATACTCAGCGCGGCGCCAGAGGCGAAGGGGCTGAAAAGGCAAAAAATACCGCCTAACAGCAGCAATATAGAGATGATTAACAGCGGGGTACGTTGTTTCTTTAAACTTTGTTCATCGATAATCAGTGAATGGCGTGGACCCATATTTAACATGACGTATCTCCTTAAACTGTTTGGATATCCTATCTCGTATTGTCTTTTTAATTATAATACCTGTCGCCAAGTGCGGGAGGATAATTGTGCGTAATCGTTGTTTTTAATCGAATAAGTCAGCCATCCTGTGCGAAATCTTCGACAACGAAGTCGATCAATGCCCTGACGGCGGGCAGCAGGCCCTGGCGCGAAGGATAAATAGCGACAATTTTGCGCGGCTCCAACTGCCAGTCATTCAGCACGGTTGTCAGGGTGCCATCGTGAATTTCCTGACGTGCCAGCTTTAGCGGCAAACAACCCGTAGCCCTGCCGCAAAGAATCGCCTCTTTGAGTAATCTGATGTCGTCACACACCAGGCAGGACTCATTGCTTATCTTGACTTCCCGGCCTTCTTTGTTGAACGTCCATGCGGATTGAAAATGGGAAGATAGCCAGCCAACGGTAGGGAGTTGATGCAGATCTGACGGTTTTTGCACCTGGTTGGGGTGGATCCTGCCGGCAGGGTTCAGCATAAAAGAAGAGGAAATGGAGGCAATTTTCCGCATAATCAGATTGCTGTTTTTGGATTCTTTGCCCATCAGTTGAAATGAGATGTCGTACCCCTCTGCAATAATATCCACGTCACGATTGAATATTTTTACCTGAAGTACCACCTCGGGGTAAGCCTGCATAAATTTCGCCAGGGTTTTTGACAGACCGAGATCCATAAGAATCGTGGGGCAGGTAATCCTGATTTTACCCGTGGGTTGGTCACTTTTGTTATTGATCAGGTTTTCCGCTTTTTCTGCCGCAGCGATCATTTGCACGCAATATTGGTAATATTCCTTACCGATTTCCGTGATCATTATATTTCGGGTTGAGCGTTGTATCAGTCTGACATTAAGGCGTTGTTCAAGTGCGGATATTTTTCTGGACAGTGTGGACTTGGGGATACCAAATTTCTTACTTGCAGCAAGAAAGCCTCCGCATTCAATAACCTTGGCAAACATAAACATTTCATTGAAATCTATCATAAAGACCATTTTCCCATTGATGAAACACTCATTTCCAATAATTGGCCTGTTTGCCGATTTGATTCATTGCTAGGTTAAATATGAGGCTTCCATTCATAAGTGCATGCTATATCGATGAAAAGCCTTGGACAATCGGAACTGTCATATTCCAGTCGCCTAAATTTAATGACTCGCTTTAGCCTGCTGAGTTCAGGAAAAGCAGCTCTTTGACCGCTAACGTTTCAGGATGAACAAGTGAGGATCTATGAGTGCCCCAGCAAACTTTAATAACCAGCGTCCGGTAATCAACCCGGCCGATGCCGTAATGCTGCTGATCGACCACCAAAGCGGCTTATTTCAAACCATCGGCGATATGCCGATGCCCGACCTGCGCCGCCATGCGACCGCTCTGGCCAAAATTGCCACGCTGGCCAACATGCCGGTGATTACCACGGCTTCGGTGCCACAGGGGCCAAATGGGCCACTGATCCCGGAAATCCATGCGAACGCACCGCATGCGCAATACGTGGCACGCACCGGCCAGATTAATGCCTGGGATAATGCCGACTTCGTGCAGGCGGTGAAGGCCACTGGGAAAAAACAGCTGATTATTGCTGGCACCATTACCAGCGTCTGTATGGCTTTCCCGGCTATTAGCGCAATTGCCGACGGTTATCAGGTGTTCGTCGTGGTCGATGCGTCCGGTACCTACTCAAAAATGGCTCAGGAAATTACCCTGGCGCGGGTAGTTCAGGCCGGTGCTGTCCCTATGGATACCGGGGCTGTGGCGTCAGAGATTCAACAAACCTGGAATCGTGAGGATGCGGCACAGTGGGCCGAGATCTACACCTTGATCTTCCCGTCATATCAATTGCTTATCGACAGTTATAACAAGGCGCAAGACGTCATCACGCATCACGAAACCTTAGACTCGGAGAAATAAACCGCTGTGCGCCTCCATGGTCAGCCTAATGCCATGGGGGCCATTGCGTCGATACTTCGGGCTGGGCATTAGGCTCGCGCATGTATGCAGCAGGGATGTAAACATCATGTCATTCCTCACCACCGAGGTGTGCCATTCAGGTGATCAGGGTTCAAAAGAGCCGCATCGGAGAATTGCCGAAGGTTTTTCGTGGCATACGTGCCAGAATATAAAAAACCATGCCGCACTGCTGACCGAGACAATAGATACCTGATATGGACCGTTCCCGCTTATTGAAGTTTCTGCTGCCCTACCTGTGGCCCAAAGAGAACCCCCGGCTGCGTTATTACCTGGTGATTGCCTTTGTTTTTATGGTGGTCTCCAAGGTCAGTATCACGCTGGTGCCGCTGGCTTATAAAGCCATGGTCGATGCCTTGAGCGGTGAAACCGCCAAAATGCTGGCCATTCCCATCGGCTTGATCCTGGCTTATGGCGTGGCGCGTGTTGGGGGGGCGTTATTTGAAGAATTACGCAACGTGATGTTCGTGCACGTTAGCCAGAATGCGACCCGGCTACTGGGGCTACGCGTCTTCAGACAACTGCACGCGTTGAGCCTGCGTTTTCACCTGGAGCGGCAGACCGGCGGGCTGTCGCTGTCGATCGAACGCGGCACTCAGGCGGTGGCGACGGTGCTTTCGCGGCTGCTGTTTTCCATTTTCCCTATCCTGTTCGAAATCACCTTGGTTTCGGTGATCATGTGGCATCTGTTAAACGGCTGGTTTGCGCTGGCGATTGTGGTGACGGTTGGCTGCTATATTCTGTTCACCGTGATGGCCGTCAGTTGGCGAACTCGCTTCAGACGTGAGCTCAACCGAGCCAACGCCGATACCAACAGCAAATCACTCGACAGCCTGCTGAATTACGAGACGGTTAAATACTTCGGTAACGAGGACTTTGAGGCCGATCGGTTCAACATGTCACGTCGCCTGTATGAATACGCCGCCATCAAAAACCAGTTCAGTTTTACCGCCATCAACCTCGGACAAACCGCCATTATTTCCATCGGACTGATCGTGATGATGGCGATGGCGGCGCAGGGCATTGTGCAGGGGCGGATGACGGTCGGCGACTTTGTATTGGTGAATGCCTATCTGCTGCAGCTCTATCAGCCGCTGAATTTCTTCGGATTCATTTATGCTGAAGTCAGACAGGCGCTGATCGACATGGAGAACATGTTCGATCTGCTGCAGGAAGAGCAGGAAATTGTCGACAGGCCGGATGCGTCGGCGCTGCAATTGCGTGCAGGGGAGGTGCGTTTTGACTCGGTCAGCTTTGGCTATGATGAGCGTCGGCCGATCCTGAAAAACGTCAGTTTCACCATCCCGGCCGGCAACACGGTGGCGATCGTCGGTGCTTCGGGGGCCGGTAAATCCACGCTATCCCGATTGTTGTTTCGTTTTTATGACGTCAGCGGCGGCGCTGTCTCGATTGACGGCCAGGATATCCGCAGCCTGAAGCAGGCTAGCCTGCGTGCGGCAATCGGCATCGTGCCGCAGGACACCGTGTTGTTCAACGATACGTTGGGCTACAACATTGGTTACGGTAAAACCGGTTCGAGTCAGGAAGAGATCGAGCGCGCGGCTAGGTTGGCGCATATTCACGAGTTTATCGTCAGCCTGCCTGACGGGTATGAAACTCGGGTGGGCGAACGCGGGCTCAAGCTGTCGGGTGGGGAAAAGCAGCGGGTGGCGATTGCGCGCACCATCCTGAAAAATCCGGCGATCCTGGTGTTCGACGAGGCGACCAGTGCGCTGGATACCCAGACCGAACGCGAAATCCAGGCGCATCTGCGTGAAGTGAGCCGCGACCATACCACGTTGGTGATTGCGCACCGGCTGTCGACGGTGGTGGATGCCGACGAAATCATCGTGCTGGAGGCCGGTGAGATTGTTGAGCGTGGGCGGCATGACGCCTTGCTGGCTGCCAACGGCCGCTATGCTGCAATGTGGCAAAACCAATATAGCGAAGAACAGCAGCCCTGAAAGTGCGTCCCCCAGTCGATGCTCAGTCTGGGGGACGGCGCGCTACAAATCGCCGGTCAGGTATTGTGCCACGCCGTTGCCGAAGCTCCAGTCTCCCTTGCTGTTGGTGGTGATGGATACCATCAAATCACTGCCTTCAATCCCACAACTTTCTTTCAGCTCACGGCTAAGTTCGGCATAAAACTTCTGTTTTTGTTCTTCGGGGCGCGGGCTGGTAATCACCCGAACCACCACCAGATCGCGGGTACGGGTCAGGTTAAGGCCGGTATCTTCAATCACCATATGCTTAGCCTTGTTTTCATGAACAATCTGGTAGCGATCTCGTACGGGAACCTCAAAGGCGCTGAGGACGGCTCGGTGGGCGGCGTCGAGCAGCGTTTGCAGTTGGGCGTCGCTGCGACCTTCGATGACGTCAAAGATGAGTAATGGCATTTTAATAATCCTGTCAGTAGGTTAATAGTTATTGATGCGCGCAGGGCAGCGTTTTGACATCGCCTTTGAGGATCCATCTTAGCCAAGCGCTGGCGCGGGAAGAAGCGCTATACTTGAACTCATTGTTTATATAAATGAACAGTCGACGATGAAAAATCCAAAAATAGAAACCCTGTGGACCCATTTACACTGGCTCACCGTATTGGCTGAGCAGGGGAGTTTTACCCGTGCGGCAGAGCGGCTGGACGTCAGCAAAGCGGCCATGAGCCAAAAAATCAAAGAGATTGAAATGCTGGCAGGGGTGCCGTTGGTGCAGCGCACCACTCGCAGCGTCAGGCTGACCGATGCCGGGCTGAGGCTGGTCGAGGAACTGCGCCAGCCTTTCGCACAAATCAAACAGAGCTTTTCCGGCATTTGCGATTCTGCCGGGCCGCTGCGCGGTTCGGTGCGGGTCACGGCGCCGGTGGCGTTTGCCCGCCAGCAACTGGTGCCGCGTATTACCGGTTTTCTACGCGAAAATCCTGAGGTGCGGGTGCAGCTTGAGGTTTCGGATCGGCTGGTGTCGTTGGCCACCGAGGGTTTTGATTTGGCAATCCGCCACAGCGACAGCTTGCCCGACACCCACGTCGCCTGGCGGTTGTGCTCAACCGAAACGGTGGCCGTGGCGTCGGCCGACTACCTGAAACGGCACGGCATGCCGACGTCACCGACGGAGCTGCAACGGCACCAGTGCCTTTACTATCCCCGCGGTACCGAAGCGCCGGAGTGGAGCTTCGCCGCGAAACAGGGGCTGCCGGGCCAAGCTGAAAAGAGCCGCGTGCCGGTCAGCGGTCCTTTTGCCACCAACAACAGTGAATCGATACGTGATGCGGCGGCAGAAGGGCTGGGTATTGCCTTGCTGCCGGACTTCAGTGCGCAGCAGGCATTGGCGGACGGCCGGTTGATTGAGGTACTGCCGGCCTGGCGCCCTATAGGTGCTTTTGCCGACAGTCTTTATGTAGTGCGCCCCTATGCGCCGCAGGTATCGCGAGTAGTGACGGAGTTCAGCCGTTATTTGCGCAGCGCCTTTGCCGAAGGGTTTTTCATCCGCTGAGTGCCTGGCGGCTTCAGGAGCTGCCAGGAGAAGGTGCTAGCCGCGTCCGTGGACCAGAGAGCCTGCGCCAATCTCAGCAATGGTTTTTGCTCCGGTGAGCGTCATGGCGACGCGCATCTCTTTATCCAACAGCTCCAGCAGGTTAGCGACACCGGCCTGCCCGGCGGCGGCCAGTGCGTAAACGAAGGCGCGCCCCAGCAGTACGCTGTCGGCCCCCAGAGCGATCATTCGTACTACGTCCAACCCGCTGCGGATGCCGGAGTCGGCCAGCAGCGTAATGTCGCCTTTTACCGCATCGGCGATCGCCGGCATGGCGCGTGCGGTTGAGAGTACACCGTCCAACTGACGGCCGCCGTGGTTGGATACGATGATGCCGTCGGCGCCGAATCGCACTGCATCTTTGGCGTCCTCGGGATCCAGAATCCCTTTAATGATCATCGGCCCCTCCCAGAATTCACGGATCCACTCCAGATCTTTCCATGAGATGGAAGGATCGAAGTTGGCCCCCAGCCAGCCGATATAGTCTTCGAGACTGGTCGGTTTACCGCGATAGGCTGACACATTGCCCAGATCGTGAGGTTTGCCGAGCAGGCCAACGTCCCAGGCCCACTGCGGGTGAGTAACGGCCTGCAGCACGCGGCGCAGGGAGGCGTTAGGGCCGCTCATACCGGAATGGGCGTCGCGATAGCGCGCGCCGGGGACCGGCATATCAACGGTGAACACCAGCGTTTTCACCCCGGCCGCTTTGGCACGCTCGAGTGCATTGCGCATAAAGCCACGGTCTTTCAGCACGTACAGTTGGAACCACATGGGCCGATCGATGGCCGGCGCGACTTCCTCTATCGGGCATACCGAAACCGTAGACAGCGTAAAGGGAATGCCTTTCTGCGCAGCAGCCCGGGCCGCTTGTACCTCGCCACGACGTGCATACATGCCGGTTAACCCGACCGGGCCCAGTATTACCGGCATCGCCAGCTTTTCGCCGAACAGGTGGGTTTCCAGACTGAGGTCCGACATATTGCGCAGCACGCGCTGTCGCAGGGCGATATCGGCCAGATCTTCGGTATTACGCTTGAGCGTATGCTCCGCGTAGGCCCCGCCGTCAATATAGTGGAACAGAAAGGGCGGAAGCTTGGCTTGTGCGGCGGCCCGATAGTCGGTTGAGGCGGAGATGATCATGTTTTTTACCTTCTTTCGATAACGTACTTTGGATCAGAGAGCCAGGATCTGGGCCATGACGGCGGCGATCCCTCCGTACGCCAGCATCGGCAGCACGGTCTTTCTGATGATTTTTCCTTCGGCGTTGCCGATCCCGAGGATCGAACAGACGGCGATAATATTGTTCAGGCACACCATATTGCCCATGGCGCCCCCGACGGATTGCAGCGCCAGCGTCAGATTGACGTTGAGTCCGCTGCTCAGGGCGATCGACTGTTGAATGCCGCCGAACGTCAGGTTGGAAACGGTATTAGAGCCAGAGAAGAACGACCCCAGCGCACCCAGGAAAGAAGAGAACAGCAGCCAGCTTTCCCCCGTCAGTGCCGCAAGCGCTTTGCCAATGAGGATCACCGGCGCGTCGTTTTCTCCCTGCATCATCAGGTTGACCATCACCAGGGCCCCCAACAGGGCGATAAAGGGCTTGGCTATCCGTTGACCGGTTTCGCTAAACATCTGTTTGACCTGGTGACGGTTCAGCCGAAACAGCGGAATACACAGCACCACCACCAGCAGAAAAGGGATCAGCGCGGGCACGTACAGCGTTTTGTAGCTGGCAGCGGCCTGCGTGCCGAGCACCTGTTGCAGCTCGATAATCAGGGCGTCGCTGACGCGCAGCTCACCCAACCAGCCGAGGCTCCCTTGCCACAGCGGTGCCGTACTGTTGAGCAGCGCTTTGATGCCTAATTGGTGGATGCGGGTCACTATCAGGATAGCAATCAGCAGCAGGGTCGGCGTCATGGCTTTGAGCACCTGGATAAAGGGCACCGGCTGGCCGGGTTCCTGGTTTTTATCAACCCGTACCAGGCCGATGCCGGCGCGGGCCAGCAACACCGACACCGCCAGGCCAATGGCGCCGCCGACCAGCGCCGGAAACTCATAATTCACCTGCGCCAGCAGCAGATAGGGAAGGGTACAGCTCAGGACGCTAAGCAAAATAAAAGGCAGATTGCGGCGAATGTCCCGCCAGGAAACGATAAAACGCAACGCCAGCAGCGGGATCGCAAACCCGGCGACAAAGTGGATCAGCGCGGTCTGGCGGCCAATCTCCAGCAGACTGGCGTCCGACAGGCCCAGATTGGCAAAGCCAAACCAGGTAGGGGTGCCCACGGCGCCGAAGGAAACGGGTACCGAGTTCATCACCAGCGTCAGCAGGGCGACCCGCAGTGGGTTAAAGCCCAACCCCACCAGAATCGGGGCCGCGATAGCCGCCGGCGTGCCGAAGCCGCTGGCACCTTCTATCATGAACGCGAATGCCCAACCAATGATCATCAACTGGGCCACGGGATTGGGGCTGATATTCTCCAACCAGCGGCGTACCACGTTTTCCGCCCCGCTGATCTGCATCAGTTTGTTCAGCAAAATCGCACCGGCGATGATGGTGATAGGGGTTAAAACCGCCACCAATGCAGTGACGATATTGGCATGCAACAGCAGGGGGGCGCTGTCGAACCACAGTAGCTGCACGGTATACACGACGGCAGCCGTCAGCGGCAGAGCGAGGTAAGAGGGAACGCCATTCCTTTTGGTCATCATCCAAATCAGCAGGACGATGGGCGCAACGCTGAAAAAAAGGGACATAAGATCCTCTTCGGTTATTATTTTTATTTTCACGGAGATGTAGCTAAATAGTTAATTGCCGCAACATTTTTATTCTAATCACAACATTGGTGGCGGTGCTATACGGCAATTTTTTAACATCGAAGTGCTTAGGCGTGATGATTACGAAATGAGACTATTGGTATATGAAAGGTGAGGTTGTATTTATCTAAAAATCAATGAGTTGAATTTTCACTTGAGATGTGGGTGGGGCTGGTTCACATTAATTAGGCGTTAATTGACCATAGATTATCCCCAAAAATGACGTAATCCCCCGTCGGCATCTTACTGCTGGTGGGAATAATATTGTGATCGACCTCAAAAATAATGGCTGATATTTTGATAGCCCGCGATGATATGTTCGATCAACAACCGGGTCTTTAAGGGTAAATTGCGGGTATACGGGTAAACCGCGTAAACGCCTAATATCTTGCCACAGTGCCCGGACAAGACTTCTACCAGTGTTCCTGCCTGCAAATCCTCAAATACCATGCAGCGTGGCACCATGGCAATGCCATAACCGCCGATCGCCGCCTTGCGGATGGCCCGCGCGTTATTGGCCGACAAATTGCCTTTAACCTGTAGCTCATAAATTTCGCCGCCGCCCGGTGGCTTCATCAGCCAGTTGTCGGTACCACTTTCCTGATAGGTGTAGGTCAGGCAATTATGCTTGAGCAGATCGTCGGCCGAATGGGGTTCGGCATGCTGTTGCAGATAACCGGGCGAGCAGACTATTACCCATCGGGAGTCAAGAATGTGGCGTGCGATAAGGCTTGAGTCCGGCAGGGTGCCGGTGCGGATCGCCAAATCTATCCCTTCGTTGACCAGATCGGCAAAGCGATTTTCCAGCCGCATCTCTACCTTCAGGTTCGGGTGCCGCGCACAAAATTCGGCCACGCTCTCACTGAGCAGCAGCTCGCCAGAAATCGTCGGTACCGACATGCGGATGACGCCAGTCAACTCGTCGCTGTTTTCACTGACGACATTCAAAGCATCTTGAATTTTGGCGCTGATCTCTTTGGCCTGGCGATACAGACTGCGGCCATTTTCCGTCAGCGTCAGGCTGCGCGTGGTGCGGTAAAGCAGGCGCGCGCCGAGGGATTTCTCCAGACGTCCGATACGCTTGCTGACCACCGAGCTGGTGATGCCGGCCGTTTCTGCGGCTTTGCTGAAAGAACCGCAATCAACAATTAAGGCGAACAGGATCAGATCGTTGGCATATTCATGTGTAGGCAGCATCAGTCTTGGTTTTCCTTGTCCCAGATCTCCAGCCAGTGTAAATCCTCTCGGGCAGGAATCAATCGTCGACGACAATATGAGAATTGTTATTGATATCACTTTTTGGCCGCTTACAATGCCTGCCATCTCAATATTTCAGGGTAAGGGTTCTTCATGGAGTTGCTACGGGTGGTTTACCGCCAATATCGCTGGCCGTTTGTGGCGGTAATGGCGTTGACCATGGCCAGCGCGGCATTGGGTATCGGCATCATTGCCTTTATCAACCTGCGGCTGATGACGGCGGCGGGCGATCCGCTGGCGGTATTGCCGGAGTTTCTCGGGTTGCTGGCATTGCTGATGGCTGTGACGCTGGGTTCGCAGTTGGCGCTGACCGCCTTGGGCCACCACTTCGTGTTTCGGCTCCGCGGTCAACTGGTGAAGCGGATCATGGATACCCATATTGAGCGGATCGAGCAGCTTGGCAGTGCGGCATTGCTGGCGAGCCTGGCCAGCGATATTCGCAACATTACCCTGGCTTTTGTGCGTTTGCCTGAACTGGTTCAGGGGGTGATATTGACGTTGGGGTCGGCAGCTTATTTGGGCTGGCTGTCGCCGCAGATGCTGGCGGTGACGGCCATTTGGGTCGCGGTGACGGTGTTTGGCAGCGGCTGTCTGGTATCGCGGGTCTATCGTCACCTGACCAACGTGCGTGAATCTGAAGAGCGACTCTATCAGCACTATCAGTCGGCCATTGACGGCCGCAAAGAGCTGGCGTTGAACCGCGATCGCGCCAAAGCGCTTTACCGCCAGGCCTACCAGCCGGATGCCGAAGAGTATCGCCATCATATTATTCGTGCCGATACCTTCCACCTCAGCGCGGTGAACTGGTCGAATATCATGATGCTGGGCGCGATAGGCCTGGTGTTCTATATGGCCAACAGCCTGGGCTGGGCCGATACCGCCGTGGCGGCGACCTATTCACTGACGCTGCTGTTCCTGCGCACGCCGTTGCTGCAGGCGGTGGGGGCATTCCCTACGCTGATTAGCGCAGAAGTGGCTTTCAACAAGGTCAAATCCTTACGGCTCGCCGACTATCAAGAGGAATTTCCGGCGGGAACGACCAAGGCCTGGCAAACATTGGAGCTGCGTGAGGTGATGTTCCATTATGGCGCGACGGAAGAAAAGGCCGGATTCGCCGTGGGCCCGCTGAATTTGACGCTGCGCCGCGGCGAATTGGTGTTCCTGATTGGCGGCAATGGCAGCGGAAAATCGACGCTGGCCATGCTGCTGACCGGGCTGTATCAGCCGGTCAGCGGGCAGATACTGCTGGACGGCATTGCGCAGAATCCGGCGGACATGCATGACTATCGCCAGTTGTTTTCCGCCATTTTCACCGACTTTCACCCGTTCCAGCTTTTGCAGGGGCCTGAGGGCGGGCAGCCGGATGCTGAACTGGTGGAAAGCTGGCTTCATCGCCTGAACATGAAAAACAAGCTGGAGTTTGACGGTCTTCGGGTGACCAACCCTCAGTTATCCCAGGGGCAACGCAAGCGTCTGGCGCTGTTGCTGGCGGTGGCCGAAGAGCGGGATATTCTGCTATTGGACGAATGGGCGGCGGATCAGGATCCGCAATTCAGACGCATCTTTTATCGTGAGCTGCTGCCGCAGCTGCGCGCGCTGGGTAAAACGGTGTTTGCCATTAGCCATGACGATCACTATTTCGAGCATGCGGACCGTCTGTTGCAAATGCGCGATGGGCACCTTAGCGAATTGACCGGCAGCGATCGTGAACTTGCCAGTAAAGACTCGGTTTCCCATCTTGACTGATTGATATCACTCGGGCGGCGGTCGCTGCCCGGACCATCCTTTCCCTTCAACTCCCTTTCAATAACCCATTTAACCCTGTGTTAATCATGGTCTTGGTCGATCGTGCGATTAATTTGGTTTTTTAATAGTTTTTTATTTCAATAAAGCTCGCATTACCCATTGTTTTGTCCTTGTCATCAGTATCATAAAAAACGGCCAGAGGTTCTGTGCGGGACTCATTCTTGTGTGTCGAGAACCGCGCCCCTCGGGCGTTCTCCCTTCATTTACGTGGATCCCTCTAAGTGGGTAGCATGTATTTTTATAATTACCATAGGAACAAACTACTTTATTGATCGTTTAAATAGATCAATAATCGATTATCAATTAGTTTAATCTATTGGATGGAGTGACTGTGATAGGCAAGGATGACGCGGATATTAAACGTAAAACTTGGTTGTGCGTATTTATCGGCTGCGGGGTGTTTTGGTTGGCCGTCGCCGCCGTGATTTATTGGCTGTTTATTTAGGAAGTAGGGTGATGGAAAAAAAACGCGTAAAGCGCACAGGGGGCGACCGGGATGAAAGTCCGGCCAAAATTCCCCCGTCATGGCAGTTGACGAGCGAGCAACGGGATTTTATCAACGACCTCTGGCAGGACGACGCCGGGGAATCCGGGCCGGAACACCCCACTCCACCTGAGGTTAACGAATAACCTGATTGCGCCCGGCCAACATGCCAAACAGCATTTGCAACAGTGTCAGGCACAGCAGAACCATCAGTGGCAATCGCCAACCCTGAGTCAGATCGTGTAACAAACCGAACAGCGTGGGTCCCAGCGCCGCCAACAGATAGCCGACCGATTGCGCCATGCCCGACAGCTGCGTGGCCTGATGATGATGGCTGCTGCGCAGGCCAAAGAAGGACAGCGCCAGCACCAAAGAACTCCCCGCCCCCAGTCCGGCAAAAATCAACCACACCAAAGAGTAACCCGGCAGCAGCAGCAGACCGGCGACGCCGATAAAAATCAGCAGAGAACTGCATAGCGCGATGGCGCGCTGATCGCGGGCGCGCGGCAGAATAAACACCATGACAAAGTTGGCGACGATCGCCACCACCTGATAGATAAACAGCTCAAAACCGGCCTGTTGCGGCGACGTGCCGTGGCTGGCGGCGAAGGTGCTGAACCAACCGATAATGGTGTAGAAGGTGATGGATTGCAGGCCCATAAACAGCGCCACCTGCCAACCAAGAGCACTGCCCCAGGGGGAACGTGACGGGGCGGGTTGAGCTGGTGTTGCGTTACCGGCCGTCGGGGCTGAAGAGCGACGCAGTTGCGGCAGCCAGACAATCAGCGCCAACAGCGCCGGCAGGCTCCAGCACAGCAGGGAAAAACGCCAGCCTCGATCGTGCAATGTCGCCAGCGGTACCGCCAGGCCGGAGGCTGTGGCTGCCACCAGCGACATCACCGCTGCATAGGCAGCAATCATGGCGGCGGCGCGCCCTGGAAAGTCACGCTTTACCAGCGTGGGCAACACCACGTTGGCAAACGCGATGGCGGCGCCGATCAAAATACTGCCCAACCACAACATGCCGGTTTGCGGCATTGAACGCAGCACAATACCAATTACCAGCAGCAGCAACGCCATGCCAAGCGTACGCTCAATGCCGATGCGCTTCGCCAGACCGGGCGTGACCGGCGACAGCACGGCAAACAGGATCAGCGGCAGTGAATTAAGCAGGCCGGCCGAAGTGGCGGAAAGCATCAACTGCTGCTGGATCTGTTCCAGCAGCGGCCCCACGCTGGTCAGCGCGGCACGCAAGTTGGCAGCGACCAGCATAATGCCGGCAACCAGTAACAAGGGGTGACGTAAACGGCTGCGTTTTGTCGCAGCAGGCGTTGGGGTTACAGCGGGTTGTGGCATCAGTTCCTCACACCAGGGCATGCAGTCAATCAATTCTGCACGGCATGATGCGTTGATTGACGTTAACGCTTACGTAGCGGCAGGGAACCGCTATCTGCGCGCAAGTGTAGGGAAGAACCCGTGGCCTGACAAGGGGCCGATTCAGCAGTGCGCAAGCCTTTCCCCTGCCGCAAGCGGCACGCAGAATACGCATAATTACGATTATGTGATCCCGATCACCCAGCGAACTAAAAGTCGGCCAACCTGGCCGTTGCGCGGACGCTTTCGTTCTGCGCATTGCGGCAGGCTTCTCACCCCGGCTACCGCGCTCGCCCTGACATTTCATTTTGCCTTTCGCTGCGGCCATTAATTTTCACTTCATTTCGATTCGAAAGGTTTTTAGCCACTTTTTCTGCTAAAACAGCGCTGTAACCGCGATCACAATTTCATTGCTTTCGCTTTGCTGTAATGCCTGCGCAGTAGAGCGAAAGCCATCTTCTCCCCGGCCTGGCCGGAAACCTGAGGACCGCAGCTCATGCCAGTGAATACCGCAAAGCGCCGTGAACACATTATCGATCTGTTATGCGAACACGGCAGCGTTCGTGTGGAGCAGCTCAGCAAACAGTTTGCAGTATCCACGGTGACGATCCGCAACGATCTGCGCTTTCTGGAACGAAAAGGGTGTGCGCTACGGGCCTATGGCGGCGCAATGCTCAATCAGCAATTTGCCTTCGATCGTCCACTGCATGACAAAGGACGGTTGAACCGCGATGTGAAGTCGCAGATCGCAAGCGTAGCGGCAAGCTATGTGCGTGATGGCGATGCGCTGATCCTCGATTCCGGTTCCACCACCACCCAGATAGTGCCGTTCCTGAAAGGACGACGCGATCTGGTGGTGATGACCAATGCGCTGAACATTGCCTATGAGCTTTCCGGTAATGATGGGGTGGAGGTGATGGTGTTGGGCGGCAGCGTGCGCCGTAATTCTTACTCGCTCTACGGTCCGGCTGCCGAGCAGCAATTGCGCCAGTACCGCTTCGACAAACTGTTTTTGGGCGTCGACGGTTTCGATCTGGTTGCCGGTATCACCACGCCTCACCCTGGAGAGGCACACCTCAACCGCGTGATGTGCGAGGTGGCGCGCGAGATTATCGCCGTGGCGGATGCCAGCAAGTTTGGTCGCAAGAGCTTTTGCATGATTCGCGAAGCCGGACAAATTCATCGGCTGATTACCGACAGCCTTCTTCCGGACGATTACGAGCGGGCGTTAACCGAGTTGGGCGTGGAGGTAGTCATCGCCGATCGGTAGTACGGCGCCTGCATGGGGGATTCATGCAGCAGTTGTTACAGCTTGTTGAGCAGCACAAGGCCGGTAAACCGGTCGGGATCTTTTCCGTTTGTTCCGCTCACCCCTGGGTGCTGAAAGCGGCCCTGCGGCAGGCCAAAACGCGCGGTACGCCGGTACTGGTCGAGGCCACCTCGAATCAGGTCAATCAGTTTGGCGGCTACACCGGCCAGACGGCGGAACAGTTCCGCGACGCCCTGTGGCGATTGGCGGACGAGGAAGGGTTGGCACGCGATCGTTTGTGGCTGGGAGGCGATCATCTCGGCCCCAATGCCTGGCAGGATCGGCCGGCAGAAGAAGCAATGCAGTTGGCGGAAACGCTGATCGACGATTATGTTCGCGCCGGTTTTCGCAAAATCCACCTCGATTGTTCCATGTCCTGCGCTGGCGATCCTTTCCCTCTAAATGATGAAACCGTCGCTGCCCGTGCGGCACGTTTGTGCGCCATTGCTGAACGCGCCTGGCAGCAAAGCGGCGGTGAGCCGCCGGTGTATGTGATCGGGACCGAAGTGCCGGTGCCGGGCGGCGCACAGGAGGCTTTGGAAGGTATGCAGGTCACCACGCCACGGGCGGTGCAGCAAACGCTTGAAATCCATCGCCTGGCCTGGCAACAGGCGGAGCTGGTCGATGCCTGGACGCGAACCATTGCGCTGGTGGTGCAGCCGGGCGTTGAGTTTGATCATCACAGCGTGGAGCACTATCAACCGCAACGGGCTCATGAGCTGAGCCGCTTTATCGAACGGCAGCCGGGCATGGTGTACGAGGCGCACTCGACGGATTACCAACCGCCGCAGGCCTATCGACAGCTGGTGGGCGATCATTTTGCCATCCTGAAAGTCGGCCCGGCACTGACTTTCGCACTGCGCGAAGCGCTGTTCGCACTGGATCACATTGAACGTGAATGGCTTGGCGAGCACCAATCGGCGCAGCTGTGCGCCACGCTGGAGCAGGTCATGCGCGAACAGCCACAGCAGTGGAGCCGTTACTACCATGGCAACCCTCATCAGCAGTATCTCGACCGCCACTACAGCCTGAGTGACCGGGTACGTTATTACTGGCCGCAACCACAGGTGCAGCAGGCGGTAGATAGCCTGATCGACAACTTGCGCCGCCATCCGGTGCCGTTAGCGCTGTTGAGCCAGTATCTGCCAGACCAGGCGCGCGCGCTGAATGCCGGTGAACTGAGCAACGACCCGCAGGATTGGGTAATGCATAAGGTGACGCAGGTGCTCGACGACTACCATGCCGCCTGTTATCCGGAGGTGCGTTGAAATGCCGAATATCTTGATGACTCGTATCGATAACCGACTGGTGCACGGCCAGGTCGGCGTCACCTGGACCAACACCTTGGGCGCCAATCTGGTGGTGGTGGCCAACGATGAAGCGGCAGCCGATCCTGTGCAGCAGAACCTGATGGATATGGTGGTGGCGGAAGGGGTGCAGACGCGCTACTTCACGCTGCAGAAAACCATCGACGTGATCCACAAGGCGGCGGATCGCCAGAAAATCTTTTTGGTGTGCAAAACGCCGCAGGATGTTTTGCGGCTGGTGCAGGGCGGGGTGCCGATCCGCTTCGTGAACGTCGGCAACATGCATTTTGCCGAGGGGAAGCGGCAGGTGCATAAAACGGTCTCGCTGGATGAGCGCGACGTCGCCGCTTTTCGCGAACTGGCGGCGCTTGGCGTTGAATGCGAGGTACGCCGGGTGCCGGATGAAGCGGGTGAGGCGGTCGGCAAGCTGCTGTTCTGAGTTCGGGGGAAATCATGTTAACTGATGCGTTATTGATTGCACTGTTGGCCGGGCTGGCGGGGGTCGATCTGTTTGACGGCCTGACCCACTTTCATCGCCCGGTGGTGCTGGGGCCGCTGGTCGGCCTGATTTTGGGGGATGTGTACACAGGTCTGCTGGTGGGCGGTACGCTGGAATTGGTATGGATGGGCATGGTGCCGCTGGCGGGCGCCCAGCCGCCAAACGTGGTGATTGGCGGGGTGATCGGCACGGCGTTTGCCATCCTGACCAAGGCCGATCCCAAGGTGGCGATCGGCGTGGCCGTGCCGTTTTCTATCGCGGTGCAGGGCTGTATTACGCTGCTGTTTACCCTGTTTTCACCGATGATGCACCGCTGCGATCGGATGGTGAAAGAGCTGAACTGGCGCGGTATCGAACGGGTGAATTATCTCGGCATAAGCATCCTGTTCGCGTTCTATTTTGTCGTGGCTTTTTTGCCGATTTATTTCGGTGCCGATGCGGCCAGCGCCATGGTGCAAAAAGCACCGACCTGGCTGCTGGACGGCCTGGCGGTGGCGGGTGGCATGATGCCGGCGATCGGTTTCTCGCTGTTGATGAAAGTGATGATGAAAAAAACCTACGTGGCTTATTTCATCCTCGGCTTTATTTCCGTCACCTTCCTGAAACTGCCGATCCTGGCGGTGGCGCTGGGGGCACTGGCGATCGCACTGATCGATTTCTTTAACAGCCAACGATCCGGGGCGGACACGCCCAAACCGTCCGTACAACAGGAGGATGCTGAAGATGGCATTTAATGATTCCGACGATCTGCTGGCGCAAAAAGCGGAACAGCGTATGGCGCAGGCCCTGGCGACCAGTCAGGTAGACCAGGACGATTATGTCGACAGCGAGCCGGCAGAGGCGCTGACCCGTGGCGATATCAACCGCATGGCATGGCGTTCCTTACTGCTGCAGGCGTCGTTCAACTACGAACGTATGCAGGCCGGTGGCTGGCTTTATCAGTTAATTCCAGGATTACGCAAGATCCATCGCAATCCGCAGGATCTGGCCAATTCGATGAAGATGCACATGGAGTTTATCAACGTGCACCCGTTCGACGTCACCTTCCTGTCCGGGCTGGTGCTGGCGATGGAACAGAACAAGGAGAAGATTTCTACCATTCGTGCGGTAAAAGTGGCGCTGATGGGGCCGCTGGGCGGCATTGGCGATGCGCTGTTCTGGCTGACGCTGCTGCCGATCTGCGCCGGGATCGGCGCCTCGTTGGCGCTGGAAGGCAGCCTGTTCGGGCCGATCGTCTTCCTGCTGCTGTTTAACGTTTTTCACTTCGGCTTGCGGTTCGGGCTGGCGCATTATGGCTATCAGGCCGGCACCAGCGCCTTGGCGCTGCTGAAAACCCATACCCGACGAATATCACACGCCGCCTCGATTGTCGGCATGACGGTGATCGGCGCGCTGGTGGCTTCCTATGTCCATCTTTCCACCCCGTTGGTGATGCATGCCGGCAAGGCCAGTGTGGCGTTGCAGACCGACGTGCTGGACAAACTGATGCCCAATCTGTTGCCGCTGTGCTTTACGCTGCTGATTTTCTTCCTGATGAAACGAGGGTTCTCGCCGGTGAAGCTGATTGGCGTGACGGTGGTGATTGGCGTCGTGGGCAAATTTATCGGTTTATTGTGAGGAAAGGGCGATGCCAGGCATTGTGATTACCGGCCACGGCAGCTTTGCCAGTGGCCTGCTGCAGGCAGTAGAACAGGTGGTGGGGCCGCAGCAAAATTGCGTCGCGGTCAATTTCCCGGAGCAGATGAGCACCGCTCAGTTAAGGGGCGCCCTTAATGCGGCGCTAACCGAAGTGGCGCAGGCGGACGGCGTGGTATTTCTCACCGATATGCTCGGCGGATCGCCGTTCCGCTGCGCCAGCGAACTGGCGGACGAGCGCGGTGATTGCGAAGTGCTGACCGGGGTAAATATGCAGCTGGCAGCGGAAATGATGCTGGAACGCGATGGGCTAAGCCTGGATGAGTTTCGCGAAGTGGCGTTGGCGTGCGGCAAACGTGGGCTGACCAGCCTGTGGCACGAAAGGCGTCGGGTGAAATGCGAGGACGTTCAGGCCGATGGCATCTGAGTAAAGCCGGGCGCAACCGTACAGGCTGCGCCCGAGCACTTAGCCGGCAACCGGCAATGGGCTGAGTGCCATGCGTGCCGGTTGGCTTTCTTCCGCGCGGCTAAAGCGCCAGCAGCTCTGATGATACTTCGCCACGCTGTTGCGGTGCGCCACGCTAACCAGCGTCACATCCGGCAATTCATCCACCAACAGGCAGTACATCAGTTGCTCGGTTTCGTCGTCCAGCGCGCTGGTGGCTTCGTCGAGGAACAAAATGTCCGGGCGGGTCAGAATCGCACGGGTGAAGGCTAATCTCTGCTGTTCACCTGGAGACAGGCGTTGGCTCCAGTTGGCGCTGGTATCCAGCCAGCGCTGAAGGTGTTTAAGGCGGCAGTTATCCAGGGCTTTCAGCAGCTGTTCATCGCTGTACTCGGCGGCAAGATGCGGATAGCTCAGCGCCTCTCGCAGCGTACCGATCGGAATATAACTGCGTTGCGGCAGGAATAACGTACTGCTGGCGGCGTCGAGCCCAATCGCACCGGAACCATACGGCCAGATACCGGCAATGGCGCGCAACAGGGTTGATTTACCGCAGCCGGAGGGGCCAACGATCAGCACCCGATCGCCACGTTTGAGCGTCATTGAGGTCGGCTCCATTAACCGTTGACCGTCCGGCAATTGCAGGCTGAGGCGGTCAAGGACCATCGGCTGTTCATTCTCCGGCTGCAATTGTATGCCGCGCTGTTGATGGTGTACCTGATCCACGGCGGCGTTAAAACCGGCCAGACGGTTAACGCAGGCTTTCCAGGTGGCCAGATCGGTAAAGGCATCGATAAACCAGGACAGAGCGCCCTGTACTTGCCCAAAAGCGGAGGCTATCTGCATCATTCCGCCCATTTGGATGGCGCCGGAAAAATAGCGTGGGGCTGCCACCAGTAGCGGAAAGACAATGGCGAATTGGCTGTAGAAATTGGAGGCAATATTGAGCCGCCGGGTGATGCGCATGATCGACCACCAGTTGGCACGGATGGCTTCAAAGCGCCCGCCCAACTGCTGTGCTTCATGCGGCTCGCCGTGATACAGCGCGATGGCATCATTATTTTCGCGGATGCGGATCAGCCCAAAACGAAAGTTCGCTTCATAGCGCTCCTGATTAAAACCCAGTTGTACCAAGGGTTTGCCGACCCACCAAATCAGCAGTGATCCCAGTCCGGCGTACAGCAGAGCGAACCACACCATATAGCCGGGTAGGGTAATAGCGTGCTGGCTGATGACAAAGGTAATAGGGCCACTGACATGCCACAGGATGGTGATAAAAGAAAACAGCGTCACCAGGCTGGACAGTAACCCCAACGAAAGCGACAGCGTGTATTGGGTCAGCACGTTGAGATCCTCGGCGATACGCTGGTCCGGGTTATCGACGATTTGCTGCTGTTCGGTATGGTAATACGCCTGATGCGCCAGCCATTTACCCATGAATTTTTCGGTCATCCAGCGCCGCCAGTGCATCTGCAGGCCCTGTGTCAGGTAAATTTTAAACACCGCCAATACGATGAAAATCAGCGCCAGATAGGTAAAGCGCCACAGCTGCGCCTTGAATACCGGGTAATTTTTATTTTGCAGCGCGTCGTAAAACACCTGGTTCCACTGGTTGATCAGCACGCTGATGTACACCAACCCCAGTGACAAGGCGATGATGGCGATCAGCATCGCCCAGGCCCGCAGTTTCTCCTCCGAGACCCAGAAGGGTTTAATCAGTTGCCAGACGGCGTGTTTGGGTGTGGGGATAGCGTTCATGGACCCTCGCAGGTTTAATCTTTTTTTCAGCATGGGCCGGGGACAGGTAACAAACAAACGTTGACTGTAAGCAGTTTTAACGCCGCTAACCGTTTGAAATATCGCGGCTGAATCGTCAGGGGTGATGCGGTGGCGGTTGGCGGTTATACTGGCGCCGAAATTTGGCTCGTTTACTGCGGAAAGGATAAGTGATGAAGGCGTGGGTTCCCCTGCTGTTGGCCTATGGTGCGCTTGCCTGCGACCAGGCGATGGCGCAGATTGACGAGCCGGATATTGATGCCGATTGTCACAAGGTCGCAAGCTATGCCGAGTTGGGCAAAAACGCTTATCAGCGTGGCGATTACCCACGCGCCGCAGATATTTTCCGCGATCAGGCCGCCTGGAGTGAGTTCTGCGGTTTGGATAGCCAGGCAACGGCCACTGCTTATAACAACGTAGCGCTGGCGCTGATACACGCCGGCAAGCTGCTTAAGGCGCGTGCCTATTTAGAATTGGCACCGCAGGACAGCAAGTCCCAACATAATCTCAAGCTGTTGCAGGAGCGGCTGGCGAAACGAACGCCGTCGATCGGGCCGGGCGGAGTGTATTGGCAATATGCCGGGCGTGGCGTCTGGAGCGAGGTTGAGGTCAAGCCGCAAGATGGCCGCTGGCTGATCGTTTACTCTGGCTATTACATGCCGCAGATGGGCTTGTATTACGGGCCGAATATGGGGGAGTTCACTCAGACGTTGCCGATAGAGCACGGCAAAGCAGTATACCGTCAGCGGGAACCGGAAGATGTGATGGCGTGCGATGTGGCGATGCAGTTCGGTAGCGATGGTCTGGACATGCACACCGAGGGGGATTGCGGGTTCGGTTTTAACGTGCGTGCGGAAGGACACTTTGTACGGGTTGAATAATCAGCTCCGGGCATCCAATACTTTGAACACCCGGCAGCCGTAACAGGTATTAGGCCCAGGTAGCGGCGCCGCTCAATAACTCTTTCCAGGCCTCAACGTTGCCCAGATAGTTGCCCGCCGGGATCTGGCGCAGCTGGCCTTCGCTGTCTTGCAGAGCGAAAGTTGGGAACCCCTGGCCCTGAACCTTGGCAAGCAATGCGCGGCTTTGCGCGATGTGCTGCGCGGTTGGCGCACCGGCGTTAAACCGCATTTCGGCGATAAACGGAGCAGAGGGCAAGCCCAGCTCTTTTGCCAGCGCTTCCAGCACCGGCGTGTCGGCGATACGGCGACCTTCCTGGTAATGCGCTTCCTGAATGCGGTGCAGCATATCCAGCCCGCGTCCCGCCAGCGCTTGCGCTGCCAGTATGGCGGTAATCGGCGGCTCCGAGTCCATCACTGCCGTGGTATCACGCAACAATCCATTGAAATAAGCTTCGCCAAAGGGTTGGCCGGTTAACTCCGCAATGCGCTTGTCATGCGGGATCACATAATTGCGCCATTCATCCGTGATTTGGCGGCGGTTGTTGCCGGTCATCATACCGCCGGCGTGCAGGGCGATGGTTAGCCCTGGAATGGTTTTGGCCGCTTTCACCAGCGGGGCTGCGCCATAGCACCAGCCACACAGCGGATCGAAAATGTAGTGCAGAGTCGTACCGGTCATGTCTTTTCCTCGTTATACCCGCCGCCTTTGCGGCGGCCGGGTAGCAGTAACGCCTTGGCCTGGGTGTTTCGGCGTGCTTATTGCGGCCACTTCATTTCGCCTTTCAGCACTTTGGCGCTCAGTTCCAGGCTGGATTCGTCTTTCAGATCCGGGTAATGCTTTTTCATTGCCGCCACCAGTGCTGCAGAATCTTTGGCTTTTGGCAGTTCAGCTTCCAGCGTGGTCAGGTAGTTCTGGGTAAAGGTGACGGACTTCAGCGTCAGGTCTGCGCCCGGCAGGAAATGGCCAGGGACCACGACTTCCGGTTTCAACGCTTTGATGCCTTCCAGCGTTTGCTGCCAGTGCGCACGGGATTCAACGGTTTGGTTATCGGCAATCCACGGATGGATATTGTCGCCGGCTACCGGCACACCGCCCACGACCGTTTTCAGCGCTGGGATCCACACGTAGGTGCGTTCCGGCGTCGGGCCGGTCAGGCCTTTCACTTCCACTTTCTGGCCGTCTACGGTGAAGCTGTCACCCTGCAACGCCTGAGGCACCACCACCGCTTTCGGCGCGTTGTCCTTCAAGATTGGGCCCCAGTACGCCACTTTGCCGTCTTTGGTGGCATTGATTTCTTCGATGGTACCCGGTGACGCGATGATTTTAGCCTCAGGGAACGCGGCTTTAATGACGTCCAGACCAAAATAGAAATCAGGATCTGAATGGCTGATGTATACGGTGGTCAGCTTCTTGCCGGTCGCCTTGATCTTTTTCACCAGGGCTTCCGCGTCGTTACGCTGGAACTGGGCGTCGATCAGTGCGACTTCGTGTTTGCCGCTGATGATTTCGGAAGACACCGGGAACACGCTTTTCTCACCTGGGTTATACACTTCCATCGTCAGGGTGTTGGCGGCGGTAGCGAAGGTGCTTACTGTGGCGATGCCGGCAAAGGCCAGGGTCAACAATGATTTCTTAAACATGGGTAGAGGTCCTTGGGATGCGATTAATGTTGTATAGATGTTAGGTTGCATAAAGCGATAGAAAAACCGGATAATGAGCAACTATTCATTGCGTAAATCGGACGAATCATGGATCGCATTACCGCTGCTGAGGTTTTTATCACCATCGTCGACCGTGGCAGCATGATTGCCGCCGCGGAAACGTTGGAAATGTCGCGGGCGATGGTGACGCGTTATCTGGCACAAATGGAGCAATGGGCCGGCGCGCGTTTACTGCATCGCACTACTCGTAAGCTTAGTCTGACTGACGCCGGTGAGCGCACGCTGGAACGCTGTCGACAGATGCTGGCGCTGGCGGGCGAAATCGATTTGGTCGAAGGGGAGCAGAGTGATGAACTGCGTGGCCTGTTACGCATTACCTGTTCACAATCGCTGGGCCAGACGGCGCTGGTGGGCGCGGTGGCGCAATACCTGAAACGCCATCCTCAGGTTGCAGTGGATCTGCAAATGAACAATCGCACGGTGAATCTGGTGGAGGAGCGTATCGATCTGGCGTTACGCATCACTAACGAATTGGATCCCAATCTCATCGCCCGGCCATTATCCTCCTGTGCTTCCGTGGTCTGCGCTTCCCCGGCCTATCTGGCGGCACACGGCACGCCGCGTCATCCGCAGGATTTGGCGCTACATAACTGCCTGACTTATTCCTACTTCGGTAAGAGCCTGTGGCATTTTGACCTTCAGGGTGTGAAATCGGCGGTCGCGGTCAGCGGCAACCTGAGCGCCAACGAATCGGTGGTGTTGATGGCGGGCACGGTACAAGGCGCGGGTATTTCCATGCAGCCTTACTATTCTGCAGCCCCTTTACTGGCCAGTGGCGAACTGATTGAGCTGATGCCGGATTATCGGCCCCAGTCGATGGGGATTTACGGTATCTATACCTCACGCCGCCAAATGCCGGCGACATTACGCACCATGTTGGACTTTTTGGTGGAGTGGTTTGCCCACGATCCGGATTGGCAGGCGACGCTGCGCTGATAGCGTTAACACACGGGTAACATTTTTACACATTTTTCATCATCAGCGCATTCAACCAGTTAGCGAGCCAGGCATGGCTTTTTGTGCGCAGCGGCCGTTTTGCCACTGGTTTTTACGCGGGATTGCGTGCTATTTCTGTAACGTGAAAAGCGTGAATAAGACTTAATAATTATAGGGTTAAGCAGTTAAGCCCGCTCTTTGAACACCCTCTCTGACCCTTTTTCGCGGGCAGCCTGCCGGGCTGCCCGTCAATTTTATGTGTTTTTACCGGCCCCGAGTGCCTGACACCGGGGCTTTGTTGACTGGGAGCTTTCCGCATGCCTGTTTCTCTGCTCGCACTGGCATTAAGTGCATTCGCTATTGGCACCACCGAGTTTGTGATCATGGGGTTGCTGCCTGAAGTGGCGGGAGATCTGCAGGTCTCCATTCCTTCTGCCGGCTGGCTGATCAGCGGCTATGCTCTTGGCGTGGCTATCGGTGCACCCATCATGGCCTTGCTGACCGCGAAGCTGCCGCGTAAAAAAACGCTGTTGCTGCTGATGGTGATTTTCATCTTCGGCAATATTATGTGCGCCCTGGGGTACAGCTATGACTTCCTGATGCTGGCGCGCATTATCACCGCTTTGTGCCACGGTGCCTTCTTCGGTATTGGCGCGGTGGTTGCGGCCAATCTGGTGCCGCCAAACCGCCGGGCTTCAGCCGTGGCATTGATGTTCACCGGCCTGACGCTGGCAAACGTGCTCGGCGTGCCGCTGGGTACCGCTCTGGGTCAGGCGCTGGGTTGGCGTTCGACGTTCTGGGCGGTGGCGGTCATTGGCGTGCTCTCTTTGTTGGCGCTGTACAGCAAGCTGCCCAGCGTGCAGGACGAGGCCCCGACGGATCTGAAAAAAGAGCTGGCGGCGTTGCGCGGCGGCGGTATTTGGCTGTCATTGCTGATGACCGTGGCCTTTGCCGCATCGATGTTCGCGCTGTTTACTTATATTGCCCCGTTACTGACCGAGGTGACGGGTGTTTCTTCCCATGGCGTCAGTTGGACGCTGTTGCTGATGGGGGTTGGTCTGACGCTGGGCAACATCCTGGGTGGGCGTTTGGCGGACTGGCGCTTGCCGTTGACGCTGACCTGTACGTTCCTGGTGATCGCCTGCTTTGCGGCATTGTTCAGTTGGACCAGCCATTCGATGGTACCGGCTGAAATTACCCTGTTCCTGTGGGCCGCTGCGGCGTTCGCCGCCGTACCGGCGCTGCAAATCAACGTGGTGACCTACGGTAAAAAGGCTCCCAATCTGGTGTCCACGCTGAACATCGCCGCGTTCAACGTCGGTAATGCGATTGGTGCCTGGGTCGGCGGTGTCGTGATAGCGCAGGGGTTGGGCTTGACCAGCGTACCGCTGGCCGCTGCGGGGATCGCGTTGCTGGGTCTGGTACTGTGTCTGGTGACGTTCAGCCGCGCCAAGCGCCCGGCTAGCGCGTAATCACGGCGGCCAGACGGGCGGGCAGCGTTTGTGCCTGTTGCTGCAAATGTTGAGTAAAGGCCGTGACCAGCGCCGACGACGGGCGGTGCAGCGGCCGGATCAGGCTAACGGTAAAGGGCACGTCAACGCTGAATGGCCGTATATGCACACCGTTGTTGGCGTAGTCCAACGCCGTTAGCGGATTGACTATCGATACCCCCACGCCGGCTTTGACCATGGCGCAGACCGACGCTGCGCTGTGGGTTTCCATCACCAGCCGGCGGTTAACCCCTTCCTCACTGAACAGCGAATCCAGCAGTTGGCGATAGCTGTCGGTGTTCGACAGACTAATAAAGTTTTGTCCGGCAAAATCCTGCGGCGTCAGCCGCTTTTTCGCCAGCAGCGGATGCCCGGCCGGCAAGACACACACTTCGTTCAGCGTCATCAAGGTCATTCGCTCGGTGCCCGCCGGAGTCAGGGTATTTTCCGTCAGGCCCAAATCGTGGCGCTGCGCCGATAACCACTCTTCCAGCAACGGTGATTCCTGCGGTATCACGCTGAAGCTGACCTCCGGATAGCGATCGATAAAGGGTTTGCACACCGCCGGCAGCAGCGATTGTGAAAATACCGGCAGGCAGGCAATCGAAAGCTGCGCCTGCTGAAATTGTCGGATACCGGCGGCGGCATTGACGATGCGATCCAGACCGTAATAGGAACGTTGCACCTCTTCCAACAGCCTCAGGCCCTGTACCGTGGGGGATAATCGCCCGCGCACCCGTTCGAACAACTGCAGTTGGATCAGTTTCTCGAAGCGCGCCAACTCGCGGCTGACGGTGGGCTGCGAGGTTTGCAGCAGCGCGGCGGCTTCGGTCAGATTGCCGGTCGTCATCACCGCATAGAAGATTTCAATCTGGCGCAGGGTTATCGCGTGCATCGGCTGATTCCATCATGAGCAAAGCCATATCATAAATGAATAGACTCTGGCTAAATAGATATTTTCCACCCGAGAAAGAGTGCGGCAATATTGACGGCATACCATTTTCGAACCGGGAACATCACTATGCCACGCGCTTTGCACGACACTTCTACCGCTCTTAACGCCGCTAACCTATTGGCGCTGCCTCAGCGCTTTGGTTGCCCTGTGTGGGCCTATGACGCAGCGATTATCAGCGAGCGCATCAGCCAATTGCGGCATTTTGACGTGATCCGTTTTGCCCAGAAGGCCTGCTCGAATATTCATATTTTGCGCCTGATGCGTGAGCAGGGCGTCAAGGTGGACTCGGTGTCGTTAGGCGAGATTGAGCGTGCGTTGCAGGCCGGTTTTCAGCCGGGTGGCGAACCAAGCGAAATCGTGTTTACCGCCGATGTGCTCGATCACGCGACTCTGGCTCGCGTCAGCGAATTGAAAATCCCGGTCAACGTCGGTTCGATCGACATGCTGGAACAGCTGGGGCAGATCTCTGCCGGGCATCCGGTGTGGCTGCGCATCAATCCAGGTTTCGGTCACGGCCATAGCCAGAAAACCAACACCGGCGGTGAGAACAGCAAGCACGGTATTTGGTATGCCGACTTACCGCAGGCGGTGGAAAAAATTCAGCAATACGGTCTGAAGCTGATTGGCGTGCATATGCATATAGGGTCGGGGGTGGACTACCAGCATCTGGAGCGCGTGTGTGACGCCATGGTGCAACAGGTGATCGACCTCGGCCAGGACATCAGTGCGATTTCTGCCGGAGGCGGGCTGTCGATCCCCTATCAGTACGGCGAAGAGGCGATCGATACCGAACACTATTTTGGCCTGTGGAACAGCGCCCGCGAGCGTATTGCCGCACATTTGGGTCATCCGGTGAAGCTGGAGATCGAACCGGGTCGTTTCCTGATGGCGGAAGCCGGTGTGCTGGTCGCCGAGGTGCGCGCAGTGAAAGACATGGGCAGCCGGCACTTTGTGCTGGTGGATGCCGGTTTTAATGATTTGATGCGTCCGGCAATGTACGGCAGCTATCACCACATATCCCTGCTGCCGGCCGACGGTCGCGATACCGCACACCAGCCACTGCGTGAAACCGTGATTGCCGGACCGCTGTGTGAATCCGGAGACGTCTTTACTCAGCAGGCCGGTGGCGGTATTGAAACCCGCGAGCTGCCGCCGGTGCAGGTTGGCGATTATCTGGTGTTCCATGACACCGGTGCTTATGGCGCGTCTATGTCTTCAAACTACAATAGCCGCCCGCTGCTGCCGGAAGTGCTGTTTGAGAACGGTGAACCGCGCCTGATCCGTCGTCGCCAGACCATCGAAGAGCTGATTGCGCTGGAAATGATCTGATGCTTTTGGGCGCAGTTTGCTGCGCCCATTTTACAGCGTCATCCGTCGATGCTGGCCGTTCGGGAGCTGAACTTCCAGCGACAGCGTTCCCCCCATGGCTTCGATATAGCGTTTGAGTGAAGAGAGTTTAATTTCGCTGCCGCGTTTTTCCAGGTTGGCGACCGAAGGTTGGCTGATACCAAGCCGCTTGGCCAGTTCCACCTGAGACACCGCCAGTTCTTCCCGAAGCATTGCCAGCCGCAGTTCAAAAATTTCTTTGTCCGCTTTCTGTTGCGCAGCTTCAACTACGGTGGGATCGAGTCTGTCGATCAGATCTGATAAGGGTTTGGCCATTTACGTTACCTCTGGGTTGCCAAGTAATGTGAAAACTCTCTGATGGCGATCGGCAACATTTGTTGATAGAAGCGTTTATTACCGGTTTTATCGCCACCGCAAAGCAGGACCGCTTGTCGTTGCGGATCAAAGGCGAAGAAAATCCGAAACGGCCGACCGCGATGCTGAATACGTAACTCTTTCAGATGCTGTATTTGGTTTTTGTGATTCAGCGTGTCGGCATGAGGACGCGCCAACAAGGGGCCGAATTCCTGCAGTTTGAATATTCCTACCAGCACGCTTTTTTGTTGATCGCTGTTTAATGATAAAAACCAGCTGTCGAATCGTTCGACGGTCACGATCTGCCACATGTCAAACTCCAAATATAGTCTTTGAGCTATATAGTGTAAAGGTTATTGTCTTGACAATATGCGGATTGGTGGCAGGGAAGGGAAATTGGCGTTGAAGAAATACGGCGCTGTACGCAATCTGCGACAGCGCCCGGAGGAATCAATCGGCGTAAGGCCCGGGAAGCACCGATTCACGCAGCCGCAGTTCGCCGGTGAACGGGGTGAGTGGCTGTGTGTCTTCCCCATTGATCAGGCGAAAAGCCTGGCTGATGGCGGCTTCGATCATCACGTCGATCGGCAGATACACGGTAGATAGTGCAGGTTGCAAATAGGCGGCGCTGGGCTCGTCGTCAAAGCCGAACAGTGAGACATCCTGCGGCAGGCGTTTGCCCGCATCGAGCAGCGCCTTCATCGCGCCGACCGCCATGTCGTCGTTGCAGGCGAACAGCGCGCTGAAATCGATATGCTCGGCCAGCAAACGCCGGGTGCCCTGATATCCGCTTTGCACGCTGCTGTCACCGTAGGCCACGCGGGCTTCGTTGAAGGCAATATGGTGCTGCTCTAACGCTTGTTGATAACCTGCCAGCCGCGCCTGTGCTGTTGGCGTGGCGATGGGGCCGGTAATGCAGGCGATCTCGCGATGCCCCTGCCTAATCAGATAATCCACCGCATGGAAGGCCGCCTTTTGCTGTTCGAAGAACACGCAGCGTGCGCGCGCCTGTGGCAGATCCCGATTGATCACCATGATCGGCACCGGCAGGCTGTCCAGCAGCTTCATCAGCGCAGTTTCTGACATGAAACGCGTATACAGGATGATGGCATCACAGCGGCGATCCGCCAGCAGCTGTACCGCCTGCAGTTCATCTTCCGGCGTGTCGTGGCCGTCGGTCACAATCAGATGTTTGCCGCTGGCCTCGATCAGCTTGGCTGCGCGACGAAGCAGGCGTCCGAAGTAGGGGCCGTCGAAATTGGACACTACCAGGCCAATGCTGTTGGAGCTTTTGTTTGCCAGCGATTGGGCGAGGAAGTTCGGGCGGTAACCCAAATCGTCCATGGCCTTGAACACCGCATCGCGGGTGCTCTTTTTCACCTGGCCGGTGCCATTTAACACGCGTGAAACCGTGGCTTTGGATACCCCCGCGCGAATGGAAACATCCAACATGGTGATCATCAGTGGCTTACCCCTTTCAACATCCGCTGTGGTAAATATCGCTCAGTCTAGCATAGGCTTACCCCTTGGCTGCGTGGGATTTTTCCGCCGGGATTGTGTTGTGGCGCAACGTCCGTAGACTGATGCCAGACAATGGGAAAAGAGAGAAGAGATGACTGAGATTAAGCTTCTGGCGGATTATCCACAGCATCGCGGTCAGGTGATTGATTGGCTGTGGCAGGCGTTTGGCAGCGAAAGCAGCCGGGCATTTTTCGCCAGCGTGGTGGATAGCGGGCTGTGCGGAGCCGATTTGCCCATTACTTTTATCGCCCTGCAGGACGATAAAGTGGTTGGCACCGTCGGCTTATGGCGCTGCGACTTGATCAGCCGGCAGGATCTGACGCCCTGGCTGGCGGCGCTGTATGTCGACGAAAGCCAGCGCGGCAGCGGTCTGGGGCTGCGGTTGCAGCAGCATGTGCAAGACTACGCCCGACGCACCGGCTTCAGTGAGCTTTATCTCTACAGTGACTTTAGCGGCTATTATGAGCGCCATGGCTGGCGCTACATCGGCGATGCGCTGGATTACCCCGATCGCCCGGTGCGGCTGTATCACCGGGAGTTGATCTAGTTCTGCTCGTAAACGTTATTGATGCTGGCCACCGAATGGCGGCGCACCAGCGTCGGGCTGAACATGTTGGTGATCTCCGGCAGCGGCTGATTGTTGGCCAGTGCCAGCGCCAGTTCGGCCGCCTGGGTCGCCATGGCCACCACCGGATAGCGAATAGTGGTCAGACGCGGCCGCAGGTAGCGTGAAATCAGCACGTCATCGAAACCAATCAGCGACATCTGCCCCGGCACATCCACGCTGTTGTCGCTCAGTACCGAAAGGGCACCGGCGGCCATTGAGTCGTTGTAGCAGGTGACCGCGGTGAAGTTTTTACCGCGCCCGAGCAGCTCGGTCATCGCCTGTTCGCCGCCAATCTCGTCTGGCTCGCCGTAGGCAATCAGTTTTTCATCTACCGCAATGCCGTGCTCCTGCAATGCATCGAGATAGCCCTGCAGACGGTCCGCCGCATCGGAAATTTGGTGGGTGGAGCAGATGATGGCAATACGCTGGTGCCCCTGTTGGATCAGGTGGCGGGTCGCCAGCCAGGCACCGTAGCGATCGTCGAGCGCCACGCAGCGCGATTCAAAGCCCGGCAGCGTGCGGTTAATCAGCACCATGCCCGGGATCTGCTGCATCCACCCGCTTAACTCACGGTCGGTCAGCTTTTTGGCATGTACCACCAGCGCGGCACAACGGTGGCGTACCAGCTGTTCAATCGCCTGACGCTCTTTTTCTGCCTCGTGGTAACCGTTGCCAATCAGCAGGAAATTGTGGGTGGCGTAGGCCACCTGTTCCACGGCCTTGACCATGGCACCAAAGAAGGGATCGGACACGTCGGAAACGATCAGCCCGAGCGTTTCGGTCGATTGCTGCGCCAGCGCGCGGGCATTGGCGTTTGGGTGATACTGCAGTTGTTCCATCGCGGCCAGCACGGCGGTGCGTGAGCCTTCGCTAGCCTTGGGAGAATTGTTTATTACGCGGGATACCGTGGCCACGGAAACACCCGCCAGCCTGGCAACATCCTTTATGGTAGCCATATCTGTCATACATCCTGGGTAATCGCTTACATCCCTCAGTCTTGCGGAAAAAGCCCGGGGCTGCAAGCGCTGGCGATCGTAACTTGTGGCGGCTGTTGCAGATATGGGCAATTTACCCCGAGCTTAGACCTGTGCCGCTCAGTGATAGAGCCATTTGTGCTTTGGCGCTGCGCATCGGCTAATGCTATTTTTGGGCATCCATTCTTGGCTGAGAACACCATGTCGATTAAACGCTATCCGCAACTCGCTCACTGGGGCGCCTATACCGCCGTGGTTGAAGACGGCAGGCTTATCCGTTGTGAGCCGTTTGCCGACGATCCGGATCCTTCCCCAATGCTCGACTCCATCGCGCCGATGGCCTATTCCGACAAGCGCATCCGCAAGCCGTCCGTGCGCCGTTCCTGGCTGCAAAAGCGTGAAGGCAGCGACCGTACGCTACGTGGCCGCGAGGATTTTGTCGAAGTGGATTGGGATCTGGCGCTCGACCTGGTGGCGGAGGAGAACCGGCGCGTGCGCGATCGCTACGGCCCCTCCGGCTTGTTTACCGGTTCCTATGGCTGGTCATCTGCCGGGCGCCTGCACCACGCTCGTTCGCTGGTGCGCCGTTTTTATTTTGCTGGCGGCGGCGGTGTCGATCAGTTGGGCAACTACAGCTGGGGAGCGGCCCAGTTTTTCCTGCCGTATGTGATCGGTACTTTCACCCCATTGACCGGTCGTGTCACCAGCTGGCCCAGCGTGGTTGAGCACTGCGAGCTGTTTGTGGCCTTCGGCGGCCTGGCGTTGAAAAATGCCCAGGTTTCTTCCGGCGGTGCGGCGGAGCACTCGCTCAAACCCTGGCTGCAAAAGCTGGTGAAAAAAGGCACTCCGGTGATCAACATCAGCCCGATGCGGGATGACTGCCCGGAATTTGTTAATGCCGAATGGATCCCAATTCGCCCGAATACCGACGTGGCGCTGATGCTGGCACTGGCGTATGAAATCCAGCGCCGTGGCGCTCAGGATGAAGCTTTCCTCTATAGCCACTGCACCGGCTATAGCCAGTTGGCGGATTATCTACGCGGCACCGACGACGGCGTGGCAAAAACGCCCGAATGGGCCAGTGCCATCACCGGCATTCCGGCGGCGCGTATCGGTTTGCTGGCGCAGCAACTGATCGGCGTTCGCAGTTTTATCACCTGCTCCTATTCGGTTCAGCGCGCCCATCGCGGTGAACAACCCTACTGGATGATGATTGCCCTGTCGGCGATGCTCGGCCAGGTGGGGCTGCCGGGGGGCGGTTTCTCCTTTGGTCACGGCTCGATGAACGGGGTCGGCAACCCGCGGGTGGATACGCCGGGGCCCATGATGCCGGTCGGCGCCAACCCTTGTGGGCTGGCCATCCCAGTGGCGCGTATCTGCGACATGCTGTTGCAACCCGGCGGCTCCTATCAGTTCCGTGGCGAGACGCACCAGTATCCGGATATTCATCTGGTGCACTGGGCCGGCGGCAACCCGTTCCATCATCATCAGCAGCTAAACCGGCTGGTGGAAGGCTGGCAGAAACCGGATACGGTGATTGTGCAGGATATCTGGTGGACGCCGGCGGCCAAGATGGCGGACATCGTGTTGCCGGTTACCACCTCGCTGGAACGTAACGATATCGGCGGTTCATCGCGCGATCGCTACGTATTGGCGATGCATCAGGCCATTGCGCCACAGCATCAGGCACGTAACGACTTTGATATTTTTGCCGATCTGGCGGAGCGGCTCGGTTACCGCGAGCAGTTCACCGAAAACCGCGACGAGCGGGCCTGGATCGAATCTATCTATCAACAATGCGGCCAGGCGCAGGCGGGGACCGGCGTAGAATGGCCCGAGTTTGAGGATTTCTGGCACAAAGGCTACGTCGAGCTGCCGGCACCGGCGAAAGAATTCGTGTTCTTCGACGATTTTCGTGCCGATCCGCAGGCCAATCCGCTGCAAACGCCGAGCGGCAAGATTGAGTTGTTCAGCGAGAAAATCGCCGGTTATCGCTATGCCGATTTTGCCCCACATCCGCAGTGGCAGCCGCCAGTCGAGTGGCTGGGGGCACCGGAAGCCAAAGAGTGGCCATTGCACCTGATATCCATCCAACCGAGCGATCGCCTGCACAGCCAGATGGATCCGGCGCCGCTGGCGCAGGGCAATAAAACGGCCGGGCGCGAAACGCTGTATATGCACCCGGAAGATGCAGCCAGGCGCGGCATTGCCGAGGGGGCGGAGGTACAGGTCAGCAACGCACGTGGCAATTGCCTGGCAGGCGTTGCGATCACCGACGGTGTCACCCAGGGCGTAGTGCTGATGGCAACCGGCGCCTGGTTTGACCCAGGTTTTGGTGCCGAGCGCCTGCAGGTGGAACAGTCCGGCAACCCGAACGTGTTAACGCTGGATATCGGTACCTCACCATTGACTCAAGGGCCGAACGCCATGAGCTGCCTGGTAGAAGTGAGCGTACGATAAACATCCAGCCCCACGGCAAGGCGAGCTCGCTGTGGCTTGAAAGGCCGTGGGGATACACCGCTGGTTACACTTTGCGCCCTAATGTTTCGATTGGCCGCTGGCTGGTTTTCGGCTCAACGGGGTAAATTAAACGTCCCAGAGGTATTGATTGGTGAGTTTCAGCAACTTGTTTGTTGAGCCCATATTAATTTGCACCAACCTACGCAGATGCGTAGGTTTTTTTTTGCCCGATCCCCCTCCGTCCCGCCTGCGTAAAATCTGATTTTGTATTTTTATTCCGCAGGACTATTTACATTTCATTGAGTTATTTCAGTACATCGCGGGAAATTTACAGCTGGTTGCATTTAGAGCAAAACTCTTGCGATTGATCGGTAGTTTCTTAATCGGCACCTCTCTAGAGTAGGTGATCCCAGAGGTATTGATTGGTGAGAAATCAGCATACTCTGTATGTTGAAGCCATTTTCAATTGCACCAACCTACGCGGATGCGTAGGTTTTTTTTTGCCTGCCATATAGTATTCTTTTCCCTACAACCATTTACGCTCATCTTGGGCAAAGGGAGAAGGGCATGATCTTTTCAATGCTGCGGGTGCTGTTCCGCCTGCTGTACCGGCTACGCGTTGAGGGCGACGCCCGACATTTCGATCAGAAAAAGCTGCTGATTACGCCCAATCACATCTCCTTCCTCGACGGTATTCTGTTGGCGCTGTTTTTGCCGATCAAACCGGTGTTTGCCGTCTACGCCAGCATTGGCGATCGCTGGTTTATGCGCTGGTTGCGGCCTTATATCGATTTCGTTTCGCTCGATCCCACCAAGCCGATGGCCATCAAACAGTTGGTGCGCTTGGTCGAGCAAGGGCGACCCATCGTGGTGTTCCCCGAAGGGCGCATTACCGTGACCGGCTCACTGATGAAAATTTATGATGGTGCCGCGTTTATTGCCGCCAAATCGGGGGCGACCGTGGTGCCGATACGGCTTGATGGCGCCGAATTCAGCCCTTTTGGGCGTATGGCCGGGGTCTTCAAGATCCGTTGGTTCCCGCAGATCAGCATCCGTATTTTACCGCCGACGTCATTGCCGATGCCGGTCGCGCCACGCGCCCGAGAACGTCGCATGCTGGCCGGCGATCGCTTGCACCAGATCATGATGAAGGCGCGTATGGACACGCGCGAGCCACAGACCCTGTTCCGCGCTTTGCTGGCGGCGCAGCATCGCTATGGTCGGAGCAAGCCGTGCATTGAAGATATCAACTTCAAGGAAGACAGCTACCAGACACTGATCAAAAAAGCGCTGGGCGTCAGCCGTATCCTGCAGCGCTTTACCGCCGAGGGCGAACATGTCGGCATGCTATTGCCGAATGCCACCATTACCGCCGCGGCGATTTTTGGCGCCTCGCTGCGCAACCGTATCCCGGCGATGCTCAACTACACCGCGGGTTCCAACGGCCTGAAAAGCGCCATGCTCGCCGCCAGTCTTAAAACCATCGTCACCTCGCGCCAGTTCCTGGAAAAAGGCAAGCTGACACATTTGCCGCAGCAGGTGCCGGAGGCCAACTGGGTGTATCTGGAGGATCTGAAAGATACCGTGACCCTGGCGGACAAGCTGTGGATCCTGCGTCATCTGTTCCAACCCGCGCGCGCCATGCTGCCGCAGCAGCCTGACGATGCGGCACTGATCTTGTTCACCTCGGGGTCGGAGGGCAATCCGAAGGGCGTGGTGCACTCCCACGCCAGCCTGCTGGCCAACGTTGAGCAGATCCGTACCATTGCCGACTTCACTCCGCGCGACCGTTTTATGTCGTCGCTGCCGCTGTTTCACTCGTTTGGTTTGACGGTCGGGCTGCTGACCCCGTTGATGACCGGCAGCCGCATCTTCCTCTACCCCAGTCCGCTGCATTACCGCGTGGTGCCGGAGCTGGTGTATGACCGTAACTGCACCGTACTGTTCGGCACGGCCACTTTCCTCAATAACTATGCGCGTTTTGCCCATCCGTATGACTTTGCCCGGTTGCGCTATGTGGTAGCCGGTGCGGAAAAGCTGGCGGACAGCACCAAACAGATTTATCAGGACAAATACGGTATTCGCATCCTGGAAGGCTATGGCGTGACCGAGTGTGCGCCGGTGGTGTCAATCAACGTGCCGCTGGCGGCCAAGGTGGGTACCGTCGGGCGCATCATGCCGAATATGGAAGCGCGTTTAATGAAGGTGCCGGGTATTGAGAACGGTGGACGCCTGCAACTGCGTGGGCCGAATATCATGAAAGGCTATCTGCGGGTGGAGCATCCGGGCGAGCTGGAGCCGCCAGCGGCAGAGGATGAACAGGGCAACCTGCAGCCGGGCTGGTACGATACCGGCGATATCGTCACGCTGGACGAACAGGGCTACTGTGTGATCCGCGGTCGAGTGAAACGCTTTGCCAAACTGGCGGGCGAAATGGTCTCGCTGGAAAGCGTGGAGCTGCTGGCACAGCGTGTATCGCCGGAAGGGCTGCACGCCGCCACGGTGAAAAGTGACAGCAGTAAGGGCGAGGCACTGGTGCTGTTCACAACCGATGCAAGCGTAACCCGCGAAGCCTTGCTGCGGGCAGCGCGTGAATTGGGCAGCCCTGAACTGGCGGTACCGCGTGATATTCGCCTGTTGAAAACGCTGCCGGTGCTGGGCAGTGGCAAACCGGATTTTGTGACCCTGCGTAAAATGGCTGAACAGCCGGAGACTGTCTGATGAACCCGTCGTCGAACACTGATTCACCCTTGCTTTCGCGCAGCATGATTGCCGTCATTTGCGCACAGTTTCTCTCTGCGTTCGGTGACAATGCGTTGCTGTTCGCCACGCTGGCGCTGATCAAACAACAGCTTTATCCCGACTGGAGCCAGCCGATTCTGCAGATGGCGTTTGTCGCCACCTATATCATTCTCGCGCCTTTTGTCGGCCAGATTGCCGACAGCTTTGCGAAAGGGCGGGTGATGATGGTGGCCAACGGCCTGAAGCTGGCCGGCGCATTGGTGATCTGTTTCGGGTTGGATCCGTTCCTCGGTTATAGCCTGGTGGGCGTGGGTGCCGCAGCTTATTCACCGGCCAAATATGGGATTTTGGGTGAGATCACCAGCGGTGAGAAACTGGTCAAGGCCAACGGCCTGATGGAGGCCTCCACTATCGCGGCGATCCTGCTGGGCTCGGTGGCCGGCGGCATCCTGGCAGACTGGCACGTGGTCGCCGCACTGGCGGTATGTGCGCTGGTTTATGCAGCGGCGGTGATCGCCAACCTGTATATTCCGCGCCTGCCTGCGGCACATCCGGCGACGTCATGGACGCCACGCGCCATGACTCGCGCTTTCTTCAACGCCTGTGTGGTGCTGTGGCGCGATGGGCAAACCCGTTTCTCATTGATTGGTACCAGCCTGTTTTGGGGCGCAGGGGTCACGCTGCGCTTTCTGTTGGTGCTGTGGGTGCCGGTGGCGCTGGGTATCGCCGATAACGCCACGCCGACGTTGCTGAATGCCATGGTGGCGGTGGGGATTGTGGTTGGCGCCGGTGCCGCAGCTCGCTTCGTTACGCTTGAGACCGTGAAACGCTGTATGCCGGCCGGGATCTTGATTGGCGTAGCGGTGGCGATATTCGCGCTGCAAACTACCCTGTTTAGCGCCTATGCGGTACTGCTGATTATCGGCATCTTGGGCGGCTTCTTTGTGGTGCCGTTGAATGCGTTGTTGCAAGAACGAGGCAAAAAATCGGTGGGGGCAGGCAACGCGATCGCGGTGCAAAACCTTGGCGAGAACACCGCCATGCTGTTGATGCTCGGGCTCTATTCGCTGGCGGTGAAAGTCAGCGTGCCGGTGGTCGGCGTGGGGATCGGTTTCGGTGTGGTTTTCGCGCTGGCGATCGGCGCACTGTGGTTGTCGCAACGACGGGCAAAATAATCAAAGGGGCGCGGTTTAGGCGCCCCTGATTATTTAGGGTGCAGGAATGGTAAAGCGGGTGTGGATCTCTTCCAGCCCCTGAAGCACGTCTTCATTCAACACCAGGTCGAAACTGTCGATGTTGGTTTTCAGCTGTTCCAGCGTGGTGGCGCCCAGCAGGGTACTGGCAACGAAGGGTTGCTGGCGAACAAAGGCCAGGGCCATCTGCGAAGGATCCAGTCCGTGTTTTTTGGCTAATGCGACGTATTCGGCAATCGCCAACTGCGTTTGCGGGGCCGAATAACGATTAAAGCGGCTAAACAGCGTATTTCGCGCACCGGCCGGTTTGGCGCCGTTCAAATACTTGCCGCTCAGGGTGCCGAACGCCAGGCTGGAATAGGCTAACAGTTCGACGCCTTCGTGCTGGCTGATCTCCGCCAGAGCAATCTCAAAACTGCGGTTTAACAGGCTGTAGGGGTTCTGAATTGAGACGATGCGCGGCAGCTCATGCTTTTCAGCCAACTGCAGGTAACGCATCACGCCCCAAGGCGTTTCGTTGGACACCCCGATATAACGAATTTTACCGGCGCGCACCTGCTCGGTCAGCGCTTCCAGCGTTTCCAGCAAGGTGACGGTAGCCTTTTCGTCAGTGTACTGATAGTTGAGCTTACCGAAGAAGTTGGTCGCGCGCTGCGGCCAATGCAACTGGTAGAGATCGAGATAATCGGTGTTGAGGCGTTTCAGGCTGGCGTCCAGCGCGGCACGGATGTTTTTGCGATCCAGCGCCTGCTGCGGACGGATACTGCTGTCAGTTCCGCGCACCGGCCCGGCGATTTTGCTGGCCAGCACCAGTTTCTCACGGTTGCCGCGAGCCTTGATCCAACTGCCGATGTACTGTTCGGTCAGCCCCTGGGTTTCAGGGCGGGGTGGTACCGGGTACATCTCTGCGGTATCGATCAGGTTGATGCCAGCGGCTAATGCATAGTCGAGTTGCGCGTGGGCATCGGCTTCACTGTTCTGTTCGCCAAAGGTCATGGTGCCCAGTCCCAGCACGCTCACTTCTAAAGAACTGTGGGGAATACGGTGGTATTGCATTAACGGCCTTCCTTTCGTGTTAGCGCTTACGGGCTATACACCCGGTAAAACAGGAGCCAAACAATCTGCAAGGCGGTGATCTCGCCTTTGCCGACTATAACCAAGCCGAGAAGATGGGGGAAGTGGATTCAGTGCGGGGAGGGCTATCGCGCAATGCGGGGGCGATAGCCGATCGGGAAACTAGCGTTCGATGACCTGTGAAACCTGATCGCCGTTGATCTGGCGATGGTTGCCTTTTTCGTCTTTATAGCTGATCAGGCCGGTATCTTGGTCAATCTCTGGCTTGCCCTGAGTCAGGATCATATTGCCGTCTTTGGTCGCCATCACGTAATCGCTGGAGCATCCCGCCAACCCGGCGGCCATCACCAACGCAGACACTGCCATTACCCACTTTTTCATCCTGCGGATCCTCAGTTATGTGTGCAAAAAGAAGCTTCTTTCTAGATTAGCAAACTATAGATGCATCGTGTTTCGGATAAGTCCTTATCTCTGTAAGAGAAAGTGACATTGAAACTGTGCGGGGGATACAAAAATATTAACGGGAGCGGCTTACGCTCGCTCCCGTTGGGGGATTACTCAGAGGCGGGTTTTTTCTTGCTGCGCATCAGGTTGAGTGCTTCTACCGACATCGAGAAGAACATCGCAAAGTAGATGTAGCCTTTAGGTACATGCACCTGGAAGCTTTCCAGCATCAGGGTGAAGCCCACCAGGATCAAGAATGCCAGCGCCAGCATTTTCACCGAAGGGTGGCGGTTAACGAACTCGCCAATCGGCCGGGCGGCAAACATCATAACGCCCACGGCAATCACTACTGCTGCCATCATGATAAACAGATGATCGGACAGGCCTACCGCGGTGATCACTGAATCCAGGCTGAAAATGATATCCAGCAGCATGATCTGCACGATGGCACCGAAGAAGCCGTGCACTTTAGTGTGGTGCTCTTCGTCCGACCCTTCGATGGTTTCATGGATCTCTTTACTGGCTTTCCAAATCAGGAACAGCCCGCCCAGCAGCAGGATCAGATCGCGAGCCGAAACGCTGTGATCCATGACGGTAAACAGCGGATGGGTCAGACGGATCACCCAGGCGATAGAGGCCAACAGCCCCAGACGCATTAACATTGCGCCGGCCAGCCCGATGCGACGCGCCTTGTTCTGCTGGGCTTTCGGCAGTTTAGACACCACCAGGGAAAGGAAAATAATGTTATCAATACCCAGAATGATCTCAAGAATGGTCAGCGTACCTAACGCTAACCAGGCATTGGGATCCATAATCCATTCGAACATTGCCTAGCCACACCTTAATAAAAAGCAAAGGCTGAATTATACGCGTTTATTGATACGGCGACACTGTTAGCTAAACACAGCCTAAACAAAAGCGATCAGATTAAGAAATGTCTTGCCAGCAGCGCGGCGGTGAAACTTTTTTTCAAATAGAAACCGCGCGGTAATGTGAGGATCGGCTGACCTTGTTCGCCGATGGCTTCGGTCAGGGCTTTACTGTTGGCCGCCTTGGGGCGTAGTTGCAGCACTTCACCGTGCCGTGCGGTGATCCGTTCTACGTGGCCAAGCACGATCAAATCCATCAGCTCTTCCCAGTCGCGGCGCAGCATCTCTTCTTCTTCTTCGTTCGGGCTCCACAACAGTGGTGAACCTATGCGCCGCTGTGCCAGCGGAATCTGCCGCTCGCCTTCCACCGGGATCCACAGCACCCGCGCCAGCTTATGGCGTACGTGGCTGCTGGCCCAGGTGACGCCGCTGTTGCCGGTCAAGGGCGCTACGCAGACGAAAGTGGTTTCCAGCGGCTTGCCGGCGGCGTCTATCGGGATGGTTTTCAGCTCGATGCCCAACTCGGGAAAATCCTGTTCCGGCTTGCTGCCGGCCATGGCGCCAAGATACTGCTCCAGCAGCATGCCAACCCATCCTTTATCCCGCTTCAGATCTTTGGGAATAGGCAACTGCGCACGTGCCGCCAGTTCTCCCAACTGACAGCCGGCAAGCTGCTGCGCCCGTTCAAACAGTTGCTGTTCATTTTCTGGAGGAGGGGGCAGAGGAGATAAAAACGCCATAATGCGAACCTGTTAGATTTGGTTGAAAAACGTACTGTATTTGTACACAGCGAACCTTGGTGGGCAAGGTCTGGGGAAAAGAATAATAGTAGCATGATTTTCCATGACTTTTTTCCCGCTACATGACGGGGGAAAAATTCAGGGCGACGCTTGTGCACCTGAAGCCACCGACAATAAACAGGATCTTACACCTATTTATCCACAGATTTATGGGATAACCCAAATTTTTACCGATCACTGGTTCGATTTACAGCCTTGACTCAGGGGTTTTTTTGCGAAATTGTCCGTTTTGTGCGTAACTCATACGGATAATCTGTGGATAAAAACGACGTTGGTGGATCTTTCGCCAGGGTAAGATCCTAAACGGATATAGATCACATTTTTACTCTGTATAGGGTTGTTGATAAATAAATAACTTTATGTTTTTAATGATGTATTTTTGTTTTTGTTTTTATGGTGATTTTGAGTTCACCAGAGTTTTACCGGCTTATCCCTTGAGTTCTTCACACACCTATCCACAGAAAAAGTGAATAAAACCGCGTGTAAACGGCTTCACATGTTTATAACTTTGCCATTATCTGTGAGTTATCCCAATGTTATCCGGTCTGCACCGCCGCAAAGCAGTGGTTTACCGCCTGTAGCTTGTGTGAAACAATCAGGGTATCTATGCGAATTTAAGCTTATCGAGGTAGTCCGGTGATCGATGATGATGGCTACCGCCCGAATGTTGGTATCGTAATCTGTAATCGTCAGGGGCAAGTCCTGTGGGCTCGCCGTTACGGTCAACACTCCTGGCAGTTTCCCCAAGGGGGGATCAACCCCGGTGAAACCGCAGAACAGGCAATGTACCGTGAGCTGTTCGAAGAAGTGGGGCTGAGCAAAAAGGATGTGCGTATCCTGGCCTCAACCCGCAACTGGTTGCGCTATAAATTGCCAAAACGTTTGGTGCGTTGGGACACAAAGCCGGTTTGTATCGGCCAAAAGCAGAAATGGTTTCTTTTGCAGTTAATGTGCAATGACGCTGATATCAATATGCAACGCAGCAGCACGCCGGAGTTTGACGGCTGGCGCTGGGTGAGCTTTTGGTATCCGGTGCGCCAGGTGGTGTCGTTCAAACGCGACGTTTACCGCCGGGTGATGAAAGAATTCGCCGTCACCGTGATGCCGATGCAGGAGCAGGCAGCGCAGCGGCAGACCCCCGCTTATCGCCGGAAGAGAGGTTAAGTTAAGCCGACTATGCTCACGCGCTTGCGAGAAATTGTTGAGAAGGTGGCCGCGGCGGCCAGCCTGACAGATGCGCTGGATCTTTTGGTCAATGAAACCTGTCTGGCAATGGATACGGAAGTCTGTTCCATCTATCTGGCAGACAATGACCGCCGCTGTTATTACCTGATGGCGACACGCGGGTTAAAAAAACCGCGTGGGCGCACTATCGCACTGGCCTTTGATGAAGGCATCGTCGGCCTGGTTGGGCGCCGTGCCGAGCCGATTAACCTGGCGGACGCGCAGAGCCACCCCAGCTTCAAATATATTCCCCAGGTGAAGGAGGATCGGTTCCGATCCTTCCTCGGCGTGCCGATCATTCATCGCCGCCAACTGCTGGGCGTATTGGTGGTTCAGCAGCGTGAGCTGCGCCAGTTCGACGAAAGCGAAGAGTCTTTTATGGTGACGCTGGCCACGCAAATGGCCGGTATCCTATCCCAATCGCAGCTTAACGCTCTTTTTGGTCAGTATCGCCAGACGCGCATTCGTGCGCTGGCGGCATCGCCAGGCGTGGCAGTGGCTGAAGGTTGGCAGGACAGCAGCCAGCCGTCACTCGATCAGGTTTACAAGGCTTCAACGCTCGATACCGCCAGCGAACGTGAACGCCTGACCCAGGCGCTGGAAGAAGCCGGGGCGGAATTCCGCCGTTTCAGCAAGCGCTTTGCCGCCAGCTCGCAAAAAGAGAGCGCAGCGATTTTCGATCTTTACTCTCACCTGCTGAACGACGCCCGTCTCAAGCGCGAACTTTTTGCCGAGATCGATGCCGGCTCCGTGGCCGAATGGGCGGTGAAACAGGTGATCGAAGTCTTTGCCGCCCAGTTCGCCAGCCTGCAAGACACCTACATGCGCGAGCGCGCCAGCGATCTGCGCGCGCTCGGTCAGCGCCTTTTATTCCACCTCGACGATACCACTCAGGGCGCAACCCAGTGGCCGGCGCGTTTTGTGCTGGTAGCCGATGAACTGACTGCTACCCTGTTGGCCGAAATGCCACAGGACAGGCTGGTCGGCGTGGTGGTCCGCGACGGTGCCGCCAACTCACACGCGGCTATTTTGGTGCGGGCGATGGGGGTGCCGACGGTGATGGGGGCGGATATCCAGCCTGCATTGCTCAGCCAGCGCCTGCTGATTGTCGATGGCTATCGCGGCGAGCTGCTGGTTGATCCGGAGCCGGTGCTGGTGCAGGAATACCAGCGTCTGATCAGCGAAGAGCTGGAATTAAGCCGATTGGCGGAAGACGATGTCGAACAGCCGGCTCAGCTCAAAAGCGGCGAGCGAGTGCAGGTGATGCTCAACGCCGGTCTTAGCCCGGAACACGAGCAATTGCTGGGAGGGCGCGTCGATGGCGTCGGCCTCTACCGTACCGAAATTCCATTTATGCTGCAGAGTGGCTTCCCTTCCGAAGAGGAACAGGTCGCCCAATATCAGGGTATGTTGCAGCTCTATCCGAACAAGCCGGTGACGCTGCGCACGCTGGATATCGGCGCCGATAAGCAGCTGCCTTATATGCCTATCAGCGAAGAAAACCCCTGTCTGGGTTGGCGCGGTATCCGCATCACCCTGGATCAGCCGGAAATCTTCCTGATCCAGGTGCGCGCCATGCTGCGTGCCAATGCCGGTACTGGCAATCTGGGCATTTTGCTGCCGATGATCACCAGTCTGGAAGAGATCGACGAGGCCCGACGCTTGATCGATCGCGCTGGGCGGGAAGTGGAAGAAGTGTTGGGGTATGAAATTCCCAAACCCAAACTTGGCGTAATGCTTGAAGTGCCGTCGATGATCTTCCTGATCCCGCATCTGGCCGGGCGGGTGGAGTTTATTTCGGTCGGTACCAACGACCTGACCCAATATCTGTTGGCGGTTGATCGCAACAATACCCGAGTGGCTTCGCTGTACGACAGCCTGCATCCTTCCATGCTGCAGGTGCTCAAGATGATTGTCGTTCAGGCCCAGGCCGTCGGGCTGCCGGTGGGGTTGTGCGGTGAACTGGCCGGCGATCCCATGGGGGCCTTGCTGCTGGTGGGCATGGGCTACCGCAACCTGAGCATGAACGGACGTAGCGTGGCGCGGATCAAATATCTGCTGCGGCATATTGAGCTCTCCGATGCCGAAGTGCTGGCGCAGCGGGTACTCAGTGCCCAAATGACCACCGAAGTGCGCCATCAGGTGGCGGCGTTTATGGAGCGGCGTGGCATGGGCGGGTTAATCCGCGGCGGCAAGTAACGCCGCAGGCTGACTGATTTTTTTACAGAACTTTTCCCAGCAGTCCAGTCCGGAGACGCTTAAGCTTATGCTATTATCCGCCTCCTCACTGTGTTGAAAGCAACGGAAAAAGTGCTCCTGCTGCGTTTCACCGCGTTTGGCACCTGCCGCCCCCGGATGGGGAAGAATAATAGACATGTTGTGGTGATAGATGACCAATAGCTATCTGGCGTTTCCTAAATTTGATCCGGTGATTTTCTCTATCGGCCCGGTCTCTCTGCATTGGTACGGTCTGATGTACCTGGTTGGCTTCGTTTTTGCCATGTGGCTGGCGGTGCGCCGTGCCAACAAACCGGGCAGCGGCTGGACCAAGGATGAAGTAGAGAACCTGCTGTATGCCGGTTTCCTCGGTGTGTTCGTCGGTGGCCGCGTTGGCTATGTGTTGTTCTACAACCTGCCGCTGTTCCTGGATAACCCGCTCTATCTGTTCAAAGTCTGGGATGGCGGTATGTCGTTCCACGGCGGCCTGATGGGGGTTATTCTGGTGATGTTCTGGTTCGCTCGTCGTACCAAACGCACCTTCTTCCAGGTTTCTGATTTTATTGCCCCGCTGATCCCCTTCGGCCTGGGTGCCGGTCGCTTGGGCAACTTTATCAATGGCGAACTCTGGGGCCGTGTTACCACCGATACCCCATGGGCGATGCTGTTCCCAAGTTCACGCGCGGAAGACGTAGCGCTTGCCGCCGCCGATCCGCAACTGCTGCCGATCCTGAATCAATACGGCGTGCTGCCGCGCCACCCGTCCCAGCTGTATGAACTGCTGCTGGAAGGCGTGGTGCTGTTTATCATTCTGAACCTGTTTATTCGCAAACCGCGGCCGATGGGCGCCGTTTCCGGCCTGTTCCTGATTGGTTATGGCGTATTCCGCATTATCGTCGAAGCTTTCCGTCAGCCGGATGCCCAGCTCGGCCTGTTCGACGGCGTAATCAGCATGGGGCAGATCCTGTCCGTTCCTATGGTGGTGGCCGGTATTATTATGATGATTTGGGCGTATCGTCGTCGCCCGCAGCAACAACTGTCGTGAGGAACAAATGAAACAGTATCTGGATTTGATGAACAAAGTGCTCGCCGAGGGCACCCCTAAAGCCGACCGTACCGGCACTGGCACGCTGTCGATTTTCGGCCACCAGATGCGTTTCAATTTGCAGGAAGGCTTCCCGTTGGTGACCACCAAAAAATGTCACCTGCGTTCGATCATCCATGAACTGTTGTGGTTCCTGAACGGCGACACCAACGTGGCTTACCTGAAGGAAAACAAGGTCAGCATCTGGGACGAGTGGGCCGACGAGAACGGCGACCTTGGCCCGGTGTACGGTAAACAGTGGCGTGCCTGGGGAGCCGCTGACGGCCGTCAGATCGACCAGTTGACCACGGTGCTGAACCAGCTGAAACAGGATCCGGATTCACGCCGCATCATAGTCTCGGCCTGGAACGTGGGTGAATTGGATCAGATGGCGCTGGCGCCATGCCATGCGTTCTTCCAGTTCTACGTGGCGGACGGCAAATTATCCTGTCAGCTGTACCAGCGCTCGTGCGATGTGTTCCTCGGCCTGCCGTTCAACATTGCCAGCTACGCGCTGTTAGTGCATATGATGGCGCAGCAATGCGATCTGGAAGTGGGTGATTTCGTCTGGACCGGCGGCGATACCCACCTGTACAGCAACCATATGGAACAAACCCAGCTGCAGCTGACCCGTGAACCGCGTGCCTTGCCAACGCTTTTGATCAAACGCAAACCGGCATCGCTGTTCGATTACCGTTTCGAAGATTTTGAAATCGAAGGGTACGATCCGCATCCCCCAATCAAAGCACCGGTTGCTATCTGATTTTCTCCGCATAAGTTATCCCCGAGGGCGCACAGGTTGCGCCCTTATTTTTTTCTGCCGCCCCTCTCTGCGCACTGCATCGTATTTTGTTGTGCTTGTTCACCAGTTGCATAGAAAGCCTGCGCGATGCGCTTCAAGGCCGAAAAGCCCCCCTTTACCCTGTTGCGCGCCTGATTACACTGGCCGCCATGAACGACGAGATGAAGTTTAACCCCGATGGCCAGCGCGGCATGACGCTGATAGAACTGCTGGTGGTGATTACCCTGGCGGGTCTGCTGACGGGCTGGGGTGTCAGCCACTGGCGTCATTATCAGCAGGCTTTGCGGTTGGAACACACTGCACAACAACTGCTGGCTTTCCTCAACCGGTTGCAGGCTGATGCCAACTGGCACAACCGCACGGCGCTGCTGGGGATTAAACCCGGAACGGCCTGGTGCATCGGTGAAGGTCAAACGCCTGCGAATTGCGCTGCACTCGACGATGACATCTTCAAGCCGCATTACCCTGATGTGCGGCTGACAGGCCATACCCAAAAAGAGATGGGGTTTTATGGCCTGCGCAATAATGCGCAGGCGGGGCATATTGTGCTTAGCAACGGTGCAGGCAGCCTGAGGTTGGTGCTGTCTGCCAAGGGGCGACTGCGACTGTGCAGCGAAGGGGTGAGCATCAGGGGGGTTGCGCTATGTCAGCCTTAGAACGGGGTTTTACGCTGCCGGAGGTGATGTTGGCGCTGACGTTCGGCAGCCTGATTGCGCTTGCTGCCGCCAAAACCTATCCGGTTTTACGTCAACACAGCGTCGATGTCGGCAGGCACTACCGGCTGGAGTCGGTACTGCGCCAATTGGCCGTCGGTATTGAGAAAGATCTACGCCGTGCGGGGTTTTGCGCCGGTCAGTGCCGTGGGCAACCAATACTGCTTAGCCACCTTCCCGGAGAAGCGGCGGGCAGTTGCGTGATTATCGCCTATGACATCAGTCTTAACGGCCGTTGGGAGGCTTTCGGCACCGATGCCGACTATTTCGGTTATCGCCTGCGCCAGGGGATGTTGGAAGGGCAGCGGGGTATTAATCATTGTCGGGGCGGTGGCTGGGAACGCCTGAACGATAACGACGAAGTGCGTATCGAAGCCTTCAGCGTAAAGACCAACCTGGGTGAAAACGGAAAAACCTGGGCTACGCTGGTGCTAAGTGGCCGTGCGAAAGCGGACGACGGTATACGGCGCAGCCTGGTCTGGGCGGTCAATATGGCTTCTCTGCCATGAACATTAGTGCCGAACGAGGCGGCAGTACCCTGGCGGCCGTGATGATGCTGTTGGCGATGGGGCTGATGCTGTTGAATGCCCAGCATCGCCAACTGGACAGCGCTTTACTGCTGGCTGCCGACGAGAAACGTTATTTACTGGCATACAATCAGGCCGCTTCAGCGCTCAGTTGGGGTGTGGCCCAGACTTGGCCTCGCGGGCAATTGAGCGTCAGTGGCTGGTGGTGCCGGCAAGCCGACGCGCTACGCGCCTGCGCAAAATTATCCTCCCAGGCGGGTATTGTCCTGGTGCGTGGTGAAGCACCGATGAATGGCGCAGAGCCTTTGCGGTTATATCAACGGAGCAAACCTGAGGGCGCAACCGGAGAGATTGCGCTCAGAGCAGAAACCGGCGGGTGGCTGGATTTTTGCCCTGAAAAAAAGCAGGCGGACTGTGAGGATTAACCCAACTGATGCATCTGACGCAACCTTATGGCGCCAGCGGGGCTTCAGCTTGCCGGAGGTCTTGATTGCCGCGTTGCTGTTCGCGGTGTCGCTACTGGGGTTGTTACAGTATCATCAGGTGCTGTTGCAGTCGTTCCAGCGTCAATGGCAGTATCGACAGGCGTGGTCGTTGGCGCACCAGCATCTGGAAGTGTTCGCCGCTAGCGGTCGCCTGGATGCCGGGCTGCCGCCATTGGCACCCGGCTGGCGGCGTGAGACCAGCTTGAGCAGCCCACAGCCTGCCTGTCAGCGGTTAGTGGTAAGAATACAAACGCCCCAACAGCAGTGGGCGGAACTCAGTCGTTGGTACTGCATGCGCCAGTGAGCTGGCACATATTTTGTTTTAAGGGAGCGCCCAATGTTTAAGGTTTATCACTCCAATCAGTTGGACGTGTTAAAAACGCTGACCAGCATTTTGATAGCCAGAGAGCCCTTGGCCGATCCTTTCCAACAGGAAGTGGTGCTGGTGCAGAGCCCCGGTATGGCGCAGTGGCTGCAGATGCAACTGGCGGAGCAGTTCGGCATCGCCGCCAACATTGCTTTCCCCCTGCCGGCTACCTTCATCTGGGACATGTTTACCCGGGTGTTACCGGGTATCCCGAAAGAGAGCGCCTTCAGCAAAGACGCCATGACCTGGAAGCTGATGTGGCTGCTGCCCGATTTACTCACCCAGCCTGAATTTGCTCCACTGCAGCATTACCTCACCGACGACGGCGACAAACGTAAAATTCACCAGTTGGCCGGTCGGGTGGCAGACCTGTTTGACCAATACCTGGTGTATCGCCCGCAATGGCTGGAAAGCTGGCAGAAGGGCGAACGCGTTGACGGACTGGCGGAAGCGCAGCAATGGCAGGCCCCGCTGTGGGCGCGCCTGGTAGAGTACACCGCGGAATTGGGGCAGCCGGAATGGCATCGCGCCAACCTGTATCGCCGTTTTATCAACGAGCTGGAAAAGGCACAGCAGCCCCCGGCGGGATTGCCGCCACGGGTCTTTATCTGCGGCATTTCGGCATTGCCGCCGGTCTATCTGGAGGCCCTCCAGGCTCTGGGCAGGCACATTGACGTTCACCTGATGTTCACTAACCCTTGCCGCTACTACTGGGGAGATATTCAGAGTCAATCATTTCTGGCGAAATTGCAGAGCCGCAAACGACGCCATTATCAGGATCAAACCGAATATGCGTTATTCAAAGATCCTGAAAATGCCGCCGCGCTGTTTAATGAAGCCGGTGAGCAAGACCTGCCGAACCCACTGCTGGCCTCATGGGGCAAGTTGGGACGCGACCACCACTTTTTGCTTTCGCAGATCGAATCTGCGCAGGAAGTTTTCGCATTTGTCGATATCCCTGCGGATAATCTGCTGCATGGCATTCAGTACGATATGCTGGAGCTGAAGAACAGTGCGGTTATCGGCACCACGCCGGAAACGCTGGAAAGCAGCGCCACCAAACGACGACTGGATCCTGCCGATCGCTCCATCAGCCTGCACGCTTGCCACAGCCCGCAGCGTGAAGTTGAGGTGCTGCACGATCAGTTATTGAGCATGTTGGCGGATGACCCTGAGCTGACGCCGCGCGACATTATTGTGATGGTGGCGGACATCGACAATTACACGCCTTATATCCAGGCGGTATTCGGCAATGCCTCCCCGGAACGCTACCTGCCGTTTGCCATTTCTGACCGCAAAGCCAGCCAGGCCCACCCGGCGCTGCAGGCTTTTATCTCGCTGTTGGATCTGCCGCAGAGCCGCTTTACCTCAGAGCAGGTGCTGGCACTGCTGGAGGTTCCCGCACTGGCGGCGCGATTCTCCATCCGGGAAGAGGGCCTGCGTCTGTTGCGCCATTGGGTGGGGGAATCCGGCGTACGCTGGGGCCTGGATGACGACAACGTGCGCGAACTGGATTTGCCCGCCACCGGACAGCACACCTGGCAATTTGGCATTACGCGTATGCTGTTGGGTTACGCCATGGACAGCAATGCCGGTGACTGGCAGGGGGTCTTGCCCTACGACGAATCGAGCGGATTGGTCGCCGAGCTGGCTGGGCAGCTAGCTGAACTGCTGGCGGCGTTGAGCCGCTGGCGGCAACGGCTGGGGCAACTGCGTACGCTGCAGGAATGGCAGCCGCTGTGCCGCCAACTGCTGGAGACCTTCTTTGAGCAGGACGGTGAAACCGAAGTGGTGCTGGCGCTGATTGAGCAGCAGTGGAACAAGCTGTTCGAGTTCGGCTTGGCGGCCCGTTATCCCGATGAGGTGCCACTGTCCATCCTGCGTGATGAACTGGCGTCACGCCTCGATCAGGAGCGGATCAGCCAGCGTTTCCTGGCCGGGCAAATCAATTTCTGCACCCTGATGCCGATGCGTTCCATCCCGTTTAAAGTGGTGTGCCTGCTGGGCATGAACGACGGCGTTTACCCACGGACGCTGCCGCCGTTAGGCTTTGATCTGATGGCACAGCAGGTCAAGCGTGGCGATCGTAGCCGCCGTGATGATGACCGCTATCTGTTCCTGGAGGCGATACTGTCGGCGCAGCAACGGCTGTATATCAGCTTTATTGGCCGTTCCATTCAGGATAACAGCGAACGTTACCCTTCGGTGTTGGTGACCGAGCTGCTGGAATACCTTGAACAGAGCTACTGCCTGCCGGGTGATGAGGCGTTGGACGCCGATGGCAGCGCAAAACGCGTGGGTGATCACTTGCTTAACTGGCACTCGCGTATGCCGTTTGCCGCCGAGAATTTCCTGCCCGGTACCGAAGATCAGAGCTACGCCGCGGAATGGCTGCCGGCCGCCGACGGAAAAGGAGCTGCACATCCGGCGTTTAATCAACCTCTGCTGCCGGAAGCGCAGACCCAGATTTTGCTGGATGACTTGCTGCGATTCTATCGCCACCCTATCCGCGCCTTCTTCCAACTCCGTCTGGGGGTCAGCTTCATTCTGGAAGAAACCGAACTGCCGGATGAAGAGCCCTTTACCCTGGATAATCTCAGCCGTTATCAGTTCAACAGCCAACTGTTGAATACCCTGATTGACGGTGAGGACGCCACGCGCCTGTTTCAGCGAGTTCGTGCCGCCGGCGGATTACCCTTTGGCCCATTCGGTGAAATTTATTGGCAGAAGCAGCAGGAAGAGATGGCTGAACTGGCTGAGCAGGTGCGGGCAGAGCGTAGCGAAGGGCACAGTCTTGAACTGGATATCGACATTGCCGGCGTGCGCATTAGCGGCTGGTTGCATCAGGTTCAGGAAGACGGGCTGTTACGTTGGCGGCCATCCACCCTGTCGGCCGTCGATGGGATATTGCTGTGGCTGGAGCATCTGGTGTACTGCTGCGCCGGTGGCACAGGGGAAAGTCGTATTTACGGTCGCAAAGGGGCAGCCTGGCGTTTTGCCGCCCTGAGCGCAGAGGCTGCCCACGAGCAACTGGCCGAACTGGTGGCCGGTTATCAGCGCGGTCTCTGTCAGCCGTTACTGTTGCTGAACAAAAGCGGCTGGGCTTGGCTAAGCCAATGTTACCAGCAGGAAACGCAGCAGATTGACTGGGATGAAGAGGTGCAAATCAAGGCTCGAGCCAAGCTGCTGCAGACCTGGCAGGGCGATCAGCGCATTCCGGGAGAAGGCGAGGACCCTTATGTGCAGCGGGTATTCCGGCAGTTGGATAATCCTTATTTAGCGCAAATTCTGGCCGAAACAGAACGTTACCTGCTGCCGGTTGCGCGACATAACCTTGGGTAACAATCCCCCGGTGGTACTGATTGCCGGGAGGTGGTAAAAATAATTAGGGTTATATTCAACTATCGGGGTCAGCTCCGGTCTTACATAACGTACAAGCATATAGATATTATTGTGTTGTGTTGTTTTGATGTACGCCGTCAACGTCAGGGATTTGGCGCGACGGCGTCAGAATAGGGGTTTATTTTGGATATGCGCAGACAGTTGGCCCGCATCACCGGGTTAGTATTATTGGTTATGTTTTGGGCACCGTTGAGCTGGGCCGCACAGGGATGGCAACCGCTGGCGGAGAAGATCAACAAAAGCGATCACGATCCGCGTCAGTATCAGGCGATCAAACTGACGAACGGCATGACCGTGCTGCTGGTGTCCGATGCTCAGGCACCAAAATCGCTGGCGGCGCTGGCGCTGCCGGTGGGCTCGCTGGAGGATCCGAACAGCCAGCTTGGGCTGGCGCACTACCTGGAGCACATGGTGCTGATGGGATCCAAGCGCTATCCGCAGCCGGAAAACCTGTCCGAGTTTCTGAAGAAACACGGTGGCAGCCATAACGCCAGCACCGCCTCTTACCGCACCGCATTCTATCTGGAAGTGGAAAACGATGCGCTGGCCCCGGCGGTAGACCGCATGGCGGATGCCATTGCCGAGCCGATATTGGATCCAGGCAATGCCGATCGCGAACGTAATGCAGTGAATGCCGAACTGACGATGGCACGTTCGCGTGACGGTATGCGCATGGCGCAGGTCGGGGCGGAAACGCTAAACCCGGCTCACCCGAGCGCGCGCTTTTCCGGCGGTAACCTCGATACCCTGAAAGACAAGCCCGGCAGCAAGCTGCACGACGAACTGACCGCATTCTATCAACGCTATTATTCCGCCAATCTGATGATGGGGGTGTTGTACAGCAACCAACCCTTGCCGGCATTGGCTGAACTGGCGGCCAAAACCTTTGGCCGCGTACCTAACCATGATGCCAGCGTACCGCCGATAACCGTCCCGGCCGTCACGCCTGAGCAACAGGGGATCATTATTCACTATGTGCCGGCCCAGCCGCGCAAGCAGTTGAAGGTCGAGTTCCGCATCGACAACAACAGCGCTCAGTTCCGCAGTAAAACTGATACCTATATCGCTTACCTGATTGGCAACCGCAGCCAAAACACGCTGTCGGACTGGCTGCAGAAGCAAGGGTTGGCGGATGCAATCAATGCCGGGGCCGATCCTATGGTCGATCGCAACGGCGGGGTGTTTTCCATCAGCGTTTCGCTGACCGATAAAGGCCTGGCCAAACGTGACGAGGTGGCTGCCGCAATTTTCAATTACCTGAAGATGTTACGCAGCGAAGGCATCAAGCAAAGCTATTTTGATGAGATCTCCCACGTACTGAACCTGGATTTCCGTTATCCCTCGATCACCCGTGATATGGACTATATCGAATGGCTGGTGGATACCATGCTGCGCGTGCCGGTCGAACATACGCTGGATGCGCCTTACCTGGCCGACCGCTACGACGCCAAAGCGATTGCCGAGCGTCTGGACGCCATGACGCCGCAAAACGCACGCATCTGGTTTGTCAGCCCGAATGAACCACACAACAAAACGGCTTACTTCGTTAATGCGCCTTATCAGGTCGATAAGATTACGCCGCAGCGCTTCGAGCAGTGGCAGCAACTGGGCAAGGGGATCAACCTGTCGTTACCGGCCTTGAACCCGTATATTCCTGATGATTTCAGTCTGACCAAGCCTTCGCACGAGTTCAAAAAACCGGAGATGGTGGTCGACCAACCGGGCCTGCGCGTATTGTATATGCCGAGCCGCTACTTCGCCGACGAGCCTAAAGCCGACGTTACAGTGGCGTTCCGCAATGCAAAAACCATGGACTCGGCGCGCAACCAGGTGCTGTTCTCGTTGACCGACTATCTGGCGGGAATTTCGCTGGATCAACTGAGCTATCAGGCCTCGGTTGGCGGCTTGAGTTTCTCTACTTCACCGAACAACGGTCTGCAATTCAACGCCAACGGCTTCACTCAGCGTCTGCCGCAGTTGCTGACGTCGTTGATTGAGGGGTACTCCAGCTTCACGCCGACGGAAGACCAACTGGCGCAGGCCAAATCCTGGTATTTGGAGCAACTGGATTCTGCCGAAAAGGGCAAAGCCTTCGAACTGGCGATTCAGCCGGTGCAGATGGTTTCCCGCGTGCCGTACTCCGAACGCAGCGAGCGCCGTGAGGTGTTGAAAACCTTGACGCTGAAAGACGTGCTGGCCTACCGCGACAGTCTGCTGGCCGATGCAACACCGGAGTTGCTGGTGGTGGGCAATATGAGCAAGCAACAGGTGGATACGCTGGCCTCCACGTTGAAACACCGTCTGGGGTGTACCGGTATTGAATGGTGGCACGGCGAAGACGTTGAAGTGGCTAAAAAACAGCTGGCCAACCTGCAGCGTGCCGGCAGCAGCACCGACTCGGCGCTGGCAGCGGTCTATGTGCCGACCGGCTATGACGAAGTGACCGGCATGGCCTACAGCTCGCTGTTGGGCCAGATTATTCAGCCGTGGTTCTACAGCCAGTTGCGTACCCAGGAGCAATTGGGCTATGCGGTATTTGCTTTCCCGATGTCCGTGGGGCGGCAGTGGGGGATTGGTTTCCTGTTGCAAAGCAACAGCAAGCAGCCGGCATATCTGTACCAGCGCTATCAGGATTTCTACCCGAAAACCGAAAAACGCCTGCGTGAGATGAAACCGGCCGACTTTGAACAGTATAAGCAGGCGATGATCAACGAGTTGAAACAGCGCCCGCAAACCCTGAGTGAAGAGGCTGGCCGTTTTGCCAATGACTTCGATCGCGGCAATTTTGCGTTTGATACCCGCCATAAGCTGATTGAACAGATCAAGCAACTGACGCCGGTCAAATTGGCGGACTATTTCCATCAGGCGGTGATCCAGCCGCAGGGTCTGGCGGTATTGTCGCAGGTGAGCGGCAGCGGCCAGGAGAAGGCGGATTATGCCGTGCAGCCGGAGTGGGTGACTTATCCTAATGCGTCCGCACTGCAGCAAACTATGCCGCGTAAGGTCGCTACACCATGACAGAGACTACCCCGCAGCGGCTTGATCCGCTAACGTTGCCGCTGTTTGGCGAACGGCTGATAGAAGCCTCGGCGGGGACCGGCAAGACCTTTACCATCGGGGCACTGTATCTGCGCCTGCTGCTTGGCCTGGGCCAGGCGGCGGCTTTTCCCCGGCCGCTGACGGTAGAGGAGATCCTGGTGGTGACCTTTACCGAGGCCGCCACCGAGGAGTTGCGTGGGCGTATTCGCAGCAATATCCATGGGTTGCGTATTGCCTGCGTCCGTGGCCGCAGCAAGGATCCGTTATTTACCTCGCTGATGGCGGAGATTAAAGATCTGCCCGACGCCGCTGCGCAGCTGTTGGCTGCCGAGCGGCAGATGGACGAAGCGGCAATATACACCATCCACGGTTTCTGTCAGCGTATGCTGACCCACAACGCCTTCGAGTCCGGCATTCTGTTTGAGCAGACTCTGGTGCAGGATGAGTTGCCGCTGCGTCGCCAGGCCTGTGCGGATTTTTGGCGTCGCCATTGTTACCCGTTGCCGCTGGGCGTGGCCCGGGCGGTAAGTCAGGAATGGAGCGGCCCGGAAGCCCTGCTGGCCGATCTCTCCGGTTATTTGCATGGCGAAGCGCCGCTGTTGCGACGACCGCCGAAAGATGACGAAACGGTGCTGATGCGCCATGAGCAAATCGTGGCGCGTATTGACGCCATTAAAGCTCAGTGGGGGGCGGCAGCAGGCGATCTGGAAGCCTTAATCAGCCAGTCCGGCGTGGACAAGCGCAGCTACAGCAGCAAACATCTGCCCAACTGGTTGCATAAGGTGGGCGAATGGACGGTGCTGGAAACGCAGGACTATCAGCTACCGAAAGAGCTGGAGAAATTCCGCCAGTCGGTGCTGTTGGATAAAACCAAAAAAGGCGAGCCGCCACGTCATCCGCTGTTTGTGGCTATCGACGAACTTTTTGATGAACCGCTGACGCTGCGAGATTTGATCATGGCGCGGGCATTGAGCGAGATTCGCCTTTCTATTCAGCAAGAAAAGCGTCAACGAGCCGAGTTGGGCTTTGACGATTTGCTCAGCCGTTTGGATAGCGCACTGCACAGTGAAGGCGGCGATCGGTTAGCGCAGGCGATCCGTCAGCGTTATCCGGTGGCGATGATCGATGAATTCCAGGATACCGATCCGCAGCAATACCGTATCTTCCAAAAGCTTTACGTTGGCCGCCCCGAATGCGGCCTGCTGCTGATAGGCGACCCGAAACAGGCGATTTATGCCTTCCGCGGTGCCGACATCTTTACCTATATGCGAGCCCGCTCAGAGGTAAGCGCCCACTATACGCTTGAGACCAACTGGCGCTCGTCACCGGCAATGGTCGGCAGCGTTAACCATCTGTTTGCTCAGGTGGAAAAACCCTTCCTGTTCAGCCAAATTCCCTTTATTGACGTGGCCGCCGCCGCAAAAAACCGGGGCTTGGCTTTTGAACTGCAAAACCAACCGCAACCGGCAATGCAATTCTGGCTGCAGCAGGGAGAAGGTGTTGGCGTTAGTGAGTACCAACAATTGATGGCGCGCCTGTGTGCCACACAAATCCGTGACTGGCTCAGCGCCGGGCAACAGCAGCAGGCTTGGCTGGTGGATGGCGATAAACGCCGGGCGGTGCAGGCTTCAGACATTACCGTGCTGGTGCGTAGCCGTAACGAGGCGGCGTTAGTTCGCGATGCACTCAGTGCGCTGGCCATTCCTTCGGTTTATTTGTCCAACCGCGACAGCGTGTTTGATACGCCAGAGGCCAAGGATTTGCTGTGGTTGCTGCAGGCCGTGCTGGCACCGGAGCAGGAGCGAACCTTGCGCAGCGCTATGGCGACCGGGCTGATGGGATTGGACGCATTGGTACTGGACAGTTTGAATCAGGATGAGCGCGCCTGGGATAGGCTGGTCGACGAGTTTGACGGCTATCGCTCCCTCTGGCTGCGCCGGGGGGTATTGCCGATGTTGCGCGAGGTGATGAAGCAGCGCCATCTGGCAGAAAACCTGTTGGCTACGCAGGGGGGCGAGCGTCGATTGACCGACGTGATGCATTTGGGGGAACTGTTGCAGGAAGCCTCAGCCCAGCTCGACAGCGAGCATGCGCTGGTACGTTGGCTGGCGCAGCAGATTGCCCAACCCAATCGTCAGTCTGACAACCAACAGCTACGTCTGGAAAGCGATCGCCATCTGGTGCAGGTGATCACCATTCATAAATCCAAAGGGCTGGAGTTTGATCTGGTGTGGCTGCCGTTCGTCGGTAATTTCCGCCAACAGCAGCAGGTGCTGTATCACGATCGCCAGAGCTTCCAGGCTTTGCTCGACCTCAACGCCGATGAAGAAAGTATCGAATGGGCGGAGGAGGAGCGACTGGCGGAGGATTTACGCCTGTTGTACGTGGCGTTGACCCGTTCGGTGTATCACTGCAGCATCGGTATTGCGCCGCTGATCCAAGGCACCCGCAAGAAGCAGGGGGATACGGATTTACACCGCAGTGCGCTGGGCTATCTGGTGCAAGCCGGCCAGGCCGGCGATGCGGCCTATCTGCAGCAATGCCTGCAACAGCTTGTCAGGGAAGGCGTTGCGCTGTCGCTGGTCGACACGCTGGATGAACAGCCCTGGTTGCCGCAAACGCCGGAATTGAGCGAACTGGCCGCCAAAGGTTTTTCACGTCAGGTGCAGGATTTTTGGCGAGTGACCAGCTATACCGGCTTGCAACAGCACGGCGCAGGCCTGATGCAGGATTTATTGCCGCGGCTGGATGTTGATGCCGCAGGCGAGCAAGCTCAAGACAGTGAGCCAGCGCTCACACCGCACACTTTCCCTCGCGGTGCTACCCCGGGGACTTTCTTGCACAGCCTGTTTGAAACGCTCGATTTTACCCAACCGCTCGATGAACAGTGGCTGCTGGAGCAACTGCAACAACAAGGCTTTGCCGAACATTGGCAGCCGATACTGCTGGCGTGGATGCAAGTGTTGCTCAACACTCCGCTCAATGATGCCGGTGTCGTGCTGTCGGCATTGGCGCCGCCGCAAAAGCAGGCGGAACTGCAGTTTTATCTGCCGATCGACAGGCTGTTGCAGGCCCGTGAGCTGGATGCCCTGGTGAAAAACTACGATCCGCTTTCTGCTCGCTGCCCGGCACTGGATTTCCAACAGGTGCAGGGAATGTTGAAAGGGTTTATTGACCTGGTGTTCTGCTGGCAGGGGAAGTACTACCTGCTGGATTACAAGTCCAACTGGTTGGGCGAGGACAGCAGTGCCTATACCCGGCCGGCGATGGAGCAGGCGATGGCAGAACACCGTTACGATCTGCAGTATCAGTTATATACCCTGGCGCTGCACCGTTATCTGCGCCATCGGCTGGTGGACTACGACTATCAACGGCACTTCGGCGGGGTGATTTATTTGTTCCTGCGCGGGGTGGATGCGCAGCATCCAGGCAACGGCATCTTCGCCTGTCGGCCAGAGCAAGCGTTAGTCGAGGGTATGGACAGGTTGTTCAGCGGCGAGGCCATTACGGCAGAGGATGAGCCATGATAGCTTTACTGGAACAGGCGCAGGCACTCGGCGTGCTGCGCCCGCTGGATTTACAGTTTGCCCGCGTGGTGGCCACAGCGGACCAGCCGGATATTTTATTGGCTGCCGCTTGCCTCAGCGCCGAGGCGGGTGCCGGCCATGTTTGCCTGATGCTGGAACAGTTGTTGCCGGAGAATCTTTTTGACGGACGTCAGCCAGAGCTGGCGCAGGCTGTGTGGTTGGCGTCCGGGCAGCCCGACCTGATCGACTGGCAGCAGCGCCTGTCCGCCAGTGCGGCGGTTGGCGATGGCAGCACGGCGATGCCGATGGTGTTGCAACAGCAGCGTTTGTACCTGCAGCGCATGTGGCAGAACGAAGGTGAGGTTGCCGATTTTATCAGCGGTGACAGCCTTCATCAGGCGGTTGAAGAAGCCGAGCTACGCACCATTCTCGATCAATTATTTGGCGAAGCAACCGACGAACCGGACTGGCAGAAAATTGCCGCCGCGGTGGCCGCCACGCGGCGCATTGCTGTCATTTCCGGCGGACCGGGCACCGGTAAAACGACCACCGTGGCCAAGCTGTTGGCCGCGTTGGTGCAACTTGCCGAAGGCCGACGTTTGCGTATTCAGTTGGCGGCACCCACCGGTAAAGCGGCGGCACGCTTGACCGAATCCTTAGGCAGCGCCGGCAGGCAACTGGCGCTTACGCCGGAGCAACGTGCGCTGTTCCCAACCGAAGCCTCCACTCTTCACCGTCTGCTAGGCGCTCAGCCCAACAGCCAGCGTATGCGTTATCACCGTGGCAACCCGCTGCATCTGGATGTACTGGTGGTCGATGAAGCCTCGATGGTTGACCTGCCGATGATGGCGCGCCTGATTGCCGCTTTGCCTGCTCAGGCGCGGGTGATTTTCCTGGGCGATCGCGATCAGCTGGCTTCGGTTGAGGCTGGCGCGGTGCTGGGCGATATCTGCCGCTTTGCCGAGCAAGGTTATAGCGTGGCACGGGCAGAACAGCTCTCGCGGCTGACGGGTTGTCTGCTGCAGGGGCAAAGTGCCGAGGCGGAGGCAGCCGTGCGCGACAGCCTGTGCCTGCTGCGCAAGAGCTATCGCTTTGATGCCAACTCGGGCATTGGTCAACTGGCCTTTGCGGTAAATGCCGGGGATGGCAAGAAGGCAGCATGGGCGCTGGGCGGCAATTTCAGTGACGTTACGGGGCACCCGTTGGCGGAAACGCAAGACTATCAGGCACTTTTGGATGCGTGCGTGGCGGGCTATCGTGATTATCTGCAGCAGGTGGCGACAGGTGCTGACGCGGTGACGATACTGGCTGCGTTTGGCCAATTCCAGGTGCTATGCGCGCTACGAGAGGGGCCATTCGGTATTGCCGGGTTGAATGAGCGGATTGAAACGGGACTGCAACGCGCCGGTTTGATCCAGCGTAAGCCAGGAACTGCGGGGCGCTGGTATCCGGGGCGTCCGGTGATGATTGGGCGTAATGACAGCGCGCTGGGGTTGTTCAACGGTGATATCGGTATTGCTTTGCGAGATGAGAGCGGCGAGCTGCGCGTTCATTTCCAACTGCCGGACGGTAGCATTAAGTCGGTGCAGCCGAGCCGTTTACCGGCGCATGAAACCGCCTATGCGATGACGGTGCATAAATCGCAGGGCTCGGAGTTCGATCATACGGTACTGGTACTGCCCAATCATTTCTTGCCGGTGCTGACCCGCGAACTGGTGTATACCGCGATTACCCGGGCGAGGAAGCAGCTTTCGCTGTATGCCACCGAAGCCGTTTTACTACGGGCGATCCGCACCCCGACCCAACGCCGCAGTGGGTTGGCAGAGCGGTTACAGATAACGGGTTAAGAGAGAGCTTGGGGCGCAGTTCATATGCTGCGCCCGCCACGGGTTACAGGTCAGCCAGCAGAATTTTGGAACGGCGTTGGTAGTTGTACAGCGCCTGTTTTTGCATTGGCAGCACGTCAACTTCCGCCGGGGTGAACCCGCGCTCCTGGAACCAGTGGATGCTGCGAGTGGTCAGCACGAACAGTTTACGCAGGCCCATCTGGCGCGCCTGACTCTCCACCCGCTGCAGCAACATTTCACCGCGTGATGAGCTGCGGTAATCCGGGTGCACCGCTACGCAGGCCATCTCGCCGATTTTCTCTTCCGGGAACGGATACAGCGCCGCGCAGGCGATGGTCAGGTTATCACGCTCAATAATGGTGAACTTGTCGATCTCCATTTCCAACTGCTCACGAGAACGGCGAACCAAAATGCCTTGCTGTTCAAGCGGACGGATCAGTTCGAGGATGCCGCCGATGTCGTTAATCGTGGCCCGGCGCACCTGTTCCGCGCTCTCCATGACGATTTGGGTGCCGATACCATCGCGTGAGAACAACTCCTGCACCAGAGCGCCGTCTTCCTGATAGCTGATCAGGTGGCTGCGGCGTACGCCGCTGCGACAGGCCTTTACCGCGCCGCGCAGGAAGCGCACGGTGCCGGAATGGTAATCACCGCTCTCTTCCAGTTCTTCGATGCGTTTCTGCGCATCGTTGGGAAACAGTTCGGAAATGATATTGCCTTCCTGATCGGTGACCCCTTGAGACGAGCAGAAGCCGATCATCTTCTCGGCTTTCAGCTTGATGGCCAACTGGGTCGCCACTTCCTCTGACGTCAGGTTAAAGCTTTCGCCGGTAACCGAAACGGCAACCGGGCCGATCAGCACAATGGCGTTGCTGTCGAGCTGACGATGAATGGCTTCTTCATCAATACGACGGATGCGGCCGCTGTGGCAGTAATCCACACCGTCATCGATACCCAGCGGTTGGGCAATGATAAAGTTACCGCTAACCACGTTGATATGCGCACCCTGCAGCGGTGTGTTGTTGAGGCTCATTGACAGCCTGGCGGTGATATCCAGTTGCAACAGGCCTGCTGCTTGTTTAACCAGCTCAAGGGTGTGGGCGTCGGTAACGCGCGTATGTTTGTGATAAATCGGTTCGTAATTATGCTGCGCCAAATTAACGTCGATTTGCGGCCGTGCGCCATAGACCACCACCAAACGAATGCCCAGGCTATGCAGCAGCCCGATATCGTTGACGATGTTGGAAAAGTTCTCATGTTCGATGGCTTCCCCGCCAAGCATGACGACAAACGTCTTGCCACGGTGGGCGTTGATATAGGGAACTGAGTGACGGAATCCTTGGACCAGCTCTGTACTACGTTCCTTCACGGCCAAACCTCATTTGCATATTTATACGGTATTTTTGTATTTTTATTCTTTTATTAGCCTGATGGCAAGTGGGAAATTGTCTCTATTTCTTTGCTAAGGGCGCTGAATCGTTAATAAATTGAAAAACCATAAAAAGATTTTCTGATGACAGCGCCGGAATGATTGGTTAAAGTTTTCGGCATTCCCGTTTACTGGTGTTTTTTTCATCTGTTTTAATCTGTTACCACTGCCGGAGTCGCATGCCAAACTCAAATCACAATCTGGGCCGCCGTCGTTTATTGCAGGGGGTTGCCGCTAGCTGGTTGCTGAGTGTGAGTCGGGTGGGCGTCGCCGCTTCGTCGCACGTCATCGCCGTACGTGTCTGGCCTTCTTCTACCTATACCCGAGTGACGCTCGAATCTAACGTTGAACTGAAATATAAACAGTTTGCGTTGACCAATCCCGATCGCGTGGTGGTGGATATCGAGGGCGTGCAGCTCAACAGCGTGCTTAAGGGCATTGTCGGCCAGGTACGCGACGACGATCCTTACCTGAAACAGGCGCGTGTCGGCCAGTTCGATCAAAACACCGTCAGGCTGGTGCTGGAGCTTAAACGCAGCGTCACGCCCCACATGTTTACATTGGCGCCGGTGCCGGAATACCGCAATCGTCTGGTGATGGATCTGTACCCGAGCAAGGGCGGCAGCGGCGAAGACTATGATCCGCTGTTGGCGTTACTGGAAGATTACAACAAGGGCGATCTTGAGCGCACTTTACCGGCGGAAGCACCGCAGGCCGGTAAAGCAGGGCGCGATCGGCCTATTGTCATCATGCTGGATCCCGGCCACGGTGGTGAGGACCCCGGTGCGATTGGCAAATTCAAAACGCGTGAAAAAGATATCGTACTGCAGATTGCCCGTCGCCTGAGCACCTTAATCAAGCGTGAGCCGAACATGAAGGTGTTTATGACGCGCAATGAGGACGTCTTCATTCCGCTTAAGGTGAGGGTGGCTAAGGCACGCAAACAGCGCGCCGATCTGTTTGTGTCGATCCATGCGGATGCCTTCACCAACCGTGCCGCGCGCGGTTCGTCGGTATTTGCGCTGTCGACCAAGGGGGCCACCAGCTCGGCGGCTAAGTTCCTGGCGCAGACCCAGAACGAATCGGACCTAATCGGCGGTGTCAGCAAAAGCGGCGATCGCTATTTGGATCACACCATGTTTGATTTGCTACAAACCGCAACCATCAACGACAGCCTGAAATTCGGCAAGGAAGTGCTTAACCGAATGGGCAAAATCAACCGTTTGCATAAGAATCGCGTCGATCAGGCCGGTTTTGCGGTGTTAAAGGCGCCGGATATCCCCTCTATCCTGGTTGAAACGGCATTTATCAGCAACATAGAGGAAGAGCGCAAACTGCGTACTACCCATTTCCAGCAGCAGGTGGCGGAATCTATTCTGGCGGGAATTAAGGCGTACTTTGCTAACGGCGGGGCAATAGCGCGCGGACAAAGATAAGCTGAGGCGGCAGGAATAAACTGCCGCTGTTCCGATTAAAGGCACTATCCCGACTCAGGCCGGCCATTGGCGCTAACGCCAAATGCTTTGCCAGGATCCTCTCTGTTTAGAAACCCCTGTAACTGCCCATCCCTTTGTGCCATCCGCGCTTGTTGTTCACTCATTGGCGGTGATCGAGAGAAACGCCAGTGACCTTCCATTCATATCCCTCTGCGAATAGCGAGCGAGGTGCCGACTGACCGGAAAGGCTGCGGAGGCTCGTTTGTCGATCCGATCACACTCTAAGACACTGACAAGCCAAATTGGCGTTGAAAATTGACAGAAGATAAAAAATATATTCTATTAAAAAATATATTTTATTCGCATAAAAAAGGATATCCCGTGTCAATGTCCGCAAACGAAGGAATGCAGAGCATTCAGGAAATGGTAGACAGCACGGGGACGCGTCGCGGCCAAGTGCTGTTGCTGACTATGTGCGCGCTTTGTCTACTGTGTGATGGTTTCGATATCCAGGCTATGGGTTATGCCGCACCGGCCATTCGGGATGCCTGGTCGCTGGAAACCGCGGTGCTGGGCCCGGTATTTAGCGCCGGCTTGGCCGGCATTGCCATCGGTGCCTTTGCTCTGGGCTGGCTTGCCGATCGCATCGGACGCAGGCCGTCCATCATTTCTGCCACGCTCATTTTTGGCGTATTCACCCTGTGTTCTGCCTTCGCCCAGAATGTTAACCAACTGATGGGGTTCCGTTTCCTTGCCGGTATAGCCTTAGGCGGCGTGATGCCCAACTGTATTGCATTGGTTGTCGAATACAGCCCCTTACGCCAGCGAGCGACCTATATCACTGCGATAACCTGTTTTTTTGCGATCGGCGGTGGGCTGGGTGGCGTTACCGCGGCTTTGCTGATCCCGCTCGTTGGCTGGCAGGCTATTTTTATTCTCGGAGGGCTTTTGCCGATTATCCTGGCGATTTCTATGTGGGCTTACCTGCCGGAGTCGGCACAATGGATGTTGAGATGCGGAAAGGGAGAAGCGGCAATTCGTTCAACCTTGCGAAAAGTGTTTCCGGAGCAGCAGGCCATGAGCGTCGATCTTTCCAACAGCCACATTGGCATGCAGCGCGCCAAAGCCACGGTGGTTGATCTCTTTCGAGATAACCGTGCTGCGTTCACCTTGCTGCTTTGGCTGGTGAATTTTATGAATCTTATCGATCTCTATTTTTTGGCAAATTGGCTGCCAACCCTGATCAAGGACGCGGGTCTGTCGCTGGAAATCGCCAATTTGGCCACGGGAGCATTACAGTTTGGCGGGGTTTTAGGCACCCTGGCGCTGGGTCGCCTGATTGATAAATTCGGGGCTTACAGTGTGCTTATCACCGGCTTTTCAATTGCGGCCCTTTCAATAGCCGCGATAGGTTTTGAGCCGAAAAATCTGCTGATACTATTCAGCTCGGTCTTTGTTACGGGCGTTTTCGTCGTCGGCGGCATGCCGGGGGTAAATGCACTGGCTGCCGGCGGTTACCCGACATTTTTGCGTTCAACCGGTTTAGGTTGGGGGCTGGGTATAGGGCGGGGCGCTTCGATGCTCGGGCCTCTATTGGGAGCTGCACTGATTGCCCGCCATTGGATGGCATCCGATCTGTTGCTGCTTGCGGCGGTGCCGGCGGTGGTATCGGCGTTAGCCATTGGGGGGATGTGGTTGCAAAAACGTGAAAGTCATTATGATTGATCGAGTGTGCTAAATTGATTTCATTGACGTTAGGGAGAGGGCGTTGTTCGCGGGAGTAAAATCGGGATTGGTGGATTTCAGATACAAAAAAACACCCGTTAAGGTGCTTGTCTGTGATCATTAAGATTGGTTGCGGAGGCCGGATTTGAACCGACGACCTTCGGGTTATGAGCCCGACGAGCTACCAGGCTGCTCCACCCCGCGTCCGTCTTAATGCTTGTATTATCGTAAACCAACTTTCATAAGATACCGCTGGTACAGTATCGGTTGGTTGCGGGGGCCGGATTTGAACCGACGACCTTCGGGTTATGAGCCCGACGAGCTACCAGGCTGCTCCACCCCGCGTCCGTATAATACTTTTTTCATCGAATCCAACACTTACTTGATACTGCTCTTGCAGTATCGGTTGGTTGCGGAGGCCGGATTTGAACCGACGACCTTCGGGTTATGAGCCCGACGAGCTACCAGGCTGCTCCACCCCGCGTCCGATGGAAGCGCACTATACTCTCCGTGCATTTTGTTGCAACCCTTTTTGCATTTTATTGAACTAAAACAGCCTTTCTGTCGAATTAGCCCGCAATTTGCGTTCTTTTTCACCATTGTCTGGCCAGGGGCTTTTTTTATAGGCGGCGATTCCTTTATCTATGGGCGTTTGTTATCGTTCGCCGAGAGATCATATCAGTTGAGAGTGTGCGCGATGAAAGGACGTTGGGGCAAATACCTGCTGGGCGGGTTAATGGTAGCGATACTGGCAGGCTGTTCATCTAAGCCGACCGATCGGGGACAGCAATATAAGGATGGACGTCTGGATCAGTCGCTGGAGTTGGTGAATCAACCCAACGCGAAAGGTGTACCGGTTAATGCCAAGGATTATTCAGATCAGCTGATGGAGATTAAATACGCTTCTCCTTCACTTTTTAATCGCAACAACACCACCTATCAGGCAGTACAGAACTGGATGGCCTCCGGCGCCGATACGCGCAATCTGAACCAGTACGGCCTCAGCGCTTACCAGATGGAAGGCGTAGACAACTACGGCAACGTTCAGTTTACCGGTTACTACACGCCGGTAGTGCAGGCGCGCTATACCCAGCAGGGTGAGTTCCGTTATCCGCTGTACCGCATGCCGCCAAAAGGAAAAGGCCGCCTGCCCGATCGCGCGGGCATTTACTCAGGCGCGTTGGATGACCGTTATATCGTGGCGTACACCAACTCCCTGATGGACAACTTTATGATGGAAGTCCAGGGCAGTGGCTATGTGGATTACGGCAACGGCCAACCGTTGGTGTTCTTCGGCTACGGCGGCAAGAACGGCCATGCTTATCGCAGCATTGGCAAGGTGCTGATCGATCGCGGTGAAGTGGCGAAGGCAGATATGTCGATGCAGGCGATTCGTCAGTGGGCGGATACCCACAGCGCGGCAGAAGTGCGTGAGCTGCTGGAACAAAACCCTTCCTTTGTCTTCTTCCGTCCGGAGGCCTTTGCACCGGTACGGGGTGCCAGTGCGGTGCCGCTGATCGCCAAAGCCTCGGTGGCCTCCGACCGTTCACTGATCCCGGCGGGCACCACGCTGCTGGCGGAAGTGCCACTGCTGGACAACAAGGGTAAATTCACGGGAAAATATGAGATGCGTCTGATGGTGGCGCTGGACGTGGGTGGGGCGATCAAAGGCCAGCACTTCGATATGTACCAGGGCATCGGGGCTGACGCCGGTCACTCGGCGGGTTATTACAACCACTATGGCCGCGTTTGGGTGCTCAAAGGCGCCAACGTAAACGCGCCGCTGTTTACCAGCCAGACCAGCTCCGCCTCCGGCGGTTCGCTGTTGGTCACCCGTTAACGGCACCAGGCTTTACCCGATAAATTTCAGGCTGGTCGTCTGACTGTGGCTTGAAAGGCAACGGGTATACCGAAATTGACCCGCGAGGGCCGGATCCTCCGGCCCTCGAGACTGCAGACAAACATATAATGTTTGGTGGCAGGCGCTAAAGATTTTGAAAATAATCAGGAAAATCAATTTATTGATTTTCGGCTGATAACACAAAGGGGGAAAAACCACGCTTTTATCCCCCTTTGTCAATAATCTTAAGGGCCGGATCCTCCGGCCCTTATCATTTGCAAAGTTAAGGTAATCAAAGCGTTATGAGCACAGCCTATTCTGAAGCCTATCTGCAGCGTTTTGGCGGCACGGCACGTTTATACGGTCAGCAGGCGTTGGCGCTGTTTGCCCAGGCGCACATTTGCGTGATTGGCATCGGCGGTGTGGGCTCCTGGGCGGCAGAAGCGCTGGCGCGTACCGGCATCGGCGCTATTACGCTGATAGATATGGACGATGTCTGCGTCACCAACACCAACCGTCAAATTCATGCGCTGCGCCAACATGTCGGGCAGTCAAAAACAGAAGTGATGGCGGAGCGTATCCTGGCGATCAACCCAGAGTGTCGGGTGACCTGCATTGACGATTTCATTACGGCGGACAATGTTGCCGAGCTGCTCGATAACAATTTCAGCTACGTCATTGACGCGATTGACAGCGTGCGGCCGAAGGCGGCACTGTTGGCTTATTGTCGACGCTACAAGATACCTGTGGTCACCACCGGCGGTGCCGGTGGACAGATAGACCCGACCCAGATTGCGGTGGTCGATCTGGCGAAAACCATACAGGATCCGCTGGCGGCCAAGCTGCGTGAGCGGCTGAAAAATGATTTCAACGTGGTGAAGAGCAGCAAGGGCAAGCTGGGCATCGACTGCGTGTTTTCCAGCGAACCCTTGGTTTATCCGCAGCCGGATGGCAGCGTTTGCGCGTCGCGCAGCACCGCAGAAGGGCCAAAAAGAATGGATTGCAGTGCGGGATTCGGTGCGGCAACCATGGTTACCGCGACCTTTGGCTTTGTCGCCGTTTCTCACGCGCTGAAAAAGATGGTAGCGAAAGCCGCGCGTCAGGCGTAGCGGGTGCCGATCGCTTTCACTGCGGCAGCCAGCGCTTCCAGTCCACTGGCTCGGGTGGCGCTGAGCTGGGCGCGTAGCGCCAACTGATCAAACAACCCCAAGGGGTCCATCGCCGCGATTTGTTGCGGCGTTTTTCCTTCCACCGCCGTCAGCAGCACCGCCAACAGGCCGCGTACGATACGACCTTCGCTGTCGCCATAAAAATGCAGCGTCCCGTCCGCCTGCAACTGATGCCCCAGCCAGACCCGGTTTTCACAGCCGCTCAATTCCATTTCCGCTGCACGTAATGCTTCCGGCAACGGGGGCAGCTGCTTTGCCAGCATGATCAGTTGGCGATAGCGATCTTCCCACTGTTTCAGCGCGGTAAATTTTTCGATTAGCGCCCCGGCGGTGATTTCACGGCCAAAGGGATGAGGGGCAAGCATAGCGTCTCCGATGTTCATTCAGTCTAGTCGGCCAGCAGGTCGATGGCGTTGATCAGGGCTGCGACCAAAGCATCGACATCTTCCTGGGTGTTATAAGGTGCAAAGGAGGCTCGCAGCGTCCCACTGACGCCGAGCGCCGCCATCAGCGGTTGGGCGCAGTGCTGGCCGGCACGCACGGCGATGCCTTGTTCTGCCAGCAGGGTGACGATGTCGCTGTGGTGGATGCCGGCAATATCGAATGCCAGCAGGCTGGAGCCTGAGCAACGGAAGCTGCGAAAGCCCGGTAATCCCCCCAACCTTTGTTCGGCGTTATCGGCCAGGCCACGGCTGTAGCGTTCGGCAGCCAACATGTCCTGATTGGAAAGCCACTCCAGTGCGGCGGCTAACCCCAACACGCCGGCGATATTGGGCGTTCCAGCTTCAAAGCAGTGAGGAGGCTTTTGCGGCGTGAACCCCTCGAACGATGCCTGGGTCAGCATCTTGCCGCCGCCCTGCCACGGTGCCATTTGCGCCAATAACTCGCTCTTGCCGTACAGCGCCCCTATGCCGGTTGGGCCGTAGAGTTTGTGGCCGGAGAAAGCGTAGAAATCAATATCAAGCCGCTGAACATCGGCAGGGCAGTGCACTATGCCTTGCGCGCCGTCGATCATCACGCGTGCGCCGGCGCGGTGGGCCAAAGTGATGGCATACGCCAGATCCGGGCAGCCGCCGGTGACGTTGGACATTTGCCCCAGTGCCAGCAGACGGGTTTTGGCGTTGAGCAGGCCAGGCAACAATGTCAGGTCCGGCAGGCGATCTGCACCAAGGGGCAGTTTTACCACCCGAGCTCCGGTTTGCTCTGCCACCATCAACCAGGGGATCAGATTGGCGTGATGCTCGGCTTCGCTCACCAGAATTTCGTCACCCGGTTGCAGCAGTGGGCGAGCATAGCTCTGCGCTATCAGGTTGATGGCTTCGGTGGTGCCGCGGGTCCAGATAATATCATCGGCTGAAGGGGCGTTGATCAGTGTAGCGACCTGTTGGCGCGCCTGCTCGAAACGGGCAGTCAGGTCCTGTGCGGCCCTATGCTGGCTACGATGCACCGTTGCCGCATCGTCACGATAAAACTGCTGCGTAGCGGCGATGACCGCCAGAGGTTTTAATGCGGTGGCGGCGCTGTCGAGATAAATGCCCGCCTGCTGCAATGCAGGAAACTGATTACGGAAGTCGATGGGATTAAAAGGCGTCATACCCTGATTATCACTGGCTGGAGTCAATCACTGATCCTGTCTTATTTTACGGCTGGAGACAAGCTATCACGACCATTAGGACTTATCGCCTGGCAATCTTGGGAAAGTTTGTTATGCTAATAAGTACGCGCTAAATAATGGCGTTGAATAATAGAAAGGGTTTTTTACAGCATTTAAAACTACAAGGAGTCCACAATGAAGAAGACAGCCGCAGTTATCTCTGCTCTGATGCTTACGTTCACCCTGGCAGCCTGCTCCAGCAATTACGTGATGCACACCAATGATGGGCGCACTATTGTCGCTGACGGCAAGCCAAAAGTGGACAACGACACCGGGATGATCAGCTATAAAGATGCCAACGGTGTTGAGCAGCAGATCAACCGCTCCGACGTGAAAGAAATGGTTGAAAGCAACCAGTAACCAGTAAACGTCAGGCAAAAAAAAGCACCGCAAAGCTTGCGGTGCTGCATAAAATCACTATGGACAGACAGGGTAAATGTACAGGAAGTGAAAAAACAGTAGCTTAGCTACCACGTCTGGATTGCCAGACAATTTGCAAACACAACATCACAACCACAAGCCAAAAGTTCATCGGCGTCCTCGACACCCACTCCCTTTTCGTTCCGGCCCGGGAAGTGCCGCCACTATAGGTATTTGCTGGCGCATGCTCAACGGACAATTTATAATGGCTCGGATTAAAAAAACTAATGGTAGCGCTTTGTTGTTCTGTGCCTTTTGCACCGCACACCACGCCGCCTGATTTTTTATGCCGAATCACTCGGAATATTGTTACACAAAAGTAGCTAATAAATGTCTAAACGCTTACCACCTCTGAATGCACTGCGGGTCTTTGACGCGGCTGCTCGTCATCTGAGTTTTACCAAAGCGGCTGAAGAACTGTTTGTCACCCAGGCCGCGGTGAGCCACCAGATCAAGTCGCTGGAGGACTTCCTCGGCCTGAAGCTGTTTCGGCGCCGCAACCGCTCGCTGTTGCTGACGGAAGAAGGGCAAAGTTATTATCTGGATATCAAGGAAATCTTCTCCTCGATCAATGAGGCAACGCGCAAGTTACAGGCGCGCAGCGCCAAGGGTGCACTGACCGTCAGTTTGCCTCCCAGTTTTGCCATTCAGTGGCTGGTGCCCCGCTTGTCCGGCTTTAACTCAGCTTATCCGGGAATTGACGTGCGTATCCAGGCGGTGGACCGTGAAGAAGACAAGCTGGCGGATGACGTGGACGTGGCGATTTTCTATGGTCGCGGCAACTGGACTGGGTTGCGCGCCGAGCGTTTATACGCGGAATACCTGCTGCCGGTATGCTCTCCCAGCCTGCTTACCGGCGAACATGCGTTAAAAATGACGAGCGATCTGGCTTATCACACGCTACTGCATGATACTTCACGCCGCGATTGGCTGGCCTACACGCGCCAGTTGGGGTTGCAGCACATCAATGTACAGCAGGGGCCGATTTTCAGCCACAGCGCCATGGTGGTTCAGGCGGCAGTGCATGGGCAGGGGATTGCCTTGGTCAATAACGTGATGGCACAGACCGAGATCGAAGCCGGGCGATTGGTATGCCCGTTTAACGACGTCCTGGTCAGTAAAAATGCTTTTTATCTGGTATGTCATGACAGTCAGGCAGAACTGGGTAAAATAGCCGCCTTTCGTCAGTGGATCCTGGCGCGGGCAGCCAGCGAGCAAGAAAAGTTCCGCTTTCGCTACGAACAATGAGGCCGGTCGCCGTTTTGTCGCCGCCGGTTTTTTTCAATAAAGGTAAATAACGATGAGCAGTCGTTCAATGCTGATTTTTGCCGCTATCAGCGGTTTTGTATTTGTTGCTCTGGGCGCGTTTGGCGCACACGTATTAAGTGGCACGCTGGGCGCTAACGAGATGGCCTGGATCCGTACCGGGCTGGAATATCAGGGCTTTCATACCCTGACGATCCTGGCACTGGCAGTGGCGATGCAACGCCGTGTCAGCCTGTGGTTTTACTGGAGCGGGGCGTTATTGGCGCTCGGCACCGTACTGTTCAGCGGCAGCCTGTACTGTCTGGCGCTGTCGCACCTGAAGGTCTGGGTCTATATCACGCCGATTGGCGGCGTGTGTTTCCTGGCCGGTTGGGTATTGATGTTGATTGGCGCTTTGCGTCTGAGGAAAAAGGCCGAGCGCCATGAATAAGATTGCGTTGTATTGCCGCCAGGGTTTTGAAAAAGAGTGTGCGGCGGAAATTACCGCCAAGGCTGCCGAGCTGGAAGTGTTTGGCTTCGCCAGAGTGAAGGACAACAGCGGCTACGTGCTTTTTGAGTGCTACCAACCGGACGATGCCGATCGCCTGGCGCGGGAAATTCCGTTCCGCGAGCTGATTTTTGCCCGCCAGATGCTGGTGGTGGGCGAGCTTCTGCGTGATTTGCCGCCGGAAGATCGCGTATCACCGATCGTTGGCATGCTGATTGGCGTGGTGGATCGCGGTGGTGAGCTGCGAGTAGAAGTGCCGGACACCAACGAAAGCAAAGAGCTGATGAAGTTCTGCCGCAAACTGACGGTGCCGTTGCGCGCCGCGATGCGTGAGCAGAAAGTGTTGATGGCCCGTGAGAATGCAACCCGTCCCGTGGTGCACGTGTTCTTTATCGCGCCGGGTTGCTGTTATGTCGGTTACTCCTTCAGCAACAACAACTCACCGTTCTATATGGGCATTCCGCGCCTTAAATTCCCTTCAGACGCGCCAAGCCGTTCTACGCTGAAGCTGGAAGAGGCATTCCACGTGTTTATCCCCGCCGACGAGTGGGACGAGCGTTTGGCCAGCGGTATGCATGCGGTCGATCTGGGGGCCTGTCCGGGCGGTTGGACCTACCAACTGGTGCAACGCAGCATGATGGTGCACGCGGTGGACAATGGCCCGATGGCGCCAAGCCTGATGGATACCGGACAGGTAACCCATCACCGCGCCGACGGGTTCAGATATGAACCTTCCAGCAGCAAGATTTACTGGCTGGTGTGTGACATGGTGGAAAAACCTGCGAAGGTGACCAGCTTGATGATCCAATGGCTGGTGAAAGGCTGGTGTCGCGAGGCGATCTTCAACCTGAAGTTGCCGATGAAAAAACGCTACGAAGAGGTTTCGCAGAACCTGCAGTCGATCAGGGAAGCGCTGGATGCGGCGGGTATCAGCTCGCAAATCCATGCCAAGCAGCTGTACCACGATCGTGAAGAAGTTACCGTGCACGTCCGCCGTATGTGGTCTGCCGTGGCTGGTCGTCGCGACGAGCGTGATTAATTGAGCGGGCGCTTTCTGCAGCGCCCTGGTTTATGCCGGTAACCGCAGTTGCTGCAGGTTACCGGTTAACGTCAGGTCGGTGCGCAAGGTGGCGACCTTTTTACTGATATAAGCCATGTCGCGGTGTTGTTGAAGTTTACCGCGCCATTTCTCCGGCACCTGCTCCAGGGCCTGGTAGAGCCCGTCCAGTGAACCTGCCTGCTGCAACAGCAACACCGCCGTTTTCGGTCCGATGCCGGCTACACCAGGGATCTTGCTGCTACTGATCCCCGCCAATCCCCAGTAATCCGCCAACTGCTGTGGCGATACCCCAAACTCCTGCTGCACAAACGGCATATCCAGCCAGCGCTTTTGAAAGTAATCGCGAATTTGCACGCTGGGTGCCAACAACTGACAGTAACCTTTGTCGGTGGACACAATAGTGACCTGATGGCCGCCGCCTGCGATTTTGGCCGTCAGCGTTGCCGCCAGATCGTCCGCTTCATTGCCTGGCGAGTGCCAACAGGCGACGCCGAGGGCCTCGAACGCCTGGCGAAGCTGCGGCATTTCCTGCTGCAGATTCTCCGGCATCGGCGAACGTCCGGCTTTATAGTCGGGCAGGATCTGATGACGCCAGCTTTCGCTGCGATCGTCCTCGTCGAATACCGCCACCGCGTGCGTTGGGCGGCTGTGCTGGATCAACTGTTGCACGGCGTGCTGGCAGGCGTTGACACAGGGAGACCCCTGCACGGCGTGAATGCGGCGGATGAGGTTGAGGGCGTCGACAATCAGTAGGTGTATAGGCATTAACTCGTCGTCTTTCAAGCTGCAGCGTTGCTGACTTCACGTACTCCCCCCAAGTAAGCTCTGGGGATGAACACGCTTACCGCCTGGCTGCAACTTGAAATCCATATAGAGTAAAGGCGGAAAAGTCAGGTAAAAAGAAGGGCGGTTATTAAGCCGCCCAGAGGGTTCGTTAAGCGACTATTTCGTAGCAGGGTACATAGGCGCTGCCCGGCAGCTTCATACGGTGTTGAGCAACGAAGCCCTGCAACAGGCTGTCCATCTGTTTCATCATCTGCGGTTCGCCGTGCAGCTTGTACGGGCCGAACTGCTCAATGGCATGAATGCCATTTTCCTTCACGTTGCCGGCGACGATGCCGGAAAACGCGCGGCGTAGCGCAGCGGCCAACTGTTCGGCCGGCTGGTCCGGATACAGGTTGAGATTCGCCATATTTTCATGGCTCGGCTCGAATGGTAATTGCAGATCCGGCGCGATGCGAATAGACCAGTTGAAGCTGTAGGCATCGCCGGTATTGCGGCGGTTTTCTTTCACCAGCGGCATGGCTTTTTTCATCTGCCGCGCCACTTCCGCCGGATCGTCGATGATGATGGTGTAATGGCGGCGCGCTGCGTCCCCCAGCGTGTTCATGATGAACTCGTCCAACACGCGGAAATAGTCGGCGCTCTCTTTTGGCCCGGTGAGGATCAGCGGCAAGACCTGTTCGCTGTTTTCCGGGTTCATCAGAATACCCAGCAGATACAGCAGTTCTTCCGCCGTGCCAACGCCGCCCGGGAAGATGATGATACCGTGGGCAATACGGACGAAGGCCTCCAGGCGTTTTTCGATGTCCGGCATGATAACCAGCTCATTGACCAGCGGGTTTGGCGGTTCTGCGGCAATGATTGAAGGTTCGGTCATGCCGATAAAACGGCTGTTGCGGTAGCGCTGCTGGGCGTGGCCCACGGCGGCGCCTTTCATCGGCGCTTCCATGGCACCCGGTCCGCAGCCGGTACAGATATTCAGCTCGCGCAGGCCCAGTTGGCTGCCGACCTTGCGGGCATAAAGGTATTCATTTTCATTGATCGAATGGCCGCCCCAGCACACCACCAGGTTAGGATCCTCATCGAGGTGCAACGCACGGGCGTTACGCAGGATAGAGAACACCAGGTTGGTAATGTGGGCCGAGTTTTCCAGATTCAGATGCTGGAAACGGCCGGCGCTGTCGATCTGCCCGTGAACGAACAGAATATCGCGCAGCACGGCGAACAGGTTGGCCTGCAGCGAGCGGATAATTCGACCGTCGACAAAGGCGTCTTCCGGTGGGTTAACCAGTTCGAGTTTCACACCGCGCTCACGGCGCAGCACGTTGATATCAAAGGTTTCGTAGCGTGACAGCAGCTGTTTGCTGTTGTCGGTCTGGCTGCCGGAGTTCAAAACGGCCAGCGAACAGTTGCGGAACAAACGGTATAGATCACTGCTGGCGGTACGCTTCAGCATGTCTACTTCCAGCTGCGACAGCAAATCCATAGAGCCAAGCGGGCTGATGTGTGTAATCAAGGTAACTCCTTTGCACCCGGAACGGGGCAGTAGTAATCCATACGCAGCAAAACAGCATCTCGTTATTGTCAGGGCACGGCGGTAAAACCCGACCGGAATGCCCGGCGCACCTGATTTAACCTTACCGCCGTCCCCCGATTTTTACCAACACAAACCACTCGTTAGCTCAGTTGTTGAGCAATGTTTCGCACTATTGGCGTGTCGGACGACCTCGAAACGGGACAAAGTCCGTTTTGCTGCGCCAGGGATTGATGTCCTGCCCGCCGCGACGGGGGCAACGTGCGTAGATTGTCAGGCTTTGCCCAGCGTCAGTTCCGACAGGGAAGGGGCTTGGTTGGAGGACATCTGCTGTCACCTTGGTGAGAGATAGGTACAATGGTCGCCAGTTTACCGTATGCGAGAAAAAATATGGACCACGATGTACCGCACGCCCTGCGTGAATTTACCCAGCGTTATGTTGAGCTTTGGCAGCAGGAGCGCGGTCATGCGCCGGCAAGTCAGGAGCTGTACGGCGTGCCGTCGCCCTGCCTGGTCGAAAACCGTGATGACCAGGCGCTGTGGTTGCCGCAACCCTTCACCCCGGCCGCAACGCTGGAAAAGGTAGAGACTGCGCTTGAGCTTCGTCTGCAGCCGGACATCAATCTGTTTTATACCCAGCAGTATGCTGGCGATATGGGTGCGCAGTTCGGCGAACATCATTTGACCTTGCTGCAGGTATGGAGCGAAGACGATTTTATCCGCCTGCAGGAAAACCTGATCGGTCATCTGGTAACGCAAAAACGTTTGAAACTGTCCCCGACGCTGTTCCTGGCAACCACCGAATCAGAAATGACCCTGGTCTCTTTGTGCAACGTCAGTGGGAATGTGGTGCTGGAGCAATTTGGCAGTGATAAGCGCACCCTGCTGGCCGCGTCGCTGGGCAATTTCCTCGATGCATTGCGCCCGCGGATAGACGATTGATGCTAATTTGACCGCATTGCTTGTGCGAGATCTCTCACAAGCGTTGTGAGAGATCGCTTTTAATTTTTGGCTCACTGCCGATTAGAAGCATTTTATTGTTATCCAGATCAATTGGTTAGTTTTTCTTTAGGATAACTCTTAGCATTAATTTGTAGCACGCCTGCCAGTAAGCCCTTGTGAACCCGGGATAATTAAGCGATCTTATGTTCACCGGAAGGGATACGGTGGAGCTGGAAAGCATCAGGATGATGCAGCTTCAGGATGAAGAAGTGGATGCGCTCAGTGAAGAGCGAAGGACGGCGTCAGGAGATGCCAGGATGTTTCAGGACTGAAACCAGGGACACCTCCAGGATGGAGATTGAGAGCCAGCAAGGGATGGTTGGCGGGTCATGAAGACTAAGGAACCGCATCAGGACGATGCTACGGGACAACGCCAGGATGGTTTGGTCAGGATGGCCGCAGGAAAAGTTTTCAAGGATTGAGCAGGGAGCACACTGTGTAGCGGGACTGCTATAAAACGAACCGAGGGCACTGTTAGCGCAGTGCCCTCAACTTTTTATACGGATTTATGCTTTAAGCCGTCAACAGGCTTAACCCTGCTCGAATTCATCTCAGTTGTTAACCAATCGCCCCCAGCGTATCGCCATCGACCTGTTTTTTAGGCAGCAGGAACAGCGTGGCATAAATATCCAGCAGATAAATCGCCGCCAGCAGGCTGATTGCCGCAGCGAAGGATACCTGCGTCACCAATGCGCCGATCACCAATGGCCCCAGGCCGCCAACGCCTCGCCCCAGATTGAACAAAATGTTTTGTGCGGTAGCGCGCGCCTGTACCGGGTAAGTATCGGAGATCAACGCGCCGTAGCCGCCAATCATCCCATTAACGAACATTCCCATCAGCGCGCCGGCAAACAGCATTAACGTCGGGTCGCTAAGTTGCGCATAGACCACTACCATCACCACCGCACCGATCTGATAGCTGATAAAAATCTTCCAGCGGCTGAAGCGGTCGGCCAAGACGCCAAACAGCCAGATACCGAACGTCATGCCGATCACCGTAACCGCTGTCCACAGGCCTGACTTGGTTAATGAGAAACCGAAGTTTTTGGCCAGGTAGGTCGGCATCCAAATCATCAGCCCGTAATAGCCGAAGTTCTGCACCGAGCACAAAATAAAAATACCGATACTGGCCTTGCTGGTGGCGCGGTCTTTGAACAGCAGCCTGATACGTTGGGCGAAAGAGAGCTGTTCACCGGTGCTTTGCTGGCGGACGAACGCTTCCGGTTCTCCCAGGGTGCGGCGGATCAGGAACGACGCCAGTGCGGGCAACAAGCCCACCAGGAACATGCCGCGCCAGCCGATATGCGTCAGCAGTAACGGGGTGAGAAACGCCGCCGCCAATACGCCAAGCTGCCAGCCCATGCCCACGTAGGCCGAGGCTCGATTGCGTTTTTCCGCCGGCCAGGCTTCGGCGATCAGCGCCATGCCGATACCGAACTCCCCGCCCAGCCCGATGCCCGCCAGCGTACGGTAGGCGAGCAAATCCCAGTAGCCTTGTGCCAGGGCACAAAGGCCGGTAAACACCGAGAACATCAGGATGGTGATGGTCAATACCCGGATACGACCAAAGCGATCGCTGAGGTGACCGAAAATCACCCCGCCCAGTACGGCGCCGATCAGCGTCCAGGTGACCAGCGAACCGGCGGCGGAAGAACTCAATCCCATTTCGATACTGATGGCCGGCAGCATAAAGCCGAGGATCAGCAAGTCAAAGCCGTCCATGGCGTAGCCGGTGACCGAAGCCAGCATGGCTTTGCCGGGCGTGGCGTGATTTTTTGTCGGTGTGATTGCAGGCATGTGTCTAATCTGTTTGGTTTAGTCGGTGTGTCTATTGTGCCGTGGGGCGCTGGACGCCACCAGATAAAAACGGCTGCGCTAGTCAAGTCAGCCGAATTTGGGCTATAAAAATGCTATGCTTTGCCGCTTTTCAGCCACGCGGCTGAATCATCATCATGAAAATAGATCGGGAATGCAGATGAGTATAAATAATCAGGTTCGCCACAGTTTGCAGGCGATTGAACAGTCAATGCGCGATCTGGCTCTGTGGCAGGCTGCACCGCCTGAGCCTGAGGCCTTCGCCAGCACTGAACCTTTCTGCGTAGACAGCATGTCGGCCGAAGCCTGGCTGCAATGGGTGTTTCTGCCACGTATGTACGCGCTGCTGGATGCGGATGCGCCTTTACCTACGCGCTTTGCCATCACGCCTTATTTTGAAGAGGCGCTGAAAGACAATGAGCCCAACTGCATGCCGCTGCTGGTTGTGCTGCAGAAATTGGATAACATGCTGAATAAAGAGTCGTAATTATATTCCGACGTGGCCGCTGATTTTCGCCAGGCGGCAGATGGATGTATTAGCGCAGACGCCAGGACAGGGTATTTGGCGGCGTCTTTCGAACCCGATAAACCCTGGCCGTTTATCCGGGGATCTGCAAAGGATTATAAGGTGCTGCAATAATGGATTTATTAAAGTTTATCCTTCGTCTGCCTTTTACGTTAATCAAGGGTGCATTCCGCCTGTTGGCATTGAGCCTGGCGTTACTGGGGCGGTTATTCAGGCCGCTGATCGGTAATCTTGCCTGGAGTGCGCCTGCTTGGTGGACTGCGCTGTCTGGCGGTGTGAAACGGACGTTTTTGCGGCTGGAAAGCGGCGTAAACAAATACCCGAAAGCCATCAGTCTGGCGTTGCTGATTTTGTTGTGCATCGCCGGTGGCGCTGTCTACGGCTGGCACTGGTGGCTGAACCGACCGCAACCGATCGAACCGGCACCCATGGTGTATCAGCAAACCGACGTGCAGGCCGCTGGCCCTGAAGCGATAAACTACGCCGTTCAGAAGCCGACACCGCAGAAGCTAAGCCTGACGTTCAGTCACTCGGCGGCACCTTTGACCGACGTTGGCAAGACGGTGACCAAGGGCGTGACGCTTAAGCCGCAGGCCGAGGGCCAGTGGATCTGGAACGACGCTTCAACCCTGGTCTTTACGCCGAAAAAACCGCTGCCGATGGGCACGCAATACCAGGTTAACCTCGATCCTGCCACGTTACTGGCGCCGCAGATCAAACTCGCCAACACCCGTTACACCTTTAACGTGCCCGCTTTTAATTACCAGCTTGGCCAGGCCGAGTATTACCAGGACCCGCAGGATCCGAAGAAGCGCAGCGCTATCTTTAATCTGAAGTTCAATGCGCCGTTGGACGTCACCAGCTTTGAAAAACAGGTCTCGCTGGGATTGAAGGAAGGCAACGCCAAGTCGGAGAAAAAGCTCAACTTCTCGCTGGTCTACGATGAGAAAAAACTCAACGCCTGGATCCACTCAGAGCCGCTGCAGGCGCTGGATCAGGGCGGCGTGGTGCACCTGACCGTCGGCAAGGGTATCAAAGCGACGGTGCCCGCCAACACCATCGATGAAGTGAAAAGCAACGGGGTCACGGTACCGACGCTGTACAGCCTGGCGCTGAGCGATGCCAGCGCCCAGGTGGTGGACGCCGAGGGTGCCAAGGGGCAGCGGGCTCTGATCGTCGCTTTCAGCGATGCCGTCAAGGATAAAGAGCTGGCACGCGCGACCAAAGCCTGGTTGCTGCCACAGCACGATCCCAGCGATGCTGAAGCCGCTAAAGACCCGAATGATTTTTACCAGTGGGATACCGACAGCGTCGCCAAGAATGTGCTGGCGCAGTCAACGCCGCTGACTTTGACGCTCAACGAGGCCGAAGAGAGCTACCAGCCGCAGTTCAGCTTCAAATTCGATGCCCCGGCGCATCGCTTCATGCTGCTTGAGATCGACAATCAGCTGGTCTCCAACGGCGGTTATAAAATGCCGAAAAAGGCCTTCCGGGTGATTGAGGTGCCGGAGTTCCCGAAATCCCTGCAGTTCATGTCGCAAGGATCGCTACTGTCGGTGAACGGCGATAAGCAGATCAGCGTTGCCGCGCGCAACGTGGCGGGCCTGCGCCTGGATATCAAACGGGTGATCCCAAGCCAATTGCAGCACATAGTTTCTTTCAAAAGCCGGGAATACTCTTCCGCCGAGTTTAACCGGCTGGATGACGAATATTTTACCGAGCATTTTAAATACCAGACCGCGCTCAATAATGACCAGCCGGGCGTGGTGAATTATCAGGGCATCGATCTTTCCCGCTACTTGTCCACCAATCCTGATTCTCACCGCGGCGTGTTTCTGCTGACGCTGTCCGAATGGCAGCCGAACCAGAAACCGGCGGAGGAAGAGGCAGGAGCCGATGAACCTCAGGAAGAAAGCGACGATCAGGACAGGGTCGGTGATTCACGTTTTGTGGTTGTGACCGACCTGGGCATTGTCGCCAAAAGCTCTCAGGACAAAACGCGCGATGTATTTGTCCAATCGATCCACAGCGGTGCACCGGTCGGCAGCGCGAAAGTGTCGGTGATCGCGAAAAACGGCGTAACCTTGCTCAGTCAAATCACCGATGCCAACGGCCACGTGCGCTTCCCGGCGCTTGACGTTTACACCAATGAGCGCCAGCCGGTGATGTTCCTGGTGGAAAAAGAGGGGGATGTTTCCTTCTTGCCGACCGGCAGCTATAACGATCGCGGGTTGGATTTCTCGCGCTTCGACATTGCCGGTGAGCAGACCCCCACCGATCCGCGTGCGCTCAGCAGCTACCTGTTCTCCGATCGGGGCGTTTATCGGCCGGGAGACACCTTTAATATCGGCCTGATCACCCGCGCCGCCGATTGGGGCGTGGGGCTGGCCGGCGTGCCGGTACGTGCTGAAATCCGCGATCCGCGCGATAAGCTGATGACCACGGTGCCGCTGACGTTGGGCGCCAGCGGGTTCAATGAGCTGAGTTACACCACCGATGAGAATTCACCCACCGGCGAGTGGAACGTCTATCTGTATCTGGTGGGGAAAAACCACGACACCTCAACGCTGCTCGGTCATACCTCCGTCAATGTGAAAGAGTTTGAGCCGGATCAGCTGAAGGTGAAGCTGGAACTGACACCAAACCGTCAACAGGGCTGGGTGAAACCTTCGGAATTGCAGGCCAATATTGATGTGCAGAATCTGTTTGGCACGCCGGCGCAAGATCGTCGCGTCACCTCACGATTGACCCTGCGACCCATGTACCCGAGCTTTGACCGCTTCCCGGACTACGCCTTCTACGAAAACCGGCAAAACAGCGACGGCTTCGAAACCGAGTTGGAAGAGCGCACTACCGACGAGCATGGCGCGGCTAACATTCCGCTGGATCTCAAAGGCTATGCCGATGCCACTTATCAGCTGCAGCTGTTGTCGGAAGCCTTCGTCGCCGGCGGTGGGCGTTCGGTGGCGGCTACCGCCAGAGCCCTGGTATCGCCTTATGACTATCTGGTTGGCGTGAAGGCAGATGGAGATCTTGGCTATATCAACCGCGATGCGGTGCGTCAGTTGAATGTGATCGCCGTAGATCCGTCGCTCAAACAGATTGCCCTGGCGGATCTGAAGCTGGTGCTGATCGAACAGAAATACATTTCCGTGCTGACCAAGCAGGATTCCGGCGTTTACAAATATCAATCGAAAATGAAGGAAGTGTCGCTGTCGGAGCAGCCGTTGGCACTGAGTGAACAGGGGAATGATCTGCGGCTGGCGACCGACAAGCCGGGTGACTTTGTGCTGGTGATTGAGGACGCGCAGGGCAAGGTGCTTAACCGCGTTGCCTACAGCGTGGCCGGGAATGCCAACCTTAGCCGTTCGCTGGATCGCAATGCGGAACTGAAATTGAAGCTTAACCAGGCGGAATATCAGCCTGGCGAAGAGATAGAGGTGTCGATCAACGCGCCTTACACCGGTAGCGGGCTGATCACCATCGAGAAAGATCGGGTTTACGCCTGGCAGTGGTTCCATAGCGACACCACTAGTTCGGTACAGAAAATTCGCCTGCCGGCCGGCCTGGAGGGCAACGGTTACATCAACGTGCAGTTTGTGCGCGACGTCAACTCCAGCGAAATCTTTATGAGCCCGCTGAGTTACGGCGTTATGCCTTTCAAAATCAGCACCCGCGCACGGCAAAATGGGCTGCAAGTGACGGCACCGACGGTGATTAAGCCCGGTGAGGATCTGACCATGTCGGTGAAAACCGACGGCCCGCAGCAGGTGGCGTTGTTTGCCGTCGATGAAGGGATCCTGCAGGTGGCTCGCTACCGGTTAAAAGATCCGCTGGAGTTCTTCTTCAGCAAGCGTGAACTGAGCGTCACCAGCTCGCAAATTCTTGACCTGATCCTGCCGGAGTTCAGCAAGCTGATGGCGCTGACGGCGGCCCCGGGCGGCGACGCAGGGGAAGGGTTGGATCTCAACCTGAACCCGTTCAAACGCAAGCGCGATAAGCCGGTCGCCTACTGGTCCGGCATCACCGAGGTGAACGGCGAGAAGTCATTCGTCTATCCGGTGCCGGATTACTTCAACGGTAAAATCCGGGTCATGGCTATCTCGGTGACGCCGGACAAGATCGGCAAGGCGCAAACCGCCGCGACGGTGCGGGACAACTTCATCATGACGCCAAACGTGCCGGCGATGGTGGCACCGGGCGATGAGTTTGACGTCAGCGTGGGCGTCAGTAACAACCTCGAAGGATTGAACGGTCAACCGGTGGCGGTGAGCGTGCACTTGACGCCACCTCCTCAGTTGGAAGTGGTGGGCAATGCGGTACAAGGTCTGTCGCTGGCGGAAAAACGCGAGGGTGTGGTTAATTTCCGACTGCGTGCCAAATCTGCGTTGGGGGATGCACCTTTGGTGTTTGACGCCAGCTATGGCGACAAGAGCAGCCGCCGCACGGTCAGCACCTCGGTGCGCCCGGCAATGCCGTACCGCACCCAAACGGTGATGGGACGGATGAGCGGCAGCAGCCAAAACGTCGAAGGCCTGCGTCAGATGTTTGACGCCTATGCGCAGCGCCAGGCGGCGGTTTCCCATTCGCCGCTGGTGCTGACCAACGGGCTGGCTCAATACCTGGCAGACTACCCTTATTACTGTTCCGAGCAGATCGTCAGCCGCTCCATTCCGCTGATCCTGCAGAGCCGTCATCCGGAAATGGCGGGGGGCCTGAGCCAGGCAGAGGTTAGCAAACAACTACGCAACCTGCTCGGCGTGTTGCGTTCTCGCCAGAATGACAGCGGGGCCATCGGCGCCTGGCGGTCATCACCAGATGCCGATCCTTTCGTTACGCCGTATGTGGTCCAGTATCTGTTGGAGGCCAAAGAAGCCGGGTATGCGCTGCCGGAGGGCATGCTTGAGGAAGCCAACGGCGCACTGCGTGAACTGGCGGCCAGCGGCTTTGACGACCTGTATCTGCTGCGTTTGCGCAGCTGGGCTATCTATCTGCTGACGCGGCAAGGCGAGGTGACCACCAATGCGCTGGCAATGGTGCAGGATACGCTGCAAAAACGCTATCCGGACAGTTGGAAAACCGATCTGAGCGCGCTGTATCTGGCATCTTCTTATCAATTGCTGAAGATGGATGACGAGGCCGCCGCACTGTTGCAGCCAAGCTGGCAGCAGTTGAGCAAAGCCTATGACAACGCCTGGTGGACGCAGAATTACTTTGATCCGCTGGTGCAGGATGCGACGCGGCTGTATTTGATTACCCGCCATTTCCCGGAAAAGGTGGCATCGATTCCGCCGCAGGTGCTGGAGAACATGGTGAAGGCGCTGAAAGAAGAGCGTTACACCACCTACTCTTCCGCGATGAGCATACTGGCGCTGGAGAGCTATTCGGCTCAGGTGGCGCAGTCTGCCAACGCGGGTGCGCTGGAGATTGCACAGATCGGTAAAGGCGGCAATGCGGCACCACAGCGGATAGCCGAGCTGCAGGGGCTGTTTGCCAAAGGGCGGTTTACCGCTGATGCCGCCGCTGTCCGCTTCACCAACAGCGGCGATGCGCCGGCCTGGTACTCGGTGACTCAGGCAGGTTATGACCTTGCTGCGCCACAGAAAGCCCTGGCACGCGGGCTGGAAATCACCCGCGATTACACCGATGAGCAGGGTAAGCCGGTCACGCAGGTAACGCTGGGGCAGAAGGTCAATGTACATCTGAAAATCCGCGCTAACGCTAAAGAGGGGTTGAGCAATCTGGCGATCGTCGATCTGTTGCCGGGCGGGTTCGAAGTGGTGCAGCAAACGCCGCCGGAACCAGCCGCTGAAGAAGGCAGCGAGGAGGAAGCGCAAAGCAGCGGTTGGCAGTCACCGCTGGCGGCTTCAGGATCCAGCTGGGCGCCGGATTACAGCGATATTCGTGAAGATCGGGTGATCATTTACGGCAGTGCCAGCACCGAGGTGCAGACGTTCGTTTACCAGATCAAAGCGACCAATACCGGCAGCTTTGTCATCCCACCGGCCTATGGCGAAGCCATGTATGACCGTGAAGTGCAGGCCATGTCGGTCGGCAGCGGTAAGCTGGTGGTGGTGCCGGCGGAAAATAAATAAGCTGTGGCTGACGTCGGGCTAATCTCCGCAGCCCGACGTCAGCGCGTTGAGACCCGATGAAAATCCTGAAAACACCCTGGCTGCAGAACAGCCTGATGGCGGTCTTTCTGCTCGCGCTGGTGCTTGGCGCCATTCGGCTATGGCCGCACCCGCCGTTGGCGCAAGAATTACCGCTGTCCTCCACCTACTATGATCGTCAAGGTACGCTGATGCGCATCACGCTGGCCAATGACGATCGTTACCGGCTGTGGACTCCGCTGGAAGACATTTCACCTTTGGCGGTGCGTGGTCTGCTGCTGCATGAGGATCGGTGGTTTTACTACAATCCCGGTTTTAACCCCGTTAGCCTGGCGCGCGGCTTCTGGCGCAGCTATGTTTCCGGTGGCAGGATGCAGGGCGGTTCGACCATCAGCATGCAACTGGCGCGCATGCGCTGGCATCTCAACACCCGTACGCCGGGTGGCAAACTGCTGCAGGTCGCGCGTGCGATACAGCTTGAGCTGAGCTACTCCAAGCACGATATTTTGGAAGCTTATCTGAACTATGCCCCTTACGGTCGCAATATTGAAAGCATCGGTGCCGCCAGCCTGATCTATTTCGCCAAGCCACCGCGAGACCTGACCCTGCCGGAAGCGTTAACCCTGGCCGTGTTGCCGCAGTCACCCAGTTACCGTCTGGAACCGAAAACGGGCGTGCTGGGCGTTGCCCTGACGCAGGCGCGCGACCGCTTGTTCCAGCGCTGGCAGCAAGTCTACGCGACCGACAGCAGCCAACAGGCCCTGTTTCGGCTCCCGCTAGCGCTGCGTCAACCCGAGCAGATGCCCTATATAGCACCGCACTTTATCGAGCAACTGCGCCAGCAAACTCCGCAGTGGGTGAAGCGAAACAGCCGCGTCGACACCACGCTGGACGTCGGGCTGCAACGTTTGGTCGAACGCCAGGTAAATGCCTTTATTGCCCGCAATCAGAGCCGTGGGATCCACAATGCCGCAGTGCTGCTGGTGGACAGCCGTGATATGGGGGTCAGGGCGCTGGTGGGGTCAGCAGACTATTACAACCGCCAGATTCAAGGGCAGGTGAACGGGACCCATGCCAAGCGTTCGCCCGGTTCGACCTTAAAGCCCTTTATCTATGCCCTGGGCATGGAGCAGGGCGTGCTGCATCCGATGACCATTCTGAAAGATGTACCTTCCTCATTTGGTGCCTACGCGCCGGAGAATTTTGACCGGCGTTTTCTCGGGCCGGTAACGGCCACCGATGCGCTGAATTTTAGCCGCAATATTCCCGCTGTGTACGTGGCGTCGCAGCTGCGGCAGCCGACGTTCTACCAGTTCTTGCGCCTGAGCGGCGTCGAGAATATGGCCAGCGAGAACCACTATGGTTTGTCGCTGGTATTGGGGGGCGGTGAGGTTACCGCTCAGGAACTGGCGAAACTCTATGCTTTGTTGGCGAATCGCGGCGCATTGCGCCCATTGCGCATGCTGAGTAGCGATGTGGAGACGCCGGCGGTGCGCTTGCTCAGCGAAGAGGCCAGTTTTATTACTCTGGATATGCTGCGACAACACCGACGGCCGGGAGACACGTTGGCGCAGCGCTCATCGTCGCTGCCGGTCTATTGGAAAACCGGGACTTCATGGGGATTTCGCGATGCCTGGAGCGTAGGGATTTTCGGGCCCTACGTGCTGGTGGTGTGGGAAGGGAACTTCGACAGTCGCGGCAATAATGCCCTGGTGGGTGCCGATGCAGCGGCCCCGTTATTCTTCAATATTATCGACAGTGTGCATGCCAGCTATCCCTCGCTGCGGGAGCCCCGACAGCCATTCCCGAAGCGGTTGCGGCGGGTGGATATTTGCCTGGCCAGCGGCGATTTACCTACCCCCTGGTGCCAGCAAAAGGGCAAAACCTGGTTTATTCCCGGTAAGTCACCGATCAAGGTCGACAGCGTTTATCGGCCGGTGGTGCTGGATATTCACAGCGGTGAGGTGGCCTGTCCGCCCTATGACCAGGCGCAAACCCGCACTGAAGTGTTTGAGTTCTGGCCTTCCGATCTGGCCAACGTGTTCGCTCAGGCCGGGTTGCCTAAGCGCTCGCCGCCGATAAATCGCTGCAAGGACAACGGCATTGCCGTTGGGGGTAATGCGCCGCGCATCACCTCGCCGCTCAAGAACACCACCTATACCCTGCGGCAATCGCAGCAGGGACGCGATAAAATTGCCTTCAACGCAGTGACCGATGCCGACAGCAAAACGGTGTACTGGTTTGTTGACGACATTTATCTCGGCAGCAGCGCCAGCAAAAAGGCCATCGACTGGCGGCCGATCAACAACGGGCAGTACCGCATTCGGGCGGTGGACGATCGCGGCCGGGCCGATAGTCGTCTGGTGACCATCGAATGGGTTAACTAGCCCTGACGCACTCCTGTATACTCGCGCCGGAATCTGGGCTTTTACGTAGGAAAAGAGATTGTGATTGAGGTTTTGTATCAGGACGAGCACCTGGTGGCGGTGAACAAGCCGTCCGGTTGGCTGGTGCACCGCAGCTGGCTGGATCGCCATGAAACCCGGTTTGTGATGCAGACCGTGCGCGATCAGATTGGCCAGCATGTGTTTACCGTGCATCGCCTTGATCGTCCTACATCCGGCGTGTTGCTGATGGCGCTGTCCAGCGAGGTGGCGCGGCTGTTGTCGCAGCAGCTTGAACAGCACCAAATGCAGAAAACCTACCATGCGGTGGTGCGCGGCTACGTGCTGGAAGGCGATACCCTCGATTACCCGTTGACGGAAGAGCTGGACAAAATCGCCGACAAGTTTGCCTCGGCGGACAAAGGCCCGCAGCCGGCGATCACCCATTATCGGCCGCTGGCGCAGGCAGAGATGCCGGTGGCGATTGGCCGTTACGACAGCGCACGCTACAGCCTGCTTGAGCTGAAACCGGAACATGGCCGCAAGCACCAGCTGCGGCGCCATATGGTACATATCCGCCATCCCATCATCGGTGACAGCAAGCACGGTGACCTGCGCCAGAACCGCGGCATGGCCGAGCATTTCGGTTGCTCGCGCCTGATGCTGCACGCCAGCCATCTGCAGCTGACTCATCCGGTGACCGGCAAACCGCTGCAGATTTCCGCTCGCTGGGACCAGTCCTGGCAGGGCGTTATGTCACAGTTTGGCTGGGCGGAGAGTATCCCTGAGCTTGCCGGGGTTGAGTTTCCCTCGGCTAGCGGTCAGGATAACTGATCATTTCTAAAGGTATTTAAGGGAGTAGGAGCAATGGCTCAGGTTGGAATCTTCGTGGGAACGGTTTACGGCAACTCACTGCTGGTAGCGGAAGAAGCGGAAAATATCCTCAGCGAACAGGGGCATGAGGTCAAACTGTTCGAGGAGGGCACGCTTGAAGCCTGGCAGTTTTACCGTCAGCATTACGCGTTGGTGATTACCTCCACCACCGGTCAGGGCGATTTGCCGGACAGCATTGCACCGCTGTTCCATGCCATTCGCGATCAGGTCGGCTACCAGCCAGAGCTGCGCTATGGTCTGATCGCCTTGGGTGACAGCAGCTACGATAACTTCTGCGGCGCAGGGCGCGCATTTGACGCATTGCTACAGGAGCAAGGGGCGACCCGCGTGGGTGAAGTGCTGGAAATCGATGCGATGGAACAGCCGGAGCCGGAAGTGGTTTCTTGCCCGTGGGTCGAGCAGTGGGCCACATTGCTGAAATAATTTACCCTGCGCCTGTAGGAGGCGAATATATTCGCCCCGATGAATGCGGGCGCAGCATGCTGCGCCCCTACAATCTGTAGTATCAGTTCGCTAAACCCTTACTTCCCGCGGGTCAGCTTTTCCAGATCGGATTCGATCTCGGCAATCTTGTGGGAAACTACGCCTTCCAGATGACGCAGGTCATCAAGAATTTTGCGTTTCAGATCCACTTCGACCTGGTCCCGCTGGCACAGCTGGTCCAGCTCATCGATGACGTAGCGCAGGTTCGGGTTAATTTCGTGGATTTCTTTGTAACCCTGGCCGGCATTGTCCGCGACCACGGTCTTGCGTTGGCGCGGATATTTAAATTTCACGCTTTTGGCAAAGAACTCGCCTTTATCCTTGCGGAAATAAATCTTAAGAATGTCGTTATTGGCCTCCTGACGCAGGCTATAGCGATCGACATCTTCCGGTTGATTGATTCCTAAGCTTTTCAGGTTGTCATACATAATAGCGCCACCTTATAAATAAACTTTATTCCACGGTCTGGGATTATGGCGAATAACCGCGCCAGAGACTGTGACTGCTCACGTAATGAAGACAAAAAAATAGCGGGTGATTCACCCGCTATCTTCAGCTTAGTCGATGGTGCGTAATAACTCATTAATGCCGACTTTACCGCGCGTCTTGGCATCGACTTTTTTGACGATCACCGCGCAATACAGGCTGTAAGAGCCATCTTTGGACGGCAGGTTACCGGAAACCACCACCGAGCCGGCAGGCACGCGGCCGTAGTGCACTTCGCCGGTTTCGCGGTCGTAAATGCGGGTGCTCTGGCCCAGGTATACGCCCATGGAAATCACTGAACCTTCTTCGACGATCACGCCTTCAACCACTTCTGAACGCGCGCCGATGAAGCAGTTGTCTTCAATGATGGTCGGGTTGGCCTGCAGAGGCTCCAGTACGCCACCGATACCGACGCCGCCGGACAGGTGAACGTTCTTGCCGATTTGCGCGCAAGAGCCGACGGTAGCCCAGGTGTCAACCATGCTGCCTTCGTCAACGTAAGCACCGATGTTCACATAGGATGGCATCAGCACCGTGTTGCGGGCGATGAATGCGCCCTGGCGAACGGTAGCCGGTGGCACTACGCGGAAGCCTTCTTTCTGGAAGCGCGCTTCGTCGTAATCAGCGAACTTCATCGGAACCTTGTCGTAATAACGGGTTTCGGCACCGTCCATCACTTTGTTGTCGTTGATGCGGAAAGAAAGCAGCACGGCCTTTTTCAGCCACTGATGCGTTACCCACTGACCGTCAATCTTCTCGGCAACGCGCAGGGCGCCGCTGTCCAGCAGGCCGATCACCTGGTTTACCGCTTCGCGCGTTACGGTGTCTACGTTCGCCGGGGTGATTTCCGCGCGGCGTTCGAAGGCGTTTTCAATAACGTTTTGTAATTGCTGCATGCTGTTCTCTGTCCTGATGTTGTCTACGAAAAGGTTACTTGTATCACATTTTATCGTTTGGATTGAGGGCCTCTGTCAACCGTTGTTCCAACTTTCTGCGCGTTTCTGGGTTAAGGGCGCGTCGATCGCTGTCGGCCAGAATAAATAAATCCTCGACCCGTTCGCCGATGGTGGAGATGCGCGCGCCGTGCAGTGACAAACCGAGATCGGCGAACACTTCGCCCACCCGGGCCAGCAGGCCTGGCTGATCGAGCGCGGTCAGTTCCAGATAGCTGCGGCGGTCGGTGTGGGTCGGCAGGAAGCTGACTTCCGTCGGTACGCTGAAATGACGCAGCTTGGAGGACGGCCTGCGTACGCGCGGCGGCTGATATTCCCGCTGGGTAATGGCCTGCACCAACGCATGACGGATCGCCGCATGGCGGTCCTGCGCCAGCGGGCTGCCATCCGGCTCCAGTACGATAAAGGTATCCATTGCCATGCCGTCGCGGTTGGTGAAGATTTGCGCGTCATGCACGCTCAGGTTACGGCGATCCATTTCGCCGGCCACGGCGGCAAACAGGTACGGGCGATCCGGACTCCAGATGAAAATCTCGGTACCGCCGCGCGTCGCCTGACGGCTGACCAGCACCAGCGGCTTGGTGGAGTCGTGTGCCAGCAGATGGCGTGCGTGCCAGGCCAATTGGTTCGGCGAATGGCGCAGGAAGTAATCGGCGCGACAGCGGCTCCAGATACGGTGCAGCGCTTCTTCGTCGATATTGTCCATGCGCAGCAGCGCCAGCGCTTGCAGGCGGTGGTGACGCACGCGTTCGCGCAAATCAGGGCTGTTCTGCATGCCGCGGCGCAGCTGTTTTTCGGTAGCGAAATAGAGCTCACGCAACAGGCTCTGTTTCCAGCTGTTCCACAGGGTCTCGTTGGTGGCGCAGATGTCCGCTACGGTCAGGCAAACCAGATAACGCAGGCGGGTTTCACTCTGCACTTCGGCGCTAAACTGCTGAATCACCGTCGGATCCTGAATGTCGCGCCGTTGGGCGGTGACCGACATCAGTAAATGGCAGCGAACCAGCCAGGCCACCAGTTGAGACTCACGGGAATTCAAACCGTGCAGCTCGGCGAACTCCAACGCGTCCTGCGCGCCGAGGATCGAGTGGTCGCCGCCGCGGCCTTTGGCGATATCGTGGAACAGCGCCGCCAGCAGCAGAAGTTCAGGGTTCGGCAGGCGCGGATACAGCTCAACGCACAGCGGGTGACGTGGTCGCGTTTCGGCATCGGCAAAGCTTTCCAGTTTTTGCAGGACGCGAACGGTGTGTTCGTCGACGGTGTAGGCATGAAACAGGTCGAACTGCATTTGCCCGACAATTTTGCCCCACTGCGGCATATAGGCCCACAGTACGCTGTGGCGGTGCATCGGCACCAGCGCCCGTGAAACGGCGCCTGGATGGCGCAGGATGGCCATAAACAGATCGCGTGCTTCCGCAATGGTGCACAGCGGCTGTTTCAGATGGCGGCGCGCATGACGCAACTGGCGGACGGTGGTGGAGTAAATGCCTTTGATTTCGCGGTTGCGCACCATCAGGTAGAACATCCGCATGATCGATTCCGGCTGACGAATAAACAGCGTTTCGTCACGCAGGTCGATCAGGTCGCCACGCAGTTGAAAATCTTCGTTCAACGGCCGGGGTTTTTCCGTGGCGTCCAGGGCCAGAATCGCCTCATCGAACAGTTGCAGCAGCATGTGGTTCAGTTCGCCGACGCGGCGGGTCATGCGATAAAAATCTTTCATCATGCGCTCGACCGGTTCGTTGCCTTCCCCCTCATAACGCAGCAACTGCGCCACGTTAAGCTGGCGATCGAACAGCAGTCGGTTATCGTAGCGGGGCAACACCAGATGCAGCGCGAAGCGAATGCGCCACAGGAAGCTTTGGCATTCGTTAAGCTCGTTGCGTTCGGCCTGGGTCAGAAAACCAAAGCCGACCATTTCGTCCAGCGAAGTGGCGCCGAAGTGACGGCGCGCTACCCACAGCAGGGTGTGAATGTCCCGCAGGCCACCGGGGCTGCTCTTGATGTCCGGCTCCAGATTGTAGCTGGTGCCGTGGTAGCGTTGGTGGCGCTCTTGCTGTTCGACCAACTTGGCGTGGAAAAATTGGGGGGAGGGCCAGAAGCCGTCGCTGAAAATGTGCTTTTGCATTTGCAGGAACAAGGCCACATCGCCGCAGATCATGCGTGATTCAATCAGGTTGGTGGCGACGGTCAGATCCGCCAGACCCTCCAGCAGGCACTCCTCGAGCGTACGTACGCTGTGGCCCACTTCCAGCTTAAGATCCCACAGCAGGGTGATAAACTCCCCCACGCGCTGGGATTGCTGTTCATTCAGCCGGCGCTGGCTCAGCACCAGCACGTCAATGTCCGAAAGCGGGTGCAATTCGCCACGGCCATAACCGCCGACCGCCACCAAAGCGGTTTCCGGGATATCTTCGAAACCGTAGAACACCCACAGGCGACGCAGCAGGCGATCGATAAAGTCGCTGCGGGCGGCGACCAGGCTTTCGGCGCTGGAGCCGGCATTGAACGCTTCTGCCAGCCACAGTTGGAACTGTTCGAGGCGCTGTTTCAGCGCGACGCAGTTGAGCTCCTCATCGCCATAGGCGTTGGGATATTCAGGCTGCTCCGGCACGGCCTGTCGTGGAATGACCGAGGTGTCTTGTTGGCGAAAGTTTTCAGACATAGTACGCAGCCCATAAAAAAGGCCGGCAAAAGCCGGCCTGTGACATCATGCATCGCGGCAATACGCCGCGGCGCTTACATCTCGTGCGTAATGATGTTGGGGATGGTGTCATCCTTGCGCAACGTCATTATCTCGCAGCCGTTATCTGTGACCACAATAGTATGCTCATACTGCGCCGACAAGCTGCGATCCTTAGTTTTTACCGTCCAGCCGTCTTTCATGGTGCGGATGCGGTAATCACCGGCATTGACCATTGGCTCGATGGTGAAGGCCATGCCAGGTTGCAGTACCACACCGCCGTCGTCGGCATCATAGTGCAGCACCTGCGGTTCTTCGTGGAACACTTCGCCAATGCCGTGGCCACAGTATTCGCGCACCACGGAAAAGTTTTCGGCTTCAACGAATTTCTGGATCTCTTTACCCAGCGTGCGCAGGCGGATGCCAGGCTTCACCATTTTCAGCGACAGATAAAGGCTTTCCTGCGTGATGCGGCACAGACGCTCTCCCAGAATGGTCGGTTTGCCGACGATGAACATCTTGGATGTGTCGCCGTGGAAACCCTCTTTGATCACGGTAACGTCGATATTCACGATGTCGCCGTCCTTCAGAACCTTGTCATCGCTCGGAATGCCGTGGCAGACCACTTCATTAACCGAGATGCACACGGATTTCGGGAAACCGTGGTAGCCCAGACAGGCGGAAATCGCCTGCTGCTTGTTGGTGATGTGGTCGTGACAGATACGATCGAGTTCGCCGGTGGTCACGCCAGGCTTGACGTGCGGCTCGATGATTTCCAGCACTTCGGCAGCCAGACGGCCGGCCACGCGCATTTTTTGGATGTCATCAGGTGTTTTAATTGAGATTGCCATGAAATTCGTCCGCAGGTGTCGTGCTCGCCGACAACAGAAAGAAATAATAAGAAGCAGTCTCTTATGGTATCAGCCCGGCCTGAGGCTGCCAAATTTGATTTCTCGACGATGACGACTGTGGCAACAAAAGTTGGTGTCCGGGGTGGGTTTATGGTATAAAGCGCGCCGGCAGATCCGCGTCTTGGTCCTTGCGATAAGGACGGGAAAGGCCGAAAATACTTTAACTGCACTCACATTGTGTAAATAACACACACGTATCGGCACATCCGCCGGGGTGCCCTGAGGTGATTTATCACCGCCAGGGTCGGCGTTATGGGATACGTGGAGGCATAACCCCAACTCACTCTATAGAGGTTTAATCATGGCAACTGTTTCCATGCGCGACATGCTCCAGGCTGGTGTACACTTTGGTCACCAGACCCGTTACTGGAACCCGAAAATGAAGCCTTTCATCTTCGGCGCACGTAACAAGGTTCACATCATCAACCTGGAAAAAACTGTACCAATGGCCAACGCAGCACTGGCTGAACTGACCAAGATCTCTTCCCGTAAAGGTAAGATCCTGTTCGTTGGTACTAAGCGCGCAGCAAGCGAAGCGGTAAAAGAATATGCTAACACCTGCGATCAGTTCTTCGTGAACCATCGCTGGTTGGGCGGCATGCTGACTAACTGGAAAACCGTTCGTCAGTCAATCAAACGTTTGAAAGATCTGGAAATCCAGTCTCAAGATGGCACCTTCGACAAGCTGACCAAGAAAGAGGCGCTGATGCGTACTCGCGAATTGGCCAAGCTGGAAAACTCCCTGGGTGGTATCAAAGACATGGGTGGTCTGCCTGACGCTCTGTTCGTTATCGATGCCGATCACGAACACATCGCGATCAAAGAAGCCAACAACCTGGGTATCCCGGTATTCTCTATCGTTGATACCAACTCCGATCCAGACGGCGTTGACTTCATCATCCCTGGTAACGACGATGCAATCCGTGCAATCAAATTGTACCTGACTGCCGTTGCTGCCGCCGTCCGTGAAGGTCGTTCTCAAGATCTGGCCGTTCAAGCGGAAGAAAGCTTCGTAGAAGCTGAATAATAAGGCAAGCTCGTCACTGAGCCCTTATTAACCAGGTATTGAATATGTTGGTTAGGGGGGCCTTTATTGGCCCCCTTTGCTTATCTGAATGAGAACTGTCTCTACGTGAGATAACCGAGGAAAAAGAAATGGCTGATATTACCGCTGCTCTGGTAAAAGAACTGCGCGAGCGTACTGGCGCTGGCATGATGGATTGCAAAAAAGCTCTGGTCGAATCTAACGGCGACATCGAGCTGGCAATCGAAAACATGCGTAAATCTGGCGCGATCAAAGCGGCGAAAAAAGCAGGCAACGTAGCTGCTGACGGCGTGATCAAAACCAAGATCGAAGGCAACTACGGCGTGATCCTGGAAGTAAACTGCCAGACTGACTTCGTTGCTAAAGATGCCGGTTTCCAGGCATTCGCTGACAAAGTGCTGGACGCTGCTGTTGCAGGCAAAATCACTGACGTTGAAGTGTTGAAAGCACAGTTCGAAGAAGAACGTGTAGCGCTGGTTGCCAAAATCGGTGAAAACATCAACATCCGTCGCGTGGCTTCCCTGGAAGGCGAAGTGCTGGGCAGCTACCTGCACGGCGCACGTATCGGCGTTCTGATCGCGGCTAAAGGCGCTGACGAAGAGCTGGTTAAACAAATCGCCATGCACGTTGCAGCGAGCAAGCCAGAATTCGTTAAGCCTGAAGATGTGTCTGCTGAAGTGGTAGAAAAAGAGTACCAGGTTCAGCTGGACATCGCCATGCAGTCTGGCAAGCCGAAAGAAATCGCTGAGAAAATGGTTGAAGGCCGCATGAAGAAATTCACCGGCGAAGTTTCTCTGACCGGTCAGCCTTTCGTTATCGAACCAAGCAAAACCGTTGGCCAGGTGCTGAAAGAGCACAATGCTGACGTCGTTAACTTCATCCGCTTCGAAGTGGGCGAAGGCATCGAAAAAGCGGCAAATGACTTTGCTGCTGAAGTTGCTGCAATGAGCAAGCAGTCTTAATGACTGTTAATGGAGCCGCCGTCTGGCGGTTCCATTTTATCCAGCCAGAATTACACCGGTGGCAGGCCCTGTGGCATGATACTCAGCACAGGCGCACTTCATCGGCTGAAATCCCCAATACTAATACTGCTTCTTAGGACAGAACACCATGGCAACCAATGCAAAACCCGTATATCAGCGTATTCTGCTCAAACTGAGTGGCGAAGCCCTGCAAGGCGCAGAAGGTTTTGGTATCGACGCTAGCGTTTTGGATCGCATGGCTCAGGAAGTTAAAGAGCTGGTCGAACTGGGAATTCAGGTCGGTGTAGTTATTGGCGGCGGTAACCTGTTCCGCGGCGCGGGCCTGGCGCAGGCCGGCATGAACCGCGTAGTGGGCGACCACATGGGAATGCTGGCTACTGTGATGAACGGCCTGGCTATGCGTGATGCACTGCACCGTGCCTATGTGAACGCCCGCCTGATGTCAGCCATTCCGTTGAACGGCGTGTGCGACAACTACAGCTGGGCCGAGGCGATCAGCCTGCTGCGTAATAACCGCGTGGTGATCTTCTCCGCCGGTACCGGCAACCCGTTCTTCACCACCGATTCTGCTGCGTGTCTGCGCGGGATCGAGATCGAAGCGGACGTGGTATTGAAAGCGACTAAAGTGGATGGTGTATACTCCGCTGATCCGGTTAAAAATCCGGATGCAACGCTGTACGAACATATCACCTATCAAGATGTACTGGAGCGCGAGCTGAAAGTGATGGATCTGGCGGCGTTTACGCTGGCCCGCGATCACGGTCTGCCGATTCGCGTATTCAACATGAACAAGCCAGGTGCGTTGCGCCGGGTGGTGATGGGTGAGAACGAAGGCACGCTGATCAGCAAATAAGGCTGTTCTGCCCAATTTAGCGGGAGCGGGTAACGTGGTGCGTTATGTGCTCTCCTTGAGTAAAATTCACGGGCTATACTGTGGTATGGCCTGCCAAGTCTCCAGCTTCCAAGGGTTTGCAACGTGATTAATGAAATCAGAAAAGATGCTGATTCACGCATGGAAAAAAGCGTAGAAGCATTCAAAAACCAAATCAGCAAAATCCGTACCGGCCGTGCTTCTCCAAGCATCCTGGACGGCATCATGGTGGAATACTATGGTTCTGCAACGCCGCTGCGTCAGTTGGCTAACGTGACCGTAGAAGACTCCCGTACCCTGGCAATCAACCTGTTTGATCGCTCCCTGGGTTCAGCGGTAGAAAAGGCCATCATGGCGTCTGATCTGGGCCTGAACCCAAGCTCAGCCGGCAGCGTGATCCGTGTTCCGCTGCCTCCGTTGACCGAAGAGCGCCGTAAAGACCTGATCAAAGTGGTGCGCGGTGAAGCCGAGCAGGGCCGTGTTGCCGTACGTAACGTGCGCCGTGACGCCAACGACAAAGTGAAGGCGTTGCTGAAAGACAAAGAAATCAGCGAAGACGAAGATCGTCGTTCTCAGGACGACATTCAGAAAATGACCGACGCCTACATCAAGCTGCTCGATGCCGCGCTGGCGGACAAAGAAAAAGAGCTGATGGAATTCTAATCAGCATCGCGCAGAAAAAAAGCGTCGCCTGGGCGGCGCTTTGTTTTTTGTGGCGCAGATCCCGTTTCATCGTGCTGATTGATCATGGACAAGCGGTGGCGAAGGTTACACACTGGAGCACCTCCGATCTCATCAGACAGTTATTCAGAGTGAGCTCATGAAGCAACTGACTATTCTTGGCTCCACCGGCTCAGTGGGGACCAGTACCCTGGCCGTGGTCAGGGAAAACCCCGACCGTTTTGCGATTAGAGCGCTGGTTGCCGGCCACAACGTAGCGGTTATGGCGCAGCAGTGCATGGAGTTTCGTCCGACCTATGCCGCGATGGCAGACGAAGGCGCAGCGCGTGAATTGCGCATCCTGCTGTCGGAAAATGGCGTTGCCACCGAGGTGATGGCGGGCGAGCAGGCCGCTTGTGAACTGGCGGCGTTGGATGACGTTGATCAGGTCACCGCCGCCATCGTCGGCGCTGCCGGGTTGCTACCAACGCTGGCGGCAATTCGCGCAGGCAAGCAGGTGCTGCTGGCGAACAAAGAGTCGCTGGTGACCTGTGGGCGCCTATTTATGGACGCGGTGCAAAAAAGTCAGACGCAGTTGCTGCCGCTGGACAGCGAGCATAACGCGATTTTTCAGAGTTTGCCTGAGAGCATTCAGCGTCAGTTGGGATACTCTTCATTAGACAGTCATGGTGTGTCGCGCATCGTGCTCACCGGTTCCGGCGGCCCGTTCCGCACCACGCCACTGGAACAGTTTGCCACGATGACGCCGGATCAGGCCTGTGCCCATCCCAATTGGTCGATGGGGCGCAAGATCTCGGTGGATTCCGCCACCATGATGAACAAAGGACTGGAATATATTGAGGCCCGCTGGCTGTTTAACGCCTCGGCTGAACAAATGGAAGTGATTCTGCATCCGCAGTCGGTGATCCACTCGATGGTGCGCTACACCGATGGCAGCGTACTGGCCCAGTTGGGCACGCCGGATATGCGCACGCCGATCGCCCATGCTATGGCTTACCCGCAGCGGGTCAGTTCTGGCGTGGAAGCGTTGGATTTTTGTCGCATCGGCTCGCTGACCTTTGCCGAACCTGAACGGGAACGTTATCCCTGCCTGTATCTCGCCATCGAGGCCTTTGACGCCGGGCAGGCGGCAACCACCGCACTGAACGCGGCTAACGAAGTGGCCGTGGCGGCGTTCCTGCAGGAACAGATTCGCTTTACCGATATTGCGGCGGTGAACCAAAAAGTGGTCGAACGGCTATCCCTGCAGGAACCGTCCTGCATTGATGCGGTCTTAGAAATAGATCGCCAGGCACGTGAGGTTGCAGTTGGGTTGGTTAAATCACTGCGTAACTGATAACGGCATTTATCTTATTTTGTTCGCAAATTACGCGTGCCGCAGTGGGGCCGTTTGTTCAGGCCCGGCTGAGGTGATATAGTCTGCGCCACTTGTCAGCGGTTATACCGTTGAATTCTGGCCCGATTGATATCTCGAACGCCAACGGAGCAGCGGAAATTACCGACTGTCTCCAGGCAGACTGAAAAGCCGTGTCGGGCACACGGCTTTTTTTGCGCGTAAGGGCCTGATGTTCCGGAAGGGCAGTTGTATTTCTATTGAGGAAATAAGTACGAGTTATGTCGTCCGCAAATCAACAAGAGGCTAATCCGTCCACTCTGGGGCCACGGCATGTTGCCATTATCATGGACGGTAACGGGCGCTGGGCTAAACGTCAGGGTAAGTTACGTGTCTTCGGTCATAAAGCAGGGGTGAAATCGGTTCGTCGCGCGGTCAGTTTTGCCGCCAACAACCATTTAGATGCGCTCACGCTTTATGCCTTCAGCAGCGAGAACTGGAACCGTCCGGTGCAGGAAGTCTCCGCCCTCATGGAGCTTTTCGTCCGAGCCTTGGACAGCGAAGTAAAAAGCCTGCATAAACATAACGTCAGACTGCGGGTGATCGGCGATATCAGCCGTTTCAGCGCGCGTTTGCAAGAGCGGATCCGTCGCTCTGAGCAACTGACTGAAAATAACGATGGCCTGACACTCAACATTGCTGCCAACTATGGCGGCCGTTGGGATATTATTCAGGGAGTAAGGGAACTGGCTGAGCAGGTGAAGGACGGTTCGCTGCGTCCGGATCAAATTAGCGAAGAATTACTGGGTGAGCGGGTCTGCATGAGCGATCTGTCACCGGTGGATCTGGTGATCCGCACGGGCGGTGAACACCGCATCAGTAACTTCTTACTGTGGCAAATTGCTTATGCCGAACTTTACTTTACTGATGTACTCTGGCCTGATTTTGATGAACTTGTCTTTGAAGGTGCGCTGAATGCATTTGCACAACGCGAGCGTCGCTTCGGGGGAACAACACCTATCGGCGCCAATGCGTCCTAGGGGGAACTTTTGCTGAAGTATCGCCTCATAACGGCTCTGATTTTAATCCCGATTGTTATCGCGGCGTTGTTCTTGCTGCCGCCGGTGGGCTTTGCCCTGGTAACGCTGGTTGTGTGCATGCTGGCAGCCTGGGAGTGGGGCCAACTGGCCGGTTTTACCTCCCGCTCGCAGCGCATCTGGCTGGCGATATTGTGCGGCTTCCTGCTGGCGCTGATGATGCTCAGCATTCCGGCCTACCACCAGTCGGTTCACCTGCCTCAGGTAGGCGGGCCACTGTGGCTGTCACTTGTCTGGTGGTTGGCGGCGCTGCTGCTGGTGCTGTTTTATCCGGGGTCTGCCGCGCTGTGGCGTAATTCGCGTCCAATACGTCTGATTTTTGGTTTGCTGACCATAGTTCCGTTCTTCTGGGGCATGCTGTCGTTGCGTCAGTTCGGCTATGAACAAAACCACTTCACCGGCGCCTGGTGGCTGCTGTATGTGATGTTGCTGGTTTGGGGCGCGGATTCCGGCGCCTACATGTTCGGCAAGCTGTTCGGCAAGCATAAGCTGGCGCCAAAAGTTTCTCCGGGGAAAACCTGGGAAGGGCTCATCGGTGGTTTGATTACCTCGGCCCTGATATCCTGGTTGTTTGGCCGTTACGCCCCGTTGAATATCGTGCCGACCACCTTACTGATTTGTTCGGTGATTGCCGCACTGGCTTCCGTGCTGGGCGATCTTACCGAGAGCATGTTCAAACGCGAAGCGGGTATCAAAGACAGTGGTCATTTGATACCGGGTCATGGCGGTATACTGGATCGTATCGACAGCCTGACCGCAGCAGTGCCTGTATTTGCCTGCCTGATGCTGTTAGTGTTTTAATCCGTCAACGACGGGGAGTGAAGGGATTATGGGTAGCGTGCTCTGGAACTTAGTCGCATTTCTTATTGCACTCGGTGTTTTGATCACCGTGCACGAGTTCGGGCACTTTTGGGTAGCCCGTCGCTGCGGCGTCCGTGTAGAACGCTTTTCCATCGGCTTTGGCCGCGCCTTATGGCGCCGTACTGACCGTCAGGGGACGGAGTACGTGATTGCCCTGATCCCTCTGGGCGGTTACGTGAAGATGCTCGATGAGCGGGTTGATTCGGTTGCACCGGAATTCCGCCATCAGGCATTTAACAACAAAACCGTGTGGCAACGCGCCGCTATCGTCAGTGCCGGCCCTATCGCCAACTTCCTGTTTGCTATTCTTGCTTACTGGCTGGTATTTATTATCGGCGTTCCCAGCTTCCGTCCTGTGATTGGTGAAATATCGCCACAGTCGATTGCTGCCCACGCTGAAATTTCGCCTGGAATGGAACTTAAGTCCGTTGACGGTATCGAAACGCCTGATTGGGAATCAGTTCGTCTGGCGCTGGTGGCGAAGATCGGCGACGCGGAAACCGAAGTGGGTATCGCGCCGTTTGGCTCTTCTCAGGTGGTGACTAAAACCCTGGATTTGCGCCAGTGGAATTTCGAGCCGGACAAACAGGATCCCGTGGTGGCGTTGGGTATTATTCCGCGCGGCCCACAGATAGAATCTGTCCTTGCCGAAGTGCAATCGGGGTCGGCGGCACAAAAGGCGGGTTTACAAGCGGGGGACAGGATCGTTAAAGTCGACGGTCAGCTATTGGGTCGTTGGCAAACGTTGGTTAAACGGATCCACAACGGCCCTGGGCAACCGCTGGTTTTAGAGATTGAAAGAAACGGCGCCCCCTTGTCTTTGACGCTGATACCGGATACAAAGCCGGTGGGAAAAGACAAATCGGTGGGTTTCGCCGGCATCATTCCGAAAGTGCTGCCGCTGCCGGACGAGTATAAAACGATTCGTCAGTATGGACCTTTCCCAGCGCTGTATCAGGCTGGGGACAAGACCTGGCAGCTAATGAGCCTCACGGTCAAAATGCTGGGTAAATTAATAACCGGTGATGTAAAGCTGAACAACCTGAGTGGCCCGATTTCGATTGCACAGGGAGCAGGGGCGTCAGCCGGGGTCGGGTTAGTGTATTATCTGATGTTCCTGGCGTTGATCAGTGTCAACCTGGGTATCATCAACCTGTTCCCATTACCGGTGTTAGATGGTGGGCATCTCCTCTTCCTGGCGATAGAAAAGCTGAAGGGTGGGCCGGTTTCCGAGCGAGTACAGGACTACAGTTACCGCATAGGTTCGATCGTGTTGGTGCTTTTAATGGGTCTTGCACTTTTCAATGATTTTTCTCGCCTTTAGGGGCGGGGATAGGTTAGGAAGAACGCATAACAACGATGGCGATGAAAAAGTTGCTCATAGCGTCGCTGCTGTTTGGCAGCGCCACCGTATACGGTGCAGACGGGTTCGTAGTGAAAGATATTCATTTCGAAGGCCTGCAGCGAGTCGCCGTCGGTGCGGCGTTACTCAACATGCCGGTTCGCGTAGGCGATACCGTCTCTGACGATGATATCAGTAATACCATCCGTGCCTTGTTTGCCACTGGCAACTTCGAGGACGTTCGCGTGCTGCGCGATGGTAATACGCTGATTGTTCAGGTTAAGGAACGCCCTACCATTGCCAGCATCACTTTCTCCGGCAACAAGTCGGTGAAGGATGACATGCTCAAGCAAAACCTGGAGGCCTCTGGCGTTCGGGTTGGCGAAGCGCTCGACCGCACCACGATATCCAGCATTGAAAAAGGGCTGGAAGACTTCTATTACAGCGTCGGTAAATACAGCGCCTCGGTGAAAGCCGTTGTCACGCCGTTGCCGCGTAACCGTGTTGACCTGAAACTGGTGTTCACGGAAGGGGTCTCCGCCAAGATTCAACAAATCAACATTGTCGGCAACCATGCCTTCACTAACGATGAGCTGATTTCACGCTTTCAACTGCGTGATGAAGTGCCGTGGTGGAACCTGGTTGGCGATCGCAAATACCAGAAACAAAAGCTGGCGGGTGACCTTGAAACCCTGCGCAGTTTCTATCTGGACCGCGGCTACGCGCGCTTTAATATCGATTCGACTCAGGTCAGCCTGACGCCGGACAAAAAAGGCATCTACATCACCATCAATATCACTGAAGGCGAGCAGTACAAGCTCACCGGCGTGATGGTTAACGGCAATCTGGCCGGTCATTCGGCGGAAGTCGCCCAGTTGACCAAGATTGAACCGGGTGAGCTGTATAACGGCAGCAAAGTGACCAAAATGGAAGACAACATCAAAACGATGTTGGGCCGTTACGGTTATGCCTACCCGCGTGTTGCTACGCAACCTGAAATCAACGACGCGGATAAAACCGTGAAGCTGCACGTAAACATTGATGCGGGTAACCGTTTCTATGTGCGTCGCATCAAGTTCGAAGGCAACGACACCAGTAAAGACTCCGTACTGCGCCGTGAAATGCGTCAGATGGAAGGTGCGTGGCTGGGCAACGCTCAGGTCGAGCAGGGTAAAGAACGTCTGAACCGTTTGGGTTATTTTGAAACGGTAGACGTGGAAACCCAGCGCGTGCCTGGCACTGCGGATCAGGTAGACGTCACTTACAAAGTGAAAGAGCGTAACACCGGTACCTTCAACTTCGGCGTCGGCTACGGTACCGAGAGCGGCGTGAGCTTCCAGGCGGGGGTCCAGCAGGACAACTGGCTGGGTACCGGTTATTCCGTCGGTATCAGCGGCACAAAGAACGACTACCAGACCTATACCGAGCTGTCGGTAACCAACCCGTACTTCACCGTTGACGGTGTGAGTTTGGGTGGGCGTATCTTCTACAACGACTTTAAAGCGGATGACGCGGACCTGTCCGACTATACCAACAAGAGTTACGGCATAGACGGTACCTTGGGCTTCCCGATCAACGAAAACAACTCGTTGCGTACCGGTTTGGGTTACGTGCATAACGGCCTGTCCAACATGCAGCCGCAGGTTGCCATGTGGCGTTATCTGGACTCCATGGGTCTGGATCCGAACAAGACTGACCGTGCCAGCTACTCTGCGGATGACTTCACGCTGAACCTGGGTTGGACCTACAACAACCTGGACCGTGGCTATTTCCCAACGTCGGGTAACCGTACCACCCTGAATGGTAAAGTGACCATTCCAGGATCGGATAACGAATACTACAAACTGACGCTGGACAGCGTGCAATACGTCCCAATCAACGACGATCGCACCTGGGTGCTGTTAGGTCGTGGTCGTCTGGGTTATGCGGATGGTCTGGGCGGCAAAGAGATGCCGTTCTACGAGAACTTCTACGCCGGCGGCTCCAGCACCGTGCGTGGTTTCGGTTCGAACACCATCGGTCCAAAAGCGGCGTACTACAATTCCAACTCGTATAGCTGCAGCAATGGCGCGACGATTTGTAATTCGGACGATGCGGTCGGTGGTAACGCCATGGCCGTCGCCAGTATGGAGCTGATTACGCCAACGCCATTCATCAGCGAGAAATACGCAAACTCAGTGCGTACTTCCCTGTTCATGGATGCGGGTACCGTATGGGATACCAACTGGCAGAACTCTCAGACCAGCATGTACGATATTCCGGACTACAGTAAAGCGAGCAATATCCGCGTTTCTGCCGGTATCGCCTTGCAGTGGATGTCACCTTTGGGGCCATTGGTGTTCTCTTATGCCAACCCGATCAAGAAATACGAAGGCGACAAGTCCGAACAGTTCCAATTTAACATTGGTAAGACCTGGTAACAGGTCGAGCTTCTGGGCATAAGCAGTTATTAAGAATCGCAAATGCCAGGCGCCTGCCAAAACACAGAGATGATTCTCATTGTTTTGCGGGATAAGTCTGGCAGATTGTGTACTTCAAGTGTCATATGGCACAAATGGGTGATGGTAAGGAGTTTATAGTGAAAAAGTGGTTGTGTGCCGCAGGCCTCGGTTTAGCAATGGCTGCTTCAGCTGGCGTTCAGGCAGCAGATAAGATCGCTGTAGTTAACGTCTCCAGCATTTTCCAACAGTTGCCGGCTCGTGAAACCGTAGCTAAACAGCTGGAAAACGAGTTTAAAGGCCGTGCGGGTGAGCTTCAGAACATGGAGCGTAGCCTTCAGACCAAAATGCAACGTCTGCAGCGTGATGGCGCTACCATGAAAGCCAGCGATCGCAGCAAGCTTGAAAAAGACGTGATGGCACAGCGCGAGCAGTTCTCTCAGAAAGCCCAGGCTTTTGAGCAGGACAACCGTCGTCGCCAGATGGAAGAGCGTAACAAAATCCTGAGCCGTATTCAGGACGCTGTGAAATCTGTTGCCAGCAAAGAAGGCTATGACGTAGTGATCGATGCTAACGCCGTTGCCTACGCAGGTTCTTCTAAAGACATTACTGCTGACGTGCTGAAACAGGTTAAATAACAACATGCCTTCTATTCGACTGGCTGATTTAGCGCAGCAGTTGGATGCACAATTGCACGGTGATGGCGATCTCGTCATCACCGGCATTGCTTCTATGCATTCGGCACAGGCTGGCCAAATCACGTTTTTGTCAAACAGCCGCTATCAAGAGCAGCTGGCTGCCTGCCAGGCAAGCGCAGTCGTGCTTACCGAGGCGGATTTACCACACTGCCGTTCTGCGGCGCTGGTGGTTAAAAACCCTTACCTGACCTACGCGCGCATGGCGCAACTGATGGACACCACTCCCTCTCCGGCCCAGGATATCGCCCCTAGCGCGGTTATTTCCCCTGAAGCCACCTTGGGGAAGAACGTGGCTATCGGAGCAAATGCGGTGATCGAGTCCGGCGCAGTCCTTGGCGATAACGTGGTTATCGGCCCGGGCTGTTTTATCGGCAAACGTGCACGCATTGGCGCGGGAACGCGTCTGTGGGCTAACGTAACGATTTATCATGAAGTCGAGATCGGTCAGCAATGTCTGATCCAATCGGGCACCGTGATTGGTGCTGACGGTTTCGGCTATGCCAACGAACGCGGCAACTGGATTAAAATTCCTCAGTTGGGCACGGTGATTATCGGCGATCGCGTCGAAATCGGCGCTTGCACCACCATTGACCGCGGCGCGTTGGATAACACCCAGATCGGGAATGGTGTTATCATCGACAACCAATGCCAGATTGCACATAACGTTGTGATTGGCGACAATACTGCCGTTGCCGGCGGTGTTATCATGGCGGGCAGCCTGAAAATCGGCCGCTACTGCCAGATCGGTGGAGCCAGCGTGATCAATGGTCACATGGAGATCGCCGACAAGGTTGTTGTCACCGGAATGGGAATGGTTATGCGACCAATCACCGAACCTGGGGTATACTCTTCGGGCATTCCGTTACAACCCAACAAAGTTTGGCGTAAAACCGCTGCGTTGGTGATGAATATCGATGAGATTAGCAAGCGCTTAAAAGCTGTCGAACGAAAAGTCGGAAAAGACTAATCACTACCGCCCGCCTGACTGGGTACAAAACGAAACGCGTTGGTCATGAGACCAAAAGCGCAAAGAGTTGTTAATTTGCGGCCTGCATGATGATCTCCTTTTGGGGTCAGCGCAGGCCGTGTTGTTGATGCCATCAGTTTTTAGAGACAGGAAGAGTATTTTGACTACTGACACTCATACTCTGGATATTGCAGAAATTTTAGAGTTGCTTCCTCACCGTTACCCGTTCTTGCTGGTTGATCGCGTCCTCGAGTTTGAGGAGCACAAATTCCTGCGTGCGGTGAAGAACGTATCTGTAAATGAGCCGTTTTTCCAGGGACACTTCCCTGGTAAGCCGATTTTTCCAGGCGTATTGATTCTGGAAGCCATGGCGCAGGCCACCGGTATTTTGGCGTTTAAAAGCGTCGGCAAACTGGAACCGGGCGAGCTGTATTACTTCGCCGGTATCGATGAAGCCCGCTTCAAACGCCCAGTCGTGCCTGGTGATCAGATGATCATGGAAGTCACCTTTGAGAAAACACGTCGTGGTCTGACGCGCTTTAAAGGCGTGGCAACCGTTGACGGCAAAATTGTCTGCGAAGCAACCATGATGTGTGCGCGCAGCCGGGAGGCTTAATCCGTGATCGACAAAACCGCCTTTATCCATCCTAGCGCGATTATTGAAGAAGGTGCCGTTATCGGCGCTGGCGCGCACATCGGTCCCTTCTGTTACGTCGGCTCCCAGGTGGAAATCGGCGAAGGCACGGTACTGAAGTCCCACATTGTGGTGAATGGCCTGACCAAAATCGGTCGCGACAACCAGATCTATCAATTTGCCTCTATCGGTGAAGTGAATCAGGATCTGAAATACGCGGGCGAACCTACGCGCGTCGAGATTGGCGATCGCAATCGCATTCGCGAAAGCGTGACCATTCATCGCGGCACAGCGCAGGGCACAGGGTTGACCAAGGTAGGTAATGACAACCTGCTGATGGTTAACGTGCACGTTGCGCACGACTGTGTGGTGGGTAATTCCTGTATCTTGGCGAACAATGCTACGCTTGCCGGGCATGTGGAAATTGACGACCATGCCATTATTGGCGGCATGACGGCTATCCACCAGTTCTGCATCATCGGCACCCACGTGATGGTGGGCGGTTGTTCCGGTGTTGCCCAAGACGTGCCTCCTTTTGTCATCGCGCAGGGTAACCACGCCACGCCATTCGGCGTTAACGCCGTGGGCCTGAAGCGTCGTGGTTTCGATAAAGATCAAATGCAGGCAATCCGTAACGCCTACAAGATCCTTTATCGCAGCGAGAAAACGCTGGATGAAGCGAAAACAGAAATCGAAACCCTGGCAAAAGAGCAGCCGGTGGTGCAGCAGTTCCTGGATTTCTTTGGCCGCTCAACCCGCGGTATCATTCGCTGACCTATGCAAAATCGCCCATTGACTATCGGATTGGTCGCCGGAGAAACCTCCGGTGATATTCTTGGCGCCGGTTTGATCCGTGCGCTTAAGGCGCAAGTCCCCGACGCGCGTTTTGTTGGCGTCGCCGGCCCGCTGATGCAGGCTGAAGGCTGTGAAACTTGGTACGAAATGGAAGAGCTGGCGGTAATGGGCGTGGTCGAGGTGCTTGAGCGCCTGCCACGCCTGTTAAAGATCCGTAAGGATCTTACCCGCCGGTTCAGCGATCTGAAGCCGGACGTGTTTGTGGGTATCGACGCGCCGGACTTCAATATCACTCTGGAAGGTCGTCTGAAACAACGCGGCATTCGCACCATTCATTATGTCAGCCCGTCCGTCTGGGCCTGGCGTCAAAAGCGCGTTTTCAAAATTGGCAAAGCCACCGATCTGGTGCTGGCGTTTCTCCCTTTCGAAAAAGCGTTTTACGATCGTTTTAACGTTCCCTGCCGGTTTATCGGCCACACCATGGCTGATGCCATGCCGCTGCAGGCGGACAAATTGGCTGCGCGCGCTACGTTGGGCATCGCACCCGATGCGCGTTGTCTGGCCCTGTTGCCGGGCAGCCGAAGCGCTGAAGTTGAGATGCTGAGCGCCGATTTCCTGAAAACGGCGCAGTTGCTGCGTACCCGTTATCCCGACCTTGAGCTGGTGGTGCCGCTGGTTAACGCCAAACGACGCGAACAGTTCGAGCGGATCAAAGCTGAAGTGGCGCCAGAGCTGCGGGTCCATCTGCTGAACGGCCAAGGGCGTGAGGCGATGGTTGCCAGCGACGCGGCATTACTGGCTTCAGGTACCGCCGCACTGGAGTGCATGCTGGCCAAATGTCCGATGGTGGTGGGTTACCGTATGAAACCGTTCACCTTCTGGATGGCGCAGCGGCTAGTGAAGACGCCATATGTTTCGCTGCCTAACCTGTTGGCAGGCCGTGAAATCGTCACCGAACTGCTGCAGCATGACTGCGTGCCGGACAAGCTGGCGGCGGCGGTAATGCCGCTGCTGGAAGACGGCCCGCAAACTGACGAACTGAAACAGACTTTCCTGACCTTGCACCAAAGCATCCGTTGCGGTGCCGATGAACAGGCCGCTCAGGCTGTGTTGGAGCTGGCAAAAGCATGATTGAACCCTTCATCTATCCTGTCGCCACGCTAATTGCAGGCGTGGACGAAGTGGGCCGTGGCCCTTTGGTTGGCGCAGTGGTTACCGCTGCGGTGATCCTCGATCCCGCACGGCCGATCGTTGGCCTGGCGGACTCGAAGAAGCTCAGTGAGAAGCGCCGCCTGGCGCTGTATGACGAGATCGTCGAGAAAGCGCTGTCCTGGAGCCTGGGCCGCGCTGAGCCAGAAGAAATCGACCAACTGAACATTCTGCATGCCACTATGCTGGCGATGCAGCGTGCTGTGGCCGGTTTGCATATCGCGCCGGACATGGTATTGATCGACGGTAATCGCTGCCCTAAATTGCCGATGCGTTCGCAGGCGGTCGTGAAGGGAGACAGTCGCGTGGCGGAAATCAGCGCGGCATCCATTCTGGCTAAGGTAACGCGTGACCGCGAAATGGCCGAGTTGGATCTTGTGTTCCCCGATTACGGTTTTGCGCAGCATAAGGGCTACCCGACCGCCTTCCATCTGGAGCGGCTGGCCGCTCTGGGTGCGACCGAGCATCACCGCCGCAGTTTTGCCCCGGTAAGAAGGGCGCTGGGGCTGTAATCTGCAGGCCCGGTTATCCGGGCCAGACAAGCGATAGCGTTAACCCGGGTTCAGTCCGCTGAGCCCCTAGATTCAGGTATCTGGATATGGCCGAACCTCGTTTTATTCACCTGCGCGTTCATAGCGACTACTCCATGATAGATGGATTGGCCAAGATTGGGCCGTTGGTGAAGAGAGCCGCCGCGTTAGCCATGCCTGCTTTGGCAATTACCGACTTTACCAACCTGTGTGGTCTGGTGAAGTTTTATGGCAGCGCGCACGGCGCCGGGATCAAACCGATCATCGGCGCGGATTTTCATGTGCAAAGCGAAGTGCTGGGCGATGAGCTGGCGCAGCTCACCGTGCTGGCCGCCAATAATGAAGGTTACCAAAACCTGACGTTGCTGATTTCCCGCGCTTATCAGCGTGGTTACGGTGCCGCCGGTCCGACTATTGATCGGGACTGGTTGATTGAGCACCGTGAAGGGCTGATTTTGCTCTCTGGCGCGCGCCAGGGGGACGTCGGCAAGTTTCTGCTGCGCGGCAACCAGCCGCAGGTGGAGCAGTGCCTGGAGTTCTATCAGCAATACTTCCCTGACAGCTATTACCTCGAACTGATCCGTACCGGTCGGCCGGACGAAGAAAACTATCTGCACGCCGCAGTGGCGCTGGCCACTGAACGCGGATTGCCGGTGGTGGCCACTAACGACGTGCGCTTTCTGGTCGAGGATGACTTTGACGCCCACGAAATCCGCGTCGCCATTCATGACGGCTTCACGCTGGACGATCCCAAGCGCCCACGTAACTATACGGCGCAGCAATACATGCGTAACGAAGACGAGATGTGTGAGCTGTTTGCCGACATCCCGGAAGCGTTGCTCAACAGCGTAGAGATCGCCAAGCGTTGTAACGTGACTATTCGTCTCGGCGAGTACTTCCTGCCGCAGTTCCCGACCGGTGATATGAGCACCGAGGACTTCCTGATCCTCAAGTCGAAGGAAGGGCTAGAAGATCGCCTGGAGTTCCTGTTCCCAGACCCAGAGGTGCGCGCTCAACGCCGCCCTGAATACGATGAACGTCTGGATATTGAACTGAACGTGATCAACCAGATGGGCTTCCCGGGCTACTTCCTGATCGTGATGGAGTTCATCCAGTGGTCGAAGGATAACAATGTGCCGGTTGGCCCGGGGCGTGGTTCCGGTGCCGGTTCTTTAGTAGCCTATGCACTGAAAATCACCGATCTTGACCCGCTGGAATTTGACCTGCTGTTTGAACGCTTCCTTAACCCGGAACGTGTTTCGATGCCCGACTTCGACGTCGATTTCTGCATGGAAAAACGCGATCTGGTGATTGAGCACGTGGCGGATATGTACGGCCGTGAGGCGGTATCGCAAATCATCACCTTCGGTACCATGGCGGCGAAAGCGGTTATCCGCGACGTGGGTCGCGTGCTGGGCCACCCCTATGGCTTCGTCGACCGCATCTCCAAACTGGTGCCGCCCGATCCGGGCATGACGCTGGAAAAAGCCTTTGCCGCGGAACCTCAACTGCCGGAAATTTACGAGGCCGATGAGGAAGTCAAAGCGCTGATCGACATGGCGCGCAAGCTGGAAGGGGTCACGCGTAACGCCGGTAAGCACGCCGGGGGCGTGGTGATCGCGCCGACCAAAATCACCGACTTCGCGCCGTTGTATTGTGACGCCGAGGGGCAGCATCCTGTTACCCAGTTCGACAAGAACGACGTGGAATACGCCGGGCTGGTGAAGTTCGACTTCCTCGGCTTGCGTACCCTGACCATCATCGACTGGGCGTTGGAAATGATTAACGCCCGGCGCGCCAAAACCGGGCTGGAGCCGATTGATATCGCCGCCATCCCGCTCGAAGACAAAAAAAGCTTCGACATGCTGCAGCGTTCGGAGACCACCGCGGTCTTCCAGCTTGAATCGCGCGGTATGAAGGATTTGATCAAACGTCTGAAGCCCGACTGTTTCGAAGACATGATCGCACTAGTGGCGCTGTTCCGCCCTGGTCCTCTGCAGTCAGGCATGGTAGACAACTTTATCGACCGTAAGCACGGCCGCGAAGAAATTTCCTACCCGGATATCCAGTGGCAGCATGAGTCGCTCAAGCCGGTGCTGGAGCCGACCTACGGCATTATCCTGTATCAAGAACAGGTTATGCAGATTGCCCAGGTACTGGCCGGGTATTCGCTGGGCGGCGCGGACATGCTGCGCCGTGCGATGGGTAAAAAGAACCCGGTTGAAATGGCCAAGCAGCGTGGCGGTTTCGAGGATGGGGCAAAAGCACGCGGCATCGACGGCGAACTGTCGGTAAAAATCTTCGATCTGGTGGAGAAATTCGCCGGTTATGGCTTCAACAAGTCTCACTCCGCCGCCTATGCGTTGGTGTCCTACCAGACGCTGTGGCTGAAGGCACACTACCCGGCCGAGTTTATGGCGGCGGTAATGACCGCCGATATGGACAACACCGATAAGGTGGTGGGGCTGGTGGATGAGTGCTGGCGTATGGGGCTGAAAATCCTGCCGCCGGACATCAACAGCGGCCAGTACCATTTCCACGTTAACGATGAAGGCGAGATCGTTTACGGTATCGGCGCCATCAAAGGCGTCGGGGAAGGGCCGATTGAAGCCATTCTGGAAGCGCGCAACAGCGGTGAACAGGGCTACTTTAAAGACCTGTTCGATCTGTGCGCACGCTCCGACATCAAAAAAATCAACCGCCGCATTCTGGAAAAGCTGATCATGTCCGGGGCGTTCGACCGCCTTGGGCCACACCGCGCCGCATTGATGAACTCTTTGCCCGATGCGTTAAAAGCGGCAGATCAGCATGCCAAAGCCGAAGCGATCGGCCAGGTGGACATGTTTGGCGTACTGGCGGAAGCGCCGGAGCAAGTGGAGCAATCCTACGCCAACGTGCCCCGCTGGCAGGAGCAGGTGGTGCTGGACGGTGAACGGGAAACGTTGGGGTTGTACCTCACCGGCCACCCAATCACCCAGTACCTGAAGGAGATCGAACGCTACGCCGGTGGCCAGCGTTTGAAAGATATGCACCCGACGGATCGGGGCAAAATGACCACCGCCGTTGGGCTGGTGATCGCCTCGCGGGTTATGGTCACCAAGCGCGGTAACCGCATCGGGATCTGTACTCTGGATGACCGCTCTGGCCGTCTGGAGGTGATGTTATTCACCGATGCGTTAGAAAAATACCAGCATTTATTGGAAAAAGACCGTATCCTGATCGCCAGTGGACAGGTCAGCTTTGATGACTTTAGCGGCGGGCTTAAAATGACCGCCCGTGAGCTAATGGATATCAGTGAAGCCCGTGAAAAATACGCTCGCGGACTTGCTATCTCGCTGACGGACAGGCAAATTGATGACCAGCTTTTGAACCGTCTCCGTCAGTCTTTGGAACCCCATCGCTCGGGGACGATTCCAGTGCATCTTTACTATCAACGGGAAGATGCGCGGGCCAAGCTGCGTTTTGGCGCAACCTGGCGCGTGACGCCCACCGACCGCTTATTGATAGATTTGCGGACTTTGGTAGGTAATGAGCAGGTGGAACTGGAATTTGACTAAAATAGGAATGCTATGAGTCTGAATTTTCTTGATTTTGAACAGCCGATTGCAGAGCTGGAAGCGAAAATTGACTCGCTGACTGCAGTCAGCCGTCAAGACGAAAAATTAGATATTAATCTGGACGAAGAGGTTCAGCGCCTTCGTGAAAAGAGCGTTGAGCTGACGCGCAAGATTTTTTCCGATCTTGGGGCCTGGCAAGTTGCCCAATTGGCACGCCACCCGCGCCGTCCTTATACCCTGGATTATATCAAACACATCTTTACCAACTTCGAAGAGCTGGCGGGTGATCGCACCTATGCCGATGACAAAGCGATTGTCGGTGGCATTGCGCGCCTGGATGGCCGTCCGGTGATGATCATCGGGCATCAGAAAGGCCGCGAGACCAAAGAGAAAATCCGCCGTAACTTCGGCATGCCGGCACCAGAAGGCTATCGCAAAGCGCTGCGCCTGATGGAAATGGCCTCTCGCTTCAAGATGCCGCTGATCACTTTCATTGACACCCCAGGCGCCTACCCGGGCGTGGGCGCGGAAGAGCGTGGCCAGTCAGAAGCGATTGCCCATAACCTGCGTGAAATGTCTCGCCTGAAAATTCCGGTGATCTGTACGGTGATTGGCGAAGGCGGTTCCGGTGGCGCATTGGCCATTGGCGTGGGCGACAAAGTGAACATGCTGCAGTACAGCACCTATTCGGTGATCTCACCGGAGGGTTGTGCTTCCATTCTGTGGAAAAGCGCCGACAAAGCGCCGATTGCCGCAGAAGCCATGGGCATTACCGCACCGCGCCTGAAAGAGCTGAAGCTGATCGACTCGGTGATCCCGGAACCGCTGGGCTCTGCTCACCGCGACGTGCCGGCGATGGCGGAAGCGCTGAAAGCGCAGCTGCTGGCCGATCTGAAAGATCTCGACGGCCTGAACACCGAAGAGCTGCTTAACCGCCGCTACCAGCGCCTGATGAACTACGGCTATTGCTGAGTGCTGTCACGCGTTGCAAGAAACCGCCTTCGGGCGGTTTTTTTTTGTCTACACACCGCAGTATTTTCATGTTGTTATAGAGGTTTGGTGGTTAACTGACAGGAGCAGCCGATGAACATCATCGCGATCATGAGCCCAGCGGGCGTTTACTATAAAGACGAGCCGATCCGCGAGCTTCACACCGCACTGGCTGCGATGAACTTCCAACTGGTGTATCCCAAAAACAGCGGCGATTTGTTGAAGCTGATCGAAGCTAACGCACGCATTTGCGGCGTGATTTTCGACTGGGACGACTACAGCCTGGAGTTGTGCAGCGAGATCAACGAGCTCAACGAGTATCTGCCGCTGTATGCGTTTATCAACACGCATTCCACCTTCGACGTTAGCCTGCATGAAATGCGTATGGTGCTGTATTTCTTCGAGTACGGCCTGAATGCAGCAGATGATATTGCGCAGCGCATCCAGCAATATACCGCCGAATACATCGATACTATTACGCCGCCGCTGACCAAGGCACTGTTCAACTACGTGCATGAAGGGAAATACACCTTCTGTACTCCCGGCCATATGGCCGGTACCGCCTTTCAGAAGAGCCCGGTCGGTTGCCTGTTTTACGATTTTTTCGGTGCCAATACTCTGAAAGCCGACGTGTCGATTTCGGTCACCGAGCTGGGCTCGCTGCTGGATCACACTGGCCCTCACCTGGAGGCCGAAGAGTATATTGCGCGCACCTTTAACGCCGAGCAAAGTTATCTGGTGACCAACGGCACCTCTACCGCCAATAAAATTGTCGGCATGTATTCGGCACCGACCGGCAGCACGGTATTGATCGACCGCAACTGCCATAAGTCCCTGTGCCATCTGCTGATGATGAGCGATATCGTGCCGATTTATTTGCGCCCGCTGCGCAATGCCTACGGGATTCTTGGCGGGATCCCACAGCGTGAATTCACCCATGACAGCATTGCCGCTCGGGTGGCTGACACGGCCAACGCCAGTTGGCCAGTCCATGCGGTGATCACTAACTCGACCTACGATGGCCTGCTGTACAACACCGACTACATCAAGCAGACGCTGGACGTCCCATCAATTCATTTTGATTCCGCCTGGGTGCCCTATACCAATTTCCATCCGATTTACGACGGCAAGAGCGGCATGAGCGGTGAACGTATACCCGGTAAAGTGATCTACGAAACCCAGTCGACTCATAAACTGCTGGCGGCGTTTTCACAGGCCTCGATGATCCACATTAAGGGTGACTATGACGAAAGTACCTTTAACGAGGCCTATATGATGCACACCACCACTTCGCCGAATTACGGCATCGTGGCGTCGATGGAGACCGCGGCGGCGATGCTGCGTGGCAATCCGGGGCGACGGTTGATTAACCGCTCGGTGGAGCGTGCGCTACATTTCCGTCGTGAGGTGCAGCGTTTGCGGGAAGAAAGCGATAGCTGGTTCTTCGATATCTGGCAGCCGGAAGAGATTGACGAGGCGCAGTGCTGGCCGCTAAACCCGGACGACAACTGGCACGGCTTTGGCAATACCGACCGCGATCACATGTATCTCGATCCTATCAAGGTCACCATCCTGACGCCGGGGATGAATGAGCTTGGCGCGCTGGAAGAGAGCGGCATACCGGCAGCGCTGGTAGCGAAATACCTGGACGAACGCGGTATCGTGGTGGAGAAAACCGGCCCTTATAATCTGCTGTTCCTGTTCAGTATCGGCATTGATAAAACCAAGGCGATGAGCCTGCTGCGTGGCCTGACCGACTTTAAACGCGCTTACGATCTCAATCTGCGAGTGAAGAACATGCTGCCGGACCTGTATGCCGAGGATCCGGATTTCTACCGTAATATGCGTATTCAGGATCTGGCCGCCGGGATCCATAGCTTGATCTGTCGGCACGATCTGCCGGGTTTGATGCAGCGGGCTTTTGATGTGTTGCCAGAAATGAAGCTGACGCCACACCAAATGTTCCAGCAGCAGGTGCGTGGCAACGTGGAAACCTGCGAGTTGGATCAACTGGTCGGCAAAGTCGCGGCGAACATGATCCTGCCTTATCCGCCAGGGGTTCCGCTGGTGATGCCGGGGGAGATGATCACCGAAGAGAGCCGAGCAGTGCTCGATTTCTTGCTGATGTTGTGTTCTATCGGCGAGCGCTATCCGGGGTTTGAAACCGATATCCACGGCGCGAAGCTGACCGAAGACGGGCGTTATCTGGTGAAAGTACTCAAAGCACCGCAGCCTTAAGCAAACTCACGGCAGATCAGGTTCACGCTGCTTGTCGGCAGCGGTTCCTGCGTCAGGCCGCAAAATGGCTGCCCGTCATGCCGCTGGTGATAGCGGCATTGATGACATTCGCCGAACAGTGCCACATTATCATCCTGTTTTTGCAACTGACGCAGCAACTGCGTCAGTAATTCCAGCAACTGTCCGCCGTCCTGCTGCATGGCATCCTGCGCCTGCTGTAAATAGGCCGGCGGGAATAGGGCATCCATCAACGAGCGCGATTTGTCGGTCAGCTTTAACCTGACGCTGCGACGGTCCTTCTCGTCTGCCGTACGGGCGATCATCCCGTTACTTTCCAACTTTTTCAGCGATTGCGACACCGTACCCTTGGTCAGGCCGAGATATTCCGCCACCGCCATCGGCGTATTGGAGTAATGGTTGCAGCGTGCCAGGTAATACAAGGCGCTCAGCTGCACCGGCGGCAGGCTTTCCAACTCTTCATGACTCCGCAGCCAGCTACGTTGCAGGCTATTCAGTCGTTCCAGTAAATCAAACAGTGTCAACATGGGATCCTCGCTAGCGTGGCAAAATAGTATCGATTAAAAACTATATTGACAAGGCATGGTGAAGGATTTATTGTGCTATTGGTTTCGAATCGAAACTAAATGGGTGCGCAGTTCACCCACAACAGTCAGAACCAAGGAGAATTATCATGACTAAGGCCGTTTTCTATCATGCCGGTTGCCCGGTTTGCGTGAGCGCAGAGCAGCAGTTGTTGGGCCTGCTGAGCCAGGATGTGCAGGTGGACGTGGTTCATCTGGGCGAAACGCCGGCGCGTATCGCCGATGCGGAAAAAGCCGGGGTGCAGAGCGTCCCTGCATTGGTGGTGGGTGGGCAGGTGCTGCACATCAACTACGGTGCGGCATTGGCGGATCTTAAAGCCTGATCGACCTATTGCATTGCCGATAGCTCAATAACAGCCCCGTCTTATCCAGCGGGGCTTTTTGCCGTTGACGATACCGCCGCTGCCGGATACCTTGCCTCATCAGACAGACAATGAGGCATCACAATGTTGGCATTACGTCAGGTACACCACATCGCAGTTATAGGCTCAGATTATGCAGCCAGTAAGCATTTTTACTGCGATATTCTGGGGTTCACCCTATTAGGCGAGTTTTACCGTGCGGAGCGCGATTCATGGAAAGCGGATTTGGCGCTCAACGGTCAATACACCATCGAACTGTTTTCCTTCCCGTCACCGCCGGCCCGCGTCAGTCGCCCGGAAGCCTGCGGCTTGCGTCATTTGGCGTTCAGCGTCGACGACATCGAGCAGGCCATCCAGCATTTGCAGAATGCTGGGGTAGTTTGCGAACCGGTGCGTATCGATCCTTACACCCAGTCACGTTTCACTTTTTTCAGCGATCCGGATGGGTTACCTCTAGAATTATATGAGCTATGAATGCTTAATCGGGACCGGGCGACGCAGGCGGCACCCGCATATGCTATCATCCCGCGCTTGCCGCACGCCCCTTTTGAGTTATGTTCACTATGCAAGAGCCTGTTTTTCGCGTTGGAGAATGGTTAGTTACTCCCGCAGACAACAAAATAAGCCGTGACGGGCGCCAACAGACGTTGGAGCCTCGCCTGATCGATATGCTGCAATATTTCGCCCGGCATCCGGATGTGGTGCTGAGCCGAGATGAGCTGATCGATAATGTATGGAAACGCAACATCGTCACCAATCATGTGGTGACCCAGAGTATTTCCGAGCTGCGCAAATACCTGAAAGACGGCGACACCAATAGCCCGGAATACATTATCACCGTACCCAAACGCGGCTATAAGCTGGCTGCACCGGTCATGTGGTGTGAAGGGGACGATGTGGCAACGCCTGCGGTGCCGCAGGTCGCGGTGATCATGCATGAGCCGGAAGATGGCAGCGACGGCAGCGAAGAAGACGAGGTAGCCTATGAGCCGCCCAAACCAACCAAGACAAAAACGCCGTCGGTCACCTCAACCACCCCTTTTTATCGCCAATCAACATTCTGGGTATGGCTGGCATTTCTTGCTGCGTTGAGCGCCTGTGTGGTGTTTGTTGCCATCGCGACCTTGTCGCAGCGCATACCGGAATCCACCATGCCGGTGCTGATGAACCCACGTGATATTGACATCCGTATTCAGGGCGGTAACAGTTGCAGCAACTGGACGCCGCAGCTCTCTTATGTTGTTGGCCTGAGTGAAGTGGTGACGGACTCGCTGAATACTTACTCGACCTTCCTGGTGCACGATCAGACTAACTACAACTACACCGGACCCAGCAGTTCAGGTAAGTCTCTGACCATTGAGTTCGTCAATCAGCGCCATTATCGCGCTCAGCAGTGTTTCCTGTCGGTGCGTCTGGTGAACAACGCGGACAGTTCTATCATGTTGGATAAGCGTTACTTTGTGACCGATGACAACCAGCTAAAAATTCAGGAAGATTTCCTCAGCAGTCTGTCTACTGCTCTTAAGCAGCCCTGGCCGCCGCAGTTGCAGCAGCGCCTGACCCAGCTTTTGCCGAATTCCGGCCCGGCCTTGCAACAGTATTATCAGGCGCACCAACTCTTGATTCAGGGTGATAACGACTCACTGACCCATGCGAGTAATATGCTGGCGGATATGATAAAAATCACGCCGAATTTTATTTATCTCTCTGCAGAAAAAGCGCTGGCCGATTTATTGCGGAACTCTTATCAACCCTTTGACGGCGTACAATTGGCGCAATTGCAGGCAGAAATCACCCGTCTGAATACGCTGCCGGCGTTAAAAGAGAGCCCGATTATTCAGCAAATCCATACAATACAGGCGCTGGGGCAGGGGAATACCGATGAGGCCCACCAGGCAATCAACAGAGGCATCGAATTGCAGATGTCCTGGATGAATTATGTTTTGCTGGGTAAGGTTTATGAAATGCAGGGCAATAACCACCTGGCGGCAGATTCCTATATCACCGCCTTTAATCTTCGTCCTGGAGAAAATACGCTGCATTGGATAAGTAATGCCGTTTTTCACACCTCAATTAACGCCGTCGTTCCCTATCTCAATAACTATACTCAAAGCGAATAACCTTCGATAACACCGCTGACTCAATATCTTGAGTGGCGGTGTTATTTATTGTGCTGATTTTGTTAAATTAAATAAATACATCGGTTGGTGATTTATTCTCTGTTGTTCACGTTTGTAGATGAAAAATAACACATCTATCCTACTGTTTTTTAGTGATATTTATCTTTTCTTGATGCTGTGTTTAGCTCTTTATTTGTTAATGGAAAACCTCAAGTTATCATTTGTATGATCATGACCGTAATATCACTTTATCTTTAGGACTTTACTGACGCCATTCTTTAGCATCCTGACCATCAAGTCCGGTCATTAGCAAAACTGCATAACGACCTGGACTTATAAGAAATCAAAATCAGGAGAAACTGACCATGGCTTCATCCAAGAAAATCGGGCTTATTGCCTGCACCGGTGTTGTTGCCGGTAATATGATGGGGAGCGGCATTGCATTATTACCCGCGAACCTGGCAAGTCTCGGATCTATCGCTATTTGGGGATGGGTAATATCCATTATTGGTGCGATGTCGCTGGCCTATGTATATGCTCGCCTGGCCACCAAAAATCCTCAACAGGGCGGTCCTATTGCCTACGCGGGTGAAATTTCCCCGGCGTTTGGTTTCCAAACCGGTGTGCTTTATTACCATGCGAACTGGATCGGTAATTTGGCCATCGGCATCACCGCGGTTTCTTATCTTTCTACCTTCTTCCCTGCACTGAATAATCCGGTACCGGCGGGTATTGCCTGTATTGCTATTGTTTGGGTGTTTACCTTTATTAACCTGCTGGGCGGTTCATGGGTCAGTCGTTTGACGACTATGGGCCTGGTATTGGTGCTGATCCCGGTGATTGTGACTGCGACTGCAGGCTGGCATTGGTTCGACGCGGCAACCTATCAGGCTAACTGGAATACCTCCGGTACCACTGATTTCCATGCCGTAATCAAAAGTATCCTGCTGTGCCTGTGGGCGTTTATCGGCGTGGAATCTGCCGCAGTAAGCACCGGCATGGTGAAAAACCCGAAACGTACCGTACCGCTGGCAACCATGCTGGGGACTGCGCTGGCTGGGATCATCTACGTTGCAGCAACTCAGGTCATCAGCGGTATGTATCCTGCGTCTGAGATGGCTGCTTCCGGTGCACCGTTCGCTATCAGCGCCTCTACCATCATGGGTGGCTGGGCTGCGCCAATGGTTTCTGCCTTCACCGCCTTTGCCTGCCTCACTTCACTTGGTTCCTGGATGATGCTGGTTGGTCAAGCCGGGGTACGTGCCGCCAACGACGGTAACTTCCCGAAAGTTTATGGTGAAGTCGATAAAAACGGCGTGCCGAAAAAAGGCCTGCTGCTGGCAAGCTGCAAAATGACTGCGCTGATGGTGCTGATTACGGCCATGAGCTCCGGCGGCGGTAAAGCTTCCGACCTGTTCGGCATGTTGACCGGTATCGCGGTACTGCTGACCATGCTGCCTTACTTCTACTCCTGCGTAGATCTGATCCGCTTCGAAGGTGTCAATATCCGTAACCTGCTGAGCCTGATTGCCTCGGTGCTGGGTTGTGGCTTCTGCTTCATCGCACTGATGGGTGCCGACTCGTTCGAACTGTCCGGTACCTTCATCATCAGCCTGATCATCCTGATGTTCTACGCCCGCAAAATGAATACCCGTCAGACCGCCAAAGCCAACGGTGTAGCCCTCGACGGCAACACGACGGCCAAAGCGCACTAAGCACGTACTGACCCACTTCTTAATTTAGCCCCTTGCAGTAATTGTCACTCGTGATGGCAAGGGGCTCGCTTTACCTGGAGAAATGATTATGAACGTTATAGCTATCATGAACCACATGGGTGTCTACTTTAAAGAAGAGCCTATCCGCGAACTGCACAAAGCATTGGAAAGCCTGGACTTCCGCGTTGTCTATCCTAACGATCGCGAAGACCTGTTAAAGCTGATCGAGAATAATGCACGCTTGTGCGGGGTGATTTTCGACTGGGATAAATACAACCTCGAGTTGTGTGAAGAAATCAGCCAGTTGAATGAATATATGCCGCTGTATGCATTTGCCAATACGCATTCAACCCTGGATGTCAGCCTGAACGATCTGCGCATGCAGGTGCGTTTCTTTGAATATGCGTTGGGTGCGGCTACCGATATCGCTGCCAAGATCAAACAAAACACCGATGAGTACATCGATACCATCCTGCCACCGCTGACCAAAGCGCTGTTCAAATATGTGCGTGAAGGCAAATACACCTTCTGTACTCCAGGCCACATGGGGGGCACCGCCTTCCAGAAAAGCCCGGTCGGTAGCCTGTTCTACGATTTCTTTGGCGCCAACGCCATGAAGTCCGACATTTCTATTTCGGTTTCCGAACTGGGCTCACTGCTGGACCACACCGGTCCGCACAAAGAAGCTGAAGAGTATATTGCTCGCGTATTCAACGCTGAACGCAGCTATATGGTGACTAACGGCACTTCTACCGCCAACAAAATTGTCGGCATGTACTCCGCACCGGCCGGCAGCACCGTATTGATTGACCGTAACTGCCACAAATCGCTGACCCATCTGATGATGATGAGCGACATTACGCCAATCTACTTCCGCCCAACCCGTAATGCTTACGGCATTCTCGGTGGTATCCCGCAGAGTGAGTTTGCCCGTGACACCATCGCCAAACGTGTTAAAGAAACACCAAACGCGACCTGGCCAGTGCATGCGGTAATCACCAACTCTACCTATGACGGTCTGCTGTACAACACCGATCATATTAAGAACGCGCTGGATGTGAAATCTATTCACTTTGACTCCGCCTGGGTGCCTTACACCAATTTCCACCCGATCTACAAAGGCAAATGCGGCATGAGCGGCGGCCGTGTGGAAGGGAAGGTGATTTATGAAACCCAATCCACCCATAAACTGCTGGCGGCGTTCTCGCAGGCTTCGATGATCCACGTTAAAGGCGATATCAACGAAGAAACCTTCAACGAAGCCTACATGATGCAAACCACCACTTCACCGCACTACGGTATCGTGGCGTCTACCGAAACTGCCGCGGCGATGATGAAAGGCAATGCCGGTAAGCGTTTGATTAACGACTCTATTGAACGTGCTATCAAGTTCCGTAAAGAAATCAAACAGCTGAACGTTGAGTCCGAAGGTTGGTTCTTTGACGTCTGGCAGCCAGAACACATCGATCAGGCTGAATGCTGGCCGCTGAAGTCTGACAACGCCTGGCACGGCTTCAAAAATATCGACGATGAACATATGTATCTCGACCCGATCAAAGTCACTCTCCTGACCCCAGGGATGAGTAAAGAGGGTGAAATGCAGGAGTTTGGTATCCCGGCCAGCCTGGTTGCTAAATACCTGGACGAGCACGGTATCATCGTTGAGAAAACCGGCCCATATAATCTGCTGTTCCTGTTCAGCATCGGTATCGACAAAACCAAAGCCCTCAGCCTGCTGCGCGGCCTGACTGATTTCAAACGTTCGTTCGACCTGAACCTGCGGGTGAAAAACATGCTGCCGTCACTGTACAAAGAGGCGCCTGAGTTTTATGAAAACATGCGCATTCAGGATCTGGCGCAGAACATTCACAACCTGGTGGTTGAGCACAACCTGCCGGATCTGATGTACCGCGCATTTGAAGTGCTGCCAACCCTGGTCATGAACCCGTTCAATGCGTTCCAGAAAGAGCTGCACGGTGAAGTGGAAGAGGTTTATTTGGAAGACATGGTCGGCAAGGTGAATGCCAACATGATCCTGCCATATCCTCCAGGTGTTCCACTGGTGATGCCAGGTGAAATGCTCACCGAGGAAAGCCGTCCGGTACTGGAGTTCCTGCAAATGCTGTGCGAAATCGGCGCACATTATCCGGGCTTCGAAACTGATATCCACGGCGCTTACCGTCAGGCGGATGGACGTTACACCGTGAAGGTGTTGAAAAACGATAAATAACTGAAATAACGGGGAGGCGTTTACGCCTCCCTTTTGTCGTTCACCGACTGATGGGAGAAAACCATGAAAACACCCTCACAGCCGCGCGCAATCTACTATGTCGTAGCCATACAAATTTGGGAATATTTCAGCTTTTACGGCATGCGTGCATTACTTATTCTCTATCTTACTCATCAACTTGGTTATTCCGATAGCCGCGCTATCAGCCTTTATAGCGCCTATGCCTCTCTGGTTTACGTCACGCCGATCCTTGGCGGCCTGCTTGCCGATCGCCTGCTGGGCAACCGCGTTGCGGTAATCGCCGGGGCGGTACTGATGACGCTGGGCCACATTGTCCTCGGTCTGAGCGCCGTCTCGACACATTCACTCTATCTGGCCCTGGCGATCATCATCTGCGGCTACGGCCTGTTCAAATCCAATATCAGCTGCCTGCTGGGCGAGTTATACCAACCGCAAGACTCGCGCCGTGAAGGGGGCTTTTCACTGCTGTATGCCGCTGGCAACGTGGGGTCGATTCTGGCACCCATCGCTTGTGGGCTGGCGGCAGAGCGCTATGGCTGGCACGTCGGTTTTGCGCTGGCGGGGATCGGCATGCTGGCAGGGCTGGCCATCTTCCTGTTTGGCAGCCGTCATTTCACCCACACACGCGGGGTGGATCGTGCGCAGATGTGCGCCAACACCCTGAAGGTACCGAACTGGGTGTGGCTAAGCGCCATGCTGTTGTTGGCCCCCTTGTTCTTTACCTCGCTGTTTATTTACGGTCTGGCGGGACAATTACTGATGCTGGTGTGTGCTGCTGCGGTGGTAATGGTGGCGCGGATTATGATCCGGGCTACGAGAGAGCAACGCCGTGGATTGTGGCAGATCGTTATGCTGATGCTGCTGGGTACTTTGTTTTGGGCTTTCGCTCAGCAGGGCGGTAGCTCCATCAGCCTGTTTATCGATCACTATGTCGATCGCCAATGGTTTTCCTGGACGGTGCCGACGGCTTTATTCCAGTCAGTGAATGCCTTTGCCGTGATGTTTGGCGGTGTGATGCTGGCCTGGCTTGTACGAGGCAACGGCAGCGGTAGCCGTACGCTGCGCATTTGGGGGAAATTCGCCTTCGGCTTGCTGCTGATAGGCGTCGGTTTCACCCTGATGGCGCTGAATGCCCGCTACGGTCAGGGATCGATGTTCCTGATGATCGCCGGGCTTTCCGTGATGGGGCTGGCCGAATTGTTCATCGACCCGGTCGCCATGGCGCAAATCACCCGGTTGAATATCCCAGGCGCTACCGGGGTACTGACGGGGATCTATATGCTGACTACCGGCTCGATTGCAAATTATCTGGCGGGCATTATCGCGGGGCAAACAGCGGAAGATCCGGCAACCGGAGCGACCGCACAGGCCTACGCGCACCTGTTCTCGCAAATCGGCTGGTGGGCATTGGGTTGTACTGCCGCAGTGATTGCGGTGTTGGCCATGTGGTGGTTGCTGGCCGGCCGCCACCTGCGTGCGGTTAATGCTTGATTGATGGTATTGCGGGGGGTAACGTGCAGCTATCTGGACGTTATTAAGCCTAATCAATGAATAGCAATCAATTATCTGGACAGCTTGCCCGTCAGCTGGGAGCGCGCCGGCACTTGCTGGTGGCATTCAGCGGCGGGCTGGATTCCAGCGTACTGCTGCACTTACTGGTGCAGTTGCGTCAACAGCTGCCGGAGTTGCAGCTACGCGCGGTGCACGTGCACCACGGCCTGAGTTCTTTTGCCGATCGGTGGGTAGAACACTGTCGCCAACAATGTGCCGCCTGGCAACTGCCATTGGTGGTGCAATATGTGCAGGTCGACGGCCGTCAGGACGGCATCGAAGCCGCGGCCCGGGCGGCGCGCTATTCCGCTTTTGCTGCCACGCTGGCCGCGGATGAAACCTTGCTCACCGCGCAACACCTTGACGATCAATGTGAAACCTTTCTTTTAGCGTTAAAGCGCGGCAGCGGCCCGGCGGGCCTGTCGGCAATGGCTGCGCAAACCTCATTGGGAAATAACGGCTTGTTACGTCCATTGCTGGGCAGTTCCCGGCAGCAGTTGGAAGCCTATGCCCAGCAGCATCAGCTCAGTTGGATTGAAGACGACAGTAACCAGGACTCGCGCTTCGATCGCAATTTTCTGCGCCTGCAGGTATTGCCACTGTTGAATCAGCGCTGGCCGCATTTTGCCGCCGCGACGGCGCGTAGCGCCACCCTGTGTGCCGAGCAAGAGCAACTGTTGGATGAGCTACTGGCAGAGCAGTTGCACTCGTTGCTCGATGAAGAAAATGCGCTGGCGATTGACGGTTTGTTGGGATGCTCGCCGGCCCGACGTTTTGCTTTGTTACGCCGTTGGATCGCAGCACGTGGCGCAAGCATGCCCTCACGCGAACAGTTGCAGCGTCTGTGGGACGAAGTGGCGCTCAGCCGTGAAGATGCCGAACCTCAGCTACAGCTGGGACAATATCAGATCCGCCGTTTCCGTCGGCGCCTATACCTGTTGCCATTGATGGCCGATCTGCGTCAAACCTGCCTGGAGTGGTCGTTGACAGAGCCGCTGATGTTGCCGGATGGATTGGGGGAGCTGGTGAGTGGGGAAGGCGATATTGTCCTGCGCGCTCCGCAGCCACTGCAAAAAGTGAGTGTTCGCTTTAGCGCTCAGGGCAAGCTCCGCATCCTGGGGCGCACGCATTCCCGGTCGATCAAAAAACTGTGGCAAGAGTTGGGTATTCCACCGTGGCAGCGTGAGCGTACTCCTTTGATCTATTATGATGACCAACTTATCGCTGCGCTGGGCGTTTTTGTCAGCGAGGCCGGACAACCCGCCGAGGGGCAGCAACCCCTGCGGCTGCAGTGGCGTAAAAAATAATAAGAGCGTAAGGAGCAATGATGAAATTTGTGAGCGCAATAGCGGTGTTGGTTGGTTTGTGCAGTTTGCCGGCCATGGCGGCGGGGGATGCGGCGGCAGGTAAGGATAAATCCGCCAGTTGCATGGCATGCCACGGCGCTGAAGGGAAGGTCTCGGTGCCAATGTATCCTAATCTGGCTGGGCAAAACGCCATGTATCTGGAGCATGCATTGCAGGCGTATAAGAAAGGCGAACGTAACGGTGGCCAGGCAGAGGTGATGAAAGCCTATGTTTCAGCGCTGTCCGATGACGATATTGCCGATCTGGCAGCTTACTATGCCAGCCTTAAACCCTAACCAGCCTGAAGCTCTAAATGACGAGGGCAGCCGTTGGGCTGCCCTGTTGGGATGGCGTTACCGAAAAATCAGTCAGACAGGCTGACGACCACGGTACCGATTTCCGGATGACTGAAACTGAGGATGTGATCCAGACGCAAGCTGAGAGCATTGCCGGCCTGATCGATAATCAGATACTCAACGCCCTTGGTAAATTTCAGCTCGGTGGCTTTGCCTTCGAGTTTATCTCCGTCGCGTAACTCCAGCTTCAGTATGTAGTTATGCTGACAGGCGAGTTCCAGGCTTTCATAGTCATCGCAATTGATGGATTGGTACTCATCATTCATCAACATAGTCGCTCACCAATAAGTTAGCGGCAGCAAAAGCCGCCTGTTCCCTAACGGAGGACGGTAGCGCGTTATCCGCAGCAACTTCGTCCAATGCCTTTAATACACATGCTAACGCATCAGGCACGTAGCCGCGATCACCACTGCCGATCTCGGCGTAAAAACGGCGTACTAACTCACAGTATTGTTGCACAGTTTCCTCCCTTAAGAACCTCTGCGTCATCGAAACCCTTTAGCGATGAGGCGCAGGCTCTCGGAGCTTGACTCTATCCTAGACGACTATAGCACAGCTATTCTGGAGTTATTAGCACCTGCGCGCGGCTTTCGCACTGCGCTTTGCCTGGCAGCGGTTGGGCCAAATCAAGTACACTGTCGCCTGATAATTATGAGGTCACCCATGGCGCTGAAAGCTACCATTTATAAAGCCACGGTCAATATCGCTGATATGGATCGTCATTTCTACCACGACGCCACGCTTACCTTGGCCCAACACCCTTCCGAAACCGAACAGCGCATGATGCTGCGCCTGCTGGCCTGGATTTGCCACGCCGACGAGCGCCTGGTATTCACCAAAGGCCTGAGTGCTGAAGATGAACCGGAAATCTGGCAGCGTAATGACCATAACGGGCTGGAAATGTGGATCGAAATGGGTCTGCCTGATGAGAAGCGCATCAAGAAAGCCTGTAATCAGTCTCCGCGAGTGGTGCTTTACGCCTACGGGGAACGTGCTGGCCACGTATGGTGGCAATCGATGCAGAGCAAAGTGGCAAACCACAAAAACCTAAGCATCCGTTTCCTGGATGATGAACAATTAAGCAAGCTGGCGGCCTTGGCCAGCCGTAATATGACGCTGCAGGCCACGCTGCAAGAGGGAACTATCTGGCTTTCTGACGCTCAGAATAGTCTGGAAATCCAGTTTGCCGAATGGCAACAGGCGCAGGTGTGATCGGTGCTGGAACTGTCGAGAAGCGTTGCCATACCGGATAACGAGCTGGAATTGACGGCGATCCGTGCGCAGGGTGCGGGTGGCCAGCACGTGAACAAAGCCTCAACGGCCATCCATTTGCGCTTTGACATCCGGGCATCCAGCCTGCCAGAGTATTATAAGGAAAGGCTGCTGGCCCTGAATAATCATTTAATTACCGCCGATGGGGTGGTGATTATTAAAGCGCAGGAATATCGCAGCCAGGAATTAAACCGTGAGGCGGCGTTGGCCAGATTGGTGGCGCTGATTCAGCAGGCGATGGTGGTGGAAAAAGCGCGCAGAGCGACCAAGCCCACGAAAGGGGCTAAATTACGTCGGCTGGAAGGCAAAGTACGTAAAGGCGCAACGAAAGCGCTGCGCGGCAAAATCCGCACTTAAGGATACATGGACACAGTAGGAGAATAGCTGTGAAGAAAATAACAATAGCCCTGTTTTTAGCGGCAGGGGCACTCTCATTATTGGGATGTAATAATCAGTATCAGCCAAAGGAACAGCCTCTTCAGGCAATGCAGCAAAGTTATCAGGGCGTGTTGCCTTGTGCAGACTGCGGCGGCCTGGATACTTCGCTGTTCCTGGATGAAGACGGCACTTTCGTGCTGCAGGAAACCTATCGTGATACCAAAGACGGCGACCAGACTTTCGCTGACTACGGTAAGTGGGCACGAACCGCCGATAAGCTGGTGCTGACGGACAGCCGTGGCGACAAACGCTATTTCCGGCCCGCCGGCAAGAGCCTGGAAATGCTGGATCAAAGCGGTGCGATTATCGAGTCCAAATTGAATTATCGTCTGGATCCGGTAGAGAAAGCCTTGCCTAAAACGCCGATGGCGCTGAAAGGCAGCTACACCTACATGGCGGATGCGGCGGTGTTTAAAGACTGCGCCACGGGCAAGACGTTCCCGGTAGACAATACCATTGCGTTGGAACAAGGGTATGCCAAAGCCTATAAAACGCCGGGTGAACCGGTCTTCCTGACGTTGAATGGCCACTTCAGTGTTCAGCCGTCAATGGAAGAAGGGCAGACTGAAAAGGCGCTGGTGCCGGACGGTAAACTCGTTTTCGACCGCAGCAAAAATTGCGACAGCAAATAACGACCATAAAAAAACCCGCCTAGGCGGGTTTTTGCTTTCTGTCTCTGCGGATCAGCGTTTGATCTGCCCCAGCAGGAAATCAACGATTTCGCCGGTTTTGATCATTTGCTTCTCGCCGACACGGCGGTTTTTGTACTCAATCTCTTCGCTGTCGAGGTTACGGTCGCCGATAACGATAGAGTGCGGCACGCCAATCAGTTCCATATCCGCGAACATCACGCCTGGACGTTCTTTACGGTCATCGAGGATCACGTCGATGCCATGGGAACGCAGGGTATTGTACAGCTCTTCCGCCAGCGCCTGCACGCGGAAGGACTTGTGCATATTCATTGGCAGAATGGCGACCTGGAACGGGGCGATAGCATCTGGCCAGATGATGCCGCGATCGTCATGATTCTGTTCGATAGCTGCAGCCACCACGCGAGTGACCCCAATACCGTAGCAGCCCATGGTCAGGACCTGATTACGGCCGTCTTCGCCCTGAACCGTCGCCTTCATTGCTTCAGAGTACTTGGTGCCGAGCTGGAAGATATGGCCCACTTCGATACCGCGTTTGATCAGCAATGTCCCTTTACCGTCCGGGCTGGTATCGCCATCGACCACGTTACGGATATCGGCAACCTGCTGTGGCAGCGGCAAATCACGCTCCCAGTTGATGCCGAAGTAATGCTTACCGTCAATGTTGGCACCGGCGCCAAAATCGCTCATCGCCGCGACGCTGCGGTCGGCTACGACCGGAAGCTGCAGATTGACCGGGCCGAGTGAACCAGGGCCTGCGCCGACGATGGCGCGGATCTCTTCTTCGGTGGCGAAGGTCAGCGGAACGGCAACCTGTGGCAGCTTCTCGGCTTTCACTTCATTCAGTTCGTGATCGCCACGCACCAGCAGAGCAACCAGCTTGTGGCCGCTTTCCTCTTTAGCGCGAACCAGCAGCGTTTTGACCGTTTTCTCGATAGGCAGTTGGAATTGTTCTACCAGCTCGGCGATGGTCTTGGCATTCGGCGTATCTACAATGCGCAGTTCTTCGCTGGCTGCCGCACGTGGCTGAGCCGGGGCAACCGCTTCTGCCAGTTCGATATTGGCAGCAAAGTCGGAACCGGTGGAAAACACGATATCGTCTTCACCGCTATCGGCCAGCACCTGGAACTCGTGTGAGGCGCTACCGCCGATAGAGCCGGTATCGGCATCCACCGCACGGAAGTCCAGGCCCATGCGGCTGAAGATTTTGCTGTAGGCTTCGTACATCGCATCGTAAGTCGCCTGCAGAGATTCCTGCGAGGTGTGGAACGAGTACGCGTCCTTCATCAGGAATTCACGCGAACGCATCACGCCGAAACGAGGGCGGACTTCATCGCGGAACTTAGTCTGAATCTGGAAGAAGTTCAGCGGAAGTTGCTTGTAAGAGCTGATCTCGTTGCGGATCAGATCGGTGATCACTTCTTCGTGCGTTGGACCCAGTACGAATGGGCGATCGCCGCGATCGACAAAGCGCAGCAGTTCAGGACCGTACTGCTCCCAACGGCCGCTTTCCTGCCACAGATCGGCAGGCTGTACTACCGGCATGCAAACCTCGATCGCGTTAGCATTGTTCATTTCTTCGCGAACGATGTTTTCAACCTTTTTCAGAACGCGCAGGCCGGTAGGCAACCAGGTATAAAGACCGGAGGCAAGCTTGCGAATCATCCCGGCGCGCAGCATCAGCTGGTGGCTGATCACTTCGGCATCGGCAGGTGTCTCCTTCAGAGTGGAGAGCAGATATTGGCTAGTACGCATGGTGTTTTGGTTCCGTTAGAACTGCAAATTGCAACCGGCTGCCAGTAGTAGGGCAGCCAAAATTTTCGAAAGTGATTTAGTTTACCAGTGCGAGCAGGTTGTCAAAAGAGAGACGGTGGAATTTTAACGCAGGTCGAGTGACAACACCTCGGTTTGCTGATCCACCACCCGCCAGCGCACGTTGAAATCCAGCAGCCAGACGGCATAATCCCGTTCCGCCTGTTGCCCCTTGCGGTAAGCCGGACGCGGATCCTGAGCCAGCACCTGAGTGATAAACCGACGTAGCTGCGGATAACGCTGCTGATGTTGCAGCAACTGCTGTTCCGCCTCGGCAGTAAAGCTCACCGGCATATCGCCGGCTGGTGCGGCTTGGGCAAATCCGGCGCGTGCCTGCGGCTGGCTTTCGGCAAACGGCAGGTAAGGTTTGATATCTACCACCGGCGTGCCGTCAACCAGATCCAGGCTGCCTAATTCCAGTACTACCTCAGCGCCTTGAATGCGCACGCCTTTTAATTCGATCAGCGACATGCCGAGCGGGTTGGGGCGAAAGGTCGAGCGGGTTGCGAAGACGCCCATCCGGGCATTACCGCCCAGACGAGGAGGGCGAACGGTTGGCCGCCAGCCACCTTCCAGGGTTTGATGGAAAATGAACATTACCCAAAGATGGCTGAAGTCGCTAAGGCCGCGTATTGCTTCCGGCTGGTTATAAGGAGGCAGCAGCACCAGTTCGCCGCCACCGTCTTCGACTAACCCCGGCTGGCGGGGTACGGCGAATTTTTCTTTATACGGTGAACGAATAGTGCCGATCTGATTGAAAACAAACTCGGTCATTTGGACGAAACGTTAAGCGCAGAGCCCTGGCAAATGGCCTGTTGGTAACAGCCGGCAACGCCGCTGACAATCTGGCAGTCATGCAGCAGCACGGCATTGGCCTTCATGTAGGACGCGCGAATTTGCATACGCTTACGGGCGGTGGCCAGATTGGGTGGGGAATCCTGTACTGTCGTCTGGCAAGATTCGCCGGAGACTTCACCCAGATCGCGGAATGGCTTACCTACTAATTCTTCTGCACTTTTGTACAGTTTTACCGGTGCCGGACGTGCTGCTGGCGTGGTTTTTGCGGGTGTGGTCGAGACCGGTTTGCTGGTGCTGCTTGTTGAAGGTGGCGCGAAACGCTGCGACGAACACCCTGCAAGCGCGAGCGCTAACAAACAGAGAGGTAAAGCACGCATTGAGATTCCTCTGCCTTGATGGAATATGTGAGTGGCGCTATTGAAGCAATCTATGGTGGAAATAACAAGACGGGCCGGAGCCCGTCTTGCAATTATAGGAATAAATTCGGTAATTAATGATTACCAGCCTTTAACTGCACCACCGTTAAAGATTTTGTTGGCTGCTTCGTTCACTTCGTCAGACTGATAGGCCTGAACGAATTTCTTCACGTTTTCCGCGTCTTTATTGTCTTCGCGGGCAACCAGCAGGTTCACGTAAGGTGAATCTTTATCTTCAACAAACAGGCCGTCTTTTGCCGGTGTCAGGCCAATCTGGCTGGCGTAAGTGGTGTTGATCACCGCCAGCGCGATTTGCTGATCGTCCAGCGAGCGTGGCAGTTGCGGCGCTTCCAGCTCGACCAGCTTCAGGTTTTTCGGGTTTTCAGTCACGTCCAGCACGGTTGGCAGCAGGCCAACACCGTCTTTCAGTTTGATCAGGTTAACCTTCTGCAGCAGCAGCAGGGAGCGGCCCAGATTGGTTGGGTCGTTTGGCAGCGCAACCTGAGAACCGTCTTTCAGTTCGTCCAGAGATTTGATCTTCTTGGAGTAACCGGCAATCGGGTAAACGAAGGTGTTGCCGACCGGTACCAACTTATAGCCGCGATCTTTGATCTGCTGATCCAGATACGGTTTGTGCTGGAAGGCGTTCAAATCGATGTCGCCTTTACTCAGTGCTTCGTTCGGCAGCACGTAGTCGTTGAAGGTCACCAGTTCGACGTCCAGACCGTATTTTTCTTTCGCCACTTTTTGCGCGATTTCAGCAACCTGCTGCTCAGCACCGACAATGACGCCGATTTTGATATGGTTCGGATCTTTTTCTTCCTGACCGCAGCCTGCCAGAGCCAGAGTACCGATCAGTGCGCCGATTGCCGCGATGGATTTAAATTTTAACGACATATCCCTTCCTCATTAGACTCGCATTTGAAATACGCTGTGTGAGCGCAGTTGCTGTAAAAACTATTTATGGGTGACGGCTTTGACGATCCGATCACCGCAGAACTGAATCAGATAGACCAGCACTACCAGTAATACTAATACGGTATTCATTACTGTGGCGTTATAACCTATATAACCGTACTGATAACCGATCTGCCCCAGCCCGCCGGCACCTACCGCACCGCCCATGGCGGAATAACCCACCAACGTGATCAAGGTAATGGTGGCAGCGTTGACCAGGCCCGGTAGGGCTTCCGGCAGCAGTACCTTTTTGATGATTTGCATCGGGGTCGCGCCCATTGCGCGGGCAGCTTCCACCAGGCCAGAAGGGATCTCCAGCAGGGCGTTTTCTACCATACGGGCGATAAAGGGCGCTGCGCCGACCGTCAGCGGCACGATAGCCGCCTGCAGGCCGATAGAGGTACCGACGATCATCCGCGTAAAGGGAATCATCCACACCAGCAGGATAATGAACGGAATGGAACGGAACACGTTCACTAACCCGGACAGCGTCCTGTATAGCGTATTGTTGGCGGCGATTTGCCCCGGGCGAGTCACATACAACAGCACGCCAACCGGCAAGCCAAGTACGAAACCGAAGAAGCCGGAGACAAAGGTCATCATGACGGTTTCCCACACGCCGCGCGCCATTAGCCAAATCATTGCCTCAGACATAACCCAGAACCTCTACTTTTACCTGATTTTCCTGTAGGAACTTAATCGTTGCCAGCGCATCTTCATCGCTGCCGTGCAGCTCTGCCAGCATCACGCCGAATTTAACGCCGCCGGCGTAATCCATCTGGGCGCTGATGATATTGTTGTTGACGTTGAAACGGCGAGCGGCTTCTGACAGCAGCGGCGCATCTACGGACTGGCCGGTGAATTCCAAACGCAACAGCGGCTGACGGCCACCGCTGCGTTCCGGAGCCAGACGCTTGGCATAATCATCGGGGATATCCAGATGCAGCGTGGATTGAATGAACTGTTGGGCCAGCGGCGTTTTCGGGTGAGAGAACACTTCGCTGACGCTGTCTTTTTCAATCAACTGACCCTGGCTGATGACCGCGACCTGATCGCAGATGCGTTTCACCACGTCCATCTCATGGGTGATCAACAGGATGGTCAGGCCGAGACGACGATTAATGTCTTTCAGCAGTTCCAGAATGGAACGGGTAGTGGCTGGATCCAATGCGCTGGTGGCTTCGTCACACAGCAGGACTTTCGGTTGGCTTGCCAGCGCACGGGCAATCGCCACGCGTTGCTTCTGGCCGCCGGACAGATTGGCCGGGTAGGCGTCGTGTTTGTCCGACAACCCGACCAGTTCCAGCAATTCGGTCACGCGCTTTTTGATTTCAGCCCGTGGGGTGTTGTCCAGCTCCAGCGGCAGCGCAACGTTGCCAAATACCGTGCGGGAAGAAAGCAGGTTGAAGTGTTGGAAGATCATGCCGATTTGGCGGCGTGCGCGTGTCAGTTCGCTTTCAGACAGCGAGGTCAGATCCTGTCCGTCAACCAACACCTGGCCGGAAGTCGGGCGCTCAAGCATGTTGGCGCAGCGGATCAGCGTACTTTTACCGGCGCCTGATGCACCGATAACGCCATAAATTTGCCCGGCAGGGACGTGAAGAGTCACGTCAGAGAGCGCGCTAATGGTGCGCGAACCCTGCTGGAACACTTTGGTGATGTTAGAAAGTTTAATCATATTCTTCTTATTTTAGCGTGGTTGCCCGTGGCTAGATAAAAGTAAACCTTGGCGTGGACCAAGGTATAAATCAGATGTTAAGGCGTCTAGACGTCTAAGTCAACGATCAACGCTGTTCTCTGCCGTTCTCAGTACCGGGTAAAACATGCGATACTGTCCGGGTTTTCAGGCCCTCAGGAGCAAACCGGTGACACAAAGCGTTCCAGCAATTTTCCTCGATCGTGACGGCACGATTAATGTCGACCATGGCTACGTCCATGAAATCGATAATTTCCACTTTATAGAAGGCGTGATCGACGCCTGTCGCGAACTTAAAAAGATGGGCTTTGCTTTAGTATTGGTGACCAACCAGTCTGGCATTGCGCGTGGCAAGTTCAGCGAAGACCAATTTATGTACCTGACGGAGTGGATGGATTGGTCGCTGGCCGATCGCGATGTTGACCTGGACGGTATCTATTTCTGTCCGCATCATCCTGAAGCTGTAATAGAAGAGTACCGTCAGACATGCGACTGCCGTAAACCTGAGCCGGGCATGCTGTTGCAAGCGCAGCAAGAATTGAACATTGATATGGCCGCTTCTTATATGGTGGGTGACAAACCGGAAGATATGCAGGCGGCAATAGCGGCAGGTGTCGGTACTAAAGTTCTGGTGCGCACCGGTAAGCCGGTCACTGAACAAGGTGAGAAACTGGCGGATTGGGTGCTAAATAGCCTAGCAGACCTGCCAGAAGCCATCAAAAAGCGGGTTTAATAGACGTTATGCATGAATAGTGAGCTGTCAGATAAAAAGTGAATATTAATCCTTGTCATTCTGAACCGGCTCCCTATAATGCGCCTCCATCGACACGGAACATGTGAACAACTTCACAGAGTCTCCGGGGTTCGAAGAGAAAAAATCCTGAAATTTAGGGGTTGACTATGAAAGAGGAAAGCGTATTATACGCCACCTCGAGATAGCAAGCTACGGCGGCTAACTCACTGCTCTTTAACAATTTATCAGACAATCTGTGTGGGCACTCCACAAGACGATATCCAGAACCTTAGGGTTCAAAAAAATATCAAGTCTTGAAGAGTGACCAAGCAATAATTCATTTAGTTGACGTGTTTAACTGATGAATATTACGAAAGTTAATTTTCGAGCATCGCTTCACGAGTTGAAGCAAATCAAGCTTTTAATTGAAGAGTTTGATCATGGCTCAGATTGAACGCTGGCGGCAGGCCTAACACATGCAAGTCGAGCGGTAGCACAGGAGAGCTTGCTCTCTGGGTGACGAGCGGCGGACGGGTGAGTAATGTCTGGGAAACTGCCTGATGGAGGGGGATAACTACTGGAAACGGTAGCTAATACCGCATAATGTCTACGGACCAAAGTGGGGGACCTTCGGGCCTCATGCCATCAGATGTGCCCAGATGGGATTAGCTAGTAGGTGGGGTAATGGCTCACCTAGGCGACGATCCCTAGCTGGTCTGAGAGGATGACCAGCCACACTGGAACTGAGACACGGTCCAGACTCCTACGGGAGGCAGCAGTGGGGAATATTGCACAATGGGCGCAAGCCTGATGCAGCCATGCCGCGTGTGTGAAGAAGGCCTTCGGGTTGTAAAGCACTTTCAGCGAGGAGGAAGGGTAGTGTGTTAATAGCACATTGCATTGACGTTACTCGCAGAAGAAGCACCGGCTAACTCCGTGCCAGCAGCCGCGGTAATACGGAGGGTGCAAGCGTTAATCGGAATTACTGGGCGTAAAGCGCACGCAGGCGGTTTGTTAAGTCAGATGTGAAATCCCCGCGCTTAACGTGGGAACTGCATTTGAAACTGGCAAGCTAGAGTCTTGTAGAGGGGGGTAGAATTCCAGGTGTAGCGGTGAAATGCGTAGAGATCTGGAGGAATACCGGTGGCGAAGGCGGCCCCCTGGACAAAGACTGACGCTCAGGTGCGAAAGCGTGGGGAGCAAACAGGATTAGATACCCTGGTAGTCCACGCTGTAAACGATGTCGACTTGGAGGTTGTGCCCTTGAGGCGTGGCTTCCGGAGCTAACGCGTTAAGTCGACCGCCTGGGGAGTACGGCCGCAAGGTTAAAACTCAAATGAATTGACGGGGGCCCGCACAAGCGGTGGAGCATGTGGTTTAATTCGATGCAACGCGAAGAACCTTACCTACTCTTGACATCCAGAGAATTCGCTAGAGATAGCTTAGTGCCTTCGGGAACTCTGAGACAGGTGCTGCATGGCTGTCGTCAGCTCGTGTTGTGAAATGTTGGGTTAAGTCCCGCAACGAGCGCAACCCTTATCCTTTGTTGCCAGCACGTAATGGTGGGAACTCAAAGGAGACTGCCGGTGATAAACCGGAGGAAGGTGGGGATGACGTCAAGTCATCATGGCCCTTACGAGTAGGGCTACACACGTGCTACAATGGCGTATACAAAGAGAAGCGAACTCGCGAGAGCAAGCGGACCTCATAAAGTACGTCGTAGTCCGGATCGGAGTCTGCAACTCGACTCCGTGAAGTCGGAATCGCTAGTAATCGTAGATCAGAATGCTACGGTGAATACGTTCCCGGGCCTTGTACACACCGCCCGTCACACCATGGGAGTGGGTTGCAAAAGAAGTAGGTAGCTTAACCTTCGGGAGGGCGCTTACCACTTTGTGATTCATGACTGGGGTGAAGTCGTAACAAGGTAACCGTAGGGGAACCTGCGGTTGGATCACCTCCTTACCTAATGATATTGATTCGCGTGAAGTGCTCACACAGATTGTCTGATGAAAAAGTAACGAGCAGAAATACCTTTATAGGCTTGTAGCTCAGGTGGTTAGAGCGCACCCCTGATAAGGGTGAGGTCGGTGGTTCAAGTCCACTCAGGCCTACCACTTCTCGAAGTGGAAAAGGTACTGCACGTGACTGTATGGGGCTATAGCTCAGCTGGGAGAGCGCCTGCCTTGCACGCAGGAGGTCAGCGGTTCGATCCCGCTTAGCTCCACCATATAGTCCTGTATTTCAATACTTCAGAGTGTACTGGCAACAGTATGCTGCGAAGTATTTTGCTCTTTAACAATCTGGAACAAGCTGAAAATTGAAACATGACAGCTGAAACTTATCCCTCCGTAGAAGTATTGGGGTAAGGATTAACCTGTCATAGAGTCTCTCAAATGTAGCAGCACGAAAGTGGAAACACCTTCGGGTTGTGAGGTTAAGTGACTAAGCGTACACGGTGGATGCCTAGGCAGTCAGAGGCGATGAAGGGCGTGCTAATCTGCGATAAGCGTCGGTAAGGTGATATGAACCGTAATAACCGGCGATACCCGAATGGGGAAACCCAGTGCAATTCGTTGCACTATCATACGATGAATACATAGTCGTATGAGGCGAACCGGGGGAACTGAAACATCTAAGTACCCCGAGGAAAAGAAATCAACCGAGATTCCCCCAGTAGCGGCGAGCGAACGGGGAGGAGCCCAGAACCTGAATCAGTTCTTGTGTTAGTGGAAGCGTCTGGAAAGTCGCACAGTAAAGGGTGATAGTCCCGTACACTAAAATGCATTAATTGTGAGTTCGATGAGTAGGGCGGGACACGTGACATCCTGTCTGAATATGGGGGGACCATCCTCCAAGGCTAAATACTCCTGACTGACCGATAGTGAACCAGTACCGTGAGGGAAAGGCGAAAAGAACCCCGGCGAGGGGAGTGAAATAGAACCTGAAACCGTGTACGTACAAGCAGTGGGAGCACCTTCGTGGTGTGACTGCGTACCTTTTGTATAATGGGTCAGCGACTTATATTTTGTAGCAAGGTTAACCGCATAGGGGAGCCGTAGGGAAACCGAGTCTTAACTGGGCGAATAGTTGCAAGGTATAGACCCGAAACCCGGTGATCTAGCCATGGGCAGGTTGAAGGTTGGGTAACACTAACTGGAGGACCGAACCGACTAATGTTGAAAAATTAGCGGATGACTTGTGGCTGGGGGTGAAAGGCCAATCAAACCGGGAGATAGCTGGTTCTCCCCGAAAGCTATTTAGGTAGCGCCTCGTGAACTCATCTTCGGGGGTAGAGCACTGTTTCGGCTAGGGGGCCATCCCGGCTTACCAAACCGATGCAAACTCCGAATACCGAAGAATGTTATCACGGGAGACACACGGCGGGTGCTAACGTCCGTCGTGAAGAGGGAAACAACCCAGACCGCCAGCTAAGGTCCCAAAGTCATGGTTAAGTGGGAAACGATGTGGGAAGGCATAGACAGCCAGGATGTTGGCTTAGAAGCAGCCATCATTTAAAGAAAGCGTAATAGCTCACTGGTCGAGTCGGCCTGCGCGGAAGATGTAACGGGGCTAAACCATGCACCGAAGCTGCGGCAGCGACGCTTAGGCGTTGTTGGGTAGGGGAGCGTTCTGTAAGCCGTTGAAGGTGACCTGTGAGGGTTGCTGGAGGTATCAGAAGTGCGAATGCTGACATAAGTAACGATAAAGCGGGTGAAAAGCCCGCTCGCCGGAAGACCAAGGGTTCCTGTCCAACGTTAATCGGGGCAGGGTGAGTCGACCCCTAAGGCGAGGCCGAAAGGCGTAGTCGATGGGAAACAGGTTAATATTCCTGTACTCGGTGTTACTGCGAAGGGGGACGGAGAAGGCTAGGCTAGCCGGGCGACGGTTGTCCCGGTTTAAGCGTGTAGGGGGAGTGACCTGGTAAATCCGGTTACTTATCAACCCTGAGGCGTGATGACGATGCACTACGGTGCAGAAGTAGTTGATGCCAAGCTTCCAGGAAAAGCCTCTAAGCATCAGGTAACACAGAATCGTACCCCAAACCGACACAGGTGGTCAGGTAGAGAATACCAAGGCGCTTGAGAGAACTCGGGTGAAGGAACTAGGCAAAATGGTGCCGTAACTTCGGGAGAAGGCACGCTGGCGCGTAGGTGAAGAGACTTGCTCTCGGAGCTGAAGCCAGTCGCAGATACCAGCTGGCTGCAACTGTTTAATAAAAACACAGCACTGTGCAAACACGAAAGTGGACGTATACGGTGTGACGCCTGCCCGGTGCTGGAAGGTTAATTGATGGGGTCAGCCGCAAGGCGAAGCTCTTGATCGAAGCCCCAGTAAACGGCGGCCGTAACTATAACGGTCCTAAGGTAGCGAAATTCCTTGTCGGGTAAGTTCCGACCTGCACGAATGGCGTAATGATGGCCAGGCTGTCTCCACCCGAGACTCAGTGAAATTGAACTCGCTGTGAAGATGCAGTGTACCCGCGGCAAGACGGAAAGACCCCGTGAACCTTTACTATAGCTTGACACTGAACATTGAGCCTTGATGTGTAGGATAGGTGGGAGGCTTTGAAGCGTGGACGCCAGTCTGCGTGGAGCCAACCTTGAAATACCACCCTTTAATGTTTGATGTTCTAACTCGGCCCCGTGATCCGGGGTGAGGACAGTGTCTGGTGGGTAGTTTGACTGGGGCGGTCTCCTCCCAAAGAGTAACGGAGGAGCACGAAGGTTAGCTAATCACGGTCGGACATCGTGAGGTTAGTGCAAAGGCATAAGCTAGCTTGACTGCGAGAGTGACGGCTCGAGCAGGTACGAAAGTAGGTCTTAGTGATCCGGTGGTTCTGAATGGAAGGGCCATCGCTCAACGGATAAAAGGTACTCCGGGGATAACAGGCTGATACCGCCCAAGAGTTCATATCGACGGCGGTGTTTGGCACCTCGATGTCGGCTCATCACATCCTGGGGCTGAAGTAGGTCCCAAGGGTATGGCTGTTCGCCATTTAAAGTGGTACGCGAGCTGGGTTTAGAACGTCGTGAGACAGTTCGGTCCCTATCTGCCGTGGGCGTTGGAAGATTGAGAGGGGTTGCTCCTAGTACGAGAGGACCGGAGTGAACGCACCACTGGTGTTCGGGTTGTCATGCCAATGGCACTGCCCGGTAGCTAAGTGCGGAAAAGATAAGCGCTGAAAGCATCTAAGCGCGAAACTTGCCTCGAGATGAGTCTTCCCTGGGCCTTTAAGGCCCCTGAAGGAACGTTTAAGACTAAGACGTTGATAGGCTGGGTGTGTAAGTGCAGCGATGCATTGAGCTAACCAGTACTAATGATCCGTGAGGCTTAACCTTACAACACCAAAGGTGTTTTAGAGAGATTGTAGAGATTTTCAGCGAGTTCCGAGATTGGTTTCAATGGCTACGGGAGTAGCGGTTGGAATGAAACAGAATTTGCCTGGCGGCAATAGCGCGGTGGTCCCACCTGACCCCATGCCGAACTCAGAAGTGAAACGCCGTAGCGCCGATGGTAGTGTGGGGTCTCCCCATGCGAGAGTAGGACACTGCCAGGCATCAATTAAGCCAAGAGGCCATCCGCAAGGATGGCCTTTTTGCTATGTCCGCTATATAAATATTTGCTGTTATTTCGCCCAATTTTCACGCCAGTCTTCAATGCGCATCACAAAAATCACGCTATATTCTTCGCCCGCTATTTGTTTTAATTGTTAACTCAATATTAACAATTGAGTTACATTTAAACGGCAGGACGCCGACTTCACGGTTTATCTGGCTCGGAGAATAGAAAATGACAGAAACAACCTCGGCCATTGAGGATGGAAATGCCGTCGATCCGGCAGTGCAGGACAAAAAGAAACGCATTTTCGCTATTGTTGGCGCTTCATCGGGTAACCTGGTGGAGTGGTTTGATTTTTACGTCTATTCCTTCTGTTCTATCTACTTTGCCGCTTCATTTTTCCCCGCCGGTAACAGCACCACCCAATTGCTACAAACTGCCGGCGTGTTCGCCGCCGGTTTCTTCATGCGCCCGATCGGCGGCTGGTTGTTCGGTTATATTGCCGATAAGCATGGTCGCAAAAACTCGATGCTGATCTCTGTTTGCATGATGTGTGCAGGATCGCTGGTGATCGCCTGTTTACCGACCTATGAGTCGATCGGCAGTTGGGCTCCGGTGCTACTGTTGGTTGCGCGTCTGTTCCAAGGCCTGTCGGTCGGCGGTGAGTACGGTACCAGCGCCACCTATATGAGCGAGGTGGCAATAAAAGGGCGACGTGGTTTCTATGCTTCTTTCCAGTATGTCACGCTGATTGGCGGCCAATTGCTGGCGTTGCTGGTTCTGGTGGCTCTGCAGCAGATCCTCTCTGCTGAGGAATTAAAAGCTTGGGGCTGGCGTATTCCCTTTGCGATTGGCGCGGTATTGGCGGTAGTGGCGTTATATCTACGTCGGTCGCTGAATGAAACCTCCGATGCCAAAACCCGTAACCATAAAGATGCGGGTTCACTGAAGGGGCTGTGGAAGAACCGTAAAGCCTTCCTGATGGTGTTGGGCTTTACCGCCGGTGGTTCGCTGAGTTTTTATACTTTTACGACCTATATGCAAAAGTACTTGGTCAATACTTCCGGGATGGACGCCAAGCTGGCCAGCGGCATTATGACCGCCGCACTCTTTATCTACATGCTGCTGCAGCCTTTGGTCGGGGCATTGTCAGACAAGATCGGTCGCCGCAGTTCAATGCTGATCTTTGCCTCGTTGGCGACCTTGCTGACCGTACCTATCTTGCTGACGCTGAAAAATGTCAGCAACCCTTATGCGGCCTTCGGTCTGATTGTGCTGGCGTTATTTATCGTCAGTTTCTATACCTCGATCAGCGGGCTGCTGAAGGCTGAAATGTTCCCGCCGGAGGTGCGCGCGTTAGGCGTTGGTCTGTCTTATGCGGTGGCTAATGCGATGTTTGGCGGCTCGGCGGAATATGTTGCACTGTCGCTGAAGTCGTTTGGCTTCGAGAATGCCTTCTTCTGGTATGTTTCCGGCATGTGTCTGCTGGCGCTGATCGTTTCTCTTCGCTTGCACCGCAAAGGGAAAGAGATCCAGCTGTGAATCAGCGGGTTGCGTGGTAAAGGCTATAGCCGGTCGCTGCTCCCGCGACATCCCAGGCAAAATCTTTCCAACTCCAGCCGGTGCCGCCTTCGCGACTGTCATACAGTTCTTTGGCGGCGCCGAGCCCGATTGAAAACATCAGGCCAAAGCTGCGGCTGCGTGCCTCATTCCAGTTTTGATGATCGCCATAAGCCGCACCGGCGGCAGCGAAAGCCGCAGAGGCGACAAAGTGTTGTGCCTTGTCTTTCCCGGTCCAGCTGTCATTTGCCAGGTGGGTACAGCCGCTGGTGAGCAATAGAAAGGGGAGCACGGCCAGGCAGCGGAGTGGGCGCATAATGAAAACATCCTGTTGTCATGACACATAAAAACCCCGGCATTGGCCGGGGTGAGACTGCTGAAAAACATACAATGTTTGTCAGCAGGCGCTAAAGGTTTTGAAAATAAATCAGGAAAATCAATTTATTGATTTTCGGCTGATGACACAAAGGGGGAAAAACCACGCTTTTATCCCCCTTTGTCAACAATCTGACCCCGGCATAGGCCGGGGTCTGCGATAGCTAAATTATAGCGGGATTACAGTATACGGCTAATCAACCGGTCAATACGGATACGGCGCAGGCGGCGGATCAGCTTGCGCACTTTGATCGGGTACTGCTGGATGCTTTGCAGTTCCAGGTAGTTCCCCACCACGGTGGTGTGAGTGCGGATGCACTCCAGCTCTTTATGCCGTTGCTCACGCATCTCCTGCTTGGGATCGTGGATCAGAATGGCATTCTCCAGATCCAGTCGCCAGGCGCGCGGATTGAGGTTATTACCGGTAATCAACTGCCATTCGTCATCGACCCACATGCCTTTCAGGTGGTAGCTGTTATCGCCGTCTTTCCACAGGCGAACAATCAGTTGGCCGGTATCGACATAGCGCTGCAGGCGGCTGAGGAAACGCCGCAGATTGATTTCGTACAGGTAAGGCAGGGCGCCGATAATTTTGAACGGCTGATCTTCCGGAATATAGAAATCATTGGCGGTTTTGTCGCCCACAATAATTTCCACCTGTTTGCCCTGGCGCAGCAGATAGATGATATTGCGCACCAGCAGGGCCGGCAGGTTGAAGTAAGGGGTGCACAGCGTCAGTTTCTGATCGGCACAGGACATCAGATGGTGAATGGTTTTATTCAACACGCTTTGCTTACCCAGCCCAACCAGCGGCGTTACCGCCAGCTCATCGTTGCCCGCCTGGTTGCGAAACTGATAACCGGCTCGGCGCAGACCGAAACGAAATAAGCGAGTTTCGTTTTTGATCTCCGGGCTCTTGGGACGATCGTCACGATCCAAACGTTGCACGGCACCGGCGGTCAGCAGGTGCTGCTTGATGTAATCGATCATGGTATTGGCCAATTCGCCATTGGTGATCAACTGGTAACGATCGTAGCGGTATTTCTCATGCTGATGCAGGTAAACGTCATTGATGCTGGCACCGCTGTAAACCACGGTATCGTCGATCACAAAACCTTTCAGGTGCAACACGCCCAGGGCTTCGCGGGTATTCACCGGCACGCCGTAGATTGGCACGGCAAGCTCTGGGTGCCGGTCTGCCATTGAGCAATACCAATCGGCGTTGGTATTGGCGGCCGCGGCGCCGATGCGCCCACGCTGGGCACGATGCCAGTCGACCAGAATGCAAATCTCCAGCGTCGGGCACCGCTGCTTGGCTTGATAAAGCGCGTTGAGAATATCGCGTCCGGCGTCGTCATGCTCCAGATACAGAGCGACCAGATAAATGCGTTGGGTGGCGTTAGCGATCAATTCCAGCAGCGTGGCACGGTAATCAGACGGTGTGTACAAAGTACGTACATCAGCTACCGTCTGGGGGAGTTTGGGCAGTTGTGCAAGGTGTTGTTGATGTTTGCTACGTTTAAATTTTGACAACATCACAGTGCGCTTCTTCTCTCATGATTAGATGGCCGGAACGCCAAATACGGGAAAACAGTAAATCGAATAATCGGGCGATAATACCACTAGTTGTCCCGATTGTGCGTATGTTTTGGCGTTAAGTGGTGGATTCGTAGCGCATTGCGACACAGGTCACTGCGCTTCTTCCGCCTGCAGCGGCAGGGTCAAATTGACGATACCGTCCTCAAGCTGCACATCGATGCCAAAGCCCAGCCGTTGCGCCAGCGCTATCATTCCGCGGTTATTAGGCATGGTGATGCCGGTCAGGCGGGCCAACCCGTGGGCGCGGGCATAGGCAATCATTTTTTCCAACAGTTGACGCCCCAGACCGAGCCCTTTCAGATCTGAACGCACCAGCACGGCAAATTCCGCGTCGGTATTATCCGGGTCGGAGAGGGCTCGTGTTACGCCAATGATTTGGTCATCCCGCACCGCGACAAAAGCCATCTCCCGATCGTAGTCGATCTGCGTCATGTTAGCCAAATCGTCATGGGTAAACTCGTTGATCTCACTGAAGTAGCGATAGTAGAGATCTTCCTTGGTCACGCGATCGATAAAGTGTTTCAGCGCGGGTTCATCTTCCGGCAGGATCGGTCGGAACAGGCATTGCGATCCGTCTTTCAATCCGATGGTTTCTTCCAGCTCATGAGGGTAAGGACGGATCGCCAAGCGTGCCTGCGGATCACCTTCGAACGGAGCAAGCTGCATGGAAACGTCGAGCAGGGTGAATTCGCTGCCAGAGGCCAGAACCGGGTGGATATCCAGACGGGTAATTTCCGGGCAGTCGAGGATCAGATTGGACACCTGTACCAGCAAGCGGCTCAGTCCAGGGATATCCAGCGGTCGTAAAGCGCTGCGGCCGCGAATTTTTCCGCCTTTCACCGCCTGCAATACCAGATAACGCGCCAGCGCCATATTCAGCGGCGGCAGCGCTACGGCGACCTGATTTTCCTGGCGCCATTCGATACCGCCTTCACCCAGCATGATTAGCGGGCCGAAAATGGCATCTTGCTCCACCGCGATACGAAGCTCCTGCGCTCCGGCGCGGTTGGCCATGCTCTGAACCAGCAGGCCGTGAATGCGCGCTTGTGGATAGGTACGTTTAACGCGGTCGAGAATTGCCTCAGCGGCGCGTTGTACCTCGGTAGCGGTGCGCAAATAGAGCATTACCCCCTGAACTTCAGACTTGTGCGGAATATCGGGGGAGCGCAGCTTCAGGGCCACAGGATAGCCAATTTGCTCGGCAATATGCACGGCTTCGGCGCTGTCTTCGGCAATCCAGGTAGGCAGCGTCGTCAGGTCATAGGCCTTTAGAATCGACTGTACCTCGTGGGTATCGAGCTGCGTTGCGCCCTCCGCCAGCGCCTGCTGAATCAATCGGTGAGCGTCGGCGGTGTTGGCCGTCAAACCGACCGGAAGCGCCGGGGTTTCTTTAAGCTGTTTCTGATTACGGCGATATTCCACCATATGCATAAACGCGGTTACTGCACCTTCCGGCGTTCGGTAGGTGGGAATACCGGCTTCGGTAAATAACCGGCGGGCTTCTTGCGAAGAGTACTCGCCGCACCAGTTGGTCAGCAAAGTCACGCGTTTACCACGCGGGTGCTGACGCACGGCCTCGATAATACGTTCGGCGGTCAGGGTGCCTGGGGCTGCCGCGCTAGGAGCGTGGATCAGCAATAAAGCGTCGTAGTCGTGGCTGTCGAGCAGGGTCTTGACCGCCGCCAGATAGCGCTGCGGTGTTGCATCGTCTCGCAGGTCAATCGGGTTGCCGGCGCGTATAAAGTCGGGCAAGGCGTCACCCAACTGCGCCAGGATCTCGTCTCCCAGCGGCGCCAGCTTGCCGTTGCGCCCCAACAGTTCGTCCAACGCCATTGCCGCCGGTGCCGCACCGTTGCTGACGATCATCAACCGCTCTCCGCGCAACGGATGCATATGGCTCAGCGTTTCCACTGCCGAGAACAGCTCGTGGGTATCCTGTACGCGCAGTAAACCGGCGCGTTGGATTGCGGCATCGTAAGCGGCATCCAGCCCCTGCTGACTGTTGAGCAACAGCTGGGCCTGCTGACTGCGTCCGCTTTTGACCACCAGAATGGGTTTGTTGCGCGAAGCACTGCGCGAGGCAGATAAAAAGCGGCGCGCATCGCTGATGTTTTCCAAATACAGCAGGATGGCGCTGGTTTTACTGTCGCGTGCCAGAAAATCCAGCAGGTCGTCGACGTCAATATCCAGGCTGTCGCCCAGCGCGATAAAATAGGAAAAGCCGACTTCGCGTTGCTGTGCCCAGTCGAGAATGGTATTGGCCACCGCGGCGGACTGGGAAATAAACGCCAGCTTGCCCTTCAGGATCGGTACCGGCGAGAAACTGGCGTTGATGCCTTGCCAGGGGGCCAGCAGGCCCAGGCTGTTCGGCCCCAGCAGGCGCATAGAATAACGCTGCGCGCAGGCTTTCAGCTCGGCGAACTGTTCTGGCGGCGAGGAGAGCACAATGGCCGTTTTGCAGCCGCGTTTGCCCAAATCCTCAATCAAGGCCAGATTGCGATGCGCATGGGTACACAGTATGGCCAGATCGGGGCTGAGCGGCAGGCTGGCGACGTCCGGGTAGGCCATGACTCCGCATACCGCCTTATAACGCGGCGTGACGGGCATGACCGGCCCGTTGAAGCCGCCGGCCAGCAGGTTGCTCATCATCAGGTTGCCGGCGCGGCCAGGCTGCTGTGAAGCGCCGAGAACAGCAATCGATTTAGGACGTAAAAGCGCTTCTAACCCTCGCTGGCTCATGCACGGCTCCTTTATATCCGTTATCCTTCAAAAGACAGGGGTGTTGGCTGCCCTCTCTCACCCTGGCCACTTAGTTAACTAAGCTCCCTGGGATGCGTTCAGTTGCCGCCTACCTGTCTTTCGAATGCTATTGGCTATAGGCAACGTTACCGACTTGATTCTAGGCGTTTTACAACGGCTTTGCTGTGACCGGTGCCTCCGGGCGAGTAGGTTTCCCTGCCAGATACTGTTGACGGAAGTAGCGAAAATGCTCAGCCAGGCCGTCGGCCGCGGCGGTATCACCGGCCTGTTGCAACAGCGCTGTCGCCACTTCCGCGGTGCAGTGCTGCTCTGTGCGGCTGGCTTCACGCAGTTGGTAATTTGAGGCGGCGGTAACATTGAGCGAAAACACCGGAAACTGATTGAGGTACGGGCTTTTGCGGAACATCTTGCTCGCCTCGGTCCAGGTGCCGTCGAGCATAATAAACAGCGGCGGTTTGCCACCGACGGGCAGTTCGCTGAATACCGGTCGTTCAGGGGCGGCATAAGATGCGGGAAACACCACGTAAGGTTGACGTTCGGGATCGTTAATCGCCGTCAGCAGGCCAGGGTCAACCTCGGTACGCGACCAAAGAAACGCCTGGGTATCCGGCAGAATATCGGCGATCAATCTGCCGGTATTGCTTGGTTTGAGCGGTTCTGCGCCAAACATGATCAGGCAAAAACGGCTGGCGGCCGGCTGCGGCTGGATAGTGTCACACAGGCAGTTTTTTTGTGGCAGCAGACACCCCTGACAACGCGTAATGCGGTTGCCACGCGCCAGAAAAGGGCGGGTTGATCGTTCCAGGCGAAACTGGCGCAGGCGAAGTACGGCGTTGTCGGTCATAAAGATCCCGGGGAAAAAACGCCATTGTAACGCAGAAAAAAGCCCGACGGGAGCGTTCGGGCCGGTTTGAAATGCGGCGGTGTCATTCACAATGGGCAACACCGCCTGGACTTTCTGCGTTAAACTAGTTCATTGAGCCAGTTATCAAACGGCGTTTTCGGCATGGCGCCATTGAGCATGTCGACCATTTTTCCGTCGCGGAAGAGCATAATGGTCGGGATGCTGCGGATGCGGAAACGGGCGCTCAGTTCCGGTTCAGCCTCGGTATTCACTTTTACGAAGCGGACTTTACCGGCGCGCTCTTCGGCAACGTCTTCGAAGATCGGCGCAAAGCTGACGCAAGGACCACACCACGGTGCCCAAAAGTCGACCACCACCGGCAGGCCATCCTGCAGCAGCGCGTCCAGTGTCGCGGCGGTGGCATTGATCACTTCACCGTCAAAAAGCGCATGGCCGCAACGGCCGCATTTTGCGCCGTCAGCCACACGATCTTCAGGTACGCGGTTGGTGGCATTACAAGCGGGACAAACTGTATTCATGATGACCTCGGATACTGGGAAAGCACGACATACCGCATTCGGGTTGCGGAGATGTATCTTTAATGCTGCTTATTATCGTTAAAAGCGCGTCAATGAACAAAGAGGTTTGTTCAATGAATACGATAGTTGTTAGCTTTTAGCGCAAGTAGGTGGCTTAGCACCCCAACATCAGGTAATCTTCGCGCCCTGCGCGTTGGTGGAGAAGAAAATGAACGATTCATTTAGTGGCAAGAACGGTAAAGTTAAAGTGATGTACGTCCGCAGTGACGACGACAGTAACGGCGACGACCGTAACAAGAATAAGCGTCCGGCCGGTAAAGGCCGTCCGGCAGACGGTGCTCGCTCTTCGGGCCGTACCGGTCAGGACAAGCCGCGCGGTAACAACGATCGCCGTGGCTCTGGCTCTGATTCCCGCCGCAGTGAAAGCGATCGTCCTCGCCGTCCAGCGCGTACTGAAGACCGTGGCGGTTATGATTCGCCATGGAAAACCGTGTCTCGTGGTCCGGAAGAAGAGCCGGCGTTCGATCACGGTGGCATCAGCGGCAAAAGCTTTATCGATCCAGAGCAACTGCGTCGCCAGCGTGCGGAAGAAACCCGCGTGTACGGTGAAAACGCCTGTCAGGCGCTGTTTGCCAGCCGTCCGGACGCGATCGTCCGCGCCTGGTTCGTGCAGTCGGTCACGCCGCGTTTTCGTGAAGCGCTGCGCTGGATGGCAGCCAACCGCAAAGCCTACCACGTGGTAGATGAAGAAGAGCTGGCCAAAGCGTCCGGCACCGAGCACCACGGCGGCGTATGCTTCCTGATCAAAAAACGTCAGGGCCTGGATGCGCAAACCTATCTGAAAGAAGCACCGGCGAAAGACTGCGTGCTGGCATTGGAAGAGGTGGGCAACCCGCACAACCTGGGCGCTATCGTCCGTTCTTGCGCACACTTTGGCGTGAATGGCGTTCTGTTGCAGGATCCGGCATTGCTGGAGTCCGGTGCGGCGGTACGTACCGCAGAAGGCGGCGCGGAACACATCAAGGCGATCAGCGCAGATGACTTCCTGTCGGTGCTGGATACTTTCCGCAAGGCAGGTTACGCCATCGTGACCACTTCTAGCCATAAAGGCACCCCATTGGCACAGGCTAAGCTGCCGGCCAAAATGGTGCTGGTGTTGGGGCAGGAGCGTGATGGCCTGAGCGACAGCGCCTGGCAGCAGGGTGATATGAACGTGTCTATCGGTGGTACCGGCAAGGTAGAAAGCCTGAACGTATCGGTCGCGACCGGCATTTTGCTGGCCGATTGGTGGCGTCAAAACCAGGCTTAATATCCGTCGCCTGGCTGCAACGGTATAAATAAAAAACGGGCGCCTCTGGGCGCCCGTTTTGCTTTCTCTGGTTTAGTGAGCGCCGCCGCCCCCACCGCCGGAGCTGAACGGCGGTTTCGCCACCCAGACCAGCACCAGCAGGACCAGGAACACCCCGGCCGACAGCCAGAAGATCTCGTTGGCGGAGATAATCAGCCCCTGCGCGGTGATCTCGTTGGCGATGTAGGCCGAAGCCTGCTGCTTGCTCATGCCAATTTGTTCCAACTGCCGGTACATCTCTTGCGACTGCGGGTTGTAAGGATTCACAAACTCCGTCAGCTGCGAGTGATGCTGCGATTCTCGCTGGGTCCACAAGGTCGTGGTGATCGATGTCCCGATCGACCCCGCCAGTGTTCGAGTAAAGTTCGACAGGCTCGATGCCGCCGCCATGCGCTCCGGCGGCAGGCCGGACAGCGTAATGGTGGTCAATGGCATAAAGAAGCAGGCGATGGCGAAGCCCTGAATAAACTGCGGCCAGGCCGAGGCGCCAAAGTCCATTCCCGGTTCAAAGGTATAGGCGCGCCAGTAGAAGCACACCGCATACATAATGAAACTGAAGGTCACCAATCGTCGCATATCAAGCCGGTTGCCGAACTTGCCGATAATCGGCGACAGCAATACCGGTATCAACCCGACGGGCGCCGAAGCCAGTCCTGCCCAGGTGGCGGTATAGCCATAAACCTCCTGCAGCAACTGCGGCAATAGCACAATGGCGCCGAAGTACAGCATGTAGGCCAGGCTGATACACAGGCAGCCGACGGTAAAGTTGCGCGATTTGAACAGTGACAAATCCACCACCGGGTGGTCGTCCGTCAGTTCCCAGACAATCAGGAACAGCAGCGCCACCACCGCCACCACCGTCAGAACGATGATCTCGGTCGAGTTGAACCAGTCGAGCTCCTTGCCCTGATCGAGCATCACCTGCAAAGATCCTATACCGACGATCAGCAGCACCAGACCGACGGTATCGATCGGTTTGATCTCGGTTTTGGTTTCCCTGCCTTTCAGCGTCGACATCGCCACCAGGATCACCACGGCACCGATCGGGATGTTGATGAAGAAGATCCAGCCCCAGTGATAGTTGTCACTGATATAACCGCCGAGGATAGGCCCGAAAATGGGCGCAACGATCACCGTCATCGACCATAGTGCCAGGGCCATCGCTCGCTTGGCGGGCGGATAGTTGTTAAGCAACAGACTCTGCGACAGCGGGATCAACGGCCCCGCGACCACACCCTGGATCACGCGGAAGAAGATCAGCATGCCCAGACTGTTGGAAATGCCGCACAGCCAGGAGGCGAGTACGAACAGCGCGGTGGACCAAAGGAACAACCGCACTTCACCGATGCGCTTTGCCAACCAGCCGGTGATCGGGATGGAAATGGCGTTCGCCACGCCAAACGAGGTGATCACCCAGGTTCCCTGCGAGTTGGAAGACCCGAGGTTACCCGCAATCGTTGGGATCGCCACGTTGGCAATGGTGGAGTCCAGCACCTGCATAAAGGTCGCCAGGGCAAGCGCGACCGTCATCCAGGCGAGCTGAGCACCTTCAAGCGGTTTCTGTGCCAAGGTAGCCTCCCGCGCGCTTAACCGGCATTCGCATGGATCACGTCGGCGATCATTTGGTTAACCGGTGCCAGGTTCAACGCCAGGGCGTCGCTTTGGTACAGCGGTTTGTCGCGCACCACGTCAGACAGCACGCGGCCGTCCAGATTGGTGGTGTCAACTTTAACCAGGGTCGACAGACCGATACGCAGCGGATGATCGGCGATTTGCTTGGCGTCCAGTTCAATACGTACCGGCAGACGCTGAACCACCTTGATCCAGTTACCGGTGGCGTTCTGCGCAGGCAGCAGTGAGAAGGCGCTGCCGGTACCCATATCGATACCGACCACTTTACCGTTGTACACCACGTCATCACCGTAAATGTCACTGACTACGGTAGCCGACTGGCCGATACGCATATTGGCGATTTGGGTTTCTTTGAAGTTGGCATCAACCCAGATGTGATCGGCTGGCACCACTGCCATCAGCGGGGAACCGGCGGCGATTTGCGCGCCAACCTGTACGCTGCGGCGTGAGACATAACCGGTGATCGGGCTGATGATTTTGGTCCGTTGCAATGCCAGCCAGGCGTCACGCATTTGCGCTGCGGCCTGTTGAATGGCCGGCTGCTGCTCCAGCGGGGTATTCAATACCATCGCCTGGTTAGCGTTGTATTGCTGCACCGCCACTTCCAACGCCGCCTTGGCGCTGTCGACTGCATCGCGAGCATGTTGCAGCTCTTCACGGCCGATAGCGTCAACGCTGCCGAGCACGACGCGGCGTTTCAGATCGTTTTCAGCCTTGCTCAGGTCAGACTTGCGCAGGGCAATGTTGGCCTGATACTGCTTGCTGTTGATGATCAGCTGGTGGGTCTGACGCACGCTATTGGCCAGGCCGGTTTTGGCGCGTTCCAGCGCCTGTTCGGCATCGGTCGGATCCAGGGTAACCAACACGTCACCCTGTTTCACATAGTCGGTATTGTCGAAGTTGACGCGGTTAACGCTGCCGTTCACCTGGGCCATGATCTGGACCTGGTTACCGGAAACATAGGCGTCGTCGGTTTCCTGATGATGACGTAACACCAGGAACCAATAGACTAAATATGCCACCCCAATAACGATGAAAATAACCGTCAGCAGCAGCAGCCAAAATTTACGCTGCTTCTTTTTACCTGCCGGTTGCTGCGGGTTTTGAGTCTCCGCGCTTGCGCTCATGGTGTTCTCCAAGCTCTCTATTTTATTATGCTTTTGAACCCGTAGCGGCCGGGGCCTGATAGCCACCGCCCAGCGCACGGATCAGTCCTATCTTCGCCTGCAGCAAATTGCTGCTGGCATTCAGTTCCGCCTGCTGCTGCTGCAAAAGCTGCGTTTGGCTGGTCAACAACTGGTCGCGCCCGATAATCCCTGCCTGGTATCGAGCGTTAGCGACGCGGTACACCTGTTGCATCGATTCGGACGCAGATGCCGCCTGCAGCTGCTGTTGCGCAGTGCTTTGTTGGACGGTGATGGCATCGGCGGTTTCCTGCACGGCATTCAGGATGGTTTGGTTATAGGACTCCACCGCTTGGTCATACAGCGCGGACTCCTCACCCAGCTTGCTGCGCAGCGCACCGGCGTGAAAGATCGGCAATGAAATTGCCGGCATCACGTTCCAGGCCTGGCTGGCCGCTTCAAACAGATTCGGGCTGGTCCCACTGGTGTTGGTGGTGGTCAGGCCGGCAAAGGCTGAAATGGTCAGGCTGGGGTAAAATTCTTTACGGGCGGCGCTGACGCGCTGGTTATAGGACTCCACCAACTGGCGCTGTGCGGCGATATCCGGACGTTTGCCCAACAGATCGGCGGTCAGCTCACCTTTTGGCGCCATTAAATTGCTGGCGGGAAGGGCCACCGGGCGCAGGTGCTGCATGGCGTTCGGGCCCTGGCCTGCAAGCGCAGCCAGTTGGTGTCTGAGCTGTTCAATCTGCGATTGCAATTGCAGGATCTGCTGCTTGGCGCCGTCGGCTTGCGCCTGGGTTTGTTGCGGAACATCAACGCCGGTGATGCCGGCCTTGTATTGCTGTTGGCGCAAGTCCGCCAGGCGTTGGTTGTTGTCCACTTCCTGCTGCAACAGCTTTTCAAGCGCGAAATTGCTCTGCAACTGGTAATAGGCGGAGGCTACCGAACTGGTCAGCGTCAACGCGGCCTGTTCCTGCTCGGCGCGGGCCGCATCGACCTGTGCCTTGGCGGCGTTGACCTGGTTGCGGTATTTGCCCCACCAGTCGAATTCATAGGCCAGGTTTAGCCCCAGCGAGTTGGAGGTTTCGTAGATCGGTTGATGAGGATACCCCAGCCCCAGGTTCACGTTTTGCGGCACTTTTTGGCGGTTGCTGCTGGCGTTGAGATCCAGATTCGGCCCGTTGGCGGCGCTGGCTTCCCCCATTACGCTTTGTGCTTCGCGTACGCGTGCCGCTGCCTGTCGCAGCGAAGGGGAGCTTTGCAGCGTCTGGGTCATCAGCGCGTCAAGTTGCTGGTCGTTAAGCGCGCGCCACCACTGCGGGCTGACGTTCAACGAGCTGACCTTCGGCTGCGCAAGCTGCAGAGCCTGCGGATCCATCAGGGTGGATTGCGGGGCAATATTATCGGTAGACGCACACCCGGCCAGCAGTAATACGGCGAACAGTGGGGTGAATCTCCAGTTAAATGGGGATCGCATAGTATGTATGTACCTGAACAGAAATTATTGGGATAACTGTTCTGTAACTTCCATCTGGTCCAGGCGCGTCAGCAGCTTACGCGTCAGCTTTTCAAGCTGTTGCTGTTCATCATCGTTCAGCGTGGACCACAGGAAATGCAGACACTTGTGCTGCGGTGGCAGCAATTGATTGAGAAACTCTTCTCCCTGCGGCGTCATGTGCAGGTGCAGGCAGCGACGATCGTTGTCGCTTTCACGGCGTTCAATCCAACCGCGTTTCTCAAGTTCGTCGGCAATGCGCGTGGCATTGGTCCGTGACGAGCCCAGGGCAGAGCTTAGCTCAGAAGGCTGAATGCTGTGGCTTTCCTGCGCATCCAGAGTAATCAGCGCCATAAACAATGTTTCGTTAATCCCTTGTGCTTTTAGCATTTTATTGCGGTTTTCCAGCAGCTTGCTTTGCATGTGCATGCACAGGCGGGTCAGCAGGATTTCCTGGTAAGGGAAATCTTTCTGACGCTTGGCGCGGAAATTAAGCATTTGTTCAATGGGAGCAAACGAGCTTTCCATAATTTTGGGCCTCATTAGTTTCGTCCGAGATAGTAACGATAGTGATTAATAATGTAAATGTTCAGCAGGGTGATTAATTTAGCAATTCGTGTCATTTGTCAGCGGATTGTCAATAAACCCACTTTAAGCAAAAGGGTTAATGCGACGTGCTGCCTAAGATTAAAGGTTACCCTGACTGAAAATCATAAATAACTTTAATGTAATGCCAAAGGATGCCGCGCCAATCAGCGTCGACAAAATGATGCTTTTGGTTCGGTAAAAACACAGGCCCAGCGCGGCGAAACCGGCCAATGTCGGCCATAGCTTGTCCGGTTCACGCATCACTACCGGGGTGCTGGAAACCACCAGCAACGCGCAGATTGAGGCGATGCCGATGCTGTCGAGCAACAGTGCGGTTTTACCGCGTTTGATTCCCGGTTGTGCCCGCGCAGGCGCCAAACGCAAGGGTAAGTAGCGGAACAGATAATTAGCACAGCCGACCACCAGGCCGATCACCAGCACATCAGTGTTCATCAATGGACTCCGTTGCCGAGGGTTGGAACAGGGCTGCGATACAACCGGCGCTGATGCCGGCCAAAATGGCCACTGGGATAGAGAACAGCACTACGCCAAGCAGCGCACCGGCCAGCGCGGCGGCGATGGTCAGGCTTTGCGGGCGTTTGAATGCCGCCAGCAGGAAGCTGAGGAACAGCGCCGGCAACATAAAGGATAATGAGGCTTCAATCACCGGGAACTGCTCTAGTGGCCCATTGCCGAACACGGCACCCAGCGCGGTGCCTGCGACCCAAGACAGCCAGGAGCAAAGCGAGATGCCGATCATCCAGTTCTCGCTCCAACTGCGGTTATTGCGCATCAATTTAGCGGTGGCGGCGGCGAACACTTCATCAGTCAGGCCAAAGGCCCAGAGCGCAGTTTTGCCGCCCGACATGCGCGAGACGATGCGATGGCGCAAAGCAGGACCATACAACAGGTGCCGTATATCCATTGCCATCACGGTCAGCGCGGAAACCCACAGTGACATACCGGCGCTTAACAAGGCGGTGATCACGAACTGGCTGGCGCCCGCATAGATGATGCAGGAGAAGAAAATGCTCTCTAGCGGGGAGAACCCCAGCTTAACGGCGCTAAGGCCAAACGCAAAAGCCACCGGCACATAGCCGATAACGATCGGTAGACTGTCGACAATGCCGTGGGTGAAGGTGGAACTGACGGCTGGGGGATTGATACTTTCTGCAGCTTGGCTTTGCATAATGTATTTGAATCGCAGGGTATATAGGGAACCAATAGTTTATCCCCAGAACATTACCAGAGAGTAAGTAATGTTTATACCCTGCGCCGCTAATAAATTTCCGCTATGACTATTCGCGTGCTAATCAGATGGCCGCCGGTCCCTGGGGATCATGGCGCTTGCCCAACCACCAGGTGAGCAGGTTAAACAGGCACAAAATGCCCCCTGCTGCAGCGACCCCTGTCCACCCCGCGTGCTGATAGGCTGAGGCAGACAGCAGCGAACCCAGAGCGCCGCCGATAAAATAGCTGGTCATGTAGCCGGCCGTCAGGCGATTGCGCGCTTCCGGCATAATGCGATAAATCACGCTCTGGTTGGTAACGTGTACGGCCTGCACGGCCAGATCGAGGATCAGAATGCCGACGATCAGTGCCCACAGCGATTGTTTAGCGAAAGCGATAGGTATCCACGACAGCAGCAGCAGTACCAGGCCTACCGTAGTGGTTAATCCCGCCTTGCCCTGATCCGCCAAATGCCCGGCGCGGGAGGCGGCCAACGCTCCGGCGGCCCCCACCAGCCCGAACAGGCCGATGACCCCTTCGGAATAACCAAAAGGCGGGGCCGCCAACAGGAAGGCCATTGAGGTCCAGAGCACGCTGAAGTTGGCAAAGGACAGCGCACCGAGCACTGCACGGGTTCGCAGCAGCGGTGAACCGCAAAACAGGGTGAAAATAGACTTCAGCAACTGAGGGTAATTCAGTCCGGAGTGCTGTTTGTAACGTGGCAGCGCGCGCCACAAGATCAACGCCATCAGGATCATCAGCACGCTGGCCACCCAGTAAATGGTGCGCCAACCGCCGATTGATGCCAGTGCGCCCGCTACGGTACGTGCCAGCAGAATGCCGAGCAGCAGGCCGCTCATAATGATGCCAACGGTTTTTCCGCGTTTTTCCGGGTGTGCCAGCGTAGCGGCCAACGGCACCAAAATTTGCGCCACTACCGAGAACAACCCGGTGAGGGCCGTCCCCAGGATCATCATCGGCAGCGTGGTGGAGCTGGCGGTGATCAGCATGCCTCCGGCGGCCAGCAGCGTCATAAACACGATCAGCCCACGACGTTCAAACATATCGCCGAGCGGCACCAGCAGCAGCAGGCCTACGGCGTAGCCCATTTGGGCGGCGGTGACGATAAAACCGGCCTGATTGACCGATAGCCCAAAGTTTTGGGCGATGGTTTCCAGCAGTGGCTGCGCGTAGTAGTTACTGGCGACAGCCAAACCGGTGGCGATGGCGATCAGCACAATCAGTGCCGGGCTGAGGCCTGGAGGTGAATTTTGTTGGCTCATTGGTTTCAATCACAAGAAAAAGTGGTGCAAGTATCGGGCAGGACAGCGGGTTAAACCAATGTATAATTTTCATCTGATTAATCTCATTTAGAGATAAATGAATGAACCTGAAACAGATTCGTTTTGCGCTGGCGGTTGCCGAAGAGCAGAGTTTTACCCGGGCGGCGCAGCGCTGTCATACGGTGCAATCGGCGCTCAGCCACCAGATCGCCAAATTGGAAGAGGAGCTGGGCTGTGCATTGTTTGAGCGTACTTCGCGCCGGGTCAGGTTGACCACCGCCGGGCAGGCATTTATTCAACCGGCGCAGCGACTGCTGGCGGCAAAACAGATGCTGGTGGAAGAGGTTGTCGCCGCCAGCGGCACGGTTTCCGGTACCCTGACCATCGGCACAATTTCCACCATAAACGCGATTGATCTGACCGAAAAACTGGGTAACTTTCACCGCCATTATCCCGCAGTGAATATCCGGCTGTACGTGGGCATGAGTGAAGAGTTGTTGGAAGACGTTCGGCAGCAAAAGACCGATGTGGCGTTTGTCGGCCTCTGGCCGGGGGATATCGATATGCTGCCGGTGTCCCATCGGCAACTGACCGACGAGCCACTGGTGGCGTTGGTGTCACCACAACACCCGCTAGCCAGTCGGGAACGCGTGAATTTGCAAACCTTGTCGGAAGTGCCGCTGGTGGACTTTTACAGCGGGACCGGTGCCCGGCGCCAGACTGACCGCGCGTTTCAGGCTGCAGGCATCAAGCGTCACGTCAGTTTTGAGATTGACCATATCGAATGGCTGGAGAATTTGGTACGCCGTGGGTTGGCGACGGGCATTGTGCCGATTTCGACGGCGCAGCGCTTGAGCACGCTGGTGTCGATTCCGATAGAAGATGGTCCACGGCGTCAGGTGTACTGTGTTTGGCCGCAGCCGCTGCCACGGACCGCCGAGCGTTTTTTACAGTTTAGCGGGATTGAAATCAGCGAATAGGGCGCGACAGGCTGCCGCGCCCAGGGTAATTATTTCTTCGCGGCTTCCGCGGCGGTTTTCACCCAGCCGTCGAAGGTGGCCTGATGCGCCTTGATCCAGCCATTTACATGGTTTTGGATATCGGCTTCGGAGGCCTGGCCTTCATGCATCCGCAGGTTCTGCGCATTCACGTCGGCAATCGGCAGCTTCATGATGGCAAACAGCTTGGCGGCCGCCGGGTTGGCTTCGGCCCACTGCTTGTTGGCGGCGATGCGCATGGTGTTGACCGGGAAACCATAGTTGGCGCCGTTAGGCAGCTTGGTATCGAGGTTTTTCTGCTCGCCCGGCATGGCGGAGAACGGCACCTGCAACCAAACAACGTCGCGGCCCGGCACCAGCACGTCACTCACCCAGTACGGCGTCCAGGTGTAGTACAGCACCGGCTTACCTTCTTTGTAGCGAGTAATGGTATCGGCAATCATCGCCGCGTAGTTGCCCTGGTTGTGCTCGACGGTTTTCTCCAGGCCGTAGGCTTTGATGTGATGGTTAATGGCCGCCTCGCAGCCCCAGCCTGGCGTACAGCCGGTCAGGTCGGCCTTGCCGTCGCCATTGGTATCGAACAGCTTGGCAATATTGGGATCTTTCAACTGTTCAACGTTGGTGATGTGGTATTTATCGGCGGTTTTCTTGTCGATCAGATACCCCTGAGCCGCCCCGTTGACGTAAACCCCTTCACGGTAAAACTTGGCGTCGCCGCCTGCGGCTTTGTATTGATCGGCGTGCAGCGGATCCCAGTTTACCGCCAGGAAGGTCGCGTCGCCGGAGGCGATGGAAGTGTAGGCGACGTTGTAGTCCACTTCCCGGGTGTCTTTAACGTCATAGCCCAGCTTTTCCAGCGCCTTGCTGACCAGCAGCGTCTGGAAGGTCTCTTCTGAAATGGTGCTTTGCACCGGTTGAACGGTGACGCCTTTACCGGGCAAGTCGGCGGCGGAAACCGCCTGTGAGCTAATCAGTGTGGTAAGGGCAACCGCCCAGATTCCTGTAGTGCGCATAGTGAAATACCTTTTTATGTTATGAAGCCGGGATTTCCGGCACCCTGGGATTATTTCGCTGCTGCCGCAGCCGTAGTGATCCAGCCGTCAAAAGTGACCTGATGCGCTTTGATCCAGCCGTCTACGTGACGTTGTATGTCGGCGGCGCTGTTCTCGCCTTTGTGCATGCGCAGGTTCTGCGCGTTCACGTCCGCTAACGGCAGTTTCATGATGGCGAACAGTTTGGCGGCGGCCGGGTTAGCCTCGGCCCATTGCTTGTTGGCGACGATATGTTCGTTGTTGACGGAAAAACCGTAATTTTTGCCGTTCGGCAAGGCGGTATCGTTATCTTTCAACGAACCTGGGCTGGCGGAGAACGGCACGGTTAACCAAACCACATCACGACCCGGTGCCAGCTCATCGCTCACCCAGTACGGCGTCCAGGTGAAATACAGCACCGGTTTACCCTGTTTGTAGCGAGTCAGGGTGTCGGCGATGATGGCGGAGTAATTGCCCTGGTTTTGAGTGACGGTGTCGCTCAGGCCATAGGCTTTGATATGGGTGTTAATGACGTTGCCGCACACCCAGCCCGGTTCGCAGCCGGCCAGATCGGCCTTGCCGTCGCCGTCGGCATCGAACAACTTCGCCAGCTTGGGATCTTTTAACTGGGAGATATCGCTGATGTGGTATTGATCGGCGGTTTTCTTGTCGATCAAATAACCCTGGGCCGCATTGGTGATATAGGCTCCCTGACGATAGAATTTCTTGTCGCCGCCGGCGCTTTGGTACATGTCGGTTTGCAGCGGATCCCAGTTCACCGCCATGTAGGTGGCGTCGCCGGAAGCGATAGAGGTGTAGGCGATATTGTATTCCACCTCGTCGGTAGGCTGGACGTCATAGCCCAGCTTGACCAGGGCGCGGTTGACCAATTCGGTCTGGAAGCTTTCTTCGGCGAGGGTGCTTTGCAACGGTTTTACCGTGACGCCTTTGCCGGGTAATTCGACGGCGAACGCCTGTGTGCTTAGCAATGAAGTCAGGGCCAGAGCCCAAATTCCTGTCGAGCGCATAGTGGTTCCTTCGTTTTTATAAATGCTGTCGGTGCCCCCGACGTTTGGCCGGGGGCAGGGCGATTAAGGCTTTTTGATGAAGGGCCGGGTGACTAACCCGATCGGGCCGTGAGCATACCAACGGCCGATGCCTTTGCTGCGGCGATCGCGCCCCAGCGATTGGGTGAGGCGGTCGAGAATAATCGCCAGGATCACGATACCGACCCCGCCAACGGCGGCCAGCCCCATATCCAGACGACCGATACCGCGCAATACCATCTGGCCCAGGCCGCCAACGGCGATCATCGAGGCGATAACCACCATCGACAGCGCCAACATCAGCGTTTGGTTTACGCCGGCCATAATGGTCGGCATTGCCAGTGGCAGTTGCACTTTAAACAGCAGTTGGCGCGGGCTGGCACCAAAGGATTCGGCGGCTTCGATCAGATCCTCAGGCACTTGGTTAATGCCCAGAATGGTCAGTCGCACGATCGGCGGCAGCGCAAAGATAATGGTCACCACCACCCCCGGCACGTTACCGATACCGAACAGCATGACGATCGGCACCAGATAGACGAAGGCCGGCGTGGTCTGCATGGCGTCGAGCAGTGGCCGGATCACCTTGCCGGCATGTTTGCTGCGCGCCAGCCAAATGCCGAGCGGCAGACCGATGACGATACAGAAGAACAGGGCGGTCAGGACCAGCGCCAGGGTCACCATGGCTTGCGACCAGGCGCCAATCGCACCAATGGCAATCAGCGAGACCAGCGTCGCAGCACCCATACCAAGGCTGGAGAGCTGCCAGGCAATCAGCGAGAACAGCAGAATGGCGATCGGGGCAGGCATGCCGAGCAGCAGCTGCTGAAAGCCGCTGAGAATAAAATCGACCGGTACGCGAATGCCCTGAAACAGCGGGCGAAAGTGCAGCACCAGCCAGTCGATGCCGTGGGTCACCCAGGAGTCAAACGGCACCCAGGTTTTGTGGAACGGATCCAGCAGGCTGAAATGTTCCTGTTGGACCGGTGCGCTGTTAAGCCAGTCGGCACCCTGAGCGGCCTGATTGGCGGCGTCATGGGTTTCTGGTGGCGGTGTGCTGGACCAGGCATCGCCGGCGGGCGCTGTCGATGTTGCGGCGTCAGTCGCCGGTGCGGCGCTGGGGTCGGCAGGCGCAGTCGCCCATGGATCCTGTGTAGTGTCACTCATTCGCTGGGCCCTCTTTATCTAAGGCCTGCAACAGCATGGCCTTGGAAATAATTCCGATATAGTTATTTTCTTCGCAGACCACGGGGACCGCACAGGGCGCCAGGGCAACCAATGAAATCAGTTCGCTCAGCGGCATGTCGGCCGGGACCGGGGCAGGGGCTTCCAGCAGGGCGTCATCCAACGTCTGGTTGGCCGCCAGCGCCTGCTTGAGTGAATCTACCGACACCACGCCGATAAATTTCTTCCCACGTTCAATAACATAACCATAATCGCGGTCTTCATCGCGCAGCAGCTGTAGTGCTGAACGCGGACCAAAACCGGGGGTTTTGCGAATAAGGGCGACAGGACGACGCTGGGCGATATCCTTGGCGCTGAAAACGTGGCTGATATCGACGCCACGGAAGAAGGTGCGGACATAATCGTTGGCCGGATTATTTAATATTTCCTCCGGCGTACCGACCTGAATAACCTCTCCGCCTTGCATAATGGCAATACGATCGCCAATACGCATTGCCTCATCCAAATCATGGGAAATAAAGACGATGGTGCGCTGATGCTGGGCCTGTAATTTGACCAGCTCATCTTGCATCTCGGTACGGATTAATGGATCCAGCGCCGAGAAGGCTTCATCCATCAATAATATGTCCGGATTATTCGCCATGGCACGGGCTAATCCCACGCGCTGACGCATCCCGCCGGAAAGTTCATCGGGATAAGAATAGGCATAATTCTCCAGCCCGACCTGACGTAATGCCTCCAGGGCTTTTTCCTGGCGCTCCTGCGGTGGAATGCCGGCCAATTCCATACCGAACGCGGTGTTATTCAATACATTCATATGCGGCATTAAAGCGAATGATTGAAACACCATGCTGATCTTATTACGGCGTACGGCGCGCAGTGCGCTGTCGGATATTTTAGATATATCCTCGCCATCAATCAGCACCTGACCGCGGGTGGGTTCTATCAGACGATTGAGAAGGCGTACCAGGGTAGATTTTCCGGAACCGGAAAGCCCCATGATGACAAATATCTCGCCTTCTTCAATGGCCAGAGAGGCGTCTTTTACGCCCAGTGATAATCCGGTTTTTTCAAGCAATTGGTCTTTTGTCAGGCCTTTTTCAATCAGTTTGAAAGCGCGATCCGGATGTTCGCCAAATATCTTATACAGGTTCTTTACTTCGAGTTTAATTGCCATGCAATTTGCTGTTTCCTCTGATGAATTATCAAACGATAAAAATTTCCCAATAGAAAATAATAGTCCCCTATACCCTAACACAGTGAATATCTGAGACAACCCTCAATGTCCGATGAATGGGATATTGACGATTTACATCAAGTTTTCGATTAGTTATGGTAATGAGGTGAGTGCTCAATTATCAGTGACTGATATTTCCGATAAACGGTTGGTTTTAAGTAAGAATAATCCGCTCGGATTATTGCTGTTATTTGCCTGCCAAAGCCTGTTTTCGGACAATAAAAAACCCGACCAGAGGCCGGGTAAAAGTCATCAGTATTTCATCAATTTTCAACGACAGGTGCCGATATCGAGGGGATATCGCCGAAGTTATATTACCCCTTAAATATGACAGCCAGATGGCAGCTTATGCCTTGCGATACAGACGCCGCGGATGACCAATATTGCCGTACATCATTTCAACGCGCACAAACTGGGTGGCGACGCAGTATTCCAGATAACGTCGTGCCGTGGTTTTGCTGATCCCGACCTGTTCGACCACGTCTTCTACCGCATGCGCGGCTTCCGGTTGCTTGATAAACAGCGCCTGCACCAGCTCCAGCGTGTTGGTTTCAATGCCTTTGGCGCTGGGTTCGCTGGAGAACTGCTTGGATTGCAGGTTATACAGCGCGTCGACGTTGCTTTGGTCGATTACCTTGAAGGTGCGCTGGGTTTGCACAAACTGCATAAAGCGCTCCAGTGAGTTGCGCAGCCGCTTGTAGGAAACCGGTTTAATGATGTAATCGAAGGCGCCATTGCGGATCGCCTGGCTGCAGGTATTCATGTCGCTGGCGGCGGTAATAAAAATCACTGAACAGCCGGGGTTTTTCACCGCCGCTTCTTCCATCAGTTCAATGCCCTGGCCGTCAGGCAAAAAATTGTCCAGCAGGATCAGCCGTGGCTGGTGGGCATTGACTTTGACTCTGGCCTCGGCCAGCGTGGCGGCATAAGCCACCACCCGCAGAGCAAAGTTCTGCTCAATAAATTCCGCGTGCAGCGTCGCCAGCTGTGGCTCATCTTCCACGATCAAAACGTCCAGTGTTTCTGGTTGCATCATTCGGGTGCTCAAGATTGTTTAGGGATAAACAAAGAAAAAATAGCGCCGTGCGGATCGTTGTCCGACACTTCTATGCTGCCGTGCGCCTGCGCCACGTGGCTGGCAACCAGGTGCAGGCCGATGCCGTGGTCACCCTTGTCATCTTTGGTGGTGACGCCCTGTTCGAACAGCGTATCGCGCACCTCAGGGGCAATACCGGTGCCGCGATCGGCCACTTCAATCACCAGTTCATTGCTGCTGTCGCTGATATAAAGTTCTACCGCCTCATAGGGCGCACCGTAATGCAGCGTAGCGTCTACCGCATTATCCAGCAAATTGCCGATGATCGACATCAATTCGGTTTCATTCAATGCCGCAGGGATCTGCCGCAGCTGGCAGGCCGGGTCGAAGCGAAGCTCCACGCCTTTTTCCTTCGCGCTGGAGTATTTGCCCAGCAGCAGGCCGCATAATGCCGCCGAACTGAAACGCTGTGAGATAAAGTCGAGGATCTCCTGCGCACCTTCAGATTGCGCCTCCACATAACGGATGGCCTCGTCGTAGCGTTGCATATGCAACAGGCCGGCGAGGGTGGCGGTCCAGTTCAGCTGTTCGTGGCGCATGATGCGCAGGTTGTCAGCATAGCGCTTCACCTGGCTAAGCTGGCTGCTCAGGGTGTTGATGTCGTTTTTGTCGCGGAAGCTGATCACCCAGCCCTGCAGCTCTTCTTCCTGCATGATGCGTACCCGGCTGGCGATAACCCGGACATGGTTGAAGCGACAGACCTCGTCATGGGTGTCATGCCCTAACTGTGAGGCGCCGAAGAAATCCGGCTGGGATTGGATCACCTCACCGATTTCTCTGCCCATCAGGGCGGCGGCGGGCTGACGCAAATCCAGCAGTTCGCGGGCCGCGTGGTTAATGGTGATGATCCGCAACTGAGGATCGACGGCAATCACCCCTTCATAGATTGCTTCCAGCAACGCTTTCTGTTGGCGTACCAACAGGGCAATTTCTTTCGGTTCCAGCCAGAACATTTGGCGTTTTAAATTCTTCGATAACAGCCACGAAAATACGAACAGCGCGATTAATAAAAGCACTATCGATCCAAGAATTTGCGTCAGAGTTCTGGAATTTAAATTGTCGATATGTGATTTGAGATAACCCACCGAAACAATGCCGATGACGTTATTATTTTCGTCCAAAATGGGCGCTTTACTGCGCAATGAAATGCCGATGCCGCCTTTGCGAATGGAAATAATGCTTTTGCCTTCGAGAACCTCTTTATTATCGCCGCCGACCATCGGCGTGCCGATACGGTTGGCATATTCAGAGTGATAAAGATGCCGGGTTTGCTTATCGCCGATAACGATATAGCTGGCATCGCTGCTGGCGCGAATTTTCTTCATTAGCGCTGCAATTTTAACCGGGTCTTTTTTTTCCACTGCGGTGATCAGGGAAGGGATCAGGGCAATCTCTCGGGCCTGCACCTGCGCTCGCGCGCCGAGGTCGCGGTGCAGTTGCGCATCGAGCTGGTAGTAGGTGTAAGCACCAATAAACGTCAACAGCAGGCAGGAGAAGGCAACCAGGCACAGGAATAGCTTGATTTGAAATGAGAGTTTTATACGCATGACCGGGGTTCGCCCTGATAAATCCTGAAGGCTTACCCTATCATGAGTGGCCGTTAATGTAATATTGCGCCGGATCAACTTGTGATCGCAGCCACGGGATTATTCTTGTCTGGGTGGTTAATGCAGCAGCTGCAATAAAACTGATAATTCTTAAAGTAAAAATAACGTTAACACCATTAAAACCACGACAGATTTTACATAATCCTAATTAACACCATAGAAACCATAACCACCATTAAAAACCCTTTTTAACTTTGAACAAAATCACAGCAGATAATCCGTGCGTTTCTCTATGATGGCTGAACAAACTAATAAGAGGCCAGATTATGAGCACAACAGATGATTCTTTCCTCGCCGCCAAAGACAAAACCGCTGAAATACCGCTGCGGGAGAAATGGTGGCATATACTGGACAATTACAAAGTAGGAATTATTCCGTTGCCGTTCTTTGTTCTGGCCGGCGTACTTATTTTATTGGATTGCCTGGAAGGGAAATTACCGAGCGATATCGTGGTCATGGTTGCCACATTGGCGTTCTTTGGTTTTGCCTGCGGCGAGTTTGGCAAACGCCTGCCGCTGATCGGCAAAATGGGGGCCGCGGCGATCTGCGCCACCTTTATTCCTTCTGCGTTGGTGCATTACGGCTTGCTGCCGGACGTGGTGGTGGAATCGACCACCAAATTCTATAAATCGACCAATATTCTGTATCTCTACATCTGCTGCATTATCGTTGGCAGCATTATGAGCATGAACCGTCAGGTGCTGATCCAGGGCTTTCTGCGCATTTTCGCGCCGATGCTGTGCGGTGAGATTGTCGGCATGCTGGTAGGAATGGCGGTGGGCATGGCGTTGGGGCTGGAGCCGTTCCAAATCTTCTTCTTCCTGATTTTGCCGATCATGGCCGGTGGCGTCGGTGAAGGCGCGATCCCGTTGTCGATGGGGTACGCGGCGATTCTGCATATGGAGCAGGGGGTAGCCTTGGGGCGCATTCTGCCTATCGTCATGCTTGGCAGCCTGACCGCCATTGTTCTGGCCGGCTTGCTTAACCAACTGGGTAAACGTTACCCGCACCTGACCGGCGAAGGCAGCCTGATGCCGAGCAAGCAGGGCGAAAGCGAGATGAGCGCGGTGGAAAAAATCAGCGGTAAGGTGGATGTCAGCACCATCGCCTGCGGTGCGCTGCTGGCCATCCTGCTGTACATGGTAGGGATGTTGCTGCACCGCATGATTGGCCTGCCGGCACCGGTTGGCATGCTGTTCGCCGCGGTGGCGGTGAAGCTGGCACATGGCGTGTCCCCACGCATTCAGGAAGGTTCGCAGGTGGTCTATAAATTCTTCCGTACTGCGGTCACCTACCCGATTCTGTTCGCCGTCGGCGTAGCGATCACTCCGTGGCAGGAACTGGTTAACGCCTTCACCTTCCAAAATCTGGTGGTGATCGTCAGCACCGTGTCTGCACTGGTGGCGACCGGCTTCTTCGTCGGCAAGAAAATTGGCATGCACCCGATCGATGTGGCGATTGTCTCCTGCTGCCAGAGTGGGCAGGGTGGCACTGGCGATGTTGCCATCCTCACCGCCGGCAACCGTATGTCGCTGATGCCTTTTGCTCAGATAGCTACCCGTATCGGCGGCGCGATCAATGTCTCGCTCTCTTTGCTGGTACTGGCCAAATTCTTCGTATAACTCAAAAAAATCCTTAGTGTTTCTTTGCCTTTCCCCGCCCCCGCGGGGATTTTTTTATTCATTTTTTGCCTCCGGCAGGCGTCATTTCCGCTTTGGGTTAATACTTAGCGCTCAAATGACAACAAGGAGTCACCATGTTCTGGAAACGTTACCTGCTGGGGGCGGCGCTGGCCGTTATGTCGCTGCAAACCCTGGCCGCCGCACCGCAGGTGAAAACCCCCGCGCCGGGTTTTTATCGCATCATGCTGGGCAGCTATGAAGTCACAGCCTTGTCTGATGGCGTGCTCCGCTTGCCGGTTGACAGACTGCTGCTGAACAGTTCGCCAAAGCAGATAGAGACCGCTCTGGCTGAGCACCATCAGGGCCTGCCGGTCGTCACCTCTGTTAATGCCTACCTGATCAATACCGGCAGCAAGCTGATCCTGGTTGATACCGGTGCGGGTTCGCTGCTGGGGGACGGGTTGGGCAAACTGGTCGTAAACCTCAAGGCTGCCGGTTATCAGCCACAGCAGGTGGATGAAATTTACCTGACGCATATGCACCCGGATCATCTCGGCGGTTTGACGCAAAACGGTAAAGCTGCTTTTCCAAATGCAGTGGTGCGTGCCGGGCAGCAGGATGCGGATTTTTGGCTTAGCGAGAGTCGGTTGAAACAGGCGCCACCGAAGGAGAAAGCCTCGTTCGAGAATGTTATCGCCGCGCTCAAGCCTTATCAGGCCGCCGGACATTTTAAAACGTTCAGTAATGATGGTGAGCTGTCGCCGGGGATCAGTGCGTTTGCCGCCCATGGACATACGCCAGGCCACAGCATCTATCTGGTGGAAAGCCAGGGCAAAAAATTGTTGCTGCTGGGGGATTTGATCCACGTGGCGGCGGTGCAGTTCGCCCATCCGCGTGTCGCGATAAGTTTTGATAAAGATGCCAAAGCGGCAGTAGCCCAGCGGCTGCGGGTGTTTAGTGATAGCGCTCAGCGCAGTGTGCTGGTGGGCGGACCGCATCTGTCATTCCCCGGGCTGGGTTACCTGAATAAACAGGGCGAAGGCTACGACTGGGTGCCGCTGGAATATGGCGCCATGTAAGGCGTTTATCGGTTACGGGCGGCGAACACTTTGCTGAACCAGTCGATGAAGACCCGAACGCGCGGTGAAAGTTGGCGGTTGCGCGGGTAGAGCAATGAGACCGGCATCGGAGTGGAGGGGAATTGCGGCAGCAGGGGCAGCAAGCTGCCGTTGTCCAGGCTGTCGCGCAGGTGATAACGCGGCACCTGAATGATCCCCAGCCCCATGCGCGCCGCAGCAACCAGGCTTTCCGCCGCGCTGACCGACACCGTGCAAGGCAATGTCACCTGCCGCGCCTGGCCGGCCACAGTAAATTCCAGCGGCATCAGGGTGCCGCTGGCCGAGGAACGGAAGCCCACCATGCGGTGGCCTTCAAGTTCGCTGATGGAATGCGGCGTGCCAAAACGTTGCAGGTAGTCCGGGGCGGCGCAGGTAACCTCTTCAAGCTCGCCTAACCGACGCGCCACCATATCGCTGTCTTTCAGTTTGCCGACCCGCACCACGCAGTCGATACCTTCGCGCACCGGATCTACCAGCCGATCGCCCTCGCTCATAAAAAGTTCGATATCCGGATATTGCGTCAAAAAGTCGGGAAGTTCCGGCAGCAAAAAGTGCCGTGCCAACGTGCCGTGCACGTCGATGCGCAGCAGCCCACGCGGTTTGGCACCGGCAAACGCCATCTCGGCATCTTCGATATCCGCCAGAATGGTCAGGCAGCGTTGATAGTAAGCTTCGCCATCCAGGGTTGGGCTGACGTGGCGGGTAGTGCGTTGCAACAACCGCACCTGCAGCCGGGTTTCCAGTTGCTTGATGGCATCGGTCACCGTCGATCGCGGCAGGTTCAGATCCTGTGCGGCCTGGGTAAAGCTGCGTTGTTCCACCACGCGGGTAAACAAGCGCATGGCATCGATTCTGTCCATGGTTATTGTTCGCTAAATTCGGATAGTGATAACGAAGAGTAGGGGATTATTCGCCGGGGCGAAAGGTGCATGATGTTGTCACGCCGGTAAGTCGCCGGCGCATAGCCGACGAGGATAGAGAGCATGAACACCAAGACTCAGCAAGTTGCCATTGTCACCGGCGCATCGCGCGGTATAGGCGCGGCCATTGCCGAACGCCTGGCTGCCGACGGTTTTACCGTGATCGTCAACTATTCAGGCAATCAGGCATTGGCCGATGAGCTGGTGCGCAAAATTGAACAAAGCGGGGGGCGGGCGCTGAGCGCCAGGGCGGACGTCAGCGACGCCGCCGCCGTTGCCCAGCTGTTTGACCGGGCCGAGCAGGCTTTCGGCGGCGTGGATATCCTGGTGAATAACGCTGGGGTGATTGCGCTGGCTCCGGTCGCAGAAATGAGCGATGCCGATGTCGATCGGCTGATCGACATTAACCTGAAGGGGACCTTCAACACGCTGCGAGAGGCGGCGAAACGCCTGCGCGACAACGGGCGCATCATCAACTTTTCATCCAGCGTGGTCGGGCTGCTGCAGCCGAGCTACGGCATGTATGCCGCCAGCAAGGCCGCCGTCGAAGCGCTGACCAGCGTGCTGGCGAAAGAGCTGCGGGGGCGCAATATTACCGTCAACGCTATCGCGCCGGGCCCGACCGCCACCGGGCTGTTCCTGGACGGTAAAACGCCGGAGCTGATCGACCGGCTGGCGAAAATGGCCCCATTGGAGCGTCTGGGTCAGCCGCAGGATATCGCCGCGGCGGTGTCATTCCTGGCCGGTGCTGACGGTGCCTGGATCAACGGCCAAACCCTGCGGGCCAACGGCGGCATTATCTGATTTTACCGGGGCGGTTTCTCTCGCGGCAGGATCGGGTATCCTGTCGCGAGAAATCCACCGGAGGAAGCGCCTTATGGTAGGCCGCAGCAGAAGAAAAAAAACCGGCAGTCAGATTGACGATGGCGTGCGTTCACCCTGCAATAATGTTTGCCAGATCGACACCGAAAACGCGTGGTGCCGGGGCTGTTGGCGCACGCTGGAGGAAATCGCCGCCTGGTCGAGTGCCGATGACGAGGAAAAGCGGGCCATTTGGCAGCGCATCCGACAGCGTGCCGGAAATATCTAAACTGTAGGGGCGCGGTAGCCTGCGCCCGTTCAGCGGTTATGGTTTAGAGCGAAGTGATTCGCCCCCGCGATTTCACTCAGAAATCCCAGTCGTCATCTTCAGTGTTGACCGCTTTACCAATCACGTAAGACGAGCCTGAGCCGGAGAAGAAGTCGTGGTTCTCGTCGGCGTTTGGCGACAGCGCCGACAGAATGGCCGGATTGACCTGCGCCATCGACGGCGGGAACAACGCTTCGTATCCCAGATTCATCAACGCCTTGTTGGCGTTATAGTGCAGGAAGGTTTTCACGTCCTCAGTCCAGCCTACACCGTCGTACAGCTCTTCGGTGTAACGCACCTCGTTATCGTACAAATCCTGCATCAGATCGAAGGCGAAATTTTTCACCTGTTGGCGGCGCGCCGCGTCTACCTTCTCCAATCCTTTTTGGAATTTATAACCGATGTAATAACCGTGCACCGCCTCATCGCGGATGATCAGACGGATCAAATCGGCGGTGTTGGTCAACTTGGCGCGGCTCGACCAGTACATCGGCAGATAAAAGCCCGAATAGAACAGGAACGACTCCAGGAATACGCTGGCGACCTTCTTCATCAGCGGATCGTCGCTGCGGTAGTGGGCCAGAATGATGCTGGCTTTTTTCTGCAGCGCGCGGTTTTCCTCGCTCCAGCGGTAGGCATCGTCGACGTCCGGCGTCTGGCACAGCGTAGAGAAAATTGAGCTGTACGAACGAGCATGCACCGCTTCCATAAAGCTGATGTTGGAGTACACCGCCTCCTCATGCGGCGTAATCGCATCTTCGATCAGCGCCGGCGCGCCCACGGTATTTTGAATGGTGTCCAGCAGCGTCAGGCCGGTGAACACCCGAATGGTCAACTGCTGTTCCTTTGGCGTCAACGTTGCCCACGACGGAATGTCGTTCGACAGCGGCACCTTCTCCGGCAGCCAGAAGTTGGAGGTCAGGCGGTTCCACACCTCCAGATCCTTATCGTCTTCGATGATGTTCCAGTTGATCGCGCGCACCAACTGCGCCGGTTTAGGGGTATTCATAGATTGCCTCACAGTGCGCAGGACACGCAGCCCTGCACCTCGGTGCCTTCCAACGCCATCTGGCGCAGGCGGATGTAATAGATGGTTTTGATGCCTTTACGCCAGGCATAAATCTGCGCGCGGTTGATGTCGCGGGTGCTGGCGGTATCGCGGAAAAACAGCGTCAGCGACAGCCCCTGATCGACGTGCTGAGTGGCGGCGGCATAGGTATCGATAATTTTTTCCGGCCCTATGTCGTAGGCATCCTGGTAGTACTCCAGGTTGTCGTTGGTCATATAGGGCGCCGGATAATAGACGCGACCAATTTTTCCCTCTTTGCGGATCTCGATGCGTGACACGATCGGATGGATGCTGGAGGTCGAGTTATTGATGTAGGAGATGGAACCGGTGGGCGGTACCGCCTGCAGGTTCTGGTTGTACAAGCCGTGCATCATCACCGACTGACGTAGCGCCAGCCACTCTTCGCGGCCAGGGATGGCGATATTGGCGTCGGCGAACAGCGCGCGAACCCGTTCGGTTTGCGGCTGCCATTCCCGTTCGGTGTATTTGCTGAAGTATTCACCTGAAGCATAGGTCGACTCTTCGAAGCCGCCGAATGCGCTACCGCGCTCGATGGCCAACCCGTTAGAGGCGCGAATGGCGTGGTAAGCGACGGTATAGAAATAGATGTTGGTGAAATCAATCCCTTCTTCTGAGCCGTAGAAGATGCGTTCGCGAGCCAGGTAGCCGTGCAGGTTCATCTGGCCGAGGCCAATGGCATGCGAACTGCGGTTGCCTTCGGCAATCGACGGCACCGAGCGAATGTCGCTCATGTCCGCCACCGCCGTCAGCGCACGGATCGCGGTGTCGACCGCTTTGCCAAAGTCGGGGGCATCCATGGTTTTGGCGATGTTGAGCGAACCGAGGTTGCAGGAAATATCCTTGCCTACCTGGTCGTAGCTCAAGTCATCGTGATAGGTGCTGGCGCGGTTAACCTGCAAAATCTCGGAGCACAGGTTGCTCATGTTGATGCGCCCGGCGATCGGGTTTTCACGATTGACCGTATCTTCAAACATCATGTACGGATAACCGGATTCAAACTGGATCTCCGCCAGTACCTGGAAGAATTCACGCGCATTGATGCGTGATTTGCGGATGCGCTTGTCATCCACCATTTCGCGGTACTTCTCGCTGACGCTGATTTCCGAGAACGGCACGCCGTACACTTGCTCGACGTCATAGGGCGAGAACAGGTACATCTCTTCGTTATTCTTCGCCAGTTCGAAAGTGATATCCGGGATCACCACCCCCAGCGACAGCGTCTTGATGCGGATTTTCTCGTCGGCATTTTCACGCTTGGTGTCGAGGAAACGCAGAATATCCGGATGATGAGCGTTGAGATAGACCGCACCGGCACCCTGACGCGCGCCCAGTTGGTTGGCGTAAGAGAAGGCATCTTCAAGCATCTTCATGATAGGGATCACCCCTGAAGACTGGTTCTCTATGCGTTTGATCGGGGCACCGACCTCGCGAATGTTGGTCAGTAAGAACGCCACGCCGCCGCCGCGTTTTGACAGTTGCAGCGCAGAGTTCACCGCCCGACCGATGGACTCCATATTGTCTTCGATACGTAACAGAAAACAGGACACCAGTTCGCCGCGCTGCTGCTTACCGCAGTTGAGGAAAGTGGGCGTCGCCGGCTGGAAGCGGCCCGAGATCATCTCCTCCACCAAATCTTGCGCCAACGCAGTATCACCTGCCGCCAGCGTTAAGGCGACCATGCACACCCGGTCTTCGTAGCGTTCCAGGTAGCGCTTACCGTCGAAGGTTTTCAGCGTGTAGCTGGTGTAATACTTAAAGGCGCCGAGGAAGGTCTCGAAGCGGAATTTTTTCGCATAGGCCTGTTGGAACAGCTGTTTGATAAAGGCGAACTCGTACTGCGCCAACACGCTCTGTTCATAATAACCTTCCTCCACCAGATAGCGCAGCTTCTCCTCCAGGTTATGGAAGAACACGGTGTTTTGATTCACGTGCTGCAGGAAGTAGTGCCGCGCTGCTAACCGATCCTTGTCAAACTGGATACGGCCCTCGGCATCATAAAGATTGAGCATCGCGTTGAGCGAATGGTAATCCAGCGCGCTTGCGGCGGGCCGGGTCAGTTCTGTCGTTGCCAAAATGCGGTTACTCCCTGTCGAACGTTTGCAACGTCTTGTGTGGTGCCGAGCAGCTCAAAGCGGTAAAGAAAAGGCACCTGACATTTTTTGGCGATGATGTCGCCGGCAATGCCGTACGCTGCGCCGAAATTGGTATTCCCGGCGGCGATAACGCCGCGCAGGAAAGCGCGATTTTGTGGATCGTTGAGAAAGCGGATCACCTGGATCGGCACGGCTCCTACGGCGCTGCCGCCGCCATAGCTGGGCACGATCAAAATATAGGGTTTATCCATCAGCAGTTTGCTGCGGGCGCCGGCGATAGGGATACGTATCGCCGGCAATCCCAGTTTTTCAACGAACCTGTGGGTGTTCTCCGAACTGCTGGAGAAATAGACCAGCGGGTTCATGGGCAACCTCAGGACGCCAGGGCGTGGGCCAGCGCGCCGATTTTGTCCGGCCGGAAGCCAGACCAGTGATCTTCACCGGCGATAATCACCGGAACTTGCTGATAGCCAAGGGATTTGACATGGTTCAGCGCCTGCTGATCCTGGGTGAGGTCGATCACCTGATAACCAATCCCTTGTTTATCGAATGCGCGATAGGTGGCGTTGCACTGGACACAGTCTGGTTTACTGTAAATAATAATGCTCATGATTCGCATTTACCTTTTAGGCTGAAGGAAAGGCGGACAGGTCAGATAACGGAGCATTGAACGGCGTTTCTGACGGCGTTACCAACCGCTACATGTTCCCTGCGGTTGATGGGTTGAATACTATATGTGGATATTTAATTTATCAACCACGCTATATATGGTGTTTTGGCAGGATTCACGTTGAGGCCGCATCAGGGCTGGAAAAGCAGAGGGAAAAATTTTTTTTGGCGGTTGTTGGCGGGAAACCCCTCTCGGGCGAGAGGGGGATAAGTGCGGTTTCGTCATTGACGCATGCTGATGGCCAGGCGGTTAAAGGCGTTCATGATGCTGATGGCGAAGGTTAAATCGGCAATTTCCGCATCGCTAAAGTGCGTCTGCAGCGCTTCAAACGCGCTGTCCGGTGCGCCAGTTGCGGCGATCAGGGTCACGGAGTCTGCCCACTCAAGCGCCGCGCGCTCGCGGTCGCTGAACGCATGACTCACGCGCCAGCCCGCAAGTTGGTCCAGCTTGGCGTTGTCAACGCCACTTTCTCTCAGTGCTTTACCATGCATATCCAGGCAGTAGGCACAGCCGTTAATCTGCGATACGCGCATAAACATCAGCTCAATTGTCGCCTTGTCCAGCGCGCCTTTCTCCAGTGCCATCAGGGCGGTCACCATGCCTTTGTAAGGGGCGGGAGAGAGTTCGGAATATTTCAAACGTTGCTTAATCATGGTCAACCTCAGTTAGCGAACAGCAGAATAATGAGGCTACTTTAATGGCGATATGGACTATGCTATAGAGCCATAAAATGATTATTTAACCAGGCCATGATGCGTCAGTTTCTCTCCTCTTTGCGGCTGGATGCTCAGCTCGCAGATCCTTTGTACCGGCAGATTTATCTGCGAATTAAAGACGCCATTGCGCAAGGAAGCCTGCTGGCGGGCAGTCGGCTGCCTTCGGTGCGTGGGCTGGCGAGCGATCTGGGCGTGGCGCGGGCCACGGTGGAAAGCGCTTACGGCCAACTTATCGCCGAAGGTTTTCTGCAAAGCCGGGGACAGGCTGGCACTTATGTTTCGTCGCAGCTGCAGAATCTGCCGGTACGCGCAGCATTGACAACGGAAGTGTTGCTGGCGGTGGCGGCTAATCCATTGCATCCGAGTGGGGCAACGCAGCCTTTTCAATTGGGGCTGCCGGCGCTGGATGCTTTCCCGCGCGCACTATGGCAGAGGATTGTCGGTCGCCAATTGCGTACTGCTCCTTTGGCGGCCATGGCTCATCCGTCAACTCAAGGGTTGCCCGATCTGCGCGCGGCGATCGTGAATTATTTGCAGCTTTCGCGTGGTATCAATTGTCGACCGGAACAGGTTTTTATTTGTGCCGGCTATCAGGCATTGCTGGATTTGGTGATCGGCACTTTACTCAAGACCGGTGACGAGGTGTGGCTGGAAGACCCCGGCTACCCGGTGACCCTACCGCTATTTCGCGCCGCCGGCATGCAGCCAGTGGCCGTGCCGGTTGATGAGCAGGGGATGAATATCGCCGTCGGTGTTGCCGCTGCACGTCGAGCACGCATGGCGGTGCTGACGCCGACCCACCAGAGTCCCCTGGGCGTCTCGCTTAGCCTGGCGCGGCGCATGGCCTTACTGGAGTGGGCACAGCAGCAGGGGGCATGGATCCTTGAAGACGATTACGACAGCGAGGTTCGTTATCATGGTCGGCCGCTGCCGCCGTTGAAAAGTCTCGATCGTCAGGGCAGGGTGCTGTACGCCGGGACTTTCAGTAAAACCTTGTTTCCGGCACTGCGTATGGCTTATTTGGTCGTGCCGCTTGAACAGGTGGACGCTTTTGGACGCAGCAGCCGGTTACGCGGTTGCGGCTGCCCGCCACTGATGCAGGCTAGCGTGGCTGATTTTATCCATCAGGGGCATTTCTATCGCCATCTGAAACGTATGCGGCCTCTCTATCGCCAGCGCCGTGAATGGCTGGCGCAGGCGCTTGCACGACAGCTGGGGGAGTATTTGACGGTATCGTCGCAGGCCGGGGGCATTCAATTACTGGCACGATTGACGGCAAAAGGCTTGGATCGGAGGATCGCGCAAGAGGCCTGGCAACGCGGGTTGTCGATACAGGCACTTTCGGATTGGCACATAGCCAGTGCGGCGGGAGATGGCCTGCTGATGGGGTTTGCCAACTTTACCCAGCAGAGCGAGGCTGAGCGGGCAGTGGCCAGGCTAGCCGAGTTGTTTGACGCCACAAATTAAACGGCCCGCGGTTTCCCACGGGCCAGACGCACATCTGTTGTTTTATCTTTATGACTGCAAGGGGTGTTAACGCCGGGCCAGCAGAACGCCGAGGACGATGCCAACCGCGGCCCCGATCCCTACGCCCTGCCAAGGTTTGTCGCGCACGTAGCTGTCGGCTTGTTCGACGGCATCGCGGGCGTGCTGTGTCAGATTGCTGGAACCATTGAAGCGAGCACGGGCGTCGCGTAACACGCCTTTGGCTTTGCTGTGCAGCTCTTTCAGTTCCTCTTTGGTTTTGTCACCGGATGCACGTAGCACCTCATCCAATGTATCAGCCAAAAGAGTGACGTCCTGATCAATGTCGCGTTCTACTTTTTCTGATTTCTTAAACATTCGACTCTCCGTTTTTGACACATGTCTCTTAAGTGTAGACCATTTCTCAAAATGTGCCGGCGATCACGGTAAAATACCTGGTGGGATAACGTCACCGGCGATGCCTGTCTGTGTTGTACATTTGGTTACTCGGCGAAACCAATCACTCACGGAAGCGGCTCATCGATTCCTCTAGTATCTGCTTCAACGGCCCAACGGGGCTTACTGAAAAAACACTCTGAGGAATTAAAGATGAAAAAAGTATTAGCCCTGATCGTTGCTGCCACCATGGGTCTGTCTTCTGTTGCTTTCGCTGCTGATACTGCTGCAGCTCCGGCAACGGCTGCTCCGGCTGCAACCACCACTACCGCTGCGCCAGCTGCTGCTGAGAAGGCTCCTGCTAAAGCCACTCATCATAAGAAAGCGCACCACAAAGCGACCAAGAAAGCCCCAGCTCAAAAAGCTCAGGCCGCTAAAAAGCACCAAAAAGTAAGCAAAAAAGCTCCAGCACAGAAAGCTCAGGCTGCTAAAACTCACCACAAAGTAAGCAAAAAAGCGCCAGCTCAAAAAGCCCAGGCTGCTAAAAAACACCACAAAAAAGCGCCAGTGCAGAAAGCTCAGGCCGCTAAAAAACACCACAAAGCCACCAAAAAAGCAGCAACTCCAGCCGCTTAATTGAGTGAGGAATGCGGTGCCTGAGGGGGCCGCATCATCCCGACGTTATTGAGACACCCGGCTTGGCCGGGTGTCTTCTTTTGAGGGCTAGCTCATGATGATCAATCGCTATCTGTTCGAAGTGATTTTCAGCGCCGTCACCCTGTGTGGGCTGATCGTGGCCTGGGAACTGTTTCTGGCCGACGGTTTTCTCTGATTACTGCGCGATGGGCGTTTCATGCAGGTGCCGCCAGCCCAGCCCGGTTTCGGTTTGCTCAAACACCACGGTGGAATTGCGCAGCGTCGCCGCCTGTCCAGGCAGCCTCTGTTTCTCGCGATAGCTGACCACTGCCCCCGTCGGCCATTCGGCCACCAACGTCATCTCTTCTATGCTGATTGCCAACCCTGGTTTGGCGGCCCGATGCGCACGGAAAAACGCGCTCAGTGCGGCAAAATCCAGTCGGCTGCCGTTCAGCGCGATCATGCTGAAGGCGGGATCAAAACGCGCCAACAGCCCCTGTTCATCTCCGGCCCCTTTTTCCAGCCAGTTTTCAATGGCGACGTGTGCGTCGATCACTTCGGTAAAATATTGGTTCATTGGTGTTCCTGTTGAGTATTGAGACGGCGCACTATGGCGCGGTTTGCGATGCGCAGGCACAGCAGCATGGGGATCAGCGTGCTGGCGGCGGCCAGGTAAAAACAACTTTTGTAGGCGACGGCGGGGGTAAAATGTTCCAGCAGCAGGTTGAGTAATAAGCTGAGCAGGGCGACACCCAGGCAGAAGCTGAGCTGTCGGTTGATATTCCACAGCGCACTGGCGTCGGCCAATTGCTCATCGGCAATATGCAAAAATGCGCTGCTCTGCGCGGTGCTGCTGCACAGGCTGCCGCCAAAGCCCATCAGGGCGAAGGCCGCAACCTGCAATCCGTAATCCCCAGCGTGCGCAATCTGTGACAGCGCCAAAATGCCCAACCCTTGCAGCAGACAGCCGAAGATAAACAGCGGTTTCGGGCCAAAATGGTTAAATTTCCGGCCGGTCAACGTGATGGCCAGGAACGAGGCCAGCGACCAGGGCAGCATCAGGCTACCGACCTGCGCGGCACGCATGCCCAACTGATTTTGCAAATACAGCATGGCGATCAGGCTGACGCCGATAAACAGGCCGGGGATGCACTGATAAATCATCATCGACGTGCGCAACAGCGGATCCTGAACCAGGCGCAGATTCAGCAAAGGGTGGGTAATGCGCAGGCTACGGCGCAGGAAATAGGTCAAGGCGATCGCTCCTGCGGTCAACAGTAACGCGCCTTGCGCAAGGCCCCCGTTTTCCCCCAGTCGGGTGAGGCCCAGTAAGATCAGCGTCAGGGCCGTACAGGCGCTAAGCAACCCCTTGATCTCGAGCGGTCGACGTTGCGGATCGGGTTCCTGAGGACGCAGCCAGAGTGCGGCCAACAGCAGCGCCAGCGCGGCGAGCGGCAGGTTGGCAAAGAACACCCAGCGCCAGTCGAGCCGGTCGACAATAAGCCCCCCCAATGTCGGTGACAGTGCCGGGGCCAGCAGGCCTACCAGCATAATGGCGGCGGAAAGCCCCGCGCGCTCATGGCTACGGTACAGTTGGTAGGTCAGCGTTTGGCCGATCGGGATCAGCAACCCGCCGCCCATACCCTGCAGCACTCTCCAGCCAACCAGTTCGCCGATGGAATCGGCATAGCCCGCCGCCGCCGTTGCCAGCATAAACAAGGTTAACGACAGCAAAAACACCCGCCGTCCGCCAATGCGCTGCGCTAACCAGGCGCTGAGCGGGATCACCAGCGTCAGGCCGAGAATGTAGCCGTTACTGACCCAGGCCAATTCACCAACCGAAGCCTGCAGCGCATGGCCGATTGAGGGGTAAGCGACGTTGGCGATAAACATGTTGATCAGATCGACAAAAAATCCGAGCAGGTAGACGATTGCGACTTTGATGCGATAGGGCATGGTGCCTCCGGTTGAAGGCCAGCAGTGTAACGGGCGGGAAAGTGCGGATAAATCGGCTATGAGCGATTACACTGTCAAAATTATTTTGACAATAAGGGGCAACAACATGCTTAACCTGCAGCGTTTGGCTATCTTCGTGGCCGTGGTGGACGCCGGCAGTTTCACCGCAGCTGCGGTGGCGTTGGGACAAACCAAGGCGGTGGTCAGCTTCAATGTCAAACAGCTGGAGAGCGAACTGGGGGTGTCGCTGCTGGTGCGCAGCACCCGACGGCTGGCACTGACCGACGCCGGCGAACGTTTTTATCAACGTTGTCTGCGGTTGTTGCAGGATGCGGAAAACCTCTTGGATGACGTACGTCGGGATCACCATGGATTGAGCGGCGTATTGCGCATCACCACTACGCCGGAATACGGCGCTCAGGTGGTGGTACCGGCGCTGGCGGCGTTTTCCCAATTGCATCCGCGCCTGCGCATTCAGCACGTTTCCTCTTCCTATCATGCCGATTTGATTTCAGAGCGTTTCGACGTGGCCATCCGGCTGGGACAACTGGCGGATTCCAGCCTGCGGGCGGCACTGCTCGACAGCTTTGCTATTGTGCCGGTCGCCTCGCCAGCCTACCTGGCCCGCCATCCCATTGCGTCTCTGGCCCAACTGGCACAGGCACAGTGGATTGCCCACAGTCGCCTCAGTTCGCCGCTGAGTTGGCAGGTCATTACCCCTGAGCGCCAGGCGGTGCTGTTCAAGGTGGAAGATGCCGCCACGTTGATGGGCGACAGTGCCGCAGCGCTGTTGGCGTTTGCTTTGCACGGTGCCGGGGTGGCGCTGTTGCCCGAATGGCTGGTGCGGCCTGCCCTCGCCGAGGGCAAGCTGTGTCCGCTACTCACGGACCATCAGTTTCCTGCGCAGAGTATTTATGCGCTATACCCCAACACCCGCCACGTACCGGAAAAGGTGAGGGCGTTTATCGATTTCCTGCGGGCGCGGGTAGCCACGGATGAATAAATGCCATGATGGCGGCCAGCGTTTGCCGGTGTACGGTTTCGCGTTGTTCGCTGGAAGAGGCGCAAAGCACCGCCCCATCATCTTCTTCACTCGCCAGGATTTGCCGGCCTTTGGGCTGACAAACCGGCAGGAAATCGAAATGATTGCCGCTGGATAGCCTCAGTGCATGAATAGGTTGCTTTCCGTTATCCGCCGCCAGCGTGGCTCCGCCAAGCCCGGGTTCCTGGCCGTCGGGCAAAAAGTGCTGTGGCTCGACGATCAGTAACGGTGCGCTGAGCCGACGCAGGCTGGTCGGCAGCAGGTAGGGCACCATGCCGGGATCTAGAGCCACCGCAAAGCGAATGCGCGGGTCGGTGTAGTCGGCGTCAAATGCCCTGGCGGAAAGCTTCGTCAGTGCGACATTGGCTTGTGTATAAAACTGACAGTTGGGCGACTGCGGTGCTTGTCGGCAGCCATTGATGAAATCGCTCAGCCGGACTTTACCGCCGATAGCTGCAATGGTGCTGTAACCACCCTTGGAGTGGCCGATAACGCCAATCGCCTGAGGGTTGAGCATCGGCTTCCAGCGAGGGTCGGTGGTAACGCCGCTAATCAAGGCGGAAATATCGCTGGTTTGTAACCACAGCTCGGCAGATAAAGCCGGAACCGAGTTACCGGTAGTGCTGCCTGGGTGGTTGGCCGCCACCACGATCGCGCCTTGTTGGGTCAGCGCTGCCGCCAGCCAGGCCTGGCTGGCGTTATTGCCGCCGCTGCCGTGGCTGATCACGATCAGCGGAAAATGCCCACTTGCTGCCGGCGCGTCCGGCTGACTCTCAATGCCGGTAAAGACCCGGTTTGCACCGATGAGCTGCGGTTTAGCCGTTTCAGTGGTGGGGTAGTAAATTCGGCTGACTAACGAACGCGAGCCGGCCTGAAAGGTTTCATCGTGGGTGGCGACCTGATAGGGGGACGCGCTCGCAGTACCGCACCACAGCATCAATAACAACAAGGTTGTTTTCATTTTCACTCCTCAAGGTATCGAGATTGAGAGGGTGGCATTGGCGGTGCCATCCGGCGACCTCGATCGCGATCCGGGTCGTTAAATGATTGTTTTAACAGTACACTGTTGATTCCGTGTGCAAACGACAAGACCTTGATGATGCCGCTTATTCCTCTCACATTTCTGTTCGGTCTGCTGTGCCTGGGGCTGCTGTATCGCCTCGGTCGTCCAACGGCGCGGCGCTGGGTCTTTCAGCTATTGTTGTTGCTGTGCGCGTGGCAAAGCCTGCTGGTGGGTATCCGTTATGGCTACGGCATAACGCAATTCAATGGGCTGCAACCGTTCGGCGCGATGGCGATCCCTTCACTGGCTTATGTCGCGTTTTTGGTGAGTACCCAGGGCCGTTTGCGGCGGCGCGAACTGTGGCATCTGATGCCGCTGTGCCTGACGCTGTTGGCCAGCCTGACGGCGCCCTTTTTGCTGGATGCCATGATTGTCGGGGTTATCTGGGGTATGGAGCCGCATTGCTGTATGCGTTGCGGCGCGGTGAAAACGCTTTGCCGCAGGTGGCGCTGGCGGAAAGTTGGCTGAGCTATCGACTGTGGCGCGGTTTGGGGGGCTTGCTGATCATGGTGGCGGTAGCCGAAGGGGTGATTGCGCTCGACTTTTCCCTGTTTGACGGGCGGCACGCCGGTTGGCTGGCAACGATCGATAATCTGTTGGTGGCGTTGAGCCTATGCTTGGTGCTGTCGCGCAGCCGACCTGCGGAAAGCCCGGTTGAGGTCATATCGGAAACGGCGGATAGCGGGGGGGAAGATGAGGATCAACTGGCCGAGTGGTTTGAGCGGGTGCAACAACGGCTGCTGCAAGATGACTTCTACCTGGAGCCTGAGCTGAACCTGGCCCGGCTGGCGCGCAAGGTGGGCTTGCCGGCGCGACGGGTTTCGCAGGCTATCAATCGGCATACGGGAATGAATGTGTCGCAATATGTGAATCAACTGCGTATTCGTCAGGCGGCGCAGTGGTTGCTCGCCGGTGATGAGCCGGTGACTGATATTATGCAAAAGGCCGGATTCACTACCAAATCGAATTTTAACCGCGAATTCTTGCGCATTCAGGGTGTGAGCCCAAGTGAATGGCGCAGGCAACAACAGCGGCTTTAAATAATACTTTGTTATCCCTTGCCGGGTTTGGATCGGAGCTATGCTAAATGCTGTTGATGAGCCGTACGGGTGTGCCGTCAATCTCTTGATTTTGCGGTACTGAGGGTATTTCCGGGCGTGATGTTGACGCTGCGCCTGCTGTTGCAAAAACGGCAAAATACCTAGTTAAGGAATATTCCTAAACCCACATCCATACCGAAAAATTTATTGTTTCATCTCATGATTACGGTAAGGTCGCTCAGCGGTCCAGAACGAGAGGAGAAATCGATGTATTTACGGCCGGATGAAGTGGCTAGAGTGTTGGAGAATACGGGGTTTGAGCGTGATTATGTCACCGATCAAGCCTATGGTTACCGCAAGGGTGAGCACTACGTGTATGTGAATCGTGAAGCGCGGATGGGCAGAACCGCGTTGGTGATCCACCCGGCGCTGAAAGAGAAAAGCGTGCATTTCGCCACGCCGACCTCGCCGATACGCACCAGCGATCAGTACCTTGAGTTTCCCCTGGATTTAAGCAGCGATACCCCGAGTGCGCGTTATGGCATTCCCCACGGTTTCAGCTCGCGTGACGCGCTTTCGCGCTATATCTACAGCATGTTTCTGTAATGCCTCCCCCGCCTGCGGGGGACATCTTCACCAATTGGCAATGGCTTCCTGGTTAAAACGCTCGTTGTAGGCGCGGCGGAACTGTGCCAGCTCGAAAGCATCGATATCCAGATCGGCAAAATAAAACAGCGCGGCTTCGGTGTGCTCGGCATGTAACTCTGGCGACAGACCGGCACGCAGCAGGGTTTCCCGCCACAGGGCAATCTGGTGGTCGTCTGCCTGTTTGATAAAGGTCAGATAGATAAACAGCAAATAGGCCGCCTGGTGCATCTCTTCGGTGTAACCGTTATTCAGCATGCGGATAAAGGTCTGGCTGTTGCGGCTACCCATCTCCTGAATCATCGATTCAATCAGCATAGGTTTCACTTTCAACAGGTGGGCCAGAGAGTCAATGGCTTTGCGGGTATCGGAAGTCAGAATGCGGTAACCAATAATAAATACAACGATCAGGGCAGCGATGATGATCCAGGTCATTTATGATTTATTACACTCTCGGAACGCCAGTATTTGGCAGGAGGCGCTGCAGGACAGCGCCCGGTGTCAACGCTGTTCGCCGCTGAAATTGTCGGCTGCCCGCTGCTGATTGCGCAGGTGGTGGTTGAAGCTGGCGGCATCTTTGGCCAGTGCGTCCAGATGGGCGCCCAGCATTTTAATTTGCTTCACCAATGCGTGCTGCTCCGGCACTGAACTGGCGGTGCTCAGCTTGCGTACCAACTGTTCGTTCTGCATACGCAGTGCGACTTCGCGCTGTTTAGCCTCTTCCAGCAACTGCTGCAGGGCCTGATAGCTGTGCTGCCATTCACGGTGCTGCTTTTCGAAGCTGGCCTGCAACTCACTCATGGCATTTTGAAACTGGGTTTCCAGCTCGCGCATTTTCATGGGATCGATCCTTTGCGGCACTCAATAATGGTTTTGCAGTATAACGAAAACTGCACAGAACCTCACCCGTTGACGACGATTGCGGAAAATTCCCGGCTTGCAACCGGAGCTGTGGGTCTTACAATCAGGCTTATTCCGGCATGAAAGGCTTAGTGTCCAAGAGTGGCTTTGAGATGAGCAACCAAGACAAAGATTTTTTTGAACAGGCGATGGCGGATGTCATTCCGTTATCCCGCGGTCCCGAGACGTTGTACTTGAAGCCGCAGGAGACCATGGATAAGCGCGCGCGCCGTGAAGCGCAGGCGCTGCAGCAGGAAAACTTTCTCAGTACCGGCTTTCTCGAACTGATCCCCTGTGAGCAACCGTTGGAATATAAAGGCGAGGGCATTCAACAGGGCGTGCTCGACAAGCTGAGCCATGGCCGCTACCCGCCACAGGCCAGTCTGAACCTGTTGAAACAGCCGGTGGAGGCCTGTCGGCAAGCTCTGTTCCGCTTTATTGTGCAAGCGGAAAAGCAAAGTCTGCGTTCGCTGCTGATCGTTCACGGCCGTGGGCGAGATGATGAAAGCCACGCCAACGTGATCCGCAGCTATGTCGCCAAGTGGCTCGCTCAGTTTGAGCAGGTGCAGGCTTTTTGTCGGGCATTGCCGCGCGATGGCGGTGAAGGTGCCTGTTACGTGACGTTGCGCAAATCTGCACAGGCGAAAGCCGATAACTTCGAACGTCACGCCAAACGCAGTCGATAAACAGGGCAACAGAAGGCCAGCCGGTAGCGAGGCCACCGGCTGGTGGGGGTTATTTATTGAAGAATTTATAATCCAGCGAATAACGTCCGGCGCCGGTGACCGCCAGCAGCAACAGCCCGCCAATAATGCTGATGTTTTTGAAGAAGTTTATTTCATTGCCCATCATTTCCATGCCGGTCATTTTCCAGAATGGGTGGCCGATAAACGCGGTGCCGAGTACGTAAAGGGCAAAAATAACCGCGATAGGGCGGGTAAATAACCCAAGAATAAGCGCAATGCCGAAAAAGAACTCCACCACCACGGCGATAATCGCCGCTAAATAAGGCATGGGCGTGCCATACCCTTCCATTGCCGTGACGGTTGCACCAAAGCCAACCAGCTTCATCCAGCCAAATATGATAAACAGGATCATCAACAATATTCGGGATAGCAGAATAACGCCGTCTTTTGAGCTTTCACCCATTTTGAACTCCTCAGCCACTGTCACAATTATGTTGTGTTACTGATTAAAGAGTAGACTAATATTGGCTTTGTTGTAGCGACAACCGAGAGTTACGCACTTTTTTATAGGAATAAATTCTATGGATCTTAAATTTTTGGAAGATGAAAAGCGTTTCTATATAAACGATCAGCAGGGGAAGATGATTGCCGAGATATCTTTTGTGCCCAGCGGCGACAAATTAACCATCATTGATCACACCTGGGTTGACGAAGTGCTAAAAGGCCAAGGGGTAGGTAAAAAGTTGGTGGCGCTGGTGGTCGCCAAAATGCGCGCGGAAAACCGAAAAATCATTCCGTTATGCCCGTTCGCCAAACACGAATTCGACACCACGCCAGAATATCAGGATATACGCGCCTGAAACCTAGCGGGGCGTAACCACGTCCCGCTGCTCAGCGCATATCAAAGTTGCTACCACTGCGTTGGCCGGAACCTGCGGTCTTTGCGCGTAATCCATGCTGATAAGCTTTTCCCCCAATAGCGAACTCGCTCTTTGTGGCAGCGCTGGTTGCATAATAATCGCTATATAATATATTACATAACGATTATTAAAACAGAGGGATAGCAATCTAATGCCGGGATTATTGATGTTCTATGTGGGCGGCACCGCACCGGGTGCCAATATCGAATTGCACGACGTACAATTCGTTGCAGCGGAGCGGCCAGAACAGGCTTATCCCTTGCTGCGCGAGAAATGGTTTGGCGATAAGAACAAGGTGCATGTTGATGGCTATGCGCGTATTGAATGGGCGGATGGCTATGACGTGGCGCTGAGGGCTGAGCCGTTCGTCGGGCCGGAGAAGCTGTTCTTTGTTAACGTGGGCGGTTACCGCAGTGACGAGTTGGCTGAGCTGCACGAGTTTGGCCTGTTTGTCGCGCACAGTGCGGATGAAGCCAAAGAAAAAGCCAAGCAGACGTTACTGACCGGCAGCTTCAAGCAGCATAAGGATGATCTGGCTGAGGTGGACGATTGCCTGCTGTTGCAGTCACTGCAGGGTTACCATGTACATTTGCAGGCCAATGCGCAGGGTAAAGCGGCGCAACCGCTGTGGCAGGGCTATTTGCCGATCGGCGAGTAGAACGTGATAGCGGCACCGATGCCTGCAACCGCGCCCTAAGCCATTGGGGGGAGGCAGCCTCCCCAATATTGGATGTGTTCAGGATTTATTGCGGAAAAGAAGCATTAAGCAGGTTTATGAGCGGCGAGAATAAATATCATTGGGCGCTCTTTTTCTTCGTCCAGCGCCGGGTTTTCTGCGATTTGTTGAGCCGAAGGGCCCCATTCGCTCAGATAGCTAATAACGAAGCCTTGCCGGATCAGCAAGTTTACGTAGCTGCCAAGCGTGCGGTGCTGCTTGATGACCCCATCTGCCAACCAATTTGAAATCCGCTTACCTTCCTGCTGATAGCCATTAACCGGCCATGACTTCTGCCCGTTTTGATCGACCCACCATCCCTGATGCTGCGGTGCGGTATAAATGGGGTGCTCAGCGGTGAAGATAAACTGCCCGCCAGCCGTCAGCGCCTGATAAACCGTGGCGAACAACCGCGCCAGATCTTCGATGTAGTGCAGCGTCAGTGAGCTGTAGGCGATATCAAAAGACGCCTGCGGCAACTGAAGCTGCTCCAGATCCTGCTGGCGGTATTCAATGCCGGCATCCTGGGTCATCGACTGCGCTTTACCGAGCATTTTTTCTGAGACGTCCAACCCCAGTACGCTTACGGCACCTTGTTCACGAGCGCTGCGGCAGAACCACCCGTAGCCGCACCCGAGATCGACTACGCGCTTGCCGTGCAAATCTGGCAGTATGCTGCGGATAGTCGGCCATTCCGGTGCGCCGTCCAGCCCGTTCACCGAGCGGCTGAGCTGGGCATAGCCGTCGAAGAAGGCCTGATTGTCATAAATATTTTGCGTCATAATGACTCCTGTTTTGGTGAAATCGCTGCCGGTTAAGGGGCAGCGTCGCCATATTATCTGCCCACCCTGCTGATTTCCATGATAAAGGTCGTGCTAACCTCCACGGGTTACCGCATAATTTTACGCCAGAAAAAGAATGAAAAATCACCTCAGGAAAAGATATGAAGATTATTTCGGTGCGTCAGTCCCCCGAGTTTAAACAGCAAGCGATCGGTTATTTCCAACAACAATGGGCTTCGCAAGAAACGCTGATGATGTATGAGGATGCCATCACTCGTTGCATCGGTGCGGCTAATCCATTGCCGCAGTGGTATTTGCTGGTGGACAACAGTCAGATCCTGGGGTGCGCAGGATTAATCACCAATGATTTCATTAGCCGCGGTGAACTCTATCCATGGCTGTGCGCGCTGTATGTGGAGGAGGCCCACCGTAACCGCGGTTACGGCAGGTTGTTGATTAACCATGTGGCGCAGGAGACTCGTCAGCTGGGTTTCCCACAGTTGCATTTGTGTACCGATCTGGAAGGCTACTACGAGAAACAGGGGTTTGCCTTTAATGGGTTGGGTTACCATCCCTGGGGCGAGGCTTCGCGAGTGTATACGCGGGATCTGTAAGAGGATTAACGGGCTCTGATAGCCAGTTAATAACGCTTTGGCAGCCGGTTAACCGCCAGCAAAATACCTTTTTCGACGGTAATATAATCTCCCTTGCGCAGGTCAGATAATATTTTCATGATGCCACTGCGCGAGAGCTGCGTTCGTTGCTGAATATAGCGTGGGACCGTAGTGGATAAGCGAAAGGCTTCTTTTTCATTCATTAGCATCAGCAAGTGATTGCAGACAACCTCGTAGGCATCGTTGCCTGACAATAACCTGTCGCGGATGCTCAGAACTTGGATGACATAGGCTTGTATATGCACTAAGTTTTGCCAAAGGTTTTCCCGTGCCAGCGTTTCCAGCACATCACTTTCCTGGTACATCACCAGTTCAACCGGTGATTCGGCCAGGAAAAAGATCAACTCTTTAGGGAAGAAGGTTTCCGCGATACCGGCGAGCGAGGGTTCTCTAAAGTTGGCTATTTTCAAACCATCACTGTCGCGGCATGCGGACATTTCACCGGACTGGAGCAAGAACCAATGCCGAATGCCATTGTGAAATAAGCGAATTTTTTTGCCCGCTGGAAAAGAACATTTTTTACCATAGGGCATTAAGGCGTGCTTAATCGCCAAGATATGCTCTATCGGCTTATCATCTTTATTAAATAAAGTGGCTGAGTTTCTTTTCCCAAGAGTGAAGATAACGTCTGTTTCCATAATGTCATGTTCCAGGGGCGTAAATTTATTACGGTGAAGCCAGGGTCGAATTTTTCCGCATACTATATTATGCCTTGTAGCTATGCAATTATGCAGCTCTGTCTGGTGGGTGGTGGCGGGCAGTGAATGGTAAAATAGGGTGAATATGATTAAAAATCAATTTGTTGCCTGGTGTGCATTTTTGGACACTTAAGCCGCTATCAGACAATTACCCTGGTGGAGTAGTATGCACGGCGTTTGATGCTCCCACTATGGATGATAATAATGAAACCGTGCTCAGATTTTCTAACTCCTCGTATTAGGGGGAGTAAGTTTAGTATTTCGCTTTCGCTAATTTTCGCTTACCTTATTTATTCGCCTTTTTCAGTTGCAGCGAGCTGGTCCTTAGGGGCAGCTGCGATGGTGAATGATTATGGTTATGTTGATACCGATGCTAAAACCCAGGGATTGCCCACGTTAAACTATGAGAAAGGGAACTTTTATATTCACTCTTTGGCGGCGGGATATTATCTGCTGAATATGCCAAAGGATCAGATTTCGATCATCACCTATTATTCCCCCCTAGGTTTTGATCCGGATGATAGCAATAACAGCCAAATGAAAAAACTGGATAAGCGCGATGGCACAGTAATGGCCGGGATGGCCTTCACCCATAAAGAAAAATGGGGGGTTATTCGCGCATCGCTGGCTGGTGATACCCTTGATAACAGTAACGGTGTGGTAGGGGACGTGGCCTTCCTGTATCCAATCAAGGCGGGCAAGCTACGCCTTGTTCCCGGTATTGGCGCGGTCTACAACAACGGTAACCAGAACGATTACTACTATGGCATTGGCCATGCGGAGGCAAAAAGCAGCGGTTTCTCAACGTATTCGGCCGGAGAGAGCTGGAGCCCTTATGTGGAGCTGAGCGCCAACTACCAGTTTAACGAACATTGGTATGCCTTGGCGTCAGTGCGTGCCGTGCAGCTGAGCAGTGAAATCACCGATAGCCCAATGGTGGATAAAGATATCTCCAGCCAGGCTTTACTGGGCGGTGGATACCGATTTTAAGCTACATGTTAGTAAGCCTGTGCCGCCTTCAGGGCATGCGTGCCTGTCTGCTCTGGCGACGCGACCAGGTTGCGAGCGAAGTGACGATCGGGAAAGACCGGTAAACGAGTAACTGTCGACGATTCGGAAAGACGAACAGCATCACCTCGCTTCGGCGGGGTTTTGCTTTTAGTGTTTGTGGCCGTTATCGCTAAATCAGGCGCTGCTCATGCAATTTCATATTATGCATGATGCTGTCCATCATCACCTGAACCCTGTGGGGTAACACCCCACGCTGGCGATAAATAAGAAAGGCTTGCATATCGATACAGCGCTCACGTTCAATGCAAGGCATCAGTGACCCCGATTCCAGCGCAGAAGCGACGGAGTAATAAGGGGCATAGACGATGCCAAGCCCCTGTTTTGCCAGCTCGATGGCCGGCAGAATATTGTCGCATATGCTGCTGCCAGTGACTGCAACCTGCATCAATTGGCCCTGAGAACTATAACAGCTCCAGGTATTGTGGCTCCCTCCCAGCACCCGCAAGGTAATGCAGCGATGCGCTGTCAGCTCCTCTGGCTCGACAAGAGGGGCGTTTGCGATATAGTCCGGTGAGGCAAATAACCCGACGCGAAAACGGGTCAAGGGCCTGGCGATCAGGCTTTCATTTTGCGGCTGGAAGAAACTGATCAACAGATCGCAGTCACTGTCGAATACCGCACCGTACTTCTTCTCACGTTCATCCGGATTGCGGGTAACCAAATCGACGATCAGCTCCGGCGATTCGCGTAACAGCGGCGGCAGCAGATAACGGGTCAGGAATGAATGGATACCAATAGGTGCGCCCAGCGTCACCATGCCATTCAGACTGCGTTTATAGGTACCTGATATATCGAGCAGATCGTTATGCTCATCTAAAAGCTGAGTGGCTCGGCGTAAAAATTGTTCGCCAAACTCGGTTAGCGACAAGCTGCGCGGGGTGCGTAAGAAGATCTCCAGGCCAAGCCGGCGCTCCAGCGCCGTCAGGGTGCGCGACACATTTGACTGTGGCATGTCTAGCCGCTGAGCGGCCTTGCTGACGCTGGCCGTTTCGGCAATGCAGCGAACGATCCTGAGTTCGTCGATCTTGAAGTCTTTTGATTTCACTCTACGCGCCAGTCTGATTTTGTATATCAAAAATGATATACATTTTTGCCTGTATTGTCATATGACTTATCAGTCACTAGCGGGTACTATTTCGATTAATTATTTATTGCTTATTAAATTAATATTGGAAGTTATGATGAGAAAAAAACGTGCGGCCATTTTGCCCTTGGTATTCATTCTGGCCGCTTGTTCATCCAAGGTCACCGAAAAAGAAAAGTATTCTACGTTCCTGAATAATTACAATGATATTACCCAGGGGAAATCGGCCTCCGGTAAGGACGTTTTATATTGGAAACAAACTAACGTTGACTATTCTAAATATAAATATTTGGTTTATCAGCCGATGATCTATTTCCCGCGTCCGAAACCCACTGAGATGGTAAGCCAGCGCGCACTTGATAATATCCTGAACTACACCAACCAGCAGTTTAAGCAGTCCATGGCATCCCATTTTATCTTGGAGGATGTGCCACGTGAAAATACGCTTATTTTCCGAGGGGCTATAACGGCTATCGATACCCATAAAAAAGGGCTTCAGGTGTATGAGGTATTGCCAATCACGCTACTGGTGGCGGCAACACAGAGCGTAACCGGTCACCGCACCATGGAGAGCTCTGTGTATATGGAAGGCGAGTTTATCGATGCTTCGACTAATCAGCCGGTTATCAAAGTGGTGCGCAAAGCGTCCGGAAATAATTTGAATAATGAAAAGGCAAAACTCACCGTAGACGATGTTAAAAATGCCATTGATATCATTGCCAAAGATATCAAAGAGTATAAGACAACATAAGCCTCGATGTGTTATTTAGCGTTACCAGCCAGGGTGTAGCATGTTTCTAGATTATTTTGCTTTAGGCGTATTGATCGCCGTGTTTTTGATTTTATTTTACGGCGTGATAATTATTCACGACATTCCTTATTTGCTGGCCAAAAAACGGCAACATCCCCATCAGGATGCCATTCACGTGGCAGGCTGGGTAAGCCTGTTTACCCTGCATGCTATTTGGCCACTGCTGTGGATCTGGGCGACGTTATATCGGCCAGAGCGGGGATGGGGCATGAGCGAGAAGGCCGAACACCCTGAAGTGCTGCAAGCGCGAATTCATCAGTTACAAAGCGAGTTACAGCGAATGCAGATGCCCGTTGCAGATGAAAGCTCGTCGTCCAATAAAGGGTGTTGAAAGGGTATGGATCTCTTAATTATTCTCAGCTACGTAGCGCTGAGCTACGGCGTTTTCAAACTGTTCCGTATCCCCATCAATAAATGGACCGTGCCGACCGCAGTATTGGGCGGCATTTTTATCGTAGGAGCTTTGATTCTGGGGATGAATTACAACCATCCTTATACCTACCGGGCGCAGAAAATCGCTGTTTCGGTGCCCATTGTTCCCCAGGTATCGGGAGTGATTGTCGAGGTTACGGATAAGACCAATGTGCTATTGCATAAGGGCGATGTGCTGTTTCGCCTGGATGATACCCGCTACCGTGCCCGGCTGAACAAGCTGCAGGCAGATCTTGCCAGCGCGCAGGCGGATGTCAGAACACGACAGGCTACGCTAAATGAGTCCTCGGCCAATGTGCAGCGGGTTTATGCCGAGTATGAACGCACGCGCCAGGATTATCAGCGTTACGCCAAAGGCGCGGCAATGGCAGTTAACCCTTTCTCGGAACAAGACATCAGTCATGCCCGGCAGCAGTATCAAGCGCAATCTGCAGCGCTGCAGGCTGCCAAAGCTCAGCATCAGCAGGCGCAGGAGCGGCTTTCGGGCCACTACAATGGTGAGGACGCCCGCATTGCCAGCCTGAAATCACAGATTGCGGAAGCGACCTACAATTTGGAACAAACAACCATTCGAGCACCCAGCGAGGGTTATGTTACCCAGGTGCTGGCTCGGCCTGGCACCACCGCAGTGCGCTTGCCGTTCAAGCCGGTGATGATTTTTATTCCGCAGCAAAAACGGCAGGTGGTGGCGGTATTCCGTCAAAACTCGATCCTGCGTTTAACCCAGGGCGATAAAGCCGAGGTGGTATTTAACGGCTTGCCGGGGAAAATCTATGGCGGCTCGGTCACGCGGGTGCTGCCGGTAGTCCCCGACGGCAGCTATCAGGCCAGTGGTGTTATGCAAGGGCTAAACGTTGGCGCTCAGCAGGAGGGTGTTTACGTGATGATCGATTTAGACCCTGTTCCCGCGTTGGACAAATTGCCCGATGGCGTTACCGCACAGGCTGCGGTCTACACCGAGCACTTTGAGCATCTTTCCATCATGCGCAAAGTCCTGCTGCGCATGACCAGCTGGCTGCATTATCTCTATCTGGATCACTAACGACCAGTCTGCGCTACAGACACAAAAAAGCCCGCAACGTGAATTGCGGGCTTTTTCGTTATTGCCACCGGATCTATCTGGGGTCACCGGTGACCTATTTGGGCTGGGGGAGTCTGAATAACTAGATTAGCTTATTGTAATCATTGATAAAAAATGAGTTCAGACTTGTGAGATATACCTAAACGTATACCAATGCAGAAAAGTGACATCGATTTAGAGGGCGATTTTAGAATCCGGCATCAGCAGCTATCCCGCAGATGAGCCTGTTTTTGGATCTGCCCCATGATAGATCCAATCCGTCATCTCGCTCAGAAAAAAAAGATTTATAGAAAAACTAGTCACACTATTCACTTTTTATTTTTTTTGTTTAAAAACAATAAATTAATCGGTGGTTAGTTGATGATGAGTTCACCCCAACTGGTCACTTCCCGTGAACAGTCAGCCCAAACCGGCCTGAGCCGATTATTGAGTTGCTTCTCACTATGATGTCGGTGATTTCTGCCGTGGCGGAATTTGAGCGGGATCTGTTGCTTGAGCGCACGCACTCAGATGTTGCGAGGGCAAAAACAGCTGGAAAGCGATTTGGTCGTCTTTCGGCACTGAATGAAGAACAACAACTTGCTGTGATTACACGTATAAGCGCCGGGATCAGTATCAGCGCCATTTCACGGGGATTTAATATAACCCGGTAAACAATACTCCGGGTTGACAATTTGCTTTGTGCTAAAAGAGGACACCTGACCTTCCAATATGTCACTTAACTATTTATTACTTTAAATACTATTATCGAGTGAGTATCTTGCTAGGTACATAAAAGGGCATATAATAGTCTAAGCTAGGGGCTGACATTAAGTATAGGTGACAACATTATGATAACGCACTTCACTAGCGAATTTGAAAAGTTACTATGTATCATTTCATCCAATTCATTTATATTAGGGTATTGTGGCGAATATTTTGGTGACAAGAATGATAAGGTGGTTTCTAATGCTGCTCACCCCATGGTTTCATTCAGCGGTTATGATATTTGCGAGTTACCAACAAAAATAATAACATATGGTGGATATGGAATATCTCTTCACAAAAGTTGGGCCTTGAAAAACGGAATAACACCTGTGAACTATATAGAGAAAAATTCTCCAGTGGCATTGGGACTCATAGCCTTGTTAAGGTCACGTCAGTTGAAACAATTGCCTAATAATCTCAGATTGCCAGTCATTCAGTTGAAGTGTTTTACAAAGCATGTCTATGGATATAACAGCTATTTTAATCTTAATAATTATAATTTCGAGTATGAAAAAGAGTGGCGATATGTCCCAACGACTGAGCAAATCAAAAAGAATTTAATTTCCATTAATTTTTCAGCATACAAAAGACGGAAGGATTTTTATAATGCGAAAATAAAGAAGTTCCCTCTTGAATTCTCACGTGAGGATGTTAGATGCATATATATACAAAGTGAAAATGAGAGAGACAAGATAATGTCGATTTTTAGTTTCACTGAGGATAAAGTGATCATGGCACCTTGGAAAAAAGAAAAATAAAAGCATGCCTATTTTTACTCATCTAGAATATTTGGATGTTTTAGATTATTTCATTGGCCTATAAATAACTAGAGGTAATAATAATGGATCTTTTTTCAACAAAAATAGCCAAAAATAAGCTTAATGATAGTTTCAAACGTATTTACAAAGATCCGAAATTTTCCCCTGTAAGGGAAGTAATCCAATCTTGGGGGAACGGGCTGCAGCAACGCAGTGGTGAGAAAACTAAATTTGTTAATGAGTTTCAGACCACCTTCAACTCTGCATTTTGGGAGTTGTATCTGAATGAGATGTTTATTCGCCTCGGTTATTCAGTTGATTATACAAAAGATAGCCCTGATTTTAATGTTACCACTCCATCTGGTTACAATTTTAATGTAGAAGCAATGGTCTCTGACAAACCTCACAAACCTCCAATTGGTGATATTTTCAGCGAATCGAAGTTCAAGCATCAATCCACGCTAAAACTTCTCGGAAAGATTAAAGACAAGCATGAGCTTTTTACCGGTGTTAAGGGTAAGAAGTTCCCGTATTCAACAATGGAACACGTAGTCGGTAAACCATTCGTTCTAGCGCTTGCTCCATTTGATTCAGACTTATCACTAACTCAGAACAATACGATCATTAATCGAGTTTTATTTGGTATCGAAGAGCCTACGATGAGGGATCTTGCGATAGGTCAGCAGCGAAAAATCTTCTCGATTCAAAAAAATGAGCATAGCGAAATACCATTAGGTATTTTTACAAATGACTCATATAAAGAAATTAGTGCTGTTGTATTCTCAACAACGGGTACTTTCGGAAAGGCTGTTGTTCAAAGTGGAGTTGAACGATATATAAGGTCAACAAGATACCGTGCTCTTGATATAAATCATTTCATTGCCTCTGAAGGTATGAGGAATGAAGGGGTTCATACGAAAAAACTTGGTGTCGAGCATTATTTAACGACGCATCGGAATTTTTACAATAATGAAGTTGTTGGCGCGGATGTTGAGTTGTGTCATTCCAGCGAGTATACAGAAACACATTTTGATGGCCTGCACGTTTATTACAACCCAAATGCGATAGTGCCTTTGGATAAAGGCATTTTCTTCCCTCCAGAAATAACGCATAATTTTTATGACATGGCAAGTGATTCGCCTGTGCAGAATCATCCTGATAGAGCGCTGGTGTCGCGGCAGGTTTTTGAACCGTCTAAGGCCAATCTGAGATATATTGTTAAACACTGGTTCCCTGAGCATATCGGAGATCTGTAAGTCGGTCAGGGAGTCAGTCTAATAACCTGCTTTTGCATATATAAATATACAGGTATTTATTATGATTTACGGAAGCAGGTCTTTAGATATCTCACTTCCCAGAACAACTCGCTCTCGTTTTTACTTACCAAAACTTTAAGTATCCCGCTTAACTGAATCAGCTACTTTTTGCCTTTCCTACAACTCAGTTCAGTCAACGTCCGCTCCTCGCTAAAGCTGCCTGTCAGAACCTGTTTGCCTAAAAATTCTTAGAGTGGGATTTTTTCCGTTTTCCAAACAGCTCCCTCTATGGCTGACTCTGGATAAGGCATATTATTAGACAGTCTTTATAGATACCCAATGAAAGGATTCGGATGATGGCATTTGAAGATAAGAAGAAAAAGGCAATAGCCCTGATGGAAGATAAAAAGATGTGGCGGAGCAATTATGCGCCACCGATCTTGCGCCTGTTTTGGAAGTTGGGGGGTAAAATGCCACCGCCACCGTTTGCCCCCTTCTGGCTGAATACTCTGTTTTTCGCCGTCTGGTTTGGCCCTCTATGGGGCATTCTCATGTGGTTTAGTAGCTGGAAAAATGAAGGTGTCAGCGTACCAATCGCGGCGTTAAACGCCCTCATTGCCGGTTTGCTGTTTGGTTTATTCATGGCGTTAATCCACTATTGGCGCAAGCGTGCCAACAAACTGCCTGACTGGAAGAGTTTCTAACACGGCAATGCTCTAAACGGCAGAAAAAAAGATTTATAGAAAAACTGGTCACACTGTTCACTTTTGTTTTTAGTTGATTAAAAACAATTAATTAACCGGTGATTAGTTGGTGATGAGTTTGCCCTGACTGGTCACTCACCGTGAACAGTCAGCCCTATAAATGCAAAATACCGGCCTGAGCCGGTTGTTTATTGTGCTGTGGGTGAGCGGCAGGGAAAGATTTCAGGCAGAGAAAAGGCCTGCAATGCAGGCCTGAGTAGTCACCGCTACGGGTTTCCCTGGTGTTGGGTGTATGCGGTTTGTACCGCTCGACTATAAGCGGCCCCGCGCAACAGCGTCCAATGGGTTCGGCAGATCAATAACCGCGTATTGATCGGCAGAAACGATCGTGGCGCTATTCGCTTAACGCATTTCACACTTGGGGAGCCAGTCGGCTTCGCAGTCTTCGCTCAATATCAGGTTGGTCTGCATCCCCTGATTGGTCTTGCGTTTCAACAGCGCTATTTCGTACTCACGCAGGGTTTGCGGCACGGCACGCCCGAACGCGGTCAGATTCAATGGGTACTTGTGTCCCCGCGCTTCCATGTAAGAGAGGTACGCGTGATACAGGTATTTGCGTGGGTTCGCCGGGGTAATGTTGGCATTACCGATATAGAGGCCGTCGGGTGCACTGACTGCCAGCAGGTAGCCACAAAAATCGACCAGCGGATCGGCACTGCGTTTAATCTCCAGCGCTTCATCGGAATTCTGCTGCGCTTCCAGCAATGTGCGAGCGTCATTGGGCACGGCAAAACGCTGCATCAGGTGGCGCACGATCACCGCCAGCTCGCCGGTGATTTTTGCCAGCAACTGCGGGTCACGCTCGTTGGCCGGTATCACCTCCGGGAACGGCAGGATGACCCGGCGACGGGACACGCCGCCGCTGCGGTCACTGAACTGCATCGGGTTGTTGTTCACCGCCAGAATCACCGCCGGAATGTGCGTGGAGTAGGCATCCCGGTATTTCGGGTCAATAGCCACCGCATCGCCACCGGTGATCGCTTTGATGCCCGCACCGTCACCGCTCCATTTCTCTTGGTCAGGCAGGATAATCAGCGAAAACCCGACCACGGAGGCGCGCTCCCGTGAGGATTCCAACGTATCGATGGTGGCCGACGTGGTGTTGTCTTTCCCTGCCAGCAGGCTGGCTATCGCGGCCATCACGCTTTTACCGCTGCCACCGGGGCCGGTGACTTCAAGGAACAGTTGCCAGTCATAGCGGTTCGCCAGCACCATAAACAGCGCGGCAAGAATACGCGCCTGTTTTTCGGGTTGCTGCCCGGCAGCGCGGGTCAGCCAGCGCCAGAAGTGCGGGGCATGGTCGGCGAGATTTTCCCCGGCCTTGGGCAGCGTGTAGTCCACACTGTTGACGGTGCGCAGCCAGTGCGTTTTCTGGTGCGCACTGAATTGCCCGGTGGTGGTATCAAATACCCCGTTACGAAAGCCAATCAGGTGCCGTGCCGGCGTGCCCATTTGCGGCACCATCAGTCTGAGCGTATCCAGAATGCTGTTGATTCCTGCAGCCGAGAACGGGGCGCGGATTTTCTGAAACAGGGCGGCAATTTCGCGGCTAAGCACCCGGTATGGCAACACCTGCCATGCACCGTTTTCATAGCGGCACAGGTCTTCACCGACCTGTGGCACGGCCAACAGATGCTGGTAGTGCTCCGCCAGCAGTTCGGCTTTTTCACTGGCGCTCATGGCTTTCAGGTCGGCATCGCTGAGCGTATCGAACGGGCTGGGTTGCTTGGGCTGGCTAAAGGCCGTCAACTGCGCAAGCGCGGCCAGCTTGCCTTGTTGCTGGTATACGTCGTTCCAATCTCCCACCTCTGGTGGCAACGCCGGTTTACCGCCGCTCAGTTGCGCGGCTTCGGCGGCACGGGCCTGCCCGGTGCCGTTCTCATCATTGTCGGCTGCCAACAGCAACAACGCATCAGGATACTGAGCGCGCAACTGTTGCGCCATCGCGGGCAGGTTATTGGCGCTGAGCGCTACGCAGACGCTTTCCCCGGTCAGTTGATGCACGGTCAGGCCGGTAGCGTAGCCCTCAGTCAGCCAGATAACGGCATTATCCTGCCCCGGCAGGAAATGACAGGCGTGTTTTGCCTGCCCCCCGGCCAGTGTGCGCTTGTCGCCTGCTGCGTTGATCAACTGGACGTTGACCACGTCCCCGGCGCTGTCAGTCAGGGGCAATAGCAGGTCGCCGGGCTGGTAAGTGATACCGCCCACGCGCAGTGACGGCCCCTGTAATGTCAGGGTGTCGATATCCGGCCAGCCTTTGGCGGTCAGGTAGGTTTTTCCGGCCTGCTGCCGGGCGCTGGCGAGCAGTTGTCTGGCCTGCTGTGCTGCGTTATTTCGCGCCTGCGCTTTGTCCTGCTGTTCCTGCTGGGGATTGTATTCGGGCAAGGCGCTGCCCGACGGTTCACCCAATACCCCGGCCACCTTTACGGCGGCCTCTTTGGTGGTCACATCCAGTGCTTTTTCGACCAGATTCAGGCCATCGCCACCGCCACACTGGTTGCAGAACCATGTGCCGCGGCCCTGCAGATTATCAAAACGAAAGCGGTCTTTGCCGCCGCAGACCGGGCAGGGCTGCGCCCGGCCCCCTGCGGTGATGTGAATGCCCAGTGCCGGGAGCAACACCGGCCAGTGGCCGGTCGCTGCACGTGAGGTGTGAGAAACGCTTAATGCGGTCATTGTTTTGCCTCCTCAGTGCACGGTGGTGTTACAGGTGACGGCCATCCGGCCACAGCACAGCTCATCCATCATCTTTTGCCCGAGCGTGGTCAGGCGCGGCGGCGCCACCAGAATATCCGGCTGCACCATGTCACTGAGCATGGTGCAGGCCATGTCCATGCCCACTTCCGCGCCGTGCTGGCGGACAAAATAGCCCTCAATGTCCATCGCAATCGCCATTTGCAGTTCATCCAGCGTGTAGCCGGGATTCACCCGGTAAAACGCGCAGGTATCGAGATAGGCATGGGCCAATGCGCGGCGGTAAACGGCGGTGCGGACTTCAACGGGTAAACAAGACTGTGGGGTGTTCATGCGGCGGAAGCCTCCATGCTGGCGAGAATGTGGGAGTCACAGGTTTTGACGACCTGTCCGAGCTGGTCAGTGAGTACCGCAATGACAGACGCAAAGGCGGCTTTTTGAGCGACGTCCGGGCACTGGCCGGTCGATTCAAGGGTGTCCAGCATGTCGAGGAACAGCACGCCGGTAGAATGCGCGTGCTGAAGACGCAGGAAATCAGCATGCGGAATAGGATAGAAGGTTTCACTGTGGAAGCGGGCGGCCAGCGTATTCATGCCACCCCCTGTACAGGCAGACGGCCCGCAAACGACAAAATGTAGTCACGTGTCAGCAGGCGGCGGGCGCTGTGCTCGGAATCCGCCACGGTGCGCAGCATGCACGGGGCTGCCGTCAGGGCAGTACGGCGAATGGCCGCAAACAGGAAACAGAATTTAGGGTGAGTCGGGGTGAGGATAGTAGCCATGGTGGCAGCCTCCAATAAGTATTGGTTATTGCTACCACCGAAGTTTCCACGCTTATGGGTGGTAGCCCAGACGGGGGTGGAAATACCGGCCTTATTGGAAACCGGCCTGACCGAGGTCAGCCCCGCCTGAGCCACCATTGTTTGACAGCCACAGTAGCATAAATACCACTGTGCAAAAAATGAGTGCACTAAGGCTACGACATAAAAAAACACGCATGGCGCGTGTTGTGTCGCCAATAAGTTACACGGGTTTCCACGCCCGGCCGCCGATTGTGCGACAGCGGGGGGACTATAGCGCAGTGCCGGACGTGGGGGCAAGCCGTAAGACGCCCCCGGACGTTCAATCGATCGCATAGTGATCAACAGTCGGTAAGCTGGTCGTGGCGGGTATCGGCGGCGGCGCGGGTCAGCGGCACCGGCATGGCACGGAAAAGACGCGGTTCGGCCAGGCTGCTGGCCAGGTGGATCACGCCGTGCTTATCGCTGCGGTGTTCCGGTAAGGCAATATCCGGCTGCTTACGTTGCAACAGGATGGCTTCTGCGACAAACAGTGCGTCGGTATTGTTCAGGGTAAAGCTCTGTCGGCCGAGCGTTAACCGCATCATGCTGCAGCCTCCTGATGACGGTTGGCGATACGTTCAGCCATCCAGCTTTCGATTTCTGATTCGAGCCACGCCACGGTTTTACCGCCAAGGGAAACTTGGGCCGGGAACTGCTTGCGGCTCATCATCTCGTAGACGGTAGAGCGTGACAGCCCGGTGGTATACAGCACTTCCGGCAGGCGAATGAAACGCTCACGGGGCGTGTAATCGACCGGGACGGGCAAGAGTGTGGAAGGGGTCTGTGTGGCAACTGCAAACATGGAATGCTACCTCGTTTATACCCGGTGGGATCTCACCGGTGCTGTGTGGGTTCGTCTGGTAGCGCCCTATTATGAGAATATTTTGCGGGGAGGCAACAAGGGAATGTTGTGTGGAACCTGAGATTTTTTCTTGTTTTTCAATCAAATGGACGTATTGCCCTTTATTGCCTCATATTGACAATCTGTGACAATTAATGACAACTCCACTTACCAGTAATACCGATTGGTTTTCAGCGAATAAATAGATAAAAACATTAAATGCCAGCTAGCCAGAAAAAAGGCTGTTTTTAGCCGAGTGAACAGTAGTGAAAACTAGGTGACGAGTTTTAGAGAAACTGTTCACTGCTTTATTTACTGATTTATCTACCTTTTTTATTAAAGTGAACAGTAGTGAATAGTTTTATATAAAACTAAAATCTCCTTGATGGTTTTATCGTCAGTTTTTGGGGCTGTTGTCCTGCGGACAGTCCAACCGGGATGAATGGCGATGTTGTACGGCAGTCAGCAGAATAGCCTCACATTGACTGACACCGGAGATAACCCCATGAGCACGACTGCATTACCCCAGCACATCAACGACAAGCTGCAAGCCCTGCGTGATGCCCGCGCCGCCCACGACAAAAACTATCAGGCACTGACGGACGTCATTACGGGGATCGCCCGCTGTCATCAACAGAAGAAAGACACGGAAGTGGAAAGTCATGAGGCAGAAAGCCAGTGGCGCACCCTGTTTCGCAAACTGCGTGGGGAAATGACCCCAGAGCTACAAGCGCAACACCACAGCCGGATTTCCAAACGGGAGCTGGCGAAAGAGTTCGACGGTCTGGTTGAAGAAATGGAGCTGGACAAAACGGAGCTTCACCTTGATTGCGGCGCGTCGGCCCCGAAGGTGGTAGCCGCACATGAAGCAGCCCTTACGGCCTTTGCCGAACATGCGATGAGTAAGGCGGTGGATGCACTAAGCGCCGCGCTTATCAGTCCTGATGTCATCAAGGCTTGTGTGCTGGCGAAAGAAGCTTACGGCGTCTACGGGAATGACCCGATGAACATGATTGAGCAACGTCTGTTAGGGGCGTTGAACGGCCGTATACGTGTTGCAACGGCGCTACAGAGCATTGAACATCCGGTATTGAACGACATCGGGCTGACGAAGCCGGAAGAAACCGGGGTATTGCCAGAACTGCAAAACAGTCTAATGCGTCGAATGCAGGTTGCAACAGAGCTGAGAGCAAAACGTCAGCGCTTGCAGCAGCAAGGGGTCACATCATGATGCGTTGTCCGCTGTGCACCCATTCGTCTTATACCCGTACCAGCCGTTATGTGACCGAACAAACGAAAGAGGCCTATTACCAGTGCCAGAACATCGTGTGTTCCTGCACCTTTAAAACGGTAGAAAGCGTCGATAAGATTTTATGCCAGCCCATTCAAGCGGAGTCGGTGACCGGCGATGATTTACCACCGCCGGAAAAAAGGACATTAAACCGCTACCGCCGTTATAGCCGAAATCAAACACTCCATTGATTGAACTGGCCCCGCTACAATACTGATTTTGCAGCGGGGTTTTTACCCTTCCTCCAAGCCCGAAAACAGCCTTTTTTCTGGCTAGCCTGCTTCAAACTGCGCGTGCATGCATAGGGTGCATGATTTTGCATTAATTCCCAGCCTCTCAAAACAGCCGAAACCCCGCGCCACAAGGGCTTACAGGGCCTCTGAGTCATGCATGAAATGTGCATGATAAAGTCAGAGCGCGTAGGCGAGGGAGTATTGCGCGCGCGATGCTTCTAGGGTTCGAATGTGTAATAAATATTTAAAGCTCAGAAAGAATTTTAGGTGTAAGAACTGCACCCTTTGCAACTTGATCGTCAGCGCCTAATTCGACATAGTTTTTTTGTACAATCTGTAAGCTTTCATTAAAAATATCATCGCTGATTATTATTTGTGAAATATTGGCTAATGCGTTCAATATATTATCTTTAGTTCCTAAGTATTTTATTGCGGCTGTCATTGCCACATAATACTTAATGTTCGTTATCGTCTTCACATCTGGAGTATAATTTTCTCTTTCGCTTTTCAAGAAAGTTTCGGTAGCCTTAATAATTAAAATTACTTTTAAGTATGTGTCTATGCTTATATCCAGGCTGAATATTTTTTTATATTCTATATCTGAATTTATTAGCGTTGATGGCCGCGCTCGAGCGCTGTCAGGTCTAAATAATACTATAGTCATCATTGCCTGTGCTAAGTATGCGATGCTGATTATTTTAGATGCAGGTTTACCAATGTTTTTATAGAAGTTTTTCTTCCTGTCATAGTAAAAATCGTTTGCTTTTAAATAATCTTCAATATTCCTATGGATTTCATCTGAACTTCTTAGCGAGGCTGGGAGAATTGCTGTTTGGCTATTTGTTGCCCTAATGATTCTGTCTCTTGCTTCTTCATTTTCTTCACAGATTATTCTAATGAGTATTGAGCGATTATCATCATTTATTGAACTGAGTTCAGAGAAATGTCGATAGATTTCATGAGACGTTTGCAAGCCATTTACAATCTGTGGATCTTCTATAGTTATCTGTTTTCCAGCACTTACAGCTTTTGGAGTTATTATTGTTACTCCATTATTCAAATACCAAAAGTCATCTGAATTAATGTTATTTAAAGTTAAACGTATTCCAGTATTTACAGTTACGCTACCTTGATAATCTCGCACGTTTGATTCAAAAATGCTTCTAGCTAGGGCACCATTATCACTTACAAATGCATAGTATTTTGTCAAAGATGCAAGGCAAATATAACTTCCAGCAGATGTACTAATTGGTTGCTCCGATATCTCGAGTGTCCGGGAACTAGCAGGTATGTTTCTACTCATTTCTAATAGAGTATTCGCACCAATAAAATTGAACTCGAAATTCGCGCCACTAAATAGTTTATTTATATCCTCATGGAGCTTCACTGATTTATCAGATACATTGACATGAATGCCTGTGTCCATACCCTGTGTGGCATAAAAAAACCTTATAACAATGGTAGGAAATGTTTTTGCAAGTTTTGAATATGCATTTCTAAAAATTAAAACCTTCTCTAAAAGAAGAGCATTGTATCTTTGTTTGAATTTAGAAACGTCATTTGCTAAATTGAATAAATCTTGGATGGTTTCACGGAACTTAGTTATTGCATCTTCTTTAAATGTAGGTGAGGTTTTTGATTGGATAATGATTAATTCAATATGATTTTTCCTCGTTTGCATGTTTAATTGAGTATCTTCTTTCTGCAACTCTCCATTTACAAAAGTAAAAATTGAGTCTATTCCCCCATCACCTCCATTGCCGACCACGCCATAACCAATGTCATCGTAGGTAACATCGTAATCTTTTAAAATTTCAGATGCAGTGTACATTTCAAAAAAATCAGTATCAGATATTTCAATTCCTAATTCGCTTTTTTTATCTTTGAGTATTTGCTCTAAGATTATTTGGTCATTGGTTTTTTTAGACATTATTTAGTCCTTAATGTAATTTTTTGTGTTAACAACATATTTGCCCCACCATTTCATTAATGGCACACGCTGAGATAAATATGTTGAGCGATTATAAGCTTTTCTAACTTCATTTTTATCACTGTGTGCAAGTGCTGCTTCAATTATATCCGAGCTCAAATCAGCTTCATTCATTGCTGTACTGGCAATAGACCGTAACCCATGCGCGACTAACTTCCCACCATAGCCAATACGTTTTAAAGCTGCATTAGCTGTTTGGCTGTTCATCGGTTTTCGAGGATCGTTACGGCTAGGGAATACGTGCTCACGTCTGCCGCTGATAGGGTGCATGATTTCGAGTATTTCTAGTGCTTGGTCTGACAGTGGAACGATATGCTCACGCTTAGCCTTCATTCTTTCTGCCGGAATACGCCACTCACGGTTTTCTATATCGATCTCAGCCCATGCGGTTGCCGAGGCTTCTGCAGGACGTATAAGCGTAAGTAGCTGCCACTCAAGTAAGCAGCGGGTTGGGATTGATAAATTGCTCATCGAGATTGTGCGCATCAGCTTAGGCAGTTCTTCTGGTCGTATAGTCGGCATATGCTGCTTCTTAGGTCGTTCGAATGCATTACCAATACCAGAAGCCGGATTAGCATCAATCAAGCCAGTGTTGACTGAGTAGATCATGATTTCGTTAATACGCTGTACTAATCGGCGAACTGTCTCTAATGCGCCACGGGCCTTGATAGGTTCCAGCACTTGGATCAGCAAACGCGCTTTGATGTCCTGAACCGGGATATTTTCAATAGACGGTAATATGTCCTTCTCGAGAGAACGCCAGATATCTTCTGCATGCTTCGCGCTAACGCTGGCCTGCTTCAACGCGAACCATTGCTTTGCCACATTCAGGAAAATGCTTTCTTGGGCTACCTGCTTTTGTTCTGCTTCTTCTGCTTCTTTGGCCTGTGGGTCAATGCCTCTTGCCAGTATCGCGAGCTTTTCGGCACGTATTTGCCGGGCGTCGGCAAGTGACAGGGCAGGGTAGGCTCCGAGGCTAACCATAGTCCGTGAACTGGTGCCGGGGCGGAGGTAGCGGAAACGCCACAGTTTCTTGCCGGTGGTTTTGACTAACAGGAACAGGCCGTCACCGTCGTGCAGGGTGAGGTCTTTCTCTAGGGCTTTGGCTTTTTGTACTTCGGTATGTGTGAGGGGGCGTGTAGTCCGCGCCATGTAAGGGTTCTTCCATAATTGGTATACGTTTATGGCATACATTTTAACGTATACCTAAACGTATACCAATAAATCCCGGATTTAGCTGGATGTTCTCGGACTGCTACAGACACAAAAAAGCCCGCAAACCTAAGTGGGATGCGGGCTTTCCGTACTTCTCCGGACTTATCTGGTAATACCCGGATCATCATTTGGTGGAGCTGGGGGGATTTGAACCCCCGTCCGAAATTACTACACCGTCGGCACTACATGCTTAGTCCAATCTTTACATTCGCCGGTCAGCTGCGGATGGACACGCCACTAACAAACTAGCCTGATTGGATTTAACGCTTCAGCCCCAGGCAGGACATCCACGCGATCTCTTTTGGGTTTGACCTCTCTTGATCCCCGTCCTAAGAGCGGAGGCTAGGGAGAGAGGGCTCTTAGCAGGGTATTAAGCTGCTAGGGCGTAGTTTTCGTCGTTTGCGACTATTTTTTTGCGGCTTTTTACGAGGCCAACCGCCCCTCGGCATGCTCCTAGGGCTTCGCAAATCCCGTCGAATCCAGAATCAGCCCCAAGTAACTTTGTGCAGTATACCAGAAGTTTAACCCGTTAAGCCAGAGGCTTATCGGTTGGCGTGCTTCATGATACGGGCTTTCGCCGTCTGCCACTCACGATCTTTGATGTCATCGCGCTTATCGTGTTCTTTCTTGCCTTTGGCTACGCCGATTTTGACCTTGACCCAGGCATTTTTCCAATACATGGACAGGGCAACAACGGTATAGCCTTCGCGGTTAACGCGGCCGAACAGCGAGTCCAGCTCGCGCTTGTTCAACAGCAGTTTGCGGGTACGTGTCGGGTCGCAGACCACATGCGATGAAGCCACGCTGAGCGGCGTGATGGTGGCGCCAAAAAGATAGGCTTCACCGTCACGGAAGGTCACGTAGCTGTCGCTGAGGTTGGCTTTGCCGGCACGCAACGATTTGACTTCCCACCCTTGCAGGGACAGGCCCGCCTCGATTTCTTCTTCAATGAAGTATTCGAAACGTGCTCGCTTGTTTTGCGCAATGGTGGCTGAACCAGGTTTGTGAGCTTTTTTCTTTGTCATAGTGCGTTCATTATACTGGATGCGTCAGCGAAAGAAATCCTTTACCGCTCAGCACCTGCGCAATTTTTCGCATTTTTGGCTCCTGTCTTGCATAGCAGATTTTTTGTTTGCCGATAGATAAATGGTATGATTTGTATGTTTTGTGTCTCACAGGAAATGATATGCCCCAGATCAGTCGGTCTGCGTTAGTGCCGTTCAGCGCCGAGCAGATGTATCAGTTGGTTAACGATGTTCATTCTTATCCCGATTTTCTGCCAGGTTGTACCGGTAGCCGGGTGATTAACGCGTCCAACAATGAAATGACCGCCGCGGTGGACGTTGCCAAAGCCGGTATCAGCAAAACTTTTACCACGCGCAATACGCTGCTGGATAACCAGAGCATCAATATGCAACTGGTTGACGGCCCGTTCCGCAAGTTGATGGGGGGCTGGCACTTTACGCCGCTCAGTCCGGAAGCCTGTAAGGTTGAGCTGCACCTGGACTTCGAATTTACCAACAAACTGATCGAGTTGGCGTTCGGCAAGGTATTTAAAGAGTTGGCCGGCAATATGGTGCAGGCATTCACCCAGCGGGCGAAAGAGGTTTACAGTGTCTGAGATACGGGTTGAGGTGGTTTATGCCTTGCCGGAGCGTCAGTATCTGCGCAACGTGAAACTGGCAGAGGGCAGCAATGTTGAGCAGGCGATTGTGGCCTCCGGATTGCTGGAACTGCGCAGTGACATTGATTTGCAAAGTAACAAGGTGGGCATTTATAGCCGACCGGCCAAGTTGGGCGATGTGCTCAATGATGGCGACCGGGTGGAAATCTATCGCCCATTGATTGCCGATCCCAAAGAGCTGCGCCGTCAACGGGCAGAGAAGGCAAAAAAATAAGGCGCTGAGTGCGCCTTATTTTTTATCAGAATTTTATCTTCCGAGTTGCAGCCTGTGACTGTCATGAAGAACTTGATTCGTCCCTCACGGGCCGGACGACAGTTCCTGTACTGATTATTTGGTCAGCGCAGGCTTGTTCTGAATATCCGTCAATACGCCCGCGCTGTTAAAGGTCAGCGTCAGAGTTTGCTGGGTGATATTTTCATGACCCGGCTGCTGGCGGAACACATAGAACCACGTCTGAGTACCGAACGGATCCTGCAGCATTGGGGTTCCCAATGTATAAGCGACCTGTTGCTGGGTCATACCTTTTTGGATTTTAGCTACGTCGGTTGACGTCAGGTAGTTCCCTTGGTTGATGTCAGGCCGGTAAACCACCTTCTCAAAAGTAGAACAGCCTGCAGTCAGCATCACAAGAACCACAGCGGCGGCAGTCAGCGTTTTACAGCGCATAGTAATCACATTCCTTTAGGGCATAGGATGCCGATGATAATAGACCTTGCAGCAGTTGGAAACCTTTACAGGGCCCCAATATGACCTCAGGAAAGTAAAAAAGTTGAGCTTTTCTATGCAGCAAGCAGTTCTTTTGCGTTCGCCAGGGTGTTTCGGGTGACTTCGCTGCCGCCAAGAAGGCGCGCCAATTCTTGCAAACGAGCACGTTTATCCAACGGTGACATCTGCGTTTCGGTTTCCGTGCCGTCAGTCTGCTTGCTGACAAACAGGTGCTGATGCCCACAACCGGCCACCTGTGGAAGGTGGGTGACGCACATGACTTGGGTAGATTCTCCAAGTTGACGCAACAGGCGCCCAACAATGGCGGCCGTCGGGCCGCTGATGCCGACGTCCACTTCGTCGAAAATCAGCGCCGGGGTTTCCATCTTGCGAGCGGTAATCACCTGGATAGCCAGCGCAATGCGGGACAGTTCGCCACCGGAGGCCACTTTCGCCAGCGCTTGCAGCGGTTGACCTGGGTTGGTGGACACACAGAATTCGGTGCGGCTGGCCCCTTCAGCACTCAAATGCTGCGGCTCGAAGCGGACGTCGATATTGAATTTGCCGTGCGGCATGGAGAGGGCCTGCATGCTGTCGGTAATCAACGTGGTCAGCTCTGCAGCATAGTGCTGGCGCTTCTGGTGCAATTGCTCCGCTAACAGCAGCGCTTGCTGATGATGCAGAGTGACCGCCTCGTTAAGGTGTTCATGGTCGTTCTCTTGCTGCGACAGCAACTGCTGCTCATCCAGCATCTGTTGGTGCAGCTGTGGCAGTTCCTCTGGCGCAACGTGATGTTTCCGCGCCAGGTTAATTTGGCGCGACAGACGCTGTTCAAGTTCTTGCAGGCGGTTGGGGTCCAGATCCATGCGATCGGCATAGTGACGCAGTTCGTCGCTGGCCTCACTGATTTGGATCGACGCCTCTTCCAGCATGTCCAGCAGCCCGCTGAGTTTCTCATCCATGCCGACCAGCTCAACCAGCAGATGTTTGGCGGTGTAAAGCTGGCTCAGCATGTTGTTTTCTTCATCGTCAGCCAGCAATTGCAGGGTCTGCTGGCTGATGGTCAGCAATTGGCCGCTGTTGGCCAGGCGTTTGAACTCCGAATCTATCTGTTCGAACTCACCGGCCACGGGCGCAAACTCGTTCAGCTCTTTCAATTGGTATTGCAGCAACTGTTGGCGTGCGTCGCGTTCGATGGACTGTTGCTGATGATGGGCCAGTTCGCGACAGCTTTGGTGCCAACGCTGATAAGCCTGTTGCATCTGCGCCAACAGGGCAGGTTCGTCGGCATAGGCGTCGAGCAGTTGCTTCTGGTGATCGGGCTTGAGCAGCAACTGGTGGGCATGCTGACCGTGGATTTGAATCAGCAACTGACCGAGTTCGCGCAGTTGCGAAAGCGGTACGGAAGTGCCGTTGATAAAGCCGCGTGAGCGGCCGTCTGCATTGATGACCCGGCGCAGCAGGCACTCATTGCTGTCGTCCAGGTGGTTCTGTTCGAGCCATTGGCGTGCAGAAGGGGTATCTGCCAGTGAAAAACGGGCGCAGATATCGGCACGGGCGGCTCCCAGCCTGACGACGTTACCGTCGGCGCGGTTGCCGAGGCACAGCCCCAGTGCGTCGATGGCGATAGATTTACCGGCGCCGGTTTCACCGGTAATCGCCGTCATACCCGGTTGAAAATCAATTTCCAACTCACGAACGATAGCAAAATTGCTGATGGTCAATTGCGCCAGCATGGGAACCTTCCTGTGTATAAACACATAACTGTAGTTTCATACAGTATAAACTGGTTTTATATACAGTAAAGGGGCTGGCGATATTTTTAGAACAATTTTTTAGACCAGCCCAGCTTGGTGCTTAACGTGTTGAAATAGCTGTAGTCCTTTGGATGAATAAGATTCAAATGGAAATCGCTGCGGCGTATCAATACTTCCTCGCCTTCCTGGATAGGCAGTGCGATCTGGCTGTCGCAGCTGATTTCCAGATCGCTGCCGATCTGCGAAAACTTCAGGCGAATGGTGCTGTTGCCGTTGATCACCAACGGGCGGGCCGAGAGGGTATGCGGGAACATCGGCACCAGCGCGATGGCTTCCAGCGATGGCGTCAGGATCGGGCCGCCGGCAGAAAGCGAATAGGCAGTCGAACCGGTCGGGGTAGCGATAATCAGACCGTCAGAGCGTTGCGAGAAGGCGAAGCGATCGTCGATATACACTTCGAACTCGATCATGTGCGCCACTTTACCCGGATGCAGTACCACTTCGTTGATGGCAGTACTGATGCGGCACTGCTGGTTCTCTTTGTGCACGATGGTTTCCAGCAGGAAGCGCTGTTCATCGATGTATTCGCCCTCCAGCACGTCGGCCAGTTGCTGCAGTGCGTTGTCGGGGTCAAGATCGGTCAGGAAGCCGAGATTGCCGCGGTTAACGCCGATCACCTTGATGTCGTAGCGGGCCAGAACGCGGGCTGCGCCGAGCATATTGCCGTCGCCGCCGACCACTACCGCCAGGTCGGCCTTTTGGCCAATATCCGCCAGGCTGCCGGTAACCGCATCTTTTAACCCCAAATCCTGAGCGATTTGGCGTTCAATCATCACTGAATAGCCTCGGGCGACTAACCAGTGAAACAACATCTCATGCGTTGCCAGCGCCGAAGGGTGACGCGGGTGGCCAACAATGCCAATACAGGCGAATTTTTTATTCATTGTTGTGATTTTCCTCACCGGGACCAGTTTATGCCCCACATTGTGACCGGTTGACTTGAAACCCCGGTTTTGATCCCCATAATAAGCCAAGTTGCGAGATTAATGCTAAAACGCGGAGATATTCATGAGTAGTAAAGAACAGAAGACGCCAAACGAGCAAGTCTCGGAAGAAATGGAACAGCAGGAAGTCTTGCCGGAAGCGGCTGAGGGCGTCGATCTGCGGGATGAGCGCATTGCTGAGCTGGAAGCTCAACTGGCCGAAGCCCAGCAGCATGAACGCGACAGCCTGCTGCGTGCCAAAGCGGAAATGGAAAACGTCCGCCGCCGCACCGAGCTGGATATCGAAAAAGCACACAAATTTGCGCTGGAGAAGTTCTCCGGTGATCTGCTGCCGGTGCTGGATAACCTGGAGCGCGCGCTGGAACTGGCGGATAAAAACAATCCGGAACTGACGGCGATGATTGAAGGCATCGAGCTGACGCTGAAGTCCCTGCAGGACGTTGTGCGTAAGTACGGGATTGAAATCGTTGGTGATATTAACGTGCCGTTCAACCCGGATGTGCACCAGGCAATGAGCCTGATGGAATCTGCCGATCACCAGCCGAACCACGTCATGATGGTGATGCAGAAAGGCTATACGCTGAATGGTCGCCTGCTGCGCCCGGCGATGGTGGCGGTTTCCAAAGCCAAGGCTTAAGCCGAATTCAATAAGGAAAAGGCACCTGCGGGTGCCTTTTTTGCGTCTGGGTTATGCCTGCGGCAGTCGCGGTAGCCAGTCGATAGGCGCCAGCCCCTGCTGTTCCAACAGTTGGTTGGTTTGCGAGAAGTGGCGACAGCCCAAGAACCCACGGTGGGCGGAAAGCGGCGATGGATGTGGCGCTTTCAACACGTGGTGGCGGTTGCGATCGATAAAGTTGCCTTTTTTCTGCGCATGCGATCCCCAGAGCAGGAACACGATGCCTTCGCGGTTTTCATTCAGCGCGGCGATCACTCTGTCGGTAAAGGTTTCCCAGCCCAGTTTGGCGTGGGAGTGCGCCTGGCCGCCTTCAACGGTCAATACCGTGTTCAGCAACAGCACACCCTGTTCCGCCCAGCTTTGCAGGTAGCCATGGCTGGGGCGCTCAAAGCCCGGGATATCCGTCGCCAGCTCTTTGTACATGTTTACCAGCGAAGGGGGCGCGGGTACGCCAGGGAGCACCGAAAAGGACAGCCCGTGGGCCTGATTCGGGCCGTGATAGGGATCCTGACCGAGGATTACCACCTTCACGTCCGCTAGCTCGGTATAACGAAAGGCGTTGAACACGTCTTTTTGCGGTGGGTAAATGGTCTTACCGGCCTGGCGTTCAGCGGCAACAAAGGCAAGCGTTTCATGAAAATAGGGCTGCTCTTTCTCCTTGCCGATAACATCATGCCAGGTGAGGGAGGTGGACATAAACGCTCTCCTTTGTTTTCGTTAACAATTCACTGGGCATAGCTTACCGTTTAGTGCCACGCAGCGAAACCTGCTTTTCTTTTTCCGCCGCGCTCCTGCATATAAATATTTTTTAAAATTTACAAAAATAATTGCGATGTGCTCTACAGGGAAAATTGACATAAAACATAAACTTGCCCATTCTCGCTCTGTGGGTACCCCGTGAAAATTGACTTTAATCAAAGAATTGCCCCGGCCAGACTGGTATACAGAACAACAAGACAACAATGGTTTTACCAAATGGCCGAAACCAACATTGGGTTTTCTTTCGAAGTAGAATTTTTCGCCCTTGTACGGAGGCAACAAAATGATTACTGGTATTCAAATCACTAAAGCGAACGACCAGGCGCTGGTGAACTCTTTCTGGCTGCTGGACGACGAAACATCAGAAGCCCGCTGCGTTTGCGCTAAAGCCAACTATGCGGAAGATCAGGTGGTACCGGTCAGCGAACTGGGCCAGATCGAGTACCGTGAAGTGCCATTGGAAATGCAATCGACCGTTCGCGTAGAAGGTGGTCAGCACCTGAATGTGAACGTGTTGCGTCGCGAAACTCTGGAAGACGCGGTTAAGCATCCGGAAAAATACCCGCAGCTGACCATCCGCGTGTCCGGCTATGCAGTGCGTTTCAACTCGCTGACGCCAGAACAGCAGCGTGACGTGATTACACGTACTTTTACAGAAAGTCTGTAATTTTACGCACGCTTAATAAGGGAGCTTCGGTTCCCTTTTTTCTTGCCGCAACGGTCAGAAAGTGAATCCGGATCACATTCCTCGCAAAGATAATTCTTCTCATTACAGAACTGCTCCGACCTGCCGATAGCTACATCAGCACCCAATGAGGTGCGGCATTGATAAGTCTATCGACAAGGAGTCGGCATGAGTATGTCTTTGAGTTTTACCTCTGCGGTCAGCCCCGCGGCGATTCTGCCCCCGGCAACGCGTACGCTGCCAGAGCGTTTGGATCCTTCCCAGCCTACTGAACCCTCGGCATCAAAGGCCCCCGCGGCCACGCTTTCCCAGAATAGCCTGAATGCCCAGAACCTGCTGAACACGCTGGCGAGCGATTTGTCGGCAGCAGCGCCGGCGGCGGCGAATCAGGGCGTGACACGCGGTCAGCAGCCACAGAAGGGGGACTATACGCTGGCGTTACTGGCTAAAGACGTTTACAGCACCGGCAGTCAGGGCATCGAGGGGTTCAATCGGTTGAGTGCCGATGCTTTGCTGGGGGTCGGCATTGATCCTGCCAGTCTGCAGGATGCGGCGTCGGGTTTTCAGGCCGGGATCTACAGTGATAATCAGCAGTATGTGTTGGCCTTCGCCGGCACCAATGATATGCGCGACTGGTTGAGCAACGTGCGCCAGGCGACCGGCTATGACGATGTGCAGTACAATCAGGCGGTATCCCTTGCGAAAAGCGCCAAGACAGCCTTTGGTGATGCGCTGGTGATCGCCGGTCATTCGCTTGGCGGCGGTCTGGCGGCTACGGCAGCGCTGGCAACGGGTACGGTGGCGGTGACTTTTAACGCTGCCGGGGTTTCCGATTATACGCTGAATCGTATGGGGATCGATCCGGCAGCGGCGAAGCAGGATGCACAAGCCGGTGGTATCCGCCGTTACAGCGAGCAATACGACATGCTGACCAGCACGCAGGAATCCACTTCGCTGATCCCGGATGCCATTGGGCATAAAATCACGCTGGCCAATAACGACACCCTGAGCGGCATTGACGACTGGCGCCCGAGCAAGCACCTGGATCGCAGCCTGACTGCTCATGGGATTGATAAGGTGATCGGCTCGATGGCGGAGCAAAAGCCATGGGAGACGAAGGCCAATGCCTGAACGGCGGCGCCTATGGCAGACGTTAATGGTCGCCACGCTGGCGGTAATCGCGATCGCCGGTTTGCTGATGATGGCTAAGGAACAACAGATGAATCAGGAAATTTCTCCGTTTAACGGGCGCAGCAATCTGGCACTGGCTCAGGCAGTGGCGCGTGGTGACACCAACGGGATTGCCGAACAGGCAACTGAGGCGCGCCTGCATGAACAGGGGGACCGTCAGGTCACTTTGCTGCAATGGGCCATACTGTCGCAGCAAACGCAAAGCCTAAGCTCGCTGCTGGCGTTGGGGGCCGATGCGACCACTCCGGGCCTGGATGGCAATAGCGCGTTGCATACTGCCGCTGCGGTGCAGGACCCGCAGTATCTTCGATTGCTGTTGGCTCACGGAGTGCCGCTGAATCCGCGCAATGCGGTGACCGGTGCTACGCCGCTGGCAGCGGCAGTCTTGGCGGGGCGGGAGGAGCAAGTACGGCTGCTGTTGGTGTCCGGTGCCGATGTCACCCTTAGCGATCGGCTGGGGGATACGCCTTTGCACCTGGCGGCAAAAATCAATGCGCCGCAGTTGGCGCTGATGCTGTTGCAGGCGGGGGCGGACGCCAAAGCGCGCAATCAGCAAGGCGTGGCCTTCCAGTTCTACTTATCGCAGACGCCGACGGCATTGCAGAATGAAGAAATGCGCGATCGCTATCGTCAACTGAACGCCTGGTTGAAAGCCCATCAACAGGTGGCGCAATACGGACAGCAGTAACGGGGCATAAAAAAACCGCCTGCGGAAAAGGAGGCGGTTTTTATTCACTGCGGCGGTATTACTTCGCGCCGCTGCCCTCAGGCTTGGCCTTTGGCTGGCGGCGTTTGCCTACGTTTTTCGCATCGCGATGACGTACTTTCACCTTGGCTTTTTCTTTGTTCTTTTCTTTGTCTGACGCGCGTTTGGCCAGTACCTTCTTCGAAGGCTTGCCGTTGCTCTTTTCGCTTGGCACTTTGGTTGATGGACGCAGCTCATCGATCACGCGTGCTTTCAGCGGCTCGTTCAGATAACGGCCCACTTTGCCCAGCAGCAGGTGGTCGTGTGCTTCAACCAACGAAATTGCGGTGCCCTTGCGCCCGGCACGACCGGTACGGCCGATACGGTGCAGATAGGTATCTGCGGTGCGCGGCATGTCGAAGTTGAACACGTGGGTGATATCCAGGATATCCAGACCACGGGCGGCAACGTCGGTTGCGACCAGCACGTTCACACGGCCGTCCATCATACGTTTTACCGCTTCGTTGCGCTTGGCCTGCACCATTTCGCCTTCGAGGTAACAGGTGTTGATGCCTGCCTCGCGCAGCCAGCCGGCCAGCTCATGCACACGCTCACGTTTGCGCACGAAGATAACGGATTTCTGCACGTCCGGTTGCTGCAGCAAGTGCACCAACAGGGCGGTTTTATGCTGTACGTCGTCGGCGCGGTAGTACCATTGCAGGATCTTTTTACGTTCGCGGCGTGACGGATCGGCTTCGACCTCTACCGGTTCTTTCAGAATGCGTTCGGCGAATTCGCGGATGGCATCGCCTTCCAGCGTCGCGGAGAACAGCAGGGTCTGGTTACGCCAGCGGGTCTCGGCGGAAATGGTTTCGATGTCCTGCGCGAAGCCCATGTCGAGCATGCGGTCGGCTTCATCGAGGATCAGCGTCTCTACTGCGCGGCAGTCGAAGTTTTCTTCTTTAATATACTGCAGCAGGCGGCCGGTGGTCGCGACCACCACGTCCTGGTTTTCACTGAAGACTTCCGCGTGGTTCATATAGGCGACGCCGCCGGTGATGGTGGCGATATCCAGCGAAGTATGAGCAGCCAGTTCACGAGCCTGATCGGCTACCTGCATCGCCAGCTCGCGCGTCGGAGTCAGGATCAGTACGCGCGGTGGGCCGGACTTCTTACGTGGGAAGTCGAGCAGATGTTGCAATACCGGCAGCAAAAATGCCGCGGTCTTGCCGGTGCCGGTTGGCGCCGAACCCAATACGTCGCGCCCATCCATCGCAGGCGGGATCGCCTCGGCTTGAATGGCGGTTGGGCGTTCGTAGCCTTTATCGCGCAGGGCGTTTATCAGGCGTTCATCGAGTTCGAGTTCGGAAAAATTGGTTACTGTCATGGTCTACCTCTACTTGGGGCGCCGATTATAGACGGGTTGGCCGCGTTCTTCACCTATTTAAGCGGAAAGCATCTCTTTTCCCAAAAATCAGATTGCCTTATGCTACGCCAGTTTTGTCTTCAGGTGGTTATTGTGAGTACTCAATCGAAAGCAAATTTCACCCCGCGTCGCGGTGGTTTTACCTTTAAGCAGTTTTTTGTTGCTCACGATCGCTGTGCAATGAAGGTGGGCACCGATGGCGTGCTGCTCGGCGCATGGGCGCCCTTGGCGCAGGCGCAACGCGTGCTGGATATCGGCAGCGGTAGCGGACTGATCGCGCTGATGTTGGCACAGCGTTCAGCCGAGTCCGTGCTGATTGACGCCGTGGAGCTGGACGAGGCTGCCGCCGCGCAGGCGCGTGACAACGCTCAGGAATCGCCTTGGCCTGAGCGTATCCGGGTGCATGCGCAGGACATTCATCATTATGCCCAGCACCATGCCGGCCAATACGACCTGATCGTCAGCAACCCGCCATATTTTGAGCCGGCTGTCGCCTGCCGGGACCAGGCTCGTCACAACGCGCGTTATACTGAAACGCTTACCCACGATGCTTTGCTGGAAAGCGCGGAACGGTTGATTGCCCCACAGGGGAATTTTTGCGTAGTGCTGCCGCATGATATTGGTGAGGCCTTTGAAAGTAATGCACAACGCCGTGGATGGCATACTGCGCAACGGCTGAACGTCAGCGATCGCGCCGATACGCCGTTGCATCGCGTGCTGCTGGCCCTGACCCGTCAACCGACGGAACAAAAAGCGGCGCAAAGCCTGGCGATCAAGCTGGCTGATGGCAGTTACACCGAGGCGTTCCGCCGTTTGATTACCGATTTCTACTTGTTCTATTGAAATGAAAAGGGCGCCACAGTGGGCGCCCTTGCGGTGTCGCTGCTAGGGTTGCAGTATGGTCGGCAGCGCTTCCGGCAGCATATCCGGATAGTCCAGCGTAAAGTGTAACCCACGGCTTTCCTTACGCGCCATGGCGCTGCGTACGATCAATTCCGCCACCTGCACCAGATTTCGCAGCTCCAGCAAATTGTTGGAGATACGGAAGTTGGCGTAGTACTCATCAATTTCCGCCTGCAGCGTATTGATGCGGCGTAGGGCTCGCTCCAACCGTTTAGTGGTGCGCACAATACCCACGTAGTCCCACATAAATAGCCGCAACTCATGCCAGTTGTGCTGAATGACCACTCGTTCATCCGCGTCATCCACCCGGCTCTCATCCCACTGCGGCAGCTGTTTCGCCAGCTTGATAAACGGCAGGCGCATCTTGATGTCTTCTGCCGCTGACCAGCCGTAAACCAAGCACTCCAGCAGCGAGTTGGACGCCATGCGGTTGGCGCCATGCAGGCCGGTATAGCTGACTTCGCCAATGGCATACAGCCCATCCAGATCGGTACGACCATGCTGATCGACCATTACGCCGCCGCAGGTGTAGTGCGCGGCGGGTACGATAGGGATAGGTTGCGTAGTCAGATCGAAACCCAGCGTCAGCAGTTTTTCATGGATCATCGGGAAATGCTGAGTAATGAATTCAGCCGGTTTATGGCTGATATCCAGATACATGCAGTCCGCTCCCAGGCGCTTCATTTCGTGGTCGATGGCGCGGGCAACGACATCGCGTGGTGCCAGTTCGCCTCGTGGGTCAAAATCGGGCATAAAGCGGCTGCCGTCCGGGCGCTTCAGATAAGCCCCTTCACCGCGCAAGGCTTCGGTCAGCAGGAAGTTACGTGCCTGCGGGTGGAACAGGCAGGTCGGGTGAAACTGGTTAAATTCGAGGTTGGCGACCCGGCAGCCTGCGCGCCAGGCCATGGCGATGCCGTCTCCGGAAGAGATATCCGGGTTGGTGGTGTATTGATACACCTTGGCTGCACCACCGGTTGCCAGCACCACCGTTTTGGCACGATAGGTTTCTACCTGCTCCAGCTCGCGGTTCCAGACGTAGGCGCCGACGACTCTGCGGGTGCCCGGCAGGCCGATTTTGTTGGAGGTGATCAGATCGACCGCATTGCGGCGTTCCATCACGCAAATATTGGGGTGGGCGCTTGCTTTCCCTACCAGTGTGGTCTCTACTTCTTTACCTGTAGCATCAGCGGCATGCAGGATACGGCGGTGGCTGTGCCCCCCCTCCCGCGTCAGGTGGTAATGCTCTTCGCCCTGAGCGTTGACTTCGGTGTCGAACAAGACCCCTTGGTCAATCAACCACTGCACGCAGTGGCGGGCATTGCCAGCGATAAACTCAACGGCGTCTCTGTCACACAGGCCGGCTCCGGCAATTAAAGTGTCATCAACGTGTGAGGCAATACTGTCCGTTTCATCGAAAACCGCGGCGATCCCGCCTTGGGCATAGAATGTGGCGCCTTCGTTGAGCGGCCCCTTGCTGAGTACGGTAACCTTGCAATGCTGCGCCAGGCGCAACGCCAGTGACAAGCCCGCAGCACCGCTGCCGACGATCAGTACATCGCTAACATGTTCAGATGATGGTTGCATAACGTATGATGTGTGCAGAAGAAGAGTGAAATTCATGTTAGCCTAATTGTCCGGGCAAAAGCCACGGATGGGTGACATCAACATAAAAAACAATGGCAATACGGAACTTCGCGTTCTGTATGAACTCCAAGCGAGTGCTTGCTCAGGAAAATAATGTATGGCTGGCAGTACAATTTTACGCGTGGAGACGGATTTGGGGAGAGTTTACCTCGGATGAGCGAGCAGTTAACGGATCAAGTTCTGGTTGAGCGGGTCCAAAAGGGCGATCAGAAATCGTTTAACTTACTGGTAATTCGTTACCAGCATAAAGTTGCGAGTCTGGTTTCCCGGTATGTACCGCAGGGCGATGTGCCGGATGTGGTGCAGGAGTCGTTTATTAAAGCCTATCGCGCACTGGAATCATTCCGTGGGGATAGCGCTTTCTATACCTGGTTGTATCGAATCGCCGTGAACACGGCAAAGAATTATTTGGTTGCTCAGGGCCGTCGTCCGCCATCCAGCGATGTGGATGCCAACGACGCAGAAAATTACGAAAGTGCGGGTGCACTGAAAGAAATTTCGAACCCTGAGAACTTAATGTTGTCAGAAGAGCTGAGACAGATAGTTTTCCGTACCATTGAGTCTCTCCCTGAGGATCTTCGCATGGCGATTACCCTGCGGGAGCTGGATGGTCTAAGCTACGAAGAGATAGCGGCCATCATGGATTGCCCGGTCGGAACCGTACGTTCGCGTATTTTCCGCGCCAGGGAGGCTATCGATAATAAAGTTCAACCGCTGATTCAACGTTAGCAATGGCGGACACAGGAAGGGTACTTAGGCATGCAGAAAGAAAAGCTTTCCGCTCTGATGGATGGAGAATCGCTCGACAGCGAGCTACTGAGTTCATTGTCTAAAGACAGGGCGCTTCAACAAAGCTGGCAGAGCTATCACCTGATACGTGACACAATACGGGGTGATATCGGGCAAGTCATGCATTCCGATATCGCAGATCGTGTTGCTGCTGCACTTGAGAAAGAACCCGCACGTCTGGTTCCTTCTGCCGTGCCGGAGTCTCAGCCGCAACCGCACACCTGGCAGAAAATGCCGTTCTGGGACAAAGTTCGTCCTTGGGCCAGCCAGATCACACAGATTGGCATGGCGGCCTGCGTGTCGCTCGCGGTGATTGTCGGCGTTCAGCAGTACAACCAGCCGGCTGAGCAATCGGCTGCCGCTGAATCACCAGCGTTCACTACCCTGCCAATCATGGGGCAGGCGTCACCGGTTAGCCTCGGCGTGCCGGCAGACAGTTTCTCTACCGGCAGCGGACAACAGCAGCAGGTGCAGGAACAGCGCAAACGCATTAACGCTATGCTGCAAGATTATGAGTTGCAACGTCGTTTGCATTCTGATCAGCTGCAGCTTGAGCAAAGCACACCACAACAGGCTGCCGTTCAGGTTCCCGGAACTCAGTCTTTAGGAATGCAACAGCAGTAATGAAGCAAATTTGGTTCTCCGTCTGTCTATTGACGGGCAGCCTGCTCTACTCAAGCATCGCCCCGGCGCAGCCCACTGCGTCCGGGGCGTTGTTGCAACAGATGAGCAGTGCCAGCCGTTCGCTCAATTATGAACTCGCCTATATCAGCATCAGCAAGCAGGGGATTGAATCGCTGCGTTATCGTCATGCGGTGATCGATCAATTGCCGCTCGGTCAATTGCTGCATATGGATGGTCCACGTCGTGAAGTGTTACAGCGCGGCGGCGGGATCAGCTATTTCGAACCCGGTTTGGAACCCTTTACGCTGTCCGGCGATCATATCGTCGATGCGTTGCCGGCGATTGTTTATGCCGATTTCAGCCGCCTGGCGAAATATTACGATTTCATCTCCGTTGGCAGCACCCGTATTTCCGATCGTCCCTGCGAAGTGATCCGCGTGGTTGCGCGTGATGGCTCGCGCTATAGCTATATAGTCTGGATGGACGAAGATACCAAGCTGCCACTGCGGGTGGATCTGATCGATCGCGACGGCGAAACGCTGGAGCAATATCGGGTGATTTCGTTCGTGGTCGGGCCGCAAGTGCAGGGCGTGATGGAAGGGCTGATCAAAGCTAACCTGCCACCATTGCTGTCGCTGCCTGCGGTAGATAAAATCAAGCTGAGCTGGAGCACGGGCTGGTTACCGGCTGGGGTGGACGAGGTGGCGCGTAATCGCCGTAAACTGCCGAATGTGACAGAGCCGGTAGAGTCACGGCTTTACAGCGATGGTTTATTCAGCTTCTCGGTCAATATCAGCCCTGCGGGCAGCGGTGCGGGCCAGCAGTATTATCGTCAGGGTCGACGCACGATTCAAACCGAAGTGCGTAACGGCAATGAAATTACCATTGTTGGCGAATTACCGCCGGCAACGGCCAAACGTATTGCAGACAGTATTTCCTTCAAGGTATCACCACAATGATGAAAGAGTGGGCCACGGTCGTTTCGTGGCAACAGGGCGTGGCGCTGTTGCGTTGTGAGCCGAAAGCCGGATGCGGCAGCTGCACTGCTCGCTCTGGATGCGGTGCGCGCGCGTTAAACGAATTGGTGCCGGAAACCGAACACCAACTGCAGGTACGCATTGAGCAGCCGCTCGAGCCGGGTCAACGCGTCGAAGTAGGCATTGCAGAAGGCAGCTTGCTGCGTTCTGCGATGCTGGTTTATCTGACGCCGCTGGTGGGAATGATGCTGGGTGGCAGCCTGTTGCAATACTGGCTGGGTACTGACGCTTCTGCCGCGCTCGGTGCCTTGCTTGGCGGTGGCCTGGCTTTTATTCTGGCGCGTGGTCTGGCTCATCGTCTCGGCGAGCAAGCCAATTACCAACCTGTCGTTTTGCAAATTGGTTTACCGCCTGGGGCCATGCGCCTGCAGACGGAAAACGAACCTCTGCGTTAAAACTTCGGCCGCGTCACCGCCGGTTATGGTAGGCGGGGATGCGGCTGTAGATCATATGCTCTAACAGTGCGACAAACAGGTCTGCGCTGAGCAGCGAAAAATACCCTATCGTAAACAACGCATTCCCCTGGTTATCCAGCAGTCGAATGGTGCCACGTCGTGGATTATTCTCGAGTTCACGGATCTGTTCAATCGGGATTGATCCTTGTGCCGTGATAACCGCAGTTGCGCTCAACTGTAGCGTTTGAACCTGTTTTCCTTGTCGGTTTCCGGGCAATAAATGATTCAGCCAGCGAGCTCCGCAGCTGAGATAGTGAAACGACAGCACTTCCCCCTGATACAACGCATTCAGCGCCAGCGGCCCACGTTGCTGGATCTGCTGATTAATAATGGTATCCGCCAGCCGCCAGGAGTGAGACAGGTTGCTGAACACCGGGTACCAGGGGTGTTCAGCCGAGGCACGAAATGCCATTACGTCGAATAGCCCGCCAAACAGGCGCCCGCCGCGAAAACGATAAATATCCCCAATTTTTTCAAAGGGGATAAAGCGTTCTTTGTGACTATGTTGGTTTATCACCCTAACGCCATGTTCGTACAGACGGTAAGTCACCGCTGGCCGCAGATAGTGGCGTAGCGCCAGAAGAATACAGCCGAGTACAATAGTGGCTGCGCCGGTTTGCAGTAGGGTCAGTATTGCATTTTCATCCATATTGCTCAGCAGCGGCAGCAACAGCAGCGCCGCACCAATGGTTAACAGCAGCGCCGCTGCCGTCAGAATGCCCCAATTGACCTTAGAAAAATCGTGCCGGCTCAGCATTTGCCCTTTATCGATCATTTTGCACCTTCCAATCAATACGTAGAGATATGCTGGTGAACCCCGGTGGGCATGCCGATGTAGTGCCCTGAATTATGTTTTGTCACGGTGTTCACCTTCATTTCTATAGAAGCTACCGGGAGGCGTATATGGGTTTTTTCCTAAAGCCGGAGGGGTAGACTGCAATTCTAAGATATTGATCCAGATATTATTTAATCAATAACTCGGAGAGGGTTTATTGCGTTATTGGCGGTTATGTATTACTACCGGATCCCGCCGATGGCGGAGAAAGAAATGCAGAGGGCAACGGCTGTTGCAACGCGGTGTTGTGAGCACGCTGAGTTTTGTTAACATCAGCTTTCATAACCCGGGGCGCCCTGTAACATTAAAGTGCACATAATAGAATGCCTTCACTGCACCGATCGCTAGGTTTTCAGTGTTGTGACATGTAGAATGCAGCGATTCAGGCGCAAGACGGCCGAACCCATTCACTGTCGCTTTAGGTCCATGCGGGTTTCTATAGGCGAGTAATTCAGAAATACCAAGGCAGAAAAACTTTTATAATGAAGCATATACGAAATTTCTCCATTATTGCCCACATTGACCACGGTAAGTCGACGCTGTCCGACCGCATCATTCAAATTTGCGGTGGCTTGACCGAACGTGAAATGGCCGCGCAGGTGCTCGATTCTATGGATCTGGAGCGCGAGCGCGGTATTACCATCAAAGCGCAGAGCGTCACGCTGGATTATAAAGCGCAGGACGGTCAAACCTATCAGCTCAACTTTATCGACACCCCAGGGCACGTTGACTTCTCTTACGAAGTTTCGCGCTCACTGGCCGCCTGTGAGGGCGCGCTGCTGGTGGTCGATGCCGGGCAGGGCGTAGAAGCTCAGACTCTGGCTAACTGTTACACCGCGCTGGATATGGATCTGGAAGTGGTGCCGGTACTGAACAAAATTGACTTGCCGGCTGCCGATCCTGACCGCGCCGCGCAGGAAATTGAAGATATCGTTGGCATCGATGCGACCGACGCGGTGCGTTGTTCCGCCAAAACCGGTGTTGGCGTGCCGGAAGTGCTCGAACGCCTGGTGCGCGATATCCCGGGGCCGCAAGGCGATCCGGATGCGCCACTGCAGGCCCTGATCATCGACTCCTGGTTCGATAACTACCTGGGCGTAGTTTCCCTGGTGCGCGTTAAAAACGGCACCATGCGCAAGGGCGACAAGATTAAAGTCATGAGCACCGGCCAAACCTACAACGCCGATCGTCTGGGTATCTTCACGCCGAAGCGTGTCGATCGCGACGTGTTGAACTGTGGCGAAGTAGGCTGGTTGGTCTGCGCAATCAAAGACATCCTCGGTGCGCCGGTGGGTGATACCCTGACGTTGGCGCGGCAGCCGGCAGACAAAGCCTTGCCGGGCTTCAAAAAAGTGAAGCCGCAGGTTTATGCAGGCCTGTTCCCGATCAGCTCCGACGACTATGAGTCCTTCCGCGATGCGTTGGGCAAGCTGAGCCTGAACGATGCCTCCCTGTTCTATGAGCCAGAGAGCTCCACCGCGCTGGGCTTCGGCTTCCGTTGTGGCTTCCTCGGCCTGCTGCACATGGAGATCATCCAGGAACGTCTGGAACGTGAATACGATCTGGAGCTGATCACCACCGCACCGACGGTAGTGTATGAAGTGGAAACAACCAGCAAAGAGACGATTTACGTTGATAGCCCGTCCAAGCTGCCGCCACTGAACAATATCGAAGAGTTGCGTGAGCCGATCGCCGAATGTCACATGCTGATGCCGCAGGAATTCCTGGGTAACGTCATCACGCTGTGTATCGAAAAACGCGGCGTGCAAACCAACATGGTTTATCACGGCAATCAGGTTGCGCTGACTTACGAAATCCCGATGGCGGAAGTGGTACTCGACTTCTTCGACCGTCTGAAGTCTACGTCACGCGGTTATGCGTCGCTGGATTACAACTTCAAGCGCTTCCAGACCTCTGACATGGTGCGTGTCGACGTGCTGATCAACAACGAGCGTGTGGATGCGCTGGCGCTGATTACCCACCGCGACAATGCGCAATACCGTGGCCGCGAGCTGGTGGAGAAGATGAAAGAGCTGATCCCGCGTCAGCAGTTCGACATCGCCATTCAGGCGGCGATCGGCACCCATATCATCGCGCGCTCCACGGTGAAGCAGCTGCGTAAAAACGTTCTGGCAAAATGCTACGGCGGCGACGTCAGCCGTAAGAAGAAGCTGCTGCAGAAACAGAAAGACGGTAAGAAACGTATGAAGCAGGTCGGTAACGTAGAGTTGCCGCAAGAAGCGTTCCTGGCCATTCTGCACGTTGGCAAAGACAGTAAGTAAGAGCGATAAGTTCGCGTAACTAGGGAGTTTGCATGGCGAATATGTTTGCCCTGATCCTGGCGCTGGCAACGTTGGTCACCGGGATCATTTGGGCCTTTGAGCGCTTTAGATGGGCGCCTGCCCGCCGCGCCAAGATTGCGGCGGTGAATGCGCAGACTGCGGGTGCCGTGGACGACAAAACGCTGGCCAAAGTGGCAAAGCAGCCGGGTTGGATTGAAACTGGCGCGTCGGTGTTCCCGGTGTTGCTGCTGGTCTTTGTGGTGCGTTCGTTTATTTACGAACCTTTCCAGATCCCGTCCGGTTCGATGATGCCGACGTTGTTGATTGGCGATTTTATTCTGGTGGAGAAATATGCCTACGGCATTAAAGATCCTATTACCCAGACCACGCTAATTGAAACCGGCCATCCGAAACGCGGTGATATTGCGGTATTTAAATATCCGTTGGATCCTAAACTGGATTATATCAAGCGCGTAGTCGGCCTGCCGGGCGACCGTGTAAGTTACGATCCGGTCAATAAGCGCGTAACCGTTCAGCCATCCTGTAATAGCGGTCAGTCATGCGATACCGCATTAGCGGTGACTTACAACGATGCGCAGCCAAGCGACTTTGTTCAATTGTTCAGCCGCAGCGGTATGGGCGAAGCCAGCAATGGCTTTTACCAGATCCCACTGAGCGACAACGTGCCGCAGGGCGGTATCCGTCTGCGTGAACGCCAGGAGACGCTGGGCTCGGTTTCTCACCATATTCTGACCGTGCCAGGCACGCAGGATCAGGTGGGCGCTTACTACCAGCAGCCGGGTAAACAGTTGGCGGAATGGGTTGTGCCGGCGGGTCATTACTTCATGATGGGTGATAACCGCGACAACAGCGCCGACAGCCGTTACTGGGGCTTCGTACCGGAGAAAAATCTGGTGGGTAAAGCCACGGCTATCTGGATGAGTTTTGAAAAGCAGGAAGGCGAATGGCCTACCGGCGTAAGATTTAGCCGCATCGGTGGAATTCATTAATCAGGCGTCTATAAACGCAGCATTATATTTCCACTCGTTGTAGAATACCGGCTCGAGCGATAAAAAGTTGGCTCCCTGTTGGGAGCCACTGCAAACGAAACAGCTTTGGATTGGCTTTCGGCGAAGCAGGCCTGTTCCGTATGCTGCAAGTTTTTGACGCATTCTTGATCTATTGGTAACTCATGAACCCCATCGTAATAAATAGGCTACAGCGGAAGCTGGGCTACACTTTTCAACAGCAGGAGCTCTTACTGCAAGCGTTAACTCACCGTAGCGCCAGCAGTAAACACAATGAACGTCTTGAGTTTCTGGGTGACTCTATTCTTAGTTTTGTCATCGCCAATGCGCTCTATCATCGTTTTCCTCGCGTAGACGAGGGCGATATGAGCCGCATGCGTGCCACGCTGGTGCGCGGCAATACGCTGGCGGAGATGGGGCGCGAGTTCGATCTGGGCGAGTGCCTTCGCCTCGGGCCGGGTGAGTTGAAAAGTGGTGGATTCCGCCGCGAATCAATCCTGGCGGATACGGTGGAAGCTTTAATTGGCGGCGTGTTCCTGGATAGCGATATTCAAACTGTTGAACGACTGATTTTGGACTGGTATCGCAGCCGGTTGGACGAAATCAGCCCCGGTGATAAGCAGAAAGACCCCAAAACCCGTTTACAGGAGTTTTTGCAAGGTCGTCATCTGCCATTACCTTCTTATCTGGTGGTGCAGGTTCGCGGTGAGGCGCACGATCAGGAGTTTACTATCCACTGTCAGGTGAGTGGTTTGAGCGAACCCGTGATGGGTACCGGCTCAAGCCGTCGTAAAGCCGAGCAGGCGGCAGCGGAACAAGCGCTGAAAAATCTGGAGCTTGAATGAGCGAAGTAAAACAATACTGTGGTTTTATTGCGATAGTCGGTCGTCCCAACGTGGGCAAATCCACGTTGCTGAACCAACTGCTGGGGCAAAAAGTCTCCATCACCTCGCGTAAACCGCAGACGACCCGTCACCGCATTATGGGTATCGACACCGATGGCGCCTATCAGGCCATTTACGTCGATACCCCGGGTCTGCACATCGAAGAAAAGCGCGCCATCAACCGTTTGATGAACCGCGCCGCCAGCAGCTCAATCGGCGACGTCGAGCTGGTGATCTTCGTAGTTGAAGGCACTAACTGGACCGCCGACGATGAAATGGTGGTCAACAAACTGCGCAGCCTGAAATGCCCGGTTGTGCTGGCGATCAACAAGGTCGACAACGTCACCGACAAGTCCAAGCTGTTGCCGCACATTGCGTTCCTCAGCCAACAGATGAACTTCCTCGATGTGGTGCCAATCTCTGCGGAGAAAGGCATGAATGTCGATACCATCGCCGCTATCGCGCGCAAGGTATTGCCGGAAGCGGAACACCACTTCCCGGACGATTACATCACCGACCGTTCCCAGCGCTTTATGGCGTCGGAAATCATCCGTGAAAAGCTGATGCGTTTCCTGGGTGAAGAGTTGCCTTACTCGGTGACGGTTGAGATCGAACAGTTTGTGCCGAACGAGCGCGGCGGTTACAACGTGCACGGTCTGATCCTGGTTGAGCGCGAAGGCCAGAAGAAAATGGTCATCGGCAACAAAGGTGCGAAGATCAAAACCATCGGTATCGAAGCCCGTCAGGACATGGAACAGATGTTTGAAACCAAAGTGCATCTGGAACTGTGGGTGAAAGTGAAATCGGGCTGGGCGGACGACGAACGTGCATTGCGTAGCCTGGGCTATACCGACGATCTGAAATAACCTCTCCAATGGACGGCTGGGAGCGCGCTTTCGTCCTGCATGGACGACCGTACAGTGAAACCAGCCTGATGCTGGATATGTTTACGGAAGGTCATGGACGGGTGCGCTTGCTGGCAAAAGGCGCGCGCAGCCGTCGTTCTAATCTGAAGGGTTGTCTGCAGCCCTTTACCCCTCTGTTAGTCCGCTGGGGCGGTCGTGGCGAAGTCAAAACGCTGCGTAACGCCGAAGCGGTGTCCCTAGGTTTACCTCTCAGCGGCATGATGCTGTACAGCGGCCTCTACGTGAATGAGCTGCTGTCACGGGTGCTTGAGCAGGAAGCCAATTACTCGGTATTGTTCTTCGACTATCTGCAATGTTTGCAGGCGCTGGCGGCAGAAGACGTTTCGCCGGAGCAGGCACTGCGCCAGTTCGAATTGGCCTTGCTGAATCACCTGGGTTACGGTCTGGACTTCCTGCACTGCGCCGGCAGCGGTCTGCCGGTCGATGATGGTATGACCTACCGCTACCGTGAGGAAAAAGGCTTTATCGCCAGTCTGGTGGTGGATCACTACAGCTTTACCGGCCGCGAATTACGCGCGCTGGCGGAGCGTCAGTTCCCTGATGTGCAAACCTTGCGTGCCGCCAAGCGTTTTACCCGTATGGCGCTTAAACCCTACCTGGGCGGTAAGCCGCTCAAGAGCCGTGAGCTGTTCCGTCAGTTTGTCCGTAAACAGCCGGATACGCCGGTCGACGACGCCTGACCTTTTCTCCTTTTGCGCTACTGCACCCGCGTGTAAACTACCGCTACTGAAAATCGTTTTTTAGAGGGTTGTCATGGCTGATTTACTGCTGGGCGTCAATATCGATCACATCGCCACGTTACGTAACGCGCGCGGAACCCAATATCCGGATCCGGTTCAGGCGGCATTTATTGCCGAGCAAGCAGGGGCTGACGGGATCACGGTGCACCTGCGCGAAGACCGTCGTCATATCACCGATCGCGATGTTCGCATTTTGCGCCAGACCATCCAGACGCGCATGAATCTGGAAATGGCCGTGACCGATGAAATGGTGGATATCGCCGTTGAGCTGAAACCGCACTTTTGCTGTCTGGTACCGGAAAAGCGCGAAGAAGTGACGACCGAAGGTGGGCTGGACGTTGCCGGGCAGCAGGACAAAATGGCCATCGCCGTTGAACGCTTGGCGCAGGCCGGTATTCTGGTTTCGCTGTTTATCGATCCCGATCATCGCCAAATTGATGCAGCGGTCGCGGTAGGCGCCCCTTACATTGAAATTCATACCGGCGCCTATGCGGAAGCTGAAGGCGAACTGGCGGTCAAAGCCGAGCTGCATCGTATCGCCGTTGCCGCCACCTACGCCGCAGAGAAAGGCCTGAAGGTCAACGCTGGCCACGGCCTGACTTACCATAACGTTCAGCCGATCGCGGCCCTGCCGGAAATGCATGAGCTGAATATCGGTCATGCGATTATCGGCCAGGCGGTCATGTGCGGCCTGCCGGCGGCGGTGACGGATATGAAACTGCTGATGCGTGAAGCGCGCCGCTAATGGCCGTGCTGGGGCTGGGCACCGATATCGTTGAAATGGCGCGCATCGAAGCGGTCGTCGAGCGCAGCGGCGATCGTCTGGCGCGTCGCGTACTGAGCGATGCCGAATGGGAAGTGTATCAGCAGCATCAGCAGCCGGTGCGCTTTCTTGCCAAGCGTTTTGCGGTGAAAGAAGCTGCCGCCAAGGCCTTCGGTACCGGGATACGAAACGGATTGGCGTTTAATCAGTTTGAAGTGTTCAACGACGGTCTCGGCAAGCCGAATATCCGCTTGCATGCTCGCGCCGCCGAGCTGGCGCAGCAAATGGGGGTCACTTCCATTCACGTTTCGCTGGCAGATGAACGCCGTTATGCTTGCGCGACGGTGATTATCGAAGGGTAAGCCGGCGATCGGCCATGAAAAAAAGGGCGCCTGTTGGCGCCCTTGTCGATCTGAATTTCTGTGTCACAGCCGATCGGCATGATGCAGCACCACAAATTTGTCCCACAGCTGTTCGTTGGTTTCGCGGTGCTCTGGATTGACGATAATGGTGTTGTCGATCGGGCACACCTGCTGACAGGTTGGGATATCGTAATGACCGACGCATTCGGTACAGCGATCGGTATCGATCTGGTAGATATCATCGCCCATCGAAATGGCCTGATTTGGGCATTCCGGTTCACACATGTCGCAGTTGATGCATTTTTTGGTAATCAGCAGTGCCATTTCAGTTATCTTTTAATCGGTGCACACGAACAGGCGCGCAATCTATCATAAAGCCCATTTTATTGGGCGTTTTTCCACCGGCGCCCGCCAATGCGTTGCTGCAGAGCGCTCACCCCTTGAGATGGCCGTCATAATAACTCTGGCGGGTCATTGGCCAACTGATCGAAATCAACCATTTCCTGACCATTGAAAGTAGGCCGCTTACCAGGCCCTGCTACTCGCGTATTCAGTTCTGGATGAGTCACGACTATGCCTGCCTGTCGGGCAAAAAGACGGATAAACTCAAAGGCACTGTGTGGCTCGTCAACAAAGATACGTTGGCGATCGGTATCAGAAAGCACCAAGAGCGGGACTTCGTAATTCTGTCGTGTATCGCCGCTATGTCGCAGATACACTTTGCCATCAATAGTTCGCTGAGAGAGACCGTGATCAGAGAAATAGATTAATTTAAACGGTGAATGGGTATCTTGCAGCATTTGGTAAGTATGTTCGATGAACCTATCCGTCTTGCGGTAGGTGGAAAGGTAGCAGGCGAGCTCAGTATTGCTGCTGGTGAAAACCGGCGGCTCACCACCGAGTCGTTCGCAAAAGTCAGAATGCGAACCCATAATATGCAGAACATATAGGTTCCCCGGTGAGTTGTTAGCCAACGCGGTTTGTAACAATGGCAGCAGTTCATCATCATCGGTGTTACGCGATTGATAATCTCCTTTTTTCAGGAACTGATATTCATCACTGAACATGGCTATTTTGGATACCGGTGCATCAAATTGACCAAGCAGTCCCTGATTGGAAAACCAATAAGTATGTAATCCTGCTGCTTTTGCCAACGTGACAATATTATCTGAGATATAGCTGATTTTTCCGTCGCTCAGTGCCAGAGTTCTCGGCAGGGATTCGAAGGTGTTCGGCGCGGTAGAAATATAATTACTGTAAAAGGTGCCGTTTACGCGATCCAAAAATGGGGTCGTTGACGTCGGGTACCCAAATAAGGACATATAATCCCTGCGCATGCTCTCACCCACTATAATGACATAGTTAGTCTGATTACTATTTACGCTATCAATAGTCCAGCGGGGCTCGGCCAGCATGCCGGCATTGATTTCTATCATTTGCCGATTATAACTTTGGTATGAGGACATCAATGAGGAAAAGAAATCTATCAACTTAATATTTCCGGCGTTTCCACTGAGTATTCTGGCAAACAGTACCACAATTAAAATCAGAAAAAACGGCATAGCCTTACGCGCCGAGAGCGGTTGACGCCAGCAATAGCGGGCGAGAAGAAACAGCATCATCAGTGTAGCGAAGGGTAACAGATAACAGCCTGTCGGTATGGCATGCAGGAATTCAACGGCCTCGACCCTGTTGGTTTGAAACAGCGCCGAGACCACTGCAACGGAAGGTGGGCCATATATCATGCCGACAGGGGCATAGATAGCACAAAGTATAATGTAGGGAATGACCAGGAAATACCGAGTGAGAGGAGAAATAGACAATAATAATAGCGTAAGGGAAATAAAAATAATATCAACCCCTTTCCCGCCGCCGTAGCCCATCGATTTTATTAATATCAACGAAGTGACAACGAAAAGTAATAAATCTCGGAGTGCGTAAAGTGTTACGGATGTGTGGAGTTTATTTAGAATGGCTGTGTGTGTTTTCATTAAGCTCAGTTGTCAATTTATTGCTGTCCATGCCAGTTCAAACCCTGCTCGGAATTTGAACAATAAGAGCCACGTACTCTATTATTAGATAGGTTTTTTATACCTGGATATTTGTGGCTCGGACATTATACGACTCAGACGAGTTTTTTCATTAATTGTTCGCTGTGTTTGATGCGTTCGGGGGCGCGATCGAGATCGTGCTGAATTAAGGCCATAAACAGCAGGTCGGTGAGGGCATATTGAGCGGTACTGGAAGAAATGGCAGCGCTGCGGGTATTGGGCTCTTCGGCAATGGTATACAAACAGTGATCGGCACGTTGCTGCAGGCCGTTGGGTGAAAAACTGGTGAGCGCCAGCACTTTCGCGCCGGCAATGCGGGCTTCTTCCGCCGCCAGATTGATTTCCCGCCGTTCACCGCTGAACGAAATTGCCAGCAATAAATCCCGCTTATCCAGAGCCTGAACCGCCGCCAGCTGAACGTGCATATCCTGCTCGGCTACGGCAATAACGCCGATTTTCAACAGCTTGTATGAGAAGTCCTTGGCGACCAATCCGGAAGCGCCGATCCCCAATAAAATGACCCTCCTCGCCTGACGCAGCATTTCCAACGCTTGATGCAGGCGCTCTTCACTGTTGATATCCAGCGTGGCGCGCAGTGCAGCCTGCTTTTCCACCAACAGTTTTTCGCCGACGGCTTTCAATGAGTCGCTGCTGAGGATCTGGTTATGCACCGTGACCACAGGTTCTTTCTGCGGCTGGGCTAGCGTTTCACTCAGCGCCAACTTTAGCGCCGGGAAGCCTTTGTAGCCCATCTTCTGAGCAAACTTCACCACGCTCGACTGGCTGATGCCGGCCAGTTGAGCCAGCTTCTGCGAACTGAGATGGCGTGCCTGCTCCGCGTTATGCAGCAGAAAGTCCGCCAGCTTGCGGTCATTTTGAGCCAGCGTTGGATACATCTGGCGAATACGAAGAAGGGTACTCATTCATTTTTCCCTTGAGGCCAGCGGCCATTCTGCCACGTGGGAGGCGAAAACGCGCGGTGAAAATTTTTTGTGAGCGAGACTTTAAAATAGCAAAAAGCGCTCGCTTTGTTGAATAAAATATTCAAATAATGATTTTAGTTTGTGAATTAAAAATTCAAAGGTGAAGAGATGAATTTAGGCGCATTAGTATCCGAAAGCCGCAACCCGGCCACGCTTCGACTCGACGAGATGACAACGTTGGAAATGGTGAGTTGCTTCAATCAGGAAGACCGCAAGGTGCCGGAGGCGATAGAAAAGGTGTTGCCGGCTATCGCACAGGCAGTGGACCTGGCGGCGGCCGCATTGAAGGCCGGCGGTCGGCTGATTTATCTCGGTGCCGGGACCAGCGGCCGCCTTGGCGTGTTGGATGCCTCTGAATGCCCACCAACCTTCGGCGTGCCGCACGGCATGGTCATCGGGTTGATTGCCGGCGGTCCAGGTGCGTTGCTCAAAGCGGTAGAAGGCGCGGAGGATGATGCGGCGTTGGGTGAAGCCGATCTTATCGCACTGGATTTGACCGCGACCGACATGGTGGTGGGGCTAGCGGCGTCCGGGCGCACGCCTTATGTGATTGGTGCGCTGCGCTATGCGCGACAACTGGGCTGCCCGACGGCGGCAATCTCCTGCAATCCGGACTCACCGATCGCCCATGAAGCGCAGGTGGCGATTTCGCCGGTAGTGGGGCCAGAGGCCCTGACGGGGTCCACTCGGCTGAAGTCGGGCACCGCACAGAAGCTGGTGCTGAACATGTTGTCGACCGGGGCGATGGTCAAACTGGGGAAGGTCTACCAAAACCTGATGGTGGATGTAAAAGCCACCAACGTCAAACTGGTGGATCGTGCCTGCCGCATCGTGGTGGAGGCCACCGGTGCTGAACGCAGTCAGGCCGAAGCGGCGCTGACACAGACCGGTTTTGAGGTTAAACCGGCAATCCTGATGATTCTGGCCGGCGTCGACGCTGAAGAGGCGCAGTTGCGCTTAAAGCAGCACGACGGCTATTTACGCGCGGCGTTGACGCGCTAACGACACCTGGGGCGGGCGATGGACAAAACAACGGCACTGGCAACACAGATTCTGGCAGGCATTGGTGGGGAAGGGAATATCCTCCGGCTGGAGAACTGCATGACACGGGTACGCGTCGAGGTTAGCGACGAGCAACGCCTTGATCTGGCGGCGCTCAAGCAGTTGCCAGGCGTCAAGGGCTACATCAAACAGGGCGAACAGCATCAGTTCATTGTCGGGCCCGGCGCCGCCGCCAAAGTGGTGGACGCGATGCGCTCATTGCTTACGGGGGCCCTGCGGTTGCAGTTGCGGCTGCCGGGGACAACATCGCCCGCAACAAGGCGCAGGCCAAGCAGAAATATGCCGCGCCGATGAGCGGCGCGCTGAAAAAGCTGGCCGATGTCTTTATCCCTTTGATCCCGGCTTTCATCGCCTCAGGCCTGATTACCGGCATCATCAACCTGTTGAAGCGGCCGGACATTGCCGGCGAACTGGCGGTGAATTACCCCAACGTGCTCGGGCTGCTGGCCATTTTCGGCAGCGCGGTGTTTGCCATCATGAATATTTTGGTGGGGGTTAACGCCGCACGGGTGTTTGGCGGTTCGCAGGCGATGGGCGGTGTGATGGCCGGGATTCTTTCAAGCCCGGCATTGGCGCAGATCACTTTGTTCGGCGAAGCGCTGCAGCCGGGACGCGGCGGGGTGATTGCCGTGCTGTTGGTGGTGGCGTTGATGTGCTGGGTAGAAAAACGCCTGCGCAACTGGCTGCCGGAGTCGATTGAGCTGATCCTCAACCCGCTGATCACCACCTTGGTGACCGCATCCCTGGCTATTGTGATCCTGCAGCCGTTGGGCGGTTATATTTCAGACGTGATTGCCCACGGCGCCAATCTGGCGATCGATAAAGGTGGCTTACTGGTGGGCGCGGTGCTGTCCGGGCTGTTTCTGCCGCTGGTGCTGTCCGGTTTGCATCAGGGCCTGGTGCCGATCCACGTCGAACTGGTTCAGGCGCATGGTTCCAACCCGTTATTGCCTATTTTGGCGATGGCCGGGGTTGGGCAGGTCGGGGCCGCGTTGGCGGTATTGATGAAAACCCGCAATGCGCGCCTCAAAAAGGTCATCAAAGGGGCGTTGCCGGTCGGCATTCTCGGTATTGGCGAACCCTTGATTTTTGGTGTCACTCTGCCGCTGGGCAAACCTTTTATTGCCGCCTGTCTCGGCGGTGCGGTGGGCGGGGCGCTGATCAGCTATTGGAAAGTGGCAACGGTGATCACCTTTGGCATCTCGGGTTTACCTTTGGCGTTAACCATCGTCTCGGGTAAGGTGATGTTGTATCTGACCGGCCTGGTGATTACCATTGCCGCTGGATTTATTTTCACCTGGATAATGGGATTCAACGATCCTGAGGAGTAGCCCTTGAGCGAGAAACAGAGCCAGCAGGCCGGGGAAGGCCGCCGCGTGGTGTTCTTTGATCTGGACGGCACGCTGCATCAGGAAGACATGTTTGGCAGTTTCTTGCGTTTTTTGCTGCGCCATCTGCCGTTGAATCTGCTGCTGGTGGTGCCGCTGCTGCCGGTTGTCGGGTTGGCGCTGCTGGTGATGGGCCGTGCAGCCCGTTGGCCAATGAGCGTACTGCTGTGGTCGATCACCTTTGGGCGTTCGGAGGCCAGGTTAAAGGCGCTGGAGCAGCGTTTTGTGACTTATTTCCGCAATAAGGTGACCGCTTTCCCGGTGGTGCAAATGCGTTTGCGGCAGTACCTCGAGGCGCATGATGCGCAGGTATGGTTGATTACCGGTTCACCGGAGCGGCTGGTGGAGCAGGTGTATCAGGATTCGGCCTTTCTGCCGCAGATTCACTTGGTGGGCAGCCGCATCCTGCGGCGTTACGGTGGTTGGGTGCTGGCGTTACGTTGCCTGGGTGTCCAGAAGGTGACGCAGTTGGAACAACGTCTAGGCACGCCGCTCAAGCTGTATAGCGGCTATAGCGACAGCAAGCAGGATAACCCGCTGTTGTATTTCTGCGAGCACCGCTGGCGAGTCAGTAAACTGGGTGAGCTGCAGCAGTTGGAATAACCAAAGGGCGGATTTTCCGCCCTTTACCGTTTTTGTTGGCTTACATTGCCGCGCGGAAAATGGCGACAATCTGCGCGTGAGTGGCCTGTATTGGGTTAGTGAAGCCACAAGCGTCTTTCAGCGCGTTGGTGGCCAACGTATCCAGATCCTGTTCTTTCACCTGCAAATCACGCAGCCCGGCTGGGATGCCAACGTCTTGCGCCAGTAACCGAATGGCGGCAATACAGGCCGCGGCACCCTGCTGATCGTTAAGGTAGCTCACATCCAACCCCATGGCGGCGGCGATATCCTTCAGGCGAGACGCACAAACGCTGGCGTTAAACTCCTGCACGTGTGGCAGCAACACCGCATTACACACCCCATGCGGCAGGTCGTAGAAACCGCCGAGCTGGTGCGCCATCGCATGCACATAACCGAGAGAAGCGTTGTTGAAGGCCATCCCAGCCAGGAATTGGGCATAGGCCATATTTTCGCGCGCTTGCATATTGCTGCCGTCGGCAACGGCGTCGCGCAGCGATTCGGCGATCATGGTGACGGCCTTCAACGCACAGGCGTCGGTAATCGGGTTGGCGGCGCTGGAAACGTAGGCCTCAATCGCGTGGGTTAAGGCATCCATGCCGGTGGCGGCGGTCAGGCCTTTCGGCATCCCGGCCATCAGATGCGGATCGTTTACCGACAGGATCGGCGTAACGTGTTTGTCGACAATCGCCATTTTTATGTGGCGTGCTTCATCGGTGATGATGCAAAAACGGGTCATTTCAGAGGCGGTGCCGGCGGTAGTGTTAATGGCGATCATCGGCAACTGCGGTTTTGCAGAGCGGTCTACGCCTTCATAGTCCTTGATGTCGCCGCCGTTGGTGGCCAGCAACGCGATGCCTTTGGCACAATCGTGCGGTGAGCCGCCCCCCAGGGAGATCACGCAGTCGCATTGATGCTCTTGCAGCAGGGCCAGGCCCTGTTTCACGTTCAGCGTGGTGGGGTTAGGGTGAGTGCCGTCATAAACGCAGCTTTCGATTTGCTGCGCGGCGAGCAACTGTTGAACCTGGGCGACTACGCCAATGTTATTCAACACTTTGTCGGTCACGATCAACGCCTGACGCAATCCCTGCTGTTTCAGGGTTTTTGCCGCTTGGTCCAGACAGCCGGAGCCAATCATGTTGACGGAAGGGATAAAGAAAGTTGAGGCAGCCATAAGTCACTCCTGGATAAAAGCTTTATTGCTTGCCCCAAACACTACTCCGCTAATTATTAAGTCATCATGATCTATCGCAACATCACAGAGATTAGGTCAGGTGATTGATTTAGTTTTAGTTTAACCATTTACACTTTGTGGGTTTGGCCCGGCCAGAGTCAAACCCAGCAGTAACTCTTACCGTTAAAACCGGCGAGCCTTAATCATCGGTTTGGTCATGCGGTTTACGGCCCCATTGCCAGACTTTTTCCGCGTAATGTCCCAGCGCCCACAGGCTCAGGCCGAGCACCACAAAGAAAATCGCCTTGGGCATGGCGTCCCAGAAAAATTCGAAGAAGCGGGTATAGAGGTTAATACCGAGGAAGGTCAACCCAAACCCACGTAGCATGGCGTCGTCGCGTTTCAGCCCCAGCCAGATGCACCCGACGGCGGCGAGGCCGAACAACAGACTCCAGTGGAGCAGTTCAATCTGACGTGCGTTATACCAGCTGTCGAGATCGCCATAATTCCCGAAAATCGACAGCAACCATAGGGCGATGAACAGATACAGCAAGCCCATCGCCAGCGAAACTCGCTCCAGTCCACGGCGAGCGAGCAGTGGTTGCAACAGCAATGCTGCGGCGATCAGCACCACGCCAAAGGCGATAAAGCGAATCGGGAAGCTCATGCCCAGCCAATAAGCCCCCAGCCGGACAGATAGCCGGTCTCGGCACCAAAAGCATTGCCGAGCGACAGCAGGGCAAACCACCACACCAGCCCGGAACGGCTGCACCAGCCAATCACGCCATACAGCAGCGCGGCGAACGTCAACAGCAACGAGACCCGGCCACTGCCGTTATCCAGCCAGACGCCCATTTGCCACAGGGCGCAGGCGGTGAACAGCACGGCAACGAACAAGGCGGCTTCATTACCGTAGCGTTTCTCCGGATGCCGACGGCGGCGTCTCAGCGCCCAGACATAGCAAAGCGCGGCCACTACGGCGGCGATCGCCATACGTACTGGCGCATCAAAGCGGAACAATTCCCCCAGGCGATAAAGCAATTCGCTGTCAGCGAACAGGCTGCTGATGGCAATCACCAGCGAAGCCAGCGCGGCGAGAAACGCATAACGTGCCAGCCGTCGCCAGTCGAAGGGTTGTACCTCAACGTGTTGCAGCAGCTGTTGCTGCTGTTGCGCCGTCAGCGCACCTTCATCTACCCAGCCGTCCAGCGCTTTGCGCACGACGGTGGCGTTTTTCTTGCTGAGTTTCATGTTTCCTGTCCCTGAAAAACACCGTGATTCAATCAGTATATACCCGTTGTATTTCAAGCCGCAGTGAGTCATTTCTCCGCCGCTGAGAAGGGACGGCTATATTTTCCCCGGTTAACACGGGCGCAGCATGCAGCGCCGCTACTGTGTATAATGCCCGCCGCAAAGTGCACGAGGAATAATGCAATGACTGAATATAACGATGAATACTGGATGCGTCAGGCATTGCGGCTGGCCCTGCGTGCGCAGGAAGAGGGAGAGGTGCCGGTCGGGGCGCTGTTGGTACTGGACAATCAGGTGATTGGCGAAGGCTGGAACCGGCCGATTGGCCGCCACGATCCGACCGCGCATGCAGAAATCATGGCGCTGCGGCAGGGCGGGGCCGTGTTGCAGAATTATCGCCTGTTGAATGCGACCTTGTACGTGACCCTGGAGCCGTGCGTGATGTGTGCGGGGGCGATGGTGCATAGCCGCATTCGTCGATTGGTTTACGGTGCTGCCGATGTGAAAACCGGGGCAGCGGGATCGCTGGTGGATATTTTACGCCATCCCGGAATGAATCATCAGGTGGAGATCCTCTCCGGCGTGCTGGCCGAGGAATGCGCGGCTACCTTGAGCAACTTTTTCCGCATGCGCCGTGAACAGCAAAAGGCGTTGAAGCAAGCGCAACGCGCGCAGGCAGATAAGGATCCCGAATAATCAGAAGTTAAGTGCCAACTCCGGCGCCACTGCCGGATAGCCTTTCCCCAGCTCCGCCTGTTCGGCCGCTTCCTGCGCCGCCTTTCTTTCCCTTTCTTGCAGATACCCCACCAGGCTGACCTGATAGCGGCGGATGTTTTCCACGTAGTTATAGGCTTCGCGTCCGCGCGCATAGCCGTAGGTCAACTGCGGGTAGTAGCGCTTCTGGCTGAGCATCGGCAGGCGCTGTTTGACGTCGACCCAACTGTCCGGGTTGCCTTTTTGCATTTTGGTCAGCTTGCGGGCGTCGAGCATATGGCCCCAGCCCATGTTGTAGGCCGCCAGCGCAAACCAGATACGCTCATCTTCCGGCACGGTGTCGGGCACCTTGGCCATCAGCCGCTGTAAATAGAGTGCGCCCCCCTGAATGCTCTCCTCGGGATCGAGGCGATCGTTAACCCCCAGACCGTCGGCGGTGGCCCGCGTCAGCATCATCAGACCACGAACGCCGGTGGGTGAAGTGGCCTGCGGGTTCCAATGCGATTCCTGATAGGCAATGGCGGCCAGCAGCTTCCAGTCGATCTCGCTGGCGTATTTTTCAAACAGCGAACGGAAGGTGGGCAGTACAGAATCTATCGCCGACAGGAAGGTTTTGGTATCAACGTAATCGAAACTGCCCACGTGGCCGAGGTATTTTTCTTCCAGCCGCGCCAGCGTGCCGTCGTCCACCATCTGGCTGTAAAAATCCAGCATGGCCGCATACAGGCTGTCGTCGGTGCCGCGTTTCAGGTACCAGGTGACAGGTTCTTCATCGGTGACGTCGAAAGCCACCGCCAGCTGCGGATGGATGCGCTGCAGCAGGGCGATGGTCACGGAGTCGCCGAGGGTGTAATCCAGTTTGCCGTCGGCGACCTGCTCGAGCAGCTCTTTGGAGGTGAGATCGCTGGAAGCTTCCCAACTGAGGTCCGGGAACTTACTTTGTTTGAGCTGTTTCAGCGTACTGACGTGGGCCGAGCCGGAGGCGACCGCCAGCTTGCCTTTAATATCGGCAAAGTTTTTGGGGCGTGCGGTGCCCAGGCGATAAACCAACTGCTGGGAAACGGAATAGTAAGCCGGGCCGGTTCGGGCGCGGCTGAGGCGATCCTGATTGTAGATCAGGCCGGCGGCCAGCAGGTCGGCATCGTCATCGTCCAGATCGTCGAACAGGTCGTTGATGTTCTTATGCGGGATCACCACCAATTTCACCCCCAGATAGTTGGCGAAACGTTTCGCCAACTCGTAGTCGAGACCACTTGGCCCCTGCTTGGTGGTGAAATAGGTTAACGGCGAGTTTAGCGTACTGATACGCAACTCGCCGCGGGATTTGATCTCTTCGAGTTGCCCGCCCTGGCCGCCGCGCCAGGTAATATTGGGCCACAGGGCGAGCGCCAGAAGCAGGGTGACAACACCGATTAGAATGTAGTTTATTTTAAGGCGTTTCAAATAGTTATCCAGTGGTGGCACAGGTGCACTGCCGATTGTCATCCCGCTTTTTCTTATGGTTAAATCACCAGTGCCGGGGCATTTTGCGCAACAAAACGCCAGCGTGCAACTTTATTGATACGTTATGACAATTCGATGGCGCGAACAGCTTTTATCAATAATAGCTACGCAAACGGTTTCGTCTGTCGCGCAGATTCTCTATAATGGCGCGCGTTTTCCCCCTGTTGCGCCCAATGAAGTGCTGAAGTCAGTTGCTTCGAAGACGAGAGAACTTTGATTATGGAAATACTGCGTGGTTCGCCCGCTTTGTCGGCTTTTCGTGTTACCAAACTGTTGTCCCGCTGTCAGGACGCCCAACTTCCGGTCAGTGATATCTACGCCGAGTACGTCCACTTTGCCGATGTCAGCGCACCGCTCAATGCCGAAGAACACGGCAAGCTCACGCGCCTGCTCAAGTACGGTCCCTCTCTCGCCGAACATGCCCCTGAAGGTCGCCTGCTGTTGGTGACACCGCGTCCGGGCACCATTTCTCCCTGGTCTTCCAAAGCCACCGATATCGCCCATAACTGCGGTTTGAAGCAGGTGGTGCGGTTGGAGCGCGGTCTGGCGTTTTACGTCAAGGCACCGACGCTGACTGAAGCGCAGTGGCAACAGCTTGCCGCATTGCTGCACGACCGGATGATGGAAACCGTCTTCAGCAGCTTGCAACAGGCAGAACAGCTGTTTGCTCAGCATCAGCCGGCGCCTTATCAGGCGATCGATATGCTGGGGGAAGGGCGCAGCGCGCTGGAACAGGCCAACCTCAAGCTCGGTCTGGCGCTGGCCGAAGACGAAATCGACTATCTGCTGAATGCCTTTACCGGGCTGGGGCGCAACCCGACGGATATCGAACTCTATATGTTCGCGCAGGCCAACTCGGAGCACTGCCGTCATAAAATTTTCAACGCCGATTGGATCATCGACGGCGAACAGCAGCCGAAGTCGCTGTTCAAAATGATCAAAAACACCTTCGAGCAGACGCCGGATTACGTGCTGTCGGCTTATAAAGACAACGCCGCCGTGATGGAAGGTTCGCAGGTTGGCCGTTTCTTCGCTGCGCCGCACAGCGGTCAGTATGACTATCATCAGGAAGAGGCCCATATCCTGATGAAGGTGGAAACCCATAACCACCCGACGGCGATCTCCCCGTGGCCGGGTGCCGCTACGGGTTCCGGTGGCGAGATCCGCGACGAAGGCGCTACAGGTCGCGGTGCCAAACCCAAAGCCGGTCTGGTGGGCTTCTCGGTTTCCAACCTGCGCATCCCCGGCTTCGAGCAGCCCTGGGAGCAGGATTTTGGCAAGCCGGATCGCATCGTAACCGCACTGGATATCATGACCGACGGCCCACTGGGCGGCGCGGCGTTCAATAATGAATTTGGCCGTCCGGCGCTGGTGGGATACTTCCGTACCTACGAAGAACAGGTTAACAGCCATAACGGCGTCGAGCTGCGCGGTTATCACAAACCGATCATGCTGGCGGGCGGTATCGGCAACATCCGCGCCGATCACGTGCAAAAAGGTGAAATCACCGTCGGCGCCAAACTGGTGGTGCTGGGTGGCCCGGCGATGAACATCGGTCTGGGCGGCGGCGCAGCCTCTTCTATGGCCTCCGGCCAGTCCGACGCCGATCTGGATTTTGCCTCGGTACAGCGCGACAACCCGGAAATGGAGCGCCGCTGCCAGGAAGTGATCGACCGCTGCTGGCAGTTGGGCGAACAGAACCCGATTCTGTTTATCCACGATGTTGGGGCGGGCGGTTTGTCTAACGCCATGCCGGAGCTGGTCAGCGACGGTGGCCGCGGCGGCCGTTTCGAACTGCGCGATATCCTTAACGACGAACCGGGCATGAGCCCGCTGGAAGTCTGGTGCAATGAATCACAGGAACGCTATGTGATGGCGATTGCCCCGGCACAGATGGCGCAGTTCGACGAGATTTGCCGCCGTGAGCGTGCCCCTTATGCGGTGATCGGTGAAGCCACCGAAGAACAGCATTTGACGCTGAACGACAGCCATTTCGACAACCAGCCGATCGACATGCCGTTGGACGTGCTGCTGGGCAAAACGCCGAAGATGACGCGCGACGTGACTCGTTTGCAGGCTAAAGGCCAGCCGGTACAGCGCGACAACATTACTCTGGCCGATGCGGTAAAACGCGTTCTGCACCTGCCGGCAGTTGCCGAGAAAACCTTCCTGATCACTATCGGCGACCGTACCGTGACCGGCATGGTTGCACGCGATCAGATGGTCGGGCCATGGCAGATCCCGGTAGCCGACTGCGCGGTTACCACCGCCAGTCTTGACAGTTACTACGGTGAAGCGATGTCGATCGGCGAACGTGCGCCGGTTGCCCTGCTGGACTTTGCCGCTTCCGGCCGTCTGGCGGTGGGGGAAGCGCTGACCAACCTGGCGGCGACCGAGATTGGCTCGCTCAAGCGCGTCAAACTTTCCGCTAACTGGATGGCGGCAGCCGGTCACCCGGGTGAAGATGCCGGCCTGTATGAAGCGGTAAAAGCGGTGGGCGAAGAGCTTTGCCCGGCGCTGGGCATCACCATTCCGGTGGGCAAAGACTCAATGTCGATGAAAACCCGCTGGCAGGAAGGCAACGAGCAGCGCGAAATGACGTCGCCGTTGTCCCTGGTGATCACTGGTTTTGCCCGCGTGGAAGATGTTCGCCACACCGTGACGCCACAACTGCGTACCGACAAGGGCGACACGGCATTGCTGCTCATCGACCTGGGTAACGGCCATAACGCGCTGGGCGCCACTGCGCTGGCACAGGTTTACCGTCAACTGGGCGACAAACCGGCCGATGTGCGTAACGTCGAGCAACTGGCAGGCTTCTTCAACGCGATGCAACAATTGGTCACCGACCGCGCACTGCTGGCCTACCACGACCGCTCCGATGGCGGCCTGTTGGTGACGCTGGCGGAAATGGCGTTTGCCGGCCACTGCGGGGTACAGGTAGATATTCAAGGGTTGGGCGACGACGCGCTGGCAGCGCTGTTCAACGAAGAGTTGGGCGCGGTGATTCAGGTGACGGCCGATCGGCTTGAAGCGGTCCAACAGGCGTTTGCTCAGCATGGCCTGACGGACAATGTGCACCACATCGGCAGCGTACAGGCCGGCGATCGCTTTGTGATTACCCAGGGCGACAAACCGGTGTACAGCGAAAGCCGTGCCACGTTACGCACCTGGTGGGCGGAAACGACCTGGCAGATGCAGCGCCTGCGCGATAACCCTGAATGTGCCGATCAGGAGCACCAGGCCAAGCAGAATGAACGCGATCCTGGCCTGAACGTCAAACTGAGCTTCGCACCTGAAGAAGATATTGCGGCACCTTATATCGCCAAGGGGGCTCGTCCTAAAGTGGCGGTACTGCGCGAGCAGGGCGTTAACTCCCACGTTGAGATGGCGGCAGCATTCCATCGCGCCGGTTTTGATGCGGTGGACGTTCACATGAGCGATCTGCTGGAAGGGCGCCGTGACCTGCAGGACTTCCATACCTTGGTGGCCTGCGGCGGTTTCTCTTACGGTGATGTGTTGGGCGCAGGCGAAGGTTGGGCGAAGTCGATTCTGTTCAACGAGCGCGTGCGCGACGAGTTCGAATCTTTCTTCCACCGTCCGCAGACCCTGGCACTGGGCGTGTGCAACGGCTGTCAGATGATGTCGAACCTGCGCGATCTGATCCCCGGAGCCGAACATTGGCCGCGTTTCGTACGTAACCTGTCAGACCGTTTCGAGGCCCGTTTCAGCCTGGTGGAAGTGGCGGCCAGCCCGTCGCTGTTCATGCAGGGGATGGCGGGTTCGCGTATGCCGATTGCGGTATCGCATGGTGAAGGTCACGTCGAAGTGCGCGATACGGCACATCTGGCGGCGCTGGAGCATCATGGTCTGGTGGCGTTACGCTTTGTCGATAATGCCGGTCAGGTAACGGAAAGCTACCCGGCCAACCCGAACGGTTCGCCGAACGGTATCACCGCCGTCACCAGCGCCAATGGGCGTGCGACGGTAATGATGCCGCATCCGGAGCGTGTGTTCCGCACCGTGAGCAACTCATGGCATCCGGAAGAGTGGGGTGAAGACAGCCCGTGGATGCGCATGTTCCGCAACGCCCGTAAGCAGCTGGGCTAAGCGATAACGCTGTGCTAGCCGAAAGGGACGCAAGAGATTGCGTCCCTTTTCAATTTATTTATGGCCATGGTTAAGACGATGGCGATTGTCTGCATTTTGCGACAGAGGGTATTTTCATTGTCTCTAAAAAGAGACACGTAACTTATTGATTTTTAATGACCAGAAATTAATTGGCTTAAGTTGTCGGTTTTTGGCGACAGGGCGGTGTTTTTTTCTTCGCCAGCACATCTGAAAATGAGAGTGCTTTGGCATGGGTTTTGTTTTTTTTATTTTAAATTCAGTTGGTTAATAAATTCATTGAAAAGTTGGCACGTTAAGTGCATTATTCTGCTCAGTTGCTCATTCAACTTTTTATGACGGCCCCGTAAATAGACGGAACAGTTGCCTCATAAGCCCCCGAATGATGCCAAAGAAATGGTGCCTATCGTCCAACTAAACCGATAATAGCCGCGTAAGCGCTTTATCAAGCATCGGGCGACACGTGGAGTGAGGCACCGCCTGTATCCAACTGTGATGAGTGTTCATCAATTCCGGATACTTACGGATGCTATTCGTCCTGTTCGATGCCAGCCCTTGGGCTACATCACCCTGGGGACGAGAAATTAAGGGCATCCACACTTTCTTGCGATGGGGCAGTCTTGCCCCAACGTCAAATACCAAAGCATGCTTACCACTCTTTACCGATAAGTTCTGACCCGTACTCCCTACCTATGGCCTGATTCTCCTTATTTCCTGACGCTCCGCTGAACGCCGGGCTTTCCTCTCATCGGCGACTCGGTTAGCATCGAAGCAGACTAGAGACAATGAGATGATTTCGTTGAAAAGATGGCGTTTATTTCCCCGTTCGCTACGTCAACTGGTGTTGATGGCGTTCTTGCTGGTGCTGTTGCCGCTGCTGGTGTTGGCCTATCAGGCTTACCAGAGCCTGGATCACCTCAGCGCCCAGGCGGCGGACATCAACCGCACTACGTTGGTGGATGCACGACGCAGCGAGGCGATGACCAGCGTGGCGTTGGAAATGGAGCGTAGCTATCGCCAATATTGCGTGCTGGTGGATCCCACACTGGCGCGCCTCTATCAGAATCAGCGCAAACAGTATTCGCAAATGCTGGATGCCCATGCCCCAATCCTGCCGGATGAACGCTACTATCAAACCTTGCGCGATCTGTTGACTCAACTGGCAGCGATTAAATGCCAAAGCAGCGGTCCGGATCCGCAGGCTTCCACGCTGTTAGAATCGTTTTCACGCTCCAATGCCGAGATGGTACAGGCGACGCGTGCCGTGGTGTTTTCACGTGGCCAGCAGCTACAGCAGGCGATTGCCGAGCGCGGCCAGTTCTTCGGCTGGCAGGCGCTGATGCTGTTTTTAGTCAGCGTGATGCTGGTGGTATTGTTCACCCGCATGATTATCGGCCCGGTCAAGGCGGTAGAGCGAATGATCAACCGTTTGGGGGAAGGGCGAGCCTTGGGCAGTACGGCTTCCTTTAAGGGGCCGCGTGAATTACGTTCGCTGGCGCAGCGCATTATTTGGTTGAGCGAGCGCCTGGCCTGGCTGGAGTCGCAGCGCCATGAGTTCTTGCGCCATATCTCGCATGAACTGAAAACGCCGCTGGCCAGCATGCGTGAAGGCACCGAACTGCTGGCAGATGAAGTGGCAGGGCCGCTGACCTCCGATCAAAAAGAGGTGGTGACCATCCTCGATCAAAGCAGCCGACACCTGCAGCAACTGATTGAACAACTGCTGGATTACAACCGCAAACTGGCCGATGGCCCGGCGGAACATGAAAATGTCGAGTTGACCGAAATGGTCGAGATGGTCGTGGCTGCGCACAGTTTGCCGGCCCGGGCAAAAATGATCCGCACCGAGATCCAACTGGATGCGGAAATATGCTGGGCAGAGCCTACTCTATTAATGCGCGTGCTGGATAATCTCTACTCCAATGCGGTGCACTACGGCAAGGAATCCGGTAACATTTGGATCCGCAGCCGTCAGGTTGGACAACGGGTGCAGATTGATGTCGCCAACAGCGGCACGCCAATCCCCGAGGCCGAGCAAACCATGATTTTCGAGCCTTTTTTCCAGGGTAGCCACCAGCGAAAAGGGGCGGTAAAAGGAAGCGGTCTGGGGCTGAGCATCGCGCAGGATTGTATCCGCCGGATGCGCGGTGAACTGCAGCTGGTTGAAGTCGCCGGCGCAGACGTCTGTTTCCGTATTGAATTGCCATTAACCGCCGAGAATGAATAATAATGTACACATGGTCTAAACGCCTTCGTCTTACGCAGACCGAACGTTCACCGCGTGCCGCACTGGGTACGCCACTCGGCAAGCGTCGATTTTCTTTTTTAGGCAGCGTGCTTTTTATGCCGTTTCTGTTGGCAGGCTGTGTCGATCGCGCAGTCAGCGGTGGTCTGAATCAACCGCAGCAGGAAGCGATCCCGGACACCAAAGTGGTGGATTACCGCATTGCGGCCTGTGACAGTCTGTGGGCGCTGGATGATAAAGATGCGTTGAATAATTCACTGTACTGGCTGCGCGCTATGGACTGTGCCGATCGTATCGGTTCAACCCAGGCACGTGCGCTGGCGAAAACTCTACCCGGCAACAGCTGGGACGGCATTTTCAAACAGAGCATTCTGCTGGGCAGCGCCGAACCGACTTCGGGCGAGCGCCGTCAGATTATCGATCGCCTGAACAGCTATCGCCTGGAGTTCCCAAGCTCGCTGCGCCCGCTGCTGCAGTTGTGGCGTCAACAGCAGGTACTGCAGGTCACCCTGTTTGATGAAAAAGCACGTTATCAGCACCTGCAGGAAAGCTCCGACAGCCAGATAGATCTGCTACGCCAGAATCAAATACGCCTACAAGCGCAGCTGCAGGATACGTCACGCAAGCTGGAAAACCTGACCGATATTGAGCGTCAGCTCTCTTCGCGCAAGCAACTGCAAAGTGAAATCCCGGATAACAGCGGGACACAGCCAAAAACCGACGCAGCGGGCAAGAAAGTGGCGCCGGCCAAGGCCGAAGAATCGGACGCCGAGCCGGAAAAGGGCACAGCCCTGCCGGTCGAGCCGGAAGATACCTACGCGCCGCCCGTTAATAAGGAGTCTCACGCGCAATGACAGCACGCAAACCGGCCAATTTGTTATTGGTTGACGACGATCCCAGCCTGCTCAAGCTGTTGGGCATGCGCCTGACCAGCGAAGGGTTTCATGTCACCACCGCCGAAAGTGGCCAGGAAGCGCTACGTCTGTTAGGGCGCGAGAAGATTGATCTGGTGATCAGCGATCTGCGGATGGATGAAATGGACGGCATGGCGCTGTTTGCCGAAATCCAAAAGCACCAACCGGGCATGCCGGTGATCATCCTGACCGCCCACGGTTCGATCCCGGACGCGGTGGCGGCCACTCAGCAGGGAGTGTTCAGCTTCCTGACCAAACCGGTGGACCGCGATGCGCTCTACAAAGCCATCGACGAAGCGCTGTCCCAATCATTACCGGCCGGTGACGACAGCTGGCGTGAGGATATCGTCACCCGCAGCCCTATTATGCTGCGCCTGCTGGAGCAGGCGAAAATGGTGGCGCAGTCAGACGTCAGCGTCTTGATCAACGGCCATAGTGGCACCGGTAAAGAAGTGTTGGCACAGGCGATCCACGGCGCCAGCCCGCGCGGCAAGAAGGCGTTTATCGCCATTAACTGCGGTGCGTTGCCGGAGCAACTACTGGAGTCCGAGCTGTTCGGTCATGCCAAAGGGGCGTTTACCGGCGCGGTCAGCAGCCGTGAAGGTTTGTTCCAGGCGGCGGCAGGCGGGACGCTGTTCCTAGACGAGATTGGCGATATGCCGCTTTCGCTGCAGGTGAAACTGTTGCGTGTATTGCAGGAGCGCAAAGTGCGTCCGCTGGGCAGTAACCGCGATCTGGACATCGATGTACGCATTATTTCCGCCACCCACCGCGATTTGCAAAAGGCGATGGCGAAAAACGAATTCCGCGAGGATTTGTATTATCGCCTCAACGTGGTGAACCTGAAGATCCCGGCGCTGAACGAGCGGGCCGAGGATATTCCGCTGCTGGCCAATCATCTGCTGCGTGAATCCGCCAAGCGACACAAGCCGTTTGTCCGCAGCTTCTCTTCGGACGCCATGAAACGCCTGATGACCGCCACCTGGCCGGGCAATGTGCGCCAATTGGTGAACGTGATCGAGCAGTGCGTGGCCCTGACTTCCGCACCTGTTATCAGCGAAGCGCTGGTAGAGCAGGCGTTGGAAGGGGAAAACACCGCCTTGCCGACCTTTGTCGAGGCGCGTAATCAGTTTGAATTGCATTACTTACGCAAGCTGTTGCAGATCACCAAGGGTAACGTCACCCAGGCCGCGCGCATGGCGGGCCGTAACCGTACCGAGTTTTATAAATTGCTGTCGCGCCATGAGCTGGACGCCAACGATTTTAAAGAATGATGTTTTCCGCCGCGGCCTGCGCACGCAGGTTCTCAACAAACGCGGCGGAATGATTTACACTCCGTTCTCAATTGCTGGCATGACCAAACGCAAAGCACCATGGAACGTATTAAGCGGGACCCTAAACAATGAGCAGATCACTTTCCATCGCACTGGCCCAGTTGAATCTGTTGGTCGGTGACATCGAAGGCAACACCGAACGAATGTTGCAAACCGTGCAACAGCAGCAGAAGGCGGGAGCCGATCTGGTCATGTTCACCGAACTGGCGCTGTCCGGTTATCCGCCGGAAGACCTGCTGTATCGCAACGATTTTTACCAACGTTGTGACGAGCAGCTTCTGCGTTTGCAGCAGGCCTCCACCGACGTGGCGATCCTGGTCGGCCACCCGTGGCGCGAAGGCGACAAACTCTATAATGCGCTGTCGCTGTTTTCTGAAGGGCAATTGCTGGCGCGTTACTTCAAGCAGCAGTTGCCGAACTACGGCGTATTCGACGAGAAGCGCTACTTCCAGGCCGGTAACGACACCTGCGTGGTTGAGCTGAAAGGCTACCGTTTGGGCCTGCTGATTTGCGAAGATCTATGGTTCCCGGAGCCGGTGGATGCCGCCAAGGCCGCCGGAGCCGAAATGATTCTGTCGATCAACGCCTCGCCTTACAACCGCGAAAAACCGTACATCCGTAAAACCCTGATGGCCGGTCATTGCCAGCGCACCCATTTGCCGTTGGTCTATCTGAACCAGATTGGCGGACAGGATGAGCTGATTTTTGACGGTTGTTCGAAAGTCTTCGACGCGGCCGGCAACATGACCCATCGCCTGGCAGCGTTTGCCGAGCAGGTAACCCTGCTGGAATTCAACGAGCTGGACGTGGTGCCGATGACCGCTCCGGCCGCCGAGCTGCCGCAGTTGGCACAGGTCTATGAAGCCCTGGTGCTGGCGGTGCGCGATTACGTGACCAAAAACGGCTTCAAGGGTGCCGTGCTGGGGCTTTCCGGCGGTATCGATTCGGCGTTGACGCTGGCGATTGCCGTCGACGCGCTGGGCAAAGACAAGGTGCAGGCGCTGATGATGCCGTTCCGTTATACCGCGGACATCAGTATTGCCGACGCCAGGGAAGAAGCGGAAATCCTGGGCATTGAATTCGATATCGTTTCGATTGAGCCGATGTTCGACGCCTTTATGGGCCAGCTGACGCCAATGTTCGCTGGGACCGAGCGTGATACCACGGAAGAGAACCTGCAGGCGCGCTGTCGCGGCGTGGTGTTGATGGCGCTCTCCAACAAGCGTCGCAGCATCGTGTTGACCACCGGCAACAAAAGCGAGATGGCCGTAGGTTACGCCACGCTGTATGGTGATATGGCCGGTGGCTTCGACGTGTTGAAGGACGTGCCTAAAACGCTGGTGTTCAAGCTGTCCGAATACCGCAATACCGTCTCTTACGTGATCCCGCAGCGCGTTATCGATCGTCCACCGTCCGCCGAGCTGGCGCCGGATCAGCTCGATCAGGACAGCCTGCCGCCGTACGACATTCTGGATGCGATTCTGGAAGGTTACGTCGAGCGCGATAAATCGGTTGCCGATCTGGTGGCCGAAGGCTTCGACGAGGCGATCGTTCGCAAGGTGATACGCCTGGTGGATATTAACGAATACAAGCGGCGTCAGGCCGCCGTCGGGCCGCGCATCACCGCCCGCAATTTCGGCAAAGACCGCCGCTACCCAATCACATCCGGCTTTGGCCGCAAAAATTGGTAAAGGAAAGAAGATGAAAAAGATCGACGCTATTATCAAGCCGTTCAAACTGGATGATGTCCGTGAAGCGCTGGCTGAAGTTGGCATTACCGGGATGACCGTGACCGAAGTGAAAGGCTTCGGCCGTCAGAAAGGGCACACTGAGCTGTACCGTGGCGCTGAGTACATGGTCGATTTTCTGCCGAAGGTGAAAATTGAGATCGTCGTGGCCGACGATATCGTCGATACCTGCGTGGAAACCATCATGCAGACCGCGCAGACCGGTAAAATCGGCGACGGTAAAATCTTTGTCTTCGACGTGGCGCGCGTAGTGCGTATCAGGACCGGCGAACAAGACGAAGAAGCTATTTAATGTGATCCTCTACCGAGCACCGCCAGCTTGAGTTTGGGCTGTGCTCGGCCTCCTCGTGTACTGCGTGTACACTCCGGGGCACTGCGCGCAGGCCGCACCCAATCTGGCTGGCGCTCGCTACGCCCTTGATTCCCGAGTCTGTGATCCTCTACCGAGCACCGCCAGCTTGAGTTTGGGCTGTGCTCGGCCTCCTCGTGTACTGCGTGTACACTCCGGGGCACTGCGCGCAGGCCGCACCCAATCTGGCTGGCGCTCGCTACGCCCTTGATTCCCGAGTCTGTGATCCTCTACCGAGCACCGCCAGCTTGAGTTTGGGCTGTGCTCGGCCTCCTCGTGTACTGCGTGTACACTCCGGGACACTGCGCGCAGGCCGCACCCAATCTGGCTGGCGCTCGCTACGCCCCAAATCTCCTTCAACCTCTCCGCTGTTCTGATTGTTTTCATCATTAGCATTCTAAAAAAGCGAAGGCTATCGCGTTTTTGATACTTTTCCCGATCGCTTTACGCGCGGCGTCTACACTCAACTCAACTATTTTGATTAAGGCGATCCCCAATGAATTTCAGGTTGCGGCTAGGCGGCAAGGGCGTGCATCCCCAGGAGCTTACTCATGTAAGTGACTGGGGTAAGCGCACGCAGACAACAACGCAGTGGCTTGAAAGGCGATGGGGATGATGACGCTGCGCCAAATCCGCCATTTTATCGCGGTGGCCGAAACCGGCTCGATCTCTGCCGCCGCCCAGGCGGTGTTTGTTTCCCAGTCTTCGCTGACGCTGGCTATTCAGCAGTTGGAAACCGACATCGGCGTACGTCTGTTTGAGCGTCACGCCAAGGGCATGAACCTGACGCATCAGGGTCACCAGTTTCTGCGCCAGTCATATCTGATCCTTGCCACGGTGGACAACGCCAAGCGCAGTTTGCAACTGGGAACCGAAAGCCTGACCGGCAAGCTGACCATCGGTGTGACCAGCCTGGTAGCGGGCTACTTTTTGGTCGAGCTGCTTAAGCGATTTAAATCGGCATACCCCAACGTCACCATTCAGGTGATTGAAGACGAGCGGCCCTATATTGAGCATTTGCTGGTCAGTGGGGAAATCGATATCGGCGTGCTGATCTTGTCGAACATCGAAGACCGCGATGCGCTGCAAAGCGAAGTCCTGATGCATTCACCTTATCGCCTGTGGTTACCGCCGCTGCATCCACTGCTGGATCATGAAAGCATCAGCCTGGCGGATGTGGCGAAGCTGCCGCTGATCCAGCTTAATGCCGACGAAATGGACGTGCATGCGCGGCGTATCTGGGCGCGCGCAGGCTTAAAACCGGAAATAGCCATGAAAACCGCTTCAACCGAGGCGGTACGCAGCCTGGTGGCGGCGGGAATGGGCGTTTCTATCTTGCCGGATATGGCCTACCGTGCCTGGTCTCTGGAAGGCAATATGATTGAGGCGCGCAAGCTGGCGGATCTGCTGGAACCGTTGGATATCGGTTTGGCATGGCGGCGCGGCAGTGCGCGGCCGGAGCTGGTTACGCCATTTCTCACTATTGCGCGTGAAAACGGCAATATGCACGCGGCTGGGCTGAAGCATTCGATTTAATCGAACGCGTCGTTCAGTATTTAGAATTTGTTGGCTGCCTGATGCTCGCTTAGTCTGATTAAAACTAACTTATTTCACATTTAGTTAACGTTTTTGTCACTCAGAGGCGATACGCAATGGCAGATGTGCACCTCCTTTCAGGTTTATCCTGTCAGCAATTTATTAACGGTCAATCGGTCGAAGGCGAAGGCCAGCAAGAGTGCATCGTTAATCCGGCGAATGGCGAGACGCTGGTCTCGATCACCGAAGCCTCATCTGTCCAGGTCGGCAACGCAGTAAAAGCAGCGCAACAGGCGTTCGCTTCCTGGTCGCGGACTACCCCCGCCTACCGCGCGGCTATTCTGTTGCGTATTGCCGATGCCATCGAGCGTCAGGCCGAGCGCCTGGCCGGTCTGGAGGCGCTCAACTGCGGCAAACCGCTGCATCAGGCGCTTAATGACGACCTGCCGGCGGCCATCGACGTCTTTCGCTTCTTTGCCGGCGCGGTGCGCACCCAGCAGGGGCAGTTGGCCGGGGAATATATCGAAGGGCACACTTCAATGATCCGCCGTGATCCGATCGGCGTGGTGGCCTCTATTGCGCCCTGGAATTACCCGTTGATGATGGCGGCGTGGAAAATTGCGCCAGCGCTGGCCGCGGGCAACACCGTGGTATTCAAACCTTCCGAACACACCCCTCTGACCATTTTGGCGCTGGTGCCCGCGTTACAGGAGATCCTGCCGCCGGGGGTGCTGAATATCGTCTACGGCGGCGGGGAAGGGGTCGGCAGCCATTTGGTCGGCCACCCGCAGGTACGGCTGGTTTCGGTCACCGGCGATATCGTTACCGGGCAGAAAATTCTGCAGGCGGCGGCGAAAAGCGTCAAACGCACGCACCTGGAGTTGGGGGGCAAGGCACCGGTGATTGTCTGCGATGACGCCGATTTGGACGAGGTGGTCAACAGCATTCGCACCTATGGCTACTACAACGCCGGGCAAGACTGCACCGCGGCCTGCCGTATCTACGCGCAGGCGGGGATCTATCCGAAGCTGGTGGATGCGTTGGGCGAAGCGGTTGCCAGCCTGCGCTTTGCCCGCAAACGCGATGAGGATAACGAAATCGGTCCGCTGATCAGCAGTCGCCAGCGCGATCGCGTCGCCAGCTTTGTCGAACGTGCGCTCAGCCAGCCACACATTGAATTGATCACCGGCGCCGCCGCGCATTCCGGCCCGGGTTTCTATTACCAGCCCACGCTGCTTGCCGGCTGTCTGCAAAGCGATGAAATCGTCCAGCGGGAGGTGTTTGGCCCGGTGGTGAGCATCACCCGCTTTGAACATCTGGAGCAGGCGGTCAACTGGGCAAACGATTCCGAATACGGCCTGGCCTCATCGGTCTGGACGCAGAATATCGATCGGGCGCTGCACATCGCCGCTCATCTGCAATACGGCAGTACCTGGATCAACACCCATTTCACCCTGGCGAGTGAAATGCCGCACGGGGGCCTGAAACGCTCCGGCTACGGCAAGGATCTTTCCAGCGATTCACTGCAGGACTACAGCGTTGTCAGGCATGTGATGGCGAAATTTAAAGCCAGCTTCTAAAGGCAGCATACCCGTCGCTTTTCAAGCTGCAGCGATGTTACCTGCACTCATCCCAGTGGCTTACTCAAGTAAGCGCCTGGGGATGAGTGAGCTGGTCGCCTGGCTGTGCTGTACAGGGATGTACAAATGCCGCGAGCGCATGGACGCGCTAGAGCGGCCAACTTGAAATTCATAGGGTAAATAAAATGAGACTAGGGCGGCAGCCGTTCCCTGCCGCACACAGATAGGCCACACAGGGGTAATTACGATGGGAAAAACTACCGCAGTCACCACCACAGTTTCCGCACTTTGTTTCACCGTACTTTGCGGTTTGGCCCAGGCGGCCGATCTGCCGCAGGCGCTCGGCAAGGGCGAAGGGCGACTGGATATCATTGCCTGGCCCGGTTACATCGAACGCGGTCAGTCCGATAAAAACTACGACTGGGTCAGCCAGTTTGAAAAGCAAACCAGCTGCGCGGTGAATGTGAAAACCGCCGCCACTTCCGACGAAATGGTCAGCCTGATGGCCAAAGGAGGCTACGACCTGGTCACCGCTTCCGGCGACGCTTCGCTGCGGCTGATTTTCGGCAAGCGGGTGCAGCCGATCAATACCGCGTTGATCCCTAACTGGAAAAACATCGACCCGCGCCTGTTAAACGGTGCCTGGTACACCCTGGACGGCAAAACCTACGGCACGCCCTATCAGTGGGGCCCGAACCTGCTGATGTATAACACCAAAACCTTCCCGACACCGCCGGACAGCTGGGCAGTAGTGTTCCAGCAGCAGAACCTGCCGGATGGCAAAACCAATCAGGGCCGGGTTCAGGCCTACGATGGGCCAATCTATATCGCCGATGCGGCATTGTTCCTGAAGGCCACGCAACCGCAGCTTGGCATCAGCGATCCGTACCAGCTTAACGAAGAGCAGTATCAGGCGGCGTTGAAGCTGTTGCGTACCCAGCATGCACTGATCCACCGCTACTGGCATGACACCTCGGTACAAATGAGCGATTTCAAAAACGAAGGCGTGGTCGCCTCCAGCGCCTGGCCGTATCAGGCCAATGCCCTGAAAGGGGAAGGCCAGCCGATCGGTACGGTATTCCCGAAAGAGGGGGTGACCGGTTGGGCCGACACCACCATGCTGCACGCCGATGCCAAACACCCGAACTGCGCCTATCTGTGGATGAACTGGTCGCTGGAACCGAAAGTGCAGGGCGACGTTGCCGCCTGGTTCGGTTCTGTCCCGGCGTCACCGGCGGGTTGCAAGGCCAGCACGCTGTTGGGTGATAAAGGTTGCGAGACCAACGGTTTCAACCAGTTCGACAAGATTGCCTTCTGGAAAACGCCACAGGCGCAGGGCGGAAAATTCGTGCCCTACAGCCGCTGGACTCAGGATTACATCGCCATCATGGGCGGTCGGTAACCCGTGCGGGCGTAGTTCGCTACGCCCGATTAACGTCAATCAGGAGCGCAGATCATGACCATTGCCGTGCAATTTATCGATGTTTCGCGAAGCTTCGGCGAGGTTCGCGCCGTGGACCGGGTTTCAATCGAGATACAAGACGGGGAATTCTTCTCCATGCTCGGGCCTTCCGGCTCGGGGAAAACCACCTGCCTGCGGTTGATCGCCGGTTTCGAACAGCTTACTGCCGGCTCGATTCGTATTCACGGGCAGGAGGCCGCCAATTTGCCGCCGTATCAGCGCGACGTGAATACCGTCTTCCAGGATTACGCGCTGTTCCCACATATGTCGGTGCTGGAAAACGTCGCTTACGGGCTGATGGTTAAAGGCGTCGCCAAGCGAGAACGCCTGGCCCGTGCGCAGGAAGCGCTGGACAGCGTGGCGTTGGGATTTGTAGCCGAGCGCAAACCGGCGCACCTTTCCGGCGGCCAGCGGCAGCGTGTCGCACTGGCTCGCGCACTGGTCAATCGGCCGCGGGTGCTGCTGTTGGATGAACCGCTCGGCGCGCTGGATCTCAAGCTGCGCGAGCAGATGCAGGGGGAGTTGAAAAAGCTGCAGCGCCAGCTCGGCATTACCTTTATTTTCGTCACCCACGATCAGAGCGAAGCATTGTCGATGTCCGACCGGGTGGCGGTGTTCAACAATGGCCGTATTGAACAGGTGGACGCGCCGCGCGAACTCTACATGCGACCGAAGACGCCGTTTGTCGCCGAGTTTGTCGGCACCTCTAACGTGGTGCGCAGCGATTTGGCGCAGCGGCTGTTGGGCCAGGCCGCCACCTTCTCGATCCGTCCCGAGCATATTCGGCTCGCGGATCAGGCCGGCGCGGCGCAGGGGGAAATTCAGGTGCAGGGTACGCTGCAGGAGATCCATTACCAGGGGGCGGCGACGCGCTACGAAATTGCCTTGAACAGCGGTGAGAAACTGCTGGTCAGCCAGGCGAATCCTCAGTGGCACGCCGACGGGCAGCCGCATCTGATCGGCCAACCGGTCACCGCCTGCTGGTCGCGTGAGGCGATGGTGCCATTGCTGGAGGCGAGGTGAAATGGAGATGAGCATCGATTATCCCGCGCCGCGCCGCGGTACCTTGCGCACCCTGTCGACCTACCTCTATCGCCGGCCGACGCTGTACCTGCTGCTGTTACTGGTGCCGCCGCTGCTGTGGTTTGGCGCGGTCTACCTCGGCTCATTGCTGACGCTGCTGTGGCAGGGCTTTTACACCTTCGACGACTTCACCATGACGGTGACGCCGGACCTGACCTTCGATAACCTGCGGGCGCTGTTCAATCCGGCCAATTACGACATCATTCTGCGCACGCTGACGATGGCGATACTGGTGTCCCTGGCCAGCGCGGTGCTGGCGTTTCCCATTGCCTATTACATGGCACGCTACACCAGCGGCCGCACCAAGGCGTTTTTCTACATCGCGGTGATGATGCCGATGTGGGCCAGCTATATCGTCAAGGCCTACGCCTGGACGCTGCTGTTGGCGAAGGATGGCGTAGCACAATGGTTCCTGCAGCATCTCGGGCTGGAGCCGTTGCTGGCGGCGATCCTGACCGTACCGGGTGTCGGCGGTAACACGCTATCCACCTCCGGGTTAGGCCGTTTTCTGGTGTTTGTTTATATCTGGCTGCCGTTCATGATCCTGCCGATCCAGGCGGCACTGGAACGCCTGCCCCCTTCGCTGCTGCATGCCTCGGCGGATCTGGGCGCACGCCCTGCGCAGACCTTTCGTTACGTGATCCTGCCGTTGGCGGTGCCGGGGATCGCCGCCGGATCAATCTTTACCTTTTCGCTGACGCTAGGGACTTTATCGTGCCGCAACTGGTGGGGCCGCCGGGCTACTTTATCGGCAGCATGGTGTACGCCCAGCAAGGGGCGATCGGCAATATGCCGATGGCTGCGGCCTTTACTCTGGTGCCGATCGTGCTGATCGCGATTTATCTTTCCATTGTGAAACGTCTGGGGGCTTTCGATGCACTCTGAACGCGCGCCGTTAGGGCTAAAACTGGCCGCCTGGGGCGGACTGATTTTCCTGCATTTCCCGTTGGCGATTATCGCCATCTACGCCTTCAACACCGAGGATGCGGCTTTCAGCTTCCCGCCGAAGGGGTTTACGCTGCATTGGTTCAGCGTTGCCGCCGGGCGGCAGGACATTATCGATGCGATGCTGCTGTCCGCGCAGATTGCCGCGCTGGCCACCGCCGTGGCGCTGGTGCTGGGCACGCTGGCGGCAGCGGCTCTCTACCGGCGTGACTTCTTCGGCAAAGACAGCATTTCATTGTTGCTGCTGTTGCCGATCGCGCTGCCGGGCATTGTCAGTGGCCTGGCGCTGCTGGCGGCGTTCAAGGCACTGAATATTGAACCGGGGGTGCTGACCATCGTTATTGGTCATGCCACCTTCTGCGTGGTGATCGTGTTCAACAACGTGATTGCCCGTTTCCGCCGAACCTCCTACAGCCTGATCGAGGCCTCTATGGATCTCGGTGCCGACGGCTGGCAAACCTTCCGCTACGTGATATTGCCCAACCTTGGCTCGGCGCTGCTGGCCGGGGGCATGCTGGCGTTCGCGTTGTCGTTTGATGAAATCATTGTCACCACCTTCACCGCCGGCCATGAGCGCACGCTGCCGCTGTGGTTGCTGAACCAGCTCGGTCGCCCACGTGACGTGCCGATCACCAACGTGGTGGCGCTGTCGGTGATGCTGCTGACCATGATCCCGATTTTGGGGGCCTATTACCTGACCAAAGGTGGCGAAAGCGTCGCCGGCAGCGGCAAATAGCTTTCCCCTTCGTCTTTCAAGCTGCAGCGTTGTTGGCTGCGAGCGTAAACCCCAGTCACTTATTTTGTATAAGCTCCGGGGGATTTACGCTCTTGCCGCCTAGCTGCAACTTGAAATCCATTGGGGAAAGGGATCATGTCGCTAAAAATAAATAACTGAGGGGTTCGTCTATATGCAAAGCCAATTGTTGATTAACGGCCAACTGGTTGCCGGCCAGGGGGCGTTGTTGCCGGTGTATAACCCGGCGACCGGAGAGGTGGTGGTGCAAGTGGCAGAAGCCAGTGTGGAGCAGGTCGATCAGGCGGTGTTGGCAGCCGACGCCGCGTTTGTCGAATGGGGCCAGACCACACCGAAGGAGCGTGCCGAGCACCTGTTGAAGCTGGCGGACCTGATCGACCACCATGCGGAAACCTTTGCCCGTCTGGAGTCGCTTAACTGCGGCAAACCTTACCACTGCGTATTGAACGATGAGTTGCCGGCGGTGGCGGATGTGTTCCGCTTCTTCGCCGGTGCCAGCCGTTGTCTGAGTGGGCTGGCGGCCGGTGAATACCTGGCCGGGCACACGTCGATGATCCGCCGCGATGCGTTGGGGGTGGTTGCTTCAATCGCTCCCTGGAACTACCCGCTGATGATGGCGGCGTGGAAGCTGGCTCCGGCATTGGCGGCAGGTAACTGCGTGGTGCTTAAGCCTTCGGAACAAACCCCGCTGACCACCTTCAAGCTGGCGGAGCTGGCCGCCGATGTGTTCCCTGCGGGCGTATTCAACGTGCTGTTTGGCCGCGGTGCTAGCGTCGGTGACCGGCTGACCGGCCATGACAAGGTGCGCATGGTGTCGCTGACCGGCTCAATCGCTACCGGTGAACACATCATTGCCCATACTGCGCCCGGCATTAAACGTACCCATATGGAACTGGGCGGCAAGGCACCGGTACTGGTGTTCGACGACGCCGATCTGCAACAGGTGGTGGACGGCATTCGCAGTTTTGGTTTCTACAACGCTGGCCAGGATTGCACCGCCGCCTGCCGGATTTACGCCCAGAAAGGCATTTACCCGCAGTTGGTAAAGGCCTTGGGTGAGGCTATCGGCAGCCTGAAGATAGGCCCGCCGGAAGATCCAGACAGCGAACTGGGCCCGTTGATCACCGCTCAGCATCTGGAGCGGGTGGTGGGTTTTGTCGAGCGAGCCAAGGCGCTGCCGCACGTGCAGGTGGTGACCGGCGGTAAGCGCGTTAACGGCCCCGGCTACTATTTCCAGCCAACGCTGCTGGCCGGTGCGCGTCAGGAAGATGAGATTGTGCAGCGTGAAGTGTTCGGGCCGGTGGTAACCGTCACGGAGTTCGATGATGAGGCGCAGGTATTGGCCTGGGCCAACGAGTCACAGTATGGCCTGGCGTCGTCGTTGTGGACCCGGGATGTTGGTCGGGCACACCGTCTAAGCGCTCGTCTGCAGTATGGCTGCACCTGGGTGAATACCCATTTCATGCTGGTGAGCGAGATGCCGCACGGTGGCCAGAAGCTGTCCGGCTACGGCAAGGATATGTCGATGTATGGCCTGGAAGACTACACTGCGATACGCCATGTGATGTTCAAACATTGATTTTACAGTATTTATCCGCAAAATAACGCGGCCTTCAGACCGGCCCCGCCGGTCTGATGATAATAAAAACTGAAAGGAAGCCAATTATGGGTATCACCAGACGCGATTTTCTTAATGGGGTGGCGATCACCATCGCTGCCGGGCTGACGCCGATGCAGATCCTGCGGGCATCGCCGCAAACCGCCAATCAAACCCTCTACTATCCGCCGACGCTGACCGGACTGCGGGGCAACCACCCCGGTTCCTTTGAACATGCGCACCAATTGGGGCGTGACGGCCGAGCCTTCGATTTTGCCGCCGTACCGGCGACGGAAGAGTTTGATCTGGTGGTGGTCGGTGCCGGGATCAGCGGGCTGGCCGCGGCCTGTTTCTGGCAGCAAATGAAGGGGACGCAGCAGCGTATTTTGCTGATCGACAACCATGATGATTTTGGTGGCCATGCCAAACGCAATGAGTTCAGCAGTGAGAACGGGACCATCCTCGGCTATGGCGGCAGCGAGTCGCTGCAGTCGCCGCGTTCCAACTTTAGCCCGGTAGCGATGGGGCTGCTGAAAAAACTGGGTGTCAGCATCGACAACCTGGAAAAGGCTTTTGACACCACTTTTTACCCCAATCTGAACCTGAGTCGCGGTGTCTATTTCGACCGTAAGAACTTTGGCGTCGACAAAGTGGTGAGCGGCGATCCCGGGCGTATGGTGGCGGACGATATTCCGCATGACCGACTCAACGGCCGTTCCTATGAGGCTTTTATCGGCGATTTCCCGCTGCCGGAAAGCGACCGTCAGGCGCTGATTGCACTGCATACGGTGGACAAGGACTACCTGCCGGAAATGAGCCAGGAGCAGAAAAGCGAATGGCTCGACAAGCACAGCTATACCGAATTCCTGCGTGAAAAGGTGGGGCTGAGCGAAATGGCTATCCGCTATTTCCAGCAAACTACCAGTGATTTCCAGGCGGTGGGCATTGACGCGACTTCATGCAGCGACGCCCGTATTTGTGACCTGCCGGGCCTGAACGGTATGAACCTGCCGCCGCTGGACGAAGAGTCGCAGGCGGATCTCGACGATCCTTACGTGTTCCACTTCCCGGACGGCAACGCTACCCTGACGCGTCTGATGGTACGCCATCTGATCCCGGCGGTTTCACCGGGCGGCAAAGACATGAATGACATCGTTCTCGCCAGGTTCGATTACAGCCAGCTAGACCGGGCCGATTCGCCGGTAAAACTGCGATTGAACAGCACCGGATTGCACGCGGCCAACGTCGGTGACAAGGTCGAAGTGACCTATATGACCGGCGAGAAAATGACCAAGGTGCGCGCCGGGCAGGTGGTGATGGCCGGGTACAACATGATGATCCCGTACCTGGTACCGGAAATGTCGGCCGAACAGCAAGAGGCGCTGAAGCAGAACGTGAAGTCACCGCTGGTGTACAGCAAAGTGGTGATCCGCAACTGGCAGCCGTTTATCAAACTGGGCGTACATGAAGTTTACTCCCCAACCGCCCCTTATTGCCGCGTGAAGCTGGATTATCCAGTGAGTATGGGCGGCTATCAGCACCCGCGCGATCCCAACCAGCCCATTGGCCTGCATATGGTATACGTGCCGACGTTGGCGGGCAGCGGACTCAGCCCGCGCGAACAGTCACGTAAAGGCCGTGCCTTACTGTTGGGTACGCCATTTGAAGTGCATGAGCAGATGATCCGCGAACAATTGCAGGGCATGCTGGGGTCGGCCGGATTCGATCACCAGCGTGATATTGAAGCCATTACCGTCAACCGCTGGTCGCACGGTTACTCCTATTTCCTCAACGGCTTGTTTGACGACGAGGACGAAGCGAAGAAAATCATTGAGACGGCGCGCCAGCCGATCGGCAAAATCGTGATTGCCAACTCGGATTCAGACTGGAGCCCGTACGCCAACTCGGCGATCGACCAGGCATGGCGTGCGGTCAATGAGCTGGCCTATGGCAAGGTTGCCGCGAAGGAGGGAGCATGAGAATGCGTTCACTGTATTTGCTGACCTTACTGGCGGCGGGCGGTTCGGCCCAGGCGATGTCGGCCGGGGAATACGTGGCCAAGGCCGGTGACTGTACCGCCTGCCATACCTCGCCAGGCGGCGCATTGTTTGCCGGCGGCATGAAGTTCCCGACGCCGCTGGGCAATATCTACGCCACCAATATCACGCCGGACAAACAGCAGGGCATCGGCGCTTATTCTTTTGATGAGTTTGACCGCGCCATGCGCCAGGGGATCGCCAAAGACGGCCACCGGCTTTATCCGGCGATGCCGTATACCTCTTACGCCAAAATGAATGCGGAAGATATGCGCGCGCTGTATGACTACCTGATGAACGAAGTGCCGGCGCAGAATACCGCCAACCGCGCCAGTGACATCAGTTGGCCGTTGTCGATGCGCTGGCCGCTGGCGGTATGGAATCAGCTGTTCCATGACGATACGCCTTACCAGCCTGACCACAACCAGAGCGCAGAGTGGAATCGCGGCGCCTATTTGGTTCAGGGGGCGGGGCACTGCGGCAGTTGCCATACGCCGCGTGGCTGGGCGATGCAGGAAAAAGGTCTGGACAGCAAAGAGCTGGCCTTCCTGAGCGGCGCCGAGCTGGACGGTTGGTACGCTTCCGGGTTACGCGGAATGAAGCAGGACGAAGTGGTTGCCCTGTTGAAAACCGGGCGCAGCCAACATGCCGCGGTTTCCGGGCCGATGAGCGAAGTGGTGAGCCACAGTACGCAGTATCTTACCGACGGCGATCTGAACGCTATTGCCACCTATTTGCACAGCCTGGCGGCGGAGCAACCCGCGGCGCAGAAAGTGACGCCGCTGGCCGCCGACCATCAGCAGGCGGGGCAGCGCAGCTATGCGATGTACTGTTCAACCTGTCATGGCAATAAGGGCGAGGGCAGCGCCAACACCATTCCTGCGCTGGCGGGCAACACGACGGTGACGGCGGAAAATCCGATCACTGCGCTACGCGTGGTGCTGGAAGGTGCACACACGCCAATCACCCAGCACGCCACCGCGATCGCCATGCCGGGCTACGCCTGGACGTTGAACGACCAGCAGGCAGCCGATCTGATGAGCTATCTAAGAGGCAGTTGGGGGAATCAGGCTGCACCGTTGACGGCGCAGCAGGTGCAGGAGACACGCAAGCTGGCGGAGAAATAATCATACCCGTCATACTTGAAGCTGCCTCTTTGTTGGCTGCCTGCGCTTACCCCAGTCACGTACTTATTGTACATTTCTGGGGATGCGCTTAGTTGCCGCCGCGATGCAACGCCAATTATTTAGCGTATAGGGCGCGGTTGTGGATGAACTGCGCCCTTTTCAATTACATCACCTTGTGTGGGCCGAAGCATTCGTAGTGGATACGATCGGCGCTGACGCCCATCTCCAGCAACTGTTTGCCCACGTGTTGCATAAACGGCACCGGTCCGCAGAAGTAGTAATGCATCTGCGGGGTGCTGAGCGTTTCGCGCAGGGCGCTGAGATCCATCAGGCCACGGCTCTGATAGTCTCGGCCTTCCACATCATTAGCATTCGGTTGGTTGTACCACACGTGGCGGCTCAGGTTTGGCATGCGCCCGGCGATGTCCGCCACTTCATCGGCAAAGGCGTGAACGCTGCCATTTTCCGCCGCGTGCAGCCAGTGCACGTCCGCCTGATGCTGGTTATCGTGCAGGGTATTGAGCATGCCGAGCATAGGCGTTTGGCCAACGCCGGCGGAGATCAACGCCACTGGAGTATCCGGCTTGGCTTCGAGGAAGAAATCCCCGTGCGGCGGAGCAAGGTAAATTACGTCGCCTTCTTTGGCCTGCTGATGCAGGAAATTCGAAACCTTACCCTGATCTTCGCGCTTTACCGCAATGCGATAGTATTCGCCGTTCGGTGAGGTGGTCAGCGAGTATTGGCGAATCTCCTGATTCTCCATGCTGTCGTGCTTGATATAGACCGCCAGGTATTGCCCCGGTTTGAAGTCGATCACCCGGCCACCGTCAACCGGCGCCAGCACGAAGCTGCAAATCACCTCGCTCTGCGGCTGTTTTTTGACGATGCGGAAAGCGCGCAGATCGCGCCAGCCACCGTCGGCGCTTTCGCTGGCCTGATAAATCTGGCCTTCACGCTGGATAAACACGTCTGCCAGTACGCCATAGGCTTTGCCCCAGGCGTCCAGCACTTCCTGACCCGGGCTGAACATTTCGTCCAGGGTCGCCAGTAAATGGCCACCGACAATCTGATATTGATCCGGCTGAATATTCAGGCTGGTGTGCTTCTGGGCAATACGTTCTACCGCCGGTAGCAGCGCCGCCAGATTTTCGATATTCGCGGCATAGGCGCAGATCGCATCGAACAGCGCCTGACGCTGATCGCCATTACGCTGATTGTTCATATTGAACACGTCTTTGAGCTCGGGATTGTGCTCGAACATACGATCGTAGAAATGTGCGGTCAGCTTCGGCCCGGTAGCGGCCAGCAGGGGAATAGTAGATTTTACGGTGGCGATGGTTTGGCTATCCAGCATGGCAGCGCTCCTTGGTCGATCATTATTGGAATAATGTAATGATGTATTTTAAATGCATCTTTAAGTTTAAGCGCATCCTAACGGTTTCTGTGGTGGCTGTAAATACCCCTGTTTTTGTTGCGGGGTCGGCGAGCGGCGATCCCGCTCACAGAACATGAAAAAACCGCATTCCCAGCATGAGTAAAAGTCCGTTGCCGAATGGGGAGATTTATCGGATCAAAGCCTTGCCGCGCCTAATGCCAATCGTTTGCGTAAAAACCTCTGTCAAGGCCTATCCTCGGTGGGGGGAAACAGTTTACACTGTGCCCCAGAACCCAAACGGGTAGTTATTTGGTGATTTTTTAGTTAGCCGATTTAAGTCAGGAGAAGCCGGATGTTAAAGCGTGAAATGAACATTGCTGATTACGATGCCGAACTGTGGCGTGCAATGGAGCAAGAAGTGGTGCGTCAGGAAGAGCACATTGAGCTGATTGCGTCTGAGAACTACACCAGCCCGCGCGTGATGCAGGCTCAGGGTTCCCAGCTGACCAACAAATACGCTGAAGGTTATCCGGGCAAGCGTTATTACGGCGGCTGCGAATACGTGGATATCGTTGAGCAACTGGCTATCGACCGTGCCAAAGAGCTGTTCGGTGCCGATTACGCCAACGTACAGCCGCACTCCGGCTCCCAGGCTAACTTCGCCGTTTACACCGCGCTGCTGCAGCCGGGCGACACCATTTTAGGGATGAACCTGGCGCACGGCGGCCACCTGACCCACGGTTCACCGGTTAACCTGTCCGGCAAACTGTATAACGTGGTGCCTTACGGCATCGACGAAAAAGGCCAAATCGATTACGAAGACCTGGCCAAGCAGGCGCAAACCCACAAGCCAAAAATGATCATCGGCGGCTTCTCTGCCTTCTCCGGTATCGTTGACTGGGCAAAAATGCGTGAAATCGCCGACAGCATCGGCGCTTACCTGTTCGTTGATATGGCGCACGTGGCGGGCCTGATCGCCGCCGGCGTTTATCCGAACCCGGTTCCACACGCTCATATCGTGACCACCACCACCCACAAAACCCTGGCGGGTCCGCGCGGCGGCCTGATCCTGGCGAAAGGCGGTGATGAAGATCTGTACAAGAAGCTGAACTCCGCCGTGTTCCCGGGCGGCCAGGGCGGCCCGCTGATGCACGTGATTGCTGGTAAAGCGGTAGCGCTGAAAGAAGCGATGGAGCCTGAGTTCAAGATCTACCAGCAGCAAGTGGCCGATAACGCCAAAGCGATGGTGGAAGTGTTCCTGGAGCGCGGCTACAAAGTGGTTTCCGGTGGCACCCATAACCACCTGTTCCTGTTGGATCTGGTTGACAAGAACCTGACCGGTAAAGAAGCTGACGCCGCCCTGGGCCGCGCCAACATCACCGTGAACAAAAACAGCGTGCCAAACGATCCTAAGAGCCCGTTCGTCACCTCTGGCGTGCGCATCGGTACTCCGGCAGTGACTCGCCGTGGCTTCAAAGAAGCGGAAGTGCGTGAGCTGGCCGGTTGGATCTGCGACGTGCTGGACAACATCAATGATGAGGCCACCATCGAACGCACCAAGAAGAAAGTGTTGGATATCTGCGCCCGCCTGCCGGTTTACGCTTAATTCCGCTTTCTGTTTAAAAACCCGCTTCGGCGGGTTTTTTTATGCCCGTGGCAGGCAAACTGTGAACTGCTTAGCAGTCTATGGCCTCGTACCTGAATGTACATTGCTAGCCAGTGTGAGCTCTGTCAAAGTATTGCCTTCACACCGGAGGGATCATGGTTCTGCAATCAACGCGTTGGCTCGCTCTCAGTTATTTCACCTACTTCTTTTCTTACGGCATTTTCTTACCCTTTTGGGGCGTTTGGTTAAAAGGCGAGGGGATACCCCCTGAAACCATCGGTATTCTGCTCGGTGCCGGGTTGGTTGCGCGTTTCCTCGGAAGTTTGCTGATTGCTCCCCGGGTTAAGGATCCCTCTCATTTGGTGACGGCTTTGCGGCTGCTGGCATTGCTGACGCTGGCTTTTGCCATCGGGTTCTGTTTCGGTAACGGCTGGGGCTGGCTGATGCTGGTGATTGCCGGTTTCAACCTGTTCTTTTCGCCGCTGGTGCCGCTGACCGACGCACTGGCTGCGACCTGGCAAAAACAGATCACCATGGATTACGGCCGGGTCAGACTGTGGGGCTCGCTGGCGTTTGTCATCGGTTCGGCGCTGACCGGACAGATGGTTTCCGTCTGGGGGCATAACGCGATCCTTTACAGCCTGATCATCAGTATTTTGGCGATGCTGTTGGGCATGATGCTGAAACCGAGCGTGATGCCACAGGGAGAAGCGCGCAGCCACAGCGAAGCCGACCGTTCATTGTGGGAGATGTTAAAAGAGGGGCCGGTCTGGCGCTTCCTGCTGTGCGTCACCTTGTTGCAGGGCGCACATGCCGGCTATTACAGCTTCGGTTCGATCTATTGGCAGGAAGCGGGGTATTCGGCTTCGACCATTGGCTACCTGTGGTCGTTGGGTGTGGTAGCGGAAGTGATCATTTTCGCTAGCAGTAATTTCCTGTTCCGTCGCTGGAATGCACGCAATCTGCTGCTGCTTTCCGCCTGCTGTGGCGTACTGCGCTGGGGCCTGATGGCGTCCAGTACCGAACTGGGGTGGTTGCTGGTGATCCAAATTCTGCATTGCGGCACTTTCACCGTTTGCCATCTGGCGGCCATGCGTTTTATCGCCGCGCGCAAGGGGCCGGAAGTGATCCGGTTGCAGGCGGTCTACTCGGCGCTGGCGATGGGCGGCGGCATTGCGATTATGACGGTGATTGCCGGTTTCCTGTTCGAACATCTGCAGGGCGGGGTGTTCTGGGTGATGGCAGCGGTGGCTCTGCCGGCGATGTTTATTCGCCCGCCGGCGGTGTCAGTCAGCGGCAGCCGTTAAGAGGTTTCCAGCAGCGCACGGATGGTTTTGCGCTGCTGGCGTTCCAGCGGTAATTCGGTGTAAATCAGCGGTGGCTCCGACTCGGTGTGTTCTGCGTCATAAGGGGTAATCACCAGCGTGATGCCCTGCGGCGCGCCAGAGCGCAGATAATCGCGTAGCGGCAAATATTTGATGTTCAACGGCAGCAGCGTTAATTCACGGATTTGATACTCCACTTGCTCTTCCAACTGCGGGTTGTCCAGCGTCAGCAACAGCACCTGCTTTTCCTGCAGCGCATTGCCCTGCATCAGCCAGGCGCCAAAACTGATGGCGACCAAGCCCGCCTCCTCACTGGAAAAATGAATATCGTACTCCTGCTCCAGCGGCGCCAGTGCCTCCTGAGCGGTACGCATCAGGCGTGGATACTTACGTTCGACCTCTTCCAGCAGTTGGTTATCGATGCCAATCTCAAAGCGACAGCGCTCCACCGCCGGCGCCAAATGAGCAAATAACTGGCTAATCAAATCCTCTTCACTGCTGAAGGTCATGCCGGAGATCTGTTGGAAGCGATCGACCATGTTTTTTATCGCCGCCATCAGCCGCAGATCTTCCGCTGAGTCGTTGCTGTGGTAACTGTGGTTTTTCAACATGGTGAACGTCAATACCAAAAAGTCACTTTCGTTGGCCACGGGCGGCAGGGTAAAGAGCTGATTTAACGAATGATGCAGCAAAGTGGCCGCCTGGTATTCCGGTTTCTGATGCAGCCAGTCGTGCTGAGCAGGGGTGAAAACAGGGTGTCGTTGGCGCTGGTTTTCCCAGACACAAAAGCGCAGGTAGTGCTGCAGAAACTGACGATCGCGTCGATCAAAACTGCGGTTGAGCAACGCTTCGCATTCGCCGATGCACTGCTCCAACTCTGGCGTCAGCTCTGCACCTCGTCCCAGCGCCTGCTGTAACCATTGGGAAAAGTGACGTTCGACAAACTCCGGGCTACAGCGCAGGGCTCGTCGCAGCCAGTGGATCAGGCAGAGGCGTTGGTTGAGCGCGCTGCCTCTGATCCGGTAGCCTTCGTCGGGATTGCCGTCAATTTCCAGGTGATGGAAACGCTGGATTTCACTGGCAACCTCGGCTATATCTTGCCGGGTGATGAGGGGGGCGACGCCATTAATTTGGCTGATAGTCTCCAGTTGTACTGCGGGCACCGGCGCGTACAGCATCAATAACAGATGGCAGCGTCGCTGTTGACCGGAGAGCTCAGGCACGGGGGAAGTGTCCAGGCTCATATCACCTTCTGGCGGGTAACGATTAAATTATGAATAAGCATAGCAAAAGGCGATGCGCGGCGCGGCGACGGCACCCGGTTTTACTTCGGCTTACAACTTTCGTCACAATTATTGGCTGTAATGGCGACGGTTTAAGGTTGGTTGATGTTACTTTATAACAATAATGAGTATCGTTTGATGATGAAGTTACGATTTATTCTGGCCGGTTTTTTGACGCTTTTCAGCGCCGGTGCTGTCGCTCACCCACACAGCTTTATTGATATGAACACCACTTTCGTGGCTAAGGATCAACAGCTGGTTGGCTTGAAAATGGTTTGGGTTATGGATGAAATTACCTCGGCGGATCTGCTGTACGATGCGGAAAACGCCAAAGACGACTCGGAAGTGTGGAAGAAGTTGGCGGCGCAGGTGATGGCCAACGTGCTTGGCCAACACTATTTCACCGACATCTATCGCGACGGCAAACGAGTGAAGTACCTGAACCTGCCGACTGAATATCACCTGTCGCGTCAGGGGCATCAGGCGGTGCTGGAGTTTGTGTTGCCGCTGGCCGAGCCGCAGCCGCTGGCGGGCAAGCCGTTTGAAATCGCCACCTACGATCCCACCTACTTTGTCGATATGACCTATAAAGATAAAACGGCGCTGCATTTGCCGCCGGAAATGGCCGCTCAATGCAAGTTCAAGCTGATGACGCCAAAACCGAACTCCTCCTTGCAGGCTTATGCGTTATCCCTCGATAAGAACGATTCACCCGGTGAAGATATGGAGCTGGGGCAACAGTTTGCGCAGAAGGTCAGCCTGCAATGTCAGTAAATCTCAGCCAGCCCGCCACGCGTAAACGGCACTGGGTCTTCAGCCTGTGGCCGCTGTTGCTGTTTGCGCTGCTGCTGGCACTGGGGGCCCGGTTGGCGTGGCACTATTGGCCGCAGTTGCTGTTGCAAAGCGTGATGTGGCAAAAAGGATTGCATCTGCAGATGGCCGGTCTGTTGCAGCAGGTCAAAGCGGCACCGCAGCAAGCCGGATTGGCTTTGATGCTGTTCAGCCTGAGCTATGGGGTGTTGCATGCGCTCGGCCCCGGTCACGGCAAGGTAGTGATTGCCACCTATCTGGCTACCCATCCGGCGCGGCTGAAAAGCAGTCTGAAACTGACTTTTGCCGCCTCGTTGGTGCAGGGGCTGGTGGCTATCGCCCTGGTAACGCTGATGTTGGTGGTGCTGCAACTGTCATCACGGCAGTTGCATCAGAGCAGTTTCTGGTTGGAGAAGGGCAGTTTTGTTCTGGTGATGTTGCTCGGGGTGCTGCTCACTTGGCGCGCGTTGAAGCGTTTGTATCATGCGGTGAAAACCCTGCGTCCGCAACCGGCGTTGCGAATCAACAGCCTGCAACCTCTGCCGGCGGATCACGTTCACAGCGAGCATTGTGGCTGTGGTCACCGCCATTTGCCGAGTGATACAGAGCTGCAGGCCGGCAGCGATTGGCGTACACAGACTGCCATCGTACTGGCGATGGGTATGCGGCCCTGCTCGGGGGCGATTCTGGTATTGCTGTTTTCCAAAGTGATTGGCGTTTTCGCCTGGGGAGTGGTTTCCGCATTGGCGATGGCACTCGGCACTTCACTGACTATCTCGTTGTTGGCCTTGCTGGTGCATTACAGCCGCCGATTGGCGGTGCGACTCAGCCGCTCACGTGCGCCTGCCGCCTGGAGTGCGGTGGCCTGGGGTTCGCTGGCGCTGGCCGGCGGTTTGATTTTGCTGTTTGCCGGGTTGTTGTTATACGCCAGTGCCCAGCCGGAATTCGGCGGCGGCATTCGGCCTTTCTCCCGCTAGCAGGCATAAAAAAAGCGCTGCAGTGATTGCAGCGCTTCATTATTCAAAACAGGTTCAGGCGTGATGAGCGCAGGCAGTTTGGGTACGGCCAGCGCGGAGAACCCGGAGCGTACACGCAGTACGTGAGGAGTTCGAGCACTGCCCAAGCCTAAAATGGCCAGCGTAATAGCCTAAATTAACGCTTCAGCGCTTCGCTCAGTTCATCACGCATGGTAGAAAGCATGGCTTTCACAACGCGTGGGTTACCGGCTACCACGTTGCCGGAGCTGAAGTGGTTGTGGCCGCCAACGAAGTCGGTCACCAGGCCGCCAGATTCGCGCACCAGCAGTTCACCCGCGGCGAAATCCCATGGCTTCAGGCCAATTTCGAAGAAACCGTCCACGCGACCGGCAGCCACGTAGGCCAGATCCAGTGCGGCAGAACCGGTACGACGGAAGTCGGCACATTGGGTAAACAGCTTGCCAACCACGTTGATGTATGGCGTTGCGTGCTGCTTAACTTTGAACGGGAAGCCGGTTGCCAGGATGGTGCCATCCAGGTCTTTGGCGTTGGTGCCGCGCAGACGGTAACCGTTGAGCTGTGCGCCCTGACCGCGGGTAGCGGTGAACAGTTCGTTACGCATTGGATCGTAAACCACAGCGACTTCGGTACGGCCTTTAATGCGTACAGCGATAGAGACTGAGAAGTGTGGGAAACGTTTGATGAAGTTTGATGTGCCATCCAGTGGATCGATCACCCATTGTACGTCTTTATCTTCGCCGACCAATTCGCCGCGTTCTTCGGTAACAATAGTATGTTGCGGATAGGACTTGCGAATGACTTCGATGATCAGATGCTCTGCATCGCGATCGACGTTAGTGACAAAGTCATTGGTCCCTTTTTGACTCGCTTCTACAGCGTCTGGGGTTTCGTAGTTTTTGGCAATCAGGTTACCGGCCTTGCGCGCAGCGCGCACGGCGATCGTCAGCATCGGATGCATGGGTATCTTCCAACTAGGATGTTAAAGAACAGGAAACGGCGCGAAGTATAGCAGGTGTTCGGTAAAATGCCTACGGCTGTGTTAAGATGCTGTGATTTTCCGCTACGCTCAGAGTTTGTATGCTGCATAACATCCGCATTGTTCTGGTAGAAACCTCTCATACCGGCAACATGGGCTCGACCGCCAGAGCCATGAAAACCATGGGGCTAACCAACCTTTATCTGGTTAACCCGCTGATAAAACCCGATTCTCAGGCGATCGCCCTGGCCGCTGGCGCCAGCGATGTGATCGGCAACGCCACTATTGTTGACACTTTGGACGACGCCATTGCCGGCTGTAGCCTTGTGGTGGGTACCAGCGCGCGTTCACGCACTTTGCCGTGGCCGATGCTGGAACCCCGTGAATGCGGCGTACGCGCGGTGCACGAAGGTGAGCATGCGCCAGTGGCGTTGGTCTTCGGCCGTGAACGTGTCGGCCTGACCAATGACGAACTGCAAAAGTGTCATTATCACGTCGCCATTCCTGCCAACCCGGATTACAGCTCGCTGAATCTGGCGATGGCGGTGCAGATCCTGGCCTATGAAGTGCGCGTGGCTTATCTCGATCGTCAACAGGCGGGTGTGCCGCCGTTGGAAGAGACGCCGTATCCGCTGGTGGATGACCTCGAACGTTTCTATCAGCATCTGGAACAAACGCTGCAAAATAGCGGCTTCATTCGTCCGTCCCATCCGGGGCAGGTGATGAGTCGTTTACGCCGTTTATTCACCCGCGCACGGCCGGAAGCTCAAGAGCTGAATATTCTGCGCGGCATGCTGACGTCGATAGAGAAACAGGACAAACAGCAAGGTCATTAATTTTGGGGCTGCGTAACGGTTAAAGGTAATAGCATTAGTTATCCAAGGGTTATAACATGTATTTTATATGCATTTTGCATGGCTAAGTACAAAATGTGCTAATACTTGAGTAAATTACTAGGTTAAATAGTTGACTGATTTACTCGGGAATGTCAGACTTTCGGCCATGTTTGACCAACAGGTAACCACTTAGCTATGAGACTGACATCTAAAGGCCGTTATGCCGTAACCGCTATGCTTGACGTGGCATTGCACTCCCAGGAAGGGCCTGTCCCTCTGGCGGATATTTCTGAGCGCCAAGGTATCTCGCTCTCTTATCTGGAACAATTATTCTCCCGTCTGCGTAAAAATGGCCTGGTGGCCAGCGTACGCGGACCGGGCGGTGGTTATCTGCTGGGCAAAGACGCGGGTGAGATTGCCGTTGGTGCAGTTATCACTGCCGTCGATGAATCGGTAGATGCAACCCGTTGCCAGGGTAAAGAAGGCTGTCAGGGTGGCGATCGCTGCCTGACCCATACCCTGTGGCGCGATCTGAGCGAGCGCATCAGCGGGTTCCTGAACAACATTACGCTGGCTGAACTGGTGAACAACCAGGAAGTGCTGGTGGTGGCGGACCGTCAAAACAACGATACCCGCCGCACGGCCAACGGTCGTCCGCAAGAAACTATCAACGTTAATCTGCGCGCATAAGCAGCTGGCGATACTTTTTTTAGTTTTTGGAAGTGATATACGGAGCACAAGAGCAATGAAATTACCGATTTATCTGGATTACTCAGCAACGACGCCGGTTGATCCGCGCGTCGCTGAGAAAATGATGCAGTTTTTGACTCTGGACGGGACTTTCGGTAACCCGGCTTCCCGTTCCCACCGTTTCGGGTGGCAGGCGGAAGAAGCGGTAGATATCGCCCGTAACCAAATTGCTGAACTGGTTGGCGCTGACCCGCGCGAAATCGTGTTCACTTCCGGAGCAACCGAATCCGACAACCTGGCGATTAAAGGCGCTGCCAATTTCTATCAAAAGAAAGGCAAGCACATCATCACCAGCAAAACCGAACACAAAGCCGTGCTGGACACCTGTCGCCAGCTCGAGCGTGAAGGCTTTGAAGTGACCTACCTGGCACCGCAAAGCAACGGTATCATCAGCCTGCAAGCCCTCGAAGCCGCGATGCGCGACGACACCATTCTGGTTTCGATCATGCACGTGAACAACGAAATCGGCGTGGTGCAGGATATCGAAGCGATCGGCGAAATGTGCCGCGCACGCGGTATCATCTACCACGTTGATGCGACCCAGAGCGTGGGCAAACTGCCTATCGACCTGAGCAAATTGAAAGTCGATCTGATGTCCTTCTCCGGCCACAAGATTTATGGCCCGAAAGGTATCGGTGCGCTGTACGTGCGTCGTAAACCGCGTATCCGTATCGAAGCCCAGATCCACGGTGGCGGTCATGAGCGCGGTATGCGTTCAGGTACGTTGCCAGTGCATCAGATCGCCGGTATGGGTGAAGCCTACCGTATCGCCAAAGAAGAAATGCCGACCGAAATGGCGCGTCTGCGTACGCTGCGTGACCGACTGTGGAACGGCGTGAAAGATATGGAAGAAGTGTATCTGAACGGCGACCTGGAACACGGCGTTCCTAACATTCTGAATGTCAGCTTCAACTATGTTGAAGGTGAATCGCTGATCATGGCGCTGAAAGACCTTGCCGTCTCTTCAGGCTCCGCCTGTACCTCTGCCAGCCTTGAGCCATCTTACGTGCTGCGCGCGTTGGGTATGACCGACGAGTTGGCGCATAGCTCGATCCGTTTCTCCCTGGGGCGTTTCACCACGGAAGAAGAGATCGATTACACCATTCAACTGGTGCGTAAATCCATTGGCCGTCTGCGCGACTTGTCTCCACTGTGGGATATGTTCAAGCAGGGCGTGGATATCAACAGCATCGAATGGGCACATCATTAATTCTCAGGATTCAGGAGCAAGGTCATGGCTTACAGCGAAAAAGTAATCGATCACTATGAAAACCCGCGTAACGTGGGTTCTTTCGACAACGAAGATCCTAGCGTCGGTAGCGGTATGGTTGGCGCACCGGCTTGTGGCGACGTCATGAAGCTGCAGATCAAGGTCAACAATGAAGGCATCATTGAAGACGCGCGTTTTAAAACGTACGGCTGCGGTTCCGCCATCGCTTCCAGCTCGCTGGTGACCGAATGGATGAAAGGCAAATCTCTTGATCAGGCCGAAGCGATTAAAAACACCCAAATCGCCGAAGAACTGGAATTACCGCCGGTAAAAATTCACTGCTCTATCCTGGCGGAAGACGCCATTAAAGCAGCGATTGCCGACTACAAGAGCAAACATAACGCCAAGTAATTCTTGTGTAGGGGCGCCGTATGCCGCGCCCGCATTGATTGGGGCGAATATATTCGCCCCCTACACCGGTTAGCCCCCCAACATCGGTTTTGCTACAGGTTGGGAATATTGAGTATGAGGTTGTGATGTCAATTACCATGAGCGACAGCGCTGCGCAGCGTGTTCAGGCATTTATGAATAACCGCGGCAAGGGTCTTGGCCTGCGTCTGGGGGTGAGAACCTCTGGCTGCTCCGGGATGGCGTACGTGCTGGAATTTGTTGACGAAATGAACGATGACGACATCGTTTTTGAAAACAAAGGCGTTAAGGTGATCATTGACGGCAAGAGCCTGGTCTACCTTGACGGCACCGAGCTTGATTTCGTTAAGGAAGGCCTGAACGAAGGCTTCAAGTTCAACAACCCCAATGTCTCAAGCGAGTGCGGCTGCGGCGAAAGTTTCAACGTCTGACAGTCCGTCAAGCTCCCCCGCCGGCGCGGGGGAACTTCATCCGATAAAGCCCAGAGCACGCTATGGATTACTTTACTTTATTCGGGCTGCCAGTTCGCTATCTCGTGGACGGCAGCCTGCTTGCATCTCGCTATCAGGATCTGCAACGTCAATTCCATCCCGATCGCAATGCTCTCCAGCCGGAACGCGAACGCCTGATGGCGTTGCAACAGGCGGCGACTATCAATGAAGCCTACCAAACGCTGAAGCACCCATTAAAACGCGCAGAGTATATGTTATCTTTGCACGGTTTTGATTTGGGCAACGAGCAGCATACCCTGCGGGATACCGCTTTCCTGATGGAACAGCTGGAATTGCGTGAAGAGCTCGACGCCATTGAGCGTAAAGCGGAGGCGGAAAGCCTGCTGGCCGACTTTGGCGCGCGGGTGAACGAAACGGTCAAACAGCGCACTGCGCTGATGGTGCAGCAGCTGGATAACCAGCAGTGGCCCGAGGCCGCCGATACCGTGCGCAAGCTACGCTTTTTGGACAAACTCCAGCAACAGGTTGAACAACTCGAAGAAAAACTGCTGGGTTTTGAGTAAAACCCTATGAATTTCGAGTTACGGCTAGGCGGCCAGCTCGCTCATCCCCGGGCGCTTACTTAAGTAACCGGGGTGAGCGACAAATCTGTCGGGAACAGATTTGAACGCTGCTTGCAGCGGCCCTGAAAGGGCAAGGACCATGGATGGGCCTTGTAAGCAGCTAACAACGCTATAACTTGAAAAGCGACGGGTACACCTTCTGATTGTGGAAGCTTCAATATGGCCTTATTACAAATTAGTGAGCCCGGCCTCAGCGCCGCGCCGCACCAGCGCCGTCTGGCTGCCGGTATTGATTTAGGCACCACCAACTCTCTGGTCGCCACGGTCCGCAGCGGGCAGGCGGAAACGCTGGCCGATGCCCAGGGGCGCGATTTACTGCCCTCGGTGGTGCACTATCAGTCTGACACCTTGCGTGTCGGCTGGGATGCGCGCCAGCAGGCCGCACAGGATCCCGCCAACACCATCAGCTCAATCAAACGCATGATGGGCCGTTCTCTGGCCGACGTACAGCAGCGTTACCCGAACCTGCCGTACCAGTTCCAGGCCAGCGATAACGGCTTGCCGATGATCCTTACCGCCGCCGGTCCGGTTAACCCGGTAGGCGTTTCCGCCGATATCCTCAAAGCGCTTGCCGCGCGTGCGCAAACCGCGCTGGAAGGGGATTTGGACGGCGTGGTGATCACCGTTCCCGCGTATTTTGACGATGCACAGCGCCAGGGCACCAAGGACGCTGCGCGTCTGGCCGGGCTGCACGTGCTGCGCCTGCTGAACGAACCTACGGCGGCGGCGATTGCCTATGGCCTGGATTCCGGGCAGGAAGGCATCATCGCGGTTTACGATTTGGGCGGCGGCACCTTTGATATTTCCATTCTGCGGCTGAGCCGCGGCGTGTTCGAAGTGTTGGCCACCGGCGGCGATTCCGCGTTGGGCGGCGACGACTTTGACCACCTGCTGGCCGATTGGCTGCGGGAACAGGCCGGCGTGGCCGACCGTAGCGATCACGGGGTTCAGCGTCAACTGCTGGACGCAGCCATTGCCGCCAAGATAGCTCTGAGCGATGCCGACAGCGTGAGCGTGGAAGTTGCCGGTTGGCAGGGCGAAGTGACGCGAGCACAGTTCGACGCTTTGATCGCCACACTGGTTAAACGCACCCTGATGGCTTGCCGCCGTGCGCTGAAAGACGCCGGCGTCAATGCTGAAGACGTGTTGGAAGTGGTGATGGTTGGCGGTTCCACTCGCGTACCTTTGGTGCGCGAGCAGGTAGGCGCGTTCTTTGGCCGCACGCCGCTGACCTCGATTGATCCCGATAAAGTGGTCGCCATCGGTGCCGCCATTCAGGCCGATATTCTGGTGGGCAACAAGCCGGACAGCGACATGCTGCTGCTGGACGTGATCCCGCTGTCGCTGGGTCTGGAAACCATGGGTGGTCTGGTCGAAAAAGTGATCCCGCGCAACACCACCATTCCGGTGGCGCGTGCCCAGGAATTCACCACTTTCAAAGACGGCCAAAGCGCGATGATGATCCACGTGCTGCAGGGTGAGCGTGAGCTGGTGCAGGATTGCCGTTCGCTGGCGCGCTTCTCGCTACGTGGCTTACCGCCGCTGCCTGCCGGTGGCGCGCATATTCGCGTCACCTTCCAGGTGGATGCCGACGGCCTGTTGAGCGTTACCGCGATGGAGAAATCCACCGGCGTTGAGGCTTCGATTCAGGTTAAACCGTCGTACGGCCTTTCTGACGCCGAAATCGCCGGTATGATCAAAGACTCGATGGCCAATGCGCAGAGCGATGTTGGCGCACGCAAACTGGCAGAACAGCGGGTAGAGGCGTCTCGGGTGCTGGAAAGCCTGCAGGGCGCACTGGCAAGCGATGCTGCTTTACTGAGCGAGGCCGAAAGTACGGCGATCGCCGCTGCGGTGGACGCTTTGCAACAGGCGACGCAGGGCACCGATCCTGCCGCTATCGAAGCCGCAATAAAAACATTAGATGCACAAACGCAAGACTTTGCCGCGCGCCGCATGGATGCTTCCATTCGCCGTGCGCTGGCTGGCCATTCTGTGGATGAGGTTTAATCATGCCTAAAATTGTTTTCCTGCCCCATCAAGATTTATGCCCGGAGGGGGCGGTACTGGAAGCTGAGCAAGGGGAGTCAATCCTCAACGTTGCACTGCGCAACGGTATCGAAATTGAGCATGCCTGCGAGAAATCCTGCGCCTGCACCACCTGTCACTGCATCGTGCGCGAAGGCTTTGACTCTCTTGAAGAGAGCAGCGAGCTGGAAGACGACATGCTGGACAAGGCCTGGGGTCTGGAGCCGGAAAGCCGCCTGAGCTGCCAGGCGCTGGTGGCCGACGAAGATTTGGTGGTCGAAATGCCGCGTTATACCGTTAACCATGCGCGTGAGCATTAATTGCTAGCCGCGGCGCAGAGCTGGAGATAATAATGGGACTGAAGTGGACCGATAGCCGTGAAATCGGCGAAGCCCTGTACGACCAATACCCGGATACCGATCCGAAAACCGTACGTTTTACCGACATGCATCAGTGGATTTGCGATCTGGAAGATTTTGACGACGATCCACAGGCTTCCAATGAGAAAATACTGGAAGCGATCCTGCTGGTCTGGTTAGATGAAGCGGAGTAAATAGCGTAACGGGCTGCCATAGGCGGCCCGTTTATTTTGTATCCGACACGATTAATAAAAGAATAATCCGGAGTAAGAAGGCTATGACAACTGAATTCATGCAGGTAACGCTGTCGAACCAACCTGCCGACGCTCGCTGGGGCGAGAAAGCGCTGCTGAGCACTGATGATCGAGGAATGACCATTCACCTGATCGGCAACGACAAGCTGGGGGGCATCCAGCGTGCTGCCCGCAAGATTGACGGCCAAGGTGTCAAGAACGTCAAACTGGCCGGCGATGGCTGGGATCTGGAGAACAGCTGGGCGTTCTGGCAAGGTTTCCGCGGGCCAAAAGGCAAGCGCAGCGTCGAATGGGCAGAGCTGCCGGAAGCGGAACGCAAAGAGCTGGAACAGCGTCTGAAGATTGTTGACTGGGTACGCGACACCATCAATATGCCGGCGGAAGAGCTGGGGCCGGAACAACTGGCTACGCGCGCGGTTGATCTGATGTGTGACGTTGGCTGCGATGCCGTCAGCTATCGTATTACCAAGGGTGAAGATCTGCGCGAGCAAAACTACGCCGGTATTCACACCGTGGGCCGGGGCTCCGATCGTTCACCGGTGCTGTTGGCACTGGACTTCAACCCGACCGGCAACCCGGAAGCGCCGGTATTTGCTTGCCTGGTGGGCAAAGGCATCACCTTTGACACCGGTGGCTACAGCCTGAAGCAAAGTGCATTTATGGATTCCATGAAAGCGGATATGGGCGGTGCGGCCACCATTACCGGCGCACTGGCGCTGGCGGCGGCACGTGGTCTGAAACAGCGCGTGAAACTCTATCTGTGCTGCGCCGATAACATGGTTAGCGGCCACGCCTTCAAACTGGGTGACATCATCCGTTATCGTAACGGCAAAACCGTTGAGGTTATGAACACCGATGCGGAAGGGCGCCTGGTACTGGCTGACGGACTGATCGATGCTTCTGCACAAAACCCTGAGTTGATCATCGACTGCGCCACCCTGACCGGTGCGGCGAAAACGGCGGTGGGTAACGATTACCATGCGTTGTTCAGCTTCGATGATGCTTTGGCACAGGAACTGCTGACCAGCGCGGCTGCCGAGCAAGAGCCTTTCTGGCGCCTGCCGTTGGCTGAGTTCCACCGCAGCCAACTGCCGTCCAACTTTGCTGAACTGAACAATATTGCCGGTCCGGCCTATACTGCCGGTGCCAGCACCGCGGCTGCATTCCTGTCGCATTTTGTGCAGAATTATCAGAAAGGCTGGTTGCACATTGACTGCTCCGCCACTTACCGTAAGGGCGCGGTGGATCAATGGTCTGCCGGTGCGACCGGTCTGGGTGTGCGTGCCCTGGCCAACCTGTTGCTGAGCAAAGCCAAATAATGGCATGCCCGCCTTGGCGGGCGGCTTGAACGTCGTTTTATTGTCGGGGCCCAGCATGCTGGGCCCCGTTATTTGATTGCTGGAGTTTGTCATGAGTTCTCACCATCACGATACCGCCACAGGCGAAAACGAACTTGAACGCCTGCTGAAGCTGGCGGTGACCGAGCCGGCCCATCGCCCGGCGTTTTTCCGTGAGTTGCTCGACGCGACAGTGTTGATCCTCGGTGACAGCGAACAGGTACAGCATGGCGGTGACATCACGCTGAACGCCGATACGCCGGTGAATATTCAGCACTGGGAAAAACAGGACGGCGGCAGCATCATTCCGTTTTTTAGCTCGGTAGAAGCGCTGCAAAAGGCCGTTGAAGACGAACAGCCGTTTATCGCCATGCCGGCGCGGGTATTGTTCGAAATCACTCAGGGCGCGGATCTGTTCCTCAACCCTAAGGCCGAGTACGGCAAAGAGTTTTATCCTGAAGAAGTGGCAATGCTGCTGGCCACCGGTGGCGTAGCCAAACCGGCGGAACGTTATATCGACAAGGATACCCAGATCCTGTTGGGTCAGCCGGAGGAGTACCCATCGGCGATGGTCGATGCCTTGACCACGCTTTTCAGTCAACGCAAGCCGGTACGCCGTGCGTTTTTGGCGCTGATGCACGATCAGGCGGTCGACGAAAAACCAAATCTGTTGGTCGGACTGGAAGTGGACGGTGAGCCGGCGGAAATTGAAGCGCTGATCAACGAAGCAGGAAGCGTTGCCAGCGAAACTGCGCCCAATGACGAGCCGGTAGATTTTTGTCTGGTCTCTGAAAAGGAGCGTGGGGTCAGCCATTACCTGATCACCCATACCCAACCCTTCTACCAGCGCCGCTGGGGCAGTTGGCTGCGTAATATCATTCCTTCGACCGACAAAACCCAATAATCCTGCTTTTCGCTACCGGCGCGCATTCTGCCGGTAGCGCTTGCTTTTTCCTGCTGATCAAAGCGACGGTTTTAATCGCGCAAGCCCTGCAATGGCGCTTTCAAGATATTGACGCGGGCAGCCGAGATTGAGGCGGATAAATCCTTTTCCCTGTTCGCCAAAACTGACGCCCATGGAGGCAGCAATTTTTGACTGGTGGATCAGCGCCTGTTGAAGCGCATTGTCATCCAGGCCCAAAGCGCGACAATCCAGCCAGGCAAGATAGGTGCCTTCGGCCCGGGTCATTTTGCACCAGGGGGCGGCATAGGCTAAGGCCTGTTCAAACCAGCGCCGGTTGTCTGCCAGATATTGCTGCAGAGCATCAAGCCAGGTTTCCCCTTGCTGATAGGCGGCCGTGGCGGCGGTCATCGACAGCGCATTGAAGACATCCAACCCATGGGCATTGAGGCGTTCGACAAACGCATTTCGGGTTTGATCGTTGGGGATCAGGAAGTTTGAGATGCGCAGTGACGACAGGCCAAAGCTCTTGCTGGCGGAAGTCGCAGAAATCACATGGTCTTGCCAGCTCTCGTCCAGATGCAGCACGGAGGTGAAGGTCTCACCGGGCAGCAGCAGATCGGCCCAGATTTCATCGGAGATAACCGTTACGCCATAGCGGCTGCACAGCGTCATCAACTGCGTCAGTTCGTCGCGGGTCCAGCACCGGCCCGTTGGGTTATGCGGATTGCACAGCAGCAGCAACGGGGGCTTGCGCTGTTCAAAACACGCCTCCAGATGATCGAAGTCGAATTGATAGCCTTGCGGGCCGAGGGCTAAAGGATTTTCAAGCACCTCTCTGCCGTTCAGGGTAACGATCTTGGCAAAAGATCCGTAGTACGGCCCCTGGATCACGATCGGATCTCCGGGCTGGCTTAGCAGTTGGATCAGGATCGCCAGACCGGGAACCACGCCTTCGATGGAGGTGAACCACTCCCGCTGCAAAGGCAACTGGTGCCGTTTCGCGAACCAGTCCATCACCGCCTGGTAATACTGGTCATCGCGTTCGCTGTAACCGAATATGCCGTGTTCAACGCGGTGATGCAGCGCCTGTCGGACTTCCTGCGGACACTGGAAGTCAAAATCTGACACCCACATCGGCAGCAGGTCGGTTTCATCGAGTTGCAGATAGCGGTCGATAAAGTCCCATTTCACCGAGCCGGTGTGGTGGCGGTTGATGATCTGGTTAAAATCGGTTTTTTTCACGTCAGGCTTCCTTACGCTGTAAATCTTGCTGTGGCTGTATCTTGGCGATCCCGAACCCGGTAAACCCGTAAATCAGGGCGAATACCACGGCGGCGTAGCATTGGATGGCCCAGGGCAGCAAATCCAGCGTGCTGACCCCCAGGGTGGTCGCCATATAAATGCCTGCGGCGGTCCACGGGATTAACGGTTCAATGACGGTGCCTGCATCTTCTACGGTCCGCGACAGGTTTTTATTGTCCAGGCCCATGCGGCGATAGGCGCCTTTGAAGAGTTCAGCGGGGATCAGCAGCGCCAATTTGCCGTCGCTGGTGGCGCCGGTGACCAGAATGGTGGTTGCAACCGTTGCGGCGATCAGTTGGCCGGTAGTGTGAACCACTTTCAGCAGCCGATTGATGATGACGGTCAATGCCCCGGTCAGGGTTAATGCGCCCGCAAAGGAAAAGGCGCAGAAGACCAGCAGGATGGTGCTCATCATCGAAAACATACCGCCCCGGTTGAGCAGGCGAGGCACATCTTCGACGATACCGTTGATGCCGTGCCCTTGAGTGGCAAACATTGAAAGGTTAAAACCATCCATCAGCGCATTTAAGCCTTGTTGCAGACTGAACCCCTGCAGAAGTACGCCGATGGCGATAGCCAGCGCACAGGCTGCCAGCATGACCGGGATCACCGGGCGTTTGGTCACCGCGCCCCACAGCACCAAAACCGGGGGCAGGATTAGCAACAGGTTGAAGTGATAAAGGCTCTCTAGCGCCGTCACGATCTCGGTGACTTTTTCCGGTGTAGCCACGCTGCCGACGGCGCTGGTGTGTCCGGCAATCAGATACACCACCGCCGCTAAAATGAAGCTCGGAAGCGTCGTATACATCAGGTGCTGGATATGGCTGTAAAGGTCGGTGTCCGCAACGATGGCCGCGAAATTGGTTGAGTCAGACAATGGGGAGATTTTGTCGCCAAAATAGGCCCCGGAAACGACGGCGCCCGCGGCGGCGGCCAATGGCACATCCAGCCCGGCGGCTACGCCCATCAGCGCGACCCCGACGGTGCCTGCTGCCCCCCAGGATGTACCGGTACACACGGAAATCACGCTGGTAATGAAGAACGCGGCGATCAGGATATATTGAGGGCTGATCAGTTTGAGCCCCCAATAAACCATATAAGGAATGGTACCGCTGAACATCCAGGTGCCGATCAGCCCGCCCACACAAATCAATATCATAATCACCGGCATGGCTTTGGCCAGCTTGGCGACGATGGAATCAATGATGTCGTCCCAGCGATAGCCCTGCCAGTAGGCCAGCGCAGCGGCAATGCCGGCGGAAGCCAGCAGCAGCGGTTCGATCCGCAGACCCAGTTGGCCATAGCCTATGATAAGCAGCAACAGCATGGCCACAATGGGGAGCATCGCTAACCCCAGGTTGAGCTTCTTTTTGTCATTCATTTACAACTCCGGTTAAGGATGGGGAAGTGACGCAAGCCTAATGAATTTGCAGTGAATGAGGTGTGAGCGCGGGCCATTGGCGATGTAATCGATTACATGAAGGCGCGTTATGTGAGTGATCTCTCACTTGGCGGCCTTGTTTTCTTCAAATGGGGGATTTTTTTCCATAAAGGCCACCGAGTCCCGCAGGATCAGCTCAGCGGAAAACCGATTGTTCTGCGGCGTAACGGCGGTGCCTGAATTGAGTTGCAGCGCCAAATTGGCCGCGCGTCGGGCCATTTTCTCAATCGGATAATGCACGGTAGTCAACGGCGGGTGGAGGTATTTTGCCAGGGCTACGTCATCGAAGCCGACAATCGAGATATCTTCGGGCAGGTTCATCCGCCGCTGGCGAAAGGTGCGCATCATGCCGGCGGCCATTACGTCGTTGAATGTCAGCGCGGCGGTAAAAGCCTGCTTACTGGCGAGGATTTTCTCTGCCGCTGCTTCGCCCCCTTGCTCATTGAAGGGGACGCTGATGATCCAGTCACCCGGCACCGCAATCCCGGCTTCGGCCATCGCGGTTCGATATCCCTCGAGACGCTGTTTGCGGTCATCGATCGGCAGATCTGTGGTGATGCAGGCAATGTTGCGGTGTCCGCGCTCGATGAGCATTCGGGTGGCGGCCTGAGAAGCGCTGACGTTGTCCAGCCAGATGCAGCGATTGGCGATGGCGGGCAAATAGCGGTTGATCACCACCATCGCCGGAGTGTGGGCGGCATAACGCAGAATATCGGCATCGCTCATGCGGGTGACGTGGGCAACAATCGATTCGCAGCCTTGATTGATCAGGAAATCCAGGCCGTTTTTCTCCAGTTCGGCCTGATGGCCACCGCTGCAGACCATCAATTTTACACCGTCTTTGCGCGTGATATCTTCCACGCCTCGGGCCAGTCGCGAGAAAAACGGCTCGTCGAGGTTACCGGTCAGCAACCCCAGCATATTGCCGCTGCGTTTCGCCAGCGCCAGCGCGGCGGCATTTCGATGATAGTTAAACTCGCGCATGGCTTTTTCAACGCGTTCACGGGTGACGGGTTCAACATAAGCGGTGCTGTTGATCACCCTGCTGACGGTGGCGGTGGAAACGCCAGCGCGTCGGGCAACGTCTTTCATGGTGGCCATATCATTTCCTGCTGGTTTCGCGGCTGCCGAAATGGGCGGGGCCAAGTCTGGATGATTTTTATTATCTTTTTGTTTTAAAAGAATATAGTCATAAACTCAACTCAGAGTGTCACGCACTGTGATCGGCATGGCAGTTCATTGTGAAGCAGGGAAGGGTCGGTAACGGCAGCGCGTTTTGAGACTCGGTCCGTATGAGTTCGTACAACCTGTGCTCTGTGCCGCAAAGTGAAGAATCAGGATAATAATTTTTTAATGAAATGTTGATTTTCCCGTAGGCAAGCGTTAACGGCACACATATAATCTGCGCCACTTGAGAAGGCCGGCACCTGTTTTCAGACCGGCCTGTTTTGGAAGTTATACAGAGGCCATCATGACCGTAGAACGTACCTTTTCCATCATTAAACCAAACGCTGTAGCTAACAACGACATCGGCGCAATCTATGCTCGCTTTGAGCGTGCCGGTTTCAAAATCATCGCATCCAAAATGCTGCGTCTGACTCGCGAACAAGCCGAAGGCTTCTACGCTGAGCACAAAGGCCGCCCATTCTTCGATGGTCTGGTTGAATTCATGACCTCTGGCCCGATCGTGGTTCAGGTTCTGGAAGCGGAAAATGCAGTACAGCGCAACCGTGACATCATGGGCGCAACCAACCCAGACAACGCTCTGGCCGGCACCCTGCGTGCTGACTACGCGGACAGCTTCACTGCCAACGCCGTACACGGTTCTGACGCAGTAGAATCTGCTCAGCGCGAAATCGCTTACTTCTTCAACGAAAGCGAAATCTGCCCGCGTTAATTGCTGTCATTTCGACGCTGAAGTATGGCATTCACTGGCTGAAACAATAAAAATGCCCTGAATGCCTTTCAGACGTGGAAAGCAGCTACTAAAATTTGTACAATGCCGCGCCCCTGATGAGTCATCTTGTCAGGGGCGCGCTTTTAGCGCCGTCGCCCGATTTTTATGGGCTGAGCGACGCACTTACTTTCCACTCTTTCGCGCCATAAAGTGTAACAACGAGGCCAGAGATCAATTATGTTAGAACCCATCACGTCCGAGCACATCGTGTCTGAAAATAATTCGCTGACTACTCAATCCGTTAACGCGGAAAAACCGGCTGTGGCCAAAATTAATCTGCTGGATCTGAACCGTCAGCAAATGCGTGAGTTTTTCGCCAAAATGGGCGAGAAACCCTTCCGTGCCGATCAGGTGATGAAGTGGATGTACCACTATTGCTGCGATGATTTTGAGCAGATGACCGATATCAACAAGGTCCTGCGCAATAAATTGCAAAGCGTCGCCGAAATCCGTGCGCCAGAAGTGGCGGAAGAACAACGCTCAGCCGACGGCACCATTAAATGGGCTATCAAGGTGGGCGATCAGCAGGTGGAAACCGTGTATATCCCGGACGGCGACCGTGCGACCCTGTGTGTTTCTTCCCAGGTGGGTTGCGCGCTGGAATGCAAATTCTGTTCAACCGCTCAGCAGGGCTTTAACCGCAACCTGCGCGTGTCGGAAATCATCGGCCAGGTGTGGCGTGCGGCGAAAATCATCGGTGCACTGAAAGTCACCGGCGAGCGCCCGATCACCAACGTGGTGATGATGGGCATGGGTGAGCCCTTGCTTAACCTGACCAACGTGGTGCCGGCGATGGAAATCATGCTGGATGATTTCGGTTTTGGCCTGTCAAAACGCCGCGTGACCCTGTCGACCTCGGGCGTAGTGCCTGCGCTGGACAAGCTGGGTGATATGATCGACGTCGCGCTGGCGATCTCGCTGCATGCGCCGAACGACAAGATCCGCGATGACATCGTGCCGATCAACCGCAAATACAACATTGAGACCTTCCTGGCTGCGGTACGCCGCTATCTGGAAAAATCCAACGCCAATCAGGGCAGGGTGACGGTCGAGTACGTGATGCTGGATCATATCAACGACAGCACCGACGACGCACACCAGCTGGCGGAAGTCCTCAAGGACACGCCATGCAAGATCAACCTGATCCCATGGAACCCGTTCCCGGGCGCGCCTTACGGCCGCAGCTCCAACAGCCGCGTGGATCGTTTTTCCAAAGTGTTGATGGAATACGGCTTTACGACTATTGTTCGTAAAACCCGTGGGGACGATATCGATGCCGCCTGCGGGCAACTGGCGGGTGAAGTGATCGACCGCACCAAGCGTACCCTGAAAAAGAAAATGGCCGGGGAACCTATCACCGTGCGTGCGGTCTGAATCCTATAGCATGATTTTTGTTATCTTACAGTCTGTTATGTGAAAAGACGTCAAGGTAACATCTGACAAGGAAATGAATGCAGGCATGAAGCTGATTCTGTGGGGTACGTTGCTGGCGGCCGGGTTACTGGCCGGTTGTTCCGGTTCAGCGCCGGAAGAAAAAGACGCGCTGCCTGAAGCCAGTCAGACGCGATTGCAACTGGGTCTGGAATATCTGAAGCAGGGCGATTTAAACGCCGCGCGCCAGAATCTGGAGAAAGCGGCAGACGCCGCCCCACAGGATTACCGTACCCAATTGGGTATGGCGCTCTACGAGCAGCGGATTGGCGAGAACAGCGCGGCTGAACAGCGTTATCAGCAGGCGCTCAAACTTGCGCCGAACAATGGCACAGTGCTGAATAATTACGGTGCGTTTCTTTGCAGTTTAGGGCAGTATGTACCGGCACAACAGCAGTTTAGCGCAGCAGCAGTGGCACCGGATTACGGTCAGGTTGCCGACAGCCTGGAAAACGCAGGTTACTGTTTTCTCAAAGCCGGACAAAACGACGAGGCACGTATTTTGTTAACACGTGCTTTGAAGATCGATCCGGACAAGGGCACTCCACTGTTGGTGGAGGCAGAAAAGCAATTTGGAGAAGGGAAGCGCGCACAGTCGCAACTTTTATTGGATAGTTATCAACATGTTCTGCCGGCCAGCGCCGACAGCTTATGGTTACAGATTCGTTTCGCCGCGTTAGCCGGGCGCCAAGATAGCGTGCAACGTTATGGCAAGCAGTTATCGCGAAGTTTTCCACAATCCAAACAGTACCAGCAGTTCTTAGCTAATGAATACTGAAGCCTCCCAAGATAAAACCGTATCAATGACGACAGGCGAACGTCTGCGTCAGGCCCGTGAACAACTCGGGTTGAGTCAACAGGCCGTTGCAGAACGCCTGTGCCTCAAAATGTCTACCGTGCGCGATATTGAAGAAGACAATCTGTCCGCAGACCTGGCTTCAACCTTCGTGCGTGGTTATATCCGCTCTTATGCCAAGCTGGTGCGTTTGCCAGAGGATGAACTGCTGCCGATGCTGGCCAAGCAGGCGCCGTTGAAGGTCGCGAAAGTGGCTCCGATGCAAAGCTTCTCTCTGGGCAAGCGCCGTAAAAAACGCGACGGCTGGCTGATGAGCTTCACCTGGTTGATCGTTTTCGTGGTGGTCGGCTTGACCGGTGCCTGGTGGTGGCAAAATCACAAGGCCCAACAGGAAGAGATCGCCACCATGGCCGATCAATCTTCTGCCCAGCTTTCACAGAACAATGAAGGCCAATCCGTACCGTTGACCGACAGCAATGCCGACAACAGCGCACCTTTGGCCGACAATGGCTCCACACCGGTTGACACCGGTGCGGGCGCAGCAGCACAGCAATCACAGACTCCGGCCGTGACCGGCAGTGCAACCGCGCAGCAGCCTGCGGTGGTTTCACCAAGCCAAACCACGTTGCCTGAGACAACGCCTGCGGCGCCAACCGCACCGTTGCCGACGGCAGATGCGGGCGTAGCTGCACCGGCGGTTGATCCTAACGCGCTGGTGATGAACTTCACCGCCGACTGCTGGTTGCAGGTGACTGACGCCAGCGGCAAAACGTTGTACAGCGGTAGCCAGAAGAACGGCGGTAAGCTGAGCCTGGCGGGCACCGCGCCTTATAAACTGACCATTGGCGCACCGGCCGCAGTACAGATTCAATATCAAGGTAAGCCGGTTGATTTAAGCCGGTTTGTTAAGTCAAACCGTGTTGCTCGTCTGACCGTTGCCGCGCAGTAATTGCGCGGCCATTGTCGTTAAGTCAGAGCAACAATGGAGAGTAAGTAATGCATAACCAATCGCCCATCATCCGTCGAAAATCAACGCGAATTTACGTCGGCAATGTGCCTATTGGTGATGGTGCGCCGATTGCTGTGCAGTCGATGACTAACACCCGTACTACCGATGTCGAAGCCACGGTCAATCAGATTAAAGCGCTGGAGCGCGTGGGCGTCGATATCGTCCGCGTTTCAGTCCCCACCATGGATGCCGCCGAGGCATTCAAGCTGATCAAGCAACAGGTCAACGTGCCGCTGGTCGCCGATATCCACTTCGATTACCGCATTGCGCTGCAGGTGGCTGAATACGGCGTAGACTGCCTGCGTATCAACCCGGGCAATATCGGTAACGAGTCGCGTATCCGTTCAGTTGTGGACTGCGCACGCGATAAAAACATCCCAATCCGTATCGGGGTGAACGGCGGCTCGCTGGAGAAAGACATCCAGGAAAAGTACGGTGAACCTACGCCGGAAGCCCTGCTTGAATCCGCCATGCGCCACGTTGATATCCTCGATCGCCTCAACTTCGACCAGTTCAAGGTCAGCGTCAAGGCTTCCGATGTGTTCCTGGCGGTGCAATCCTACCGGCTGCTGGCGGCGCGTATCGATCAGCCGCTGCATCTCGGCATAACCGAAGCCGGTGGCGCACGCAGTGGTTCGGTCAAGTCGGCGATTGGCCTGGGTCTGCTGCTGTCGGAAGGCATTGGCGATACCCTGCGTATCTCGCTGGCGGCCGATCCGGTGGAAGAGGTCAAGGTCGGTTTCGACATTCTGAAGTCGCTGCGTATCCGCGCTCGCGGCATTAACTTCATCGCGTGCCCGACCTGTTCACGTCAGGAGTTTGACGTTATCGGTACGGTGAACGCGCTGGAACAGCGCCTGGAAGATATCATCACGCCGATGGACATTTCGATTATCGGCTGCGTGGTCAATGGGCCGGGCGAAGCGCTGGTGTCCACGCTGGGCGTTACCGGCGGCCATAAAAAGAGCGGCTTCTACGAAGACGGCGTGCGCCAGAAAGATCGTTTCGACAACGAGCAGATGATTGACCAGTTGGAAGCCAAAATTCGCGCCAAGGCGTCGATGATGGATGAGAGCAATCGCATCTCGGTCAACCTGCTGGAAAAATAAGCATTATACCGATACGGCGGGCTTTTTAGCCCGCTTGTTTATGAACCCGGGAGCAGAACTCTGCATTCGCGTTGAATACGGGACGGCAAAGTCCCTATAATCGGGTTCATTTTTATAGACAACGGACAGAGAACTCACGTGGCAAAGAACATTCAAGCCATTCGCGGCATGAACGACTACCTGCCGGAAGAAACGGCATTATGGCAGCGTATTGAAGGCATCCTCAAGCAGGTGCTGAGCGGCTACGGTTACAGCGAAATCCGCTTGCCGATTGTAGAGCAGACCCCGTTATTCAAACGCGCGATCGGCGAAGTGACCGACGTCGTAGAAAAAGAGATGTATACCTTCGACGATCGCAATGGCGAAAGCCTGACGCTGCGTCCGGAAGGGACCGCTGGTTGCGTTCGCGCCGGCATCGAACATGGTCTGCTGTACAATCAGGAGCAGCGTCTTTGGTACGTCGGTCCGATGTTCCGCTACGAGCGTCCGCAAAAAGGCCGCTACCGTCAATTCCACCAACTGGGTGCCGAAGTGTTTGGCCTGCAGGGCCCGGATATCGACGCCGAGCTGATCCTGCTGAGCGCCCGCTGGTGGAAAGCGCTGGGCATCGCTGATCACGTTAAGCTGGAGCTGAATTCCATCGGCTCACTGGAAGCTCGCGCCAATTACCGTGATGCTTTGGTGGCGTTCCTGGAACAGCATCAAGACAAGCTGGACGAAGATTGCAAACGCCGTATGTACAGCAACCCGCTGCGCGTGCTGGACTCCAAAAACCCGGAAGTGCAAGCGTTGTTGAACGATGCGCCGCGCCTGTCCGAGTATCTGGATGAAGAATCCAAAGCCCACTTCGAAGGTCTGTGTGAACTTTTGGCCCAGGCAGGTATCCCATATACCATCAATGAACGCCTGGTGCGCGGTCTGGACTATTACAACCGTACGGTATTCGAATGGGTGACCACCAGTCTGGGCGCTCAGGGGACGGTGTGCGCCGGTGGCCGTTATGACGGTCTGGTCGAGCAACTGGGCGGGCGTGCAACGCCAGCAGTCGGTTTCGCGATGGGCCTGGAGCGTTTGGTGCTGCTGGTTCAGGCGGTCAACCCAGAGTTTAAAGCTCCGGCAACCATTGACGTGTACGTGATCTCTTCCGGTGCTGGTACGCAGAGCGCGGCGATGCAGTTGGCAGAACGCGTTCGCGATGCCGCGCCGCAGTTGAAACTGATGACCAACTACGGCGGCGGTAACTTTAAGAAGCAGATCACCCGTGCGGATAAATGGGGTGCGCGCGTTGCCTTGATCCTGGGCGAGAACGAAGTCGCAGCCGAGCAGGTGGTCGTCAAGGACCTGCGCAGTGGTGAACAAGAAACGCTGGCGCAGAGCGAAGTCGCTGTGCGTCTGGCTTTGATGTTAGGTTAAGGAGAAGGACACCGTGGAAGTCTATACCACTGAAAACGAACAAGTCGACGCCGTGCGTCGGTTCTTTGCCGAAAACGGCAAAGCGCTGGCAGTGGGCGTGGTGCTCGGAATTGGTGCCCTGGTCGGCTGGCGTTACTGGCAGAGCCACGAGAACTCCAACATGATGATTGCGTCCCAATCTTATCAGGAAGCCAGCGATCGTCTGGCGGTCGGTAAACCAGACGACGTGGCCGCTGCGGAGAAGTTCGCCCAGGCCAACAGCAACAGCTACGGCGTGCTGGCCTCGCTGGAACTGGCGAAGCATTTTGTTGAGCAGAACGACTTTGCCAAAGCGGACCAACAGCTGGTGCTGGCTCAGGGCCAGACCAAAGATGAAAACCTGCTTTCGATGATTAACCTGCGTCTGGCCCGTGTGCAGTTGCAGGAGAAAAAGCTGGATGAAGCGCTGAAAACGCTGGATGGCGTGAAAGGCGAAGGCTGGGCGGCGATGGCGCAGGATACGCGCGGCGACGTGCTGTTGGCCAAAGGCGACACCAAAGGTGCGCGCGAGGCGTACAGCAAAGGCATTGAGTCTAACGCTTCTCAGGCGCTGCAGGTTCTGCTGCGCATGAAATTGAATAACTTGTCCAGCTAAGGGGAATTCCCATGCAATTGCGTAAAACACTCTTGGTCGGACTGGTTTCCGTTGCCTTGTTGAGTGGTTGCTCACTGTTCAACAGTGAAGAAGACGTGGTTACCATGTCGCCGCTGCCGAAAGTTGAAAATCAGTTCACGCCAAGCAAGGCGTGGAGTACCTCGGTCGGCGATGGCGTCGGTGAGTTCTATTCTCACCTGCGTCCTGCTTTCCAGGACAACACCATTTATGCTGCCGATCGCCACGGTCTCGTGAAAGCGATGGATGCCGACAGCGGTAACGAAAAGTGGAAGGTTGATCTCTCCGAGAAGACCGGCTTCTTCTCCAGCAACCTGCCGGCGCTGCTGTCGGGCGGTATGGCTGTTGCGGGCGACAAAGTTTATGTCGGCAGCGAGAAAGCCGTCGTTTACGCTCTGAACACCGCTGACGGTAAGGTAGCCTGGCAGACCAAGGTGGCCGGTGAAGCGATTTCGCGTCCGGTGATCAGCGACGGCATGGTACTGATCCATACCTCCAACGGTCAATTGCAGGCGCTGAATGAATCTGATGGCGCAGTGAAGTGGACGGTTAACCTGGATATGCCTTCGCTGTCGTTGCGCGGCGAGTCTGCTCCGGCCGTTGCCTTTGGCGCAGCCATTGTCGGCGGTGATAACGGCCGCGTCAGTGCCGTACTGATGCAGCAAGGTCAGCTGATCTGGCAGCAGCGTATTTCCCAGCCGAGCGGCGCGACCGAAATCGATCGTCTGAACGATGTCGACACTACGCCGGTGATTGTTGAAGGCGTTGTCTACGCATTAGGTTACAATGGCAACCTGACGGCGCTGGATCTGCGTTCCGGCCAGATTTTGTGGAAACGTGAACTGGGCTCGGTAAACGACTTTATCGTTGATGCAGGCCGCATTTACCTGGTCGATCAGAACGATCGCGTGGTCGCGCTGAGCACCGAAGGTGGCGTCACCGTATGGACGCAGAGCGAGCTGTTGCACCGCAACCTGACCCCGCCAGTGATGTATAATGGTTACCTGGTGACCGGTGACTCCGAAGGTTACCTGCACTGGATTAACACCACGGACGGCCGTTTTGTTGCCCAGCAGGAAGTGGATAGCTCCGGCTTCCTGTCTGCGCCGATGGTAGCCAGCGATAAGCTGGTCATCCAGGCGAAGGGCGGAAAAGTTTACGCTTTCACCCGCTAACGCCGCTCGTCGTGACCCTTCTTGCACCCGAAAGCTTTCGGGTTGCAGCCAGGCGGCAAGCGCATGAGTCCTCGGGAGCTTAGTGAACTAAGTGACCGGGGCGAAGGTGCGCAGACAACGCCGCTGTGGCGCGAAAGATGAAGGGGAAAACGGCTCCTGAGTGTTCAGGGGCCGTTTCGTATTTTATAAGCTGCACTTCTGGTGTCTATCCATAGTGCAGTAACGCATTGATTATTAAGTAATGAGGCTTCACAATGATACCTGTCGTCGCGCTAGTTGGGCGCCCGAATGTGGGTAAATCCACCTTGTTTAACCGTTTAACACATACGCGCGATGCGCTGGTGGCGGATTTCCCCGGGCTAACGCGAGACCGCAAGTATGGTCGTGCAGAAGTTGAGGGCAATGAATTCATCATCGTCGATACCGGGGGTATTGACGGTACCGAAGACGGCGTTGAAACCCGCATGGCTGGCCAGTCGCTATTGGCGATCGAAGAAGCAGACATCGTGCTGTTTATGGTCGATGCCCGCGCCGGTCTGATGCCTGCCGATCAGGGCATCGCCCAGCATCTGCGCAACCGCCAGAAAGCCACCTTCCTGGTCGCCAACAAAACCGACGGCATGGATCCAGACATGGCCACCGCCGATTTCTACTCGCTGGGGCTGGGTGACGTGCATGCGATTGCCGCTTCCCACGGTCGTGGCGTGGCGCAGCTGATCGAACACGTGCTGGTGCCGTTTGTCGGTGAAAAACCGGAAGAGGTCGAGCTGACCGAAGAAGAGGCTAACGCTGCTTATTGGGCCGAGCAAGAAGGTGAACTGCCTGAAGACGAGGAAGAAGAGCCGGAAGATGACTTCAACCCGCAAGATTTGCCGATCAAGCTGGCAATCGTTGGCCGTCCTAACGTTGGTAAGTCCACACTGACTAACCGTATCCTCGGCGAGGAGCGTGTGGTGGTGTACGACATGCCGGGCACCACCCGTGACAGCATTTATATCCCGATGGTCCGCGACGAGCGCGAATACGTGCTGATCGACACCGCCGGGGTGCGTAAACGCGGCAAGGTAACGGAAACCGTAGAGAAATTCTCGGTAATCAAAACCCTGCAGGCGATCGAAGACGCAAACGTTGTGCTGCTGGTCGTCGATGCGCGCGAAGGCATTTCCGATCAGGATCTCTCGCTGCTCGGCTTTATCCTCAATAGTGGGCGCTCACTGGTGATTGCGGTCAACAAGTGGGATGGCATGAGCGAAGAAGATCGCGAGCACGTCAAAGAGATGCTCGATCTGCGCTTGGGCTTTGTCGACTTCGCCCGTGTGCACTTCATTTCCGCTCTGCACGGCAGCGGCGTGGGTAACCTGTTCGAATCGGTACAGGAAGCTTACGAGTGCGCGACGCGTCGCGTGAACACCTCGATGCTGACCAAAATCATGCAGATGGCTGCCGATGACCACCAGCCACCGTTGGTGCGTGGCCGCCGCGTGAAGCTGAAATACGCGCACGCCGGTGGGTACAACCCGCCGATTGTGGTGATCCACGGCAACCAGGTAACCGATCTGGCCGACTCGTACAAACGCTATCTGATGAACTACTTCCGTCGTTCTCTGAAGGTGATGGGTACGCCAATTCGCATCCAGTTCAAAGAGGGTGAAAACCCGTTCGCCGGCAAGCGCAACCTGCTGACGCCGAACCAGATGCGTAAACGTAAACGCCTGATGAGCCACCTGAAGAAAAGCAAATAATCAGTACGAGGGGCGCGGTAACCATACCGCGCCCCTTTTTTATTGCGCCAAAATCGTTTTATTATCTGAAGATTACCGCCGTCAGCCTGAAGGAACACCATGTCCTGGGAAACCTGGAGTTTTGCGTTCAGCGTCACCGTACCCAATCTGTTAATGATGTTGCTGGGCGTGCTGCTACGCCACTGGCGGATGATGGACGACCGCTTTATTGATGGCGCCACGCGGTTGGTGTTCAATCTGGCGCTGCCTTGCTTGCTGTTCTTCAGCATTGCCACCAATCATCCGCAGCTGCTGGGTAACCTGTCGCTGGTGATCTACGGTGCGGTCGGCACCGTCGCCACTTTCCTGTTGCTGGAGATAGCCGCCGTCTGGCTGGTGAAAGAACCGCGTGAGCGCGGCGTCTTTGTTCAGGGTGGTTTCCGTGCCAATACCGCCATCGTCGGCCTGGCCTATGCCATGACCGCTTATGGCAGCGAAGGGGTTGCGCTGGGGTCGTTATACCTGACGGTCACGGTGATCCTGTTTAACGTACTGTCGGTGGTGACCCTGACCCGCAGCCTGCAGGGCGGAGAGGGTAAGAAGATCAGCCGGCTGTCGCTGTTGCGCAGTATCGTCACTAACCCGCTGATTATCGGCCTGGTGTGTGGGTTGCTGTTCGCCCAGACCGGGCTGGAAATCCCACAGGTTATCCGGCAAACCGGCAGCTATATCTCAGGGTTGTCGTTGCCACTGGCGCTGCTGTGCACCGGTGCCAGCCTGGATTTGCGCGCCATGTTCCGCTCGTCTAATGTGGCGGCGCTGTCCTCCAGCGCCAAACTGTTTCTGGTGCCGATATTGATGACGTTGGGTGGCTGGCTATGCGGTTTCCAGGGCGCGGCATTGGGGATTATCTTCCTGTTCTCGGCCACGCCAACCGCCTCCGGCAGTTATGTCATGACGCGCGCCATGGGCGGCAATGCCACGCTGGCGGCGAACATTATCGCCATCACCACCGTCGGGTCGTTTTTCACCACCGCGCTGGGGATCTATTTCTTACGCTCATGGGGCGTAATTTAACTCGGGAGAGTCTATGGAAGCGCTATGTCCGCAATGTCACCAGGCAATGCAGTGGGTGAGGGGTCACTATCATTGCGAAGCCTGTCACAGCGATTATCGCCAGTTGGCCGAGTGTCCGGAATGCCGGCAGCCGCTGCAAGAATTGAAGGCCTGCGGCGCGGTAGATTATCTGTGCCAAAATGGCCATGGGCTGATATCGAAAAAGCGCGTGTTGTTCAGCTATACACCTTGGGTAGAGGGCGAATAGATTCGCCCCGATTAACTCGCCGTTGCGTCCCTCACTATAGAACCGTTCACTCATCGACCTGACCGGTTTTCCAAAGGTCGATCAATGCCTGCGGGGCGCTGGTTTCCGGTATCAGCAGCACGATTTCACTACTCAATGTTTGGCTGTAATAGCTGATTTGCACGCGGAAGTAGCGCTGGTCGCCGCAGCCGGGAGAACCTGGCTGCCCCTCCTCTTGCGCGTAGGGCAGCGTCTGGTTCAACAGTTGATTCAGACGTTGCCGCTGTTCCGGCGTAATATCGGCCAGCGCAATGCGCCGCTGGCCAGCCAGTTTGGGAATAAAGGCGAAGCCGCCTTCACGTGCCAGCTCAATGACCGTGTCCTGATTGAGCGTCGGCAAGGGTTTCATTATTCCACCCCCACCTGATGCCAGGCCTGCTGCACCTTATCCGCCACGTCACCGTCGAAACGTTGTTGCGCATGTTTTACCGTAGTGCGGGCAAAGGTAGCGAAGTCGGCGTCCTGCGGCAGCGTCTTGTCGCAAAGCGTGTCGTACCAAATATAGCCCGCTTTTTCCCAGGCAAAACCCCCCAGTGCTTTAGCTGCCAGATAGAAAGCGCGGTTGGGAATGCCGGAGTTAAGGTGTACGCCGCCGTTATCCTCTTTGGTCTGAATATAGTCCTTCATGCTGGCCGGTTGCGGGTCTTTCCCCAGCAGCGGATCGTCGTAAGCCGTACCGGGGGCCGACATGGAACGCAGGCCCTTGCCGTTGATGCCTTTCGCCAGCAGTCCCTCGCCAATCAGCCAGTCGGCTTTATCCGCGGTCTGTTTGAGGTGGAATTGTTTAACCAGAGAACCAAACACGTCGGACAGCGACTCATTCAGCGCACCAGCCTGCTGGAAGTAAATTAACCCTGCTTCGCTTTCGGTAACGCCATGCGCCAGTTCATGGCCAACCACGTCGATGGCGATGGTAAAACGGTTAAAGATTTCGCCGTCACCGTCGCCGAAGACCATCTGCTGGCCGTTCCAAAAGGCGTTTTGGTATTCCTTGCCGTAATGTACGCTGCCGGTCAGCGGCAGACCGCGATTGTCCAGAGAATTACGTTTGAATGCCTGCCAGAAGAAATCGTAGGTCACGCCGAGGTAGTCGTAAGCTTCATCTACTGCGACGTCGTGGTTACTGGGTTGGCCCTCATTACGCACCTGTTTTCCGGGCAGTTGGGTACCGTTTTCGGCGTCGTAAATATCGCGAATAACCTGGCCGGCGCTGGCGGTTTTCGCGCCGGGCGCACGCAACGGCTTGTTACCGAGCAGGCTCTGGACGTGGTTCAGGGTGTGCAATGCGCAGTCGCGCTGCGGTAGGCTGCCGTGTTCGATGATTCGGCGCAGCATATAAGGGGGAATGACTGAACGTGCTGTCAGGGTCGGCATAGTGGCTCTCCTTAGGCAAAAAATTTAGCCCTCATCTTTCAAGCTATCGGGTATTTATAAATATTCTGCCACTAAGTGTAGTTCAGACATCGTAAAGGCGGTGGTCATGGGTGCTGACCGCCGGGCTGGTTTTATGGGGACTGATGCGTTTGACCGAGGCGCGTACCGCCAGTTTGCCGTGCAGCAGCAGGTTACAAGGCGGTGCATCGGCGCGCAGCATGCGGCGTTGCAGCAGTTGGATCGCCTCATAACCCAGTTCGTCGCGCGGTACCTGCACCGAGGTGAGCGGCACGTCGTGAATTTCCGCCAGATTGAAGCCGTCGGTGCTCATCACCGAGATATCGCCCGGCACGCTCAGCTGCAGCTTGTTCAGTGCTTTGACCGCGCCGACCGCCATGTAGTCGCCACCGGCAAGAATGGCCGTTGGCAGCTGCGAGCGGTGGCTCACCCGGTTGATAAAGGTGGTAAGCGCCTGTTCGGCCTCTTCGCTGCCGAAGCCGGAAGTAGTCACCAGATGGCGGCCGTCGTCAAAGGCGATATTGTGCCGCGCATAGGCTTGTTTAATACCCGCCAGCCGCAGTTCCATGGTGTGGCGGCGCAGGCATTGCAGATTCAAAATATGGCTATGCCCTTGTTGCATCAGATAGTTGGCGGAGAACTCGCCAATCAGTTGGTGATCGGGTGACACGCTGTCGAGCCGCATCTGGCGGTCGGTGCAGTTAATCAGTACGCAGGGTTTATTCAGGTCGGCGGCCAACTGGTGAATGTGTTCGTCGTCGATGCCGATAATCAGCGCCGCCTGAGTTTGCGGATCGCTCATTTTTTCCAGAAACAACGCGCCGTCGCTGTGCAGTTCTTCCAGCCCACAATAGCGGATCCGCACTTCATGCTCAGCTAATGCGGCGGAGATCCCCTGGATCACCTTGTAGTAGAAGATATCGGTGCGCACATCAAAAGCGCGCTGGGGGGCGAAGACCATCACGTTATTGAGCATCAGCCTGCCGCTGGAAATGCCCTGCAGAATGCCGTTCTGTTGAGCGCAGGCCAACACCTTTTGTCGAGCTTCGACGCTGGTATTGGACTTACCGGCTAATACACGTGAAACGGTGCTGATCGACAGCCCGGTTTGCCGGGCAATTTCCTGTATTTTCAGCTTTCCGTTCATTCTGTGATCTCCTTCAAATTCGGTAATGAAAATATTTTCACGGTGTTTTTTCAGCGTACTGTCAGGCTTCTGTCGCCATTATGGCGAGCTTTTATTCTATGCATGAGAATTTTTGCAAAAAACCTCGTTTCGCTCACGCTTCCGGCTGGTTAGTCTGAATTGGTATACCAACTTTATAGATTTATCAGTCCAATTAATGGACTGAATTATAAATAAAAAGAAAATAAATCATGTGGTTGTGATCGTGATGCGTTGGTCTTTGTCAGACATACCGCAGTTTTCCATGGCCCATACCTTCGATACCAAAACGTACCCTACCAAAAGGCGCGCTGTTGCACCGGGCAGCCGTCGTGGAGAGAAGACAGATGAGTGTTGAAATTAATCAAAGGGTCGCCGATACCGGCCGGCGCAAGTTCAAATCGCTGCGCTGGTGGATGTTGGCGCTGTTTTTACTGGGCGTAACGGTCAACTACATCACCCGTAATTCGTTGGGCATTCTGGCACCTGAACTGAAAACCAGCCTCAACATGACCACCGAGCAGTACTCCTGGGTGGTGGCGTCGTTCCAACTGGCCTATACGGTATTTCAGCCGATCTGCGGCTGGCTGATCGACGTTATTGGCCTGAAGATGGGCTTTCTGATCTGCGCCAGTATCTGGGCGGTCGTTTGCATGCTGCATGCCGGCGCGGGCAGTTGGGTTCAACTGGCTATCTTGCGGTTCTTTATGGGCGGGGCGGAAGCGGCGGCCACGCCGGCCAACGCCAAGGCGATTTCCGACTGGTTCCCTAAAAAGGAGCGGCCGATCGCCGCCGGTTGGGCGGGCGTCGGTTTCTCTATTGGCGCCATGCTAGCTCCGCCCATTATCGTGATTGCCCACGTTTCCTTTGGCTGGCAGGGCGCTTTTTTGTTCTCCGGCGCGCTGGCGTTGATCTGGGTAGTGTTGTGGTGGTTGTTCTATCACTCGCCGCAGCAGCACCCCAATCTGAGCCAGCAGGAACTGGATCTGATCCGCGAAGACAATGAACCGGAACTGCCCAGATTGCCGTTTCTCAAGTCGCTGGCGATTTTGTGCCGCAACAAAAAGTTCTATGGCATCGCCATTCCGGCCTTTCTCGCCGAACCGGCCTGGGCGGTGTTCAGTTTCTGGGTACCGCTGTACCTGGCCACCGAGCGCGGTATGGACTTAAAGCACATCGCCATGTTTGCCTGGCTGCCGTTTTTGGCGGCGGACATCGGCAGCGTCGCCAGCGGCTATCTCACCACCCTATACCGCAAATGGTTCGGCTTCAGCCGCGTCAACTCGGTGGTCGCCAGCTCGGTGACGGGCGCCTTTATGATGGTTTCGCTGGCATTTGTGGCGATCACCAAAGATCCCTACGTGGCGATCGCCCTGATCTCGATCGGTGGCTTCGGGCACCAGGTGATCTCCTGCATGCTCAGCGCGCTGGTGGTGGAGTCGTTCGATAAAAACCAAATGGCGACCGTCAACGGCATGCGCGGCTCCAGCGCCTGGATCGCCAGCTTCCTGTTTACGTTGCTGATCGGTGCGGTCTCCGACACCGTCGGTTTTAACCCCTTATTCATCGCCATGGGCTTCTTCGACCTGATCGGCGCCCTGTTCCTGATTGCTTTGATCGCCGAACGCGGCGGTAAAAAAACACTCAATAGTTAAGTTGGATGCCTATGAAAACCTTAAAAAACTGGACGCTGGCAGGACAGTATGCCGATCGTATTGAGCTGCTGGTCGATGAACGCCATCTGTTTTGCCTGTACGTGTTGGAAAACCACCTGTGTCGCGTGTTGATCAAGCGCAACGGAGAGCTGGCGCTGGACCGCACCTGGAGCATTGCGCCACAGGCAGATGTGCCCTGGGAAGGGCGCGATCGGCTGAGCGTCGACGGTTTCAGCCTGCCGGGTTACCAACTGCAACAGCATGAGGATCGGCTGGTGCTGACCACCTCCGCGTTGCGCGTGACCGTACATCAGCCGTTATGGCTGGAATGGGAGCACTGCAACGCCGCCGGCGAATGGCGTCCGCTGGCAGCCGATCGGCCAACCAGCGCCTATTTGCTTAATCCGCACGGTGACGGCGTGGCCCATTATCAACGTCGCCATGCCGCCGAACGCTATTATGGCCTGGGTGAGAAGGCCGGTGATTTGGAACGCAGCGGCCGCCGTTTTGAAATGCGCAATTTGGATGCGATGGGTTACAACGCCGCCAGCACGGACCCGCTGTACAAGCACATTCCCTTCACCATCACCCGTGGAGAAGAGGCCAGCTTTGGGCTGTTTTACGACAACCTGAGCAGCTGCTGGCTGGATCTGGGCAACGAGATCGACAATTACCACCTGGCCTATCGCCGCTATCAGGCCGAGGCGGGGGATTTGGATTATTATCTGTTCCTCGGGCCAAAGGTGCTGGATGTCACCAAGGCGTTTGTGCGTCTGACCGGCAAGACACACTTCGGGCCCAAATGGAGCCTGGGCTACAGCGGATCCACCATGCATTACACCGACGCGCCGGATGCTCAACAGCAGCTACGGCAGTTTATTGAGCTTTGTCACCAACATGACATTCCCTGTGACTCCTTCCAGCTGTCCTCGGGTTATACCTCGATCGGCAACAAGCGTTACGTGTTCAACTGGAACTACGACAAGGTGCCGCAACCCAAGCAGCTGAGTCAGGCTTTCCACGATGCCGGATTGAAATTGGCGGCCAACATCAAGCCGTGCCTGTTGCAGGATCATCCGCAGTATCAACAGGCGGCGCAGTTAGGGCTGTTTATCCGCGATTCAGAAAGCGATAGGCCGGAGCGCTCCAGCTTTTGGGACGACGAAGGCTCACATCTGGACTTCACCAACCCGGCGGCAGTGCACTGGTGGCAGCAGGGCGTGACTCAGCAACTGCTGGAGATGGGCATCGATTCCACCTGGAATGACAATAACGAATATGAAGTGTGGGACGGCGAGGCGCGTTGCCACGGTTTTGGCCGGCCGATCGCCATCAAACATATTCGTCCGGTGATGCCGTTGCTGATGATGCGCGCCTCGATGGAGGCGCAGCAGCGCTTTGCCCCTGAGCTGCGGCCGTACCTGATTTCACGCTCCGGCTGTGCCGGTATGCAACGTTATGTGCAGACCTGGAGCGGCGATAACCGTACCAGTTGGCAAACCCTGCGTTACAACATTCGCATGGGGCTGGGTATGAGCCTGTCCGGTTTGTACAACCTCGGGCATGACGTGGGCGGTTTCTCCGGCGACAGGCCGGACGCCGAACTGCTGGTGCGCTGGGTGCAAAATGGCGTGATGCATCCGCGTTTCACCATCCACTCCTGGAACGACGACGCCACGGTTAACGAACCCTGGATGTACCCTGCGGTGACGCCGGCAGTGCGCGAGGCGATTGCTTTGCGTTATCGGCTGATGCCGTATTTCTACACCTTGTTGTGGCAGGCCTGCGTCGACGACGAACCGATGCTGCGCCCGACCTTCCTCGACCACGAGCATGATGAGCGCACGCTGAACGAAACCGATGATTTTATGATAGGTCGCGATCTGCTGGTGGCCAGCGTGGTGGAGCAGGGGCAGCGTCAGCGGCCGGTGTATCTGCCGGATAACGGCGACGGCTGGTACTGCTTCTACAGCGGCCAATGGTTCAGCGGCGGCCAGGAGGTGCTGCTGGAAGCACCGCTGGAGCGCTTGCCGCTGCTGGTACGTGCCGGTGCCGCGATACCTTTGTCGTCGCGATTGGCGCATGTTGACGTGACGGCGGACGATCGGCGCGAGCTGAAGCTGTATCCGCTCAAAGGCTGTGGCAGCGCTTCTGGGCTGTTATTCGAAGATGACGGGGAAAGTTATGGCTGGCAGCAGGGCGATGCGCTGTGGCTGCGCTGGGAGATGCTCAGCGACACTCAACGCATCATGCTGAACATCACTGCCGAAGGCCGGTTCAAACCGGCGTGGCAGACGTTGGCCTGCAGTTTGCCAACTGGCGAGACGCGAGAACTGTGGATTAACGGCGTACCGGGCAGCCGTTTTACGCTGGAGTAGTAAAAGTTATACCCTAAATAATTGGGGTGGCATCAAGGCGGCAAGAACGTTCATCCCGACGAGCTTACTCAGGTAAGTGATTCGGGTGAGCGGATGAAGCCAACACAGATGCGGCTTCAAGTATGACGGGATTATTCGGCCGCGCGTTTCTTGCGCGGCTTTTTGGCAACGGTGATGGTTTTCACCTCGCTTTCCACCCAGCCATCCTGCAGGCGGGTTTTCAGCAGTTCGCCAACCTGAGCCTGCTTAGTGGTTTTCAGCAGTTCGCCGCGCGGGGTTTGCGTCACGCTGTAGCCTCGGGCCAGCGTCGCCAGCGGGCTGACGGCCTCGAGTTGGCTGCAGGCGACGCCGAAGCGCTGGCGCAGGCCGTTAAGCTGGCGATCCCATGCCTGCTGCAAACGGTATTCCTGTTGCTGCACGCGTTGTTGGTAGCGGTGAATACGCGCCTGCGGTTGCATCTGCGCCAGCCGTTGCTGAGCCCGCTCGCTGCGACGCGAAGACAGACGCAGTTGGTTTTGCATGCCGTCTTCCAACCGACGTTGCAGTTTGAACAACAGCGTTTGTTGGCGCGCCAGACGCAGGTGCGGGTGCTGCTGCTGCAAACGGTGGTTGATGCGGGTGAACTGCTGCTGGCGCTGCGCCAGGTAGTAGTCCATCGCCATTTCCATCCGCTGTTGCTGTGATTGCAACTGACGCAGCAGTTCCAACTGATTGCGACTGACCAGTTCGGCAGCGGCAGAAGGGGTTGGCGCACGCAGAGCGGCGACAAAGTCGGCAATGGTGACGTCGGTTTCGTGGCCGACGGCGCTGACAATCGGAATGCGGCTGGCGAAAATCGCCCGCGCAACGCGTTCGTCGTTAAAGCTCCACAGGTCTTCCAGCGAACCCCCGCCACGGCCGACGATCAGCACGTCGCACTCGTCACGGCGGTTGGCCGTTTCGATGGCACGTACAATCTGCAGGGGGGCTTCCGCGCCCTGCACCGAAGTAGGGTAGATAACGATGGGCAATGACGGATCGCGCCGTTGCAGCACCTGCAGCACATCGTGCAGCGCCGCGCCGCTGGCGGAGGTGACCACCCCGACGCGTTTGGCCGGGCTGGGCAGCGGCTGTTTGAACTGTTGGTCGAAAAGGCCTTCGGCGCTCAGTCGCTGTTTTAACTGATCGAACTGCTGTTGCAACAGGCCGTCGCCGGCGGGCTGCATGCTTTCGGCGATCAGCTGATAGTCGCCGCGCGGCTCATACAGCGTGATGCTGGCACGCACCAGCACCTGTTGGCCATTTTGCGGGCGGAAGGTAGTACGACGGTTAGTGTTGCGGAACATCGCGCAACGCACCTGCGCGCGGTCGTCTTTCAGCGTGAAATACCAATGACCTGAAGACGGCTGGGAGAAGTTGGAGATCTCGGCGGAGAGCCAAATCTGGCCCATTTCCATTTCCAGCAGCTGTCGAACCGTCTGATTCAGGCGGCTTACGGTAAAAATGGAAGGCGAAACAGGTATCGACATGTGACCCAGATCAAATTTCAAAACAAGCACTTAATTGGTCGATACTACATGGCTGAAAAAGGTAATCAAGAGTTTTTGTGAGAAAGTGCTGGAGGCAACCGATTACGCTCTGTATAATGCCGCGGCAATATTTTATCTTTTTCACAGCCCACTCTGGTGAGATATTGCCCATGCTACGTATCGCGAAAGAAGCACTAACGTTTGACGACGTTCTCCTGGTTCCAGCTCACTCTACGGTTCTGCCTAATACCGCTGAGCTCGGCACCCAACTGACCAAAAATATCCGCTTGAATATCCCTATGCTGTCCGCAGCCATGGATACCGTTACCGAATCCGGCCTGGCCATCGCGCTGGCGCAGGAAGGCGGTCTGGGCTTCATTCACAAAAACATGTCTATCGAGCGTCAGGCAGAAGAAGTCCGCCGCGTGAAAAAACATGAAAGCGGCGTGGTAACCGATCCACAAGCCGTAACCCCTGCCACAACCCTGAAAGAAGTGAAAGAGCTGACCGCACGTAACGGCTTCGCCGGTTACCCTGTCGTCACCGAAGAGAACGAACTGGTCGGTATCATTACCGGCCGCGACGTCCGCTTCGTCACCGATCTGAACCAGCCTGTTACCGCCGTGATGACGCCGAAAGAGCGTCTGGTTACGGTGAAAGAAGGCGAAGCGCGTGAAGTCGTGCTGCAGAAAATGCACGAAAAACGCGTTGAGAAAGCGCTGGTAGTGGACGACAGCTTCCACCTGCTGGGCATGATCACCGTAAAAGACTTCCAGAAAGCGGAACGCAAGCCAAACGCCTGTAAAGACGAGCATGGCCGTCTGCGCGTTGGCGCAGCGGTGGGTGCAGGTGCAGGTAACGAAGAGCGCGTTGATGCGCTGGTCGCCGCCGGCGTTGACGTGCTGCTGATCGACTCTTCGCATGGCCATTCCGAAGGCGTATTGCAGCGTATTCGCGAAACGCGCGCCAAATACCCGGATCTGCAGATCGTGGGCGGCAACGTGGCTACCGCAGCCGGTGCCAAAGCGCTGGCTGACGCCGGCGTCAGCGCGGTCAAAGTAGGTATCGGCCCTGGCTCCATCTGTACTACTCGTATCGTAACCGGTGTAGGTGTACCGCAGATCACAGCCATCGCCGATGCGGTTGAAGCGCTGGAAGGGACAGGTATCCCGGTCATCGCCGACGGCGGCATTCGCTTCTCCGGTGACATCGCCAAAGCTATCGCGGCCGGCGCATCCTGCGTAATGGTCGGCTCCATGCTGGCGGGTACCGAAGAATCACCGGGCGAAATCGAGCTGTATCAGGGCCGTTCGTTCAAATCCTACCGTGGTATGGGTTCACTGGGCGCGATGTCCAAAGGCTCTTCCGACCGTTACTTCCAGACCGATAACGCCGCCGACAAACTGGTGCCGGAAGGTATCGAAGGCCGCGTGGCTTACAAAGGCATGCTGAAAGCGATCGTACACCAGCAAATGGGCGGCCTGCGTTCTTGCATGGGCCTGACCGGCTGCGCCACCATCGACGACCTGCGTACCAAGGCTGAATTTGTTCGCATCAGCGGCGCCGGTATTCAGGAAAGCCACGTGCATGACGTGACCATCACCAAAGAGTCACCGAACTACCGCATGGGTTAATTTCAGGGGCTGCGGCCGGCGCATTTGTTCGCCGTCCGCTGCTCGCATTGCTCATTGACTTTATGTCAACTGCGCATGCTGTGCTGCGGGCGACCACCAACTGTTTGGCCTCGCCGACTGAAACTGTCCTAACGTTTTAGATTTTCCTTTTTCTCTGTTGCTGGAATTCGCCTCACATGACAAAAAATATCCATAAGCATCGCATTCTGATTCTGGACTTTGGTTCGCAATACACCCAACTGGTCGCCCGCCGCGTGCGCGAAATCGGCGTTTACTGCGAGCTGTGGGCCTGGGACGTTAGCGAAGAGCAAATCCGCGAATTCAATCCGAGCGGCATCATCCTGTCCGGCGGCCCGGAAAGCACCACCGAAACCAACAGCCCGCGTGCGCCAGAATACGTGTTCACCGCCGGTGTACCTGTGCTGGGCGTATGCTACGGCATGCAGACCATGGCAATGCAGCTGGGCGGCCATGTGCAAGGTTCCAACGAGCGTGAATTCGGTTACGCGCAGGTGGAAATTACCACCGACAGCGCACTGGTTCGCGGCATCGAAGACGCGCTGAGCCCAACCGGTAAACCGCTGCTCGACGTGTGGATGAGCCACGGCGACAAAGTGACCGCTATCCCGTCCGACTTCGTGACCGTTGCCAGCACCGATACCTGCCCGTTTGCCATTATGGCCAATGAAGAAAAACGCTTCTACGGCGTGCAGTTCCACCCGGAAGTGACCCACACCCGTCAGGGCCAGCGCATGCTGGAGCGTTTCGTGCTGGATATCTGCCAGTGTGAAGCCCTGTGGACCCCGGCGACCATCATCGAAGATGCGGTAGAGCGCATTCGTGAGCAGGTGGGCGAAGATCACGTGATCCTCGGCCTGTCCGGCGGCGTCGACTCTTCCGTAACCGCAATGCTGCTGCATCGCGCCATCGGTAAACGCCTGACCTGCGTGTTCGTCGATAACGGCCTGCTGCGTCTGAATGAAGCAGACCAGGTGCTGGAAATGTTTGGCGACCACTTCGGCCTGAACATCGTTCACGTGGCGGCGGAAGATCGCTTCCTGAGCGCGTTAGCCGGCGTTGACGAACCGGAAGCCAAGCGCAAGATCATCGGCCGCGTGTTCGTTGAACTGTTCGACGAAGAAGCCTGCAAGCAGACTGAAGTGAAATGGCTGGCGCAGGGCACCATCTACCCGGACGTGATCGAATCCGCCGCTTCCGCCACCGGCAAAGCACACGTGATCAAATCGCACCACAACGTGGGTGGTCTGCCGAAAGAGATGAAGCTTGGCCTGGTCGAGCCGCTGAAAGAGCTGTTCAAAGACGAAGTGCGCAAAATCGGTCTGGAACTGGGCCTGCCGTACGACATGCTTTACCGTCACCCGTTCCCGGGCCCAGGTTTGGGCGTACGCGTACTGGGTGAAGTGAAGAAAGAGTACTGCGATCTGCTGCGCCGTGCCGATGCGATCTTCATCGAAGAGCTGCACAAAGCCGATCTCTACAACAAAGTCAGCCAGGCATTCACCGTGTTCCTGCCGGTGCGTTCGGTTGGCGTGATGGGCGATGGCCGTAAATACGACTGGGTTGTTTCACTGCGCGCAGTGGAAACCATCGACTTTATGACCGCACATTGGGCGCACCTGCCGTACGATTTCCTCGGCCGCGTCTCCAACCGCATCATCAACGAAGTCAACGGCATTTCTCGCGTGGTTTATGACATCAGCGGTAAGCCACCGGCTACCATTGAGTGGGAATGATGAACCGCTAATCACTGACTATCAGTGATGATTTAAAAACCCCCGTTGCGGCTATGCTGTGCGGGGGTTTTCTTTTTCCGACACCCACAAAATATTCCCTTTGCGCGCCTCCTTGTATTCATTTTGGTTATACCAAAGATCCCTTTTTTGATTATTCCCTGATATCAGCACAGCCCTATACTCGATCAATCCCTGCTCTCTGGAAAACCTGCCCCTGCAGCGCTACCCAGTAAAACACCAGGCTATGCATAAGCTTCGGAACTGGCAGAAGGTAAATTATTACTAATCAGTATGTTGATGCCATTTCATTCATCGGTTAATCCCGGGCCGTGCTGCCGGTGGTGGCGTGCTTTTCATGATGCAAGGTAATACAAAAACAAGAAAAGAGGATTTTTGCCATGAACAAACAATCCGTCACCGACATTGTCGATCAAAGCCCGCTTGGCGGTTTGCAGATAATGACGCTGCTCTTGTGTTTTATTGTATTGATGATTAATGGTCTGGATGCCAGCGCGATGGGTTATATCGCCCCTGAATTGGCTCAAGAATGGGGGATTGATCGCGCCGAGTTGGGCCCGGCTTTCGCTGCCGGTCTGTTCGGCATGTTACTCGGCAGTTTCATTTGTGGCCCCGCGGCGGACCGTTATGGGCGCAAAACGGTGTTGCTGATCTGCTCGGTTATCGTCGCTTTAGGCACCCTGGGTTATGCCTTTTCCTCATCGATTAGCGTGCTTGTGGCACTGCGGTTACTGACTGGCATGGGACTAGGCGGCGTATTGCCCGGTTGCATTACTCTGGTGTCAGAGTATTCGCCCATTCGCTGGCGCATGTTGCTGGTCACCTTGAGCTTTTCCGGTTTTACCTTGGGTATGGCGCTCGGCGGCTGGGTGGCCGACTTGCTGCTGCCGGTGCTGGGCTGGAGAGGCCTGCTCTTTGTGGGCAGTATCGCTCCTTTGGTGATGCTGCCAGTGCTGTATTTCATGCTCCCTGAGTCGATCTGTTTCCTGGCCAACAGGCCGCAACAGAGAGCTAAATTACTGCGGATCGTCGAGCGGATTGGCGGCCATAGGAAGTGGCAGGACGTAATCTTTACCGACGGTATGGACAGAAAGCCCGGCGAAAAAAACCTGCAGCTGTCTCCCGTGGCGGCGCTATTTTCTGAAGGGCGAACCGAGCGTACGCTGCTACTCTGGCTGACCTTTTTCTGCTGCTTATTCTCGTTCTACCTGTTGAGCAATTGGCTACCTACGGTATTGCGCAGCAGCGGCTTTGACGCTCGGATGGCCTTATATGTTGCCGCAATGCTGCCGCTGGGGGGCATGATCGGTGGCATCATCACCGCACTTCTCATCGATCGAATCGGTATCGCCAAAATACTCCCTCCTTTAGCCTTATTGGCCTCGGTCGCGCTGCTGGTTACCGGCAGCCAGCTCGGCAGTTCTACCCGTTTATTGGTTTGCGTTTTTTTCGTGGGTTTTACCCTCACGGGAGCATTGAACAACATCAGTATTTTGAGCGCTGGCCTTTATCCCACCACGGCACGTGCGACCGGAGTGTCATGGGGGATCGGCTGGGTCATGTGGGTTCCATCACGGGGGCTTATCTTGGCTCTTGGCTATATACCGTGGTTGGTGATTTGCAGAATTTTTTCTACTGGATGGCGATTCCCGCATTAATTGCCGCTTTGGCGTTGTTCTGCATGACCAGGAGAAAGGATCTGTTTGCGGTACAGGCGGGTTCTTAACGACGGGTACGATCAAAAACAAACGGGGCTGAGGAGAGGGTATGAAGCAACTGCATGCAGAAATTGCTGGGGCAGGTATCGCCGGGCTTACGGCGGCGGCGGCGCTGGCTCAGCGTGGCTGGAGCGTGAGAGTGCATGAGCGTTCGGCAAACCTGCGCACCTTTGGTGCGGGCATCTATATCTGGAGTAATGGGCTGCGTGTGCTCGAGGCGATTGGAGCCTATGACGAAGCTATGGTGGGGGCACACGAAGGGGCCGTATTCCAGACCCGGGATCACGGCAACGCAACGATGGAGGATATTCCGATCAACAGCAGCGGTGCCCCACGTCTGGTTACCATCCTGCGCGAGCGGCTGCTGCTGTCTTTGCTCAATGCGGCTCGCCGCGCCGGTGCCGAAATTGTCAGCGATTCCGAGGCGGTGGGGGCGACACCGGAGGGAAAGCTGCTGATGGCGGACAAGCGAACGCTGTCAGCCGATTTGGTGATCGGCGCTGACGGTATCAACTCACGGGTGAGAGAATCTCTGGACCTGCTGATGTACCGCAAGCCGCTGCACTATGGCGCGGTCAGAATGATGTTGAAGCGCGATGACGATGACGTACCGCCTGCAGATCGCTCGAACTACATTGAGTACTTTTCAGGCACGAGGCGGATCCTTTATACGCCCGCCAGCGCGACCGATTTGTATGTCGCGCTGTGCTGCGCTGAGGACGATGTGGGTGCCTATCAGCTTCCGATTGCCCCGGAACTTTGGCGCAAATCCTTCCCACACCTTTCCGGCCTGATCGCACGTTTTGGCGAGGCCGGCCGCTGGGATGCGTTTGAGGTGCTGAAGCTCAAGGCCTGGAGCAAAGGACAGGTGGCGATCCTCGGCGATGCAGCCCATGCGATGCCGCCTTACCTCGGCCAAGGGGGCGGTTGCGCACTGATGAATGCTCTTGGATTGGCGGTCAGTCTGGAAAATAGCCGGGATATTCCGGCGGCGCTGGCAGCCTGGGAGGCGCAGGAAAGGCCGTTGACCGAACATACCCAAGACACGGCGGAACGCATGGGGCATATGAACCTGTGGCCAGACGACGTTCGATCGGCCGTTTTGCGTATAACCGGACGCTGCGAGCAGATCGGCGCAGAGCGTATGAAAACGGCGTTAAGCCTGCCGACGGGCACTTTGGCCTGATCATTGCTCCGGCCCGAGAAACGGGGCCGGGAGTAACCACTTTTTCATTCCGCAGCCGCTGGGATATGGCGGTGTTCATCAGGGAGGTTGAAAAATGACGCTTTTGGCAGACGAAGTGTTTATGGATCCGGCACGCCTCAATGAGGATTACGATGCACGCGCTACGGTAGGTGTCGACGGCTTTGCCAAAGAAATGGCGCGTTATCGCTCGCAGTCTGAAAAGATGAAACAGGCTTATGGCCTCCATTTTGATATCACCTATTTCCAGAAAAGTGGCCAGGCTCTGGATATTTATGGGCCAACGGTGAATGGAAACGGGCCGCTGCTGCCCGTTTTTCTTTTTATTCACGGGGGATACTGGCGAGCGCTGTCGAAAGCAGATTCCGCGATGATGGCGGGCACATTGGCGGCAAATGGCATTGCCACGGTGGTTATAGATTATCCGCTTGCGCCGGCAGCCGGCATCGGTGACATCGTCCATGCCGTACGCAGTGCGGTGGCGTTCATTTGGCGGCGGGGACATGAGTTTGGGCTGGATCCGCAACGGATCTCGCTGGGTGGCAGCTCTGCTGGTGGCCATTTGCTTGCAACACTATTAGCACCAGGCTGGCATGCTGCCTTTGGCGTGCCGACCGATGTGGTGAAGTTTGCTTTTCCCATCAGCGGGCTTTTTGAACTCGCACCTTTGATGAAGACGCCCGTGCAGGCATGGCTGGCACTCTCCGACACCAGCGTGGCCGATTACAGCCCGATGCGTCACATCCCTGCGCCGGGGTGCCCCATCACCGTTGCCTGGGCTGAAGGCGATCCGCCCGGCTTCAAGCGGCAGTCCGAAGCCTTTGCCGCTTTGTATAAAGCGGCCGGTGCGGAAACGGATCTGCTCGAGGTGCCCCATTGCAACCATTTCGATGTGCTGATGGAGTGGGCTGACCCGACTTCTCTGCTTTCCAGAACGCTGATCTCGGGAATATTCCGCAACCTCTGATCGCCTCCCACTCATTTCTAGAGTTTCGGTTATCGCCGGGTGATTACTGGATGTACGCGGCCATTCATCGCAAGGAAAAGTGAGGCAGGAGCCTCACTGTTCAAGCTGCTGGTTTTGCTCATCATATCTGCGCCGGCAGTCCTGAATAGCCTCCATATTCCCCATAGTCCACTCAAACAGAATAGAGAACGGCCCTTGCAATGACTGGCCGAGCGGCGTCAGCGAATACTCGACGCCGAGCACCCGCCCATCCAAAACCTTGCGGTTCACCATGCCGTTACGCTCCAGCTTGCGCAGCGTCTGGGTGAGCACACGTTGAGTGACGCCATCAAGGCGACGCTTGATCGCATTGAAGCGCCTCGGCTCACGCAGCACCTCCAGCACCATCATTGACCATTTGTCCGCGATCTGGTCGAGAATGATTCGGCTCGGGCAGTCAGCGCGGTAGACAGTTTCATTCGTCTCCATCGGTATCCTCCAGCATCCCTGGGATGCTTCAAGTGCGTAATTGACGCCAGGTATGCAAAGTATACCATTCGATCGGCGGCGCGAAAGTCCAGCGCCGATACCCTGACAAACAAGGACATCGACATGAAAGATACCGATTTCAGCAAACTCAGCTTGTCTCACGCAAAGGGGGTCATGACGATCACCCTCAATAATCCGCCGGTCAACGTGCTTGATGTGGCTTTGATGTCGGAAATCAGCCGCTTACTGCGTGCCGTGCGTGACGACCCGGATACTCGCGTGCTGGTTTTCCAGAGTGCGGATCCGGAGTTCTTCATCGCTCATGTCGACATGACCTTAATCGATGAACCGCACGCTTTCGATGAGCTGGCGCGTAATGCGCCGGAAGGGCTCAACCCGTTCCAGGCATTCGGTGAGTTGCTGCGCAGCCAGCCCCAGGTGACTATCGTTAAGCTTGCCGGGCTGGCGCGTGGGGGCGGCGCAGAATTCGTTGCGGCGGCCGACATGGCTTTTGCCGCCGAAGGGCGGGCAGGGCTGGCCCAATGCGAAGCCTTGATGGGCATTACGCCCGGTGGCGGCGCAACGCAGTACCTGACGAACCGCATGACGCGTGGTCGCGCGCTTGAAGTGGTCCTGGGGGCCGATCTTATCGACGCGGCGACCGCAGAGCGCTATGGCTGGATTAACCGCGCCTTGCCCGCATCCGAACTCGACGACTTTGTCGAACGCCTGGCGCACAACATTGCGGCACTGCCCGAAGGGGTTATCGCGGCGGCCAAGCAGGCGATGCCGGCGGCAGATCTGCGGGAAGGTTTTTATCGTGAGCATGAGGCCTGGGCGGGGCTTTTTGAACGTCCCGCAGCGGAGAGACTCATTCGGGGCGGACTGAAGGCGGGCGCCCAAACCAAGGTAGGTGAGCGCAACCTCGAAGGCCTGCTGCGCAATCTTGGTGCCTAAGCGGCAGTCTCAGCCGCAATCTTGCCGATGCCGGAAATGCAACGTCGGCAGGGTACAGCCCCGAACAGGCCTGGCGCCGGCTAGCAGGATGACCACTGCGACAGCAAGGCATGCAGCTTCGCGGGTTCCAGCGGCTTTCTTAATACCAGATAACCTTCCTGTTCGGCCTCTTGCAAAATGGGGGAGTTGAATTCCCCGCTGACCATGGCGCCGCTGGTGTCCGGCAGGCGTTCGAACAGCGCTTTCAATATATCGAAGCCGCTTTCACCGGAGCGGAGCCGTTGATCGCAAAGTACGGCGAAGGGGGTGAAGCCTGCGTCGATAATCGCAAAAGCCTCCTCGGCGGAAGCGGCGCAACGCACGGTGATCCCCCAGGTACTCATCAAACTCGACCAGGCGGAGGTGACCAGCGGATCATCATCCACCACCAGGCAGGCGCCGCTCAATGACTCATAGCGGGTAGGGATCTGGCTGTGGGTATAGGCGTTGAGGTTTTCTGGCGCTTTGACTTCGCCGGTATAGAGGGCAAAACGCATCCAGAAATGCGATCCCTTGCCCTCCACGGAGCGCATGCCGTATTTCACCTTCATCAATTTGGCGCAGCGGGCCACTACCGCAAGGCCTAACCCATGACCGGCGCTATCGATTTTCCACGCCAGTTCGGGGCGATAGTAGGGGGAGAAGATTTTGCCTTTCTCTTCGTCGGCTATGCCCACGCCGGTGTCCCAGACTTCGATCAGGCATTCTCCCTTTTGTGGGCGGATGGCAATCAATACGCCGCCTTTCTGGGTGTAGCGCAGCGCATTTTGTATCAGGTTAATCAGCGATTGTCGGATGAGCAATTGATCGCCCATCACGGCAATGCGTCGCTTGGGGCGCCATGTCCGCAGGGATAATCCCCGGCTGTTCGCTTCTTCACGGAACAGGGTTATCACCGAGTCAAGCAGGGTTCCAATATCGACATGGGTGGTCGCCGTACTGACGTTGCCGGACTCAATCTTGCTGAGATCGAGCAAAGAATTGAACATCAGGTGCACGGAGCGCACGCTCTGCTGCAGATCCAACAGCTGGGGGGTTAAAGAGGCATCGCGATTTTTATGGATGATGGCCTCGATCAGGAAACCCATGGCATGTACCGGTTGGCGCAAGTCGTGACTGGCGGTGGTCAGAAATTGGTTTTTATCGAGCAGGGCTTGTTCCGCCTCCTCTTTGGCCTGGCGGAATTGCTCCGCAAGGCGAGAGCTCTTCTCTTCGAGACGGGCTTGCTGAATAAAAAACTGATGAGAACTCAATGCGTGGCGGTAGATGGCGAACCCGTAAAGCAGGTTGAGCATCAACACAATGAGCATGACGTCGTTTAAACGCCAAATGATGCCAACGTTAAGCATGCCCCAGCAGGCAAAGAAAAACAGGGTAAAGGTACTGATGATGGGCGTCAAATGGGTCGCGTTCGCCGCGACGATGGCCGCGATGCTGATATTTAATAACAGGAAAAAATCGAAATTATTTATTTGTGGGGTTATTAAATATAATGAGGATATACCTATCCCATGTACGAAGGCGACTTTGTTGATATGTGGGAGCCAGCGGTTAAGAATAACGCCCGCATCCTCTTTCTCCGCTTCGCGTTGATATCTTTGGTGCCATAATCGGATAGCCAAAGCGCAGAATAAATACACTATTATCCAGCTGATTATCGGCCACAGTGGTTCACCCAGTAAATATATCCAAATAGCAAAGGGGATGCCGACGCAGGGCACAGCACTGAAACTAAAGACCAATCGAATAAACGTATTGTTCAATAATCGGATTTGCGCGTGCGACGAAATGCCATCATCTTGTAAAGATTGAAGTAGTTTCATTCGGACGGCCCCTGCCTGCCATGCAGTAACGTAATAGCTTCTACCCGACTGTTTACGCCTATTTTTTTAAGGATATTGCTGATGTGCTCTTTAACCGTAGGTTCGGAAATAGCAAGCTGAGAGGCTATTCTCTTATTGGGGAAGCCGCGCATCATCATGGTCAAAACGTCAATTTGTCGCGGCGTTAAATTGAAGTTTTGAAGATGGTTTTTGGCACTGGAAGCCTCCAATAGATTATCCATAGGAAACCAGCTTTGATTTTCTAACAGCGCAGAAACGGCTTTGGCGAATAATTCTGGCGGCTCATTTTTGAGCACGAAACCATGGCCTCCGGCATCACGTACCTTTTGGCCTATTTCATTATTTTCATCGCCGCTGACCACTAATAATCTTACCTGTGGGTAAAGCTGTCTGATCTCTTTGAGTAATTTTAATGCCGTGCCGTCGGATAACCAAAAGTCGATGACGATTAAACGCGGGGCGCCATTTTCCAGAATATGTCGATAACAACTCTCCTCGTTTGTCATCACGTAGGCGTGTTTAAATCGACAGTGCGTATTCAGGAAATTGGCGATGCCACTTGCCACCAACGGATGGTCATCAACGACCAACGCATAATCCTGCCCCAAGGGTATCTCCTTTTGCTAAAACCTATCAGATTGGTCTGACGACTTGTTATTTTCTACCCTCCCTACTTTAGGAGGGTTTTTTCGGTTAGGAAAGGGAAATATATTATTCAGGGATTTTGATAAGGTAAAACATAAAGCCATTCAGCATTTGGAACTGTTTGGTTACAAAGGACAATTTATGAGAAAACCACTTATCGCATTAACCGTTACGCTTCTGGTAGCTGGCTGTTCCACATTGAAAACCGATCAGGCAATACCGCTGCTGCAGGCGGAAACGGCCAAAATGCTGGGCCTGGGTTCATCGGATGAAATTACCGTCACCAATGTTAATGGTGCCCAACCCGACGCCCTTGGCGGGCAAAAACTTTCTTACCGTGCCACTACGGAGAAAGGACGAATCTTTGACTGTTCCTCGATGATGATGCCGGGTATTTTAGGTTCAGCCCCGTCGTTAAGCACACCAAGCTGTACCCCGGTCGTTACGCATAAATAATTCACCTGACGCGTTTAGCGAGGGTGGATGATCAATACCGATCCGCAGTTCCCATAATTTTGGCATCGAGACGTTAGCGCTGGGGGGCAATAAGCTAGTGTCTCGATGACAAATCAGCCTGTGTTCTCGCAAAACGCGCCGCGCATCCTCTAATGCATTGAGTTTTTCATATAAATAATAACTTTGATGGCATCAAGATAATTGGGCCGGAGAGAAAACATGAAAGATAAAACATCGCATAACTTAGCGGTAAGAAAACCGCTTTCGAAAGTTTACCTCGCACTTTTTTCCGCACCGTTGATATTGATTGGCCCAGCCGACGTGGCGCGTGCCGATGATGCTATTTTTGATGGTGAATCACGTATTACCGAATCTTTGACTTACACCGGGGATGTTTACGTCGGCCGTAATCAAAGCGGAAACCTGTTGATCGATAATGGCCAAATCAATGCCTATAACGTCAATATTGGCCGTCGTGCTAATGGCCAGATATACGAAAGCCTGGTCACGGTCAAAGGGCCGAATGCCGTATTAAATGCGATCAATGACCAATCCGTTATGCACGGCAGTCTGAATCTGGGGCTGGGGACGTTACGGGTAGAAGAGGGCGGATTGGCGACGGCGGAAGAGATTATCGTCGGCACCACCGGGGGGTATGACAGCCATCTTAATGTCAAAGGGGCCGGTTCCCAGGTGATCAGTGAGAGACTCGGTCTCGGCTTCGGACAGGGCGCACGTTCAACCTTGCTGATTGAAGATGGCGGGGTAGTGACCACCACGGCCGCCGCCAGAATCGACAGCGGTTTTCGCCCCGACGAGGCTGACAAGCTCAACCCCAAAGCCACGGTGACCGGCAATAACTCTCTGTGGAATATCACCCAGTCGCTCACCGCCAATGGCGATGTGGACGTGCTGAACGGCGGTGCGGTCAACGTTGGTAGCGCGGAGATTGCCGGTGTTTCAGGCTCAAGAAAAACCGCAGAGCTTTACATCGCCGGCAACGGCTCGCGCTTTACCAGTGCGGGCAATGTCAACGTAGGGGATTATGGCAATGGGGTGCTGTCGGTTGTTGATGGCGGCTCATTCTCTGCCGGCAGCAACGAATTGCGGCTGGGGGATACCGGGTCCGGCTCTAACCGCGGCGCGTTGATTATCGGCAGCCGCGGCAACATGGATACCGGCACCGGCTTGACCGAACCTACGCTCGGCGCGGCGGGTGGTGCGGGTACTGTCGATGCCCAAACGGTGGTCAATCTGCGTGGCGGTTTGTTCGGCAGCTACGTTTACTTTAATCACAACTCAGATAACTACGACTTCCGCAACAAGATGGTCGGCGAAGGCGAAGTCATCAACACGGCCGGCCAGACGACGTTGAGCGGCGACCTGACTCAACTCCAGGCGAATGTCACCGCACGCGGCGGCAAAATCACCATCGCCAGCGACATCAATACGCAGCAAGAAGACAACGTTTTCGATGTGCAGACGCTGAGCGCCGAGAATGACGGCACGCTGATCCTGAACGCCACTGCCGGTTCTGACGTCAGCAATGGCCTGGGTTACAGCAGCACCGCGTCAATCAAAGCCGGCGGGACGCTGGGCGGCAACGGCACCTTGGGGCAGACTGAAATCCAGTCCGGCGGCCATATTTCCCCTGGCGACGGCAACATCGGTACCCTGACGCTGAAACGCTATCTGAATTTCCTGGGTGAATCCTTCTATGACGTCGATATCGCCGGTGATGGCAGCAGCGACAAACTGGTCGTTTCAGGCAAAACCACCATCAGCGATCAGGCCAAGGTGCAGGTGACCGCGTTGGATCCGCAAACCAGCTATCAAACTGGCCAAAGCTATCGCATTTTGACCTCGGATGGTGGGATTGACGGTCGGTTTGCTGAAGCCGTCTCAAAATCTGCATTTTTGGACGTTGCGCTTAACCACAGCACCAACGCCGTGGATCTGACGATTGCACAAAAGGGCGGTAATCCAGGCGAAGGCGGCAACCCAGGCGAAGGCGGTAACCCAGGTGAGGGCGGTAACCCAGGTGAGGGCGGTAACCCAGGTGAGGGCGGCAACCCAGGTGAGGGCGGTAACCCAGGTGAAGGTGGTAACCCAGGCGAGGGCGGCAACCCAGGCGAGGGCGGCAACCCAGGCGAAGGCGGCAAGCCCGGTATTTTCCAGACGGTCGCGCAAAGTAGCAACCAGTGGAATACCGCCGGTGCGCTCTCGACGTTAACGCAAAGCGGTCCTTCGCTGGCCTTGTATAACTCTGTGCTGCTGTTGAGCGCACCGGAAGCGCGCGAGGCGTTCAATCAACTGTCCGGTGAAGTTTATCCGTCCATTCAGTCTAACCTGATCGCCGGCAGTAGCATGCTGCTCAACGTATTGAATCAGCGCATGCTTCGCGTATTTGATAATGATGCGCTGCCTGTTCCACCGATGGCGATGACGTTGGTTCAACCGGCTCAGGCTGAAAATAACGGCGTTTGGGGGCAGACGTTCGGCTCCTGGATGAGAAACAGCGGTAACGATAGCGTTGGTAAATTGGACGGCCACACCAGCGGTTTCCTGTTGGGCGCCGATCGTAAACTCGCTGACCACAGTATCCGCGTTGGGGGATACGTAGGCTATAGCCGTGGCGACTATGATGTCGATAGCCGTCGCTCCAGTTCCGACAGCGATAATTACCACCTGGGTCTGTACGCTGCAGGGCAGCAGGATGCCTTCTCCCTGCGCGGTGCGCTGGGCTATACCTGGCACCGACTCGAAAATGAGCGCAACGTTAATTTCGGCAATTACTCGGATCGGCTCAAGGCGGACTATGACGCAGACTCGCTGCTGGCGTTCACCGAAGCGGGTTACCGTTTTGGTCAGTTGGATGCGAATATCGAGCCATTCGTCAACCTGAGTTATATCCGTTTGCATACCGATAACTTCCAGGAGAAAGGCGGGGCAGCGGCGCTGAGCGTCCGTAATGAAACGATGAATACGTTCTATTCAACGCTGGGCGTGCGGGGATCTACCGAACTGCCGAAAAACGTCAGCCTTTACGGTTCATTAGGCTGGCAGCACGCTTACGGCGATAAAAATACGTCATCGCGCATGGCATTTGCCGGCAGCGACGCATTTATCACGCAGGGACAGGCGGTAGATGACAATCTGCTGGTGGCGGATGTGGGGGTGAGCGTGAAGCTGTCGCGTTCCACTACGTTGGCTCTCGGTTATCAGGGACAGTATGGTTCTGATACCCAGGTCAATTCGGTCAATGCCAATATCAGATGGTCGTTCTGATTCACTGAGGAAAAGGGCCTTTGGTCTTGAGATGTCGTTGGGCAACTTGCAGTTTTACCTGGTTGCCTGGCGATATCTCTGCTCCAGAAAACCTTCACTCCCTGTCGAGACTTTCGCTGACATCAGGCGCTAGCGAAACGGGCAGGCGAACATCCTCGCAAGATGAGTGCTCAATCAGCTTAAACAGCACGTTCTTTTCGTCACCGGTCAAATCTCGCCATTCGCCCAGCGGCAATCCTGTCAAATCGATATTCATAATGCGCACACGCTCAAGTTTGGTGACGTGATAACCAAAGTATTTGCTCATACGGCGGATTTGGCGGTTAAGGCCCTGAACCAGCGTGATGCGAAACATCTGCGGCGCGACTTTCTCCACCCGGCATTTTTTCGTCACCGTATCCAGGATGGGGACACCGGCGCTCATCCCCTGAATAAACGCGTCGGTCAGCGGCTTATCGACGGTAACCAGATACTCTTTTTCGTGGTTATTGCCGGCACGAAGGATCTTATTGACCAGTTCGCCGTGATTGGTCAGGAAAATCAGCCCCTGGGAATCTTTGTCCAGACGGCCTATAGGAAAGGTGCGTTTGTTGTGATTGACGAAATCACCGATGTTATTTTGCACGTGCTTTCCCATGCTGGTGATGATGCCCACCGGCTTGTTCAGCGCGATAAGCACCAAATCTTCCGCATTACGTGGCTCAATCCGCTGGCCGTTAACTTGCACCACGTCCCCGACAAATACCTGAGCGGCCACGGCGGCTACGTTGCCGTTGATGAAAACGTTGCCCTGTTTGATATGACGATCGGCACTGCGGCGTGAACAGATGCCGCTGTCGCTAATGTATTTATTAAGGCGAATGGATGATTGAGTCAGCATGATTTCCCCGTAAAACGCGGACTATACAGTAACCCTTGAGGCCTTGCGAAGGGGCATATGGGGTAATGCGTAAACCGAAAGATCGCCCCCAATAAAATCGTGTGAATAATTTTTGCTCAAGAAATCGAATGAGCGAATCGAACGATTCAGTCGAAAGGTAATGAAAATGCATATTCTGACAGCCAATGAAGCCAAAACCCAGTTTGGCGATTTGCTGCTTAAGGCTCAGCGTGAACCGGTACAAATCACCCGTAATGGCAAGCCCGTTGCGGTGACTGCCGAAGATTACGAGCAAATTGAAGCGATGAAACTCCAACTGTTACAAATGAAGATTCAGCGTTCCCAGCATGATATGGCGATCGGCAATGCCGTTGATGGCGAGACGTTTTTCTCTGAGCTGCTGGAGCAGGCTAAAGGATAAATGGCCAGTTAGCGACTGGCCGGTGAGGCGCAAAGCGATATCCGGGAGATTCGCGACTACATATTGAGCAACTGGGGCATGCAGCAATCCACAGATTACCTTGTAAGACTGCGCCAATGATTAACCAACCTGGCGGAAATACCAGGCATTGGGCTGCATCGAGTCGAGGATCCAGGGAACGGTGTTTATAGCTTTCCCTACCTCAGCCATATGATTTATTACGCTACAGCAAACAGCGAAATTACCATTCTTGCAGTTTTGCACCAAAGCCGCGTTCCAGCCAAACATCTGCCTCAGCGGCTCTAAGGTTCAACTAATGTGATTTTACTCTTCACCCACCTTTACCACCCGGGTATTCAGCGGTGTGAGCGTTTGCCCGACGCTGCCGGTCGGCGTCATGCGCGGGATCGGTTGGCCGCTGTCGCTTTCGACTAAGGTTGAATGCGCCTCTGGCTCGGCAAACAGATGGTCTTCCCCCCATTGGCGCAAGCCGACGATCACCGGGAACAGGGCTCGGCCCTTGTCGGTGAGAATATACTCCTGATAGGCGCTGCCGTCTGAGGCCGGTGCGATCTCCAGAATGCCCTGTGCCACCAGGGTGCGCAGACGGGTGGAAAGGATATTTTTCGCCATCCCCAGCCCCTTTTGGAATTCACTGAAGCGGCGCACGCCGTCGAACGCGTCGCGCACAATCAACAGTGACCACCAGTCGCCAATCACATCCAAAGTGCGTGCCACCGGGCACGGCGCATCTTCCAGGCTTTTACGTTTCACGTTATCCCTCCTGCCACACTATCTGGTTGCATTATAAAACCTCTGCGCGTAATGTCCATTAGGTTTAATAATGAAACCACTTTGGAGAAAACGATGAGTGACAAAACGCTGGATCCGATCTGCGTATCTCAGGCGAGGGGACTGAGTCGGCTGCCGGCTTCGCTGGTGTTGTTGCTGGCCGGCGCCAGCGCTTTTAGCGTGGCTAATGTCTATTACGCCCAGCCGTTGTTGGATGCCATAGCCCAGGAGTTTGCTATCAGCGTGGCGTCGGTGGGTATGGTGATCACCGCCACCCAGCTTGGTTGCGCGTTGGCGCTGGTATTGGTGGTCCCGCTGGGGGATCGCATTAATCGCCATCGGCTGTTAGCGGTACAGCAACTGTTGTTGATTGCCGCATTGTGCATGGTCGGTTGGGCAAACAGCAGCCTGCTTATGCTGATCGGCATGATGCTGGTGGGATTATTGGGCACCGCCATGACACAGGGACTCATCGCTTTTGCCGCCACGCTGGCGGCACCTCATGAGCGTGGGCGGGTCGTGGGGGCGGCGCAGGGCGGTGTGGTGCTGGGTCTGCTATTGGCGAGAACCCTGTCCGGCGCGTTGGCAGACGCAGGAGGTTGGCGCACGGTGTATTTTTTTTCCGCCGGAGTGACGCTGGTCTTGCTGCCGATTCTGGCACGTTTGCTGCCTGCACCGAGCACACCGCCTTCAACGCTTAGCTACACCGCCTTGCTGCGTTCGATGCTGACGCTGTTGCTGCGCGATCGCACGTTGCAAATTCGCGGCATGCTGGCGCTGTTGATGTTTGCGGCATTCAGCATCTTCTGGAGCGCATTGGTGCTGCCGCTGAGTCAGGCACCGTTCAACTTTTCGCATGCGGTGATTGGCGCCTTTGGCCTGGTGGGCGCGGTGGGGGCGCTGGCGGCGGTAAGAGCAGGGCACCTGGCGGACCGCGGCTTGGCGCAGGTGGCGAGCGGCATCTGTCTGATGCTGTTGGTGCTGGCCTGGCTGCCGCTCGGCATGCTGGGTTATGGCCTGGGGTGGTTGATTATCGGCATTGTATTGCTCGATTTGGCAGGCCAAGCCATTCATGTGTTGAATCAGAGCCTGATTTTCAGCGCACATCCGCAGGCGCATAGCCGGTTAGTGGGCGTCTACATGCTGTTCTATGCCATTGGCAGTGGGCTCGGCGCTTTTGCCAGCACTCACGTATTCGCCCTGGCAGGTTGGCAGGGGGTGTGCTGGCTGGGGGCGGGCGTCAGCTTTATTGCCCTGGTGTTCTGGGGGCTGACGCTGCGTGCGATGCCGACGGCGCCGGGAAAATGACGGCGTTCTTGATTCTGCCTGGCCCCTTGCTTAATCCGCAGTAAGAGAGGACCGGAGGGGGGATCTTGCCCAAGGTTGCCAAGATCCCTTCTGTTCTGGGACCGAAGTCACACATAAAATCCAATACCCCCATTGTTTGTCATAATTCACCGCGATACTGTTGTGCAATCTGGTTTAAACCAATTAGGTGTGGATATGGAAAACAGCTCAACCGTTGAATTGGCAAAGGCCAGGTTGAATGACTGGCTGAGCCAGGGGGCAATCGCCCCCGGTGACAAGCTTCCTTCGGAGCGAGAACTGGGAGAATTGCTGAACATCAAACGCATGACGTTACGTCAGGCGCTGTTGTTCCTGGAAAGCGAATCGAGGATTTTCCGCAAGGATCGACGGGGTTGGTTTGCGGCACTGCCGCGTTTTAACTATAACCCCAATTCCTCTACCAGTTTCAAACAGGCGGCTATCGAGCAGGGCCGTTGTCCCTCTTGGGACTATATGACCAAAGAGTGCGTATTGGCAGCTCCGGGGTTTATCAAAGAGTTATTGCAGGTCGACGCGGCGAGCGAGATCTACAAGATTTCTGGTTGGGGAGCGCTGGATAATCACATCGTGTTTTATCACGAAACCTTTATCAGCCCGCGAGTGGCACCCGGTTTTATCGAACGCCTGGGTGAGAACTCGTTTGCCGAGGTCTGGGAACAGGCTTATGGCACTTCCACGCGAACCCGTCATCTGGCCTTTAAACCCACCCGGTTATCCGGAGAGGCCTGCAAGGTGATGGGCGGAAACGCCAGCACGCCTGCGATTTTGGTCGAAAAGCATCGTGCCGATGCCGAACGCCGTATCGTGCAGGTGGATATCGAGCACTGGCGCTTCGAGTCGGTAGATTTCTTTATTAACTTATAGGTGAATATCATGGATCGCTTAACGGCGGAGAAAGTCCTTCTACGGGCGCATAACTTGCCCCTTTACCTGCATGCTTACGCCTTTCATCTCAATATGCGTATGGAGAAGATCCTGCCAGAGGATTTGCTGAGCATCGCCCATCAGCAGCGGTTGCGAGGGGTGAAGGTGCATGTGCTGGATGGGGAAAGTCAGGCGCTTTGCCATGCTGATGATTCCCGGCTGCGCCGTTTTGGCGAACAGGCTCGGCGCTATGGATTGGATATTCATATCGAAACCAGTGCCTCCGACTCACAAACTATCGATCAGGCGGTGAATATCGCGCTGAAATGTGGGGCCAGCTCAGTGCGTTTTTATCCGCGCTATCAGGGCCCTTTGCTAGAGGTGTTGGCGCGCATCGGTACGGATATTCAGTACATCAAACAGCGTTATCAACACAGCGGCCTGAGTTTTACTCTGGAACAGCATGAAGATCTCAAGAGCCATGAATTGGTCGGCCTGGTCCGGGCGGCAGATTTCCCTCAGCTTTCCCTGCTGTTTGATTTCGCCAACATGATTAACGCTAATGAAGAGCCGCTGCCGGCACTGGCGGCAATGAGTGGGGAAATCACCCAAGTGCACATCAAGGACGCAATTATTGTGCGAGAGAACAAGGGGATGGGGCATCGTGCCTGTATTTCCGGACAGGGAGATCTGCCATTCCGAGAACTGTTATTGGGGCTGATCTGTCTGGGTGAAGATCAACCGCAGGTCACCGCCTACGGGCTGGAAGAAGAGGTGGATTATTACGCACCGCCGTTTCGTTTCAGCGACGAAGGGAATAATCCTCCCATTCCATGGCGAGAAATGAGTGAAACAGCGTTACCGGAGCAAGGGTTGGAAGCGCGATTAAAGAAAGAAACTCAGGATGCTTTAAATCAAATTCACTATGTTCGCACCATCATTGACAGTTTAACGCAGCAAGCTCAGGAACTGCTAAATCCGGCATAATATAAAAATAAATCTATAAATCACATATTCTCGCTGATGAGCGATTAACGCTCGCCTCATTATCGGGTAAACAACACCGCTTATTAATTATTGGCTGTGAGGGGACTATGTTAACTAAAAAAAGATGGGCATTATTTAGCTTGTTGGTTTTATGTGGAGGGACAATCTATAAATTGCCTTCCCTTAAAGATGCTTTTTATGTTCCGATGCAACAATATTTTCACTTGAGTAACGGCGAAATAGGCAATGCCATGTCGGTTAACTCGATTGTGACGACCATTGGCTTCTTCTTATCAATCTATTTTTCCGATCGTCTGCCGCGACGTTTTACCATGTCGTTTTCGCTGATTGCTACTGGCTTGCTTGGTATCTACCTGTCCAGCATGCCGGGGTACTGGGGCATACTGTTTGTCTGGGCGCTGTTCGGCGTGACCTGTGACATGCTGAATTGGCCGGTGCTGCTCAAATCGGTGAGTATGCTGGGGGATAATACTCAGCAGGGGCGTTTGTTCGGCTTTTTTGAAACCGGGCGCGGGGTTGTCGACACGGTGGTGGCCTTTTCTGCGCTGGCGCTGTTTACCGCATTTGGTAGCGGCTACCTGGGTTTTAAAGTCGGCATATTGTTTTATTCGGCCATCGCTATTTGCGTAGGGGTTATTATTCTGTTGGTGATGAAAGAAAGCCCAGAGGAAAAGTTACCCGCTAAAGAACAACCCCCCGTTAATAAAAAACCGGGCATGGGCAGCGTATTGAAAAACAAAACGGTATGGCTGATTGCCTTCAGCGTTTTCTGTGTTTACGCGGTGTATTGCGGATTGACGTTCTTTATTCCTTTCCTGAGTCATGTCTATGCGCTGCCGATTGCACTGGTGGGTGCTTACGGGATCATTAATCAATACTGCTTAAAAATGGTGGGGGGGCCGATTGGTGGTCTTATTGCCGATAAAGTATTAAAGTCTCCCAGCAAGTATTTATTCTATACCTTTATTATCAGCGCCATTGCGCTGGCGCTATTGATCCTGTTACCGCATGAACAAATGCCGGTTTACTTGGGCATGGCCTGTACGCTGGGATTTGGTGCAGTGGTCTTTACCCAAAGAGCGGTGTTCTTTGCCCCCATCGGTGAGGCCGGCATTGACGAAGAACATACCGGTGCGGCTATGGCGCTGGGCAGCTTTATCGGTTATGCCCCGGCGATGTTCTGTTTTAGCCTGTACGGTCATATTCTCGATGCCTTCCCAGGACTGACCGGTTACAAGATCGTTTTCGGGCTGATGGGCATGTTTGCCTGTGCCGGGATCATAGTGTCGGGGTTGTTGGTCAGAAATATCCGCGCACGCGCAAAACTGACCCCGGCGGCTTCTGTCGCCTGAGCCGGGGGCTTTAATGAACGGGCACGGTTTGCGCTGTGCCCTTATTTTATTTTGCCGGGGAGTGCAGCAGGTAATATTCTTCCCCGCCGTCATTGCCAGTAGTGATGATTCGCCAACCGTGCTTGTGGTAGAACGCTAGCGCCTTCTCATTCTTCACCAGGCATTTCAGCGAACCGGTGGCGGTAAAGGTCTGTTCCGCCGCTTGTAACAGAGCGCTGCCGACGCCGAGCGGCGGCAGATGCGGATCGACATACAGGTTGTGAATAAAGTTGTCCTGGCGATAAATCGACACAAATCCCAGCCGCTTCCCCTGATCTTCCGCCACCCAAATATCTTCGCCCAGCGTTGAGCGATCGAAATCCTCCAGCCGGTAATCTTCGGTATCGCGCCACGGAAACGCCGCTTTACGCGAAGCCAGATACAGGGTGCGCAGGAAGGGGCGATCGGCCTCTTGGTATTTTCTTATCTGCATGGCGCCTCCTTTTTATTTTTTGACACTATAGCGCGATTGACCTCACCGGCGGCAACCCCAATAATGGCCGTCTTGACTCGGGGTGCCCTGCGCGATGCGCGGTGGCTGAGATTTTACCCGTATTACCTGATCTGGATTATGCCAGCGTAGGGAAGTCTCGGTGCCCCAACCGGTACCCGCCTTCTTGAACGCCGGTTGGGAGGAATATGCTCGCTCGACCTGATGTTTTCCCCGGCGCCCGCGCCGCGGCCTGTTTGACTCAATTTAAACGCCAATCGCCCCTGATCCATTGCCTGACCAACGAAGTGGTGCAGGAACTGACGGCTAACGTCCTGTTGGCGCTCGGCGCTTCGCCGGCGATGGTGGTAGAACCGACCGAAGCAGCGCAGTTCAGCCGACTGGCGGATGCGGTGCTGATCAACGTTGGCACCCTCAATGCATCACGCGCTGAATCCATGCTGGCTGCGGTGGAAGCTGCCAACGTGGCACAAACACCCTGGACGCTGGATCCGGTAGCGGTCGGCGGGTTGGTCTATCGCACCGCGTTTGCCCATCGTTTGTTGGGTGAGAAGCCGGCGGCGATCCGCGGCAACGCTTCTGAAATCATGGCGCTGAGCGGTTTGCAGGCTAACGGACGTGGCGTAGACAGTGCAGACGACTCGCTGGCGGCATTGCCGGCGGCGCGCGAATTGGCGCGCTGCAGCGGTGCGGTAGTGGCAGTAACCGGCGTTGTTGATTACATCACCGATGGCCAGCGTGACTGGGCGGTCACCGGCGGCGATGTGCTGATGACGCGGGTGGTCGGTACCGGTTGTGCACTTTCTGCGGTGGTGGCGGCATTTTGCAGTTTACCGGGCGATCGGCTCGATAACGTGGCGACCGCCTGCCGGGTGATGTCGCTTTGCGGTGAACGGGCCACGCGCCGTGCCGCCGGTCCGGGCAGTTTCACCCCGGCGTTCCTCGACGCACTGTATCAACTGCGCCCGGAGGAACTGCAATGAAACGCATTAACGCACTGACAATTGCCGGGACCGATCCGAGCGGCGGCGCCGGCATTCAGGCCGATCTAAAAGCTTTTTCTGCGTTGGGGGCCTATGGTGCCTCGGTGATTACCGCGCTGGTGGCGCAAAACACCCGTGGTGTGCAGTCGGTCTACAACATAGATCCGGCCTTTGTCGCCGCTCAGCTGGATTCCGTCTTCAGCGACCTGCGCATCGACAGCACCAAGATTGGCATGTTGGCCAACGCCGATATTGTGCAGGCGGTGGCGGAGCGTTTGCGCCATTATCAGCCGTCGTTTGTGGTACTGGATACCGTGATGCTGGCAAAAAGCGGCGATCCGCTGCTGGCGCCGGAGGCGGTGGATTCGATCCGTCGTGAACTGTTGCCGCTGGTGTCGATTATCACGCCGAACCTGCCGGAGGCGGCGGCGCTGCTGGCGTGCGCCCCGGCGGAAAATGAGCGCCAGATGCGCGAGCAGGGCCGGGCGCTCCTGGCGATGGGGTGCCAGGCGGTGTTGATGAAAGGGGGTCACCTTAGCGAAAGCGAAAGTCCGGATTGGCTGTTTACGGCCGAGCAGGAGCTGCGCTTTACCGCGCCGCGCGTGGCGACCCGACATACTCACGGCACCGGCTGTACGCTGTCTGCCGCCCTGGCGTCGCTGCGACCGCGTCACGACGACTGGGCCGGAACGGTCGCTGCCGCCAAGGACTATTTGCAACAGGCCCTGCTGCAGGCGGATACCCTGGAAGTGGGGCACGGTATTGGGCCGGTACATCATTTTCATGCCTGGTGGTAAGTCAACTTTTTGCTACCCTTGTGGTCTGACTAGATCCAGACCCGGCTTGGGCCGGGTGCAACCGAATTTTTTCTAGGGAGAAGGCCATGACAGGACAAAACGCACTTCGCGGCGCCATCTTCGGCGCGTTACTCAGCTTCAGCGTGGGTGGTTTCGCTCAGCAGATCGTCACCACCTCGGACGTGATCCAACAGCCGGGTTACCAGACCAGTTGGCAAAATATGGTCAAAGGTCAGGCTCGCTTGCCGGGTTGGGCGCGCAAGGGGATGGGAACCTCCACGCCGGCGCAGAGCCTGAGCTGGAAAGGGCAGAACTATCTGGTGGGCAATCTGTGCAAGCCGCATGACTGCGCCAACAACTTTATGATAGTGGCGTTTAAGGAAGACAAATCACAGGCCTGGGCCGTGCGCGTTGAGGTGGCGGATAAGCCGGAAGCGGTTGACCATCCAAAGAAATATGCCAAATACCAATGGTTGGGTAAGCCTGACGACAACATGAAGGCGTTGCTGAAACAACAGTTTGAGAATAATCCCGACTGGAAATAATCAGTTTTCGGCTGAAGGCATCTGCATTCAGCCGAATTTTTAAGGTATGTGTCTATTATTGAAATGAAATTTATATAAAATAAATCCTAGTGAGGAATATATTGCTTCATCATGAATTAATTATCTAATTGTATCTATGCTTTATCATTTTGTTTTTCTTGTTATATATATTCCTTTGTCATTTAATTGGTTGCATGATTTATGGTTATTTTTTCCTGATAACCTTGTTGGATTTATGGTTTTATTTTATTTAGTGTCTATGATCTTGTTTGGTGAATTTATTTCTCCTGAAATAAATAATCATTGTTAATTTTGCAATGGTGTCTGGGGTTAAATATCCAAACGGAGCATTATGATCATGGCAACTAATCACGTCACTCTTTCTGAAGATGAAAAAGCCTCTTTGTATTTGTTGGATCAAACGATGGGATTCACCGTGCAGGCCGCCTTGCGGGCTGCGGCTGAGCTGTGCGTGGCCGATCATCTGATCGACGGCCCCAAAACGGCCCAGGAGCTGGCAAGGAAGCTGGAAGTAAATAGCAGAATGCTGCATCGGGTCTTGAGTATTCTGGCATCGCGCAATATTTTTTCCGTTTCCGAAGACGGACGTTTCTCGCTTAACCCGGTAGCGCAATATTTACGTTCAGACTTGCCGGATTCACTGCGCGGCGGTGTAATGATGCTGACGGATGAAACAATGTGGCGTCCGTTGGGAAAATTGGCGGCAACGTTACGCGGCGAGCCGGTATTTAAACAAATATTCGGCATGCCATTCTATGATTATTGGTCGCAAGAGGATATTCCTGACGCGGAAAATGATTTCCATATCGGCATGGCATCGATGTCGGCGTTGGAAAATAAAATTTTGATGCGTAGTTATAAATTCCCCGAGCATTCTACGGTGGTAGATATCGCCGGGGGATTTGGCGGATTGCTGCTGAGCGTATTGCGCGCCAATCCGACGGTTAAAGGCATTCTTTTTGACCAACCGCAGGTATTGCCAAGAAACCGCCTTGGTGAATTGGGTGATGATTCGCGTTGGGAAACCTGCGCGGGCAGTTTCTTTGAAGCCTGTCCGACGGCAGACTTTTATCTGTTGAAATTTATCGTCATGGACTGGGCCGATGAGCCGGCCAGTCGCATATTACGCACCTGTCGTAATGCGATGCACCCGCAATCGAAGCTATTGCTTATTGAACCTGTAATAGTGCCGAATAACACCGCCTGGGACAGCTGCCGGGAGCTTGATTTGGTTCTGATGGGCAGTTTTGACGGTGGGCAGGTGCGCACCGAAGAAGAACTGAAGGCGCTGTTAGCCAGCGCCGACCTGAAGCTGAACCGGATTATCGATACCGGTTGTTATTTGTCGATCGTCGAGGCTGTACCGAATTGATACCCGAGATGAACCGGCAAGGAGGAACCCGCATTGCTGCGGGTTTCTTCAGTTTAATTAGCCGATCCCGGCCTGATGCAAATCGTGCAGGTTGATCGCTCCGACCAGCACGCCGTCCAGATTGACCACCGGTGCGGCACTGATATGCTGTTCGTGCAAAGCTTCCAGGGCTTCCCCTGCGCGCCACTGCTCCGGCAAGCGATAGCCAGGGCGGGTAATGGCCGGGCTCAACGCATCCTGCAGGCTATTGCCTTTTACCAGCCAGCGGCGCAGGTCGCCATCGGTAAATACCCCCACCACTTTCTGCTGTGCGTCGCACACCGCGACTAACCCCAGCCCGGTGCGGCTCAGTTCGAGCATGGCTTCCATCACGTTGGCGCTTTCACTGACTTTCGGCAGACGATCGCCGGTGCGCATCAGATGATGCACCCGGTTGAGCAAGCGCGCACCCAGGCTGCCGCCCGGATGTGAACGGGCAAAGTCTTCGGCGTTGAAACCGCGCTGGCGCATTAAAGCCATTGCCAATGCGTCGCCCATCATCAGCGTATTGACCGCGCTGGAGGTCGGCGCCAAACCCATCGGGCAAGCCTCGCGTTCGACGCTGATGTCCAGCATGCAGGCCGCAGCCAACGCCAGAGGTGACTCTTTGCCGCCGGTGATGGCAATCACCGGGATGTTATTTTCCGCCAGCAACGGCAGGATTAAATCCAGCTCTTTGGCGCGGCCGGAATAAGAGATAAACACCACCACGTCGTCGGCGCCAATCATGCCGAGATCGCCATGCAGTGCTTCTGCCGGGTGCACGAAGAACGACGGAGTGCCGGTACTGGCCAGCGAGGCGGCAATTTTTTTACCGATGTGGCCGGACTTGCCGATGCCGGAAATCACCGCCTTGCCCCGGCAGTTCAGCAGCAGTTCGCAGGCGCAGACGAAATTATCGTCCAGTCGCGCCAGCAGGCGTTGTGCTTCAGTTAGCTCAATCTCCAGCGTTTCGCGGGCAAAGGCCAGCAGGGCAGCGGCGTTACTCATCAAAATCTCCTACCAGAATGATATTGATCCCTTTCGCCTGCAATGCGGCGAGGTAATCCGGATTGATGTTTTTATCGGTGATCAGGGTATCCACGGCGCTCAGGTCGCAGACCACGTTCGGGCTTTTGCGGCCGAACTTTGACGAGTCCACCAGCAGGATAATGCGGCTGGCGGCTTCGCACATCGCCTTGCTGACGTTGTGCACTTCGTTAAAGGTGGTGACACCGGCATTAAGGTCCACGCCGTCCGCCCCGATAAACAGTTTGTCGAAGCTGAACTGCTGGAAAGCCGATTCCGCCAGGCTGCCGTGAAAGGACGCCGACTTTTTGCGATAGGTGCCGCCGGGCATCAGGATGGTTTGGTCGTTATCCAGCTCCACCAGCGCATTGACGATGTGCAGGCTATTGGTCATGACGGTGATGTTATTGAACTGCGCCAGATGCGGCACCATTTGCAGCACGGTGCTGCCGGCGTCGAAAATCAGCGAGTCGCCGTCGTTGATAAGCCCGATGGCGGCATAGGCGATCTGGCGTTTCTTTTCGGTATTGATATGGGTTTTGCGGTCGATAGGCTGATCGCCATCGTCGCGGCTGAGCACCACGCCGCCATAAGTGCGGATCACTTCACCTTCCTCTTCCAGCAGGGTGAGATCCTTGCGGATGGTGGTGCCGGTGGTGGCAAAGTGCGCTGCCAGGGCATCCACTGCCGTTTTGCCATGCCGCTGCAGATATTCAAGGATAGCGGCCTGCCGCTGCTTTGGTTTCATAGCCCGTCCTGTTCACAAGAGTTGCGCATTTCCCTTCGGCTAACAATTCAATATGAAAGGTAATGTCTTTTAATGTGAAAATATCATGATTTAGGGGCAATCGCTAACGATAGTGCAGTCTGGCATGCGGGATCCTCGGGGAAGATCACATCCGGGCGAAGATCGCGCTGATGCAGGCCGTGCAGCCGGGCGATAGGTTTCGGTTGGGCAAAGATGGTCAGGCCGCGCATTAACATGCTGCCGCAAACCCGCCGCTCGGAATCAAAGGCCAGCGCCAGCACCACCCGGGGTTGAAAGCGTCCGCCGGAACGCCCGACACCGACGGCACCCAGTCGGCACAGGCCGTCGAAGGCACGGTTGAAACGTTGGATCTGCCACCAGCCGAGGGCGATTTGCAGTAGCCAGGCCAGAACTGCGAAGGTGATCAATGCCTGAGTCATATAGCCTCCTGTTTGTTTTCCCTCTCCAGAAGGAGAGGGAGCGTTGACAAGATCAGAACATCACCTGACCGCCGGTAATGTTGATCGACTGGCCGGTGCAGTAAGAAGCCTTATCGCTGGCGTAAAACAGCAGGGTATTGAGCACGTCCTGATAGTCACATCCGCGTTTCAGCGGCACCTTGTCGGTGTAATACTTTTCAACCTGATCCGGCGCGATCCCCAGTTTTTGTGCGTACTGCGGCAGCAGCGACTGGAACATCGGCGACTTCAACAGGTTACCCAGCATTAAGGAATGCACGGTAATGCCGTATTCCGCCAGATCGAGCGCCAACGACTGTGTCAGCCCCACGCCGCCGAACTTGGCGGCGCTGTAGCCGGAGTTGTGCTTGCTGCCGACCTTGCCGGATTTAGAGTTGATCTGAATGATACGTCCGGCAATGCCGTCGCGGATCATCAGGCGAGAAAACTCGCGGGCACAGAGAAAATAGCCCACCAGATTGACCTGCAGCGAGCGGTCGAAATCCCCCAGCGGGAAATCGGTGATCGGTGCCGCCTTGGCGATACCGGCGCTGTACACCAGCAGGTTGGCCGGGCCGAATTCATCGTCAACCGCTGCCGCCAGCGCAATCACGCTTTGTTCGTCGGTGGCGTCGGCCTGGAAACCACGCGCGCTGCCCGCGCCGTATTGGTCGTTAATCTGTTGTGCTACCTGCCGGGCGTTATCCGCGTTTAAATCGGCGACCGCCACGCGATAGCCCGCCTGCGCCAGACCCTGGCACAGAAATGCACCCAACGTTTGGCCACCGCCAATCACTACAGCTACTTCAGACATGGTTTACTCCTTATGCGATAAATTTCAGCGTGCTGCCCAGCGGGATATCCGCCGGCGTGGTGCCGGATACGTGAATCGAACCGGGGAATTCGGCCTGCGGCTCGCCGTCGAAACGTACGGTGAGGTGACCCAATTCACGCAGGTTTTGAGTGGCGACGTCGCCGACGGCGGTGATCGGATAACGTTGCTCTGCCAGCTCCATCCACCCCCCGGGCTGCAATTCACCGGAGGTGTTGCCGTGCTGGTGGATGAAACAGAATTCTTCGATGTCTGCCGGTGCGCCTTCACGGAAGGTGATCAACATGTCATCTTGCAGCGCCTCGCGGGCGCAGTCGCCAATCTGGGTGATGGTGGTCTGGAAAATGGTATTCATAACGGCTCCCTGGCAAACGAAGTTATTGGTAGATGAAGGCGGATGCGGCCCAGGCGATCAGTACCGTCGGTGCGCCGGTCAGGAAACGTCCGACCAATACCGAAGGAACGCCGACCCGAACCGTATCCTGCTTGGCCTCCGCCAGCGACAGGCCGACGGGAATAAAGTCACAGGCGGCCTGCGCGTTAATCGCGAACAGCGCGGGCAGCGCCAGCTGCGGCGGAATATGGCCGAGGCCTATCTGCACCCCGACCAATACGCCGATCACCTGAGCGATCACCGCGCCAGGGCCGAGGAACGGCGATAGCAGTGGGAAGGAGCAAATCAGCGCCAGCGTCACCAACCCAATCGGGCTGTTGGCCAATGGCGTCAGGCCATGGGCGATAAAATCCCCCAGGCCGGAAGCCATGATGATGCCGATCAGCGCCGAGACGAACGCCATAAACGGCAGTATGGTCTTCAGCACCGTGTCGATGGTGTCGCGCCCGGCCTGGAAGAACACCGCCACCACCGATCCCATGCCCATACCCACTTTGGCCAACAGGCCGTCGCTCTGCTCGGTGATTTTTTTGCTGGTGTCGTAATCCCGTCCCTTGGGTTGCGACGTGGCTGTCGGGATCTGATCGGTAGCTGCTTCCACCCGGCTGATGTTGCTATCACGCACGCCGGAGACGTAAATATCCTCGAGGATAAACTTCGCCAACGGGCCGGATTGGCCGGTAGCGTGAATGTTGACCGTCGGAATACGGCGCTTCGGGTACAGGCCGCAACGCAGGGTACCGCCGCAGTCGATCACCATGACGCCAATTTCGTCTGCTGGCGGTTCGCCTTCTTTAAAGCCATCGACGGCAGGCCAGCCGGTCAGTTCGCTAATCCGGTCGACGATCGATGGGCGGGTACCGGCAGTGATGTACACCACTTTTTTGCCAGGTTCGATCGGCAACGTTAATGGGCCACCCCAGCCGCTGGCGCCTTTCTCAATACGGATATAAGCACTCATGCTGCACTCCACGAATTAAAGTTGCACTTGGCGATCCAGGCGGATCCCCATCTTGCGTTCGAACAGGCTGGTGGTGAGATCGGTGATCCAGCCGCGGAAAAAGTTGGTGAACAGCCCGACCAGAAAATAGCTCACCGCCAGCGGCCCCAGTGGCAGGCCGAGGGTGGTCAACCCGCTGGCAATGCCGAGATAAACGAAGAGTTCGCCAGGGTTGATATGCGGGAACAGACCGTTCATCGAGTGGCAACTGTAGGACGCTGCCGCGTAATAGCTGGGTTTGTATTTCTCCGGCATAAAGCGCCCTAGGCTGAGGGTCATCGGGTTGCAAAAAACAAAGGTGCCGATCAGCGGCAGCAGCAGATAACGAGAAACCGGGTTCCCCGCACAGCGCTGCGCCAAGCGTTCGATACGTTCCTGGCCTACAAATTTGATCAGCGCGTTCATAATGACCAACAGGCTGATTAACAAAGGTAAAATGCCCGTCACCATGCCGACAAACACTTCACCGCCTTTCTGAAACAGGCCGATAAACCATTCGGCTCCGTGGGTGATTAGCTCAATCATTATTATTCTCCTGTGATGGAAGGTATGGCCTGGAGCGAACGGCGGCTCTGTCGCCATGGGCCTTACACTAATCACTTTATGGATTCATTTGTTTTAAATAGATCACAATTTGAAAGATAAATATTTTATTGTGAAAGTTAATAATGAAAGAAAAATAACATTAAGCGGCGGGGGAGCAGAAAAGGGGAGCGGGGATCGACAGAAAAATGCGACAAAAAAGCCCGGCGAACCGGGCTGGAGAAACGAACTGGGTGTGGCTTGGGATCAGGCGATGGTGACTTTCTTGTCCAGGTAGGTGTCCTGAACGGCATTGATCAACGCCACGCCTTCTTTCATCGATTTCTTGAACGCCTTGCGCCCCAAAATCAGGCCCATGCCGCCCGCGCGTTTGTTGATGACCGCGGTGCGAACCGACTCCTGCAGGTCATTCTCACCGGCGGCACCGCCGGAGTTAATCAACCCGGCGCGGCCCATATAGCAGTTGGCCAGTTGGTAACGCACCAAATCGATCGGGTGGTCGGTAGTCAGCTTGCTGTAAACGCGGTCATCGGTATAACCGAATTTCACCGCGCGGTAGCCGCCGTTGTTTTCCGCCATTTTTTGCTTAACGATATCTGCTCCGATGGTGGCGGCAATGTGGTTGGCCTGGCCGGTGAGATCGGCACTGGAATGATAGTCCACGCCATCTTTGTTGAACGCCGGGTTGCGCAGATAGGCCCACAGCACGGTGACCATACCCAGCTCGTGCGCGCGCTCGAAGGCGCTGGAAATTTCTTCAATCTGGCGGCGTGACTGCTCGGAACCAAAGTAAATAGTGGCGCCGACCGCAACCGCGCCCATGTTGAACGCTTGCTCAACGCTGGCGTACAGCGTCTGGTCGTATTGGGTCGGGTAGCTCAGGGTTTCGTTATGGTTCAATTTGACCAGGAACGGAATTTTGTGCGCGTAGCGGCGCGAGACTGACGCTAGCACGCCATAAGTGGAGGCGACGCAGTTACAACCGGCCTCAATGGCCAGTTCGACGATATTTTTCGGATCAAAATACAGCGGGTTAGCGGCGAAAGACGCGCCGGCAGAATGCTCAATGCCCTGATCGACCGGCAGAATAGACAGGTAGCCGGTGCCGGCCAGGCGGCCATGGTTAAGCAGGCTTTGCATTGAACGTAACACGGTGTTGGGGCGGTTGTTATCGATCATTATCCGGTCAACAAAGTCGGCGCCCGGCAGGTAGAGATTTTCAGCAGGGATGGTAGTACAGCGGTGTTGCAACAGGTCTTCCGCTTCCTTTCCTAACAACTGTGCAATATCAGTCATGATTAACTCCCGATTTAGCTTCTTCATACACCGGCAACCTAAGGTATCTGACCACCGGCGTAGCAAAAAGCGGTGATTGAAGCTGATAGAACGATAGTAATGAAATCCTGATGGCAAGGAGAAACAATAGATGCGATTGAGAGGAATTGCCATTTGCGTGGCCAAATACGTGGGGACGATCGCCCCACGGAAGATTTGTGGCTGATTATTCGACTTCAAACCACTCGGTATTTTGCAGGGAGATAGGCGTGATGGAGTAAATCATCTCTTGCAGGTGCTCATGGATGGCGCGCTCGGCAGCGTCGGCATCCTGCGCTTTCAGCGCTTCAAAAATGCGGTAATGCTGTTGGATCAGGCTTTCCGGCGGCGAAACCTCGCTCAGGCTGAGAAAGCGCACCCGATCCATGGTGGCCTTGATGGTTTCGATGGTTTCCCAGGCCAGCGGGCAGTCGGCAAACTGGGTTAGCAACTGGTGGAACTCGTCGTCCAGTGCCAAAAACTCACGGGTTTGCCGATTTTGCGCCGCCAACGTCTGGCGATGCAAATTATGCTCCAGCGTCATCAGCTGCTCCGCCGTGATCCGTTCTGCGACACGACGAACAATCGCGCATTCCACTGCCTGACGAATAAAGCGCCCGTCGGCTACCCGCTTGGCGGAAATCTTCATCACGAAAGTACCGCGCTGCGGCAGGATCTGCACCAGTCCCGCTTCCGCCAGCTTGATAAAGGCCTCGCGCACCGGCTGACGTGAAACGCAAAAGCGGGTGGAGATCTCTTTCTCAGACAACAAGGTGCCGGGGGGAATGGTGCAATCGACGATATCCTTACGCAGGAACCGATAGATTTGCTGATTGACCGGGAGGTTGTTGGTAAGGCTGTAGGTTTCAGACATGGTGAAGATCGGTAATCTGGCTGAGATTCGGGTGCCACCATACTAGCAGATTATTCTTTGATGGCGGGCGGATTAATCCACCCGCTTAATATGATAACTCAATGATGCTCTCCGTCGGCAGGAGGGACATGCGGGAGGTCTGCCAGTATCGTTATTCCGTGACGGGCAGCGCGGCAACGGTGGCTTGAGCCCCCTGCGCCAGCAGCGTAAGGTAGGCATCGGTCACCGCCTTGACGAACCGTAAGCTGTCCGGCAGATCGCGCCCAAACACCGTTTCAAGCTGCAGCAGCGCCAATACCCGTTCGGCGCCTTCGCGGCTGTTGCCGACCCGTTCGGCAAGACGTTCACGCAGGGGATCGTTGATTTCGATAACCTGACCCTGTTCGTCCTGGCCGCCGACGTAACGCATCCAGGCGGCCACCCCTAAAGCCAGGCAGCTAAAATCGCTGCCCTGTGCCAGGTGCCAGCGGATGGCGTCCAGCAAACGCTGTGGCAGTTTTTGCGTGCCGTCCATGGCGATTTGTCCGGTGCGGTGCTTCAGCGCACCATTGCGATAGCGAGCCAGCAGCGATTCGGCGTACTGCGTCAGATCCACACCGCTGACTTGCAGCGTCGGCGCCTGTTCCGCCAGCATCAGATGGCGCGCCGCACCCACAAAATGCGCATCCTGCATGCAGTCGCTGATGTGCGCATAGCCGGCCAAATAGCCCAGATAAGCCAGAAAAGAGTGGCTGCCGTTGAGCATCCGCAGCTTCATTTCTTCGTAAGGCAGCACGTCGTGGACCAGTTCGGCGCCGACCTTTTCCCACGCCGGACGCCCCTGTGGGAAGTTATCTTCTATTACCCATTGGCTGAAGGGCTCGCAGGCGACAGCGACCGGATCGACGATACCACCCAGTAAACCTTCAATCTGCCGCAGCGTTTCCGCCGTCATCGCCGGAACAATACGGTCGACCATGGTGGAGGGGAAGGCGACATGCTGTTGAACCCACGCCGCCAGTTCCGCATCCTGTCGCTGCGCCAGTTGGCAGAGCAGGTTGCGGGTCACCTGACCATTGGCCGGCATGTTGTCGCAGGACATCACGGCGAATGCCGGCAGCCCACGCTCACGACGTAGCCGTAGCGCCGCCAGCAGCAAACCGGGAGCGGACTTTGGCCGCTGCGGGTGGGCGATATCATGCTGAATGTCCGGATGTTCAGCCAGCAACTGGCCACTGGCGGGATGATAACAGTAGCCTTTCTCGCTGATGGTCAGTGAAACGATAGCGACCTCCGGCTGCGCCATGGCTTCAAGTACGGCTTCCAGCCCGTCGACCTGCAGATGCAGTGCTTGCCTGATAATGCCGACAACCTGACCTCGCCAGGCGCTGTCGTCCATTTCGGCCACCGTATATAACAGGTCCTGACGTTGTATATCGGCGATTTTTTGCTGGCCGTTGTGCATGCTGATCACGCCGTAGCCCCAATCGCTGGCGTGATCCTTTGCCAGACGCTCGGCGTAAATCGCCTGATGAGCCCGGAAAAATGCGCCAAAACCGAGGTGTACGATTCGGGGTTTTAGCCGTTGGCGATCGTAGCCTGGTGCTGCAATTGCCGCCGGTAGCGCGGCGGTGCTGGAAAGCGTCATGTTGTCGTTCCTGAAGAAGGGGAAAGCGGGGCGACCTTGGCCGCCCCTGAAGCATTAAGATTTCGAGATTTGCGGCTGTACGGTGTTGCGCGGTGCCTTGATCACCAACAGCACCAGCACTGCACCCAGCGCAGCCACGCCGCCAGCCAACATAAAGGCGCTGTCGAACTTACCGGTGTTTTGCACAATGTAGCCGGTCACGATAGGGCCAATGATGCCGGAAACGCTGCCGACCAAATGGATAAAGCCGCTGGCACCGCCGACCCGGGACTTATGCACCACGTCCTGAATAATCGCCCAGTAAATGGCGCCGGTGATGTACAGGAAGAAGATCGACACCGACATCAGCACCACCGCCGGTACTACGCTGCTGACGGTACCCGCCAGGGCCACGCAGATGGCCGCCGCCAGCAGGCTGGTGACCAGCACGATCTTGCGCGACAGCAATAGCTTGCCGGTGATATTGAAAATCTTGTCGGAGATATAGCCGCCGAGCGCCAGCCCGACAAAGCCGACAATCCACGGGATCATGGTGGTGAGGCTCATTTCCTTGATGTTCAGGTTATGCGCCTGAACCAGATAGGAAGGGAACCAGCTCAGGAAGAAGAACAGGATGTAGTTGTAGCAGAAGAAAGCGAACGCAGTGACCAGGATGATCGGCTGTTTCAGGTAGTAACCCAGCCCGTGTGCCGCGTTGCTCAGCTCTTCTTCCGCGCTGTGGGTTTCCTGTTTCATCCGGTTGACCAGCGCAAGTTCCTCATCGCTGACGCGTTTGCTTTTCGCCGGATTATCCGCCACCACGAAGAACCACACCAGCATCCAGACGATACCGATCGAGCAGATAATCATAAACGCCGGTCGCCAGCCGAACGCCAGTGCCAGATAGCCGACGATTGGCCCGGCGACGGCACCACCCAAAGGTGAACCGGCGCTGAGCAGCCCCATGGCGGTTGCGGCCTGTTTCTTCGGGAACCAGCCGTTGATCATCTTATTGGCCGAGGCGCAGATTGGCCCTTCCGCCATGCCGAACAGCACGCGCAGGATCAGCATGGAATAGAAACCGGTGGCTAATGCCGTCATGCCGCAGAAAATCGACCACAGGCCAACGGCGACACCGAGCACCAGCGTCGGGCCGAACTTGTCTACCGCCAGCCCGCCGACAAAGTTGAAGATGGCGTAACCGAAGAAGAAGCTGCCGAAGATGATGCCGAACTGTTCGGCATTCAACATCAGATCCTTCTCGATCATCGGCACGGTAATCGACAGCGCAACGCGGTCGAGGTAGTTGATCATGTAGACCATAAACAGCAGGAACACTATGGTCCAACGCAGGTTTTTAAACATAAAATCACTCCACTTGGTGTTGTTTTAATTGCGAAGCTTCATGCCTCTGCCCTGGTAAATTCATCAGTCAAACTGCAGTAACACCTTGCAGCAGGTGCGCTGGTCTTGTTCGAACATCAGCATCGCCTGCTCAACCTCGCTGGCCGACACGCAGTGGGTAATTAATCGTTGCGGATCGATTTTGCCGCTGGCCATCCAATCGATGACCTGCGGGAAGCGCCCGCTGTTTAGGCGTGAGGAGAAAATCGACAGCTCCTTACTGGTGATGCTTTGCTGGGTCAGGGGGCAGGCCTCGCCGGAGAAGCCCATGATGCCGATACGCGCCGCCGGTGATGCCAGGTTAATCGCCTCCTGCAAAATGGCCGGATGGCAGGCGGCGTCGACGATCAGCGTCGGCTGGAGTCCGCGCCGCTTCAACTCGGCTTGCAGCGAGCCTTCAGCGTTATTGAAGGTCCAGTCGGCACCGTTTTCCTGCGCCATCACCAGGCGCTCACTGATGCGGTCGGTCACGATCACCTGCTTCACGCCGTAGACCCCTTTCAGCGTTTGGATCACCGTCAGCCCCATCGGCCCGGCGCCGTAGATCAGTGCGATGTCATCGGCAGTGGGTTGCAGGTGGGCGGTGATATTGGCGCCAATGGTGAAGGGTTCGACCATGGCGGCATGGCGATCGCTGATGCTGTCCGGGATGCGGTAGGCATTGTGCGCCGGGGCGCAGGCGTAGTTGCTGAATCCCCCGTCGCGGTGCACGCCGATTACCTGCAGCTCGGTGCAGACGTTAGGGCGGCCTATAGAGCAAGGGTAGCAATGCCCGCAGCTGACGACCGGATCGACCGCAACGCGTTCCCCGATGCGTTGTGGATCGACATCGCTCCCCACTTGGTCAATGACGCCAAAAAACTCATGCCCGATGACGCGCGGGTAGCGAGCGAAAGGGTTATGGCCATGGTAGATATGCACATCTGAGCCGCAAATACCGGCGAACTTTATCTTCACCCGCACTTCGTTGGCTGCCGGCTGCGGCAAGGGGCGTTGCTGGATAACCAGTTGGCCTGGTTTTTCAATGACCACGCTGTGCATGGTGCGTTCTTCTGTTACCAGTTCCATAATGTGCCATCCTCCAGGCGTGCGACCGGCAGATAAGCCGGTTCATAGGGATAACGGGCCGCCAGTTTTTCATCGAACTCGATACCCAGCCCCGGCTTGTTGCCCGGATGCATGTAGCCGTCGTTGAAGCTCCAGCTGTGCGGGAATACTTCGAGCATCTGTTCGGAGTAGCCCATGTATTCTTGTACGCCGAAGTTAGGGACCCACAGATCAAAGTGCAGCGCCGCCGCCATGCAGATAGGGGACAAATCGGATGGCCCGTGTGAACCGGTACGTACCTGATACAGCGAGGCAAAGTCGGCGATACGGCGCATGCCGGTAATGCCGCCGGCGTGGGTCAGGGTGGTACGGATATAGTCGATCAGCTGTTCTTCGATAAGTTGCTTGCAGTCCCAAATACTGTTGAAGACTTCGCCGACGGCGATAGGGGTCACGGTATGCTGGCGGATCAAACGGAAGCATTCCTGATTTTCTGCCGGGGTCGGATCCTCCATCCAGAACAGGCGGTATTGTTCAATGCTTTTACCGAAGCGGGCGGCTTCGATAGGGGTCAGCCGATGGTGCATGTCGTGCAGCAGGTGTTCGTCGAAACCGAAACGGTTACGTACTGCTTCAAACAGCTTGGGGGTGAAATCGAGGTATTTTTCCGTTGACCACAGCTGTTCTTCCGGCCAGTTGCCTTTGGTGGCGGGTTCATAAGCCAGGCCTTTGCCTTTGGCCATGCCGTAGGTGGTTTTCATGCCAGGCACACCGCATTGGGCACGAATGGCTTTAAAGCCCAACTCTTTATGTTTGGCGTAGTCGTCGAGCACTTCGTCGATGGAATGGCCGGTGGTGTGGCAGTACACCATGACGCCGGTACGCGATGCGCCACCGAGCAATTGGTACAGCGGCATATTGGCGGCCTTGCCCTTGATGTCCCACAGCGCCATGTCTACGGCAGAGATGGCGGACATGGTGACAGGCCCGCGGCGCCAGTAGGCGCCTTTATAGAAGAACTGCCATATGTCTTCGATCTGATGGGCATCCCGTCCGATCAACTGCGGACAGACATGATCTTTCAGATAGGACGCCACCGGTAGTTCACGGCCATTAAGCGTGGCGTCACCGATACCGGTAATACCCTCGTCGGTAGTGATCTTCAGCGTGACAAAATTCCTGCCTGGGCAGGTCACAAATACCTCTGCGTTAACAATCTTCATAACGTCTTTATCCTGTTCCCACGGGTCATCATATTGGACGGAAAATACGCCATGAACTAACTACCATACAAGTATGATTTAAAGGATTTGCCGGAGAGGATCACATTTCGATGCGGAATAAAGTGCAAGCGACAGGCGGTAAATTATCTGGGGGAAAGGGGCTGATGCTATGACGAGTGGCGCTCAGCCTTGCCGGTGAGCGCCATAGACGGTTATTCGGGGGTAGGGCCTTGACCCAGCAGCCCGCAGTTAGGCGGCAGGCGACATTCAATGGCATGCGGCAACACTTCAATGCGAAAATGCTTGCCCTTCAGGGGTTCACCGTCGAGGTTAAAGGTCATCTCGTGCGGGGCCTTGATTTCCAACCACGGCAGTGCGGCGCTGATGACGTTTTTGTTTTCTTCATCGTTAAACAGGCTGGCTACCAGCGCCGGCAGAAGTTCATCAGCGATCAACAGGCGCAGTTGCAGCAAGCCGTCGTTGATCAGCGCGTCCGGGCAGAGTTGCTGACCACCTCCGGCCTGTTTGCCATTGCCGATGCCGATGACCAACGCATTGCCTGCCCAGTGGAAATCCGGCCCGCGGATCTCGCAGCGGTCGGCCTTGAGCGTATCCATGCGCAACAAACCGTGGATAAAGTAGGACACGCCACCCAGTGCCGCCTTCAGTTTCTCTGGTGTTTCGGTGGTGATGCGTGTGCCGAATCCGCCGGTCGCCATATTGATGAAATAGCGTTCATCGTTCACTTTCGCCAGGTCTATCGGCACCGCGCGGCCTTTTACTGCCAACCGCAATGCCTGTTCCGGCATCAAAGGAATGTTGCAGGCCATGGCAAAGTCATTGGCGGTGCCCAGCGGCAGAATACCCAGTACCGGGCGCCCGGCCGCCGGCAAGGCCGTTAGCGCCGCAGCCACTTCGTTGATGGTGCCGTCACCACCACCGGCAATCAGCGTTTTCACACCCAGTTGGCAGGCTTCCCGTGCGTAACGCGCTGCGTCACCCTGTTCCCAGGTTACGCGAACGTGAAGAGGCTGGCCTTCATCTCGCAACTTTTGTACTGCAAGGCGAACCTCGTCGTTGCCGGCGCCTTTGCCGTTAATGATAAGAAGCGCTGGTGCTGGTGAATGCATTCCCGATATCTCCCGGCTGTAAACTATAGGGCAACGATAAACTACCCATCGGCGACAGGCCATCAGAATATTCAGTTAATTCTGATTAATCCTGACCTGGCAGAGATTATTTCTGCAGGATTGACTTAAATTAAGATATATCCGTGGGAAAGTTAGTGGTTTTTGTTAATGCATTAATTAATCGTTGTAGCTTTATTTTTATATCGCCATGACAACAGGCCGTAATGAAAAATAGGCAAGTCAGTGAATTGAAAGCTAATGGATATATTAGATAGGATTATTTTACGATATCAAAGAAAAAGCCAGTCCAAGGGAGATTGGACTGGCTAAGGAGGTGGTTCCTAGTATTGCTATGCAAATCTTTTTCGTTCTTAGTTTTAAGCAGCTTGATGTTAACCAAGCTGCGGAGTAATTGATGTGATCCAATTCTAATATTTGCTAAAAAATGCCATTAAAGGATCACTCCCTGCATTTTATGCCGCAGGAGTATTGGTATCCGGCAAATTTCGGATCAGCAACGCGTAATTGAGATCGATATCTTGCGGGATCGGCAAATAAACGATATGGCCGTTACCCGGCGCCACGTCGATCGCTTCGCCTTTCTTATTTTGCATGCTCTCCAGGGTAAACAAGACGTTACCTCCTGGGGTCATCATTTCTACGCTGTCGCCGAGCAGGAATTTGTTTTTCACGTCAACTTCAGCCCAGCCGTCACGCCGTACCCCGGTGAATTCGCCGACAAACTGTTGGCGCTCAGACAGCGATGAACCGTAATCGTAGTTTTGCTGCGCTTCATGTACGTGACGGCGCAGGAAGCCTTCGGTGTAACCCCGATGTGCCAGGCCTTCGAGCGTGGTCAACAGAGTGGGATCGAAAGGCTTGCCGGCGACGGCGTCATCGATGGCGCGACGATAGACCTGCGCGGTACGCGCGCAGTAGTAGAAGGATTTGGTGCGGCCTTCAATCTTCAGCGAATGCACACCAAGTTGCGTCAGGCGTTCCACGTGCTGGATGGCGCGCAAATCCTTCGAGTTCATGATGTAAGTGCCGTGTTCATCCTCAAAGGCGCTCATGTATTCACCCGGTTTCTGCGCTTCGGACAGCATGAACACCTTGTCGGTGGGGCCCCGATGCCCAGCGTCGGCTCGACGGTCTGTACCGGGATCGGTTCATGCATATGCACGATGTTGCCGGTCTCGTCTTCTTTACCTTCTTCCGCTTTGTACTGCCAGCGGCAGGCGTTGGTGCAGGTGCCCTGGTTAGGATCGCGTTTGTTGATATAGCCGGACAGCAGGCAGCGGCCGGAGTAGGCCATGCACAGCGCACCGTGGACGAAGATTTCCAGTTCCATCTCCGGCACCTGGGTGCGGATTTCGGCGATCTCTTCCAGCGACAGTTCACGCGACAGGATCACCCGCGTCAGGCCCATTTGCTGCCAGAATTTTACCGTCGCCCAGTTTACCGCATTTGCCTGCACCGACAGGTGGATATCCATCTGCGGGAAGGCTTCACGCACCATCATGATCAGGCCGGGATCGGACATGATCAGCGCGTCCGGGCCCATGTCGATCACGGGTTTAAGATCGCGCAGGAAGGTTTTCAGCTTGGCATTGTGCGGGGCGATATTCACTACCACGTAGAAGCGTTTTCCCAACGCATGGGCTTCGTTAATTCCCTGCGCCAGATTCTCGTGGTTGAATTCATTGTTACGTACCCGCAGGCTGTAACGCGGCTGGCCTGCATAAACCGCGTCGGCGCCATAGGCAAAGGCGTAACGCATGTTTTTCAGCGTGCCGGCTGGGGAGAGGAGTTCCGGTGTAAACATAATGAGTCTCGGTCTGATTTCAGGTCAGTATACCTCTGTCTTTCTAACCGCAGCGTTGTTGGCTGCATTCGTTCACCCCAGTCACTTGCTCTACCAAGCTCCCGGAGACTCACGAACTTGCCGCCTAGCTGCTGTATGAAAGCCAGTGGGTATAACGCGCCCCAAATGGCGCAGTAAAAGCGGGGAATTGTAGCCGCAGCGCGGCGAGAAATCAGCAGGTAACCGGATTTATTACAGGGAGATTGATCCTGGTCATAAGAAAAACGCGCGATGGCGGGCATCGCGCGCCTTACAGATGCATTAAGCGCTCAGATCGCGCACGTCGGTGGCCGGACCGTTTTTGATCACCGACTGAATACCGTTCTTTGCCGCAGTTTCAGAGCTGTACATCTCACTGACGCCGATCACCTGATGGTTTTTGGCTTTCAGCACGAAATAAGGCTGATTGCTGGTGCTGTGCTTCAGTTCGTATTGTGCTTCGTGGGGGGAATTGGTTTGCACCGAGGCAATGCCATTCTCCGCCGAGGCCTTGCTGGCGTACATCTCGCTGGCCAGAATGATTTCGCCATTGCTGGCTTTCAGGTTGAAGTGGTATTGCCCATTCTTTGCTTTTTTCAGCTCATAGTGACCGATTGCCATGGTTCTTCTCCTGTGGGTTCCGATTAGTGATGTAAGTGTAGCCAATGGCTTGAAATTGAGCGGCTAATAAACCGGACTTGAGAAGGGTAGCGCAAAAAAAACGCCATTTTTTTGCGCTGACAGGGAGTTTTGTGCAGCGGATACTGCTGTAGCACGGGAAGCTAACGGGGGATTGTCATGCCGAAAGTTTGCGCAGCCCGCCGCATTCTTGAGCACGCAGTCTTTCAACCGCAACCTGGGAAGGCTAGGGTGAGGCCGTTGCATTATTGCGGTCAAAAAATAAGCGCCGCATATTGGCATCTCCCCTTAACAGGCATATGCTTAGGCCTATGCCTGTTAAGGGGGATGGAAATGGAAAGGGTCGCGAAACTGTTTAAAAACGGCAGAAATCAGGCGGTGAGGTTACCCGTGGAATTCGAATTTGATACAGATCGTGTGTATATCCGCCGCGATCGGGAGGGAAACGTGATTTTATCTAAATATCCGGCCAAACCTGACAGCTGGGCTCCGCTGCTGCAAATGATCGAAAAAACGCAGGTACCGCATGACTTTCTGGCGGCTGATGAACGTCAGCAGGGCAGTGCCACCCGCGATCCGTTCGCCGGGGAAGAGTAAGCATGTATATGTTTGACACCAATACGGTCAGCCAACTGTTCCGTCGGCATCCCCGCTTGCTGAGCCTAATGGAAAAAATCCCGCCTTCTGCGGTATGCATTTCCAGCATTACGCAGGCGGAACTGCTTTATGGCGTAGCCAAGCGGCAGAACCTTGCGCTGAAAGCGACGGTCGCGGCATTTCTTGATTCCGTGACGGTATATGCCTGGGACAGTGAAGCCGCGCATTGCTATGGCACGCTGCGGGCGGAAATGACGCAAAAGGGGCGGGTGATGGGGGCCCTGGATCAGCTTATTGCCGCCCACGCGCAGAGCCGCGGAGCGACAATAGTGACTAACGACCGGGCGTTTGCCATGGTGCCAGGCCTGACGGTAGAAGACTGGACCTAGGGCCGATTAAAGCCCGTTCACCAGGCGGCAAGGTTCGGACTCCCAGCGGTAACCGACGCCGTACACGGAGCGGATAAATGATTTCTCGCCGTCGATCAGCTCCAGTTTGCGCCGCAGGTTTTTGATGTGGCTGTCGATGGTACGGTCGGTCACCACCCGGTAGTCGTCATACAGATTATTCAGCAGCTGCTCGCGCGAGAACACGTTGCCCGGCTGGCTGGCCAGGGTTTTCAACAGGCGAAACTCCGCCGGAGTGAGATCCAGCATCTGCCCCTGATAGCTGGCCTGAAAGCGCGGTTCGTCAATGTGAAGCTGCGTTTCTTCCTGCATATTGTCCAATGGGCGATAGCAGCGGCGCAGAATGGTTTTTACGCGCGCAACCACTTCACGCGGGCTGTAAGGTTTGCAGATATAATCGTCTGCACCGATCTCCAGCCCCAGCAGGCGGTCGATCTCTTCAATTTTTGCCGTCACCATCACCACCGGAATATCGGTGAAACGGCGCAATTCTCGGCATACCGTTAACCCATCGCTGCCCGGCAGCATCAGATCCAACAGGATCAGCGCCGGCGAATGTTCATGTACCGCCGGGACCACCTCGCTGCCGTTGGTCAGCCAGCGCGTGGCATATCCCGCCGCTTGCAGGTAGTCCACCAGCAGTTGGCCGAGCTTGGGCTCATCTTCAACAATCATAATTTGCAACGGTTGATTCTGGGTTTCCATCATGACGCCTTATTCATTACCGGGGTGGCGAATTCTACTGTAATCCGCACGCCGCCCAAAGGCGAGTGCTGGGCGTAGATCGTCCCGTTGTGTGCTTCCACTATGTTTTGACAGATTGACAACCCCAGACCGGAGCCGCCACTGGCGCGGTTACGCGAACCTTCGGTACGGTAAAAACGTTCGAAAATGCGCGCCAACTGATCGTCATTGACGCCCGGCGCGCTATCCTGCCAGTAAATCAGCAGGCGGCCTGGCTGCGTCTGGGCGCCAATCTCCAGCTTGCCGCCGGCGTCGGTGTAACGCAGGCTGTTTTCCAGCAGGTTGTTGAATAGTTGGTTAAGCCTGTCTGGGTCACCAAACAGCGGTGCCTGTTCTGGCAGTTGGGTCACGATGTCCAACCCTTTGGCGTGAAAACGCTCGCGGAAGCTGGCAACCGCGATTTGCAGTAAATGCACGCAATCAACCTGCGATTTACGGTAGGCGAGCGCACCGAGATCGGATAACGACAGTTGATGCAGATCGTCCACCAGTTTGGTCAGGGTGGAGACTTCGGCCTGCAAGGATCCCAGCGAAGCAGCCGTAGGCTGACGTACGCCGTCCTGCAGTGCCTCCAGCTCACCGCGCAGCACCGCCAGCGGGGTACGCAACTCGTGCGAGACGTCGGCCATCACGGCGCGCCGCATCTGCTCATTTTTTTCCAATGAGGTAGCGAGCTGGTTGAAGTCATGCGCCAGCCGTCCCAGTTCATCCTGGCTGCTGACGGCTACGCGGGTGCTGAAATCGCCAGCCGCCAGCCGATGGGTACCGGCTACCAGCCGTTTGACCGGTGCCAGCAACCCGCGCGACATCAGCCAAGTGACCGCCGCTGCCAGCAGGGTGGACAGGGCGACAATCATCCAACTGGTGCGTCTTTGCTGCTGATCGAAACTGATGTCGGTATTACGTGTCAGCCTCTCTATGGGCGTCGTAATTACCCAGCCGACGATTTCATTGTTGTAGCGAATCGGATGACGCGGGCCCTCCTTCGGTACCGGGCCGGAGTGCCCCACCAGCCGGTTGTACTGGCTGTCCACCACCCAAAACTGGGTGCGCCAGCCTTTGGGCGGCAAATTGTGGCTGCTGTCGCTGTTTTGTTCGAACGAACGCATGATCTGGTAAATCACCTGATCGTTATTACGCAGAAAAACCCAGTTACCGTGACGACTGTACTGTTCTTCCAATGCTTCGCTCAGCATGTTGATGCGCTGCTCGTTGCTGTTTTTGATGTAGTCGATAAAACCGCGCTCGAAGCTGATGCGAACGCCCCAATGCATGGTAATGAGCACCAACATGCAGGTGGCGAAAATGGCCATGAACAGCTTGCCGGTGATGCCTATTTTCATTATTGCAACCTCGTGGAGCCGGTCCCCGGCTCTTTGGTCAGCGTACGGTTGGGGGCGGTATCGGCCGGAACGCGGGCGAAGGCCAGCGCGGGCAGCGCGATGATCAACGCCATGCAACAGTAGCTGTAAATAAATGCGCTATGGATGGCCGGGCTGTCGGTAACCACCTGATGATGGGCAAAGCTGCCGATCAGAATACCGGCGATGCTGACGCCAAGGCTCATCGACAGCTGCATCACCATCGACAGCAGGCTGTTGCCGCTGCTGGCCAGCCGATCCGGCAGATCTTTCAGCGTCAGGGTGTTCATGGCCGAGAAGCGCAATGAGTTGACCATGCCCTGGAAGAACAGTACTACCGGCAGCAGCCAGATCCAGCCCAGCATCGCCACCAGCGGGAAACTCAGGCTGATCAACGCCAGCATCAGCGTGGCGGCAACCAGCACGTTACGGTAACCGAAACGGTTAACCACCCGCACCACAATGCGTTTCATTCCCATGCTGCCGATAATCATCGGGATCATCATCAGCCCGGCGTGGAACGGGGAGAAGCCCATGCCGACCTGCATAAACAGCGGTGTCATAAAGGGCAACATGCCGCTGCCGATACGGCCCAGCAGGCTAGCCGTCAGCCCCACTTTATAGGTTTGGGTTTTGAATAACCGCAGTGAGAACAATGCGCGGCTGTTGCCATGCGCATGCCACCAGTAACCCGCCAGTGCCGCGATGCCGGCAACCACCAGCGCGGCGATGGCGGGAGAGGAGAGCCCCATCCCTTTGTGGCCGTCGAGCGCCAGCGTCAGCGTCGCCATGCCGATCGCCAGCATGATAAAGCCGCTGATGTCGAAGCGACGGGTCTGCATGCGGTAATTGGGCATCAGCAGCAACGTGGCGATGGCACCGGCGATCCCCACCGGGATATTGATTAGGAAAATCCAGTGCCAACTGGCGTACTGCACCAGAAAACCGCCCAACGCCGGCCCCATTAACGGGCCAATTTGGCCGGGCAGGGTGACGAAGGTCATCGCGGCCATATACTGTTCGCGCGGGACGATTTTCATCACCGTCAGGCGACCCACCGGTACCATCATGGCGCCGCCGATGCCCTGGATCACGCGCGAGGCGATCAGCTCATTCAGCGTCTCAGAACGGGCGCACAGAATGGACCCCAGAGTAAACAACACGATGGCGCTGAAGAACACCCGCTGCACCCCAAATCGATCCGCCAACCAGCCGCTGGCAGGCAGCATCACCGCCACCGTCAGCACATAGGAGACAATCACCGACTGCATGCGCAGCGGGTTCTCCCCCAGGCTGACGGCCATCGACGGCAGGGCGGTGTTGACGATAGTGGTGTCCAGCGTCTGCATAAAGAAGCCGAACGCCACGATCCAAAGTTGCCATTGTACGGAGGCGGTGTGTTTTATCAGCATCGGGTGGCCATTATTGAGGCAATGGATCCAGTTTCTTGCCGCGACGGAATTTCATCTGCAGCCGGTCAAAATACAGGTACACCACCGGGGTGGTGTACAGCGTCAACAGCTGGCTGACGATCAGGCCGCCGGCGATGGTGATGCCAAGCGGTTGACGCAGCTCGGCGCCGTCGCCGTGGGTCAACACCAGCGGCAATGCGCCAAACAGCGCCGCCAGGGTGGTCATCATGATTGGCCTGAAGCGCAGCAGGCACGCCTGGAAAATGGCGTCATGTGCGCTGATGCCGCCATTGCGCTGCGCGTCGAGGGCAAAATCGACCATCATGATGGCGTTTTTCTTCACGATACCGATCAACAGCATAATGCCAATCAACGCTATCAGGCTGAACGGCGCACCGAACAGCTCCAGCGCCAGCAGGGCACCCACCCCAGCGGAGGGCAGGGTGGACAGAATGGTCAGCGGATGAATGTAACTTTCATAAAGAATGCCCAGCACGATATACACAGTAGCGATGGCGGCGGCGATCAGCAGCAACTGAGATTTCAGCGTTTCCTGGAACACCTGGGCGGTCCCGGCAAAAGCGCCGCGTACGGTGGAAGGCACGCCGAGCGCCGTCATGGTTCGCTCTACGGCGGAGGTGGCGTCCGACAGGCTGCCGCCGTCCGGCAGGTTAAACGAAATAGTCGACGCGGCCGACAGACCCTGATGATTGACCGACAGCGGTGCATTGGCGGGGCGCCAACTGGCAAAGTAGGACAGCGGGATTGCCTTGCCGTCTTTGTTGATCACAAACATTTTGTCCAGTGAACTGACGTCCTGGGTGTATGGGGGGGCGACTTCCATCACCACTTTGTACTGATTGAGCGGTTGATAGATAGTCGAAATCTGACGTTGGCCAAAGGCGTTATTCAGCAGGTTGTTGGCATCGGAAACCGAAATACCCAAACGGGCCATGGTCTCGCGATCGTAAACCAGATCCATTTCTGAACCTTTGTCCTGCTGATCGGAGTTGACGTCTGCCAGCTCTGGCAGTGCAGCCAGCGCAATACGGATTTTCGGTTCCCATTCGCGTAGCGCGGCGAGATCGTCCGCCAACAGCGTGTACTGGTAACTGGCGTTAGCCTGCCGCCCGCCGACGCGGATATCCTGCACCGCCATCAGGAACAGACTGGCTCCCGGTTCTTTCGCTAACCGGGCACGCAGCCGGGCAATCACTTTCTGTGCATCGTCGCTGCGCACTGACAGCGGTTTTAACGAGATAAACATCGATCCGCTGTTGGTGCGTGAACCGCCGGTGAAACCGGTGACGTTTTCCACATCCGGATCTTCACGCACGATCTTCATGAAATCTTCCAGCTTAACGCGCATAGCCTGGAAGGAGATGCTCTGGTCTGCCTGGATAAAGCCCATCAGTCGGCCGGTGTCCTGCTCCGGGAAGAAGGTTTTCGGAATGCTGATATACAGCCAGACATTGAGCGCGATGGTGGCGAGAAATAGGGCCAATACCCAGCGTGAATGGCCAAGCACCCAGCTCAGCGAGCGTCCATAGCCTTTTTGCAGCGCCAGCAGCATTTTACCGAAACCACGAATGCGCCGCTGCGCTCGCGGCGGCTGGTGACGCAGCAGGTAGGCGCACATCATCGGCGTCAGCGTCAGAGAGATAATCAACGACAGCCCGATCGAGACTGACAGAGTGACGGCAAACTCGCGGAACAGCCTGCCGGGCAGGCCTTCCATCAGCAGCAGCGGGATAAATACCGCCACCAGCGACACGCTCATCGACAGCACGGTAAAGCCGACCTCCCGAACCCCCTGCAACGCGGCGTTGAGCGGTTTCATGCCGGCTTCGACGTGGCGCGAAATATTTTCCAGCACCACGATGGCATCATCGACCACAAAGCCGGTGGCGATGGTCAGCGCCATCAGCGACAGGTTATTCAGGCTGAAGCCGCACAGGTACATCGCGGCAAAAGAGCCGATCAGCGACACCGGTACTGCCACCGCCGGGATCAGCGTTGCGCGCCCGGACCGCAGGAAGATGAACACCACCAATATCACTAGCCCAATGGCGATCACCAGCGACTGTTCCACTTCCGCCAGCGAAGCACGGATGGTTGGCGAGCGATCCTGCGCGATATTCAGCTGAATGGACGCCGGGATGTTGTCTTGCAAGGCGGGCAATTCGGCGCGAATGCGATCGACGGTTTCGATGATGTTGGCGTCCGGCGCCCGGCTGATGGCCAGAATAATCGCCGGTTTGGCGTTGGTCATCCCGGCATTGCGTACGTCCTGTACCGAGTCTTTGATCTCGGCCACGTCGCTCAGGCGTACCGCCGCGCCGTTGTTGTAGTGGATAATCAGCGGGCGGTAAGCCTCGGCAGTTTTCAATTCATCGTTGGCCTGGATCTGCCAGCGCTGCTGCTGATTGTCTACCGAGCCCTGCGGCCTGCGTACGTTGGCATCACTGATGGTTTGGCGCACCGCATCGAGCGATATCCCCTGATTGAACAGCGCACTTGGGTTAAGTTCGACCCGCACAGCAGGCAGTGAACTGCCGCCGACCGAGACGTCGCCTACCCCTTCGGTCTGGGCGATTTTTTGCGCCAGCTGAGTCGAGGCGAAGTCGTAAAGCTGGCCCTGGCTGTAGGTGTCGGAGGTCAGCGTCAGGATCATGATTGGCGCATCTGATGGATTGACCTTACGGTAGCTCGGGCGGCTCGGCATGCCGGTGGGCAACAGGCTTTGCGCCGCGTTGATCGCCGCCTGCACGTCACGGGCCGCGCCGTTGATATCACGGTCGAGATCGAACTGCAAAATGACCCGGGTGCTGCCGAGTGAACTCATCGAGGTCATTTCATTGACCCCGGCTATCCGGCCCAGAGCGCGTTCCAGCGGCGTAGCCACCGACGAGGCCATGGTTTCCGGATCGGCCCCCGGCAACGAAGCGCTGATCGAAATCACCGGATAGTCGACCTGTGGCAGCGGCGATACTGGCAACAGGCTAAAACCAATCACACCGCTGATGGCAATTGCCAACGTCAGCAGCGTGGTGGCCACCGGTCGGTAGATGAACAGGGCGAAGAATTTCACGGCAGCTCCTGCACATCCGGCTGCCGGCGAGTGTTACGCGCCAGCTTGTCAAACAGCAGATAGATCACCGGGGTGGTGAACAGCGTCAGGATCTGGCTCATTACCAGCCCGCCGACCATGCAAACCCCGAGCGGGTGTCGCAGTTCCGCGCCGACGCCGGTGCTGAGCATCAGCGGCAGTGCCCCCAGCAACGCCGCCAGCGTGGTCATCAGTATCGGCCGGAAACGCAGCAGGCAGGCCTGATAAATCGCATCGTACGGCGTCATACCTTGCTCACGTTCGGCGGCCAGCGCGAAGTCGATCATCATGATGGCGTTTTTCTTCACGATGCCGATCAGCAAGATGATGCCGATGATGGCGATCACATCCAGTTCGCTGCCGGCCATCATCAGTGCCAGCAAGGCACCGACCCCGGCGGTGGGCAAGGTAGAAAGAATGGTAACCGGATGAATAAAGCTCTCATACAGCACGCCCAGCACGATATACATCGCTACCACCGCCGCCAGAATCAGCCACAGGGTCCCCCCAACGCCGCCTGGAACGCCAGCGTCGCGCCCTGGAACTGGGTGGTGATATCTTTCGGCATATCGAGATTTTTTTCCGCCAGGGTGATGGCGTCGACCGCTTCCCCAAGCGAATAATTGCCGGCCACGTTAAAGGAGATGGTGGCCGCCGGGAACTGATCGAGATGATTGACCGATAGCGGTCCGAAGCGCTCTTCGATTTTGGCAATGGTGTTCAGCGGCACGATGGTGCCGTTGCTGCTGGTCAGGCGGATTTCACTCAGCGCCGCCAACCCTGGCGTGGTGCTGACGTCATGTTCCAGCACCACCCGGTACTGATTGGCCTGGGTGTAAATGGTGGAGATCAACCGCTGGCCGAAAGCGTTGTACAGGGCGTTATCCACGTCACTCATGCTGATGCCGAGGCGGGAAGCCGAATCGCGATCGACGTTCACGTAGGCCACCAGTCCTTGATCCTGCCAGTTACTGGTGACGTCCGCCAACTGCGGTGCCTGTTTCAATTCCGCCATCAGCTGCGGTACCCACAGGCTGAGCTCGTCCAGCGACATGGCCTGCAGGGTAAACTGGTACTGGGTGCGGCTGACCTGGGTGTCGATGGTCAGATCCTGCACCGGTTGCAGATACAGCTTCACGCCGGGGAACTGTGCGCTCTGCTGCTGCAGACGAGTGATGATGGCCGGAATACGGTCGCTGCGTTCGCTCAAGGGTTTGAGGTTGATTTGCAGCCGGCCGCTGTTGAGCGTGGCGTTGCTGCCATCGACGCCAACAAACGACGTCAGGCTCTCCACCGCCGGATCCTTGAGGATTTCTGCCGCCACCTGCTGTTGGCGCTCGGCCATATTACTGAACGACACCGACTGCGGCGCCTCCAGCGTGCCCTGAATAATGCCGTTGTCCTGTACCGGGAAGAATCCTTTCGGGATCAGCAGGTAAAGCAAGACGGTGAGCACCAGCGTGCTGAACGCCACGCCTAGCGTCAACCAGGGATGATTCAGCACGGTTTTCAGCCATTTGCCGTAGCGGGCGATGACCCGGTCAAAGAAGCGCTCAGAAGCGGCGGAAAAACGGTTCTGCTTGCGCAAAGATTCGTGGCTCAGCATGCGTGCGCACATCATCGGCGTCAGCGTCAGCGAAACCACCGCCGAAATCAAAATCGCCACCGCCAGCGTCACGGCAAATTCACGGAACAACCTGCCAACGATATCGCCCATAAACAGCAAGGGGATCAGCACGGCTACCAGCGAGAAGGTCAGTGAAATAATGGTGAAGCCGATTTCGCCGGCGCCTTTTAAGGCGGCGTCGAGCGGTTTCTCGCCCTTTTCGATATAGCGTGAAATGTTCTCGATCACCACGATGGCGTCATCGACCACAAAACCGGTGGCGATGGTTAGCGCCATCAGCGTCAGGTTATTGATCGAAAAGTCCAAAAAGTACATGGCGGCGAAGGTACCGATCAACGACAGCGGTACGGCGACGCTGGGAATAATAGTGGCCGGGACATTGCGCAAGAACACGTAAATCACCATCACCACCAGCGCTACCGCCAAGAGCAGCTCGAACTGCACGTCGCTGACCGAGGCGCGAATGGTGGTGGTTCGATCGGTCAGCACCTTGACGTCGACCGACTTGGGCAGGCTTTTAATCAACTGAGGCAACATCTCGCGGATGCTGTCGGCGGTGGTGATGACGTTTACGCCTGGCTGGCGCTGAATATTGAGCACGATGGCCGGCTGCTTATTGGCCCAGGCCGCCAGCCGGGTATTTTCCGCGCCTTGTTCGATGGTGGCGATATCCTGCAGGCGGATAGCCGCACCGTTCTGGTAAGCGACAATCAGCTGACGATAGTCGTCGGCTGATTTCATCTGGTCATTGGCCGAAAGGGTGACCGAACGCGTTGGGCCGTCCAGGCTACCTTTGGCAGAGTTGACGTTGGCGTTGCTGATGGCGGTGCGGATGGTTTCGCTGTCCAGACCGTAGGCGGCAACGGCCGCCGCATTGAGCTTCACGCGGACCGCCGGCCGTTGGCCACCGGAAATGGTCACCAGTCCGACGCCGGTGACCTGAGATATTTTCTGCGCGACACGGGTTTCCACCATGTCTTCCACCTGGGTCATCGGCATGGCGCTGGAGGTCACGGCCAGCGTCAGGATCGGTGGATCGGCCGGGTTAACCTTGCTGTAAATCGGCGGGTAGGGCAGATCGTTCGGTAACAGGTTAGTGGCGGAGTTGATTGCCGCCTGCACTTCCTGTTCGGCGACGTCGAGCGGCAGCTCAAGCTGGAATTGCAAGGTGACGACCGAGGCGCCACCGGAACTTTGCGATGCCATCTGCTTGAGGCCGGACATCTGGCCAAACTGACGCTCCAGCGGAGCCGTGATCGCCGAGGTGACCACGTCCGGGCTGGCTCCGGGATACAGCGTGACCACCTGAATGGTCGGATAGTCGACCTCCGGCAGGGCGGACACCGGCAGAGCGCGATAACCGATGATCCCCGCCAGCAGGATCGCCAGCATCAACAGCGTGGTGGCAACCGGCCGCAGTATAAACAGGCGGGATGGACCGCCGCCGGCGTTAGGTGGCATCACCTGCATCAGGATTTCCCCTGGGTGCGAGGTGAGTGGATTGGTTTGCCGGCCGCAGAAGCCGCCTGCGGCGTGACCACCTCAACCTGCATGCCTTCGGTCAGGCGATCTATGCCGTCGGTCACCACCCGGTCACCGGCGTTCAGCCCGGCGTTAATCACCACTTTTTGGCTGTCCTGCACGCCGGTGGTCACCAAATGTTTACTGACCTTGTTATCTTCGCTCAGGGTCCAGACGAAGTTGCCTTCGTTGCCCATCTGCAAGGCCGCCGTAGGGATAACGATCGCATCCAGCAGCGTTGCCACTTTCAGGCGTGCATTAACAAATTGGTTGGGGAACAGCGCGTCATCCTCGTTGGTGAAGCGCGCTTTCAGTTTGATGGTGCCGGTGGTGGTGTCGATTTGGTTATCCAGGCTCAGCAGTGAACCGGTCGACAGCAGATTTTGGTTGGTGCGATCCCAGGCTTCGACGCTGACCGGGCCAGCTTTTTGCGCTTTGATCAAATCGCTGATAGTAGCCTCAGGCAGGGTAAATACCACATCGATAGGGTGAGTTTGGGTGATCACCACAATGCCGGTGGTGCTGCCGCTGGTGATGTAATTACCGACGTCCACCAGCTTCAGACCGACACGACCGTCAATTGGTGCGGTGATACGGCTGTAGGTGATTTGCAGCTTGGCGCTGTCGACGGAGCCCTGATCGGCTTTGATTGCGCCTTCGGTCTGTTGCACCAGCGACAGCTGAGTGTCCAGATCCTGCCGCGACACCAGATTGGTTTTGGCCAGTTGCTGATAACGTGCCAGATCGCGCCGGGCATTGGCGAGGGTGGCCTGATCTTTGGCCAGTTGTCCCTGCGCTTGAGCCAGCTGTACCTGGAACGGACGCGGGTCAATTTCAACCAGCAAATCGCCGGCTTTGACCTGTTGCCCTTCGGTGAAGTGGATCGCCATCAGTTGGCCATCGACCCGGCTGGTGACGGTCACGGTGTTGGCGGCGGTAGCCGTGCCCAGCCCGGAAAGGTAACGCGGCACCGTTTGCTGTGTGGCGGTCGCAGCCTGTACCGGTGACATTGGCGCTCCCCGTCGTCCTGCGCCTGCCGCCGCTTTGCCCCCACCGGCGTGACGCGCTCCAGGGGCAGCATTGTCGGCCGGCTGCGGAGCGCTGAAGTGACGCCATATCAGCACGGCGGCAATAGCCACAATAACCACCACCAACAGGCGCAGTAACAGTGAACGACGTGGGTTTTTTGCATTCATGGTGGCGAAAATCTCTCCAAAAGGCAGGCGTGCGGGCACTCATTGCCAAAAAAGTTACACTCCTTACAGAATACTAGTTTAGCGAGGAAAGACGGCATAAAAATGAAGGAAATATGGAGGAACCGTCAGCATTGTCCGAATAAGTTGTAGATTTGATCATGCTATGTTTATAAGCGTTGCCATCCGGCTTATAGCGAATGCGTTTTAGCGGATTTCCTGCTTTCGCGCTAATAATTATCCTGCGAATCATCAACTCCATGGAGCATGCAATGAGTCATAAAGAACTGGGCCGTTCGGGCATCAAAGTGCCGGCATTGACCTTCGGCGGTAACGTGTTTGGCTGGACGGCGGATCGCGAAACTTCATTCAGCCTGTTGGATGCGCTGGTGGAAAATCAGCTCAACTTTATCGATACCGCCGACGTGTACTCGAGCTGGGTGCCGGGCAATCAGGGCGGTGAATCGGAAACCACCATCGGTCAGTGGCTGAAAAAGAGCGGCAAGCGTGACCAGGTGATCATCGCTACCAAAGTCGGCAAGCCGATGGGCGAGGGTAAGCAGGGGCTGTCACCACGCTATATCCAGCAGGCGGTAGAGGATTCACTGCGGCGTTTGCAGACCGATTATATCGACCTTTATCAATCGCATGACGACGACCGGGACACGCCGTTGGCGGAAACCCTGGCGGCGTTCGACGGCTTGATCAAGGCCGGTAAGGTGCGGGCGATAGGCGCTTCCAACTATCAGGCCGATCGTCTGGAGGAGGCATTGAAAGTCAGTGAAGAGAATGGGTTGGCGCGCTATGAGACCCTGCAACCGGAGTACAATCTTTATGCGCGTGAGGAGTATGAACGCAGCCTGGCGCCGGTGGTGCAGCGCCATGGATTGGGCGTGATTAACTTCTTCTCGCTGGCCAGCGGTTTCCTGACCGGCAAATACCGCAGTGAAAAAGATATCGGCAAGAGCCAACGTGGTGACACCATCGTTGAGCGCTACCTTAATCCACACGGTTTCAAGATTTTGGCTGCGCTGGATCGGGTTGCGGAAAAACACCACATCTCGCCAACGCAGGTTTCACTGGCCTGGCTGATAGCGCGGCCGGACATCACCGCGCCGATCGTCAGCGCCACGTCGCTAAAGCAGTTGGATGAGCTGATCAGCGCTACCCGGCTGCGGCTGGATGCCGAGGATATCCGCATCCTGAACGACGCCAGCGCCTGGTGACCTGCTCAGTTGCCGACGGCGTTAATCAAGGACAGCAACTGAGCCACGCTGGCTTCCACTGGCTGGCCTGCGGTATCAATACGGGCCACCGGGGTATGCCAGGGTAGGTAATCGTGGCGGGTGACGCTGTGCCAGTTAGGGAGGCGCAGTCCGGCAACGTCCCCGTCGCGGGTTTCAACCCTGCGACGGTGTTCGGCACTGTCTGAGCAAACCACCTCAAAATCTATGCAGGCTACACCAGCCCGTTGTGCGACGTTATGCCAGGCTTCGCGAGTGACCGGCAACGGGTTGACCGAGTCGGCAATCACCCAGTGGCCCAGACGCAGGTTATCTTCGGCAACGCCATAAGCGGCAAAATACCCGGCGGGGCCGACGTCATCGGCCAGGGAGCCACTGTTACGGATAGCTTGTTCAAGGGTATCGATGCGCAGATGCATTGCCGGTAATGCGCGAGCCAGCGCCCGTGCGAGCGTAGTTTTACCACTGCCTGGCAGCCCGGAAAGAACGATCAGCATTGTTGTTCCTGCCATGATTATGGTTCCAGCCGATACAGTACCTGATTTCGCAGCGAATGGCTTGGCGGCGGGGCGCGGCATTGAGCTACCGCGCCCTGGTGCCCTTAACGGAACAGCGTCTGCGCCCAGCGAGCCAACCCGGCGGTGACCGAGCCGAAGTCGTTGCCGCCGACGATAGGAATGCCCGGCAACTGCTGTTGTAGCGCGGCGCGCAACAGCGGGGAACGTGCGCTGCCGCCGGTGAGATAAATCACCTGCGGTGCGGTCTGGCTACTGGCCAGCGCGGCGCTGACCTGTTCCTGAATGCGCAGCAGCGGCTGTGAGATGGCCTCGGCAAGCTGATCCTGGCTGATGGTTTCTGCCAAATCAGTCTGGACGAAGGCCAGCGGAGCGCTGATGTTTTGCTGTGCCGACAGGGCGATTTTACTCTCCTCCGCGGCGCGCACCAGACGGTAGCTCAGGCGTTGCTGATGCACTTTCAGCAGGCGTTTAACTTTTTCAGGCTCGGCGGCATCGCGGATCAAATCGCGCAGCATGCGGCCATTGGCAGCGCTGTAAAAGTCGATCTGCGCCGGAACGTCGTTGGTGGCTACCGCGTTCCAGTAAGGCAACGCAGGCAAAGCGATGCCTTTTTCAGTTTCGCCACCCATACCGAACAGCGGCATCAACTGTTTGAACGCCAGCATGATGTCCAGATCGTTACCGCCAACGCGGCAACCGCTGTGGCCCAGCAGGCTTTGCTGGCGATCGGCACGGTCACGCCATTGCGGCCCCATCAACAGCACTGAACAGTCGGTTGTCCCGCCGCCGATATCCACCACCAGCACGGTTTTTTCTTCTTCCAGAGTCGCTTCGAAATCCAGGCCTGCGGCGACCGGTTCGAACTGGAATTCAATGTCTTTGAAGCCTGCACGCTCGGCAGCGCGGTGCAAAATACCCTGCGCCTGGCGGTTGGCTTCTTCGCCACCGATGCCCTGGAAGTTGATCGGACGGCCGATCACCGCCTGGCTGATGCTGTCTTGCAGTACGTTTTCCGCCTGACGTTTGATGTGGAACATCATGGCGCACACCAGATCCTCAAACAGCGCGATCTGTTGTGGTTTCAGGCCGTTGGCGCCGAGGAAGGATTTCGGTGAGCGGACAAAATACACTTCTTCCGGATCTTCAACGTAGTGCGCCAGCGCCTGCAGGCCAAACAGCACGCTGTCGCTGGCGACCGGGATATCTTCTTCGCGGTTATAGTTGATTGCCCGGCGCAGAAGTTGCTGGTTTTCCTCGCTGGCGGTCGGCACCTGCCAGTGGCGGTGCAAACACTCGCTGACGGCTTCGCGCGTCGGAGCACACAGCATCGACGGCAGATAGGGTTCGTTGTTTTCCAGCGTCAGCAGCTCGGGGCCATTTTCTCGCATCACTGCGACGGAACAGTTGGCCGTTCCGTAGTCAAATCCAATAAACATGTCTTTTCTCTATCCCCATGCCAATGAAGGGGGGCGACTTTACCCGAGACTCGGCCCCTGGGCAATCTGAGAGCGCTTAACTGACGAAAAATTTAGCGGCGACGGCGCTAGCATGCTTAACTTAATGTCCGAATCCCGCACGTCAGCGCACCCATCGAGTCGCATAATGCACAAAAAACTGACCCCGAGCGTGGCTATGAAAAACCAACAGCAGGCGTTGTATGAAGCACTGAGTGCACGCGATCGCAAATTTGACGGTCGCTTCTTCGTCGGCGTTTCGTCGACCGGTATTTATTGTCGCCCGGTGTGCAGCGCCCGTACGCCAAAAATTGAAAACTGCACCTTTTACCCGAGCGCGGCGGCGGCGGAATTGGCGGGGTTTCGCCCCTGCCTGAAGTGTCGGCCGGAATTGGCGCCGGGGTTGGCATTGATCGATCTCGGCAATCGCTATGCTCAGGTGGCGGTGCAGTTGATCGAGCAGGGGTATCTGTCGGAGCACAGCTGCGAGCAACTGGCAACGCGGCTAGGCATTTCCGATCGCCACCTGCGGCGTATTTTTGCCGATCAGTTTGGCGCCTCGCCGATTGATTATGCCCAGTCGCACCGGCTGTTGCAGGCCAAACGCCTGCTGGCGGATACCGATATGCCGCTGAGTGAGGTGGCCTTTGCCGCCGGTTTCGGCAGCCTGCGGCGTTTTAACGAACTGTTCAAGGCGCGCTACCGGCTGATCCCCTCGGCACTGCGCAGCAGCAGCGGCCGTAACGAACGTACCGTCGCCAGCGGGCTGGTGTTTCATCTGAGCTATCGACCGCCTTATGACTGGTCGCGCATGCTGGGTTTTTTGCAAACCCGTGCGGTGAGCGGTGTGGAGCGGGTGGAGGGGCAACACTACCTGCGGGCGATAGCCATCACTCAGGGCGGTATCGAATATCGTGGCTGGGTCAGCGTGCAACCGGAAGAGGCGCATAATCGGGTACGGGTGGAAATTGCACCTTCCCTGAGCCGGGTGACGACGGAAGTGCTGCGCCGCACTCGCCAACTGTTTGATCTCGACGCCGCGCCGGACCTTATCGCTCAGGCGTTGGGGCCGTTGGCTGCCGAGGCGCCGGGCCTGCGGCTGCCTGGCTGCGTCAACGCATTCGAACAGGCGACCCGCGCGGTGCTTGGGCAGTTGGTCAGCGTCAAAATGGCGGCGACCTTTGCCGGACGGATGGCTGAACTCTGGGGCACCCCGCTGGAACAGCCCTACGGTGGCATTACCCACGTTTTTCCCACTGCCGAACAGATTGCGCGATTACAGCCTGAGGCGCTGCGCCCCTTGGGCGTGCAACTGAAACGAGCGGCGGCGTTAATCGGTATTGCGCAGGCGGTGACCGCAGGGCGGTTGCAATTGGAGAACGTGCTGGATATTGAGCAGGGGATCAAGGCGCTGACTGCGCTACCGGGGATTGGCAGTTGGACCGCCAGCTATATCGCCATGCGAGCCTGGTCGTGGCCGGACGTGTTCCTGGCGGGGGATTATCTGATCAAACAGCGTTTTCCCGGCATGACGCCACGCCAGATTGAGCGCTATGCTGAAAGCTGGCGACCCTGGCGTTCCTACGCCACGCTGCATCTGTGGCATAACGATGGCTGGGCGCCGTCAACGGAGGCTGTCGGGTAGCGGCTACGGACTAGTCTTTGACGGCAATGCGCGTCAGCAGGCCGTCTATTCCTTCGCGCATCAGGAAGGCCAGTACCTTCTCGCGCTCGCTTTCACTCAGATGATGGTAATACTCAATCCACACCGCCAGCGGATCCTGGCGTTCAACCTGATATTCGGCAGGATCTTCTTGCAGTATCAGTAAGCTGCGCGCTCCGGTCGGCAGGCTATTGATGTGGTATTCCACCGCTTTGCCCTGCACGCCTTTGCGCCGGCGACTGATCCAGCCTTCGCGGCGGGCCATTAAATTGATGCCCTGTGGCGAGGAGGGCAGTCCTGCAATGCCGGTCAGCTCTCTGGCGGCAAACCACTCTTTTTTCATAGCCATTCATCCCTGAACAATTAGGTGTATTGAGAGAGGAAAAAATTAATTCGCATGCTGATTTCCGTATCGAGGTGTTATGCAAGCGATTAACTTTGACCTGTTAGTTATACCACTAACCTCAGGCGGGCTAAGCAAAAAAAGCAGAATGGATGAGATGCGGCGGCGAGGCCGCCGCTCGAAAGGCAGGGGGATATTGCTGGGAATGGCGACTAGCGGATACCAAAGTAACCGCCGCTGAGCAGTTCCGTCAGCGATTGTTCCAGTGCGATGGCGTCGCCGTCCGACAGATCGATGCCAATCGCCTGCAGGGTGTTCAGCGTTATCTGCTGGTGTGCCGGGCCGGCCAGCGTTTGGGCGTGCACCCGATGCGTCGCCCCATTGAGCATCGACACCATCAGTTCGTCCATCTGGTTGCAGTGCACGTTGGTGATGAAGCGTTCGTCGACGCGGATATAGTCAATCTTTTGGCCATGCAACTCGTCAAAGGCGTTGAGGCTGTGCCCAAAACCGTTAACGATCAGCTTGCAGCCCCGTTGCTGCAACTGATGGAGGAACGGCCTGCAAATACCGGCGTGCTCCAGCACCACCGCATCATCGACCGCCAGCAGCAATGCTCCTGGTTGCAAGGGGGAGGCGTCCAGCGCTGCCAGCAGATCGTCCTGGAAGCTGGCGTCCAGCAGGCTGTCGGTTGTCAGCGGCAGCGCGATGGACAACCCCTTGCGGGCAATATCAGGGGCGCGCTGCGTCAAAATCTGCCCGATGATCCAGCGGTCAACCTCTTGCGTCAGATCGTATAGCCGGGCAGCGGAGATAAAATCGTCGCTCGCCAGCGCCTGACCGTCCTGATCCCTCACCTGCAGTTTCAACTGATAGAAACAGACCGCCAGCGGCGTTTTTGGCGGTGCGACCGCCCTGACATGCAGCAACAATTGCCCATCGTTGATGATGTCCGTCACTTCCTGACGCGTCAGCAGTTCATGCTGACGTTCCAGGATCATTTTTTGACGCGCCTCATAGAGATAAACCTGGCCACGTCCGCGATGCTTGGCGGTATAACAGGCAATATCCGCCTGCGCCAGCAGCTCGCTGCTCTTGCCGGCATCGGCATCAATACGGGTTACGCCTGCACTGGCGCCGACGTGGTAAATCTTCCCTTCCCAAAAGAACGGGTGCTGGCTGATGTGATTAACCAATTGCTGTATCAGCGACTGGGCCTGTTCCCGCGTGCAGTCGAACAGGATCAGCCCGAACTCATCGCCGCCAAGCCGGGCCAGACAGTCGCTGTTACGCAGATGGTGCCGCATCAACAGGGAAAGATCTTTCAACAGCGCGTCGCCCGCGGCGTGGCCGGCATTGTCATTGACCGCCTTGAAACGGTCGAGATCGAGGAACACCAGCGCGTGCTGCAGTCTTTTTTCAGTGGCGTTGGCGATAGCGGCCTTCAGGCGCTTTTCAAAACTGGTGCGATTGGGCAGCGTGGTCAGGGCATCGTGCGACGCGCTGTAACTCAACTTCTGCATCAGTTCGCGCGAGGCCGTGACATCCTGCAGTACCATCACCGCGCCCATGACGTTGCCGTCGATCGTTTTCAATGGCGATACCGACTGCTGGATGTCAAAACAGCGACCGTCGCGACCATGCAGCACCAGGGCATAGTCTGCGGACAGCTGCCGGTTTTCCTGCAGGCAGCACTGGATCGGGTTTTCTACCTCTTCGCCGTCTTTGCCGTTGGTCATTCGAACCACGCCGGCGACGGGCATGCCGATCGCCAGACTGAGCGGCCAGCCGCACATTTGTTCGGCCACCGGGTTCATAAAGGTAATGTGCATTTCGTCGTCGGTGGATATCACCGCTTCGCCGATCGCATCGAGCGTAATGTGCAGGCGCTCTTTTTCTTCGTGCAGTGCTTCGGTCAGATTACGGACTTCCGTCATGTCGATATTGGTGCCGATCATGCGCAGCGGCAGACCCTGAGCGTCTAAAATAACGTTACCCTGGCCGCGGATATGCCGCACTTTTCCCTCGCGGGTGAGCAGTCGGAACTCCAGTACAAAGGGGCCCGGCCGCTTCAACAATGTGGCCATCTCACGGTCGGTGCGTTCACGATCCTCCGGTACCAGCAGCGTCCGCCATAGCGAAAACGTTGGCGTCTGGTCCGGGCTGAGGTCGTAAAGTTCAAACATACGCTTGTCCCAGGTGAGCTCTTCGCCGTGCATCATCCATTCCCAAACGCCGATGCCGCCAACTTTATTCGCCAGCGTAATGCGCTCCATCAGTCGATGGTTCTCTGCGGCCGTGCGTTTCAATTCGCTGATGTCTTCTACCTGCGAAATAAAATACAGCGGCAGCCCTTCGGCATCGCGCACCAGCGATACGGCCAGTAGCGCCCAGACGTGCTCGCCGTCGCTGCGAATATAGCGTTTCTCCAGGGTGTAACTGCTGATATGCCCGTCGAGCAGATCGTGCAGCTGCGTCAGATCGGCGTTCAGATCGTCCGGGTGGGTGATTTCCTGGAAAGTCAGGCGCCGCAGAGCCTCCGGGGTATAGTCGAGCAGTTTGCACAACGCCTGATTGACCTGCAGCCATTTCCCCTGCGGCGACACCAGCGCCATGCCGATGGCCGAATATTCCAACGCATTACGAAAGCGAGTTTCACTCTCGACGATATGCTGTTTCTCCACCCGGAAGGCGTGCATCACCATGGCCATCGAATGCGCCGGGATCAAAATCAACAGGATCGGCAGGTAAATCTCGATATCGCTGAACGGACCGGTGGGCGCATGAAAATGCAGCAACCCGATGGAAATCATCACGGTGATCATCAGCGTAGTGCAAAAGCAGATGACGAAAGCCTCGAGCCGCGGCAGCGCGATTGCCGCCCACAGCAGCGGCAGAATGACGAAGGTGAACGGAAAGGGCAGGTAGCTCAGCGCCAGATAGCTGAAGGTCAGCGCGACTATCAACGTCAGCAGCAGAGTGTACAGATTCAGCGTATCCAGCATGCGACGGCGATAGACCAGCCCGATGGGCGTCAGCGACAGGACGCCGATGGCTTCTGAAATAAACCAGGTACTGAAGGGGTGCCAGAAAGGGTGACCCGGGGCGGGAACCCACCAGGCGGCCAGCAGGGCGCTGAACAAAGGGGTGAATATCACCGCGCAGACGACAAATTTAAGCCAACTGGCCAGGCTGTTCAGCGGATCGTCCTGCAGCAGCATGCGGCGCAACAGCAGGGTGCAAACCACGGCTTCCAGCAGGTTGATCAGGGTCAGTTTTACCGGAAACCAGCTGAAGCCGAACAGCGTGACGCTGGCGGCCACGATGCCAACCCCGCATGCCAGCAGCGGTAACCCCCATTGGCGTGGCGAGTGGCGAAACAGCACGGCAATAATGGCGGCAGTGGGGAACCACAGCGGGGTAAAGTGGCTGGATTCGTTCGACAGCGTCAGGCACAGCAATGCCAGTAAAAATACCGCCATCGCCGCCAGCAGGCTGTGCGTCAACAAGGCGCCCTGACGCGTGATGAGATGATTCGGTGCGCTGATATCCATAGACAACCCTTAACTCTGGCATCTGTCACTGAACGAGGTCATGACGCGAATGAGATGGAAAGTTTATTGGCAAAGGGTAGTACAGCGCGGCAATAAAACCCACTGAATCAGACAGCTTTAGTGAGCAAGCGCAAAAGCCGGCGCGTGGCCGGCCTTCTGGAGGTTTAAAGCAGGAACAAGGTGGCCAGTCCGAGGAAGATAAAGAAGCCGCCGGTATCGGTCAGAGCGGTGATCAATACGCTGGAACCTACCGCCGGATCGCGCCCCAGTTTGAGCATGGTCATCGGGATCACCACCCCCATCAGCGCGGCTACCAGCAGGTTGAGGATCATCGCCAGCGTCATGACGCCGCCCATCGCCCAGTCGCCGTACAGCAGCCAGGTCACGACTCCCATGATGCCGCCCCAGACCACGCCGTTGATAATGGCCACCCCCAGTTCTCTGAACATCAGGCGGGAAATGTTGCCGACCTCAATTTGGTGCAGTGCCAGCGCGCGTACGATCATGGTGATGGTCTGATTACCGGTATTGCCGCCGATCCCCGCGACGATCGGCATTAACGCCGCCAGCGCCACCAGTTGTGAAATGGTGTGTTCGAACAGACCGATGACGCGCGAGGCGATAAACGCGGTACACAGGTTGATGGCCAGCCACGCCCAGCGGGTTTTCACCGCCTTGCTGACCGGGGCAAACACATCTTCTTCCGGGCTTAAGCCCCCCATGCGGCGCAGGTTACTGTCGCTTTCTTCATTGACCACGTCGACGATCTCTTCGATGGTCAAACGGCCCATCAGCTTGCCCTTGGCGTCGACCACCGGGGCGCTGATCAGGTCATAACGTTCGAATGCGCTGGCTGCCGCTTCGGCCTTGTCATCCGGCTGGAAGCTGGTAGGGTCGCTGTCCATCACCGTCTGGACCAGGGTTTCCGGGTCATTAAGCAGCACGGCGGTGAGCGGCAGTTCACCCAGCAGAGTATTTTTACGATCGGTGACGAAGAGTTTGTCGGTGGCTTCCGGGATGGTTTTGCGCAGGCGCAAGAAGCGATGTACGGCACCGATAGTGACGTCGGGGCGTACCGTGACCAGTTCAAAATCCATCATCCAGCCGACGGTGTCCTTGCCGTAGTGGATCATCTCGCGCACCTGTGCGCGTTGATCCGGCTCCATGGAGGTCAACAGGCGGCCCATCAGGTTACGCGGCAGGTATTGTGCCAAATAGGCTTGTTCATCGACGTCCAACGTCTTGATCGCTTTGAGCAGGTCCTTGTCGCTCATCTCTTCGATCAGGCTGTCCCACACGGGCTCGGCAACTTCCACCAGCGTTTGACCGCGTTTGGCGTTCCCCACCAGCCGCCACAGTGCCAGTCGCTCGTCTTGGGGCAGCGCTTCCAGCAGGTCCGCCAGGTCAGCGGCGTGCATGTCGTCCAGCAGGCCGGTGATTTCTGCTGTCTGGTTTAGCAGCTCGCTTTTGCTGAGGGCGTTCTCATCCCCTGGCCGGCCGAGAATGCCATCGACCAGATCTTTGTTGTTTAACAGCAGAGAAAGAATGCGCTGGCGGTACTCAGCGACTTTTTTAACGTTATGTGTTGCAGCTGACATGGTCTTCCTTACTGGCACTCAGTGATCCTTAAGACCCACTCTGGACTAGATAGAGCATAGTGAATGCAGGCGTCATTTTTATGAAATGGGAGCAGTTGCTGAGGAATAAGTAAGGGGTCTGGCGCGCCGAGATACTGGCCGACGGCAGGCTGCTTAACTATTCGCAAGCCCTGCGGGATAACTTGAATCTGTGAGTTCAGGGAGTGGTGTCCCGGTTTTCGTCGCTCATCTCAGTGGTGCTTTGCTGAGGGGCGAGTTTTTTTTCCTGATGGTGGGGCACCGCGACGACCGCGGCATACAGCAGACGGCCGACTAAAATGATAAAGCTGACAAACAGCACTATTTTGGTCATCTGTCCGGTGGATTTTCTACGCATATATCACCCGGCATGCCGGTTTCCTGTGTTATGCCCGCCATCTTTCACGCTGGCCGTGCTGCGGCCACTTGAAATTTATAGAGATATTGAACGCTGATGCAGGCCTATAGAGTGTAAACGGAATTCTAGCCATTGATGACAAATATTGTCTATACCCGTCATACTTGAAGCTGCATCTTTGTTGGCTTTCCTCACTCACCCCAGTCACTTACTAGTGTAAGCTTCTGGGGATTCGCTGCGTTGCCGCCTCGATGCAACTCCAATTATTTAGAGTATATATTTCCGGGCAGCAAACCCCGGTATCTCGCCGCTGTTTAGCTTAAGTTTGGCTTTATCTGTCGGATCAGCAGCTTAAGATGAGACAAAAAATAGGCTTACACATTTTTACCCAACTTTTCCTCTTTGGTTGATCGGAGTCAAGCCTCACCCCCGCCTGGCGCCTAAAATTTCCGCCATTCTCCTGTCGCATATGATACTTTCAGCTTGCCTCATGAATGGATAGAGGTACGAAAAGGAACCTGCCTTGTTACCCGAACGCGTGAATGGAATTACGCCCTGACGGACTCGTTATTTTTATGATCAAGCCAACATTCTGGAAGCATTTACGCGAGCGCTGGTGGGGGTGTCCCCTCCTCTGGAGCCTGTTATTGATCCCGTTCGCCGGTTGGCTATCGCCGCGGATAATGCTGCCTGAAGGCAAAGTCTATCTGCTCTATCTACCGCTCACCGCCTGTATTGCGCTGTTGATGGTCTACGACTGGCGGGCGCTGCCGGGTATTGCCCTCGCGATCATGCTGCGTTACGCCCACCGGCTGGGCCTGGAAAGCGGCCTGCTGGTGACGTTGCTGTACCTGTCTTGCCTGAGCCTGTGTTGGCTGGGGTATCGCAGGCAAACGCAACGCCGTTGGTGTGCGGCCCCAGGTGGCGCGGCGCTGGTGAAGGAGCGGCTAATCTGGCTGGTGGTGCTACCGGCATTGCTGTTTGTCTTCGGCCTGAAACTGCTGGTCGCCTTTGCCCGGTTGCCCGACGAACTCGGGATGATGCCCGGCGATAACAGCTACCTGATGGCGCTGGTTAATTTTCAAGCGCTGCTGCTGGGCTGTCTCTCCGCCATGCCCTTGCTCTACATCATGTTGCGCATCTTGAATAAACCCCGTTTTGCCCTGACGCTCTGGCGACGCTTTGGTCGTGAAATGGCGCCAAACGTCGATAAAAAAGAGCTGTCGCTGTGGCTGTTGGTGCTGGTGGGGATGGTGGCGGTGCTGTCCCATCACGCTAAAGAGGCCATTCCCCTGTTGCTCGGGGGGTACGGACTGGTCTTACTGCTGCCGGTAATGCTCTACGGTGCGATGCGTTTTGGCTATCAATTCAACTGCCTTATCTGGTCTGCCACTCTGTTGGTGCTGTTTTTTCATTATCCCGGCGCTTCACAGCCCGACAACCTGTTGCATAACCTGGCGGTCATCTCTTCGATGATGGTGGTGTTCACCCTGTGCATTTTCCTGATGTCGGCGCTCAATACTCACCAACGGTTAAGCCATGCCAGGGCACAAAGCGCCTCGCTGCAAGATCCGGTAATTGGCCTGCCGAACCTGCGTGCCCTCAAGCGTGATCTGGCTCAGTCTCCGCCTTCAACCCTGTGTTTCCTGCGCGTCAGCGAACTGGATTTGCTGAGCCGTAACTATGGCATGCAGCTTCGTATTCGTTTCAAACAGCAACTGGCGGCGCTGCTGCATCAGGTATTGGCCCCTGGTGAAGGGGTTTATCATCTGCCGGGCTATGACTTGTTGCTGCGAGTGGATGCGGACAATAGCGAAGAAAAGGTCGAAGCGATTTACCGCGCGTTGGAAAAATTCCGCCTGATCTGGAACGGTTTGCCGCTGCACCCCCCGCTGGGATTAGGGTATTGTAGCGTGCTGCCCGATTTTGAACACCTCTACCAGTTGCTGGGGGAGCTTAGCGCGTTGGCGGAAGTATCTCTGACCAGCGGTAAGCCGGAGAATGTGCAGAGCAGCGGCAATTTGGTGCAGGATGAAGTCAAACGCAAGGTGGCGCTCTTGCATGGGGTACAACGTTCGTTGGATAACGACGGCTTTATCTTAATGGCGCAGCCGATAGTGGGCCTGCGAGGTGATCGTTATTATGAGATTCTGCTGCGTATGCGCGACGATCAGGGGAACACAGTATCGCCGAATGATTTTCTGCCGGTGGCGCATGAGTTTGGCCTGGCTTATCGTCTGGATCTGTGGGTGCTGAGCAATACGTTGAAGTTTATGGACCAGCACCGTATCGATCTGCCCAGTGCACGCTTTGCGGTGAACTTGTCGCCTTCTTCGCTGTGCCGACCGATGCTGAGCCAGGATGTAGACAACCTGTTACAGCGGTACCGAATTGAGCCATATCAACTGACGTTGGAAGTGACCGAGTCGCATCTGCTGCAGAATACAGATTACGCCGGCGCCAACCTGCAGGCGCTGCGTGAAATGGGCTGCCGCATTGCTCTGGATGACTTCGGCACCGGCTATGCCGGTTACGATCGGCTCAAGATGTTGCCGGTTGATATGCTGAAAATCGACGGCAGCTTTGTACGTGACATGCTGACCAGCGCGGTGGATTTCCAGGTGATTGCCTCTATCTGTAAAGTCGCGCGAATGAAGCGCTTGACCATTGTGGCGGAATACGTAGAAAGCCTGGAGCAGTTGGTCGCGTTGAAAGGGGTGGGCGTAGACTATATGCAGGGGTATTTCGTCGGCGAACCACAACCCTTGGCGACGTTGCTATCAGAACAGAATTGATTGTCGCCCCCGCAGTACGGGGGCGACAGACTCAGGCTGAGCGCTGCTCGTCTTGCGAACCTTCCTCTTCGCAAATCAGTTTCCAGCCCACGACGTCGTTCCAATAGGCCTGTTCACGTTCGAGATCCAGTTGCACCAGGTTGTTCAGCGCCAGATAACCGGCCGGGAAGCGCAGCGTCCAGTGGTTATCGTCGGTGCTCAGGCGCAGCGTTTCCGGCGTGGTGGTCGACTGGCGCTGGTTGTTGAGCAGGGTACTCAGACGCAACAGTTGGATCAGCGGCAGGTAATGCTTTTTCTTGAACAGGTTCAGGCGCGGCAATTCTTCCAGCTTGATACCCTTGCGATGGAAGCGTACCAGCGCTGACAGCAGCAACTGCTGCTCCTGGTTGAAGCCTGGCAGGTTGGTGTTTTGCAGAATGTAGGCCGAGTGGCGATGCATGCCGCTGTGGTTGATGCTCAACCCCACTTCGTGCAACATCGCTGCCCATTTCAGCAAGGCTTCCAACTGCGGGTTCGCCAGCTTGGTATTTTGCGCCATCCACTGCGCATACAATAGCTCAGTGGTATCCAGCACCCGTTTGGCCTGCTCGCGGTCGATATTGTAGTGATCGGCCAGGCTCTTGGCGGTGCGGCTGCGAATGTCCTGATGACGGAAACGGCCTTCCATCTCATACAGCACGCCTTCGCGCAGCGCACCGTCGGAAAGGCGCAGGTCGCGGATCGCCAACGCATCGAACACGCCGCACAGGATTGCCAACCCCGGCACAAACACCGACTGGCGGTCTTCCGACAGCCCCGGCAGGCTCATTGCGCTGAAATTTTTAAACTGCAGCACCTGTTCCGCCATCATTTCCAGTCGCTCGAGGGTGATCAGGCCATCTTTTTCGCCCATTGCCACCAGCACTTCGTGCGCGGCCTTGATGGTGCCCGACGCGCCCAGAGCATATTGCCAGCCCTGAATGCGGTACTGCCAGGCCAGCGTTTCCAGCTTCTGTGCCGCCGCCAGGCGTGCGCGTTTGAAGTTGTTTTTGCTGATTTCTCCGCCCGGGAAGAACTGTTGGGCGAAGCTGACGCAGCCCATGCGGCGGCTTTCCGCCAGCAGGGGTTCAAAATCTTCTCCGATCACCAGCTCGGTAGAACCGCCGCCGATGTCGATCACCAGCTTGCGACCTTTTTCCGGTTGGGTATGTTCCACACCCATAAAGATCAGGCGCGCCTCTTCCTGCCCGGCGATGATTTCGATCGGGTAGGGGATCACTTTGGCTGCGCGCTTGAGGAATACCTCGGCGTTCACCGCCTGGCGCAAGGTATGGGTACCGACGATGGTGACGTTATCCGCCGGGAAGCCTTGCAGCCGTTCGGCGAACAGCGCCAGGCAGGCCAGGCCACGTTCTATTGCCTCTTCACTGAGCACATTGTTGCTGTCCAATCCATCGGCGAGGTGGACCCGCTGTTTTAAACGCCCCAATACCTGTAAGGCGCCATTGACGACGCGGGCAATCACCATGTGGAAGCTGTTCGACCCGAGGTCGATGGCAGCGATTTCCTGCGGTTTGTTCGTTGCAGTGCTTTTTAGCGGCATAGTTGCTGGCCTACTGTCCTGGTTGTTCCAGAGCTTTTAAATACTCGTAAATGGCAACCTGAGAACGGACTTTGCGGCGGTTGCCGCGCGGCACGTACTGGTTGCTCAGTTCTTTATCGAGGTAACGCGCCTTGACCGTGTCGCTGAACAGGATTTCCAGAATATCCAGAACCCGTTGTTTCAGCGTTGGATCCAGCAGCGAGACCGCGACTTCGATGCGGTAATCTATGTTACGGGTCATCCAGTCGGCAGAGGACAGATAAACCAGTTTGTCACCTTTGTTTTCGAAAACGTAAACCCGATCGTGTTCCAGATAGCGGTCGACGATGCTGATTATCTGAATATTGTCACTGATCCCCGGCAGGTTGGGAATCAAAGAACACATCCCGCGCACCAACAGGCGGATTTTTACGCCGGCGCCGGAGGCGGTATATAACCGATCTACCAGCCCTTTATCCACCAGATTGTTGATTTTCAGCATAATGCCGGCCGGAAGCCCGGCTTCGGCGTTGGCAATTTCGTTGTCGATCAACTCATACAGTTTCAGACGCGAGTTCTGCGGCGACACCATCAGGTTGTCGAAGGTTACCGGCCGGTACGGGTTTTCGATAAAGTTGAACACCCGGCGTACTTCGTTGGTGATGCGCGCATCGGCGGTCAGCAATGAATAGTCGGTGTAAATGCGCGCGGTTTTCTCGTTAAAGTTACCGGTGCCGATATGAGCATAGCGCACAATCTCGTCGCCTTCACGGCGTGAGATCAGGAACAGTTTGGCGTGAATTTTCAAGCCAGGCGCGGAGAAAATAACGTGCACCCCGGCTTCCGTCAGGCGCTTGGCCCAGTGGATATTGGCCTCTTCATCAAAGCGCGCCTGCAGCTCCACCACCACCGTGACTTTTTTGCCGTTATGGGCGGCGTGGATCATCGATTCGATGATGCGCGAGTCTTTTGCCACGCGGTAAATATTGATTTTGATCGCCAGCACGCTGGGGTCGAACGACGCCTGGCGCACTAGCTCCAGCACGTGTTCAAAGGTGTGGTACGGGTAGTAAAGCAGCACGTCGTGCTCGCGAATGGCGTCAAACCCGTTGCGGAATTTTTCGAACCAGGTATGGCGCAGGCGCGGCAGCGGTTTGTTGACCAGGTTGGCCTTGCCGACGTTCGGAAAACCGATGAAGTCTTTGAAGTTATGGTAACGGCCGCCGGCAATGACCGAATCATAGTTGGAAATACCGAGCTTGCCGCGCAGCAGTTCCACCATTTCATTGGGCATGTCGCGCTGATAAACAAAGCGCACCGGCTCTGCAGTCAGGCGCTGCTTCAGGCTGGAAGACATCAGTTCCAGCAGGCTGGACTCCATCTCGGTAACCAGATCGTATTCCGCATCGCGGGTCATTTTCATCGAATAGGCGTTGAGCGCGTCGTAATCGAAGAAGCCCTTGAAGATGTCGTCCAGGCAGTAGCGAAGAATGTTATCCAGCAGGATCATCGGCTTGCGGCGACGAGGGGCTTCCGGCGGCAGGTTGACGAAGCGCGGTACCTTGTCGGACGGGATCTCCAGCAGCGCGTAATCGATGCGCGTACCGCGGATAATCTCCACCGCCAGATAGGTGTAATCGTCTTTCAGGAACTGCACCAGGTTGGTTTCATTGTTGATCAGGATCGGCGTGATGTGCTGGCGCAGATGCTGTTTAAAGTATTGCCGCAGCCAGATTTGCTGGTTTTCCGACACCTGGCGTTCGTTGATCAGGAAGATCTGGTTGCGTGCCATTTCCAGCAGCAAATCGTTATACAGGCTGTCGAATTCTTGATCGGTTTTTAATACCTTGGCCTGGATCTTTTTCAGCAGATGGCGTGAAGCGCCGCCAGAGCCCTGTTCTTCGCTGATCAGAATGCGTCGTTTGAGATCGGCAAAGCGGACCTTATAGAACTCGTCAAGGTTATTGGAATAAATGCCCAGAAAACGCATGCGCTCAATCAGGGGATTGCTCTTATCTGCGGCTTCCTGCAACACGCGTTCATTAAAGGATAACCAGCTTAGTTCTTTTTCGATGTAGAGCTTTTCCTGACCCATTGCCACTCCAGTTCAATTTTAGAAAAGGATCCGGGACGCAGCGCCCGGATGCCGCTCTAGTGTCCTTCATCATTATTGCGAGAGATTGACAGGAAAGTCCAACATATCCATTACCTTGGGGCGAGGCATTTTAAGGCGTAAAAATATTCTCTGCGGCGTTCGGGGCGTTGAACATGTCGGAGCAATATAAAATGAAGACAATAATGCTAAATATCTCTACAGATGATCGGCTTAATCATCATTTTTCAGCAATATATAGGGTTAATAATGCTAATGAATAGCGTTAAATTCGATATTGGCGGCAGGCAACTTTGTCATGCAAACGTCACAAAACTGACATAAGATGCCCGGTTATTCTATGGCGCAAGCCTGCTTACATCAGCGACAGCGAGAGACATGGCACAAACTACGGTAAACCAACATCCCCGGGATCGCCTGCGCGCGCGCATCGACCGTAGCGTTCAGGCGGCGGTTACCGTCAGCGGGCTGCTGGTGTTGATGACGCTGATGCTGATCTTCGTTTACCTGCTGTTTGCGGTGCTGCCGCTGTTTAAACCGGCGGCAATGGGGCAGGCGAAACCGCTGACGATCAATGCCTCTGCACCTGCGCTGGCGCTGGGTATGGATGTGCAGCAGCGGATAGGTTACCGCATCGATGCGCAAGGGCAGGGGCAGTTCTATCCTCTGACGCAGCAGAACGCCCATCCTCTGACGCAACAGACGCTGCTGGCCAAACCGACGCTGCTGACTCAGGCGGCCGGCGAACGCGATCTGTTTGCTTTGGCACAGGCCGACGGCCGGTTTATCGTCGCCAGTGCGGACTTCGCAGCAGCCGGGGCGTCGGCACCGCAGTGGTTGTTTCCGCTTGGGCAACGACCGCTGACGTTGGATAAACAGGGGCGAGCATTAACGCTGCTGACGTTGGCTGAAGCACGCCGTGGGCAGTACCTTCTGGCCGGTGTGACCGAAGATCGTCGTTTGGTGTTTGGCCGTTTCGGCAGCGACCACCCGCCGCAGCTAAGTGAGATCACGCTGGACAGTGCGGTGCAGCAGTTGGTATTGACGCCCGACGGTCGCCAATTGTATCTGCTGGCGGGGAATCGGCTGGCGCGCTACCAAATTAATGACACGCAGCTGCAGCTAAAAGAAACGCGTACGCTTGGCGAACATTCTCCTTATCAACTGACGGCGTTGCCTGGCGGCAGCGCGTTGCTGATCGAAGCGCCTGACGGCAGCGTACGCGAATGGTTTGATGTCGAAAAAGATCGGCGCTGGCAACTGACGCCGGTGCAGCATTTCGACCACCAGTCCGAGCCGCAGGATTTGCTGGTGGCCGAACCTTATCGCCGGGTGTTCGCCACCCTGAGACCGGACGGCGGTTTCTCGCTGTTTTCCAGCATCCAGCCGCAGCCACTGTTGAACGGCAGGCTGAGCGCCGGGGTACAGCAGATGGCGTTCGCTCCACGCGGTGATGGCCTGCTGCTGGAAACGGCACAGGGCTGGCAACATTATGCGATCGACAACCCTTATCCCGACGTCACCTGGCGCTCGCTTTGGCACAAGGTGTGGTACGAGAATTACCCCGAACCGGCTTACGTCTGGCAATCCACCTCTGGCGAGGACAGCTATCAGGCCAAATTCAGCCTGATGCCGGTGATTTTTGGCACCTTCAAGGCCGCGGCCTATGCCATGCTGTTCGCCATTCCGCTGGCGCTGGCCGGGGCAGTTTATACCGCCTATTTCATGTCGGCCGGACTGCGGCGGGTGATTAAACCGGCGATTGAGGTGATGGGGGCTTTACCGACGGTGGTAATCGGGCTGGTGGCGGGCATCTGGCTGGCGCCGGTGATTGAATATTATCTGCTGGCGGTGTTGTCGCTCCCCTTGCTGTTGGCGGCGATGGTGCTGGCATGCGGTGCGCTGATGAACCGGTTTGCCCCGCGGCGCCTGCCGCCGGGCGTCGATCTGCTGATCCTGTTGCCGCTGATTGTACTGACCGTCTGGCTGGCGTTTAGCGTGGGGCCCTGGCTGGAAGTGAAACTGTTCGGCGAGCCGCTGCATTTCTGGCTGGGCGATGATTATGACCAGCGCAATGCGCTAGTGGTTGGCGTGGCGATGGGCTTTGCGTTAGTGCCGATTATTTTCTCTTTGGCGGAAGACGCGTTGTTCAGCGTACCGGCAACCCTGAGCCAAGGGTCGCTGGCGTTGGGGGCGACCCAGTGGCAAACCGTGATACGCGTGGTGCTGCCTTCGGCCAGCGCCGGCATTTTCTCGGCGCTGATGATTGGCTTTGGCCGCGCGGTGGGGGAGACCATGATTGTGCTGATGGCGACCGGAAATACGCCGGTTATCGACGGCAGCCTGTTCCAGGGCCTGCGCGCCCTGGCGGCCAATATCGCCATAGAAATGCCGGAAGCGGTCGCCGGCAGTAGCCATTACCGGGTGCTGTTCCTGACTGCGCTGGTGCTGTTTATTTTCACCTTTGTCTTCAACACGCTGGCGGAGGCGATCCGACTGCGGCTGCGTGAGCGCTATACCCTGAACCAGGAGGCGCCATGAAGCGCTGGGCGAAGAGCGGTTCGCCGTGGATCTGGCTGACCGCCGGGTCGGTGGCCGTCAGCCTGTTGGCGCTGCTCGGCATTATGCTGCTGCTGGCCGGACAGGGGATGCGCTATTTCTGGCCGAGCCCGGTCTATCAGTTTGAGCTCAACCAGAGTGCCGCAGGGCCGGTGACGATGATCGGCGAGCTGTATCAGCAGCAAAGCATTCCGCGCCGGCAACTGCTGGAGTCCGGTATCGCACTGCCGCCGGGGAATGCGCAAAGTTTTGAGCGCTATCTGATCAAGGTGGGCAACCGCGAGAGCGAAGGACAAGACTTCCGTACGCTGCTGGCCGGTGACATTGTTCGCCAAAGCACGCCGCGCGATCTGCTGGTGCTGGAACGTAATAACAACGGCACCGCTTACGGTTATCTGGCCGGTATGCTGGAGGATGGTCAGCCGCTGACTGGCCGCAATCTTAGCCAGGCGCTGCTGCAACGTTTGCCGCAGATTGCCGCGCTTTCGCGTCAGGCCCATGATATTCAGTTTCGCGATATGGCGCGCATTAATCAGCGGTTCGATACGCTGCGTCTGCGAGAGAAAAGCTTACAGCGGGAAGATAAGCTAGACGCCCGCGCACAGGCGTCAATCAACGCCGAGCGGCTGGAACTGCAACGTCAATATCGACTGCTTTCCGATCGTCTGGAAGGTTTGAACCGCGATCGCCATCGCGATGCGCTGTTGCTGCGTGACATGCATGGCCAGACCCATACCATTGCGCTAAGCCAGGTGCGCGATGCCTGGTACCCCAACGCGATGAATACCACGCAAAAGTTGGTGCACTGGGGCGAACAGGTGAAGAAATTCCTCAGCGACAGCCCGCGAGAGGCCAATACCGAAGGCGGCGTATTCCCGGCGATTTTCGGCACGGTGCTGATGGTGATCCTGATGTCGATCGTGGTGATGCCGTTTGGCGTGATTGCCGCCGTTTACCTGCATGAATACGCAGGCAATAATCTGCTGACGCGGCTGATCCGCATTGCCGTGGTTAATCTGGCCGGCGTACCGTCGATTGTCTATGGCGTATTTGGCCTTGGCTTCTTCGTCTATATGATTGGCGGCACGCTCGATCAGCTGTTCTACCCGGAGTCGTTGCCTAACCCGACCTTTGGCACGCCGGGCGTGCTGTGGGCGGCCTTGACGCTGGCGCTGTTGACGTTGCCGGTGGTGATTGTCGCTACCGAAGAGGGGCTGTCGCGCATTCCTGCTTCGTTGCGCCAGGGCTCGTTGGCGCTGGGCGCCAGCCGGGCGGAAACGCTGTGGCGTATTGTGTTGCCGATGGCGGCGCCGGCGATGATGACCGGCCTGATCCTGGCGGTGGCGCGAGCCGCCGGGGAGACGGCACCATTAATGCTGGTGGGGGTAGTGAAATCCGTGCCGGTGCTGCCGGTAGATGATATTTTCCCGTATCTGCATCTGGAGCGGAAGTTTATGCACCTGAGCTTCCAGATCTACGATATGGCCTTCCAGAGCCCGAGCGTGGAGGCAGCCCGGCCGCTGGTGTTCGCCACCGCCTTCCTGCTGGTGGCGATTGTCGTGGGCTTGAATCTGGCGGCGATGGGCATTCGCCATTCGCTGAGGGAGCGGTACAGAGCATGGTCGCAGTAACAACGATGTTATTCCTGGGGAGTGCCTAATGAGTTTGATGACGCCAGGCAGTTTGCCCCGGTTGGATGTCCAGCACCTTGATGATGAACATACCGCGCTGGCGGTAAACGACCTCAACCTGTTTTATGGCGAAAAACAGGTGCTGCACGATATCTCGCTGCGTATTCCCAAGCACCGGGTGACGGCGCTGATCGGCCCGTCCGGCTGCGGCAAATCCACGCTGCTGCGCTGTTTCAACCGTATGAATGATTTGGTGGACAACTGCCGGATTGAAGGCGATTTGCAACTGAACGGTCAAAGCATTGGCGGCGCGCAAATCGACGTTGCGGCGTTAAGACGGCGGGTCGGCATGGTTTTCCAACGGCCGAACCCTTTCCCGAAATCGATTTATGAAAACGTGGTTTACGGCCTGCGTCTGCAGGGCGTGCGTGACCGACGGATCCTCGATGAGGCGGTGGAGCGTTCGCTGCGTGCCGCCGCGCTGTGGCACGAGGTCAAAGACCGGCTGCGCGAGAACGCGTTTCGTCTTTCCAGCGGCCAGCAGCAAAGGTTGGTGATTGCACGGGCGATAGCCATCGAGCCGGAAGTGCTGCTGCTGGATGAGCCGACCTCGGCGTTGGATCCGATCTCCACATTGACCATTGAAGAGCTGATTTCCGCGCTGAAGCAGCAGTACAGCGTGGTGCTGGTGACGCACAACATGCAGCAGGCGGCACGCGTCTCCGACTACACCGCCTTTATTCATCAGGGGCGGCTGGTGGAGTACAACGACACCGATGACATCTTTACTTCACCGCGCCAGCGCCGCACCGAGGATTATATTACCGGACGCTATGGTTGATGCCGCAGCTGTCTTTTCCTGCCGTTGGGATAATCCCAAATATCATGATAGTAAAAACCCGCTCTCGCGGGTTTTTTATTGTCACTTAACCAAAGGTTGATCGCTGGCGGCGGTTTTGAATTTCGCCATGTACTGCGGCTGGAAGATGCACATGCGCAGCACGGTACGGTATTCACCGTTAACGAAGAATTCGTCAATCAGCTCGCCTTCGACTTCAAAGCCCAATTTGCTGTAGATGTGGATTGCCTTCGGGTTTTCTTTATCGACGATCAGGTACAGCTTGTACAGGTTCAGTACCGAGAAACCGTAGTCCATCGCCAGCTTGGCGGCGATAGTGGCGTAGCCTTTGCCCTGATGCGTCGGGTCGATGATGATCTGAAATTCCGCGCGGCGGTGGATATGGTCGATCTCCACCAGTTCCACCAGCCCGACCTTGGCACCCTGGTGTTCGATGATAAAGCGGCGTTCGCTCTGGTCGTGGATATGTTTGTCGTAGAGATCGGAAAGTTCTACGAAGGCTTCATAGGGTTCTTCAAACCAGTAGCGCATCACGCTGGCGTTGTTGTCCATCTGATGGACAAACGTCAAATCATCCCGTTCCAGTGGGCGTAGCCTGACGTTGGTAGTGCTGGACATGGGGGTTCCTCAATGTCGTTATAGATAGGGGCGGTTGCCACTGTGGGCAAGTATAACGTCGGCGATGGGTTGCGGCGAAAAAAAAACGGCGCCGTGAGCGGCACCGTTTAGAAGGGGTTAAGATTGGCTTTTTAGTCTGCCGCATGCCCTTGTTCGGGCAGGCGCTCGCCATCCAGCCAGGCGGCGTTATCGCGCATCGCCAGGCGGCCTTCGACAAACCAGTTCACCACCAGCGGGTAAAGGGTATGTTCCTGAGCCTGTACCCGTTCAACCACCTCGTCTTCCTCGTCACCGGGGAAGATTGGCACCTTGGCCTGCAGGATCACCGGGCCGCCGTCGAGCTGTTCGGTCACGAAGTGCACCGAAGTGCCGTGTTCGCTGTCGCCGTTGTCGATGGCCTGACGGTGAGTACGCAGCCCTGGGTATTTGGGCAGCAGGGAAGGGTGGATATTCAGCATGCGTCCGGCATAGCGCTGCACGAACTGAGGGCTGAGAATGCGCATGTAACCGGCCAGCACCACCAGATCCGGTTGGTATTGGTCGATGGCATCCGCCAGGGCGACGTCAAACGCGGCCCGGTCGGCAAAGGCCTTGGCGTCCAGTGCATGAGCGGCAATACCTGCCGCTTCTGCACGTTGCAAACCGTAAGCCTGCGCCCTGTTGCTGAACACCGCCACAATCTCGCCGGCAACTCTGCCCTGCTGGCAGGCGTCAATCAGCGCCTGGAGATTACTCCCCTGGCCGGAGACCAACACCACGATCTTTTTCATCCGTTGATGACCACTTGTTGTTCGTCAGAAGAAGCGGTCAGTTTACCGATCTTCCACGCTTTTTCACCGGCTGCGGTCAACAATGCGATGGCGGGTTCCACGGCTTCTTCCGGCAGCGCGATCACCATGCCCACGCCACAGTTAAAGGTGCGGTACATTTCGTGACGGCTGACGTTGCCGTTTTGCTGCAGCCAGTTGAAGACGGCCGGCCATTGCCAGCTGGATTCTTCGATCACGGCCTGCATGCCTTCCGGCAGCACGCGCGGGATGTTTTCCCAGAAGCCGCCACCGGTCAGGTGGGCGATAGCGTGCACGTCGATTTTCTCGATCAGCTCCAGCACCGATTTCACGTAAATCTTGGTCGGCGCCAGCAGGTGGTCCGCCAGCGGTTTGCCTGAAAGTAAGGTAGTGGTCGGGTCGGTGTTGCTGACTTCCAGAATTTTGCGTACCAGCGAGTAGCCGTTGGAGTGCGGGCCGGAAGCGCCCAGGGCGATCAGGGCGTCGCCGGACTGCACCTTGCTGCCGTCGATAATCTCGGACTTTTCGACCACGCCGACGCAAAAGCCGGCCACGTCGTAGTCTTCGCCGTGGTACATGCCCGGCATTTCAGCGGTTTCACCGCCCACCAGAGCACAGCCAGACTGCTTACAGCCTTCGGCGATACCGGTGATCACGCTGGCCGCGGTGTCCACGTCCAGTTTGCCGGTGGCAAAGTAATCCAGGAAGAACAGCGGCTCAGCGCCCTGAACCACCAGGTCGTTCACACACATTGCGACCAAATCGATGCCGATGGTGTCGTGTCGTTTCAGGTCCATCGCCAGACGCAGCTTGGTGCCTACGCCGTCGGTACCGGAAACCAGTATCGGCTCGCGGTATTTCTGCGGCAACGCACACAGGGCGCCAAAACCGCCCAGACCACCCATCACTTCCGGGCGGCGGGTCTGTTTTACTACACCTTTGATGCGGTCTACCAATGCATTGCCAGCATCGATATCGACACCTGCGTCTTTATAGCTGAGAGAGGTTTTGTCGGTCACTGCGCGATCCCCACGACGGTTTGCGGTTTGAATACTGTGCTTCCGGCATTGATTCCGGAATAAGGCGCGGCAATTCTAACAGCGCAGGCAAACGTTTGCGAGTGGCTTGTGAACCAGCTCCGCTTTTTCGTCATCTATACTGTTATTCAAACTTTTGTTGATCCCGATCGGGCTATTGTGGGTGGCGCAGTCGGCAAAAGGAGGTATAATCCGGCGATTTTTTTGGCCGTAAACCACCTTAATAGGAGAAAAATGATGAAGATCGTTGAGGTGAAACACCCGCTGGTGAAACACAAGCTTGGCCTGATGCGTGAAAATGATATCAGCACCAAACGCTTCCGTGAGCTGGCCTCAGAAGTGGGTAGTTTGCTGACCTATGAAGCGACCGCCGATCTGGAAACAGAGAAAGTCACCATCGATGGCTGGTGCGGCCCGGTTGAAATAGACCAGATTAAAGGGAAAAAAATTACCGTTGTGCCTATTCTGCGTGCCGGTCTGGGCATGATGGAAGGGGTACTGGAAAACGTACCGAGCGCACGTATCAGCGTGGTTGGCGTTTACCGTGACGAAGAAACTCTGGAGCCGGTGCCGTATTTCCAAAAGCTGGTGTCCAACATCGAAGAGCGTTTGGCACTGGTTGTCGACCCTATGCTGGCTACCGGCGGCTCGATGATCGCCACTATCGATCTGCTGAAGAAAGCCGGCTGCAACAGCATCAAGGTGCTGGTGCTGGTTGCCGCGCCGGAAGGGATCGCCGCGCTGGAGAAAGCGCACCCGGACGTCGAGCTGTATTCGGCCTCCATCGATCAATGCCTGAACGAGAAGGGCTACATCGTACCGGGCCTGGGTGATGCGGGCGACAAGATATTTGGTACCAAATAAACAAAAATAAAGCCGACTGATGAGTCGGCTTTTTAATGCTCGTCGTCTTTCAAGCTACAGCGTTGTTGTCTGCGGGCGCTAACCCCAGTCACTTATTATAAATAAGCTCCTGGGGATTAATGCCCTTGCCGCCTAGCTGTAATTTGAAATCCATTGAGCATATATCATTAGACTTACACAACTGATAACGACCCAGAGGAAAAACATCCATGACCCGTCGCGTGATAGGCGTAAGCGAACGCCCGCCGCTACTCCAGACTATTCCGCTCAGCTTCCAACACCTGTTCGCCATGTTTGGCGCGACCGTGCTGGTGCCTATTTTGTTCAAGATTAACCCGGCGACGGTGTTGCTGTTTAACGGCGTCGGAACCTTGCTGTACTTGTTTATCTGCAAGGGCAAGATCCCGGCCTATCTCGGCTCCAGCTTTGCGTTCATTTCCCCGGTGCTGCTGCTGTTGCCGTTGGGTTATGAAGTGGCGTTGGGCGGTTTTATCATGTGCGGGGTGCTGTTTTGCCTGGTCGCGTTGCTGGTTAAAAAAGCCGGTACCGGCTGGCTGGACGTCATTTTCCCTCCGGCGGCGATGGGGGCGATTGTGGCGGTCATCGGCCTGGAATTGGCCGGTGTGGCGGCGAACATGGCGGGCTTGTTGCCGGCTGACGGCGTCAGCGCAGACACCACTACCATCACTATCTCGCTGGTGACGCTGGGTGTGACCATCCTGGGTTCCGTGCTGTTCCGCGGTTTTCTGGCGATTATCCCGATCCTGATCGGTGTGCTGGTAGGGTATGCGCTGTCGTTCTTTATGGGCGTGGTGGATCTGACCCCGATCCGCGAGGCGCACTGGTTCGCGCTGCCGACGTTCTACACCCCGCGTTTTGAATGGTTCGCCATCTTCACCATCCTGCCGGCGGCGCTGGTGGTGATCGCCGAGCACGTCGGCCACTTGGTGGTGACTGCGAATATCGTCAAAAAAGACCTGCTCCGTGACCCTGGCCTGCACCGTTCAATGTTCGCTAATGGCATATCGACGGTGATTTCAGGCTTCTTCGGCTCCACGCCAAACACCACCTACGGTGAGAATATCGGCGTGATGGCTATCACCAAGGTATACAGCACCTGGGTGATCGGCGGCGCGGCGGTTCTGGCCATTCTGCTGTCCTGCGTCGGTAAACTGGCGGCGGCTATCCAGGCGGTACCGGTGCCGGTGATGGGCGGGGTCTCTTTGCTGCTGTATGGGGTGATCGGCGCGTCAGGTATTCGTGTGCTGATTGAATCCAAAGTGGATTACAACAAGGCGCAAAACCTGATCCTGACCTCGGTGATCCTGATTATCGGCGTCAGCGGGGCCAAGGTGCACATCGGTGCTGCCGAATTGAAAGGCATGGCGCTGGCGACCATCGTCGGCATCGGCCTCAGCCTGCTGTTTAAGGTCATCAGCCTGTACCGCAAGGAAGAGGAAGTGACTGAAGCGCCGGACGAGTCGGCCGAACAGAAGTAGTAAGGAAAACGGGCAGCCAATGGGCTGCCCGTTTTGTTGATGCGCAATAAATTAACTGCGGATTTTACGGTATACAAACAGCACCACGATGGCACCAATCACCGCCACCACGAAGCTGCCGAAGTTGAAACCGTCAACTCTGCCGTAGCCAAAGAAGGTGCTGATATAGCCCCCAACCACGGCACCGACGATACCCAGGACAACAGTCAGAATAAAACCGCCGCCGTCTTTGCCTGGCATAATCCACTTGGCTAAAATACCGGCGATCAGACCGAAGATAATCCAGGAAATAATCCCCATTTACTGCTCCTTTCTTTATTGCTAAGTATTATTGCTGTGCGGCCGGCGGGGTATTTTCTTTCCCTGCTGCGTCGGCATCACTTTTTAATTCTTCCGCTTTATTTTCTGCGCTGTTTTTAATCGCTTCGGTTTTCGCTTTGGCTTGCTCGGTCAAATCATTGGCACCATTAATGGCATCGTTCTTAATGGTTTTAGCCTGATCGACCAACTGCTGGCTTTGCTTGCTGGCATCCTCTTTGATGGCGTCAGCCTTGGCTTTCGCATCATTGGTGATGACATCAGCCTGCTTGGCGGCATCGTCTTTGATTGCCGAAGCCTTGTCTTTCAATTGGTCGGCCTGAGTGGTGGCCTCTTTCTTGATGTCCTTGGCCACTGCGGCGGCTTTATCGGTCAGATCGTCCGCTTTTTTCTGTGCGGCATCTTTCATCTGCTCAGCGCTGTCTTTGGCTTTTTCAAGATTGGCGTCGACTTTGGATGAGTCATCACAGCCGGCAAGCAATAGCCCAATGATTGAGGCCAAAAGCACTTTATTCCATACTTTCATTGTCTATATCCTTGTAGAAACCTTGTTTAAGGAGATTGCGTTTCGCCCCTCTATACTAGGATAACTCTTGGATAAAATACAAATTTCACCGGTGAAAGTCGTTGGCAATTTAATCTTGCTGCTGAGCGTTGTTCACTATTACGCCATAAAATCCTGCCGGTTCAACAGAGCCCGTTTTCTGTGGTAGACTTACCGCGTTTTCCTGCCAGTTTTGGTTGAGGTGCTTTTCTGAATACGCCGGCACAGCTTTCACTGCCACTTTATCTTCCCGATGATGAGACTTTCGCCAGTTTTTATCCGGGGGAGAACCCATCCCTATTGAGCGCGATCCAGTCCGCCGTTCGTCAGGAACATGGCAGCTATATCTATTTCTGGTCACGCGAGGGCGGTGGGCGCAGTCATCTGTTGCATGCGGCCTGTGCGGAGCTTTCGCAGCGCGGTGAAGCCGTGGGCTATGTGCCGCTGGATAAGCGAGCCTATTTCGTGCCGGAAGTCTTGGACGGGATGGAGCAGCTGGCGCTGGTGTGCATCGACAATATCGAATGCATTGCCGGTGACGAAGAGTGGGAAATGGCGATCTTTAATCTCTACAACCGCATTCTGGAAACCGGCCGCACGCGCCTGTTCATTACCGGCGATCGCCCACCACGCCAATTGAATCTGAACCTGCCGGACCTGGCTTCGCGCCTGGACTGGGGGCAAATCTACAAGTTACAGCCGCTGTCGGATGAAGAAAAACTGCTGGCCCTGCAACTGCGCGGCAAATTGCGCGGCTTTGAGCTGCCGGAAGACGTCGGTCGTTTCCTGCTGAAGCGGCTGGATCGCGAAATGCGCACCTTATTTATGACCCTGGATCAACTCGACCACGCCTCGATCACCGCCCAACGCAAGCTGACCATCCCGTTTGTGAAAGAGATCCTCGGGCTGTAGCAGAGCCATTTCGGGCACTCTAAACGAGCGCCCTGGCTAAACTCACAAAATCTCCAGCACCTGTTCCGGTGGCCGACCGATGCGTGCCTGGGTGCCTTTGACCACGATGGGACGCTCAATCAGCTTTGGATTGTCTACCATCGCCTGCAACAGTTGGGCTTCGCTCAGGCTTTCATCCGCCAGCTTCAATGCCTTGTACAGATCTTCTTTTTTGCGCATTAACTCGCGTGCGGAATTGAAACCCAGTTCTTTCAGCAGTTTCTTCAGTTGGTCTACCGACGGCGGCGTTTCCAGATACAGCACCACGTCGGGCGTCACGCCATGCTGTTCCAACAGCGCCAGGGTTTCACGGCTCTTGGAGCAGCGTGGGTTGTGGTAAATAGTGACGTTTTTCATTTAACTTCATCCTTTATGAAAATCAGCTGCGCTGGTACTGGCGGAAACGCTGTTGCAACTGGCGCAGTTGGTCGATGCGCGCATCATAACGCGCCTGTTTCAGGCTGCCGAGTTTTTGCAGTGAACTGGCATTGCTGAGCAAGCCAATAGCCTGATCGAGACGGCCGGTCAGGGCCAGACTTTCGGCACGGGCGGAAAGCTCTTCATCGCGCAGCCCCTGTGCGGCGCTGGCCTGTGCCAGCAGATCCCAGGCGTTGGGATCGTCCGGATGGGCGAAGGTATAACGGTTGAGAATTTTTGACGCCTGCGCCGGTTGGTTACCTTCCACGTAGGCGTTGGCCAGGTTGAGCTGCAGCACCGGGTTGTTGCTTTGAGCGGCATTGGCGGCCTGCAGACGGGCAATCGCCTGCGGCGCACGTTTCTGACCGAGGTCGATATCGGTCATCAGATCGATCAGCCAGACGTTTTTCGGATCTTGCGTCAGCAGTGGCTGAATGATGTTACGGGCATCGTCATACTTTTTGGCCTCGTAGAACAAAATGGCGCGGCCATATTTGGCTGCCGTCTGCTCGCGTACGTTACCTTTGCTGTAAGTATCGAGCAGCTCTTCACGCAGGCCGTACCCCTCTGAGCTGTACATACCAAGCGAACGCACCTTGGCCATCAGATAATCCTGCGTCGATTGCACCAGGTGCTTGGGCATCTGGTTGGCGCGGTTGCGCGCATCGGACAGGCGGCTGTCGGGCAGGGGGTGGGTCAACAGCATTTCCGGCGGTTTGGAGGCGTAGCGTGACTGATCGGACAGCTTTTGCAAAAAGTCGGGCATGGCTTCAGGATCGAACCCGGCGCGTTGCAGCACTTGAATGCCAATACGATCGGCTTCCTGTTCGTTCGATTGGGTAAAGCTGATCATGCCTTGCTGGGTGCCGGCCAGAGTGCCGCTCAACGCCGCCATCCCCATGGTCGGGTTGGCCATCGCCAGCAGGATGGAGCCAAGGGCGCCTACCCAGGTCAGCGGGGCGTTGCGTTGCTGGTCTTCCATCGCTCGCGCCAGGTGGCGTTGAGTCACGTGCGAGATTTCGTGTGCCAGTACCGAGGCGAGTTGGCTTTCGTTGTCGGTTTCGCGGAACAGGGCTGAGTGCAACACCACGTTACCGCCAAAGAAGGCGAAGGCGTTGATCTCGTCGTTGCGCACCAGATAAAAATGAAACGGCGTGCGTACCGAATAGGCGCTCGCCACCAATCGGTTACCCAATTGGTTAATATATTGTGTGAGTAGGGGATCGTTGATCAGGGGCGCGCTGGCGCGAAGCTGACGCACGTAAAAATCACCCATCGCCATTTCCTGGCCAATACTCAGGGTGCCACCCGCAGAGGTGCCCATATCCGGCAGTTGATCCTGGGTTTCCGCCTGCACCGGCGCCAGCGCCGTGGCGTTGAGTGTGCCGAGCAACAGTACTGCAATCGCTGTTTTGGTCAACCGGGTGGTCATAGTCAGGCCTTTCCCTTAAATAGTCATCTCTAAGACGTCAGCATCACACAAGAGTTCTTCTTCCTTGCCGGACTCGCCAAAACAATCAGTGCGAAAGCGTGTTGGCTCACAAAAATGCACGCATTGCGGCGCCCTGTCGGCAGATAACATCATAGTCAGCCGGCAGCGACAAGGAAACTTCTGTTCGGCAATAATCAGACAGAATTGTTTGATTTTTCATTTCTGAATCTTCCCTTGATGATCAACGTCCTTGGGCCTCGTCGATGCCGCTTTTTCGCCACTCATAAAAACAAAGACAATGTTTGTCCGTGTTTTAATTGACAGAATAAACGTGGACTAATATAGTCTGCGTTATTGAATTCAAGAGTGCGGCGCAAACCCAATATGGCTTACATCACTACCAGCGTTGAATACGGCATCCACTGCTTGCTTTGGTTGGTCGGCGAGGATCAACGCGCGTTAAGCAGTCGCGATCTCGCGGAACTGCAGGGAATTTCACCCAGTTTCCTGGCCAAGATTTTCCCCAAGCTGGAGAAGGCGGGGATCGTCGCCGCCAGCGAAGGCGTGCGCGGTGGGTATCGGTTGGCCCGTCCGGCAGAGGAGATCACTTTCCTGGAGATTATCGATGCCATTGAAGGACACAAGCCGTTGTTCGATTGTCAGGAAGTCCGCGGTCGCTGCGCGGTATTCGATGATAACCCGCCTGACTGGGCCATATCAGGCAAGTGTGCGATCCATGCGGTGATGCTGCAGGCCGAAAAGGCCATGCGCGATGCGCTGGCGCTACAAACACTGGGCACTGTCGCTTCTCGTTTTGGGCGCAAGGCGCCGGAAGGGTTCTTTGGCGAGGTCAATATCTGGCTTGATGAACGCCTGAGCGAGCGTACGACTCGCAGCGGCAAGCCCCCTCGCGCCAAACCGCAATAACGCCCCCGTCATTTTTCTGATGCTTTTTACCCGCCTGTGTGCCACAGGCGGTCACCCTTCTGCACCCTTTTTCAGGGGGGCAGCGGTAAAACTCGCCTGAAAAATACGTCAGGCGCTCGACAACAGGTATTTGAAGGAGTCATTCCATGACGCAGAAAATAGTGATCGCCGGTTCTGGTTTTGCCGGGTTTTGGGCCGCTGTCTCCGCCATGCGAGCCGTAGCGCTTGCCGGTAAGGAACAGAGCGTTGAAGTGACGATGGTTTCGCCGACCCCGAACGTCACCATCCGGCCTAGATTGTACGAAGCCGTACTGGAAAATATGAGCCCGGACATTTCGGCACAGCTCGCTGCGATTGGCGTTCGTCATTTGGCCGGTCTGGTTGAGCAGATAGACGGCGAAAACAAGACGCTGGTGGTGGAGAGCGCCGAAGGGAAAAAACTTCAGTTGGCGTATGACCGGCTGGTACTGGCAACCGGCAGCAAACTGTTCGTGCCTGCGGTCGCCGGTTTTGCCGAGCATGGTTTTAATGTCGATACGCTGCAAAGCGCGCAACGGCTGGATGCCCATTTAAAAGCGTTGGCGACTCAACCTGAGACCCCGGCACGCAATACCGTGGTGGTGGTCGGTGGTGGGCTTACCGGGCTGGAAAGTGCTGCTGAAATGCCGATGCGCTTACGTGCCATTTTGGGCAACCAAGCCGATATTCGCGTGGTGATTGTCGATACGGCGGCCGAAGTTGGCGCCGGCATGGGGGCTGAACCTGCCGTGGTGATCCGCCAGGCACTGGAAGAATGTGGCGTTGAGTCTCGAGCCGGGGTTCGCGTTACGGCTATTGAAGCAGGCAGTGTGACTTTGTCGAGCGGTGAGCGCATCGCCACCGATACGGTGATTCTGGCCGCCGGGGTACGGGCGCATCCATTAGTTGAGCAAATCCCGGGTGAGCGCGACAGTGCCGGACGTATTGTCGGTGATGCCTTCCTGCACGCGCCTGCGGCGGACGGCGTGTTTGTTAGCGGGGACACGGTCAAGGCAGCGACCGACGAGCTGGGCAATCACAACCTGATGACATGCCAGCATGCGATGAGTCTGGGCCGTGTAGCGGGCCATAATGCCGCAGCGGAACTGGTAGGTTTGCCGCTGCACCCTTACAGCCAGCCAAAGTATGTGACCTGCCTTGATCTTGGAGCCTGGGGGGCGCTCTACACCGAAGGTTGGGATCGTCAGGTGCGCTTTACGCGTGAAGAGGGCAAAAAGATCAAACAGGAAATCAATACGCAGTGGATTTATCCACCGGCAGCGGATCGGCAGGCGTTGTTCGCCGTTGCCAATCCCGACTACGTGATTGTGCCCTGAATACCCTATGGGAGCGGAGACGCTCCCATTTTTTTCACCAGAACGGCAGCCCAGAGCGCGGTAATGACCCTGGTAACGCCCGTAAAAGCAAGGTAACCGGCGCTACTTATCGCTCCAGCCACTCAATCGCCAATTCGCGCGCTTCATCCAAATTGACATCACGACCTTCGCGGGTGATCGCCGTTTTAAGCTCATTGATCACGTCCGCTTTTTGCGTTTCATGCTCTTCATTGGCCAACGCCAGAAAGGCATCGCCTACCACCGTGCATATGCCGATGTACAAGGCCTTTGAGTCCTCGAAACCACTGTTCATAACTGTATCCTTCTGGATTTGATTGTGATCTACAACGGCAGAAAGGGCCGATCCTGCACCACGCTTTTCATCACCAGCGTGGAGGTCAGGCGTTGAACGCCGGGCAGGGCGGAAAGCTGTTCGTCGTAAAGCCGCTGAAAAGCCGGTAAATCGCGGGCGATGACATGCAACAGGTAGTCGGGATCGCCGAACAATCGCTGCGCCTGGATAACCTGGGGAATATCCACCATGGCGTTTTCGAAGGCTTCAACAGCCTGGCGATCCCCTTCCCGCATGGTGACGAAAACCAGCGCGGAAAAGTTAAAGCCCAGACTGCCGGGATCGAGGTGAGCACGATAGCCTCTGATCACGCCAGATTGTTCCAACGCTCGCACCCTGCGGTGGCAGGGGGAAACGCTCAGCCCAATTCGGTCAGCCAGGTCGGTAACAGAAAGACGCCCATCAAACTGAAGTTCAGCAAGGATTTTGCGGTCAATCTTGTCCATTTGGAAAAATTTCCCTCAATTTGCGATTTATAAGCAAATAATTGAAACCACATTCTAACAACTTGGGGATATTCTTTTCAATAATTGAACAACTTTGGACATAAATGGCTTTTGGCCTGTTAACGCTGTCCAGCGGAGGAACGCGAAGTGATGAAATGGATAAGCCAGACTGCCGGGTGTCGGTGGCGGGGACGATATTTATGACGCTCGCCATTTTTGCGGCTTTCTGGGCCGTTTCGATTCTGTTCGTTATCACGCCGGGGTTGGACTGGGCGTACATCATCTCGGCCGGCATCCGCGGGCGGGTGGTGGTGCCTGCGGTAGTAGGGTTGCTGTGTGGGCACCTTATCGCTATAGCGATCGTGGCGGCAGGCGTGGGCGCTTTGGTGACAGGCAGTCCTATGGCCCTCACGGCGCTCACCCTGCTGGGGGCCGGCTACCTGTTGTGGATTGGCATTAACATGCTGCGCCATCCCCCGACGCCGAGCGCCGGCGATGCGCAGGCGTCCGACTCCTGGCTGCGTTGGGCCTGCAAGGGCATTTGCGTCAGCGGCCTGAACCCCAAGGTATTCCTGCTATTTTTGGCTTTACTGCCTCAGTTCACCGATGCGGGTGCCAGTTGGTCGATCCCCAACCAAATTCTCGCGCTTGGCTTGTTGCATCTGATCAGCTGTGGGGTGGTTTATTTGATCGTGGGGTATGGCTCGCAGTCGGTACTGCAGACGCGCCCGCAGGCTGCACGGGTTGTCAGCCGTTTTTCCGGCGCGGCCATGGTGTTGATCGCCGTCGGGCTGCTTGTCGAGCAGGGGATAAAGTAATGTCTCAGGCAGTTGCCTCACTAAAAAGCCCGCCGATGCGGGCTTGAAAGGGTTTGGAAACTACGCCCTGACGGCAAGCAGCACGGAGGAGGCTTTGACCAGAGCGATGACACGGGCCCCGTTCTTCAGCGCCATCTCCTGCAGGCTTTCATTGGTGATCACCGAGGTCAGTTTGAAACCGGCATCCGTTTTAATGTGCACGGTGCTGTTCACAGCCCCTTGCTCCACTGCACTGACTTCCCCGGCGAATTGATTGCGGGCGGAGAAACGCAGTCCGCAGTCTTCCGAAGCCAAAATAACCCAGGGGGCCTTAATCAGCGCCACCGCTTCCTTACCGGCGACCAGGCCAAGCGACTGCTGGCTTTGTACCGTCACAATAGCGACTAACTTCTCGCCGCCCGGCAAAGTGATTTCCACCTCGTCATTTACGGCGCCTTTAGCGACGGCAGACACGGTGCCGGATAACTGGTTACGGGCTGAAACTGACATAAATTCTCCTTGGTCAGACATGAGGATGAGATGGCCTTACAGCATGACCACTTCCCGCCGCGTTTGCCAATGTCGCGAGATAATTCTGTGAGCGGCGGAGGGCATTCGCAGCACGACGTTTTCCCACGTTCAAGATGACCAATTACATTTGCTCGCCAAAAAAGTAATGAGTATGATTATTATTCTCTTTGTTATTCGCAGCCAAGGCGGTCCAGCCGCCTGCGATAAAGTGAACCCCCATTCACAAGGAAACATTGAGACGTACGGTGGGGCTCATTTCTCCTGTTGAGAAAGCCAAAAATAATCCGCAAGAGCCTCCACTCAATCAGTTTATATGGTCAAGGATTTCCTGATGAAGATGAAAGTTTCTGCGCTCGCCGTGGTGATGACCCTGGCGCTGAGCGGTTGCGTCGCCCCTAAGCAACACGCGGCTTCTCCAATTGCCCAACCTGTCGCTGCGGCGGCTCAATCTGCCGACAACGTGGTTAGACGCGATCTGGCGGATGGCCTGTATGAGATGGCGCTGACGCCGGCGGGCGATGCCTTGTACGTGGCCAGTTCCGAAGGCTTTAAAGATGTGCAGGGCGGGGTGGTTTATAAGCTGGATGCGAAAACGCTGAAAACGCTCGGCGCTACCCACACCGATCTGAAAAACTTCGCCATGCAGATCTCCCCGGATGGCAAAACCCTTTATGTCACTAACTCCCTGGACGGCGGCATCAGCGCGATCACTACCGCCGACGGCAAAGTGAAAGGCCGCTTGCTGTTTAGCGAACGCAACGAGAAAGGGCTGCCGTATGGCGCGCGTCAAATTCTGCTGCACAAAGATACGCTGTACGTAGGTGCTGTGGCTGACCCGGCGTTGATTTGGGTGGTGGACGCCAACACGCTGAAATTAAAAGCGCGGATCAAAAACACCGGCAAATGGATGACCGGCCTGCATTACTCGGAACAAACCCAGCGTTTGTACGCCGCGAACGGCAGCGGTGAAATTCTGGTCATCAACCCGAAAAACAACCGAATCGAAAAACGCTGGAAGCCACTGGGCGAGAAGTCGGCGCTGCTGCTTAACCTGGCGGAAGACAGCGAAACCGGGCGCCTGTTTGTGACCGACAATTCCAAAGCCAAAACCACGCTGGTGCTGGATATTCATAGTGGAAAACTGCTCAAGCAGCTGGATGTCGGCGACTCTCTGGCAGTGCTGTTCAATGCCAAACGCAATGAAATCTACCTCTCGCAGCGTGAGTCAGGCAAGGTGCTGAGCCTCAATGCCACAACCTATGCCGTGAAACAGAGCTGGGCGGTAACGCCAAATCCAAACAGCCTGCAGCTTTCGGCCGACGGCCAGGTGCTGTTTGTCACCGTCAAGCAACCCTTTAATAAGGATCACTCTACTCAGGGGCCGGACAGCGTCGTTCGCATTGATTTAAATAAATAAGCTCTATCGGCCCGGTAACGGGCCATTTTGTTCCACTTCTCCTCATACATGAGTGAATTATGCACAACACCAGTTCAACATCATTTCCGCAACGCCTGACGTTATTGGCGCTGGCCATCGGTGCGGTAAGCCAGGGCGCGCTGGCCGCTCCGGCAGAAAGCAGCAAAAAAAATCAGGAAGAAACCCTGGTGGTTCAGGCCACCAAAGAGAGCGATTTTAAAGCCGGCGGCGAAGATCTGGTTCCCGCTTATCTCGACGGACAAATCGCGCATGGCGGACGTCTGGGGATGCTGGGCGAACAAAAAGCCATGGACGTACCTTTTAACGTGGTCGGCTACACCGCAAAGCTGGTGCAGGATCAACAGGCGAAAACCATTGCCGATGTCATCAGCAATGACGCAGGCGTTCAGGCGGTGCAGGGCTACGGCAACTTCGCCGAAACCTACCGCATTCGCGGCTTCCAGTTGGATGGTGAGGACATGACCATGGGCGGCCTGTCGGGCGTGGTGCCGCGTCAGGTGATGGATACCCAAATGCTGGAGCGCGTGGAGGTGTTCAAAGGCGCTAACGCCTTGCTGAACGGCGTAGCCACCAGTGGGGTGGGCGGTATGATTAACCTCGAACCCAAACGTGCGGAAGAGACGCCTACCACGCAGGTGGGCATCGATTACACCTCTGACTCTCAGGTCGGCGGCAAGCTGGATGTAGGCCGTCGCTTCGGTGACGACAACCAGTTTGGCGCGCGGGTGAACCTGGTACACCGCGAAGGTGAAGCTGCCGTCAACGACGACAAACGCCGTACCACGCTGGCCTCGGTGGGACTGGATTACCGTGGCGATCGCTTCCGCACTTCGCTGGATTTCGGCTACCAGAAGAAGACCTTCCACGGTGGAACTATGGGGGTCAACATCAGCGGCGTCGACTTTATTCCAGCCGTGCCGGATCCGACCAAAAACTACAGCCAGAAATGGGGCTACAGCGATATCGAAAACGAATTCGGTATGGTGAAGGCGGAATACGACCTCACTCAACGCTGGAAAATTTATACCGGGTTGGGCGCGCAGCATGCTCATGAAACCGGGCTCTACAGCGCACCCAAGCTGATCAATGCCAATGGCGACGCCACGGTAGGGCGTCTGGACACCAACCGCATTATCGATGCGTTCAGCGGCATGGCCGGGGTCAGCGGCGAATTCAATACCTGGGATGTCTCGCACAAGGTGAACCTGGGTTATTCTGCGCAAATCAAACGCGACAAAACCGCCTGGCGCATGTCGGCCAACAACCCGACCACCAATATTTATGACAATCACGATGTGGCGGTGCCGGATAACGCTTACTTTGGCGGCAACTATTCCGATCCGTTAACCACCGCCCGTAATCGCACCCAGGGCTGGCTGTTCAGCGATACTTTGGGGTTCTTTAGCGATCGGGTGCTGTTTACCGCAGCGGCGCGCCATCAGAAAGTGGTGGTGCGCAACTACAGCAACGCGACCGGCCTGGAGGATACTTCATCCCGTTATACCCAAAGCCGCTGGATGCCGACCTTTGGTCTGGTCTACAAGCCGTGGGAAGAAGTGTCGCTCTACGCCAACCACACCGAAGCTCTGCAGCCGGGGAGCAACGCGCCGAAGGAAGCCACGAACTTTGGCCAGAGCACTGGTATTGCCCGTTCCAAACAAAATGAAGTGGGGGTGAAGGTCGATTTCGAGCGCGTGGGCGGTTCGTTGGCGCTGTTTGAAATCAAGAAGCCTTCAGCCATGCTCAACAGCGAGAATTATTATGCGCTGGATGGCGAGCAACGTAACCGCGGCGTGGAACTGAACGTGTTCGGTGAGCCGATGCTCGGGCTGCGCCTTAACGGCAGCACCACCTGGCTGTCGCCTGAGCTGACCAAAACCAAAAATGGCACCAACGACGGCAAGGATGCTATCGGCGTTTCGAATTTCTATATGGTGATGGGCGCCGAGTATGACATCCAACCGGTTGAAGGCCTGACTGCGACCGCCAGGGTTCGCCATACCGGCTCGCAGTTTGCCGATGCGGCGAACACCAAGAAACTCGACAGTTACACCACGCTGGATCTCGGTGTGCGTTACCGGATGCGCATGAACGCGGATCAAAACACCCTGGTTTGGCGCGTTGGCGTGGATAACGTCACCAACGAGAAGTATTGGTCCAGCGTGGAGAGCAACGGCACCTATATCTTCCAGGGGCAATCGCGCACCCTTAAAGCCTCGCTGACTTACGACTTCTGATCTTCTCAGGCCTGATGGCATAGCGGCGGTTTGACTCACCGTTAAACCGCCGCGACTTTCCCCGCGGTAAATCTATCGTTTTCTTTCCCCCGGTCTGTGCCGACAATCGCTGGATGGCAAAGGGGCGGCATGGTACAACCATACGCTGAATGCCCGGCCTTCAGCCTTTCCTCTTTTTGGCTGGCCAGCGTAGGGTCAATAATACTTATTACAGGAACAGCAATGCCTGCCAGTCAAACCTCTAGGAGCCCTCTCTGATGCTGGAGATGTTATTACAGTGGTACCGCCGCCGCTTCACCGATCCGCAGGCCATCGCGCTGTTGGTGATCCTGCTCGCCGGGTTCCTCATTCTCTATTTTCTGCATGGTATTCTGACCCCGCTGCTGGTGGCCATCGTGCTGGCGTATCTGCTGGAGTGGCCAACCGCGCGGTTGCAGCGCATCGGCTGTTCGCGAAACTGGGCGGCAAGCATGGTGATGATCCTGTTTGCCGGTATCGCGATGCTGCTGGTCTTCGTGGTGGCGCCGACCGCCTGGCAACAGGGCATCAACCTGATGACCGATCTGCCGGGCATGCTCAACCAGTTCTATAACTTCGCCGCGACGCTGCCGAAGCGTTACCCGGCGCTGGTAGATGCCGGCATCATCGACATGATGGCGGAGAATCTGCGCGGACGCCTGTCGGGCATGGGTGAGTCGGTGGTGAAATTCTCGCTGGCGTCGCTGGTGGGCCTGCTGACGCTGGCGATTTATCTGATCCTGGTCCCGATGATGATGTTCTTCCTGTTGAAGGACAAGGAACAGATGCTCAATGCCGTGCGCCGGGTACTGCCACGCAACCGTGGGCTGGCCGGGCAGGTGTGGATCGAAATGAACCAGCAGATCACCAACTATATTCGCGGCAAGGTGCTGGAGATGGTGATCGTCGGGGTGGCGACCTATCTGGTGTTCGCGGTTCTCGATATGCGCTATTCGCTGCTGCTGGCGGTGCTGGTCGGTTTTTCGGTGCTGATCCCCTATATCGGTGCGGTTCTGGTGACCATTCCGGTGGTGGTGGTGGCGATGTTCCAATGGGGTGTCGGCGCCGATTTCTGGACGCTGATCGTCGCCTATCTGGTGGTGCAGGGGCTGGATGGCAACCTGCTGGTGCCGATTCTGTTCTCTGAGGCGGTCAACCTGCATCCGCTGGTGATCATTCTGTCGGTGATTATCTTTGGCGGGCTGTGGGGTTTCTGGGGCGTGTTCTTCGCTATCCCGCTGGCAACCTTGGTGAAGGCGGTGATCCATGCCTGGCCGGACGAACTGCGGGTAGAAACGGAACAGGAATAAGCGTGGATAACGAAGCGCAGCAGGTCGCTGCGCTTCGTGAGGATTATTGTTTCAGGTAATCCAGAACGATGTCGTGATGATTGGTGGTCTTGAAATCATCAAACACTTTTTCAACCTTGCCTTTGGCGTCGATCAGGAAGCTGATGCGGTGGATGCCGTCATAGGTTTTCCCCATGAAGGTTTTCTCACCCCAAACGCCGAACTGCTGTGCCACCTGATGATCCTCATCAGACAACAACGTGAAGTTTAACAACTCTTTCTCGGCAAAACGCGACAGTTTCTCTGGTTTATCCGTGCTGATGCCCAGAACTTCGACACCCGCTTTTTTCAAGTCATCCATGTTATCCCGCAAACCGCAGGCCTGTACGGTACAGCCCGGCGTCATCGCCTTGGGATAAAAATAAACAAGCACTCGCTGTCCCTGGAAGTCGGCCAAATTAATTTCCTCACCGTCCTGGTCAGGCAAACTAAACTTCGGCGCTGTGTCACCGGCTTTCAATGGGCTCATCACTACTCTCCATCTTTCTCATCATGCTGTGGATAGTTCACAACGCTAATACTGCCTTGTGCTTTCAATTCTGTACATAGGCGATGAAAGGCTTGTTCAATATTTGAGGCATCCTGATTGCCGGGGCTGTGCGCGGTGATCTGGATATACAGCTGCGGCGGCAGGTCGCCTTCCGCAGGCTGGGTGCGCGATACCAGCTCGGCAATGTTCATCTGGCTGGAGTCGAACAAATCGGTAAAGCGTTCGATGATGTGCGGCGAGTCTTTCACCTCCACCTGCACCCACACCGTGGCCGGCATCGGTGGCCTTTCGTGCGAGTTGGTGCGCTTCATCACAATCAGCAGCTCCAGCTCCGCGCCTTTTTGCGGCAGGGTAGATTCGATCAGGGTAATGGCGTTCCAACTGCCGGAAAGCAGCATGATGAAAGTGAACTCTTCACCCAGCATGGCCAGACGGCTATCTTCGATATTGCACCCGCAGCTGCTGACGTGGCGGGTGATGGCATTGACGATTCCGGGGCGATCGGCGCCGAGCGCGGTAATCACGAGATAGTGTTCATCTGGCTTAGGCAAAATGGAGCTTCCTGTCGTGCTCAATGGGGTTACCATGGTAAACATAAAAAAAACCGCCTGCCAAGCGCTTACAACGCCGTTGTTTGCTTGCTTTTGGATAGGCAGCAAAAGTACCATGAGTGACTTGTTTGTGGAGGGGACGGCCAATGTTTACGGGAAGTATTGTTGCACTGGTTACGCCGATGGACGACACAGGTGCTGTCGATCGCGCGAGCCTAAAAAAATTGATTGATTATCATGTAGCCAGTGGAACTGCGGCCATCGTTTCCGTAGGGACTACCGGCGAGTCCGCAACGCTTGCCCATGACGAGCACGTTGACGTGGTATTGCAGACGCTGGAACTGGCCGCAGGCCGTATTCCGGTGATCGCCGGTACCGGCGCCAACGCCACCGCCGAAGCCATTTCGCTGACCCAGCGCTTTGAAAATACCGGCGTAGTGGGTTGCCTGACGGTCACGCCTTACTACAACAAACCGACTCAGGAAGGGCTGTACCAGCACTTCAAGGCGATTGCCGAAAGCACCGCACTGCCGCAGATCCTCTATAACGTGCCTTCGCGCACCGGGTGTGACATGCTGCCGCCGGTGATTGCGCGTTTGGCAAAAATTAAGAATATTGTTGCTGTTAAAGAGGCAACAGGGAACTTAAGTCGTGTAAGTCAGATCCAAGTGCTGGTTGATGATGAAGATTTCATTTTGCTGAGCGGCGATGACGCCAGCGGTCTGGACTTCATGCAACTGGGCGGCAAAGGGGTGATTTCCGTGACGGCCAACGTGGCGGCGCGTGAAATGGCGCAGCTTTGCGCGCTGGCAGCACAGGGCGACTTTGCTGAAGCACGCCGCTTAAATCAGCGCTTGATGCCGTTGCATCAGGATTTGTTTGTAGAAGCAAACCCAATTCCGGTGAAATGGGCCTGTAAGGCATTGGGATTGATGGCAACCGATACGATGCGTCTGCCTATGACGCCGTTGACCGACGCTGCCCGTCCGGTAGTGGAACGCGCGTTGAAAAGCGCCGGTTTGCTGTAACTCTAAGGGAAATTTGATGGTTTATTCATTGCAAAAGTCGACGGTAGCAAAAGTCGTGGGTATTTCGCTGGTTATGATGCTGGCCGCCTGCACCACCGATCAGCGTTACAAACGCCAGGTGAGCGGCGATGAGTCTTACCTCGATGCGTCGGTGCTCAAGCCACTGAACGCACCAGCCGGTATGATCCTGCCGGTGCAAAGCGGTAATTATGATGTTCCGGCCACCACGCTGAAAGGCGGCGTCGGCAAGCAACTGGATATTCGTCCGCCGGTGCAGCCACTGGCATTGCTGAGCGGTTCACGCGCGCAATATGCCGGCGACAGCGGTACGCTGCTGTTGGAAAACAACCCGCAGAACCAGAACCTGTGGTCGCGCGTTGTCAGCATGCTGCAGACGAAAAATATCGCAATCGCCTCACGTCAGGACGCCGGTCAGACGCTGACCACCGACTGGGTGAAGTGGAACCGTCTGGATGAAGACAACCAGTACGAAGGCCGCTACCAGATCAGCGTACAGCAGCAGGGTTACCAGCAGGCGCTGACGGTAAAAACCGTGGGCCTGCAGCAGCAGGGTAAAACCGAACAGATTACCGACCCGTCAGAAGTGCAGCGCTACAACGGCATGATGATGAACACCATCGTTGAAGGCCTGGACAAGCAGGACAACCTGGCAAGCAGCCAGACGGCCAACCGCTTCGGCGCGCTGGACGTGCAGAGCAGCGCCGATGACACCGGCCTGCCGATGCTGGTAGTGCGCGGCCCTTACACCGTGGTGTGGGATCGCCTGCCTGCGGCGTTGGAGAAACTGGGGATGAAAGTGGGTGACCGCAGCCGTCCGCAGGGCACCGTCGCCGTCACCTACAAATCCCTGAGCGGTAGCGATTGGGATGCGTTGGGCGCCAAGGATCCTGAACTGAAAGAGGGCGATTACAAACTGCAGGTCGGGGATTTGAACAACCGCACCAGCCTGCAATTTATCGATCCTAAAGGGAAGCCATTGACCCAGTCGCAAAACGACGGCTTGGTGGCGGCCTTCCAGGCAGCATTCAGTAAAACCAGCGTTAACTGATTGAAAAGGGGCTACGGCCCCTTTTTCTTTGAACAATACGGTATCGTTTGCGTCGCAGTTTTGGCACAATATACCCATCATTTTTGAAGCTACAACCGTGTTGGCTACGTGCACTCGCCCTGTCACTTACTTGAGTAAGCTCGCGGGGAGTTCCGCACCTGCCGCCTTGCTGTAACTCCAATTATTTTGGGTATATCACGCCTGTGTGTTAAAGCATTTTTAAAACAATTCTTTATTGGAGTATGTAAGATGCAAAAGCTAGCTGAGTTGTATCGCGGAAAGGCAAAAACCGTCTACACCACCGAAAACCCTGATTTGCTGGTGTTGGAGTTCCGCAACGATACGTCAGCACTGGATGGTCAGCGCATTGAGCAGTTCGATCGCAAAGGCATGGTGAACAACAAGTTTAACCATTTCATTATGAGCAAACTGGAAGAGGCCGGCATCCCGACACAAATGGAACGCCTGCTGTCAGACAACGAAGTGCTGGTGAAGAAGCTGGACATGGTGCCGGTCGAATGCGTGATCCGCAACCGCGCTGCCGGTTCACTGGTGAAGCGTCTGGGCATCGAAGAAGGCCTGGTACTGAACCCGCCGCTGTTCGACCTGTTCCTGAAAAACGATGCCATGCACGATCCGATGGTCAACGAATCCTACTGTGAAACCTTCGGCTGGGTGAACAAAGAGCACCTGGCGCGTATGCGCGAGCTGAGCTACAAGGCAAACGACGTGCTGAGCAAGCTGTTTGACGACGCGGGCCTGATCCTGGTCGACTTCAAGCTGGAGTTCGGCCTGTTCAACGGTGAAGTGGTGCTGGGCGATGAGTTCTCGCCGGACGGCAGCCGCCTGTGGGATAAAAACACCCTGGAGAAGATGGATAAAGACCGCTTCCGCCAGAGCCTGGGTGGCCTGATCGAAGCCTACGAAGAAGTGGCCCGCCGCATCGGCGTCAAGCTCGACTAAGCGTTGTCGCGCTCTACGGGGTCATCCGGCCCCGTCAGATTTTGACAAAGGGGGATAAAGCGTGGTTTTTCCCCCTTTGTGTTATCAGCCGAAAATCAATAAATTGATTTTCCAGATTTATTTTCAAAACCTTTAGCGCCTGCCGCCAAACATTCTCTGTTTGTCAGCAGTCTCACGGAGCCATTCGGCCCGTTAACTTCCCGCAATATTTCTCTCTGACTGCATTTCCGGAAAAATTCTACATTTCCTCCGCTGCTCAGCACTTATAATGATAATACCCGGCATACTTGAAGCTGCATCTGTGTTGGCTGCACTCGTTCACCCGAATCACTTACTTAAGTAAGTTCATCGGGATTCACTCATTTGCCGCCTTGATGCAACTCCAATTATTTTGGGTATTGCGTACAATGACAAAAACCTATCTGGAGTTTATTTATGCGTTGGCAAGGGCGTCGGGAAAGTGACAATGTTGAGGATCGTCGCGGGCAGTCTTCAGGTCTGGGTGGCGGCGGTGGCGGTTTTCGTGTTCCTCGCGGCAAAGGCGGTATCGCCATTCTGGTGGTGGTGTTGGTGGCCGGCTATTACGGCATCGATCTCTCGCCGCTGTTGAACGGTGGGGACGTGAGCCCGCAAACTCAGCAACAAAGCGCCAACATCAGTCCAAAAGACGATGAACTGGCTAAATTTACCTCGGTGGTGCTGGCGTCTACCGAAGATAACTGGAAAGAAGTTTTCCAGCGTATGGGCAAAACCTATCAGCCGCCCAAACTGGTGATGTATCGTGGCGTAACGCGCACCAGTTGCGGTACCGGCCAGGCGGCGATGGGGCCGTTCTATTGCCCGGGTGACAAAACGGTGTATATCGACCTGTCGTTCTATCAGGATATGAAAACCAAGCTGGGTGCCGGCGGTGACTTTGCCCAGGCCTACGTAGTGGCGCACGAAGTCGGCCACCATGTGCAGAACCTGCTGGGTATCGAGCCGAAAGTGCGCCAAATGCAGCAGGGTGCCAGCCAGGCGGAAGTGAACCGCCTGTCGGTGAAAATGGAACTGCAGGCAGACTGCTTTGCCGGCGTATGGGGCAAATACGCCGAGAAACAGCAGATGTTGGAAGAGGGCGACTTGCAGGCGGCATTGAACGCCGCGCAGGCGATCGGCGACGACCGTTTGCAGCAGCAAGGGCAGGGACGGGTGGTGCCGGACAGCTTCACCCACGGTACTTCGCAGCAGCGCTACACCTGGTTTAAACAGGGCTTCGACAGCGGCGATCCGAACACCTGCAATACCTTCGCATCCCGTTAACATGCCATGCCGGAGCCTGACTCCGGCATTTTTTTCAGGTCTGGATCCACGGTTATGTTACTGGCAATGCAACAACTTATGCAGCAGCAGGGCATCAGGCGCCTGCTGGTGATCAGTGGCGAGCCGCAATGGTGTCGCCAGCAGGCGCTACAACTGGCGAGTACCCTGCCGGGTGACTGGCCGTGGGTAGGGGAAAATCCGCCGCCGGGCCTGCAGGCATTGGCGAGCGGTGCGGTGCGGACGCTGCTGGGGCAAGAGCGCCTGCACGCGGTGTTTGATGCGACGAAAGGGCTGGACGTTGAAGCTCTGGCCGCGCTGTCGGGTACGCTGCGGGCCGGCAGTTGGCTGCTGTTGCTGACGCCGCCGTGGCAGCATTGGCCTCAGCAACCGGATGACGACAGCCTGCGCTGGAGCGATTGCCCACAACCGATCACCACCCCAAATTTTATTCATCATCTGCAGCGGCATCTGACGGCGGACAGCGAAGTCACCGTCTGGCGGCAGGGTGAGGCGCTGACGCTGGCGCCATTGCCGCTGCGTCCGCAGTGGCAGGCACCAGACGGCCAACCCACCGCCGAGCAGCAGCGGCTGCTGGCGCAATTACTGAGCGCGGCGTCGGGCATTTGGGTTTTGACCGCCGCACGCGGTCGCGGCAAGTCAACGGTAGCGGGGATGCTGGTGGCGAACACCTCGCAGACCTGCTGGTTGGTTGGACCGAGCCGCGCCGCCACCGAAGTCGCCGCCGAATGGGCGCAGGGACGTGCGCAATTCTGGGCACCGGATGCGCTGTTGGCCCATTGCCGCGAACAGGACGTCAGCGACGTTGGGTGGTTGCTGGTGGACGAAGCGGCGGCGATACCTGGCCCGCTGTTGCAGCAGTTGGTGAGCTATTTCCCGCGCGTTTTGCTGACCACTACGGTGCAGGGTTATGAAGGCACCGGCCGGGGTTTTTTACTGAAATTCTGCGCCGGACTGCCTGCGTTCCAGCCATTGGGGTTAGATCAACCGATGCGTTGGGCGCAGGGCGATGCGCTGGAGCGCATTATAGATAACGCGCTGCTGTTTAACGAGCAACCCTGCTGGCAGGTAACGGATAAGCCGGTGAGCATCAGCGGGGCTGAGCAAACCAAGCTGTGCGCCGATCCACAAAGGTTAGCGCGTTTTTACGCTTTGTTGAGCAGTGCTCATTACCGTACTTCACCACTGGATTTACGGCGGTTGATGGATGCGCCGGGCATGCACTTTGGTTTGGCTCAGGTAGACGATGAGGTTGTCGGCGCCCTGTGGCTGGTGGAAGAAGGCGGGCTGAGCGCCGAACTGGCACACGAAGTCTGGGCCGGTCGACGGCGTCCCCGTGGCAACCTGGTGGCACAATCGCTGGCGGCGCACGGGGGCCAGTGGTGGGCACCTACGCTACGTTCGCGGCGCATCACCCGCATTGCGGTGTTACCCGCACTGCGTCAACAGGGCATTGCCCGCGATCTCATTGCTCAGCAGCGCCAGCAAGCACAGGGGCTGGATTATCTCTCGGTCAGCTTTGGCTATACCGAGCCGCTGTGGCGTTTCTGGCAATCTTGCGGTTTTGAACTGGCTCGCATCGGCAGCAAGACAGAGGCCAGCAGTGGTTGTTACACCGCGATGGCGATCCTGCCGCTGAGCGAACAGGGCGAGGCGTTGCGCCATGCCGCCCATAAACACCTGGCACGTGACTGGCGCTGGTTGCAGCCGCGCATTGATCTGCAAATAGAGATCCCCGGAGACGACGGCGATACGCAGCTCGGGGAGGACGACTGGCGTGAGCTGGCAGGATTTGCCTTCGCGCATCGGCCGCTGGAGGCCAGCCTCGGGGCACTGCAACGCTTACTGTTGGCCAGTACGCTATCATTGCCCGCACTGCGGATGCATCTGCAGCAGTCGCTGGCGCCGGCAGTCTGCGTGGAACGGCTAGGGTTTAGCGGGCAGAAAGCCTTGCTGCGCCGCTGGCGACACGAGGCAGGACTGGCGCTCGAACAGCTGGATGCGCAGCACGGTCTGCGCTGGAAAGCGTGGGCCCAGTCGTTGCAATAAATTGAAGATGTTGCTCAATAAAACCCGATTTTCCTGATTTCTCAGCGGCGTATAGTAGCTGGCAGAAACCGGGGCATCTGGCGCCGGACAGGATCTTAATCACACGAGGAGTCACCGATGAAACATGAGCATTTCGTTGTCCAGAGCCCGGCAACACCGGCTGCGCAGCTGATCCTGCTGTTTCACGGTGTCGGCGATACCCCGGTGGCAATGGGGGAAATTGGCCGTTATTTCGCTAAAGAATTCCCGCAGGCGCTGGTGGTCAGCGTGGGTGGCCCCTCTGCTTTTGGTAACGGCAGCGGCCGCCAGTGGTTTTCAGTGCAGGACGTCACCGAAGAAAATCGCGTTGAGCGCATTGCCGAAGTGATGCCACTGTTTATTGAAACCGTGCGTTACTGGCAGCAACACAGCGGCGTGAATGACGCCGGCACGGCGTTGGTGGGCTTCTCTCAGGGGTCTATCATGGCGCTGGAAGCCCTGAAGGCGGAGCCTAAATTGGCCGGCCGCGTGGTGGCTTTCAGCGGGCGCTTTGCCAGTCTGCCCGACCAGGCGTTCGGTGACAGCGTGGTGCATTTGATCCACGGTGAGCAGGATGCGGTGATTTCGGTGCAACATGCCCAGGCGGCGGCGGAAAGGCTGCAGGCCAACGGCGTCGATTTTACGCTGGACGTGGAAGAGGGCGTGGGGCATGCCATCAATCAAGACATGATGGACAGCGCGCTTGAACGGCTGCATTACTACGTGCCGCAGCGCTACTGGGAAGAGGCAATGTTCGGCAAGCGCGGCGACTTGATCGCCTTTAAATAAGCTTCAGGGCGCATAATGCGCCCTGATGTCATTTTTTCTTCGGCCAGTCGTCTTCGTCATCCCACTCGGCGTTGTTATCGCGGTGCGGCGGCAGCTTCGGCTTATCGGCCAGATAGCCTTTCACGTCGACGCGGCGTAGTTCTTTGATCCCGCTGATGATCATCCCTACTAGAATCAGCAGGATAATCCACCAGTAGTCAGCTAACCATTCCATATTCACTCCTTTCCTTCAGCGCGTATAAAACGCGAAAATATCGCTGGCAGATGGGCTTCAAGCCATTGAGCACCGGCAATATCCTTATCTTTCCAGGCCGCCAACAGCAGCGCAGGCGTCAGCAGATGTTCGGCTTCCTGCGCCAGCGGGCGGTAGCTCAGGTGCCAGGGCTCCACCGCCACGCCGTCGCCGCCTTTGGTGAACGGACGATAAAAGCCAAATTCGGCCATGTGTTCCGTCATCCACTGATTGAGCGGGTAAAAGTAACCGCCTTGTTCGTATTCCCACGGTTCCAGCTGCAGCTTTTGCCCTTCGGGCAACAGTGTGGGGTCATAGACATCCAGGTCGCTGCCCCAGTGGTGGCGGCTGGCGCCCGGCAAGGCCGACCAACGCAGGATCGCTTCGCAGCGCTCGGCAGCAGACAGCGGCGTGATGTCGATCGGTCGGCTGTCCTTATCTAATACTGGTCGCTCGCCGCAGAATTTTCCATTCCAGATCGCCTGTTGCCGTTCAAAATCGCGAAATGTGCTGGCGGGTTGCAGATTGAACCCGGCGGCGTGCGCCGCTTGCTGCATGGCGAGAAACGCGGCCACTGCGGCAGGCTGCATGCGGTGGTTACCGCTTAGCGGCGCCAGATGGTCGGTCGAGCGCCCAGTCAGCATTTCTGGCGTGATCATGCGATCAATTGCTCCATGATGCGCTGATACATGCGGCTCAGCAGTTGCAGATCGGCCGCGTGGACGCATTCGTTAACCTTATGGATGGTGGCGTTTACCGGGCCCAACTCAACCACTTGCGCCCCCATCTGGGCGATGAAGCGACCGTCTGAAGTCCCGCCGGTGGTCAGCAACTGCGGCGTCAGCTCAGAATAATGTTCGACGGCATTAACCACCGCATCCACCAATGCGCCGCGCGCAGTGAGGAACGGCTGACCAGACAGACGCCATTCGATGCTGTAGTTCAGTTGATGACGCTCGAGCAGCTCTTCCACGCGTTGTTTGATCGTCGCATCGGTCGATTCGGTACTGAAACGGAAGTTGAACTGGACGAACATCTCACCGGGGATCACGTTGTTGCTGCCGGTACCGGCCTGCACGTTGGCGATCTGCATGCTGGTCGGCGGGAAGAATTCATTGCCGCGATCCCATTCTATCGCCACCAGCTCATTAAGCGCCGGCATGGCGCGATGTACCGGGTTATCCGCCAGGTGCGGGTAGGCGACGTGGCCCTGAATGCCGTGGATGTGCAGGTTTGCGGTGATAGAGCCACGACGGCCGTTTTTCACCACGTCACCAACGCGTTCGGTACTGGACGGCTCGCCGACCAGGCAGTAATCCAGACGCTCGTTGCGTGCCATCAGGGCTTCGACCACTTTCACCGTGCCGTGGGTTGCGCTGGCCTCTTCATCGGAGGTGATCAGGAATGCCAGGCGCCCCTGATGGTGCGGATTGGCGGCCACAAAGCGCTCGGCCGCCACTACCATGGCTGCCAACGAACCTTTCATGTCCGCCGCGCCACGGCCATACAGCATGCCGTCGCGGATGGTCGGTTCAAACGGCGGGTTGTCCCAGCGTTTTTCATCGCCGGTCGGCACCACGTCGGTGTGGCCGGCAAATGCCAGGGTTTGCCCCTCGCCACGCCAGGCCCAAAAATTCAGGGTATCACCGAAAGGCATAGGCTCAGCGGTAAAGCCGATGGCCTCAAGACGTTCAATCATCAACGCCTGACAGCCTTCGTCGTGCGGGCTGAGGGAAGGACGTTTGATCAGCTGTTGGGCCAGTTCGATTACCGGGCAAGTCATGCTGCCACCTCGGAAATAAATTGCTGATAGCTGTCGGCGTTGAAACCGAGCAGAGCATGCCCCTTGCCGTCGCTCAGCAGCGGGCGCTTGATGATGGCCGGCTGGGCCAGCATCAGTTCGATGGCCGCATCGGCATTATCGCAGGCGTTGCGCTGTGCTTCGTCCAGTTTGCGCCAGGTGGTGCCACGGGTATTCAGCAGCGGTTCCCAGCCCAAAAGTTCGACAAAACCACGCAGCTGCTGTTCGTCCAGCCCGTCGGCGCGGTAGTCGTGAAAGTGATAAGCCACGCCCTGTTCTTCCAGCCAGCGGCGTGCTTTTTTGATGGTGTCACAATTTTTGATGCCGTACATGGTTAACGTCATGGAGTAAGAACCTTCTCTGCAACCCACACCGGCGCGTGTGGCCGGTGGTAAACCGCCGGGGGCGGTGAAATGAAAACCAGCGACCAGCATGCCGAAAAATGGCGGGGAGTTCCACCGTCCAATGGCCTGAAAGCCGGGGAAAAGCTGAAAAAAAACGGCGCGCATTTATTGCGGCGGATTTTGCTAATCTTAGTGCGCTATTCAGTCACCCTACATAAGAAGAAGATGAGCATGGAAAAATACCTGATTGAAGTTGCCGAAAATGCGACGGAAGAAATAGAAGCCCTGATCGAAGCCGGGCTGAATCAATATAACGACGAGATAACCGGCACCAACGATCGTCGCCCGTTGGCGGTGGTGGTGCGAGATCCGGCCAGCGGTGAAGTGTTGGGCGGCATCAGCGGACGTTCATCGTTGGGCATGCTGTTTGTGGATCTGTTTCATTTGCCAAAATCGCTGCGCGGATCGGGGTTGGGCAGCGAACTGCTGCGCCGTTTCGAGCTGGAAGGGCGGCGCAGAGGCTGTGTTTCCGCCGTGCTGTACACCATCAGCTTTCAGGCGCCGAAGTTTTATGAATTGAACGGCTGGACGCGCTTTGGCGAGGTACCCTGTCTGCCGGCGGGCACCAGCCGCGTTTTCATGATGAAGACGCTGTAGCTTAGCGGACCGTTACTCGTCTCTGACCTGTCGCAACTTATAACCCAGGTTCTTTTTCACCATCGGCCATTCGTGGTCGATGATGGAGATTCTATTCACTTTGGGTCTTGGACCAATGCTTCATCTCTTCGCTGATAAAGTAATTGACCAAATCGCGATACATTTTTTCTATAACTTCCGGGCTCAAACCTTGCTCTTCGGCCCAGGCCCGTCTTTGCAATAACATGGTTTCAAAACGTGCTTTGGCCCGCACCGCATCTGGGCTGGTTTTGAATTTTGCCGCCGCCCTTACATAGGCGAAACGTTGTGCGATCAGCGTGATAATATTTTCATCCAGCAGGTCTATTTCTGCGCGGATCTCATCCATGTCTGCACAATCTTGTGCGGCTCGCTTGTTTTCTATGATCAAAGGGACATTCCTTAAAGAGGGGTGCGCAGGTAACCATTCTGCTCCAGGCGTTCCAAAGCCGCGCTGTCCGCATAGACCATGCCGGTGGTCAGCTCGCGGAAGCGGTATTTTTTGTAGAATGCCAGCTTGTCGGGAACCGAGTAGATAAACACTTTGCCGAGCGGCGCCAAATCCTGCATCACCCGATCCATCAGCTGTCGCCCCAGTCCCAGCCCCTGAAAGTCCGGATGGATTGCCACGTCGGCCAGATAGGCTACTGAGGTCATGTCGCTGATGGCGTGGGCGGTGGCCATCAATCGGCCATCGCGATAGCCCCAGTAGCAAAATTGGCTGTGTTGGTAAACGCGCTGCAGCACCTGCGGGTCACGCTGGCCCAGCCCTGCAGTTTCCAACAGCGCGGCCAATTGCGACCAGTCGACGCCATAGCGATTTGGATCGGTGACAATTTCCATGTTTTCCTCCTAGCCGATACGGTCCAGATCGGCAGCGTATTGGCGAATGGCGCGCTGATAACTGCTGATGTCGCTGTGTGAGGAGGTTTCCGCTAACAGCACCAACAAATCGGCCACCGCCTGTTTGGTTTCACCCAGGTTGTACAGCGTCATGGCGCGAAACAGGGTGATCTCTTTGGCCTCGGGAAATTCGGCCAACCCCTGGTCGAAGGTGGCCAGCGATTGCTGATACAGGCCAAGCGCCCGATAGGTGCTGCCCAGGCCAAGCCAGGCTTCCTGTCGCTGCGGAGCCGGTAAATTGCGTGCCAGCGCAGCCTGGTAGCAGGGAATTGCCTGTTGCTCGAATCCTTGCACGTCGTACAGACAGGCTAATTGGTAGTGCAGCACCGCGTCTTCCGGTTGTTGCAGCAACTGCTGCTGCGCCAGTTCGGTGGCGTCTTGATAACGGCCCAGCTCTTTCAGTTGTTCGATGGTCAGCGTAGGGGACATGACATGGCCTCAGAGAAATGGGGGTTTTTTATACCTTTGGCACGCTACTACGGAAGAATTCATCATACAAGGGATATAGCGGTTAGAAATAAATCGGCCCCGTTATCCGGGGCCGTTTAATACTGTAGGGCGATCAGAACTCGTGCTTCAGCGTCACCATAACGTTACGTGGCTCGCCATAGTTGCGGGTGCTGTAGAAATTCACCTGCGAGTAGTATTTCTCGTCGAATACGTTGTTCAGGTTCAACTGCACCGAGGTTTGCGGCGTCAGCTTGTAACGCGCCATCGCATCGACCAGCACGTAGGACCCTTGCTCGGCTTTGCGCTCGATAAATTCACCGTTGCTGGCGCCCTGGACGTTGGCATAAACATTACTCTGCCAGCGTGCGCCACCGCCCAGCGTCAGATCGCGCAGCGCACCCGTCAACTGATAGGTGGTGAACAGAGTGATGCGGGTGCGGGGCTGCTCGGTGTTGAGATCAACCTTATCCTTGTCCTTCAAGGAGAAATGGGTGATGCCCAACTGGGCATTCCAGCCCTGCGCCAGTTCACCGCTCAGCTCGAACTCCACCCCTTTGCTGGTTGCGCCCTGACTCTCATGATAGGTCTGTTGCAGCGCGTTGATGTTTTCCGGATTTTCATCCAGTACGCCCAGATTATCCTGAGTAATGCGGAACGCCGACAGCGAAACGTTGAGACGCTCATCCAGCAGCGCGGCCTTGATGCCCACCTCTTTGTTGACCCCTTCGATCGGCGCCAGATAGTGGCCGCTGCTGTCGAGATAGTTCTGGTCCTTGAAGATGTCGGTGTAGCTGGCATAGGCAGAGACCTGATCGGTCAGCTTATACACCGCCCCCAGGAACGGAGTCACTTTGTTCGCCGTGGTGGTGGTGGTGTTTTTAAAGCTGTTGAAGCGGGCACCGAGCACCAGATCCAGTTGATCCGTCACCGAGAAGTCGGCGCTGCTGTAAATCCCGATTTGCCGCGTACGGAAATCCTGCTGCGGCATTTTGTCTGACCACGCAGGTTCACCCAGGCCGCCGTTCCAGTCCTTCAGGCTGCCGCTAAACAGCTGTGTGGTACTGGCACTGCGATAGGTGCTGTAGCTGTGTTGCCAGGCGGAGGAACTGCCCACCACAAACTTGTGGGTGCGGCCCAGCAGTGGAAAGTCCCCGTTCAGCTTCAGGTCTACCGCGTGCTGATCCCGATAGCCTTCATAGCGCCCGGCGTAAGGGGTTGAAGGCTTCACCGCCCAGGTGTCCGGGTCGATCAGGCCGCCGAGGCTCATCGCCATTTTGGCATCGAAGGCCTGACGGTTGTGGGTGTAGTTGGCTACGCCTTTCCAGTCGTTAGCGAACTGGTGTTCCAGCGTGGCGAACTGGGTGCTGAGGGTGGTGTCCCAGCTTGACCAGTCAGAAGCCCCGCTGTAGTGGCGATCCCAGTTGATCTCGCTGCCGTCGCTGAACCAGCCGGTCGGCAGCGCGCCGCCCCAGGTGGAAGCTTTTGGCCGGTTTTGCTGATAGTCAGCCCCCAGACGCAGCAGGGTGGCGCTGGTCAGGTCAGCTTCCAACGTCCCGTAGACCGTCCCTTTGCGTTCTTGATGGCGATCCATGAAAGAGTGGCTGCGTTCACCGGAGGCAGCGACGCGCACCCTGACGGTACCTTCATCATTGAGCGGGGTACCGGCATCGATCGTGGTGCGATAGTGATCCCAGGAACCGGCCGAAAGCTCGGTACGGGCAAAAGGAGAAAGGCTGGAGGCTTTTTTCCTGACCAGATTGATCGCAGCGCCCGGGTTTCCGACGCCGTTCAACAATCCTGCCGCACCCCTGACGATCTCCACGTGATCGAGCGTGATCGAGTCAATTTCGGATTCCCCGCCGGAATAGCCCGAGTCAAAGAAAGTAGGGATACCATCGTATTGATAGCTGTCCACGCTGAAACCACGGTAGTTGAACGAAGAACGTTCACTATCGTAATTGCTTTCACTGACGCCGGTAGACCAGCGAAGAATTTCCTTCAGCGAGTTGGCGTTGAGATCGTCAATCAATTGGCGCGAGATCACCGAAACCGACTGTGGCGTATCCTTAATGCTCAACGGCAACCCGGTTGCCGTGGTCATCTGTTTGGTGGTGTAGGAGCCGGTATTCTCGGTGCTGCCGTCATCGCTGAAGGGGGACGCGACCACCTCCAGGGTTTCTTCTTTTTGGCTGTGGGCGGTCTGCTCGGTGCCTGCCGCCTGCGCCATCATCACCGGGACGCACAACAGTGCGCTGCCGGAGAGGCGAATCATAAAACTAGCCATGGAGATGCCTCACAATCCGCCAAGATCAATCTTGATCAGGTAATCCTGTTTTTTCTCCATCTCTTCCTTGGACTGCTTGATGCTGGCGAACAGCTGCTGGCCGTCGGAAGAAAGCGCCAGGCTGTTAGGCAATGCATGGGTAGTGATGCTGTTTTTCACCTGATAGCTGTTGCTGTCGACGATGCTGATGCGTTTGGCTTCACGGTGAGTGATATAGATCTCGCTGCGCAGCGGGTTAAATAGCACCGCCAGAGAATTGATTACGTCAATCTGGTGCAGGATTTTCCCGCTGTTGACGTCCACGACCAGTACGTTTGGCAGATCCGGATCGGTGATAAACGCACGACCGGTTTTGCTGTCCAGAGCGATATTGAGGAAGAAGTGTTTCTTGGTCGGTTCGACCACCACGCGTTTGAGGATCTTATGGCTGGTGGCGTCCAGCGTAATCAGTTCGCCACGGCCGTTAACGCAATAGATATGGCCGCGTTCGCTGTCCAGCGCAATGCCGGTCGGGTATTCACCCATGATGCCCAGCGTGGCAATTTTTTCCCGCTTGGCGGTATCAATGACCCACAGCACGCCTTTTTGCGCCGTGCCGGAAACATAAAGGCGCTGATTTTTCTTATCGAGCAGCAGTTCGCGCGTCGGGACAAACTGATCGTCTTTCACGCTTTCATTGAGTTGAATAGTCGCGAGTTCTTTACCTGTCTGGGTATCGATCACCGTGACTGAGCCGTCGACGGTGTTGCCGATGTACAACAGATGGCGCTGCTCATCCAATGCGGTGGCGAAGGCCCGTCGCTTAGTGACGATATTGGCGTCGGTGGCCAGCGTGGCGGGATTGACTCTAAAGACGATACCGCCGTTTTTTTCTTTGGCGAAGGAAGGCGTAGAGGCGGCAAACAGGGTGTTGCTGGTGCCATCAAAAGCCAGTTCATACAGGCCGTGCCCGACCGGTTTGGTTTGAAATTGACTCTCGGGAAGGTCAGCGGCCAGCGTTGAACAAGACAACAGCAGCACGGCAGACGCCAGGGCGCTGAGGGAGAAACCTTTGCCTGAAGTGGACAGGTGCATCTTCATATACATTCCTTTACATCAGTTTACGATTCGCCGATGCTAATGATATTGATTATTAATATCAATATCATTTAATTAATCATATGAGGATATGGTTGTTTAGCATTGAAATATAATGAGTTATTAAATATCCCTTATAAAATCATGTTATTGAATGGCGATGTTTCCGGTATGTTTAAACTATGTAATGATTTTCATTTCGTTTTAATGTCTGAAAATATCCGCTATATTCGCCCGGCGACTGTTAAGAAGTGTAAATAAAAAATCATAACGACAGATCGTTATGGCGACGCTGGTGGTGGCATTGATGCGTACTGCGTTTTATTGCGTCAGCCGTTTTGGGAAGGCTTTGTGGGCGACAACACCCACCGGAAACAGGCTTTATTAGGAAAGGAAATGATCAATCAACCCTCCATGGGAAAGGGCTCCCGCATCGCCACGGCCATAGCGCTGGCTTTGATGTGCGCACCCCAGGTTTACGCACAGGAAGGCGGGACAGAAAAAGACAAGGATGCCTTGCAAGAGGATCAGGTCGTGGTGACCGCCTCCGGGTTCAAGCAGAACAAAAAATATGCTCCCGCCAGTATCTCCGTCATCGATAAAAAGACCTTCGAAAAGCAGAACAGCCGGGATGTCGCCGAAGCGGTGCAGGATGTCTCCGGGGTGTTCGTCAGCAACGGGGCCGGGAGCGAAGTGACCGGCGATGTGATGATCCGCGGCATGGACTCGAGTTACACCTCGTTCATGGTCAACAGCATCAAACAAAATACCGGCGAGTCGCGCCCGTATGGTCAGAATATCGGTACCGAAGCCGGTTTTTTACCGCCGCTGGCGGCCATCGACCGCATTGAAGTGATCCGTGGCCCTATGTCATCGTTATACGGTTCCGACTCCATTGGCGGCGTGGTCAACGTGATCACCAAAAAGCCGTTTGGCGTACGGGAGTGGATTGGCTCGATTGCCGGCAACAGCTTCCTGCAACAGCATCAGGACTTCGGTAACACCCAACAAGCCAATCTGTTTTTGATGGGGCCCTTGGTTCCCGATGTACTGGGCCTCAGCCTGTCGGCGGACTACCTCGATCGCCGTGAAGATGAAAAACCTAACGCCTTCAGCAAAAACAACAAGAAGTCGCTCGACATGACGCTCGGCTTTGCCGCCAATGAAACTAACCTGTTCGATCTGAACCTGGCCAAAGGAGAGAAAAAACGCAGCCGTTCTGCCAAAGGCGGCGGTACGCCGTGGGGCTGGGACTTCGACCGCGATGCTCTGAGCCTGACTCATTCAGGTTGGTACGCGGATGACAGTGTCGCCACCACCAGTTATTTCCAGTACGAGAAAGGCGAATCGGTATATCGCTCCGTCAGCCTGGCCCCGCAGCATATCCAGACTGAAAATTATGTGCTGAATAGCCAGGCTAAACTGAGTTTGGGGGAACATAACCTGACCGTCGGTGCCAATTACAGCCGCGAAACGCTCAATGACGATTTCTACGCCGACAGTAAAAAAGCGCCGGGGATCGATCCGGTAACCAAAATTTCGCGTGATGGGTGGGCACTGTTTGCCGAAGGGCAGTGGAATATCGATGACTTTTCGCTGACAACCTCGGCGCGTATGGACAGGGACAACTACTTCGGCACCCACATCAGCCCGAAACTCTACGGCAACTGGATTTTAGACGAAGCCTGGGCGCTGAAGGGCGGTATCTCTTCCGGCTATAAAAAACCTTCGCTGCGGGAAAACTCGGATCAATTCATTACGCCGCGTGGCAGCAACCCGCCTTATCCCTATCTGTCGGTGGGCAACAGCGAGCTGAAGCCGGAAACCAGCGTGAATACCGAGCTGGGCCTGTACTGGAACAACAACCGTGATTTATCCCTCGACGCCACGGTGTTTTATACCGACTTCAAGGACAAAATCGCAGAAGTTAACATCTGCGAGGCGAGTGAGAATCACCCTTGCGTGGTTAACGGCTATAACGCCGATTCCATTGATAAATATTTCAATATCGGCAAGGCCAATGTCTACGGTGTGGAGCTCAATGCCGATTGGCAGGCGACCGACAGTTTGAACCTCAGCGCAAACTATACGTTTAACAAGAGTGAACAGAAAAACGGCATCAACAAGGGTTATGCGCTGAATGACTTCCCGAAACACATGGCCAACTTATCCGCCAAGTGGGCCGCAGCTTCGGTATTGGACGTTTGGTCCAAGGTCAATTATCGCAGCCGCAACGAGGATACCGGTAATCATACCCGCTATAGCGCTTATGCCTTGTTGGATGCCGGCGTGATTTATCGCCTGGATAAGCACACTCAGGTGATGGCCGGCGTGTATAACATCTTGGATACGGCCCCTAAACGCACCACCAATTGGGGCGCTTATCCGCAGCTTGAAGGCCGTCACTACAACCTTGGCCTGCGCGTTGATTTCTAAATCTCGCTGAGTTAAAGCTCCGGCCGCCAGCCAATGGCGGTCGGTTTAGATCTTTTATCTATCTCATTTGCTGGATTGATATCGGAAGGGAATAGCCGCAGTTCTTGCTCGATAAGATAAGTACGAAAATGTGCACTGTCCCCTGTTTTCGCGGGTGGCATCGTTCCCGAGGTGCTTCACTTGCTCAAAAAACAAGCGTAGAATTCGCTTCGTCTATTAATTGAGGTTGTGAATTATTATGGTTGATCGTGAGTTGGGAAACTGGAAAGACTTCATCGATGAGATGTTAGGTAACTGACACTGCGGTAAAGTTGATAGCAAGGTTGGTTTATTGGTTGGTCATTGAAACACCTTGGGATCGAGCCTCGGGTTCGAAATAAAGCAGCATCGGTTACCCGACGCTGCTTTTTTATGTCCGTTATTCCCCTGCGTCTTCCGTTGTAGTGGCTAAATACCCGTCATACTTAAAGCTGCATCTTTGTTGGCTTTCCTCACTCACCCCAGTCACTTACTAGTGTAAGCTCCTGGGGATTCGCTGCGTTGCCGCCTCGATGCAACTCCAATTATTTAGGGTATAGGTTGCTTGCCTGGGAAACGGCGGCGTACCAGCACGAAGAATAATGGCACGAAGAAAATCGCCAGCAGGGTAGCGGAAATCATGCCGCCCATCACCCCGGTGCCCACCGCATGTTGGCTGCCGGAGCCGGCGCCGCTGCTGATGGTCATCGGCAGTACGCCGAAGATAAAGGCCAGCGAGGTCATCAAAATCGGCCGCAGGCGCATGCGCGAGGCTTCCAGCGTGGCTGACATCAGATCCTGCCCTTTTTGATTCAGCTCGTTGGCGAATTCGACGATCAGAATGGCGTTTTTCGCCGACAGCCCGATAATGGTCAGCATCCCCACCTGGAAGTAAACGTCATTTTCCAACCCACGCAGCCAGGTGGCGGCAACGGCACCAATCAGGCCGAGCGGCACCACCAGCATCACCGAGAACGGAATCGACCAGCTTTCATAAAGCGCTGCCAGGCACAGGAACACCACCAGCAGTGAAATGGCGTACAGCGCCGGCGCTTGCGAACCGGAAAGGCGTTCCTGGTAGGACATGGCGGTCCATTCCAGACCGAAGCCGGTCGGTAACTGGCTGACGATTTTCTCCATTTCCGCCATCGCGGTACCGCTACTGACGCCCTCAGCCGCTTCGCCGACAATCTCCAACGCCGAGTTGCCGTTATAGCGTTCCAGACGCGGCGAGCCGTATTCCCAATGCGAGGTGGCGAAGGCGGTGAACGGCACCATGCCGCCTGCGCTGTTACGCACGTACCATTTGTCGATATCGCCGGGCAGCATGCGGAACGGTGCGGCAGCCTGCACATACACCTTCTTCACCCGGCCGCGATCGACAAAGTCGTTGACGTAGGTGGAACCCCAGGCGGTCGACAGCGTGTTGTTGATGTCATCGATGGAGACGCCCAGCGCCTGCGCCTTGCGTTGGTCGATATCGATTTGCAACTGCGGGCTGTCATCCAGGCCATTGTGACGCACTCGTGAAAGCAGGGGATTGGCCGCAGCCAGTTGCAGCAGCTGATCGCGTGCCGCCATCAGTTTGTCGTGCCCCAGGCCTGCGTGATCTTCCAGTTCCATATCGAAACCGGATGAGTTGCCCAGGCCGGTGATGGCCGGCGGGCTGCTGGCTATCACCCGAGCCTCGTTAATCTTATTAAACTCATGAGTCGCGCGATCGATGATATCGAAAGAGCTGTTGGCACCTGAGGTGCGCAACTCCCAGTCTTTCAAACGAATAAACATACGCGCCACGTTCTGTCCGTTACCGCCCGGCCCGGCACCGATGGTGGAGAACACCGACAGCACATCTTCTTTTTCTTTGGTCAGGAAGTAGTTTTCCACCTTTTCCACGACCTTGGTGGTTTGCTGCAGGGTCGATCCTGGCGGCAGCTGCACCTGAACGGTGAATACGCCACGGTCCTCCTGAGGCAGGAAGGAGGTCGGCAGCTTGATGAACAGCAGCGCCATCCCGCCGAGCAGCAACACGTAAATCAGCATATAACGCAGGCTGGAATGGAGCACCCGTGCCACACCACGCTCGTAGCGGTCGGCGTTGCGGTTGAACATGCGGTTGAACCAGCCGAAGAAGCCGCGCTTGCCGTGATGGTGGCCTTTGGCAATGGGTTTGAGCAGGGTGGCGCACAGGGCAGGGGTCAGGATCATCGCCACCAGCACCGACAGCACCATGGCGGAAACGATGGTGATGGAGAACTGGCGGTAAATGGCGCCGGTAGTGCCGCCGAAGAACGCCATCGGGATAAATACCGCCGACAGCACCATGGCGATACCGACCAACGCACTCTGGATTTGCCCCATGGATTTGCGCGTAGCTTCCCGTGGCGGCAAGCCTTCTTCGCTCATCACGCGTTCGACGTTTTCCACCACCACGATGGCGTCATCCACCAGCAGCCCGATGGCCAGCACCATGGCGAACATGGTCAGGGTGTTGATACTGAATCCGCAGGCGGAAAGGATGGCAAAGGTGCCCATCAGCACCACCGGCACGGCGATGGTGGGGATCAGCGTGGCGCGGAAATTCTGCAGGAACAGGTACATCACCAGGAACACCAATACAATGGCTTCCAGCAGGGTTTTCACCACGTCTTTGATTGAGGCCTTAACGAACGGGGTGGTTTCATAGGCGACTTTCGCCTCCAGCCCGTGCGGGAAATACTGCGACAGTTCGGCAATCTTGTCTTTCACCAACTGATCGGTTTGCAGCTCGTTGGCCCCGGACGCCAGCTTGATGTTCATGCCGGCGGCCTGCATACCGTTATAGCGGCTGAGGTAATCGTAGTTTTCGCCACCCAGTTCGATGGTGGAAACATCGCCCAGCGTCACCAGTGAGCCGTCCTGATTGACCCGCAGGGTGATTTGCTTGAATTGTTCTGGCGTTTGCAACTGCGATTGCGCGTTAATGGTGGCGTTGAGCGCCTGCTTGTCGACCGACGGCGTACCGCCAAGCTGTCCGACCGCCACCTGCGCATTCTGCGATTGGATCGCGCTGACCACGTCCTGGGTGGTGAGCTGGTAGCTGTTGAGCTTGTTGGGATCGAGCCAGATGCGCATGGCGTATTGCGAGCCGTAGACGTCCATGCTGCCCACGCCGTTGATACGGCTGAGCGGATCCTGCAGGTTGGAAACGATGTAATCGGCAATGTCCTGCTTGTCCATGCTGCCGTCGGTGGAGACGAAGGCCACCATCATCAGCGTGGTATCGCCGGATTTCGACACCGTCACGCCCTGGGTCTGCACCGCCTGCGGCAGCCGTTTGATAGCCGCCTGCAGCTGGTTTTGCACCTGCTGCATCGCCTCGTTAGGATCGGTGCCGGCCTCAAAGGTCAGCGTGACCGTAGCCCGGCCTGTATTGGTGCTCTGTGACGACATATACATCATGTTGTCCAGGCCGGTCATGTTCTGTTCGATAATTTGGGTGACGGTGTTTTCCAGCGTTTGCGCCGAGGCGCCAGGGTAGTTGGCGCTGATGCGAACGTTTGGCGGCGCGAGGTTAGGGTACTGTTCCACCGGTAATGAAAAAATCGCCAAGGCGCCGGTCAGGCAAAGAATAATTGCCAGAACCCAGGCGAAAATCGGGCGATCAATAAAAAAATTGGCCATGCAGCGCGAACCTCGTTGTGACTTGTTCTATCTTTAAGACGCATCAGAATTGCGTTTATCAGCGGCTGGGAAGGATTCCGGCGCTTATGCACTTTACTCGGGAAGTGGGAGTAAAGCGTGGAGAAAAAAAGGAGATAATGTAAATAACGGTAGGATAAACGCGCAATATTGCCATCATTGCCGTTAAAAACGTCATTAAGACAATTTTATTGCAATCAAGGACCTGACCGCTGGGGTTCCCGCGACGTCATCAGGACTCACCTTAAAGCAGGAGCAAGGCATGGAAATTAACCCGGTATTTGCCCGTCGTCTTTATCTGTGCTGGTTAATCAGCCACAGCGAACGGCCAAACGTCCCGCGGCTGATGGAATTGACCGGCTGGCCGCGTCGCACCCTGCAAGACGTGTTGAAAGCCTTGCCGGGCTTGGGAGTGGCATTGCAGTTTGTTCAGCAGGGCGTGCGCAATAACGACGGTTTTTACCAGTTGGAAAGCTGGGGGCCGATCAACAAGAGCTGGGTTCACCAGCATCATCAGGCGCTGCTTGCCGCCATCGAATAAACCCTCCCCGGCGCGCCGGGGAAGCCTTATTGACTCCGGTGTTCCAGATACATCACCGTCGCGGCCACGCGTGAACGCACGTCCAGTTTGCGCAGCATGTTACGGATATGCACCTTCACCGTCTCTTCAGAAATATGCAGTTGCGCCGCCACCTGTTTATTGGACAGGCCACGCGCCACTTCCTGCAAGACGTCCAGCTCGCGTTCGGTCAGCTCGGCAAAGGGATTATGTTGTTCACTGCGGGATAACAGGTAGTCCGCCACCGCGTCGCTGATCACGTTTTGTCCTTCCGCCGCTGAGCGAATATGCTCCAGCAGCTGTTCAGGTTCGCTGTCTTTCAGCAGGTAGCCGTCGGCTCCCGCGTCAATCAGCGCATAAACGTCGTTGCGCGAGTCTGATACCGTCAGCACGATGATCCGCGCATCGACGCCTTCATTGCGCAGCGCTTTCAGCGTGTCCAGGCCGGATAGACCTTTCATATTCAGATCGAGCAGGATCACGTCCGGAGCCTGCTGCAGCGCGAAAGTAATGGCTTCGTTGCCGTTGCTGGCTTCGGCGACCACGTTGAACAGCGGATCCAGCCCCAACAGCTGCTTGATGCCTCGGCGCATCAGCGGGTGGTCGTCGACGATCATCACTCGGTAATTCTTCATCACCATGAAATATGCTCCCTGTAGCGAGTAAAGCCACTCAAACGCGCTGTCCAGCACGCTTCACAGTGGGACTGACTCTTATAAAATAGTGGCAATTGGCGCCACAAACATCCTGAAATGACCGTCGGACATCGTTAAACCGTAACGAAGGGTGAACGGCCGTGGTTTTATGGCGGAAATGTCAGGCGGACTTCCGTGCCGTCTGGCTCACCCCGCTGGATGCGCAGCGTTCCCCCCAGCCGCGCGGCGCGTTCGCTCATGATGGTCAGCCCGTAGTGACCTTCAGGTTCATTCAGGCTGGCAATACCGCAGCCATCGTCAGCGATGCTGATCCTGTTGTCACCCTCGGCCGTGACCTCACAGCGAATCACGATCTCCCGTGCATCGGCATGTTTGATGGCGTTGAGCACCGCTTCACGCACAATTTGCAGCGCATGTACCTGCTGCTGAGCGTTAAGCGCCTGGGAAGAAAGCCGACAGTGTAACTGAATCCGCGCTGTGGTAAGAACCTTTAATGGCGCCAACAATTGGTTCAATGCGGTGTTCAAGTCGGCTTCCTGAATGTTCAGGCGGAAGGTGGTCAATAGCTCGCGCAGCTGGCGATAAGCATCGGCCAGAGCCCGATCAAAATCGGCGATAATCTCTTGTGCGTCGGGGGTGCTGTCCGCCAACGTGCGCTTGAGCAAAGTGAGCTGAATACGTAAAAACGACAGGGCCTGCGCCAGAGAGTCGTGCAGTTCCCGGGCGATAGTGGCGCGCTCTTCCATCAACAGGAATTGCATGTGCTGTTTCTGCGCACGGTTAAAATAAACCCCGCGGCTGAGCATGTTGGCCACGCTCTGCATCAGGTGCGGATGCGGCGGGTGTTCCTGATATTGCCAGCTCAGTTCCCCCAGAGGTTTGTCGCCCTGGATGATGGTCAGCGATTGCCAGTCCAGCGTCGACGAAGGGAGACCGCTGTGCAACTGCCATTCGCTGAGGCTGTCCGCCACTTTTAAGCGGATGCAGTGCAAATCTTCACTTTGACGCACGATATGCAGGATTTTCTCAAAAGCCTGCTGATCTATCTGCCGCACGCTCAGCGCCTGCGAGCAGTTGTACAGCACCTCCAGCGTCTTGTTCGCCTGCTGCAGGCGCTGGGTTTTCACCTGCACTTTCTGTTCCAGCGACTGGTAAAGTTTGGCCAGATCGCCGGACATGGCGGTAAAGGCCTGCGACAGCACGCCCAGCTCGTTCGGCAGTGCGGTATCCAGCGGGAGATGGTTAAAGTCGCGCTGTTGCACACGCTGGCTGGCGTCTACCAGATGCTTGAGCGGCGCCACTACCTGACGGCGCATAAAGCGGATGCAAAACAGCACCAGACCGATGATGGCGATATAGCCCACGACGCTAATGGTGGCCACGATGGTCAGTTTCAACTCGGAATAACGCTGCAGCGCTAACACGAAATGGTCAATCTGGTTCACATAGCCGGCGATATTGGTCTGATAATCGGCCGACTGACCGGCCTGGATTTGCTGTGCCAGTGGTTGCCAGGCGTGCTGCAGCGACAGGTATTTTTCCCGCACGTCTGCAGGCACGTAAAAACGATCGAGCTTTTGCAATGCCGGGGCCTGCAGAGACTGCTGATACTGCAGCAGGTGTTGTTCCAGCTCCGGGGCGGAGCGGGTGAGATCATAGGCCAGCCGGTAGCTCTGCATGCGCAGTGAACCGGCGATGTTGACCGCTTCGGCATCGCGCAGGCTGTCCGCGACGGTGGTCAGCGCCAACCCGGTAGAGAGCACGGACAGAATCACAATGCAAAACAGCGCCTTGGCCAGGCTGCTGGTCACTGAACGTTTAACAAGCAATCCTTCATCCTTCTCTTGCAGGCAATGGGCATTGCCGGGTTTCATTCGAAAGCAAAATTATAACTTTTGCAACTAAAATGCGCGGCATTGTGCGCCAGGTCGTTCGTCGCAGCGGTAAGCACCTACGTTATATAATCAACTAGATAGCGTTTGACGGCAGATCGGGGACGAAAACCCCGCGACCCCCATTAATAGATTGATCTGGCGCAAGCTACCCCCGTATTTACCCCTTTAGGGGGATTATATACCCCCCGCGCTCCTCTTATCTTACCCCCGTCTTTCTCAGGGGTTTATGCCTGTCAGCATGATGAAACCCACTGGGCACAGCAGCAATAATAACAATACAAAAACAGGTTCTATTTACACGCGATGCCGTGTTTGCAATGTCAAGGATAACCAGCATGACCATATTGTCGCGACGCAAACTGCTCGGAGGACAATGGCGTCAGCCAACCGCTGCGATCCGTCCCCCGTGGTCGCGGCAAGGATCCCTTTTTATTACCGATTGCACCCGCTGTCAGGCCTGCGTTCGCGCCTGTGAAACCGGGGTGCTCATCAGCGGCAGCGGCGGTTTTCCCGAAATTGATTTCCAACGCGCGGAATGCACGTTTTGCGGGCGTTGTGCGCAGGCCTGCGCGGAACCCGTGTTTCGTCCACTGACGGAAACCCCCTGGCGACAACACGCGGTATTCGGTACTGCCTGCCTGGCACAGCGGGGCGTGGAGTGCCGCAGCTGCCAGGACAGCTGCGAGCCCCAGGCGATCCGCTTTCGGCCCCGCTTGGGCGAAATGGCGCAGCCGGTATTGGATGCGGCAGCCTGCAACGGCTGCGGCGCCTGTGTCGCCGGTTGCCCGACCGGCGCCGTCACCTTAACCCAGAGCGAAAATAATAATGATGAATAGCGAATGGCATGTCAGCGGTCTGGTCGTGCAGGCGAGACCGGAAAGCTTTCCCCAACTCGTCACGGCCTTGCTGGCGATCGCTGACACGGAAATTCCGGCGCAGGATCAGCAGAACGGCAAGCTGGTGGTAGTGATGCAAGCGGCATGCTCTCAAGGGCTGCTGGAAAAAATTGAGTCGGTGCGCAATCTGGATGGCGTGCTGGCGGTATCGCTGGTTTATCACCAGCAGGACACTCAAGGTGAGGTAACGCCATGAAACTCAGTCGTCGAGACTTCATGAAAGCTAATGCCGCGGTAGCCGCTGCGGCCGCCGCCGGGCTGACTATTCCCACGGTGGCACAGGCGGTGGCGGGCAGTGCTGACGCTATCAAATGGGACAAAGCGCCATGCCGTTTCTGCGGCACCGGCTGCGGGGTGCTGGTCGGCACTCAGAATGGCCGTATTGTTGCCTCGCAGGGCGATCCGGACGCGGCGGTCAACCGTGGGTTGAGCTGCATCAAAGGCTATTTCCTGCCAAAAATCATGTACGGCAAAGACCGTCTGACTCAGCCGCTGCTGCGCATGAAAGACGGCCAGTACCATAAAGAAGGCGAATTTACCCCGGTCAGCTGGCAGCAGGCTTTCGACGTCATGGCCGACAAGTTCAAGCAGGCTTTGAAAGAGAAAGGCCCAGAGGCGGTCGGTATGTTCGGCTCCGGCCAGTGGACGGTGTGGGAAGGCTACGCTGCCGCCAAGTTGCTCAAGGCCGGGCTGCGTTCCAATAACCTGGATCCTAACGCACGTCACTGCATGGCGTCGGCGGTGGTGGGCTTTATGCGTACCTTCGGCATGGACGAACCTATGGGCTGCTATGACGATATCGAGCAGGCCGACGCCTTTGTGCTGTGGGGCTCCAACATGGCGGAGATGCACCCGATCCTGTGGTCGCGCATTACCGACCGTCGCCTGAGCAACCAGCACGTCAATGTCTCGGTGTTGTCCACCTTTGAGCACCGCAGTTTCGAACTGGCGGACAACGGCATGGTGTTCACGCCGCAGACCGATTTGGCGATCATGAACTATATCGCCAACTACATCATTCAAAACAACGCGGTGGATCAGGACTTCCTGAATCGGCACGTCAACTTCCGCCGCGGTGCGACGGATATCGGCTACGGCTTGCGCCCGACGCATCCGCTGGAGAAAAAAGCGAAAAACCCGGGTTCAGATGCCTCCGAGCCGATGAGTTTCGAAGAGTACAAAGCCTTCGTGGCGGAATACACGCTGGAAAAAACGGCCCAAATGAGCGGCGTGCCGGAAGACCAGTTGGAAGCGCTGGCGAAGCTGTATGCCGACCCGAACATCAAGGTGGTGTCGTACTGGACCATGGGCTTCAACCAGCATACGCGCGGCGTGTGGGCCAATAACCTGTGCTACAACCTGCATTTGCTGACCGGCAAGATCTCCAAGCCCGGCTGCGGGCCGTTCTCCCTGACCGGCCAGCCTTCTGCGTGCGGAACCGCACGTGAGGTCGGGACTTTCTCTCACCGTCTGCCGGCTGACATGGTGGTCACCAATGAGAAACACCGCCAAATCGCCGAACAGAAATGGCTACTGCCGGCCGGCACCATCCCGGCGAAAGTCGGTTTGCATGCGGTGGCGCAAGACCGTGCGCTGAAAGACGGCAAGCTGAACGCCTACTGGGTGATGTGTAACAACAACATGCAGGCCGGGCCGAACATCAATGAAGAAAGGATGCCGGGCTGGCGCGATCCGCGCAACTTCGTGGTGGTGTCCGATCCCTATCCGACCGTCAGCGCATTAGCCGCCGATCTGATCCTGCCGACTGCCATGTGGGTGGAGAAAGAGGGCGCCTATGGCAATGCGGAGCGTCGTACTCAGTTCTGGCGTCAGCAGGTGAAAGCGCCGGGCGAGGCAAAATCCGATCTGTGGCAACTGGTGGAGTTCTCCAAACGCTTCAAGGTTGAGGAAGTGTGGCCGGCCGATCTGCTGGCGCAAAAGCCGGAATATCGCGGCAAAACGTTGTACGACGTGCTGTTCGCCAACGGCCAGGTCAATAAGTACCCGCTGTCGGAAATCCCGGCGGACCAGCTCAACGATGAAGCGCGGGAAGTCGGCTTCTATCTGCAGAAAGGGTTGTTTGAGGAGTATGCCGGTTTCGGGCGTGGCCACGGTCACGATTTGGCGCCGTTCGACAGTTACCACCAGGCACGCGGTCTGCGTTGGCCGGTGGTGGACGGCAAAGAAACGCTGTGGCGCTACCGCGAAGGAACGGATCCGTATGTGAAGGCGGGCGAAGCGGTGCGTTTCTACGGTAAACCCGACGGCAAGGCGGTGATCTTTGCGCTGCCGTTTGAACCGGCGGCGGAAAGCCCGGACGGCGAATACGATCTTTGGCTTTCCACCGGTCGGGTGCTGGAGCATTGGCACACCGGCACCATGACCCGACGGGTACCGGAGCTGCATCGCGCCTTCCCGCAGGCGGTGTTGTTTATCCATCCGCTGGATGCCAAAAGCCGTGGCCTGCGTCGTGGTGACAAGGTCAAGATGCTGTCGCGCCGCGGTGAGGTGATCAGTTCTGTCGAAACTCGTGGCCGTAACCGCCCGCCAAGAGGGCTGGTGTACATGCCGTTCTTCGATGCGGCGCAGTTGGTGAACAACCTGACGCTGGACGCCACCGATCCGCTTTCTAAAGAAGTCGACTTCAAGAAATGCGCCGTGAAGTTGCAGAAGGTGTGAGGCTGACGAATTGCGAATGAAGACCCCATTTTATTACCCGGGAGCCAAATAAAAATGAAAAGCCCTGTTATGAAAAAGACGCTTGCCCTGTGGGTGACCTTATTGTCGCTGGCGTTCGCCGGCCTGGCGTTTGCCGCGGGTGATGTTGATCTCAGCAAGTCTCCCGAAGTGTCCGCCTCGGTCGGCGGGCCGATTTCGATGCCGAAACAGCAGGAACGGATGGCGCTGAACTATGTCAATCAGCCGCCGATGATCCCGCACAGCGTTGACGGTTACCAGATCAGCAAGAACACCAACCGTTGCCTGCAGTGCCACGGGGTGGAGCATTACCGCACCACCGGCGCACCGCGCATCAGCCCGACGCACTTTATGGACCGGGACGGCAAGGTGCTGAGCGATGTCGCGCCACGTCGCTACTTCTGCCTGCAGTGCCACGTACCGCAAACCGACGCGGCGCCGATTGTCGGCAATGATTTCCAGCCCATGCCGGGCTTTGGGCGCTAAGCGGGGGAGCTATGAGCGAACGCAAACACACCACGACTGAGAAAAAGCCCGGCCTGCTGTTACGTTTATGGCGCTGGTGGCGCAGGCCAAGCCGCCTGGCGTTGGGCACGCTGTTGCTGCTGGGCTTTGGCGCCGGGATCATCTTCTGGGGCGGCTTCAATACCGGCATGGAGGCGGCGAATACCGAGCAGTTCTGTATCGGCTGCCATGAAATGCGTGAAAACGTCTACGAGGAGTACATGGGCACGGTTCATTACAACAACCGCAGCGGCGTGCGTGCGACCTGCCCGGATTGCCATGTGCCTCATGAATGGGCGCCGAAAATGCTGCGCAAGATAAAGGCCAGCAAGGAGCTGTACGCCAAGGCGTTCGGCCTGATCGACACGCCGCAGAAGTTTGACCAGCATCGGCTGGCGATGGCGAGCAACGAATGGGCGCGAATGAAGGCCAACGATTCTCAGGAGTGCCGTAACTGCCACAACTTCGAGTATATGGACTTCACCGCACAGAAAACCGTGGCGGCGAAGATGCACGACAAGGCGGTAACGGAAGGCAAGACCTGCATCGATTGCCACAAGGGGATTGCGCACAAGCTGCCGGACATGCGCGACGTTCCTAACGGGTTCTAAATCTTTTGCGGTCAAATGCCCCGTAGCGCTCCATGAGCCGCGGGGCTTTTTTGTTGCAAATCCATTGCCCCTTCGGCGCTTAATCGCGGTATCATTTTTGCGTTTCAGCTAACGGGAAAGAAGAAGGGTTCATGTCGGCGAAAATTGAGAATGTGAAGAAAGAGCTGCTTTCTGATAACTGGTATGTGCTGCACAAATATACTTTTGATCTCAAGCGTAAGGATGGCGGCTCCGTTCAGCAGATGCGCGAAGTCTACGATCGTGGCAATGGCGCCACCATTTTGTTGTACAACCGTGCCAAAGGGACCGTGGTGCTGACCAATCAGTTCCGCATGCCGACCTATGTGAACGGCAACGACAGCGGCATGCTGTTAGAGGCCTGTGCCGGCTTGTTGGATGCCGATTCTCCAGAGCAATGCGCCCGTCGCGAAGCGGTAGAAGAAACCGGTTTTCAGGTCGGTGACGTGCAGAAGATTTTCGAAGCCTATATGTCGCCAGGCGGCGTAACCGAAATCGTCCATTTCTTTATTGCCGAGTACCATGACGACGAGCGCAATGCGGCCGGCGGCGGTATCGAAGACGAAGATATTGAGGTAGTAGAAATGCCCTTTACCGAAGCGGTGGCGATGATTGCCGACGGCCGTATTAAAGACGGCAAAACCATCATGCTGCTGCAGTACCTGCAAATTCATCGGATCATGGGCTGAGACCTGCTGGTCATCTCGCCGGTGAACGGCGAGATGACCCCACGTTCGCTAACTATGCTTGTGGGCGTTAGGTGGGCCCGTCGGTATTTTTTGTGGCATCGTCGGCATGTATAAGGAATGGCAGAGCCGCTTATTGTTCAATTGCTTGCTTCTCCTCAGCTCGCCTGGCGTGGTCTTTAGCTGTTTTTTGAATATTCGGGTAAAAACCTGCTGAGAGTCAAAGCCATAGTCTAGTGCGATATCCATGATTTTTCTGTCGGTGAACCTCAGGGCGATCGCCGCCTCGGTGACTCGTCGCATTCTGATATATTGGGCAATGGTCAGTCCGGCATGCAATTTGAAAAGCCGCTGAATATGGAATCTGCTGTAGCCGGATTTCTTGGCAATGGTCTCTATATCCAGCTCTGCGCCCAAATTGCTTTCTATCCATTTAAGCATGTCATTAATAAAAATCTGCATATTAATTGCCATGGAAAACTCCTTTTATCGCATCGGCTTTTTGGGGTGTTCATACTCTGTTGCTTGGGTGAATGGCCTCTGATTTATAAAAAGAATGCTGACAGCGAGCGGGGTAGGTTACTGGTGTCATGCATGGCTAGAGGGAAAGATACCGTCGAACAGCAGATCGATTTCATTGGGGGTTAACAAGGATGAAATATCGGCGCCGTTGACATACCAATAGGACAGCGAGTGGAAACTGTTTTCTTTGAACAGGGCGTCCAACGTGCTGGTCGCGATGGTGATCGGGACGTAAACCAGGTTGTTCTTTATCATGGCGTGCAGCTTATGCTGCCCCAAAATCAAACCCAGTTTGAACGTATAGTGAATAATGGCGTCTGCATTGATGCAGAGCAGGCGCTGCAGGTTAATTACCATAATGTCATGCGAGATAACCTTCACGATAACGGCGTTTTTCGTCTCTTCATCCCAGATTAAAATGTCGCCATCCGCCAGTGAGCTGTTGGGCGGCATAAACACGGCCAGCCTCAGCCCATCATGGGTGGATTGTTGATGACATTCCTTTTCCAACTGCGCAGCGTCCAAAATAAGGTAGTCTGGTGAGGTTCCGCTGATCTTGTCTTGCCACTCTTTGTGCTGATTTATGTTTCCAAGTGTTTCGCTGATAATAATCATGGAGTCTCCCTCATGTTGGATGTAAATATCCCTATTTCATTTGTTGGCTGATTCTAAATGCGGAAGGAAACATTTTTTGTCTTATGATTTTTTATTTTATTCCTTTGTGGTTTTAAAATAGGAATGAAAATTACACGCTATAATCGTATCGTTCAATCTATTAATTTTTATTTTTTGATCGGTCAAATCTATCGGTGCTATCGATCGAAAAATAACTATCAATAGTTACAACCTATTGAATTATGATGTGTTTATTTTTAAGTTATTGATTTTTTTCTGCATTTTAACTTTATTGTTTGAGTGTGTGCGAATTATCCTAAGGAATACAGACTCATTGGTTATATGAGATGTTTACCAATATTCCGTTTTGCAATAAAAATAATGGCACTAAAAATCAATAAATATCTCAGAAATTGATTTCTTAATAAAACTATCGCGGGAGTTATTTTGTTTTAATTATGCCATTGTGATGGGGTGGGCGCCGTTTAAAATAAAGTAAGGGTATAAGCTACCCGATTATGATTAACTCAATCGAGGGTGGGGAATATAGAATTTAAAGCGCGTATCTGCCCAAATGAAAAAGCCCGGCAAGATGCCGGGCTCAGATTGATGACAAAGTCCTTTGCAGTTAAAAATTCCGATCTGGGGACGAATAAAAACAAAGAATTATGTCTTCAGATTTACCCCAAACAGCCGAAAACCACGTTTTTTGGCTGTTTGTCATTAGACTAGCCCGGCAAGGTGCCGGGCCTGGGGTAATGCGACGCGAGATGCCTTATTTCAGCAGTGCCTGCGCCTTGGCCACCACGTTATCCACGGTGAAGCCGAACTCTTTGAACAGTTGCTCTGCCGGTGCCGACTCACCAAAGGTGGTCATGCCCACGATAGCGCCGTTCAGGCCCACGTACTTGTACCAGTAGTCCGCGATACCCGCTTCCACCGCCACGCGGGCAGCGACCGCCGCCGGCAGCACGGATTCACGGTAAGCCGCATCCTGCTTGTCGAAGGCGTCGGTAGACGGCATCGAGACCACGCGCACCTTGGTGCCCGCCGCGCTCAGCTTGTCTGCCGCTTCCACGGTGATGCCCACTTCCGAACCGGTGGCAATCAGGATGACGTCCGGCGTACCGGCACAGTCCTTCAGCACGTAGCCGCCGCGGTAAACGTTGGCCAGCTGCTCCGCGGTACGCGGCTGCTGGGTCAGGTTCTGACGCGAGAAAATCAGCGTGGTCGGGCCGTCATTGCGCTCGATGCCGTACTGCCAGGCAATCGCCGATTCCACCTGGTCACACGGACGCCAGGTGCTCATGTTCGGGGTCACGCGCAGGCTGGCAATCTGCTCAACCGGCTGGTGCGTCGGGCCGTCTTCGCCCAGACCGATGGAGTCGTGGGTATAAACGAACACGTTGCGGATTTTCATCAGCGCCGCCATGCGCACCGCGTTACGGGCGTATTCCACGAACATCAGGAAGGTCGCGGAGTACGGCAGGAAGCCGCCGTGCAGCGCGATGCCGTTGGTGATGGCGGTCATGCCGAACTCGCGCACGCCGTAGTGGATGTAGTTACCCGCCGGGTCAACGTTCAGCGCTTTCGAGCCGGACCACATGGTCAGGTTGCTTGGCGCCAGGTCAGCGGAGCCGCCGAGGAACTCAGGCAGCACCTTGCCGAAGGCTTCCAGCGCGTTCTGCGAGGCCTTGCGGCTGGCGATGTTGGCCGGGTTGGCCTGCAGCTGCTCGACGAAGGCTTTGGCGTCGGCTTTCCAGTTGGCCGGCAGTTCGCCGTTCATGCGGCGTTTGAACTCGGCAGCCAGTTCCGGGAAGGCCTTGGCGTAGGCGGCGAACTTGTCGTTCCAGGCCGCTTCTTTCGCCTTGCCGGCTTCTTTGGCATCCCACTGGGCATAGATGTCCTGCGGGATTTCGAAGGCGGCGTATTTCCAGCCCAGGGCTTCGCGGGTGGCGGCCACTTCGGCGGCGCCCAGCGCAGCACCGTGCACGTCGTGGGTCCCGGCCTTGTTCGGGGAGCCGAAGCCAATCACGGTTTTGCACATCAGCAGGGACGGCTTGTCGGTGACCTTGCGGGCTTCTTCAATCGCGGCCTTGATGGCATCCGGGTTGTGGCCGTCCACGTGACGCACCACGTGCCAGCCGTAGGCTTCAAAGCGCTCGGCGGTGTTGTCGGTGAACCAGCCTTCCACGTGACCGTCGATGGAGATGCCGTTGTCATCGTAGAACGCAGTCAGTTTGCCGAGCTTGAGGGTACCGGCCAGGGAACAGACTTCGTGAGAGATGCCTTCCATCATGCAGCCGTCGCCCATAAAGGCGTAGGTGTGGTGGTCGACCACGTCATGGCCCGGGCGGTTGAACTGCGCGGCCAGGGTGCGTTCGGCAATGGCGAAGCCGACGGCGTTGGCGATGCCCTGGCCCAGTGGGCCGGTGGTGGTTTCCACGCCTGGGGTGTAGCCGTATTCCGGGTGGCCCGGGGTTTTGGAGTGCAGCTGGCGGAAGTTTTCCAGCTCGCTCATCGGCAGGTCGTAGCCGGTGAGGTGCAGCAGGCTGTAAATCAGCATGGAGCCATGGCCGTTGGAGAGGACGAAGCGGTCACGGTCAGCCCAGTGCGGGTTGGTCGGGTTGTGGTTCAGGTAGTCACGCCACAGGACTTCGGCGATGTCCGCCATGCCCATAGGTGCACCCGGGTGGCCGGAATTTGCTTTTTGTACGGCGTCCATGCTGAGTGCGCGGATGGCGTTGGCAAGCTCTTTACGAGAGGACATGTTTTACTCCAGAGTGATTACAGTTCAGCGGACAGCATGTCTTCCAGCTTTTGCTGGTCAACGGCGAACAGACGAATACCTTCGGCCAGTTTTTCAACGGCCATGGCGTCCTGATTATGCAGCCAGCGGAATTCGGCTTCGGCCAGCGGGGCGGGTTGGTGGAAGGCTTCGGTGGATGGCGTCAGTTTGCGTTCTACCGGTTGCTCGCTTTGTTTGAGCTGCTCCAGCAGGTTCGGCGCAATAGTCAGACGATCGCAACCGGCCAAAGCCAGGATCTGCTCAACCTTGCGGAAGCTGGCACCCATAATCACGGTCTGATAGCGGTGCTGTTTGTAGTATTCATAAATGTTGCGCACCGATTTGACGCCCGGATCCTGCTCGGCGTCATAGTCTGCAGCAGGCTGTTTGGCCTGATACCAGTCATAGATACGCCCCACGAACGGGGAAATCAGGAACACGCCGGCTTCGGCACAGGCTCGGGCCTGGGCAAAAGAGAACAGCAGCGTCAGGTTGGTGTTGATGCCTTCTTTTTCCAGTTCTTCGGCGGCTTTGATGCCTTCCCAGGTGGAGGCCAGCTTGATCAGAATACGCGACTTATCAATACCCTGTTCCTGATACATGCCGATCAGCTTACGCGCCTTGGCCACGCACATGCCGCGATCGAAGGACAGGCGTGCGTCCACTTCGGTGGAAATGCGGCCCGGCACGCTTTTGAGAATTTCGACGCCGATGTTCACCGCCAGTTTGTCGCTGGCGTTGATCAGTTGGGTTTCTTTATTGCCACCTTGCTGGCGGGCATAGTTCAGAGCTTCGATGATCAGTGGCTTATATTGAGGCAGCGCAGCGGCTTTCAGAATCAATGAAGGGTTAGTGGTGGCATCCTGCGGTTCGAACTGGCGGATGGATTCGATATCGCCGCTGTCGGCTACCACCGTGGTGAGCTGCTTGAGTGCGTCTAATTGGTTCATTAATAAGCTCCTTGACCAAACGTCAATGTAGGGAAATGAGAACGTTTTTCATCGTAGGCTGAACACACTGCATCAGAAGCCCGATGATTAAAATGCGCTTTTTCTGATTGTTGCGATGGATAAGAACAATGGATCCCGAAACGAGCCAGGTAGGGCGCGGTTTTGCAGCCGCTTACCGCACCTGCGAAGGCGGTATCAGTATGGGCTGACCGAGGGGAAAAAGATGTGGCATAGCGCACTCGTAATAAAAAAGGGTTCAGCACCTGGCTGAACCCTGTGGTATTTCCCTTCCTTATTATTTGGTCAAGTTAACGTCAATCGCCTGATAGAAGGCATTGGTCGTATCTGCTACATCCCACACGGCGAGGATGACGTGCGAACCGCTACGGTCTGCAGGTATGTTGCACTGGTGGGTGACCTGCGCGGCTGGAATCGCACCGCCGTCGTTCTGTTGACAGAACGGCGTCAGGTCAAAGGACGCACGGGTCAGTGGCTGCGACGCATCCCAGTTCGGCTTGGTAATGAAATAACGCCAGCTGGTGGTGCTGTGGCGAGCGGTCAGTCTCCAGGTGAAGGAGTTGGCGCCGGTGTGCAGATTGATCTTGTTCCAACGGGTTGGCGTTTGCTGATCCAGTTCGAAGAAGGTGGATTTGTCGGCGCTGGCGATATGCCCGTCAGCCGGACCCGCCTGTGGGAAGCCTTTCAAGCCTTCAACGCTCTGTGGTTCATATTGCACACTGCCGCATTGGGTATTGAGCTGCAATTTGCACTGATAGGAGCGGCTGGCCGGCGTTTCGACGTAACCGTGGGCGGCGGCCTGTTGTGATACGCCGAACAACGCGGCGCTCAGCAGGCCAAGGGACATAAGGGTACGGGAAGTATTGTTCATAAGTCACTCCTGACGGAAGTTGTATTGTAAGTTGGGTTTATTTTCACCGACAAAAAGAGAGGTTATTAAAAAATTAAAAACATCATTCTTGGCGGCTTGTTTTATTTTTACCCTTAGACTCAGCTGTCAGGGTGGAATGTTTTATAGGCTATTAACTAAAATTATTATGATGATTGTCTTTTATTTCTTGATTGAATTTATTTAAACGCTGCTGTCTAAAAAAACGGCGTCATGATGAATTTTATTTAAAGTGTTGATGAATAGTCTTTCAGATGACGTGCTGCAATATAGAGTATATTGCTTGTGGTTTTGCTTACTCTTGTGTGACTTGAACGACTTTTACGCGCCAACCACTTGGGAATTTAGTGTCATTTTTTTCTTATTTTATGTCAAAGAGGAATTTGTATGACTAGATTATCCCTGGATGCGATTAAAATAATCAGCACCATCAAAAGTACCGGCTCTTTCTCAATGGCGGCGGAGGCGTTGCATAAAACCCCTTCGGCAATATCTTACCGGGTTTCCAATATAGAAAGTAAACTCTGCGTGAAACTTTTTCATCGTAATGGCCCGATGATTACCCTGACGGATGAAGGGGAATTCCTGCTGCAGGAAGGTGGCTGGATTTTAAATGCGGTACAGGATCTGGAAAGTAGGGTAAGAAACATCCCAAAGTTCGATAATAATATCCGCATCGTGGTTGATAATTTCTTTCCGCTGGAAACGCTCACCCAGGATATCCGCGACTATATCCAGCACAGCCCAAACGCCAACATATCCGTGCAGCGTGAAGCGTTGAATGGCACCTGGGATGCGTTGAAGAACAACCGGGCGGATTTGATTATTGCCATCGGCCAGATCCCGGACAGCGTGCAGGCCAAGACGCTGATGCTCGGCAAGCTGAATTTTGTGCTGTGCGTTTCTCCTTCTCATCCCTTTGCGGCGCAGAAAAAGCCGGTGGATAAAAACCAGCGGCTGAACGATATCGTGGTGGGCATTGCCGACAGCAGCCACGAGCTGCCCAAGCGTAACCATGGCGCCATGCCGTTGCAGCGCCAACTGATGGTATGCGACGTCGAGAGCAAATTGGCGCTGTTGAAGCGGGGTATTGGGCACGGCTTCTTGCCGCCGGCGCTGATAGAAAAAGAGCTGGCCAGCGGCGAGTTGGTGACGGTACCGGTCGATATGCAAAAAGGCGATGAAATGATTTGGCTGGCCTGGCATCCGGCCAGCAAAGGGGCCGGTTTTAGCTGGTGGCATGAGCGGCTGACGCGCAAAAGCGACGTCTTCAGTCTGCTGGGGCGGGAAGTAATACGTGATGGGGGTTATCCTTGGTGTAACAACTGAGGGAGTGACCACGAAGGGATGCGAAAATTAAACGTTTAAAGCAGTAAAAACCCCGTCGCCATCAGCCCCGGGGTTTTTTTATGTCGTCGCTGACCGTTACGCCACGCGCCCCACTTTCAGCCAGGCGGTATCGGAACCCGGCACGGCAGTGATATAGCCCCACTTGGCCTGCCAGACATAGCCCTGATACGACACCAATGCTCCCTGGTTATAGGTGGTACCGGCAACGTAGGCCGGGGCGCTCATGATTGGCAGATTACCTGGGCCAACGCCGGTATAGCGCAAGCCGGTGCCCATATCCAACTGGCTGTCGTCATAGTCCGGTGCGTTGAAGTAACGGTCGAGTGAGGCCAACAGATCGCCATTGCGGTTGTCCTGGCCCAGGTGCCAGAACATCACGCCGCCCAGTTGCTGCTGTTTGATGTACTTCGCCTTGTACTTGAAGCTTTCGGCATCGTCATAGGTGACGAACAGGCCATTGGCCGCGTGGTACAGATACGGCGTTTTGGTTTTATCGTTCCACAGGCGCTGATAGCCGTAGTTGCCCAACAGCATTTGCTCCAGCTGGCGGTAAGAGGCGATGCGCGGATCCTTGTCGCGGACGCACTCTTCACAGCCGACTAACCAGTAATCGGTGCCAGGGAAGGGATCTTCCCCCGGCGTGCTGTGGCTGCTGTACTGGCCGCCGTTAGTGGCGCTGACGCCTTTGAACGCCCGGCCGTAGAACGGCACGCCCATGACGATTTTGCTGCTCGGCACGCCTTCCAGCATCAGATGTTGCTGTACGGCGGCGTCTACCGTCAGGCTGAACGGGCTGGGGAAGGCGCGAGTCAGCTCTTCCCAGCTCCAGCCGAGATTGGCTTCACGCAGCGCGTTATAGAAGGTTGGCCCGGCGCTGTCGCCAAACAAGCCTGCCTGATGGTTGGTGATTTTTTCCCATGGACCGGCCAGATCGTAGGTCATCAGGTTGATGTAATCGAGTGAGGCGACGATCTGCGGCAGCTTGCTGTAGTAGCGCGACAGGAAGAACGCGCCACCTGCACCGGCGATGGTCAGTTGGTAAGGCAGCGCCTGACGGCCGTCGGCCTGGGTTTGCTGATTGAGCAGGGTGCGGATTTCCTGCAGCGCGGCGACAAAACCGTCGACCTCGCTGCTCTGCGGGTATTCCCAGTCAATGTCTACGCCGTCAAAGCCATAGTCTTTCATGATGCGGACGCAGGATTGCGCAAATTTGGTGCGTGCCGCCGGGGTTTTGACCGCGTTGACATAGTTGGCATGGGACACCCCCAGATCGTTGGAGTAATACCAGCCGCCGATGGAGAACATGATGCGCAGATTCGGGTTATGCGCCTTCAGCGCAGTCAAACGGCTAACCACATCACGCGCCTTGGCGTCATTGGTTTCCGGATCCCAGGCACACTCCAGATTGCTGTTAATGTCGAGGAACGAGAAATTAATGTGGGTCAGTTGCCTGGCCTTGGCCGGTGTAATATTGGACACCGGGAAAGGTACGATTGAAGTATCGGACTCGGTATAGTGATTAATTTGGTTAGTAGGAATGAAATAATAACCAATAACGGCTTTACGTTCTGACATGGTATTTCTCCAGAGTTAAGGTTTTTGTCATTGAGAGTGAATCTCCCGCCGCTATTAATGTTTATTTATCGGATAAAGAGAAGTCGAAATAAATCACAATAAAGATGAATTTTTTATCGGCTTGCCAAGTTATTTGGCAGGGCGGTGTTGTGCCATGGGTGAGCATGAATGAATTTGACTTTAGAGGCTGTATTTATTCATTTGCTTTGTTATAGCATCCTTAACTAGATTCTGATGGTACCGATATTCCACCGGCCGTGATTGGCGTTTAATTAAAATAAAATAGGAGTGTAGCTATGTCCAGCTTAGAGCCAGACGCTGTTGGCTTAATTATCCAGCGAGCATGTGAATATCTTCAGCCGGTGATGAATGCCATTTTGGCAGGGCTCATGGCGCTATTGCACGGGGCTTATCGCAATGTCGGTATGCGGCGCCGTTTATTAAATGCAGGCATGTGCGCGTTATTGGCCTGGACGGTGCGCGACGCTTTGGCGCTGACCGGGCTGGAATTAAAGTGGGCGAACCTTGCCAGCGTGCTGATTGGTTTTCTTGGGGCTGATTATATCAGCGCATTAATTAAAAGATTTATTGGCAAAAAAACGGGGTTTAAAGATGATAAATGAAATTGAAGACATTCGTTTTACCGCACGCAGCGAGACCAATTTAATGGACGTGCATCCGGATCTGGTGCGGGTGATGCGGCTGGCGCTGCATTATTCTCTGGTGCCTTTTTCCATCACCGAAGGGCGCCGCAGCATGGCGCGTCAGCGTGACCTGGTGCGGGGTGGGCAAAGCCAGACGCTGAAAAGCCGCCATTTGACCGGCCACGCGGTGGACGTGGTGGCTATGCCGGCAGGCGTGGTGTCCTGGGAGTGGGACTATTATGCGCAAATCGCGGTGGCGGTCCGTCGTGCCGCGCGAGAGTGTGCGGTTGCCGTTGAGTGGGGCGGGGAATGGAAGACGCTGAAGGACGGGCCGCACTTCCAGCTTTCCTTTAAGGATTACCCGGCATGAGCGGTTGGCTGAGCTGGCTGGCGCAGGGCGGATTGCTGCTGTTGTTGTTGGTAGCCATCTGCCTTGGCGGCTACAGCTCGCTGTTGTCGCACCGGCTGGAGCTGGCGCGGCAGCAGGCGTTAGAGCAGCAAAAGACCCTGGCGCAGCAGGCGGGGTTGATTGCCACGCTGCAAACTCAGGATGCACAGAATCGTGCGCTGATGGCGGCTCAGCAGCAACAGGAGCAGCAGTTGCGGCAGCAAAGCGATGTTTATCAGAGGAAATACCGTGAAGCGATTAAAAATGACGCCTGCGCTGGGCAGCCTATGCCTGGCGCTGTTATTGAGCTCCTGCGCCCAACAGCCGCAGCCGGCAGTGCCGGTGGTACTGTTGCCCCCTGAAACGGTGTTTATTCCGTGCGAGCAGCCGCAACTGCTGGGCAATACCTGGGGCGATGCGTTGAGTTATACCCTGGCGCTACAAACCTCGTTACAAATCTGCGCAGGCCGGGTGGCCACGCTGAATGCCTGGCGCGCCCAACTGCCAGCGCACTGATGGCAGTGTTTTTCTTCTTCGTCCTGTGGTACTTCTTTTTTTACTTTTATAAAACTATTTCGATCAAGGTTTTGGCCCGCTTCAAAGTTTGTGACGTTTCTCTCACTATACTACAAGGCTGCGTCCTGCCATTGTAGGTGAGCGCCAGCCCTTCGGGCCGCGCCCCAAAAAACCGTACTTAGCGTTGTCGGGTTTGAACATAGGCACGTTATGTCCAGCATCCTCCGCCTTGATTACGGGCTTTTGGGTCTGCGACGCTGGCACGAACAATGGCAGGACACAGCTTAATAGCCTTACCTCAACATAAAAGCAAAAAGCATAGGAACCTACAATGGACGAACAGCTCAAACAGAGTGCGCTTGATTTCCACCAATATCCGGTCCCAGGGAAGATCCAGGTATCCCCCACCAAGCCGCTGGCAACGCAACGCGATCTGGCGCTGGCCTATTCGCCGGGCGTCGCGGCACCTTGTCTGGAAATTGCTGCCGATCCGCTGGCGGCCTACAAATATACCGCGCGCGGCAACCTGGTGGCGGTCATTTCCAACGGCACGGCCGTGCTGGGCCTGGGCAATATCGGTGCGCTGGCCGGTAAACCAGTGATGGAAGGGAAGGGCGTCCTGTTCAAGAAATTTTCCGGTATCGACGTGTTTGATATCGAAGTCGATGAGCTAAACCCTGACAAGCTGATCGACATCATTGCCGCGCTGGAGCCGACCTTCGGCGGCATTAACCTGGAAGACATCAAAGCGCCGGAGTGTTTCTACATCGAGCAGAAACTGCGCGAGCGTATGAAGATCCCGGTGTTCCACGACGATCAGCACGGTACCGCGATCATCACGACCGCCGCAGTGTTGAACGGCCTGCGGGTAGTGAAAAAGAATATTTCCGACGTGCGGCTGGTGGTTTCCGGAGCCGGCGCCGCGTCGATCGCCTGCCTGAACCTGCTGGTGGCCCTGGGGCTGCGCCAGCAGAACATTACCGTCTGCGACTCCAAAGGGGTTATCTACAAAGGTCGTGACGCCAATATGGAGCAGACCAAGGCGGCTTATGCGATTGAAGATAACGGCCAGCGTACGCTGGGTGACGCTATCCCTAACGCCGACATCTTCCTCGGTTGTTCCGGCCCGGGTGTCTTGACTCAGGATATGGTGAAAACCATGGCCAGGGATCCGTTGATCATGGCGCTGGCCAATCCGGAACCGGAAATCCTGCCGCCGCTGGCGAAAGCCGTGCGCCCGGACGCCATTATCTGTACCGGCCGCTCCGATTACCCGAACCAGGTAAACAACGTGCTGTGCTTCCCATTCATCTTCCGCGGTGCGCTGGACGTGGGGGCGACCACCATTAACGAAGAGATGAAGCTGGCCTGCGTGCATGCGATTGCCGATCTGGCGCTGGCAGAGCAAAGCGACGTGGTGGCGTCGGCCTATGGTGATCAGGATCTGTCATTTGGCCCTGAATACATCATTCCCAAACCTTTCGATCCGCGCCTGATTGTTAAAATCGCTCCGGCAGTGGCCAAGGCGGCGATGGAGTCTGGCGTGGCGACGCGGCCGATCGAAGACTTTGATGCCTATGTCGAAAAGCTGTCTGAATTCGTTTACAAAACCAACCTGTTCATGAAACCGATCTTTGCCCAGGCGAAGAAGGAAATGAAGCGGGTGGTGATGGCGGAAGGCGAAGAAGAAAGGGTACTGCACGCTACTCAGGAGTTGGTGTCGCAAGGCTTGGCCTATCCGATTCTGGTGGGGCGCCCGAGCGTGATCGAAATGCGGCTGAAAAAACTCGGTCTGCAGCTGACGCCGGGTAAAGACTTTGAAGTGGTGAACAACGAGTCCGATCCGCGTTTCAATGAATACTGGGGCGAGTACTACCAGATCATGAAACGCCGCGGCGTTTCGCAGGAGCAGGCGCGCCGTGCGGTGATCGGCAACCCGACGCTGATTGCCGCCATCATGCTGCATCGTGGCGAGGCGGATGCGATGATCTGCGGCACCATCGGCAGCTATCACGAGCATTACGACGTGGTTGAAAAAGTATTTGGCTTCCGTGAGGGCGCCCATGTCGCCGGGGCGATGAATGCGCTGCTGCTGCCAAGCGGCAACACCTTTATCGCCGACACCTATGTCAATGACGATCCGACGCCGGAGCAACTGGCGGAAATCACCCTGATGGCGGCGGAAACCGTGCGTCGTTTCGGCATTGAGCCGAAGGTCGCGTTGCTGTCCCATTCCAGCTTTGGTTCTTCCGATAACCCGGCAGCCTGCAAGATGCGTAAAACGCTCGAGTTGGTGAATCAGATGGCGCCGGAGCTGGAAATCGACGGCGAGATGCACGGCGATGCCGCGTTGGTTGAGAGCATTCGTAATGATCTGATGCCGGACAGCCCGCTGAAAGGCTCGGCCAATGTGCTGATTATGCCGAACATGGAAGCGGCGCGTATCAGCTACAACCTGCTGCGTGTGTCGTCTTCGGAAGGGGTTACCGTGGGGCCGGTGCTGATGGGAGTAGCGAAACCGGTACACATCCTGACGCCAATCGCCTCGGTGCGCCGCATCGTCAACATGGTGGCGCTGGCGGTTGTGGAAGCGCAGACCGAACCGTTATAAGCCTTCGGCATTAAACCGCCCCCTGACGCCTTGGCGCAGGGGGCTTTTTTATGCCTTGCAGAGTGCCGCGATCTGGCGAATATCCTTTGGCGTAGTCCGGCAGCAGCCGCCGATCAGCCGTGCGCCGATGCGTTGCCATTCTCCTACCTGATCAATCAGGCTGCCGTGCTCGCCGCCGCAGGCGTGCCAGGTTTTGCTCACCGCGTCGTAATGTTCGCCGGAGTTAGGATAGACCAACAGCGGTTTATCGGTCAGCACGGCAAATTGGCGCAGCGCCGGAGCTACATTTTCCAGCGCAATGCAGTTGATGCCAATCGCCAACGCCTGCGGATTGCCGTGCAGCGCTGCCAGCACCTGCGTCAGCGGCGTGCCGTCGCTGAGGTGTTGGCTGTCGCGCAGGGTGAAGGCGAACCAGGCGCCGAGCGTCGGGAATTCTTGCAACAGCGTGAGCAACGCCTGCAGCTCGGTGAACGAGGGCAGGGTTTCACAGGCCAACAGATCTACGCCGGCTTCGGCCAACGAACGGATGCGTGGGCGGTGGAAGGCGATCATTTCCTCCTGCGGTAATGCGTAATCGCCGCGATATTCAGAGCCGTCGGCCAGATAAGCGCCATAGGGGCCGACCGAGCCGGCGATCGGCAAGGGGGTTGCCTGCGGGTGCTGAGCCAGAAAGTCGCTGCGCGCCTGTTGCGCCAGGTGCACGCTTTTGGCGATCAGCGCCAGTGACTGCTCGTAATCCAGCCCCCGGCGCAAAAAGCCCTGTGGCGTGGCCTGATAGCTGGCGGTGATGGCGCACTGCGCCCCCGCGTTGAAATAGTCGAGATGAACCTGATAAATCAGCTCGGGGTTTTCGATCAGCACCTTGGCCGACCACAGGGGATCACTGAGGTCACAGCCGCGAGCCTCCAGTTCGGTCGCCAGTGCGCCGTCAAGGATCAGCGTGTTGTGGGTAGCCAACAGCGTGGCGACGGGGTTGTTAACCGACATGATTTTCTCCCAAAGATGTTTTTTGCCCGTTGCGGCGGGTCAGATAATAGGCGGCGTAGCACAGTGCGACGAACGGCAGCCCGCAGTAAAGCGCGATGCGCTGCTCCGGATCGAACGCCAGTCCGACACAGGCCAGCAGGCACAGGGAAAAACCGACGATCGGCGTTAACGGATAGCCCGGCGCGCGGTATTTCAGGCCGGCGATCGGCTGGCCGCTGCGCAGATAGTGGCGGCGGAAAGCGTAGTGGGAGGCGCAGATGCTCAACCAAACTGCCACCACGGCAAAGCCGGAAATGGCCGACAGGGCAACAAACACCGTGTCCGGCGCAATCACGCTGGTTAACAGCGCCAGTACGCCGCCAAGCATGCTGAAGGTCAGCGCATTGATCGGAATGCCGCGTTTATTGACGCGAGAAAAATAGGCCGGCAGGGTGCGCTGGTTGGCCAGCGACCACAGCATGCGGCCCGAAGCGTACAGGCCTGAGTTGGCGGCCGACAGGATGGCGGTCAGGATGACGAAATTAAAGATATCGGCGGCATAGGGCACGCCGATGCGTTCAAACACCAACACAAACGGGCTTTTGACAATCCCGGCCTGATCCATCGGGATCAGCGCAGCCAGAATAAACACCGTGCCGACAAAGAACAGCATCAGGCGGATCACCGTGGTGCGTATCGCCCAGGGCACCACCTTTTCCGGATTTTCGGTTTCGCCTGCGGCAATGCCGATAAGCTCCGTGCCGGAGAAAGCGAAGTTGACCGCCACCATCGTCATCAGGATCGGCAGGGTGCCGTTGGGCAGCCAGCCGGAGGCGGTCAGGTTATGCAGAAAGGGAGCCGGGGTGCCGTCTTTCATCGGCAGCAGGCCAAACATGGCTGCTCCGCCGAGGATGATAAACGCCAAAATAGTGATCACCTTGATCAACGAGAACCAGAATTCGCTCTCCGCGAAGAAGCGAGTGGTGACTACGTTGAGCAGGAAAATGGCCGCGCAGAAAATTAAACACCACAGCCAAACCGGTGACTGTGGGAACCAATACTGCATGCAGAAACCGGCGGCGGTCAGGCTGGAACCGAGTGCGACGGTCCAGGTGAGCCAATAGAGCCAGGCCACGGTATAACCGGTCGCCGGACCAAGATAGCGGGAGGCATAAACATGGAAGGCGCCGGTTTCCGGCATCGCCACCGAAAGCTCGCCCAGGCACAGCATGACCAGATAGACCACCAGTGCGCCAATCAGATAGGCCAGCAGGGTACCCAGGGCGCCGGTGGTGGAAATGATATAGCCGGTGTTGAAAAACAGCCCGGTACCGATCACGCCACCCAGCGACAGCATCACCAGGTGCCGGGCCTTCATGGTGCGTTTGAATTGCCCTTCGGCGGGGACAGGTGAGTGCATGGTGTTTTACCCGTATAGACGTCTAAGCTGCTAAATGGCTATTGGTTATACCTGCAATACTTCATGAAATCAATGCGTGGTCAGAGATCCTAAAGTAAAAAAATAGTTATCGATGTCGCAGGAAAGGGGGTTGTCTATATGCAAATGATAATTATTATCTATAATGTCGCCACTTTTTATGACAGGGCAGCATCATGAGACTTTTGATTTTATTGGCCGCGCTGGCGCTCGCCGCCTGTAGCCAAACCCCGGTTTCCTCGCCAAAAACTACCCTTGATAGTTTGGGCAAAATTACGGATTTGCGCAGTGGAGAAAGCCTGTCACCTGACCAGCTTCTGGCCCGTTTGGCCGCTCAACCGCGGGTCATTGTCGGCGAAAAACACGATAACCCCTATCACCATCAGATTGAGCTGTGGCTAGTGCAAAACCTACCGCAGCAGCGTCCCCAGGGTAGCGTGCTGATGGAAATGATTAACCCGAATCAGCAAGACAAGGTTAACCAGGTGAAACAGTGGCTGCAGGGGGACCCCAGCGTTCGCGACGGACGCGTAGCGGAGTTGATCGGCTGGCAGTCGGGGTGGAAATGGTCGCTGTACGGCGATGTGGTAATGGCGGCGATGCGTGCACCCTATCCGCTGTGGTCGGCTAATCTGGATCGCGATGAAATCATGGCTTTTTATCAGCAGCCAAGTTTCCCGCAGGGCCAACTGTCGGTCCGTCCGGTGGTGCAGAAAGCGCTGGAGGAAACTATCCGCACTTCGCACGGCGGCAAGATTGAACCTCAACAATTGCATGCGATGCTGGCGATCCAACAGCAGCGTGACCGCCGCATGGCCGAACGCCTGCTGGCCGCGCCCACTCCCGCGCTGTTGATTGCCGGTGGCTACCATGCCGCCAAATCCGTAGGAGTGCCACTGCACGTGCAGGATTTGCAACCGGCTGCGTTGCCAACGGTACTGATGCTGGCGGAACCCGGGGTACAGGTCGACAAACAGTTGGCCGATTACCTGTGGATCACCCCGGCCGTAAAATGAATCTGTTAAGGCAGTGAAAAGGACTGTTAATAATAATTACAAATGATTATCATTAGCAAATGTGATCTGCAATCATTCGCAATTAAGTAATCTAATGTCCCTATGCTAAGTCAGTCTTTCTCTTTTTCGGCCCCTGCGATGCCGCAACCGCGCTGGGCGCGCGGTTTTGTGTGCGCTATCGCGGCACATGTGGCGCTGGTACTGTTGTTTTACTGGCCGCCACGCTCGCTGCCGCCGATGCAATTGCCGCCTCCGGCGGTAATGATGAGCTGGGCCGCGCAGATTGAAGCGCCGGAAAGTCCCAAACCCTTACCGCTAGGCGTACAGCAGGCGCAGTCGTCTGCTGCACAACCGGCTGAACAGCAAGAACAACCCGACTTACCAAAGCTGGCAAGGGCTGAAAAAACCAAGATTGCCGTGGCCGAAAAGAAGCGAACTGAACAGCGGCCGCCGCAGAAAACTCAGCCGAAGCCCGAGGAGCAGGCAAAAGAGACCAAACACGCTGCGGCCTCCAGCGCCGCGGCACCGAAAGCGTTGAATGTTGCCCGGCAGGCGGCGGCACCGCTGAACAGTGATTCCGCCAGTCAACTGCAGGCCAAGCTGTCGTGGGAAAGTCAGGTTAAGGGGCTGCTGAACCGCATCAAACGCTATCCGTCGGATGCACAGCGCCGCCGCCGTACAGGCATGCCGCAGGTGGTCTTTACGGTGGATGCGCAGGGCCGGGTGTCTGATTTGAGATTGCAGGCGTCGTCAGGTACTGCCTCGCTGGATCGGGAGGCACTGGCGGTGGTGACTCGGGCGCAGCCTTTGCCGCAGCCGCCGGTGGAGATGCTTCAGCAGGACAAGGTTCGGGTGACGATGCCCATCGATTTTAATCTGGCGGCGTTGCACGCCGTCCAATAGTTTATGCCGACGGCAGCGGCCTTTTGTTTGCTGAAACAAAAGCAGGCGTTGCCGATGTCAAACCATCGTGAGGGACTATGAAATATCCACTTTTGCCGGGCCGTTGTTGGCGTGCGGCAACCTCTGTCGTGATCTCATTAAGCTTAATGGGCCAGGCCGTTCAGGCGGCACCGCAGGCTCCCAGCGCGGAAATCATCCCAAAAAAGTTGACCGCCCAGGGTGAAACCCGGGTAGATGATTACTATTGGTTGCGCGACGACAGCCGCCAGAATAAAAAGATGCTGGATTATTTGACGGCGGAAAACCGTTATACCGAACAGATGATGCAGCCGTACAAAAAACTGCGCGATACGCTGTACCAGGAAATGCTCGGCCGCATGAGCCCGGAAGATCGCTCGGTACCTTATCAACTGAACGGCTACCGCTATCAGGAAAGCTATGCGGCGGGCAAGGATTTTGCCCTGTACCAGCGTCAGGCCCTTACCGCCGATGCGCCATGGCAAACCTTGCTGGATGCCAACCAGCGCGCGACAGGGCAGGCTTATTACCGTGTTGGCGGTCTGGAGATAAGCCAGGACAATCAGCGGATGGCGATCGCCGAAGATTATCAGGGGCGCAGGCAGTACCGTATTTCGTTGCGTAATGTCGACAGCGAGAAATGGGCCGCGGAAGTGATTGAAAACACCTCTGGCGACATGGTGTGGGCCAACGATGGCAAGACGCTGTTTTATATTCGCAACCATCCGCAAACGCTGTTGCCGTACCAGGTTTATCGCCATCAGTTCGGTACGCCGGTCGCGGACGATAAACTGGTGTATCAGGAAGATGACGCGGCGTTTTATCTGAGCCTGGCCCATTCCTCCTCCCGCGACTACCTCATTATTACCATCAGCGGCAACACTACCTCTGAGGCGCGGCTGATCGATGCCAACCAACCGCTGAAAGCGCCGGTGCTGTTTGCCGCCCGTCGGAACGGCCATGAATATTACCTCGACCATTATCGCGGCGAGTTCTATTTACGCTCCAATCACCAAAGCCCGCATTTTGGTCTCTATCACACCGCGGCGCTCGATAAACCGTGGCAGACGCTGATTGCACCGCAGGAAAAGCGCGAGGTCGAAGGTTTCACCTTATTCCGCGACTGGCTGGTGGTGAAAGAGCGTGGCGATGGCCTGGTACAGCTACGGCAAATCAGTTGGGACGGCAAAACCCAGCGCAGCATTCCGTTCGATGACGCCAGCTACATGGCCTGGCTGGGCTATAACCCCGATCCGGACAATCAGCACCTGCGCTACGGCTATTCGGCGATGACCACGCCGACCAGCACCTACGAATGGGATCTTGATAAAGGCACTCGTACCCTGTTGAAACAGCAGGAAGTGAAAGGGGTTGATCCCAGCCAGTACCACAGCGAACGAGTGTGGATCAGCGCGCGTGACGGTGTGAAGGTACCCGTCTCGCTGGTCTACAACCGTGCGATGTTCAAACCGGGGCACAGCCCGCTGCTGGTGTACGGCTATGGCGCCTATGGCATGAGTATGGATCCGGCCTTCAGCGCCAACCGCATCAGTTTACTGGATCGCGGTTTTGTTTATGCGCTGATCCACGTGCGTGGCGGCGGTGAATTGGGGCAGAACTGGTATCAGCAGGGCAAACTGAGCCATAAACCCAACACCTTCAGCGACTTTATCGATGCAACCCAGGCGTTAATCAAACAGGGTTACGGCCAGCCGGGGCGTATCTATGCCATGGGGGGCAGCGCCGGCGGCTTGCTGATGGGCGCGGTGATCAATCAGGCGCCGCAGCTGTATAACGCGGTGGTGGCGCAGGTGCCTTTCGTGGATGTTTTGACCACCATGCTCGACGACAGCATTCCACTGACCGTCGGCGAATATGAAGAGTGGGGTAACCCAAATCAACCAGAAGCCTATGCGCTGATGAAGTCTTATAGCCCCTACGACAACGTACGCAAGCAGGCGTACCCGAACCTGTTGGTGACCAGCGGCCTGTATGATTCGCAGGTGCAATATTGGGAACCGGCAAAATGGGTGGCCAAACTGCGTCGCTTTAAACAGGGCGATTCGCTGCTGCTGCTGGCCACCGATATGACGGCCGGACACGGCGGCAAATCGGGCCGACTGACGCGGCTGGAAAATAGCGCCTTGGAATACAGCTTTATTTTGGCGGTGGATCAGAAAACGCGGAAATAACCCTTCTGGCCGCCAGGAAATAACCTGGCGGCTTATTAAAACGATAAAGCGTTAATTTTACCGTCGATTTCGGCGGGCTTTGTGCTGGGCATTGTCGGCCATAACATCTTTTTGGTCATTTCTGGGGATCTATGAAAATTAAATTACTGGTAAGCCTGATCGGTGCGGGAATAGCGCTGAGCGGGACGGCGACGGCTGCGCAAGACGGGGCAGACAATGGCAAGGGCAACGTGGTGTTTAGCCCGTTGAACGTTTCGGCTGCGACAGAAAGCGACCGTAGCGAAAAGGAGGCGTTAGAAAAACCGGGTGCCTTCAGCTCACGAGGAGAAAATAAGAATCTCGAATCGGTAGACAGCATTTTGCGCAGCATGCCGGGCACCTATACCCAAATCGATCCGGGCCAGGGATCGGTTAGCGTCAATATCCGCGGCATGAGCGGCTTTGGCCGCGTTAATACCATGGTGGACGGTATTACCCAGAACTACTACGGCAGTTCGCCGAGCGATGCAGCCCATGGCGGGTTACCCACCAGCCAGTTCGGTGCGCTGATCGACCCCAATTTTATCGTCGGCGTTGATGTAGCGCGCGGCAATGCGACGGGCTCCGCCGGAGTGAATGCGTTGGCAGGCAGCGCCAACTTCCGCACCCTGGGTGTGGATGACGTGGTGTTTTCCGATAATCCCTTTGGCGTGCGCACCAAATTTTCCGTGGGCAATAACGGCATTGGCCGCAGCGGCATGATTGCCGTGGGCGGGAAAACCGGCGCCTTTGGTGAAGGCGGCAGCCTGGGCGCGATGGCAGCCATCAGCGGCAGTTCCATCACGTCTAATTACAAAAACGGCTCCGGTTTTGACAGTGAAGAGTTTAACGTTGATAAAACTTATCGACAGAACCCTAAATCCCAGTTATTCAAAGTCGATATTAAGCCAGACGCTTTTAATAGTATCGAACTGTCGGCCAGGACCTACCAGAATAAAATAACCCGCCGTCATATCGACAGTAATGACTTCTATATTAAATATCACTATGCGCCTTTCTCCGAGCTGATTGATTTTAATCTGACAGCCAGTACCAGCCGCGGTGAGCAGAAATTCATGTCTGACAATATGGCAGGGTTTAGCGACAGCAAGGCGAAAAATATCTCGGACGCGCTGGACGTCAATAACACCAGCCGTTTCAGCCTGCAGGAGGTCGATTTTGCCTTCAGCTATGGTGGCAAGCTGATCCGTAACGAATACAAGAAGCACGCATCCGGGCTGGTAACCGACGATAACCAGGCGGAAAGTTCGCCGGTGGGGATCGCGGGTAAACAAAATATCGCCAGCCTTTACAGCGGGCTGCAGCTTAACTACGGCATCTGGCAGAGCAACTTTGATCTGAACTACAGTTCCTATGATATTTCCGGTTATAAACCTGCCTGTGATGAGCGCGTGGCCTGCTTCCCGCAGGGGGCCAGCAATATCAATTTGAAAGAGCACGGTTTTAATCCGTCGGTGCTGTTATCGGCGCAGGTGACGCCATGGTTGCAGCCGTTTGTCAGCTACAGCAAGTCGATGCGCGGGCCGAATATTCAGGAGGTGTTCTTCGCCAACAGCGGCGGGCAGTCGATGAACCCGTTCCTGAAGGGCGAAACCGCTGAAACCTACCAGGCCGGCTTCAACGCCAATGCTCATGACCTGTTGTTCAAGCAGGACAGCTTCCAGCTGAAGGCGGTGTATTTTGAATCAAAGATCAAAAATTACATTTCCAGCCAAAACTACATGGTGTGCAGCAATCGTCGCAAGTGCAACCGAGCTCAGTCGACGCAGGAAGAGTGGGATAACGCCAATGAGAATGTCTTGATGACCATGTACAGCAATGCTTATGAGCCGGTCAGAATGCGTGGGGTGGAAGTAGAGGCAATGTATGATGCCGGTTTCGCCTACACCAAACTTTCCCTGAGCAAAGAGCACACCAGCCAACCGACCAATCAGGCCAGCAACGAATTCGGTGCCGGTGACATCAGCGAACTGCCGGAATTTTATTTCACGTTAGATTCTGGGGTTCGTTTGCTGGACGAGAAACTGACGCTGGGCGGATTGGTCAAATACACGGGTAAAGCGGTTCGCCTGTCGCCAAATTCGGATCGGGACGAAAATGAGCAATTGCTGAAAGAGCCTGCGCCGCACATCCCGACGATTATCGATCTGTACAGCACCTATCAGTTCAACCGTAACCTGCTGTTGAAATTCAGCGTGCAGAACCTGATGGACAGAGACTATTCCGATGCGTTGAACAAGATGAACTCGATGCCGTCCCAGGGACAGGACTTCACACCGACCAACACCGCCCGCGGCCGAACCTATATCTTCGGCGGGGAGGTGCGATTCTAAGCGGAGTACGGGCGCAATCACTGCGCCCGTTTTGCCTGCTGCAACCACTTGTCCAGCTCGTTGGCGAACTGCTGACGGTCGCGCTGGTTCAGCGTATTCGGGCCACCGGTCTGGATACCGCTGGAGCGCAGGGTGTCCATAAAGTCGCGCATGTTCAGGCGCTCACGAATGGTGTCTGGCGTATAGCGTTCCCCGCGCGGATTCAGCGCCACCGCGCCTTTTTCGATCACCTCGGCAGCCAGCGGGATATCGGCGGTGATCACCAGATCGCCTTTCTCGCAGCGGCGCACGATTTCGTTATCCGCCACGTCAAAACCGGCCGCCACCTGCAGAGTGTGGATATGCCTGGAAGGCGGCGTTCTCAGCGGTTGGTTGGCGACCAGCGTTACCGACATGGCGGTACGATCCGCCGCGCGAAACAGCACTTCTTTGATCACGTTGGGACAGGCGTCCGCATCGACCCAAATCTGCATTATTCCGGCTCCTTCAACCAATCGCGCACCGGCAGGAAATCACGGTAAAGGGCCGCTTCCGGGCTGTCTTCCGCCGGTTGATAGTTGTATTCCCAGCGTACCAGCGGCGGCATCGACATCAGGATGGATTCGGTACGTCCGCCGGTTTGCAAGCCAAACAGCGTGCCGCGATCCCAGACTAAATTGAACTCGACGTAGCGGCCACGGCGATACAGCTGGAACTGACGTTGGTTATCGCCCCAACTCAGCGCCTTGCGTTTTTCCACGATCGGCAAATAGGCATCGAGGAAGCCTTCGCCCACCGCTTGGGTAAACGCGAAACAGGTAGCGAAGTCGGGCGTGTTGAGATCGTCAAAGAACAGGCCGCCGATGCCGCGCGCTTCGTTGCGGTGCTTGATAAAGAAATAGTCATCGCACCACTTTTTGTATTTGGGATACACCTGCTCGCCGAAGGGGGCGCACAGCTGTTCGGCGGTGCGGTGCCAATGAATGGCATCTTCTTCAAAGCCGTAGAAGGGGGTCAGATCAAAGCCGCCGCCAAACCACCACACCGGTTCTTCGCCCGGCTTTTCCGCAATGAAAAACCGCACGTTGGCGTGGCTGGTCGGGATATAAGGGCTGCGCGGGTGGATCACCAACGACACGCCCATCGCCTGGAAGCTGCGGCCGGCCAACTCGGGGCGGTGCGCGGTAGCGGAGGTGGGCAGGGTGGCACCTGAGACGTGTGAGAAGTTGACGCCCGCTTGTTCGAACACCGCGCCGTCGGTCAATACCCGGCTGCGGCCACCGCCGCCTTCTTCCCGCGTCCAGCGGTCCTCGTTGAAAACGGCGCCGCCGTCGGCCTGAGCCAGCTGCGTGCAGATGCGGTCCTGCAGTGCCAGCAGGAAGGATTTTACTTCTGCGATGGTCGATAAACTCATACGGATTAATTCACAGCGTCTGACTGAACAAGCCGCAGAGTATACCTTTATTCACCGTGGCTGGCAGTATCAGCCGGGTTTTCGTTGGTGTGAATCGTAATAGCTGAAGAAACTGATCACGCCGTCGGCGATGGCGCGGGCGATTTTCTCGCGGAATGCGGTGGTGCCAAGCAGGCGTTCTTCCGCCGGATTGGTGATAAACGAGGTTTCGACCAGTACCGACGGAATCGACGGGGATTTCAGCACCGCGAACGCCGCTTGTTCGGTGCTGTTGCTGTGCAGATGATGCACCGGGCGGATCTGGCCGAGCACGTGGCGGCCGAGCGTCAGGCTGTTGTTGATGGTATCGGTTTGCACCAGGTCGAACAGCACCTGCTGCAGATAGTTGTCCTGATTTTTGTATTTGCCACCGGCCACGTCATCGGCAGCATTTTCGCGGTTGGACAGATAACGCGCCATGGCGCTGCTGGCACCGCGATTGGATAGGGCAAACACCGAGGCGCCGGAGGCTTCCGGGCTGGTAAAACCGTCGGCATGGATAGAGATAAACAGATCGGCCTGATGCTGGTGGGCAATCTCCACCCGCTGAAACAGGGGGATAAACTCGTCTTCTTCCCGCGTCAGGCGCACTTCAACGTGTTCCTGTTCGTGCAGAATGCGACGCACATGGTTGGCAATCTCCAGCACCACGTGTTTTTCCTGCGAACCTTCTCTGCCGACGGCGCCCGAATCGATGCCGCCGTGACCGGGGTCGATCATCACCAGCCTTTTGCTGCCGCTGGGTTTGGGCGCAGTTTTAGCGTGTTGCTTGCGCAGCATGCCGCCGGTTTCGGCTTGGGCCGTTTGGCTCTTGCTGCCGAGCAGCACCAGCGCCAGACCAGAAAGCAGTAATTGACGTCGCGTGGGAGAAACGGGGAGCGGTTTAAAATTGAGGAAGGGTTTAACCTGCTTTTTCATAACGCTACGCTCCATCGACAAATTCTATTTTGCGACGTTATATCGTATTGATAATCATTAATCGACCGGATAACTATGTCCATTTATTACGCGAGTTACCGGGGATTTCTGCATTATTGCCCGGGGAAATCGCAGTTTGATATTGCGTAAGTGAATAATCCCGCGATAATCAGATAAACATCTTAATTAACAGCGGCGAACATCGATGGAAATTCGCGTATTTCGACAAGACGACTTTGAAGAAGTCATTACCCTGTGGGAGCGCTGCGATCTGCTGCGGCCGTGGAACGATCCTGAGATGGATATTGAGCGCAAACTGAATCACGATCCGGATCTGTTTCTGGTCGCGGAAGTGGGCGGGGAAGTCGTGGGGTCGGTGATGGGGGGATACGACGGTCATCGTGGCTCGGCGTATTATCTCGGGGTGCATCCGGATTATCGCGGACGCGGTATCGCCAATGCGTTGATCAGCCGGTTAGAAAAAAAATTGATCGCGCGCGGTTGCCCGAAGATCCAACTGATGGTGCGGGAAGATAACGACACGGTGATCGAGATGTACGAGAAACTCGGTTACGAGATCCAGAGCATTACCAGCCTGGGCAAGCGGCTGATCGAAGATCAGGAATATTGAGCGATATTTTGGGCGGTGAGGCTTCACCGCCCAAACTGCGCGTTAGGGCAGTTTTTTGATGGTTTTCACGTCGACTTCCACGTTGCTCCAGTCTTTATCCACTTTCCCTTCCAACTGCACTTTATCTTTCGGGGTGATGGTCTGACCGTTCCAGCGTTTTTTGTCGATCTCGACCGTCAGCGTGCCGCTGGCGTCGCGGAAGGTATAGGTCTCGTCGCCGACGCGTTGCTCAATGTTGCCTTGCAGCATCACCCAGGTGTCATCACTCATTGATTTGACCTTGTCGACGGTGGTCAACGCGGCGCTAGGGCCGGAAAATCCGCCTTGCTGCGTGTTTTGGGTGTGCGTTTGCGGTGCTGCAGGATCGAGGAACCCGCCTTGCTGAGCCAGAACCGGTGCGCTACACAGAGCAATTAATGCTGCCAGGGTATATTTTTTCATCTTAAGCTTCCTTATCTCAATCTAGAATCAAAGCCCTGCCAATCAGGACTGCTGGTTTGATGGGGTTAAGTAAAGCATGAAAATCTTAAGGGGTTCTTAAGCGCGCGCATTGAAAACAATAAACACGGCACCCATTTGAAAAATCATCATGATATTGGCAAGGAATCGATGTTGAAGCCACTCCCACCCCGTTTTTCCCCCGACGATTACGATCAGCACGGTGCGTTGCGTTTGCCGCTGTGGTTTTGGGGCGTACTGATTTTACAGGCCCGCACCTGGATCCTGTTTGTGATGGCCGGGGTTTCGCGCCAGCAGGGGGAAGGCCTGCTATCGCTGTTTTACCCGGACACCCAATGGTTCTGGTATGGCATCGTGCTGGGGCTGCCGGCGGCGTTGGCATTTTTGATTGCTCCGCGTCGTCACCAGTGGCCACGGCTATGGCGTGCCTGGCGCTGGGTATTGATTGCTTCGCTGCTGGCAGCGCTGGGCGGTTCCCTGTTTAGCCTGTGGCAGCAAGACGACAATCCTTCGGCGTTGGACATCGTGCTGGCGTTGCTCGATGCGTTGGCGCTGGCTTACTTGCTGCTGAGTACGCGTCTTAAAGCCTGTTTCGTGGTACAGGATGAGGCGGGTTAATTGCCGCACAGTGCGGCACTTTTCTCATTTTCCGCACTCCAAGCTCGCAACCGATGGCGATGCGTGGACAGTTGTGAGAGGCTGACACGCAACAAAACGCCAAGTGCGGCAGGGCAGAGCAGGCTGTGCCCCGTCATTGATGTTAAGGAGCTAAAAATGAATGTTCGCCCACTGTTGTTAGGGCTTCCGCTGTTACTGACCGGCTGTTCGACGATGTCCAATTTCTCTTGGTCCAGCCTGTCGCCATTTAACTGGTTTGGCAGCAGCCTCGAAGTCAGCGCCAAGGGCGTTGGCGACCTCAACGCCGGTACCCCGATGTCGGAAAGCGCCATTAACGATGGGTTGAACGGCGATTACCGCCTGCGCGGTGGCATGGCCACCAGCCAGGGCAAGATAGTTTCCTACTATCAGGCGATGGACGGCAACGACGTGAAGCTGGTGATCACCGGGGAACCCAAGGGCCACGTGCAGCGCGTGGACGTGATGGACGGCAAAGTCGCGACCGAGTGGGGCAGCAAGCTCGGCACGCCGTTCAGTGACCTGTACAGCAAGGCGTTCGGTGCCTGTAAACCGGCCGACGGCGACGATGCCGGCAAGGTCGAGTGCGTCGCACAGCAGAGCAAGTACGTCACCTATATCTTCGACGGCAAGTGGGCCGGCCCGCAAGATATCATCCCACCGGATGACACGCTGAAAAGCTGGACGGTCAGCAAGATCATCTGGCACGCCAAACCGCAATAAAGCTTCCCCCCTGGGCGCCCGATCCGCGGCGCCCCTGATTTATCTGGTTTCCATCCCCGCTGAACGTTAAATCACCGCTACCTTTGGGCAAGATTGCCCGGTTATGGGTAACCCTAATTTCTTTGCGCTGATGCAAGGCAATCCCATTTTCATCGGGTATGATACTGCGCATTCGTAACAGGAAACCCATGGACAAACAGCTGCCTGTTACTCGATTTCGATTTGAGGATAACGATAATGACCCAGGTTCAGAGCGGTATTTTACTGGAACACTGCCGCTTCGCCATTTTTATGGAAGCCACCGTGCAGGGCGAATTCGCCGATTTACGTCAGGGCTGCAAGCAGTTTTGCCAGACGTTGACCGAGCTGCAACAGCAGTTTCCCGATGCGCATTTGGGCGCGGTGATCGCCTTTGGCTATGACGTCTGGCACGACCTTTCCAGCGGTCAGGGCGCAAAAGAGCTGAAGCCATTCACCCCGTTGGGCAAAGGGTTGGCCCCGGCCACCCAGCGCGATCTGTTGATCCACATCCAATCCCTGCGTCATGACGTTAACTTTACGCTGGCGCAGGCGGCGCTGGCAGCGTTCGGCAACGCCATCAAGATTGAAGAAGAAACCCACGGATTCCGCTGGGTGGAAGAGCGCGATCTGAGCGGCTTTATCGACGGCACTGAAAACCCGCAGGGCGATAAACGTCCTGAAGTGGCGGTCATCGCCGAAGGTGAAGAAGACGCAGGTGGCAGCTATGTGCTGGTGCAGCGTTATGAACACAACCTGCGTCAGTGGCAGCGCTTTACCACCGAGCAGCAGGAGCAGATTATCGGCCGCACCAAGCACGACAGCGAAGAATTGCCGCCGGAGCAGCGTCCTGACACCTCGCATGTCAGCCGTGTCGATCTGAAAGAAGACGGTAAAGGCCTGAAGATTTTGCGTCAGAGTCTGCCTTACGGTACTGCCAGCGGTAAACACGGGCTATATTTCATCGCCTATTGCGCCCGCCTGCATAACATCGAAAAACAACTGCTGAGCATGTTTGGCGATTTGGACGGCAAACGTGATGCGATGCTGCGTTTTAGCCGTGCGGTGACCGGCAGCTATTACTTTGCGCCTTCGTTGACGCGCCTGCTGTCGCTTTAACCTTTCCTCCGGGGTCGGCCATGCCGGCTCCGGATTAACTTCCTCCTCTGCCACGCCGCTCTGCCCCTGCCTTATAGCGTTTGATGCTTGAAAATCACTAAACGGTATATAAAAGCGTTACAGCTCCGCACCTAGTTATAAATACACTGGTCAACATCAGGGCGAAAGCCCGGCGGATTGATTCAGCTATAAGGTGCACAATGAAACAAACACGGGTTAAAAATTTCATGCTGAAAGGATGGTTGGCGGCGGCGCTGTTAGCCAGCGGTACCGTTTCGGCCGCTGAGCTGCTGAACAGCTCCTATGACGTTTCCCGTGAATTGTTTACCGCGCTGAACCCGGGTTTTGAACAGCAGTGGAACCAGCAGCATCCGGGCGACAAGCTGACCATCAAACAATCTCACGCAGGCTCTTCCAAGCAGGCGCTGGCCATATTGCAGGGGTTACGTGCCGACGTCGTGACCTACAACCAGGTGACCGACGTGCAGATCCTGCACGATCGCGGCCAACTTATTCCGGCTGACTGGCAGGCTCGCTTACCGAACAACAGCTCACCTTTCTATTCCACCATGGCTTTCCTGGTGCGCAAGGACAACCCAAAAGGCATCCATAGCTGGAACGATTTGGTGCGCGACGATGTGAAGCTGGTGTTTCCGAACCCGAAAACCTCCGGCAACGGCCGTTATACCTATCTGGCTGCCTGGGGAGCCGCCAGCCAGGCTGACGGCAACGATCAGGCCAAAACCCGTGCCTTTATGACCCGTTTCCTGAAAAACGTGCTGGTGTTTGATACCGGCGGTCGCGGTGCGACCACTACCTTTGTGGAACGCGGCCTGGGTGATGTGCTGATCAGTTTTGAGTCGGAAGTGAACAATATCCGCAAGCAGTATGGCGAAGACAAGTATCAGGTGATCGTGCCGCCGGTCGATATTCTGGCGGAGTTCCCGGTCGCCTGGGTCGACAAAAACGTGGAAAGAAACGGTACTGAACAGGCCGCCAAAGATTATTTGAATTACCTCTACAGCCCGGCTGCGCAGCAGGTGATCACCAGCTTCTACTATCGCGTGTATGACAAGCAGGCGATGGCGGCCGCGAAGGGCCAGTTCCCGCAGACCAAACTGTTCCGTGTAGAAGATCAGTTTGGTGGCTGGCCACAGGTGATGAAGACGCACTTTTCTACCGGTGGCGAGTTGGATCAACTGTTAGCGGCAGGGCATAAGTAATGTTGTTGTCCAGCAAACGGGTTCTGCCTGGGTTTGGTCTCAGTCTGGGAAGCAGCCTGTTTTACACTTGCCTGATCCTGCTGCTGCCGCTCAGCGCACTGGTGATGCAGCTGGCGCAGATGAGCCTGGCGCAATATTGGGAAGTGGTTTCCAACCCGCAGGTGGTTGCCGCCTATAAGGTCACGTTGCTGGCGGCGGGCGTCGCCAGCTTGTTCAACGCGGTGTTCGGCATGCTGATGGCCTGGATCCTGACTCGCTATCGTTTCCCCGGGCGCACGCTGCTGGACGGCCTGATCGACCTGCCGTTTGCGCTGCCGACGGCGGTGGCCGGTTTGACGCTGGCGGGGCTGTTTTCCACCACCGGGTGGTATGGCCAATGGTTGGCGCATTTTGACATCAAGGTGACGTTCACCTGGCTCGGCATCGCGGTGGCGATGGCATTCACCAGTTTGCCCTTCGTGGTGCGTACCGTTCAGCCGGTGCTGGAAGAGCTGGGGCCCGAATACGAAGAGGCCGCAGAGACCCTGGGTGCGACCCGCTGGCAGAGCTTTCGCCGCGTGGTAATGCCGGAGCTGGCCCCGGCGCTGCTGGCCGGCACGGCCATTTCCTTTACCCGCAGCCTGGGTGAATTCGGCGCGGTGATTTTCATCGCCGGCAACATCGCCTGGAAGACGGAAGTGACCTCGCTGATGATTTTCGTTCGCCTGCAGGAGTTCGATTATCCGGCGGCCAGTGCGATTGCCTCGGTGATCCTGGCGGCTTCGCTGCTGTTGCTGTTCAGCATTAACGTTCTGCAAAGCCGCTTTGGCCGACGCATCGGGGGGCACTGATGGCGGATATCTCTGAGTTCAACGGCGTCGAACGCCCGCGCGTCAATTGGGGCAAGTGGACGCTGATCGGTATCGGCGTGCTGTTTTCGGTATTGCTGTTGGTGGTGCCGATCATTTCGATTTTCGCCGAAGCCTTTTCCAAGGGCGCCGGCGCGATGTGGAGCAATCTGGTCGATCGCGACATGTTGCACGCTATCTGGCTGACGGTGCTGATTGCCCTGATTACCGTGCCGTTCAACCTGGTGTTCGGCACCTTGCTGGCCTGGTTGGTGACGCGGTTCACTTTCCCGGGCCGCCAGCTGCTGCTGACGCTGATCGACATTCCGTTTGCCGTGTCACCGGTGGTGGCGGGGCTGATTTACCTGCTGTTTTACGGCAGCAATGGCCTGCTGGGCGGTTGGCTGGATGCGCACAATATCCAGATCATGTTCTCTTGGCCGGGCATGGTGTTGGTGACCATTTTCGTGACCTGTCCGTTCGTGGTGCGTGAGCTGGTGCCGATGATGCTCAGCCAAGGCAGCCAGGAAGACGAGGCCGCCATTTTACTGGGCGCTTCCGGCTGGCAGATGTTCCGCCGGGTGACGTTGCCGAACATTCGCTGGGCGCTGTTGTACGGCGTGGTGCTGACCAATGCGCGCGCCATTGGCGAATTCGGCGCGGTCTCGGTGGTGTCCGGTTCTATTCGCGGCGAGACCTTTAGCCTGCCGCTGCAGGTCGAGTTATTGCAACAGGATTACAACACTGTTGGCTCCTTTACCGCCGCCGGGTTACTGACCCTGATGGCGATAGTGACCCTATTTTTGAAGAGTGGCCTGCAATGGCGTCTGGAACGTCAGAATGCACGTCTCGAGCGGGAGGAAAATCATGAGCATTGAGATTAACGGTATCAACAAGTTTTTCGGTCGTACCAAGGTATTGAACGATATCTCGCTCGATATTGCCTCCGGTGAGATGGTGGCGTTGTTGGGGCCGTCGGGTTCCGGCAAAACCACGCTGCTGCGCATTATCGCCGGGCTGGAAAGCCAGAGCGGCGGCAAGCTGGGCTTCCACGGCACCGACGTCAGCCATGTGCATGCCCGCGATCGCCGGGTGGGTTTCGTGTTCCAGCATTATGCGCTGTTCCGCCATATGACCGTGTTCGACAATATTGCCTTTGGCCTGAGCGTGCTGCCGCGTCGTGAACGTCCGAATGCCGCGGCAATCAAACAAAAAGTGACCCAGCTGCTGGAGATGGTGCAGCTTGGCCATTTGGCCAACCGCTATCCCTCACAGCTTTCCGGCGGCCAGAAGCAACGCGTAGCTTTGGCTCGTGCACTGGCGGTAGAGCCGCAGATTCTGCTGCTGGACGAACCTTTTGGTGCGCTGGATGCCCAGGTGCGTAAAGAACTGCGCCGTTGGTTGCGTCAGTTGCATGAAGAGCTGAAGTTTACCAGCGTGTTCGTCACCCACGATCAGGAAGAGGCGATGGAAGTGGCCGACCGCATCGTGGTGATGAGCCAGGGCAATATTGAGCAGGTAGGTTCGCCGGAAGAAATTGTCCGCGAACCGGCCAGCCGCTTTGTGCTGGAGTTCATGGGCGAAGTGAACCGCCTGAGCGGCGAAATCCGCGGCTCGCAACTGTTCGTCGGCGCGCACCAGTGGCCGCTGTCGTTCCAGCCGATGCATCAGGGCAGCGTGGATCTGTTCCTGCGGCCTTGGGAGATGGAAGTGGGCACCGAGAGCAGCGAACGCTGCCCGTTGCCGGTGCAGGTGCTGGAGGTTAGCCCGCGTGGCCACTTCTGGCAGATGACCGTTCAGCCGATCGGTTGGCACCAGGAACCTATCAGCGTGGTGTTGCCTGACGGCAACGAGCCGCCGGTTCGCGGTGGCCGTTATTACGTCGGCAGCCTGAATGCGCGCCTGTACGCTGGCGATCGGCTGCTACAACCTGTTGCGTTAGCTAAAAGCGCCTGATAGTTTTTACCTCCCAACATCATTTTAAAGGCAACCCTGGGGTTGCCTTTTTACATTACGCACTTCAACACACAGGCAAAGCACGTGACAACGCTCGAACAATGCATCGGCAATACCCCGCTGGTAAAATTACAACGTCTGGCCGCAGGACTGGGCAGCGAGGTTTGGGTCAAGCTGGAAGGCAATAATCCGGCGGGCTCGGTGAAGGACCGCGCCGCGCTGGCGATGATCCAGCAGGCGGAATTGCGCGGTGAGATAAAACCCGGTGACCGGCTGATTGAGGCCACCAGCGGCAATACCGGCATTGCGCTGGCGATGATCGCGGCGTTGAAAGGCTACGCTTTGACGCTGCTGATGCCGGAAAACATGAGTCTGGAACGCCAGGCGGCGATGCGCGCCTACGGGGCCGAGCTGATCCTGGTCAGCCGGGAAGTGGGCATGGAAGGGGCGCGTGACCTGGCGTTGGACATGCAGAATCAGGGGCAGGGCAAGGTGCTGGATCAGTTCAACAATCTGGACAATCCCTACGCCCACTTCACCACCACCGGCCCGGAAATCTGGCAGCAGAGCCAGCAGCGGGTCACCCATTTCGTCTCCAGCATGGGCACCACCGGCACCATTACCGGCGTGGGCGGCTACCTGAAGAGCCAAAATCCGCAGGTGCAGATCATTGGCCTGCAACCGGCGGAAGGCAGCAATATTCCCGGTATTCGCCGCTGGGCACCGGCCTATCTGCCGGGCATTTTCCGCCCGGACCTGGTGGATCAGGTGTTGGATATCGAGCAAACCGACGCCGAGCAGACCATGCGTCAGTTGGCGCAGCGCGAAGGCATTTTCTGCGGTGTCAGCTCCGGCGGTGCGGTGGCCGGTGCGTTGCGGATCGCAGCGGCGAACCCGGGCAGCGTGATTGTGGCGATCATTTGCGATCGCGGCGATCGCTACCTCTCCACCGGCGTTTTCGGTTGAGGGTTACTCCCTTTCCAACGCATGTATCGGATCCATCCCGGCAGCGCGTCTTGCCGGGAAGAAGCCAAAAATCACCCCGATCAGCGTCGAACAGATAAACGCGGCGACAATGGACTCGGTGGAATACACCATCGTGAAATTGTCGCTGAATTGACTGAACACCACGCCAATCCCCAGCGACAGCAGAACCCCCAATGTGCCGCCCAGCAGGCACACCAGTACCGCCTCAATTAAAAATTGTTGCATGATGTCGCTGGCGCGGGCACCGACCGCCATACGCACGCCGATTTCTCGGGTGCGTTCGGTCACCGACACCAGCATGATATTCATTACCCCAATGCCACCCACCACCAGAGAAATCAATGCGATCATCGACACCAGCAGCGTCAGGGTGGCGGTGGTTTTCTCAATGGTTTGGCGAATGCTGTCGGTATTCATCACAAAGAAGTCCTTGCCGCCATGGCGCTGGCTCAGCAGACGGGTGACGCCGTCTTCGGCGCTGGTGAGATCGATATCGTCGTTCACCCGCACGGTGATGCTTTTCAGGTAGCTCTGGCCCAGCATGCGTTTCATGGCGGTGGTGTAGGGGATCCAGACGTTCAGATTCTCGTCGCTGCCGAAACCGCTCTGTTTTTTGGCGGCGACGCCGATAATGCGACACGGCAGCGAGCCGAGCAGGATCACTTCGCCAAGCGGGTTGACGCCGTGAGGAAACAGTTTGTTGCGGGTGTTTTCGTCAATCACCGCTTCCTGCATCAACTGATCGACGCTATGGCGGTTAAACGCCATGCCGCTGTCGATGCTGTAACCGCGCACCAGAAAATACTGCTCACCGACGCCATTGACCGTGCCGCTGACCGACTGATTGCCATAGCGGAAGGTGGTGCTGCTTGAAACGGTCGGCGTGACGCTGTGCACGTAGCCCTGCTGCGCCAGCGCATCTGCGTCGGTGGCCCGCAGCGTCTGTACTGCAGCAGAACGCATATCGCCGAAATCTTTGCCCGGATAGACCTCCAGCGTGCTGGTGCCCATGGCGTTGATGTTGGCCAGCACCTGCTGCTGAGAGCCTTTGCCCAGCGCCACCACCGATACCACCGAGGCGATGCCGATGATAATGCCGAGCATGGTCAGTAGGGTGCGCAGGCGTTGGGAGGCCATCGCCAGCAGTGCCATTTTGAATGCTTCGTACAGGCGATCGCGTTGCGATTGCCAGCGGCTGACGGCGTTATCCAGCGCTATCGGTAGGCGTGCCACGGTGTGGGCCGTTGTTTTCCGTCGGTCGGCGACAATCTCGCCGTCACTAAGCTCAATGATGCGCTGAGCATGTTCGGCAACTTGCATATCGTGAGTGACAATCACCACCGTATGGCCGCGAGCGTGCAAGTCTTTCAGGATGCTCATCACTTCTTGCCCGCTGTGGCTGTCCAGCGCGCCGGTGGGTTCGTCTGCCAAGATTACCTCGCCACCGTTCATCAATGCGCGAGCGATACTGACGCGTTGCTGCTGGCCACCGGAGAGCTGGCTGGGACGATAATTCAACCGTTGCGCCAGGCCGAGCCTTTGCAGCAGATCGGCGGCGCGTTGTTGGCGTGCGCTGCGGGCATGGCCGGCATACACCGCAGGGACTTCCACGTTGCCTTGGGCGCTAAGATCCCCCAGTAAATGATAGCGTTGGAAGATAAAGCCGAAATGTTCGCGGCGCAGTTCGGCCAGGCTGTCGCGATCCAGCTGTGCGGTACTGCGGCCGGCCACCTGATAATCCCCGTCGCTTGGGCGATCGAGGCAGCCGAGAATGTTCATCAAGGTTGATTTACCCGAGCCGGAGGCGCCCACGATCGCCACCATCTCGCCTTGGGCAATGCTGAGATTGATCTCCTTGAGCACGGTGACGTTTTGGTCACCGGCCTGAAAACGGCGGCTGATACCGTGCAGTTGCAGTAGGGGTTGTGAGGCCATCATCACATCCCCATCGGTGGCGGGCCCATACGACGGGCGGGGCTTTGGCTCGTGGCATTGGCCTGGCTGACGATCACTTTCTCACCGGCCAACACGCCGCTGATAATCTGTGCGTCGACGTTGTTATTGATACCGACCTTGACCGGACGGCGGGCGATATTGCCCTGCTTATCCACCACCTGTACCCAGTCGCCTTCCAGCGCGGTAGCCGGGATCACCACCGCATTTTCCGCTTTGGCCAACACGATATACACCTGCGCAGTCATTGAAATGCGCAGCGCGCCGTCCGGGTTTGCCACATCAAACAGGCCGTTGTAGTAAATCGCGGTGCTGGAGCTGGACGTGCTGCTGGACGTGCTGGTGCTGGTCGAAGTAGTTTCGTCGTTGATCGAGTCTGGTGCCGGCTCTATGGCCCGCAGCTGGGTGCTATAACGCTTGCCCGGTTCGCCGAGGATGGTGAAATAGACCGGCATGCCGGTTTTCACCTTGACCACATCGGCTTCGGAAATTTGCGCTTCGACAGTCATGGTCGCCAACTGAGCGACTTTGACGATGGTGGGGGCGCTTTGGACTGCGTTCACCGTTTGGCCTTCTTCTACCGGTAACGCGACGATGGTGCCGTCGATCGGCGAGGTGATTTTGGTGTAACCGAGGTTAACCTGCGCGGTGTTGACCGCGATTTGCGCCTGAATGATCTGCGCATCCAGCGCGTTGATATCGGCGCGGGTGGCAATCAACGTGGCCTGAGCGCTGTCCAAATCTGCGCGGACCCCGACGCCACGCGCCACTATGGCCTGCTGACGCTGATAAACCAGCTGATTGTTGTGCAGCGCCGCCATTTTGGACGCGCGCTGTGCCTGAACGTTCTTCAATGCCGCTTCCGCGTCCCTCAGGGCGTTCTGCTGGGTTAAGTCATCAATCTCAGCCACTCGCTGGCCTTTATGCACTTTGTCGCCCAGCGCCACGTACAGGGCCTTAATCTGGCCCGATACCTGAGCGCCGACGCTAACCTGTTTTTGCGCTTCTATCGTACCGTCGGCCAGCACCGTTTGTTCCAGGTCACGGGTTTGTGCTACCGCAGTGATATACCGGGGCGTTTCTGTAGCGTCGTGGGATCGGAAGTAGAGAAATAGGGCGATAGCGGCCACAATAACAGTGGGCGGCAGATAGCGTTTTAAGCGTTGAAACGATGGCATGAGGAGAAGCTTCCCTGGCATAAAGCGTGGCGAAAATCTGTTGGCACTAATTTAACGCGCCGTCGGCCGGGCTGCGGTTAAGTGGCATTCAGGAATATGTAAGGATTGAGTAAAACCGGCTGCGAAGCAGGCAAATAGGCGTGAAAATGACGAAAATCCGCGAAGGAGTAAGGCATGAAAATTTTATTGGTCGATGATGACCTCGAACTCGGCACCATGCTGAGTGAATATCTGACTGGCGAAGGTTTCAATGCCACGCTGGTGCTGACCGGCAAAGCAGGCGTGGAAGGCGCGCTGTCTGGCGATTACACCGCAATGATCCTCGACATCATGCTGCCGGACATGAGCGGCATCGACGTGCTGCGCGACGTGCGTAAAAAGAGCCGCATGCCAATCATTATGCTGACGGCCAAAGGCGACAATATCGACCGGGTCATCGGGTTGGAGATGGGGGCCGACGACTACATGCCCAAGCCATGCTATCCCCGTGAGCTGGTGGCACGCCTGCGTGCGGTGCTGCGTCGTTTCGACGAGCGCCCGGAAGAAGTGGACGACGAAATTGCCATTAACTTCGGTGAGCTGACCCTCAACCCATCGACCCGCAGCAGCGAATGGCGCGGTAAACCTTTCGATCTGACCGCTTCCGAATTCAACTTGCTGGAGCTGTTGCTGCGCGCGCCTGAACGCGTGGTATCAAAAGACGAGCTATCGGAAAAAGGGTTGGGGCGCCCGCGCGAAGCCTATGACCGCAGCGTTGACGTTCACATCAGCAATATTCGCCAGAAGTTGGGGGCGTTGACGGATAACGCGCTCAGCATTGAAACGGTGCGCAGCATCGGCTACCGCATTCGGTAATGGCCATGCGCGGAAGACTATTCTGGAAAATCCTGCTCGGCTTCTGGCTGACCTTTATCATCATGACCCAGGCGCTGTGGGTCGCTTTTTCTTTGTATGGCGATCGCTATGAGCCGCCGGAAAACGCGATGGCCCGGCGTGCGGTTACGCTGCAACTGACTTCGGCCGCCACCCAATTGCGCGAGGGCGGACTGCCGGCATTGAATGCCATGCTGAAAGACTGGTCGGATGATGACCGGCGCTTGCTGTCCGTAACGCCGATGGCGCAGCCACCTGCAGCGGAGGAACCGGTATTTGAGGGACGCCGCAGGTTAAAAGAGGTGACTGCATGGGTGAAAGATTCGGGTGGCACGGGCTATCTGTTGAGTTACGACATGCGGGCCCTGCGGGAAGAATATAGCCCGAACCGGCGTCCGCACGTGTTCAATATCCCTATGCCGATGCTTTGGGTGGGGGGGCTGGCGGGGCTGCTGTTCAGTACGGTGCTGGCCTGGAACCTGACCCGGCCGATGCGTAAGCTGCGCGATGGTTTTGACCGCGTAGCTCAGGGCGACTTATCGGTGCGTTTGTTCCCGGCGATGCGCCGGCGGCATGATGAACTGTCCGAGGTAGCGCGCGATTTTGACAGCATGGCCGAACGGCTGGAGCTGTTGGTCAGCGCTCGCGAACAGTTGTTGCACGACGTTTCGCACGAGCTTCGTTCACCGTTGGCCCGGTTGCAGTTGGCCATTGGCCTGGCGCGGCAAAATGCAGGCAACGTCGAGAACTCGCTGCAACGTATTGAGCATGAAGCGGGGCGGCTGGATAAAATGATTGGCGAACTATTGGCGCTGTCACGTGCCGAGAGCAACAGTCTGCCGGACGAAGAGTATTTCGATCTGTACGGGCTGGTGGATGCGGTAGTGAGCGACGCGCGTTACGAAGCGCAAATCCCTGGCGTCGAGATTGTGCTGCAGGCCAGTTCGGACGTGGAGTACACCGTTAAGGGCAATGCCGAGCTGATGCGGCGCGCGGTGGATAATATCGTGCGCAACGCGTTACGTTTCTCCAGCCATGGTCAGCGGGTGACGGTGGTGTTGACGCGAATCGACCAACTGTTCCAAATAGAGGTCAGCGATCAGGGGCCTGGGGTAGAAGAGTCGAAGCTTTCCAGCATCTTTGATCCGTTCGTCAGGGTAAAATCGTCGATGTCGGGCAAGGGTTACGGACTGGGACTGGCGATCACCCGCAAGGTGGTGCTGGCACATGGCGGACAGGTTGAGGCGCGCAACGGCGAACAGGAAGGGTTGGTGATTACTCTGCGCATTCCGCGTTGGCAGTAATAACACCCTTCGCCTTTCGGACCGCCGCGTTGTTGGTTGGCTGCTCGTGCGCACACCAGTCACTTACTTGAGTAAGCTCCTGGGGCTTCACCCGCTTGCCGCCTGGCTGCAATTCGAAATTCGTTGGGTATTCTCAGTTGTACAATAGGCGTTATCGGTGCAGGCAGCTTGAAAATGCCTCGGAGTGTACGTGCAGTACATACTGATTCAGCCTGGTGACATAAAAAAACGGCGCCAAGGGCGCCGTTCTTATTTCATTCGCAATTACTTCTTGATGCGGATGATTGGGGTCTCACCAACGGTTACGTTACCGGTCAGTTTGATCAGCTCTTTGATCTCGTCCATGTTGGAGATAACCACCGGCGTCAGGATAGACTTGGCTTTCTCTTCCAGCAGGGCCAGGTTGAACTCGATAACGACGTCACCTTTCTTGACGCGCTGGCCTTCTTCAGCGATGCGTTTGAAGCCTTCGCCTTTCAGTTCAACGGTGTCGATACCGAAGTGGACAAACAGCTCGATGCCGCTGTCGGATTCGATAGAGAAAGCATGGTTGGTTTCGAAAATTTTACCGATAGTACCGTCAACCGGGGCAACCATTTTGTTGCCGGTAGGTTTGATGGCAATACCGTCGCCAACGATTTTTTCAGCAAATACTACGTCAGGCACATCTTCGATATTAACGATTTCGCCAGAAAGTGGAGCTACGATCTCGATAGTGCCCGTGTCTTTCTTGTCATCAGAAACCAGAGATTTCAGTTTATCGAACAAACCCATGATCTTCTCCTAAGCATTAAATTGGGCGGCGTTCCAGTGTCGTGGAAGTTTAGCAGAGCGTCTTTTCTTCGATGAATTTATTCACGCAATTCATCAGATCTTGCGCCGTTGGCTGTGCCAAGGCTTGCGCTGCCAACGCCTTCACATCTTCGAAATTAGTATTACGAATAATTTTCTTGATGCGCGGGATTGAAATCGCACTCATGCTGAACTCATCCAGCCCCATGCCCAATAACAACAGTGTAGCACGCTCATCGCCAGCCAGTTCACCGCACATACCGGTCCACTTGCCTTCTGCATGAGATGCATCAATAACCTGTTTGATCAGGCCAAGCACTGATGGGGACATCGGGTTATAGAGATGAGAAATCAGCTCATTGCCGCGATCTACCGCCAGAGTATACTGGGTTAGATCGTTTGTCCCAATACTAAAGAAGTCGACTTCTTTCGCCAGGTGATGAGCAATCACTGCCGCGGCCGGTGTTTCCACCATTACGCCCACTTCAATGGTCTCGTCAAAGGCCTTGGATTCTTCACGCAGCTGCGCCTTCAGCGTCTCGATTTCACCTTTCAGATCGCGGACTTCCTCCACGGAAATGATCATCGGGAACATGATGCGCAGTTTGCCGAACGCGGAAGCGCGCAGGATGGCGCGCAGTTGCGCGTGCAGGATTTCTCTGCGGTCCATGGCGATACGAATCGCGCGCCAGCCGAGGAACGGGTTCTCTTCTTTCGGCAGGTTCATGTACGGCAGGTCTTTGTCGCCGCCGATGTCCATGGTACGGACGATCACGGCCTGTGAGCCCATGGCTTCCGCAACGGCTTTGTAAGCCTGGAACTGCTCGTCTTCAGTCGGCAGTGAATCGCGGTCCATGAACAGGAATTCGGTACGATACAGGCCAACACCTTCTGCGCCGTTGCGCTCTGCACCGGCGACGTCGCGCACGGTACCGATGTTGGCACAGACTTCAACCTGATGACCGTCCAGCGTAATCGCCGGCAGATCTTTCAGCTTGGCCAGATCGTTTTTCTCGGTGACGTACTGGTTCTGTTCGGCTTTCAGCTGATCGATAACGTCAGCGGTCGGGTTAACGTAAATTTTGTTGTTAACCGCATCCAGAATCAGATAGTCGTCGTTCTTCACCTGCTTGGTCACGTCGCTGGTGCCTACGATTGCCGGCAATTCCAGGGAGCGAGCCATGATGGAGGTGTGGGAAGTCCGGCCGCCGAGATCGGTAATGAAGCCCAGCACTTTGTCCAGGTTCAACTGTGCGGTCTCAGACGGGGTCAAATCGGTAGCGACCAGGATAACTTCGTCCTGGATGGCGCTCAGATCGACGATAGCCAGGCCCAGAATATTCTGCAGCAGGCGTTTACCGATGTCGCGTACGTCGGCCGCACGCTCTTTCAGGTATTCATCGTCAAGTTCTTCCAGTGCTTTCGCCTGGCCTTCGATGATGGTGTAGGCCGCAGCGTCTGCAGAAGCCAACTCATCTTTGATTAGGGCTATGATTTCCTGCTCAAGCTCTTCGTCTTCCAACAGCATGATGTGGCCTTCGAAGATAGCTTCTTTCTCTTCGCCGAAGGTTTCGCCAGCTTTGGTCTTGATCGCTTCCAACTGCTCGGACGCTTTGGCGCGGCCGGCAAGAAAACGTGAGACTTCCTGCTCTACATCATCTGCAGAGATTTTCTTCCGGTTGATGACAATTTCATCTTCTTTCAGTAGGAGAGCCTTACCAAAAGCGATACCCGGTGATACTAAAATGCCTGAAATCATAACCCTACCTTACTCTTGACTGGTGTTAACTAAGAAGACGGGCCGATTACTCAAGCTCTGCCATCAGTTTTACCAAGTGCTCAACGGCTTTCTGCTCGTCTTCACCTTCAGCGGAGATGGTCACTACGGTCCCTTGAGTCAGCCCCAGAGTTTGCAGTTTGAACAGGCTTTTGGCGCTGGCGCTTTTCCCGTTAGAGGTCACGGTGATGTCAGAAGTGAAGCCTTTGGCTTCTTTAACGAACTGAGCGGCAGGGCGAGTGTGCAGACCATTCGGAGCGGTAATAGTAACTTCTTGCTGGAACATTGATGTTTCCCCAACTTATTGGTGTGTCGTGGAGCTAAAGTTTAGCCCAAGGGTATGACTTTAGCTTGTCTGGTTAGCGCCTGACTATGGTACAGGGGCGAGCATTGATGCAACAGAAAACGACGAGTTTGGCACTTCAGATCAAAAAATTTGGCTTCCGCCGTCGTTTCAATCCGCGCTTCATTATGCCGTGTTTAACGCATCAGCGACAAATGAGTAAATCGATTCAGCCTAAACAAGAAATGAAGGGCGATTAATTTTGCGCATCGAAATAATGCACCGTTAAATACTAAAGCTGACGGGTAAAATCAATCTTTGACTGCTATAAACTTTGATCCAGCCCACAAAAAAGCACCCCGAAAGGTGCTTTTTTAGCGATTTATGCGCGGCTGGCACTACTGTTGCAATTCTTGCTCGGTGAACAAATCGGCGAACAGGGCGGTGCTCAAATAACGTTCGCCGGAAGACGGCAAAATCACCACGATGGTTTTGTCGGCGAACGCCGGTTCTTCGGCCAATTTCACCGCTGCGGCTACCGCGGCACCGGAGGAAATGCCCGCCAGGATGCCTTCTTCGTCCATCAGGCGGCGCGCCATGCTGATGGCCTCGTCGTTGGTGATTTGTTCCACGCGGTCCACCAGATCGAGATCCAGGTTACCGGGGATAAAGCCTGCGCCGATGCCCTGAATTTTGTGCGGGCCCGGTTTGATTTCTTCACCCGCCAGCGCCTGGGTGATGACCGGTGAATCGGTTGGCTCCACCGCCACGGTGGTGATCGCCTTGCCCTTGGTGTTTTTGATGTAGCGGCTGACACCGGTCAGCGTGCCGCCGGTACCGACGCCGGAGATGAATACGTCAACTTCGCCATCGGTGTCGTCCCAGATTTCCGGGCCGGTAGTTTGTTCGTGGATCGCCGGGTTAGCCGGGTTGCTGAACTGCTGCAGGATGATGTAGCGGTTCGGATCGGTGGCGACGATTTCTTCCGCCTTGGCGATCGCGCCCTTCATGCCTTTTGCGCCTTCGGTCAGCACCAGGTTGGCGCCCAGCGCTTTAAGCAGCTTGCGGCGTTCGATGCTCATGGTTTCCGGCATGGTCAGCGTCAGCTTGTAGCCACGCGCCGCGGCGACGAACGCCAGCGCGATGCCGGTGTTGCCGCTGGTCGGCTCCACCAGTTCTTTACCGGCGACCAAAATGCCACGTTTTTCTGCGTCCCAAATCATATTGGCACCGATGCGGCATTTAACGCTAAAGCTGGGGTTGCGTGATTCAACCTTGGCCAGAATGCGTCCGTTGCCGATACGGTTCAGACGAACCAGCGGCGTATGGCCGATTGTTAATGAGTTGTCTTCATATATCTTGCTCATAGCCCGTCCTTTAACTCTATGAAAAATGTGGGGAACGTCGAAAGCATACGCTAACAGTACCGGCAGGGAAGTAAAGAATTGGTATATCTATATGTTATTAGGAAATAAGTTTTAAGCACAAGGATAAGGGCGCAAATTGCGCGCCCTGTCGAAGAATTAATCGTAATGCGGCCAATAAAACGGCTCAGGAACGGACGAATTGTGGGCGATAACGATCGACCCACATGGCGGTGGCACCGCACACCGCGACCGGCAGGATCACCAGGTTAAGGATGGGGATCATGGTGAACAGGCTGACCATGGCGCCAAACTGCAGGTTGTCGGTTTTATGCTGGCGCAGCGCGCGACGCATATCGGCAAAGCTTACCTTATGGTTATCGAACGGGTAGTCGCAATACTGGATGGCCAACATCCAGGCGCTGAACAGGAACCACAGCACCGGCGCCACCGTTTGGCCGATGCCCGGGATGAAATAGAGTATCAACAGCACCAGCGCGCGCGGCAGGTAGTAGGCCAGCTTGCGCCATTCGCGCGCCATAATGCGCGGCAGATCTTTCACAATGCCAAAAATGCCGGTATCCGGCAGCGGTTTGCCGGTCAGGCTGCCTTCCAACTGTTCGGCCAGCAAGCCACAGAACGGGGCGGCAATCAGGTTGGTAATGGTGCTGAACAGATAGCTGAACACCAACAGGACGGAGATCACCGCCAGCGGCCACAAAACGTAGCTTAGCCACTGCAGCCAGGTCGGCACATGGCTCATCATGCTGGGGATCCAGTCACCAAGCTGACTGAACAGCCACCAGAAGGCGGATCCCATCAACAGCACGTTGACCAGTAACGGCAAGACGACATAGCGTTTAATCCCCGGGCGCGAAATCAGGCGCCAGCCTTCGGCAAAATAATGAAGGCCGCTGGTGGAGTGAGAAGGTGACTGCGAATAGGACATATCTTAAGTTATCTCTTTGTCTGAACAGGCATCGCTATCATATCGGGATGATTTTCTACTGGCTAGGGTGACATTGGCTGAAAAAACAGCAAAAAAAGGCAGAATAATCATCTTTATTGGCATAAAGTTCAGCACGGACTTGCACTTGTGTGCTTGGGCAAATAGAGTTAAAGAGTGAATGTTTGCCGCGGTGGCAATGTATTGGAACAACAGAGATAGCAATGATGCAGGATTTGCGTCTGATATTAATCGTTGTTGGCGCGATCGCCATAATAGCGTTGTTATTGCACGGTCTTTGGACCAGTCGTAAGGAACGCTCATCGCTTTTTCGCGATCGCCCAGCCAAACGTTCCAAAAAGGAACGTGAACAATCCCCGATCGACGATCTCGATGAAGGCGTGGGAGAGGTGCGTGTACGCTCCGCTCACCCGCAAGATGAGCCGTCCTTTGGTCATTTTGATGCCGCTCGCGAAGAACCCGTGGTTGCGCCCAAGCCCGCTCCGGCGGCTGAGCCAGCACCGCGTGCCGTTCAACCGGCTGCTCATCAGTCTCCGCCACCGCTGTCTCAGCGACCGGATTATGATGACATCCTGCTGGACAACTACGCGCAGGATGAAGACGACGAGCCGCAGCAGCCTGCGCCGCGCCGTGAACCGCGCGTTGACGATCTGCCGCCAGTGGCGCATGCAGCGGAGCCGGCGTTCCACGCCGAACCTGCTCATCAGCCACAGCCGGAAGAGAAGCCAGCGGTGGTGCACGAGCCTCAGCCTGCACCTGCTGCCGTCAAACCGGCAAAACTGAAAGAAACCGTACTGGTGCTGCACGTTACCGCACATCAGGGTGGCGTGATCGGCGGCGAAGTTCTGCTGCAGAGCGTGCTGCAGGCGGGCTTCCAGTTTGGCGAAATGGGCATCTTCCATCGCCATATCAGCCCTGCGGGCAGCGGTCCTGTGCTGTTTAGCCTGGCGAATATGGTTAAACCAGGGTCCTTTGATCCTGAGATGATGTCCGATTTCTCGACGCCGGGCGTATCGATGTTCATGATGGTGCCGTCGTATGGCGACGCTAATCAGAACTTCAAGCTGATGCTGCAGTCGGCACAGCGGATCGCCGACGACGTGGGTGGTGTGGTGCTGGACGACGAGCGCCGCATGATGACCCCGCAGAAGCTGGAAACCTACAAAGCGCGCATTCGTGAAGTGTTGGATAACAACGACTAAACGGCTGCTACGCGCACTGAACATCCGTAACAACAAAGCCCCCGCGTGCCGGGGGTTTTTTATCTTTGATGGTGAGCCATGGAATCGATAATCCAACAAATCAATCAACTACGAGCCTCACTGCGCCATCACGAATATCAATATCATGTGCTGGACGCGCCGGAAGTGCCGGATGCGGAATACGATCGCCTGATGCGTGAACTGCGCGAGCTGGAAAGCGCACATCCTGAGTTGATCACCGCCGACTCGCCCAGCCAGCGCGTGGGCGCGGCCCCTTTGGCGGCGTTCGATCAGGTACGCCATGAAGTGCCGATGCTGTCATTGGACAACGTTTTTGACGAAGAGAGCTTCCTGGCGTTCTACAAGCGGGTGCAGGATCGCCTGAAGAGCAGCGAGCCGCTGACCTTCTGCTGTGAACTGAAACTGGACGGCCTGGCGGTCAGTTTGCTGTACGAAGACGGCGAACTGGTGCGCGCTGCCACGCGCGGCGACGGCACCACCGGTGAAAACATTACCTCCAACGTGCGTACCATCCGCGCCATTCCGCTGCGTCTGACCGGTGACAACATCCCGCGTCGGGTGGAAGTGCGTGGCGAAGTCTTTATGACGCAGGCCGGTTTCGAGCAGATGAACGAAGAGGCGCGTCGAAAAGACGGCAAAATCTTTGCCAATCCGCGTAACGCCGCCGCCGGGTCGATCCGTCAGCTTGATCCGCGCATCACCGCCAAGCGTCCACTGACCTTCTTCTGCTATGGCGTTGGCCTGCTGGAAGGGGGCGAGTTGCCGCGCAGCCACTGGCAGCGGCTGATGCAGTTCAAAGCGTGGGGCTTGCCGGTTAGCGATCGCGCCAAATGTTGTACCGGCAGTGACGAGGTATTGGCATTCTATCGTCAGGTTGAGCAAGACCGTGCGCAGCTCGGCTTTGATATCGACGGCGTGGTGGTGAAGATCGACGATATCGATCTGCAAGAAACGCTCGGCTTTGTGGCGCGTGCGCCACGTTGGGCAACGGCGTTCAAATTCCCGGCGCAGGAACAGATTACCCTGGTGCGCGAGGTGGAATTCCAGGTTGGTCGTACCGGGGCTATTACCCCCGTGGCGCGCCTGGAGCCGGTGCTGGTTGCCGGGGTGATTGTCAGCAACGCCACGCTGCACAACGCCGACGAAATTGAGCGTTTGGGCCTGCGCATTGGCGACACGGTGATCGTGCGCCGCGCGGGTGACGTGATCCCGCAGGTGGTTGGGGTGATGACCGATCGCCGCCCTGCAGACGCGCGTGAAGTTGTATTCCCGCAACACTGCCCGGTATGCGGTTCCGATGTCGAAAGAGTCGAAGGCGAAGCGGTGGCACGCTGCACCGGCGGGCTGATTTGCGCCGCGCAGCGTAAAGAAGCACTGAAGCATTTCGTTTCCCGCAGAGCGTTGGACGTCGACGGCATGGGCGACAAAATCATCGAACAGCTGGTGGAAAAAGAGTACGTCAAGAATCCGGCCGATCTGTTCCGCCTGTCCGCCGGCATTCTCACCGGGTTGGATCGCATGGGGCCGAAATCAGCGCAGAATCTGGTCAACGCGCTGGAGAAGTCCAAGCAAACCACCTTCGCCCGCTTCCTGTACGCGTTGGGCATCCGTGAGGTCGGTGAAGCCACGGCCGCCAATCTGGCCGCGCATTTTGGCACGCTGGAGAAGCTGTTTGCGGCTGATATCGAGGCTTTGAAAGAAGTGCCTGACGTCGGTGAAGTGGTAGCGAAACACACGCGGCATTTCCTGGACGAGGAGCTTAACCAGAAGGTTATCAATGAACTGATCAGCGACGAAATAGGCATCAACTGGCCGGCGCCGGTGGTGATAGTGGCGGACGAAATCGACAGCCCGTTTGCCGGTAAAACCGTGGTGCTGACGGGCTCATTGAGCCAGCTTTCACGCGATGAGGCCAAAGATCGCCTGACGGCGTTGGGCGCCAAGGTCAGCGGCAGCGTCTCGAAGAAAACCGATTTGGTGATTGCCGGGGAAGCCGCCGGTTCCAAGCTGGTGAAGGCGCAAGAACTGGGCATTGCGGTGATCGACGAGGCGGAAATGATCCGCCTGTTGGGTGCCTGATGGAAAAAGAAAACCTGCTGGAAATCGCCAACACCGTGATGCCGTTCGGCAAATACCAGGGGCGGGTGCTGATTGACCTGCCTGAGGAGTATCTGCTGTGGTTTGCTCGCAAGGGGGAGTTCCCGAACGGCAAACTCGGCATGCTGATGGAAATGACGCTGGCGATTAAAATCGAAGGGCTCGACCATCTGGTCAAGCCGCTGAAGAAAAGTTGAGTAGTCGGGCGCGGCAACCGTCGCGCCCGTTTGATTATCCCCGCGCCGTTTCGGCGTTTGGCACCGCCTGTTTTTTCTGCTGTTTCTTTTGATAGCGCCGCGCCAGCACGGCGCAGGTCATCAGCTGTACCTGGTGGAACACCATCAGCGGCAGCACCATAATCCCCACGGTAGCGGCCGGGAACAGGATATTGGCCATCGGGATACCGTTCGCCAGGCTTTTCTTCGAGCCGCAGAACACGATGGTGATCTCATCGGCTTTACTAAAGCCCAGCCAGCGCGCCATGTAAGTGTTCACCACCAGCACGATCGTCAGCAGCACCAGGCTGCCGACGATGATAAACACCAGCGAACCAAACCCGACCTGATGCCAGATACCGTGGGTGACGGCTTCGCTGAAGGCCGCGTAAACCACCAACAGGATCGAAGTCTGATCGGTCTTGCCGATCAGCTTGCGGTTGCGTTCAATCCATTTACCAATCAGCGGGCGCGACAGGTGACCGGCCACAAAGGGCACTAACAGCTGCAGGACGATGGAACCCACCTGCTGCAGGCTGCCGGTTTCACCGTGAACGTTCATCAGCAGCCCCACCAGCAGCGGCGAAACGAAAATCCCCAGCAGGCTTGACGCTGAAGCGCTGCATACCGCCGCCGCCACGTTGCCGCCTGCCAGCGAAGTAAAGGCGATGGCCGATTGCACAGTGGCGGGCAGAATGCACAGATAAATAAAGCCGGAATACAGCTCCGGGCTGACGTTGACCGGCGACCACCATTTAAACAGCACGCCCAGCGCCGGGAAAATAATGAAGGTGCTGAACATCACCCACAGATGCAGCCGCCAGTTGTTGCTGCCAGCCAGAATGGCTTCGCGCGACAGCTTGGCGCCGTGCATAAAGAACAGCAGGGCGATGGCGGCGATGGTCAGTGCATTCAGCCAGCCGACGAACTCGCCGCGCGCAGGCAGGAACGAAGCCAGCAGCACGGTGGCGATCAACGTCAGGGTAAAGCGATCGGGCAAGAATCTCATGGCGGCGTACTCGGATGAAAAATCAATGCGCCCATTGTCGCGCGGAGGGATATAATAATTAAATTGATTTATTTAATTCATTTATGAATAAAAAACATGAATTACTCGATTAAGCAGCTCAAGGTGTTTGTCGCCATTGCCCGCCACCGCAGTTTCAGCCGGGCCGGTGAGGCCATTGGTCTGACGCAGTCGGCGGTCAGCCACAGCGTGAAAGAGCTGGAAGCGGAGGTCGGCGTTCGCCTGCTCGATCGCACCACTCGCGAAGTGGTGCTGACCGACGCCGGACAGCGGTTGGCCAACCGCGTTGAGCGCTTGCTGGATGAGCTGCAGTCGTCATTGCTGGATGCGCGCAGCTTCGGCGTGCAGCGCAGCGGTACGGTACGGGTGGCGTCCAGCCAAACCATCTCCGCACACCTGATGCCGCAGTGCATTGCGGCAGGGGAAAAGCAGTATCCGGATATTCGCATTATGCTGCGCGATCAGGCACAGCAACAGGTCCTGCACAGCATTCGCAACGCCGAAGTGGATTTTGGCATCGTGGTGGATCCGGTCCAGGCGGTGGATCTGGACTGCGAACCCATCCTGCACGAGCCCTTCCTGCTGCTGTGCCGTAACGATCACCCCTTCGCCGGGCTGGCCGAGGTGCACTGGTCGGCGCTGAACGGCAGTCGTCTGGTATTGCAGGACTATGCGTCCGGTAGCCGGCCGCTGATTGACAGCGCGTTGCGCCAGCAAGGCGTGGAAGCGCAGGTGGTACAAGAGATAGGCCACCCGGCAACGTTGTTCCCGATGGTGGCGGCAGGTATCGGTATCAGTATTTTTCCTGCGCTGGCGTTACCGCTGCCGGAAGGGGGGCAATTAAAGGTGCGTCGGCTGATGCCGGAAATCAACCGCGCGCTGATGCTGGTGCGGCGTAAAAACCGTTCGCTGACACCCGCGGCGGAAGCCATCTGGCAAGTGGTTGGCCAACAGGCGGCATTGTTGCAGCAGCAACGCCGACAACAGGCGGACTACTGAGTCAGATATACACGTCCACGGCGTTGGCCGCCGTCGGGCGGTTGATGCCATCGCCCTTGGCAGGGACAATGCTCTCATTGGCCTTGGCCATCTGCTCGGCCTGCTGTTTTTCCATCTCTTCTTTTTGAATCCGCGCGATCTCGGCCTGCAACATCTTGATCTGCGCCTGGATCAGCTGTTTCTGTTTTTCGATCTCTTTGGGATCGCTGTCCGAATCTTTCAGATCCACCAGTTTTTGTTGCAGAGCCTGAATCTGTTTGTTCAGCACTTTGATGCGCGCTGAAGCGCTGCTGTCGGAAACGCTAACCCGGTCGCTCCCGCCCGCCGCTTTGGTTTCATTAGACTTGTCGCCTTCAGGTTGCTGATGTACCGGCTTGGCCATCAGCACCTGGCCTGTATTACCGGGGGCGCTAAAAACGTTGCTGACGCCGGGTACGGTATTTTTCACCGGAACAATCATGGTGATGCTGGTCGACATAATGCTCTCCCTGAGTCTTGATATGGCTACTCAGGGTATCGGCAGCCTGGGGAAAAACTTTACCCGCGAATTTGCCGCAGGCGCGGCCAGCGTTGTAACCAGCCCTTGCCGGCAACCCGCTGTTCATAGGCATCGAGGTCGCCGTTTTTGGCATTGAAGGTAATAGTGTCGGCAAACAGCCCCTCGAGACCGAACGGCGCGACCAGCGTAATGCTGTCATCTGCATTCAGGCGTGCACCCACGGCTGTTTCCACCTCGGTCCAAAAGCTGATGGCGTCTTCGCTATTGCGATAAGGGGCTCGACCGCTACGCAAATGCATACGCGCCTGGTTTTTCACCGACCAGGGCTGTGGCAGCCACTCTTGCAGCCGCGTTTCCAGCATGTGGTCACGTTCCGCTTCCGGGCGCTGTGGGTCGAAATGGATCACGTCGATATCGTTGAGCGGCGTTGGCGTAGCGTAACCGTGGCGCTGATCCCACACCAGATTGCGCACAAAACCGGCCCCCAGGCACCAGTCATTCAGCCCGAGTCGTCGCGCGGTGCGCAATGCCATCATTCTTTCGTTATCTTGCTGTAACCATTGGATAATTTTCTGCTGCAGACTCATTACCGCTCCTTAGTTGCGGCTACTGTAACCCGAAGCGACCGCAGGCGGAATGCCGTGCATGATTTTAGTGCACGCCACTGCAGCGTGGATAGCCCGAGATATGGGGACAATAGGCTGATTTCCGGCAAAAAATAATTTCACACGCCCACTGACTACACTTGGTACAGGGTTTGCAACTTCCACCGACCATTCAGGGCAGAACAGGGGGCGCTATGTATCAGGCCACGCTTAGCCGGCGCAGCTACCGCTTCAACGATTTACGCCAGTTGCTGGCCAAGGCATCACCGGCACGTTCCGGCGATTATCTGGCTGAGGTGGCGGCGGACAGCGCAGAAGAACGCATGGCGGCGCGCATCGCGTTGGCGGATGTGCCGCTGAAAACCTTTCTTCAGCAACTGCTGGTGCCTTATGAACATGACGAGGTCACACGGCTGATTGTCGATAGCCACGATGCGTTGGCCTTTGTGCCGATATCGCACCTGACGGTGGGGGATTTCCGCGATTGGCTCTTGAGCGAGCAGGCGGACAGCGCGATGTTGGCACGGGTAGCTGCAGGCATTACGCCGGAAATGGCGGCGGCAGTGAGTAAATTGATGCGCAATCAGGATCTGATCCTGGTGGCGAAGAAGTGCCGGGTCATCACGCGTTTTCGCAATACCCTCGGCCTGCCGGGGCGACTCAGCGTGCGGTTGCAACCGAATCATCCTACCGACAGTCTGCAGGGCATCGCCGCCAGCATGCTCGACGGCCTGTTGTATGGTTGCGGGGATGCGGTCGTCGGCATCAATCCGGCCAGCGACAGCCTGCCGCTGCTGGAAAAGCTCAACTACATGCTGGACGACGTGATCCAGCGCTTCGCCATTCCGACGCAATCCTGCGTGCTGACCCATGTGACCAATACGCTGCGGTTGATGGAGCGTGGCGTCCCTGTGGATTTGGTGTTCCAGTCGATCGCGGGTACCGAAGCGGCCAATCAGGGGTTCGGCATCAATCTGGCGCTGCTGGCGGAAGCGCAGCAGGCGGCACTGAGCCTTAACCGCGGCACCTTGGGCAATAACGTGATGTATTTCGAAACCGGGCAGGGCAGCTGTTTGTCGTCCAACGCACATCATGGCGTCGATCAGCAAACCTGCGAAGCGCGTGCCTATGCGGTGGCGCGTCATTTCTCCCCGTTGTTGATCAACACCGTGGTCGGCTTTATCGGCCCGGAATATCTGTACGATGGTAAACAAATTATCCGCGCCGGCTTGGAGGATCATTTTTGCGGCAAGCTACTTGGTCTGCCGCTAGGGTGCGACGTGTGCTACACCAATCATGCGGAGGCGGATCAGGACGACATGGACACGCTGCTGACGCTGTTGGCCACCGCCGGGCTGACTTTCCTGATTGGCGTGCCGGGTGCCGACGACATCATGCTCAATTATCAAAGCACCTCATTCCACGACGCGCTCTATATCCGCGAGCTGCTGGGGTTGAAACACGCACCGGAGTTTGCCGACTGGCTGACTAAAATGCAGATTACCGACGAACGGGGTCAACTGCGCGATACCGCCGCCAATCACCCTTTGCTACTGGCCTTGCAGGGAGAGAGACGATGAGCAAACCGGTGCACGTTAACCGTTGGGACGCGCTGCGCGCCTTTACCGATGCGCGCATTGCATTGGGGCGTACCGGTTCCAGCCTGCCTACGGCGGAGTTGCTTAAATTCGGTCTGGCGCATGCGCAGGCGCGTGATGCGGTACATCAGCCGTTTGATAGCGATACGCTGGCCGGGACATTGCAGGAGCAAGGTTGGCAAACCCTGACGGTGCACAGTCAGGCCGCCGATCGCACCGCCTATCTCCGTCGGCCGGACCTCGGGCGGCGTTTGGCTCCTGACAGCCGCAGCCTGCTGCTGGGCCTGCCGGAAAAACCGGCCGATCTGCTGCTGGTGGTGGCGGACGGTTTATCCTCCAAGGCGGTGCACCGTCAGGCGCTACCGTTGTTGCAGGCGCTGCGACCTTATCTCGATGGACTGGGGCTTTCGGTTGCCCCTGTGGTATTGGCACACCAATCGCGGGTCGCGCTGGGGGATGATATCGGCGAGTGTTTGCAGGCCAGAGCGGTGGCGATGTTGATCGGCGAGCGGCCGGGCTTATCGTCGCCGGACAGCCTCGGTATTTACCTTACCTGGGGGCCGAACACCCGGCGGCGCGAGTCGGAGCGCAACTGCATCTCCAACGTGCGTCCGGAAGGGCTGGATTATCCGCAGGCGGCGTTCAAACTGGCCTGGCTGCTGGAGCAGGCTTTCCAGCGTCGGCTGACCGGGGTGGAGCTGAAAGATGAAAGCGACAACCCGGCGCTGCAGGGACAGGTTTCCCCGCGTTACTCCCAGCTCGGTGGCTGACCGATGCTTTGTTTTAGCAGGGTAATAAACAGGTTCAGCCGCGCGGATACCTTCGCCACCGGCCGTAACAGGTAAATGCCCTGTTGCTCCTGGCGCGGGTCTTCCAACACCTGCAGCAAGCGGCCGGCCTGAATATCCGGCCCGACCACCCAGTTGGGCAAAAAGGTGAGCCCCAACCCCAGCAGCGCCGCCTGGCGTTGAGCGGTAAAGTCGTCACAGCGCAGCACCATGCTGCAGCGGCTCATCAGAGGAACGCTGAGGATTTGCGCCCAACAGGCCGGTTGTTGCTTATGGTAGCGGGCAATCAGTCGATGCTGCGGCAATGCATTGAGGTCGGCCGGCTGTCCGTAACGGGCGATATAATCAGGGCTGGCGCACATCACCCAGCGCTGGGTCGCGATGCGGCTGGCGTACAGCCCGCTGTCTTTTTGCTCGCCGATACGAATGGCGGCATCCAACAGTTCCTGGGTCGGATCGGTTTGGCGTTCGGTCAAATCCAGGTCGACAAACAGTTGCGGATAGCGCTCGGCCAGCGTCGGCAACAGCGGCAGGATATAGGTTTTGCCGAAGGTGGGCAGACAGCTGATACGCAGCGTGCCTTGCGGCATATCGTTCCACGAAGCCAGTTCGGCACGGATGTCGGTGATATCCGTCAGCAGCGTGCTTGCTCGCGCCTGCAGCCTTTCGCCCGCATCCGTCAGCATCAAACCCCGCGTAGAGCGGATAAACAGCGTGGCGTCCAGCGCGTTTTCCAGCGCATCAATGTGGCGTACCAGCGAAGAAGGCACCATTCCCAGCTTGCGAGCGGCGGCGGAGAAGCTGCCCAACAGGGCCACCTCGAGAAATATCGGCAGATGTTCAACATAGCGGGCGTCATTCATCTTTGCATTATATGCAAAAGCGTTTCTTATGAATACCAGGTTCTCCGTCCGTCGCAATGCGGCTACTCTTTTTTCGGGCTTACGGAAAACGAAGGCGTGTCGTGAACCCCACCGCACAGAGAGAAAATGCATAAAACTCGCGGTTTTTAGAACTTTAAATACAGAATTTCCCCCAGGTTCCAGCGTGTGCCTGCGGTATTGATGATGACTTCAACACCAGATTAACCGTTCAAATTGATGACCTGTTTACCAACAATGATTAGTGAATCTAAACCGTTGTTGACATTGGGCATCGCCGGCCTGCCGTGCCGGTTTTTTTGTCGCCGTTGGCTGAATCGTTCCAACTGAACGCGTTGCCGGCGACATCTTTGTTCACCTACGGGTGGGCATTTTTGAACGCGCGGAGCATTTCACTCCGCGCTGGTGGAGGAGTAGTTATGAACGAAGAGCATGGGTGTTCCTGCGCGCAGCATTTGGCGCAAGGGTTTGCCAGGCAGTCGCTGAGCGTTGGGGAGGGCGAGATCTATCAAATCTCGCTGATGAGCGCACTGATCAGCGGCGTTTACGAAGGGGAGGTCACCATTGCCGAATTGCTCAAGCACGGCAACTTTGGCCTGGGAACGTTCAATCACCTCGACGGCGAACTGATCGCCTTCGACCAGGAAATTCACCAGTTGCGCGCCGACGGCAGCGCACGACCGGCCAGTTTGCAGCAGAAAACCCCGTTTGCTGTTGTCACCTTTTTCCAACCTAGCGTCACCCAACACTTCGACAGTCCGATCACCAAGGCGCAGTTGCACCAGTGTATCGATGAGCAGGTGGCTTCGCCTAACCTGTTCTGCGCGCTGCGCGTCGACGGTGAATTCAGCCATGTGGAAACCCGCACCGTGCCGCGTCAGGAGCGGCCTTATCGTCCGATGCTGGAGGCGATAGAAGAGCAGCCGACCTTTGCCTTCCATCGACGTCAGGGCACCCTGGTTGGCTTCCGTTCGCCTGATTATATGCAGGGCGTTGGCGTGGCCGGTTATCACGAGCACTTTGTCACCGACGATCGCAACGGTGGCGGTCACGTGCTGGATTACCAACTTGACCACGGCCGCCTGCAATTTGGCGTGATCACCCGTCTCAATCTTCAATTGCCGCATGATGCGGATTTTCTGCGCGCCGACCTCTGTCCCGAGGATTTGGATAGCGCAATTCGTTCTGCCGAGGGTTAATTCCGCGACAGTCCTGGGTGTATTTTCAGGAGGTATTCCATGAACAAGGCAAAAACAGACAATAACTGGGCATGTGGCGCAGATTTGGTGGTGAAAAATCTGGAGGCGCAGGGGGTTAAACACGTATTCGGTATTCCGGGCGCCAAGATTGACCGGGTATTCGATTCGCTGGAAGACGCGCCGTCGATAGAAACGGTGGTGGTGCGCCACGAGGCCAACGCGGCGTTTATGGCGGCGGCGGTGGGGCGTTTGACCGGCAAGGCCGGGGTGGCGTTGGTGACCTCCGGGCCGGGCAGTTCCAATTTGATCACCGGGCTGGCGACCGCCACCTCGGAAGGGGATGCGGTCGTGGCGTTCGGCGGGGCGGTGAAGCGTGCCGACAACCTCAAACAGACCCACCAGAGCATGGATACCGTCAGTATGTTTCGGCCAGTGACCAAGTATTGTGCCGAAGTGCATGCCGGTTCGGCGATTTCTGAAGTGATTGCCAACGCTTTCCGCCACGCCGAATTCGGCCGTCCTGGGGCGTCTTTTGTCAGCCTGCCGATGGACATCGTCAATGAGCCGGTCAGCGCCCCGGTGCTGGCGGGATGTCGGTTGCCGCGAATGGGGGCCGCCGCTGCCGAGGATATTCGCGCCGCGGTTAAGCTGATCCAACAGGCGAAGTGCCCGGTGTTGTTGCTGGGGCTGCAGGCCAGCCGCCCGGAAAATAGCGAGGCGGTGCGCCAACTGCTGCATCGCACCCATATGCCGGTAGTGGGGACCTACCAGGCGGCAGGGGTGATCGACGTTAATCACTTTGCACGCTTTGCCGGCCGCGTCGGTTTGTTCAACAACCAACCGGCCGACCAGCTGCTGCAGAAAGCCGATTTGGTGGTCAGCGTCGGCTATGGCCCGATCGAATACGATCCCTGCATGTGGAACAGCCAGGGGCGATTGAAACTGGTGCATATCGACGTGCTGCCAGCGGACATCGATACCTGCTATCGTCCGGACGTCGAGCTGGTGGGCAATATCAGCGCCACGCTCGACATGATGACCGAAGCCTTTAACAGCGTGGTGAGCGTGCCGGCCGAAGTGGAATCGATCCTCAGCGATCTTGGTCGCCAGCGTACCGAACTGGCGGAACGTGCCGCACGGCGCGGCGGTATGCCAATCCACCCGCTGCGTATCGTCAAAGAGCTGCAGGATATTGTCAGCGACGACGTGACGTTGTGTGTGGACATGGGCAGTTTCCACATTTGGATTGCGCGTTACCTTTACAGCTTCCGTGCGCGCCAACTGCTGATTTCCAACGGCCAGCAGACCATGGGGGTGGCGCTGCCGTGGGCCATCGGCGCGGCGCTGGTGCGGCCGGGCGACAAAGTGGTGTCGATTTCCGGCGACGGCGGTTTTATGCAGTCGAGCATGGAACTGGAAACCGCCGTGCGGCTGAAAAATAACATCGTGCACGTAATTTGGGTGGATAACGCCTACAACATGGTGGAAATGCAGGAGGTGAACAAATACCGTCGCAAATCCGGGGTGGAATTCGGCCCTATCGATTTTAAAGCCTATGCCGAGGCGTGCGGGGCGGTCGGGTTTGCGGTGCAGTCGGTGGATGACCTGCGGCCCATGTTACGCAAGGCGATGGAAATCCAGGGGCCGGTCGTGGTGGCCATTCCGGTCGATTACGCCGACAACTACAAATTGATGGCGCAGATGAACTTCAGCCAGATGATTTAATTTCATCAGGCGTAAAAACCACGGGGAATGCCGTACGCGGCGCTCCCCGTTTTTTATGCCTAAAATTTGTTCTTTACATCCCTAACTTCATGATTTATTGGTATCCATCGAGTCTATTTTCTATACCGGGGATGGCAGGATGAAAACAAAAACACTCACAATGACGCTGGGATTATTGGCTTTGGCAGTGATGGGCGGTGCGCGCGCCAGTACGCTGGTTTATTGTTCCGAAAGCTCACCGGAAGGGTTTAACCCGCAGCTGTTTACCTCGGGCCCGACGGTGGACGCCAGTTCGGCGACGATCTACAACCGATTGGTGGACTTCAAAACCGGCACCGTTGAGCTGCAGCCCAGCCTGGCCGAAAGCTGGCAGGTGAGCGAAGACGGCAAAAATTACACTTTTCACCTGCGCAAGGGGGTGAAATTCCAGAGCAATAAATACTTTACCCCCACCCGCGATTTCAACGCCGACGACGTCATCTTCTCCTTCATGCGGCAAAAAGACGCCAATAACCCTTATCACAAGGTTTCCAACGGCGCTTACACCAACTTTGAGTCGATGGAGTTCGGCACGTTGATCAACAACATTGTCAAAGTGGACGATAACACCGTGCGCTTTGAACTTTCACGTGCCGAAGCGCCATTCGTGGCCGATCTCGGCATGTATTTCGCCACCATTCTCTCCGCCGAATATGCCGATGCGATGCTAAAGGCCGGTACCCCGCAGCGGGTGGACAACGACCCGATCGGCACCGGTCCCTTCCAGTTGGTGCAGTACCAGAAGGATGCGAAGATCCTCTATAAGGCGTTCGACCACTATTGGGAAGGCAAACCCAAGGTTGACCGTCTGGTGTTCTCAATTACCCCGGATGCGGCGGTGCGTTATGCCAAGCTGCAAAAAAATGAGTGCCAGGTCATGCCGTTTCCTAACCCGGCGGATCTGACACGCATGCGTCAGGATCCCAATATCCAGGTCATGGAGAAGTCCGGTCTGAATATCGGTTTCCTGGCGTTCAATACCCAGAAAAAACCGCTGGATAACGTCAAGGTGCGGCAGGCGCTGGCGCTGGCGGTGAACAAACCAGCGATCCTCGAAGCGGTGTTCCACGGCGCGGGCCAGCCGGCGAAGAACCTGTTGCCGCCGACCCAGTGGGGCAGCAATGACAAGATTGAGGATTACCCGTATTCCCCGGAGAAAGCCAAAAAGTTACTGCAAGAGGCAGGGCTGGGGCAGGGCTTTGCGATAGATCTGTGGGCGATGCCGGTACAGCGGCCCTACAACCCGAATGCCAAGCGCATGGCGGAGATGATCCAGTCCGACTGGGCGAAGATTGGCGTGAAGGCCAAAATTGTCACCTTCGAGTGGGGCGAATATCTGCAGCGGATAAAAAATGGCGAGCATCAAACGGCATTGATGGGCTGGACTACGGCCAATGGCGATCCGGATAACTTCTTTGGCCCGTTGTTTACCTGCGTATCGGCCAACGGCGGTTCGAACTCAGCCAAGTGGTGCTATCCGCCGTTCGACAAGTTGATTTCGCAAGCGCGTGAGGAAAACGATCACGCCAAGCGGGTGGCAATGTATGAACAGGCACAGGTGATGATGCATGATCAGATGCCGGCGTTGATGATTGCCCATTCGACCATTTTTGAACCGGTGCGCAAAGAGGTGAAAGGCTACGAGATCGATCCCTTCGGCAAACACATCTTCAAACAGGTTTCGCTGGAGAAATAATAAAAAAGGGGCTGCATGGCAGCCCCTTAGGTCGTTGGCAATCGGCTCTGCTTTTTTATGGTAGGGGCGCTGCATGCAGCGCCCAGTTGCATAAACACTGCATTTAATCGGGTCGAACATGTTCGACCCCTACCGGTTTAGCCCCTTAGTGGGGGTTAGCAGTCTTGATTAAGCCGGCCGTTTAGAAATGGGTATTCACGCTCATATAGTAAGTACGGCCCGGTTCGTTGTAGGTGGCGGCACCTGCACCGGCAATGTTAATGGCACCGGTGGTTGGGTCACCCACGTTCTGCGAGTTACCTTCGCGGAACTGACGTTTGTCGAACAGGTTGTCGATACCCGCCGTCAGGCTGATGTTTTTGGTCACATCATAGGTCGCGCTGGCACCTACCACGGCGTAAGGGCTGACTTCCTTGGTTTCGGTACCGCTGACCGGTTTACCCTGGTAGTTGTACTTCTTCGGTTTCTGACGGCCGTACCAGGTCAGGGTCGATTGCATCGACAGATCCTGGGTCGCCTGCCAGCTCAGCGTCGAGTTGATGGTGAACTTGGGGATCACCGACAGGTAGTCGCCGGTGCTCTTGTTCTTGTTCTCGATCATATAGGTGGCGTTGTTGCTCCAGGAGACGGTTTCGCTGACCGGCACGTTCAACGTGCCTTCCAGGCCCTGGACTACCGCTTTCGGCACGTTTTCCCATTGGTACACGGCTGTGCCGGTGCTGCTGGTGCCGATACGGCTATTACCCGCTTCGATTTTATTGTGGTAATCGTTGCGGAAATAAGTCACGCCGGCCAGCCAGCCTTCATTGTGGAATTCCAACCCGACTTCTTTATTGACGCTGGTTTCTGCCTTCAGGTCGTCGTTACCCAGCAGGTAGCAGCCATTTTTGACATCGCTGGACGAACACCCCTGACCTTTGCTGTACAGCAAATAGTTCTGGTTGGTCTGGTACAGGTTAGGTGCTTTGTAGGCGCGGGCGATGCCCATTTTCAGGGTGAAGTTGTCGCCCAGTTCCTGTGACAGGTTCAGCGACGGGCTCCAGTTGTTACCGGCTTCGGAGTGCAGATCGTAACGCAGGCCCGGCGTCAGCATGGTGCTGTCGGTCAGCTCCATGTTGTCTTCGGCAAACAGCGAGAAGATATGGGCGGATGCGTAAGGGCTACGAGTACCGCTACCTTGACCGGGAATGGTGCCCCCCATCATCGTTTGGCTGGTGGATGAACCGTCCTTCATGCGTTGCTGGTTCCATTCGGTACCCAGGGTGGCGGTTTGCGTCACGCCCAGTTCAAATGGCACGCTGACTTCGCTGTGCGCCAGGAAATCGTCCAGCTTGGTGGTGCCGAAGCCTTCGTTTTTAGCGTCGAAGATACCTTCGGTACCGCCGGCCAACCCTTCGTTCAGGCGGGTATTGCGAGTGCGCTCGAACTGAACGTAGTTGTTGGTGCTGACGCCATTGTCCCAGGCACCGCGGTGGTTAAGGCCGAAGGTCTCGCGATAGATACGGTTGGTTTCTTTGCCGTAGTTGCTCTGTACCAGCGCATTGGTGTTGGTGTTCTGAGTGTCACCGGCGTACAGGTTGCCCTGACGGCCATAGGAATATTCAAACTCCAGCGACTGCAGGTGCGCGAAGTCCCAGTGCAGCAAGGCGTCGATATTTTTATCTACCACCCCTTCACGGCCGGAAGGAATGCTGCTGGCGTAGGCACCCACTCGCTCGGATTTATGCGATTCGTTAATGTCCCAGGCATCGGCCTGAGTTTTGCTGTAACCCCCGAACAGGCGGAAGCTCAACTGGTCGGTCAGCGGGCCGGACAGGCTGAAGTCGGTACGCTTGGTGGAGCCTTCCTGCTTGTGCTCCGGCACGTCGAAATAGGTGTTCAGCGAGCCGTGCAGCTCTTTGGTGTTCTTCTTGGTGATGATGTTGACCACGCCGCCGGCGGCGCCGTTACCGTAACGGGCTGCCGCGGGGCCGCGCAGCACTTCGATACGTTCAATCATTTCTGGCGGGACCCAGGCGGTATCGCCGCGGGTATCACGCTCACCGCGCCAGCCCTGACGCACCGAGTTGCGGCTGCTGGCCGGTTTGCCGTCAATCAGGATCAGGGTATTTTCCGGGCCCATGCCGCGGATATCGATCTGGCGGTTGTTGCCGCGCTGGCCGCTGGTGGAGTTACCGGTCAGGTTAACGCCGGGCATGGTGCGGATCAGCTCGCTGATATCACGGGCAGGTGGGCGCTTTTTGATTTCGTCGGCGGTAATGGTAGAAACCCCAGGTGCCTGCAGGTTTTGCTTGGCGGCAGTGACAACAATAGTGTCCTCGGCGGCTTCTTTTTTACTTTTGGCGACCTTGTCTGTTTCTGGGCTGGTGTCGGTTTGCTGTGCGGCGTGTGCAAAAGCGGACGCGCCTAACCCTAACCCGATGAGTGTGGCTAAGGAATAACGTGATAATTTGCTGTTCATCTGAGAGTTCCTACCTTGCTGCCTTTCTCCGGGCACCGAAGCAGTAGCTCTCCGGCTATGAGAAGGGCGGTTGTAGTTTTTTGTTTTCGGAAAGAGAAACCCAATCGGCCAAGACGCAGCGGCCACGACATTGGATTCAGCGCTTAAATTCGGCATCCGTCCCTGTTGAAGAATACCTGCCCTGTTTACGAGCCTACACACACTATTGCAAACGCAAATAATTATCAATAGTATTCGACTTACCGTTTTCTTGGGCAGCGCCTCGCGCCGCGAAATTACCGGCTTTCCTGAAGCTGCCAGCTAAATAGTGAATAGGCGTTTGAAAACAAAATCCGAGTCAGAAAGCAGCAGATTATTATCAAGCAAGCACGCCGGGCGCCATGGATGGTGGCTGAATATCGCCAAACGCGGCACGCCGCTGGTGGAGCTGCAAGGGGATGGACGCGGGAAGGTCACCTTTTTATGGCGTGACCCCCAGGGATGTGAACTCACTTCCGCCTATCGACGCGTCTGGATCCACATCAATTGTCTGACCGACCATCATCAGTCGTCGCCGCCGCAGAGCCTGCAACGGCTGGAAGGGACCGACGTTTGGTACTGGCAGACCGAGCTCAGCGCCGACTGGCGCGGCAGCTACTGCTTTATCCCCTGTATGGACGACCGACCACTGGCCCCCAGTGATGAGGATGCGCACGTTAATATGCATTCGGTCCGCCATTGGTGGCATCAGGTGTTTGCCGGTGCGACCCAAGACCTGCTGAATCCCCATCGTTCCTGGGCCGGTGTCGGCGGCCATGTATTGTCAGGTCTGCATATGCCGGAAGCGCTGCCGCAACCGGCCTGGCAGGATTTCGATCGCTATGCGGTCGCCAGCGGGCGTTGTACTCCAGCACCCCCGGCGAAACTGCAGCGCCACAGCTGGCACAGCGAGCGTCTGGGCAATACCCGTAACGTCTGGGTTTACACCACCGGCGAAGGCGATCCAACACAACGTCCGCTGGCGATATTGCTGGACGGTCAATTCTGGGCGAGCAACATGCCGGTCTGGGATCCGTTGATGCAGTTGACCCGCGAGGGCAAGCTGCCGGAAGCGGTTTATCTGTTGATTGACATTATCGATCTTAAACACCGCTCCCAGGAGCTGGCCTGCAATGCAGATTTCTGGCTGGCGGTACAAGAAGAATTGCTGCCGCAGGTCGCCGAATGGGCGCCGTACCAGCGCGATCCTGCCCGTACTCTGGTGTGCGGCCAAAGTTTTGGCGGCTTGTCATCGCTGTATGCCGGGCTGCACTGGCCGCAGAGCTTCGGCGGGGTGATTTGCCAGTCCAGCTCTTTCTGGTGGCCACGTCGCGACATGTATCAGCTTGCGGAAATCCCGGCCGATGCCGGTTGGTTACTGCATCAGGTTGAGCAGGGCGTTGGCAAAGGCAAGCTGAAGGTGTTTATGGAAGCCGGCGTGCATGAAAAAGTGGCGCGCCGGGTCAACGATCGGATGGCGGACTTGCTGCGTGATGCCGGTCACCGGGTGCAATACCGGGTGGTAGCCGGGGGACACGATCATTTGTGCTGGCGTGGCGGCCTGATAGACGGTCTGCAGGCACTGTGGGCGGACCAATCTTCTGTCCCCTCGATCACGCTAACCTTCACTGCCCAAGGAGTCCGCGATGGAAACTCTGAACCCGTTCGATGACGAGCAACAAAGCTGCCTGATTGTGCAGAATGATGAATTGCAATACAGCCTGTGGCCAGACTTTAGCGCAGTGCCGGCGGGGTGGACGCCGGTGTTTGGCCCGGCGGCGCGTCCGCTGTGCGTGATTTGGCTGGAACAGCATTGGCAGGATATGCGGCCCGCCTCGCTGCGTAAGGCGTGATGGCGCCAATACCGATAACAGGAGTCAGTACCTTGTCAGACCTGAATTTATTACCGACCGAATGGCCGTTCGCCACTGAACTGCCGTTGGTCGCCGCGCAACCCGGGATCTGGGTTGCCGATCAGATTTCACCGCATGCCAACGCCTATGCGGTTTCCCACTATATTGAGCTGAATGGCCCGTTGGATCAGGCGTGCCTGTTGCGTGCGATTGAGCAGGGGCTGTCGGAAGTAGATACCCTGCAGTTCCGCTTTGAAGAGCGTGACGGGGTGCCGATGCAGTGGCATGACCCCGAGCTGGCGATCCTGCCGGTAGAATACATCGATCTCAGCGAATCTCCCGATGCCGCTGCAGCGGCGCGTGCCCTCATGCAGTTGGATATGTCCGGTGATTTGCGCATCGGTAGCGGCAATGCGTTATATCGTCATATGCTGATCCGCCTGTCGGAACAGCGCTGGTTTTGGTATCAGCGTTATCATCATATTCTGGTAGATGGCTTCAGTTTTACCGCCATTGCCCGCAGAATCGCCCATATTTATACCCGGACGTTGCACAATGAACGGCCGGATCCGACGCCCTTCAGCGCATTCAGCGAAGTGGTCGAGGAATATCAGCGTTATGCGCAATCATCCACCTCTCAGCGCGACGCTGCCTTCTGGTTGAACAAGGCGCAGCAATTGCCGACGCCTGCCACCCTTTGCCCGCAACCGTTGGCCGGGCAGACGCCAACCACCCGTATTCACCGCTTGTCACAGCTGTGCGATCGACAAGATTTCACGCAGTTGGTGAACGCCGGTCAGCAGCAGTTCAGCGTGGCAGATATGGCACTGGCGCTGGTTGCGTTGTGGGTTTCACGCCTGAGCGGACATGCCAGCTTCAGCGCCGGTTTTATCTTTATGCGCCGTACCGGTTCGGCCGCGCTCTGTGCCAACGGACCGGTGATTAACGTCTTGCCGATCGAAATGCATCTCGACCCTCAGGCTACGCTGAGCGAGGTCGCCGGTAATATTGGTCGTGAGTTAAAAACCGTTCGCCGCCATCAGCGCTACGAGGCGGAGCAGGTGCAGCGCGATCTGGGGCGAATTGGCGATACCCAACCGCTGTACGGCACGGTATTCAACTTTAAGATGTTCGATTTCCAGTTGGACTTCGGCGGTATCGAAGGCATCACCCATGAGCTGGCTTCCGGGCCGGTCCGTGATCTGGAGATCGCGTTGTACCTCGACGAGGCCGGTACGCTGAAGGTCGATCTGTTGGCTAATGCCGAACGTTATCAGCGTGATGAGCTGGCGGCGCATCTGCAACGCCTGCCTCTGTTGTTGTGTCAGTTTGCCGCACAGCCCCAGATGCCGATTGGCGATGCCGATTTGCTCACCGAGCAAGACCGCCAACTGTTGGCCCGGGTTAATGACACGGCACATCCGGTGAAGGCGCAAACCCTCAGCGGGCTGCTGGCGGAGCAGGCGCAGAAAACCCCTGACGCCCCGGCGCTGGCCGATGCGCAGTACCAATTTACCTATCGCGAAACTCGTGAACAGGTTGTCGCGCTGGCGCGTCAGTTGACGGAGCAGGGCGTACAACCGGGTGATATCGTCGCCGTTGCCTTACCGCGCTCGGTCTTTTTGTCTCTGGCGTTAATGGCCATCGTCGAAGCCGGGGCGGCCTATTTGCCGCTGGATACCGGTTATCCTGACGAGCGTCTTGGCATGATGCTGGAGGACGCTGCGCCGCGCCTGATTATCACCGAACCGACCCAGCAGGCACGTTTTGCCGGCAAGGGTGAGATCTTGCTGTATGACGCGCCGTTGCCGATAGACAGCGCAGCCAATGTCACGCTGAATGGACCGACGCCGCATCACCCGGCCTACATTATCTTTACCTCCGGCTCGACCGGGCGACCGAAAGGCGTGTTGGTGGGGCATCAGGCGATCGTCAACCGGTTGCTGTGGATGCAACATCAGTATCCTATGGCGGCAGGCGATGTGGTGCTGCAGAAAACGCCTTGCAGTTTTGACGTTTCGGTATGGGAATTCTTCTGGCCGCTGATAGTGGGGGCCCAGTTAGTGATGGCCCCGCCTGAAGCGCATCGCGATCCGGAACAGTTGCTCCAGCTGATTGATCAACATCGTGTCACCACCATGCACTTTGTCCCTTCGATGCTGGCGGCCTTCGTCAGCGCGTTGGATAGCCCGCAGGCGGTGGCGTGTTGTGCGCCGTTACGCCAGGTATTTTGCAGTGGTGAAGCCTTGCCAGCGGAACTGTGCCGCCTGTGGCAAAGCCGCACTGCGGTGCCGTTGCATAACCTGTACGGGCCGACCGAAGCGGCGGTGGACGTCAGCTGGCATCCGGCCTGGGGCGAAGCCTTGGCTGCCGTCACTGGCGCCAATGTGCCGATTGGTTTACCGGTTTGGAACACCGGTTTACGCATCCTCGATACGCGCCTGCGGCCAGTGCCGCCGGGCGTCGCCGGTGATTTGTATCTTACCGGTGTGCAACTGGCGCACGGCTATCTGGGGCGACCGGAACTGACCGCCAGCCGCTTTGTAGCCGATCCTGACGGCGATGGCGGGCGGATGTATCGCACGGGTGACGTCGCCCGTTGGCTGCCGGGAGGCGAGGTGGAATACCTTGGCCGCAGTGACGATCAGTTAAAAATACGTGGGCAACGCATTGAATTGAGTGAAATCGATCATGCTTTGCTGTCGCTGCCGGGGATTAAACAGGCGGTGACTCACGCGCTGGTGCTGGAAAATACGCCAACCGATCCTGGCGGCGGCGATGCCCGTCAACTGGTGGGCTATCTGGTGGCGCAGCCCGGCGTGCGCCTTGATCTGGACGCGCTCCGCGCAGCGTTGGCCGATCGCCTGCCGCCGCATATGGTGCCGGTGGCGCTGGTCGAGATGGATACTCTGCCGCTGAGCGCCAATGGCAAGCTGGATCGTAAAGCGTTGCCGCAACCGCAGGGCGCAGCCCGCGCGGCAGGGCGTGAGCCGCAAGCGGGGCTGGAGACTGCGATCGCTGCGGTGTTCGCCCGCCTGCTGCAACGCGAAACCGTGTTTGCCGACGATGACTTCTTTGCCCTCGGCGGGCACTCGCTGTTGGCGATGCGTTTGGCGGCGGAGCTGCGGCGTGAGCTGGGCAAAGCGGTATCGGTAGGGCAGGTGATGGTGGCTTCCCGCGTGGAACAACTGGCGCAGCTGTTGGCCGAGGAACGCACCCAGGAAGAAGCTGACAAAACCGGTTTTGACCGCGTTCTGCCACTGCGCACCACCGAAGGACCAACGCTGTTCTGCTTGCATCCGGCGTCCGGCTTCTCATGGCAGTTCAGCGTATTGCCGCGCTATATCGATCAGCACTGGTCGCTGGTGGGCATTCAGTCACCACGGCCGGATGGCCCGTTGGCGCTGAGCGAAAATATGGACCAGGTATGCGACGCGCATCTGGAGACGGTGTTGCAAGTGCAACCGCACGGCCCGTATCACTTTATCGGTTACTCGCTGGGGGGCACTCTGGCACAAGGTATTGCCGCGCGCTTACAGGCAAGGGGCGAAGAAGTGGCTTTCCTTGGGCTGCTGGATACCTATCCGCCGGAAACGCAAAACTGGGACGTGATGTTGGATGACAACGTGTTGAAAGAAGTTCAGCGCGAACGTCAGCAGTTCCTGGCGGTGTCTGAAGATGCGCTGGATCCGGCATTAGGCGAAACCCGCGTAGCCATGTTCGATAATATCGAAGCCAACTATGCCGATTCGGTTCGTCTGCTTTCAGCCACCCATACGGCGAACTTCAAAGGACAAGCGACGCTGTTTGTCGCGCGCCAGACGTTGCAGGAAGGGATGGATGTTCAACAGACCTGGTCGCAATATGTGGACGCGCTACAGGTTCATGAACTGGATTGTGCGCACGTGGATATCGTTTCACCAACGTCGTTCAAGGTATTAGGACCGTTGTTGAACCGCATACTTCGCGCTTTATAATACCCAGTGATGGTAGGGGACGAATATATTCGTCCCGATTAACGCGGGCCCAGCATGCTGGGCCCCTACAATCTCGATTACTTACCCAGCGGTACCACCAACGGCGTGTGCGAGACGGGATCGTCAATGATCATGCAGCGCAGACCGTAGACCTTTTCGATCAATTCCGGCGTCACAATATCCTTCGGTGCACCCTCGGCGACCACTTTACCGTCGCGCATGGCAATCAGATGCGTGGCGTAACGGCAGGCATGGTTGAGATCGTGCAGCACCACCACCAGCGTATGGCCATTTTCACGGTTTAACTGGCGCATCAGTTCCAGCAAGTCGATCTGATGGCTGATATCCAGCCAGGTGGTCGGCTCATCCAACAGCAGCAACGGCGTTTGCTGCGCCAATACCATGGCAATCCAGACCCGCTGACGTTGTCCGCCGGAAAGCGTATCAACCGGCTGTTCAGCCAGTTCAAACACGCCGGTGGAGCGCATGGCCTGTTCGACCGCCTGCTGGTCTTCTTCACGCCAGCGGCTGAACAGGCGCTGATGCGGATAGCGACCGCGTGCCACCAGATCAAACACGGTAATGTCACCCGGTGCGGTCGAGCTTTGTGGCAACAGCCCCAACTGGCGAGCCACCTCTTTGGTGGCATAGTCGCTAATGTGTTTGCCGTTGAGCCAGATGGCACCGGCCTGCGGCTGCATCAGGCGGCTAAGAGTGCGCAGCAAGGTCGATTTACCGCAGGCATTCGGCCCGATAATGACCGTCAGTTCACCGTGCGGAATAGAAACGGAAAGGTCGCGCGCGACGATTTTTTTGTCATAGCCGAGCGTCAGGTTTTCGGCGCGTAACGGCGCGGGCTGTAAGAGTTCAGCATTCATTTTTTTCGTGACTCACGGATTAATAGCCAAATCAGATAAATGCCGCCCAGGCTGACGGTCAATACCCCGACCGGCAACTGATAAGGCATAAACAGGCGTTGCGCCGCGACATCGGCGAGCAGCAGCAACAGGGCCCCCGTCAGGGCTGTCAGCAAAAGGACGCTGCGGTTGGCGCACAGGCGTCGCGCAATCTGGGGGGCCACCAGCGCAATAAAGGAGATCGGCCCGGCGACGGCGGTGGCGGCGGCAGTCAGGGTAACGCCGACCAATAACAGCAGCACGCGTGAGCGCTCCACCGGCACACCGAGTGCGCAGGCGGTGTCATCGCCCATCTCCAGCAGCCGCATGCGGCGGGCCAGCATCAACAGCAGCAGGCAGCACAGCGCAATCACCGCCAGCACCGGCAAACTTTTCGCCCAGGTCACGCCGTTGAGCGAACCGGCGCTCCACAGTCCGGCGGTCATGGCGGACTCCAGCGAAGCGCTGATGATCAGCCAGGTATTGCCAGCCACCAGCAGGGCGCGAACGGCAATACCGACGATAATCAAACGGAATGACTCGACGCCGTTGCGCCATGCCAGCAGATAAATCAGCGCGGCGGTTAGCAAGCCACCGGCCAGTGCCCCGGAGGTGATGCCGAGAATGCCGCCGTTAAACAGCACTATCGCCACCAGTACGCCGCTGTAAGCGCCGGTATTAAAACCGATGACGTCCGGGCTGCCGAGCGGGTTACGCAGCAGCGATTGGAAGATGGCGCCGCTGATACCGAGCGCGGCACCCAACAACAGCGCCATTATCACGCGAGGCAAACGCCACTGGGTAACGATCACCGCCAGGTTGGCTGGGCCTTCACCGCGTAAGGCGTCGATCACCTGCAGAGCGCTGAGCGACAAAGCGCCGGAACCCAGGGCATAAATCGCCAGTGCCAGAGCGGCAAGCAATAGCAGCAGTGCGGTTAGCGCCGGGCGCGACAAGGCGCGCATTTTGTGGTTGGCCATCAGACGGGCTGCGGACATCGACATTAGCGCTGCCTCCTGAACATATGGCGTTGACGCACCAGCATGATCAGCAGCGGTGCGCCAATAAGCGCGGTGACGATGGAAACGCGCAGTTCACCGGCGACCAGGAAGCGGCCGATCAGATCGGCGCTCAGCAGCAGGATAGGGGTCAATACCAAGGTCCACGGCAGCATCCAGTGCAACTCGGAGCCGGCCAGTCGCCGGGCAATGTGCGGCATCATCAGTCCGACAAAGGCTATCGGACCAACGGCGGCGGTGGCGCCACCGCACAGCAATGTGATCGCCAGCAACCCCAGCAACTGGGTGCGGACGATGCCGGTGCCCAGCGCGGTGGCTAACTCATTGCCCATACTCAGGCTGTTCAGCGATTTGCTCATCCACAGCGTGATTGCTGTGCCCAGCAGGATCGGCAGGGCAACGGTGCGCACCACCTGCATATTTTGAATATCCAGCGAACCGGCCTGCCAAAAACGCAGCTGATCGAAGACCAGCGGGTTCAACAGGGAAATGCCGGATGTCATGCCTTCCAGCACCGCCGCCAGCGCGACGCCGGCCAGCGTCAGGCGAACCGGGTTCAGGCTGCTGCCACCCAATGCGCCGATCAGCGCCACCAGCAGGGCGGCAAACATTGCGCCGGCAAAGGCGAACCACAGATATTCGCCGACGTGAGCGGCACCAAAGAAAGTGATGCCCAATACCACGGCAAACCCCGCGCCGGCGTTAACGCCGAGAATGCCGGGGTCGGCCAGCGGATTGCGGGTGAGGGTTTGCATCAGCACGCCGGACAGGCCAAGGGCGATACCCGCCAGCACGCCGATCAGCGTGCGCGGCAGCCTGGCGTTGGTAATGATGGTGCAGTCGGCGCCGCTACATTGGCCGTTGAGCGCCTGGATAACCGTGTCGAAGGGGATAGATTTGGCACCGAGCGACAGGCTGAGCAGCATGACGACCAACAGGGCGCAAACGGCAATCAGCAAGCCAAGCAGCTTGCGACGAAATGAGCGGGGAGTGCCACCCGCAAGACGGTCCCTGGACAGCGGAATGGACGGTGTGCAATTGCGTGTAATCCGTAACATAACAATCCATTATTTGATTGAATATGAATGATATTTATTATCATTATTGATTGTTTTCATCTATGGTACCATGAGTCCCTTCGCTATTGCAGCACAGACGCTGCCCCTTTTCTTTAGTTGTGGTGAGAAAGCTAATGAGTAAGCCCTCTATTTTGCTTGATTTTGGCCTGCTTAAGACCAATAGCGCCTTTCGCGCTGTGTTCTGCGCGCGTTTTATTTCCATTCTGGCGCTCGGGCTGATGGCCATTGCCATCCCGGTGCAGATCCAGGCCCTGACCGGGTCGACGCTGCTGGTCGGGTTGTCCGTGACGCTGGCCGGCAGCGGCATGTTTGCCGGTTTGCTGATGGGGGGCGTACTGGCTGACCGCTACGAGCGCCGCCGTCTGATCCTCTTTGCCCGTTCCACCTGCGGTATTGGGTTTATCGGTCTTTGTTTAAATGCCGCTTTACCTGCGCCGTCATTAACGCTGATTTATCTGCTGGCGGTTTGGGACGGGTTCTTCGGGGCGGTAGGCGTGACGGCGTTGCTGGCGGCGACACCTGCGCTGGTTGGGCGTGAAAATATCGTTCAGGCCGGTGCCATCAGCATGCTGACGGTGCGTTTTGGCTCCATTCTTTCCCCGGCGATCGGCGGGTTGGTGATTGCCAACGCCGGCGTGACCTGGAACTACGCTTTGGCGGCCTTCGGCACCTTGCTGACGTTGATCCCTTTATTGCAGCTGCCGCAGCTGTTGCCGCCACCTCAGCCACGCGAGCATCCGTTGCGCGCACTGGCCGGGGGTTTTGGCTTCCTGTTTCGTAACCGGGTGATTGGCATGGTGGCGCTGATCGGCGCGTTGCTGACCATGGCCAGCGCGGTGCGAGTGCTGTACCCGGCGATGTCCGGCATGTGGCAGGTCAGTGCGGCGCAGCTGGGCTTTATGTATTCCGCCGTGCCGCTGGGCGCGGCAATTGGCGCCTTTACCAGTGGCCGGGTGGCGCACGTGGCGCGGCCGGGCTGGATGATGCTGATGACGGCGATTGGCGCGTTTGTCGCTATCGGCCTGTTCGGCCTGATGCCCTGGTACGGTCTGGCACTGTTCTTCCTGGTGGTGTTTGGCTACCTGAGCGCACTGAACTCATTACTGCAGTACGGGCTGATTCAGAACCTGACGCCGGATGCTTTCCTGGGGCGCATTAATGGCCTGTGGACGGCGCAAAACGTGGTGGGGGACGCATTGGGTGCCCTGCTGCTGGGGGCGATGGGGGCGTTTATGTTGCCGGCCATGACTTCAACCAGCTTCGGTTTTGGCGTGGCGGTACTGGGTGTAGTGCTGGCGTTCGCGATGAAAGGTCTGCGTCAGGTGAGCCTTGGCGGGCAGGAAAGCGATCTCCAGCCCGCCGCGGGATCTACTGAGAAATAAACTGTTTTTCCAACAGCGTCAGCAGGTTGCTGGCGCTGTAGTAGTCCAGTCGGAAGGTGTCATTGCCCAGCGCATAAACCCGCTTATGCTGCACCGCCGGCAGGTGAGCGAGAAAAGGATTGGCCATCAGCCGCTGCGCATCGCTTTCGTTGTTGGCAAACAGCATCAGCGTCTGGCCGTTCAGTCCTTCCGCCAGGTTTTCCCCGGCGAGCTGAATGATGTCCTTACGCATACCCATGCTGCGGCTGTTGTTCAGCTTGTCAGACGGAACCGCCAGGGTGAAACCCAGCTGCTTGAGCATTTGCCCCTGGGAAGATTCGGCGGTCCACAGGTTGGCTGACTTGCCGTCGGCGCTGAAGACCAGAGCGGAGGTCGGTTGTTCCGGCAGCGTCATACGTTGTTTGAGTGACTTTTCCCGGCTATCGAAATCATCAACGATTTTTTGCGCCTTGGCTTCGTGCCCGGTGGCCTGGCCCAGCTCTATCGCCAGCGCCTGCCAGCTTTTGTCGTCGTAATTGACCACCAGCACCGGGGCAATGGCGGACAGCTGATCGTACAGGCGTACGGCGGAGTCGGCGCCGGTAGCGGAGATGATGATCAGGTCGGGCGCTTCACCGGCAATGGCTTCTGCGTTGGGTTCGCCAATGTACAGGCGCTTTACGCCGCGCTGCGTTGCGATAGCGCTCCATTGGTGGAAGAAACCTTGTGAGTCCGCCAGACGGCTGCCGGGCGTGGTGGCGCCGCTGGCGATCACTGGCGCATCAATCGCCAGCAGGGTGCCGGTGACGGTTACGCTGGTGGAAACGATGCGGGTAGGGGGCTGCTGCAGGGTGACTACGCCGTGTGAAGTTTCGATTTTACGCGGCCAACCGGCCTCTGTGGCATGGGCTGCACCCATGGCTAACATGCCAAACAGTGCGAAGCCGAAGAACAGGTTCTTCTTCATAAAGCATTCCTTAGAATTTAAATAGTAATACTTATCATTTATATAATTAAAACTGCTGGTTTTATAGCACGATAATGAATAGAAGAACTGTTTACATTTATTGACATAGCATATTCACGAGGGTAATTTAACGCGATTCAATACAAATGATAATCATTATTATACAGGTTATTGTTCATGATACGAAAGGGAGAACCGATGAGCGTGACAGTACAGGGTACCGGGCAGAAGAAGCCGCACAGCAAGGAGAGCGAGTCGTCCGTAGCAGGCGTGTCGCCGACCTCCGGCTTTTTCTTTACCTCTCCTTTCCGTAGCCTGAGCACCCAGGGCTGCTTCGCCAAAATCACGCTGCCGGCCCAGGGCGGGGATCGGCTTAACGGCGAGTTCCAGCAGGCGGTACGGCATGCTTTTGCCGAAGCCAAACTGGCGGGGGTGAAAAACCCGGTCCTGTGCGGCGCGATCCCGTTCGATACTCATCAACCCTCTGCGCTTTTTATTCCCCAGCACACCCAGTGGTTTGAGCGCGATGCCTTTTTGGCTGGCGTAACCTCACCACAGGAAGCCCTGCCGGAAATTATCAGCCAAAATGAAGTGCCGGCACAACAGCCTTTCATGCAGATGGTGGCAGATGCGGTGGAAGCAACCCGTGGTGACCAACTGGATAAAGTGGTGCTGTCACGCCTGCTGGAGATTGAAACACGCGAACCGGTAGACAGTCAGGCATTGATGGCGCGTATCATCGCGCAAAACCCGCATGGCTTCCATTTCCATGTGCCGTTGGAACAGGGAGCATTGCTTGGCGCCAGCCCTGAACTGCTGCTGCGTAAATCCGGCGCACAATTTTATTCCAACCCGCTGGCAGGCTCCGCCCGTCGTGACGCCGACCCGCAGCGGGATCGTGAAGTCAGCCAACAGCTGTTGGTTTCCGAGAAAGATCTCTACGAGCACCAGTTTGTTACCGAAGGTATGCGGCAGGTGCTGGCCGATCGCTGCAGTTATTTGAATATCCCCACCTCGCCTGAATTATTGAGCACCACCACGCTGTGGCACTTGTCTACACCAATCGACGGCGAGGCCGCCAGCCGGGCGGAAAACGCGTTGTCGTTGGCCTGCCTGCTGCATCCGACACCGGCGCTGTGCGGTACGCCAACGGCGCTGGCGCATCAGGTGATCAAGCAACTGGAGCCTTTTGATCGCGGCCTGTTTGGCGGCATCGTCGGCTGGTGTGATGCCGAAGGCAACGGGGAGTGGGTAGTGACCATCCGCTGTGGCACGGTGCAGGGCAACCAGGTGCGACTCTTTGCCGGAGCCGGCATTGTGCAAGACTCTTCGCCGGAATCTGAATGGCACGAAACCGGCACCAAACTCAGTACCATTTCGCGGGCGTTTGGCCTGAACCAAGGATAGACATTTCCATGAGCATTGCTTTTACTCCCTGGCCTGAGGCATTAGCCCGTCGCTATCGCGAACGGGGATATTGGACCGACCGGCCATTGACCGACATCATCACCCGCCAGGCTAAAAATGACGCCATCGCGCTGATCGACCCGCAACGCAGCCTGAGCTATCGCCAGCTTAATCAACTCTCCGATCGGCTGGCTGCGGCCTTGCTGCGTCGGGGCATACACAGCGGCGATACCGCGCTGGTGCAGTTGGGTAACGTGGTCGAGTTCTACGTGACTTTCTTTGCGCTGTTGAAAATTGGCGTGGTGCCGGTGAATGCGCTGTTTAGCCACCAACGCAATGAGCTGAACGCCTATGCGGCGCAGATCAAACCGGCGTTGCTGATTGCCGATCGTCAGCATGGCCTGTTCGGTAACGACGAATTCCTGACGACGTTTCGCGCTGAACATCCTTCATTGCGCCTGGTCGCTTTGCGCAGTGAGGAACAGGGTGAGCAGTCGCTGGCGAGCTGGCTGGAAGAGGATTGCGGCGATTTCGTGGCTGCGCCAACCGCGGCCGATCAGGTAGCGTTCTTCCAACTTTCCGGTGGCAGTACCGGCACGCCGAAGCTGATCCCACGTACCCACAACGACTACTACTACAGCATTCGCCGCAGCGTGGAGATTTGTCATTTTGATGACGAAACCCGTTATCTGTGCGCACTGCCGGTAGCACACAACTATCCGATGAGCTCGCCTGGCGTGTTGGGCGTGTTTTACGGTGGTGGGCTGGTGGTGTTCGCCAGCGATCCGGATGCCGGGCAATGCTTCCGTTTGATCGACCAGCATCAGATTAACGTGACGGCGCTGGTGCCGCCGGCGGTAACGCTGTGGCTGCAGGCCATTGAGGAATGGGGCGGTTGCCAGCAGTTGACCAGCCTGAAGCTGCTGCAGGTGGGCGGAGCCAAGCTGGGGGAAACCCTGGCCGCGCGCATTCCGGCCGAAATCGGCTGTCAGCTGCAGCAGGTGTTCGGCATGGCGGAAGGCCTGGTGAACTACACCCGGCTGGACGATGACGAGCAGCATATTTTGACTACTCAGGGCTGCCCGATGTCGCCGGATGACGAACTTTGGGTGGCCGATGACGACGGTAATCCGCTGCCTGTCGGCGAGACCGGGCGTCTGATGACCCGTGGCCCCTACACCTTCCGCGGTTATTACCAAAGCCCGGAACATAATGCCTCCGCCTTCGATAAAGACGGTTTCTACTGCTCCGGCGACTTGATTAGCCTGACTGAAGACGGCTACGTGAAGGTTGAAGGGCGGCAGAAAGACCAAATCAACCGCGGTGGGGAGAAGATTGCCGCCGAGGAGATCGAAAACCTGTTGCTGCGTCACCCGGAAGTGATCAATGCGGCGTTGGTTTCGATGCCGGACGAGTTGATGGGCGAAAAAAGCTGCGCCTATATTATCGCCACCAGCCCATTGAAACCGGTCGTTTTGCGTCGCCATTTACGCGCCGAGGGCGTGGCCGAATTCAAATTACCCGACCGCTTTATACAGGTTGAGACGCTGCCGCTCACCCCGGTTGGCAAAGTGGATAAAAAACTGTTGCGCCAACGCCTGGAGGCGCAACAACTGACTCAGGTCCAGGGAGAATAAGTCATGGCCATTCCAAAACTTAATGATTACGCGTTGCCGACTCAGGCTGAACTGCCGACCAACAAAGTGAGCTGGACGGTGGAACCGCAGCGCGCTGCACTGTTGATCCACGACATGCAGCAGTATTTTCTGAATTTCTGGGGTGAAGACAGCCCGTTGATCAAACAGGTAGTGGAGAACATCGCCAACCTGCGCCGCTACTGCAAATCTCAGGGCATCCCGGTGTTTTACACCGCGCAGCCTAATCAGCAGAGCGATGAAGATCGGGCGTTGCTCAATGATATGTGGGGGCCTGGATTGAACAAGCACCCGGAGCAACAGGCGGTGGTCGCCGCGCTGGCGCCGGAAGAAGACGACACTGTGCTGGTGAAATGGCGTTACAGCGCCTTCCACCGTTCACCGCTGCAGGAAATTCTGCAGGAGTCAGGCCGCGATCAGCTGATCATCTGTGGTGTTTACGCCCATATCGGCTGCATGACCACGGCGATCGATGCCTTTATGCGTAACATTCAGCCGTTTATGGTTGCTGATGGTCTGGCCGACTTCTCCCGCGAAGAGCACCTGATGGCGCTGCGTTACACGGCCGGCCGCTGTGGCCGCGTGGTTACCACCGCTGAACTGCTGCCAGGGATCACCAGCAAAGCGGCGTTGCGTCAGCAAATCATGCCTTTCCTCGACGAAGACAGCGAAGACATGGGTGACGACGAGAACCTGATCGACTACGGTCTGGATTCAGTGCGGATCATGGAGCTGGCGGCGCGCTGGCGTAAGATCCGCGGCGATATCGATTTTATCGCCCTGGCCAAGAACCCGACCATTGATGGTTGGTGGGCGCTGTTGTCAGAGGGGAAAGCCTGATGAGTCAACAGGGCGATTTTGCCGGCAAACGGGTCTGGGTTACCGGCGCGGGCGCCGGGATTGGCCTGGAGACCGCATTGGCGTTTGTGCGGGCCGGTGCCGAGGTAATTGGTTTCGATAAGCATTTTGGCGAACCGGAATACGCGTTTCGCACCGAAGTGCTGGATATCGCCGACAGCGATGCGGTAGATGCCCTGTGCGGGCGTTTGCTGGCTGAGCAGGGTGAGTTGGACGTGTTGGTCAACGGCGCCGGTATTCTGCGCATGGGGCTGGCGGACGAAACCAGCACCGCAGACTGGCTGGCCTGCCTGGCGGTTAATGCCGGGGGTGCATTCAATATGTTCCGCCATGCCCTGCCGGTATTCCGTCGCCAGAGACGCGGCGCTATTGTCAGCGTGGCATCCAATGCGGCGCATGTGCCGCGTGTTGGCATGGCGGCCTATTGCGCTTCCAAAGCGGCGTTGCGTAGCCTGTGCCAAACCGTGGGGTTGGAAATGGCGCCTTATGGCGTACGTTGCAACCTGGTTTCGCCCGGCTCGACCAATACCCCGATGCAGCGCGGCATGTGGCAGGACGAAACGGGAGAACAGAACACCATCAACGGTTTCCCGGAACAGTTCAAGCTGGGTATTCCGCTGGGTAAAATTGCCCAGCCGCAGGAAATCGCCGATGCCATTTTGTTCCTGGCTTCCGATCGCGCCAGCCATATCACCATGCAGGATATCGTGATTGACGGCGGGGCGACGCTGGCGGCCTGATAATCCGCTCGACAACGCCAGGATAGCCCAAGGGCGCTGCTTGCAGCGCCTTTTCTATTGGCGGCGCAGGGGCATGATTATTTTCAGGGGCAGGGCGGACGTGGTGAGGCTTATAGAGATTATCAGGGCGCAGATGCGAAAAAAGCGCCTAAAGGCGCTTTTTCTGTATTGGTGGGTCGTGCAGGATTGACTCGGCCTTGGGCCTCGCCCTGCGGGCAACGCTGTGCGTTGTCGTCTCGCTTCGCTCGGCTCGAACCTGAACGCAGGTTCTCATCCAGCACGACACGGAAAAATATGTGATCAAGAAGTTTGCGGGAATTAAGGTGGTACAGATGCGAAAAAAGCGCCAAAAGGCGCTTTTTTCTGTATTGGTGGGTCGTGCAGGATTGACTCGGCCTTGGGCCTCGCCCTGCGGGCAACGCTGTGCGTTGTCGTCTCGCTTCGCTCGGCTCGAACCTGAACGCAGGTTCTCATCCAGCACGACACGGAAAAATATGTGATCAAGAAGTTTGCGGGAATAAGGTGGCGCAGATGCGAAAAAAGCGCCAAAAGGCGCTTTTTTCTGTATTGGTGGGTCGTGCAGGATTGACTCGGCCTCTGGCCTCGCCCTGCGGGCAACGCTGTGCGTTGTCGTCTCGCTTCGCTCGGCTCGAACCTGCACGCAGGTTCTCATCCAGCACGACACGGCGGAGTATGTGATCAAGGAGTTTGCGGGAATAAGGTGGCGCAGATGCGAAAAAAAGCGCCTAAAGGCGCTTTTTTCTGTATTGGTGGGTCGTGCAGGATTCGAACCTGCGACCAATTGATTAAAAGTCAACTGCTCTACCAACTGAGCTAACGACCCGCAGAAGTGGTGGGTGATGACGGGCTCGAACCGCCGACCCCCTCCGTGTAAAGGAGATGCTCTACCAACTGAGCTAATCACCCACTTCAGGACTTCCAGGTACTGCTAAACAAGAGAATGAGTGGTGGGTGATGACGGGCTCGAACCGCCGACCCCCTCCGTGTAAAGGAGATGCTCTACCAACTGAGCTAATCACCCTCATTCTTCTCATTTCTTACTGCTTTACTGCTCAACAAGATGGTGGGCGATGACGGGCTCGAACCGCCGACCCCCTCCGTGTAAAGGAGATGCTCTACCAACTGAGCTAATCGCCCCGTCTTGTTGGAGTCGCATTATAGGGATAGTTGAAAGTGAGTCAACGGTTTTTAAAATGATTTCAATCGTTCGCCGCAAATTTAAACAGGATGCGATATTTATCGCCAGCAATGCTGATTCTTTGCACATTGTTATGCGAAAAGCGCCGCAGAGATGATGAAAGCTGATGCAGCAATATCGTGTCAGCGTTGAGGAATTAGCGCGTGGTGATACAATGTCGGCCACTTTTTTAAATTCCGAGCAATCGTCGGCAACCGCTGACATGCGTTGCGTAATAAGGCAGTGAACCCAATGAAAATCAAAACCCGTTTTGCACCGAGCCCAACCGGCTATCTTCACGTCGGTGGCGCCCGTACTGCGCTTTACTCCTGGCTATTCACTCGCCATGCGGGCGGTGAGTTCGTTCTGCGTATCGAAGATACCGATTTGGAACGCTCGACCCAGGATGCGATCGACGCAATTATGGATGGCATGAACTGGTTAAACCTGGATTGGGACGAAGGCCCGTACTTCCAGACCAAGCGTTTTGACCGTTATAACGCGGTGATTGACGACATGCTGGTGCAGGGAACTGCTTATAAATGCTATTGCTCGAAGGAACGTCTGGAAGCGCTGCGCGAAAAGCAGATGGAAAACGGTGAAAAACCGCGTTACGACGGCCACTGCCGCGACAGCCAATGCAGCCATACTGACGACGAGCCGCACGTGGTGCGTTTCCGTAACCCACAGGAAGGCTCGGTAATCTTCGATGACAAGATCCGTGGTCCGATCGAATTCAGCAACCAGGAACTGGATGATCTGATCATTCGTCGTACCGACGGTGCGCCGACCTATAACTTCTGCGTGGTGATCGACGACTGGGATATGGAGATCACCCACGTGATCCGCGGTGAAGACCACATCAACAACACCCCGCGCCAGATCAACATCCTGAAAGCGCTGGGCGCACCGGTACCGGAATACGCCCACGTTTCGATGATCCTCGGTGACGACGGTAAAAAGCTGTCTAAACGTCACGGTGCCGTGGGCGTGATGCAGTATCGCGATGACGGTTATCTGCCGCAGGCGTTGCTGAACTATTTGGTGCGTCTGGGTTGGTCACATGGCGATCAGGAAATCTTCTCTATTGATGAGATGAAAGAGTTCTTCACGCTGGAAGCGATCAACAAATCCGCCAGCGCCTTCAATACCGAAAAGCTGCAGTGGTTGAACCATCATTACATTAACCATATGCCGGCCGAAGAAGTTGCCGTGTATCTGGCGTGGCACGTGGAGCAACTGGGCATTGAAACCCGCAACGGTCCAGAGCTGAAAGATATCGTTAAGCTGCTGGGCGAGCGCTGCAAAACGTTGAAGGAAATGGCAGAGTCTTGCCGTTACTTCTACGAAGACTTCAGCGAGTTCGACGCTGATGCTGCGAAAAAACACCTGCGCCCGGTTGCTCGCCAGCCGCTGGAAGCGGTACGCGCCAAATTGGCGGCCATTACCGCCTGGACGCCGGAAAACGTGCATGATGCCATTCAGGGCACGGCTGATGAGCTGGGCGTCGGTATGGGCAAGGTAGGTATGCCGCTGCGCGTAGCGGTCACCGGTGCCGGTCAGTCACCAGGCATGGATGTGACCGTGCATGCCATCGGTCAGGCGCGTTCTTTACAGCGTATCGATCTGGCATTGGCTTATATCGCCGGGCGTGAAGCTCAGGCCTGATAGTTTCTGAGCCTATAATGAAAAAGCCCCGTGGAGCAATCCCGGGGCTTTTTTTGTCGCTGTCGATCAGGCCTGTTCAGCGGCCGGCACGGTGGGGCGGTAGGCGAGGAAGTACATCAGGCCGACGAAACCGGCGCCGCCCAGCGCGTTACCGAGAAACACGGCCGTGAAATTGGGCAGGTATTGGCTCCAACTTAAACCACCGGCAAAAATGGCCGCCGGGATAATAAACATGTTCGCCACCACGTGCTGGAAGCCGATGGCGACAAACGCCATCACCGGGAACCACATGCCAATCACTTTGCCCGGCACATCCTTGCTGGCAAAGGCCAGCCACACCGCCAGGCACACCAACCAATTGCAGCCTACGCCGGATATAAAGGCGTGCAGGAAGTCGGCATCTACCTTGGCTTGTGCAATGGACAGGGTTTTGTGCAGGAAGGCGCCTTCGGTCAGGCCAAGCAGGTGGCCAAAGAAATAGGCGACGGCCAGGCTACCGGCGAAGTTGGCCAGGGTGACCCAGAACCAGTTACGCACGACAGCAAGCAGCGAAATTTGGCGAGCAAACCAGGCTATCGGCAGGGTCATCATATTACCGGTCAGCAGCTCGCCGCCGGCCAGAATCGTCAGGATAAGCCCTATCGGGAAGACGGCAGCGCCCAGCAATGCGCCGAAGGAGCCCCATTCGGCCGGCAGGGTGCCGATCACGTGGATATCCAACAGGAAGCCGGTCGCGATAAAGGCACCGGCGAGAAAGCCCAGAATGAGCAGGTTGGCGAGCGACGCCCGGCTTTTGTTTACGCCGGCCTGAATGGCTAACGCAGCGATTTCTTTTGGTGAATGCAACGACATAACTGACTCGGTTTATTGTTGTGGGATTTAAGACGCGGGGAAGTCTATGCCTGTGGGCGAGATGACTCAAGGGTATTTCGCTAACATTCCGTTAATTAAAAATCAACACAATGGATAAGGTTTTTTGTTTTTTGTGAAGTCAGGCGACGATGGCTGATTTTTGTCCGTCATGGCGATTTTTTAGCGTGAAACGCGCTGATTTGGCGGCTTTTTCAGCGCTTGATCGACTAATTCAATTTAGCCGTTGACAGTTTTTCAGGGGTTTCATATTATGCGCCCCGTTCACAGGATTTCGTGATTGTGGATTGGGGCTATAGCTCAGCTGGGAGAGCGCTTGCATGGCATGCAAGAGGTCGACGGTTCGATCCCGTCTAGCTCCACCAACCTTTATCTCAGAAGGGTTGGGGAATACCGTAACGCCGGTTAAAGCGTACCACTTTTGTGGGGCTATAGCTCAGCTGGGAGAGCGCTTGCATGGCATGCAAGAGGTCGACGGTTCGATCCCGTCTAGCTCCACCACCATTTAAAAAGCCGACCTTAGGGTCGGCTTTTTGCTTTCTGTCTTTTCCCATACTGAATCGCCGTAACGCCTCCTGTTTTGCCTGCAGTTACAGAAGAATTACAGGCAATAAAAAAGGCCGCCGAAGCGACCTTTGCATGACTGTCTTTTAAGCTTAGCCCAGAACCAGGCCTGCGATCGACGCAGACAGGATGCTGACCAGCGTAGAACCGTAAACCAGCTTCAGACCAAAGCGGGAAACCACGTTGCCCTGGTGCTCGTTCAGCCCTTTAATCGCACCGGCTACGATGCCGATGGAAGAGAAGTTGGCGAAGGAAACCAGGAACACCGACAGGATACCCAGGCTGCGCGGAGAGAGTTCAGCAGAAACCTTCTGCAGCTCCATCATCGCCACGAATTCGTTGGAAACCAGCTTGGTCGCCATGATGCTGCCAACCTGCAACGCTTCGTGTTTAGGAATACCCATAATCCAAGCGAATGGATAGAAGAAGTAGCCCAGGATTTCCTGGAAGCTCAGGCCGAAGATGGCGCTGAACAGGCCGTTGAGCGCGGCGATCAGGGCAATAAAGCCGATCAGCATCGCAGCAACGATAATCGCGACTTTGAAACCCGCCAGGATGTATTCGCCCAGCATTTCGAAGAAGCTCTGGCCTTCGTGCAGGTTGCCCAGATGCAGCTCTTCTTCTTTACTGGTGTCATAAGGGTTGACCAATGACAGCACGATAAAGGTGCTGAACATGTTCAGTACCAGCGCCGCCACCACAAACTTGGCGTCCAGCATGGTCATGTAAGCGCCAACGATGGACATGGAAACCGTGGACATCGCGGTTGCCGCCATGGTGTACATGCGCTTTTCTGACATCTTGCCCAGAATATCTTTATAGGCGATGAAGTTTTCAGACTGGCCCAGGATCAGCGAGCTGACGGCGTTGAAGGACTCCAGCTTGCCCATACCGTTTACTTTTGACAGCACGGTACCAATAATGCGGATGATAAACGGCAGTACTTTAATGTATTGCAGAATACCGATCAGCGCAGAGATAAAGACGATTGGGCACAGTACCTTCAGGAAGAAGAAGGCCAGACCTTTGTCGCCCATACCGCCGAATACAAAATCAGTCCCTTGCCCAGCAAACCCGAGCAGCTTGTCAAACAGCGCGGCAAATCCTTTTACAAAGCCTAAACCCGCTTCCGAATGCAGGAAAAAATAGGCCAGCAGTACTTCAATAACCAACAGTTGAATAACATAGCGAATGCGGATGCTTTTACGATCGCGACACACTAAAAGTGCCAGGATCGCGACGACCACTAACGCCAACGCAAAGTGCGCAATATGGGACATGTTTGCTCCAAACTTGAGGCAGGCTGAATTTCGGATGTCATTTTATGTAACGCCACGTTTAAAAACGAGAGCTCTATTGCAAATATGGAAAATCATAGGGGGAAACATCTTAAACTTGTACGGTAAAGCATAAAAAATCAAGAGGTTAATCAATCCATATGAAATTCATATTCTTGCGCTAAATGGATCATCCAAAGGATTTTTCCCAGATAGAACTTCGTTCAGTGCGGTAAATGTTCACTTACCCGCCAAATCCTTCGTTAAACCCGTGGTTATTTTCTATCGCAGAGATAAGCATTACCGCTCTAAATGCACTTGATAATTATTATCATTTACATAAGATAACCACAGGCTTAATAGAAGTAAGGGTTCAGAACATGCTGAACAGTGATGTGGTTGAAACCACCAGTCGTCCTGCCAGGAAGATCAAACTTTCCTTGATGGGCCCCGCATTCATAGCGGCTATCGGCTATATCGATCCCGGTAATTTTGCCACCAACATCCAGGCAGGCGCTTCCTTTGGCTACACCCTGTTGTGGGTGGTGGTGTGGGCCAACGTCATGGCGATGTTGATCCAGCTGTTGTCCGCAAAACTCGGTATTGCCACCGGTAAAAATCTGGCAGAGCACATTCGCGATCGTTTCCCGCGTCCGGCGGTTTGGGCCTATTGGGTTCAGGCGGAAATCATTGCCATGGCCACAGATTTGGCCGAGTTTATTGGTGCAGCGATTGGCTTCAAACTGCTGCTGGGCGTCACGCTGCTGCAAGGGGCGATCCTGACCGGTATCGCCACGTTCCTTATCCTGATGCTGCAAAAACGCGGGCAGAAACCGCTGGAAATGGTGATCGGCGGTTTGCTGCTGTTTGTTGCCGCAGCTTATATGGTGGAATTGGTATTTTCACAACCGCAGTTGGAGCCTTTGTTGAAAGGCATGGCGATACCGGACCTGCCGAACGGCGACGCGGTATTTTTGGCTGCCGGGGTGCTCGGCGCCACCATCATGCCGCACGTGATTTATCTGCATTCGTCATTAACCCAGACCGGCGGTGAGCATTCAAAAGCCGATCGCTACGCGGCCACCAAGTTTGACGTCGCCATTGCCATGACCATAGCCGGTTTTGTTAACCTGGCGATGATGGCTACCGCCGCTGCGGCCTTCCATTTTAACGGCCACAGCGGCATTGCCGATCTCGATCAGGCTTATCTGACGCTGCAGCCGCTATTGGGTCAGGCGGCAGCGACCATCTTCGGACTGAGTCTGGTCGCTGCCGGATTATCTTCCACCGTGGTGGGGACGCTGGCAGGGCAGGTTGTGATGCAGGGATTTGTACACTTTTATATTCCGCTGTGGGTGCGCCGGGTGGTCACCATGCTGCCGTCGTTTATCGTCATTATGATGGGCATGGACGCTACGCGTATTCTGGTACTGAGCCAGGTGCTGCTGAGTTTCGGTATTGCGCTGGCGCTGGTGCCGCTGTTGTCGTTCACCGGCAACCGCGAGCTGATGGGGGAGATGGTCAACAGCCGCAGCATACAGGCGATAGGGAAAGTGATCGTGCTGGTGGTGGTTGGGCTGAACGGCTACCTGCTGGTCAGCAGCCTTCTCTGAGCGGATACCAAACGAAGGGCCGACATTGAGTCTAATGTGGTTCACTAAAGCTCAATATCAGCGGAAACCCGGGTCGCCCCGGGTTTCTCGCTCTGTTAAATGAGGGGTATTAGGCGGGCTGACGGCCTTTGGCCGTCAATCATCGTGGTCATGGTGGCGATGATCGCGATCTTCATGACGTCGGCCTTTCCCGTGATGCTTCTCATGGTGCTTATAATAGTGCTTATCGTATTTACGATAGCGCCCTTCATGATAGTAATAATTCTTGCGCCAGTAATTGTTGTCGCGCCAGCGATAACCATCCCAGTTGTAGCCCCGACGATTGCGTTCACCCAGGTACCGACCCTGATGGCCCTGCCACCAGTCGCGGTCGCGCCAGTCATAACCGTCCCAGTAACGGCCGCGATTGTCTTGCTCACCGATACGTAATGAGACGCCCGGCATCAGATCGATACTCAGCCCTTCCGCCTGCGCTGGCTGGATGGCAGGCAGCGTTGACACCACCAACAGAGCGGCCAATAACAGAGGTTTAAACATGAATGCTCCTTTCCGCCGTAGCGGCTTGGCCGGTTTTACAATTAATGAAGCGCGTTCATCAGTTTATAAAACAGCCTTATAGTTTTACCTGCAATATCGGCATATTAGCCTTTGTGGATAGGGTTGAATCTTAGCGGCATTCTTAAAAACGGGGCAGGGAGAGTGATTTAAGATTTGTCTGGCGCGGCAGGCGTTATCGCCGGCGATAAACCGGCGATAATTGTAAGCGATTACATTAATATTTGCTCGATCTGCTTAATTTCATCATCGCTAAAGGTGCGGTTAGCCAACATGCCTACGGCGTCTTCAATTTGGCTGGTCTTGCTGGCGCCAATCAGTGCCGAAGTGACGCGATCGCCACGCAATACCCAGGCCAGCGCCATTTGCGACAGCTTCTGTCCGCGCTGCTGCGCCAGTGCATTAAGTCGACGAATTTTTCCCAGTTTATCCTCGGTGAGCTGATCGGGTTGCAGGAACTGGCTGCCGCTGGCAGCGCGTGAATCCTGGGGAATGCCCTGCAGATAACGATCGGTCAACAGGCCGCCGGCCAGCGGTGAGAAGGCGATAGAACCCACACCGTGTTCTTCCAGCGTATCCAACAATTCTGGCTCCACCCAACGTTCGAACATGGAGTATTTCGGCTGATGGATCACGCAGGGCGTGCCGAGCTGCTGCAGAATGCTGAACGCCTGGCGCGCACGGTCGGCAGGGTAGTTGGACAACCCGACGTAAAGCGCCTTGCCCTGTCGTACCAGCAAATCCAGGGCGGCCATGGTTTCTTCCAGCGGCGTATCCGGATCCGGTCGATGGTGATAGAAGATATCCACGTATTCCAGCCCCATACGCTGCAGGCTTTGATTCAGGCTGGCGACCAGGTACTTTTTCGATCCCCAATCCCCATAAGGCCCGGGCCACATGGTGTAACCGGCCTTTGACGAGATGATCAGTTCATCGCGCCAGGACTTCAAATCCGCCTTGAGAATGCGACCGAAGTTTTCCTCGGCGGAGCCGGGCGGCGGGCCATAATTGTTGGCCAGATCGAAATGGGTAATGCCGAGATCAAACGCGCAGTGGATCAGCTTGCGAGCATTGTCATACAGCGTGACGTCACCAAAGTTATGCCATAAGCCAAGTGAAATGGCTGGGAGCTTTAGCCCGCTGCGGCCGCAGCGACGGTATTCCATACTTTGATAACGTGAAGAATCAGCCTGGTAGAGCATACGAACCCTTTTCAGCGGAGGTGAAATGAATTTTAGTGTATGCGCTTTCACCGCATTTGTCAGAGGCTGCGATCACGCTAAACAGCCTGTATATCAACATGGCTTATCAGAGCGGCCCAATGCCAGCCAATGGGGCAGGGATGTAACGCAGGGTTTCCAGTTACCTTTCAGACATAAAGTTCGAAATTTATACAACATCTTCGATACTTAATACTGAAAATCCTAACCCTTGGCAGGTGATGATCATGAATAAGAACTATACGGTGGCTGATTACCTACTCGATCGTTTAGCTCAGATCGGCATCCGGCACTTCTTTGGCGTGCCTGGTGACTATAACCTGCAGTTTCTTGATCACGTGATCGATCACCCGCAAATCACCTGGGTAGGGTGCGCCAATGAACTTAATGCCGCCTATGCTGCTGACGGTTACGCGCGTTGTAAACCAGCCGCCGCCTTGTTGACGACTTTTGGCGTAGGTGAACTGAGCGCAGTCAACGGTATTGCCGGCAGCTATGCCGAATACCTGCCGGTGATCCACGTGGTGGGCGCACCGGCTCTGCGTGCGCAACGGGCTGGTGAATTGTTGCATCACTCCCTGGGCGACGGGGATTTTGGTCACTTCGCCCGCATGGCGAAAGAGGTGACCGTGGCTCAGGCCAGCCTCACCGCCGATAACGCCGAAGGGGAAATAGATCGCCTGCTGACTACCGCGCTGTTCGAGCGTCGTCCGGTCTATCTGCTGCTGCCGAGCGACGTGGCTGAAGCGCCGCTGGTGTCAAAGCCTGCCCCGTTAATGCTACGACAGGCCAATCTTTCACCGGCATCACTGCAGGCCTTTATCGCCGCCGCACGGGAATTGCTGTTACCGGCCCGGCGGGTTTCCCTGTTGGCCGATTTCCTGGCCGAACGCTTCGGTGCTGAAAAGGTGCTGGAGCAGTGGATGAATGAGGTGGATATGCCGCATTCAACCTTGCTGCTTGGCAAGAGCGTATTGGACGAAACTCATGCCTGTTTCACCGGGACCTACGTCGGTGCGGCTAGCGAGCCACAGGTAAAACAGCTGATTGAGAACGCCGACGTGATCATTAATGTTGGCGTACGTTTTACCGATACCATTACCGCCGGATTCAGTCAGCACCTTCCTGCCGAGAAATGTATTGATCTTCAGCCCTTTGAAGCGCGTGTGGGGCAGCAGGTATTCAGTCAAATCCCGATGCGTGACGCGGTTATCGCGTTACACCAGTTAACGTTGTCGCTGGCCAACCAATGGCAACGGTCTGAGATTAAACGTTCAGCGTTGCCGGATCCGAACGGCAGTGGTCTGGATCAGCACGGTTTCTGGCAACAGATACAGGGCTTTTTGCGGCCGGGCGATATCCTGCTCGCCGAGCAGGGGTCTGCCTGTTTTGGCGCGGCATCGCTAAGCTTGCCACAAGGCTGCCGTTTCATCGTCCAGTCGCTGTGGGGATCTATCGGTTACACGCTGCCGGCGGCGTTCGGTGCACAGACGGCGGAGCCGGAGCGGCGAGTGGTGCTGCTGATTGGCGACGGTTCAGCACAGCTGACGGTGCAGGAATTGGGATCGATGTTGCGCGATGGGCTAAAGCCGGTGATCTTCCTGCTGAATAATGACGGATACACCATTGAACGGGCAATCCACGGCCCGAACCAGCGTTATAACGACATCGCTCATTGGAACTGGACCCAACTGCCGCAGGCGTTAGGTGCTGAACGTCAAGTGAAAGCGTTACGCGTTAGCGAACCGGAACAGCTGCGCCAGGCGCTGAGCGAAGTGGCCGACAGCCCACAGCTGGCCTTTGTCGAAGTGGTGCTGCCGAAGATGGACATTCCCGAACTGCTGCAAACGATCTCAAGTGCCCTTCAGTCACGTAACGCGGCGGCCTGAACCTGTTAGCTTTCCAAAAGCCGCTCCAGCATCCAGTACCCCGCCGGTCCCGGCGGGGTCAGCTTAGACCAAACCGCATCCACCGATATCAGCTTGGGCCAGCCGCGCGGACGCAGTTCGGTGAGCCTGTTGTGACCGTATTGCTGCACCAGCCAGCGGGGCAGTACCGCCCAGCCAAACCCTTGTTCCGCCATTTCCAGCAACAGCAGATAGCTGGGGGCTGACCATACCAGCCCGCCAGAGCGGGCGGTTTCGGCACCGGTATAGGTGTTCAGGATAAGTTGCCGCGTGCTGGACAGTTGTTCAGGCGTGGGCGAGGCAGTTTGCGCCATCGGGTGCGAATGTGCGACGAACAGCCCCATTTCGGTTTGCTCCGGCAGCCGGGCAAAGGCGATGTCTGGCGGATACTGTTTTTGCACCTCAACCATGCCCAGGTGCGCGCGACCGATTTGCAGCAGGTCAATCACGTCACCTTCTTCAGCGATCATCCACTCCAGTTCGATATCCTGATAACGCTGCTCGAACTGCTGCATCAGCCGGTCATGGTGTTTCGGCTGATAGGTATCGGAAAACACTACGCTTAAGCGCGGCTCTATATTGTCCGCCAGCCGAATGCTCAGAGCATCCAACCGTTCGCTGGCCGCAAGAATTTCCTGTACATGGCCCAGCACTTTCCGCCCAGCGGCTGTCAGTACCGGCTGGCGTGCCTGGCGATCGAACAGGATCAAACCCAGATCGGCCTCAAGGTTGGCGATGGCGGTACTGATGGTTGACTGGCTTTTACGCAGCTTACGGGCCGCGGCGGAAAAAGAGCCCAGGGCGGCGGCTTCAACGAAGGCCAGCAAAGCTTCGGGGGAGTAACGCATGATGTATCTACTTTATAGATGGAACCCATCTTTAATCTACTCAAAAACTCGATGATAATCACCTGGTTTTCATAGGAGGCGAATAAATTCGCTCCTGGTAACACGGGCGCGGCTTGCAGCGCCCCTACAAATTTATAAGGTAAAAAACAGGTGATGTATGCAACTGCAAAACAAGTCTTTCATTGAACGTATCGTCCACGCCGTCGGTTTTGAGGCTATCGCAGTGATGATTTGCGCCCCGCTGGGCGCCTGGCTGCTCAACCGTTCGATGGTGCAGATCGGTGCGTTGGCGGTGATGTTATCCACCGTCGCCATGGTTTGGAACATGGTTTATAACACGGTATTTGACCGCCTGTGGCCGGTGAGCCGTGTGGCACGTAATCTTAAAGTGCGGGTGTTTCACGCGCTGGGCTTTGAGGCCGGTTTTGTGCTGATCGGCGTGCCGATTGCCGCCTGGATGCTGAGCATTTCTTTCGTTCAGGCCTTTATGCTGGAGATCGGTTTCTTCCTGTTCTTCCGGCCGTACACCATGCTCTATAACTGGGTGTACGACACGCTGCGTCAGCGCTGGTTCGAGGCGCGCCAGCCGGTGAATTCCGGCGCGAAATAAGCCGTCGTATCCGCCGTGATTCTGAGGTAATGTCGAAGAATTACGGCGATGAAAACGAGGAGCAATGATGAAAGTGCTGGGACTGCTGGGCGGTATGAGCTGGGAATCGACCATTCCTTATTACCGCACGATCAATGAACAGGTTAAGCAACGGCTGGGCGGTCTGCATTCCGCTAAAATCGTGCTCTACAGCGTCGACTTTCACGAGGTGGAACGCCTGCAGCATCAGGGCGACTGGGACGGTGCCGGGCGCTTGTTGGCTGATGCGGCGACCTCATTACGCGCCGCCGGTGCGCAGGCCATCGTCATTTGCACCAACACCATGCACAAGGTGGCGGATGCGGTCGAGCAGGCCAGCGGTTTACCGCTGATCCACATCGCCGACGCCACCGCGCTGCAGGTGCGCCAACAGGATATTCGTCGCGTTGGGCTGCTCGGTACGCGCTTTACCATGGAGCAGGAGTTCTACCGTGGGCGACTGCAGGAAAAGCACGGTATCGAGGTGATCACTCCCGTAGCCGCCGATCGTGACATTGTGCACCGCATTATTTATGAAGAACTGTGCCTGGGTAAAATCCGCGATGCGTCGCGCGACGAGTATCGCCGCATTATCGGTGATCTGGAGCAGCAGGGGGCTCAGGGCATTATTTTCGGCTGTACCGAAATTGGCCTGCTGGTCAGCGCGCAAGATGCGTCAGTGCCGGTATTCGACACCACCGAAATCCATGCGCGCGCCGCAGCGGAATTCGCGCTGGCTTAATCTTCGCGCGGGGGAAGCTGTTTGCCCTTGCCCACCAGCATCAGCGGTTTGCCCGCCAGCACCAGCCAGGCGGGCAGCATCACGATGCACAGCACCGGCAGCAGATGCAGCTCCGGCACCACCGCAACGGCCATAAACAGGCTGAGCCAGCCGTCACGCGTGACCACCAGTACCAACCCCATAATGGCGCAGGAAACGGTAATGGCTGCCGGCACGGCTGGCACGTGCTGATGCAGCATCAGCCCCAAGGCTACGCCGACAAACACCGCCGGGAAGATGCGCCCGCCGCGAAAGCCACTGGCAGCGGCAATCACCAGCGCCGCCAGTTTAGTCAGCGTAATCAGCATCAGTTCCGTGACGGAGAAATTCTCACCGATGGCTAACTGCTTCATTTCGTCCAGCCCTTTGAACAGCGTGATTTCACCGCCGATCAGCGCCAGCAGGCCGAGCACAAAGCCGCCTAACCCCAGCATCAGCACCGGATTCTTAATCGAATGAAATAGGCGATGAATGTGCGGAAAACTCCACACGGCTACCATACCCAGCGCGATAGCGATCAGGGCGACAACCGAGCCGCTGAAAATATCTGCCAGCCGGGTCGCGGCATAGGCATCAATTTGCAGTGAGAAATTCGGGGTGAAAAATAGCTGGGTGGTGACCGCTCCCGCCGCTGCCGCCATCAGCGGGGCAAATAGCCTGTCCCACAAGGGAACGTCATTATTGCCCGCCAGGGTTTGCGAAAAGATCAGCGCCGCGGCGACCGGGGTGCCAAACAGCGCGCCGATGGTGCCGGCCGCCGCGAGAATAATCCAGTCCATACGCGGCACTTTCGGCAGCAAACGCGAACCTGCCGCCGCCACCAGCGCAATATTGATGGCGGTGATCGGATTTTCTGGCCCCAAACTGACGCCGCCCGCCAGGCCAATAATCAACGCCAGCCCCAGCCCAGGCACCGCAGAAAGCGGCAACGGCATACCGATCAAAGACTCGGTCGCCGGATCCGGCCCTGCATGGCCGGGGAGAAAACGGATAATCAGCCCGACGGCGACGCCGGTGAGCGTTAACATGCCCACCAGCCACCAGGGGGAGTGAGTGTCGATATTCAACGCTGCGGGAACATTGACCCAGAGCAGCCGTTGCAGAGCCTCGGCGAACTTCATCACCAGAATGAGCACCAAACTTGAGGCAGAACCGATAATGAGAGCAGGCAGAGCGAAGGCCAACATGGCATTGGCGCGCGGGTGCAACATGCGGGGATCCCTTGTCAATGGCCCTCTGGCTGGCAGGGCGAACGGGTGATTGGGTTATAGCGCTAGCTTGCCAGACAATCGACACGCTGGCACGCAAAGAAATTTCCGGCTGGGCCAGGTCCACAGCGGAGTAATAGTGCCTACGAGTTATGACGGTTAACAGCCACTGCGCGACGTTTTTTGCCGCAATTTGTTTCAAATCGCCTTGAAGCCGCCAGGCTGAAACGTTTTTTGTGATCTGGATCGCTAATGGACGGCAGCGCGGAGGATGGTGATTGTTGTTTTTGCGGCGGGATTTTACAGTGTGGGCAGCTTTCTATTATTCATTTTGCGGAGAAGATACTGATGACCTATGCCCTCGTAGGTGATGTAGGCGGCACCAATGCCCGCCTGGCGTTGTGCACTGTGGCGACGGGTGAAATTACCCAGGCGAAAACCTATTCCGGCCTGGAGTTTGACAGTCTGGAGGCGGTGATCCGCCAATATTTGCAAGAGCATGATATTCAGGTGCAGGACGCCTGTATCGCGATTGCCTGCCCGGTCACCGAAGACTGGGTTGCCATGACCAATCACACCTGGGCGTTTTCGATTAAAGAGATGAAGGCCAACCTGGGGCTGAGCCATCTGGAAGTGATTAATGACTTCACCGCCGTGTCGATGGCGATCCCGATGCTGTCAGAAGACGACGTGTTGCAGTTCGGCGGCGGCAACGCGCAAAAAGACAAACCTATTGCGGTATACGGTGCCGGGACTGGCCTGGGGGTGGCGCATCTGGTGCACGTTAACCGCCGCTGGGTGAGCCTGCCGGGCGAGGGCGGTCACGTGGACTTTGCGCCGAACAGCGAAGAAGAGGACATCATTCTGGAGGTGTTGCGCGCCGAAGTGGGTCATGTCTCCGCCGAACGCGTCCTGTCCGGTCCCGGCCTGGTCAATCTTTACCGCGCTATCGTCAAGTCGGATAACCGGCTGCCGGAAAAGCTGGAGCCGAAGGACATTACCGAGCGCGCATTGGCCGACAGCTGCATCGATTGCCGCCGTGCCCTGTCGCTGTTTTGCGTAATTTTGGGCCGTTTCGGCGGCAATCTGGCGTTGAACCTGGGGACCTTTGGCGGCGTTTACATCGCCGGGGGCATTGTGCCGCGCTTTATGGAATTCTTTAAAGCTTCCGGTTTCCGTGCGGCGTTCGAGGATAAAGGACGTTTCAAAGATTATGTACGTGAGATCCCGGTATTCATGATCACCCATGGCCAACCGGGCTTGCTGGGTGCCGGTGCCCACCTGCGCCAGACGCTGGGGATGCATCTGTAACCTGACGCAGCGATAAAAAAAGGGGCGCAACCCAGTGGGTTGCGCCCCTTTTTGCCGTCTAAGCTATCAGGCTTTAGCCAGATGTGCCGGCTCGAATGCTTCTTCTTCCTGCGCTACCGCTTTCGGTGCCTTGATGAACAAGGTGATAATCAGGGAAGCGATGGACAGCACGCCAATCACCATAAAGGTCGCGTGGAAGCCGCCGAAGTATTTGGCGACAAATGACCCCGCCAGCGCGCCCAAACCGAAGCCTTGATAGATGATGCCGTAGTTTTTGCTGTGGTTTTTCAGGCCGAAGAAGTCACCGACAATCGCTGGGAACACGGTGATGTTGCCCCCGAAGCAGAAGGCGACTGCGCCGACGCAGATAAAGAACAGTGTGTGATTCAGGGTGAGGAAGCTCAGCGCCACAATCGCCAGCACGGTAACCAGCATGGTGAAGCTGATGACGCGCATGCGGCCCACTTTGTCAGACAGCGTGCCCAGAATGATGCGGCCTGCGGTGTTAAAGATAGCGACGGCGGACACGGTGTTGGCGGCGGTCGCCAGGTCCATTCCGGCCAGTTGCACGCCCATGTCTTTGACGATACCGATCAGGTAGAGACCACTCATGCAGGCAGCGAAGAAAATCATGAACAGCAGGTAGGCTTCTTTGGTCGCCAGCATCTGGCGTACGCTGAAGTCGTTGCCCAGGTTACCCGCGCTCTGCTGTGCGGATTTGCTTGCCAGTACGGGTTCTTTCAGCAGCAGGGAGCCCAGAACAATCAGCGCCATAACAATGGCACCCCAGTAGAAGAAGGCACTGGAGACGCCCACGTCGGCAATCAGCGCGGCGTTGACGTATTTGAACAACAGGCTGCCGCTACCAAAAGCCCCCACAGAGATACCCGAGATCAAGCCTTTGTTGGCCGGGAACCATTTGATCAGGTTGGACAGGGTAGAGATATAGGCGATACCTACCGCGAAACCGACTACCACGCCGGCCAGCAGGTAAATCATGTCCAGCGAGCTGACGTAAGCGCTGGCAATCAGCCCCAGACCTACCAGGATACCGGAGAACAGCGTCAGGTTACGGATGCCGAAGCGTTCCTGCAGTTTGCCGGCAAACAGGGTGGCGAAGGCCAGGAAGAAGCTGGTGATGGAGAAGGTGGTGGCGACGTCACCGAGGCCCCAGTGGAACTTGTCGACCAGCGGCTGGTTGAACAGGCTCCAGGTATAGATAGTGCCGAGACCCATCTGGCAGATGATGGTGCCCAGAACGATTAAGCTGCGATTTACCGGTTTAGTGTTCATGGCCGGTCTCCTTCCTGTGTGTGTATTGCCGGGCGGTCAGCCGTTGGCGAGAATTTGCGGTAGCGTCTGTAGCCCCGCGGTATGGGCATATTATATGGCTGGTAGTACCACTCGGCGGCGGATCGGGAATGAGTTGCACAAGGGAAGGAATGAAATGCATCTGGCAGCGCATGAGTTGCCGTTTTAGGGGGTAAAAGGGGATGAAATGCAGCTGATGCCACGTGATCTACATCAAGAATATCAGCGATTTATTGTAAATCATCGGTGCAAGATTGTGGGTAAATTGTGAAGGATGTGTGCGAAAGGCGTAAATGGGCACTGTTCCTATAGAGCGGCGGCGGGCACAGGCCTATGTTAGCGGTGAACGGACGGGTTCCGCTTTGCAGGAGTCGTTAAGATGAAAAAAACAGTGTTGTTACTGGCCGCACTGCTATCGCTGCCGTTAGTGAGCCATGCGGACGTGTCCATCGGTGTGAATGTGCCGGGGCTTTCGTTGCATATCGGCGATCGCGATAATCGCGGTCACTATTGGGACGGCGGTCGCTGGCGCGATCCACGCTGGTGGGCTGAACATCGTGGCTATGAACGTCCGCGTGGCTATTACTATGGCCCACCACCGCGGGTGATCTATTACGGTCCGCCACGGCGCGAATGGCGCGAACGCCCACATTACCGCATGCCGCCTCCGCCACCGCCAGGTTATTACTACGGGCCGGGGCCACGCTGGTAGCCGCTGGCGATTACAGGCGCATCAGCTTGCGAAACTCTTTGACCTTGCTGCGGCTGACCGGCACTTCAAAATCGAGGTCGCTCAACCGCAGAATATAGGTGTTATTGAACCAAGGGACGATCTCGCGAATTTTTGACAGATTGACGCAGTAGGAACGGTGGCAGCGGAAGAAATGCTCCTCGGGCAGGCGGCCGTAAAATTCGGTGATGTTCATCGGCATCACAAACTCTTCGCGCCGGGTGTAAACCCGCGTCACTTTCTCATCGGCGGCGGCATAGTAAATGTCGTTGATGTCGGTAACGATAATCCGCTCGTCTTTGATCAGGTTAATGCTGTGGCTGCTGCGGTTCGGTGCGCTGGCCTGTTCCGGCAGGTTGGCCGGGCGGTTATGCAGCGCCTCCAGCTTTTGCAGCATGGTGACGATGCGTGCCTCGTGATAGGGCTTGAGGATGTAGTCAAACGCTTCGATTTCGAACGCTTCCACCGCATGTTCTTTATAGGCGGTGATAAACACTATCGAAGGCCGGTGCGCAAATTTGCTGATGTTTTGCGCCAGCAGTACGCCGTCCAATGACGGAATATTGATGTCGAGGAAAATGGCGTCGACCTGGTGGTTTTGCAGGTATTTCAGCACGTCCAGCCCGTCATCGAAGGTGGCTTCGATGACGATATTGCTGTGTTTCTTGATCAGATAACTGAGCTCCTCCTGAGCGAGAAACTCGTCTTCGACAATGATGGCTTTCATGATGGCTCTCCGGCTGGCAGCGCGCTGTTATCCACCGGCAGTTTGCCGCCGTTTTTGCTGATGTAAAAGGCAATCTCGGTGCCGGGTTCCAGACGGCGAATTCGCAACCCTTCGCCGTACAGCAGGGAGACGCGATGATGCACGTTCAGCAGGCCGATATTGTGCCCAGGCATCTCATTGCGGGCGACGCGTTCGATGACCTGCGGGTCGATACCGTGACCGGTATCTTTGACCGAAATCCTGACTCGATCGCCCTGATCTTTCACCGCAATCACCACTACCCCTTTGCCCTTGCACGGTTGAATGCCGTGCACAATGGCGTTCTCGACCAGCGGCTGGATCAGCAGGCTGGGAATACGCACCGAGATGTCGTCATCGATATCATAGATCACCGTCAGCTTGGCGCCGAAACGCGCCTGTTCGATGGCGATGTAATCCTGAATTTGATGCAGTTCCTTGCGGATGTCGATCAACTCGTCGTTCAGCTCCAAATTATAACGCAGGTAGCGCGACAGGTTGATAATCAGCTGACGAGCGGTGTCCGGATTGATGCGGATCGAGGACGAAATGGCATTCAGGGCGTTGAACAGGAAATGAGGATTAATCTTGCTCTGCAGGGCGCGCATTTCCGCCTTGTCCGCCATTTGACGCAGATGCTCAATACGCGAGACCTCCATTTGGGTGGAGATGATCTGCGACAGACCGACCGCCATCACCTTCAGCGTATTGGTGATCTGGTGGGCGTGGCAGTAGTAAATTTTCAGCGCGCCGGTCACTTCTCCCTTTTCCCACAGTGGGATCACCAACTGCGAGTGGATCTGCGGCGTGGCCGGGTTTTCCAGGTTATTTTTGATGATGATCTTGCCGTGCCGGATGCTTTCGCGGGTGACGCGACTCAGCCCTTCACGCCCAATGGGGTATGCCTCTTCGCCCACGCCGACGTAGGCCAGCACCTGGTGGGTATCCGTGATGGCCACCGCATCGGCCTGAATGTCATGGCGAATGATGTCGCAAATGGTGGCCAGCGTTTCGCTGTTGATATTACGGAAATAGGGCAGCGTTTTGCGGGCAATATCCAGCGCCAGCTTGGCTTGCCGCGCGGCAATCACTTCTTTTTCGTCTTCCACGCTCTGCACCAGCAGCACGATCAGGCCGATGCACACCGTGCCGAGGATCATCGGCAGGGCGATTTTGGAGACAATATCCAGCCCCAGCTCGGTCGGCTTGGCCCACAGCACAATCAACAGCATGGTCAGGCATTCGCACAGCATGCCGCCGACTATCCCGGCGCGCCAACGCTGCTCTTTCTTCACCTTCAGGTTGATATAGCCGGCGCTGATACCGGCAATGATGCTGGTGATCAGACAGGGAACCGAGGTGATACCGTCGATATCAATCAGGTAGCGGTGCACCCCGGCGATAATCCCCGTGACTATCCCTACCCAGGGGCCGAACAGGATGCCGCCGGCCATGATGGCGATCACCCGCACGTTGACCAGCGAGCCTTCCACGTTGACGCCTGAATAGGTGCTGAACAGCGCAAACAGCGAGAAAATGGCGGTGACCATGCCCAGTTCAAGCGGCGTATGGTCCTCTTTTTGCAGCAACTGGCGGAACAACCGGGTGCGGGTGAGGAAAAACAGGCAGATCAGCATCAGCGCTGCGCGATCGAATACCGCTAACAGCATTTCAAAAAAAGGGTGCACGACGGGCTCTCGCTGCGGCGGAAAGATAGGGCGGAGTATATCACAGCGGATTGGCCCCGTGGCGGCCGGCGGCGCACCACGGGGACGCGGTTATTTGATGCCTAACTGTTCTTTGCCGAGTGGGGTCAGCAGGTCGACCGTGGCGCGCCCGTCGAAATCCACCTCGAAATCATCGGGGGCGAAGTCCGGCGGTGTTTTGCCGCTCATAAAACTGGGCAGTTGGCGTTGCAGGTAAGCGTCGTTCTTCTCGCAGCCCGGTGCGGCGGCGATGTACATCACGTTGCTGTCGAACTCGCCGTTATGCTCGTTTTCCACCGCATGGATCACGTCGCAGTGCCAGAACACCGTGTCGCCCGGTTCCAAATCGGGAATAGGGGAAACCCCACTTAATAAAAGGGGATGCCATTTTTCGGAGATCGACAGCGCTCGGCCTGGTGCGGCATCGCACAGATCGTCATCCGCGACGTCATCCTGCAGCGCACGCAGCAACACGTAGGCCATGGCGTTGGCAATCGGCACCAGGTTCAGCGTGCCGGCGTGGGTGCGCTGCGGCGTTAATGCTGTCCAGCCCTGGAAGGTGCGGAACATCGAACATACCGCCGGTGACGCGATTTCACGTACTTCGGTGCGACCATCGGCGGCAAAGGGATCGTAAGCCTGCCAGTTGCCAGAGAACACGTGACGATAGACGTAACGGAAATTCTCATCCAGCCAGCGTTCGATGGTGCCGCTGTCGACGTGCGGCGACAGGCCGAGCGAAGAGGAGTTTGGCGGACGGCGGCGGGTGCGATCGGCATAGGTGGTAACGCGCGTCGGGTCAAAGTGCTGTTTGCCGTTACTCTCGGTTTCCCACAGGCTGTTGAGGAACACCTGCACAGCGTGCATGCGCGCGTCCTGACGCGCTTCCACCTGCGGTTTTGACCAGTAAATACCGTAGATTTGCGGTTTGCTGGCGGCCAGTTTACCGAAGTAGTTATCTTCGGCAGCGCCTTTCAGGCGTTCAACGAAGTTGTTGCGCTCAAGGTAGTTGCCAACTTCCCGGTTCCAGGCTTCGGCTTTATCGCGAGGAAACACGCCGCGGATGGCGCAGGCACCACGCTGTTTGATCAAGGCTTTTTGCTGCTCGCTGACGCGTTGCTGCAGAATATCTTCGGCATCAATTTGCGGCACCGGGTTCTGACCGGCGGCCAGTTCCTGGCGAATTTGTTCAACCTGCTGGCGGATGTTGTCTTCCAGCGCCAGAAAGGTTTCGCGATAATTTGGCAAAGCCTGTCGCAATTGCCTTTTAACGGCGGTAATGGCGCTGGGAATATCGTCAATCAGTAAGGAAGCCATGGTGTTCTCCTCGCGCTGCCGCTGGGCAACGACGGACGGTTGTAGGGGACCGGGTAAGGCGTTATGGTTTTGTTGTTTTGACGTTAATGATTATCTGAATTTAATAGAGGAAAATAAAGGGATATCTTTCATTCGTAACTTCCTCATTTTCGTTTTTCGGAGATTTTAGATGAAACTGGTCACTGAACGTTTGACCCTGCAGTCGATAACGGCCAACGATTGGCCGCTGTTTCTGCGCTTGTATCAGGATCCCGAGGTGATTCGTTATATCGCCGATCCGCTCAGTGAAGCAGAAATTCGCACGCGCTTTGAAGCCAGACTCCCCGTCTGGGACAAATATGGGGAGCAGTGGTTGTGCCTGGTAATGCGAGAAAAGGCCAGTGGAGAAGTGGTAGGGATGACCGGTTTTCGTCCGCAGTGGTTACCTTACCAGCAGGCGGAAGTGGGCTATGGCAGTTTGCCGTCCGGGCAGGGCAAGGGCTACGGCAAGGAGTCGCTGCGGGCGGTGCTGGATTTCGGTTTCAACGCCTGCGATTTTCATAAGCTGACGGCCACCGTGACCGAAGGTAATATCGCCTCGCGCCGACTGCTGGAGTCATGCGGTTTCTTGCTGGAGGGGACGTTGCGCGATAACTACCGGCTGGCGGGGCAATGGCGCGATGACTGGCAGTTCGGGCTGTTGGCGAGCGAGTTCAGGGCCGGTAAATAAAAATATTGCGCGAGGTATCGACAAGCCTGCCGGGGCTGAGATATGTTCAATATCCGGTCAATCGACAGATTGGCCAGCGTCGCTCGGATGGTCCGGGCGCTAACGTCACTTTGAGGTCCCTATGGCTGATAATAGTCCGCAACGCCGTTTCACGCGTATTGAACGTCTCCCCCCTTACGTATTCAACATCACCGCCGAACTCAAGATGGCTGCACGCCGTCGCGGCGAGGATATTATCGATTTCAGCATGGGCAACCCCGACGGGCCGACGCCGCCGCACATTGTGGAAAAACTCTGCACCGTTGCGCAGCGTGACGACACCCACGGCTATTCTACCTCGCGCGGTATCCCGCGTTTGCGCCGTGCGATTTCACGCTGGTATGCCGACCGCTACCAGGTGGAGATCGATCCCGAAACTGAAGCCATTGTCACCATTGGTTCGAAAGAAGGCCTGGCGCACCTGATGCTGGCGACGCTCGATCATGGCGATACCGTGCTGGTGCCGAACCCGAGTTACCCGATCCATATTTACGGTGCGGTAATCGCCGGCGCGCAGGTGCGTTCTGTGCCGCTGGTGGACGGCGTGGATTTCTTTGGTGAGCTGGAGCGCGCCATTCGTGAAACCATTCCGCGTCCGAAAATGATGATCCTCGGCTTCCCGTCGAACCCTACCGCCCAGTGCGTTGAGCTGGACTTCTTCGAACGCGTGGTGGCGCTGGCCAAGCAATACGACGTGCTGGTGATCCACGATCTGGCTTACGCCGACATCGTTTATGACGGCTGGAAAGCGCCGTCGATCATGCAGGTGCCGGGTGCCAAAGATATCGCGGTAGAATTTTTCACCCTGTCGAAAAGCTACAACATGGCGGGTTGGCGCATCGGCTTTATGGTCGGCAACCCGGAGCTGGTCAACGCACTGTCACGCATCAAGAGCTATCACGACTACGGGACGTTCACCCCGCTGCAGGTCGCCGCGATTGCTGCGCTGGAAGGCGACCAGCAATGCGTGCTGGATATTGCAGAACAGTATCGCCAGCGCCGTAACGTGCTGGTCAAAGGGCTGCATGAGGCGGGCTGGATGGTGGAAAATCCGAAAGCTTCGATGTACGTTTGGGCCAAAATCCCCGAGCCTTATGCGCATCTCGGTTCGCTGGAGTTTGCCAAACGCCTGTTGGCGGAGGCCAAGGTCTGCGTATCGCCAGGCATCGGCTTTGGCGATTATGGCGACACCCACGTGCGTTTTGCATTGATTGAAAATCAGGATCGTATCCGCCAGGCGGTTCGCGGTATCAAAGCGATGTTCCGTGCTGACGGGCTGATCAAGCCGGCCAAGAGCAGCACCCCGGCTGCGACCAAGTAATGCCTTCAGGCCGGTGCATTCGCGCCGGCTTTTTTCTTCCCGCTAAGGTTTTCTTCATTATTTACCCACTATGATCCAATAAGATTTTCTTTATTTATTTGGAAGCCTGTATGGGTAATCGTTACGCAAAATCGCAAATTGTATTGCACTGGCTGACGCTGCTGATGGTGATCCTCACCTACGCGGCGATGCTGCTGAAGAACTCGGTACCGGATGATCTGGCGTCGCTGGTAAAAAATCTGCATTTTAACTTTGGCCTGGCGGTCTTTTTGCTGATGTTCATCCGGCTGGGATTACGTCGGCGTTATGCTACGCCGGCAACCACACCGCCGCTGGAAGAGTGGCAGGAATGGGGTGCCAAAATCTTTCATGCGTTGCTCTATCTGCTGTTTCTAACGTTGCCGGTGTTGGGCGTACTGACGCTGGCTTACGGGGGAAAGGAGTGGGTTTTGCTGGGCTGGCAGGTCCCGCAGTTTGTTACGCCAGATCCGTGGTTGCGCCGGATAATCAAAAGTACGCATGAGACCCTGGCCAATACCGGTTACTTTATTATTGGCGCGCATGCGTTGGCGGCGCTGTACCATCACTATCTGCGTAAGGACGATACCTTGCGCCGCATGATGCCGGGGAAATAGCCGGGGAGCAGAAACAACAAAGGGGCGCTGGTGCGCCCCTTTATCTAAATTCCCGGTCATGCCTTGGTTATGCAACCATCAGCATAAAGGTGCCAATCCATGTCACCAACATGAATGAAACGCCCATAACAAAATATTTCACTGAACAACTCCCGTTTGGAGTCCCTCGCAAGCCAATGATCCCGATTGTTGTGCTGAGTGTTTTGTGGGTAGTCCAGGGCTAATAGGCGGATCCTTCAAAAGGAAGAACAACGTCCTCGGCCACGGATTACCCGGTCGTCGTGCTTCATAGTCCTTGAGGTAAAACATGAACCACGACAGGATCGGCGCTAATGTACTCCCATTGCCAGCCTGATTACAATACTGTGTTTTTGATCACATTTTTTGGCGATTTCTTAACCAGCGCTAACTGTTTTTAAACGATTTTTGTTTCTAACCATGGGATGTATTTTTACGGAGGCAAAATGATATCCTGAGGCATGCGGTTTTTAAAAAGAGATGATTTAACATGTTGATATTAAAAAAAATATATTATCTTTGTCCATTGTTCTTGCTGTTCACACCCTTACCTTCGTTTGCCAGTAATGCACTATGGCGGGTGGTTAACAATCTTTGTGTTTTTAATTATCAGCAGCTTGGCTCAGTTTTCCCCTGCGAGAAAGTTTATTTAGATGAAGGGCGGGCGAAAGGCTATGCGATAGTTCGCGATCTTGAAACCCGTTATCATTATTTACTGGTTCCAACATTAAAATTAAAAGGCGTCGAAAGCCCAGAATTGCTATTGCCCGCCACACCAAACTATTTTTCTCTTGCTTGGCAAAATCGTCACGTGCTGGATCATGTTTATGGTAAGCCGCTACCGCGTAATGCTTATGCCTTGACTATAAACTCTCAGAAAGGTCGCACACAGGGGCAGTTGCATATTCATATTGCGTGCCTTAAACCGCATATTCGACGTAGTATCGACAGACAACTTCCAAGCATAGGGGATGATTGGACGGAGCTTTCTGATAATCTGGTTGGGCAACATTATCAGGGGAAACGTATCAGGCAAGAAGACTTGGTGGGGATTTATCCTTTTATGCAAATTGGTAATCAGTTGGCCAAAAACAGTGGTGAAATGAGAAAATTTGGTGTTGCCGTTATACCCGTGACGTTCGAAAATAAGCAACAAGGCTTTGTTTTATTGGCGGACGAAGCCGGGCGAGTAAAAAACAATACCGGACATACTGAGAACCTCCTTGATTTTACTTGTAGAGGTTTTGCCAGGTAGATGCGCGCTCAAGCCGTGTCAGCCGGGCCGGATGTGACGATAAAACAAAAAATCTTTTTATCTCACCGGTTCATGAATTTCTTCTTTTGCGGTTAATCAGAGGATTAGCCCGCTGACGCGGGCCTTATAATTATGCTTGCTGTGATGTTATGAAAAGGGATCAGGCGACGGCGTTGGCGCCGGTCAGCAGGATGACCCAGAAGACAAGGCACGACAGCAGAATAACGGTCCAGATATTGCGGCGACTCCACTCCATTTTTAGCCTTCACTTTTTGCTTTTGGTGATTCGGTAACGAACACATCGGCGAAAAGTGAAGAATATTTAGCCCCCGACAAAAATATTTGTCTTAACCCCGACGAACTTCTGCTACCGAGGTCTGGACTTCATAGCCCAACAGGTAAAGCGCCTGTTCCAGCGCTTCCACCTTTGAGGCATAGGCCACATCCAGCAGGCGATCCATCTGGCCGGCGTTAAAGCCCATTTTGCGCGCCAGATCGGCTTTGGAGGTGGCACCGGCCAGCATAATGTTATGCAGTTCGAGTTTTAGCTTCACCAACACCGGCAGGTGGATAGCCAATTCATCCGGCAGAGCAGGGGAAGGGGCAGGCACCGTACGGCCTTCTTCCATTTCCATGGCGATGGCAAGCAGCAGGCTTTCCTGCGCTTCCAGCTCGATATCTTCACGTTTATAGCAGGCGGCCTGCTGTTCAGGAAAATCGCGAAAGTGAATCTGCCAGGCGTCGCTTTCGTTATCGAAGGCGTAATGGGCGGGGTAGTGGCAAGACATGGCATTTCCTGTTTGGGCCGGGAGAGATGTGGCATTGTGACCGCTTGCCCCGCAGATAGCCAGCGGCGACGCGCCTAACCGGCCTTACGTGCCAGGAACCCTGAGGGCAGCAGCAGTGCGCACAGCAGCCCTAACAGGCTTATCAGGATCAGCCAGCGTTCGACAGGGCCGGGATGGTAGTTATTCACCACGCTAAGTCCATACAGTATCAGGGCAAGCGGCCAACCGAGCGTGCCGATGTCGTTGAACCGAAAGGCGGTTCGGGCGACAAACCACAGGGTTAACCCTATCCAGCCCAGCGACCACAGCATTATGCACAGCAGGTAGACGAACACCGCAAAAAACTCGCCGATGTCGCTGTGTGCGTAGACACGAAACCGATTTTCATCCAGATAGGGCGACAGATAGGACAACAAGATCAGGCCAGCGGCGAAAATAAGCATGGAGAAAAGGTAGGTGCGGCGAGTAATACATTTTTTAAAGGTGTTTTTAGCGATCTGTCCGAGAGAATCCAAAATTACACTCCGTTGTATCATTCATTGCCGACGGGAAGAGCCGCTAAAAAAGCAGCGTAGGGAGGCTTTGCGTCGAGTCAAAATGAGAGTTTATCTCATTTAATCAAGGTTTAGGTTTTTGTCTGTATCGCGGACCTACCCTAAGTGGTGCTTTGTTTCTGTGCTTTGCATCACATTTCGAAAATACTTCGACTTGTTGCTCTGTGATGAGCGACATAATCCAGTTTGTTCGCACCCGACAATGGATTAACATAACCCACACTTATCACTGGCCTGGCTTATATGGATATCCGATGCGTCATTTAGTTGTTCTTCTCCCTCTGCTTACCTTACTCACTGCCTGTAGCAGCGGGCCGAAGTCGACCCCGGCCGTGCCTCAGGACAACGCCGTAAAAGGAGGATTCCTGTTGACGCCGGCGCATTCCGGTCAGCCGTTGGGCGGCGATTTCGCCAATAACCCGAACACCGCCCGCTTTATCGATAAAATGGTGCGGGAGCACGGTTTCGATCGCCAGCAACTGCATGACGTATTGGCGCAGGCCCGTAGGCTGGATTCCGTGCTGCGGCTGATGGATCGTCAGGCGCCGACGCCAAGCACCCAGGGACCGACCGGGCCAAACGGCTCCTGGTTGCGTTATCGTAATAAATTCATCACCCCGGACAACGTGCAAAACGGCGTGCAGTTCTGGAATCAGTACCAGGACGCGTTGCAGCGTGCCTATCAGGTTTACGGCGTGCCGCCGGAGATCATTGTCGGCATTATCGGCGTTGAAACCCGTTGGGGCCGCGTGATGGGTAAAACCCGCATTATCGATGCGCTGGCGACGCTGGCCTTCGACTATCCGCGTCGCGCCGACTACTTTGCCGGCGAGCTGGAAACCTTCTTGCTGATGTCGCGCACCGAAGGGGATGACCCGCTGGAGCTGCGAGGTTCATTCGCCGGGGCAATGGGTTACGGTCAGTTTATGCCGTCTTCATTCAAGAGCTATGCGGTTGACTTCAACGGTGACGGCCACATCAACCTGTGGGATCCGGTGGATGCCATCGGCAGCGTTGCCAACTACTTTAAAGCACACGGTTGGGCCAAGGGCGAACCCGTGGCAGTACAGGCAAATGGCCAGGCGCCAGGGTTGGAAAATGGGTTTAAAACCCGCTATTCCGTCGCCAGTCTGGCGGAGGCCGGGTTGAGCCCGCAGGGATCGCTGGGCGACAATCAGGAAGCCAGCCTGCTGCGTCTGGATGTTGGCACCGGTTATCAGTATTGGTACGGCCTGCCAAACTTCTACACCATCACTCGCTACAACCACAGCACCCATTATGCGATGGCGGTTTGGCAGTTGGGTGAAGCGGTGGGCCGGTCGGCACGCGGCGGATTCTGATGCCGGATCAGCAATGAAAAAGGCCGCATAAGCGGCCTTAGTTAGATGACAAACACCCGAAAAGCGTGGTTTTCGGGTGTTTGGGGAAACCCTGAAGACCGAATCCTTTGTTTCTATGAGCGCACAAAACATAACGTTTAAGTGCAGAGGATTTTGTCAGCAGTCAGAGGCCGCATAAGCGGCCTTTTTTATGTCGGTGACAATCAGAAATCGTAGCGCAAACGCACCAGCGTCATATCGCCGAGGTTGTCGGTGCTGGACGTCAGCACATGTTCCACGTCGACGCGGAAGCCGTAATCAAACTGCACCGTCACGCCAAGACCGTTATCGATACGCTGATAGTTGCGGCCGGTTACGTACTCAAGACGGTCGCCCATAAAGTACGGCATCACGGATTTCACCGCATATTGGCCTACCGGTACGGTATAACCCGCCAGATATTCAATCCCCCAGGCGTCGCCGGCGAAGTAGTCGTTAACGTTGGCTTTTTTGGTGGTCAGGAAGTTGTTGTACCAACCGCCGCCAAAGGTCAGGGTCCAGTTATCCGGCTTCCAGCTGATCGCCGTACCGACGATGTTCTGATCGTAATCTTTCGAGCCGCTGGTGGAAGGATTACGCATCTCGGCGCGGGTATAGTTCCACGCAGTACCCCAGGTCAGGTCCGGTGTCAGGTGGTAGTCCACGCCCAGTGAGCCGCCGCCCTGACGCTTGTAGCGCAGACCGTTGCCCGGCAAATATTCGCCATCGCTGAACAGGTAAGAGGCATACACATCGGCATCGCCGAAGCTGTTTTTGTACTTCAGCATCTTGCGCGAACGGTAAGAGCCGTCGTAGTCGCCGTTGATGCCGTTGCCGGGTGCCTGGGCCAGCATGTCGTAGTCCCAGATATCGGTTTTGGCACCGACCACGTCGTAGTAAATGCTGTTTTGCTGGCCGAAGGTCAGTTGCCCCCAGGTTTTGCTTTTCAGACCGGTGTACAGCATACGGCGGCTGGTGTCGTTGGCGCCGTCGGCGTAGTGGTTATCCCAGTTGAACAGCGCGGGAATATTGACCCCCAGCTCGTAATAGCTGATCCAGCTAATGTCATCGAACAGGTAGTAATCGGCGGCAAAGCGGAAGCGGGTGCCGCCGTCGAAACCGTTACGTTTGTAAGATCCTTTATCGCCATCACCGGTCATGTTGTTGAACTGTGGGCGGATGCTGCCGCCAACGGTAAAGTTAAGACGGCTCAACGGATCGCCGGCCTGCGGATCCTGCTTCAACAAAGTGATTTCAGCCTGGGCAGCGAAAGAAGCACTGCCAACGACCAGTCCCAGAGCAACAGCCTGAGTTAATGCGCGCAATTTGTGTGTCATTTTTTATCCCTGTTTGTGGATTGCCAATCTCACCGAAACCCTTTGGCATCAGCGAATTGCTCAGGATGATTTCTGAGCGTTTTCATTGTTTTTTGGCGTGAGTAAAGCGGAACGCATATGTAACACAATGTGCGTCACAAAAAGTTACTTTTCTTGCTAATTATTTGGTTTGTTTTTAATCGACTCGTTGCGACAGGAGTGGCGGATCGTGCGAAAAGTGCTCACTTGAGAGGGGGAGGGCGACGTCAACCTTCGGATGAATTCATCTAACACAAAGCTCTATATTTATCACTTGTCAGAGAATGGCATATGCCGTGTAATTTCATCGTAACGAAATATATTTAAATGAATTTTCCGCCTTGTTATTTAACACGGGAAATTTACAAGTCAGATGAAATTGATAAGGGTTGTGGAGGTTATTATGAAAGGATATTTCATGCTGTTAATCGGGCTTTTCTCAATGCCGTTAATGGCGGCTGAATCGCATGTTTGTCAGTCAAAATCTTATGATTATGCCAGTATCGGTGAGATGCGGTTGAGTGATGATACCTTGTTTAACTGTCGCGGCGTCGGCCGTATGACTATTCCGGATTTAGCTAAGCGAGGGTGGAAGGTCATTCATGTTGCGCAACAAACTGAATATACCGGGGATACTGACAGCGACAGTGAAGTGATTAAAATGTACCAGGAAATATTGATTTATAAAGAATAGTTTTTTCTCTTCCCCTCGATATTATTTTTATCACCTGATTATTCGTGGTGAGGGAGACGTGCATTTATAACTCAGCGGTTTGCGGGAGGCTAGATGAGTGCCAGAAATAATATAGACGGCAAAGCCGGCGCCGCCATGGTGATGATATGCGCCATATGGGGGCTGCAGCAGGTGGCGATCAAGGCAGCCGAGCCGGATATTTCCGCCGTGCTGCAAATTGCCATCCGATCAGGGATTGCCGCTTTGGCAGTCTATCTCTTGGCGCGTTTTAAAGGCGAAAAGTTTTTATTCGATCCCCGCACGCTGTTAGCCGGTTTCGGCGTTGGGCTGTCGTTCGCGCTGGAGTTCTTTTTCGTTTCTGAAGGTTTGCGCTATACCAGCGCCTCGCACATGGCGGTCTTTCTGTACACTGCCCCTCTTTTTTCTGCCATCGGACTGCATTTTCTCATCAGGCACGAGCGTTTGTCGGCTGTACAGTGGGCCGGTATTGCCATCGCTTTCGGCGGTGTGGTGCTTGCGATTTCCGCTATGGGCGAGAGCTCTGGGGGCGTGAATCAGCTGCGTGGGGATATTTATGGCTTATTAGCGGGGTTATCCTGGGGCGGCTCTACAATCCTTATTCGAACAACCGGTTTGGCGAATTGCTCGTCAAAACAGACGCTGCTGTTCCAACTGACGGGCGCCTGCATTGTGCTATCCCTGCTGGCGATGACGATGCAGGACGTACATTTCACGCTGAGTTCCGTGGCCTGGAGCAGTTTGGTATTTCAAACGGTTATCGTCTCATTTATCAGTTATTTAATTTGGTTCTCCCTGCTGCGTCATTACCAGGCTTCTTCGCTGGGTATCCTGACGTTTATGACGCCTATTTTTGGCATTCTTGCCGGCGTGGTGATCTTGGGAGAACCGCTGCAGATCGAGTTCGTCTTGGGTTCAGTGCTGATCGTTTTGGGGCTTATTGTCGTGAGCTGCTCATATTTGTTTTATTTTACCAGAAGGATTGCACCAAAAATATAAACTATGGACGTTGATATTCATACCTATCAGATAAACTGTGAAAGCCAATTCATTATTACCGTACAAGTGTCAAAATATGCCTGGGGTTATCCTTTGATCACCTTAAGCGATAATGGTGATTTCTTTGTGGTGAAAAATACGAAACGGGGGAAATTATCAAACCAAACTCCGGTTGAAATAATAAACTTTGCTAATAACTATGCTGTGGTGTGGGATAACAGCCGCAAGCATATTTATTATTCAAAGGCCGGACGATTGTACAGCTGTGCGCTTGAGTTTTCGTATACTCCGAAAAAATGGTGATCATTTCGATCTTTTCGCCTTTGGCCCCTCAGACCAGAGGGGTTATTTTCATCATCCATTCTTTGAATGCGATAATCTTAGGCCACTGACGCCCAGAGAGCGTCGACATAAAATAGCTGTGTTCGCAGGGCAAGATCATGTCGGTAAACGGGATAATCAGTTCGCCGCTTTTGATCCAGTCCTGCACCAGATTGAGTCGCCCCATCGCCACGCCAAGATGCTGAGTTGCCGCCAACACCGCCAGGTCCGAACGGTCGAACTCCATGCTTTTGGCGTCGGTATCCAGGCCCAAATCAAAATGCTGTGACCAGATCTGCCACTCGTCTTCACCGGAGTTGTATCGGTCATGCAATAGAGTGCAGTCTGCCAGGTTCTCAGGCGCATTATAAAGGTTATGCGTTTTGGCGTATTTCTCCGTGCAGATTGGAACCATGGACTCCCGCATAAAGATTTCGTCCAGCTGTTTATCCGATGGTGGACGGCCAAAATACATGGCTAAATCCACGCCCCGATTGGCCAAATTGATATTTTCCTGCCCGGTGAGAATGTTTAAATGAATGGTCGGATGCAGAGCAATAAAATCGCCGATGCGGGGTATCAGCAAACACTGGACCAGAGAGGGGTGAGAATAAATGGTCAGGCTGCCCGTCAGCTCGCGGTTTTTGATATCCAGGATTTCCTGTGTCAGGGCATCGAAGGAATGATTTAACGCCCATTGCATTCTCTCGCCATCCGGCGTTAACGTAATTCTGCGGTGGAATCGTTGAAATAAAAGAAACCCCAGCTCTTTTTCCAGCAGGTTAATTCTGTGGCTTACGGCGCTGGGAGTAATAGACAGTTCTTCTGCCGCCAGTGAAAAAGATAAATGACGGGCGACGCATTCAAAAGTATGCAGACGAGAAAATTGATAGCTGGTCAGCGGGTTTGCTCGTCGTGAATATTTTTTGTTGGGAAACATGCTATTACTCCATCCGGATCATTTGCCAATATTAACATTTTAACGGAGGGAACTAAAATACGATTTTAAGTTTTTTAATGCTGTAGGTGTGACCGTTTAATTTGTCAGTTTAAGCGTGATGAAAATATTTTTTAGCCTGTGGATACTAATCACTGATTTGCAGTAAGTGATCTTTTCGTGGTGCGGCAGGAATACGGATTTTTGATGTTAGGGCAAGAGGGAGAGTCCGTTGCCCTAAAGTTCTGATTACCACATCAAATCATCAGGGACGACAAAATCGGCATAAGGATCTTCTTCGTCTTTAGCTTCCTGGCTGAGTTCAGCGCTCAGTACAATATAGCTTGCGTCGCGCTGTGCAATTTTATTAGCCACGACCGCAGGGATAATAGCATATTCACCCTCAGGGTTATTATCACTAACCAGCCGTGCAATGGCGAGACGCCCATTAATTAACTGAGATTGAGTCAGTTTATCCACGCGTACATTTTTAATTAAATTGTTGTCTGTGAAGTTATAACTAATGTCACCATTTGAAATGACGATCCTGTTCATTTCAATCAGCTGCTTTACCTGAGCTTTATATTCTTTAGATAAAGCGGCCTGCTTTTGCTGTTCACTCAGCTGTTTATCGCGCTCTATTTGCGCCTTTTTATTGATTTCAACGGCTTCTCTTGCCTCGCGAGCCTGAACGCGTGATTTTTTCGTGGTTCTTTGTACTTTCTCCAGCTTTTTACTGCTTACTAATCCCGCTTTGAGCATCTGCTCTTGTAATGTCAGCTTTGTCATGTTCGTTTCTAAAATCGATCAAATAGTATCTGAGATTATACCTTTAATATTCGACGTTGTGCCAGATTGTGGGCGAGAGGATGCATCATGCTGATAAAACGGGGTTCATTGACCAAATTTGAAGTTCGATAAATCACTCAGGATTGGAGGGGGCGTACGTCGTGGGTTAGTGGGTGCGGTAGAGGTGAGTATATAAATTTATGGTGTCCCCGACTGGAATCGAACCAGTAACTAGCCCTTAGGAGGGGCTTGTTATATCCGTTTAACTACGGGGACGCTGCGGGCCGGCAACCTAGGCTGCCGGGGCAGTATACCTTTTTTTACCCGCAGAATAAGCGCTTAGCGGTGCGTTTGCTCATTCCCTCGCCAATATGCGGTGATTTTCGCGCGCTGCGCTGATCGCGATCACGGTTTTCTCGCCTTGCCGGTTTGTTTTTCCGCCGCCAGCCGCTCTGCCTTGTTTTTGTCGCTCATGTCGTTGCGGATCTGCGCATGGCTGATTAAGGCAAAGATAAAGGTGCCGCCAATAATGTTGCCGGCCAGCGTTGGAATAGCGAACGGGTAGATAAAATCATGCCAGGGAATGACGCCGCTAAACACCAGATAAAGGATCTCTACCGATCCCACCACGATGTGGGTCAGATCGCAGATCGCCACCAGGTAGGTCATCAATACAATCACCCAAATCTTGGCGGCCCCGGCGGAAGGGAACATCCACACCATGGTGGCGATGATCCAGCCCGCCAGAATGCCGTTGGCAAACATTTCGGACGGCGAGTTTTTCATCACTTCTTCCGACAGGCTAACGAAGGCGCTGCGGGTGTTCTCGTCGAAAATCGGCATGTGGATAAACGCCAGTGACGCCAGCCCGGTCCCCACAAGGTTCCCCAGCAGCACTACGCCCCACAGGCGAAACAGGAGCAGGAGGTTTCTCGGCGTCGGTTTTTGCATGATCGGCAGTACCGCGGTGACGGTATTTTCGGTAAACAGCTGTTGGCGGGCCATGATCACGATGATAAAGCCAAAGGTGTAGCCGATATTTTCGATAAAGAAGCGGCTGGGATCGTCCGGCAGGCGGGCGTGGAAGATGCCTTTCGCCATCAGGGAAGCCCCCATCGACAGCCCGGCGGCCACCGCTGACCACAGTAGCGCCAGCCAGTCGCGCTCCAGCTCTTTTTCGCCTTCCATGCGGATCAGCTCATGCACCGCCGCTGCGCGCGAGGGCAGGTTCTCTTCCTTTACCTCAATTTCGCTCTTGCCCTGTTCATGCTCTTTGCTTTCTACCTGCAGGCTATTTTCCTGCTCTGCATCCGGGCGCTGCTGCTGATTGGTCATTATCCGTTATCTCCATCAAAGACTGTCAGGGTCATGATTAAGCGTAGTTGGCTCAGGGACGCTGTGAAAGCGATGTGGCAAATTGCAGAAAAAAGTAACAAGAGTTTAACGTTGCCGGGTTTTTCTACGCATTTTTGATCTGGGGCGCAATATTACCCCTATTGGAGTAGTTGAGTGACCGGCTGCGGGCTACGAGCCACAGATGGCTTATGCTATGATCGCTATCCCAAAGAAAAATATGAGTTCTCCCGATGCTGGAAGCTAAAAATCTGAGTTGCGTCCGTGATGAACGCACCCTGTTTAGCGCGTTAAGCTTTACGGTAAAACCGGGCGACATTATTCAGGTAGAAGGGCCGAACGGCGCGGGAAAAACCAGCCTGCTGCGCATTCTGGCGGGCCTGGCAAGACCGGAAAGCGGAGAAATCTGCTGGCACGGGCAAAATACGTTGCGTCATCGCGAACGTTATTATCAGGATTTGTTATTCCTCGGCCATCAGCCGGGGATTAAAACCATGTTGACGCCCTTTGAGAACCTGCAGTTTTACCAGGCGGTGCGCGGTGCGCCCGATCGTCAGGCCATTTGGCAGGCGCTGGAGCAGGTCGGTCTGGTGGGTTATGAGGATTTACCGGTGGCGCAGCTTTCCGCCGGTCAACAGCGGCGTGTGGCGTTGGCGCGGTTGTGGCTCAGCAGTAGCCCGCTGTGGATCCTGGATGAGCCGCTGACGGCGATAGACAAGCAGGGTGTGGCTGAATTAATAAGCCTTTTTGAGCAACATGCTCAGCAGGGCGGCATGGTATTGTTGACTACGCATCAGGATTTGGCCGGCGCAACGCAGGCGGTAGGGAAAATAAGCCTGACGGAAAACCGCGTGGAGACTCTTTAATGTTTTTGACTGTATTGCGCCGTGAGCTGAAGATTGCCTTTCGCAAAGGGTCGGAAATCGTTAATCCGTTGTGGTTCTTCCAGATCGTTATCACGCTGTTTCCGTTAGGGATTGGGCCAGAACCGCAATTGCTGGCGCGTATATCGCCGGGGATTATCTGGGTGGCGGCGCTGCTGGCGGCCCTGCTGTCGCTGGAGCGTTTGTTTCGCGATGATTTCCTCGACGGCTCGCTGGAACAACTGTTGTTATTGCCAACGCCGCTGCCGATGACGGTGTTAGGCAAAGTGTGTGCTCACTGGGTATTAACAGGCTTACCCCTGTTGATCCTGTCGCCGCTGGTGGCGCTGCTGCTGTCGTTGGACACTCACACCTGGCTGGCGGTGGCGTTTACGCTGTTGCTGGGTACGCCGACGCTGAGCCTGATTGGCGCTATCGGCGTGGCGCTGACCGTCGGGTTGCGCAAGGGGGGCGTGCTGCTGAGCCTGCTGGTGCTGCCGCTGTATATCCCGGTGCTGATATTTTCTACCGCCGCTATCGACGCCGCCTCTATGGGCATGCCGATAGACGGTTACCTGGCGATACTGGGCGCGATGCTGGCGGGAAGCATAACGCTGGCGCCTTTCGCCACCGCAGCGGCGCTGCGAGTGAGCGTGCACTAGCTAACTTATTGAAACGCGGGTTAACGCCATCAAGAGCGTGTTCCACCGCACAAGCAATTTTCGTCGCCCCGGTAAACGGGGCGGCCACCGTATAAATTTACCGTGAGCAATGACGACAATGTGGAAATGGTTACATCAGTTTGCCCAGCCTGAACGGCTGTATCACGTCTGTGGCCGCTTTATCCCCTGGCTGGGACTGGCCGGAGCGGCTTGCCTGTTGCTGGGCTGGGTCTGGGGATTCGGTTTCGCACCCAAGGATTACCAGCAGGGCGATAGCTTCCGCATCATGTATATCCATGTGCCGGCGGCGATGTGGTCGATGGGGATCTATGGCTCAATGGCGGTAGCGGCGTTTATCGGCCTGGTGTGGCAGATGAAAATGTCCGATACCGTGGTGGCGGCTATGGCACCGGTCGGCGCGGTGTTTACCTTTATTGCGCTGGTCACCGGCTCCGCCTGGGGCAAGCCGATGTGGGGCACCTGGTGGGTGTGGGACGCCCGCCTGACGTCTGAACTGGTGTTGCTGTTTCTTTATATTGGCATTATTGCGCTGTACAACGCCTTTGAGGACCGCCGCCTGGCGGGCCGCGCCGCCGGCATTCTGGTGCTGGTCGGGGTGGTGAACATCCCGATCATTCACTTCTCGGTCGAATGGTGGAACACGCTGCATCAGGGTTCCACCAATATGCAACAGAGCATCGCGCCAAGCATGCGCACCCCGCTGCGTTGGGCAATACTCGGTTACCTGCTGTTTTTCATCACTCTCACCTTGCTGCGCTTGCGCAATCTGATTTTGTCTCAGGAACGCCAGCGCCCTTGGGTGGCAGGGCTGGTTAACAAGGAGCGTCAACCATGAATGCAGCCTTTACTTCCTGGCAGGCGTTTTTCGCCATGGGCGGCTATGCCTTCTACGTTTGGTTGGCGGTAGCCGTAACCCTGCTCTCGTTGCTGGGGCTGGTGGCCCACACTTTCTGGCAGCGCCGGCAATTGCTGGATGAGATTGGACGCCGTCAGGCACGCGAAAGACGTATTCGTCATTCGCAGCAGTCGAAACAAAAAACCGCTAACCCGCGGGAGAAATCATTGTGAATCCTCGTCGTAAAAGTCGCCTGTATTTGGCGATCGTAGTGCTGATCGGCGTTGCGCTGACCGCGACCCTGATGCTGTATGCGCTGCGTTCCAACATCGATCTGTTTTATACCCCAAGCGAAATTCTGCAGGGCAAGGGCGAAAATCATGAGAAACCGGAGGTGGGCCAGCGCCTGCGCATCGGTGGCATGGTGATGCCTGGTTCGGTAAAGCGCGCTCAGAAAACGCTGCAGGTCAGTTTCAAAGTTTATGATGCACGCGGTGCAATCGACGTCACTTACACCGGCATTCTGCCGGATCTGTTCCGTGAGGGGCAGGGCGTGGTGGCACAGGGCGTGCTGGGCGAAGGCAACGTGGTGAATGCGCGTGAAGTGCTGGCGAAACACGATGAAAAATACACGCCGCCGGAAGTGGCCGACGCGATGAAAGAAAACCATAAGGGACCGGCTTCGGCCTACGCCACCCCGCAGAACGAGGGCGCTAAATCATGATGCCGGAAACGGGAAGTTTTCTGCTATGCCTGGCGCTGGCGATTTCGCTGCTGCTGAGCATTTACCCGCAGTGGGGCGCGGCGCGTCAGGACCGTCGCATGATGGCGGTGGCGCGCCCGCTGACCTACGGCATGTTTGCGGCTATCGCCCTGGCGTTCATCTGTCTGGTGCACGCCTTTGTCGTTAATGACTTTACCGTGGCCTATGTGGCCGCCAACTCCAACACCCAACTGCCGGTGTATTACCGTATTGCCGCCACCTGGGGCGCCCACGAGGGATCGCTGCTGCTGTGGGTGCTGTTGCTGAGCTGCTGGTCGCTGGCGGTGGCGCTGTGCAGCCGTTCGATGCCGCAAGATGCCGTGGCGCGCGTATTGTCGGTGATGGGCATGATCACGGCAGGTTTCCTGCTGTTTATCATCATGACCTCCAACCCCTTCACCCGTACGCTGCCGAACTTCCCGATCGACGGTAGCGACCTTAACCCGCTGCTGCAGGATATCGGCCTGATTTTCCATCCGCCGCTGCTGTATATGGGGTATGTCGGTTTCTCGGTGGCCTTTGCTTTCGCCATCGCTTCACTGATGGCCGGTCGCCTGGATACGGCCTGGGCACGCTGGTCGCGCCCTTGGACCACGGCCGCCTGGGTGTTCCTCACCATGGGCATCGTGCTGGGCTCCGCCTGGGCCTATTATGAACTGGGCTGGGGCGGCTGGTGGTTCTGGGATCCGGTCGAGAACGCTTCATTTATGCCGTGGCTGGCCGGTACCGCGCTGATGCACTCGTTGGCGGTGACCGAGAAACGCGGCACTTTCAAAGCCTGGACGGTATTGCTGGCGATTACCGCCTTCTCATTGTGCCTGCTGGGCACCTTCCTGGTGCGCTCCGGGGTGCTGGTTTCAGTGCACTCCTTTGCTTCCGACCCGGCACGCGGCATGTTTATCCTTGCTTATCTGGTGATCGTGATAGGCGGTTCTCTGCTGCTGTATGCGGTCAAGGGCGGGCAAGTACGCAGCCGGGTGCAGCATGAAACCTTCTCGCGTGAAACCTTCTTGCTGGGCAATAACGTACTGCTGATCGCCGCCATGTTGGTGGTGCTGTTGGGGACGCTGCTGCCGCTGGTGCACAAGCAGTTGGGCCTGGGCAGCATTTCTATCGGCGAACCGTTCTTCAATACCATGTTCACCTGGCTGATGGCGCCGATGGCGTTACTGATGGGGATTGGCCCGTTGGTGCGCTGGCGCCGCGACGAGCCGACCAAGCTGTGGCGTCGCCTGAGCGTGGCGCTGGTGATTACGCTGGTGCTGTCGATCCTGCTGCCGTGGCTGTTGCAAGACAGCATCGCCGGCATGACGGTGGTGGGGCTGATCATGGCCGTTTGGGTGATAATCCTGACGCTGATGGAACTGCACGAACGTGCAACGCATCGCCACGGTTTCTGGCGTGGGCTGAGCCATCTTTCCCGCAGCCACTGGGGGATGGTGCTGGGTCACCTTGGCGTGGCGGTAACGGTAATCGGCATTGCCTTCAGCCAAAACTACAGTGTGGAACGTGATGTCCGCATGAAAGCCGGCGACAGCGTGGATATCCATAACTATCACTTTGTGTTCCGTGACGTGCACGATATTCGTGGGCCGAACTACAGCGGCGGCGTCGGCATTATCGATGTCACGCGCAACGGCAAACCGGAAGCGACGTTGCACGCGGAAAAACGCTATTACAGCGTGGCGCGCAGCATGATGACCGAAGCGGCGATTGACGGCGGCTTCAGCCGCGACCTGTACGCTGCGCTGGGCGAAGAGCTGGACGACGGCTCTTGGGCAGTGCGGTTGTACTACAAACCTTTCGTACGCTGGATCTGGTTCGGCGGGGTGTTTATGGCGCTGGGCGGTATCCTGTGCATACTCGATCCGCGCTATCGGATGAGCAAAAAACTCAAGCGTGAAGGCAAGCTGGAGGAGCAGGCATGAACCGTAAGTTGCTGTTTATCCCATTAATCCTGTTCCTGCTGCTGGTGGCGGCGTTTATGGTGCAGCTGACGCGCAACGCCGGTGGCGAAGACCCGACCATGCTGGAATCGGCGTTGATCGGCAAGCCGGTGCCGGCTTTCAAACTGGAATCCCTCGACCAGCCTGGCAAAACTTATGACCAGGCGGTGCTGCGCAATGGCAAACCCATGCTGCTGAACGTCTGGGCGACCTGGTGCCCAACGTGCCGCGCCGAACATCAATACCTCAATACGCTGGCCGCGCGCGGTATCCGCGTGGTGGGGCTGAACTATAAAGACGATCGCGGCAAAGCGGTGACCTGGCTGAACTCGCTGGGCAACCCGTACGCGCTCAGCCTGTACGACGGCGACGGCATGCTGGGGCTGGATTTGGGCGTGTACGGCGCACCGGAAACCTTCCTGATCGACGGGCAGGGCATTATCCGCTACCGCCACGCCGGAGACATGAACGAGCGCGTTTGGCAGCAGGAAGTGCTGCCGCTGTACAAAAAATATGGGGGTGAGGCATGAGGCTGCTGACCCTGATATTTGCCGCGTTACTGAGTTGGAGCGCCGCGGCGGCTATCGACACTTATCGGTTCAATTCGGTCGAGCAGGAACAGCAATACCGGGAGCTGACCGAACAGCTGCGCTGCCCGAAATGCCAGAACAACAGCATCGCCGACTCTAACGCCATCATAGCGGCCGATATGCGTACCAAGGTGTACGAGTTGATGATGCAGGGGCAGAACAAGCAGCAGATTATCGACTATATGGTGGCGCGCTACGGTAATTTCGTCACCTACGAACCGCCGGTGACCCCGGCGACGCTGATCCTGTGGGTAGGCCCGTTGCTGTTTGTGTTGATCGGCGGTGCGGTAGTGATACTGCGCACTCGCCACCGTCGTACCGGTGCCGTTAACGCTAACGATGAATTCTCCGAGCAGGAGCAACAGCGTCTGGCGGCGCTGCTGAAAGAGACTGACAGGAAGAAACCCTAATGGCTTTTTGGCTGATTATTATTGTCCTGCTGGTGGGCGCTGCGGCGTTGCTGGTGGTACCGGCGATGCGCCACAGCGGTAAAAGCACCGCTGCGAGCCGCGATACGCTGAACAAGGCGTTTTATCAGGATCGTCTGCATGAGCTGGAGCAGGACGAACAGCAGGGCGTGGTTGCTGAGCGCCCTGAACTGGTGAAAGAGCTGCAGCAAAACCTGCTCAATGACATCCCCGGCCAGCAGGATACGCAGGAGAAACCCATTAACCGCTGGGCATTGGTGCCTGGGGTTGCCTTGCTGGTGGTGGTCACCCTTGGCTTTTATCTGAAAACCGGTGGGTTGGCGCAGGTATTGGACTGGCAACAGGTCGAGGCGCAAATGCCGGATCTGCGCGCGCGCGTCGCTAATGAGCGCGCCCAACCGTTGAGCATGGAAGAGATTGCTCGCCTCGGGCTGGGGCTGCGTACCGCGCTGCAGCAGGACGATCGCAATATCAACGACTGGATGATGCTGGGTCGCGTGGGGATGGCGCTGAATAACGCCACCACCGCCACTCAGGCATTTGCTCATGCTTATCAACTTGATCCGAATAGTCTGGAAGTCCGCCTCGGCTACGCGGAAGTCTTGACGCGCTCTAACGATCCGGAGGATAACAAGCAGGCCACTCAGATGCTGCGCAAGATGATCGCCGAAGATCACACCAATATGCGCGTGCTGAGCCTGCTGGCGTTCAACGCTTTCGAACAGGGGGATTTCAAGCAGGCGATTGGCGCCTGGCAGGTTATGCTGAAGCTGTTGCCAGCCAATGATCAACGCGCCGAAGTGATAAAGCGCAGCATTGAACAAGCAAAAACACAGGCGGGCGAAGAAACTGTTAAACTTGGCATTAACGTGACGTTATCGCCACAGGCGACGAACGCTTTGCCACAGCAGGGGACGCTGGTAATTTCAGTGACCGATGGCACCAATCCAGTGCCGGTTGCGGTAAAACAACTGCCCTTAAGCCGTTTCCCGCTGTCATTTTCTCTGGATGACAGCAACGCCATGATGCCTGAACGCCTGCTTTCGGCTCAGCATCAGGTCAAGGTGCGGGTGCGAATTTCTCAGGATGGTCTGGCCACGCCACAGGCGGGTGATTGGTTCGGCGAGAGTGCGCTGCAGAATTTCAGCGGTAAAGAGCAGATTGACGTTCAGATAAACAAACAGGTCCCTTAAATAAAAAGACCGAACGTGTTTTTATGGAGAAAAATATGAACTTTCGCCTGACTGGGCTGGCTTTCACAACGGTGTTATTGGTGGGCTGTGCCAGCGCGCCACAAGATGAACCACAAGGGCGATCCGATCCTCTGGAAGGATTTAACCGGACGATGTTCAACTTCAACTATAACGTCCTGGATCCGTATGTACTTCGCCCGGTGGCCGTGGCCTGGCGCAACTACCTGCCCATGCCGGCGCGTAATGGGATAAGCAACTTTACGTCTAACCTGGAAGAACCGGCCAGCATGGTCAACTCCTTCCTGAAAGGCGACCCCTATAAGGGGATGATCCACTTTAACCGTTTCTTCCTCAACACCCTTCTGGGGATGGGCGGTCTGATCGACGTGGCCGGGATGGCTAACCCGAAACTGGCTCGCGAAGAGCCTAACCGTTTCGGCAGCACCCTGGGGCATTATGGCGTCGGCTACGGTCCTTACGTGATGCTGCCGGGCTACGGCAGTTTCACCCTGCGTGAAGAGGGCGGTGACTGGGCGGATACGGTCTATCCGGTGCTGAGCTACCTGACCTTCTGGATGTCGGCGGGCAAATGGGTGGTTGAAGGGATTGAAACCCGTGCCGAGCTGTTGGATTCCGACGGCCTGCTGCGCAACTCTTCCGATCCGTACCTGATGGTGCGCGAAGCCTACTTCCAGCGTAACGACTTCCTGGCGAACGGCGGCTCGCTGAAACCTGAGATCAACCCGAACGCTCAGGCGATTCAGGGCGATCTGGACGAGATCGACTCGCAGTAATCTCGCTTGGCGAAGAGAAAGAACCCGCTTTGATGGCGGGTTTTTTTTATGCTTTGAGATCGGCGGGCACAAAAAAGCGCCCTAAGAAGGGCGCTCCTGGCTTCGTTATCGAAAAGATTAGAAGCGGTAGTTGAAGTTGGCGCCGTACAGCCAGGCCTTGCCCACGGATTCGAAGGTATATGGACCTTCTTTGATGGTGACTTTCTGGCCGTGCATGTAGGAAACACCGACGTCAACAGAGGCGTCTTTGTTGAATGCGTAGCTGGTACCTGCGCTCAACCAGAAGCGGTCCTGATCCGGGATAGAGATAGAACGGTTCTGGGCCGGCACCGGGCTGTCATCGAAGGCGATACCGGTACGGAAGGTCCAGTTATCGTCGTAGAAGTAGGTAGTACCCAGTGCGATGCGGTAAGCGTCTTTAAAGCCTTCGTGCTTCTCAAACAGGGTTTGACCGTTGTTGCCGGTAGCTTTCAGCTCCTGGAACTGGCTCCAGCTGGTGTAAGCCAGGCTGTAGTGGATAGCCCACTGCGGTGCAACCTTGTTGTAACCCGAGATTTCCCACATTTCCGGCAGGTTCAGATCCAGAGAGCCTGGGATGGTGGTGCCGTCGGTGCCCATAGGCAGGCCGAGAGCGCCAAGGAGCGGGTTATAGGCGGATGGCAGGCTGCTCTTGTAGTCGCCGTCAAACTTGATTTTGACTTCGGAACGGTAGGTGAAACCGTAACGGTTGTTTTCGTCCACTTCGTACAGAATGCCGGCGTTCCAGCCAAAGCCCCATTTGTCACCCTTCAGGTGAGAAATTTGAGTATCCGCCGGGATCTGTGAGACCGGGCCGGCCAATTGAGGTGGCAACTGGCCAGAACCTGCGATCAACTTCGGCAATTCACCAGCATAACGCTCGAGCTTGGCTTTGGCGTAAACCGCGTCAAAGCCCAGGCCGAAGCTGAATTGTTGGTTCAGACGGTAAGCACCGCTCAGGTTCAGGTTAAGTGTGGTCAGGTCAGTTTTACCGCCGTAAGCCCCTGCGGTGTAACCGTCGTTGAATTCTGTCGCCAGGCCGTAGTTGCTGGTGACCGAGCCGCCTACGGCAAACTGATCGTTAATCGGTTGAACATAATGCAGGTTTGGCACCCAGGCGGTAGGGGCGATGTTCTTGGAGTCGAGGCTGGCACCGGAAGGTGACTTGCCGGAGATGTCTACATCCGGATCGATAAACACCGCACCGAAGGAAAGTTCCGGGCGGGTATACATCATCAGCAGGGCCGGGTTGCGGCTGGCGGAAGCTGCAGTATCCGCCATGGCGCCCTCGCCAGAATACGAACGTCCTAAACCAGCTGATGAAAACTCATTCAGCTGGAATCCTGCGGCAGACACGTTTGAAGAAATAATTGCCACTGCAGCTGCGAGAGCTGATTTAGTAAATAGGTTTTTCTGGCTCATGACCAAAACCTCATTATGTGTTTATTATTTAAACTATGTTACTCAAAGTAACAAGGAGCGCGGGATTGTAGGGTCCGTTATCATTCAGACAAATCAGACCAGTGGCTGAATTATAGGTCCGACCTGTGAAAATGTTGCAACAATGTTTTTGAGATATTTCCAAATTGATATCAAAAAGGAGATCTGCATAACAAAAAACCAGCGATGCATAACAATATTCTTACCATTCCTTAGCAGACGTCGATTTTCATTTGTGATTTCCATCACTTAAAACACCTATAAAAAGTAAGTGCTAGTGATCGGTTTCATCGCAGAGTAAAATAAACGCAGAATCTTGTGTCTTTGCGCCAGTAGCTAAATGGCAATTTGGACTCGCGTAACGGCGGTCCCTGAGGAGAATGAATCATGTCCAATCCAATTAATAAATGTAGTGCCCAGGAAACTGCCGCCTGTTGCTGTGTTGATGTCGGTACCGTGATGGACAATACCGATTGCACCGCCTCCTACAGCCAGGTGTTTGCCAATCAGCAGGATGCAGAAAAAATGTTGGCCACGCTGACCGAAAAAGCCCGCGGTGTGGAATCCGACCCTTGCGACATCAGCAGTAGCATTAAACCGGTTGACGGTGGCGTGGAACTGGTGGCTGATTTCACCTTCGCCTGCCAGGCAGAAACCCTGATTTTCCAACTCGGCCTGCGTTAATCACGGCTTTAAAACGGTGCGGGGTCATCCCGCGCCGCTCGCTTCCTCCTCAATCCCCCTCTAGAAAGTTGCTCCTGCTCTCAGTTTTCACTTCTGCCGGTTTGCCAAATGTAAACATTTGGTTAACAATGACCCCATCAGGTCAGACCTCTTCTTGACCGTTGCGCTGGCGTTATTTTCTTCAGGAGCGTTTATGAGTAAGGCACTGCCGTTGGTGACCCGTCACGGTGACCGTATTGCGATTGTAAATGGACTGCGGACCCCCTTTGCCAAACAGGCGACCGCTTATCACGGCATTCCAGCGGTGGATCTGGGGAAAACGGCGGTAAGTGAACTGTTAGCCCGCAGCGGTATCGATCCGGCGCTGATTGAACAACTGGTATTCGGCCAGGTGGTGCAAATGCCTGAGGCGCCGAATATTGCGCGTGAAATCGTGCTCGGTACCGGCATGAGCGTGCATACCGATGCTTATAGCGTGTCGCGTGCCTGCGCTACCAGCTTCCAGGCGATTGCCAACGTGGCGGAAAGCATCATGGCAGGCAGCATCAGTATCGGCATCGCCGGTGGTGCTGACTCTTCTTCCGTTTTGCCTATCGGCGTCAGTAAAGCGTTGGCGCGCACGCTGGTGGACGTCAACAAAGCCCGTACCCTGTCGCAGCGTCTCAAGCTGTTTAGCCGACTGAAGTTCCGTGACCTGATGCCGGTGCCGCCGGCAGTGGCGGAATATTCCACAGGGCTGCGCATGGGCGATACCGCAGAGCAAATGGCGAAAAGCCACGGCATCACCCGGGAAGAGCAGGATGCGCTGGCGCACCGCTCTCACCAACTGGCTGCCAAAGCCTGGGAGCAGGGGCTGCTGCGCGACGAGGTGATGACGGCCTATGTGCCGCCATACCGTACGCAAATCACCGAAGACAACAACGTCCGCAAAGATTCCAGCCTGGCGTCCTACGCAAAGCTGAAACCGGCATTCGATCGCAAGCACGGCAGCGTTACCGCAGCCAACAGTACGCCGTTGACCGACGGTGCGGCAGCGGTGCTGATGATGAGTGAGTCGCGAGCGAAAGAGTTGGGGTTGCAACCGCTGGGTTATCTGCGCAGCTTTGCCTTCTCCGCCATCGATGTGTGGGAAGATATGCTGCTCGGGCCGTCTTACGCTACGCCGCTGGCGCTGGATCGCGCCGGCATCGGCCTGGCCGACCTGACCCTCATTGACATGCATGAAGCTTTTGCTGCCCAGACCCTGGCGAACCTGAAAATGTTTGCCAGCGACGAATTTGCTCAGAGAAAGCTGGGCCGCAGCCGGGCGATTGGCGAAGTGGACATGGAAAAATTCAACGTATTGGGTGGCTCAATTGCTTATGGTCACCCATTTGCCGCTACCGGCGCGCGCATGATCACCCAAACGTTGCACGAGCTGAAGCGTCGTGGCGGCGGACTGGGGCTGACGACCGCCTGCGCAGCCGGAGGGTTAGGGGCCGCAATGATCGTAGAGGTGGAATAATGAGCTTTGAAAACGCATTGCATGAACAGCGGGCCAAACCCTCGGCCTTTCAACTGACCCTTCGTCCGGACAACATTGGTGTGATCACCATCGATGTTCCGGGGGAGAAGGTAAACACCCTGAAGGCCGAGTTTGTCGAGCAGGTCAACGACGTACTGATCCGCGCGCAGCAGCATCCGGCGCTGGAAGGGCTGGTGATTATCTCCGGCAAGCCGGATTCGTTTATTGCCGGGGCGGATATCAGCATGATTGCCGCCTGTACCACTGCCAAAGAGGCCGAAGCGCTGGCGAAAAAAGGCCAAAGTACGCTGGCACAGATTGCCGCATTCCAGGTCCCTGTGGTGGCGGCTATTCACGGCGCCTGCTTAGGCGGTGGGCTGGAGCTGGCGTTGGCGTGCCACAGTCGCGTTTGTTCTCTGGATGACAAAACCGCACTCGGCCTGCCGGAAGTGCAGCTAGGTTTGCTGCCGGGTTCCGGCGGCACCCAGCGTTTGCCGCGGTTGATTGGTGCCAGCAAGGCGTTGGACATGATCCTGACCGGCAAACACATTCGGGCGCGTCAGGCGTTGCGCATGGGGTTGGTGGACGATGCCGTGCCCCAGTCAATTTTATTGCAGGCTGCCGTCGAACGGGTCAAGCAAGGCTGGCAAAGCCGGCGCGAATTGCCGTGGCAGGAGCGTTTGCTCAACGGCCCGCTAGGTAAAAGCCTGCTGTTCAGCATTGTGCGCAAGAAAACGCTGGAGAAAACGCACGGCAATTATCCTGCCGCAGAACGCATTATTCAGGTGGTGCGTACCGGTCTGGATCACGGCAGCGCCAGCGGTTATGAAGCCGAGGCGCGGGCGTTTGGCGAATTGGCCATGACCCCTCAGTCCGCCGCGTTGCGCAGCCTGTTCTTTGCCTCTACCTCCTTGAAGAAAGAACGCGGTGGCAATGCACAACCTCATGAACTGCACCGTATCGGCATTCTGGGTGGCGGCTTGATGGGCGGCGGTATCGCCTGTGTGACCGCCACGCGGGGTGGTTTGCCAGTGCGGATTAAAGACGTTAACGAAACGGGTATTAACCACGCGTTAAAATACAGTTGGGACGTGCTCGGCAAGCGGGTACGAAGTAAACGCATGCGCCCGGCGGAACGGCAAAAACAGATGATGCTGATCTCCGGTTCGACCGATTACACCGGTTTTGAACGGGTGGACGTGGTGATTGAGGCGGTGTTCGAAGACCTGGCGCTGAAGCAGCAGATGGTGGCCGAGATAGAACAGCACGCGGCGCCGCACACCATCTTTGCCTCCAATACCTCATCGCTGCCGATTGGCCAGATTGCCGCCAAGGCGCAGCGCCCTGAGCAGGTGATCGGCCTGCATTATTTCAGCCCGGTGGATAAAATGCCGTTGGTTGAGGTGATCCCGCACGCTACCACCAGCGAAGAAACCATTGCCACCACCGTGGCGCTGGCGCACAAGCAGGGCAAAACGGCGATCGTGGTGGCCGACCGCGCCGGTTTCTACGTTAACCGTATTCTGGCTCCTTATATAAATGAAGCGACTCGTTGCCTGCTGGAAGGCGAACCGATTGAAGCGCTGGACAAGGCGCTGGTGGATTTCGGTTTCCCGGTTGGGCCGATAACTCTGCTGGATGAAGTGGGCATCGACGTCGGTACCAAGATTATCCCGGTGCTGGTAGAGCAGTTAGGGCCGCGCTTTGCCGCTCCAGCCGCCTTCGAGGCGGTGTTGAAAGACGGACGCAAAGGGCGCAAAAACGGCCGTGGTTTTTATCTCTACCCCAGTGAAGGCCAGCAGCGTCAGCGGAGCAAGCGCGCTGATACCTCGGTCTATCTTTTGCTGGGCATCACGCCGAAGTCGCATTTACAACCGGCCGTCATCGCTCAGCGTTGCGTAATGATGATGCTCAATGAAGCCGCACGTTGTCTGGATGAAGGCGTGATCCGCAGCGCGCGCGACGGCGATATCGGCGCGGTGTTCGGCATTGGTTTTCCTCCATTCCTCGGCGGGCCTTTCCGCTATATGGATCAGTTGGGGGCCGATAAGGTGGTTAAAACGCTGGAGTACCTGCAGCGGCAGCACGGTGAATATTTTGCGCCTTGCGAACGCCTGCAGCGCATGGCTCAGCAGGGTGAACGCTTCTATCCGCAGGGGACCTGAGCGGCGCGGCGACGTGATTTGTACTAGAGTAGGATCAAGGTTGCATGTGATCACTATCACTCCTTGCAATACCGGTATTCCCTGACCCTATACAGGGAGATAGGGACGAGGTAACGTAGCCTGATGGCGGTGAAAGGCTGGCCGCCATCAATAAAATTCATGATGAGAAGGTTAAAATTTAACCCGTTGAATTGGTTGTTATGTGAGCGCTGAATTCCCGTTAAGGCGCCATTGATGTAAAAAACAGCATTTTCTTTACGTGAACTTTCAGGCAAAATGCCCGGCCGCCATAAAGAGACGGCGCGTTATCGTTTCAAAGCGTTTGCTTTGGGGTTGTAAAACTCGGCGATACAGCACGCTCGGCGTTTCTGTATAGCGTTATTTTGTCAACAACAGCGGTGCAATATGCAAGTTTTGATTATGCGTCACGGAGAGGCGGCACTTGATGCGGCCAGCGATTCGGTAAGACCTCTTACTGTTTGTGGCCGTGATGAGTCACGTCAGATGGCGGCCTGGTTAAATACCAAGTCTGTGGATATTGAACGCGTGCTGGTCAGCCCGTACCTGCGGGCAGAGCAGACGCTGGCTACGGTTCGCGAAGCCTTGACCCTGCCGGCAAGCGAAGAAGTGCTGCCTGAGCTGACGCCGGGCGGGGATGCCAGCCTGGTCGGCAGCTACCTGCAGGCGCTGGCGCAGCAGGGGGTTCACGCGGTGCTGATCGTCTCCCACTTACCGCTGGTGGGTTACCTGGTGGCGGAACTCTGTCCGGGCGAATGCCCGCCGATGTTCGCGACCTCGGCAATTGCCAATGTCGATTTGGCCGCCGACGGCAGCTACGGTAAATTTGAGTGGCAGGTGAGTCCATCGCAGGTGATGGCTAAAGTATAAGGCACCCCAGGGCGGGGCCAAAACGAAAGGGCGATGTCAAACATCGCCCTTTGTCATTTCTGCCGTTCACTCATCCAGTTCGACCAGCAGTAAAATCGCCGCGCTGCCACCCCATTCTTTGGGCGCCTGGTGAAACACCAGCACGTCAGGGTGCTGCGCCAACCATAGCGGCGTCTGCTGTTTGAGAATGTGCTTGCCGTGACCGTGCATCACGCAGGCGCAGTGCACGTGTTCGCGCTTGCAGGCGGCGATGAGCGCCCCCAGCTCTTGCTTGGCCTGCATCTGGGTCAGGCCATGAAGATCGAGAAACAGCTCCGGTGAATAATCGCCGCGACGCAGCTTTTTCAGTTCAAAGGCACTGTAACCGGGGCGCACATAGCGCGTCGGGCCTTCCTCTTCCAACTGTGGCTGGTATTCATCCGAGAAATAATAACTGGCGTCTACCTGTTCCTGCAGCAGGCGCTGTGGAGCAATTTTTTTGGTGACAGGCTTGGGTTTACGGTGGACGATGGTGTCCTGACGCAGCTTTTTTGCGTCTACTACCGACTCTCTGAAGAGCTGCAATTCATCTTTGCTCAGAGGGTGCTTGTTCTTCATTTGGAATTCACCGGAAATCATTTATCGCGATAGTTTACCTTGTCGCGGGTCTCTGTCGACGCAAAATTCACGCCAGAATGAAAAGCGCAAGGGGTTAGCGTGATTTGTCGCGGGCTTCATGGCAAACTATGCGGCTAAATCATGAATCACAGTGCCTGCCGGAGGGCAAATTGGACAAAATTTTCGTCGAGGAAGCAGTGAACGAACTGCACACCATTCAAGATATGCTGCGCTGGACGGTCAGCCGTTTTAACGCCGCTGATATCTACTATGGTCACGGAACCGATAATCCGTGGGACGAAGCGGTGCAATTGGTGCTGCCAAGCCTGTTCCTGCCGCTGGATATTCCAGAGGACATGCACACCGCCCGTTTGACCTCCAGCGAGCGCCACCGCATCGTTGAGCGCGTGATCCGCCGCGTCAACGAACGTGTCCCGGTAGCCTATCTGACCAATAAAGCCTGGTTCTGCGATCTGGAATTCTACGTTGATGAGCGTGTGCTGGTTCCGCGTTCCCCGATTGGCGAACTGATCAACGATCGCTTCAGCGCCCTGATCCCGCACCCGCCGCGCCATATTCTCGACATGTGTACCGGCAGCGGCTGTATCGCCATTGCCTGCAGCTACGCTTTCCCGGAAGCGGAAGTTGACGCGGTCGATATCTCCAGCGACGTACTGGCGGTGACCGAGCGCAATATTCAGGCGCTCGGCGTTGAACAACAGGTGATCCCGATCCGTTCCGATCTGTTCCGCGATGTTCCCGCGATCCAGTACGATCTGATCGTCACCAATCCGCCGTACGTGGATGCGGAAGACATGTCCGATCTGCCGCAGGAATTCCGCTTTGAGCCAGAGTTGGGCCTGGCGGCCGGCAGCGATGGCCTGAAGCTGGTGCGCCGTATTCTGGCCTGCGCACCGGACTACCTGAGCGACGACGGCGTGCTGATTTGTGAAGTGGGTAACAGCATGGTACATCTGATGGAACAGTATCCGGATATTCCGTTCACCTGGCTGGAGTTTGAAAACGGCGGTGACGGCGTGTTCATGCTGACCAAGCAGCAACTGGTGGATTGCAAAGAGCACTTCAGCCTCTACCGCAGCTAAGCATTCTTCGGGCCTGCTTTGGCGGGCCCCACAAAGATAATAATTAAGGGTAAGGAGCCGCGATGGCAGGAAACAGTATTGGGCAGATTTTCCGCGTCACCACATTTGGTGAATCTCACGGTGTGGCGCTGGGATGTATCGTAGACGGTGTACCGCCGGGTATCCCGCTTACCGAAGCCGATCTGCAGCACGACCTGGACCGTCGCCGTCCAGGCACCTCTCGCTATACCACTCAACGTCGCGAACCGGATCAGGTACGTATTCTTTCCGGCGTGTTTGAAGGTGTGACCACCGGCACCAGCATTGGGCTGATGATAGAAAACACTGACCAGCGTTCACAAGATTACGGCGCTATCAAAGACGTGTTCCGTCCGGGGCATGCGGATTACACCTACGAGCAAAAATACGGCGTGCGCGATTATCGCGGCGGTGGTCGTTCTTCAGCTCGTGAAACCGCCATGCGCGTTGCGGCAGGGGCTATTGCCAAGAAATACTTGCTGCAGAAATATGGCGTACAGGTGCGCGGTTATCTGGCGCAGATCGGCGACGTGGTCTGCGAGCTGAAAGATTGGGAACAGGTTGAACAGAACCCATTCTTCTGCCCGGATCCCGATAAGCTGGAAGCCCTGGATGAACTGATGCGTGCGCTGAAGAAAGAGGGCGACTCCATTGGCGCCAAGGTCAGCGTGATTGCCGAAAACGTGCCGGTTGGCCTCGGTGAGCCGGTGTTTGACCGCCTCGACGCGGATCTGGCCCATGCGTTGATGAGCATCAATGCGGTGAAAGGCGTCGAAATCGGCGACGGTTTCGCGGTGGTCAACAAGCGCGGCAGCGAAAACCGTGATGAGATCACTCCGGAAGGCTTCCAGAGCAACCATGCAGGTGGCATTCTCGGTGGCATCAGCAGCGGTCAGCCGGTCATTGCTCACCTGGCGCTGAAACCTACTTCCAGCATTATGGTGCCGGGCAGAACCATTAACCGTCAGGGCGAAGCGGTGGAGATGGTCACCCGTGGCCGTCACGATCCTTGCGTAGGCATCCGTGCGGTGCCGATTGCCGAAGCGATGATGGCGATTGTGCTGATGGATCACCTGCTGCGCCAGCGTGCGCAAAACGGTGATGTGGTCTCTAACGTTCCACGCTGGTAATTCCCATGAAAAACTGGATGTTGGGCATCCTTGCCCTGATGGCTTCGGGCTCCGCCCTGGCGCTGACGCCGTGGCAGAAGATCGACCACCCGGTGGCCGGCGCGCCGCAGGCAGTGGGCGGTTTTGCCAATGGTTGCATTATCGGCGCTCAGCCGTTACCGCTGAACTCACCTGATTATCAGGTGATGCGGCCCGATCAACGCCGTTACTTCGGCCACCCGGATCTGCTGGCATTTATCCAGCGTCTGAGCAGCAAAGCCAGCCAAAGAAATCTGGGCACGGTGCTGATCGGCGATATGGCGATGCCGGCCGGTGGGCGCTTTAGCAGCGGCCATGCCAGCCATCAGTCCGGGCTTGATGTCGACATCTGGTTACAGTTGCCGCGCCAGCGTTGGAGTGCGCAGCAGTTGCTGAAGCCGCAGCCGATCGATCTGGTTTCCAGCGACGGCAAGCAGGTGGTTGCTCGCCAGTGGCAGCCGCAGATTGAATCGCTGATCAAAGCGGCGGCACAGGATCAGGAAGTGACGCGCATCTTCGTTAACCCGGCGATCAAGCAGCGTCTGTGTCTGGATGCCGGTGCCGATCGCGACTGGCTGCACAAGGTGCGCCCGTGGTTTGGTCATCGTGCCCACATGCACGTGCGTCTGCGCTGCCCGGCAGGCAGCCTGGAATGTAAAGAACAGGATACGCCGCCGCCGGGCGACGGTTGCGGTGCCGAGCTGGCAAGCTGGTTCGTGCCGCATCAGCCGAGCGCCAAACCGGGTAAACCGGTGCCGCCGCCGTTACCGCCGACCTGTCAGGCTTTGCTGGATAACCATTTCGCTGCGGAATAATATACCCAAAGTAATTGGAGTTGCATCAAGGCGGTAAGGGAAGGAATCCCGATGAGCTTACACGAGTAAGTGATTCGGGTGAGTGAGTGCAATCAACACAGATGCAGCTTCAAGTAAGAGGGGTATAAATGGACTGGTTCGTCGTAGGCCCCGAGATGCTCGGGGTTTTGTTTGTGGTGGCGTTACTCGCAGGCTTTATCGACTCTATCGCCGGCGGCGGCGGGCTGTTAACCGTACCGGCACTGCTGGCGGTGGGGGTTCCCCCGGCGCAGGCGCTGGCGACCAACAAGCTGCAGTCGGTGGGCGGTTCCCTCTCCGCCAGTCTGTATTTTATCCGCCGACGAGCGGTCGATCTCAACGATCAGAAGCTGACCATTTTGCTGGCCCTGATCGGTTCCGTTGCCGGGGCTGTGCTGGTGCAGCACATGCGCGCCGATCTGCTGCGGCAAATGCTGCCGTTATTGGTGATCGGCATCGGCCTATACTTCCTGCTGACGCCGCGTTTGGGGGAAAACGATCGGCAGCGCCGTTTGAGCGCCTTGCCGTTCGGGCTGGTGGCCGGTGGCTGCGTCGGTTTTTACGATGGCTTCTTTGGGCCCGGTGCCGGTTCCTTCTATGCGCTGGCCTACGTGACGCTGTGCGGTTTTAACCTGGCCAAATCCACCGCGCACGCCAAGGTGCTGAACTTCACTTCCAACTTTGGCAGCCTGGTGTTGTTTATCATTGGCGGCAAAGTGCTGTGGGGTATTGGCCTGGTGATGCTGGTTGGGCAGGTGCTCGGTGCGCGCCTCGGGGCTCACATGGTGATGACCCGCGGGCAAAAGCTGATCCGACCGATGATCGTCATCGTTTCTCTGGTGATGAGCTGCAAGCTCTTGTACGACAACCACGGCGCTGAAATTCAGCAGTGGCTGGCCCTGCATTTTTAGCATGCTAAAAGAGCGGTAAAATGAAATAATTACCTCTTTATTTTTGTGGTTATTGGATTTTTATTTATGTCAGACACACAGGCTACCCATCAATATGAGCAACTGATTGAAATTTTTAATCAGTGCTTCAGCGATGAATACAACACGCGACTGGTCAAAGGCGACGATGAACCGATCTATTTGCCGGCCGACGATCAGCTGCCGTATAGCAGGATCGTTTTTGCTCATGGCTATTACGCCAGCGGCATGCATGAAATCTCGCACTGGTGCATCGCCGGCGAACAGCGCCGCAAGTTGGTAGATTTCGGTTACTGGTACTGCCCGGACGGACGAGACGCACAGACGCAAAGTGAATTTGAAGCGGTGGAAATTAAACCGCAATCTTTGGAATGGATGTTCTGCGTCGCCGCCGGTTTCCCGTTCAACGTCAGTTGCGACAACCTCAACGGTGACTGCGAGCCGGATCGCATTGCCTTCCAGCGCAAGGTGCGCGAACGGGTGCTGCTGTTGTTGGAGCAGGGAATACCCACAAGACCTGCACGCTTTATTCAGGCGTTACAATCGTTTTACAATACGCCACCGCTGGCGGCGGAGCATTTTCCCTATCCGGAAGATCTCAACTGACTATACCCTAAATACTTGGAGTTGCATCGCGGCGGCAAGCCTGCGAGTCCCTGGGAGCATAGTCCACTATGTGACCGGGGCGAGTCGGCGCAGCCAACAAAGAAGCAGCTTCAAGTATGACGGGTATATATGTTTAACTGAAAATAGATACTCAATAGCTTTCAAGCTGTAGCTAGGCGGCAAGCAAACAAATCCCCAGGAGCTTACTCAGGTAAGTGACTGGGGTGCGTGAACGCAGCCAACAACGCTAGAGTTTGAAAGATGAAGGGTATGAGAGGAAATTTGATGATCGCAGAATTCGAAGCGCGCATTTTGGCGCTGATTGATGACATGGTAGAGCACGCCAGCGATGATGAACTGTTTGCCGGTGGCTACCTGCGCGGTCATCTGACGTTGGCGGTTGCCGAGGTCGAAGAGCTGGGTGAACACTCCGCTGAAGCGCTGAAGGCGCAGGTGGAGGGCAGCCTGCATAAAGCCATTGCCGCCGGTGAACTGTCACCACCGGATCAGGCACTGGTGTATGGCATGTGGGAAACGCTGTACAAAACGGCATTGCCTACCGCCTGATAGTGCTTCTGCAGGGCGCTGTCGCCGGCGCCCTGCGTGATTTTTCTTACGCTACCGCACGTCCCTTCAGTAATTTCCTTACCCACATTCTATTCGGGTTCAACGCCGCTAACAGGTCTGCGTCGCCCGGCAAAGGTTCGCCAAATAGCTGCGCCGCCAAAATCTCTGCCGCCAGCGGGGCCGAGCACAACCCACGAGAGCCTAACCCGCCAATCATGAACAGATTGGGGTAGCTCGGCGCATTGGCGATAGCTTCACCGCGTTGGTGTTGACGTTGCAAATCCTGGTACTGCGTTAGCGTGGCCTGGTAGTCGGGTACTGCACCTACCATTGGCAGGTGATCGCGAGTGGCGCTGCGTACGCCGCAGCGCGCCTGGCGGTCGCTGACGTCCACCTCCAGCGGCCAGGTTTGATCCGGCAGGCAACGCAGCAGGCGAGCCCGATTTTCCTGCTGCTCTTCTTCGCGGTATTCGGTGGCGGTCTCGCCGCGCTGGTAACTGGCGCCGATACAGTGCTGCTGATTATTGGCATTCACCGGCGTCAGGTAACCGTCGTAACACAGCACCTGCTTCAATGCACTCAGCTGCGGCGTGGTAGGAATATGGGATACCTGACCGCGCACCGCATAAACCGGCAGCGCTTCACTTTGCGTCAGTTCGGACAACCGATGGCCGTTGGCCAGAATCACCGTCGCATGCTGCCGAATTTCACCCTGGCTAAAGCTGAGTTGCCAACCTGCTTCTTGGACGGTCAGAGCGCTGAGCGTAGCGTCATAATGGCAGCGCATCCCTTGACGTTGCGCCAGCGCAATCGCACTGCGCGTCAGCTCGGCCGGACACAGCCAGCCACCCTGCGGGTAGTTAATGCCGCCAAAACCGCTGTCGACGCCGCACAAGGCGCTGAGCGTAGCGCGGTCGGCCGGCATGGCGAGCGCCTGCGGCCATTCAACCGCCAGCATCTTGGCAATTTTCCCGGCGCTCTTCTCGTCAAAGGCCAGTTGGCTCACACCGCACCACTGATGGTCGAACTCCACGCCCTGTCGCACCAGTGCATCGTACTGACGACGGGCAAACGGAAACGCGGCGCTGAAGAAATTTTCCAGCGCATCGGCTCGGCCGTTCAACAAAGGGTAGAGTGCGCCCTGACGGTTGCCTGATGCCCCTTCGCCCGGCTGCGGATCTGCGCAGTACAGCGTGACTTTTGCGCCGCGTCGCAACAGGGCGAGGGCGGTTAGCGCGCTGGCGACGCCGCCGCCAATGATGGCGATATCATCGGTATTCTCCGCCACCGGGCGTATCAGCCAGGGAGCAGGGTGAGCGACGGCCGGCGCATCGGCAGGCAACTCGCCGGTCAGCATCTCTCGCTTCTGGCCGAAGCCTTTGGTTTTGATGACATCAAACCCGGCCTGCTGCAAGCCGCGACGCACGAAGCCTGCGGCGGTAAAGGTGGCAAGGCTGCCGCCCGGCCGGGCAAAGCGCGCCATGGCGGTGAACAGCTGCTCCGTCCACATATCCGGGTTCTTTGCCGGGGCGAAGCCATCGAGGAACCAGGCGTCGATTTGACGGTTCATGCTGGCGTCGAAGTGAGGCAGCAACGCGTTCACGTCGCCAAACCACAGATCGAGCGTGATGCGCCCTTCGGCCAGCAGCAGGCGGTGGCAGCCCGGCAGCGGCAACGGCCATTGAGCGCGTAATTCATCGGCATATGGCGCCAGTTCCGGCCAGCGGGCATGCGCCGCCGCCAAATCGGCCTGCAGCAGCGGGAATTTTTCAAAGCTGATAAAGTGCAGGCGCTGAAGCGGGGCGTCCGGCATCGCCGTGCGGAAACCGGCAAAGGCCTGCCACAGCGTCAAAAAGTTAAGCCCGGTGCCGAAGCCGGTTTCCGCCACGATAAACAGCGGGCGAGGGTGGTCGGCAAAACGTTGCGGCAGTCGGTTGCCCATGAGAAACACATAGCGGGTTTCTTCCAGCCCATCCTGATTGGAAAAGTAGACGTCATCAAACTGTTTCGAAACAGGTGTACCCTGTTCATTCCAGGATAACGCTGCGGTTTGGATCGGGGCGTGGCTCACGGTTAGTTGCTCGTAACTCAAGGGGTGACGGGATTCTAACGGCGCTGGCGCTATGGCGCAAACTGGATAAGAATAAAGCTGAAAAACGCTGATCGGACTTGTTCGGCGTACATCTGTACGCTAAAGTGCGATGCAAAATCCCGAATGTAAAATTGTGGAAGAGGTATTGAATGAAACGTGCAGTGATTACTGGCCTGGGAATCGTCTCCAGCATTGGTAACAACCAGCAGGAGGTCCTGGCGAGCCTGCAGGAAGGACGTTCTGGGATCACTTTCTCCCAGGAGCTGAAAGATTCCGGCATGCGTAGTCACGTATGGGGCGATGTTAAACTGGACACTACGGGTCTGATTGACCGTAAAGTGATGCGCTTTATGAGCGACGCGTCCGTTTATGCCTATCTTTCCATGGAAGAAGCCATCAAGGACTCAGGTCTGGCTGCCGATCAGGTTTCCAACGATCGCACCGGTCTGGTTGTTGGCTCAGGTGGTGGTTCTCCGCGCAACCAGGTTGCCGGATCCGATGGCATGCGTGCCAAAGGCCTGCGCGGCGTGGGTCCGTACATGGTGACCAAGGCTATGGCTTCAGGCGTTTCCGCTTGCCTGGCAACCCCGTTCAAAATTCGTGGCGTTAACTATTCCATCAGCTCTGCCTGCGCAACCTCTGCACACTGCATTGGTCACGCGGTTGAACTGATCCAACTGGGCAAGCAGGACGTGGTCTTTGCCGGCGGCGGCGAAGAGCTGTGCTGGGAAATGGCCTGTGAGTTCGATGCGATGGGCGCACTGTCCACCAGCTACAACGACACCCCTGAAAAAGCTTCTCGTACTTACGACTCTGCCCGTGACGGTTTCGTCATCGCCGGCGGCGGCGGTATGGTGGTGGTTGAAGAGCTGGAACACGCTTTGGCGCGTGGTGCGCACATCTATGCTGAAATCATCGGCTACGGTGCGACCTCCGACGGTGCCGACATGGTGGCTCCATCAGGTGAAGGCGCGGTGCGCTGCATGAAGATGGCGCTGCAGGGCGTTGATACCCCAATCGACTACATGAACGTTCACGGCACCTCCACGCCGGTGGGCGACGTGAAAGAGCTGGGTGCCATTCGCGAAGTGTTTGGCGACAACACCCCGGCAATCTCTTCCACCAAGGCCATGACCGGTCACTCACTGGGTGCCGCGGGCGTGCAGGAAGCGATCTACAGCCTGCTGATGGTTGAGCACGGCTTTATCGCGCCGAGCATCAACATCGATAACCTGGATGAGAAAGCCGCTGGCATGAACATCGTGACTGAGCCAACTCAACGCGAGTTGACCACCGTGATGTCCAACAGCTTCGGTTTCGGCGGCACCAACGCCACGCTGGTGATGCGCAAGCTGCAGAAGTAATTCCGACCTCAAGGTTCAGGATCAAGCCCGCATTTTTGCGGGCTTTTTAATGCCTGCAATCCCTGCCGACGGGCCGCTAGGAGTTATCCCAAATTACATCTCCTGACGGATCATTAACGCTTTGTTCAGCCTTTTGCGCATACAATGGCTCAATAGCGCGAATATCACTCGGCGTAGCGTTTCAGAGTGATCGAACATTGAGGCAAGAGTATGAAAAAGTTAATTGCGGTTGGATTGCTGTCGGTCATTCTGGCTGGGTGCGCGACCGATTCCCCTTGTGTCCCGGTCTATGACGACCAGGGTCGTCTGGTGCACACCAATACCTGCATGAAAGGCACCACGCAGGACAACTGGGAAACCGCTGGCGCCATCGCCGGTGGAGCGGCGGCAGTTGCCGGTCTGACGCTGGGTATTATCGCGTTGACCAAATAACCTTCCGTCGGAGAGTCTCCCGGTTTAAAAGCCCAGCATCTGCTGGGCTTTTTGTTTGGGTAATCCGCCGCCAGTTGATTGAAGTCATGGCATTTATATTACCGGCCCACAGATGGGCAGTTCTTTGTCAGCGGATGTAAATTCCATTCCTGCGCCCGGTCCGGGTCGATATACTCCCGCTATCTCCCACTCTGGAACGATCTGATGTCGGCTTTGGCGTCCATCTCCTTATCCATGCACCGCCTGCGCTTTGCTAAAAAGCGGGCCTGCGCATGGTTATTGGTCGTCAGCTGGCTGTTGTTGAATACTCAACTGGCGTTGGCCAGCCACAACTGCAACCTGCAGTTCAGCGGTGAAGCGCCGATGGCTCAGCATATGCATGCATATGCAAAACAGCGTGCCGTCGCAGCAGCAGATGCAGACCCAAGAGCCGCTGTGTGAGAAACACTGCGTTCCGGAGTCAGCCCAACAGGATCACAGCAACCTGACGTTGGCTGCGCTGCCCACCAGCAGCGAATTGGCCGTTATTACGCCTTTCCCGTCTCGTTCAGTCCCCTCCAATACCTGGCAAACGCCCCCGATAACAGGTCCGCCGGCAGAGATCGTTTTCTGCCGGTTCCGTGAATAGTTCTGACAACCGCTTTGCCGTCCCCGACGGTTTTCCGCGTTTGTTAACTATTTTATGGAGTACCCGTTATGCGTAATGTATTTGCTGCCGTAGTGATCGCCCTGTTTTTCTCCTTTAGCGCCAGCGCTGCCGATATGGCAATGCAGGATCCTGCCGCAAGAACTGCCGTTGAAATCCACAGCCAGGGCGTCGTCAAAAGCTGGGATGAGCGAAAGGTGTCTATCGCGCACCAGGCCATTCCTGCACTCAGTTGGCCGCCAATGACCATGAGCTTCCTGCTCCCTTCATCGCCTTCATTCGCCGTCTTGCCGGTGGGTACCGAGGTTGATTTCAGCTTCCTGCCGATCGACGGCGGTTATCAGCTGATCGCCATCGCCGCTGCTCGACCATAACGGAGGCGTTATGACCATTATCCTTTCTCACCCTTGGCGGGTGGGCTGGCTGCTGCTTGCCTGTTGGGCACCGGCCACCCTGGCGGCGGATCTGACGCTGCAACAGTCATTGACGGCGGCCGAAGGTTATTCGGCGGAGCTATCCGCCAATCGGCATCAGGTTGACGCCTTGCAGAACATGGCGGATTCGGCAATGCAGTTGCCCGATCCCAAACTGAAGTTCGGCATTGAAAACGTGCCGGTGCAGGGGGGCAACGCTCGGCGTTTTACCCGCGAAGGCATGACCATGGGACGAATCGGCATCATGCAGGATTACGTCAGCAGCACCAAACGTCAGCGTAAAGCGGACACCCTGCGCGCCGAAGCCAGCCAGACGGATGCGGGCAGCGCCACCATTCGCGCTCGCCTTCAACAGCAAACCGCACAGGCCTGGCTGGCGCTGGCGCTGAGTCGGCAAACCCTGCGGGATGCCTCAGCCCTGGTGACGGAGAGTGAACGCCAGATTGCCACTCAGCATGCTGCGGTAGCCGGCGGGGGAACCCCAGCGAGTGGAGTGCTGGATGCCAGGCTGACGCTGCTAAGCATGCAGGATCGCATCAGCGAGGCGCAGCGTGATGTTGCTGTCGCGCAGGCGCGTCTGACGCAGTTGACCGGCCTGTCTGCGACGGATACCGCCGGGGCCATGCCGCGCTTTGAACGTTTACCGGCGGACAGCGAAGTATTGCGGCAGGCCATCAGGCAACACCCCGAGGTGTTGCAGGCCAGCCGTGAGGCGGACGTCGCCAAGGCGCGTTCGGCGCAATCAGAGGTGGCGGCGATACCGGACGTCGGCGTCGAGGTGTATTACGGCAAACGGGCCGACGAGTACGAGGATTTGGCCGGGGTGATGTTTACCGTCGATCTGCCGTTGTTCCGCTCGCAGCGGCAGGATAAGGACTATGCCGCTGATGTTTCCCGCAGCATGGAGGCCAACGATCGGCTCACGTTGTTGATACGTGATCATCAGGCACAGCTCGATACGCTGTTGGCGCAATATCAGGCGGCTCAGGCGCAGTGGCAACGCCAACAGGAGCAGGCTATTCCCCTGCAACAACAGCGGGTCACTTTGCTGTTAGCGCAGTACCGCAGCGGTAAAAGCGATTTGTCGGCGGTACTGGAAGCTCGGCGGGCGCTGCTCGACAGTCGCCTCAGCGCCGGCAAGGCCGCCAGGGAACTGGCACAGATTTGGGCCGCCATTCGCTATCTTACCCCTCAGGAATCAATGCAATGAAAATACAATTCAAGCTGGCGCTGTTAGCGGCGCTGATTGGCACTGGGCTGGCGGGATACTGGTTTGGCGCAGCGGGGGAAGCGCCTGCGCCGGCCATCAAGAGTGGGCGGCAGGTGCTTTATTGGTACGATCCGATGATGCCGGGGCAGCGTTTTGACCAACCGGGTAAATCGCCCTTTATGGATATGCAACTGGTGCCGCGCTATGCCGATGAGGCTGAGCCGGAAGGGGGCGTGACCATCAGCGCCCGGCAACAGCAGAACCTGGGCGTTCGCACCGAAGCTGCACAATTGCGCCAACTGGAGCCACAACTGAACGCTTTCGGCAGCGTCGCCACCGATGAACGCGGGGTTCAGATTGTCGCCGCCCGCGCCAACGGACTGGTGGAAAAACTCTACGTGCGTGCCAGTCAGCAACAGGTGAAAAAGGGCGAAGCCCTGGCGCAGCTGTGGATCCCCGACTGGAGTGCGGCACAGCAGGAATATCTGGCGATACGCAAACTGGGCGATAGCGCACTGACCGCCGCTGCACGTCAGCGGTTGCAGTTGCTGTTTATGCCCGAGGCGGTGATCCGGCAGGTGGAACGTTCAGGTAAACCCGAACCGCGGGTGCAGATAGCGGCACCGGAAAATGGTTTTGTGAATAAGCTGAGCGTGCTCGAAGGCGCTCAGGTGACGGCCGCGCAGGGGCTGTTTGAACTAGCCAGCCTCGATCCGGTGTGGATCGTTGCCGATTATCCGCAGGCGCAGGCCGGATTGTTGAAAGTGGGCGATAAGGTGCAGGCCGCTTCCGCCAGTTGGCCTGGTGAACGATTTGAAGGCGAGGTGAGCGAACTGCTGGCCAATGTCGATCCGCTGACCCGAACCTTCAAAGCGCGCATCCTGTTGAAAAACCCTCAACAAAAGCTTCGACCGGGCATGTATCTGCAACTGACATTGTCGCGCAGCAACCTCGGCCAACCGGTGTTGGCGATACCGCAGGAGGCGCTGATCGACAGCGGCGATCGCAATAGGGTGTTGATCGCCGAAGGCAATGGGCACTTCACGCCGGTTGACGTGGTGGCCGGTCGTGCGCAGGACGGCTGGGTAGAAATCAAACGTGGGCTGAATGCTGGGCAAAGGGTAGTGACCTCCGGCCAATTCCTGATTGATTCCGAGGCCAGCATGCGCAGTGCCTTGCCACAAATGGCGGCGCAAATCGAGGTGAAACAATACCAGGCCGAGGGGGTGGTGGATGCCGTGAACGAGAGCACCATCACGCTGTCCCACGGCCCCGTGCCGGAGCTGCAGTGGCCGGCAATGACCATGGATTTTGCCCTGCCGCCAGGGGGAATACCTGTCGGTATCAAACCCGGTGATAGCGTAAAAATCCACTTTAGCGTTGATGAACAAGGTTCACATATCAGCCAAATCGTGCCGACAAGCGCTGAACATGGGGGCCACTTATGATTGCTTTCGTGATCCGCTGGTCGCTGCGCAACCGGCTCTTGGTGCTGCTGGCTTCGTTGCTGTTGGCCGGTTGGGGGATCTGGGCATTGCAGAAAGCGCCGCTGGATGCGCTGCCGGACCTGTCCGACGTACAGGTGATTGTCCGTGCCACCTATCCGGGCAAGGCACCGCAGGTGATTGAAGATCAGGTGACCTATCCGCTGACCACCACGTTGCTCTCGGTGCCGGGGGCCAAAACGGTACGGGGTTTTTCCATGTTTGGCGACGCCTACGTTTACGTGTTGTTCGAGGACGGCACCGATTTGTACTGGGCGCGTTCGCGGGTGCTGGAGGCGCTCAGCCAGGTGCAATCCTCACTGCCGCCGCAGGTGAAGGTGGCACTGGGGCCGGACGCCACCGGCGTCGGCTGGGTGTACGAGTATGCCCTGGTGGATAAAAGCGGCAAGCGCAGCCTGGCCGACCTGCGCGCGCTACAAGACTGGACGCTGAAGTTTGAACTGAAAACCCTCCCCAACGTGGCGGAAGTGGCCAGCGTGGGCGGCATGGTACGCCAATATCAGGTGGTGCTGGATCCACCCAGCCTGCGCGCGCTGAACATCACCCATCAACAGGTAGTCAGTGCCATTCAGGATGCCAACCAGGAAGGCGGGGGGGCGCTGCTGGAAATGGGGGAGGCGGAGTATATGGTTCGCACCTCGGGCTACCTGAAAAAACTCAGCGATTTTGCCAACGTGGTGATCACCGTGCGTGACGGTGTGCCGATCCTGCTGTCGCAAGTGGCAACACTGCGCGAAGGGCCGGAGATCCGCCGGGGCGTGGCGGAGCTGAACGGCGAGGGCGAAGTGGCGGGCGGCATCGTCGTGATGCGCTACGGCAAAAATGCCCTGGAAACCATCAACGCGCTGAAGGTCAAGCTGCAGGAGGTTCAGCAGACCCTGCCGCCGGGTGTGGAAATTGTGACCGTGTACGACCGCTCCCAACTGATTGAGCATGCTATTGAAACCCTGTCCCACAAGCTCCTGGAGGAGTTTATCGTAGTGGCTTTGGTGTGCACGCTGTTCCTGTTCCATTTTCGTTCGGCGCTGGTGGCGATGATCACGCTGCCGCTCGGCATTCTTGGCGCCTTTGTGGTGATGCATTACCAGGGCGTAAACGCCAATATCATGTCGCTGGGGGGAATCGCCATCGCCATTGGCGCCATGGTGGATGCGGCCATCGTCATGATTGAGAACATGCATAAGGTGCTGGAGCAGTGGCGGCAACGCCATCCCGGACTGCAGCCGACGTCGACGGATTATTGGCGCATTTCAGAGCAGGCGGCGGTGGAGGTGGGGCCGGCGCTGTTTTGCAGTTTGCTGATTATCACGCTGTCCTTCATTCCGGTGTTCACCCTGCAGGCGCAGGAAGGCCGGATGTTCTCCCCGCTGGCCTACACCAAAACCTACGCCATGGCGGTGGCGGCCGGTCTGGGCATTACGCTGGTGCCGGTGCTGATGGGCTACTTTATCCGCGGCCGCATTCCCGACGAACATGCCAATCCGATCAACCGCTGGCTGATCCGCCTGTATCAGCCGGTGCTGGCGTCGGTGTTGGCACGGCCAAAAACCACGCTGGGGATTTCGTGCCTGCTGTTGCTGTTAACCGCCTATCCGCTTAGCCGGTTGGGCAGCGAATTTATGCCGCAGCTCGACGAAGGTGACCTGTTGTATATGCCTTCCTCGCTGCCGGGGATGTCTGCGCGCGAGGCCAGCAGGCTACTGCAACTGACCGACAGGTTGATCAAAACCGTGCCGGAGGTAGCGACGGTGTTCGGTAAGGCCGGCAGGGCGGAAAGCGCTACCGATCCCGCGCCGCTGACCATGCTGGAAACCACCATTCGTTTCAAACCGCGTGACCAGTGGCGACCGGGCATGACCATGGACAAGCTGGTGGCGGAACTGGATGCGGTGGTCAAGGTGCCGGGTATTGCCAACGTCTGGGTTCCGCCGATCCGCAATCGGCTGGACATGTTGGCCACCGGAATCAAAAGTCCGGTGGGCATCAAGGTGAACGGCAATAACATGGCCGATATCGAACGGATTTCCGGGCAGATTGAGCAGGTGGTGAAGCAGGTGCCGGGCGTCACTTCGGCGCTGGCAGAACGCATCACCGGCGGCCGCTACGTGGATATCGATATCGACCGTCAGCGGGCTGCGCGCTACGGCGTTTCGGTGAAAGAGCTGCAATCCATGGTGGCGACGCTGGTGGGCGGCGAAAACATTGGCGAAACCGTTGAGGGCCGGGCGCGTTACCCGATCAATGTGCGTTATCCGCGTGAGGTGCGTGATTCGGTACAGCAGTTGCAGGCGTTACCGGTACTGACCGCCAGCGGTGGCCAGGTGCCGCTGTCAATGCTGGCGGATATTCGGATTAGCGAAGGGCCACCGATGCTGAAAAGTGAAAACGCGCGGCTCTCCAACTGGATTTATGTCGATCTGCGCGGGCGCGATCTCAAATCGGCGGTGGAAGAGATGCAGCAGGCCGTCGCGCAGCAGGTCAAGCTGCCGGCCGGGGTGTCGTTGAGCTGGTCCGGGCAGTTTGAATATCTTGAACGTGCCAGCGCTCAGTTGAAAATCGTACTGCCGGTAACATTGGCAATCATTTTCGTGCTGCTGTTTGTCACCTTCAGCAGCGTGCGTGATGCGTTGTTGATCATGGCGACGCTGCCGTTTGCGCTGATCGGCGGGGTGTGGCTGCTCTATCTGCTGAACTACAACCTGTCGGTGGCCGGGGCAGTTGGCTTTATCGCGCTGGCGGGTGTGGCGGCGGAATTCGGCGTGATAATGGTGCTGTACTTGAACCATGCGTTGGAAAAACATCGCCAGCCGGGGCAGCCGCTCACGCAAAAACAGCTGATGGATGCCATCACCGAGGGGGCGGTATTGCGGGTGCGACCAAAAGTGATGACCGTTGCCACCATTATGGCCGGGCTATTGCCGATCATGTGGGGTAACGGTGCCGGTTCTGAGGTAATGCGGCGCATTGCGGCACCGATGATTGGCGGCATGCTCAGTGCACCGCTGTTGTCGATGTTGGTGGTTCCTGTGGTTTACCTGTTACTGCACCGAAAAGGATAAGCAAGCGGGGCGCAGTGCACCGCGCCCCGTCTTTACCGCACAGAAACTATTTCACCAGAAACGCCTTGAACTGCGGCGTCATTACGGCGCTGAACCCATCATCGGTTTTGCTGATCAGGTAGACCGCCAAGCCTTTTTCTTCCGCCAGTTTGAGCGCTTTTTCCGTCCCCAACACCATCAACCCGGTATCCCAACCGTCGGCTTCCAGCGCGGTGGGCGCTATCACCGTAGCGGAGACCAGGCGATGAGTAATCGGCTTGCCGGTTGTGGGATCGATCACGTGCGAATAGCGCTGCCCGTCCTGTTCAAAATAGTTGCGGTAGCTGCCGGCGGTGCTGATGCCGTAGCCCTGCAAATCAACCAGCGCCTGAACCGCATTTTCGCGGTCGGTCGGTTTTTGGATCGCAACGCGCCAGGGTTTGCCCTGCCCGTTAACGCCGCGCGAGGAAACCGCACCGCCGACAGACACCAGATAATGGGTGATACCATTACGGGCCATCAGCTGCACCAACTGATCGACGCCATAGCCTTCGCCCAACGTCGAGAGATCAACATACATCCCGGGTAAGTCCTTTTGCAGCCATTCGCCACGGCTGTCGCTGAGTAGCTTGAGGTGCTGCAGGCCAATATTTTTTTGTGCCGCCTCTATTTGCTGTTGGCTCGGTACCTTGACCACACGCTTGTCTGGGCCAAAGCCCCATAAATTCACCAGCGGACCCACGGTGATATTCATCGCGCCCTGAGTGTCGCGGCCAATGCGCTGAGCCATCAGGATAATATCCGCCATTCCGCGCGGGATCGGCTGTGGCTCGGTACTCTGGGATTGATTAAAACGCGAAAGCACAGAATCATTGCGATAGGTGGAGATATCGTCATTGGCGCGTTCCAGCACGGCGTCAATCTGCTGTTGCAACTGCTGTTTATTGACCGCCACGTCACCGCTGACCTTGACGCTGTAGAAGGTGCCCATGGTTTTGCCTTCAATGTCGATCTGCGGGCGGGTATCCGGGTCATTACAGGCAGTCAGTAAGCCGATGGTCACACTCAGCAACAGCCCTTTGGCAAAAACGTTAGCCATGAAAACATCCTTTGAAACAGTGAAAGGCGCTACAAATAAAGTAAAGCGCGGCAAATGAAAAGCAGTTAACGGTAAAAGAGCATTTTGCTGGCGTTGCCGCCGTGCTTGGGCTAACGTCTGGTTCCTGATCCCTGGTTGTTTTTTTGAAGCGCTCAACATGAGTTCAAACGCCGTTTCCCGGCTGATTCAGCCGTTCCTGAAAGATCGTTTTTTGCATATTTTGCTGTTAGTCGGCGTACTGATGGCGGCCTTTAATCCGCAACAGCTGCCTGCGTTAAACAGTTTTATCGACTGGCGTACCATCATTACGCTGCTTGGATTGATGTTACTCACCAAGGGCGTCGAGGTCAGCGGTTATTTCGATTTTGTTGGCCGCAAAATCATCAATACGCTGCACAGCGAGCGGCGATTGGCGCTGTTTCTGGTGTTTTCCGCCGCGTTGCTGTCGTCGTTCCTGACCAACGACGTGGCGTTGTTTATCGTCATTCCGCTGACCATCACGTTGAAAAAACTGTCGTCGTTACCGATTGGCCGGTTGATTATCTTCCAGGCGCTGGCGGTCAATGCCGGTTCATTGCTGACGCCGATTGGCAACCCGCAAAACATTCTGCTGTGGAGCAAGTCTTCACTCTCTTTCCTGGGGTTCATTGGCCAAATGGCACCGTTTGGCGTGGTGATGCTGGTCAGTTTGCTGCTGCTGACCGGGTTCTGCTTCCCGGCGCGGGATATCGTTAAAGCGCCGCACACCGAAGGTTATCCGTATCAGCTACGCCTGTTGCTGAGCTGTGTGGCGCTGTACGTGATTTTTCTGCTGTGTCTGGATCTTGATCTGCCGCTGTATGGCCTGTTGGCGGTGTTCGTCGGTTTTTTGCTGCTGGCGCGTCGGGTATTGCTGCAGATCGACTGGAGCCTGATTTTCGTCTTTATCGCCATGTTCATCGATGTGGGGCTGTTTACCCGCTTGCAGGCGATCCAGCCTTGGTTTGCCGATATCGCTACGCTGGGTAACGGGGGCATTTACGCTTTGGGGATTGGCCTGTCGCAGGTGATCAGCAACGTGCCGGCGACCATTTTAATGCTCAACTACGTGCCTTCCAGCCAACTGCTGGCCTATGCGGTCAACGCCGGTGGCTTTGGGCTGGCGATCGGTTCGCTGGCGAACCTGATTGCGCTGCGTATGGCGGACGAGCGCAAAATTTGGCTGAAATTTCATTACTTTTCGTTGCCGTTACTGGTCTGGGCCGGCTTGCTTGGCTGGCTGTTGGCTTAAGCGCGGTATTTTCCTGCCATACCGCGCTTGTTAACTATGGCGTCTAACCGCGTGCCGCCAGCAAGCAGATGCTGCGAGTCACCTGATAGGATTTCACAAAGGCGCTGATCGGCAGAAACTCAAAGCGCGAATGGAAATTGTGCGCGCCGGTGAAGTAGTTCGGCGTCAGCAGCCCACGGCTGGAGAGTGCGGCGCCGTCGGTGCCGCCACGCATCGGGATCACCTTGGGGGGAATGCCGTGGGCGGCCAGGGCACCGAAAATCAGCTCAATGGCTCGCTGGTCTTCCCCGATAGAGTTGCTGATATTGCTGTAGATATCCGTCACCTTGCAGCTGACCTTGGCGCGCGGGTAGTTTGCCGCCACCTGTCGCACCACTTCCTGAATGCGCTCTTTACGCGCATTGAACCCGGCCAGGTCAAAATCGCGGATCGACACTTTCAACGTAGCGAGGTTGGCATTGGCGGTCAGATCGTTGAACCAGAAGTAGCCTTCACGCCCCTCGGTATGTTCCGGCGTGTCCTTGATGTCGAATTGGTTGATGATGTCGTTGGCGATGCGAATCGGGTTGATCAGCACGTTCTTCGCCGACATGGGGTGCGCGGTGACCCCTTCGATACGGATCTCCGCACCTGCGGCATTGAAGTTCTCATACACCACTTCCCCCAACTCGCAGCAGTCGATGGTATAGGCAAAATCCACCTCGAAACGCGCCAGATCCAGCGCTTTGGCGCCGCGCAGGCCAATTTCCTCATCCGGGACAAAGGCCACCACAATGTCGCCGTGGCGATCGGAGGCGCTCAGGTTGGCCAGCAGGGTCATGACCACCGTGACCGCCGCTTTGTTATCGGCGCCGAGCACGCTGGTGCCGTCGCTGAAAATAATTTCTTCATTCGGATAGGCCAGGATCTCCGGATGTTCGGCGGTGCGCAGCCAGATATCGTGTTCGGCATTCAGGCACAGATCCTGGCCGGTAAAGCGCAGGCGCTGCGGGTGAATATGGGCCGACAGGCCAACGTCAACGGTATCGATATGGGTGATAAAGCCGATACGCGGAGCGCCTGGCTGATTGCCGGGTTTGCGGGCGGTCACGGTAGCGTGCTCGTCGATTTGCACGTCTTGCATGCCTAGCTGGCGCAGTTCGGCCGCCAGCAGCTTGGCCATATCATGTTGGCCCGGCGTGCTGGGCAGGGTGGTTGCGGCGGCGTCGCTCTGGCTGGTCACCGCCAGATAGCGGAAGAAACGTTCGGTGAGCTGTTCGGCAATGGCGCTGGTCATGCGGGTTCCTCTCGATAAGCGGTCTAACGGTTTTAAAGCTAAATCAGCCGGTTGTCCAATGGTGCAATGCTTTCGCTGCCGGAATGCGAGATGCCGCGCAGAATAAAAAAATAGCGGCACAACTAGGAAATAGTCTCGGGTAACTGCGGCAAAATCGTTGTTAGCTGTGGGGGAACGGGTGCCCCCAAATAATAGGATCGTTAAAGGAGAATACATGCGCTCACGTCATGCTTTACTTATCACTTTGTTATCCCTGGGAATATCGCATACGGCCTGGTCATCCACCGATGGTGGCCATGCCAACAGCAACGCCAATAGCCGTGAAGTGGCCAGCGCGCTCGGCGGCCTGAAAAACAAAACCTATAGCCTGGAGCAGGCACCGAAGATCCGCGTAGCCAGCTTCAATATCGCCGCCGGCAAGGTCAGCGACATGACCGCAATCGCCAAAGCGATCAAGGCGATGAATGTCGATGTGGTGGCGCTGCAGGAGGTGGACAAACTGACCGGCCGCAGCGGCAAGCTCGATCAGGCGGAGGAACTGGCCAAACTGACCGGTATGCACGTCGCGTTCGGCCGCGCGATTGATTTTGACGGCGGCGAATATGGGCTGGCGTTCCTATCGAAATATCCGCTGCATGACAGCAAAATTTACCCGTTGCCTTCCGGTCAGCGCGAACAGCGAATTGCATTCAGCGCCCAGACCGACGTGCCCGAGTTCCCGGCGCCGATTACCCTGATCAATACCCATCTGGACACCAAGGAAGATCCGGCGATGCGGCTGGATCAGGTGCGCGAACTGAATGACCGCACGATTGAAATGCGCGGTATCAAGCTGTTGTTCGGCGATATGAACGACGTGCCGGGTAGCGTCACCTGGACTGAGCTGAGCCGCTATTGGAACGATATCATGCCCAAGCAGCAGGATGGCCGCAGCTGGCCGGCGGAAAACGCCGAAATCAAGGTCGATTATATCTTTAGCGGCAATGCCCAGCGCTGGCATCTGGACAGCCTGACGGTGCCGAACGCCAGCGGCGATTGGAACGGCATTCACTGGCCGGCGGTCAGCGATCACCTGCCGTTGGTGGCCGAGCTGCGGTTGACCGAGCAGTAACCTGACTCGGGGCAGCCAAGCGCCCCCGCAAGGTCAAGCAGGCGAGATCCGCGTCAACCGCTCGACGGCGGCGCGGATCTCGCCCGGAGTCAGGGCGGAAAAGCCCAGCAGCCAGCCGTCGCGCCGCAGGCTCGGGGTTTGGTACTGTGCCGTCAATCCGGGCGTGACTACGCCCAGGCGCTGCGCCTGCTGAGTCAGGGCGCTCTCCTGCCCGGGCGGCAGCCAAACGCTGAGCTGCAAGCCGCCCCCTGCCGGTTGCGGGGTGGCGAAATGCCCAAGCTTTTCCTGCACCTCCGCCAGTAACAGGTCACGACGGCTGCGGTACAGCTGGCGCATATAGCGGATATGGGCGGCAAAGTGCCCCTGCTGGATAAATTCGGCGGTCACCGCCTGCATCAATTGGGCGCTGTGGCCGTCGTATACCGTGCGTGCTGTGGTAAAAGGCTCCACCAACGCCGGTGGCAACACCAAATAAGCCAGCCGCAGGGAAGGAAACAGCGCCTTGGAAAAGGTGCCCAGATAAAGCACGTTGCCGTGCCGATCCAATCCCTGCATCGCCGGCATCGGCTGGCCTTCATAGTGAAACTCGCTGTCGTAATCATCTTCAATAATCCAGGCCCGCTGCCGTTGTGCCAGCGCCAGCAGCTCGAGCCTGCGTGGCAGGCTGAGTGCTACGCCGGTGGGGTATTGATGCGAGGGCGTCAGGTAAATCAGTCGAGGTGCAGGCAGGTGTTCATCGGGCATCAGTCCGGCGTCGTCCACCTTGACCGGGACAAGTTCGGCTCCGACGCTGCTAAAGGCGTTTCTGGCACCGCGATAACCGGGGTCTTCCATCCACACTTTGTCACCGCTATCCAACAGCAGGGTGGCAATCAGCTGCAGGGCCTGCTGCGAACTGGTCAGCACCACGACCTGCTGCGCATCGCAGTTAACGCCGCGCGTCTGGCTGACATAGCCGGCAATGGCTTCGCGTAGCGGAAAGTAGCCCTGAGGATCGCCATAGCGCATCAGAGCTTCCCCACGCAGACGCAGTTGTTGAGCGGTGAGCTGTTTCCACAGTTTTAGCGGGAAAGCACGTAAATCCGGCGAACCGGCAGCGAAGGGCAGAGGCTGCAGTGGATCGTGGCAGCCGCCGGTTTGCGCGATCTGCGTGCCGCGCAGCGAAAGGCGGGGTTCGCCGCTGACTTTGGCGGCGGATGGTGACTTGACGATGTTGATCGCCACGAAGGTGCCTTGACCAACGCGGCGCTGCAGATAGCCTTCGGCTTCCAACTGGGCATAGGCTGCTTCGGTGGTTACGCGCGAGACGCCCAAATCTTCAGCCAGGACCCGCGATGAGGGCAAGCGTTGCCCAGGGCCAAGAGCCCCATGATGAATAGCCCGGCGCAGCGTGCTGCAGACGCGTTCACGCAAGGTGCCACCGGCGTGTTCCGGTTGATGAAACAGAGTGGGCAGTGCGTTAGCCATAATGGGACTTATCCATGGGCGAAAATGGGTATCAAGCATAAGACCAAAATCAGGCAATATTGTCATCAGTCTTTCTCTACAGGAGTGAATTCCATGGCGGTATCTTCATTGGTTTTGGCTTTTCCACCGGGCAGCGCGGCCCAGAGCCTGGATTATCTGGCCGCAAAGCTGAGTTATTACGCGGATGCGTGGGACGTGGCGGAGGATCTGCGCAACGGGGTCAGTGAGATCCTGGTGATCGATACCCGTGCAGAGGCGCTCTATGCGGCCGGGCATATTCCCGGCGCTATCAGTTTGCCGCACCGCTTGATGGACGAGGCGGGCACGGCGCATCTGGATCGCGACAAGGTTTACGTCACTTATTGTGATGGCATCGGCTGCAACGGTTCGACCAAAGGGGCTTACAAACTGGCTCAACAGGGGCTGCGGGTGAAAGAACTGATTGGTGGATTGGACTTCTGGATACGTGATGGTCATCCCGTTGCCACCGGTGAACAGCCGGGCTCGCTGGTGGGAAGTGCCAGTGGAGAGGACTGTGGCTGCGCCTGACGTTGGCCGGAGTTACCGCGAAGTTAACATCAGCATTCGAGTCTGGCCCTGGACAGGGCATCCACAGGCCAGAAATCGTTTGGGAAGGGAAAGCGTTAAAACACCAGCGCCAATACCAGAGCTAGCACCAAAATGAACAGGATAAGCGTCACCGCCGGTTTGCTCAGCGCTTTTTGTAGCGGCTGGGGCAGGGCGGCAATCAGCGGATTGAGCAGCGGTTGCGGCTCGGTAGCGTTGCCGATGATCGGCTGAGCATGACCGGCTTTTTCCAGACGACGTGCAAATAGCTGGTTGATGACGTCGCTCATCTGCGGGTGGGTCAAGGGGGCGCTGGCATTGCAGTTGAAGCGGGACTGGCAGTAGTCATTCAACTGCTGCTGCTCCTGCGCATCCGCCGGCTGTTTGAGCACGGCGAGCAGGTTGTTCAGCGTCGGCGCAGTTTGTGGACTCAGCGCGACCTTCACCTGCAAAAACTGGTTCAGCAGTTGGAAGTGGCGCGCCGGGAGCGGATCGTTGGTTTTAACCCCGGTCAGATCAAACAGCGTTTGCCAGATCTTGGCCGGCGACTCGCCGGTGGCGGCACTGAGCTTGGTGACCTGCTGCTGCAGGCTTTGATGCTCGGCGGGCAGCAGCGGGCGATCGCTGGTGGCAGTTTGCTGCGGGTGAGGGATCGTCAGGCTGCCGGTCTGTAACAGGTTCAGTACCTGCTGCAACTGCGAGTGGCTCAACTGGCTCAGTACCGTGTGGCCAAACTGCTGGCGAATGAAATCACTCACCGCCTGGCGGTTATTGCCCTGCGGCAACAGTTCGGTAAGCTGCTGCATCAGTTGGCGACTGGCATGGTTTTGCTGTACCTGCGTCAGACGGTTTTGCAGCAGTTGCTCGGCCGGCTGAAAATGACGCGCCAGCAGTTCACTGCTGTTGTCTGTCTGCAGATCGTGACGCAGCGTGACCCAAATCTCTGCGGATTTGGCCGGGCTTAGCGCCATGATTTTGACCACCAGCTTCTCCAGCGTCGTACGCTGCGCCGGGGAGAGCGGGCTATCGTCTGTGGGGGTGGTTTTGCCCGGGGTTGAAGGACGATCGCTGGCGATCGGGGTGCCCGGTCCACTCAAAGGTTGCATATCACCTGTCCTTCGCTGTGTATCCCCCAGTTTAGCTGGCGTTGCCGCGGTGTGGTCTGCGCAATCTCACTCGAAACACTTACCTGAGTAAGCTCATCGAGACTCGCTTGCTTGCCGCCTTGCCGCAACACCCATGACTTTGGGGAAAGAATAATCGTCGTACCCGGCGAAAAGCGCAGGTGTGCGCCTATGATACCCGTAAATGCCCGCCATCAATACCGTCGTAAGACATTTCTTTACAGGCAAAACATTGCTAAACGCGCCTGCGCCGCTAAGATAAGCGCAGACTTGGAATTGAGGGCGGCATGGTTAAACAGCAGCGGATTGCGAAATGGTTTTTATGCCTGGCTTGCCTGGTGGTGCTGACTTGCATGACTCAGCGCATGGCGAGCCTGCATGCGTTGCAGCAAGCGATGGGGATTCCTGCTGCCAGCGCTGCGCCATCCGCCGGCGACGATGCCGCCGAACTGCAGCCTACCCCCTGTGAACTGAGCGCTAAATCCTTATTGGCCTCACCGCCGGTGATGTTTGAAACCGTACTGCTCGGGCTTGGCCTGCTGCTGGCGCTGTTGGCGCCTACCGTGGCTGCGCGTTTGCGCATTCCCCCTCCCAGAGTGATATCCCCTCCCACCCTCAGGGTGCATCTCCGATTATGCGTCTTCCGTGAATGAGTTAATCGCCCGTTTGTTTTGGTGATTGTCTTATTTATGGAGAAAAAACATGTTGAATATCATCAGGTCGACGTTTGTCTGCCTGTTAATGCTGTGGCTGCCCGCTTTGCAGGCGGCGGACAGCGGCTGGTTGCAAAGCCCGACCAACGATCATGCCAAGGTGCGACTCCGCGCTGACACCTCGCAGCCAGGAGAAACCCGGCTGCTGTTGGCTATTGAGCTGCAAAAAGGCTGGAAAACCTACTGGCGTTCGCCGGGGGAAGGTGGCATTGCGCCGGCAATAACCTGGCAAGGCAATCCGCCTCCGGTGACCTGGTATTGGCCTACGCCGCAGCGTTTTGAGGTGGCCGGCATTTCCACGCAGGGCTACCACGATCGGGTAGAGCTGCCGATGGTGATGAAAGGAACGGCACCGCGCCAGTTAGCGGGGACGCTGACGCTGTCCACCTGCAGCAACGTCTGTATTTTGACCGACTATCCGTTCAGTCTGGATCTTGCCGCGCCGTCTGACGCGCAGTTTGACCATGACTTTGCCCAGGCGATGGGCCAGGTGCCGATCGCCGAGGGCCTGGTGGAGAGCATCAAGGCCGGTTATCTCAATGGCGAATTACAGATCAGCGCCGAGCGAGCCGCCGGTTGGCAACAGCCGGAGCTGTTCTTCGACACCTTGGAGGACGCAGACCTCGGCAAGCCACGGGTCAGTAGCGAAGGTTCACTGATGACCGCGCGGGTACCGGTCAGCGATGGCTGGGGTGACAGCGCCCCGGATCTGCGCGGTAAAACCCTGACGTTGGTAATCGGCGACGGCGGCATGGCGCAGCAGGTGACGCTGCCGATTGGCGGGCCGCTGACGCTGCCGAGCGCCGCCAGTTTCACTCTGTGGCAAGCGGTGCTGATGGCGTTGGCGGGGGGCCTGATCCTCAACCTGATGCCCTGTGTGCTGCCGGTTCTGGGCATCAAACTGGGATCGATTTTGCAGGTGGAGCAGCGCGACCGCCACAGCATTCGGCTGCAGTTCCTTGCGTCCTCGTTTGGCATTGTGGCGTCCTTTATGGCGCTGGCGTTGCTGATGACGCTGCTGCGCTTGAGCAATCAGGCGCTGGGCTGGGGTATTCAGTTCCAAAACCCGTGGTTTATCGGCTTTATGGTGCTGGTGACGTTCCTGTTCAGCGCCAACCTGTTTGGCCTGTTCCATTTGCAGCTGTCCTCCTCCCTTAATACCAAATTGGCGACCCATAACGGCCGTGGCCTGAGCGGGCATTTCTGGCAGGGCGCATTTGCCACCTTGCTGGCGACGCCCTGTTCGGCTCCCTTCCTGGGCACTGCCGTGGCCTTTGCACTGGCTGCGCCGCTGCCGGTGCTGTGGGGCATGTTTGTCGCCTTGGGTATCGGCATGAGCCTGCCCTGGCTGCTGATCGCCGCATGGCCTGCTTTAGCGCTGCGCCTGCCGCGTCCGGGGCGTTGGATGAACACTTTACGGTGGGCCATGGGGCTGCTGATGCTGGCTTCTTCACTGTGGCTGCTGAGCCTGATGGTCAATCATATTGGCACCTTGCCGACGCTGGCATTGGGCGGTATCGCACTGTTGGCCTTGTTGTTGGCGGTAGGCTGGCAACATGGGGTTCGTCTGGCGGCCAAGCTGGCGGCCGGCACGCTGGTGCTGGTCGGCGTGGTGTTATTGGCCGGTTCGCTGACCGCCGGGCTGTGGCGTCAGCCGCTGCACGACAATGTCACCTGGCAACCGCTAAGTGAACAGGCGATCGCCCAGGCACTCGCCCAGAACAAACGGGTGTTTGTCGACGTCACCGCAGACTGGTGCGTAACCTGTAAAGCCAACAAATTCAACGTGCTGTTGCGTGAAGACGTGCAAAAAGCGCTGAGTGCCGGGGACGTTGTCGCCCTGCGAGGAGACTGGAGCCGTCCTTCGGCCGAGATTAGCGCTTTCCTGCAAAAACGCGGCAGCGTTGCCGTGCCTTTTAACCAGATTTATGGCCCCGGCAGCCCTGATGGCGTGGTGTTATCCCCGCTGTTGACCCGCGATGCCGTCTTGCAAACCCTGTCCGCCGCCAAAGGAAATTCACAATGAAAAAATTACTGATGTTACTGATGCTGATGGTTACTCCGGTCTGGGCTGCGGCTCCTTTTACCCCGGAACAAGAGGTGCGGATTAAAGAGCTGATCCGCGAAACGCTGGTGTCGAACCCGGATATTCTGGCGCAGGCGGTGGATGCCTGGCAGCAACAGACCGCCGGTCAGCAAATCAGCCAGGCGATCAAGCAAAATGCCAAAACCCTATACGAAGATCCGGCCAGCCCACGTTTGGGAGCGGCCAACGCCAAACTGACGCTGGTGGCCTTTACCGATTACAACTGCCCGTACTGCAAGCGTTTTGACCCGATGCTGGAAAAAATCGTCAAACAGTATCCTGATGTGGCGCTGGTGGTAAAACTGCTGCCGTTCAAAGGAGAGAGCTCCGTCAGTTCTGCACGCGTGGCGCTGACGACCTGGCAGCAACACCCGGACCAATTCTGGGCGCTGCATCAGCGGCTGATGGCGAAAAAAGGCTTCCATGACACGGCCAGCATCGCTGCCGCACAGCAGAAAACCGGGGTGAAAGCCGTTGCACCAAGCGAACAGAGCATGACCACCTTGCGCACCAATATGGCATTGGCGGAGCAGCTTGGAGTACAAGGAACGCCGGCCACCCTGATCGGCGATCAAATGCTGCCAGGCGCGGTGTCGTATGAGGATCTGGAGGCGGTAGTGAAACAACAGCTTGCGAAGGTTAACAATGGCTAAGCTGCGGCGTTGGGGCCGCGAACTGCTGATCCTGTTGCTGATTGTGCTGGCGGTTGCGTTCGGAATGGACTGGTTACGCGCGCCGCAGCCACCGGCGGCGTTCGATTCGCAACCGTTGACGACGTTGAACGGTGAACAAGTCTCGCTGGCGCAGCTCAGCCAGGACAAGCCGCTGCTGGTTTATTTCTGGGCCAGCTGGTGCGGGGTTTGCCGGTTTACCACGCCGTATGTTGCCAGACTGGTCGGCGAGGGCGGCAACGTATTGACCGTGGCGCTGCGTTCCGGCGACGATCGTCAGGTGGAACAGTGGCTGGCGGGCAAGCGTGTGACGTTGCCGGTGGTTAACGATCCCCGTGGCGAGCTGTCGGCGCAGTGGCAGATCGGCGTCACGCCAACCTTGGTGGTCATTTCACAGGGCAAGGTGGTGCAAAGCACCACCGGCTGGACCAGCTATTGGGGAATGAAGCTGCGGCTATGGTGGGCCGGCCTCTGAACCGCGGCCTATTCTGAAGTGATGACCTCATTAATCGCCCGGCACAGTCGGGCGATACCTTCCTCTATCTGCGGCGGCGTATTGGCGGCGAAATTCAATCGCAGGCCATGTGCGCCTTGCTGTTCTTCGGCATAAAAGCACTCCCCTCGCGCAAAGGTTACGCCGTGTCGCCAGGCCAGCGGCATCAGTGCCTCGGTGCTGACGGCGGCAGGCAGCGTCAGCCAGATAAACAGTCCACCCTCCGGCGTTTCAAACTGACAGCCGGGCGGCAGTTGCTGCTGCAAGGCTGCCACCATCACGTCTCTGTGCTGGCGATATAACCGCCCGGCGCGCCGCAGTTGCTTGTCGTAACGACCGATAGTGACGAATGCGTCCAGTGCCCGTTGGATCAGGTTGGAGCTGGTAAAACTGTCGACGTGTTTCAGACGAGCCAGTCGCTGATAGTGTTCGCTGTCCGCCACCAGGTAACCGATGCGCATGCTGGGCAGCAGCATTTTTGAAAAGGTACTGACGTAAATCACCGCCCCCGGCTGCGCCAGCGATCGCAGCGACGGCAGCTGTTTGCCGTTGTAGCGCAGATCGCCGACAAAATCGTCTTCCAATATCACTACACCGGCCTGCTGGGCCAGTGCCAGCAGGCGTCGACGGCGCGCTTCACTCATGCAGCGGCCGGTGGGGTTATGAAAATTGGGAATGGTGTAAATCAACTTCGGTTGGTGTTTTTCGATCAGTGCGGGCAGCTGTTCAACCAACATGCCGTGCCGGTCGCTGGCGACGGTGACGATATTGATGCGGTGCTGGCGCAGCAGCCCCAGCGCTTCGGCGTAGGTCGGTTGTTCGACAATCACCGTGTCGCCCGGCTCCAGCAGGCTTTGCACTATCAGGCTGATGGCGTGTTGCGAACCGTTGGTGATCAGCAGTTGCTCTGCATGGGTCGGAATACCCTGAGCGGTGAGGATCCGCCCCAGGGTATCGCGCAGCGGGTAATAGCCGCAGTATTCGCCATAGCTGAAGGCTTCTTCCGCATGGCGGCTGAGTACCGACAGCAATATCTTGCGGAACTCCTCCTGCGGAAAGACTTTCGGGCTGCCGACGCCGGCGGCAAAGTTGATGATGTTGTCCGGCAACGGCGTATCGGGGTAGCCATCCAGCCGAGAGGTCAGGGTAGTGAAACGCTCCGCCGGGAAGGGCGCATCGCTTGTTGGGCGTGGCTGGGCTGGCTGGATCAGCGGGTGCAAGACATAGGCACCGCTGCCGCGCCGCTGGTGCAAAAAACCTTTTGCCGCCAGTTCGGCATAGGCGTTTTCCACCGTCAACCGGCTGACCGCCAGCTTGGCGGCAAGCGTGCGCGTGGAGGGCAGCTTATCGCCGTCGACAAATGCGCCGCTGAGGATCGCCCGCCGCAGCGCTTCCTCAATTTGCAGATATAAAGGAATGTTTTGCTGACGGTCTAAGGGAATATGCATGCAAAATTGGCCCGGTTGACGGTGATGTTTTTTACTATACCCCATAGTTACAGGGCTTCAAGAGGATAAAAGTGGCCTATATAACATCGGGGGAAAGTGGCTCTGGCGGTAAAGTTACGCGGCGTTAGAATCTCGCCTGAGTCCACTATTGCCGTTTTTTGAGGGTGTCATGTCATTACCATCGGGTATCTCAGCCAGGCCGGTTTTCCCGGGGGCGCACATTTTACAGGGCAGCAGTCAGGGGTATGTGATTGCTATCATCAGCGCCATGTTGCTGGCCTTTACCGCCATTATTATCCGCGTGCTGACGGAGTATTATCACCTGCCGACCTTTGTGCTGGCTTTTTGGCGCGCGGCGCTGGTTGCTCTGGTGCTGTTGCCGGTACTGCTGCTGTTCAAACCCGAATGGGCGCGTTTACAGCGCGCGCAGATCCCCTTTTATGCCTGCTATGGTCTGCTGCTGGCAGTGTTCAACAGCCTGTGGACGCTGTCGGTGGCGCTGAACGGTGCGTCGGTGGCGACTATCCTGACCTACTGCTCGGTCGGTTTTACCGTGTTTCTCGGCTGGATGATGTACAGCGAGCGCCTGAGCCTGCGTCAGTTGGTGGTGATTGTGGTCAGCCTGGGCGGCTGTTTTCTGGTCAGCAACGGCGACAGCTTGGGCAACAGCCATTTTAACCTGTTGGGGCTGGTGGTGGGCATGCTGTCCGGCATCGGATACACCCTCTATACGCTGGGTGGGCGGGTCGCGACCGAACGGCGTTACCCGGTGTGGAACACCATCCTGTACGTGTTTGGCTTTTCGGCTGTTTATCAATGGTTGTTCAATGCCGCGCTGACCTTTTACCCACTGGAGGCGTTCCACGGCATGACGGGGTCATTGTGGTTCCTGTCCCAAGGCGTTCAGGGTATCGAGTGGGGGGGCTGGTGGTTGCTGCTGACCCTGGCTGCCGGCCCAACGCTGTTGGGGTTCGGCCTGTACAACATCAGTTTGAAAAGCTTGCCGCTGGCGGTGGCAAACCTGATTTTGTCGCTGGAACTGGTGTTCACGGCAGCGATCGCTTACTTCCTGCTGGGGGAAAGCATGAATCAGTTACAGCTGCTGGGCAGTGCGTTGGTGATGGGCGGGGTGCTGATGCTGAAGAGCAAGACGGCTGCGACGTGATTTGTTAACATTAGGGCCGGATGTGGAGGCAACAATGACCAATAACCCAAGATTAAAACGGGCGTTAATCGCTTAAAGCGGCAGTGTTTTACGACCAAAAAACACTGCCACAGACATTTGGCTGTGGCTCTTGCAATGAATATAGAGAAAGCGCCATGACTGAAAAACACTGGTCAAAAACAGAACTGTTACACCAAACGGTGACCAACCCCAATATTATCGTCAAAGGGACTCACAGCTATTACAGCGACTACCTGGATGACGGCTTTGAGCGCTCCGTGGTGCGTTATTTGCACGGCGACGAGGTCAGCCAACAGTGGCAGCCGCTAGGAACGATAGATCAATTGCTGATCGGCGATTATGTCTGCATTGCCGCCGAGGCGGTGATCCTGATGGGGGGCAACCATACCCATCGTGCCGATTGGTTCTGCCTGTATCCGATGATGGAAAGCATTCTGGCTTCCTATCAGCCGAAGGGCGATACCCGGTTGGGGGACGGCTGCTGGATAGGCATGCGGGCGATGCTGATGCCGGGCGTGACGATTGGGGAAGGAGCGATAGTCGCCGCCGGTAGCGTTGTGACGAAGGATGTTGAGCCTTACACCCTGGTGGGGGGCAATCCGGCGCGACCAATAAGACTGCGCTTTGCTCCGCAGATCGTAGCCAGGTTACTCGCTTTGCGTATTTATGATCTGTCGGCCGAGGATTTTGCTCAGGTGCAGCCTTTGCTGGCCAATGACGATATTGCGGACCTTGAACGGGCGATAAGCGAAATTAAACGTTAAATGAAAAGGGCGGAGTTAATACTCCGCCCTTTTGCTTATTCGGCCTTGGCCGCTTCCGCCGTCAGGCGGCGTTTGCGTATTCTGCGCAACAGCAGCGGCAGCACCAGCACGGATACCGCCAGCACCAGCAGCGTTTGCGCGATGCCACTACCCCACAGGATGCTGAACTCACCGTTGCTGATCGACAGCGCGCGGCGCAGGTTTTGCTCCAGCATTTCTCCCAGAACGAAGCCCAGGATCAGCGGTGACATCGGGAAGTGCATTTTCCTCAGTATGTAACCAAACACCCCCAGCCCGACCATTAACAGCAGGTCAAAGGTGGTACTGTGTACCGCGTAAACGCCGACCGCCGACACCGCGGCAATCGCCGGTACCAGGAACCACAAAGGGATGGTCAGCATGCGGGTAAACAGGCCCACCAACGGCAGGTTCATGATCAGCAGGATCACGTTGGCAATCAGCAGCGCGGCAATCAGCCCCCAGACAATATCCGGCTGTTCGGTGAACATTGCCGGACCTGGCGTGATGTTGTACAGCGTCAACGCTCCCATCATTACCGCGGTGGTGCCGGAACCCGGTACGCCCAGCGTCAGCATCGGAATGAACGAACCGCAGGCCGAGGCGTTATTGGCCGCTTCGGGCGCAGCAACGCCGCGGATATCCCCTTTGCCGAAGGTTTCGCTGTTGCCGCTGATTTTCTTTTCGGTCATGTAGGTGAGGGCGCTGGCGATGGTGGCCCCGGCACCCGGCAGAATGCCGACGAAGAAACCGATCACCGAAGAACGCAGCGTGGGGCCCACGCACTCGGCGGCCTCTTTACGGTTAAACAGCAGGCGGCCGGTCTTACGCACCAGCTTTTGCCCGGCGCTGGTGCTTTCGAGCATCAGCAAGATTTCACTGACCGAGAACAGGCCAATCACCACCACGATAAATTGCACGCCATCGGAGAGGTGGACGCTGTCGAAGGTGAAACGATAAACGCCGGTATTGGCGTCCACCCCGACCGTTGCAAGCCCCAGACCAATCAGCGCCGCCAGCAGCGATTTCAACGGGTTTTGGCTCATCATGCTGCCCAGGCAGGCGATAGCGAATACCATCAGGGCGAAATATTCTGCCGGACCAAATGCCAGTGACCAACGGGCCAGCAGCGGGGCAAACAGAATGATCCCGCCGATGGCAATCATCGAACCGACAAAGGAGCTGACCGCCGAAATCGACAGCGCGACGCCGGCACGGCCTTGTTGTGCCATGGGGTAACCGTCCAGTGCGGTCATGATCGCAGCGGCGTCTCCCGGTACGTTAAGCAATATCGAGGAAATGCGGCCGCCGTACTCGCAGCCGATATACACCGTCGCCAGCAAGATCAGTGCCGACTCGGCCGGTAATTTGAGGGCAAACGCCAGCGGCAGCAGGATCGCCACGCCGTTGATCGGCCCCAGACCCGGCAGCAGGCCGACAATGGTGCCGACGAAGCAGCCGATCAGGGCGATAATCAGGTTCTGGGGCACCAGCGCCACCTCGAACCCTTGAGACAAATACATCCAGGTTTCCATCATCGCCCCCGTTAACTCAGCCAAACGCCGTGTGGCAGTGTCACATCAAGTAAGCGGTCAAAGGCGTAATAGAGCGCAACGCCCATGATCGCGCCAGACACCAACGCCGCTATCAGGCTGGCCTGGAACAGCAGGCCAATGCTGAAGGTCAGCAGTGCGGTTGCCAGCGGAAAGCCCAGCCACTCGAAGCCCCAGGCGTACAGCACCAGCGTGATCACCAGCACCAGCAGACGTTGCATCACCTTGTTATGCGGCCATTCAACGGCCTGCGGTTTGTTCAACAGCAGCAGCGCCGCACACAGCGCCATCAGGCTGAGGATAGCCAGTGGGAAGGGCCGCGGACCCAGTGGTTCGTAGCTGTATTCACTCTGGATACCCCAGCCGATAAACAGGCCGCCGATACACAGCAGCAGCCAGAACCCGGCAAAAATGCGATCGCTCATGGTATGCCCCCGGTTATTTTGCCAGGCCGAAAACTTTGGCCTGTTCACGGTACTGATTGACCTGGTTTTTCACGTAGGCGTCCAATTCCTTGCCGGTCAGGTCGAATTCAAACAGGCCGCGCAGATCGCGCTGTTGCTTGAATTCCTCGGTCGCCATCATTTTCTTGAAGGTATCGAGCCACCACTGGTACTCCTCTTCCGTGACCTTCGGGCCAACGTAGAAGCCGCGAATGATCGGCCAGACCAGATTGAACCCTTGCTCTTTGGCGGTCGGAACATCGGCTAACTGACCCGGCAGGCGCTGTTCGGAATACACCGCCAGCACGCGAATTTTGTCGCCCTGCAGGTAAGGCACCATTTCGCTCAAATCGCCGGAAACTGCCTGAATGTGGTTGCCGAGCAGGGCGGTAACCGGCTCGCCGCCGCCTTCGAACGCCACGTAACGCATCTTGTGCGGATCGACGCCGACTTCACGTGCCAGCAGGGCGGTTTTCATCCAGTCCTGGCTACCGATCGAAGCGCCTGCGCCGAACACCACGCTGTTGGGATCTTTTTGGAAGGCGTTCATCAGGTCTTTCAGGGTTTTGTACGGTGAGTCGGCACGCACGGCGATCATGCCGTAGTCGGTGCCGACAGCGGCCAACCATTTGACGTCATCGACGTTGTAACGGCCGAATTTTCCCTGTGACAAATTCAGCAGCGAACCGCCGGAGAAGGCGACTACCGTGCCGAATTCCGCCGGGCGCTGAGCCACGATGGCGTTGTAAGCCACCGCGCCGACGCCGCCGGGCATATAGGTCACGCGCATCGGTTTGTCGATGGCTTTGGTTTCTTGCAGCGAGACCTGGATCAGCTTGCAGGTCAGGTCAAATCCCCCGCCAGGCTTGGCAGGAGCGATGCATTCGGTGCGTTTCGGCGCTTCCAGGGCAAAAGCCTGATGGGTGGCCAGCAGCAGAGCGGTAGCGGTCAGTGTGCGGGTGATTATTTTTTTCATTGCTTTCCCCAAGGTATTTTTCAGTCGGTGTGGATCCCCGCCGATACGGGTTGCTGGATTGTTAAATCAACAACCTTTCATTTACCTTTCAACCGAGGGAAAAGTTTCCGGGATGTGATACGTGTCTCCTGTTAGCGAGAATTACACGACTGACCATCGTCCTGATTGCCCGCCGGTTAACACATGCGATGAAGGAATAACAGCGCGTAAACCTCGCGTAAAGCCTGCGTAATATCAGTTTTATCGGTTTCGTCTTGCGATAAAATGCCGAAAAATAAAATGAATGAAGGTGCATTATTATGTTTTCATTAGGGAAGTTATTCGGCAGCAAGGACGGCAATAAAGTGAGTGCCATCAAGATGTTGCCCGCGGCTTATGCCGAGGCTGTTGGGAAAGAAGGCCATTGTCGTGTTAAGCGCCTGCGAGCAGATATCGGCGTTTTTGAACTGCATTTTTCGAATGACAAAGGTGAAAAATACGCTTGCCACATGACGGCCTGTATCACCGGTATTGATCTGGTCTTCGCCGCCAACAACCGCTCGGTGCTGGTGTCTCCGCCGTTTACCCCCGCCAAGTTGAAACCGGTATTGGAAATCGCCCTGGCCGACTGCGAAATCGCAATGTAGTGGCTGACTAACCGAATTAGCCCTGTTGCCGACGGCTCAGGGGTTATTCCGTGTCGCATTTGTGTTCCAGCTCCCAAAACGGAATGGGAGCAACCCTTCTATCACTGCGTCTTCCGTGCCATCCTGCTGTTATAAAGATGTTAATTGACAATAAGTCGGATGCTGACGTCATCGCTCAGCATTCGGCCTGCGGGCATAGAAAATCAATGGAATGGAAACATGCGTCTGTTATTGGTTGAGGATCATCCCGAGTTATCCCACTGGCTGCAAAAGGCGTTAACCGGCGTCGGTTTTGCCGTCGACGTCGCGCCGGACGGGCTGGCGGCCGATCATTTGCTGTTAAACGAATCCTATGCGCTGGTGGTGCTGGACGTGGCGTTACCGCGGCTGAACGGGCTGGATCTGCTGGCCCGTCTGCGCAAGCGAGGACAGGACTTGCCGGTGCTGTTGCTGACGGCCAGAACCGACGTTGCCGATCGGGTTAAAGGGCTGAACCTGGGGGCAGACGATTATCTCACCAAGCCTTTCGAACTGGATGAGTTGGAGGCGCGCATTCGCGCGTTGCTGCGCCGCAGCGTTGGTGTGACCCAGCAGGCGCTGAAATATGGCGCGCTGACCTATCTCGATGAAGGCTATTTTCAGCTGGACGACAAACCGCTGCAATTGACGCCGCGTGAGTTGGCGGTGCTGACCGCGTTGATTCACCGCCGTGGCCGGCCGGTGGCCAAACAGCAGTTATTTGAACAGGTGTTTACTTTGGCCGACGAGGCCAATCCGGAAAGCATTGAACTCTATGTCCACCGGCTGCGAAAAAAACTGCAGGGCAGCAACGTGGCGATTATCACTCTGCGCGGTCTGGGCTACAGCCTGGAGCTTTGCAATGAGGTGGTTTAACGCGCCGCAATCGCTATTTTATCAACTGCTGTTGTTCTTTGGCCTGCCGCTGCTGGTGTTAGGCGGTATCTCGATTTATACCCACTACTTCAGCGCGATGAATGCCGCTACGCTGGCTTACGATCGCACGTTGCTGGCGTCAGCGCGTACCGTGGCGGAACGGCTGGTGGTGCGAAATGGCCGGCTTGAGGTGGATGTGCCCTACGTGGTGCTCGACAGCTTTGAGCGCAACATGAACGATCAGCTTTACTACGAAGTGATCTCCCCGCAGGGCGTAAGTATCTCCGGCTATGACGATTTGCCGACGATGCCGCCGCATATTTTGCGCTCAAGCCTGTACCCGGCGCTGGTGCATTTCTATGACGCCGAATATCGCGGGCGGCCGATCCGCGTCGCTGCCCTGTACCAGCCGGTCAACGAATCCGGAGTGATGGGCATGGCCACCATTCTGGTGGCGGAAACCCTGGAGTCGCGCCGCTATCTGGCAAGGCAGATGATGCTTTCCGCTTTGCTCAGCCAGGGAACCGTGGTTGTGCTGACCATGATCCTGGCCTTTGCGTTGCTCAAGCGGGTGCTTAAGCCGATGCGCAAGCTTTCCGGCATTATGCTGCGGCGTGACCCGGGTGAGCTGACGCCGTTGCCGATGGTATTGCCCTGGTCGGAAATGCAGCCGCTGTTGCTGGCATTCAACCGCTATATTGAACGGCTGCGGGTGATGGTGGCACGACAGGAACGTTTTAGCGCCGACGCTTCACATCAGCTGCGCACGCCGTTAACCGTATTGAAAACCCAGGTGGGGGTGGCGCTGGCCAGCGATAAGCCGGAGCAGTGGCGGGAAAGCTTGCTTGCCATGAGCGCGACGCTGGATAACACCGTGGCGCTGACCGATCGCCTGCTCTATCTCTCACGGCTCAAAGCTCATGAGCATCACGCCGATCGCCAACTGCAGCCGGTAAACCTGGCGCAGGTGCTGCGCGATGCCTGTTTTTCACGTTTACCCCAGGCCCGCAGCAAGCGCATCGATTTGGGGTACGAGGGAGAATCGGTTTGTTGGGTCGGCGGAGAAACGCTGTTGCTAACCGAACTGTGCGCCAACTTGCTGGATAACGCACTGAAATATACGCCGCATCAGGGCACGGTCACCGCACGTTTAACCCTGGACAAGCAGGCCGGGGAGGGAATATTGGAAATTGAAGACAGCGGCCCGGGCATTGCCCAACAGGATACCGCGCAGGCGCTGCAGCCGTTTCATCGGTTGGATAACGTGGGTGATCAACCCGGTGCAGGGCTGGGACTGGCGCTGGTCAGCGATATCACCCGTTATCACGGCACCCGCCCGGAGCTGTTGACCTCGGCCACGCTGGGTGGCCTGCTGGTGCGGGTGCGTTTTCAATTGTTATCTTAGCTCTGACACTCCGCGGCTTGTTTGGCCTTGCGCCCCAGCGGCGTGCGCAGACGCTGCGACAGGATCACGCCCAGCAGGGTAATGCCGCCGCCGATCAGATGGTAGCTGTGCAGATGTTCATGCAGGAACAGCACCGCAATGATGGCGGTAAATACCGGTGCCAGGTTCATAAAGATCGACGCGGTATTGGCCCCCAGACGCATAACGCCGTGGATCCACAGATAAGGTGCGACAATCGAGGCCGGAATGCCGGCAAACAGCACCAGCGGGATGTTTTGGCTGGTCAGAGACACGTCTTGTGCCATCAGGAAGTTCGGCAGTAACAACACCACGCCGAACAGGATCTGCACATACAACGACTGCCAGTTCGGCAGGGCAATCGCCCAACGTTTGGTCAGCACGCCGTACAGCGCATAAGAGGCGGTGGCGGCGAACATCATCAATTCCCCCTTGCCGATGCCGTGCTGCAGCAACTCACCCGGGTTACCGGCACTCACCAGCCAGATCAAGCCGCCCAAAGACAACAGGCTGCCGATGGCAATACCTATCGTGGGAGCGACCCGCAACAGCACGATGCTGATCAGAATGGTCAGTAATGGGATCAGTGAGACAATAATGCCCATAAACAGCGCGCTGACGCTGTGCGCCGCGTAATAGGCCAGACTCTGATACAGCACCATGCCCAGCATGCCGAGAACCAGCAATTTCCACCAGTTGGCGCGTATCGCCGACCAATGGCGGATCACGCCGGGCAGCACGAACGGCGTCAGGGTGATCAGCGCCAGCAACCAGCGGTAGAAGGAGATCGCGGCCGGATCGATAGCGGTGGCCGAGAGCTTGCTGACCACGGCGTTGATTGACCAAATCAGAACCGCCAGCAAAGGGAAGAGCATATTCATGATAATTATTCTCATTAACGACTAACATGCTGGCTAGTTTACTCGTGTCCGGTTTATTATATATAGCGATATTCAGACAAATTTTCTGCCAAACAAGACAGTAACGGGGCGAAACCATGCCAGAAATCCGCCATTATCCCGAAGCGCTGATCCCGGCGCCGCGGCCGGTGCAGTTCCGCTGCGAAGAGTTCAATGCTCGTACCGAGTTCCAGCCACATCGTCATAGCTGGGGACAGTTGATGTGGGTAAAAGCTGGCGTCATGGTGCTGCGTATCGGCGGCCAGCGCTTTTTGGCACCGCCGGAATTTGTGTTGTGGGCGCCGGCGGAGATTGAACACTCCTGCTATAACCAGCGCTTGGCGCAGTGTCGCATGGTGGATATTGCGCTGCCGCTGTGCGCCGGTTTGCCGGAAGAACCTTGTCTGGTCAGCGTTAGCCCGATTTTCCGCGCCATTGCCGAAGATTTTTACGCTCGCAAACAATACATCCCGCAAAGCAAACAGGATTTACGCCTGTGCCGCGCGTTGATCGACCAACTGCATGTCTCACCGGTGCAGCAAACTTATCTGCCGACCTCCGAAGACAAATTTTTGGCACCGGTGTTGGAAGCCCTGGAGCACTGTCCGTCGGACAATACCTCGCTCGCCATCTGGGCCACTCGGGTCTACACCACTGAACGCACGCTGTCGCGCCGCTGCCAGCAGGACTTGGGGATGTCGTTTAGCGAATGGCGCCAGCGCCTGCGTTTTTTGCATGCCGTTTCGCTGTTGGAGCAGGGTAAAACCGTACAAGAGGTTGCGCTGGAAGTAGGCTATAGCTCTGCGTCTGCGTTTATCGTCATGTTTCAGCAAATCGCCGGCACCACCCCCGAGCGCTTTCGCCGGGCATGATTCAGTGGCACACTATTTCCCAGATAACTCTTCATACTTGACGCCGCCTCTGCGTTGGCTGCGAGCACTCACCCCAGTCACTTATTTGAGTAAGCTTCTGGGGACTCCTGCTCTTACCGCCTTGATGCAGCGCTAATTATTTTGGGTATAAATAGCCGTAAACCGTCGGAGCAACAAGTGAAAATCCTGGTTGATGAAAATATGCCGTACGCGACTGAATTGTTTAGTCGCTTGGGGAACGTACAGGCCGTGCCTGGCCGCCCAATTCCGAGTGATGCGTTGGCGGATGCCGATGCGTTGATGGTGCGCTCGGTGACCAAAGTGAATGAAGCGCTGCTGGCCGGCACCCGCATTGGTTTTGTCGGCACCGCGACAGCCGGCACCGATCACGTAGACGACGCCTGGCTGCAACAGCAGGGCATAGGTTTTTCTGCGGCACCGGGGTGCAACGCCATTGCCGTGGTGGAATATGTCTTCTCCGCGCTGATGTTGCTGGCTGAGCGTGACGGTTTTCACCTGCGCGATAAAACCGTCGGCATTATCGGCGTCGGCAACGTAGGTTCACGGCTGGATGCCCGTTTGAAAGCCCTGGGCGTGCGTACCTTACTGTGCGATCCGCCGCGTGCCGATCGTGGTGACAGCGGCGAGTTCTGGCCATTGGAGAAGCTGGTGGCGGAAGCTGACGTGCTGACCTTCCATACGCCGCTCAATAAATCCGGCCCTTATCATTCATTGCACCTGGCGGATGCCGAACTGCTGGCGGCACTGCCGGACAATCGCATTCTGATCAACGCTTGCCGCGGTCCGGTAGTCGACAACGCGGCGCTGTTGCAGGCGCTGGAAAAAGGCAAAAAGCTGAGCACGGTGCTGGACGTGTGGGAACCTGAGCCGGAGCTGTCTCTGCCGCTGCTGGCGCGGGTCGATATCGGTACCGCGCATATCGCCGGTTACACGCTGGAGGGCAAGGCGCGCGGCACGACGCAGGTCTTCGAGGCCTTCAGCCGCCACCTGGGACAGCCGCAGCAGATCGAACTGGCCTCATTGTTGCCGGTGCCCGAGTTCAGCCAGATCCAGCTCAATGGGCCACTGGACGAAGGCAAATTAAAACGATTGATGCACTTGGTGTATGATGTGCGCCGCGACGACGCGCCACTGCGTAAAGTGGCCGGGCAACCGGGCGAGTTTGATCGTCTGCGCAAACATTATCAGGAGCGCCGTGAATGGTCTTCATTACGCGTCCAGTGTGATGATAGCGCCAGTGCGGAGCTGCTGCACAAGCTGGGCTTTTCGATCGCGTAAGGCTTTCTTAAGCCACAGTGACTAATTTTGTTATCAGGGCGGCGAATCAGTCGCCCATCTGCATTTGAAAAATACTCTGGAGAAACCCAATGTCTGACGGCTGGAATATCGCTCTGCTTGGCGCCACTGGCGCGGTAGGTGAAGCGTTGCTGGAATTGTTACAGGAACGCCAGTTCCCGGTGGGCGAACTCTATCCTTTGGCCAGCGAACGCAGTGCCGGTGCCACGGTGCGCTTCAATGGCAAATCGGTTCTGGTGCAAAAAGCGGAAGAATTCGACTGGTCACAGGCCCAATTGGCGTTCTTCGTCGCCGGTAGCGAAGCCTCGGCCCGCTATGCGGAAGAAGCCGGCAATATGGGCTGCCTGGTGATCGACACCAGTGGTCTGTTTGCGCTGGAGCCGGACATTCCGCTGGTGGTACCGGGGGTTAACCCGCAGGTGCTGGCGGATTACCGTAATCGTAATATCGTCGCCGTGGCCGACAGCATGGTCAGCCAACTGCTGACGGCCATCAAACCTTTGACCGAACAGGCCGGGCTTTCCCGTCTGCACGTCACCACCCTGATGTCGGTCTCTGCCCGCGGAAAAGTGGCAGTAGACGATTTGGCCGGTCAGAGTGCGCGCCTGCTGAACGGCATTCCGGCCGAGCCGGGCGTGTTTGCCAAGCAGCTGGCGTTCAACCTGCTGCCGTTGATGACCGACGAGCAGGGCAGCGTGCGCGAAGAACGGTTGATCGTCGACCAGGTGCGTAAAGTGCTGCAGGACGAAGGGCTGCCGATCTCGGTGAGCTGCGTGCAGTCGCCGGTGTTTTACGGCCATGCGCAGGTGGTGCATCTGGAAGCGCTGCGCCCAATTTCTGCGGAAGAAGCGCGCAGCGAGCTGGAGCAGGTAGACGATATCCAACTGAGCGAAGAAGACGACTATCCGACTCAGGTCACGGAAGCTTCCGGCAGCGATGCGCTGAGCCTGGGTTGCTTGCGCAATGACTACGGCATTCCTGAAATTCTGCAGTTCTGGTCGGTCGCCGACAACGTACGCTTCGGCGGCGCGCTGATGGCTATCGAAACCGCAGAGCGTCTGGTGCAGGAGCAGATGTACTGATGTCAGAGGTTGTTTTGCCCACCCAGCCGACACTGAAAATCGCGCTGGGGATTGAATATGACGGCAGCCGTTATTATGGCTGGCAGCGTCAGCAGGAAGTGGCCAGCGTGCAGGCCTGTCTGGAACAGGCCTTGAGCAAGGTGGCCAACGCGCCGATCAACGTGCTGTGCGCCGGACGTACCGACGCCGGGGTGCACGCTACCGGTCAGGTGGTGCATTTTGAAACCACCGCGCAGCGCAAGGACGCCGCCTGGACGATGGGGGTCAACACCCATCTGCCGCCGGATATCGCCGTGCGCTGGGTAACCGGCGTGCCTGAAGATTTCCATGCGCGTTTCAGCGCCACCGCGCGCCGTTACCGCTACATTATTTATAATCACCGCTACCGCCCAGCGGTATTGCAGCAGGGGATGACCCATTTTTATCACCCGCTGGATGCCGACCGGATGGAAAGGGCGGCGCAGGCGCTGCTGGGCGAGAACGACTTTACGTCGTTTCGCGCCGTGCAATGCCAGTCGCGTACTCCCTGGCGTAACGTAAAACACGTTAAGGTTACGCGCCACGGTGAATATATTGTGGTAGATATCAAGGCGAATGCCTTTGTGCATCATATGGTTCGCAACATTGTCGGTAGCCTGATGGAAATTGGCTGCGGCAATCAGGACGAGAACTGGATGGCCGAGTTGCTGGCGCTGAAGGATCGCAATCTGGCTGCGGCTACGGCGCGGGCCGAAGGGTTATACCTGGTGAGCGTTGATTATCCTGAGCACTTTGCTTTACCCCGGCCACCGATGGGGCCACTGTTTTTACCCGACGATTAAACGCCGGCGCGACTGACGCGTTGCTCCCTTGTGTACCTGCCGGGTGGGTGAGACACCCGGTCAAAGAGAGAACCTATGGACATCATCAAGTTTGTGATTGATTTTATTCTGCATATTGACGTGCATCTGGCCGAGCTGGTGGCGCAATACGGTATGTGGGTGTACGGTATTTTGTTCCTGATCCTGTTTTGCGAAACCGGCCTGGTGGTGACGCCTTTCCTGCCGGGGGATTCTCTGCTGTTTGTTGCAGGGGCGCTGGCGGCATTGCCGACCAACGATCTGAATGTGCACACCATGGTGGCGTTGATGATCGGCGCGGCGATACTCGGGGATGCGGTGAACTACACTATTGGGCGGTTGTTCGGGGAAAAGCTGTTCAGTAACCCGAATTCGAAAATCTTCCGCCGCAGCTACCTGGATAAAACCCACCAGTTTTATGAAAAACACGGCGGGAAGACGATCATTCTGGCGCGATTTGTGCCGATCGTGCGTACTTTTGCGCCGTTCGTTGCCGGTATGGGGCATATGTCCTATCGCCATTTTGCTGCCTACAACGTGATTGGCGCACTGGTTTGGGTGCTGCTGTTCACCTATGCTGGTTACCTTTTCGGCGACTTGCCGATCGTGCAGGAAAACCTGAAACTGTTGATCGTGGCTATCATCATTGTTTCAATTCTGCCGGGCATCATTGAAATTTGGCGCCATAAGCGCGCGGCTGCCCGCCAGCAAAAACAGTAAAAACATCGCTCAACCTGTCGGTTCGACCAGTTTTTTATCCACAGTGTCGGGCCGATATGGTTTAATGAGCGACATTTATGGTCTGTTCCTGTTAACAACCTTGAAACCAGTGCCTCTGTCGCGCGCTTGTCGCGTTTTGCTCGGGCACTTTTTCATTGGGTCTGTTTTCGGGGGGATTGTTAAAGCATGAACTGCGGACTGGCGTCTGCCAGGTTCAAACAGAAAGGTCATCGATGAGCTGGATTGAACGAATTCTTAACAAGAGCAATATTACCCAAACCCGTAAGGCGAGTATTCCTGAAGGGGTTTGGACCAAATGCGATAGCTGCGGCCAGGTTCTCTACCGCGCCGAGCTGGAGCGTAATCTGGAAGTGTGCCCGAAATGCGACCACCACATGCGCATGACTGCGCGTATGCGTCTGCATACCCTGCTTGATGAAGGCAGTGAAGTGGAGCTGGGCAGCGAACTGGAGCCGAAAGACGTTCTGAAGTTCAAGGATTCCAAGAAGTATAAGGACCGCCTGGTTGCCGCGCAGAAAGCGACCGGTGAAAAAGATGCATTGGTGGTGATGAAAGGCACGCTGTACGGTATGCCGATCGTTGCCGCTTCATTCGAATTCGCCTTCATCGGCGGTTCCATGTCGTCCGTGGTCGGCGCGCGTTTTGTTCGTGCGGTTGAGCAGGCGCTGGAAGACAACTGTCCGCTGGTGTGTTTCTCTGCCAGTGGCGGCGCCCGTATGCAAGAAGCGCTGATGTCGCTGATGCAGATGGCGAAAACCAGCGCAGCGTTGGCAAAATTGCAGGAACGCGGTCTGCCGTACATTTCGGTGCTGACCGACCCGACCATGGGGGGCGTTTCCGCCAGTCTGGCCATGCTGGGCGATATCAATATCGCCGAGCCGAAGGCGCTGATCGGCTTTGCCGGCCCACGCGTCATCGAGCAGACGGTGCGTGAAAAACTGCCGCCGGGCTTCCAGCGCAGTGAGTTCCTGATTGAGAAAGGCGCGATCGACATGATCGTGCGTCGCCCGGAAATGCGCCAGACCTTGGCGAGTATCCTTTCCAAGCTGACCAACCAGCCGCAGCCGCATTTCGATGAGGTAGCGCCGGTGGCCGGGCAGGAAAGTCAGGCCGACGCCTGAGGCTGATAAGTCACCCGCGCGGCGCAGGTCTCGCGGGTTTCAACCGTCATTTTGTGGCTAAGTGACGGTTGAAATACCCTTGTAGATTGAGCGTAGCGGTCCATTCCGACGCTTGGAAGACAACGGGTATCATGCAGAGCATCGCCTTTACCGCGGTGAGGGTGGTGCCCTGATGGATTAATGAACCCAAGTTCAGTGACGGGACTCATGCAAAACCACCAAATTCCCCAAGCCACGTCGCCATTGAGCTCGTGGCTTTTCTATCTTGAGCGTCTGCACAGCCAGGCGATCGAACTCGGCCTGGAACGCGTACAGCGCGTTGCAGCGCATCTTGATTTACTCACCCCTGCACCGACGGTGTTCACCGTTGCCGGTACCAACGGCAAAGGCACCACTTGCCGCACCCTGGAAGCCATTTTGATGGCGGCCGGTCTGCGCGTCGGCGTTTATAGCTCGCCGCACCTGGTGCGCTACACCGAGCGTGTGCGCATTCAAGGCGATGAGCTGAGCGAGGCCGAACACAGCCGTTCGTTTGCCGCCATTGAAGCGGGCCGGGGCGAAACCTCACTGACTTACTTCGAATTTGGCACCCTGTCGGCGTTGCAGCTGTTCAAACAGGCTAAGCTTGACGTGGTGATCCTGGAAGTGGGCCTGGGCGGCCGCCTGGACGCAACCAATATCGTCGATCCGAGCGTGGCGGTGGTAACCAGCATCGCGCTGGATCATACCGACTGGCTGGGCAGCGATCGCGAAAGCATTGGCCGCGAAAAGGCCGGTATTTTCCGTGGTGGTAAACCTGCGGTGGTGGGGGAACCGGATATGCCGGCGACCATTCAGCAGGTGGCGGATACGCTGGGGGCGCAGCTGTATCGTCGCGGCGACGCCTGGACCTTCAGCGAACAGGGCGAACGCTGGCAGTGGGAGGGCGGTGGCACCTTGCTGACCGACTTGCCGATGCCAAATGTGCCGCTGGCGAATGCCGCGACGGCGTTGGCGGCGCTGCATTTTTCTGCGCTGGAAATCGATGAACGTGCGATCTTCGCCGGTCTACAGCAGGCGACGTTGCCTGGGCGCTTCCAGATTGTGCGCCGCGATCCGATGTTGATCCTCGATGTCGCGCATAACCCGCACGCAGCCGGTTATCTGGCCGGGCGTCTGGCGACGTTGCCGCGCAATGGCGGTAAAGTGCGCGCGGTGGTGGGCATGCTGTCGGACAAAGACATCGCCGGTACGCTGGCCTGTCTGAGTGAGCAGGTCGATGAGTGGTATTGTGCGCCGTTGGAAGGGCCGCGCGGTGCCAGCGCCGAGCAGTTGGCGCAACATTTGACGGAACCGCGGCAGTTCGCCGATGTCGAAACTGCCTGGCGTCAGGCTATGCAGGACGCTGATATTCAGGATATTGTGATCGTCTGTGGATCGTTCCACACCGTTGCACAGGTAATGGCGGCGTTAGACGAGATGCGGGGAGTGTGAGTGGCAAGTAAATTTCAAAACCGATTGGTCGGTACCGTCATTTTGGTTGCGCTGGGGGTGATTATCCTGCCAGGGCTGCTGGACGGTAAAAAGAAGCATTATGAGGACGAGTTCGCCGCCATCCCTTTGGTGCCGAAGGCCGGTGATGTGGAAGAAAACGACGTGGTGCCGCCGGTAAGCCAGACGCTGCCGGCCCAACCGCCGGAAGGCGCGGGCGCGATGGTGGAGCAGCAGGCTGCCAATGAAGCGGCGACGCAACAGGCCATCCGCCAGCCGGCTCAGCAGCCGACCCAGGTTACGCCGCCGCCGGTTGAAACCCGACCGGTACAGCAGCCGAAACCGAAACCGGTTGAAGCCAAGCCGGTGGAAGTGAAACCGAAACCGGTGCAGCAGCCGAAACCGGTGGAAGTGAAGCCGGTGGTGAAACCCGAACCTAAGCCAGAGCCGAAACCGGAGCCTACGCCGACACCGAAGCCTGAACCTGCACCCGTGCAGAAACCGGCGGAAGAGAAAGCGCCGGCAGGGCAGGCATATGTGGTGCAGCTCGGGGCGTTGAAGAACGCCGCCAAGGTTAATGAGGTGGTGGCGTCGCTGAGGCTGTCCGGCTATCGTGCCTTTACCGTGCCGTCAACGCCGGTACAGGGGCAGATCACCCGGATTTATGTCGGGCCAGACGCCTCGAAACAGAAACTGCAGTCTTCGCTGCCCGCGCTGAATTCTATCAGCGGCTTGAGCGGTCAGGTGAAGCCGTACGGCGTACGTTAAGCGCAGGGGGCACAGCATGCTGTGCCCCGGAACCGAAAGATGACGGTATAATCATTAAAAAAACTGTGCCTTTCGTAGCTGAAATGGCCTATGTAGGCGCGGCGATTGGGAATTTTTTATCGCCGCTTTTTATTTGTAACGTGGTAGGAAAACCCCTACGCAAACGTTTTCTTTTTCTGTTAGAATTCGCCGCGAATTGGATGCAGGGGCGATTCATCATTGGAATAGTTCATGGTCTGGATTGATTACGTCATTATAGCGGTGATTGGATTTTCGGCTCTGGTTAGCCTGATCCGAGGGTTTGTTCGCGAAGCATTGTCACTTGTGACATGGGGATGTGCGTTTTTTGTTGCCAGCCATTTCTACTCTTACCTTGCGGTCTACTTCACTCGTTTTGAAGATGAACTGGTGCGAAACGGCATCGCGATTGCCATCTTGTTTATCGCGACCCTGATCGTAGGAGCTATTGTTAACTATGTGATTAGCTCACTGGTAGAGAAAACCGGGTTATCAGGCACCGACCGGGTACTGGGCGTCTGTTTCGGCGCACTGCGCGGCGTGTTAATCGTTTCGGCGATACTGTTTTTCCTGGATACCTTTACCGGCTTTTCGCAAAGCGCAGACTGGAAACAGTCGCAGCTTATTCCCCAGTTCAGTTACATCATCAGGTGGTTCTTTGACTACCTGCAGAGCACGTCGAGTTTCTTACCGACCCATTTACCGGGGCGGTAGCGCTGATGAGGAAAAGACAACATGTGCGGTATTGTCGGTATCGCCGGTTTTATGCCGGTAAACCAGTCGATTTATGATGCGTTGACGGTGCTACAGCACCGTGGCCAGGATGCCGCAGGCATCGTCACCATCGATGCCCATAACGGGTTCCGTCTGCGTAAGGCAAACGGTCTGGTGAAGGATGTGTTCGAGGCACGCCATATGCAGCGCTTGCAGGGCAACATGGGTATTGGCCATGTGCGCTACCCGACGGCTGGCAGCTCCAGTGCCTCAGAGGCTCAACCTTTCTATGTAAACTCACCGTTCGGCATTACGCTGGCACACAACGGCAACCTGACCAACGCCCATGAACTGCGTCAAACGCTGTTTGAAAGCGGTCGCCGCCATGTCAACACCACCTCCGATTCCGAGATTTTGCTGAACGTGCTGGCCAGCGAGCTGGACCGTTTCCAACACTATCCGCTGGAGTCCGACAACGTATTCACCGCCGTTGCCGCCATGCATCAGCAGCTGCGCGGCGCTTACGCCTGCGTCGCGATGATCATCGGCCATGGCCTGCTGGCGTTCCGTGACCCTAACGGCATCCGCCCGCTGGTGATTGGCAAACGCACGCTTGAAGACGGCCGCAACGAGTATATGGTGGCTTCCGAGAGCGTGGCGTTGGATACGTTGGGCTTCGAGTTCCTGCGCGATGTGGCGCCTGGGGAAGCGGTGTACATCACCGACAAGGGCCAACTGTTCACTCGTCAGTGTGCAGAGAACCCAAAAACCAACCCGTGCCTGTTCGAATACGTTTACTTCGCCCGTCCAGACTCCTTTATGGACAAGATTTCGGTCTACAGCGCCCGCGTGCGCATGGGGCAGAAGCTGGGTGAGAAAATTGCCCGCGAATGGGAAGATTTGGACATCGACGTGGTGATCCCGATCCCGGAAACCTCCTGTGATATCGCGTTGGAAATCGCCCGTATCCTGGACAAACCGTATCGTCAGGGCTTTGTGAAGAACCGCTACGTCGGCCGCACCTTCATCATGCCGGGTCAGCAGGCGCGTCGCCAATCGGTACGCCGCAAGCTGAATGCCAACCGCGCCGAATTCCGCGACAAGAACGTGCTGTTGGTGGACGACTCCATCGTGCGCGGTACCACGTCTGAACAGATCGTGGAAATGGCGCGCGACGCCGGGGCGAAACGTGTTTATCTGGCTTCCGCAGCGCCGGAGATTCGTTTCCCCAACGTGTACGGCATCGACATGCCAAGCGCCAACGAACTGATTGCCCACGGCCGTGAAGTGGATGAAATCCGCCAGATCATCGGCGCCGACGGTTTGATCTTCCAGAATCTGGACGATCTGATTGAAGCGGTGCGTGAAGAGAACCCGGACATCAGCCAGTTCGAATGCTCGGTATTCAACGGTATCTACGTCACCAAAGACGTCGACCAGAGCTACCTCGAGTATCTGGAATCGCTGCGCAATGACGACGCCAAAGAAATGCGTAGCCAGACCGAAGCGGAAAATCTGGAAATGCACAACGAAGGCTAAGCCTTCGCACTGACCAAAATGGTGCACCGCGGCGGTCGCTGCGGTGCATTATTCCCGCCTGACTTGCTTATATAGCGCCATTGCGGCAAAGTCTGCCTGATCCTATTTTTTCCGTGGCAGAGGCCAGCTTTATGAAACGAATCATCATCGGTATTTCCGGCGCCAGCGGCGCTATCTACGGCGTGCGCCTGCTGCAGGTATTGCGTGACGTCGCAGAGGTGGAAACCCATTTGGTGATGAGTAATGCAGCGCGACAAACGCTGTCGCTGGAAACCGCGCTCAGCCTGCGCGAAGTGCAGGCGCTGGCCGATGTGGTACATGACTCGCGCGATATTGGCGCCAGCATCTCTTCCGGATCGTTCAAAACTATCGGGATGGTGATTTTACCTTGCTCAATCAAAACGTTGTCCGGTATCGCCAACAGCTACAGCGATGGTCTGCTGACGCGCGCCGCTGACGTGGTGCTGAAAGAGCGTCGCCGGCTGGTGCTGTGCGTGCGTGAAACTCCGCTGCACGTGGGCCACCTGCGCCTGATGACTCAAGCGGCAGAAATGGGAGCCGTCATTATGCCGCCGGTGCCGGCGTTTTATCACCGCCCCGAAAGCGTAGAAGACATCATCGACCAAACGGTGAACCGGGTGGTCGATCAGTTCGATATTGAATTACCCAAAGATTTATTTTCCCGCTGGCAAGGTGCCAATTAACAAATTTCTCTCCAATTTGGCACATTTGTGCAACACCGCACTGAATTAGGGCGGCACCTGCACCATAATGATCCCACTTCATCACGTTCACTGTTTCAAGGCGCTGGTATTTCTCCATTGCCCGTGGCGCGGCCCAGCCAGGCCGATTTAATTTTGCGGTTATCGTCCCAGGAAACAGTTTTGTGAAGGTCGGAGCCGTTCCCTCCGCCGACAGCAACCAATGTGGCACGATTACTGCAAATTGATTTGGTGGAAAAATAATGCCCGCAGTGGCATCGAAAAAATCAATTTGAGGGTAATTTATGAAAAAGCTGGTTAAGGTTCTTCCTTTAGTCTTGGCTTTAAGCGCGGCAAGCAGCGCATTTGCCGCCGTACCATCGACCTTGAAGATAGGTACCGATCCGACCTATGCACCCTTTGAGTCCAAAAATGCCAAAGGTGAGCTGGTCGGCTTTGATATCGATCTGGCCAAAGAGCTGTGCAAACGCATAAATACCCAATGTACCTTTGTGGAAAGCGATTTTGACGCGCTGATCCCTTCCCTGAAGGCGAAGAAAATTGACGCCATCATCTCTTCTTTGTCGATCACCGAAAAACGCCAGCAGGAAATTGCCTTTACCGACAAGCTGTATGCCGCTAACGCCCGCCTGATCGCGCCGAAAGGGTCGAAACTGTTGCCTACCGTGGATGCGCTGAAAGGCAAGAGCGTCGGCGTGCTGCAGGGCACCACCCAGGAAGCCTATGCCAACGCCATGTGGCAGCCGAAGGGCATCACCGTTGTGCCTTATCAGAACCAGGATTTGGTCTACGCCGACCTGGCATCCGGCCGTATCGATGCCGCCTTCCAGGATGAAGTCGCAGGGAGTGATGGCTTCCTGAAACAGCCTCCAGGCAAGGATTACGCTTTCGCCGGTGAATCGGTGAAGGATGACAAATTCTTTGGCGTAGGCACCGGCATGGGCCTGCGCAAGACCGATACCGAGCTCAAGGCGGCGCTGGATAAGGCCTTTGCCGAAATGCGCAAAGACGGCACCTACGACAAGTTTGCGAAGAAATACTTCGACTTTGACGTCTACGGCGGTTAATGCCGCATACCCTTCCATGTTGTGACTACGGGGCCGGTCTGCCGGCCCCGATGGTTCGGGATCCTATGACGACAGGGTGAAGTAAATGCTGCAAGGCTACTCCCAATTGATATTTGAGGGCGCTCTGGTGACGCTGGAGCTGGCCCTCAGTTCCGTACTGCTGGCGGTGGTGATTGGTTTGATCGGCGCCGGTGGCAAGCTTTCCCATAACCGCCTGCTTTCCACGCTGTTTGGCGCTTATACCACGCTGATCCGTGGCGTACCCGATCTGGTACTGATGCTGCTGATTTTCTACGGCCTGCAAATTGCACTTAACAACATCACCGAACTGCTTGGTTTTTCGCAAATCGATATTGATCCGCTCAGCGCGGGGATCATCACCCTTGGGTTTATCTACGGTGCCTATTTCACTGAGACTTTCCGTGGGGCCTTTTTGGCGGTGCCGAAAGGGCAGATAGAAGCGGCCACCGCCTACGGTTTTTCCGGTTCGCAAATATTCCGCCGCATTCTGTTCCCTGCCATGATGCGTTTTGCCCTGCCTGGCATCGGCAATAACTGGCAGGTGATCCTCAAGGCGACGGCGCTGGTGTCGATTCTGGGCCTGAACGACGTGGTGAAGGCCACCCAGTTGGCCGGTAAAGGCACCTATCAGCCGTTCTTTTTCGCGATCGTGGCCGGGGTGGTTTATCTGGTCTTCACCACCGTGTCCAATGGCGTGCTGTTGTGGCTTGAACGGCGTTATTCCCTCGGCGTCCGGAGGGCTGAGCTATGATCGAAATTTTGCAACAGTATTGGCAGTCGTTGTTGTGGAGCGACGGTTATCGCTTTACCGGCGTGGCGGTCACGCTGTGGTTGCTGATCTCCTCGGTGGTGATGGGCGGTTTGCTGGCGATCCCGATGGCGGTGGCGCGCGTTTCCTCCATCAGCTGGGTGCGCTTCCCGGTATGGCTGTATACCTACATATTCCGCGGCACGCCGTTGTATGTGCAATTGCTGGTGTTCTACTCCGGCATGTACAGCCTGGAAATCGTGCGTGGTACGGACTTCCTCAACGCCTTCTTCCGCAGCGGGCTCAACTGCACCATTTTGGCGCTGACGCTGAACACCTGCGCCTATACCACCGAAATCTTCGCCGGGGCTATTCGCGCGGTACCGCACGGTGAAATCGAGGCAGCCAATGCCTATGGTTTCTCACGCTTTAAAATGTATCGCTGCATCATTTTACCTTCCGCGCTGCGCACCGCGTTGCCTGCCTACAGTAACGAAGTGATCCTGATGTTGCACTCTACCGCGCTGGCGTTTACCGCCACCGTGCCGGATCTGCTGAAGATAGCGCGAGACATCAATGCGGCGACCTATCAACCGTTTTATGCCTTCGGCATTGCGGCGGTACTGTATCTGATCATCTCCTACGGGTTAATCAGCCTGTTCCGCAAGGCGGAAAAGCGCTGGATGGCACACGTTAATCACTGATAATGACGGGAACACACTATGTCTGAGAATAAATTAGCCGTCACCGAACTGCATAAGCGCTATGGCGAACACGAAGTGTTGAAAGGCGTATCGCTGGCGGCCAACGCAGGGGATGTGATTAGCATCATCGGTTCTTCCGGGTCCGGTAAAAGTACCTTTTTACGCTGCATTAACTTCCTGGAAAAGCCGAGTGAAGGATCCATTAGCCTGAACAATGAAGATATTCGCATGGTGCGCGACAAGGACGGGCAGCTTAAGGTGTTCGACAAGAAACAGCTGCAGCTGCTGCGTACTCGCCTGACCATGGTGTTCCAGCACTTCAACCTGTGGAGCCACATGACGGTGCTGGAGAACGTGATGGAAGCACCGGTGCAGGTACTGGGGTTGAGCAAGACCGAGGCGCGTGAGCGCGCGATACGCTATCTGGATAAGGTCGGCATCGATGAACGTGCCCGTGGCAAATACCCGGTGCACCTGTCCGGCGGGCAGCAGCAGCGCGTGTCGATCGCCCGGGCATTGGCGATGGAGCCGGAAGTTTTGCTGTTTGATGAACCGACGTCGGCGCTGGATCCGGAACTGGTAGGGGAAGTGCTGCGCATCATGCAAAAGCTGGCGGAAGAGGGAAAAACCATGGTGGTGGTGACGCACGAGATGGAGTTTGCTCGCCACGTGTCCAGCCACGTGATTTTCCTGCACAAAGGGCTGATCGAAGAGCAGGGGCCACCGGCCGAACTGTTTGGCAATCCGAAAAGCCCGCGTTTGCAGCAGTTTCTTTCCGGCGCATTAAAATAATCGATTGTCGGGGCCGGATTTTTCTGGCCCCGATAACTTCCTCAGCGGACTGGGTCCCGCTGATTGATCACATCATCCAGCGCCTGCTCCAGCTCCAGAAAGCGGAAGCTGAAGCCTGCCTCTTCCAGCCGTTTCGGCACCGCACGTTGCCCACCCAAGACCAACACTGCCGCTTCCCCCATCAATAAATGCATGGCGAATGCCGGTACGCGCAAAAATGCCGGTCGATCGAGCACGTTGGCCAACTGAGCGGCAAACTGCTCGTTGTGGACCGGGTAGGGGGCAACCATATTGAAAGGGCCTTGCAGGGTCTGGTGATCCAGCAAATAGATAATGCCATTGACCATGTCGTCCAGGTGGATCCACGGCAGGTATTGACGGCCACTGCCGATGGGCCCGCCCAGACCGAAGCGGAACGGCGGCAACATCTTCGCCAGCGCGCCGCCTTTTGCCGCCAGCACTACGCCGGTGCGCAGCAGACAGACGCGGGTGGCATCGCTTTGCGCCTGCAACGCCAACGATTCCCAACGTTGACACAGTTGATGGGTGAACTCGTCATGCGGCGCTTCGTCTTCGGTGACCACCGCCTGGCCCTGATCGCCGTAATAACCGGTCGCGGAACCGGAAATCAGCACGCTGGGCGGGTTGCTGCCGGCGTTAATCAATTTCACCAACTGCTCGGTCAGATCCCAACGGCTGTGGCACAGGCGTTCTTTCTGCGCCTTACTCCAGCGCTTGTCGGCGATCGGCTCGCCGGCCAGGTTGATCACGGCGTCAAAGCCATCGAGCGAAGGCTGATCCTGCAACGTTGACCAGTAGCTGACCTGTTCACCGAAGCGCTCACGAGCGCGGGGCACGTTACGGCTCAGCACCGTGACTTGGTGAGAAAGGCCCAACAGCCGCCGCGTCAGGCTGCTCCCTATCAATCCTGTGGCGCCGGTGATCAGGATCCGCATGGTCGATTCTCCCTGAAACAGGTGGTTTTCAGGCCCGGCGATAGCTCATGGTCATCGAAACCGAGTCGGCGTAGCGCAGGGCCAGTAGTTTATCTATCTCTACTTCAGCATAGGTTACCCAGGCATGTTGTTTCACGATATCGAGCACATCCTGAGTTAATTTTTCCAGCAGGGCGAAGCGGTTATCTTCCACATGGCGGATGATGGCTTTGGTGATGGTGCGGTAATTGAGCGCGTCGTCGATATTTTCACTGTCGCGCGCTTTATCCGCCGGGTAGTGGATCACTACGTTAATCAGGATGTCCTGACGATTGTTAATTTCTTCTTCCTTGATACCGATGAAAGTACGCAACCGCAGGTTTTTTATACGAATAATGGCGTCGGGTTGACTGAATGACATCAGAAGATCTCCACAGGTCTGATTATTGCCGCTCAGAATACACGGAAAGTAAGGAAAAGATAACGAGCTAAAGGAAACTCCCCGCGGGTCGGGGAGCGGGAAATTTAGCCCTGTTCGGCCAGCTTGTAGGCGCGTGCGGTAGCGGGACGGTTGCTGATGCGTTCAAACCAGTTGCGTACCGCCGGGTAATCCGCCAGATCGATGCGCTGGCGTGGGTGAGACACCACCCAGGGGTAAGTCGCAATATCAGCGATGCTGTAGTTGTCGCCGCCCAGGTACGGGTGCTTTTGCAGCTCGGCTTCCAACACGGCATACAGACGCTTGGTTTCCAGATGGTAGCGTTCGATGGCGTAGGGCACCGGCTGCGGCGCGTAATGGTTAAAGTGATGGTTTTGCCCGAGCATCGGCCCAAAGCCCGCGACTTGCCAGAACAGCCACTGTAGCGTAGCGGCACGCTCGCGCAGGCCTTTGCTCAGCAATTTGCCGGTTTTCTCCGCCAGATACAGCAGGATTTCGCCGGATTCGAACAGGCTGATCGGCGCACCGCCATCAACCGGCTGCTGGTCGACGATGGCCGGAATTTTGTTGTTGGGTGAAATGCTCAGAAAATCCGGCTTGAACTGGTCGCCGGCGCTGATATTTACGCGATGGATACGGTAGGGTAAGCCAACCTCCTCCAGAAACAGGGTAATTTTGTGACCATTGGGAGTAGGCGCGTAATACAGGTCAATCATGTTGCCTCCTGCGGTAAGGTGATCTGTAAGTCATTACACGTTGTTGCGGTCTTCGCCGCGCACAAAGGTATATCAGAGATCTTTCTATAGGGTTACCCACAATAGCAGCTAAGAATAGCAGGCTATGTGAGATTCGTCTGATGCTATCTCTACAACATGCATCACAATTCCGGGTCTTCAGGAATCGCTTCCTCGGCAGCCTTGCCGTCGCTGGCCACTGCGATAAAATAGCCGTTATTTCCCTGCCAAAGGAAAGGTTATGAAGCTGATATTCGCCTCCGATATACACGGTTCGCTACCCGCCACCGAAAGCGTGCTGGAACGTTTTGAGCAAAGCGGTGCCGACTGGCTGATCCTGCTGGGTGATTTGCTGAATCACGGGCCGCGAAATGCGTTGCCAGCGGGCTATCAACCGGCGCAGGTTGCTGAACAATTGAATCGCTATAGCGACAAGATCATCGCCGTTCGCGGCAACTGTGACAGTGAAGTTGATCAGATGTTATTGTCATTTCCCATCACCGCGTCTTGGCAGCAGGTGCTATTGCAAAAAAGACGATTGTTTTTAACCCACGGACACCTTTATCATCCCTCCGCACTGCCGCCGTTATCTGCCGGTGATGTGCTGGTCTATGGGCACAGCCATTTACCGCAGGCGGAACGGCAGGGCGAAATTTACTGCTTTAATCCAGGATCGGTCAGCATTCCGAAAGGGGGCTTTCCCGCCAGCTATGGCATACTGGAGGACGGCATTTTAAGTGTGGTCACTTTGGACGGCGGCAAGGCTGTTGCAGAGGTGGCATTAACGCACTAATTTATACACACACAATAAAAATCTTTGAAAAACACTCATTGATTAACCAGTGCGCGGGATGCATCGCGCCAAAATAGAAGGTTTTAGAGGATGGCGGAACAGGGTCAGGCTGCAGATACCGAGTGGGTTGATATCGTCAACGAGCAAAATGAAGTGATTGCTCAATCCAGTCGCCAACAGATGCGTGCTCAACGGCTGCGTCATCGTGCTACCTATATTGTGGTGCATGATGGAATGGGAAAAATTCTGGTGCAGCGTCGCACCGACATTAAAGATTTCTATCCGGGTTGGCTGGACGCCACTGCCGGTGGCGTAGTGCAAAGCGGGGAGAACGTGCTTGACTCCGCTCGCCGCGAGGCGGAAGAGGAACTGGGCATTGCCGGCGTGCCTTTTGCCGAGCACGGGCTGTTCTACTTTGAAGAAGAGCAGTGCCGGGTGTGGGGTGCGCTGTTCAGCTGTGTCTCGCATGGCCCCTTTGCACTGCAGGAAGAAGAAGTGGTTGAGGTTAGCTGGCTGACGCCGGAAGAAATCACCGCCCGCTGCGACGAATTCACGCCGGACTCGTTAAAAGCGCTGTCGCTGTGGCTGACGCGCAACAACGAACAGGCCTATGGCAAGCCGTTGCGCGATAGCGATGAAAATGCCTGATGCGTTCGCGCAAATAAAAAAACCGGTCAATTGACCGGTTTTTTTTATCTGATAATTAGGGGATTATCAGGCTTTGGCTGCTGCTGCATCAGCCTGGGAAGACTGAATGGCGGTCAGGGCGACGGTATAAACGATGTCGTCTACCAGTGCGCCACGTGACAGGTCGTTCACCGGCTTGCGCATGCCTTGCAGCATTGGCCCGATGGACACCAGGTCAGCAGAACGCTGTACCGCTTTGTAGGTGGTGTTACCGGTGTTCAGATCCGGGAAGATGAACACGGTAGCCTGGCCTGCAACCGGAGAGTTTGGCGCTTTGGACTTGGCGACGTCGGCCATGATGGCGGCGTCGTACTGCAGTGGGCCGTCGATGATCAGGTCAGGACGTTTTTCCTGCGCCAGACGGGTCGCTTCACGCACTTTCTCAACGTCGCTACCCGCGCCGGAGTTACCGGTGGAGTAGGAGATCATGGCAACGCGTGGTTCGATACCGAAGGCCGCAGCGGAGTCTGCCGACTGGATCGCGATTTCAGACAGCTGTTCAGCGGTTGGGTCCGGGTTGATCGCACAGTCGCCGTATACCAGAACCTGGTCAGGCAGCAGCATGAAGAACACGGAGGACACCAGCGAGCTGCCCGGTGCCGTTTTGATCAGCTGCAGCGGTGGACGGATGGTGTTGGCGGTGGTGTGAACCGCGCCTGAAACCAGGCCGTCGACTTCGCCTTTCTCCAGCATCAGGGTGCCAAGAACCACGTTATCTTCCAGTTGCTCGCGCGCAACCACTTCGGTCATGCCCTTGCTCTTACGCAGCTCAACCAGACGTGGAACGTACTGCTCGCGCACGGCGACCGGATCAACAATCTCGATGCCTTTGCCGAGCTCAACGCCCTGCGCAGCGGCAACGCGCTGGATCTCTTCCGGGTTGCCCAGCAGCACGCACTCAGCGATACCACGTTCGGCGCAGATGGCCGCCGCTTTCACGGTACGCGGCTCGTCGCCTTCCGGCAGCACGATGCGTTTGCCGGCTTTACGTGCCAGCTCGGTCAGCTCATAGCGGAACGCCGGTGGAGACAGGCGACGCGAACGCTCGGAGGTCGCAGTCAGTGACTCGATCCATTCGGCGTTGATGTGGCTGGCCACGTAGTTCTGCACTTTCTCGATGCGCTGGTGGTCGTCCGCCGGCACTTCGAGGTTGAAGCTTTGCAGGCTCAGCGAGGTCTGCCAGGTGTTGGTTTCGACCATAAAGACCGGCAGGCCGGTTTGGAACGCACGTTCACACAGCTTTCTGATTGGCTCGTCGATAGCGTAGCCGCCGGTCAGCAGCACTGCGCCGATTTCCACGCCGTTCATCGCGGCCAGACAGGCAGAAACCAGCACGTCAGGACGGTCTGCCGAGGTGACCAGCAGTGAACCCGGACGGAAGTGTTCCAGCATGTGCGGAATGCTGCGCGCACAGAAGGTTACAGACTTCACGCGACGGGTCATGATGTCGCCTTCATTGACCACGGTGGCCTTCAGGTGACGGGCCATGTCGATAGCGCGGGTCGCGATCAGGTCGAAGCTCCACGGCACGCAGCCCAGCACCGGCAGCGGGCTGTTGGCGAACAGTTGCGCCGGGTCAACGTTGGTTACGCTGGCTTTGGTGGAGTCGTCGAAGATCTCGGACAGGTCAGGACGGGTGCGGCCCTGCTCGTCAACCGGGGCGTTCAGCTTGTTGATGATCACGCCGGTGATGTTTTTGTTCTTGCTGCCGCCGAAGCTGCTGCGAGCCAGCTCGATGCGCTCTTTCAACTGAGCCGGGGAATCATTGCCCAGTGCCAGTACAAAAACGATTTCCGCATTCAGGGTCTTGGCGATTTCATAGTTGAGCGCGTTGGCGAACTGGTGTTTACGGGTCGGCACCAGGCCTTCGATCAGCACCACTTCCGCGTCTTTGGTGTTCTCGTGATAGCGCGCCACGATCTCTTCCATCAGCACGTCTTGCTGGTTGGAGCTCAGCAGGCCTTCAACGTAGCTCATGCGCAGCGGTTCGGCCGCCGTGATGGTGGAGTTGCTGCTGCGGATGATGGTGGTGGTCTGGTCGAGCGAGTCGCCGCCGGTGCGTGGTTGAGCGATAGGTTTGAACACGCTCAGGCTAACGCCTTTTTGCTCCATGGAGCGGATGACACCCAGGCTGACGCTGGTCAGGCCGACGCTGGTGCCGGTGGGGATCAACATAATTGTACGTGACACAGAATAGTCCTCTTCACGAATTAACATGAGGCTAAAACAGCACCGTCAGCCTGGGCTGACGGTGTCGGAGAGCGTTACGCGGTCAGACGGGATGCGTCTTGCGCGATGACCAACTCTTCGTTGGTCGGGATAACCAGCGCCAGGCGGCTGCCGTCTTTGGTGATGGCGCCGGATTTACCGAAGCGAGCGGCCATGTTGCGTTCGTGGTCAATCTCGAAGCCCAGCAGGCCCAGTTTGTCCAGGGTCAGCTCACGCACCATACCGGCGTTTTCGCCGATGCCGCCGGTGAAGATCACCGCGTCCAGACGGCCGTCCATCAGTGCGCTGTAAGCGCCGATGTACTTGGCCAGACGGTGGCAGAATACGTCCATAGCGCGTTTTGCATCGGCTTTGGTTGCGTAGTTGTCTTCAACGTAACGGCAGTCGCTGGTGACTTCGGTCAGGCCCAGCAGGCCGGATTCTTTGGTCAGCATTTTGTTGATTTGATCAACGCTCATGCCCAGAGAGTCGTGCAGGTGGAAGATGATCGCCGGATCGATGTCACCGCTGCGGGTGCCCATGACCAGGCCTTCCAGCGGGGTCAGACCCATAGAGGTGTCAACGCATTTGCCGTTGCGCACTGCGGTTACGGAACCGCCGTTGCCCAGGTGGCAGGTGATCAGGTTAACTTCTTCAACCGGCTTGTTCAGCACTTTCGCAGCTTCTTGAGTTACGTAGAAGTGGCTGGTGCCGTGTGCGCCATAGCGACGAACGCTGTGGTCGCGGTACAGGCTGTACGGCAGGGCGTACAGGTAGGATTCTTCCGGCATGGTCTGGTGGAACGCGGTGTCGAACACGGCAACGTTTTTATCCGCCAGTTTAGGGAAGGATTTCAATGCCTCAGCGATACCGATCAGGTGCGCTGGGTTATGCAGTGGTGCAAATGGCACCGAATCTTTGATACCCTGCAAGACTTCGTCATTGATTACGGCAGAAGAAGTGAACTTCTCGCCGCCGTGCACAATGCGGTGACCGATAGCGGTCAGCTGTGCAGAAAGCTCCGGTTTTTGTGCCAGAATAGTATTAACAATGTAGTTCAGTGCTTCGCTGTGCGCAGCGCCGGCACCCAGAGCCGCTTCGTGTTTGGCGCCGTCCATCTTCCACTTGAGGCGAGCCTCAGGCAGGTGGAAACATTCGGCCAGGCCGGAGAGGTGTTCTTCACCGTTGACAGCATCGATGATAGCGAACTTCAGGGAAGAACTGCCGCAGTTCAGGACCAGTACTAGCTTACTCGACATGGAAGTACCTACTTAAATAGTTCGTGTTGTTAAAGGAAATACCAAAACACGTGGTGAATTAATCGTCAATCAGACAACAAGCGTAGCGCATAATGCCGTTGACATTTATGATTAACATCATGTGAATTGCACAAACCACATGACGATGAAAAAACCGATGATTTCTCTGCGGTTTAAATAATCTTGATTTTTATAGGGCTAAAAGTTGACAGAATTATTGTCATCTTCTACCGGCCAAAAGGCCGGCCTAGGATACCGATAGCCCGAGGCAAACACAAAATAAATTTAAAGCTTCAAATTTTTTAGTATGTGTTGGCCGTGTCCTTATTTTTCTTTGTGACGTTGAGGTACGCGATGACGAGCAAACCGTCCGGTTCCGTAAGCTGGTTTCAGGTCTTCCAGCGCGGGCAGCATTACATGAAAACCTGGCCGTCAGACAAACGTCTGGCTCCGGTCTTTCCGGAGAATCGCGTTGCGAGTGCCACCCGCTTTGCCGTCCGCTTTATGCCGCCGCTGGCGGTGTTTACCCTGACCTGGCAGATTGCCCTGGGGGGCCAACTGGGCCCGGCGATCGCCACCGCACTGTTTGCCTGCAGCATGCCGATGCAGGGTCTGTGGTGGTTGGGCCGTCGTTCGGTTACCCCGTTGCCGCCCACGCTGCTGCAGTGGTTCCATGAGGTACGCAACAAGCTGACGGAAGCCGGTCAGGCCGTCGCGCCGGTAGAAGGCACGCCAACCTACCAGTCGCTGGCAGACCTGCTGAAGCGCGCCTTCAAGCAGTTGGATAAAACCTTCCTGGATGACCTTTAACACTAAAAATGGCCGTATTGATGGCGGCCATTTTAGCGTTCTGGCCAATAACCCCCGTTCAAATCAAAGAACCGGCGAGTTGTGATTTCCTGTGATATTGCGCTGTGCGATGCTTTCGCCATGAGTAATTTATCGAGGAAATTATAATGGAAATGACCCACGCCCAACGCCTGATCCTGTCGAACCAATACAAGATGATGACCCTGCTGGACCCGGATAACGCCGAACGTTACCGTCGCTTGCAGACCATTATCGAACGCGGTTTTGGCCTGCAGATGCGCGAGCTGGATCGCGACTTCGGCGAAATGAGCGAAGACGTGTGCCGCACCATTATCAACGTGATGGAAATGCACCACGCGCTGCAGGTTTCCTGGGACAATCTGAAAGACAAACAAGGTATTGAAGCCCGCCGCCTGGCGTTTCTCGGCTTTGACGCCGCGACCGAGGCGCGCCATCTGAGCTACGTGCGTTTCCTGGTTAACACCGAGGGGCGCTATACTCATTTCGATTCCGGCAGCCACGGCTTCAACGCCCAAACCAAAATGTGGGAAAAGTACCAGCGTATGCTGGCTATCTGGCTATCATGCCCACGCCAGTATCACTTGAGCGCCGTTGAGATAGCGCAAATTATCAATGCATGATTAAAAGAGGTTTCCTGTGGAGTGTAAGGGTTTTCTGTTCGATCTTGATGGGACGTTGGTGGATTCATTGCCTGCGGTAGAGCGCGCCTGGGTTAACTGGGCCAAACGCCGCGGCGTTGATCCGCAGGACGTGCTGGATTTTATCCACGGTAAACAGGCCATTACCTCGTTGCGTCATTTTATGCCGGGTGAAAGCGAGGCGGCGATCCAGCAGGAGTTTCTGCTGCTGGAACAGGTGGAAGCGCAGGACACCGAGGGCGTTACCGCACTGCCCGGCGCCGCTGCCTTGCTGGCACGCTTGAATCAACTCGACATTCCCTGGGCGATCGTCACTTCCGGCTCGATCCCGGTAGCTACCGCTCGGCGGAACGCCGGTGGCCTACCACAGCCGGAGGTTTTCATTACTGCCGAGCAGGTGAAAAAGGGCAAGCCGCAGCCGGATGCGTATCTGCTGGGGGCTGAGCGCCTGGGGTTGGCACCGCAAGATTGTGTGGTGGTGGAAGACGCCGCTGCCGGCATTCTTTCCGGGTTGGCCGCAGGCTGCCAGGTGATTGCCGTCAATGCTCCTGCCGATGCACCAAAGTTGGATCAGGTCGATCTGCTGCTGTCATCGCTTGAGCAGATCGCCGTGAGCAAAACGGAGCAGGGCGCCGCGATTAACCTGGTGGCGTAACGCGTTATCTTCACCCAAATTGATTAGACCCCGCACCCGCGGGGTTTTTTTATGCTAATTTTTAAGCCCTTGGATATCTCTGCCGGGTGAGGCCGTTTTGAACAGCGAATTACTGTGGGTACTGAGTTTACTGTTGATTGCCATTGTGTTGTTTACCACCAATAAACTGCGTATGGACGTAGTGGCGTTGCTGGTGATCATCGCCTTTGTGCTGAGCGGTACCCTGACCCTACCGGAGGCCACGGTCGGGTTCAGCGACCCCAACGTGATCCTGATTGCTGCGCTGTTCGTGATTGGTGAAGGGCTGGTGCGTACCGGGGTGGCTTATCAGGTGGGAGACTGGCTGGTGAAGGTCGCCGGCAGTAGCGAAACCAAAATGCTGATGTTGTTGATGGTCACCGTCGCCGGCCTGGGGGCATTCATGAGCTCGACCGGCGTGGTGGCAATTTTTATCCCGGTAGTGCTCAGCGTGGCGGCGCGAATGAAAATCGCCCCGGGAAGGTTGATGATGCCGCTGAGCTTTGCCGGCCTGATCAGCGGCATGATGACCCTGGTGGCGACCCCGCCGAACATGGTGGTAAACAGCGAGCTGGTGCGCGAAGGCATCAGCGGTTTTGGCTTCTTCGGCGTGACGCCGGTAGGCCTGGCGGTGCTGGTGTTGGGCGTGGGCTATATGCTGGTGGCTCGCCGTTGGCTGGGTAATGAAGACGGCGATAAGACGCGCGAAACCTGGCAGCGACGCACCTTCCGCGATCTGATCCGTGACTACAAGCTGACCGGCCGGGCGCGTCGGCTGGCGCTGCGCAGCGGTTCGCCGCTGGTGGGACATTCCCTTGACGAGCTGCACCTGCGTGCTCGCTACGGCGCCAATGTGGTGGGCATTGAACGTTGGAAGCGCTTTCGGCGGGTAATGGTCAGCGCATCCGGCAGCACCGAGCTGCGCGAAGGCGATGTGCTGCTGCTCGACATGTCGGACAGCCAGGTCGATTTACGGGAATTCTGCAGTGAGCAGCAACTGGAACCCATGGTTCTGCGCGGCGACTATTTTTCCGAGCAGTCGCGCAACGTCGGTATGGCGGAAGTGTCGCTGATTCCTGACTCGACGTTGTTGGGCAAAAGCCTGCGCGAATCCGCCTTTCGCAGCCGTTACGATCTGAACGTGGTGGGGATCCGCCGCAATGGCGAAACCCTGGCGGGCAAGCTGGTGGATGAGCCCCTGGCGTTGGGCGACATTCTGTTGGTGATTGGCGACTGGAAGGCGATTCGCCAACTGCAGGCCAAAACCCACGATTTTATCGTGCTCAATCTGCCCGCCGAGGTCGACGAGGTTGCGCCGGCCATCACCCAGGCGCCGCACGCATTATTCTGTCTGGCGTTGATGGTGGCGATGATGCTGACCGACGAGATCCCCAATCCGATCGCCGCATTGATTGCCTGCCTGCTGATGGGTAAGTTCCGCTGTATCGACATGGAAAGTGCCTACAAATCGATCCACTGGCCGAGCATTATTTTGATTGTCGGCATGATGCCCTTTGCTCAGGCATTGCAGAAGACTGGCGGGGTGGATTTGATCGTGCGCGGGTTAATGGACGTTGCCGGCGGTGCCGGGCCAAGGGTGATGCTGGTGTGCCTGTTTGTTCTGTGCGCCACGATTGGGTTGTTTATCTCCAATACGGCAACCGCGGTGTTGATGGCGCCGATCGCCATTGCCGCCGCCCGCGAAATGGGGGTGTCACCGTACCCGTTTGCCATGATTATCGCCATTGCCGCTTCGGCGGCCTTTATGACGCCGGTTTCTTCCCCGGTGAACACGTTGGTGTTGGGGCCAGGGAATTATAAGTTCGGTGATTTTGTGCGTATGGGCGTGCCGTTCACGCTGTTGGTGATGCTGGTTAGCGTGATTATCGTGCCCTGGCTGTATGCTTTTTAACGGCGCAGCGGGCTGCGCCATAAGATTTACAGGGAGGAGTCGAGGCTGATTTCGTCCAGCGACAGGCTGAAGCTGGGAATAAACACGTTCATGAAATAGTCCATTTCCGGGCTGCTGCGCTGCTGCAAGGTCTTGTCCAATCGCGCTTTCGCCAGCTTGAATTCGTTATTGCCGGCAGACAGCTCCTCCAGACACTTCAGGTAGGCGCACAGCGCATCGGCCTGCTTCACCACCAACTTTTCGTCCTCGGTGTAATAGTGCTCGTCGAGAATCGAGCGGAAATCGTTGCGCAATTCGGTCGGGATCATATCCAGCAGTTTCTGCTGGGCGATCTTTTCGATCTTCTTGTACTCGTGGGCGATCTGCGGATTGTAGTATTTGATCGGCGTCGGCATATCGCCGGTGATCACTTCACTGGCATCGTGGTACATCGCCAGCAGGGCGACACGCTCGGCGCTCAGGTTGCCATTGAACTTCCGGTTCTTGATCACCGCCAGCGCATGGGCGACAAATGCCACCTGCAGGCTGTGCTCGGAAACGTTCTCGGTACGTACATTGCGCATCAGCGGCCAGCGGTTAATCAGTTTCAAACGTGACAGATGGGCAAAAAAGTGGCTCTGGCTCATGGTGCTCTCTTATACAACGGCAAGTGAGGGTTCCATTGTGAGCAGTGATGGCGGGTTATGCAACTCAGGCAGTGCGGTGATGGGGGAGAAGGGCGCAGCAGGCTGCGCCCATCATGACTATTGACGATAGCCTTCCAGGAAGCGGCCCAGTTTGCCGACCGCCATTTCCAGTTCATCTACGCGCGGCAGCGTAACGATGCGCACATGATCCGGGTACGGCCAGTTGAAGGCGCTGCCCTGCACCAGCAGCACTTTTTCCTGCAGCAGCAGATCCAGCACCAATTTCTGATCGTCGTGAATATTAAAACGTTTGGCATCGATGCGTGGGAACATATACAGCGCGCCCTGAGGTTTCACGCAGGAAACCCCCGGGATTTCGTTCAACAGTTCCCAGGTGCGATTACGCTGTTCATACAGACGGCCGCCGGGTTGAATAAATTCGCTGATGCTTTGGTAACCGCCCAGTGCGGTTTGAATAGCGTGCTGCATCGGTACGTTAGCGCACAGACGCATCGACGCCAGCATTTCCAGGCCTTCGATATAGCCTTTGGCGTGTTTTTTCGGCCCGTTCAGCACCATCCAACCCTGACGGAAACCCGCCACACGGTAAGTTTTGGACAATCCGTTAAAGGTGACGGTCAGCAGGTCCGGTGCCAGCGCGGCGATCGAATGGTGTTCGGCTTCGTCATACAGAATTTTGTCGTAAATCTCATCGGAGAAGATGATCAGGTTGTGCTGACGGGCGATCTCGACGATCTGCTCCAGCAAGGCCTTGCTGTACACCGCACCGGTTGGGTTGTTCGGGTTGATGATCACGATGCCGCGGGTGCGTGGAGTGATCTTGCTGATGATGTCATCCAGATCCGGGAACCAGCCGGCTTGCTCATCGCACAGATAATGCACTGCTTTACCGCCGGACAGCGAAACTGCCGCGGTCCACAGTGGGTAATCCGGCGCCGGCACCAGCATTTCGTCGCCGCTATTGAGCAGCGCCTGCATGGATTGCACGATCAGCTCGGAAACCCCGTTGCCAATGTAGATATCCTCAACGGTCACGTCGCGTATGTTGCGGGCCTGGTAGTGCTGCATGATCGCTTTACGCGCCGAGAAGAGCCCTTTGGAATCAGAATACCCTTGCGCCGTGGGCAAATTGCGGATCACGTCGACCAGGATTTCATCAGGGGCATCGAAACCGAATGGGGCTGGGTTGCCGATGTTCAGTTTCAGGACTTTATTGCCTTCTTCTTCAAGACGTTTAGCTTCTTTGAGCACCGGGCCACGAATGTCATAGCAGACGTTGTCCAGTTTGCTGGATTTCTCAATGGGGGACATAAAAAGTTGAGCCTTTTGCTGGGATGGGGGCGTTCCTACCGTGGAATGCCGCAACCTGCCCAATGTACTCCTGGCGCGGGCGCTTTTGAAGGGCCATGCACGCCTTTGGTGCAAACGAAGGGGGTAACGCAGGAACCCAGGTGAGATAAGCAATGTTAAAGTGTTTTGGTGGGTTTTAGTGCTGCATTTTATTTTGAAATTGGTATTTAATTCTGTCTTTGTGGTGGTGTACAGTCATAATTACCCGGTATCATCCCCGTAACGGAACGGGACCCGACAAACGGGTTATCCGGCCAAAGATTAAAGAAGTTAAAATGTAAAGAAATGATAATGCCAGAGTAGTCTGATAGCGGGATGTCAATCGGCGATCCAAACTGAAAGACAAGGATGAATTACATTAGCCGTATTTCAGTTTCTATCTTAAGCGCTGTTTAAGTAGTTATTTCTGATTTATTCACGCAATAAATGTTACTGATTGAATTTATTAAAGTCATGAAAAAATGAACCAGACGTTACGCTGCGAACTACGGATTTTTCTGTGCAGAAAACGGCGCTGAGGCCAGTCTGGACGCGGGAGTTATGCAGCACGATTGGTGTGGAAATCTCACGCGTTGAATGAGTAAAATATTTAACCCGGTAAAAATGAAACACTTTCACCACTTATAAAGTACGGCATTTCTATAAGCATTCACGATAGATCACATTTTAAAAGGCGATAGAGGTAACGAAATAAAAGTAATTTTTTTGCCCTCCACTTATGAGTGGGGTACTGTCATGTCTGGCATCGTCCTTTAACGATGTCTTAGAAACACACCAGGGTAGTTTGTAAATTAGAATTCAAAAAGTGAAGAAAACACTATGACAACTGCAAATCGTCCGATACTCAATCTCGACCTCGATCTGCTAAGAACCTTTGTAGCTGTTGCTGATTTGAATACTTTTGCGGCGGCGGCAGTCGCCGTTTGTCGCACTCAATCAGCCGTCAGCCAACAAATGCAGCGGTTAGAGCAACTGGTTGGCAAAGAGTTGTTTGCCCGACATGGGCGCAATAAATTACTGACCGAACACGGTATTCAGCTTCTCGGCTACGCCAGGAAAATCCTGCGCTTCAATGACGAAGCCTGTACTTCGTTGATGTACAACAATATAAAGGGTGTTCTGACTATTGGCGCTTCCGACGATACCGCCGATACCATCCTGCCTTTCTTGCTTAACCGCGTCACGTCGGTGTACCCAAAACTGGCGATTGATGTCCGGGTGAAACCCAGCTCGTTCATGGTCGACATGCTGGAAAGCGGCGAAGTCGATCTGGCCATCACCACTATAGCTGCCGCAGATCGTCCGCACATTGTGCTGCGTACTTCGCCAACCCTGTGGTATTGCGCGGCCGATTACTATTTCCAGGCCGGTGAGCCGATCCCGTTGGTGGTGATGGACGATCCAAGTCCGTTCCGCGCGATGGCGATCAAACACCTGGACGACGCTGGGATCCCATGGCGGATCGCCTATGTGGCTTCGACGCTTTCCGCCGTTCGCGCTGCCTGCAAGGCCGGTCTGGGTATTACCGTTCGTCCTATCGAAATGATGAGTCCGGACCTGCGTGTGCTTGGTGCAACCGAGGGGTTACCCGCGTTGCCTGATACTCAATACAGCCTGTGCAAGGATCCTCAGTGCGGTAATGAGCTGGCGATGGCGATATTCAGCGCCATGCAAAACGGCAACGACAGCTACAGCTTCAATGGACCTGGGGCATCGTTGCAAGATGATGCTTGTTTGGTTGATGATGAAGAATAACGCCGAAACGCGTTAAAACGGGATGATAAAACCTCTGCTTCGGCGGAGGTTTTTTTTGGCCAAAATTCGGTAAAAGTTTTATTTATATCGAGTTCGTTTGATTCAGATATCGAAGTGGGTATTTATTTAAGTTTTTCTGGGTAATGAGAACGGTTATCAGACGAAAAAAATGACTTTCGCTGTTTTTTTGAACGATTAATTTCACCGCTAAAGACCTGGAATAGATAGGGTTATTTTGATAGCGTGTCACGGCGATTTTTACCGCAAGAATTGACAAAATTTATTAAAGGGCCACACTTTTTTTGAGGTTTTATGCTGAAAACGTGTCCTGGATCAAAAAAATACCCCTAGGTAGTGAGTGGAAGAACAGGAGATTCCTGAGACAATGGTATAGTAAAACTGAAATGTGCATGTTGGTTTATATCTATCTGTTTCTACACGGCAATTAACTGACACGATTTAGCCTAAGCCAGGCGCATCAAATGTTAATTAAATGATACGTATGTAAACTAGTGTGTAGATACTTTTGTCAAAGTTGACAAAAGGTTATAGAAAGGAGTAAAAAGCCCACAGTAAAACGCTGCCTAACTCGCTGTAAAAGCAGTTTGTTTGTGTGGTTTATTTATCCTTCCCTTAAATCGATGTGGTGCACTAACTGCCAGATACAAGAGCAGAGCGATCGACGCCACTTTTGATGAGTAAGCATAGAGTATGTCAACAACCACTGAAGTTATCGCTCATCACTGGGCGTTCGCCGTATTTTTTGTCGTGGCTATCGGGCTTTGCGGTTTAATGCTGCTGGGCGCGTTCTTCCTGGGTGGGAGAGCCCGTGCGCGTGCCAAACATACCCCGTTTGAATCAGGCATCGACTCGGTCGGCACGGCGCGTATGCGTCTGTCCGCCAAGTTCTACCTGGTTGCCATGTTCTTCGTTATTTTCGATGTTGAAGCCTTGTACCTGTACGCCTGGTCGGTCTCCATTCGCGAGAGCGGTTGGGTTGGCTTCATCGAAGCCGCCATTTTCATTTTGGTGCTATTGGCCGGTCTGTTTTATCTGGTGCGTATCGGCGCATTGGACTGGACACCGTCGCGTTCCAAACGTCTGAGTAAACCAGGCACGATCACTAACACCAACAGTCATCCGCAGTAGTCGGTAAAAAACGAGGCATTAAGATGGACTATACGCTCACCCGCATAGACCCGAACGGTGAGAACGACCGTTACCCCCTGCAAAAACAGGAGGTCGTCGCCGATCCCCTGGATCAACAGGTTCACCGCACGGTTTACATGGGTAAACTCGAACATGCATTGCATGACATGGTGAACTGGGGGCGTAAAAACTCTATTTGGCCCTATAACTTTGGCCTTTCGTGCTGTTACGTGGAGATGGTGACGTCGTTTACCGCCGTTCACGACGTGGCTCGTTTTGGTGCCGAAGTATTGCGTGCTTCGCCGCGTCAGGCTGACCTGATGGTCGTAGCCGGTACCTGCTTTACCAAGATGGCCCCGGTTATTCAGCGCCTGTATGAACAGATGCTGGAGCCAAAGTGGGTGATCTCCATGGGCGCCTGTGCCAACTCCGGCGGCATGTACGATATCTATTCCGTCGTGCAGGGCGTGGACAAATTCTTGCCGGTCGATGTGTATATCCCGGGTTGTCCACCGCGTCCAGAAGCTTACATGCAGGCGCTGATGCTGCTGCAGGAATCGATTGGCAAAGAACGCCGTCCGCTGTCCTGGGTTGTTGGCGATCAGGGCGTTTACCGCGCCAATATGCAGTCTGAAAGAGAGCGTAAACACGGCGAGCGTATCGCGGTGACCAACCTTCGGACGCCTGACGAGATTTAAGACGTTCATTTAACGTCCATCTTAGTGCGCTATTGGTTAACACAGCGAAAAGTGAACTTGCGGCGAAATAACCCTTTAGTGTGGTGAAAAAAAATTATGACAGATTCAACGACGCACGACGCCTTGCCGGCCTGGCAGACCCGAGATCACCTCGACGATCCGGTGATTGGCGAACTGCGCAACCGTTTTGGGCCGGAAGCCTTCACTGTTCAGCCCTCCCGTACCGGAATGCCCGTGGTATGGGTCAAGCCTGACCAGTTACTGGAAGTAATGACGTTTTTGAGAAAACAGCCGAAGCCTTACGTCATGCTGTTCGATCTGCATGGCGTGGACGAGCGTCTTCGCACCCACCGCGACGGTTTGCCGGCCGCGGATTTTTCTGTTTTCTACCATCTGATTTCTATCGAACGCAACCGCGATATCATGCTGAAAGTGGCGCTGTCTGAAAAAGACCTGCACGTGCCCACAGCAACCAAGGTTTTCCCTAATGCCAACTGGTATGAGCGCGAAACCTGGGAAATGTTCGGTATTACCTTCGACGGCCACCCGCACCTGACGCGCATCATGATGCCGCAAACCTGGGAAGGCCACCCGCTGCGTAAGGATTATCCGGCGCGCGCCACCGAGTTCGATCCCTTTGTGTTGACCAAACAGAAAGAAGATCTGGAAATGGAAGCGCTGACCTTCAAGCCGGAAGACTGGGGCATGAAGCGTGGCACCGAGAACGAGGACTTCATGTTCCTCAACCTTGGCCCGAACCACCCATCAGCGCACGGTGCATTTCGTATCATTCTGCAACTGGATGGCGAAGAGATCGTCGACTGCGTTCCGGATATCGGTTACCACCACCGTGGCGCCGAGAAAATGGGCGAGCGTCAGTCCTGGCACAGCTACATTCCGTACACCGACCGTATCGAGTACCTCGGCGGCTGCGTGAACGAAATGCCTTACGTGTTGGCGGTTGAAAAGCTGGCCGGTATCAAGGTGCCGGAGCGCGTTGACACTATCCGCGTGATGTTGTCCGAACTGTTCCGCATCAACAGCCACCTGCTATACATCAGCACGTTCATTCAAGACGTCGGCGCCATGACCCCGGTGTTCTTCGCCTTTACCGACCGTCAGAAAATCTACGATCTGGTGGAAGCGATCACCGGTTTCCGTATGCACCCGGCCTGGTTCCGTATTGGCGGTGTTGCACACGATCTGCCGCGCGGTTGGGATCGTCTGCTGCGTGAATTCCTGGAGTGGATGCCAAAACGCCTGGACTCCTACGTCAAGGCTGCGCTGAAGAACAGTATCCTGAAAGGCCGTTCCGTGGGTGTTGCATCCTACAATGCCAAAGAGGCATTGGAGTGGGGCGTGACCGGCGCCGGCCTGCGTGCTACCGGTATCGAGTTCGACGTGCGCAAATGGCGTCCGTATTCCGGCTATGAGAATTTCGACTTCGAAATCCCGGTCGGCGACGGCAACAGCGACTGCTACACCCGCGTGATGCTGAAGGTAGAAGAGCTGCGCCAGAGCCTGCGCATCCTTGAGCAGTGCCTGAACAACATGCCGGAAGGCCCGTTCAAGGCCGATCACCCGCTGACCACGCCGCCGCCGAAAGAGCGTACGCTGCAGCACATTGAAACGCTGATCACCCACTTCCTGCAGGTTTCCTGGGGCCCGGTGATGCCAGCCAACGAATCATTCCAGATGATTGAAGCCACCAAAGGGATCAACAGCTACTACCTGACCAGCGACGGCAGCACCATGAGCTACCGCACCCGGGTACGTACGCCAAGCTTCGCGCACCTGCAGCAAATCCCAGCGGTAATCCGTGGCAGCCTGGTCTCCGACCTGATCGTCTATCTGGGTAGTATCGATTTTGTAATGTCAGATGTGGACCGCTAACTATGCATGATCAAAAAGACAATCACGCGAATAACGAAGCGCTTGAACCCATCAATGCGGCCGCTCCTCAGAGCGGCGTTGATGCATTTGAGCTGAGCGCGGAAGAACGTGATGCGATCGAGCACGAAAAGCACCATTACGAGGATCCACGCGCCGCCTCAATCGAAGCACTGAAAATTGTGCAGAAGCAGCGCGGCTGGGTTCCGGACGGTGCGATTTATGCCATCGCGGAAGTGCTGGGCATTCCTGCCAGCGACGTAGAAGGCGTGGCCACGTTCTACAGCCAGATTTTCCGTCAGCCAGTAGGACGTCACGTGATCCGTTATTGTGACAGCGTTGTTTGTCACATCACCGGTTACCAGGGCATTCAGGCCGCCATCGAGAAGAAGCTGAGCATCAAACCGGGTCAAACCACCTTTGATGGTCGCTTCACTCTGCTGCCAACCTGCTGTCTGGGCAACTGCGATAAAGGGCCGACCATGATGATTGATGAGGACACTCACAGTCAGCTGAAGCCTGAAGATATCGAGACGCTACTGGAGCAGTATCAATGATTAAAGACATTGTACGCACTCCCGAAATGCACCCGCTGACCTGGCGACTGCGCGATGACAAACAGCCGGTCTGGCTGGATGAATACCGCAGCAAAAACGGCTATGCGGGCGCCGAAAAGGCCATTAAAGGCCTGGCTCCGGACGAGATCGTCAACCTGGTGAAAGACGCCGGGTTGAAAGGCCGCGGCGGCGCAGGTTTCTCCACCGGTCTGAAGTGGAGCCTGATGCCGAAAGACGAATCCATGAACATCCGTTACCTGCTGTGTAACGCCGATGAAATGGAGCCGGGCACCTATAAAGACCGCTTGCTGATGGAACAGATGCCGCACCTGTTGGTGGAAGGCATGCTGATCTCGGCTTTCGCGCTGAAGGCTTACCGCGGCTATATCTTCCTGCGCGGTGAGTACATCGAAGCGGCGGTGCATTTGCGCCGTGCGATTGCCGAAGCTACCGAAGCCGGGTATCTGGGCAAGAACATCATGGGCAGCGGTTTCGACTTCGAGCTGATTGTTCATACCGGTGCCGGTCGCTACATCTGCGGCGAAGAAACCGCGCTGATTAACTCGCTGGAAGGCCGCCGCGCCAACCCGCGCTCCAAGCCACCATTCCCGGCTTCCTCCGGCGTATGGGGCAAACCGACCTGCGTTAACAACGTAGAAACCCTGTGTAACGTGCCGGCCATTCTGGCGAACGGCATTGACTGGTACAAGGGGATCTCCGCCGGCAAAAGTAACGACGCCGGGACCAAACTGATGGGCTTCTCCGGCCGGGTGAAAAACCCAGGCGTTTGGGAGCTGCCGTTTGGTACCACCGCACGTGAAATTCTGGAAGATTACGCCGGTGGCATGCGTGACGGACTGCGTTTCAAAGCCTGGCAGCCAGGTGGTGCAGGGACCGACTTCCTGACTGCCGATCATCTCGATCTGCCGATGGACTTCGAGAACATCGGTAAAGCCGGCAGCCGTCTTGGCACCGCGCTGGCGATGGCGGTGGACCACGAAATCGGTATGGTTCCGTTGGTGCGCAACCTGGAAGAGTTCTTCGCTCGCGAGTCCTGCGGTTGGTGTACGCCATGCCGTGACGGCCTGCCGTGGAGCGTGAAGATCCTGCGTGCGTTGGAAAATGGCCAAGGGCAGCCGGGGGATATCGAAACCCTCGAGCAGCTGTGCCGTTCCCTCGGCCCGGGCAAAACCTTCTGCGCCCACGCGCCAGGTGCCGTAGAGCCACTGCAAAGCGCAATTAAATATTTCCGTGAAGAGTTCGAAGCGGGCATCGCCGTGAAGCATTTCAGTAACGCGCATGCGATTGGCGGCATTCAGCCGAACAACCTGCTGAAGCAACGCTGGTAAGCCGACTCGCCCCGACGACACGGCCAGAATTTTTGATTAACGCCTGCCGCAAGGCAGGCCACTTGGAAGCATGCTGACTATGGCTACGATTCATGTAGACGGCAAAGAATACGACGTAGATGGAGCTGACAACCTGTTGCAGGCTTGTCTCTCTCTCGGCCTCGATATTCCTTACTTTTGCTGGCATCCGGCGCTGGGAAGCGTCGGCGCTTGCCGCCAATGTGCGGTAAAGCAATACCAAAACGCGGAAGATACGCGTGGCCGTTTGGTGATGTCTTGTATGACACCGGCATCCGATGGAACCTTTATTTCCATCGACGATGCCGAAGCCAAACAGTTCCGTGAAAGCGTGGTTGAGTGGTTGATGACCAACCACCCGCACGACTGTCCGGTATGTGAAGAAGGCGGTAACTGTCACCTGCAGGATATGACAGTAATGACCGGCCACAGCTTCCGTAAATACCGCTTCAGCAAGCGTACCCACAACAACCAGGAACTGGGGCCGTTTATCTCGCATGAGATGAACCGCTGCATCGCCTGCTACCGTTGTGTGCGCTATTACAAGGATTATGCGGACGGCACCGACTTCGGTGTGTACGGCGCGCACGATAACGTCTACTTCGGTCGTGTTGAGAGCGGCACGCTGGAAAGCGAGTTCTCCGGCAACCTGGTAGAAGTGTGCCCGACCGGCGTGTTCACCGACAAAACCCACTCCGAGCGTTATAACCGTAAGTGGGACATGCAGTTTGCGCCAAGCATTTGCCAGCAGTGCAGCATCGGCTGTAACACCAGCCCGGGCGAGCGCTATGGTGAATTGCGTCGCATCGAAAACCGCTATAACGGCAGCGTGAACCACTACTTCCTGTGCGACCGCGGCCGCTTCGGTTATGGCTACGTGAACCAGAAAGATCGTCCACGTCAGCCACAGCAGCTGCGCGGCAACGACTGGATCACCCTGAACGCCGAACAGGCTATGCAGGGCGCGGCGGACATCCTGCGTCAGGCGAAGAAAACCATCGGTATCGGCTCACCCCGCGCCAGTCTGGAAAGCAACTTCGCACTGCGTGAACTGGTCGGTGCCGAGAATTTCTACACCGGTATTTCACAGGCGGAACAGGGTCGTCTGAACCTGATGCTGAACGTGCTGCAAAACAGCGGCGTTCACACGCCTGCGCTGCGCGAAATTGAAGGCTACGACGCGGTATTGGTGCTGGGTGAAGATCTGACCCAGACCGGCGCACGTATTGCTTTGTCGGTACGTCAGGCGGTGAAGGGCAAGGCTCGCGCCATGGCTGCAGCCCAGCGCGTTGCCGACTGGCAGATTGCCGCGATACAAAACATTGGTCAGCATGCCAAGTACCCACTGTTCGTCACCAACGTGGACAACACCCGTCTGGACGACATCGCTGCGTGGAACTACCGTGCACCGGTGGATGAGCAAGCGCGTCTCGGCTTCGCCATCGCCCACGGGCTTGATAATGCGGCACCGGCGGTCAACGATTTGGCTGACGGCCTGAACAAGAAAGTCGATATCATCGTGCAGGCGCTGACCGACGCACGTAAACCGCTGATCGTCACCGGTAGCAACGCCGGCAGCGAAGCCATCATCGAAGCGGCGGCCAACATCGCCAAAGCGCTGAAGGATCGCGGCTCTGATGTGGGTATCACCTTCGTGGCCAGCGCGGCCAACAGCATCGGTTTGTCGATGATTGGCGGTGGTTCGCTCGATCAGGCGCTGTCGCAGCTGGAAAACGGTGAAGCAGACACCGCTATCGTGATGGAAAACGATCTCTACCGGCATGCGCAGGCGGCAAAAGTGGACGCCGCGTTGGCCAAGGTCAGCAACCTGATCGTGGTTGATCATCAGCGCACCGCGATCATGGATCGGGCCAACCTGATCCTGTCGGCGGCCAGCTTTGCAGAAAGCGACGGTACCCTGGTCAACCAGGAGGGTCGCGCACAGCGTTTCTTCCAGGTTTACGATCCGGCCTACTACGACGACGCGAAAAAAGACGTTTACACCGTAATGCTGGAAAGCTGGCGTTGGATGCACTCGCTGCATTCCACCTATACCAGCCGTCACGTGGACTGGACGCAGCTCGATCACGTTATCGAAGCCTGTGTTACCGCGTTGCCGCAGCTGCAGGGCATTGTGGACGCGGCACCGGACGCAAGTTTCCGCATCCGAGGTCAAAAATTGGCACGTTCGCCACATCGTTCCAGTGGTCGTACGGCTATGCGCGCCAACATCAGCGTGCACGAGCCGCGTCAGCCGCAGGATAAAGACACCATGTTCGCCTTCTCGATGGAAGGGAACAACAGCCCGCTGGCCGATCGTCAGCAGATCCCGTTCGCCTGGGCACCAGGTTGGAACTCACCGCAGGCATGGAACAAGTTCCAGGCCGAAGTGGGCGGCAAGCTGCGCCATGGCGATCCGGGCGTGCGTCTGATCGAAGCAGGGGAGGGCAAGCTGGATTACTTCACCCAGGTGCCTGCCGCCTTTGATCATGAGCAAGGCTGGCGTGTCGCGCCTTATTACCACCTGTTCGGCAGTGATGAAATGTCACAGCGTTCCGGCGTGATCCAGCAGCGTATGCCAGAGGCCTACGTGATGGTGAACCCGGCGGATGCCGCTACGCTTGGCGTGAATGCCGGTGCGCTGGTGGAGTTCAGCTGTGCGGGCCAGACGCTGCGTCTGCCGGTGCGCCTGAGTGAAACGCTGACCCAGGGCCAGGTGGGCTTACCGCTCGGCTTGCCAGGGATCCCGCCGGTATTGGTGGGTGCGACGGTTGAAAATCTGCGGGAGGCAACACGATGAGCTGGTTTACCCCTGAGGTGATCGACATTCTGATCTCCGTGCTTAAAGCGGTAGTGATCCTGCTGGTCGTCGTCACCTGCGGTGCTTTCATGAGCTTCGGCGAACGTCGCCTGCTCGGCCTGTTCCAGAACCGTTACGGACCAAACCGTGTCGGCTGGGGCGGTTCGCTGCAGCTGGTCGCCGACATGATCAAAATGTTCTTCAAGGAAGACTGGGTTCCGAAATTCTCCGACCGGGTGATCTTCACCCTGGCGCCGATGATCGCCTTCACTTCCCTGTTGCTGGCATTTGCCATCGTCCCGGTCAGTCCGACCTGGGCGGTGTCCGACCTCAACATCGGTATTTTGTTCTTCCTGATGATGGCCGGCCTGGCGGTATACGCCGTGCTGTTTGCCGGCTGGTCGAGCAACAACAAATACTCGCTGTTGGGGGCGATGCGTGCTTCTGCGCAAACCCTGAGCTACGAAGTGTTCATCGGCCTGTCGCTGATGGGCGTGGTGGCGCAGGCGGACTCCTTCAACATGCAGACCATTGTTGAATCTCAGGCGCATCTGTGGAACGTCATCCCGCAATTCTTCGGTTTCGTGACCTTTGCGATTGCCGGCGTTGCGGTGTGTCACCGTCACCCGTTTGACCAACCGGAAGCCGAGCAGGAACTGGCCGACGGTTACCACATTGAATACTCCGGCATGAAGTTCGGTCTGTTCTTCGTGGGTGAGTACATCGGTATCGTCACCGTTTCTGCCCTGATTGTGACGTTGTTCTTCGGTGGCTGGCAGGGTCCATTCCTGCCGCCATTCATCTGGTTCGCGCTGAAAACGGCTTTCTTCATGATGATGTTCATTCTGATTCGTGCTGCTCTGCCACGTCCGCGCTATGACCAGGTAATGGCCTTCGGCTGGAAAGTGTGTCTGCCGCTGACGCTGCTGAACCTGCTGGCAACTGCCGCAGTCATTTTGTACAACGCTCAATAAGGGGTGAATAAACCATGACATTGAAAGAGTTATTGGTTGGTTTCGGCACCCAGGTGCGCAGCATTTGGATGATAGGCCTGCATGCCTTCGCCAAGCGCGAAACCCAGATGTATCCGGAAGAACCGGTTTACCTGCCGCCGCGTTACCGTGGCCGTATCGTGCTGACGCGCGATCCGGACGGTGAAGAGCGTTGCGTAGCCTGTAACCTGTGTGCGGTTGCCTGCCCGGTGGGCTGTATCTCGCTGCAAAAAGCAGAACAGAAAGATGGCCGTTGGTATCCGGAGTTCTTCCGCATCAACTTCTCGCGCTGCATTTTCTGCGGCCTGTGCGAAGAAGCTTGCCCAACTACCGCGATCCAGCTGACGCCGGATTTCGAAATGGGTGAGTTCAAACGCCAGGACCTGGTGTACGAAAAAGAAGATCTGTTGATCTCGGGGCCGGGTAAATATCCGGAATATAACTTCTACCGGATGGCCGGTATGGCGATTGACGGCAAAGCCAAGGGCGAAGCCGAAAACGAAGCCAAACCGATCGACGTCAAAGGTCTGTTGCCTTAAGGAGCCAGCAAGCATGGAAATTGCCTTTTATCTGGCAGGTTTGATTGCGGTGATCGCGACCATTCGCGTGATCTCGCATACCAACCCTGTGCATGCGTTGCTGTATCTGATCGTCTCGCTGTTGGCGATCTCTGCAGTCTTCTTCTCACTCGGCGCGTACTTCGCAGCGGCGTTGGAGATCATCGTTTACGCCGGTGCCATCATGGTGCTGTTCGTGTTCGTGGTCATGATGTTGAACCTCGGCAGCGCGGTACAAAAGCAAGAGCGCGACTGGCTGAAGCCGTCGGTATGGATCGGTCCGGGCCTGCTGTCGTTGCTGCTGCTGGCGGTGCTGATTTTCGCGATTCGCAGCGTGTCCGATCAGGGCATCAGCGGTGAGATGGTAGACGCCAAAGCCGTGGGGATCAGCCTGTTCGGTCCTTACGTGTTGGCGGTTGAGCTGGCTTCAATGCTGCTGTTGGCAGGTCTGGTTGTTGCCTTCCACATTGGCCGTGAGCACAAACCGGGTGAGGTGTTGAGCAACGCGCCGGTCGGTGGCGAAATGGCGAGAAGAAAATCGGAGGAGCAAGCATGATCCCTCTTCAACATGGCCTGATTCTGGCGGCGATCCTGTTCGTCCTGGGTCTGACCGGGTTGCTGGTTCGTCGTAATCTGCTGTTTATGCTGATCAGTCTGGAAGTGATGATCAACGCCGCAGCATTGGCGTTTATCGTGGCGGGTAGTTACTGGGGCCAACCGGATGGGCAGGTGATGTACATCCTGGCGATCAGTTTGGCGGCAGCCGAGGCCAGTATCGGTCTGGCGTTGCTGCTGCAGCTCTACCGTCGCCGTCATACCCTGAATATTGATACTGTCAGTGAGATGCGCGGATGAACCTATTATATTTAACTATTCTGCTACCGCTGATCGGGTTCCTGCTGTTGGCCTTTTCACGAGGCCGCTGGTCTGAGAACGTCTCGGCAACCATTGGCGTAGGCTCTATCGGCCTGGCTGCGTTGGTCACGGTGCATGTGGCGATGGATTTCTTCGCCCAGAAAGCGACGGGCGTGCAGTTGTTTGAGCAGAGCCTGTGGAACTGGATGACCGTCGGTAACTTTAATATCGGTGTGACTCTGACGCTGGACGGCCTGTCGTTGACCATGTTGTCCGTGGTTACCGGCGTGGGCTTCTTCATCCACATGTTCGCGTCCTGGTACATGCGCGGTGAAGAGGGCTACTCGCGCTTCTTCGCTTACACCAACCTGTTTATCGCCAGCATGGTGGTATTGGTACTGGCAGACAACCTGTTGCTGATGTACCTGGGCTGGGAAGGCGTGGGCCTGTGCAGCTACCTGCTGATCGGCTTCTACTACAAGGATCCGGCCAACGGTGCGGCGGCGATGAAAGCTTTCATCGTGACCCGCGTCGGCGACGTGTTCCTGGCGTTCGCGCTGTTCATCCTCTACAACGAGCTGGGCACGCTGAACATCCGCGAACTGATGATCCTGGCACCGCAAAAACTGGCGGTCGGCGATACGGCGATCACCTGGGCTACCCTGATGTTGCTGGGCGGCGCGGTCGGTAAATCAGCGCAGCTGCCGTTGCAGACCTGGCTGGCAGACGCCATGGCGGGTCCAACCCCGGTTTCCGCACTGATCCACGCGGCGACCATGGTGACCGCGGGCGTTTACCTGATTGCCCGTACGCACGGCCTGTTCCTGATGGCGCCGGAAGTGTTGCATCTGGTGGGCATTATCGGGGCAGTGACCCTGGTGCTGGCCGGCTTTGCCGCGCTGGTACAGACTGACATCAAACGCGTACTTGCCTACTCTACCATGAGCCAGATTGGTTACATGTTCCTGGCGTTGGGTGTGCAGGCGTGGGATGCAGCAATCTTCCATCTGATGACCCATGCGTTCTTCAAGGCGCTGCTGTTCCTCTCCTCCGGTTCAGTGATCCTGGCTTGCCATCACGAGCAGAACATCTTCAAGATGGGCGGCCTGCGCAAGAGCATTCCACTGGTTTACGTCTGCTTCCTGGTGGGGGGCGCTGCGCTGTCGGCACTGCCGCTGATCACCGCAGGCTTCTTCAGTAAGGATGAGATCCTGGCGGGTGCGATGGCCAACGGTCACATCAACCTGATGATTGCCGGCCTGGTCGGTGCGTTCATGACCTCGCTGTACACCTTCCGTATGATTTTCATCGTGTTCCATGGCGAAGAGAAAATCAAAGCGCATGCCGGTAAAGGCATCACTCACCATCTGCCGCTGTTGGTTCTGCTGGTGCTGTCCACCTTCGTTGGCGCGATGATTGTTCCGCCACTGCAGGGCGTGCTGCCAGATACCACCGAGCTGGCGCACGGTAGCGTGCTGCAGCTGGAGATTACCTCCGGCGTAGTGGCTATTGTTGGCATCCTGTTAGCGGCGGCGCTGTGGCTGGGCAAACGTACCCTGGTTACCCGCATCGCCAATAGCGCACCGGGACGTTTCTTCTCTACCTGGTGGTTCCATGCCTGGGGCTTCGACTGGCTGTACGACAAAGTATTCGTCAAGCCGTACCTGGGTATTGCGAAGTTGCTGCAACGTGATCCGCTGAACTCGATGATGAACTTGCCGGCCATTTTCTCCCGCTGGGGGAACCGTGGTCTGACAGTGAGCGAGAACGGTCAGGTGCGTTGGTATATAGCGTCTATGGGTGTGGGTGCAGTGGTCGTATTGGCTCTGTTGATTTTGGTTTAATTGAATAATTTAAACAGACGCATTTTTCGGGCGTAGCGCTCTGCAGGGCAGGCGCTACGTACAAAGTTTGAAATTATTCGTATAAGGGACACAAAACGCCATGCTATTACCTTGGCTAATTCTTATCCCCTTTATTGGCGGTCTGCTGTGCTGGCAGTTTGAGCGCTTCGGTACTAAGGTGCCGCGCTGGATTGCGTTGATCGCAATGGGGCTGACATTGGCGCTTTCTCTGCATCTGTGGATGCAGGGCGGCTACACGTTGACTACGCCGAAAGGCATACCGCAGTGGCAGTCTGAATTCCTGCTGCCGTGGATCCCACGCTTTGGCATTTCCATCCACCTGGCGCTGGACGGACTTTCACTGCTGATGGTAGTGCTGACCGGCCTGCTGGGCGTGTTGGCTATCCTCTGTTCCTGGCGTGAAATCCAGAAATACCAGGGCTTCTTCCACCTGAACCTGCTGTGGATCCTGGGTGGGGTTATCGGCGTGTTCCTCGCCATCGACATGTTCCTGTTCTTCTTCTTCTGGGAAATGATGTTGGTGCCGATGTACTTCCTGATCGCACTCTGGGGTCATAAGGCGTCGGACGGGAAAACCCGTATCACTGCGGCTACCAAGTTCTTCATCTATACCCAGGCCAGCGGTCTGGTGATGCTGATTGCCATTATGGGCCTGGTGTTTGTGCATTATAACGCGACCGGCGTGTGGACCTTCGATTACGAAGACCTGCTGCAAACGCCAATGTCGCACAACGTGCAATACCTGTTGATGCTGGGCTTCTTCATTGCCTTCGCGGTGAAAATGCCGGTGGTGCCGTTGCACGGCTGGTTGCCGGATGCGCACAGCCAGGCTCCTACCGCAGGTTCTGTCGACCTGGCGGGGATCTTGCTGAAGACCGCGGCCTATGGCCTGTTGCGCTTCAGCCTGCCGCTGTTCCCGGAAGCTTCGCATGAGTTCGCGCCAATCGCCATGTGGCTGGGTGTTATCGGTATCTTCTACGGCGCCTGGATGGCGTTTGCGCAGACCGATATCAAGCGTCTGATCGCTTACACCTCGGTTTCCCATATGGGCTTCGTCCTGATCGCCATCTACACCGGCAGCCAACTGGCTTACCAGGGGGCAGTGATCCAGATGATTGCACACGGCCTGTCTGCGGCCGGTATGTTCATCATCTGTGGCCAGTTGTACGAACGTCTGCACACTCGCGACATGCGTGAAATGGGCGGCCTGTGGGGGCGTATCAAATACATCCCTGCGCTGTCGCTGTTCTTCGCGGTGGCTACGTTGGGGATGCCGGGTACCGGTAACTTCGTCGGTGAATTCATGATCCTGTTCGGCAGCTATCAGGTTGTGCCGGTGATCACCGTGATTTCTACCTTCGGTCTGGTGTTTGCTTCGGTTTACTCGTTGATCATGATGCAGCGTGCCTACTACGGCAAAGCCAAGTCTGACCAACCTTTGCCGGGCATGACCGCGCGTGAGCTGTTCATCATTCTGCTGTTGGTGGTGTTGCTGGTTCTGTTGGGGGTCTACCCACAACCGATTCTGGACACTTCTAATGCGGCGATGAGCAACGTGCAACACTGGTTTGGTTCGTCAGTTTCAGCAATTTCAACAACAAGGCCGTAATTCGCCATGACAATAACTCCTCAACAACTGATCGCACTGTTGCCGCTGTTGATCGTCGGATTGACGGTGGTGGTTGTGATGCTAGGCATTGCGTGGCGACGCGACCACTTTATCAACGCCACCCTGACCGTGATCGGTCTAAACCTGGCGCTGCTTTCGCTGTACTTTGTCGGCCAGGCAGGCCCAATGGACGTCACCCCGCTGCTGCGGGTTGACGGCTACTCGATGTTCTATACCGGGCTGGTGATACTGGCGAGTCTGGCGACCTGTACCTTTGCCTATCCGTGGCTGGTCGGCTACCCGGACAACCGCGAAGAGTTCTACCTGCTGGTGCTGATTGCTACCCTGGGTGGCATTCTGCTGGCGAGCGCCAACCATCTGGCCTCGCTGTTCCTCGGTATTGAACTGATCTCGCTGCCGCTGTTTGGTCTGGTGGGCTACGCCTACCGCCAGAAGCGACCGCTGGAAGCGGCCATCAAGTACATGCTGCTGTCCGCCGCGGCGTCGTCCTTCCTGCTGTTCGGTATGGCGCTGCTGTATGCGGAGTCCGGTGACCTGTCGCTGGCCGGCCTGGGCAAGAGCCTGCAAGAAAACATGATGCACCAGCCGCTGATCCTGGCCGGTATGGGCATGATGATTGTCGGTCTGGGCTTCAAGCTGTCGCTGGTGCCGTTCCAACTGTGGACGCCGGATGTGTATCAGGGGGCGCCTGCGCCGGTTTCAACCTTCCTGGCCACCGCCAGCAAGATTGCTATCTTTGCGGTCGTTATGCGTCTGTTCCTGTATGCGCCTGCTGCCGACAACGAAGCGCTGCGCATGGTGCTGTCGATCATTGCCGTTTGTTCGATTCTGTTCGGCAACCTGATGGCCATCAGCCAGACCAACATCAAGCGTCTGCTGGGTTACTCGTCGATTGCCCACCTGGGTTATCTGCTGGTGGCGCTGATTGCGGTGCAAACCCACCAGCTGTCGCTGGAAACCGCCGGGGTTTACCTGGCCGGTTACCTGTTCAGCAGCCTGGGCGCGTTCGGCGTGGTCAGCCTGATGTCCAGCCCGTACCGTGGCCCGGATGCAGATTCACTGTTCTCCTATCGCGGTCTGTTCTGGCATAAGCCCATTCTGTCCGCCGTCATGACGGTGATGATGCTGTCACTGGCCGGTATCCCGATGACCCTGGGCTTTATCGGTAAGTTCTTCGTGATCGCAATGGGCGTCAGCGCTCACCTGTGGTGGTTGACCGGCGCCGTGGTGCTGGGTAGCGCCATTGGTTTGTACTACTACCTGCGCGTCACCGTCAGCCTGTTCCTCAGCGCGCCGGAAGCGCTGCAGCGCGATACCCCAAATAACTGGGCGTTGACCGCAGGCGGCGTAGTGGTGCTGATCTCCGCCGCGTTGGTGCTGCTGCTGGGTGTTTATCCGCAGCCGCTGATTACGCTGGTACAGATGGCACAACCGATGTTCTGATGGGCATCAGGGCAGTAAAAAAGGTCGCTTCGGCGACCTTTTTTTATGGCGTGGGGAACGGATTAGAGCATCATCTGCGACGGGCTACAGTGGTATAACTCTGCCAGTTTTTCCCGGGTTTTTTTTTGCGGTTTAGAGTCAATGGCTTCCCACTGAGAAACGGCAGATTGGGTAGTCCCCAGTCTTGTCGCCACATCGTACTGCGAGAAGCCGCGGAAAATTCGCCATGCGGCTATCAGACTGATGTTCTGATCCAACATGATGGAGACCACTTCATGAGGAACAGTTTCATCATCGTGCGCATCGCTATGATAGGGAACAGACTCATAGTCATCTTGCCGGCCTACCAGCTTTTTATATTCATCGAGAGGCAATATCACGTACAGCGGCTTGCCTGATTCATCATGGATATATTGTAACTTCGCCATCTGGCATACCTCGGATTATAAATTTCAGCTCAACGCGGTTTAGTAAGTTGTCGACGTTCTACGCTTCACTTGTTGGATCAGACAGACAATAGGTTCACCATCACTCATCTCAAAAATAATGCGATAGCTGCCGACGCGCAGGCGAAATTGGCTGTCAGCACCATGCAATTTTTTGATATCCAGTCTGACGGCCGGGAACGCGCTTAACAGCCCGACCTTGTCTCTAATGGCTGAGCGATCCTGAGTCGGTAGCGTCATCAATTGTTTAACTGCTTTGCGCGACCAGTTAACCTTTGCCATCATTCCCTCGACTGTGGGGGCACGTCCTGTGCGTTGATTAGATAATAAGCTTTTTATCTAATCATGACAATGTGGTGAAACGGGATAATAGGGGCAGGGTAAGTCACCCTGACCCCTGAGTAGGGGGTTCAGCCGGGATTATTTGTAAATGAGGTTTCCAGCGCCTGAACTACGGCACGCACCCTGGCGGCACGCTGCAGGTCAGGATGCAGCACCAGCCAGATATCTACCCAGTCTTTGTTTTCCGGGAAAATTCGCACCAGGTCCGGGTCCTTATCCGCCAGGAACGAGGACAGCAGGCCAATCCCCAACCCATTGCGCGTTGCAGAGCGCAGCAGCAACTGCGAATTGCACTGCAGCACCACGTTAGGATCGATCAGCGTTTCGCCACAGAAGTTGTTCCAGTGACGGGGCACCAGTTCTCGCGGGAACATCAGCAGGTCATGACCCCGCAGATGGTCGCCCTTGGTCGGCATGCCGTGTTTGTCGAGATAGTCCTGCGTCGCATACAGCCCCATTTCGATGGTGGCCATGCGTTTGATAATCAGCTCATCGGATTCGGGACGGGCGCCGCGGATCGCCAGATCTGCGCCACGGTACGAAATATCAGAGATATTGACCGCCGTCAGCATGGTGACGGTGATTAACGGGTATTGCTCTCGCAGCGCCTTCAGCGCCGGGATGACAAAAGCCTCGGCCATGGTATCGGTGGTGGCGATGCGTACGTTACCGCACAGGCTGTCGTCGCCACTGGTGGCTTTGCGGCCAATCGCCTGCACCGAGTTCTCCATGTTCATGACGTCCGCCAGCATTTCTTCTCCCAACGGACTGAGGGAGAACGATTTTGGCGTACGGATAAACAGTTTGGATCCCAGGCTCTCTTCAAAAGCGGTAATACGCCGCCCGACGGTGGCTTGGTCGACGTGTAGTTCATTGGCGGCTTTTCGTAAAGTGCCGCAGCGTGCGACCGCCAGGAAGAAGCGTGCATCATCCCAATTCATCATGCCATTTCCTTTGTGCAGGCTTATCGGTCTTGTCTGTGTTCATTATTGCGCAACCGTACCGGCTCTGGTTTTGGCTGCAAATGAGGCCCACGTATCATAATTATTAATTATGTTTCAGGATATGAATAAATGCATCAACGTGAAGCAGTTTTGCATCTTTATTTTTACCCGACAATCTTTATGCTTATCAACGTTTATGCTGTGATCTGGCGCACATTTTGTGCCAATGTTACCCTGAACGCGTAAGCAGACGCGCATGAGAGCCTGTCTCTGTGGGCTAATCGCCTGGTGGGATCGACTCTGAATCTAGGTTGGCCCACCACGACTGGACATTGAAAATGGAGTCTCACGCAGAGAAGTTATACACCCCCGTAGCACTGGCAACTGCGGACGGTGTCAGAGTTATTGCAACCCCCGGTGCGAAAGCGGCAACGCAAAGCAACGCTGATGCGATTATCCAGAGTCTCGAAGCTCGCGGCATTCAGCACATATTCCTGGTACCCGGCAAGCTGGTGTACCCATTGATAAAATCCATTGAACATTCAGGCATTGCCGGCATCGTCGGCGCCCATGAAACCGCCTGCGGTTTTATGGCGGACGGTTATGCTCGCGCCAGCCGCAAGTTTGGCGTTTGTCTGGGCATCTCCGGTCCCGGCACCATGAATTTCCTGCCGGCGATGGCGGCGGCACAGGCCGACAAAATTCCGGTGTTGTATCTGGCCGGCGGCATTGCCACTTATCATGAGGCGCAGGGTGCCTTCCAGGACGGCAGCAATAGTGGCATCGATGAGCTGACTATCGTCAAACCGCTGCTTTCCGCTGCGATAGAAGTGAAAAATAATCTCACGTTGCAGCACGAGCTGCGGCGCAGTCTGTCCTGCCTGAACACTCAGCGAAAAGGTCGCACCTATCTCAGCGTGCCGGTCGATATGCAAAAGAAAGAGGTGGCCGGCGGTCATGAAGTTAGCCCGCCACGCACGCCCCAGTGTCGAGAGGCCGCGATCGACCCACAGGCATTGGATCAGGTGCTGGATGACTATCTGCTGCGCGGGCTGAACGTCGCCTGCCTGGTGGGTAACCGCATGAATAATCCGCTGGATGCGGCCCTGTTGCTGCGCCTGGCGGAGAAATACCGTCTGCCGGTTGCCACTACGCTGTCCGGCAAGGGCGCGTTTCCCGAAGGGCACGAGCTGGCGCTGGGGTTGTACGGTTTTGCCGGTCATACCCGGGCGGTGGAAACCATCAATGGCGATGAAGTGGATGTGCTGCTGGTGCTGGGTTGCGATCTGAGCCAACGCGATAGCCTGAACTGGAATCCGCGACTGCACGGCACCAAAACGTTGGTGGTGATTGACGAGGATTTCGATAAGGTCAGCTCGCATTATCAACCGGATATGCAGATTTTCTCCAGCCTGACCGGCTCGTTGCACCACCTGCTGGATGCGGTCAGCGACGATGACGCGCACCTGAACAGCATTAAGCGCTTGCGTAACGGCTGGCTTGAGCAGGTGGGTCAACTGCCGCTAGAGCAGCAACGGCCCGATTTGCAGGTGCGTCTTGCCGAGGGTGAGGCCAACATGTACCCCGGCGACGCCATCAAACGCATCCGCAGCCGTATGAATCAGGACACCAACGTGGTGGTCGATTCCGGCGCACACCGTATCTTTATGGCGCACCACTGGCAGGCCAGCGGCCGGGGCGATTACCATACCTCAAGCTCTCTGGCGCCGATGGGCTGGGCGATTTGTGCCGGCATTGGCATCAAACTGGCAGCGCCGCACCGCGACTGCGTGGTGGTTACCGGCGACGGCTGCATGCTGATGCACGGCATCGAGATCCAGACGGCCGCCCGTTATCAGGTCAAAATGACCTTTGTGGTGATGAACAACTGCGCTCACGGAGCGATGCACATCGACACCCTGCAAAACCGTGGGGTATCTGCGGACTATACCGCGTTGCCGAACCATGACTGGAAGGCCTTCGCCAACAGCCTGGGGGTTGCCTCCGCCAAAGCGGCGACGCTGGAGGAACTGGACGAAGCGCTGACCGCCGCGGCTGAGCATGAGGGGCCTTTCCTGATAGAAGTGTTGGTAGGAAATCATGTGGCGCCTAATCGATACTATGCCGAGAGCATCGTAGAATACGAGCAGCGTATCAAAGGCTTGTAAAGGCGTAACCCCAGATTCCTGGAGTCGTCATTCATTGTCCTTTGTATCACGCCATTCTATTTTGTTCACCGTAGTCATGGAGCGATAACAATGTATAAACTGACACTTCTGGCATTAATGATGGCATTTCAAGGCGCTGCACAGGCCGCAGAGGATCACGGCGAAGGCATAAACAAAGAAACCTTGCTGAAAACCGAAACCTCATGGGAGGGGACGCCGTACCAGCATTATCCGGCAGGCGCTCCGCAGATCACCATGTTGAAGGTCACGGTGGAACCGAACAAGGTGCTCGCCTGGCATACTCACCCGTGCATCAGCGCGGTGTATATGACTGGGGGCAGCGTTTCGCTGACGGTCAAGAAAACCGGCGTGAAACACACCTTTAAGCAGGGCGACTCCTTTACCGACACGGTAGATATCGTTCACCAAGGGGTTTCTGGTGATAAAGGCGCGGAGATGCTGGTATTCTTCGCCTGCGCTGATAATAAACCGCTGACGGTGAAAGCTGCCGAATAATATCCCCGCCGTTTTTCAAGCTGCGGCGCTGTTGACTGCATTAGCCGTAGGGGGCGAATCAATTCGCCCCGTTTTATTTTGTCGCCCGTTGGGGTGATATACCGAGGAAATCATGGTTGCTTTGTGGATGGTCGTCGCCAGCGGGTTCTTTGCGTTGATGGGGGCCAGCATCAAACTGGCTTCGGCCAAGGTCGGTTTTTTCGACATCATTTTTTACCGCTCTGTGATTAACGTCCTGATCGTTGCCGCGCTGATCCATGTGAAAAATCTCGGTTTCCGCACCCAGCATTTGGGGTTGCACATGAAACGCGCCGCCATTGGCAATGCGGCGATGTACTGCGGTTTCTACTCACTAATCCATCTGCCGATCGCCACGGCCACCACGTTGGGCTACACCAATCCTATCTTTCAGTCGGCGATTGCCTTTGTCACTAGCAAAGGTCAACTGACCGGCAAGCTGCTGTTCTCGGTACTGCTGGGTTTTATCGGCATTCTGGTGCTGCTGCGCCCCGATACGCCGAACGGCGAGTATGCCGCGACCCTGATTGGCCTGCTTTCCGGCCTGCTGACCGCGCTGGCCTATTTTAACGTCGGTAAGCTGGTGCGCAGTGGCGAACCCGAACTGCGAGTGGTGTTTTACTTCTCGTTGGTGGGCACCCTGGTGGGCGGCATGATGACCACTGTGGTGGGGTTTACCGCGTTGGACAGCGCCATGATGCTGTGCGTTTGCGCCATCGGTGTGTTCGGCAGCCTGGGGCAAATCACCATGACCCGCGCCTACGGCAGCGGCAATGCGGTGATTGTCAGTATTCTTTCCTATAGCACCATCATTTTCTCCACGCTGCTCGGCTATCTGTTGTTTGGCGAGAAGCTGTCCTACATTGCTGCGGGCGGCATGGCGCTGATTATTTTCTCCGGTGCGTTGGCGATAGTGAAACGCGCTCCGGCAAAAACCTCGAAGGCAGCGGCGGTGTAAAGAGCACGGCATTAAGCGCTGGCGGGCGTCAGCGCAAATGCATTAATGAATCACTATGATGCATTCTTGGCTATTTTGACCGTTATACCCGAAAGGTATGATAAACGCGTTTCCTGAGGAGTTTGGTTTTCAGGGTTAGGTGTTTATCCAGATTGTTTCGGGAGAGAAAAATGTCTGAAGGTGTGGCTGTTGATGAAGCCGCTAAAGCGAAGTCGGGTGAGTCGCATTTTGCCATCCTGCTGTTTTTAGCCCTGGCATTAATGTCCGCATTGCTGAACAGCAGTGCGCCGACACCGCTTTACCCGCTTTATCAACATGAGTTGGCGCTAAGCTCGGTTAGCCTGACCGTCATTTATGGCGCCTATGCCGCCGGCGTGCTGATTTCGCTGTTCGGCGTAGGCAACATGGCCGGCAAGGTCAAAGATCTGCGCAGCATGATTGTACCGGCGCTGCTGGTGGTGTTGGCCGGGGCCTTGCTGTTTTCGATGGCCGATTCGTTTTTGATGATGTTTATGGCGCGTCTGCTGGCCGGGATCGGCACCGGGGCTTTGACCGGTGCGGCTAACATTGCGCTGGTGCGTTTTGGGCCGAAGGACGGCGGTAAAAATGCGGCGCTGATTGCCACGCTGTCATTCACCACCGGTCTGGCTTTGGGGCCGATTTTCAGCGGCGTGGCGCTGCAAACCGGGTTCCACACGACTTCGCTGCCGTTCATTATCATCATGGCGGTGGCGGCAGTTGCCGCACTGGGCGTGATGCTGAAATGGCCGGTTGAAGCCGTTGTTGTACCCCTCAGTGGGGCACCGGCAGCAGAAGCCGCGGCAGAAAAAAGTTCGTTGGCGGATGGCCTGCGCGCTACCGGAGGCAAGTTCTTCCTGTGTGCCGGCGCGTTGTTCATCTGCTGGGCAGTGGCTGCCAGTATTCTGGCGATTGGGCCAAGCGTATCGGAAAAGCTGCTGGGCATGCACAGCCGGGGCGTTTACGGCTATGTGATTGCGGTTTATCTGGTGATTGCCGGTATTAGCCAGATCCTGAGCCGTCGCGTTAATGCGCGCCATTCGCTGATGTTTGGCTGTCTGGCGCAGGCGCTGTCAGTGGTGGTGTTCGCCGAGGCGATTCAGATCCACTCGCTGGCTCTGGCCAGTGCCGGTATGGTGATTGCCGGTTACGCCTACGGGGCGATTTTTGTCGGCAGTGCCACCTTGGTGAACCTGATTTCACCGAAGGCCAGCCATGCGAGACTGATTTCACTGTTTTACGTAATCGCCTATATCGCCAACTGGGTTCCGATCCTGCTGGGGGCGGTTATCGACCATGCCAGCCTGCATCTGGCGGTCAATCTGTTATTTCTGGTCAGTGCCGTGGTTTGCTTATCTTTGAGCTTCATGGTGACCCGCGCGGGCTTCCCGCGCTGATACCCGCCGAGTTTCAGGTTGTCCGTCGGCAACGTGAAATTCGCAGGGTAGCTGAACAACGATTTTAGCCACGCAAGGTGGCGAACGATTTCCCTGGTGTTGTTGTGTGTCATTTCCAGCGTGCTAGTCACGCTGGTTTTTTTTTGTGACAAATTCCTCAATTCTGCAATTTCAGTATTTCTCATTACAAAATTTTTGTGATTTACATCACTTGAATTTGCCGATTTTCGCGTAAACTGCGCGCTTTCTTTGCTGCGGGTCAGTTTATGAACGTTCTTTTTGCCATTGCTGTGACTACCGGGATCCTCTCCGGCGTGTGGGGATGGGTGGCTGTTAGCCTGGGGCTGATCAGTTGGGCCGGTTTCCTGGGCTGTACGGCCTATTTTGCTTGCCCGCAGGGGGGGCTGAAAGGGTTGTTGATCAGCACGCTGACCTGCTGCAGCGGGGTATTTTGGGCGATGGCGATCATTCACGGCAGTGAGCTGGCGCCCGGCTGGAGCCTGCTCGGTTATCTGCTGACCGGCGCGGTGGCTTTTCTGATGTGCATTCAGGCAAAGCAGCAGTGGCTGGGTTTTGTGCCCGGCACCTTTATCGGCGCTTGCGCCACCTTCGCCGGCGGCGGCAATTGGTCTCTGGTGACCCTTTCCCTGTTGGTGGGATTAGTGTTTGGCTACGCGATGAAAAACAGCGGCCTGTGGCTGGCGGCGCGCAGCGAAAAACCGAAACCGGCGGCCGCTGTTACCGAACATGTTAACCGCTGAGTTAAATGGTGCCGCCGAGTGAGATGCGGTAGTGCAGATCAACGCGCTCAATGCACGGCACCCCTTTAATGCGTTTCAACAAGATCTCTGTGGCCACCTTGCCGATATCAAACCTGGGTGTAATAACGCTGGCGATGCCCGGCGTGGTGGCTTTGCCGATATCCAGGCCGTGAAATCCCGACAAAGCGATATCCTGCGGAACCCGCAGCCCCAGCCGCAGACACTCCTGTAAGACCCCAACGGCCAGATCGTCATTGGTGCATAAGATACCGTCCAAATCCGGGTAAAGCTGCCGTGCCATGGCCAGCATGTCGGAGCCGACCGTCACCGACGAAACACGGTGCGGTGTGATTTGGCGCGGTGTCAGGCCCTGTTTTTCCATCGCCCGGCAGTAGCCCTGAAAACGTTTGGTGTCGCGCGCATCGGACATGGCGCCAAAATAAACCACCTGACGTTTACCGCTGGCGAGCAGCGCTTCGGTCATGTCGTAACCCGCCTGGAAGTTATCGAACCCCACGGCGATCCTTCCTTCCGGACCTTCCAGATCCATCACCTGCGCCACCGGGATTTTGGCGGCCGTCAGGTACTTTTCCGCCCGCAGAGTATGCTCCGAATCCGTCAGGATCAGCCCGGCAATCGGGTAAGCCAGCAGTTGGACGATATGCTCTTCTTCGCGCTGCCGACTGTAGTCATAGTTCACTACCAGCGTTTGGTAGCCCTGTTCCAGAGTGATGGATTCGATTCCGGCCAGCAGATCGGCGAAAATTTGGTTATTGAACGAGGGGATCAAAACGCCAATGCGCGGCTTTTGCGTTGAGCGTGCTTCATCGCCGTCGGTAAAGTTAACTTCCTTCATCACCTGGGCAATTTTCTCGGCGGTTTCGGCCGCCACCTTTTCCGGCGTTCGCAGATAGCGGCTGACGGTCATTTTGGTCACGCCGGCGAGCAGCGCAATATCTTGCAGCGTGACGCGTTGGTTCTTCATTCTGAGGCCTTAACAGGGTGGGGCGGCGAAATCGCGAATAACGCCATGTTAACAAATCGATTTAGTGATAACAATCGACGACATAAAGTATAAAAATCTTATTTTTCAATGAAATGTGTTGAGTTTATTTCCCGCGAGATTGCGTGGCTTCACGTTAAAGGTAACAGGTTTTAGTAACACTGTTTTAAGTGATCGTCATCACGTTTTTGCCGGCGGCGATCCGCTGAGATAGGCACCTGTCTTATCTGAATGACACTGCCGGGGACGTTATGAACAACTTATTTTCACTGGATAATAAAAAAGTACTGATTACCGGCGCTTCTCGGGGCATTGGTTTTCTGCTGGCGCGTGGGCTGGCGGAGTACGGCGCTCACATATTGGTCAATGCGACCACCGAAGAAAACGCCCAGCGAGCCGTTGAAGCACTGCGCCGTGAGGGCTTCCGCGCCGATGCAGCGGCCTTTGATGTCACTAACTCTCAGGCCATTCATGCCGCTATTGAGAAAATTGAGGCGCAAAGCGGTGGGATCGATGTGTTGATTAACAACGCGGGCATACAGCGTCGCCACCCGTTTACCGAATTCCCGGAAAAAGACTGGGACGACATTATTGCCGTCAACCAGAAGGCGGTATTTATGGTGTCACAAGCCGTAGCCCGCCATATGGTGCAGCGTCAAAGCGGTAAAATCATCAATATCGGCTCGATGCAGAGCGAACTGGGCCGCGACACCATCACCCCCTATTCCGCTTCCAAAGGGGCGGTGAAAATGCTCACGCGCGGCATGTGCGTAGAGCTGGCGCGCTACAACATTCAGGTCAATGGTATTGCCCCGGGCTACTTCAAAACCGAAATGACTCAGGCACTGGCGGACAACCAAGAGTTTACCGCCTGGCTGACCAAGCGTACCCCGGCTGCCCGTTGGGGCGATCCGCAGGAGTTGATTGGCGCGGCGGTGTTCCTGTCGTCCAAAGCCTCTGATTTTGTCAATGGTCACCTGCTGTTTGTCGATGGCGGAATGTCGGCCGCGGTATAGCCGCCTGCTTATGAGAATATGATGATGAAAATTCAAACCCAATCCTGCGTGGTCAACGGCAAATATGACGTGGCGGTAGTGGAGCAGGAGGTTGAGTACCAGGGCCACGGCACGCTGGTGAAAATCACCCGTGGTGGCATCTGCGGATCAGACCTGCATTATTATCAGGAGGGTAAAGTCGGCAGTTTTCAGGTGCGTCAGCCGATGGTGCTGGGCCATGAGGTGATCGGCGAAGTGGTCGCCAGCGACACGGCTCGTCTGCCCGTGGGCCAGAAAGTGGCGTTAAACCCCAGCAAGCCTTGCGGGCAGTGTAAGTATTGCCTGGCGGATCAACAAAACCAATGTACTCAAATGCGCTTTTTCGGCAGCGCGATGTACTTCCCACATGTTGACGGCGCTTTTACCCAGTACAAGGTGGTTGATAGCGCGCAATGCATTGCGTTCGACGCCAACTGCGACGAGAAGGTGATGGTTTTTGCCGAGCCGCTGGCGGTGGCGATACATGCCGCCAGGCAGCCCGGTGAAGTGAAAGGGAAAAAGGTATTTGTGTCCGGCGTCGGCCCGATAGGCTGCCTGCTGGTGGCGGCGCTGAAGGCGTTGGGCGCCGACGAAATTGTCTGCGCCGATCTCAGCCCGCGTTGCCTGGATATCGCCGGAGAGATGGGGGCATCCCGCTGTCTGCACGCCGGCAATGACGATTTCAGCAGCTATCAGCAGGAAAAAGGGTACTTCGATATCGCTTTTGAAGTCTCCGGCCATCCACTGTCGTTGCAGCGTTGTCTGGAGGTCACCCGCGCCAAGGGGACGGTGGTGCAAGTCGGTATGGGAAGCAGCTTCCCGGATTTCCCGCTGATGCTGTTGATCGCCAAAGAGCTGAATCTGCTGGGATCCTTCCGGTTTGTTGAAGAGTTCGCCCTGGCGGTGACGTGGCTGGCCGAGGGAACAGTCAATCCGCTGCCGCTGCTGTCCGCCGAGTTTGACAATCGTCAACTGGCTGAGGCGCTGACGTTTGCCGGCGACAAGAGCCGGGCCGCCAAAGTCCAACTGGTGTTCTGATTTTAGCCATCAGTCTGATGGCGGGGATCGGCGATCCTTGTCTATAGTTAAGGGCCGTTTCATTTTTTAAACACGGAGAACTTACCATGGCGAGAAATACGGATGCGGATCAAACCACGCTCGATGACGATCTGAGAATGCTGAGCGACACGCTGGAAGAAGTGTTGAAGTACTCCGGCGATCGGGCCGATCAGGCCTATATCGATATCAAAGCTCATGCCGAAGAGGCATTGAGTGAGGTCAAGTCGCGGTTGGCTGACACCACCGAGTCCTACTATGCGCGCGCCAAGGACGCCGTTTGCCGAACCGACGGATACGTGCGTGAAAACCCCTGGTGCAGCGTAGGGATTGGCGCAACGGTTGGCCTGGTACTGGGCTTGTTGCTGGCGCGTAAATAACGGCCTGTAGACGTTGGGCGCGGCACCCGCCGCGCCCCGATATTTACTGCCCCAATGTCACTTCCACCTGATGGATTTTGCCATCGTCTACCAGTGTTATCACGGCTTCCGACTGTTTTTCACCGTCGACGCTGACCTGCGCCGCGCCTTGCCCCTGACGAACAACCAACCGATATTCGCTGCTACCCTCCCGGTAGTTAAGCGTCACCTGTGGCCAGTCCGCCGGCAGGCGGGTGTTGACGCTCAGCCGATCGCCATGGCGTTTCAGACCCAGCAGTGATTCGAGGATCAGCCGATACATCCAACCGGCAGAGCCGGTATACCAGCTCCAGCCGCCGCGACCGACGTGTGGCGCCACCGCGTAAATATCGGCGGTAACCACATACGGCTCGACCTTGTAGCGTTCCGCCGCGGTACTGTCCAGGCTGTGGTTGATCGGATTGATCAGCGCCATCAGTTCCCAGGCGCGCTCGATATTGCCCATTTCGGCGAAGGCCATCACCGCCCACACCGCGCCATGGGTATATTGTCCGCCGTTTTCCCGCACGCCGGGCAGATAGCCGCGGATATAGCCCGGATTCGGGCCGTTGCCGTCAAAAGGCGGCGTCAGCAGTTTGATCAGGCCGGCCTGGTTGTCGACCAGGTGTTTATCCAGCGACTGCATGGCTTGCAGGCTGCGCGGCTCATCACCGGCACCGGACAGCACTGACCAACTTTGGGCAATGGCGTCAATACGGCACTCCGCCGACTGATGAGAGCCCAGCGGTTCCCCGCTGTCGAAATAGCCCCGACGGTACCATTCGCCGTCCCAGGCATGGTCACGCAGATTATTGCGCAGCGTATCGGCCTGTTGGCGGCACAGCGTCGCCAGTTCGTCGTCATGACGCATGGTTGCCAACTTGCCGTAACGCTGCAGGATATGGAACAGGAAGAAGCCAAGCCAGACGCTCTCGCCACGCCCCTCCAGGCCCACCATATTCATGCCGTCGTTCCAGTCACCGGCTCCCATCAGCGGCAGACCGTGTTCGCCGAAGTTCAATCCGTGTTTTAACGCCCGGACGCCATGCTGATACAAGGTTTCTTGCGTTACGCTCTGCGCCGGTTGTTCATAGGAAGACTCCTCGCCGGGTGCCAGTTTGCGCGCCTCCAGATAGCCCACCTGTTCATCCAGGATGCTCTGATCGTCGGTGGCGTCCAGATAGTGGCAAATGGCCAGCGGCAACCACAAATAGTCATCCGAACAGCGGGTGCGCACGCCGTTGCCCTGCGGCGGATGCCACCAGTGTTGCACGTCGCCTTCGACGAACTGGCGCGAAGCGCACAGCAGGATCTGTTCCCGCAGCCGTTCCGGGGCGGCGTGAGTCAGTGCCAAAGTATCCTGCAGTTGATCGCGGAAGCCAAAGGCACCGCCGGATTGGTAGTAACCGCTGCGCGCCTGAATACGGCAGGCAAGGGTCTGGTACAGCAGCCAGCCATTGGCCAGCAAATCGACGGCCGGTTGCGGCGTCCCTATCTGCACTTTGTTGAGAATACCGTCCCAGTGCGCAGCCACCTGTTGCAACTCATCCTGCAGGTTGTCCTCCTGGAGGTATTTGTGCAGCAGCGCTTCGGCTTCTTCGGCGTTTTGCCCCAACCCGAGGGCGAACACAAAGCTGCGTTGATCGCCGTCGATCAGGCTGATGGCCGACTGCACCGCGCCGCACGGATCCATACCGGCGCCGACTTTGTCAGACAGGCGCCGCAGTTTTAGCACCGCCGGATTGGTCAGCGAACCATTACGACCGATAAATTCACGCCGATCGCCAGTGAGCGAACAATGCGCCCCCGAGACGCCGAAGAACGCGGTGCGATCCGATCCGTTGCCCCCATAGTGGTTGGTCGCCAGGATACCGCAGCCGTTTTCAGACGAAGCCGCCTGGGTGACGATATGCATGGCCGACTTTTGCCGCAGATCGCCGAGGATAAACTCCACATAACCGGTAGCCGAGAGCTTGCGGGTGCGTCCTGAGGTGTTGGTCAGCGTCAGCAGGAACAGTTTTACCGGGGCATCTTTGGCCACCAGCAGGGTGAACTGGCTGTCGATGCCGCTTTCGCGGTGATCGAAAACGCTGTAGCCGAAACCGTGACGGGTCAGGTAATGGCCTCGGCCCCGGGCAGGCAGCGGGGTTGGCGACCAGAAATGGCCGCTCTCTTCGTCGCGCAGGTAGAAAGCTTCGCCGCTGCGGTCACAGATGGGATCGTTGTCCCAAGGCGTGAGACGGTATTCGTGGGCGTTTTCGTACCAGGTGTAGGCCTGGCCGCTTTCCGAAACCACCGAGCCGAACATCGGGTTGGCCATCACGTTCGACCAGGGCGCCGGGGTGATCTTGCTTTCGTTCATCGCAATCACATATTCGCGGCCATTCTCCGAGAAGCCGCCGAGGCCGTTATAGAACTGCAGCGCGGCAATGTCGGGCAACTGCGGCGAATGCAGGTTGCGCGGCAAATTATCCACCGTCGCCAGTTTCGACGAGGCGGTCACCGGCGACAGCGGTTGCTGCAGGATCTGTGGCAACTGCAGGCGCTGGTTGAGCTGCTCGGTTAAACCGCCGCGTCGATCGTCGAGGTAAATACGCGCGACGCTGAGCAGCAGACGATGATCTTCCGGTGACATATGTTCGCTGGTGCGTACGAAGATGCCGCCCGGCTTATCGGTTTGGGTCGATTCCATGCCGGCGGCGATCAGGCCCATGATCTGGTTTTGCAGATCCTGACGGTAGCCGCCGATATCTTCATTGAGGATCACCAGATCCACCTGCAACCCTTTCAGACGCCAGTAGTTGTGCGCCTGGATCAGTTGCCGAACCAGCTCGATGTTTTCGCCGTCGGTCACGGTCAACAGCACAATCGGCAGATCACCGGAGATTGAATATCCCCACAGACCAGACTGACCACGGCGGTTGTTAATGATTTCGCTGCTGGCGGCGCGCATTTCCTGCGCCGGGAAGACCACCGCGCTGGCCAGACGATTGAACAGGTTGGCGTCATCCTCATTGGCGTTCAGTTGACGCAGTACCACCTGGCTGTGCGACCAGGCCAGTTCAAACACCCGGTCTGCCAAATGGCGATCGCGGTATTTTTCCAGCATCGCCAGGCTGCTGGCGCGGTCTTCACTGACGCCATAGAAGATATCCAGTGTGAGCGGTACATTTGGTTCCAGCACCACGCGCTGACGGATAGCGATGATCGGATCAATGACCGGTCCGGCGCTGTTGCTTAGCGGGGTATTTTGATACAGCGCCTGCGGATTGGCCGGGGTGCGGCCGCGGCCGATAAATTTGGCGCGATCGGTTTCGAACGACGTCTGGCTGGTGCGGCCTTGCACCGTCATCATGTGCAGTAACCACGGGCATTTTTCTTTCGGTTCGCGCGGGCGGCGGTGGCACAAAATGGCGTCTTGATCCGGCAACAGTTCGGTTTGTACGAACAGGTTGCTGAACGCCGGGTGGGCCAGATCATTGCCGGCCGGTGCCAGCACCACTTCTGCATAGCTGGTGATTTCGATGGTGCGCGGTTGCTTGCTGCGGTTGACCAACGTCACGCGGCGCAGCTCAATATCATCTTCCGGCGATACCACCACCTGCGTTTTCACCGACAGCGACCCCTGCTGACGCTGGAACTCGGCCCCGGCGTCGTTGAACACGGCGCTGTACCCCTTGGCGGCACCACCGATCGGCTGCCAGGTATTACTCCAGACCTCACCGGTTTGCGGGTCGCGCAGGTAACAGAAAGCGCCCCAATTATCGCAGGTGGCGTCTTCGCGCCAGCGGGTCAAGGCCAGATTCTGCCAGCGGCTGTAGCTGCCGCCGGCCTGGGTGAGCATCAGGTGATAGTTGGCGTTGGACAGCAACTGCACTTCGGGGATCGGGGAGTCCACACGGTTGAACTCGCGTGCGGCGAAGCTGGCCGGGGTGATAGTCCCCTCGTGGGTTTCGAAATGGCGACGGGTGCTGTACAGCTCGACCGCATCCGGCACCCGTTCCTGCAGCAACAGCCGCGCTGACTGGAACGCCGGATACTCAGCGAAGCGCGCTACCATAGGCGCATCCAGCAACAGATGCGACAGGGCAAGGAAGCTCATGCCCTGGTGGTGCGCCATATAGGAACGGATGATGACATACAGTTGCCCCCGGCTTAGGCGAGCGGTGGTGTAATCCAGCGCTTCGTAGAAACCGTAGCGGCCTTTGGCCCCATTTTTCTCCAACGTAACCAGGTTATTGCAGGCGGCGTCCGGATCGACAATCAGCGCCATCACCGTGGCATAAGGCGCCACCACCATATCGTCACCCAGCCCGCGTCTCAGGCCCAGACCCGGAACGCCAAAGGCGTGATACTGATAGTTTTGGTCGGCGTCGAAACCGAAATAGCCGGATTCGGAAATGCCCCAGGGAACGCCGCGTTCCTTACCCCAGGCAATCTGCCGCTCCACCGCCGCATGGCACATCTGCACCAGCAGTGAATCAGGGTAGGCAGGCATCACCAACTGTGGCATCAGGTACTCAAACATCGACCCACTCCACGACATCAGCGCGGGTTCGTGGTCGATCACGGTGAACAGGCGGCCAAGTGCAAACCAGCTGCGCTGCGGCACCTGATTGGTGGCGATGGCGACGTAGTTGGTTAAACGAATCTCGGAGGCCAGCAGGTCGTATTTACTGCTGTCCATCTTGTTTTGATCGCAGTTAAAGCCAACGGTCAGCAAATGGGTTGATTCGTCATACAGGAAGTTGAAATCCATTTGCGCCATTTTTTCCAACCGCTGCTGCAGGCTTTGCAACTGCGTAAGACGTTCCTGCGCCAGCGCACCCGCCGCGCTCAGCTGATTTTGCTGTTCCGGTGACAGCGTCAACTGGCCAGGCGGGTTAGCCAGCCAGTGCAGGCTGGGCACCTGCTCCAGTTCGGGCATGCCGTCACTCAGCCAGCCGAACCACTGCGCCCATTCGGCACACAGTTCGTTAAGCTGCTGGTGCAAGGCTCCGGCCCAGCGTTTGGTTTCCTCATCATGATTTAGCGCCGGTTCCTGCAGCCCGTTGCTGTAGTTGCGCATGGCATTCAGTTCCGCCAGCAGGGCTGCCGGATGGCTGTGGTGGGCCTGCTCCCAATGGTTGCGCAGCTTCGACAGGTTTTTCGGTGCGGCGTCGCCCCAGTGCTGTTCCAGCAGTTGCAGGCTGTCACCAAGACCGGTCAGCACCCGCAGCGGATCTATGGCCGGCTGGTGGGCCAGTGCCGGCAAGCCGGCGCTGAGTGTCAGCAGGTGACCGGCCAGGTTACCGCTGTCGACGCTGGAGATATAACGCGGGTTCAGCGGCTCCAGGGTGCGGGTGTCGTACCAGTTGTACAAATGGCCACGATAGTGTTCCAGCCGATCCAGAGTGTTGAGCGTCAGTTCGATGCGCCGCAGCGCGTCGCTGAGCGTCAGATAGCCGAAGTCATAGGCGGTGAGGTTGGCCAATAACGACAGCCCGATATTGGTCGGTGAGGTACGGTGCGCCACCACCGGCTCCGGTATTTCCTGGTAGTTATCCGGCGGCAGCCAGTTTTCCTGCTGGTTGACGAAGGTATTGAAGAAGTCCCAGGTTTGGCGGCTGGTGTGGCGCAGAAAGCGCCGTTGTTCATCGTTGATGGCGGTTTTGCTGCGCTGTGGCTCCTGGCTGAGGTAGTACAGCAGGAACGGCGACAGGATCCACAGAGTGGCGAACGGCAATGTGATAATCAGCGCCATTGGATTATGCAGAAAACTGAACAACAGCAGCGCGGCACCGGCGACCGGGTTGATCCACATCGCGCGATAGAAGTTTTCCAGCGTGACCTGCTGGCGAGCCTTGGATTGATCGTAGCTGGTCCACTCTTGCAGATTTCGCTTGCTAATCAACAGCCGCCACAGGGTCACGGCAATCGCTTTCAGGCTGTACAGCGCTTCATGCGGCAAAGTCGCCAGCCGCAGTCCGATTTGTGCCAGGCGATGCAGCGAACCGTTTAACGCCAACAGCAGATGTTGCAAGACGGGCCTGCGCGGCGGTTTACGCAGGATGTCCTGCACCAACGCCAACAGGGTCGGTAGCAGCAGGATAAGGGCGAACACCCCGAGCCAGTAACGGGTGTTTGGCAGCCAGACAAAACCGCAAAACAGTAACAGCAACAGGCTGGGTGAGGTCAGGCTGCGGCGCAGGTTATCGAACAACTTCCAGCGCGACAGGGTGCTCAGCGGATTGGCGGTGCGGGTACCGTCCTCGGTTTTCACCCGTGGCAGAAGCCAGTTGAGCAATTGCCAGTCGCCGCGGATCCAGCGCGTGCGGCGCGCGACGTCCACCAGATAATTGCTGGGATATTGCTCGTACAGCAGCACGTCGCTCAGCAGGCCGGAGCGGGCGTAACAGCCCTCCAGCAGATCGTGGCTCAGTACCAGGTTCGCCGGGCAGGTGCCTTTCAGGCTGTGGGAGAACACGTCCACGTCGTAAATGCCTTTGCCGATAAACGAGCCTTCGCCAAACAGATCCTGATAGATGTCCGAGGCCATCAGCGTATAGGGGTCATTACCCGGCGTGCTGCTGCACAGGGCGGCATAACGGCCCTGGCCGTAGCTGGGGATTTCTTCGGCCATGCGTGGTTGCAGGATGGCATAACCTTCAACCACCCGTTGCTGGCGCGCATCGTATTGAGGTTGATTGAGCGGGTGCGCCATCGCGGCGATCAGCTGATGGGCGCTTTCGCGCGGCAGGACGGTATCGCTGTCGAGCGTAATGACATACTTGACGTTTTTCAGCACCTCCAGCCCATCGCCAATCTGCGTGCAGAAGGCGTTACCTCGGTTGCGCAGCCAGTCGTTCAGCGCGTTCAGTTTGCCGCGTTTTCGTTCCAACCCCATCCATACTCCCTGTTTTTCATTCCATTCGCGGTCGCGGTGAAACAGGAAAAAGTGGCTGGGCCCTTCGCAGGGATAGCGTCCGTTCAATGCTTCCATCTGTCGGCAGGCGTAATCCAGCAGGGCTGCGTCGTCCGCATGCCGTTGTTGGGGCGCATCGTTGAAGTCGGTGAGCAGGGCAAAGTGCAAATGTTTCATCGCGTTGCCCAGATAACAAACCTCAAGCGCATTGATCAGTTTATCGACGTCGCTTTTGCTGTCGATTAACGTCGGGATCGCTACCAGGGTGCGGAATTCAGCGGGAATACCGCAGGAGAAATCCAACCGCGGCAAGGGTTGCGGCGTGCGACTGCGGGTAGTGACCTCGCTGAGTAAATTGAGCACGAACTGGCTGACCACGATAGCCATGGGGAAGAACAGCAACACCAGTCCCCAACTGATGCCGGTGCTGTATGCGTGACGCAGCAGTTCCGCGCAAAATGCGGTGGTGATCAGGCTTAGGCTGCCGAGCCAGGAAAGCAACGGTGCCTGATTCAATGCATGGCGCAGCCGGGTAATTTTACCGAGCCGCACTTCCAATTGCTGCTCAAGTTCGGGGCGACCATCGTCAACCAGGTAGTAACCGATGTGGTTGCGGCGTGGATCGCTCGACGGGTCTTCAGCCGCTACGCGCGCCATATTAAGCACGTGTTGAGCGACCTGCACTTCATTACGTGGACAGTGGCGCGCCAGCATTTCGATCACGTGGCGGTAGTTGTCGCGGGTCGTGAAGTGCATCAAAGGGTAAACACCGGCGGGATCTTCACGCAGGGTCTGTTCGACCTGGCTCATGGTTTCGACAAATTCTGCCCAATCCATTTCGCTTAGCTGGCGCAGGCCGGAGATGCTGTTGCTGACCGACAGCTGGCTGACGGCCAGTTGCTGGTTAAAGCGGTGGATCAATTCATCTGAGGTCAGGCTGACTTCCGCCAGACGCTGCTCTACCCAGGTGAGTGGTAGCGCCAGCATGGTACCGTGCCCCTGCAGACGGCGCACCAGCTCGGCAACAAAGGCGCTGGTGCGTGGGGGATTGGATCGCGCCATATCGGCGATCACCACGATCAGGTTGGCGGGATCGTTTTCCGCCGACTCCAGCATTTTCGTCACCCAGCTGTCGGCCAGATTGCGTTCCTGCTGGGCCTGCGCGACTTCCACGCTGACGCGGCGCAGGTTTTCGATCAACGCCAGGCGCAGCATGCCGGGCAGCGCCCAGAGTTCGCCGAGCGTCAGATTGACTTCTTTTTGATAGGCGGCGATATACCGCGTGAGGCTTTCGGCGTCCCAGTGGCCGTCACCGTGCGCGATGGCTTCGGCAGCCACGTCATAGATCCGCGGACAGTTATGTGGCGGCGCCAGCTGCGGCAGACCGCGACCGAAGGTTTTCGGCAAGTGGTGGCGCACAACGCGGATTTGTTCTTCAATCAGATAGTAATTGTCCAGCAGCCATTCGCCGGCGGGAGTCATGCTGGCTTTCTTGCCGTTGCTGAGCTGGTGGCAGCTTTCCGCCAAAATGCGTTCGTTGTCGTCCAGACGCTTCAGCAGGTAGTAGGGCGTTTTGCGCGTTGCCAGCTTATGGGAACGCGCCAGGCGTTGCCCGTAACGCTCCATTTGATCGACAGAAAACAGTTCTGCCTTAATGGCACCGCCGCTGTTGTCAGGAGCGTCTTTTTGACGCCGCAGCGGCAATGATTTAATTTTCGAATTTTTACGTTGTTTTTTTAACCAATTGATTAGTATTTCTTTCACACAAAAGCTCCTTACATCTGACCCAAAGGACAGCCGGTGAAACCGCTGGGAGAGCGTGAACATCCTGTTTTTAGCGCCAGTAAGATCTGGCGTGGGTTCACAGCAGGCAGGAACATGCTTTCTCAGTATAGTCGTACAATGCATTCTTGGCCGCTTTTTGAGCTGATTGTTTAATTTTAATAAACAATTTGCGGGCCCTGCCGTTGGCGTTATGACGCTATTTTTCCGCCGTTGATCCTTGATTTACCGTATAATTCCCTACATTAAGTTTGGTTATTGAGGTGGCCGTGGAACAACTTTCGGCATTGCTGCGGCGATTACGCCGGCAGTTTGAACAACATTTTCCCGTGGCGGGCGGCTTCCGCCAGCTTGCACTTCCCGTTCCCGCGCCGTTGACCACCCCCTTGCTGGCATGGTTAGCGGCACAGCCGACATTCCCTCAGTTTTACTGGCATCATCGCGACGGACATGAAGAGGCCGCGGCCTGCGGTGCTCTGCGCCTGTTTACCCAACCGGAACAAGCACAGGCATTTCTCAAGGCGCATGAAGGTGCGCGTGTGTGGGGGCTGAACGCCTTCGATGGCACGGCGCATTTATTTTTGCCACGCCTGGAAATTTTGACCCGCGAGGGTGAAACACAATTAATGCTGAATCTGTTTTCTGAAAGTTCGCTACGCGACGATGCGATCGTCGCCGAGTGCTGGCTGGAAAATAGCGTGGCTGCACGGCCTATGGCGCCATTAAAGGCGAAAGTGAGAAAGGTGCAGCATCAACCGGAACGTGCCGGGTGGGAAACCATGTTGCACGAAGCGCTGAAGGCGATAGATCGGCAACAGATGGAGAAGGTGGTGTTGGCGCGCAGTACGCTACTGACGCTGGATGGCCCGCTGTTTGCGCCGGCGATGATGGAAGCCAGCCGCAGAGTGAACCACCGATGTTACCACTATATGCTGCGATTTGATGCAGATTCCGCCTTTCTCGGTTCCAGCCCGGAAAGGCTGTATCTACGCAAGGGGCGTCAACTGCTGACGGAAGCTCTGGCGGGCACCGTGGCTAATCACCCCGAACACCAACAGGCTCAGGCCCTGGCGCAATGGCTGCTGCAGGATGGCAAGAACCGGCGTGAAAATCTGCTGGTGGTGGACGACATCTGCCAGCGCCTGCAAGGGGGAGCTAATGCCGTGGATGTGTTGCCGCCGGAAGTGGTGCGTTTGCGTAAGGTGCAGCACCTGCGGCGCCGTATTGAAGGCCGGCTGAAACGTGAGGACGATGCCGATTGCTTGCATCGGTTACAGCCTACGGCGGCGGTCGCCGGCTTGCCGCGTCAGGCAGCACGCGAATTTATCCTGCAGCATGAACCCTTCTCCCGCGGCTGGTACGCCGGTTCTGCCGGCTATTTGTCCGCGTCCCGCAGCGAGTTTTGCGTATCGCTACGCTGCGCGCAGTTAGACGGCGACCGATTACGGCTGTACGCCGGGGCCGGTATCGTGAGCGGTTCCGACGCCGCCGAAGAGTGGCTGGAGATCGAAAACAAGGCCGCCGGGTTACTGACGTTGTTACAGCCAGACGCTTTGCCCTGAATTTCCCTGCTTGGGTTACGGATTTATTGAGAGAACGGCGCGGTGAGTGTAAACTGCGTGTGATTTTTATGTTTATTTTTTGTTCTAAATCAATTGATTGTCTACCATAAAGTCACCGGGATGTACGGCGTTTTTGCGCTGGCGCAAAAGTCGTAAAGATAACTACTCATATAATGCAGAACATCATTTTGGCATGCCGCCGATCGGCGGGTGCCAGAGGCAGATTCTGTTAACCGACTTGTGAGCGAACTATGTCGACAAGTGTTTTTAATCGCCGGTGGGCGGCGTTGCTGTTGGAAGCGCTGGCTCGCCATGGAGTGCGGCATGTTTGTATCGCTCCGGGATCGCGCTCTACGCCTTTGACGCTGGCTGCGGCGGCCAACAAGTCTTTTATCTGCCATACCCATTTTGACGAGCGCGGGCTGGGCCATTTGGCGCTTGGCCTGGCGAAGGCGTCACGGGAGCCGGTGGCGGTCATCGTCACTTCCGGCACCGCGGCCGCCAACCTGTACCCTTCCTTGATCGAAGCCGGGCTGACTGGCGAACGGCTGGTGTTTCTCACTGCCGATCGTCCACCTGAGCTGATCAACTGCGGTGCCAATCAGGCCATCCGCCAAAACGGCCTGTATGCCAGCCATCCATCTTTGAGTCTCGATCTGCCGCGCCCGACGCCGGATATTTCCGCCAGTTGGCTGGTTTCCACCCTCGACAGCGCCATGGCACGTTTGCATCACGGCGCGCTGCATATTAACTGCCCCTTTGCCGAACCGCTGTACGGCGGCGATGAGCAGCAGTACGACGATTGGTCCGCGACGCTTGGCGACTGGTGGCAAGGCAGCCAGCCCTGGCTGCGCGAAATGGATCCGCACGTGGTGCTCAAACAGCCAGACTGGTTCTTCTGGCGGCAAAAACGGGGCGTGGTAGTGGCAGGCCGCATGAGTGCGGAGGAGGGTGAGCAGGTGGCGCAATGGGCCGCCATGCTCGGCTGGCCATTGATAGGCGACGTCTTGTCTCAGACCGGGCAACCGCTGCCCTGTGCCGATTTATGGTTGGCTCAGCCGCAGGCGCAAAAACGGCTGGCGGATGCGCAACTGGTGGTGCAGTTCGGCAGCAGCCTGACCGGTAAACGCCTGCTGCAGTGGCAGGAGCAGTGCCAGCCGCAGGAATATTGGTTGATCGACGATTTACCGGGGCGACTCGACCCGGCGCACCACCGGGGGCGGCGCATTCGTTCCAGCGTGGCGCAGTGGCTTGAGTTGCATCCGGCCCAGCCTCGCACCCCTTGGGCGGGTGAACTGACGCAGCTGGCGGATAACGCGCTGGACGCAGTCTCGGGCCACCTGGTCAACCGCTTTGGCGAGGCGCAGTTGGCGCACCGCCTGCCGGAGCTGCTACCGGAAAACGGCCAGCTGTTTCTGGGCAACAGCCTGATCGTACGCTTGATTGATGCCTTGACCCGCTTGCCGGCGGGTTATCCGGTGTTCAGCAATCGCGGTGCCAGCGGCATCGACGGCCTGATCTCTACCGCCGCAGGCGTGCAGCGGGCCACCGCCAAACCAACGCTGGCGGTGGTGGGAGATCTTTCCGCCCTGTATGACCTGAACGCGCTGGCGCTGCTGCGTCAATGCTCTGCGCCAACGGTGCTGATCGTGGTCAATAATAATGGCGGCCAGATTTTTTCATTGCTGCCAACGCCGGAAGAAGACCGGCAGCGTTTCTACTGCATGCCGCAGGACGTGGAGTTCAGCCATGCCGCAGCGATGTTCCAACTCGCTTACGCCCGCCCGGAAAACTGGGGACAGTTGCTGCAGGCGGTGGAACAGGGGTGGCGCCACAGCGGTGCCACGCTGATTGAGCTGCAGGTGCCGCCGAGCGATGGTGCACAGACGTTGCAGCATCTGGTGCAACAGATGGCGGAGCAATAATGCTGGCGACAAAAGTCTTGCAACAGGGCGAAGCCGATCGGCCCTGGTTAATCTGGCTGCATGGCCTGTTGGGCAACAACAATGAATGGCGGGTGATCGCCTCCCGCTGCCCGGAGTGGCCGTCGCTGGCGATCGACCTGCCGGGCCACGGCGATTCCGTTGCGGTGACCTGCAGCAGCTTTGACGATATCAGCACGCAAATCAGCAGCACCTTGCAGATGCACGGTATCGAACGCTATTGGCTGGTGGGCTATTCATTGGGTGGGCGCATAGCCATGTACCACGCCTGCTGCGGCGACACTACCGGCCTGCAAGGGGTGATTATTGAAGGCGGAAATCCCGGACTGGCCGATCCGGCCCTGCGTGCTCAACGTCTGACGCACGATGCGGCCTGGGCGGAACGTTTCCGCCACGACCCCATTGAACAGGTGCTGGCGGATTGGTACCAGCAGCCGGTCTTCGCCAATCTCAGCGCGGTGCACCGCGATGCGCTGATCGGTGCCCGCAAGGACAATTCCGGCGCGGCAGTGGCGGACATGCTGGAAGCCACTTCGCTGGGCAAACAGCCCTGTCTGGTGCCGCAATTGCAACAGCTGGCGATACCGCTGGTGGTGTTGTGCGGTGCCGACGATCACAAATTTCAGCAGTTGGCGCGTGACGCCGGGTTGCCGTTACGCATCGTGCCGCAGGCCGGGCATAACTCGCACCTGGCCAACCCGCAGGATTTCGTCGCCGAACTGCGCACTTTTCTCGTTAACCCTGGTTAAAGGAACAGAACATGCTCTATCCGAATGAAGAACAGCTGTACGCCGCCATCGAGTGGCAGGATTGCTCAGGCGATTTCGAAGATATCCTCTACCACAAGTCCAGCGACGGCATCGCTAAAATCACCATTAACCGTCCGCAGGTGCGTAATGCCTTCCGGCCGCACACGGTGAAAGAGATGATCGAAGCGCTGTCCAATGCCCGCTACGACGACGGCATCGGCACCATTATTCTCACCGGCGCCGGCGACAAAGCCTTCTGCTCCGGTGGCGATCAGAAAGTGCGCGGCGACTACGGCGGTTATCAGGATGAAAGCGGCGTGCACCATCTGAACGTGCTCGACTTCCAGCGCCAGATCCGCACCTGCCCGAAACCCGTGGTGGCGATGGTTGCCGGCTATTCGATCGGCGGCGGTCACGTATTGCATATGATGTGCGACCTGACCATCGCGGCGGATAACGCCATCTTCGGCCAGACCGGGCCGAAAGTGGGGTCGTTCGACGGCGGTTGGGGCGCTTCTTACATGGCACGTATCGTCGGCCAGAAGAAAGCGCGCGAGATCTGGTTCCTGTGCCGTCAGTATGATGCCGCCGCCGCGCTGGACATGGGCCTGGTCAACACCGTGGTGCCCTTGGCTAGCCTGGAAAAAGAAACCGTACGCTGGTGTCGTGAAATGCTGCAAAACAGCCCGATGGCGCTGCGCTGCCTGAAAGCGGCCCTGAATGCTGACTGCGACGGTCAGGCCGGTCTGCAGGAGCTGGCGGGTAACGCCACCATGCTGTTCTACATGACTGACGAAGGTCAGGAAGGGCGCAACGCGTTCAACGAAAAACGCCAGCCGGACTTCAGCAAATTCAAGCGTAATCCGTAATGAATGCTCCGATCCGTAACGCCGCCGTTTACCGTTACAGCCTGCCGATGGAGGCTGGCGTGGTGCTGCGCAACCAGCGGCTGAAAACCCGCGATGGTTTGCTGATCCATCTGCAGCAGGGCGGGCAGGAAGGCTGGGGTGAGATAGCGCCGCTGCCGGAGTTCAGCCAGGAAACGCTGGCGCAGGCCGAGCAGGCTGCGCTGCGTTGGGTACAGGACTGGCAAGGCGGGACCTTGCCGTCAGACAGCCCGTTGCCTTCAGTAGCGTTCGGCACCAGCTGCGCGTTGGCGGAATTGGAACAGCGGTTGCCGCTGCAGGCAGATTATCGCAAAGCGCCGCTGTGTACCGGCGATCCTGACGAGCTGTTCGCGGTATTGACCGCGCTGCCGGGAGAGAAAGTTGCCAAGGTGAAGGTTGGGCTGTATGAAGCGGTGCGCGACGGCATGATAGTCAACGTCTTGCTGGAAGCCCTGCCCGATTTGCGTCTGCGGCTGGACGCCAACCGCAGTTGGACTCGTGCCAAGGCGGACGGGTTCGCTAAATACGTGGCACCGGCGCTGCGTGAACGCATTGCTTTCCTTGAAGAGCCTTGCAAAACCCGTGATGAATCGCGGGATTTCGCGCTGGCGACCGGCATTGCTATCGCCTGGGACGAAAGCGTGCGTGAGGCAGATTTTGTGGTGCAGGCCGAACCGGGCGTGGCGGCGATCGTCATTAAACCAACTTTGACCGGCAGTCTGGTTCGTTGCCGTACCCTGGTGGAGCAGGCCCATGCGGCGGGGTTAACGGCGGTGATCAGCTCCAGCATCGAATCGAGCCTGGGGTTGACGCAACTGGCACGCATCGCGCACTGGCTGACGCCGAATACCGTACCTGGACTGGACACGCTGGATCTGATGCAGGCGCAGCTGCTACGCCCCTGGCCGGACAGCGAACTGCGGCTATTGGATACATCAGCGCTGGAGTGTTTATGGCGCAGCTAAAAGACTGGCCGTGGCGGCAGTGGGCGCAGCGACGGCCACAGGCGACGGCGGTAACGGTGGGGCACCAGCCGGTGAGTTGGCTGGTGTTGCGCCGTCAGGTGGATAGGCTGGCGGCAGATTTTCAGCATCAGGGCGTCGAGCCCGGCTGTGGCGTGGCGTTATGCGGCAAGAACAGCTACCCGCTGCTGTTGGCTTATTTGGCGCTGTTGCAGTGCGGTGCGCGGCTGCTGCCGTTGAATCCGGCGCTGCCCGCGGCCCAGTTGGTGACGTTGCTGCCTGATCTGGATATTGATTTTGCTTTCAGTCCGGACCGGTTACCGACCTTACCGGCCACGGTCATCCCTTTAACCCCTCCCTCTACCGAGTCTCGCTGGCTGAATCCACCGCGTTGGGATGCGCAACGGCTGGCGACGCTGACCTTGACCTCTGGCTCCAGCGGCAGACCGAAGGCCGCTGCGCACAGCTATGCCGCGCATCTGGCCAGCGCCGAAGGGGTACTGCGGCTGATGGACTTCCAACCTCAAGACCGCTGGCTACTGTCTTTACCGCTGTTTCACGTTTCCGGCCAGGGCATTGTCTGGCGCTGGCTGGCGGCGGGGGCCGGACTGGTGGTGCGTGATATGCATCCTCTGGCTGACGCATTGGCAGGATGTACCCATGCCTCGCTGGTGCCGACACAGCTTTGGCGTTTGCTGGCGCAGCCGCTGGCGGCGCTGACGTTGAAGAAAGTGCTGCTGGGGGGCGCGATGATCCCGCCAGAGCTGACCGCGCAGGCGGAGGCGGCAGGCATTCGCTGTTGGTGCGGCTACGGCCTGACCGAACTGGCTTCCACGGTGTGTGCCAAGCGCGCTGACGGGCTGCCAGGCGTTGGGCTGCCATTGGCTGGTCGGGAAGTTAAGCTGGTGAATGAGGAAGTGTGGATCCGTGCGCTGAGTCTGGCGTTGGGATATTGGCAACGCGGTGCGTTGCTGCCGCTCGTCGATGATCAAGGCTGGTTTCATACCCGCGATCGCGGCGTCATGGAACAGGGTGAGCTGCGGATCATTGGCCGGTTGGATAACCTGTTTTTCAGCGGTGGGGAAGGCATTCAGCCGGAGGATATCGAACGCGTGCTGGCGGCTCACTCGCAGATCTTGCAGGTGGTGGTGGTGCCGGTGGATGACGCCGAGTTTGGCCAACGACCGGTGGCAGTGATCGACAGTGGGGTACCGCTTTTGCTGGAAGATCTGCTGGCGTGGTCGCAGGATCGTCTGGTGAATTTCCAACGGCCGGTTGCTTTGTTGGCGATGCCCGCCGAGTTGAAAACCGGGGGGATCAAGATCTCCCGCCGTCAACTGCAGCAATGGGTGGCTGAACAGCTATCCCATCGATAAAAAAGGCCGCCCAAAGGCGGCCTCAGAACTGCTGACAAACCTGCGAAACGGCTAAACCGGTAGGGGTCGAACATGTTCGACCCGATTTAACCCATTGATTATGCTATTGAGCGCAGCATGCAGCGCCCCTACCATTAAACAACAGAGCACTTTGTCAACGGCTTCGGTGACTGCCGACGGTTATTTCAGGCCCAGCGCTTTGGCTACGCCAGCGCCGTAATCCGGATGCACTTGGGTGAACAAATCGACCTGACGGCGCTGGATCTGTTCCGGCACCTGCGACAGCTCACCGGCGATACGGGTGAACATACGCTGATGTTCTTCCGCGCTCAACAGGTTGAACAGCGCGCGCGGCTGGCTGAAGTAATCCCCGTCTTCACGGTGATTCCAGTGGTCGGCGGCTCCTTCAATGCTCAATGGTGGCTCTCTAAAGTCTGGTTGCTCCTGGAACAGGCCAAAGCTGTTTGGCTCGTAGGTGGCACCGTTACCGCTGTTGCCGTCCACGCGCATTGCGCCGTCGCGGTGGTAGTTGTGGAACGGGCATTTTGCACCGTTAACCGGGATTTGATGATGGTTAACGCCCAGACGGTAGCGGTGGGCATCCCCGTAAGAGAACAGGCGACCCTGCAGCATTTTATCCGGTGAGAAGCTGACCCCAGGCACTACGTTGGCTGGGTTCAACGCCACTTGTTCCACTTCCGCGAAGTAGTTTTCCGGGTTGCGGTGCAGCTCGAAGAAGCCAACGTCGATTAACGGGTAATCGCCGTGCGGCCATACCTTGGTCAGATCGAAGGGGTTGTAAGGCGTCTGCGAGGCTTCGTGTTCTGGCATGATCTGAATCTGCAGTTTCCAGCGCGGGTAATCACCCCGTTCGATGGCTTCATACAAATCGCGCTGTGAGCTTTCACGGTCTTTGGCAATGATCGCCTCGGCTTCGTCATCCATCAGGTTTTCAATGCCTTGTTCGCAGCGGAAGTGGAACTTAACCCAGAAGCGCTCGTTGTTGGCATTGATAAAGCTGAAGGTGTGGCTGCCGAAGCCGTGCATATGGCGGTAGGATCTCGGAATGCCGCGGTCGCTGAAGTCAATGGTCAACTGGTGCAGGCTTTCCGGCGACAGCGAGAAGAAATCCCATTTATAAGTCGGGTTGCGCAGATTGGTACGCGGATCGCGTTTGACCACGTGGTTAAGATCGGGGAATTTCAGCGGGTCGCGCAGGTAGAACACCGGGGTGTCGTTACCCACCAGGTCCCAATTGCCTTCCTCGGTATAGAACTTCATCGCAAAACCGCGAATGTCGCGTTCGGCGTCGGCGGCCCCGCGCTCACCGGCTACGGTGGAGAAGCGGATAAACATGTCAGTTTGCTTGCCGATTTCAGAGAAGATTTTTGCGCGGGTGTACTGGGTAATATCGTGGGTGACGGTAAAAGTGCCGTAGGCGCCGGATCCTTTGGCGTGCATGCGGCGCTCGGGGATCACTTCACGGTCGAAGTGAGCCAGCTTTTCCAGGAACCACACGTCCTGCAGCAGCATCGGGCCGCGTTTACCTGCGGTGATCACGTTATTATTATCGACAACCGGGGCCCCGGCTGCGGTGGTCAGTCCTTTCTTGCTCATCACTTGCTCCTTATCGTATTGCAATTGAGTGAAGACTCGGGCGACTCAAGCTTTCATCATAATCCGCCAGGGCGTTCTCACCCTGACACTAATCAATGCCACTACTAGTTGTAGACCTATTGAACGGACTCGGCAAATAGGTCTGGGTTATCGTTGCTATTGCCGGCCGGGAGGACGCTTTTACTTGCAAAACTTTACATTCTTTTGATTACAGAAGAATTTTTTCGCTTTTATCCCTTAAGGACTGGTTGTGGTTTGGTATAGACTCGTGACGGTATTATTACGGGTTAATTCATATCATTCTTAATGGATGAAGTAGCAAGAGGGATAGACGATGAAAAAGACTTTGGTCGCCTGCGCGGCAAGCATGCTGTTTATGACCGGCGCGGCGAACGCTCTCAGCCTGTCGGGTGAAGCCGGCAAGCATTACACCAATCTCGGCTTCGGCCAGGATACCGGCACCTCCGGCCTGGGGTTAACGGGTAACTGGGCCCGCAGCGATCATAACGGTAACGTTGGCAGCCTGGGGCTGAACTTCGGCTTGCCGCTGGGTCCGTTGACCGCAACGGTGGGCGGCAAGGCGCTGTATCTGAGTCCGAAGGACGGTAAGAGCGGTGGCGCTTTGGCGCTGGGCGGCGGTCTGGACTGGGCTATCAGCCGTTCCTTCAGCCTGCATGGCGAAGGCTATTTCGCACCTGAGTCGCTGACCAGTGGCGTGAAAGCATACAGTGAGGCCAGCGGCGGCCTGCGCTGGAATGTTTTCCGCCCGCTTAGCGTAGATGTGGGTTACCGCTATATTCAGATGCAGGGTAAGGACGGGCGTCGCGACAATACGTTGGCCGATGGCCCTTATGTCGGCGTGGGTCTGAGCTTCTGATAAAAACAACGAAGGGGCCAATTGGCCCCTTCGTCTGATCGAAAAATCTACTAGCCGACGGCCGGCAGGATCCCGCTGGCGATACCCACCTGAATGGCAATCACCGTCACCCCGCAGACAAACACCACCGCCAGTGCTGGGGTGCCACCCCAGACACGGTATTTGGCCTGGTGCTGTTGACGCGTTTTCCACACCAGCATTGACGGCAGCAGCAACGCCAAAACTGCCAGCGCGATAGCGGCAAAGCCCAGTGCCAGTACAAAACCACGCGGGTAGAACAACGCGAAAGCCAGCGGCGGCAAGAAGGTGATGGCACCGGTCTGCAGACGGCCGCGTACGTTATCCTGGCGCTTGAACAAATCGGCCAGGAAATCAAACAGCCCGAGCGCCACCCCGAGGAATGAGGTCGCCAGCGCCAGATCGGCAAACAAATGCACCGCCAATTCAACATGTGGGGAAGCCACAACGTCGCGCACCGCCTGCAACAGGCCGTTCAGACCGGCTTGCTGTGCCAGGATACCGACGAAAGTGGTGGAGCTGATGCTGCCGAGCGTGGCCAACTGCCAGAAAATATAGGCTATCAGCGGAATGGCGCTGCCAATAATGAACACCCAACGCAGTTTGCGGATGTTGCCGCCCATGTAGTTCACGATGCTTGGCACGCTGCCGTGAAAGCCGAACGACGTGAAGATCACCGGGATAGCCGACAGCGCCAGCCCTTGCTCCAGCGGAAGCGTCATCAGGTTGGTCTGATGGATATTGGGCAGCATCAGGCCCAGCATGACAATCAGAAACACCACTTTGGCGCTGAACAGAATACGGTTAAACAGATCGACCGAATGTGTGCCGATGCAGACTACGCCGCCGGCCACCAGAGTAAACAGCAATACACCGAGCGTGGTGGGGAAGTCCTGCGACGTCCACTGACTGATGCTGGCCGCCAGCAATTCACCGGCGCCGCTGATATAGGCGGCAGTCAGGGCATACATCAAAAACATCATGCTGAAGCTGGTCAGCCATTGGCCGCCGCCGCCAAGGTAGCGTTTTGCCAGGGTACCGAGGCCGGTATCCGCCTGTTCATGTTGATAGACTTCGACCAGCAGCAGCGCGGTATAACACATCAACAGCCACAGTCCGACTAACAGAGCCAGGGTGACGCCGAAGCCTACACCGGCGGCTGCTAACGGCATCGCCAGCATCCCTGCGCCGATGGTGGTTCCTGCTACGATAAATACACTGCCAAGCGTGCGATTTTTCACGTTTTTCTCTATCAACCAAAGATTTTGGAAAATTATAGGTAACTGATTCTAAGTGCGGCAGGATAGTTGATGGAATATTTCGTGTCAAACGGGCGTTACGGGGTGTGTTAACTTATGTTTACGATATTGCGGGCTGCGCTATACCGCATAAAAGTGCCTTTGGCTGAAATTAACCGGTGGTGCCTAGTGAAAACTTATTTACAGGCTTCTATAGTGGAAAGATCGGAAAATGTGGGAGAGATCAATGTTAAGGGTGGAGATGCTCAGCACCGGTGATGAGGTGCTACACGGGCAAATTATAGATACCAACGCCGCCTGGCTGGCAGACTATCTGTTCCAGCAAGGCATGCCGATGAGCGGCCGTGAAACGGTGGGGGACAGTCTCTCCTCTCTGATCGAAACATTACAGGAACGCAGTCATATCGCCGATGTGCTGATCGTTAACGGCGGCCTGGGGCCGACCAGTGACGATCTCAGTGCTCAGGCGGCTGCGACTGCCTGCGGCGTCGAGCTGGTTGAGCATGCTGAATGGATGGCGCGTATCGAAGCTTATTTTGCCGAACGCGGCAGGCCGATGGCGGCCTCAAACCGCAAGCAGGCGCAGATCCCCGCTAACGCAGAGATGCTCGATAACCCGGTTGGCACCGCCTGTGGTTTTGCCTTGCAGCTGAACCGCTGCATGATGTTTTTCACACCTGGCGTGCCTTCCGAATTCAAAGTGATGGTCGAACAGCAAATTGTGCCCCGCCTGCGTCAGCGCTTTACCTTGCCGGCGCCACCGCTGTGCCTGCGGTTGACCACTTTTGGCACCTCGGAAAGCGATCTGGCCGCCGAGCTGGACAGCATGCTGCTGCCGCCGGATGTGGTGTTGGGCTATCGTTCCTCCAGCCCGATCATTGAACTGAAGCTGACCGGCCCGGTTGCCCAGCGTGCGGCGATGGAGCAGGCGTGGGAGCGGGTTCGTCAGGTTGCGGGTGATAACACCCTGTTTGAAGGGACTCTTGGGCTGCCGGCAGTGCTGACACAGCGGTTAAATCAGCAAGGGCTGAAGCTGGCGCTGAGCGAACAGTTCAGCGCCGGGCTGATCAATCTGCAACTGCAAAGCGAAGGGGCGCCGTTGGCCGGTGGCGAATTGTTACCGTCGCACTGCGTGGAAACGCTGGAAACCACGTTGGCGCGCGCTCGTTCGTTGGCGGAATTGACCGGGGCGCAGCTGGCATTGGCAGTCAGTGCCATGAGCAGCGATCGGGTGAGCATTGGGTTGCATACGCCGAAAGGCAGTATCGGACAGACGGTACGCTATCGGGCGGCGCGGCACAGCCTGCGGTTACGGCAAGAGTCAGTGGCGATGCTGGCGCTAGACATGCTGCGGCGATGGCTGAACGGCGGGCCGGTATGCGGCAGGAATGCCTGGCTGGAAACGCTGGAGATTATTGAATAGAGAAGGCTTGATGGCAGTGATATATCCCTTATTAATCATAATATTATAAGGGGTTATCGCGCTGGGTTCAGGCTGTTACAATCGCTGCGGGTGCTTGAGACTGTTCGTCTTGAGCATTGTGTGGCAAGGCGGATAGATGAAAGCCCCAAACTGACTATCAATCAGAATGGGGCTGCACATACCGCCTAGACACCGGTATGGTAGCCCCTTCACAGCAAGGAGGCAAGCATGCAGTTAAAGCATGTGTTTCACTCGTTAGCCGTTGTATGTATTACGATTTTGGTATTTATCTGGATGATAAGAGACTCACTGTGTGAGCTGAAGATCTATCAGGAAAGTATCACGATACTGATCAGGCTGGCTTGTGATGTGAAGCGGTAAATCATAGGGCGGGGGTAACCCCGCCTTCTGGTCTCCAGGCAGGGTTTCAGGCACCCAACCTTTTAGATTTCCAACTCGATATCCGTCAGCGGCATGCAACAGCAAGGCAGGATTTCACCCTGGTTGATAAACGCCAATGGCTGTTGGCGGTAGGTCACTTCACCTTTTACCAGCTTCAGGCGGCAGGCGCCGCAGTAGCCGGAACGGCACTGATACTCCACCTCAACGTCGTGCAATTCGAGCACGTCGAGCAGGCAATTTTCACTTTTGGGGCAGGCAAGCTGCGTACCCGTGGTACGCAGCGTCACGATTGATGATGCCATCGCTTAGAGTTCGAAGTCGCTCAGGTCGTCGGCATGGACTTCCGAGTCGATCTGCCCTACCAGGTAGGAGCTGACTTCCACTTCCTGTGGTGCAACCTGCACGTTGTCGGAGACCAACCAGGCGTTAATCCATGGGATTGGGTTAGAGCGGGTGGCGAACGGCAGGCCAAGGCCCACTGCCTGCATGCGGATATTGGTGATGTATTCCACGTACTGGCACAGAATGTCTTTGTTCAGGCCGATCATCGAGCCGTCACGGAACAGGTATTCCGCCCACTCTTTTTCCTGCTCGGCCGCCAACACGAACAGATCGTAGCACTGTTGCTGACACTCAACGGCGATTTCTGCCATTTCCGGGTCATCGGCACCGGAGCGCATCAGGTTCAGCATGTGCTGGGTACCGGTCAGATGCAGCGCTTCGTCACGGGCGATCAGCTTGATGATTTTGGCGTTGCCTTCCATCAGCTCGCGTTCCGCAAAGGCAAATGAACAGGCGAAGCTAACGTAGAAGCGGATGGCTTCCAGCGCGTTAACGCTCATCAGGCACAGATACAGCTGTTTTTTCAGCGCGCGCAGGCTAACGGTAACGGTGTTGCCGTTGACCTGATGCGTGCCTTCACCCAGCAGATGGTAATAGCCGGTCATCTCGATCAGATCGTCGTAGTAGCCGGAAATGTCCTTCGCACGCTTGAGGATCTCTTCGTTGGTGACGATATCGTCAAACACCAGCGCCGGATCGTTAACGATATTACGGATGATATGGGTGTAAGAACGTGAGTGGATGGTCTCAGAGAATGACCAGGTTTCCACCCAGGTTTCCAATTCCGGGATCGAGATCAGCGGCAGCAGCGCCACGTTCGGGCTGCGGCCCTGAATCGAATCCAGCAGCGTCTGGTATTTCAGGTTGCTGATGAAAATGTGTTTTTCATGTTCCGGCAACGCCTGATAGTCGATACGGTCGCGGGAAACGTCAACCTCTTCCGGGCGCCAGAAGAAGGACAGTTGTTTCTCAATCAGTTTTTCGAAAATTTCATGTTTTTGCTGATCGAAACGCGCAACGTTAACCGACTGGCCGAAAAACATCGGTTCCAGCAACTGGTTGTTTTTATTCTGAGAAAATGTGGTGTAAGCCATAAGCCTGAGTCCATCGTATCGTGGCTAAATGAAGGGGCCGGAAGAGTTCCGGCCCGCTGTTTCAAACTTTAGATCTTGCAGGCGCCGCTTTCGCAGTCATCATCGCCGCCCTTGGCCGGCAACAAATCTTCCTGGACGTCTTCCGCGCCGTCGCGGGTGTTCTGGTAGTACAGCGTCTTGACACCAAACTTGTAGGTGGTGAGCAGGTCTTTCAACAGCTGCTTCATTGGCACCTTGCCGCCCGGGAAACGGGTTGGGTCATAGTTGGTGTTGGCAGAGATCGACTGGTCGATAAACTTCTGCATCAGACCGACCAGTTGCAGGTAGCCGTCGTTGTTCGGCATTTCCCACAGCAGCTCGTAGTCGTTTTTCAGACGTTCGTACTCCGGCACCACCTGGCGCAGGATGCCGTCTTTCGACGCTTTGATGCTGATGTGACCACGTGGCGGCTCAATGCCGTTGGTGGCGTTGGAAATCTGCGAAGAGGTTTCCGAAGGCATCAGCGCCGACAGGGTCGAGTTGCGCAGACCGGTTTCCTTGATCTCTTTACGCAGGGTTTCCCAGTCGTAGTGCAGCGGCTCCTGGCAGATGACATCCAGATCTTTCTTGTAGGTGTCGATCGGCAGGATCCCCTGCGAATAGGTGGTTTCATTGAACCACGGGCAAGCCCCTTGTTCCTGAGCCAGACGGTTCGAGGCCTTCAGCAGGTAATACTGGATAGCTTCGAATGTCTTGTGAGTCAGGTTGTTGGCACTGCCATCGGAATAACGCACGCCGTTTTTCGCCAGATAGTAAGCGTAGTTAATCACGCCGATACCCAAGGTGCGACGACCCATGGCGCCACGGTGTGCGGCTTTGATTGGGTAGTCCTGGTAATCCAGCAGGGCGTCCAATGCGCGCACTGCCAGGGTAGCCAGCTCTTCCAAATCGTCCAGGCTTTCGATGGCGCCCAGGTTAAAGGCGGACAGCGTACACAGGGCGATTTCGCCGTTTTCGTCGTTGACGTCGTCCAGCGGTTTGGTCGGCAGGGCAATTTCCAGGCACAGGTTAGACTGGCGCACCGGCGCGATCTGCGGATCAAACGGGCTATGGGTGTTGCAGTGGTCAACGTTCTGGATGTAGATACGGCCGGTAGAGGCGCGTTCCTGCATCATCAGCGAGAACAGTTCGACCGCTTTCACGCGTTTCTGGCGAATGCTGTCGTCTTGCTCGTACTTGGTATACAGACGTTCGAACTCGTCCTGGTCGGCGAAGAATGCGTCATACAGGCCCGGGACGTCAGAAGGACTGAACAGGGTGATGTCCTGGCCCTTGATCAGGCGCTGGTACATCAGGCGGTTCAACTGCACGCCGTAGTCCATGTGACGAACGCGGTTGCCTTCAACACCACGGTTGTTTTTCAGCACCAGCAGGCTTTCAACTTCCAGATGCCACATCGGGTAGAACAGCGTCGCTGCACCACCGCGTACGCCGCCCTGAGAACAGGACTTCACCGCGGTCTGGAAGTGTTTGTAGAACGGGATGCAGCCAGTATGGAAGGCTTCACCACCACGGATCGGGCTGCCCAGCGCACGGATACGACCGGCGTTGATACCGATGCCGGCGCGTTGCGAAACGTATTTCACAATGGCGCTGGAAGTGGCGTTGATGGAATCCAGGCTGTCGCCGCACTCGATCAGCACGCAAGAGCTGAACTGGCGGGTAGGGGTGCGCACGCCGGACATGATTGGCGTAGGCAGTGAGATTTTGAAGGTGGAGATCGCGTCGTAGAAACGTTTAATGTAGTCCAGACGGGTCTCACGCGGGTAGTTGGAGAACAGGCACGCGGCCACCAGGATATACAAGAACTGCGCGCTCTCGTAGATCTCGCCGCTGACGCGGTTCTGCACCAGATACTTCCCTTCCAGCTGCTTAACGGCCGCGTAGGAGAAGTTCATATCACGCCAGTGATCGATAAAGGAGTCCATCTGCTCGAACTCTTCAGTGCTGTAGTCTTCCAGCAGATGCTTATCGTACTTGCCCATTTCTACCATGCGCGTCACGTGAGCGAGCAGCTTTGGCGGCTCGAACTGACCGTAAGCTTTTTTACGCAGATGGAAGATGGCCAGGCGCGCGGCCAGATACTGGTAATCCGGCGCGTCGCGCGAGATCAGATCGGCTGCTGCTTTGATAATGGTTTCATGAATATCAGCAGTTTTGATGCCGTCATAAAACTGAATATGGGAACGCAACTCTACTTGAGAAACGGAGACGTTGTTTAACCCTTCCGCGGCCCAGTCGATGACACGGTGGATTTTGTCGAGGTTGATGCGCTCTTTACGCCCATCGCGTTTAGTAACAAGCAGACTTTGGTTCATGTGGTGTTTTACCTGTCCGTATGGTGCCCCTAAGCAGAAGTGTAGTAGCTCTGCTCAGTATGTAAACACTATATATAGGGGGTGTATGTCGGTGAGGTAACAAGATAGTGAGAAAACAGGGCGTTTGCAAGTGAACAAAAGTGGCCTAATTTGTGGATAACTTGGGGGTGAAATGTGACTTGTCTTTCGCAGTGCGCGCTGTGACTGGTGCGACAAGCTTGTCAATAAGCGGGATAAGATTTTCCCTATAATCAGAAAAACGTGATCGTTTGCCGCTTTATTAAACGTTAGAAAAAAACGGCATATTGTTAGCCATCAAAGTTCTAAAAATTCATAAACAAGAAGAACACTGGGCTGGCGCAATCTTTTGTCCAATGTCTGCCTGTGTGATTCCACGTAGCTACTTTACCCCAAAATGAGGGCTGCCATTAACCACGGTTTCTCGTCCGTGGGATGGGGCGATGGATATCAGACCAGAGATCGCGGGCTCCAGCCCTTGCTTTCGCAATAGAGCGTTTGCGCCACAAGAGGTTTACGGGAGCTTTCATGTCGCCTCACTCCCGTAAATTGATCATTTTTAGGTATCGACTGACGGCGGTTGATACGGCTAGCTTTCGCATCGCGTGGGGATCAGCACCTCTTTGCTTTGATATTTATAAGGAATAAAATATTCTTTATGACCCTGTTCCTCACTTTTGCTTTTTTGCCCGGCTGCAATCGCCACCATCAATTGGGCGATTTCCAGAGAAAGCTGTTGTTGCGATATGGCCCCGCTTAGCAGCCGACCGGCATCCACATCCATATCATCAATCATGTTTTCAAACGTTTGGCTGTTGCCGGTGATTTTTATCACGGGGGCAACCACGGAGCCCACTACGCTGCCGCGACCGGTGACAAAAAAGATAATATGGCTACCGCAGGAGATAAGATCCATCAGCCCTTCATTATCATTAGGGTTAGTGATGCCAAATTGCATCCAGTGAGGATCTGGCGTGCTATCAAGTAACCATAGGCCTTTTCGCTGGGGACAACCGCTGACTTTAAGCACCCCTTGGATGGGGCGAGAGCCGCTCTTTATTACGGCACCCATGCTTTTTTCTTCGATTGTGGATAGTCCACCGGCAAAGTTTCCTGGACTGACCGAGTATTGCCTAACCGATTTGCAGTAATCGAGCGCCTTATTGTAGGTGGCAACGATTTCATCCTTAGCGCTTTCGGTTGCCGCGCGCTGGGACAAAATATCAATCAAGCCTATGGCTTCCACGATCTCTTCAAAAATTGCCGTCCCGCCCGCATCGACCAACCAATCAAAAAAGTTGCCCACCGCCACATTGCCCGCCAGCCCGCTGGTATAGTCGCTGCCCCCACACTCACTGCCGATAATCAAGTCTGCAAAGCCCATTGGCACTCGGCTGGTGAGTGTTAATTCTGTCTGCATTCTCCTGACATGCTCAACGCCTAACTCCACGCTGCCTTTTGTGCCGCCGGTTTGCTGAATATAGAACCAGGCCGTCGGCTTTCCTTCTTCTTTTGCGATATTGCTAAGCCACTCTGGCTGGATGTACTCACACCCTAACCCTACGGCAAGGACACCACCGACATTAGGATGGCGAATTAATGAGATCAGCATTCTTACGGCGTACTCATTGTCGGTACAACCGGAAAACCCAACCGCTTCAACTTCGGCGTCATTCACTTTTTCGGTTATCTTATCGGCCACAAAATGGGCGCATTCCACGGTGTAAATAACCAATATTTTATTGCGGATCCCCTTGGTGCCGTTCTGGCGCTGGTAACCTGACCACGTCACCGATTTCAGGCTTTCTAACTTATTCATATTTGACATCCTTAGGGGCACCGGTCACCAGATCCAGATGGGATGAGCGTTCGTCATAGTTGCTATGCATAACGTGCAGGTGAACCCAATCGCCGGTTTTTATCGCTTGGGTCGCACTGCCTATGTTGATGCCGTATTTAATGATGGGGTCGCCCATGGAAATGGGGCATAACGCTATTTTATGGCCGATATTGATATTCTCATTGGCGATGACGGTGTCATTCCCACAGCCGCGAACCGAGACTTTGCCGGTTTGTATGGGCGTTAGCGCCGTAGCGACATTATCAACGTCATTAATCTTGTATGCGACTTGCTCCATAATAGCCCTCCTGATCTTATTATTTAGACTGGATATTCAGTGCTATCACCAAGCAATAGCACTGGCTAATCAATCAGAAACCAATCAGAGCGCCACCATCAACCACCAGAACCTGACCGCTGATAAAGGCGGCTGCCTCTGAAGCCAAATAAGTAGCTGCCCAGCCAATGTCTTCTGGCTTGCCGAATTTCTTCATCGGGGTTCGTCCGAGAATTTTATTGCGGCGCTCATCATCTCCTTCAATGGCCTTCCGCAGCATGGGCGTGTCGATCCAGCCCGGGGCGATGCCGTTGACGCGTATGCCTGCCCCAGCCAGTTCGGTGGTCAGCGCGCGGATAAGCCCCAGGTAGGCCGATTTCGCCGCCGCATAGCCGGCGACATAGGGCTGTCCGAGAAATGACGTCATGGAGGCGGTAAACAGAACGCTGGCATTGCCATGCTGCTTCATGTGCGGGACTAACGCTTTGGTCAAGGCAAACGCTGCGACAACGTGAACATCAAGAACGGATTCAAAATCCTCAACGCTCATCTCCTCGATGGGCTTTTTGCAATGGTTGCCCGCGTTGTTGACCAGGATGTCGATCTGCCCAACCTGGTCGAGCAAACCGTTCACCCATGCCTGGGTTTTGGTGGTTTCACTGACGTTAAATTGACTGTAGGTTGCCATAGGACCGAGATTTTCAGCAGCCTGCTGAGCGAGTGGGCCATTGAGGTCGGCTATGATGACTTTTGCGCCACTGGCCACCATGCATTCAGCCATTGCGTAACCCAAGCCGCTGGCCGCGCCAGTAATTAATGCCGTTTTACCTTCGAGTGAAAATGCATTTTTTAACATAGTTATAATCTCTGATTAATTGCGGTTAAAAGGCGATAAGTATTTTGGTCACGGCACCAGGATCGGCTGTCCACGCCATAAAGGCTTCACCTGCCTGGTCGAGCGGGTAATGAGTGGTGATAATTGAATGCAGGGGATAGCGCTGTTGTTCCATCAAGGCCAGTACGGCGCGAAAATCTGCCACCGTGGCGTTTCGTGAGCCGCGGATATCCACCTCTTTCAGCAAAAAAAGCGCGCTGTTGTAGTTAACCGGTTTTTTTGCGTAGCCGACGTAAACGATGCGGCCAGAAAAGGCGACCAGTTCGAGAGATTGCTCGATTGAAGAGGTTTGCCCGGCGGCCTCAATGACCAATGCCGGGCCACGGCCTTCGTCGATCCTGCCCAGCTCGTCGGCGAGGTCGACCTTTGCCCCATTGAGGAATGAGCAAGCGCCGCAGGCCAGAGCCACGGCCTGTTTGCGATCGTCTATGTCTATGGCGATCACTCGTGCTCCCATTGCTGCGGCGGCGGCTATGGCCCCCAGACCAATGACACCGCAACCTATCACGGCCACCCATTCTCCAACCTGAATGGCACCACGACGGGCGGCGTGCAGCCCAACGGCCAGAGGTTCAACCAGAGCCAGTTCATCAAAGCTCAGGGCATTGCAAACAAGAATTTTATTCGCTGGGATAACCAGCCTTTGCGCCATACCACCCTGACGCTGGACGCCGAGCGTTTGATTGTGCTTACAAGCGTTCGGCCTGCCAGCAAGGCAACTGCTGCAAACCCCGCATTCTGTGCAAGGCAAGACCACCACACGATCGCCCGCTTTGGCCGTCGTGACATTGCACCCTGTGCGGATAACTTCGCCGCTAATTTCATGGCCTGGGATGCAAGGGTAGACAACCAGGGGGTTAAACCCACGGTAGGTATTTAAATCGGAGCCGCAGAGGCCGACGCGCTGAACATCAATAAGAACATCATTATCACCGCATACGGCCTCAGGGATATCGACGAACTCGGTATGGGAATTTTTATCAATGGTTAATGCTTTCATTATTATTGTTTCCTCAGGTTTGTTAAGGTGTCCGTGAGAGGTTGTGCTTTTTTATTTGAATTAATGGGTTTGACAAATAACGCTACGCTTAATGCGCCGAAAATACCTACGACACCGGCTAATACGAAGGCTGAAATAAAACTGCCACCGCTGTATTGAACAATAAAACCGGTCAGAATAGGGGCGATCATGCCTGAAGTATTCGCCAGCAGGTGAACAAAGCCGCCCACGCCACCCACTTTATCTGCGGAAATACTGTCGGAAATAATAGACCAGGGCGATGATGCTGCCAGATACATAAAGAATATGCCGAAGGACATCATAATGACGGCAAAGGTCACGGAGTCGACGATCCCGGCAATACAGATGCATACAGACGAGGCAATTAAACCGACAACAATAAGCAGCTTTCTGGAAAAAAGTAATCTTCCGCTTTTCTTGTAAATATAATCGGAGACAGCGCCTCCCATGACCATGCCCACACTGCCAAGTAACCACGGAATCGAGGAGGCAATGCTCATTTCAGCAATGTTCAGCCCTTTTGCCATTGAGAGGTAGCTGGGAAACCAGGTCAGGAAGAAATAAAGAATATAGTTGATGGCAAAGAACGCCATGCCGGTCGCCAAAACCAGTGGCTGTGTCAGATAAAAGCGAAACGGCAGCTTGGTCTGGGTATCATGGTTTACCGGCGCATTGTGCAGAGCCGTTTCAAACTCTTCAATTTCAATAGGTTGGGTTTTCGGGTGATCTTTAGGGTGGTCAGTAAAGTTTTTCAGCCAGAAGAAGGTCCACACAAAGCCAAGTGACATGAGGATGATAAAGGCCACTCGCCAGTTCCACATAATGATCAGGAATCCAACGATGGGGCCCGCGATAGCCCCTCCAAGTGGGTTGCCTGCATTGGCAATACCAATGGCGCGTGCGCGCTGGTGAATCGGGATCCAGTGGGTGATGACCTTATTGATGTTGGTGCTGACCGGGCCTTCGCTCATCCCAAAAATGACTCTAATAATAAATAGGATGATGTAGCTGAAAGCGACCCCTGTCAGACCACAGAATAACGACCAGGTAAGCATGGCAATGGCCATCACTTTGCGCGGGCCGTAAATGTCAGACAGGTACCCCCCGACGAAGTTAAATAAGGCATAGCCGAAAAAGAAGCTGCTCAGCATTACACCAATTTCAGCAGGAGAGAGTTGTAGATAATCTTTTATATAGGGCATGGCAACAGAAAATGCAGCCCGATCCAGGTAGTTAATAATGCTGGCTATAAACAAGAGTGTTATTATTTTATTTCTCTGTTTCATGATTGCATACTCATATTGTATGACTAAATATAAACCCACCTTGCCAATCAATATTATGGGCTTGGTGAAATCACATTACGCCAAAGGTTTCGAATGCCTCTACCGTGCTCATGCCATTGCTGATGGCCGTCCTGACGCGATTCTCTGTGGAGACTTTTTCTAATGCCAAACTAATGGCGTCACGTTCAACTTCTTGCGGGATGATTAATACACCATCGCGATCGCCATAGACGATATCGCCTGGGTGTACCCTTATTCCGTTAAATTCAATAGGAACGCGATAATCGATCACCTTTCCTCTGGGGCCTTGATCTTGTGCATAAGTGCCGTGCGAGAAAGTGGGGAAATTTAATTCCAGAATTTCATTGCTGTCGCGTACATAACCATCAAGCACGGCGCCAGCCGCTTTCAGATGACGAGCCCGGGTTGACATCAGGCCGCCCCAAAGCGCGTAACGCAGAGAACTTCCCGTGGCGATGTACACCTCGTCTTCTTTCAACGAGTCCAGTGCTTCAAACATTAACCCAAAAGGCTGTTGGGTGATTTCGTTATGCCCAGAGCTGGATTTGAGCTCGTAGACATCGGCTTCGAGCACCGGCATCGCTCTGCCGGCAACCACCATATTCATCTGAAGCGGTTTAATGGAGGGGGCAAAAAACTGATGTAAAAATCCCATAGTATCAAGAATATCCCCCACAACGGCGGGGAACAGCTTGGTGCGCATCAGTTGGAACAGCTCTTTATCATTCGACCACATTTTTTTCTCCTGAAAAGACAATTTCTATTTGGCCTCAAGAGCAGGCACGAGTGTTTGCACAGGAAAAATTACGCGCAACCTATCAACCTGTCAAACAGGTTGATAGGGATGATTTTATATATGATATTAAGCTCACATTTTTAGTAAAATGGCGGCGAGAACCGCCCGGAAGGGGCCGTTGATGGTGTTGAATTGTGGTGGTGGTCTGAGAGAAGAAAATATCGTGATGTTTTCTGCTTTGTTCTTCATCCAGTACATTTGAAGTTGTAAATTTTGGAGTCGTTTAAAATGGATACAAAGATGCCGATTCAGAGCCACACATTGTCCTCGCAAATCAAGCATTACGTGCTGGATATGATAAGCCAGCAACAGTTGACGCCGGGGATGGCGGTTCCAAGCGAAGTAAAATTAATTGAGGAACTGGGTGTCAGTCGAGGGGTGATCCGTGAGGCATACCGTTCGTTGTCAGCACTGGGGATCCTGGAGATAAAAAGCGGTAAAGTCCCGCGGGTGAAAGCGTTCGACAGCAGCGTGCTTGAGCTTATTTTTGGCTTTGCCATCGCTTCAAACCAGGTGTCGGTCTCCCAGATTCTGAGCGTGCGCCAGTGGCTTGAAATCGGCAGTGCCGGCATGGCGGCGACCAACGGCAATGAGGAGGATTTTCGCCAACTGCAAGATGAGATGAAGCAGATTGAGGCGTGCATCTTTGACGCTGAAAAATTTATTCAGCATGACATTAACTTCCATCTCATTATTGCCAGGGCATCTCGCAACCCTCTGTCCGCTATTTTATTGCAATCCCTGCATGAACAACTCAGACGTTCTATCCATGCCGGTCTCGAAGCGCAAAGTGGAACCGACGCCGAAAGAAAACAGATTGTCTCTTTGCATCAGGATATTTGCGATTGCGTTTGCGCCAAGGACGCGGAAGGAGCCATGAAAGCGATGACGAACCATTTTAATACGGCGGTCAACTCTTTGATTGAAAAGGGCGAGAAGGCCAATGACGGGGCCTGAAGAAGGGCATTTATTTTTGTGCGGCGAGCGCTTAAATACTCACCGCATTTGAGAGCGGCATCAGCCTTCGTGTTGAGTATGTACCATGTAGTTCACATCAACGTTGCCGCCCAGCTTGAAGTGGTCGGTGATCGGGTTGTAATGCAGGCCAATCATGTGTTTTTCGCGCAGCGGCGTGTGGTCGATCCAGCCGATCAGTTCAGAAGGGCGGATGAACTTCTTATGGTCGTGGGTACCCTGAGGGACCATCTTCAGAATATATTCCGCACCTATGACCGCCATCAGCCAGGCCTTGGTGTTGCGGTTGATGGTGGAGAAGAACACATGACCACCCGGTTTGACCAGGTGAGCGCAGGCGCGCACCACCGAAGCCGGATCGGGAACGTGCTCCAGCATTTCCATGCAGGTCACGACGTCGTATTTTTGCGGGTTGGCCTGGGCGTGGCTCTCTACCGTTTCCTGCACGTAATTCACATTCATGCCGGTTTCCAGCGCGTGTAATCGGGCCACTTGCAATGGCTCGGCGCCCATGTCCAAACCGGTCACTTTGGCACCTTCACGCGCCATGCTTTCCGCCAGAATGCCGCCACCGCAGCCCACGTCGAGGACGGTTTTATCAAAAATGCCGCCTGAACGTTGCAGGATATAATTCAGACGCAGCGGGTTGATACGGTGCAGCGGTTTGAACTCACCTTCCAAATCCCACCAGCGAGAGGCCACGGCCTCGAACTTGGCGATTTCCTGATGGTCTACGTTTTGCGCTTGGCTGGATGATTCTGCATTCATGGGCGTATTTGGCTCCTGGTTCTCGTTGCGCGGATTATACATGTTCCGGCGCAGCGCCGTCTGCGCCGATGCATTTTTAGCGCACATATATGCACAATTTCAGTGAATCGGCGGCGGTTATTTTCCCGTAAAGCGTGCTTTGTGATATAGTTTTACACCTTTGCCACTATGGCAGCGGGCAGATGAATCATTAGTAGAGGGATAGCAGCTCCATGAGCGACCTTGCCAGAGAAATCACACCGGTAAACATCGAAGACGAGTTGAAAAACTCGTATCTGGACTACGCGATGTCCGTAATTGTCGGACGTGCGCTGCCAGATGTTCGTGATGGACTGAAGCCGGTACACCGCCGCGTTTTGTACGCGATGAACGTACTGGGTAACGACTGGAATAAACCATACAAGAAATCGGCCCGTGTCGTCGGGGACGTCATCGGTAAATATCACCCACACGGTGACAGCGCGGTTTACGACACCATCGTGCGTATGGCTCAACCTTTCTCACTGCGCTATATGCTGGTGGACGGTCAGGGTAACTTCGGTTCCGTCGACGGCGACTCCGCCGCGGCAATGCGTTATACCGAAGTGCGCATGTCAAAAATTGCTCACGAACTGCTGGCGGATCTGGAAAAAGAAACCGTCGACTTCGTGCCTAACTACGATGGCACCGAGCAGATCCCAGCCGTCATGCCAACCAAGATCCCGAACCTGCTGGTTAACGGCTCGTCGGGTATTGCCGTGGGTATGGCCACCAACATTCCGCCGCATAACCTGTCAGAGGTTATCAACGGCTGTCTGGCCTACATCGATGATGAAAACATCAGCATCGAAGGCCTGATGGAACACATCCCGGGGCCGGACTTCCCGACTGCGGCGATCATCAACGGTCGCCGCGGTATCGAAGAGGCCTACCGCACCGGGCGCGGCAAGATCTATCTGCGCGCACGCGCTGAAGTGGAAGCCGATGCCAAGACCGGGCGCGAAACCATTATTGTTCACGAGATCCCGTATCAGGTGAACAAGGCGCGTCTGATCGAGAAGATCGCCGAGCTGGTTAAAGAAAAGCGCGTGGAAGGCATCAGCGCACTGCGCGACGAGTCCGACAAAGACGGTATGCGTATCGTGGTTGAGATCAAACGCGATGCGGTTGGCGAAGTGGTACTGAACAACCTGTACTCACTGACGCAATTGCAGGTCACCTTCGGCATCAACATGGTGGCATTGCACCAGGGCCAGCCGAAGTTGCTGAACCTGAAAGACATTTTGCAGGCGTTTGTTCGTCACCGCCGTGAAGTGGTCACCCGTCGTACCATCTTTGAACTGCGTAAAGCTCGCGATCGCGCCCACATTCTGGAAGCCTTAGCTATCGCTCTGGCCAACATCGATCCGATCATCGAACTGATCCGTCGTGCGCCAACCCCTGCGGAAGCGAAAGCCGGTTTGGTCGCTCAGGCGTGGGATCTGGGTAATGTAGGTGCCATGCTGGAACGCGCGGGTGATGACGCGGCTCGCCCTGAGTGGCTGGAGCCGGAGTTCGGTATCCGTGACGGCAAATATTACCTGACTGAGCAGCAAGCTCAGGCGATTTTGGATCTGCGCCTGCAGAAACTGACCGGCCTGGAGCATGAAAAGCTGCTGGACGAGTATAAAGAGCTGCTGACCGCCATTGCCGAGCTGATCTTTATTCTGGAAAACCCAGACCGCCTGATGGAAGTGATCCGCGAAGAGCTGGTCGCAATTAAAGAGCAGTACAACGACGGCCGCCGTACCGAGATCACCGCCAACACGTCCGATATCAATATCGAAGACCTGATCAACCAGGAAGACGTGGTAGTTACGCTGTCGCACCAGGGCTATGTGAAGTATCAGCCATTGAGCGACTATGAAGCGCAACGCCGCGGCGGTAAGGGCAAGTCTGCTGCACGTATTAAAGAAGAAGACTTTATCGATCGTCTGTTGGTGGCTAACACCCACGATACGATCCTGTGCTTCTCCAGCCGTGGCCGCCTGTACTGGATGAAGGTGTATCAACTGCCTGAAGCCAGCCGTGGCGCACGTGGTCGTCCAATCGTCAACTTATTGCCGCTGGAGGCCAATGAGCGTATCACCGCCATTCTGCCGGTGCGCGAGTATGAAGAAGGGCGTCATGTGTTCATGGCAACCGCTAGCGGCACCGTGAAGAAAACCGCGTTGACCGACTTTAGCCGCCCACGCAGCGCCGGCATCATCGCCGTTAACCTCAATGAGGGTGACGAGCTGATTGGTGTTGACCTGACCGACGGCAGTAACGAAGTCATGCTGTTCTCCGCCAACGGTAAAGTGGTTCGCTTCCCGGAAACGCAGGTGCGTTCAATGGGCCGTACGGCTACCGGCGTGCGCGGTATCAACCTGGGTGAAGGCGACAGCGTTATCTCCCTGATTGTGCCTCGCGGTGAAGGCGATATTCTGACCGTTACCCAGAACGGCTACGGTAAGCGTACTGCGGTCACCGAATACCCGACCAAGTCACGTGCCACCCAAGGGGTTATCTCCATCAAGGTGAGCGAGCGTAATGGTCAGGTAGTGGGTGCGGTGCAGGTGGATACCACCGATCAGATCATGATGATCACCGATGCCGGTACGCTGGTGCGTACTCGCGTTTCGGAAGTCAGCGTGGTTGGCCGTAATACCCAGGGTGTTACGCTGATCCGTACTGCGGAAGATGAGAATGTCGTCGGCCTGCAGCGCGTTGCCGAACCGGTAGAAGACGAAGAACTGGATAGTCTGGAAGCCGGCGCAGAAGCCGTAGAAGAAGACGCTACGCCGCTGGACGAAGGCGACGACGATTCTGAAGCGGTAGACGACGCGGAAGATGACAACGCCTAAGCCATAGTGGGCGACTAACGCCACTATTGCACTGAGAAATACAGGGCCTGGCAGCGATGCTAGGCCCTTTTTCAGTTATATGGTTTAATTAGCGAACTCAAGCCAACAGCTCCCGGCTCTGCTATGAACGCGCTGGTCACCACTCACATTTGTATGGTATCCGATTGAAATATTTAGCCTCTTTTCGCACCACGTTAAAGATTTCCCGCTATCTGTTCCGGGTGCTGGCGATAATGCTGTGGTCGTTGGGGGCGTTGCTCACCACTTTCTATATCCTGAATATCCTGCATCAGAAAGAGTCTGACATTCGGCAGGACTACAATCTGAATTTTGATCAGGCGCAGGGCTACATCCGCCATTCGGCCGATATCATTCGTGATATCAAATATATGGCAGAAAACCGCCTCAATGGCTCGGTCAGCAGCCTGGACATGTTCAGCGGCATCTTTCCCGGCAAGAGCAGCCCGCCAGAGTTTTTCCCGCTCTATCCGGAGTCCAACTGTTCACTTAATAGCACTTACCGCAGCTCGCTCAATTCGCTGAGCGGGTTGATCCAGTATTGGAAAGAGAATTTTGTCGCGGCCTACGATCTCAACCGGGTGTTTTTTATCGGCGGGGATAGCCTGTGCATGGCGGAGTTCGGCGGCAGCAGCGGCGTAGCCAACCGCTCAGATGCGCTGAAAACGCTGCATGAGCGCATCCTTAAATATCGCAACGCCAAGAACCAGGATAAAGACAATAACCTGTACTGGATCAGCCCAAGCCAGCAGCGGCCGGATGTCGGCTATCTGTATGTACTGACGCCAATCTATATTGGCTCCAAGCTGGAAGCGTTGCTGGGCATTGAGCAGACTATACGTCTGGAAGACTTCGTGACTACCGGCAACCTGCCGATCGCCGTCACCCTGCTGGATGAGAACAACGAACCGATACTGCAGCTGGCGGATGGTGAGCGCAATGCGCAAGCGCCCGACAGTTATCCGCTGGAACAAGCCTACTTTGGTTACGTCGATAATTACCGCGACCTGATCATGAAAAAGGCGTTGCCGCCATCCTCGCTCAGCATCGTGTATGCGGTGCCGGTGAAGACGGTGGTTGAGCGCTTCAAAATGCTGATCCTCAATGCGGTGCTGCTGAATCTGCTGTCCGCCATCGTGCTGTTCACCCTGGCCTGGCTGTTTGAACGCAAAATGTTCCTGCCGGCAGAGGATAACGCCTTCCGGCTGGAAGAACATGAGCAGTTTAACCGTAAAATTGTCGCCTCGGCGCCGGTGGGCATCTGTATTCTGCGCATCAGCGACGGCACCAATATCCTCAGTAACGAACTGGCGCACAATTACATCAACTTACTGACCCACGAAGACCGTGACCGCATTACGCGTATCATCTGCGAACAGCAGGTGAATTTTGTCGATGTGATGACCAGCAATAACAATAACCTGCAGATCAGCTTCGTTCATTCTCGCTATCGTAATGAGGATGTGGCGATTTGTGTGCTGGTGGATGTCAGCGCCCGCGTGAAAATGGAAGAATCGCTGCAAGAGATGGCCGCCGCCGCGGAACAGGCCAGCCAATCGAAATCGATGTTCCTGGCGACCGTTAGCCATGAGCTGCGTACGCCGCTGTACGGCATTATCGGCAACCTCGATTTGCTGCAGACCAAGGCGTTACCGCAGGGCGTTGATCGACTGGTCAATGCGATGAACAACTCTTCCGGGCTGCTGCTGAAGATCATCAGCGATATTCTGGACTTCTCGAAAATTGAATCCGAGCAGTTGAAGATTGAACCGCGGGAGTTCTCCTGTCTGGAGGTAATTACCCACATCGCCGGCAACTACTTACCGCTGGTGGTGAAGAAGCGGTTGGGGCTGTACTGCTTTATCGAGCAAAACGTGCCTGAGCGCATTTCCGGCGATCCGGTACGGTTGCAGCAGGTGTTGTCCAACTTGTTGAACAACGCCATTAAGTTCACCGATACCGGCTGCATCATCCTGCAGGTCTGCACCCGCGGCAATTATCTGGAATTCAGCGTTCGTGACACCGGCGTTGGTATCCCGGAGAAAGAAATTACCCGCCTGTTTGACCCGTTCTTCCAGGTGGGCAGCGGTGTGCAGCGCCATTTCCAGGGTACCGGGCTGGGGCTGGCGATTTGCGAGAAGCTGATCAACATGATGGACGGCGACATTGCCGTTGAATCCGAACCGGGATTAGGCAGCCTGTTCACCATCCGTATTCCTCTGTTTAGCGCCCAGTTCCCGATCCCGCAGCCGAGCGATACCTGGCAGGGCAAAACGCTGTGGCTGGATATTCGCAACCAGCGGCTGGAAAGTTATCTGATGGAGATCCTGGGCGGCTATGGTGCGACGGTATTACGCTATCAGGGGCAGGACACCGCTGAAGGCGAGGTGATGCTAAGCGATCACCCGTTGAGGGTCAGCACGCCGCTGCTGGCGCAGATCCAATTTTCTATCGAGCACATCGGCCCATCGCAGGAAACACGCCCGGGTTACTGGATGCACAGCACCTCGACGCCGCGCGAAACCCTCATACTGCTCAACCGACTGTTTGGCACCCGGGATGAGAGTGGCAGTGGCCTGATGCAATTGCCGGTGCCAACCAAGGCCAGCCAGGTCGACAACGGTGATATTCATTTATTGGTGGTGGACGACCATCCGATCAACCGCCGGTTGCTGTCCGATCAGCTTAGCTCGCTGGGTTACCTGGTGGTGACCGCCAATGATGGGCTCGACGCGCTGGACGTGCTGAGTCGCAATACCGTTGATATCGTGCTGACCGACGTCAATATGCCGAACATGGATGGCTATCACCTGACCCAGCGCCTGCGTGAATTGCAGTTTACTTCCCCGGTGATCGGGGTTACGGCGAATGCCCTGGCGGAAGAGAAGCAGCGCTGTATTGAGGCCGGCATGGATAATTGCCTGTCGAAACCGGTAACGCTGGAAACGCTGGAGCAAACATTGGCCTATTACAGCCAGCAGGTGCGCCACGTACGCGCCGAGTCAGAAGAGGCCTAAAAGCAAAAGGGCGCAGCAAAATGCCACGCCCTTGTTAACTACCGTGTTCTTTATTCTTTGTCCAGCGGTGCCATGCTGACGGAAGAGAGGTAGTTGAGCAGCGCAATATCGTTCTCGACACCCAGCTTCATCATCGCCGATTTCTTCTGGCTGCTGATGGTTTTGATGCTGCGGTTGAGTTTCTTGGCGATTTCGGTCACCAGGAAACCTTCGGCGAACAGACGCAGTACTTCGCTCTCTTTTGGCGACAGGCGCTTGTCACCGTAGCCGCTGGCGCTGATCCTCTCCAACAGCTTGGAGACGCTTTCCGGCGTGAACTTCTTGCCTTTTTGCAGTGCGGCCAGCGCTTTCGGCAGGTCGGTAGGCGCGCCCTGTTTCAGTACGATACCTTCGATATCCAGATCCAACACGGCGCTCAGAATGGCCGGGTTGTTGTTCATGGTCAGAACGATGATCGACAACTGCGGATAATGGCGTTTGATGTATTTGATCAGCGTAATGCCGTCGCCATATTTATCGCCCGGCATTGAAAGGTCGGTGATCAGTACGTTGGCGTCCAGCTTGGACAGATTGTTGATCAGTGCTGTTGAGTCTTCAAACTCCCCAACGACATTCACCCATTCAATTTGCTCAAGTGACTTCCGGATGCCAAACAGTACGATAGGATGGTCATCAGCAATAATTACGTTCAGGTTATTCATGTTGTTGGCTACCTTGCTCCAGCAGTCTGCTGACGAAAAAATCAATCTGACTGATGTTATTCTCGATCTTGAGCGCATCACCGTCTGCGATGTGCTGTTCTAACGATTCACACAGTTGCTTGCCGGGAAGCAGATTTAACATGGCAAACACGCCTTTCAGGCGGTGTGCTGTCTGTGACAGAGCATTGAAATCACTGCTGCCCGCCTCAGTATACAGTTTTTTGATATCGTCGGGTACTGTATCAACAAACAGGCCATAGTAATCACTTGATTTCAATTGTTTTTCATAGAGTTGGATATCATCGGCGGTCAGCGAAAGCGGACTTTCCGGCTGTTCCAACGCGGCCATTTGCTGCTCAATCAGCATCAGCACGGCGTCTATCATTGCGCCACTCAGGTTATAGTTTACCCGAATATACCGTTTTTCAAGCTGTTGCCATCCGGCCTCATCGCTGGTCAGCAGCAGGGTATAATCGTCAGCCCTTTGCGGGTTGTCGGTCAGTAGAACGTCGTAGTCGCGGTTAACCTGGCGTTCATCGGCAATGATGCAGCTCGCGCCATAGGCGTGCAGCAGATGGGTCACAATGCCGCGCACCTCTTCAGAAGTGATGTCCAACAGCGCGGTCACGCCATCGAGCAGTTTTTCCTGCGCTTCCGTCTCCTTTTTCTCCATTTCCATCGGTACGCGAATGGTGTAGCGGGTGCCGATGTCGACCTTGCTGCGAATATCCAACTGGCCGTTGAGTTTTTTGCATAGCTGGTTGCACAAGAAGAAGGTCAGGCCGGAACCATGATTAAAACGATCCACCAGCGTCTGGCTGAGGAACGGATAGTTGAGGTTACTGATTTCCTCGTTGGAAATACCCGAGCCGGTATCATTGATGTGGAACACCAGGCGATCGGGGTGCTCGGGTTCATGATCAACCACCAGAGAAATCTTGCCGCAGGCGGTAGTGATAATCGCGTAATGCACCAGCAGCGAGATCACCTTGCGTAGCGCGTTAGCGTCACCGATATATTGCTGCTCGACATCAAGCTGGAAATGATTGAAAAGCGACAGTCCTTTTTGATTGATGGAAGGCAGGGCTTCACGCAGTAATTCATCTATCAGGGCCAAAGGGCTGAAAGGGTGGCGCGAAGGTTGCCAGTCCTGAGTTTCCAGCCGGGTGAGCAGGGTGATGTTTTCAATCAAGCCCAGCACCGAGGATGACTGTGCGGTCAACTCTGTTAGCAGCGCTTGCTGTTGTTCTTCATCCGGTTGCGTACGCAGGCGATCGGCCAGATCGTGCATTTGGCGCACCGGTTGGTTCAGTTCGATCCCCAGATTGTGCAGCATCAGTTTGCGTGCCTGTACATTTTTGTCGTACTCGCGCTGTGCCTGCTGCAACCGCTTGTTGACCATGACTTCCTTGTCCTGATCGTTTAACAGGAACAGGTAAGTTTCCGCTGAGAGCTGGCTGCGGAAAATGCGAATTTCATACACCTCATTGTTGACCGTCGCTTGAATCACCCCGTGGTGCTGTTCGGCCATATGGGCAATTTTTTGTAGGCTCAGGTGAGGCAGCAGATGTTGGGCAATCTTATTGCTGGCGATCACCGTATTGCTGGCAAAGTTGTACACCAGCAGGCCGGAAGGCAGGCTGGCGATAATCTCTTGATTCAGCGCGCGTTCGGCCTCCAGTTCAACCGCCATGTTCTCGCTAGGGCGAATGTATTGTCGACGAATAAAGTAGATGCCTGCCAGCGACAGCGCCAACAGCAACAGATTGATGGCGATTAACCAGATATTGTTACGCAGCAGGTCGATCGCCAGGCTGATGGCGGAAACCCGATAAACCACTTTCAGCGGTGCGTTAGGCAGGGAGGCCGTGAAGTCGACCCAGTTGCCGCTCATCGTTATACCGGCGTTGGGGGTGCCTTCAATCGGTAGAGTTCCATCGTCCAGATTGCTGTTATCGGGCAGCAGCATAAAGTTGGCACGCGCCATATTAATCGGGATGATATCGTTAATCGGCAAATCGAAGGCGATCACCGTGGCCAGATGCCCCGGTTGATTGAAGGTCGTACGGATTGAAAACGAATAGGCGTTTTGGAAACGTTGCTTGCGTAAGGCGGAAAAGCTTTCGCGCTCGTCGAGCATGTTCGCCTGTTGCAGCATTTCGGCGCGACGATCTTCCGCCGACGTCGTCAGGTAGTTTTCCTTGAAGCGAGAGGCCAACTCTTTTAACGGCTGAGTGGTGATCAGACTCAGGCTGTTGTCCTGACCATTAAGGTAATACATGGCGTAATTTTCGGTCTTGGCACCCCAGCGGGCATCCAGATAGTCCGAAATATTGGCGATCATCGCCAATGTCCCTTCTTCATGGCTGCCAAAAATGACCGCGTCGGTTTTCTTATGCGGTTTTTCCAGGTAGTAAACGTCCGGCCGCAGTCGGGTTTCCTGCAGGCTGGGATCGACGTTCAGGGAGGCCGCATTGCCGAATTTATCGTAGATCTGATAGGTGACGTAGCGATAGTTGTCGATGCGCTTTTGCAGCCCATTGGCGATGCTGTTCAGCGCATATTTTTTCTCCGCCAGCCAGGCGTTGGTATAGTTGTAGCCGTACAGGCCAATGGCAATTGTCAGCAGCACGGCAAATAGCAGGAAGCAGCGGGTAATATTGCTTGAGCTAATGGTCAGTTGTTTGTTTTGCATAGTTGGCTGCGCATTCCTGAATCAACGGGTTATCGCCCGGGCGCTGGCGGTAACAGCCAGGAGTAAGACGGCAACGCAGGCAAAGGCGACCGTCAGGCTGGAGAACTGGGCGATAAAGCCGATTAACGCCGGCCCGGCGAGAATACCGGCATAGCCTACGGTAGTCACTGAGGCGATAGCCAGATTGGCCGGCATATCATGTTGATTGCCTGCGGCACTGAACAGGATCGGCACCACGTTAGAGGCACCCAACCCTACCAGCATAAACCCGATCAACGAGACCATGGCATTATCGAACACAATCGCCATGCTCAGACCGATAGCGGCACACAGGCTGCCGAGCAGCAAGACCTTATATCTGCCCAGGGCGTTGACGATGCGGTCACCGTTCAACCTGCCGAGGGTCATGGTGATGGAGAACAACGCATAGCCTAATCCGGCCTGGCTGTGGTCAACCCCACGCAGGGTAGTGAGGAACAGGGCGCTCCAGTCGAGCATCGACCCTTCCGCCAGGAACATGATAAAGCACAGAATGCCGATAAACATGACCCAACCGCGTGGCACGACGAACATCGGTCCACCTTCTTCACCGCCGCTTTCGCGCAGTAAATTGCGGCTGGCTACGGTTAGCAACGCCGCGATGGTCAATACTGTGACACAGGTCGCCAACAGAGGGGAGAGTCCCAGCCACAACATGATGCTAACGCCCCCGGCGCCGGCAATGCCGCCAACGCTGAAGAAACCATGAAAGCCCGACATCATTGCCTTGCCGCTGGCACGCTCGACCACCACGGCCTGTATATTCATTGCCACATCGATCATGCCAATTGCTGCGCCAAACAGCAGCAGTGCCAACGCCATGCCCAGGGTGGTATTCATCAGCACCAGCAGCGGTAAATCGATGCAAAGCGCCAAACCAGCAAGCAAGATCACCGGCCGACAGCCCAATCTGCCGGTCAGAAAACCGGTGAGCGGCATCGCCAGCATCGAACCCGCACCAATGCACAGCAGCAACAGACCGAGAGAGCCATCATCAATGCCGATGCGCGCTTTGGCGAAGGGAACCAGGGGCGCCCAGGCGGCCATGCCGAACCCGGCGACAAAAAAGGCCAGCCGCGTGGCGATCTGAGCCGGTACCCCGGGTTTTTGCTGTTCATTGCATAAGGTGGATGTCATGTGGGCTTTGGGATCTATTGTGGAAGAGGGACTGAAAGTTATGGAATGTTTTTATCACAATCCGCGATCCGGGTCGAAAGGAATTGCGCCGTCATTGGCCTTCGGTGCTGCGCGACGTTCCAGCCACAGGCCAATGACCTGCACAATATACTGCTTTTGCTGTTCGCTCAGTGCTTGCCCTTGCGGAATGTTATGCCACTTGGCCAGGCAACCACGACAACAGGTCGCGGTGGCGTGCTGGGCGACAAACACCGGATGGCCGCGCATGGGGGTCTGCTTGCCGTCATTGTTCGGAAAAGGCGCAGCCAACCGTTGATCGATAAAATCTCGTGCATGGCTGAGGATCAGCGGCAAGCCTTTGGTTTCAAAATAAAGCTGGTCTTTGGGATTCAGACGAAATTTGGCGCGGAAAGGGGAGCTTTGTAGCCGACGCCATAGCGCTTCGGGTTGAAATAGCATGGTTCATCTTCTTCGGGGCATTTTGTGCAGGTTATCAAAATAGCAACCGTGCGACCAATGTTGTCGGTTCAAAACCCTGCAGCACGAAGCGAAAGTTATTTAAGCAATAAAATGCTTTCCAAATTAGTGCGCTTAATAAGTAGTCTAAAACAGAAGAAAAGATTAGCTATTAGTGCGGAAGTTAATTGGGGGGATAATATCTTCAAGTGATTATTTTTTGGCATAAAGTGCGAATTAAGATGAAATGTGAGCTAAGTATGAGGCAATAAAAAACCGGCCATAAGCCGGTTGAAGTGTACAGAATGTACAAAAAATTATCTTACAGATAATGAAGGTAATAATGAAAATAATGATGATAGCGGGATTATTATAACGTCAGCGTTATGGGATTCTTTTGGCACAATGTGCTTATTGATAGTGACTTTTGTATGGCTATCTTTTTTTTCTTAAGTTTTTGTATAACTACATGATTTTATATCTATAAGTGTGTTTTTTGTCATTGCGTGCCTTATTTTTTATGTCTGTAATGTTTTGTGGAAGTTCGCTCAATTTTACATTTGGAAACCTTTAATAATCACACTGAAACACTATCGGATACTTGGTATCATTTTCTTTCTGGATTAATATTACCCTTGTTACCAGAATGGTAATGCACAGTCGTGCTAATAATGCTCAAAAGGGCAGTGGCCATAGCTCGACATAATAAACGAGGATAATAACAATGAAACTTCGAGTTCTTTCTCTGATCGTCCCCGCACTGCTGGTTGCAGGCACCGCAGGTGCGGCGGAAATCTACAACAAAGACGGCAATAAACTGGATCTGTACGGCAAGATCAATGGTCTTCACTATTTCTCTGACAACAATGGCTCCGATGGCGACATGTCTTATATGCGTTTCGGCCTGCGTGGCGAAACACAAATCAGCGACCAGTTGACCGGTTTTGGTCAATGGGAATATCAGGCAAACCTCAACCATGCTGAAAGCCAAGACAACAAGAACTTTACCCGTTACGGCTTTGCCGGCCTGAAGTTTGGCGATTACGGTTCATTTGACTACGGCCGTAACACCGGCGTGCTGTATGACGTTGCCGCTTATACCGACTTGCAGCCAGAGTTCGATGGCTCCACTTACGGTGCCGACCAATTCATGTTCCAACGTTCCAGCGGTTTGGCAACTTACCGTAACACCGACTTCTTCGGTCTGGTTGACGGCCTGAACTTTGCTCTGCAGTACCAGGGTAAAAACGGCAGCGGCGAAGAGTCTAACAACGGCCGTGAAGTTCTCAATCAGAACGGCGACGGCTACGGCATGTCGGTGAACTACGACATCGGCTATGGCATCAGCGCTGCAGGTGCCTTCTTTAGTTCCAAACGTACCAGCGAGCAAAACGGCGGTGGCGCATACAGTGGCATCATGGGCCGTGGTGACCGTGCAGAAGGTTATTCTGGCGGTCTGAAATATGACGCCAACGACGCTTACCTGGCCGTGATGTTCACCCAGTCTTACAATGCCGCACGCTTTGGCTCTACCAGCAGCGATGCTTACGGTTATGCCAACAAGGCGCAAAGTATCGAAGCTTACGCACACTACCAGTTTGACTTCGGTCTGCGTCCATTCGTTGGTTATAACCAAACCAAAGGTAAAAACCTGGGTCTGGCCGCTAACGGCAAGGATTACGGCGACGAAGATCTGGTCAAATTTGTGGATCTGGGTGCGACCTACTTCTTCAACAAAAACATGTCCACCTACGTTGACTACAAAATCAACCTGTTGGACGACAACGACTTCACCAAGTCTGCCGGTATCAACACCGACAACGTGGTTGCCGTGGGCCTGGTTTACCAGTTCTAAGCAACAGAGTGTGAGTGTCACCACGCGGCCTTCGGGCCGCGTTTTTTTTGCCTGCGGTTTGGCACGAATTGGCATGAATGAGGCACGGATTGCCATTCTGAGATCCTGCGGCTTACCTAAACTTTCTACACAGAGATAAATCAGGAGGTTAGCATGGAACTCAGCATAAATCGGGTGGTTGAAACCGTACTGTACGTCAAAGATATCGAACGCGCCGCTGCATTCTATCAGCAGGTTTTAAAACTGCCGGTGATGGTGGCGAACGAGCGTTTCCGCGCTTACAACGTCGGTGAACAAAGCGTGTTGCTGTTGTTTATCGAAGGGGACTCGCTGAAAGGCGCGCATTATCCAGAAGGGTATATCCCCCGCATGACGGCAGCGGGCCACTGCATATCGGGTTAGCGGTGGCGAAAGAACAGTTGCCGCATTGGGAGCAACATCTGACGACTCAGGGGATCGAGATAGAAGGGCGGATGAGCTGGGATCACGGCGGTGAGAGCATCTACTTCCGCGATCCCGACGGTCATCTGATGGAGCTGGTGACGCCGGGGATTTGGGCCAATTACTGATGATGCCAAACTTCGGCTAAGGCCTTCAGCGTTTCCCTCAACAGCAATAAGGCATTCTGCGGTTGCTGCTCTATTTGCACCTTGACGATCGCCCCGTCAATCAGCATCGCCAGCATCTCTGCCCGTTGTTCTCGTTCCGGGCCAAGGGGCAGATAGCGAGCGATCTCTTCGGCCATTTGCTGCTTGTGTCGGCGGGCGATGTCCAGGCTTTCCGGCAACATATCCGCCAGTTCAACCGCCGTATTGATAAAAGCGCAGCCGCGGTAGTGCGGATCGCTAAACCATTCCTCAAGACAAGGCACCAAGGCAGGTAAGACATCCCCGAACTGCTCGACATACTGTGCCAGTGACTGACTGAACCAGCTCAACCATTGCTCATGGCGGTAAGCCAGAAACGCCTCAATCAACTCGTTTTTGCTGGGGAAATGGCGATAAAAGGTCACTTTTGCTACGCCAGATTCGCTAATGATGCGATCGATACCGGTCGCGCGTACTCCATCGCGGTAAAACAGATCGTGGGCTGTCAGCAGGATACGCTGGCGCGGGGGAAGAACCTGAGGGGGAGCGGACATTGAAATATCTCCTGAGCATTGATTTCAATGATTGTAGACAACTCTGTCTACATGCGCTAGCTTAATGACGTAGACAAACTTGTCTACATCAATTTAACCTCCGAGGTAAGCTATGAGCATTAAACCCCCTTGCCGCCCTTTACCCGTGAATCGGCGATTGAGAAAGTCCGTTTGGCGGAAGATGCCTGGAACAGCCGCGATCCGGAAAGGGTAGCACAGGTCTATTCGGTCGATACCCATTGGCGTAATCGCGCTGAGTTTGTTGATGGCCGTGAGGCTGTCTGTGCTTTTTTGCAACGCAAGTGGGCAAAGGAATTGGAATATCGGCTGATCAAAGAATTATGGGCATTTGACGGGGCGCGCATCGCAGTGCGTTTTGCTTACGAATGGCGTGATGACTCCGGCAACTGGTACCGCAGTTTTGGTAACGAGAACTGGGAGTTCAATACGGATGGCCAGATGATCAACAGACACGCCTGCATCAACGATATGCCGATCCGCGAGCAGGATCGGCAATTCCACTGGCCGCTCGGTCGCCGCCCGGATGATATTGCGGCCCTGAGCGAGTTTGGCTTCTGATTACCGTTAGTGATAATAGGGTTTGAGTTCCGCATGGAGAGTGGAGATCAGCCGTTTTTTCCACTCGATTTCACCCTGGCGATAGTGTGAAAACAGATAACCAATCGCCAGATCGTCCAGGATCGGCAGGGCGTACAGTCCCTGCTTGTCCTGCTGTGCGTTGAACCAGGGTTGCGGAACTACCGCCATCAGTGGCGCTGCGCGCAGTACCGGTGGCAACTGCGCGTAATCGGCACAGCTGAGCTGGATCCTGCGTTGTAAACCCTGGCGTTCCAACTGACGGTCAAGTTCGTTCTCTGCCTGTGGCCAGGGATGGCAGTAATAGTGCGGGTAGTCTGCCAGTTCACCAAATGTCAGCCCGCTTTTGTGACCTAATATCTGGCGCAACGGCGATCCGAATACCGCCACCAGGCGGGTGCTGCCAATAAGCTCATAACGCAGCGCGCTGGTGCGCTGTTGGTGATCGCCAACGGCAATCACCATATCTACCGCGCCTTCCAGCAGCTCAGTGCGCCATGAACGTCGCTCAAAGTTTTGGCAGCGGATATCGGCATTGGCAAGCGTGCTTTTCTGCGCCAGCAACGGCAATAAAATCGGATGCAGTGCCGGCGGCACAACCAGGGTGAAATGCCGTGGCGCGTCCGGCACATGGCCGAATAATTCACTGTCCAGCGAAGAGAACAAGGGCGTTAGCGTTTCTTTAAGCGACAGGGCAAACAGCGTCGGCACCTGGCGATGCCCTTCCCGCCGGAACAGAGGCTCATCCAGCACCTCACGCAAGCGGGCCAGGGCGTGACTGACGGCAGAAGTGCTGATACCGAGCTTATCCGCCGTTTTCTGGCTGGATCCGGTGCTGGTCAACAGGTAGAGCACTTTCAGCAGGTTCATGTCCATTTGCAGGATGTTCATTAATAGCCTTTTAAATTGAATACGCTTCAATATTAGGCTGAGTATACTTCAGCCCTGTTTTTCCCCGTAGAGCTGAAACATGAAAAAAAACATGGGTTATCTGATGGCTATGACATTCTCACTGTGCTTTAACGCTCAGGCACAGCTCGATCCTGCGCAACCGTTGTCCAGTGCGCCGCCCTATTCACTGTTTGAGCAATGGGCGCAGCCGGTGGCGCCATTCCAGATTTTCCCTCAGCTGTATTATGTCGGCACACGCAACCTTTCATCCGTGCTGTTCAGCACGCCGGAAGGATTGATTCTTATTGACGCGGGGTTGGATGCCAGTGCCCCGGTGATAAAATCCCATATTGAGGCATTGGGTTTCAACATCAAGGACTTGCGATTCATTCTTAACAGTCACGCACGTCTCGATCAGGCTGGAGGCATCGCTCGTTTGAAAGCCTGGAGCGGGGCGAAAGTGGTTGCCAGCGCCGCCAATGCCCAACAGTTGGCACGGGGAGGAAAACAGGATTTTGCCTTGGGAGATGCACTTGGTTTCCCTCCGGTGAAGGTCGACATTATCGTCGGGCAAGGGGATAGCGTTACTTTGGGCGGGCTGAAATTTACGGCGTTAATGACGCCGGGGCATTTGCCTGGCGCCACTTCATGGACGACCACGCTGCGGCAGAGTGGGAAAACCTATCGGCTGGTCTATGCCGACAGTTTGGCAACCCCGGACTACTATCTGGTCGATAACAAAAACTACCCGAGTCTGGTGCAGGACATCCGCAGCAGCTTTAGGCTTTTGGCCCAGCAGCACGCGGATATTTTTATCGCCAATAAGGGAACGCGCTTCGATCTGGAAAATAAAATGGCGCGACTTCAGGCTGGCGATCGGGATGCTTTTGTCGATCGGCTGGGGTTACAGCAATATGTGCAACAGTCTCAACGGGCTTTTGAGACGCAGTTAAAACAGCAGCAAAGTAAAGATTAAGTTATCTTTCTATTTTATTTTGGCGCAATTAACCCTACCCAATAAAATAAGGCATGTGGTTTAGATATATTTAATAAAATTAATGAGGATGAAAGGTGGTGCCCGGGTTTGATAAGGCGGAAAGGCAGAGGGGATAATAATGTGAAAAAGATTTTGAATAAGGGATGGCGCGCGTTGAATATTGATCGCCGGGAGTGCTGACGGCAAAATGACCAGTGGCGGGCTATGATGAAACAGGCTGCAGTAGCCACAGAAGTTAAAACAGTCGCCGGTGCTCATGTCCGCCATGTTGTGCCCTGCCAGCGGGCTATCGGCGAGTTTCTGGCTCATCATTGTCCTGTGTCCAGCATGCTCCGCACTCATGGGCATGCCAGTCATCTCGCTGTTATCCATGCTATTTTTTGCAAGATGGGTGGAAATTGATGGCGCGATGAATATCATCAACATAGCGAACAGGCCCAGCCAGGCCAGCGTGCGCATATGTTGAATTGACAGTTTCACCAGGAGCGTCCTTGCAGGGTTAAAGCGTAAAGGAATGACAATGTCAGCAGTTGTTCCACTATTGTAACATTGATGAGAATTAAGCTAAACAGAGAAGAAATCTGTTTGTTAAATGAGTTTAATTCGGGTAGATTCCGGGTAATTCCATTTGACCACGGATGACTTATCATGTCTGAACGCAATATTGCGTTGCCTGCTGCTGCGCAGAATATTAACCCGCAGGTGACTACTCGCAGTTGGTTTATTCCGTTGGCTATGCGGATTCATTTTTATATTGGTTTTTTTGTTGGGCCGTTTTTACTTATTGCGGCATTGAGTGGCATATTTTATGCCTTGACGCCGCAAATTGAATCACGGCTTTATGCCCCGCAGTTGTATAACGAAAGTACCGGTCCGGCACTGCCGTTAAAACAGCAGATTATGGCCGCTCAGGCGATAGCGCCATCAAAAGCTTCTCTGTCGGCAGTGCGTCCTTCTCCGGCGGAGGGCGAGAATACCCGGGTACTGTTTAACGTCGCAGGGCTTCAGGCTTCGGAACGTTTGGCGGTGTTTGTTGATCCGGTTACGGCGCAGACGCACGGCGTAATGACGGTTTATGGTACCAGCGGCGTATTGCCGTTGCGCACCTGGCTGGACCAATTTCACCGCAGTCTGTTGCTGGGGGATGTAGGGCGCAATTACAGCGAGTTGGCAGCCTCCTGGCTATGGATTGCCGCGCTGGGGGGGCTGATCCTCTGGGGGGCGCGCAGGCGTAAGAAGGTAACGCGTCAGCGTGGTGGTTTACGCAGGTTACATGAAAAAAGTGGCGTACTGCTGCTGGTCGGCCTGCTGTTCTTTTCTGCCACCGGGCTGACCTGGTCACAGTGGGCCGGGGAGAACATCAGCGTGCTGCGCCAGCAATTCGGCTGGTCGACGCCCTCGCTGTCTACGGCGATCAACGGGCAGGACGCTGTGCCTGCCGGCGATCATGCGGAACACCATGAGCATATGATGGTCAGGGCGGAACCGCCTCAGGATGGCGCCATGTATGACAGGGCCCTGGTCGGTGCACGGCAGGCCGGTATCGACGCCGCCAGGGTTGAAATCAAGCAGCCGGCGATGGCGGGGCAGGCCTGGACGGTCATGGAGATCGATCGCCGTTGGCCGACGCAGGTTGATGCTGTTGCTATCGATCCCGTAACCCTGGCCATTACCGATCGCGTCAGTTTTGAACAATACCCGCTCGCGGCAAAATTAACGCGCTGGGGAATCGATTTGCATATGGGCGTCCTGTTTGGCCTGGTCAATGAGCTGGTGCTGGTGGTCTTTGCCGCCGGGTTGGTGGCGATGGTGGTGATGGGGTACCTGATGTGGTGGCGAGGTCGGCCAACGCGAGTAGTACGTAAACCTGCCCGTTCCCCCTTTATGTTGCTGCGCAAAACGCCAAAAGGGCCGCTGTTGCTGATTGTCTGCCTGACGCTGCTGCTGGGCTTTTGTTTACCGGTGATGGGCGTCAGTTTACTGATGTTTCTGCTGTGTGATTTGCTGTGGTATCTGGCTACGCGGCGGCGTAAACCGCGCCTATCGACAAAGTGAAATTTGTAGAAAAGCCTTTCCTCTTCTAGACTTAGAGTACAACAAACGTACTCCAAGAGGACAAGTCATGACGAACAAGCTGATTTTAGCCGTTTGCACAGCAGCGACATTTTCTATTCTTGCCGGCTGTACGGCTTATGACAGGGCCGCCAGTTACGTTCAGGAGCCTGTGGTCAGTGATGTCAAAGTAGGGATGACCAAACAGCAGGTTCGTGCCATTGCCGGTCCACCGTCAACCACGGCGACTTTGGTTCACGCACAGGGGACTTGCGATACCTATGCGGTAGCGCCGCGTGACGGGAAAGTACAAACCTATTTTGTTAGCTACAGCGATACCGGACATGTGATGAACAAAGGCTATCAGACCTGTTCTGATTACGACTCACAGCCTAAATAATCCCCGATTAAGTGAGCAATCCAGCCCCGCTTTTGCGGGGTTTTTCATTTTTTAACCGTTAGCGGCTTGAAGTTTAAGCAAACGCACTTTTTCCTGCATTTTTTTTCATGAAACGATAGACATTTCATAACGGTAGCGCTAATATCTGCGCCCATTGGAAGGATGGCCGAGTGGTTTAAGGCAACGGTCTTGAAAACCGTCGAGTGTAACAGCTCCCAGAGTTCGAATCTCTGTCCTTCCGCCAAATTTAGCCGGCTTAGCTCAGTAGGTAGAGCAACTGACTTGTAATCAGTAGGTCACCAGTTCGATTCCGGTAGCCGGCACCATATAAGCAGTACCGACGCTCAAAGCGTCTACGGACCCCAGTAATCTTCGCGATTGCTGGGGTTTTTCGTTTTGGCTCGCCGATGTACATCTGCATATGTGTTATGTCAGTTTTACTGATAACAATAAAAAACCCGGCACAAACGGCCGGGTTTACGTTTTTGTACCAACTGATTTTTTCGGGTTCAGTCAGTGACTACTGAGCCACGATTCTTGGCTTCACCGCGGCTAATCAAGCTCTTACCCAGTTTAATTCCAGGCTTCTCGATAAACTTATACAGCAGCGATGCGATCCCATAAGTGAGAGGGAGGATAATAGCGGAGGCGGCGATAAATCGTACGGCAGAGGGCCAGCCAGCAAATTGGGTGTTTGACAGCAGGAAAGCGACGACTGGAAGTACGATTAACAAGTGCAGCAAATACACGGAGTAGGAAACATCTCCCATGTATACGCTGAATTTGTTCGTTAGTATCCAGCGTGGGAGGCGTAATACGCTTGTCCACGTGCTCTCCTCGTTTCGAGGCCAAAGGATGGTTGCCATCATTAAAATCATACCGATTTCGGCTAGGAAACGCATCTTGTTGAAAGTGTCCTGCATATAAACGCTGATGCAAGCTGAAGCCAATGCAAAAACTACGTATTTGAGTTTCTTAGCGCGAATAGCTTCTGAAATAAACATGCCAGCAATGAACAGATGCAGTTTTATCAGAATCATTGATGGCATCGGGAACGCAGAAAAGTAGCCGGGTAACAGCTGCTTGGCAACAACACACAACATAATGATTGCTAAGCAGGCTCGGGCAAAGCCCAATCTCATCACTGCTAGCATAATGAAGGGAAACAGGAAATAAAACTGCATTTCCAGGCCGATACTCCAGTCAGGTAGCACGGTATTAAATGAGAAACTTGGCAGGAAACCAAACAAAAACGTGACATGGGTGAATACGTTCAAGAATGATGCGTCACTGTAGCGCGAACTGTTGGTTTGAGTTTCACTGTAAAAATGACCAATAATCTCGCGTGCCTCACCGAAATAGCTGCCAAAGCAAATGGCTACGATCAAAAGCACGTAGTAAAGCGGGGCGATACGAAAAAAGCGGCGCAGCCAAAACTTCTTAAAGGTTGCACTGTCGGTCCACGGCTCTTTCTCCTTCCGCTCTACATAATTTTTTGCCATCAGGAACCCAGAAAGCAATATAAACAGGTCTACGCCGATTCCAGGATCGGAAAGGATTGGAAAGTGATAACTGGCTAAAATGCAAATATGACCTAAAACGACCCAGAGGGAGGCTAGACCGCGTAATCCCTCCAGTTCTTGTGACCATTTTTTAACTGATTGCATTGGCGAGCCTCGCTGAACGGTATTTCATTAGCAGTTATCCGTATGCAGGTGAATTTTGTTGGTTTTTCAGTATAGCAGGCCGATCTAGAATGGTTACTGGGGGAAATCTGAATGTGAGTTTGAGCATCTCTTTCAGATTGAAGAATTTTATTACAAGAGAAACGCAGAGGTTTGAGACATAAAAAAACCAACCGCAAAGGGTTGGTTTCTCTAAGGATTTCTGGTCGGCATGAGAGGATTCGAACCTCCGACCCCCGACACCCCATGACGGTGCGCTACCAAGCTGCGCTACATGCCGACGCTGTGGGAAATAATACTACCCTTTCCCAATCTCAAAGCAAGAGCGAATTCGCCTGACTGCTTGTATTTTAAGCGATTAGTTGGCGATAAAGCGCTTCACGTCGGTCAATACCTGCAGCAACAGAGCGAGCTGTGGTTTTTCGTCTTTGATCTCTTTGTCGTTTTTATCGTACGCATGGTAATTGCCGCTGCTGTCCAACATCAGGGTTTGCGTTGGCGTGGTGATCACCAACAGGCTGTTATCACCGGTAGCCACCCAGTTGTTTCTGCGTTGGGCCGTAAACAGGTCTTCACCCTGCGAGTAGTCTTTCGGGGACGTTTTTACGTGCAGCAAACGCTGCATTAGCGTACGCATTACGTCGTTGTGACCGGTCAGTTTATTGATGGTCTGCGCTGGCGTACCCGGCCAGTGGATAATCAACGGCACCTGTAGCTGCTGTTGGCTGAAACTGCGGCCTGCGCCCCAGTAACCTTTACCGGTGTCGTTAAATTCAACGCCGTGCTCTGCGGTGATCACCACCACGGTTTTATCCAGTACGCCACGCTCTTTGAGCGTGTTGAGCACCTGGGCAATCTGCGCATCCACATCCTGCGCGCCGGCCCGGTAGCGCTGAATAAAGTCAGCCGGGGCAGGGGTTTTCTCATTGGCTGCCGGTTCTGCACCGCGGAAGTTGATGTAAGAGAACCACGGAGCGTTGCTGTTTTGATCGGCCAACCAGCGCTGCCACTGCTGTGTGGTCACCGCATCATTTTGCTGGACAGGTGCCGGCAGCGTGAAATCGGTCAACAGCGCCTGGCGATACAGGCTGGCGTTAAAGCCGTCGGATGAGAACAAACCAAATTGATAACCCTGGGCGCTTAGCGCACTGATCAGAGCGGAAGGTTTGCGCGCGGCAAGAATGCTGTCCAGATAGGTCGGCGAAATGCCGTAGAACAGGCCAAACAGGCCGGTATCTGCATGATTGCCAGAGCTGTAGTGATCGCTAAAGCGAATGTTTTCCTGGGCGAAGCGGCTGAGGGCAGGCATATCCTGCTTCATATCCTGTTGACGTACGCCGTCTACCACGATCATCAGCAGGTTATAACCGCTGCCTTTGTCGTCGTAGCTGAGGTCGTTAAGAGGATATTCCACCGCAACGGCTTCCGGATTCCCTTGCTGCACCAGCCGACGTTCATATTCTTGCGAATCGAGCAGGCCGTGTTTCTCAAGGAATTTACGCGCGGTCATTGGATACGACAGCGGCAGGTTCGCCCGCTGCATGGTGATCGGGCGATAGAAATTGGCATCGGCCCAGATATAAATCAGGTGCGAGGCAAAGAAGGCGCTGATAAACAGCACCGCCAGAGGCTTGCCGAAACGTTGGCGGTTCAGGCTGCGCAGCTTTTGCCAGCTCCAGGTGCCAAACAGCATCTCCACCAGGAAGATCACCGGCACACAGATAAACATCAGCTGCCAGTCGCGCGCCAGCTCACTTTGATCCGGGTTGACCACCAGCTCCCACACCACCGGATTAAGGTGAAGGTGGAAATGCGTAAAGACCTCGCTGTCGACCAGCAACAGCGTCAGGCCGGTGGTGGCCAGCGCGGCGGAGATAAATCGCAACAGCCGCTGCGACATCACCACAAAGGTGAGCGGGAAAATAACCAGCAGGTAGCCGGCGAAAACGATAAAGCTGAAATGCCCCAGTAAGCTGACCAGGGCATAAACCCGGCCCAACAGGGAAGAGGGCCAGTCAGTGACAAACAGGTAGCGGCTACCCAGCCCGAGGGCGAGCAGGATATTGAATAAGGCGAACCAGTGCCCCCAGCTGATCATCTGGGAGACTTTTTCACGATAACGCTGACGGTTTGTCACCATAAGTATTTATTAATGCGCTTTATCTTCACGAATAGAAGCTTGCAGGGCTTCTGCAAACGATCTTGCCAACGTTTTCCGCTGAACTGGAGCAACGCTGGTATTGATCAAATTAGTCACCATGTTGCCCAGCACCATCAAAGACAGATCGGTGGGAGTATGGTGTTTTTCCAGAACATTAACCAGCTCGGAGAGCAGTTGTTCGACGTGTTCGTCACTGTAACGGGATGATTGTGGCATAAAAATTGCGCTCAAAGCCTGACAAAGTCCCATATCTTACCGTATAGGACAGTGATTTTCTGCTCTTTTATCGATTCCCTTTGTCTTTCAAACCCTAGCGTGGCGAGAGGAGCCTGCGGGCCATATCAATGATTCTGCGCGACTTGCGGGGCGTAGCCTGAAATCCTCCGCTGATTTCGGGTATTTGCCTGCCTTATAGTTGGTAGGAATTTATTGATCTCCGGCGGGATGTGCACCGCTTTAAAGTTGCAGCGCGGGGGCCTTCAGTGTTTGAATACGCGCTAAAAGAACAGGAGGATTTACCATGAGTCTGGATATCGACCAGATTGCTCTGCACCAGTTGATCAAACGTGACGAACAAACGCTGGACGTGGTGCTGCGCGATACTCTGCTGCCCACCAATGCGGCGGTAGAAGAGATGATGGAAGAGCTGCATCGTGTCTACAGCGCCAAGAGCAAGGCTTACGGCCTGTTCAACGAGGGCAGTGAACTGGCGGAAGCGCTGCGCACCTGCCGTAAGGAAGATAAGGACTTTCTGGCTTTCAGCCGTGCAGCGACCGGCCGTCTGCGCGATGAGCTGGCCAAATATCCGTTTGCCGAAGGTGGCGTGGTGCTGTTTGGCCAGTACCGCTATTTGGCGGCGGAGTATTTATTGATTGCGGTCCTCAACAGCCGCAACAGTTCGCGCGTTAACGAAGAACTGGATATCAACACCACCCATTATCTGGACATCAACCACGCCGACATCGTCGCGCGTATCGATCTGACCGAGTGGGAAACCAATCCGGAATCGACCCGTTACCTGACCTTCCTGCGTGGACGTGTGGGCCGTAAGGTTTCCGATTTCTTTATGGACTTCCTGGCGGCGGCGGAAGGGCTGGACACCAAGGCTCAGAACCGCGGCTTGCTGCAGGCGGTTGACGATTATTGCGCTGATGCGCAGCTGGACAAAAATGAGCGCCAGTCGGTGCGCCAGCAGGTTTACAGCTATTGCAACGAACAGCTGCAGGCCGGTGAAGAGATCGAGCTTCAGGAGCTGTCGAAAGAGATAGCGCCGGTGGGCGAGAAAGATTTTCTGCAGTTTTCCAGCGAGCAGGGCTATCAGTTGGAAGACAGCTTCCCGGCCGATCGCGGTACGCTGCGTCAGTTAACCAAGTTTGCCGGCAGCGGCGGCGGTATCAGCATGAACTTTGACGCCATGCTGCTGGGGGAACGTGTATTCTGGGATGCGGCGACCGACACGCTAACCATTAAAGGCACGCCGCCGAACCTGCGCGATCAGTTGCAACGTCGTTTGGGCGGCGGCAACAAATAATTTCGCCGGATCGCAGACAATAAAAAACGCCGCAATTGCGGCGTTTTCTACTTCGGCGTCCCGAAAAGCTCGAATACGTTGCGATTACGCGCGAACGAAGTCGATGTGGGTCAGCTTCGGCTTGAACGGGTGACGCTGTACAGCCTGAACTTTAACTTTGGTTTCTTTACCGTCGATAACCAGAGTTACAGCTTCGCTGTAGAATTCTGCTTTAGCTTCCATGTTCTTAACAGAATCATGGTCCAGCTCGATGGAAACTGGAGCTTCTTCGCCACCGTAAACGATAGCTGGGAATTTATTTGCTGCACGCAGGCGGCGGCTCGCACCCTTACCCTGGTCTTTACGTACTTCTACATTGATAGTGAACATTGTTTTTTCTCTTAAAAGAAAATTTACCCTGCTACAGGCGACCCAGTAGCAAGTTCGATAACCTGCTTTAGCACCGGGCGAACCCAGGCAAAGCGGGCGGCATTTTAACGGAAAGCCGCCCACAGGGCAATGGAAACCTGCCTGATTTGCAAGGGGCAAAGATCAGTACAGCTCATTGGCGCGGCGGAAGCGTCCTTGATAATCGAACACTTTTTCTCGTACCTGCCAGAATTGCCCGCGTTTGCGCGCCACAACAAAATCCGGATGACGCAGCAGCGCTTGCTGGGCCAGCACGTCGGCGGCATTTTGCCAAGCGAACGGCACCCCAGGCGCACGCTGATGTGGGCGCAGGAACAGCATGTCGAAGGCTTTGCGCTGAGCCGGCGTTTGCAAACGAAAACGTTCGCTGGTGCTGGTGCCATCTTCGTCGTAATAGATCGCCTTTAGCCACTCGCCTTTTTCATCGCGGCCGCTTTGCAACTCCATGCCGCCACAGCGTAATACCAGAGCGTCTTTCAGCTTCAGCGCCGCCTTCAGCATATCGTCGGGATCGACCAGCACCTCCTGACACTGATGGCAGCGGCGGGCGGCAATGTCGTTCTCCGCACCGCAGTGCGGGCAGCTTTTGAAACGAAAACGGTAATCGCACTGCTCGCGATGGCCTTCATCGTCCTCCAGCCAACCCTGACAACGGCGACCGTAATGTTCGATGATATCGCCATTCTCGGTGCACTTGCCCCAGAACAGGTTGGCGAAGCCGCAGCCGGGACAAAATACCTGCACCGGTTGGCTATCGCTGTGCGGCTTGCTGACCCCCACCTCCGGCGTGAACAGGTCGTGCGGGTTCCCGGCGTAGTCGAGGATCAGACAATCCTCTTTGCCGGGGGCCAGCCGCAGCCCGCGGCCGACGATTTGTTGATATAGGCTAACGGACTCTGTTGGGCGCAGGATGGCGATCAGATCAACATGCGGTGCATCAAAACCGGTGGTCAGTACCGCCACATTCACCAGATAGCGCAATTGCTGCTGTTTGAACGCTTCAATCAGGGCATCACGCTCGGCGGCAGGGGTTTCTGCGCTGACCAACGCGGCCTCGCCTGACGGCAACAGACCGTGAACTTCACGGGCGTGCTCAACGGTGGAGGCGAAAATCATCACCCCCTTACGCGTTTCGGCGTATTCCACGATTTGGCTGATGATATGCGGAGTGATGCGATTTTGCTGCTTCAGTTCGCGGTTCAGGTCCACCTCGCTGAACAGGCCGTTGCTTCTGGCCTCCAGACGGCTGAAGTCATACTGCACAATCGGCATGTCCAGCCGTTCCGGCGGCACCAAATAGCCGTTCTTGATCATGTAACGCAGCGGCAGCTCATAAATGCAGTCGCGGAACAGGCTGCTGGCATCGCCGCGGGTAAAACCGTGATAGTGATACTGATAAATCCAGCCTTTTCCCAACCGGTACGGGGTGGCAGTCAGTCCCAGCAGCCGCAGCTGTGGGTTGGTTTTCTGCAGATGCTGAATAATCTGTTGGTACTGGCTTTCGTCGTCGTCACTGATGCGGTGGCATTCGTCGATGATCAGCAGGGAAAATGCGCCGTCGAACAGCGACAGATTGCGCGCCACCGATTGAACGCTGCCAAATACCACCTTACCGGCGCTGTCTTTTTGCTGCAGACCGGCGGCAAAGATATCCGCCTCCAGTCCGTAAGCGCGATATTTGGCGTGGTTTTGCGCCACCAGTTCTTTCACGTGGGCCAACACCAGGACCCTGCCGCGCGCGCGCTTCGCCAGCTCGGCGATCACCAGGCTTTTACCGGCGCCGGTCGGCAGCACAATCAGCGCCGGCTGCGGGTGCTGACGGAAATGTTTAATGGTGGCTTCGACCGCTTCCAGTTGGTAGGGGCGCAGAGTAAAGGCCATAAATTAACGCCGTGGATTGAGAAGGGCCATCGGGAACAGGTTTTGTAACATCTGAACCCACAAAAACAGTGACATTCTACTCCCCTGATGGCTAAAAAATTTCTATTATTATGCCTTCTGAGCGCGCGCGGTGCGAGAAGCGTGGAAATTACCTCTGTCAGGGGGCCGTTTCCGCCGCTATACTCGTGTGACAGTAATCGCTGTTCCCCCCTCTTCGAACCTGCCCTGTTGCACCTGGTGCAACGGTGGGTGTCATATTTTAGCAATACGATCAATGCGATCATAACAACGACAGGCAAAGCAGATTCAATGCGACTGGACAAGTTTTTATCTCAGCAGTTAGGTGTTAGCCGTGCGCTGGTAGCGCGTGAACTTCGGGCCAAACGCGTCACCGTCGACGGTGAAGTGGTTAAGAGCGGAGCCCTGAAACTGACCCCGGAGCAGGTGGTGGCGTTTGACGGCAACCCGCTGCAGCAGCTCACGGGCCCGCGCTACTTTATGCTCAATAAACCGCAGGGTTACGTGTGTTCTACGGACGATCCCGATCATCCGACGGTGCTGTATTTCCTCGATGAGCCGGTTGCCTATAAGCTGCACGCCGCCGGTCGTCTGGACATCGATACCACCGGCTTGGTGCTGATGACCGACGACGGTCAATGGTCGCATCGCATCACCTCACCGAAACACCACTGTGAGAAAACCTATCTGGTGACGCTGGAGCATCCGCTGGCGGAAGACACCGCGCAGCGCTTTGCCGAAGGCGTGCAATTACATAACGAAAAAGATCTGACCCGTCCTGCGCAACTGGAAAAGATAGAAGACAACCTGGTGCGTTTGACCATCAGCGAAGGGCGTTATCACCAGGTGAAACGCATGTTTGCGGCGGTCGGCAACCGGGTTATTGAACTGCACCGCGAACGTATCGGTGCCATCGTGATGGATGAGGATCTGGCCGAGGGCGAATACCGTCCGCTGACCGAAGAAGAGATTGCCAGCGTGGGCGCACCGCACCTGCAGGATTAATTCATTACTCTACTACGGCTGATGAAGGAGTCGTTGAACGTGCAACAGAACCGGTCATCTCACCTCGGTTTGATTTTTATTCTGGGCCTGCTTTCCATGCTGATGCCATTGGCTATCGACATGTATTTGCCCAGTATGCCGGTGATTGCCAAACAGTTCGGCGTCGAGGCGGGCAGCGTGCAGATGACGCTCAGCGCCTATATGCTCGGCTTTGCTTTGGGGCAGCTGTTCTACGGGCCAATGTCAGACAGTATCGGCCGCAAGCCGGTGATCCTGTGGGGAACGCTGATCTTCGCGATTGCCGGCGGCGCCTGTGCGATGGCGCAGTCGATCGACCAGTTGATCAACCTGCGTTTCCTGCACGGGCTGTCTGCGGCGGCGGCGAGCGTGGTGATTAACGCCCTGATGCGCGATATGTTCACCAAGGACGAATTCTCACGCATGATGTCGTTTGTCATCCTGGTGATGACCATCGCCCCTTTGCTGGCGCCGATGATCGGCGGTGCGCTGCTGCTGTGGTTCAGTTGGCATGCGATTTTCTGGACCATGGGCGCGGCGGCGCTGATCGGTTCGTTGCTGGTGGCGTTCTTTATCAAGGAGACGCTGCCGAAGGAGCGACGGCAGAAATTTCATCTGCGAACCACGCTGGGCAACTTCGCTTCATTGTTCCGGCACAAGCGGGTGCTGAGCTACATGCTGGCCAGCGCCTTCTCGTTTGCCGGCATGTTCTCGTTCCTCAGCGCCGGGCCGTTTGTGTATATCGAGCTTAATCACGTATCGCCGCAGCATTTTGGTTACTATTTTGCGCTGAACATTGTGTTTTTGTTCCTGACAACGTTGGTCAACAGCCGCAATGTGCGGCGGCTGGGGGCGATCAAAATGTTCCGTTTGGGCCTGTTTGTTCAATTGGCGATGGGGTTGTGGTTACTGGCGGTTAGCGCAATCGGCCTCGGCTTCTGGGCGTTGGTGCTGGGCGTGGCGGTGTATCTGGGTTGTATCGCCATGATTTCGTCAAACGCCATGGCAGTGATCCTGGACGATTTCCCGCATATGGCGGGCACCGCGTCCTCTCTGGCCGGTACGCTACGTTTCAGTATTGGTGCGCTGGTGGGCGCGGTACTGGCGATGGCGCCCGGCAAGAGCGCCTGGCCGATGGTCTCGTCGATGGCGTTGTGCAGTATCGTTGCGGTACTGTTCTATTTATACGCCAGCCGGCCGCGCCATAAAGCCTCACCGAATACGCCGTAGTTCTCCTCCCTGACTCAGGCTCAACGTTACGTTTGGGCCTGAGTGGGTTGCACCTTCCGTTTTGCCTCCCTGAGCTTCAATGACGTCAGTCGGTTTATTGCTAAGCATCCATACGCCAATCAACTGGTTGCCGTTTATGCTGTGTGCTTTTTGTTAAATAAATTGCTCTGTCTGTGGCAAGCGGCGATGGGTATTTACACTCCGGGTTTTGAAGGGAAATCGGCGGGTGTTTAGGTTAGGGTCATTGATAATCAAGGCATTAACTTAAGGTTGAGCTCGGCGTCAAGAAGTTAAATGTTTCCACAATGTAAAATTATAAAGAGCGAAAAGTAACCGCATTGAGAGAAAAAAGAGTTGAGATTGCGGCGGGAAAGGGTTACATATAACGCAAAAATGCGAGCTGAGTCGCAAAATGCTGTGAAACGACAACGCAGAGTGTCTGAAAAACGGCCGGACATCAGTAAGCGCAGGGGTAAGTTAACTGTCTGTGACATTATTTACATTTAAATAACATTCATGGGCAGCAGAGTCGGGACGCAGCGGCTATAACTTAGTTACCCTGTCAGGTTAAAAGCGTTTCATTTTTCAAACTAGGGATTTCATGTGGAAAGTATCCAACTTTCGGTAGTGCATCGCTTGCCGCAAAGTTATCGTTGGCTATCAGGCTCTACCGGCGTCAAGGTCGAACCGATTCCGATCAGCGGAATAGACGAAGATAACAACCTGATTGGCCTGAAACTGCTCAGCCATGAAGGGGCTGACGCCTGGCAGGTCATGCAGCAGCTTAATCTGTCTTTGCAGGAGATTCAGGTCGACTGCGCCATCGTGGAGTGGGAAGGGGAGCCTTGCCTGTTTGTGCAACGCTGTGACGAAAGCACCACCCTGTGTCGGCTCAAAAACGTTGGTGCCGCTATCGCCGAACCCATGAGTGCGCAATATCCTTTCTGACTCCCGCCGCTAGTCCGCCAACTGCAACAGCTGCTGCGTATAAGCGGCGGCGGGCGAGTTAAAGATCGTCTGACAATCGCCTTGCTCAACCACCTCTCCCTGTCGCAATACAATGACCTGATGACACAGCGAACGCACTACCTGCAAATCGTGGCTGATAAACAGATAGGCCAGCCGGTGGCGTTGTTGCAGTGATTTCAGCAACGTCAGGATTTGCGCCTGCACCGATTTGTCCAGCGACGAGGTTGGCTCATCCAGGATCAGCAACTGCGGTTGTAAAATCAGCGCACGTGCGATGGCGATACGTTGGCGTTGGCCGCCGGAAAACTCGGTTGGGTAACGGTGGCGCAAAGCAGGATCCAATCCCACTTCTTGCAACACCTCAATCACCCGCTGTTCTCGCTGCTCGGCACTCAGTTTCTGGTGTACTTCCAGACCTTCGGCAATAATTTGCAGCACGTTCAGCCGAGGGTTCAGCGCCGAGAAAGGATCCTGGAACACAATCTGCATCTGACTGCGGTACGGCAGCATTTGCTTCATGCTGAACTGGTGCAGTGGCTGGCCGTTAAACCACATGGCGCCTTTGGCACTCAGCAGACGTAATAGCGCCAGCCCGGTGGTGCTTTTCCCCGAACCAGATTCTCCTACCAGCCCAACGCTTTCCCCGGCCTTCAGCTCAAAACTCAAATCCTTCAGTGCATAATGATGACCGACCGTGCGGCGCAGCAAACCGCGCTTGATTGGGAAGCTGACCTGCAGGTTTTCCACCTTCAGCAGCGGAGCGGCATCCGCCGGCAATGGCAGCGGATCGCCCACGTTCTCCGCCGCCAGCAATTGCTGGGTGTAAGGATGCTGCGGCTGGCTAAACAGGCGGACACGGTCGTTCTGCTCAACGCATTGGCCCTGGCGCATCACCGCCACGTTGTCCGCCAGGCGACGCACAATATTCAGGTTGTGGGTTATAAACAGCAGCCCCATGCCCATTTCCTGCTTCAGCTCCTTCAGCAGCAGCAGAATTTGCGCCTGGATAGTCACATCAAGCGCGGTGGTGGGTTCATCCGCGATCAGCAATTTGGGCTGGGTCAGCACCGCCATGGCGATCATCACCCGCTGCCGCTCGCCGCCGGAAAGCTGATGCGGATAGTCTTTCAACCGTCCTTTGGCATTGCGGATACCGACGCGATCCAGGCATTGGATGATCTCGCCGCGTGCGACGTCGCGCCGCATGCCGCGATGCAGCGCCAGCACTTCGGCCAGCTGTTTTTCAATGGTGTGCAGCGGATTGAGCGACACCATCGGCTCCTGGAAAATCATCGAAATCTGGTTGCCGCGCACCTTGCGTAGCTCGCCCTCTGGCGCATGCAGCAGCGAATTGCCGTTGAACTGGATATCGCCGGCGGTATAGACCACCGGAGGCGAGGGCAGCAGGCGCAATACCGACAGCGCAGTGACGCTTTTGCCTGAACCGGACTCACCCACCAACGCCAGCGTCTCTGCCTTTTCGATCTGCAGCGAAAGGCCGTTGACCACCGGGTTCAATACCTCTCCCTGACGAAAAGCCACGCCGAGATCCTGAATTGAAAGCAGAGGAGTGCTAGCCATATTAATGCGCCTTGCTGGGGTCAAAGGCGTCGCGTACCGCTTCGCCGATAAAGATGAGTAAAGACAGCAGCACCGCCAGCACCAGGAAAGCGGTGATGCCGAGCCACGGCGCCTGAAGGTTGTTCTTGCCCTGTAGCAACAGTTCGCCGAGCGACGGGGAACCTATCGGCAGGCCGAAGCCGAGGAAGTCGAGCGAGGTCAGGGTCGTGATGGAGCCGCACAGAATAAACGGCAAGAAAGTCAGCATCGCCACCATCGCATTGGGCAGCATATGGCGATACATAATGACCCGATCCTGCACCCCCATGGCGCGTGCGGCGCGGATATAGTCGTAGTTGCGGGTACGCAAGAACTCGGCGCGCACCACGCCCACCAGGCTCATCCAGCCGAATAAAATGGTGATGCCGAGCAGCCACCAGAAATTGGGTTGTACGATGCTCGACAACAAAATGATCAAAAACAGCGTCGGCATGCCCGACCACACCTCGATAAAGCGCTGGCCCCACAGGTCTATGCGCCCGCCGTAGTAGCCCTGTACGGCACCGACGCAAACGCCAATCACGCTGGAGAACAGCGTCAACGCCAGCCCGAACAGCATCGAAATACGAAAGCCATACAGCACGCGGGCCAGCACGTCGCTGCCGTTGCCGTCGGTGCCCAACAGATTGTGGCGTGAAGGCGCGGAGGGGAAGGGCACTTCGGTAGCGAAATTGATGGTGTCATAACTGAAACGGATCGGCGGCCAAACCGCCCAGCCGTGGCTGTCGATCTGTTTTTTTACGAAGGGGTCCTGATAGTCGGTGGCGGTGTTCAGCTCGCCGCCGAAGGTGGTCTCGCTGTAGTCGATGATGAACGGCAGATACAGGCGCCCTTCGTAGCGCACCAGCAGTGGTCTGTCGTTGGCGATCAGGTTGGCCCCCAGGCTGAGGACAAACAGCACCAGAAAAATCCACAGCGACCAGTAGCCGCGGCGGTTGCTGCGAAAACGTGCCCAGCGCGCCTGGTTAATTGGGCTTAAGCGGCTCATTGGCGGGCCTCGAAATCAATACGCGGATCGACCAGGGTATAGGTGATATCGCTGAGAATATTCAACAGCAGGCCAATCAGCGTGAAGATATACAGCGTGCCGAACATCACCGGATAATCGCGCTGCAGCGTGGCGTCATAGCCCAACAGGCCCAGCCCGTTAAGCGAGAACATCACCTCGATCAGTAAAGAACCGGTGAAAAACATGCTGACAAAGGTCGCCGGGAAGCCGGCGATCACCAGCAGCATGGCATTGCGAAACACGTGGCGATAAAGGATTTTGTTCTCGTCCAACCCTTTGGCGCGGGCGGTAACCACGTACTGTTTGCGGATCTCGTCGAGGAACGAATTTTTGGTCAGCATGGTCAGGGTGGCGAAACCGCCAATCACCGTCGCCAGAACGGGCAGGGTGATATGCCACAGGTAGTCGGTGATTTTGCTGTACCACGGCAGGGTATCGAAATTGCTGGAAACCAGACCACGCAGCGGGAACCAGTCGAGATAGCTGCCACCGGCGAACAGCACAATCATCAGAATGGCGAACAGAAAAGCGGGAATGGCGTAACCGATGATAATCAGGGTGCTGCTCCAGATGTCGAAGGCGCTGCCGTTATGTACGGCTTTGCGGATCCCCAGCGGGATCGACACCAGGTAAATGATCAGCGTACTCCACAGCCCCAGCGTAATGGAGACTGGCAGGCTATGACCGACCAGCTGCATTACCGACGCGCCGCGGAACAGGCTGTCGCCGAAGTCGAGGCGCATGTAATTCCACAACATGGTGAAATAGCGCTCGTGCAGCGGCTTGTCGAAGCCATAGCGTTTGGTGATTTCGGCGATCACTTCCGGATCCAACCCGCGGGAGCCGCGGTATTGACTGTCCGTGGCACTGGCAACGCCGGTGCGCGCATGCCCCAGGCCGTCGCCTGTTCCGCCGCCGCCGAAGCCGCTGCTCTGGCCCATTTCGATAGTGGCGATGGCCTGATCGACCGGGCCACCGGGCGCAATTTGCACGATAAAAAAGTTAATGGTGATGATCGCCCACAGGGTGGGGATAATCAGCAGCAGTCTGCGAATTAAATAAGCCGCCATCGCAGATTCCTTATTGTTGTTGAGTCGGCAAACGCGCCGCCTTATTGACGTCAAACCACCAGTTATCGAAGCCGATCACATAGGCCGGGCGGATAGGCGGCGTGGAGAATTTGTCCCAGTACGCGTAGCGATCGTGATTGGAATACCACATCGGCAGCATGTACCTGTTCCAGGTCAGTACCCGATCCAACGCCCGGCCCAGCGGCAGCAGGGCTTTCTCGTCGCCCTGGTGCGCGGCGATCTGCCTGACCAGGCTGTCGACGGCCGGATCGGTGACGCCGGGGGTATTCCAACTGGAGTTGATGTATTTGGAATCCCAAAGCGTCTCAAGGCTGGAGCTTGGGAAGGGCATAGCCAAATAGACCGTCGGCATCATGTCGAAATCACCGTCTCGCATACGCTTAGTGAACTGGGATATGTCGATCTCACGGATCTGCATATCAATGCCCAGCCGTTTCAGGTTGTGCTGGAACGGCAATACGTACTGGAAGTTGCTGCCGCTCAGCAGCATCAGTTCGAAGCTGAAGGGTTGGCCGGTTTTGCTGTTCACCAACCGCTGGTTTTTCACTTCCCAGCCGGCCTGGTTCAGCAACTGCGTGGCTTTCAGCAGGTTCTGGCGATCGTTGCCGCTGCCGTCGGAGGACGGTGGCTGGTAGATACTGGTGAAGACTTCCGCCGGTACCTTGCCCTTCAGCGGTGCCAGCAGCGCCAATTCAGCCGCGTCAGGATAACCGCTGGCGGCGTAAGGCGTATTTTGGAAATAGCTGTTGGTGCGTTGATAGGCATTGTAATACAGCGCCTTGTTCATCCAGTCAAAATCAAACGCCAGCGTGATCGCCTCGCGAACCTTGGGGTCGGCAAACAGCGGGCGTCTCATGTTGAAGGCCATCCAGCGGGTATTTTGCGCCGACTGGTTGGTTTCGTCCTGTTTGATTATATAGTTGCGGGCGAAATTGCCCCCCTGGTACTGGGTTGCCCAGTTTTTTGGCGAGCCTTCAATGCGGAAGTCATAGGCACCGGCCTTAAAGGCTTCCAGCGCAACTTTATCGTCCAGGTAGTAGTCGTAGCGGATGCTGTCGAAGTTAAAACGGCCACGGTTAACCGGCAGGTTAGCCGCCCAATAATCTCGCACGCGCTGATAGGTAATATATTGGCCTAGCCGGTAGCTGGCAATCTTGTACGGCCCGCTGCTGAGCGGCGGCGTGCTCAGGGGTTCATTCAATTTGTGATCTTTCCAGAAGCTTTGCGGCAATATGGGGAGACTAAACAGCCCCAGCAGTTTGTCTTTATCCGGCTGCGGGAATTCGATACGAACCGTCAGACGTGAGATAGCCTTTACCGTAATACCTTTGTAAGCGACGCGAAACTGCGGTACGCCCTCGGTCATAAACTTGTTAAAGGTGAAGGCCACGTCGGCGGCGGTGATGGGCGTGCTATCGTAGAAGCGGGCGCGGGCGTTGATATCGATCTCTACCCAGCGCATGTCGGCCGGGAAGCGGGCAGATTCGGCAATCAGCGGGTAGTAGCTGCCTATTTCATCGTCCGAGGTAGTAAACAGAGAGTCATACAATGCGTCGGTGCGTTCGCCGGGCACGCCGCGGGGGGCGTAGCGGTTGAAGTTATCATAGGTGCCGATCGCTGCCAGCCGCACATCGCCACCTTTGGGCGCCGCCGGGTTAACGTAGTCGTAATGGCTAAAATCGGTGGAGTACTTGGGCTCACCGAGCTGGGCGAAAGCATAGCTTTCATTGAGGGTTTCAGCCTGCAGACCGAAACTCAGTGCTGAGAGCACCAGGGCAGCAAAAACGCGCACGGACATCTTGACGGTAAGCTCCTGCTGTAAAGTCAATTAAGCCTGCGGCCAGCATAACATTTGCCGCCGCGCCGCAGGGTAAAGAAGTTAAAAGATCAGCCCTTTAGCGCCTGATGATCCATCACGGTATGGGCATTGCAGAAGGCCACGAAGTTGTCGATGCTCAGTGGTCTGCTGTAATAATATCCCTGCATGAAATTCACGTCCTGTTCCTGCAGAAAGCTCACCTGTTCTGCGGTTTCTACGCCTTCCGCTACGGTTTGCATTTTCAGCTTTTTCGCCAGCGAAATCACCGCGTCCAGGACCGGGGCGGTGACCGTGTCCTGGCCGATAGAGTTAACGAAACCACGATCTATTTTCAGATAATCCATGCTAAAGCGTTCCAGATAGATCAGCGCGCTGTGGCCGGTACCGAAATCATCAATGGCGATCTCGATGCCCTGCTGGTGCAGCCAGTCGAACTCTGCCAGCGCATTGCCTTCTTCCACCATGCCGCGCTCGGTAATCTCAAAGACCAACGTAAAGTAATCGCCCGGCAGTTGCGCCAGCAATTCATACACGTCGTGATGGAAGGAGGGGGCGCTAAGATGGGAAGGGGAGATGTTCAGACCGAGCTTGGCCCCCTGCGGTAGCGCCGTCGCCAGCTTGGGTGCATCTTCGGCAATCAGGCGGAACAGATGGCGCGTTAGCGGCACAATCAGCCCTTCGCTTTCAGCATAGGGAATAAACAGATCCGGCGGGATGCGGCCTTCAATCGGATGCTGCCAGCGGATCAAGGCTTCCAGCCCGCCGATAGTGCCGCTTTGGGTATGGAACACCGGCTGATATTCGATAAAGAATTCGTTGCGCTTGATACCGCGCATCAGGGCGCGTTCCGGGCTCTGGCGCAGCAACAGCATGTAATAGCAGAGCACGCCGATCATTAATGACAGTACCAGGCTGCCCATCAGGGTCAGGCGGATATCGTTGGGCGTCAACTTTTGGTTATAAAACAGAATGGTCATCGGCGTGCCGGCGATAGAGATGCGATCGGCTTTCTCGTTCGGTAACTGGTTCACCGGCATTAAATTCGGACTAAAGCTGGTCAGCGCACGATCGCCCAGGATAATAGCAATCGCCGGTGCCCGCTCCGGGCGAGAGGTAAACAACTGATAGGGCATAAGCGCGATATCCAGCGTCGCCAGCACACCGGTGTCTTCTTTTCCAGGGTGACGTAACCAGACGGCTACTGCCGGTTTCCCCGGTACCAGCGGCGTTCCCTGCTGCAATTTGAGATCCAACGACTGATGCGGGTCAATCTCCGGATAGATGTTTTTCAGCGCCAGCATCATTTCGCCGGTGGCCGAAGAGCAATAGGCAAAGCCATTTTTTACCAGCATAAAAGTGCGTACGCCGGAATGGAAAGCAGCCTGGTAAGTAATATCCGGTTGGCTGGCAGAACAGGGGCGGTCAATCAGCGGCATTAACTGCTGCATGATGGTTGTCAGATCATTAAGCGTATCGGCTGTGAATTTTTGTGTGCGTTGCTCGACCCGATGTTGATATTGCGTGCGCTGGTGGTCAATCAGAGAGAGTGTAATCGCCATGAACAGGATAAAAAAGACCAGGGCTACGATGGCGCTTTTAGCCAAACTGCGTCGTCTGTGAGAGACGTGGCGTGCAAATGCCCTTTTCAAGCCCATAAACCTGCCCCCTGAGCACGGCGTATCAATTTGTTTTTGTTATAGAGTGACTGCGTAATATATCCCAACGGCGCTGTTGCAGTCATTATTCATCGATTATTTAACGGTTGTTAATCGTTTAAATCAGGCATGACTACCATTATCCCATTTGACGATAATAGGTGAGTTTTTCATCGGTGCGTAGTTTCCTACAAATAATATCGCGAAATACTGGGGTAGGGGCAAAGCGCTGCGAACGGATAATAAGATCTCAATCCGGAGCAGACAGCGGTGCAAAAAAAACGCTGCCCGAAGGCAGCGTTCTATCGCTCGTTTGGTATTCAGGACAATCAGGTCATGCGCCGTCAGCTGCTGGTAAGCACCCGGCGGGCTTCGCGATAACGTTTATTCCAGTAGTTATCGCTCAGTTTCGAAATCATCACGCCGTTGCTGGTAGAGGCATGAACGAATTGATCGTTACCTAAATAGATGCCGACGTGGCGCCCGGTTGAACCGGCGCGGAACAGCACCAGATCGCCAGGACGCAGTTTAGTGCGCAAGATTTTCTTGCCCATGTCTTCCTGTTCGTAGGTCGAACGCGGTAAGTCCATGCCAAACTGTTCGCGGAAAGTACGCTGTACAAACGCCGAGCAATCGATGCCGCGCTTGGTTTCACCGCCTAAACGGTAGCGAACGCCTTTCCAGTCTGCATACTGATCCATAATCTTTGACTTGACGTCAACGTTACGGACCATTGCTTCGAATTCATCCTGAGAGGCTTGCAGTAAAAGACCGTCTTTGTCATTAACTGCACGCATCTCAGTTTGTGCGTTATTCAAGTTCGAAGTGTGAGTCGTGCTGCACGCGGAGAGCATTACCGCTGCGGCAATTGCAGGTACTACCCGCAAAAAATATCTCAGAAACGGTTGAGATTTGACCATTGTTATTGTTTTCCCTTGAAGTCCTTAACGACGTCAGTCGCTACCTGAAAAATGCCAAACGGAACGAGACTAATCTGCAGCTGTTTTAACGACAATCAGTTACCTCTGAAAACGTGCTGGAACGCACATTTTTAGTGGAGTTGAAGCTGAGTCAGGTTAAACCAGGCACAAACGCATCCGAGATTACCGTAACGAATTGGGGATTGCGAGCCTTTTTCCACCCTTTTTTATATGAATTTGTGATGTAACATAATGTAAATCTTCATATAAAAAACGCTGATTGTCCGTTGTGATGGTTTTGCGTGAAATCAGGTGGCGAAAGCGTTAACGCGCTGATGGGGAAATAAACGAAATGCGGTGGGGAAATAATCAGGAGGCCGGCGGGCCTCCTGGGGATCATAACCAATAGTTATGACTATGCTGGACGGTGTTTACCGGGTAGCAGGCGATTCAGACCCCGGATCAGCACATCGCTAAACGGCGTCATCAGACACCAGCTGGCGCCAACCAGCACCACCGACAGCGAGCCGACGGCAATATCGGTAAACCAGTGGGCACCAATCATCACGCGCGGCAATGAAAATACCACCGTAATCAGCAGCGCGACGGCGAACGCGCGACGGTTGAAGTAACGCAACATAAAGCAGGAAAATATCATCAGCATCATGCCGTGATCGCCGGGGAAGCTGTCGCCTGAAGCGTCTTTAGTCGGAATACCGGTCAGTTCGCTGACGCGGTTAATATTCTCAAAGCTCAGCGACGGGCTAGGGTGTTTGACCGGCAGCAAATGCCCTAGCTGGTTCAGCACCACGGCGGTCAGCAGCATAACAACGCCGGTAATCAACAAGCGGCGACGGCCGGCGCCATCCTGCTGCAGGTAAAAGCACAGGTACAACAACCCCATGGCCAGCAGCGAAATGACGTCAAAGGCGCGGTTATTGGTGATAGCCACCAGATGCAGAAAACCGGGATCGGTAGCCAGATGACGATTAAAGAAGAAGAAAATTTCCGAATCCAGAGTAAACCAATAACCGTGATTCGCCGGCAGGAACCAGGACAAGAACAGCACAATGCCCAATATATTTAAGAAAATGATGAGGGGTAAGTTGCGGCGAGTCATGGCATAACCTGTAGTCTGTCTAAAGAGTAAAAGGGCATTAACGGTAAAGATCTCAACTTAAACGAATACTAAACAGCTTGGATTGCAACGCGTTCCAGTCCGCATTCTCGCTGTGAATCAGTTCAATTCGGCTGTCCAGCGGTGTAACAGGGCGCGTTTCGATATTGAGATCTTGCCCCTGACGGTTGATTAAAAGTGTACCTTCAGCAATACGTACCACACCTTTGGCGCGTTCGACCGGCGCCAGACGTATCCACTCCATAATGCCAACGGTGTCGAACACCGTATCGGCGTCAAAAATCCAACCACAGCTGTTAAAACCCTGGCCCTGGTTGAGCGCTCGACGCCAGCGGGAAGTTTCCGGCAGTCGCAATGCGGCCAGGCCCTGCGTTTTGGCATGACTATGATGATGTTGTGCATCGGGTAATTCTGTACGATTAGTGCGAGGCTGGTCGAGCCACGCGACATCGGCCTGACCGCGTTCAATATGATAAAGCGGACGCTGGTGGCCATCCTGTTCCATCCATTGCTGCAGGGCCATCAGATCTTGCGGCTGATAGGTGTCGCTTTTGCTGGCCAGAATAATGTCGGCGGCCGCCAGTTGATCGCGGAAGTTTTCGTTGTCGCGGTAGCGCGGTTCGCTGAGTTGGCGTGCATCCAACAGGCACAGCGTGGCTTGCAGATCGATCCAACCGGCGTAACTGTCTTGCGTCAGCAATGACAGGATCTGTTTCGGATGACCGAGCCCGGTGGGTTCGATCAGCAAGCGATCAGGCTTGTTTTGTTGCAGCAACATGTTCAGCCCGACCTGCATCGGCAGCCCGTTCACGCAACACATGCAGCCGCCAGGGATCTCCTTCAACACTGCGCCGCTGTCAGCCAGCAGCGCGCCGTCGATGCCAATTTCACCGAACTCATTCACCAGCACCGCCCAGCGTTCATGTTCCGGCTTGTTAGCCAGCAAATGGCGGATGGTGGTGGTTTTGCCGCTGCCGAGAAAACCGGTGATCAGGTTAGTTTTAGTCATTAATTATTCCTGATGTTAATGAATTTAAGGGCAATAGATTGGCCATTCTACTTCACCAGGCAGGATGGCGCTGCTCTCCCTGCGTTAAGTCACAAATCCGACAGATTGAGATACGTCATTTTAAAGCAACAAAATGGCGATCATCATTAGGAAAAATCCCAGCAAAAACCGGATATTACCTAAGGGAAATAGTTGTTAGTAGCTTGTTTTAACTTTGTTAATTGCCCGATTACCCGCCAAATAAATGCCCTTACCTTGCGATTATTCCTAAGAAGATCCTCTATGTTTAAATTGGCTTAACAAAAAATGAGGTTGCCATGAATGTCTTTCGGTTATTTTTGATCGCAGGAATGTTGTTTTCATGGACGGCAGTAAGTCATGCAGGAACCACTGGCGGAGTTATTCGTTTTGTCGGATCTATTGTGGAAAGCCCCTGTACGGTGAAAGTTACCGCTTCAACGGCCAATACGCAATGTTACCGAAATGGGCAGCACTATCAAGACCAACAGGCCCTGTCGAAATTTGATGCTACACGCAAAGAACTGCCGCTGAATTTAGGTTCGACCGAAATGAAGTGGGTGGATCAACAGAAAAAACTTGCAGTGATGACGGTAGTTTATCGTTAAGTCGTTCGGCGATGCCGGATGATATCCGGCATCGTCATTTTCCCCGTTTTACTTCTTGTTCAATGGCTAAGCCAACTGAGTCGACACCCAGTTTTGCACCGTTTGATGCGCACCGCGATCGCGTAATGACAAGTAGGCGCGGGTGACCGCCGTGACAAATTCCTCGTTGGCCGCCAACTGCTCACCAAAAATAGCCGTTAGACCCAACAGGCCTTTTACCCGTTGTTCATCATCCGGCGTTGAAGTCACTGTCTGTTGCAGCGTAGCCAATAACGGATCGCGAATGTCTATTGGCTGCCCGGCATCATCCACGCCGCCGACATAGCGCATCCAGCCCCCCACCCCGAGAGCCAGACCGGCATAGCTGCCGCCATGCTGCAGATGCCAACGCACCGAGTCCAGCATACGCTGCGGTAATTTTTGCGTGCCGTCCATGGCGATTTGCCAGGTACGGTGTTGTAACGCCGGGTTGCTGTAGCGCTCAATCAGCTGTGCTGCATAGGCGGGCAAATCGATGCCGCTAACGTTCAGCGTCGGCGCCTGTTCGGCTAGCATCAGGTGGAGTGCGGCGCGGCGATAAGACTCATCGCACATACAGTCGTTGATGTACTGATAGCCCCAAGATACCCGAGATAGGCCAGGAAAGAGTGGCTGCCGTTCAGCATGCGCAGTTTCATCTGCTCAAAAGGCAGCACGTCATTGACCAACTGCGCACCGGCCCGTTCCCAGGCTGGGCGGCCGGCGACAAAGTTATCCTCAACGACCCACTGGATAAAGGGTTCGCAGGCGATGGCGCATTCATCACGAACGCCGCCGAGTGCCTCGGCCACTTCATCCAGCGTCTCTGGCGTAGCGGCGGGAACGATACGGTCTACCATGGTGCTGGGGAAGCTCACCTCGCGGGCAATCCAGTCGGCCAGCGCGCCGTCGCGCGCTTCGGCCAAACCGACGATCGCGTTACGCAGCACGTGGCCGTTTTCCGGGATGTTGTCGCAAGAGAGCAGGGTAAAGGCGGGCAGCCCACGTTCCAGACGCAGGCGCAGCGCTTCCACCAGGATCCCCGGCACGGTGGAAGGCTCGCCGGGATTCGCCAGATCGGCGCGGATCGCCTGATGTTGAAGATCCAGTTTTCCGCTGCCGGGTTCAATGCAATAGCCTTTTTCGGTAATGGTCATCGAGACAATCGCCACCTGTGGCTCTGCCAGCTTTTCCAATACGGCGCCAATCCCTTCCAGCTTGCGGTGTACGCTCTCATGCACCGCACCGATCACGATAGCCTGATTACTCGCCGCGCCTTTTTCCAGCACGCTGTAAAGATGGTCCTGCTGGCGCAGCGTCCGGAACAAATTATCACCGCCGAACAGGCTGATTTCGCAGATCCCCCAGTCGCCGCCCTGACGATTCAACAATCGATCGGTCAGTAGCGCCTGGTGGGCGCGGTGAAAGGCGCCAAATCCAATGTGCACCATGCGGCTCTGTAATGCGCTGCGATCGTAACCTGGCTGCTGGACGGCATCCGGAAGCGGCGTGTTGGCGATAGTCTTCATGCAAAGCTCCAAGGCTGAGTAGATGTGTTGGCGGTTAACTTTAAAAGTTGTCAGACCAGTTTTTTGTGCAGAATACGGCGCTCTTTCTGCCGGGGCTGCACGAATTTTCTGCCGCCAGTGTAAGGCTGTAAGCGCACTAATTACATGCGCGCGTGCAAAATAAGCCAGATCCGTGAAGTGGATCAACCAATCACGGTTTCACTTTTGACAGCAATTGGCGAAAGAGTAAGGTGAAAGATAACCGATATCTATTTTATTTTGGTATAACAAGATGGCCGGGCAGGGCGATCTTTATCACTTCCGCGATACTGGGCAATTTTTACAAGGATAAATAATGGAACAAACATGGCGTTGGTATGGGCCGAACGATCCGGTCTCTCTTGATGATGTGCGCCAGGCCGGCGCCACTGGCGTCGTCACCGCCTTGCACCATATCCCGAATGGCGAGGTGTGGCCGGTCGAAGAGATCAAGGCCCGTCAGGCCCTATTGGCGGAGAAAGGCTTGGTGTGGTCGGTAGTGGAAAGTATCCCGGTGCATGAGGAGATCAAAACCCACAGCGGCCATTACCGGCAGCATATCGCTAACTATCAGCAATCGCTGCGTAACCTCGCGGCCTGCGGCATCGACACCGTGTGCTACAACTTTATGCCAATCCTGGACTGGACGCGCACCGATCTGGAGTATTTACTGCCGGACGGGTCGAAAGCGTTGCGTTTCGATCAGACCGCCTTCGCGGCTTTTGATCTGCATATCCTGCAACGCGCTGGCGCAGAGCAGGATTACACGCCGCAAGAACAGGAGCAGGCTGCAACCTATTTTTCCGCGATGAACGAGGCGGAGGTTGCCAAGCTAACCGGCAATATTATCGCCGGATTACCGGGGGCCGAAGAGGGCTATACCCTCGATCAATTCCGCGCCCGCCTGGCGGAGTACGATGGGATCGACAAGGCGCAGCTGCGAGAGAATATGGCGGTGTTCCTGCGCGCCATTGTGCCGGTGGCGGAGGAGGTTGGCGTGCGTTTGGCGGTGCATCCGGACGATCCGCCGCGGCCGATTTTGGGGTTGCCGCGCATCGTCTCTACCATTGAAGATATGCAGTGGTTCAAGCAAACGGTCGACAGCCGGTATAACGGCTTCACCATGTGTACCGGCTCTTACGGCGTACGGGCGGATAACGATCTGGTGCGGATGATCGAAACCTTCGGCGATCGCATCCACTTCACCCATTTACGTGCTACCTGTCGCGAAGAAAACCCGAAAAGTTTCCACGAGGGTGCGCATCTGCAAGGCGACGTGGACATGGTGGCGGTGATCGAGGCGATCCTCACTGAGGAGCAACGACGCCATCAGGCAGGCGATCGCCGGCCGATCCCGATGCGTCCCGACCATGGACACCAGATGCTGGACGATCTGAAGAAAAAAACCAACCCGGGCTACTCGGCGATTGGTCGTTTGAAGGGGTTGGCGGAACTGCGCGGGGTGGAGCTGGCGCTTAAACGCCGCTTCTTCCCGGATTTGCCCTAAGCCATTAAAAAGGGGCCATACAGGCCCCAGAATATCGACTAGTCAGCGCGACTCATGTAGCGGCGCTCGGCAATATGAATGCGGATTTTGTCACCGGCACTGAGGTATTCCGGTACCTGAATGGTCAGGCCGGTCGCCATGGTGGCCGGCTTGTTGCGGGCACTGGCAGAGGCACCTTTGATGCCCGGGGCGGTGTCGACAATTTCCATATCCACGGTCTGCGGCAGTTCCAGCGCCAACACCTGGCCATCCAGGGTCAGTACCTGCATGCCCGGCAGACCGCCTTCAGGAATAAACAGCAGTTCATCTTCGATCTGGTCTTTCTTAAAGATATACGGGGTGTAATCCTCGTCATCCATAAATACGTATTCTTCGCCGTCGATATAAGAGAAGTTCACCTTGCGGCGTGACAGGCTAATGGTGTCCAGAATATCGTCGCCCTTGAAGCGCTCTTCAACCTTCAGCCCGGTGCGGACGTCGGAGAAGCGCATTTTGTACAAGGTGCTGGCGCCGCGCGCGCTTGGGCTTTGCACATCAATGTCTTTCACCAGCAGCAGTTTGCCGTTGTAGTTGATCGCCATGCCGCGCTTAATTTCGTTAGCTTTTGCCATATAAAATAACCTGCAATGAAGAGTATTTGGGAAGTTGCGACAAGTTACTCGCGCCGCTGATTTCAGGCAAGCAGATCGAGCAAAAACAGTGACAGAAAAAAGGGACGGCGGCCGCCATCCCCTCAAATTGCTGACAACGTCCTTTGCAGTTAAAAGTTCTGTTCTGGGGGCAAATAAAAACAAAGGATGGTGTCTTCTGATTTACCTCAAACATCCGAAAACCACGTTTTTCGGGTGTTTCTCATCAGACTAAGGGGACGGCTGGCGCCATCCCCTACGGTATTACTGGAACACCGGTAACAGACCCAGCAATGCCAACACGTGCGCGACGGCGTTGATCACCCCGAACAGAATGATGAACAGGATCATGCCGTAGCCACCGGGAGCGCGATATTGCGCTTCGGTAAAGCGGCGGCGGCTGGCACGCGCCATCATGGCCGGCACTATTACCGCCCAAACGGTGGCGGCCAGGCCGGCGAAGCCGATGGCGTAAAGGAAGCCGTTCGGGAACAGCAGGGCGGCAATGGTCGGCGGCGCGAAGGTCACCAGCGCGGTTTTGCTGCGTCCGACGGTGTCATCGCTGAATTTGAAGAAGTCTGCCAGGTAATCGAACAACCCCAGCGACACCCCCAGGAATGAGCTCGCCAGCGCCATATAAGAGAAGGCGTTCAGTAGCTGGCCGACGGTCTGGCTGCTGGAAACGTTGCCCATCTGCTTGAGCAGGCTGCCAATGTTGCCGCCTTCGGCAATCACCTGTTTGAAGGCATCGCGGGCGATGTTGCCCTGAATCACATACTGCCACAGGATATAGATCGCCAGCGCCAGCAGGGTGCCGTACACCAGGCTGCGCACGACTGCGCCGCTGTCTTTGTGGTAGTACTTCACCAGTCCCGGCACGTTGCCGTGGTATCCGAAGGAGGTCAGCAGATAAGGCAGCGCCGCCAGGGCGTAAGGCAGATAGCTGGCCTGGTCGTCACCGCGGTTGAACAGTACTGCCGGCTGCACATGCGTGAACATGTCGCCCACCGACATCACAAAGGTGATCACCATACCGCCGATCAGGATCGTGCTCAGGCGATCAACGGCGCGGGTGGATAGCCACACGATAAACGCCACCACCACGGCAAACACCAACCCGGCGGTGGACTGCCCGACGCCGACGATACCTTCCAGCGTGTGGGCGATAATAGAGCCACCGGCGGAGATATAGGCATAGGTGAGGATGTACAGGACAAAGGCGATGGAAATACCGTTAATGGCGTTCCAGCCTTTACCCAGCAGATCTTTGACGATGGTGTGGAAGCTGGCGCCGCTTGGGTAGTGCAGGGCGGCCTCCAGGATCATCAGGCCGGAAATCAGCATGCAGGCCCAGGTATAAACCAGCAGCGCGACGGAGCCGCTGAACCACACGCCAGAAGTGACGATGGGAATGGAGAACATGCCAGCGCCGACGGCGGTGCCTGCAATGATCATCGCGCCGCCAAGCACTGAAGGGCGGGAAAGCTTCTGGATGGTGTCCGCGGACATTTTTGCTCCTGATTGGCCTCGTCGGCCGTGGATTCTTTTGTACTAGCTCAATGGTACATGTGCGGTTGACGCATGTAAAGCCGCTAATACGCTTGTTTCATGCATTAATTGGCGGAGGAAGGGGAGCTTATGGCAATTTGCGGGCGGGTGAGAAAACGGGGCGATTCACGATTTAAAACGCGAGATGTAAAGATTCGCGCGCCAACACGGATTATGCTGGCGGCCGATGAGCGCGACTGATATTGTCGCGCTTCAATTCCGCCAGCCCACCGGGAGACTCGCTGATGGACTGTCGTACCGACTGTGGCGCCTGTTGTATTGCGCCTTCAATATCCAGCCCGATCCCCGGCATGCCTAACGGCAAGCCCGCCAACACCCGCTGCATTCATCTGAGCGAGCAGCTGCGTTGTGGCCTGTTTCATTCACCGCTGCGGCCCAAGGTCTGCGGCAGCCTGCAGGCCAGCCGCGAAATGTGCCATGACCACCGCGACCAGGCATTGGTCTATCTGATCAAGCTGGAAGCGGATACTGCACCTTAAGCGTCTTTCAGTTTCCACAGGCACAGCACCGCGCCGACCACCATCGCCAACGCGGAATAAAACACCGCGTGATAGTTCCAGACCTCCGCCACCACGCCGGCGATTGAACCGGCAAAAATCCAGCCCACGCGCGTAGTGTTGGTAAACAAAGTGGTTGCTGCCCCAGCCTGACCGGGCATCAAATCTTGAAAATAGAGCATACCAATGCCTGCCAGCACGCCAATAAACGCCGCGTTGAGCAATTGCAGGGCAATCAGTTGCCAGGTGCCGGTGATAAACAGTAACCCGAAGTAAAACAGCAGGCCCGCCGCCACCGCGCAACGCATCAGGAAACGTTTACCGAAGCGCTTCGCTACCATGCCGGCCAGCAACATGGTCGGTATCTCCAGCCCGGCCGCCGTCCCCATCAATATTCCGGCCAACCTTTCCGGCAGTTGCAGCTCATGCACCATATACAGCGGCATATTGATTAAATACATGCTGTTGGCGGTCCACATAAAGGTGCAGGCTAAAAACAGCAGCAGCGTATCGCGGCGATTTTTCCGCGGAGCTTCCAGCGTGGTGCTGGAAGCCACCGGCGTTTTACGCATCGACGGCAGCATTTTCCACACCAGCACGCCACACAGGATAAACGCTGCGGCGGCGGCCAGATACATCACCTTAAAACCGAATCCCAATGCCAGCGCGAAGGCGATAGGCGGCCCAATAACCCAGGCGAGAGAAACCTGAGCCCGCAGAATAGAGCTGAACATTACCGCTTCGCGGCCGGTGCGGTCGGCGTGTTCGCGCGCCAGAGCGAACATCTGCGGGTTGGCGGTCGAGCCGAAGCTGGTCAGCATTACGCCGACTGCCAGCAACAGATAATAATTACGGTTCCAGGCGAACAGTACGCAGCCCAGTGCCCCTAACATGCAGCAGAGGAAGATCAGCGTTTTGCGATCCCCTTTTTGATCCGAACGTCGAGCGAGAAACTGGCTGACCAGGATGCCGATCACCGCGCTGCCGGTGAAAAATAACCCAACCATGGAAGGGCGCACCTTTACCTCGGTTGCCAGGAACAGGCTCAGCGTCGGGGTTTGTAACGCACCGGCAATCCCGGTGAGGAACGCCACCACTAAAAAGGCCAGCGAAGTCAGATCGGGCGAGCGTCGCGTTACCGCAGTTGAAGTAGGCATAGAGGTCAGCAAATAGCCGTAAATGAGGGAGTCGCGCGCATAATACGCCTGTTTAAAAAGAACAAAAACCGGTTTCATTCTGCTTAATGGTAAAAAGTTCTTTCCTGCATAAGGCTAAAAAAAGGGCGATGTCACCATCGCCCTGGGTATGACAAACTTCGACGTTAGGCGCCAGCCGGCACGTCGTGCGCGGTGTTTTTCAGCACCTCGCCCTGATACTTCTCGATCTGCAACTGTGCCATTTGCCCGCAGTTACCCTGAGCCAGGCTGGAGGAGCCGACGTCGAAGGTCAGGCAGTTGACGTTGCCGTTCTTGCACAGCGAACCCGGCTGTGACGGATCGGCCGGATCGAACCAGGCACCTTCGCTGATGCGCACCACGCCAGGGCGCACGTCTTCGCTCACTACCGCACCCACCAGGATCTGGCCGCGATCGTTAAAGGCCCGCACCAGATCGCCATTGGCAATGCCGCGTGACTGGGCGTCCTGCGGGTGGATCACAATCGCTTCCCGATCGGCTACCGCGTATTTCTTGCGCAGTGGCGTGTTGTCGAGCTGCGAATGCAGGCGGTTGATCGGGTGCGCGGTGTTCAGCGACAGCGGGTATTTCACCGCTTCCGGGCCGCGATACCATTCATGCGGTGGCATCCAGGTCGGAATACCTGGGCAATCCTGATACTTCATTTTTGCAATGGCGTCGGAGTAGATCTCGATTTTACCGGATGGCGTCCCCAGTGGATTGAGCAGCGGGTTTTCGCGATAGTCGGCGAAACGCACCCATTGGGTATTGGCCTCCGGCACCGGGAAGCGCACGTAATTGTTGGACTCCCAGAACATGTCGAACGGTGGCAGGGCTACCCGGGCTGCACGTGCCTGAGTTTTCATGTCATCGTACATGCCTTTCAGCCATTGAGTTTCATCTTTGCCTTCGGTAAAGGCGTCCTGCACCCCCAGCTTGGCGGCCATGGCCGCGAAAATATCGAAATCGCTGCGTGATTCATGCTGCGGCGCGACGCACTGATGCATCGGGAACACATACAGCTGTGAGTAATCGCCGCCCATTTCGAGATCGTTGCGTTCGTAGCTGGTGGTGGCCGGCAGAACGATATCGGCATGCTTGGCGGTGGCAGTCCAATAAGGCTCGTTCACCACGATGGTGTCCGGCCGCTGCCAGGCCTTGACCAGATTGTTGGTGTCCTGATGCTGGTGGAAGGTGTTGCCGCCCGCCACATACACCATTTTCACCTCGGGGTAGGTGACCTGTGCGCCGTTGAAATTAATTGTCTTGCCCGGGTTGGTCAGGCATTCGGCGATGCGCGCCACCGGGATCGGTGCCGGTGAGTTCTTCGGTGCGTTACCGGCAGAGATACCGGAAATAATGCCGCCTTTCGCCGTCGGGCTGCCGCCGGAGGAGTAGTGATAGCTGAAGCCGAAGCCGCCGCCCGGCAGGCCAATCTGGCCGAGCATCGCCGCCACGGTAACCAATAGCCAATGCTGCTGTTCGCCATGATGCTGGCGTTGGATCCCCCAGCCGCCCATGATCATGGTGCGATTTTTCGCCATGTCGCGTGCTAACTGACGCAGCACGTCAGCATCGACGCCGCACACATCGGCCGCCCATTCGGCAGTTTTCGGCGTACCGTCGGTTTCACCCAACAGATAAGCCTGGAACTTGTCGAAACCGGCGGTGTAGGTTTTCAGGAAGTCCGGGTTATGCAGCTTCTCGGTCAGCAGCGTGTGGGCGATGCCGATCAGCATGGCGCCGTCGGTATAAGGACGCGGAGCGATCCACTGAGCATCGACGAATTTGGCGCTGTCGTTGTGTACCGGATCAATGCTGATCACTCGGGTGCCTTTCTTCTTCAGCGCCTCAAAGCCCGTCTGGCCGTAGTGGTCCGGGACGTTCCAGCTGTTTTTCAGCGTGATCATCGGGTTACAGCCCCACAGCACCACCAGTTGGCTGTTTTCAATCACGTTCGGCCAGGCGGTCTGCTGTTCGTAAACCTCCATGGAGCCCACCACGTGCGACATGATCACCTGCGCGGCACCGGTGGAGTAGTCGCCCGCGTAACCAAGGAAGCCGCCGGTCAGGTTCATCAGGCGTTGCAGCAGCGTGCGGCTGTTATGCAGCATCCCGACGCTTTTCCAGCCATAAGAACCGGCATAAATGGACTGCGGGCCATGGTCTTTCTGCAAGCGGGTGATCTCACCACAGACCAAATCAATCGCCTTGTCCCAACTGACGCGTACCCACTCGTCACGACCACGCAGTTCGGTACGGCTGCCAGGGCCGCCTTCCAGCCAACTTTTGCGCACCATCGGGTATTTGATACGGTTTTCGGCGTGCACCTGATAGGGCGCCATGGTGATCAGTTCATTCGGATAAGGATCGTCTTTGACCGGCTGCACGCCGACCATTTTACCGTCCTGGACGATGGCTTCGAAGGCGCCCCAGTGCGCGCCGGTCAAAATGCCTTTTTGTGCCTGACGCAACACGACGAATTGCGGCAGCGCCTGGCTGATGGCCTGGGCCAACGCTGACTTGGGCCACAGGCCCGCCAGTAGCGGTGCTGCGGCCAGCGCGGTCGCGCCAGTCAGGAAGCGGCGGCGGCTCATTTTTAACGCTTGTTGTTGATATTTGCTCATTTCGCTTCTCCCTTAAAGCTTGGCTGGTGCGGCTGGCTGCATGTCACTGGCGTGTTTCTGCACGTACTGTGTCAGAACGCGCAGCTGTTCCTGCGTCAGCGAAGTGCGTGGAGCCATACCTTTAATTACGCCGATCCACTGGTTGGCGTTGAAGCGATCGAGGGCTGTGAGGCCGTGACAACCGGTGCAGTTGGCCGACATCATATCTGCCGTGTAGCGCCAGATCTTTTGCTGATCGTCGATCAGTTGTTTGCGTGGCAGCCAAACTTGCAGAGAAACCTGATGCCATACCAGACCGGTTTCGGCATCGGTCATGGTGGTGCCGGTTTTCAGCAGTTTGCGAGCGTCTTCACCCAGCAGCACGCTGAGGATGCGCTTGCCCTGCGCGGCGTAGAACACTTCAGCGACACCGTCTTGCTGCCAGCCGGTGACGTTGGCCAGCACTTTGTCGCCTTCCTGTTTCACCACCTGCACTTCGGTGGATGGCATCAGGTTGCCGGCATTGTGGCTGTCGTCCGGTTTGAGGAAGAAGGGTTCTGTGGCAATGGTGTACAACGTGGTGGCGGTTGGCGAGGTTTCAGCGGCGGCTTTCGCCAACTCGGCGGCACCAGCCTGGGCTGCACCGCTCATGTCCGGCAGGATATGCGCGACCCCTTTATGGCAGTCGATACAGGTTTCACCCTGTTTGATGGCCACCGGATGTTGGATACGCGCTTCAGGCCGTTGGGCGGTGATGTCCATTGCGTCAAAGCTGTGGCAAGAGCGGCAGGTGGCGGAGTCGTTTTCTTTGAGCGTTTTCCAGACCGACTGCGCCATGGCCAGCTTGTGCGCCTCGTATTTCTCAGGCGTATCGATGGTGCCCACCATCTCGCCATAAATGTCTTTTACCGCGCGGATTTTGGTCCACAGGTAGTCGAGGGGCTCATGGGGAACGTGACAGTCGGCACATTCAGCGCGAATGCCCTTGGTATTTTGGAAGTGAACGCTGCCCTGATATTCGGCTAGCGGTTGTTGCATTGTGTGGCAGGAGACGCAGAAGGCGGTGTCGCTGGTTTTATGGAATACGGTGGCGGTACCCGCCAATAATGCTGCCCCGAGGATAATTCCGAGCAGCAAAATCCACAGCCATCCCCAGCGGTGCTTTTTTATCAAGCCAGTGAGTTTATTGGTCATATTGAATCCGCTTATAATTATGAAATACCAAGGAAAACCTTGCCAAAAAAAAGTGCCGGACGAGCGCCGACATACCTGAGGAAGTATAGGTACTATTGGTAAAGTCATCTAATACTATAGGGGTATTTTTAGAAGAAAAATGGTCGTTCGGGGGATTTTTCAGCGTTATATTCTGGGTTATATAACGCATTTTTCATGTGGATTTATCAGACTATGAGCGAGATCACGGAAGGGAGAGAGAAACCGTGATTGAAAACAGCTATTTTGCCGGTAGGTAAGTTTGGCCCGTCAGCCACAGATGAATGGCATTACGGCTGGCTTCAAAATGCGGTTCAGGTAATGCCTCCGGCAGGCACCAGCGCCATTCGGCACATTTTTCCGGCTCTTTCAGCTCGGCTTCCCCGCCAGGATGGGGCGTCAGCAAACAGATGGAAACCGTATGCTTTCCCTCGGCGCGCCAGGTTTGCAGATTATTGCTGATGCCGACAAAGCTCGGTGGTGCGATGATCAGCCCGGTTTCTTCGGCGATCTCACGCTGTGCGCACTGTTCAAAGGTTTCGCCGGCATCCAGATGCCCGCCGGGGATGGACCAGAAGGGGGCGTGCTTGCCGCAGCGTTTGCCCAGCAAAATTTCCCCTTGTTCATTGACAATGATTACGCCTACGCCCGCCACTACAGTCATGTTTCCCTCCGTCAGCAAAATTTCAGCACAGTATGTCATTTTAGCGCTGCAACGGGTAACCCTTCTGGAAAAGTGTGCGTAAGGTCAAAAATCTATCACGTCAAAATTGAGAAAACTTGCTTTCGTTCATGGGGCCTTACACACTCCTTGAAACGTTTCAGCGTTATGGGCGCGATAATGTCGTACCGGTAACGCTCCTTTTTCCCAACGAAGCTGAAACGATTCAATTCAGCAGGAGAGGAGAATCATGTTCCAGTTGTCACAGCAAGATATTCACCTGGGTGCTACCGCGAGTAACAAACAGGAAGCCATCCGTCAGGTGGCTGCCGCACTGACCGAGGCCGGCTGCGTCAGCGCGCCTTACGTGGACGGCATGTTGCAGCGTGAGCTGCAAACTTCCACTTATCTTGGGAACGGTATCGCCATCCCGCATGGCACTACCGATACCCGCGATCTGGTGCTGAACACCGGCGTGCAGGTGTTTCAGTTCCCTCAGGGTATCGAGTGGGGCGAAGGCCAAACTGCTTACGTAGTGATCGGCATTGCCGCACGTTCCGATGAACACCTGGCGCTGTTGCGTCAGTTGACCCACGTTCTGAGCGACGACAGCGTAGCCGAACAGCTGGCGAAAACCACCTCGGCAGAAGAGTTACGCAGCTTGTTGATGGGCGAAAAGCTGACGGCGGAATTCAAGTTCGACGCTTCCTTGATTGCGCTAGACGTGGCCGCCGACAGCCTGATGACGCTGCAGGCGCTGAATGCGGGCCGCCTGCAGAAAATTGGTGCGGTTAACGCTCAATTCGTCAGCGACGTCATCACCCGCAAGCCGCTGAATCTGGGGCAGGGCATTTGGCTGAGCGACAGCACCGAAGGCAACTTGGCTAGCGCGGCTACGGTAAGCCGTCCGGCGCAGCCGTTTGACGAAGAGGGCGAGCAGGTTGCGCTGTTGCTGACGCTGTCGGTGGCTGACCAGCAGCCGCTGGCGGTGCTGAATTACCTCAGCGATCTGCTGTTGGCGAACAAAGCTGAACGCTTGCTGAACGCGGATGCCGTCACCCTGTTGGCATTACTGACCAGTGAGGTGGAAGAAGAAAACACCACGCTGAGCGCTGAGTACGTGATCCGTAACGAACACGGCCTGCATGCCCGTCCGGGCACGGCACTGGTCAATGTGATCAAGCAATTCAGCAGTGAAATTACCGTCACTAACCTGGATGGCAGTGGCAAACCGGCCAACGGACGTAGCCTGATGAAGGTGGTGGCGTTGGGCGTGAAAAAAGGACATCACCTGCGTTTTACCGCCAAAGGTGAAGATGCTGAAACGGCGCTGAAGGCGATCGGTGAAGCGATTAACGAAGGACTGGGCGAGGGCGCAGCATGAGCAGAAGAGTAGCAACAATTACCTTGAATCCGGCTTACGATCTGGTGGGCTTTTGCCCGGAGATCGAGCGCGGTGAAGTGAACCTGGTCAAAACCGCCGGCCTTCACGCCGCCGGGAAAGGCATCAACGTCGCCAAGGTGCTGAAGGATCTGGGTATTGATGTGACGGTGGGCGGATTCCTGGGAAAAGACAACCAGGACGGTTTCCAACTGCTGTTCAGCGATCTGGGCATTGCCAACCGCTTCCAGGTGGTGCCGGGACGCACCCGTATTAACGTCAAACTGACCGAAAAAGACGGTGAAGTCACCGATTTCAATTTCTCCGGTTTTGAAGTCAGCGGGCAGGACTGGGAACGTTTCGTGACCGATTCCCTGAGCTGGCTGGGCCAGTTCGACATGGTCGCGGTCAGCGGCAGCCTGCCGGCGGGGGTCGATCCCGACGCTTTCACCGACTGGATGATCCGTTTGCGCGCCCAGTGCCCGTGCATCATTTTCGACAGCAGCCGTGAAGCCCTGGTTGCCGGCTTGAAAGCGGCGCCGTGGTTGGTGAAACCGAATCGCCGCGAGCTGGAAATTTGGGCCGGGCGTCCGTTGCCGCAGCTGGCTGACGTGGTCGAAGCGGCGCATGCGCTGCGCGATCAGGGCATTGCCCACGTGGTTATCTCCCTCGGTGCCGAAGGCGCGCTGTGGGTCAACGCGTCCGGCGCCTGGATTGCCAAGCCACCGGCCTGCGAAGTGGTCAGCACCGTGGGTGCCGGCGACTCGATGGTCGGCGGCCTGATTTACGGCCTGCTGATGCGTGAATCCAGTGAACACACTTTGCGTTTGGCCACCGCCGTGGCTGCGCTGGCGGTAAGCCAGAGCAACGTTGGCGTGACCGACCGTCCACAGCTGGCCGCGATGATGGCGCGTGTCGATCTGAAACCTTTTAATCAATAGCAGGAGGCAGAATGAAAACACTGCTGATGATAGACAATTCGCTGGGGCAGGCACGTAGTCACCTGGCGAAACGCATGCTTGGCGCTGCTGCGGTGAAAACCGGCCTGACGTTGGTTGAGTCAGCCGCCGACGCTGAACTGGTGGTGGTGGCAGGGCAAACTTTACCTGCTGACGCCGCGCTGAACGGCAAACGGGTTTATGTGGGTGACGTGGCGCATGCGGTGCGTGAGCCGGAAGCCTTCCTGGCGCAGGCGATAGCCGAAGCGAAAGCCTATCAGGCACCGACCGCGGCAGCCGTCGAACCGGCTAAAGCCGCCGGTCAAAAACGTATCGTGGCGATCACTGCATGCCCTACCGGCGTGGCCCATACCTTTATGGCGGCCGAAGCCATTGAAAGCGAAGCCAAAAAGCGTGGCTGGTGGGTGAAAGTTGAAACCCGCGGCTCCGTCGGCGCCGGCAATGCCATTACGCCAGAAGAAGTGGCGGCGGCCGACCTGGTGATCGTGGCGGCGGACATTGAAGTGGATCTGGATAAGTTTGCCGGCAAGCCGATGTACCGTACCTCTACCGGCCTGGCGCTGAAAAAAACGGCGCAGGAACTGGACAAGGCGCAGGCCGAAGCCGAGATTTTCCAACCGCAAAAAAGCGGTGCGACGGCCACCGCCGGTAAGAAGAAAGAGAGCGCCGGCCCGTATCGTCACCTGTTGACCGGCGTGTCTTACATGCTGCCGATGGTGGTGGCGGGTGGTTTGTGTATCGCACTGTCGTTCGTGTTCGGTATCAAGGCATTCGAAGTCAAGGGCACGCTGGCAGCGGCGTTGATGCAGATCGGCGGCGGCTCAGCCTTTGCGCTGATGGTGCCGGTATTGGCCGGTTTTATTGCCTTCTCGATCGCTGACCGTCCGGGCCTGACGCCAGGGTTAATTGGCGGCATGCTGGCCGTCAGCACCGGCGCCGGTTTCCTCGGCGGTATCATTGCCGGTTTCCTGGCGGGCTATGTGGCCAAATTTATCAGCACCAAACTGCGTCTGCCGCAGAGTATGGAAGCGCTGAAGCCGATCCTGATCATTCCCTTGGTCGCCAGCCTGATTGTCGGCTTGATCATGATTTTCATCGTCGGTACGCCGGTAGCGAAAATTATGGAAGGCCTGACTCACTGGCTGCAATCACTGGGTACCGCCAATGCGGTACTGCTGGGGGCGATCCTCGGTGCCATGATGTGTACCGATATGGGTGGTCCGGTTAACAAGGCGGCCTACGCTTTTGGTGTGGCGCTGCTGAGCTCGTCGGTATATGCCCCTATGGCGGCCATTATGGCGGCCGGTATGGTGCCACCGCTGGCGATGGGGCTGGCAACATTACTGGCGCGTCGCAAGTTCGAGAAGTCCGAGCAGGAAGGCGGTAAAGCAGCGCTGGTGTTGGGCCTGTGCTTTATCTCCGAAGGCGCCATTCCGTTCGCCGCCCGTGATCCGATGCGCGTGTTGCCATGCTGCATCGCGGGCGGCGCATTGACCGGCGCACTGTCGATGGCATTCGGCGCCAAGCTGATGGCACCGCACGGTGGGTTGTTCGTTCTGCTGATCCCTGGCGCTATCACACCGGTGTTGTTGTATCTGGTGGCGATCGTTGCCGGTACGCTGTTGGCGGGGGTGTCTTACGCACTGCTGAAACGCGCTGAAGTCCCTGCGGCTACGGTAGCGTAACGCTGGCGCAGGCAATAAAAAACCGGAGCTCAGGCTCCGGTTTTTTATCTGGCAATTACTGCTGCGCCTTCAGCCAGGCGATCTCTTCCGCCCAGATATCCGGGTTTACGGTTTCCAGGATCAGCGGGATATTGTTGAAACGATCGTCACGCATGATATAGCTGAATACTGTTTTACCGATATTGCCTTCACCCAGGCTGTGGTGACGGTCGACGCGGCTGCCAAACTCGCTCTTGGCGTCGTTCAGGTGCATGCCGCGCAGGTACTTGAACCCCACGATGTCGCCGAGCTCTTTAAACGTCTGCTCGCAGGTTTCTTCGGTACGCAGATCGTAACCGGCGGCAAAGGCGTGACAGGTATCGATGCAAACGCCGACGCGGCTCTTGTCTTCCACGCCATCGATAATCGCCGCCAAATGTTCAAATTTGAAGCCCAGATTGCTGCCCTGACCGGCGGTGTTTTCGATAACCGCCGTCACGCCCTCGGTCTTGTCCAGCACCATGTTGATGGATTCAGCGATGCGTGCCAGGCATTTGTCTTCCTCAATTTGCAACAGGTGGCTGCCGGGGTGGAAGTTCAGCAGGGTCAGCCCCAGTTGTTCGCAGCGCTGCATTTCATCAAGAAAGGCTTCGCGGGATTTTTCCAACGCCTCGGTCACCGGGTGGCCAAGGTTAATCAGATAGCTGTCGTGCGGCAGGATTTGCCCTGGGCCGTAGCCGTACTGCGCACAGGCGCTTTTAAACTTATCGATCACGTCGGCAGGCAGCGGGGCGGCCTTCCATTGACGCTGATTTTTAGTGAACAGGGCGAATGCGGTCGCCTCCAATTCGTGCGCGCGGATAACCGCCTGATCCACGCCGCCTGACGCGCTGACATGTGCACCGACAAACTTCATTTTCATTCTCCTGTGTAATCGGCGTCATTATGGCATTGATAGCGGAAGGATTGAATGGCAGGAAAAGCGCAGGCCCGCGGTTACGGGCCTGAAGGGAAGCAAATCAGATAAAATACTGCACCAGAAGGTTAATGGCGCCGCCGCCAACAATCAGCCAAACGAACAGCAGCGTGGCGAGCAGGATTGGTTTAACCCCGGCCTGGCGCACCGCGCTGATGTGGGTGGTCAACCCCAGTGCCGCCATGGCCATCGCCAGCATCCAGGTATCGGCGGTAATCAGGTGTTTTACCAGTGCCGCAGGGATCAGGTCGAATGAGTTCAACCCGGCAACGGCGATAAACAGCACCGCAAACCACGGAATGGTTATCGCGGATTTTTCCGCCTGGCTACCGGTGCTTCCTGCGCTACGGCTGCGGCTGATGTAGCCTGAGAGCAGCAGCAGGAAAGGGGCCAGCATCATGACGCGGATCATTTTGGCGATGACCGCGGCGTTTTCAGCATCCGGCCCGATAGCGTGCCCGGCAGCGACCACCTGCGCCACTTCATGAATGGTTGAACCGGTAAAGATGCCGAAACTTTCCTGATTAAACGGTAGCCACTGGAAATGCTCGTTCAACTGATACAGCCACGGATAAGCGAAGATCGCCAGCGTACCGAAGACCACCACGGTACTTACCGCCACCGCCACCTTGTTGGAGTCGGCTTTCAACACCGGCTCGGTCGCCATCACGGCCGCCGCGCCGCAAATGCTGCTGCCGGCGCCGATCAGCATCGCGGTCTGGCTGTCGATACCGAACACTTTTTTACCCAGCCAGCAGGCGAGCAGGAAAGTGGTGCTCAGGGTCAATGCATCAATGATGATGCCGGTGGTGCCTACGTCAGCAATTTGCTGAAACGTCAGGCGAAAACCGTAAAGGATAATGCCCAGACGCAATAAACGCTGTTTGGCGAGCTGAACACCGCCGTGGCAGCTCGGCTGTAGCCAGGGATACAGCGTATTGCCGACTAAAATACCGAGCAAAATCGCCAGCGTCAGCGCGCCCAGTCCCAGCCCGGCTACCCAGGGAATATCACCTACCCAGACCGCCAGCGCAGTGATGGCACCGGTTAGCAGCAGCCCCGGCACCAGCCGAGGTAGACCGAATAGCGGAAATTGCCGCGTTGGAAAATCGTGTGTGGTATTGGTCGCCATAAGTCAGCCCTTGTCATCAAATCCTTGAGCCAAAGACTACGTGCTGGCGACATAAAAGAGAAATTGATTATATATTTATAACCTATCTGAATAAGTGGTTAGTCTGCAGCCTGAAGCATGAGTGGCCCCCATGTCGATTTCTGCAAACGTGATAACCTTAGTGTTATTCACCCTGTGCGTTGCTGCCGGCCAGTGGCGCAGATTTAGCATTAGTTTCAGTGGCTTTACTGACAGGCCGCTTTTTTGTATATCGAGAAGTTTATGCATATCACCTTACGTCAATTGGAAGTTTTTACCGAAGTGCTGAAAAGCGGTTCGACCACGCAGGCCTCGGTAGTTCTGGCGTTATCGCAATCGGCAGTCAGTGCGGCGCTGGCCGACCTCGAAGGGCAGCTGGGCGTGCAGTTGTTCGATCGTGTCGGTAAACGTCTGGTCATCAATGAGCATGGGCGGCTGCTGTACCCGAAGGCGCTGGCGTTGCTGGAGCAGGCCGGAGAGATTGAGCAACTCTTCCGTCATGACGGTGGTGCGCTGCGTATAGCGGCCAGCAGTACCATCGGCAACTATATGTTGCCGGAGATGATTGCCCGTTATCGGCAAGATTTTCCCGCCACGCCGCTGGAGCTCAATGTGGGAAACAGTCAGGACGTGATTGTCGCGGTCGCAGATTTTAGGGTCGATTTAGGCCTGATCGAAGGCCCTTGCCATATGCCAGAGCTGGTCACCCAGCCGTGGCTGGAGGATGAGCTGGTGGTGTTCGCTGCACCGGACAATCCGCTGGCGGGCCAGCCTTTAACCTTGGCGATGTTGGCGAATGCGCCGTGGATCCTGCGCGAACGGGGCTCGGGCACGCGTGAAGTGTTGGATCATCTGTTACTGGCGCATCTGCCGCACTTTCAGCTGGTGATGGAGCTGGGGAACTCGGAAGCGATCAAACATGCGGTTCGCCACGGCATTGGTATCAGTTGCCTGTCGCGGCGGGTGATAGGCGAACAGTTAGCCAGCGGCGCGCTGGTGGAACTGCAGCTGCCGTTGCCGCCCTTGATGCGAACGCTTTATCTGATCCATCACCGGCAAAAGCACATCTCCAATGCCCTGCAGCGTTTTCTCAGCTACTGCACGCTTGCGTCCTGAAAATGCCTCCGTAAGCAGAAACGAAGCATAAAAATCTGCACCCTGTCACATTAATGACAGTAAGTAAGGCCTAGAGGGCCGTTGCTAATAATTAGCCCTGAATTATGAAGCTATCTTATATCAGTGCAATGTTACTAGTTCGCCGGCGGGTATTTGTTACAATCCGCCCTTATTTTTTTTGACCAGCAGATAGGGTAAGAATGGCTCAGCAGGATATAAAAACATCGGGGCAACCAGCACCCGGATTGCGGCGCGAGCTGAAAGCGCGGCACTTAACCATGATTGCTATTGGTGGTTCTATCGGCACCGGTCTGTTTGTCGCCTCTGGGGCGACCGTTTCGCAGGCAGGCCCAGGCGGGGCATTGCTGTCTTATGCGTTGATCGGGTTGATGGTGTACTTCTTGATGACCAGCCTGGGTGAACTGGCAGCCTTTATGCCGGTGTCCGGTTCTTTCTCCACCTACGGCGCCAAATATGTGGAAGAAGGCTTTGGCTTCGCGCTGGGTTGGAACTACTGGTACAACTGGGCGGTGACCATCGCCGTTGACCTGGTAGCGTCGCAGTTGGTCATGACCTATTGGTTCCCGGATACTCCGGGTTGGATCTGGAGCGCGCTGTTCCTGTGCCTGATGTTCCTGTTGAACTACATTTCGGTTAAGGGTTTCGGCGAAGCAGAATACTGGTTCTCACTGATCAAAGTGACCACTGTCATCATCTTTATCGCCATTGGCGTGCTGATGATTTTCGGCATCCTCAAAGGGGGCGAGCACGCGGGGTGGCAGAACTGGACCATCGGCGACGCACCGTTTGCCGGAGGGTTCTCGGCGATGATAGGCGTGGCGATGATTGTCGGCTTCTCGTTCCAGGGTACCGAGCTTATCGGCATCGCGGCCGGCGAATCTGAAAATCCGGGCAAAAATATCCCGCGCGCGGTGCGTCAGGTGTTCTGGCGTATCCTGCTGTTCTATATCTTCGCGATCCTGATTATCAGCCTGATTATTCCTTATACCGATCCGAGCCTGCTGCGCAATGATGTGAAAGACATCAGCGTCAGCCCGTTCACCCTGGTGTTCCAGCATGCCGGTTTGCTGTCGGCGGCGGCGGTGATGAACGCGGTGATCCTGACGGCGGTATTGTCTGCCGGTAACTCCGGGATGTACGCCTCAACCCGTATGCTGTTTACTCTGGCGTCGGAAGGCAAAGCGCCGCGTATCTTCGCCAAACTGTCGAAGGGCGGGGTGCCACGTAATGCATTGTATGCGACGACCGTGGTTGCGGGCCTGTGCTTCCTGAGTTCGATGTTCGGCAACCAGTCGGTTTACCTGTGGCTGCTGAACACCTCGGGTATGACCGGCTTTATTGCCTGGTTGGGGATTGCTATCAGCCATTACCGCTTCCGTCGTGGCTATATGATCCAGGGGCATGACCTGAACGACTTACCTTACCGTTCCGGCTTCTTCCCGCTGGGCCCGATCTTTGCCTTTGTGCTGTGCCTGATCATCACGTTGGGTCAGAACTATCAGGCATTCCTGCAAGATCGAATCGACTGGTACGGCGTGACCGCGACCTACATCGGCATTCCGCTGTTCCTGATCATTTGGTTCGGTTACAAGCTGACGCGCGGCACCCGTGTCGTGAAGTACAGCGAAATGGAATTCCCGAAAATGGACGTGAATTAACGTCTTGTATGAAACGCGGCGGGAGCCCGCCGCGTTATCCTTATCCCCTGACTAGCTATTCCTTCCCTTTTACCGTCAGCGCCCGCTGCGCCGCGGCCATCAAACTGTCAACCGATTGATAATCCTGGGTTAACGCCAATACGCCGGTATTGAGCTGCAGCGATACCTCACCGAATGCGCCAAAAGCGTAGGGGGCTTCCAGTGCCGGAATGAAGCGTGCCAAAAATTCACCTTCGGAACCGTAAGGCAGGTCGTGAACCAGGATCAGAAACTGGCCGCCGGTATAGCGGCAGACAAAATCACTGGGGCGCACCAACATTTTCAGGCGTTCGCCGATGGTGCGCAGCACGTCATCGCCGATCTGCACGCCGTGGCTCTGATACAACGCCGCCAGCGGGGTAAAGTCGAAAATAAACAGATGGGAAAGCGGATGCACCGTTGCCGAAGGACGACAAATATCCTGCATCACGGCTTCACCCCCTGCACGGTTGAGGAAACCGGTCAAATGATCCTGATGGGCGGCTTGCTGTTTTTCCGCGCTCAGGGTGACGCGCTCAGCGAGCTGACGATGATAAGACGTGGTTAACCCATGGGCCAACACTAGCCACAGCGGGATGATATCCGCCAATAAAAACAGGTTTTGCACGCGTGACAGCGGCGCGGCCAGTAAATAGGGCAGCGTCAGCACCATGATTTCCAGCAGGGCAAAACGCGGTGCTGCGGCATGGCGTTGCATCAGCCAGAAGGCCAGTCCGGTAATCAGCAAGCCGGCAAACAAGATGAGCACCATGCGGCCAGAAAGCATGGCCATCAGGGCGACAGCGCCCACCAGTGAGCACCACAGCAGTACCGTCACCAGCATCGCGTTGGGCCAACGGAGCGGGTTGGCTCGCGCCAGCCACCAACGTCCGCCGGTCAGCAACAACAGCAGCAGCAACAGACCCACGCCGATCGCCTTGTGGCTCAGCCAGATATAGCCCAGCAGCAGCAGCGCCACCCCGGCGGCATTCAACCATGGCGTGGCGGGAGAAGGCACCAAGGTAAGCCGCATCTGGCGTTGTAATTTGGCGTCATCAGCCAGCCGTGGGCTTTGCACCAGCCAGTGCAGCAGGGCGGGTTTTTTAGGCGTTAACGCAGGTGTTCGACTTCTCATTGCAGCCTCTTTGATAAGGGTCCCGAAAATCGGCCCTAAATATCCGGCCCGGCGCGGGCGCCAGTGACCAGTCAGGATTTGGATTCTATGTGGTTTTATTGCAATTTGTCACAGCTGTGCAGAGTGGGGCGATATTTTCGGAATTGTTAACCCTGGGCACTGCGGCGAGGGTATGGCAAGGGGGCGGTTAATAACGTTATAAAATAAAGTGTTACATCTTTATATGGCAGGTAATAGCTATTGATATGATTGATAAGTATTATCGTTTGCTTTATTGTTAGCGGCTGCTTATTCCGTTCAGGCGGCCGTTTCCGCGCCGCTGTGGTCATTGTCGTAACAGGTATCCGAAATAATGAGCGTATCCACCGATCCTATGCCTGACGCCAAGGGTAAACCCGACGTCAACGCCATGGGGCGTTATCACCATATTCTCCGCCACCGTTTATTGATGATGGGGGTGTTGGCACTGGCGATTATGGGTTCGCTGCTGCTGGATTTTACCATGGGCCCATCCGGGCTCTCTTTGTCTTCCCTGTGGCAAACCCTGATTGATCCTGCGGCGGCCGACGCCGGCACGCGGGTTATCGTCTGGGATATCCGCCTGCCTTACGCCTTGATGGCGGTGGTGGTGGGCTTTGCGCTTGGCCTGGCCGGTGCAGAAATGCAGACCATCCTCAATAACCCACTGGCCAGTCCCTTTACCCTCGGTGTCTCTTCTGCCGCGGCTTTCGGTGCGGCGCTGGCTATCGTGTTGGGGATTGGCGTTCCGGGCATCCCCGATCAATGGTTTATTTCCGCTAACGCGTTTATTTTCGCCCTGTTCGCCGCATTGATGTTGGACGGCATTACGCGTTGGACACGGGTGGCCACCTCTGGCGTGGTGCTGTTTGGCATCGCGCTGGTGTTCACCTTTAACGCCCTGGTTTCCATGATGCAGTTTATTGCCAGCGAAGACACGCTGCAGGGGCTGGTGTTCTGGACTATGGGCAGCCTGGCGCGGGCTTCGTGGGACAAACTGGGCATTTTGCTCGGCGTATTCGTCGTGCTGCTGCCATTGTCGATGATGAGCTCGTGGAAGTTGACCGCGCTGCGCTTGGGGGAAGATCGGGCGGTGAGTTTCGGTATCGACGTGCGCCGTCTGCGCCTGACGACCCTGTTGCGCATCAGCATTCTTTCCGCGCTGGCGGTGGCCTTTGTTGGGCCTATCGGTTTTATTGGGCTGGTGGCGCCACACATCGCCCGAATGATCTTCGGTGAAGATCACCGTTTCTATCTGCCGGCCAGTGCGTTGATTGGCGCGCTGGTACTGTCGATGGCCTCCGTGGCGTCGAAAAACCTGATCCCGGGCATTATCATTCCGGTGGGCATCGTTACCTCGCTGGTGGGCGTGCCATTCTTCCTGAGCATTATTCTGCGTCATCGGGGGAATGTATGAATCAGGGATTGCGTATTGAAGGCTTCTCCGCTGGCTACCCCAAGCGTCAGGTTATCAGCAACCTGGCGGTTCCGATGCTGCCGCGCGGGCAAATCACCGTGCTGCTGGGGCCGAACGGCAGCGGTAAGTCAACGCTGCTGCGCTCGCTGGCGGGTTTAAACCCTGCACAGGGGAAATTGTGGCTGGACGACATCGATTTGATGCAGATGCCATTCGCCCGCCGTGCGGAGAAGGTGGTGTATCTGCCACAGTCATTGCCAGCCGGTGTGCATCTGCACGTGCTGGAATCGATCATCGTGGCGCAACGCGCTTCGGGCGGCCGCAGCAATGCCGGCAGCGAGGCTGAGGTGATGGCGCTGCTGGAACAGCTTGGCATTGCCCACCTGGCGCTGAGCTATCTCGATCAGCTTTCCGGCGGACAGAAACAGTTGGTGGGGTTGGCGCAGTCGCTGATCCGTCAGCCTTCGTTGCTGCTGCTGGATGAACCGCTGAGCGCGCTCGATCTTAACTATCAGTTCCACGTGATGGATTTGGTACGCAAAGAGACGCGCAAACGCAATATCATCACGGTGGTGGTGGTGCATGACATCAATATAGCGCTGCGTCATGGCGATCACGTGCTGATGCTGCAGGATGGCGAATTGATTGCCGACGGTGCGCCGGAAGAGGTGATCACGCCGCAGAGTCTGGCACGGGTGTATGGCGTTCGTGGGCGCATTGAGCGTTGCTCGCAGGGAACGCCGCAGGTGCTGATTGACGGATTGGTGAACCAACCGTCGATTTGATCCCTGGTGGATAGCAAAAAACCCGGCACTTCACAGCGCCGGGTTTTTTATTACTTCTTGTTCAGCGCCTCGGCGACGCGTTCGACGATATGCTGGCTGGTGATGATGCCGCCGGAAAGATAGACCTCAGCCGCCGGCAGATAAACCACCTGACCTTTCTTGACCGCTACGGTATTTTTCAACGCCGTGGTGGTGAGGATCTTCTGCGGAGCTACCGCGTTCGGACGACCGGTGGCTGCATCGCGATCGATAATGAACAGCCAGTCCGGGTTCAACTGTGCCACTTGTTCTGGGGTGAGTTTATTGCCACGGACATCGGCGTTGTCGCTCTGCAGCGCAGACTGGAACCCGAGGGCGTCATAGGTAAAGCTGAAACGGCTCTTGGGCGCGTAGGCGCTGATTTTCCCGCCGGAGAACAGCACCACCAGGCCACGCCCGGCTTTGGCCACCTGCGGTTTGATCGCCGCAATCTCGGCGTCCAGTTTGTCTACTGCAGCCTGAGCCTGCGGCTGTTTATCGAATAGCTCACCCAGTTGCAGGGTGCGTTGTTTCAGGCTGCCCAGTTGATCCTGCGGATCGATTGCCATATTTAACGTCGGCGCAATGCCGCTGAGTTCGGCATAGGCCTTGGAGGAACGACCGGCGATCAGGATCAGATCCGGTTTGGCAGCGCGCAGCGTGGCCATATCCGGCTCAAACAGGGTCCCGGCATTGAGGTATTTGGCATTTTGGTACTGTTTCAGGCTGTCCGGCAGCATGGTGCGGTTGCCCGGCAGTGCCAGCGGCTCTACGCCCAGCAACTGCAATGTTTCCAGCGAAGCATAGTCCAGCACCACTACGCGCTGTGGGTGCTTTTTCACTTCGGTGGTGCCGTTCAGATGTTGAAAACTGACGGTCGCAGGGGCATCCGCGGCCGGTGTGCGAACCTTGCCGTTACAGCCGGCCAGCGCGATACAGGCCAGCAGGGCGAGAACCATAGGGGAGCGGCGTAATGTCATTGTGGCTTCCTTGGGTGAGAGAAATAAAAAGGGCGCGCAGCGCGCGCCCAAAGTGGCATCAGAAGTTGTAGGTCATGCCGACGGTGTAACGGCGGCCATCCAGCACGGTATTGTAGTTATCGTAATCGACGGTCTTGTCGAGGATGTTGTAAACCCCGCCGGTCACCATCAGATTTTTATTCGCCTGGTAGCTCAGGCCGGCGTCAACAAAGGTATAAGACGGCGTGCTCTTGGCCATCGAAGAACGGCTCATGTAGTCCGAAGTCTTGCTGCGGAAGTTAACGCGCGACCACAGGCTGACGTCATGCGTGGCCTGCCAGTCCAGGACGCTGTTAACCATATGCTTCGGCATTTGGTTCAGCGGTTTGCCCTGGAAATCCCCGCTCTTCTGTTCGGAGGTGGTGTAGGTATAGTTGGTGGTCAACTGCCAATCTTTGGTGATTTCCCAACCGAAAGTGGCTTCTACGCCGCGCATATTGGCTTTATCGACGTTGGTGCGGTCGCTGATAAAGTAATACGGCGTATTGCCGATCATGCACTGCGCGTCACCGTCGCCGCTGTCACAGCGACGCACTTCGGTGATTTTGTCTTTGAAGTCGGTGTTAAACAGGGTAACGCTGGCGTTCAGACCTTGCAGGTTATCCCACATCACGCCGATCTCTTCGCTCAGGCTCTTCTCTGGTTTCAGATCCGGGTTACCGATAATGATTGAAGTGCGGCCACCGCCGGTGATTTGCCCCCAGCCGGCAGAGGATTGGCGCAGATCCGGCGAGCGATAGCCCGCGGAGACGCCGCCTTTCAACGTAAATTGCTCGGTCAGGTGCCAGACGCCATACATGCGCGGCGTCCAGTGGTTGCCGTAGTTCTGGTCCTGATCCATACGGATACCGCTGGTCAGGCTGAAGTCGTTGGTCATCGCCCATTCGTCTTCGGCAAACAGCGCCCAGCTCCAGCGCGTCAGCTGGTTCAGCTTATCGGCTGCGGCTAACTGATTACCGCCATCACTCAATTTTTCGTAACGGTACTGGCCGCCCAGGTTCAGCATATGGCTGCCGAGATCAAACTGGGTTTGCGTATTGAAGATGGTGTTGTACATCTTCATATCGCGGCCCGGGTTGTTGGTCTCTTCGCGCTGAATATAACTGGTGGTGTTGCCGAAGTCGTAATAACCGTTGTGGGTTACCGCGTAGTTGGTACGGGTGTACAGGCTGTCGCTGGCACTGTTCGGCGTACACTTTTTGTTGCGGCAGTTTTCGGTCGCCATGGATTTGCCCGGCGTACTGTTTCGATCCTGCAAAGAGCGGCCGATTTCGAAATCGAAGTCGTTCTGTTCGTTTGGCGTCAGGCTGAATACCGCGGTGCCGCTGCGCATGCGCTGTTCATTGAAGCCGTTGAGGATTTGGTCCTCGGCGCGGCGCGACAGCAGGCCGTTGACCCGCAGGCCCAGCAGGCCTTCAATCAGCGGGCCGGAAGCGTAGGCGTTGGTCTGGAAAATATCGCCGGAATTGCTGTTTTCCTGGAAGGTGGCGTCACCGTGCAGTGAACCTTTCCATGCCTGAGTAGTGGAGGTTTTACGGGTGATGACGTTGATTACGCCGCCCATGGCGTCGGAGCCGTACAGCGAAGACATCGGGCCGCGTACCACTTCGATGCGTTCAATCGCTTCCAGCGGCGGCAGCCAGCCTTGCTCAATGCCTGCGTTGTCGCTGTTCGGGCGGGTGCCGCGGGTGTCTACGCGTTTGCCGTCGACCAGGATCAAGGTGTATTTGGAGGACATGCCGCGGATGCTGATATCGCTGCTGCTGCCACCGCCGGTAACAACGACGCCCGGCACGTCTTTCAACGCATCGGTAATATCGCGGTAGGCTTTGTCTTCAATTTGCTGACGTGGGATGACCGAAATGGACGCCGGGGAGTCCTGGATTTTCTGCTGGAAACCGGAAGCGGTTACCACCATGGTGTCCTGAGCGTCTGGTTGCGCAGCGACGGCGCCGGCGCTGGTCAATGTAGCAATGATCAATGCGGTTAATTTGTTATAACGTGGCTTTTCCATGAGGCAAACCTTTCCTGGTCTGATGTAAATCGACAAAGTGTCGTTTTAACGTGTTGAATAATAATTAGAAACTTGCCCCGTCATTGCGGGATTCGCCGTTTCGTCAGGCTATTGTAAGGATTTTCGACAAAATGTAAACGCAAATGATAATTCGTATCATTTGTATGTGTTTAGGCAGGGGGAATCATTAACCGTATGAATACAAGGGAAAAAGGGCGCAGCAGAATCTGCGCCGAGAGAGGGTGTCAGCGTTTCTGGATGTAGGTGATTGCCAGCGCCAGGGCCAACACCAAACCTTTGATAATGTCCATGGCATAGTAGGGAACGGAGAGCATCACCAGGCCGTTTTGCAACACGCCGAGGATCACCGCGCCCACCAGCGTGCCGAGCGCGTTGGGCTTGCCGGAGCCGGCCAGCGAGAAACCAATGTAAGCGGCAGCGACCGCATCCATCAGATAACCGCCACCGGCGTTCACCTGCGAAGAGCCGATACGTGACGCCAGTAATATGCCGCCAAGCGAGGCCAGAAGGGCAGAGATAACATAGGCGGCAACCCTGTAACGTACTGTGCGAATACCCGACAGGCGCGCGGCTTCCGGATTACCGCCAATGGCATACATGCGGCGGCCATGTTTGGTCAGCGACAGGAAAAGCTGCACCACTACCGTGACTGCCAGCATGATCAACACGATCACCGGCACCTGGCCCAGTGAGGAAAAGACCTCCGGGATCAGGCCTTCGGCCATATCGCCGTTCGGCAGCAGCATATTCTGGGTGATTGATCCGCCGTAGCTGTAGGTCATCGCCACGCCCTGGATCACAAACAGGCTGGCCAGCGTCGCCAGCATATCGGGGATTTTCAACACCACGATCAGGAATGCATTGAACAGGCCGACCAGGGTACAAATCAGTAACGTCAGCACAATCGCACCGGTGGTGCCGAAGCCGTACCAGACGAACAGCGAAACCACCAGGGCGTTGGCCAGTGAAGCGGTGGAACCAACGGAAAGATCGAAACCGCCGACCGACAGCGATATCGATACTCCGATGGCGATGACAGTGACGATGGCAATCGAACGCAGAATATTGATGATGTTGTTCGGATCGAGGAAGTTGTCCGACGCTATCCCGAACAGGGCAATCAGCGCGACAACGGTGAGTAACATCCCCCATTTGTAGAGAAACTCAAACAGCTGATGGCGCCAGGGTTGCGCAGTTTGCAGGGACAATTCTTTACTCACGCTGGGGTTCCTCCGGTGGAATACAGTAATAGGGTTTCTTCATCAATGTCGGCGGCATTCAGTTCCGCGACGACCCGGCCATCCCACAGCACACAGATGCGATCGCACAGGCCGACCAGCTCCGAGAACTCGCCGGAAGCATAAATAATGCCTTTGCCGTTGCGTGCCAGGCCGTCGATCAGGGTGAACAGCTCTTGTTTGGCCTTGATGTCCACACCTTTGGTTGGTTCGTCGAAAATCAGTACGCTAGCGTCGCCGCGCAGCCATTTGCCAATCGCCACCTTTTGCTGATTGCCACCGGAAAGCCGCGCCAGCTTCTGCTGCGGGCCGGAGGCGCGAATATTCAGGCGCTGCATGATGTCGCGCGCCCAACGCAGTTCCTGGCGGCGGCTGAATAGGCTCCAGCGGGAAAAGCTGTCGTCGGCGCTGACGCTCAGGTTCATCGGAATAGCTTCGTCGATAAAAATGCCTTCTTTACGCCGCTCTTCCGGCACCAGCGCCAGCCCTTGCTCGACGCTAAGATGTGGAGCGCGGGGGGCCCAGGGTTTCCCCAGCAGTTCACCCCGTTCAATTCGCGCCGGTGAGGCGCCAAATAACGCCTTGCACAGTTCGGTTTTCCCCGCGCCGGCCAGCCCGGCGATGCCAAGAATTTCCCCCTGATGCAGTTGCAGGCTGACGTCGCGCAGCTTATGGCGATCGTGCAGGCCTTCCACCCGTAGCAGCGGGCGAGAACCGTGCGGTGGGCGTGGGGGCGGGAAAATATCGTCCAGCCGGTGACCGAGCATTTTCTCGACGATCTGCTCGCCGGTCAGGCCCTGCATGGCATCCTCACTAACGTGACGGCCATCGCGCAGCACCGTCAGGCGGTCGCAAATTTCACTCAATTCGTGGATACGGTGGGAAATAAACACCACGCCGATACCTTCGGACTGCAGGCGGCGCACCACGCGAAACAGGCGTTCGCTTTCGGCGCGATCGAGCGGGGCGGTGGGTTCATCGAGCACCAGAAAACGACAGCGGTGGGAGAGCGCGCGTGCCAGCAGCACCTGCTGTTTTTCCGCCAGGGTGCACTCCGACAAACGCTGGCGCAGGTTAATAGTCAAATCCAGCTGAGTCAGTAGCTGCGACGCCTGGCGGTACAGTTGCGCCCAGTTAAGCAGATGGCCCGGTTCGTTCAGCCAATCGAGCATGATGTTTTCCGCCACGGATAGCGTGGGGATCAACGCCACGTCCACTTCCTGCTGCACCACGTGGATGCCGTGTTGCCGGGCCTGCAGCGGGGAATGAATATCCACTTGCTGGCCGTCGATAAAAATCTCGCCGCGATAATGGTCGTGCGCGCCGGAAAGGATCGCCATCAAGGTGGATTTTCCTGCCCCGTTGGCCCCGACCAATGCGTGTGTTGAGCCTCCTTGCAGGGTGAAATCGACGTTTTGCAGGGCATTGAAGCCGGCAAAGGCGATCGAGATATTGCGCATCTCGAGGCGTGAGGGCGTAGGGGTTGGCATAGTGTAATTAAAGACGTTTAGGTGTTTAGATGGCTAAAGTAAGTCTTTTGTAACACAGATTGCGTATTTCGCAACAAACTAAAAGGCATAACTGAGATGAAAAAATTCCTGGCGGATGACGCTAGAACCCCAGGCGGTCGCGCAACGCATAATAGGCCGCTCCCAGGGCGGTGAAAGGCACACGCAGCTGGCGGCCCCCAAAGAAGGGCAGGTGTGGCAAGCGAGCGAAGGCGTCAAAACGTTCGGCATCACCGCGCAGCACTTCGGCGATCAGCTTGCCGGCCAAATGAGTGCAGGTGACGCCGTGGCCGCTGTCGCCCTGCATATAATAGACATTGTTTTCCAGGCGACCGAATTGCGGCATGCGCGAGAGCGTCAGCAGAAAGTTGCCGCTCCAGCGGTAATCAATGCGCACCTGTTTCAGCTGCGGGAAGGTTTTCAGCATTTTGGGCAGGATCAGCGGATCGATATCGGCGGGATCGCGAGCGCCATATACCACGCCGCCGCCATACAGCAGCCGGTTGTCGGCGGTCAGACGAAAGTAGTCCAGCAGGTAATTGCAGTCTTCGACGCAGAAATTATTGGGCAGCAGCGACAGCGCCATATCTTTGGATAACGGTTCGGTGGCGAGAATTTGCGAGCCGCAGGGCATGCTCAACCGGCTGAGCCGCGGTTCAAGCCGATCGCCAAGGTAGGCGTTGCCGGCAACGATCACAAAGTTGGCGCTGACCGAGCCTTGGGCGGTGTGTACCTTTGCCGGTTCCGCGTAATCAATGCGCGTGGCGGCTGACTGTTCGAACAGCCGCCCACCGTGACGGCGCACCGCGTCGGCTTCGCCCAGCGCCAGATTGAGCGGGTGCAAATGGCCGCCGTTGCGGTCCAGCAAACCGCCGACGTAACGATCGCTGGCGATCTCGCGGCGGATAGCCTGCCGATCCAGCCATTCCAATTGGTCATTGCCATAGCGCCGCCAGCGGGCCTGTTGCCGCTGCAGCGCGTGGCTTTGTTTAGGGTTCAAAGCGGCGAAGATGCCGCCGGGCCGGTAGTCACAGGCGATGGCGTATTGATCGATGCGCTTGCGGATAATCTCTGCGCCTTCGAACATCATGCTGCCGAGCATGGCGGCGGTGTCAGCGCCATAACGCGCTTCAATGACGTCGATATCGCGGCTGTAAGAGTTGACTACCTGCCCGCCGTTGCGGCCGCTGGCACCCCAGCCGATTCGCGCGGCCTCCAATACCACCACGTCATAACCGGCCTCGACCAGATGCAACGCCGACGACAGGCCGGTGAAGCCGCCGCCAATAATGCAGACGTCGCAGCGGATATCCTCGTTCAGCGCCGGGTAGGGCGCGAACGTGTTGGCGGTGGCGGCATAATAACTGGCAACGTGTTCCGTCATGGGGCCTCCGCCGAACAAGGTCAGAAGGTAGTCGGGGTATGTGCGCTGACGATGCGGCAGACGCGCGCCGAGGTATTGCTGAAGCTGTGTGGAATGCCGGTGTTGATGGCATAGCTTTGACCGGCGGTCAGGCAATGGGTCTGGCCGTTGATCGTCAGCATGATCTCGCCTTCCAGCAGGGTGCCGATCTCCTCGCCCTGGTGCTTTATTTTTTCGCCGGTGGTGGTGCCGGGCTGATAGGTTTCCAGCATCATCGCCAGATTGCGCGTTGGACTGCCGTTATGCACCAGCTTCATCGACACCCCCTGGCTGCCTATCTCAATCAGATCCTCGGCTTCTATGACCACTTTGGGCTCATTGGCGGCTTCAGGTTCGGCAAAGAAGGCAGACAGCGAAAGCCCATAAACTTTCAGCAGCTTTTGCAGCGTACTGATAGCCGGACTGACTTTGTCCTGTTCGATGGTGCTGATTGCGCTGTGGGTTAACCCGGACAGTTCGGCGACCCGGCGCTGCGACAAACCCAATTGCAGACGGATCTGTGACAGGCGCTTACCCGGCGCCAAGCTGACTTCGCTCATAGCGGTACTTCCTTCTGGTAGGGACGACAGGCAGAAATGAATATGGGTATCAGGTGCCTGCCTGAGTGATATCGGCACAGCATGATATCGGTAGTTGTGTCGGAATTGGAAAATATATTGCCCATGACCACCCCCGTTCTGGCGGACGAAATTCTGCACGTAAAAAGAGTGTTAACGCCTTTTCGGTCAATATTTTATCAATTTAGCAGCCGGTGGCGAATAATCAAACAGGATTGTAACATTTGCAAACTATTTGTGTTAAGGCTATGTTTCATATTATGGATGTTATTTTGAGCGCCCGCTGTGGCGCAGTCTACAGAGAAATCAGACCATGTGTTGAACCTATCGGCAGGCGGACGCAGCAGCGTTCTCAAAGCATAATGGCGGGTGATGTATGCAAACCAATATCGCAGCAGTTGAAAATTTTGCACAGCATAATGAAGAGAGGCGAAGTAGCGCGTTCCAACGTGAAGTTGCTCACTATTTGGAACGCCATCCCTCAACGCAGTATATCGACATCCTTCTCACTGACCTGAATGGTTCCTTCCGCGGTAAACGAATTCCCGTCTCCGGACTGAAAAAATTGGAAAAAGGCTGCTACTTCCCCGCCTCGGTATTCGCTATGGATATTTTGGGCAACGTGGTGGAAGAGGCGGGCCTGGGTCAGGAACTGGGCGAACCGGACCGCGTGTGTATGCCGGTGGCAGGAACGCTGACGCCGTCAGCGGCGGATCCGGACAATATCGGTCAGGTGTTGCTGACCATGCTGGATGAAGATGGTACTCCCTTTGACGTTGAACCCCGTAATGTCCTGAATCGAGTTTGGCAGGCATTGCGCCAGCGCGGCATGTTCCCGGTGGTAGCGGTAGAGTTGGAGTTCTATCTCATTGATCGACAGCGAGACTCTGAGGGGTATTTGCAACCGCCCTGTGCGCCCGGCACCCAGGAGCGCAATATGCAGAGCCAGGTTTACTCGCTGGACAATCTGAATCATTTTGCCGAAGTACTCAACGACATCGACACCCTGGCGCAGATGCAGGGCTTACCGGCGGACGGTGCGGTGGCGGAAGCGTCACCCGGCCAGTTCGAGGTAAATCTGCAGCATACCGATAACGTGCTGCTGGCCTGCGATCACGCGCTGTCGTTGAAACGCCTGGTAAGGCTGGTGGCGGAAAATCATCACCTGCACGCCACCTTTATGGCAAAGCCCTATGAGGAATACGCCGGTAGCGGCATGCATGTGCATATCAGCATGCTGGACGGCAACGGCAATAATCTGTTCGTGCAACCCGATGGCGAAGACTCGGCGCTGTTGCACCGTGCGCTGGCGGGGATGATCACCCTGATGCCGGCCTCGATGGCGCTGCTGGCTCCCAATGTGAATGCCTTTCGCCGCTTCCAGCCGGGCATGTATGTACCCACTCAGGCGTCCTGGGGGCACAACAATCGCACCGTGGCGCTGCGCATTCCCTGCGGCGAGCCGGAGAATCATCGCGTGGAATACCGCGTAGCGGGGGCAGATGCCAACCCTTATCTGGTGGTGGCGGCGATCCTGTCAGGCATACTTTACGGACTGGACAATGAATTGCCATTGCCTGAGCCGGTGACCGGTAATGGTCTTGAACAAGAAGGGGTGCCGTTCCCCATTCGCCAAAGCGACGCGCTGTACGAGTTTGAGCATCAGCAAGCCTTGACGCAGTATCTGGGCGAACGTTTTGCCCACGTTTACCATGCCTGCAAGATGGATGAACTGATGCAATTTGAGCGTCTGGTGACTGAAACCGAGATTGATTGGATGTTGAAAAATGCCTGAAGGGGCGTAAAATGTGTGGCATTAACTTGATGTGCGATAGAACGATAGCGGATTAATTCACCTGTAAGGGTTGTTTTCCGAACGATCGCGAAAAGAATTTGTTTAAGAAGCCTTCCTGATCTTGTCATCAGGAGGGTTTTTGGTGCAAAATATCCCTAATGCAGATAGCCGACGTTTTAACGCGTCGGTTATTTTTTTTGCATTTATGTTCTACAAACTGTGCGTTTCATACACCAAGCGAGGCCGGACACCGATCCGGATAGATAAATAGTTTCGTGCGCGATCAAACAAAACTTTATGGTCGTGACTCATGAGGATAAGAAAGATGGGGCAATTTTTCACTTTAGCACCGGTGCCCGCCGGTTTCCGCTGCGGTCGCAGCGATTATGGAGCAGCCAAGGCAGCCTTGACTCGTTATCCAGCTTCCAATCCCCTTCTTTTTGAATTCAGTCGCAAGTTGCGAAGTTTCCCCGCAACCTTAAGTCTTGGCGTGTCTATATTCCGCAAGGCAGAAGGTAAGGGGGGGCTGCGCAATGTCCGATAACATCATCAGCGCCGCACCGGCTCAACGCGCACAGCTGCGTAAAACCCTGACTTTAGTTCCGGTAGTGATGATGGGCCTGGCTTACCTGCAGCCAATGACCATCTTCGATACCTTTGGCATCGTCTCCGGCCTGACCGATGGTCACGTCGCGACGGCGTACGCCTTTGCTCTGCTGGCGGTTCTGTTTACCGCATTGAGCTACGGCAAACTGGTACGGAAATTCCCGTCCGCCGGTTCTGCTTATACCTATGCCCAGAAGGCCATCAGCCCGCACGTCGGCTTTATGGTGGGCTGGTCATCACTGCTGGACTACCTGTTCATGCCGATGATCAACATTCTGTTGGCAAAAATTTACCTGGAAGCCATCTTCCCGGGCGTGCCTTCGTGGATCTTCGTGGCAGCGCTGGTCGGGCTGATGACGATTTTCAACCTGCGCGGCATTAAGCTGGTAGCAAACCTGAACTCCATTATCGTGGTGGTGCAGGTGGCGATCATGATCGTGTTCCTGTTCCTGGTAGTGAATGGCATTTCGCATGGCGAAGGTGCAGGCACGCTGATCAGCAGCCGCCCGTTCTGGTCTGAGAATGCGCACGTGGTGCCGATGATTACCGGCGCGACCATCTTGTGCTTCTCGTTCCTCGGTTTTGACGGCATCAGTTCGCTGTCTGAGGAAACCAAAGATGCAGAGAATGTGATCCCGAAAGCTATCTTCCTGACGGCATTGATCGGCGGCATCATCTTTATCGTGGTGTCTTACTTCGTGCAGCTGTACTTCCCGGACATCTCGCGCTTCAAAGATCCTGATGCGTCCCAGCCGGAAATCATGCTGTACGTGGCCGGTAAGTTCTTCCAGTCGGTGATCCTGGTGTTCTCCTGCGTAACCGTACTGGCTTCAGGCATGGCGTCGCACGCCGGTGTTTCACGCCTGATGTACGTGATGGGCCGTGATGGCGTATTCCCGGAGCGCTTCTTTGGTTATGTGCATCCGAAATGGCGTACTCCAGCGCTGAACGTACTGTTGGTTGGCGTGATTGCGCTGTCTGCGGTGTCGTTTGACCTGGTGACTGCGACGGCGTTGATTAACTTCGGTGCGCTGGTGGCGTTCACCTTCGTGAACCTGTCGGTTATCTCGCAGTTCTATATCCGCGACAAGTTGAACCGTACCGTTAAAGATACCTTCAACTACCTGATCCTGCCGGTATTAGGGGCGCTAACTGTTGGCGCACTGTGGATCAATCTGGAAGCCAGCTCAATGACGTTGGGTCTGGTATGGGCGGCGATTGGTCTGATTTATCTGGCCTTCGTGACGCGCAGCTTCCGTCTGCCGGTACCGCAGGCTAGCGAAGACGTGGCTTAAGCTTTTATCGCTAAGCATTAAAAAGGGCGCCTTGGCGCCCTTTATTGTTTTTGTTACCCCACCAACTCTTTGCCGTATTCAAACAGCGCTTTCAACAGCGCGGTCTTTTCTTTATCGCCTTCATGCAGGTTATACAACGACTCCAGTTGCAGCACGTAGCTCTGCACTCGCTCGGCGCTTAATACTTCCTGGCGGTGCTGTAACCAGCGGCGTTGCTCGGCGTCGTCCAGCGTATTGGGGTAGTTGCGGGCACGAAAACGGAACAACAGCTCCTTCATGCGCCCATCGCTGAAAGTCAGATCCAGTGCCGGCAGGTTCTGCGGCTTGGTTTGCTGGATGATTTTCATCGCAGCCTTGTCGGCATCGCTGAAGAAACCGTCATACAGCCGGGCGTCGACGTCGTCAGAGCCTTTGAAAGGTTCGGCTTCGGCGAACAACGCCACCACTTTTTCGCGCACCTCCGGATGCTGGCGCAGCAACTGCAAGTTTTGCAGGCAGGCCTGACGGTCGATCCCCAGTCGCTCGGCGTTTTCCGGCAACAAGGTCTTGGCCGGCGCCAATACCGGGCACTTGTTGATATGCACCAGTTTGATCGGTACCGGCGATTGTCCGGGTGCCAGATCTTCCCGGCGGGTATACAGCCGTTCGCGCAGTTCATCGGCGCTCAACGTCAGTAATGGCGTCATGTCACCGGCTAAATCGCACATGATGACGGCGTTTTTGTTGTCCGGGTGCCAGGCCAGCGGCGATACCCAACTGGTGTTGCCGCGCGCGGCGCCGAACATGCCGGAAACGTGCACCAATGGCGTCATCTCTGCGATGTCGATCAGGGCGTTCAGCTTATGCTTATTGCGGTGTTGCAGCAGGAAATCAAACAGTCGTGGTTGTGCCTGCTTGACCAGTTTGGCCATGGCGATAGTGGCGTAAACGTCCGACATGGCGTCATGGGCATGCTCATGCTCGACGCCGTTGGCACGAGTCAGGTGTTCCAGCCGGAAACTGGGGAAGCCCTCTTCGTTTTCTGGCCACACGATGCCGTCCGGGCGCAGCGCATAGCAGGCGCGCATCACATCGAGCAGATCCCAACGCGAATTACCGTTCTGCCAGCTGTAGGCGTAGGGATCATAGAAGCTGCGGTAGAAAATATTACGGCTGACTTCGTCATCGAAGCGGATGTTGTTGTAACCGAGAATGCAGGTGCCAGGCACGCTGAACGCCTGATGGATCTGGCGTGCAAATTCGGCCTCGTTGACGCCTTTGGCCAGCGCCAGTTGCGGCGTGATACCGGTGATCATCACCGCTTCAGGATCGGGCAAGTAGTCATCGGCCGGGGTGCAGTAGATGACCAACGGCTCTTCGATAATGTTGAAATCCATATCGGTACGCACACCGGCAAACTGCGCCGGGCGGTCCAGGGAGGGACTTTTGCCGAAGGTCTCATAATCGTGAATATAAAATGTGGCCGGTGCCTTGCTGCTCAAATTCGCATCTCTCAGGTGGCGTAGGAAATATTGCTCTATTGTAACGGCGAGATGTGCGATGCCAAGCAGTCGTTAGCGTTAATCGCCGAAATGCGCGGGATTACGCATTGCGATAGTAGTTCAGGCGCAGACGAAAGTAGGGGCGTAAATAATCGGGCACTTGTTCTTCGGCACTGGCACCGTTGTTGTTGGTGCTGATGCCATAACGTTCGTTATAAATAACGCTGAGAGCGAGTAAATCGGCTTCAATCTTTTCACGTTCTGCTTGCGGTAAGCTATCCAGCTTTCGCCCCATACGATTCTCCCTGTGATTGTAAGGGCATCATAGGATCGTTAACCTGACTTGTCCCTACCCCATTCAGGGGGGAGGCTCATGAAGTGTGTGAGCGTGCCTGCAGGGGCTGGCCTGATGCCGCAGTCCCCTGATAATGCTGAGAGTATTTGGCCGTATATTCCTGCTGATTTTGCATTTGTGCGCGATCAAAGGCTTTATGGGCTGATAACACACCACCAATCACCGCCAGCCAGAAAAGGCTGCACAGGACCAGGACGCCCAACCAGACTTTTTGGTTATAGCTCATAAAAAACTCCGGATGATAAAAGGGAATAACATTTACCAGAGAATTAAATCAGAGTTTATATCAATGCTTTGTCAACGGCGGTGTTTATTATGGTTGTTTTCTTATTAATGTGTTACCAAATGCCGCAGCCATGTTTCAAAACATTCCTTAAGATAATATTAAGAAAAGATAAGTTTGTGCCACTGAGTTTTATTTAATATCCGTTTAATTATCCCCACATACAATCAGCAGCATTCAATACCAATGTGGGTGCACATTATGAAAACTCTGCTGTTAACCGGCGCTACCGGCTTTCTCGGTGGTGCAGTGCTTGAGAAATTACTGAAAGAAAATCAGGCGATTAACTATCTTCTGTTAGTGCGGGCTGATAATGCACAGCAGGGGCTAGACCGTATTCGGATGAATATGGGGAAGTTTAATATTGAAGCCGAACTATTTTCTAAAATCACGATAGAAAATATATTGTTGGGGGATCTGAGTGAGCCAGCTGACTTTTTAGCAGACACAAGGATTAACAATGTAACGCACGTTATTAATTGTGCCGCCGTAGCCTCTTTCGGTAATAACCCCCTTATTTGGAAGGTTAACGTGGAAGGCACTTTGGCATTCGCCAAAAGAATGGCGCAGGTGTCTGGATTAAAACGTTTCCTGCATGTGGGGACGGCAATGTCTTGCGCGCCGGAACCCGGTTCACTGGTAGCGGAAAGCGGTGAATTTGAAGAAACGGCCGAGCATTTGGTGGAATATACCCGCTCCAAATCCACCATCGAGCAGCTCATGCGTCAACATTGCCCGCAGCTACCGCTGGTGATTGCGCGTCCTTCGATCGTGGTAGGGCATACTCGCCTGGGCTGTCAGCCTTCCAGCAGTATTTTCTGGGTGTTCAGCATGGCGCTGATGCTGCGTAAGTTTATGTGCTCGCTGCAGGACAATATCGATGTGATCCCGGTTGATTACTGTGCTGATGCGATGGTGATGCTGTTGAACAGCGAAACGCTGGATAACGACGTTTATCATATCTCCGCCGGTGAAGAGAGCAGCGTTAGCTTCGCGGATATCGATCGCGCCATTGCCGCTGCGCTGGAGAAGCCTCCGCTCGGCGATCACTATGCGCAGGTCAGTTATGAAGCCCTGTTGAAAATGCGCAAGCAGCTCAAAGATATTTTCGGGCCATGTAATGAACGCCTGATGCTGAAAGCGATGCGCCTGTATGGATCTTTTGCCATGCTCAACGTGCGGTTCAGCAATGACAAAATCCTTAAGCTGGGCATGCCGAAACCGCCGCGTTTTACCGACTATATCGCCTGTTGCGTGCAGTCGACCCGGGGCCTGTCCATTCAGCAGCAGATGGTGGTGGATTTCAAATAACAGCACGGCGCCGGTTAGCGGCGCCTGCTGCATCCTCGCATTACCAGGACGAAGACGACCAGAAAACGCGCCCCAGCACCACCAGTTGGTCTTTACGCTGCGGGTAGGTCAGGTGTTCGTCCTGGTATTCTTCCCGGTTCAACGAACGAATGGTGACGCCACCGTCGGGCTGTTCGATCAGCACTTTTACCCGCAGCAGGTTACCGTGGCGAATCGCGTAGGTTTTCCCTTCGCGGATGCGAGTATCATCGGTATTGATCCCCACCACGTCGCCGTCTTGCAGCCGGGGCTCCATGCTGGATCCTGAAATGCGGATGATCCGCGCGGCATTCACCGCCACCCCCATCTTATGCAGATAGTAGCGGCGGAAAATCAGCGAAAACTCCTCACGATCGACGATTTCATAACAGCCATCACCGGCCGAAAAATTGATATCCAGCAGGGGAATTTCCACAAACTCTTCCTTGTCCTGTTCGGTATCTTCCCACACCACCGGCTTGAGGCGGGCAGGTTGAAAATCCGACTCTGCCGCCACGTTATCGAACGGGCGCACCAATTCTTTTTCATGGAACACGTCGAACCAGCCCTTGGGCAGGTTTAGTTTGGCCTCGATCCGCCTGGCGAGATTATCGCCCAGGTTACGGGAGGACTTTTCACCGCTGATTTGGCTCAACGTGGGCGAAGAGGACTCAACCAGCACCGCAAAATCATTCTGGTTGATACCCTGCCGGGCGTAGCTGGCCATCAGCTCGCGCAAATTATTGCGTCTTATTTCTTTGGTTTCCATGGCCGGATGATCGCATTCTTTAGCAAAAAGGTAAATATCGTTTTTGCTAAATTTAGCTTGCTTTAAATTTAGCAATTAGCTAAATATTGACGAGTGGACAAGGTCCATGAAGGAATTGTAGGGCGCTGCAAGTTGCGCCAGTATGAACCGGGGCGAATACTCTTGCCCTTTACAGTGGTTGGATCACACGTGTTTAACTCACAAGGAATCTACGATGTTCAGTATGGATTACAACAGCTACCGTTCGGTAGCCAGCTTCGGCCACCGAGTGCGCTTTTTGGTGCTGCACTATACCGCGCAGAATTTTGCCGACTCGGTGCAGTCATTGACCGGCAAGTCGGTCAGCGCCCATTATCTGGTGCCGGATCCCGAAGATCCAACCTATAAGGCGGCAGGCTTTAGCGGCGTAAGGATTTTCAATCTGGTCGATGAAGTCGAGCGGGCCTGGCACGCCGGCACCAGCCAGTGGGGCAATCGTTCGAACCTCAACGATACCGCGATTGGCATTGAGATCGTCAATCTGGCGAGCGGCGATGGCGAGGACATCACTTTCCCACCGTTTAACCCGCAGCAGATCGCGGCAGTAACTCAATTGACGCAAAATATTCTGCAGCGCTATCCGGATATCACGCCGATTAACGTAGTGGCACATTCCGATATTGCACCGGGCCGCAAAAGCGATCCCGGCCCGCAATTTCCTTGGCATCAGCTGTACCAGGCCGGTGTCGGTGCCTGGCATGACGACGCGGTGAAGCAGCGTTATCAGCATGAGTATCAATGCCAGGGGGTACCCGCACAGCAAGATTTACTGGCGCTATTTGCCAGGTACGGGTACGACACCTCGGCGGCGACCAATGCAGAGGGTTACCGCCAGCTGGTTCGCGCCTTCCAACTGCATTTCCGTCAACGGCAGTATGACGGTGTGATGGATGCCGAAACCGCCGCCATTTTACGCGCGCTGGTGGATAAATATGCCGCTTAAGGCTTGAGCGCGGATGAGGGACGCCTTATCCGCCTTTTCTCCCAACCCTTTCCTCCGCTAAACTGATGCTCTTTCTCGCCACTGATAACGGGATGCATCGTGCGCCTCGACAGAAAAATATCCTCGTTCGAACGTCTGACCTATCGCCATTACCGCATTGTGCACGGCGTGCGCATTGGGCTGGCGTTTATCCTGACCTTTATGCTGATCCGCCTGCTCGAAGTGCCGGAAGGCACCTGGCCACTGATTACGCTGGTGGTGGTGATGGGGCCGATCTCGTTCTGGGGCAATGTGCTGCAACGGGCGTTGCAGCGTATCGCAGGTACGGTATTTGGCGCCGCCTCGGGGCTGATTGCCCTGTATCTCGAGCTTTACTCATTGCCGCTGATGCTGGTGTGGTGCGGGGTGGTGATGTTTTTCTGTGGCTATCTGACGCTCGGTAAGCGGCCCTACATGGCGCTGCTGGTGGGGATCACGCTGGCGGTGGTTTGCGGTGCGGGGGCCGGTGATATGCATACCGCACTGTGGCGCAGCGGTGACGTAATTTTTGGTTCGCTGTTGGCGTTGCTGTTCACCAGCATTTATCCGCAACGTGCTTATATTTTGTGGCGTATGGAGATGGCGGATTGCCTGGAAAACGTCAGCAAGATCTACGGCGCTTACCTGTCACCAAATATGATAGAACGGCCGCGGCTGGAGCCACAGCTGAAAGACCTGCTCAATAAGGTCGTTAAATTACGCGGCCTGATTGTCCCCAGCAGCAAAGAGACCCACATCCCCAAAGCGGTTTTCGAGGCGGTGCAGACGCTGAGCCGCAACCTGGTTTGTACGCTGGAATTGCTGGCCGACGCTTATTGGGCCTCGCGCGAAACCCACTTTATTATGCTGAATGCCAAAACGCTGCGCAGTGCGCAACTGCTAACGCTGAATTCGCTGCAGTCGCTGGCAGTAACGATGCGTGACGGCCCGCAGACACAGTTGTCGGCTGAAGCGGGGCAACTGAGCGAAATTGCCGCCGAATTGAAAACCCTGATGCAGGAGGCCAGCTTCAGTCAGCACGGCGAAGCGCCAATTTATGGCTACGTATGGTTGAGCATGGAACTGACGCAACAGTTGGAGGAACTGGGCGATCTGCTCAAGGTGTGTACCGCCAGCGGGCGTGAATAGGGGGTCAGATCATGAAGCGGGCGCTTCGGGTTTTTGTCATGACGTCAAAGTGAGTAAGATAGGGCGATGAGTGTTGTGCCTGACCGCCACAAACCTGTATCTTGGTACCATTGTGGCCGTAAGCAAATGAATCTGTGTATTACTAAAGCAAGGGTATGAAGATGGATAATGCAAATAAGCCGAGTTTCCAGGACGTTCTGGAGTTTGTGCGTATGTTCCGACGTAAAAATAAGCTGCAGCGTGAAATTGTCGACAACGAGAAGAAAGTTCGTGATAACCAAAAACGCGTGCTGCTGCTCGATAACCTGAGCGAGTACATCAAGCCGGGCATGAGCATTGAAGACGTTCAGGGCATCATTGCCAATATGCGCAGCGACTATGAAGATCGCGTTGATGATTACATCATCAAAAATGCCGATTTGTCCAAAGAACGCCGCGAACTGTCCAAAAAGCTGAAGGCTATGGGCGAAGTGAAGTAACCGTTTTTATCGGGTCAGGCATTCGCCTGGCCCTTTTATTGTTTTCCCTGTATCCCCAGTCCAGCCCCTTTAGTGGCCTGCGCCGAACACGTCAAAATCAAAGTATTTATCGTTCACCTTCTTGTAGGTGCCGTTGGCGATGATCGCCTGCAGCGCAGCATTGAACGCGTTACGCAGGGCGATATCCTCTTTACGCAGCCCAATGCCGTCACCGATACCGAAATATTTGCTGTCACTGAGTTCGGCACCGATAAAGGCAAAGTCTTTTCCTGCTGGGGTGTGGAAAAACTCACTGGCACTGACGCTGGCCAGCAACGAAGCATCTAAGCGGCCGTTGATCAAATCCTCATTGGCTTCCTGCTGGCTCTGGTAGGACAACACGTTAACGCCGGCCGGCCGCCACAGGGCGTTGGCATAGGTTTCCTGACTGGATCCCTGCTGCACGCCAATGGATTTGCCTTTCAGCGAAGCCGCCGTGGGTTGCAGGTTGCTGCCTTTACGGGCCACTAATCGTGCTGGCGCATTGGACACCTTGTCCGAGAAGGCGATCTGCGCCTGGCGCTGCGGCGTAATGGTCATCGACGAGGCAATCGCATCAAATTTTTTCGCCAGCAACCCCGGGATCATTCCGTCCCAACTGCTCTCAACCCAAACGCATTTGGCCTGCATTTGATCGCACATTGCCTGTGCAATATCGACCCCAAATCCTGTCAACGCCCCCTGTGGCGTTTTAAATTCCAGCGGTGGATAGGTCGGATCCACGCCGAGTTTAATTACTTTTCCGCTGAATTCCCCAGCAGAAACGGCGAAACTTAACGCCAGCGGCAGCAGGAGAACCAGGCTAATCTTTGTTTTCATTTTATGTTCCTCGGCGTAATGGTGTGCAAAAGGGATCAAGCCAAAAAGCGCTCAACCAGCTTGACCCAGTAAGTGGCGCCAATCGGCAGGCACTCGTCGTTAAAATCGTAACCGGCGTTATGTAGCGAATTGCCGGGCGTACTTTCCCCATTGCCGATCGAGATATAGCTGCCGGGGCATTTTTCCAACATAAATGCGAAGTCTTCGCTGGCGGTAAAGGGGCGCAGAGACGGGATCAACTGCTGTTCACCCGCCCAGTCCAATGCCACCGTGCGTGCCAGCTCAGTTTCCGCCACGTGATTTACCAAAACCGGATAACCCTGTTGGTAATCAATGTCCGCCCGAGCACCAAAACTGGCGGCTTGCGCTTCTACCAGCGCCTTAATGCGGTTTTCCAGCCGTTGGCGAACGCCCGCATCCAGTGCGCGTACGCTTAGCGTCATGGTTGCTGTGGCAGGGATCACGTTGGCGGCACGGCCTGCCTGGATCGCGCCAACCGTCACGATTGCCGTTTCCTGCGGATCGATATTTCTGGAGACGATGGTTTGCAGACTCATCACAATAGCGGCGCAAACCACCACCGGATCGACCGTGTGCTGCGGCACCGCGCCGTGGCCGCCGTGACCGTGCAGGGTAATATTGACCGTATCGGCCGAACACATGAAAGCGCCGCTGGCAAAGCCCAACAGGCCGACCCGAAAGCCGGGTACGTTGTGCATGGCGAACACCGCATCACAGGGAAACCGTTCGAACAAGCCGTCTTCAATCATCACTCTGGCGCCGCCGCCGCCTTCTTCCGCCGGCTGAAAAATCAGATGCAGAGTCCCGGTAAAATCAGAGTGTTGCGCCAGATAACGCGCCGCTGCCAGCAGCATAGTGGTGTGGCCATCATGACCGCAGGCATGCATCACGCCGCGGTGGGTGCTGGTGTAGCTTAATCCGCTGGTTTCTTCAATCGGCAATGCATCCATATCGGCACGCAAACCCAGTGATCTTCCCGAGCCTCGCCGCAAGGTGGCGACAACGCCTGTTTGCCCCAATTCCCGAGTAACCTGATAGCCCCAGTTGGACAGCAGTTTTGCGACCAACTCGCCGGTGGCAAACTCGTTGAACCCCAATTCGGGGTGAGCATGAATATGGCGGCGGATAGCGACCATTTCATGCTTAACTGCCGCTATTTCAGGTAAGATAAGCGGATTATTCATCGCGATATCCTGATTGAATATTCGATTTCCGACGTTCGATAAGCGGAAAACAAGATACTCCCGACACTAGCAAACAACCCGTTGGTCGGGGAGCCGCCGTTCGGTTATGCTGACAACAATAGGTTGTCATGGGGGCATCATGAAACTGCATCAGTTACAGGCATTGGTGGCCAGCGCTGACGGCGGCAGTATCCGCGCCGCCGCGAGGCAATTGGGGCTTTCACAGGCAGCGGTTACGCGCGCTTTGCGTGAACTGGAGCAACAACAGGAACTGCCGTTGCTGCTTCGCTCTCCGAGCGGGCTGGGGTTTACGCCGTACGGGAAAACGCTGTTGGCGCATGCCCGGTTGGTGCTGAATCAGCTGGAACAGGCTAATAATGAAATGGCGGGGTTACGCGGGTTAGCGCAAGAGCAGGTGAAAGCGGCCATTACGCCGTGGTTGATGTTGACGGTGTTGCCGACGGCGGTGTTGGCCTTTCGCAAAAAGATGCCCAAGGTGAAACTGGAACTGTTTGAAAGCCTGATGGCCAACGCGCAATCACAACTGCGTGAGGGCACGATGGATTTTGCCATCACGCCGCTTCCGGTTTCGATGGCACCGCAGGAGTTTCATTGCGAACCCTTGCTTGATTATGAAACGGCGGTGATGGTGCGGCAGGGGCATTCGTTGAGCCAAAGCACCTCGATTCACCAGTTGCTGGAGCAGGATTGGGTGCTGAACTACACACCGGAAAATCATGACGATTTAATTCATCAACTGTTCAGCCGCCACGGCGCTCACCTCGATCCGAATCGTATTATTCATGCGCATTCCCTTGGCATGCTGCAGGCGATGGTGGAGTCGGCGGACATGTGTACCTGGTGTCCGGCGCCGTTGGTCGGCCTGCCGCAGTTTGCCGGGCGTTTGCAGCCGTTGGCGCTGCGGGAAAGTTGCGAACCGGCACGGCTGAATATCGTGACTCGGCGCAACAGCATTCTCAGCACTGCCGCTCATGCGCTGATAGATAACCTGATTCGCACTCTGCGCCAGCACGCCCGCTCCGCACGACAGGAGGACCGACTGATTTATGATCGGGTGCGGCTGTTGATTTAGGAATAGGGAGCAGTAGGAGCGGGTTGGAGGGGCGGCTATTCAGGGCGTGAAGCAGACGTCTTCATATCGCAAGAAAACGCTATACCGTATTCAGTGTTAGTAAGACGCTATCTTCATTTTTCGGGGGGATGTGGATACATGAAAAATACGAAATTGCATGTTGTCGTGGCGTGGTAGAGTGTGGGCTGCCCGAAGATCGATTAGAGATTTACGCCATGCAACAAATTGATTTTTACATGATAGATGCCTTTAGCAACACGACTTTTGGCGGTAATGCTGCAGCGGTATGCCCGTTAACAGAATGGTTGCCTGATGAGACATTATTGAAAATGGCCCAGCAGCATAACCAGTCAGAAACAGCATTCTTTGTCGCAAATGATACTGGCTTTGAGTTGCGATGGTTTACCTCCCTGGCTGAAATAAATCTGTGTGGGCATGCCACACTGGCAGCTGCGCACGTTATCTTTGAACATCTTGATTACCCAGGTTCGACTATTCATTTTGCTACCCGATTTGTTGGCCCGCTGACGGTGGTGCGCAACGATAAATGGCTGACGCTCGATTTTCCTGCATGGGAAACCAAGCCTGTCATGCCACCGGCATTATTGCTGGACACGTTGGGCATCACAGAATGCAAAGAAGTGCGCGTGGCGCGTGATTACCTGGTAGTAATGGAGAATCGGCAGCAGGTCGAAACTGTACGCCCGAATATCAATGGCATGCTTCCCCTGGGAAAAATGGTGTGTATAACGGCTGCAGGTGACGATGAATACGATTTTGTTAGCCGTTTCTTCTGCCCAGGCGAAGCCGTAGCGGAAGACCCTGTTACAGGTTCGGCGCATAGCATGCTCATTCCTTACTGGGCTGAAAAACTGAATAAAACGCAGATGTTGGCGCATCAGGGATTAGAGCGTGGCGGGGATTTACGCTGCCAGCTAGTGGGCGATCGCGTTTACATCGGCGGACAGGCAACAACCTATTTGATAGGCAAAGTGCTGTTGCGCTAGACCGGCTGGAATGCTGCTCAAAATATAAGGTCTGCTGTTTTCTATAACTGCCTACGGCAGCTCAGCCCCAGAAGCTGCCACAACTAACTTCATAGTGCATCCATCCTCAGGGCACAGGCCAATGGACTTACTCATGATAAGAATATTTATTCTGATGTTAATGGCAGCAGCTGCCGTCGGTTGTGCAACTCTGACGGGCAATCACCATCAGCCCTGAGGGGATTATCTGTAGAGTGTTATTGAACCACTGAAACTCGAGGCGTGATATCCGCTATCGAGCAGTACGCCGACTTCTGAAGACGCCATCCGGCGTCTTTTTTATCGCCAAACGGTCAAATCCTCATAAACGGTCATTCGTGGTCATCGCAGGCCGCGAGGAATTGTGACCGTTTGCAAAGCTGTCACTGTCCTGTTGCAAGGCAAATGACGATTTAATGCAGTTCTCGCCACAGCTCCAAACTTTAACATTTCATCTTTTCTCACCTTTTCGTGACAACTATCACGGGGCGAGGGTGGCAAAAAATACACAGGGCCGCCTTTGAGGCATTGCGCATTCCGTGAACGTCCGGCTGCGTATCCTATTTGACATCGGGAAAGAGGAATCACCACATGCTGCCAATAGAGCGACATCGTTATATCACCGAAATTCTCAGCCAGCGCGGACGCATCCTGGTGCAGGAAGTGGCGCAGTTATGCCGTATCTCGCTGGAAACGGCGCGGCGGGATTTGGCGCTGCTGGAAAAGCGCGGCGTGCTATTACGCAGCCATGGCGGTGCGGTGTTTATGGAACATTCGACGGCAGAAAAAACGTATGTACCGTCGCAGATTGAACAGGGGGAATCGTTTCGCGATCGCAGTAATCAGTCGCCGGACAGCAAAACTCGCATCGCCAAACGGGCATTGCAGTTCATTAATACCGGTGATTGCCTGCTGCTCGACAGCAGTTCCAGCAGTTGGTTTCTGGCCCGCCAGTTGCCCGACATTCAGTTGGTGGTGCTGACCAACTCGGTGCACATCATTCAGACGTTGGCAGTGAAGGCCAATGTACGCGTCATCGGGCTGGGCGGCGAATACTCGGCGAAATATGAAGATTTCGTTGGCGTGCTGGCCGAGCAAATGCTGAAAGAGTTCGTTATCAACAAACTGTTTTTCTCCTGTCATGGCATCTGCCACGAAGGCGGTATCCGTGAAAGCAACGAACATCACGCACGGCTGAAACAGCAAATGCTGCTTTCCTCCGAGCACAAAATTTTGTTGGCTGACTCCAGCAAATTCGGCCGCCGCTCTTTTGCGCGGATCTGCCACTACCGGGAAATCGACACACTTATAACAGACCATCTGGAAGATGAAGAATTCCGCCAGGAACTGGCCTGGAGCAACGTTAACGTTATTGAAGTTTCGCCGTCACCCCTACAGAAAAAAACTAAAAACAGCCGCAACGGCCCGTTGGCTGCGGCACATAACTGACCTCCCAGGAGAGTAAACATGATCAAGAAATCCGTTCTTGCCTGCCTGTTCGCGACAGCCATGTTGTCCCTGTCGGCACACGCCGCCGACAAAATCCGCATGGGCGTGGTGGTGAAAGTCGGCGGTAACGCCTGGTTCAACGCGATGGAAGCCGGTATCAAAAGTGAAGCGGCCAAACGTGGGATCGACGCATGGCAGGTCGGGCCGACCAGCGCGGATCCGGCATTGCAGGTGCGTGCGATTGAAGATCTGATCGCGCAAAAAGTGGATGTGATCGGCGTGGTACCTAACGACGCCCGCGTGCTGGAGCCAGTACTGAAACGTGCCCACGATGCAGGGATAAAAGTCATCGTGCATGAATCGCCGGATCAAAAATATGCCGACTGGGATTTCGAAATGGTCGATGCCACCCAGCACGGTATCAATCATATGGTCGCGCTGGCGCAGTGCATGAAAGAGAAGGGCGATTACGCGGTGTACGTCGGCAGTTTGACCGTTCCGCTGCATCAGAAATGGGCCGATGCCGCCATCAATTATCAGAAAGAGCACTACCCGGATATGCATCTGGTCGGCGATAAATTTGGTGTGGGTGAGTCACTCGATGACAGCATCCGCACCACCAACGACCTGATGTCCAAAGACGCTAACCTGAAAGGTATTCTGGCGATCGGTTCTCAGGGGCCGATTGGCGCTGGCCGCGCAGTGCTTAACCGTGGCAAAACTGACGACGTTTGCGTCTTCGGGCCGTTCAGTCCGGGTCAGGGCGCAAGTCTGGTCAAAGCCGGGGCGATCAAAGGGGGTTTTATTTGGAATCCGATGGTGGCTGGAGAAGTCTTCGTGCGCATCGCCGAGAAACTGGAGAAAGGTGAGAAAATTACCGACGGCATGAGCATTGAAGGTATGGGCAAAGTGAAAGTGGATGAAGCAACCCGCACTATTCTGGGCAACGAAACCGAAAGTCTGGATAAAGCCAACCTGCCGAAACTGGTCAAAATGGGGCTGTAATCATGGCAATCTCCGAGATCGTTCAAACAGATAACGCGCCGCTGATTGATGTGCAAAACCTGTCGGTGACCTTTGGTGGACAGCGTGCGCTCAACGACATTTCCCTGCGGCTGATGCAGGGCGAAGTTCACTGCCTGGCGGGCACCAACGGCTGCGGGAAAAGTACGTTGATCAAAGTGATCTCGGGGGTTTATCAGCCGGACAACGGTTGCCAGATCACGCTCAGCTCGCCGTCGCAGGGCAGCCAGAGTTTCGGCAAGCTGTCACCGGATCAGGCACGGCAGTTTGGTGTGCAGGTGATTTATCAGGACCTGTCGCTGTTCCCGAACCTCAGCGTGTTCGAGAATATCGCCTTCGACCACAACTTACGGGGGTTGATGGGCTGGTACCGCCCGTCACGTCTGCGGGAAACCGCGCAGCGCATTCTGACTGAACTGAATTACACGCTGGATCTCGACAGCAAAGTCTCGGCGTTGCCGATTGCCCAGCGTCAGCAGGTGGCGATTTGCCGGGCGTTGGTGGCCGATGCGCGCTTAGTGATTATGGATGAGCCGACCGCCTCGCTGACCCGCACCGAAGTGAATCAGCTGCTGCGCACCGTGCACTATCTGAAAAGCAAAGGCATCAGCGTGGTGTTCGTCAGCCATCGCCTCGATGAGGTGCTGGAGATTTCCGACAGCGTGACGGTTATACGCGACGGCAAAAAAGTCGGCACGTTCCCGGCGTCTGAAGTCAGCAGCGAATACCTGACCGAACTGATGACCGGGCTGAAACTCGATTACCGCCTGAAAGCCGCCAACATGAATGACGAACGCATCATGCTGGAAACCGACAAACTCACCCGTGCGGGCCAGTATCACGACGTCAGTTTTAAACTGCACGCCGGAGAAGTGCTGGGGCTCTGCGGATTGCTCGGTAGCGGTCGTACTGAACTGGCGCTCAGCCTGTTTGGCATGACCAAACCGGACAGCGGAAAAATCTACCTCGACAGTAAACCGGTGCGCTTTCGCAGCCACGAAGACGCGATCAAATCCGGCGTCGGTTACGTCTCGGAAGATCGCCTGACGCTTGGTCTGGTTCAGCAACAGTCGGTCGGTGACAACACTGTGCTGGCGATCATGGATCAGTTGCGTAATCGTTTTCACCTGATCGACGAATACCGCAAAAACAAAATCATCCATCAGTGGATCGAAAAACTCGGCGTCAAAGTCGCCAATCCGGACCAGGCGATTTCCACGCTTTCCGGTGGCAATCAGCAAAAGATCGTGCTCGCGAAATGGGTACTAACGCAGCCGAAAATCCTGATCCTCGATTCGCCGACGGTTGGCGTCGATGTCGGCGCGAAAGCCAGTATTTATCAGCTGATCCAACAGATGGCAGAAGAGGGGATTTCCATCCTGCTGATTTCCGACGAAGTGCCGGAAGTCTATTTCAACTGCGATCGCGTGCTGCATTTCAGTGACGGCACGGTGGTCGGCGAATATCTGCCGGGCGCGATCACCCAGCAACAACTTGCGGAGGCGGTCAATGCTTAAGCTCAGCCGGTTACGCCCGTCCAGCAACGAAGGCTATTTAGCCTGGGTATTGCTAGTGGTGATCGTCACCTTTTCCTTACTCACCAACCAGTTTCTGACCTTGCAGAACTTGCTGGATCTGACCGAAAGCTACGCGGTCAGCGGCATCTTCTCCCTCGGCCTGTTTATGGTGCTGGTCACCGGCGGTATCGATATTTCGTTCGCCGCTGTGGCTTCTGTCGTGCAGTACCTCATCGCTACGCTGGCGATCCACTACGGCCTGAGCAGCCCGACCGGCAGCATTTTATTGGCGGTCGCCATCGGCACGGTGCTAGGGATGATCAACGCGATTCTGATCTACTGCCTGCGCATCGTGTCGATCATCGTCACCATCAGTATGCAATCACTGCTGTTTGGCATGCTGATGTGGCTGACCAACGGCACCAGTTTATACGACCTGCCGGACTGGCTGACGACGCCGATTCGCGTGCTGCCGTTCAGCGTCGGCGAGCAGCATTACCAGATTGGTTTGCCAGTGGTGGTCATGCTGGCGGTCGCCGGACTGAGCTGGATCCTGCTCAACAAAACCCATCTCGGACGCCAGCTGTTTGCCGTCGGAGGTGATCAGGAATCCGCGCGACGTATCGGTATCCGCGTCGGGCTGCTGCATCTGTTTGCCTACGGATATCTCGGCGCGATGGCGGCGATTGGCGGGTTGGTGCAGGTGTATCGCGTCGGTGAAGTGGTGCCGAATGCGCTGGTCGGCGGCGAGCTTGATGTGCTGGCGGCGGCGGTGCTCGGCGGTGCCAGTCTCAACGGCGGCAAAGGCAGCGTGGTCGGCACACTGATGGGCGTGTTCCTGATTGGCGTGATGAAAAACGGCCTCAACCTGATCGGCGTTTCCAGTTACTTCATGAACATCGTCATCGGTGCGGTGATCGTCGTAGCCATTACCGTCACCCATTATAAGAAACGCAAAGAAACCGAAGTCGGCTTCGCCTGAGGAAAACCGCTATGTTCGAGAAAAGTAAAAATATCAGTTTTAAAGCCAAAACAGATAATCGGCAGCGGTTGAAAATTGACAACACCACGTTCGGATTATCGCTGTTATTGCTGGTGGTGATTACCGGCTTCAGCCTGGCGATGCCGGGGCGTTTCTTCAATGATTCTACCTTTATGAGCGTGGCCTTCCAGTTGCCGGAGTTGGGGTTGCTTACGCTGGCGATGTTTATTCCCATTCTCAGCGGCGGACTGAACTTGTGCATTATCGCTACCGCTAACCTGACCAGTCTGCTGATGGCGTGGGTATTTCTCACCTGTCTGCCACCCGATGCCGGAATGGTGATGCAAGCGGTCTGGCTGACACTGGCGCTGGTCGGCGCAATGATCCTGGCGCTGGTAATTGGCATGCTGACCGGTGCGCTGGTGGCGTATGTCGGCGCGCATCCGATTTTGGTGACTCTGGCAACCATGACCATGGTGAACGGAGTCGGGATTTACCTTTCGCGCGGCGCGGCTATCAGCGGTATGCCGGATATCGTGCGCTTTATCGGTGCGGAAACCCTGCTCGGTGTGCCCGTCCCGCTGATTATCTTTTTGCTGACTGCGGTCCTGGTCGCGGTGTTTTTAGAACGCACCCGTCTCGGTAAATACGTCTACATGAGCGGCAGCAACATCAACGCTACTCATTTCAGCGGTGTCAATACGCACCGCGTACTGATCGCCATCTACGTGATTTCCAGCATGTTATGCGTGATTGCCGGGCTGATTATGATGGCGCGCTTCAACTCGGCACGCATGGGTTACGGTGATTCGTATCTGCTGCTGACGGTTCTTGCCATCATTCTCGGCGGTACCGATCCGAACGGTGGTTTCGGTAAAGTGGCAGGCGTGGTGCTCTCGCTGATTGTCCTTCAAGTGATTTCCACCGGCCTGAACCTGATGAACGTCAGCCCGCATTTCAGCCTGGCGATGTGGGGTGCGGTATTGATTGTGGTACTGGCGGTGAAATTCTTCCGCAGCCGTTATCTGCAAAAAAGGGCGGGGAGAATGAGCGCCGCCAAAGCGCGTGCGGCTCAATCTTAATTTGAAAATTGCTTCTGACTTAGGAAAACATCATGGAATACAAAATTTCTCCGTCGCTGATGTGCATGAGCCTGATCGACATTAAACAGCAACTCGAAGTGTTGAACCGCCGCGCGGACATGCTGCACATCGACATCATGGACGGCCATTACGTTAAAAATATTACGCTGTCGCCGTTCTTTATCGAGCAGATCCGTCCGTACACACCGCTTGTTCTGGACGTGCATATGATGGTGGAAAATCCGGCGGACTTTATCGAGCCGATTGCCAAAGCCGGCGCTGATTTTATCTGCCCTCACGCCGAAACCATTAACCGCGACGCGTTTCGCATCATTAATCAGATCCGCTCGCTGGGGAAAAAAGTCGGCGTAGTGCTCAACCCTGCGACGCCGGTGGAGTACATCCAGCACTATATTCATCTGCTGGATAAAATTACCGTGATGACCGTGGACCCGGGCTATGCCGGTCAGCCGTTCATTCCTGAAATGCTTGGGAAAATCGCTCAGCTGCGAGACCTCAAACAGCAAAAAGGCTACCGTTATCTGATCGAAATCGACGGCTCCTGCAACCTGCGTACCTATCAGGATCTGATGGGGGCTGGCGCGGAAGTATTGATCGTCGGCAGTTCCGGCCTGTTCACGCTGGACAGCGATCTGGATGTTGCCTGGGACAAAATGCTCGATCAGATGCGTCAGGCGCGTCACGCAGCCTGAGGGCAGGAGAGCCGTATGCCGCACTTTCTTGGAGTCGATGTTGGGGGCACCAATACCCGTTTAATGCTGATGGACAGCCAGCGCAATTTTCGCGGCTATCACAAAACCCCGACCCAAAGTTGGGCGGGACAGTCTGATCCGTTACAGGGGCTGAAAAACCTGATCACGGCATATTTGCAGGAGCAAGATCCGCATCATCAGGTGTCGCAGGTGATGCTCGGAATGCCGGGCATACTTTCGCGTGACCGCCAGATCGTATTGTCGCTGCCGTTTATCCCCGCGCTGGATAACCAGCCGGTGGCGGCACTGCTTTCAGCACGTTTGCATCTACCGGTAGCGATGGATAAAGACGTTAACCATCTGATGTGGTGGGATTTAACGCAGCAGAGTGCGCTGCCGGATATCGCCGTCGGGCTTTATCTTGGCACCGGGATGGGCAACAGTTTGTGGATCAACGGCGATTTTTACCACGGCGCGCACGGCGGTGCAGGCGAGATCGGGCACATTCCTCTGGCGGGAAATCCGCTGCCCTGTCCGTGCGGTAAAGCCGGCTGCGTCGAGACGGTGACTTCGGGTAACTGGCTGACCGGCTGGGCGCGGCAACACGCGCCACAGACGCCGTTCGCCGAACTGTTTGTACATCATGCCGGGCACGTCGATTTAATCGAATTTGTAGCACGACTGGCGCGCACCGTGGCCAGCGAAATGAACATTCTTGATCCCGAGTATTTAGTGTTGGGCGGCGGCGTGCTGGCGATGGAGAACTTCCCGCTGGCCGAACTCGAACAGCAGTTACGCAGCCATTTACGCAGTCCGTTTCCGGCTGCCAGCCTGACAATCCATTTCAGCGCCGTCACCGACGAGACCGGGTGTCGTGGCGCGTGTTTAGCCGCACAGCGCATTTTTCCGCCGCAGCCAGCCTTGGCCGGCGGAACATTTTCCTTCAGGAGAGAGGCATGAACAAAGGCAAGGTGTGCGTATTTGGTTCTTTCAACCTCGATATTGTCGCAGGCATGGCTCGTTTCCCCCAACCGGGAGAATCCCTGATTGCCCGCAACAGCATGATGGGGGCGGGCGGCAAAGGAGCGAACCAGGCCGTAGCTGCGCTGCGAGCTGGTGCGCGAGTGCATTACATCGGCAAAGTCGGCCGCGATGATTTCGGCATGTTTGCCCGCCGGCACCTCGAGAGCGCTGGTTTTGATGCCGTCACATTGTTTTCCACCAGTGAATGCCCTACTGGCAATGCGTTGATTTATGTCGCCGGGGCCGAGGCTGAAAACATGATTGCGGTAGATCCCGGCGCGAACCTGACGGTTACCGACGAAGAAGTCGAACAGTGCCGTCCTGCGGTGGCGGCAGCAGATATCCTGCTGACCCAGTTGGAAAATAACCTGCCGGCAATCGAAAAACTGATCGCTATTGCGAAAGACAACGGAACCTACATCATTCTCAATCCTGCACCGTACCAGCCGGTTTCCGAGCGTTTACTGAAACAGGTAGATTTGCTTACGCCAAACGCCACCGAATGCACGCTGCTAAGTGGTATTGAAGTCCATGACATTCCCTCCGCCCAGCGTGCTGCTCATGTGCTGCATGCCAAAGGAATTCAGGCGCTGATAATTACCCTCGGCACTCGGGGTTCGCTGCTTTCGGTGAAGGGGGAAACGCAACTGATCGCCGCCTGCCCGGCCGCGCCGGTCGATACCACCGGCGCAGGTGACGCCTTCAACGGTGCACTGGCCTCACAGCTTGCTGCTGGCCTCACCCTTTCAGAGGCCGCGCAGTTTGCCTCCGCCTATGCGTCCATATGCGTCGAACGCGCAGGCGCAGCGGCTTCAATGCCGAACTATGAAGAGGCTAAGGAAAGAATGGGGAGAAGGTAGTTTAGCGCCTTCTCGCAGAGGGTTTCAGACGGCTTTGCCTTATGCTTTCTGCTCACAACGAGGGAAGGCTGGAATATTATCGTGGCAAGAAGTTGCTGCTTTTGTTGTTTGTAAAAGGGCATTTTCACTAGCCATGGGAGCCCGGAGCAGTAAGCGACTGGAACTATACCTGACGCTGTTGTGAATGAAGTGCTGGCCAGACTGGAGGCCATTCTGAGCTGATGCGAGGATGCGACTGATAAATGTCCGGCGTAAGTTCCGTATCATTATCTGATGGCGCAGCGCTTATTGGACCTACAGCTTATGTAATTCACACTATCAGAATGCCTGAAAGCAAAACGCCCGCTTAAGTTTCCTTAAGCGGGCGTCTTTAATATGGCTCCTCTGACTGGACTCGAACCAGTGACATACGGATTAACAGTCCGCCGTTCTACCGACTGAACTACAGAGGAATCGTGTGAACGGGGCGAATAATAGCGGGGTGGTGCGGCTTTGTCAAAGCACTAAACTGCGAAAAAAGTGCGTTTGCTGTCGGAATGAACATGTTGCGTTGTTTTTCGGCATTTATCCCCCCTGTCAGCTCTGATTATCACTGTAAAACCCCTGGCGTGATGTTGCACCGGCCTTTGCACATTTACGGTGCGAAGGATCTCGCGGTTGATTTGCATGTGGCCAACATCGCCGAGAAGTTTTTTCGCACAATTGCCGCCAGAGCCCCCCACAGAGCCACCTGAGCGCAGCGATCCCCACGCATTTTCCCTCTGATATGTAGGATGAATAAACAGAAAATATGTATTGGCCGTCACAATGGCTGGATTTTTGCTTGCTTAAATTCGGGTAATGCGACTGCGCTCTCGCGCAAATTATTTTCCCCGTCTACACATAAAGTGACTGCTCCACGCCTCTGGGCGTTTCGCTAAAACAGTGCTGAGGAATACAACAATGTCATCGAAATTGATTAAAAGTCCGCTCGCTGCTCTGCTTATCGGTTGTTTAGGTTCTGCTTTTTATGCTCAGGCCGATATCGTTATCGGCGTCGCCGGGCCGTTCTCCGGGCCGAATGCGACCTATGGCGATCAGTACTGGCGTGGTGCCTCGCAGGCGGCAGCGGATATCAACGCCGCCGGTGGGATTAAAGGGGAAAAAATTAAGCTGGTGCAGGGGGATGACGCCTGTGAACCCAAACAGGCGGTTTCGGTCGCCAACCGCCTGGTCGATCAGGACAAGGTCGCAGCGGTGGTGGGACACTTCTGCTCATCCTCCACCATGCCGGCCTCCGAGGTGTATGACGAAGCCGGTATTATCGCCATCACCCCTGGCTCTACCAACCCGCAGATCACCGAGCGCGGCATGACCAACATGTTCCGCATGTGCGGCCGTGACGATCAGCAAGGGGTGATCGCCACCAATTACATGCTGAATACCCTGAAGGCCAAGCGCATTGCGGTGATCCACGACAAGGATACCTACGGCCAGGGGCTGGCGGATGCCGCCAGGGCGGAAATGAACAAGCGCGGCGTGAAAGAGGTGCTGTATGAAGGGCTGTCGCGCGGTGAAAAAGACTTTAACGCGCTGGTGACCAAAATTGCCTCGGTTAAACCCGACGTGGTCTATTTTGGCGGCTGCCACCCAGAAGCCGGACCATTGGTGCGCCAGATGCGTGAGCAGGGCGTCACCGCCAAGTTCTTCTCCGGCGACTGTATCGTGACCGAAGAGCTGGTGACTGCTGCCGGCGGGCCGCAGTACACCAACGGCGTGCTGATGACCTTCGGTAACGATCCGCGCCAAATCCCGGAAGGCAAGGCGGTGATCGCCAAATTCCGCGCCAGCGGTTTCGAGCCGGAAGGTTATACCCTCTACTCCTACGCCTCTATTCAGGCGATCGCCGCGGCCTTTAACGCCACCGGCGGCAAAGACAGCGCCAAGGCCAGCGAATGGCTGAAATCTCATGATGTGGATACCGTGATGGGCAAAAAGGCCTGGGATAAGAAAGGTGACCTGAAGGTATCGGATTACGTGGTCTATCAGTGGGACGACAAAGGCAAATATCACCAACTCTAAACAATCCTCGGCGTCTTTCAAGCCGCAGCGTTGTTGGCTGCCTACGTTCACCCCAGTCACTTAGTGGACCTAAGCTCCTGGGGATTCACGTACTTGCCGCCTGGCTGCAGTTTGAAATCCATTGAGGATTAACCAGCAAGCGGATCCGCATGTGCTGCGGATCCGCGCCGATTCTTCCCTTGGGCCGCGCCTGCTGTTGCTTGCGGTCCCACCAGGCGAGACTGCTCATTATGGACGTTTTCTTTCTGCAACAATTGATCAACGGCCTGACGCTCGGCGCAGTTTATGGCCTGATCGCCATCGGCTACACCATGGTTTACGGCATTATCGGCATGATCAACTTCGCCCACGGCGAGGTGTATATGATCTCCGCCTACCTGTGCGCCATCGGGCTGGCGCTGCTGTCGTTCTTCGGCCTGCAGTCGTTCCCGCTGCTGATCCTCGGTACGCTGGTGTTTACCATCGTGATCACCGGCGTGTATGGCTGGGTGATCGAACGTATCGCCTACAAACCCTTGCGTAACTCTACCCGTTTAGCCCCCTTGATCTCCGCAATCGGCATGTCGTTGATCCTGCAAAACTACGCGCAAATCAGCCAGGGACCACGCCAGCAAGGGATCCCAACCCTGCTGGATGGAGTGTTCCGCCTCAACTTTGACGGCGGGGTGATTCAAATCACCTACACCAAGGTGTTTATCCTGTTCGCGTCGCTGCTGGGCATGGCGATCCTCACTTACATCATTCAACACACCCGGCTGGGGCGCATTTGTCGCGCCACTCAGCAAGACCGCAAAATGGCGTCAATTCTCGGCATCAACACCGATAGGGTCATTTCCCTGGTGTTCGTGATCGGCGCCGCCATGGCCGGCCTGGCGGGGGTGTTGATCACCATGAACTACGGCACCTTCGATTTCTACGTCGGCTTTATCATCGGCATCAAAGCCTTTACCGCCGCGGTATTGGGCGGCATAGGGTCGTTACCCGGCGCGATGCTGGGCGGCCTGCTGCTGGGCGTGGCGGAGGCGCAGTTCGCCGGCATGGTGAACTCGGATTACAAAGACGTGTTCTCCTTCGGTTTGCTGGTGGTGATCCTGATTTTCCGCCCTCAGGGCCTGCTCGGACGGCCAATGGTCGCTAAGGTTTGAGGGGAAAACTTATGTCGCACTCTGAGGTTCACCCAGGACTGAACGTTAAGCGCAGCCTGCTGGACGCCGTATTGGCCGGGCTGATTGCCCTGATCGTGTTTGGGCCGATCGTCGGCATCGTTCTTAACGGTTACAGCTTTAACTTCGAGCCGCACCGTCTGGTGTGGATTATCGCGGTGGTGATGGCCGGGCGGCTGTTACTGAGCCTGTTTCTGCAAACTGCACCGGGCCGTAAATTACTGACGCGTTTTGACGGCGGTAACGACGGGGTGTATGTCCGGCCGATCGGCGCCAGGACCAGCCTGCGCTGGATTATTCCGTTAATGGCGGTCATCGCGCTGCTGTTTCCGTTTGTCGCCACCAAATACCTGCTGACGGTGGCGATACTGGGGCTGATTTACGTGTTGCTCGGGCTGGGCTTGAACATCGTTGTCGGGCTCGCCGGGCTGCTCGATCTGGGCTACGTGGCGTTCTACGCCATTGGTGCTTATGGGCTGGCGCTGGGCTACCAGTATCTCGGCCTCGGGTTCTGGGCGATGCTGCCATTGGGGGCGCTGATGGCGGCGCTGGCCGGCGCGCTGCTGGGGTTCCCGGTGTTGCGTATGCACGGCGACTATCTGGCGATCGTCACGCTGGGGTTTGGCGAGATCATCCGGCTGGTGCTGAACAACTGGATGTCGCTGACCGGCGGGCCGAATGGCGTCTCGGTCCCGGCGCCGACGATTTTTGGCCTGGAGTTTGGCCGACGCGCGAAGGACGGCGGCGTGCCGATTCATGAATTCCTTGGCATCACTTATAACCCTAACCTGAAATTTATCTTTATCTATGCGGTGCTGTTCCTGGTGGTGCTGCTGGTGCTGTACATCAAGCACCGGTTGACGCGCATGCCGATCGGCCGCGCCTGGGAAGCCTTGCGCGAGGATGAAATCGCCTGTCGGTCGCTCGGCTTAAACCACGTGTTGGTCAAGCTGTCGGCCTTTATGATGGGCGCGTCCACCGCCGGGCTGGCCGGGGTATTTTTCGCCACCTATCAGGGGTTCGTCAACCCCACCTCGTTTACCTTCTTCGAATCGGCGTTGATCCTGGCGATCGTGGTGCTGGGCGGGATGGGATCGACCATTGGCGTGGTGCTGGCGGCGTTCGTGCTCACGGTGGCGCCGGAACTGTTGCGCAGCTTCGCCGAGTACCGCGTGCTGTTGTTTGGCGTGCTGATGGTGGCGATGATGATTTGGCGACCGCGTGGGCTGGTACGGATCAGCCGAACCAGCTTTGCGCCGCGCAAGGGGGTGGCGCCATGAGCGACGCAATCTTGCAGGTTGAGCATCTGATGATGCATTTTGGCGGCATCAAGGCGCTCAACGACGTGAATCTGGCGGTCGAACGCGGCTCGATCACCGCGTTGATCGGCCCCAACGGCGCCGGCAAAACCACGGTGTTCAACTGCCTGACCGGCTTTTACCGCGCCACCGGCGGCGCCATCCTGCTTAACACCCACAAACGGCCAACCGACGTGATCCAGGTGCTGGGGCAGAAGTTTCGCGCCGGCGACTGGGTAAACCCGAAGCGGTTGGGATCGCGCCTGTACTACAAAATGTTCGGCGGGACCCATCTGGTCAATCGTGCCGGGCTGGCTCGCACCTTCCAGAACATCCGTTTGTTTCGCGAAATGTCGGTGGTGGAGAATCTGCTGGTGGCGCAGCACATGCTCAGCAACCGTAATCTGGTCGCCGGGGTGCTCAATACGCCGGGCTATCGCCGGGCGGAAAGCCAGGCGCTGGATCGCGCTTTTTACTGGCTGGAAGTGGTGGAGCTGGTGGACTGCGCCAATCGGCTGGCGGGGGAGATGTCGTACGGCCAGCAGCGGCGGCTGGAGATCGCCCGGGCGATGTGCACCACGCCGGAGATGATCTGCCTTGACGAACCCGCCGCCGGGCTGAACCCGGTGGAGACGGCGACCCTGAGCCGCATTATCCGTTTCCTGCGTCAGCACCACGGCATCACGGTGCTGCTGATCGAGCACGATATGGGCATGGTGATGGAAATTTCCGATCGGGTGATTGTGCTGGACCATGGCGATGTGATCGCCGAAGGCACGCCAAAAGAAATACAGCATAACGACACGGTGATCGCCGCTTACCTTGGCGCGGATGAAGAGGAGCTGGCGGGATGAGCAATGTGATGTTGGAATTTCGCAATGTGGACGTGTTTTACGGCCCGATCCAGGCGTTGCAGCAGGTCTCGTTACAGGTCAATGAAGGGGAAACGGTGGCGTTGATTGGCGCCAACGGCGCGGGCAAGTCCACGCTGCTGATGTCGATCTTCGGCCAACCGCGCATCAGCGGCGGGCAGATCCTGTTTCGCGGAGAGGATATCAGCCAGCGTTCTACTCATTACGTTGCCAGCAGCGGTATCGCCCAGGCGCCGGAGGGGCGACGGATCTTTCCGGACATGAGCGTGGAGGAAAACCTGCTGATGGGCACCATCACTGTCGGCAATCGCTATGTGGATGAAGACCTGCAGCGCATGTTCGAGTTGTTTCCACGCCTGAAGGAGCGGCGCAACCAGCGGGCGATGACCATGTCCGGCGGCGAACAGCAGATGCTGGCGATTGCCCGAGCCTTGATGAGCCGCCCGAAGCTGCTGTTGTTGGATGAGCCGAGCCTGGGGCTGGCACCGATTATCGTCAAACAGATCTTCAGCATTCTGCGCGAATTGACCCGTGGCGGCATGACGCTGTTCCTGGTGGAGCAGAACGCCAACCATGCGCTCAAGCTGTCCGATCGCGGTTATGTGATGGTCAACGGCCAAATCCGGCTGACCGGCAGCGGCGCGGAGCTGTTAAGCAATCAGGAGGTGAGGAAGGCTTATCTGGGCGGCGCTTAAAACTGGCGCTGGATCACACGCACGTTCAGCCGTACCAGAGCGATGATGCCACTGGACAAGATCCGCAGGCCGCGTGGCAAATCGCGGCGGCGGATATCCAGCAACAACACGGTGCGCACCTGGTCGCTGTCGTTCCACACTTCGTGTTCGAAGGTGTCGTCCCACAGCATAAATTCCCCCTCGTTCAGCCGGTACTCCCGCCCGTCGACTTTCAACACCGCAGCGGGTTCACCGTCGGCGCGTTTGGGCATCGACAACACCAGATAGCCGCGCAGAATGCCGCGGAATGGGCCACGGTGCGCGGGCACCTGTTTGCCGGGTGCCAGGAACGACAATGAGGCTGAAAGCACGTCCGGGGAAGAGGCGATCAATTGTGCAAGCTGCGGGCAACGGGCGAGGTTGCGCGCTATCGGCTGCCCATAGGCCTGCATGATAAACATCCGCCAGTCGCGAGCGTCGTTGGCGGAGATCGACGCCTGTTCGCTCATGATCTCGTGAAAACGTGGGATATTACGCAGATCTTGCGCTACGGTCAGCGCTTCCTCGCGTATCTGCTGCCAGTGAGCGGTAAAGCGTTGGGCGTCGGGAAACAGCCGGTTGCTGTCGAGGACCGGTGAACTGCTGATGCGGCGATCGTAAATACGGCGAAGAGCAAGCACAGACCAATCGTAGATAGCTGACATAGTGACCTCAATAGCAGTGAGCCGATTTCTCGCCGTCTTAGGGTTGTTTTAGATGTGATTGCCGGACGATCAATTCGCCGGTATACAGCCGTTGTCCGCCGGGTTCGAAGGCCTGCGTCAGGCAGTGAATGCCATCGGCTATCAGCTGCTGCATCGGCTGGCGGTAAGTGGTTAGCTGGTAGCTGGGGGAGGCCGCCAGCTCAATGTCGTCAAAGCCCACCACGGCAATCGGCGCACAGCCCGGCGTGGCGCGTATGGCATCGATAACGCCAACCGCCAGAATGTCGTTCTCGCAAAAAATGGCGTCTATCCGTTGCTCTGCCGGGGTGGCGGCCAGGTAGGTCGAAAAGGCCTCCATCCCGCAAAGACGCTGGTAGTGCGGAGCCTGCAGCACCATGTTGACCTCACGCTGCTGTTGCGCCAGCGCGGCACGGAAACCGTCCAGGCGGCGCAACTGGGTAGATTCGCTGATTGGCCCCGCCAGATAGCCCATACGCGGGTAATCTTGCTGGAGCAGCAACTCGCCGATATCGAACCCAGCCTGATAACCGTGGGTCGCCAGCACCTGGATATAGGGGCTTTCACTGTAGCGATACAGCACTACCAGCGGAATACGGTGAATGTCCTGCGCCAGGCTGATCAGCCGGTCATTGAGCAGCGTGCCGAGGAACAGCAGCCCGTCCACCTGCATTTGGTCCGCCAGCGTCAGCACCGACTCGTAATCGTGCTCAGAGGTGATATTGAGCAGCAACGCCATATAACCGCGGCTTTGCAACTGCCGGGTCACTTCATCCAGCAGCGTAAAGATATGCGGGTTTTTCAGTTCGTCCGCCACCAGCCCGATGATGCGGGTACTCTTTTTCGACAGGCTGCGCGCCAGCAGGTTAGGGCGATAACCCAATTCACGCGCTGCGGTTTGAACCCGTTGCATGGCCTGCGGTGAGATCGACGCGCCGTCGGTAAAGGCACGCGATACCGTCCATTTAGACACGCCGGCGCGGGCGGCCACATCGCTGGCCGTCGCCTTGCGTGCTGCGGGCGCCGGGGTAGAGCCGGGTTTCTTCGCCATCATCTTTCGCTCGTGATGAAAAAACGGTATGGGTTCAACAGATTAGCACAGCGTGGTCGAATGCGGGAGTTGCCGACGCCGGCGCGAGGATCCTGCGGGCCATCGGCACAACGCAGCGGATCTTTTTAGCGGTATTTTGTGATCCTGATCGGCAGATTTATTATGGCGCATTTGACTTATTTTTAACCCTCTCCAATAGTCCATCGCAAGTGGCATTTGTTGAGCGGTCAAGTTGCTACCTAATTTTGCACCCGGGTGCAGTTAAAATTTGCACCCGGGTGCAATGCGACGAAAACAGTGAAATCTAAGGTTTCGGGAGCAACTATGCTAAATGGCGAAAGAAAAACGGCGCGCCCTCTGCGCTGGGCAATGGTCGGCGGCGGGCGGTTGGGGCAGGTGGGCTACAAGCATCGCTGCGGGGCGCTACGGGATAATACCGCTTTTGAGCTGGTGGCCGGCGCGTTTGATATCGTGCCGGATCGCGGCCGCGAGTTCGGTGTGAACCTGGGGGTAGCGGCCGACCGCTGCTATGAAGATTACCGTACGTTGTTCGCTCAAGAGGCGCTGCGTGAGGACGGCATTGAAGTGGTGTCGGTAGCGACGCCGAACGGCACGCATTACGAAATTACCCGCGCGGCGCTGCAGGCCGGGTTGCACGTCATCTGCGAGAAACCGCTGTTTTTCACCAGCCAGGAAGCCTATGAAATTAAAGCGCTGGCGGCGGAAAAAAACCTGATCGTCGGCGTGACTTACGGTTTCTCCGGCCACCCGCTGCTGCTGCAAATGCGCGCGATGATCGCCAACGGCCAGATTGGCGAAGTACGGATGGTGGATCTGCAATATACCCACGGTTTTAATGCCACGGACGAAGTGGATCGCCTCAGCGAAGCGCAGAAATGGCGCATTGACCCCAAGATCTCCGGCCCGAGCTTTGTGCTGGGGGATATTTCCACCCACACCTACTACCTCTCCCAATTGGTCATGCCGCAGATGCAGATCCGCGAGCTGCTCTGCGATAGGCAAAGTTTTATTCCCTCGCGTGCGCCGCTGGAAGACAACGCGCTGGTGATGATGCGCTATGAAAGCGGCGCGGTAGGGCGGATGTGGGCTTCATCGGTGAATGCCGGCGCGATGAGCAGCCAGCGCATTCGCATCGTGGGGTCGAAGGCCAGCCTGGAGTGGAGCGACATCAACCCCAGCGAGCTGCGCTACGAGGTGCAGGGGCAGCCAAACCAGACGCTGTATCGCGGCATGGCGTATCTGGACGATACCTGCAACGCCTGGGAACGGCTGGGGGCTTTGCATACCGAAGGCCTGACCGAATCCTGGGCCAACATCTACCTGAAATTTGCTCTGGCTATCGACGCCACTCGCCGCGGCGATCGGCAGGCGCTGGCGCAACTGGTGTATCCGGATATCGACGCCGGGATCGAGGGCGTGCGCTGGATTGAAAACTGCGTGCGTTCCGCCAACCAGGGCGCCCGTTGGGTGGCCTTTGAATAAACCTATTTACCCGGAGCAAGAGCATGAAACTTTCTTTTTGTACCGATAGCCTGGGCCACCTGCCGTTTGAAGCCATGCTGGATCGCCTGGGCGAACTGGGGGTGTTTGGCGTGGAAATGACCACCGGCGGCTGGTCTTCGGCACCGCATCTGGACACCGTGGCGCTGTTACAGGACGCGGGCAAGCGGCGGCGGCTGATGGCGGCGCTGGAAAGCCGCGGCATGAAAATTGCGGCGCTGAACGTTTCCGGTAATCCGCTGGAGCCAGGCGTGCTGGGCGAAAAACACCGCCATGAGACCGACAACACGCTGGCGCTGGCCGCCGGCCTGGGGGTGAAAAAAATCGTTATGATGAGCGGATTGCCGCCTGCGGCGCCCGGCGACAGCATCCCTAACTGGATCACCTATACCGTCAGTTGGCCGCCGACGCTGAAAAACTGCCTGGACTACCAGTGGAACGAGGTGGCGATCCCGTATTGGCAGAAGCTGGTAGATAAGGCGCAGGCGTTCGGCATAGAGAAGTTCGCGCTGGAAAATTTCAGCTCGATGCTGGTGTGGAACCCGGACACGCTGTTCAGGCTGCGCGACGCGGTGGGGCCGATGGTGGGCTTGAACCTCGATCCCAGCCATCTGATCTGGATGGGGGCCGATCCGATTGCCGTCGCACGGCGCCTGGGGGACGCAATCCACCACGTGCACGGCAAAGATGTGCGGCTGGAAAGGGGGATAGTGGCGGTCAACGGGCTGCTGGAAACACGGCCGGTGGAACAGGTTGCACAACGTGCCTGGAACTATGTGGCCGTCGGGTGCGGGCAGGATTTGCAGTGGTGGAAGGAATTCTTCTCGGTGGTACGCATGATGGGTTACAACGACTGGGTCTCGCTGGAGATGGAAGATCTGACCATGTCGGTCGATGCCGGTATTCATACCTCGGTTGAGGCGTTACAACGCTGCATCAGCCAATAACGCCTGTTTATTTCTGCCAAAGGCCTGCAGGTTTGCAGGCCTTTGCGCGGCAAAAGACTGTCGAAAAAAACAGGCCAATAAAAGTGTGATCTATATCGCATTTACCCCGGCAGTTGGTTAAAATATCGCTACTTCCCGCACCTGTCCGGATCCCGTTTAACATGGAACAAACCCAGGTATCTCGCTCAACCGCCTGGTTGCGCGTGGTCATCCTTGCCGTCTCGGCCTTTATCTTCAATACCACCGAATTTATTCCGGTGGGGTTGCTGAGCGACATCGCCAAAAGTTTCTCAATGCAAACCGAGCAAGTGGGTTTGATCATCACCATTTACGCCTGGATTGTCGCCTCCGCCTCTCTGGTGTGTATGCTGCTCACCAGCAAAATTGAACGGCGCAAGCTGCTGATCGGGGTGTTCATACTGTTTATCGCCAGCCATGTGCTGACCGCCGTGGCCTGGAACTTCACCACGCTGGTGATTTCCCGTGCCGGCGTGGCGCTGGCCCACGCGGTATTCTGGTCGATCACCGCCTCGCTGGCGATCCGGGTCGCCCCGGCGGGCAAAAAGGCACAGGCGCTGAGCCTGCTGGCGGGCGGCACCGCGCTGGCGATGGTGCTCGGCCTGCCGCTGGGCCGCGTGATTGGTCAGATCCTCGGCTGGCGCATGACCTTTATCGGCATTGCGGTTTGTGCCACCCTGGTGCTGGTGCTGCTGTGGCGTCTGCTGCCGGTGCTGAAAAGCGAGCATTCCGGCTCACTGTCCAGCGTGCCGATGCTGTTTAAGCGTCCGGCGCTGGTCAGCCTGTATATGCTGACCATCATCGTGGTGACGGCGAATTTCACCGCCTACAGCTATATCGAACCCTTTATTCAGACCGTGGCCGGGCTGTCGGAAAACTTCACCACGCTGATGCTGTTGCTGTTCGGTGCCGCCGGTATCATTGGCAGCCTGCTGTTTAGCCGCTTCAGCGAACGTTTCCCGTCGGGCTTTTTCATCGGCGCCATCGCGCTGTTGATGCTGAGCCTGCTGCTGCTGTTGCCGGCCTCCGGCAATGAAAATCACCTGACGCTGCTGTTTGCGGTGTGGGGTATGGCCATCATGGCGATTGGCCTGTCGATGCAGGCCAAGGTGTTGAACCTGGCGCCGGACGCCACCGACGTGGCGATGTCGATCTACTCCGGGTTGTACAACTTCGGTATCGGCGGCGGCGCGCTGCTGGGTAACCAGGTCAGCCGGCATCTGGGCATGGGCAACATCGGCTTTGTCGCTGCGCCGTTGGCGCTGATCGCCCTCGGTTGGTGTGTGCTGAACTTTTACCGCAGCGAACGCCTGCAACACCACCACATCCGCTAAACCCCTGCACACCGACAGCGGGCCAGCGACTCGCTGTCGGGCATTGCCACCCCGGTTAAATTTTCTCTCAGCAAAACAGATTGCTGCAGATTTTTATGCTTATATTTTTTTCATAGTCTGCTAATTAAATATTTAACTCCGACGCCGAGCCGATAGCATAGAAAATTATCGATTATGTTATGGCGAGGTTAATGGTGAGTGAGTCTTTGGTTGCGGGAAGCGTGGGGGCGGCCCAGTCGCCGATCCATGAACGGGATCTGTCGGCAAGAATTGATGCATTGCCTACCTCCGCCGGTCTTTGGCGGTTCATTGCCTTGCTGGCGTTGGGCGGTTTTTTTGAACTCTACGATCTGTTCCAGACCGGCTATATCAGCACCGGCTTAATCGCCGAAGGCATCTTCCATACCGGTGCGCAGGGCGTGTTCGGCGTCTCCGACCAGGCGGCATTCGCCTCCGCCACATTCCTTGGCCTGTTTATCGGCGCCAGCCTGCTCAGCCCCTATGCCGACCGCTTTGGCCGCCGCACCACCTTTATGTTCGCACTGGCCTGGTATGGCATCTTTTCGCTGTGTCTGGCTTTTCAACATCAGGCCGAATGGGTGATCTTCCTGCGCTTTTTGGTCGGCGTCGGCTTGGGCATCGAGCTGGTGACGATCGATACTTACCTGACCGAATGGGTGCCGGCACATCTGCGCACCCGGGCGTTTGCCTTCTCTTTCTTCATCCAGTTTCTTTCCGTGCCGACGGTGGCGTTAATGTCGTGGTGGCTGGTGCCGCAAACCATCCTGGGCCTGAGCGGCTGGCGTTACGTGGTGATCGCCGGTGCGGTGGCTTCGCTGGTGATCTGGCTGGTGCGTAAAGGCCTGCCGGAATCGCCGCGCTGGCTGGCACAGCAGCGGCGCTACCCGGAGGTCCGGCAGGTGATGCAGGCGATGGAACGGCGCTGCGGCGTCACCCATACGGCGGATTTCCCCGCGCATGACGCGCAAGCACACAGCGAAATGCCGGCGCAGGGGAGCTTTAAGGATATCTGGTCGCCGCGTTACCGCAGTCGCACCCTGATGCTGGTGGTGATGAACTTCTTCCAGGCCATTGGATTCTTTGGCTTTGGCAACTGGCTGCCCGCTCTGCTGGCCGGAAAGGGGGCCTCCATCACCCACAGCCTGCTGTATTCTTTCTTTATTACCCTGGCTTACCCGCTGGGATCGCTGCTGTGCAGCCGCTATGCCGACAAGATGGAAAACAAGTGGCAGATTGTACTTTCCTGCCTGGTGACGGTGATCTTCGGCTCGCTGTTTGCCCTGCAAAACAACCCCGTCTGGCTGATCCTTTGCGGTTTCTTCATCACCTGGTCCAATGCCTGGCTGACCTATAGCTACCATTCTTATCAATCGGAAGTGTTCCCGACTTATATACGCGCCCGCGCTGTCGGCTTCTGCTATTCGTTCAGCCGACTGTCGACGGTATTCAGCAGCCTGATCATCGGCATCATTCTGCAATACGGCGGCTCGGTGGGGGTTATCGCGTTTATCGTGGCCAGCATGCTGATTGTGATGGTGGTGATCGGCGTGTTTGGCCCGAAAACGCGCGGCATCGATCTGGAAAATATTTGAGTACTACTCGCGTGAGATCCTGTGAAATAAAAAGCCCGCTTAAGCTGACCTAAGCGGGCTTTCAGGCTACTGACAAAGCCTTCACTGGTGTTTAGCGTAGGGGCGCTGCATGCTGCGCCCGTTATATCTCTTAGGCGAGATCAAAACGATCGAGGTTCATCACCTTAGTCCAGGCGGCGACAAAGTCGCGTACGAAGCTGCCCTGGGCGTCTGAGCTGCCGTAGACTTCCGACAAAGCCCGTAGCTGAGAGTGCGAACCGAAGATCAGATCGGCACGCGTCGCCGTCCATTTGAGCGCACCCGTTTGGCTGTCGCGCCCTTCAAACACGCCGTCTTCGTTGGCCGCTTTCCAGGTGGTGCCCATATCCAGCAAATTGACGAAGAAGTCGTTGGTCAGCGCCTGCGGGCGTTGGGTCAACACGCCATGCTGGCTTTGACCGACGTTAGCGTTCAGCACCCGCAACCCGCCCACCAATACCGCCATTTCCGGCGCGGTCAGCGTCAACAGCTGGGCTTTATCAACCAACAGCGCCTCGGCCGGCACGCTGAATTGCTGCTTCAGGTAGTTGCGGAAGCCATCGGCCACCGGTTCCATCGCTTCGAAGGATTCGACGTCGGTCTGCTCCTGCGTTGCGTCCATGCGGCCCGGCGTGAAGGGAACGCTCATCGGGTGCCCGGCGCTGATCGCCGCCTTCTCAATGCCTGTCGCACCGGCCAGCACGATCACGTCTGCCAGCGAAACGCGTTTGTTACCTGACTGCGCCTGGTTAAAGGCCTGCTGAATACCTTCCAGCGTGGCCAGGGTTTGTGCCAGCTGAGCAGGCTCGTTCACCGCCCAATCTTTTTGTGGCGCCAGACGAATGCGCGCCCCGTTGGCCCCGCCGCGTTTGTCGGAACCGCGGAAGCTGGAGGCGGATGCCCAGGCGGTGGAAACCAGCACCGACACCGGCAGGCCGGAGGCCAGGATCCGGGTTTTGAGATCGGCGATATCCTGATCGTTAATCAACTCATGATCGACCGCCGGGATCGGATCCTGCCAAATCAGCTCTTCGGCCGGCACTTCCGGGCCGAGATAGCGAGCGCGTGGCCCCATATCGCGATGGGTCAGTTTGTACCAGGCACGGGCGAAGGCATCGGCAAGCTGGTCAGGATGTTCATAGAAACGACGTGAGATCTTTTCATAGGCCGGATCGAAACGCAGCGACAGGTCAGTCGTCAGCATGGTCGGGCGCTGCTTTTTGTTGGGATCGAAGGCATCGGGAATGGTTTCGCCGACGTCTTTGGCCACCCACTGGTGCGCCCCGGCCGGGCTTTGCGTCAGCTCCCACTCGTATTCGAACAGGTGCCGGAAGAAGTCGTGGTTCCACTGGGTCGGGGTGGTAGTCCAGGTGACTTCCAAACCGCTGGTGATGGCGTCTTTGCCCTTGCCGGTACCGAAGCTGCTATGCCAGCCGAGGCCCTGTAGCTCAAGGCCTGCACTTTCCGGATCGTCACCAACGTGCGACGCCGGGCCCGCGCCGTGGGTCTTGCCGAAGGTGTGGCCGCCGGCAATCAGCGCCACGGTTTCTTCGTCGTTCATCGCCATGCGGGCGAAGGTTTCGCGGATGTCGCGTGCCGCAGCGACCGGATCAGGGTTACCGTCCGGCCCTTCCGGGTTCACGTAGATCAGGCCCATTTGCACTGCGGCCAATGGGTCTTCAAGGTCGCGATCGCCCGAGTAGCGGCTGTTCTGACCGCCGCTCAGTTCCAGCCAGATCTTTTCCGAGCCCCAGTAAACATCATCCGGTTCCCAGGTGTCGGCGCGGCCGCCCGCGTAGCCAAAGGTTTTAAAGCCCATGGATTCAAGCGCCACGTTGCCGGTCAGGATAATCAGGTCGGCCCAGGAAATTTTACGGCCGTATTTTTGCTTAATCGGCCACAGCAGGCGACGGGCCTTATCGAGGCTCACGTTGTCGGGCCAACTGTTGAGCGGCGCAAAACGCTGCTGGCCTTCACCCGCACCGCCGCGACCGTCGCCGATGCGGTAGGTCCCGGCGCTGTGCCAGGCCATACGGATAAACAGGCCGCCATAGTGGCCAAAGTCCGCCGGCCACCACTCCTGCGAGTCGGTCATCAGGGCGTGCAGGTCTTGTTTCACCGCCGCCAGATCAAGGCTGTTGAAGGCTTTGGCGTAGTCGAAGTCCGGGTCCATCGGGTTGGAGAGGGGGGAGTGTTGGTGCAGCGGCTTCAGGCTAAGTTGGTTGGGCCACCAGTCTTGATTCGAAGGGCCGCGGCGCGGTGCATTCAGTTTACCGCCGCCCGAAAAGGGGCATTTGCTTTCAGTTGTCATGTTGCGCTCTCTGCTTCGTAGGTTGCTCGCCAGGCCCGAAAAATCTGATGCCTGAGGGAGCCGTTAGCTTGCTGTCGCGGGCGAAAGCCCACATCGGGTGTTGCGCTAAGGGTTTATCTAATCAACTGATTTAGAAAAATAAAAAATGAGCTCTCATCGTCAGGCTCGCAGCGGGGAGCCTACCGACACTCAGCATTAAGCGTAGTCAGTAGATGCAGATAGATAAAATAGGAATAGTTGAATGTTGTGATAGTTTTTAGCTATTGAATTTTGTTTTATTGATAGGGGTGCTAAGGGGAGGGAAGCAAGGCGTTGCGTTAATTACGTTAATAAAGAGGATTTCTTGATTAATGCTTCTTTGGTGGGAGGTTATAAAATGGTATCTCTGAGAGGAAATAATTTATCCAATATTAAATTAATAATAAGCTAATTAATTTTTGTTGTGCTGGTAGAGGGGTTATTAATCAAATTATGGGGATTCGGTAGCGGTTTGGTAAGATGATAGGTCTGTTTTGTGCCAAAAGCGGAAGTTGAAGCTGGCAAAAGCTCAACGGCAATGCCATCAACTTTTGGCTTAGCAAGTGAGGAAGTCTGACCGCTCTCAGTATGCGCTGATCGAAGCATGCAGCAGCGGGTCAACGGCGGCGACTATTGGGATCGGACTGCGCAGCGACGGTGCGAGCGCAGTTGAGGGATAGCTGGACTTGGTCAATTAGGCGTTGAGGGGGGGCGAGCTCGTCAAGTTCAGAAGCCAGTACACTCTGGTTTAGTAAAACTAATAATGACCAATAACAAAAAACTTCTTAATGGATAAAAAACATAGTTCATCATGCACCCCCTTAATAAATTCATTGGGAATCGTATTAAGGAGAGTGCGTTTTCTCGAGTATTAAATGAAAAATTAAATAATCAATTTGAAGCCACCCTACCAGAAAGCCCAATAGAATCCGTTATCCTTTCGCTCAAAGATCTTCCCGAGTTATTTCCCGTAAGAAATTCAACTAGAATATCTCCAAGCCTAGCCCTTATTTGCGCGGGGGAATTTAATCTAAAAACCTCTTCGGTTTTAATTGCTTTGGATTTATCAATGTTAATGAACTCAATTACACCGGTATTTTCATTTAGAAAGAAGTGCTCATCAATATTATCAAAGTATGGGTGTATGATAGTGCTACCAATTCTAAGAATAGACTCGCCATTGTTTATTCCGTAATCATTTTCTCCTTTAACACCTAATCCATTACATAGACAGCAAGATAAAACAAGGTTATTCATTTCGAATACGAACTTCTCATAATTCCCATGTTCAGCTCCTTTAGGATAAAAGTGGTCTATATGAACATTTGAATTTTCATTTTTTAAATGTGAAAAATGAATCCCACAGTAAAAACAGTGATTTTCTTGATATCCCTTCAAAGCAGTTTTGATTTTTTTCTTAAGTGCTTCCCTTGCTTTTATATCACCGCGAATAAAAGTGTTTAACTCAGAGGCAGTAGATTTCCATGACTTAGCACCTAATAGATTACACTTATTTGCAAGTGCGACTTCACTTCCAGTCAAGATAAACGCCTGTGATGGTTTAACGAATTTATAAAGTCTCATTTTCAACCTTCGATAAAAAAATCTCGGATTGAACAATAAACTTACTTAATGGATCCGCATCGGGAAGCTTGTATTGAGATAGCCGTAATACTGCCTCACGTAATTTATTTATGTTTTCTGATGTTTGCGTCCAGTTGCTCATGGATGAAGCTACAAATTTTACATCATAATCGAATGATTGATTGTTTTTATTCAAAACGCCAAAAACACTATATAGAATCATGTCTGCGGACCATCCAGATGGTGATCCATCGAGTGAACTGAAAAATATCTGCCCATTAATTTTATTTTTTCTAGCAACAATGACATCAGAGTTTTTCAAGGGTAACGTCGTAACAATTAAGTGTGAGTGCGTAGCTACAACAACATGGCAGTTATTAAATTGAGATATCATTTTATTTAATACTGACATGTAATTTATTTGCCAACTCGGATGTAAACTAATTTCTGGCTCATCAATTAAAATTAAAGAGCTGTTTTCAAGCTCTGCCATTAATGTAATGATGCTCTTTAATAAATGAAACTGCCCTGAACTCAAATGTTGAAACTTTATATTTCCACCGGGAGAGAAATCAGTTAAGGTTATCAGTCTCGATTTAAGAACGTAATCTACTTCATGTGCATTTTTCGGAAGGCCAACTTTGAGCATTTCATCGAGGTCAAAATTAATGCTGATATTTTTTTCAGTATCTTTGAATGTTTTATTTATTTTTCTCAAGACATCATTCTTAAGTATTACGTCATTTTGCATTTTAATTAAAGTTGATGGTGCAAACCTATTTGATATTTTGAAACTATCAACCATGTCTTTGACTATTGTACTTAAAGTTAAAACTGATTTTTGACGAGAATTTTCAAAAAGTTCCTCAACACCTCTGGATTGTGAAAAGTCGAATTTATAATTTAATGGAAGGCCAAGGTCATTAATTATTTCTTTAAAAATTCTCAACCTAGATGGATTTGCACAAATCTTCACCATGCAATGAAATAATTCATCTCTCATCTTACCTGTAAAAGCATTATTGCTTGCAGTTCTAATCCCAAGATATCGGTAAAAACCTTTATTTTTTTCTTCTGCATCTTTATTTAAAAATGGGAACTTATCATTCAAACTAAATGATGAGGCTATTAATTTTTCGGGCCATTTGGTGTTTTTATCAATGGGTGTGTCTATTCTAACAAACTTACTAATGGCTTTACCTTTTGACTGCTCTCGAAGTCTAAAATATTCAACAATTTCCTTTAGAAATTCGCTTTTCCCTGTTCCATTTTCTCCAATGAGTAAAGTAATGAAATTACTTCCCTCAGTTCTTCTCTTGTTTTTGAGTCTTACTTCTGAATTATTGAATATTGCATGTGCGGAAAAATTTATGGTTTTAATGTACGACATATCTCTATCCCTTGAATTCTTCACTATGAACACATCATATGTAAACTTCTGTCGCGCCGCAACTGCGGCTTGACTTCTGGCGACAGCTCACAAAGTCGAGCTTTGCACGCTGCCGTCCAGCTTAAAGATACTTCTTAAATGATGCGGTCAGTGCCATTCCCAGCATCGGTGCCAGAGGCGTACAAAAAATCTCCGATGGTAATAACTGTTATAGGCGTTACTTGCCACATTCTGTTGAGAAATAGTTAAAATTGATTTGAAATTCACCATGAAGTCAATTAGCTTAACTTCCGCTTTTCGCTCAGAGCGGACCTTCTGCCCAGTGAGCTAGTCCGCTACGTGCCAGCAGCGGACGTTAGTCAGATAAGTTTTAAAACAGATCGATTAGTCATATTCATCCAAAGTTCCATTGACTTCCCCTTGTTCAATCGAACTAAGCCCAAACTTTCCAACTAATACTTCACATTGCATAATAACTGAAATAGTCATAGTCCGGCCATCAACCCCGTCTTCCTTATAATGGTGGCCACTTGCATTTGCAGATAATTCAGCATGAAAACCATTATCAAAATCAAAGTGCTCAAGCTTAATATCTTCTACAAATTCAAAGATCGTATCTGATTCTGCAATGGCGCCTGAAGTCCCATTATCATCAAATATATCGTATGAATTATTTTCAAATTCATCCTTGCATTCTTCGGCAAGACTGTCACCAGTAATTAATTTGAAAGGTACACCGTCAAAAAGCATTTCAAAATGATTAAAGACAACGTCTGCTGAAAAATCTTCATTATCTGAATTCTCATCTAATACAATCTGCTCAAGACGTTTAGCCAACTCATCATCATAATAAACGTATTTAACCTTCCCTAAGGTTTCATTATTAAATCTTTTATCATTTAGAAGTGCTTCAAAACTTTCATAACCAAAAAGCGCAGCCACAATAGAACCTAATGCGTGTAGAGAAATATTTATATTATCTTCATTTAAACTTTCTTCTATTTTCAATAATAGAAAATACGTAGATGGGAATCGATTAGAAGCGTGAGTAGCCCTAGCTGTCGCACTATCACTTTCGAATCTTATTTTTTCTAACTCTGTTTGTTTGTCCTTTTTTTCTAGTTCTAATTTCAATAATTTTGCTTTGCTTTCTGCTTCTTGTGTTTTCGCTTCTTGTTCTTTGGCTTTTTCTTTCGCTTCTAAAGCTTTTGAATCTAAACGAGAACTCCTTTGTCTCAGATGTTCCAGTATCTCATTTCGCTTATCAATATCTTGTTGAACCAACTGCTCAAGAAATTGTTTGTTTGGATTGGCTTTTAGTTTCTCCTTGTTGAGATTTTTTTGTTGGTTAATCTTAATTAACTCTCTATCAACAGCCTGTTTATGCAGTTTTTCATTAGCCCAGTGTTGAAGAAAATTCATGGACATTGATACCCATGGAAACAGAAACAAATAAAACAATGTAATAGATAGCGGGATTAAAAGCACATAATTCCATCCCCACATCGGTGTTTCATAAAGATAGTTATAAAAGATTACGATACGTTCATTAACTTTCCCCTCTCCCCAGAAAAGTCGGGATAAGTGATTCCAATTACATACCAGCCAAGAGATTATAAACGTGCCAATAAATGGATCGTTTATTCTTGTCTTCGCATTCCCAGCTATTGAAGCACAAATATCATCTATGATTTTCATCTTTTTCCAAAAAAATGATTAGTAAACGATTAGTCGTAATCCAGCAGAGGCCTAATAACTCTCACTATAATAAGTTTCATCAAGCTCAAACCTTATAGATATCATGGTAGCTTGTTTCTCGTTCAACTTCATCATTTTTGCCTATGTTTGATGGATAAATGTTAGACTATTCGAACAGCACTACCAAATATATAGTAAAAATATAATAGCTAGTATCATGAGTAGTAGAAAGACACAGGATGGAACCGTTTAACCAGATAGACTAGGGTCTAATTCATCCACAGTGTATGTCAGCTTTTCGCTCATAGCCGCCGATCAGAAAAAACAAAAGCAAAAAGCCCGCTCAGGTTTACCTGAGCGGGCTTCTCTAATATGGCTCCTCTGACTGGACTCGAACCAGTGACATACGGATTAACAGTCCGCCGTTCTACCGACTGAACTACAGAGGAATCGTGTGAACGGCCGGAATCATAACGGGGTGTTGGCAGCATGTCAAAGGCGGATTACGCATTCTGTGACTGTTTGCTTACAGAATGCGCAACCCGTTGACGTTTTGGCAGATTTAGCCCAGTTCCGCGCGTTTTAACCGCAGCTGATAGTGGTAATGGCTGCGGCTGAGCAGGTAGTCCGCATTGACGCTTGGGCTCCAGGAATCGTCGCCGCCGACCCCCATATGGAAGCCGTCCAGGTTGAGCCAGGTACCGGCTTCCGGCTGCAACAGGTGTTGGTGGCTACAGTCCATCAGCTGACGCAGGCCGTAGCGGCTGAGTGAAAAGTGGAACTGCCCGTCGACGTGCCAGTCGCCGTACTGCAACTGGCGGGTGTCGCAGCGCAGGCCGTTTTCGCCGGGGAAGATATACGGCGTGTGCAGTTCTTCCAGCGGTCGTTGCCAGCGCCCGAATTGCGCGGCAAGGCGACGGTCCGGATAGTTTTCATGCGGCCCCAGGCCCAGCCATTGTGCCTGCGGATGGGTGTCCGCCAGTTGGCAGGTCAGGCCGATACGCGCCGGTGGCGGCAGGCTGGCGGCGATTGCGACGTCAACGCTGACGCTGACCGCGCCCTGGCTGTCGAACAACCACTGTTTGCGGCTGCATAACAGCGTTTCCCCATCTACCCCGAACCGGTGCTCGCTCACCACCCTTACGCCGTCGCTCAGCAGATCGGCCTGCAGCAGCACGCAGTGCTCTTCCAGCCGGTACATGCCGGCCAGCTTCCAGCGTTCGACCCAGGCATTGGGATCGATACGTTCCACTTCGCTGATGCCAATGTCGTTATCCAACGGCGCACGGATAAAGTTATCTTGCAGCGGCGTCAGCAGCAGCGCTTCGCCATCTTGCCACCATTGGCTCAGGAGGCCATTTTCGCGGGTAAACTGCCAGCGTTGCTCGCCATGGCTGATCTCAATCGTCCGCTCATTCTGGTTCAGCTGTGGGGCAAGGCCTTTCGTTGCCGGCGGCGCCAAATGCAGCGTGCGCGGTACCGGCCATTGATCCCAGGCGCAGCGATGGTTGGCTTCGGACCAGTCGGTGGCCTTGGGCTGCACCACCGCCACATTCAGCCACAGCTCGCCGGGCTGATGAAGTATCGGCAAGCGGTCGAGCAGGTGGAAGCTGGCGCTGCCCTGCGGTGGTAGCGCGAGGTCAAAGCTGCCGCTGGCGCGTTCTACGCCGTCCAGCTCCAGCCGCCAGTCCAGCCGTTCGTTATCGCTATGGCGGAACAGGTACTCGCTGCTGACGGTCAACGTCAGCGTTGTGGCATCAAAGGCAAATTGGAAAAACTGCTGGGCGCGTTGCGCCTCGAACAGCGCCGGGTGTGGCGTGCGATCGGGGAACACCAGGCCGTTAAGGCAGAATTGCCGATCGTTAGGCGTGTCGCCGAAGTCGCCGCCGTACGCCCAGAACTCATCTCCGTTGTCATCGCGGCGGGTGAGTGCCTGATCGACCCAGTCCCAGACGAAGCCACCTTGCAGGCGCGGATACTGGCGGAAGGCCTGCCAATAACGGTCAAAACCGCCGAAGCTGTTGCCCATCGCGTGAGCGTATTCGCACAGGATCAGCGGTCGCTGTTCATCCGGCAGGCCGATCCACTTCTTGATCGACCACTTGGGCACGGCAGGGAACGGCTGATCCTGATCCACCCGGGCGTACATCGGGCAGATAATGTCGGTCGCGGCGCTGTTGGCGCCGCCGCCTTCATACTGCACCGGGCGGGTAGGGTCCTGGCTTTTCACCCATCGATAAAGCGCATCGTGATTGCAGCCGTGGCCGGATTCGTTGCCCAGCGACCAGATAATAATGCAGGGATGGTTGCGATCCCGCTGCACCATGCGCGTCACGCGCTCGCTCATCGCCGGTAGCCACAGCGGATCGTCGGAAAGCCGGTTCATCGGCTGCATGCCGTGGGTTTCAATATTGGCTTCGTCGACCACGTACAGCCCGTAGCGGTCGCACAGCCGGTACCACAGCGGGTGATTCGGGTAGTGGGAGCAGCGCACCGCATTGAAGTTGTGCTGTTTCATCAACAGAATGTCGTGGCGCATCGTGGCTTCATCCATCACCTGACCGTGCTGTGGGTGATGTTCATGCCGGTTGGTACCGCGGATCAGCAGCGGCTGGCCGTTCAGCTTCAGCAACCCGTTGCTGATTTCGACCTGACGGAAGCCAACGTCATAGGCTTCCACCTCAATAATTTCTCCGTCTGGCGCCAACAGTGCCAGCGTGGCCCGGTACAGCGTTGGGGTTTCAGCACTCCACAATGCAGGCTGTTCCACCGGCAGGCGCAGCGTTGTGCGGTCATCATAGGCACCGCGCTCGTCGATAATTTCGCTGCCGAGCGCCTGGATTTTTTCGCCAATCAACTGGCCATCGCGCCACAGCTGCAGTTGCACCCGGTGCTGCGTCGGTCGATTGACGTGCGCTTCCACCACCAGTTCGCCACGGCGGAAGCCGTCGTAAAGCGGAGTTGTGATGCGGATATCGCTCAGGTGGGTGGCGGGTTTATGCAGCAGGCTGACGTCGCGGAAAATCCCGCTCATGCGCCACATATCCTGATCTTCCAGATAGCTGCCATCGCACCAGCGCAGCACCATCACCGCCAGTCGGTTTTCACCGGCCTGCAGCCAGGGGCTGAGGTCAAATTCGGCGGGCAGGCGGCTGTCTTGCGAATAGCCGACCCAATGGCCGTTGCACCACAGGTAAAACGCCGAGTTGACGCCGTCAAAGATAATGCGCGTCTGCCCCTCGGCCAGCCAGGCGGGATCGACGGTGAACTGGCGGGAATAGCAACCGGTCGGGTTTTCTTCCGGCACCAGCGGCGGGTTGACCGGGATCGGGTAGCGGACGTTGGTGTAGATCGGCGCGTCATAACCGGCAAGTTGCCAGTTGGACGGCACCGCCAGCCGGTCGGCATCGGGCAGGTCTTGCCGCAGCCAGGCTTCGGGCACCGCCTGCGGGCTGCGGTAATAGCTGAACTGCCAGTGGCCGTTTAACGTTTTCTGGCTGCTGCTGGGGCTGTCGTCACGTGCCGCGTTCAGATCGCGCCAGCTCGCAAAAGGCGGATGCGCAGCCAGCCGCTGATAATGGGTGCAGGCCGGATTTTGCCAGTCCCGGCGGGCAATAAGGTCTTTCAGGGAAGGAGAGGGCAGAGCACTCATCGGCGATCGTCCTGTCGGCAGAGTAGAGGGGCATCATGCCGAATAAGATGCTGAGGAGAACCCAAAAAGTAAAGCGGTTACATTCAAGCTTGCAGGGGCGATCAAATAACCGCTTATTCTGGCCGAGCAGGCCGGTAAATCCGCTGCGGACGGCCTACCTTGCCGTAAATGATTTCGGCGCGCAGCTGCTGGGCGGCGGTACAAAACTCCAGATAACGGCGTGCCGTGGTGCGGCTTAACCCCATCTGTTGCGCAACGCTTTCAGCGGTGTGGCTGGCCGAGGGCTGTTCGAACAGGCCGCGTATTTTAACCAGCGTCAGCTCATCGATGCCTGCCGGCAATGTCGCCATAGGCTCGCCGCGGGCGTAGGTATTGAACATCTGATCAATGCGGCGCTGGTTAAGGTGTGCCTTATCCTTCAGCGCCTGGTGCCGCTGGCTGAAACGCAATAGCGTGTGGGCCAGCCGATCATAGGCCAGCGGTTTGATCAGGTAATCGAACACCCCGTAGCGCAGGGCTTCGGCCACGGTATCCATGTCGCTGGCGGCGGTGATAAAGACGATACCGCCGGCATAACCGCTCAGCGTCAGTTCGCGCAGCAGCTCAATGCCCTGGCCGTCGGGCAGGAAGTTATCCAGCAGGATCAGATCCGGCTTGAAGCGCTCGACCATGGTACGGGCCTGCGCCAGGGTACCCGCCAACCAGATTTGTCGGCAGCCGCCGTTTTGCCGGATAAATTCCGCGTGCATTTCTGCCAGCGGCGTTTCGTCTTCGACGATCAGTATATTCAGCCATTCCATAGTGAATCCCGTCTCCCCGTCGTCTTGCAGATTGCGATCAATATGCTACGAAAATGTAAGTTAATTGCCGCGTAAAATAAAGATTATCTCAATAATAAACACCATAAAAATAATTAAGTAAATAAAGAACATTAAATAACTTATTAACCGAAAGGGGTTTGTGAAATAGGTCAATAATTCGCTATTTTTTTCTGTTTACCATTGTTTCATTAGATGTCCTTGGTGGATTTATCTCCATGGTTTTTAAGGTTTTAATTCCAGTGATAAATGTTAACCGACACTCTTTTTTGTATTTATTTTGTTATTTAATAGTTAACCCAGAGAGCGTGTTATGTTGGGCGACACCCTATTTAATCGAGTCAAAAGGTCCGATCATAAAAGTATCGCGCAGATTAATGCTTTCCTGCGCAGTAACGATCTGAATATTGACACCACGGTTGAAATATTTATTACCGTGACGCAAAACGATAAGTTGGTCGCCTGCGGCGGCATTGCCGACAATATTATCAAATGCGTCGCCATCAGCCCGCAAATGCGCGGCGAAGGTTTGGGGCTGACGTTGGCAACGGAGCTGGTGAATCTGGCTTATGAACGCCATCACACCCAGCTGTTTATCTACACCAAAATCCAAAATGAGCCGCTGTTCCAGCAATGCGGTTTCTACCCCATCGCCCGGGTGCCGGGCATCGTGGTGCTGATGGAAAACAGCCCGTGCCGGCTTAAACGCTATGCCGCTCAGTTAGCGGGCCAGCGCCGGCCGGGCACCACCATCGGCAGTATCGTGATGAACGCCAACCCCTTTACCCGCGGCCACCAATACCTGGTGCGCCAGGCCGCTGCGCAATGCGACTGGCTGCACCTGTTTTTGGTCAAGGAAAATACCTCGCGCTTCAGCTATGAAGATCGGCGGCGGCTGGTGCTGGCGGGCACCGCAGATATTCCTAACCTGACGGTGCACGAAGGGTCGCAATACGTCATTTCACGCGCCACCTTCCCCTGTTACTTCATTAAAGATCAAGGTATTGCCGACGACTGCTACACCGAAATCGATCTGAAGATCTTCCGCCAGTATCTGGCGCCCGCGTTGGGCATTACCCACCGCTTCGTCGGCAACGAGCCTTTCTGCGCGGTCACCGCCAAGTACAACCGCGATATGCGTTATTGGCTGGAAACCCCGGCGCTGCCCAGCCCGCCGATCGCGCTGGTGGAAATCGAGCGTTTGCAATATCAGGGCACGGCGATCTCCGCCTCCTGGGTGCGCAAGCTGCTGGCCGCCGGTGACTTTCACGCCGCCGCGCCGCTGGTGCCGCCGGACACCCTGTATTACCTACAAGATTTGCAAACGCAGCGCCGGGCCAAGCCGGCGACACCCCCCTTTGAATCCGCACAATCAGGTGAAAGATGAAAATTATCCGAGAAGCAATGGCCGGCACGCTGGAATCCAGCGATGTCATGGTGCGCATCGCCCCCGCCGAGGGGCCGGAACACGATCTGCTGATCGCCAGCAGCGTAGAGAAACAGTTCGGCGAAGCGATCCGCCAAACGTTGCTGGAGGTGCTGCAACGTTATCAGGTGGAGCCGGTGCAGGTGATGGTGGACGACAAAGGCGCGCTCGACTGCGTGCTGCGGGCCCGGCTGGAAACCGCGCTGATGCGCGCCAGCGACAATGGCCTACTGCCATGGGGGACGCGTCATGAAAACGCTGAATAAACACCGTCTGCGCCGCAGCATGCTGTTCGTGCCCGGTGCCAATGCGGCCATGGTGAGCAACGCCTTTATCTATCAGGCCGATGCGCTGATGTTCGATCTGGAAGACTCGGTGATCCTGCGCGAAAAAGACGCCGCGCGGCGACTGGTGTATCACGCGTTGCAACACCCGCTGTATCAGGAAGTGGAAACCATCGTGCGCGTCAACGCACTGGATTCCGCCTACGGGCTGGCGGATCTGCAGGCAGTAGTGCGCGGCGGGGCGGATATCGTGCGCCTGCCGAAAACCGACAGCGCGCAGGACGTGGTGGATATGGATCGCGAAATTGCCGCCATCGAAGCCGACTGCGGGCGCCCGGTGGGCAGTACCGGCCTGCTGGCGGCGATTGAGTCGGCGGCGGGGATCACCCAGGCGGTCGCCATCGCCCATGCCTCACCGCGTTTGATCGGCATCGCGCTCGGCGCGGAAGACTACGTGCGCAACCTGCGTACCGAACGTTCGCCGGAGGGCATTGAGCTGCTTTTTGCGCGTTGCTCGATATTACAGGCGGCGCGGGCCGCGGGCATTCAGGCGTTCGACACCGTGTATTCCGACGCCAATAACGAAACCGGCTTTCTGCAGGAAGCGGCGCTGATCAAACAGCTTGGCTTCGACGGCAAATCCCTGATTAACCCACGGCAAATCGAACTGCTGCACAACCTGTATGCGCCAACCGCCAAAGAAGTGGCTCACGCCCAGCGGGTGGTGGATGCCGCGGCGGCGGCGGAGCAGGAAGGGCGCGGGGTAGTGTCGCTCAACGGCAAGATGGTCGACAGCCCGGTGATTGAACGCGCGCGGCTGGTATTGCAACGCGCAGCGCTTTCCGGCATCCGCGAAGCGTCGGTTCAGCACGGAGAGGAAGCATAATGAAACGCCAACAACGACTGATGACCCTGAACAACCTGGCGGACCTGCGCTGCTATCAGGATGCCTCCAAGGCCAACCTGCAGGCGCGCAAGCCGCGCGATATCAAACGCTGCGACACGCTGGAACAGGCGGTACGCCGCAGCGGTTTGCAGGACGGAATGACCATCTCTTTCCACCACGCGTTTCGCGGCGGCGATCTGGCGCTGAATCAGGTGATGGAAACGCTGGCGGCGATGGGGTTCCGCAACCTGACGCTGGCCTCCAGCTCGCTGAGCGAATGCCATGCGCCGCTGGTCGGCCATATCCGCAACGGGGTGGTGAGCCGCATTTACACCTCCGGCCTGCGCGGCCCGCTGGCGGATGCCATCTCACGCGGCCTGCTGGCCGAACCGGTACAAATTCACTCCCACGGTGGCCGCGTCAACCTGATCGAGTCCGGTGAACTGGCGATAGACGTCGCTTTCCTCGGGGTTCCGGCCTGCGACGAATTCGGCAATGCCAACGGCTACAGCGGCGAAGCCTGCTGCGGTTCGTTGGGCTACGCCAAAGTGGATGCCGATACCGCAGGCACCGTGGTGTTGCTGACCGAAGCGATCCTGCCTTATCCGCATCATCCGGCCAGCCTGGCGCAGGATCGGGTCGATCTGATCGTTCAACTCGAGCGAGTGGGGGACGCCGACAAGATCGGTGCCGATGCCACCCGCATGACCTCCAACCCGCGTGAATTACTGATTGCCCGCCGCGCTGCCGAAGTGATTGCCGGTTCCGGCTTCTTTACCGAAGGATTCTCGCTGCAAACCGGCACCGGCGGGGCTTCGTTGGCGGTGACGCGTTTTCTGGAAGACAAAATGCGCGCGCGTGGCGTTCGCGCCGGTTTCGCCCTCGGCGGCATTACCTCAACCATGGTGGATCTGCATGAAAAAGGGCTGATTGCTCGCCTGCTGGACGTGCAGAGTTTTGACCGCGCGGCGGCGATGTCGTTGGCGCGCAATCCCAATCACATTGAAATCAGCGCCAATCAGTATGCCAACTTCAGTTCGAAGGGCGCTTCGGTCGACCGGCTTGACGTGGTGGTGCTAAGCGCGCTGGAGATCGATACCGGCTTCAACGTCAACGTGCTGACCGGTTCCGACGGCGTGCTGCGCGGGGCTTCTGGCGGTCACTGCGACACCGCCGCGGCGGCACGGTTGGCGATCATCGTCGCACCGCTGGTGCGCGGGCGCATTCCAACGCTGGTCGAGCAGGTGACCACCTGCGTCACGCCGGGCTCCAGCATCGACATTTTGGTTACCGATCACGGTATTGCCGTTAACCCGGCGCGGCCGGAGTTGGCGCAGCGGCTGCAAGAGGCCGGGCTGCCGGTGGTTGGCATCGACTGGCTACGCCAGCGTGCGCTGTTGCTGACCGGCGAACCGCAGCCGATCGCCTTCACCGACAAAGTGGTGGCGGTCGTGCGTTATCGCGACGGTTCGGTGATCGACGTGGTGCATCAGGTGGCGGAGTAACGTGATGACCTGCGTCCCTCCTGAACTGGCCGCCAACCGCGCCGTCAGCCTGCCGGAACTGCTGACCAGCCGCGAGTGCCGCCAGGCACGGCAGCAGGCGTGGCAGGCTCAGCACGCTTCCACGCTGCTGGTGCTGACGCTGGTGGTGCCCGGTGCGGTAAAAGACAGTGCCCTGACCCGCAACATCTTCAACCTCGGCTGGCAGGCGCTGCAGCAAATGGGGCGTGAGCAAAACTGGCACTGCCTGCAGGCGGAAGCGCTGGCGCTTTCCACCGGTTGCGAAGGGTTTATGGCGCTGCAGGCCGATGCCCAACGGGTGAAAGACTGCGCCATGCAGTTGGAGGTTCAGCAGCCGATAGGTCGGCTGTGGGATATCGACGTGCTGGATCCCGAGGGCCGTATTTTATCGCGCCGCGATCTGGGGCTGGCGGAGCGCCGCTGCCTGCTGTGCAGCCAGCCGGCCAAAATCTGCGCCCGTCAGCGGCGACACAGCAGCGAACAGCTGCTGCAGGAAATGGAAAGGATGCTCAATGATGCGCTCTCAACCCGTTGAACTCGCCCGGTGTAGCCCATCGGCGCCGGTCAGTGGCTTTGCCCATGCCGCCTACCGCGCCCTGTTGGTCGAAGTGAACCTGACGCCCAAACCGGGGCTGGTGGATCGCCACAACAACGGTGCCCACCGGGACATGAACATCGGCCATTTTTACCGCAGCGCCCGCGCTATCGGCATCTGGCTGCCGCGCTTTGTCCGCCAGGGGCAGGAAGACGCCCGTTGCCCGGCTGCCGAGCAGTTGGTCAGGCTGCGTCCGCTGGGGCTGGCCTGCGAAAACCACATGTTCCAGGCCACCGGTGGCGTCAACACCCATAAAGGCAGCGTATTTTCCCTCGGCCTGTTGTGCACCGCTTTCGGCCGCCTGTCCCAGAGGCCGCAGCCTATTGACGCCGCCACGCTGTGCGCCGAAGTGGCGTCGATGTGTCGTGGGCTGGTGGCACGCGAGCTGCAACAGCGCAATGCGTTGCAGACCGCCGGCCAAAGGCTGTTTGCCCAACACGGCCTGAGCGGCGCGCGCGGCGAGGCAGAGTCCGGCTTCGAGCGGGTGATTAACGGTGCGCTGCCGCTGTACCTGCAACGGCTGAACGACGGGTGCGATGAGCAAACGGCGCTGATGGACAGCCTGCTGTGGCTAATGGCCAACAACGATGACACCAACGTCGCCTCACGCGGCGGTCTCGAAGGCCTGCGTTGGTTGCAGCGGCGTGCCGGCGAACTGCTGGCGCAGGGGGGAGCCCAGGGCAAGCAGGGCATAGCACGCCTGCGGCAATTCGACGTCGAGTGCATTCACCGCAATCTCAGCCCAGGCGGCAGTGCCGATCTGTTGATCGTCACCTGGCTGCTGGCGCAATTACCGAATTCCACTAAGCCCGCCGCCTTTCAAGCCACAACTTGGAATCCCTAGGGCATAGCTAAAAAAATAACCCGTCTTCAGGAGAAACTTATGTCCGAAACCAAGGAAAAAATCTGGAAAGCGCTGGCGCCGCTGTTGGTGCTGGCGATCCTGCTCTGGATACCCACGCCCGACGGCATGCCGCCGCAGGCCTGGCGCTACTTCGCCATTTTTGTGGCGATGATTGTCGGCATGATCCTGGAGCCGATCCCGGCGACGGCGATCAGCTTTATCGCCGTGACCCTCAGCGTGCTGAGCGCCAACTGGGTGCTGTTCGGGGCGCAGGAATTAGCGGAGCCGGGCTTCAAGGCCGGTAAAGAGGCGCTGAAATGGGGGCTGGCCGGATTCTCCAGCACCACCGTCTGGCTGGTGTTCGGCGCATTTATCTTTGCGCTCGGCTACGAAGCCACCGGGCTGGGGCGACGCATTGCGCTGTTTTTGGTGAAGTTTATGGGCAAGCGTACCCTGACGCTCGGTTATGCGGTGGTGATCATCGATATCCTGCTGGCACCTTTTACTCCGTCCAACACCGCCCGTACCGGCGGCACCGTGTTCCCGGTGGTGAAAAACCTGCCGCCGCTGTTTGATTCCTTCCCCAACGATCCCTCCTCACGGCGCATCGGCGGTTACCTGATGTGGATGATGGTGGTCGGGACCAGCATCAGCTCCTCGATGTTCGTCACCGGCGCCGCGCCTAACGTGCTGGGTATCGAGTTCGTCAGCAAAATCGCCGGCGTGCATATCAGCTGGATGCAGTGGTTCCTGGCCTTCCTGCCGGTCGGCCTGCTGCTGCTGGTGATTGCGCCGTTGATTTCCTATTACCTGTACAAACCGGGCGTTACGCACAGCAGCGAAGTCGCTTCCTGGGCCAATAGCGCGCTGGGGGAAATGGGCAAGCTGACGCGCAAGGAGTACACGCTGATTGGCCTGGTGCTGCTCAGCCTGTGTCTGTGGGTGTTTGGCGGCAAGATATTGGATGCCACCACGGTCTGTTTGTTGGCGGTATCGCTGATGCTGGCCTTGCACGTAGTGTCGTGGAAGGACATCACTAAATATTCCAGCGCCTGGAACACCTTGGTGAACCTGGCGACGCTGGTGGTGATGGCCAACGGCCTGACGCGCTCCGGTTTTATCGACTGGTTCGCGCTGACCATGAGCACCCATCTGGACGGATTCTCGCCGGATATGACGGTCGTGGCGCTGGTCCTGGTGTTCTACTTCGCTCACTACCTGTTCGCCAGCCTGTCGGCGCACACGGCAACCCTGCTGCCGGTGATCCTTGCCGTCGGTAAAGGCCTGCCGGGCGTGCCTATGGAGCAGCTGTCGATGCTGCTGGTGCTGTCGATCGGCATCATGGGCGTGCTGACGCCGTACGCCACCGGTCCTGGGGTTATCATTTACGGCTGTGGCTACGTGAAGTCGAAAGACTACTGGCGGATGGGCGGTATTCTGGGCGTGGTGTACATCGCCGCGCTGTTGTTGATCGGCTGGCCGATCATGCGTTTGTGGATGTGAGTTTCTAAATTATCGGCGGCCCTCGGCGAAGGGCCGCTGAGCAGACCTTTCCCTGTGATGCTCATCACACACTTTCGGCGTTAACCTCTCCATGATAGCGAAGCAATAGCTAACACATTAAAAATAATCACAATCCTGGAGCCTCTGCGGATGAAAAGAAAAACTTTATTGCTGTGCTTGCCGTTATTTATGACCGGGACTGCCTTGGCGGAAACCAACGACTATCAATTGGATCAGGTGCTGGTGATGAGCCGCCATAACCTGCGTGCGCCGCTGGCCAACAACGGCAGCGTATTGGCGCAGTCCACCCCTAAAGCCTGGCCGGCCTGGGACACGCCGGGTGGTCTGCTGACCACCAAGGGCGGGGTGCTGGAAGTGTATATGGGCCACTACTTCAATGCGTGGCTCAAGCAAACCGGAGTATTGCCGCAGGAAGGCTGCCCGACCGCCGGCAGCGTTTACGTCTATGCCAACAGTTTGCAACGCACGGTGGCGACCGCGCAGTTCTTTACCAACGGTGCTTTCCCCGGTTGTGACGTCAGCGTGCATCATCAAGACAAAATGGGGGAGATGGATCCCACCTTCAACCCGATCATCACTGACAACAGCGAACCTTTCAATCAGCAGGCACTGGGGGCAATGAACGCCGAACTGGCCTCGTTGAAGCTGGACGCCTCCTACAAGCAATTAGAAAAAATCATCGATTACAAAGATTCCAGCGCCTGTAAAACCGACAAGCACTGCGATCTGACCAAAGAAGCCAGCAAAATGAGCGCAGTGCCGGGCAAAGAGCCGGGTGTGGCCGGGCCGCTGCGGGTAGGGAACTCGCTGGTGGACGCCTTTATGCTGCAATATTACGAAGGCTTCCCAATGAAGGACGTGGCCTGGGGCAAAATCACCACGCCACAGCAGTGGAAACAGTTGGCGCAGTTGAAGGACGGCTATCAGGACTCGCTGTTTACCTCGCCGGTGGTGGCGCAAAACGTGGCCAAACCGCTGCTGACGTATATCAACGGCGCATTGATTGGCGAGCGCAAGCCGGATTCGCCGAAGGTAACGGTGCTGGTGGGGCACGACTCCAACATTGCCTCCCTGCTGTCGGCGATGGAGTTCAAGCCGTACCAACTGCCGCATCAATATGAGAAAACGCCGATTGGCGGCAAGCTGGTGTTCCAGCGCTGGCACGATAAGAAAAACGATCGCGATTTGCTGAAAATCGAGTACGTGTATCAATCCACCGACCAGTTGCGCAATGCCACTCCGCTGACGCTGAAAACCCCGCCACAGCGCGTGACGATGGCGTTAAAAGGCTGCCCAATCGATAAGCAGGGCTACTGCGCCTGGAGCGACTTCGAAAAAACCATGAAAGGGATTCTGTAATCCCGTCGTGCCTCTCCTTCGGTAACGGGGGAGAGGAATAATCATTGTTGCTCAGGAGCTCGGCGTCTAAAATTAGCGTTCTGCACACCCAATATGGACAACCCGTGTTCTCTTCTTTTATCCCCACCTTTGAACGGTTGAACCTGGACGATTACCCGGGGCAGGTTGCCCGTTGCCGCTTTTCTGTGGCGCACTACCAGGATGATTGTTTCGCTGCCATTGGCATGGCGCTCCCCGAACATCTGGCGCGTGCGGTGCCAAAGCGGCGGGCGGAATATCTGGCCGGGCGTTATCTGGCGCGGACCTTGTTGGCACCGCTGGGTTTTGCGGATTTCACGCTGTTGCGCGGCGAAGACCGGGCACCGCAGTGGCCGCCGGGTATCGCCGGTGCGCTCAGCCACAATGCGGGCACAGCGCTTTGCGCGGTGCATCCGGAACCCGGGTTGGGCGGCGTGGGGCTGGACGTTGAAACGCTCATTCCCGCCGCGCGTGCGGAGGAGCTGCAGCGAGCGATCGTTAGCGAGGCGGAATCTGCCCAACTGCGCACTCATTCACAGCCATTTAACCACCTGCTGACCTTGGCCTTTTCCGCCAAAGAGAGCCTGTTCAAAGCGCTATATCCGCAGGTGCGCTGCTATTTTGACTTTCTCGACGCACGCCTGGTCACGCTGGATACGCAACGACAGACGTTCGAATTGGAACTGCTCAAAACCCTTACGCCGCAGTGCCATGCAGGTCGCCGTTTCTGCGGCCGTTACTGGCAGCAAGGTGACGATGTCACAACTTTTATTTATTTATAAATCAAACAAATAAAGCCAAAGATTCGGCGTTGCACTGTCACATTTTCCGGTGGATTCGCCTGCGACGCAGCAGGTGGCTGGCCCCTTCCGACACCAACAGCAGCACCGCCAGCCAGATAGGAATATAGGTCAGCCATTCATCCCGGCCGATGCTCTCGCCAAGCAGCAAGGCCACCACCACCAACAGCACCGGCTCCACATAGCTCAGCAGGCCGAACAGGCTGAACGGCAGCAGACGGCTGGCCAGGATATAGCACACCAGCGCAGCGGCGCTGATCACCCCCAACAGCGGGATTTGCCAATAAAGTGCCGGGCTGATGCTCAACGCCGCCAGTGGCCCGTTGCCCCCGAAAGCGAACCAGGCGGCGACCGGCAGCATCAGCGTTAGCTCACACCACAAGCCACCCAGGTTGTCGGTGCCGAAACGGCGACGCAGGATAAAGTACACCGGGTAGCCCAGCGCCACCAGCAAGGTGGTCCAGGACACACCGCCGACCTGATACAACTCGTTGCCGACGCCGATAATGGCGCAGCTGACCGCCAGTTTTTGCAGCAGCGAAAGGCGATCGCGGAAGATCAGGCGTCCTGCCAGCACCATGGTCAGCGGCAGCAGGAAATAGCCGAGCGATACCTCCAACGCCTTGCCGTGCAGCGGTGCCCAGAGAAACAGCCAGAGTTGAACCCCCAGCAGCGCCGAACTCAGCGGCAGAAACAGCAGGCGGCGCGGCCGCTGTTTTATCCAACTCAAGGTCTCGCTGACCTTGCGCCAGTCGGCGGAAAGCACCATAAACAGCGTCAAAAACGGCACCGTCAGCAGGGTACGCCAGCCAAAGACTTGCTCACCGTCAAGCGGGGTCAGGGTAGAGGTGTAGTAATACATCACGCCGAACAATACCGAGGCGATGACGGAAAGAACGATCCCTTTAATCACATGCGATCCTGAAAAGTTATTGATTTTATTGCCGGTACTCTAGAGAAGTTTAGCGCTAACAACAATGCGGCGCATCAGGCTGGACAATCGCCAACGGCAAGTTAAAATAAACACTGTGTATTAATACAGGTGTTTTGTCATGACCCTCGATCTTTTTGAAGACTCCGTGCCGCCGCCGTGGCGGGAACAGATTGCGCCAGGCGCGGTGGTGATGCACGGTTTTGTGCGCGATCACGGCCCAGAACTGCTGGCGGCGGTGCATGGGGTGATTGCTCAGGTGCCCTGGCGGCACATGACTACGCCGGGCGGTCATGTGATGTCGGTGGCGATGAGCTGGTGCGGCAACGGCTGGAGCAGCGACAGCCGCGGTTACCGCTATTCGGAGCGCGATTCGCGCAGCGGCAAACGTTGGCCGCCGATCCCGGATATCCTGATGGCGCTGGCGGATGAAGCGGCACAGCAGGCGGGCTTTGCCCCGTTTGTACCGGATTCCTGCCTGATGAACCGCTACGATCCGGGCAGCAAGCTGTCATTGCATCAGGACAAAGACGAGCATGATTTCGGTTCGCCGATCGTTTCCGTTTCCCTCGGGCTGCCGGCGGTATTCCAGTTCGGCGGCATGCAACGTAGCGATCGGGCCCAGCGCATTCCTTTGGCGCACGGCGACGTGGTGGTGTGGGGCGGCCCGTCGCGGCTGTGTTTTCACGGCATTATGCCGATCAAGGAAGGCTACCATTCGCTGGTGGGGCCGCACCGTATCAATATCACCTTACGCAAGGCGCTTTAGCTGCGGCTCTTTCGCCAGGCAGGCCACCAGATAGTCGATAAACACCCGCAGCTTGGGCGGCAGGTACTGATTGGGGGCATACAGCAACCACAGCCCGCCGTGGTAGCTGCTGAGGAAATCCCATTGCGGCAGCACCTGCACCACTTCGCCGTCGTCCAGCGCCTGACGGGCGGTAAAGTACGGCAGGCTGCCAATGCCAATGTGCTGTTTCACCGCATCCAGCCGCACGCCGGTATGGTTGGCGGCGTAGCGCCCACGTACGTTGACCGTCACCGTTTTCCCGGCCTGGCGGAATTTCCAACGGGCGTCGTTCGGCGTTTCACCCAGATAAATGCAGCTGTGCTGCGCCAAATCCTGCGGATGCTGCGGCGTTCCCTGCTGTGCCAGATAAGCCGGTGTGGCGCACAGCAGGTGGTCGATGGTCATCAGTTGGCGGCCAATCAGCCCAGGGGAAGGGCGTTCGGTGATGCGCAGCGCCAGATCGACCCGATCATCAATCAAATCCATATAGCGGTCTTCCAGCCGCAGGCGAACGTCTACTTTGGGATAGCGGCGTAAAAACGCCGGTATGTGCGGGTGCAGCACATAACGCCCCACCGCCTTGGGCACGCTGACGCTGACCAAGCCTTCAGGCTCTACTGCACCGCGCCCGCTGAACTCCATCACAGAGTGCGCGGCGTCCAGCATGCTGCGGCAGCGTTGAAATACTTCTTCGCCCTGTTCGCTTAGCCGCAATTTGCGCGTGGTGCGGTGTAGCAGTTGCAATGCTAACGCCTGTTCCAGTTTAGCCACGCTGCGGCTGGCGGCAGAGGGGGATGTGCCCAGTCGACGGGCGGCGGCGGAAAAACTGCCGCTCTCGACCACCTGGACAAACACGGCCATTTCGGCCAGCAGCGAATGAGAGAGATTTGTGCTCACAGCGCAAAGGTCCATTGTGTTATTGACGGATTATCCTTTGATTATGGCATGAATATAATGGGCTCTCTAATCAGGAGAAAAACCATGACCGAACGGCTTTATTATTACAGCGACGAATTACAGGGCGCAGCGCAGGTGCTGGCCTGTACCCCGATGGAAGAGGGTGGATACGCGATAGAGCTGGACGCCACATTGTTTCACCCGCAGGGCGGCGGACAACCGGCCGACGGCGGTAAGCTTGGCGGCATCCCGGTGCTACGCGTGGCGCAGCAGGGCGACAAGGTGCTGCATTTCACCGCCGAACCGTTGGCCGCAGGGCCGGTGAGCGTGCAGATTGATGGCGAACAGCGGCGGTTGCATACCCGTTGGCACTCCGCCGGGCATCTGATCGGCTGGCTGGGGGAAACCCGCGGCTGGCAACCGGTGAAGGCGCACCACTGGCCGGGCGAAGGGCGGATCACTTTCACACCGGGCGCGGAGCCACAAACGCTGGATCAGGATTTTCTTCAGGCGGAGCTGGCAAGGCTGATTGCGGCAGACCTTCCGCGCAGACAGGTGGCGGTTGACGGCCTGCGGCAGGTGGGATTTGGCGAACTGCCGACCTATGGCTGCGGTGGCACCCATGTGCCCTCGCTGGCGGAGCTGGGCGCGGTAAACATCACGGCGCTCAAAGTGAAAAAAGGCCAGTTGATTGTGCAGTACGCGCTAGATTAAAACGTCGTCCGGGTGGCTATTTCGCCGGCCCGGCCTGCCGCAGCATGGTGCAGAACGCGCACTGGCATCCCGCCTGCGGCAGCGCCGCGCAGGTACCGATATTGACCGCCTGCGCGTCCATCGCGTGAAAACCGTAAAACATATTCTCCAGGCTGTTTTCCGCTGCGCGCGCCTGTTCAGGCCGTGGCTCGGGCACCTTGGACTGAAACGCGGCGGCCCGACCGGCCAACAGGCCAAGGAACAACAGCGAAAGATGAATTTTCATTTTCGTCTCCACGATGTGATTTCTGATACGTTATAACAAAACACCCATTCTGCCAACCGTCGCTGCCTTGTGCATTTTCCGCCATAGGTTAGCGAAATTAGTTCGTTCAACTCCCCGCCGATTTGGTTTGTTATCTAATCCATAACATTCCGAAATAAAGAAGGCGTGGCACACTATGTTTAAGTTCTCTTTCAATAGATTAACCAGCGGAATAACAGTGGCATTGGGCTTGACTGTGGCGGCTACTCCGGCGCTGGCGTCGGTGCAGGGCGGCACGCTGATCTACCTGGAACAGCAGGCGCACACCAACCTTTATCCGCCTTCCGGCGGCTTCTACCCCAACGGCGGCATCCTCAACCAGATCACCGACAAGCTGACCTACCAGAACCCAAAAACGCTGGAGATTGAGCCGTGGATCGCCGAATCCTGGAGCAGTAACGCCGACAAAACCGAATACACCTTCAAGCTCCGGCCGGGCGTGACCTTCTCGGACGGTACGCCGCTGGACGCCAACGCGGTGGCGAAGAACTTCGATACCTATGGCCTGGGCAACAAAGAGAAACGTCTGCCGGTCTCCGAGGTGATCAATAACTATGACCACAGTGAAGTGATCGATCCCTTGACCGTGAAGTTCTACTTCAAGCGCTCTTCGCCGGGTTTCCTGCAGGGTACTGCCACCATAGGGTCAGGGCTGGTTTCTCTCAGCACCTTAAACCGTAATTATGACGAATTGGGTGACGCGCGCCATATCATCGGCTCCGGCCCATTCGTGGTCAGTGCCGAAACGCTGGGGCGCGAAGTGGATCTCAGCGTGCGCAAAGATTACCGCTGGGGCCCGGCCAGGCTGACGCAGCAGGGGCGCGCCAATCTGGACGGTATCAAGGTGATCGTGACCGGCGAAGACAGCGTACGTATTGGCGCATTGCAGGCCGGGCAGGCGGACTTTATTCGGCAGATCCAGGCCTATGACGAGAAACAAACCCAGGATCAGGGTTTCACTATCTACGCCGCCCCAACGCGCGGCGTCAATGACAGCGTGGCCTTCCGGCCGGACAACCCGTTGGTGAGCGACCTGCGCGTGCGTCAGGCATTGCTGCACGCCACCGACAGCAAGCAGATCGTCGAGACGCTGTTCTCCGTTAACTATCCGCAGGCCAAATCGGTGATTGCTTCTTCCGCCGCCGGTTTTGTCGACCTTTCCGCCAAACTGAAATTCGACCCGGCGCTGGCTAACCGCCTGCTGGATGAAGCGGGCTGGAAAAAGGGCGGCGATGGTCTGCGTGAGAAGGACGGCAAAAAACTGTTGCTGAACGTTTATGAATCGCTGCCGCAACCGCAGAACAAGGCGGTGCTGCAGCTGGTTTCGCAGCAGTGGGGCAAAGTTGGCGCGCGCTTGAACATTCTGGCAGGCGACGCCGGCAGCAAGGTGGCGGATAACCTGGATCCGCAGAAAACCCCGGCGGCGGTGGTGGAAGTAGGACGGGCCGATCCGGATGTGATTAAAAGTCAGTTCTACCCGACCAACCGCGATGCGCTGTTACAGCAAGGCGGGACCGGCAAAAACAGCGCATTTAAAGATGACAAGCTGAACGCGCTGCTGCTGGGCATCGCCTCAGAGGTGGATGCCCAAAAACGCCTGCAGATTGCCGGCGAGGCGCAAAACTACCTGCTCGATCAGGCCTACGTGATCCCGTTCTTCGAAGAGCCGCAGGTGTTTGCCGGAGCGCCTTATCTCAAGGGCGTAAGTTTTGAAGCGGTCGGCCGCCCGAGTTTCTACGGCGCCTGGCTGGAAAAACGCTGAGGAGGCCATGATGAGCCGATATCTGGCACGGCGTATCGGGCAGGCGCTGCTGGTGCTGTGGGCGACCTTTAGCCTGTCGTTTATCTTACTGCAGGTGCTGCCGGGTGATGCCATTCTGATTAAGTTTCAGAACCCGGACATGGGCCTCAGCCCGGCGCAGATCGCCGATATGCGCGCGGCCTATGGCGCCGATGTGTCGCTGTGGCAGCAGTATCTGCATGCGCTGGGCAACGTGCTGCGCGGGGACCTCGGCTATTCCATTCAGGCCGGCGTGCCGGTGACGGAGCTGTTGGCCACCAACTTGCCCGCCACGTTGCAACTGGCGCTATTGGGGTTTTCGCTGGCGCTGATTCTGGCGTTGGCGTTGGCCTTTATCTCCAATTTGACCCGCTTTGGCTGGCTGAGGTCATTGCTGCAGTCGCTGCCATCGCTGTTTGTCTCGGTGCCGACTTTCTGGTTGGGCATTGTGCTGATCCAGCTGTTTTCTTTTCGGCTCAAGCTGATCCCGGTGATCAATCCGGAAGAGTGGGAAGGGCTGATCCTGCCGATTGTGACGCTGGCAATACCGATTTCCGCCCCGCTGGCGCAGATCCTGATCCGCAGTATCGACCAGGTACAAACCCAACCCTTTGTCGCCGTGGCCCGTGCCAAAGGCGCCAGCCGCAGCCGGGTGCTGTGGCGGCACGTGGCCCGTAACGCCATGCTGCCGGTGCTGACCATCGCCGGTATTTTACTCGGCGAACTGATCGCCGGCGCCTTGATCACCGAAACCGTGTTTGGCCGCAGCGGGCTGGGGCAACTCACCTTGCAGGCGGTACTGAATCAGGACGTCGCGGTGCTGCAAGCGATCGTGGTGATTTCCGCCGCCGCTTTCGTCACCCTCAATCTGCTGGTGGATCTGCTGTTCCCGCTGCTGGATCCGCGATTGAAAACCCATACAGGAGCCGCCGTATGAGCAGTATCTCGTTTGAGAAATCCAGCGTGCCGGAGCGCGATCTGGGCGCGGTGGAAAGCGAAGGCACTTTGCCAACGCACCGTCCGCGCCGCCGTCGTGTACCGCTGACGCTGTTGCTGGCCTGGGCGGTGATTGCCATTGCGGTGCTGTGGGCGCTGGCACCGCAGCTGTTCACGGCCTACAGCGGCACCGAAGGCATTGCCGGGGCGCAGCGTTTGGCACCGGGGGGCGAACATTGGTTGGGCACCGATCAACTGGGGCGCGACCTCTATGCGCGCATTGTTTATGGCGCTTCGCAGACGCTGTCCGCCGCGCTGGTGGCGGTCGCTTTAGGCCTGCTGTTGGGCACCGCGCTGGGGCTGATTGCCGGAGCGGTGGGCGGCATCGCGGATGACGCGGTGATGCGCCTTGTCGACGTGTTGCTGTCGATTCCCGGTCTGCTGCTGTCGTTGAGCATCATTATTTTGCTGGGCTTCGGCACGGTAAATGCCGCCATCGCGGTGGGGATTACCTCGGTAGCGAACTTTGCCCGCCTGGCACGCGCCGAGGTGGTGCGGGTACGCCACAGCGATTACGTCGAGGCGGCCTATGGCAGCGGCGGTACCTTCTGGGCGGTGCTGTGGCGGCACATTTTGCCGAACTCGTTAACCTCGGTAATTGCCTTCTCGGCATTGCAGTTTGGCAGCGCGATTCTGGCGATTGCCACCTTGAGCTTCCTGGGTTACGGCACGCCACCGCCGACGCCAGAGTGGGGGCTGCTGATCGCCGAAGGGCGCAACTATATTTCCACCGCCTGGTGGCTAACCACCTTCCCGGGGCTGGCGGTCGTGGCGGTGGTTCTGGCGGCCAACCGCATCAGCCGCGCATTGGGGAGAACGCCAGTATGAGTATTCAGAGCGCATTACAACGGGCGAGCGCCACACCACCGGTACTGGAGCTGGAACAGGTTTCGATCGCCTATCAGGGCGCGGCTGGCAATCAGCGGGTGGTGCATCAGGTGTCGTTTGCCATTCAGCCTGGGGAAGTGGTGGCGCTGGTCGGCGAGTCCGGTTCCGGCAAAACCACCACCGCGCAGGCAATCATTGGTTTGCTGACGGAAAACGGTCGCCTGGAGCAGGGGGCAATACGGCTGAACGGCACCGACATCAGCCACTGGTCATCAAAGCGTCTGGATGCGGTACGCGGGGCGCAAATCAGTTTGATCCCACAAGATCCTTCCAGCTCACTCAATCCGGTGAAAACCATTGGCGATCAGGTGGCAGAGATCATCAACATTCACCGTCGGCTGCCGCGCAAGCAGCTGCAGCAGCGGGTGGTGGCGTTGTTGACCCGCGTCGGTTTGACGCATCCGGAGCTGCGGGCGCGTCAGTATCCGCACGAGCTTTCCGGCGGCATGAAACAGCGGGTGTTGATCGCCATTGCCATTGCGCTGCAACCGGCGTTGATTATCGCCGATGAGCCGACCAGTGCGCTGGATGTCACGGTGCAAAAACGCATTCTCGATCTGATCGACGAACTGCGGCAGGAGTTTGGCACTGCGGTGCTGCTGGTGACCCACGATCTGGCGGTGGCGGCGGAACGCGCCGATCGGCTGCTGGTATTTCGCCATGGCCGGGTACAGGAGCAGGGAGTGACTGCCGAGGTGCTGCGCGCCCCCGCCAGCGACTATACCCGCCGGCTGTTTGCTGACGTGCCCTCATTGAGCCGTGCAGTGGTGCCGCAACCCGGTCACCGCACGCAGGAGCTGGCGATCCAGGTCAATGGGCTGGTGAAAGATTTCCCCCTGGCCGGTAGCGGTGGCAAAACTTATCGGGCGCTGGACCAGGTGTCGTTCAGCGTGCCTGGCGGCACTACCCATGCGCTGGTGGGGGAGTCCGGCTCCGGTAAAACCACATTGGCGCGCTGCCTGCTCGGTTTCCAACGGCCGGACGCCGGGCAAATCATTATCGACGGCGTCGACTTTACGCGCTTGAAGGGCGAGTCATTGCGCCAGTTCCGCCGCCGCATTCAGCTGGTGTATCAGAACCCATTCGGTTCGCTCGATCCGTCCCAGACGTTGTATCAGGTGATTGAAGAGCCGCTGCTGAATTTCGAGCCGCTGACCCAGGCCGAGCGCTATCGCCGGGTGCGAGATTTGTTTGAACGCGTGGCGCTACCGAACGAATTGCTGAGCCGTAAACCACGCGAACTTTCCGGTGGCCAGCGACAGCGGGTGGCGATCGCCCGGGCGCTGGTGCTGCAGCCGCGGGTACTGGTGCTGGATGAAGCCACTTCGGCATTGGATGTCACGGTTCAGGCGCAGATCCTGCGGTTGCTGCAGGATTTGCAGCAGGAGTTGGGGCTGACCTATTTGTTTATCTCACACGACCTGGCCACGGTAAGGCAGATCTCCCACAGCGTTTCGGTGTTGCACCGCGGCGTGCAGGTGGACAGCGGGGCGACCGATGAGCTGTTCGCCATGCCGGGCAGCGATTACACACGCCAGTTGATTGAGGCCATTCCCGGCCGTCAGTTTTATGCCGAACAGCCCCAGATTGAGGATGCATTCTATGAGCAGTAAAAGACTCGGTTTTTTCACCCGGCTGCTGGATCAGGGCAGCGCGCAGCAGCGTTACCGGCTGGCGACCGAACAGATCGTGCATGCCGAACGGGCCGGCTTTGACAGCGCCTGGGTGGCGCAGCACCATTTTCATGAGGATGAGGGCGGCCTGCCTTCGCCGCTGGTATTTCTGGCGCAGGTGGCGGCGCGAACCCGCCATATCCGGCTCGGCACCGGGGTGATCACGCTGCCGATGGAGTCCGCGATTCGGGTGGCCGAAGACACTGCGGTGTTGGATCTGCTGTCCGACGGCAGGCTGGAAGTCGGCATCGCTGCCGGCGGCACGCCTTCTTCGTTCAGCGCCTTCGGTTTCGACGCCGCACAGCGTCACGCGGTGTTTGCCGACAATTTCAGTACCCTGCTGCGAGCCTGGCGCGGTGAGGACCTGGGTGGCGAAGATAACCGCCTGTATCCGGCGGCACCGCAGTTGGCCGAGCGGGTCTGGCAGGCGACCTTCTCGGTGGAAGGCGGCGAGCGCGCCGGGCGGGCCGGGGACGGCCTGATGCTGTCGCGTACCCAGCCGCGCCCGGCAGATGCGCCGGATTTGCCGCTGGACGAATTGCAAAACCCGATTATCGACGCCTATCTGGCGGCGCTGCCGCCCGGCATTGCGCCGCGCATTATGGGGTCGCGCACCGCGCTGGTGACCGACCATGGCCAACAGGCGCGGGACTTTGCCGCCAAAGGGTTGAGCCGAGGGCTTGAGCGCCTGCGCGCCAGTGGCCACCGGCCGTCCGACGAGTCGCTTGATGGGCTGATCCGCGCTTTTGACGTGCACCTTGGCACCCCGGAGCAGGTGATTGCTTCATTGCAAAAAGACAGCGCGCTGGCGCGAGTGACCGATTTGGCATTCCAGGTGCACTCTATCGATCCGCCGCACGCCACCATCCTGCGTTCTATTGAGTTGATCGCCCGCCACGTTGCCCCGGAGCTGGGCTGGCAACGCCGCAATCCCGCATCCGTCTCCTACGAACATCACGCTGAGGAAAAGGTATGACTGCAACATTGCTCCCTAAAGATTTGCTGGCTGAGCTGGCAGAGATCGCCCCCAATTCTGCATTGGCTCAGGCCAGAGCTACCCGACAAGCGGCGACAGATGCGATTCAGGCCAGCTATCTGGCGCTGTTCTCACCCGCTGATGCCGGCGATTTCCCCGTAGTGCAACGGTTGCAGCTCGCGCAGCGCATCAGCGAATGGCATGCGGACAAGCTGCTTGCTGCACACTACGGTACCTTGTTGCAGCAGGAGGGGGGCGTTCAGCCTGGCCCGCATTTGCAGGCAGCGTTCGATCACGCCGAAAGACTGGCGTTCAAACCCGCCAGCGCCGACGCGCAGCATTTGCAGGCATTGCAACAGGCCGGCTGGACGCTGGACGCTATCGTCACCCTGTCGCAGCTGATCGCCTTTGTTAGTTTCCAGAGCCGCTTGCTGACGGGTTATCGGCAGCTTGAAGGAAAACCACTCGAAAGCTCCGGCGGAGCACCCGTCAGGGCTGGCGGGTGGCGTACCGAATCCGTGACTCTTGGCGGCCGCCACGCACCACCGGTGTTTACCCGCCAAGAACTGGGTTGGGAGCCCTGGATTGCTGCCAAGCCGCTGGCAGAGTTTGATGAGCAAGGCCAGGCGCTTTTGACGCGCTTCGGGCACAGCGACTCGGATTATTTCCGCCTGCTGGCGCGTAACCATCCGGTGCTGGAGCAGAGAACGTTGGCGGATCGCGCCATTTTCTACACGCCGGGTGGGTTGGAACGTAAGGATCGCGAGCTGGCGGCAACGGTGGCCAGTAAGGTGAATGGCTGCATCTATTGCGCTTCGGTGCATGCCCGCAAGGCGGCGCAGTTGTCCAAGCAAACGGATGAGGTACAGCGGCTGCTGGATGTGGCCCCGGGCGGCATTTTGAGCGAGGGGCAAGGGGAGCCGTGGCGGACTCAGATAGACTTCGCCGCTGCGCTGTCCGCCACGCCGCCACAGGTCAATGCCGGGCATCTGGCGGCATTGCGCGAGCAAGGGTTGGACGAACTGGCGTTGCTGGATCTGGTGCAATCGACCGCGTTCTTCGCCTGGGCCAATCGGCTGATGCTGACGCTCGGCGAGCCTTTCGACGATCTATAAACAACCTTCAGCACAATCCACGTTAATGGGGCGAAAGTATTCGCCCCTAGGCAATTAAAGAATAATTATTACCGTTCCCTACAGGTTTTTAACTCGGTTAACAAATCCACACACCTCTTTTCGTTAACATTACGAAGAATTCAAAATGCAATAATTGCCCATGTTCATTAATGCTCAGATACTCAGCCCTACAATAAATCTAATGCGGTCAGGACAGTTTTGTTCGGCGCAAATACATTTTTACAGGGCAGGGATACGATGGGCAGTTTTCTTAAGCAGGTGTATCGTTATTCTCATTCACGGCCTTATCGGCACAATGAAAATCTCTGGCCCTACGTAAAAATCGAACGTGCAGACAGCGGCGAGATTGCCGAATTACATTATAAAAAGCAGACTGTTCCTATAGTGACGCTGTCAGCTGTTAAAGACAGCTGCAAGGGGCCCATATTATTGACCGCTACGGGGCCGTCGGTGAACGCCATTCGCTTTAGTGAACTGCCTGAGATGCCGGCCATCGGGGTCAATGGGGCTTTTAGTCTGAGCCAAAAGGTTAACTTTCGGTTTTATGTGATTGTCGATATGGGGTTTATCGATCGGCGGCCGGATATTATCGAAAACATTATTCAGGCGCCGGATTTAATCCTTTTTACCACGGTTCACGGCGTGGCGAAAATTATTGATTGCTTCACCCTGGCAGGCGTCAAATGCCGGTTTTCAGTGGTTGAGGACGCGAGCTGCAAAATTTACAGCCCCCAAATTCCTCTCTCGGCATTGTGGGACCATTATCACAAAGACCGCAGCGTTTTTTTCTCGCCTGGCAACAAAACCATCGCCTTCAGCCACGATATTCGACACGGAGTTTTTGATGCCGGCACGGTAGTGTATTGGGCTTTTCAGATCATTGCCTTTCTTGGGTTTAAACAGCTATTTATTGCCGGGCTGGATATGAATAATTTTAATTTGCCGCGTTTTTATGAAACTCATGAAAATAAGTTGCCGACATTTTTGCCGGAGAAGGTCGATGACCTGATTATTCCGGCATTTAGCCATGCCGGTGAGAGAATGAAGATGAGAAAAATGGTGATTAGAAACTTTTCATTAAACAGCGCAATAGATACCGGTATTTTTGAAAAGGTTGATAGTAATGATTTTTTCAAAAATAATTGAGTTCACCGAACGACTCTCTTTTTACGCCATGCTGGCCTTTTCTTTTTTTAGCGCCATTTTTTGCGGTTTTACCCGGGTCAATAATTTATTCCACATCGCGGCATTCTTTTTTCTGCTGACGCTGGCCACACGCCCCGGAGTTCGCTCGGCCTGGCTTAACCGGCGTGCCGCAAGCGCGGGAATGGCGCTGGCAGCCTGCTTTCTTGCCTATTATGCCGTCAGCAATCTTTGGGGCGGCACGCCGGATGATACGGCATCTACCCTGACGCACGGCGTTTATATCCTGCTCTATCTGGCCTTGCTGGTCACCGTATTGGAAAGTCCGGAGCGCAACCTGCTGCTTTGCGCCGTGATCGCCGGCATCACGCTGCTGTGTTTGTATCTGGCGTGCGTTGATTTCCGCGAAATTTATTCTCTCCGAGAAACTTCCGGAGCCAACCCTGGCCCGCGCAACGTGATCGACCTGGCCGGCTATGCGGCGTTGGGCATCATTCTAAGCCTGATGGTGTTCCGTGATACCGGGAAGAAAAGGGCGCTGTCAGCGATCCCGCCGTTGTTCGCTTTTATGGTGTTCACCCAAAGTCGCGGCCCCCTGATGGCCTTATTGGCGGCGTTGGCGTTAACCACCTCCTATCTGGCGCTGAATAAAAAATCGCTGCTGGCCATTGCGGCCGCGGTGTTATTTGCCGTGGGTGCAGTGCTGTTTTCACCAATCGGTGAAATGTTGATTACGCGTTTTGAAGAGCTGTATCAACAGAGCTTTGTGCGGATGAGCATCTGGCGGCACAGCCTGTTGCTGGTCGAACAGGCACCGTTCTTTGGCTATGGCTTTGATAAGCAGCTGACCTTTACCAATTACACCGGCGAGTTTATTCATACTACCCATAGCCTGTATTTGGGAGCGTTGCTCAAAGGCGGGTTGGTGGGGTTTTGCCTGTTTGCCGCTTTATTGACGTTTGGCGCACAGCTAGCCGTGCGTCATCTCCGGGCCGGTCGCCGCCTGGAAGCGGCTTTGTACCTGTTTATGCTGATTTTCTACTGTTCACAGGGCATGTTTGTCATCGCGAACCCGGCCGAGTTTTGGTACCTGTTTTGGTTCCCGCTGGCGATGGTCTTTGCCCAGCCTCCGCTGATTAGCCCACCGGCGCGCTAATTCTCAGCGCGTTCGTCACTTTTTCAAACACCTCATTTTCAGTGATGATGCTGAGCGGCTGTTGGCGTTGCGCGGCATTGAGCTTTTGTTCATCCACCGGGACGTACATCACCTGATGCAATTCACTGTTTTGATAGGGGCCGGTGTGCTGTGGATTGGCGGTAACAAACAGGCTGACGGTCGGTGTTTTCAGGGCGATGGCCAGGTGCAGTGGGCCGGTGTCGCCGGTGACCAGCACCTGCATGTTCGACATCACCGCCAGCAGTTGCGGCAGGGTGGTTTTGCCAATATGGCTGACCACGCGCAACTGCTCGGCTGCCGTCAGCCCCGCCATAAACGCCCGTTCAATAGACAGTTCTTTGGGGCTGCCGATTAATTCAATCTGGTGGTGCGGCGAAGATGCCAGCAGCAGTTTCGCCAGACGAATAAACTGCGCGACCGGCCAGCAGCGCAGCGTTTCAGAAGCGCCCATTTGCAAGCCGATCGAAATTTTTCCTGCGGCTTTAGCCACTGGCGAAAACTCGACAGGAATAAACATCTCGGTGTTGTCGCTTTGGCAGCCCAACTGAGCCACCAGATCCAGCTTGCGTTGAATCAGATGGCCGCCGGTGCTGCGGCTCACGCCACACAGCCAGGGCTCCATGCCGGTGGCTTTATTACCGTAAGCGTCTTTGAAGACATATTGGCAACCGGCAGTAATGGCGACCATCACATCATAAGGGGATTTGGAGTGCAGGATAATCGCCAACTGAGGCCGGTGTTGGCGCAGTTGGCGAATAACACCGAGCATGTCTTTCGCTTTATGATCCCAATAAATGACCTGATTAAAGCAACGGCTGGTCGCGACCAACTGTTTGTTCTTGTGGCTGGAAATCAGGGTGATGTTTGCCGCCGGGTAGCGTTCACGCACCGCTCGGATCGCCGGCGTGTTAAACATCAGATCGCCGAGGGCGCTGGTGGAAAAAATCACGATGCGTTCAAAAACCTGCTCAGGCTGAAAATGGGCCTTATCCTTAAAGTTGCCACCCAGCCGGGTATACATCCGCAGGCCAAGGTTGGCCGCCGCTATTTTCCACTGTTTTGACATCTTGTTCCGCTTTGGGTTAATGGGAATGCCGATTTGAACTTTGGCATCATATGACGTTTGTTCGGGTGGGCCAATGGGCGGCAATATCTTGCTACATATGCTTGCGCAACCTTGATAAAGGGGCAGCAGGCTGCCCCTTGGCGGCGTCAGTTTTGCCAAACCTGCGGGCTGCGCGGTGTATCCATTCGGTAGTCTGAATAGGGACGAGTGAAGATCTCGCGCCCCAACTCGCGGGCGGCCTGCAATGGGTTACGCGGATCGCGGCTGATTTCGCCCCGGCTGTTGCCCGCCCCCTGAACCAGCCCGACGAATTCGGAATGCGAATAGCGGCTGAACTCCTGAATTTGATGCACAATCCCCATCGCGGCACCGGGATAGGTTTCCTCCGAGGCCACCGCCAGCCCGATGCGTTTGCCGCTCATACGCCGATGCACCTGTTCCGCATCGAGGTAGGCGCTGGAGTAGTAGCTGAAAGAGCGGTCGAAAAAGGCCTTGGTTTGCGCCGACATGCCATACCAGTAAAGCGGGGTGCAGAACACCGCCGCGTCCGCCGGCAGAAAATGCTCCAGGAACAGTTCACCATAGCGGTCAGCAGGCGGAGCGGCGTGGCGCTCGTCCACCAAAAAACCGCTGATGTAATCGTCTAAGAAAAACAGGCTGGCGTCGGTGCCGGCCTCGGCGGCACCCGCCATAATGGCCTGGGCCAGGGCGGCACTGTTGCCGTCACGGCGTGGGCTGCCAACCAGGACGATAAGTCGCTTCGGCTGATGAGATGAATTCATGTCACTCTCCATTACTTGATCGTGGAATACGAGTGTCAATTTACGGTGCTTGCAGCGCGAGAGACAAATGACGGCTATTCTATCTGGGTGAGTTAAATTCATCTTAACGAGGCCGTACACCATGTTCGCCACGCTACCGGTTACCGCATTGCGCACTTTCGAATCCGCCGCCCGACTGCGTAGTTTTAAACAGGCGGCTTTGGAGTTGGCGGTGACGCCGACGGCGGTGTCGCATCAGATTAAAGCGCTTGAGCAGCAGCTGGGCTTTGCATTATTTGACCGAATACCGCGGGGGGTACAGCTGACGCCAAAGGGCGAGCGTTTGTTCGCCGGAGTACACGGCGCCTTGCTCGATGTGGCAACGGTGCTGGATGCCCTGCGACCGACGCCCAGTGCGGGGTCGCTGTGCGTTTCCGTTACCCATTCCTTCGCGGCGCTGTGGTTGGTGCCGCGCCTGGGGCGTTTTTATCAGGCCTATCCGCACTATTTGGTTCGTCTGGAAGCCTGCGCTGAGGTGATTGACCTGCAGCAGGACGCCAGCGTGGACATCGCCATCCGCTACAGCCGCGCAAATTACCCGCAGTTGCATCAGGCGGCGCGGCTGGAAGAAAGTTTTGGCGTTTACGGCGCTCCAGGACTCTGCGCGGCAGAGCAACCCACGCCAGCGCTGATCACCGTTCGCTGGCGTGATTCCACCCTGTATGAAACCGGCTGGCGCGACTGGTGTCGGGCCGCCGGAGTTGACTGGTGGCAGCGGCACACGACGCAGCGGGCTTATGACGAAGAGCATTATGCGTTGCAGGCGGCGGTGGCCGGGCAAGGGCTGGTGCTGGCCAGCTCGGTCATGGTGTCCGATCAGGTGCGCAATGGCCTGTTGGTGCCTTACCGGCCGGAAATTCGCGTGCCGGGGGCGGCCTACACCGCACTGTGCGTCCCCGGGCGTGAACGGCACCCGCCGGTGCGCGCATTTCTCGACTGGCTACAGCAGGAGCTTGGCGGCTGATGAAGAGCACAAAATAAAAGTTTTTCTGGCGTGCGGCATGGGAATATTGGATAAATTTGGTATTCCATTCCCATGAGAGAGATGTCCATGAGCCAGGCAAGAGTTTCCGATCATCCGATTGATGCGCAGTTTATTGAACGCTGGTCGCAGCGCGCGCTGGCGAATGATCCTATCGACGATACGACCCTGTTGAGCTTCTTCGAAGCGGCACGCTGGTCGCCTTCGGCGTATAACATCCAGCCGTGGCGCTTCGCTTATAGCAAGCACGGTTCGGCCAGTTGGGACAGCTACCTGGACTTCCTGATTGAATTCAACCGCGGCTGGGCGCAGCACGCTTCGGCGCTGGTGGTGATCATTTCGAAAACGACCAGCCTGAACGGCGAGAAGGAAGTGGATAACCCAAGCCATTCCTTTGATACCGGTGCTGCCTGGGCCAATCTGGCGCTGCAGGCGCATCTGAAAGGCTGGCTGACCCACTGCATGGGCGGCGTTCACCACGATAAAATCAAGGCTGCGCTCAACCTGCCGGATAACTATCAGGTGCATGGCATGGTGGCGATCGGCAAGGCGGGCGACAAATCCCTGCTGCCTGAATTCCTGCAGCAAAAAGAGATCCCTTCAGGGCGTTTGCCGCTGGAGCAGACGGTGGTGGAAGGGCTGAACTTTACCCTGTAATCGCTTTTTCTGAGACTGATCGGCCCGCAGGGTTCCCTCTGCGGGCTTTTTTATTGCCTTGCGTAGATGAGGTAAAACTTTGTGAGTATGTCCATGAGTGCGATGATCGCTATATAATATTTTATATAGCGATTGTTGAAAATTAGGGGAGGGTACATGGACAATCACTTCGGTAAGGGGCTGATGGCCGGGTTAGCCGCGCGGGACGCCAAGCCTGCTGCGCAACTGTCCCGTTTCTGTTGTGACTACAAACGTGGCTTTGTATTGGGCTATGCGCACCACCTGGCGGAAAGCCTGGGTGACGAAAATCAGGTTGCGTTCGAGGCCGGCTTGCTCTGCCGGGCTTACGATCTTAACGGCGAGATGATGAGTGAGTTCTTCACCGGCGGCAGCAACCGCCTGGCCGAAAAGTTTTTCTGCGCGGGGTACAACCGGGAAGGATAACCTTAAGCGCCGCCACGCTTTGGCCTGAGCGACTCAGGCCTTGTTCATCACCACCACCAAATAGATGCAGAGTTCAGCGCTTTCATTCTTGAACACGCAGTCGGTCGGTGGGCCAAGTTCCAGGCAATCGCCCTGGTCCATTTCATGGCGGGTTTCGCCTTCCTGAAACACCAGCGAGCCGGACAAAACCCAGATCAATTGCCGCATAAAGGCATAGGCCGAAGCCGGCATGGGGATCGCGGCCCCGGCGGGCAGTTCAATGCGCACCAGATCGAGCGGCATATCCGACTGCGGCGACACATGGCGACGCACGTAGCCGCTGTCGGGATCGACCCACAGCGGTTGGTCCTGCTTACGCATCAGCCGGCCTTCCTGCGTTTCCGCCCGGGCGATCAGTTTGGACATGCTCAGACCGAATGCGCCGGAAAGCCGCCCCAGCAACATCGCCGTTGGGCTACTGTCGCCGCGTTCAATTTTGTGCACCATCGCGCGTGAAACGCCGGCCCGTTCCGCCAGATCGGACAGCGACCAATGGCGTGCCTCACGTTCGATGCGGATCCTCGCGCCGATGCGCTGATTTAGGTTGTCTAATTTATTATCCATATCGTAGTATGATAGTAGACGGTCAACCAAGAGGTCAACATGCTTATCCGTAACGCGACTATAACCGATAGCGCAGGCATTGCCGCTATCTATAACGACGCCGTGCTGAACACCACGGCAATCTGGAATGAACTTAGCGTCGACGAGGCAAACCGCGCCGCGTGGATAACAGAACGGCAGGGAATGGGCTACCCGGTGCTGGTGGCGATTGACGCAGCGGGTGAGGTGATGGGCTATGCCTCATTTGGCGATTGGCGGGCGTGGGACGGCTATCGACACACCGTCGAGCATTCGGTGTATGTTCGGCGAGACAGCCGCGGCGGCGGGGTAGGTAAAACGCTGTTGATTGCGCTGATTGAGCAGGCGCGGGCGATCGGCAAACACGTGATGGTGGCGGGGATTGAATCCGGCAACCACGCGTCTGTGCAATTGCACATTAATCTGGGCTTCGAAATGGTAGGTCGCATGAGCGAAGTGGGTGCCAAGTTTGGCAAGTGGCTGGATTTGACCTTCCTGCAGCTGAAGCTCGACGACGCCAGCACCCCACCGAAGCGCTAATGGCACAGCGAAAACCGAGATCTCTATGAATATCATGCTATTGCTGCTGGTTGCGGCCGGGGTCAGCCTGGTCATTCAGAACCTGTTGATGGTGCGCATTACAGAGAGCGTGTCGACGGTGCTGATTACGCTGGTGATCAACTCCAGTGTTGGCCTGGTGTTGTTGATGGGCCTGCTGTTTGCCAAAAACGGTGTCACGGCTCTGGCCGAAGTCACGGGTTCCCTACGGTTGTGGATGTTGTTGCCTGGCTTGTTGGGATCGTTTTTTGTGTTTTCCGGCATTTTGGGTTACCAGAAGCTGGGGGCGGCAACCACCATTGCCGTACTGGTTGCCAGCCAGTTGGTGGCGGGATTGATGGCCGATATTTATAAGGCCGGGCCGGCGGCAATGCGTGAAAATTTGCCCGCGCTGCTGGGGGCCGTGTTGCTGGTGATTGGTGCTTTTCTGGTGGCCAGAAGAAGTTTTTAACGCCTAAAGAGCCCGCCCGGTTTCCCCCCGAACGGGCCTGCTTATTTATTCGATCAGAATGACAGGGTCATACCGGCGTAATACGCGCGCCCAGGTTCGTTGTAAGTTGATGCCCCTTGGTTCTCGCGGTACAGGTGTTTATCGAACAGGTTACTGATACCGGCATTCAGGCGCAGATCCTTGGTCAGATCGTAATTCACGCCAATCGCAGCCACGGTGTAAGCTCCCACTTCATTGGTCGCCAGCGAACCGACTTCATTACGTATCTCGGCATATTCGCGGGGTTTCTGACGACCATAGAATGTCCAGGTGAGGTTGGTCGAGAGTTTGTCGGTTACCTGATAATCCAGCATGGTGTTAACGGTGTATTTCGGGATCACGGAAAGCGGGTTCCCGGTATCCTTATTTTCCGATGTGATCATATAGGTGGCGTTGGTACGCCAGTTCAGCCGATCTTTCACTACCGGGATCACCAGGTTGCCTTCTAGCCCTTCCACCACCGCCTTGCCGCCATTTTCCCAACGCAGAATGTTGTAGCCGTTAGAGGCGTAGCCCACCAGATCGGTCCCGGAAACGATTTTATTTTTATAATCGTTACGGAAATAGGTAATACCGGCGTTGAACCCTTCATAGGTGAACTCCAGGCCGACCTCTTTGTTGATGCTGACTTCCGGATCCAAGTCGGCATTGCCCATCAGGTAGCAGCTCCCCGTCGCAATGTTGTCCGGGCAGCCGTTGCCGCGGGTGGCCAGCAGGTAGCCTTCGCTGGACTGATACAGGTTTGGGGCTTTGAAGACGCGGGCGATCCCGGCTTTCAGTTTGAAATGGTCGCCAAGTTCCTGCGAGGCATTCAGGCTTGGGCTCCAGTTGCTGCCGAATTTGCTGTGATAATCAAAACGCATGCCGGGGATCAGCAGGGTGCCGGGCAAGACTTCGATATTATCTTCGAAGTACAGGGCGCTGAGTTCTGCGCTGTTTTTGGCGCTGCGTCCGGAAGGATCGCCGGTGATATCGCCGATGGTGACGCCGCTGGCATCGGTGACCTGCATAGAGGCCGGATCGTCGAGCTGCTCACGGTTCCACTCGGCCCCCAGGGTCATGGTTTGTTCGAACCACAGGTTGAGCGGCAGCGTCACTTCACCGGTGGTTCTGACATTTTTCAGCCGACTGGTGTTGAATTGGTCGCTATTGATCATCCCTTCGACACGCCCGGTAGAGCCTTCCTGAAGACGGGTATTGTTGGTTTTTTCGTAGTAAACGCCGACGCGTGACTGGCCCCAATCCCAGATGCCGTTATGGGTGATGCCGTAAGTCTGGCGATACAGGCGGTTGGTTTCTTGTCCGTACAGCGACGAAACCAGATCGTTCGGGCTGAGATTACCGTTGCTGTACTGGGTATCACCGGCATAGATATTGCCTTGGCGGCTGTAGCCCAGCTCAAAATCGAGGATCTGCGTCGGGGTCATTTTCCACGAGAACAGGGCGTTGACGTCTTTGTTGCGTACGCCTTCGCTACCGGCAGCATAGGATCCGTTTTGCGCGGTGTTGATATCCGCCGCATCGGCGTCGGTCTTGTTAAAGTTGCCGTACAGGCGCATGGTGAGCGCGTCGCCGGCCAACGGGCCGCTGAGGCTAAAGTTGGTGCGTTTCGTTGCGCCTTCCTTGTCGTTTTCAGGCTGATTGGTAAACAGCGACAGGCTGCCATGCCAGTCATTGGTGGGGCGTTTGGTGATGATATTAATCACACCGCCGGCGGCACCGGAACCGTAACGCGCCGCCGCAGGCCCACGCAGCACTTCGATGCGCTCAACCATTTCCGCCGGCACCCAGTTGGTATCGCCGCGGGTGTCCCTTTCGCCGCGCCAGCTGTAGCGAACCGAATTGCGCGACGTGGTGGGGACGCCGTCGATTAAAATCAGCGTGTTTTCCGGCCCCATGCCGCGTATATCGATCTGACGGTTATTGCCACGGCTGCCGCTGGCGCTGTTGCCGGTCAGGTTCACGCCGGGCATTTTGCGGATGATGTCGGATAAATCGTTGACCGGCGGATCCTTGGCGATGTCCTCGGCGGTAATAATGGAAACGCCAGGCTGCTGTTTTAATTGTTCTTCCGCCGGCGCCAAAACTACCATTTCCTCACTTTCCGCTGCCAAATCATCGGCAGCATAGCCGCTCCCGCTAATTAATCCCGCCAGCAAAATCGCTCCCGCTAATTAATCCCGCCAGCAAAATCGCGCCTGGTTTCAATTTGAAAGAGTGTGTGTAAATCATGCATCTTATCCCTGAAAGTATGTGCAAATATTATTGAATAATTATGATAACGATAACTATTCTCATTTATTGTAAGGAAAGTGCAAATTCACAATATCTCCACAATGTCGTTTCGGGCGGGGTGTGTTTTTATCTGATTGATAAATTTATATTTAAAAAATTTTTCTGATGGTGAGCCTAAGTGGCGCAGGGCAGATGTAAAGCTAAAGCCCGCCTGGTTTTCCCCAAACGGGCCAGATAAAAAAGGAATTAATAGGCGAAAGCGGCCCGGTGTTTGCGGATAAACTCTGGCCAACGAACCGGCTCTTTGCCGGCAATTGTCGGGAAGTTGTCAAAGGTTTCTTCAACGCCGGGAATATCGCGTTCGGCAATGCGGCGCAGATTGTCGCCAACGCAGTTCATATAAGCCATCTCGGCGCCAGATTGCCGCATGTTCTCCAGGAAAATCCGGTAATCGAGCGCTTCATAGCGAAATGGCTGGCCCAGTATTTCCGTCAACATGGCCGCAATCTCGCCATAGGATTTGGCGTCATAACCCAGTCGATAGGTTTTGCCCGCATGCTGTTCAGGGTGCAGCAGTGAACAGGCTGCCGCCAGCGCGACGTCTTCGCCGTCGACCCAACTGAAGGGAGCATCACCGGTGTATTGCTGAATGACGCCGTTGACCACCGCGGGAATGCCACCGTAGCCGATCAGATTTTGCATAAAGCACTCCGGCCGCAAATGCGTAAAGCTGAAACCTGATGCCTCAATATAACGTTCGATCAATTGATGCCAGGCCCAGTGAGCAATGGTGGTGTCGTCGCGGCCACAAGCACCGAGGTGCACAATATGCTGCACCCCGGCCTGTTTCGCCTTATCGAGAAACACCTTGCTCTGGCGCAGCATGTCGACGGTATAGCCGGTCGCCAGAAAGGCGCGGTCAATACCCTGCAGCGCCGGCGCCAGCGTTTCTTCTTGATCAAAATCCATAATGACGGTGTTGATGCCCTGAGCGGTAAAAGGCTCGGCTTTTTTCGGGGAGCGTACCGCCGCCACCAGGGCAATGGTGGTGTCTGCCTGCAGGTTACGCAAAGTATCGCCGCCTATCTGGCCGGTGGCGCCGGTAATCAGCACCCTTGGTTTGTTTATGCTCATCAATAAACTCTTGTCATGGTCTGTGGTTGAATCGGGCCTGGCCCTGAGGATGTATTACCAGATCGAGTTTACGGGGAATAAATTTCCTATTTAGGCTATAAATTACCGAGTTTATGGAATTAAATTCATTAATGGTGACGGACTATGTTTTCTTCCGAACGACTCAAAGGTATCGATCTGTTTGTCTGCGTAGCCGATCTGGGCAGCTTTACGGCCGCCGCAGAACGCCTGAATTTGACCGGTTCCGCCATCAGCAAAGGCATTGCCCGTCTTGAAAGCCGGCTGCAGGTTCGCTTGTTTAACCGGACCACGCGGCGTCTCTCACTGACCGACGCGGGGGAAACCTTTTACCGCACCTGCACCAGCGTATTGGGCGAGCTGGAAGAGGCGGAGCTTGCCATGCAGGCCGAAAATGCCGAGCCACGGGGAAGGGTGCGTATCGATCTTCCTGCCGCCTATGGTCGTCTGCATGCTTTACCGGTGATCCTCAAGCTAATTGAGCATCATCCGCTGTTAATGCCGCATATTTCGTTTTCCGACCGCTTTGTCGATCCTGTGATAGAGGGGATCGATATTATTGTGCGTATCGGCGGCGCGGATATTTGGCCGAATACTTTAGGACACTGTTATCTGGGGGCGCAGCGGCATATTTTTTGCGCTTCACCGGCCTATGTGAAAAAGCGCGGCGTGCCGAACAACGAACAGGATTTGGATAATCACAGCTGCGTGGTTTACGGCGAAGGCAACGGTATGCTCACCCCCTGGCATTTTGCCGGCGTGCAGGCGAATAACAGCGAGAAAAGGGTGTTACCGGCGCGGGTGGCTATCGGCGATGCAGAAGGGCAGCTTACCGCCGTTTTGGCCGGGCACGGCATAGCGCAGTTGCCTACCTGGTTGGTGAAACGGCAGCTTGCAGAGGGTTCGCTGGTGGAGGTATTGCCTCATCTGGCAACCGATGGATTACCGATTAATCTGGCCTGGCTCAAGAGCCGGCAGGCGCTGCCGAAAGTTCGCGCGTTATTGAAGATCCTGACTGACAATCTGGGGCCAGATGGCAGCATGACCGAGCGCGCCTGAGGGGCGTTAGGCACTCAGCGACAGAAAAAAGTCTCAGGAAATGGCGGCGGCGAGGTTGCGCAATTCCGGCAACACGCCCAGGTTTTTCTCCTGCACGATATCCTGACAAACTTTCAGGATCACCGCTTTGACTACGTCGGAGCTTCGCATCAGGTTCTGTTGTTCCATTAGGCTATTGACTTCAGCCAGCTGTTTTTTAGTGACTTTCATCGACAGCCGTTTGGATGCCTTGGCATTTGCCAGCTCGCTGCCTAACAGCGCTTTCAGTCCTTCCTGATGATAGTAGCCGGTGGTCAGCGCATGAAGGTAATACAGGATCAGCGTCTTATGAAAATCTTCGCCCAGTGAAGCATCTATTTTCTGCGTGGCGACGTTAAGAATATCGAGATAGTGCGCCGGAACCCGGACTTCCAGCGCCGACTTGCTTTGTTCAAACTCGCTTTTAATTTGCGGTGTGGATTGAGCAGGGACACTGACCACGGCGTCGCATTGGTTACAGACCGCGGCCAGAATATTCTTTACCGTGCCACGCCGATCGCTGAAGTCCACATCGCGTAAACGATAAGTCGCGATAGATTTCCCGCAGTGGTGACACAGAACGGCACGCGTATCGCCTTCTTTAACAATTTTCACTTTGAACTCCTTGTCGATTTATTGGTGCACGCTGATAAAGATGACGTCGGGTTCCATAAAATAAAATTTTACGTACCAGCAGCAACCGGACTTCCAGGGTTGAAGAATGTGAACGTCAGTAGCGGCATCCTGATGATGTGGACGGCACTGATATGCGTCTCCGGAAGTTTTCCTGATAAGTTCGATTACCTCGTTTTTATCAACCTGACCAGTGGCGAACAGATTCTTGACATCGATGTTGCCACGTACCTCATGGTCATACGCACCTTGCTGAAGACAGCGTATAGCGAGCTTTTTTACGTCCCTGAATCCCATCTTATCTCCGTATACTGTACGAAATTTGGCGTACGCACAAGGTGTCTGAAAAATTTCATAGCACTTACTCTACTGGCGATAGTGAGGGTGAAGTTAAGTGATGAACGTGTGTCGCGTGGAGAAAAGACTAAAAGGCGCAGCACTGCGCAAACCGATGCAACGTGTAGCAACGTTGGCGGAAAAAATGCGAGAAGCCCGCTCAAGTTTCCCTGAGCGGGCTCAAATAGGGTTTACCACTTCGCACATTTATCCGCCGAAAGCAGGATATTGGGCGAAGTTACTTTGCTGAAAGCTCTCTGCGGATGATCTCTGCACCTGCGCTTAAGGCATTGAGTTTGCCTGTGGCTACCCGACGCGATAAAGGCGCCATGCCGCAGTTGGTCGAAGGGTAGAGTTTGTCGGCATCGACAAACTGAAGGGCCTTCCGCAATGTATTGGCCACTTCCTCCGGGGTTTCTATGGTGTTGGTCGCCACGTCAATGGCCCCGACCATCACTTTTTTACCGCGGATCAGTTCAAGCAGATCCATAGGAACATGCGAGTTATGACATTCCAGCGAGATGATATCGATATTCGAAGTTTGCAGTTTGGGGAACGCTTCTTCGTATTGTCTCCACTCTGATCCCAGCGTCTTCTTCCAATCCGTATTGGCCTTGATGCCATAGCCGTAGCAGATATGTACCGCCGTTTCACATTTAAGCCCTTCAATGGCTCTTTCCAGTGCGGCGATCCCCCAATCATTCACCTCATCAAAAAAAACGTTAAAGGCGGGTTCATCAAACTGGATAATATCGACGCCCGCAGCCTCTAATTCTTTGGCTTCCTGATTGAGGATCTTGGCAAATTCCCAGGCCAGTTTTTCGCGGCTCTTATAGTGGTTATCATAAAGCGTATCGATCATGGTCATCGGGCCTGGCAGGGCCCATTTGATGGGTTGCTTGGTCAGCTGACGTAAAAACTTGGCATCTTCCACAAAAACGGGTTTTTGTCGCGCCACAGCACCAACCACGGTTGGTACGCTCGCATCGTAGCGATTACGGATTTTAACCACCTCGCGCTTCTCGAAATCAACGCCGCTCAGGTGTTCGATAAACGTAGTGACAAAGTGTTGGCGCGTTTGCTCGCCATCGCTGACAATATCAATGCCTGCACGCAGTTGATCATCCAGGGACAAGCGCAGGGCATCTTGTTTTCCCTCAATTAATTCCTCATCTTGCAGTTTCCACGGTGACCAAAGTGTCTCTGGTTGTGCAAGCCAGGAAGGTTTCGGCAAACTGCCAGCAGTAGAAGTTGGGAGCAAAATTTTCATAATAAATGACCTTTTATTTTCGATTAATCAAAGAGCGTAGTGAGCAGACCATTGCTCAAGAATATTCTTGTAGGGTTTGATGAAATGCTCTTCAGTAAATTTCCCCTGCTCAATAGCCAACTGGCTGCGTTCTTCTCGGTCATAAACAATTTTTGTCAATGAATGATCCTGCTGATTCAGGCTTGGCTGATAATATTGCCCTGCGGCAGAGTTCGCATTGTAAATCTCAGGCCGATAAATTTTTTGGAAAGTCTCCATCGTGCTGATGGTACTGATAAGCTCAATATCAGTGTAATCACTGAGCAAATCGCCGGAGAAATAAAAGGCCAAAGGCGCAACGCTATTTTTCGGCATAAAGTAGCGAACCTGTAATCCCATTTTTTCGAAATACTTCTCAGTCAAAGAGGAGTCATTTTGCTGATATTCTATGCCCAATACAGGGTGTTGGTTACCCGTCCGCTGATAAGTGTCTTTACTTGAGACGCTTAAGCAGATGACCGGTGACTTTTTAAAATTCTGTTTGTACTCCGTTGAGTTGACGAAATACTTAAATATGTTGCCGTGCAGGTCGCCAAAATCATCTGGTATGCTAAACCCAGATTGGTTTTTGTTGTGTTCCAGCAGCAATACACTGAAGTCATAATCTCGCACATAAGAAGAGAAATTATTCCCGACAATGCCTTCAATCCGCTGGTGAGTTTTTTTATCAATAATGTTGGTTTTTAATATTTCAATCACTGGGAAGGTATTGCCATTGCCTTCAACACTCATCTCGACAGAAATAATTTCAAGCTCGACAGAGTAACGATCGCCTTTTGGGTTGTCCCAATGCGCTAACGTATTGAAACGATTATCAATCATTACCAATGTGTTGCGCAGATTCTCCTGGCGATTTTTCCCTCTGGCCAAATTGGCAAAATTGGTGGTAATACGCGTATTCTCAGAGGGGTTATAATCCTCATCGAAAAGGCTGCGCTTAATCGTAAATGTAAAGTCTCTGCTCATCGCGATGTTGCACCCTAAGTTCTGAGATGAAAACTGAATTCGCTTCTTGATTTCGTAGAAGTTACTGGTTTGTTCACTCATCAGTCTTCATGTTGTCAATAAGTTAATGCTGCATATTTTATGCCAGAGCCATCGGATGAGTGAAAGCGACTAAATTTCATTACCACATGAGCTATCTTCATGATCTGACAGCGGCGGGTATCGGCAGAGTTGCCAACCCCCTGGGCTTACCGATCCGCAGCGGCATCCTGCGGGCAGAAACGGGCAACAGAACAGGCCAATGGGAAGGGGATAAAGACGAGGTGGGGGGGCTGATTGCCGAAGCGCTCGATATCGCACCAGAGCAAATCAGGCCTTCGCGTTATAGCTGAGATATTCCCGGCGCAGCCTGATCTGGAATCTGCGCCGCATTTTGTTTATCCGATTTGTCATAATCCTTTGAGCCGTAAGAATAGTTTTCTATCGTATGCCTCGTTACGTTAAGGAAAACGCCCTATGAATCTGACTAAAAATCGTGCACCACCCGCCGTTGATGTTATATTAAAATATAATATCCGGAGGTGCTTTATGTATACAACTCGCCTGAAAAAGGTTGGCGGATCCGTCATGCTGGCGGTTCCTCCTGCGGTGCTGAAAACGCTGGCGCTGTCGGCGGACAGTGAGGTTGGCATGACCATTGATAATGGCTGCCTGATTATTGAACCCCAGAAACGGCCCCGCTATTCGCTTGAGGAACTGCTGGCGCAGTGCGACCCGCATGTTGAAATAAGCGAGGAAGATCGGGAATGGATTGATGCGCCGGCTGTGGGTAAGGAGATCTTGTAAATGGACAGAGGCGAAATCTGGCTCGTTTCACTTGATCCGACTGCCGGGCATGAGCAAAGCGGAAGCCGACCGGTCCTCATCGTATCGAAGGCATCGTTTAACAAGTTCACCCGGTTACCCGTTATTGTTCCTGTGACCAGCGGCGGAAACTTTGCCCGCATGGCGGGGTTTACCGTATCACTGGATGGCGCAGGGACGAAAACAACGGGTGTTATTCGTTGCGACCAGCCCAGAACCATTGATATGGGGGCTCGTAGCGGCAAACGACTGGAACGTCTACCTGACAGTATCATGAACGAGGTGCTGGGCAGGCTGGAAGCTATTCTGACCTGAAGTTTTTAATTAAATTGAAAAAAAAAGCAAAACGCCCGCTTAAGTTTCCTTAAGCGGGCGTCTTTAATATGGCTCCTCTGACTGGACTCGAACCAGTGACATACGGATTAACAGTCCGCCGTTCTACCGACTGAACTACAGAGGAATCGTGTGAACGGGGCGAATAATAGCGGGGTGATGCGGGCTTGTAAAGCCTGAAAACGCCTTGCCGTTTCGTTTGCTGCAAGATTATTCAACCTGCTGCTTTTTATGGCTTTTATTGATGCTCTGCTGCGCAATGGTTCAGGAGCGGCCATGAGCTGCACTCCGCGTGCTTCACGCTGGTGCAAACCTTCTCCGTTCTGGGTCGTCCAACGCAGGGAGGTATTGAGCACCAGCATCATTTTTTCTTGTTTTTCCGGCAATTAGTTAACGGCTTCTCTTATTTCGTCGGTCTGGCCCGGATCTTGCTGCCGTTCTGTCAACGCAGTTCAGCGGCATGACGGAGGCAATATGAATTTCAGACGTCTGAAGTATTTTGTGAAAATCGTCGATATCGGCAGCCTGACCCAGGCGGCGGAGGTGCTGCATATTGCGCAGCCGGCGCTCAGCCAGCAGTTGGCCACCCTGGAAGGGGAACTGAAACAGCAACTGCTGATCCGCACCAAGCGCGGCGTGATGCCGACCGAGGCCGGAAACATCCTGTATGCCCATGCCCAGACCATTTTGCGCCAGTGCGAACAGGCGCAGAGCGCGGTCAACAGCGCCGGCCAGGCGATGAGCGGTCAGGTGTCCATCGGGCTGGCGCCGGGTAGCCTGGCATCACAGTTGGCGCTGCCGCTGTTGCAGGCGGTACGCGATCAGCATCCGGGTATCTTACTCAGTTTGAATGAGAACATCGGCTCTACGCTCGCCGGACAGGTTGCCGGTCAAAGTCTGGATATGGCGGTGATCTACGGTGCCAAAATGCCTGCGGGCCTTCAGGCCACCGCGCTGATGCGAGAAGATCTCTATCTGGTGGCGACGCGTGCGGTGCCGAACCCGGGTAACAGCGTTGATCTGCTGGACGTTGCGCGCCTGAATCTGTTCCTGCCGCGCGAAGGTGATGTGGTACGCACCCAGGTGGATGAAGCCATGGCGGTGCGCAAGCTGGCCGCTAATGTGATTGGTGAAATCGAGTCCTCCAGCACCTTGAGCGCGGCCATCGCCAGCGGCCTGGGGGCCACCATTTTACCCGAGTCGGTGGCGCGGGCGATGATTGGACCGGCCAAGGCCTGGATGGCTCGAATCAACGCTCCGTCGCTTAGCGTGCCGCTGTCGCTGTGCATTTCCGCACAGCACTCCCTGTCGGCGCCGGCGTTGGTGGTGAAAGAGATCCTGCTGTCGATCGCCGCCAGCCGCAGTCAGGAAAAACGCGTGTTGGCGTTGGTACAATAAATCACGACAGGCTTTCCCGCTTAACCTCGGCGATGGCGGGAGCCGCCGGCAGCGGTTTTGGCGCCGGTGGCGTCAGGTTTTCCTCTGGCCGCGACAGCGCCAGCGAGAAACCGAAGGTGTTGACGCCGTCGAGACTGTGGACGAAGGCCTCCCCCTGGTGCATCAGCGCAATAGCGCGGACGATGGACAGCCCCAGACCGTGGTGCATGTCACTGCGAACGCGCGAAGAGTCGACGCGGTAGAAGCGTTCAAACAGCCGGCTCAGGTGCTCGGGGGCGATGGTTTCGCCCTGGTTGGCAACGGCGACGACGGCAAATCCCCGCTGCTCCTGCAGCAGTACCGAAACGGCGCTGCCCGCGACGGCGTGGCGCGCACTGTTTTCAAGCAGGTTAGCCAGCGCACGATGGAACAGCCGCCGGTCAACCTGCGCCCGCACCTCTCCGGAAATCTCAATGGTCAAATCGTTTTCCATAAACGAAGGTTCGACATATTCCGCCGTTTTCAGAGATTCTTCCCGCAGCGACACTTCGCTCAGTTGGGTGGCGTATTGCCCGGCCTGAGCGTGGGACAGGAACAGCATGTCGTTGACGATGGAGGTCATGCGTTCCAGCTCTTCCAGGTTCGACTGCAGCAGTTCTTCCAGTTCCTGAACGCTGCGTTCGCGAGCCAGCGCCAACTGGGTTTGACCAATCAGATTGGTGAGCGGGGTGCGCAACTCATGCGCCACGTCGGCGTTAAAGCTCTCCAACTGCCGCCAGGCCACTTCCTGGCGCGCCAGTACGCCATTGAAAGACTCCGCCAGGTTGCGCAGTTCCGCCGGTAAGGTGGCGCTGTCCAGCCGCTGGCCGGTAGTGCCGGGCACCAGACGGTGCGCCTGTTCACTGAGATTGAGCACCGGCCGCATACCGAAGCGCGATATGGCGTAGCCCAGCAGGGCCGCCAGCCCAATCCCCAGCAGCGAAATCACCACCAGCGCCTGGGTGAACTCTCTCAGCGTGCCCATATAGGGGGCAGAATCAATTGCGACCACATAGCGCACCTCTGGGCGAGCTCCCAGCGGCGGCAGCGTCGCGATCAGCATATACAACGGGCAATCGCCATCAGGATTGGCGGCAGTGGCGAAACCGTCCGGCAGTTTTGACCAGTGGGTGCCTGGCGGGGGAGCACCGCCGAAGCGGTAGCGCGGATCCTCGCTGATCACCCAGTATTTCACCTGGTTGCCTTCGCTGTTGGACAGGGTATTGAGCTTTTGTCGCACCATTGGCCAGTCGCGCGCGGTCCCTTTGGCTTCGATAAAGGGGGAGACCAGCGAATGGCGAAAGTGCAGCTCGTTGTGCATCTGGTTTTGTAACGAGGTCAGCAGCGAACTGCGCAGAAACAGCGCCAGCACCAGCATGATCAGCGCCATGGTCAGCGCGAACATCAATGCCATCCGGCTGGAAATGGAAATTTTCATCAGGCGATTATCCGTGGCGCATCGCGATGCAGCGGACGATTTTCCAGCACGTAGCCCATGCCACGCACTGTGTGCAGCAGCTTTTGCGGATAGGGGGAGTCGATTTTGGCGCGCAGTCGCTTAATCGCCACTTCAACCACGTTGGCGTCGCTGTCGAAGTTCATGTCCCAAACCTGTTCGGCGATCATCATTTTGGACAGTATCTCCCCCTGATGGCGAGCCAACAGGCTGAGCAGGGCAAATTCTTTGGCGGTCAGATCGATACGCTCCCCGCCGCGGGTCACTCGCCGCGCCAGCAGATCCACGTGCAGATCGTCGATTTGCAGTTGGGTGACGTCAATGCCGTCGCTGGTGCGACGGCGCAATAACGCCTGGATGCGGGCGACCAGTTCAATCAGCGAGAACGGCTTGGGCAGATAATCATCCGCGCCGTGGCGCAGGCCCTTGACGCGTTCGTCTACCGAACCGCGGGCAGACAGCATCAACACCGGCGTCTGTTTGCTGGCGCGCAGGCCTTCCAATACCGCATAGCCGTCTTTGCCCGGCAGCATCACATCCAGGATCACCGCGTCATAGTCCTGCTGCACCGCCAGGTGCAAGCCCTCAATGCCATCGCCGGCGACGTCTACGGTGTAGCCCAGTTCGCTCAGTGCGCGGTTAACGTAGGACGAGGTTTTTTCTTCGTCCTCAACCAACAGTAATCGCATGGCCACTCCCGTCATTATCACCTGATGATTAATTAATCATGAAACCCGCCACCTTGCCACAAGACATCATGTTCAGTGATGAGTTTATGACAGCCATGCGGTCGTGAAGCTGACGGCTGGCTGACATTTTTGTCAGCTAACGCCGCCGCCAGATAAAAAACGCGTTAACTGACACGAATGTTATCTGCGGGTCACGTTGAGGTCAGTTTGCCGCTCGTACAGTAACCTTTGGCCGCTTTGTGGCGCGCCGCGCAACCCTTGACCCAGCACCTAAAAGGATACGGACTCATGAGCCTCAAAATCGCCTCTCTTGCTGTCGGCGTTGTGGTGGCCGCTACTTCGCTCTCTTTGTGGCTGGTGGTGGCCGCTCGCGATACGCCGCCGACTGCACCGCCGCCACCGCCACGAGTCGGGGTGGTAACGTTGAAAAACGAACCTATACCCCTGACCAGTGAACTGCCGGGACGGGTTGCCGCCTTTCGCAATGCGGAAGTGCGGCCACAGGTCGGGGGCATAGTGCAAAAACGCCTGTTTACCGAAGGGGAACAGGTCAAGGCGCAGCAACCGCTTTACCAAATCGACCCGGGGCTGTTTCAGGCGGAATACGATCGCAGCAATGCGGCCTTGGCGCGAGCGCGGGCACAGCTGCGTACCGCCGCGTTGTTGATTCAACGTTACCGGCCGCTGGCAGAGAGCCGGGCCATCAGTCGTCAGGTGTATGACGACGCCGTAGCCGCTCATCAGCAGGCGGTGGCCGACGTACAGTCTGCGGAGGCGCAGTTGGAAACGGCACGTATCAATCTGGTTTATACCCGGGTGCTGTCACCCATCGACGGCATTATTGGACGTTCGCTGGTGACCGAAGGGGCGCTGGTGACGGCGCAGCAGGCCGAGGCGGTGGCGGCGGTGCAGCAGATAGATCCGATTTATGTGGACGTGACCCAGTCCAGCGTCCAACTTTTGCGGTTGAGAAATGCGCTGGAAAGCGGCGCGGTTGCTCAGGCCGACGGCCCTCAGTCTGCGGCGGTCACTCTGACACTGGAAGACGGCTCTCGCTATGTCCACGGCGGCAAATTGCAATTTTCAGAAATCACGGTGGATCGTTCCACCGGCTCGGTGGTGCTGCGCGCGGTATTCCCCAATCCGGAACGCAAGCTGCTGCCGGGCATGTTTGTGCGAGCCCGGCTGTTAGAGGGCATGGCCGCGCAAGGTGGGCTGCTGGTGCCGCAGCGGGGCATTACCCGCAACCCGCGCGGTGAAGCGACCGCCCTGGTGGTGAACGAGGCGGGCAAGGTTGAGCTGCGCGAACTGACCACCGAACGGGCGATGGGGGACAGTTGGCTGGTGTCGACCGGGCTGGCGGCGGGCGATCGGGTGATTGTCGAAGGCGTGCAGCAGGTCAGGCCTGGCGCACAGGTCAATGCGGTGGAGTGGGCTCCGGCTGCCACAACGCTGTTAAGCAGCACTCGTAAGGAGCCGGCGCATGGCTAAATTCTTTATCGAGCGCCCGGTGTTTGCCTGGGTGCTGGCCATCATCATGATGCTGTGTGGCCTGCTGTCGATTGCCAATCTGCCGGTGGCGCAGTACCCAAGCATCGCGCCACCCACCGTCAGCATTCAGGTCAACTATCCCGGTGCCTCGGCGAAGACGGTGCAGGATACGGTGGTGCAGGTGATTGAACAGCAGATGAACGGTCTCGACAATCTGCAATACATTTCTTCCGAAAGTAATTCCGACGGCAGCATGAGCATTGCGTTGACCTTTGCGCAGGGCACCAATGCCGACACCGCTCAGGTACAGGTACAAAACAAGCTGGCGCTGGCACAGCCGCTGTTGCCGCTGGAGGTACAACAGCAGGGGATCCGCGTCACCAAGTCCACCGCCAACTTTATGATGGTGATGGCGTTTGTCTCGACGAATGGCAGCATGACCCGGCAAGATCTGGCGGATTATGTCGCCTCCTATGTCCAGGATCCGATCAGCCGCACCAACGGCGTTGGGGACTTCCAATTGTTCGGTGCGCCTTATGCGATGCGCATCTGGCTGGATCCTGCTGCGCTGGTGAACTACAGCCTGACCGCCACTGACGTCAGCAATGCAATTCAGGAACAGAACGTTGAGGTTTCATCCGGTCAGTTGGGGGGACAACCGGCGTTGCCCGGCCAGGAACTGAATGCCACGGTGATTGGCCCCTCACGCTTGCAGACCCCGGAGGAGTTCGGCCAAATCCTGCTGAAAACCGATCCTGACGGTTCGCGGGTTCGCCTGGCCGACGTGGCGCGCATTGAGCTGGGCGCGCAGAACTACGCGATTGATAGCTACTACAACGGCAATGCGGCGGTGGGGCTGGGCGTGCGTCTGGCAACCGGTGCCAATGCGCTGCAAACCGCGCAGGCGGTGCGTGCCACGCTGGCGGAGCTGAAACCCTTCTTCCCGCCGGGAATGGAAGCCGTGGATGCCTATGACACCATTCCATTCATTAGCCTGTCGATCGAAAACGTGGTGCGTACGCTGGTGGAAGCGGTTGTTCTGGTGTTTGCGGTGATGTACCTGTTTTTGCAGAACTTCCGGGCCACGCTGATCCCGACGCTGGCGGTGCCGGTGGTGCTGCTGGGAACCTTTGGCGTGCTGGCGGCCTTCGGTTACTCGATCAATACGTTGACCATGTTTGGCATGGTGCTGGCGATTGGCCTGCTGGTGGATGACGCCATCGTGGTGGTGGAAAACGTCGAGCGGCTGATGCATGAGGAGGGGCTTTCACCGAAGCAGGCAACCCGTAAATCGATGAGCCAGATCACCGGTGCCTTGATAGGCATCGCCATGGTGCTGTCGGCGGTATTTGTGCCGATGGCGTTTTTTGGCGGTTCGACCGGCGTGATCTACCGGCAGTTCTCCATCACCATTGTCTCCTCGATGGTGCTGTCGGTGATGGTGGCGGTGGTGTTTACCCCGGCGCTGTGCGCTACGCTGCTCAAGCCGGTAAAGCCGGGAGAGCATGCCGCACGCAAAGGTTTCTTTGGCTGGTTTAACCGCCGCGTCGAGTGGGCCAACCGCAGTTACGCGGCTTCGGTAATGCGCGGTCTGGGCCGCCCGCGTCGGCTGATGCTGATTTATCTGGTGATTGCCATTGCCACCGGCTGGCTGTTTACCCGCATTCCGACCTCGTTCCTGCCGCAGGAGGATCAGGGCATGTTGTTCGCGCAGGTACAGGCACCGGCCGGGGCCACCGCAGAACGGACGCAGGCCACCTTGCGCGGTGCCACGGAGTACCTGTTGAAAATGGAGAAGGACAGTGTGCGTTCGGTGTTCGCTATCTCCGGGTTTAACTTCGGCGGGCGCGGGCAGAACGTCGGCACCCTGTTTATTCGCCTGCATGACTGGGACCAACGGCCGGACGCCTCGCAAAAGGCCGACGCGGTCGCCGCCCGCCTCAACGCCATGTTCGCACGCGACTTTCGCGATACCCGTATCTTTGTGGTTTCGCCCCCGGCCGTACGTGAATTGGGCAACGTGGCGGGCTTTAACTTCCAACTGATGGATCGTGGCGGTATTGGGCATCAGCCATTGCTGGCGGCGCGCGACAGGTTCCTTGCCGCTGCCCGGCAGAGCCCGGTGTTGAACAACGTGCGTGCCAACGGTCTGGAGGATGCGCCCCAGTATGAACTGCTGATCGACCGCGAGAAGGCGCGGGCGCTCAGCGTGCCGATCACGGAGATTAACCGCACGCTGTCGCTGGCCTGGGGCTCGGGTTATGTGAACGACTTTATCGATCGCGGTCGGGTGAAGCGGGTTTATGTGCAGGGAGATGCCTCGTCGCGCATGCTGCCGCAGGATCTGGAACAGTGGTTTGTGCGTAACGACAACGGCGATATGGTGCCGTTCTCCGCCTTTGCCAGCGCCGAATGGACCTACGGCGCACAAAAGCTCAATCGGTACAACGGCGCACCGTCGTTTAACCTGCAGGGCGAACCGGCGGCGGGCTTCAGCTCCGGCGATGCGATGGCTGAAATGGAACGCATTGCCGCCACCATGCCGCCCGGCGTGGGCTACGACTGGACCGGACTGTCGTTTGAAGAACGGTTGTCCGGCGCCCAGGCACCGGCACTCTATGCGATTTCACTGTTGGTGGTCTTCCTGTGTCTGGCGGCGCTGTATGAAAGCTGGAGCGTGCCCAGCGCGGTGATGCTGGTGGTGCCGCTCGGGGTGATTGGCGCGGTGGTGGCCACGTTGCTGCGTGGGCTGGCCAACGACGTTTATTTCCAGGTGGGGTTGCTGACCACCGTCGGGCTGGCGGCCAAAAATGCCATTCTGATCGTGGAGTTCGCCAAGGCGCACTTCGAAGCCGGCGCCAGTCCGGTAGAGGCGGCGGTGCAGGCCGCCAGACAGCGGCTGCGGCCGATCCTGATGACCTCGCTGGCGTTTATTCTCGGCGTAGTGCCGCTGGTGATTGCCAGCGGGGCGGGCTCCGGCAGTCAGAATGCCATCGGCACCGGGGTGATCGGCGGCATGCTGACCAGCACCTTCCTGGCCATTTTCTTCGTACCGGCGTTCTTCGTCATCATGCTGCGGCTGTTTCGGGTGAAACGGCTCAGCGAACGCCGCCGGGCGGAGGATGAAGCGGAGATAACAGCCCCGGCGCCGGGAGCCGAGTCATGATAAAACTTTTGGCTATCATGCTGGCCACTGCCACCCTGACGGGCTGCTCGTTGACGCCGGACTATCAACGCCCCGCTGCGCCGGTAGCGCCAGCCTATCCGGATTATGGCGTCGCGCAGGTCGACGGAACGGCAGCGGCTATCGGTTGGCGTGAGTTTTACCGCGATCCGCTGCTGCAAACGCTGATTACGCAGGCCCTGACGAATAACCGTGACTTGCGCATTGCGGCGCTGAACGTGGAGGCGGCTCGCGCCAACTACCGCATTCAACGGGCAGATACGCTGCCCACCCTGGCGGCGCAGGGCAGTGGTTCGGTACAGCGTACCCCGGGCAGTCTGTCCGCAGGCGGGCAGTCTGCGGTGGGGCGTAGCTATCAGGTCGGGGGAGCGCTGTCGTGGGAGTTGGATCTGTTCGGGCGGCTTCGCAGCCTGAACCAGCAGGCGTTGGAATTGTATTTGGCACAGGATGAAACCCGGGCCGCCGCGCAACTGGCGCTGATCGCCGAAACCGCCAACGCTTATCTTACGCTACGCGCCGATAGCGAACTTCTGGCGCTGGCGCAGGAAACGCTGAGCTCACAGCAGGCGGCCTTTGGGCTGGTGGAACAAAGCTTCCAGCTCGGTGTGGCGACCGAACTGGATCGCAGCCAGGCGGAGGTTGGGGTACGGACGGCGCAGCGTGATTTGGCTCAGTATCGGCGTCAGGTTCGGCAGGACACCAATGCCCTGACGCTGTTGGTTGGGCAGCCGTTGGGCTCGGCGATGAGTTCGCGTCTGGCGCAGGCCAGCACCTTGCCGGACGATCTGTTGCCGGAAACCATTCCGGCCGGGCTGCCGGCAGATTTGCTGACCCGGCGGCCGGATATCCGAGCGGCAGAGCATCAGCTGCGCGCCGCTAATGCCAATATCGGCGCGGCGCGGGCGGCGTTCTTTCCGACCCTCAGCCTGACCGGTTTCGGCGGCACGGCCAGCGCCGGCCTGGACGGTTTATTTTCTGCTGGTTCCGGTGCCTGGAGTTTTGTGCCGCAGCTCTCGCTGCCTATCTTCTCCGGCGGCTCTTTGCGTGCGGGATTGGATCTGGCGGAGGTGCAAAAACGCATTGAGGTGGCGCGTTATGAGCAGGCGATACAACAGGGATTTCGCGAAACCGCCGATGCGCTGGCCGGTCGCGACACGCTGGATGAGCAAATCCGGGCGCAAACGCAGTTGGTGGCGGCCAATCAACGCGCTTACAGCTTGTCGCAGCAGCGTTTTCAGCAGGGCGTGGATAACTACCTGACCGTGCTGGATTCCCAGCGTTCTCTGTATGCGGCGCAGCAGGTGTTGGTCGATACGCGCCTGGCGCGATTGACCAATCTCGTCGATCTTTACCGTGCGTTGGGCGGCGGGTGGCGCGAATAAGGGTTTTGCCAACAGGCGCGGCCTTCACCGCGCCTGACGTGGTTGCCGGTTAACTGAGCTGGTAACGGCTGTCCGGCCGTGCGGCCGCCGGTAAATCCGTTTCGTCGTTCATTTCGCGCAGGTTGATCTCAATCGCGTTGCACATGGCATTCAGCGGCAGGTCATTGGCGGCGGTGCCGAACGGATCTTCCAGTTCCTCTGCCAGCGAGTCCAGCGAGATGAAGGTGTAGGAGATAAACACCGACACCAGCGGCGTCATGTAATGCAGATCCGGCACCAGCGCGAAAGGCAGCAGGGTGCAGAACAGGTAGACCGTACGATGAACGATCAGGCTGTAGGCAAAGGGGATCGGCGTATTGGCGATGCGTTCGCAGCCGCCGAGGATTTCCGACAGCCGGTTGAGGTTTTGGTCGATGCTGTGAAACAGCATGTCCGACAGCTGTGCCGATTGTCGTTTTTCGCCCAGCCATTGGCCCATCATCAACAGCAGCCGGTTGCAGGGGGACATGCTGTTTTCTATCGCTCGCAGATCGACGTTGGGCAGCAGCCGTTGCAGGTCGGCGCTGCTATCGGTGCCGCGCAGCTGGTGTTTCAGGCAGTAGCTGAACGCGATCAGCAGGGCGGCAAACTCGCGCGCCGCCTGATCCTGCTGCGGTAGCAGACTCTTGATCTGGCGCAGCAGCGAGCGCTCAACGATCAGCAGGCTGCCCCACAGCAACCGCGCCTCGGTGAAACGCGCATAGCTGACGCTGTTGCGGAAGCCGAGAAAGATAGCGATCGCCACGCCCAGCAGGCTGAAAGGCGCCAGGGTCAGTTTGACCCCCAGATGTTCGTACCATTGAAAACACAGCACGGCGACGATGGACATCGCCACGTTAAGGCTGAGGCGAAACAGAATTTTGGATAGCACTGAACCGTGCCAGACGAAGAGCCGCCTGAACCAGTGTTGCTGAGGTCTGACAATCATATGTGTGGTGATGTCTGGGGAATGAGAGCCGCTGTTGTAACAGATTTGCGGTCGGTACATCAACGTTCTGAGTATGAAAAGTTAAAAAGCCCGCCGAAGCGGTAATGCCGTTCACTTAAGCATGACGGGCATTTTTTATTCGGTCCCTGAAGGCTCAGTGCAGGCAGAATTGCCGTCAATATCCCGCATTTCTCTGCCACCGCAATGAACGGCAATGGGAGGGGCCGTAGGCGCGGCCCCTCCACCCGCGCCCTCGCTTAACACCCTCTGTCCGCTACGCGGATACCCTCGCTGCACCCGCGTTGTCGGCCGTGATGCGGCGTGATGAAGTGAGAGTCGTTGGCGCAGCCAACCGTCTGATAGGGCAAAGGCGCGGGTTGCAAGGGACCGCGCCTACGGTCCCTTGCTCGGTCGGAGTTTAAGAACCTCATGGAGCTTTACCCGGTTATCGACCGAAAAAACATCGAACTGGCCTAAAAAACACCTTAAGTGAACGGCATTGTGCCGAAGCGGGCCCAGATCCTTCGTAATCAGCGGAACGGCGGCTCGTTAAAGGTACGCAGCTTGCGGGAATGCAGGCGATCGCCCTCGGCGCGCAGCAGGTCGATAGCGCAGATACCGATCTGCAGGTGTTCCGAAATGGCCCCTTCATAAAAGCGGTTGGCCTGGCCGGGCAGCTTGATTTCACCGTGCAGCGGTTTGTCGGACACGCACAACAGCGTGCCGTAAGGCACCCGGAAACGGTAGCCCTGAGCGGCGATGGTGGCGCTTTCCATATCTACCGCGACGGCGCGGCTGAGGTTAAAACGCAGCGCCGAAGCGGAATAGCGCAGCTCCCAGTTGCGATCGTCGGTGGTGACCACGGTGCCGGTGCGCAGGCGTTGTTTTACCTCTTCGCCGGGCATGCCGCTGACCATTTTGGTGGCGTCATACAGCGCACGCTGTACTTCGGCAATGCTGGGGATCGGGATATCCGGTGGCAGCACCGAATCCAGCACGTGGTCGTCCCGCAGGTAGGCGTGCGCCAGCACGTAGTCGCCAATCGACTGGCTTTCGCGCAGGCCGCCGCAGTGGCCGATCATCAGCCAGGCGCTGGGGCGCAGCACCGCCAGATGGTCGCAGATGGTTTTGGCGTTGGAGGGGCCGACGCCGATATTGATCAGCGTGATGCCCTGGCCGGTGCGCGAGATCAGGTGGTAGGCCGGCATCTGGTGGTTTTTCCAGGCCAGGTCGGAGACCGCCTGATCCGGTGCGGTGGTTTCCGGCGTGATATAGATGCCGCCGGCGCTCGACAGCGCAATATAAGGACTGGCCGGATCGGCTATTTCGGCGCAGGCCCAGCGGACAAACTCATCCACATAGCGGGTGTAGTTGGTGAACAGCACGAAGGGCTGAAAATGCTCCACCGGGGTGCCGGTGTAGTGCCGCAGCCGCGCCAGCGAAAAGTCGGCGCGCAGGGCGTCGAAGTGCGAAAGCGGGAAGGTGCTGGTGGCGTGAAACAGGCCATCGGCGGTCTCATCGCCAATTTGCGCCAGCTCGGTGGTGGGGAAATGCTGCGCCAGGCTGGCGCTCATCGACCGATCCAGCATCAGGTTTGAACCGTCGATCACGTAAGGGAACGGTATTTCCTGCTGTGACGGCCGCACTTCGATATGCGCATCGTACTCCCCGGCCAGCATGGTCAACTGTTCGGTCAAATAATGGCGGAACAGATGCGGGCGGGTGATGGTGGTGGTATAGCAACCGGTGTGGGTGAAACGGCCATAGGCGCGGGTTTTGGTTTGACCGGGCGATTTTCCGTCCCAGCTGACGCGCAGCTCAGGGTAAACAAATAGCCCTGCCGCGCGGGTCTGCGCGTCGGGTAGGCTGCCATGGCTGATAAAGTCACCGACCGCCTGGCGCAGCGCCTCAACCGAGGCGACATACAGCGCTTCCAGTTGTTCGACTGCCTGAGCGGGGGTGAGGCCGGTGCCGGATTGCTGACTGCTCATACTCTCTCCTTGGTTCTCCCGGCTATGCGGCGGGGAGGCATACGGATGCCGATATCAATTCACAGCAACAGGTTAGCCGAAGATGGGCGCAAAAGCTTTGGAGAAACGGCAGGGGGCGAATAAATTCGCCCCGAATAACGCGGGCGCCGCATGCAGCGCGATGTCAGGAAGCGGGGGCAGCCTGTTCCACTTTCAGCGAGACCAGGCCAATACCCAGTTTCTTCGGTACAAAACCGCCGCTGGCACCTTCTTGTGGCTCCGTGGGGGCCGGCGGCGTGATGCTGATGTTTCTGGCTCCGGCAGGGTTGTCGAAGCGCAGCGTCACGGTGGTGTCCTGTTCGCTGAGCGTCACAAACTGTTCCTGATTGCCGACGCGCACCGAGATAGGTTCGCCGACGTTTTTACCGTAGGCGCGGGCGCGCAGCACCAGATCGAATGCTGATGGCAGGGGATCGACGTAATCAATATTCACCGTCGGCGCCAGGTTGGCGTCTGACCAACGGCCCCAGTCTTCGACGCTGGAAACGCCGGTGATCGCCTTCACCTGTTCCGGCATGCCCGGCAGCATAAAGGCGATGGCGTCCGCGTGGTATTTAACGGCGGCGTCGTCGACTTTCAGCTTGTCGACGGCGCTTTGGTAGGCGGCGATGCTATCGTTTGGCGGGCGCTCAAAGTCTATTTTGCCGCGATAGCTGCCCCCTTTGGCCTGCACGATGTGCGGTGGGGCGGCCAGGCTGCCCGACGCGACGCAGGTGTCGGTGCTCAACGCCAGTTCTGGCGACCACACCCGACCGATTTCATAACATTTGTCGACCCAGACGAATTTCTCGCCTGCGCCCAGCCCGGCAAGCTGTTTTTTCAGCGGTGTGGACAGGTAGACGTTAAACATCGGCTCAATTTTGTTGTCCGTCACCTTCAGAATAAACGGCACCTTAAAGGTGATGCCGGAGAAGGTAAAGCGGTTGCCCCGATCGTCGAGACTGTAGTTTGTGATGCTGTTCGGGAAGCCCCATTGCTTGACCACCGCCGGTTTCCAGGCGTTGATTTTTTCGTCGATATTCAAAAACAACGTCGCCAGCGTTGGGCTGGACAGGCTGCTGCGACCGAGGCCAATGTAGTTATCGCCACCCATCACGTCCAGCACGGTAGCGCCGTTGTCCAGCGTGCTGCGCTTCTCGTTATGCAGCGCGGTCTGCGGGCGGGTGCCGTCGATAATAAAGAACAGGTTGCGGCGTTTCTGCTTGGTCAGGATGTCATAGGCGGTATTGTTCATCGCCAGATGGTCCGAAGACACCACGATAACGGTATTTTTGAAGTACTCGGACGCCTTGATTTTGTCGATCAGCGCGGCGATATGCTGTTGGCTGCAGGCCACTGCGCTCAGCGACCGATTCTCTTTATTCTGCCAACGGAACGACTTTTTGCTGCAGCTGGCGGAGATAAAGCCGTCCGGGTGATGGGTGTCCACGGTCAAGGCGAACAGCGAGAACTTTTTGTTCTGCTTCGACAGCTCGACGAACTTGTCGAACACCACGTCCAGCACGGTATCATCGTACCAGCCCCAGTCATTTTTGTAGCCCGGGTCGCTGACCTGTCCGCGTAATTCCTTAAAGCCGTAGGCATGGTCAAAACCGTGCGATTTCAGGAAGGTGTCTTTGCCGGCGAAGGCCAGCTCGGCGCCCTGATAAAAGTAGTTGTCGTACCCGGCGGATTTCAGCACGTCGCCCAGGCAGACGTTTTCCGGGTAAAAGGTGGATACCGCGCTGGAGGCGTTGCCGTCAAAGGGGGCAAACAATGGGATACCGCACTGTGAGGACACCATACCGGCGATGGTGTAACCGGTGCCGGGCAGCTGTTGGGTATTGCTGAAGTCGATGCTGTTTTCGCGGTGCTGGTTCAGTTCGTCGGTCAGGCCGGGGAAGGTTTGTTGGTCGAAGTAGGTTCTCTCCAGGCTTTCAGCATAGATATACACCAGGTTCGGCGCTTTGCCCTGTACGGTTTTCTTCGGCGCTTTGTAATAGGTGTCAAAGTCGGCGGTATCGCCGCTAATCTGGCTCTTCACCAACAGCGAGATGTCCTGAAAGGCGGGAGTAGTGCCGACGGAAAACAGCGCCAGCAGCACGGCGAGCACGCTGTAAACCACGCTGCTGCTTTTCGCCTTGCGCCGTACCAGACTCCAGGTCAGCAGGGTGAAGATCAGCGCCAGCACCGCCAGCAGGCCGACAAACGGCAGCAGGTATTTACCGACGCCGGCGCCCTTCAGGCTGCTGGTGAGGGTGTAGATCACCGCATCGGTAATGCCGTCACCGGTAAAGTAGTTGCTGGCGATCAGCACCACGTTGAGGATCAGATAGCTGCCCAGCAGCGTCAACAGGGTGGCCAGCCACCAGCGGTTGGCGGCGGCACGGGTGCGGTAGATTAAAATTGAGGCTAAAAAAAGTGCAAACGAGATTAATGCTGAAACCATCCACCGTACCCTGTCTGATTAAAAAGGAGATCTTAACTGCCCTGGCAAACGCCGCCGACCCAAGCACGACGCGAAAGAGGAAGGGTATAGCGCATTGAAAGCGCCAGGGTCAATGCGTGTTTGCGCTGCCCTGGCGTGGCAGAGTGCGATCGGTCGTTTTTGTGACAATAGTGTGACATGAATCACGCCAGCGAGGCGAAAAGCGGCTAAATGTTGCTCATCCGAGGTTTGGCTCTAGCCTTAACGGAGAGCGTTGACGAAACACCTACACCCTTTTTTCAGGAGAAAGCCATGCATAGCATTCCCGCCGCCGTACTCGATGATTTGGCCCCGCAGGGGATCCTGCGTGCGGCCATCAATCTGGGCAATCCGGTGTTGGCGCAGAGGGGGCCAGACGGCGAACCTCAGGGGGTATCAGTGACGCTGGCCAGCGCGCTGGCCCGCGAGTTGGGCGTGGCGCTGGAGTTGGTGACCTATGATGCCGCAGGCAAGGTTTTTGCCGCGTTGGAAACCGGAGACTGGAACATCGCCTTTATGGCCATCGAACCGGTGCGGGCGGCTCAGATCGCGTTCAGTGCGCCTTATGCGATCATTGAGGGGACCTATCTGGTGGCCCAGGCGTCTCCCTGGCAACAGGTTGCCGAACTTGATCGGCCCGAGGTGCGCATTGCCGTAGGCCAGGGAGCGGCTTACGACCTGTATCTGTCGCGAACCTTAAAGCAGGCGCAACTGGTACGTGCCGATACCTCCGCCGACGCGATCGCCTTGTTCCTCGAACAGGGGTTGGATGCGGCCGCGGGCGTGCGTCAGCCGTTGCTGGCTGCCGCAGCGCAAAACCCGGGGTATCGGGTGCTGGCCGGGCATTTCACTGCCATCCAGCAGGCCATGGCGGTTCCGCGACAAAAAGCGTCGGGGGCGGCCTATGTGCGTGATTTTGTGGAGCGGTGCAAGGCGAGTGGCCTGGTGCTGCAGGCTTTGCAGCGCAGCTGTCAGGGTGACGTTACCGTCGCGCCTTCTGCCTGAGGGGGAATGGCAGGGGCGCGACATACGGCGCCCCTGATAAAGCGAATAACCTTTAATTCAGCTCCACCGCGTATTGCTCCACCGGCGTGATTTTTTTGATCAGCTTGTTGTCGAACAGGAATTGTTCGTAGGCTTGATAGCGCGCTTTATCCAGCTTCGCCGGATCGGTTGCGAACAGCGGCAGGCTGGCTTGCCAGGCCTGTTTGTTCAGCTCGGTATTGAGTTCCGGATGGGCTTTGGCGAACGCCAGCCAGCTTTCCTGCGGATGGGCGTGCAGATAGTCGCTGCCTTTTTTCAGCGCCGCGAGGAATTTTTTGATTTTCGGCTCGGCCAGCGAATCGCGATTGGCGACGATAATCAGCTCGTCGTAGCTCGGCACACCGTAGTCTTCCACGTTAAACACCACCGGATCTTTGCCCTGCAGTTTCAGCTCCAGCGCTTCAATGTTGCGATAGCCGCCGATTACCGCATCGACCTGGCCCGCCAGCAGGGCGCTGGTCAGTTGGAAGTTAACGTTAATCAGTTTGGTTTCATTGGGGTTGAGGCGTTCATGCTCAAGCATGGTCGCCAAGGTGGCTTGTTCGATGCCGCTGACCGAATAGCCGATTTTTTTACCCTTAAGTCCTGCTGGGGTGGTGATGCTTTTATCCAGCGTCATCACGGTATTGAGCGGTGAGTTAATCAGGGTGCCTACGCGCACCAGCGGCAGGCCCTGATCGGCAAAAAAGTGCAGCTGCGGCTGGTAGGTGATGGCCAAATCGGCCTGTTTTGCTGCCACCAGGCGCGGCGGCAGCGCCGGGTCGGAAGGGGGCACAATCTTGACGTCCAACCCTTCGGCCTTGAAGGCGCCGATCTGCTCGGCCACCATGATGGGCGCGTGGTCGGGGTTAATATACCAGTCGAGCACCAGCGTCAGTTTTTCCGCGGCATTGGCCTGGCTTGCCAGCGTGGCGCCGAGCAGCAGCCCGCAGACGGTATTTTTAAGCATGGTTGTTACCCTTGTTGTTGTGAGGCGATCAATCATTTTCCGGTGCCCAGTCGATCAGGCGCAGCAATAGCGCGTCTACCGTCACCCATAGCAAGACGGTCATCAGCACCAAAATAAACAGCGCGGCAAAGCAGATGTCGGTCTGCATGCGCGCGTTGGCGTTAAGCATGACGTAACCCAGGCCTTCCGCCGAGCCAACCCATTCGCCGATGATGGCGCCGATAGGGGCGACGGCGGCGGCCATCCGCAGCCCGGAACCGAAAGCCGGTAGCGCTGCCATCAGCCGCACGTGACGCAGTTGGGCCCAGGGAGAAGCACGTAGGGTACTAGCCAGATCGAGATAATCGTTATTGACCCGGCGCAGCCCATCGAAGAAGGCGGAAGTCACCGGGAAGAAAATCACCAGCACCGCCATCACCACTTTGGCGCTCATACCAAAGCCGAACCACAGCACCAACAGCGGCGCCAGCGCAAACACCGGTATCGCCTGGCTGGTCAGCACCAACGGCATCAACCAGCGCTGCAGGCGCGGCGAAAAGATCATGCACAGCGCCAGCGTGGCACCGAGTAAAACCCCGGCCAGCAAACCGCAGGCGATCTCCGAGGCGGTGATCAGCGTGTGATAAGCGAGGTACGCCCGGTTGTCCCACAGCGCCTGTGCCACCGCCGAGGGGGAGGGCAACAGGAAGGCGGGGATATCGCCCAGCGTGACCAGTGCCCACAGCAGCAACAGGCCGGCGAACACCGTCAGGCTGCGACGCATCCGCGACAGACGGCTTTCAGGGAGGGTTTTCATCCGGCGGCCCTCACCAGTTGCAGCAGCAACTCGCTCTGGCTTTTCAGCAGTTGAGGATTGTCCGGCGCTCGCGGCGGTAAGCCCTCGATAACATGACTGTCGTCCAGCCCCGCCGGATAACGGGACAGCACCAGCAGGCGGTGGCTAAGGCGGCAGGCCTCCATGGGGTCGTGGGTGATCAGCAGCACGGTATGCTGCGCCAGCAGTTCGGCGGCCAACTGCTGGATCATGGCGCGGGTGATGGTATCCAGCGCGGAGAAGGGTTCATCCATCAACACAATCGGCTGGCGCTCATACAGCGTGCGGGCAATAGCGGCACGTTGACGCATGCCACCGGACAGCGCGGCAGGCAAGCTGCGGCCATAGCCGTTCAAGCCCACGCGTTCCCGCAGATGTTCCGCCCAGGCGCGGTCGACCTTTTCGCCGCGCAGCCGCGCACCGAGGCTAATATTCTCGTCAATTGTCAGCCAGGGATAGAGCAGATCCTTTTGCCCCATATAAGCGATACGTCCGGCGATCGGTAGGCCATCGCTGCCGATAACCGTACCGGAGGTGGGTTTCGCCAGCCCGGCGATGATCTTCAGCAGGCTGGTCTTCCCCGCGCCGCTGGCACCGAGCAGGGCAACGAAGCTGCCGCCGGCGATATCGAAATTCAGACCATCGAAAATCACCTGCTGACCAAAGCGCAGGGTCAGATCCCGTACCTGAATACCGGGCCGTGCATTGCCGTGCTGCGTGTCGCCGAGGCTCATTGGGCATTCAACCCCATCTGCCAGAAGGCGGATTCCAGGCGGGTGGCGGTGGTGAAAATCGCCGACAGTTCGTTCAGGCGGCTTGGGGCACCCCGCTGGAGGCCAACGTTTTCCAGCAGGTCGAGGGAGGCTTGTACGCCGCTCAGATAGGCGGGATCACCATAGTTGCGGATCCACGAGGCATAGGGATTGCCTTCCATCACGGTGTTGGGATCGTTGAGCAGGCGCAGGCCGATTTCGGCATAGCCAGCGACGCAGGGCATTAACGCTGCCAGCAGATCCAGAGCATCTCCGGCGTGGCCGATATCGAGCACATAGCGGGTGTAATTGAGGGTTTCCGGCGCTTCGGGTGCGGCGGCTATCTGCGGTTCGCTCAATCCCCAGTCGGCACAATAGGCCAGGTGCAGGGGCAGTTCGGCGACAATCGCATTGAGCGAAGCGGTAGCGGCACGCATTTCCGGCAGGGTGCGCAGTTTGCTGACCAGCAGGGCATAGGCGCGGGCAAAGTGGATCAGGAACAGATAATCCTGCGTCAGGTAGCGGCGAAAAGCGGGTTCCGGCAGCGTACCGGCGGCCAGTTGCTGAATAAAGGGGTGTGCCACATAGTCCTGCCAGTGACCGCCGGCCTGTTGGCGCAGCTTTCCGTAAAGACCGTTATCGAATAAGGGAGTAAACATGGGACCTCCAAAAGTGAGTGGAGATCCGGGCGCGCTGAGGTGAGGTATGAACAGGCAACCGCCGTGAGGGGATTGCCGACCGTCCCTTCGCTGGCATGACCCAGATCAGGTTCAAAGGGTTCGGCTTGCGCCATCTCAGCCCGTAACAGGACACCCCTCGGAGGAGCCTGTTATACGATATTTACTTTTTGATTACAATGCTCAGGCAGTGTGGCGTCGTGGCGTAAAAGGATCCGTTTAGTGCGATCGGCCACGATATTTCTGGCCGGAAGGGGGCGATTTTTGTCACTGTAATCCGGTCATTAATGAATCTAAGGATCACCCCATGAAGAAAATCGGCTTCCTTTCTTTCGGCCACTGGACGCCTTCGTCGCAGTCGGGCACCCGTTCGGCGGCAGATGCGCTGCTGCAATCCATTGATCTTGCCGTGGCGGCAGAAGAGCTGGGGGCGGATGGGGCTTATTTTCGCGTACACCACTTTGCCCGCCAGCTTGCCTCGCCATTCCCGCTGCTGGCAGCCATCGGCGCCAAAACCCAGCGTATTGAGATCGGCACCGGCGTGATCGACATGCGCTATGAAAATCCGCTTTATATGGTCGAAGATGCCTGCGCCGCCGACCTGATTTCCGGCGGGCGGCTGCAACTGGGCATCAGCCGCGGTTCTCCCGAACAGGTGATTGATGGCTGGCGTTATTTTGGTTATACGCCTGCCGAAGGCGAGACCGAAGCCGATATGGCGCGCCGCCATACCGACGTCCTGTTGGAAGCGCTGCGTGGCGAAGGCTTTGCTGAACCTAACCCGCAACCGATGTTCCCGAACCCGCCGGGCTTGCTGCGGGTAGAACCTTTCTCCGCCGGGCTGCGCGATCGCATCTGGTGGGGCGCCAGCTCAAACGCCACGGCGATCTGGGCGGCGAAGCTGGGCATGAATCTGCAAAGCTCAACGCTGAAAAACGACGAAACCGGCGAGCCTTTCCACGTGCAGCAGGCCAAGCAGATCCGCGCTTATCGCGATGCCTGGAAGGCCGCGGGTCATGCACGCCAGCCGCGGGTGTCGGTCAGCCGAAGCATCTTTGCGCTGATGAACCAGCAGGATCGCAGCTATTTCGGCAACAGCGGCCAGGACAGCGATCAGGTGGGGTATATCGATCAGCAGACTCGCGCGGTATTCGGCCGTAGCTATGCCGCCGAGCCGGAACTGCTGATCAAGCAGTTGGCGCAGGACGAAGCGATTGCCGAAGCCGATACCTTGCTGCTGACCGTGCCCAACCAGCTAGGCGTTGACTACAACGCCCACGTGATTGAGTCGATCCTGACTCATGTCGCGCCGGCGCTGGGCTGGCGCTGATGAGAGAAAACGCTTCTCAAAGCGGGAAGCGTTATTGACTTATTTTGTCGATTTTGTATTTTAAGGCCATGCATACATTTCTGATTATCGTCCCCGAAGGGGGCATGCTGTTCGAATCGGCGGGGATCGCCGACATCCTGATGCAGGCCAACCGCTTGCGGCCCGATGACGCGCCGCTCTACCAGATGGCGATAGTCACCACGCAAACTCACCGGGTGGTGCATGGCTCGTCCGGTTTGAATCTGTTGGCCGATCATCGCCTGGCGGATCTCGACCCTGAGGTGGAACGCGATACCATCATCGTTACCGGCAAAGGGGCGACCGAGGAAGAAAGCGCCTTTGTGGTGGATTGGCTCCGACGTGCGGCCCCCAAGGCGCGGCGCGTGGCGTCCGTTTGCGGTGGGGCGATGCTGCTGGCCGAAGCCGGTCTGCTGGACGGCCGCCGGGCAACCACCCATTGGCGGCTGCTGGAAACCTTGCAGGCCCGTTTCCCCAAAGTGAAGGTCGAAAATGGGCCGATCTACGTGCAGGATGGTGCGGTCTGGACCTCTGGCGGCGTCAGCTCCGGGTTCGATCTCACGCTGGCGCTGGTGGAGGACGATTACGGTTTCGTGCAGGCCCGCGAAGTGGCGCAGGATCTGGTGATGTTTTTACGCCGCCCCGGCGGGCAGGCGCAGTTCAGCCGTTACCCACTGAATCAGGCCAAAACACCGGGCCCGATCCGCGATCTGCAGAGCTGGATCCTGGAGAATCTGGCCGAGGATCTTTCCGTTGAGAAACTGGCCGAACGGGTTGCCATGAGTCCGCGCAACTTTACGCGCGTGTTCACGCGCGAAACCGGCATTTCACCCGCCAAATTTGTCGAAGAAGGGCGCTTGTACATCGCCCGCCAGCGCCTGGAACAGAGCTCACAAGGCATTGAACAAATCGCCACCAGCAGCGGTTTCGGCAATGCTCTCAATCTGCGCCGCGTTTTCGAACGGCATTTGCAACTGACCCCCACCGAATACCGCGATCGCTTCCATTCACGCACTTTGGCGTAAATTGATCTACAAACGTCATTTACGACATGCTCCCCGCGGCTTAAATTTACACCAGAGCCAATAACGAAGGAGTAGATCATGGTCAAAGTAGGCATTAATGGATTCGGCAGAATCGGCAGGAATGTTTTGCGTGCTGCGTTAGGTCGCAGCGACTTTGAAGTTGTGGCGATCAATGATTTGACCGACAGTAAAACGCTGGCGCATCTGCTGAAATACGATTCGCTCTCGGGCCGGCTGGCGGCCAGCGTCGAGGCCGGTGAAAACCAGCTGCTGCTGGACGGCAGGCCAATTCATGTCTTCTCTGAAAGAGATCCGGGCGCCATTCCATGGAAAAGCGTGGGCGTTGACGTGGTGATCGAAGCGACCGGTTTTTTTGCCGACAAAGCCAAGGCGGAAGTGCACATCACCCGTGGCGGCGCCAAGCGAGTGATTATCTCTGCGCCGGCAAAAGACGACGATATTACGATAGTGATGGGCGTTAACCAGGATCAGTACGATCCGGCCAAGCATCGGGTGGTCAGCAACGGCAGTTGTACCACCAACGGTTTGGCGCCCGCCGCGCAGGTGCTGCATCAAGCCTTTGGTATTGAGTACGGCCTGATGAATACCACCCATGCCTACACCAACAGCCAGGCGCTGCACGATCAGCCGGAAAAAGATTTACGGGGCGCCCGTGCTGCCGCGGAGTCGATTGTGCCTTACTCCAGCGGTGCGGCGAAAGCGCTCGGCAAGGTGATCCCGAGCCTGGATGGCCGCCTGACCGGTTATTCGCTACGAGTGCCGGTGCCGGTGGTCTCTATCGTCGACCTGACGGTCACGCTGAAACGCGAAGTGACCAGCGAAGAAATCAACGCCGCTTTCCGCCAGGCTGCGGAGTCAGGGCCACTGAAGGGCATTCTCGGTTACAGCGATGAGCCTTTGGTGTCGAGCGATTATAAAGGCGATCCGCGCTCGTCGATTATTGATGGGCTTTCCACGCTGGTGATCGGCGGCAAGTTGGTCAAGGTGCTTGCCTGGTACGACAACGAGTGGGGGTTCTCTAACCGCCTGGTCGATCTGGCGGTACTGATGGAAAAACGCGGGTTGTAAATGCCTCGCGGTCGAATATGTTCGTCCTTTCACTCAGGCAATAGCCCCCATCAGGGGGCTATTAAGGTCGTTGACAAAGTGCTCTGTTGTTTAATGGTAGGGGCGCTGCATGCTGCGCCCAATAGCATCATCAATGGGTTAAATCGGGTCGAACATGTTCGACCTCTACCGGTTTAGCCTTTTCGAGTGTTTGTCAGTAGTCTGAATAGCCCCCATCAGGGGGCTATTCAACGTCAATTCAGAGCTGTGCAATACGCATTAACTCTTCTTTCGCCCCAGGGGCCACCGCCAGCACCGGCCCGCCGCGCAGTAAACGTTCCCCTTCGGTATTGAACGGGTGGGTCCAGCCACCGGCTTCGTTCACCAGACAGTAACCTGCCAGACAGTCCCAGGCGTGCATGTAGGGTTCGTAATAGCCCACCAGCCGTCCTGCCGCCACCCAGGCCAACATCATGGCGCCGGAACCGTTGCGGAAGAAACTGCCGCCCACGGCGGTGATTGCGGCGGCAATTTCGCCGACGCGTTCCGGTTTAACATAGCTGTTGGCGCCAAAACCGGTGACGTGGTTTTGCATGGTGCGCTTGGGATCCACCCGCAGTGGTTTGCCGTTGAGGGTAGCCCCCGCGCCGCGCGCGGCCTTAAAACACTCCTGCTGGCAGGGGGCAACAATTACGCCGATCACCGGCTCGCCCTGATGGATCACCGCCACGGACACGCACCAGTTCGGCATGCCGTTAACGAATGGGCTGGTGCCGTCGATCGGATCCACCACCCAGGTGTAACCGGAATCGCCGGGTTGCAGGCCAAACTCTTCGCCCAGAAAACCGTCTTGCGGGAATTGGCGGGCGATGTGTTCACGGATCAGCAGTTCAACCTCGCGATCGGCAATCGAAACCACGTCTTGCGCATCGCGTTTGGTTTCAATCACCAGGCTCTCGCGGCGGTTAAAATAATCCAGCGCCTTGGCTCCGGCTTCGCGGGCCGCCTGTTCTGCCAGCGTCAGGCGCTGAGTAATCTGTTCGTTCATCTTCATTCCTTAACGTTGTTAGGATCACTGGGCAATCAGTGCCAGACCCTGAGTTTTGAAGTCAATGGCCACGCGGGTGGTCGGTGCCAATTGGCGTTCCATCTGCACATCGACAATAAACAGCGCGCCGAGATCGGTTTTTACTTCATATTCGATATGGTCCCCAAGCCAGGTGCTATGGGTGACTTCGCCGTTCAAGGCGCCGCTTTGCTCCGGCAGTAGGGTGATAAACTGCGGGCGTACCGACAGTTGCGCTGCGCCGGGACGCGCCTTGCCACCCGGTACCCGGTACTGGCGGCTGCCGAGGGTGATCAGCGCTTCGCCGCCGACCACTTGTTGTATGTCACAGGGCAGGATATTGGCCTCGCCCATAAAGTCGGCGATAAACACCGACGCCGGCGAATGGTAAAGCTCCTGCGGCGCGCCCTGTTGGGCAATATGCCCTTCTTTCATGACGATAATCTTATCGGAGACCGCCAGGGCTTCTTCCTGATCGTGGGTCACATAGACCGCCGTGAAGCCGAGGCGCTGCTGCAAATCGCGGATCTCGGTGCGGACGCGGCGACGCAGCCGTTCGTCAAGGTTGGATAAGGGTTCGTCGAGCAGCAGCACCTGCGGTTCCAGCACCAGGGCACGCGCCACGGCGATGCGCTGTTGCTGGCCGCCGGAGAGCTCAGAGGGCAGGCGTTGGCCCATGCTTTCCAGACCGACCAATTTCAGCCCTTCACGTGCCCGATCCTGTGCCTCTTTGCGCGACAGGCCGCTGGCGAGCAGGCCGTACATCACGTTATCCAGAGAGTTCATGTGCGGGAACAGCGCGTAGGATTGAAACACCATCGCGACGTCGCGCTCGTTGGCGGGCAGATGCGTGACCTCCTTGCCGCCAATCAGAATACGGCCTGAGGTCGGGTGTTCCAGACCGGCCAGCAGGCGCAGGGTAGTGGTCTTGCCGCAGCCGGAAGGGCCAAGCAGCGTCACCAGCGTGCCGGGCTCGACGGTGAGTGAAAGCCCGGGCAAGGCGGTGAAATCGGCAAACTGTTTGGTGACGTTCTCAAACACCACCGAGCCGGAACGAATGGCAGTCATACGGCATTCTCCTGATGTAAGGCCGGTGGTGGCGTCACCGGCGGTGTGGTAATACGGATGGCACGGCGCAGGCGACGTTCGCCCACCAGCAGTTGGAAAGTGAGGATCACCGCCAGCATCACCACGATAAGCACGGAGGAGTAGGCGATGGCCACGCCGTATTCCCCGTTTTCGACCAGCCCGACGATGTAGGAGGTGGCCATGTTGTACTGGGCGCTGACCAGGAAAATCACCGCGCTGATGGAGGTGATCGCGCGCACAAAGGCGTAAACCAGTGCCGCGCTGATGGCCGGTTTCAACAGCGGCAGGATCACTTTGCGCAGGGTGCGGAAACTGCTGGCGCGCAGGGTCAGCGAGGCTTCATCCAGGCTGCGATCCAACTGACTCATGGCGGCGATCCCGCCCCTGACACCGACCGGCATATTGCGGAACACAAAGCAGGCGACCAGGATCAGGGCGGTGCCGGTGATTTCCAGCGGCGGCAGGTTGTAGGCCATGATGTAACTGACGCCGATCACCGTGCCGGGGATGGCAAAGCTGAGCATCAACATAAACTCGAAGGTCTGGCGGCCGGCAAACTTCTGCCGCACGATCAGCCAGGCGGTGAGCAAGCCGACGATGGCCGTGAGCGGGGCGGCGATCAGCGCGATTTCCAACGTGGTCCAGAACGAGTTCCAGGCGACGCCGGTCCAGACGATCTGGCCGCTGTTCCAGTGGAAACCGAAGGCGCGAGCGTAATGGCCCAGCGTCAGGCTGCTGTCGAGTCCCCATGACTGCACGAAGCCGCCGATCAGGATCATGCCGTAGATGACCAGCGTGAACAGGCCCCAGGGGATCACCAACGCGTACACGCCGTAGCGCAAGCCCCGCGGCAATCCACAGTGGGTGCCGGAATCCCCTTTGCCGGTAACGGTGGCGAAGCTTTTCCCAGCCAACCACAGGCGCTGCAAAATAAAGGCGCTGAGGGTAAAGCACAGCAGGATAATCGCCAGCACGGCGGCGCGGCTCGGATCGTTTTGCGCGCCGACCACCGAGAAGAAGATTTCGGTCGACAGCACGCCGTGGCTGCCGCCCAGCACCATCGGGTTACCGAAGTCCGCCATGCTTTCGATAAAGCTGATCAGGAAGGCGTTGGCCAACCCGGGCGCCATCAGCGGCAGGGAAACGTAGCGGAAAGTGCGCCAGCGGTTGGCGCGCAGCGTTTGCGAAGCTTCTTCCAGCGAGGGGCTGACGCCTTCCACCACGCCAATCAACACCAGAAAGGCAATCGGGGTAAAGGAGAGCACCTGAGCAATCCAGATACCGGTCAGGCCATAAAGCCAGCGGCCGGGTTCAATGCCGAACACCCCGGCGAGCAGCTCGGTCACCACCCCGGCACGGCCAAACAGCAGCATCAGCGCCAGACCGATCACGAACGGCGGCGTAATGATCGGCAGCACCGTCAACATGCGCAGCCCTTTTTTGAACGGCAGCGGCGTACGAGTGGCGGCCAGGGCAAAAGCCAGGCCGAGCAGCGTGGATCCGCTGGCGGTCATCAGCGCCAGCGTCAGGGTGCGCCAGGCGGTACCGCAGCTGCCGCCCTTCAGGCAGCTCAGGCTCCAAATGGCCGGATCCTGCATATTGGCGATCAGGCCGTCGGGCTTGAACGATCCGTCCGCGTCCTGCACCGAGGCGACAAACATGCTCAGCACCGGGTAAAGCACGAAAGTGGTGACCAGCGCGACCAGCAGCACAATGGCGGCGACCACAAAGGCATCGCCCTTCAGCACGCCGCGTTCGGCCAACGCGAAAGAGAACAGCAGCAAAAATGTGGTGATCAGTAAAATAGCGCCGGCGCCAAAAGCGGGCTGGCCGTCGCTGAGTGCGCCGAACAGGTGTTCGCTCCACTGCCAGTTCCAGCCGCTGTAACCAATGGCATGGCCTTCAAACAGCAGAAACACCACACCGACCAGGCTGGCAGCGATCAGCAACTGCGAGCGAAAACGGCCAATTTTCAGCAGGCGAGCCAGTGCGCAAACCAGCAGCATCAGCAGGGCAATCGCCAGCCAGGGGCGTTGAAACGTCAGTATTTGCCACAGAGCGGGTGCACTCGCCTGATCCTGCCACAGCGTAGTTAGCCAGCCAAAGTCGAAGAACCCGGCTTCCTGGCTGTACCAGGGCAGCAACAACAGTGCCAGTGCGCCCAGCACGAGGGCCCCGTCAAGGCGGCGGTTTTGAGCATTCATCTTAACCTCGAGAGTTCATATGTCCTTCACCGCGCCCTGCATGGGCGAGCGTGACCTCGCCCGGTTTATTACAGAGCGCATCGCATGCGGGAGGGAAGGGCTTGAATTACTGGGCGCTGGCGCCGATCTCTTTATCCCAACGGCTGAGCAGGGCCTTGCGTTTTTCTGTCGCACCGTAGGTTTTAAAGTCGTAGTCGATCAGCTTGATGTTTTCGAAGCGCGGTGCGTATTCGGAAATAGCCGCGTTGCGATTTGACGGCAACTGGAAGGATTTAGCGTCTTTCATGTGCGATTGGGCGTCGGCGCTGAGCGCCCAGTCGTACCACACCTTGGCTTCCTTGAGGTTGCGCGCGCCTTTCACGATCGACATGGAGCCAATTTCAAACCCGGTCCCTTCGCAAGGTGCAACCGCCTTGATCGGGAAGCCATCGACCTGCATCGCGACGGCATCGTGCATAAAGACGATGCCGACGGTGGTTTCGCCGCGTGCCGCCGCTTTCACCGGTGCCGAGCCGGATTTGGTGTACTGCGAGATGTTGGCGTTAAGCTTTTTCAGGTAATCGAAGGCCGGCTCTTCCCCCATGATTTGCACCAGCGTGGCGAGGGTGTTGTACGCAGTGCCGGAAGAGTTCGGGTTGGCCATTTGGATTTCGCCTTTGTAAGCCGGATCCAGCAGATCGCTCCAGCAGGCGGGCACCTTGAGTTTTTTCTCTGCCAGCAGTTTGGTGTTGTAGCCCCAGCCCAGTGCCCCGGCGTAGACGCCAACGGTACGGTAGCCGGCACTTTCGGCCTGTTTGCGCGCCCAGTCGTGCTGCTGATCCAGCAGCGGTGACTGATAAGGCTGGGTTAACCCCTCGTCGGCGGCCTGCATATGCGGATCGCCGGTGCCTGCCCACCAAATATCGGTGCGCGGGTTGCGGGCTTCGGTACGAATACGTGCATAGGCTTCCCCGGCGGAGAGGCGCACCATACTGACTTTGATATCCGGGTGCTGTTTCTCAAACAGATTGGTCATTTGCTCACAGACCACCACGTCGGCGGAGCAGATCATATTCAGTTTCCCGGCAGCCTGAGCTGGCAGGGCAGAGAGTGCTGTGCCGGCGGCGAGGACCGCCATCAGAGTAACGCGTTGCATGGTGTTCTCCTTGGTTGTGTAGGGTGGCGATACGTTGTCGCCTATTCTTTTTGCACGTGTGTGCAAATAACTAGAGGATAAAAATTGCGCTGTCAATCGCGTGATGAAACAATTCAACCTACTCGTCACAAAAATGAAACAAATTGACCGCTAAAAATTTGCACAGCTTTGCAAAATGCGGCAAACTTTTCTCAGAGCGCGTAACGGATGGAAGTGAAGATGGCGATGGACAAGGCGATGATCAGTGCGAAAGACGTAGCGGAACTGGCCGGGGTCTCCCGTTCGGCGGTCTCGCGGACTTATACGCCCGGCGCAAGCGTGTCGGCGACAACCCGCGAAAGGGTGATGCGAGCGGCCGAAGAGCTGGGTTATCACGTTAATCATTTGGCGCGGGGACTGGTGCGCAACCGCAGCGGCATTGTCTGCCTGATTGTTTCGGAGCTGGCGACGCCTTATCGGGCCAGCCTGGTGCGATTACTGACCCAGCATCTGCAGGATGCGGGAAAAATCGCCATGTTGATTAACACCGATCGCTCCGATGACAGCGTGTCCCAGGCATTGCAGCAGGCGATTAACTTCCGCGCAGATGCTTCTTTTGTGCTCTCCGGCATGCCGGACAGCGGCATCGCCCGCCTGTGCCACAAACACGGACAGCGGCTGGTGCTGATCAACCGTAACGATACCTTGCCCGGCTCGCTCAGCATCCGGCTGGATAACGAAGAGGCGGCTGGCAGGGTGGTGATGGCGTTTGCCCGTGCGGGCTGCCGACGCATTGCCTTCGCCAACTCATTGGCCGGTACGCCAAGCCTGATGGCGCGTGAGCGCGGTTTTCTGCAGGCGGCGGAAGCTGCGGGGCTGGAGGTGAGCGTCGAGCGTTTTGGCACCACCTCTTATGAGAGCGGCCAGATCCTGGCGCACCGCTTGCTGACCCGGCGTGAGCGCCCTGACGCGGTATTCTGCGTCACCGATTTGCTGGCCTGCGGTTTTATGGACGAGGCGCGCCATCGTTTTGGGCTACGCATTCCGCAAGATCTATGCGTCGCGGGCTACGACGATATTCCGCAGGCGGCGTGGTCCTCTTATAACCTCACCACCTTTACCCAGCCGGTGGCGTTATTTGCTCAGGATGCGGTTTCCTGGCTGATGGCGGAAGAACAGAAGGAAGAAAATACGATGCCGACGCTGGGCCAGGAGATACCGGGTGAAACCCGGCTGTATCATGCCGATTTCGTCTGGCGCGGCACCATTCGCGGTGCCTGACACAAACCCGTTACCCATTCGGGCTTGTCAGTGTCGATCGTTCTACAATGTTCTCTGCATGCGAAGGGTAGCTAGAACGAGCCTCAAAAAGTTTGCGCGGAGTGGGATCGTATTCAAAAGGGCTCTGACAGTCTGCTTTGTGCCAGAAGCAGACCTTTCTAAAGCAATTGTGTGTCAACAAAGTGGGCGCAGGTCACGGGCTTATTTCATCGCAGGGATGTTATGGTAAATTGCTTGTCAGTTTGAATGCAGCCTAATCAAACAACCAGGGAAAGGAGAGTAATCGGTATGACGATTTTAGTGACGATACAGGCTCAACTCATTGTTGGAGAAGCGCTGGTGATAAAAAGCCTGGCTCCTGAGGGTATGCTGGCCGCCGTATTTGAAGACGACGGCCAGACCGGGTATTTCTACGCGCTTGATGAGTCCGTTGAAGGAAACCCGATTCAGGATGCAGTGTATATCTACAATGTCGAGGATATTTCAGACGGCCACATTCCTTCTGACGTTAAAATCGGCTGGTCAGAAGACAGTCAGAAGTGCGTGCTCCTTATCAACGGATATCCGCATGGAGCGTTCGATTTCGTTGGGAAAAATGGGTACTGCAGAAGTGGATTTCCTCCCCCGATAAACAAGGTATGGTCTGTGTCCGGCCATGAGTGGAGCGATTCGGTGGATGACTTTTTCCGGTGAGTTACGGCGGGCTTAACGCCTGCCGTTATTATCTATCCATATTGAAAATGTCACTCTGAAGGGGGCGGACGATTTCCTGGACTTTCAGGAGATAAACTATGTATTCAGAATGTCCGCTTCTCGCTCATAGCGGACCTGACAGCCAACTGGTCTGACAGCTTCGTGCCAGAAGCGGGAGTTGATTCTCTGAATTAATACTTGTGTTATGGCAATTCCGGGTTCCCGATAGGTTTCCCCGGAAATGAGATTAAAGCGGTACGAAGGCTTCAACAACATGCTGGAAAACGTAAGGGTCAGAAAGTAGTTCAAATTCTTCGTCGTCCGGGTAGGTGACCGCCACATGATAGTTTTCTCCGGCAAATGCCTTCACCGACTTTAGATCCTGCCAGTAAGTAGCCAGAAAAAAATGTTCCCAGCCACCCTGAGTTTCCCTGCGAACGAACGCGCCTTTGTTCCCTGATATGCTCCTTGAATGTTCTATTCCTGTTTTCTCAAGGTGCTTTGCAAAGCTTTCTGCATGTTCAAGTGGAACACAACCGTGCCAGGTCCTTACAATCATTAGCTTTCCCTCTTGTGATGGTAAAAATATAACCATACCACTGGAAGGTACTTCTTGGTGTAATTCACGAAAAGTATTCCCTCGTGAATGAATGTTATCGAACACTCCTCACTCCGGTTTATCATTCTGCTCCTTCCTCAAAGCTGCCCATCAACGCCGGTCTGCTTTAAAAACAGGCTTGGTGGGGGATGCTTTCCGTTTTGTCAGCGGATCCCTTAAACTACCTCGCGCAGGTCACAACCTATGGGCTATGACCATGCACGGCCGTAATTCTGGGTTTTTAAACGGGTGAGTTAGCGCCATTGCCGGAATGTTCATCGGCGTCTGTTGATAAAATCCCTCGATCCGATTCGCGCTGACGCGCCAGGTGCCCCGACGAACCAAGAGGGAGGGCAGCTATTCATACCAAGGAAGTAAGATGTTTTTGCCAGATTCAAGCTTTACTAAAACCGTTTATCAATCGTCATTTGCAGAATGAGTCGTCAGCTGTTTGTTGCTCTGGATGGGCCCAAGGGCGCCGGTAAAACCACACTGTTGGAAGCCATTACGAAAATACTAAGGGCAGACAACAAGAAGGTGATCCGACTTTGTGAGAAAAAAAGCGATCCCTACAGGGCGGAAACCATGGCCCTTGTTAACAAACTCGCCAGAAATCCCACTCTGGATTTGGAACTGGAGGTCTGTGCGCGCTTTGCGGAGAGCCGTGCATGGATTTCCCAGCATGTGCTGACTAAACAGCCACCGGACAGCATTATCTTGATGGATCGCTGGTATCCCTCGGATGCCGCGTTTCGTCGGATGCTTCCATTTGCCGAGATTTTACAGCTCAACATTGAACGAAACGTGCGAGCGCCAGACCTGCATGTCGGGGTTGTTACTGCGCCTGAGATCTCATGGGCGAGAGCGGCGGCTCGGCCGCGTGGGCTAAGCAGTACGGTGATTCATAAGCTGGAAGAGCATGTTGCTTGTACCCATGCGTTCGAGCGAGAAATTGCAAACCACGGCTGGTTTTTATGCCGTAATGAAGGCCTGCTCGAAGACGCAACGATGCAGGTGATTACTGAGATCTACAAAGTGTCTGGATGCCCATAGCCATCGGTTTGGCGGGCAGAGCTTACGCTACTCTTCAACTCTGCGTGAGCCTCAGAAAAGCTATACTGCTTCCTGGCCGAAAGCACTGAACACCGTTAACGCGGCATCGTTATGGATAAAATCGGATTCTGTCAAAGATTCAGTAATCCCGAACAGCAAAAAGCCCGCTTAAGTTTCCTTAAGCGGGCTTCTCTAATATGGCTCTCTGACTGGGATCGCCTTTGCCATTAACTGGCTAATAAACAAGCTAAACCTGAATCATCACTCTGTCAAGACCACCAGAATGACCACCAATAGTAGCGGGTTAAGTAAGGCTGGGTTGAGTGTACCTCGGATATGCTGTTCGTTACTTTGGTGTTCCTTGGATGGGGTGGATATGAAAGTTATCTATTCGCAGAACCGTATGGGTACAGCAACTGACGCACGTAACGAACTAAATACTGGTCGGACTCTCCGCTTTTGAGTGAAGCCACAGTTGTGGATATTATTAAAGTTGCAAATGCGTCAAAATAGATCAATGAATCGTATAGGTTTAGGCCCTAATGTGTAATACGTCCTCAACTCCTGGTGTTAGGTAAACTACAGAATGACCACGCTTTAAGCATCGTTGCCCAATACTCTGCAACAGATGAGGGAGGCAGTGGTGTGAGTCAAGAGGTATTTTATCTACCTTATCTCGATGGAACGTGACTTTAAAAGTCCTAGCTCGAACAAGTTAGCCTACTATGCGATTTGATGGAGATTCATCTGCTCACGCTGTTGGTTTATGCAGGCGTCGGACTACTTGAAGTCACCAGATTTTATAAATTGTTTGGTATTAGTTGGATATCATCGTAGAGAACAAGGAGTGCAAAAGAATGACTTACTCTGTTTCGCCGTCATCACTGCTCACCGAGTACGGCAACGACAACATATGCCGTGTTCTCGCACTTGATGGTGGCGGTGCAAAGGGCTTTTATACGCTGGGTGTCCTCAAGGAAATTGAGGCTATGCTTGGGTGCCCGTTATATAAGAGGTTTGATCTTGTATTTGGTACTAGCACCGGTGCGATTATTGCCGCGCTCATCGCTCTAGGATACGAAGTAGATCAAATACACGCGCTGTACACCGAACATGTACCACGAGTTATGTCTAGCCGGTCGGCTGCGGCAAGAACAATGGCGCTCCAAGATTTGGCTAAGGAAGTTTTTCAAGACAAGACATTCGAAGATGTCCTGATGGGTATTGGCATCGTCGCAACTCGATGGATGACCGAAAGACCAATGATCTTCAAAGGTAATGTTGTGCAGGCCCATGGTCGCAAGGGAACCTTCAGCCCAGGATTCGGGGTCAGCATCGCTGATGCAGTGCAAGCGTCTTGCTCGGCTTATCCGTTCTTCGAAAGAAAAGTGATTGTTACCGCAGCAGGAGATAAGGTTGAGTTGATCGATGGAGGTTACTGCGCAAATAACCCAACCTTGTTTGCAATCGCTGATGCCACTGTCGCTTTGAAAAAAGATCACAAGGATATCCGGGTTATAAATGTCGGTGTTGGTATCTATCCAGAACCTAAACCAGGACTCCTTATGCGGATTGCTAAGAAATGGCTCGCAGTCCAGCTGCTTCAAAAAACATTAGAGATCAACACACAATCGATGGATCAACTACGCGACATTCTATTTAAAGACATTCCGACGATTCGGATCAGTGACACATTTGAACGGCCTGAAATGGCGACAGATTTACTTGAGTACAAATTAGATAAACTAAATACCCTTCGACAGCGTGGTAGAGAGTCTTTTGGAGCTCGTGAGGCGCAATTAAGGGAATTTCTGATATGAGAGAGGTGAAATAATATGGGAATACCTGAATCACAGCTCGATACATGGTCCCACCAAGGATCTATTACGCAATCTGCTTCAACTTATAAAATTATAAAAAATGCATTAGAGAGCGCAAACGCTGAGTATCATGGAAAGAATTTTAAAGTTTTCCTTCAGGGCTCCTATGGAAACGATACTAACATTTATGCTGAAAGTGATGTTGATGTAGTCATATGTCTTGATGATGTCTACTACAGTGACCTCACACAGCTTTCACCAGAAGACAAAGAAGCGTACGACCGCGCATTTGTTCCCGCAACCTATTCATATAATCAATTCAAGCAAGATGTGCTTAGGGCCCTCACAGAGCGCTTTGGGGCTGATGTTAAGGTGGGAGATAAGGCCATAGTTATAGCGGCAAATGGAGGTAGGCGCAAAGCTGACGTTATTACATCAATGCAGTTTCGTCGTTATTGGAAATTTAAGGGGGATTACGACTCACAATACGATGAGGGCATCTGTTTCTTTAATGGCGATGGTGAACAGATTGCCAATTACCCCAAGCAGCATTCAGAAAATCTCACCTTAAAACATCAGGCCAGTAATAAATGGCTAAAGCCAATGGTGCGAGTACTGAAAAACCTTCGAAGTAAACTGATTGCTGACGGAAAACTGAAATCAGGGCTTGCACCTTCCTATTATCTTGAAGGGTTGCTCTACAACGTGCCAAACGAAAAGTTTGGCACTAGTTATGCTGATTGCTTTGTCAATACTATGAATTGGATACAGACAGAAGCAGATAAAGACAAGCTGCTATGCGCCAATGAGCAGTATTACTTGTTTTGGGAGGGGACACATACCTCATGGGAGAAAGACGATGCGGAAGCGTTTATCGACGCTGCAATAAAAATGTGGAATGAATGGTGATGTGAGTCGATAAAACTGCTGGTCTTACGGCACGGCAAATAGCAAGCAGGAGAAATCAAGGTGGCAGGTAGCATCATTAACCTTTTTATGTGGGGATATCAGGACAGCTACAGAATTGACATCCAGATTCTGGCACGTAATGTACTGAAAAAATTGGGGGCACCAGCTGATGCAGAAGTGCTGCTTGTTGGTGCTCGCCGCCCCGGTAGTAAAAATGCGAATCCGATATGCGTAGAACCAGAAGATGGTAAGTGGCATCTATCTTTATTTAAAGGATTGCTGGATTCAGTTGAATCGATTTACAAGAGTCATCGGTTACAGAGCATGATTTTTGGTGATGAGCCAAGCATGCGCGACAAGCCAGAGTGGATGCGTCGCGACTCAGTGCGAACATCGGTTAGTAAGGTACTTGAAGCTTTTGATACCGAGCATAACGTAATGTCATTTTGCGGAGAGTCTAGGCGAATAGACGACTATTATGTCACTCCAGTCATACAGATTCCACACGACACTTTCGAGAAATTCCCTCCTTTGCTCTCCAAGTCTGTTGACGAAAACCAACAAGGACATGGATTTCGCAGTCTGATACATGCAGCGATGTATGCGATTCTTCGTGAGGCTACCGAGGAATTACATAACCCTGAGCCAGGGCGATTTACCCATGGCAGCATGAGAGATGCCGAGGAAATAATACGGATTGCTGCAAAAGACTTTCTGCACACCGCAGGCCTTTCGATCGAACGAAGATACATTCATACTGATCTTTTCGATGCTTTGAACCTTGTCTCCTCTCTTATGTACGAGGGGACGAAAGGCATAGGCCAGCTTATTCTCGTCGATCCAGATAACGATGCAGTTGAGTTCCTGGCGAAGTTTGTTGAGCCAGTTCCCTTTCGTGAACCACGATGGGTCCGGAAAGTCTTGCAGATGGCGGCATCAGGCGTCGGCATTATCGCAAATAGTCAGTACATCTATGGACTTGGGAGACTAAAGGAGTCACACGCCCCCAGTGCACAGGATGCGTTCACGGTAGATTTTATAGATCATTATCACTGGCAGTTCTACTGTGGTAACCAAGCACTTCTTCTCAGTCAATATGCTGTGCCCAAACTTCCACAGGAGCCCTTTGACAAGGCCGCCTTCCTGGCAAATTACGCGAGGCTATTTCCGTTGTCGTCACAAGATAGCGGATTGCACTTGTGGAACCTTCTGATGACCCAAAGCAGTCAGGAGCATGGGAGCATGATTGTCGTTGCGGAAGATGCGGCCAGCGAGGCGAATCGACTTTGCAAGCAAGGTACTAGCATTGTGCCAACTAGGCTCACTGAATCACTCCTTCGAAGTGTCAGCGGTATCGATGGAACAATACTGCTTGATCCTGCTGGTCTCTGTCATGCTATCGGGATTATTCTTGACGGTGAAGCGACCGATGAGTGTACGCCATCAAGGGGGTCTCGGTATAATTCCGGCGTGCGTTACGTACAAACTAGCAGCTCTCGAAGGCTTGCGATCGTCGTGTCGGATGATCGGACGGTCGATATCATTCCTCCAATCAAGCGACTGTGTAGTCGTTCAAGAATAGAACAATGTGTCGTAACACTGGAGGCGGCAACGCTCGACAACTATCATGATTCTCGGAATTGGTTAAACGAGCATCGCTTCTATATCAACGCTGAGCAATGCGCTCGAATTAATACCGTACTCGACAAGCTAGATGCCCTTCCAAAAGAAGTAGGTCTTATCTATTTTAAAACTGAGAGATTTGAAGTTGAATCTGAGATGGACGAAAGCTATCTCATAGACTGATCGAATACCGCAACGTGATGTAAAATATAGGTACCCCATGCCAATATTGTGGCCTAACGCTTGTTGGCGTAGCCAGGAATGTTCTCGTAGTCAGCCTTATCGTTAGGAATTTGCTTGCCTATGCCGAGGGGCTTCACGTTAGATCAGGCGGGCCTAAAGAGTTTGGTACATCGGACTACGCTGGCAGATAGTGCCTTGAGATGTTACATAGCGCAAAGAGCCATAAAATTAGGGAAAGTTAGTTTATTCTTCTTCGTTTCAGGTGCGGGCTTCCCTTTAATTGGAGTTAAAATTTATAATTTTAATTATTTAAGGTTAAATCAATGATTTGTTATAAATAAAAGTGTTTTATACTAATTGTAAAAGCACTGATTATTTGTACATTGAAAAGAAAAAACAGACATATCTTATAGATATATTCTCTGGTGATGAGGTTGGCAATGTCTGAATTGAACGTAGTCAATGACCATGGAGTTCGGTTACTCAGCCTAAATGGTGGTGGGGCAAGAGGGATGTTTACAATCAGTGTGCTTGCTGAGATTGACAGGATACTTGCCTCCAGTCACCCTGACCAGGAAATCAGAATTTGCGATTAGGCATAAAAAATGGTAGTGATATAAAAAGTATAATAGAGAAGTAAACGGTAGATAAAATTTTTGAATTTTACTCATCTTTCAGATGTTAGTTATTTTTTCAGTGTGGTTAGTGTGTTAAAAGAAATTTAATATAATGGCTATCTTGTAGTGTCTAATGGGGTGGCGAAAAAAACACCACTCTGATTGCCCTCGAAATTATATACAAGTGGTGTCTCCCATAGCGTTCAGTCTCGATAAAATAGATGAGTGTGCAGGGGGGATCTAGGGAAAGCGGCTACTGAAAGGAGTTTACCCATAGTTAATATCTCCGTGGCGCAAATTGTTTTTTATTTTAAAAAAGACTATGGTTGATTATGGTAATTTAAGTATCCCGATAGCTAATAAAAAGATATATCAGAGTCAGTGTTGAGTGATATTCTTTTTATTGATATCCTTCCCACAGACTTTCTATCTGTATAATATCGACCAGAAAGTTGAAGCGCATTGTTATTTTCGATTACGTCGAATATGGTCGACCCAATATACTCGCTCCAGTTAGGGTTTTTAGGGGTTGATTTATATACATAGTACAATTTGTTGTTATCCAGTTCCTTAGTTGGCGTTGCTTCTAGTGTAACAGATTTAACTGTGGGGCCGTGCATTTCTATCTTTGTTACAAGGAGTGCTTGCTTTATTTTTGCGCGAACTTCAAATTCATTATTTGTTTCTGTGATTACATGTCCTACCCAAATTCCATTCAAGTCAGGATACATGTCTTTCTTGAAAAATCTTATTGTTCCCCATATTAGTCTTGATATCTTTGATGAAAGGAGAAAAAAGTTTATGACAATGGATGCTAATGATGATATTGATAGCAATTTGAACAGGCTTAAGTCAGAAGACAGAACTGTATTAAAGATCCAAAATGAAAGTATTGTGACAAGCAGAGAAATTATTGATACCGTTTTTAACAACCAGTCAAATCTTATTATTCTAAACATTTTGCACCATTATAATATGTCTTTGTAAATAGAAATCATATTCTTACCGTTGCTTTTAGAATTTAACAGCGCAATATAAGCTTCTCTTAGATTCGCTCCCACACCAGCCGAAAATGTAATTTCGTCAAAGGAATAGGATTTTATCTTATCAAAAACAAGGTTAAGATTAACTTCATTTTCTGTTTTTGCTGTAACACCATCTGCGGCTTGGAAAATTATCTCAAATCCATTGGACGATAGCATTTTAGATATTTTTTTTGTGGTGTCATTTAATTTGTTGCTTATGTGCATCAGCCTTTCTTCTGAGTTGGATAAGTATGATGCGGTTATTTTTCTTCCAACATCATCGCCATCTATCGCTATGTACATATTAACTCCAAACTGTCATGAATTTTTATCTTACTGATTATTATATCAACTCTGAATGCTTAGTTGCAAATGAATTTATTTACTTAAAAACGTTGCTGTGTAAGTCATATCTATACTCGACACAAAATGTGGTTTCCATTTTGTGTTTTTTAATATTAATAAGTTTAATCCTGCGTCTTGTTAAATGAATCAAGTGTGTTGCGGTTTTATATGTTCATTATGTGGATTGATTAAATTATTCTGCTTGTAATCTACACTTAAAATATAATTATTAACTCTTTACACTAAATATTTCTCATGAGATTGGCATTAAAATCAAGTGAGATAATATACTTGTGAAGCCCTTTTAGAATGGTTCCATGGTTAGAGCGCTGTGGCCAGTTTCAAGAAACCTCTTACCACAGAACTAGGTGGTGAATAGACTGTATGCTGCGTTCAATAATGAGGCTGCCCGGCCCCGGTTGTAAGTGATGCCGGAACGAGACAATTAATTTAAGAACAAACCGCCCCCGGTTACCAGGATCGTCTCGCCCGGCAGGAAAGCATGCTCACACCAACATGATGCTCCTGTCAGTGCCTGTCCTCGGCTCAACACCACCAAATCTACTTTTCACCACTGCGGTGTAAGGGGCGCTAAGCCCGGATATGCAGGGGCAAGTTTTTTCTCCTGTGCGCTTTTCGTTCTTCATATCTGCTTCCGGTTAATCGTTTCCCAACACAACCCGTCCCGCAAGGGTAAATAGCACGCATGCTGCGCCCTTGCAGGGCAGAACGATGCCGGGAAAGCGAACCGTCAGGCGACACAAAGACGAAAATCACACGACTGATGGAGAACAATCATGACTATTTCCCTGCATACCACCCGGACAAGCGCTCCTAACACCGCAGCGGCGACCAGCGTATCCTCGCTGGACTCGTCAGGCTCCTCAAAAACGAAATTTTCTAAAACCAGAACCGACATTTACCAGACTGTTACTGACAACATTATTGCAGCGCTGGAAGCCGGTGTGAAACCGTGGTCTTGCCCGTGGCAACGAGTGCCGGGTATGTCTGGGGTGCCTTCCAATTTCGCAACCGGTATCGCGTATAGCGGAATGAATATCATGCTGTTGTGGTGCAGTGCGTCAAAACAGGGCTTCGGTGATTCACGGTGGATGACCTACAAACAGGCGCAGGCAGTAGGCGGGCAGGTTCGAAAAGGTGAACACTGCACGACAGCCATTTTCTATACAACCTTAGAGAAAGAAAACGAAGACGGCGAAATCGACCAGATCCCAATGTTGAAAACCTTCAATGTGTTCAATGTTGAACAAATTGATGGCCTTCCGCTGACCACTGAAACAGTTAACCCAGAAGCAACCTTTGCCCCGTTGTCGGAGGCTGAAAATCTGTTCCGAAATAGCGGCGCAAACATCATCGAGAAAGGGCAAAGCGCCTTTTTCCAACCATCAACTGATGAAGTCCGGCTACCGGAGCGCCATCTGTTTTCAGATGCGGCTAATTTCTACGCTACCGGCCTGCATGAGCTGGTTCACTGGAGCGGTGGTAAAAAAAGGCTTAGCCGTGAAATGAAAGGAAAATTTGGCAGTGGGGATTATGCGTTTGAGGAGTTGATCGCCGAGTTAGGAAGCGCGTTTCTGATGGCGGATCTCGGGATTGTCGGAAAGGTCCAGCACGAAAGCTATATTGCTTCCTGGCTGAAAGCACTGAAGAACGACAAACGATATATTTTCAAAGCCGCTAGTGTGGCATCAAAAGCGCATCGTTATTTGATGGATAAAGCTTGAGGGCAGGGTAAGAAACCATAAAGGAATGCGGCTTTGACCATATATTTCTATGGGAAGAGTCGTGGTGGTGTTAAAGGTATAACCTCCCTGCGAATTTTTCGTGGCACGGTGTGTCAGGAAAAATTCGCAGGCTGCGGGGGCGGGCGGCAAACAGCCCGCTCATCGCTTTAGATGTATTGGCTCAGACTTGATCTGGCCGTGAGAACACGATTCAGCATGACAGTTGGCAACAAGCGAGGAGCTGAAGTTAGAACTTATCCCCTCACAATGAAAAATAGCTACGAAAGTCGTGGCTATTCAGTTGGCTTATTTTTGATACGCAGAGAACTGTAATGGCAAACCGGGAGGCATGGCGTTTTTTGATCTGTGATAACTTTCAGCGTGTTATATACCGGAACAGGTTGATATGACTAAGTTCAACCTGCATATATTCTGGAGAAGGCTATATGGGATAGCGTATCAGGAGATACACAATGACTCTGTATTATATTTCGGCAGTTCGCATGGATGCCAGTAACCAGCACATTGAGTATGTGAAAATCATCAAAGGTGGTAAAGGCGAGGCTGATACAACAATCAATTCTAGGCAGTTTGTTGCAGAATTGATCAACGACGGAGCAACAAAATTTAAAACCATCACCAGAAAAGATGGTAAGTGGGTTAACGGGGCAGATGTTCACGTTATCGATGACATTTACCTTTCGACAGACCGTAATAGTACCAAACGCGATAATCTGGGTAACTTGCCGAAGTTTTAAGCGTGCACAATACCCCTTGCCCTATGTTCGAGAAGCATATGAGATCATTCTCCGGAGACGGCGAAGTCGTAGTCTCCGTTTTATTGCTTTAACAGAAGACTAAAAACTGCTGAATCACCGGCGCTATTCGCCTGGAAAGCAGGCTTTGCCATGGGTACATAATTTTTCTTGTAATCGAAAACTGCGTGGGCATATAGCTAACGAGCTCACGCTTTATCGCTGTTTTTAAAGCTTTTTTCGATGACGTATTTCAGCCCCCTGCATTCTAGTCTCAGATCGGCGAACATCTGCTTCAGACGACGATTCTCATCTTTAAGATCTTTGATTTTCTTGATATCAGCGGCTTCCATCCCGCCATATTTCGCCTTCCAGTTGTAGTTGCTGGCTTCGGAAATAGCGGCCTCTCGGCAAACATCCTTGACGGTCCTCGCCGAAAAATCTGCCGGTTACCAGAATATGCAGCCAACATGAAGCCGGTTATTCCTGATTATGACTGGAGCATATTCGGGGCCAGGGTCATAACAAAGTTATTTCTGATTCGCTTTTCGTTCCATTTGGGAGATAGGTGTGAGCAGTTATAATTAGCTCACCTTTCGAACCTGATTTGACAATGACAAGGACCGCGAAGTTTGCCCCAACATTTTTATCCTGAACAATTTGAAGCATGGACCTGTCGTCCTTACTGCTGGGGTACGGTTCAAAAGATGGGTGGGAGTGCCATTCACCGATATAGTTAAATATCTGATAATTATGGCCTGTTTCGTTAAAAAATTTACTGAACCCACTGATTGCTTCTTCAAGCCGTCTGACAAAGTAGGCAAATGCACCACAACGATGTACTGTCATTTCACGTACTATAAATTTATTAGGTCCAATATGTTCCCCCATTAAAACCCCACCAATTTCGCGGCGCCCGGCTTTAGATAGAGCGTCCATTATAACTGCCTGTTGTTCAGCCGGAAGTATCAGGTTCAGCACGTTCCTCTCCTTCATAAATTTGCAGTATCGCTTGTAGGGCAGCTAAACGATCCTCCTCACTGGCGCTTGTGTCATCGGTATCCCATCCAGCTCCAGACACATGGACTGGATGCGTGTCAAAAGGTTGCTCAAAAATCCACTCACAACGCATGCCGAGTAAATATAGAGAGTAAGGGAATACGCTGGGATCTCTTGATAATGCTGTATCAATAGCAAGCCTGGTTAGCGCTGTAGCGATAAATCCAACATCACTGTCATATGCGGTCAGAGGCTGTTCTTCACTGCCATCGTAATTTTGGGCGCTATCAAAAGGCGCTTTAGGAAGAGTTGAAAGATGACTATAAAATGCGTCGCGAACGGCCAAAGGGTTTGGGTCATAACCCGGGCGGGAACGAGCAATCATTCCCCCGTACCCTCCTGCAAAGATTTCCCCCCAACACAGCGGTATCTTATAGCGTTTCGCAAGAGCGGATAACTGAAGAAAAACCTCGGGGTTTGCTGTTGCGTCAATAAGCAGATCGCATTTTGAAAGGTCATTAAGGATGGAAGCCATAAATACCGAGGATTCTTGTCCCGCCAGACGAATAATACTTGCATCGACTTCAATGCCCGCAGAAATCAGTGAAAGTGCACTTTTTACGCCCTCTACCTTATGTTCGCCAACATGATTCCAGTAAAGCTCGTGACGCACTATATTGCTGGTAGCTAGGTAATCATCATCAACTAACAAAAATCGCTTTATTCCTGACCGGGCAAGCGATGTTGCGATTTTACTACCCATTGAGCCTAGGCCAATTATTCCGATTCTGATCTTCGTCAGCCGTTGTGATTCCTCTGATAACCTAAGCTCTGTGGATGAAGGCCAAATAATACTGAATTCGTGTATAGTGGGTTCATCACCAGGGTTAAGGTAAAAAGTTCTCAATGACGATCCATCACGGCCTAGTAACACTATCGTTCTGGCCTTGTACTTATTATCTTCCTGAACCAGAATGTCTACTGTATCAAAGCCCTCATCTGATATCGCCTGAATTAAATCTTCTGCAGATTTAATTTTCAATTTCAAGTCAAATCCTTCACTTTTGAACACCCACCCTTCTCCGGATAGTGAAAGTAAGTAAGTGAATGATCCAAGACTTTGTGGAACGTCTGCGACGTTTTTTAAATTATTCTCTGTATCGGAAATCTGAGTGATGAATGTTATAGCCTTGTCAGAACTGAACAGGGTAGATGTTTTTAAACTGGCGCTGGATAGAGGGGGGAGATTACTCCAAGTTTCCATGATATCGGTGGTTAGTATTAAGCGCCGGATCGAACCCCGCAAAATCTGGCCTTCTGTTAAACGATGTGCTGAAGGGACTGAATTTGGTAGTTCGGGATGCTGCTCTGTATTCAGTAACTCAAATGCACTGAGCACCATATCCGCCCCGGTTATGTCAGGCTGCCAGTTATCAGCTCGCCATTGCAGACACAGTGACCCCCCTTCACCATATTGGTGGTTTGACCACCTCTCGGAACGATCTCTGGGACGGATATAGGGTGGAGAATCTGGAAACGAGTCCGGATAAGTCATCTTCCCTTCATAAATACGACCATGAATAGTCATGTTTATTTCTACTGACAACTTACCATCACTCTGAAAGCGCAAAGCCATATTTAGCCACTCTTGCTCACTCTCAAGGCGTTTGAGCTCCTTCTGCTCACGCAAAAAGCGCGCAGGATTCTCCAGTAACCAACTCATCATGCAAACCCCGCTGATTTATTAGGTGTGACGGGGTGAGCGGGGAAGGATAGAGATGCCGATGCGCTGACAGCTGGGCGCATGAGAGATTTGGACATGTTGGTGTCCTGAGCGATTTCTGTACTGAAATAATCAGTGTTGAAAACCTTATCCCAGGCAAGCGCGGCTTTTTCACGAGTGCAGTTATACTCTTCAAGCACTTCAAGTGCATTTAGCCCCTCAGTTAGGCATTCTTGAAAGAAAATTACGGCCTCATCGTTTTCTTCTGCAAGATTCTTATCTGCAAACACTGGATGCCCGATGCGCTGGCTATATGTAAGCTGAGATTTGATGACCTTCCACGTTTCACGTAAAGCATCATCATCTCGGCCCGCCTGACAAACAAAATGATCTACAACTAATTTCGAAATACAAATACCGCTTGTGGTTTTCTTTTTCCATGAGGCACGGGAACGAGCCATTTTCTTGGTCAGCTTTGTAACACGGCGAAGTTGGCTGGTATCAGCCTGACCAGTTTTAAGCTCTGAAGCAACAGCATTGTTGTACCATCGTGTAACCTTGCGGGCATCAGATTTAGTCCACTCATCGCCACTGGCGAGCTCATATTCAGTTGTTTCGTTACCCCAAAAGTCCTTTGTGATAAATGAACGGTATACTGGGATATCGATGTGATAACCATCAGGATAGAATTGGCGGACGCAATTTGTCTTAACAACAGCATCATAGGCCAGCCTGTCGTCTTTCAACGCTTTTCGAACTCGCTTTCGTGCATCCTGCGCACCAAGATAATTACCGTCTCCATCTTTAAGGTCTTCTTTGTTGAAATAAATTCCGTCATCGATGTCGTAATCACATAAATCGTCCTGCACCATGGTGCGCATCGCATAAGAACCTTGAGAGCTAAAGTCTTTTGGCAATGGATGGGAGGAGCGAGTCAGGCCATTTTCGAGCCGTTTTCTTCCATTATCACGACGGTCACGCATTTCAGACTGGTCGGTATTTGACAGAGTTACTTTTTCTGAATGATACCCTTTCATTTCTTTATTGCAGTCAATTAACGTCATGCTGATCTCCCAGAGATTTAAATTTAGGTATTAGATTTAATCGACAGGGCGGTTCGAAATTCTTTCATGTGATTATTCGATTCGGCCAGAGCCCATGCGTGATCAACGTCGGACACTGCCTGCCGGGCTAATGCATTTAGTACTCTTGGGCGTGCGTCATCCATATTTTCGAGATATTTGTGTAGCTCCCCAGAGGGGCACTGAGCTGGCATTCGGTATGCAAAACTGCCATTGCCTCTCAACTCGGCAATTTTCCGAGCCATATAATCGCAAGCAACCGCCTGGGCATTCATACTCGCAGTGATTGCTTTGAGGCCGCCAGACCATCCCAAAGCACCACGGTGCAACATACTGCTACTAGCAAGTTCCTCACCTCCCTGGACAGGAAGAGTGCCCAGCATGAATAAGTGCACAGGGCGTTCAGTCTCGCCCCTGAACTGGAGAATTTCATGGGCTTCGATCATACCTACAGCACCTGGATTATTAGCCCAGAGCCCACCGTCAACGTAATCGACGATTGCTCCGCCAGAGCCTGGCTCCTCAAGGCGTGCAATTGATCGGAGGATAGGTGCAGCACTAGTTGCCATACATACATCAACCAGTAGTCGATCATTGTCTCGTCCATTTAGGCGAGCCATATGCGGTGTTTTAAATACAGTTGAGGAGTGACGATTTAAATCTAAAGTAGTGATGGCTAAACCAATCCCTCGGCGTTCATAAACTTTGCCTATAGTTTCTTCACCAAAGGTATCTTTAAGCACTTTGCGTAAGGCAAAGTCACCTGAAGCTAGTCCCGAGCATAACCCGCGAACGTATTTACCTACAAAAGGAAGGGCACGAAGTCGCTGCCGTGGGAAAATATCTTTACCGTAAGTCTGGTAAAGCTCAAGAACCTTCTCAAGATGAATACCAGCGGCTAATGCGCAGGCAACGATCCCTCCTGTACTGGTACCTACCAGTAGATCGAAGGCAGAACCAGGGTCAGACTGTTTAAAACCTGTCTGACTTAGCCTTTGAGAAAAAGTCTGTAAGTACGTGGCCTGATAAACACCACGCATTCCACCACCGTCTAAGCACAAAACACGAAATGGGTTCATTTGCACTATATATACCAAAAGAGAAATGGGTTAATTACTATATATAGTGATCCCAACCTTTTTTCAAGTCATGCTGGATATAATCACATACTGTGACCTGCACCCCGTCAGTTAACACTAAGTGCTGTGAGCTACTTCCGTTCCTGGTACAAAGTTGCCTGCCAGATTAGGTTATGGCCCTGAGTCATAAAAGTGTTAGTTCAAATCTGAGCTAATACTTTTAGAGGCATTTAACCCGATTTCAACAATTAATGTGCCTTTCTGCATCGCCAGAACGAACCGTGGTACTCCGTGCTGCTGCAATACGCCTACGAGCAATGTTCACATAATCCTCTTCTCGCTCGATACCGATGAAACAGAAACCTTCCATCGCCGCAGCTTTGCCGGTACTTCCACTTCCCATAAAGGGATCAAGTACAGTGCCGCCTGTGGGAGTAATCAGGCGGCAAAGGTAACGCATCAGCTCGGTGGGCTTTACACATGGATGATTGTTACCCTCACCACGGTCCTTTCTGCTGGCTTTTGCACAATAGAAGAATCGACTGGCGCTGCTAATTTCTAACTGCTGAAGGCTATCCCGGAACCAGGCAAGCACTGCGTCACTGCCATCATGGATAAGATTGGCGGGCCAGCGGCCATCGGGGTTTCCTTGTTTGGGGGAATCACCATTACCTTTATTTCTGCCTCGCCACATATGGTTAGGATCGGAACCTCCCGGTCCATTTGGATAATCATAGGGTGATTCCCCTTCTGCCAGAGGGATCCTGCATTCCCTAATGTTCAGATCGCCGGTACCATACACGCCTACGTTGGATGCTATGGACCCCTTGAATGGCTTGCGGGCAAGGGTAATCGGCTCCAGTGCTGGTTTTAACGTGTGATGAGATTTAGGAAAGCCCGAACCGTATACCTAGCCCAGCATTCCGTCACGTCCAAATGCCACGTCCAGCAATTTGAGCTGATCCGGCGATAAACTTTCAATGAGTACCTTGGCAGCATTGCTGGTCTCATAGAGAAATACAATCATGTCACGTATTTCAAACCCCGCATCCTCAATACGCGCTGCCATCCGGTGTTGAGTGCGGGAACCCGCGAACGACAGCAGATGACCACCGGGTTTGAGTACGCGCAGACATTCTTCCCAGATCGCCAGTCAAGGGACATCATAGTCCCACATTTTACCCATGAATTTAATACCATATGGCGGATCGGTCACAATGCTGTCCACAGAGTTGCCCGGCATATTGCGCAGTACGTCAAGGCAGTCGCCATGAGTCAAAATGTCATGCATGGCGTTCCCTCCCGTCATCGCCATCAACTGATGAAGAGGGGCCCTCGTGCCCATCACTGACGCTATATTCCAGTTCATCAAGGGTGCGGAAGAGAAACATTTCTCGGTTCTTTGCATCAAACGGGACGGGAACATTGTTCCTCATCACCGTCCTGATACTGTCAAACAGCCTGACCAGCGATTCTTTAGTTTTACCATCCGGCATAACATACATCGCATAGTGCCAACGTCCGGCGTCGCTGGCGGCGAGATGACTGTTGATAATGCTGATGTAACGAGCGCGGGTTTTCATCGTTCGCTCTGTTTCCACCGCAACGATGGCACCGCTGCTTAAGGTAATAATGCCATCTGGTCGGTGGCGGACACCTGTGTGGCGCGTTATAAACTCTCCCCGGTCGCCGTTAAGCCAGTCTTTACCACCTTTTTGCTCAAGGGCGATCCTCACTCGCTGGTTTAACAGGCGATGTTCTAGCGTCCAGTGTTTAAGTTTTCCCGGCTCAAAATAGGCGGGGAAAACCTTGTCATTAGCGCTAACCACCATTGCCAGCCCCTGCATGGTGATCCCCCACAATGATTTTTTACCGGTCAATACCGGATATTCGTGTTTAATCAGGAGGCCCATCTCAACCGCTTTATTGAGCAGTTTATACATCGCATGGTTATGTTTTCCTTTATAGCCGACAACTTTTTTTAAGGTCCGCAAATCAGAGAACGTTTCTTCCTTGAGAAAATACAGCAATGCCCGCATTCTCCGTTTTGCGGCTTCATTTCTTTCAGCAACGTTATGAACAAGCATTGATAGCCTCATAGGTTAATGGAGGGTTTGTGGATTGGGCTTTCTTTTTCGCTATGCAGGTTTCTTTTATGTTCAAACGAAAACAGGTCGATATATTGCTTTTTCGCTGGTATGTGGAATAGTTTGGTTGCCTTCGCCAGATCATTCTGGGTAAAAACAAAACCAACAAATTGGGGTAGGTTAAGCAACATGTTGCTGTCTATATAATATCGCTCAGCCTGGCGGATCATCCTGTCTGTTTCCATTTTCTCCGTTAGGGAAATATCTGTTTTAACTTTCCTCATTTCATCGTCTACCAGAATAGAGCCGGTCATCCTTGCCACCCAGTCAGCAGTGTCCGGATCGCGAAGGCGATAAACCAGCATAAACTTGCAGTTCTCAATGACCGAACCGGCTACAGCATCACCCTCCAGATCTGCGGGACAGTCATACAAATCTTTTACCGACTGGTGGGCCATGATGATATGCACACCTTTGTCCCTTGCAGCGCCAAGCCCCTCAAGCGCAGGGCGGGAAAGATGATACTTGAGTTCATCAAGGAAAATAGCGACAGGACGAGGTTTGCCTTTTATCCGGTCACGCGTTTCGGCTATCTGAATCAGGCGAGTTAAAATCATTCGCTGAGCCGATATGATTTTCTGATTACGCATCGAGCCGATGATGTAACAGCATCCGCCTTCATCAAAAATGGTCTTTAAGGAAAATCCGTTGCGGGCATTAATGGAATTCACTAAAGCGATTTCCTCAAGCTCGCCATAAAAAGCAGGCACATCTTCACTGATGGATTTCACAAAGTCAGTGTTAAATAAATCACGTAATGTCATTCCCTTTTCATAAATAGCTGCCGTATTTCTGGCTGCTCGGCGATCGGCGATACGGTAAAAGTCAGCGCCTTCGCCTTTTTTACCCAGGCTGAAACCGGCATTAAATAGTTCCTCCAGTTGTTCATGAGAAATATCAGCCAGTAAATCAAGCTGAAAATTAAGGTCATTCAGGTTAATAATGACAAATTGCTTTCCGGCTTTCTGACAAGCCTCCCGCAGTACATGCGGTGCCCACTCATCATTTTTAGGGTCTTCGACAAATACGCCTTCACCTGAAAGTATTGCCTGATAAAGCAATACACAGGCACTGACGCCTTTACCAGAGCCTGTGGTGCCGATAAGGTCAGCGTGTTGAGTTTGAAATTCTTCGGCGGTGATATATTGCGGCTGGTTGTCTTTATCCAGCCCGATAAAAATACCGTTATTCAGGTCAATATAATCCAGCGGATTATACGCAATGCTGTCAGGTAACATGTCTCTGACTTCACGAACATCCGTTCTGACATTTCTTTCCAGCTTGCTTTTTTTAATCATCCGATGTTTCAGACTGTCGATTTCACCCGTCAGCAGCCTTCGGATTGCAATATGAAAAGCCAGACCTGCAAGCGTAAATCCGACAGTCAATATCCAGAGTGATAATCTGAGCAGGATGTCATTATCGAGCACTTTAAAGAAAAAACTCAGCCCCTGAATGGTCAGTGGTGACAGGGTGCCAAATATGAAAAAGAAGGTGGATACACCCGCTACCGATTTTAACCAGAGGGGGGCATTTTTTCTTTCTTCACGTGGCAGATGAAAGATGAATGGCAGCGTCAGCCCGGCAAATACGGACAATATTACCGGGTTGTGTTGTAGCCAGAGCAGAAAAAAAGAAAAGGCATCCGAAAAGGCATTCAGCCTTTGCATCAGATGGATTCCCATCGCAGTGATCTCCGGTCTGATTTCGGTGTGAAGGGAGCATCACATGGACGTCATCGATGGACGTCACACCCCGCGCCCATACGCGACGCCTATTGGTGACGCCCATAAAAGGATGAAAAGCAATGAACGTCTCCGACGCTCATGCCCGTTATCCGCGCTTTCAGAAAACAGCCGACGCATGGTCGTCAGTCTCCTGAAACGCGCGAATGACGGGCAACGGCCTGTGACATTACGCTCGTGCTGGACGCTCTCACTGCATATCACATGGGGGTAATGTCGCGGCTGGACGCCTCGCCAAAACCCCCAGGGTCAAAGGCGGCACACCGTCGCCCGCTACGCGCGACCAACCCCTTTAAGACGCGCGTTTTGCCTGTTTTTTCTCGCAAGCGCCAAAAAACGGGAACGCTGCTTTAAAGGGGTTGGTCGCGCCTGATCGGTAATATCCCCGCTGGGGCGGGAAATATTACCTGGCTTGACGGTGTGCGGGGCAAGCCCCCCACAAAAAACGGCACGTGGGCGTGCCTTTTTGCTCGCTGGGGCGGCAAAATTTTTGCGGCTCCCCCGGCCGGCTTAATTCGCTGTGGGCGAATGTTCGCAGGTGGATGCGGTGCCTGAAAATTAACAATTTCTGCGAAATTGAATTTTCTGTCCGCGTTCCACTGGCTTATTTCACGGCTTAACAATTTCTCCAAAATTGAAGCCAGAAATTAGCCAGCCTGAACCCCGCCGTCTGTCAATCTGTGGCGCTGTGAAGCATATTGTAATTACTGGTGGTTCACACCTGTTCGCGATATATTTCAGCCCGGCATTCCTGTTCAGCCTTTAATACCTCCCGGTAGGTTTCATCATCGACTTTCGTTCCCTGATTTTCGGCGTATCGTCTGAGTTTGTCAGCATCCTGTTCATTAAGACGCGAAAGATGATGTCGCAATAAACTGATCAGTCTACTTTCATAGATCTCATAGTAAAGGCCGCATCCCTGATTCGCTTCCTCAGAGAACTTTCTGTACACGGCTCCGACCGATATTCTGTCATGATGCATTGAGTGGATGTTGGAAATAAAAAGGTTTTCTTTATCCATATTTATTTCTCCCCAAAAAATGTACTAACATAATGATCGGGTGGTTATTATCCTCTGAGCCTGCCAAATCTGGACAGGATTTTATTCACCGCCTCCGGGTCGGCACTGACACATTCTCCGAGGAAAGCTTTTCTGGCATTCAGTGTATGACCGGGTAAAAATCCGTGTTTATTCTTTTTGACGATATTAAAGAAAGTTTTTTCAGCTGAATGGCACTCACTCCCTCCACTGTTTCCGGTCGCTTTCCCGTACATACAAAGCACGACTTCGCATGGGGCCGCGGCGAAGCAATAAACAGGGGGCACAATGGCAATGCACAGCATTACCATCGCAATGGTGGCGTATTTCATGATGAAGTCCTTACCATAATTTCTGTACCAGGATATCGGTATATTTAATGTGAAAAATAAATATAGGTATCGCTACATGCCAGGCACTGAGTTGCAGGTTGATATTCAATAACACCTTTTGCGCCATGCTGGCGAAGCCAGCTTGTTGCAGTAAAGAATGCTGTGCCTGATGGTGCAGCAACAACAATACGCGTCGAATGCGCAACTGCGTAAAATACGTCGGGGGTCCAGAGTGTCTCGTTAAACTGCGTTGAGTGAACGGACAATAACCACTTCCCATTAACGACTGGGGAAGGATTAATAACGGGGTTGTCATTCCATTGCGATAAATTGATATTCACTGACTCGCCCGATTTATCCCATTCAACAGATACCGGTGGGGGTGGTGACGAACAGCCGGTAAGCACCATTAAAAATAACAGTATATTGATGGTTTTCATTATGCTTTCATCTCCTCGAAGAAGGCATTACGGTGCAGTGGCCGGAAATAGATATCATTCATCCGGCGCACGTTGCCGTCTAAATCAATACTGACAATAACATCCAGACTGTCCAGCACTTTGCGTAATATAAACGTGTAGGGCAGCCGGGCGCATTGTGGGTTTTCATAACAGCGAGTAATAAAACCGTCTACCGCTTCTATTGCTGAACCCGCATGAAGGGAAGTCATACTGCCTTCATGGCCGGAGCCGGTTATTTTGAGAAAATCCCAGGCTTCACCACCGCGCACTTCGGTTAACAATATACGGTCGGGATTCATGCGATAATTCCAGCGCAGAAGACTGGCTGGCGTCACAATCGAGCCTTTTTCATCTGCTGATTCGGACGGATAGAAGAGGTGGACATAGTTTTTATGAACAAAAAAGGTGATTTCCGGATTATCTTCAATGGTCGTAATACGCAAATGGCGAGGAATAAAACCAATCAGCATCTTCATGTAGGTTGTCTTCCCGGTACTGGTTTCCCCGGCCACTGCGATAGTTTTACCGTACTCCACGCACTTCTCCATGAAACGCGGGATATCTTTGGCGGTATACAGGCCCAATAATTCCTGGTCGTGTGTCTGAGTGGTTTCTGCGCCTGTTACCCTGTTGTAAAAACCGGCATCAATGTAGCTCTGGTGGGGAATTTGTACCTGTGACGGCTTTCGGATAGTTATGGAGACGGTGTTGCGCTCACAGGCCGGAGGGACAATAACCTGACAACGTTCACCGGATTCCAGCGTGGCTGACAGCCCCGGTTTGATATCTTCAATATTGTCGCCTTGATGCTTTGCCAGGCATCTGGCGAAGTTATAGCACCCCTCATAATCCAGCGAAACACTGTGCAGCTCCCAGACACCATCAATTTTGGTAAATAGCTCGCCCGGGCGGTTGACGGCGATTTCTGTTAGTCCAGGATGAGCAATAAAATCGCCAAAAAATCGCTGTGTATAGCGGTCGAGAGAGATGTTTTTCATGTGATATCCTTGTATCGGATACATTTGTGGAGGGAGTATGTCGAAGACGAAAGTACTGTTCGCTTATTGCCATGAACTCGGGCGCTGTTTGTCCATTGATGAAGCGCGAACGGAATTTTTTTCCAGAAAGCCGGAGGAAAGGAAGCGGTTCACTTTTTCATGTAGCGATCGCAACTGTGATGTCACCATTAGCGGTGTTAACTATCACGTCAAAGCTGAAGATGGTGAGAAATTCAAGGCTGCGCACTTCCGTTCACCTCATCCTCACAAGTTCGGATGTGAATGGCTCGAATTCACCGAGGATGCGGATCAGGACCGGCGTCCAGACGAGTCAGAGGTTGATTTCACAGAACGAAAAGCAAAGCAAAAGCTGACGGACTATATCAACTGCTTTGACCCTTCAATTAATGATCCTGATGGCGAACCATCCGATCCTGTGAAGCTTGTTACACCTGTTCACACAAGAAAAACGGTCGGGGATGATGATAAAACGGGGACAAATGAAGAGCCCCGCTGGAGTCGCTACACGCGAACCAACCAGCTTCAGCGACTTATCGATACATGGCAGGAAGCGAAAGAAACGCTGCCTCAGGATGAGTTCAGGGCATTGAGACTCAGGATCATGCACCACGATCAGGTCTATCTACATGAATATATAACGCATATACAGCGTGGATTGGCAAATCCGTATTCGGGCGTCATCTATGGCGGTGGAACCCTAATGCATCGGTATGGTCGAGGTTTTCTGATTAATTTCTTTGATAAACATGAGGGGAAGCCTGTTCGTCTGTATGTCAGTAAAGATCTGATGGCGAAAGGGCGGTTTGGTCATTATATCGATGAGATTCTGGACACTAAAAACGTCAGATATTTCCGTATATTTCTACTCAATCCGGTTGTTTCCGAGCGGGAAAACAGCACAGGAAAAAGCGTTATCAACCTTGAAATATCAAAGCTGCGTCAACTGGCGATTTACTACGAGCTGAACTCCAGCAGGGAAGATGAATCTTCATCGGTGGAGACGGAGGGGGAAAGCCCGGCGTAGCGGGCTAATGTCGTCACAAGAATGAGTATATCGGTGACGTCAGGCAGCGATATCTGCTTATGTGCCAGCCGGATATCGTCCGGGGAAAAGGGCGGTGCATCTAAAGGGCCTTCACTGATGGTGATACAGAACGTTTGTCCTTCACCTGAGCCAATACTGAGCTCTGCCAATGCGCCGCTTGCACGATAGCATGTCATGACTATTCTTCTGATTCCGGTAAGGTGTGACAGTAAGTCGTTGACGACAGCATTGCTGAAATCGTCCCTTACGATGATGTCTGTCGCCGTGACACCAAACAAAAACTTTCGATTATTCACTCTTCATCCTCAGCGTGTAGATGCCTGAAAAATCAATATCCTGCCCTGTGACCAGGTTGATGATTTCACCCTGATTTTTGTAGAGAGTCGGTGGGATATTAATGTTGTTTTCTAGCGTGGTACGTGCCATATCTGCCATAGCCTGACGGCTGTTTTCTGTATAGTCGGTATTCCGATCTTTCTGACCGGCGCTGTTGGATGCCCATGCGCCAATATCAGGGATCATACCGACCAGTAATGCGCCTCCAAATCGCTCCCTGAAATGCGAGTCTATCCAGCCATCAACGCCAGCCTCGCCCAGTTCTCCGGCAGCATTCGTATCGACCAGCGGAATATCAAGGAAAGGGGGCTGGCGGGTACGCAGTTTCGTGATGATGATGAAGGCGCGTCCCTGTCCATGCGTCATTCCTGTTTCTGCGCCAGTCTGGTACATCCCCGTGGCGGTGGTCCCTTTTTCTATCAGCTTTGTATTACCGCTGGCGCTCCAGATGTCTTCGGCGATCGTGCAGCGGATTTTTCCAGCCCGATCTGAGACAAAACGGTAATCCAGTGAGCAGGGAATAGCGGTATTTTCCGGCACGTACAGATCGGGATTATAAGGAATTCGCCGGACCGCTGTCGGGGACTGTTCCGGCTGTAGCGACGAGGTGTTTAGCGGCTGACCGGTATCAGAAGATTGTGTCCCTGACGGCTGCCTGGCTGAGGATACCTGCGTCATTTCCTGATGCCGGGTCCGTACCGGATTTCGTACCGCTGAACCTGAACCCTCCCGGCGCACCAGAAAACGGGCTTTATCTAAGTCGGGCAGAGCCTCCGATCCGTTGGGTGTCGTACTACCAGGGTTGTTGTCCGCCGGTTCTGGTGTTTTCACGTCGATATAGTGCGTACCCAGATCGGTACGCTGTCGAGAATCGGTCCGATCTGTCGGGGCCACAGTTTCCTGAGGCTTTTCTTCACCTGGCTGCCAAAGAAGATTGTGGTATATCCAGTTACCCCCCCACGCCAGTGCAATCAGGGCAACGGCAGCGAATGCCAGAAAAGCGGTGGCTTTCCCCTGCTGGCGCTTTTTCAGTTTATTGACAGCCGGCTGTATTGGATCGTTATTGTCATCATCCTGCCAGGTGTGAAGCACAGCTTCACGCTTGGCGCGGGCCTCGCGCTCAAGCGCAGCAATATCATCATCCTTCTGTGTCGGACAGGACCTGGATTCATCTGGCACAGGATGCAGATGTTCGTCATTCATGTGTACAGTTCCTCAGCTGTTAATGGGTTGCGGTTTTTTCCACTCGCTCAACTTGCGGGGAGACTGTGGCACCATCTGCGACCTGAACCCTGCCGAAACCACGATTTTCCAGGCCGACCACAGCGCCACCGGAACGCAGGACCAGACGGGGGGTAACCTCCTGAATGACCAGTACGGTGAAGTTGCCTTTCCTGCGGACACTGCTGTTAACCACATGCTCCTGGCCGTTTAGCTCTTTCGTCAAAGAGGGTATGGATTTAGCTGGGGAAAAGCCCACGAACGTAAAGCGACCATCGTCATAGGCGAAGTCCGGAACGATACGTGTGCTATTGCTCCCCGGATATTTGAGATAGTCCCAGTTTCGTGGCGTCTGCGCGGCGTTAAGAGCCTGCTGGATATCGGCCTGCTGTTGTTTCTGCTCTCGTTCCCGCGCTTTGGTTGTGACTTCACGGCCCGCTTTTTCGTGTGCTTCATCGGGATAGCGATAACTCACCTGAAAAGCAGGCTGCTGCGATGATTTTTCATCGATGACGTTTAGCTCGACGTTATACAGCCGCCGAGTGGTAACGATTAGCATGTTGGTATGCCAGTCGTGACTGTTGGGAGGAATGACCACCTGCGCTGTATTACCGTCCACTCCGGGGGCACCCTGAATCAGGGCTACCGGGCGGATACTGACCCGGTTTGCGTCTGTTGTGGCTTCCCATGCGTCCTCAAAACCTGGTTTAGCACTGATAACCGCTTCGTCATTGTCAAAGATGAGCGTGGTTACGAAACCGGGTCGGGTATTGACGACAGTGACGTTAAACGGGTTATAGACAACCTGCTGGAGACGGGCGTCGTAGCGGCTTGCTTGTGGTATTGCAGCACCCCAGGCTATACCGCACATCGCCAGTGCGAAAAGGATGATAATTTTCATTATTCAACTCCTCTGATTTCACGATCTGCCTGCCAACTGGTCACCGTAAAACCGAACGGGTTAACTTCCCGCTCTGTATCGCTCATTTCCTTACTTGGGTCGGAGTGGAATGTCAGGTGGGCATCCCAGTATTCTGTACGCGTACTGCTATCAGCGAGGCGGCGGATAGTTTTTTTGTAACGGAGGGTGGCGACTTTATCGGGGGCAGTGCCTTCGGTGATCTGATTAGACAGGATGTCGATATGTACGGTGTGGGCCTCATTCTGGTACACCTTATCCGGGGCGTCTTTTCCTGAATAAAGTGTCAGATAATCATCATTAACCTGAGGGCTGTTATAGACCTGTACCGTTGAATAATCGTCCTGTAGGGCAGGGTAAATGTAACGTTCACGCACTCTGACGTAACTTGAGGTCATCGCCTTCTGATAAGCTTCTTCCGCTGTCAGACTCGTTTTTGACGCTCGGGTGACGTGTTCCACCCGTCCGGTATGATTATCTACAGCGTACAACTCAATAACTGTCTGTTTCAGCGGTAATAGCAGCACCACAGTGGTGAGTGCCAGTATGGCAATGAGTAAGCCCGCGCCGCCAACCATAAACCCGGCCTTCGTGGCGCGTTTGTCCCGCTCAATCATTTTCTGCTCAAAGGTGCGGGAATCAGCAATGATTGACTGTTCACTCATGATTGTTTAACTCCGCCATAATCTGAGGCGTGTTTACCGGGATGCCATGCCCACTAAAGGCCAGGGGATGGGGTGACTGTGCACAGCCGTAAAGCGCGCACAGTAAAATCAGCGCAATCAAGCGTTTCATGGGATGTTTCCTCAGTGGGTTGGATAGAGGGTAGTGTTAGCGCCGGGGGGATTGACGGAAATAGTATGCAAGGGATGACAAGTTTAACGATGAAATTTCTGAACGGTTGTTTCTCTTGATTTTGCCAGCCGCCGGGCCTCGTTCCTGGCGATCATTTGCTCAATGGCATACTTACGTGCCTGAGCAGCTCTGTATCCCGGGCCGCTGCCGGGTTTATCTGTACTGGCATCTCTCCATCCCTGAAGATTGTCCTGAATTGCGCGGGTTGTCTGCTTCCCGGCTCCTGCGGCTAATTTCCCTGCACCAAACGCCGCTGCGCCTATACCCACGGCGGACAGTCCCTGCATGGAGACAGTCGCTCCCGCCCCGGCTAGCGCTCCGGCCAGTTTTGCGGAAAGGTATACCATTATTGCCGCGCAGACCCCAGCGAGACAGACCTGAGCACCTAGCTCCACAATATTAGATTGTGCAGATATTTGTGTGGCAATATCTAAACGGGAGTTTAAATAATTGACAACCACTCGTAGCGACAATGCAGAAAACAGAACCGTTAATATGGCTGCGAAAATATTTTGCAGCCAGTTGTTAAACATGGGACGTAAAAAGCCATACATGAGACAAAAGATAAATACGGGGGCTGTGATGCTGAGCAGCAAAACCATAACCTCTGCGATCATTGCAACAAAGGCTGTAATAGTCATTAATACGAATATTCCCAGCCAGACATAAAATTGAGCTGTGATGCCCTCGTCTTTTATGTACGTTGAATTATCCATGTCGTGTAACGTTTTGCCTAATACCTTCGCTTTATCCCATAAGCTATCCAGTAGTTGCCATATATTATCGTTGCCGGAAAAGCCGTCTTTTAAGCCATTGATAGCGTCAATGACCCCGTCGAGATAACCGCTGACATTGGCCACAAAGGACAGGATGATGGCCATTCTTATGATGTCCCACATGACGTCCTCCATGGGTGTGGACAACTTACCTGCCAGGCTCTGGTATCCACGCCACATGATATAAAGTGTCGCTGACGTTGCCGCCAGTCCCAGCATCATGGCGGAGTATGACATCATCAGTCCCTTTGTTGCGTCGGTGACTCCCCCTATCAGGTGTTTTTCAACACCGATAAATACACCACCAGGCATATTAACCTCACTATGAATTCAGGTTGGGAGTGGGGGCATTTAACTGTTGAATCTGAAAATGAGCTTCATTGGCATTTTTACAGTTTTCAGAGGCATCGCCGGTTTTCAGGCATTTTTCATATACTGTTTTCAGCTCATCGGGATGATCTTTGTACCACTGGGTAGTTTTGGTTTCGTCTCTGCAGCCGCAAATGATGAGGAATAAAATGGACAGGAACGAAAGGGTTAATAAACGCATGTGAAACTCCTTTAACGGTTTAAATCGGAGGTTGGTGCAGTTAACTGCTGCTGGTTCCACTGTTTGAGACGCTCATCCTCCAGCACTTTCCCGCGTTTTTCTGCCGCCTTCACACTCATTTCCCATTGATCAGTGAGCGTGTTCAGCATCACTGATTTCAACTGAATACTGTTGGCAAGGTCCTGCGACTCCTTTGAGTCTTTAGAGAGTGCAATCCGGTTTGAAAGATTATTGATCTCACCCAATGTTTGGCTGACCTGATCCTGGATCTCGTCAGTCTGCTCAAACTGAATTGCCTTATTGATAACCTGTTGTTTGCAGATATCGGCATAGCTTCCGGACTGCGCCGCGTTGCACGTATCGAAAACCCGGTACTTTGCGTATAGCGCATCGAACTGCCCGGCGATGCCACCAGAAAGTAGCAGGTCGTTGAGTGTCTGGCCCGGCTTACGCAGTTTTTCCAGATCTGATTTAAGACTCTTCGCCTGATCAACGAAATCAACAATATTCCGTACACCGGTGGCCGTTGCTAACTGGTCTTTATATGCCTGAATTTGGCTCTCATAATGCTGCGCTGTTTGTATCCAGCGTTGTGCCTCTTTCAGCCATTCGAGCTCACGTAGTGGGTCAGCATCCACCAGAACAGGGATACCTGCGTGTGCCATCGGGCTGATGATCACACACGCAATAATTAATGCATGAAAACGCCGTTTCATCATGAATCTCCTGTGGATTTTCAGAGTGCCTGAGCCAGGTAAGTATCCAGCCATTCATGGGGCTGCATTCCTTCCCGGTAGAGAGAGTCGAAGATTTCCAGGTTGTCGGCGCTGCCGCTCATGACTTTTGTGTACCTGCCGATCCCGGAAAGATCGAGCGTCACACGTGCAGCAAAACGCTTTATGTCGCCGCGTCTAAATTGATTTTTTACCACTACATACTGACGGGCCTGCGGATCCAGGGCTTTCACGACGTCGAACACCTCCGGTTCAAACTTCATTCCGTCGACATAGTGTGCCCGGTCGGCACTGGGGTTAGCTGCCAGAATCTGCGTCCCACACTGCTCGATCACGGCAGGCGCAATTTCATCCCTGATAATCTCCGCCGGGGACTGTGTTCCTACAACCAGCATTCCGTTTAGCTTGCGGATAGTTTTCAGTCGGTTATAGGCAAAATCCTTAAAAACCGGATCCCGTAGCCATTTCCAGAACTCATCCATGAAGATAACCAGTCGACGTCCGTCGAGTAGGCTGGTAATGCGGTACAGCAGATAAAAGGAGATCGGCGCACAGATGTTCGCATCGTCAAGAAACTCTGTGCCGTCAATGCCAAAGTTATCGCAGCGACCGATATCGAAGGTGTCTGATGCGTTATCAAACACCCAGCCAAACTCACCACCCTGCGCCCACTGCGACAGGCGAATACTCAGGCCATTCTCCTGAGCTTCTCGGGTCGCAGGCTCCGGAAGATTCTCCAGTAAACGGGTGATCCCATGAATACGGTACTGTGGCTCATTACCGATCACCGCCAGTATGGCGTCATTTAGACGTCGTTCATTGCGGGGCGTGATGGTTGCACCGTTACGCGTACACAGCAGTTTCATCAGCTGACTGATAAAACTGATATTGCGTTTCGTGGGCGATAGCGAAAATGGGTTCCACCCGGTGGGCTCGCCATGTGTAATACGGTAATAACGGCCTCGCAATGCCCGGATATTCATTTCAGCGCCACGATCCTTATCCAGATAAACGGTTGTCAGTCGTTTGGTTTTTGCGTCGGGAGAAAAACTCTCCGTACGGCTATATTTCTGCTGCATGTTTTCCAGAAATGTCATGAGCATGGTTTTACCCGAACCGTTGGTACCGAGAATGCAGGTACTTGCTGGATTCTTCTCGTTGAATTCATCCTTGTCCGCCAGCGTATTGTGAAGGTTCAGATAGTAGCCATCACCTGACGGGGCACGCAGTAAGGCCATTGCATCCCCCCAGGGCGCATTATCGCGCTTGCCGGGATAGAAATTGTGTAGCGAAGCCAGCTCGACAAAATTCTGACTGCTCAGCTCACCCTTGCGGGGCCGCAAATGATAATTGCCGGGCAGTTGCGCCATATACCCGGCTGAAAGAGAAAGCGCGGCGGGAACCGATATAATGCCGAGGTTGTTCAGGGCATTGCTGATTTCGCTGGTATCGGCTACCAGGATATCCAGCGTCTGGGAAAACACCATGATGGAAAAATGGTGTTTTCCATACGCAATTTTTCCCGATGTCAGCAGGTCAAGCGCCACATCCAGATCCAGCCGCTGTGACACCGCATCATCATCTGAACTCATTAACAGACGTCGGGTGCGTTTGATGGCCTTACGGGCTTCTTCCCGTGACATGCAGGTGTAGGACTGTGTGATGACATAATCGCAGGGGGCATAAAGCAGCGAATCCATCATCCCAGTCGCTGTTTCTTCAGGGAACTCTTTAACTTCCAGACCCCGAAAATACTGGGTGCCGCCGGCATGGTTTATCTGTCCAGACTCCCCGGAGAAAAACAGCGCTGCCGATCCCATGACCGAATATGCAGGAGCACGGGTGACGCGGATCCTACGCCATTGGTGCGTCAAGAGGTACTCGTAAAAAGATAACTGGGAGGAGAATAGCGCCTGTTCTTCGCTGAACGTACCAAGAGAGTGTGCGGCGTAGCGTGACAGAGCGGTATCGAGGGTACCTTTAATTTCCAGCATCTCCTGCAACGCACCGTCAAGCTCTTTCAGTTTCTGGCCGTCTTTCATACGCCGGTGTCCGGCTTTTTCCAGACTGGCAAAAGGGCGGTAGCAGACAGTCAGGAACAAGCGGTTACGGCGAAACGGGTTAGCCTCCAGCGAGGCATAATACAGACGGCTGACTTCATCAGCGTAAGAGTTGCCGGATACCTTATGTAGCGAATCGGTAAATGGCTCCCTTACGTTATGGATATAGAAGGTGACCGGCATCCCCTCGAAAGAGCGGATAAGTCCGTGCAACTGGTTACGGTCAATATTGAGCGTTTCTTCTGATTCACAATCGAACGGAGTGCCCGTCAGTTCCCAGGTACAGTAGAAGTCACTATTGGGTGAGCGGACGACATGTTGATGAATATGCGATGAATACGGAATGTATTTCCTGAGCGTGGCACTCTGATTCAGTTTCATGACGTTGAGAAACTCCGTGATATCAACAGCATCATGCTCAATGGGCATAAATGCTGTTGCGCTAAATAGACGGTTTGCCGCAGGTTTTCCTCTTGCCCTGAACCAGACGGCTATCAGGCTGAACCGCATAGGTTCATTCCTGGTGAGCGATTTCATCAGCAGAAATTCAATCGGGAGTAGGGCAAGGAAAGCGACGGAGGTCCAGACAGCAATGATGATGGTGATACCCGTGACAGCCAGTAGAGGCACCATCGGCACCCCCCATAGTGCCGCCGGACGTTTCATTGCCTTAAGCAGCTTTGCCATAGATAACCTCTCAGCTCATCAGCAGTGCGCCGATTTCACTGCCTCCACCAATCAGGATGCCGCCAATGATGATGTAGGCGCACTGGGACAGGCTTTCGCCTTTCCAGAGTGTCTTGTAACCTACCCAGATCACGGCCACGGTAATGGTGATGGCTGCCAGACCATTAAGGCCAGTGGCGACTTTTTCCATCACGGTATTTGCGCGTTGAAAGCCGTCGGCAAAAACCGGGGGTACAGAACAGACGATGAGTGCAAATGCGGAAACAGGACTGAAAGCGGCCTTAAGTATGCGGCAAAGTGTCATTATTCTTTCTCCTCACGGGGTGACAGGGAGAGGCTCCGGCGCAATGACGGCGTAGAGATCTTTTCGAGGGCAATTTTCTTCTGGCGGAATTTTGGGGGACGCCACGAACCACGCCCTTCGGCCAGATCACGCAGGGACGTAACTGGTCACCTGCAGGCGTAGGCTTCAGGAACGGCGGGGATGTCAATTTATCCTCGTGGGTTCCGGGTACGGCATAGTGGGGAGCTGCAGCGTAACCAATCCGTTGCACATAGCTGGTTCCGGAAAAAGCCGCTTCCGGCTGTTCTCCGGTACGAAAATTGCCGGAGTAGTAGCAGCTCAGTGCTCTTTTCAGCGAGCCGCCGCGTCGGTAACAGTCGTTGAGGATGTATTCGAAAACAGACAAATTGGTACAGGGATCAAGCAGGTCAGAGGCTGTCACACCGTAATGATGGAAATTGGTGCTGGTAATTTGCATCAGCCCCACAGAGTAACGGCGGCTCTGCGCCACAAGGCGACGTATGATTCGCTCTGCTCTTTCCCGGCTGGTGGGCTGATGAGAAATGATTTTATTGTGACTGAAGGTGCCTGAGCCCCTTGGGATAATTTCTGCGATCGCATAAGGGTTAAAATTGGACTCCACCCTTACGACGTCGAGTGCTGTGGATGGATGAATGCTGGCGGCACACTGCATGGCCACCGCCAGAAAGGCAGATGTGGAAAGCATAGTAGCCTCGGGAATGCGGGCAGCGTACATAGCTAAAGTACCATGCATGCTGAGGGAAACTTGAAGGGTTAAATGTGTGGTTTCGAGATTGTGAGCGCTTTGCGCCGGACTGCCGAAACCATAATAAAGAGTGTCATGGAATATTCTTTACAGGAATTTTGATTCGGATAAATGCTGCACTAATGTTTTTGCGGTAGATGTTGTATTTCAGCGTATCAGTTGAAAATTCCAGATCGACAAAAATATGTCACTTGGTTTTATCTGGATAGTTCTCCAATCAAAATAATAATAAACGGGTCACATCCCAATTCTGCATTCCGATTTCAACGGGTCAGCGAGAACATTCAGCGGCACACTGAATTAAGGTTGTGTGATAGCCTGATATAAATTATTAAAGAACGGTGCTCTACCAAGGCTGAATAAATTCCTTACTGTCAGGTCGATGAGCAGAAACACTATCAGGATGGATTTAATTACTATAAAGCGGAATGATAAAGTGAAAATGAAATGCTAAGAGTTTTTCGGGGATGAATTTTAGTAGTGTAAGGGGGGATATAATCGATGATTGTGTTTGTACTAATAGTGAAATATAAAGACGTGCGGGGTTTTAATTCCCTGCACGCCTTACTGTTAACATTAGCGTTTACGTCGTTCAAGCATTTCCTGGCATTCTCTACACGTTGTTACTCCTGGCAGAGTGTGCCTCCGCTTTTCAGGAATTGGTCTACCGCAGAACTGACAGTGATACAGGGAAGGTGTTGCTGCTGGTTTGAAACGGCTTTGTTCAATCATTTCCTCCAGACGTTGCTCATTGAATTCCTGGTCGCGATCAACTTCGTCAGGCATATCATGTCCTCCTGTCTGTCCTTCCCTGCTCGCAAAATGTGATTCGGTTACACACAACAGTGAGTGAGGGGGGATTGGGCTCTGAGGCTAACTCTTCGGTGATCTGCATCATGATGTTAATTGCTTCATTAGCATCAGGACTTTTCCCTTTTAACGCCTTCCATCGGCACCATATTGTGGCATCCATGGTTTCATCAGGAAGAGGTGAGCGTCCATACGGTACAGAGATGCCCTGTAATCTGCGGTTGAAACAGACATCGTTGGAAGTAAGACCAAAATAATGCTTTAGTAATGCTATAGATCCACCTAACCGGATCGCCCGATTAATTTGCTGATGATGCTGGGTTTCAGTACGTGCTCTTTCCAGCTGTTTGCGTAAAATGTCATGGTGAATTTTGACTGTAATAAATGATGCGGGAGAGTGGCAGGTGCTCAATAATACATCAAGTGGTAACTGACTGATTTCGTTTATTTCTTCAAGAGTAAATCCAAGTGTTTCACCGTAAGATAAGTCACCATCCTTCAATGCATAAATTACATCCGTGAGTACGTAATAATTCAGCAAGGGAAACATAAGTTATCTCTCTTATCTTAGCGGTTAGCTAATTTACAATTAATCCATTCGTCAATCTCCGACTCGAGCCAGGCTACGCTGGCTGGGCCGATTTTTATTGAAAGTGGGAAACGCTTGTCTTTCATATACAGATAGATTTGTGAGCGTTTAAGACCTGTTTTTTGCTCGACCTGTCTGAGGCGTAATAATTGATGAGATGGCATTTGTTCCTCCAGGGGCTTATGGCATTGCTATCATAAAGGAACACAGAATGATGTTTAGATAAAGACAGTGAACCCGTATTACGACATTATTCACCCGTAATACGGATCTCAGAGCTATATACACGAAGGATGTACTACTTCACCGTAGTTTTAAACGATAAAGGGGAGCCACGCTCCAGCGCCGTTTTTAGCGTATCACCGCTGAGATGATCGGTGATACCATCAGAGATTGCCCATTCCTCAAATATAGACAAGAGTTTGTAGGGTTGTTTCACCAGAGGGCGTATATCATCATTATGATAACAGGCTAGCCAGAACAGCCGGGATAATGGCGTAGATATTCTCGTCGGAGATAACTTGGGGTTTTTGTCACTGGTTAGCTTTTCTATCAATCTCTCAATTTCAACACATTTGATAACGAAACAAGCATCTTGTGGCAAGTCATGCATTGGGAAGTAGCATGGATCCGCATAGTCCCGCTTTTCATTCCGCAAGGAAGACTCTTTTATTATAGAGGTGGTTTCATTCGATAAGTATTTTATCTTGCTCTGAATTTGTTCTTTCCATGATATTTTATTGAAAAGTAAGAAAAGTTCATTTCCACTCGTAACAGTGATGCCAAAATTAATGGTGTCAGGATTATCAATAGGTAGTGGCATGCTGAGCGAGTCTGCTAGATATCTTTGTATGATAATGTATTCAAATCCAAATAGGTTTGTGTCCAAAATATTCCTGCGAGATGAAAAGTAATCTCCTTCAGTAGATATGATAAGGTTCCTATTATTTTTGAAACAATGTTTATCAAGAAAGCAGAGTCTCTTTAGCTCTGAATTGTCCAAGGTAGATATTTTTACTTTTTCTCCATTTTTAGTTATTTTTCGTAATGTCACCGGAGACTGGAAGTAAATGGATAGATTTATTTGCCCATACAGTGCACAGCGATATATTGTACTTTCTGTAATTGAAGTGTCGAATGTCTCATTAATCACTTGCACAGCTTCGTGTATTGTTAACCAGTTTTTTGCCATAAGCTTGAGATTGCTATTCCAGGACATAAGTGATTTTCCTTCATTTATTTTCTTTGGCAATTATCTGATGCCATAAGTTAATTGATTGCTATCAATGTGAGAAATACCTCAGCGTTTATAGACATGCGAGGTTCAGAAAAATAAATTATCTTATTGATATTTCTTCTTTATAGCTTGTAAGTGGTAGTCGCCAATGATGCAAGGGAAAGGGTCTTTATGGGCATATATCCTATCCGTTAATTTCAACCATGTTCTGTTGTCCAGAGTCAGAATACATCTAACTCTGGATACGTTTTCACCAGTGATAACTTATCCCTGTATCAAGTTTATCTGCACAGTCAATCCCTGCAGGGCTATTTCTGACGTTATTAAATTTATAATCTAAAAATATCTGCATATTTTTGTTGAAGTAGTAGCTAAAGCCTATTTCTTCATAATCCAGCACTCGGGTTCGTTGGCCAGCGATTGTTTGCGTCAGGTGAGTGTAACCAATGTTGGGCTGAAATTTGTCGGTCAGCATATATTTAGCCAGGGCTTCATAGCTGAAGGCGTTAGTATTATTGTTGCGAGGTTGGGGGTTGATAGCATTATTACTCTGCGTGAAAACAGTGGCCAGATAAAGTTTTTTGCTCTGGTACTTGACCCCCTCTGCGAAAGTTCGAATATTTTTTTTGTAACCGGCGTTTTGTTGCTGTGAAAATGTGGTCTCGGAAGATGACGCAGCAAAAATTGCACTGAGCTTTGGCGTAAAGAACCAGGACAGCGAAGTACCAATACCATTGCCGTTCTGTTGTCTTAAGGTACGATTCTCGTTGTTACTTTTGAACTGGTATTGCATCGCTAATTTCACTGTCTGTTGAAAGACCGAAAATTTTTTTCGCCACGTAATAAGATCAAGGGCTCGGCCACGCATGAAGTTGTCAATGTAGTTATAGGACATCTCCCTGAATAAGGGAGAGCGGTCTGTTATTGAGGTAACGTCGTACAGTACCCCCCAGTTTCGACCGATATCAAGGCTTCCCCAGTACGGGTTGTCTACACCCAGAAACGCTAGCCGGGTTGCATTTCTGCTGGCATCTGATGCACTAACCGTATATTCCCAATGAGCGTAGCTTTGCCAGTTGTGGGTAAGTTCATGCTTCCCAATCAACCCAAAATAGAGATAGCTACGATCGCCATCATCTTTTATGTTATTACTGGTAAAACGTCTCGCAATAATAGTGCCATAAAAATCGAGACTTTTACCGTCCTGGTTCAGAACGTTGACCGCAAAAGAGTAGGGTGAGAAGAGTAGTGTGATTGATATAAAATAATAGCGTAAGTAATGCAATGTCATGATAAACATCCCTAAAGATGGCTCAGCATCTGAATGGTGGCAGGGTGGACAATTTACCGCGACATATGCTCATTGCTTAAATCCAATGGAATGAGATTATTATCGTTATGCTGAAGCGTTTTGTTTATGGCTAAAATAACTGATGATGCCATTAGAAATGGCGGATGCAATTTTGTTGCGGAATGCTGTTGTGCCTAATAATTTCTCCTCCTGTGGGTTGGTGATAAAAGAGGTTTCAACCAGGACAGATGGGATATAGGGTGATTTAAGTACGGCAAAAGCTGCCTGTTCTGTATGGTTTGAATGCATATGGTGGACAGGAGAAATGTGGTGAACTATATGTGATCCCAGTAAAAGACTTTCCCTGATGGTTTCAGTCTGTTCAAGATCGAAGATGATTTTGTCGAGATACTTGTCTCTGTGAATGATTCGTTTTCCAGCAATATTATCAGCAGCATTCTCACTTTTAGATAGATACCTTGCCATAGCGCTGCTGGCTCCCCGTGTTGAAAGTGCAAAAACGGAAGCTCCATGGGCTGCCGGACTTGCGAAACCATCGGCGTGAATGGACATAAATAGATCGGCTTTGTGTGCGTGAGCAATCTGTACGCGATCGTATAGTGGAATAAATGTGTCATCCGATCGCGTCTGGAGTGCATTAATACCGTGGCTATTGAGAATGGCTTTTATCTTAGAGGTAATATCCAGTACTACATGTTTTTCCAGCGATCCTTCACAACCCACTGCGCCGGAATCAATACCCCCGTGTCCAGGATCTAGCATTATCGTAAATTTGCTACGCCCATTTGTTGGGAGGGAGGAATGCTTATGACTTAGCTGAGGTAGCATATGCGCATATGTCAGCGGTATAGCCAGTGTATTGGCTGCGAGGGCCGCTAAACCAGTAAGAATAAGTTTTCGCCGGGTAATGTTGGTGTTCAATGTTGACGCCTCATGCTGATTGATTTGTTATGTTATAACGTTATGAATTATTTAAGGTCGAGGACTTGAATGTTATTTTTTGTTGCTTCGGGTTACTTAATATTAATCATTGGAAAATCACGAGGTTCCCAATGTATTGATAAATTGGATTTTTAATACCCATCACTACCTCTCATCGCTTGAATAATGATGAAATCAGGCGTCCAAGTATGATCGTAATCTGCAAGAGCACTGCTGATTAGCTCTTGTCCCATCTGTTTACTTTAAATCCTGAATTATCAAACAGGACAATGGACTCCTGCTGGAAACATATTGATATAGATCCTTTCAAAAGATAATTACTCTCATTACCATTGGTTATGTTATAACGTAACAATTGAGTGTGTGCCGACATTTAGAATGAGTCTATTCATTATTCGATGACTTATTCTGGGGAGGAATTATGTCAACTGAACATATCAAAGAAGAAAAACTCAACATTGGTGCCGTGCTGGCTGTATCACTTAGTACAGTGATTGCAATGCTGGACAGCACTATCGCAAATGTTGCCTTACCTGTTATTGGCAAAGATTTTGCCGTCTCAGAAGCTGCATCCATCCTGATAATCAATGCTTACCAGTTTGCTGTGGTCGCTTCATTGCTGGTATTCGCTGCATTGGGAGGCAAAATAGGTAACAAACGTATTTTTATTCTTGGAGTGATTTTATTTGCGCTTTCCTCGTTAGGATGTGCACTTTCTGAAACACTGATGATGCTGACGGCTTTTCGCGTCATTCAGGGCTTTGGGGCTGCGGCCATTCTAAGTGTGAATGCGGTGTTGATTAAAGAGATCTATCCTGCCCGGTTGTTAGGTCGTGGATTGGGGATTAATGTAATGGTGGTCTCTGTTTCCGCAGCGGCGGGCCCGTCAATTGCTTCAGCTATTATGTCAGTTGCGAACTGGAACTGGTTGTTTTCTATTAATGTACCGATCGCTTGTATTTCATTGCTGCTCTGTATTGTATCGTTCAAATCGACGCAACGAACCGAAAACCGGTTTGATAAAGCGGGTGCGTTGCTGGTTTTCCTGACGTTCGCTTCGTTTTCAACGATGATGCTGGGTCTGGCGAGGAACAACGTGTTAGACGTTATCCCAAGCTCGATTATTCTTGTCGTGCTGGCAATCACTTTGTATCTGAATCAAAAAAGAAAGGTTACTGATGCTTTGATCCCGGTTGCGATTTTTCGCAACAGGACATTTTCTCTGTCGTTATTAATGTCTTTGTTATCATATAGTACGCAGTTACTGGCATATGTCTCCTTACCATTTTATTTTCATAATGTATTAAACCGCAATGTCGTTGAAATTGGCATGCTGTTAACGGCATGGCCGCTGGCGACAATGTTGACGTCATTGGTCGCGGGTGAACTAATCAAAAAGTTCGAGCCCAACCTGGTAGCATTTACCGGACTATTACTACTTTTGATAGGCACTCTTTTAATGACATGGCTGCCCGTACAACCCTCGAATCTGCAGATCCTCTGGCGGATCGCTATCTGTGGTTTTGGTTTTGGACTATTCCAGTCCCCTAATAATTTTCTCATTATGACTTCGGTCCCACATGAAAATAGCGGTATTGCCAGCGGATTATTAGGCAGTTCACGTCTGATTGGGCAGATTATTGGTTCTGTGCTGGTGGCGTTTTTCTTTAATATGTTTGGGCGTAATGTAACGAATATTAGTCTTTTCGCCGGGGCATTGTTCTCATTTATGTCTCTGGCGGTGAGTTATCTCCGCTTTAAATCTTCTTCTCATGACGTCGTTTTTTTAAAGAAGGTAATATGAATTAGTCAATAAAATAATCACGTGATGCTATTAAATTACAATCCATTTAAAATATTGAGGTGCTGAGTATGCTTAATGGAAAAATATTATTCTCATTATTCATATCATCGATGATATTATTATCAACGGCAAGCTATGCCAATAGTAGTGAGGCGAGTAAGACGATAAATGACCAAAATATGAAAAATCCTGAAGAAATACCCATAAAATTCAACCGTATTATTATCACCGGAAATTGTCCCTTTGGTGTAATTATGGCAAGTGATTTGGCATATAAACATGTAGTGGGCGTTGGACCTTGGGCTTTTCTGCATTCAAACATGAAACTTCTCAAGGATATGAAGCCAGATATCGACCGTATCACTACTGACTTTATTAATAAAGACTATGTTGTAAATATGGAATCCTTACTAAATTTACAACCAGATATTATTTACTATTATGGTAAAAGTCAGAATGATAATCTGGAGCGGGCAGGGATCCCCACTATTAATCTTGATGCTGGTGGTGACACGAAATTTGAGCCAGTAGAAACGCAGACTTATTGGGAAAACGAATTTAACCGGACCCTTGGTTTACCTCGCAGTCACAAATTTTCGGATGCATGGAAGATAAGCCTCAATGAGGCAAAACCCTATGCCGAGAAGATCAAATCACAACATATTCGGGCATTGTATCTTGAGCAGAGTGATGGGAAAGAGCTCAAGGTGAGTGGGCCGAAAACATATGGTGATACCTATCTTAAGATGGCGGGGATGGAAAACGTAGCAAGTGATCTGGTGGTAAAAGGGGATGCTGGCAGGTACATTAATGTTTCAATGGAGCAAATAATTCAGTGGGATCCCGATATTGTATTTGTGGTCTTTGGCAGCGCGAAGGATATTCTTAACAATAAAAATCCCGGGCAAGACTGGCATAATGTAAAAGCATTCAAAGATGGGAAAATATTTTCCACGCCCGTGGGGCTACATAATTGGGGAGGATTGTCTGCTGAGACTGCGCTATTACCATTGTTTATGATTAATAAATTTAACCCTGACTATATAACAGATGCAGAATTGAAAGTTGCAACGCGGTTACACTATAAAAAAGTATTTGATTATGAAATTCCGGACGCGCTATTAACCGATGAGTTAAGACAGCGGTAATAAAATAATTCGGCGCATAGGTTTTTATTTTGAAAGGTTAGTTATGCAGGAAATACAAAAATACCGCATGCTAATGTGGATTACAATCGTATTGTTACTGATTGTGGCTATGATTTCTTTGTTCATAGGTCGCTATACATTATCTTTCCCCGAAATAATGACGGAGGTATTATATGATAATGGTCGCCGTTGTTTAAGCGCAGGATTCTCGGTTATATGCAATCTACGGTTGCCAAGGATTATTGCTGTAATGATGGTAGGGGCAGGGCTATCAGTAGCAGGCGTGACGTATCAAGCAGTGTTGCGAAATGCGCTGGCGAGCCCGGATGTGCTCGGTACATCTTCCGCCGCAGCGTTCGGCGCAGCACTTGGGATACTGCTAGGTTTTCCACTACAGCTCAGCGCTTTTTCCTCTTTCTTCTTTGGCATTGTCAGCCTTTTATGCGTGATGGGACTTTGCCATTTCAAGAAAAACAATGGGGAACTCACGACTATCCTGTCGGGCATCATAGTGGCTTCGGTGTTTATGTCTTTTGTATCAATCATTAAATATGTTGCCGATCCACAGGACGAACTCCCGGCTATCGTCTTCTGGCTTATGGGGAGTTTCGCTTCTCTGGTCAAAGAGCAGGTTTATGGACTCATCCCGCTATACATCATTTGTTATCTGGTTATCTACAAACTTCGATGGAAAATCAATGTTTTGTCTTTGGGAAATGATGAGGCCAAAATTGCTGGAATGAACCCAAAATTGTTGAATACAGTTTTGCTAATCACAGCCTCAATTTTGGTGGCAGCATCAGTCACCATCGCTGGCGTGGTGGGCTGGGTTGGTCTGGTTATCCCGCATCTGGTTAGAACGCTGGTCGGGTACAACCATAGCAAGCTGATCCCGGCTTCGGCTGTATGTGGTGCGTTGTTTTTATTGGTCATCGACAACATTGCCAGGACCCTGACTTACGCAGAGATCCCCATTGGAATACTTACTGCTCTGGTTGGTGCGCCTTTATTTGCTGTACTGTTCATCATGAGTAACCGATATGATCGAAGTGAATAATCTGACGTTCGCATTCAAAAAGAGTAAAACTGCCTTTAACAATATCAGCTTCTCCATTGATGAAGGTGAGGTACTGTGCGTATTAGGACCGAATGGTGTTGGCAAAACAACATTGCTTAAAACGGTTACCGGTCTGTATCAACCGGTTAGTGGCTCATGTCATATTGACCGAGTGGGAAACCGGAAAGCTCGTATGGCGTATGTCCCGCAGGCCAAACGTGTTCACTTTTCTTACAATGTACTCGATTTCATCTCCTTTGGGTGCCCATTACGGGGCGGAATGCTGGCATCTCCTGGGGCGAGGGATATCGAAAAAGCGGGGCAAATATTGTCGGAACTTGGTGCATCATATCTTGCAACCAAAGACGTTAACCAGATCAGTGGTGGTGAGCTACAGATGTGTTATATCGCGAAGGCGCTGGTCTCAGAGCCGGACATCCTTGTGCTTGATGAACCTGAATCAAATCTTGATTTTAATAATCAGTCTCTCATTATCAATTGGTTGTACACGTTGTCGCGGGAGAAAAATGTTACTATTATCCTGAATACGCACTTCATCAATCATGCAAATAACATTGCAGATAAATGTCTGCTAATGGGCAAAGATAGTTACTGTTTTGGGACTACACAGAGTGTCTTGCAAGAGCCTCTCCTCGCCGATTATTTCCACGTTCCCGTTAAACGCTGTCATTTTGAACACAAAGGAATACAGAAAGAATCATTTATTGTTGCATTGTGAAAGGTAGCCAATGTCTCGGTGAGAACGAGAAATGGGCGATTATGATTTAAGCCCTGTCGAACTGTACGAAGCTACTGGCATTAAAATTTTAATATGTCGTTCTGTTTGAATAGCCCGTGTGCGCCAAGTGAATCTACGACACAGCGTTTTTCCTTTTTGCTGGAGAAAACAAAAAAGCCGAATCAGTCTGCACTGATACGGCTTTGATTTGTCAGGGTGACTAAATCACTAGCCAGCTTGAAGCGTCGTTTTTCCTCTCCCCAGTATGTAGGGCGGTACATAGGATTTGCGGCAAGTATCCAGATAATCCGACCACCACTGCATCATTGCCTTTCTTGCTTCCAGATGCTCTGCTCTGTGAATATATGCCTGGCGTACGGAGTTACGTTCCTGGTGGCTCATTTGCCGTTCAACAGCATCCTGTGACCATATACTGGATTCCATAAGGGCACTGCATGCCATTGTCCTGAAACCGTGACCACAGATTTCCATTTTCGTATCCCAGCCCATCAGGCGTAGCGCCTTGTTCACCGTATTTTCACACATGGGTTTATACGGATTATGGTCCCCGGGGAACACGAGTGCATTATCTCCTGAGATATCCTTAATCTTTTTCAAGATCGTGATCGACTGTTGTGAGAGGGGTACGATATGAGGCCTGCGCATTTTGGCACCACGACCAGAGTAACGCACTCCTTCAATAGCTTCGCGCGTGGCGGGTATTGTCCAGACTTGGTTTCCGAAATCAATTTCATGCCAGCGGGCAAAACGCAATTCACTCGAGCGAATGAACAGATGCAGTGTTAGCAAGATGGCAAGGCGAGTGAGTTCGCGGCACTGCTGAAAACTCTCAATGCTCTCAAGCAGTTCAGGAAGACGCTCCAGTGGTAGAGCGGGGTAGTGTCGTTTTACTGGTGGAGCCGTCACGCCGTCAAGGTTTGCTGCCGGATTAAAATCGATTAATCCATGATGCACGGCGTAGCGCATGATATTCCGGAGGTGCTGGCGTGTACGGGATGCAACTTCCAGGAGACCCTTTTCCTCAATTCCTTTTAATAAAGTGATGAAATGGCGGGGTTTCAGTTCTGAAACTGACATGGTGCCAATGACTGGGAAGATATGATTATTCATGCTGGCCAGCAAACGGTCGGCGGTGTTCTCTGACCATTTTTTATTGCTCTTGTGCCATGCAAGTGCAACGTTTCTAAACACTTTCTTTGGCATGCGAGAACTGCGTTCGGCTGCTCGCTGCTCTGCTGGATTGATGTTCAGTACCAGCATTTTGCGAATACCTTCACGTTGACTACGGGCGTCTGAGAGGGAGATGACTGGGTAGGCACCGAGTGCAATACGTGATTCTTTACCCTTAATACGGTACTTGAGATACCAGTGACGTGAACCGCCAGGTTTGACCAAGAGATACAGACCGTGGGAATCGGAAACTTTAAAGGGTTTATCAGATGGTTTGAGACTGCGGATTTTGGTGTCGGTAAGAGACATATGGGGTCACTCCATAATAGAACGAACCGGACCCCAGATTTGACCACCAATTTTTCCCGATGCGGAGGATAAAATCAAAATGCATCAGGAGAAGTTTTCACGCTAAGCTGTTGTATTAAAACCATAGAGGCATTAATGAAGCTGCACGAAAACAAGAATTTGGCTCCTCTGACTGGACTCGAACCAGTGACATACGGATTAACAGTCCGCCGTTCTACCGACTGAACTACAGAGGAATTGTCTGAACGGGGCGCATCATATCCAGCCACCTGGAGTGTGTCAACGCTAAATTCGCCGATTCGGTGCGACTGCTCAGCATCTGAGCAATGCGGCCGACTTAAGGCAGTTCCGTACCGCTATCGGCCTGAAGCCGTTGTAAACGCGCCAGCGTATCCTGCTTGTAGAAGCGGCAGAAATGTTGGTACAACGCCGGGAAGCGGTTGGCCAACAGCTCGGGCGCACTGAAAAAATACTCCGACAGAACCGCAAAGCATTCGGCCGGATCGGTGGCGGCGTAAGCGTCCATGCTGGCGGCTTCTTCGCCCACCATGTCGATCTCGTCCTGCAGATTTTCCATTGCTGCGTGCAAGTCATGTTCCCAGGCGGCAATGTCGCGCAGCGGAAGAGGGGGCACACCGGTGGCGCTGCCGCCGTTGCGCATATCCAGCTTGTGGACGGCTTCGTGGATCACCAGGTTAAAGCCGGAAAGATCGAACGAGTCCTGCACGTCCTGCCAGTTAAGCACGATCGGCCCCTGTTCCCAGCTTTGGCCGGACTGCACCACCGGCCCGGTGTGCACCAGGCCGAAGTCGTCCTGCCATTCGTCCTCTACCACAAAGGGCGTCGGGTAGAGCAGGATCTCATTGAAACCGTCGAGGCATTCGGCACCCAGCTCAAGCACCGGCAGGGCGAACAGCAGGGCGATGCGTGCCTGCATCTGTGACGTCAACTGCAGCCCCTGCAAGGGGACGATGCTTTTTTGCTGTAAAATCTGCCCGGCAACGGCAATCAGCCGCTGTTGTTCCTGCTCATCCAAAGGAGAAAGCAGAGGGATTGCCAGCGCATCTTGCCACTGGGCAAGCGTTTCCGCCTGCGGTTGTTGCGTTTTCCACGGCCATTTAATCATTGCGTTGCTCGTAAAATCGTCACTTGAACATTCGGCTGGAGGCTAACTCTGTAAAAATGCCGCAAAAAGGGGCATGATAGCAAGCACTTGAAGGAGAGATGCCGGAGCGGCTGAACGGACCAGTCTCGAAAACTGGAGTAGGGGCAACTCTACCGGGGGTTCAAATCCCCCTCTCTCCGCCATTAAATTGTATTATCTCATTGAGTTAAATAGTTTTTTATCATTTAACTATCTTCCGGTATGCCAATCAGTATGCCATTCATGACTAGCTTGCTTTGATTCCTTCTGGACTCTATTAGACAACTTTCTGCAGAACACGTTATCACTTAGCCAGCATATTCGGATAGTGCTTTGCGACTATGTCATTCAATTTGTGAACTAAGTCGTGGCATTTGAAAGTGATATGCGCCGTCGCTTTCTGAAAGTACCTGATTGCGAACATATCATCCTCATAGTAGGTACTGCTCCTTTTTGAATGGATATGATCGCCAAGACGGCGAGTGACATCTTCGCGATGTGTGCAAAAAAACAGGAGATCGCCCATGGGCATTTAACCAATCAACAACAAACGATGCGGGTGGTTGAAGCGATGGTTGCTGCTGGGCGCGGGCAAGAAGATAAACTCGCGAGCGCAAGGGCCGAACGTGCTGGCGTCGAGGCCAGCTTGGCGCCGATGACAGAGCAATATTATCTTGCGCGTTATAAATTAGCCGTATTGATGGGGTTACGCCCGAACGACGTTGAGCAAGTCATACCCAAAACGCCATTGCCGACGTTGAGCGTTCGTTTACCGATCGGCGACGTGGGCGAGCTGTTACGCCAGCGCCTGGACGTAGCCAACGCGGAGGGTTCGTTGGCGGCTTCAACGGCGGATGTTGGCGCAGCGACCGCCGAGCTGTATCCGCGCATTAATCTGGGCGGATTTATCGTGTTTGTCGCTATTCGAGGCGGAGATATCCCTAATGGAGACAGCAGAGCTTTTGGCGTCATGCCTTCTATAGATTGGCCTGCGTTGCATTTCGCCACAGTGAAGGCCAAACAACGTCAAGCGCAAGCGCGCCTTCAGGGCGCTGAAGCACGGCATAGGCCGACGGTGTTGCAAGCAATAGAGGAGACTGAAGGCGCTTTAATGTGCTATAGCCAGTCGCAGCAGCGCTTACAGGCTTTGACGGAAGCGGTGTCGGAAAGCTGGCGAGCGGCCACGTTAGCTGAGGCTCGCTACAAAGCCGGTGGCGCGCCCTATCTGACCAGTCTGGCAGCCGATCGCACAAGGTTATCGGCTGAGGAAAGCCCGGCAGAGGCGGATACGGGAACGTTTATCGATATAGTGATGGTATATAAGGCATTGGGGGGGATGGTCTACGGGGAGGGTGACGTCATAACACTGCGTGCATAATGCTCTGTGCGGTAAAGGGTTCTCCGCACGCGCTGGCGGCTCGGGCGCACGCGGAGGTTTAAGTACTGCGTATAGAGTGGCGGTTTTACTGATGCATGTCAGGAGAGGCCGTCAATGAGATAGGCGGCAGAATGCTCATTCCGGTGGCGGGCAGCCGCTGATAATGGCGAGGGGATAGCGTCATTATCCGTTTAAAGGTGGTGCTGAAGGCGCTTTCAGACTGAAACCCCAGCTCAAATGCAATCGTAGATATTGATAATTCACCATTTTTTAACATATCGCAGGCTTGCAACATCCGCCAACGGGTGAGGTATTCCATAGGCGATAATCCGACCACATCTTTGAAGCGGTGGGCAAACGCAGAGCGGGACATATTGGCCTTATTCGCCATGTTATCCACTGTCCAGGGGAACGATAAAGCGTTGTGAACCGCTGCGATCGCCGCCCCTAACTGTTTGTCAGCCAGCGCGGAAAACCAGCCTATATAATGGTTGCTCAATAAAGGGAGGAAAGGTTACGACTGGCAGCCGTTGAACTATGGCGCGATTAATCAACATTAATCGGCATAAGAGCAAGGGAATAAGGCAGACGAACAGAATGTGAAGGGGCCAGAAGGCCCCTTTTCTTTATGTTCTGAAAGCCGCTTCCGTGTAGAGCGAAGGCGTACGTTGTGTGTTATTTTGGCCGACGCGTATAACCGGCAATCGGGTAAAAGATGATGGGCAATTCGGCATTTATGCATCGTTTTGACGCATTGGGCGGGCTTGAACTGCTCGTCGCGGATTTTTCAGACCATCGGTTTGACGTGCATTGGCATGATACCTGGTCGATTGGCGTTGTCCTGCGCGGCGCCAATAACAACAGCGCCAAAGGCGATGCCGACGGTATCGTTTGCCGTGGGCAAGTCAGCATCATCGCGCCAGGGCAGATGCATGCCGGCACCGCTTTGGGTAATGAAGGCTGTCACTATTTTATGTTTTATCCCAGTCACCAGATGCTGCTTGGCGCAGCGGAAAGCATGGCAATGCATTTACCCGCGATCAAGGGGAAGCATATCGAACATAGGTCTTTCGCTAAGAAATTGTGTGAAACCGCTATGGTATTGACCGATGCACAATCCAGTCACTTTGACCGTGAAGTGGTATGGAGCCACTGTGTGGCGGATCTGCTTCAGGTGTTTTCCCCGTGGCAGTCTTTTACGATGGCCAGCGACATCTCGCCAAGCTTGAGCAGAGCAAAAGAATATCTGCACGATCATCATGCCCAGGAGGTGCGTCTGGATATACTGGCGCAGGCTGTCGGCATGTCGAAGTTCCACCTATGTCGCCAGTTTTCCGCGAAATTCGGTTTATCGCCGAACCGCTATCAACGGCAGCTCAGATTGCAACAGGCTAAGGTCTTGCTTTCCCGAGGCGGCAACATTGCGGAAATCGCCAGCGCCTGCGGATTTGCCGATCAATCGCATATGGGCAGGGTATTTAAGTCGACTTACGGAGTCACTCCGCGCAGCTATCGCGACCGGTGTACTTGAGCAATATCATTCTATCTCGCCGACACAAAAGGACTGACAATGTGCCTTTTTGACGACGGGAGGAAAACATGTTCATCGATATTACCACGCTGGGTTTATTTGCTCTTTCGGCCGCTGCGTTAACGCTTATTCCTGGTGCCGACATGCTTTGCGCACTGTCTAATGCCATAAGCCAGGGCACGAAAGCGGGGCTGATTACCTTATTGGGCTCCGTCACTGGAGTGACGTGTCACATCGGTCTTTCGATTGCCGGCGTTACGGCACTGATCGCCTCTTCACCTGTATTATATAAGTTTTTTGTCGTTGGCGGCGCGTTCTATATCATGTGGGTAGGCTTGAGCATTTTTAACAACAAAAACGCGATCAGCCTTCAAAACAACAGCGAGCGAAAAAGCTCTCATAAACTTTATTCGCAAGGATTACTGACCAATTTGCTGAACCCTAAGGCCATCATCTTTTCATTGGCGTTTATACCGCAGTTTATTCGGGTTGAGGCGGGCATGCCTGGTACGCAGATGCTGATATTGGGTTTTGAGCTAATCTTCATTATGTTATTGATTGAAATTCCCTTGGTGTTTCTGGCCGGTAACATTGCAATGAAAATAAAAAATCACCCTAGCATAGCTATCTATATTAATAAATTTTTTGGCACCGTCATTCTGATGTTGGCCATTTCCATTCTGGCTTCGCATTTATTCTAGGGTCTTAAATACGCAGATTGGCAACGTTGTTCGATTGATAAGGTTTTATGTTCGCACCGCTATCCAGCATACTGCGAAATTCCCGTAATCTCCTCCTGAGTTTCACAAATACAGAGGAGAATGACTAATGAAACGCTTTGAAAATAAAGTTGCCCTGGTGACGGGCAGTTCAAAGGGAATTGGCGCAGCCATTGCTAAACGCCTAGCGGCGGAAGGCGCCGTGGTTTTCATTAACTATTCCCGCGGGCGTGAAGATGCCAACCGGTTGGTTAAAGAAATCAATGAGCAGGGCGGCGTCGCTTTTCCACTGCAGGCCAATGTCGGCATTGAGGCCGAAGTCAAAGGCCTGATGCAAAACATTGTAGAGCAGTATGGTCGACTAGACGTGCTGGTCAATAACGCCGGTGTTTATGCCACCAATAGCCTGGAAGCATTTAGCGATGCGGAATATGAACGGCACTTCAACTTAAATGTCAAAGGGCTGATTTATTGCTGCAAGGCGGCGGTCGCCGCCATGCCTGAATCGGGCGGCAGCATCGTCAATATCAGCTCCAGCGTGACCTCGTTTACACCAGCCAATTCGCTGGTTTATACCGCTTCTAAAGCCGCGGTGGATTCGATCACCAAGACGCTGGCCAACGAGCTTGGCGGGCGCAAGATCCGGGTGAATGCGGTCAATCCTGGCTTGGTCATCACGGAAGGCGTGCATGACAGCGGCTTTTTCGACGCCAATTTTAAAACGCACATTGAATCCATCACCCCGTTGGGACGCATCGGCACACCAGAAGATATCGCCCCAGCCGTGGCCTATCTCGCCTCGGACGAGGCGGGTTGGGTCACCGGCGAGAGCCTGATCGTCGGCGGCGGTTTACATTAATTTAGCGAAGAATGGAACAGAGATGACATTAGATAAAGCCTATGGGCCACTGATTAACGGCGTATTCGAGCTGGATGGCACGGATATTCATCCCGTTATTTCTCCCTCTACCGGGGAGCGCCTGGCGGATTTGCGCTACTGTAACGAACGGGACGTCGAGCGTGCCGTGTTGGCTGCGGAAGCGGCTTTCCCCGCCTGGAAGGCATTAGGGCAGCAGGTCCGCGCCCGCCTGGTGGCGCAGCTAGCGGATGTGCTGGAAAGCGATCTGGAAAGAATGACGCAAATCGACGCGCAGGATGTAGGCCGCTGTATCAGCGAAGTGCGCCGCGATTATCAAACGGCGGTCAGACACTATCGCTATTTCGCCGCGGTTGTCATGGGGCACGAAGACAGCGGCAGAAGCATCGCGGACGGCTACAGCCTGGCGAAACGCGAGCCGCTTGGCGTCTGCGGGCAGATTATCCCCTGGAATGCGCCGGCGATTATGGCGGCTTTCAAGCTGGCGCCGGCACTGGTGACTGGCAACACTGTGGTGCTGAAGGCCGATGAAAACGCCTCGCTCTCCACGCTGGAGCTGGGCAAGATGATCGCCAACATTTTCCCTGCCGGCGTCGTCAATATCATTACCGGGCTGGGGAGCGTGGCGGGGGCGGCGCTGACCGGCAACCGGAAGGTGCGCAAGCTTTCGTTTACCGGCAGCACGGCGGTGGGCAAGCTGGTAGCCAAGGCCGCCGCGGAGCGGCTGGTGCCCGTCACGCTGGAGCTGGGCGGGAAGAGCCCCAATATTGTGTTCCCGGACATCGAAGACATGGATGCGGTGGTGGACAACGTGACCTTTGCCGCCATCCACAATAACGGCCAGTCCTGTCTGGCGGGCACCCGGCTGTTCGTCCACGCGGATATTTACGAGCGTTTCAGCGCCAAACTGGTGACGGCTTTCGAACGGGTGTGCGTCGGTTCACCGCTGGCCGAGCAATCCCGGGTAAGCTGCCTGGTTTCTGAGAAACAGGGCGAGCGGGTGCTGGCTTATATTCGGACCGGATTCGAGGAGGGCGCCACCCTGCTGACCGGCGGCAAACGCCGCGTCGTCGCCGGCTGCGAGCACGGCTACTTCATTGAGCCGACGATTTTTGCTGCGGAAAATGGAATGCGCGTTTGCCAGGAAGAAATTTTCGGGCCGGTGCTGACGCTGATCAAATGGTCAGAGTATGACGAGATGATCGCCGAGGCTAACGACAGCGAATATGGGCTGGCGTCGGGGATCTACACCCGCAGTCTGAAAAATGCCCTAGCGACCGCAGACCGGCTGGAAGCCGGGTCCGTTTGGATCAACAGCTACTCGAACATTACCGATGGCACCGCGTTCGGTGGTTACAAGAACAGTGGCATCGGCCGCGAGTTCTGCAAGGAAACGCTCAATGCCTACACGCAAATAAAAACCATCACACTGCAGACTGATCTGCCTGCGGTCTGGTTTGCAGAATAAGGATAAGACCGGCACAGGGACGTGCCCCCTTTGGTAGCTTCAGGGGGTATGGCTGCCGATATAAGTCCTTGGCGACGCGCCCATGCTTTTCTTGAACGCGGTGCTGAAGGCGCTTTCCGATTCATATCCCAGGTCAAAAGCGATCTGGGATATTTTTTCTTTATTGGCGACCATCCGCTCGATGGCCAGGCTAAAACGCCAGATGCGAATGTATTCGTTGACGCTGTAGCCAGCCAGCTTTCTGAACCGGGTGGTGAAGGCGGTGCGCGACATGCCGGCAACGCTGGCTAGCTCGTCCAGACGCCATTTCCTTCCCGGCTGATCATGTATGCTGGTCAGCGCCAGGCCGATATTTTTGTCCGCCATCGCGTAAAACCAGCCTTCGCCGCGGCCAAGCGCGCCGGAAGACAGCAGTACTCTCAGCGCCTGCGTCAAAATGATCTGCAGAAGATGCTCAGTGATAAGTTCACTGCCCGGGCCCGGTTTTTCAATCTCCGATGAGAGCCGGCTCAAAAAATCCTTAATGCCTTCGTTTTCTTCTCGTTGCGTATTGATCACAATGGGTTCGGGAAGGCTGGTGATAAAACGGAATGTATCATTGATTTGAAATACAAATCGACAGCCTACAAATGAGAAATCACATCCGCCGTTGGTAAAGCAGGACGATCTGTCTTTCATCACGTGAATTTTTCTTATATCGATGGCCGGCGCGTTAGGGTTATCAAAAATGCTGAATTCACGTCCGCTGGATAAGATTAGCACATCACCTTGCGCAACCGGATAAGCGGTTGCATCGTCTGCCATTTTAATGAAAAAAGATCCACTCTTGGCGATATAGATCTTCATTCCGGAATAGCCTGGAAACAGCGCTTTGGTATTGGTAGTCATGTCAAACGTGACAATTTTTTGGCTGCTGATTTTTAACCTGGAAACAATATCGGATAATGGATCCATTATTACCTGCTTGTCTTATGCGTTTACTGTTGAGCATAGTCGCTATTTTGCCAAGGTTATACATTGCCCCCGGCAGTGCGGTGAGGCGAACTCATTATGGGCGAGGTGGCAGCCGGTGTACAGGCTATCCCGCCGTCCTGTCCGAACGATAAAGAAAAAAGTGCAAACGCGAAAGTTTGCGATCCGGTCGGGTGCTACGATCGGTATTTTCCAAAATGGTGGCATAATGACTTCTGAGCAGACAAACCGCAGCCAGGTGAGCATATTAGCGGCGTTGACGATCGCTTTATTTTTTATCTTGTTGAACAGCGGCTCTCCCACGCCGTTATATCCCTTATATCAAGAAACCTTTGCCCTGAGTAATATCGACCTGACCTTCATTTTCTCTTCCTATGGGTTTGGCGTATTGCTGGCCTTGTTTTTATCACGCAGGCTCACCATCACCGATAAAAATGCCCGGTTGCTGGTGGTGGTTTCGCTGATGGTGGTGGTGGTGCCAACGCTGTGCTTTTCCTTTGCTCGTTCTTTGCAGGCGCTGTGCCTGTTCAGATTTATTTCCGGCTTGGGGGCCGGTACGGCCACGGCCATCATCAACATCTTGTTGATCAACTTCAGTCGCGGCGATAGCGCCAAATGCGCCGCTCTGCTGGGCAGTTTGGCTTTGGTGACCGGCCTGGCGCTGGGGCCGGTTATAAGCAGCATTTACGCTCAGCTGGCTTTTTACCCGCTCACTTCGCCGGCGGTGACTATCGCCGCGTTAGTTTTCCTTTCCGCGATCGCCATCGTTCTGCTTTGGCCGCAGAAGGGATTGCCAGCCCTCGGCGTTGCGGACACGAAAACGCCTGAAAAGAGCGCCGGTTTTAGCCAACCACTGTTCTATCTGCTTGCGCTGTGCGTGTTTATCTCTTGGTCATACGCTGCACTGATCCTGTCGTTGGGGCCGACGGCCGCGATCCAGGTCTTCGGGCTCCAGTCACCCGCGGGCTTTGGCTATATCGCCACCGGTTATTTGCTGGTGGCCGGCGTGGTGCAGTTCACGATCCCGCGTTTTCTGAAGCCTGAGTTTTCATTGGTGCTAGGGCTGATTGCGCAGGTTTTCTCCATGGTCATGATGACCATGGCGCTCGAGAGCGGTTCTGTGGCCAGCGCGGCGGTGAGTCTGTCGCTGTCCGGCTTCTCGTACGGCGCGGTTTTTGTGGGCGGCGCTATCCTAGTCAATAAGCTCTCGCTTGTGGCGCCTGGGGGGAACGCGGTGTCGAAGTTTTACTTTATCGTCTATTTGTTCAATATCATGCCGCCGGCCGCAGGTTGGCTGGCGGATAAAATAGGGGTAGTGAGCGCCTTGTTTGCCGCCATTGTCCTTTTTATGGCTATATACATCGCCTTTGCCGTGCTGGCGCTGTGGGCGCTGTTGCTGAGAAAGGCGTGATGGGGGGAATGGCTTTACAAAGTTCCCTGGCTTTCCATAGGCTTGGTGGCGTGTTTAGACGATGATTGTTGGCGATTGCCGCATAATAACGGCGACCCAGCGAGCAAGCTGTTTTTGACACGCACATGTTCTACATATGTTCAGGTAAGAGAACGGCCCCAACGGTTTTTGCTGGCGCCCACGGATACCGGCGTTGCAATGAGGATGGGGTGATGCTGTGCCGGCTTCGGTGAAGAGAGCTATTGTCCGCCTTCGCCGGTAGCCTCACGCATAGGTTGCTGGCCTGTTGATGAATTCTAAGATGGTCAGCCGTCTAACTCATTACAGGATTAACATATTGCGATGCTTACCCTAAATCATTCCCCCGTTTCACCGCGTTTTTTACCGCATTCACTCCCCCTTCAACGGAGCTTTAGCACCGATTCCGTCACTCACGGTTCTCGAAAGCTTGGCTCGTTGGCCTCCATAAATAACCATTGAGAACCATTTTTTGGAATGGAATGTAAACCAAACCAGGCTCTCCCGAGCGCAGATGGTTTCTCTGCCGAAGGCGGAAGTGCATGTGCATCTGGAGGGCTGTTTTGATCCGGAACAGCTCGCGGTCTGGGCGTTATCCTCGGGGATCTCCATGCCCAGAAAGCAGGACGCGCTGTTGAATTTTAACGGGCTTGCCGATTTTCTCGCGTTCCTCGACTGGTCCTGCGGCTTGGTGAGCAGCCGTGAGCGCCGTGCCCAGTTAAGCTACTCCTATGCGCAACGGCTGTCGCAGAATGGTGGGCTGTACGCCGATCTTATTTTCAATCCGACCCATTGGAAAGCGTGGCGCGGCAGGCTCGGTGAGATGATCGACGCGATTGACGCCGGTTTGCGCGCGGCCGAAGAGGATGGATTGGCGTCCGTTTGGCTATGCGTCAGTTTGCTCCGCCAGCAAACGGCCGCCGAGGCGAGTGAGCTGGTGGATTTTTTAACCGTGCTGCGGCATCCCAGAGTGGTCGCGCTGTCCGTCGATGGCAATGAGGCCGTCACCAAAGGCAGCGGTGCGCGTTTCGCGCAGGCTTTCGCCCGGCCGGGCCGGGTTGAAGCGAACCGTGCATGCCGGAGAGTCGAGCGGCGCAGAGGGCATGCGCGAGGCCATCTTGCTATTGGGGGCCGATCGCATCGATCACGGCGTTCGGGCGATAGACGACCCGGCTGTCGTGGAATTATTGGCTGAACGGCGTATCCCTATCGGCGTATGCCTAACCTCGAACATCAAACTTGGCGCCTATCCCGGCTGCGGGACGCCGGGGTCATCACGACCATCAATACCGACGACCCGATACTATTGCAAACCACGCTGGTGGATGAATACTTAATCTGCCAGAACGAATTTGAATTTTCCCCTCATGACATCGTCGATGTGGCCCGATCGCCCTGAAGTGGCAGAAATGAATAAGCAGTGGCAACAACGAGTTGCAGCGTACGGACTCTCTGATCGTTCTCTGACAGGCTGGCATGATGGCATGCAACAGCTTCAAGGTCTGGCCGACCGGCTGAACTCACTCGATGGTCAAAAAGGTAAATACATTACCGTCAGCGAGCTGAAATCGAGCGTGTACGAAATGATGAACAACTTCCGTAATACCGTGCCGCTCGAGGAGCAACTGCGCGTTCTGCAAACTCAACAAGGCAACGCAGCACTGGCCACACAGCAACAGATCCAACGGCACTTCAGCGGCCTTCAGCTTAGATATTCATCGTTAGAGCAACCTTAAACTCTGGTTGCAGTCGTCTGATACAAGCCAGGTTTAAGGTGGACTGAGGGACAGGCCCTAGTGTTGTTTATCGAAGCGGTAAACCAACGCTAAAGCGACCAGTAACAGCAACAGCGGTGGGGCCAGCGTCGTGAGTGGGACATTGAGCGAAAACAACAGCCCGAGGTTGAGGATAATCTGGTAAATAATGTAGGTCAGCAACCCCACGATCACCCCTACGGCTAAACGGCTGCCTAGCCCGGGTGCGCGAGGAATACTGAAGGTGAAGGGGATGGCCAATAAAATCATCGCCAGGACCAACAGAGGGCGGCCCAATTTTTGCCATAACGCGATCCGGTACTCGGTGCTGGGTTGCTGCGAACTTTGCAGGTAGGTGATGTACTGCTTCAGCTGTTTGATGGAGAAGCTGTCGGCAGGCAAGGTCAGCCCTTTGAGGTTCATTCCGGCAAAAAGGGATTGCCAGAGCAAAGTATCCTGGGTTTGTACGCTCTCTTTTTTGTTGTCCCATTTTTTTTGCATAACTTTATGCAGCGTCCACAGTCCGTTATCGGCCGTGGTGGCCGTCTCCGCATACACATAGGACTCCAGCGTGAGGTCGTCTTGGTAGCGGAATATCTCAATTCCGACGGGTTGGCTATGCTCGTCCAGAGATTTCACGGTAACAAATTCATTGCCCTTTCGGGCCCACAGGGCGTTACCCGCATCCGTGGCATTACCGGTTTTTGCCAGGGCGCCGTCTTTAAGCTGCAATGCGCGTTGTTGCAGAGGGGAAGCTACCCACTCATCGAGTGCGCCTAACGACAGGTTGATAAACAGGCCGGCGTAGAGCGTTACCAGAGCAATGCGGAAAATTGAAAAACCGGCGGTGCGGATTGCCGTTAATTCCAGGCTTTTCGACATTTGGCCCAGCCCGATGATGCCGCCAAGCAGCGCGATAAAGGGCCCCAGATCCACCAGGCTTCGGGGCAATGTCATCAACACTACCAGTAATGCCTGGTTCCAATGGTAGCCGTTAGGGGTGACGTCCTCGAGTTCGTTGATCAGATTGAAGGTGGTAAACAACGGGATTAACAATCCGGCCGCGGCGGCAAAGCCGATAAAAAGATTACGGATCAAATAACGGCTGAAGATGTTCATCGCAAGGGCTTCCGCAGCAGGGAGAAATCGCGCGCAATCAGGATCAGCATCCCAGCCAGCATGAGTATCGGCACCAGCCAGACGCCCGGCGTGGTGGGGAGGGTCCCGTTAGCGACCAATGTCCGACAGATATTCCCGCCATAAAAAATGGCGGTAAACAGCACGGTCAGGGGCAGCAAGGTGGCATAACGCCCCTGACGGGGTTTGATGCGGCTAAAGGGGATCGCCAATAACACCATCAGCAAAGTGGTGACGCCGCGGCTTTCTCGCCATTGTAATTCTGCCCGGTCTGCGGGATCCGATGAGCGCGACAGTTCCCCCAGCGAGGCTGATTTGCGCTTCACTTCCAGGCTTTCGATAAAGGGCTTCAGTGATATCTTGAAGTTATTGTAATTCTGCATGTTGTCGTCGGTACCTTTGCGCTCCAGCACATAGGCCGTGCCCGTTTTCAGTATCACGGAGGGGCTTGAAGGCGAAGGATCTATGACCTCGACGGAATGAGCCCGATAGAGGCTGGTATTATTGGCCGAACGTGAATAAATCAATGCATCCGTCAGGTGATTTGAGGCCGGGTCAATGCGTGAGGCCATGATCATTCGGCCGCTGCCATTAACGTTAAACTTGTTCGCCTGCAGATGGCTGACATCCAGCACCGATTGCGACTGGCGTTCCAACTGATAAATGTTGCCGTACGCCCAGGGTCTGCCATACAGGGACAGCAGGGTGACAAACAGGGCCAGCGGAATGGCGAGTACCAACACCGCCTTGTACAGCCGCCACGGGCTGGCACCTGAGGCGTGAATGGCGGTGATTTCGGAATCGCTGTAGAGCTGCCCCAGCGCCACCGCGACGGAAACATAGAGGCCTACCGGCAGCAGCATCTCCAGGGCAATCAATATTTTATAGCAGACAACGTCGAATACGATGTGCAGCGCCAGTGTGCCGTTGGCGGCCTCGGTGAGATAGCGCTGGGCCGAATAACTGGCAAACATGAAAATCAGAAAACCCACGATGATCATCACCAATCGGCGGATTTCAACCATGATATAGCGCTCAATCAACACCATAAGTTATAGACGTCCCTTATTATCAAACGCATGTTTTGCGGAAGAAGACCGGCTTTCAGCCCGTGTTTCATCATGATTGATCATGGTTAATCAGCTTTTGCAGCAGGGCGATGACCTGGTTAACCTCATCAGGGGTCAGAGCACCGTCTTTTGCCCATTGGACGCGGCCTTGTTTATCCAGTACCAAAATGGTTGAGCTCTCTTCTGGCAGTTGCCAGGCTTGACGTACCAGCCCATCGCTATCGACGATAAATTGCGCCCAGGGATAGTGCCTTTTGTTTTTCTCAATTTTGCCGCGGACGAAAAAACCGGTGCCGGGGATCGCATCGTCAGTATTGACGATGGTGGTGGGCTGAAAACGGTCGTTTGGAAAGTTGGCCTCTTTGACGGCGGTAATCAGCATCGAGTTCTTCTTTTTGGCCGAGGTGCGGCCGGCGATGCACTGGATCACCCGCACTTTGCCTGCCAGTTCTGCACTGTCCCATTTCTTATAGCTGAAAGTGTCATTTTCAAGCAGCAACTCACCCCGATCGGCGATGACAACCGGTACGACAGGCTTACCCTGAACAAAATTATGCGCGGATGCCATCAGCGGCAACAGCAGCAGTGACAAGGGCAGTAACCTGCGTAGCATCATGAAAATAACCCTAATTTATCAATGGCTGTGGCCGGGGGAGCGGTAATTCCCCCCCAGTAACAGTTACATAGGATAGCGCTCGAGAAGTAACTCCAGGCGTTGGCGGATATCGACATCCAGCATTGTGGGTTCGTCATAGGATTTCCCCCCCGCCAGCTTGTCCGCCACCATCACATCGTGGCGATCTCCCATTAACCCGTTAATTGCGGCCAGGAATCTGGAGATCTGCAGAGCCTCTCGGTTACCTGGATCTATCGACCTCAGCGTGTCGTAAAAAGAGACTTGCTGGCTGACGATTTTCCGCACGTCGTGGAACTGCTTTCCCGTGAGCTCTGGGTTGACAATGAGCTCCTGGAGCGCGCGCATTTGCTCCTGCCGGTAGGCAATAAAATCACTCTCGGTTTCTAACTGAATATGCCGCAAAGCATAATTCACCAGCGACCAGACCGGCCTGCTGAGCAGCAGCCGAAGAAGATTGCCGTAGAATTTCAGGTTCTGTTGGTTGCCATTGCGAAACGCGTCCTGAAAATGGCCGAGCACCACGGTGGTGGTGTGAAAAAGGCGGCCGGCACTGTGCTTTTTGCTGTAAAGACGCTGGGCAAAGCGTAAATGTTTATAGCGCGCGCGAATATATTTGTAGCGCATGCGCGTCGCGGCGGGTAAGTCTGAATCCTTAAGAAAATCATTCACTAAGCCCAGGAGTTCTCGTCGGGTGAAACCGTCCTCCCAAAATTGCAGGCACAGGGCGTAATTATCCTGAATGCTCTCATAGGAACATTGCAAATCAATATGTTGCGGCAAACTGATATTTGCATCAACAATGTCATCCGTCTCTACGGCAATAAACAGTAACTGCGTAGTTTCAGCAGAGAATTTTTTCCCGTTGCTGCTATTCATCATTGATTACTCTCTCTGGATACATTGAATCCCAGTAAATAGCGATTACGGTAAGCGCCTATCGTCGGTATGAGCGTCAATAAAACGTCCAAACATTGGCCTGCCAGATAAGCGAAGGCCGCACCCTGCACACCAAACAGATGAGACATGCCCACCAGCAGCGCTATATAGGCGATCGCAGAAAAAGTCTGCACAATCAAGAAGGCCCGCTGTTTGCCCGCCATGAACAATAAGGATTCCTGCGGGAAGCCCAGCATGGAAACGATAATGGCGCCCAGCATGATTTGGATTAAATCATAGGCTTGCAAATACTGCTGGCCGAACACAAAGGAAATTAATGGCTTACCTACGACGATGACCAGCAGCGTCACGGCGAGACCTATGCCTCCAGCCAACAACGCCGATCTGAGGCCCAGCATCCAGGGTTTGCTGGTTCGGGGATCCAGACGCATGATCTCAGGGTAGAAGCTTTTTTCCAGCAGCTTGGCCGGGGTCCCCGTGGCGTCAAAGAAGGTCATCGCGATTTTGAACAGCCCGGCGGCGGCCGGCCCCAAAACGACGCCGACTAACACCGTGCTGCACGAGTTACGGGTAGCCCAAATAGTATGGGCAAAATTGGTGGTCCAGACGAAATTCCAGGCGCCTTCGATACGACGTGCGGTTTTGAATAGGCGTGGTTTCAATGCGTTATGGATATCTCTGCGGTGCAGTTCACGCGCGGCGAACCACCAAAATAGCGTGCCGCCGATCAAGTTGGAGGCATACCATGTGACGATGAACCCTGGAAATCCCCAATCAAAATAATAGGACAGCACGCTGCCGACGGCCTGCAGGAAGGGCTTGATGGCCTGCTGAACGGCAATCAGGTCGAAGCGATCAAACGCGCGTAAAATTCCCGTAGGGGTGGACGACGTCATCGACGGGATTAAGGTGCAGTAAAGGATCGCGAGCCAGAAACTTTCGGTATCCAACCCTAAGGCGTGCGAAAGGAAAGGGAGCAGCAACATGCCGCCCAGTACCGCAATGGTGCCGCTGGCAATATCCAGACCGAACGAAAATGAAATGACGTCACGAAAGCGTTGAATGTTTTGGCGTTCCAGCGCCGGAGTCCCAAATTGGACAACGAATTGCCACGTCTGAAACTTGATAAAGTCGCTGACTGCTTTGGTATAGGCTTGAATAACAACCAGAACACCAAACATTTCAGGCGACATGCCTTTGCCGGCGCAAGAAAGCGCAAGCAGCCCGAGCAGGGCGCTGGCTACACTGCCGGAACCTAAATAAGCGGCGTTACGTAAGATGGAACGAAAAGCGCCATCGGAAAACCAATGCTTCATGGTAAAACCAGCCATACTGACCACTTCAGGTTATCAATAGCTCAGCGGACATAAGCTGGCCTTGCATACATATCCGGTACGACGAAACTCCGAGATATGTATCCGTTCATGGAGTGAAAAGTAAAGAATCGCCCGTTTTGCTTGGCGACACTCTCACCAGGATTGATAGCGGCTCAATCCCTATTTTACATTGCGAGCGACAGGCTCGGGTAAAACTTTCACACCTGAAATATAATCATGAAAATCTCTCCGATAATACTTTTCCAGGCTGAGAAAATTTTACCATTCAATGCTGTTTAGTCATCATTCCGGTACTGGCATTCATTTTAAAACATGATCAAAAAGTGCGTTTTCCTGATTTTTTGGTAATAAACATTAGCGTTGTTTACCCCTGAATCTTAATAGTGAACGATATTATCGACATGTCTGTAGATGAATGAATTCGCTATCCGAGAGAAGCCTGGGGACGCGAAGGGATCATTGCGACGGAGGATATTGCATTCAGCGCTTTTTCCAGTACTTCATCGTAAGGCGCTTTAGCATCCAACTCTATAATTCTGGAACCATTATATTGCAGCCGAACCATGGCAGAGATTTTGTCCTTCAGTTCTTCGTAGCTGTGATCGGGCTTACGTGAAAAGGCGGTATCGACATCAATATCGAGGCGAATGATAAGTTCGGGGCGGCATAAGGCCATTGATTGATATAAACGTTTTTCGCGCGCCGCTAAGCGAGTCATTAACCAGCCTTTTGCCCGCTCTACGCCAATGCCCGGCCCGTCATAATAAAAACCGGAAATCTCGGCCTGCGGGAAACGGTCGCTAATCACCAGCACGCCGCTCTCTGCCAGACGTTGTACTTTGCGTAAATTAGCCGCACGCCACACTGAAAAACCATACATAATCAGGGCTGCCCAGAGTGCCGGCGGTTTATTGCTCATGCGCTGAGTCTTGTCGGACTTCGCGGCCAGGCGGCGTTCAAGCCAGACACCAATAACCGGCAGGCGCTTAATTTTGTCGCCATCTTCACCGGAGATCAGCCCTAAATAACGCCGTTCCGTTGCCCGGTATTTTTGCAGGTTTTTGACCAAATCGGCGGTAAGCGTGGATTTCCCCGTACCGTCACTGCCCACAACCGCAATCAGGCCGGTAATCACGGGCGATGAAGCATCGCTGGCGGTATTTGATTTATCTGTTTGCATTTTTTTCAGTATTAATAAGTTATCGGCAGACTAAACCTTGGGTGTCGCCAGGGAGGTTCGAATGGCACGCAGCGATTCATCAAGAATTTTACCAGCCGGCTCTCGCCCATCTAAATCCAGTATGTTCGCGCCGTTAAAAGTAAGATGCGGAATGACGGCAATCTTTTCGCGCAGCGCAGAAAGTTTATGATCGGGTTTGCGCGAGAATGCGGTTTCTTCATCAATATCCAGACGAATCAATAAGAAAGGAGGATATGATGCCATCCACTGATACAGCCTTTGCTCATGTTTTCTCAACCAGCGTACCCAGCGATTACCGCCATCCGTTTTTGCCAGCTGCGGCCCATCGAAACGAAAACCCGCCACTTCCGCTTGCGGATAGCGATCGGTGACCAGTAATTGTCCTCTGCGGCTTTTTGCCAGCATGCGGCGAAACTTATAAACGCGCCAATATGACAGCAAAAAGATCACCAGCGTGGTCAGATTACCCGGCGGCGTTGAAGGATGTTCATGAACGCGATCGGACTTCGCCAGTAAATAACGACCGAAGGGCGCACCAATAATCGGCAAGTTGCTGATCCATTCCCCAATACGTCCCGAAGACTGGCCGAGATAAAGTAATTCTGTCGGTTCTTGCGATGAGAGATGATTGACCAGACTGGCAGCCAAGGTCGATTTTCCCGAGCCATCACAACCCGTTATTGCAATTACGCGCACGGGGGGATGATTAGCAATGGGCATTGTCTGTTGACTCACAATAATTGGTCCAACTCAAAGAAACTATTGTATTATAACCAGCCTTGGGTTCAAGATATTTATTGAGTATTATCTCAGTGCTATTCAAATTTCTTTATTATTTGTGATTATGTTTTGGTGAGTCCGTCTTGTTTTTTTGTGCTAACCACAGCTGGGATTGTTCTTATAGCTCTTAATGCTAATTAGGCGTTGCCGCACCGGGTAATGGAACAGGTTTCTTCATTGTTTTCTTAATCTTTTGTGTGCTTTGGTCTGGGGTTGGCAATATTTATTCCCCATGGCTTTGATAACGTCATTAAGCGACTTTTTGTTTTCGAAGTGGTACATTTTTACAGGTGTCTTAGAAGAGAATCTTATTATGAATTCAAAATCCCCGCCGCTTATTGCGGTAATTGGCAGCGATGGCTCGGGTAAGTCTACCGTTTGTGAATATCTCATTGAGTATGTGAAAAAATACGGTCCTGCAGTGAAGGTGCATCTGGGTAAGCAGGCAGGAAATGTCGGGCGTGCGGTTTCGCAACTCCCGCTGATGGGAAATTCTGTTGGCAAGGCCATCGAACGAAATACTAAAAAAGTGAAATCCAAAAAATCCAGGGTGGGGCTGTTGCCGGGTTTGGTCATCATCACTTTCGTTTTGCGTCGGCTGCTGCGTTTTCGCCGGATGTTGGCTTTTCGTCGACAAGGTCTGATCGTATTAACCGACCGTTTTCCGCAGGTACAAATCCCCGGCGCCTACGATGGCACCGTATTTCCCGAAAATACTCAAGGCAGCCATTTTGTCAGATGGTTGGCGGGGCGCGAACGCAAAGCTTTTCAATGGATGGCGGATAATAAGCCAGACCTGGTGATCAAGTTGAATGTGGATCTGGACGTCGCTTGCGCACGTAAACCCGATCATCGCAAAGAAGCATTAGCCAAAAAGATTGCCGTTACGCCACTGCTCACTTTTGAAGGTGCGGAAATTGCGGATGTCGATGCCAATAAACCGCTCGATGAAGTGTTATCCGCCGCTGAAAAAGCCGTCGCGGAATTTATGCAAGCGCAGGGATATAGCTTTGTAGTCGAAGGCGAATCGGTAGCGACCCACTGATTATTTCAGTTCTCGCAGTCAGAAAGTTTGATTCCAGTGCCGATAACTTTTTCGGCACTGGCAGGCAAGGTGAAGAGTGTTTTTGATGGGAACACTGCCCATGAGTTTTATGAGCAGCGGGACGTCATTATTTTTTTAGCGCGGCAAAAGCCCCAATGATCTTATCAATCTCTTCATCACTGTGCGCGGCGTTAACGCTGCATCGCAGGAGCGTTATGCCGGCCGGTGCTGCCGGAGGTAACACCAGATTGACATAAACACCTTTGGCGATCAGGTCGCGCCAGAATTGCAAACCCTCTTCTTTCGAGCCAATCATCACCGGCACCACCGGGCTGATGCGTGGCCCCAGCTCGTAGCCCAGCTTGGCCAGTCCCTGATAGAGCCGATGCGCGTTGCTCCAGAGTTTTTCCCGCAGTTCAGGATGTTGCGCGATCTTTTTCAAAGAAGCGCGCACCGAAGCGATACTGGATGGCGAAGGCGAAGCGGTAAAAATATAAGGACGGCTGCTGTAGCGCAGCACTTCCATATCTTTGCCGCCCACGGCAAAGCCACCGATAGAGGCCAGGCTTTTACTGAACGTGCCCAGAATAATATCAACATCTTGCTCAACGCCCAGCTCTTCAGCCAGACCGCGCCCGTGAGCCCCCATCACGCCGAATGAATGCGCTTCGTCTACCAGCAAATAACCGCCGAGCCGCTGTTTGATGTCGACGATTTCAACCAGCGGAGCAACGTCGCCCAGCATGCTGTAAATGCCTTCGACGATGATGATCGCGTCTCGGGCACGTTCGCCAAGGCGCACCATGCGACGTTCCAGATCTTTGGCATCGTTGTGGCGGAAGCGAATGATTTCAGCGCCGCCCAGGGCGCAGGCATCATAAATACTGGCGTGGCTGTCCGCGTCGATCAGCACGACCGAGCCGGGGGTGGCCAGAGTACTGATGACCGCCAGGTTCGCGGTATAGCCGGTGGAAAAGACGATGGCGGTGGGGCGATCAAAGAACGCCATCAGCTCTTGCTCCAACTGCAAGTGAGAGCCATAGCTGCCGTTCGCCATGCGTGAGCCGGTTGTGCCGGTGCCCTGAGCGGCTAATGCCGCCTGACCCTCGGCAATAGCCTGCGCATCGAAGGTCAGGCCCAGGTAGTTATTGGTCCCCGCCAGAACAATTTTCTGATTGCCAATGCGCCCTTCGGTTGCCGAGTAAACCTCATCGATACAGGTGCCAAAGGGGTTCAGGCCATCGGCCTGGAATTGCTTACGATCCTGGGTAAGCCGCGAAAATTTATCATAAAGACCCATTGGTTTTCTCCAGGCGAGGGAGTAGAGCGTCAAGCAGCTGCTCTGGCGTTCTGACATCAAGCAATATATTGATAGGAATAGAAATATCGAATTCGTCTTCTAACATCATCAGCAGATCCAGGACTCTGATGGACTCCAGGCCAAGATCGTTGACGAGATCGCTATCAGGTTTGATTTCTAATCCGCCTTCGACCAGACCTTGCAGGCAAGTCAGAATATAATTCATAACAGCGTCGCGATTTCGCATAAAAATTTTTGGCAAACCTCTAATTTAGATAATTAAAATAAACCTTCACGCAGTGCGCGCTTCAAACTGATCTTGGGGACCCAATGAGTATCTTCGGACAGGCTTCGATTGTTTGCAGACCAGTCCGGATAGGTTAATTCCCGTATTTTGTTGTGGGTCAGCATCGGTTCTTTGTTGGTCAACCGGCTCAGCAACATGCTGCCATCGGCCAAAATTTTCAGCAGGGGCAGCGGGATCCCCACCAGCCTCACCGGGCCATTGCGTACGGTGGTCCCTATTTCCCGTAATCGCTGCCAGCTATAACCGCCGGCAACCCCGTCGCAAAGTTCATACGTTTGCGTCTGCGGGCCAGGGGCCAATAGCCACTGGCTTACGGCTTCGGCTAAATCGCTCACGTGAAGGAACGTCAGCTTTGCTTCCGCTGCGCCCAGCCGTGGAAGCACGCCGCGCAGAAGCCAGCTGAATATCGGCTTAAGCTCTTTATCGCCGGGCCCGTAAACCGCGGTGGGGCGAAAAATGCCCAGTGAAATATCCGCAGCCATAGCGGTTAGCCGTTGTTCAGCAACGTGTTTTGAATTGGCATACCAGGACAGCTCCGGATGGCGAGCGGCAAGAGAAGAGATAAACAGGAAGCGCTTGCAGCTGCCGCTTTGTCTGGCCGCCTGCATCAGGTGTTGGCTGCCGCTGACATTACACCGGGTGAAGGTTTCTTCCGTGCCTCCCCGCACCTGGCCCGCACAATGCACCACGAATTCTGCCCCGCGAACCAGCTTGATGAGCGAGTCCTGATCCTCCAGCGCCCCCTGGATCCAGGTCAGATTAGGGGGGGCAATTTGACCTGCGCGCCGGGTGAGGGCGCGCACGGTAAAACCACGGGAAAGCAGATTCTGAACGATATGCCGGCCAATAAAGCCGGTTACGCCAGTGACTGCCACGGTGCCTGTCATTGCGCAAAACCTGCCAGTTGTTGCATTGGCGGGCAGATGGAGGTGGTCAGCCAACGCTTCTTGGCCTCCGCACGGGCAGGTTTCCCCGAGGAGGTGCGGGGAATGCTGTGGGGCGGCAACAGCTCAATATCCACCGCAATGCCGAACTCGCTTTGAATTCGGGCGCTCAGCGTGTGGACGATTTGCTCCCTACGATCTTCAGAGCTGACCCGGCACTGGATTTGCAGAATAATTCTGGCGCCGTCACCGTGCTCTTCGGTCACGAAGGCAATGGCGTCGCCAGAGCGGATTTCCGGCTCGGACTCCGCAACATATTCAATATCCTGCGGCCAAATGTTACGACCACGAATGATGATCAAATCTTTCTTGCGGCCGGTGACGTACAGGTAGCCGTCCAGCAGATAGCCCAGGTCACCGGTATCCATCCAGCCGCTTGTCTGGATTTGCTGTTGAGACGCATCGTCGCGGAAATAGCCATTCATCAGGCTGGGGCCGGAGATACAAATACGGCCGACCTGCCGCTCAGGCAGCGGGAGTCCGGTTTCGCTGCGAATTTCGATACGGTGACCGGGCAGTGGCTTGCCGCAATTGACAAAGGTCGATGTGACCCGCGTTTTTTTGCCGGGTGCTACCGCCTTACCTTCGTATTCCAAAATGTCGCGGTCGACCTGGTTGATGGGCGCACCGGAAGCTTCGTCATAGAAACTGACCGCCAGGGTGTTCTCGGCCAAACCATAGCAGGGCATCAACGCCTTGCGGTCAAAGTTAAGATGGCCGAAGTGCTCAGCGAACTGAGAGAGTAAATCTGACGGAATAGGTTCAGCCCCTACGCCGGCCACGCGCCAACTGGAGAGATCCAGGTCAGTGATCTCTTTGTTGTTGCTGTAGCGCAGGCATAAATCGTAGCCAAACGGCGGAGCGACGGACACGGTGCCGCGATTTTTGGCGATCAGTTTTAACCATTGCATTGGACGCATGGCAAAATCTTGCGTACGCAAATAGTCGACGGACAGCTGAGTCGCCACTGGGGTAAGCAGGAAACCGACCAGGCCCATATCGTGATAGAAGGGCAGCCATGAAACGCAGCGATCGCCCGCGCGCAGTTTGATCCCATCATGGCTAATCACGCGCAGGTTAGACATCACCGCACGCTGGGTAATGATCACCCCGCGTGGAAAGCGAGTGCTGCCCGACGTGTATTGGAGATAGGCAATATCGTTGGGCGACGGTGCCTGCAGCTCCACATCCCGCTCGGGCAGAGCGTTAAAATCTGCGTCGCTGAGAATATGGGTTGGCGGTGCATCCAGGGTCGCAGAGCTGATCAGCGGTACCCATTCTTCGCTGCTGATAATGGCGGCAGGTTTACAGCTGTTGATCAGGCCCTGAAGCTTGATGGTATAAGAGTCCCGTTGCCCGACCCCCATAGGAATGGCCAGGGGCACGGCAACCAAACCGGCATATTGGCAGGCAAAAAAAGCCTCGACGAAACCGGCGCTGGTTTCCGCGATAAGTGCAACCCGATCGCCTTTATTGAGGTTCAGGGATAACAGGCGCCGCGCACCCACTATCGCGCGCTGTTTCAGCGTGCGATATTCCAGTACGGCCACGAGCTGATTACGACGATCGTAAAAGTTCATTCCTGTACTGCCCTGCGCTGCATAATCTAATGCCTCCACCAGAGTGGGGAAATCTGCATAACGCATTGGAAGAGAATGAGTGGAGCTTGTTTCAGACATATACAAATTAGCCATAGAGTAAAAATCACCAAAAGAGATAAACGACTATTGGCGAGAGAGTTAATGTTTTTACAATGAAAATGTTTTGAATATATTTGTTATTCAATCATTTTCTTTCATTCCACAAACAGATCACCCTGGAATTAATAACCAGCATGTCTACTTAGAACTAAAGGCGAGGGATTAGCCGTGGATATTACCTGGTCTTTTTCACGTGAGGACCATGACAGAAGAACGGCGGATATAGGTGCTGTCACAGCCAGCTCCTGATATCTCCATCCTTTGCCCGACAGCCTTGACCGGGTGCCTGTTATCGACACATTTCCGGAAGGCAATAATCGGCGATTCATATGATCTGATCTTGCGCATGGCTATCTCCGTACTTAAACATATCCTAAACAGTATCCGGAAGACGGACAAAAGTGAAAGCCTCATTTAACCCCAGGGATAGAAAAAGCATTTAATGTTAAAATATGCCAATGCGTCTCCAGACCAGAATTAGTAAACTAAAAAACGATTGGTTTTTCTTTGCTGGAAATAGCACGAAATAATAAAAAGCATAATTTGCTCAGATCACTCACGCCTCTGTCTGGCATCACTTTTGATAAAGAACAGCACGTGTCAGTGGAAACTCTGCTCGGGTAACATCCTGCAGGATAATAGGTATTAATTGATTTTTCTTATCTCTTAAAGCGATAAGTCATAACCGAGAGCGGATCTCATTTCAGAAAATATCACTGGCGTTATAACGTTCTTTTTTTGAGCATGTCACTAAATTGTAAGGTTATTTATGATTCATATTGAGCAAGTCCTCGATAAGCGTGATCTTAAGGCATTTATCGCTTTTCCTTCCTCCCTGTTTCGTGACGATCCTAATTGGATTGACCCTTTGTATTTAGAGCGCGAAGAACATCTCTCTAAGAAGAATCCTGGGACTGATCATATAGAATGGCAGGCATGGGTAGCCAAAAAAGAGGGCAAGGTGGTCGGGCGGATAACCGCTCAAATTGACGCTTTGCACCGCGAACGTTACGGCGAGGATACCGGTCACTTTGGCATGATCGATGCCATCGAGGATCCGGCGGTTTTTAGCGCGTTATTTGCCGCGGCAGAAGCTTGGCTGAGGTCTAAGGGCGCATTAAAAATCACCGGTCCCTTCAGTCTTAATATCAATCAGGAAAGTGGCCTGTTGGTCGAAGGGTTTGATACGCCGCCGTCGGCGCTGATGACGCATGCCAAACCCTACTACGCAGCCAATCTGGAGCGCCAGGGATATACGCAGGGCATAGATTTGTTGGCTTATTGGATGAAGCGCACGGATCTGCATTTTTCGCCTTCTCTGGCCAAAATGATGAGTCAGGTGCGTAAAAAAGTGACCCTGCGCCGCCTCAATCGCAAAAGGTTTAGCGAGGAAATGCAGGTGCTGCGCGAAATTTTCAATTCCGGTTGGCAGGATAACTGGGGATTCGTGCCTTTCACCGAGCATGAGTTTGCCACCATGGGCGATCAGCTGAAGTTCCTGGTGCCTGATGACATGATTTATATTGCCGAAGTCGATTCAGTACCCTGCGCTTTCATCGTCGGTTTGCCCAATATCAACGAGGCAATTGCCGATCTCAACGGCAGTTTATTTCCCTTTGGCTGGGCGAAGCTGTTGTGGCGTTTGAAAGTGAGCGGGGTGCGTACCGCGAGGGTGCCGCTGATGGGCGTTCGCCAGGAATATCAATTCAGCCGAATAGGGCCGATTATTGCACTATTGCTGATCGAAGCGTTACATGACCCCTTCGAGAAACGCGGTATTGATGCGCTGGAGATGTCCTGGATATTAGAGTCGAATACCGGCATGCGCACCATTCTGGAGCGAATTGGCGCGGTGCCTTACAAGCGTTATCGCTTATATGAAAAACAACTCTAACCCCTCGGCAAGACGCTGATTTTATCGGCCCTTCACAGGATGTAAAACGCACTGCGCTCAGAGAATACCTATGGCCAAAATTGCCTTTTGGTTGTTGGCGATTCAACGTTGCCGGAAAACAATGTCACACGGGTGATTATTTAATTTCATTAACCAATTTCGTTATAAGTTACTGTGCGTTATTGATTGGTATTAAAAATCACCCGGTTTTTATAAGAGTAAGATGCATGTCCTTTGAAAAGAAAAAAGGAATAAATCGCTTAATAAGTAGCATAAAAAACTCACTGGCGGGCCTTGTTGATGCCGTTTTTACCGAAGATGCTTTCCGTCAATTGCTGGTGATTAACGTAATATTACTGGTTGTTACATTTACTTTAGATATTACAAAAGTAGAAAGGATGTTATTGATTGCCAGCAGCTTCATTTTACTGGTTGTTGAGTTGCTTAATACTGCCATTGAGAGCGTTGTCGATCGCATTTCTCTGGAGATACATCCCTTATCCAAGCGGGCCAAGGATTTGGGCGGCGCTGCGCAGTTGGTTGCGGTGGTGATGACGATAATGCTTTGGCTGGTGGTCTTGTTGGGCTGATTAATACCCTCGGGGCACCCAGGTTTTCCGGAAGAAACGCCAGCTTTCGGCTGCCTTCATCAAGGAAGCAAAATATTCTTTGCAGGATAACGTTCTGTCGCTCATTATTTGAAATGTTGTTTCACTTTTATCTCATGAGCCGATCTTGAACTTATACGCCGCCCTGCGCCAGCGCGTGGAAAATACGCCCTGGTATCCTAAACGCAAAAGCTATCGCGTGCTGTTTTGGCGTGAGATCACGCCGCTGGCGGTGCCGATCTTTATGGAGAACGCCTGCGTTCTGCTGATGGGGGTGCTGAGCACCTTTTTGGTGAGCTGGATCGGCAAAGAGGCGATGGCCGGGGTGGGGCTGGCGGACAGCTTCAACATGGTAATCATCTCGTTCTTCGCCGCGGTGGATCTGGGCACCACGGTGGTGGTGGCCTTTAGCCTCGGCAAGCGGGACAGAAAAAGAGCGCGAGCGGCTGCACGCCAGTCGCTGGTGCTAATGACCCTGGTGGCCTTTGCATTGGCGATCGGCATTCATTTGGCGGGCGAACAGATTATTGATGTGATCGCCGGTGCCGCCACGCCGGAGGTAAAGGCGTTGGCGCTGTCTTATCTGCAAACCACGGTGTGGAGCTACCCGGCCGCCGCCATTGCCTTGATTGGCAGCGGGGCGTTGCGCGGTGCAGGCAACACCAAAATCCCGCTGTTGATCAACGGCGGCATGAATATTCTGAATATCATCATCAGCAGCATACTGATTTACGGCATGCTGGGCTGGCACGGGCTGGGGTTTGTCGGGGCCGGGCTGGGGTTAACCATTTCCCGCTATATTGGCGCCATCGCGATCGTTTATGTCCTGATGATCGGCTTTAATCCGGCGCTGCACATCACGCTGAAAAGTTACTTTACCCCGTTGAAGCTGACCATCCTGTGGGAAGTGCTGGGGATAGGTATTCCTGCCAGCATCGAATCGGTGTTGTTCAACGGCGGCAAGTTATTGACCCAAATGTTTGTTGCCGGCATGGGCACCAACGTTATCGCCGGCAATTTCATCGCTTTTTCTGTCGCGTCGTTGATTAACCTTCCGGGCAACGCTCTGGGGTCGGCGTCGACCATTATTGTGGGAAAACGGCTGGGCAAAGGGCAAATAGCTCAGGCGGAGCGCCAATTGCGCCACATTTTCTGGCTGGCAACGATAGGACTGACGGTGATTGCCTGGGGCACGGCGCCCCTGGCGGGGGTATTCGCCTCGTTTTATACCCAACAAGACGACGTGAAGGAGGTGGTAAAGGTGTTGCTCTGGCTCAATGCCGCCTTTATGCCTATCTGGGCGGCGTCATGGGTGTTGCCCGCCGGTTTGAAGGGCGCGCGCGACGCCCGTTTTGCGATGTGGGTGTCGATGCTGGGCATGTGGGGTTGCCGCGTGGTTGCCGGTTATACGCTGGGCATCATGCTGGGCATGGGCGTGGTTGGCGTCTGGCTGGGGATGTTTATGGATTGGGCGGTACGCGGTGTCTTGTTCTACTGGCGTATGGTCAGCGGACGGTGGCTGTGGAAATACCCGCGCATAAAATCGAACTCGCTGGCGGAAAATATCCGGGCAGAGAAAAGCGGCGAGTAAGGATCAGGCGTTCGCTGTTACTTCGCCCGGCACCGATGATGCCTGACTATTTTCCAGACGCCATTTGGCCGGCGAGAGGCCGTGGACCTGTTTAAAGGCCTTGGAGAAGTGCAGTTGGTTTTCATACCCCACCGAAATTCCCACCACCTTGATTGACGTCTGGCTATTGCACAGCAGGCTGGCGGCGATGTTCATGCGGAAGTTCAGCAGATATTCCTTTGGCCCAATGCCGTAAGTGCCTTTAAACAGCCGACACAGGTAACTGCGGTTGATGTTGCAGTAGGCGGCCAGGCGCTCAATGGTGAGGGGTTCATGGTAGCGGTTTTCAATGAGTTTTACCGCCTTGCGCAGATGCTGCGCCTTGTCGCTTGGCGGCTCGGCGATGCTTTGCAAAGCGTTATCAATCAGCGAAGAAAAAAACAGATAGCTCAGGCCCAGCGTTTTTAACCGATGTTCATCACCATGGCTAATGAGTTGCCGCAGATAGCGCAGCGCCAGAGGGGCGTCTTCGTTCTGGCGGGGACGATAAATCGGCAACTGGCGGCTCAGGCGGCACTCTTCAAAAATCTTGCCGGCCACCAGCCCGTCGACTTCCAGCCACATATAATGCCAGGGATCTTTAGAGTCGGCGCGATAGGTGGTCACGTCGTGCGGGTGGATCAAAAAACCTTCTCCGGCCACCACCGGAAAAGAGCCATATTCGCTGCTCAGTACCCCGGTACCGCTTATCACATAATGAAATAAATAGTGTTGGCGTACCGCCGGTCCAAAGCTGTGCCCCTTGTCACAGTTCTCCTCGCCATACTGGTACAGGTTCAGCTCGATATTGTCGGTACGACTCAGAGTAAAACTCTTATGCATCAGTCATGGCCCCTGTGTTTTCGCTTACTGTAGCAGTGTAGTCGTGGCACGGCGGTGGGGCGTTCTTCAGATCCAGACCTGGCTCACAGTTTTCATGCTGCGTCATTTTTCGCCATAACAAGGTCACATTTATCCCTATATTGCGAATGCGTTGCCGCGTAGTTTCAGCTTATCGAAAACCACAGCAGCGGAGAAATACGATGATTAAAGTGACTTTTATGGGGGCAGGCAGCACCATTTTCGCCAAGAACGTTCTCGGCGACATCATGGCAACGCCGGCCCTGAAAGAGGTGGATATTGCGCTGTACGACATTGACAGCGCTCGTCTCAATGAATCTTTCGCCATGCTGAGCAATATCAACCGCAATATTAATGCGGGCAGGGCGAAGATCACCCCTTATCTCGGGGTAGAAAACCGCCGTGCGGCACTGAAAAACGCTAATTACGTGGTAAATGCCATTCAGGTCGGCGGCTACGATCCTTGCACCATTACCGATTTCACCATCGCCAGAAAGTACGGCCTGCAGCAGACCATTGCCGATACCCTGGGCATCGGCGGCATCTTCCGCGCGCTGCGTACCATTCCGGTGCTGTTTGACTTTGCCCGGGACATTGAGGCGGTCTGTCCGGATGCCTGGTTGCTGAACTACACCAACCCAATGGCGGCCTTAACCGGAGCCATGCTGCGCCATACCGGGGTGAAAACGGTGGGGTTATGTCACAGCGTTCAGGTGTGTGCGGAGACCTTGCTGAAAAGCGTCGATATGCCTACCGACGACGTACAGTTTCACATTGCCGGCATCAACCACATGGCCTGGCTGCTGGACGTTCGCCGTCACGGCGAGGATCTGTACCCGGAAATCAAGCGTCGCGCCAACGCGCTGCAGGGCAAGCATGACGACATGGTACGCCATGAAATCATGAAAACCTTTGGTTATTACGTCACTGAATCTTCCGAGCATAATGCCGAATACATGCCGTATTGGATTAAACGTCATTACCCGGAGCTGATTGAGCGCTTCAATATTCCTCTCGACGAGTATCCGCGCCGTTGTATCGAGCAAATCGACCAGTGGCAGCAACGCAAGCTGGCGTTGACCCACGACGCTAACCTGACGCATTCCCGTACCCACGAATATGCCTCATACATTATCGAAGCGATGGAGACCGACCGGCCGTACAAGATTGGCGGCAACGTGCTCAACACCGGTCTCATCACCAACTTGCCGGCAGAGGCCTGCGTAGAAGTGCCTTGTCTGGTGGATGGGCAGGGTATCAGCCCTTGTTACGTTGGCCATTTACCCGAGCAACTGGCGGCGCTGAACCGCACCAATATCAATACCCAGCTATTGACCATTGAAGCGGCAGTGACGGGCAAACGCGACGCGATTTACCATGCGGCGCTGTTGGACCCACATACCTCCGCCGAGCTTTCCATTGATGATATACGTAAGCTGTGCGACGAGCTGATTGAGGCTCACGGCAGTTGGCTCCCTGCCTATCACTGATCGCCGAATTTAACCGTATCTCCTCCTCAAAACGCACAAGGCGCGGGGCTTCCTGCGCCATCAAAAATAGGGTGGTGAGCCATGTTTTATTTGAGAAACAAGAATTTTTGGATCTTTGGGGCCTTCTGTTTTTTCTACTTTTTCATCATGGGGGCGGTGCTGCCGTTCTTTCCTATCTGGCTGCATGACGTCAACCAGCTTGACCAGCAGCAAACCGGGTTGGTGTTTGCCTGTATGGCGCTGTTTGCCCTGGTGTTTCAGCCGATTTTCGGTTTTGTCACCGACAAATTTGGCCTGAAGAAACACCTGCTGTGGATGATCATCTTCCTGCTGCTGTTTCTGGCGCCGCTGTTTATTTATGTGTTTTCGCCGCTGCTGCAAAGCCATTTTGTTTGGGGGGCCTTGCTGTGCGGGGTTTACCTGGGGCTGGTGTGCAGCGGCGGTTCACCGGCCATTGAAGCTTATATCGAAAAAGTGAGCCGACGCAGTCAGTTCGAGTATGGCCGCGCCCGGTTGTTCGGCTGTATCGGTTGGGCCATCTGCGCCTCGATCGTCGGCTATATGTTTACCATCAACAACCAGTTCGCGTTTTGGTTGGCCTCCAGCTTTGCGCTGATCCTGGCCGGTTTGCTGTATTTGTTTAAACCCGATCGGAGCAGCACGCTGGCGGTGGCGGACGGCTTGGCGTTAAACCACAAACCCATCAAGTTAAAGTCGGCGTTGAACCTGCTGAAAATGCGCAAATTCTGGTGTCTGGTGATGTATATCGTGGGCGTAGCCTGCGTGTATGACGTCTTTGATCAGCAGTTCGCCAACTTCTTTACGTCGTTTTTCAGCGACCGACATGCGGGAACGCAGGCGTTTGGTTATGTAACGACGCTGGGCGAGTTTCTTAACGCTTTCATCATGTTCTTTGCGCCGTTGATCATTAATCGCATTGGCGGCAAGAACGCGCTGTTGATAGCTGGGGTGATTATGTCGGTGCGGATTATTGGTTCATCGCAGGCGGATTCGGTCGCCGCGGTCATTATCCTCAAAACCCTGCATATGTTTGAGGTGCCGTTCCTGTTGGTGGGCATTTTCAAATACATCACCACCCAGTTTAACGTTAACCTTTCGGCGTCGATATACCTGTGGGGCTTTTGCTTCTTCAAGCAGCTCTCGGCCATCGGTATGTCCTATGCGGCAGGCCTGATGTACGTCAATTACGGTTTCAAAACCTCTTACCTGATCCTCGGCTGCATTGCGTTACTGTTCACGTTGATTTCAGCCTTTGCCCTTAGCGGTAAGGTCACGGTAGTCAAGCAGGAGGGCACACTGCCGGTTGCGGCGAATTAGTGCCGGCTCAACTCAATACAGCAGCGTCATAAGGCTAAAAAACAGCAGCGTCAGAACAATGATAAACCCGGTCTGCAGCGTCTTGCGCATCAGGCGACTGTGGCCCCAGCGGGTGGCGCTCAGACGACTATCGATGGCGAACAGTGCCGGAACCATCAGCAGCACGTAAATCAACATCAGCATGGCGGTTAACGGCTGTTGGCTCATTCTGGCGTCTCCGTGCTGAGGTAGACCGGGGGTGCCCGCAGGGGGGCGATGCTGCCTTGTTTCCGGTGTTTGTGCTCGACCATGTGCCTCCAAATAGGGCCGCCCGAAGGCGGCCGCCGGTTACTGCTTGCGATATGAAGATGATTGCCGGCCACTGCCGGGGCCAACGCAGATATAATATTGCGAATGATAATCATTATCAATACTTGGCGTGAAATTTTATTGCAGGATGAGGATGGGCGGTGGGAAAGCTTTTACTGTGGTTTTAAAGTGACAGAGCACGCCATCAAGCGTGCTCTGTCACAAGACTATCCTCTGCGATTATTTCTCGTCTGGCAAGGCGTAAGCGACAATATAGTCACCCAGCTTGGTGCCGAACGAACCATGACCGCCGGCGGAAATCACCACGTACTGCTTGCCGTTGACCTCATAGGTCATTGGCGTTGCCTGGCCACCGGCCGGCAGCCGTGCTTCCCACAGTTTTTCACCGTTGGTCACGCTGAAGGCGCGCAGATAGTTGTCCGCGGTTGCGCCAATGAAGAAGACGTTACCGGCGGTGGACACCGGCCCGCCCAACATCGGCATGCCCATTTTGAACGGTAACGGCAGCGGAGAACTGTCGCGTACGGTACCGATACGTTTTTTCCACACGATGTCGTTGGTTTTCAAGTCCACGGCGGAAATATAACCCCAGGCCGGCTGTTTGCACGGCAGGCCAAACGGCGACAGGAACGGATTCAGCGTTACGCCGAACGGTACGCCATACTGCGGTTGAACGCCGGACTCGGTACCTGAGCCGCCTTTGTCATTTTCGTCAGGCTCGATCGGGTTGCCCGGACCGCGTGGGATCAGTTTGGAAACAAACGGCAACGCGATAGGGTTGGCGATAGCCACCTGACGGTCGGTATCCACAGACAGACCGCCCCATTCGAACATGCCCAGGTTACCCGGGAACACCAGCGTGCCCTGCTCGGAAGGCGGCGTGAAGGTGCCTTCGTAACGCAGGCTGTGGAACATCACCCGGCAAACCAGTTGGTCGTAAATGGTGGCGCCCCACATGTCCGCACCGGTCAGCTTTTTCTCTGGACGGAAAGTCAGCTCAGAGAAAGGCTGGGTCGGTGACAGACGGTCACCCTTGGCTGGCCCCTGAGGAACCGGTTTTTCCGGCGCCGGCACCACCAACTCACCGTTGGTGCGGTTCAGAACGAAAATGTTGCCGGTTTTGGTCGGCACGTAAATCACCGGCACCTTGTTGCCGCTCTTGTCGGTAATGTCCGCCAGCGTCGGTTGCGCCGGTACGTCCATATCCCACAGGTCATGGTGCACCGTCTGATAGAACCAGACCAGTTTGCCGGTGGAGGCGTTCAGCGCCAGCAGGCCGCTGGCATAACGCTCCATTTCCGGCGTGCGATCGCCGCCCCAGATGTCCGGCGTGGTAACGCCCATCGGCAGATAAACGATATCCAGCTTGGCATCATAGGCGGAAGGAGCCCAGGAGTTAGGGGAGTTCGGGGTGAAGTGATGCTCGTCCGCCGGAATGGCGTTCGGATCTTTCGCACCCGGATCGAAGGCCCACAGCAGCTTGCCGCTGTTGACGTCAAAACCGCGGATCACGCCCGAAGGCTCGCGGTTGGAGTAGTTGTCGGTCACTGCACCGGCTACCACAATCACCTTATCGGTGATCACCGGCGGCGACGTTGGCTCATAATGGCCCGGCGTCGCATACGGCATATTGCTTTGCAGGTTGAGTTCGCCGTTATTGGCGAAGTCGGCGCAAGGCTTGCCGCTATCGGCATCCAGAGCGAACAAACGACCGTCATTCACCGGCAGGATAATGCGTCGTGCGCACAGCGCCGGGGAGGCATCTGCGGCTGCACCTGTGGCGGCAGGCATTTCATGATACGAAACGCCACGGCAGGTGATGTGTTGGAAGGTTGGGTTAAATTTCAACTGAGGATCGAACTGCCACTTTTGCTTGCCGGTGGCGGCGTCCAGTGCGAACAGCTTCTGGTGCGGGGTGCACAGATAGAGCGTGTCGCGGATTTTAATCGGGGTCACTTCGTTGGTGATTTCCCCCGGATCGTTGGCGGTTTTCAGGTCGCCGGTCTGGAAAGTCCAGGCTTCCTTGAGTTTGCCGACGTTCTTATCATTGATTTGGCTCAGTGGAGAGTAACGCGTGCCTTCCTGGGTGCGGCCATAGGCCGGCCAGTCGGCGTCTGACGCCTGAGGTTCGACTTTTACCTGCGCAGGTTCGAGGGTGCCGTTGATCTCTTGTGGATCATTAAACACCGCATAGGCCAGCGCCACCACGGTGACGACCAGCGCCAGGCTCAGCGCGCTGTAGGCCAGTTTGCCCCTGGCGTGCAGCTTGCGATAGATAAAAGGCAGTACCAGCCACAGGCCGAAGAAGAAGGTGACGTCCAGACGCGGCGTCAGTGCCCAGAAGTCGGGCCCCACTTCCCACAGCGCCCAAATTGTGGTGCCGAGTAAAAAGATCGCGTACAGCAACAGAGCGGTTGCACGACGGCGGACCAGTAACCAGGCGGTGATCAGCAGCACCAGGCCGGCGATGATGTAGTACAGCGAACCGCCGAGCTTGGCCAGCCAGATGCCGCCTCCCAGCAGATAGAGCCCACTCAACGCGGCGAACAGTGCCGTGATGATGATGAGCGGCGATGATGACGCTTTATTTTGCATAGTATTATCCTTACCAAAATGAAAAGTCCCCGATTTAGAGATTAAGCCATATCCAAAAAAACACGCGGTTTCTCCCCAAAAATCCATCCCCGGTGTCTGGCATATCCCCCTGTTGCCAAGGCTAAAAGGCAGCGGCAATCAAAAATAAGGCGGACAGTTTTGGACGTTGAATAAACGCTCTCGTCAGAGATAAAGCCCAAACGGGCTGAATCAGGCGTAGCCGTTTCGATGATGTTGCACGGATGTGACGGCGCCGCCCAAAGCGCGGCTAGGTTACTCTAATTATTCTGCTTTTATTGAATACCTTGTGCTTTTTTTTTAGCGCCTTGCGGGTTTATGAATTGAGCTCATAAGCTCATGCATATTCAGTGCGTAGTTATTTGCCCGGTTGCCTCTTACAGTGATCGCACCTGGTCGTCCCGCACAAGCGGTGACCCATTCGTACACATCGGAGGAAAAATGCAAAAACGTAAGCTGGGTAACAGTGGGCTGGAGGTATCAGCGTTGGGACTGGGCTGCATGGGGCTTAGCTTTGGCTATGGCCCGGCCACCGACAAACAGAAGGCGATTGGCTTGATCCGAGCCGCTGTGGATCAGGGCGTGACCTTTTTCGATACCGCAGAAGTTTATGGCCCCTTCACCAATGAGTCACTGGTGGGCGAGGCGCTGGCGCCGGTACGTGATCGGGTGGTAATAGCCACCAAGTTTGGTTTCGAACTGCCGCAGCCGGATGGCAAACAGGTGCTCAACAGCCGGCCGGAACATATCCGCCAGGCGGTGGAAGGGTCGTTAAAGCGTCTTAACGTCGAAACGATCGATCTGCTTTATCAGCACCGGGTGGATCCCAATGTGCCGATTGAAGACGTCGCCGGTACGGTGAAGGCGCTGATCCAGGAAGGGAAGGTGAAGCACTTTGGTCTGTCCGAGGCGGGGGCGCAGACGCTTCGTCGTGCCCATGCGGTGCAGCCGGTGACGGCGTTGCAAAGTGAATATTCGCTGTGGTGGCGGGAGCCCGAGCAGGAAATCTTGCCGACGCTGCAAGAGTTAGGCATTGGGTTTGTTCCTTTCAGCCCGTTGGGGAAAGGTTTTCTCACCGGGGCGATCAACGAAAATACCACCTTCGACAGCAGCGATTTCCGCAATGTGGTGCCGCGTTTCAGCGAGCAGGCGCGCAGGGCCAACCAGGGGCTGGTGGACGTGCTGGGTCAGGTAGCTCAGCAAAAAGGGGTCACCCCGGCACAGATAGCGCTGGCCTGGCTGCTGGCACAGCAACCCTGGATTGTGCCGATCCCGGGGACCACCAAACAGCATCGCCTGCAGGAAAACCTCGGGGCCGCGTCGCTGTCATTGTCGTCGGAAGAACTGCGCAGCATTGAAGCGGCACTCGCGGTTATTGAGGTTCAGGGCGATCGCTATCCGGCGCATTTGCAACAAAACGTCGGACGTTGATGCGGCCGTTGCCCGCGGTAGCTTTTGAACCGCCGTCACCGACCGGCGAAAAGGCGCGCACGCTCTACAATTATCCTGTCAATGTTAACGTCGGCAGCCTTTGCCGAACTGGAGAAACAAGTGAAAATTCAACGCAGCGGTTCCCAACCTTCTCGTCCGGGGCCAGAAGAGTACTTTACCGGCAAAGTTCGCATCGATGCGCCTTTTGCCGGTAGCGAACCGGCCCGCGTGGGCGGCGCCACCGTGACCTTTGAGCCCGGAGCCCGTACCGCCTGGCACACCCATCCGCTCGGCCAGACGCTGATCGTGACTCAGGGGCGCGGTTGGATCCAGCTGTGGGGTGAAGAGATCCAGGAAATGAACCAGGGCGATATTGTGTGGATCCCGGAAGACGTCAAACACTGGCACGGTGCGACGCCGGACACCGCCATGACCCACATCGCCATCGCCGAATCGTTAAACGGCAGCCCGGTAGACTGGATGGAGAAGGTCAGCGACGCGCAGTACCACAAGCCTGCCCTGAACGGCTAGCCGCCAAAAGGGTCAGGCGTCGCCGATTTGCTGGCAAAAACGCAGCCGGTTGCCAAAGGGGTCGGTGAGGTTAAGCTCTTTCCCCCAGTCGAGGGTTTCAACGCCTGGCCGGGCATAGCGGTACTGCCTGGCTGATAGCTCCTGGTGCAGCGCGTCGATATCCTCGGTGGGAATAAACACTGCGGAACCCGGCGTGCTGTCACCATAGTGCTCACTGAGATGCAATCTCAGACCGGAACGCGTGATCTGCATGTACAGCGGCAGATCTTCACTGAAACGGTGCTCCCAATCCAACGTGAAACCGAGAAAATCCAGATAAAACTCCCGGGCCTTTTCAACCGAAAAGATGCGAAGAATGGGAACGGCAGGGGATAACTCCATTGTTGACCTCGTTTGATCGGCTGCTAAAGGTAATCGGGCTTTACCGGCCCGCGTGAGCGGGCCGCATAAAAGCAGCGGGTGGTTAGATCCCTAATCCGCCCAGGCACAGGTACTTTATCTCGAGATAATCTTCGATACCGTACTTCGATCCTTCACGCCCCAGTCCGGAGTTTTTAACCCCGCCGAAGGGGGCCACTTCGGTGGAAATCAGCCCTTCATTGATGCCTACGATGCCGTATTCCAGCGCTTCGGCAACCCGCATTACCCGGCCAATGTCGCGACTGTAGAAATAAGAAGCCAGACCGAAAGGAGTATCGTTGGCCAACTCAATGGCTTCGGCTTCGCTGTCGAAGCGGATCAGCGGCGCTACCGGGCCAAAGGTTTCTTCATGGAAGATTTTGGCCTGCCGCGGCACGTTGGTCAGAATGGTCGGCGTAAAGAAGTTATTGCCAAGCTCATGGGGCTTGCCGCCCAGCAGTATCGAGGCGCCGTGCTGCACCGCGTCGGCGATATGCTCGCTGACTTTTTCCACGGCGGCCGGATTAATCAACGGGCCGATGGTGACGCCATCATCCATGCCATTACCGACTTTCAGCTTGGCCACTGCCACCTTCAGCTTTTCGGCAAAGGTGTCGTAAATACCGTCCTGTACCAGGAAGCGGTTGGTGCAAACGCAGGTCTGGCCGGCGTTGCGATATTTGGACGCGACGGCACCGGCGACGGCGGCGTCCAGATCGGCATCGTCAAACACGATAAACGGCGCATTGCCGCCCAGTTCCATACTGGTTTTTTGATGGTCGGGGCACACTGCGCCAGCAGTTGCGCACCCACTTCGGTGCTGCCGGTAAAGGAGAGTTTGCGTACGTCCGGGTTGGCGGTCAGTTCGCCACCGATAGCCTGGCTTGGGCCGGTGATCACATTGCACACGCCGGCCGGTAAACCTGCACGTTCGGCCAGCACGGCGAGCGCCAACGCCGAGAAGGGGGTCTGACTGGCGGGACGGATCACCCCGGTACAGCCCGCCGCCCAGCCGGGACCGGCCTTGCGGGTGATCATTGCCGCCGGGAAATTCCACGGCGTAATGGCGGCGAAAACGCCAATCGGCTCTTTCTGCACGATAATGCGGCGACCGGACAGATTCTGCGGGATGGTGTCGCCGTAAACCCGCTTGCCTTCTTCGGCGAACCACTCGATGAAGGAGGCGGCGTAGGCAATTTCACCCCGGCTTTCTGCCAACGGCTTGCCTTGCTCGGCGGTCATGATGATGGCCAGATCCTCCTGGTTTTCCATCATCAGTTCGAACAGTTTGCGCAGCTTGCCGGCACGCTCTTTGGCCGTCAGCGCCCGCCAACCAGGCTGGGCTTTTTTGGCGGCGGCGATCGCCTGCGCGGTTTCTTTGGCACCCAAAGCCGGCACCTGACCGACCAGCTCGCCGGTGGCGGGGTTGTGGATCTTGATAGTTTGGTCGCCTTTGGCCGCCAACCACTGTCCATCGATGTAGTTGGCTTCGCGGAACAGCGTGGGATCTTTCAGGCGGGCGGAGAAGTTAGTGCTCATCGGTTATCTTCCTTTTTCAGAATTCAACACGGGTTGACCTACCCCAAACGGCTACCCTTTACCCTAGCAAATTTTTCCGCCTTCATTTGCCCGATCCTTGGCAACCGATCAATTTATCGCCATTCGCACCTTCTGTACAAAAAATGCCCGCGCTCAGGCCGATACTGAAATCAGCAGGCATATGACCCTTTTTGAAATGACCCTAAGACCCTGAAAGGAGCGTGCAGCATGATGACTTCAGTGAGTCGGCACCTTGCGGCCTACAGCAGCAACATGGATTTTTTGGCTTCCAGCATTGCGCTGATGGAGTGGCAGGGGCGTGAGATCGACGCCGGCAAGGTGGCGGGCAACATGTCCGAAGCGCAAAGCCGCTTGTTCTTTGAACGCCTGAGTTATTTCCGCCAGCTTTATCAGGCCGCCGCGACGGCGGAACACAGCGTATAAATTTAGCTAACCCCGCCTCTGCGGGGTTTTTTATGCCGGCTGTGACCACACGCCGGTGCTCAGCGTGGCCGGCGAATACGTCAGATTGCGCCCGCGCCACGGCAGGGCCTGTGAAAAACGCCACGCGCTGCGGATATCGAAGCGCCAGTAACGTTCCGCCCCCGTGACTCCCTGGCCGATTTGCGCCTGCCAGAGGATCTGCGTTTCTCCCTGCAAGTGCAGAACATCACCGCGCTCAAAATCGATAAACAGCAGCGCAGCCCTGGGTTCCGCCAGCAGGTTCCCCAGCGTGTTCATATAGCGGTTGCCGCGAAAATCCGGTATCCACAGGCTGTGATCCTGAAGATGGATAAATCCCGGTTTGCCACCCCGGTGTGAGATATCCACGCCACCTTGTTCCAGTGAGCTGTGGGCGCAGCTGGCGACGAAGCAGGTATCCGCCTGGCGAATCAATGCCTGTGCCGCCGCGTCCAGCGTCGCGAGATGCTCAATCGGCGCGGGATGGGTGGCTACCGGATACAGCTCGCGTTGCTGGATATACTGCGGACAATTGCCGAAGCTCTGACTGACGGCAATTTCCAGGCGGTTTTTATCGGTGCGCGTAATGTGACCGTTGGCTCGATTGCGTCGGCGGTTGCTGAAGTCCAGCCCTAACGCTCCCACCAGACTCCCGGTTTGCAAGGCTGCCTGCGCCGGGTCGTCCTGGCGACGCGGGGCGCTGATGCGCAGGTGGTTGCTGTCCGGCGTGCGTAAAAATCCAGGGGGACCGTTGAACAGCGTGGCCACCGGCCAGCCCTGCTCGTCCAGGGTGGCGACGAACAGGTAAGGCAGCGCGGCGAAAAATTCGCGGTGCTGCTCGGGCATGCTGGTGTAAATGTTGCCGCCGACGCGGTCAAAACCGGCCAATGCCTGGGCGCGCAGTTCGTCAGGGTGAAACATCGGCTGGGTCATAGGATTTACCTTTGCACAGGGTGCGGCAATGCGGGCATCGCAAAGAAACCGGGCAGTGCGGCGATGCGCGCCACCCAGTGCCGGATGGCCGGATAGGGCGCCAGGGAGACACCGCCCTCCGGTGCCACCGCCACATAGCTGTAGCAGGCCAGATCGGCGATGGTGGGCTGCTCTGTCGCCAGGTAATCACGATCGCTCAGATGCTGCTCCATCTGCGGCAAGAAACGTGCGCTAATCGCCAACGCAACCCTATCGTCCTCCGGTGCGGAAAATTGGGCGATCAGGCGGCAGGACGCCGGACCGTAGCGTACTTCTCCGGCCGCTTTGGACAACCACGCCTGCACCTGCGCTGCCGCCAGTGGCGTCTCCGGCAGCCAGTGGCTGCCCGGCGCGTAGTTTTTCGCCAGATAAACCAGAATGGCATTGCTGTCGGCCAGCGTTAAATCGCCGTCCACCAGTACCGGGATCTGGCCGAGAGGATTAAGGCGGCGAAACGCTTCGCTTTGGCGAACCTCGGCCGGGGATTCAATAAATTCGTAGGGCAGCTCCAGCATGCTTAGCAGTAATGCCACGCGGTGGACGTGGCCGGAAAGCGGGGTGCCGTACAGTTTGAGCTTGTGCATGGTCAGACTCCTGAAGAATTTTTACCAGCATACTCTTGCAGTCAGCGAGCGGAATCCGGCAATGTAGAAATTGATAATTTCACTTTTTGGAACAGTCTATGGATCGCCTGGACGAATTGGCTATTTTTGTGGCGGTAGTCCAGCACGGCAGCCTGGCGGCGGCGGGGCGCAAGCTGCGACGCTCCGCACCTGCCGTCACCCGGGCTATCGCTTCGCTGGAACAGCGCTTTGGTGCCCGCTTGGTCGAACGCACCACCCGAAGGTTAGCGCCGACAGAGGCAGGGTTGCGGTTGGCGGAGCGTGCGCACTTGCTGCTTACTGACTATCAGGCCGCGGTGCTGGACACGGCGGACACTCAGCTCACCGGATTATTGCGTATTACCTCGCCGGTGCAGTTCGGACGCAAGCATGTGGCACCGGTGGTGATGGCGTTTCTTGACCGGTATCCGCAGATGCAGATTGAAATGGTCCTCAACGATCGCAACCTGGACTTGATTGACGAGGGGCTGGACGTTGCGGTGCGCATTGGTCATTTGCAGGATTCTTCGCGGGTGGCGCGCCGGTTGGGGCAGGTGTCCCGGGTGACCGTCGCCAGCCCGGACTATCTGGCGCGGCGCGGCGAACCGCAGGAGCCGGCGCAACTGGCGGAGCATGACACCATCGTGGGTACCCAGCGGGCATCGCTGCGCGAATGGCGCTTTGGTCCGCAGGAGAATGGCGAGCGGGTACGGCTAACGCCACGCTTGTTGCTCAATGACGTCGAAACGCAGTTACTGGCGGTGCGAGCGGGCAAGGGCATCGCCCGGCTATTGTCGTATCAGGTGGCAGACGATTTGGCCGCGGGGACGTTGGTACGCCTGTTACCGGCGTTTGAACCTTTGCCGATGCCGGTGCAGTTGGTGGCGCAAAACATGCAGCGCATGCCGCTCAAGGTACGCACCTTCTGGGATTATGCCTGGCAGGAATTAAGCCAATTAGCGCAAATTCAGGCGCGATAAAAATAGGTATTGACGCCAAATAAGTTTCACTGGTTAAACTTATTTGGCGCGAAAAAAGATTTATATTACCGGGCGCGCATTGCTGTAACGCCTCTCTTGACAATATTTTGACGACTGCTAATAGTTAACGCATATCTTAAATAATAAACGAAGTTTAATATATGAAACTTGTTGCGGGAAGTTACGACAACGGTAGCACGGTGGATAATGAAGATGAGATCCTCAACTCATTTCAAATCCGCAGTCAGGCGGTTTATCAAAAAACTCGCAATGAGTGCAATATTGCCTATGGAAATTCACCGCGAGAAGTTTTTGACTGGTTATATTCCGACAAGCCGGGTAAAGGGACCTTAATATTTATTCATGGTGGCTATTGGCAGTTTTGTCGTAAGGATGATTTTGCTTTTATTGCGCAGGTGCCGTTGTCGTTAGGTTTTGACGTCGTGCTGGTGGAATATACGTTGGCGCCCGAGGCCCGGCTTGACGATATTTGCCGGCAAACCGGTGCGGCGCTGGACGCCATTCAACAACGGCTTTCCGTCTGTCAGCCGGCGCCAGTGTATCTGTGCGGACACTCTGCCGGCGGGCATCTGGCCAGCGTCTGGCAGCATCACCCGGTGGTCGACGCGACCTTACCGATCAGCGGCATTTTCGAACTGGAGCCGCTATTAAACAGCTACGTTAACCGACGACTGCAGTTGACCAAGCAACAAATTAGCCAACTGAGTCCGGTGCGACATATTCCGCAGCGTATCAAGCCGATGACGCTGTTTTACGGTGCCAATGAGCTGCCGGAATTGATTGGTCAGTCAAGGCACTATTACGCTGCGCTGAAGGAAAAAGGCCAGCCTGTCACCCTGGTCGCCGTCGCCGGCGCCAACCATTATAACGTGCTGGATGCCTTGTTCGCCTGGGATGGTGCCCTGACTCACCTGCTAACCACTACGGGGAAATAAACCATGCGCACCATCATTGACACCGGCCTGCCGGAAATCGGTCAACCTTTCTCCTGGGCCACCCAGGGCGGCGGCATGTTGTTCACCGCCCATGGCCCGGTCAGAGCCGACGGCAGTATTGAAACCGGCGCGCCGGAAAAGCAGATCGCCCTGACATTCGATAATTTGGCTCAAACCCTGAAAGCGGCAAATAGCCACAGCGATAAAGTATTACAGGTCATTATTTATCTGACCGATGTCAATGACGTTAAATTACTCGATGAAATTTACAAAAAATACTTTAACTTCCCTTACCCCAATCGTTCAACGGTGATAGTCGATAAACTGGTGGTGCCAGGAATGAAAATAGAAATAACCGTTAGCGCCACCGTCTGATTTATCTATTACTTAATTCCCACCTGCTCATTCATTCAATAATGAATAAAGGAATCGCTATGTTTAATCACATTGGCAGTTCGCCGGCCGATCCTATTATGTCGTTGATGGACGCTTATTTACAGGATGGAAATAGCCAGAAAGTGAATCTGGGCATTGGCCTTTATTACGATCGGCAGGGCAGGATCCCGCTGATGCAGGCGGTGGAGGCGGCGGAGCGGCGCCTGCTTGAGCGGCGCAGCCCGCACGGCTATCCGCCAATCGAAGGTTCAGCGCTGTTTGCCCAACAGGTGCAGGCATTGTTGTTTGGCGAGGCGCCAACAGCGTCGATAGCTACGGTACAAACCGTCGGCGGCTCCGGTGCGCTGAAGCTGGCGGCGGATTTTATTCATCACTTTCTGTCGCGCCGTGACATCTGGGTCTCTGATCCCACCTGGGCCAATCACTGGGCCATCTTTGAGGGGGCCGGGCTGACGGTGCACACCTATCCGTACTTCGATGAGGCCAACGGCGGGCTGCGCTTTGACGCGATGCTGGATACGTTAGGCAGTCTGCCGGAAGGCAGCGTGGTGCTGCTGCACCCCTGCTGCCATAACCCGACCGGCACCGATCTCAGCCAGGCACAGTGGCGTGCTACCCTCGAAGTGCTGCAGCGCCGCCGCCTGTTGCCGTTGTTCGATATCGCCTACCAAGGGTTTGGCGAGGGGCTGGATGAAGACTGCTTTGCCCTGCGTGAGGCGCTGAAAACGGATCTGGAATTTATGGTCGCCAACTCATTTTCGAAAAATGTCGCCCTCTATGGTCAACGGCTGGGTGGGCTTTCGGTTCGTTGCGCCGGCCCAGAGAGTGCGGAGAACGTCAAAGGCGCATTAAAAACGCTGATCCGCCGCAGTTACTCCTGCCCGCCGACCCATGGCAGCCAGATTGTGGAAACCCTGCTGACGGACCCCGATTTGCGTCAACAGTGGGAGAGCGAACTGGCAGGCATGCGTCAACGCATTCAACAGATGCGCCAAATTCTTTCCGCCGGCTTGGAGCAGGGGGGATCGCAACTGGACTACCGTCGCATCCGTGACCAAAAAGGGATGTTCAGCTACACCGGCCTGAACCCCCAGCAGCTTGAACGACTGCGGCAACATTACGCCATCTATCTTGTGGCGCCTGGCCGCATGTGCCTGCCGGGCCTGAACCAAAACAATGTCGACTACGTTACTGCCGCCATTCTGGACGTCACCCGCACTGCATGAAAAGGTAGGAGACTGCTATGAGACAGATAAAAGGTTTTGACGAAATCGCCCGGCGGCAAGGCGGGTTGCAGAAACAGCTCACCGCCGGGCAGATGTCGATGCTGGCGATCGGCGGCGCTATCGGTACCGGGCTGTTTCTCGGCAGCGCCTATGCCATTCAGATGGCCGGGCCCAGCGTATTGCTGAGCTATTTTATCGGCGGCATCGTGGCGTTATTACTGATGGGATGCCTGGCGGAAATGACCTCAGAACACCCGACGCCGGGCTCGTTTGGCGACTATGCCGAATTTTACATCAGCCCGCTGTTTGGTTTTCTGGTGCGTTATTCTTACTGGTCCTGCGTGGTATTGGCGGTGGGGACCGAGGTGACAGCCATCGGCATGTATATGCAGTTCTGGTTCCCGACCACGCCAATCTGGCCCTGGGTGCTGTTGTTCTCTGCGGCGGTGATCCTGATTAACGTGATTGGCGTTAAATCGTTCGGTCAGGTGGAATATGCGCTGTCGACCATCAAGGTGGTGGCCATTGCCGCCTTTATCGCCATCGGCATCGGTATTCTGATGTTTTCTGCCAACCCGGCCTTTGGTCTGCAAAACTTTACTGCCAACGGTGGCTTCTTCCCGTTTGGCGTGAAAGGCATGTGGTTTGCGGTGATCGTGTCGATTTTCAGCTACCTGAGCATTGAGATGATCGCCGTCGCCGCCGGTGAGGCCAGGAACCCGGTGATTGCGGTAAAAACCGCGTTCAAGGGCACCATTTTACGACTGTTCATTTTCTACATGCTGTCGATTGCGCTGATGCTGGCGATCGTTCCCTGGCGGCAGTCCGGTACCGGCGAAAGCCCGTTCCTGGTGGCGATGAACGTCATCCACCTGCCTGCCGCCGCCGGTATCTTCAACTTTATCGTTCTGGTGGCCGCGCTGTCGGCGATGAACAGCCAACTGTATATCACCACCCGCATGATGTTCTCGCTGTCACGCGCAGGGCAAGCTCCGGCTGCGCTGGGCCGGGTCAGTAAACGTGGCATCCCGGTAAGCGCGCTGGCGATGTCCTGCATCGGCATCGTGGTGTCGATCGTGTTGAGTCTGGTCTACCCGCAAAAATCCTTTGCCGCCATGATGTCTATTTCGGTGTACGGTGCCTGCTTTACCTGGCTGATGATTTTTGTCACGCACCTGTTTTTCCGCCGTCAGCACCGGCAAACCCACCTTAAATTTCGCATGTGGGGCTTTCCTTACACCACGCTGGCCGGTGCCGGTTTGATGGCCGCGTTGCTGATCTCGACGGCGTTCACCGAATTTTTCAGGATGACGCTGTGGTTTGGCATTCCGTTTACCCTGCTGTTGGTGGCTATCTACTTCTTCTACAGCCGTCATCAGCCCGTACCCGCGGTAATGGAAACACCGAGCGTGGAGTAAACCGGTTCACTGAAAATGTGAATATGTGGCTCTGGTGATAAACCACTTTATCCGGAGAATAAGCCTTTTCTGGGGTTATGGAGTGGTTTGCAATGAGCAGTGGGACAGAAAAACGGCGCCTTATTGGCTGTAGCAACAGTATGCCGGTGGCCAGGCATTCGGCGCAGGGATGGATCAACGGCTTTCTGGGCATGTTGATTTTCAGCGGTTCTTTGCCTGCCACTCGCGTGGCGGTGCAAGAGTTTGATCCCATGTTTCTCACCGCGATGCGCGCGGTGCTAGCGGCCTTGCTGGCTCTGAGTGCATTGACGCTGATGCGCCAGCGTTGGCCGCAGCGCCGCGACCTGGCGCCGTTGGCACTCACCGCGCTCGGGGTGGTGATCGGTTTTCCTTTGCTCACGGCGCTAGCCTTGCAGCACACCACCTCGGCGCATGCGCTGGTGTATATCGGGCTGTTGCCGCTGGCTACCGCCTGCTTCGGTGTACTGCGGGGCGGTGAGCGGCCCAAAGCCGCTTTCTGGCTGTTTTCGGTGTTGGGGAGCCTGCTGGTTGGCGCTTTTGCGTTAAGCCAGGGGGCGACTGGCTCCTGGCTTGGCGATCTGCTGATGGTGGCCGCGGTGCTGCTTTGTGGCCTGGGCTATGCGGAAGGCGCCGTGCTGACGCGCAAGCTTGGCGGCTGGCAGGTGATCTCCTGGGCGCTGGTGGTGGCTTTGCCGTTGACGGCAGCGGCGGCCGTGGTGACGGCCCCGCCAGCCTGGCCACAGGTCAGCGTCGGCGCCTGGTGTTCTCTGGGCTACATTTCGCTGTTCAGCATGTGGATTGGCTTTATCTTTTGGTATCGCGGTTTGGCGCAGGGGGACATCGCCGCCGTGGGACAGCTGCAATTGCTGCAGCCGTTTTTTGGTCTGGCGCTGGCCGGGCTGGTGCTGCATGAAAGCATTCAACCTTCAATGATTGCGGTAATGGTCGGCGTATTGGTGTGCGTATACGGCGCCAAGCGTTTTTCGCGGTAAGTAATAAGACGGGGTAAGGCCTGCCTTACCCCGTCGCCAAGGTCGCCAGCACCCGGTTCAGCTTTTGGGCCGCCTGGTGGATCTGCTGTTCCGTGTAGCCTCCCAGCCCGAGTATCAATCCGTTTTTCCCGCTGCCGGGGCTATACATCGGCGAAAGTGCACCGACGGCTATCCCGGCCTCGGCGGCTTTACGGGCAACCTGCCGATCGTCCAAATCCGCTTTTAACCACAGCAGCATATGCATGCCCTGATCGCTGGGGTGCAGAGTGGCCAGCTCGGCAGAAACCTGCGCGTTGATGGCGTCGGTCAGCACTCGCCTTTTTTCCGCATACACGCCGCGCATTTTACGAATGTGGCGATCCAGATGCCCCTGCGCCATAAAACTGGCCAGAACGTATTGATCGGCACTGGGGGGGTGGCGATCCATCAGCACTCGCGCACCGCAGAAGGCATTCACCAGGGGCTGAGGAACGATGGCGTAGCCCAGACGCAGCGAAGGGAACAGCACCTTGCTGAAGGTTCCCAGGTAGATAACCCTGGCCGGATCCAACCCCTGCAACGAAGGAAACGGGTGGCCGGAATAACGCATTTCACTGTCGTAATCGTCTTCGACGATCCAGGCCTGCTGCGCTTTGGCCCATGCCAGCAGCTCAAGCCGGCGCGACATGCTCATGGGCATACACAAGGGGTACTGATGCGAGGGAGTGACAAAGGCGGCTCTGGCCTGTGGCGCGATTTTCCTGCCTGCGGCGACCGCTATGCCTTCGCTGTCCACCGGCACTCTGGCCATTTTCCGGTCTCTGAAGACGGTGTTAAAAATGGCGGTAATGCCGTGATAAGCGGGATCTTCAACCCAGGCGGTCTCACCGGCATCCAGCAGAATCTGCGTGGCGAGATAGAGCCCCTGCTGTGTGCCGGAGGTGATGATCACCTGTTCCGGCGTGCAGTGCACCGAACGGGACTTGCGAACGTATTCGCATATCGCCTCACGCAGCGGCAATGCGCCCTGCGGTTCGCCATAACCGGCGGGGGCGCCGGGGCCTCTGGCGCGGATACGGTTGCCGAGCCTGCGCCAAACGTCGTCGGGCGCGGTATCGTTGATCGGTACCGAGACGGTGAAGGGGACCGGTGGCAGAGGGCGCAACTGGGCGGCAAAGTGTTCCAGGGCCAGCGCCTGATCGGAAAGCGGCATATCGCCGGCGTCCAGGTGTTTGACCGGCGCGGGGGCCGGGCGGGTGAGCGACAACGCCACCCGAGTGCCCGAACCGGGCTGCGCTTCGAGAAATCCTTCCGCCGTCAGTTGCTCGAAGGCGGCCAGCACCGTTCCTCTGGCAAGCTGTAATGCGCCCGCCAGTACGCGGGTTGAGGGCAGCAGATCGCCCGGTTTAAGTTCGCCTTTGCCTATGGCAGCGCGCAGCGCCTGGGCAAGTTGCAGGCTAAGCTGCCCCGCATGGCGATCAAGCTCGCCGATAGCGGGGACTTCAACCGTTTTGGCCGTTCTGGGCATCTATTCCGGTCCAGATAAAAGTGGGGTAACAGGGTGTTTACTGTAAACCACTTTTGGCCTGAATAGCGATTTTCGACAGGATTAAAGCTGGCTTTTCGGGATCAGGTGGTCGCCAAAGCTCAGGCGTTGACGGCCCGGTTCAATGGCGGTCAGTGGCGCAACCTCCTGCAGCGAGGATTTACAGCGTTCAACCAGATCGTGGTATTCGCGCGTACCGGCGACTTTCCACGCCAACTCCTGTTCGGTCAGGTCACGCAATACCCGCGCCGGGCTGCCGACCACCAGCTTATTGGCCTCGATCACCGCGGCGGCCTTGACGAATGCCATGGCACCGACGATGGTGTTTTCGCCGATCTCTGCACCGTCCATGATCACCGCGTTCATGCCGACCATGGCGTTACGCCGGATGCGGCAACCGTGCAAGATGGCGCCGTGGCCGATGTGCCCGTCCTGCTCCACCACGGTGTCCTGCTGCGGAAAACCGTGCATCACGCAGTTGTCCTGAATATTGGCGCCATCGCTAATCACCAGCCGGCCAAAGTCGCCGCGCAGGCTGGCGTTGGGGCCGATATAAACCCGTTTGCCGACGATCACATCGCCAATCAGTACGGCGGTAGGGTGTACGTAACTGCTGGGATCGATCACTGGCGTCAGGCCGTCAATCTGATACACGGGCATAGCAAAGTTTCCTTATACTGTAGGGTCGCGCGGCAGGCCGCCGAAACGTCGATAATAGCCGGCTGCCGGGGCAGGCAGAGCACCGATAGTGGTCTCGGCCATGGCGCTGACATACTCGGTCGCTGCGCGGTCTACCCGCTGATAAATATTGATGCACAGGTTACGGGCAATCTGTCCTTCCCACTGTGCCGGCAGCAGGGCGTCCGGCAGCAGAGGATCTTTGAGCACCACGCGCCGGAAGAAGTGGATCAATAATAGCTTAATCTGGAAACAGCGCTGGGGCGTCAGCAGCGCTTCATCGGCTTCGCGCAGCAGCGCCATCAGCGGGCGGAAAGAGACGATAAATTCGTGATAATCGGCAGCGACGTCAGCCAGCGCCCAGCAGTTGGCCACCAGCTGTTGCAGGGTTTTCTCCGAGCGGTTATAGGGATAGTCGGCGCGGAAGTAGATCACCTGTTCGCTGGCGTTAAGTTCGCCGAGCAGGGCGGTGACGTCGGTTTGCGCGTGGGTGGGGGCCGCCATCAGATTGCTGGCTATTTGGCCGAAGCCCAGCCAACCCAGCTCTTTTTTCAACCGTGCCCGCTCCTCCTTTTCCGCGCTTTCCAGCAACAGCAAATCCCATTTCCCGTCCCAGGCGGGCGGTTCGCTGAGATAGATTTTCGACTCGGCATGGCGGAACTGACGCATACCCTGATCGGTCACCCGATAGAAGCTGCGACGGCCGATTTTTTCAACCTCCAGCCAGCCCTCTTTCTGCAGGCGAAATACCGAGGTACGCACGAAGCGGTCACCAAAACCCAGGGCCTCCAGCAGCGCGCTCAGGCTGCCAAGCCAGACTTCGCCGCCCCGGTGGCTCAGCGCATCGCCGTAGAGGGAGATAATCAGCGAGGTGCCGCTGATCGGCTGAGCCTCTATAGCATGGCGGATAAACTCATCCAGTTTATGTTCCATATTTTTCCATGGGTTAGCCGACGGTGAAGCACAACATTACCACAAATCATTCGGGCGTCATCCGTGACGCCGGGGCAATCAGCGAGGCCGCAGATCGACCACGCGCTGGGCCTTGCCTTCTGAACGCGGGATATCGCCGCAGTTGGCGATGCTGACATCGGTGCTGACGCCGATAATCGACTTGATATGGTGGCGTAACTGGTGGCAAATCTCACAGCGTTGCTGGTGGCTGAGGCTGAGCGCCGCTTCCTTCAATTCAACGCGCACCGCCAGGGTATCCAGGTGCCCGCTGCGGCTGACCTGTAGCTGATAGTGTGGCGACAGCTGTTCGAACTGCATGATTTGCTCTTCCACCTGCGACGGGAACACGTTGACGCCGCGGATGATCAGCATGTCGTCGGAACGGCCGGTAATTTTCCCCATGCGACGCATCTGGCGTGCGTCGCCCGGCAGCAGGCGGGTGAGGTCGCGGGTACGGTAGCGGATCACCGGCAGCGCTTCTTTGGTCAGCGTGGTAAACACCAGCTCGCCGTGTTGGCCGTCCTGCAGCGTCACGCCGGTTTCCGGACAGATGATTTCCGGCAGGAAATGGTCTTCCCAGATGGTCGGGCCGCCGCCGCTTTCGGCGCATTCCATCGCTACGCCCGGCCCCATCACTTCGGACAGGCCGTAAATATCCAGCGCCTTGATGCCCATGCGGCTTTCAATTTCATGCCGCAGCGCTTCGGTCCAGGGTTCGGCACCAAAGACGCCGAGGCGCAGCGAGCAGCCACGGGCGTCGCCGCCCATTTTGCGCTCCAGCTCGTCGATCAGCGTCAGGCAGTAGGACGGTGTCACCATGATCACATCGGGTTTGAAATCCAGGATCAGCTGCGCCTGCCTTTCGGTTTGTCCTCCGGACATCGGGATCACCGTCGCCCCGAGTCGCTCCGCGCCGTAGTGAGCCCCCAGCCCGCCGGTGAACAGGCCATAGCCGTATGCCACGTGCACCTTGTCTTTGGCGGTAGCGCCGGCGGCACGCAGGCTGCGCGCGACGATATCGGCCCAATTATCGATATCCCGCAGGGTGTAGCCGACCACCGTCGGTCGGCCGGTGGTCCCTGACGAGGCATGAATACGCACCACCTGTTCCATCGGCACGGCGAAGGTGTCGAACGGGTAGTTGTCGCGCAGATCCTGCTTGGTGGTATAGGGGAAGCGAGCCAGATCGCTCAGCTGTTTGAGATCGTCGGGATGGACGCCCGCCTGTTCGAACTTGCGTCGGTACATCGGCACATTGTTGTAGGCGTGCTGCAGCGTCCATTTAAGGCGCTCCAGTTGCAGCGCCTCAATCTCATCGCGCGAGGCGAACTCAATGGCGTCGAGTGGCTGTGGATTCATTGTCATAGTTAGCCTCGGGGGTCAGACTCGCTCAATAATCATGGCGATGCCCTGGCCGACGCCGATGCACATGGTGCAAAGCGCGTAGCGGCCGGAACGCCGTTCCAGTTCGAACAGGGCAGCTAACGCCAGACGCGCGCCGCTCATGCCCAGCGGATGGCCAAGGGCGATCGCGCCGCCGTTGGGGTTCACCTGCGGGGCGTCGTCAGGCAATCCAAGCTGGCGCAATACTGCCAGCGCCTGGGCGGCAAAAGCCTCGTTCAGTTCAATGACATCCATTTGCGCCAGGCTCAGCCCGGCCAGTTCCAGCACTTTACGGGTGGCCGGTAGCGGACCTATGCCCATTAAACCGGGTTCGACGCCGCAGGTTGCCGTCGCGACGATGCGCGCACGCGGTGTTAACCCCTGACTCACTGCCATTGCCTCCGAGGCGACGATCAGCGCCGCTGCGCCGTCGTTCAGGCCAGAGGCGTTGCCGGCGGTCACCGTACCGGGTTGGCGGAACGGGGTTTTCAGCGCCTGCAGCTGTTCCAGCCGCGTATCTGCACGCGGGTGTTCGTCCTGGTCAAACAGGGTGACCGCGCCTTTCTTGCCGCTGAGGCTGACCGGCACGATCTCCTGCGCGAATATCCCCAACGTTTGCGCTCGCGCGGCCCGTTGCTGGCTGCGCAGAGCGAAGGCGTCCTGATCGGCGCGGCTGACGTTAAATTTTTCCGCTACGTTTTCGGCGGTTTCGGGCATGGATTCGGTGCCGTATTGCGCCTGCATCAGCGGGTTGATAAACCGCCAGCCGAGCGTGGTGTCATACAGCTGCGTCTGACGGCTGAAGGCGCTGTCGGCCTTACCCATCACCAACGGGGCCCGGGTCATCGATTCTGCGCCGCCGGCCAATACCAAACCGGCTTCACCGGCCTTGATGCTGCGGGCCGCCGTCGCCAGCGCGTCCAATCCCGAGCCGCACAGGCGGTTGAGGGTGGTGCCGGAAACGTTAACCGGCAGGCCCGCCAGCAATGCTGCCATACGGGCCAAATTGCGGTTGTCTTCCCCGGCCTGATTGGCGCAGCCGAGGATCACGTCGTCAACCCTCGACCAGTCCACCTGCGAGTGGCGGGCCAACAGGGCACGCAGCGGCAGTGCGGCCAAGTCATCGGCGCGGACGTTGGCCAGGGAGCCGCCGTAACGGCCAATCGGCGTGCGGACGCCGTCGCAGATAAAAGCCTGGTTCATGCTTGCTCCCCTAAAATGGCGTGACCGAGCCGATGTGCGCGGCCGCGGAACCAGGCGACGGTCTTGCCCAGTTGATTGACAATCTCCACGTCATACAGACCGGTGGTTTTGCCCTGATGGCGCACCTCAGCGCTGGCCGTCAGGCGATCGCCTGCCAGCGCCGGGCGGATAAAGTCTATGCTGCAGCCGGACGCTACCGCCGCCAGCCCCTGGCTGTTGCAGGCGTAGGCGAAAGCGGTGTCCGCCAGGCTGAACAGTTGCCCGCCGTGGCAGGTCTGGTGGCCGTTGAGCATCTGCGGCCCGACGGTCATGCTGACTTTTGCGAACCCGGCGTCGACGGCATCCACCCGCATGCCCATCGCCTGGGCGCAGGTGTCCTGCTGAAACATCTGTTCGGCGCAGCGTTGCGCCAGCGCGTGGGGCGTATTGGCATTCATCATTGGGCTCCTGAAGAAAGGGATGCGTAGTGGCGCAGCAACGGCATCGGGCGATAGCGGGGTTCGCCGTAGAAGCGTTGCAGATTTTCCAGCGTGGTCAGGATGTGTCGCCAGCCTAATGACGCACCCCATTCCAGCGGGCCGCGCGGGTAGTTAACCCCGCAGCGCATGGCGTGGTCGGTATCGGCGGCGCTGGCGACGCCCTTGTTCACCACGTCGAGCGCTTCATTCGCCAACATGGCGAGGGTGCGCATCACCAGCAGGCCCGGGTAGTCCGGCAACAGGATCACTTTTTTGCCAAGGGATTGCAGCAGACGTACCACAGTGGCGTTGTGTCGGGCATCGTTTTGCGCCGCGCAGCTGATGGCGACGGTGGAGGCCTGGGCATACTGGGCAGACAGATCAAACAGCACCACGGGGGTTCCGGTTTCATCGGCGACCTGGCTGGCTGTTTTACCATTTGTTAACATAAATGTAACTTCATCGATCTGGGCAAAAGCACTGGTCTGGCCGGGTTGTATGATCGCCTCCGCATTTCCTGCCAGTAACTCGGCCAGCAGAGTGACGCCTGCCGCATCGCCGTGCAGCTTAATGCTGTGCGGCAATTCCGCTGAGGATGGAGGTAACCCGGCGACAATTTGAGGCGGCGCTTGTTTGTCGTAGCGATAAAAGCCGCACCCGCTTTTGCGGCCCAGACGCCCGGCGGCCACCCGTTCCTGCTGCACCAAAGACGGCGTGAAGCGCGGATCCTGGAAGAAGGCCTGAAACACTGATTCAGTGACGGCGTAATTGATGTCCTGACCAATCATATCGGTCAGTTGCAGTGGCCCCATCGCGAAGCCGCCTGCGTCGCGCATTACCGCATCCAGCGTGGCGGCGTCGGCAACTTGTTCTTCGAGTGCGCGCAGGGTTTCGGCGTAAAAAGGTCGCGCCACGCGGTTAACGATAAAGCCGGGCGTGGAACGGCACAGCACGCTTTGTTTGCCCCATTGCCGGGTCAGCGCCTGCAGTTCGGCAACGGTTTCGGCGCTGGTGTCCAACCCGCTGACGATCTCGACCAGCTTCATTACCGGGGCCGGGTTGAAGAAGTGCAAACCGGCCAGGCGCTGCGGATGGTGCAGTGCACCGCCGATGGCAGTAATCGACAGCGATGAAGTGTTGCTGGCGAACAGTGCGGCGGGGGAACACAGCGCTTCCAGCTCACGAAACAGGCTCTGTTTGATCGCCAGTTTTTCCGCCACTGCTTCTATCACCAGTGCGCTGTCGGCCAACTGGTCAAGCGACTCGACCGGCTGAATACGGCCCAGCAGGGCCTCGGTGGCATCGGCGTCGGCCTTGCCGGACTGGACCCTTTGGCGCAGGCGTTGGCCTAACGCATCGAGTGCCTGCCGGGCGGCGGCGGCATCGATATCAAACAGCCACACCGGATGCCCGGCCCCGGCCGCCACCTGGGCGATACCGATGCCCATGGTGCCGGCACCAATCACGGCGACCCTTGCGTTGACGTTCGGCAGGTTCATGATTATTTCCCACTGAAATTAGGGGGGCGTTTGGCGAAGAAGGCGCTGACGCCTTCGCGGTAGTCGTCGCTGCGGCCGCCGAGGCGCTGCAGGTCGCGTTCCAGATCGAGCTGCTGATCGAGGGTATTGTTCGCCGAGCTGTAGAGGGCTTTTTTAATCAGCCCCAGCCCGTAAGTGGGTTGGGTGGCCAGGTGTTGTGCCAGCGTTTGGCTGGTGGCGGCCAGTTGGTCCGCCGCTACCACCTGCCAGATCATGCCCCATGCCAGCGCCTGTTGTGCGCTGACTTTATCTCCCAGCAGCGCCATGCCCATGGCGCGGGCGTGGCCTGCCAAACGGGGCAGGAACCAGCTGCCGCCGGAGTCCGGCACCAGCCCCAGACGGCAGAAAGACTGAATAAAATTGGCGTTATCGGCGGCGATCACGATATCGCAGGCCAGCGCCAGCGCAGCGCCGGCCCCCGCCGCGACACCGTTGACGGCGCACACCACCGGCTTTGGCAGGGCGGTCAGACGACGGATCAGCGGATTGTAAAAACGCTCTACCGACAGGCCGAGATCCGGCGCCTGCTGTTCGACGCTGACGTTGCGATCGTTCAGATCCTGCCCGGCGCAAAAGCCACGTCCCGCACCGGTGATCAGCAGGCAGCGTACGGTTTCGTCCCGCTCGGCGAGGGTCAAGGCTTCGCTCAGTTGGCGGTGCATTTCGTCGTTGAAGCTATTGAGCCGGTCTGGCCGATTGAGGGTCAGCGTCAGCACCCCGGCTTCAAGGTGGGTGAGAATCAATGCGTTTTCCATAAATCAGCGCCCCTGATAGTTTGGCGTACGTTTTTCGAAGAAGGCGGCGATGCCCTCGCGGCGATCGTCGGTGGCGGCCAGGGTGGCAAACTGCTGGCGTTCGATGAGCAGCCCTTGGCTAAGGCCGGTTTCCTCAGCCTGTTTCAGCGCCTGTTTGGCGGCGCGCAGTGCCAGCGGTGCCTGCCTGCTGATGTGCTCGGCGATCTGCTGTGCGCGTTCCAGCGTCAGGGCGTCGACGCACACTTCACTGACCAACCCGCACTGCAATGCGCGCGAGGCGTTAATGGCTTCGCCACTCAGCACCATCTGACTGGCGAAGGACTTGCCGACGCAGCGAATCAAGCGCTGAGTGCCGCCGGCCCCTGGCATCAGGCCGAGGGTGATTTCCGGCAGGCCAAAACGGGCGCTTTCGCCGCAAATGACAATGTCGCAGGCCAGCGCCAGCTCGCAGCCGGCACCGAGCGCATAGCCGTTCACTGCCGCCAGCAGCGGTTTACTGAACTGCGCCAGCCGTTGCCACAACAGCGGGCGGCGATCCGTCAGCGTAGCGGGCAGGTCCTGCCGTTGCAGTTCGTGCAGATCGGCACCGGCGGCAAAGAAACGCGTTGTGCCGGTGATCACTACTGCGCCAATGGCGGTATCGGCATCGGCCTGTTCCAGTAAATACACCAGCTGCTCCAGACAGGGTGTGTTCAGGGCATTGCGCGCTTGTGGACGGTGCAGTTCCAGCGTCAGCACGCGCGCCTGGCGATGTTGCAGGATCAAAGGGGTTTCCATTGGCGGCTCCTATACGTCAAAGTCCAGTACCACACCGTCACCGCGTGGCCACGACTGGCAGCTCAATACGTAGCCTGCCGCGAGTTGATCCGGCTCCAGGCTGTAGTTGACGGCCATGTCCACCTGACCGGCCTTTAACCGGCACTTGCAGGTGGCGCACACGCCGCCTTTGCAGGCATAGGGAAGATCGGCACCCTGACGCAGCGCCGCGTCCAGAATGCTGTCGTCCTGCGAACCGACCTCGATATCCAACCGGCGGCCGTCGAGCAAAATCGCCACTCGCGTGGCGTTGCGCGGGGTGTCGTTGACCGGGCGGGCGATCACGCCGCTGGTGTTAAAGCGCTCGCTGTGGATACGCTCGGCGGCTACGCCAGCCTGTTCCAGCACGCTTTGGGCGTCGTCCATCATGGTTTGCGGGCCGCAGATAAAGGCATGGTCATAGTCGCGGTAATCCAGCAGCGCGCCGCCGATCGCCGACAGGCGCTCGCGGTCGATGCGCCCACTGAGCAGCGGGCTGTCGAGGCTCTCCTGGCTGAACAGATACAGCGGCTGAAAACGTTGTGGATAGCGGTTTTTCAGATCGGACAGCGTCTCCTTGAACATCACCGAACGGCTGCTGCGGTTGCCGTAAATCAGCGTGAAGCTGCTGTTTGGTTCAAGTTGCAGGGTGGCTTTGATGATCGACAGCATCGGCGTGATGCCGGAACCGGCGGCAATCGCCAGATAGTTGCCGCTGTTTTCCGCCTGTGGCTGGTAGCCGAAACGGCCCTGCGGCACCATCACCTCCAGCGCGTCGCCGACTTTCAGTAGCCGATTAACGAACGAGGAAAAGCGGCCCTGATGGATGGCTTTAACGCCGATCTGCAGCAGCCCTTCCTGAGGAGCGCTGCAGATGGAGTAGCAGCGGCGCAGCTCTTCGCCATCCACCTGCGCCTTTAGCGTCAGATGTTGGCCGGGGGTGTAGCAGTAATGACTTTTCAGCTCTTCGGGCACGCGCAGAGTGATAGCTACGGCGTCCGGCGTTTCGCGCTCGATGGCGGCGACGTTCAGGCGATGGAAGACCGTCATGGTTTTCTGCGCTCCTAAATGCATTTGAAATAGTCGAAGGGTTCGCGGCAATCGCAGCAGCGATACAGCGCTTTGCAGGCGGTGGAGCCGAATTCGCTGATTTTTTCGCTGTGGGTGCTGCCGCAGCGCGGGCAGGGCACCGGGCCTGCAGCCTGCGGTTTGTCGCAGGTATGGCCCTGTGGCGGTGCGACGCCGTATTCACGCAGCCGTTCACGCGCCGAGGCGTTCATCCAGTCGGTGGTCCACGCCGGGCTGAGGCGAATGTCCACTTTGACCGGGGCAAAGCCGGCCTCGGCCAGCCGCTGCTCGATGGCTTCGAGCAGGAACTCGGTGGCGGGGCAGCCGGAGTAGGTTGGCGTAAAGGTAATGCGCCAGCCGTCGCCGTCGGCTTCAACGTCGCGAACCATGCCCAGATCGGTAATCGACAGCACCGGCAGTTCCGGATCGCTGATCTGTTGCAGGCAGTGCCAGATTTGCGGAATTTCCGCGGCCTGCAGCCGGGTAATGTTCATAGCGGCCCCTTACCAGTTTGCGTTGGGATAGGCGCGTTGCAGGAACTGCATCTCGGCCAGCAGCGGACCGAGATGTTCGCTGTGCCGACCCTGCTTACCGCCGTGGCGGAACGCCTGCTCTGCCGGCAGCGTCAGGGTGGCCTGTTGCAGCGTTTCTTCAACCAGCGCCAGCCACGGAGCCTCAAGCTGGCGCGGATCGGCGGCGATACCCTGTTCTGCCAACTGCAGTTCAAGCTCGTCGGCATGGAACAGTTCGGCGGTAAAACGCCACAGGTCATCCAGCGACTGCTGCATTTTTTGGTGGCTGACGGGGCTGCCGTCACCCAGACGGATCATCCAGCCACGGCTGAAACGCAGGTGGTAATGCGCCTCTTTCAGTGACTTGGCGGCGATGGCGGCGAGTTGCGCATCGTGACTTTGGCTCAAGGCCTGATGCAACTGCACGTGGTAGGCGTCCATCAGGAACTGCCGCACCAGAGTGTCGTTGAAGCCGCCGTTGGGCTGTTCCGCCAGCAGCAGGTTATGGAACTCACGTTCGTCACGGCCGAAGGCCAGTCGGTCTTCGCTAAATTGCGGCCCGGCCAGTTCGGCTGCATAACCGAGATAGTTGCGCGCCTGGCCGAGTAGGTCCAGGCCGATATTGGCCAACGCCAGATCGATCTCCAGTTCCGGCGCGTGGCCGCACCAGGCGCACAAGCGCTGGGCGAGGATCAGTGGCGTATCGCCCTGACGCAGGGTATAGGTGACGAGTGGATCGTTATTGAAGGTCATGGTCGCCCCTACATGTTCTTGATGCCGTCGGGAATGGTGTAGAACGTCGGATGACGGTAGATCTTGTCATCGGACGGATCGAAAAAGGCTTCACGATCTTCCGGCTGCGAGGCGATCAGATGGCTGGATTGCACCACCCAGATTGAGCAGCCTTCGTTGCGGCGGGTATAGGCATCGCGGGCGTTTTCCAGCGCCATCTGGTCGTCGGCGGCGTGCAGGCTGCCGACATGACGGTGCGCCAGCCCTTGTTTGCTGCGGATAAACACTTCATACAGTGGCCATTGGGCATGTGTCATCATCGGTTCCTTATGCGGCGGTTGAGGTGTTTTTTGACGCGTGGGCCAGAGCGCCATCGCGTACCCAGGCACCGTCCTCCCAGGCGCGGCGTTTGGCTTGCAGCCGTTCGTGGTTACATTGGCCGCGCCCCTTGATCACCTCATGCAGTTCACTCCAGTCGATTTCGCCAAAGCGGTAGTGGCCGGTGGCTTCGTCCCAGGCCAAATCGTCGTCTGGTGCGACCATGCCCAGGGCTTCCAACTGGGGGACGGTGTTGTCGACAAATTTCTGCCGTAACTCATCGTTGCTGTGGCGTTTGATTTTCCAGGCCATGCTCTGCGCGCTGTGCGGTGAATCGGTATCGCTGGGGCCAAACATCATCAGTACCGGCCACCAGAAGCGGTTAATCGCATCTTGCAGCATGGCCTTCTGTTGCTCGCTGCCGTTGGCCATCGCCATGACCGCTTCGTAACCCTGGCGCTGGTGGAAGCTCTCTTCCTTGCAAATTTTCACCATCGCCCGCGCATAGGGGCCGTAGGACGCACGACACAGCGCCACCTGGTTGACGATGGCCGCGCCGTCCACCAACCAGCCGATCACCCCGATATCCGCCCAGTTGAGCGTCGGGTAATTGAAGATCGAGGAGTATTTCATCTTGCCGTCGAGCATCTTCTGGTAAATATCCTGACGAGAGCAGCCCAGGGTTTCCGCGGCGCTGTACAGGTACAGGCCGTGCCCCGCTTCGTCCTGCACCTTGGCCAGCAACACCGCCTTGCGGCGCAGGGTAGGTGCGCGCGTCAACCAGTTGGCTTCCGGTAACATGCCGACCACTTCGGAATGGGCATGTTGGCCAATCTGGCGGATCAGGTTTTGGCGGTAGGCGTCCGGCATCCAGTCTTTGGCCTCAATCGAGGTATCCGCCGCAATTTTGTCGTCGAAGTGCTGCTGATGTTGCGCGTCAGTTGTCATGCGTGCCTCTTGGTGATTCGTATTTTTCACATTAAATATAAAAATGTGAATCACGTTAACTAACCATAAGGCTACAAACTGATAACAAAAAGATCAAACGGCATTTGTGTGGTTTTGCGAGGGTGCTCACAAGGAGTGTTGTTATAATGTTGTTTTTAAATGAGATTAAAAATTAATCCATGAGAGTGAAACGCCTGTCTGAGCGCTTTCAATGTCTGGTTGTTTTTATTTTGTTAAATTTCATTCTGGTGAAAACTGGACAATATGTGATACGTAATTAATCCTTGTGGTGTAAATTTATGAATTCCGGAGGAGCAAATGCAGCAGCTACACAGTTATCTTTCTGGCGCCTGGGTGTACGGCCAGGGCAAAGCCCGTGAAATCCACCATGCCGTCACCGGCCAACCGCTGTATCAGGTTTGTTCCGACGGGCTACCGCTGGCCGCCAGTCTGGAGTATGCGCGCAGCAAGGGCGGCAAGGCGCTGGCACAGATGACCTTCCAGCAGCGCGCGCAAATGATGAAAGCGGTGGCTAAGCACCTGCTGGCCAACAAAGAAACGCTGTATGAGATTTCGTACCAGACCGGCGCGACTCGCAGTGACGGCTGGGTGGATATCGAAGGCGGTATCGCCACGCTGTTTGCCTATGCCGGGCTGGCAGGGCGCGAGCTGCCGGACGATACCCTGTGGCCGGAAGACGAACTGATCCCGCAGTCCAAACAGGCGCAGTTTGCCGCCCGACACGTGCTGACTTCACGCCCTGGCGTGGCGTTGCATATTAATGCTTTTAACTTTCCCTGCTGGGGGATGCTGGAAAAACTGGCGCCCACCTGGTTGGCCGGCATGCCGGCGATCATCAAACCGGCGACCGCCACGGCGCAGCTGACGCAGGCGATGGTCAGACTGATTATCGACAGCGGTCTGGTGCCAGAGGGCGCGTTGCAACTGGTATGCGGTGGCGTCGGCGATATGTTTGAACATCTGGATTATCAGGATGCGGTGACCTTTACCGGCTCGGCGCAGACCGGTCAGCAGCTGCGTGCGCACCCGCGCCTGTTGCAAAAGTCGATTGCTTTCACCATGGAGGCAGACTCGCTCAACTGCTGCGTGCTGGGCGAGGACGTTACGCCGCAGATGCCGGAGTTTGCGCTGTTTATCAAAGAAGTGTGCCGCGAGATGACCGCCAAGGCCGGGCAAAAATGTACCGCAATTCGGCGGATTATCGTGCCGGCGAAACGGGTGGCAGAGGTACAGCAGGCGCTGTTGCAGCGGCTGAGTGGCGTCACGGTGGGCGATCCTAAACTGGAACAGGTGCGGATGGGGGCCTTGGTCAGCCGCGAACAGCGCGACGATGTGCAACAGAAGGTGGATTACCTGCTGCATAACGGTTGCGAACCGTTGTGCGGCGCGAGAACGGATAACCTGGAGGTGAGCGGGGCAGGCGTGCAGCAGGGGGCATTTTATCCGGCCACGCTGTTGTACTGTGCCGATCCCTTTAGCCATCAGGCGGTGCACGGCACCGAAGCATTCGGCCCGGTAGCGACGCTGATGCCCTATCAGCATACCGAACAGGCGATTGAGCTGGCGTTAATGGGCCAGGGAAGTCTGGCTGGCTCACTGGTGACCGCCGATGAGGCGCTGGCGACGCGCTTTATTCGCGCCACCGCCTGCGCGCATGGCCGAATGCTGATCCTGGATCAACAGGCAGCGGTGGAGTCCACCGGCCACGGTTCTCCGTTGCCGATGCTGGTGCACGGCGGGCCAGGGCGAGCCGGTGGTGGTGAAGAATTGGGTGGGCTACGCGCGGTAAAACACTATATGCAACGCACGGCCATTCAGGGCAGTCCGGCCATGCTGGCGGCAATCGGCCGTGAGTGGGTGCGCGGCGCGACGGTGATTGAAGAGCCGGTACATCCGTTCCGCAAATATTTCGAGCAACTGCGCCTGGGCGAAAGCCTGCTGACGGCGCGGCGTACCGTGACCGAGGCCGATATCGTCAATTTTGCCTGCCTGAGTGGCGACCACTTCTATGCCCATATGGACAAGATCGGCGCGGCCGAATCGCTGTTTGGCGAGCGGGTCGCGCACGGCTACTTTGTGGTTTCTGCCGCCGCCGGGCTGTTTGTTGATCCAGGCGTCGGGCCGGTGATTGCCAACTACGGTATGGAAAACCTGCGCTTTATCGAGCCGGTGAAGATTGGCGATACCCTTCAGGTGCGGCTGACCTGCAAAAAGAAAATCCGTAAGCCGCAGAAAACGGCGGAGGATCGTCCACACGGCGTGGTGGTATGGGATGTTCAGGTGCTCAACCAACATCAGCAGGCGGTGGCGCTGTACAGTATCCTGACGTTGGTGGCGCGGCAGGAAGGGGACCTCGGTCCGACAAGCTAAAGGCCGGTGAGATGGTGCCATGGTAAGATGCACCATCTCCTGACACAGAGTTTGTGGCGACGATGATCCAACAACTCCAACTGAGCGGTTTTCGCTCTATACGTAATTTGCAGCTGCAATTGGGCCGTCTGAATGTGATCAGCGGCCCGAACGGTTGCGGAAAATCTAACCTGTATAAAGCGGTGCGATTGATCCACGAGGCCGCCTGTGGGCGGCTTTCTGCTGCGTTGGCTGAAGAGGGGGGCATTCAGAAGGCGATGTGGGCCGGCGGATTGCGACCGGGTGATCGCCGAGGCGATCCGAAACGGATGCTGTTGTCAGCCACTCTGGATGATTTCGACTATCAGCTGCAGCTAGGCTTCCCTGAGCCGACCGGCAGCCTGTTTCAACTCGATCCGCTGGTCAAAGAGGAGTCACTGTGGATCTCGGGCCATGATCGTCGACCTTCAACCCGGGTACTCGAAAGGCGCAACCAGAGTGCATTCCTGACGAATATTCAGGGCGATCGCGCCACTTATCCTGCCAGTCTTCATGCGGAGGAATCGGTATTTGGCCAACTTGCCGATCCGCATCTGTATCCTGAAGTGTCCCAGGTACGCGAAAATCTGCGGCAGTGGCGTTTTTACCATGAGTTTGCCGTGTGGCCCGGTTCACCGTTGCGAGCGCCGCAGGTGGGGATTCGCGCGCCGGTACTGGCGCATGACGGCAGTAATCTGGCTGCCGCTTTTGAAACCATCTGCGAGATCGGCAATGGCGAGTTGTTGCGCGACATCCTGGCGCAGGCGTTTCCCGACAGCGAATTTGAAATTCAGGCCCCTCAGGGGCGCTTCCAGCTATTGATGCACCGTGCCGGCATTATACGACCCTTGGACAGTGATGAGCTTTCCGACGGCACGCTGCGTTTTCTCTGTTTGGCGGTAGCGATGCTCAGCCCGCGTCCGCCGGCATTTATGGCATTCAATGAGCCTGAAAACAGCCTGCATCCGCAACTGTTGCCGGCATTGGCCATGCTGATCGCCGAAGCCAGTCGTTATAGCCAACTGTGGATCACCAGCCACTCACCGCAGCTAGCCGAACTGATTGGCCGCCATAGCGATGTCACCCACTATCAACTGGCACAGCAGCAGGGTGAAACCCTGCTGGCGGAAGCGGATTAGATCAAGGGCTGGTGTAGCAGGGTTTCCAGTACCTTGAGCGGTGATTGCTGTGGATTTTTCATTGCGGTGACGGGCAACAGGAAGGTTTGTTCCAGCATAAACTGACCCGCCATCGCCGCGTGTGGCGTCTGATCGGAGAAACAGATCCAACTGCTGCCCGGCGGCAAGTCGAGCGCCAGTTGAGGGCCTTGCTGCTGATAGTGCTGGTCGGCTTTCATCGCATCATGCAGTTGCAGCATCAGGTGGTCGTAATGGCTGCGGCGCCGTTTGGTGATGCCGACCTTGTGCTGCAGCCAACTGTTCAGCGGTGAATAGCGGCCCAGGCGCGGCATAAAGCGTTGCGCCAGTTGAGGAAAGGGTTCGCCGATGCGCCATTGGCGAAGTTCGCCATTGGGGTTGATGTTGGTGAAGATGCGCAGAATGCGCTCACCATAGTTCGGGCGTGACGGGAAGGCATCTACGTGCAGCCGGCTGTCATCCTTGCGCCATGAGCTGGTCTTGCGCCAGGCCGCAACCGGGTGCAGGCGCAGGGTGTTGACCGGCGAATGCAAGGCTTGTTGGTAGTGGGGGAGCAGGGTGGCAACCAGTTGCAGGCAGGTTTGATAATAGCGTGACAGCAACGTCTCGACCTGTGGCTGCTGCGCGGCTATCGCTACGCCGGATAATTTGCTCGTTTCTGGCCAGTAGCTGATGTTTTTACGTTTTGTATCGACCAACGCGGGATCCAGCAGCGCCATTTCACCGGCTAACATAGGAAACGCCAGTTCAGGCAAAAACACGATTTTACCTTGCTCGAGTGCCTCGACGGCAGAGGGGGAAAAGGGCACTGGGGCGCTATCCCACTGTTGCTGTGGCAACGTTATTAACACCTGTTCAGGCGTAAGATTATCCGCGCGCATAATATCTCCTTGCGATGGGGGGATACTTTAATTGTTTTTTATTTGAAAGGGATTTATAACCAGCGGGAATTATTGTTGAATTGAACTAGTTGATGCTAATGGCTGGATTAAATTATCCTAGCACTATTAAAATGCGCCCAAAAGTAAACAGATATTAAACGATGCGGCTAATGGCACGAATGGATAAAAATAGATTTAATGGGCATTAATTAATTTATCAGCGAAAGTAGATTAACGATTTAAATTAAATTTAGTTTTATGATCAGCGGGTTGATTTTGATTTTCCGAGCGGAAAAAAAACAAATTCAGGGGCCGCCTCCGGGGGAGACGGCCCAATGGGTCAGGCGGGATAAATGCGGTTTTTCCCCTGGGCTTTGGCTTGATACAGGGCGCTGTCGGCCTGATTAATAAAGCCGATTGGCGTGTCGTTATACATATGCGGCACTTTGGCGAAGATGCCAATACTGATGGTGACAATACCGTGAGGGTTGCCCGTATGCGGTATTTTCAGCTCACGCACCGATTCAATCACCCGTTCGGCGAAAATCAGTGCGCCCTGAGTGTCGGTATCCGGCAGAATAATGGCCATTTCCTCACCGCCATAGCGGGCCATAATATCGTTGCTGCGGCACGCCAGCCCTTTCAACGTTTGTCCAATCTGTTGCAGACACTGATCGCCGGCTACGTGACCGTAGATGTCGTTATATTGTTTGAAACAGTCGATATCCAGCATCAGCAACGCCACGCTGCGGTAATTGCGCGAAGCGCGCATCAGTTCGTTCTTCATGGCGATATCAAACTGACGGCGGTTGGCCAGGCCGGTTAACCCGTCCAGCAACGCCAACTCTTCCAACGTTCGGTTGATGGTAGTGAGCTGATCGCGGGTGCGCATCAGTTCAGCTTCGGTGCGTACGCTGTGGTTAATCTGGCGCATCAGTACCAGACCCATCGCCAGTAAAATGATTAACAGCGTCGCGCCACCCAGGGCAAACACGCCGGTATCATTACGCCAGTCGGACAGCGCATCTTCCTTCGACAGTCCGGCAGCTATCACCAGCGGATAGCGATTAACCCGCGAATAACCGTAGATCCGTTCCACCTTGTCGTACCGCGAAGTGATGGTGGCATTGCCGAACTCAGAGTGGGGTAGAATTTCGCGGAACAACACGCCTTCCGAAATATTTTTGCCAATCGCGGCAATGGAGTAGGGGCGGCGGTAGAGAATGGTGCCGTCCGCCAACAGCAGGTTGAGCGAGGCGTCACTGTTCAGTGCGAAGGTGTCGTAAAATTGGCGGAAATAATCGACATACAGCGTGGCCAGTACCACCCCATTAAAGCTGCCGTCCGGGTTGTTGATCCGGCGTGAGACCGGAATGATCAAATCACCGGTAGAGCGGCTGCGTACCACTTTGCCGATAAATATCGCGTTGCTGTTGTGGCTCAGGTGGAATTTGAAATACTCACGATCGGCATTGTTGGCATTTTGTATGAACCGGCCCGATGAGGTGACGATCCAATTCCCCTGAGCATCGTAAACAAACAGGCCATGCAACTGGGGCAGGTTGCCAACCTGCGTTTGCATCACTTTCTGTAGTCGCAGCTGTTGCGGTTGGCCCAGGCCGTCGGTCTGAATGCGTTCGGTCAGATCGGACAGCGTAGTGTCGGTCTGCATAAAGGTGTCATCGGCATGCTGTGCCAGAGAGCGGGCCAGGTTGGCCGATTCATTTTCGGCACTTTGCAAGTCGCGCTGGTGCGCATTCCAAATCTGCCAGCCGTTAAACAGAATCAGCGTGACGGCAACGATGACGACAAATACGCCGGCCTGAAAAAGTAACGGGGAATTTTTACCGTTGCGTGGCCGTTCGGCATCCTGCGGTTGCTGCTGTGTCATGTCACCCTTGTTATAAAGTCTTTAAATCGTGTTAAGAACAATCTTACATCTTATTCGTTAATCACGCCGACCACTACTCCCTTAACATCAAAAATGCATGAGCCACTCAAGCGGAGTGTTACAATTCGCCGCAAAACCGGCATAGAAAATACAGGGTTCACGCATATGTCTGACTACATCATTATTACTTTGCTGACGCTGGTGGTTTATTACCCGCTGACCTTGGGTGTGCTGGCGCTAATGATGATTTTTGCCTGGCGGCAGCGTAAATCGCCCTATTGGCGTTTGGGACTGGTGCTGTTGGCGGTGCTGTTTGTGCTGTTCGCGATGGCGGCTTATGACTGGTATCACTACCGTTGATCTTGGCACCAGGGTATCCGCTGTCGGTGGCGGACACCCTGGCGGGATGACGGGTTATTCAACGTTAATCATCCAATTGACCCCGAACTGGTCGGTCAGCATGCCAAAACCCTTGGCCCAGAAGGTGGCCTGGTATGGCATGGTGACCTGGCCGCCCTGCGCCAGCTTCTCGAATAATGCTCGGCCTTGTTCCACGTCGCTCGGATCCAGCGACAGGGCAAATCCTTTATGCGAAGCTTCGCCGCCGTCCTGCGGACACCCATCGGAGGCCATCAGCGCCGTTTCGCCAATCAGTAGACGGGCATGCATGATGGACTCTGGATTGACGTCCTGAGGACCGCCTTGCTTGGCCTCCTCGGGCATATCTTTGTAGCGCATAATCATTTCGATTCTGGCGCCCAGCTGCTGCTGGTAGAAGTTGATCGCCTGTTCACAGTTACCGTTAAAAAAAAGATAGGGTTGAATCAACATGACATTGACCTCTGTTGTGGCCCGTCAGGCGTTTTGCATCCCACGGGCGAGGGACAATAGTTTCTGGTTGTGACTATTGCTGCCGGGAACTTACAAGTGTAGTGCGATTTACGCCGAATGCCCGGCGGGCGATCACGCTGTGGAAATTAACGGCCTGATCGTTGCTATTGACCGAAAAAGCGGGATGGTTCATCCCAATTTGGACAGATTATCTGAGCGGTCACAGTTTCTATACTCGTTGCAACCTTCACTAACGGAGTCACTGTAATGAGCAAGCAATCTTTGAATGGAAAAGTGGTGTTGATCGCCGGCGGCGCCAAGAACCTGGGTGGCCTGGTGGCGCGTGATTTGGCCGCCAACGGCGCGGCGGCCGTGGTGGTGCACTACAACAGCGACGCCACTCGTGCTGCCGCGGAGGAAACGTTGCAGGCGGTTAAGGCGGCAGGTGCCGAGGCGATTGCGGTGCAGGGCGATCTCACCCAGCCGGCTAACGTGGCGCTGCTGTTTGAGGAGGCCGTCAAGGCGTTTGGCAAGGTGGACATTGCCATCAATACCGCCGGTCTGGTGATTAAAAAACCGATTGCCGAAGTGACCGAAGCCGATTACGACAGCAGTTTCGACATCAATGCCAAAGCGGCATTTTTCTTTATCCAGCAGGCCGGTAAACATTTGGCCGATAACGGCCGAATTGTGACTATTGTCAGCTCGCTGTTGGCGGCCTATACGCCATTTTATGCGGTCTATCCGGGCAGCAAGGCGCCGGTGGAGCACTTTACCCGCGCGGCTTCCAAGGAGTTTGGCGAACGCGGCATCAGCGTGAACGCCATTGGTCCGGGACCAATGGATACGCCGTTCTTCTATGGCCAGGAAAGCAAGGAGGCGGTGGCGTACCACAGCAGTGCCGCCGCGCTGAGCAAGTTCTCGAAAACCGGTCTGACCGACATCGAGGACATTGCGCCGATCGTTAAATTTTTGGTCACTGACGGCTGGTGGATCACCGGGCAGACGCTGTTCGCCAACGGTGGCTATACTACCCGTTAACCTTAATTCTGCTGCGGCCCGGGCCGCAGCCTGTTAATCAGGACGCACAACCGGTGGATAAAATAGGGAGATTACGGGTTTTTATCCAGGTTGCTGAAGTGGGCAGTTTTATCCGCGCTTCGCAAATCCTGTTGATGCCAAAAACCACGGTTTCGGCGGCGATACAACAACTGGAACACGAAATGGGTGCCCGCCTGTTTCACCGCACCACTCGCCGGGTGCAATTGACCAGCGACGGTGAGCTGTTGCTTGAAAAAGCGCGCAGCCTGTTGTTCGACGTTCAAACACTGGAAGGCCTGTTTCATCGGCAAAACGGCCCGATCGACGGTCGTTTGACGGTCGATGTGCCCAGTCGTATAGCCCGGCGAATGATAGTGCCTGCGCTGCCGGACTTTTTTGTGCAGTACCCCGACATTCAACTGTTTCTCAGCGCCAGCGACCGTTCGATCGATTTGATCCAGGAAGGGATCGACTGCGTGGTGCGCGTCGGCAGTCTCAGCGACAGTAGCTTGGTCAGCCAGCCGCTGGGGCGATTAAGCATGATCAACTGCGCCAGCCCGGACTATTTGCAACGTTACGGCACGCCGGAGCATCCTGAGCAGTTGGCGGGGCATTGGGGGGTAGGCTACGCGCAGCCGACTTTGGCCGGAGCAGATACCTGGGTTTGGCAGCGGGGCGATCAGCACATGGAAAAAATCTTGCGTAGCCGGGTCACGGTAAACAATGCGGAAAATTATATTGGGTGCTGTCTGGCAGGGTTGGGGATGATTCAGATACCGCGCTTTGATGTTCAGCACTACCTGGAGGACGGGAGCTTATGTGAGGTTTTGCCGCAGGCCCGGCCACCGGCAATGGGCATTGCGTTGCTTTATCCTCACCGCCGCCAACGTTCGGCGCGTTTAACCGCCTTTGCCGAGTGGTTCAGCCACCTTATCAAGCCCTTTTGCGAAAATTGAGGCCCGGTAGCCAATGGGATTTTTATTCAAACTGCTCGCTATTTGTCATTATTTTTCAACTGATTAAATTTGCAGACAAAACAAGACACATTTAAAACCACTCGAAAAGTGACAAAGCGCGTGTAACATTACTGGAACAACAAGGCGACAGAGCCGTCCCAGGCGGCGGCCAGCGCATAGATTGCAGCCAGTATCAGCAGAAACGGTGTGTTGGTCATGGTATGTCCCCTGCAGCAATATTCACCTGTTGTTATAGCGCGGAGTAATGACAGTTTGATGAATGCGGTTGATTTTTGCACAGCTAAATTCAGACACACGGAAATGGGTAAACTGCTGATATTTGTCTATAGTAACAGTGTGAATATGCGTGTTTATCAAGATTCACCCTGCATCGCGCTGCCGTTAACGGTCAGCACAGGGCAACAGGATTGTGGTTGTGAAAGTATCGTCAGGGTTGGATCAGGCGCCGACGCGGGCCTGAAAACAGAGTTTCTTTGGGCAAAAAGTAATAGGGAGAGTAAAAATGGGCATCATTTCCTGGATCATTTTTGGGTTAATCGCCGGTATCTTGGCTAAATGGATTATGCCGGGCAAAGACGGCGGCGGCTTTATCGTAACCGTTATTCTGGGGATCATCGGTGCGGTTGTCGGCGGCTATATCAGTACCTTCTTCGGTATGGGCCGTGTTGATGGCTTCAACCTGGGCAGCTTTGTTGTCGCGGTCATCGGTGCCCTGGTGGTGCTTTTTGTCTACAGAAAGATCAGAAATTAATCAGTTGCTGATCAACAGGGTCGCTGCGGCGGCCCTTTTTCGTTAAATCACTGCGGTCGAGCGGCAGAGCCGACGATCGGAAGGGGAATACCATGGGTCTGTTTGATAGCGTATTGGGCAACATTCTGGGCGGTGCCAACGGTAAGGGCATTGATTACGTCGCCATTATGCAATGGGTTGAGCAGCAGGGTGGCCTGCAGGCGATTCTGGACAAGTTCCGCCAGGGTCAATTCGGCGATGTGGTCGGCTCGTGGCTGGGCAACGGTGAAAACCAGCAGATTAGCGGCGATCACGTGCAGCAAGCGCTGGGCAGCGATGCCATCAACCAACTGGCGGAAAAGCTGGGGATCGATCCGGCTCAGGCTTCAGCCACCATTGCACAGTTCCTGCCAACGGTCGCTGACGCGGCCTCGCCAAATGGCGAAGTGCGGTCGAACAGCAACGAACTGGGTGACATGGTCGGTAAACTGTTCAAATAATCTTTATGCCCCTGGCACCTTGTCGGGGGCTTTGTTCACCCTAATTCCCTCAATACTCCCCAACGCCGCCAGCAAATAATCTACCCAGGCCCGGACTTTACCGGGAATAAACCGCGCTGCGGGGTAAACCGCATGCAGCGCCATCGGCGGATAATGCCAGGCCGTTAACACCGGTACCAGGCTGCCGTTGGCCAGTTGCCGACCAATCAGCGGGCGCTGTGCTCCGCCAATACCCAATCCTGATTCGATGGCCGCCAACAGCGAAAACGTATTGTTGGCGCGAAAGACCGGGCGCAGGTTCACTACCTCGGCACCCTGAGGGCCAAGTAAGGTCAGCGCATCGCCGTCGCTCAAGCCGCTATAGCGGATATGCGGATGTCTCGCCAGCTCTGCGGGAGTTTGCGGCTCGCCCTGGGCTGCCAGATAGGCCGGGGAAGCCACTAAAATACGCTGTAATTCCCCCAGCCGGCGCGCCACCGTGCCCGGCGTATTTATTTCGCCAAAGCGGATTGCCACGTCGATACCTTCACCGATCACGTCAGCCCGGCGATCGTCGAGCAACAGTTCGATATTCAATTCCGGATGCTGTTGCTGAAAAGCTATCGCCAGCGGCGTCAGGTGCTGTTGACCGAAGCCGGTTGGGGCATGGATGCGCAAGGGGCCCTGCAGGCGCAGCTGCATGCCGTGCAGCGCTTCCTCTGCTTCACTCACCGCCGCCAGAATCGGTTTGATTTGTCGATAATAGCCGCCGCCGGCGTCGGTCAGCGTGACGGAGCGGGTGCTGCGAAACAGCAACTGCACGCCCAGTTGTTGTTCCAGACCGGTAATCTGCTGGCTGACCGCCGGCTGCGTCAGGCCCAAGTCGCGGGCCGCTGCCGAGAGGCTGCCCAGTTCCGCGACCCGCATGAAAGTCTTCATGGCGTTCAGCTTGTCCATCAGCGCTCCAGTTATAGGTTTTACTTATAAGTGTTAGTAACACTACGCCTCTACCGCAAGCTTTGCTAATCACTCACAGTGAAGGCCTCAAACAAAAGCGAGCGGGGTGACCTATGCAAAATGAAAAACTGGCGTTGGTAGTCGGGGCTAACGGCGTGATTGGCGGCAAGCTGATTGAAGAACTGGAACGGCAAGGTTGGCCGGTGGTTGGCCTGTCACGACGCGGGGGCGTCGACCGGCCGCAAGTGCGCTATGTGGCGGTCGATCTGTTGGATGCTCAGGCGACGCGCAATGCCTTGCGCCCGCTAACCGAGGTCAGCCATATTTTCTATGCCGCTTATCAGGATGCGCCGGACTGGGCGGGGCTGGTTGCACCGAATCTGGCGATGTTGGCCAATGTGGTGGAGGCGCTGGAGCCGGTAGCGCAAGGGTTGGAGCACATCAGCCTGATGCAGGGCTATAAAGTTTATGGCGCTCATCTGGGGCCGTTCAAGACGCCGGCGCGGGAAAGCGATGCCGGGCACATGCCGCCGGAGTTTAATCTTGAGCAGCAGAGCTATCTTGAACGGCGTCAGCAGGGCAAAAATTGGCGTTGGAGCGCGATCCGGCCCAGCGTGGTGGGGGGCTTCTCGCTCGGCAATCCGATGAATCTGGCCCTGACTATCGCGGTCTATGCCTCCATCAGCAAGTCTCTGGGGTTGCCGCTGCGATTCCCCGGCAAGCCGGGGGCCTATCACAGCCTGCTGGAAATGACCGATGCGGGTCTGCTGGCGCGCGCCACGCTATGGGCTGCGACGGAACCGGCGGCGGCCAATCAGGCGTTTAATATCAACAATGGCGATCTGTTTCGCTGGAGTGAGATGTGGCCGAAAATTGCCGGCTACTTTGGTTTGGAAGTGGCGCCGCCGCTGCCTATGCCGCTGACGTCGGTGATGGCAGACAAAAGCGAGTTGTGGCAGGCGCTGGCGCAGCAGCATGGCCTGGCCGAAGCGGATTATCGCGCTGTGGCGAGCTGGCGTTTCGCCGACTTTGTTTTCTCGTGGGATTACGACATGTTTGCCGACGGCAGCAAGGCGCGCCGCTTTGGCTTTCATCAGTTTGTCGACACCGAAGCGATGCTGTTCGCACTGTTTGACGAATTCCGTCGTCGCAAGATTATTCCTTAAGCCCGCTGGCGGGGGATAGGTTTTTTATGGCAATCTTTGGCTGCCGCCAGATACGGCAGCCAAGAGGCCGTCATCCCGACAGGCCCAGGCCGATGAGAATGAGGAAATAAACGTGACAGGGATTACCGCCATACTGACGCTTTTGCTGGCGCTGGTGACTATTGCGCCGCTTTCAAAGCATGCAGCCTGGTGGATTCGGGTGTGGGATTTTCCCCGCCTGCAGATACTGGCGCTTTCGCTACTGGTGTTGTTGCTGAATCTGCTGTTTGTGCCGCTGTCGCCTTGGGTGTGGGGCATGATGGCGCTGAACCTGGCCTGTGTGGTTTACCAGGCGGCCTGGATTTACCCTTACACCCGGTTGAGCAAACCGCAGGTGCTGGACTTTACCGGCTATCAAAAAAAGCCGCGTATCCGCATTCTGGTGTCCAATGTGTTAACACCCAATCGCCAGGCGGATAAGCTGCTGGCGTTGGTGGCGACCGAGCGTCCGGACGTGCTGGTGGCGGTGGAAACCGACTGCTGGTGGGAGCAGCAGCTCTCGGTGCTGGAGCAGGATTACCCGTACACGTTGAAATGCCCGCTGGATAATCTGTACGGCATGCACGTTTATTCGCGGCTGAAACTCAGCGATGCGCAGATACAGTATCTGGTCGATGAACAGATCCCGTCGATGCACATGATGGTGCATTTGCCGCATGGGCCGCAGGTGCGCCTGCACTGCGTTCACCCGATGCCGCCGAGCCCGACTGAAAACGAGGAATCGGAAGACCGCGACGCCGAACTGGTGATGGTCGGGAAAAGTGCGGCCAAATCGGAGTTTCCGGTGATTGTGACCGGCGATCTGAATGACGTGGCTTGGTCGACCACCACCCGGTTGTTCCTTAAAGTCAGCGGTCTGTTGGATCCGCGCCGCGGCCGGGGTATGTTCAGCACCTTTCATGCCGGTTATCCGTTCCTGCGATGGCCATTGGATCACGTGTTTCACAGTGATGACTTCGTGCTCGGATCGCTGCGTCGGTTGACCAGCGTCGGTTCAGATCACTTCCCGATTATGGTGGAGTTGGTGTATTCGCCGCAGCAGGGGGCGCAGCAGGAAAGCCTGGAGAAAGACAGCGAAGATGAAGCGCTGGCGCAGGAAAAGTTAGACAGTACCGACTCAACGCCTGAAGACGTGCATACGCCAGGCAGATGAAACAGGCCCCGCAGCCTAGGCTGCGGGGCACAGATTAGAGGGTCAGCATGATCTTGCCGATGTGCTGGCTCGACTCCATCAACGCATGGGCTTCGGCTGCTTGTTCCAGCGGGTAGGTTTTGAAGATCTGCGGTTTTAACGCACCGCGATCCAGCAATGGCCAAACCTTTTGCAGCAAATCGGCGGCAATACCCGCTTTGTCTTCAACGCTTCGCGAACGCAGCGTGGAACCGGTGTGGGTCAGACGTTTGAGCAGCAGCGGCATCAGGTTCAACTCCTTCACCACGCCATTCTGGGTGCCGATTTGCACAATGCGGCCATCCATCGCTGCCGCCTGGTAGTTTTTCGCCAGGTAGTCGCCGGCGATCAAATCGACAATCACGTCAGCCCCTTTGCCGTTAGTTGCATGCCGGGTCTGCTCGACAAAATCCTCGTCGCGATAGTTGATCGACACATCGGCCCCCAAGGCCAGGCTGGCCTGACGCTTCTCTTCCGAGCCAACGGTGGTAATCACATGAGCACAGAAAGCTTTCGCCAGCAGGGTGGCGACGGTACCAATGCCGGAAGTGCCGCCGTGGATCAAAACGGTTTCGCCAGCTTTCAGGTTGCCGCGCTGGAACACATTGACCCACACGGTAAAGAAGGTTTCCGGAATGGCTGCTGCCTCGACCAGGCTAAATCCTTTGGGGACCGGCAGCGCATTGCTTTCATGCACCTTGCAGTATTCGGCATAGCCGCCACCGGCAATCAGGGCGCAGACGCTATCGCCAACGGCATAATTTTGCACGCCGACGCCGGTGGCGACCACCACGCCAGCGATCTCCAGGCCCGGGATATCCGATGCGCCGGGAGGCGGTGCGTATTGGCCGCGGCGTTGCAACACGTCAGGGCGGTTAACCCCGGCGGCGGCGACCTTCACCAGGATCTCCCCTTGTTGCAGGGACGGCAGCGGCCGCTGTGCGACAACCAAAACTTCCGGTTCGCCGGGCTGGCTGATCTCAATGGCTTTCATGGTGCTGGGCAGTTGCGGGTTCGCAGACATGACGATTCTCCTCGGTTGGCATTCAGGCGCAGTGACCCATCTAGGTAACCAGCTGCAGTAATTGATGATTTATCTTACTGAAATGCTAAGGAGAGAGTGTAGCTCACAGGGCGATTTTTTCGGGGGAAGGGGGCGCCGCCGCAAGGGCGGCATAACATCAATCATTTGGCGGGATGCGAAAACCTTTTAGCGAGACGATAAAGTGTTCTTTACCTTTGGAAATCTTGGCACCTCTATCACACCACAGGCTGGCGAGCTGGAAAAAATCATCGCTGTCGATATCATAGGCCAGTTCGATTTTTTTCGCCGTACCGTAGCGGATCAGCTTTTCGGCTTCCTGGTGGTTTGTTGCTTTAATCATGGTGGTCATAACGAAATCCTTGGTGTTGAGCCAGTGCGGATAATCGCCGACCATGATATGGCTATATTGTGACAATTTTGTGATAAAAAAATGACAGAGCGCAGTTGTGTGGCCTGAGGCACAGCGTCGATGCCGTACCCCGGCCACTTTTGGGTCAACGATCGTGCGGACGCAGCAAAGTACTTTTCTTCTGTGATTTAAAGTGTTTATACAGTGCGAAACCTGCGATGCCGGCTAACACTGCCAGCAAAGATAAATATTCAGTCGCCATCTGGCCAACCTCCGATAAAGCGTGGCTTGAGAGCGGTTATTTGTGACAGCTATCACGTTATGCCGCAATGAGACCATTCTGTAAGGGCGGAACGGACTGGTATTCAGACATAAAAAAAGCGCCTATAGGGAGGCGCATAAAAAATTGCAACACAGCTTGTTGTGTCCAGCACCAGGAGGAGTGGTGAACAGGTGACCATTATATAAAGTGCGCGTTTGCGCAGATATAGGGATAACTCTTAAAGCGTGGTTACCATTGATAACCCATGTTCACGCTGTACTCGGGATCCTGATTGGTGGAATAGGGATCAGACTGGCGACGGCGGTCGGTTTTTTTCACCGGGCTGTTCAGCGATGAATACGGTTTGGTGCGCTTCTGGCTACACCCGGGGTGATCGCATTCCAGATCGACCCGAAAACCGGTTTTCTCTTCTGTTTCTGACCACACCACGGGCGCCTTGGCGGTTTTTTCCGCGGGGCCGAGCGCGGCTTTGGGCGCGGGCGCGGGTTTGATGCTGGGCTCAGGTGCCTTGTAGGAAAGATCCAGCGCCTGGGCTGGGGCGCTCAATATTAACAGCGTGGTGCAGCAAAATGCTGCCAGCGTATGCCCTCTAAGCATGGTCAATCTCCCTTTATAGTTACGCTGCGCAACTATAAAACAGTCAGACGAGAATTACTATCATTTGTGACCTCTGAGGGGCCGGTGCCAGAGTTGGCGGCGTTCAGGTTCAGGTCTAGTATATGAGCAACTTCCCGTTATAAGACATTGGACTATGACCACTGACACTGCGGCGCTCAGTTTACGCCAGCGCAGCTATCGGCTGCTGTTCGACAACCATTCGCGTATCGGCCGCAGGATGGAAACCTTTTGGGTCGCTACCGCGTTGCTGAGCGTGATTTTGTTGTTCCTCGAACCAGGGGGCAGTGCCCTTTACGCGCCCGGTCGGCAGGCCATTTATCTGTTCTTTTGGGCGGAGGTGGTATTTACCTTCATTTTTACTCTCGAGTATCTGTTACGCCTGTGGAGTACGCCGCGTGAGCAGCACTATGCCCTGAGCTTTTTCGGCATGGTCGATTTGTTGACGGTACTGCCGCTGTACATCATCTGGTTGTTCCCGCATATGACGGTGGAATTTGTGATGCTGCTGCGTGTCCTGAGGGTATTGCGGGTATTGCGGGTATTGAAACTGCTGCGTTACATGAGCGAAATGGGCATGATTTGGCGCAGCATCAAGCTGGCGCGCCATAAGCTGGCAATGTTTTTTGGCTTTGTCGCCGTGGTGTTGTGCGTGTTTGGCGGTTTGATGTATGCGATAGAGGGCGGTAGCGGCGGGTTTACCAGCCTGGCGGCGTCTATCTATTGGGCAGTCGTCACGCTGACCACCGTAGGCTACGGCGATATCGTCCCCCATACTCCGCTGGGCCGATTATTGACCTCTGTCCTGATTCTGGTGGGCTATTCAATCATCGCGGTGCCGACCGGGATTCTGACGGCTTACATGTCGCAAGAACTGCAGCGCAGTCGTGAAAGGCGAAATTGTGAACAATGTCAACGAGGTGGCCATGAGACAGAGGCGATATTTTGCAAATATTGCGGCAGCCGATTACCCCCATTATCGGGTAAGCAGAGCCAGAAGTGACCAAAAAACAAGCAAAATGGGTTAAATCCTGTGCATTTGGCCCCGTTTCCACAGAGGGGCAAACAAAAAGAGTTGCTATTAAAGTCCCATCGTGAGTTAATGCTTCTCGGCCTGTGGTACAGACCTATTTATGCACGACATTTTGAGTAAAGTAGTTCAAATTTAAAGCGTTATCCTAGATAGCACTTCACTGACGAATTTCCTTTCTAGTGCCTCCATAAGTAACTGATGACCGGCTATATCTTGCCCATGGTGGCTTACATTTAATATTGAAGGAATTAGACATGTCTAACATGATCAAAGGTCAAGTGAAGTGGTTCAACGAGTCTAAAGGTTTTGGTTTCATCACTCCAGCAGACGGCAGCAAAGACGTGTTCGTACACTTCTCTGCTATCCAGGATCAAGGCTTCAAGACCCTGGCTGAAGGCCAGAACGTACAGTTCTCTATCGAGAACGGTGCTAAAGGTCCGTCAGCGGCTAACGTTACCGCTATCTAATCGGCTCTTCTGCTGATTAACAAAAACCCGCCAAGGCGGGTTTTTTTGTGCCTGTAATTTGGCGCAGGCAAAAAAAGCCCGCAAGTCTGCGGGCAAAAGTTCCTTGTTACTTCTTCATTTGCTGATACTTCTCTGGGGGGAAGCACCAGGAAACAGACTAACCGTTGTGCGCTTAAGATTCTGCGGACAAAACGTTAAGAAAGTGAAAAGCTGAGGGTCTGGTGGACTGCTACGCTTTAGTGAGAACCGTACAGTCGAGTGGCGAATTCCCTGTCGGCGCAGTATTTTTCTCACCGCATTTTGTAATACACTGACATCAATGATAAATGATGGGGTACGGCATGAAAGTGAACGATCTGGTCACCGTAAAGACGGATGGCATACAGCGGCGTGAAGGGGTGATCCTGGCGGTAGAAGAGTTTAATGAAGGGATTATGTATCTGGTCTCTTTGCCGGACTATCCTGCCGGTGTCTGGTTCTTCAACGAGATTGACAGCCGTGATGGGACCTTTGTTGAGCTTAGGCAGACGGAAACCAGGTCATAGTCTGATACCGAGCCAATACTTCTCTGGCGCATTAATTTAATCTGCAAAACTTCCGTGAGGGAATTATTCCGGAGGGGGAAGAATACTCGGTCTTTTAATGCGGGAATACCCGTCGCGGCCGAGAGTATCGTCGCGAACAGGTATTTAGGTTATTTAAATGCGTGGTATCCAGCAGGGCACGCTGAAAGACATTTAAAACCAACGTTTGCAGAGTAAGCAACAAACCTTTTACCTAGCGGCTATTGACGAATATTCCACTGGTTAAGGTGTCGGTTAAACGAACAACATGGTAAATAATCTGCTTGTTGTGCGTTTTAATTTTTCTTTTGATATTTCCCTTATGGGAAGAGACGGTTTTGGCCTTAATTTGCATCTGGTCGGAGATCTGGATAGTGCCCTGGCCTGACATCCACATGCGCAACATGTTTGACTCAGTTTGGCTAAGGGTAACCGGAGTCTGGTCAAACGAGGTTTTCTCGGTACGAGGCGCTTTTTTCTCCAGATAGTGACTAAGTAGTTGATTCATAGTCTCTGGTTTGATGGATTTTGACGAGATGATGACATTTTTACGAACATATAAATAATCGTCGAAATGTACGTTGGTGATGGCCATAAAGATGAAGAATAAGGTGTCAGGGTGCAGTGAAATCACCCCCTTTATACGTTCCGTCGCGTTCGCTTCGTGTATAAAGCAGTCTTCATTTATAAATACCAGGCTGGGTTTCAACTTGCTGCATTTTTCATGCAGGTCGTCGATATCATTGATGGCATTAATCTGGCGTTTTTTTACTCCGTGTGTTGTCAGGTAGTCTGTCAAACCTAATCTGGTATAGCTGCATGAATCCATAATGATCGTTGGCATATCTCACCCCCACTTAAATCCGTTTTACCGCGGTAACAAAAAGAAAAAGCCTGAAGCCTTAAAGGCAAATAAAAAGCACAAAAAATTCACGTAGAAGCAGTGTTCTATCAATAAACACGGCTGTACTCAACGATATTTTATTACTAAACTAATTAACACTGTGAATCTATAAGTTTAGCTTAAGTCAGAATAATCTGCTGGCGCAGGAATTGCTGTGAGGTAACGCCAATTTGGGCTTGAACCGCGTGCCTGCTGGTCTTTTTGTCATTGATTCAACCCATCATGTCACGAAACGAAATATTAGATTGCTAGGAAAATTCTTAAAAAAAATTCATGTGTTGTTTTTTTAACATTTTTTAGCCTATTTATTGAGCTTTAGAAATACACTCTGATTTGTATGATTTTATTTTTAATAATATTATCATAATGTTATCTGTTATTCTCTTGTTTTTGATAATGATAATTCTTCCATTTTTTATCACTTGCGATAATCAATAATCACATAGAGTTAACATTAACGCGTTTTTTTGTTAAGAAAAGTGACGATATAACAAGAGGTTGGTGTGATTATTCGTGCTATTTCAACCAATGTGAAAAATGTCAGTGAGTGATTAATTGGTTTTACTGAACTATTTTCTTTCGCAACAGGGCTGTAAATTATCAATTATTGATAAAGGTTTACGGCCGCATGGTGACGACCGTAATAATAGAGCGACCCACGCAGGAAACACCCTTGATTTTTCCCTATCAGCAAGGTTCTGGCAAACAATAACGCATCGATTCCAATGCTAAATGAATATCGCTTTCCTGCGTCATCCAATTGACCAGCGCAGCACGGATCCCCGGCTGCCCATTGTAGCGAGTAGGGGTACAACGCACGATGCCGTGCCGATCCAGGCGGGCGATAAAACGGTCGCGTGCTGCAACGGCATCGCCTTTATTGTCTTTCAGGGCAAAGCACACCACGTTTAAATTGACCGGCGCCAGCAGATGAAAGTCTTCGCTGGCCGCCAGCTCTGTGCCCAAAAGCTGCGCCAATTGGACATTTCGCTCCACCATATCCCGCATGCCGCTGTGGCCATAGGCTTTCAGCGCCATCCATAAAGGGAGTGCCCGGAAGCGCCGCGAGTTTTCAGGGGTCAGATGCAGATAGTTGTCCGGCCGTAACGTGGGGGCTTCCAGATAGGCCGAATGGTTTTGGAACACCTGCATCTGCAAGGCCAGATGACGGCTGAATTGAATGGCGCTGTCATAAGGGACGTTCAGCCACTTGTGAGCATCAACGGTGATGGAATCCGCCTGCTGCCAGCCAGCCAGGCGCGCTGCATAGCGCGGTGAACAGGCCGCCACGCCGCCAAAGGCCGCATCGACATGTAGCCAGAATGGATAACGTTCCCGCAGCGCCAATAACTGCTGCAGGTCGTCGAAGGCCACGGTATTCACCGTGCCGGCACTGGCCAGGACGAGAGTAGGTATGCCGACGCTGCTAGCCAGATGCCGTTCCAGCGCCGCCGGATCTATAGCTTCGGAGCCGGGAAGACAGTCGATAATTTTCAGCGCATCACGACCGATCCCCAGCATGCTGAGCGCTTTCACACTGCTGGCATGCGGATTCGCCGACAGCACCTGTACGGGGCCCAGTGCCGCAACCCCCTGTTCGGCGACGTCAATACCGCGTTGCTGGCCGAGCCATTGGCGACCGATGGCGATACCGACAAAGTTAGCCATGGTCGCCCCGCTGACAAAACTGCCATTGAAGGTTTCCGGCAGCCCCAGCAAGGTTTTTAGCTGGTCTACCGTCGCCAATTCAATCGCTGCGGCAACGGTATCCTGGCTCAATTGACTATTTTGGTCGATAGCGCTAACCAGCCAATCCGCCGCCAGTGCCGCCGGGGTTGCTCCACCGGTCACAAAGCCAAAGTAACGTGGCCCGGCGCTGGCGGAGATCCCCTCGGCATAACGCTGCCAGAAGTGGTCCAGTGCCGCGATCGCGCCCTTGCCACCTTCGGCCAGTTGGTCATCATCCGGCTGAAGTTGCTGTGCATCCAAGGGCGGGCAAACCGGGCGCTGTTTTATGCCGCCCAGAAACGTTTCGGCCAACTGACGGGTGTGATCGAGGATCTGTGGAAACTGGTCAAGGTCTTGCTGCAAACGTGGGTGCATCGATAACTCCAGACGTAAGGGGGAATAGTGACATCCTAAACCCTTTACTTTGGCGCGAAAATCGATGAAAAATACCCTTTTTGGATAGCAGGGCTAACCAATGTTCGATGAGCGTATTCCTTTACACTTTCTGCCGACCTTTGTAATTGCCGCCCGGCTAGAGAACCTGCGCGCGACCGCCCAGCAGGTGCACCTTACCCACGGTGCCGTCAGTCAGCAGATCCAGCAGCTTGAACAGGCGATGGGCTGTCCGTTGTTTGAACGGCAGGGGAGGGGGCTGCGTCTGAACGCTGCCGGGCGCGAGCTGTTGGCGGTGGCCGAACCAACGCTGGAAGCATTGCAACAGGGGATTGGCCGGGTCAGGCGCGTTGCGCAAAGTCAGGCTCTGCGTATCAGCGTCTTGCCTTCTTTCGCTCATTACTGGCTAATGCCGCGGTTGTCGTCTTTTCACGCGGCCTGCGCCGATATTACGTTGGATATCGATGCCTCGCTGGCGGTGCAGGATCTGACGCGCAAAGGTTTTGATGCGGCTATTCGTCTTGGCAATGGGCAATGGGCGGATATGCAGGCGCAACTTATTGCCAGGGGAGAGGTGGTGCCGGTCGCAACCCCTGCGTTGGCGCGCCAATGGCAGGCGGCCTTCGACGATGGTACGCCAGGCATGCCGCTGCTGGAGCATGATGTTACGCCATGGCGCAGTTGGTTTTTGGTGCATCAGCAGAGGGAGTATGGCAGGCCTCTGGCGTCGTTCAATGACGCTGGCTTGTTGATCCGCGCGGCCGAACAGGGATTTGGTATCGCGCTGGTGAAAAGACTTTTGGTGAGCGATGCGCTGACCGAGGGCCGACTGGTGGCGTTGGCTGCGGCTCGGCAACTTGAACCGGTTGATTTTTATCTGGTCTGGCCGCAAAACCCCGGGTTGACGCCGGCGGTTGAAGCCTTGTTACATTGGTTGCAGCGTCAATTGGCCTGAGTTCAGCGTCGTAGCCAGACCGGTTGCGAGCGGCCGAGCGGGGTGGCCGGCAGTACCCAAAGTAGCGCGGTGCCATTGAGCCATAACGCGGGGTTAAGACGTTGCGCCGGGCCCCAGCAGGTCAGTTCGGTTTCCGGGTTTTCATCTGCATCGACCGGCGGCGCCAGTGGTTTTCCCGGATGTTGTGGCGGGTACGGATGACGCAACAGCAGCTCTGCCGTTCGGGCCAGCGACAGCCGGGCGCTGTAGCCGGTGCCATTTTGCAGACGTTGGCGGATGCCCTGCAGCACCGCCGTGGCCATCAGGTAACCGGTGGCGTGGTCCAGCGCCTGTACCGGCAAGGGTACGGGGTGAGGGGCGCCTTTCCACGTCATGCCCGCCTCTGCCAGACCACAACTCATCTGTACCAGACTGTCGAAACCGCGCCGCCCGCGCCACGGGCCGCTCCAACCGTAGGCATTCAGGCAGACGTCGATCAATCCCGGAGATAAAGCCTGTCGTTGTTCCGCGCCATAACCCAGCTTTTCCAAGGCTCCGGCGCGATATCCGTGCACGATAACATCGGCGTTTTTCAGCAGATGTTCAAAGGTATGGCGATCGTGGGCGTTGGTCAGGTTCAATCGTGCACTGCGTTTGCCGAGCATCACCTCATGCTCAACAGCCGGTTCGTCCCAGCCGTAGGGATCGATACGCAATACGTCCGCCCCTAAACCGGCGAGAAAACGGGTGGCTACCGGGCCGGCGATAATCCGCGTCAGATCCAGCACCCGTACGCCGTGCAGCGGCCTGGCGTTGGGTAGCGTCCAGACTGGCGTCGCAGCTTCCTGAAGTTGCGTCTGATGGATCAGCGGTTCCAGGGCAACGCTTTTACCCTGGGTATGCTGCCGCCACGCTTCGACAGAAAGCATTTGCGCCGCGCAGCCACCGGCCTCTATCACCGCCTGCTCCAGCTCGTTTTTTTTCCATGCCAGCACCGTTTGCGACAACCCATTTTTATCCTGATGCGGACCGAGCACTTGCTCTACGGCTTTACGGTGATGCGGTGCATTGGTATGCAGGCGGATCCAACCGTCGCTGGTGGCATAATCGCCCGCCAACGCGTCCCAGGCCGCAGGCAATGACCAACCTAGCGGGCGTAGCGTCCAGCCGAACCATAAGGACGCCAACCGTCGATCGACAAACACCTGCGGTGCTGCGCTGCGATTCTGTTGCAGCAGTCTGGCGCCGGCCAGCCCGGCGGCGGCCCAGCAGGCGGTCGCCAATTCGCTGACCGGGAATGCGCTGCTCAGCACACCTTCACCGCTGACCGTCACCGAATCCGTCGAAAAGGCGTCGTGACCAAAGCTTTGCCCGATCTCTGCGAGCAGCGTTTGAGTAAGGCTATCCATTATCAACTCCAGCGGTGACGGTCAGGGGACTGAACCTAGCGTAGTTCACCCCGACCGGTGTTGCTATGGCGTAACGTTCAGGGTGCGACCGTCCGCCAGTTTGGCACGCAGACTCTGGGCGGCTATGCCGTCGAACGGCTGCTCGCCAAAATTGGCGGTCAGCGTGGTGCCGTCGCTGAAGGTGGTTTGCTGGACCCACCCGGCTTTATCCAACCAGCGGAAATCGATCAGCGCTTTATCCCAAAGGGCCTGATGCAGCGGACGGAAGGCGGCGTCGGCCTGTTTGATCTGCGGCAGGCGCGCCTGCAGCGTGGCACGGCTGAGATGGAACATCGGCGCGGTATTGTAGAGCTGGCTCAGCAGGCTGCGGGTAGTTTTGACATCGCTGAATTTCAGGTTGTCGTAGTTCCAGTGGTGGCTGCTGATCACCGCGTCGTGGAACACCGCCTGATACATGGGCAGGCGATAGCGCGGATCGAATTCCACCGTGCGGTAGGGTTCCTTCACCTTGGCCGGGCTGAAGAAGAAGGCCGGTTGGGCATTGGGCCACCAGGCACCCAGGTAATAAGGGGAGGACTTATCGTGATTCATCTGCTTATCGCCCCAGCCAAATCCCCAGGTTTCCATGCCGTGGGCAAACATGATGTGGCGTGCGGTCACCGCATTGCCATCTTCGGAGCCGAGCGGCAGGCGAAGGGTATTGCTGAACCAGGCCAGTCGCGCATTGCGAGCCTGCGCCATTTGCTCGGCACCGGTCGGGTGGTTGGGCTGATAATCGTCAGAGACCATCCCGGTGCCGTCAACGTCAAGGAACAGACTGTTCAGCCCGGCCAGTCGCACCAGTTCGGTCATCCGCTGTTGAGAGTAAGGCAGTACGCAGCCTGGATTCAGGTAGTAGCCTTGTTTGCCGAAGCCGGGTTTCTTACTGCCGTCGGCACGCACGATGGCGCACTTTTCTCGCAGGGACGTCGGCAGTTGGGCGGTTAACCAGCTGTCATTGACCCCACGTGGAATGGCGGTGTCGTAAGAATCGTAGCTGGCGATCAGGTATCCCGCTTTTTTGGCGCTTTCTACCGCATGCGGGTGCAGAAACTCGGCGGTCCAGTTGTCGGTACCCAACCACAGCCGAGACAGGCCGGCGCGCTGCAGCGACTCGACCAGGGGGCTAGCCAGCCCCTGTCCCCAGCTCTCCGGCGCAGTCAGATAGGGCCCGAGTTGCCGTTGCGCCAATGCCCGGATATCCGCGGCCTGTTGGCGTTGCGCCGATAAGAAGTCGGCGTCATCCGGCGTCGCCTTGAGCGGTGTCAGTGTCACCAGCGCCTGATTAAGGGCATCAATCAGCGCTTGCTGTTGCCAGCCCTGCGGCGTTTTTTCCGCCAGCGTGCGCACGGTTTTTTGGCTATCGGCATCCATTTTCCGCCACAGAACTTCACCCTTGGGGGTGATAAGCCAGGCCAACAAACCCGGCCAATCTTTCACGTCGTTCGCCGCCAGCAGTTTGTCGCCCCACAGATAAATGTGCGTAGCGCCAATCAGCTTTTCGCCTTCCGGCGCGATGCGGATTTTATCTCGCAGGCTGCTGAACTGACCGCTTTGTTGCAGGTATTCACGGTAACGGCGCGGGCCGGACAGCGGCGTGTCTCCCACGTGCAGCAGCACCTCGAAAGCCTGCTGCTGATTAAAGCGGTTGAACTCATGACTACTGCGCATGGCGAGTCCCTTTCCTGCGCTGGCGAAGGTTACCTGGTTGCTGAATGGGGTTAGCAGCAACCAACTGTAGACCTTGCCTTGCTGTTGCTGGCTCCACAGCGGCAGTTTCAGATCCCAGTTGGTATCCAGCGGCGTCATTTCCTTGACCAGATAATTCCGCCAGACGGGATTGTCCAGCGGGATGCGGCTCCCTTCGCCAATCGGCAGCAGCAGGATCGTTGCCTGCGACGGCAGCCTGAACCAGTTCAGGGTTTGTGCCCGCTTGCTGCTGAAACTCAAACGCAGATCGGCACCCTCCAATCTGGCGGTAACCTGCATGGCGCTGTTGGGCCATTGCCAGCTTGCCTGCGTCGATGTGCTTTGCAGTTCAGCCACGGTTTGCCCAGCCAGTGCCTGGTTAACCTGGTTTTTTCCCGCAACGATTTGCAGCGTGGCAGGATCGATATCGAAACGCGTTTCGCCCTGTTGCAAGAGCAGGGCCTGAGCGGGAAAACCGGCAAGCAGGGCGAGGCTGATGGAAAGGCGAAGCAGGTTCATTGAATGCGTGTCCTTGAGGATGATTGTCCTGTTGAAGCTCAAGCTTATCGGTAATTAGCCAATTGCCCAATGCCAATAAGTTATAATCGTGTGACTCATCAAATATTGGGGTTATTGAGTTTAATTTCCGTTTAATAAATTCGCCTTTACATCGTCACTCTGCGTCACTATACTCAGCCAAAATTTCAAAGAGGAAACACAATTGGACAGTTTTAGTTGCAGTGATATAAATAAGGCAAGCTGACCAATCCTCTTCTGATTAGTTGCTTGCCGAAAACGGCGGGCAGCACCCCTCTCTGGTTATTCCGAGCTGTGCAAACCCGAATCTGACTGTTGTTCCTGAGGCCAAATGGCATCGGGTGAATTGATTTGGACGTAATTATGGTTATTTGCAGCCACAGCCTATTCCCTCCTGGCACTTATACGCTCAATCGCTGATTTATTATCGGCGCGATTTCGCGTGTGCTAAAAAGCACATGATTTTATCTCCTGTGGTTATTTAAGGGGAAAGTCATGGCTATGACTCCTTTTGTTTTAAATTTATTACTGGCGATGAGCCTGGGTGCCGTTATTGGCGCAGAACGGCAATGGCGCCAGCGTATGGCCGGCCTGCGTACCAATGCACTGGTGGCGACCGGGGCGGCGGTATTTATCCTCAGCTCCATGTCTACCGACCCTTCCAGCGCCGGCCGGGTTGCGGCACAAATTGTCTCTGGCATCGGCTTTTTGGGGGCCGGGGTAATCATGCGTGAAGGCCTGAATATCCGCGGCCTTAATACGGCGGCCACGCTCTGGTGCTCAGCCGCAATAGGCGTGCTGTGCGGCCTGGGGCAGTATTGGAACGCGGTTCTGGCGACGCTGGTGATCCTGTGCGCCAATATTCTGCTGCGCGAAGCGGCGCAGCGCATCAATCTGCAGCCGCAACAACAGGCGACCGATCTGGAGGTGTGCTACCGCATACAGGTCACCTGCGGCGAGCAGGACGAAATACTGGTACGCACCCTGATATTACAGGCGCTAAATGGCGTGGCATTAAGATTACAATCATTGCGCAGTGCCGATATTGCTATTCCCGGCCAGCTGGAGGTTTGCGCGGAAATAACCGCTAACCCTTCGGTGCAAAAAGAGATTGAGGGTATTGTCTGTCGCGTCAGTCTGGAAAAAAGCGTCAGTGCTGTACGTTGGCGTATCGCTTCTGAATTGCCTGTCTAATAAGTCATTAATGTTTCACTGTACTCAGTGATAAGGAGGCGTCATGGACGGTGACCCCGAAAGCTTAATTATTCAGCGTGCACGACGCGGCAATAATTCGCGTTAATCACGCCAACTAAATAAATTCCATTCTGTGCTTATTCACCTGTTAATCAGGCGGGGTATCCCTGTGCGCAGAGTAAGATAAGAGAATTGCATTATGACCTATATTAATGAAACCGTACGTCGCCGGGATAAAAAATCGACGCCATACGCCATCGCACAAGAGGCGAAAAACAGCGTTGACCAGACGCTGGCAAATTTAAAATGCAACCGTAATGGATTAACCCAGGAGGATGTTGATGAACGCCTGACGCAGTTTGGTATTAATCAGGTTGCACATGAGAAGGCTCCGCACGCGTTGGTGCAGTTGTTCAGCGCCTTTAATAACCCGTTTATCTATGTACTGATGGTGCTGGCTGCGATCAGTTTCTTTACCGATTACTGGCTGCCTGCCCGGCGCGGTGAAGAAACCGATCTCACCGGTGTCATCATCATTCTGGTGATGGTGTCACTCAGCGGGCTGCTGCGCTTCTGGCAGGAATACCGCACCAACAAGGCGGCGGAGACGCTGAAGTCGATGGTGCGAACCACCGCAACGGTGATGCGCCGCAGCAGCTACAGTGCACATCCGTTGACGCTGGAAGTCCCGATCCGCGAACTGGTGCCGGGCGATATTATTCAGCTCTCTGCCGGGGATATGGTACCGGCGGACGTTCGCCTGCTGGCGTCGCGCGATCTGTTTATCAGCCAGGCCATTCTGACCGGCGAGGCGATCCCGATTGAGAAATACGACGTTATGGGCAACGTCAGCCAAAAATCGAGTGAGGACGAAGTTTCCAGCGAACATGCGCTGCTGGAGCTGTCGAACATCTGCCTGATGGGCACCAACGTCGCCAGTGGGACGGCCACGGCGGTGGTGGTGGCAACCGGAGGACGCACCTATTTTGGCTCGCTGGCGAAGTCGATTGTCGGCACCCGTTCACAAACCGCCTTTGATCGCGGGGTGAACAGCGTCAGCTGGCTGCTGATCCGCTTTATGTTGGTGATGGTGCCCATTGTGTTGTTGATCAACGGGTTCACCAAAGGCGACTGGAGCGAAGCCGCGCTGTTTGCCCTGGCGGTGGCGGTTGGGTTGACGCCAGAAATGCTGCCGATGATCGTCAGTTCCAACCTGGCGAAGGGCGCTATCGCCATGTCGCGGCGCAAAGTGGTGGTCAAGCGTTTGAACGCCATACAGAACTTTGGCGCGATGGACGTATTGTGCACCGACAAAACCGGCACCCTGACGCAGGATCGCATCATCCTTGAGCACCACCTGGACGCCAGCGGGACCAAAGACAATGAAGTGCTGCACCTGGCCTGGCTGAACAGCTTCCACCAGAGCGGAATGAAAAACCTGATGGATCAGGCGGTGATCCGTTTTGGTCGCGGCAAGCCGGGCATCGAGGCGTTGGGCCGCTACAGCAAGGTCGATGAGTTGCCCTTTGATTTTATACGCCGCCGTTTATCGATCGTGGTGGCGGATGAAAATGGGCAACAACGCCTGATTTGCAAAGGGGCGGTGGAGGAAATGCTCGAAATTGCCACCCATGTTCGCGATGGGCAGCAGATTTTACCGCTGGATCAGGCTCGGCGTGAGGCGTTGCAGGCGCTTGCCGCTCAATATAACGAAGAGGGATTCCGCGTGCTGGTACTGGCAACGCGAGATCTGGGCGAACAGAAAAATGCTCTGCCGCTGAGTATTATCGATGAACGCGATATGGTGATCCAGGGCGTTCTGACCTTCCTCGATCCACCGAAGGAGAGCGCACAGGAAGCGATCGCCGCCCTGCAGGAAAACGGCGTAGCGATTAAGGTTTTGACCGGTGATAACCCGGTGATCACCTGCAAAATCTGCCGCGATGTTGGCCTGGAGCCGGGTGAACCGCTTTCCGGTCCGCAAATTGAACAGATGGACGACGCCACGCTGGCGCAAGAAGTGGAACAGCGCACGGTCTTCACCAAACTGACGCCGCTGCAGAAGTCGCGAGTGTTGAAAATGCTGCAGGCGAATGGCCATACCGTCGGGTTTCTCGGCGACGGCATTAACGATGCGCCGGCGCTGCGCGATGCCGACGTGGGCATTTCGGTCGACACCGGTACGGACATCGCCAAAGAGTCGGCAGACATCATTTTGCTGGAAAAAAATCTGATGGTGCTGGAAGAGGGGGTTATCAAGGGACGGGAGACTTTCGGCAATATCATCAAGTACCTGAACATGACCGCCAGCTCCAACTTCGGCAACGTGTTTTCGGTGCTGGTGGCCAGCGCCTTTATTCCGTTCTTGCCGATGCTGGCGATCCACCTGCTGATCCAGAACCTGATGTACGATATCTCTCAGCTGTCGCTGCCGTGGGACAAGATGGACAAAGAGTTCCTGCGCAAGCCGCGCAAGTGGGATGCGAAAAACATTGGCCGCTTTATGCTGTGGATTGGGCCAACGTCGTCCATCTTTGATATCACTACCTATGCGCTGATGTGGTTTGTTTTCGCCGCCAACAGCGTAGAGCATCAGGCGTTGTTCCAGTCCGGCTGGTTTATTGAAGGCTTGCTGTCGCAAACCCTGGTGGTGCATATGCTGCGCACCCAGAAGATCCCGTTTATTCAGAGCACCGCCGCGCTGCCGGTGTTGCTGACCACGGCGCTGGTGATGGGGCTGGGTATCTACCTGCCGTTCTCGCCGCTGGGCGCACTGGTCGGGTTGCAGCCGCTGCCGTGGGAATACTTCCCGTGGCTGGCAGGTACCTTGGTCAGCTACTGCGTGGTGGCGCAGCTGATGAAGCGTTTCTATATTCGCCGCTTCGGTGAGTGGTTGTAATAAGTGCCGGCCGTAGGGGCGAAATATTATCCGCCTCTACAGCATTTTTTTCACCAGCAGACCCAGCATGATGGTCAGGGTAAAGGAAAACAGCGTACCCAGTAGCACATACTCGGTACGCATTTTGTCATCGCTCTGGCGCAAATCGCCAAAGCGAAAGATTGACTTGGCCGCCAGCAAAAAACCGACCGCCGGGATTTGGCCGATCAGCACAAAGGTCAGGATCAGCGTTCTTTCCAGATAGCCAATTTGCTTGCCCGCACGTAATAACGAGTCGTTATCGGCTTTGGCTGAAGGAGGCATCTGCGGTGCCCAGTGAGCCAAAAGCTGGCCGATAAGCACGCCCATCGGCATGTAAATCACCAAATACGTCACCACAATCAGCCCAGCCTGCCAACCGGCAATGGCCGCTCCCAGCGCGCTAAGCAGGCCATGGGCATTGGGCGTCAGCGACAGCCACAGCAGTGCAATCACCGTAAGATGCAGGCCTTGATCGAGCAGAAAACCGCCCGCTTGACTGATGCGCGTCAATAACGTGACCTTCAACAGGTCAATCAGCCAGTGGCTGATAGCGACAACCAGCAGGGCGGTCAGCACCTGACCGGAAGAGAGCCCGCCATGCAGCAACGCAAAACCGGCCACCGCGCAGGCGGCCAGCACGCCGTGTAGTAAGGCATGCAGCAGCAGGAAACGGGAGCGTGCGCGGTGACGAGCCTTATCCTCGACCCAGCTGCGCGGCTGCAACGGGAAGTCGGCCAGCAGGTGAACCACCAGCAACCAGGTCAGCAACGGCGCGTAGCTCAAATCCATATTCAGGTGATCCTGTTAATCGCGTGAATAAATCGCATCATTTCCTCGTAGGCCGCGCGTTTCAGCGTAGCAGAAACGGTGGAGGCGGCCTTTTGCAGCTTTTCCGCTACCTCTTGGCTGGTGTCGGCGAAGAAACGTGCCTGGACGACCTGCGCTTCGGTCTGTGAAAGGCGGCTAATCACATGATCTAACATCGGCAATAGATCGCTGACAATGGCATTTGTCTGCTCATTGTCATTTTTCAGAGCCAGTCGGCAATTTTTCATCAAAGCGTCCAGGGCCTGGCCAGAATTCACAAAGGCGCTGCCATAACCGGCGTTTTGTCCCTGGTCGCTGCCGAGGCCAACGGCGATGCGGGCATCCCAATGGCGTGAGTCCATCGCTCTAAGCGCAATACGGATATACACCGCCAGCAGCAAACCGGATTGCGGTTCGGCCACCGCTTGAAAAGCATCGCCACGGAAAATCTCGAATCGCTCAATAAGCGTAGCCCCTTGCAATTGACTCAGCAGGGCATTTAACCCGGTAATGTAGTGAGTGGTGTCTAATTGCCGTGAATTGACCAGATCGCCGGTGATCACGCTAACTTGTGCTGGCATCTCTTTTTCTACTCTGAAGCGGGAGTTATCGGTAAATTTCGCACCTCAAGGCGAATATGTCAATAATTCGTATCTGAGTGCGAATATGATAAATATTCGTCTCTCAAGGCGAAATCAACTCCGCCGCTGAATAGGCTCAAGCATCAGCTTAAGCAGCGATTTCTCCATCCGGGCGACATAGACGCCCAGCAGGATCAGCCCCACGCCCAAGATCTGCGCGCTGATGGTATCGCCGCTGTCGCGCAGGCGGTCGATAACCACGCCTGCCAGCATTTGGCCACTGATAATCAGTAGTGCGGCGCGCAGGGTGCCGAGACGCGGCAGAACATAGCTATTCAGCGCGACAAACAACGCCCCGATGGCACCGCCAAGGTAGGCACCCCACGGGGCCTGGCCGAAGGTTGCACCGTTGACGCTGCCGGTTGCCACCAGCAGCAGGCTGAGGAACAAAAAACCGACGATATGATTGCAAAGTGAGGCCTGAAAAGCGCCACGATCCAGCGCCAGACGCCCGTTGATTGCGCGGCTGAGGCCGATACAGACGCCGTTGAGTAGAGCAAGGACTATCAGGGTAAACATGGGCGTTACCTCAGGAAAATGAGCAGAGCGCAGCCGCAGAGGATCAGCAGCGTGGCGACGATATCGTTGAGACTCAAACGGCGTTTAAGCGAGTCAAACCAGCCGCAGCTGTCGGCGAGCATGCCGAACAAAACCTGACCGGTGAGCATCAGCGCCAGGCTGCCGGAAAGGGCCAGCGGGCTGTTGACCGTAATGGCGGCCAGCACCACCGTCAGGGCACCGGGCAGACCGCCCAAATAAGCCCAGCGAGGCGTCCTGGCCGATGAGGCCGCGCGGCGCGGGGAACGACGGTTCAGCAGGAGCAGCAGCAACCAGGCGGTGATGGCGCCCATACCGTGAGCCAACCACGAGGCCAGCAAGGGGGAGTTATAGCTGGCCAGCAGGCTGTTGATGGCAATCATCAGGGCCAATAGGGCACCGGCGCCCAGCGCCAGCAGAGGATCGGAAAAACGTTCACGCATCAGGGTTTCAACTTCAAAATTAATTTGAAGAGCAGCCTATATTGTTTTTGTTTAAAGCTTAATCCACTAAAATGGAAACTCATTGTTGAGAATAAGTTGACTGATAATGAACGATCGCTTTGCAGCAATCCCGGTATTTGTGGCGGTGGTGGAATGCGAAAGCTTTTCTGCCGCCGCCGAGCGACTGGGCATCACCAAATCGGCAGTAAGCAAACGCATCACCCAGCTGGAACGCTCGCTGGGCGTGCAATTATTGCAGCGAACCACCCGCAGTTTGAGCCTGACCGAGGCCGGTGAGCAGTATTTTGGCTATGCACGCAATGCCTGTGCCGTAGCGCAAGAGGGAGAGGATGCGGTCACCCGTTTGCAGGGGCAGCCGCAGGGCTGCCTGAGGATCAGCGTACCCATGGTGTTTGGTCGTTTGCATATTGCCCCGTTGATCCCCCGTTTCCTAGCGGCTTATCCGGCGGTGGAGATCAATATGATGATGGACGACCAACTGGTCGATTTGGTCGAAGGGGGCTATGACCTGGCGATCCGCATCGGTCGACTGGCCGACTCGAGCCTGATAGCCCGGCGTATTGCGCCGTGCAACAGCGTCTTGTGCGCAGCGCCGTCTTATCTGGCGCGCTGTGGAACACCGACGGACATGGACCAATTAGCGAAGCATAACTGTTTGTTTTACAGCTATTTCCGCGGGGGAGCGAATGGCAGTTCGACGGGCCTGCGGGGGCTGTACGTTTCCAACCCAGAGGCAATTACCAGGTGAATAACAGCGAGGCGTTGCGTGAAGCGTTGATCGCCGGTTTGGGGATTTGTCAGATGCCGACTTTCATCGTTGGAGACGATATTGCGCAGGGGCGACTGCTTGAGTTGATGCCGGACTATCGGCTGCCCGAGCATGCTATATATGCCGTCTATCCACAGCGCAAATACTTACCGGCTAAGGTATCGGCCTTTGTCGATTTTCTGCTGGCTCAGCTCGGAGGAGAGCGGCCTTATTGGGATACCCCGGATCGGTGATAACACCCCGTCGCCATTCGACCGGGAATACGCGTGCCTATAGGTACGCCACCGGCGAAGGGAGATTAAGGTGCGGGGTGTTAGAAACTTTTCACCAGCACTTCGCGCGGCTGTTCGTTGCCGTGCTTCAACAGATAGTCGAAAGATTTCTCGCTACTTTTCAGCTGCTGCAGAAATTCCTGCGGTGACAGGTCGTGTTTTTTGCCGCTCATATAAGCCAGCGCCAGTTCTTTTGCCTGATAACGTGAGAAGTTGTACATAAGAGCCCTCTAAACGGTGGATTTCACGCTAGAGATTGTAACGAAAGAGCACATAATGAACAGTCGCTTTGGCGTATGGAATCAATAGCTGAAACTTAACTCAGGCTGAGTGAGCGTTTTCACCGGGCCATCGCGAAAGTGAGCCATTCTGCGCAATCTTCACAAATCTTAATATTCACTAATTCATATATGTTTCTTGGCGTTTTTCCTCCTTCGGCTTAAGATGGCGGTTATCGTAAAAGGAGGATCCCCATGACATCACTGACGCCACTGGCATTGTTTAAAAATCTGTCGGAGGAAACTCGCCTCACGCTGGTGCTTTTGCTGCGCCAGGCGGGTGAGCTGTGCGTGTGCGAATTGGTCAGCGCATTGGAGGAATCGCAACCCAAAGTTTCTCGTCACCTCGCGATGTTACGTGAAAGTGGTCTGCTGATCGATCGTCGCGAGGGCAAGTGGATTTACTACCGCCTGTCGCCGCATATGCCGGCCTGGGCGGCGGCAATCATCGAACAGGCTTACCTTAGCCGGCAACAGCAGGTGACCGAGCTGGCGCAGCGCGCGTTAGGGGCGGTCTGCCGGTAACGCTAAAAAATTTAAATCAATACATTCGAAATAACATATATGTTTGATGTGAGAGACTAAGGAGTTGTGATGGTGTTGGCCGGGGCAATATTTATCCTGACGATCGTTTTGGTGATCTGGCAGCCGAAAGGCTTGGGCATAGGTTGGAGTGCCTGTTTCGGCGCGCTGTTGGCATTGCTGACCGGAGTGGTACAGGTCGGCGATATTCCGCTGGTCTGGCAGATTGTCTGGAACGCCACCGCGACCTTTATCGCGGTGATCATTATCAGCCTGCTGCTGGACGAGTCCGGCTTCTTTGAATGGGCAGCGCTGCATGTTGCGCGCTGGGGCAAGGGCAAAGGGCGCTGGTTGTTCACCTATATTGTGCTGCTGGGCGCCGCGGTGGCGGCGTTGTTTGCCAATGACGGGGCGGCGCTGATCCTGACGCCGATAGTGATTGCGATGCTGCTGGCGTTGGGGTTCAGTTCAGGGGCAACGCTGGCCTTCGTGATGGCGGCGGGATTTATCGCCGATACCGCCAGCCTGCCGCTGGTGGTGTCCAATTTGGTAAATATCGTCTCCGCTGATTTCTTTCAACTGGGTTTCACGCAGTATGCGGCGGTGATGGTGCCGGTGAACCTTGCCGCCATTGTCGCCACGCTGGTGATGTTGCACCTGTTCTTCCGCAAGGACATTCCGCGCAGCTATGACCTGAGGTTGCTGCGGCCACCGCGTGAGGCCATTCGCGATTTGCCGACGTTTAGAGCCGGTTGGGGCGTATTGGCGCTGCTGCTGGTGGGGTTTTTTGGGCTTGAGCCGCTGGGCGTGCCGGTTAGCCTGGTCGCCGCCGTTGGTGCGTTAATCCTGCTGCTGGTGGCGAAAAAGGGGCAGGCCATCGACACTGCTAAAGTGTTGCGGGGCGCCCCCTGGCAGATCGTGGTCTTCTCTCTCGGGATGTATCTGGTGGTCTACGGGCTGCGTAATGCGGGGCTGACCGATACCCTGGCCGGTGTGCTTGATTTTTTGGCCGAACGCGGAATTTGGGCAGCTACGCTGGGCACCGGTTTCCTGACGGCATTTTTGTCCTCGGTGATGAACAACATGCCGACGGTGTTGGTGGGGGCCTTGTCGATTGACGGCAGCAATGCCGAAGGCGTAATTAAACAGGCAATGATTTATGCCAATGTCATAGGCAGCGATCTTGGGCCGAAAATTACGCCGATCGGTAGCCTGGCCACGCTGCTGTGGCTGCACGTATTGTCGAAGAAAAGCATCGGCATAAGCTGGGGATACTATTTCCGGGTCGGGGTAGTGATGACCCTGCCGGTGCTGTTGGTTGCGCTGACCGCCCTGGCCCTGCGCCTGTCGCTTTAGCCATAACTCAGAGAGAACGCCATGAGTAACATCAAGATTTACCACAACCCGGCTTGCGGCACATCGCGCAATACGTTGGCACTGATCCGCAACAGTGGTGTGGAACCGACGGTGATTTTGTATCTGGAGACACCGCCCGACCGCGAGCAATTGATCGGGCTGATTGCCGATATGGGAATATCTGCGCGAGCCTTGCTGCGTAAAAACGTCGAGCCTTATGAATCGTTGGGGCTGGCAGATGCAGGCTGGAGTGACGAACAATTGATCGACTTTATGTTGCAACAGCCGATATTGATTAATCGACCTATTGTGGTGACACCCTTGGGCACCCGTCTGTGTCGACCGTCGGAAGCCGTGCTGGATATCCTGCCGGATCCGCAGCAGGGCTCTTTCACCAAGGAAGACGGTGCACCAGTGATCGATGCGCAAGGGCGGCGAATAGCCGACCAATAACCGACTTAGCCGGCCGAACGTTCCTCAGTCAGGAATTCGATCACGCTGTGGCTGAACAGTTGCGGACAGGCGAGGTTGGAGATATGCGAAGCCGGCAGCCGCTGCAGTTCCGCGTGCGGGGCGTTGGCCACCAGAAACTCGGCGTCCGCGACGGTGGTTACCGGATCAGCGTCTCCGGCGATCACCCGCATCGGCCGGCTCATGGAAACCACGTCGGCGCGTAAATCCGCCACTGACAAGGCATCGCAGCAGGCGGCGTATCCCTCGGGGTTACCGGCCGCCAGAGCGGCGACCAGGGAGGCAACCTGCTCAGGATGATTTTGCAGAAAGGCTTCGGTGAACCAGCGGGCGGGGGAGGCGGCGGCAATCGAAGACAACCCTTGGCTGCGCACCTGCTGCGCTCGCTGTTGCCAGCCTTCGGCATTACCGATGCGTGCGGCGGTATTGGCGACCACCATCCGCGTGATGCGCTGCGGGTGGTAACGGTTAAGCCACAGACCGGTCAGGCCGCCCATTGAAATGCCGCAGAAATGGGCGCTGGGTACGTCCAGATAATCGAGCAGGGCGATCACGTCCTGGCCGAGATCCTCAAGCCGTAACCGTGGGGTAGACAGCGGCGTGGCACCGTGTCCGCGTTGGTTATAACGCAATACCCGAAAGTGTTCGCTCAGTGCCAATAGCTGCGGTTGCCACAGATCGAAGGTGGTGCCCAGTGAGTTGGACAGTACCAACAGCGGCGCAGCCGCGCGGCCATCAAGACGATAGTCGATATCCATCCTTGTCCCCTTTTCACACCCGCTCGATAATCAGCGCAATACCCTGGCCGACGCCGATACACATGGTGCATAGGCCATAACGCCCACGCGTGTTCTGCAATTGCCAGGCCGCGTTCATCACCAGCCTGCCACCGGAGGCGCCCAACGGGTGACCCAGAGCGATGGCGCCGCCGTTAGGGTTGACCTGTGCGGCATCGTCGGGGAGTCCCAGCTCACGAGTCACTGCCAGCGCCTGCGCCGCAAAGGCCTCATTAAGCTCGATCACGTCCATCTGATCCAGGCTTAAACCGGAAATTTTCAGCACCTTGCGAACCGCTTGCGCCGGGGCAAAGCCCATGATCGACGGCTCAATACCGGTAACGGCGCTGGCAACAATGCGCGCCATGGGCTGCAGGCCGTGGCGGGACAGCCCGGATTCGCCGGCCAGCAGCAGCGCACAGGCGCCGTCGTTTAGCCCGGAGGCATTGCCTGCGGTGACGGTACCCTGCGGATCCACTACCGGTTTCAGTTTCGCCAATGCCTCCATCGTGGTAGCACGAGGATGTTCGTCTTGCGTGAACAGCCGCGGCTCGCCTTTTTTCTGTGCGATGCTGACATCAATCAGTTGGTCGGCAAAAAAGCCGCTTTCCTGAGCGGCGGCGGTACGCAGTTGGCTGCGCAGGGCGAAAGCATCCTGATCCTGACGGGAAATATTGAACTTCAGGGCGACGTTTTCGGCGGTTTGCGGCATCGAATCCACACCGTACAGCGTTTTCATCTGCGGATTGATAAACCGCCAGCCCATGGTGGTGTCTTCCAGTTTCATCGCCCGGCTGAAAGCGCTTTCCGCCTTGCCCATGACGAAGGGCGCGCGGGACATGCTCTCTACGCCACCGGCAATCATCAGTTCGCTTTCACCTGTTTTTATCGCGCGCGCCGCCATCGCTACCGCATCCAGGCTGGAGCCACACAGGCGATTAAGGGTGCAGCCGGGGATTTGTAGCGGCAGGCCTGCCAGCAGTAACGCCATGCGCGCCACGTTACGGTTGTCTTCGCCAGCCTGATTGGCACAGCCGAGCAGCACATCATCCACTGCGGCCCAGTCCAGCTGCGGGTGTCGAACCTGCAGCGCTTTCAGCGGCAGAGCGGCCAAATCGTCGGCGCGAACGGTTGCCAGGCTCCCGTTCAATCGGCCAAAAGGCGTGCGGACGGCGTCACACAGATAGGCTGGATTCATGGGGATGTTCTCCGTGCTGAAGGGCAAAGGTCAATTCGACCGGGGTGACTTCCTGCAGCTGTTCCGGGGTCAGACCGCCGAATATTTCGCGGACCACCAGGCCTTGCGGGGTCACGTCCATCACCGCCAGATCGCTGTAGATGCGATCGATGCAGCCGACGCCGGTCAATGGATAAGTGCAGTGGCGGACAATTTTGCATTCCCCTTTTTTGGTCAGGTGCTCGGTCATCACAAACACCTGGCGGGCGCCAATGGCCAAATCCATCGCGCCGCCTACCGCCGGAATGGCTCCTGGGGCACCGGTGCTCCAGTTAGCCAGATCGCCCCGTTCGGAAACCTGATAGGCACCGAGCACGCAGATATCCAGGTGGCCACCTCGCATCATGGCGAAGGAGTCGCCGTGATGGAAAAAACAGCCACCCTTGAGCAGGGTGACCGGCTGCTTGCCGGCATTGATCAGTTCGGGATCCTCCTGGCCCGCCGCCGGTGCCGGGCCCATGCCGAGAATACCGTTCTCGCTGTGCAGAAAAATCTCTTTATCCGCCGGCAGGTAGTTGGCGATCTGCGTGGGAATGCCAATGCCCAGATTGACGTAGGCGCCTTCCGGGATATCGCGCGCAATGCGTTCTGCCAACTGTTGATGAGTAAGTTTGGTCATGGAGAGCCCTTAAGCCGAAAGCTGCGCAGGATGGTCAGGCGTGGTCACCAGGCGCTGTACGAAGATCCCTGGCGTAATGATGTTTTCAGGATCCAGTTCGCCCAGCGGCACCATGCGATTAACTTCAGCAATGGTGCAGGTGGCGGCCATGGCCATGATCGGCCCAAAGTTGCGCCCGGTTTTGTTATACCGCAGGTTGCCCCAGCGATCGGCCTGTTCGGCCTTGATCAGGGCGAAGTCCGCCCTCAACGGCAGTTCGAACACGTAGTGCCTGCCGTCGATCTCGCGGGTTTCTTTGCCCTGCGCCAACTCGGTGCCGTATCCGGTGGGTGTGTAAAACCCACCGAGCCCGGAACCGGCAGCCTGGATGCGGGCCGCCAGATTACCCTGTGGGATCAGTTCCAGCTCCAGTTCGCCGCGGCGGTAAAGGTCGTCAAATACCCAGGAGTCCGACTGACGCGGGAATGAACAAATGACCTTGCGTACGCAACCGGCCTTCAGCAGCGCGGCCAGGCCAAAGTCGCCATTGCCGGCGTTGTTGCTGATCAACGTCAGCTCGCGTGGGCAGCGCCGAATCAGTGCATCCAGTAGCGCATAAGGCTGACCGGCGGGGCCAAAACCGCCGACCATAATGGTCGAGCCGTCGGGGATATCGGCGACGGCGGCGTCTACGGACGCCACGCTTTTATCGATCATCTGCTCTCCTGAGTACGCTAAGAGTCTCTCAGCGTGACGCTGGTGGGTCTGGATCCACCTTAAGCGAGGAAAAATGCAGCGACAAGTGCGAATATCAGCTGTTTGTGCGATTATCGAAGCGATGGTGATTTGCCTGTCAATTCTGTGACGCAGATAACTAAATCGCTATTGGATGCCAGACAAAGCAGCATCGCGGCGCCACAGGCTTATAATGCCAAAGTTTATTGAATCGGAGGTCCGGATGGGCGATGAGTCGGAATTTGGCGCTGGAGAACTGCGCCGGCTGCAGGAAATCGGGGATTTAAGTAACGATCAGTATAAAGGCGATCCCAATTTTATGGCGTCGCTGGCCAGGGGGTTAGAGGTGTTGCAGGCCTTCCAGCCGCAATATTCGCAAATGTCGGTTTCTGAAATCAGCCACATTACCGGTATTCCCCGTGCGGCGGTGCGCCGCTGCCTTTACACTCTGCGCGCCCTCGGCTTTGTCCATTGCCCCGACGGTCGGCATTACCGGCTGTTGCCGCGGGTTCTGACTATCGGTCACGCCTATCTTTCCTCATCCGAATTGGCGAAAGCGGCACAAAACTCGCTGGACTATCTCAGTAAACTGCTGAATGAATCCTGCTCGGTAGCGACCCTGGACGGTGACAATATTCTGTATATCGCCCGTGCTTCGGTGAAGCGCATCATGACCATCGATCTGGGACGGGGCAGCCGTTTGCCGGCCTACGCGACGTCAATGGGATTGGTTTTACTCAGCGCGCTGGACGAAGCGCAGTTGGACGATTATCTGTCGCGGGTCACCTTCGAACCGCTGACAGAGTTTACCGTGGCCAGCGCTGAGCAACTGCGTGAACAGCTGGCCAAGGTGCGTCGTCAGGGGTATGCGATTAACGATCAACAGTTAGAAATAGGCTTGCGTTCGATCGCAGTGCCGATGCATTCACGCAAGGGCGGCGTAGTGGCGGCGATGAACGTAGGGGTGAATGCCTCGCAAATTTCGTCGGCGGAATTGCGTGAGCGCGTGCTGCCGCAGTTGCAGCGTACGGCAATGGAGCTGGCACTGCTGCTGTAGTCGGGAGCACTGACCCCGAGTCCGCGCTGGGATCAGTCTCCCTGCTTTTAGCGATTATTGCGGGCCGTTACGCTCAGCCAGGGCTTCCAACAGGGTTGCCGAAGGCGTAAAGAACAGGCTGCCGGTGACCGCGCGGCTGAAATCCAGCAGGCGATCGTAGTTGCCGGCCGGCCGACCTACAAACATGTTCTCCAGCATTTGCTCGATGGGCTGGGGGGAGCGGGCGTAGCCGATAAAGTAAGTGCCGAATTCGCCCATGCCGGGTTTGCCAAACGGCATGTTGTCACGCAATATTTTGACTTCATTGCCGTTTTCATCGGTCAGCGTCGTCAGGGAACTGTGGGATGACGAAGGCTTGACGTCCTCATCCAGTTCAATATTGGATTGCTTGTGGCGACCAATAATGCGCTCTTGCGTTTCGACGCTCAGTGAGTTCCAGCCTTTCATGTCGTGCAGGTATTTTTGTACCAGCACGTAGCTGCCGCCGGAAAAACCGGCGTCTTCCTCGCCAATCACCGTATAGTCGAAGGCTTCGTGTCCCTCGGGGTTTTCGGTGCCGTCGACAAAGCCAATCATTGCCCGCTGGTCGAAATAACGGAAACCGTGCACTTCCTCTATTACCGTCACGGCATCGCCAAGCTTGTTCATCAACTGTGTGGCGAGTTCGAAGCACAAATCCATCTCGTCGGCGCGAATGTGCAGCAGGATATCGCCAGGGGTCGAAACGGCAACGCGGTCGCCGGCGCCTATCTCACGAAAAGGATGAAGCAGCGCCGGGCGGGGCTGGCCGAACAACCGATCCCAGGCCGAAGAGCCAAATCCGCAGACGCAGGACAGATTGCCCGCTGGGGATCTTTTACCGACGGAACGAATTACGCCGCTGATATCCGCGCACCAGCCACGCACCGCAGCGAGCTGCGCAGGGTTGGCGGATAAAGTCGCGACCAAAAAAATGGCGTGGCGTGTAACGGGGCTGAAGACAGCCTGGGGGTGTTGATTTTGGGTAGTCATAGCATCCAGTGCCGAGGAGAGTCAGAGCTTAAAACTAATCTATTTTAGCGGTCACGCCAACTGATTAACCCCAGTTGACGTGTGGAGTCGCAGAACGGCGATGGCGAATAAAAAAATCGCCATCGGCGCAGGTAAGATTACGCCAGGCAAGCGTCAGGCAGAAGTCCCTCTGCCGTTAAGGCGTTCAATTCCTTCAGCAAGCTGAAAGTCAGTTTCATGTGTTTACGATCTATCGGGCTGCCATTTTGGCGCGCGTGGCGCAAAACAGCGGTGAGCTGGAACTGTTACCGTCGCATTTTAATCTGCCGACGAGGGCCTTATCGGTGGACATTCATGACCCGGCACTGCCGAAGAGGATTATTCAGGACACTAGTAGGGAATAAGGCGGCAGGGAAATCACTGCCGCCTCGCATTAATGAAGAAGAACATTGTGGTAAAGAACAGAAAGATCAGCTTCCCCTGAGTGGTCTGCCGAAAATGAATTTAATTATTAAGTAAATAAACCTTACCAAGGCCACACCGCAGCCAATTGATACTAACAGGACGGAAATTCCCCTCGGCGCGGGATACCATGTTGAAAAGCCTACTCCGGCCCCGCTTAGCAAGGATGAAGATAAAAATATACCCATGACAACTGATATTATTTTTAGTGCTTTATTATTCATGTGATCACCTGAGAACGACGAAAGGCCTGCCCGCTGTTATTTTCTTTAAGCTTAATGCCTACCAGGAACACTTGCCGCCTGCACTTGAGCCGCATTTATTTCCGCCTTTCCCCATGCCTACGTTACCACCGCCCCTGTTGGCATCTTTGAAACAGCCGCCGGTCACCGCACCGCCAATCAACCCCATCGCCGCCCCGGGCAATCCGCCGAATGCCCCTAAAGCCGCGCCGGCCACCATGCCATTGATGCAGTCTTCCGAGGTGTTTTTAGCATAGTAATCGCCTGAACGCCCCTGATTACCGCCGTTGTTTTTCCCTCTATTCCTGCGGCTGTTATCCGCACGGTCACCGCCATTATTGCCGCGACCGCCGGCGATAGTCCCTAACAACGCAGAATCAATTGTTTTCATAACTCACTCCTTTTTTAGTTTATGATTTTTTATTATGCCCATCCTTGAAGATCGATTGATTATTAGCGCAAGTCATATGCTATATCAACCGTTATTTTATTCTTGGGTTAGGATGGCGTTATAAATTAATAGTTATATTAAATTGAAGAATTAAATAAGATGACTAAATGAAATCGATATTAATAACCGCTATTCTCATTGGGCGGCTTATCTTTTAATTCGGGCGGCATCGCCGCCCGAAGGGAGATCAGGAGGCTAAACCAAAGGGATCATCAATAGATTTTGCCGGGGGGGTAAACCAGCGAGCCCCGTTTTCAGTGACGTAGAAATGATCCTCAAGACGAATGCCGAACTCGCCCGGCAGGCATAGCATGGGTTCAATACTGGCGCACATGCCCACGTCGAGCGGCTCCTGCTGCTTGCGGATCAGATACGGCGCTTCATGAATGTCCAGCCCGATACCGTGCCCGGTGCGGTGCGGCAGCCCCGGCAGTTGATAATCTGGCCCAAAACCATGAGAAATCAGCGCTTCGCGCGCGGCGTCATCCACTTTATGGCAGGGTACGCCGGGCGCGATAACGGCAAATGCCGCAGCCTGCGCATCATGTTCAGCCTGCCAGGCAAAGCGTTGGCGTGGGTTGGCTTCGCCGTACACATAAGTTCGGGTGATATCGGACAGGTACCCCTTGTAGCGGCAGCCGGTATCCAGCAGCACGACATCGTTATATTGCAGCGGGTTGGGGGCTTTTACGCCATGAGGAAACGCGCTATCGGATCCGAACAGTGCAATGCAGAAGTAAGAGCCGGTGGTGCCCATTTTGCGATGGGCCTGATCGACAAAATCGACCAGCTCTCTGGCGGTGATCCCTGGGCGCAATATGCTTGCCGCCGCCTGTTGGACCCGCAGAGTAATGTTATTCGCGGTTTGCATCAGCGCAATTTCAGCCGCCGATTTGCGGCTGCGGCAGTACCCGGTGACCGGCAGGGCGCTGACCAACTTTATCTCACCGGCATGCTGTTGCAGGCCGAGGAACAGTGTAACCGAAGCGGTTTCGCAAATGGCCACTTTGAGTTGGCGGCCTGAGCCTGTCAGCCCACGCGCGGCCAGTACGGTGAAGAACAACCGATAGGGATCTTCTTCCTCATGCCAGCTAAATATTTCCCCCTCAATCACCTGCGTATCCCTGAACGTGCCGATCTCAAACCAGGGCACAATATAGGCGATTTCCCCCTCGGCCGGGATCACCGCGCCCACCATACGTTCGCTGGGCGACCAGGAGGTACCGGTAAAATAGAGCAGATTGCTGCCGGCATTGAGGTAGCAGGCGTCAATGCCGTTGTCGCGCATCAGGCGCTGTGCGTGCTGTATGCGTTGCCGGTATTCCACCGCGGCGATTTCAGGCGGGTTGTCCGTGAGCGGTTGCAGCTGTTCCAGGGCCTGTTGTGGCGTACAACCGCCAATGCCTGTAGCCATGTGTTCTCCTAGCGTGATGTTAATGTCAGGGCCAATGTCCCCGCGCGTCAAACCTTCATCATAAATAAAGCGCGGCAGGAATACTTGGCTCCAATAGGGAATAAAAATGACGATTACGGCACAGTTTCTGCTTTCTGCGCCGCTATACCGCCAGAGGTCCCAGAGAGTTTGGTTCAAAGGGCGTTATTCGCGGACTGAAAATTATAATTTCCACCTTAATTAACACCTAACACACTGTATTTAATTGTAAATGCAATAACGCATCAATGTGATGCAAAAACGCTCTTGTAAATAATGATTAGCGTTGCTAATTCTTAATGCCCATGCATTAAAATTGTTTATGATAAATTTCGGGGACTTTTTAAGATGGTGAATTAATCATTATTAACCAGGATGATTTCAACGCTAACAATATCCTATGGCCTGAACGCCATTCGGGAAGGATTAACGCCTGAGCGCGTTACCTTCGCTTTATTGTTGCGCATAAATAAATATTTAAATCATTTATTCCATTGAGTGTATCCGTTCAAATAAATGAGTGGGTATGTTCGATTGATATATTCATTCGTTTTTTTAGCGAATTTCTCTTGAGAGCACCTTATGGAAACAGAGGCCGTTGAGTCCAAGTTCAGTTTTGGTTCTTATACCCGATTATTGTCTGATCCCGGACATGCGACGCTTTCATTATTTGGCCTGCTGGTCAGGTTTCCGGTGGCGATGCGGTCCATCAGTTGCATAATGTTGATTTCCGCCACTATGGACTCGTTATGGATTGCCGGAACCGTGGCGGGAACATTAATGATTACGCAGGCGATAGCCAGCCCGGTATTAGGCCGATTTGCCGATAAATTCAGTCAGCGAAAGGTGCTTATTATTACCTGCTGCTGCCATGTGATTGCGATCCTTTCGTTAATTGGCCTGGTGCTGCTGAATATGCACTTATGGGCAATTATGGCTGCGGCCATTGCTACCGGTTGTTCGTCGGTGCCGGTGGATGGATTTATTCGTACTCGCTGGGCCGCCATGGTGACCGACGAAGCGCTACGAACCGCGTACGCGTTAGAAACCGTGCTTGATGAGATCATTTTCTTGTTGGGGCCGTTAATCGCCATTGTTTTGGCCACGGCGTGGCACCCCGCTGCGGGGCTGGCGTTATGCGCCGCGCTCACCTTCAGTGGTTCTCTGGCCCTGGTGTTACATCGGCGTTCTGAGCCGGTTATTGTGCACAAGAGTGAAGAAAGCGACCGTCGGGCAATCAGCATGCTCTGGGTACGGGCGCTAATGATCTCCTATGCGGCGGTAGGCCTGTTTCTTGGCTCAATCGACGTCATGATGATCGCCTATGCCAAAGAGGTGGGCAATCCAACCCTCGCTGGGGTGCTGTTGTCCATTTGCGCCGCAGGCAGCCTGGTGGGCGGCACTTGCTACGGCGCCATGAACTGGTCTTTATCGCAACCCCGCCTGCTGCTTATCACCTCCGCCACCCTGTGCGCCGGCACGCTGCCCCTGATTTTCACCAGCGTTCCCGTTGTCATGGGCATTTCTGCTTTCATTGCCGGGCTGTCGGTGGCGCCGTTATTGATCACCTGCAGCAATCTGCTGGAATCCTTGACGCCGAAAGGGTGTTTATCCGAAGGCTTCTCCTGGTTGTCCAGCGCCGGTTGGCTGGGCTTTTCACTGGGCGTCTCGCTTGGCGGACAGCTTTCCGATCAAAGCGGAGCGGGTCAGGTGGCCTGGGTCGCCATGGCCGCCGGAACACTCGCTTTATTATCCAGCCTGTTTAGTCAGAAATTACTCAGCAATAAATAAAAACCACGCCCCAGAATAGCGGGGCCTCACATTATTATTTTCGAAACAGGAAAACGGCAATCGTGAAACAGTTAACGACGGGGGTTCCCGTTCCACGCATGACCTTTAAAGAGTTCGTCGCCTTTGGTGTTGAAGCTATTTTCCGAGCCGACGTCCCGGTCATTATTACCGATTTACCCATTGATACCAGCATAGGGGCGAGTGACCTGATTTCACAACGCCTGGGCGATGACAATGTCACCTTATTCCGGGAGGCCAGTAATAAAGAAAACACCGAACGCTGGCAAACCATGAAAATTCAGCTGCGTGGTTTTTTGGAAAATAAAGAGTACCAAAGCGACAACAATACCTGGTATCGCGTGGTTTCCAATATTATGCACCGCCCCGAGGACGTCAATAATATCCTTGGCTTCGATGCCTTTTCCCTGTTGGCCTCCCGTCGTGGGTTGAACGCCGCCAATTTATGGGTCAGCTACCACGGGGTTTTTACCCAAAGCCACTTCGATGAGCTGGAAAACTTTAATATTTCTTTGCAGGGCAGAAAACGGTTCATTCTTTTTCCTCCTGGCCGCAGAGATTACTATCCGCGATCTATCCTGCAGGGCTTCGGCGATAAATCCCAGGCCTTTGATTTTGACAATATCGACCCGCAGCGTTTTCCCCGCTTGGCGGCAAAAATCCCGCAGCGCCGCGACTTTATTTTAGAACCCGGCGAAATGCTGTATTTGCCGCTGGGGTGGTGGCACCAGGCCGAATCTTTAGACGACCTGAATATCAACGTTAATTTTTGGCTGTGGGATCTGAAAATCCTGCGTCGCCCTTATGTTTTCTACTCCGCGCTCTACACGGCGGCTTACCGCAAGTTTAAAGGCATCTACAACTATCAACCAGAACCCACCAAGAGGAAGGCACTTGATGAGCAGCCGTAAGCAGATCATTCCCACGAACAAATTCCGCAACAACGATAAGGCCATCGGCATAGGCAATCCTTTCTGGGATATGTCAGAGCAAAACGGCCTTGCGGGTATCGTTGCCGGGCTCGATAACGACCTGTTGTCTACCCAAAGTGGCCATCAGTTTGTCAATTTCAGCTGCTGCTCGTACCTGAACCTGGACTCCCACAGCAAGGTGGTCGAAGGTGCTATCGACGCGGTGCGCCACTACGGCGTGTTGGATCACTGCATTGCCCGCAGCCGGGTCCAGCTCCCTGCCATGAAGGAGTTGGAAGCGTCGCTGGGTGAGCTGTTCCAGGCTGATGTACTCAGCGGCGTGTCAGCGAGCAGCGTCAGCGGCGGCTTGCTTCCTCTTATCGCTTCGGGCCATTTAGGCAACGGTGTGCGGCCTTTGATGATTTTCGATAAGCACGCCCACGTGTCGCTGGCGGCTGCCAAACCCGCCTGTGCCGATGAAACCGAAGTCGTCACCTGCAATTATCATGATTTGAATTTCATTGAAGACTGCTGCAAGCAATATCAACGGGTCTGTTACGTGGTCGACGGCAGCGATAGCCTGGGGGGCTATGCTCCGGTCAAAGCCCTGGCTGAACTGCAGGACAAATACGGCCTGATGGTGTTTTACGACGATTCGCATTCGATCTCCGCTTATGGCGAACGCGGTGTTGGCTATGTTCGTTCCCATAGTCCGGCGTTGGATGAAAACACCATTATGGTGGTCACGCTCAACAAAGCTTTCGGCACCAGCGGGGCGGCCATATTGCTCAACGGTTATTCGCAGCAGATGCTGCGCCTGGTCGAACGCTTTGGCGGCGGGCTCAACTACTCGCAAAACCTGAATACGGCGGCCATCGGCGCCAGCCTGGCGTCGGCGGAAATTCACCGCACGGATGAATTGCCCCGGTTACAAAAGAAACTGTATGACAACATCGCGCTGTTCGATTCCCTGATCCCGACGGAGCAAAGCGGCAATACCTACCCGATCCGCCTGGTGCCGATGAGCGATGACCGGGTGATCGAGGCGGGGCGCCAGGTGATCGAGGCTGGCTTCTATGTCTCGCCGGTGTTTTTCCCTATCGTCGCCAAAGGCACCGCCGGCCTGCGAGTCATGATGCGAGCCGGACAAACGCAAGAGCAGATCCGCGGCCTGTGCCAGGTGATCTCTGCTGTCAGGGGGCCGCAATGACGGATATCGCCCGGGCTGTTCCCCGCAGCATTCTGTACACGCCGGCCTTGTCACTAAACCGTGTGGTCAAGGCTCTGTCTTATGACGCCGATGTGCATTTGATGGATTTGGAAGACTCCGTACCTGGCCCAGCCAAGGCAGAGGCCAGAAACATCTGCCGCACGGCTCTCGATAATGCACCGCCCTCTGCCAATATTGCCGTGCGAATCAACGCGCTGGGCACGATTGACGCTTTGCATGATCTGGTGATGCTGTGTTCCGGTCAAACCACGCCCAGTTTTATCGTGATGTCGATGGTTCGAACCCCTGCCGAGGTGGTTTTCCTGCGTGAAACCTTCGCCTCAGCCGGAAGGTTCCCAGAAATTTACCTGACGATAGAGACCGTCGAGGCCATTACCGATCTGGATAATGTCGCGGCGGTGGCGGATGGGCTGATTTTCGGCTCTGCAGATTTGGCGGCCACTTTAGGGGTGCCAATCACCTGGTCCGGGATGCTGGCCGCTCGTCAGGCGATGGTGTTGGCGAGTGCCAGACATGGTATTGGCTGTATCGATACCGCCAACTATCGGCTTTCCGAACCCGACGTGTTGGCCAATGAAATTCAGTGCGTCAAAGATCTGGGCTTCCATGGCAAAGCCACCGTTCATCCCAGCGAGCTCGAACTGATCAACTCGACGTTACGGCCCTGCGAGAGCGCACTCTTGGCGGCAAGCCGCATTACCGATGCTGTGAAAGCGGCGCAAGGGGGAATTGCCTTGTTGGATGGACACATGGTGGGGCCGCCTTTTGCCCGCATGGCGCGCAATACCCTGCAATCAGGCAAGGCCTGGGCCGCTCGTTTCAGTAGAGGTAACTCATGACGCTCTCCGTCGCTGTCATTGGAACCGGCGCCATCGGCATGGATCTGGTCAATAAGATCCAGCGTTCCCCGCTGCTGCATTGCGGGTTGCTGGCGGGGCGCAACAAGGACTCCGCCGGTCTTGAGGTCGCAGCCCGCTTGGGTTGCCCGACCAGCGCCGGTGGCATTGACGCTGTGTTGGCGTCGCCAACGCCTTTTGATGTGGTTTTCGACGCCACCAACGCGATGTCGCATGTCAGGCATTGGGCGCTGCTGCGCCCGCTGGGCACCTTACTGATCGACTTAACCCCCAGCCACCTGGGCAAAATGATCGTGCCTACGGTGACGGGAACCGATGCGCTGACCGAGCGCAATGTCAGCCTGATCAGCTGCGGTGGACAGGCGTCGATACCCATTTTGCATGCCCTGAGCCGACATTTTCGCATCAACGATATCGAGGTGGTGGCGACCGTCGCCAGCAATATTCTGGGGCGGGCCACCCGGATCAACATCGACGAATATGTGGACACCACGCAGCGGGCGCTCAGCGCTTTTACCGGCGTAGCCAATACCAAGGCGATCCTCAACATCAGCCCGGCCGCGCCACCCGCCATGTTCAGGGTCACCATTTTCGCCGGTATTCCAGGGGTCACAAAGGAACAGATCACTCCGGTGCTTGCTGAGGCCGTTGAGGCGGTGCGGGGATTCTCGGCGGGCTATTCGCTTACCGCTCTCAATGTCAGCGAAGGACGCGTTTCGATCTCGCTGGAGGTGGTTGCCAGCAGCAAGGTGATGCCTGAATACGCCGGGAATCTGGATCTGATTAATTCTGCCGCCATCCTGGTTGCCGAACAGTATGCGAGCTATCGAAATAAAACGGAGGGGGCTAATGGCCATTCTGATTAACGACTCAACCCTGCGTGATGGTCAACACGCCGTGAAGCATCAGCTCACGGTCGCTCAGTTACGAGACTACGCGACGGCGGTAGATAAAACGGGGGGGCGATTGTCGAGGTTGGCCATGGCAACGGGCTTGGCGCCTCCTCGTATCAGGTCGGGCGCGCGGCGTTGAGTGATGAAACCATGCTGAACACCGTGCGCGAGTGTTTGCAAAACAGCAAGATGGGCGTGTTTATGCTGCCCGGTTGGGGAACCATCGTCGATCTGTCGAAGGCGTTATCCTGCGGTGCGGATGTGGTGCGCATCGGTACCCATTGCACTGAGGCAACCCTGGCCGAACGTCATCTGGGATGGCTGCGTGATCACGGGGCAGAAGCGCATGCGGTACTGATGATGAGCCATATGGCCACTCCCCAACAGTTAGCCGATCAGGCTCAACTGCTGGTGGAGTACGGTGCGCAGGCCGTCGGCATCATGGATTCTGCCGGCAACCTGTTGCCGCAGGATGTGACCGAACGCATCACCGCGATGCGGCGGCAGGTGGATGTGCCGCTTATTTTCCACGCCCACAATAATTTGGGCATGGCGGTGGCCAACTCGGTTGCCGCCGCTCAGGCCGGCGCTAGCGTGATTGATGGCTGTGCCCGCGGATTCGGGGCTGGGGCAGGGAACACCCAACTTGAAGTTCTGGTACCGGTACTGGAACGTTTGGGGTTCAACACCGGCATCGACCTTTATCATTTTCTCGACGCCGCCGAGCTTGCCGCCCGGGAACTGATGGTCACTCCACCGATGATCGACTCCGTGGGCATTGTCAGTGGCCTGGCCGGCGTTTTTTCCGGCTTCAAAAATCCGGTGTTAAGCCATTCGGCCTCTGCGGGGGTCGATCCGCGTGACGTCTTCTTCGAATTGGGAAAACGTCAGGCCGTGGCCGGGCAAGAAGACCTTATCGTAGAAGTGGCCGCGCAGTTGAAGAGGATCGCCCTGTGACGATGCAAATCATCAATGCAGCTGAAATGTCCGGAGAGATCCGACTGCGGCAGGTCATGGCGATGCTGAGTGAGGCGTTCGGGGATTTACGTCGCGGCGACGAACAATCACCGACGCGGACCTTACTCCAGCATGGTCCTTCAGAGACGTTGATCAGCCCGGCGGCCTGGAACAGACGCGGTGTCGCCAGCGTTAAAATCACTACGCTCACGCCCGGCAATGCTGCGAGAGGGTTGCCATTGATCCATGGGGTGGTGCTGCTCACCGACATCGATACGGGCCAGATGCTGTCCTTGTTCGATGGCGCTAGTCTGACCGCGTTGCGAACCGGTGCGGTGGCCGGACTGGCGACCCAGCTGTGTGCTCCGGAGCAGGCTGGCGATCTTGCTATCCTCGGGGCAGGGGTTCAGGCACGGGCCACGCTGCTGGCGATGCTGGCGGTGCGGCAGATCCGCAGGGTGCGCATTTTTTCCCGTTCGGCGCTCAGAACGCAAGAGTTTGCGCACTGGGCTCGTACGCTGACCACCGCGCCGGTCAGCGTTTGCAGTAGCGCATTCGAGGCCGTGCAGGGGGCGGATCTTATCTGCACCACCACCTCAACCCGTGCCCGTGAACCTTTGGTGTATGCCGATTGGGTAGCGCCAGGGGCCCACCTGAACATTATCGGCGGCACCCACGAGGACGCCATTGAGGTCGACCCCGCGTTATTGAAAACCGCCTTTGTCGTGGTGGAAACCGGCGCGGCTGCCAGGGAGGATGCGGGGGAGATTCGAAGCGCTATGGCGGAAGGATACATTCAGCCTGAAGGACTGAATGAGCTGGGCGCTCTCGTGTTGGGTGAGTCCGCTGCAACGGCGGGGCAGACCACGGTATTTCGCAGCGTGGGGCTGGCCATCGAAGACACCGCTGCCGCGGTGGCGCTATACCCATTCAGGGAGAAAAAACCATGTTAAGAAAAGTCGGCGAAAATGAGTATCAGGAAGAGCACGGCGGGGACTATGAAGACTTCGAAACCGGCATGACGATCAAACACTGGCCGGGGCGCACGCTTTCCGAAGCCGACAACACCTGGCTCACCCTGTTGACGATGAATCAGCACCCTTTGCATTTCGACAAGGCCTATGGCGCCCAAGCGGAATATGGCCGCGTTTTGGTCAACAGCAGCATCACGCTGGCGTTGGTCAGCGGGATGACCGTGCAGGCATTGTCTGCCAGGGCGGTGGCCAATCTGGGCTGGGAAACGGTGCGCCTGAAAGAGCCGCTTTATGTCGGTGATACGCTTTACGCCATCAGTAAGATCCTGGCTAAACGGCCGTCAAAATCCCAACCGAACAACGGCATCATTACGGTGGAAACGCGGGGCATCAAATCCACGGGCGAAACGGTGATCACCTTCGAACGATCCTTTATGGTTCGGCGACGAGATTACAGAGAGCCTTGATTTTCAGCGGTTCGGGGATCGGCAGAGCAATGTTGATGCTCAGGAGTCGCGGATCCCATCCCCGCGGATAATCACTGCGGGGATTTTCAATCCAGGCAGACATAAGGAGGGAATCAACCTGACATGACCAACCCTGAAATCTGCGAGGCAACTCTCGTTTATAGTCCTTCGGGTTGGGGCGATATGAACTATTGTTTTCTGTTTGCAGCACGCTACACACCGCTTCCGGTCGTGGGCGCAGCGGAGATAACAGATGAACAAACGGGAATTAGAAAGCGCGATTGTCACCGATTTTTCCAAACGCATGAGCTATGGCGACTATCTGTGCCTGGATCAACTGCTGGACTGCCAGCACCCGCTGTCCAACCCGCAACACCATGATGAAATGCTGTTTGTGGTGCAGCACCAGACGTCGGAGCTGTGGATGAAGTTGATGCTGCATGAACTGCAGGCGGCGCGGATGCTGGTGCAACAAGATAAGCTCAGTCATTGCTTCAAGATCCTGGCGCGGGTCAAACAGATCCAGCGGCTGCTGTTCGAGCAATGGGCGGTGTTGGAAACCCTGACGCCGTCGGAGTACGTCGAGTTTCGCGACGTGCTGGGCAGTTCGTCGGGCTTCCAGTCCCATCAATATCGCTCGATTGAGTTTTTGCTCGGCAACAAGAATGCGGCCATGCTGGCGGTGTTCAGCAACGATGCGGAAAAACACGCGGCGCTGAAGGCCATTCTTGAAGCGCCCAGCCTGTACGATGAATACCTGCTTTACCTGTCCCGCCACGGTCTGCCGATCCCGCAGGAGTGTATCGAACGTGACTGGACGCAACCTTACCAACGTAATCCAAACCTGCTGCCGGCCTTTAAAGAGATCTATGACCATCCACAAAAGTATTGGGAAGCCTATGAAATGGCCGAAAAGCTGGTGGATATAGAGGAAAGTTTCCACCTGTGGCGTTTCCGGCATATGAAAACGGTAGAGCGGATTATCGGCTTTAAAACGGGCACCGGCGGTTCGAGCGGCGTCAGCTTCCTGAAAAAGGCGCTGGAGCTGACTTTCTTCCCTGAACTGTTGGATGTGCGCACCGAAATCGGCGCCTAGCTTAGGGCCTTAATCGTAGCAGGAAGGGCGCTTCTCATTCACTCTTCCCCCAGTTCAGTTGGGTAAGGGTGTCGCACAGCCAGGTCAGCGCCGGATCGCGCCGGGCCTGGCGACCAGCAACCAGATCGATAGAAAACGTGCTCACCGCCAGTTCTGCCGGTAGCGGCAGAAAGCGTACCTTCGTCGGATCGGCAAACTGGCTGGCGACGCTGTGTGCCAGGGTTGCGATCAGATCGCTGCCGGCGACTACCGCAGGCAGCGCCACGATATGCGAAAATGTTGCGGCCACCCGTCGCTCCAGCCCCAGTTCCGCCAGTCGACGATCGATAATCCCGCGGGCGGAGCCGTCGTCCGAGGGGGCGTAAAGGGCATGGGGCAGGCCGACGTATTGCGCCAAGCCCCAACTTTCGGCAGCTAACCGCGGATGATGCCGGCTGGCGATACAGGTAAAGCTTTCGGTAAACAACGGCTGCACCAGCATGCCCTTCACCGCCTCGATATGCCCGCCCAACGCCACATCTATCTCGCCACTCTCAAGCTGTTGCACCACATTGCGGCGATCGAGCCGGGAAACCCGGATATCGATGCCCGGCGCATCCTGCCGCAGTCGGCTGATAATGGCAGGCAGTAGCGTGATATCGGCGTAGTCGCCGGCGGCTAGCCTGAAGCGGCGCTGGCTGGCCGTCGCGGGATCGAAGCGTGTCGGCGGCGTCAGCGTCTGGTGGATTTGTTCCAGTACCGGGTGGATTTGCAGCATCAGTTGGTGAGCACGCGCGGTTGGCAACATGCCGCCGCCGCTGCGGGTAAACAGCGGATCGTCAAACAACAGCCGCAAGCGCGACAGCGCATTGCTGACCGACGGTTGGGCACGGTTCAGACGTCCGCCGGCAGCGGTGACGTTACGCGTTTGGTATAACGCCTCAAACACCACCAGAAGATTGAGATCGACGCTGGATAAATTCATTTTATGAATACTCTATATACAGATAATCCATTTCCAGAATCATAGCGCGTTGTTTAGGCTGAGAGCACGCGGATTCAATAACAACCTGAGGTGTGATGATGGAAAGGGTATTGGTGACCGGCATTGAGCCGTTTGACGGGGATAAGGTTAACCCTTCTTGGCAGGTAGCGCAGGCGCTGGCGGGAGAGCGGATCGCCGGCGCAGAAGTGGTGGTGCGTCAATTGGCCTGCGTGCTGGGGTTGTCCAACCAGCAGCTGATTGCCGCCATCGAAGAGCTGCGGCCCAAAGCCGTGATCTGCCTGGGGCTGGCCGGCGGGCGCGGCGAAATTTCCGTTGAACGGGTTGCCATCAATCTGATTGACGCTCGCATTCCCGATAACGCCGGAAAACAACCGATAGACATCCCGGTGGTGGAAGGGGGACCGGTGGGCTATTTTTCCACGCTGCCGGTGAAGGCGATCGTGCATCATTTACACCAGGCAGGCATTCCGGCCGCGGTGTCGCACACGGCAGGCACTTATAATTGCAACCAGCTTTTCTACGGGCTGAGCCATCATATCGCCAGCCAAAATTTGGCGATCAAAGGTGGGTTTATCCACATCCCTTACAGTCATGAGCTGGCGGTCAATCATCCGGGAAAACCCAGCCTGGCGTTAGCCGCAATGATTGAGGCGGTACGCAGTGTTGTGCATACCACTCTGACGGTCGATGAGGATTTATCACTCAGTGGCGGTGCGTTGCATTGAGGGCATAGCAGGGCGCGGCAGTTCATCACCGCGCCCAGTGGGGATTACTCGTCGGCGACGCGGATCACCAATTTGCCGAAGTTCTTGCCCTGCAACAGGCCAATGAATGCCTGCGGTGCATTTTCCAGTCCGTCGACCAGGTCTTCACGGAATTTGATTTTCCCCTGATCGACCCATTCGCTCATTTGCTGCAGGAATTTATCAAAGCCTTCCGCGAAGTCATCGAAAATGATGAAGCCTTGCATACGGATGCGCTTGCGTAAGATCAAGCCCTGCAGCATCGGCAAGCGGTCCGGCCCGGCGGGCAGGTCGGTGGCGTTATAGTGGGCGATAATCCCGCAGACCGGAATACGTGCCTGGGTATTCAGCAGCGGGATCACTGCATCAAACACCGCACCGCCGACGTTTTCATAATAAATATCGATGCCTTGCGGGCAGGCGGCGGCCAGTTGCTCAGCGAAGTCTGGGGCTCGGTGATCGACACAGGCATCGAAGCCCAGCTCTTCCACCACATAGCGGCATTTCTCTTTACCGCCCGCCACGCCGACTACCCGACAGCCTTTCAGTTTGGCGACCTGACCGACGACCGAACCGACGGCACCGCTGGCGGCGGCGACCACCAGGGTTTCACCGGGTTTCGGCTGGCCGATCTCCAGCAGCCCCATATAAGCGGTGAAGCCCGGCATGCCCAGGACGCCAAGCAGACGAGAAGGATGCGCCTGATGAGGGCCGAGGTTACGTAAGCCGCTTCCGTCAGACAGGGCATAATCCTGCCAGCCGTCGTAGCCTAATACCCAGTCGCCGGGTTTGAAATCGGGGTGCTGTGATGTCACGACCCGTGAGACCGTGCCGCCCACCATGGTTTCGCCAATCTGCACTGGCGGGGCATAAGAGGGCGCGTCGCTCATGCGGCCTCGCATGTAAGGATCGAGCGACAGGTAGACGGTGCGCAATAACACCTGGTCGGCGGCGGGCTGCGGCGTAGCGACGGTTTCCAGACGGAAGTTGTCTGCGACAGGTTCGCCGTGCGGGCGAGAAGCCAACAGAAAACGGCGGTTTTGTTGTGTAGACTGAGACATCAGGCATTCCTTATGCGGACAGAGAGTCTAAGTCTAGTCAATCATCGAAAAGAGCGAATGGCCTAATGTGCTCAGCGTTACAGTGGGATGATCAGCACGTCGATACGGCTGGTATTGATAAAGCGCGCGGCAGAGCAGGAGATTTTGTTCATCATGCCGTCGCTGTGATTACCGCAAACCACCAGATCAAAAGGTTGCCGTTGGCTGGCATAGTTCAGGCTGTCGGCCAGTTCGCCGTGGACGATCAGCGTGTCGGCAATCGGGTAATCCGCCTGCAGACGAAGTTCTTCCAGAAACAGCAGCGTTTCTTCTTCCATCAGCGCACGCAGGTCGCCCAGCATGGGGCCCGCAAAGTTATTGAACATTTCTGGATTGGCGATGGTGCTTAGCAGGGTAATTTTGCCGTTATAAGGACGTACGATGGAGACGGCTTTTTCAACCAGGCGGTGGCTGTCTGCCGCCACGGCGACGGTAACCAAAACGTTTTGATATCCCATCTTCCACTCCTGTTTCCTGTTGATAGGGCAAAGGGTAGAGCCTGGTGAAGTGAATAAATGTGTTTTGTATCACGCGCGCCAATAAATCCGCGACAGATGGCCGTTATTTAGCAATAAAAGATAAATTACCTGCGCGCGCAATGAATGCAAATTATAGCACCTGTGCCCACAGCGTTTTCGGCACCTTGCCCAAATCGAAGAGTTTTCCTGCAACCAGCTCAGCGCGACGATGATCGGCGGCGCGATACATGTTGCTGATTTCAATGTCATTATCGATGGAGTAGTTAAGCTTGTCGTACACTTTCTCCACGCTGTCCAAGCTGGTGCATTTACGGAAAGTCATCAGGTAATCCAGGGTATCGGTCATGATTAAAATATAGCCTGTTAAGAGTTGTAGCCGAACGAAAAAACATCACTCTGTCATCGTGACAGCAGCAAAAGCGTGATGTGCGACCTGAAAAATTAATTTCAAATAAATAAATTGCGATACGTAATAATTGTCTGCGCGCAAGTTTCCCTGCTCTGAGAATAATAATATGCCCATGCGCCGTCGGCAATGGCATCTTGCTGATCTGTACACAAAATAGGGAAAGCCTCAGGTTGGGGAGCAAGGTGCTGGGGGGCAGAACCGCTTGCCAATGCGCCTGGCGTTGAATTCCGGCTTTTTTTAGGGGCCAGCAGGGCGGTTTATAGCTGAGGTTGGACGTTTTTTATCCCGATTGCGCCCCTGCTCCGGCAGCAGGTTGCCTGTCCGAGTCGGCAGGATTAATCGAACGGCCCGCGACGCGGTATTTTCCACACCGCATGAGATAGTCGCCCCTCAGAGAAAAATAAAACGAAACTGCGTTTTACTTTATTAGTGCTACTGAAACTAACAGCACTTATTCTCGGCGCATAAACATCAGCCAAGATCTAATTTTTTTCGTGGCGCTGAAAAACTATTAAAGTTTTAATTAATACTGCCGATAAAACGTTTTGCCATTATCCTGCCTAAAAAACCACCCGAAGCTTGCGGCTTTCATTCCATTTGTCAGGAAACAAATCGTTACCTCTGTTTTCTTGTTTACAACGTAACCGAGCCGTTGTTAATCGAATTGGAACATTTGTCGAAAAATAAAACAGGAGATTCCCGCAAGCTTAAGTCAAATCCGAAACCTAATAACCTTATAGTTTACATGCGTTATATTTCAATGCGGATAGTTTATTGTTTATTAAACGGTTATTTATACTGTCTTTATCGGCTACGAGCAGATTTTTGTTCTGTTATTTTAGTTTGGTGATGCTTTTGTTCGAATTGATCTAAAAAAGATATTTTTTTGGCTTATATACATTGTTTTTAAGACGTTTTTTTACTTATGTCTGTTTTGTGAGCGAAAATGCGGTTAAAAACCATACTGGTAACGGGCTATTTGGCTTAATTATTTTTTATTTTTGTGATCTAGATCACATTGTATTTAAAATTGCCTCTCACTTACATTGTGTGTGCTAATGGTTCAGGGGTAGAGTTGCGCTGCATTAGGAATAATCTTATTAATTTTGTAAAAATAGTTTCACGGTGATTAAACACCGCTGGAGCAAAATGCTGTACATCCATACACGTTGGTTTGCGCACGTATCAAATACTGAATGATGGTCCGAATTTAGTGATGTTGAAAAATTTATAACGGTCGTTATTCAGGGCTTCATTGCCAACTTAGGGAACAAACCCAGGTCACGGGCGATAAAAATTATCACCCAGCGTATGTTTTTAAACATAGTCTGTCGGGATGGGGAATATGGGTACGTCTGAATTACTTAAGCATATTTATGACATCAATTTGTCATATTTACTTTTAGCACAGCGTCTGATTAATGATGAAAAAGCCTCGGCAATGTTCCGTTTAGGTATCGACGAAACCATGGCCGATGCGCTTTCTCAGCTCACGTTACCGCAAATGGTCAAATTGGCTGAAACCAACCAGCTGGTCTGCCACTTCCGCTTTAACGATCACCAAACCATCGAGCGTCTGACAAAAGAGTCTCGCGTGGACGATCTGCAGCAAATCCATACCGGTATTTTGCTCTCAAGCCATTTACTGCAAGAACTGTCGGCGAAAGACGGCAGTGCGACGAAGAAAAGAGCTTGATGATGGCAGAGAAAAGTATTGTTCAGGAAGCCAAGGATATTCAGCTGGCCATGGAGCTGATTACACTGGGTGCGCGTTTGCAGATGTTGGAAAGCGAAACGCAGCTCAGCCGTGGGCGTTTGATCAAGCTCTATAAGGAGTTACGCGGCAGTCCACCGCCGAAAGGGATGTTGCCGTTCTCGACGGACTGGTTTATGACCTGGGAACAGAACATCCATTCATCGATGTTCTACAACGCCTACAGTTTCCTGATGAAAAGCGGGCACTGCACGGGCGTTGAAGCAGTGATTAAAGCTTACCGTCTGTATCTGGAACAGTGCCCGCACCAGCCGGGTGAGCCGCCGTTGCTGGCGCTGACGCGAGCCTGGACGCTGGTGCGCTTCGTCGATAGCGGCATGCTGCAGCTTTCTGCCTGCAACTGCTGCGGCGGCACTTTTATCACCCACGCGCACCAACCGTTGAACAATTTTGTTTGCAGTTTATGCCAACCCCCATCCCGCGCAGTAAAAAGACGTAAACTTTCGCCGCAACTGGCCGATATTATTCCTCAACTGCTGGACGAGCAGGTTAAACGCGCAATTTGAGCCGGCGGCAGCGCCGGTTTATCCAGATTTAAACCGATTGGTGAAATGCAGGGTTCGGCGTGCCGAACCCAAAGGCGCAGCTCAGCCTGTTGTGCCTGTGCGGCTCATATGCGCGCTTAGCCCACCTTCCATCCACATTGTTAATTTAAGGAATGCGTGTGTTAGTTATTTTGGGTTATCTCGTGGTATTGGGTGCGGTCTTTGGGGGCTACCTGATTGTGGGGGCCATCTGGGCGCGCTTTATCAGCCGGCAGAATTTCTGATTATCGGCGGCGCGGGTATCGGCGCTTTTATCGTGGGCAACAACGGTAAGGCAATAAAGTCCACCCTGCGCGCCATTCCCAAACTGATGCGCCGTTCGAAATACAGCAAAGATCTCTACATGGATCTGATGGCGCTGCTGTTCCGGCTGCTGGCCAAATCCCGTCAACAAGGCATGCTTTCCCTCGAGTTCGATATTGATAATCCGCAGGAAAGTGAAATTTTCTCTAATTATCCCCGCATTCTTGCCGATAACACCCTGGTGGAGTTTATTACCGATTACTTACGGCTGATGGTGAGCGGCAACATGAATGCCTTTGAGATCGAAGCCTTGATGGACGAAGAGATCGAAACCTTTGAACAGGAAAGCGAGGTGCCGGCAGGCAGCCTGGCGATGGTCGGTGACTCGTTGCCGGCCTTCGGCATTGTTGCGGCGGTGATGGGGGTGGTGCATGCGCTGGCCTCGGCCGACCGCCCGGCAGCCGAGCTGGGGGCGTTGATCGCCAACGCGATGGTCGGCACCTTCCTGGGCATTTTGCTGGCTTACGGCTTTATCTCACCGCTGGCGACCCTGTTGCGACAAAAAAGTGCCGAAAACGTCAAAATGATGCAGTGCATCAAGGTCACTTTGCTGTCCAGTTTGAATGGCTACGCGCCGCAGATTGCGGTCGAATTCGGCCGTAAAACGCTATACACCACCGAGCGTCCCTCCTTCGTTGAGCTGGAAGAACATGTGCGTCGCGTGAAGGCGCCGGCACAGCAGGCGACGGAAGAAGAACAGGCATGAAACAGAATCACCCGGTTGTTTTGGTCAGAAAACGCAAGTCGCATCACGCCAGCCATCATGGGGGTTCCTGGAAGATTGCCTACGCCGATTTTATGACGGCGATGATGGCTTTCTTCCTGGTGATGTGGCTGCTGGCGATTGCCAGCCCGCAGGAACTGACGCAAATCGCCGAATACTTCCGCACGCCGCTGAAGGTGGCGCTGACTTCCGGCGACAAGAGCAGCTCTGAAAGCAGCCCGATCCCCGGCGGCGGCGACGATCCTACCCAGCAAGACGGGTTGGTGAAAAAGCAGATTGATACGCTCGAGAAGCGTGACGAAGAGCTGCGGCTGAACAAGCTGCGGGAAAAACTGGACGAACTGATTGAGTCCGATCCGCGCCTGAAAGCGCTGCGGCCGCATCTGTTGATCAACATGATGGATGAAGGCTTGCGCATTCAGATCATCGACAGTCAAAACCGTCCGATGTTCAAAACCGGCAGCGCGCAGGTAGAAAGCTATATGCGCGACATCCTGCGGGCGATTGCGCCGATCCTCAATGACCTGCCGAACAAAATCAGCCTGTCCGGCCACACCGACGATATTCCCTACGCCACCGGCGAGCGCGGTTACAGCAACTGGGAGCTTTCTGCCGATCGCGCCAACGCGTCGCGGCGCGAGCTGATTGCCGGCGGGCTGTCGGAAGGGAAGGTCCTGCGGGTGGTCGGCATGGCCGCCACCATGAGCCTGAAACAACACGGCGCCGACGATGCCATCAACCGTCGCATTACCGTACTGGTGCTCAACAAACAAACCCAGCAGGGCATTGAACATGAAAATGGCGAAAGCAACGCGATGGAGATTGCTCAGCCGGTCGATTTAAAACCGTTGGCCCCGTCGGCGACGGCTCCGGCCACCCTCATTGCACCGGAGCAGCCGGCGGCTGTCCCTGCACCGACTAACAGCGACTCACAGCAGAGGTGACCCCGTGAGCATGGATATTAGTGCGTTTTATCAGACCTTTTTTGATGAAGCAGACGAGTTGCTGGCCGACATGGAGCAACATCTGCTGGAGCTGGATCCGCTGGCTCCGGACATTGAGCCGCTGAACGCCATTTTTCGCGCAGCGCACTCGATCAAGGGCGGTGCGGCGACCTTTGGCTTTTCGGTGCTGCAGGAAACCACCCACCTGCTGGAGAACCTGTTGGACGGTGCGCGGCGTCAGGAAATGAGCCTGAGCACCGAGATTATAAACCTGTTTCTGGAAACCAAAGACATTATGCAGGAGCAACTGGACGCTTATAAAACTTCGCAAAAGCCTGACGTCGACAGCTTTGAATACATCTGTCAGGCGTTGCGGCAGCTTGCGTTGGACGCACAGCAGCAAGATGCCCCCGCAGCACCTGCCGTCGCGCAACACGCCGTCGCAGCACCGGCGGCCATCGAAGGCGGCATGCGGGTTTGCCTGTGTGGTCTGAAGCCGAACGAAGTCCCGTTGATGCTGGAAGAGTTGGGCAACCTGGGTGAGGTGAAAAACCCGCATCAGACCGAAAACAGCCTGGAAGTGACGCTGCTGACCTCCGCCAGCGAAGATGACATCAGCGCGGTGCTGTGTTTTGTACTGGAGCCGGAGCAAATCAGTTTCACCACGCCGCCTCAGGCTGAGCTGCCGCCGGTAGCGATCGAGCCGGTCGCTCCCGTTGCCGTTGCGCCCGTGGCCGCCAAACCGGCGCCGACGGTGGCGGAAACGCCCAAACCGCGCGCCAAGGCCAGCGAATCCACCAGCATCCGCGTCGCGGTAGAAAAAGTGGACCAATTGATCAACCTGGTCGGGGAGTTGGTGATCACCCAGTCGATGCTGGCGCAGCGCTCCGGCAGTCTGGATCCGGTGAATCACGGCGATCTGCTCAACAGCATGAGCCAGTTGGAACGCAACGCACGCGACCTGCAAGAGTCGGTGATGTCGATCCGTATGATGCCGATGGAATACGTATTCAGCCGCTTCCCTCGTCTGGTGCGCGATCTGGCCGGCAAGCTGAACAAGCAGGTGGAATTGCAGCTGCAGGGCAGTTCTACCGAACTGGATAAGAGCCTGATTGAACGCATTATCGATCCTCTGACGCACCTGGTGCGCAACAGCCTGGATCACGGCATTGAAGATCCGGCCACGCGCCTCGCCGCGGGCAAGTCGGAGGTGGGGAACCTGATCCTGTCGGCAGAGCATCAGGGCGGCAATATCTGTATCGAAGTCACCGACGACGGCGCCGGCCTGAACCGCGAGAAAATTCTCGCCAAAGCGGCTTCACAAGGGCTGGCGGTCAGCGACAGCATGAGCGACGAAGACGTCGGCATGCTGATTTTCGCGCCGGGCTTTTCTACCGCCGAGCAGGTGACCGATGTTTCCGGCCGTGGCGTCGGCATGGACGTGGTGAAGCGAAATATTCAGGAAATGGGTGGGCACGTCGAAATCCATTCCCAGGCGGGCAAGGGGACCTCTATCCGGATCTTGCTGCCGTTAACGCTGGCGATCCTCGATGGCATGTCGGTCAAGGTGAACAATGAAGTGTTTATCCTGCCGCTCAACGCGGTAATGGAATCGCTGCAGCCGCAGGCTGAAGATCTGCATCCGTTGGCCGGTGGCGAGCGGGTGTTGCAGGTGCGCGGGGAATATTTGCCGCTGGTGGAGCTGTTCCGGGTGTTCGATGTGGCGGGGGCCAAAACCGACGCCACCCAGGGCATTGTGGTGATCCTGCAAAGCGCCGGCCGCCGCTATGCGCTGTTGGTGGATCAACTGATCGGCCAGCATCAGGTGGTGGTGAAGAATCTGGAAAGCAACTATCGCAAGGTGCCGGGCATTTCCGCCGCCACCATTCTCGGTGACGGCAGCGTGGCGCTGATTGTCGATGTCTCGGCGCTGCAAACCCTGAACCGCGAGCAGCGTCAGACGGACGCGGCTGCATAATAATTAATCTATTGATTTAAAGGGTGAATGACATGGCAGGACTGGCAACCGTCAGCAAACTGGCTGGCGAAACGGTAGGGCAGGAGTTCCTGATTTTTACCTTGGGTAACGAGGAATACGGCATTGATATCCTCAAGGTGCAGGAGATCCGCGGTTACGATCAGGTTACGCGCATTGCCAATACTCCGGCCTTTATCAAGGGCGTCACCAACCTGCGCGGCGTGATTGTGCCGATTATCGATTTGCGGGTGAAGTTCGCCCAGCAGGACGTGTCCTACGATGAAAACACCGTGGTGATCGTGTTGAACTTTGGTCAGCGTGTGGTGGGTATCGTGGTTGACGGCGTGTCTGACGTGCTGTCGCTGACCACCGAACAGATCCGCCCGGCGCCGGAGTTTGCCGTGACGCTGGCCACCGAATACCTCACCGGGCTGGGCTCGTTGGGCGAACGCATGCTGATCCTGGTCGATATCGAAAAGCTGCTGAGCAGCGAAGAGATGTCACTGGTCGACAGCGTAGCGAAAAGCGCCTGATCCGCTACCCGTAGGGGCGCGGCATGCCGCGCCCTGATTCGAAAACCGGACAAACCCAAACTCTGCACAAAATAGTTACCTCTCCTCATAAAGTTCTTCCCTGCCGCGCCGATAACTCTGTCAATCAACGTAATCAGGGCCTGTCCGCGCGGGCATTCAACAAGGGAAAACATGTTTAATCGTATGAAGGTGGTCACCAGCCTGTTACTGGTGCTGGTGTTATTTGGCGCCTTGCAGCTGGTTTCAGGCGGGCTCTTTTTCTCCTCACTGAAGAATGACAAAGAAAACTTCGCCGTTTTGCAGACCATTCGCCAGCAGCAGTCCGAGCTGAACGAAAGCTGGGTCAACCTGCTGCAGGCTCGCAACACGCTGAACCGTGCCGGTATTCGTCACATGATGGACGCCAATAACATCGGCAGCGGCGCCAGCGTCACCGAACTGTTGGCTCGCGCCAAGAGCAACCTGGTGGTTGCGGAACAGCACTATGCCGCCTATGACAAAATTCCTCTCGACGCCCGCCAGGACGCGCAATCGGCCGAAAAGCTGAAACAGCAATACGGCATCTTGCAGGGCGCGCTGACCGAACTGACCCAACTGCTGGGTGAAGGCAAAATTAACGCATTCTTTGATCAGCCGACGCAAAGCTATCAGGACGCGTTCGAAGACATCTACAACATCTATCTGGCGCAAAACGACAAGCTTTACCAGACCGCGGTTGAAGACAGCAATAAGTCATTCAGCTTCGCCATCTGGACGCTGGTGGTGGTGCTGCTGGTGGTACTGGCCGTGATTGTGCTGGTGTGGAGCGGTATTCACCACATTCTGGTGCGCCCGCTGAACCGAATGATCGAACACATCAAGATGATTGCCGCCGGCGATTTGACTCAGCCGATCGCCGTGACCAGCCGCAATGAAATGGGCGTGCTGGCAGCCAGCCTCAAGCATATGCAGAGCGAATTGATCGACACCGTCAGCGGCGTGCGTCAGGGTGCCGACGCCATCTACAGCGGCGCTTCCGAAATTGCCGCCGGCAACAACGATCTCTCTTCACGTACCGAACAACAGGCTGCCTCGCTGGAAGAAACCGCCGCCAGCATGGAGCAGCTGACCGCGACGGTGAAACAGAACGCCGAAAATGCCCGTCAGGCCAGCCAACTGGCATTGAGCGCCTCCGAAACCGCGCAGAAAGGCGGCAAGGTGGTGGCTAACGTGGTGCAGACCATGCACGACATCGCCGGCAGTTCGCAGAAAATTGCCGACATTACCGGCGTGATCGACGGCATTGCCTTCCAGACCAATATCCTGGCGCTGAACGCGGCGGTCGAAGCGGCGCGTGCCGGTGAACAGGGCCGTGGCTTTGCGGTGGTGGCCGGTGAAGTGCGTAACCTGGCGCAGCGCAGTGCCCAGGCGGCGAAAGAAATCAAAGGCCTGATCGAAGACTCCGTCAATCGCGTCGATATGGGCTCGGTACTGGTAGAAAGCGCCGGGGAAACCATGGGCGATATCGTCAATGCCGTGACCCGCGTTACCGACATCATGGGTGAAATCGCTTCGGCCTCGGACGAACAGAGCCGCGGTATCGATCAGGTCGGCCAGGCGGTGGCGGAAATGGACCGCGTCACTCAGCAGAACGCCTCGTTGGTAGAAGAGTCCGCGTCTGCGGCAGCGGCGCTGGAAGAACAGGCCAGCATGCTGACCCAGTCCGTGGCGGTATTCCGCTTGAAAGCGGCAGGTCAGGAAGAGTTCAAAATGCCCGTCAGCAGCAAGGCGGCAGTAACACCGGTACTCAATCATAAAAAAATGAACGCCAGCGATCCGCAGGATAACTGGGAAACGTTCTAACCGGCATTGGGCCTCCCTGCATTCCCGGGGGAGGCCGATTCCCCGTCGTAAGCTGGCCATCGGCCGGCTGCAAGGAGGTTCATAGTGTTTAACCGAATCCGCGTCTCTACCAGCTTGTTTCTGTTGTTGATGACTTTTTGTGTTATGCAGTTGGCCACCAGCGGCTTGTCGTACACCGCTTTCCGTTCCGATAACCACAATCTGAACCTGATCACCCTCGGCAGCCAACAGCGCGACGCCCTCAGCCTGAGCTGGGTTTCCCTGCTGCAGGCCCGCAATACGCTGAACCGTGCCGGGACCCGTGCGGCGCTCAAACTGCCGCAGGATCAGGTCAATGCCTTGATGGGCAACGCGCGCAGTTCGCTGCAGAAAGCCGACCTCTATTTCAACCAGTTCCTGGCCGTGCCGCGTAACAGCGAGCAGGAACAGCAGCTGACCGAAACCACCAAAGCCAGTTACGACCGGTTGCGCAGCGCGTTACGTGAGCTGATCGGTTTCCTGGAAAACGATCGGCTGCAGGCCTTTATGGACCAGCCGACGCAGAAAACTCAGGATTTGTTTGAAGCGGATTTTGTCCAGTACCTGCAGTTGGTAAACGCCAACGTGAGCGAAGCCAATGCGGCGAATCAGCAATCCTTCACCCTGTCCGGTTGGCTGGTGGCCGGTGCGGTACTGATGTTGCTGGTGGTGACCGGCAGCGCCATGTGGTGGTTACGCAATATGCTGGTGCAGCCGCTGAACATTATGCGCAGTCATTTTGACCGCATTGCAGCCGGCGATCTGGCCACGCCGATTCAGGTGTATGGCCGCAATGAGATCAGCCAGCTGTTCGCCAGTTTACAGCGCATGCAGCAGTCGCTGATCGGCACCGTTGGTGCGGTACGTGACGGTGCCGAGTCGATCCTGATTGGCCTGCAGGAAATCTCCGAAGGCAACAACGATCTCTCTTCCCGCACCGAGCAGCAGGCCGCCTCGCTGGAAGAAACGGCCGCCAGCATGGAACAGTTGACCGCGACGGTGAAACAGAACGCTGATAACGCACGTCAGGCCTCTCAGCTGGCGCGTGACGCCTCTACCACCGCAGCCAAGGGCGGCGAACTGGCGGGCGACGTGGTGACCACCATGCATGACATTGCCAACAGTTCGCAGAAGATTGGCGCTATTACCAGCGTGATCGACGGCATTGCCTTCCAGACCAATATCCTGGCATTGAACGCAGCGGTCGAAGCGGCGCGTGCCGGTGAGCAGGGGCGCGGTTTTGCGGTGGTGGCGGGCGAAGTGCGTAATCTGGCACAGCGCAGCGCCCAGGCGGCAAAAGAAATCAAAGGCCTGATCGACGAATCGGTCAGCCGGGTCAAGCAAGGTTCGGTGCTGGTGGAAAACTCCGGTGCCACCATGCAGGACATCGTCCGTTCGGTCACCCGGGTTACCGACATCATGGGCGAAATCGCCTCGGCGTCCGACGAACAAAGCCGCGGCATTGAACAGGTCACGCAGGCCGTGACCCAAATGGATCAGGTAACCCAGCAGAACGCCGCGCTGGTAGAAGAAGCCGCCTCGGCGGCCACCGCACTGGAGGATCAGGCGATTACCCTGGCCGATGCGGTGTCGGTATTCCGCCTGGCGGACGATAACTTCACCGCGCAGGCCAACCATCAAGACGCAGTTTCACCCGTGGTAAAGGAAGCCCCAGATTGTCAAACCGCATAAGCAGCCCGTTTTTTTTGAGTGATATGGCATGAAGCCGGCGCCGTCGAACCCTAACAGAGACCCTGCGACATTGTTGACGCAGATGGTGCAGCGCCTGCCGTTGCTGGACGTGCATTTTCGTCGCATCAGCCAACTGATTTATCAGCGTGCCGGCATCGTGCTGGCAGAGCACAAGCGCGAGATGGTTTATAACCGCCTGGTGCGACGCCTGCGGCTGCTGGGCCTGAACGACTTTGGCGATTATTTGGCGCTGCTGGAAAGCGATCCTAACAGCGCCGAATGGCAGGCGTTTATCAATGCCCTGACCACCAACCTGACGGCGTTTTTCCGCGAAGCGCATCACTTCCCGATCCTGGCGGAGCACGCGCGTCAGCGGCCGAACGGCTACAGCGTGTGGAGCACGGCGGCCTCGACCGGCGAAGAGCCTTATTCGATTGCCATCACCTTAAGTGAGGTGCTCGGGCAGCGCGCCACCGGCTGCCAGGTATGGGCCAGCGATATCGATACCCAGGTGCTGGAGAAAGCGGAAGCGGGCGTTTATCGCCAGGAAGATCTGCGTACCCTGACGCCGGCGCAAATGCAGCGTTATTTCCTGCGCGGCACCGGTCCGCATCAGGGGTTGGTGCGGGTGCGACCGGAGCTGGCGGGGCGGGTGAATTTTCAGGCGCTCAACCTGCTGGCGCCTGAATGGGCGTTGCCGGGGCAATTCGACGCCATTTTCTGCCGCAACGTGATGATCTATTTCGATAAGGCGACACAGGAGCGCATTCTGCGCCGCTTCGTGCCCTTGCTTAAACCGGGGGGCCTGATGTTTGCCGGCCACTCCGAGAATTTCAGCCAGATCAGCCGGGATTTCTACTTGCGTGGGCAGACCGTGTATGGCCTGACCAAGGAGAGGTAATGAATAAAATCAGAGTATTGAGCGTAGACGATTCGGCCCTGATGCGGCAGCTGATGACCGAAATTGTCAACAGCCATCCCGATATGGAGATGGTGGCGAGCGCGCCCGACCCTCTGGTCGCGCGCGATCTGATCAAAAAGTTTAACCCGCAGGTGCTGACGCTGGACGTCGAAATGCCGCGCATGGACGGCCTCGACTTCCTCGAAAAACTGATGCGTCTGCGGCCGATGCCGGTGGTGATGGTGTCGTCGCTGACAGGCCAGGGGTCGGAAATCACGCTGCGCGCGCTGGAGCTGGGGGCGGTGGATTTTGTCACCAAACCGCAGCTTGGCATCCGCGAAGGCATGTTGGCCTACAGCGAGCTGATAGCCGAAAAAATTCGCACCGCGGCCAAGGCGCGCTTGCCGCAACGCTCCAGCAGCCCGGCACCGGCGATCCTCAGCCATACGCCGCTGTTGAGCAGCGAAAAACTGATTGCCATCGGGGCCTCTACCGGCGGCACCGAAGCCATTCGGCAGGTGCTGCAACCGCTGCCGGCCACCAGCCCGGCGTTGTTGATCACCCAGCATATGCCGCCGGGGTTTACGCGCTCGTTCGCCGAGCGGCTGAACAAGCTGTGCCAGATTACGGTGAAAGAGGCCGAGGACGGCGAACGCGTGCTGCCGGGCCATGCCTACATCGCACCGGGCGATCGCCATATGGAACTGTCACGCAGCGGTGCCAACTATCAGGTGAAGCTGCATGACGGCCCGGCGGTCAACCGTCACCGGCCATCGGTAGACGTGCTTTTCCGCTCGGTTGCGCAGTACGCCGGTCGAAATGCGGTTGGCGTGATCCTGACCGGCATGGGCAATGACGGCGCGGCGGGCATGTTGGAAATGCATCGTGCCGGTGCCTATACCCTGGCGCAAAACGAGGCCAGCTGTGTGGTGTTCGGCATGCCGCGTGAGGCGATCGCCACCGGTGGGGTGAATGAAGTTGTCGAACTGGATCGCATGAGCCAACGCATGCTGGCGCAAATTGCCGGTGGCCAGGCGCTGCGTATTTGATTTTTACCCTTAATTATACCCGTCGCCTTTCGAGCCGCAGCGTTGTTACCTGCTTACAAGGCCCATCCATGGTCCTTGCCCTTTCAGGGCCGCTGCAAGCAGCGTACAAATCTGTTCCCGACAGATTTGTCGCTCACCCCAGTCACTTACTTGAGTAAGTTCCTGAGGATGAGCGAGCTGGTCGCCTGGCTGCAACTCGAAATTCATAGGGTATATAGGGGGTTATAGCGAACAGCTGCCGTGAGGCTGGCTGTTGTTTGGATTAGGTAAACCTTGGGAGTATATATGGCAGATAAGAGTCTCAGATTTCTGGTGGTGGATGACTTTTCCACTATGCGTCGCATCGTCAGAAACTTGCTGAAAGAGTTGGGATTCAACAACGTAGAAGAGGCCGAGGACGGTGCGGATGCGCTGAACAAACTGCGTGCCGGCGGCTTCGATTTCGTGGTGTCCGACTGGAACATGCCGAACATGGACGGCCTGGAACTGTTGCAAACCATTCGTGCCGATGGCGCATTGGCGGCGATGCCAGTGCTGATGGTGACGGCGGAAGCCAAGAAAGAAAACATTATCGCGGCGGCGCAGGCCGGTGCCAGCGGTTACGTGGTGAAACCTTTTACGGCGGCGACGCTGGAAGAAAAGCTCAATAAGATTTTTGAAAAACTGGGCATGTAAGGAGAGAGGGCGATGAGAGACATTCCAATGCCTGCCAGCGATGCGGCAACCGCGGGGGAGATCATCTCGCGCATTGGCCAACTGACGCGGATGCTGCGCGACAGCATGCGCGAACTGGGGCTCGATCAGGCGATCGCCCAGGCGGCAGAGGCAATCCCGGATGCACGCGATCGTCTTGATTACGTGGTCACCATGACGGCGCAGGCGGCGGAACGGGCGTTGAACTGTGTGGAAGCGGCGCAGCCGCGCCAGGCACAGCTGGAGTCCGAAGCCAAAGGATTGAAAGGCCGTTGGGACGAGTGGTTCGCCAACCCGATCGAGTTGGACGACGCCCGTGAATTGGTTACCGATACCCGTCAGTACCTGGATCAGGTGCCGGAGCATACGGCGTTCACCAATGCCCAACTGCTGGAAATCATGATGGCGCAGGATTTCCAGGATCTGACCGGTCAGGTGATCAAACGCATGATGGACGTGGTGCAGGAGATTGAAAAGCAGCTGCTGATGGTGCTGATGGAAAATATTCCTGAGCAACCGGCGAAAGAGAAAAAACCGAACGACAGCCTGCTCAATGGCCCGCAGCTCGACCAGAATGGCGCCGGCGTTATCGCCAATCAGGCGCAGGTGGACGATCTTCTGGACAGCCTGGGTTTCTGATAGCTCCTGGGGCGCATTTTGTTGCGCCCCAGACAGGCAGCACTGCTCCTGCGTCCCCAATCTTCCCCATCCCGCAAATAACCGTCCTTTTCTCCCGTTGTTCCACCAATGAAATCAGCATTTTTTTGGCATGCTGACCGCAATTTTATTCCCTCCGGCACAGGAACCGCCCCGTGGCTGAAGACAGCGATCTGGAAAAGAGCGAGGCCCCCACGCCCCATAGGGTGGAGAAGGCGCGTGAAGATGGCCAGATCCCGCGTTCCCGCGAGCTGACGTCGGTGCTGATGCTGGTGGCAGGCTTGTCGATCATCTGGGTTTCCGGCGGCAACATGGCGCAACAGTTGGCGGCCATGCTGACCCAGGGCCTGAATTTCGACCACGGCATGGTCAGTAACGACAAGCAGATGCTGCGCCAGTTGGCGATGTTGTTACGCCAGGCGGTATGGGCGCTGTTGCCGATCATGGCCGGGTTGGCGCTGGTCGCGCTGACGGCGCCGATGCTGCTGGGCGGCCTGCTGCTGAGCGGTAAATCGCTCAAGTTCGATCTCAAGCGCATGAACCCGCTGTCCGGGCTGAAACGCATCTTTTCCAGCCAGGTGCTGGCGGAGCTGTTGAAGGGCATCCTGAAGGCGACGCTGGTAGGGTGGATCACCGGTTTATACCTGTGGCACAACTGGGCGGCGATGCTGCATCTGGTGACGCAACAGCCACTCGATGCGCTGGGTAACGCGCTGCGAATGATCATCTTTTGCGGCCTGCTGGTGGTACTCGGGCTGACGCCGATGGTGGCGTTTGACGTGTTTTACCAACTGTGGAGCCATTTCAAAAAGCTGAAGATGACCAAGCAGGACATCCGCGACGAGTTCAAGGAGCAGGAGGGTGACCCGCACGTTAAAGGGCGCATCCGACAGCAACAGCGTGCCGTTGCACGGCGGCGAATGATGGCCGACGTCCCCAAGGCCGACGTCATTGTGACCAACCCGACGCATTACGCCGTCGCGCTGCAGTACAACGATAAAAACATGAGTGCGCCGAAGGTGCTGGCCAAAGGGGCCGGTGAAATTGCGCTGCGTATTCGTGAACTGGGGGCGGAACACCGTATTCCCATGCTCGAAGCACCGCCGCTGGCACGTGCCCTATATCGACACAGCGAGATTGGACAACACATTCCCGCCACCCTGTATGCCGCCGTGGCCGAAGTATTGGCCTGGGTTTACCAGCTGCGACGCTGGCGGCGCGAAGGGGGGCTGATCCCGAAAAAACCTGAACGTTTACCGGTGCCGGAAGCACTGGATTTTGCTGGAGAAAGTAATACAAATGGCTAATTTGGCCGCCTTGCTTCGTTTGCCGGGCAGTTTTAAAGATACGCAGTGGCAGGTGCTGGCCGGCCCGATACTGATCCTGATGATCCTGTCGATGATGGTGCTGCCGTTGCCAGCATTTATCCTCGATCTGCTGTTCACCTTCAATATTGCTTTGTCGATCATGGTGTTGCTGGTAGCGATGTTTACCCAGCGTACGCTTGAATTTGCCGCATTCCCCACCATTTTGCTGTTCTCAACCTTGCTGCGCCTGTCGCTCAACGTAGCTTCGACGCGCATCATCCTGATGGAAGGGCATACTGGATCTGCCGCCGCAGGCCGCGTGGTAGAGGCCTTCGGTCACTTCCTGGTGGGCGGTAACTTCGCCATCGGTATCGTGGTGTTTATCATTTTGGTGCTGATCAACTTTATGGTTATCACCAAGGGTGCCGGGCGTATCGCCGAAGTGGGCGCACGCTTTGTGCTGGACGGCATGCCGGGCAAGCAGATGGCGATCGATGCCGATCTCAACGCCGGTTTGATCGGTGAAGAAGAGGCGAAAAAACGTCGCTCTGAGGTCACGCAGGAAGCGGACTTCTACGGTTCGATGGACGGTGCCAGTAAGTTTGTCCGTGGCGATGCGGTCGCCGGTCTGATGATCATGATGCTAAACGTGGTCGGTGGTCTGTTGGTCGGCGTGCTCCAGCACGGAATGGAACTGGGCACGGCGGCGGAAACTTACACCTTGCTGACCATCGGTGACGGCCTGGTGGCGCAGATCCCGGCGTTGGTGATTTCGACCGCCGCCGGCGTGATCGTGACTCGCGTGGCGACCGATCAGGACGTTGGCGAGCAGATGGTTGGCCAACTGTTCAACAACCCGCGGGTTATGTTGCTCAGCGCCGCGGTGCTCGGCCTGCTTGGGCTGGTCCCGGGGATGCCGAACCTGGTATTTCTGCTGTTTACCGCCGCTCTGTTAGGGTTGGCCTGGTGGCTGCGCGGGCGCGATCAGCAAGCGCCCAAAGTGCAGGAAGTGCCGGTCACGCAGGATAATCCGCAGGCGGTGGAAGCCAGTTGGTCTGACGTGCAGCTGGAAGATCCGTTGGGGATGGAGGTCGGTTACCGGCTGATCCCGATGGTGGATTTCCAACAGAATGGTGAATTGCTGGGCCGTATCCGCGGCATCCGTAAAAAATTCGCGCAGGAGATGGGCTATCTGCCACCGGTGGTGCATATCCGCGACAACCTGGAACTGCCGCCGGCCAGCTACCGTATTTTGATGAAGGGCGTAGAAATCGGCAGTGGCGAAGCGCAACCGGGCCGCTGGCTGGCAATTAACCCAGGCAATGCGGTGGGCGAGTTGGCGGGGGATAAAACCACCGATCCGGCGTTTGGGCTGGAAGCGGTATGGATTGACAGCGCGCTGCGCGAGCAGGCGCAGATCCAGGGCTTCACCGTAGTGGAAGCCAGCACGGTGGTCGCGACGCACCTTAATCATTTGATTGGCCAGTTTGCCAGTGAGCTGTTTGGCCGACAGGAAGCGCAGCAATTACTGGATCGCGTCGCACAGGACATGCCGAAGCTGACCGAAGATTTCGTGCCGGGCGTGGTAAGCCTGACCACGCTGCACAAGGTGTTGCAGAACCTGCTGGCGGAACGGGTTTCCATCCGCGATATGCGCACCATTATTGAAACGCTGGCGGAGCATGCCCCATCACAAACCGACCCTTATGAGCTGACCACCGTGGTGCGCGTGGCGCTGGGAAGGGCGATCACCCAACAGTGGTTCCCGGGCAACGGTGAAATTCAGGTGATTGGCCTGGATACCCAGCTCGAGCGTCTGTTACTGCAAGCGCTGCAGGGCGGCGGCGGTTTGGAACCGGGCCTGGCGGATCGTTTATTGGATCAGGCCAAACAGGCGTTGCAGCGGCAGGAAATGCTCAGCGCGCCGCCGGTACTGTTAGTGAATCACGCACTGCGGGCCTTGCTGGCGCGTTTCCTGCGTCGCAGCCTGCCGCAGATGGTGGTGTTGTCGAATCTGGAGATCAATGACGACCGCCAAATCCGCATGACCTCCACCATTGGGGCCGCATAATGAAACACCGTCTGGCGTTAATTTGCCTGTTAGCGCCGTTGAGCGTGCAGGCAGCATCCGGTTCTTGGGTAGCCGACAGCGTCGGCGCAACGCTGGAATATGGTGGTGAGCGGGGGGAATCGCCGGGGTTACGCGCCCCCAATGCGTTGCCGGACGCCAATGCCCGCATCACCAGCGTAAGCTGGCGTTACCGGCTGCTGGCCGATGAGCCGGCGGGCATGCAGGCGCAGCTTTGCACCCTGACGCGCTGCATTGTGTTGGGCGGCGGCAGCGGCAGCAGCACCGGGCTGAAAGGGGAACCGGCGAACGCCGAACTGCGTTTTGTTTATTACGTGCAGGCGCGCGGCAGCCTGAATCCGCCGCTGCGCGTGATCAGCAATCAGGTGATTGTGAATTACGAGTAAAACTAAAACGACACAAGCCAAGTCCCTCAGGCCGTTGCCTTCGACCTGGTTTTATTCCGTTGCCCCAAAGTGTGTTTAGCCACGGGGCAGGTAAGCCAATTTAAATTTCCTGATGCTTCAACTGCTTTCAGGAATTTTATTATACGCCGCTTGATCGTTGCTGACGATCATGGATACTGTATATAAATACAGTTATTCGGATCCGCCATTATGCAGTTTATTCACCCCAGTCAGCTCACTCCCGGTTTATTACTTCCCCTCTTTATGGAGCGAGTCTCCTGCGGTTTTCCCAGCCCGGCTCAGGACTATGTCGAAGACAGTCTCGACCTGAATAAGCTGGTGGTGAAACACCCCAGTGCGACGTACTTTGTCCGGGTCAGTGGTGATTCGATGATCGGCGCAGGTATCAGCCACGGTGACTTACTGGTGGTTGATCGTTCCTTGACCGCCGTTCATGGCGACATCGTCATAGCGGCAGTGGCCGGCGAATTTACCGTGAAGGAGCTGCAAACCCATCCACGTATTCAGCTGGTGCCTCATAATACGGATTATTCTCCGATCGTTTTCCAGGCCGAAGAAGAGCTGGAAATCTTTGGCGTTGTGACATTTACCTTGAAATCAAACCGACATGTTCGCACTTGTTGACGTCAACAGCTTCTACACGTCCTGCGAGACTGTTTTTCGGCCAGATCTTAAGGGCAAACCGATCGTCGTCGTTTCAAACAATGACGGATGCGTTATTTCACTTTCGGCGGAAGCCAAAGCGCTGGGCATCAAAATGGGGGCGCCTTACTTCAAAATCAAAGAGCAATTACGGCGCCAGCAGGTCAGCGTTTTCAGCTCGAATTATACGCTTTATGCCGATCTCAGCCATCGGGTGATGCTGACGCTAATCGAGATGGCCCCTGTCGTAGAGATATATTCCATCGATGAAGCTTTTATCGATGTGTCTGGCCTGAGTAGCAGCCTTCCGCTGAGCACCTTTGGCCATCAAATGCGCGATCGGGTGTTAAAGAATACCGGGTTAACCGTTGGCGTGGGGATCGCGCAAACCAAGACACTGGCGAAGATCGCCAATTTTGCGGCAAAGAAGTGGCGTCAAACGGGGGGCGTTGTTGAGTTGTCCGATCCTGAGCGTCTGCGAAAACTGCTGGCGTTAGTGCCGGTGGACGAGGTGTGGGGCGTGGGCCGTCGCATCGGCAAGAAGCTCAGCTTTATGGGAATCGAAACGGCGCTACAGCTTGCTGACTGTTCAACCTGGGTGATCCGTAAACACTTTAATGTGGTACTCGAACGTACGGTTCGTGAATTGCGCGGCGAATCCTGTTTGGCATTGGATGAGTTTGCGCCCACCAAACAGCAGATCATCTGTAGCCGCTCATTTGGTCACCGCATCACGGCTTATCAAGATATGCGCCAGGCCATTTGTACCTATGCGGAACGCGCAGCCGAAAAGCTCAGGGCAGAGAAGCAGTTCTGCTGTGTGATCAGCGTCTTTATGCGAACCAGTCCCCATGCCGAAAATGAAACATTTTACGGCCCTCAGGCCAGCGGGCGCCTGGCGATCCCTTCCAACGATACGCGTGACATTATTCGCGTTGCTGTCAGCGCGCTTGACCGCATCTGGAAAGACGATTTTCGCTATATGAAAGCCGGTGTGATGCTGAGTGATTTCTTTAGCCAGGGGGTGGCGCAGCTTAATTTGTTTGATGAACACCAGCCCAGGCCTAACAGCAGTGAGTTAATGCAGACCCTTGATCGGCTTAATCAGTCCGGTCGGGGCACGGTGTGGTTTGCCGGGCAGGGGATCCAAAAAAGCTGGGCGATGAAACGCGAAATGCTGTCCCCCAGTTATACCACAAGATACTCGGACCTGCCGTTCGTCAAATAGCCCTGGGGTCTTATCATCCACCGGTTGAGCCCGCTCAGGTGTATCAACAATCATTCTTTGATTAAACGCCGATTTTTCGCCCCAGCAGGCTGGCATTGCGCGACTGGCCATCCGGGCCGTAGAGCGATTTGTTTTGCTTGCTCAGGATCGCCAGCGCCTGAGCGTTGTGATCGATCTGTTGATTGAGCAGCATGCCGTTATGCTGGTTTTTTTCCCGCAGCTGCTGGCTGAGCGTTTGTACTCGTTGCCAGCCGTCCGCCAGGCGCGGGTGCGCGGAATAGGGTGCCTGTTGCCCCTGTGCGCGCTCCAGGTTCAGCCGCTGCTGCTCCAGATAGTTTACCGTGGCCAGCAACTGGCTCTTGGCATCGGTAGCGCGTTGCAGCGCCACGCCCGGTAATTGTCCCGAACAGAGCAGATGATGTTCTTCCGTCAGCACCGTACTCAGCGCATTCAGGGTTTCCAACAGCTTATCAATCAGTTGCGCCAGACTTTCCATTACGAATAACCACCTGTCAAAGAATTCCTTGGTGTTTAACCCGAGGGTTAAGCCTCCGGCGTTTGCTGGCCGTTAGCCATCCACAGGGCATCGCTTTGCGCGTCTTTCAGTAGCGCATCGGCAATTTTCCCGGCATCCATTTTCAGTTCGCCGTTGCGGATCGCCTGCTTGATGGCGTCCACCCGATTCATATCAATATCTTGCGTACCCGGCTGCATCAGGCGCGCTTGCGCGTCGCTCAATTTTACCTGGGTGCCGCTGACGGTGCTTTCCGTCTGGGCAGCTTTGCGTGGCTGAAGTGGGCTTTCAGTCGCGGTTTCACGAGGTTGCACCGTTGGAACGGGTTGCAGCCGCTGGGTGCGATCGATACTCATGGTCAATCTCCATCGATGCCATCGCCGCGAAGGCAATGGCTGATATTTTTGTGGCCCTGGCGGCCAATAAAAGTCTGCTTATGATTTTCTTATCGGCAGGTTTTGATAAACCTTTACCTTTTTATAACCCAATACGGATCGTACCGTCTTATAACCCAATACGGATCGTACCGTCATCACTGGCTATACCGCTGACGATTTGTCCGGAAGCCATACGCACACGGACATTGTCTTCGGCGGCAGCATTGTTCATGGCTTTGCCCGTACCGCTGATGTTAAATCCACTTCCCTGCGCGGTCACCTGTACCGCCTGACCGGCCTTGATCACCCAGGCGCGACGCAGCATGGCGAAGGTCAGCGGCTGACCGGGACTGATATTGCGCAGGCTGACGGCCCCCAGCGCTTTGCCGGTTTCGCTTAGCGTGCGCGGTGGTAAGGTGTCGAGCCGGCCACTTTTAAAGGTGATATCCGCCGCTGTCAGCTTGCTGCCGGCGCTGATGCCGCGGGCCGACACCAGATATTGGCCGATCACCTGAACCTGGGTCTGGATAAAGCGCCGTTCCTGGCCGCAGCGTGCCGAAACGCTGATATTACCCCAACGCCGCGCATTCTGCGGCAAAGAGAGCTGCGGGAATTCGCACTGCGGCCATTGGGTGGCGGGCGTGCGCACCAGCACTTTAACCTGCACCGGACTGCCGCTGAACTGGCTACTGATGAAGCGATCGATCTGCGCCGCCAGATCTTCGGCCCGTGCGTTCAGGCTGCACAGCAGGGCTGCCAACAACAGCATTTTCGCTTTCATCTCCGCTTCTTCCTCAAAAAGCCTCAGGGTGCGCGTAAGTGTACCCGGAGTGCGCGCAGGCTAAGCAGATAAATAGCGACGCATTTTGCCCTTATTCCCACGATAGGCTGGCGGAAGGGACGTTTATGCTGTCGGCTCCAAATTCTAACCTCGCGGAGGGAGCATGATCGACAAACTGGACGCTGCTCTGCGCTTTGGTCAAGAGGCGCTGAACCTGCGCGCCCAGCGGCAGGAAATTCTGGCCGCCAACATCGCCAACGCAGACACCCCGGGTTATCAGGCGCGGGATATCGATTTCGCCGGCCAACTGAACAAGGTGCTGGAGCAAGGGCGCGCCAGCGGCAGCGGCATTGCGCTGAACATGACGTCATCGCGCCATATTCCGGCGCAGAACATGCAGCCGCCACAGCTCGACTTGCTGTTCCGCGTGCCGGATCAGCCCTCCATGGACGGCAACACGGTTGACATGGATCGCGAACGCACCAACTTCGCCGATAACAGCCTGAAGTATCAGACCGACCTGACGCTGATCAACGGTCAGATCAAAGGGATGATGTCAGTGTTACAACAAGGATAAGGCGCATGTCGCTACTGAATATTTTTGATATCTCCGGCTCGGCGCTGTCTGCCCAGTCGCAACGCATGAACGTCAGCGCCAGCAACATGGCCAATGCCGACAGCGTCACCGGGCCGGACGGCCAACCCTACCGCGCCAAGCAGGTGGTGTTTGAAGTTGCCGCCGCGCCCGGACAACCTACCGGCGGCGTACGCGTAGCGCAGGTGGTTGACGACCCGGCGCCGGAGCGTCTGGTTTACCAGCCGGGTAACCCGCTGGCGGATGGCAAGGGCTATGTGCGCATGCCTAACGTGGATGTGGTGGGTGAGATGGTCAACACCATTTCCGCCTCCCGCAGCTATCAGGCCAACGTCGAGGTGCTCAACACCACCAAGTCGATGATGATGAAAACCCTGACGCTGGGTCAATAACCGGAGCTTGCCATGGCGATTGCCGCAACCACCACTGAATCGCTGGATAACAGCGTCATCGGTGCCAATGCAAAAAAGAACACCAGCCAGGATCTGAGCAACAGCTTCCTGACGCTGCTGGTGGCGCAGTTGAAGAATCAGGATCCGACCAACCCGATGCAGAACAATGAACTGACCAGCCAATTGGCGCAGATCAATACCGTTCAGGGCATCGAGAAACTCAACACCACGCTGGGGTCGATCTCCGGGCAGATCAACAGCAATCAATCGCTGCAGGCTACCGCTTTGATCGGCCACGGCGTGATGGTCCCGGGCAGCAATATTCTGGCTGGCAGCAAAGACGGCAAGGTCAGCACTACGCCGTTTGGTCTGGAACTGGAGCGTGCGGCCGACTCGGTGACCGCCACCATCACCGACGCCACCGGCAAAGCGGTACGCACCATTGATCTCGGCGGCCTGACCGCCGGCGTGCATTCGTTCAGTTGGGACGGATCGATGACGGACGGCACCACCGCACCGGACGGTGCCTACAGCTTTACGATCAACGCCAAAGCCAACGGCGAACAGCTGGTGGCGCGCAATCTGCATTTTGGCATGGTCAACGGCGTCATTCGCGACGCGAACGGCGCGAAGCTGGATCTGGGCCTGGCGGGCAGCGCCACGCTGGAGGATGTCCGGCAGATCCTTTAACCCAATACCCTTCATCCTTCAGGCTGCAGCGTTGTTGGCTGTGCGCACTCACCCCAGTCACTTACGTGAGTAAGCTCCTGGGGACTCCTGCGCTTGCCGCCCGGCTGCAACATGAAAGTCATTGGGTATATCAAAACACTATCAGGCGTTATCGGACGATAGCCTGACCACTATTCGGAGAATGACATGGCCTTTTCTCAGGCAGTAAGCGGCTTAAACGCGGCAGCAACCAATCTGGACGTGATCGGTAACAACATCGCTAACTCCGCCACTTCTGGTTTTAAATCAGGCAGCGTTTCCTTTGCTGACATGTTCGCCGGTTCACAGGTTGGCCTGGGCGTTAAGGTGGCGGGGATCACCCAGAACTTTAAAGGCGGCACCACCACTGGTACCAGCCGTGCACTGGACGTGGCGATTTCCGGCAACGGTTTCTTCCGTCTGCAGGATCAGGACGGCGGCATTTTCTACAGCCGTAACGGCCAGTTCAAACTGGATGAAAACCGTAACCTGACCAACATGCAGGGCCTGCAACTGACCGGCTACCCGGCTGCCGGTACGCCGCCGACCATTCAACAGGGCGCGAACCCGGTGCCGCTGAGCATTCCGGAAGGCATGATGAACGCCAAGGCATCAACCTCCGGCAACATGGTCGCCAACCTTAAATCCACGCATAAGGTTCCGGATAACCACACCTTCGATCCCGCCAAGAAGGATTCTTACAACTACGTCAACACCATCACCACTTATGACTCGTTAGGTAACGCGCACAACATCAACGCCTACTTTGTGAAAACCGACGAGAACAAGTGGCAGGTTTATACCCAGGATGGAACGGCTGCTCCGGTAGATGCCGGTACCATGACGTTCGACACCAGCGGCAATCTGGCCAGCACCACCAGCAAACAAGGCACCGCCGGCGAATTCAGCATGCTGATCCCGATGGAAGCCAAAGATGGCGCGCCGGCACAGAACTTCACCCTGAATTTCGCCAAGAGCATGCAGCAGAGCGTCAGCGCCGACTCCGTCAGCAAAGTGTCGCAGGATGGCTATGGCGCAGGCGAATACACCAACTTCCAGATCAACAACGACGGCACGGTGATGGGCATCTACTCCAACCAGCAGACTCAGGTGCTGGGTCAGATCGTCATGGCCAACTTCTCCAACCCGGAAGGCCTGTCTTCTCAGGGCGATAACGTTTGGCAGGAAACCGGCGCATCCGGCCAGCCACGCGTAGGTCTGGCGGGCAACGGCGGTTTGGGCAAACTGACCAGCGGCGCGCTGGAAGCCTCCAACGTCGATCTGAGCCAGGAACTGGTGAACATGATCGTCGCACAACGTAACTACCAGTCGAACGCCCAAACCATCAAAACGCAGGACTCGATCCTGCAAACGCTGGTTAGCCTGCGCTAATAGGACTGATTTATGGATCACGCGATTTATACCGCGATGGGCGCAGCGCGACAGACGCTGGAGCAGCAGTCTGTCACCGCCAATAATCTGGCCAACGCATCGACGCCGGGCTTTCGCGCCCAGCTGTCGGCGCTGCGTGCCGTGCCGGTGGATGGGCCAAGCTTGCCGACGCGAACGCTGGTTACCGCGTCAACGCCGGGCGCGGACATGAGCCAGGGGGCGCTGAATTACACCGCCCGCCCGCTGGACGTGGCGCTGCAGCAGGACGGCTTTCTGGCCGTCAGCCTGCCGGACGGCGGCGAAGCCTACACCCGTAACGGTAACATCCAGATCTCCTCCACCGGGCAGTTGACGGTGCAGGGCGTGCCGCTGATGGGCGACGGCGGACCGATTGAGGTACCCCCGTCGGCAGAGATCACCATTGCCGCCGACGGGACCATCTCGGCGCTGAATGCGGGCGATCCGCCGAACAGCATTGCACAGATCGGCAGGCTGAAACTGGTGAAGGCCGACGCGCGCGAAGTGATGCGTGGCGATGACGGGTTGTTCCGCCTGACGCCGGAAACCCAACGGCAGCGCGGCAATCAGTTGCCGAACGATCCGCTGGTGCAGGTGATGCCGGGCGTGCTGGAAGGCAGCAACGTCAAACCGATGGAAACCATGGTCGACATGATTGCCAACGCCCGCCGCTTTGAAATGCAGATGAAGGTCATCCACAGCGTGGATGAAAATGAACAGCGCGCCAATTCATTGTTATCAATGAGTTAATTAGCAAGGAAATAACCCATGATCCCATCTTTATGGATTGCCAAAACCGGTCTGGATGCGCAGCAGACCAATATGGACGTGATCGCCAATAACCTGGCCAACGTCAGCACTAACGGTTTTAAACGCCAGCGTGCAGTATTCGAAGATCTGCTGTACCAGACCATGCGTCAGCCGGGGGCGCAGTCCTCCGAGCAGACGACGCTGCCGTCCGGGCTGCAGATCGGTACCGGCGTGCGGCCGGTGGCGACCGAGCGTCTGCACAGCCAGGGCAACCTGTCGCAGACCAACAACAGCAAGGATATCGCCATCAAGGGGCAGGGCTTTTTCCAGGTGATGATGCCGGACGGCACCCTGGCCTATACTCGCGACGGCTCGTTCCAGAGAGATCAAAACGGCCAACTGGTGACCGCCAGCGGCTTCCAGGTGCAACCGGCGATCACCATTCCGGCCAATGCCCTGAGCATCACCGTCGGCCGCGACGGCATCGTCAGCGCCACCCTGCAGGGGCAGACTGCCGCCCAGCAGGTGGGCCAACTGACGCTGACCACCTTTATCAATGACAGCGGCCTGGAAAGCATGGGCGAGAACCTGTACCAGGAAACCGAGAGTTCCGGCGCGCCGAACGAGAGCACGCCTGGGCTAAACGGTGCCGGTCTGCTGTATCAGGGCTATGTGGAAACCTCCAACGTCAACGTGGCGGAAGAGCTGGTCAACATGATCCAGACCCAACGTGCTTACGAAATCAACAGCAAAGCGGTATCGACGTCCGATCAGATGCTGCAAAAGCTGACGCAACTGTAATTGACGGGCGCCGCTGCGCCCGCAAGGTCGTTAACCAATCTTAAAACAGGGTTGGAAGGTCAGGATTTGCTAACAAAAAATGAAGGAAAATCAAATTATTGATTTTCGGCTAATAACCACAAAGTGGGGAAAAACCACGCTTTTTCCCCACTTTGTCAACACATTCACGGGTGCTGCAGCGCCCGTAACCCTATTTTGTGAAACAAAGGCGATACCCGTGGTAACCACAACTCTGATGGAAAATCCGCCGCAAGGAAAACGCTGGCTGGCGGCAATGGTGATGCTGACGCTGAGCGGCTGCGCTTACATTCCACATAAACCCCTGGTTGACGGGGCTACCACGGCACAGCCGGCGCCGGCGGGCGCGCCCGTGCCGAACGGTTCCATTTTCCAGACGGTGCAGCCGATGAACTACGGTTATCAGCCGCTGTTTGAAGACCGTCGTCCGCGCAACGTCGGCGATACCCTGACGATCGTGCTGCAGGAAAACGTCAGCGCCAGCAAAAGCTCCTCTGCCAACGCCAGCCGCAACGGGGCCAGCAAGTTCGGCGTGGCCACCTCGCCACGCTACCTCGATGGCTTGCTAGGCAATGCGCGTGCCGACATGGATATCTCCGGTGACAGCACCTTCGGTGGCAAGGGCGGGGCCAACGCCAACAACACCTTTAACGGCACCATTACCGTGACGGTCAATCAGGTGCTGGTGAACGGAAACCTGCACGTGGTGGGGGAAAAACAGATCGCCATTAATCAGGGCACCGAATTCATCCGTTTCTCCGGGGTCGTCAACCCGCGCACCATCAGCGGCAGCAACTCGGTTACCTCCACCCAGGTGGCGGATGCGCGCATTGAATATGTCGGCAACGGCTATATCAACGAAGCGCAGACCATGGGGTGGTTACAACGCTTCTTCTTAAATGTCTCACCGTTTTGAGTACAGGCTATTTTACTTGCCATTTTGAGGTTGGGCAGTGCTCGGGGCAGTCACGTACTGCGTGTACGCTCCATTCCCTGTGCGCCGCCCGCCCCCAAACTGCCTGCGACAATAACGCCTTGTGGGTAAGGCGAATGAGGTTCCAATGTTAAAGAAATTTCTAATGGCGCTGGTGATTAGTGCGCTGAGCCTGCCGGCCGCGGCGGAGCGCATTCGCGATCTGGTCACGGTGCAGGGCGTACGCGATAACGCGCTGATCGGTTACGGACTGGTGGTGGGGCTGGACGGTTCCGGTGACCAGACCATGCAGACCCCGTTCACCACCCAGAGCCTGAGCAACATGCTGTCGCAGTTGGGTATCACCGTGCCACCGGGCACCAACATGCAGTTGAAAAACGTGGCGGCGGTCATGGTCACCGCCAAGCTGCCGCCGTTTTCGCGCACCGGGCAGAATATCGACGTGGTGGTGTCCTCCATGGGTAATGCCAAGAGCCTGCGTGGCGGTACTTTGCTGATGACGCCGCTGAAAGGGGTAGATAATCAGGTTTACGCGCTGGCGCAGGGCAACGTGCTGGTCGGCGGAGCCGGCGCTTCGGCCGGTGGCAGCAGCGTACAGGTTAACCAACTGGCTGGTGGGCGCATCAGCAACGGCGCCACCATTGAGCGCGAGCTGCCGACCACCTTCGGGGCCGGCGGGGTGATTAACCTGCAGCTCAACGATGAAGATTTTACGCTGGCACAACAGATCAGCGACGCAATCAACCGTCAACGCGGCGGTGGCACGGCTTCACCGTTGGACGCCCGTACCATTCAGGTGCTGGTGCCACAGGGCAACAGTTCGCAGGTGCGCTTCCTGGCGGAGATCCAGAACATTAACGTCAGCGTCGGGGCGATCGACGCCAAGGTGATCATCAACTCACGCACCGGTTCGGTAGTAATGAACCGCGACGTGATCCTGGATTCCTGCGCGGTGGCGCAAGGCAACCTGTCGGTGGTGGTCGATCGGCAAAATACCGTCAGCCAGCCAAATACCCCGTTTGGCGGCGGGCAAACGGTGGTGACGCCGAACACCCAGATTTCGGTGCAACAGCAGGGTGGCTCGCTGCAGAAGGTTAACGCCAGCGCCAATCTGAACAACGTGATCCGCGCGCTTAACGCGTTGGGGGCAACGCCGATCGATCTGATGTCTATCCTGCAGGCGATGCAAAGCGCCGGCTGTCTGCGTGCCAAGCTGGAAATTATCTGATGGCTGGCGATCTGATGGCAATGTCGGGCGCCGCCTATGATGCGCAGGCGCTTAATGGACTGAAACGCGATGCGGCGAGCGATCCGCAGGGCAACCTGAAACAGGTGGCGCAGCAGGTTGAAGGCATGTTCGTGCAGATGATGCTGAAAAGCATGCGTGCCGCGCTGCCGCAGGATGGGATCTTGAGCAGCGATCAGTCTCGGCTCTACACCTCAATGTATGACCAGCAAATTGCCCAGCAGATGTCGCAGAAAGGCCTGGGGTTGGCCGACATGATGGTGAAGCAGATGAGCAACGCCAACGCGGTGCCGAGCGAAACGGCGGGCACGTCGCCGATGGCGCTGGACGATGAGGTGTTGCGAACGCTGCCGAATCAGGCGCTGGAGCAGACTCTCCGCCGCGCGGTGCCAAAAGCGCCGAGCGCGGCCGCGCTGTCGCTCAACAACGGCAACTTTGTTGCCCGGCTGTCTACTCCTGCACGCGTCGTCAGCCAGCAGAGCGGCATTCCGCATCAGCTGATTGTGGCACAGGCCGCGCTGGAATCCGGCTGGGGTCAGCGTGAGATCCCGGCCGCCGACGGTTCGCCGAGCTACAACCTGTTTGGCATCAAGGCGGGCGGCAGCTGGGACGGGCCGGTGACCGAGATCACCACCACCGAGTTCGAGCAGGGTGCGGCGAAGAAGATCAAGGCGAAGTTCCGGGTTTACGGTTCTTACGTCGAGGCGATGGCCGACTACGTCAAGCTGTTGACCAATAACCCCCGCTACGCCGGGGTGGCCAACGCCCGCAGCCCGGAGCAGGCGGCGCAGGCGCTGCAACAGGCCGGTTACGCCACCGATCCGCAATATGCCAGCAAGTTGGTCAGCGTGATACAGCAGATGAAAAACGCCGGCGAGCAGGTGGTGAAGGCGTATACCCACGACCTGAAGGATCTTTTTTAGCCACTGGGCGCAGCATGCAGCGCCCCTACGCAATAGGCCGTATTTAAATGTAGGGGTCCAGCATGCTGGACCCGGATTTTTCCCTCAAGTTTCCCCCGTTTTTGCCGATAACCAAGACAGGCTGAGTGAACGGCTCAGCAGATTAATTGACTCCTGTGGGCCACCGGCGCCGCAGCAAAAGGAACTTCTATGTCCAACAGCTTAATCAATACCGCGATGAGCGGGCTGAATGCGGCTCAGGTGGCGCTCAGCACCGTCAGTAACAACATCTCTAACTACAACGTGGCGGGCTATAACCGACAGACTGCGATCCTGGCGCAGAACGGCGGTATGAGTACCATGAGTGGCTTCATTGGCAACGGGGTCACCGTGACCAGCGTTAACCGTGAGTACAACCAGTTCATCACCAATCAGTTGCGCGGAGCACAGAGCCAGGCCGGGGCACAGAACGCCTACTTCGAGAAAATCTCGCAGATCGATAACCTGCTGGCGAGCAAAACCAATACCTTGTCGACCAATATGCAGGATTTCTTCAGCAACCTGGAGAACCTGGTCAGCAACGCCGGCGATGACGCCGCGCGCCAAACGGTGCTGGGCAAGGCCAATGGGTTGGTCAATCAGTTCAATAACACCGACAAATACCTGCGCGATATGGACAGCGGCGTTAACCAACAGCTCAGCGACAGCGCTAACCAGATCAACAGCTACAGCCAGCAAATCGCCAAACTGAACGATGAAATTACCCGCCTGCGCGGCAGCGGCGGTGAGCCGAATGCCTTGCTCGATCAGCGCGACCAACTGGTGACTGAGTTAAACCAGGTGGTGGGCGTGCAGGTGATGCAGCAAGACGGCGACGCTTATACCGTGTCTTTCGCCAACGGCCTGACGCTGGTGCAGGGGAGCAATGCCTACCAGGTGGAGGCAGTGCCTTCCAGCGGCGATCCTTCTCGCCTGACCATCGGCTATAACCGCGGCAACGGCGTCAGCGAAGTGCCGGAAGGGCAAATTACCAGCGGCAGCGTCAGCGGCGTACTGAAGTTCCGCAGCGAATCGCTGGATAGCGCACGCAACCAGTTGGGGCAATTGGCGCTGGCGATGGCGGACAGCTTTAACCAGCAGCACCGTGCCGGGTTCGATCTCAACGGCGACGCAGGCACCGATTTCTTCAGCTTCGGTGGTGGGCGCGTGGTGGATAACAGCCGCAATGCCGGCGATGCGGCGCTGTCGGTGTCCTACACCGATACCAGCAAGGTGAAGGCCAACGATTACCGGGTGGAGTTCGACGGCAGCAACTGGCAGGTCAGCCGTCTGCCGGACAACGTGAAGGTCAACGCCACGGCGGGCGTCGATGCCACCACCGGCAAACCGACGCTGAGCTTTGACGGCCTGAAGGTCGACATCGACGGCACGGCACAAAAGAACGACAGCTTTACCGTGAAGCCGGTCAGCGACGTGGCGGGCAGCTTGAAAGTCGCGATTACCGACTCGGCGAATATCGCTGCCGCCGGCAAAGACGACAGCGGCCGCGGCGATAACGAAAACGCCAAAAAGCTGCTCGATCTGCAGACCAAAAAATTGGTCGACGGCAAAGCCACCTTCAGCGGCGCTTACGCCAGCATGGTGAGCAGCGTTGGTAACCAGACGGCATCGGCCAAGGTTTCGGCGACTTCTCAGGCCAATATCGTCAAGCAGCTGACTATTCAGCAGCAGTCGATCTCCGGCGTCAACCTGGACGAAGAGTACGGTGAACTGCTGCGTTTTCAGCAATATTACATGGCCAATGCACAGGTCATTCAAACCGCCAGCTCAATGTTTGACGCACTGCTGAATATCCGTTGATTTCCACTTTGACCGGAGCCCTGGCGGTTCCGGTCGCTGATTTTGAGGAACCCGCACCATGCGCATGTCCACCAGCATGATGTACCAACAGAACATGTCCGGTATTACCGGTAACCAGTCGCTGTTTATGAAAGCCGCCGAGCAGCTTTCCACCGGCAAAAAAGTCAGCAATCCGTCCGACGATCCTCTGGCGGCTTCGCAGGCGGTGATGCTGGCTCAATCACAGTCGGAAAACACCCAATATGCCTTGGCGCGGACCTTTGCCCGTCAAAGCGTGTCGATGGAAGAGACCGTGCTGGCCGGGGTGACCAGCACCATCTCCGATATGAAAGCGCTGATCGTCAGCGCCGGCGGCACCAAAAGCGACGACGACCGCGATTCGCTGGCGACCCAGCTGCAGGGGCTGAAAGATCAGTTGCTCAACCAGGCCAACAGCACCGATGGCAACGGCCGCTATATGTTTGGCGGTTTTGTGAACGACAAGCCTCCCTTTGAAGACAAGGGCGGATCGGTCAGCTATGTCGGCGGCAACACGCCGGTCGAGCAGAAAGTGGATGCCAACCGCACCATGACCATTGGCCATACCGGCGATAAGGTCTTCATGGCATTGACCAGCAACCCGAAGCCGGAACCGGATGGCAGCGCCTCCGTCGCTAACGTGTTTGAAAGCATTGATATCGCGCTGAAAGCGTTGAAAACACCGCAGAAGGATGCGGATGATGCCACCAAGCAGCAGGTGAACGATGCGCTGGCCAAAGCCAACCGCGGCCTGGACAACTCTTATAACAGAGTGCTTAGCGTGCGCGCGGAGCTGGGCAGCCAACTGCAGGAAATGGATACGCTGGACAGTATCGGCAAGGACCGCGACATGATCAACAAAACGCAAATGAGCGCGCTGGTTGATGCCGATCTGGCCGAGTCGATTTCCAGCTATTTCATGCAGCAGGCGGCCTTGCAGGCGTCATACAAAACCTTCGGGGATATGCAGGGGATGTCGCTGTTCCAGTTGAACCGCTAATCCCCTTTGCTGTGCGGGGCCGATAGATCCACTCCAGTATGGTTGTTACGGGCGCAGCATACCGCGCCTCTACGCTAGCTGGGGTGGGGCATCGAAATCCATAGTACCGGGTAATAAATAGCTCTTAGCCTGCCGTGCAGTCACGGCGGGCAATCTCTTTGGGTGTGCTTAGAAGACGTTATTGCTGCGTAGCAGCGGTAGGGAATTCTTGAAACCGGGCGCACTTGTTTGGCACGTCACGCTTCCCCCACACAGGTTTGGCGTGACGTGCCTTTTTTTATCGCCATGAACTCATCCGTTGAGCAGGCGTTAACGTTTTATTTGATGGCTGAGGCTTCGGCCACCGGGTCAAAATCGAAACGCAATATCGGCCCACGCTTGCCTTCTTTACTGCTAAATTCAGCGTCGGCTGAGGTACTTCCGCTCAGGCAGAAGGCGATTTCGCGCTTTCCTGCCTGCAGGGCCTGCTGTACGGTTTGGGTGACATCGAAGGTTTTCATCACCGTGTCTTTCCACATCTGGGCACGATCCAACACTGGTGTCGATGGGCATTGCGTGATGGCAGGCTGATTGCCATTTTCATCCCAGTCGGTGTTCGGCAGTGCATATAACCGTACCTGCCCGGTTTCGCCGCTTACCTGGTGGCCGTAAAGGCGCAAATCAGCCTTGGTGATGCTATGGCTGTCGAGGCGCTCTGGCAGCGCGAATTTGATCAGGCCAATGTTATTTTCGCCCCCGACCTTGATGACCGCATCATCAAAATGTTTTTGTCCCTCTTTAGCTGAAATCCAACCGTCGGCGCTGCTGCGTTCGAAATCGCCGGTAATGTCTTTATCACAGGCCACCTTACGATTGAGGCACTCTTCAACGCTGTAGCGGGTGGTGCGCGGGTTCCAGGCAGCGAAGAAGTCCGCATGGGCACTGTTCAGATCGCCCCAAACCGGGATGATGGCGCCGTGCTCGTCAACTGTCGGGTTCATGGACAGTTTGGCACCCTTAAGATTGCCGTCATCATTCATTGCGTAGTGGATCCGCATGTTCAACTGCGGGATCTTCACGGGGAAAGCCGCGGGACATACGCCATTCTCACTGAATGCGGCATTGCGATTTTTAGGATTGGCGGTGGTTTTCAGGTTTTTACCATCCCAACAATCAGGGAAGCTTAACGAAATATTGAACTCGGCACCTTCATCAAACCCCGGGATTTGCGGGCAACTTTCTGGTGGTTGGTTTGAATGTTCGCCACCTTGCAGCGACGTGCGGCAATAGAACCATACGTGCGGATCGTATTGGCCCGCGGGGCGGTGGTGGTTGCCGGCCAGCAGCTGTAACCCTGGTGGGATAGGGGCAGCAGCCTGCTTTTCCGGGTTGTCGTTGCGGTAATACACTTTGATGTAGGAGGGTTTGACGAGGGTACCGTTAGCGCGCATCAGCTGCGGTGCCCAGTACGATGAACTGTCATACGCAGAGGTGCAGGTGGTTCTTGGTGCGTGCTGCAGCGACTCAGTGGTGGTCATGGCGTCGGCGCTGGTGTTGCCGAAGAAGTCATGCATCATTGAATAGCCAGGACGGCCAGGCATGACAATGGCATCATCGGCCAGCGTATGTGAATAATCGCATACTACGTTAAAAATACCGGTATCGTAATCGGCAATCACTTCTACTGGGGTAAAGTCAGGGACCAGTGGTGATGCACCGACAAGACAGGGGATAAATAATGATGAGGCAATAGAGTAAGCTAATTTATTCCTTAACATAACGACTCCTTGGTTAGAGATATTTTTAAAAGGTGGTAACGACCGGAAAATATAAATTCCTCGGCTAATTTCGAGAAATTACTATTTACTGGTTAAATGACTTTCTTCACCTTTACTATTCCACGAAATCTGGCTGGTGACCTTATTGTTACGATGTGCGACCTTTCACAGGACAAGACTACATAATATTTCCTATCAGTGGGTTAGGTGTTTTTATTATGGGCGCTTTCATCGTGAGGTTCATTGGGAATGCTGGGTTTAAACGTGTTTAATTGTAACTCAGGGCCGATGTGTGATTGGGTTGTAATAGAATTGAAGAAAATAATGGGTAACTGTGGGCGTTATGCTGGGTGAGAGGTACATTTTATTAAAGACAAGTAACACCGGGGCTGGATTATTATGACTTTGGAAGGAATAAGAATAAAAGTGTTTTCGATGGCCGGACGATGCACCTGTCCGGTTTTATCCTTCGCCGAAGGACATCTTTATAATTCGGTCATGACATACCGCGTATCACTTCGGACAGTTGGTTGAAGAACTCGCCAAACAGGTGCTCACAAAACGGCGCCAGCATCGGCATCATCATGCCGATGGTCATAATGCCAATGGTCATGGTCACCGGGAAACCGATGACGAACACCGACAGCTGCGGTGTCATGCGGTTAAGCAGGCCGAGCGCCATGTTCAGCGTCAGCAACAGGCAGATCAGCGGCAGTGCCAGCATCATGCCGTTGATGAAAATCAGCGAACCGGCCTGGGTCAAGGCGAGAAAGCCATTGCCGTTAAGCGGCTCGGCCTGGATCGGCAGGGTATGGAAGCTGTCGACCAACAGAGAAATCAGCCACAGATGGCCGTTGAAGCTGAGAAACAGCAGCATCGCCAGCAGGTTGAGCAGCCGAGCCAATACCGGCATGTTTGGCCCGCCGCTGGGATCGAAGAAGGTGGCGAACGACAAACCCATCTGCATGCCGATCACTTCGCCGGCCAGCCGTATCGCCGCGAAGGCGAACTGCATGGTCAGGCCCAGCGCGACACCGATCAGGATTTGCTGGGCCGCCAGCCACAAACCGGCCGCAGAGAAAATAGGCACGGTGCTGGTGGGCAGCCCGGGGGCAATCAGTATCACGATCAGCCCGCCGAGGCCAATTTTCACCTTCTTGCTGATCTGCTTTTCGCTGAATACCGGCGCGGTGCTGATCAGCGCCAAAATGCGCAGCAGCGGCCAGAAATATTGGCTGAGCCAGACGCCGAACTGCGCGCTGTCAAATGTGAGCATGGTTAACCAATCAGGTTGGGCAGGTTAGTGAACAGCGTGCGCATATAGTCCAGCAGCAGGTTCAGCATCCACGGTCCGGCAATCACGATGGTCGCGACCACCGCCAGGATTTTGGGAATGAACGACAGCGTCATTTCGTTGATCTGGGTCGCGGCCTGCAGCAGGCTGACCACCAGGCCGCTGACCAACGCGGCGAGCAACAGCGGCGCGGCCAGGGCCAACGCCACCTTCATCGCCTCGGTGCCCAGCGCCATAACCGATTCTGGTGTCATTATGGATCCCTCAGTGGCGGCGGGTATGCCGCGAATTACGAATAGAAACTTTGCGCCAGCGAACCCAGCAGCAGTTGCCAGCCGTCCACCAGAACAAACAGCATCAGCTTGAAGGGCAACGAGATGGTTGCCGGTGGCACCATCATCATCCCCAGCGCCATCAACACGCTGGCGACCACCAGATCGATAATCAGGAACGGAATAAACACCGTGAAGCCGATTTGGAACGCGGTTTTCAGTTCGCTGGTGACGTAGGCCGGCAGCAGGATGCGCATCGGCACCGCTTCCGGCCCGGCCAGCGGCGGCTGGTTGGCGAGCTTGGCATACAGCGCCAGATCGGTTTCACGCGTTTGGCGCAGCATAAACTCGCGCAGCGGCTGTGAACCTTTATCCAGCGCGATGTCCAGGCTGATTTTGTCCTGGCTGAACGGCAGATAAGCGTCCTGATAAACCTTGTCGAACACCGGCGACATAATGAAAAAGGTCAGGAACAGCGCCAGGCCCAACATCACCTGGTTGGGTGGGGCAGAGGGGGTGCCGAGGGCATTGCGCAGCAGACCCAGGACGATGATGATGCGCGTGAAGCTGGTCATCATCAGCAGCATGGCCGGCAAGAAACTGAGCGAAGTCAGCAACACCAGGGTTTGCACCGGCAGCGACCAGCTTTGGCCACCGTTGGCTAATGGCTGGCTGATCAGACCGGGAAGTTGTGCGAAAGCGGTGGGGCTGAGCAACAGTAAAGCCGCTGCCAATACGCGCAGAAGTATTTTGCCTCGCCCACAGAAGGCGACACACTGAACGAGGGATTTCATGCCGATTTTTCCGGACGTTTGAGAACTTTTTGCATCAGTTGGCGAAAATCCGCCGGCGTGGTCACTTCGGCGGCGTCGGTGTCCTGCACCGGCGCGGGCAGGCTATGCAGCGGGGTGATTTGCTGGGCGGTGACGCCCAACACCAGCAAGGTGTTATCCACTTCGATCACCACCACGCGTTCGCGCTGTCCAACCTGACAGCTGGCGCGCAGATTGAGCAGTTTGCTGTTGCGTGCCTGCGGGGCAAACCCCAGGCGACGAAACAGCCAGCCGGCCAGCAGGATCAGCAGCAAAATGCCGCCAAGTGCGCTGCTGACCTGCGTCAGCACTGAACCGGCCGGCAGTGCCGGCTCGGTGGATTGCAAGGTGCCCGCGGTGGGCGTGGCGGCGCTTGGGTTCATCAGCGGCTCAGGCGGCGCATGCGCTCGGAAGGGGTGATGATATCGGTAATGCGCACGCCGAATTTGTCGGCCACCACCACCACTTCGCCCTGGGCAATCAGATAACCGTTGATCATAATATCCAGCGGTTCACCCGCCAGCCCGTCCAACGCCACGACAGAGCCCTGCGACAGGCGCAGCAGTTCCTTGATGGTCATCTTGGTGCGGCCCAGTTCAACGGTCAATTTGACCGGGATGTCGAGGATCAGATCGATATCCTGCAGGCTGCCGCTGGTATCCTGCGGCTCCAGCGATTTGAACACCGCATCGCTGGCAGACGTCTTTTCGGTTGCTTGCTGTTCGTTAAACGCATCAGCCCACAGATCGTCCACGGATTCCTTTCCTTCGCCAGACGGTTGCTTAGGATCACTCATTTGGGCTGTTCCTCACTCAGAGCATTCAAAATAGGGTTAATCAAATGTTCAACACGCAGGGCGTACTGCCCGTTTAACGTGCCGTATTGGCTGGTCAAAACCGGCACGCCGTCGACGTGGGCGATGAGGCGATCCGGTTTATCAATCGGTAATACATCGCCCGGCTGCAACTTCAGGATCTTCGACAGGCGCATCGGGATATCGACGAAGTTGGCAATCAGCTCCAGCTCGGAATGCTGCACCTGCTTCACCAGCGTTTCACGCCAGTGGCTGTCTTCCTGCCGCGAATTCTCCAACGGTGGGTTGGTCAGCAGTTCGCGCAGCGGTTCGATCATGGCAAACGGAATGCAGATGTTGAATTCACCGCTCAGCGCGCCAATTTCCACCTGGAAAGGGGTGGTGACCACGATGTCGTTTGGCGACGTGGTGATGTTGGTGAACTTCACCTGCATTTCAGCGCGCACGTATTCCACGTCAATCTTGTAAATTGCGCTCCAGGCGTCGCCGTAGGCGTCCAGCGCCAGCCGCAGCATGCGCTTGATCACCCGCTGTTCGGTTGGCGTAAATTCGCGGCCTTCCACTTTGGTGGGAAAGCGACCGTCGCCCCCGAACAGGTTATCGACGGCGATAAACACCAGGCTCGGTGCGAACACGAACAGCGCAGTACCGCGCAGCGGGTTCAGGTGCACCAGGTTCAAGTTGGTGGGCACCGGCAGGTTGCGAGCAAATTCGTGGTACGGCTGGATCTTGATCGGGCCAACGGTAATGTCCGGGCTGCGGCGCAGCAGGTTGAATAACCCCATGCGGAACTGCCGGGCAAAACGTTCGTTGATGATTTCCAGCGCGTGCAGCCGTTCGCGCACCACTCGGCGCTGGGTGGTCGGATCGTACGGCTTGACCTCGCTCTCATTGAGGGCAACCGCTTCGGGTTCATCACCCGCGCTGTCGCCGTTGAGCAAGGCGTCGATCTCTGCCTGTGAAAGAATGCTGTCGCCCATAGTGATTACCGCAATATGAAGGCAGTGAACAGCACGTCGCTGACCACCTGCTTCGGTTGTCCCTTAACCAGCGGCGGGCTAAGCACGTCCTTAATCTGCGCCACCAGTTGCTGCTTTCCTTGTTCACTGCTCAACTGGCCCGCTTCCTGACGAGACAGCAGCATCAGCAGACGGCTGCGCACCTCCGGCAGGAAATCATTCAGTTGGCGGCGGGTACTTTCATCCGGCAAGCGTAACGTCAGGCCGATATACAACACCCGATCCGGGTTGTTATCGGGCGTCAGCAGATTGACGGTAAAGGTGTCCAGCGGCATAAACACCGGTGCGGCCGGGGGGAGTTCTTTGGCTACGGGCTGCGCGCCCTCCTGGTGCTGCTTGAGCTGCCACCAGCTGTAGCCGGCCGCGCCGCAGGCGACGAGGGTTATCAGCACCAGCAGTATGACCAGAAGGGAGCGTTTCGGTGCTGCCGGTAGGGTATTTTGAGACATAGCTAAATCAAATTCCTGTTGTTATACCCGTCGTCTTTCAAGCTGCAGCGTTGTTCCCTGCACTCACTCCCCCAGTCACTTACTTGAGTAAGCCCCTGGGGATGAGTGAGCTGGGCGCCTGGCTGCAACTTGAAATCCATAGGGTATATGCCCTTCATTTTTCAAGCTGCAACCTAAGATCTCGCGGGTATATAGCGCGTGTAAAAGCCGCACGCATGACATTATTTACCCAAAATATTTGGAGTTGCATCGCGACGGCAAGTTTGTAAGTCCTCAGCAGCATAGATAACTATGTGACCGGGGCGCGCAAATGCAGCCAACAATGATGCAGCTTCAAGTATGAAGGGTAGCGGTATTATCGCGCCTATTCCGGCACGCAATAGCCAGAATAGGCAGGGAAAAGCGTGCCAGCTTGGGCGTTTGCGGCCACTCAGGCGAAAATATCAACGCCGCTGACGGCGCGGGCCATCGCCTGTAATTCCAGCGGTGCGCTGTGGGCATCGACGGACAAATCGCCGTCACCCTGACGCTCGCGATAATCCGGGCGCCCCTGCTGCCCGCCATTGTGCTGCTGCGCCTGTTGCCACTGCGGCATCTGGTCGCCGCCCACGCTGCTTTGTCCCAAATTGATGCCACTCTCAGCCAGCGCGTGACGCAGTTGCGGCATCGCGGCCTCCACGGCGGCGCGAACCTGTCCGTGTGCCGAGGCAATGTGCAGCTGCGCCTGGTTGTCATCCAGCTTGAGGGTGATCTGTAACGCCCCCAATTCCTGCGGATGCAGACGCAGCTCGGCGCTTTGCTGACCGTTGCGATGGAACATCAGCACCTGTTGGTTCAACGCCTGCTGCCACTCCGGGCTGCCCAACTGGGCGTTTAGCTGCGGCGTAGGCGGGGCAGTGACCAACGCAGCGCCTGGCGCTGCCGCGATCGTCGGGCTGGAGACCGGTGGGGCCATCAGAGGGACGTTTGGCGTTGGCGATTGGCTATCGGCGCCAAGCTTCAACGCCGCTGCATCCGGTTTTTCGTGCGCAACTGCAATTTGCTGTGGGATGTCGGCACGGCTTTCACTGCCGAGCGAAGCTGGAGTTACCGGCGTTGGTGCCTTTTGCGTGCCGGTTACCTCAGCCTGGCGTCCCAGTGAAGCGCTCTGGATCGTTGCAGCCTGAGGGGTATCTTGATCGCCTTCAAGGCTCAGTTCCGCCGCGCCGGTACCTGCATCAGGCATTGCTGGGGGAATAGCGATTGGCAGCATGGCGAACAGCGCTTGCAGCGTAGCTGCGTCGATCTCACCGGCAGGCCGCAGCGCGGCGTCGTGCGACGGTTGCTTCAACGTCGGCTCTTCGTCGTTACTGATGGCGGCTGGCTGGCCTTGCGTTAACAGCGAAGGCGCCAACAGCCCATCGCGTTCGCCGAATGCGGCCAGTAACTGCGTCAGTTGGTTGCGGCTCAGCGGCGCAGAGTCTTCTTCTGCACTCAACGCCATCGGTGACAGTTTGCCTGCGGACTTGTCGGCCGGCAGCACGCGGGCGCCAAGCAGTTGAGCAAAAGCGGAAGAGAGCGATGACTCATCCAGCGGGAGCTGCGCGTCCGGCAGCAGGCCGGTATCGCCCGGCAGCGACAGGCCCGGCAAAGCGTTCAGGTTCATTGATGTATATTCCTTTGTGCACTGCGTTGAGCGAACTCATCCATCAGTTTTTGATCCCGTTTGTTCTCCAACTGCAACTCCGCGCTCTGGGCTCGGGTATGCAGGGTTTCGAAAGCGTTCAACCGTTGCTGTTTGTCCTGCCATTGTTTCATCGCGTGGTCCACTTTCTCTCCCCACTGCGTCAACTGCTGGCGGTGCTGGGCGATCGCCTGTTCCAGCGTGCCGATAAACTGCTGGTAGTTCTGCCAGTTGGACGATTCCATACCGCCGCTCAGTTGATTATTCAGCTTCTGACGGTACTCATCCTGATAGTTGAGCAGCATGGAAAGTTGCTGTTCAGCGGCTTGCTGAGCTTTGCGCACCTGGCCCAGTTGGCGAGTCGCCTGTTCTACTGCATCCTGCGCCAGATCGCGCAGGGTAATCAGGGGGGACTGTGGTTTCATCGGGTTTGCGCCTTTGGTGACGTTAAACGATCAACTGCTGTAGCTGCTGGCAGGCGTCCTGATAGCCGCTGCGTTCGAAAATGCCTTGCTGCAGATAGGCTTCCATCTGCGGATACAGCGTCATGGCCTTATCCAGCAGCGGGTCGCTGCCTGCGACGTAAGCGCCTACGCTGATCAAATCGCGGTTGCGTTGGTAGCTGGCCAGCATCTGTTTGAAGTTACGCACCCGACGATAGTGTTCTTCGTCGATCAGCGAGGTCATGGCGCGGCTGATGGAGGCTTCAATGTCGATGGCCGGATAGTGGCCGGCTTCCGCCAAGCGTCGCGACAGCACCACATGGCCGTCGAGAATGGCGCGTGCCGAGTCGGCGATCGGATCCTGTTGGTCATCGCCTTCGGTCAGCACGGTATAAAAGGCGGTAATCGACCCGCCGCCGCTGATGCCGTTGCCCGCGCGTTCAACCAGTGCCGGCAGCTTGGCGAAGACGGAAGGCGGATAGCCTTTGGTGGCCGGCGGCTCGCCGATGGCCAGGGCTATCTCACGTTGCGCCATGGCGTAGCGCGTCAGTGAATCCATGATCAACAGCACGTGCTGGCCGCGATCGCGGAAATCTTCAGCGATGCGTGTGGCGTAGGCCGCACCCTGCATGCGCAGCAGCGGTGAGACGTCCGCCGGTGCGGCGATCACCACCGAACGCGCCCGGCCTTCAGGGCCGAGGATGTTTTCGATAAAGTCTTTCACCTCACGGCCACGTTCGCCGATCAGACCGACGACAATCACGTCGGCCTGGGTGTAGCGCGCCATCATGCCCAACAGCACGCTTTTACCGACGCCGGAACCGGCAAACAGCCCCATGCGCTGACCGCGACCGACGGTCAACAGGCCGTTGATGGTGCGCACGCCGACGTCCAGCACCTGTTCGATCGGCGTTCGTTGCAGCGGGTTGAATGGGGCGGTGATCAGCGGCGCACGGTAGCCGGTTTCCGGTGCGGGCAGGCCGTCGAGCGGCTTGGCGCTGCCGTCCAGTACCCGGCCCAGCAGGGCAGGACCGAGCGGCAGCTGCTTACTGGCGCTTTGGCCTTCCGGCGAGATGCGGGCGTAAACCCGGGCGCCGGGCACGATGCCTTCCACTTCTTCCAGCGGCATCAGAAACAGCCGCTGGCCGTTAAAACCGACCACTTCGCTTTCTACTTCCTGGACCTCACCGGCGTCGTGACGCTCGATCAGGCAGGTGGCACCGATCGGCAGCTGTAGCCCGGTGGCTTCCAGCACCAAACCGGTGGCGCGGGTCAGGCGGCCGTAGCGGCGTACCGTCGGGGCGTGTGCGATGCGTTTTTCCAGCGCATCCAGTGAGGTCAGCCAGCGGCCGAGGCGCAGGGTCATTACACGTCTCCCGGAGCGGCCAGACGGCAGAGTTCATGCCAACGGGTTGCCAGGCTGGCGTCAAGATCGCCTTCGTCGGCGCTGACCTTGCAGCCACCAGGATGCAACTGACCGTCCGCCAGCAACCGCCAGCCGTGCAGGCTGAGCGTGGCACCCAACTGTTGCTCGATTCGCTGATAGTCATCCGGGTGCACGCGCAATTGCGGCTTGCCGCTGAACATCGGCTCTTGCTGGATCAACTGTTGGATCTGCGCCAGCAGGGCAGTGCCGTCGCACACCGGCGGTTGGCCCAGCACCTGTTTGGCGGCAGTCAGGGCCAACTGCATCAGGCGCGAGGCAATCACGCTGTCGAGGGCGTCCAGCGTGTGCTGGAATTCCGTCACCAGATGCTGCCAGTGCGCGGTCAGCGGTTGTTGCTGTTGCTGAGCTTCCAGCAAGCCCTGCTGGCGACCCTCTTCCATGCCAGCCTGGAAGCCGGCGTCGTAGCCTTTTTGCTGCCCGTCCGCATAGCCCAACTGCTGGCCCTGCTGCTCGGCCTGCAGGCGGAGCTGAGTGAGTTGTTGTTCCCGAACCAGGCTGTCGTCCAGCGGTGCGCCGTCGGTGATTTCCACCGGCAGCGGCAGCGGGTCGAGCGCCGGTTTGGGCTCGTTGAGATCGTTGAGCGACCAGGGCTGCCAGGGCAGGGTATTAATGCGATCAGACATAGGTGTCCTCGCCACCGCCGATAATCATTTCGCCACTCTCGGCCAAACGACGGACCACCAGCAGGATAGCCTTCTGCTCGTTCTCCACCTGCGACATGCGCACCGGGCCACGGTTGGCCAGATCGTCGCGCAGGATATCTGCGGCGCGTTGCGACATGTTTTTGAGGAACTTCTCGCGCAGTGGTTGTTCCGCGCCTTTGAGCGCCACCAGCAGGGATTCGCCTTCCACTTCCTGCAACAGGCGCTGGATGCTGCGATCGTCGACTTCCACCAGATTCTCGAACAGGAACATCTCGTCGATGATCTTCTGCGCCAGCTCGCCGTCGTATTCGCGCATGGCGTCGATAACCGCCTCTTCCTGCTGCGTTTTCATCAGGTTGATGATCTCGGCTGCGGTGCGTACGCCGCCCATTTTGCTGCGCTTGAGGTTCTGACCGTCGAGCAGGTTGTTCAGCACTTCGGTCAGTTCCGCCAGCGCCGCCGGCTGCACGCCGCCGAAGGTGGCGATACGCAGCATCACGTCGTTGCGCAGACGTTCGTCGAACAGCGCCAGAATGTCCGCTGCCTGGCCACGCTTGAGGTGAACCAGGATGGTGGCGATGATCTGCGGATGTTCGTCGCGGATCAGATCGGCCGCGCTCATTGGTTCCATAAAGTTGAGCGTTTCCATGCCGGTGGTGGTCTCGCGAGATTCGAGAATATCCTCCAGCAGGCTGGCGGCACGTTCTTCGCCCAACGCCTTGACCAGCACCGAACGCAGGTAGTCGCTGGCGTTGACGCTCAGCGCGGCATACTGTTCGGCGTCGTCTTCAAATTCGCGCAGGATTTCATTGAGCTGCTTGTGCGACACCTGGCTCATGCTGGCCATGGTGCCACTCAGCTGCTGCACTTCACGCGAGGAAAGGTGTTTGAACACCTCGGCGGCGCGATCTTCGCCCAGCGTCATCAGCAGGATGGCGCTTTTTTCGGTTCCGGTCAGACTCATAGTTCGTTACTCATCCATTGGCGGATTACCAGAGCGACCACGCGTGGGTCTTTATCAGCCAAATCGCGGATCCGCTGGCTCTGGACTTCTGCACTGACGCGCTGCTGGGATTTCCTGTGCTGCGCCAGCTCCTCATTGCTGGGTTTGCTGCTGTCAGCCGGTTTGGCCATTGGCGTAGCGGCGGCGGCGAGCGCGGCCTTTTGTACCGCCTGACGGTTTTGCAGTTGTGGGCGTACCAGTTTGCGCCACAGCACCCAGGCGACCAGCAGGATCAGCAGGTAGCGACCGGCATCGATCAGACGATCGATAAACGACTGGCTTTGCCAGAACGGCAGTTCGCCGCCGGTAATTTCGTTATCGGTAAACGGCGTGTTGACCACGTTGAGGGTATCGCCACGGGCGCTGGAGAAGCCCATGGACTCACGCGCCAGCGATTCGATCTGCGCCAACTGCTCTTTGCTCATCGGCAGTGGTTTGCCGTCCTTATCGGTGCCGCGATAGTTGATGACCACCGCGACCGACAGCCGCTGTACCGTCCCGGCTTTGTGCTGGGTATGGCGAATGGTGCGATCGACCTCATAGTTGATGGTTTCATCGCGGCGGGAGTTTTGCGGCCCGCTGCCCTTGGCTGCCGAACTGCGCGCCGTGGCCGTATCGGTTTTAGCTGCGTCGGCATTATTGCCGGCGGTGGCCGGTTGAGCGGTTTCAATCGGGGCAGCAGCCGGTGCGCTCGGCTGATTTGACAATGCGCCCGGCACGCCGCCGACCAATGGCCCGCCAATTTGGTCGCTTTGACTCGTTTGCTGTGAGCGTACGGCGGCCTTATTTGGCTCTTGGTTAGGTTGGTACTGTTCGTCAGTTTGCTCGCGAGTGGAGAAGTCGATCTGTGCGGTGACCTGAGCACGCACGTTAGCGCTGCCGACCATCGGGGCCAAAATCGCTTCGATACGGCGCTGGTAGCGGTTTTCCACTTCGCTGGCGTACTTAAGCTGTGCGGCGTTCAGATCGCGCCCGGTGCCGTCGGACTGCGTTAACAGGCGGCCGGCCTGATCGACCACCGTCACGTTGCCCGGTGGTAGACCGGCTACGCTGCTCGAGACCATATAAACGATGGCGTTGATCTGGCCGTCATCCAGGGCCCGACCCGGTTGCAACGTCAGGGTCACGGAAGCGGAAGGGGATTTTTGCTCGCGGACAAACAGCGAAGGCTTGGGCAGAGCCAAGTGCACCCGGGCGTTTTGTACCGGCCCCAGTGATTCGATGGTACGGGACAATTCACCTTCCAGCGCGCGCTGATAGTTGATTTGCTCGCTGAACTGGCTGATGCCGAATTTTTCCTGGTCCAGCAGTTCGAAGCCCACGGCACCGCCTTTAGGCAGGCCGAGCTGCGCCAAACGCAGACGGGTTTCATGCACTTTTTCGGCTGGGATCAGCAACGCCGCGCCATTTTCGGCAAAGCGGTAGGGGATGTTCATCTGCGTCAGTTGGGTGACGATGGCGCCGCCGTCGCGATCGTTAATGTTGCTGTACAGCACCCGGTAGTCTGGACTTTTCACCCATAACAGCAGCGCGACCACGATGGCGATGGCTGCGGAGGCCGCAATCAGCAGCGGGACTTTGGGGTTGGCGCGCAGGCGGTTCCACATGGCCAGCAGGCCATTATCGCGGCTTTCGGTAGCGGAGATTGAAGCATTCATTTTAGCCCGAGTCCTTCAATGACGCTCAGGATCCGGTGCGGGCCACGGCGTAGCTCCCTGCCAGGCTGATGAACGGTGTGGTTAGCGTTGTGTGACAAAACAGACTCCCTGATACACATATAAATATACCCTATGCCTTTCAAGTTGCTGCCAGGCGACCCGCTCGCTCATCCCGGGGGCTTGTAGGGGCGCGGCATGCTGCGCCTGAGTTAATCGGGGCGATTATATTCGCCCCCTACAGTCATTGGGATGAGCGCGGGCAGACAACAACGCTGCAACTTGAAAAGCGACGGGTATAGCGGCGCTCCCATTTCTGGGCATGTTATTATTCGCCCTTAGGGCCCATTTCGATGGCCCGATAAGCCGGGTTTTTTGCAGTTAATTAACCGCTTTAGGATGAAAATGCTGTGTTAGGGTGTTCAGCATCAAAGTAGTGTCTGATGCAACAACGTCCGGCAGCAGCGTTTTTATTGAGGTCATAATGGCAATTCAGGGTATTGAAGGGGTTTTGCAGCAGTTGCAGGCCACGGCGATTCAGGCAGGGCAGATGGAGCAAGGCGCATCCGCGCAGGGCGTCAGTTTTGCCAGTGAGTTGAAGGCGGCGATCGGCAAGATCAGCGATACCCAGCAGGCTGCGCGCAAACAGGCACAGGATTTCGAAGTCGGGGCGCCGGGCATCAGCCTGAATGACGTGATGGTCGATCTGCAAAAATCGTCCATCTCGCTACAGTTAGGGGTGCAGGTGCGTAATAAGCTGGTTTCGGCTTATCAAGAAGTAATGAATATGCCGGTGTGATGAGACTGGCCTCGTACCCGCAGCCAGAAATGAAAGCCTGAATTCTTTGCTGAATAGGGAAAGGCCGCTTAAGAACTGACCCTAAACCCACCCACGGTGGGTTTTTGCTTTTTAGCGCAAGGCAAATATGGGCTTCGGATTCTGGATGCAGAACTTCTCTAAAGACGAGACAAGTGTCTGGCCGGGAACATCAATCGCTGGAGTAGCAGGGCAGAAACCCCGGTTAAACTCACATTGCCACGGTATTCACGGGGCTATAATTTCCGGGTTAAGGCCGTTTCAATTACCGGATAAGATAATGTGTAGCAAAAGTGAACGCAGATGGCGGTTGTTCAGTATTTTAATTCTGATCGTTTTGGTTGTATTAATAAGCGTTTTAATTAAAGAAAGCTAAAATAACCCGGGCCACGATGTGTGGCCCTGCCGCTTTATTTTCCCGCCAGCAGCCGCATGGCGTCTTCTTCGTAGGTCAGGCCCAGCAACCATAGGCCGAGTAGCAACACCGCGAGGGAAAATAGCAGTTTTTCGTTGAGCATGATTTATTCACCTCTGATGACCTGAATGCTCGCCGATGCTATCCCACTCGCCTGTTTTGCGCCAATATTGCCGCTATAAACCACAGTTTCATTGTTCAATGATTTAATTTACGCCGGCAGCAATCACTCCGGGGCTTGCATCATGCTGAAATGATCGGGACGAATGGCCATGGGTTCCATGGCCCGCTGATGTCCGCGAATGGCGGTGGGCGCAAAGCCGAAACGTTTGCGAAAGCGCTCGGCAAACCGCGAAGCGCTTTCATACCCCACGTGCTGGGCGATCGCCGATATTGGCCAATCGGTAGATTGCAGCAGGGCCAAGGCGCTGCTCATTCGCACGTCTATCATCAGATTACGCAGCGCGGTATTCTCCGCCGACAGCTTGCGTCGCAGCACCACCTCGCTCATTGACAAGGTTTCGGCGACTTCGGCCGCGGTCCAGATGTTGTGCGGATCGGTGGCCAGACAGCGGCGTACGCGTTGGGTTAAATTCCTGGCTTCGTTATGGATGAAGCTGATATTGAATTGTTTTAACCACAGTAGAATTTCCAGCATTTTATGGCGAATGATGACCGTGGGGAAACGCTGCTTAAGCGCCAGTGCCAGGCTGGTGGTCTCAAAACTGTGCATCAGCGCGCAGGGCAGATTGCATAATGTCATCACCGCGTCGAAGGGAGTCGGTGATGTGCTTTCAACCTGAGGCGGCGATAAGATGAGCAACTGCGGATCGCAGGTCAATAGCTGACAGCTGAATACCCCGTCCTCAGAGAGTTCGTTGATAATATCCACGGTTTGCCCCCCGTCGATAATCAACAGCTCGCCCGCATGCGCCACCACTTCACGCTGTTGCCAACGCACGCGTTTGTGACCTTGCTGCACCAGGTAGAGATGCGGCTGTTCAAAATAGACTGAAGGAAATAATAATTCAGTATGCTGAATGATGTGTGCCGATGCACCAATTCCTGGACAAAGATTAATTGTACGTTCCATCGATATTCATTTCGCAGCCATTATCTATGAATATCTTTACGCTTTGATTGGCGTTGGAGCAACATCTTTCCATAGGTTGTGAAACACAACAGCGTGTTTTATCTATCAAAAATCAATTTCCTGCTGAACAGAAAACGTCCGTGTCGGAGTGGTATTTATCCGTTAAAGTGAGAGCAAGGCTCGAATTGCACATTTTTTCTAATTACCCAATATCTGAATAATTCAAATGGCATGGATTAATATTCTGACTTAACCGGGGAATAATAGTGCATGCTGCTATCTATTCCGTTGTCGCCGTTATTGCTGCGAACTCATCTGATTTGTGGATCTCCCAGCAACAAGGCGCGATCGTGAAACTGGCCGTAAGTGCTGTTCACCACGTTTTGGCGCGTCGACTGGCCGATTAATTCTTTCAATTGATCCATGCGTTGCTGCAGCAGACGTTTTAGTTCGGTCTCGTTGTCGAGGATTTGCTGCAGCTTATGGCGCAGCAATTCCTGTAACGCCATTGAGGGACCGGCCTGCCCGGTAAAGGCGGCGGTTCTTTCCACCGCCGTCACGTAGGACAGTTCCAGCTCGACCAGGTCTTCCCATCTTTCCGTTTGTGCCAGAACGATCATCTGGCTACTCAGGCTATACACCTGCTGATAGGCGGCTAACAGCTGTTGTTGACGTTCCATTACACGGCGTCCTGAGTGGGGTGGTAGTTGGGGCCAATCTGGCGCCAGGCGTCAGCAATATTTTCCAGCAGCTTCACCACTTCGGTAATCGCCGCTTCGTCATTGTGCAGGTTGGCTTGCATCAGGCGTCGCTTCATATAGTCATACAGCGCCGCCAGGTTATCGGCCATTTCACCGCCCTGCTGGTGGTCGAGACCGCTTTTCAGGCCGTTATCGATAATATTGATGGCCTTTGACAGAGCCAGTCCTTTGCCGGCGATATCACCCTGATTCATCAGTATCCGTGCGCGTAACAGGGCGCTAAGCGCCCCGTCGAACAACATCACGATTAACTGGTGCGGGCTGGCGCTCATTACGCCACTTTCCAGACTGACCTGGGCGTAGGCCTGAGTTCCGCTACGGTTATACATGTGATTTTTACCTGGTTAAAAAGTTCTTACTTGAACTGTTGTTTTAAATAATCACCGGTGCCACTCAGCTTGGACATCATGGTATCCAGTTGGACGAATTGTTGTTTATAGCGATCGATAGTGCTTTGAATGCTGGCCGTGACGGTGGTGATCTTGCTGTTCAGGCGGTCAAGGCTGGTATTGATGCTTTTGGTCGAGTTCTCAATGATGCCGCCGGCCTTGATGTAGCTTTGGATCTCATTGTGGATCTCGGTGGCCATGCCGGTATCTTTGCCGTTGCCGGCGAAGAAGTTGGCAACCTGCTCCGGTTTTTCATCGATGGCTTTGTTGAGCTTGGTGCTGTCGATCTCCAGCTTGCCGGTTTTGGTGTTGGTGGTGATCCCCAGGTTACCCAGCCCCTTCAGCTCCGGGTTGTCCTGCGCGCCGCTGAGCGCACTTTTAATCGAAGACTGAACACCGCGCAGGGTGTTATCCCCCAGCAGCGCGCCGTTTTTGGCATTCTGCGCCTCGCCGGTTTTGACCGGGGTATATTTGGTCAGCGAGTTAAAGGTATCCAGCAGTGAGTTATAGTTGTCGACCCAGTCTTTGATTTTGTCGGCGGTGCCGGTTTTATCGGTGCTGATCACCAGGTTCTGCGGCTCATCTTTCTTGGTGACGGTTTTCAGATCGATGGTCACGCCCTGCAGGGCATCGGCAATTGAGTTGGTGCTGCGTTTGATTTTCGTGCCGTTAACCAAGACTTCAGCATCCTGACCGGCCACGGTTTGCTTCATTGCGTTGCTTTTGGCAGCGGAGTCGTAGTTGAGGATGGCGCCCAACTTATCGTCATTGTTGACCTGGACCGAAACGGTGTTTTTCTCGCCGGTGGCCGTGGAGCTGATCGCCAATTGATAGTCGTTGTCACCCACCCGCATGATGCTGGCGTTGACGCCGGCTTTGGCATTGTTAATCGCATCGCGCATTTCCACCAGCGAGGTTTGATCATCGCTCAGTGGGATCTTCACTTCTTTCTGCGGGTCCCCTGCGGTGATGGTGATTGAGCGGTCAATGCTGCCGGGCGTGCCGAGTTTTTCCGTCTGATTGGTAATCGACGCCTGTGTGGTTAGCGTTTGCGGCTGTGCCAGTTTTTGAACTTCGACAATGTAGTTCCCCGCCACGGCCTTGTCGGTGGTGGTGATGGCAAACTGATCGTGTTTGCTGGCGGTGGTGTTATTGAAAAACGTCGGTTTCGCCAGCTCTTTACTGAGGTTATCGAACTTTTCCAGCGAGCCTTTCAGGGTGCCGTAGGCGGTCAACTGGGCGTTGTAGCTGGTCTGCTGGGTGGTGTACGGGGTCAGACGCTGCTGTTCCGCTTTGGTCAGCTTGTCCAGCAAGCCGTTGAGGTCGAGTCCTGAGCCGATGCCTAATGAACTGATCGATGCCATTCGTAATTCTCCTTAATAATGACTTTATTCGCTTTACGCGTTTATCGGCCCAGCGGAGAAAAAGTTTACCGAAAAGTTTAAAAACCGATGGCGCAATAGAGGAAGGAAAAACCGCGTTATTTCTGCCATTGCGGCGAAGCGAAAAAAAAACAAAAAATTTCTAAAGGTTGCAGGGGGAGGGCCGATACCTGATGGGACGGTGGTTGACGCCGTGGGCAAAGCAGCCCGAACCTTTTAACTACGTTGCGAAGATCGCAACTGACACGTAAGGAAAGCATACAATGGCACAAGTAATTAATACCAACAGCCTGTCGCTGATGGCGCAGAACAACCTGAACAAATCTCAGTCTTCTTTGGGTACTGCGATCGAGCGTCTGTCTTCCGGTCTGCGTATCAACAGCGCCAAGGACGATGCCGCGGGTCAGGCGATCTCTAACCGTTTCACCGCTAACATCAAAGGCCTGACTCAGGCTTCCCGTAACGCCAACGACGGTATCTCTCTGGCGCAGACCACTGAAGGCGCACTGAACGAAGTTAACGACAACCTGCAAAACATCCGTCGTCTGACCGTACAGTCTCAGAACGGTTCTAACTCTTCCAGCGACCTGAAATCCATCCAGGACGAAATCGGCGAACGTCTGGCTGAGATCAACCGTATCTCTGAACAAACCGACTTCAACGGCGTGAAAGTGCTGAGCGGCGACCAGAAGCTGACCATTCAGGTGGGCGCCAACGACAACGAAACCATCCAGATCGATCTGAAAAACATCAACTCTAAAACTCTGGGCCTGGATAAGTTCAGCGTGGCAGACGGTGTTGATACCACCAAAGTTGGCGGTGCAGTAACTACCATTGCAACCGGTAAAGATCTGACTATCACCAATACCACGAACAAACAGGCTAACGGTGCTGCACCAGCCAGCTACCTGAAAGACAATACCACTGGTGATATTTACGCTGTAGGTACCGATGGCAAGAACTACAAAGCTACCATCGACAAAACTTCTGGTGACATCACCGCTATTGCAGCAGCAGAAACCACTGGTTTGACCGATACTGCGGCTACCACTACTGTTAAGGAAGAAGTCACTGCAACGGGTGACACTACTGGTCTGAAATCTTATGACGGTGGCAAATCTTACCTGATCCAGGAAGGTACCGGTGCAGATGCCAAATACTTCAAGGCCACTGCAGACAGCGCAGGTAAAGTAACCAAAGGCGCTGAAATGAGCACCACGCCTAAAACTGCCGACCCACTGGCAACCCTGGACAAAGCACTGTCTCAGGTTGATGGTCTGCGTTCTTCCTTGGGTGCGGTACAGAACCGTTTCGATTCTGTTATCAACAACCTGAACAGCACCGTGAACAACCTGTCTGCTTCTCAGTCTCGTATTCAAGATGCTGACTACGCGACCGAAGTGTCTAACATGAGCCGTGCCAACATCCTGCAACAGGCTGGCACCTCTGTTCTGGCACAGGCTAACCAGTCTACTCAGAACGTGTTGTCCCTGCTGCGTTAATCGACTCTCCCCGATTAACCTGTCGCAAAAGAACCCCGCTTCGGCGGGGTTTTTTTATGGTCGCGCACCGCTCAGCTAATGCATGGCGCAAATAAGGCCCGTTTTGTACGACTGTTCTGCCGATTGGCATTTTGCCCCCTACGGATAATAGCGCTGACTCTCTTATCCGCAGGTTTTAGACATAGTGAGCGATCTGTATACCGCCGAAGGCGTGATGGACAAAAATTCTCTCTGGCTGCGCTACGTTCCGTTAGTGCGCCACGAGGCGTTGCGCCTGCAGGTCAGGCTGCCCGCCAGCGTGGAGCTCGACGATCTGCTGCAGGCCGGGGGAATTGGGTTGTTAAACGCCGTTGAGCGTTATGACGCCCTGCAGGGAACCGCCTTTACCACCTATGCGGTGCAACGCATTCGCGGCGCCATGCTCGATGAGTTGCGCAGCCGTGACTGGGTACCGCGCAGCGTGCGTCGCCATGCCCGTGAAGTGGCGCAGGTGATGCGGCAGTTGGAACAGCGGCTCGGCAGGCCGGCCAGCGAAGTGGAAGTGGCGCAGACGCTGAACCTGCCACTGGATGAGTACCGTCAAATTCTGTTGGACACCAATAACAGTCAGCTTTTTTCCTACGACGAATGGCGGGAAGAGCATGGCGAAAGCGCGGAACCGCTGCTGGAAGGGCACGAAGAGGCCAATCCGTTACATCATCTGCTGGAGGGCAATTTACGCCAACGGGTGATTGACGCCATTGAGGCGTTGCCGGAACGCGAAAAAATGGTGCTGACGCTGTATTACCAGGAAGAGTTGAACCTGAAAGAGATCGGTGCCGTGCTGGACGTAGGGGAATCACGTGTCAGCCAATTGCATAGCCAGGCAATAAAACGCCTGCGCTCCCGCCTGGCGAACGAGAACTGACATGCACTCAACTCTGCCCCTTCAACCTGATCACCATTGCGATAATCGGACTGCTTCTATGCCAGGAATATTATTGAAAAAGCGGCCGCTGAGCCGTTATTTGAAAGATTACAAACACAGCCAGACCCATTGCTCTCAGTGCGGCAAGCTATTGGATCGCATGGCGTTGGTGTTTCGTGGCAAGATCATCAATAAAGATGCCATTGCGCGCATGGATCAGCCGATTGACGATCACGTTTGGCTGAATGTGCAAAATGAGCTGACGGCGCTGTGCCGCTTTTGCAGTGAGATCTCCTGCAATAGCCATCCGAGCTATTTCGATATTATGTCGTTCAAGCAATATCTGTTTGAGCAAACCGAAATGAGCCACAGCACCATCCGTGAATACGTGGTGCGCCTGCGTCGGCTGGATGAAATGCTGGTGGAACGCAACTATCCGGCGGATAAATTCGCCAGTAACGCCAGCCATCAGCGTATTATCGAAGACTTGCCTTCTGCGGCGCACAACAATTACCGCATTGCGCTGCGCAAATATGACCAGTACCTTGCCTGGCAAAAAAGTTACTGATCTGGCTTCCCCGGCACGCCAGCCGGGGATCTTACCCTTTCCCCGTCACGAATAAAGAGTGATTATTAGGTTCACATCTGCTAAATCTATCGTTTAGATGTTGATACCTGATTCCCTGGGGGAAGTTGTGAATCTGCAACACAAACTGGCGCAATTCCCGCGCCTCGATTTAGTGGGCTCTGCCACTCCGCTCGAAAAACTGTCTCGCCTTTCAGACTACCTTGGCCGCGAAATTTACATCAAACGTGACGACGTCACGCCGATGGCGATGGGCGGTAACAAATTGAGAAAACTGGAATTTCTTGCCGCAGAAGCGCTGCGTCAAGGCGCGGACACGCTGGTCACCGCCGGCGCCATCCAATCCAACCATGTGCGCCAAACGGCTGCAGTGGCGGCCAAGCTGGGTCTGCACTGCGTAGCGTTGCTGGAAAACCCAATCGACACTCAGGCAGAAAACTACCTGACCAACGGTAACCGCTTGCTGCTCGGGTTGTTTAACGCGGAAGTGGTGATGTGTGACGCGCTGCATGACCCGCAACAGCAGTTGGCCGATCTGGCGACCCGTCTTGAAGGGCAAGGCTTCCGGCCTTATGTGGTGCCGGTAGGAGGCTCCAATGCGCTGGGGGCGCTGGGTTACGTGCAGTGTGCGTTGGAAATTGCCGAGCAGAGCCAGCGCAGCAACGTCGCATTCAGCTCGGTGGTAGTGGCCTCCGGCAGCGCAGGGACCCATGCCGGGCTGGCCGTTGGCCTGCAGCAGTTGCTGCCGGAAACGCAACTGATTGGTGTAACTGTTTCACGCAAGGTGATCGACCAGTTGCCCAAGGTGGAGCTGATCCAAAAAGCGCTGGCCTGTTCATTGGATATTGACCAACTGGCACCGATTACGCTGTGGGACGACTATTTTGCGCCGCAGTACGGTATGCCAAACGAAGAAGGCACGGCGGCGATACAGCTTTTGGCGCAGCAGGAAGGGGTGTTGTTGGATCCGGTTTACAGCGGCAAGGCGATGGCCGGTCTGATCGACGGCGTAGCCCAGCAGCGCTTCCGTGACGAGGGCCCGATCCTGTTTATCCATACCGGCGGTGCGCCGGCGTTGTTCGCCTATCATCCACAGGTGTAAGCGCGCTTTGTTATTCCATTTTGAACTATATTTATAAGGTTATATTCCTTCAAGCAGGCGGTCACACTGTTAAAGTGCTGATATCAAAAAAGATAAACAACAGATGGGGTGTTTATGATCTTTTCCAAAGTTCGTCGTCAATTGCTGCTGGGCGTGATGAGCGTTGCGCTGACCGCCGGTTTGAGCACGCAGACCTATGCCGCCGATAACCTGCTGGAGCAGGTGAAGCATCACGGGACCCTGGTTGTCGGGTTGGAAGGCACTTATCCGCCGTTCAGCTTCCAGGGGGAAGACGGAAAATTGACCGGTTTCGAGGTGGATTTCGCCAACGCCCTGGCGGAGCATCTTGGCGTTAAAGCCAAGCTGAACCCTACCAAGTGGGACGGCATGCTGGCTTCGCTGGACTCAAAACGCATCGACGTGGTGATCAATCAGGTGACCATTTCCGACGAGCGCAAAAAGAAATACGATTTCTCGACGCCTTATACCGTCTCCGGTATTCAGGCCTTGGTGAAGAAAGGCAACGAAGGCACCATCACCAAGCCGGAAGATCTGAAGGGTAAAAAGGTCGGCGTGGGCCTGGGCACCAACTACGAGCAATGGTTGCGTGACAATGTGCAGGGCGTGGACGTGCGTACCTATGATGATGACCCGACCAAATACCAGGATCTGCGCGTAGGCCGTATCAACGCTATTCTGGTTGACCGTCTGGCGGCGTTGGATCTGGTGAAGAAAACCGGCGACACGCTGGCGGTAGCGGGCCCGGCTTTCTCTCGTCAGGAGTCTGGCGTGGCGGTGCGTAAAAACAACCCGGAACTGCTGGCTGCGATTAACCAGGCGATTGCCGAAATGCAAAAAGACGGCACGCTGGCGAAGATCTCCGAGAAATGGTTTGGCGCGGACGTAACTAAATAATGCACGAAAGTATCCAACTGGCGCTGGATTCAGCGCCATTTTTATTGCGGGGCGCGATCCTCACTCTCCAGCTCAGTCTGGGGGGCATGGCGCTCGGTTTACTGCTCGGTTTTCTGCTGGCGCTGATGCGCCTTTCGCCGTTATGGCCGCTGTCATGGCTGTCGCGCATCTATGTGTCGCTGTTTCGCGGCACGCCGTTGATTGCCCAGCTGTTCATGATTTACTACGGCCTGCCGCAGTTCGGCATCGAGTTTGATCCCTTCCCGGCGGCGCTGATTGGCCTGTCGCTCAATACTGCCGCCTATACTTCGGAAACCCTGCGTGCCGCGATTTCGTCGATCGAAAAAGGGCAGTGGGAAGCGGCAGCCAGCATCGGCATGACCCGCTGGCAGACGCTGCGTCGGGTGATCCTGCCGCAGGCGGCGCGTACCGCATTGCCGCCGTTGGGCAACAGCTTTATCGGCCTGGTGAAGGACACCTCGCTGGCGGCGACCATTCAGGTGCCGGAACTGTTCCGTCAGGCGCAGCTGATTACCTCGCGTACCCTGGAAGTGTTCACCATGTATCTGGCGGCCTCGCTGATTTACTGGGTGATGGCGACCCTGCTTTCTGCGCTGCAAAATCGTCTGGAAGCCCACGTAAACCGCCAGGATCAGGAGTAACGCATGAGTGCCATTGAAGTGAAAAAACTGACCAAGCAGTTCAACGGTCAAACGGTGCTGCATGGGATTGATCTGGAAGTCGGTGCCGGTGAGGTAGTGGCGATTATCGGGCCAAGCGGCTCGGGGAAAACCACTTTATTGCGCAGCATCAACCTGCTGGAAGTGCCGGATTCCGGTACCATTCGCGTCGGCGATATACTGATCGACGGTTCCAAGCCACTGAGCAAACAGAAAAAACAGGTTCGTGCCTTACGTCAGCAGGTGGGGTTCGTGTTTCAGAACTTCAATCTGTTCCCGCACCGTTCGGTATTGGAAAATATTATTGAAGGTCCGGTCATCGTTAAAGGCGAGCCCAAGGCCAGCGCGGAACAGCGCGCACGGGCCTTGTTGACCAAAGTGGGGCTGAGCGGCAAAGAGTCGGCCTATCCGCGCCGTCTTTCCGGCGGCCAGCAGCAGCGGGTGGCGATTGCCAGGGCGCTGGCGATGCAACCGGAAGTGATCCTGTTTGACGAACCGACCTCGGCGCTCGACCCGGAGCTGGTGGGCGAGGTGCTCAACACCATACGTTCGCTGGCGGAAGAAAAGCGCACCATGGTGATCGTCACGCACGAGATGAGCTTTGCCCGCGACGTGGCCGACCGCGCCATTTTTATGGACCACGGTCGTATCGTGGAGCAAGGGCCGGCAAAAGAGCTGTTCGCTAATCCGCAGCACCAGCGTACCCAACAATTCCTCGACAAGTTTTTGAATCAGTAAGCAGGGGGGCGTTCAGCCCCCTGGCTATTGACTACCCGGCTTTCAATAATTCATTGCGGGCGGCGGCGGCCAAAAAGGCGCTGCGGCTACCGTAACCGGGATGCTGCTGCACCAGAGAATCTATGCGGTTCAGCAGCCGGTGCGGCAAGGTAATATTGATACGCTCCGCCCGACCATCAAACTTATCCATATTAATATTGACCAACAACCACTGCCCGCCATTCAGACTGTCGTTATTCTGTGCCAGATGAAAGGTCACGGCCTGTGGGCCGGGAATGGGCTGATTGTCTTCGCTCAAGAATTCGAAATGGGCATCCAGCGCACTTCTGGCGTCTTCAAAGGCTCTGTCCAGGGTATCTCCGGCAAAATAGCAGCCTGGCACATCGGGAAAGAAGCCGCTGGCACTGCCGTCCGGTTCAGAATGTACATAAGCAGGGTAGAACATAATTTCTCCTGTTAACTCATGGCGTCGGGTTAGCACAATCCGGCATCTTTCATGATTTGGCGCAGCGTCCCCGCTTTCAGATCCTTTCGCGGGTGTGGGACGGTGATCACCAGACGGGAGTTCGGGTGCTTAAACTGATGGTGGCTTCCCTTGATCCGCGTTAAAACCCAACCTTCCTGTTCTAATAGCCCGATCAGTTCTGAACTTTTCACGCGATTACCGTCCCTTTATGATACACACCATACACACTTTTTGACAATCAGGGCGATACGCTAGCGTGTAGAAAGGGCGCAGACAATAAAAAACCCTGCACGAATGCAGGGTTTGCGGGAGGGTTCGCAGATTAAGTGACCTGCGGCGGTCATCCAGTCAGACGGATTACCCTATGGTCATCAGGCTGGCGTTACCGCCGGCAGCTGCGGTATTGACGCTCAGCGAGCGCTCGATCAGCAGGCGTTCCAACAGAATATTGGTTTCGCCGTGAGCAAAGCCCTGCACTGAAACGATCGCGCCGCTGCGCTGGGCGATTTGCTCGCACAGGGTGCGCAGCTGATCGGCGTCGCCATGGTAAATGGCGGCATCGAACTCCACCTTGTCCTGCTGCCAGTCTTTGCTGAAGCTGATGCTGGCCTGAACCGCCGCCGGCAGGCGGCGATACAGGGTGCGTTGCAGCTCGGCTTCCGGCCACAGCACGCTGCTGCCGACGGCCAGTACTGCAGCCAACTGCGTCAAGGCATCGGCCTCGTTATCGGCCAGGCAGAGTACGCGCTCACGCGGCAACAGGGCATAGGTATTGCGCTCGCCGGTAGGGCCAGGCAGTGGACGTAGGGTACCGCCCTGGCCCAGTTCGGCGTAGCGTTGCGCCAACGTCACCAGATCGCGCTGGTTTTCGGCAATCGCCCATTGCTCCAGTGCCTGATGGGCTTTGAGCAACTGTGGCCGCGCGGTGGCTTCCAGCGGGCGTTCTTCGTCCTGACGGTGCAAGGTGCGTTGCACCGCATCATCCGGGCGGTTGGCCAGCAGGCGATACAGGTACAGCGGACCACCGGCTTTAGGACCGGTGCCGGACAGGCCTTCGCCACCAAATGGCTGCACGCCGACCACGGCGCCAACCATGTTGCGGTTAACGTACAGGTTGCCCACCTTGGCGCGTTCGGTCACGCGGGCGATGGTTTCATCAATACGGGTGTGAACGCCCAGCGTCAGACCATAGCCGGCGGCGTTGATCTGATCGACCAGCGACTCCAGATTGGTGCGTTGGAAGCGGACCACGTGCAGCACCGGGCCGAAGATCTCTTTTTGCAGCTCGTCGAAGCTGTCCAGTTCGATCAGGGTTGGCTTGATAAAGGTGCCACGGGACCACTCTTTCTCATCCTGCACGTTGCCTTTCGCGGCCTGATAGACCTTACGGCCCTTGGCGCGCATCGCCTGAATATGACGTTCGATGCCGGTTTTGGCCTCGGTGTCGATCACCGGCCCGATATCGGTCGACAGGCGTTCCGGGTTGCCCATGCGGCATTCGGCCATCGCGCCGCGCAGCATTTGCAGCGTGTGTTCCGCCACGTCTTCCTGAATGCACAGGATACGCAGGGCGGAGCAGCGTTGGCCTGCGCTGTCGAATGCGGAGGCGACCACGTCAGTCACTACCTGTTCGGTCAGAGCGGAAGAGTCGACGATCATGGCGTTCAGACCACCGGTTTCGGCAATCAGCGGCGTTGGACGACCTTGCGGATCCAGACGGCCTGCGATGCTGCGTTGCAGGATACCGGCAACGTCGGTCGAGCCGGTAAACATCACGCCGCGAACCCGAGCGTCATTAACCAGAACCGAGCCGACGCTTTCGCCCTGACCCGGCAGCAGTTGCAGCACGCCTTGCGGAATGCCGGCTTCCAACAGAATGCGCACCGCCTGTGCGGCGATCAGCGGTGTTTGCTCTGCCGGTTTGGCCAGAACGCTGTTGCCTGCCGCCAGCGCAGCGGCAATCTGGCCGGTGAAGATGGCCAGCGGGAAGTTCCACGGGCTGATACACACCACCGGGCCCAGCGGACGGTGGCTGTCATTGGCGAAATCATCGCGCACCTGACCGGCGTAGTAATGCAGGAAGTCGACCGCTTCGCGCACTTCGGCGATGGCGTTGTTAAAGGTTTTGCCCGCTTCGCGCACCAGAATGCCCAACAGGCTTTGCAGTTGGCCTTCCATCAGTTCGGCGGCGCGCTCAAGAATGGCGGCGCGCTCGGACGGCGGGGTGGCAAACCAGATTGGACCGGCGGCAGCGGCGGCGTCGAGCGCCCGGCTGACTTCACCTTCGGTGGCTTCACGCACGTAACCGACCACGTCGCCCGGTTCGGCAGGGTTAATGACCGGTTGCTCCACGCCCTGATCCAGCTCGGCGTCAATAATCGGCTCTGCGCGCCAGGGTTGAGTAGCGCTGGTCAGCAGTGCGCTGGACAGAGACGCCAGACGCTGTTCGTTCGACAGGTCCAGGCCGCTGGAGTTGATGCGCTTGGTGCCATAGAGTTCACGCGGCAACGGAATGCGTGGGTGCGGCAGTCCAAGTTGACCTTCGCTGGTGGCCAGGGCTTCAACCGCGGTGACCGGATCGGCAACCAGTTCGTCGAGCGGCAGGGTGGCATCGGCGATACGGTTAACGAACGAGGTGTTAGCGCCGTTTTCCAGCAGGCGACGCACCAGATACGCCAACAGCGTTTCATGGGTGCCGACCGGTGCATAGATGCGACATGGACGGTTCAGCTTACCGTCGGCCACTTTACCCACCACTTGTTCGTAAAGCGGTTCGCCCATGCCGTGCAGGCACTGGAACTCATACTGGCCCGGGTAGTAGTTGTTGCCCGCCAGATGATAAATCGCGCTCAGGGTATGGGCGTTATGGGTCGCGAACTGCGGATAAATCAGGTTCGGCACCGCCAGCAGTTTGCGGGCGCAAGCCAGGTAGGAAACGTCGGTGTAGACCTTGCGGGTGTAAACCGGATAGCCTTCCAGCCCGTCCATTTGGGCGCGTTTGATTTCGCTGTCCCAGTAGGCGCCTTTCACCAGACGGATCATCAGGCGACGGCGGCTGCGTTGTGCCATGTCGATGACTGCATCGATGGCGAACGGGCAGCGTTTCTGATAGGCCTGGATCACAAAGCCGATACCGTTCCAACCGGCCAGCTGAGGTTCGAAGCACAGCTTCTCCAGCAGGTCGAGCGAGATTTCCAGGCGATCGGCTTCTTCTGCATCGATATTGATGCCGATGTCGTATTGGCGCGCCTGCAGGGTCAATGACAGCAGGCGAGGGTAAAGCTCTTCCATTACGCGTTCGTACTGCGCGCGGCTATAACGCGGGTGCAAAGCGGACAGCTTGATCGAAATGCCCGGGCCTTCATAGATGCCGCGGCCGTTCGACGCTTTGCCGATCGCATGGATTGCCTGCTGGTAAGACACCAGATAGGCCTGCGCGTCGGCTTCGGTCAGGGCGGCTTCACCCAGCATGTCGTAGGAATAACGGAACCCTTTGTCTTCCAGCTTGCGGGCGTTGGCCAGCGCTTCGGCGATGGTTTCGCCGGTCACGAACTGTTCGCCCATCAGGCGCATCGCCATATCCACGCCTTTACGGATCAGCGGTTCGCCGCTTTTGCCGATAATGCGGTTCAGCGAGCGTGACAGGTTGGCTTCATTATGGGTGGATACCAGTTTGCCGGTGAACAACAGGCCCCAGGTGGCGGCGTTAACAAACAGCGATGGGCTACGGCCGAGGTGAGAATGCCAGTTGCCGTTGCTGATTTTATCGCGGATCAGCGCATCGCGGGTTGGCTTGTCTGGAATGCGCAGCAGGGCTTCGGCCAGGCACATCAGCGCCACGCCTTCCTGTGAGGAGAGTGAGAACTCTTGCAGCAACCCTTGCACCATACCGGCGCGGCCATTTGCACTCTTCTGGTTACGCAACTTCTCGGCGATGTCGTAAGCCATCTTGTGGGTGGCTTTGGCAAGATCGGCAGGTAATCGCGCCTGTTCGAGCAACATCGGCACCGCTTCAGTCTCAGGGCGGCGATAGGCCGCGGTGATGGCTGCGCGATTAACCGACTGCGGCAGAATTTGTTCTGCAAATTCAAGGAATGGCTGGTGGGACTCTTCCTGCACTTGCGGCATAATGTCGTCCGCTTCGGCCTGGCCGGCAGCGGCAAGTGCTGGAATTTCAGGGATATCGGAACCGTTCTCGAGACGTTCGAGATAATTAAAAATGGCCTGCTTGATCAGCCAGTGCGGCGTGCGATCGATACGCTGTGCGGCGCTTTTGATTCGCTCGCGAGTGGCCTCGTCGAGTTTCACGCCCATTGTGGTAGTGCCCATGCCAATCCAACTCCTGTGTTAAGAACCTATCCCATCAGGCTATACAAACTGCGGGCCAGATAGGCTGCTGGGATAGGTTCGTGCGTTGTGTGCTGTGATGAATGCAGACAATATCCTGCATGTTGCAACTTTGTGCAACCGTGTTAAATCAGGCGGATGAACGAAGTGTGAGTTCCATCGATTTTTTAACATCAATAATCGGCATGGTTCTTGCTCTGCCAGCGGGGTGGTATGTCGAGGGGCGGTCGTCTATACGCGTTAACCCCAGCAATATCAGGGGTAACGTTGAATTAGTATGAGGTGCAACTCTGTTTTTGAATGCGGGGTGTAACCTTGCAGGTGGTTAAATGTGACGCAGGGTAAACTTTGTGTAACTTTGTTGTTAAATGTCTTGTTGGATAATCAACAGGTCAACTAGGATAGCCGACGGTCAGACAATTGCGGGGGGAAACTATTTTCACTCGCGGGAGTGTCCGCTTTTCGCCACGTTCCGGCGGAATGGCAAGCAGTAACTATCGCAATACAGCGCGAAATAATAATGAGAGTGGAGAATTTCATGACAATGAGCACACCAATGCTGGTCACCTTCCTGGTGTATATCTTCGGGATGGTGTTAATCGGCCTACTTGCCTACCGGGCAACCAATAACTTTGACGACTACATTCTGGGCGGTCGTAGCCTGGGCAGCGTGGTGACCGCGCTCTCTGCCGGCGCATCGGATATGAGCGGCTGGTTGCTGATGGGCCTGCCGGGCGCCATCTTCCTGTCCGGCATTTCCGAAAGCTGGATTGCGATAGGCCTGACCATCGGCGCTTACCTTAACTGGAAGCTGGTGGCGGGGCGGCTGCGTGTTCATACCGAAGCCAACAATAACGCCCTGACGTTACCGGATTATTTCACCAGCCGTTTTGAAGACAACAGCAAGCTGCTGCGGGTGATCTCCGCCATTGTCATTCTGGTGTTCTTCACTATCTATTGTGCTTCCGGCATCGTCGCCGGTGCGCGTCTGTTCGAAAGCACCTTTGGCATGAGCTACGAAACGGCGCTGTGGGCCGGCGCTGCGGCCACTATCCTTTATACCTTTATCGGCGGATTCCTGGCGGTGAGCTGGACCGACACCGTCCAGGCCAGCCTGATGATTTTCGCGCTGATCCTGACGCCGGTGATTGTTATCTTTGCCGTTGGCGGCATCGATACTTCGATGCTGGTTATCGAAGCGAAAAACCCGGCCAATATCGACATGCTGAAAGGCCTGAACTTTGTGGCTATTCTCTCGCTGCTGGGCTGGGGGCTGGGTTACTTCGGTCAGCCGCACATTCTGGCGCGCTTTATGGCGGCCGACTCTCACCGCACTATCCGCAGCGCACGTCGCATCAGCATGACCTGGATGATCCTGTGTCTGGCGGGCACCATTGCCGTCGGCTTCTTCGGTATTGCTTACTTCGCCAATAACCCGGACCAGGCGGGCAACGTGTCGCAAAACGGCGAGCGCGTGTTTATCGAGCTGGCGATGATTCTGTTCAACCCGTGGATCGCCGGCATTTTGCTGTCGGCAATTTTGGCGGCGGTAATGAGTACCCTGAGCTGCCAGCTGTTGGTGTGTTCAAGTGCGATTACCGAAGATCTGTACAAAGCCTTCCTGCGTAAGGGCGCCAGCCAGCGTGAGCTGGTATGGGTAGGGCGCATCATGGTGCTGGTGGTGGCGTTAGTGGCTATCGCGCTGGCGGCAAACCCGGAAAACCGCGTGCTGGGTCTGGTGAGCTACGCCTGGGCCGGCTTCGGCGCTGCCTTCGGTCCGGTGGTGCTGATCTCGGTCATGTGGTCACGCATGACGCGTAACGGCGCCCTGGCCGGCATGCTGGTTGGCGCAGTAACGGTGATCGTCTGGAAACACTTCGCCTGGCTGGATCTGTATGAAATCATCCCAGGCTTCCTGTTCGGCTGTATCGCCATCGTGGTGGTGAGCCTGATGGGGCGTTCTCCTTCCGCCACCATTACCGAGCGTTTCGATCAGGCGGAAGCCGAATTCAAAACCGTTTAATCTCTCGCATCGCGAGTCAAAAAGGCGCTTAAGGCGCCTTTTTTATTTCATCCTCCCAGGTTTTTCGTCATCTTGCGGAAACAACTGGCGACATTTGATTAGAAAAAATCACCCTTGGCGCTCTTGTATTTCTTTCAGCCAGAATGATAATCACTATCGTTGTGTTTTACTTTTCTTTACATTGGCGCTGCCGTCATTTCTGACGTGCGGGCGCTTCGCTGCAGATGCCTTTTTAGGGGTTATTACTTATGTTTGTTCCCTTCCTTATCATGTTCCGTGAGGGGCTGGAGGCGGCGTTGATCGTCAGCCTGATTGCCAGCTACCTGAAACGCACGCAGCGGGGTCAATGGTTAGGCGTGGTATGGATAGGGGTGATCGTTGCCGCCGCCCTGTGCCTGGCGCTCGGTATCTTCATCAATGAAACCACCGGCGAATTCCCGCAAAAGCAGCAAGAGCTGTTCGAAGGCATAGTCGCGGTAGTGGCTGTGCTGATCCTGACCTATATGGTGTTCTGGATGCGTAAGGTCTCCAAATCGGTCAAGGTGCATCTGGAAGGCGCCATCGACAATGCGCTCAATTCCGGCAAAGGTCAGGGCTGGGCGCTGGTGGCGATAGTGTTTTTTGCCGTGGCCCGCGAAGGGCTGGAGTCGGTGTTCTTCCTGCTGGCGGCTTTCCAGCAAGACGTGGGAATTGAAGCCCCGATAGGTGCGGTGCTTGGCCTGGTGGCCGCCATTGTCCTGGGCATGATGATCTACTGGGGCGGCGTGAAACTGCACCTGGCCAAATTCTTCAAATGGACCAGCCTGTTTATCCTGTTCGTTGCCGCCGGCCTGGCCGCCGGGGCGATCCGCGCCTTCCACGAAGCCGGGTTGTGGAACCACTTCCAGGACATCGCGTTTGATCTGAGTAACCATCTGTCGACCCACTCCCTGTTTGGTACCCTGCTCGAAGGCATCTTCGGCTACCAGGAAACGCCAACGGTAAGCGAAGTGGCGGTCTACTTCTTGTATTTGATCCCAGCACTGATTTTCTTTTTCCTGCCGCAGCGTGTGGAACCGGTCGCGGTTTCGACGCAACGTAAAATCAATCATTAATTTAATAGGGAATCTTGTATGTCTACTCCGTTATTCCGCCGCAAGGCTTTGCACGCAGCATTACTGGCTATCCCGGCGTTCGCGCTGAGCATTGATGCCCTGGCGGCGGACGTGCCGCAGGTAAAGATTACCGTTAACGACAAACAGTGTGAGCCGATGCAACTGACGGTGCCGGCCGGTAAAACCCAGTTTGTGGTGCACAACACCAGCCAGAAAAACGTGGAGTGGGAAATCCTGAAAGGGGTGATGGTGGTGGAAGAGCGCGAGAATATCGCACCGGGCTTCACCCAGAAGATGACCGCCAATCTGGAAGCGGGCGAATACGACATGACCTGTGGGCTGCTCAGCAATCCGAAAGGCAAGCTGACCGTGACCGCGGCGGCCGGTGCTGCCACCGACGGCAAACCGAACGCCATGGATTTGGTTGGGCCGATTGCTGAATACAAAGTCTACGTCACCAAAGAAGTGGAAGGGCTGGTCAAACAGACCAAGCTGTTCACCGATGCCGTGAAGGCCGGCAACGTGGCAGAAGCGCGTAAACTCTATGCGCCGACCCGTCAGCATTACGAGCGAATTGAGCCGATCGCCGAGCTGTTCTCCGATTTGGACGGCAGTATCGACGCCCGCGAAGATGACTACGAGAAAAAAGCGGAAGATCCGAAGTTCACCGGTTTCCACCGCCTGGAGAAAGCGCTGTTTGCCGACAACACCACCAAAGACATGAACCAATACGCCGATCGGCTGTACAAGGACACCCTTGAGCTGCAAAAACGCGTGACCGACCTGACCTTCCCGCCAAGTAAGGTGGTGGGCGGCGCTGCGGGCCTGATCGAAGAAGTGGCGGCGAGCAAAATCAGCGGTGAAGAAGACCGTTACAGCCGCACCGACCTGTGGGACTTCCAGGCCAACGTAGACGGCGCGCAAAAAATCGTTAACCTGCTGCGCCCGCTGTTGGTCAAGGCCAACAAGCCGTTGCTGGACAAGATCGACGCCAACTTTAAAACCGTCGATACCATTCTGGCGAAATACAAAACCAAAGATGGCTATGAGTCTTACGAGAAGCTGACCGATGCCGATCGCAACGCCATGAAAGGGCCAATCACCACTCTGGCGGAAGATTTGTCACAGCTGCGTGGCGTTCTGGGTCTGGACTGAGGCAAAGCATCATGAGTAACAAGATCGGCCCGGAAAACGGGCCGCATCCACAAACGCAGGGCGCGGCGTCACCGTCGCGCCGTCGTTTATTGCAGGGATTGGGGCTGGGCGTACTGGCGCTGGGCGGCAGTCGTCTGACCCAGGCGGCAGATAAAACGGCGGAACCGCTGGCGGTCGCCAAAGATGAACGCTGGCAGAAGCAACCGTTCTACGGCGCGCACCAGGCCGGGATCCTCACGCCGCAGCAAGCGGCGATGATGCTGGTGGCCTTTGACGTGCTGGCCAGCAACAAGCAGGATCTGGAGCGGCTGTTTCGGCTGTTGACCAACCGCATTGCGTTTTTGACCACCGGCGGCAAAGCGCCGGAAGTGGATCCCAAGCTGCCACCGCTTGATTCGGGCATCATGGGGCCGGAGATCTACCCGGATAACCTGACCATCACCGTGTCGGTTGGAACCTCGCTGTTTGACGAGCGTTTCGGTCTGCAGGCCCACAAGCCGCTGCGGCTGCAAAAAATGACGCGTTTTCCAAACGACTCGCTGGACGCCAGCCTGTGCCACGGTGATTTGGTGTTGCAGATTTGCGCCAATACCAATGAAACCGTGATCCACGCGCTGCGTGACATCATCAAGCATTCGCCGGATCTGCTCAGCGTGCGCTGGAAGCGAGAAGGGTTTATTTCCGCCCACGCCGCACGTAGCAAGGGCAAAGAAACGCCAATCAACCTGCTGGGCTTTAAAGACGGCACCGCCAACCCGAAAACCGACGATAAGCCGCTGATGGATCAGGTGGTGTGGGTGGCCGATAACGCCGGGGAACCGGCATGGGCGGTGGGCGGTAGCTATCAGGCCGCGCGTATTATCCGTTTCCACGTGGAGTTCTGGGATCGTACTCCGCTGCAGGAGCAGCAAACCATCTTCGGCCGCGAAAAGCACAGCGGTGCGCCGCTGGGCATGAAGCATGAACACGACGAGCCGGACTATGAGAAGGATCCCGAAGGGAAGATGATCCCGATGGATGCGCATATCCGCCTGGCAAACCCGCGCACCCCGCAAACTCAGAGTAATTTGCTGTTGCGCCGGGGTTATAGCTATTCGATCGGCGTGTCCAACTCCGGCCAGTTGGAAATGGGGCTGCTGTTCGTCTGCTACCAGGCCGATTTGGAGAAAGGTTTCCTGACGGTGCAAAAACGTCTGAACGGCGAGGCGCTGGAAGAGTACGTCAAACCTATCGGCGGTGGTTATTTCTTTGCGCTGCCAGGGGTCAAAGACAGCAACGACTATCTGGGCAGCGGCTTGCTGAAAGCCTGAGCCTCACTTCACCAGGCGGGGTTTCCCCGCCTTATTTTTTAATCAACAGCCGTTAATTAAAATCAACCCTGGGCTTGCGAAATCGAGAGCTCCGTCTTTAATTAGGCTAACTATTTTCATTTTTTGTTAAAAGCATTAACATATCGGCCATAACGTTCCAAATGGTTCATATTTTCCGATCCCTTTAACGGCATTCTCCTGATGAAAAGCACTCATAAAAACCGGTTGGCGGTTTCAGCTCTGGTTATCCCTGCCTTACTGCCTGTCTGCGCCCTGGCGCAGGACAAGGATAGCGAACAGACCATGGTGGTCACGGCCAAACGCAGCGGCCTATCCGAACTGTCCACCCCGGCTGCCGTCAGCGTGGTGAATGGCGATCAAATCCGTGAGGCCAGGCCGCAGATCAACCTGTCGGAAAGTCTGGGCAGCGTGCCCGGCCTGCAAATTCAGAACCGCCAGAACTACGCGCAGGATCTGCAGCTTTCGGTGCGGGGCTTTGGTGCACGTTCAATGTATGGCGTGCGCGGCGTACGTATCTATGTCGATGGTATTCCTGCCACCATGCCGGATGGTCAGGGCCAGACGTCGAACATTGACCTTAACTCGGTTGAAAAGGTGGAGGTGCTGCGCGGGCCGTTTTCCGCCCTCTACGGCAATGCCTCCGGCGGCATGGTGAATGTGGAAACCGAAACCGGCCAGCAACCTGCGCGCCTTGAAGCCAGTTCGTACTTTGGCAGTTACGGCACCTGGCGTTATGGCGTCAAGGCGACCGGGGCAACCGGCGACGGCACCCACGCCGGTGACGTTAACTACACTATTTCCGGTACCCGGTTCACGACACAGGGCTTTCGCGATCACAGCGGCGCGCAGAAAAACCTCGGCAATGCCAAGCTGGGCGTACGCATCGACGATGTCAGCACCCTGACGCTGTTGTTCAACAGCGTCGATATTCACGCCAATGACCCAGGTGGCCTGACGAACGCGGAATGGCACGATAATCCGCGCCAGGCGCCGCGTGCCGACCAGTACAACACCCGAAAAAGCACTTCGCAGACCCAGGCCGGGTTGCACTATGAGCGCCAGATGGGGGCCGATGACGACCTGAGCATCATGATGTACGCCGGTGAGCGCGAAACCACCCAGTACCAGTCGATCCCGGTTGCGGTGCAGCAGCGTAGCGCCCAGCATCCTGGCGGGGTGATTGACCTGACGCGCCATTATCAGGGGATTGATACCCGTTGGACGCACCGCGGTGAGCTGGGCGTACCCTATACCCTGACCGGCGGGTTGGACTATGAAACCATGACCGAGCAGCGTAAAGGCTATGAAAACTTTACCCAGGTTAACGGCGTAACCGAGTTGGGCACCCAGGGGGCGCTGCGCCGCAATGAGCGCAACCTGATGTGGAACCTGGATCCCTATCTGCAAAGTTCGTGGCAGTTGACGCAAAAACTGACGCTGGATGCCGGCATGCGTTACAGCACGGTCAATTTCGACTCCAACGACCACTACGTGACCAGCAGCAACGGTGATGACAGCGGTAACGCCAGCTACCATAAATGGTTGCCGGCAGGCTCGCTGAACTATGCGGTGATGAGCGGCTGGAACCTGTATCTGTCCGCCGGTCGCGGGTTTGAAACCCCGACCATTAACGAACTGTCGTACCGTTCCGGCGATCAGGCTGGGCTTAACTTCGGTTTACAGCCTTCGACCAGTGACACTGTTGAGTTGGGCAGTAAAACCCGCATTGGCAACGGCCTGCTGACCGCCGCAGTATTCCAGACCGACACGCGTAACGAAATTGTGGTGGATGAAAGCAGCAACGGCCGCACCAGCTACAAAAACGCCGGGCAGACCCGCCGACGCGGGCTGGAATTGGCGCTGGATCAGCAATTCGCCTACGATTGGCGAGTGCAGTTGGCCTGGACACTGTTAGACGCGCGTTACCGCGATGATGTGTGCGGCGACAGCCAGTGTTCAGAAGCCAATAAGGTGCCAAGCGGCAACCGTATGCCGGGTATTGCGCGCAATATGGGCTATGCCTCATTGGCCTGGTCCCCACCTGAAGGGTGGTATGCCGGTGCGGAGGTACGTTACATGAGCGATATCGAAGTTAATGATGCCAACACTGAACAGGCTCCGGCCTATACCACCGTGGGTTTAAATACAGGCTATCGTTATCCAATGGGGAACTGGATGCTGAATGTTTTCGGTCGGGTGGATAACCTGTTTGACCGCCAATACGTGGGGTCGGTGATCGTCAATGAAGGCAATGGCCGTTACTACGAACCGGCTCCGGGAAGAAACTGGGGCGGCGGGGTAAGCGTTTCTTATACCTTCGAATAACGCTAAACAGCGTTACCGACGCAATCAAAGAACGGCAGGGCGGGAGCTTTCCCGCCTTTTTTATTTATAAATTTGGGGCGATGTGCAGGTTTTTGTTTGTGCAAAATTTAATCAGGAAACCGAAATGTCATCCGCGTATTTTAATCATAACAGCATGATATCTAACGTGATAAAAATTTTATTGAATGACGTAATCGGCGTGATATAGTGTTCTTGTGGCGCCTAAAAACAAAAAATATTAAATTTTTTTACATTTTAGCAACGTGCGCGGTTTGAATGTCATTATACTGTAATCATCTGGCGGTAGTTTTCACAAGGTGCACAGCTCGAAGCTGTAAATAACACTGCGGGGATCGCTAATGGTAAAGTCCTTGGTTGGGCTAGAAAGAAAAAATAACAGTTCTTCCCTGATGACTCGTTGTAACGAGGGCTCTCTCTCCGACTCTCTTTTTCTGACCAGATCGCACTCCCGTTATCACAAATTCCTGTCACTTTTCTCTCTCGTTTTAATTATGCAATCGCGTTGTCCCGTGAAAAATCGGCGTGCCGAAATGCCCGTCGGATATTCACTTTTTCTATTGGCTATCGTCGGCTCAAAAGGGAGCCAAACCCGCATCTGTATGTGAAACATAATCGCACGGCCAGGCCGTTGCGGTAGGTGAAACAAACTGTAAGGTGCCACTATGAGACAAAAAGCAGTGATCAAAGCACGTCGTGAAGCGAAACGCGTTATTCGCCGTGACGCTCGTAGTCATCGCCAGCTGGAAGAAGAGTCCGTAACCTCGCTGGTACAAATGGGTGGTGTTGAGTCTATCGGCATGGCACGTGACAAGCGCGATAGCTCCCCCATTCTGGCTCGAACCGAAGCTCAGGGTCATTACTTAATAGCCATAGACAAGAAGCAGTTGATATTTGCCACCGGTGAAGCCGGCTGCGGCAAAACATTTATCAGCGCTGCGAAAGCGGCAGAAGCCCTTATACATAAAGAAGTGGATCGGATTATCGTTACTCGTCCGGTTCTGCAGGCGGATGAAGACCTCGGTTTCTTGCCGGGGGATATCTCTGAGAAATTCGCCCCTTATTTCCGACCGGTGTATGACATTCTGGTGCGCCGTTTAGGATCGTCCTTTATGCAATACTGCCTACGCCCGGAAATCGGCAAGGTGGAGATCGCGCCTTTCGCTTATATGCGCGGGCGTACTTTCGAAAATGCGGTGGTTATTCTGGATGAAGCCCAGAACGTTACCGCCAGCCAAATGAAGATGTTCCTGACCCGTCTGGGTGAGAACGTCACGGTCATCGTCAATGGTGACATCACCCAGTGCGACTTGCCGCGCGGCGTGAAGTCCGGCCTCAGCGATGCGATGGAGCGCTTCGAAGAGGATGAAATGATCGGCATCATCCGCTTTGATAAACAAGACTGCGTCCGCTCCGCCTTGTGCCAGCGTACGCTCAACGCCTACAGTTAACACCTGCCCGTTCACAAAAGGCCGCCTCGGCGGCCTTAGTCTGATGACAAACACCCGAAAAGCGTGGTTTTCGGGTGTTTGGGGTAAATCAGAAGAGATAATCCTTTGTTTTTATTAGTCCCCAGATCGGGACTTTTAACTGCAAAGGACTTTGTCAGCAACCTGAGGCCGCCTCGGCGGCCTTTTTCTTGCCTTGAATATCAGCGCAGCCGCAACATTAAAACCAAGGGTATTGGCTCATGACGCCGGCGTAAAACAGCATTCGGCCACCAATACAGGCTGAGAGCAGCGTTAGCATCAGTGCGCCCGCCACGCCAACGTTCAGAACCGGCCGTTGGTACAGATAGGCCGCCAATCCGCTGCCGGTAATCAGCGCGCCAAAAATAAGCCACCCCATCAGACCCGAGCCAAAAACGGTGACGGCGCTGGCGAGCATTTTCCCTTGCTGGTTGAACCCGGCGCTGTAGCCCAGGATCACGACTAACAGCAATACCACGCCGCATAAAATGCCTGTCGGCAACGCGACGGGGAGCCACCTTTCGCGATCATTTTGAGCCGCATTGAACACGCTGAGCCGCAGCCCAAGGGTGGTAAACCCCAGCAACAGGGCCGTGGCGATAAAACCGAGGTGAGTGAGCGGCGAATGCCACAGAGGGTGACTCGCCATCTGGTAATAAACCTGTGCGGAAACCAGGATTGCAGCCACGCCAGCTCCCGATGCCAGCAGGCTAACCTGGCGAATCAGCCTGGGGTTTGAGTTAAAGCGAAACATCATGGCGGCCCAGATGACGACCACCGCGTTCAGCAAGGAGAAAGCGATGACTTCCCGGCTGAGCCAGGAATGGCCGATCCCCAGAATCGCTCGATAGGCGCCGGTGGGTGAACCCAGATGCAACAGCGACAGCACGGAGCCGAGGATATTGATCGCCACAATCCCTAACGCCAGTTGTCGCAGGACATTAAAGCGCTTTTCGTCGCTTAGCCAGCTCGGCTGCGCCAGAATCAATACCGTGATGGCTACGATAGTGCCGACCGCCCACTGACAAAACACGGTAAAAAAGACCAAGGGAAGTTCATATTCAGACATGGGCTATTCCTTATCACCGGCGGGAATAATGACGATATTGGGCTGACTGATTCGATGATCCGGCAGTGAGTAGCGGGTCTCGATACGCGCCAAATCAGCGGAATGGCGAGTGCGCAGCTCGTCAATATCGCCAAACTGCAGCACACCGGCCGGGCAGGACGCGACGCAGCGGGGCAGCAGCCCTTCATCCAGGCGTTCAGCACACAGATTGCACTTACTGGTTTTTCCTTCGACGGGATCAAATACCGGCGCATTATAAGGGCAAGCCATAATGCACATCCGGCAACCAATACATTTGTCATGATCCTGCACGACAATGCCGTCAGGTCGCTTGCTGTAGGTATCCGCCGGGCAGACTTTCATGCACTGCGGATCGTCGCAGTGGTTGCATGACATCGAGATAAACGCCATCGCGTTCGGGGCGTCAAAGTGAAATTCTCTGACCCGCCGCCACAGCACGCCAGCCGGGGTGGCATTTTCAGATTTGCAGGCCATCGAGCAGGTTTTGCAGCCATAACAGCCGCGCATATCGACTAAAAATCCATATTGTCTGACCATGGTTATGCCTCCGCCCGGACGTCGACCAGGGTACTGTTACAGCAATGACCGTTGCCCAGCACTTCCGCATGGTCGTTGGTGACGTGGCTGCTGCTGCCGCCTTGCTGTTCCCACCAGCCGTTATCCAGGCATACCACGCCGCGTTTGATTTGACGCGTTACCACCGCCAATGCCCGGTGTTCTCCACGGTGATTAAAAGCAATCGCCCATTCACCGTTCCTGATATGGCGGCTGGCGGCATCATCCGGATGGATCATGATATTGGGCTGATTGCGTTGCACCTCGAGGATCCATTCATTCATGCCGTGGCTGGAGTGGATGCTGCGCGCCAGCTTGCGCTGAACGGCCATTAATGGATATGTTTTCGCCAACTCCGGCGAACCTTTCGGCGACTCTTTCACCTGCATATAGGTCACAATCGGCGGGAAATCCTTCTTCTGCCACTCTTCGATAAAGAAGTGGGCCTTTTTGGTCGGAGTGCGAAAAATACCGTCTTTGAACGGGATCCACGGCGTGGGGGCGGGTTTAATCGGTCCTTTACGTAGCTGTTCGATAGTGAGGCCGGTTCCGGCCAAACAGTTTTCTATATAGTGTTCGATCGGCTGGTTAAACACCTCGCCGAAGCCGAAGCGTTCCGCCAACCGGGCAAAAATCCAGTAATCCGGTTTGGCCTCCGCCACCGGTTCTACCGCCTTTTCCATCAGTTGGACATAGTGGCTGCGAACGCCGGCCATCAGGCTGAGATCTTCAAAGATGGTGGTGACCGGCAACACCAGATCGGCATACAGCGTGGTGGAACTCATCAGGTTATCGGCCACGACGACAAACGGCACCTTCTTCAGAGCTTTCTTCACCATATTGGTGTTGGGTAACTGGGTCAGCGCGCCCATGGTCATGATCCACCAAAAGTTAATCGGGTGAGGGCGATCGTTGACAATCCACTCGCCGGTTTTGGCGACCGGTATCGGCGGAATTTTTTGTACGTTGGGTGCCGGAGGCAGCGGCGGACTGAACTTCATCATTTGTTTGGCGCCGCCCGCGTCGCAGACTCCGCCTCCGGCTTTGCCCATATTGCCAGTCAGCAGCGCCAGATAAAACTGGCTGGCCGCCACGTAGGTGCCGAATTCGGTACGCTGAGCGCCGGACATCTTCTGTACGATCATCGAAGGTGTATTGCTGGCATATTCACGCGCCAAACGGAACAGGGTGGCCGCCGGGATGTCGGTTTCCGCCGCCACTTTCTCGACGGTCCAGGGAGCCGACTCCTGACGGATCAGTTCAAATACCGTGGTATAAGCCGCATCGGCAGGCAATTCGGCCTGGGTGAGCGCCGGGACGATGGTGGGTGTGTCATGGCGCACCAGGCGGCGGCTTAGGGTGTCGTACACCAGATAGCTTTCTTTGTCCTGCGGATCTTCTCTGAGCTGTTTTTGCTGGGGGTTCACCAGATAAACGGCCCCGGTGTGTCGTCGCAGGAAGTCAGCGTCGTAGCGCTGTTCATCGATGATGATTTTGATCATCCCCAGTGCCAACGCGGTGTCGGTGCCGGGAACGATAGGGATCCACTCATCGGCCTTGGCGGCGGTTTCGTTAAAGCGGGGGTCGATCACCACCAGCCGCGCGCCTCTTTCCTGCGCCTTAATATATTCTTTGAAATAGGCCTGCATGGTCACGGCCGGATTATTGCCCCAGCAGAGAATGTAGCGGCTGTCGGCAATGGTGTCGCGCATATCCGCGTAGCGCAGGCCAAGCATCGGGATCATGGCGGCGGTCACCGCAGAGCAGCATAAGGAACCGGAGCGTTTTGTCGCCCCGCCGAGGTAATCAAAGAAGGCTTTCCCCATGTCGTTTTTAATGGAATCCATATTCCCGGCATGGCTTGAAATTAACAGGCCTTTATTACCGTGACTGGCAAGAGTATTACAGATATTAAGTTCAACCAGATCGAGCGCCTCATCCCAGGATATGGGTTTGAATTTCCCTTCACCTTTTTCGCCCACCCGAAGCAAAGGCGTTTTAACCCGCTGTTGGTGATAGACCCATTTGGTCCGGCTGATGCCGCGCAGGCAGCATTTGACGTTAAAATCTTTGCTGGCTTCTATTTTTTTGAGCTCCCCCTGATAGACATAAGCCGTTAAATTACAATGTAAACACTCCATCGCGCAGGTTGAACGAAACGTCTGGTAGTCACTGAGTTTGAGACGCACCCGGGGCAGGGGTTTGCCCTTGTCCATTGCCATGGAAAATACGCAGGGCGATATGCTGGCCAGCCCAATCACGCCAAGCCCTTTTAACAAGGTTCGGCGATTCATTCTGATGTCAGATATATTTTTCATGATGTATTCCGTACGTATTATTTGTTTTTATTATTGTTTAATGGCTTGCCTTGGGATTAATCAGGCCCCCTGAGTTAATCATGGTTGAATTGCTGCACACTGATCAAAATCAAATTAGTCATTTATTATTCTGGAGTGAATAACGGATATCGTTAATAACCCAAGCCTGAAATACCCGCTTATTTTTATTTCAAAGGCTATTTTATCTAACCCGGAGGGCGGGCAGTCATCGGTTTGGGCGCCAACCAGCGAATCGACAGAGGGCAAGCGGTTCCCGCCCATAACGCCGGCTCGTTTAGCCTTTGTGTAAACTATTGTGGTTTTTTGTATAGATTTTTGTTGGTTTAGCGTTAATGCTTAGGGGTGTTCCAGACGGGCGCAACAACTTATTGGCCTAAAGGAAATATCTGGGGTGCACGCCGGATGGGCGTGCAAGGTATTGGGATCTTCAATGCGGTTCAATCATGAAATATATTATTTTACTTCTATTTATTTTATGCGTTGTGTATGTCCATTACCGTGGGCGGGTGCGTTACACCTTCTGGCGGCAGCTCTCCGATCATTCCACATTTACTGCTCCGCTGAACGTTTTCATGTACCTGTTTTCACGCGTACCGACCACGCCCTATCTGCAGCCGGAGCAATTCCCGGAATTGCAGGCGCTGCGGGATAACTGGCAAAGCATCCGCGATGAAGGTCGGCAGCTGATGGCTATCCAGCAGATTAAAGCCTCGGACCAATATAATGATGCCGGTTTCAATTCGTTCTTCAAAACCGGCTGGAAGCGCTTCTATTTGAAGTGGTATGAAGACAACCACCCGTCGGCGATGAGCCTGTGCCCGCAGACTACCGCACTGTTGCGCAGCCTGCCTTCGGTCAAGGCGGCGATGTTTGCCGAACTGCCGGATGGCAGCCGCCTGCCACGCCACCGCGATCCCTACGCCGGTTCACTGCGTTACCATCTGGGGCTGATCACACCGAATGATGACCGTTGCTTTATCGAGGTGGATGGCGAACGCTACAGCTGGCGCGACGGGGAGGCGGTGATGTTCGACGAAACCTACCTGCATTATGCCGAAAACCAGAGTGGGCAGAACCGGTTGATTCTGTTTTGCGATATAGAGCGACCAATGCGTTTCCGCTGGGCACAGGGCATTAACCACTGGCTGGGACGCAACCTGATGAGCGCGGCTACCGCACCCAATGAAGAGGGCGATCGTACCGGTGGCGTCAACAAGTTGTTCAAGTATATCTATGCGGTACGCAAGGTGGGGAAACGGCTGAAGGCGTGGAACCGAACCGGGTACTACATCATTAAATGGATTTTGTTTGGCGGTATCGCGGCGGGTATTTTTTTCGCGATTTAAAAAGGGAGGGCGCTACGAAAGCGCCCTCCGGCAATCAGGCAAAAATGGTCATCATATAGGCGGCAAACAGCGCCAGATGCGCGGTGCCGTTCAGCACGTTGGTTCTGCCGGTCGAGAATGACAGCTGGCACAGCAGCAACACGGTCAGCATCACGACGATATGCGGCGTCTGCAGGCCGAAAATCAGCGTTTGCCCGGTCAGGGTGGCGATGATGGTTACCGCCGGTACCGTCAGTGAAATGGTCGCCAGTACCGAGCCGAAGAACAGGTTCATCGCACGTTGAACCTGATTGTTCAACACCGCACGCAGTGCCCCCAGGCCTTCTGGCGACAGGATCAACAGCGCGACCAGGAAGCCGGTAAACTGCGCAGGGGCATTCACCTTGGTCAGCAAACCTTCCAACGGGTTGGCGTTGAACTTGGTCACGGCGATCACCGCAATCAAATGCACCACCAGCCAGCCGGCATGCCAGGCACTGCTGTGCGAAGAAGGTTTGCCGTGGTGCGGGTCACCGTCGTCATCTTCGTGCTCGTAGACAAACAGGCTCTGGTGGGTTTTGGTCTGGATCACCAGGAACACGCCGTACATGGCGGCGGAAATCACCGCGACCAGCAGCGCCTGCCCAGTGCTGAAGTTGCCGCCCGGCAGCGCACTGGGGAACACCAGTACGATCACCGCCAGCGGGAAAATCGCCATCAGATACTGTTTGATACCGCCCAGATTGACGTATTGGGTGGCGAATTTGCGACCGCCCAGCAATAAAGCGAAGCCCACCAGGCCGGCGCTGACAATCATAATGATGGAGTAAAGCGTATCGCGCATCAGTGCCGGTGCGGCGTCGCCGGTGGCCATCAGCGCAGAAATCAGGCTCACTTCCAGAATAACCACCGACAGGCTGAGGATCAGCGAGCCATAGGGTTCACCCAGACGGTGAGCCAGCACGTCGGCGTGGCGCACAACGCTGAACGCGCTGCTGAGAATACCGACCAGGGCAATGATGTTAATGCCGACGATCAGCGGGAAATTGCTGGTACTGCCCCACAGGTTCAACACCACCAAGGCGGCGATGGGGAAAAGCAGCGAGTATTCAGTGTGGCGGGATTTGGATCGGCCAGGATCGTTTTGCGACTTCATTTCGATGGTACTCCTTCTCAAACAGCGTGGTCCCGTCATCGCTGACTGCCGTTAAGGGCAATTATGCGCATCCAGAATGTATTTATATTTAATAATAATAGGATACACCCGCAGGCTTGTGCCGGGGAATGATGTGATGTTGTTTTACTTGTAAAAGCAAAAGCTTGCTTTCTGTGACTAGGTTAACAAAAAAACCGCATTGGATGCGGTTTTATTTACTTACTTTTACGTAGTGAGATGAGTTTTCTTCATTAACGGCACATAAATTGCAGTTTGTAGCTTCGCCGCTTGATTAATAAAGGGGAAAATCACAGTCAATCGTCAATATTGTCCATGATTTCATGCCGTTTATTATGATAACCCTCTTCGTTTAACCCCTCACGCCAGTAAGGTACGGCATAAAGCTGATTACGGTCACATTGGCGCTCGCGGCGCAGGTAACGGCGCAGGTCTACCACCAAACGATCTTCCCCGGCCAGCCAATACTGGATTTTTGTCTCAGGTAGCGGCAATGAGCAAAATTGCGTCACCAACTCGGCGGTTTTTTCGGTGCCGCCGATAATCCAGCTCAGTTCGAAGCCTGCCGGTTTTTTCAGATCGATAACGTCAGCCGCAGTGTCGACGCGGATAAAGGCGTGGCCTTCGCTACGTGCCGGTAACCCTTCCAGCAAGGCCGCGAGCGCGGGCAAGGAGGAAGGATCGCCGGCCAGACAGTAGAAATCGGCCTCTGGCAGCATAGGTTTAGGACCGCCCGGGTTACTGATGCCGATTTTATCGCCTGCTTTGGCCGATCGCGCAAAGTTAACCGCCGGGCCGCTGTGATCGTGAATGGCGAATTCAATGTCGACTTCCGCCAGCTCCGGGCGTACTGCGCGAATCGAATAGGTGCGGACAATCGGACGAACCGCATCGGCCGCCCAGCGAGGGCCGTTTTCGGTCAGCGTCGGCAGGTCCGGCTGCGTCTGGCCTTCGAGCGGCAGGAAAACCTTGATGTGCGCGGCGGCGGCGTTTGCCGGGTAATAACGCAGGTCCGGGGCGGTGAAAGTGATGCGGCGCAGGTGCGGGGTAACATCGCGAATCGCGCTGACAGCAATCAGGTAGGGTGCGCGTGAGCGTGGGGCTTCGGTAGTCACGGGGTTCTCCTTATGTTCGTTTGGCGAGGAGTATAACATGCCATGTGATAATGAGAATTGTTTGCTAATTGAGGCGGGCGGGGGTGTCATCTAAGCTTAAGGTTCACTGAATATCTGCGGGAGGAAATGATGCCCTACAACAGCACAAATGCCTTGCCGGACAACGTCAAACACGTGTTGCCGGCCCATGCGCAAGAGATCTATAAGGAAGCTTTTAACAGCGCCTGGGATCAATATAGCGATCCGGATGACCGGCGCGGCGACGATAGCCGAGAGGAAACCGCCCACAAGGTAGCCTGGGCGGCGGTGAAGCAAAGCTACCGCAAAGGTGATGACGACCGCTGGCGCAAAAAGTAAGGCGTTCCCCGGCGCCTTTGTGCGCCGGTAAATCATGAAATCCGAACCTATTACGCGGGCAATTAATATTATTGCTGCTGAGTACAAATACTTTTTCACTTTAAAGCTCTTTTGAAACTTGATTGCTCACTGAGAAAAGAATAAGGTCATTATTATCGCGGGAAGATTATTGTATTAATATAATTCCGCACTTAATAAATAAGATTGAACAGTGGCGAGGGAGTATGGGCAATCCTATTCCCGGGAGGTTGTTAAGGTGTTAACGCGAGATTTTCTGCAAAATGCGGATTGCAAAACTGCATTCGGCACCATTGAGGAGTCGCTGTTACTGACATCAGAGCAGCGGGCGGCCTCGTTGGATTGTACTTTATCCCGTCGGCCGGATAACAGCCCGGTGTGGGTCTTCGGCTACGGTTCACTGATGTGGAATCCGGTGTTTGAATCCGAAGAGGTGCGGCCGGCCACGCTGCAAGGCTGGCACCGCGCCTTCTGTTTGCGGCTTACCGCCGGGCGCGGCACCTTGCACCAGCCGGGGCGGATGCTGGCGTTAAAAGAAGGCGGCCATACCACCGGCCTGGCGTTTCGCCTGCCGGAAGCCAAGCTGCGCGAAGAGCTGGAACTGCTGTGGAAACGCGAAATGGTCACCGGCTGTTATTTGCCGACCTGGTGCGATCTCACCTTGGCAGATGGCGAAGTGGTGACCGCGCTGGTGTTTGTCATGAACCCGCAGCACCCGCTGTTTGAAGAAGATACCAGCCATCAGGTGATAGCCCCCCTGATCGCCAGCGCCAGCGGGCCGCTGGGAACTAACGCCCAGTACCTGTTCTCGCTGGATAACGAGCTGAAAAACCACGGTATGCAGGACGACTGCATTGGCGATTTGGTCAGCTACGTGCAGCAATGGCTGCAGCAAAATACCTCCGGCCCTATCGGCGGAGAGGCAACTGCCTGATCCCGCTCATATGACGCTTTCGATAGGCTCAGCTTGCTGAGCCTTTTTTTGTTTATATATCTAATGCCTATATTTAATAACTTTATTTTGCATAAGCATTTAATCCACATTTTTAAAGTGGATATATATGTTGTTAATTTTAAAGCTATTCGATAATTTAAGATTAAAAAACAGCTAATTTGCAATGGTGAAAAATTCACTTAGCATGAAAATGCATAACTAAAGGTTATTTCTTATTTGTCCCCTCCCGCCAGACTCCGTATCACTGGTGTTAACAATATTGCTCGTCAGGGGGAGTGGATGAACTTTCAACAATTAAAAATTATTCGGGAATCGGCGCGTTGCAACTACAACCTGACCGAGGTGGCCAATACTTTATTTACCTCGCAGTCTGGGGTCAGTCGTCATATTCGGGAACTGGAAGAAGAACTGGGCATTGAGATATTTATCCGCCGCGGCAAGCGTTTATTGGGCATGACCGAACCGGGTAAAGAGCTGTTGGTGGTGGCGGAACGCATCCTGAATGATGCCAATAATATCCGCCGACTGGCGGATGTGTTCAGCAGCAACGACACCGGCCAACTGCATATTGCGACCACCCATACGCAGGCGCGCTACAGCCTGCCGGGTGTCATCAAGGAGTTTCGTGCGCTGTACCCGCGGGTAAGGGTGGTGCTGAATCAGGGCAGTCCGGAAGAAATCGTCGCGATGCTGGCCTCGGGCGAAGCCGATATCGGCATTGCCAGTGAACGGCTGATGAGCGATGAATCTCTTGCGGCGTTCCCTTACTACCGCTGGCATCACACCATCCTGGTACCGGAAGGGCACGAACTGACCCGGCAACCGCAGGTGACGCTGGAAATGCTCAGTACCTTACCGTTGATAACCTATCGCCAGGGCATTACCGGTCGCTCGCGGCTGGATAGCGCCTTCAAAGCCGCCGGGCTGACGCCGGACATTGCCTTAAGCGCTCAGGATTCCGACGTAATAAAAACCTATGTCGAGCTGGGGTTGGGGGTCGGCGTACTGGCGGACATGTCATATGAGAAAGAGCGCGATCGTGGGCTGGTCAGCCTTAACGCCGAGCACCTGTTCGAGCCCAATACCGTGTGGTTAGGTTTGAAACGCAGTCAGTTACAACGTAACTATGCCTGGCAGTTTATCCAGCTGTGCAACCCGACGCTGTCACTGACGGAAATCAAAGACAAGGTGTTCTCTTCACAGCTGGAAACGGTGATCGATTATCAGATTTGAGCATTGCGGCTTTGAGCATTGCGGCGACGGAAACAGCAGCGCAGATAGCAGGCGGGATACACGTTACGTATTTGCGCTGACCTGTTCTACAGGGGCAGGAGTCTGGCGTGCAGAAGTCAATCGCTGATGGAGGTTCTGCTGTTGTACAGGCCTTTATCTTCGAGCCCTTTACTGACACTGCCAATCGCTACTTTCGTCTTTTCATTGATATCAACGCCAGGGATGGCTTGTCCTTTGGCCCTTTCTGGGCGTTGAAAGATTATTTTGTTACCGGGAAAGTACCTACTCTGCATTTTGAGCCTTACAAGGTGAGGCTCTGACCCCAAACCAGGTGTCTGGATCGTAAAACACTCGGACTTTCACGCTTGATGTCACCGTATGAAAATTTGCTGGTGCCTTCGTCGAAAAATTTATGTTCTACTCAATGGCGTCACCACCATTTTATTCCATAAAATCAGCGTGATTCAGACTGACTGGATTTATTATTCCTATGGGGCCCATACATGCAAATTATCTATCCTGATGATTATTCGAATTTGTGCAAACCGGATGAAACTTTTGAACTGGAGTATCTTTGTGCCCGGCAACGTGGGATACATTGCCTGTTACTTGCCTCAGAAGCGGCAGCGATGGGTAAATATCAGTTTTCGGCTCCCTTTGAGTCCGGTAGTCCCGTGGTCTGGCGAGGATGGATGCTGAACGCCGATGAATATCGTCAATTGTACGGTGCTGTGGCCGCACGGGGAGGGAAGATGCTCGAGTCCCCTGAAGAATATATCAGTAATCACTATATAACGGGTTGGTATGACCGCTGTAAAGCCTATACACCGGAAACTATTATAACCACAGCAGATGCTGATTTTGGGCGTCTCGTCAGCCAGCTTCAATGGCCCGCTTATTTTGTTAAGGACTACGTGAAATCCTTGACGACGTCCCGGGGCTCTGTGGCTAAGGATGCTCAGGAAGTCGCAGAAATTCTCAATCTTATTGCGCATTTTCGCGGGAGTGTAGAAGGAGGGGTTAGCCTGAGGCGCGTTGAGGAATTTGTTAATAACACTGAGCGTCGCTATTTTTCGCTTAACGGGAGAGTGTTTTCATCCGACGATCAAATACCTGAATTTGTTTATGAGATTGCACGCTGCGTGGAGACTCCGTTTTATTCAATAGATATTGTAGAAAATACCCAGGGAGAATTGCGCCTGGTAGAGATTGGAGACGGGCAGGTATCAGATATTAAGGAGTGGGAAGCTGAAAAATTGATTGAGGCATTTTGCTTATCAGGTATTTAATGTATTGAAATGTAATAATTATCTACTCCACTGATACTGTGGCGACGGTGATTTCATTCAACCTGATTGTCGGGGCATGTCCTCTCGCCAACACCTGTAAGGCTCTTGGTTCGTCGTCTGTTACAACCTCAGATTGACGTTGTCAGTAGAATAGTAAGCCTGCCAAACGTGATGGCGCTTTATGAGGAGTGGTTACCGCCTGCATCGAAAAGATATATTTTGCCATAGTCCTTGCACAACTGACGGTATCCTCCCGCCTGCTTAATAATCAAAATCTCAGCTATAGACAGAAAAAGAATATCTATAGTTATTTAAGTACCTTCGCCTGCCGAGAGCTCTCACATACACTCGCGAAATTACTATAAATTCCATCCGCTTGGAGAGTTTTGATGAAAGCGTTCGTTCCCTCTTTGGTGTTTTTGGCCGTGGCGGCCAGTTTCAACGCACAGGCAGCAACCCCGGCAAACACGTTGGTGATTGCCCAGTCCATCGATGACGTGGTCAGTTTTGATCCGGCCCAGGGTTTTGAGTTAACCACGGTGCAGTCGTTCAACAGCCTCTACCAGCGGCTGATCCAGTCCGATCCCAAAAATCCTATCGAACTCAAACCGACGCTGGCCAGCGAATGGCAGGCGGGCAGCGATAACCGCAGCCTGACCTTTACTCTGCGGCCGGATGCCAAATTTTCCAGCGGCAATCCGCTGCGCCCGGAAGACGTGATTTTCTCACTGTCGCGGGTAGTGAAACTGAATCTGGAACCCTCGTTTATCCTCACTCAGTTGGGCTGGGACGCCAAGAACGTCGACCAGCACCTGACCAAGGTGGATGATCAACGGGTCAAAATAAGCTGGAGCGAAAACGTCAGCCCGGCCTTTGTGCTTAGCCTGCTTTCGGCGCCGGTGTCTTCTATTGTCGATGCCAAAGAAGCCTTGTCGCACCAGCAGGGGGATGACCTGGGTCACCAATGGCTGAACAGCCATTCCGCCGGCAGCGGCCCGTATAAAATTCGCACCTACGTACCGCACGAAGTTGTAGTGCTCGACGCCAACCCAAGTTCGCCGGAAGGCGCCCCGACGCTGAAGACTATCCTGATCAAGAACGTGCCTGATCCGGCTGCGCGTCGGTTGCTGATCGAACAGGGCGACGCCGATATCGCGCGTAATCTGGGGGCAGATCAGATGGCTGCGCTGAAAGGCAAGCCGGGCGTCAAGCCGTTGGCCATCCCTTACGCCTCACTTTATTTCCTGCAGTTCAACGCCAAGGCTTCACCGGCGCTGGGCAATCCGGCGTTCTGGGAAGCCGCGCGTTGGTTGTTCGACTATAAAGGCATTGCTGACGATCTGCTGAAGGGCCAGTTCCAGACCCATCAGGCGTTTCTGCCGGAAGGTTATCTGGGCGCACTGAAAGATCGCCCATACAGTTTTAACCCGCAAAAGGCCAAAGAGATCCTGGCGAAGGCCGGCCTGACCAACGTCAGCTTCAAGCTGGACGTCAACAATCAGCCGCCGTACCTGGATATCGCGCAGGCCTTGCAAGCCAGCTTTGCCCAGGGTGGGGTGAAGGTGGAACTGGTGCCGGGCCTCAGCGCGCAGGTTTCCACCAAGGTGAAATCCCTGAACTATGACGCGACCCTGACCTCCTGGGGACCGGATTATTTTGACCCGAACACCAACGCCGCCGCCTTTGCCTATAACCCGGAAGACGGCAGCAAAACGCTGGCCTGGCGCGCCAACTGGCAGATCCCTGCGCTAAGCAAGCTGACGCTGGCAGCCACGGCGGAAAACGACACCGCCAAACGGGTTGCGGATTATCAACAGCTACAGCAGGCCGTGCAGCAGAGTTCGCCGTTTGTCATCGGCCTGCAGGCTCGCAGCCTGATTGCGGTACGTGACAACCTGAAAGGCTACGAGCAGGGCATCAACCCTGACATGGTGTTCTACAGCAAGGTCAGCAAGTAATGATAAGCCGTACCGCTTCCGCCGGGTTCGCCCGGCACAGTTGGCGTTGGGGACGCCGGCTGCTTACCGGCTTGCTGTCATTGGCGCTGACGCTGCTTGGGCTGCTGCTGTTCACCTTTATGCTCTCGCATCTGGCGCCGATCGATCCTACGTTGCAGATCGCCGGCGATCATGCCAGCGAGGCCACCTACGCACAGGTCCGTCACGACCTGGGGCTGGATCAGCCGTTGCCGGTGCAGTTCTGGCGCTATCTGGTGCGCCTGGCGCACGGGGATATGGGGATATCGCGCATTACCGCGCAGCCGGTGCTGAGCGATCTGTTGCGTACCTTCCCGGCCACGGTGGAACTGGCGACCTGCGCCATTATCCTCGGTGCGTTCGGCGGCATTACGCTGGCGTTTTTGGCGGTGATAAAACCGGGCAGTTGGCTGGATAACGCCGCGCGCCTGCTGTCGCTGATCGGCTATTCGGTGCCGATTTTCTGGCTCAGTCTGTTGGGGCTGCTGCTGTTTTACGCCACGCTGCACTGGTCGGCGGGGCCGGGGCGGCTGGACGATATCTACCTTTACAGCATGGAACCGCGCAGCGGATTTGTGCTGATCGACACCTGGCTGTCCGGCGATCGCGACATGTTCTACAACGCCATCAGTCACCTGTGGTTACCGGTGGTGGCGTTGGCGCTGTTGTCGATGGCGGGTATCACCCGCTTGCTGCGGGCGGCGATGCTGGAAGAGTGCAATAAAGAGTACGTCACCCTGGCGCGATCCAAGGGGGCCAGCCGTACGCGTATTTTGGTGCGGCACGTGTTTCCCAACGTGCTCGGCACGCTGATCACCGTTCTCTCCCTGTCCTATGCCAGCCTGCTGGAAGGGGCGGTGCTGACCGAAACGGTGTTTGCCTGGCCGGGCGTGGGGCGTTACCTGACCACCGCGCTGTTTGCCGCCGATACCCCGGCCATTCTTGGCGCTACCTTGCTGATTGGCACCTGCTTTGTGGTGTTGAACGCGCTGGCCGATGCGCTGACCTATTTAGTGGACCCGCGAACCCGATGAGCCAATATCTTTCTGAACATGAACCCCAGAGCGAGCCTGCGGTCGGCTACCGCCAGCGCGGCAAACTCACCACGCTGACGCTGGGGGCGACGCTGGTGGCTGTGCTGATCCTGACCGCGCTGCTGGCTCCCTGGCTGGCGCCTTTCGACCCTAACTTGCAACACATCGAACTGCGCCTGTTGCCGCCGTCCTCCGGGCATTGGCTGGGGACCGACGGCTTTGGTCGCGATCTGTTATCGCGCGTGATTTATGGTGCACGGCCAACGTTGATCCTGGTGTCGTTAATCCTGCTGCTGACCATCCCGATTGGGCTGTTGGTGGGCATCAGCGCCGGTTATCTCGGCGGCTGGGTCGAGCGTATTCTGATGCGCGTCACCGATATTTTTCTGTCATTGCCCAGCCTGGTGATTGCGCTGGCGTTTGTCGCGGTATTGGGGCCGGGGCTGATGAACGGCGCACTGGCGCTGGCCTTGACCAGTTGGCCGGCTTTTGCCCGACAAGCCCGGGCGGAAACGCTGGCGCTGCGTCGCAGTGACTATCTGGCGGCGGCGCGTATGCAGGGCATCGGTGGGCTGCGGCTGATGGCGGGGCATATTTTACCCCTGTGCCTGCCAAGCGCAGTGGTGCGTGCGGCGCTGAGCTTGGGCGGGATAATTCTTTCCGCCGCGGGATTGGGCTTTCTCGGCATGGGCGTGGCTCCGCCGACCGCCGAGTGGGGCTCGATGGTGGCTGAGGGCAGCAAAGTGATTTTTGATCAGTGGTGGGTCGCCGCTGCACCGGGCGGGGCTATTCTGTTTGCCAGCCTGGCCTTTAACCTGCTGGGCGATGGCCTGCGCGATAAAATGGATCCTCGTCATGGACATTGATAACCCATTATTGACCGTCGAACGCCTGTCGGTGCTGTTACCGGCCTCGCCACCGTTGGTGAAAGGCATCTCTTTCAGCATGGGACAGGAGCGGCTGGCGCTGGTGGGGGAGTCCGGTTCCGGCAAATCCCTGACCGCCCGTGCCCTGATGGGGCTGTTGCCACCGCCGTTACAGCTGCAGGCGCAGCGTCTGACGCTGGGCGACAACGATCTGACGCGCTTGAACGAGCGCCAGTGGAACCGGCTGCGCGGGAACAAGGTGGCCATGGTGATGCAGGATCCCAAGCACGCGCTGAATCCAACCCAGCCGATTGGGCGTCAGGTGGAGGAGCCGCTACTGTTGCATACCCGCCTGGGCCGCGCCGAGCGGCGGGAGAAGGTGCTGGACATGCTGGCGGCGGTTGGCTTGCCCGATCCGCAGGCGCTGAGCCAGCGCTATCCGCATCAGCTGTCCGGCGGCATGGGGCAGCGAGTAATGTTGGCCATCGCATTAATCAACGATCCGCAGCTGTTGATTGCCGACGAACCGACTTCGGCACTGGATCACCAGATGCGCGATCAGGTGTTGCAACTGATCGAAAATCTGGTGGAGCAACGTAATATGGGCCTGATTTTGATCAGTCACGATTTACAGCAGGTGGCGCACTACTGCGAACGGGTGCTGGTGATGTACAAGGGCGAACTGTTGGATCAGTTGCCTGCCGATCGTTTGGCCTCCGCCACCCATCCTTACACGCGCACGCTGTGGTCATGTCGGCCAAGCCGCGAGACTCACGGCAAAACGTTGCCGGTCCTGGATCGCGCACTGCTGGAGTCACTGAAATGAGCCTGATTACCCTGGAAAACCTCAGCGTCAGCCACCGCCAGGGGTATGAGATACGCACCGTGGTGCATGATGTCAATCTGCACATCGAACCGGGCGAGTGCTTCGGCCTGGTTGGCCCGTCCGGCTGCGGCAAGTCATCGCTGCTGTGGGTGTTGGCCGGGCTGAATGAAAGCTGGAGCGGCGGTTTTCAGCTGCTCGGTCGTGATTTGCAACCGGGCCGTCCTTTTACCGGTGATCTGCGGCGTGAGGTCCAGATGGTATTCCAGGACCCCTATGCCTCGTTACATCCCAAGCACCGATTGCTGCGCACGCTGGCGGAACCCCTAAAGTTGCTGAAAGAGAGCAATATCGAGCAGAAAATCAGCGCCGGTTTTCGCCAGGTGGGGTTGGATCCCAGGCTGTTGGACCGTTATCCGCACCAGCTTTCCGGCGGGCAACGTCAGCGGGTGGCGATCGTGCGCGCGCTGTTGCTGAAGCCAAAGCTGTTGTTGCTGGATGAGCCGACTTCGGCGCTGGACATGTCGGTGCAGGCGGAAATCCTCAACCTGCTGAACGAGCTGAAGCAGGCGGGCGATCTGACAATGATCCTGGTCAGCCATGATGCCGACGTGATTGACCACATGTGCGATCGTTCGGTGGCGATGGCGCATGGCCGGTTGGTGAACTGAAATCAGCCTGCCGTTCACTCGGCGGGCTTATTCATCTGCGTAATAAATAAAGCAATTTATAGTCGTTCTTCTGCTAAGCCGCTGCCCCTACACTCGCCAAATAACGCATCCGCGTGACTCTGGAGAGTGCATCAATGAAACGGCTAATCCCAACGTTATTGTTCAGTGCCCTGGCGGCGAGCTTCGGCGCACAGGCCGCCACCCCGAAAGACACGCTGGTGGTGGTCAGTTCGCTGGAAGGCATCATCAGTCTTGATCCTGCCGAAAGCTTTGAAACCGTCAGTTCGGCCAACCTGGTCAATCTGTATCAGCGCCTGCTGACACCGGATCGGACCACGCCGGAAAAGCTGGCGCCGGAACTGGCCAGCAGCTGGCAAACGGGAGCAGACGGCCACAGTTTGATATTTACCCTGAACGCCAACCAACGGTTTGCCTCCGGCAACCCGGTACGCCCGGAGGATGTGATCTTCTCACTGGTGCGGGCGGTGAAACTGAACAAGGCACCGTCGTTTATCCTTGGTGAATTCGGCTGGACGCCGGAAAACGTCGAGAGTCAGTTGAAGAAACTGGGCGATAACCAGGTGCAGCTAAGCTGGTCGGCCAATATCGGCAGTGGGCTGGCGCTGCGGCTGTTAACCGCGCCGGTGGCGTCGATAGTCGATGAAAAGCTGCTCAGTCAGCACGGTCAGCAGGGGGACTTCGGCAATGCCTGGCTGCGTTCGAACTCAGCCGGTGCCGGCCCTTATCGCGTCAGCAACTATGTACCTCACGAGGCGCTGTTGTTTAGCCGCAATGATTACGCTCAACCGCAGGCCAAGCTGAAAACGGTGTTGCTGAAAAACGTCAGCGATGCCGGCACCCGCCGTTTATTGCTGCTGAAAGGGGATGCTGACGTGGCCTACGATCTGGGGGCCGATCAGTTCAACTCGCTGCGTAATGAAAAGGGCATCAGGATTGAGCAGCGCGATTCGGCCAAAGTCTATTACCTGGGGTTCAATACCGGCAGCAAGCAGGTACCGGCTTTGAGTAACCCGGCCTTGTGGCAGGCGGCACGCTGGCTGGTGGATTACCAGACGATTGCCGACAACCTGTTGAAGGGGCAGTATCGCGTTCACCAGGCATTCCTGCCGCAGGGGTTGGATGGCGCCTTGGATAATCAACCTTTTAAGCTCGACGTGGCCAAAGCCAAACAGATTCTGCATGACGCGGGTATCGCCGAAGGAACGCGTATTGATCTGATCGTCATCAATCAGCCGCCGTATACCGATATCGCCCAGGCGCTGCAGGCCAGCTTTGCCAAGGCCGGTTTGCAGTTGGACATTCATCCGGTAGTGGAGAGCGATCTGTGGGGCAAAATGCGCGGCCGTGATTTCCAGGCCATCTTCACCTACTGGGGGGCCGACTATCTGGATCCTAACACCAACGCCAGCGCCTTCGCCTACAACGTGCCGAATGGGCCGAAAACCCTGGCCTGGCGTACGCAATGGAACATCCCGACATTGAGTGCGGAAACCCGTGCAGCCGCGGCAGAGGGGGATGCTGCAACCCGCGCCGCGCGTTACGTCACGTTGCAGCGCGAACTGCAGGCCAGTTCCCCTTACGTTGTGGCCTTACAGGGGCAAACCCTGGTGGCGCTGCGCGATAATGTTAAAGATGCGCATGTGGATATCGCCAACAGCATGCTGTATCTGGATCGCGTGAGTAAGTAGGCCACCCCGGCACCGGTTATTGACCGAAACGACCGATAATACCCGCACCTCCCTTGGCATGGCCCTGCAATTTTTCCAACAGCTGTTCGCGGGTTAACCCTGGCCCCAGCGCATGCGGCGGGAGATCGGTGGCGATCAGCACGAAGGTATAGTGGTGCAACCCAGAGCCTGCCGGTGGGCATGGGCCGTGATACACCGCGGTACCCGGTGAGTTCTTGCCGCCGACAAAGCCTTTGCCCTGGGTAAGATCGCCTTCAGCGAAACCCTGAGCCGTGGCTGGAATACCGTAGGCCACCAAGTGGCTGGCGCCCAATCCGGCACGGCCTTCGGGATCGGACACCAGCAAGGCGAAGCTGGTAGTGCCCGCCGGCGGGTTGGCCCAGTTCAGCGCAGGTGAAACATTGTCGCCGGTGCAACTGGCGTTGCCCGGGGTGGCCCCGGCATATTTCTGGGCCAGCATGCCGCCATCCTGAAACGCCGATGAGCTGAGGGTAAAGGTACCGGCAGCCTGCGCCGCGAACGACAGCGAACCGGAAAGTAATGCCGCGCTGAGCGCGAGAGCAGATAAACCACGACCGATCATACAGCCTCCTGTGTTTGGTTAAATAAAGCATAGTGGTGCAGAGACAGGCTCGCTATAACAGCCTGGCCAACAGTCGGCTATAACAGCGCCAACCACGGCATTAATCCGCCATGGGGGTGAAATAAGCTGAAATGAGAGAATTTCCCTTGCTGAAGGGCGTGATATCCATGTCGGCCATCGAAAGCAGGGTAAACCAGCCGGAAAGCGCCAGATAAAGGCCGAACGGCAGCGGGGCATCTTTGCCGGGGCTGCGGCGTAACTGGGCCACAATCGCAACGCATAAGCCTGCCATGGCTGCGCCGGTCACCAACATCGGCAGGGCAGACCAGCCACTCCAGGCCCCCAGGGCCGCCAGCAATTTAAAGTCGCCCTGGCCGATACCCTCCGTTTTCCGCCGAAGGCGATAAAGGGCGTTAAGCCACCATAGCGACAGATAGCCGACGACGGCCCCGATCACTGCCTCGTCGAGCGAGGTAAAGCAGCCTTGCTGATTGGCCAGCAGCCCGGCCCATAACAGCGGTTGCGTCAGGCGATCCGGTAACAGCCTGTGCCGCCAGTCGATAAGCGCCAGCGCGAGCAGCAGGGTCGCCACCGGCAGCAAGCTGATTCGCTGCAGTGGCGATAGGCTAAAAGGCAATGCCGCCAGTCCGGCGCAGGCGGCTATCAACATCAGAGTACGGGTTTTTAGCAGCGGCAGGCGTTGCCCCACGTCCTGAAGTACGGAATGCATAAGCCATCTGGCGATCACCGCCGACAGTAACATAGCCACAATAAACAGGCCGCGAAACCAGAGATCCCCCTGCGGTTCGTTAAACATAAGCATCCTTGCTGAACTGAAATTAACGTTCAAAATAGCGGCAAAATGGGTTTTACAGCAGAGCAGGTGCCAGGTAATGACGCGCTTTGCGCAGGCGATCGCAAAGCATTGTTTATAGCCAGGTAAAATACGTTGAAAATGAGGGTTTCCGCGCATAATCAACGTATTACTGCGTTTTATGAAAAGATGAATGCCGATTAATCAGGCAAAATCTGCGATGAAATTTAGTGAATTTATCCTGACCGACGGCGAGTGTTCGGCGCGTTCGGGAATGACCACGCTTTGCAAGGCAATATCAACCGCAATTGTGACGTTGTCACATAATAAACTGAGGTTTATCTGATGGTTTATCATCAGAAACCGATTAGAATTTGGGGTTCATGATGCACTTTGGCGCCCCGGTACCCGACAGGGGCAATACCCCGGTTGTTCGCTGTGCAAAGGTCGTTGTTCTGCTGCCTGGAGTGGCCGCAGCAAAAAAGGTTTTTCCGCCCACTCTCGGGATGAGGGAACGGCGGTGGTGTAATGACTGACGTTATTCTTAAAGCGCGTAACAGATTGAAAAAAGCCGTTGATTTCCTCTCACTCCCTGCCCGTTTACCGGCGGTGGGTTTGGCGTGGCTGTTGGGCAGCTTGCCCGCCGGTGCCGAATCTCCCCCTGCGCCGCCCTCGGTTAGCCATCAAGCGAACGCAAACGACAACTTGCCCGAGCTGGGGGGCAACGCCTCGAATGACGCAGAGCGAGAGAAAGAGTGGGCCACCATGGCCAAACAGCTGGGTGAGCGTAACCTGAATAATGTCTCCGGCCAGCAGGTGCGAACCCGCGCCGAGAGTTACGCGGTAGGGCAAGCCGGTGAGGTGCTGCAACAACAGGCGCAAGAGCTGCTGTCACCGCTGGGCACCGCCAAACTGTCGCTGGTGATGTCCGACCAGGGGGATTTTTCCGGCAGCAGCGGCCAGCTGTTCAGCCCTCTGTATGACGTTAACGGCTTGCTGACCTACAGCCAGCTCGGTCTGCTGCAGCAAAGCCAAGGTTCATTGGGTAACTTTGGCCTTGGGCAGCGTTGGGTCGCCGGTGATTGGCTGCTGGGGTATAACACGGTGCTCGACAGCGATTTCAAGCGCAATCAAAACCGCGCCAGCCTGGGGGCCGAAGCCTGGGGTGACTTCCTGCGTTTTTCCGCCAATTATTACTATCCGTTATCGGCACTGGCGCAACAGAAGGATAACGCCGAATTTCTCAGTCGTCCGGCAAGCGGTTACGACATCACCACCCAGGGCTACCTGCCGTTTTACCGCCAGATCGGCGGCTCTCTCAGCTACGAGCAGTACTGGGGGGAGAACGTCAACCTGTTTGGCAGCGGTAAAAAACAAAACGACCCGCGCGCCATGCAACTGGGGGTGAATTACACGCCGGTGCCGCTGGTGACGGTGAAAGCACTGCACAAGATGGGGGAAGGCGGGGTGAGCCAGGATCAGGTCGAACTGGCGCTGAGCTATCGCCTTGGTGTACCGCTGGTAAAGCAGATATCCCCGGAGTATGTGGCCCAGGCCAAATCGCTGCGCGGCAGCCGCTATGACAATATCGAACGGAAAAATGTCCCGGTAATGGAGTTCCGCCAGCGTAAAACGCTGCAGGTCTTCCTGGCCACGCCGCCCTGGAGCCTGCAACCGGGGGAAACGCTGCCGTTGAAGCTGGAGATTAAAACCACCAATAAAATCACCCGCGTCAGTTGGCAGGGGGATACCCAGGCACTGAGCCTGACGTCGTCGCAAAACAGCAACGATCCACACGGCTGGAGCCTGATTGTGCCGCAGTGGGATGACACGCCGGGGGCGGAAAACCGCTACCGTTTATCGGTCACGTTGGAAGATGACAAGCAGCAATTGGTGACGTCCAACTGGATCCAACTGCAGGTGACGCCGCCGCTGACCGCCTCTTCCGGGGAGGGCGAGGGCTTGCCGCCGCCAAAAACGCTGCAAACGCCCACCATTCCGGCAGAGACCGGGCCGTTGAATGGCGCTGACTAGCCGTTTTTGCCCTGCAGTACCCACACGGCGGCCTCAACGCGCGATTTCAGCTTCATTTTTTTCAACAGGTGTTTGACGTGCACCTTGACGGTACTTTCGGTGATGGTCAGCCTGCGTGCGATCATCTTGTTCGGCAGACCCTGGGCAATCAGTTTGAGAATATCGCGCTCGCGCGGTGTCAGTTGCTGAATATCCCGTTCGGCGCTCGGGCGGTTTTCACGCAGGCTGGCGGCCAGAATGGGGGTTAACGCCTCGCTCAATACCATCTGGCCAGCTGCAGCCTGGTGCAGCGCCTTCAACAGTTCCTCCGGCTCCATGTCTTTTAGCAGGTAGCCGTCTGCGCCGCGTTTTAGCGCGCTGACCACGTCATCTTCGTGATTCGACACGCTAAACACCACAATGCGGCCAGAAAGCGCGGTCATGCGCAGGCGATCCAACGTTTCCAGCCCGTTGATGCCAGGCATATTCAGATCGAGCAGGATCAGGTCAGGATCGTGCTCCTCGGCCAGCGAAACGCCTTGTTCACCGTTGCCGGCTTCGGCAATCACCTGCAGGCGCGGGTCCATGCCGATAAGCTGTTTTACGCCGTTGCGCAGCATCGGGTGATCGTCAATCAATAAAATGGTGGCGGCAGTTTCGGTCGTCATGGTTTCTCCCATTAGTCGATGGCGTGGTTGTCCGGCTTGAATACCACCCGGACTTCGGTGCCGCCGCCGTTGCGGGGCAAAATTTCGCAGCGGCCGTGCAGGCTTTTGGCGCGATCGCGCATGATGATCAGGCCATAGTGATCGGGGCGAAGAGTATCTTGAGGCAGGCCGCAGCCGTTATCGCAGACGCTCAGGGTGACTTCGCCCCGTTGATTGATCACCTGAATGCTCACCTGGCTGGCCTGGGCGTGTTTATGGATATTGCTGAGCGCTTCACGGGCAATCTGTAGCAGGTGGATAGCCTGATAAGTGGGCACGGTGCGCGGCGTCAACTGATAGTCGAGGCTGATGGGAATGCCCAGCCGTTGGCTGAACTCCTGCACCGTTGATTGCAGCGCCGCCAGCAGCCCCGGTTCTGTCAACCGCAGACGGAAGGTGGTCAGCAGCTCGCGCAGTTGGCGATAGGCAATGTTAAGTTCCTCTCGCATCTGTTGCACCAGCCCCAGGTTGGCGGGGGAAAGTTCCGCGCCCTGCATTTGCAGGCAACTGAGTTGCATCTTCAGGCACGACAGCGACTGGGCGATAGAGTCATGCAGTTCACGCGCTATCGCCGCACGCTCTTCCATCAGCATCAGTTGCTGCTGGTGATCAACCTGGCGTTCAATCGCCAGCACGCTGGTCAACTGCTCCACCAGGGTGTTCATCAACTGTTTATGGTCGTCATTCAGCGGGAGCTGTGGCGCATGTTGCGCGACAATCACCCCATAATCTCCCAGCTTGTCGCTGAGGCTCCAGCTCAGCGATGGGTGGCTGGCATGCTGTTGCTCGTCGTCGTTCAGGCAGGCGCTGCACACCGGATTATTGCAGTACTCAGGTCGCAGAGGCTGGTTGCCGCTTAACTGCACAAACTGCTCCTGGCTGTTGTTTTCATACAGCCGCACCTGAATGGCGCGCAATGGCGTCAGGGTTTGCAATTGATTGAGTATTGGCGTCAGGCGGCTGCACAGCGGTTCATTGGCGTGCAGTTGCCGGCTGGCGCGGTACAAAAGCTCAATACCTGATTTTTTTGCTGCAGATCGGCAGTTTTCTCCGCCACCCGTTGCTCCAGCCCGCTGTACATGGTGGCCAGTTCGTCGGACATGGTGTTTAACGCGCCACCCAGTGAGGCCATTTCATCCTGGTGGCCACGTTGGGTGAAGCGGCGGCTGAAATCGCCGCGGCCCACCGACAGCGCCATCGCCACCAATTGCCGCCAGGGATGCAGCAGGCGCCGGCGCAGGTAACAAATGGTACCTACCAACAGCAGCAGCGTCAGGGCAATAAACACCGCCTGCACCAGCGTCACCGTCAACAACCGACGTTCGGTATGACGATCGATGTCCGAGACCAGCGCGTCCAGCAGGGTGACGAAATGTGCTACCTGCGGCGCAGCGTTGGCGGGTTGACGTGCCTGGCGCAATTGCGGCAGCAGCGTCAGTCGCCAGTAGTCGTGCAGCGCCTGAAACTGTTCGGTTAAGCCTTCTTGTTCCAGCGGGCGTTGCAGGTCGGGGCTGTTGGCATCCTGATCCAGTTCGCGTATCAGGATTTCGCTGCGCGCATCCAGCGGCACCTGTGCCAGCAGGCGATAGCTCTGCATCCGCAGTGAACCGGCTTTGTTGATGGCGTGGGCGTTGCCCTGAATGCTTTGTGACATCCAGGCGGAAATGCTCATGCCGGCCACGCCCAGTATGCCGAGCAGCAACATCAAAATGGCCACCTGGTTAACGATGGAAAGTGGAGCTAACAGGCGTTTCATAGGCTTTGGATCCCTGGCGCATAGCAAAACAACGGCTGGAAACCAGAGGGCGAAAGCGGGTGGTGCCAGCGAAGGTGGTAACGATTCCGCGTTATTTTTCATCATACCCAGGCATAACCCCATACCTCTAACGAAGTACCCATTAGTTTCCGCTCGGCAATATGGCATCGTGGCAGCGGTATGGGGTGATTTTCAATCGCTTGATTTGTTTTGCTTTTAGCGGCGTTAGCGGCTTACTCATAAAGGGATGGCGAGCATTTTCCGGCAACTGGCTACCTGCATCCGGGTTGATTTACATCAACTTTGCCGTAGGGAGCGCCGCCTAGGGTGAGCGAAGTTATCACCCTGTGTCTGAGGTTTTTTATGTCGCAATCAGCAACGTCATTATCAAAATCAAAAAAAACAGGCGCGGTTATTCAGGACTGGCAGCCTGAGGATGCCGCATTTTGGCAGCAACGTGGCCAACGTATCGCTAACCGCAACCTGTGGATTTCCATTCCTTGCCTGCTATTGGCCTTCTGCGTCTGGATGCTGTTTAGCGCGGTGGCGGTCAATTTGAACAAGGTAGGTTTCAATTTCACTACCGATCAGCTGTTCCTGCTTACCGCGTTACCTTCCGTTTCGGGTGCCATCCTGCGTGTGCCTTATTCATTTGTGATCCCGATGTTCGGTGGGCGTCGCTGGACGGCCATCAGTACCTGCTTCCTGCTGGTACCCTGCCTGTGGCTGGGCTTCGCGGTACAGGATGCCACTACCCCATATGGCGTGTTTGTCATTATCTCATTGCTGTGTGGTTTTGCCGGTGCCAACTTTGCTTCCAGCATGGCCAATATCAGTTTCTTCTTTCCCAAGGCTAAACAAGGCGGTGCTCTAGGCCTGAACGGAGGGTTAGGCAACCTGGGCGTGAGCGTGATGCAGTTGGTGGCCCCACTGGTCATATCCGTCGCTGTCTTTGGCGCGTTTGGCGGGACGGCACAGCAGCAGCCGGACGGCAGTTCACTGTGGTTGGAGAATGCGGCCTGGATCTGGGTACCGTTCTTGTTGGTCGGCACGCTGGCAGCCTGGTTCGGCATGAACGACCTGGCGGCCTCTAAAGCGTCGTTGCGTCAGCAACTGCCGGTACTCAAACGGGGTCACCTGTGGGTACTGAGCCTGCTGTACCTCGCCACCTTTGGTTCCTTCATCGGCTTTTCCGCCGGTTTCGCCATGCTGTCTAAAACCCAGTTCCCGGACGTGGTCATTCTGCACTATGCCTTCTTTGGGCCATTCCTGGGGGCGCTGGCCCGGCCGGTAGGCGGCGCGTTATCTGACCGCTTTGGCGGTATCCGCGTCACGCTGATTAACTTTGTGCTGATGGCGGTGTTCGCCGCCATGTTGTTCCTCACTTTGCCGGGGGCAGGGCACGCAGGATCGTTTATCGCGTTTTACAGCGTCTTTATGCTGTTGTTCCTCACCGCCGGGTTGGGCAGCGGTTCTACCTTCCAGATGATTGCGGTTATCTTTCGCAAAATCACCGTCGATCGGGTTAAGGCGGCCGGGGGCAGTGACGAAAGTGCTCAGCGCGAGGCCGTCACTGATTCTGCCGCGGCATTGGGCTTCATCTCAGCGATTGGCGCCGCCGGTGGCTTCTTTATTCCACAGGCCTTCGGTACCTCATTGGCGCTGACCGGTTCGCCGGCGGGCGCGATGAAAATCTTCCTGGTGTTTTATGTGGTGTGCGTGTTGGTGACCTGGTTCGTTTACGGCCGTAAAAGATAGCCAGCTACTGACAACTTCTGCGCCTGCTCGTCAGGGGAGGCGCTTTTTATCCCTCGCTTTAAGTGAAGCTTTTTACTTCCCCAGTGAAATCCTCGTAGTTTTAGGTAATATTCTTATTATCACGCACTGCTTTTTCCTTTGTTTATAGATGTATCTCTCCCACTTTGATTTTTTTCCTGTCTTTGCGAAAAATGTTATTCCGACATTATTTTTTCATTTTTACGTCGAATTCCTTACGAAAATAACGCACCGTGAATGCTGCCTTGTACGGCAATGAAATTCTGTTTCTTCAGGCTGGCAGAGATTCATTTCATCAAGTTAACAATACGCCTTTGTATTTGATGCTATATTTTAACCAAGCATTCGGAGAGAGGCTAAATCAGATAACTCTCATTCTGTTTTAGCAGGCTTTTTGTAGGCTATCTGACAATCAGATTAGGTGGAAAAACAGATGATATTGTTTGATGTCAGGATGAAATTTCATAATTTCATTTAACTAACATTTGTTTAACATTTTTATATTTTTTGTTTTAAAACAATAAGATGGTTGAGTTTTATTGCCGGAAATCATGATGAGAAACCATGTTTCCAACAGGGAAATAAAGTCATTCAAAGAAACATAGCCTCCTTTTGAGCGGTGTTGTAAAAAATGAAATCAGTAATTTTTTATAAAAATAAATATCCCATGAATGCAACCTGTTGAGTTTACATTTAATTTCTTGAACATTTTTTCATATTTCTATACAAAGTGTGCAGGACAGGCACGCTAAGGAAATTAAAAGTGAATCTTGATAAAAGAATAAAGATTAGGAATCTAGATGTTCTGACACCGTCCAGGGAAAAATTCCGCCTACGTTGGAAGGAGTATCAGATACTTTCACTTCTTGTCGCCAGATCCCCAGAACTGGTTAGCCGTACGGAAATTATAGAAAACATTTGGAAAGGAACTTATTGTTCGGATTCAACGATAAATCAAACAATTAAATCAATTCGTCAAAAGATCGGTGATGCCGAGCATACGCTTATCAGAACCATTCCTCGCTTAGGTTATAAGGTGGAAAACAAGGCCGTTTTTCACTTTATTTCTGAAGAGGAAGAATATGCCGACGATGAAATATGGGGTGGCGACACTGACGATAATAAAGATATTCAAGCGGAACTTTCTGAAAGTAACGATAAGCCGGATGAAACTCTTGCTGAAGAAATAGAGCTTAATGATGAAAACATGGCTCCCGTTGATCCTCCTGTCGTACCAGTAACGCTTAAAAATACGTCAATCAGAAAAAAGATACCGGCTTCGGCGGGTTTTTTCTCTGTGCCTGCCGTCAGAGTTGTGAAATACCTGTCAGTATTCGTGTCGTTGCTCATTATTTCACATTTCTCCTACGTGCTGGGGAATCAAACCCGCCCGCCGATTATCAATGATATTCAAAACAATACCCGCGTAGTGCTGACGTTGACGCTGAATAACGCCCGTACCAACAGCCCGCAAACCCTGCTTTGTCTGTATCAGGGCGAAAGTCTGGAGCAGGCAACCATCGAGTGCGTCGACCCTAAGCAAGGAAGGTTGAAACAGCCGGTGAAATACGAAACTTCAGATGCGCAAGGGACGGGTAAGATTAATCTCATACTGCCGAATAAAACCATGGAATATCAGGTCGCTTATGATGTTAAAAATTAGCACGCGATGATATTTCACCTTTGTCGATAATTTTACATTTGGCACATATTTTTATTTCATTATTTGTTATTTGAAAGCCGGGTCCGTTTTGTCCAGTCTGGTTTCCATGTTCTAACGCGAATTAGCGTCCTGCCTCAATGGTGTGGTGGGGAATAATGGATAAACCGGGCTGAGTGACAAATTATGGATAAGCGTAAAGTAGCGATCATCGGGGGTTCCGGCTTTATCGGAACGCGTTTGGTTAAGCGTCTGAGTGCGCGTGACGACCTGGTGTTGACCATCGTGGATAAAAAACGGAGTGAGCATTTTCCCGAACTTTATCAGTTTGGCGATGTAACCCAGCCCCAGACATTGCAGGAGCCGTTGGCCGGGTGTGACGCCGTGATTAACCTTGCCGCTGAGCATCAGGATAATGTCGATCCTATCTCACTGTATTACCAGGTTAACGTTGATGGGGCGCGCAATGTCTGCATGACGGCATCGGCGCTGAATATCCAGCAGATTATCTTTACCTCCTCCGTGGCGGTCTATGGCTTCGTGACACGGGAAACCGGCGAAGAAGGGGTTTTCGAGCCCTTTAACCATTACGGCAAATCCAAATTGGAAGCGGAGTATGTCTACGAAGCCTGGCGTAAAGCCGATGGCAGTAACAAATTAACCATCATTCGCCCGACGGTAGTGTTTGGTGAAAACAATCGCGGCAACGTTTATAACCTGTTCCGCCAAATTGCCAGCGGTCGCTTTGTGATGATCGGCAGCGGCAATAATATGAAGTCCATGGCCTACGTTGAGAATATTGCCGCCAGACTCGAGTATGCACTGGATCAACAGGCCACTTATCAGGTCAGCAATTATGTTGATAAACCCGACTTCACCATGAATCAGCTGGTAGACGTTATTTCTTCTTCATTAGGCAGAAATAATAAGACTATTCGCATTCCTTATCTATTTGGGATCTGCGGGGCAACGGCATTAGATGTGGTGAGTAAAATAAGTCACCGAAAATTTCCTATTAGCCGCGTGCGGGTGCAGAAATTCTGTGCCAGAACACAATTTAAAAGCAATGTTCAATGTGATTTCGTGGCGCCAGTCGAACTTGATTCGGCAATCGAAAAAACAATTAAGCATGAGTTTTCCTAGAGATAACTTTATTACGGGTTAGGGTTATTTATTTTTCATCTCTGACAAGCAGATAAATCTGTATTAAACGGGATTGGCTCATGCTGACTTATATCCTGGGGCTGTCAATTTTATTTTTGTTAATAGCGCATTGGGAGCTGTAACTCAAGGGCGGTAGCGTGCTTATTCGCTGGAGGAACAATGTTATATCAACTGAGCGTGATATTTATTTTGGCGCTGGTGCTGGTGGTTATTGCCCGCCGCGCTGCGTTGGCGGTGGGGTTAGTGGATAAACCCAATGCGCGCAAGCGTCATCAGGGGCATGTTCCGCTGGTCGGCGGGATTGTCATTTACCTCATTATGACGCTGGTGACCTTTTGGCAGCCCGAATGGTTGCCGCACAGTACCACCTTCTTGCTGAGCATTACGGCGCTGGTATTGCTGGGTGTTCTGGATGACCGCTTTGATCTGCCGGTGACGCCACGCGTCATCGTGCAGGGAGGGATTGCGCTGGCGATGATGCTGGCGGCAGGGATGCAACTCACCTCCTTTGGTTACCTGTGGGGTCATCAAGAACTGCAGCTGGGTTACGCGGCCTTGTTGATCACGCCGCTGGCGGTGTGGGGGGCGATCAACGCCTACAACATGGTTGACGGCATCGACGGCCAACTGGGCGCGCTGTCCTGCGTCACGTTTATGGCGCTGGCCATCCTGTTCGGCCTGGCCGGGCATGAAGAGCAGGCGTTGTGGTGTCTGAGCCTGATTGCGGCCCTGGCGGCCTACCTGTTGTTCAACCTCAGCCTGTTCGGTGCGCGCAACAAGATTTTCATGGGGGATGCCGGCAGCATGGTCATTGGGTTTAGCGTGCTGTGGCTGCTGATTGCCGCCACCCAGGGCGAAGACGCCGTGATGCGACCGGTGACCGCACTGTGGCTGATTGCCATTCCGCTGATGGACATGGTAACGGTGATGACGCGTCGTTTGCTGCGTCGACAGAGTCCTTTCAAGGCTGGGCGCGATCATTTGCATCATATTCTGATGCGTCGTGGCCTCAATGCGCGTCAGGCGCTGAGTATGAGCTGCATGTTGGCGGTGACGTTGGCCTGCGTCGGCATCTGCAGCGAGGTGCTGCAACTGCCCGATCACCTGATGCTGCTGGCCTTTGTATTTTGCTTCTTCGGTTATTTTGCCCTGCTGCACGAACCTCGTCAGGGCAGAGTTTTTACCGATAACCCTACCGCCGATCGTTAATCCTCCCACGGGCCGCAACGGCGGCCCGTTTTTCACGGTACCGTTATGAACCTTCATTTGCCTCATTTGATGCCACTGGTGCTGTCCAGCGTGCTGCTCAGTGGTTGCACCGCCTTTCCGGGTTCACACCTGCCGACCCAGGGCAAAGAAAAAGTGACTCAGCAGGACGAAGATTTCGACCTCAACAAACAGGTTCAGGTATATCGCGTCACGCCGATGCTGCTGGAAAAAATGCGTCGCATAGAACCGGTAGCGCGACCCAACCTGGCGTTGGATCAGCGGTTGCAAAGCTATCAGTACCGCATCGGCGTTGGCGACGTGCTCAACGTTACCGTCTGGGATCACCCGGAGCTGACCACCCCGGCAGGGCAATACCGCAGTGCCAGCGACACCGGTAACTGGGTGCATGCCGATGGCGCCATCTTCTATCCGTACATTGGTAAGGTGCAGGTGGTGGGCAAAACCGTTACTGAAGTGCGCAACCAGATTGCCAGCCGCCTGGCGACCTATGTGGAAAGTCCGCAGGTGGACGTCAGCATCGCCGCCTTCCGTTCACAGAAGGTGTATGTCACCGGTGAGGTGAAAACTTCTGGGCAGCAGGCCGTGACCAACGTGCCGCTGACCATTCTGGATGCCATCAACGCCGCCGGCGGGCTGACCGATAACGCCGACTGGCGCAACGTGGTGCTGACGCACCAGGGCAAAGAACAGCCGATTTCGCTGCAGGCATTGATGCAGCGCGGCGACATCAGCCAGAACCATTTGTTGACGCCCGGCGACATCCTCTATGTGCCGCGTAACGATGAACTGAAAGTGTTTGTGATGGGCGAGGTTGGCAAGCAGTCGACGCTGAAAATGGACCGCAGCGGCATGACCCTGACCGAGGCCCTGGGCAGTTCCGAAGGGATCAGCCAGACGGTGGCCGATGCCACCGGGGTGTTCGTGATCCGTCCAAACGGCGGCAAGCAGCCAAAACGGCTGGCGTCGCTGTACCAGTTCGACCTGTCTGATGCCGCCGCACTGGCGATGGGCACCGAATTCCAGTTGGAGCCTTATGACGTGGTGTACGTCACCGCGGCACCGGTCGCACGCTGGAACCGCTTGATTAGCCAGCTGGTACCGACCATTTCCAGCTTCAACGACCTCAGTGAGGCCACGTTGCGGGTACGTAACTGGTAACCCCGTAACGGTGACTAAAGGAAGACCGATGATGAAGAACAATGCATTGCCGATTGTGATGGCCGAGCAGGACGACAAATTGGAGTGGGAGCGCCTGATTGGCCCGCTGTGGGACAACCGCTGGCGCATTCTGCTGGTGACCGGCGTAGCCGGGATCCTGGGCTGTGCCTATGCTCTGATGGCAACGCCAATCTATCAGGCCACGGCTTTGGTGCAGGTGGAAAAACAACTTTCGGGCGACTCGCTGCTGCGCGAAACGCTGGACAGTTCGATCGGCGGAGTCGGTCAGAACTCGGCGACCCAGGACGAGGTCTCGCTGGCGAAATCACGTTACGTAATTGGCAAAACCGTCGACGACCTCGGCCTGACGGTGCGCATCAGCCCGGACTATTTCCCGCTGTTCGGCAAGGGCATCGCTCGCCTGAGCGGCGAAGTGACGCCGGTACTGCGTATTTCTTCCATGAAGGTGCCGGCGGTGATGCAGGGCCAGGAACTGACCCTGACCGTCGATGATCCGCAGCATTACAGCCTGAGTCATGACGGCAAAACCTTGTTCAGCGGCGTTGTGGGGCAAACGCTGCTGCAGGGCGGTTGGTCGGTCAACGTGAGCGAGCTTGAAGCGCAGCCGGGCACCACCTTCACCGTGGTTAACGTGCCGCGCCAAAAAGCGGTGGACGATCTGCGCAATATTCTCGATGTCGCACCTGGCGGCAAGGAAAGTGGCATCATGACCTTCAGCCTGGCGGGGGAGGATCCGCAGCGTGCGGAAGCGGTGCTCAAGAGCATCACCGATAACTACCTGCAGCAGAATGTGGATCGCAAAACGGAAGAAGCTCAGCGCATGCTGGCCTTCCTGCATGAGCAGTTGCCACGGACCCAGACTTCGCTCAATAACGCCGAGAATCAGCTTAATCAATTCCGCCAGCAGAACGACTCGGTAGACCTGTCGCTGGAGGCCAAGTCGGTGCTGGACACCCAGGTGCAACTTGAAGGGCAGCTCAATGAGTTGACCTTCAAAGAGGCGGAAATTTCCAAGCTCTATACCCGGGTACACCCGGCCTACCGTGCTCTGTTGGAAAAGCGCGCCACGCTGGAGGCTGAAAAGGTGCGGCTTGGCAAACAGGTGCAAACCTTGCCGAAAACCCAGCAGGAAATTTTGCGCCTCACCCGCGACGTGCAGGTGGATCAGCAGGTCTACATGCAGTTGATGAACAAGCAGCAGGAGCTGAGCATCAGCAAGGCCGGTACCGTGGGCAACATCCGTATCATCGATGAGGCCGAAACCGGTCTGCGGCCGGTACAGCCACAAAAAGCGATGATCGTGTTCTTCGCTCTGCTGATGGGCGGTGTGCTGTCGGCGTCGGTGGTGGTGTTGCGTGCCGCGCTTCATCGCGGCATCAGCGATACCGATACGCTGGAAAAGCGTGGTATCAGCGTCTATGCCACGGTGCCGCTTTCGCCCTGGCAGCAAAAGCGCAATCGAGTTCAGCAGCAGCTGTTGACCAAACACAGCAGCGGCAAACTGCCGATCCTGGCGCAGGAAGAACCGGAAGATTTATCCGTTGAGGCTATCCGCAGCCTGCGCACCAGCCTGCATTTCGCCATGATGGAGGCCAAGAACAATATTCTGATGGTCTCCGGCGCCAGCCCGGCCAGCGGGAAGAGTTTCACCAGCACCAACCTGGCAGTGGTGATAGCTCAGGCAGGGCAGCGGGTGTTGCTGATTGATGCCGACATGCGCAAAGGCTTCTTGCACCGTTGGTTGAACAACAGCGCCAAGGAAGGCCTTTCAGACATGCTGTCAGGGCTGATTGCGCCAGAGATGGCGGTGAAAAAGACCGATATCGCCAACCTGGATTTCGTGCCGCGTGGCCAGGTACCGCCCAATCCGTCCGAACTGCTGATGCACCAGCGCTTTGCCGATTTCTTGCGCTGGGCGGGCCAGAACTACGATCTGGTGCTGATCGACACGCCACCGGTGTTGGCGGTGACCGACGCGGCGATTGTCGGGCACCACGCCGGTACGGCACTGATGGTGGTGCGTTTCGAGGTCAACACCGTCAGGCAGATTGAGACCAGCATCCGCCGGTTCGAACAAAATGGTGTCACCATTAAAGGGGTGATCCTCAACGGCATGGTGAAGAAAACCGCTACCGACGCCGGTTACTATGCCTTTGCTTACCCGAGCCATCAGGAAAAGGTCCAGTAACCCTATGAAAGCGATGCTGATGAACTCCCTGTGGTTAATGTTGGAGCGAGTATCGCTGAGCCTGTCGGGGATTTTCGTTTCGGTTTACGTCGCGCGCTATCTGGGGCCGGCGCAGTACGGGCTGATTAACTATTTGCTGTCGGTGATTGCCATCGCGGTTCCGCTGGTGCAATTGGGGGCAGACGCGGTGTTGTTCAACCGCGTCGCCCGCCAACGGCAAAGTGGCATTCGGTTGATGCTGGCCTCGATGCGTCTGCGGCGGCAACTCTTTGCGCTGATCGCGGTGCCGCTGATGGCCTGGGCAATGTTAACGCAGGATCGCACCAGCCAGATCATGATGGCACTGATGCTGGCCAGCGCGTATTTCTCGGTGCAGGACGTTTATAAAATCTATTACGACGCCCTGTTGAAATCGAAGCTGAACACGCTGATCAACAATGTGGCGCTGCTGTTGTCGATTGTTGTGCGGCTGGCGCTGGTGCATGCCAAGCTGCCGCTGGAATGGTTTGCGGTGCCCTATGTGCTGAGCAGCCTGATCCCCTACGGGGTACGTTGGCTGCTGTTTCGCCGCGAGAAAGGGGGCATGCGGCCCATCAGCCTGCGTCATCAACGGCGCTATGGCCGCTATCTGCTGAAGGTGGGGCTGCCGCTGGCCGTGTCCGGGTTATCGATTGTCATCTATACGCGTATCGATCAGATTATGATCGGTAACTACCTCGGGGAACACAGCGTTGGGCTGTACAGCGCCGCCATCACCCTGAGCCAGGGGTGGGTCTTTGTGCCCATTGCGCTGATTACCTCGATGATGCCGGGGGTGGCCAACGCCGGTTCCGTAAGCGAGCAGGAAGGGCGGATTCGACTGCTGTATCTGGTGGTTCTGCTGCTTTCTATGCCGGTGATATTACTGCTGTCGCTGTTCCCGGGCCCGATAGTGAAGCTGATGTTTGGCGACAGTTACCGTGAAACCGCCACCATTCTGGCGCTGTGCTCGGTGACATCGCTGTTCTCGGTGATGGGCACTGTCTCTTACCGGGCGATCGTGTTGTTTGGCGGTTATCGGTTTATCGCGATAAAAATGCCTTTGGCCGCTTTGGTCAACGTGCTGATGAATCTGGTGCTGATCCCGCGCTATGGCATTTTGGGCGCGGCGATATCAACGTTGATTACCGAATTTATTTCATTTTTTGTACTTAATGGCTTTTTTAGAAAAGGACAAATTACCCGGCTGCAGGTCACCTGCTACCGCTGTTTGCCGCAACTAATAGGGAAGGTGCGAGAACTTTATGCTAAATAATCTGGTGAAGGGTTTTTACCGTAATATACCCGACGCATTATATCATCAGCTAAAATACGCTTTGTTTTTTCGCAAGCTACCGCATCTGGCTAAACCGATGGGGTATAGCGAGAAACTGATGCGCAGGAAAGTCTATCCTCTGGCGATGTATACTCAGCTGTCCGATAAGTATCTGGTCAGGGAATATATTGAAAAGCTGTGGGGGAAAGAATACCTGATTGAACTTTATGCTCAGGGTGAGAAATTAACTGAGGAAATGTACCAGTCATTGCCTGACGCCTTTGTGATTAAGGCGAATCACGGCAGCGGTTATAACAAGCTGGTGTTTGATAAAAGCCAGACCAGCTTTAATGAATTGAGGGTGCTGACCAACAGCTGGCTGCGACAGAATTTTTATCAGGTCTATCGCGAGCGTCATTATAAGGATATTTCGCCGTGCATCATGGTGGAAAAAATGTTGCTGGAAGACGGCAAAACCCCGAATGACATCAAGATCCACTGTTTTAACCGCAACGGGGAAGTGCGTTTTTTCATCCAGATTGATTACCAGCGCTTTATCGACCACCGCCGTGATTTTTTCGATGCCCAATGGAACCGCACCGAAATCCGCATGGGGGTGCCCAACAGCGAAGTGCCGATGGAGAAACCCTGTCGCCTGGATCAGATGCTGCAGCTGGCACGCCAGGTGGCAGAACAGTTCTCTTACGTAAGGGTGGATTTTTATCAGGTGCAGGAACGGATCTATTTTGGCGAGTTAACATTTACTCCCGGAGCCGGCCTGCAACGATTCACACCGGAAATTATTGAACAAGAGTGGGGAGGTTATTTCCAGGAGTAGTTGAGTAACCGGTAGGCTGCGCGTATTTACCGCGTCAGGACGGGGGGAAGTAACCGGACAAGGATATTCTGGGATAACAAGCTATTCCGTTGGCATTAGCATTGTTTTGCCAAATGATAATATATTGTTGAGGTAATAAATGGACTTATCGATTGTCATTCCCGTTTTTAATAACTCAGCCAGTTTGGCCACCACATTAGTCAGGATGACTAATGCCTGCTCCGGTTTCGACTACGAAATTATCGTGGTTGATAATGCGTCGGACAAACAAGAGTTGGATAATATGCGCAGCCTGTTGGTCGCCAATCGTCGGGCGCGACTGCACGAAAGTAAAGTGCGGCGTAATACGGCGGCCTCGTGCAATACCGGGTTTCGTTTAGCGCGCTCGGACGTGGTTTTTTTTCTGGAGCCGGAGGATTCGTTTAATACCAACTATATTATCCGCCGCCTGAAACGTCATCAGGACCCCCGAATAGACATTATCTTCGGCAACTACGTCACGGTAAGTGATAAGAATATTCGCAGTTATCGTTTCGATTATAAAGAGGGCGTGGCGGGAGCGGATTTTTTATTTCTTGATATGGGTGATATTCGCACCTCAACCATCAGCCTGCGCAAAAAGGAAGACCGGCGTTTTTTATTTCCGGAGTTTCTCTACAAGTATCAAGACTGGGGATTTTTGGTCAACGCCACCAATCTGGGGGCCAGGGTGGCCTTCGACGAGGGGCGCGGCGTGTTTATCCGCTGCGGCGATGCCGATACCGATCGTTGCCGGATGAATATCGATGCCAGCGAGCAGTTTATCGATGCTTACCTTCATGCCAGCGGCCGCTATATCAGCGGTTTTGCCTGCAAACACCTGCTGGCCTCGCTGTACAGCGAAAACCTGCAGGCCTTCACCTATTACTCAGCGCGCACCGAGCGCGATGCCCTGAGCAGCAAATTCAGGGCGATCAAACTGTACGGCGACTGTCTGGCCAGACTGGGGCTGTTTCCACTGGGCGGGCGACTGTTGCGTACCGCCCGCGAGGGATTTCGGAGATGACATGCAGCAACGAAAAGTAGCGATTGTGATTGAGAACATCGCCGAAAAAGGCGGTACCGAGCGGGTGGCCAGCAGCCTGGCCAATGCGCTGACGACGCGTTTGGGGCATCAGGTGGATCTGGTGTCGATCAGCGGCGACCGGGCATTTTACCCGCTGGACGAGTCAGTGACCTTACGCTTTATGCCTGGCAGAACGCTATTGTGGCCCTGGCGATTGGCATGGTTTTTACGGCGCGGCCGCTATGACGTAATTATCACCGTTTCGATGGGCAAACTGTCGTCGATCATGGTGCCGTACCTGCGGTTGCTGTGTCCGCACAGCCGGCTGTTGCTGAGTGAGCACGTCAGTTTTCACCAGTATGCCTGGCCGATGAAGTGGCTAAAGGTGCTGGTCTACCGACTCGGTGACCGCACGGTACTGCTGACGAAGAAAGATTTGGCCACCATCAGCCGTTGGGTGCCCGGCCGCAAATGTCGGGTGATTGAGAACGTTTCACCCTTCCCGGTGCAACCGCCGCAACCGGCTCAGCAACAGCCGGTGGCGCTGGCGGTGGGGCGGTTATGCCGACAGAAAGGGTTTGACCGCCTGATCGCCGCCTGGCAGCAGATAGCGCCGCAAGCGCTGGGTTGGCAACTGCATATCGTCGGCGACGGCCCGGACCGGGGGGCACTGCAACAGCAGATTGACGCAGCCGGTCTGGGTGATCAGGTGAAGCTGTTGCCGGCGACGGCGGATATCGCCAGTCACTACCGTCAGGCCGCGATGCTATTGATGACCTCGCGTTACGAAGGCTTGCCGATGGTGCTGATTGAAGCGATGAGTTTTGGTCTGCCCCTGGTGGCCTTTGACTGCCAGACCGGCCCGGCGGAACTGATTGATGACGGTGAGAACGGTTATCTGGTGGCGGAGGACGATATCGAGGCCTTCAGCCAACGAACGCTGGCGCTGATAGGCGACAGCGAGTTGCGTCAGCGCTTCTCTCTGCACTCGTTGGCGCGGGCGCAGCAGTACATTCCCGAGCGTATTTATCCCGAATGGCAACAGCTTATCGCTGGAGGTTAAGATGGAAAAAGTTTCAGTTATCATGCCGGCTTACAACGCAGCGGGCTTTATCAAAGAGTCGATCCTCGGGGTGCTGAACCAGACTTACCAGGATTATCACCTGTATGTGATCGACGATGCTTCTACGGACCATACCGCCGAGGTGGTGAAACCGTTCATCCACGATCGTCTGACTTACATCCGCAACGACACCAATCAGGGCGTGGCCGAGACCCGCAACATCGCGATTGAAGCCGCGCGCGGCGATTATATTGCGTTTTGCGACAGCGATGACGTCTGGCACCCGAACAAGCTGGCGCGCCAGGTCGGGATCCTCAAGACCAACCGCTACGACGTGGTGTGCTCCCATTATTACACCTTTGAAGATGACCCGACGCGGGTGAAAAACTACCGCGGCGCCGGCGAAATCATCGCCTATAAAGACATGTTGAAAAGCAACTGGATCGGCAATCTGACCGGCATGTACAACCAGCGACAGGTCGGCAAGGTGTACCAGAGCAAAGTGGGCCATGAGGACTACGTGATGTGGCTGTCGGTGCTGGAGAAGGCGCGTAACCACATGGCTTACTGCATCCCCGAACCCCTGGCCTTTTATCGCCTGTCGGCGCAGTCGCTGTCCGGCAATAAATTCCGCGCGGCCGACTGGCAGTGGCAGATATATCGCCGCCATCTGGGGCTTTCCTATCAGAAGTCCTGTTATCTGTTCTTCTCCTACCTGTACAGCGCGGTGATGAAAAGACAATGAATTTCAGCAAACTAACTTCGGCCTGCCTGCTGGCGAGCGCCGGCTGGGCGGGGCTGGCCAATGCGGCCGGCTGCGACAGCAACCTGCTCAAGGATCCCGGTTTCGAGCAGGGGGGGGCCGGGTGGTCGCTGGCCTCGGCGCAGGTGGTCGCGGGTGGCCACGGCGGTCACAGCAGCCTGTTTTATCAAAATCACAACCCGGCCAACTACCACAACATGCTGCAAACCCTGTCGGTCAAACCGGGTCAACAGCTGGCTTTTGGTGCCTGGGTTCGCGGTGAAAATCTCAGGGGCAAGGGCGAAAATCAGGGCGCCGGCGTGTTTGTCGAAAGCTATGACGACCAGGGGCGTTTTTTGGCGGGCAGCTATCCGCAGGGGCTGCTGGGCACCAGCGGCTGGCAGCCGGTGACCGGCGATTTTCGGGTGCCACCACGGGCGGTGAATGTGGTGCTGGGCGTTTATCTGCGTCAGGGCACCACCGGCAATGCCTGGTTTGACGATGTTTACGCCTGCCTGCAACCCGTTGCGCCGGAGCTGTACCAGATGCGCAGCGGTAACGGCGCGGCCTCCAGCCTGATTGAAGTGGTGGATCCGCAGCAGGTGCAGGTGGACAGTACCCTGGTCGATGACAAAAACACCGCGGTGAAACGTGACAGCCGCCGCTATGCCATCAGCGAAAAACAGCAGGTGGAATTTCCGCTGCCGGCCGATTTGGCCGCCGGCGAGTATCGTTTGCAGCAGCAGGTGACGGACGTGGCCACGCAACGCAGTCAGCGCAGCGAAATGCCGATCAGCGTCGGTCGCCCGCAGCCCAAGGTAGCGCTGGATGCTCAGGGTTACGTCTTGAAGCAAGGCAAGCGCTTCTTCCCGCTCGGCATCTACATGTACGGCGAGATGGCGACGGATGAGCATCTGGCGCGCATCCGCGATGCCGGTTTCAATACCCTGCTCAATTACAACTACGGCACCGGCCGCGACCCCTATAACTATTTCCGCAAAACCCAGCAGTATGGTTTGCAGGTGATTTTTTCGCTCAAGGATATGTACGCCGGCACCCGCTTTGCGCCGGAAACCAAAATGAGCTATCCGCAGCTGACGGCCAGCTATGTGGAGAAGTTCAAGCATCAACCAAACCTGCTCGCCTGGTACATCAACGACGAACTGGGCCCGGAATATGTGCCGCAGATTGAGCAAAAGCACCTGCAGGTCAAGCAATTGGATCCGGATCACCTGACGTTCCAGGTGTTGGACAAGACCGGGACGCTCAATGCCTATTTCAACAGTTCGGACGTGTTGGCCAGCGACCCTTATCCGGTCGGCAGAGACGCCGATCTGACGCGGACGCTGGAGTACAGCCGTATTACCAGCCAGGTGGCGCGCCAGGCAAAAGGAGCCTGGTTGGTGATGCAAATTATGGATCATGCCGCTTACGCCCCCGGCCGCAAACCGCGTCAGCCTACCGAGGCGGAGATCCGCAATCAGGCCTGGTTAGGGCTGATCGGCGGGGCCAGAGGCATCCTGTTTTATTCCTATACCGACTTGTTCTACAAGCGCCAGCGTGGCGGCTTCAGCCAGCAGGAGTTTGACGCTATCTGGCGCGGCGTCGCCGGCGTAGCACAGCAGATTGTCAGCTTTGAGCCTTACCTGCTTTCCGGTGAAAGCCGGTTGTTGCAAGGCAACAATACCGCCATCCCGGCCCGGCTGTTTATTCGCGGCGATCGCGGCCTGGTACTGATAGCCAACCCTTATTACCGTCAAATGTCGGCACGTTTTGATCTGCCTGCCGGTTGGCAGGCTCAGGGGCAACGGCAGATTGAGGCGGAATTGCCTTCGATGGGCAGCCGTGCGGTATGGGTGCAACGTCAAACAGAAGATAAAGGATAACCGGTCATGAATATTACCCTGAGCCTGATTATTCCTGTGTACAAGGTTGAGGCTTATATCGGGGCGTGCCTTGATTCGGTGCTGCAACAGCTGCCTGACTGGGCGGAAGTGATCATCGTGGATGACGGCAGCCCGGACGGGGCCATCGGCATTGCCGAAGAGATGCTGTGTCGCTACCCGCAGCACAAGCGGCGGGTCAGCATTTTGCGCCAGGAAAATCAGGGGTTAAGCCAGGCGCGCAACAACGGCATTGACCATGCCGAGGGGAACTACATTGGCTTCCTGGACTCCGACGACGTACTGCTGGAGGGCTACTTCAGCATTTTGGGGCGTTTGTTGGCGGATAATCCGTTGGCCGATATTGTGGCCTTCAACGCCCAGCGCTTTTCGACCTTCAATAACGGCAAGATCCAACCGGACGGAACCATGGCTATCGTGCCCGGTAATGCGGCTCCGCAGCAGCGTGATGAGCATATGGCGCTGCTGGCAGACAGCTTTAACCGCAGCATGTGGTACGCCTGGGCTAGGATTTATCGCAAAACGCTGTTCGATGAGGCTCGCTTCCCGGCGGGGCGCAATTTTGAAGATATTCAGCTGATCCCGCAGCTTTACCTGAAGGCCGATCGCATCGTGGTCTGCGATACGCCGTTGGTGGGATACCGCGCCAACCCGAATGGCATTACGCGCGCGCCCAAGCGACGCGATCTGGACGATCTGGATTACGCACTCGACGGCGCTGACAGCGGGCGACGGCAGGGACTGGGGCATGGACTTTACTCGATTCTCTACGTCACCACCCTGAAAGCGCGCTTGCTGGTGGGGTTGGACTTTTTCGGGCCGCGTGATGCGTTGCGCGAAACCCGCGAGCTGAAGCGCCGTTATTCCGGCCTGCGCGGCGAGGAGCGTAAAATGCTGAGCCGTAAAAACCGGCTGTTTTACCGTAGCCCACTGGCCTACTACCTGATGGCCCGGCTGTACAACCTGCGCGGCTAGCGGCACAGCATTCGCCTCTTTCCCGTTTTCGTCAAAGCAGCAGCATGCTGCACCCATGTCAATTGGGGCGAGCCCTCTCGCCCCCAACAGGCAGAATAAAACTATGAGTATCACCGTCAGCGTCATCATACCCACCTATGGCCGCAGCGAACTGCTGGCACGCGCCATCGATAGCGTATTGGCACAAACCCATCGCCCGTTGGAAATCATCGTGGTGGATGACAACCCGCAGGGCGACGCCCATCGCCTGGCGACCCGCGAGCGCCTGGCCGGCTACATTGAGCGGGGTGAGATTATCTATTACCCGCGCAGGCGCAATGGCGGCGGCGCGCTGGCACGTAACAGCGGGATCCTGCGTTCGAGCGGCCAGTACATCAGCTTTCTGGACGATGACGATTACTACCACCCACAGAAAATCGCCCGTCAATTGGCGTTTATGCAGCAGGGCGGTTACGACGTCAGCCTGTGCGATATGGATATTCTGAAAAACGGGCAGATCAGCGCCGAGCATTACTACCGCGCGCGTTGCGAAGGGCTGGAGGACTTTATGCTGGCCGGCGTAGCCTACACGCCGATGATCATGATGCGCCGTAGCACGGCGATTGCGGTGCGGGGTTTTTTCAACACTCCTCGCTACCAGGATCATATCTTCCTCTACCGGCTGCTGGCGGCCGGAGCGAAGATCGGTACGCTGCACGAACGACTGGCGGTGCACAACGACCATGACGGCGAACGCATCACCTCCAGTCCGAAGGGCATTATTGGATACCGCAACAAAATGCAGTTTGAGCAGCGGCTGATGCCGCAGGTATCACCCCGGGCACGCAAGATCATGCGTCTGCGCCATACCTGCATTACTTCGCGCATCATTACCGACGGCAAGAGTCGCCTGGCAGGCGTTTTCTATGGGTTGAAGGGCATTGTTTACGTTAATAGCGGCTTGATGGCGGGGGTGTATATGAAAAATATCATCCGCAATGTGTTTTTCCGCGGCGTGCCGTTCTGAGATGCGTTTCGCGTACTCCGTTACCCTTAAGAGATTCCCCCTTTCAGAGGATGATTATGCGCTTTGAACGTTCGACGCTGATCGGCAGCGTACTGTTGCTGACGGTACCGCTTTTCGCCTTGTTGCACAGCATAGGTACGCTGAGGGCAGGAAAGAAAAACTCGGCGGCTTATGTGCTGATTGCGCTGTGTTTTTTCTTTTTCTTCATCAAAATTCCGCCGCTGGCAGACCTTTACCGCCACTTTGCCAACTACGATGCCATCAATTCGGCGACCCGCCTGAGTGATGTCATTCAGGGCAAGGTGGACGTGGTGCTGTACGCCAATTTCTATATTTTCAAAACGCTGGGGATCCCCTTTTTCATTATTCCGGGGCTGTACGTCGCGCTGTCGGTTTACTGCTATCTCAGCGCGCTGAATATCGTCATGCTGCATTCCGGCAAGGCGTTCACGGCGCGGCAGTTTGTACTGCTGCATCTGGCGGTGCTGTTTTTGATTAACCCGTTTATCATTGCCATGGGGTTACGCTTTGGCTTCTCGATGGCGGTGATGACCCTGGCGATGGTGCTGTTTTGCCATAAGCTCAACCGCCCACTTGCCGCCGGCCTGATGCTGTTCGCCATGCTGACCCACTTTTCCAGCATGCTGCTGGTGGGCGTGTTCCTGTGCAGCCGGGTGATGCGCCTGAACCGCCTGCTGACGGTGGTGTTCAGCGCCATCGCCTTCCTGACCGCCAAGTTTGCGCTGCCGTTTATCGTTTCCCATATTACGATCTCCGGCATCAACAGTTACTCCGACGTCTATACCTCCGGCATGTACGCCAGCGACTACCTGACATCCGGCAATGCCAACGGCATGATTAACTTCCTGATTGTGTTATTCCCGGCGCTGTTTCTCGGCGTGTTTATGCTCGCTCACCCGATGCGCAATCAGGCGGGGGACATCAAAAACTATGCGGCATGGCTGGTGGTGTTTGTGTTCCTGTGTTCCAGCTCGCTGCAGGCGGCCAGCCGCTACGCCAGCGTGGCCTCGGTGTTCTTGCTGTTTTATTACGTGGCTCATCGGGGATCGTTCATCCGCGGCAGATTTAACTACTTCTTCCTGTGCTTTATGCTGATGGCCACCGGTTATAACCTGATAGAGAACATTTACGTTCCGCGTCGCCCGATCATGCTGGGGCAGATGTGGCAGTCGTTCTATAAAACGCCGCTGCTGAACCTGTTCTATGGCGAACAGGAATATGAGCAGTATCTGCAATTTATCAACCGCGACAGCGGCGAGTGGATAGGGCATGAGATGGATTTAGGCTAATGCGTGAGTTTGATGACAAAGTGGTCTGAGAACCCGAGATACTCGGGCCTAGCGTACCGAGGGGCGCTCCGGCGGGCAAGCCGCTACGACCCCATCGGCACGCTCTCCCTAATAACAAGCTTTGTCAACAGTCTGATATGTTCTTCTCTACTCCACTAATAATCTCTGCACCGAATCGGAAGCGGGCGTCAGTCCGCTTGAGGCCGTAGACAAAGTGTTCTGTTGTTTAATGGTAGGGGCGCTGCATGCTGCGCCCAATAGCATAATCAATGAGTTAAATCGGGTCGAACATGGTCGACCCCTACCGGTTTAGCCTTTTCGAGTGTTTGTCAGCAGTCCGCTTCCTACCCCCAAATACCCCGACTTACCCCGCAGCATATCCCCTCGAACATCTGATTCATCATTTCTATAATATTTTCAATTAATTAAACCCAATGCTTGCCATGATACTTTAGGAGTATCCACGCCGCTGCCGCCGTTATTCTCCCTCCGTTCTCTTGATCGCAATCAATTTGCCACCGCAACCGCATTAGTAGGCTGGCGGCAGATTGAGCAATGTCATTACCCGTCGTATTTCAAGCCGCAGCGTTGTTACCTGCGCTAGCTCACTCCAGTTACTTACTTGAGTAAGCGCCTGGAGATGAGCGAGCTGGCCGCCTAGCTGTGACTTGAAATCCATAGGGTAAAAAAATATTAAAAAGCCCTCAGGAGAATTCCGGATGAGCAAGTTTCTAGACCGATTCCGCTATTTTAAGCAGTTGGCGGAACCCTTTTCTGGCGATCATGGCCAGACGTTGAACACCAACCGCGACTGGGAAGACGGCTACCGCAGCCGTTGGCAGCACGACAAGATTGTGCGCTCCACCCATGGGGTCAACTGCACCGGCTCCTGCAGCTGGAAAATTTATGTGAAAAACGGCCTGGTCACCTGGGAAACCCAGCAGACCGATTACCCACGTACCCGTCCCGATCTGCCAAACCATGAACCGCGCGGCTGCCCACGTGGCGCCAGCTATTCCTGGTATCTGTACAGCGCCAACCGGCTGAAATACCCATTGATGCGCAAACGCCTGATCAAACTGTGGCGCGAAGCCAAGGCGCTGCACAGCGATCCCGTCGAGGCCTGGGGCTCGATCGTCAGCGATCCTGAAAAAGCCAAAAGCTACAAAGTGGCGCGCGGGCGTGGCGGTTTCGTCCGTTCCAGCTGGCAGGAGGTTAACGAGCTGATCGCCGCTTCCAACGTCTACACCGCCAAAACCTTCGGTCCGGATCGCATCATTGGCTTCTCGCCAATCCCGGCGATGTCGATGGTGTCTTACGCCGCCGGCGCCCGTTATCTGTCGCTGATTGGCGGCACCTGCCTGAGCTTCTACGACTGGTATTGCGACTTGCCGCCGGCCTCGCCAATGACCTGGGGCGAACAGACCGACGTGCCGGAATCCGCCGACTGGTATAACTCTTCCTACATTATCGCCTGGGGTTCCAACGTGCCTCAGACGCGCACCCCGGACGCGCACTTCTTTACTGAAGTCCGTTACAAAGGCACCAAAACCGTGGCGGTCACGCCGGACTACGCCGAAGTCGCCAAGCTGTGCGACCAGTGGCTGAATCCGAAGCAGGGCACCGACAGCGCCATGGCGCTGGCGATGGGCCACGTGATGTTGAAAGAGTTCCACCTGGATCGTGAGGTGGGCTATTTCCGCGATTACGTGCGTCGTTATACCGACATGCCGATGCTGGTTATGCTGGAGCCGCGCGAAGAGGGGCATTATGCCGCCGGTCGCCTGCTGCGCGCCGCCGATTTGGTCGACGGCCTGGGGCAAGAAAATAACCCCGAATGGAAAACCGTCGCCATTGATCAACGCAGTGGCGAGCTGGTTGCCCCGCAGGGGTCGATCGGTTTCCGCTGGGGCGAACAGGGCAAATGGAACCTGGAACAACGCGCCGGACAGGACCAGCAGGAAGTGGAGTTGCAACTCAGCCTGCTGGGCGCGCATGACGACGTAGCCGAGGTGGGTTTCCCTTACTTTGGCGGCATCAAAAGCGGCGCTGCCGAGGGCGGGAACTTCAACAGCGTGGCGCTGGACGAGATCCTGCTGCACAAGCTGCCGGTCAAACGTCTGCGCCTGGCGGACGGCAGCGAAGCGCTGGTGACCAGCGTGTACGATTTGACCCTGGCCAACTACGGCCTCGAGCGTGGCCTGAACGACGCCAACTGCGCCACCGACTACGACGACGTCAAAGCCTATACCCCGGCCTGGGCCGAGCAAATCACCGGCGTTTCCCGCCACAACATCATCCGCATTGCGCGTGAATTTGCCGACAACGCCGAGAAAACCCATGGTCGCTCGATGATTATCGTCGGTGCCGGTGTCAACCACTGGTACCACATGGACATGACCTACCGTGGCCTGATCAACATGTTGATCTTCTGCGGCTGCGTCGGCCAGAGCGGTGGCGGCTGGGCGCACTACGTCGGCCAGGAAAAGCTGCGGCCGCAGACCGGCTGGCTGCCGCTGGCGTTTGGCCTCGACTGGCAACGTCCGCCGCGTCATATGAACAGCACCTCGTTCTTCTATAACCACTCCAGTCAGTGGCGCTATGAAACCGTGGGGACCGAAGAGCTGCTGTCGCCGATGGCGGACAAATCACGCTTCGGCGGAAGCCTGATCGATCTCAACGTGCGTGCCGAGCGCATGGGCTGGTTGCCGTCCGCACCACAGCTGGGCACTAACCCGCTGCATATTGCGGCGCAGGCACAAGCCGCAGGACAATCGCCGGTGGAGTACACCGTCGACGCCCTGAAGAAAGGGACGCTGGGCTTTGCCGCCGAGCAGCCGGACAACCCACAGAACTTCCCGCGTAACCTGTTCGTCTGGCGCTCTAACCTGCTGGGTTCCTCCGGCAAGGGCCATGAGTACATGCTCAAATACCTGTTGGGCACCGAAAACGGCATTCAGGGCAAGGATCTGGGCCAGCAGGGCGGTGCCAAGCCGCAGGAAGTGGAATGGCGGGATAACGGCGGCGAAGGCAAGCTGGATCTGGTGGTGACCCTGGATTTCCGCATGTCCAGCACCTGCCTCTATTCCGACATCGTGCTGCCGACCGCCACCTGGTACGAAAAAGACGACATGAATACCTCGGATATGCATCCGTTTATTCACCCGCTGTCGGCGGCGGTCGATCCGGCCTGGGACTCCAAGAGCGACTGGGAAATCTACAAGGGCATCGCCAAAGCCTTCTCCGAAGTCTGTGTCGGGCATCTGGGGCAGGAAACCGACGTGGTGACGCTGCCGATCCAGCATGACTCCGCCGCCGAGCTGGCGCAGCCTTACGGCGTCAAAGACTGGAAAAAGGGCGAATGTGAACTGATCCCCGGCAAAACCGCGCCGCATATCATGGTGGTGGAGCGCGATTACCCAGCCACCTATGAGCGTTTCACTTCACTGGGGCCGCTGCTGGATAAGCTGGGCAACGGCGGGAAAGGCATTGGCTGGAACACCCAGGACGAAGTCGACTTCCTGAAAAAGCTCAACTACGTCAAAACCGCAGGCCCGGCAGCGGGGCGGCCGAAAATTGAAAGCGCCATTGATGCCGCCGAAGTGATCCTGACGTTAGCACCGGAAACCAACGGGCAGGTGGCGGTCAAGGCGTGGGAAGCTCTGGGCAAAATGACCGGCCGCGATCACCGCCACCTGGCGCTGAACAAGGAAGACGAAAAAATCCGCTTCCGCGACATTCAGGCCCAGCCGCGCAAAATCATTTCCAGCCCCACCTGGTCAGGGCTGGAGGATGAACACGTGTCGTATAACGCCTGTTATACCAACGTGCATGAGCTGATCCCATGGCGCACCATCAGCGGCCGCCAGCAGTTGTATCAGGATCACGAGTGGATGCGCGCCTTTGGCGAGAGCCTGCTGGTGTACCGTCCGCCGATCGATACCCGCGCCGCGCAGCCGTTGCTGAACCAGAAGCCGAACGGCAATAAAGAGAAGGCGTTGAACTTCCTGACGCCGCACCAGAAGTGGGGCATTCACTCCACCTACAGCGACAACCTGTTGATGCTGACCCTGTCGCGCGGTGGGCCGATCGTCTGGATGAGCGAAGACGACGCCAAAGATCTGGGCATTGAGGATAACGACTGGATCGAAGCCTTTAACGCCAACGGCGCACTGACCGCTCGGGCGGTGGTCAGCCAGCGTATTCCGGCAGGCATGACCATGATGTATCACGCGCAAGAACGTATCGTGAACATTCCCGGCTCGGAAATCACCAGCCAGCGCGGCGGCATTCACAACTCGGTGACCCGCGTCTGCCCGAAACCGACCCATATGATCGGTGGCTACGCGCAGCTGGCCTACGGTTTCAACTATTACGGCACCGTCGGCTCCAACCGCGACGAGTTTGTGGTGGTACGCAAAATGAACCGCATCGATTGGTTAGACGGTGAAGGCAACGACGACTCGCAGGGCAGCCAGCAGGAGAAAGCAAAATGAAAATTCGTTCGCAAGTCGGCATGGTGCTGAACCTGGACAAATGCATCGGTTGCCATACCTGTTCGGTGACCTGCAAGAACGTCTGGACCAGCCGCGAGGGCATGGAGTACGCCTGGTTCAACAACGTCGAAAGCAAACCCGGCGTCGGCTACCCGCACGCCTGGGAAGATCAGGAAAAGTGGAAGGGCGGTTGGATCCGTAAAATCAACGGCAAGCTGGAACCGCGCATGGGCAGCCGCGTCGGCCTGTTGTCGAAGATTTTCGCCAACCCGGACGTGCCTGCGCTGGACGATTACTACGAGCCTTTCGACTACGACTATCAGAACCTGCATACCGCGCCGCAGGGGAAGCATCAGCCGATCGCCCGTCCGCGCTCCTTGATCACCGGCCAGCGTATGAAGAAGATCGAAAGCGGCCCGAACTGGGAGGAGATCCTCGGCGGCGAATTCGAGAAACGCTCGCAGGACAAAAACTTCGACAATATGCAGAAGGCGATGTACGGCCAGTTCGAAAACACCTTCATGATGTATTTGCCGCGCCTGTGCGAACACTGCCTTAACCCGGCCTGTGTCGCGACTTGCCCAAGCGGCGCCATCTACAAGCGTGGCGAAGACGGTATTGTGCTGATCGATCAGGATAAATGCCGCGGCTGGCGCATGTGCCTGACCGGCTGTCCGTACAAAAAAATCTATTTCAACTGGAAGAGCGGCAAGTCCGAGAAGTGCATCTTCTGCTACCCGCGTATCGAATCCGGCCAGCCGACGGTGTGTTCGGAAACCTGCGTTGGCCGTATCCGCTATCTGGGCGTGCTGCTGTATGACGCCGATCGCATTGAGCAGGCCGCCGCTGCCGAGAACGAGCAGGATCTTTATCAGCGCCAGTTGGATATCTTCCTGGATCCGCACGACCCGGCGGTGATTGCCCAGGCGTTGCAGGACGGCATTCCGCAAGGCGTGATCGAGGCCGCGCAGCAGTCGCCGGTGTATAAAATGGCGATGGACTGGAAGCTGGCGCTGCCGCTGCACCCGGAATACCGCACGTTGCCGATGGTCTGGTACGTCCCGCCGCTGTCACCGATTCAATCCGCCGCCGATGCCGGTGAGCTGGCGCACAGCGGCGTGTTGCCGGACGTGGAAAGCCTGCGTATCCCGGTGCAATATCTGGCCAACTTGCTGACCGCCGGGGATACCGCACCGGTGCTGTTGGCACTCAAACGCATGCTGGCAATGCGCCACTACAAACGGGCGGAAACCGTTGACGGCGTACTGGACACCAGTGCGCTGGAGCAGGTGGGGTTGACCGAAGCGCAGGCGCAGGAAATGTACCGTTATCTGGCGATCGCCAACTATGAAGACCGCTTTGTGATCCCGTCCAGCCACCGCGAGTTGGCACGTGAAGCCTTCCCGGAAAGCAAAGGCTGTGGCTTCAGCTTTGGTGACGGCTGTCACGGCAGCGACGGTAAATTCAATCTGTTCAACAGCCGCCGCATTGACGCCATTGATGTGACGCAAAAAACCGCCCGTCAGGAGGATGCCTCATGATCAGCCTGAAAGTGATTGCCCGGCTGCTGGACTACCCGGAGCAGGCGCTGTTTGACCATCAGCAGGCGTTGGTCGAGGCGCTGGAGCCGGCCAGCGAACTGGATTTACACCACAGCGCGCAGCTGATCCTGTTTATTCGCCGTTTTTGCGCTCGCCCGTTGCTGGACGTGCAGGCTGAATACTGCGAACTGTTTGATCGTGGCCGCGCCACCTCGCTGCTGCTGTTTGAACACGTGCATGGTGAATCGCGCGATCGCGGTCAGGCGATGGTCGACCTGATGGCGCAATACCGTGACGCGGGGCTGGAGATCGACAGCCGCGAGCTGCCGGACTTTTTGCCGCTGTATCTGGAATATCTGGCCAGCCGCAACCAGGCCGAAGCGCGCGGTGGCTTGCAGGACATCGCGGCGATCCTGGCGCTGTTGGGCGCACGTTTGCAGCAGAGAGAGAGCCCGTATGCGGTGTTGTTCGACCTGCTGCTGACGCTGTCCGGTACCGAGGTGAAAAGCGCCAGCCTGGAAAGCCAGGTGGCGGGGGAAGCCAGGGACGACACGCCGCAGGCGCTGGATGCGGTCTGGGAAGAGGAACAAATCAAGTTTCTCGGTGAGGAAGGCTGCGCTTCGGCACAGCAGACGGCGCATCAGCGGCGCTTTGCCGGCGCGGTGGCACCACAGTACCTGGACCTGACGGATGCGCTAACCGGAACCAAAGGACGCTAATCATGCAATTTTTAAATCAATTCTTCTTCGATATTTACCCCTATCTGGCGGGCGCGATTTTCCTGATAGGCAGCTGGTTGCGTTACGATTACGGGCAGTACAGCTGGCGTGCCGGCTCCAGCCAAATGCTGGATAAAAAGGGCATGCGCTTGGCATCCAACCTGTTCCATATCGGTATTTTGGGTATCTTCGCCGGGCACTTCCTCGGCATGCTGACGCCGCACTGGATGTATGAAGCCTTCCTGCCGATCGACGTGAAACAGAAACTGGCGATGATCGCCGGCGGTGCATGCGGCGTGATGACGCTGGTTGGCGGGGCGCTGTTGCTGAAACGCCGCCTGACCAACCCGCGGGTGCGTGCGACCAGCAGTTTTGCCGACATAATGATCCTGACGCTGTTGGTGGTGCAGGTGTGTCTGGGGCTGCTGACCATTCCGTTCTCCGCCCAGCATATGGACGGCAGCGAGATGATGAAGCTGGTGGCCTGGGCGCAGGCGGTGGTGACCTTCCACGCCGGAGCGTCACAGCATCTGGCTGGCGTTGCGTTGATCTTCAAATTGCATATGGTGCTGGGCATGACGCTGTTCGTGCTGTTCCCGTTCTGCCGCCTGGTGCATATCTGGAGCGTGCCGGTGGAATACCTGACCCGTCGCTATCAACTGGTGCGTAACCGCCGTTAAATTACTCTGCTTTTGTATCAATAACCGTCGGTAGGAAATGGTCCACCGACGGTTTTTTTCGTTAACTCCCTGAAGCAACAAAGCCCTCAGCAACAGCCCCATTGATATCAATTGCTGTACCAAAGGGTGAAGGTCGCGCTGGCATTAGCACTGCCTGCGGTTACCTTATCGGCGGTGGCGATATAGCGGGCGGTGAACCTCAGGCTGTTGAGAGAACCCTTGCCGCCCTTGATGGCCATCAGAGCGGAAGCCTGGCCCGGCGGCACTATGGCCCCCGCCGCATCCTGCAGCTGTACCGCCACGCCAGTCGCGACGCCGCTTGCGGCAGTTAACGCCAGCGCGGAGTTGTCGCCGCTGGCGGGCGTGCCGTCGAACTGCACTTTTATCTGGCCGATCTCCGCCGGGCAGTTTTTCAACTGCAGTTGGAAGGCGATGGCCGGGGCAGTCGTCCCTTTGGCGCCTAAGGCGGTGCGGGAAATGGTGCCCAGCGGCACGGTGAGCGGGTTGATTTCCGGTTGGCAGGTGGAAGACAGAATACGCCCGGTGATATTCAGCGTGGCGCTGTCGGCCAGGGCCACGGAGCTAACCAGCAGCAGTAGTGGCAGCAGACTCCGGCGGGTGAGTGAGGTGAATAATGGCATCTGGCTCTCCCGGTTACTGGTAGGTGATGTTGAGGGTGGCGCTGCTGTTGGCCAACCCGGCACCAACAGTGGCCTGGGTCTGGTAGTAGCGCGCGGTGAACGGCAGGGTTTCCTGACCGCCGGGGGAGGTTTTCAGCAGGATATTATTGTTGATTTTCAGCGGCACGCCGCCGTACAGCAGCTGCACCCCGACGCCTGTGGCGGTGCCGGTCTGCCCGGCGTTGGTCAGGGCCAGCACGCTGGTGTCGGTGGTGTCGCTATTTTGAGTACCGGCCAGGGCGACGTTGATTTTGGCGTCTTTGTCGCAGCTCAGGCCGACGTTGAAGCCTTTATCGCCGGTGGTGCTGGCGATGCCGGTGAATCGGGTGGCGGAGATATCCCCCAAGGGGATGTTGATGCTAGTGCTGTTGAGGGAGCAGGCGATTTTGGTGACGGTACCGGTGATATAGATGGGGATTTCAGGCCCATAAGCAGTTGGCAGGGATGGGTTTCCAACAATAAGTGCACCAATTTGCCCTGATAATGCACCACTGCTCAGTTCGCCAGTCTTAAACAGCTGAATTTTTCCTATCAGTGGCAAATTGTAATCTCCTCCTGGTAGACGCCCTGATACAGATACCCAATTACTCCCAAACCAATCTACTGTGCCGGTATAACCCACCCATAATGCGTAGTCTCCTTCCGCGCCAATAGCAAATCCTATGCCAGCAACATTCGTTGCAAAAACATACAGATAGCTACTGATTTGAGCCATGTAGTTACTATAAGACATAACGCCTACACGTATAATGTTATTGCTGCTATTATTTTTACAGTCATAACCGCTGCTGCTACTGGTGATGGCAGAGGATAATACCGTCAGATTGGCGGTGTCCTTTTGTACTATGATATTGCCCACATTTATAGTGAGGGCACCCGTTTTTGGGGTGCAGTCAAGCGCCCAGGCAGGTTGACTGCCTAGCCCCGTAAGCAGCAGCGTGGCGAGTAAATAGCGCGCCTTTATTCGATTGCTTTTGGGTATCTTCATCTGTTGTTTTCCTTTTGTGGCCTGTCGCGGTACGGTTTTTTTCATCGACAAATGCTCGCTATCTGACTTACGCCGCCTTCTGGCGTGCTTTGCGGCAGCTGATAATTAACCCGGCACTGTTCCGCGCCGCCGTTGCCCCATTTCACCTGCAGTTTTCCGCGTGCTGCCAGCCCACTCAGGTACACCTGGCCGCCGTCGCCGACAATGCTGCCCTGCGGCAGGTCCACGTCCTCCGCCAGCGTCCCCGCATCCAGCGCCACTTCGCTGCGCCGGTACGGCGACAGGTAAGGCACCAGCGCATAGCCGCGCCAGTCGGTACGCACCCCGGTCTGGTTGCTAACCCGTGCCCCCGCCGCCCCCGGTGCCGCCACCAGTGCCGCCGTTTCCCCCAGCGGCTGCCCCAGCGTGATGCCATTGGCGTGCGCCACCAGGCTGCCGCTCAGCCCGTAATTCAGCCGGCGACTGTTTTTGTCATAGCCATAGCCGCCGGTCACTTCGCCATAGGTGCCGCGGTAGTCCAGGTTGGTGTTGCCGCCGTAGCCCTGGCCGCGAGTGCCGTAGGTTTGCTGCACCCCCCAGCTCAGGTTGTTGTCCGCCAGCGCCACGCCGCTCAGCCCCTGGCCGTCGGCCCCGGCGGCAAAGGTCAGCATCCGGCTGTCGACCTGCTGGTCGTTCAGCAGAATATCGACCCGGTAGTCGCCCGGTAACTGGCTGCCGTTCTCTTCAAAGGTTGCCAGGCTGGTGACCCCCTGCTGCGGGCCGTCCAGCTCCAGCAGCGCCGGGTTGAAATAGTCCCGCGCCTGCGCCGGGCCGCCGAGGGCCAGCGCAATCAGCAGCGCCAGCCGGCGGGGCACCGCCGTTCTCCGTTTCAGTTGTCTTCTCACGTCACTTCCTTGTTGTGGGGGCCGTAAAGCGCCCTGTGGGTGAGGAACTGCCGGCCGCTTACTCCTGAAGCCGGCCCTGCTGCAGCGTGCCGATGCCGCCAAAGTCATTGATGACCCGCCAACTGATGGCGGTGCCTGCGGCCGTCGGCAGGGTAAAGGTGGCGCTGCCGTGCGGGGCCACATAGGTGGCGTCCTTCACTTCCTGGCCGTTCACCTTCACGCTCTGGAAATTCATGTAAAACGCCGTGGGGTTGCTGACCGCCAGCCGCGCACCCTGACGGCGCCAGGTCAGCTGGCCGGCCACGTCGTCGGGCAGCCCTTTCAGGGCTGCCGGGCGATAAATCAGCTTGATGCGGGTTTTGACGGCAATCTGCAGGGTGTTGTCGCGCCTTTCGGTGGAGGGGATGGTTTTGACATTCAGCCAGTACAGGCTCTCGCGGTCTTCCGGCAGGGCACCGCCGACGCGCACCACGCGCAGCACGTTCTGCCGGCCGGCATCCAGGCGAAACAGCGGCGGGGTAAGAATAAACGGCGCCTTCTCGGTGCTGCCTTCCTGCGGCTCGACCCAGGATTGGATCAGGTAGGGCAGCGCGTCCGGGTTATTGACGCTGAGCGAGGACTCTTTCTTGTCGCCGTCGTACACCAGGCGGGTGGCGCCCACCACCACGCCGGCCTGGGCCAGACTGCTAACCATCATCAGGCCGCTGCACAGGGCGGCAAAGCGGTATTTCATGGTGTCACCTCCGAAAAAAGGACGGCAAACGCCGTCCTGACAGAACTCAGTTGTAAACGATGGTGAAGTTGGTGCTGGCGTTGGCCGTACCGGCCCCGACCTTGACAGCGGTAGCGATGTAGCGGGCGGTGAACTCCAGCGCGTTGGTGACATCGCCGGCGCCGCCGGCCGGGTCGCCTTTTTTCAGGTCATAGCTGCCGGACAGGCCGCGCAGGGGAACCGGGTTACCGGCCTTGTCGGAGATTTGCACGCCGACGCCGGTGGCCACGCCGGCGCCGGTGGTGAGCGCCAGCACGTTGTTATCGCCGCTGACCGAGGTCCCGTCGAAGTTGACGCTGGCGGTGGTGGCCTCCGGGCAGGATTTGACCACCAGGGTGAACTTGGTGGCCGGGGCGGTAGTGCCGGCCCCGGCAAAGGATTTGGCGCTGATTTTGCCCAGCGGTACCGACAGGGTGGCGCTCGGGGTATCGACGATGCAGGCGGTTTCGGTGATGGAGCCGGTGAAGTTGACGGTGCCGTCGGCAGCAAAGGCGGCAGAGGCGGAGAAGAAGGCGGTTGTCGCCAGGAGGGTGGACAGTAGCGTTTTTTTCATGAGCATAATTCCTTAATGCCTGTGACTCAGCACAGCGATTCCATTAACCCGTTGATTGGGTTTCCTTTTTTGTCGTTTGGTCCGGTGGTTTGCCTGCGTTAAAAAGGCAACTTTTTGAACCAAAGTGTTACATTTCGTTTTTTATGCGGTGAACGGCACTATTGACTGACAAAAACAGCGCAAAACACCAAGGACGGTGTTTATTCAGTGCGAATGACTGGGTTTTCGGAATTGTTTCAAAGGGAGGCGGGCAACGGCGGCGGTTTGGGGCATGGCAGAGACATAGAACGGATAAATATAAATGTGGAGGAATTTATGGATAACTAATTGATAGTTTAATAGTTGAAGGGGGGTAGGAAAATGAAACGCAGGCAGTTATTGACATTTTTTCAGGGGATAATTAGCTTATGTGACAGTTTGGTTCAAAAAGTTACATTTTTCCCTTCGTTTTCTTGCTGTTTTTCGTCTGGCTCTTCCTCCTGCCACAAATGTTTAAATCGTCCGGCGTTGGCGGCGGTATACAGCACGGTATGCTGAATATTGCGGTGACCCAAATAATCCTGAATCACCCGGGTGTCGGTGCCGTTATCGGCCAGGGCATAGCCGCAGGCATGGCGCAGCATATGGGGATGGGCGGCGACCGTCAGCCCGGCCTGCTTGCCGTAGGCCTGCAGCATGCGGTAAATGCGCTGGCGTGACAGCCGGTAGCCTTTTTGCGACAGGAACAGCCACTCTTCGTCGCCCAGATTGCGGTACGACTGGCGTTTTTCCAGCCAGCGGGCCAGCAGGGTCTTCTCGGTGGCTTCCAGCGGGTGGATGGTGGAGAGGCCGTTTTTAAGGCGATTCATGTAAAGACTGCCGCTGTCCATGTCGAGGTCGTTGATGCGCAGGCCGTTGAGTTCACTGACGCGGCAGCCGTGGATGAAGCCCATCCAAATCAGGCAGCTGTCTCGTTCGGGGGCACGACCGACGGCGGCCTGTTGCAACAGGCGTGTGACCTCGGTGCGGGTCAGGTGCTTACGGTGAGCGGGGTTTTTTTGCACGGTATTTTCTCCAAAAGACAGGAGCAGACAAGAGGCCGGCCCCTGGCGTCGCCAGTTAATAACAGATGACGCGCAGGGAGTATAGTGCAGGTTGGATGAACCGGGGCGGCCGCGGGTGCGCTGAAACACCTGACCGTAAGCGGTTTTTACGATGCTTCATCCGCTTTTGGGCTTCCCGGTTGTTTTCCGCCTATTCTTAATTTATCTCCCCTGAGTGAGTTCCTGTAGATCTCCGTTCGACCTTGCTCTAGGCTGTGGCCGGATAAACAGACGTGATTTATCGGCTCAGTTAAATGAACGGAATCAATCAGTAAGAATGCCACTTAGGTTTTTCTTTATACTGATGTCAAACAAGGGTATGGCTGAGGATAGCGGGGTTTTGAATCATTAACCGCGCTTGATAGTTGGCCAACAGAATAATGGACAAGCAGGCTGAACAACGATAATGACCCTAAATAGCCTTTCCCAAAGCTTATTGCCTCTTAAAATTATTGCGACCGGCGCGGCGTTGCCGCCGCAGTGCGTCGAATCCTCTGCGCTGGACCGTCGCCTGAACAAGTCAGCCGGTTACGTAGAAAAACGTTCGGGCATTATTCATCGTTTCCATGCCGACAATGATGCCAGCCAGGCCGAATTGGCCGTTGCTGCGCTGGACGATGCTCTTGCCCGCCATGCGATCCCGCGGGACTCCATCGATCAGCTGATCTCTGCCTCGGCCATCGCGGTGCAGGCATTGCCTTTCAGCGCCGCCCATATTCTTAAACTGGCCCGACTGCGGCCGGGTATTGCGGGCTTTGATATCAACACCAGCTGCGTCAGTTTTATCTCCGCGCTGCAGGTGGCGGCAGGGTTGCTCAATACGGGCGTTTATCGGCGCATTGCCATTGTTTCTGCCGATATCGCTTCGCGCGGTATTGACTGGGACGATGAAGAATCTTCATTGATCTTCGGTGATGGCGCGGCCTGCGCTATTGTCGAGCAAGGTGACGGGCGTAGCGGCATTTTGTCCTACCTGATGGAAACCCACCCGGAAGGCAGCGAGCTTTGTGAGATCAGAGCCGGCGGTACGCGCCGTAATCCGCGTGCCGGCATGAATGACAGTGACTTTCTGTTCCATATGAAGGGCAAGCAGCTGTTCCGCCAGGCTTCTGCGCTGATCGAAAGCTTCCTTGGCCGCTTGCTGTCGGCCGCGGGGCTGAACCTGACACAAATTGCCACCGTGGTGCCGCATCAGGCCAGCCATCTCTCTTTGGAACATATGCGCAAGCGGCTGCATGTTTCCCCGCAGGCCCTGGTGGATATCTATCGTTACCGGGGCAATCAGGTGGCGGCTTCCATCCCTTCGACCCTGCACGAAGCGGCAATAACCGGCAGGTTGAACGCCGAAGGTCCGGTGATGCTGATCGGCACCGCCGCCGGTTTGACGTTGGGTGGCATGGTACTGCTGCCATGAAGGTGCTGGTGACCGGAGCGACCAGCGGGCTGGGGCGTAACGCCGCCGAGTGGCTGTTGGCCGCCGGGCATCAGGTGCATGCCACCGGGCGGGATATTGCCGCTGGGCGGCAGTTGGCGGCACTGGGCGCCAGGTTTTCCGCGCTGGATCTGACCCTCGCCGACGACGGGCAGTGTGAGCAGTTAATGGCGGGCCATGACATCGTCTGGCACTGTGCCGCAAAATCTTCACCCTGGGGCAGCCGCGAGGCGTTTGAGCAGGCCAATACCCGCGTGACGGAAAAACTCGCCGGCGCCGCCGGACGTTGCGGGGTTCAGCGGTTTATCCATATTTCGACGCCGGCGGTTTATTTCGATTTCAGTCACCGCCACAACGTCACCGAGGCGGATATTTCCCGACGCTTCGCCAATCATTATGCCGCCAGCAAGTTTGCTGCCGAACAGAGCATTGCGGCGGAGGTGTCCGCCTTTCCGCACACCACCTACCTGATCTTGCGCCCTCGCGGCCTGTTCGGTCCCCATGACCGGGTGATTGTGCCCAGGATACTGGCGCAGCTGCACGGCGATAAAGGCCTGTTGCGTTTGCCGGGCGGCGGTTCGGCTTATCTGGACCTTACCTTTGTGCTCAACGTGGTGCATGCGATGGATCTCGCCAGCCGTCAACCGGGTTTGCCGTCCGGCAGCATTTTCAATATCACCAACCAACAGCCGCAGCGGCTGGCCGATATGTTGCACCAGTTGCTCAACCGGCAGCTCGGCTGGCAATACGCCGTCAAAGCGGTGCCTTATCCCTTATTGTCGGGCGTTGCTGCGGGGATGGAGCTGTTGGCGCACGTCACCCGTAAAGAACCGATGCTGACCCGCTATAGCGTTGCGGCAGCCTATTTCGACATGACGCTGGATAACACTCAGGCGATAGAGGTGCTGGGTTATCGGCCGCGCTACAGTCTGGAGCAGGGGATTGAACTGACGGCGCAGTGGTTAAAGCAGCAGGGGATGAGCGCAGATGGCTAACATCACGACGTTTGAAATCGGTTATTGCACTCATCTGGGCTGCATGGCGCTGCGTGGTTCGGCCATGCGCAGCTGTAAATTTCCTTCCCGGGCCTATCTGCTGGAAGTCGGCGAGCGCCGCTGGCTGTGGGATACCGGTTATGCCAGCCATTTTGAGCATTACACCGCCAGCGGCATTTTTCGGCTTTATCGCCAGGTGACGCCGGTCTATTTCAGCCCGCAGCAGGCCCTGTTGGAACAGTTGCGCAGTCTGGGGCTGAACACTGGCGATATCGAGGCGGTGATCATTTCGCACTTTCATGCGGACCACATTGCCGGTCTGCGAGACTTCAGCAGCCTGAAGATGATTTGCTCCGGCGAAGGGTGGCAGCAAACCCGAGAGCTGCGCGGTTTTGCCGCGTTGAAAAGGGCATTTGTGCCCGGATTGATTCCGGAAGGTTTTGAATCTGCGCTGCAGTTCGTCGAGGGATTTCCGCTGCAAAGCCTGCCTGCCGCATTGGCCCCTTTCCAACAGGGCTATGCGCTGCCGGGCAGCGGCGGAGAAATTGTTATCGTGCCGCTGCCAGGGCACGCCGCCGGGCACCTTGGGGCCTTTGTGCTGACCGATGCCGGCTGGACGCTGCTGGCCAGCGACGCCGCCTGGTCGCCGCTGAACTATCAGCAACTGCGTGGCCCTTCGCGGTTGGCTAACCTGATCATGGACAATCCGCGCAGCTATTACGACACCCTGGGCGCGCTCAACCAGCTCTATCTTGGCGGCGCTGCGGAGATCCGCCTGTGTCATGAGGGGGATTTATGATCCCGCTGATGACGCTATGGCACTACCTGCGTGCGCGGCGACTGCGTTTTACCCAACGGGCGGCGCTGGAGGCCTATCAGGCGCGCCAGCTGAAGCGGTTTGCCCGGCGCGTATTGGCGAGCAGCCCCTATTTTCAGCCCTATAGTGCATTGCCCCTGACCGATTGGCCAACGATGGACAAGGCGGTGATGATGGCCAATTTCGATCGGATGAACACCGCCGGTCTGCGATTGGAGGAGCTTTTGGCCTGTGCCCGGCGCAGCGAAAGCGATCGCGATTTCAGCCCCAAAGTGGGCAACTACAGCGTCGGCTTATCTACCGGCACCTCTGGGCGGCGCGGCGTGTTCGTCGTCAGCCCCCAGGAGCAGCAGATTTGGGCCGGGGGCATGCTGGCAAAAATGTTGCCGCAGGGGGTGTTTGCCGGGGAGAAGGTCGCGCTGTTCCTGCGGGCCGATAACAACCTGTACCACAGCGTCAATAACCGTTGGCTGAGCCTGTCGTTTTACGATTTGTTCGCTCCCTTTGCCGAACATTTGCCGCAGATTGAACGTGAACAGCCGACGATTATCGTGGCCCCGGCCCAGGTATTGTGCGCCCTGGCTGATGCCGTTGAACGCGGCGAACTCAAGCTCAGCGTCAAAAAAGTGATTTCAGTGGCCGAAGTGCTGGAACCGCAGGATCGCCAACGCTTGCAGCGGGTGTTTGCGCAGGTGGGGGAAGTGTATCAGGCCACCGAAGGTTTTTTGGCCGCGACCTGCAGCCACGGCACTTTGCATCTGAACGAAGAGTTTATTCATGTCGAACCTCAGTGGATCGACGAGCGGCGTTTTACCCCGTTGATTACCGATTTTACCCGCCGTACCCAACCGATAGTGCGCTATCGCCTGGACGATATTCTGGTGAAGCGCGAACAACCCTGTCCCTGCGGGCAGGCGACCATGGCATTGGATCGTATCGAAGGGCGCTGCGATGACCAACTGCTGTTGCCGGCCAGGCAGAGCGCAACGCAGCAGGTCTTCGCCGACCTGTGTCGCCGCGTGATAGCCAATGCGTTGCCGGCGGTGGCGGATTACCGGCTGACGCAGCAGGGCGGCAGTGAGCTGTATCTGACGGCCGATTGCAACCCGGCGGCGTTGGCGAGCTGCCAACGGCAATTGATCGCGCTGTTCGAACAGCAAGGTATTGCCACCGAGCAACTGGCGTGGCACCTGCAAACGCAGGCGATCATGCCGCAGTTCGATGCCAAGCGCCGCCGCATTGTTCGCTTGCCGGAGGCCGGATGAAAATCGTTGTTTATCGCCTGTGGCAGATGTTGCTGGGGTGGGGATTTGTCGGGGTTATCTACCACGGCAGCGATCGCTGGCAAGGTGCCGGCCACTTGCTGACGCCCGGCTGGGTTGACCGGGCGATCCCGTTCAGCCCGCATGCCATCTGGCTGTATCTGTCGTTTTTCCTGATTATCCCGCTGTGCTATCTGCTTTGCCCGTTGAACCGGCTAAAATGGCTCAGAAGTACCATGCAGCTCAGCGCCTTGCTGGCGGGCGCCATTTATCTGCTGTGGCCGACGACGATGGACTATCCGCTCGTTCAGCCGGGTTCGGTGAGTGCTGATTTGCTGGCGGTGCTGATCGGCGTTGATTCGTCGCAAAACTGCCTGCCTTCACTGCATATCGCCCTGACGGTATTGGCGGTGTGGGCAGCGGCGGAAAGCCGCAAAAAACTGCGCAGCGTGTTGCTGATCGTCTGGGGGCTGGCGATTGCCTTTTCCATCTTGCAACTGCGTCGCCACCTGTTTGTTGATTTGCTCAGTGGGGCGGCGTTGGCATGGGGCGTGGGCTACGTCTGCCGGCGAGTTCAAGGGATTGGCTGGGGCGTACGGCAGGGGGAAGAGTCATGATCGATCTGGTGATACCTATCGTGTTTATGCTGTTGGTGGTGCTGGGGGAAGCCCTGTGGCTGCAGTGGCGGCACAAGGGCAGCGTCGATTGGCATGACGTGATTTTCAACCTCAACTCCGGGCATATCATGCTGTGGCTGTTTCGCGGTTTGGAAATCGCCTGCTACGGCTATGTGGTCACGCATTTCAATCAGGGCTGGCTGGACGGTTGGCCGCCGGTGCTGATGTGGCTGTTTGCGATTCTGGCCTGGGATTTCGGTTTTTACTGGCTGCACCGGTTACACCACCGTTTCCGCCTGCTGTGGGCGGTGCATGTGGTGCATCACCAGGGCGAGCATTTCAATCTGTCACTGGGCGTGCGCAACTCGTGGTATTCGTCACTGACCTCCATCCCGTTCTTTATGCTGTTGGCATTGGCGGGCGTGCCGCTGTCGGTGTTTATCACCGTTTCTATCCTGCATTACAGCATTCAGCTGTTTAACCATAATTCGGTAACCCCCAAACTCGGCTTTCTGGAGCACATCCTGGTGACGCCGGCGCATCACCGGGTGCACCACGTTAAAGACCTGGCCTATTCCAACCGGAATTTCGGCGGTAGCTTTATCTTCTGGGACAAGCTGTTTGGCACCTTTTGCCCGGCGCTGCCGACGGAGCCTTTTACCTATGGCGTGCGTGGCGACAAATCTTCCGCCAATCCGTTTTGGGCCAGTAACCTGCCGTTTATGCGCTATTTCAAGCTGCCTTTCCAACCTTCGACCCAGAGCGGGCGTTTCCGCTGTTCCGCCGGCTGCCTGGTAAGCGGGGCGATGCTGCTGTTCGCTCTGGTGTTGGGTTATGTTTATCGTTTTGGTTACGGGTATGGCGGGGTGACCAGCGAGCAGGCGGCGTTGTTTGTGCTGTTGGCGGCCGGGGCGATAGCCTTGGGTGGGATGGCTGAAGGTCGCCGCTGGGGCGTAGGTGTTTGGCTGTTGGTGACGTTGGCATTCCCCCTGTGGTTATTGAGCATGCCCGATGGGCAGTCTGCTCTCTGGTGGGGCGTAGTCGGTGCCATGGTGTTGCACGGTTGCGCTGTCGCGGTCGGTTGGGGACGCCAAAAGGAGGCCGCGTATGGCTGATTTGCCGCCGCTGAGTTTTCCCGCTGAGGGGGAACAGGCGTTTCATCGGGAATTGAAACGACGGGCGCATGCTTATCTGAGCGGTCGCGACGATCACCGTTTTGCCGATGCGGCCCGTTGGGCCAAGGCCACGATTTTGCTGTTGCTTTGCGTGGGCTTCTACCTGCTCAGTTTGATGCAGCACCAGGCTCTGGCCTTTATGCTGAGTTACTTCGCTTTTGTCATGATGGGCATGTTGCTCAACGTCAACGTCAATCACGATGCTTCACACAACGCCTTCGCCCGCACGCCGTGGGTCAATCGTCTGGCCGGGCGGCTGGTGACTTTGCCGCTGGGCGTCGATCCGGATTACTGGCGAACCCGGCACGTCAGCTATCACCATGTGTATGCCAACGTCGAACATTACGATCTGGATACGGAAGAGAACGGCTTTTTCCGCCAAACCCCGTTCCAACGTTGGCGGGCTTATATGCGCTATCAACATCTTTACTGGCCGCTGATTGCCGCGCTGTCGCTGCCGTACATTGCGCTGGTGTTCGATTGGTCGGATCGCTTGGGCAAAACACCGTTGGCGACCAAGGGCGTATTGCCGGGGCGTAAGGGCTGGGCGATGTTTATTGCCGGCAAATTGTGTCACCTGTTGCTGGTGCTGGTGATCCCGTTGGTGGTGGCACAACAAAATGGCATCGGCTGGCAAACGGTACTGATTGCCTATTTGATTAGCCAAATGCTGGCTTCGTTACTGGTGGTTTTTTTGCTGTTGGGCACGCACTGGGCGCAAGCCGAATTTTATGCGGTGCCGGCAGGCAGCCAGATGCCGCAGGGCTGGTATCGGCATAACTTCGCCACCGCCTGCGACTGGGAAACTTCGCCGAAGAGCTTGCACCATCTGACCGGCGGGTTGAATTATCATCTTACTCACCATCTGTTCCCCGGCTGGAATCATCGCCATTATCCGGCGCTGGCTGCCATATTGGCTGAGACGGCGGCGCGACACGGCATGGATTATCGCTGTATCGGTTATCGTGAATTGTTGCGACAGCAGCAACGTTTTTTACGTGCTATGGGGCAGCCACCACAATGAAAATGCCGGATACCACACCGCTGCCGCCCTTGGCGTTCCAGCGAGAGGCGAGTGAGATCCATCAGGAGCTGATGCGGGCCAGCCAGGCCTACCTGGCGACGCGCGGCGATCACCGTTTTGCCGACGGCAGAATGTTCGCCAAGCTGTTGGCGCTAATACTGCTGTGCGCCGGTTTTTACGCGCTGAGCCTGCAGCAGCAACATTTCTGGGTCTATTTCGGCTGTTACGTCGGCTTTATTTTTTCCGCCATGATGCTAACGGTGAATGTAGTACACGACGCCTCGCATAATGCCGTTTTCAAACGCGCACGGTTAAATCACTGGCTTAACTTCTTTGTCAGTATGCCCCTGGGTCTGGATGCCGACTGCTGGCGAGTGCGGCATGTCATTTTCCACCACGCCTATAACAATATCGAAGGTTACGATCCGGACATTGAACCCAACGGGGTGTTGCGCCAAACGCCGTTCCAGCGCCGCAAGGCGTTTATGCGCCTTCAGCCTTATTATTGGCCGATCGTCGCGGCGCTGACTTTCCCTTATTACATCTGGTTGTTCGACTGGTTGGATCGCGCCGGTAAAACCCGCATGACGCCAAAGATGATGTTCCAGGGCCGGAAGGGGTGGGGGATTTTCCTGTTGGGCAAGCTGGCGCATTTTACCCTGGCGCTGGCCGTTCCGCTGTGGCTCACGCCGCCGACGATCGGCGTCGGCACGGTGTTACTGACCTATCTGCTCAGCCAGATGCTGTCGTCGCTGGTGTTTGTGATGCTGATTGTCGGCACCCACTGGGCCAAAGCCAACTTTTATCAGGCCCCCGAACAGGGAAGGTTGGCGCACGGTTGGTATCAGCACGTTTTTGCCACCACCTTTGACTGGCAAGCTTCACCGGCGTGGCTGGGGTATTGGCTTGGCGGGGCTAACCTGCACCTGACGCACCACCTGTTTCCCCATTGGAATCACCGCCACTACCCGGCATTGAGTCGCATCATTGAAGAGGTTGCCCCGCGTTTTGGCATTGATTATCGGGTCCTTGAACTGAGGGAGCTGCTGCGGTTACAGCAACGTTTTCTCAGCGCTATGGGGCGTAAGCCCAGCTGATCGTGGCTAAACGCAAGTCTTGCAACATATTGAATTTGCGAGACGTTACGCAGTTCACTAATTGAACAGGCCGTGCGGCTCACGTAAACTCTATCTCACTGACAGTCAGCCACAGGAGGTGGAGTATGCGCAGTTTGCCGATCCGTTTATCCAATAAGATTGATGACGATCTGAATGATATAGCCCGGCGCCATGGGATGGAGAAAACCGAGGTGATCAAGATGGCCTTTGCGTTGATAGCCATAGCCGATAAGCACTGGATGAAACAGAACGGAACGTCCCTTGGCATCGTGCGGGAGAATGGCAAAGAGCTGGAGGCCGTGGGGCGAGTCGTGGGGATCTTCCCATGAGCACCGAAAACGCAAACCTGCACGATGAGGCCGCCAGGGGTACCTGAAGGAGATATTGGTCTTCGATGAAATGGAACGTTTGCGCTTGGCGCGTCAGGTGCTGTGCGGGATCTTCGTGATAAGCGTGGGCGTTTTTACCGCCCACGCTTATTGGGATCAAAGCGAGCCTATCAGGCAAGTGTTCGAGCTGTTGAAAATTGGTGCGCTACCCTTGGTAACGCTGGTTATTTCCTTCTACTTCCCCAATACTTCGGCCAGATAGCGCTCAACTTATTCCGATTTCATGCCCGCGGCGGTCATCAGCAGGCGGAACATCGAGGCGACCAGGAACAGCCCCAGTACGCTGGCGCTCCAGATAATCACCAGCCAGCCAACGCGCTTCCACCAGGGGGCCGGAGCGGATGCGGTTTTATTTTGCATAATGTCTTCCCTCATCAGTGGTAACCCTGTTCATGGCTGACCTTGCCGCGGAACACGTAGTAGCTCCAGAAGGTGTAGACCAAGATAATCGGGATGATAAATAGCGCGCCGACCAGCATAAAGCCCAGGCTTTGCGGTGGGGCTGCGGCGTCCCACAGGGTGATGGACGGTGGGATCAACAGCGGCCAGATGCTGATGCCCAAGCCGCTCAGGCCGAGGAACACCAGCAGCAGGGTCAGCAAGAACGGCGAATAGTGCGCCGCGTTTTTCACGCCGCGCTGGATACCCCAGGCGCTGAGCAACACCAATACCGGCACCGGCAGCAGCCAGAACAGGTTTGGCAGCGTAAACCAGCGGCTGGCGATCTCGGGATGGGCAATCGGCGTCCAGATACTGACCACCGCCAATACCAGCAGCAGAGTGATCAGCAGCGGCGTTGCCAACCGATACATGCGTGCCTGCAGATCCCCGGCGGTCTTCATCACCAGCCAGGTACAGCCCAGCAGTGCATAGGTCACCACCAGCCCCAACCCGCAAAACAGCGCAAACGGCGTCAGCCAGTCTAGAGCACCACCGGCATAGCTACGGCCGTTGACCGGGAAGCCGTTGATGATGGCACCCACCACCACCCCCTGACTGAAGGTGGCGAAGAGAGAGCCCCAGATAAACGCCTTATCCCAGATATGCCGCTTTTCCTCCTTGGCCTTGAAGCGGAATTCAAAGGCCACGCCGCGGAAAATCAACCCGAACAGCATCAGGGTGAGCGGGATGGCCAGCGCATCGAGGATCACCGCGTAGGCCAACGGGAAGGCGCCAAACAGCGCCGCACCGCCCAGTACCAGCCAGGTTTCGTTGCCGTCCCACACCGGTGCGACGGTGTTCATCATCACATCGCGGTCACCGCTGTCCTTGACCCAGGGGAACAGGATGCCGATACCCAAATCAAAGCCGTCCATTACCACGTACATCATGGTGCTGAACACGATGATCACAAACCAAATCAACGGAAGATCAATGCCCATGCTCAGCTCCTGTCATCCAGAGTTTCTTTTACCGCAGACAGCGGGCGAGCCGGTCTGCCGTCCGTGTCGTCTTCATGGCTTTCATGCTGCTGCGGTCCCTTACGGATCAGGCGCATCATGTAGGAGTAGCCCACGCCGAACACCGAACAGTAAACGATGATAAACGCCAGCAGGCTGATGCTCATGTGCAAATCACCGTGCGCAGAGACCGCATCTTTGGTACGCAGCAGGCCATAGACCACCCACGGCTGTCGGCCGATTTCGGTGGTGAACCAACCCGCCAGCAGCGCCAGCAGCCCCGATGGCCCCATCCACAGGATGAAGTACAGGAAGGGGCGCGACTGGTAAAGCCCGCCGCGCCAGCGCAGCCACAGGCTCCACACCCCTGCGAGGATCATCAGCATGCCGAGCGCTACCATGATGCGGAACGACCAGAACACCACGGTGGAGTTGGGGCGATCTTCCGGCGGGAAGGATTTCAGCGCCGGGACCTGTTCGGTCAGGCTGTGAGTCAGGATCAGGCTGCCAAGATAGGGCACTTCCAGCTTGAAGCGAGTCTCTTCACGCTCCATGTCCGGCCAACCGAACAGGATCAGCGGCGTGGCCTCTCCCGGCGGGTTTTCCCAGTGGCCTTCAATGGCGGCAATCTTCGCCGGTTGGTACTTCAGCGTATTCAGGCCGTGCGCATCACCAATCAGGGCTTGTACCGGTGCGACGATCAGCGCCATCCACATCGCCATCGACAGCATTTTGCGCATTGCCGGCGTATCACGCCCGCGCAGCAGGTGCCAGGCGGCGGAAGCGCCCACGAAGAAGGCCGAAGACAGGAAGGCGGCGGTCGACATGTGCAACAGACGGTAGGGGAATGACGGGTTGAATATCACTTTCAGCCAGTCGACCGGTACCACCTGGCCGTTGATGATTTCGTGTCCCTGCGGCGTTTGCATCCAGCTGTTGGAAGCCAGGATCCAAAAGGTGGAAATCAGGGTGCCCAGCGCCACCATGCAGGTCGCGAAGAAGTGCAACCCTGGCCCGACGCGGTTCCAACCGAACAGCATCACCCCAAGGAAGCCGGCTTCGAGGAAGAAGGCGGTCAGCACTTCATAGGTCAGCAACGGGCCGGTAATACTGCCGGCAAACTCAGAGAAGAAGCTCCAGTTGGTACCGAACTGATAGGCCATTACCAGCCCGGAAACCACGCCCATGCCGAAGTTGACGGCGAAAATTTTTGACCAGAAATGGTACAAATCGCGATAGGCTTCATTACGCGTTTTCAGCCATAACCCTTCCAGCACCGCCAGATAACTGGCCAAACCTATGGTGATTGCGGGAAAAATAATATGGAAAGAAACGGTGAAGGCGAACTGTATTCTGGCAAGTTCCAGTGCATCAAGACCCAGCATGGCGCCTCCTTGGGTTGGACATAAAATAACCTCTTCAGTATAGCTGTAATTTTTTTGTGGAAAGCTTGGCGTCAAGTTAAGCACGGAGTACAGTGACTATAATAGTGACAGTTATTTCACTTTTTCATATAACAGTTAAGGCCTATGACCAGATACGAGCAGCTTGCACAACAAATTCGTGAACAGATCCAGAACCGGGTATGGCGGGCGGGGGATAAGCTGCCTTCGCTGCGGGAAAGCGGTAAACGCGCAGGCCTGAGTCTGATGACGGTGGTGCAGTCGTATCAACTGCTGGAGAGCCAGGGCTGGATCGTTGCGCGCCCGCAGTCCGGTTATTACGTGGCGGCGCGTCCGCAGCCGCTGCCACAGCCGGCACGCGGGGAGAAACTGCTGCTGAGCGAGCAGGTAGACATCAACACCTTTGTTTTCGACGTGCTGCAGGCGTGCAAAGACCCAGGCATTGTCCCGTTCGGTTCGGCCTTTCCGGATGCCACGCTGTTTGCTCAGCCGAAGCTGGCGCGGGCGCTGAGCAGCGTAGCGCGCAAATTTACCCCGCACAGTTCGCTGGCTAACCTGCCGCCCGGCAACGACGCGCTGCGCCGCAACATTGCCCAGCGTTATGCTTTAAGCGGCATGCAGGTCGCCCCGGATGAAATCGTGATTACCGCCGGAGCCATGGAGTCGCTGAGCCTTAGCCTGCAAGCGGTGACGCAGCCGGGGGATTACGTGGCGATCGAGTCCCCGGCCTTTTACGGGGCGTTGCAGGCGCTGGAGCGGCTTCGGTTAAAGGCGGTGGCGATCGCGACCCATCCGCAGGACGGCATCGATCTGGATGCGTTGGAACATGCCTTGGAACAGTACCCGATCAAGGCCTGCTGGCTGATGACCTACTTCCAGAATCCATTGGGCGCCTCGATGCCGGCAGAGAATAAACAGCGGCTGGTGGGCATGCTGCGCGAGCGGCAGATATCGCTGATTGAGGACGATGTTTACGGCGAACTGTACTTCAGCGCTGAGCGCCCGCAGCCGGCCAAGGCATTAGACCAGGGCGGACAGATTTTGCACTGCTCGTCGTTTTCCAAATGTCTTGCGCCGGGCTTTCGCGTGGGCTGGGTGGCTGCCGGGCGCTACGCACAGCAGATCCAGCGTTTGCAACTGATGAGCACGGTATCCACCAGCGTGCCCACCCAGTTGGCGATCGCCGATTATCTGTTGCATGGTGGCTACGATACCCATCTGCGGCGCTTGCGTCGGCTGCTGGCTCAGCGTCAGAGCATGATGCGTCAGGCGATTGCTCACCACTTCCCTCCGACCGTAAAGGTCAGCCAGCCAGATGGCGGTTACTTTTTGTGGGTAGAGCTGGATCCGGCGTTGTCGTCGATGGAGCTGTATCAGCGCGCGCTGGCGCTGGGGGTGAGTATCGCGCCGGGCAGGATGTTCACCACCGGCAACCATTTCAACCACTGCTTCCGACTGAACGCCTCTTTCGACTGGAGCGACAAGCATGAAGCGGCGATCCAGACCTTAGCCAAACTTATCCGGCAGCTCGAGCCGGCAGGCTGAACTCCCCCCAGCGGCCGGCTATCGCAATAGAAAAATTCATATTGCGATTTCCGGCAATAGAATGCCGGTTTCGTTGTTAGACAGCCTCCCGGCCGCCGATTACTCTGCGATAAATTTTGTCACATTTATCAACGGGTAAACGAGGGGCAGTGGGTGAGAAAAATAAAAAACAAGGCAATCAAACCTTTACAAAAGCGGCTGGTTACGCTGGCGATCGCCTGTGCCGTGGGGCTGGCATTTAGCGTGCAGGCGGAAACCCTGGCTGAAGGTATTACCCCGGCCAGCGATGCCAGCCTGGTGCCGACGGCGGCCAAGTTGCGTAAAGACACCGTGGTGGCCGGTATTCTTGAACCTCAGGGTAACTTCAATCCCTATCTGTTCAGCAATGGCTGGGATGAGAACGTCACCGACGTGATCTTTACCCGGCTGATTGGTCTGGACAGCCAGGGCAAGCCGGTGGCGCGGCTGGCAGAGTCCTGGCAGGTCAGCCCGGACAACCGGGTCTACACCATTAAACTGCGGCCTAATCTGGTCAACAGCGACGGCTCGCCAATCAAGGCCGAAGATATTGCCTTTACCCTGACGCTGCTGCATGACCCGGCCTATGACGGAGAGACCGACATTACTCCGGCGCACATTCAGGGCGGGGTAGAGTACAAGAACGGAACTGCCCCCAGCATCAGCGGGCTAAAGGTGATCGACGATCGTACGCTTCAAATCACCACCACCCAGCCGGGGGCCACAACGCTGCAGCTGATCGGCGGGCCGGTGCTGTCGAAAGCCTATTACGGCAAGGAGTATCAGCGCGGTAAGCTGGAAAGCGTGCGTGCGCTGAACGGCAAGCCGTTAGGCAATGGCCCTTATATTTACGACAAATACGTGCCGGGTCAGGAGATCCGTTTTCACGCCAACCCGAACTTCTATCTCGGTAAGCCAGCGGTGGCGCGTTTTATTTACCGCGTGACCAACCCCTCTACCAACTTCCAGCTGTTCCAGACCGGTGAAACCGACTACGACGCCTTTACTTCCAAACCGGATGATATTGAACAGTTGAAGCTGCTCGGCTTCGCCAATATCAATTTGTACAGCTCGAGCGACTACAGCCGGGTGGATTTCAACTTTAAACGCCCGGCACTGCAGGATGCGCGTGTGCGTCAGGCGCTGATTTACGGGCTGGATCGGCAAAAGCTGATCACCGTGGTCTACCAGGGTTACGGTTCGGTCGCCAATCAGCCGATCTCACCCGTTTCCTGGGCTTATGATCCCAAGGGGATCAACCCCTATGCTTACGATGTCCACAAAGCCAAGCAACTGCTGGATCAGGCCGGGTGGAAACCGGGAGCGGACGGCATTCGCCAGAAGGACGGCAAAAAGCTGGAGCTGACGCTGTTGGTGACCAAAAAGCTGATTAACGACGCGCTGGTGCCGATTGCCAAAGATAACTATCGGCAGATTGGCGTGCTGTTGAAGCCGCAGGTGCTGGATTTCAATGCGCTGCTGGCGCAACGCAAGGCCGGTAATTACGATCTGGCGTCGCTCAGTACCAGCGGGCTGAATGATCCGCACGACGGGGTACGCGATTTCATCAGTCAGGTCAGTGAAACCGGCTATAGCAATCCGCAGGTGGACAAGCTGATTGGCGAGGCTAACGCCACGCTGGACATCGAGCAGCGTAAGCCGCTGTATCACCATCTGTATCAGGTGCTGGCTGAAGATCCGCCGGTGATCCTGTTGGGGAACCGTAAAGTGCTCAGCGCCAGCAGTGCACGCGTCACCGGCTTTAAACCGGACGTATACAACGGCCTGACCGGCAGCCTGCCGGACGTCAAGATCGCTCAGTAACGGTAAGGCACCGCTGAGCCGGTTTGGGCAGCGGTGACGGAAAACACCATGAGAAATTTTATCCTGCGCCGCTTGCTGCAAACCCTTCCGATGATGCTGCTGGCATCGCTGCTGATTTTCTTTATTTTCGCACTGACCCCCGGCGACTTTATCGACGGCAACATCAACCTGACGCCGCAGCGCGCGGCTGAGCTGCGGGCGCTGTACGGGCTGGATCAGCCGTTATTCAGCCGTTATCTGCACTGGCTAGGTCAACTGCTGCAGGGCGATCTCGGTTTCTCGCTGCAATACCAGATCCCGGTCAGTACCTTGTTGAACCAGTACATCTGGAACTCCTTCCTGCTGGCGTCGGTGGCGCTGGTGCTGTACTGGGGCATTGCGCTGGCGGTAGGTGTCGCCTCGGCGATGAAACCCTATTCGCTGTTCGATCATCTGGTGACCGTGGCGGTGTTCGGTGCCATGTCGTTTCCCACCTTTTTCCTGTGTCTGTTGCTGATCAAATGGTTCGCCGTCGATCTGCACTGGCTGCCTGCGGGTGGCATGCTGCGCACCGGTAGCGAAGCCAGCGGATTGGCGTGGGCACTGGACGTGGCGGCGCACCTGTTGCTGCCAGTGCTGGCGTTGGTGATGCTACAGGCCGGCACCCTGACGCGCTATTTCCGCGCCAGCATGCTGGACGTGATCCGCATGGATTATATCCGTACCGCACGCGCCAAGGGGCTGAAGGAAAAGACGGTGATCCTGCGGCATGCGCTGCGGAATGCGCTGTTGCCGATCATCACCTTGTTGGGTTTTGAGCTACCCGCGCTGTTTTCCGGTGCGCTGATCACCGAAAAAATCTTCAACTGGCCGGGGGCCGGGCACATCCATCTCGATTCGCTGGCGGCGCGCGACTATCCGGTATTGATGGGCTTTACGCTGTTTCTGGCGGTATTGACCATTTTAGGCAATCTGCTGGCGGACATTTTGTACGCCTATGCCGACCCGCGCATTCGTTTGAGGTAACTATGTTGGCATCCTTGTTTTTCGGGCGTCGTCGCCGTTGGCGGCAAGCGCAACTCCCGGCGCTGGCGCAGCTATCGCCACCGCCGACCGCCCAGGCCTGGCAGCGGCTGCGGCGTCACCGCCTGGCGATGATTTCACTGCTGCTGTTGGTGTTGATGGCGGTGCTGTGCCTGTTCGGCCCGATGCTGTCGCCCTGGCAGGACGATGCCGGCGATGCGTTGAATATCAATCAGGCACCCGGCGCGCAACACTGGCTGGGCACCGATTTTCTCGGTCGCGATATTTATACCCGCCTGCTGCTGGCGGGGCGTATTTCACTGACCATTGGCCTGGTGTCGATGCTGTTGTCGGTCACGCTCGGCTACCTGCTGGGGGCGCTGTCCGGCTATCTTGGCGGCGTGGTGGATAAGCTGATTATGCGCTTTGCCGATCTGTTGATGACCATTCCCAGCCTGCCGCTGCTGATCATCATGGGAGCGATGCTGTCGGAGCTGGACGTTTCGCCGGACTACCGTATTTACATGGTGATGATCATGCTCAGCCTGCTGGGTTGGCCGTCGCTGGCGCGGCTGGTGCGCGGGCAAATTTTGTCGTTGCGCGAGCGTGACTTCATGCTGGCCACTGAGGTGCTGGGGTTATCCACCCGGCGGCGTATCTTCGGCCACCTGCTGCCCAATACCATTCCGATCCTGGTGGTGGTGGCCACCATGGGCGTCGCTAATGCCATTCTCAGTGAATCGGCCCTGAGCTATCTGGGGTTGGGCGTAGTGCCGCCAATGCCGTCGTGGGGCAACATGATGGACGCCGCCAACAGCCTGATCGATTTTCAACGCCGCCCCTGGCTGTGGATGCCGCCGGGGTTGGCGATTTTCATCACCGTGGTGGCGATTAATATTCTCGGCGACGGCCTGCGAGACGCGCTTGATCCAAAAATGAACGGGGTAAGACGATGAGCCAACCGCTGGTGGCCTTTAATCAACTGTCGGTAGCCTTCCAGGGCGAACAAGGGCGGGTGCGGGCGGTGCAACAGGTGAGTTTTGACCTTTACGCCGGGCAAACGCTGGGGGTCGTCGGTGAGTCCGGCTGCGGTAAAAGCGTGACCGCGATGGCGCTGATGGGGCTGTTGCCGCAACCGCTGGCGCAAATCGACGGTGGTGAAATCCATTTCGACGGCCAGGACTTGCTGAAACTGCGGCCGCAACAGATGGCCGATTTACGCGGTAACCGTTTGGCGATGATCTTTCAGGAGCCGATGAGCGCGCTGAACCCGGTGCTGACCATCGGTGAGCAGTTGGTTGAGCCGTTAATCCGCCATCGGGGGACTGCGCCAAAAGCGGCCTGGCGGGAGGCCACGGCGCTGATTACCGAGGTCGGACTGGCACGCGCCGAACAGCTGATGACCAGCTATCCGCACCAGCTTTCCGGTGGCATGCTGCAGCGCATCATGATCGCCATGGCCATCAGTTGCCGGCCGGCGTTGCTGATTGCCGACGAACCCACTACCGCGTTGGATGTCACCGTGCAGGCGCAAATTCTGGCGCTGCTGCGCGAGCAGGCGCGTAAGCACAATATGGCGATGATGCTGATTACTCACGATCTCGGGGTGATTGCCCAGATGGCGGATCGGCTGGTGGTGATGTACGCCGGGCGTATTGTCGAGCAGGGGGCCACGCATGAAGTGCTGGCCAACCCGCAGCACCCTTACACTCAGGGATTGATGGCCTCGCGGCCGGTGGCGGGGCAACGGCGGCGGCGGTTGTATTCGATCCCCGGTCAGGTGCCCGATCTGGCCAGTTTGCCGGACTACTGCGCCTTTGCCGAACGCTGTGACAAAGCGAGCGCCCGCTGCCGTGACGGTATCCCGCCATTGTATGGCGATCGGCGGCGGCAATCCGCCTGTTTCCTGAATGCCGGGGGGCGTATTCATGTTGGCTGAACCCTTGGTGGAGGTAAAAGGGCTGAAGAAATATTTCCCGCTGCGTGAAGGGCTATTCGGTCAGACTACCGGGCAACTGCGGGCGGTGGATGATGTCAGCTTCAGCATTCGCCGGGGAACGATTTTTGGCCTGGTGGGGGAGTCCGGCAGCGGTAAAACCACCGTAGGCCGAACCCTGCTGGGGCTGCATGAAAAGACCGCCGGTGAGGTACTGTTCAAAGGACAGGCGTTAGATGCGCTCAGCGCCCGCGAGCGGCGCGCGATGCGCCCGAAGATGCAACTGGTGTTTCAAGACCCGTACAGCTCTCTGAATCCGAGAATGCGGGTAGGCGATGCGATTGGCGAAGCGCTGCTGCAGCACGGTTTGGCGCAAAAGAGCGAGCTGCGAGACCGGGTGATAGACACGCTGGAAATCTGCGGGTTGTCGGCACAGCATTACGGGCGCTTCCCGCACGAGTTTTCCGGCGGCCAGCGCCAGCGCATCGGCGTAGCCCGCGCGCTGATCCTGCAGCCGGAGTTTATCGTCGCCGACGAACCGATTTCGGCGCTGGACGTCTCTATTCAGGCGCAGATCATCAACCTGTTTTCCGATCTTCAGGAACAGCAGGGGGTGACTTTCCTGTTTATTTCGCACGATCTTGGGGTGGTGGAGCATCTGTGTCAGGACGTAGCGGTAATGTACCTCGGGCAGATTGTCGAAAGCGCCGATCGCGATGCGCTGTTTCGTCGGCCGCTGCACCCTTACACTCAGGCACTGTTGGCCGCGGTACCCAGTTTGGATCCGCACCGTCAGCCGCAGGCGATGGCCCGGGGAGAATTACCTGACCCTGCCCAACCGCCGCAGGGCTGTCGCTTTCACACTCGCTGTCCGCAGGCCACTGCGCAATGCCGGGAACAGGCCCCGGCATTGCGGCAGGTAGCGGCAGGACATCGGGTGGCCTGCCATTATGTCGGCTGAGCTTAGGCCAGATAATGTTTTAGCGCGCGCCCGGCCTGATGGATGGCCGAGTGCACCGCCGGGACTTCTGCGATCGCGTTGAGCAAGCCATAGTCGTGGATCAGCCCGTTATAACGGGTGGAGGTGACTTCGACTCCGGCGGCGTTGAGCAGGCGGGCGTAGGCTTCGCCTTCGTCGCGCAGCACGTCCAGCTCGGCGGTTTGCACCAGCGCCGGTGGCAGGCCTTTCAACTGTTCCAGCGTGGCGTTAAGCGGCGAGGCGTAGATCTCTTTGCGCTGGGCTTTATCGGTGGTGTAGTGGTCCCAGAACCATTTCATCATATTGCGGGTGAGGAAATAGCCTTCGCCGAACTGGTGGTAAGACTCGGTATCGAAATTGGCGTGGGTCACTGGCCATAGCAGGATCTGGCTGCGCAGGGCAGGCGTGCCTTTATCTTTCGCCATCAGGCTGACCACCGCCGCAATATTGCCGCCGGCGCTGTTGCCGACGACCGCCAGACGTGAACCGTCAACGTTGATTTTCTCGCCGTACTCGGCCACCCATTCGGTCGCCGCGTAGGCCTGATTGATGGCGACAGGGTAAGGAGCTTCCGGCGATCGGGTGTAGTTAACGAACACCGCCGCCGCGCCGGAGCTGTGGACCAGATCGCGCACCAGCCGTTCGTGGGTCGGGAAGTCCCCCAACACCCAGCCGCCGCCGTGGAAGAACATGAATACCGGCAGCTTCTCCTTTACTTTGGCCGGCCGCACGATGTGCAACAGGATATCCTGGCCATCGACGTGAATGGTTTTTTCGCTGATTTCGACTTCACGCAGAGGGACTTCGGTACCGCTTTGCAGGCCCTCCATCACCTTACGCGCTTCTTTCGGCTTCAACTGCTCCAGGGGTTTGGCGTCACTGGAGTTCAGCGCATCAAGAAAGGTACGGATATCGTGCTGTGCTGCAGGCTGGGTGAGATCAACAGTTTTCTTGGACATCATGATTCCTCTGGCACAGGGGGATGAAATCTTCTGGTGAGATCACAGTGTAGTAGAACAATGTGCCTGTGGGCTTAGTGGTGTGTGCCCTGTCGGAAAAGGCGCGTCACGCCACGCTTTTCACCGCTTCGGTTTGACTTTTCAGGTGGGCAGCGATATTTTTTAATCACCATGGAACACGTGTTCCATTGATGCGAATGACCGGTCATCACCGGTGCCTTTCTTTTAGCGCTGAACGCCGTGCGGGAAACATAACCCTATGATTGTGATTGCAAACTCTGAAGGACATCCGGGTATCGGTCTGTCTGCCGAACGGTTACGACAGGGGCAGAATGGCCTGCGTGCCATCGTTGAGGGTATCAAGTTGGTGGAGCTGGATCCGAGCGTACGTACGGTGGGTTTCGGTGGCTGGCCCAACGTGCTGGGTGAGATGGAGCTGGACGCTTCGGTGATGGACGGCGACAGCTTGCGCACCGGTGCGGTGGGAGCGTTGCAAGGCTATCTGCATCCGGTGGAAGTCGCTTATCGGGTAATGGAAGATCTTAACCATGAAATCCTGGTGGGCGCCGGAGCGGCACGTTTCGCCGCTGAGATCGGCGCGTTGGCGGGTGACAACCTGATTGCCGACTCCAAGCGTGTCTGGTGGGAAAAACTGGAGCAGGCGATGGACGCCGAACAGCTTCGCAACTGGCCGAATATCCCACTGGCAGGGTTGTCGAATAATGCCACCGATCCAGAACGGGTGCGCGACACCACGGTATTTTTAGCCATGGATGGTGGGCGCACGCTCAGCGCGGCGACGTCAACGTCAGGCTGGGCGTGGAAATACCCGGGGCGGCTGGGGGACAGCCCGATCATCGGCAGCGGCTCCTATGCCGACAGCCGCTATGGCGCCTGTGCCTGTACCCACACCGGGGAAATGACCATTCGCTGCGGCACCAGCCGCGCAGTGGTGCTGTATATGAAGATGGGCATGACGCTGGAACAGGCGGTGTACGAGGCCATCGAGGATCTCAATTACCTGAAGGACGGCTACACCGAAGGGGTGACTATTCACGCCATCGATAAGGACGGAAACCATAAGGTCGTCAGCCTTAACTGCCCGGGCCCAATTCAGTATTGGCTGTGGCAGAGCGGTATGGCAGCGCCGCAATTGCGCGATGCGGAGATTATAACCACCCGTTGACCAGCGGCTCTGTGGCTTATGGAAGGGGCGCGGCATGCTGCGCCCAATAGCATCATCAATGCGTTAAATCGGGCCCAACAGGCTTGCCCTTATCGGTTTAGCAGGACGCGCGAACCACCAATTCGGTGGGAATGGTTACCTGCTGCGGCGCAGCCTGGGGGCTGCCGCTGCGCAGTTCGACCAGCCGAACGATGGCGGCGATCATTGCGTCCATATCTCGGCGTACCGACGTGAGTTGGTAACTCGGCCAGGCTGCCATCGGGATATCGTCGAAGCCGTAAACCGCGACGTCCTGAGGGATCTGCAGCGAAGTGTGCAAACGAATATAGTCCATCACCCCCATCGCCATGGAATCAGCGGTGCAGAAAATGGCCTGCGGAGCCGGAAGCGCGTCCAGCAGCTGCGGTGCGAGGTTAAAGCCGCTCAGGTAGCTGTAGTCGCCGCTCAGCTGCGCGACAATCTCTAACTGCTGCTGTGCGGCATGAGCCAGAAAGGTTTGCTGGCGCAGCTGTTCGCCGTGGGCGCTGCTGCGGCCACCGAGCAGCGCCACGCGGCGTTGACCCTTTTGCGCCATCAGTGCCGCCAGCTGTTGCAGGCTGGGTGACTCATCGGCGTTGAGAGCGTCGCACAGGGCGTCGCCCGCCAAACCGTTGAGCATAATGGGCGTAGCGATGCGAAACAGGTCCTTCGCTGCGCGAGCGCTGATGTTGTCGGCGAACACCACGGCAGAATCGACATGGTAAGAGATGGTTTGCTTCAGGTAGTTGGCCGGATCGTCAATGCCTTCCAGGCGGATCATCACCGCCTGCCGGTTGCTCTTCTGCAGTTGTTCAACCAGACGATCGAAAAACTCCAGGTCAGACAAATCGTGAAAGTGGTTCACTACCACAGCGACAAAGCCGGTTTTGCCGCTGTGCAGGCTCTGGGCGATGGCGTCTGGCGCATAGCCTAACTGACTGGCGACGCGCATCACCAGATCGCGGTTTTTTTGCGAGACCCGGCCCTGATTGGAAAAGGCGCGAGACACCACGGTGCGTGAAACGCCGGCCACGCGGGCGACATCGTGAGAGGTGACTTTTTTCATCGGCATACGGCAGCTACTCAACGGAAAACGGGGCGCTGCGGCAGGGGCACGCAGCGGCGATATGGTCTCACAGAATGTCGGCCGGCAACACTGTTTCCCCGCTTTGAGCTACCCGTTGACCGCTATGCGGATCAAAAAAGTGCAGGGCGGTGATATCCAGCGTAATGGCCAGCGGCTGGCCCTGGGCATACTGCAGCTGGGCGTGCTGTTTGACGATGTACTGCGCACCGTTGTCACCCTGTACGAACAGGTTGCTCTCAGCGCCCAGGTTTTCACTGTACACCAGCGTTCCACTCAAGTGGGGTTCTGCCCGTGGCGCGCTGATGCTGCACGCTTCCGGACGACAGCCCAGCGTCAGCCAGTCGCCCCCTCTTGCTGCCAGCGCCGGGAATTCGGCGGTGCTCAAGGGCAGCAGCAAACCAGAGTCGCCCTGCAATAGGATCTGCTCGCCCTGCACCAGAACCTGCACGTCAAACAGGTTCATCTGCGGCGAACCGATAAACTCGGCGACAAAGCGATTAACCGGGCGATGATAAAGATCCAGCGGCGTACCGATCTGCTGCACTTTCCCCTGATTCATGATGACCACTTTGTCCGCCATGGTCATGGCTTCCACCTGATCGTGGGTGACGTAAATGATGGTCGCGCCGATCGCCTTATGCAGTGCAGACAACTCCTGACGCATGCGGTTGCGCAGTTTGGCGTCGAGGTTGGAGAGCGGTTCGTCAAACAGAAACACCTTGGGCCGCCGAACAATCGCCCGGCCCAACGCCACGCGCTGACGCTGACCACCGGAAAGCTGGCCGGGTTTGACCTTCAGGAATTCCGTCAGGTGCAGCATTTCGGCCACGGCGGCAATCTGCGTGGCAATCTCCGCTTTGGCCATTCCTTTGATTTTCAAAGACAGCGCCATGTTTTCATAGACGGTCATATGCGGGTACAGCGCATAGCTCTGGAAAACCATGGCGATATCACGGTATTTGGGCAGCACCTCGTTCATGCGTTCGCCGTCGATCAACAGTTCGCCGGAGGAGAGGGTTTCCAGCCCGGCTATCATCCGCAGTGTGGTGGACTTGCCGCAGCCGGACGGGCCGAGCAGCACCACAAACTCACCTTTCTCTACCTGCAGATTCACGTCGCTGGCGGCCTGGTAACCGTTGTCATAGCGTTTGTTGATATCAACCAGTTCTACGTAAGCCATCATTCGCACTCCGTCTGGGCAAGCAGGGCACTCAATCGCGCCAGCAGCAGCACGCCGAATGAGGACGCGCCGTTGGCGTACAGCTTGCGGTGCGGCATATCGGTAGACATGGCGGCAATATCCAGGTGCGCCCAGCGCTGGCCCGGCTGCACGAACTCGCCGATAAAGGTCGCCGCCACGCACGGGCTGCCGTGCGGATCTTCACCGCCGTGACGGTAATCGGCAAATTCAGACTTCAATACCCCGCGATACCAGCCGCCGTGCGGCATTGGCCACACCGGCTCGGCGCTGGCCTTGCCCGCCTGGGTGACCTGCGCCAGAAAGTCGTCGTCGTTACCCATCATGGCCGCATACTCCTTGCCCAGCGCCACGCCTGCGCCGCCGGTCAGGGTGGCGATGTCGAGTAAAAAGTCGGGCTGGAAGCGCTGCTGGGCATAGCTGATGACGTCCGCCAGCACCATGCGGCCTTCGGCGTCGGTTGAAATGATTTCCACCGACTTGCCGTTGTGCATGGTTACCACGTCGCCGGGGCGCTGTGCGCGGGAGGAGGGCATGTTTTCTACCAGGCCGCACAGGCCAATCACGCGGATCGGCAGTTGCAGCGCGTCGATGATACGCATGGCGCCCACCACCGCAGCCGCACCGCCCATGTCGAACTTCATGGTGCTCATGCGTGCCGCACCTTTGATGCTGATGCCACCGCTGTCGAAGGTGACACCTTTACCGACCAGCGCCAGAGTATGGCGTGCGTTGGCGGGATGGTGATCGAGGATCAGTAATTGCGATGCGCGGGCGCTGCCTTGACCAACGCCCAGCAGGCCACCGAAGCCAAGCTGTGCCATCTGCTCTTCATCCAGCACCTCCTGGCGCACATGAGTAAAGGGCAATTGCGCGACGGCCGCCACGAAGCTTTGCGGATAGAGAATATTGGCCGGCTTATTCATCAGCTCACGTCCGATGATCACGCCCTCGGCATGCAGATTGGCCCAGTCGCACAGCGCCTGCGTTGTCGCATCATGACTGGCTAACGGCTGGGTCGGGTCGGTCAGCGTAGGGCTGGCATGATGCTGATAGCGATAAGCGCCCAGACGCAGGCCGAACAGCAGCCAGCGCCAGGTTTCTGTACTGGCCGATGTGCCTTCATCCAGTGTCAGACGCAGGTGCTGTAACCCGAAGTGTTTTTGCCCGGCGGCGATACCGGCACCGGCATCCTGTAGGGCTGCTGGAGTCAGGGAAGGGCCGATATTGAGCGCAAAACGGCCGTCACCCAGCGGATAAAGCACGCCGACGGCGGCCTGTTGCAGGCCGGTATTTTGCAGCGTTACCGGCAGTGAACCTTCCGCAGCGGTAAACAGGGTGATTTGCTGGCGCGCCGCAGTGTCGTTTTCAATGTAAATATCAATGAATTGCATAAGGTTACCCTTTGACCGCCCCACGGGTGAGGCTTTCCATCATTTGTTTGGACGAGAAGATAAAGGCGATCAGCAGTGGGACGATCGCCAGGAAACTGCCGGTCATCACCAGGTTCCACGGCGTGGCGGTAGCGCCGCTCAGGCTGCGCAGCACCAGTTGGAGAATTTGCTTGTCCGGCGACTGCAATGCCACCAGCGGCAACATAAAGTTGTTCCAGGTATCGACCACCACCACGATCGCTACCGTCAGCAGTGCCGGGCGCATCAGCGGCAGGCCGATACGCAAAAATATCTGCAGTTCATTCAGACCGTCCATGCGTGCACTGTCGAGTATTTCGCTGGGCAGTGAGGAACTGACGTATTGCCGCACCAGGAAAATCCCGAAGATATTCACCCCGGCGGGCAGCCAGACGGCGGCAAACTGGTCGAGCAGGCCAACGCTTTTAATCACGAAGAAGTAGGGCACCAGGTTGACCACGCTGGGCACCATCATGGTCAACATGAGGGTGGTGAATAACACCTTTTTGCCCTTGAACTGATAGACGCTGAAGGCGTAGCCCGCCGCGGCGGAAACCAACACGCTGGTCAGGGTGGCCATGGCGGTGACATACAGGGTGTTGAGCAGCGAGCGGGTGAAAGGCACCTGTTGCTCCAGCCCCCGGTAGTTTTCCAGCAGGTGGCTGCCGAAGCGCAGCGACATGCCCATGATGCTGCGGGTGTCCTGCGTCGCCAGCAACGCCGACCAATAGAACGGGAACAGCGACAGCGAGGCGAACAGCGATACCAACAGGTAAATCACCAGCTTGCCGGTGTCGAAACGGCGGCCCTCAGCGATCATTTTTGAGTCCTCCACGGTTGCCGAAACCCCAAAACACCAGCGCACTCACCAGCGCAATCAGCAGGAACAGGATCCAGGAGATGGCCGAAGCGGTGCCCATATCCAGATAGGACCAGCCGGTCTTGTACACGTACATCGATACCGTCAGGCCGCTGTTGTCGACGCCGCCGGTGCCCTGCGTCAGGATCATGGGTTCATTGAACAGCTGCATGTTGCCGATCAGCGTCATCAGCGTGGCGAAGAAGATAAAGGGCGCCAGCAGCGGCAGTGCGATATAGCGGAATTTTTGCCAGCGGCCAGCACCGTCCAGCTCGATCGCCTCGTACAGGTCCGGCGAAATAGAGGCCAGACCGGTCATGTAAATCACCGTATTGATACCGGTGAACTTCCAGGTCACCTGATTGGCGATGGTGAAGCGGATCCAGTCGCTGTCAAAGAAGTTGATCGGCAACGCGGCGGCCAGCGCGCTCAGGTGCAGCTTGGCGGCCAATCCGCTTAACAGCTCGTTGACCATGCCGACCGGCGAGAACAGGTTGAACACGATCAGGCTGACGGCGACGGAAGAGGTGATGTAGGGCAGGAAGATCGCCGCCTTCAAAAAACGCCTGCCGCGCACGATGATGTGCAGCAGCGAATAAGCCAGGGTGATGGCGAACAGATGTTGGCACAGGCCGGACACCAACGTGATTTTAATGGTGTTGACCAGCGACACCCAGAAGGCGTCATCGGTGAAGGCATAGTAAAAGTTATCCAGTCCGACAAACTTCATCGAACTCAGGCCTTTTACCGGGTTCCAGGATTGGAATGAGAGAAACGCCGAGAAGAAGATCGGGAAGGCGTTGAACACCGCAAACAGCAGCATGAAAGGCAGCAGCAGCAGGTAGGCGGTGCGGTGATCGTGCAGCAGCCCTTTGAAAAATCGCTTACGCATAGACTCCCCGAACCGTCGGAAAACGAAAAAAGGCGGCCGGTAAGCCGCCGCAGTCTGATGATTACAGGGCGCGCATCCGCCGCTCCAGTAGCTTATTGGCATCGCGCAGAGTGCTGTCGATGTCCTGATGCTGCACCAGGATCTTCTTCGCCGCTTCGTTGAGAATTTCGTTGGCGATATTGTCTTCCGGTGAGGAAGCTACGGGCTTCAGGTCAGGCACCAGGCTGGCGTAATAGCGCATCGAGTGTTGACCGCCGAGAATGCTGCTGGGCGTATCGAAGTAAGGCGCGTTATATACGTCGAGGCGCGCAGGCAGGGTGCCGGCGGTTTTCGCGGCGTCGATCACCACGTCACGCTGCATAAAGTATTGAATGAACTGCCAGGCCGCCTGGGCATTCTTGCTTTGCTTGGGGATCACCAGCGTGGTGCCGCCTGCGTTGACCTTGATATTGCCCGGCACGCCCGTCACCCGCCACAGACCGGCTTTCGCACCGTCCGGATCCAGTTCCTGCTCGATGCGGCCTTCGTCCCACGGGCCATCGATATCGGCGAACAGTTTTCCCTGCCGGTACAGTTTGATGTATTCCTGCGAGTTGGTGGAGCCGTCCAGGGAGGCTGCCAGCCCTTTGTCATACAGCGTTTTGATTACCGTCATCAGCTGTTTGATTTGCGGTGAATCCAGGTTGGGCTTGCCGTCTTTGGTGTATACCGGCTTACCCGGCTCACTGTTCATGCCTACCACCAGCGGATTGATCAGGCTGGTGGCCGCCGGCAGCAGATAGGCGCCTTGCTCTTTTTTCAGCTTCTCACCGAAGGCGATAAAGCTGTCCCAGCTTTGGGTGATGTCTTCTATTTTGACGCCGGCCTTCTGCACCATGTCATTACGGTAGATCATGATCACCGGCCCGGTGTCGTAAGGCACGCCATAGATATTGCCGTCATTACCCTTCGCCAGGCTGATCATCGAAGGATCGAACTGCCAGCCCTGGCTATCAATGCTGAACGGCGGGGCGCTCAGGTTATTCAGGCCGCCGGAGTTGGCGAAGCTGCCGAGTTTGATGGTGCTGACGCTGAAGATATCGGCGGCGCCCTGGCCAACGGCCAACGCGGTGGTCAGCTTTTGATGACAGTCGGCGAAGCCGCATTTGATCGACTGCACCTGAATGTCCGGATGCGCCGCCTCAAAGTCCTTAATCACTTTGTTGATGTAATCATTGGGCAAATAGTTGGCGAAGGTAATGCTGGTGTTGGCACTGGCGGAAAGGGGCAGGCCCAGCAGCACGGCCAGTGCGACCCCGGTGATTCTTTTATTATTACGCAAGCAGACTTGAGCCATGATAACCCCGATCCTGTGCAGTCGATATGGTGTGTGTTTTTTCATCATGGAACACGTGTTCCATTGAAATTAACCTATTATCGCGTCAGCGGACTGTCAACATTTTGTTCGGCAAGTTAACAAATATGAGATCTGACGCGGCAGTTGCCCAGCTTCACGCCCGATTTTGGCCCACACAGGGGCACGCAGAGCCTGTAATGACGCGGGTTTGCCCGCATCCGGTGCATTTTCTGCACCTGAATGGGGCAAAAGTGTGATGGGGAGCAAATCAGGCCAAATTATTTTTGCGAGCGCGATCAGAAATATCGAAGTTTTTTGTCATTGAATAGGATTTCGCAGCCAATGATGATTTTTCGCCTTATTTTTCCAATTATTCATTAGCAATGCATATTTATTGAATAAGTATGCATTATAAGCCGTTGTTTTACCGAAAAAAACCGCGTTTTTCGCCAAAAATCCCGTTTTGGCACGATAGCTGCTCTACACTCTTTATCAAACGGCATGTATTTTAACTGCTCGTTAACATTTATTCCCCGTTACAGGACCTGATACCCGGCATAAATAGCGAAAAACGCGAATGTTGTAACAGATTTGTTTCTGAATGGGCGGTGAAAGGCAGAGTTATCACCGGCTAAAAAACGGATCGAACGGCGCGGTTTTTTATGTTTTGTTGTGGACCATCCAGGCTGGAGCGGCCCTTACAGTCAAAATTCAGTCTTTGCTGAAGTTATGAGGTCATTATGGAACAGCCAATCGCAGTTACCCGCCAGTCTTTCGACGACTGGATGGTCCCGGTTTATGCCCCCGCTGATTTTATTCTGGTACGGGGAGAAGGCTCGCAGGTATGGGATCAGCAGGGTAAGTCTTACATCGATTTTGCTGGCGGCATTGCGGTTAACGCGCTGGGCCATGCGCACCCGGTCGTGACCGCAGCGCTGGTGGAGCAGGCGGGCAAACTTTGGCACCTGGGCAACGGCTATACCAACGAGCCGGTGCTGCGGTTGGCCAAACTGCTGATTGACGCCACCTTTGCCGAGAAGGTGTTTTTCTGTAACTCCGGGGCGGAAGCCAACGAAGCGGCGCTGAAACTGGCGCGTAAACGCGCACTGGATAACGGCAACCACAGCAAGAACCAGATTGTGGCATTCAACAACGCCTTCCACGGCCGCACGCTGTTTACCGTGTCTGCCGGTGGCCAGCCTAAGTATTCCAAGGACTTCGCGCCATTGCCGGGCGGCATCACCCACACGCCATTTAACGATCTGGCGGCCGCTGCCGAGGTGATTAACGACAACACCTGCGCGGTGATCGTCGAGCCTATTCAGGGCGAAGGTGGCGTGTTGCCGGCCGATGCTGCTTTCCTGCAAGGCCTGCGTGAGCTGTGCGATCGCCACGATGCGCTGCTGATTTTCGACGAAGTGCAAACCGGCATGGGCCGTACCGGCGACCTGTACGCCTACATGCAGTACGGCGTGGTTCCTGACGTGCTGACCACCGCGAAAGCGCTGGGCTGCGGCTTCCCGATCGGCGCCATGCTGACTACTGACGAACTGGCCAAAACCCTGAGCGTCGGCACCCACGGCACCACCTACGGCGGTAACCCGCTGGCGACGGCGGTGGCGGGCGCGGTGTTCTCAGTCATCAACACGCCGGAAGTGCTGGAAGGGGTTAAGCAACGCCACCAGTTGTTCCTTGACGGCCTGAACAAGATTAACCAGCAGTATCCGATTTTCTCTGAAATCCGCGGCGGCGGCCTGTTGATTGGCTGCCAGCTGACCAAGGACTACGCCGGCAAGGCGAAGCAGATCACGCAGTTGGCCAACGAAGAGGGCGTGATTGCCCTGATCGCCGGTCCGGACGTGGTGCGTTTCACCCCTTCACTGGTTATTCCTGAGCAGGATGTGAAAGAGGGGCTGGCGCGATTCGCGCGAGCCGTGGCGCGGATTTGCAGCTAACACACAGGCTGCGCCCTTACCGGCGCAGCCTGATTCAGACGAGGTTCGCATTATGATGATTATTCGCCCTATAGAGCGTCGCGATTTGGCTGACTTACTGACGCTAGCCGGTAAGTCCGGCATCGGTCTCACTTCCCTGCCACAAGATGAAGATACCTTGTCGGCACGCATTGAGCGGGCGTTAAAAACCTGGCAAGGCGAACTTCCGCGTGGTGACCAGTGTTATCTGTTTGTGCTGGAAGACAGCGAGCGCCAGCAGGCGGTAGGGGTTTGCGCGATTGAAGTGGCCGTCGGGCTGACTGAACCCTGGTACAGCTTCCGCGTCGGCACGCAGGTGCATGCATCCAAACAGTTGAATGTGTATAAATCGGTGCCGACGCTGTTCCTCAGTAACGATCACACCGGCCATTCCGAACTGTGTACGCTGTTCCTCGATCCGGACTATCGTCACGGCGAAAACGGCAAGCTGTTGTCGAAGGTGCGTTTCCTGTTTATCGCCGCTTTCCGTGAGCGTTTCTCCGCCCGGCTGATTGCCGAAATGCGCGGTTTCTCTGATGAAGAGGGCCGTTCGCCGTTCTGGGAGAGCGTCGGGAACCATTTCTTTTCCATCGAGTTCGCCAAGGCGGACTACCTGAGCGGCACCGGCCAGAAAGCGTTTATCGCCGAACTGATGCCGAAACACCCGCTGTATGTCGATTTCCTGGCCGAAGACGCGCAAAAAGTAATAGGCGAAGTGCACCCGCAGACCGTACCTGCACGTCGGGTACTGGAGTCCGAAGGGCTGCGTTATCAGGGTTACGTCGATATTTTTGACGGTGGCCCAACGCTGGAAGCGGAAATCGATCAGATCCGCGCGGTCAAACAAAGCCGTCTGGTGAAAGTGGTACTGGATGAGACCCCGATGCGCGCCGATGCGCCGGCTCTTTTGGTGGCCAACGATCATTATGAGAATTACCGCGCACTGCTGGTCAATGCCGATCTGTATGACGACCGTCTGCATCTCAATGCCGCTACCGCCGAGGCGCTGGGCGTTGAACAAGGCAGCCCGGTGCGGGTCATCCCCCTTATTGCACAGGAGAAAGCGTAATGTCACATCCTGCACTCTTTATTAATGGTGCCTGGCAGCAAGGCCATGGCGCTGCGTTCAGCAAAACCGATCCGGTTGATAACCAACCGCTGTGGCAGGCTAACGCCGCCGACGGCAGCGATGTTGCTGCCGCCTGTGAAGCTGCCCGCGCCGCTTTTCCGGCCTGGGCACGTACTCCGTTCGAACAACGCGAACAGTTGGTGAAGCGTTTTGCCGCTTTGTTGGAAGAGCACAAGTCTTCTTTGGCGGCGGTGATCAGCCGTGAAACCAGTAAACCGCGTTGGGAAACCCTGACCGAAGTGCAGGCGATGATCGGCAAAGTGGCGATTTCATTGCAGGCCTATCAGGCGCGTACCGGCGTAAGCCAGATTGCGATGGCGGACGGCGCTTCGGTGCTGCGCCACCGCCCGCACGGCGTACTGGCGGTGTTCGGCCCTTATAACTTCCCCGGACATTTGCCGAATGGCCACATCGTGCCGGCGCTGCTGGCGGGCAACACCGTGGTGTTCAAGCCGAGTGAACTGACGCCGCAAACTGCCGAAGAAACCCTGAAGCTGTGGCAACAGGCCGGGCTGCCCGATGGGGTCCTCAATCTGGTGCAGGGCGGGCGTGAAACCGGTGAGGCGCTGGCCGCCAGTGCGGATATCGACGGCCTGCTGTTCACTGGCAGCGCGGGTACCGGTTACCACCTGCATCGCCAGTTGGCTGGGCAGCCAGAAAAAATCCTGGCGCTGGAAATGGGCGGCAACAACGCGCTGATTATCGATCAGATCGAGGACCGCGATGCGACGGTTAACCTGGCGATTCAGTCGGCGTTTATTTCCGCCGGCCAGCGCTGTACCTGCTCGCGCCGCATTCTGGTGAAACGCGGCAGTGAGGGCGACGCTTTTATCGAGCGTTTGGTGCAGGTGGCGAGTGCGCTGCGTGTCGGGCGTTGGGACGCTGAACCGCAGCCGTTTATGGGCGGCGTGATCTCTTCGGCGGCGGCGGAAAAAATGCTGGCGGCGCAACATCACCTGTTGGCACTGGGCGGCAACGCTCTGCTGACCATGCAGCGTCTGGAAAGCGGCAGCGCGCTGCTCAGCCCAGGCATCATTGACGTGACCGGGGTGCGTGACGTACCGGACGAAGAGTACTTCGGCCCGCTGACCACCATCATTCGCTATAACGACTTTGATGAGGCGCTGCGTATCGCCAACCAAACGCGTTATGGCCTGTCGGTTGGGCTGGTCTCGCCGCAGCGTGAGCAGTTTGATCATCTGCTGCTGGAAGCGCGTGCCGGTATCGTCAACTGGAACAAACCTTTAACCGGGGCTTCCAGTGCGGCACCTTTCGGCGGTGTCGGGGCGTCCGGCAACCACCGTCCGAGCGCCTATTACGCGGCAGATTATTGCGCCTGGCCAATGGCGTCATTGGAAAGCGAAAGCCTGACGCTGCCGGCCAGTTTGTCGCCGGGGCTGTCGTTTAATTAAATTTTACCCGTCGCCTTTCAAGCCGCAGCGGGGCGAATAAGTTCGCCCCGTTTAACGCGGGCACAGCATGTAGCGCCCCTACAATAACTGGGGATGAGCAAACTGCTCGCCTGGCTGCAACTTGAAATTCATAGGGTATGTTTTGAGTAGGGCCGAGCTTGCTGGGCCCAGGAGAAAAGCATGTCAGGATATGAAGTCAATTTCGATGGTCTGGTGGGCCTGACGCATCACTATGCCGGGTTGTCATTTGGCAATGAGGCCTCGACCCAGCATCAAAACAGCGTGTCGAATCCGAAACTGGCGGCCAAACAGGGTCTGCTGAAGATGAAGGCGCTGGCGGATCTCGGCTTTCAGCAGGGGGTATTGCCGCCGCAGGAACGGCCGCACCTGCCGATGCTGCGCAAGTTGGGTTTCAGCGGCAGCGACGAAACGGTCTTGGCGCAGGCGATGAAGCAGTCTCCGCGCCTGCTGTCTGCGCTCAGCTCGGCTTCTTGCATGTGGACCGCCAATGCGGCCACGGTTTCACCTTCGGCGGACAGCGCGGATGGCAAAGTGCATTTCACCGCGGCCAATCTGAACAACAAATTCCATCGCGCGATTGAGGCCGAGACCACCACTGGCGTGCTGCGGGCGATTTTCAACGATCCACGCCATTTCGCCCACCATGAGGCTTTGCCGCAGGTGGCGCTGTTTGGTGACGAAGGCGCGGCCAACCACAACCGACTGGGCGGCGATTATGGCAAGCGTAGCGTGCAGATGTTCGTCTACGGCCGACAGGAGTTTGGCGGAGAAATCGCCCCAACTCGCTATCCGGCACGCCAGACGCGCGAGGCCGGGGAGGCGATTGCCCGTCTGCACCAGTTGGATGAGCAACATACGGTGTTTGTGCAACAGAATCCGGCGGTGATCGATCAGGGCGTATTCCACAACGACGTTATCGCCGTCAGTAACCAGAATGTATTGTTCCACCATCAGCAGGCGTTTTATCAGCAGCAGCAGGCGCTGGATGAAGTGCGTCGCAAAATGGCGTCGCTGGACAGTGAACTGGTGGCGATTGAGGTGCCGACGGAGCGGGTTTCCGTGGCGGATGCGGTCGCGACCTATCTGTTCAACAGCCAAATTCTGACCAAGCCTAACGGCAAGATGATGATTGTGGTGCCGGAAGAGTCGCGTCAGCATCGCGGCGTGTGGGGCTATCTGAGCGAGATGGTGGCCAGTGGCGGACCAATTGATGAAATCAAGGTGTTCGATCTGCGTGAAAGTATGCGCAATGGCGGTGGGCCTGCCTGCCTGCGATTACGTGTGGCGCTGAACGAGCAGGAATTGCGGGCAGTCAATCCGCGCGTGATGATGAACGATACGCTGTTCGTTACGCTCAATGACTGGGTTGACCGCTATTATCGAGATCGTCTGACGCAGAACGATTTGGCTGACCCGCAATTGCTGCGTGAAGGGCGCGATGCGCTGGATACCCTGACGACCATCCTCGGGCTGGGATCGGTTTATCCTTTCCAACAATAGGCGATGTCATCATGTTTGATTTGTTGGCTCTGACGCTGGAAGGGCAAACGCCCGAAGAGCAACGGGGCGAAAATGCGGATTTACACTGGCGTTGGCTGGGGGAAGGCCTGCTGGAAATCACACCGCGCCGGGGATACCGGCAGGCGGTGGTGCTGTCGGCGGGGATCCACGGCAATGAAACGGCGCCGATTGAGCTGCTCAATCAACTGGTCAAGGATCTGCTTGGCGGCGAGCGAACTTTGGCGGTTCGGCTGCTGGTGATATTGGGCAACCCACCGTCAATGCGCGCCAATAAACGGTACCTGCACAGCGACATGAACCGGATGTTTGGCGGCCGCTATCGCGATTTCAGCCACAGCGACGAAACCGTGCGGGCGCAGCAGCTGGAGCAGGCCGTCGCCGCGTTTTTCGACGGTGAGCAAGCGACACGTTTCCATTATGATCTGCATACGGCTATCCGAGACTCGCGCCTGCCGCGCTTCGGGATTCTTCCTTTCCAGACCCGGCCTTACAGTGCCGAGATGCTGGCATTGCTGGACGCGGCCGATTTGGATGCGTTGGTGATCCACAGTGCGCCGGGCGGTACCTTCAGTAATTTCACCAGTGAGCATGCCGGCGCCGCCAGCTGTACGCTGGAACTGGGCAAGGCGCGGCCGTTTGGTAGCAATGATTTACAGCAATTTGCGGCCATTAACCGTGCACTGCAGGCGGCAGTCAGTGGCGAAGCCTTGCCGCAGCGAATGGGAGAGGCTCTGCGGGTGTTCCGCGTTGAGCGATCGCTGATCAAACGTAGCGAAGCGTTCAAACTGCATCTCAGTGATGATACCGCCAATTTTACCGAGCTGGAGCAGGGGACGTTACTGTGTGAACAACCGGGGGAGGAGTACCGGGTTCAGCATGCCAGAGAATGGATTTTGTTCCCTAATCCCCAGGTCGCACTTGGATTGCGCGCCGGTATGGTGCTGATTGAAGCGCCGCGCAGCACGCTGTATTAACCTGTCAGTTTCGAATACGGTTTTATACTTACAGTATTTAAGGTTGTAGCGATGTCGGCTGCAACCTTAAATAACGGTGGTATATCCTGCTGCTAATTCCTGTTACTTCCCCTTCTTTATAGTCTCTCTATCGAAACTTATATTTTATGTTGAATTTATTTTTGCCGTCATTTTTTGATGGTTTGAATCGATTTAATTATTCGAAGCGGTAAAAGACTTGCTTAAAACGTGGCGAAACACACTAAATCACCGCAATGACTTTACTCAGATAAAAATGTGAAATAAGTAACGTTATTAGTAACCATGCTAAGATTCATGGTATTTATGAATCGAATGGAAAGCATACAAAAGGAAACCAAATTGCACCTTTATGGTGCGTTGCACCAAATTGGTTATAAGATATGTAATAAATATCAATATGAATCAATGAGTTGATTGACTTCTTTGTTGTAATATTTTGTTACACATAAACATGCTTTATCCACGGTGTTTTATGAACTTTTTTATTTTAAGTTTGGATTCATGATGCTAATGTCACATGGCTTCTTAATTAGAGGCGCTCATAAAACACTAAATGATAAAGATCACAGCCCAAACCATAAATTGGGCGTGATGGGCAGAAATTAAAATTATAATATCTAGGAAAATAAATGATGAAACGCAGTGTATTAGCCTTAGCTATTGCCTTAGGGGCAATGACCTCCTTTGCCAACGCGGCAGAAATTTATAATAAAGATGGCAATAAACTCGACCTGTACGGTCGCGTAGCAGCCAAACATGTTTTCAGCGATGACAAATCCGAAGATGGCGACAAGACTTATGTCCGCTTCGGTTTTAAAGGCGAAACGCAAATCAATGACCAACTGACCGGTTACGGCCAGTGGGAATACAACGTCCAGGCCAACCACGATGAAGCGCAGGGCACTGCCGGCACCAAAACCCGTCTGGGCTTTGCTGGCCTGAAGTTCGCCAACTACGGTTCATTCGACTACGGCCGTAACTACGGCGTGGTGTACGACGCAGAAGCCTATACCGACATGCTGCCGGAATACGGCGGCGACTCCTACAGCTACACCGACAACTTTATGACCGCGCGCTCCAACGGCCTGGCTACCTACCGTAACCGCGACTTCTTCGGCTTGGTGGAAGGCCTGAACCTGGCGTTGCAGTACCAGGGCAAAAACGACAGCGACAGCCGCGGTGTGACCAAACAAAACGGCGACGGCTACGGCATGTCCCTGGATTACCAGGACATCGGCGGCTCCGGTATCGGCGTAGCGGCGGCATTCTCGGATTCCAACCGCACCAGCGATCAGAAAAAATCTGTTTACGGTAAAGGCGACAGCGCAACGGCCTGGACCACAGCGATTAAATACGACGCCAACCAGGTTTACCTGGCTGCCATGTACGCCGATACGCGCAACATGACGCCAATCAGCGGCAACGGCGTATCTGGCTTCGCCAACAAAACGCAGAACTTCGAAGTTGTGGCCCAGTACCAGTTCGAAAACGGTCTGCGTCCTTCTCTGGCCTACGTGCAGTCTAAAGGCAAGGATATCGAAGGGATTGGCGATGTTGATCTGGTGAAATACGTGGAAGTGGGTGCGACTTACTACTTCAACAAAAACATGTACACCTACGTTGACTACAAAATCAACCAGTTGAACGACGATAACAAACTGAAGCTGAGCACCGACGACGTCGTGGCAGTGAACCTGACCTATCGTTTCTAAGTTTCAACACCATTACCTTCTTCCTGTGTCGGGATAAAACGGTAATCAGGCAGAGCGAAAGCTCTGCCTTTTTTATTGGGTTGTTAACCTTTGGGGGCTTGCCCCATCACTTCGATGGCGGAACGCAATGTAGCAAAGCGTTGCTGATTGGTTTCATGTTCAATCTCGTTAACCAAATGGGCCAGAATATTATTGCCGGAAACTTTTTTGTTGAGATTGATCAGTTGAATGACCGCGCCGCCGACCACCAGGCTGACGTCGCGTAACAGGGCTTCGTAGTGTTCGTTTGAGAAGGTAGAAACGGGCATCGCGCCATCTCCATATCGTTCGGGTGAGGCAATTTAGCAAAATAGTGGCATAAAGCATCGTCGGCATGCCGGCTTTCCGGTGAATTCAGAAATTCCTCAGAGGAAAGTAGTATAAAAGTCTTTTGGCGATTTACATCGGCGCATATTCGTTGGCGGGTAGCCAAAAGCCATCGATAAAATCTTCAAATGGGAAGCAGCCGGCGTGGCGCAGGTTTTGTTCTTTCATACTGATCAGGCACTGGCGTTCGTCACGCAGCACGTCAACCACGATATCGGCGCAGCCGCCGTCCAGATAACAGACAAACATCACCAAGGCGTACATCGCTTCTTATATCCTTCCTCCTAATCCTTCCATGCTCTTATTGTAGGTAACTTCAGCGATTGTTTCATGTCAGGTGCTGCATAAAAGGACAGATTGGCAATGAAAGTTGGCACTTTCGGATTACTCTAACCGCTTAATACTGTTGGACCAATTGAATATCCCTCTTGCGGTGCTAAGCTTAATAAGTCTTAAGTCAATGCAACATGCTAACCATCGAAAGGAGTGAATATGGGTTTGTTTAACTTCGTCAAAGAAGCGGGCGAGAAACTGTGGGACACAGTGACCGGCAATGCGACAGCCGAAGATCAAAGCGCCAAACTGAAGGACCATCTCAATAAAACCGGCTTGCCGGGTATCGATAAGGTTGATGTGCAGGTGGTTGACGGTAAAGCCGTAGTAACCGGGGATGCGGTCAGTCAGGAGTTGAAAGAGAAGATCCTGGTGGCCATCGGTAACGTGGCAGGTATCAGCGGCGTGGAAGACAAAGTAGCGGTTGAACAAGCCGCCGCGGAAAGCCGTTTCTATACCGTGAAGAAGGGCGACACCCTGAGTGCGGTCTCGAAAGAAGTGTATGGCAACGCAAATCTGTATAACAAGATTTTCGAAGCGAACAAGCCAATGCTGTCCAGCCCGGACAAAATTTATCCGGGGCAGGTGCTGCGTATTCCGCAGTAATACCCACAGCAGCACGACACTGCCTGGCCCGATCTGTTATCGGGCTTTTTTTATGTTTACTTGCATAAGTTAGCCTAATTATTTTATTGTCTTAATAAGACTTTTGAATGCATCGTAATCTTGGTCATCTCAGTTCTGGGGGAGTGTTGACCCTGGTGAGGAAAGTTGATAGCGTCTTGCCACTCTTGAGGTCTGAGTGGCATTGGGCGCGGAATCTGACAAACCCGCAATGGCGGGCTTTTATCAATCACCCTTCACAAAAACGTTAACGCGTGATGAGTTAAGATAGATTCTGTGAAACAACAACGTAATACCTCACAAGATAAAAACTACCGTGAAACTTTGGGAGACGCGCAATTCGCTGTCATTGTGCTGGCGATAGCGTCCTGTTCCCTGATCATTTTTACGCTTTCAGTCACGCTATGGCTGACGTGATGTCGTTCAATACAGGAGATAAAATGGAGCACAATCTCCACGATGAAACCAAGCTGTTGGCCGTTATCGGTTTACTGGTTTCCGTGTTGTTAGTGGTATCGATTCTTTTTGGTGTGACTTACTTTTCCGATCTCAAGCATGCGCGCGATGAGGTCGACATCAAAGGCTGCTATATAAAGGCGTCGTAGCCTTCTGCCTCCCGGGTTGCGTTCTGGTCGCTTGCTCATGATAAGCTGGCGTCCAGCTACTCACTCAACCCGTGTGTCGTTCTGGAGGCGTTAATCATGAGCAATTCCCGCCCAACCTATTCATCCTCTTCCCGTGATTGTCCTGTGGTTGACGGCATCCGTCAGATCCAACGTATTGCCGTACGTAACGCCGAAGTTGGTGGTATCCCGATAAGCCGTGCCTTGCCCACCCGTGAACGGCGTACGCTGGGCGCATGGTGCTTTCTCGACCATGCAGGCCCGTCGGTATTCAGCGGGTCCTCGCAGGGGATGGACGTTGGCCCACATCCGCATATCGGTCTGCAAACCTTTACCTGGATGATTGAAGGGGAAGTTCTGCACCGGGATAGCCTGGGCAGCGAACAGGTGATACGGCCAGGACAGGTCAATCTGATGACCGCAGGACGCGGTATAGCGCATACCGAACAGTCCACCGGTGAGCAACGGCGTCTGCATGCTGCACAATTGTGGATTGCCTTGCCCGCAGAACATGCCGATACTGCGCCGCGCTTCGATCATTATCCCGACTTGCCGTGCTGGCTGCAGGATGAGGTCAAACACACTTTACTGGTGGGGGAGTTCGAACAATATCGCTCTCCGGTGTCGACTTTTTCACCGTTAATCGCCATGGATTTGGAATGGCAGGCTGATGGTTATTTGCAATTACCTCTGCGAAAAGATTTTGAAATAGGTTTATTGCCCCTTATTGGTGCATTTGAGGTTAATGATGAAAAATTTTCACCTGATGAATTCGCCTATTTAGGTATAAATCTTAACCGTATCGAGTTACGTGCCAAGAAAGGAAGTCGTGCATTATTAATCGGTGGCTTGCCATTAACCGAAGAGATTCTCATTTGGTGGAATTTTGTCGGCCACAGCAAACAAGAGATTAGCCGTGCGCAGCGTGATTGGGAGCAGGGGAATTCACGTTTTCCCGATGTCGTCGGCTATTGCGGTCCCCGCATGACCGCGCCACGCCTGCCCTGGAGCGATGATTGATACCTTCGTGCTATAACAACGGGATATTTTTATTCATTTCGCTCTATTAACGTTAAATTAATGTGATCGGAATTCCATGTTTTCGCATCGATATAGTTTATCTGGTAAATAGTGATCTTGCGCAAATAAATGGTCGGAGCAGTGGATTAAGATAACTTTCAAGAAGTGATGTTATCTACCGCTAGTCAGAAGCCTGTGAGGTTAATATGAGCCAAGTACTCTATCGTGCAAGATTATCCCATGTTGTTATTGCAACGGCGGCGTTCTGGATCTCTATCGCAGCCATGCTGGTTGTTGTTCTGAGCTAACTCTGAATGATTATGCAATAAACCCGCTACGGCGGGTTTTTTTATGTCGATATATTCGCAATATTCTCAGTGAGGTTATACTTATAAAACCCAACATCTGATTAACCCTGCTAATAACAATGATAATTCTTTCTAATATAGTGGTGTTGCTTATTGCAGCGATCCATTTGTATATCCTGATCCTGGAAATGTTCCTATGGCAGAAGCCTACCGGCAGGCGAGTGTTCGCCACCACCGCGGAGTTTGCTGCCGCCACGCGGGTGCTGGCGGCCAATCAAGGGTTATACAACGGTTTTCTGGCGGCGGGATTAGCCTGGGGCGTCTGGCGTGAGGAGCCGGCGGTGCAACTGTTCTTTCTTGGGTGTGTGCTGGTGGCGGGCGTGTTTGGTGGGCTGACCGCGAGCCGCAAGATTCTCCGTGTACAGGCGCTGCCCGCGCTGGTCGCTATTTTAGTGATGCTGTGGGCGCATTAGCCCGCCGTTAGCGGCGGCGGGAAAGAGAGTCAGGCGGTTTTTTGATGAATGACGTGCAGCGGCGGGGCGATATGCAGGTCGACGCTTAAATCCTGACGGAAATCATAAGGCGTGATGTTGAAGCGCTTTCTGAACATATAAGTGAAATGCGACTGCGAGCCAAAACCGAAATCCAGAGCGATGTCGAAGATGGAGGCGTCACTGGTGCGCAACTGGTAAACCGCCCCGGCCAACCTGCGTTCGCGAATATACTTACCCAGCGAAATCCCGGTCGCTTCTTTGAACAGCTTCTGCATGTGCCACAGCGAGTAGCCGGAATACTCGGCCAGCTCTTCAAGATGGATCACTCTTCCAAGGTGAGTTTCGACCCATTTACTGAGGGCGCAGACTAATGAGAGGTGGTGTTCTTGTATCATCAGTGCGTCTGTGTGAGATCTACATAGCGCTGAAGTATACACAACTTGCCGCCATGGACAAAAAGACCGCCGTCACCCAGGCGAAATTATTCGGAAAAACCATCGTCAAGCAGCTTGTCAGGCGGAAGGAAAAACGGCTAATCTGAGGTTGCCCGCTACCGCTGATATCGCAGTGGTTCTGGTCGCAAAGAATAACCGCCAAAGCAGAGTCAGCCGTGACAATTCAGCGTTGAAGGGGTGATCGCATGTTAATGACAGTGATTATTACTCTGGTTGTGATTGTGGGCGTTGCCGCTTTTATGGTGACGCCGGTGATGAGAATGAATAATGCGGAAGGTGTGGGAGGTGAAGAGCCGTGATTTCAGGGAACAACACGACCCCAAGTCGGGGTTGACCGAAAACCGAAAAAGCCTGGGCGCAGCAGTGACCCGGGCTTTTTATTGCTGAGTTGCGTGGATTAGACGTTTTTTCGCTCTACGGTTTCTTCGCCCCAGTACAGCTGGTCGGCACTGGTTTTGGCGAAAGCCATTTGCAACGCTTCGTCACTGCCTTCCTCCCAGATTTTTTGTGCCAGAACCTCATCGTTTTTTGCCAGCTCAAAAATTGCCTCAGCGATCTCGACCGAGGTTTCACGTACGGTTGCCCAGGATTTCACATTGTGGTTTGCCATAACTTTCTCCTGTTGGGGTGTGGCTGAAGGATGCGCCGGTAAGCGCGTCGCTTAAACCTTAAGTATAGGCCAATACGGCCGGGCATTTTGGCACCCGATGCGCAATAACGTTGAAATTCAGCGGCAAACAGCCTGGGTGCGGCAAAGCGCCAGGTGACATGCTATTCTGTGCGGCGACTGAATCAAGAAGGAAAGTAATTATGTCCGACATGCTGAGCAACGATCAGGAATTGGCCTCCGACCTGGTTGCCTGCCAACTGGTAATCAAACAGATTCTGGATGTTATCGACGTTATCGCGCCGACCGAGGTGCGTGACAAGATGGCAAGCCAGCTGAAAAGCATCGATTTCTCCACTCATCCTGCCGGTGCCGATCCCGTGACCCGCAGGGCGATCGAAAAAGCGATTGCGCTGATTGAGATGAAGTTTACCCGCAACTGATGGGGGAAACCGTCGCCAGGCGACGGTTTCGGGCGGTGGTGATCAATCCACCACCGTTTCGACTTTTTTGAACAGCGGACAGTCGGCCACGCCAATGACGCCGTTGTCCCCGTGCAGATACTGAGCAATCACCACATTGCGTGCGGTCATATATTTACACTGCAACCCCAGGCCAGCCACGTTCTTGTTGCTGCCGACCAATACGCCGTATCCCGAAAACAAAAATACGCCATACACCACTGCCAGTAGCAGTAACCCCTTAATCAGCTTACTCATTATAACTCCCGTTTATTTATCGTCGTTGCGATATAGCCACGCGCCGACGCAGGCTGCAACGGTAACAATCTGAAAAGTCATCGTCAAAACGGTTTCTAAACGACAGGTTAAACTTCGTTTAAGTTAGCTGTGGTAGCATTGCGAACAGATTATCAAGATAACAATGAGGCTGCTAAATTTGTTGCGAAAAAAAGTCCTCGTGATAGTGGCGTTCCTTGCGGCCTGTCTGTTTTTTTACCTGCTGGCGCTGGATAGCTACTGCGATGAGGGAGGCTCCTTTGCGTTGGGGGTGTGTTCCATTACTCGTTTCATTCCCTGGTGAGATGCGCAGCGGTGCATAACAATTTACTATCAAGATGTTCGTGCCCGCACCCGGAGTGTTAAGATGTGCGCCTGTTTTTAGCAGTAGGTAGGGTTGTCCATGTACGATTTAGGTTTTGGTTCGAATAGCCTGCTTTCGCTGGCCCTCGCGGCGCTGGCGCTGTTGGTGGGATTATGGGTCTGGTTCCTGGTGAATCGTGCCAGTGTGCGTGCCAATGAACAGGTCCGTCTGCTGCAGGAAATTGCCGAGCAGCAGCGTCAGCAGACTGCATTATTGAAAAGCCTGGCGCAAAGCGCGCGTGGCGATAGCGCAATCGACGATGACGATCTCAGCCCGGCGCTGGATTTCAAAGGTTTTATCCCCGAGCGTTAATCAAACTTTCTGCCGGGTGGCCTGCCCCAGTTTACGCCACCCGCGTCGCTTAGAAAAACTCCATTCCCTGATAGGGCGCTGCGCGGCACGCCGCCAACCGACTGGCCAGGTCGCCGCCGTGAATTTCCAATTGGTGTCCGTCCGGGTCAAGAAAGTACAGCGATTCCCCCTCGCTACGGTTAGTTTTCCACTCATAAACCCCAGCCTGGCGCAGCCGCGATGCAACCTTGGCGAAATCTGCCGGCGCCACGCTGAACGCGTAATGGGTGTAATCCTTCGCTGAATTTACGGCTCGTGCGTCGTCCCATGACAAACACAGCCACAGCTCCCCCAGAGACAGGTAGGCGCCAGTTTGCCAGCGAGCATGAGGGACAAAACCCAACAGGTTGCTATAAAAATCGAAGCTGCGGTTGACGTCGCTGACTGCAAGCGTCAGATGGTTGAGGCCAGTTAACATGCCGGTATTCCTGCGCGACAAAACAGGGAAAAAGTGTAATCAGCGCCCAGGAAAAGATAAAGCCGAAAAAACATTAGTGGAGATAATGTGGAAAGCCCTCGCGTTGTCATAAATCTGTCGTATTGGCATCGTAATGTAGCGCCAACTCTACGAAAGATGGATAAAGCCGATGATTAAATGGTATGAAGAAAGCGACGCCGAGGTGAACCGCAGCATTGCGCTGATCACCGGAGAAAATCCGGACAAATGGTATCCCTACGGCGGTGTGAAAGGTAAAGACTATTGCAAGAATCCCTCCGATGCCTGGCCGATTATCTGCGCCAATAAAATCAGCCTGAATGCCGACAGCCAGGGCGACAACCCGCAGTGGCAGGCGCGTATGATCACCCAACGCGGCGAATGGCAGGCGGACAGCAGCAGCCCGCTGCGTGCGGCAATGATCTGCTTCCTGCTGAGCCAGCAAACCAACGAAATGGTCCGTTGAAACACCAGAATTACTGATGATTTTTCCCTTTTTATGACAACAGAACTGTCTCTGGCGGAGCCTGTTTATGAAGCGCATTATTAAAGGTGATAAAAACTTGTCTCATCTGGTGATTGCCCATGCGGCAATCGATCGTCATGCCGAAAGCTTTGGTCAGCGCCGACAGGGCTGGCCGTCAACCTACCTGATAAAATATCAAAACGATCGTGTGGCGGTAGAGGTGGTAACACGCCGCCAGTCCTACGTCGCCACGCTGATGATTGGTGCCCGCAACCTGACCAAACTTTGCGGTCTGTCCAGCTAAAAACCAGCCCTTACTGCCGTTAATCCCAGCATAAAATAGCGCCTTGGCCGACGTCGCCGGGGTGCTACTCCTTGATGCTCACGGGGTTAAGTGTTAAAAAGCCGCCCGCAGATACATTTATTGAATGGCGAAATCTTGTGCAATAGCGCCAGGTTCCCACGCCATATGAGGATAAGATGGGCGGTCAGCAGCAGGATACCCCGCTAAAACGCGGTTTAAAAAACAGACATATACAACTTATCGCCCTGGGCGGCGCTATTGGCACCGGCCTGTTTCTCGGCATTGCGCAGACCATTAAAATGGCCGGCCCATCGGTATTGCTGGGCTATGCCATCGGCGGGTTCATTGCCTTCCTGATCATGCGCCAACTGGGGGAAATGGTGGTCGAGGAGCCGGTTGCCGGGTCGTTCAGCCACTTCGCTTATAAATATTGGGGCGATTTCGCCGGTTTTCTTTCCGGCTGGAACTACTGGGCGATGTTCATTTTGGTCGGCATGGCCGAACTGACCGCCGTCGGTATTTATATTCAGTACTGGTGGCCGGACATCCCAACCTGGGTTTCCGCCGCGGTATTTTTTGTCCTGATTAATTTGATCAACCTGGTCAATGTCCGACTGTATGGCGAGACCGAGTTTTGGTTTGCCATCATCAAGGTGGTGGCGATCGTCGGTATGATCCTGTTTGGTGCCTGGCTGCTGGCCAGCGGCAACGGCGGTCCGCAAGCCAGCCTCAACAACCTGTGGGAGCAGGGGGGCTTTATGCCGCACGGCATCAGCGGGCTGGTGATGGCGATGGCGGTGATCATGTTCTCGTTCGGCGGCCTGGAGATGGTCGGCATCACTGCGGCCGAAGCCGCCGATCCGCGCCGCAGCATCCCCAAGGCCACCAATCAGGTGGTGTACCGTATCCTGATTTTTTATATCGGTTCGCTAACGGTCCTGCTGTCGCTTTATCCGTGGGACAAAGTGGTGGAAGGCGGTAGCCCGTTCGTGATGATTTTCCATGCGTTGGACAGCAGCCTGGTGGCGACCCTGCTTAACGTGGTGGTCCTGACGGCAGCGCTGTCGGTGTACAACAGCGGCGTCTATGCCAACAGCCGCATGCTGTTCGGCCTGGCTACGCAGGGCAATGCGCCCAAGGCGTTGACGCGGGTGAACAAGCGCGGCGTGCCGGTGCTGTCGATTGCGCTGTCGGCGCTGGTGACCTCTGTCGGTGTACTGATCAACTATGTGATGCCCGGCAAGGCGTTTGAATTGCTGATGGCGCTGGTGGTGTCCACGCTGGTGATCAACTGGGTGATGATTTGCCTGGCGCATTTACGCTTCCGCGCGGCGAAAAACCGTCAGGGCGTGATCCCGAGCTTCAAGGCGCTGTGGTACCCGTTTGGCAACTATTTGTGCCTGGTGTTCCTCAGTCTAATCCTGGTCATCATGTATTTCAGCGAGGGGATCCGTATCTCGGTGTTGCTGATGCCGGTGTGGATCTTGCTGTTGTGGGTAGGGTTCAAGCTGACGCGCCGCAAGGGCGCTAACGTTCGGCGTTAAGGTTTAACGGAGGCGCGTTTTGCGCCTCCCATTTTCATTTAGCCGCGTGGCATAAAGGCATTGCCCGGTGCGGAGCGGCCCAACCCCAACAGCTTCCTGCACAGCAGGAATACCGTGGTGATGACATCGATAGCGACCACGCTAAGCATCAATACGGCCAGCATGAAAAAACTCACCATCGCGCCAAACAACAGCACCAGGGGTGCCGGCACGCGTACGCGGCGCAGTTTCATCGCGACATACATTTTCCAATACTGCATCTGTGCCAGCATCGCGCTACGGATACGGCCCATGCGAACACGTGATTTGCGTGATGTAGAACGGCTCATAACTTCTCCTTTTCTGAATGTCCTATAAGTAAAACACAAGGATCTTAAGAGATGCTTAACAGGCTCTAGGCGGCCCTGGCATTCTCACAGGGATTGTGACACCACATTAGGCAAAAAGGTCCCCCCTGAGGTGAGCACAGTTCACAAAGCGCACCAATCGTCTATTTTGTTATGTTATCGAAACTGCCCGTGCAGGGTGTCCGCAGTGGTCGGGAGAGCAACTTGAAGATAACCAATCGTTACTATGATGCCGGCAAAGCGCACCATACGCCGCAAGGGTTTCGTAACCCGGAGCCTACTCTGCGCCGGGAAGGGGATTTGAAGCGCTGGCAGAATGAGCGCAAGCAGCAGGGCCTGCCCAAGCCGCCGCAAATGGGATACCAACAGTTTACCCAACGCTGGTGGCAGCAGGCCGACCTCAGCGGCAGTGACAACGGTATCTGGTGGTTGGGGCATGCCTCAATGCTGCTGCGTCTTGAAGGGCGTTACATTCTGATTGACCCGGTGTTGTCGCAGCGCGCATCGCCGTTGAGTTTTTATGGCCCAAAGCGCAAGACCCCAACGCCGCTGACGGTACAGCAGTTACCGACGGTGGACGTGGTATTGATCTCGCATAACCATTATGACCATCTCGATCGGCGCACCATCAGGCAGTTGGCGCGTCGTTTTCCGCACGCGACCTTTATCGTCCCGTTGGGGCTGAAAAGTTGGTTCCGGCGCTATCGCCTGCAACGGGTCGAGGAGCTGGACTGGTGGGATAGCCTGCAGTTGGGTGACCTGACGTTTCACAGTACGCCGGCGCGCCACTGGAGTATGCGCACCCTGTGGGACCGCAATCGCTCTTTATGGTGCGGTTGGGTGATTCATCATCCGGCACTTCGATTCTATTTTTCGGGCGACAGCGGCTATTCGGAGCGGCTGGCGGACATTGGCGCGCGTTTAGGGCCTTTCGACGTGGCGGCGTTGCCGATAGGCGCTTATGCACCACGTTGGTTCATGCAGGAACAACATATGGATCCGCAACAGTCGGTGACACTGTATCAGCAATTAAATGCGCCGCAGGTCATTCCAATCCATTGGGGTGTTTTTGAATTAGCCGATGAGTCATTGGATGAGCCGCCGCAGCAATTAAAACTGGCGTTGAGTTCGGCCGGGATAGAGCAACATCGGTTCCGGCCAATTAAAATTGGTGAGCGCATTCTGCTTGAACCTAACTCTTAAGCGTTAATTCGTGGCAAACGGGGCTGGCGTCGCCCCCGTAGCCGTCCGCAAGCCAGTCCCACCACAGGTTGTAGCGATGTGGGCAGCTTGCCGGACGGCAATATCCACAACCTGGCCTAACCGGTTGACTTGAATAGGGTAGCGGCGCGACAAAAGATAAAATAAATACGTCAACTCGCAATTGCTCTTGATCGCATAAATACCCGCTCGGTTTTTAAGATTTAATTTCGCTATAGGTTCGCACTGACCTCAAGGTTATTGGCGTTATTTAACGGCGTAACGGAGGATGTATTTCTCTGTGGATGCACGACCACGGTGCGTAAATTCTGATTTTGCATGCTTATGCACCCAAAAGTGGCACGCTATTTGATTTTCATGGTAGGGCGTGGGTTGCATAAATTATGGTCAGTTGGCGAGCGTGGCAATAATTTACCCTGGTATTATTGTGCTGTCGCAGGCGTAGGGATTGCCGAAGAGTGGGCTATGCCAGCGTTAAGCCGTCCGGATGGCAACCCAATGGTCGGATCAGCCGGTCTCCAATACGCCCGTTCACCGATATTCAAATGTCGTATAAGAAATTCCATAAAGATTCAAATTTTTTAACGTTCTAAGCGTCGGGCTGGGGTTATATGTTGCAACATTCATGGGTCAATCGGATGAAAGAATTGTTAAAATTCAGTCAGGATGCGGAGTGTAGCGCGGTGTAAGTGTTAAGCAGAAAATAGCTAAGGCTTCAACATCTTTTAGCCTATTTAAGCTTATATTGCTCTCGACCGTTTCAAATATGTGCGACAGCTCCATCAGTGATTAAAAATGGCTTGCCATCGAATACAGAGTATGTGATAACGCATCTGGGTAAAACGAGGTACAGTTCTGTATATGTGTGGCATTTTCAGTAAAGAAGTTCTGAGTAAAAACGTTAGCGTTGAATACCGCTTCTCTGCCGATCCTTATCTTAGTGCCTCAAGCAGTAACGACTCTAGTTTGTCTATGTAACGCCTACGGGCGGTTTAAACAATCCAAAGGAAATACTCAAGATGGCAAAGATCAAAGGTCAAGTTAAGTGGTTCAACGAATCTAAAGGTTTCGGTTTCATCACTCCAGCTGACGGCAGCAAAGACGTGTTCGTACACTTCTCTGCAATCCAGGGTAACGGCTTCAAAACCCTGGCTGAAGGCCAGAACGTTGAGTTCGAAATCCAAGATGGCCAGAAAGGTCCATCTGCAGTAAACGTTACTGCAATCTAATCAGCGTCAGCTGTACAAAAAACCCGCCTTGGTGCGGGTTTTTTCGTTTCTGTTATTTATTCGCCGGTGATAATAATGGCCGCGTACTGATTGCGTCCGGTGATGCCAGGGTGGGTGGGATCCTGTTCGCGACGGTGACTGTTGCGCCGATAGCTGGTGTATTTAAACCGCTGTGGCTGGAGCGGGTCGGTATTTGGCGTGCAGATAGTGCAAGTGCCAGCACGGTCAACGGCGGCGAACCCCAGCTCGCGAAGTTTGGATTCGGCGATTGCGGCCAGATCCAGGTGACGATAGTGGGGGCTGATTAAGCTGGCGGGCAGCGGCAACTGCTGTTTGAACCGTTCGACCAGCTCTTCGTTCACCTCATAACAGCATGGGCCGGCCGCAGGGCCGATGGACGCGACCCAGTTGGTGGTTGAGTCATCTTGTGCGATACGCGCCGCCAGTTGCTCCAGAACGCCATCCAGCAGCCCACGCCAGCCGGCATGCACGGCTGCAATGGCCGAGCCGTCATGGCGGCTGAAAATCACCGGCAGGCAGTCTGCCGTTAACACGCTGAGCAGAATGCCCGGCTGGCGGGTATAGAACCCATCAGCTTCACCGCACGCCTGTGCTGCCTGCGTTACGTCGACAATGCGCGTGCCGTGTACCTGTTTTTTTTCCGGCAAGGTGGCGCGATAGGGCTGCAGATGCCCAGGCAGCAACGCGCTCTTGTTGCCGAAACCGTGTCGAATAGCGGGAACGCGGTTGAGAAGCGGGGAATAGTCGGTCATAAACGTCTTTACCTGCGTCAGAAAACTTAGCGTCAGTGTAGTCAGTTTTTTTCCTGCTTGGCTAGCCCCCATGGGATGCGCCTTGCATCACACAGAAGCCTTCTTTAGACTAGCCGCGCCGTATCTCTCTGGAACCCAAGCCATGTCTTATCAGTGCCCTCTGTGCCATCAGCCGCTTCATTTTTCCTCACCGCAATGGCGTTGCGACGCTAACCATCAGTTTGACTGCGCCAAAGAGGGCTACGTCAACCTGCTGCCGGTACAGCACAAGCGTTCGAAGCAACCCGGCGACAGTACGGAAATGATGCAGGCGCGGCGCGCGTTCCTGGATGGCGGTTTTTATCGGCCTTTGCAGCAGCGGGTAGCCGAGCTGTTGGATGAGGCGCTGGCACCCGACGCACAGGCGCTGCTGGATATCGGCTGCGGCGAGGGGTACTACACGGCGGAAGTAGCTGCCCGATTGACGCAACAACGCAATATGATCCTGTATGGGCTGGATGTCGCCAAGGTGGCAATCCGCTATGCGGCCAAGCGTTATCCTGCGGTGTCATTCTGCGTAGCGTCGAGCCATCGTCTGCCGTTCGCCGACGCTTCTTTAGACGCCATTCTGCGTATTTATGCGCCCTGCAAGGCGGAAGAACTGGCCCGGGTGGTGAAACCCGGTGGCGTCGTGGTGACGGTATCGCCTGGTCCACGCCATCTGTATCAGTTAAAAGAACAGGTTTATCAGCAGGTGCAACTGCATGCTGAACAGAATGAGCAGTTCGCAGGCTTTGACTGTGAGCGGGTCGAATCGCTGGCCTACCCGATGACGCTGCCGGGCGAGCAGGCGGCCAATCTGCTGCAGATGACGCCTTTTGCCTGGCGGGCCTCTCCGGAGGTCCAGCAGCGCCTGAGCGCCAGTGAGACCTTCCTCTGCGAAACAGATTTCGTTATTGCGCTCTATCGCCGCCGGCATGCTTAATGCCGCCCGACAGAGTGCGGGCCAGCGATGACCTGACCGACTAAGGTGGGCAGAAACAAAAAAACCTGCCGTTGGCAGGTTTTCTTTGGGTGCTGTCGGTTCAGGCGAGGTAGCCCAAATGCTCCAGCAGAATATTGACGCCGATGGCGATCAGCACCACGCCGCCAAGGATCTCGGCACGTTTACCGAGTAATGGCCCAATAAAGCGGCCAATCATCATGCCCAGCGTCGCCATAATCATGGTGGCCATGCCGATAGCCATGGCGGTGTGCACAATGTTTACCTGCAGGAACGCCAGGCCGACGCCGATAGCCATCGCGTCCAGACTGGTGGCGATAGCCGTGGCCACCAGCAGCCAGAATCCGTGACGCTTCACTTTCTCTTCTTCTTCAGGGCGGTTTCTGACGCCTTCGACAATCATGCGCATACCGAGAATAAACAGCAGCGAGAAGGCGACCCAGTGATCCCACTCCATGATGTATTGACTGGCGAACAGGCCGATGCCCCAACCGATAATCGGCGTAATGGCTTCAACCACGCCGAAGATGAGTCCGGTGCGTAGCGCTTCACGAAAACGGGGCTGATGCAGGCTGGCACCTTTGCCGATCGATGCGGCAAACGCATCCATAGACATGCCAAAAGCGAGAATGAGAGTAGCTGACAAGTTCATGTAAAATAGCCTCGGCCGGGCGGCTCCATATACACGTAACCCACCCCCAACCATACGACGGAGTTACGTGTCTATGGTCTCGCCAACCTTACCTGGCTGCCCGCACCACGTTTTAATGATTAAAACGAGTATGTTGATACGGGCGTTTCTGGCGTTTAATTGTCCAGAAACCGGCTACTCCCCAATGACGGCGCAACCATACCATATTATTTCCGTTGGCAACAACCCTTATTCCCCATGGATATTTATTTGGAATTGATAATTATTTTCATTAATGAAATATGCAAGACGGAATATAATGTAGGCGAGTGCAATAATGTTGCATAAATAATAATCAGGTAGCCTTATGCGCTGGTGATTAATTATCCACATTCAGCGCATGGCGAGAACAGAGGTTCTGTTGGGGTTATTTTTAATCACTGATTTTCAACAAAAAAGTGATATATTTTTTCCAGATCGTCTAATTGCGTGACCTGAATCAGCAGTCTGCGCCGCTCCAGATCGATGACCAGAATGCCATCCTCGGATAAATTCATGGCCTTAATGCGGTTATATTCGATAAACGCATTGGCATAAAAGAAACCCTGCGCTTTAAACAACATCTTGGGCCAGCGAATATAGGATATGTAGACGGCGATCAGTGCTAAAGAAATAAGCAGATAGGTGGTTAATGCAGCACCCTGTGTCGTGACATTACGATAAATCAGAATGGCAATCAGACCGACAAAGATCAGACAATCAATCCGGTTACGTCGTTTTAGCTGTACCTTGAGCAGCGTTTTGCCCTTCAGCAGGTTCATCCCGAATTCGTCGTAAATCGCATACACCAGCATCAGCGCGGTGAAAATCAGTAATACGCCATCGGTCAGCGACATCTTCTAGCTCCACAAATAAAAAAAACCGGGGGTTTCCCCCCGGCTGATAATCGTCTTACAGGCCCAGCAGGCCAACCCAGTAACCAAAGATACCGATGGCGAAGAAGCCGATGATAATCCACAGCGCATTCACTTTCCTGCGCAGCAGCCACATACAGCCAAAGGTCAGCAGTAACGGCACCAGGCCTGGCATCAACTGATCGAGGATAGTCTGCACCGTGGTCACCGTGGTATGCCCGGTCTGGTCGGTGATTTTAGACACCACCAACGGGATATTCACGTGCGTCCACTTGTTAACCAATGCCCCCATGACAAACAGGCCGAGAATCGACGCTCCTTCCGTCAGTTTTTGCAGGAAGCCGCCGCCCATGTCGTTAACGATATCCACCCCTTTGCGGTAGCCGTAGGCCACGCCGTAATAGCGGGTCAACAGGCGCACCAGGTTGAACAGGACGAAGAATAAAATCGGACCCAGCAGGCTGCCGCTCATGGCGATACCGGCACCAAGCGCGGCGAATACCGGACGAACGGTCCCCCAGAAAATCGGGTCGCCTACGCCGGCCAGAGGCCCCATCAAGCCGACCTTGATGCCGTTGATTGCTGCATCGTCGATCGGCGCGCCGTTAGCGCGTTGCTCTTCCATTGCCATGGTCACGCCAAGTACCGGCGCCGCCACGTAAGGGTGGGTGTTGAAGAACTCCAGATGGCGTTTAATCGCGTGTTTGCGATCGTCGTTATTTTCCGGGTACAGGCGACGGATCACCGGCACCATGGAGAAGCAAAAACCCAGCGCCTGCATACGTTCGAAGTTCCATGAACCCTGGAACAGGTTCGAACGCATAAACACACCGCGAATATCGGCTGGCGTGAGTTTCTTTTGAGCTGTTGTATCAACCATTTCTCTCACCTATTCCTAGTCCAGTTCGTTATCGAGGTCGTTGGCGTTAGCCGGGCCGGCTTGCACAACTTGTGACTTGTTGTATTTCGGGCTGAGCTGGATATACAGCACGGCCATCACCACGCCGATAACGCCGAGCGCGACCAGGTTAAAGTTGGTGAAGGCGGCGGTAACGAAGCCGAGGTAGAAGAATGGCATCAGATAACCGGCACGCATCATGTTGATCACCATGGCGTAACCGACCACCACGATCATCCCGCCGGCGATGTTCAGGCCGCTGGTGACGACTTCCGGGATCGAGTTAAGCAGCGCGTGAACGCCAGAGGTGCCGACCGAGATAGCGACGATAACCGCTGGGATAGCGATACGCATCGCCTGCAACAGCAGGGCGGAAATATGCAACCAGGTGATGGCGCGTAAACTGCCGCGTTCTGCCGCGCTGTCCGCTGCGTGCTGGAAGGCGACGGTCAGGGTACGCACGATGATGGTCAGAACTTGTCCGGCTGCCGCCAGCGGGATGGCCAGGGCGATACCGGCACCGACGCTTTGTCCGCCGGCAATAACCAAAATGGTGGAAATGATGGACGCCAATGCTGCATCTGGCGCAACTGCCGCACCGATGTTCATCCAGCCCAGGGCGATCATCTCCAGCGTACCGCCGATGATGATACCGGTTTTCATGTCACCGAGGATAAAACCGATCAGGGTACAGGCGACCAGCGGACGGTGAAATTGAAACTCGTCGAGAACGGAACCCATCCCGGCGATACAGGCAACGATAAATATCAGTACAATCTGAAGAGTGGTAATCTCCATTGCACTTCTCCTATGACCAAAGATCTCTGAGTAAAATAATTACTGGCTGTCGCCATTAATTGAGTTTGTTAATCAGGTCCATCATTTTTAACCGGCTGTCGGACGAGACTTTACGCACTTCCAATTCAATACCGCGCTCGTTTAATTTCTTAAACGCTTCGATATCTTTTTCGTCAACCGACACGGCATTGTTCACCTGCGTTTTGCCCTGGCGGAACGCCATGCCACCGATATTCACCGACTTGATATCCACACCGGCTTCCACCAGGTGCCAGACGTCGGTCGGATTGGTAAACAGCAACATGACGCGATCGCCAGCGTATTTCGGGTTGTTCCACACGCGAATGGCTTTCGCTACGTCAACCACGTGTGCGGTGACGCCCGGCGGGGCAACCTGGGTCAGCAAGGTTTTGCGGACGTGGTCGGCGGCAACTTCGTCGCTGACCACGATAATGCGGCTGACGTCGGTTTCCTTGGTCCAGCGGGTCGCTACCTGGCCGTGGATCAGGCGGTCATCGATACGGGCCAGGCCGATTTTCATATGGTCATTGGGCCCCAGCGGCGCTTGTGGGGCAGCGGGTTTGGCGGCGGGAGAACTCTGCGGTGCCGCGGGCTTAACACTCTCTTCTGCCGGTTTTTTCAGCGCTTTCACGCCCTCACGGCCGGTCTCCAACGCCAGGGCGACCAATTCGTCGAAGCTGGGGTTGTCGTCTCGTGCCATGAAGGTTTCCACCAGCATGGGAATGTTAACCCCGGTGACGACCTCATAATTTTCTTTATCGACGGCGATGCGGCTGGCCGCATTGAACGGGCTGCCGCCCCAGGTATCGACCAGGAACAGGACGCCACCGCTGGTGTCGAGTCCGCTGATTTTCCCGTTGTATTTCTCGATTAACGTTTCGGCATTTTCTCCGGGGACGAAATCTATAAAAGCGACGTTGTCCTGTTCGCCCAATAGCATCTCCGTCGTTTTCAGCAATTGTTCCGCTGCGGTCCCGTGTGTGCCGATGATAATAGCTATTGCCACTCGCTACCTCCTCATTGAACTTCGTGCACGGATTGTGTCGGTCTTTAGTTCATTTGCTTCCTGGCAGTCACTTCCGCGGTTCAGATACATTATGGTAGAAATCTGGAAACCCGCTCTTAACATTTCTCGCGCAGTTTCAAATGCCTGTGCGCGTTGTTCCACGTTAGCGCCATTTATTTTAGTGAGTGAAAAAATAAATTTTGTGACGTTGCTCTGTTATTGAGCGCTCGGATAAGTCCTAACGCAGCGTTTGAGGAATTAAACAACAGAGCTGTTACAAGAGAATGCAGAAGGTAAAAAAGCTTCTTTGCCGGCTAAAAATTTCCTGCTAGAGTATTTCCTCTTTCATATTTAGGAGTGAAGGGCCTCAGCCCACCCTATGGACTGTCACCGAAGTTACTGTTTTTCAAGGTTCCACCCGCCACCTGCTGGCGTTGCAAACATCACACGGCCGCTCGGCCATTCCCCGGTACTACAATCCCGTTATCTTGCTGTTGTTGTCAGCGCTAATCCTGCGTCGGCATTCTCACGCCTGAGCACAGCTCGGCAATCCTGTCTTTTTTTCGGAGTCTGATATGGAATTTTTAATGGACCCCTCAATTTGGGCTGGGTTACTGACACTTGTCGTGTTGGAAATTGTACTGGGTATCGACAACCTGGTGTTTATCGCCATTTTGGCCGATAAGCTGCCGCCGAAGCAGCGTGATAAAGCGCGTATCCTCGGATTGTCGCTGGCGCTGTTTATGCGTCTGGGCCTGTTGTCGGTGATTTCCTGGATGGTTACGCTGACCACGCCGCTGTTTAGCGTCGCGGACTTCAGCTTCTCCGGCCGCGATCTGATCCTGCTGTTCGGTGGTGTTTTCCTGTTGTTCAAGGCCACCATGGAATTGCACGAACGGCTGGAAGGGCAGACGCATCAGGATGGTGCCAACCGCGGTTACGCCAAGTTCTGGGCGGTGGTGGTGCAAATTGTGATCCTTGACGCAGTGTTCTCGCTCGACGCGGTGATTACCGCCGTGGGGATGGTGAACGACCTGCCGGTGATGATGACCGCCGTGGTTATCGCTATGGTGGTGATGTTGGTGGCCTCCAAACCGCTGACTAACTTCGTGAATGCGCACCCGACTATTGTGGTGCTGTGTCTGAGCTTCCTGTTGATGATCGGCTTGAGCCTGATCGCCGAAGGCTTTGGCATGCATATTCCGAAAGGCTATCTGTACGCTGCGATTGGCTTCTCGATCCTGATTGAGCTGTTTAACCAAATCGCGCGCCGTAACTTTATCAAGCACCAGGCCCATCGCCCGATGCGTGAACGCACCGCCGAGGCGATTATGCGTCTGATGGGGCAACAGCGTGCGCAGCAGACGGATGAAGCGGCACCGTTGCCGGTGAATGAAACCTTCGCGGAAGAAGAGCGCTATATGATCAGCGGCGTGTTGACGCTGGCCTCGCGTTCACTGCGTAGCGTGATGACGCCGCGTACCGAAATTTCATGGGTGGATTGCGATCGTTCCCGTGAAGAGGTGCGCGAACAGCTGTTGGATACTCCACACAGCCTGTTCCCGGTTTGTCGTGACTCGTTGGATGAAATTATCGGCGTGGTGCGTGCCAAGGATCTGCTGGTGGCGGTAGAACGGGGCGAAGACATCGCCGAGTTTGCCGCGCGCACACCGCCGATCGTGGTGCCGGAAACCATGGACGTGATTAATCTGTTGGCAGTGCTGCGTCGCGCCAAGGGGCGACTGGTGGTGGTCACCAATGAGTTCGGCGTCGTGCAGGGGCTGGTGACGCCTTTGGACGTGCTGGAAGCCATTGCCGGTGAGTTCCCCGATGAGGATGAGACGCCGGATATCGTGGTGGAAGCCGACAGCTGGCTGGTAAAAGGCGGTGCCGATATGCACTCGCTGGAGCAGGCGCTAAACTGCGAAGATCTGGTCAGCCCGACGGCAGATTACGCCACCTTGGCTGGGTTCCTGCTGGCCCATTACGGCCAAATGCCGGTGGTGGGGACGTGGTGGAGCTTAACCGGCTGCGCTTCGAAGTCATTGAGGTGTCAGAGTACCGCATTGAGCTGGTGCGCATCACCAAAGTGGAGCCTCACGACGAGGAACATCAGTAACAGAAGCCGGAGGCATCATGCCTCCGGTTTTTTTTCCAGCCCTGCCTTTTGCTCTTCCCGCTGATTCCCCGTCCGTAACCGCGATTCGTACTGCTGTAGCCACAGCGGGAAAACATGGATTGGCATTGGCTTGGCAAAATAGAAGCCTTGCAGGGCATTCACGTCGTGCGAGCGCAAATATTCAACCTGTTCGGCGGTTTCTACCCCTTCAGCCACCAGTTTTAATTTCAGACGCTGTGCCAACGTAATAATGGTATCGGTGACCGTGGCGTTAATGGCATCGGTACCGATGGCGGCGGTAAAACCGCGATCGATCTTCAACACGTCCGGGCTGAGTTTTTTCAGGTAGCTGAGCGAGCTGTGCCCGGTGCCAAAGTCATCGATCGCCAGCATAATGCCCATCTCCTTCAGCGTTTTGATTTGCTCATACTGAATTTCTGACAGCGCGGTGCGTTCGGTCAGCTCCAGCATCAGCGACGGCATCGGTTCGGCAGGCAGCCACAGACGGCGAATGTCATCGATGATAGTCACCGCGTTGAAATGCTCCGCGGCGACGTTGATGCTGATATAAAACGACGGACGCGGCGGGAATAACTGCAGATTTTCCACTACGGTGCTTATCAGGTAGCGGGTCAGGGGAATGATTAACCCATGCTGTTCCGCCAACGGGATGAACACGTCGGGGGAGATCCAGCCCTGGCGTTTGTTTTTCCAGCGCAGCAGGGTTTCAACCCCAACGCAGCGACCGGTTTCAGCGTTGATGATCGGCTGACAGTAAACGCGGAATTCGCGATGAGAAATGGCATGTCCTATATGGTACGAAAGGCTCATGCGATTCGCGGTGAGCAGGTACACCACGTAGGCTGCCAGCAGGCTGATCAACAACGACAGCGGAACATGGCGCGGCAGTGCCGCAAGCGCCAGCATGCCGGCCTGAGGACCGAACAGCGAGACAGAGAAAGGGTATTGCGTAGATTTCGCGGTATAGCGCAAATCGGTTGTCAGGCTATCGCTGCGCAGGATCTCGCGGCGACCGTATTCCAAACTGTAATCTCCGACGTTCAGCACCACCCGCTGCGCATAGGGTTCCTGAGGCTCGAGCAGAAAGTTTGCCAGCAGTTCAATATTAAAGACGTGCAAGACGCCGTTACGGCGATCATTATCCGCCTCTGGCGTCCACATGATCAGGGTGGGGACGCCTTTGGCGACCGACAGCGAAGGGCGCAGCGCCAGCTTCGCGCCATCGTTTGCTATTGCGGGCAAAATAGCGCTGAAAACATACTTGCGGGAACCAAACAGGCTGGAACAGTAAATAACACCATCCTTGACCAGCAGCATTGCCCGAAGCGCCTGGTTTTGCGCGGCGCGAAAGCGCAGCGTTGGCATGACGGTTTCACAAGTGGAGGTCAGCAGGGGCATGGAGCGTTTGGCCTGTTGCTCAGCCGGCAGCAGCAGATTGTTGATCTTGGCGACGGTGCGATTGGCAAGCACCTGTCGATTGTGTTCGATGGTGCCGATTTCCTGATAATAACGGGTGTAAAGCGACAACAGCAGAATAGCCAACCCGACCGCCCCGGCTAGCAGCCAACGGTAATAGCGGTATTTGGTCACGGTAAGTTGGGTCATCAACATCGCTAAATCCTTGTTCGGTAAGCCAGCCCAGAATCACCGTCAGGCCAAACAGTCCAAAATGATACTCGGCTAATTCTAGCCTGTCGTTATACAAGAGTGATGGTAACCCAGTAAATTATTTAAATTTGGCGAAACAGAGGGGGAAATTGTGGGTTAACCGCAGGATCGATGTGACGTTGCCGACATATTTTACTGTGACATTGTCACTTAATTGGCGTTAGCGATTTGATTATCAACAAATTCTGGCAAGAAAAACCCCGCCATAAAGGCGGGGTTTGGGGTTAATCGCACTGCACTTTTATTGCCAGACCGCCACGCGAGGTTTCTCGGTATTTAGCGTTCATGTCTTTACCGGTTTCATACATGGTCTCGATCACCTTATCCAGTGACACGCGAGGCTCACTGGTACGGCGCAGCGCCATGCGCGCCGAGTTGATCGCCTTCACCGAAGCAATGGCATTACGCTCGATGCAAGGCACCTGAACCTGACCGGCAACCGGGTCACAGGTCAACCCCAGGTTGTGCTCCATGCCGATTTCCGCCGCGATGCAAACCTGTTCCGGGCTGCCGCCCAGCAGTTCGGCCAAACCGGCCGCTGCCATGGAACAGGCCACGCCGACTTCGCCCTGGCAGCCCACTTCGGCGCCAGAGATAGACGCGTTCATTTTGTACAGAGCACCGACCGCGCCCGCTGCCATAAAGTAACGGATGTAAATATCCGGGCTGACGGATTCGATAAAGTGGTCATAGTAAGCCAGCACGGCCGGTACGATGCCGCAGGCGCCGTTGGTTGGAGCGGTGACCACGCGGCCACCGGCGGCGTTCTCTTCGTTGACCGCCAGCGCGAACATATTGACCCAGTCAATGACGTTCATCGGATCGCTGGACAATTTGTCGGAAGAGACCAGCAGGCGACGTAATGCGGAAGCACGACGCGGTACGCGCAGCGGACCAGGCAGCACGCCTTCGGTGTTAAGGCCACGGTCGATACAGGCGCGCATGGTCTGCCAGATATTGCCGAAGTAGGTTTCGATCTCCTGCTTGCTGTGCAGTGCCAGTTCGTTCTGCATCACCATGCCGGACAGCGACAGTCCGGTTTCACGGCAATGCTCCAGCATTTCACGCGCAAAATTGAACGGGTAAGGAACGCTCAATTCATGCGCATCGGTTTTGCCGAAATTCTCTTCATCGACGATAAAACCACCGCCGATAGAATAGTAAGTCTTGCTGTAAACTTGTTTATCCCCGGCGAAGGCGTGGATTTGCATGCCGTTCTCATGCAGCGGCAGGTTATCGCTGCGGAACACCATGCCGCCGTCACGCGGGAAATCTACCTCATGCAGGCCGCTGGCCAGCATCAGTCTTTGACGTTGTTCTACATCGCGAATAAAACCCGGGATGCTATCGATATCAACGGTATCCGGCATGTTGCCTGCCAGGCCGAGGATGATAGCGATATCGGTATGGTGACCTTTACCGGTCAATGAGAGTGAGCCGTAAACGTCTACGGCAACACGCGTGATAGAAGGCATCAGGCCTTTATTTACCAGATCGTCGACAAACTGTTTGCCGGCTTTCATCGGTCCAACCGTATGAGAGCTGGACGGGCCGATGCCGATCTTAAACATGTCGAAAACGCTAATCACGCTAAAACTCCTTAGAGGCATATTGTTATGGCTGCTTCGGTTAAAAACCGTGCAGGGAACAGCGATATTGTAAAAGGGCCGTACGGGTTCGGTTGCCTTTTTCGCATGAAATAAAATAATCCTTGGTGTCAGTCCTGTTTATGATTGCCGCAGGCGCTCGGCCAGTCGTAGAACAGCCGCCACCTAAACTCGGTTAATGGCAATCGCGCCAGCTTCCACTGCTGAACGCGGCCGGCTTAAACCCTGCTGAAATAGTGGTTTATTCCGGACGGCGGTATTTTACAGGTATTTCGTAAGGTTGAAGAGAGGGTTTACAGTTTTTTTAAAACTCTGATAGCCAGAACGGTAGTTGAAAAAGCAAACAAATGAAGTGATGCCGATCGCTTTACCCGTGCCGCTGGTGCAGGTAACCGTTTGGCTTGTGATCGGCGTCACGGAATTGGGGCTAAATGCTGACCTGTTGCGCCAGGCGGCGAATGATAGCCGCGGTCAATCCCCAGACAAATTGACTCTGATACCAGGAGAGATAAATACGGTGTGAATGACCGGCGCGCTGAATATCCAGCGGGTAATAGCGCGACAGCGTCAGCGCTTCATGCAGCGGCATTTCGAAAACGTCGGCCACTTCATCTTCATTAGCGCTAAATTGCACGTCGGGAGAAATCAGCCCGACAACCGGAGTGACCTGGAAACCGGTGCTGCTGTCGAGCGGGGCCAGTTGGCCAAGGATGGTCACCGCCTGGGGCGGGATTGCCACTTCCTCCTGGGCCTCACGCAGGGCGGTAATAATCGCCGAACCGTCTTCGGCATCGGTTTTACCGCCGGGAAATGCCACCTGGCCCGGATGTTTTCGTAGTGAGTCGGCACGGCGGGTGAGCAGCAGCGTGGGCTCGGGCCGGCAGATAATGGGTATCAGCACCGCCGCAGGGCGAACGTTATGCGAAATCTGTGACGCCTGCGGCAATTGCAGCTGGAAGCGGCTGATAAACGCCGCCAGCGAAGTCGGATAAGTCGGTTGGCTCACGAAGCGATAAACTCCCCCAGTTGCGGTAGGATGCGGCCGACTTTATCGAAAGTTTCCTGATATTCCGCCTGTTCCTGGCTGTCGGCTACGATGCCGCCACCGGCCGAACAGTAAATGCGGCCGCTTTCGGTGAACAAAGTGCGGATGGTGATGTTGGTGTCCATGGTGCCACAGGCGCTGATATAGCCGATACTGCCGCAGTAGGCATTACGCCGCTGTGGCTCCAGCTCTTCGATAATTTCCATCGCTCGTACCTTGGGTGCGCCGGTAATAGATCCGCCCGGGAAGCAGGCGCGCAGCAGCTCAGTTGCTGGCGTGCGTTCGGGCAGGAGGGCGGTAATGGTGCTGACCAGATGATGTACCGCCGGGAAAGGCTCCACCACGAACAGTTCGGGAACTTTGACGCTGCCCGGTTCGGCGACGCGGCCGATATCGTTGCGAAGCAGATCGACAATCATCAGGTTTTCCGCGCGATCTTTGGCGGAATCCGCCAACCGTTGCGCCTGCTGCGCATCTTGCTCGGCATCGGCCAGCCGCGGCAGCGTGCCCTTGATAGGGCGGGTTTGGATCTGCTGGTTCTCCAGCCACAAAAAACGCTCGGGCGAAACGCTCAGTACGGCGTTGTCCGGCAGACGTAAAAAGGCAGAGAAGGGGGCTCGATTGCTGGCGCTCAGTTGCTGAAAGGCTTGCCATTCATCGCCCTGATAATCTGCGGAAAAGCGTTGAGCCAGATTGATTTGGTAGCAATCGCCGCTGCGCAAATACTGCTGGATACGTTGGAATTTTTCACCATATTGCTGCCGTGTCATGTTGGCTTGCCAGCGGCTGGTCAAGGTGAAGTCTTGCTGAGGTTCAGATTGCTGGCTGCATAACCACTGCCAACGTTGTTCAGTATCGCCATAGCTGAGCAGCGTTAGCGTCTTCTTATGGTGATCGGCAATCAGCGCCCAGTCGTAAATGCCAACAGCCATGTCCGGCAGCGCGATATCCGCCTGTGCCATTTGCGGCAGTTTTTCCACTCTGCGGCCCAGATCGTAACCGAATAGCCCCAGAGCGCCGCCCTGGAATGGCAAGTCGGTATTTGCTGCCGGATGTTGGTTTTGTTGTTCCAACTGCTGTTGCAGCAACTGGAAAGGATCTTCCTGTGATTGCTGCTCCTCCATCCCGCGGCAGATTTCTGTGATTTGCCCTCGGGTAGTCAGAGTGACCTTGGGGGCCGCGACCAAAATATCGAAACGATTATGCGAATGTTCGGCAAAGCCGGAATGCAGCAACATGGCCCAGGGGTGTTGAGCAAGGGGAGCAAACAGCTCCAGCAGGGTGGTGGGGGTGTAGGGCAAAGATTTTAGATTGGGTGCGGTTGCGCTCATGGGCCTCAATAAACCTGACTGACGGGGCGGCTGTTTATGATGGCTATTCTGCCATATTCGGCCGATAGGCGCATGTCCTGGCATGTGTGGACAAAGCACACTTCACATAAACAATGAATCAACAAATTTGCAAATGAAGCATTTTTTGCGACTTCAACTATAATCCAATATGTTAAAAACTGCGTTATCAATTAATGACTCGGATATATCTTATCCATTGGAATCGGGTTTTATAAATTAAATCCTAGTAATTAGTTTTATTGCGTTATTACTTTTGATTGAGATCACAAAAATATCAGGCGAACTTATGATATTGCCTGATAATACCGGTTCCCGGACGATAAATACCCAAAAAGAGCACGTTTCGTATAAAACTATAAACAGTAACAAGACGCATTTAGACCCGTTTTATCGCCGGGCACTGCGTTCTAATTTAATTGCACCCTGATATTTTTAAAAAATAGAGATATTCATTCGTTACTTTTTGCGAAGAGCTGCCTATGCCCATAATGCTGAGTGTCATCGTCCCGTTACATAACGTGGGTGAACTGTTTGAGCCGTTTTTGGCCTCGCTGTTAGCCCAACAGGAGCGGCGCCTGGAGGTGATCATCGTCAACGACGGATCCACCGATGGCTCTGGTGATATCGCCCACCGCTATGCCCAACGGCATCCTCATATTACCGTTATTGACCAGTTCAATGCGGGCGTATCCTGTGCGCGCAATGCCGGGTTGGCTGTAGCACGCGGAAAATATGTGGCATTTCCCGACGCGGATGATTTACTGGCGCCGGAAATGTATGCAACCCTGATTGAAATGGCTGAAGAAAATCAATTGGATGTCATGCAGTGCAACGGTGAACGTTATTTCACCGACCAAGATGAACTGCAACCGATTATTCCGCAAAACCGCTTGGGCGACACCGGCGTTATTAGCGGAGTGAAATGGTTGGAACGCGCGCTCAAATCGAGAAAATTTATTCATGTGGTCTGGCTGGCGGTATATCGCCTTGATTTTATTAAACAGCATCGGTTGTATTTTGAACCGGGTTTGCACCACCAGGATATTCCCTGGACCACCGAGGTGATGTTTAATGCGCAGCGGGTGAAATATCTCAGTAAAACGTTGTATCGCCAGCGAGTGCACGATAAATCGATCAGCAACCGTCGCCGGACAGGCCAGGCCAACGTTGAATATCAACGCCATTATATGAAAATAGTGGAGATGCTGGTGGCGTTGAACCAGCGCTATGCACGGAAAATCAGTATCCGTCCTGCTTTTCACTGGCAGATCACCCGTGAAGCCTTGGGGATCTGTCACAGCATTCGTCGTGAACCTGAACTGGCTGCCCAGTGCCGGATCACCGATGAGTTCTACCAGCGCGGTATCGATCGCGCAATGTCCACCAACGCGCGCGGCCTTAAGCAGGGCTGGCACGTCATGCTCTGGTTGCATCGCCTGAAACAGTGGCGACACGGTGATCATTGCTCACAACCGGCCGCTGAATAACAGGCGTTGGGATCCGCCGGTTTAAGGGGTATACTCGCCCTCCATTTTACCGGAGAGAAACACATGCTTGCAGGTATGCCGTCGTTAAGCCATCTAGAGCAGCAGGAAGCTGCGGATCGTATCCATCAGTTGATGGAACAAGGCATGAGCAGTGGTGAAGCCATCGCGCGCGTCGCGCAGGAAATCCGCGAAAAACATCAGGGTGACCAGGTTAGCGTGATGTTCGATGACGAAGATGACGATGAAGAGTATCAGGAACGCCCGGAAGACCAGGGTGATGATGACTCGGAAGAAGACGAAAACTATTGATGTTGCAGGGGCCGGCAAGCCGGCCCCAAAGCCTTAACCTTCAATGACCACCGCAGCAGCAGCCTGCTTGGCCGACTCTACCGCCAACTCGATATTTTCAGCTGTCGCCAACGCGACGCCCATCCGACGTTGACCTTCAATTTCCGGCTTGCCGAACAAACGCAGCTGATTGTGGCCGGTCAGTGCACGATCCAGCCCGCTGAAACGCAGGTCGCTACTGGTAAGCTGTGGCAGGATCACCGCCGAGGCAGAAGGGCCGAACTGACGGATTGCGCCAATCGGCAGACCGAGGAAAGCACGCACGTGCAGTGCAAATTCAGACAGGTCTTGTGAAATCAGGGTCACCATGCCGGTATCGTGTGGGCGAGGTGAAACCTCGCTGAAAATCACTTCGTCGCCACAGACAAACAGCTCGACGCCGAACAGGCCAAATCCACCCAGTGCCTTCACCACGTTTTCCGCAATTGCCTGCGCGCGGCTGAGCGCCAGTTCGCTCATCTGCTGCGGCTGCCAGGACTCACGGTAATCCCCGTCTTCCTGACGGTGTCCGATCGGTGCGCAGAAATGTACGCCATCGACGGCGCTGATGGTCAGCAGAGTGATTTCAAAATCGAACTTCACCAGGCCTTCGACAATCACCCGTCCTCCGCCGGCACGGCCACCCTGTTGGGCGTGATCCCAGGCGGTTTTCAACTGTTCTGGGCTGCGGATCAGGCTTTGGCCCTTGCCGGAAGAGCTCATGACAGGTTTGATGATGCATGGGTAGCCGATTTCGTCGACGGCCTGACGGAAGGCTTCTTCACCGTCGGCAAAACGGTAGCTGGAGGTCGGCAGGCCGAGCGTTTCTGCCGCCAGGCGACGGATGCCTTCGCGGTTCATGGTCAGGCGCGTCGCTTCTGCGCACGGCACCACACGGTGCCCTTGCTGCTCCAGTTCAACCAGCATGCCGGTGGCAATAGCTTCGATCTCCGGCACGATGTAATCAGGACGTTCCTGTTCAATCACGGCTTTCAGCGCGTTGCCGTCCAGCATGTTAATAACGTGGCTGCGATGGGCCACGTGCATGGCCGGGGCATTGGCGTAACGATCTACGGCAATCACTTCCAGCCCCAAACGCTGGCATTCGATGGCAACTTCTTTTCCCAGCTCGCCGGAGCCGAGCAGCATAACGCGGGTGGCGGAGGGGCGCAGGGCGGTTCCAATAGTTAACATAGTCTCGTACCTGGATCTGTGGAGAGTAATGCGGTCTGATTATGGGCGAGCAGTATATACGAAAACGTTTGCGTGTGCAGCCGGTGGCACACGCGTTGTCGGTTTCTGGGGTAAAACCCCGGCTGGCGGCTTTTTTTATGCGTGAAATCCGTAATCCTGACTATCTCTGTTATCATCTGCGGTTGATTCGGTGCTGCCGTGGGCGCGCCGCCATTCCATTTGCCATATAAGAGTTATCGCCGTGAGCACAGTTTCTTTTTCTTCCCTGCCGCTGCCAGCCGAACAGTTGGCCAACCTCAACGAACTGGGGTATGCCGAAATGACGCCGGTGCAGGCTGCCGCATTGCCCGCCATCCTGAAAGGGCAGGACGTACGTGCCAAAGCAAAAACCGGCAGCGGTAAAACGGCGGCGTTCGGCATTGGCCTGCTGGACAAAATCAACGTTTCCCAAGTGGCCGCTCAGGCACTGATCCTGTGCCCGACGCGTGAGCTGGCGGACCAGGTGAGCAAAGAATTGCGTCGTCTGGCGCGCTTCACTCAGAACATCAAAATTCTGACCCTGTGCGGGGGCCAACCGATGGGGCCGCAGCTCGATTCGCTGGTGCACGCGCCGCATATCGTGGTGGGCACGCCGGGGCGTATTCAGGAACACCTGCGCAAGAAAACGCTGGTGCTGGATGAACTGAAGGTGCTGGTGCTGGACGAAGCCGACCGCATGCTGGACATGGGCTTTGCCGACGATATCGACGATGTGATCAGCTACACGCCGCCGCAACGTCAGACGCTGCTGTTCTCTGCAACCTATCCGAGCGGGATCGAACGCATCAGCGCTCGCGTGCAGCGCGAGCCGCTGAATGTGGAAGTGGACGACGGTGAAGAGCAAACCACCATCGAACAACGTTTCTACGAAACGACCCGCGATCAACGCCCGGCGGTATTGGTGTCGGCGATTCGTCATTACCAACCTTCTTCTTGCGTGGTGTTCTGCAACACCAAACGCGATTGCCAGAGCGTGTACGAAGCGCTGGAAGCGCGAGGCATTAATGTCCTGGCGCTGCATGGCGATCTGGAACAGCGCGATCGCGATCAGGTGCTGGTGCGTTTTGCCAACCGCAGCTGCCGTGTGCTGGTAGCAACTGACGTTGCTGCGCGCGGCCTGGATATTAAAGAGCTGGAGTTGGTGGTCAACTACGAGCTGGCGTTCGATCCGGAAGTGCACGTGCACCGCATCGGCCGTACCGGCCGTGCCGGCTTGAGCGGCCTGGCGATCAGCCTGTGTACGCCACAGGAAATGACGCGCGCGCATGCGATTGAAGAGTATCTGCAGATCAGAGTTAACTGGGCCCCGGTGTCCGAGTTAAGCGGTGCGGGAAACACCACGCTGGAAGCCGAAATGGTCACCCTGTGCATCGACGGCGGGCGTAAAGCCAAGATCCGTCCTGGCGATATTCTCGGCGCACTGACCGGCGAGGCCGGGTTGACGGCGGCGGAAGTGGGTAAAATCGACATGTTCCCGGTGCATGCCTACGTGGCGATCCGCAAGGCCAGCGCGCGTAAGGCGCTGCAGCAGCTGCAGCAAGGCAAAATCAAGGGTAAGAACTGCAAGGTGCGGTTGTTGAAATAAGTCGCGTCAGGGGTGCGCTTGCATCCCTGCGTATAATCACCTTATACTGGTTATAAATACAGTATTCTAACCTTTGAGGAATGCACACATGGCGGTTGAAGTTAAATATGTGGTGGTGAGAAACGGTGAGGAAAAGATGACTTTCGCGACCAAGAAAGAAGCCGACGCTTACGACAAAATGCTGGATCTGGCCGACAGCCTGGGTGAGTGGCTGCAGCAGGCTCCGCTTGAGCTGGATGACGAACAGCGAGAAGGCCTGAGCTTCTTCCTGGCGGAAAACAAAGATGCGCTGGGGCAGATTTTGCGCGGCGCGACGCCGACTGAAACACCGAAGAAAGCTGCCAAAGTGAAAACGGAAAAACCTGCTGCTACCCCAAAAGAGGGATCTGCGTCAGAAAAGCAGGCAGCATAATGACTTATGTTGCGGTAATGTGATGAAAAAGGATCTAGAATGAGCCGTGAAATAACTTTCTTCACTCGTTTTGAGCAAGACATTTTGGCCGGGCGCAAGACCATTACCATTCGGGACGCCAGTGAGTCTCACTTTCAACCCGGTGAGGTTTTACGCGTTAGCCGCAATGAAGACGGTGTTTTCTTCTGCATGATTGAAGTGCTGTCGGTTACGCCGGTGCGTTTGGATGCGTTAACCGAGCAGCACGCCCAGCAAGAAAACATGTCGCTCAGCGAACTGAAGCAGGTGATCAAGGAAATCTATCCGGGGCTCGATGAGCTGTTCGTCATCACCTTCGCCAAACGCTGATCTTTTGCCAGACCAGTTGTGAGCCAAGGGCTGGCGCCCGCGGGTAGCGTAAATCACAACTGGAGGGAATATGAAAGCAACGGGACTGAGTTTGGCCGTAGCGCTGTTGGCCACGGTAGGTTTTACCACCACGGTGCAGGCGCAGGAACAACGCAGCGCGAAGGTGGCACAATGCGCGGGTCTGCAACCGGCAGACGTCGCCGCTCAGGTGAAACGCGATTACCTGCAGAACCGCATTACGCGCTGGGAGTCGGATAAAAAGCTGCTGGGTACCGCTACCCCGATAGCCTGGATCAGTCCGGAGGCGATTACCGGCAAGGACGCGGTATGGCAGGTGCCGTTAACGGTACGGGGCACCAAAATGGATAAAACCTACAATGTCACCCTCGACTGCAACGCCGGTAAAATCACCTACAGCGAACCGCAATAATCTCACCGTTTTCCGGCGTATTAACGTCTGAAAAATATCAAGCCCGCGTTAACAGCGGGCTTTTTGTTTTTTAGTGTCAGCGTCAGTCGGTAAATGGAATAACCAGTTCACCCGGCTTCACTTCCAACCCTTTAGCCAGTTTCTTGGCCATGGCTTCTGTTTTACTGTTATCCGGGTTCAGCACATAGGCCGGCTTTTGATCGAAATAGGATTTCAGCGATTGATTCAGATAAGGGGTCAGGGCCTTCATCACCGTCTGCATTTTCTCCGGCTGCACGCTGTAGTCGGTTAACTCCATGTCTTTGAGGAACACCGCGCCTTGCTCGCGGTCATACACCGGCTGTGCCTTCAGCGTCAGCTTCAGGTCCGCGGTCTGCGGGCCCAGAATGGAAGTGATATTCACTTTCGCATCGCCGGAAAGGGTAACCTTGCCCGGTTCGCTGCGCCCAATTTGGCTCTTTAGCTGAGTCAGCACGATATTGGCGTCCAACAGCCCTGGCACGCCGATCTGCTTCTGGTAATCGTTGTGCTTTTGCAGGTAATCATTCACTTCCTGCTCGCTGAGCGTGTACTGGGTCAGCTGATTGCAGCCGACCAATGCGCCGGCGAACAGCAGGGCGGCTGCGCCCATCAGGATCTTTTTCATGTGTGCCTCATAGCTACTGCCAACGAAAATGCTGCAGATTATTGATTTGTCATTATAAACGCTCGCTGTCTGCGAAGGAAACCGTTGATGTCAGCGAGCAGGGTGATAGTGCGCGTGAAATGCCTGGCTACCTATCGGATAACGCTGAAACTGTTCAGCGCCGCAGACGCAGTACCAGCAGCAAGACACCACCCAGGCAGGCCAACGCGCCCAGCGCCGGAAACAGTGGAATACCCCACAACCGCAGGGAAGAGTGCATCAGATAGGGCGCCAGGCCCAACGCGAAAGCGGCGGTGACAATAGCAATGGCCAGCGTGATGGCGGCTCGCTCCAGTGCCTTGCTCAATTGATCAATATTCTTGACGTTGATATCGGCGCTGATTTTCCCGCCTTTGAGACGGCGCATCAGCAGCCGCAAGGTTTGCGGCAACTCTTCACTGGCGTCCAATGCCTCCCCGCCCAATGCCAGCATACGCCGACGCACCGCCTCCGGGGTATAACGCTGCAGCATCACCTGTTGCAGCATAGGTTTCAGGGTGGCGATGATATCGAAATGGGGATCCAGCCGATGCAGCACGCCGTCGGCCGTGATTAATGCCTTGAACAGCAACACCAGGTCTGGCGGCAGTGCCAACTGATGCTCACGCACCATCACCAACAAATCGGTCAGCGCCTTGCCCAGCGTGAGAGTGGCAGAGGCCTGTTTATCGAGAAAGTTTTGCGCCGCCAACTCCAGATCCAGCAGATCCAAAGGATCGCTGTCCGACCAGGCGATCAAAGTGTTGACGATGCCAGCGGATTCTCGTTCGGCGATGGCCTGCAGCAATAGCAGCAATTGATTACGTCGCCGTTCGGAAAGCTGCCCGACCATACCGAAATCGATAAAGCCGACGCGATTATCCGCTAACGCCATTACGTTACCCGGATGCGGATCGGCATGATAAAGACGGTGCTCCAGCACCATTTTCATAAAGGCCTGTGCGCCGCGCTGAGCGAGTAATGGGCCATCTAATCCTGCCGTCGCCAGTTGCTGCGGATTTTCCGGTGCGATACCCGGTAGAAATTCCTGCACCAGCAGGCGCTGAGACGACCATTGCCAGTAAATCTTCGGAATCACCACGTTGGGCTGCTGGGCAAACTGTTGGGCGACCCGTTCACAGTTGTTACCCTCGTGAGTCAGGTCCAGTTCATGCGTCAGCGCGGTTGCCAGGGCTCTGACCATCTGCCGCGGACGATAACGGGCCAGCGCCGGGCTCTGTTGCTCCACGGTTTCCGCCAGATAGGTCAGCAGGCGCAAGTCGGCTTGAATGGTTTTTGCCAGGCCGGGACGTAACACCTTAATCACCACCGCTTCGCCGCTGTGCAGGCGGGCGCGGTAAATTTGCGCCATCGAGGCAGCGGCCAGCGGGGTTTCGTCAAATTCGGCGAACAGGCTGTGCGGGTCACCCTTCAAGTCTGCCCGGATCTGTGGTGCCAGTTGCTCCCACGAAAGGGTGCTTGCCTGACTGTGCAGACGGTCAAGTTCGTCGGTCCAGCTTGCGTCCAACAGATCTGAACGGGTAGCCAGGATCTGGCCGAACTTAACAAAGGTCGGCCCCAAGGCTTCCAGCGCCGCACGCAGGCGCTGCGGCAATGTTTGACCGTCTTGCCTTTCACTGCTGCCTTCAGCACCGCTTAACAGATTGCTCAGACCCAGCAGACGAATCACATCCTGCAATCCATAACGGATCAGCACGGTGGAGATTTCTTTCAGCCGTGCCCGATCGCGGGCAGTGACCAGCACCATTTTCAACATTTGCGCGCTATATCCTTATCGCGGGGGTTACTGTTCCATATCGAACAGCAGTGGGACGTCACTGCGTTGCGCCATACGGTTGCGATAAGCTTCTACGTTTTCCGGCAGCGTAAGCCCGGCGACGATCGACAGCGAACGCAGCAGGGGGAACAGGTGGATATCATCTTCCGACAGCGTGCCATTCACCGCGTCTGCGGAGACCACCAGGCCGGAAAGTGTTTGCAAGTCGTCCTCCAGTTGGGCAATCAGATCGGCACTGTCGGCAAGGTGCTCGGAAAAATCCCCGATCGAGGCCTGCTTTTTGTCGCTAAAGTACTGGCGTGCACTGTCAGTGGCGAACTCTTCGAAGTCGGCATTGGCAAAGCGCGGCAGCAGTAGATTGATGCTATAACCACTGACCCGTTGCAGCCAGTCGGCGATCGCCGGGTTGGTTTTACCGGTCAGCAGCGGCTTGCCGTCGAGGTTATCAACGTAATGCACGATATCCATGCTTTCAGGAAGATAGCTGCCGTCATCCTTTTGTAAAATCGGCGCCATTTTTTTGCCAATCATGCCGACAGGCGTCGCTTCATCGTCGTTGAGCAGGGTGACCAAGCGGACGGGCAGGTTTTTCAGGCCGAAAATCATGCGGGCTTTAACGCAGAATGGGCAATGATCGTAGATAAACAGTTTCATGCTTGCTCCGGTTGTCAGGTTTTAACAGCAATAGTTATCACAGCATACTGAGGCTGTCGCGAAAAGTTCTTGCTGGAAGGTGCGTAATTGTTGTTTGGCCCGTACAGACTGCGCGGGCCAAGGCAGAGATTATTTTTTTGTCGGAACGGAATTAATCACTTCTATCAAATGCATGCGTGCTTCTTCCAAATCGATTTTATCACGCTCGTTGCTGGCGTTGACTATCTGCAGCTGTTTGATGATGTCGCTCTTTAAAGTGGCATTGTCAGCGATGACGTGGGCCAGCGCTTTTTCTACCAATGTTGACCGCGCGTAGATCATGCGCAGGTTCAGTACCATGTGTTCCAACAGCTGCGGTAATTTGTCTTCTTCACTCATCGCCAACTTCTCCCGTTTATGTTTTTACTATCAGGATAGCAGCTGTGGGTAATTCGGCTGATTTTCTGGCAACTTAGAGAAAAATCTCAGCCGCCGGGCAGCGCTTCCGATGCGATGCTGCGTGGATTGAACTGCCAGTAAAGGGCCAGCAGGGTAATCATTCCCACGATGCCAAGCAGTATCCAGGGCAGTTCCGGCATGCCAACCGCATGGCCGGTGTCGTACATCCAACCGCCGCCGGTATAACCCACAGCGCCACCCAACGCCAGGCCCAGGCGGCTGAATCCCATATAACTGCCGCGTGCGCGCGGATCCGCTAGCGAAGCGCTGAGGGTTTCACGCGCCGGTTCGGCGATGATCGAACCCAGGTAGAAACAGCAAATCAGGGTAAATACGCCCTGAAGACTGGTAGCCAGCCCGACCGGGATCAGGCTGAGGGTCATCAGCAACAGCCCGGCCATCAGCCGCTGCTCCAGACGGAAACGTTTTTCGCTCCAGCGCGCGATCGGGTAGAGCAGTGACAGCGACAGTGCGGCCTCAATGGCATACATCCATTTCACCGCCGTCGGTGAACCAGCGATTTCATTGACGACGATCGGCAGCATCAACATCACCTGTACCGACAGCATGTAGTAACCGGTCAGGGTCAGTACATAGGTCAGGAAGCGGCGATCGCGCAGGACACGCATCATGCCTTCCTTCATGGGGGCGCGAACGGTAGAAATTCGGTATGCCGGCAGCAACCAGGCATTCCAGCCCGCCGCTAGCACAAAAATGCCCGCACCGACCCAGCAGACAAAGTGAAAATCATACTGCAGCAACCAACTGCCGATCAGGGCGCCGATGACCGCACCGGCGCTGTCTTGCATCATCAGCAGCGAGTAAAAACGGCCGCGTTCATGCGGGCGGGTAAGCTTAATCACCAATGCGGTACGCGGCGGATCAAACAGCGTACCGCCGAGGGCGGACAGGGCACAGGAGAACCACAGTATCCAGGGTTGGTCGGCCATCGCCATGGTGGCGAAGCCTGCTGCGCGCATCAGCATGCCGGTGACAATCATCGGTTTGGCGCCGAATCGGTCGGCTATCGCGCCCCCGAAGATCCCCAGGCCTTGCTGGATCAACTGGCGTAAACCCAGCGCTGCGCCGACCACCACCGCCGCCCAGCCAAGCTGATCGACAAAGCGAATCGAAATAAGCGGGAAGACCACAAAAAAGCCTAAGACCACCAACAGATTATCGAGTAATAGAAAATATTTACCCAAGCTCCGCGCTTGCGATACCAGAGACATGCTTCACCACGAGCAATTAAGAGGGAGAGGAGTGCAACCGCTCTAGTGTGTACCCAATCCCGTATTGCCGATAGGGGCGGGATAGATAATATTTTTTTATCGTCAATACGTTACCTGCGCGGCAAAACGGCACGAAAATAGTCGTAAAATGACTAATCGCTTATTTACTGAGCTGCCGGGATTTTACCTCTGGGGCAGGCTGCGGTTATATTAAATGAGGGTAAGTGCGGTTCTGCGCCGATGGTTGAGAAATAATGGCTCAGAATAGGTTCGTCGCCGGATTATTGTCCAAACGTGCGCCCAATAAATACTTCTTATCGAACCGTTCTGACCGCGGGGGAAATGATGTTTGGCTACCGCTCTGCATCACCAAAAGTACGCCTCACCACCGACCGACTGGTTGTCCGTTTAGTGCATGAACGCGATGCCTACCGGCTGGCGGAATACTATGCCGAAAACCGAAGCTTCCTTAAACCCTGGGAACCGGTTCGGGATGAAAGCCACTGTTATCCTTCCGGCTGGCAAGCGCGGCTGGGGATGATCACTGAAATGCAAAAGCAGGGCAGCGCCTACTATTTTATCCTGCTCGATCCGGAAGAAAATGAAGTGCGCGGCGTGGCCAACTTCAGCAACGTGCTGCGCGGCTCATTCCATGCCTGTTTCCTCGGGTATTCTCTGGCCGAGAAATGGCAGGGCCAGGGGCTGATGTTTGAAGCGTTGCAGTCCTCCATCCGCTATATGCTGCGCCAGCAGCGTATGCACCGCATCATGGCTAACTATATGCCGCACAATCAGCGCAGTGGCGCACTGCTGACCCGACTGGGATTCGAACGTGAGGGTTATGCCAAGGATTATCTGCTGATCGACGGGCAGTGGCAGGATCACGTACTGACAGCTTTAACCAATAAAGAATGGCTACCGCCACGCTGAGGCAAAATAATGAAATATGAATTAAGCGCTAAAGAAGCCAGGGTGATTGGCTGCATGCTGGAAAAGCAGGTGACCACCCCGGACCAGTATCCCCTTTCTCTCAATGCCATCACCCTGGCCTGCAATCAGAAAACCAACCGCGAACCGGTGATGGATCTTGCTGAAAACGAAGTTCAGCAGGTGCTGGATCTGCTGTTAAAGAAACACTTTTTGCGCACCCTGAGCGGTTTCGGCAATCGGGTGGTCAAATATGAACAGCGTTTTTGCAATTCAGAGTTTGGTCAGCTCAAGCTGAGCGCCGCTGAATTGGCGGTGATCGCCACTTTACTGCTGCGTGGCGCACAAACCCCTGGGGAATTGCGTACCCGAACCAACCGCATGCATGAATTTAATGATGTTACCGAAGTGGAGCAGGTGCTGGCGCAACTGAGTGCGCGTGAGGATGGCCCCTTTGTGGTGCGGCTGGCGCGGGAGCCGGGCAAACGTGAAAGCCGGTTTATGCATTTGTTCAGCGGCCAGATTGACGAGGCACCTGCGGAAGCATCAACGGCCAATGACAGCGATTTACACGAGCGAGTGAGTACGCTGGAAAACGAAGTGGCGCAGCTTAAACAGCAAGTGCAGGCGTTATTGGAGCGGGGATCGCATGAGTAAATTACGCGTTGGCGTGGTGGGGTTGGGCGGTATTGCTCAAAAGGCTTATCTGCCGATCCTCAGCCAGGCGGCAGACTGGACGTTAGTCGGCGGTTTCTCCCCGAATCAGCAAAAGGCACAGCCCATTTGCGACAGCTATCGCATGGCCTGTTTTTCGGGGCTCGACAGCCTGGCGCAGCAGTGTGATGCGGTGTTCGTTCACAGCAGCACCGCCAGCCATTTTCAGGTGATTGGCGAGCTGCTGCGATATGGCGTTCACGTTTATGTCGACAAGCCGCTGGCGGAGACCGTGGAACAGGGCGAACAGCTACTGGCCCTGGCTGAAAAACAGGGCAAGGCGCTGATGGTTGGCTTTAACCGTCGCTTTGCACCGCTGTACCGTCAGTTGAAGCAGGATATGAACCAACCGGCGTCGATTCGTATGGATAAACATCGTGCCGACAGCGTCGGACCCAACGATGCGCGCTTTACCCTGCTGGACGATTACCTGCACGTGGTGGACACCGCACTGTGGTTGGGCGGCGACGCTGGGCAACGGCTTAGCGGTAGTCTGCGCATTAACGATGCCAGTGAGTTGGTTTATGCCGAACACCATTTTGAATGCGGAGAAACGCTGGTGACCACCAGTATGCATCGTCGGGCCGGCAGCCAGCGCGAAAGCGTACAGGCGGTAACGGATGGCGCAATCTATCAAGTAAACGATATGCGTCAGTGGCTGCGGGAAGATTCACAAGGCGTGCTGGAACAGCCGGCACCCGGCTGGCAAACCACGCTGGCGCAGCGCGGTTTTGACGGCGCGATCCGTCATTTCCTTGCCTCCGTCAGTAACCAAACGCTGCCGGAAACTGCCGGAGAGCAGGCGATCGCTGCCCAGCGGGTGATTGAACGCCTGTTGCGAGACGCCAATTTGTAACATAACTCCATGTAACATATGAGAGTAGCTATTCTGCGACGTACGGGTAAACTTAGCCGATAGTTTTACTGACGCCTGCTGATGCAGGCGTCGACATTTACAGGGCACATCAAAAAACCACATGAACCTACTAAAATCACTGGCAGCCGTCAGCTCTATGACGATGTTTTCACGGGTGCTGGGCTTTGCCCGTGACGCCATCGTGGCGCGGGTATTTGGTGCCGGTATGGCAACGGACGCCTTCTTCGTGGCGTTCAAACTGCCTAACCTGCTGCGGCGCATCTTCGCCGAGGGGGCCTTTTCGCAAGCCTTTGTCCCGATCCTGGCCGAATACAAAAGCCAGCAGGGAGAAGAAGCAACGCGTACCTTTATCGCTTACGTTTCCGGACTGCTGACGCTGGTGTTGGCTGTGGTGACGGTGTTGGGGATGCTGGCCGCCCCATGGGTGATTTACATTACCGCGCCGGGCTTTGTCGATTCACCGGACAAATTTGCGTTGACCTCGTCGCTGCTGCGGGTGACCTTTCCGTATATTCTGCTGATCTCGCTGGCGTCATTGGTGGGGTCAATCCTTAATACCTGGAACCGTTTTTCGATCCCGGCGTTTGCGCCGACGTTGCTTAACGTCAGCATGATTGGGTTCGCGCTGTTTGCCGCACCTTACTTCAATCCACCGGTGATGGCGCTGGCCTGGGCGGTCGTCGTGGGCGGCGTGCTGCAATTGGGCTACCAGCTCCCGCATCTGAAGAAGATCGGCATGCTGGTGCTGCCGCGCCTCAAGCTTGGCGACGCGGGCGTATGGCGAGTGATGCGTCAGATGGGGCCAGCCATTTTCGGCGTCTCGGTCAGCCAGATCTCACTGATCATCAATACCATTTTCGCCTCCTTCCTGGTCTCCGGTTCGGTATCCTGGATGTACTATGCCGACCGCCTGATGGAATTCCCCTCCGGCGTACTGGGCGTGGCGCTGGGAACCATCCTGTTGCCGTCGCTGGCGAAAAGTTTTTCCAGCGGCAACCACGATGAATATTCGCGTTTGATGGATTGGGGGCTGCGCCTGTGCTTCCTGCTGGCGCTGCCGAGCGCCATAGCTCTGGGCATTCTGGCCAAGCCGCTGACCGTCTCTTTGTTCCAGTACGGCAAGTTCAACGCCTTCGATGCCGCCATGACCCAGCGTGCGCTGGTGGCCTATTCGGTGGGACTGATGGGATTGATCGTCGTGAAGGTGTTGGCGCCAGGGTTCTATTCGCGTCAGGACATTAAAACGCCGGTTAAGATTGCCATTATCACGTTGATCTTAACCCAGGTGATGAACCTGATGTTTATCGGTCCGTTAAAGCATGCGGGGCTTTCGCTGTCGATTGGTCTGGGAGCCTGTATTAACGCTTCGCTGCTGTATTGGCAGTTGCGCAAGCAGAAGATTTTCCACCCGCAACCGGGTTGGGCTCTGTTCCTGACTAAACTGGTGATTGCGGTGATCGTGATGTCGGTAGTATTGGTCGGGGTGATGTGGCTGATGCCTGCCTGGGATCAGGGCAATATGCTGGCACGCCTGCTGCGTCTGGCAGTGGTAGTGGTAGCAGGTATTGTGGCTTACTTCGGCGTACTGGCCGGCTTGGGTTTCCGTCCGCGCGATTTTGCTCGGCGAGTGGCGTAACTGGGCTTTCCCACTTTCAGAATATAAAAAGGGTCGCCTCGGCGACCCTTTCTCGTATTAAGCGTGATGACTTACATACGTTCGACGGTTTCGATACCCAGCGTATCCAGACCGATTTTCAGCGTTTTGGCGGTTAACAGTGCCAGCTTCAGGCGGCTCTGGCGCGCTTCTTCGCTGTCTGCATTCAGGATCTGGCAGTGCTCGTAGAAGCCGGAGAACAGGCCCGCAAGATCGTACAGGTAGCTACACATCACGTGCGGGGTACCTTCGCGCGCCACGGTGGTGATCACTTCTTCAAACTGTAGCAGGCGGGTCGCCAGCGCAATTTCGCGCTCTTCGGTCATCACCAGCGGCAGGGTCAGATTACTTTCGTCGACACCGGCACGTTTGAATACGGAAGCCACACGGGTATAAGCATATTGCATGTAAGGCGCGGTATTGCCTTCAAACGCCAGCATGTTGTCCCAGTCGAAGATATAGTCGGTGGTGCGGCTTTTCGACAGGTCGGCGTATTTAACCGCACCAATGCCTACGGCATTGGCCAGGCTTTGCATCTCTTCCGCTGGCATGTCCGGGTTTTTCTCGGCGATCAGCTTGCCTGCGCGATCGACCGCTTCATCCAGCAGATCGGACAGTTTCACCGTGCCGCCTGAACGGGTTTTGAACGGCTTGCCGTCTTTACCCAGCATCATGCCGAACATGTGGTGCTCCAGCGAGAGGGAGTCTGGGATATAACCGGCTTTACGCACGATGGTCCAGGCCTGCATCAAATGTTGATGCTGGCGTGAGTCGATGTAGTAGAGCACGCGGTCGGCGCCCAGAGTTTCATAGCGGTATTTTGCACAGGCGATGTCGGTGGTGGTGTACAGGTAGCCGCCATCCTTTTTCTGGATGATGACGCCCATAGGCTCGCCGTCTTTATTCTTGTATTCGTCGAGGAATACCACGGTGGCGCCTTCGCTTTCCACCGCCAGCCCCTTGGCCTTGAGATCGGCCACGATGCCCGGCAGCATCGCGTTGTACAGGCTTTCACCCATTACATCGTCTTCGGTCAGGGTGACGTTCAGGCGGTTATAGGTCAGCTGATTCTGCGCCATGGTGATGTCGACCAGCTTACGCCACATCTTCAGGCAGTATTGATCGCCGCCTTGCAGTTTTACCACGTAGGCACGGGCGCGTTCGGCGAAATCGGCGTCTTCATCATAGTGTTTCTTTGCTTCACGATAGAACTGCTCCAGATCGGACAGGCCCATATCGCTGGCGTTTTCGTTCTGCATTTTTTCCAGATAGGCAATCAGCATGCCGAACTGGGTACCCCAGTCACCCACGTGGTTGGCGCGGATCACTTTATGCCCCAGGAATTCCTGAGTGCGTGCCGCAGCGTCACCGATAATGGTGGAGCGCAGGTGGCCGACGTGCATTTCTTTCGCCACGTTGGGTGCAGAGTAGTCAATCACGATGGTCTGCGGTTTGACGGGCGCAATGCCCAGTTTTGGCGCGCCAAGCACCAAATCAGTTTGCTGCGCGACCCAGTCGCTGTTCAGGAAGATATTGATAAAACCTGGACCGGCAATTTCCACTTTGCTGGCGACGTCGCCGAGATCAAGCAGTTGCACCACTTTTTCCGCCAACTGGCGTGGCGGCATGCCGAGTTTCTTGGCAACGGACATCACGCCATTGGCCTGATAGTCGCCAAACTGCGCTTTTGCGGACTGACGGACCTGCGCTTCGCAATCGGCTGGCGCGCCTGCGGCAATCAGCGCCTGGCTGACTTTATCTGAAAGAAGAACCTGAATATTCACCGGGTTACCTTAATGACGAACGAGGGGCCGTATGCCATGCCCCTGCGGGATTCAAAGGTGGTTTTACTGGCCACGCGTCAACACGCCGACCCACCACAAAACAGCCTGCAATTGTAACCGATCTGATGAGTGACGTCAGCAGTTGGCGCGGGGGAAGGCGAAAGACGGCGTGATAAGGCATTGCATCGTGGCTGGCCCACGAAGGGGCGAGGAGAATGGGTCACGGAGCGGATAATTCAGACGGACAAAAAGAATAAGCTCATGGAAAAATCAAATAGCAAACTTAGTGTTTTTTGTTTCTGCGCCCAGCGTCCAGCGTATTATTGCGACGTGATTTGAAGTGACGGTATATCGCATAGGCGGCAATAATCACTAATAACAGGGATATTATTAAAAGGAACATAAAGGATCGTCTCCGGCTCAATTTTCACTAAAGTAGCCTAATTGATATTTTCACGCAATTACCCACGGGGTGTTTAGGAAGATTCTCAGATTGCAAATAAAATAAATTTATATAAAGCATTATATTTATTGATTTTTTTATTTTCACGTATTTTTTATGGCCTTTTTGCTACGCTAGCGTTAACTATTTTTTAAGCATATATGAATACCAGAACAGGTGAATTATCAGGCTTAATAAGTTAGTAATATTCTCAATCCGTCAATCATAAGAAAAAGCTATAAACTTATGCGTTAACTTTCATCTGAAATTGGATCTTGGCTGATGTCAAATGAAGCAGATAATAGCTTCTGCGTTAATACTCCTTTTGTACTTTGGCCGGACTTCACGGGAGGGCATTTTACCCTGCGCATTTTGAGGTTAAAAATTTCAGTTTCCCGGACCGGTCAGGTGGATAGCAACGTCTCAGGCGTGTAAATTACCCCCCTGAAAACCGCTTTTGTTGTTTCGAGGACCCTATGACTAGCTTTCCGGCCATTGCCGAACTTCACGATTTAGCGCTGGATCTGCCGCGTTTTGAGCAGGCGCTGAGCCAGTTTGCTGAAAAACTGCAGCTGGATCTGTCCCAGTTCACTGCAGACCACGTTTCGCTGCGCTGCCATCAAAACACTACCGCTGAACGCTGGCGACTGGGGTTAGAGCAGTGTGGTTCGCTGCTGTCGGAGGCGATGATCAATGGCCGTCCTATTTGCCTGTTTGATCTTCAGCAGCCACTTAAGGTGGGGCCTTGGCAGATCGACTGCGTGGAGCTGCCTTATCCCGGAGACAAGCGCTATCCGCACGAAGGTTGGGAACACGTAGAGCTGGTGCTTAGCGGCGAACCGGCCACGCTTTATGCGCGTGCGTTGGCCCACTTGCCGGATGAAGCGCTGCTGGCTCCGGGCATCAAACTGAAACAAAGCTCACCAAAGGGAGAAGGTGAACGTTTACCGAACCCAACGCTGGCGATCACCGACGGCACCGTGACGATCAAATTCCATCCTTATTCCATCAGGGACATTGTCGCCAGCGAACAGGGTTAATTGGGCTGCAGCGAGCGGGTGGCCAGCAGCATGCGGTCTAGCGCCTGGCTGAGCAGTGCGCGCCGGCAGCCAAAGTTCAAACGAACAAAATGCCGGTTGCCAAAATCCAGGCCCGGGCTTAATCCTACGCCGGCCTGTTCAAAGAAGGCGTGCGGGTTATCGACCGGCAGTTGGCTGCAGTCTATCCAGGCCAGATAGGTGGCTTCGATGGGCTGCAGTGCCAGCCCTGGCATGGCATTAATACGCTCGATCACCCAATCACGGTTTGCGCGTAGATAAACCAACAGTTCGTCCAGCCACTCTTGCCCATGTTGGTAAGCGGCCTGCGCAGCAACCAATGCGAGCACATCCACCTCCGGCACAATACCGCTGCGCGCTCGGACCAGCTTCTTGCGCAGCTCCGGGTTGGGAATAATTGCCATTGAGGCACCAAGACCGGCGATATTGAAGGTTTTCGACGGCGACATCAGCGTGACGCTGCGCTGGGCGGCATCATCATTCAACGTGGCGAAGGGGATGTGTTCACAACCCGGTTCAAGCAACAGATCGCAATGAATTTCATCTGAACAAACAACCAGATTATGGTTTTTGGCAAACTCATGCTGTTGCAACAGCTCCTGTCTGCGGTAGACGGTGCCGCCCGGGTTTTGCGGGTTGCACAGCATCAATAATCTCTCTGCACCGCTGAGCTGTGCTTCGACAGCGCTGAAATCCAATAGCCAGCGCCGGTCCTGCAGCATCAACGGCACCGGTAGCTGTGTGCGGCCAGAAAATTTCGCTGCTTTACGAAACGGCGGGTAGATTAGCGAGGGGGCCAGAGTGCCTTCTCCCTCGGTGGTAAAAGCCCGCACGCATAAATTCAGGCCGCAAACCAGGCCAGGCAGGAAAACCAGCCATTCAGGATTGATATGCCAGCCGTAGCGCTCTAGCATACGGCGGGTAAAAACCTCAATCAGCTCAGGGGAGGGATGACCGTAGCCGAATACGGCATGAGCGACGCGCTGCTGCAAGGCGTCAATAATTGCCGGCGCTGACGGGAAGTCGGTATCGGCAACCCAGAGCGGAATAACGTCGCGGTCGCGATATTTATCCCACTTAACGCTGTCACTGTGACTGCGGTCTACCCATAGATCAAAATTGAATGCCATAGTTACTACCCTGAGCTGGCTTATGCTTACTATGAGCCTAAATGAGAAATTGAAAAATTAACAATGGCCGTCGCAAGTTAGCCGTCATCTGGGGGTGACAATGATTAAACTGGAAGTTTGCTGCTATAGCGTCGATTGCGCGCTGACGGCCGAGCGGGCAGGTGCCGATCGTATAGAGTTATGTGCCAGCCAAAGTGAGGGCGGCTTGACGCCAAGCTATGGCTCTTTACGTCTGGCACGCGACAGGATCGGTGTGCCGGTGCACCCTATTGTTCGTCCACGCGGTGGGGATTTTTGCTACGGCGCGGTGGATTTTGACGTTATCAAGCATGATATTGCCCAGATCCGCGATATGGGCTTTGCCGGTGTGGTGGTGGGCATGCTGGATGAAGAAGGGCATATCGATCTGCCGCGCATGCAAGAAGTGATGCGTTTGAGCGGTAATATGGCGGTGACGTTCCACCGCGCTTTCGACATGTGCCAAAATCCGCTGGTGGCGCTCGATCAACTGACGCAGTTGGGCGTGGCGCGGATACTCACCTCAGGCCAGCAGCAAAATGCGGAATTGGGATTGCCCTTACTGCGCGATCTGGTGCAGGCCAGCCAGGGACCGGTGATTATGGCCGGTGCCGGCGTGCGGCTCAGCAACCTGCACAAGTTTGTCGATATCGGTATTCAGGAGCTGCACAGCTCCTCCGGCCATGCGGTGCCTTCGACCATGCGCTATCGTAAAGCGGGTGTCACCATGTGTTCCGACAGCGAGTTTGACGAGTTCAGCCACTATTGCGTGGATGGCGAGATGGTAGAAGCGATGAAAAACTCGCTGGCTCTGGTAGATCCCCTGGCGCAAAGCGCCTAAAACGCATTGCTAAGCCGCAAGCCCCGGTTTTCCTGCCGGGGCTTTTTTATTTCCATGATCCTCGACGACCTTGCCCTGTCAGCGCTGGCACTGATGGCGTCCAATGACGGCGCCATAACAAGTGCAATAACCTCAGTCGTCAGCCAGCTCGCATGGCTGCATAAAACACAGGGATTTGTACGGTTATGGAGGAGTCATGAAGTGTTATTTGATTTTGTTGTTGATGGCCTGTCTTGCATTGTCCGGCTGCGTCGCAGCTTATTACCGCTAAGGAGAGTGGCATGCGTTATCTGATGATTGTATCGCTGATTTGTTGTTTAAGCGCCTGTGCCTCTTTGTATTACAGGTGAATGGCGATGAGACGACTAACCGCTATCGCATTGCTGATGCTGACAGGTTGCGTGTCGGTGTATGGGCCGACAAAAGCCGGTAATCAACCTGCCGAGGGCACGACAGGTGATGCATCCGTTCCTTCGGCAGCCGATGACGGCAGCCTGATCGGTAACCGAAAACCGGATGAACTGTTCACGCGCACCCTGGCCATTTTCAGCGCGAAAGGGATAACCCCAACGTTGACCGACAGTCGCCTTGGCGTTATCGGGGCTGCCGGGAGCGAGGCCGAACTGGCGGGGCTTTATCTGGATTGCACCGACCAGGCGACCCCGTCAAATCTGACGGAGGAATATCGAATACTGGTGCAGATTTATAGCGCCGGGGAGGGAAGTCATGTCATGGTGCAGGTTAGCGGGGTTGCCGGGCTGATTGCTGCGGATGGCAATGACAAAGAGAAACCCTTTGAATGCAAATCCAGCGGCGTGCTGGAAAAGGACTTGCTGGAGGCCTGGCGAAAATAACGGGCGTAACGTCATCACCCCGATAGGGACGAGGTGATGACGTTTTTCACTTTAGGGCTTCTTGGCTACCAGTACGGCACGCAAGGGCGCGGGATAACCTTCGACGGTTTTGCTCGGGTCTTGTGGATCAAGGAATTCGGCCAGTGACTCACTGGTCATCCAATCGGTACGGCGTTGCTCTTCGGTGCTGGTGACGCACATGTCGGCGATTTTAACGTCGACGAAACCGCACTTCTCCAGCCAGCATTTCAATGCTTCGGCTGACGGAATAAAGTAGACGTTACGCATTTGCGCGTAGCGGTCACCGGGTACCAGAACCTGATGGCGATCGCCTTCCACCACCAGCGTTTCCAATACCAGCTCACCTTCGGAAACCAGCTGGTTTTTCAACTGATACAAATGGTCCAGCGGCGAGCGGCGATGGTACAGCACGCCCATCGAAAACACCGTGTCGAACGCCGCCAGCTCGGGCAGCTGCTCAATACCGAGCGGCAACAGGTGGGCGCGTTGATCGCCGCCCAACAGCTTGCGCACCGCTTCGAATTGGCACAGAAACAGCTGCATCGGATCTATGCCCACCGCCAGATGCGCACCCGCGCCAACCATGCGCCACAGGTGATAACCGCTGCCGCAGCCGACGTCGAGAATGGTACGACCGGCCAGCGGTGAAATGTGCGGTAATACGCGATCCCATTTCCAATCGGAATGCCATTCGGTGTCGATATCGATGCCATACAATGAGAACGGGCCTTTGCGCCACGGCATCATGGTGCGCAGCATCTTTTCAATGCCTTCCAACTGGCCCGGCGACAAAGTGGGTTCCATTTCGGCACGGACGCCGTGCAACAAATCAAGCTGGGTGGGGGTCAGTGCCGGTAAATGTTCAACCGAATTAAACCACTGCTTGAATTTACCGTGTAGTGACTCGCGCTGCCAGGCGCTGAGCTGTGCCGGCAGGGTATCCAGCCAGTGGCTGAGGTTGCTTTTCGCGATGCGTTGATAAAAATCGCCAAACTCAATCATGCTGCGGCTCCCGCTTTCAACGCGATCAGTGAACCGAAGTTAAAGCACTGGAACCAGACTTCCGCATGCTCAAAACCGGCCTGTTTCAGACGGGCTTTGTGGGCGTCCACGGAGTCGGTCAGCATGACGTTTTCCAGCATGCTGCGCTTCTGGCTGATTTCCAGCTCGCTGTAACCGTTGGCACGTTTGAAATCGTGATGCATGTTGAACAGCAATTCTCCGACATCGGCATCTTCAAAGCTGAACTTCTCCGACAGCACCAGTGCGCCGCCAGGGCGCAGACCGCGGTAAACCTGTTCCAGCAGGCGCAGGCGGTCGGCGGGTTCGAGGAATTGCAGGGTAAAGTTCAGGACTACCATCGAGGCGTTTTCGATGTTGATATCAAGGATATCGGCTTCGATAACGTCTACCGGGGTGTCGGCGCGGAAGGCATCAATATGACGGCGGCAGCGCTCGACCATGGCCGGAGAGTTGTCGACGGCGATGATGTTGCAACCCGTCACCTTGATATTCCGCCGCATCGACAGCGTGGCTGCACCCAGCGAACATCCCAGGTCGTAAACCCGACTGTCGGGCTGCACGAAACGCTCGGCCAGCATGCCAATCATGGAAATGATATTGGAATAGCCTGGAACGGAACGCTGGATCATGTCGGGGAACACTTCAGCGACGCGTTCGTCGAAGGTCCAGTCGCCCAATTTGGCGATCGGGGCAGAAAAAAGAGTATCGCGGTTTGGCATAGCGGAAAATCGGTTCAGAATTCGAAGGGGCGTATTCTAACAGATAATGACAAAAAGCGCAGCGGAAGCAGGCGGCGTAGCCGCCTGAGGACGAACAGGGGATTAATGCAGGCTAAAAATAAGATCCCATGGCAGATAGAAAATATTGGCCAGTACCATTAACACCAGCGAAATGTAGGTGGCCGCCATGCCCGATCGACGCCAGCGCACCTCGCGGTTACGCAGACCGTAGTAATGCACCAAACGGCCGGCCATCAGCATCAGACCGCAAATATGGATCATCCATATTTCAGCGCCGTTCATCTCCATGATCACCAACAGCACTGCGGCGATAGGAATGTATTCTACGGCATTGCCGTGAACGCGGATTGCAGTTTGCAGCTCATAAAAACCGCCGTCCCCGTAGGCGACACGGTATTGCATCCTTAACCTAACCACGTCATAAGAGAGTTTGATCAACAACAATGCGCCGAGCACTACATAAAGCGCGCTTACCATTTTTAACTCCATTCCCTAACCAAAACTGGCAGCCAGCATCATAGCCGCCATTGCAATCACTGTCGCGAGGAAAAATCTGATGTAATTGGTCAGATTAATCGGTCAAAACAGCGCATCCTGCTCCGGCCAGTCCGGTGGAGGGGGTAAATTCGGAATAGCCTGATACAGCTGCTGCCAGATTTTCTGTGCCTGCTGGGGTGAATCACCATTATCCGGCGTATGTATAAACAGAAAAGGTTGGTGCTGTTGCTGCCAAACGGGCAATTTCTGCTGCCAGGCGTCGAACCAGCGCAGGTTATCTTGCAGCACATCGCCGCCGATGAAACGTACCAGCGGATTGTTGGCGGTGACCAGAGCATGCACCGGCAGCTTGGGCTTTTTCTGCTGGGCATCGCGCACGGCGGCGCTGTTGGGCAGGGCGTGATGCACCGGCCGGCTGTCGAGGATCACCCGGTTGATACCCCGCTGGTGTAACCCCTGATTCAGCAGCCGCTCTTCCTCGCCTTTGTCGAAAAACGCCGGATGCCGCACTTCCACGCCATAGGTAAACTCTTTCGGCAAAGCGTCGAAGAACTGCCACATCGCCGGTAATTCCGCCGGGCCGAACGCCGCAGGCAATTGCAGCCACAGCTGGCCTATGCGCTGATGCACCGGACCCAGGCAGTGGTAAAATGCCTGCAGATCGGCAGCGCAGTTACGCAGTGCAGCCTGATGGCTGACGGTGGCGGGGAACTTGAAACAGAAGCGAAAATCATCGGTGGTCATATCGCGCCAGCGCTGGACTATTTCCAGTTTGGGTAACGCGTAGAAGGTGGTATTGCCTTCCACGCAGTTAAAATAGCGGCTGTAATCCGCCAGATCGCGCAGCCCGATACGATTCCAGGCCGGGTGTTGCCACTGTGGGAGTCCGATATACATCAAGCTAGCATCTTCCTTAATTTTCCCTGCCAGTCAAAGGTGGGGGCAGCAGGCGGCGCCCCTACAAGTTAGCGTTACTGGTCGAGTGCGGCAACAATTTCGCGGGTGCTGCGAACACGCGCCAACCGCGGGAAGATATTATCGAAAGCAAACTGGTGCATTTCAGCATTTTGCGCACTGCAGAGATCTTCGGCTATCACTAACTCGTAGCCGTGTTCCCAGGCCGCGCGAGCCGTAGATTCCACGCCAATATTGGTGGAGATACCGCCCAGCACCACCGATTTAATGCCACGGCGACGCAGTTGCAAGTCAAGATCGGTGCCGTAAAACGCACCCCATTGGCGCTTGGTCACCAGAATGTCGCGGTCGCTCACCGCCAGGGATGCCGGGAATTCCCACCAGTTGGCAGGCAATCCGCCGGCAGGGGCGGGAGACGGTTTATCCACCGGCTGTTTCAGCGCTTCGGCGAAAGAGTCGGACCAGCCGACGCGTACCAGGATCACCGGTGCCCCCAGCGAACGGAAATGTGCCGCCAACTGCGCGCCATTGGCCACCACGCTTTCGGCGCTGTGTGGGCCACCGGCGAAGGGCAGGATGCCGTTTTGCAAATCAATTAACACCAGTGCGGTGGTGTGAGCATCAAGTTTCAACATGGAAATATCTCGTGACAAGGTGGATGAAATACGCGCAGCTTGGATAGCGCGCTAAACAAGCATCGATTCAGGCTACGTGAAAAAAGCATCACCGGTTAATGAGAAATTTGTTAATCAATGTGTTACTTCGGGCAAAAACACACCATTTAGTGCTGCAACAAAGCTGTGTTCGCACTTATCTGGCGCATGAATTTCCTTTATAATGATCGCCTTTTTTCAGCTCACTTTACTCCAACGACCTATGCCGATTTATGAATATGCATGTGGTGCTTGCAGCCACCGGTTAGAGAAGTTGCAAAAATTTTCCGATGCGCCGCTGACGGATTGTCCGGCGTGTAGGCAGCCCGCGTTAACCAAGCTGATTTCTTCCACCGGTTTCCAGTTAAAGGGTACCGGTTGGTATGCAACCGACTTCAAACCGGGCAAGTAAATATACCCTATAGCTTTCGAGTTGCAGCCAGGCAGCCAGCTATCTCGCCTCTGGTGCCTACTTGAGTAAGTCACTGGGGTGAGAGAGTGCAGATAACAACGCTGCAACTTGAAAGATGACGGGTATTGAGTTCATCAGAAAACAGCCGCGTGGCAGGCGCCAAAAGCCCGCGCGGCATCGGCTTAAGCCAAAAGGATAGCGTATGCGTACTGAATATTGCGGGCAGTTGAATCTGTCTCACGTGGGCCAGGAAGTCACTTTGTGTGGTTGGGTCAACCGTCGTCGCGATCTGGGCGGCCTGATCTTTATTGATATGCGCGACCGCGAAGGCATCGTGCAGGTGTTCTTCGATCCGGACCAGAAGGCCGCGTTCGACAAGGCGTACGACCTGCGCAATGAATTCTGCATCCAGATCGTCGGCACCGTGCGTGCCCGTCCGGACAGCCAGATCAATAAAGATATGGCTACCGGTGAAGTAGAAGTGTTCGCCCATGCACTGGAGATCATCAACCGCTCCGAGCCACTGCCGCTGGATTCCAACCAGGTCAACACCGAAGAAGCGCGCCTGAAATACCGCTACCTGGATCTGCGTCGCCCGGAAATGGCCGATCGCCTGAAAACCCGTGCCAAAATCACCAGCTTTGTGCGCCGCTTTATGGATAGCCACGGTTTCCTCGATATCGAAACCCCGATGCTGACCAAGGCCACGCCGGAAGGCGCCCGTGACTATCTGGTCCCGAGCCGCGTACATAAAGGCAAGTTTTATGCGTTGCCACAGTCGCCGCAGCTGTTTAAACAGTTGTTGATGATGTCCGGTTTCGACCGCTACTACCAAATCGTCAAATGCTTCCGCGACGAAGACCTGCGTGCCGACCGTCAGCCTGAATTTACCCAGATCGACGTGGAAACCTCTTTCATGACCGCCGATCAGGTGCGTGAAGTGATGGAGAAACTGGCGCGTGAACTGTGGCTGGACGTGAAGGGCGTAGATCTGGGTGATTTCCCGGTCATGACCTTCGAAGAAGCCATGCGTCGCTATGGCTCGGACAAGCCGGACCTGCGTAACCCACTGGAGCTGGTGGACGTTGCCGATCTGGTGAAGGACGTGGAATTCAAGGTGTTCTCCGGCCCGGCTAACGATGCCAAAGGCCGCGTTGCCGCGATCTGTGTACCAGGTGGTGCGCAGCTGACCCGTAAGCTGATCGATGAGTACGGCGCTTTCGTTAACATCTATGGTGCCAAAGGCCTGGCCTGGCTGAAGGTCAATGACCGCGCCGCCGGCATGGAAGGCGTACAGAGCCCGATTGCTAAATTCCTCAGCGCAGAAGTGCTGGAAGCGATTCTGGCGCGTACCAACGCGCAGAGCGGCGACATTCTGTTCTTCGGCGCCGACAGCTTCAAGATTGTCACCGATGCGATGGGCGCGCTGCGTCTGAAGCTGGGCCGCGATTTGGAACTGACCAAGCTGGACAGCTGGGCACCGCTGTGGGTCGTGGACTTCCCGATGTTCGAAGAAGACGGCGAAGGTGGTCTGGCAGCGATGCACCACCCGTTCACCGCACCGCGCGACATGAGCCCGGAAGAACTGGCCAACACGCCAATCAATGCCATCGCCAACGCCTACGACATGGTGATTAACGGCTACGAAGTGGGTGGCGGTTCCGTGCGTATTCACCGTAGCGAAATGCAGCAGACGGTATTCAGCATTCTGGGTATTAACGAACACGAGCAACGCGAAAAATTCGGTTTCCTGTTGGACGCGTTGAAGTACGGTACGCCGCCGCACGCCGGTTTGGCCTTCGGTCTGGACCGTCTGGTGATGCTGCTGACCGGCACCGACAACATTCGTGACGTGATCGCCTTCCCGAAAACCACCGCTGCGGCCTGCTTGATGACCGAAGCACCAAGCTTCGCGAACCCGGCGTCGTTGCAGGAGCTGGCAATCAGCGTGGTAAAGAAAGCGACTGACGATTCAAATGTAGAGAACCAGTAATGAACTACAAGCGTCCCGAGTCTATTCTGGTAGTGATTTATGCCAAATCCAGTGGTCGGGTGCTGATGTTACAGCGGCGCGATGATACCGAATTCTGGCAGTCGGTGACCGGCAGCCTGGAGGAAGATGAGTCGCCGCCGCATGCCGCACGGCGTGAGGTCATGGAAGAAGTCGGCATCGATATCGAAGCAGAGAAACTGCCGTTGTTCGATTGCCAGCGCTGTGTGGAGTTTGAACTCTTTGTCCATTTGCGACATCGCTATGCCCCGGGAACCACGCGCAATAAAGAGCACTGGTTCTGTCTGGCTTTGCCTGAAGAGCGCGATCCGGTGATTACCGAGCATCACGCCTACCAGTGGCTTGAGGCGGCGGAAGCCGTGAAGTTGACCAAGTCCTGGAGCAATCAGCAGGCGATTGAAGAGTTTGTGATTAATTCAGTCCAGTAATTTTTTTCGGAGATTTTTTATGGCAGGTCATAGTAAGTGGGCCAACACAAAGCACCGTAAAGCAGCGCAGGATTCCAAGCGCGGTAAAATTTTCACCAAAATTATTCGCGAGCTGGTGACCGCCGCGAAACTGGGCGGTGGCGATCCGGGGGCTAACCCGCGTCTGCGTGCGGCGATCGACAAGGCGCTGTCCAACAACATGACGCGCGACACCCTGAACCGTGCCATCGCGCGTGGGGTAGGCGGTGATGATGATACCAATATGGAAACCATCATTTATGAAGGCTACGGCCCGGGCGGCACTGCCGTCATGATCGAGTGCCTGAGTGACAACCGCAACCGTACCGTGGCGGAAGTGCGTCATGCCTTCACCAAGTGTGGCGGTAACCTCGGCACCGACGGCTCCGTGGCTTACCTGTTCACCAAGAAGGGCGTGATCACTTACGCAGCGGGCCTGGATGAAGACGTGGTGATGGAAGCTGCGCTGGAAGCCGGTGCTGAAGATATCGTCAGCTACGACGATGGCGTTATCGACGTCTTCACCGCCTGGGAAAACCTGGGTGAAGTGAAAGACGCGCTGACCGCTGCCGGTTTCACCGCCGAATCGGCAGAAGTTTCCATGATCCCATCGACCAAAGCCGATATGGATGAAGAAACCGCGCCTAAGCTGCTGCGCCTGATCGACATGCTGGAAGACTGCGACGACGTGCAGGAGGTTTACCACAACGGTGAGATCTCCGACGAGGTTGCTGCGACGCTGTAATGGGGTTGAAGTACGGCGCTGTCTTGTGGCAGCGCCTGGCGAAGTTAATGCTTAACGCAAGGTGGGTGTAGGGATGACGATCATACTCGGTATCGATCCCGGATCGCGCGTCACCGGTTACGGCCTGATTCGTCAGCAGGGCCGCCAGTTGAGCTATATTGCCAGCGGTTGTATTCGTACCGTAGTGGATGACATGCCGACGCGCTTAAAGCTGATTTATGCGGGCGTCAGTGAAATCATTACCCAGTTTAAACCAGACTTTTTCGCTATTGAACAGGTGTTTATGGCGAAAAACCCGGATTCGGCGCTCAAGCTTGGGCAGGCGCGCGGCGTGGCTATTGTTGCTGCCGTGAACCAGAATTTGGAAGTGTTTGAGTATGCGGCACGTCAGGTTAAACAAACGGTGGTCGGTACCGGCGCGGCCGAAAAAGCACAGGTGCAGCATATGGTGCGCTCGCTGCTTAAGCTGTCGGCCAATCCTCAGGCCGATGCCGCCGATGCGCTGGCGATCGCCATTACCCACTGTCACCTCAGCCAAAACGTGCTGCGGATGAGCGAAGGGCGATTGAACCTGGCGCGTGGACGTTTAAAGTAACGCTTAATCAGTTCCGAGGCTGGATATTCATCCAGCCTTAGTTTGATGACAAACACCCGAAAAGCGTGGTTTTCGGATGTTTGGGGTAAACCTGTAGACATCATCCTTTGTTTTTATTAGCACTCAGATCGCTGATGTTAAATGTAGAGGACTTTGTCAGCAGTATGAGGCTGGATATTCATCCAGCCTTTTTTATGTTATAAGCTTTAGCAGCACGGCATGGCAGAAGGTCATGCTCAGGAATTCAGCAGGAGGGTAAATGATAGGTCGTCTCAGAGGTTATATTCTGGAAAAGCAACCGCCACTGGTATTACTGGAGGCAAACGGCGTGGGCTATGAAGTGCATATGCCGATGACCTGCTTTTATGAACTGCCCGAGCTGGGGCAAGAGGCTATCGTGTTTACCCAATTTGTGGTGCGCGAAGATGCCCAACTGCTGTATGGCTTCAACGATAAACAAGAGCGCGCGCTGTTTCGCGAACTGATTAAAGTGAACGGCGTTGGCCCTAAGCTGGCGCTGGCCATTCTGTCCGGCATGTCAGCGCAGCAGTTTGTCAGCGCGGTTGAGCGTGAAGAGATCACGTCGCTGATAAAATTGCCGGGCGTAGGCAAGAAAACCGCAGAGCGCCTGGTGGTCGAAATGAAAGACCGCTTCAAAGGGCTTAATGGCGATCTGTTCAACAGCAGCAGTGAAATCACGCTTCCTGCCACAGCGGCGAAAGCGGCCGAACTGGATGCGGAAGCCGAAGCGGCCTCTGCGCTGGTGGCGCTGGGCTACAAACCGCAGGAGGCCAGTCGCATGGTCAGTAAAATCGCCAAGCCGGGTGCAGATTGCGAAACCCTGATCCGCGACGCGCTGCGTGCCGCGCTGTAAGCGCCGATAAGGGGTAGAGAATGATTGAAGCCGATCGCCTGATTTCTGCCGAGCCGATCAATGAAGAAGAAATTCTTGATCGCGCCATCCGGCCGAAGCTGCTGACGGAGTATGTCGGTCAGCCGCATGTCCGCGAGCAGATGGAAATCTTTATTCAGGCTGCCAAGCAGCGTGGCGACGCTCTGGACCATTTGCTGATCTTCGGCCCGCCCGGGTTGGGGAAAACCACGCTGGCCAACATCGTTGCCAATGAAATGGGCGTTAACCTGCGCACCACCTCCGGGCCGGTGCTGGAAAAGGCGGGCGATCTGGCGGCGATGCTGACCAACCTGGAACCGCACGACGTCCTTTTTATCGATGAAATCCACCGTCTGTCTCCGGTAGTGGAAGAAGTGCTGTATCCGGCGATGGAAGATTACCAACTGGATATCATGATCGGTGAAGGCCCAGCAGCACGCTCGATCAAACTCGATTTGCCGCCGTTCACGCTGGTGGGGGCAACCACCCGCGCCGGTTCCCTGACTTCGCCACTGCGCGATCGCTTCGGCATTGTGCAGCGTCTGGAGTTTTATCAGGTTGCCGATCTGCAGCACATCGTTTCACGCAGCGCTAACTGTCTGGGGCTGGATCTGTCGGACGAGGGCGCACATGAAGTGGCTCGCCGTGCGCGCGGTACACCGCGTATCGCCAACCGTTTGCTGCGTCGGGTACGCGATTTTGCCGAAGTCCGCGCCAATGGCGTGATCAATGGCGAGGTGGCGATGCAGGCGCTGGATATGTTGAACGTTGACGCCGAAGGCTTCGATTACATGGACCGAAAACTGTTGCTGGCGATAATCGATAAGTTCACCGGCGGCCCCGTGGGCCTGGATAACCTGGCGGCAGCGATCGGCGAGGAAAGGGAAACTATCGAGGACGTGATCGAGCCGTTTCTGATCCAGCAAGGTTTCATCCAACGCACGCCGCGCGGGCGCATGGCCACCAATCATGCCTATAAGCACTTTGGCATGGTGCGCGAAGAATAAATATTACGCCGTAATCCGCATTAAAAAGGGCCGCTAATGGTACAAACCGGTCACATAGGTAACACTTTTAACCGGTCACATAGGTAACACTTTTAACCGGTCACATGGGTAACAGTTATAGACTGGCATAGCGGAGGTAATTCACTATGCCCTGGACCGAGACCGTTACCATGAAACGCCTTGAATTTATTCATGCCTGTCAGACCAGCGGGGATTCTTTTTCCGCTGTCTGCAGGCATTTTTGTATCAGCCGTAAAACGGGTTACAAGTGGCTTAAGCGTTTTCAGCCCGATGACGTCTCCTCTCTTGAGGACCATTCCCGTGCACCTCTGACCCATTCACGGCAACATTCATCCGACGTCATTAACTGCCTCATTAGCCTTCGTCGTGCTCATCCTGACTGGGGCCCAAATAAAATTCGTCAGTGGCTTCTCAACCATGAAATCCCTTTTGACGTTCCCGCAGGCAGTACGATTGGCGATATTCTCAAACGCGAAGGCCTTGTCCCAGACAGGATAAAACGCAGAAAAACTCCCGAAAATACGCATGCGCTCACTGATATTCAGGCCGTCAATCAGGTCTGGAGTGCTGACTTTAAAGGTAAATTTAGGCTACTCAGTCAGGAGTACTGTCGCCCTTTTACACTGACCGATAACCATAGCCGTTATCTTCTGGCATGTGAGGCTAGCGCGTCAGAAAACCTGCTGTTCACTCGAGCCTGTTTTGAGAGAGCCTTCCATGAGTATGGTCTGCCAGAGGTTGTGCGAACTGATAATGGGGCGCCCTTTGCCGGAACGGGTATAGCCGGGCTGAGTAGTCTCAGTGTATGGATGATAAAGTTAGGTATTTACCCGGAGCGTATAAAGAAAGGCCACCCGGAACAAAATGGCCGTCATGAACGGATGCACCGTTCGTTAAAGGCTGGCCTAAGCCATAACAACATCCGGCAAACGATGGAAGAACAACAGGCATGGTTCAGTGATTATCGTTATGAATTTAATCATGAAAGGCCGCATGCGGCACTGGGAGGAGCAACGCCTTCTTCGGTGTGGACACCTTCACCCCGGCAGTGGGACGGACGGATACCGGAGGTCAATTATCCGGAAGGAGCCCGGTTGTACAAGGTGGCTGAAAAAGGAGATATACGGCTCGGTAAAAGACTGTTTGTCAGCGAGGCGTTACGGGGAGAATATGTGATGCTTAAAGAAGTGGGTGAAGGGTTGGATGTCGTGTTGTTCGACCGGATGATACTGGCTTATTACGACAGAGCTAAGCACAGTATTATCCGTATCGATTAGACGAAAGTGTTACCTATGTGGCCGGTCAGATCTGTATCCCATGTGGCGGTTGTACCAATTGCGGCCCTTTTGCTATCTGCGAGAGGGAAATCAGGCTTGCTGCTTCCTGGACAAGCTCAGGATGAACAGCACCGCCGCACTCAGTACCACCGATGGGCCGGCCGGGGTATCGTAAAATGCCGAGAAGGCCAATCCACCGGTCACTGCCAGCACACCCACCAGCACCGCGTAGGCGGCCATTTGCTCAGGGGTTCGGGCGAAGCGCCGTGCGGTAGCGGCCGGAATGATCAGCAGTGAGGTGATGATCAGCGCGCCGACGAATTTCATCGCCAGACCAATGGTCAGGGCGGTAACCAGCATCAGTACGGTACGAGCACGGACCAGATTGACCCCGTCAACATGTGCCAGCTCTGGGCTGACGGTCATCGACAGCAGGTTGCGCCACTGCCACCACAGGATCAACAGTACGACGCTGACCCCAATGGCAATCATCCAGATATCGGTGAAGGTAACCGACAGCAGGTCGCCAAACAGGTAGGCCATCAGATCGACCCGCACGTTGGACATCAGCGCCACCACCACCAACCCCAGCGACAGCGCACTGTGCGCCATAATACCGAGCAGGGTGTCAACGGAAAGTTGCGGACGACGCTCCAGCCACACCAGCACCAGCGCCAGCACCAGCGTCACGGCAATCACCGCATAGAAAGGATTCACGTCCAGCAGCAGCCCGAAGGCCACACCCAGCAAAGAGGCGTGTGCCAGGGTATCGCCAAAATAGGACATCCGGCGCCACACCACAAAGGAGCCTAATGGACCGGCAGCGGCGGCCAACAACACCCCGGCCAGCCAGCCGGGTAATAACAGTTCGATCATGCCTCACGGCCCCCGGTTTTCTTCAACACAATTCGTCCTTGCAGGTCGTGACGGTGATTATGGTGGTGACGATAGACCGCCAATTGTTCCGCACCGCGGTTGCCGAACATGGCGATGAATTCAGGATGCATCGAGACCACTTCCGGTGCGCCGGAACAGCAGATGTGTTGGTTGAGGCACAGCACTTCATCGGTTTTCGCCATCACCAGATGCAGGTCATGGGAGACCATCAGAACCGCGCAACCCAGTTCTTTGCGCAGTTGGTCGATAAGATCGTACAGCGCCAGTTGGCCGTTGACGTCAACCCCTTGCGTTGGCTCATCCAGCACCAGCAGTTGCGGTTTGTTCAGCAGCGCCCGCGCGAGCAGTACGCGCTGATTCTCGCCGCCTGAGAGTTTTTGCATCGGCTGATCGAGCAGGTGCGCTGCGTGCACGCGTTTCAGCGCGGGCAGAATATCGGCTTTCTTGACGCCGGGTTTCAGGCGCATAAAGCGGCTTACGGTGAGTGGCAAGGTGGCGTCGAGGTGCAGTTTTTGCGGCACGTAACCGATACGCAGGCCCGGTTCGCGTTCCAGCGTACCTTCCGTTGGCGCAACCAGCCCGAGTACCACGCGCACCAGCGTGGATTTGCCCGCGCCGTTTGGGCCGAGCAGCGTCAGAATACGGCCCGGTTGAAGGCTGAGCGAAATATTCGACAGCACCTTACGGTTACCAAAGGAGACGGAGATATTTTTTAGCGTTGTCAGTGTGGACATCTCATGATTACATTTTGCAGAACTAACCGAATGTTATAATATCACGCCTCGCTGATGAAAACGACGGGATTACTGATAATGGCACATAAAAATAAATGGCTGCAGCGCACGTTGCTGGCTAGCGCACTGATGATGGCCGGACCGCTGAGCAGCGCCTCTGCGGCGGTAGTGACATCCATTCGCCCACTGGGCTTTATCGCCTCCGCCATCGCCGATGGCGTAACGCCGACCGAGGTGCTGCTGCCGGATGGCGCCTCGCCGCACGATTTCGCCTTGCGACCTTCCGATATCCAACGCCTGCGTGCCGCCGATCTGGTGGTGTGGGTAGGCCCGGATATGGAAGCTTTTCTGACAAAATCCCTAACGCCGGTGTCGGCTAATCGTCAATTGGCCATCAGCGAACTGAGCGGAGTAAAACCGCTGTTGATGAAGGGCGAAGACGACGATCATGAGTATGAACACGACCATGATCATGCAACGGATGCGCATAATCATGCCGATCACGATGAGGGCGATGGGCACCATCATGGCGAATATAACATGCACGTTTGGCTGTCTCCGGAAGTGGCAAAAGTGACCGCGATCGCGATTCACGACAGGTTATTGGAACTTATGCCACAGAATAAGGACAAATTAGACGCAAACCTGCGCCAGTTCGAGAATCTACTGACGCAAACTGACAAAAATGTTGGTAACATGCTCAAGCCTGTGCAAGGCAAAGGATATTTTGTTTTTCATGATGCTTACGGCTATTTTGAGAAACATTTCGGTTTGAGCCCGCTGGGCCATTTCACCGTGAATCCCGAAATCCAACCTGGAGCACAGCGCTTACACCAAATTCGAACACAGTTGGTTGAGCAGAAAGCAGTCTGCGTTTTTGCTGAGCCACAATTCAGGCCGGCCGTAATCAATGCCGTTGCCAAAGGGACCAAAGTGCGTTCTGGAACGCTGGACCCGCTGGGCACCGGCATCGCACTGGGGAAAGACAGCTACGGGAACTTCCTGACTCAGCTGTCAAACCAGTACGTGAGCTGCCTGAAGTAAAGATTATGAGGATAAAATCGAGTGCAGCAGATAGTCCGAACTATCGCTCTGGCGTATAACAATCTGCCACGGCCCCACCGCGTCATGCTGGGGTCGCTGACAGTGGTTACATTGGCCGTTGCCGTCTGGCGGCCTTTTGTTTATCACCCAGAACATAACCCCATCGTTAAAAGCATTGAGTTAGAATCCAGCCAGTTACGATCCTTGCTGCCAGAAGCCAGCGAACCGATCGATCTCGACCAAGCCACCCCCGATGATGACATCCCACAGGATGAGCTGGACCAGAAGGTCGCCGGCGAGGATGGCGTGCATGAATATGTTGTTTCTACCGGTGATACGCTGGGCAGCATTCTGACCCAATACGGCATAGATATGTCGGATGTCACGCTGTTGGCATCGCAAAACCGCGATCTGCGTAATCTGAAAATTGGCCAGCAGCTGTCATGGACGGTGAACGATGCCGGCGATCTGCAGCGTTTGACCTGGGAAGTTTCCCGGCGTGAAACCCGCACCTATGACCGCGTAGGTAACAACTTCAAAGAAATCCAGGAGTCGCAGCAGGGCGAATGGCGCAACAATGTGATCAGCGGCCGTCTGAACGGCAGTTTCGTCAGCAGCGCCGGCGATGCCGGTCTGAGCCGTACTGAAATCAATGCGGTGATCAAAGCGCTGCAGTGGCAGTTGGATTTCCGCAAACTGCGCAAAGGGGATCAGTTCTCGGTACTGATGTCCCGCGAACACTTTGACGGCAAGAGCGCACAAAGTCAGCTGCTGGGTGTGCGTATGCGCACCGGCGGTAAAGACTATTACGCCATCCGTGCCGAAGACGGTAAATTCTACGATCGTCAGGGCTCGGGCCTGGCGCGCGGCTTTATGCGTTTCCCAACCATGAAGCAGTTCCGCATCTCTTCAAACTTCAACCCACGCCGGGTGAATCCGGTCACCGGGCGCATTGCGCCGCACAAAGGCGTCGACTTCGCGATGCCGGTCGGTACTCCGGTGCTGGCAGTGGGCGACGGTGAAGTGTTGATCGCCAAACGCAGCGGTGCCGCGGGCAACTACGTGGCCATCCGCCATGGTCGCCAGTACACCACGCGTTATATGCACCTGAAAAAGCTGTTGGTTAAGCCAGGCCAGAAGGTGAAACGGGGTGATCGCATCGCGCTATCCGGCAACACCGGGCGCTCAACCGGCCCGCATCTGCACTTCGAAATGTGGACCAACCAGCAGGCGGTCAACCCGCTGACGGCGAAACTGCCGCGTTCAGAAGGGCTAAGCGGTAAAGATCGCAGCGATTATCTGGCGCAGGTGAAAGAAGTGGTGCCTCAGTTGCAGCTGGATTGATCCCTTTGTCCCGGCGCGTTACCGCGCCAGTGATTCCATCGGCCTGATTACGGGCCGATGTTGTTTTATATTGGTGCTTCGCCGTTGTGAATTGCAAAATCACCCTTTGCAATTATGATTAGCCGAACCGCTATGTTAAGAGCTTGTGCATGCAAAACGAGAAAAAATCGAACCTAGAGTTCATTCCGCAATTTCAGAAAGCCTTTTACCATCCGCGCTACTGGGGCGTTTGGCTGGGAACCGGGTTAATGGCCGGTATTTCACTGGTGCCTGCACGTCTGCGCGATCCGGTGCTCGGCGCCGTAGGTAAACTGGCCGGCAAGGTGGCAAAAGGCGCTCGACGCCGTGCGCGCATCAATCTGTTGTACTGCCTGCCTGAGCTGCCCGAAAATGAGCGTGAACATATCATCGACGAGATGTTCGCCACCGCACCGCAATCGATGATCTTGATGGCGGAGCTGGCCTGTACCCAACCTGAGAAAGTGTTGAAGCGCGTTCGCTGGCATGGTGAAGAAGTGCTGGATAAAATCCGTGAAGAAGGGCGTAACGTGATTTTCCTGGTACCACACGGGTGGGCGGTGGATGTTCCGGCGATGCTGATGGCAGCTCGTGGTCAGCCGATGGCGGCGATGTTCCATAACCAAAGCAACCCACTGGTCGATTATCTGTGGAACACCGTACGTCGCAAGTTCGGCGGTCGCATGCACGCGCGCAATGACGGCATCAAGCCGTTTATCAGTTCTGTGCGTCAGGGGTATTGGGGCTATTATTTGCCGGACCAGGATCACGGAGCAGAACACAGCGAATTCGTGGACTTCTTTGCGACCTATAAAGCTACGCTGCCTGCGGTCGGGCGTCTGATGAAGGTCTGTCGTGCGGCCATTGTGCCGCTGTTCCCGGTGTATGACGGTAAAACCAGCATGCTCGATATCCATATACGTCCGCCGATGGACGACCTGGCGACGGCCGACGATCGCACCATTGCCCGCCGGATGAATGAAGAAGTGGAGAATCTGGTAGGTCCCAACCCGGAACAGTACACCTGGATCCTCAAGCTGCTGAAAACGCGCAAAGAAGGGGAAATCGAACCCTATTCACGCGACGATTTATACCGCTAAGCTCAGTTTTGGCGTCGGGCCAAGGGCCAGTCATCTGTGGGTGACTGGCCCTTGCTGTTTCTGGCGGTTCAAATATGCACCAGGCAACCTTGGGCAATCAGCGGCTCCAGCACGGCAGGCATTTCGGCAAAGTTGTTCCAGCGCAGATCCAACCGCTGTAACTGGGTTAACTCGGCTAGGCTGTCAGGCAGGGCGCTTAGGCGGTTAGCGCGCAGATCCAACGTGGTTAGTGCCTTAAGCTGACCAAAAGACGTCGGTAGCTGTTGCAGACGGTTGGTTCTGAGGTTGAGGTGAGTCAGGTTGGCCAGCCGACCCAAAGTGGTTGGCAGCTGGCTGATAGCGTTATTTTCCACATCCAGCACCCTCAGCGCAGAGAGCTGGGCTATTTGCTCTGGTAGTGCAACCAGACGATTATTCATCAGGTGCAGTTCCCGCAGGGCGGTCAACTGGCCGAACGTCTCAGGCAACAAGGCAATCTGGTTATTGTAAAGCCGCAGTTCCTGCAGCGCGCCGAGTTGCACGATTGCCGTAGGCAATTCGCTCAGTTGGTTATCTGTCGCATTCAAATACCGCAGTTTATGTAACCGCCCCAGTTCGAGGGGCAGATCGCGAAAGGCGTTATCGCTGAGGTATAAATAAGTCAGTTCACGCAGCTCACCGATCCCGGCCGGTATCTGGTTGGCCTGGTTATGGCCGCAATCGAGCATGGCCAGCTGTTTCAACAGGCCTATTTCAGTTGGCAGTTCGCTGAGTTGGTTGCAAGAGATGTTCAATACCTGCAGATCGGCATGCTGCAAAATCTGCCGTGGGAATTGCCGAAGCCGATTGTTATACAGACTGATTTTTAGCAGTGAGCTGCCTTGTAGACAGGTATCGTCCAGATTTTCCAGCCCTTGACCGTCCAGATCCAGACTTTGTGCCGTGCGGTTTTGCTGTGGGTGTTGATGAAGCATCGAAGCCTCTCCGTTTGCCATGGTGGCGACATGCGACGAGTTTAACAGGGGGAAAGGGCGGTGCGGGAAAAAATGCCGACCGCGTTAACGGCCGGCGGCAGGACAGATTACTCGACGCGCAGAATACGGCTGGTGTTGGTGGTGCCAACGGTTTCCATCACGTCACCCTGGGTGACGATCACCAGGTCACCCGAGACCAGGAAGCCTTTATCACGCAGGCGGTTAACCGCGTCATTGGCGGCGATAACACCGTCGTTATGGCTGTCGAAGTACACCGGGGTCACGCCGCGATAGAGTGCGGTCAGGTTCAGCGTGTGTTCATGGCGCGACATGGCGAAGATAGGCAGGCCGGAGCTGATGCGTGACATCATCAGTGCGGTACGGCCGGATTCGGTCATGGCAATCAGCGCGGTAACACCTTTCAGGTGGTTGGCTGCGTACATTGAAGACATGGCGATAGCCTCTTCAATGTTGTCGAACTGTACGTCCAGGCGGTGCTTGGACACATTGATGCTTGGGATCTTCTCCGCGCCCAGGCAAACGCGCGCCATTGCGGCTACGGTTTCGGCCGGGTATTGACCCGCGGCGGTTTCGGCAGACAGCATCACGGCGTCGGTGCCGTCCAGCACGGCGTTCGCCACGTCCATTACCTCGGCGCGGGTCGGCATCGGGTTGGTGATCATCGACTCCATCATCTGGGTCGCGGTGATCACGGCACGGTTCAGGGTGCGAGCACGGCGGATCAGCTTTTTCTGGATGCCGACCAGCTCAGGATCGCCGATTTCGACGCCCAGATCGCCACGGGCAACCATCACTACGTCGGAGGCCAGAATGATGTCATCCATGGCTTCGTCGCTGCAGACGGCTTCGGCACGCTCAACCTTGGAAACGATCTTGGCGTGACAGCCAGCATCGCGCGCCAGACGGCGGGCATAGTTCAGATCTTCGCCGGTGCGCGGGAAGGAAACCGCCAGATAATCGACGCCGATTTTTGCCGCGGTGACGATATCGGCCTTGTCTTTCTCGGTAAGGGCTTCTGCGGACAGGCCGCCACCCAGTTTGTTAATGCCTTTGTTGTTGGACAGCGGGCCGCCAACGGTCACTTCGGTAAAGACTTTCATGCCCTGAACTTCGAGCACTTTCAACTGTACGCGGCCGTCGTCCAGCAGCAGTACGTCGCCCGGCACCACGTCGGCAGGCAGGCCTTTATAGTCGATACCGACCTTTTCTTTATCGCCTTCGCCCTTGGCCATGTTGGCATCGAGCAGGAATTTATCACCGATGTTAAGGAAGATTTTGCCTTCCTTAAAGGTGGATACACGAATTTTCGGCCCTTGCAGGTCACCCAGAATAGCGACGTGACGTCCCAACTTGGCAGCGATTTCGCGCACTTTGTCGGCGCGAGCCTGATGATCTTCTGCCGTGCCGTGGGAAAAGTTTAGCCGAACTACGTTTGCGCCTGCGGCAATGATCTTTTCCAGATTATTGTCGCGGTCAGTAGCCGGACCCAGGGTGGTAACAATTTTGGTTCTTCTGAGCCGTCTGGACATGTATTACTCCGTTGACTGGTGAAGCAAATTATTGGTGTTGCGATAACGTCGGATAACGAAACCTGGAGTGAAATGTAATTTTACTACACTGATGTTTCACCTGGGTTACCCGCATGAGCGTTTTAACAGGGTACTGCCTCTAATGCCGCCGTCCAGATGATCTTGAACGACAGTTTTTTTCACATCGGTTACGAGTCGAAATTGTTGGGGATAACGACACCCTTATCAAAGCGCGATTCTTTCAACGCTTCCTTGACCCGCTTCAAGTTATCTCTGAATTTGGCCCCTCTGCGCAAGGTAAATCCGGTGGCGAGCACGTCTATGAGCGTTAATTGCGCAATTCGTGACACCATCGGCATATAAACGTCGGTATCTTCGGGAACATCAAGCAACAACGCCAGGGTTGCCTCGTGCGCCAGAGGGGTATCGCGTGAGGTGATGGCGATAACCGTGGCGTCGTTTTCACGCGCCAGCTGCGCCATTTCCACCAGGTTTTTGGTACGACCGGTGTGGGAGATTAACACCACTACGTCCCCTTCGCTGGAATTCATGCAGCCCATACGTTGCATGACGATATCGTCGAAGTAGACCACCGGGATATTAAAGCGAAAAAATTTGTTCATCGCGTCGTGAGCGACCGCCGCAGAGGCCCCCAAACCGAAGAAAGAGATTTTTTTTGCCTGGGTAAGTAGATCAACCGCACGATTGATTGCGGCAATATCCAAATTTGCCTTTACTGTATCCAGACTGGCCATCACCGATTCGAATATTTTACCGGTATAGGCATCGACGCTGTCATCTTCCTCCACGTTACGGTTTACGTACGGAGTGCCATTGGCCAGGCTTTGGGCAAGATGCAGTTTGAAATCGGGGAAGCCTTTGGTATCGAGGCGGCGACAAAAACGGTTGACGGTGGGTTCGCTGACGTCTGCCATTCTGGCCAGCGTCGCGATACTGGAGTGGATGGCGGTCTGCGGGGAGGCCAGGATCACCTCAGCGACTTTCCGTTCAGATTTGCTCAGCAGCTCCAGATGACTCTGGATTTTTTCCAGCGTATTCATATAACGAGGGTCACTCATGGTTTATACCCGTCGCATTTCAAGCTACAGCGGGGTGATGGCAGTTGCTATAACTTGAAATCCATAGGGTATGTCGATTTCAATCAAAGGAGAAATCAATGCCGGTTTAATGGAAATATACTACGTGCTGGTAACCGTTGGCAGTGTCGACAGAGGGTATGCAGGCTTTTTTCATCAGAACATGACCTGTGTCTAACTTTCATAATGGTAAAAGAGCATCAAAAAAGACAGAAAATTACAGTTTTTGGCTCGGGCACCTACGTTTAGAGCCGGTAGCGCTTAACACTGCATTTTCTGGGGCTTTTTTTCTACTTTTGATCCGGGTTTACTGGCCGTAGTCAAAGAGAGTACATTAGTAATGTAAGAAAATTACAAATATCCTGCAACGAGGAGATGAACATGGCGGTAACCTCTACAGCCCAGGCGTGTGACCTGGTTATTTTCGGCGCGAAAGGCGATTTGGCGCGTCGTAAGCTGTTGCCTTCCCTGTACCAGTTAGAGAAAGCCGGTCATATCCATCCGGATACCCGCATCATCGGCGTCGGCCGTGCCGAGTGGGATAAAGAAGCCTATATCAAGGTGGTCAAGGAAGCGCTTGGCACCTTTATGAAAGAAAAACTGGATGACGAGCTCTGGGCGACGCTGAGCGCGCGCCTGGATTTCTGCAACCTGGATGTGAACGACAGCAAGAACTTTACCAAATTGGGTAAAATGCTGGACCAGAAACATCGCACCACTATCAACTACTTTGCCATGCCGCCAAGCACCTTTGGCGCGATTTGCAAAGGGTTGGGCGAAGCCAAGTTGAACCACGAGCCGGCGCGCGTGGTAATGGAAAAACCGCTGGGCACCGATCTCGCTTCTTCACGCGTGATCAACGATCAGGTCGCGGAATATTTCAACGAGAGCCAGGTTTATCGTATCGACCATTATCTCGGTAAAGAGACGGTACTGAACCTGCTGGCGCTGCGTTTCGCCAACTCGTTGTTCGCCTCCAACTGGGATAACCGCACCATCGACTCCGTACAGATCACCGTAGCGGAAGAGGTGGGTATTGAAGGGCGCTGGGGCTACTTTGACCAGGCCGGTCAGATGCGCGACATGATCCAGAACCACCTGTTGCAAATCCTGACCATGATTGCCATGTCGCCTCCGGCGGATCTGACGACTGACCGTATTCGCGACGAGAAAGTGAAGGTACTGCGTTCACTGCGCCGCATCGATCAGACCAATGTACGTGAAACCACGGTGCGTGGTCAGTACACTGCTGGCTTCGTGCAGGGCAAAAAGGTGCCGGGTTATCTGGAAGAGGAAGGGGCGAATAAAAGCAGCAATACTGAAACCTTCGTCTCAATCCGCGTTGATATCGACAACTGGCAGTGGGCCGGCGTGCCATTCTACCTGCGTACCGGTAAGCGTCTGCCGACCAAATGTTCTGAAGTGGTCGTCTACTTCAAGAACCCGCCATTGAACCTGTTCAGCGATTCTTACCAGCAGTTGCCGCAGAACAAATTGACCATTCGTCTGCAGCCGGATGAAGGCATCGAAATTCAGGTGTTGAACAAGGTGCCGGGTCTGGATCACAAGCACCGTCTGCAAACCACCAAGCTGGATCTGAGTTTCTCTGAAACCTTCAACCAGGAGCATGTGGCTGACGCCTATGAGCGTCTGTTGCTGGAAACCATGCGTGGCATCCAGGCGCTGTTCGTGCGCCGCGACGAAGTGGAAGAAGCCTGGAAGTGGGTTGACTCCATTATGGACGCGTGGAAAGCGGATAACGAGGCACCTAAGCCGTACCAATCCGGCACCTGGGGCCCGGTCGCTTCAGTGGCGATGATCACCCGTGACGGCCGTTCCTGGAACGAGTTCGAGTAATCACCCTGCCGGCAGCTTATCTGCCGGCATTTTTTTGCCCGCAGTACCGGGGCGCAACATCACTTGGGGTACGGCCGGACGCCTGCGCTTTAATGCGTGGGGCCCTGTGGCAGGGGCGTGCCATTGATAACCCGTAAGTAATGGAGAAGTAACGATGAAAAACTGGAAAACCAGCGCAGAACAGATCCTGACCGCAGGCCCGGTGGTTCCGGTGATAGTGATCAACAAGCTGGAACATGCGGTGCCGCTGGCCAGGGCGCTGGTAGCCGGTGGTGTGCGTGTGCTGGAAGTCACATTGCGCACCGACTGCGCCATGGAGGCAATCCGCGCTGTCGCGGCAGAGGTGCCGGAGGCAATTATCGGTGCCGGTACGGTGATTAACCCGCAGCAGTTGCAGGCAGTGACCGAGGCCGGCGCGCAATTCGCTATCAGCCCCGGCCTGACGGACGCGCTGCTGAAGGCCGCAACCGCAGGCACGATTCCATTGATCCCGGGTATTAGCACTGTTTCAGAGCTGATGCTGGGCATGGATCACGGGCTGCGTGAGTTCAAATTCTTCCCGGCGGAAGCCAACGGTGGCGTGAAGGCGTTGCAGGCGATCGGCGGTCCATTCCCGCAGGTGCGTTTCTGCCCGACCGGGGGCATCACGCCAAACAACTACCGTGATTACCTGGCGCTGAAAAGCGTGTTGTGTATCGGCGGTTCCTGGTTGGTTCCGGCCGATGCGTTGGAAAAGGGCGACTACGCTCGCATCACCGAACTGGCACGTACCGCGGTCAGCGGCGCTGCGGCCTAACCCGCGCCGCGTCTGGGTTTGACGATTATTTGCCCGCACCACGCTAAACGAAGGCTCAACGACGTGTTGAGCCTTTTTTTATTTTTAAATTACTTAACTTTCTTATTTTTAAACTTTTTTTTAATGGTTTTTGTGAAAATGCCGGTTTGCTTTCTTTTTTTTGCTATGGTACAACTATCGCAGTTGAAAATTTTACTTGATGAGGATATTGGGCAAATCGCACTCCGTGTAACAAGATAATGTGCGGCTGAGAATAGAGAATAATTATGATGACAACTAATGGAATTACCCTCAGAACCTCTACTTGCCAGCTTTTCCTGTCTGCCATCCTTGCCAGTGAGCATCACTGGTGCAGCGAGCTATAGCGTCTTTCTCCCTTAACCGGTGCTGGTGACAGGCTCAGTCCTCCGTCATTCCGCGTAGCCGGGCAAACTTCTTTATTACGTTTGGGTCAGTTTATCCCCAGGGATCTCTGCGTCGTCAGCGCCTCGTTGCGCCTGTCTGACGAGATAAATCGGGATAAATATGCCTTAGCGTGCGTTATTCGCCGTTTGGGAGAGAAATTATGATTTATTGGATCTTTTTAGGCTTGGCCATCGTGGCCGAAATTATCGGTACCCTGTCCATGAAATACGCCAGCGTTAGCGGCGGCATGACCGGTCATATTGTGATGTATGTGATGATCACTGCATCATACGTCATGCTGTCATTGGCGATTAAACGCGTTGCCCTTGGCGTTGCTTACGCGCTGTGGGAAGGGATCGGTATCCTGTTTATTACCTTGTTCAGCGTATTGTGGTTCGATGAGCCGATCTCGGCCTTGAAGGTGCTGGGTCTGGTGACGTTGATCGCCGGGATCTTGTTGGTGAAGTCCGGTACCCGCAAACCACGAAAACAGGCCAGCCCGCGAGGTGACAACCATGCAACAGCTTGAGTTGTACCACATTGGGTTCTTGGGACTGGCGATTGTGTTGGAAATTGTCGCCAACATCTTCCTGAAGATGTCAGACGGTTTCCGTAAAATCTGGTTAGGCCTGCTTTCATTGCTGTCGGTGCTGGGGGCGTTCAGTGCTCTGGCACAGGCGGTGAAGGGGATAGACCTGTCGGTGGCTTATGCATTGTGGGGTGGTTTCGGTATTGCCGCGACAATCGCCGCCGGCTGGATCCTGTTCGGTCAGCGCCTGAATGCCAAAGGCTGGATTGGTTTGGTGTTGTTGCTGGCAGGTATGGTGATCATCAAGCTGGCTTAAGCAGCAGATGAAAATAAAACCGCAGGCGTTATCGTCTGCGGTTTTTTCGTTTATACCGCAGCAATAATTTTGATTTCGACCTTGTACTTCGGATTCATCAATTTGGCTTGCACGGTGCAGCGTACCGGCGCGCTACCCGCAACTACCCAGGCATCCCAGGCGGCGTTCATGGCAGCAAAATCGGCATCGTCGGCCAGAAAAATGGTGGCGTCCAGCACCCGGCTCTTGTCGGAACCTACGCGAGCCAGGATCACGTCAATTGCTGCCAGGGCGTTCGCGGTTTGGGCGGTAGCGTCATCATCCAGATTTTCCGGCACGCTGGTGTAATAGACGGTGTCGTTGTGAACGACGGCTTCGGACCAACGTTGGTCAGGGTCAATGCGTTCGATATTCATGCAATTATCTCCATATCATCATCGCGTTAAGGGTAACACAGCCATCGGCAGAAATATGCGACGATAAAGTCGGTGGTAGCCACGCGGCAGGATAGGCATAATTAGCGCTGAATTACATCGGCAGAGAGATAGCGTGGCAGACGATTTCGCAACAGACGGCGCCCTGGCGCAGGCAATCAAGGGTTTCAAACCGCGTGAAGCACAGCGGCAGATGGCGGAAGCGGTCACCGAAGCCATTAATTTCAAGCAGGAACTGGTGGTCGAAGCGGGCACCGGTACCGGCAAAACCTACGCCTATCTGGTGCCGGCACTGCGGGCCGATCGCAAAGTGATTATTTCCACCGGGTCAAAAGCGTTGCAGGATCAGCTTTATGCACGCGATTTGCCCACCGTGGCCAAGGCACTGAAATACAAAGGCAAGATGGCGCTGCTGAAAGGGCGCTCCAATTACCTGTGTCTGGAACGTCTGGAGCAACAGTCGATGGCGGGCGGCGAGTTGGCCGGGCAAACGCTGATCGATCTGGTCCATCTGCGCAAATGGTCGTCCATGACCAAAGAGGGTGACATCAGCAGTTGCAGCGACGTGGCGGAAGACAGCTTCGTTTGGCCGCTGGTGACCAGCACTAACGACAACTGCCTGGGCAGCGATTGCCCTTTGTATAAAGATTGCTTTGTGGTCAAGGCGCGTCGTCGCGCCATGGATGCCGATGTGGTGGTGGTGAACCACCATCTGTTCCTGGCCGATATGGTGGTGAAGGAGGGCGGCTTTGCCGAACTGATCCCTGAGGCCGATGTGATGATCTTCGATGAAGCGCATCAGATCCCCGATATCGCCAGCCAGTATTTCGGTAAGCAACTGACCAGTCGTCAACTGCTGGACCTGGCCAAAGACATTTCCATTGCCTATCGCACCGAAGTGCGCGATGCCGCACAGCTGCAAAAAAGCGCCGACCGCCTCAGCCAAAGCACGCAGGATTTTCGTTTGATGTTGGGAGAACCAGGGTTTCGCGGCAACCTGCGTGAGGTGCTGAGCCAGCCCAATGTACAACGCGCCTTGCTGCTGCTCGATGATGCGCTGGAGCTGTGTTATGACGTGGTCAAACTTTCCCTTGGCCGTTCGGCCTTGTTGGACGCGGCTTTTGAACGCGCTACGTTATATCGTGCCCGTCTCAAACGTTTGAAAGAGGTCAATGAACCGGGGTTCAGCTATTGGTATGAGTGCAACTCGCGTCACTTTGTACTGGCGTTGACGCCGCTGACGGTGGCCGATCGTTTCCGTGAGTTGCTGGATGAAAAACCGGGCAGCTGGATTTTCACCTCGGCAACGCTGTCGGTTAACGAGCAGATGGGCCACTTTACCGAGCGTCTGGGGTTGAATAAGGCCAAAACGCTGCTGCTGGCCAGCCCATTCGATTACGCCAAACAGGCCTTGCTGTGCGTACCGCGCTTTTTACCCTCACCAAACCAGCCTGGCGGCGCGCGGCAATTGGCACGCATGCTACGGCCGCTGATTGAAGCCAATAACGGCCGCTGCTTCTTCCTTTGTACTTCGCACCAGATGATGCGGGAATTGGCGGAAGAGTTCCGTGCCACCATGACGTTGCCGGTGTTGTTGCAGGGGGAAACCAGCAAGGGGCAGTTACTGGCTCAGTTTGTCGAGGCCGGCAATGCCCTGTTGGTGGCGACCAGCAGCTTCTGGGAGGGGGTAGATGTACGCGGCGATGCATTGTCGTGCGTGATTATCGACAAACTGCCGTTTACCTCACCCGATGATCCGTTGTTGAAAGCCCGGATTGAAGACTGCCGATTACGTGGCGGCGACCCATTCAACGATGTGCAACTTCCGGACGCGGTCATTACCCTGAAACAGGGGGTTGGACGCCTGATCCGCGATACCGACGATCGCGGCGTGCTGGTGATTTGCGACAATCGGTTGGTGATGCGCCCCTATGGTGAAGTTTTCCTCAATAGCCTGCCGCCGACGCCGCGTACCCGCGATATCGCCCAGGCGATTGCCTTCCTGCAGGCAGATCGCTAGCGGATAGGCGTGACCCCAGGGCTGTGCTACAATGCGCGCCCTGTATGAAAAACCCTGTTTTTTTCCCGCCTGAGGTTGGCATGTCCACGCGAATTTTAGCGATCGATACAGCGACGGAAGCCTGTTCCGTTGCTATCTGGAATCAAGGCGAAATCCACGCCCTGTTTGAGCTGTGCCCACGTGAGCATACGCAACGTATTTTACCTATGGTGCAGCAGGTGCTGGCGGAATCCGGGGTCACCCTTGGTCAGCTCGATGCGCTGGCTTTTGGCCGCGGGCCGGGCAGCTTTACCGGCGTGCGTATCGGCATTGGTATTGCTCAGGGCTTGGCGCTGGGCGCCGACTTGCCCTTGCTGGGCGTTTCCACGCTGCAAACCATGGCGCAGGGCGCCTGGCGACTCACCGGGGCTGAGCGTGTGCTGTCGGCGATAGATGCGCGTATGGGCGAAGTCTACTGGGGTCAGTTTGAACGTCAGCAAGACGGTAACTGGCTTGAAAGTGAAGGTGAAGCGGTACTTACCCCGGCGCAGGCGCTGGTGCGTGCGCAAGGTCTGCAAGGCCACTGGGCGCATGTCGGCACCGGCTGGCAAACCTATCCGGATTTGGTTGCCGGTTCCACGTTAACCCTGAGCGATGGGCAAATGTTGTTACCGCAGGCGGAAGATATGCTGCCGTTGGCGCTGCATGCCTGGCAACAGGGTTTGGCGGTGGCGGTAGAAAATGCCGAGCCGACCTATTTGCGTAATGAAGTCACCTGGAAAAAATTGCCGGGGCGCGAATAGCCGCAACCTATTGTGCTTTGGCGGCAATAGGGATAGGAATGATCTGCAACTTGCTCCGTGAATTGATGTCAAAGTTACAGCCATTTCAGGAGATTGCGACGATGTTAACCCGCACTGTTTGTAAAAAAATGTCGCTGCTGGCTATTGCCGGCAGCGTGCTGGCGCTGTCAGGTTGCGTAACCGTGCCTGATGCGATTAAAGGCAGCACGGCAACGCCGGTGCAGCAGTTGTCTTCGGTACAGAATGCGCCGAACCTGTTTGTCGGCGCTGAAGCTCGCTTTGGCGGTACCGTTGTGAACGTTGCCAATGAGCAGGGGCGCACGTTACTGGAAATTGCGGCCGTGCCGCTCGATTCCGGCGCCCGGCCGATATTGGGTGAGCCGTCACGGGGTCGTCTGATAGCCTCGGTTAATGGCTTCCTGGAACCGGTTGATTTTAAGGGCCAGTTAGTGACGGTAGTTGGGCCAATCACCGGCGTGAAAGACGGCAAGATCGGCATGACACCGTACAAGTTTGTTACCATGAATGCCACTGGCTACAAACGCTGGCATCTGTCTCAGCAGGTGATGATGCCACCGGCGCCGATGGGCCCCTGGGGCTGGCGTAGCGGTACCTGGGGCCCCGGTTGGGGCGTGGGGTATGGCTGGTACAACCCTGGCCCAGTGCAGGTGCAAACCATCGTTACCGAGTAATGCTTGCTTGTTGTTAAATTTTAATAGGGCGGCTCCGGCCGCCTTATTCTTTTGGCGTAGGGAATGACCGCCAATTAGTGACGTACATCGCAACCTGAATATTGTTTAAAACTCAAACTGGTCTGCTGAGTTAAAATATTGTTATGGTTTGGCTGCATATTTGGGGGCTGCGATGATGATAATGAATAATAATTTCAGGAGTAATACCTTGGATAAGGTCTGGTTAAAACGTTACCCGGCGGATGTTCCGGCAGAGATCGACGCCGATCGTTATTCATCTTTGGTCGAAATGTTTGAAAATGCGGTTCAGCGCTACGCAGATCAACCGGCTTTCATTAACATGGGTGAGGTGATGACCTACCGCAAGCTGGAAGAACGTAGTCGGGCTTTCGCGGCTTACCTGCAAAATGAGCTGGGGCTGCAGAAAGGCGACCGCGTTGCTCTGATGATGCCGAACCTGTTGCAGTATCCCATCGCGCTGTTTGGTATCTTACGTGCGGGTATGGTGGTGGTGAACGTTAACCCGCTGTATACGCCACGTGAATTGGAACATCAACTGAACGACAGTGGCGCAAGTGCCATCGTGATCGTCTCCAACTTTGCTCACACGCTGGAAAAAGTGGTGTTCAACACCCAGGTCAAGCATGTGATCCTGACGCGTATGGGCGATCAGCTCTCCGCCGCCAAAGGCACGCTGGTTAACTTCGTCGTCAAATACATCAAGCGGCTGGTGCCGAAATATCATCTACCGGCGGCGGTTTCTTTTCGCAGTGCGCTCCAGCGCGGGCGTCGCCAACAGTATGTTAAACCCGATATTATCAACACCGATCTGGCGTTCCTGCAGTATACCGGTGGGACTACCGGCGTGGCAAAAGGCGCGATGCTGACGCACCGTAATATGCAGGCTAACCTGGAGCAGGCCAAAGCTGCCTATTTGCCGCTGTTTCGTGAAGGGCAGGAGTTGGTGGTAACGGCGCTGCCGCTGTATCACATTTTCGCGCTGACGGTGAACTGCCTGCTGTTTATCGATTTGGGTGGGCGCAATTTGCTGATCACCAACCCACGCGACATTCCAGGGCTGGTGAAAGAGCTGGGCAAATATCCGTTCACCGCCATGAGTGGGGTGAACACCCTGTTCAATGCGCTATTGAACAACGAGGACTTCCACAAGCTGGATTTCTCCACCCTGCGTTTTTCCGTCGGCGGCGGCATGTCAGTACAGAAATCGGTGGCGGACAAGTGGGAGAAAACCACCGGTAAGCACTTGCTGGAAGGATACGGCCTGACGGAGTGCGCGCCGCTGGTCTCCGGTAACCCTTACGATCTGAAACACTACAGCGGCAGTATCGGTTTGCCTGTACCCTCGACGGATATTCGACTGGTGGACGATAACGGTCAGGACGTGCCGGTTGGTGAGCCGGGTGAACTGTGGGTCAAAGGACCGCAAGTTATGTTAGGCTACTGGCAGCGGCCGGATGCCACCGATGAAGTATTGAAAGATGGCTGGCTCGCGACCGGTGATATCGTTACAGTGGACGATATGGGCTTTGTCCGCGTCGTCGACCGGAAGAAGGACATGATCCTGGTTTCCGGGTTTAACGTATACCCGAACGAGATTGAAGACGTGGTCAGTCAGCATCCGAAAGTATTGGAATGCGCGGCGATTGGCGTGCCGAATGAGGTAACCGGTGAGACGGTTAAAATTTGCGTGGTGAAGAAAGACGCTTCGCTGACCAAAGAAGAACTGTTGACCCATTGTCGTCGGCAGCTTACCGGGTATAAAGTGCCTAAAATTGTTGAGTTCCGTGACGAGTTGCCGAAGTCTAACGTCGGTAAAATTTTGCGGCGAGAACTGCGTGATGAGCAGAAAAAACCTGCAGCGGCCGATGCCGCCTAGGTTATCATCCACGCCTTACAGATCAACAACGCCGGTGAATGCCGGCGTTGTTGTGTTTGAATCATGAAAGCGACCAAGAGAATGACGTTTTGAACTATCAGTTGATCACTACCGATGCCGGATTGCAGCAGGTCTGCGAGCAGGCGAAAAAGCATGCCCAGATAGCGCTGGACACCGAATTTGTCAGAACGCGCACCTATTATCCGCAGTTAGGCCTGATTCAGTTATACGACGGTGAACAACTCTCCCTGATTGACCCCCTGCCAATCAAGCAATGGCAGCCGTTTATCGAGCTGCTGAGTAATACTCAGATTGTGAAGTTCCTGCACGCCGGCAGTGAGGATCTGGAAGTGTTCCTCAACGCGTTCAAAACGCTGCCGACTCCGATGGTGGACACCCAAATTCTGGCGGCCTTCACCGGTCGACCGCTGTCTTGCGGTTTTGCGACCCTGGTGGCGGAGTATATGCAGGTGGAGTTGGATAAAAGCGAAGCCCGCACCGACTGGCTGGCGCGTCCGCTGACGGAAAAACAGTGCGTCTATGCGGCGGCTGACGTGTTCTATCTGCTGCCGATGGCCAAACGCCTGGTTCAGGAGACGGAAGAGGCCGGTTGGACGGCTGCCGCTAATAATGAATGCCTGTTGCTATGCCAACGCCGTAGCGAGACGCTGGCGCCAGAATTGGCCTACCGTGAAATCACCAATGCCTGGCAACTGCGTCCGCGTCAGTTGGGCTGCTTGCAGAAGCTGGCTGAATGGCGCCTGCGTCAGGCGCGTGAGCGCGATCTGGCGGTAAACTTCGTGGTACGTGAGGAAAACCTTTGGCAGGTGGCGCGACATATGCCGACATCGCTGGGGGAATTGGACTCTCTGGGCCTGAGCGGTCCGGAAATTCGTTATCACGGTAAAACGCTGTTGGCGCTGGTGGCAGAGGCTAATGAGCTGGATGAGGCTGCACTGCCAGCACCTCTGTCGAACCTGATCGATCAGCCGGGCTACAAGAAAGTGTTCAAGGATATCAAGGCGGCGATCGTCATTGTCAGTGAGCAAAGCGGGTTGAGCAGTGAATTACTGTCATCGCGCCGACAGATTAACCAACTGCTGAATTGGCATTGGAAATTGAAGGGTGCTGACAGCCTGCCAGAATTAATCAGCGGTTGGCGCGGTGATTTATTGGCGGCGCCACTGCAGGCTATTTTGAAGGATTATTAATCGAGTGGTAAAACTTGGGGCAGGGTAAGGAAACGCTGCTCCGATTATTTATTAGAAATAACCATAACAACACTTACCGACAGCATTTACTTTAAACAACAGTGACGCAAGATTAATTGAGATTAATCCCAAAGGCTAAAAACGATTATTAGGCGTTTTTTATCTCAATAACTGGTTATGCATACAGTTACCCCCTGCAAGAAAATATACAGGGGGTAATTAGTGCGTCACACTCATTTAGTTACTTCTTCCGATTCCGGTAATGTCACGTTGAGTTCGAGTACCGAAATATCATCCCCTTTCTGCTCAAACTGCACATGCAGCATTTCAGGGTCGATTTGAATATATTTGCAAATTACCGCCAGAATGTCGCGTTTCAAATCAGGCAGATACGGGGGCTCACTGTCCCCGCGACGACGCTCTGCGACGATAATCTGCAGCCGTTCCTTGGCTATATTGGCTGTCTGCTTTTTGCGGGACAGAAAGAAGTCTAGTAATGCCATGGTTTATCCCCCAAAAAGGCGTTTCAGGAAACCCTTCTTCTCTTCTTCAATGAAGCGGAAGGGGCGTTCTTCCCCTAACAGGCGGCTAACGGTATCGTCATAGGCTTTGCCGGCATCCGACTCGGCGTCGAGGATCACCGGTTCACCCTGGTTGGATGCACGCAGCACGGATTGGTCTTCCGGGATAACGCCGACCAATGGAATGCGCAGAATTTCGAGCACGTCTTCCATGCTCAGCATGTCGCCACGGCTGACGCGACCTGGGTTGTAGCGGGTCAGCAGCAGGTGTTCCTTGATTGGCGATTCGCCTCTCTCGGCACGGCGAGATTTGGAAGACAAAATGCCCAGAATACGGTCAGAGTCACGTACCGAGGAGACTTCCGGGTTGGTGGTGATGATGGCTTCATCAGCAAAATACAGCGCCATCAGTGCGCCGGTTTCGATGCCCGCCGGAGAGTCACAAACCACAAAATCAAAATCCATTTCGCCCAGGTCGTTGAGGATCTTCTCAACGCCTTCGCGGGTTAACGCGTCTTTGTCACGCGTTTGCGAAGCTGGCAGGATAAACAGATTTTCGGTGCGCTTGTCTTTGATCAACGCCTGATTCAGTGTGGCATCACCCTGAATCACGTTAACGAAATCGTAAACAACCCGGCGTTCGCAGCCCATGATCAGGTCAAGATTACGCAGGCCGATATCGAAATCGATCACTACGGTTTTCTTTCCTTTTTGGGCTAAACCGGTAGCGATGGCCGCGCTTGAAGTGGTCTTGCCAACGCCCCCTTTACCCGATGTAACAACAATAATGCGTGCCATGAAATGGATTCCTTGTCAAAAGGGCTTAATTTAAAGGTTGTATGGTTAAAGCGTTATCCAACAGGCTGAGTCGTACTGCCTGCCCGACATAGTCGGACGGGATTTGGTCGCTCAACCAGTACTGCCCTGCGATAGAGACTAGCTCAGCACCCAGGTGCGTGCAAAAAATCTGGCACTGTGTATCACCTGATGCGCCAGCCAGCGCACGACCGCGCATCATGCCGTAGACGTGAATGTTGCCATCGGCAATTAATTCAGCGCCGGCGCTAACGCTGCTGGTCACTATCAGATCGCTGTTGCGGGCATAAATTTGTTGGCCGGAACGGACAGGGGTACTGATGATGCGCGTCTTGGCGGGGGCGTTGGGATCCACCACCGGGGCTGGCGCAGGCGCCGGTTCCGGTGTGGCCATCTTTTGGCCTTTGCCTTCGTTCAGCAACGGCAGCCCGGCACGGGTTATTGCGCGTTTCTGCCGCTCATCTCTGCAACCGCTGATACCCACAACGCGCAGACCTGCTGCCGTGACAGCCTGTTGAAGTTCTTTCCAGTTTGCGTCGCCGTTCAGCGTTGCAACGTTGATAACAACAGGGGCGTTTTTCAAAAAAGCGGGCGCTTGCTCTACTTTTTCCAGTAACGCCTGACGTATTACCTCGGGTTCCGAATTATGCAAATGAACAACCGATAGGGTAAAACTGCTGCCTTTTAGCTCAATTGGCGATTGTGACATCTATCCTGACTCAGTCTCAGCAACTTTAAATCCCCGGAATACCAATCGGGGTGCGATATTCCGAAGTACTATAAGCATGTTATAGTCAGAGTTATATCCAGGCAAGACGCTGCCCCAATTAAATAGAGTTAAAAACATGCTTTGTGTGATCTATAGAAGTTCTAAACGCGATCAAACATATCTTTATGTCGAAAAAAAAGACGATTTCTCCCGTGTGCCGGAAGATCTGATGAAAAGTTTCGGTACGCCGCAATTGGCAATGGTGCTTTCCCTTGAAGGGCGGGAAAAGTTAGCCTCGGCGGATATTGAGAAAGTGAAAGAAGCCCTGAAAGAAGAAGGGTTTTATCTTCAGGTCCCCCCGCCGTTGGAAAATTTATTAAACCAGCATTTGTCTGGCGACAAAAAATAACCTGCGAAGATGTAGGAGAGGCTGGAAGCGCTCAAAACTGATAAAGGAGCCGCGTGATGAGATTGTCGGCAATAACCCTGCTATCGACTCTGTTGACGTTAGGATGCACAGTCAGTCAGCAGGCGATGGCGCAAGGGGCCACATCGGCGTCGGAAGCTTCGTCGGGCACAGCTACTCCTGCGGCTCAGAGCCGACTCTCTGAAACGGGTCGCGATCCTGCGCAGTTCCCGGCCTACGTTGAACAGTTAAAACGCCAGGCGCTGGCGCAGGGGATCAGCCCGGCGATTGTCGACAGTGCTTTCACCGACTTACATTTTGTCGATCGGGTGATCAAGGCTGACCGTAATCAGCCGGAAAAGAAAATCACGCTGGACGACTACCTCAAACGCGTATTGCCATCCGCCAAGATCGCACAAGGCCGTGCGCTGTATCAGCAGTATCATCCTAAGCTTTCGCGGCTCACCGCGCACTACGGCGTGCCGGGACGTTATGTCGTGGCACTGTGGGGCATGGAAAGCGCCTTCGGCAAAATCCAGGGGCGTGAAGATGTGATATCTGCGCTCGCCACCTTGGCTTTTGAAGGGCGACGCGAGGCGTTCTTCAGTCAACAGCTGATGGCGGCGCTGCAAATCCTCGAGCAGGGTCATGTCAGCCGCGAGCAGTTGAAAGGCTCCTGGGCCGGTGCCATGGGGCAATGCCAATTTATGCCGACGTCGTTCCTTAACTATGCTGCGGACGGCGACGGTGATGGCCGCATTGATATCTGGAACAACGTTGACGATGTCTTTGCCTCTACGGCCCGCTATCTGTCGAGCGAAGGCTGGCAGCGTGGTGTGGGTTGGGGCAGAGAGGTCAGGTTGCCTGCCGGGTTCAGCACCGAGGCTGTGGGGCTAAAGGATAGCCAGGCGCACAGCGTCAATGAATGGCAAAAACGCGGGGTGCGGCGTCCGGATGGTTCAGCGCTGCCGCATTCCAGCCTGCGCAGTTGGCTGATCACACCGGATGACATGCAGGGCCGTGCATTCCTGGTTTATGATAATTTCCGCACGATTATGCACTGGAATCGCTCTTACTATTTTGCGATCGGTGTGGGTATGATGGCTGACGGTATCGGGCAATAGAAAAAGGCTGCGGTGCCTCCACCAGCGCGTGGAATAACGGGCTTAGCATGCTAAGCCCCTACATGATTGTAGGGAGAGGCGGTATGTATCAACATAGAGACTGGCAGGGTTCATTACTTGATTTTCCGGTAAATAAAGTGGTTTGCGTCGGCAGTAATTACGCCGATCACATCAAGGAAATGGGCAGTGCAACCTCGGCAGAGCCGGTAGTGTTTATCAAGCCTGAAACGGCGCTGTGCGATATTCGCCAGCCGGTGGCGATCCCCAAAGAGTTTGGTTCGGTACATCATGAAGTGGAGCTGGCTGTGCTGATCGGTACGCCGCTAAAGCAGGCTAATGAAGATCGCGTGGCGCGTGCCATCGCCGGATACGGTGTTGCGCTTGATCTGACGCTGCGGGAACTGCAGGCGGGCTTCAAGAAGGCGGGACAGCCTTGGGAAAAAGCCAAGGGTTTCGACGGTTCTTGCCCGATATCCGGGTTTATACCGGTAGCGGAGTTTGGCGATCCGCAAAATGCGGAGCTGTCCCTGACGGTCAATGACCAGGTGCGCCAACAAGGCAATACTCGCGACATGATCACGCCGATCCTGCCGTTGATCAGCTATATGAGCCGCTTTTTCACGTTGCGCGCAGGCGACATTATCCTTACCGGCACGCCGCAGGGCGTCGGCCCGATGAGCTCTGGCGACATGCTGAAAGTCACCCTCAACGGTAAATCACTGACCACACGCGTGATTTGATACCTGGGTAAAACGCAATAAAAAAGGCCCCGCAGGGCCTTTTTTTTCGGTGACGATAGGTCAAAACGCTTATTTACGGCCCAGCAAGAAACCGAAAACAATCCCGACGGCGGCGGCGATGGCTACGCCGGCCAGTGGGTTAGATTCAACTTGAGTCCGCACCGTATCGGCAGCATCTCGAGCCGCGTAACTGGCCTGAGAGGCATATTTGCGGGCTGCGCCTTTGACTTGATGATCCGGTGAGTCCGTTGCTTTACCAAAAGCCTCTTCAACGGCGCCGGCAGCTTCATTTACTTTGTCTTCTGCTTTCCCAAACATACTTGGTTCCTTATCTTCATTCAAAAGGCGAACATTAAACATAGCAGGGATATGCGCTTCTTGGCGGCAAAATGTGCTTTATGAGATGAATCTTACCCGTGAATAATGATGAACAGGGATATGGATGAGGGGGAAACGAAAGGATGATAGACCTGAGTTTTGTACGTATAATTAGACGATATGCCTGGTGTGTTTTATCCCTTTAAGTATCAAGGGTAACGGCCTAATAATACTGGCCGAAAATGTTGAATATCGTTGTTTTAAATAGCGTTTTTTTTAAGCGAACATATTGTTATCGCTATGATTATATTGTGTTTTCAGCCTTTCCATTTGGCTGGGATATCTATATAGTGCACCCTCAAAACCTGCTTGCAGGTTATCTATTCATTTACCTATACCGGACGCGAACATGTCACAAACCCCTTTTTGGCAACAAAAAACGCTGGCGGAAATGTCAGAACAAGAGTGGGAATCGCTGTGCGACGGTTGTGGGCAATGCTGTCTGAATAAGCTGATCGACGAAGATACCGACGAGATTTATTTCACCAACGTAGCCTGTAACCAGCTGAATATTAAGTCGTGCCAGTGCCGCAACTATGAGCGCCGCTTTGAGCTGGAAGAGGACTGCATCAAACTGACGCGTGAAAACCTTACCACCTTCGATTGGCTACCACCGACCTGCGCATACCGTTTGATTGGTGAAGGCAAGCCGCTGTTTGCGTGGCACCCGCTGGTCAGCGGTTCTAAAGCTGCGATGCACGGTGAGCGTATTACGGTACGACATATTGCGGTGCGGGAAAGTGAAGTGGTGGACTGGCAGGATCACATCTTGAACAAACCGAGCTGGGCGCGCTGAGACTTTGAAAATAAAGAAGTTTTAGGTTAGTAGGAAATCGCTTGGGGCATATGTGGGGCATTCCCACCGAAATTAGCGTTCAAAATGCTCAGCTGATCATGATTGTTGTCACTCATCCATTTACCGTAAACGCTGTATACCATTTGGGCTGACGTATGGCCCATCTGGTTAGCAATGAAGTTGGGGTTTGCACCGGCACTTAACGCCCAGCATGCATAAGTGTGCCTAGACTCATAGGCTTTCCGATGCTTAACCCCAGCGCGCGCTAGCATACTGTTCCACGTTCCGCTAATTGATCCAGGCGCATACCAATCACCACCGCAACCATTCCTCGCTGTCAATCTCGGCACAAATACAAACGTGCACTGATCTATCCTCTTCCTGCCAAACTCACGCAGGTTAACTTCAACCTGTCGAGGCCTTCCTACCCGGGTGTACTCCATTTGGCTTTTCAGGGCCTGAATAGCAACCTCAGTTAAACTAATGGTCCTGTTTCCGCTTTCAGTTTTAGGTGGCGTGAAATGCCCCTTTAACGCCATATTCCTACTTATGGTGATAGACCAGTTGCGCGTATCGATATCCTCCCATGCCAGGGCACAGATTTCTCCGTGGCGCATGCCGGTATGAACGGCAAGCACCCATAGATTTCTGATCTGCTGCGATGGTGCTGCATCTATCACACGCTGATACTCTTCATAACTTAATGGGTTGGGTTCAGACTTACTCTTTCTTAACGGGTCTACACCTTGGAATGGCGACTTGCTGATGTATCCATTTCGCTCGGCAAACTCAAACAATGCTGACAGGCACGTTATGTAGACATTCACCGTGCGAACGGTTCGACCCTTCTTGGCGGACCTGTTCTTTTGATAATTACCAAGCAACTGAAACCCGGTAAGTAGTTCCTTTCTAACAGTCAAAATGTCCTCATGTGATATCGATGACACCATGCGATCAGGAGACAAGATTTCGCAGCATATCTTGATGTAAGAACGGTAGCGCTTGTGAGCATTAAGAGATATCTCCATTCCTTTGAGCTCTAGCCATTTCTCCGCCAAGTCTCCCACCTTGATACCTTCCTGCACAAACCCAAACTTCTTCAAGTTGGGGGACTGGGGGAAGCTTGCTGAATAATTAAAGGTTCCAGTTTTGATTGAGTAACAGATTGACGTACGAAGTTCTGATGCAGCCTTTCTGTTTTTTAGGGTGTCGGGAACGCCAAGATTTTCCCTTACCCTTTGCTTTTGGTAGATGAACCATATGCGCAATGATCCGCCATGGTTCTCCACCCCGGTTGGGTACTTCGTCATGTAACACCTCTAGGTTGAGTGGGAAGGGTATTTAAGCAGAAATCCGTCGGCGGATCGCCGGTCTTTGTCGCTCAATCCATTGGTCTATAGCTTCTCTGTTATACATTATTGGGCTATTCATCTTTGGGTTGAGGTCTGGTGCTACGTGTCGATACTCACGACCCTCAATCCATGTGGTTCTTCGGGCGTGCTGGATCATGTGCTTGGTCATTCCGCTAATGCTCATTAGCAGCTCTTCGGTCACCCACTTGTTAGGGGTGATTTGCAAAACATTGCTCATTATTGCCTCGCTTCTTTATCTATGAGATGAACGTAATAACTCAGCCACAACTTGGCGCTGAATTTACCTGGAGGAATCGCGGTGATTTTCTTGGCGTGAGTGTTAAGGATTTCAGTGGTGATCGGGTCGTGCAGTTGCTTCGGCTTGCCTTCGGTCTGGGCGATGATTTCAGTCCTACATCGTCTGGCTACAGACCTGATAGCGTTCTCTATCGTTGTATCCATTGCAGCATCCTATCCAAAGAATCCCCACCCCAGAACGAACACACAAATCACCAGCAGTGCCACGATAACCACAGCATCCAGACATGAGCTTTTGATAATCATGCTGCCACCCTCCGTTTGCTTATCTTCTCCAGCTGTTGTAGCCGGTGGTCTTCCCTGCACCCCTCATCACAGAACATGCCTTTAGCTATCTTTTCCCCGCACCACTCACTGGCACAGAACCCGGTAAACGTCACCGGTGGCTTTCTGTTTGCCAGCGCCACATCACGCAAAAATGTTTCCAACTCGCTTGCTGCTTCGAATTCATCACACATGATTAGCCCCCAACTTCAGAATTGTTTCGACATCACCAGCCTCACAACCGGATGACATGATCGCCTGGCCATCATGCAGAGAGACTCGAACCGGTGCAGGCATGACGCCGTACAGGTTCCATAACCCTCTGTGAATAGTCTGCTGCAATGCATCCGTGCTTACGTGCCCATCCTTAAAACAGACACGGGGAATCCTGACGCTGATAATGTCCATGGTTGTACTCCGGATGGGTTACGCCGTTACGGAACTGAATGCGCTTTCAATGCTTCGGGCTAGTTCATTAATCCTGCTATCCATTGCACATAGAGAATCGACATCAGAGTTTTTGATATCGTGAGCTATAAGGTAGGTGACCAGTTGGCTCAATTTGGTGAAGTAGCCAACCACTGAACGACCTTCCTGTCCCGCATTCTTCCCCTCCTTGATGGTACGAACTTCATTCAAAACAAAGTCGTGGTTAGTGGAAGTGATGACGTATTTATCGCTAATTTTGAATTCCATGGTTTTCTCCAGGAAATAAAAAACCCGCACATGGCGGGTGATTCTTTGGTTATCGGGTTGATTAAAATAGTTGGAAATCGTCGTCAAATTTATCTGCGTTTCGCTCGACTGACCTCGAAGCCAGGACGAACTGGATACCTTCAAACAGAGACGTAGGCCGCTCAAGTCCGAATATGAACGCATCGTTGTATGTGCGTCCGAGCCAGTAGCCGCCGCCGTACTCCTTGAGGCGCTGGAAGAACACCCAGCCACCGTCTACGAAGTGAGGTAAGGATTCGCCGCGATAGACGATTTGATAGCCGAGTTCTTTTGAGCCCATAATGCACACCATGAAAATACTGTTTATGCATACAGTATAATTATGGTGGGAGGGAGTCAATTGCCGCCCTCCGGCTGGCGTCTTCCGCAGAACGGGCAATTTTGACGATTCACCGGCACCAACTTGTAACCCTGGCTTACAGGTTGAGCCAGCAAGCGCTCGACTTCTTCGCGAGCATCGCCGCACCGTATGGCGCTAAAGTGTCCACGTGTTCCGTAACAATCAAGCAGGCGATTAACTGCGTCCGCCAAGTCTCCAGGAATATTATTTGGAATATTTTGTGGTTCGTTTTGTGGTTGAGCCAGCATTGCGGCGCGGCAGGCTTCCACAGCTTCGCATAGCTTTTTTCGATGATACTTAGCGGCGGTGCCGCTGTTCCAATCCGTACCCATTGCCATGCCATCGGCGTGTTTCAGCAATTCAAGGAAGCACGCCGGCACCGCTGGCGCTGGCGGGGCGGTGTAGAGTTCGACGATGTCTTTCCAGTCATTCGCCACGCCATGCTCCATGGCACTCATATCATCAGTGAATGCTACGATTTTGCATTTAGTATCCAATGCTCGCTGGCTCGTCCACGCCACCGGCTGCGCCTCCCGGCTAGCCAGGAGTTCGCGTGACGCCTTCCACGCAATCCACGCCAAATCCGTATGGGGATGGAGGTAATTTGTACCTGCGTTGTTTTTCTCTAGAAGATTTGTGCATTCTTCTTCGTCGCTGTGGAATTTAACCCACGCTTCAAACTGCTGGCGATCAGTCGTTAGTGTCTGTGTCATGGCTTCACCTCCACGCATTTAATGTTATTGATTCGCGGAATGTTCTCGCTCCACGTGCTTTTCTCGCTGGCGATGTCGATTGACTTAATCGCAGCTTGGCACTGTTCCATGCTTTGCATCGGCTGCACCTGCATGCTCATGCTTTGGCTGCTGACAACGATAATCAGGAATATGTATGTCATCTACTCATCCCCCACGCACTTGGGCGCCGTTACCTCTGACTTAAAGCCAGCACCACGAATAGCAATTGAGCAGGCCGTGATAGCGTTATTGTGAGCATTGGCGGTGCCGCTATTCTTACCGAACAACTCCCCATCCATCAGGGGAGGCAACCGCACCGGCGTAGCCAGCTTGGCCTTTAACTCCGCATTCTCTCGCTCAACCCGGCGCGTATATTCAAGGCGACCGCATGACTCCGCGTCCAAGGCTCGTTCCTTCCAAATCCGAGTGGCATCGTTCGCAACGTTTAGAGACTGCTCCATGCCATCCAGCTCTGCCAGCAGGGCGGATACGTACTCTTGCGAGTAGATGAAGTGCGGGCCATCTGGTAACGCATGGCCTGCAGAACTCCATGCAACGGCAAACATATTTCCATCTTGGCGACCGCGTTGAACGTCAACAGTCGCCACCGGCTTGCTCAGTTCGCTCAGCTTATTGTCCATCACAGTCTCACCGCCTTAATTTTTCTAATTAACTCGAGGCATAGAGGGCACGTAATTCCGCCTTTTTCTTTTTCGCGCAGCTCTGCAATGACATTGCAGGTTCCCCCATACGTGTAATATTCGCCCGTGCAAAATACCGATGGTTCTCCGCATGAGGACATGGACAGATGCCAGAATTGTTCAGCCCTCGGAATATCCTCTCCATCATCATCACGGAGAATTTTTACCAGCTGGTTCATAATGCTTTCTCCTGGGCCTCAGCTGTAGTTGCGGCAATCGCCATAAACGATGCCGGAAAAGTCATACGCGTTCTTGCGTGCGCGGTTCTGGCGTGCAGATCGCTTGCCTTTGTCGGCGAAATAGACTGTGCGGATTGTCGATGGCCAGCCTGACATCTGCTTTCTGTTGCTCAGCCATACCGGCATGCACAACAACCGACGCGCCGCTCTGTTGCTCTTACGCTTAGCCATGCTGGGCCTCTTCACTGCCGACTTAATTTTCAGCATCACGTACAAAAACACCCGGCACCTTCCCTGCGGCGATAGCATCGAACAGAGCGCAGACCTCATCGAAATCACGCCCACCATTTGGGAAAAATTCTTGCATTACAGAAACAGCCGCATCTTTTTGATTTAACATTTTATTTATCCTTCAGACGTTGTATTTCCGCCTCGGCAACTTTGAGTGCCTCGACAGACTCGGTAAGCATTGAATCAAGGCGCTGTAAGCGCTTTTGAAGTCGCTCTTCGCTTGGTCGTTTATTCCAACTTGCTGCCGCTTCCTCTGCGGTTTTATGCCAGCCAATTCCAATTGGCCCAGCCATATAGTTGGTTTCGCAATCGTCGCATTCAGCTAGGTAAAACTTCTGGTGAAGCATTACCGCCGGGCCACCACAAAACGGGCAGGGCTTCAGTTCATTTGCTGGCATCACGCACCTCGCTTCCGTATGTTTCGGCGGAATTTATTCCGTTCAGCCAGACGCCTTCTCGCTCTTCAATAATCGAGCGAACCAGGTGCGCGGCACTTACGATGCTTTCCTTGATGGTGGCCAGGTCGCGATTGCGGTCGGCTGTCTTCATCTTTTCACCGGCAATAGCGGCGGAAATATGTGCTGACACAAGGCCATCTAACAGCTTGCGGATTTCCAGACTGTCAAAGTCGCCGGGATATTGGACTTGTTGCTTAATCACTGGGCGCTCTTTCATTTGGCCTCCCGCAGCTCGTCGCCTTCGAATCTAGTCCCACAGAGAGGGCAGTAACTCATCATGCAAAGGTGATCTGCTTTGGTCTGGTTGGTAGCGAGTCCGCCGCCCTTGCGCTTGCGGTAGTAGCGGAATTTAAAATTCATCGCCACCGGAGAATGATCGCCACCGTTGAAGTTGTAGAGCGAGTTCTCGAACCCAGCATCTTCAATCTCACCAAGCGCATCGCCGACCTTCTCAGAAATGCGTTGCTTGAACAGCGCGGCTGTTTTTTCAAAGCAATTACAGGCCATGTTATTTACCCTCCCGCAGCTCGTTGGCGAATCGGCAAGACAGGAACACGATGTGCTTAAGTGCCTTTGCTCTAGCAGTGGCTCCTTTCTCGCATTGATATTTCTTGCCGAGGAAGTCAGCGAACTTCTCCACTCCCCGCGCTTCGATAGCGGCAAGGGCGGCGTCAGTGGCCTGGGTTTCATTGGGCGCGTAGCAAACGTCATCTGTGCTGCACGGATCGTCTTCCCCACAGAGTTCACAGAAGTGCGTAGATTGGCTATGCCTAGTGATTGCATCCTTCAGCGCCGCATTCTCCACGGCCAGCGCATCGCGCTCAGCCTTCACAACTTCCAGCTCAGAAAACAACGTTGCATAGTCACCGTGCGCCACGTAGCCGCCCTTCGCAGTTTCAAACATGCCGGGGAGTCCTGACTCATAGCTGAAATCAGGTTCATATCGTTTTGTTTCGTTTGTGTTCATTGCTCACCCTTAATTTTCGTGTTTGATTTTTGGCATGCGTCCGCGTGGCCTTGGCTTCATATCTGGGTACCGTCCACTGGCGATGAGCACAGCAATGCGGCTGACGATTCGCTTGGAATCTCGGTTCATGATTTCGGTTATTTGGCTGATGGGGTAACCGGCCTGATAGAGGGCCGCGAGATGGTTTTCGTCGTCCTGGCTCCACGCTTGATAGTGGAATGCCGAGGAGAAGCCGTGCTCGTTAGCCCATGTGACTATCGACTGATAGGGTCGCTGGCAGACCTTGGCTATTTCTGCAGCAGATACCTTGCCGAGTCGCTCGGTGATGAACTTAATTTCTTCAGCTGAGTAGCCGTCAAAGCTAACCAACCGTTGCTCTATCTGGGTTGGCGTTAGCCGATATCCGCGCTGGATAGCGTTTTTAATGGCTGCGTTAAACGAAAATGGATTGACGATTGATGCCAGTTCTTCGCCCAGGAAGATGGATGCCTTGAAACGCAGCTCAGCCATATCTGGCTTGTCTTTGCCTACGTTAATCAGGAGGTGGTTCAGGTACTGGACTTCACCAGGCATCAGCTTGCTGCAGGGTAGGTCATCCTCTTTGACGACCGTGTGAATCACTCTGTAGCTGTCAGTGAATAGCTGATAGACGTAGGTGTAATTACCATCAGGGGAGTGCAGTCCATCTACGGGCAGGTACTGCGTCCAGCCTAGTTGGGCCAGTGGTGACTCCCGACTGAGATTCTCCAGCTTGAATGCAGAAATAACCTTCCCCGGAGACGTCATCACGTTTCCGCGAGAAAGGGCTTCCCTACGAAAGTTATTCGCATGAAGAGGGTGGGTACTCATGATGACCTCCGGATGGAGTTATTCGTTGACGCTGAATCGCCAGTCCTTGCGCTTCTCCAGCACCATTCCGAGTGATTTGGCTTTCTGGTCCGCAGCCCAAAATTTTGGGATCCTCGTACCGTCAGGAAACTCCCAGCAGGTGCCAACAATCCGAACAACCGTCTTCATTTGCCCGGATGGCTCGCTTGGTTTGATGGCGCATGGGTTATCTCTGCTGAATGGTCTGCGTTCTGGTGGTAAAAGGTGGGCCGGGCAGGGTGGATTGAATGCTGCGAAATGAGCGGCAGTCCTTGCCATCATTCCGTTAATCCGCCAGTGAGTTTGTCCCCGCTCGGCACAATCTACGGCCGCGAGGGCGTCCACCGCGATTGCAGTGTATAGCTCTTGTTTGGTCATTGGTTTTACCTGCGGGGATTGGCGATTAGAATGGGATATCCCAATCATCGGGGGCGCTTTGCTGACTCGAATGCTGCCCTGAACTTTGCTGCTGCGGCTTTCCCTGGTTTTGGCCTGATTGGGCAAACCCTAATTTTGCGTTAAGCAGTTCCAGGGTGATCGACTGTCCATTCTGCCCGTCATAAACATCAACTTTGATGTTGTCGCCAGAAATCTCAATAACCGACCCCTCAGCTAATACGCTGCGATAGTAATCTGCTTGTGGGCCGGGCTTTGCGAACACAGCGGCGCTGTAGTTCGTCCACTCTTTCTGTTTTTTCTGGCGATCGTAATACTGAACGCCAGCGCGGATGTTGAAACCGATATTCTCACCGGCTTGGAATTCACGAGCTGATTTATTGAGTCGTACTGTGATGGTGTGCATTAGGCTGGTAACTCCAGTTCATTTTTGCGGATTTCGTAGATGTCTTTGGCCTTACTTTGCTCTTCGGTCCCTTCCAGCATTTTCCATGCTTTGCCGAATGCCTCTTGAAGTTCATGGACGGAGACTTTTTTGCTTGCTGCATCAGTAAATGCATAAAGAATTTGAGTGGGGCTTGGCTTGTTGCTGCCACTCTTCTTGTCTGGAGCGCTGACTTGCTTGGTGTGCTCATCGGTATCCGCATCTTTTGCATCATCGATACCAAACAAGCCATTTAAGCAGTATTTCCGGGCGTATGAGCTTGTTGCTCCAGTTACCTGCGCATCGTCCATGCCTTTCTTTGTGAGTGACTCGCGGGCCATTGCGGACGTTGAATGAGATGTCTCACCGTCTGTAATTGTGGCCGTAGCCTTCACATAGAAGCGGTCTCCGATCTGCACAATCTCATCGCTGATGGATAAGAACAGGTCGCCTAGTAGCGGCTTAACGCCTTCCAGGATGTCTTCACAGCTACGATAGTTGTAGTTACCGAAGCTGTTGCGCTGGTTCTTTGGCGCATTAAGCTCCTTCTGTATCTGCGCCAACTTCTGAATGAATTCCTTACTCATATCCACTCCTAAAATGGTTGCTCACCGAGAAAGTAACGTTGATTCATCTTCTCCCACGCTGAACGGTTAAGGCTGGCTTGCACGGCCTTGCGAATCCCTTTTCGGCGGTAATACAGCGCATCCAGAATGTGCTCACGCCGATTGGCTTTGCTTTGTTCGATAGTCGTTCCGAGGCTCATTTCGACCTCCATGCTTGTTTTAGCTGCACCATTGCCATTGCCCACAATGCAGGACTGCGAAGCTGTATAGCGGCTCTGGCGGTGAACTGAGCTGTGTTGAATGGCTTGTTCATGGATTGCCTGCCAAATAGTTGAATGTGTATCCACGATGTGATTTTTGTTTTCCTCTCAGGCAGTTAGAAACGCATGCCTGTGAAAACCCTTTGGAAACCATGTCTGTGTTTCCTTCGAGTATTACCTCAGCACCTGTTTCAAGGTTCGTTGCTACAACAAATCCCTTGAACATACTGTGGAATCGTCCTGGGCGAGTATTTTTTGGCGGGAACTTAAGCCCTGTACGATAGGCATGAAGTTCATTTTCCGACGCCGTGCACCATTCAAGATTTGAAGCTCGATTATCTGTCTTAACTCCATTTTTGTGGTTTACGATCTCTCCGCTGCCGCGACAAAAGGCCTTAGCCACCAATCTATGAATGGTTTTTCTATGCTGTTTACCTGAACGATTAATTCCAACAGTTAGATATCCATATCGATCTGGTACCTTTGTAAGATAAACCTGTTCATATTTTCTTCCGTTTTTGGCTATCCTTGGTTTAGTTCTTACATTTCCCAAAGACGATATTTCACAGATTTCTTCGAAACCGAAGGTGTCAGCCCACTCCTCATGCTCTTGCATCTGGATCGCCCCGCTGATTGAGAGTGTCTTTCAACCACCGGCCAATGCAGCGCATACGGCGAGTGATAATTTCGAGAAGTGATTCGGTATGGCAGCCAGCAATAGGCCACCCTGCAACGGCATATTGCATGGCTAGTTCCTTTTGAATTGATTAGTAGGTAATGCGGATGGCTGATACTTCGCCTTTAGCAATAGCTTCGACACACTTCTGAGCGCAATCTGCTGGCAATCCAGCGGCAACAAGTTCGGCTACTGACTGGCGGTTGATGGTGCGGCGATGTTCGACATCTTGCTCGCGTCTTGCCTTCTCATCAGCAATGCGTTTTTCTTCAGCCAGTCGTGCGGTTTCTTTCGCTTCAGCTTCGCGCCTAACCTTGTCAGCGGCTTCCTTAGCTTTCCGCTGTTCTGCTGCAATGGCTTCCTGCTTCTCACGCTCTGCGTTCTGTTGTGCTTCGACACGCTGGCGTTCTGCTAACTCCGCTGCTTCTTTGGCCTCACGCTCTGCTCGCTCTTTTGCTGCCTGCGCTTCAGCTTCACGCCGTGCCGCGGCTTCAAGATCGGCCTTGGCTTTCTGCTCAGCTTCGATGCGAGCCTGTTCTGCTGCTTGGCGCTTTAACTCTTCCTCATGAGCTATGCGCTGACGCTCAGATTCGGCTTTCTTATCTGCTACTTCACGGTCGAATTTCTCATTAAGCAGCAGTGCTATTTCGTGATCGGCTTCAACCTGCTTGGCTAGTTCTTCAGCCTGTCGCTTTGCCTCTTCTTCAGCTTTTAAACGCTCTTGCTCGGCTTCCCATTCGGTTAATGGTCTGCGCGTTTCATCGCGAAGAACATCGCAGGCATCAACAAACCGCTTAATTTCTTGCTCAGCAGGCTTCACGGCTTCTTTAAGTCGCTTCAGGTACTCACGCCCTGGCTTTTAAACTGCGGTCTTGCTGCGGCTTACCTGAGCAGCAAGAGACGCAACCCGATCACGTCCTTTCTTCGTGCTCAGGTCTGGCGCTTCATTAACGCTTGCCTTGATATGTTCCAGGTATGCATCAAGACCATTAGGGATAAACAGTGCCGGTGCTTGCTCCGGCTTAATTTCGATAACAGTTAAATCGGTAGATTCGGTCACGGCATCGCTCCTTTGATTGATAAGTATTCATTGCTGAGCCAACTCATAAATTGGCTTATCGATGGGAATAAAAAAGCCGCTCTAGGCGGCTGTGGTTTCTTCATTAAGGCTTTCGATATAATCTCGCGGATCATCGAATTCGTCGTTGTACCAATCTACCCACTTATCAGAAAGCTCCATGTCCCGCATGTCTTCCTCCGTCAGTGATTCATCCCACATCTGAAGGCCGTTCATGTTGCAGTAATCTGGCTTGATGTTGTTTTCGTATTGGAACAAGTCGTAATTGGCCAGCGTGTCCATCAGGCGAACACCTTCCTCAACGCTTTCCACTTCTACCTTGAATGATTTCATTGGGACTTGAGGGATATGCCAAACGCGAAACTTAGCCATGTGTTTCTCCAGGTAAAAAATGGGCCGCACAAGGCAGCCCGAAGTGATGATAAGAGGTGTTATGTCTTCTTACTGGTACATCATGTTGTCTAAGCGTAATACTCAGAATCCACATTATTCATAATGAAATTCTGCCTCGCTTCATTGGCTAATTCAGGAGTGTCAAAATAGCCTAGGTAATGCCTTTTGCAGTTGATAGAAACAGATGACATCCATTTCCCCAAGCGCTTATAAAATGTCACTCCCTTAAATCCGCTTTCATTATCAACTCTGACTCTGGTATTGATATTGTTTTGTCTACGAGTTACTACGCGAAGGTTAGATATTCTGTTATCTGCCTTGTCATGATTTATATGGTCTAAATACATGCCATCAGGAACAGGACCATTCTTCATCTCCCAAATTATCCTATGAGCCAATTTCCGCCTGCCGTTAATCCCGACTAGTACGTAGCCGTCCTTGCCTATACACCCAGCAACTCTTCCAGCAAACATTGCATTAGTATTGCTTCCTATCTTTTCGGACTTAAAGTGAGTTATGGGCCTCATTTTCCAGACAAGAATTCCTTTCTCATAGTCTGCATAAAAGCACTCATCCAAGTACTAACTCATCACATAACCCTCATCAATCCAATAACCACACCACACCAGAAGAGGGCGCAGCCAACCAGAACCCAAAACCAAACCTTCTCGTTGTAAGTCATGCTGCACCCTCCAGTTAAAAATAAAGGCCGCGTTATGCAGCCTCTTCAGTATCAGTTTCTGGCTCGTTAACCCAATCAGGATGAACACCAGCCCCGAGGTAAAAATCGATAATCTTCAGCAGGCGTGGGTAGAACTTCAGCGCCTTCTTGCCATCCATTTCTGCAATTTCACGCTTGGTAAAATTGCGCCATTCCTCAACAGTGTGATTCTGGCAACCGGCGCGGACATATTCCCCATTCGATATCTGCAGGAAGTACGGCTCTCCCATGATTACGAATGTGTGATCAGGCAGGTTGGCACCGAACAGGTTGGCACCGAACAGGTCGGCATCGCGCAGGTTGGCACCGAATAGGTTGGCACCGCGCAGGTTGGCACCGAATAGGTTGGCACCGCGCAGGTTGGCACCGAATAGGTTGGCACCGCGCAGGTTGGCACCGAATAGGTTGGCACCGCGCAGGTTGGCATCGCGCAGGTTGGCACCGAATAGGTTGGCATCGCGCAGGTCGGCATCGCGCAGGTTGGCACCGAATAGGTTGGCACCGCGCAGGTTGGCATCGCGCAGGTTGGCACCGAATAGGTTGGCACCGCGCAGGTTGGCATCGCGCAGGTCGGCACCGAATAGGTTGGCATCGCGCAGGTCGGCATCGCGCAGGTTGGCACCGAACAGGTTGGCACCGAACAGGTCGGCATCGCGCAGGTCGGCACCGAATAGGTTGGCATCGCGCAGGTCGGCATCGCGCAGGTTGGCACCGAACAGGTTGGCACCGAACAGGTCGGCATCGCGCAGGTTGGCACCGAATAGGTTGGCATCGCGCAGGTCGGCATCGCGCAGGGTGGCTTTGGATCCGCTTTCACGTAACGACGTCACCCACACCTTGTGCTCATCAAGAATCTTGCGTAACTCAGTGGCGTTCATATTGACCTCAATAAAAAAGCCGCCGAGTGGCAGCTTGATGTAAAAGAAAAGCCTCCGAAGAGGCTTTGTGTTTGCGCTTTCCCCAGACATCAACAGTCCGTGTTAATTGTTTACGAACTCGCCAAGTTTCTCGTAAAGCTCGACCAGTTCATCTTCATCAAACCCATCGAGGAATGCTTGCTCAATGAGCTTTAAAATCACTTGGGCTTCTGCTTCATTAATTTCCATCTGCATCTCCTGTTGAGGTTTACGATCAGTAAATCGAGTGAACACTTTTCAATGCTCAGTCGATTAACGCCCCGCAGGGCGCGGTGGGTGTTAGTTCCCAGCGACTTCAGAAAAACCTTTGTAGTAAAAAGGAATGTGTAACTCATTGTGCAAGTGCAGTCGTAAAGCTTGCTCGCTGCGTTTACGGCAGGCCTTTAAAAACTCATCGCTAGCTTTTGTTTCTTTATGCGACATGTGCGGATTAAAAACCGAGTCGACGTCTACTGGCTTAGGACCTGAATTTTTGGAAATGAAAATAACCGCAGATACCGTTTTTAATTTTGTGTCGCAGGTGATCACATATTTTTCACCAAGAGAATTGAAATATTCAAAAATTCTTTTCATCGTGTAACCCTCTGCTGTTAACGAGCGGTAATGTTTTCGGACTTGCGGTACCCTGCAGCGAACTTAGCCACCTCTGGCAGGCACATTGCGCCACCTTCTGATGTTTCGCGAACTGGTCGAGGGCAGGCTTTATAGTCAATCATCGACAACGCCTTAGCCACTCTCTCGCTTCCCACAAGAGCCGTTGCAACGCTCTTGCTCAATCTGATATCTCTTGTTGCCTCTGCACGTTCAGCAGCCCTACGGAGCTTTCTGCGCAGCTTGCAGCGTTCTTTTGCGTTCATGGATAATCTCCAGTGGATTGGCTTAGGTAGTGTGGTGGTTCGCGCCTTATGGGCCTCTGCGAATATCTATCCCATCGCTTCCAGGCTGCGCCGAAGCGCCCACCACACTCCAAAGCCAACTTCACTTTGGGTACACCTCTCGGCATACAAATCTGATTGTTAAAGAAGCAGCCTGACTTCATGTCTGGCGCGGCTGGTAGGTCCGTCTGCCGCATCGATATTTCGTTTCGATGTGCCAATTTAAAACCATGGTTGTATTTATGTCAACAACTTAAGTTGTAAATGATGGCGTGGTTGTTTTAAGTGGTTGTTTTTGGTTGTATTAAAGTTTATTTATTTTGCAATTTGATACAGATTAAAACTGGATTGGCAGGGGTTTTAGGTGGGGGGAACGTAAAAGCTCGGAGTTACCGAGCTTGAGGTGTGGCTCAAAGCAAAACTGAGTACCAGAAAACGCGTCCAATAATTTCTACTTCGTTAATATCTTTCTCCTCTGGCTCATGTTCTGCAGCATTGTAACTCCTGATACTGATTCTGTCGGGGCCGACACGATAAAGAAGCTTGATCCGTTTCCAGCCATCTTGGCTTATAGCGTAGATTTTGCCATCGACGATCTGTTTATCATCTGTATTGACCGCAACCGTAGTACCGTCTGGTATGTTCGGCTCCATACTATTCCCACGAGCAGGGAAGCAGAGCACTCCTTTGCCATCGGTACTTGCACCAACCCGGCGCAATGTGGCTTTGGAGAATCTCAATTTGAATCCGTTATAGTCTTCTTCGTTATAACTTCCGTCCCCAGCGGCGAGAGAAATATCTCGCAAAAAAGGCACCTCTACTTCTTCCCTTAGTAAAGGGGTATTACTATCCCATGAATCAACCTTCTCCCACTCGCTCTCAGGCGGGATTGTAGAGTCCGGGTGATGAAAAGACGAAATACCATCCTCGCCATCCTTCATTGGCCCGCTTTGACTGCTTAGCCATTCAGGACGCACGTCTAATGCCCTGGCTATCTCCACAATCTTAGTGGATGTTTTGGCATTGCCGGAAGCTATCTTCTGTATTGCAGCCTGCGACACACCAACTTTTTCAGCTAGTGCGGACTGCGTCATGTTTTTGGCCGCCATTGCGACTTTTAAGCGTTGAGCAAGAGTCATTTTCATAACCAAGAAAATACAACCTCGGTTTTACTGGGTCAAACAACTACAGTCTTGCTAAAATAAAACTATAGTTGTATATTATACCTTGAATACAACGGAGGTGGTTTTATGGAACCAGTAATTAACCAAGTAATTAAAACCGCCATCGCAATCGTCGGTACGCAAAAGAAGCTGGCGGTAGCATGTGGCGTTAGCCAGTCTGCGGTGCAGAAGTGGTTACACAGTAAAGCAAAAGTAGCACCAGAAAACGTTAAGGCCATCGTTCTGGCAACTGGTGGTGAAGTCCAGGATTACCAAATCCGCCCAGACCTCCCGCACTTGTTTAAACACCCAGAACAAGCTGCATAGTTTTACCGCTCTTTAACAACACTACCGGCTGCCGCAATGTGGCCACCAATAACCAAGTGGCAATCCCCACGGATGCCGCACGTAACTATTTAAACCACAAAGGAAGTATGACGTATGGAAACTGCAAAGACACGCAATGATGCTCGTCGTATCGAAAGCACGTTGTTGAACAAAATCGCCCTGAAAGGCGTGTCATCTATCGCCGCTGCAGTAGGCGTTAACCCATCCCAAGTAACTCGCTGGAAAGAGTCTCTAGTCCCTCGCATGGCAATGCTGCTCGCTGTTCTGGAGTGGGGCGTAGCTGATGACGAGATGGCTGAACTGGCTAAACGTTTGTCGGGATATTTATCAAATGAAAAAGCCCCGAACTGCGCGAACAGCATCGAGGCCTAAGTGCGAATGACTGGATCAATTCACAGGAGTAATTATGGCTCGAAAACGCAGAAATTACAAGCAAGAAGAGGAACGGCAGCATCCGGATTCACCTGACGGACTGGTCTACACAGCAGCATGCAACAAGCCATTTGCCGAAAGGCTGATTGGTGTTTTCAGACTGGCTAAAGCAGGGGTGAAGAAAGATGACCGCCGCTAGACACTTAACACTCGTCAGGACTTCTCCAGAAGTCGTGGAGCAACGTGTGGCTCAACTCGAGGATGGTTACACTCGTTTAGCCAACGAGCTGCTAGACGCTGTTATGGCGGCTGGATTAAGCGAAACGGAGATGTGTGTGGTTCTCGCTGTTTGGAGAAAGACATACGGCTACAGCAAAAAAATGGACTGGGTCAGCAATGAGCAATTAGAGCAGATGATAGGTAAGCATTTAACTCACTGCTCAACAGCTAAGAACTTGCTTATCAACAAAAAGGTTTTCATTCAGGAAGGCCGAAAGGTTGGCATGAACACCAATGTAACTGAGTGGAAAACGAAGAATAACGGATTCTGCAAAACATTAGCTAAACCTGCTAAGAAAACCTTAGCAGAAGTTGCTAACGGACCTTTGCAGAAGTTGCTAACCACAAAAGACAATATACAAAAGATAAAAGAAAATACCCAAACCCACGATGTGGGCTTGTCGTTGGAAGAGAAATTAACCCCACGGCAGAAAGGCACCAACCCTCGAGCCAAAGGGACCAATCCTCGCTCTGCAATGCAATCCTTTGACCGTGAGAGACTGAAGGAAACATGGAACTGTAAAGCCGAGAAGTACGGCCTACCTAAAATCCGTAACGTTTCAACGACTGTCGAGAATGGCTTAAAGCGCCTATGGCAATCCTACCTGAAGCAATGCAAAGAACTTGGCAGCCAGCCAAATGAAATCGATACATTCCTGAACGGATACCTAGCCCATGGATACACGCCGACGAAGTGGGCTTGCGGCGATAATCCAGAAGGTAAGCGGTACGGTATCGAGACTGCTTTGCGGCAAGAGAAGATTGACGAAATTCTTTCCCGGGAGGACTGATGGAAAGTTACGAGTTTGAGGAGCAATTGGTTGGCTCGATGATGATCAAGGGTGACCACGTCGACTGCCGAGAGGTTGCCGGTAAGCTTCCTGCTGAAGCCTTTGAAAATTTCCACCTACGCCAGATGTATCAAGTAATCGTCACGCTGCTTAACCAAGCCGAACCCATCGACCAGTTTACCGTGCAAGACAGCCTTTCAGACGCCAGCAAGGATTTGGTGCTCAGCGTTGCCTCTCGATGCAAGTCAGCGGCAAACATCCGAGCATGGGCAAAGCGTGTTCGCCAGTGCTGGATGATACGCAAGGGAATAAGCGACCTGCAGCAGGCAATTTCCATCCTGAACAGTGTCGGTGCTCATGACATCAACGACAGGACTGCGGAAGTGGCTAGCGTGTTATCGAGGGTGCAGTTTGAGACCAACGACAAACTGCCGCGCCGCATTGGCGATCTGCTGCCTGACTACATGGATGTGCTGGAAAAACGCATGCAAGGTGCAGAGTCTGGCATGTACCTGAAAACTGGCATTGACCCACTGGACGATGAATACGGCGGCTTCGATCGCACAGATTTAATCATCATCGCCGGTCGCCCTGGCATGGGTAAGACAGAACTGGCAATAAACATCGCCAACTCAATTGGACGCCAAAAAGGGAGAGGGTTGTTGGTATCAATGGAAATGTCGGATATGCAGGTGGTAGAGCGCCATGTTGCAGACCGCGCAGGACTATCGATAAGCACACTCCGTAATCCGCTCAACATGATTCAGGAACAATACACGCGGCTCACTGGTGCAACCGGAACGCTGATGGACGAAAACAATTACGTGATTGATGGCGCATTCACCGTTGATGGTGCAATAGCCCACGCAGAGCGTATGAACATGGACGGCGGTCTTAGTTTCTTGGCTATCGATTATCTTGGCCTTATCACTCGCCCTAAAGCAGAGCGTAATGACATCGCGATCGGTGACATGACGCGCAAGCTTAAGCAGTTCTGCCTGCGCAGTAAGGTTCCAGTAATTCTACTGGCACAGCTTAACCGTGGACCAGAAAATCGAGCCGATAAACGACCTAGCATGGCAGACCTGAAAGACTCCAGCTCCATTGAGCAGGACGCTGATGTGATCATCTTCCCTTACCGCGATGAAGTCTATGACGAGCACAGCAGCATGAAGGGAATTGCTGAGATCATCATTGGTAAATACCGGTCTGGCCAGCCAAAAACGTTCTACATGGGCTGGAAGAATGGACACTTCGTCAACATAGAACAGGAAGAGGCTGCGAGGAAATTTGCGCAGAACGAACAGCAAACCAAAGAAGCGTCAGGCTGGCGCTGACCTGCCACGCAAAGGAGATAACCATGGATAAGCAAGATATACAGCAACTTTGGAACGGTGAAGGGCAGCCGCCAGTGGGGACGGTTTGCATTTTGTCAGGGATCACTGAGGTGGATGAAGATAATTTTAATGCCTATAGGCATTGCTCGCTTAACTTGTGGCGAAATGGGCAAAAAGTGGAAGTCGTAGCGCACAAAAACATGGGCAACCAAGGCGTCAAAGGAACTGCCGTTTCGGTTGTATGGAATATCGACCAATCACAGGCGAGCGGAATATTAAACAAACATTTAGCTCCATTCCGCACCCCGGGGCAAATCGAGGCGGAAAGGCGGGAGCGCATCACGCTTAACATGCTGCAATTTATGCCAAGCAGTGATGAAATTGATTATGCGCAATGCGTTAGATTCTACGACGCCATCCGCGCCGGTAAAATTGAAGGGGTGAAGATTGATGGATAAGCTACACGAAGAGAGCCGGAAGCAGTTTGATGCTTGGTGGCATGAAGAATATTGCCACTTAGCAGGTTCTGATGAGGGTGTGTTCGTAAAGTATGCAGCATGGCAGGCGTGGCAGGACAGCCGAGCAAGCATCGTGGTTGAGCTTCCTGAACCACATGCCCACCTAATCTGGATTCAAGCTGGGCATGCCCCGGATGATTATTGGGATGATGTAGAGGTATCCCGTAGTGAGAAAGACAAGTGTTGTGATGGGTCTGACCGTTACCCAGTTTACGCAGAGCATGAGATTGCTGAATCCCTCCGCTCTATCGGCCTATCAATCAAGGGGGAGTAGGTAATGAGTGATTTAGCGATGAAAGTATTGGAGTGGCAGGCTAAGGGGGGCGTCGGCGTCAGTTCTGCAACCATGGCCTCGATTGCTTTAGGGATGGATAAGCCATTTTATGGCTCATATTTCAACCCGCCATGGGACCCTTCTGACCTAACCCGCTGTATGAAACTTGTGGAATTCATCCCAGAGATTCGCGACCATTTTCCAGCGATAGGTAGGCAGTGTAAGCAGTTCGCTCCAATACTTGAACACTGGGATGAGCTAATTGAAATGGTTCAACAGGAATGGGCAGCCGGTGACCGGGCTCCAAAAACCTATGCAAGGATGAAGCAACTTCTAGGAGATTAATCCATGGACGACTTCTGTCTCCATAAATCCACCCTAGGCCAATTCACCAAACAACTCTTCGACCTCATCTCCAGCGGCAAACGCTACCGAGTAAAAATATCCGAATGGCGCGACAAGCGCAGCCTTCCTCAGAACTCACTCCAGCACATGTGGTACGCAGAGCTAAGCGCTTATCTCATTAAGCGTGGCAAGCCCTTTGCGTCTCCAGAATGGGTTAAGGATGCGATGAAGCACACTTACCTCGGATACGAAGAGCGAGAAATGGTGAACGTGGCGACGGGTGCAAAAACCACAACCCAATCGCTGCGGCACACTGCAGACCTCGATACAGGTGACATGCATTTCTACCTGAACCAGGTTGAAGGCTGGGCGCTGAATATTGGCTGCAGGTTAACAATTCCTGCTGATAGCGAGTACAACCAACTCAAACAGAAACAGGTGGCGTAATGACAACAGAATTTTTGTTCAACGTGTTTTGTGCGCTTGGAATCTTCGCATCGGCATTATTTGCTTTTGTGTGGATGTGTGTTGCCACGCGAACGCTATGCCTCTATCTCGAGTGGCAGCTAGTCAGAAGCCTAAGACTGCTGCGGATTACTCGGTGGGTTAACCGGTTGAGGAGGACAAAATGAGTGACTACACGGGAAGTAATACCCCGGTTGAGATACGTGATCTATGGCGAACTCCGCTAGAACTGTATGCGGCGTTGGATGCTGAGTTCAATTTTGTCGGCGATGTGGCTGCAAGCCATCTCAATCATCTTCATCCGGCGTTTCTGACCAAGGAGGATGACGCATTGTCAGCGGACTGGTTTGATTCTTTCGGATCTGGCTACCTGTGGTGTAACCCACCATATAGCGACATCACTCCATGGGTTAACAAGGCCATTGAAGCTGCATTTAATGGTAATGGCGTGGTGATGCTGGTACCGGCTGATCCCTCCGTCGGCTGGTTCAAACTTGCCAGGGAGCACGCAACAGAAATCAGGTTCATTACTGGCGGCCGCATATCGTTTGTACGTGCGGATACCGGAGTATCGGTGAACGGAAATAACAAAGGCTCGATGTTAATCATCTTCAACCACATGCGCCGCGGCGCCGGGCTGACAAGCTTTGTCGATCGGGATGGACTCATGAACTATGGATCGGCATCGATAAAGCTGGGGATGGCATCATGACACGAAGGCGAAAATCAGTCTGGGACAGACTAGAAGAGAAGCTGATATTCAAACCAACAACCCGCACTCCCCGCAAGAAGAAGTTAACCCCAACCGAAATCCCAACTTATAACCATACGGCGGCGCTGATAGACAGCATGTGGCTGCGTCGTCGCGCAAGGAGGAAGCCATGTTAATCACTGCAATCATATTGGCCTGCGCCTACTGCTTTGTGGCTGGTCAGTTCTTCGAATTCCTCAGTAAGAATGAGCCAAGTCTAACGACGGTTAAATCATTACTTCTCAGCCTCTCATGGCCCGGCAATGCCGTTCTGTTTTTGCTGATGAGGTGCGTACGATGATCTGCGCCGATTGCGGAAAGGAACTGCAGGCCGAAGAGGTTTATGTGTGCGAGCCCTGCGACCAGGAACAACGCAAATTCATCGACTCAGTGATGGGGGAAGATGACGATGGCTAATCTTCGCAAAGAGGCAAGAGGGCGTGAATGCCAAGTCAGAATCCCAGGGATATGCAATGGCAATAACGAAACGGTTGTTCTGGCGCACTGCCGATTGCCGGGGTTGTGCGGTACCGGGATTAAGCCTCCCGACCTAATCGCAGCCTGGGCATGTTCTGCATGTCACGATGAAATCGACCGGCGTACCAGAATGATCGACGCAAGCGAGGCGCACATGGCCCATATGGAAGGCGTCATGCGGACTCAGGCGGCGTTATTGAAAGAGGGTAAGGTGAAAGTGTGACCGAGTATAAAATATCGCTCCCATGGCCTCCCAGCTTGAATACGTACTGGAGGCATAGTAGGGGAAGGCACTACATCAGCGAGAAAGGTAAGGCATACAGACAGGCAGTAATTCAAACCATCCTTCAGCAACACCTCGATATCAAAACCTCAGCACGACTCAAAATCTCAATATCAGCTCACGTTCCCGATCGCCGCCGACGCGACTTAGACAATCTTCAAAAGGCTGTCTTTGACTCGCTCGTTCATGCGGAGTTCATGCTGGACGACGAGCAGATAGATGATTTCAGGGTTAGGCGGGAAGCGCTGGTGAAGGGTGGCCTATTGCTTGTGACCATTTCAGAACTGGAGGAAGCGTGACGACCGAAACAGAAACTGAGCTTGGAAACGTAGTGGCGTTCCCGCTGGCAGATGAACCTGACCCCAAGTCAAAGGTGAATTTCCTGCTAGAGAACGAGGGTCATTTCTGCCTGCACCCGGGCTACACCATCAACGAGCATGATCGGCAAGTCAAATGCAAAAAGTGTGGGGCAGTAATCGACCACTTTGAACTGCTGATGCAGATAGCCAAAAAGGAAACCCACCTTGCGAATGATGTATCAGCGTTGCGGATGGAAGAAAAACAGCGTCGAGTCAACATCGAGAAGCTTATTCAGATAGAGCGAAATGCGAAAGCCAGAATACGCAAGTCCGGCTTTAAAGGTGATCTCCCACACTGGCAGTTGCAGGAGGCTAAGTGATGGCAAGGAAAAGAGCATCACTCAGCATAGATGATGTCATTTCAATTCGAACTCTGATTGGAATCGGCGTTAGCACCAAAACTATCGCAGATCAGTTCCACACATCGAAGCAGAACATCCAGAGCATCAAAACCGCAAAGACATGGGGGAAGGCATGAACTTTGAACAAGCGCTAAAATATTTCTTCGCAAAAACATCCACTATTAGCGACTCTCCACGCGCAACGGCATCTGATGCACTGACCGGTACCGATATCATGGCCGCATTTGGGTTGGCAGACTCAAAAGCAGGCTTCGGTTTCGATCTCTTTATGGCAAAGCATGGTATCAGTGGTCCAGAACGCGCAGTGGAGAGCCTCTATCAATTTTCGTTAACTCAGGTTGGTAAGTCACAATCCATCTCTAACCTTGCAGAAGATACTAAACACATCGTTCTGCAAACGCTCGCAACATTCGCTTTCCAGGACTATTCGCGATCGGCAGCAAGCGTCCGCCCTTGTGAGTGCTGCAATGGGAAAGGTTTCATCGACACGGAGGTTTTCACCACCAAGGTACACACACCTTTCCCAGCAAGAGAAATCGTGAAGATGTCTCTGCAGATGGAGGTAAAAGGGTTTAAGCCATCCGAATATGATGTCCATCGCGAGCTGCGAGAAAAGGTGAAAGTGCTATGCCCAACCTGCAAGGGAAAGAAGGTGCTCAGCAACGCCTGCCGGTGCCATGGGAAAGGGAAGGTTTTGGACAAGGATGCGACGGAAAAGCAGGGTGGAATCCCGGCTTACAAGGACTGTGACAAATGCGACGCACGCGGCTACTCAAGATTGAAGTTTTCAGCAGTTATGGCGGCATTTAATCAGCAGGAATCAGGAATAGGCAAGACGTTTGCCTACGATCATCTTCAGCCTTTCATGGAAATGCTAGTGACTCAATGCCACAAAGAGGAGTCTCTCGCAGAGGCAATGCTAAATATGGTGACAAAAGGAGATGGGCTTGCTGCATAAAATGATTTTTGTAGAAAATAGTTGTTGATGTTCGCGGAAAAATGGACTAGATTTGATTCTAAGAATGGGTTAATTCGTTCTTAAGGCATTTAAAGTCTACGGACGGCTACCAAAGCACACTAAGCCCTGGCTATAAACGCCGGGGCTTTTTGATCACAACAGGTAAGAGCATTGAGTAGGCCGAAGGCCGTTCGGACGTGAACCAGATAAAGCCGCAAGCTGAATCTCAAGTACGGGCGTCGAAAGCAGTGCTCTTTCCGTTGTGGTGAAGCAGGATATGGCCTGATTCGGAAGATAGATATTTCGCAGTGGAACTGACCAAACGATAAGCACGGGTAAATCTGAGTCAGTGGCGCGTCCCCGTGAAGCGAGAACCAATACCACACAACATTTTAAGGCTGCCTCTTGGCGGCCTTTTTGCATTTAGCCCCACGCCAAAACAGTCAATCACCTCAAACACCCTCTTATCGCTGAGTGACTACGGCGTGACGGCTATCCTCTAAAAGCAAAAACCCGCACATGGCGGGTCATCGTGAAAATGGGCGACCGGTAACAGCGTCAACTGCTCCCGGCCATTCTGCTCATGCTTCGAATCACGAACAAAACCAAGGCCCATCAAGTCTGCACAGACTGATTGAGTGTAACGGGATTTGTTCAGATATCAACGTAACTAATCTGATAGATCCCCGTAATTGGGGGTGGAATATGAAGATGAAAGATAACCCGGATTTATGGCCAGGCATTTGGGCTGCTTTAAAAGCCATCTGGCCAGCAGTAGGGGGATCACTTATTGCGGGCGCTGTATGTTACGCCAGGCTAATTCACGATGGTGTGCATAGAAAGAATAAATGGATTGAATGCGTTCTCTGTGGGCTCCTGGCGTTTTGCGTATACAAAGGCGCGGCGATACTAAACCTGCCTGAAGGCTCAGACGTGTTTATCGGTGGTGCTATTGGCTTCATCGGTGTCGAGAAGGTTCGCGAGTATGCCCTGCGCTTCATGAACAAGAAAACTGGCATCGATGGTGAAAAGAATGATTAAGCAAAGAGTAATCGGTGCTTGTTCTGCGTCCGCACCTTATGTGATGGCAATTCTCATTGCTGGCTGGCTGATCGCTCAGATTATGCAGCGTGCAGATGACGCGGCTTATGCCTATCCATCATCGGTTGTGTCCTATGGGCTAATCAGCGCCAAAACCGACGACGAAGTATTAACGCTGGTTGAGCGATGGAAGCGTGATGAGTGGGGTGCGCAGATTGGGGCTTTGCGAGTTCTCTGTGCAAAGTCAATAGAGCGCGTCGAGGCGATCGGCGGGTCAGCCCTGGCTACAAAGATGTGCCGCATCGTGAAGTGAATAGGTAAACAAAATGCAAATAAGCAACGCTGGCATTTCCCTGATCAAAGAGTTTGAAGGCTGCAAGCTAAAAGCCTACCAAGACAGTGTCGGCATCTGGACTATTGGCTATGGATGGACTCAACCAGTTGACGGCAGGAAGATTGGACCAGGAATGGTAATTGACCAAGCGACAGCTGAGCGCTTGCTTAAGTGCGGCCTTGTTCAATACGAGCAGGGAGTAAACCAGCTGGTGAAGGTGATCATCTCCCAGGGGCAGTTCGACGCACTGGTGAGCTTTGCCTATAACCTCGGGTTGCGCTCCCTTAGCACGTCCACCTTACTCCGCAAGCTTAATGCTGGCGATAAGCAGGGTGCTGCAGATGAGTTTGGTAAATGGGTGAATGCCGGTGGTGTCAGGTTGAATGGATTGGTTAAGCGCCGGGAAGCAGAGCGCAAGTTGTTCTTGTCATGAATGCCATCCTGTCTATTCGCACCTACTGGAAGCAATTCTTCCTAGCTTTGCTGGTGATCACTTTCCTGAGCGTTTGCTGGATAGCTAGTCATTACCACGCCAAGGCAGTTCAGCTATCCAAGGATGCCAAAGACCTGCTGGCGCAAGTAACCAGTCAACAAGCCATCATCACCAAGCAGATACAGCAATCCCAGCAGTTCAATACCATTGCCGCAGGAGTCGAAAGTGAAAAGCAACAGACCACTGACACCGGCGATAAAGTCCGCGTGGTGTACAAAACCAAGATGGCAAGCTCTCCCTGCGCTGTCGTTCCTGTTAGCAGCGATGTCTCTAACGGCTTGTACGGGCACGCCAGTAAAGTACGTAGCAGTACCGATGACACCAATCCCGGCAAACCTGACCGCTAACTGCATACCTCCGCTTCCAGAACAACCATTAACCTACGGTGGCGCTGTTATCTACTCTGACCAACTTCTGGACGTGATTGATAACTGCAACCGCGATAAGGCGGCCATCCGCAATATTGAAGCTGAGAGGTCAAAATGATTTGCAATCTGGTATGTGAGGTCAGGCTACGCCGCTGGGCGCTACCAATTCTTGTTATCGGCCACTATCTGCGCTGGGATTGGCTGATGAAAAAATGCTTCAGCATGAAAGTGAGCGCTGTCCCGGTAACTAATTCCCCCGACAAGGAATAAGACTGTGTAACCCTGCAGGAGGTGATCACGTCTTGCTGGCGGGTAAGCCGCAAGTGGCCTAGCAACTCTGACAAGCGTGGCAACGCTGCGAACCTGAATCTACATAAGTGTTTACGGGGGTTAAATGGCAATTGGCATCATGACATACAAGGTATCACTCAAGCCGCGAATGAAGTGGTTGCTTGTCATCGCATCGCTACTTCACTGGGACTGGTTGGCGGATAAGTGCTTTACACGCGAGCTGCTTACTGGCGACACGGTTGATTTATAAAATTCCTTGAAAGGCACTAAATAGCGCCTTTTGCAGAGTTTTATGTAAGTTTTGTGGGTGCATGGTATCGCTTTTTACGAAGGTGTATCTCACCAAGGTAGAGGAATGCTCTAAATGGCACTAACACAAGAACAGCAGGCGACGTATTACATGATGAAGGGGGCTATTTCTGAGCTTCCTTTAGCGGAGCGCAAGCTGGTCGACAAGCTGCACAAGCAAGTTAGCAACATCATCAAGGGCAATGAGGAGTTGGGCGTGGTAGCCATCACGCTTGTGGTTCTTGAAGCATCCAAAGGCGATAAGGAATAACAATGGCAAGTCTGACATTAAAGCAAGAGGCTTTCTGTCAGGCATACATCGAAACGGGTAATGCTTCGGAGGCTTATCGGACGGCGTATGCTGCTGACAAGATGAAGCCGGAGGCTGTTCACGTGCAAGCGAGCAAACTGCAAGACAACCCTAAGATCGCCCTAAGGATTTCTGAATTGCGCGGTGAAATTAAGGACAGGCACAATGTCACAGTTGATTCGTTAATCGCAGAACTAGAAGAGGCAAGGAAAGCAGCGTTAGCCGCCGAGACCCCTCAATCATCAGCGGCTGTCGCCGCCACTATGGGCAAGGCCAAGCTTGTAGGGTTGGATAAAGTGGTCGTAGATAACATCTCATCTGACGGCAGCATGGCTGCAAAGCCAACGACAATCAGATTAGTAGGGGTAGAGCCATCAAATGGAAAGCCAAGTTGATCTCCAAATCCCCGCTAAGCTAGTCCCCGTATTTGCCACTGAAGGCGTTCGATACCGCGGCGCATACGGTGGGCGTGGTTCCGCAAAGACGCGCACCTTTGCGCTAATGACCGCCGTTAGGGCATACCAGGCGGCAGAGTCAGGTACAAGCGGAGTTATCCTTTGCGCCCGCGAATACATGAACTCGCTCGAAGAGTCCTCAATGGAGGAAGTGAAGCAGGCAATCCGCTCTGTTCCGTGGCTGGATGATTACTTCGATATTGGCGAGAAGTACATCCGCACTAAAAACAGGTGCGTTAGCTACGTATTCTGCGGCCTGCGCCACAACTTGGACAGCATCAAATCTAAGGCCCGCATTCTGGTCGCCTGGGTAGACGAAGCTGAATCTGTATCTGACATTGCTTGGAAGAAGCTACGCCCAACCGTTCGTGAGAAAGGCTCTGAAATCTGGGTAACTTGGAACCCAGAGAAAGACGGCAGCGCAACCGACAAGCGTTACCGTAAAGTACCGCCGAAAAACTCGATGATTGTCGAGATGAACTACAGCGACAACCCATGGTTCCCCGAGGTACTGGAAGAAGAACGGCTGGAAGATCTATCCACTCAGGACTATGCCGATTACGCGTGGATCTGGGAAGGTGCCTACCTCGAAAACTCCGATAAGCAGGTTCTGGCGAATAAGTATGTCGTCCAAAGCTTTGCTGACGACTTGTGGGAGCAGGCCGAGCGGCTGTTATACGGTGCTGACTTTGGCTTTGCGAAAGACCCGAGCACACTTATCCGCATGTTCATCCTTAACAGCAATCTATACATCGAATATGAAGCTTACGGCCACGGAGTCGAGCTGGATGATATGTGGAAGTTCTACGCAGGAATTGATGGCGCGAAGCCTAATCAGCTTGAAGATTGGAAAGTCACAGACGAAGCGAAGTTCCCGGGCATACCGCAAGCCCGCAAGTGGCCTATTAAGGCCGACAACTCGCGGCCTGAGACTATCAGCCATATCAAAGCGCAAGGTTTCAACATTGCCGCTGCTCAGAAGTGGGCCGGTAGCGTTGAGGATGGCATAACCTGTCTTCGTGGTTTCAAGCAGATCATCATCCATCCACGCTGCAAAGAAACGGCAAAAGAAGCCCGCCTGTATTCGTATAAGACCGACCGGACTACAGGTGAGGTTCTGCCGGTGATTGAAGACAAGAACAACCACTGCTGGGATGGTGTGCGCTATGGATTAGACGGCTATATCAAACACAAGCCGCAGTCTATGGGCATGATGATCCCTAAGCGCCTACAGGGCAGATAGCGAAACCTTAACGGATAAACCATGAATAAAAACCTCCAACTGGCGGTCAACCACGCGTTGAACGACGCCAGGCTTGCACGCGCCCGTATGGCGGCATTTAACCCAGGCATGGGACTTGATGCGAAGCGTAGCACCGCATGGTGCGAATATGGCTTTAAAGAAGAGTTAACCTTTGACGACCTATACAAACTCTATCGTCGCGGTGGCATCGCCTTTGGAGCGGTTAACAAAATAGTCTCCCATTGTTGGAAGACTTACCCAGAAATAATCCAGGGTGATAAATACGACAAATCGAAACCGCAGACGGCTTGGGAGCGATCGATTAAAGCAACTCTCAACAGCCGGTTATGGAAGATATTCGCCGAAGCGGACAGGCGACGATTAGTTGGCCGATGGTCTGGAATTCTTCTTCATATCAGGGATGACAAAGCCTGGAACCTTCCTGTAACAAAAGGGCGGGGGTTGGCGAAGGTGACGCCTGTATGGGCTGGCGCTCTAAAGCCTTACTCACTCGATACAAACATCAGTTCGGTTACATACGGTGAGCCCACAATGTGGGAATACACCGAGGAACTACCAAATGGTGCAAGTCGCAGGGTGCAAATTCATCCTGATCGCGTGTTTATCCTGGGCGATTTCTCAGAAGATGCCATTGGCTTCCTTGAACCATCCTATAACGCATTTGTAAGCCTAGAGAAAGTCGAGGGCGGTTCCGGTGAATCGTTCCTTAAAAACGCGGCTCGACAATTAAACGTCAACTTCGAAAAGGAGATTGACTTTAACAACCTTGCATCCATGTATGGCGTAAAGGTTGATGAATTACAGGATAAATTCAACGAGGCAGCGCTGGAGGTTAACCGCGGTAACGATGTCCTCCTGACTACTCAGGGAGCGACCGTAACCCCATTGGTGACTGCTGTAGCAGACCCAGAGCCAACGTATAGCGTTAACTTACAGACCGCTGCTGCTGGGGTGGATATTCCAGCCAAGGTGCTTGTAGGTATGCAGACCGGTGAGCGGGCCAGTAGCGAAGACCAGAAATACATGAATGCTCGGTGCCAATCACGCCGGGTTGGTGATTTGTCGTATGATATCGAGGATTTCGCCAACAAGCTTATTGAGCTTAGGGTTATTGACGGCACGCCGGAAATGTCAGTCACCTGGGATGATCTCAACGCGCAAACAGCTATCGAAAAGCTTGATAGCGCCTTAAAGATGAGCCAGATAAACACAGCCTCACTCGCAACGGGTGAGGCTGTGTTTGCTGTGAACGAAATCAGGGAAGCAGCTGGTTACGAGACAGACGACGGCGCCCCACTTGGTGAGGGAGAGGAAGATGACGAAGAAGTCGAAACCTCCAATTCTTCCGAGTAATAAGGCCGACCCAACCGGTGCCGATGCTTTAGAGCGAAAGGCCATGAAGGACTTCGCCGGGCGAATAAACCGAGTCGCGAAAGCTTATCAGGACGCTCTAAATAAGTTACCAGCAACGCTAGCAGTAAATGCCAGATACGAATACCAGCTTAGCCCCTCCGTTCTATCCATGATCCTCGCCGATGCCAGTTACCTCGTTGACCAAATAATGCTGGAAGGCGGGGAGTATGACTTGTGGTTCTACATCTACGTAGAGCAGGCAGCGGCAAGAGGAACAGGGCAGACATACGCCAATCTTAGTCAGCAATCCGCAGTCTATGCCGCAGGCCGGGAATCACTGGCTGCAATACTGATAAGTGAGCCATACCAGCGACGAATGGCTTTGGTAAATGCTCGCGAATTCGAAGAGATGAAAGGTATAACGGCGCAGGTGAAGGCCGATATGACTAGGATACTCACGGATGGTATCGGCAGGGGGCTTAACCCAAGAGAGGTTTCCAGAAACCTTACTACTCAAGCCGGTATTGAGAAGGTGCGGGCCAACCGGATCGCCAGGACAGAAATAACCACGGCGCTACGTCGAGCAAGGTGGGATGAGGCAGAAGAGGCCCAAACAACTCTAGGCCTGAAAATAATGCTTCTCCACTTCTCCGCCCTCAGTCCAACCACACGCCAAACTCATGCAATTCGCCACGGTAATCTATACACGATCGCAGCAGTTAGAGAGTGGTATGCAATTGGTGCTAATGCGATTAACTGCAAATGCTCACAGGTTGAAACTCTGGTTAACGACAAGGGCGATCCGCTCAACCCAAACGTCATCGACATGGCCAAGAGGGAATTCACGAAGCAATGGGACCGGATGGCAACCAACAAATCAACATGTCAGTGCTGCAAGAAGGCAGCGTGATGAGGTAATTCAATGCCAATGCAAGTAAACGTGACCGCCAAGGTCAATAGCGCCTCAATCCGGCGAGAGCAGCACAACGGGCGCGACCACATCATCATCCCCAGCTACACCCTGCCAGCCAACGTCGTGATGAACAGGGAGCTTTATCCAGCTTCTGAGATTGACGCTCACTATCAAGGGCTGGAAGGCACCCTGGCACCACTTGGCCACCCAATGGTGAACGGTCAGCACGTTTCCGCCTTCTCACCTGAGGGGTTGAATGTTGGCTATGCCGGGGCGTGGAACCGAAACGTCAAGAAAGCAGGCAATCGTATCTACCTGGAAAAATGGGTGGATGTGGCAACCGCGCAGCAGTCGGAAGGTGGGCGAGAACTTATTGCACGTGTCGAGGCTATCGAGCGTGGCGAAGACGTTCCGCCAATCCACACCAGTGTCGCCGTATTCCGTGAGCAGATTGAAGCAACTCCAGAACAGAAGGCTCAAGGAGCGGATTGGGTGGTTAAAATTCACGGTATGGATCACGATGCAATCCTACTCCACGAAGTAGGCGCGGCAACGCCTGAACAGGGGGTTGGCCTGATGGTTAACGCTGACCTCGCCACGCCATTGCAGGCCAACTCTGGCGCATTGGTCGGGGAATCATACCGTGAACGTGAATCACGCCTAGACCGGGCAGCCAAACAGCGCTTTGCGCCGGGTAATGATGATTATGCATGGATTGCTGACTTCACCGACACGCAGGCCGTCATCGTCCGTAACGGCGGTAAAGCCGAAGTATTTGGATACAAAAGTGAAGGAGGAAAGATCACCTTCGATGAAACAGGCAGTCCTGTAGCCCGACAAGAGTCATGGGTGGCGGTCGCAGTTAACCATATCAAAAAACTATTTAACCCGCAGGTTGAGCCTGCTACCAACTCGGAGGGCGATATGCCTTTAACCACTGAAGAAAGAAATGAGCTGATTACTGAAATTGGTAAAGGTCTCGCCGCTAATTTTGCCGAAGCGCTGAAGCCGATCACCGACAAAGTGGATGCTCTGCAAGTTAACCAAACAAAACTGAGCGAAACGTTAACCGCCAACGCCCGCGCAGAAGAGGACGCCAAGCGAGTGGCCGTTGCAGCCGTACATGGCGAACTGATTGCTAACGCACTGTCAGGCGAGGCTCTGGATGATGCATTTAAGCGCATTGGTGAACCAGCTCCACTGGGTGCCAACTCTGCTCAGAAGCAAAAGCAAGACGGCGTACCTGATCCAGCAACCTACTTCGGGGAGGCAAAATAATGCCACGTTATCGTCGCGTCAATATTGACGGAAAGTCACTGTACAAAACAGAAACCCGCAAGACTGCGGCCGCTCTGTATCCAGGCACCTTTGCCGTAATCAACGGTAGCAACCTGTTTGCTCAGGCAGCTACACCTGTCGGCCGAATGTATGTCGTGGATAGCGCTTATCACGAAGGCTTGGGCATCACCGATCAGGTTCCATCCGGTCACTCAGCGATTGGTAACTACCTGGAAGAGGGGCGCGAGTTTGCAGTCCGTGTTGCCGCTGGGACCTACACCAAAGATCAACCGATCACCGTAGTTGCCGGTCTGGCCGCAGCAGTTCCTACGTCTGCCGGTACTTACAAAGTTATCGGCTATAGCCAAGATGCTGTTACGACTACAGCGGTCGATTTTATCCGTATCCGCGTTCGCGCCGACAGCGTAACCGTTTCTTAAGGGGAATTAGATGTATTTTACTCGTGAATCGTTGGCAACGAATAGCCGCCTGCGCGGGCATTGGGACTCACTCTGGGGCCAGCGCAATATCTGGAACGCCTCACATGGGATGATGGTTAACAACTATCGTTCTGCGATGGATGCAGAAACACTGGCAGCCAATGCCCTGTCTCCTGGTGGCGGCCTTGGTCAGGAATTCTGGGCAGAAATCGACCGTCAGATCATTCAGATGCGTGACCAGGAAGTCGGGATGGAAATCATCAACGACCTGCTGAGTGTTCAAACAATTCTGCCGATCGGCAAGACAGCCAAGCTGTATAACGTAATCGGTGATATTGCTGATGACGTTTCTATCAGCCTTGACGGCCAGCCCCCATACTCATTCGACCACACAGAATACTCCAGCGATGGCGACCCAATCCCGGTATTTACTGCTGGTTACGGCGTAAACTGGCGCTTAGCTGCTGGCTTGAGCACTGTCGGCATTGACTTGGTTCTTGACTCCCAGATGGCGAAAATGCGCAAGTTCCACAAACGCCGCGTCAATTACTATCTGAACGGCGACGCATCAATTCAGGTGCAGAACTACCCGGCGCAGGGCATCAAGAACCACCGCAACACAATCAAAATCAACCTGGGTACTGGCGCTGGCGGGGCGAATATCGACCTTACCACCGCAACCCAAGAAGAGATGGCTGCTTTCTTCACCACTGGACCTTTCGGCCTGGCTGCCCGTACAAACTTCGTAGAAGCTTACGATGTGATGTGGGTGTCACCGCAGATTATGGCGAACCTGATGAAGCCAGCAACCGTATCTATCGGCGGCTCAACCATCCTGAGTGGCGGCACTGTGCTGAGTACCATCACTCAGTTCATCCCGGCACGCGCTATCCGTCAATCATTCGCATTGACTGGTAATGAATTCATTGCCTATCAACGTCGTCAGGACGTGATCTCCCCGCTGGTTGGCATGGCCGTTGGTGTTGTTCCATTGCCTCGTCCAATGCCGCAGAACAACTACAACTTCCAGATCATGTCTGCTGAAGGCTTACAGATTAAGCGTGATGGTCAGGGGTTGTCTGGTGTGCTGTATGGCGCAAATCTGGGTTAAAGAGGTGGTGAATGAGCAAGTATGAGGTTGTTCGCCCATGGGTTGGCGTGGAACTGGGCGATACGGTGGAGTTTGAAACGCTTCATCCATCACTAGTGCCGAATGTCCGCCCACTGCGCGGTGAAAGTGCAGGTGAGCTGTCACCCGCGACGCCAGAAGCAACATCGGGCAAGCGCGGGCGACAAAAAGCCAACGCTGAAGAATAAGCCGCCATATTTGAGCGGCTTTTTTAATGGCTCTGTTATGTGGCAGAGCCTTAAATCTGGAGCCAAACATGGTGAATACCGAGCAGGCAAAAGAGTATTTGGCATCGGTCGGCATTGTTCTGCCTGATTTCATTCTTAATGCGCTTGTCGAGCAGGTAAACAGCATCCAAGAGTGTCTGGATAGCAACTACCCTACGGCCACTGCGGTGTTAATTCAGATGTATTTACTCGGACTGATGGCGCTGGGTCAGGGCGATCGCTATATCAGCTCTCAAACAGCGCCGTCTGGTGCTTCAAGGTCATTCCGTTATCAATCATTTGCTGACAGGTGGAAGGGTTCGTTGTCGCTTCTGCGCGGTTTGGATACGGAAGGTTGCGCAACTGGCTTAATTCCGCCTGACCCAACCAATAAGGCGTTTGCTGGCATTTGGATTGGCAAAGGCGGTTGCATGTGCGGGGATAAGTGATGACCTGGATTCCAATCACTGAACGGTCACCAAAGCCATTCTGCAGGGTCTGGATAAAAACAGATACCGGTCGAGAGGCGACGGGCTACGTGAAAGCGAGTGGTGAGTGGGTTATTAACTGTCCCCAAGTTCGTAACAGTGGCGCGAAAGTACTGCAGTGGAGGGAGTAGCCGATGTCAGCAACAGCAAATTGGAGTTACACGGCGCTGGCTACCGTGTGGAAAAAGGATGGGCCTCCTGACGAATACGGAAAGCAGAAGTGGTTAGCTCCTATTTCCATAATGTGCGACTACGGCGGCGACGCTACTGCGCGGCTGGGTGACATCGGTTTGGAGTTTGTAGTCAAAAACACGTTTTGGACAGAGTACGCCACGGCGAAACGCGGCGACTACATCATGATTGGCGCGTCTATGGCACCCGACCCGACAAAGGTGTCCGGTGCTGATGAGGTCCGTCATATCATCCGTTACGCTGACACGTTCGACCGCATCGCCGACGACTACGCGATTATTACGGGAGTTTGATATGGGCGTTAAAGTCAAAGGCGTAAGAGAAGCGAAAGAGAACCTGACCCGGTTAATCGGCGACACCCAAGGCCGCAAGGCGGTTCGCGCAATCCAGTCAGCGCTACTGCTAATCGGGCAAGAGGCTGCATCTAGAACACCAGTGGCCTCATCCACGCTGATTAACTCTCAGTTCAGAGAGCTATCTGTAATTGGCAGCAGACTTGTCGGCAAGATTGGGTATTCAGCAAACTATGCAGTTTACGTTCATAACGCACCAGGGAGGTATCTTGGCGCCCGTAAACTTCGCTCGGTGAGGAGGGGGGAGAAAAAGGGATCGATGGGTTATATCTGGGATAAAACCGGCGAGCCAAAATTCCTTGATAAAGGCGCTGATGCGGCTAGGGATGCAGTTGATGCCATCATTAAGAAGGAGTTGTCGCTATGAATCCTCCTATGCATCGCCGGGTCCGCGATTACTTTGTCGAGTCCGGCTTAACTGACGGATTCATTGCTCAAATGCTTAAGTGGCGCGATACCGAAGATTTGGCAGACCAGTTTATGGTATTTCGCCCTAATGGCGGCACCGCAATACGCAATGAAATTGGTAGCGAATATTACGTGTTGGTCGATGTAATTGGCGCGGATAAAGGGGATGAAGTGGTAGACAACACCGTTCAGGCAATTATCAGCCATATCCAGGCTAACCCCATGCCAAATGACTGTATCGGTCACATAGAGAACGTTGGCGGCATTCCTTCCCCAGTTTCAACAACTGAAGGGCGATTAGTCTATCGCCTGCAATTCGCTTGCCTGTATGGCGAGTAATCAATAATCAAAGAGGTAAGCAAATATGCAAGGTTGCTCAACTGACAACAGTAAGTTGTTCGGTCGTGGAATTGTGCTTGAGGTGGCTCTTGGCTGCCCTGATACGGTTCCAGCAGAGGGCGAATGGCAGTCGCTGATCGCCGGTACATCCAAGGGATTCGATTTCAGCCCAAATACTGTGACATCCGATGCGGATGATACCAAGGGCTACGTTGAAAACCTGGTCACCAACTCTGATTTTACACTGAGCTTTGAAGGTGAGGTTCGCAAGCGCGACAAACTGGATCAGTTCGGCGTGGCTAAATTCGTCAAGTATTACAATGACGAGATTAAGGCTGGGCGTCAGCCGACTCTCTGGGTGCGTGAGGAGTATGGCCCGATCACCTTCATCGGCTACATGGTTATCACAGCCTTAAGCTCTGACGGCGGCACCAACGATATCGTTACGCTGTCCACCGAGTTTAAAGTAGCGGACTCCGATACCATTCAGGTTATCGACACTCCGGTTGATGTGGCAGTGACCGGCGTAACCGTTACGCCAGCCAGCGGCAGTGTGGCAGTCGGTTCTACAACCACGTTCACAGTGAACATTGCACCAACTGACGCTACAGACAAGACGTACGCTGTCACATCGTCCGCACCAACTAAGGCGACTGCAACACTATCCGGCAGCACGGTAACAGTCACCGGCGTAGCGACCGGTACGGCAAACATCATTGTCACCACTACCGACGGAAGCAAAACAGCAACATTCGCGGCCACCGTCACCGCGTAACTATCACAAAGGGCATGCATGTGCCCTTGATGATAATTATTCGAGGCCAATATGACCGTACTAACTGAAATCGGCGAGATGCTTATCTCTGATGCCCAACACGATTACTTCTTCCGGCCATCATTCGCTAACATGACCCGCATAGGCTCGCCAGCGGCGATTGTAGAGAGGTTTGCTGAATTGCATACCAGTGACGCGCCGAGATTGCTTGAGGCTGCCATAGTGGCGTATGGCGAGGTTCCAGGGTGGTTAATTTCTCACATCAATGCGCCATCATTCAGTAGCGATGCTATCTACGCTGGTATGATCGTCATGCAGGCGTGCTGCAAAGAGGATATTAGTTCGTTGGTGGGGGAGTTAAGGCCAAGCAAGAGAGGGAAGCGAGCGTTTGTGTTCCGCCGCGGCAGCATGCCACCTAGCGACATAATTGTTTTGGCACAATCACTCATCACTCACGGCATCATCGGCAAGGCAAAGGGTCGACGCCTGCAGCGACACGAAACAAACGCGTATGTGGCAGAGTTCAGTGCATTCGAGTACATCAGCGCAGCCCGCAATCACTTCAGCATGCCGCGAGCAGAGGCAGAGCAACTGACCATGACCGAATTCCAGCTTTTGATAAACGCTAAGTATCCAGAGCAGAAAGGGTTCACTGCCGAAGAGTATGACGCTGTGGCTGATGAGTACATGAAGAAGAAGGCTCGCAGGCTGGCAAAATCAGCGTAGCCCGCTCTGGTTGGTGGAATGAAGTAGTTAAGGGATTGCTATCATAAAACCTTCAGCATCCCATTCCTCATCATGAACAACATAGCCAAGTTCTTTTAAGCGACTGAATGTAGGCTTAAATACTGACACAAAGTCGTCTTCGCTAAGCTCGGAAAGTTCCAAGTCAGAAACGTCAACGTAGAAAGTTGTATGGCCCATCCGTATTTTTTTGTTAATTAGAGAGAATGTTCTTTTTAGTACGATGTTTGAGAGCTCTACCTTGGCTTTATTGGCAATATGAATAGCATCTTTGGCAGAAATTAACTCATCGCTTGGAATCTCACCAAGAAAGCTAACATCTAATCTCTGCACTATTTCAGCATTCATTGAACGGCCGTTTGCCTTCGCCGAATCCTCTACTTTCTCTTTTAAATCAATTGGAAGCCTGATCCTCAGCTGTGGGTCTTCTCTGCTCATTGTGATCCAGAAATTGCAATAGAGATGATATTAGAAATTATGCCCCACCGTGGGGTTGACTTCAATGACGCACGGTGTGACAATTATTTTGCCCCACGGTGAGGCATAAAAGGAGATTGGAAGTGCAAAAAGCAAAAGACATGTACCAACGCAAGATTCGTTTCCCAGAGGAAATCTGCCAGGCGATACAAAAAAACGGCGAGAAACAGTGCCGACAGTTCAATACTGAGGTGATTTATCAATTGAAAAAGGCGTATGGGCTAACTGAGGAGGCGTGTAGTGAGGCGCAATAATGGCGAGACCCCACAGTGCGCTAACACTAACGGGGTCTCTATGTCAGTAACCTTGCGAGAAACCAACATGAACATTGTAGCAAAATCAGACTTCAACTTCCAAGGTAATGCTCTTGTCCCAGTGACCAGCACTTCCGGCGTGTGGCTTACCTCCGCCGATATCGCCAAAGCTCTGCAATACAAGAGCGCTAAGTCGATAACCAACCTGTTCAACCAGAACAGCGATGAGTTTACCAGCGGAATGACTCAGGTCATTGAATCAGTGACCTCAGGAAACTACCGGAAAAAGGTTCGAGTTTTCTCGCTGCGCGGAGCACACCTAATAGCTATGTTTGCCCGAACTTCTGTAGCGAAAGAGTTCCGCCGCTGGGTGTTGGACATCCTTGATAGGGAAGTATCAGTATCGCCAGAAGCATCGCCAATGAGCCGATACCTCGCAAGGGTTGTAGTGCGCGACACCATGTTTGGGGCGGATATCGAGTTTATCGGTAAAGCGGACTCCTTGAACAAATTGGCGACCGGTATCTGCAAAACGCTCGGATACAGTCCAACTGGGTTTACGGAGGTTGAGATTGATGCTGCAAGGATTAAGAGGGTTCACTGAATTTTGCCCCGGACATTGGGCAAATAAAAACCGCCAGTGTGGAGCTGGCGGCTTATGTCACTACTGATTGGAGTCTTACATGCAACAATCTTCATCAACTGCTGTAAATGTAGCAAACAACATCTTACTTGTCGATCCTGACATGCTTCCAGTGATTGAGTTGAAAGGCACCCGCGTTGTGACCACCGAAACGCTGGCGAAAGGGTATGGCACTAAGGAAACCAACATTCGCACCAACCTTGATGCGAATCGTGAACGTTTTATTGAGGGTGTACATATCTTTACCGTCACTGGCGATGAACTGGCCGATTTGCGAGTCAGTAATCCTGACGCACAAATTTCGAACAAGGCTCGATCTTTAACTCTCTGGACAGAGAAGGGCGCGGCCCGCATGTCGAAGATTGTCGATACCGATGAGGCATGGGACTTCTTCGAGCGGATGGAGACGGCATATTTCCACCCACGGCAGAATGTCGGTATCCCGCTAACCTATGAGCAGGCGCTTGAGGATTTGCTGGTTAAGGTGAAGGAGAACCGCATCATCACAGAGCAACGTGATCAGGCGATTGTAACCAAGGCATGGATTGGTAAAAAGCGCGAAGCTACAGCGATGGCAACGGCATCCGCCGAAAAACGGAAGGCAAATACCTTGGCTGAAAAGCTTGGTGAGTGTAAAAAACACGCGACCATCAAAGCAGTGCAGCGCGTTACTGGCGAAAAATTCAATCACTGGCCCATGAAGAAGTGGTGTGAGACTAATGGTATGGAGCCAAAGGTTGTCCCGGACGAAACCTACGGAACCGTAAAGTCGTGGCCCGCCGAAGCATGGAAGGCGGTTAATGATATCAACCTAAAGGGGATGTTTTAAATGCCAGCGGCTGCCAGCAAAGCCATTCAGCGAGTGAGCGCTCCTATCTATGTGGTTTCTCACCATGGCAAGGTGTTCCGCTGTTTTAGCCGGAATACAGCCATTAAACGCCTGGCTCACTTTATGACACAAAGGATGTTTCATAGCGCAGGTATTGAGACAAGGCCCGTGACGCGCATTGACCGCGATGATATGACGATTAACTACGTCAACCGGCCAATCAAAAGATACTGGAACGCTCAGGCTAGATGCGAGCGCAGGATTAGAAAGCTGCTGACCAAGAAATAACGGAAGCAGCAAATCTTTACACTGCAACCCAACCCGCTTAGCTGCGGGTTTTTTCGTTGCCAGCGCCGCACCCTCTGCTACCATCTATCCAATACTTACTTGTGGGGATAGGGATGTGAAAAAATTTTTGGTTATCATGCTGGCTTCATTAGCGCTGGCTGGCTGCAATGGAGACGAACAAGATGCCTTTGATTTCGCTAAGAGAGATATCTCAGCATCGGTAAATGGTAATGAAGAAATCCAGTTTAAGGATATGAAGTTGGTTAGGGTTGTGAAATTTTCGGATGGGACTGGCAAGGGAATTATCTGCGGAATGGCTACGAATCCTAGTAACTTCACTGGATACAAAGAATTTGCCGTTTATTACAAAATAGAGGTCGGCGCGGTTACTGGTAATAGAAATTACGTCGCAGAAGATAAAATCCTTCCCGGGCAAGATGACCAGACAGTTATAGCGATTTGCCATTAGATAATAAAACCATTTTCTTTATCAACCTCGCACATGCGGGGTTTTTTTATGCCTGGAGATCAGTAAATGGCAGAGCAAGACGGCGGAAGCTTGGTTTACCAAGTTGACATAGAAACAGCAAAAATGGTTACAGGTAGCCGCAAAGCTTCCGTGGTTCTTGATGAGATGCAGCGTCAGGCAGGGAAGGCTTCGAAGTCAGTCGATGGACTTTCCTCTTCTGCTGATCGTGCCGGAAGTTCCATGGGAGGATTAAAAACCGTCTTAACAGGCGTGGCGAGTGCGATTTCTGTCGCCTTAATTGTGGACTATGCAAAGGCGTTCTTAACAGTGGCTGATAATATTACTCAGCTGCAATCGCGAATAACTCGCCTGTCAACTGACACTGCGGCTGCAAGAGAAACATTCGAGTCACTCAGCGCTATAGCTTCAACTACAGGGGCCAGTCTGCAAGAAACTGCCAAGCTGTGGGAAACGCTTACTTCGTCATTGAAAGAGGCTGGCGCGACAAACTCACAGGTGCTTGCCCTTACTGATACCTTACAAAAAATCGGTCGCGTAGGTGGGTCATCTTCGGAAGAAATGGCTAACGCACTTAGACAATTTGGTCAGTCTATAGCGTCAGGAACCATTAGAGCTGAAGAATTCAACTCAATTTTAGAACAGATGCCAGAACTAGCTCGGCAGATCGCGGCCGGACTTGGCATGTCTATGGGCCAGCTTCGCCAATCAATGCTCGAAGGCAAGCTAACAGCTCAAGATGCACTTAACGCCATAATGAAGCAATCATCTGCTGTTAATGATGAGTTTGCAAAGCTACCTAGGACAATGGATCAAGCAAGTAACTCGCTTACGATTTCTCTTCAGAACCTGATCGGTAAAATGAATGACGCCATGGGTGCCAGCACCACCATGGTTAAGGTGATTGATTCCGTAAGTGCAGCGATAGATCGTTTGAGTGGCAAGGCAGAGACCGCTTCTCAAAAAATTGCTGACCTTACATCTACGGGGCAGATGTATGAAAGAAGAGCAAGAACTTGGGCATGGCTAGGATTAGACGGGTGGGCAGAGCAAAACAAAGCATTGGCCGGGTTAAGCGGTAAAGCTGCAGCATTGGTAGGGGACTTAGATTCTGTCGCAAAAGCTTCAAATAATGCTGCAAGTGGTACATTGCAATTCAATAAACCAGGCGCTGGTAATGCTAAGCAAGACGCATTAGTCAAGCGATCACAAAGGCGCATAGAGCTTTCCAAACTTGAAGGAGAAGCTAGGGCAAGGCTTCAAGCTCAATACGATGCAGAAGATGCTGGAATCCCTAAAAACGACCCGAGAGTTAAACTTCTGCAAGATCAGTATGCAGAAATTGAGAAGAATACGTCAGCCAAGAAGAAAAATAACAGCGAGTCTAAAAAGACTGAAAGCCAATCAGAAAGCACAGCACAAAAGTTGGCCAACTTGAGCCAGCAAGCTGATTTGGCTGCAGAATCTACCAATGAGCTGAGTCGAGCTCAGGCGATCCTCAACGCTCAGCAGTCTCTTGGGAAGGGGGCCACGCAGACTCAAATTGCTCAAGCTGGGGAGTATGCAGCCAAAAAGTGGGACACGGCCAACGCTATTAAGGCACAGGCTGCAGCTGAGAAATTACTTCCTGAAGCGCGAGAGAATGCCAGCTATACGCAGGACGTGAAGGATTTAAACACAGCCCTTGCCGCGAAGAAAATCAGCCAGGAACAGTACAACACCACGGCTGAGCAACTGGAGCAACAGCATCAGGTTAACTTGGCAAAAATCCGGGCTGAGGCTGTGGTAAGTCCTCAGCAGCAAGCCGCCGGAATGGTTGACCCAGTGCAGCAGCTTGCTAACGAGAATGCGCAGAAGCTGGCGTTGATTCAGCAGTTTGAGACGGATAAAGGGCAGATTACTCAGCGCGGAATTGAGCTGATGAATGCGGCTAATCAGCAATATGAGCAGCAGAGAACTGCGGCGCAATGGGAAATACTAAGCCAACAAAGCCTTGGTTACGACATGCTGACGAGTGCCGTCGACGCCTTTGCTGGTAATGCATCCAATGCGATAACAGGGTTAATTACTGGCTCGATGAGTGCAGAAGAAGCGCTGAAATCTCTTGGAAGTACGATGCTAAACAGCGTCGTAAATAGCTTGGTTCAGGTCGGTGTTGAGATGTTGAAAAATTTCATCATCCAGCAAGTCATGGGTGGGGCGGCCACTACGGCCGGAGTTGCACAGGCAGGTATCCTTGCTTCAGCTTGGGCAGCGCCAGCGGCATTAGCATCCCTTGCTTCATTTGGTGGTAACTCTGTCCCTGCAATGGCAGGCATGACTGCTACAGTAGGCCTCGCTAAAGGTTTGGCTGTGGCGGGCGCTCGCAAGAATGGCGGCCCAGTATCTGCTGGAAGCATGTATCAAATAGGGGAGGGTGGTAAACCGGAGATACTTCAGTCCAGTAATGGGAGAAATTACCTTTTACCGGGTGATGGTGGCGGCAACGTCCTAAGTAATAAGCAGATAAATTCTGGCGGGGGTTCGGGGCCAACCATCATCATCGAAAACTACTCATCTGGTGCTGGGGTGATGGATACCCAGGCTAGCAGGGGGGCAGATGGTGGCGATGTAGTGCGCATCGTTTTGGCGGATCTGGAGCAGGGTGGGCAAATCAGCCAGGGAATATCTCGGTATCACCAGGCACCTCGCAAAGCCACTGAATAGCAGAACTCAAACCTCATAACCCGCTTCGGCGGGTTTTTTATTACCGGGAGAAAACCGTGGCAATACCTTATCCCGACTGGCTATCCCTTCCTCAGAAGGCCAACAAGAGCCGCACGATAGACACCGGTTTCCGTACCGATCAACCGGCTGTGGGTGCGCCTATCTTCCAGCGGCTGACTGACGACCTCAAAACTACCTGGTCACTGAACTGGATTTTCACGCTGCAGGAAGACCGAGCATTTGAGCAGTGGTATCGCAGCCCGCGCTATCTCGATAACGGCAACCAGTGGTTCACAATGCTGTGCAATCTGGGGGGCTCAGGTCTGCAGATGCAGGAGCTGCATTTTGTGGCCCCGCCCGTACAGACAAGCATCAACGGCAACACGACGACCTGGACGGGGAACGTTATCACCCGGAAGGTTTACAACCCGGATGATGAATTCTCAGACGTCATTGTTGAGCTGCCGCCAAACCAGTGGGGGATCATTGATGAGGTGGTTAACCGCGATTTACCGGAGTTTTAAATGCCAACGTTACGCGAATTTCAGTCTCAGCGGCCTAACCGCATTCTGTACGACACCATGACGTTTTATCACTCGACCTTCGGCTATATCCGCCTGGTGAATCGTCAGATCTACCCCAAGACATTTGCTGGGCAGCTCTACACGCCGTGCCGGATGGAAGTGTCGGAGAGCCAGCAGAGCAATACGCCGGTAATCAACTCATCGGCGAAATTTGGCCGTTTGGCGCAAGACTTCAAGCAGCAGTTGAAGCAGTGGAAGGGGTATTCGCGGATAACGCCAATATCAGCCACCTATCAACGCTTTGATGCCGCTGATATGAACACGCCGCTTAAGCCATGGACGCTCTACATGAAAGACGTATCGATGGATGATAGCGACGTCACTTGCTCGCTAACGCTGCAGAACCCGCTGAACAACAACATCGCCTTCCTCTACAACACAACCGAATTCCCAGGACTAGCCAATGCATAAAGCTGACTTTGTAGCCGCGATGGAAGGCAAGCCGTGGCGCGATAGGGCGTGCTCCTTTGAGGCAGCCGATTGTTGGGGGCTCGTCGTTTTGTATTACCGCCATGTGCTGGGCATTGAGATACACCAAACTCCGGACTACGAAGCCGGTAGCGACTTCCTGACGTGTTTTGCGGGTGATGTTGTGTTCTGGCAGCGGGTCGCAAAGTCCGCCGATGGTTGCATATTTATCGCGTATTACGGCGATGAGCCAAAGCATGTCGGTCTGGTGGTCGATGGGCAAGCATTCCATAGCCGCGGCGAGTCTGGGCAGGTGCGTTTCGACAAGCTTCGGACGTTAGAAAAAGTGTTCACCAAAGTGGAGTATTATTGCTATGCCGTTGATCGAAGTTCAGCGCGTGCCGGGGATACCGAAAGAGCGACATAACCTCGCAGCCGGCAGCATGTTTTACCCCTGGCTGAAATCGGCCAATCTGCACTGCGATGTTGAGATACTGAGGAACGGAGTAAAGCTTAAACCTGATGATGAACTTAACTTTCCGCTGAACCAAGGCGACGTCATCAGCGTGTTTGACCAGCCAAAGAACGGTGCGCTCGGCACAATCTTGAACCCGCTTGAGCACTTCAACCCGATAAAGTTTACCCAGAAAATCCTTTCGTCACTCATCAAGCAGCCCAGTGCCAACGCAGCCACAAACAACTCCAAAACCTCACCGAACAACAGCCTGAAAGGGCAAACGAACATTGCTCGCAACGGTGAGGCTAAACCAGATAACTACGGTCAGGTGAGGGCGTTTCCAGACCTGATCCAGGAGTCTCTATTCGAGTACACCAATAACATCAAGAAGGTGACTGAATGGATGAACTTTGGCCTGGGCAAGTATGACGTGACATCGGTTCGCTACTCGGAATCAAATCTCGGCGCGTTGGCCGGTGCCACGTACCAAATCTTTCAGCCAGGGCAAAACATACCGCTCATCAATGAGGGGTTTGCGTTCGACGACATCGACGGCCAAGAGCTACCAGGGCCAAACGAGAGCGAAGACTTCCCTGCTGAAACAGCTACTACGACCACGGATATGGTTTCTGGTGAGTTTGTTGCCGGTCAGGCCAAGGTGAAGATTAAGCAAAATAGTGACTTCGACTACTTCTATGATCTGCCGAAACCGCACTCAGTGTCATTCGTGGTTAACGTCACCTACAACACGGTATCTGGCCCAGTAACGCGAGATATCACTGTGTTTGCTGACCTAACCAATGCTACGACTACTGATGATGGTGCTCCGGTAGATCCACAACATTTTTATGAGTTTACTTTTTCAAACCTGGGCGGCAATGACATTGGGCAGATACCAGGTGATGCGGTTATCAACACGACGATATTCACGCTGAATGATAACGAGCCTCTGGTGATCGGCCCGTCATTCTCTCCGGTTGCCGGGGAGCAGCTCTGGATACACCTTCAAGCTCAGTTGGGACATGGCGATTATGCCAGGACAACAGTGACGTGGTGGAAAGTTGATGATGACAATAACCAGATACCCGGCACATCTGAACTACTCAACATTGGTCTCAACAACGATGATGAGAATTCTGACACCAAATACGGGACATTCAAGATAACGCCCGCCGCTGGCTATGGCCGTTATGCACTGCAATTTGTCAGAACGAACAACAGCAACGATCACTCCGTGCTGAAAGTTGAAGCAGTTCATATTGTAAGAACGCGGAACAACGTCACTTATCCAAATGACACATTGGTCACTGTCACGGTCACAGCGACAGAAAGGGCAACGAGTTCACGCGATAGGAAATACAACGCGCTCATCACCCGTCACGTTATCAGTTATGACCTTGCGACCCAGGCAGTCGATTACACCGAAAGACCGTCACGTTCTTTTGCAGATGCAGTGCTGCACACCTGGTTAAAAATGGGGGGGCAGGCTGAATCCAGTATCGACATTTACGAATTGTATTCGATTGCAGCGTCCCTCCCTGATCCGCGGCTAGGCTACTTCGATTACACATTTGACGATGAAGATATATCTCTTGGGGCAAGGGTGCAGACCATTTGTGACGCGGCCACGGTCACTGCGTTCTGGGATGACGGGGTGTTGTCGTTTACGCGTGACGAGCGCAAGCCTAACGCGGTGACGGTGTTCAACCGTGCTAACACCAAGGCGGAAGATTACAGCCTCTCATACGACATGACACTCCCTGGTGGATTTGACGGTGTGCAGGTCACTTATAAGAACCCAACAACAAACAAACAGGCATTCATTCGCTATCGGATCACGGGTTCAGCCATTGAAGAGGGGGAGCCAGTCAAGGCGAAGAAACTCGACATGCTGTATGTCAGGAACTCTTATCAGGCGCGTGATAGGGCGCTGAAAGAGGTTAGGCGGTTGCTTTACTCCCGACAAACGATGTCGATAAGAGCCTTGTCAGATGGGGAATGGGTAAACGTAGGGCAGATGGTCCAGGTACCTGACATCTACGATGCCAATCAGCAGGATGGGTATATCGTTGCCAGGAATGGAAATGATTTTGACACAAGCGAACGCATTGAATGGCAGGGAGACATGTTTGTCATCGTCACCGATGCTAATGGCACGCCAACCGCAAGAATCCAGGCATTTCCTCGTAGCGACACGATATTTGGATTCACAGCAACAGTACCAGAAATAACCCTCAATATCTTCGACGGCTATAACGTCCAGTCCCCATCTCGTTACGTCATTGCTACGCAAGTAGAGATGGATTCGACCAAGTGGACGATTACCGAAAAGAAACCTAATGGCGACGGGACCACCTCGTTAACCATGTCTGAATATAACGACGAAATGTATAATTATGAGGTTGCCGAATAAATGACAACACCAACATCCAAACCAGTACCAAGTAATGATGTTATCGACTTAAAGTTCAACGCGGAAAAAATTGACGAGGTGGTTAACTCAGATGCTGAAAAATACGAAGATAGATTCGGTATAGAAAGATTCACACTGCAAGGACTAAGAAATAATCTTTCGCCACTAGGTAAGGCATACACATTAGAACAAGCAAGTGCTGCAATTAGTTCTGGTGAGATTCAGGATGGCGCACATTTCTTTATTTGGTCAGACAATCCAAATTCAATAGCAGATGAATATATTAACGTTGCTGGAACTCCTACGCCAACTGGACAGTTTTTACCGTCAAATGTTTTTATTGAATCTATAGAAAAAGCCCAAAAATATATAAACAGTGTCATTTCAAAAAACGATTCTAACGCTCTTATCGACCATCAATTTGCATTAACACCGCTCGATAAGTTTGGCGGATTAATGACTATCGATGATGACGCCGGTGTCGGCTTTGCAGGAATGCCTGACGTCATTCAAGATCGCGTCGCTGTTGTCACCGATGCTGAAACGAGAAAACGATTCGCTGCATTTTCTATGGCAGTCACAGAGATTACAGGTCGTGGCGGGTTCTTTGTGTTCGATGACAATGCTGGCTTGCGCCTGGCTGATATGAAAGATGCTGTACAAGACCGGCTGAAGGTTATCTCTGAAACGCAGATTGCAAAGATACTCTCCGGGGCTGGCATCCAGGCTGTTACGCTATCTGATGATAAAACTAAAGCCTTCGATTACTTCGATGATGATGGAAACTGGTTTTTATGTGGCGTTGAAGGCCCAGTACAGGACATCCTGAATGGGTCTTCCGGCGGTGGTGGAAGCTATATTCGAATCTTCAGCAATAAGCCAGCGCTCGTTGCTTCTCAGGATGCGACAGCTCCGCTATGGGCTGATTATCCAGTGGTTAGTGCTGTCAAGTTGCTGGGAGCTGGTGGCTTTGTTTTCACTTATGACAACGGCACTACGCTTAAATCGAGCATGCTTCCTGACACAGAGCCCAAGGGGGCATATAAGGCGCGCGAATTGAGCGCATCAACGACCACCGTGCATATGATTGCCAATACAGGACAAAGCCTCTCAGTTGGACAAGAGGGAGCAACAGTTTCCCCGAAAGACCCTGCATTGACGGGGCGGGCTTTAATGTTCAGCGGGGCGGGCCAGGATCGCGGGGACGTGTCAGGGAACGCTATTTCTGCCGATAGCCTGGGTGCTTTAACTGATGCCTCTCCACCAACACAGTCTATCGCAACGCCAATCATTCAACGCATGCTCAACAACATGACAAGCCGAGGTGTATCTGCAAGTGATCAGCCTGTACTTCTTGTACGCACGCATGGCTTTGGCGGGGCTGGCTATTCTCTTTTAAAAAAGGGCACGCCAACATACGCTAACGGGCAAACTGAAGCTGCAGAGGCAAAGAGACAATTAGCCTCAATCGGCAAAACCCTTGTGATCGATGCTCTGACTATTACTCATGGAGAATTTGACTCTGCATCAGTGACCGCTCCTGGCCAATATGCCGGGTACCTAGAGGAGTGGGCCAACGATCACCAAGCTGACTATGTAGCTCTGACTGGACAGGCGACACCGCCTAAAATAAGCGTGAATCAGATGGGTTCCCGTATCAGAACGGTGAGCCCAACCACCGGTGATGTCATCTATGGCGATTGGGTGGCCAATGACCAGCGTACATTTGCCAACTCGCGCGCAGATGCGTTTATGTCATGCGCAAAATACCCCCTAAATATTTTGTACCCGCTTGATATCCAACATCTTAAGCCGCTTGGCTATGCATTGGCAGGGGAATATGAGGGGCAGGCGATCGACTGGATGCTTTACGATACGGTCAATAACCCAACGCACGCCAAATGGAAGCCGGTGCAGCCAGTATCGTGGACACTTTCAGGGAGCACTCTTGATCTCACGTTCGACTCTCCTCTCGGATACCCATTAACAATAGACACGACGACGCTTGGCGCGGCCCCAAATCATGGCTTCGATATCGAGGGTGGTGCGGTTGCGGTGACGTCAGTAACTCAAACCGGTGATTTTACATTCAGAGTCGTTTTTGCAAGTGCCCCGCCAGTCGGGAGTATTTTGCGGATTGGTTTTAATAATAATGTCCCTGCTGGGTTCCCTGCGCCTTATGAAAACTGGACTTTCCCTCTGGTGAACATTCGAGATACCTCACCACGAATGAGTAAGTACACCGTCCGTAATTTATATAACTGGTGCTTATTGTGCCGCATACAGATCAACTAAGGAGTTAATATCATGGCTGTAGTATTAAACACAAATAAGCCCTACAACGGTCGCCGTCAACTGATTGATTTATCCTCGGCATATCTTGATCCAGAAGCATTATTCAATGCACATAAAGCGCGAGTTGTTGCTGATGGAGGGACGGTGCCGCGTGAGGCTTCACTGTTAACTGAAATACAGCGTTTAGTAAATAATGGCATGTGGAATAGAACTGGCGCATATTGCGCTCCAGACTGGGGCGTTAAACAAGACGGCTCAGGTAATGTCACTAAACTGTACGGGCTGGCAAATAGCCCAGATTTTGTTGCTGTCACTGTTGCCGGTGAATCTCACCCTATGACTTTGGATACATCAGGGACACGGACGGCTGTTAATGTAGTGCTATCAAATGGCGGTCGGTTTTTGCAGTCTGAATCTGTTATTAAACTACAGAACCGGAGTAATGACCTATTCCTATTAAGCACTCTGTTGAGAGACAACGCGCTGAGTGATAACGCGGGTATTGCTGTAGGTTTTGGCACAGCATCGAGCACGCTGGCATTTGGTGAAACCCGTCAAACAGTTGGTGGCACATCTAACCCCTGGAAGTACACGTGCACGAACAAGATACCCGTAGTCGCCGGAAGCTACGTTGCGGCAACGCAGGTACCGTATGCTGATTTTGTACCCTCTGCTGGCTTGTTCGATCCAGCAAATGGGAAAGTGTTTGGCTACCAAAACGGACTTGTTGCACAAACGGGGACGTCATCTACCGGTACCTTAGCAGATATCAGTACCCAGTCAGCGTACATTTTTATCGGGCCGACGTACTTAAATGCGACCACTGGACTGAATGCCGTTAATGGTGCCATTGCCAGAGTGCGTAGTTTGATTACAGCTTATCCGGATGATGCAGAGTTAATTTCGTCCTGGGGGTAATGATTGAGTGTCCGGGATGGACCCCGGTAATCGAATTTGGGAATAGAGGAGCAGCCATGGTGTCACTCCGGGGATGGTAATGGAGTAATGGATGCAGGAGTGGATCAAGGTACGGATGGGGATGCGTTAGATTGGTGGGGCATGCATGGGGCAAAAAATTACCGCAAAACGATCCAACTACGTGCAATGTAGTGGCTCACCTTGCGGTAATGCTTTGTTTCTTCCCTAGTTCGGCCTAGCTTCCTATCGCTTCAATCTCAAAGCCTTGCCTATCTTGAACAAACCGAGCTGGGCGAGATAAGGAAAAAAGCCCCTGCAAAGATGAGGGGCAAGACACACAACAACACCAGGGAAATCGTTAAATATTAACTTGCGGATATTATAGGGATTCTCTGATAAAACTTCATCAAAATATTGATGCAATAATGCATCGCTATGATGAATTTTTTTGTATGAAGTGAGTGGCGAGGAAAATCGTTGCGCCAGTATTTTTGTGAGGTAAGACCGAAAAAGTGAAGCGAGGCTTTCGTAGATAAGACATTTTACTCTTCTAACTTAATGTTATGTAAATTACGCGTCAAATCCTGCCCAGATGCTTCTTTTTAAACCTGATGTTAGGTAGTTTGAGCGCTCTCACGCTAAGTTTCGAGAGTAAAATAATGAAAATGATACGCCTGTTTGCCATAGCTGGAGCACTAATAGTGCTCGTTTATTACCTTACACATACCTAATCTCGCATTACCTCTGAAGGTCATCAGTCACTCGATGAAAAACGGCGCCCTGAGGCGCCGTTTTTCATGCTGTCATGCTCAGCGGCCAAACAGATCGCGGCGGCGTGGGCGGACAAATTGTGCCAGCAGCACAACGATAGCAATCAACAAATAAGCTGCAAAGATGCCAACCAGCCACTGCGGCATTTCCAGCGTCAAAAATTCCCATTGGCGTACCGAACAGTCGCCTGATGCGTGGAACACCGCAGGCAGCCATTTGTCCAGCGGCAGCCAGGACGGGAAGCTGACGAAGAAATCGCAGGTATTAAACGGCGAAGGGTGTAGTTGGATCATGGTGTGTTTCCATGCCAGCTGCAGGCCTTCCCAGGCACTGTAAATCCACAGCAGAATAGCGGCATAACGCAGCGGCGTTTTCGGCGCGATGGCACCCAGCAGCGAGGCACCGAGAATGCCAAACAGCGCGCAACGTTCGTAAATGCACATGACACAGGGTTGCAGCAGCATTACGTGCTGAAAGTAGAGTGCGACTAATTCCAGCGCCAGCGCAGTCAGGGCCATCAACAGCCAAGCACCGCGCCCCTGTGAGCAGCGGTTAAAGAATTGCAACATATATTTATTCTTCCATGCAGTAAGCAATTGAACTGGCAGTGTAAACCAATTCAACCCCGCTGCCAGCCACCTGAGCCGGATTCAGCACAAAAATAGTCGCTGACAGCGGAGTGGGTTTACAGGGTTAGTGTGCAGCGGCTTCGAGCGACGGCAGCGTCAGCCAATGCCACTGGGTCAGCAGGTCGGTCACGGGCGCCAGGGTAAATTGTACGCACAACAGACCAACCAGGGTTAATACCACAGTGTAAGGCAATGCCATCCATACCATTCGCCCATAGGATAAACGTACCAGGGGGGCCAGTGCGGAGGTCAGCAAGAACAGGAAGGCGGCCTGGCCATTCGGCGTGGCGACCGACGGCAAATTGGTCCCGGTATTAATGGCGACCGCTAACATTTCAAACTGCTTCAGGGAAATGGCGCCATTTTCAAATGCGGCGCGCGCTTCATTAATGTAAACCGTACCGACGAACACATTGTCAGATACTGAAGACAGCAAGCCATTGAACAGATAAAACAGCGAAAGTTGGGAAGAGGGTTCCGCCTGCAAAACGAATTGAATCACCGGGGTAAACAGGTGTTGCTCAATGATCACCGCCACCACGGTGAAAAATACCGTCAGCAGGGCGGTGAAGGGCAAGGCCTCCTGGAAGGCTTTGCCGATGGCGTGCTCATCGGTTACGCCACACAGGGAAGTGGCGAGGATAATCACCGACAGGCCAATCAGGCCAACCTCCGCCAGATGGAAGGCCAGGGCGACAATCAGCCAAACGCCGATAAGTGCCTGAACCACTAATTTGACCTGCTCTTGCTTACTGCGCCCGGCAGTCGCCTGGCGGTCAAACTCTGTCAGCACTTCGCGCACGCGCTCCGGGAGTTTTGCTCCGTAGCCGAAGACGCCAAAGCGCTCAAGCAGCAGGCAGACCAGCAGACCACAGATCAATACCGGTAAAGTGACGGGCGCCATGCGCAGGAAGAAGTCGACAAAGCCCCAGTCGGCGCTTTTGGCGATAATCAGGTTCTGCGGTTCGCCCACCATGGTCATCACGCCGCCCAAGGCTGTACCGACACCAGCATGCATCAGCAGACTGCGCAAAAAGGCGCGGAACTGCTCCAGCGTCTGTTTGTTATCGTCGCTTACCAGGTTGCTGTCGTCGTTGACGTCGGCAGCGCCGCCGGAAGGGTTCGACACCACGTTGTGGTAAATCGAATAAAAACCGGTTGCGACGCTGATGACTACCGCAACCACCGTCAGCGCATCGAGGAAGGCGGACAAAAATGCCGCCGCAAAACAGAAGGCTAAAGACAGCAGTATTTTAGAGCGAATATTGAGCAGTAGCTTGGTGAAGACGAACAGCAGTAGCTGCTTCATAAAGTAGATGCCGGCCACCATAAAGATCAGCAACAGCAGGACTTCCAGATTATGGGCAATTTCTTCGCCCACCCGATCGGGGCTGGTCATGCCGATCAACACCGCCTCAATGGCCAGCAGGCCGCCCGGCAGCAGGGGATAGCACTTCAGCGCCATCGCCAGCGTGAAGATAAATTCGATGACCAGTAGCCAACCCGCGATGAAGGGATCGACCAGGAAGAAAACCAGCGGATTGACCAACAAGAAGATGAGGATGGTCAGTTTGTACCAGTCAGGTGATTGCCCGAGGAAGTTTTTCACCAGGGCACTGCGTAAAGTCGTTTCCATTATGCGTTACACGTCCTGAAAATAAGTTGTCACATATTACCCTAACAATGCCGCAGGGGCAGAAGCAATACGGGCTTGCTTTACGACGTGAAATTTCTCTGACGCGGTGTTTTTGCACGTTTTTTGCCACTTTATGCACACTTTCGTTTAATGTTTTTCGCTCACGCTATGTCATGCCAAGGCGATCTGGTATGATCAGCCGACTACTATTACTGATTATCGTTGCTACGGAACGTCAAACACATGGTCATAAAGGCGCAGAGTCCTGCCGGTTTCGCGGAAGAATACATTATCGAGAGTATCTGGAATAATCGCTTCCCTCCTGGCTCTATTTTGCCCGCGGAGCGTGAGCTTTCAGAATTGATTGGTGTTACGCGCACCACGTTACGCGAAGTTTTACAACGCCTGGCCCGTGATGGCTGGCTGACCATTCAGCATGGCAAACCGACCAAAGTAAATAATTTCTGGGAAACATCCGGCCTCAATATTCTTGAGACGGTGGCACGCCTCGATCACAAAAGTGTTCCACAGTTGATCGACAACTTGCTGTCGGTTCGTACCAATATTGCCGCAATCTTTATTCGCGCAGCGGTGCGGAATCATCCTGAGGCTGCTCAGGAAGTCTTGGCGAAAGCGACTCAAGTGGAAGATCAGGCGGACGCTTTCAACCTGTTGGACTACGAAATTTTCCGCGGTCTCGCATTCGCTTCCGGCAACCCGATTTACGGTCTGATCTTCAACGGCCTCAAAGGCCTGTACACCCGTGTCGGTCGTTACTACTTCTCAAATCCGGAGTCCCGCAAGCTGGCGCTGACTTTCTACAGCAAGCTGTCGACGCTGTGCCATGAAAAGTCGTACGATCAGGTGATGGATTGCGTGCGTAACTACGGTAAAGACAGCGGGGCCATCTGGCAGAGCATGCAAGGCACCATGCCGAGCGATCTGACCGAAGCCCGCCGTTAGTTTCACCTCTCGCATTACGCAAAAGGGGCGCCAGTGGCGCCCCTTTGTTTTGACGTTGTCTCACCATCCTCATTTTTTATAAGTATTTCTGCAATCAAGAATGATAGAGCTAAGGGTTGTAAGCATAGCTTTGGTTGTGGGTATGCAATAGAGATTTTAAAAGTGTCACTTATTAGTGAGAGGTTAAGTTCGTTTGAACCTTTAGCGCGCGATGATTTATCTGGTGCTAAAGGCTCAAACATACCAACTAACTGTAAGCTGAATTAGTCAACTATATGATAAACCTAGCACTTATAAACCCTCTAAAGCATACGAACTGCCTAAATGAGTCAAGTGCTGATTATCATAATAAAATGGTCGGTTGTTACTTTTAAATTTACATCCTGCAGGGCTACATAAATTCTGTGCCGGGTTAAATATTTCAATCTTGTGATCATTAGCGATCGATGTTAGCAAAGCATTAACTTTTTCTGGCGGAAAACTATAATTTTTCGTAGATTCGATATCCATTGGGGTAGGCTGTATCAGCGCATTAATAACCCTGCGTAAAGGAATTTGCTGATTATCAATAGCTCTGACAACGTTGAATTGAAGAAATGGCACATCTTGAACTAAAATGACTTTTTTACCGGCATCAGTCATTTTTTGGATAGCGTTCCTTAGCCCTAGCGACAGTGCGCTCAGACCATTTTGATTTGAGTTATTCACTACATACCCGCCATCGCTATCATCAATTCCTGAACTCCAGAATGCGGAAATTACCACCGTCTTAATTTTTTCGTTGTCAGTAATAAGACCCAACACCTTCTTATTATAAGATTCGCATTCTGATGCATGAGAAGGATAGTTGTTCATCATTCTTGTTGAGCCTATTAACATAGGGCATGAAGCTTTCGTTAATTGATAAACAACCATATTAGATTTCTTCGCATATTGTTCGACCCCCCCTTTTAGTGCTGCAGCGTGGCTGTCACCTACTAAAGCAACGCCATCCTGCAGACTGTTTGGGACGCAGGATATGTCTTTTGAGTAAGTGGTCGAGCCGTAACCGACCAAGCAGCGATCGGCAACCTGCTCCAGCTTATCCATCTCAGCTTGCGCAACAACTGGGCTTACTCTTTGAGGAATGCCTTGCAATAAATAGCTAACCCCAATGGGGAGCATCATTAGTAGTGATATGATCGAATAACCAACAATAATTTTTTTATTTGTAAACTTGAAACCTTTCCTAAATGGTGTTTCCACAAATAGGTAAGAAACATAGGCGATGAGTAAAGCGATCGCGGAAATTATCAATCCGTCACTTACGGATAACTGGTTATCAATAGCCAGACGAGAGAAAGAGAGCAAAGGCCAGTGCCATAAGTACCACGAGTAAGAAACCAGGCCAATGAATACCATGAGGCGATTGCCTAATAATACTGAACTGACACGAGCGTTACCAATAATAATCAATGAAGATCCTAATACTGGGAGGATGGCAGCATAACCAGGGAAATTTGTGTGTTTATCGAAATTGACCCCTGAAAATAATATCAAGCCCAATCCTATAATGAAGAAAAATTCCTTTTTTCTCAAGGATAGACTATTGAATCTACCCTCTTTATGCATTATTGATAAAATAACTCCCACACCAAGTTCCCAGGCTCGTGTCGGTAACATAAAAAATGAAAATAGAGGGGCAGTTTTGGTTAAAATAACACAGGATATAAATGATATTAGTGAAATTATTGAGACCGAAGCGACTACTTTCTTGTTGAGTTTTATAATTATTGATAGAACTAAGGGAAGGAAAATGTAAAATTGCTCTTCGACACCCAAAGACCACGTCATGAGTAAAGGGTTTAGCTCTGCATTAGGTGAAAAATAGTTGGTCTTATGCCAAAGCATGATGTTGGGAACTGATAAAATGGTTGAGCCAGCAAAGAGATTGAAATCTTTAAGTTCAAGAGGTGATAAGTAAAAAAATGCAAAAGCTGAACAAAAAACAAGCATAACTAATAATGCTGGTGCGATTCTTTTTATACGGCGTGTATAAAATCGGCTATAGGAAAAAGTTTTATTATTAAGTTCTGTGTAAATAATTCCACCGATCAGAAAACCGGATATGACAAAAAAAACGTCGACTCCGATAAAACCACCACTCAAAAAAGTAACACCAGAATGGTAAAGAACTACTAACAATATAGCTACGGCGCGTAAGCCATCAATATCACGTCTATAGTTTTTAACCGTTTCTTTTACTACGTTTTCCATCGTGTCACCTTGCTAACCACTGGATTTATAAATTATCACAACGCCATGCTGCTTGTAACGAAGCCGGATGGATAGTGCAAGGGCATGTTGAGTTTGTAAAGGAAAAACACTTTCCACCCGTGCTTTCAGATTTTTCCCCATCCTGGAAAGTCAACTTGACTACGCGATGGATAATAAATAGCAATCACTGAGATAGTGTAAGGACAAGAAATTAGGCCATACCGCGTGTGCGAAATGGCCTGGGTCGTGACTCAATCAAAGAGGTGTAGGCCGCGGCGGACAACGTTCCAGCAGCTCGACGCTGCCATCCTCGTTGAGCTGTTCCAGAATAATGTCGAAGCCCCACAGGCGATGCAGGTGTTTCATCACCTCACGCCGGCTTTTGTCCAGCGGCGCCCGGTCTTGTGGAATATAACGCAACGTCAATGAGCGATCGCCGCGCAAATCCACATTCCAGATCTGAATGTTCGGCTCGTGGTCGCTCAGGTTATATTGCGCCGACAGCTCCTGACGGATCGCCCGATAGCCCGCCTCATTATGGATCGCCGCAATCTCCAGGTAGTTATTGCGGTCGTCATCGAGCACGGTGAACAGCCGGAAGTCACGCATGATTTTCGGGGACAGGAACTGGCTGATAAAACTTTCGTCCTTAAAATCACGCATGGCGAAGTGCAGCGTTTCCAGCCAGTCTTTACCGGCAATGTCCGGGAACCAGTAGCGATCTTCTTCGGTCGGCGACTGACAGATGCGCTTGATGTCCTGGAACATGGCAAAGCCCAACGCGTAAGGGTTAATCCCGTTGTAATAAGGACTATTGTAAGGCGGCTGGTACACCACGTTGGTGTGGCTGTGCAAAAACTCCAGCATAAAGCGTTCGGTCACCCGGCCTTCATCGTAAAGATGGTTGAGGATGGTGTAGTGCCAGAATGTCGCCCAGCCTTCGTTCATCACCTGCGTTTGTTTTTGCGGATAAAAATACTGGCTCACTTTGCGCACGATGCGCAGCACCTCACGCTGCCAGGGTTCCAGTAGCGGCGCATTTTTCTCCATAAAGTAGAGGATGTTCTCCTGCGGCTCGCTTGGATAGCGACGCGCTTGTTCAGGCGCCTCTTCGCGTTCTACCCGCGGCAGGGTCTTCCACAGCGTATTGACCTGACTTTGCAGGTACTCTTCGCGGCTCTTCTGGCGGGCTTTTTCTTCGACCAGGGAGATCTTCTGCGGGCGTTTATAGCGGTCCACGCCGTAGTTCATCAGCGCGTGGCAGGAATCGAGCAGCTTCTCCACTTCTTCAACGCCGTAGCGTTCTTCGCACTGACTGATGTAGTGGCGGGCGAACAACAGATAATCGACGATCGAACTGGCGTCGGTCCAACTGCGGAACAGGTAATTATTTTTGAAAAACGAGTTGTGGCCGTAGCAGGCGTGCGCCATGACCAGCGCTTGCATGGTGATGGTATTTTCTTCCATCAGGTAGGCGATGCAAGGGTTGGAGTTGATGACGATTTCATAGGCCAGCCCCTGCTGCCCATGTTTGTAGCGCTGCTCGGTCTCAATGAATTTTTTACCGAATGACCAATGGGTATAGTTAATCGGCATGCCGACGCTCGAATAGGCGTCCATCATCTGTTCTGAGGTAATCACCTCGATCTGATGCGGGTAGGTATCGAGCTTGTAATGTTTGGCTACGCGATCGATGTGCTCCAGATACACCTGCAGCAGCTCGAACGTCCAGTCCGGTCCATCGCTCAGACGTTTATCTTCCTTGACCTTTTCATGTGTTGAAGTAGTCATCAGCGCACCCTCGTTATTACGGACCTTGCTCGAACGGCAGACCCTAGATCAATCGTAGCTCAATCTGGGCAGAGGTAATAATGATATAAAGCTTAAAAATTCAACGATCTGACGTCGCCTTCCCGCTTCAGGAGACGACAGGGGCATTTTACGGCGAGTTTTTTCTGCTGAAGCGGCTGCGGATATGTATGAAATGTTATCTCGATGAAATGGCTTTTTAGTGGTTTTTTATTCTGTTTCTGTGGGCCTGTTTCATTTTTATGTTCTGTTAAAACCTTGTTGCGTGTCGTAGCTTTTCTTGATGCTCTCAATGCTGTCAATGACTGCATAATAGGGGCCGTTTCGCTCATTAATCTGCCTTTGACAACATCTTATCGCTATTTATAGGTAGCTATTGCAAAAGAACCGGCCATGAACGATAAATTAATTGTGAATGTTGTCACGTTTGATGATGAAGATGTTGGACGGATTTTTCCACTGAGTTAATTTCCTGTGAGCAGAAGATTATGCTTTGTGAAGCCTTGAGCTGGAGTCAGCGATGCGAGTGGTAATTTTAGGTAGTGGGGTGGTGGGCGTTGCCAGTGCCTGGTATTTGGCGAAGGCGGGGCATGAGGTGACGGTAATCGATCGTCAGCCTGGTCCGGCCATGGAAACCAGCGCGGCAAACGCCGGGCAAATCTCGCCGGGCTATGCGGCGCCGTGGGCTGCGCCTGGCGTACCGTTGAAGGCGATCAAATGGATGTTCCAGCGCCATGCGCCGCTGGCGGTTCGTTTGGACGGCAGCCGTTTCCAACTGAGCTGGATGTGGCAGATGCTGAAAAACTGCAACACCGAACACTACATGACCAACAAAGGTCGCATGGTGCGATTGGCGGAATACAGCCGCGATTGCATCAAAGCGTTGCGCCAGGAAACCGGCATTCAGTACGAAGGCCGTCAGGGAGGCACGCTGCAGCTGTTTCGCACTCAGCAACAGTTTGAAAGCGCCTCCAAGGACATCGCGGTGCTGGAAGACGCCGGCGTGCCTTACAAACTGTTGGAAGCCAGTCAACTGGCCACCGTCGAACCTGCGCTGGCGCAGGTGGCGCATAAGCTGACCGGCGGTCTGCAACTGCCAAATGATGAAACCGGCGATTGCCAACTCTTCACCCAGCAGTTGGCCAAGCTGGCCCAGCAAGCGGGCGTGACTTTCCTGTATAACCGCAGCGTCGATCGCCTGCTGGTGGAAGGGGATAAAATCAGCGGCGTGCAATGTGGTGGGGAGATCTTCAAGGCCGACAGCTACGTGGTGGCCTTTGGTTCGTATTCCACCGCGCTGCTGCGCGATCTGGTCTCGATCCCTGTGTATCCGTTGAAAGGCTACTCACTGACCATTCCCATTACGGATGAGGCCGCGGCACCATTCTCGACCGTTTTGGATGAAACTTACAAAATCGCCATCACCCGTTTCGACCAGCGTATTCGCGTCGGTGGCATGGCGGAAATTGTCGGTTTTAATACCCAGCTCGAACAAAAACGCCGCGAGACGCTAGAGATGGTGGTACGCGATCTTTACCCTAACGGTGGGCGGGTGGAGGAGGCAACTTTCTGGACCGGTTTACGTCCGATGACGCCGGACGGCACGCCGATTGTCGGCAAGACTTCGCTGAAAAACCTGTTCCTGAATACCGGGCATGGCACGCTGGGTTGGACAATGGCCTGTGGTTCTGGCCAGCTGCTTTCCGATCTGATTTCCGGCATCACGCCGGCTATTCCGTCAGATGACCTGGCGGTAGCGCGCTACAGCGCCGGATTTCGCAGCGCTTACACTGCGCCCTTGAATGATGTGCATCACGCGCGTTAAAAACCTTAATTAGACAATGTTGCGGTCGCGGGCGTAGGTCCGTGACCGCATTCGCAGGTCCGTAGGAGTTCCCATGCCTCGCCCGATTACCGCCACGCTGCACCTTGGCGCCTTTGAAAATAACCTGCAAGTGGTCCGTCGCTGTGCTCCAAGTGCCAAAGTCTGGTCAGTGGTCAAGGCCAATGCTTATGGTCATGGCATTAAACATGTTTGGCGTAGCATGGCGCAAACGGATGGTTTTGCCCTGTTGGATCTCGCCGAAGCGATTATGCTGCGCGAGTCAGGTTGGCAAGGACCGATCTTGCTGTTGGAAGGTTTTTTCAAAGCGCAGGATTTAGCCCTGTTGGATCGCTACCGTTTAACGACCTCGGTGCACAGCGATTGGCAACTGGCGGCGATAGCCGAAGCCAAACTATCGGCACCGCTGGATGTTTACCTGAAAGTGAACAGCGGCATGAACCGTCTGGGATTTGCCCCAGAGCGGTTGCACGCCGTTTGGCTGAAAGCTCAGCAGATAAGCAATATTGCCAGCCTGACGCTAATGAGCCATTTCGCCACCGCCGACGGTCCACAGGGCGTCGAAGCGCAGATGGCGACCATTAAGACAGCGGCGGCGGGCATTACTGCGCCGCGCTGTCTGGCCAACTCTGCCGCCACCTTGTGGCATCCGGAAACCCATTGCAGTTGGGTGCGGCCGGGCATAGTTCTCTATGGCGCTTCGCCGAGCGGCCAATCGCAGGATATTGCCGACAGCGGGCTGCAGCCTACGATGACCTTGAGCAGCGAAATTATTGGTGTTCAAACGCTAAAACAGAACGATCATGTTGGCTATGGCTGGCGTTATCGCGCCGAAGGTGCACAACGCATCGGGGTGGTAGCCTGCGGCTATGCAGACGGCTACCCGCGCCATGCGCAAACGGGCACGCCGGTCTGGGTGGATGGCGTGCTGACGCGAACGCTGGGTACGGTGTCGATGGACATGCTGGCGGTCGATCTGACGCCTTGCCCGCATGCCGATATTGGTGCTGAAGTGGAGTTGTGGGGGCGGCGCCTGCCGGTTGACGATGTCGCTGCCGCGGCAGGCACGCTGGGCTATGAATTGCTGACGGCGTTGGCCGCCAGAGTGCCTATCGTTACCGAGGCCTGAGCCTCAGGCAATTTTCTTCAGTTGCACCTTGATTTGCTTGCTGCGCTGCCGTGCGTGCAGCGCCAGCAGGCAACCTACCAGCATCACCAGCGCCAGCGACAGCTTGGGCTGCAACGGCAGCGCCATCGCCAACAGACCCAGGCCTGCGCCGCCGGCCATCTGCACAAAACCTACCAGCGCAGAAGCGACACCGGCCTCGTTGGAGTAGGGCTCAAGCGCATAACTGGTCGCCGGGCCCATCACGAAGGCTAAGCCCGCGCAGGCGCTGGCGACGGGCAGCATATAGGCCAGCCAGTGAGTTTGCGCCGAGCCGGAAAGCCAGGTAACCCCGAGCAGCAGGCCTACACACCCGATACCCATCAGAATTCCCCCGGTTGCCAGACACACCGGGCGTCCCACCTTGTGAATGATGCGGTTGGCAAAGAAACTCACCAGCATGATCCAAAAACCGTTGGCACCAAACACCAGAGAGAATTGCAATGGCGTCAGGCCGGCGGTGCCCATCAGCACGTTTGGTGCCAGCGAGACGTAGGTCAATGCCATACCCATCGCGCCGGAGTTGACCACGGCGAAGGACAGAAAACGGCGATCTTTGAGGATGCGAGCATATTGGCGTACCGGTAAACCTTTAACACGCACCGTATCTGCCGGGCGGGTTTCCGGCAGGCGCAGAGCGATCAACACCAGCACGGCCAGGGCATAACATACCAGGAACCAGAAAGGCGCGCGCCAGCCTAAGGCTTCCGCCAGTAACCCACCCAGCAGCGGAGCCAGTGCGGGAATAATGTTAAGTGTGCCGTTGAGGAAGCCGAAGGCGCGAGCCGCGTCGTCGCCGTTCATCCGATCGCGCACGCCGCTAAATGCCACAACGGCGGTACAGCAGACCGCTACGCCCTGCAGCAAACGTGAAGCGACGAACACTGTCGGGGTGGTGGCCAGCGCGGCCATGGCGGCACCAATCATGTAGATGATGATACCGGCCAGCGCCACGGGTTTGCGGCCGTAGTTGTCCACCAGTGGCCCGGCAATAATCTGCCCAAGACCCAGCACCAAAATGAACAGTGAAATGGTGGACTGGATCAGCGCTTCACTGCTGTTAAGGCCAAGAGCGATGGCCGGGATAGTTGGCAGATAAAGATCGATACCCAGCGGGCCGAGCAGCACCAGGCTAAGGAGCAGAAACAGAAATTTTTGCATAACAAAAACAGCACATCCGAGTGACAAAGAGGGCTAGAGTAGAGACTCTGGCGATAAATGGAAAGGGGCAAAACGTCGGCCGACCTTCGGCATGCCTAACTTACTGGAATCATAGCGACGCGGCTTTGCGATAGTAAAGTGCGGAGATGGTATCCGCCACGTAGCGGGCCTGATGTTTGGCGTCGTCCAGCGCACGATGCGGTGTGCCTTCGAATGCCCGTTCTTTTTTCGGATTAAAGCCCAGCAATTCGGCCAGAGTGATCACCGTACGCACGTCCTGTGTGTCCCAAAACTTCCACGGGCAGGGCATGTCCAGTTGCTGAAAGGCATGCTCGAGGATAGTGCAGTCGAACTCCTTGCCATTGCCCCAGACTTTAACCTGGTCAGTGCTGTTCATATGGATAAAGCGACTCAGGTTGGTCAGCGTGCGCTTGAGGCTCTCCGTGCCGCCGAACGCCAGCTTGCGCGCTTCGTCCGACTGCTTGGCCCACCAGGCGACGGTATCCAGGCTGATGGTTCGGCCTGGCTGATCTTTTTGGCTGCTGACGGCATTTTCAAATTCGGCACCGAGCTGGCCGGTTTGGGGATCGAAAAACACGGCGGCCACCACCAGGATCACCGCGCTCGGTTTTATGTCCAGCGTTTCTATGTCTAACATCAGATGGTGCATGGGGGACTCCCGGCTGGTAGAGATAAAAATAATGTTACTACAAACCGGATCAGGATGCGCCGTCAGCGTCGGCGATTGCCGGCGGTATTTGCCAGCGTGACAGCCAGCACGGCCAACAGCACCAGAGCTACCGCTGGCGCCAAAACGCCCCACGGCGCCCGTTCGATATAGGGCATGCCCTCGGCCAGTACCAGCCCCCATTCCGCGCTGGGTGGCTGTGGCCCCAGGCCAAGAAAACCCAGTGCCGCCAGCGCCAGCGCAATACCCGGCAGGCGCAGCATGGCGTGGCGCAGCAGGGGAACCCACAGCGCCGGCAAAAGGTAGTGCGTCAGGGTACGCCAGCGGCCGATCCCCAACACTGGCAACATGCGGATATAGGGCTGAGTGCGGGCTTCAGCCAACAGCGAAGCGCAATGAGCGGACAGCGGCGCCCAACTGACCAGCATTACCGCGCAGGCAGCACCGAAGGGGGAAGGCCCGGTGACAGCGGTGACCAACAGCCCTGCGACTATCGGTGGTGTGGCGTTGGCCAACTCAATAACCCCGCACATCAGGCGAGGCATCAACCCGAACGCTATCCCCAGGAACAGCGAAGCGAAGCTGACTGCCAGCGCCAACAGGCTGGTATTCAGTGCACCGTAGGCGACACGTGCCAGAATGTCCCGGCCGGTGGCGTCTGCGCCAAAGGGCAGATCCAGGCTGGGTGGCTGCAGACGGATATGCAGTGACGAAAAGGGATCGCGGATGATCCCGCTCAGCACTAACAGACACAGCAACAGCGCCGCGACGGCGGCAAAAATATAACTCGCCCGGCTGCTGTGCTGTGGCGGCGTTGAATTGGGTAATGCGGCGGCTATTCGGCCCAGCAACAGGTAATGGACTCCCTGCATCAGGAAACCGGTGCCGAAGGCCAGCAGCAACAGGATCAGAATCCCGCATTGCAAGGCGGGCAGATCCTGAGCGATGGCGGCCCCCAATGTTGCCCGGCCAAGTCCCGGTATGGCGAACACTTTCTCGACGGCGATCGCGCCGCCGGTCAGTCCAATCAGCACTAAACCGATCTGCGGCAGCAGTGCAGGCAGCGTGCGGCGCAGAACGGCCAACAGGCAATGCCGCCGGGCGATGCCGGCAAGGTTCCAGGTCAGCAACCAGCGTTCGGAGAAGGTTGCGGCCAGGCCGTCATTGAGCAACAGCGCCAGCAGACCGCCGGCCGGTAAGCCCAGGGCTAGTGCCGGCAGAATGGCATGTTGCAGGCTTTGCCAGCCGTAGGGAGGAAACCACTGCAGCCAGACGGCGCCAACGATCAACAGCAGCGCCGCCAGCAAAAATTCGGGCAGTGAGGTCAGGGATACCGCCAACACGCCTGCGGGACGGTAGTTCTCGCCATGCAGGCCGCGCCACAGGGTTGGCAACGCCAGCAGTATCGCCACCACTACTGCGACTGCCAGCGCGTAGCCCATCAGCGTCAGAGAAACCCCTGTGGCCTGCAACATGCCTTCCAGCACCGGGCGACCGGAAATCCACGAGTTGCCAGCATCACCCTGCAGCACGCCGTGAAACCAGCGGCCAAGCAGCAGCAAGGGCCCGTCGTCCAGGCCATATTGCTGACGAATGGCATTCAGGGCTTCCGGGGTAGCCTCTTGTTCACCCGAACGCGCCCGCAGCAAGCTGAGCGCAGGATCGCGCCCGGACAGCCAAGGCATTAGGCCAATCAATACGATCATCCCCAGCAGCGAGAACAGGCGTGAGGCGAGTGGCAATAGTCGTTGCGCTTTTTCCATCAAGGTTGCTCTGGGGCGATGAAGCTGCGAGGCGTCACCAACAAGCGTTCACGCGGATCGCGCTCTGCGCTCCTCATTACGGCAGCTTCCCCCTGGATCACGCGTTCATGCAGCAAGGGTATCGCCGCATGGGTTGCCAGAATGCGGCTTTCTGCCGCAATGATAGCCTGGCGTCGTTGTGGCCCGGCAGGAATGGCTGCGGCCTGAGTCAATGCTTCGTCCACCTGCGGATCGCACAGTTGAGCAATATTGAAGGAACCCCGGCAGGCGAAGTCACTGTACATGTAGGCCAGAGGATCGCCAGAGTCCAGCACCGTGGCTCGCGACAAGATAAAGGCGTCGAATTTACCCGCCAGCGCGTCGGCTTCAATGTGCGCATATTCCCGCACTTCTTGCTTTACCACAAAACCGGCGGCGGTGAGTTGCTGCGCCAGATACACCGCCACTTCGGGTAGCTCGGCACGATCGCTGAAAGTGGCCAGGGTGATGGTTTTGCCTTCAACCGTGGTTGTCGGCAGAGTCGGTTGCGGCTGGCGCAATGGTGCGGCCCAAGGCAGCGCGGGCCCCAGCAGCCCGGAGGCAATATCGGCGCGGCCTTCGTAAACGTTGTCCACCAACGGGCGACGCTGGATCGCCGCGGCGGCGGCGGCGCGCATGGCCGGATCGCGGAAAGCACCGACCCGGGTGTTCAGATACAGCGTATTGGTGCGCGGCATGGGTACTTCGTGGATCAATTCAGCCGCAATTAACGGTAACTGCGAGACTGGCAGCGCCTCTACCAAATCGGCGCTGCCGGTGCGCAGGGCGGCAGCGCGGGCGGCGCTATCCGGGACAAAGTTGACGTCGATTCCTGGGGCGGCCGCTTTCTCGCCCCAATAGCCGTCGAAGCGGTTTAAACGTGCGCTACTGGTGCCGTTGATCTCTGTTAGCACAAAGGCGCCGGTTCCGGCCTGCAAGGGATTAACCACCCCGTTGGCGTCATAGGCCCGTTCCGCGAGGATCGCCAATTGCGGGCTGGACAACCGCTGCGGGAGGAGCGGATCGGGCACGGCGGTTGTGATCACGACAGCATGATCACCTTCTGGGACGATAGCCAATTCGACGCCGTCAAGAATGCGCGGTTTGGGGGCGGCGTTCATCGCCGCTGAAAGCGAACGCACCACGCTGTCCGGGGTCATCGCGCTACCATCATGGAAATTGACCCCCGATCGTAGTACGAAGCGCCAGCGGTGTTGATCCAGCTGTTGCCATTCGATTGCCAGCGCCGGTTCAGCCTCGCCGTCGGCGTTCAGCACCACCAGCGTTTCGGCGGTGCTCCAGCGCGAAAGTTTAAACGCGTCATCGCTCAATGGGGTGAGCCCGGAGCGTGGGGGCTGAAGCATCGCCAGTCGGATGCGCCGTTCGTCGCCGGTGTTTTCTTTGGGGTCAACAGGGTCAAAGCAGCCGACGAGCAGCAAACTGCCGGCGAGCAGGCAGCCGGTTGGGCCAATAAAGCGCGGGTTGAACATGCAAACTCCTCAAAATTTTAGTGCTGGAAAAAGGACGGCAACAGCGGAATGGCGTCGATCAAACGGCGGGTAGCGGAATGCCTCGGGGCGTGAAGCAGTTCATGGGTGGGGCGGTCTTCCACAATGACGCCAGACGCCATCACCAGCGTGCGCTGACATAAGGCGGCAACCAGTGAAATATCGTGGGAAACAAGCAACATGCCCATATTTTGCTGACGGGCAATCTGGTCGAGCAGGGCGATGATCTGCTGACGCAGCGGCAAATCCAGGCCGCTGACCGGTTCATCGGCCAGTAAAAAACGGGGTTTCAGCGCAATAGCACGCGCCAGGGCTACCCGTTGCGCCTGCCCGCCGGAAAGTTGCCCGGCGCGCACATACAGCAGGCTTTCATCCAATTCGACCTGTCGCAAAGCCCGTTCGGCCGCGATACCCCAATCCTGACGTGGACCAAGTTGGCGCAAGGGAGCGGTAATTAGTTCCGCTACCCTGTGGCGAGGGTTCAGCGAAGCATGGGCGTCCTGAGGTACGTACTGCACTAACCGTCGGTACCAGCGCAATCTATGAACCGGGGCGGGGCGAATTTCCTCGCCCTGACACATGATATGACCGGCGTCCGCCGTTTCGAGCGCCAGCAACAGCTTAAGCAGCGTTGATTTCCCGGCCCCGGAGCAGCCCACTAATCCAACGCGTTGTGCAGAGTACAGGTTCAGATCGGTAGGTTGTAGCCCACCGGCTCCCGATGAAAATTGTCGGCAGACCTGCTGCAGGCTGATAAAGGGCATTTCCCCGCTCATGGGCAGATTGTTCATGCCGTTACCCTGCTAGGCTCAGTGATGAGGGCCGGTTAAATGCCGGGCGTTGAGCACTGGCGACCAGCTGTTGGGTGTATGGATGCTGGGGGTGCTGTAACAATCGGCCGAAGGAGCCCTGTTCGGCCATTTCCCCGTTCACCAGCACGATGGCACGTTGACACAGACCGGCGGCAACGGCCAGATCGTGAGTAATAAACAGTAACGCCGGCGCGCTGGGGCGTTCGGTGTAGCTTTTCAGGATATCAATCAGCTGATGCTGGCTGACCATGTCCAGAGCGGTGGTAGGTTCATCTGCGATCAGCAGGCTTTTCTCACCGAGTAAGGCCAGTGCTGCACATATTCGCTGACATTGGCCCCCGGACAGTTGATTGGGGTAACGCGTCATAACGTTGTCCGGCGACATTCCCAACGCTGTCAGTAATTCCGCGGCGCAGTGCTGGGCCTGGCATTTCGTCAGGGGATTTTGGCTGCGTAGCGCCAGGGTCAATTGCTGGCCCACGGTGGTCAGGGGATTGAGGCTGGTAAAAGGATCCTGAAAAATGGCTGCCAATTCAGTGTTTTTGCGCCGTTGCAAACGCAGACCATTAACTTCTCGCCCTTGCAGTCGAATCGAACCGCTAACCGTTGCTCCGACCGGCAGCGTGCCCAGAATGGCGGCGGCGGTCAGTGATTTGCCGGAACCCGATGCGCCCAGCAGGCATAAACGTTCACCTGCATGCAAAGTGAAGCTCAGATCGTGGACCTTGACCTCCGCGTTCAGTGAGAGCGTCAGGTGTTCTACGGTAAGTAACGGCGGGGTTTGGCTTTCCATTAATGCATCTGTGTTGGCTTATTGTGGTATGTAATAACATAACATTTCGACCTCTGAAATGACCAGCGGATTAATGAAATACTTTGAAATAGTCTAAACAGGGATAAGCAAGGTATGATAGTCAGGGTTTTGTTGTCAGGTTGGTCCTATCGGTGAGAACGCTTATTTTCATTTTATGCATGGCCGGTTATTTGCTGGTGCTGAGCTACCTTGGCGTATTTGTCACTGATAAAATATGTGAAAAATCCAATAACTACACCAAGGTCTGCCGTCTGGTTGATATCTCGGAACCCCATATCCCCCGTTAGATGCCGGCTGTCAGCCTAAATAATCGGTGGTAATTAACGGCGTCAGCACCCCCGACAGAACGGCTAACGTAGCCCATTGTCTCCACCCCAGGTTAGCCAGCCAATCTTGGCGCAGCGGCGGTGTCGCGAGCTGGCCGACAGAGACTGTGCCCGCCAGCAGCAGCGTCAGCAGAATGAACACCAGCCCACGGCTCCAGAGAGTAAACTCGATGTGCAGCAGGTTGGCGTAATACAAGCGCATCAGGATATAGTAAGCCAGCATGACCCAAGCGAAATAGGTGCGTTTTTTCAACACGTGGTAAAGCATAAACGCGATGAACAGGCTGTGGCACGCTGAGATCAGTGGCGCTTCAATCGGGTGCCTGACACAGCCGTTATATACTGCCAGATAAATATTAAAGATCAGCAACGCATAAACGGTATATATATACCAGCCAAAGATGATTTTAAGTTTTTTGCGGTTTGGCGGGATAGGGCGATCGTCCGGTATCATTGGAGCCTCCTGAGCTGACTAGCGTTATAACACCAAAAAACTAAATGAAATTTAAACGCCAGACAGGCTTTATTTTACCTTAAAGTGGGAACTATTCGGGGTCTATCGGGTCTGTTCAAAACGTCATGCTCAAGCTTGCTGTAGCCGAATTATAATGGTAATTCATTGATATGAAAGAGTATAAAAACGAGCGCTTCGCTCTGTGCTTGCTGATAGCTACGCTGGGATTTTATTTTTTTCTGCCGCCGCTGTTGGTCGCTATATTTTGCCAATGGTTTAACCTAAACCCCTTCTTTATTATTCGGATTTGGCACATTAATCCCTTTTCCGCCGCACGGGGAATTCCACTCTACCAGACTTTTATATACATATTAACGCTGTGGGTAATGGCGAATGTTCTGCTTGGTGGTATTTTGCTGGTGGCTGGCCGTTTGCATGCCTGGTTCATTAAACGTTCTCGTTGAACGCCAATCGAGACGTAACGGCAGAAAGTTGTAGATAGAAATTCGTTCGTAAAGGATAATGATAGTCGTTATCATTATTGATTGCCAGTTGAGAGGTGAAGGGTTGTCTCCTTATGCGCTCCGCTCGTCTGGCCTGACAGGGTTCATATGACATCCCGTTTTCTTGCCAGCCTGGAGCTGGCTTTTTTTTGTCTTTTTTTCATATGCATAAACGCTTTCTGGTTTATGTGCTTGCGGGCTGAACAGAACGCTTTGTTTGCTTATTAAAAGTTGCCTGATGCTTGAAATTTACTATCGATAAAGATAATAATTATCATTAATATTTCACTTTGTTTACATTCACCACACCGATTGAACATCTGAGCAAGTTGTCAGCCAGCGCTGCTGACAGGGGGGCTTTTGGGTGTCATTTAATGTTTTTTACTGGGGATTACAGGTATGCCGATGATTTTTCCTGTCAAACGGTCACGGGTTTTGTGTGCGTTTGCGATGTTCCTGCCGCTGGTGTCTTTCGCTGAGGATACTCTGGTTGTCACTGCTAAACCCGCGGATACGGCGGAAGCAGCGACGCACGGCTATCAAGCTACGACCAGCCTGGGGGCGACCAAAACCGATAAACCCTTGATCCTGACTGCACAGTCCGTTTCGGTGGTGACGCGCCAACAAATGACCGACCAGAATACTCAAACGGTTAACGATGCCCTGAAATATACACCTGGTGTTTTCACTAACTTCGCCGGTGGTGCAACGCGCTATGACACCATTGCGTTACGTGGTTTTCACGGTGGCGACGTTAATAACACCTTCCTTGATGGTCTGCGGTTATTGAGTGACGGCGGCACCTATAATGCCTTGCAGGTTGACCCCTGGTTCCTGGAACGCATCGACGTTATCAAAGGGCCTTCATCGGTCATGTACGGGCAAAGCATTCCGGGCGGATTGGTCGCTTTGACCTCCAAGCGACCCCAGTTTGCCACGGAAGGGCACGTTAACCTGATGGCAGGCAATAACAACACCCAGGGTGGCGCTTTCGATGTGACCGGCGCGCTGTCGGAACAGTGGGCTTATCGGTTGACCGGGATGACGCGCAGTAGCGAAACCATGTATGACCATCAACGTGAGGAACGCTATGCCATTTCACCGTCATTACTGTGGCAGCCGGATGAAAATACCTCGCTGCTGCTGAAAGCTTACCTGCAAAAAGATCCCTCAGGCGGTTATCACAGTGCGGTACCTGCAGATGGCAGCCTCTATTCCAGTTCCGGTGACAAGCTGGGGCGTGGCTTCTTTGATGGCGAGAGCAGCCGCAATGTGTTCAAACGTTGGGAACAGATTTACAGCTACGCTTTCTCGCACAGCTTTAACGACGTTTGGTCATTCCGCCAGAATGCCAGTTACACCCACTCCAATGTTGAATTACAGCAGGTGTACCAGATTGGCTGGAATGACGATCACAGCCTATTGAATCGCTATTACAGCGGTTCGGCCACTTCGCTGGATGCCTTCGCCGTTGATAACCAGTTGGAAGCCGATTTTGCGACCGGGCTGCTGGATCATAAGGTGATGCTGGGTTTGGATTACCAGCGCCTGCGTAATAATCTGTGGGATGAGTCTGCGGGAGCTTCGCAGCTTAATCCTTACACCGGCGTGTCCGGCGGTGACGCATTAACCAACCTGACACATACCGATTCCCGACGTCGTTATGAGCAGACCGGCGTTTATCTGCAGGATGAAATCAGCTTACAGAATTGGTATCTGAATCTGTCAGGGCGCTTCGACCGTATCGAATCTAAAAATACGGTGCTCAACACCGGCACCAGCGATGCCCGCACCGACGACAATTTCAGCGGCCGTGGCTCACTGTTGTACCGCTTCGATAACGGTTTCTCGCCTTACGTCAGTTACAGCACCGCAGTGACCCCGGAGGCATTGCCCGATCAAAACGGCCATATGCTGAAACCCAGCACCAGCGAGCAGTATGAGGTGGGCCTGAAGTACCAGCCACCAGGCAGTTCCTCGATATACAGCGTGGCGCTGTATGACCTGACGCAGAAAGACGTGGCTAACCGCGTGGTGCAGCAAAGCTATTACCTGCCGGCTGGCAAGGTGCATTCTCAGGGGGTTGAGCTGGAGGCACGCAGCAAGATCACCGAACGCTTCGATCTGATCGCAGGCTATACCTACAATAAAGTGAAATTCAAAGATGCCATTGATGGCAACGACGGCAACACACCGTATCTCGCACCGGACCAAATGGCTTCACTGTGGGGCAAATATGCCACTGCATACGGTGTGGATCTTGGTGCAGGGGCGCGTTATATCGGCAAGCAATGGGCCGATAACGAAAATACGTTGAGGATCCCTTCCGTTACGCTGTTGGATGCCTCGGTGCGGATGAATTTGGACAGGGTGAATCCGTCGTTGAAAGGTGCCTATGTGCAACTGAATGTGAATAACCTGACCGGCCGGAAATATGTCGCGGCCTGCTATGGGACCGGCTATTGCTACTGGGGCGCAGAACGCTCCGTGGTGGCGACGGTTGGGTACGATTTTTGATGTAAGAGGCGGTGCTATCGCCCCGTCAGCGTTTGACGGGGTGGTTTCTGCAGCGTCAGAACAAGGAGAACATCAACACTACCGGTAGGCTCAGGGGCCAGGTTAAACCAATCGTTAAGGCACTGAGAAAACGAATTTTTATGGTATCCCGGCTGACCAGGTAGGTGAAAATCATAGAAACTACCAAGCCAATCAAATAAAAGTATTGTGTTGCAACCCACAGCGACGACATGAAACCTTACCCAGTTGTATTGTTAAGTTACAAATTTTAAGGGCTTAACCCCACATAATCAATGCTTATTAATTGTTTCTTCAATTTAGGCAGGTATCAACACAATTGCTGTGGCTATACGCATTTTTCATGCCACGTTGAAGGCCGATTTGCTGGGTGAGATTTGAAAATGTTAAGCAGATATAATATGTTGGTGGCTTATGGAACAAAATGAGGCGCTATTATGAGTTTTTGGAGAATCGTATTTACCATCATCCTGCCACCGCTGGGCGTATTGCTGGATAAAGGTATAGGCGGCGCGTTTATCCTCAATATTATCCTCACCTTGTTTGGCTACTTCCCGGGGCTGATCCACGCATTCTGGATCCAGACGAAACAGTAGTCACCGTGGTTGCAAAACCTGGACGGCTATAGTGTGGCTTTGATAACCCTGGCATCAGCGCATGCCGGGGTTTTTTTATTCTGGCACGGCGTTAATGAATATTGAGGCTATAAACGAATAACCACGAAAAAAGCGTCGCCAGCAGGCTTACGATAAAAAGAATGGAGATCATTTCCTTCACGTAAAAATTCCCTATTGATATTGTTGAAAATACTTCTCTTTGTTTTTTCATGGGATTTTAGATCGTTATAGGTATAAATCCTAGTTTTAATCTTGTTGCACTGCCGAACGCTACTCCTATGGCGACTGATATTTGGAGAATGGCGTGAGCTGGTGGGTGAATCAGAAGAGCTTCGATCTCGATTAACTATTCGTAGCTATTGCTGGAAACTCTTGATGTGAACTATATACAAGGGGGTATATAAAGACGTTTGGGCTTGAGCCAGAGGGTGCTGGAAGTGAACAGTGCGGACGCTCAAGTTTGGTGTAGCGTCTCCACGCGAAAGAAGGAATCTTGTAATGAAGGCAAAACCTACCGTAGTCCTGGTCCACGGATTTTGGGGCGGTGCAGCGCACTGGAGTAAAGTCATTACCGAATTATCGCACAAGGGATACCACTCGATTCACGCGGTTGAAATGCCGCTGACATCGCTGGCAGACGATGCTGAACGTACGCGCAAGATGGTGGCGCAGCAGCAGGGGCCGGTGCTGTTGGTCGGCCATTCTTATGGTGGCGCGGTGCTCAGTGAAATGGGCAATCAACCCAACGTGGTGGGATTGGTGTATATCGCCGCCTTCGCACCGGACGCCGGCGAAAGCCCCGGAGGCATTACCCAGCAACATCCGCCAATTGCGGCGCCGAACCTGGCGCCGGACAGCGACGGCTATTTATGGATTAAGACAGACAAGTTCCACGAAAGCTTCTGTCAGGATCTGCCTGCTGATGAGGCATTGGTGATGGCGGTAACGCAAAAGGCGCCGTTGGCCAGCACCTTCGGCAATACGATCGCTGAGCCGGCGTGGAAACACAAACCTTCCTGGTACCAAATCTCCAGCAATGACCGGATGATAGCCCCCGAAAACCAGCAGCGAATGTCTGCGCGTTTGAAGGCCAAAAAGGTGATTACGCTGGATGCCAGCCACGCTTCTCTTGCTTCGCACCCGAAAGAAATAGCCGCTTTGATAGATGAGGCAGCCAACGCCTCTTAAGCCAGCAGATTGCGCCCCGTATGCAACAACGGGGCTTTTTTATTTCAGTTTACTTACGCGCGGCGTTAAATATTTTTCATCTGCTGCATCCAAAAGTATCTCCTCTTACGTATATCCGAATGTGAGGCAAAACTTCACTTCTTTTATCTTTGAGGAAATGATCATGAAAAAGCTCATCTACACCGCATTATGTGCATCAGTCCTGTTCAGCGGCGCATCCGCGGCCGCCATGATGTCCGATCAGGTCATGGTAGGCGGGGCCGCCATGTATCCGAGCAAAAATATCATTGAGAACGCCCTTAATTCCAAAGACCATTCAACGCTGGTGGCGGCGGTCAAGGCCGCTGGGCTGGTGGATACTCTACAAGGGAAAGGTCCCTTCACCGTGTTCGCGCCAACCAACGCCGCTTTCGCAAAATTACCCGCCGGCACCGTCGATAATTTGCTGAAACCTGAAAATAAGGCCGTGTTGACCAGCGTACTGACTTACCACGTAGTCGCTGGCAGATACGACATGAAACAGCTGGAAAAGAAAATCCACGAGGGGAACGGTTCGGCGGAACTGAAAACGGTGAATGGGCAATCTCTGTGGATCATGAATAATGGGCCACATAATATCCAGCTCAAAGATGGAAAGGGCAACGTCGCTAATATCAGTACTTATGATGTGTACCAGAAGAATGGTGTGATTGATGTTATTGATACTGTCCTGATGCCTAAATAAATTGTGGCTATACTTGGTGCGGTTGGTCTGAACAACCGCACCTTCATCAGGATAAGACATGACGACATCGGCATCGGAACAGGAACGAGATAAGGCGTTGATGAAGGCCATAAGTCGTGGCGATCGTCAGGCTTTTGAGCAGCTCTATCGTCAGACGTCGCCGCGCTTATTTGCGGTAGCCTTGTGCATGCTCAGGCGGCAATCCTGGGCGGAAGAAGTCCTGCATGAGAGCTTTATCAGTGCCTGGAGTAAGGCCGCCAGTTACGATCCCTCACTCAGTTCTCCTTTAACCTGGCTCACCCATATTGTGCGTAACCGCGCCATTGACTGGTTGCGCAGCACGGGTGGCAAGCTCGCAGCGCAAGAGGACGAGTTTGTTGAAACGGACAGCACAAGTTTTGCTGAACCTGGTGAAGCGCTGCAACGTACCCAGGAAGGAAAAAAGCTGGCCAGGTGTTTAGATCACTTGCCTGCCGATCAACGGCAAAGCATTGTACTGGCCTATTATCAGGGGATGTCGCACGGCGAGGTGTCTGATTATCTCCAGCAACCGCTTGGCACCATCAAAAGTTGGATTCGCCGAGCGCTCGAACATTTGAAAGAGTGCGTGGGATTATGAAAGACAGGGGGGAGTACGACTCAGCTTTGGCCGCGGAATATGCGCTGGGAACCCTGCGGGGACCGGCGAGATTCAGGCTGGAACAGCGGATCCGCCGAGAGCCTGCGTTGGCGGAACAAGTTGCCCATTGGCAGAGATTATTGGCCCCTTTGGATGATGCTCTGGCACCGGTAGCTCCTCCTGGCAGGGTGTGGAAAAAAATACAGCTTAACCTGCCGCCAAGGGCGCGTCAGCCTCGCTGGCGTTGGGACTCTTTGGTCTGGGCATTGGCGGCCTGCTTATTCGCAGTGGTACTGATCCCTCGTATTATTGAGCAGCCTCAGGGGTTCACCCCTACGGCGGTGCTTAACGGTAGCCCAAACAGCAGTGGACAATGGATAGTGAGCCTGGATAGGGAGGCGCGGAATCTGCAACTGACGCCGGTTAACCTCAAACCTGTGGCGGCGGTAAACAGCCTGCAGTTATGGGCTATCCCCAGCGGAGAAAAACCGCTATCGCTGGGGCTGGTTACAGCACAACACCTCACCAGAGTCTCGTTGGGGAACCTAAAATGGGCAGCGGATATGACTATCGCTATCAGTCTGGAACCTGCAGGCGGCTCACCAACCGGACAGCCTACGGGGCCCGTCCTCTACAGTGGCCAATTGGCATCGCGTTAAAAGCCAATAACTGCGCTATCTAACGGTTTGCTGTGTTCAGCGGCGTGCATGGCCAGGTAGGTTTTAAGGTTGTTATCGCTAACCCCTAACATATCCAGGATCTCCGCCATAAAACTGACCGGTGCGCTACCGGGGGCGGTTACCACGCGCTGGTCGGCTACGGCGTAGGGCACATCCTGATAATATTCAGCTCCACCGTAGTTAAGCTGCGATAAATTCTCAGCCGAATTGGAGGTGTGGCGAAGATGATCAAGTATGCCCGCCTGCGCCAAAACGCGGGTTCCATCGCAAATGCCGGCGACGACGATGTTTTTGCTGTGGGCCTCCGCTACCATCCCAGCGATATCTGGGGCCTGATCGGTTCGCCATACCGTGCCTCCGCATAGGATCAACAGATCTGTCTCGCTCAGTTGGATAGCCTCGAGCGCCATATTGGGGGTCACGTGCATGCCGCCGGAGGAAATGACAGGGGTGCCATTGGGGGAGGCAAAGAGAGTATCGAAACCGTAATAGCCGCGGCAAGTAGAGTTGATCAGGGCAGTTTCCCAATCAGAGAAATTATCGGTAAGAATGGTCACAATGCGCGTCATTGGCGGCGATTTCCTTGTGTGGCTGATAAAGGGCAGGAAGGTTTCGTCCTGCAGGCATGGCGAGTGTAATGGCAGCCACTGTCAGTTTCTGGCAGCAGGACGCAGGGCTTGATACTTTTGGCTTTTCGGACGCATAAAAAAATCCCGCGCAGCGGCGGGATTAAGGGATGATAGCGACAAACTGGATGTTGTTCTGGTTATGTGATGGTGTGTGTCTCCAGATGGCGACAGTAGCGCACCTGAATTTCAGCGACAAGCAGAAAATCTGTAATGATGCAGGTATCAGAATATCCTCAGAAAAAACGCTGGGTATCGGTTCGATGATAAAGCCAGCCGGAGGGGATAGGGTGAGGCTGTGGCTAATAGGCGATTGTTGAACCACTTCCTTGTGTGAGGGCGTCCTAACGTCGTTTCCGCTTGGCGTTGAAAGTACTTATTCGTCTTTGTCGCAAATACATGACAAAGGAAAATACGACAACTGCGATCAAAACGACGATGATTGCGAAGGGAAGTAATTCCATAGCATTCACCTGAGATGGCAATTTGGCTATTCATTAAATAGGAATATTCCTAATTCGCGCAATGGGTAAAAACGTAATTAGGAATTACCTCAGCGGATGATGCTCACTAACCACAAAAATAACGGGGAGCCGAAATTGATTTTTCGCCTGGCAACAGTAACGGATGCTAACCTATTGATTGACATTGATACCTTGGCATCACAGGACTCACGTCGCTATGCTCAGATCGGCGAGTGGTGCGAGGCTGGTGTCTGCCACGTAGCCGAAATTGAGGGCATGGTCGTGGCTTACGGCGTATTGCACTATCACTTTTACGACAGTGGATTTATAGAAATTCTTATGGTTGGTAACCTGATGAGGCGTAAAAAGGTGGGGTTAAAATTTATCGAATATTTTAAATCGATCTGCATGCGTCCAAAACTTTTTACCTCAACCAATAGCTCGAATTTACCGATGATAAAGCTACTGTCGAAGGCCGGATTTATTGAGAGTGGCCGTGTTGATAATCTTGATGAGCAGGATCCTGAAGTGGTTTTCTTTTTACCGGTTAAAAAATCAGCCGGAAAACAGAGTTAACCGGCTGATTTAAAATGAATTTATGTGTAATTATACGGTCTGTTTGTGGAAAAGTTCGCGGAATACCGGGTAAATATCGTCCGGTTCGCGGATATGCTGCATGGCAAAGTTTTCGAATTTTGCCTGCAGGTCCTCGTATTCGCGCCACAGCGTCTGGTGGGCGCGGCGGGTGATTTCAATGTAGCTGTAGTAGCGAACCATCGGCAGCAGCTTTTTCGCCAGCAGTTCGTGGCACAGCGGCGAGTCATCGGCCCAGTTGTCGCCATCCGACGCCTGCGCGGCGTAGATGTTCCATTGCGCCGGATCGTAACGTTCCTCAACCACTTCATTCATCAGTTTTAGCGCGCTGGACACAATGGTGCCGCCAGTCTCCTGCGAGTAGAAGAACTCCTGCTCATCCACTTCCTTCGCTTGGGTATGGTGGCGTATATACACCACCTCGACGTTTTTATAGGTTCGGCTCAGGAACAGATAGAGCAGAATATAGAAACGCTTGGCCATGTCCTTGGTGGCCTGGTCCATGGAGCCGGAAACGTCCATCAGGCAGAACATCACCGCCTGGCTGGAAGGCTCCGGTCGGCGCTCATAGTTCTTATAGCGTAAATCAAAGGTGTCGATAAATGGCACGCTTTCGATTTTCTTTCTCAGTTCGGCAATTTCCTTGCGCAGTCGTTCCTCTTCCAGCAGTTGCACCGGCTCGGTGTTTTCCATCTGGGTGAGTTCGTCTTCCAGCTCATGCAAAGCGCGACGTTTTCCTGCGGTCATGGCAGTACGGCGCGCCAGCGAGTTTTGCAACGAACGCACCACGCTGATATTGGCCGGTACGCCGTTGGCGGTGTAACCGGCCCGATGGGTTTTGTACTCGGTGAGCTGCTTATACTGATTCTTTTTCAGGTTCGGCAGCGCCAGATCTTCAAACAGCAGGTCGAGATATTCGTCCTTGGATATCTGGAAAACAAACTCGTCTTCGCCTTCACCATCCTGGCTGGCATTGCCCTGACCGCCGCCACCGCCGCCGCCACCCTGAGGGCGTTCGACGCGGTCATTTTGCACAAAGTGGTCATTGCCCGGATGAACGCGGTGGCGTGTGCCACCGCGACCCTGATGAAACATAGGTTCGTTGATATCGCCAGCGGGGATCGAGACGGACTCCCCACTGTCTACGTCGGTGACCGAACGCTTGTTGATGGCTTCGGCAATCGACTGTTTGATTTGCGACTTGTAGCGGCGCAAGAAGCGTTGGCGGTTAACCATGCTCTTGTTTTTGCCGTTAAGCCGTCGGTCAATGAAATAGGCCATACTTCCCCCAAACGACGTTGCCAACTTTCTATACTCGTTATACTTGCCGTTGCCTCTGTGTTGGTTGCGTTCACTTACCCGAATCACTTACCAGAGTAAGCTCATCGGGATAAGCGCTCTTGCCGCCTTGATGCAACGCCAATTATTTTGGGTATACGCCATCTCCATGACGCTAATTCTCATTAGACGTTACGAAGACTTTCTGACCCGCAGATACCATTCACACAGCAGACGAACCTGTTTGCGGGTGTAGCCTTTCTCCATCATACGGTCGACGAAGTCGTCGTGTTTTTTCTGCTCATCCGTTGAGGTTTTTGCGTTAAAGGAAATCACCGGCAGTAACTCTTCGGTGTTCGAGAACATTTTCTTCTCGATCACGGTACGCAGCTTCTCATAACTGGTCCAGTTAGGGTTACGGCCACTATTGTTAGCACGGGCGCGCAGTACGAAGTTGACTATTTCGTTGCGGAAATCTTTCGGGTTGCTGATGCCGGCCGGTTTCTCGATTTTCTCCAGTTCAGCGTTCAGGGACTCGCGATCGAACAGCTGGCCGGTGTCCGGATCACGGTACTCTTGATCCTGGATCCAGAAGTCTGCATAGGTCACGTAGCGGTCAAAAATGTTCTGACCGTATTCCGAGTAAGATTCCAGATAAGCCGTCTGGATCTCTTTGCCGATAAATTCGGCGTATTTCGGGATCAGATAGCCTTTCAGGTGCTCCAGGTATTTCTCTGCCAGATCTTGCGGGAATTGCTCACGTTCGATCTGTTGCTCCAACACATAGAACAGGTGAACCGGGTTAGCGGCGACCTCTGCGTGATCAAAGTTGAACACCCGCGACAGAATTTTAAATGCGAAGCGGGTGGACAGGCCGTTCATGCCTTCATCGACCCCGGCGTAGTCGCGGTATTCCTGGTACGACTTGGCTTTCGGATCGGTATCCTTCAGGCTTTCGCCGTCATAGACGCGCATCTTCGAGTAGATGCTGGAGTTTTCCGGTTCTTTCATGCGTGAGAGCACGGTAAAGCGCGCCAAGGTTTCCAGCGTGCCAGGGGCGCAGGGCGCATGGGTCAGTTCGCTGTGATCCAGGAGTTTGTCGTAGATTTTGATCTCTTCCGAGACTCGCAGGCAGTAAGGCACCTTGACGATGTAAACGCGGTCGAGGAAGGCCTCGTTGTTTTTGTTGTTACGGAAGGTCACCCATTCGGATTCGTTGGAGTGCGCCAGAATAATGCCGCTGAACGGCAGGGCAGAGATCCCTTCGGTACCGTTGTAGTTACCTTCCTGGGTGGCGGTCAGCAGAGGATGCAGCACCTTGATCGGCGCTTTGAACATCTCCACGAACTCCATAATCCCCTGGTTGGCACGGCACAGGGCGCCGGAATAACCATAGGCATCCGGATCGTTTTGCGCGTGGTTTTCCAGTTTGCGAATATCGACCTTGCCGACCAGCGCGGAGATATCCTGGTTGTTCTCGTCACCCGGTTCCGTTTTGGCGATGGCGATCTGTTCCAGGATGGACGGACGCACCTTGACCACTTTGAATTTGGTGATGTCGCCGCCAAATTCATGCAGGCGTTTTGCCGCCCAAGGGGACATGATGGTGCCGAGGTAACGATTCGGGATGTTATATTCTTTTTCCAGAATAGTGGCATCTTCCTGCGGATTAAACAGGCACAGCGGGTGGTCGTTTACCGGGCTGCGTTCGCCGTTGGCGCTCAGGGTATAAATGGGCACGCGTTGCATCAGCGCTTTCAGGCGTTCTGCCAGCGATGATTTACCGCCGCCGACGGGGCCCAACAGATAAAGAATTTGTTTCTTCTCTTCGAGGCCCTGAGCGGCATGTTTCAGGTAAGAGACTATCTGTTCGATAGCTTCTTCCATACCGTAGAACTCTTCGAATGCAGGATAGCGTGCGATCACGCGGTTGGAGAACAGGCGAGACATACGCGACTCAAGCGCGGTATCCACCATAACTGGTTCACCGATAGCCATGAGTAGACGTTCTGCCGCATTGGCATATGCACTGCGATCTTGCCGGCAGATGGTAAGAAATTCCTGCAGTGTGAACTCTTCGTCCTTGGCAGCTTCGTAGCGCTGGCGATAGTGGTCAAATATGTTCATGGCGATGCCCGTCCTTTCGTTATTAGCACAGGTTAAAGGGAGCTGATGATTGTGTTTTGGCCCCCGAAAGAAGAAGTTATCCTTGAGTACAGCAACCCGTATGCCAACTTGGTGCGCTTATTATCGCGAGTTGCGCTGTATTGCCACTGGGCTCAGGATTCATTCACCTTCTGATTTAAGCTTAGTTTGCATACCAGAAAATTTCCTGCGTGGTAAAAAGCTTTTTTTAAGTCATATCAATGACTCAGTTATGACAGGGATAGCCAAATGCCTTGTCTGGCGCGGCCTGCGGCAAAAAACGTCACTGTTCCGCCATGATTAATTCATATTTCTATTCTAAGTTATTCGATCTTGGTTGTTTTCTATTGTAAAGATTAGGCGCGTAACGACAATTTCACATAAACTAAGCCAGCTATTAACTCTGTTATTTATGGAAAAAGAACCAGTGAAGATTTTTCAACTCAAAACGCTAGCAATTATCGCTTCCGCAATGGTTTGTGCGCAAAGTGCTCAGGCTGGGACCTGGTCACTCGGTGCTTCCGCGCTGGTTAGCCCGGATCCGTATCGTGGCTATCAGGACCGCGTGTATCCGGTACCCGTCATCAACTATGAAGGGGATGACTTCTACTTCCGTACCCTGACCGCCGGTTATTACCTGTGGAAAGATCAGGAAAACCAACTGAGTCTGATGGGTTACTACTCACCGTTGGGCTACCGTCCGGGTGACAGTGACGACGATCGCATGAAGAAGTTGGACAAGCGTCGCGGCACGTTGATGGCCGGTCTGGCTTATACGCATAATGCTGATTGGGGCATCCTGCGTACCACCTTTACCGGTGATACCCTGGATTACAGCAATGGCATGATTGGTGACTTCGCCTATCTGTACAAGTTTGAGCTGGACGCCTTCACCTTGGTGCCGGGTGTGGGTGTGACGTGGAGCAGCAAAAACCAGAACAAATACTACTACGGCGTTAGCGATAACGAATCTCGCCGCAGCGGTCTGGACAGCTACACGCCAAGCGACAGCTGGGCACCTTACGTTGAGCTGAGCGCCAACTACAAGATCAACAAAGACTGGAATGCCTTCTTTATGGGGCGTTACATCAAACTGTCTGATGAAGTGAAAGACAGCCCGATGGTGGATAAATCTTACACCGGGGTGTTAATGACGGGTGTGAGCTACAGCTTCTAAAAAGCGAATGCACAAAAAAAGTGCAATGTAGGCATCATAAAGGGGCGCTGGCGCCCCTTTTGCACATCTGTAGTGCAATGATGCAGGGCAGGCGTTTTCACCGCCCCGCTGCGATCACGCGTTCTTGCGGGTGCGGAAGGTCACTGCCAGCCGTGCCGGTTGTTCCCCTGCTGCGATCAGCGGTTTGCTGACGCGGCCGGTTTCCACGCAAACCATGGTTTTATACCCGTCGTTAGGCATGTCCGCCATGCTGCAAGCAAGCTCTACGCCAGGGTTCCAGGCAATCACATCGCTCATGTGATGGTGATGAACCTCAATGGTGCGTTGGAGCGCCGCATCTTTGATCAGGCTAAAGGCCTCCGGCTGGGTATAAACCCGATCGGTCTGGCCAACGAAGGTCACGTCACCGGTCTGTTTGGCTTCGGCGCCCCCAGCGACTTTATCGATATAGGGCACGCCGAGCCCGGCTACCTTAACCTGTTCAATGTCCCCGATCTGGAAGTAGCTATGCAGCGCCGCAGTGGCCTGATAATCACCGTGGGACTCCAGCTCTATCTCACACTCTTCGCCTAGCTTGAAGCGGGCAATCAGCGTAAAGGCGTGTGGCCACAGGCTACGGGTTTGCTCATTGTCTTTCAGCGTGAAGGTCAGAATGACGCCGTTATCATCTTCATCATGCGCCGTCAGACTCCAGGGCTGATTGCGGGCGAAACCGTGCGAAGGTTTTGCCACCGGACCAAACCAGGGCCAGCAAATGGGGACGCCGCCGCGGATAGCATTGCCTTTTTTAAATGGCGTGTTGTTACTCAGCCAAATGACCGGCTTTTCACCGCTGGGTTGCCAGGCCAACAGATGCGCGCCTTGCAGCGTGATAGCCGCACGCACTTTCGGGTGGGAAACCACCACCACAGGCAGTTCGTCGAGTTGCCGTTGGCTGATATAAGGAGAAATTTGCTGAGTAACGGGTAGGGTGAAAATTTTTTCGTTCATCGGTTGGCCTTTTGTTCGCCGTAGAAACAAAAAAAGGGCGACAAAAATGTCGCCCTCATCATCAGCTTTGCATCAATCCATTATTTGGAGATGTGAGCAATCAGATCCAGAACTTTGTTGGAGTAACCAGTTTCGTTATCGTACCAAGAAACCAGTTTCACGAAGGTGTCGCTCAGAGCGATACCGGCTTTGGCATCGAATACGGAAGTCAGAGTTTCGCCGTTGAAATCGGTAGAAACCACTTCGTCTTCGGTGTAGCCCAGCACGCCTTTCAGCTCGCCTTCAGATGCAGCTTTGATAGCAGCACAGATTTCTTTGTAAGAAGCTGGTTTTGCCAGACGAGCAGTCAGGTCAACCACAGAAACGTTCGGGGTAGGAACGCGGAACGCCATACCGGTCAGTTTGCCGTTCAGTTCTGGGATAACTTTACCTACTGCTTTAGCAGCACCGGTAGAAGAAGGGATGATGTTTTGAGATGCGCCGCGGCCGCCGCGCCAGTCTTTGTGAGACGGGCCATCAACGGTTTTCTGAGTTGCGGTAGTTGCATGCACGGTGGTCATCAGCGCTTCAACGATGCCGAACTTGTCGTTGATAACTTTAGCCAGTGGTGCCAGGCAGTTGGTGGTACAAGAAGCGTTAGAAACGATTTCCTGACCAGCGTAAGATTTGTGGTTCACACCCATAACGAACATTGGGGTGTCGTCTTTGGATGGGCCAGTCAGAACAACTTTCTTAGCGCCTGCAGCGATGTGTTTACGTGCAGTTTCGTCAGTCAGGAACAGGCCAGTTGCTTCTGCAACGACGTCAACATTGACTTCGTTCCACTTCAGGTTAGCCGGATCTCTTTCTGAGGTACAACGGATGGTTTTGCCGTTAACAACCAGGTGGCCGTCTTTAACTTCTACAGTGCCGTTGAAGCGGCCGTGAGTAGAGTCATATTTCAGCATGTAAGCCATGTACTCTGCGTCTAACAGGTCGTTGATTGCAACGATTTCGATGTCAGAACGTTCTTGAGCAGCACGAAAAACAATGCGACCGATACGGCCAAAACCGTTGATACCTACTTTGATAGTCATATATTCCACCAGCTATTTGTTAGTGAATAAAAGGTTGCCTGTAAAATTACAAAAACCTTACCAAGCGTCAAGCGGAATCGTGTCAATACTTGCTGCAAATCAAACCTCGCAGCCTGGTTTGAGCGCTTATTGCACGTTCCGTTTGCGTTCGGCCTCATCCGTAATATGGGGTCAAACCGCCAAGTATAAAGTCAGTCCATATAAGATATGTGATCGGTATCACATATTGCCGCGACGTGACCTTTATGGGCTACAGTTTAGGCCAAAAAGCGCTGCAGTGTTGTTAATTTTTTGTTATTATTACTCATTGTTTTCGTTGACATTATCCACATTCAGAGAAACGCACAAATGGCTAAAGAGACAACCCCTGACCATCCGGCCACGGAACTGAATGAAATCCAACGTTATGTGACTCAGGAACGTGGTACCGAGGCGCCGTATTCCGGCAAATTGCTGCACAACAAACGCGAGGGCGTGTACCATTGCCTGTGCTGCAACCACCCGCTGTTCTACTCAGACAGCAAGTACGACTCCGGCTGCGGTTGGCCGAGCTTCTATCAGCCGGTATCCGACGATGCTATTCGTTATCTTGATGATAATTCACATAATATGCATCGCGTTGAGATCCGCTGTGGTCACTGTGACGCGCATTTGGGCCACGTATTCCCCGACGGCCCGCAGCCGACCGGCGAGCGTTTTTGCGTTAACTCGGCGTCGCTCAGTTTTACCGACGGTGAGAACGGTGAGAAAACGGCTGGCTAGAGCTAGTGCGTTGTTAGAAAAATCGATTCAGCTAATTATTCTTGCATGAGTAAGGAAAGGCCCTGATGGATGTGAAAGACCTGATTGCCGCCATGACGCCGGAAATCTATCAACGGCTGGTATTAGCCGTTGAGCTGGGCAAGTGGCCGGATGGCGTAGCCCTGACTCCGGAACAGAAAGAAAACAGCCTGCAGGCGGTCATGCTGTGGCAGTCGTTGCACAATGCCGATCCGCAACACATGAGTATCGGCACCGACGGTCAGATTGTGATGAAGAGCAAGCAAGAGCTGAAACAGCAGTTTATCGCTGAACCCTTGGCTAAGCTGAAACCGCAGTAAATCGAATAACGGGGCGATAGTGACATCGCCCCGTGGGTTTAGCCTTTCCCGCCGTTGATCCCCAGCGATTCCGCCAGTTGATGCGCGAGCCGGTTATTGTCGTCTGCGCCATATTCCCAGAACATCGCGCCCCCTAATCCCTTGCTTTTGATGTAATCAGCCTTCAGCTCAACCGAGCGTGGGTTCTCGTACGAAATGGCGAATAAAGGTTTGCCCTCTGCGGATTTCATCGTCAGATAGGGAACCTGGGCATCGCTGTCCCAATGGGCGCTGAAGCGCCGCTGTGGATCGTTTAACAGCTTGCTGACGATATCGTTATATTTGAAGTAGCTGTCTTTGGTCAGGTCCAACCCCAGTGATTTGAAGACGGCGGTTTCACGCGCGGTGAAATAGGGTTGGGTGGCAGGGTTTTTCTCTGCGTCGGCTTTGTCCCAGTCGATGCCGGGCTCAGTGGCGCGTTTGGGTACCCGACCATAAAAACCAATGCCCAGATTTAACTGCGCCGGTTTAAGTCCAGCGGCCAAATAGTTATCCACGACAAAATTGGCGCTGTAGCGATCGGCCGCCGCGACGGTCGGCCACTGTTTGGAATCATACAGATTGGAGTTGAAATACTGAGTGCCGTACGCCATGTCGTAGGTCATCAGGTTGATGTAATCGAGGTAGGGCGCAATACCTTTGACGTCCACCCATTCCTGCGGACTTTTGACGTTGGCACCCACGGCGATGGTCAGCAATTTATTTTTATTCAGGGCGCTATGCAGTTCTTTCAGCAGCACTGTGAAGTTGGCCCGGTCCGCCGGTTGGCTTTCGACCAGCCCCCAGGCGCCGTTAACCGGGTACTCCCAGTCGAGATCGATGCCGTCCAGTTGGTACTGCTTGATGACGTCCAGCACCGAACGGATAAATACGGTCCGGCTCTCTGGCGTTGCCGCCGCACCAGAAAAACCGCGAGCACCCCAACCGCCGACGGACAGCAGCACTTTCAACTCCGGATTCTGTTTACGCAATACCGGCAGCAGCTTCAGATCGGCCATCACTTTAGGTGACAGATAAATCTGGTGCAGGCGAGCCGGGTCTTTTAGCGCCGGATTGGATTCGTCTTTCTCATCGTTGTAGATCAGGCCGAAGGAGTAATTGAGGTGGGTAATTTGCGTGACGTCCAGCTTGTTGATGTCACCGCCTGGACCGGCGGTAACGTCACCCCCGCCGTTGAAATAACCGACGGAAAGGTAAGAGGCGGCATGCGCCATGCCGGCACCAGCCATACCAAACTGCACCGCCACCAGCAAAGGCAGCAGTTTACGGATGAAAACCATGTTATCTCCTTTGGTCGGCAAGGCCGACCCGAAACCGCCTCAGGCGGTAACATAAAGCCGGGCTCAATGGGCCCCGGATGCGTATAACTGATTGATGCCAAGGCATCAGCGGTCATAACAGCAAATGTGCTGCACGCGAACAAGATGTCATCACAGGAGAATGGTCGGAATGTGAGCGATGTCGAGATTTGTCGGTGGGGGAATGGGCGGGTGCCATCAGCACCCGACGCATTATCGTTCGATGAATTGTGACAGGGTAACGAGTTTTGCACCAGCCTGCTGCATGGCCTGAAGGGCTTCCTGACTGTCACCAGCTTGCAAATTAACGCCGCGACAGCCGTCGGTAATTACCGAGGTCTGGTACCCCAGCGCGAGAGCATCCAGGACGCTGAATTTGACGCAGTAGTCGGTTGCCAGCCCCATCACGGCCAAATGACTCACGTCATGAGCTTTCAACCAGCGGTCCAACTCGGTGCGTGAGCGATGCCCGTTGTCGAAGAAGGCGCTGTAGCTGTCGATATCCGTATTTTGACCTTTACGGAATACGGCGACGATATCCCGTTGGTTTAATTGCGGATGAAGCTCGGCACCTGGGCTTTCCTGTACGCAGTGCACCGGCCACCACACCTGCGGCAACCCCTCCAGTTCACCCAGCGTACCCACCTGTGCGTTGGCGTTTACCGCAAAGCTACGGTGATTGGCAGGATGCCAGTCCTGGCTGGCGACCACAGGTTCGCCCCGCGCGTTGCAGGCCTCTATTGCCCGATTGGCTACGGCGATCACAGCATCGCCGTCTGTCACCGCCAGTGCGCCGCCGGGGCAAAAATCGTTTTGCAAATCGATTAGCAGCAGGGCTGTTTTCATCGCGACTCCGTCTTGGGGTTAGGGTTAACCACTGATGCTTAGTTCACCGCGCAAGTCTTGCTGCATCTGGCTGCGGATTTGCTCCGGCGTCAGCGGTTGGCTCAGCAAATAATGCAGCTTGGTCAAGGCGGCTTCCACCGTCATGTCGAAACCGCTGATGACCCCGGCATGGGCCAGCGCGTTACCGGTGGCGTAGCCTTCCATATTCACCCGACCGGATATGCACTGGGTCAGGTTCACGACCACAATGCCGCGTTCGGAAGCGTCGCGCAATTCATCAACCAGCTCCGCTTTTTGCGGTGCGTTGCCCACGCCGTAAGAGCGCAGGATCAATGCTTTCACCGGTTGCAGCAAAAAGTTGCGTACTACCGCGCCGGAGATCCCTGGATAAATCGTCACCACGCCGATCGGCTGCGGGGTAATGTCATGCACTTTCAGCTCACCGTTGCAGACCGGGCTGTCGATACCGTTCTGGCGACGGATATGGATCCCTGCTTCCAGCAGCGGCGGCAGGTTAGGCGAGGCAAAGGCGTCGAAACCGTCAGCGTGCGCCTTGGTGGTACGGTTGCCGCGGAACAGTTTGTTGTTGAAGAACAGACTGACTTCATTCACCGGATGGTTGGCGGCCAGGTACAGCGCGTTCAGCAGGTTGGTTTGACCGTCGGAACGCAGTTCAGCCAGAGGGATTTGCGAACCGGTGACGATCACTGGCTTGGCCAGGTTTTCCAGCATGAACGACAGCGCCGAAGCGGTGAAGGCCATGGTGTCGGTACCGTGCAGGATCACGAAGCCATCATAGAGGTGGTAATTCTTTTTGATGTCGTCGGCGATATGCTGCCAGTCTTCCGGCGTCATATCGGAGGAATCGATCAGCGGCGCATATTCATGAATGGTGAAGTCCGGCATCTCCGGCCGGTGAAACTCAGGCATCAAGGCCAGTTGGCGCTGCAGGTGACCGGACACCGGGATGTAGCCGTGATCGGAGCGTTGCATGCCGATGGTACCGCCGGTATAAGCGACGTAAATCGATTTCTTTTGCATGGTCATTGTTTTAACAGAAATATGATGGGCTGAATTATAGGGGGATAAGCGCAGAAAAAAAGCCCGGCGGCTGCCGGGCTGAGGATTAATTTGTTAGCGGACTTCTCCGCAGGTCAAACAGATGGCATAGCGGTTTTGCGGATCGTTCAGGTTGTTGAACAAACCCGGCTGTTCTTTCACCGCCATGGCTACCGACGCCAGCGGCGCAGGCAGCATTGACTGAATGGCTGCCGGCAGCATGGCGTGAATAGACACGCCAAACTGGCTGAGTACCATGTCGGTCAGGCTTGGCGTATCGACAAACCAGTTAAGCTGCCATTGTTTCAACTGCGCCAGTTCGGCCGCTTTTTTCACCGCGTCGTCAAAATCGCCCAACTGATCGACCAGACCGTTGGTTTTGGCATCGCTGCCCAACCACACGTGCCCCTGAGCAATTTGGTCAACCTGCTGCGGCGTCATTTTGCGGGCCTTGGCGACCAGATCGATAAAGTTTTGATAACCTTTCTCGATGTTCAACTGCATCATCTGCGAGAACTCTGGTGGCAGCGCCTTGGTCACCGCCAGATCCGCCAGCGGCGAGGTGGCCACACCGTCGGTATGCACGCCAATGCTGTCCAGCGTCTGCTCATAGGTGTTGATCACCCCGAAGATGCCGATAGAGCCGGTGAGGGTGCTCGGGCTGGCGATGATGTAGTCCGCCGGCGTAGAGACCCAATAACCGCCCGATGCCGCCATACCGCCCATGGAAACCACCACTGGTTTTCCGGCGGCGCGTACTGCGGCCAGTTCGGAGCGGATCACTTCAGAAGCGCTGACGCTGCCCCCTGGGCTGTTAACCCGGAAGATAACCGCTTTGATCGCCGGATCCAGTCGTGCCTGACGCAGTTCCGCGGCGGTGGTGTCACCCCCAACGGTGCCTGGCGTCTGTGGGCCGTCCATGATCGCGCCGTTGGCGAAGATCACGGCAATTTTGCCTCCCTGATCTGGCGCCGCTTTTGGCTGATAGTCATAGATGCTGGTGGCGTTGAAATCGTTCGCCTGCTTGTCCCAACCGAAAGTCTTGATCAGTTGGTTCTCAATGACGGTGCGGGAAGCCAGCTCATCCACCAGTTTATTGTCCAGCGCGTACTTGGCGGTATCGCCACCGGCGGCCTGCAAGCCGGTCAACACGCCCGCCGCACCGGGGAACAGTTGCTGCGCGGTGATCTGACGGTTGGCGGCTACCGTATCCAGGTAGTTCTGCCACAGCCCGCCAATCCAGCGGCTATCGGCCTCACGGGCGGCCGGTGACATATCGTCACGGATCAGCGGTTCTACCGCAGATTTATAGGTGCCCACGCGGAAGATATTGGTGGTGACCTTGAGTTTCTCCAACAGGGATTTGTAGTAAAGATTGTTGGTGGCGAAACCGTGCAGATCGACGGCGCCCTGTGGCGACAGATAAACCTTGTTGGCGTAGCTGGCCAGATAGTATTGCGTCTGGTTATAGCTGTCGCCAATGGCGAAAATCGGTTTCCCGCTGTCGCGGAATTCCCGCAGCGCCTTGCCGATGTATTGCAGCGAAGGTTGATCGGCGCCGGCAAAATCATTTAACTGCAATACCATACCGGTAATGTTTTTGTCGTCCTTGGCTTTGCGGATGCTGTCAACCACGTCAAACAGGGAGTTTTCCTGCAGACGGTTACTGGACGCACCCAGCAGTTCACGGCCCCATTGGCGCACTTTGTTGTTCATCGAGGGTTGGTCAACGACCACGCCGCTCAAGTCCACCAGTAACGCACCGCGAGTAGGCACGGCAGGGGTGGTTGCGCTCTGGAATGAAAGATAGATGCCAACCCCAACCAGGATCAGCAACACCAGGAACAGATTAAGGATAAGTTCCCTGATAAAGTTCAGCAGACGCCATGTCCACCTGAAAACGCCGGCAATGATTTGCCACAATGTGCGCATGTGCTCTCCAGCAAGAGTCGAGAATGTTCCGCTATCCTAATGAGCGGCCGAGGAAATGTCAGCTTTAAATCGTGTGTCACAGAGGGTATTACCGACGCTGTCACTCGCCGTTTAGCTATGTTAACGTGATCGTAATGAAAATTGTTATCAGGAGTTTACGATGGATGCACTGGATCTTTTACTGAACCGCCGTTCGGCCTCACGCCTCACCGAGCCTGCGCCCACTAATGAGGCTCGTCAAAATATCATCAACGCGGGCCTGCGGGCGCCTGACCACGGCGCATTGCAGCCATGGCGTTTCGTGATGATTGAAAACCAGGGCCTGGAGCGCTTCAGCCAATTGTTACAAGCTGCTGCAAAGCAGGACGAAATGGACGAAGCGGCTATTGAGAAGGCGACAAAAGCGCCGTTCCGTGCACCGCTGATCATCACCGTAGTGGCGCATTGCACCGAAGAAACCAAGGTGCCGCGCTGGGAGCAGGTAGTTTCTGCCGGTTGTGCGGTGCAGGCGATGCAGATGGCCGCGCTGGCGCAAGGCTTCAACGGCATCTGGCGTACCGGGGCCTGGACCGAACATCCTCTGGTTCGCGAAGCCTTTGGCTGCCGTGAGCAGGACGAAATTGTTGGCTTCCTGTATTTGGGGACTCCACAGTTGAAAGCCGCAACCAAAGTTGTCGCACCGGACAGCACGCCGTTCGTCAGCTACTTCTAATAAATTCCGGCGCAGTGTTGCCGCAAAAATGCGTTAAATCCCGCCATTCTGTGTTGTTTCTGAGCAGGCTGTTCGGTTATCGACAGCCCGCTCTTACCATTCCCCTCGGCAAGCGCTACCCTATGATATCTTGAATGCCGTTAACCGAAGGGAGTGGTATATGACATCGCCAGCGATCCGTTTAACCCAGTACAGCCATGGCGCAGGCTGCGGTTGTAAAATCTCACCGAAAGTTCTCGAAACTATTCTGCACAGCGAGCGGGAGAAGTTTGTCGATCCGCGTTTGCTGGTGGGCAATGAAACCCGTGACGATGCTGCGGTGTATGACATCGGCAACGGCGTTGGCATTATCAGCACTACCGATTTCTTTATGCCTATCGTTGATAACCCGTTCGACTTCGGCCGCATCGCGGCAACCAATGCCATCAGCGACGTTTATGCCATGGGCGGTAAACCGATCATGGCGATTGCCATTCTGGGTTGGCCGATAGCCAAGCTGCCGCCGGAAGTCGCGCAACAGGTGATCGACGGCGGGCGCTATGCCTGCCAACAGGCGGGGATCGCGTTGGCCGGCGGCCATTCTATCGATGCGCCTGAGCCGATTTTTGGCCTGGCGGTTACCGGCATCGTCAGCACCGAGCGGGTGAAGAAAAACAGCGCGGCCCAGGCCGGAGCGCGGTTATTCCTGACCAAACCTCTGGGCATTGGCGTGCTGACCACCGCCGAGAAGAAAAGTAAGCTGCGGCCTGAACATGAAGGTCTGGCGACCGAGGTCATGTGCCAACTGAACAAACCGGGCGCGGATTTTGCCGATGTCGAAGGCGTAACGGCGATGACTGACGTGACCGGTTTCGGTCTGCTGGGCCACCTGAGTGAGGTTTGCCAGGGGTCAGGATTACAGGCGACGGTCTGGTTTGAGCAAGTGCCAAAACTGCCGGACATCGAGCGCTATATTGCCGAAGGCTGCGTGCCGGGCGGCACCGGGCGCAACTTTGAAAGTTATGGCCATCTGGTGGGTGAAATGACCAGTCTGCAGCGGCAATTGTTATGCGATCCGCAAACCTCCGGTGGCTTGCTGCTGGCTGTGTTGCCGGAAGCGGAACAGCAGGTTCAGGCGATTGCCGAACGTCACGGCATTCAGCTACAGGCCATCGGTGAACTGCATACGGCCGTTGCGGGCAAGCCGCTGATCGAGGTTGTGTAGTGTCTACTACGCTGGAGCGGGTAGATACCCAGGATTATCGACGTATTTTTTTGCAGGACATCCCGCTGATTGACGTGCGCGCGCCGGTTGAGTTTCAGCAGGGCGCTTTTGCCAATGCGGTAAACCTGCCGTTGATGAACGACGATGAACGGCAGGCTGTTGGCACCTGTTACAAACAGCAGGGGCAGCAGGCGGCGATTGCCCTGGGCCACAGCCTGGTTAACGGCCGATTGCGCGAGCAGCGCACGGCGGCGTGGCTGGCGCAATGCGCGCAATGGCCAGAAGGTTACCTATACTGTTTTCGCGGCGGTTTGCGTTCGCAACTGGTACAGCAATGGCTACGTGAGGCTGGAGTGACCTATCCGCGCATTATTGGCGGCTACAAGGCGCTGCGTCAGTTCTTGCTGACCACGTTGGAACAAAGTGCCGAACTGCCGATGGTGCTGATCGGCGGCAATACCGGCAGCGGCAAAACGGTGTTGGTCAATGAGCTGGCCGAAGGTATCGATCTGGAGGGCGCGGCCCGGCATCGCGGTTCATCTTTTGGCCGAACGCTGGTGGCACAAAGCGGCCAGATTGATTTTGAGAATCGTCTGGCTGTGTTATTGCTGAAAAAACAGCATGGTGGCTGCCGCCGCTGGGTGTTGGAGGATGAAGGGCGCATTATCGGCAGCAACAATCTGCCGTTACCCATCTTCAATCGCATGCAGCAAGCGCCGGTGGCCGTTATCGACGATCCGTTCGAGGTGCGTCTGGCACGGCTGCAGCATGAATATATCGATCGCATGCGCCTGGAGTTTGAACAGGTTCTGGGGGCAGAGCCGGGTTGGCAAAAATACGATGAGTATCTGCACCATGGGCTGTTCGCCATTCGCCGTCGTTTGGGTCTGGAGCGTTTTCAGCAGCTGACGAAGAGCCTGGAATCGGCGTTACAGCGCCAATATGCCAGCGGTAATAGTGACGCGCATCAGGAGTGGCTGGTGCCGTTGTTGCAGCACTACTATGATCCGATGTATCACTATCAATTGGAAAAGAAATCCCAGCGGATCGTATTCCGCGGGAATTATGCTGAAGTAAGAGAATTCCTGATGACGTACAGCCAGAATAACGGTGAATAATGCGACTGTTTATTGCCGAGAAACCGAGTTTGGCGCGCGCCATTGCCGACGTACTTCCCAAACCGCATCGCCGCGGCGACGGATTTATCGCCTGCGGTAACAATGATGTGGTGACCTGGTGTGTGGGCCACTTATTAGAGCAGGCGCAGCCTGATGCCTACGACAGCCGCTATGCGCGCTGGTCGCTGGCGGACTTGCCAATCATCCCAGAGAAGTGGCAGTTGCAGCCGCGCCCGTCGGTGAGCAAGCAGCTTAATGCAATCAAAAAACTGCTGCATGAAGCCGATGAGGTGGTGCACGCAGGTGACCCGGATCGCGAAGGCCAACTGCTGGTGGACGAAGTGCTCGACTATCTGGCGCTGACGCCGGAAAAACGGCACAGCGTACGCCGTTGCCTGATCAACGATCTCAACCCGCAGGCGGTGGAACGTGCCATAGAGCGGCTGCGTGATAACCGCGATTTTATCCCTTTGTGCGTATCTGCCCTGGCGCGTTCCCGCGCTGATTGGTTGTATGGCATCAACATGACCCGTGCCTACACCATTTTGGGGCGCAATGCCGGTTATGACGGCGTGTTGTCCGTTGGACGGGTGCAAACGCCAGTATTGGGGCTGGTGGTACGGCGGGACGAAGATATCGAAAACTTCGTGTCGAAAGACTTTTTCGAAGTGAAAGCGCACATCGTGACGCCGAAAGAGGAGCGATTCGTCGCCCTGTGGCAACCCAGCGACTCCTGCGAACCCTATCAGGATGAGGAAGGGCGTCTGCTGCATCGACCTTTGGCGGAGCACGTGCTTAAGCGCATCGAGGGCCAACCGGCGCTAGTCACCTCCTATAATGATAAACGGGAATCAGATACCGCTCCGCTGCCGTTTTCATTGTCGACCTTGCAAATCGAAGCTTCCAAACGTTTTAACCTGAGTGCCCAGCAGGTGCTGGATGTCTGTCAGCGCCTGTACGAAACCCATAAGTTAATCACTTACCCGCGTTCTGATTGCCGCTACCTTCCGGAAGAGCATTTCGCCGGGCGTCATTCGGTGTTGAACGCCATCAGTGTTCATCAACCGGATCTTTATCCGCAGCCGGTGATCGACAGCGATCGTCGTAACCGTTGCTGGGATGACAATAAGGTGGATGCCCACCACGCTATTATTCCGACAGCCCGTGCCAGCAAGGTCAGCCTGAGTCAGGACGAACTGAACGTTTATGGGCTGGTTGCCCGACAGTACCTGATGCAGTTTTGCCCGGATGCGATGTTCCGCAAATGCGTCATTGAGCTGGATATCGCCGGAGGCAAGTTTATCGCCAAGGCACGCTTTCTGGCTGAAGCAGGGTGGCGCACGCTATTGGGCAGCAAAGAGCGCGATGAAGAAAACGAAGGCGCACCATTACCGGTTGTGGCGAAGGATGACGAACTGCTGTGCGAACGCGGTGAAGTGGTTGAGCGTCAGACGCAGCCGCCGCGTCCGTTCACCGATGCCAGTCTGCTTTCCGCCATGACCGGTATTGCACGTTTTGTTCAGGATAAAGCGCTAAAGAAAATCCTGCGAGCGACCGATGGTTTAGGGACCGAGGCCACGCGCGCAGGCATTATTGAGTTGCTGTTCAAGCGGGCGTTTTTGTATAAGAAAGGGCGTTATATTCATTCCAGCGAAACCGGTCGGGCGTTGATCCATTCGCTGCCGGATATTGCAGCCCGTCCGGATATGACGGCGAACTGGGAGGCTACGCTGACGCAAATCAGTGAGAAATCCTGTCGCTATCAGGACTTTATGCAACCTCTGGTGGGGACTTTGCAGGAGCTGATTTATCAGGCCAAGCAGAGCCGGGCGAGTATGGCGTTTCGCGGGTTGCCGCCGCCACCTTCCTCCGGGGCAAAAAAACGCAAGAAAAGCGCCGGCAAGGCGCGGGAGAAGAGCGAATGAATTACGCCTTACTGATGCTGACCACTGGCGCACTGCTATTTTCGTCGGCAGTCATGGCCAACCGTGGCGATGTGGACGTGGTGGTGCCGGTGTCACCGGAAATTTGGGGTGCGGCGAAAAGCGCGGCGGCTCAACCTGTCGTGCAACCTTGCAGCCGCTGCTGTATTTATCAGGACCAAAACTATTCTGAAGGGGCGGTACTGAAGGTGGAAGGGGAAGTGCTGCAGTGCGTGCGCGATCCCAACGTGGTGGGAACCAATCCGCTGATCTGGATCCGTCTGAAGAAGTGACGCGGTAACGTCAACGGCTCAGGCTTTTGAGGTTAAACTGGCAATATACGCCGTCAGCAGCGGTACGTCGGCCGGAGCCAGCGGATAGTCAAACGCCTGCTCCGGCGTGATCCAAACAAAGTCGGCATGGCAGCGGTTCTGTAATTCGCCACTGAATGCCTCGACACGCCACGCATGTAACCTAATCACCCGCTCAGTTTGCTGCCAAATATTACTGGCGACGTAATTGCCGACGCTGGCCACAATCCCCAACTCTTCGTCCAGTTCACGCGCCAGGGCTTGAGGCTGACTTTCGCCCACTTCAACTTTTCCGCCGGGGAACTCCCACAGGCCGGCTTGATCGCTGTCGGCATCGCGTTGCGCCAGTAAAATTTTGCCATTCTTTTCGATAATGGCGGCGACGACATCGATAATTTTCATCTTTACCACAGAGAGAAACCCCGGCCGGGGCCGGGGTTGGGTTAATTACAGCGAGAACTCCGCCCAAACCGGCGCGTGATCCGAAGGTTTTTCCATCCCGCGGATATCATAATCGATGCCGGTGGCGATACAACGCGCGGCCAGTGGCGTGCTGGCTAACAGCAGATCAATGCGCAGGCCGCGGTTTTCATCAAAGCCGCGCGAACGGTAGTCGAACCAAGAGAACTGATCGTTGCGTTCTGGGTTGGCGTGGCGATAGGTATCCACCAGGCCCCAGTTCAGCAGGCGATCCATCCATTCACGTTCTTCCGGCAGGAAAGAGCATTTACCGGTGCGCAACCAGCGCTTGCGGTTCTCTTCGCCGATACCGATATCATAATCGCTTGGGCTGATATTGACGTCGCCCATCACCAGTACCGGTGAGTCTACCGACATCTGCTGCTCCAGGTAGTTTTGCAGATCCTGATAGAAGCGCGTTTTGGCAGGGAATTTGATCGGGTGGTCACGGCTTTCACCCTGTGGGAAGTAGCCGTTGATCACCGTCAAAGTGCCCTGCGGCGTAGCCAGGTCGGCCATGATGATGCGGCGCTGTGCGTCTTCCTCATCGGTAGGGAAACCGCGACGCACGGCCAGCGGCTTTTCTTTGGTCAGCAGTGCTACGCCGTAATGGCCTTTTTGCCCGTGATAGAACACGTGATAGCCGTACTGGCTGACGTCTTCCAATGGAAACATATCATCGTGAACTTTGGTTTCTTGCAGACCGATCACGTCGGGTTGGTGCTGCTCGATAATTGCGGCCAGTTGGTGCGGACGCGCGCGCAGTCCATTGATATTAAAAGAGACAAACTTCATGAGCGGTGCCGTTTATGCGAGAAAAATGTGTTGAGATAGTAGCAGAGTTTGGCCGGAAATGTAACGCGGGCCAGCGGCAATGGCCGCCGCTGGCAAGCCGGATTATTTCGCCCAGCGGTCGTAATTTTTGGGCTGATAGTCGTCGAATTGTTGCAGCAAGGTTTGTGCGGATTCGCTGATGTGCATGGTGCCGAGGTAGTCATGGCGCATAAAGCCCTGATCGGCCACGTGCTGCAGGAAATTGTTTAGCGGGCGGTAGAAACCGTTCACGTCGAGCAGGCCCACCGGTTTGCTGTGATAGCCAATCTGGCCCCAGGTCCAGATTTCAAACAGCTCTTCCAGCGTTCCTATGCCGCCGGGCAGGGCGATAAAACCGTCTGCCAGCGCCGCCATACGCGCCTTGCGGGTATGCATGTCAGGGACCACTTCCAGCTCGGTCAGGCCACGATGCGCGGTTTCTGCTTCGACCAATCGCTCAGGAATGATGCCAACGGCTTCGCCACCGGCGGCTAACACGGCATCCGCGACAATGCCCATTAGCCCTTTTTTACCGCCACCGTAGATTAAACGTCGACCCTGGGCCGCGAGAGTTTGGCCCAGTTGCCGTGCATTTTCGGCATATGCAGGGTTAACACCTTCGCTTGCTCCGCAAAAAACGCAGATATTGTTACGCATGCACTTTTTTCCTTACTGCATTAAAGAAGCCAGTGGTATAGCGAATTGTTGGCCGGAGTTCAAGTTGAGGATGTGCTGAAGGGTTAAGGGAATTGATAAATGAGATATCGGATTGCCAAGGATTGATTTGATTCAGGGGAGCATACAAGGATGGTTGTGGGGGAAGGATTATTCGTCGCTGGGCGACTCACCCTGCGGGCCGCGCTAAAGCGCGTTGTCTCACTGCGTGAGACTCGAACCTTGTCGAAGCTTCTCATCCTTCCCGTAAAGGAATGATATTGGGATTTACAGGTTTGATTTTATTATGGGGAGTATACAAGGATGGTGGTGGGGGAAGGATTCGAACCTTCGAAGTCTGTGACGGCAGATTTACAGTCTGCTCCCTTTGGCCGCTCGGGAACCCCACCATGGTATTCATGGTTTTACAAATTGTAGTTCCGGTTTTATCCGGAAGAAACCTGGCCGGTTTCCTTGCTGCGTCTTCGCTCTTGGCAGAGAGAAGATGGTGGTGGGGGAAGGATTATTCGTCTCTTCGTTCCTCACCCTGCGGGCCGCGCTAAAGCGCGTTGTCTCACTGCGTGAGACTCGAACCTTGGCGAAGCTTCTCATCCTCTCCCTCAGTGTTTTAAGTGACTTCAGCTTTCGCTGTGCACTCATCAACAGAGAGAAGATGGTGGTGGGGGAAGGATTCGAACCTTCGAAGTCTGTGACGGCAGATTTACAGTCTGCTCCCTTTGGCCGCTCGGGAACCCCACCACTGGCCTTGCTTGCGAAACGTCTGTCTCGGTAAGCGGGGCGCATCATATCAAATGAAGCGCGCGTGTAAAGTATTGAAATGCAGAAAATGAATCGTTTGCCGATTTTTTACCCTTGGCGGTGCATCCCTGAACGAAAGGCACCGCTTTATTGAGCAATTACAGAATAACCGTCCGGTTGCCGTATACAAATACGCGCTGCGCCAACACGTGATAAAGCGCACGGCTAAGCGCGTTTTTCTCAACGTCACGTCCGGCGCGCATCATATCTTCGGCAGAGTAGGTGTGATCGACGTGGATCACGTCCTGCATGATGATCGGGCCTTCATCCAGATTATCGTTAACGTAGTGCGCCGTGGCGCCGATGATTTTAACGCCGCGCTCGTAAGCCTGATGATAAGGCCTTGCGCCGATAAAGGCCGGCAGGAAGGAGTGGTGAATATTGATCACCTGGTTCGGGTAGTGCTGTACGAATGCTGGCGTCAATACGCGCATATATTTGGCCAGTACCACGTAGTCCGGTTGGTATTGGTCGATCTGGGCCATCATTTTCTGATCGTGCTGATCGCGAGTCAGGCCTTCATGGCTGACCAGATGGAATGGGATGTCGAAACGTTCTACCAGCGTTTGCAGCGTATCGTGGTTGCCGATAACTGCCGCGATCTCCACGTCCAGGCCACCGTAGGCGCTTTTCATCAGCAGGTCGCCCAGGCAATGTGCTTCTTTGGTCACCAGCACGACAATGCGGCGGCGGCCGGAGTTATGCAGTTCACGAACCGAGCCTGCCGGCAGCGCGCTGTCGAGATCCGCCAGCAACGTGGTGTCATTGAAAATGCCTTCCAACTCGGTACGCATAAAGAAGCGACCGGTACGGTGATCGACGAACTCGTTGTTCTGAACAATGTTGAGCTCATGCTTATAGCAAATATTGGTGATCTTGGCGATCAGGCCTTTGGCATCCGGGCAAATGGTGCGCAAAACTTTTCTTTGTACATTTTGGTGTGGCATGGGGATGAGGATCCTGTCTGATACGGTGTGTCCTGTCTGCGCAGGCGAGAATTTTATCGCTTTCATTTTCAGGCCATCGCCTGAAATCTCTTTGGCACGGTGACTGCCGGCTAACGCCCGCAGCACTTTTTATATTTTTTTCCTGAGCCGCATGGGCAAATGGCATTTCTGCCAGGCTGAGGTTTGGTTCCGTCAATATAATACCAGCGTTGGCCAAGCTGAAGGAAGCGCGAGCGTTCGTGCATCGCCCTTTGCTCACCGGTGCTGCCGTCGATGAAGCGGGCAATGAACTCGACAAAACCTTCACTGGCCTCATGGCCGGGTTTTTCTTCCACCACCGTCAGGCCGAGCCATTCGGTGTCTTTGAAACTGTCGACGATGCCATTGCGCCATTCTGCCGCGTGGCAGTCGGGGTGCCAGGTAGCAATCAGATAATCCACGTTGTGTTTTACGTAAGCGCTAAAGCGCGAACGCATTAACTGTCCGGGGGTCGATGGCGTTTGGCTACCGTTGATGTAGGGCTCGCAGCATGCGCTATACTCCACTCCGCCGCCGCAGGGGCATAATTCGGACAAGGTGACTCCTAAAATGGCCGGAACCTGAGGAACGGGCCGATGCCGAAAGAAATTTAGCGCATATGTTACCTAACATTATTCGATCGTGACAATCTACGCTGACAGCGTCATTGATACAATTCACCGGGCAAAGGGCGGAAACTATGCGAAAAATAAAGATTGGATTGGCATTGGGCGCGGGTTCGGCGAAAGGATGGGCACATATCGGTGTGATCAACGCGCTAAAGAAGTTGGGCGTTGAAGTCGATATAGTAGCCGGCTGCTCGGTGGGTGCCCTGGTGGGGGCCGCTTTTGCCAGCCATCGTTTGCCCGCTATGGAAACCTGGGTGCGTTCGTTCAGCTATTGGGACGTGATCCGATTGATGGACTTGTCCTGGCAACGGGGCGGGCTGCTACGCGGTGAACGGGTGTTCAATGCGGTAGGGCAATTACTGAAGATCGATGATATCGCCGAGTGCTCACTTAAATTCGGCGCCGTGGCAACCAATCTCAGTACCGGGCGTGAGCTGTGGCTGACGGAAGGCGATATTCATCAGGCGGTGCGTGCGTCGTGCAGCATGCCGGGCCTGTTGGCACCGGTCTGGTTTGATGGCTATTGGCTGGTGGATGGCGCAGTGGTGAATCCTGTGCCTATTTCATTGACCCGGGCATTGGGCGCCGACATCGTCATCGCCGTCGATTTGCAGCATGATGCTCATTTAATGCAGCAAGATTTGTTTTCGGTACGTAATCATGACGTAGAAGCGCCACAAGATCTCCCCGCCCGCAACTGGCGGGGGCGTTTAAGAGAACGAATCAGCAAAATGACGGCCAGAAAGCCTAATTTCACCCCAACGGCGATGGAAATCATGGGGACGTCGATCCAGGTTCTGGAAAATCGCCTGAAACGCAACCGCATGGCCGGCGATCCGCCAGATGTATTGATTCAGCCCTATTGTCCGCAGATTTCCACGCTGGATTTCCATCGAGCGGATGAGGCAATCGCAGCTGGGAAATTGGCGGTAGAAAAACAGATCGATATGCTGTTGCCGTTGATAAAAAACAAATAACTACCGGTTTGCGGGAAAATACTCCACCGTTGGAAAAATTTCCGGCAAGCATAAATGGCCTTTTTGAGCCACTATTACACTATGGAAAGGGAAGAGGCACGGCTGATGGCATTACCATTGACTCACAAGCGCATTTTGGTGGTCGAGGACGAACTGGTTTTTCGTTCGGTGCTTGTTGGCTATTTGAAATCGTTGGGAGCAGAAACCAGTGAGGCGCCCAATGGTTTGCTGGCCTTGAGTCTGGTGGATGACGTTCATCCGGATTTAATCCTGTGCGATCTGGCGATGCCGGAAATGGACGGGATAGAGTTTGTCGAACATCTTCGCCTGCAGGGCGTACAAATTCCGGTGTTGGTGATATCGGCAACCGATAAAATGGCCGATATCGCCAAAATGCTGCGGTTAGGCGTACAGGACGTGTTGTTAAAGCCGGTGACCGATCTTAATCGTCTGCGTGAAGCGGTGCTGGGTTGCCTGTATCCCAATATGTTCACGTCCCCGGCGATTGAAGAAGTGGAGCTGTTACAGGACTGGGACGCGCTGAGTAAAAATCCCTCCGAAGCGGTGAAGCTACTCAAACAGTTACAGCCTCCGGTGCAGCAGACCGTTGCCCACTGCCGGATTAATTATCGGCAATTAACCACCGGTGAAAACCCCGGACTGGTACTGGATATTGCGGCGCTGTCGGATAAGGATCTGGCTTTCTATTGTCTGGATGTGACGCGTGCAGGGGATAATGGCGTATTGGCGGCGCTACTGTTGCGAGCTTTATTTAATGGGTTACTGCAAGATCATTTAGCGAATCAGCGTCAAAGGCTGCCGCAAATGAGCGCATTGTTAAAGCAAGTTAATCAATTATTACGCCAAGGCAAGTTGGAAGGGCAATTCCCACTGCTGGTGGGTTATTACCACGCCGAATATAAAAACCTGATTCTGGTCTCCGCCGGCCTGCATGCCAATGTGAATACCGGCGACAATCAAATTCAATTGAGCAACGGCGTGCCGCTCGGCACGCTGGGTGCCACCTACATGAATCAAATCAGCCAGCACTGTGCTGCCTGGCAGTGTCAGGTTTGGGGTTCTGGCGGGCGACTGCGGTTGATGCTCAGTGCCGAATAATCCCAACGGCTAAAATAGTATTTGAAATCCAGATATTTGAGATGCTTATTTTTACCTCAGTTAACCCCTTGGGTAATTGTCCTAAATTCTTTCTATTTGTGCTGCGGTTAATGCCAGACAGTCATAAGCTGGTATACTCCGAAGGTTTTTATATGGCGAGAAAGCTCATAAAGTGAGCGCTATTAAGAGAGGAAATAATGCCTGCTGTAAATCGTAAAGTCAGAAAGGCTGTGATCCCGGTTGCAGGCTTGGGAACACGGATGTTACCGGCGACAAAAGCCATTCCAAAAGAAATGCTGCCGCTGGTCGACAAACCCCTGATCCAATACGTGGTTAATGAATGTATTGCCGCGGGGATTAACGAGATTGTGCTGGTTACCCATTCCTCCAAGAATTCGATCGAAAACCATTTCGATACCAGCTTTGAGTTGGAAGCGATGCTGGAAAAGCGCGTTAAGCGCCAGTTGCTGGACGAAGTGCAGTCCATCTGTCCGAAGGGCGTGACCGTGATGCAGATACGTCAGGGCGTTGCCAAAGGGCTTGGGCACGCCATTATGTGTGCCTATCCGCTGGTGGGTGACGAGCCGGTGGCCGTGATTTTGCCTGACGTAATCCTTGATGAGTACAGCTCCGATCTTAAAAAAGACAACTTGCACGAAATGCTGCAGCGGTTTGAGCAAACCGGCATCAGCCAGATCATGGTTGAACCCGTACCGCATAAAGATGTCGGTAATTACGGCGTAGCCGACTGCAAAGGCTACGCACTACAGCCGGGTGAAAGTGCTCCGATGGTCAGCGTCGTCGAGAAGCCATCACCGGACGAAGCGCCTTCCAATCTGGCGATTGTAGGACGCTATGTGCTTTCTGCGGATATTTGGCCGCTGCTGTCGAAAACCCCTCCGGGCGCCGGCAATGAAATTCAGCTTACCGACAGCATCGAAATGCTGATGCAGCAAGAAACGGTTGAAGCCTATCACCTGAAAGGGATCAGCCATGACTGCGGCAACAAGCTGGGCTATATGCAGGCGTTTGTCGAATACGGCATGCGCCATCCGACACTCGGCAAGGATTTTTCGCAGTGGTTGAATCAGTTACTCGCCGCTGATAAAGAATAATTTATTTATCTTTCGTCTTAATTTGAAAAACTAGGATTTTCCCATGAAAGTAACAGTTTTTGGTATTGGCTATGTTGGCCTGGTGCAGGCTGCGGTGTTGGCTGAAGTCGGCCATGACGTTATGTGTATTGATATAGACGAACGTAAAGTCGAAAACCTGAAGAAAGGGAATATCCCTATTTTTGAGCCAGGCTTAACGCCATTGGTTCAGCAGAACTATGAAGCTGGCCGCCTGCATTTTACCACCGATGCCAAGGCTGGGGTGGCGCATGGTGCCATTCAATTTATCGCGGTGGGAACACCGCCGGATGAAGACGGTTCTGCCGATTTGAAATACGTGACTGCCGTTGCGCGCACCATCGCGGAGCACATGACCGAACACAAAGTGGTGATCGACAAATCTACCGTGCCGGTCGGCACCGCAGATAAAGTCCGCCAGGTGATGGAAGAAACCCTGCAAAAACGTGGCAGCAAAGTGCCTTTCGATGTGGTTTCCAACCCAGAGTTCCTGAAGGAAGGGGCAGCGGTAGCAGACTGCATGCGTCCTGAGCGCATCGTAATCGGTACCGATAACAAAGATGTGATCGAGCCTATTCGTGAACTGTACGAGCCGTTTAACCGCAATCACGATCGCATGATCATGATGGATATTCGCAGTGCCGAGTTGACTAAATATGCCGCCAACTGCATGCTGGCGACCAAAATCAGCTTTATGAACGAAATGTCCAACCTGGCCGAAATGCTGGGGGCGGATATTGAGAAAGTACGCCAGGGTATCGGTTCAGACTCCCGTATCGGTTATCACTTTATCTATCCAGGCTGCGGCTACGGCGGCTCCTGTTTCCCGAAAGACGTTCAGGCGCTGATCCGCACTGCGGAACATATTGGCTACCAGCCAAAACTGTTGCAGGCCGTAGAGCAGGTTAACTACCAGCAGAAGTATAAGCTGACCAAATTTATCAAGCAGCATTTCGGTGATGACCTGAAAGGCAATACCTTTGCGCTATGGGGCTTGGCATTCAAACCGAATACTGACGATATGCGCGAAGCCTCCAGCCGGGTGCTGATGGAGCAACTGTGGGAAGCGGGCGCTATCGTTCAGGCTTACGATCCTGAAGCGATGAATGAAGTGCAACGTATTTACGGTCAACGTGACGATCTGAAGCTGGTAGGGACCAAAGAAGCGGCGCTGCATGGGGCTGATGCGTTGGTTATCTGTACTGAGTGGCAGAATTTCCGTGCGCCGGACTTCGATGTGATTAAGGGTGCGCTGAAGCAGCCGGTGATCTTTGATGGTCGCAACCTGTTTGATCCAGAGCGTCTGGAAAGCCGAGGCTTCACTTATTATGCGATTGGTCGCGGTGCGTCCATTCAGCCGGTTATTTAAGGGTTAACTATGAAATTCCTGGTTACAGGCGCGGCAGGTTTTATTGGTTATCATACTGCTGAGCGTTTGTTGGCCGCCGGTCATCAGGTTGTCGGTATCGACAACCTGAATGATTATTACGATGTGGGCCTGAAAATGGCCCGTCTTGATCTGCTAGCGGATAAGCCAGCCTTCCAGTTTATTAAGCTGGATTTGGCCGATCGAGAGGGGATGGCGCAGTTATTCGCAGAGCACCAATTCCAGCGAGTGATCCATCTGGGCGCGCAAGCTGGCGTGCGCTATTCGCTAGAGAATCCGTTGGCGTATGCGGACTCGAATCTTATCGGGCATTTAAACGTGCTGGAAGGCTGCCGACACAATAAAGTTGAGCATCTGTTATATGCTTCTTCCAGCTCGGTATATGGTCTAAATCGAAAGCTGCCATTTGCGACTGAAGATTCGGTCGATCACCCGATATCATTGTATGCGGCGACCAAGAAAGCCAATGAGTTGATGTCGCACAGCTATTCTCACCTATATGGTCTCCCAACTACCGGCCTGCGTTTCTTTACCGTCTATGGCCCGTGGGGGCGTCCAGATATGGCGCTGTTCAAATTCACCAAGGCCATATTGGCGGGTGACAGTATCGATGTATATAACCACGGCGAGATGCACCGTGACTTTACCTACATCGACGATATTGCCGAGGCTATTGTCCGCTTACAGGCGGTTATTCCTCAGCCAAATGCTGACTGGACGGTAGAGCAGGGATCGCCGGCGACCAGTTCTGCCCCATACCATGTTTATAATATCGGCAATAGCAGCCCGGTGAAGCTGATGAAATATATCAGTGCACTGGAACAGGCGTTAGGGATTGAAGCGCGTAAAAATATGCTGCCTATGCAACCTGGCGACGTGTTAGATACCAGTGCCGATACCGCCGAGCTCTATCGCGTGATTGGATTTAAACCGGAAACCAGCGTTGAAGAAGGCGTGAAACGCTTTGTTGAATGGTATAAATCATTTTATAAAGCTCAGTAATTGAGCAGTGCGTTAATGCTATAAGGGGCTCAGGCCCCTTTTTTTATGCTTTGGAAAAATGAAGGGCTCTGCCGTTAGCTGGCGGATAAATGGGGCTGTCCATTAGGATAATTACGCAAAGCCCAGTGGGGGGCTCTAAGAAACCTGAAAATAAGCATAACAAAAAGGCTCCCTTGGGAGCCTTTTTAACATGTGACTGGAATGCTATTACAGCAGGAAATCGTCCAGAGATTTACCTTGCTCTTCGATAGCTTTCTTAATCACTGCTGGGGTACGGCCCTGGCCAGTCCAGGTTTTCAGTTCACCGTTTTCGTCTTTATATTGGTATTTAGCTGGACGTGCTGCACGTTTCGCTTTACCAGCGGCTTTAGTTGCAGCCATAGTTTGCAGCAGTTCATTTGGATCAATACCGTCAGCAATCAGCATTTCACGATATTGCTGCAGTTTACGGGTACGTTCTTCAACTTCTGCTTGAGCCTGGCTGTCTTCTTCGCGACGTTCGTTCACAACAACTTCCAGTTTTTCAAGCATCTCTTCCAGCGTTTCCAGGCTGCATTCTCTTGCCTGAGCGCGGAGAGTACGGATGTTGTTCAAAATCTTTAATGCTTCGCTCATTGTCCTAGTCTCAAATTATATTGGTGGGGGCGTCTGGATAATAATAGAGTGCTCTTTTCTTTTCTGCAATAGCCAAATTGAAAGGAACGCTCAAATTTACCTTTTAAAAGACCTAACCAGAACTCTCTGGCTAATATAAGCGGGGGAGATAAGTATTACAACCTCCCTTTTTAAGTCAAATTTTCTACAGCAGCGCTATGTTTGCTGCGCCACAAAGGCATTCATGGCTAAGTTATAATTGTGTTTTATATCAATATAACTCTGAATTCTGTGGGTTAAATCACGAGTTTTAGTCTGCCAACACTGTAAACAATAGGGGTATATCAGTAAAGGTAACGTCAAGAACTGTACCCGGTCTGTTTTATGTCATTAAATACTCAGGCGCGGCGTCTGGAGGGGTTAATAGATTTAATCTTACGCGCTGGCACCTGTTGCAGGGCCGCTTCACGGCATTGGCATAACCATTAATGTTGGGCGCTAATCATTAGTAGTAATTAAATGTGATGACGGACAGAAACCATCCTGTAAATAGATGTAAAAGCGCTATGGTAGCAGAACGGAATGTTTCATTTGAAAGTCGACTATTCGTCTGGCCCGGATATTGATTAATCCCGAGGTGTAAGCCGGTTGTCGCCTTATGGTACACTTGGCTGCTGAATCAACCGCTGAATATTTCTTATACCATTGGAGTAGCGGGCCCATGGCTCAACTTTATTTTTATTACTCTGCTATGAATGCAGGGAAATCTACCGCGTTGCTGCAATCTTCATATAATTATCAAGAACGTGGTATGCGTACGCTGGTGTTTACCGCCGAAATAGATCACCGTTTTGGCGTGGGTAAGGTGAGCTCGCGGATCGGTCTGTCTTCCCAGGCACAGCTGTATAATAATGACTCTATGCTTTTTACGATGATTGCGCAGGAACATCAGCAGCAACCTGTGCACTGCGTTTTGCTTGATGAAAGCCAGTTCCTGACGAAACAGCAGGTCGAGCAATTGTGCGATGTTGTCGATCAGTTGGATATTCCGGTGCTGTGTTACGGTTTGCGTACCGACTTCCTGGGGGAACTGTTTATTGGCAGTCAATATCTGCTGGCCTGGGCAGACAAGTTGGTGGAGCTGAAAACCATTTGCCACTGCGGGCGCAAGGCGAATATGGTGCTGCGACTTGATGAGAGCGGGAAGGCGATGCATGCCGGTGAACAGGTGGTGATTGGCGGTAACGAAAGCTACGTCTCCGTCTGCCGCAAACATTACAAAGAAGCGATACAGGCATTGGAATAGCCTCCAGCGTGCAACAGAGAGCCTTGCAGCTCGTTTTGACGCTATTGCGTAGACACTACCGGATTGATGAATAATATCACCGCATAAAAAAACCGCCTTTCGGCGGTTTTTTGTTGGCTCAACTCAATGAACCGTTATTTTTTGGTCTTCTTTACCGTCTTGGCGACAACCGGTGCGGCCAGAACCTCTTCATCAACCGCTTCGCTGAATTTACGGCCGTAGAAGGTATCCAGCATGATTTGCTTAAGTTCAGCAATCAGCGGATAACGAGGGTTAGCGCCGGTACATTGGTCATCAAAGGCGTCTTCAGACAGCTTGTCTACTTTCGCCAGGAAATCGGCTTCGAGCACGCCGGCTTCGCGGATTGAAGCAGGGATGCCCAGTTCGGCCTTGATTTCGTCCAGCCAGGTCAGCAGCTTCTCGATTTTCTGTGCGGTACGGTCGCCCGGTGCGCTCAGGCCCAGATGGTCAGCGATTTCAGCGTAGCGGCGACGCGCTTGTGGGCGGTCGTACTGGCTGAAAGCCGTTTGCTTGGTTGGGTTGTCGTTCGCGTTATAGCGAATGACGTTGGAAATCAGCATGGCGTTGGCCAAACCGTGTGGGATGTGGAACTCGGAGCCCAGTTTGTGGGCCATTGAGTGGCAAACCCCGAGGAAGGCGTTGGCGAACGCGATACCGGCGATGGTCGCAGCATTGTGCACGCGCTCACGGGCTACCGGGTTCTTGGCACCTTCTTTATAGCTGGTTGGCAGATACTCTTTCAGCAGTTTCAACGCTTGCAGCGCCTGACCGTCGGAGTATTCGTTCGCCAGGACTGAAACATAAGCTTCCAGCGCGTGAGTTACCGCATCCAAGCCACCGAAGGCGCACAGGGATTTCGGCATGTTCATGACCAGGTTGGCGTCAACAATCGCCATGTCTGGTGTCAATGCGTAATCCGCCAGAGGATATTTCTGGCCGGTTACGTCGTCGGTCACTACCGCAAACGGCGTAACTTCTGAACCGGTACCTGAAGTGGTGGTGACGGCAATCATTTTTGCCTTCACGCCCATTTTCGGGAACTTGTAGATGCGTTTACGGATATCCATAAAGCGCAGCGCCAGGTCTTCGAAGTGGGTTTCAGGGTGTTCGTACAGCACCCACATGATCTTCGCAGCATCCATCGGTGAACCGCCGCCCAGCGCGATGATCACGTCTGGCTTGAATGAGTTCATCTGTTCAGCGCCTTTACGCACGATGGACAGCGTTGGATCCGCTTCAACTTCAAAGAATACTTCTGTTTCAATGCCGTGCGATTTCAGAACGGAGGTAATCTGGTCTGCATAGCCGTTGTTGAACAGGTAGCGGTCGGTCACAATGAAGGCGCGTTTTGCCCCGTCGGTCGCTACTTCTTCCAGCGCGATTGGCAGTGAGCCACGGCGGAAGTAGATTGATTTCGGAAGTTTATGCCACAACATGTTTTCTGCTCGCTTCGCTACAGTTTTCTTGTTGATCAGGTGTTTTGGACCGACGTTTTCAGAGATGGAGTTACCGCCCCAGGAACCGCAGCCCAGCGTCAGAGACGGAGCGAGTTTGAAGTTGTACAGGTCACCGATCCCACCCTGTGAAGCAGGGGTGTTGATCAGGATACGCGCGGTTTTCATCTTGTCGCCGAAGAAGGCTACGCGTTCCGGCTGGTTATCCTGGTCGGTGTACAGGCAAGAGGTGTGACCGATACCGCCCATGGCGACCAGTTTTTCCGCTTTGCTGACGGCGTCTTCAAAGTCTTTGGCGCGATACATAGCCAGCGTTGGCGACAGTTTTTCGTGAGCGAAAGGTTCTGACTCATCGACCAGCTTCACTTCACCGATCAGCACTTTAGTGCTTGCCGGGACTTTGATGCCTGCCATTTCAGCGATTTTCGGTGCTGACTGACCGACGATAGCCGCATTGAGGCCACCGTTTTTCAGGATGATGTCCTGTACGGCCTTCAGCTCTTTACCCTGCAGCATGTAGCCGCCATGGGAAGCGAAACGTTCGCGCACTGCGTCATAGATGGAGTCAACCACGATGACGGATTGCTCAGAGGCGCAAATCACACCGCTGTCGAAAGTTTTAGACATCAGAATAGAGGCCACGACGCGTTTGATATCCGCCGTTTCGTCAACCACTACCGGGGTATTACCCGCACCCACGCCGATGGCCGGTTTGCCGGAGCTGTAGGCTGCTTTCACCATGCCTGGGCCGCCGGTGGCCAGGATCAGGTTGATGTCAGGGTGGTGCATCAGCTGGTTGGAGAGTTCAACGGTAGGTTGATCGATCCAGCCGACGATGTCTTTTGGCGCACCGGCGGCAATCGCTGCCTGCAGCACGATATCGGCCGCTTTGTTGGTGGCGTTTTTCGCACGTGGGTGCGGAGAGAAAATGATACCGTTACGGGTTTTCAGGCTGATTAACGCTTTGAAAATGGCCGTGGAAGTTGGGTTGGTGGTGGGTACGATACCGCAAATCAGGCCGATAGGTTCGGCGATGGTGATGGTACCGAAAGTATCGTCTTCAGACAGGATACCGCAGGTTTTTTCATCTTTATAGGCGTTATAGATAAACTCTGATGCGAAGTGGTTCTTGATCACTTTATCTTCAACGATACCCATACCGGATTCTTCAACGGCCATTTTAGCCAGAGGAATACGGGCATCGGCAGCGGCGAGGGCAGCAGCGCGGAAAATTTTATCAACTTGCTCTTGAGTGAAGTTGGCATATTCGCGCTGGGCTTTTTTGACACGTGCAACTAGCTCGTTCAGTTCAGCGACATTTGTTACAGCCATAATGCTCTCCTGATAATGTTAAACTCTTTCAGTAAATCAGCCGTGCGAGCAACTAGTATAGACAGATCGGTGGAAAATGCTGTTTTAAAAACAAAGGTTTCCCATCTTTTTGTGCTGCATGTTGCTGATTTGCTTAAAGAGCTTTACCCGATGCTTCAGCAGGAGAAGACAGCGGGCCGAACAGAGATGCCACTTTTTCCTTAACCTGTTCTACTCCCTGACTACGACTAAGAGCTTAACTACTCTTGGGTAGTGATTATGTGATTTAAATCAAAAAAATCGCATGCTGACACCATTCAGCTATGGTTTTTGAGAATCATTCTTAATAACCGCGATGTCAGGCACTTTTTTCAACATAAAAAATCATAAACCGTACATTACGTTAACAATGGTGATTTGCTTTATCAGTACGCGCATTAATAGATAAAAATCCTGCTGATGACCAATGGATAACCCGTGGCAATTCCATTACATTAGCGCGCGTAGGCAGTGTCACTTTTAAAGCTATTAAAGCGGAGTCATTTGTGGGCCAATCTCTGTTGGATTTTTCCGGCTACATTAAATTTTTTGTCGGCCTGTTTGCGCTGGTGAACCCGGTGGGCATTTTGCCGGTATTTATCAGCATGACCAGCTACCAGGCAGCTGCCGGGCGCAACAAAACCAACCTGACCGCCAATCTGTCGGTCGCCATTATCCTGTGGACCTCGCTATTTTTGGGGGAGGGGATTTTGCGCATGTTCGGCATCTCAATCGATTCCTTCCGCATTGCCGGCGGCATCCTGGTGGTTACCATTGCGATGTCGATGATCAGCGGCAAACTGGGGGAAGACAAACAGAACAAACAGGAAAAATCAGAAAGCGCGATCCGCGAAAGCATTGGCGTCGTGCCGCTGGCATTACCGCTTATGGCCGGGCCGGGTGCGATCAGCTCCACCATCGTTTGGAGTTCCCGCTACCATAGCTGGCAGAACCTGTTGGGCTTTACTCTCGCTATCGCGTTGTTTGCCTTTTGTTGTTGGCTGTTGTTCCGGGCCGCGCCTTTGTTGGTGCGTTTATTGGGGCAAACCGGCATTAACGTCATCACCCGAATCATGGGTTTATTGCTGATGGCTTTGGGTATCGAATTTATCGTTACCGGTATTAAGGCCATATTCCCGGGACTGTTGTAATCCGGCGACGGAGTCGTGAATAGGGCGATTCGCGACTCAAATTAATTTTAAAAATTAAAATCAATTATTGGTTCGCATTAATATAGTGCGCAATATGAATGAATTTTATTCACTTGCACCAGGATGTGGCATAAATCTCAATTTGTTGCTCAATAAAAACGCTAAGCGTTGTTTTTACCCCTTATCCTCCCCAGTTTTTGCCCTTTTTCTGCCTCCTAACATCAAATCCGCTGTTAATTTAATCACATCATTCTGTAGGGCTTGTCTCGCTTTCATCCAGGTGTTATTAGTGATTAACCGCACATAAGCAGGTGTTTGTTCTTTGAACGGCTGGTTTGTTAACTGAATGTTTCTTTGTCTGTTTTGCCAGTTTGCTTCGTGCCGTCAGGATAAGGCTTGCTTTATTTTATCTGATTAAAATCAATTAGTTATGTTGTGCAACTGTCACCCTCGTCCGGGGGGTACAGATCGGGCTTGATGCAATAAAAGAGAATTGCTTAACATTTCTGTAAAAATTATTGGCTATGGAATTTGCCTTCTGCTAATTTCCGAGCAACTTTCTACGCGCAATTAACGCGATTGCGTCGTCAAAGTGGGAATGATTTTTGCTGGTGTCTGTTTATTTAGAATTCTTATAAATACTTCACGAATATCGATAAGCAATGCTTGTTGGTGAAAAGGAGCCTCGACCATGCAGCAAACCCGAAAGCGCACGCCATTGGCTATGTTCATTGCCGGCTTGCTGAGTATCAGCGCCGTATATTCTGCTCAGGCGGCCGACGTTCCGGCCGGAGTGCAATTGGCTCAGCAGCAGAACATTGTAATTAACAACGGCACGGAAGTGGCTTCGTTGGATCCGCATAAGGTCGAGGGGATACCGGAAAGTAATATTATTCTTAACCTGTTGGAAGGGCTGGTCAGCACCGATGCCAATGGGCATGTGGTACCGGCGGCGGCAGCCCAGTGGGAAAATCAGGATTTCAAAACCTGGACTTTCCACCTGCGTCCGGAAGCGGTGTGGAGCGACGGCTCCCCGGTTACCGCACAGGACTTCGTTTATAGCTGGCAGCGCCTGGCCGATCCGAAAACCGGCTCGCCTTACGCCAGCTATCTGCAGTACGCAAAAATTGAAAATATCGACGACATCCTGACCGGCAAGAAAGGGCCGCAAAGCCTGGGCATTAAAGCCATCGATGATGAAACGCTGCAGGTCACGCTGAGCGAACCGGTGCCTTACTTCATTAGCATGCTGAGCCACACCTCGCTGAAGCCGGTAAAACGTTCGGTGATCGAGAAGTTTGGCGAGAAATGGACGCTGCCGGCGAACTATGTCGGCAATGGAGCCTATCGCCTGAAAGAGTGGGTGGTGAATGAGCGCATTGTGCTTGAACGCAGCCCGAGCTATTGGAACAACAAGAAAACGGTGATCGATAAGGCGACGTTCTTGCCGATCGCCTCCGAGGTCAGCGACGTTAACCGCTTCCGCAGTGGTGAAATTGATATCACCAACAGCGCCATCCCGCCGAACCTGTTCGCGAAGATGAAGAAAGAGATCCCTGAGCAACTGCACGTTAACCCTTATCTGTGCACCTTTTATTACGAGATTAACAACCAGCGTGCGCCCTTTACCGATCCGCGAGTGCGCGCTGCCGTGAAACTTACGCTGGACCGCGACATTATCGCCAACAAAATCATGGGCCAGGGGCAGATCCCGGCGTTCAGTTTCACCCCAACCTTTACTGAGGGCGCCAAATTCACCGCGCCGGCGTGGGCGAGTTGGAGCCAGGAACAGCGCAATGCCGAGGCCAGGAAGCTGCTGGAACAAGCCGGTTTCAGCGCCGCCAAACCGCTTAAGTTCACGCTGCTGTACAACACCTCCGACCAAAATAAGCAGCAGGCCATCGCCGCCGCTTCGATGTGGAAGAAAAACCTCGGCGCTGAGGTGACACTGCGCAATCAAGAATGGAAAACCTCGCTTGAAAGCCGCCATCAGGGGCAGTACGACATAGCGCGTGCCACCTGGTGCGGTGACTACAACGAGCCGAGCGCATTCCTCAATCTGGTGCTTTCCAACAGCAGCATCAACACCATTTTTTACAAGAGCCCGGCGTTTGACGCCCTGATGGCCGGCACGCTAAAAGCGCCGGACGAGGCTGCACGCGCCGCCCTTTATCAGCAGGCAGAGGCTCAGTTAGATAAAGATTCGGCGTTGATTCCGGTGTATTACCGCGTCAGCGCCCGCCTGATCAGACCGTCGGTGGGGGGCTTTACCGGTAAAGATCCGCTGGACTACACCGATGTGAAAAATCTGTACATCATCAAGCAGTAACGAGGGGTATTACGCCACGCCATCAGCGGTGGAGTAATACAGGGAAGGCCGCCTGCCGTATTCGTTCAGCGGCAGCCGGTATAACAAGGTCCGCTCACGGGCAACGCAGGCTCCACGATGAGCCTGTGATAATAAAAACTGGAGTATACACATGACCAACATCACGAAAAAAACCATCCTTGCGGCCGGCATCATTGCCGCGCTGGGTATCACAGCAACCGGAAGTGCTTTTGCGGCCGACGTGCCGGCGGGCGTGCAACTGGCGGACAAACAAGAGATCGTTAAGAACAACGGTTCAGAAGTGCAATCGCTTGACCCGCATAAAATCGAAGGCGTACCTGAAAACAACGTAACGCGCGATCTGATGGAAGGCCTGGCCAACAACGGCCTGGATGGTTCCATTGTCCCGGGCGTAGCGGAAAGCTGGGATAACAAAGATTTTAAAGTCTGGACCTTCCATCTGCGTAAAGACGCAAAATGGTCGAACGGCAAGCCGGTCACGGCGCAAGATTTCGTGTATAGCTGGCAGCGCGTGGTGGATCCGAAAACCGCATCACCTTATGCCAGCTACCTGCAATATGCCCACGTAGAAAACGTGGATGACGTCATCGCCGGCAAGAAAGATAAGTCTACCCTGGGCGTGAAAGCCATTGATGACCATACCTTCCAGGTGACTCTGACCGAGCCGGTGCCATACCTGGTTGAAATGACGCCGCACTATGCGATGAAGCCCGTATATAAAGAAGCCGTCGAGAAGTTTGGCGAGAAGTGGACCTTACCGGCCAACTACGTCAGCAACGGCGCTTACAAACTGAAAGATTGGGTGGTTAACGAACGTATTGTGCTGGAACGTAACCCGGAATATTGGGATAACGCGAAAACCATCATCAACAAAGTGACCTTCCTGCCAATTTCTTCGGAAGTGACCGACGTTAACCGTTACCGCACCGGCGAAATCGACATGACCTATAACAACATGCCGATCGAACTGTTCCAGAAGTTGAAAAAAGAGATCCCGAAAGAGGTTCACGTAGATCCTTATCTGTGTACCTACTACTACGAAATCAACAACCAGAAAGCGCCATTTACCGACGCACGCGTGCGTGAAGCGCTGAAATTGGGTCTGGATCGCGACATCATCACCAATAAAGTGAAAAACCAGGGCGATCTGCCGGCTTACAGCTTCACACCACCATACACCGACGGCGCCAAACTGACTCCGCCTGAGTGGTTCAGCTGGACGCAAGAAAAACGCAATGAAGTGGCGAAAAAGCTGCTGGCCGATGCAGGCTATGGCCCAGGCAAACCGCTGACCTTCTCCCTGTTGTACAACACTTCAGATCTGCATAAGAAGCTGGCGATTGCCGCAGCCTCCATCTGGAAGAAAAACCTGGGTGTGGATGTGAAGTTGGTGAACCAGGAGTGGAAAACCTTCCTGGATACCCGCCATCAGGGGACCTACGACGTTGCGCGTGCCGGCTGGTGTGCAGACTACAACGAACCTAGCTCGTTCCTGAACATGATGCTGTCTGACAGCAGCAGTAACACCCCGCACTATAAGAGCGCCGAATTCGATAAGCTGATGGCCAATGTGCTGACGGCGAAAACCAAAGAAGAACGTGCCGAGCTGTATCAGAAAGCCGAAGTTCAGCTGGATAAAGATTCTGCCATCGTTCCGGTTTATTACTACGTGAATGCCCGTCTGGTGAAACCTTATGTTGGGGGTTACACCGGTAAAGACCCGCTTGATAACGTGTACGATAAAAACCTGTACATCATCAAGCATTGATACGGTAAGTGCCGGCGGTGTTAACCGCCGGCCCATGTTGTGAATAATAAGCCGTTATCAGGCTGCAACACAGGGTTAGGGCAATGCTTAAATTTATATTTCGTCGCTTATTGGAAGCGATCCCGACGCTATTTATTCTGATCACCATCTCATTCTTTATGATGCGCCTGGCGCCCGGCAGCCCATTTACCGGCGAACGCGCGTTGCCGCCGGAAGTGATGGCCAACATTGAAGCCAAATATCATTTGAACGATCCTATCTGGAAACAGTACGGCCATTATCTGGCCCAGCTGTCGCAGGGCGATTTTGGTCCTTCATTCAAATATAAAGATTATTCGGTCAACGATCTGGTGGCTGCTTCATTCCCGGTCTCTGCCAAACTGGGCCTGGCCGCATTTTTGCTGGCGGTGATCCTGGGGGTTAGCGCCGGTGTGGTGGCTGCGCTGAATCAAAATACCAAATGGGACTATACGGTGATGGGTTTTGCCATGACCGGGGTGGTGATCCCCAGTTTCGTGGTGGCGCCGTTACTGGTACTGATCTTCGCCATCACGCTGAAATGGCTGCCGGGTGGGGGCTGGAACGGCGGGGCACCGAAATTTATCATCTTGCCAATGGTGGCGCTGTCGTTGGCCTATATCGCCAGTATCGCCCGTATCACGCGTGGCTCGATGATTGAAGTGCTGCATTCAAACTTTATCCGTACCGCGCGCGCCAAGGGTTTGCCTATGCGCCGCATTATATTGCGCCATGCGTTGAAGCCTGCGTTATTGCCCGTGCTTTCCTATATGGGCCCGGCGTTTGTCGGCATCATCACGGGGTCAATGGTTATCGAAACCATTTACGGCCTGCCGGGTATCGGCCAGCTGTTTGTTAACGGCGCGCTTAACCGCGACTACTCTTTGGTATTGAGTCTGACCATTCTGGTTGGCGCTCTGACTATCCTGTTTAACGCGATCGTGGACGTGCTGTACGCCGTTATCGATCCAAAAATTCGTTATTAAGCTGGAGCACGCAAATGATGTTGACGAAAAAGAACAGCGAGGCTCTGGAGAACTTCAGCGAGAAGCTCGAAGTGGAAGGACGCAGCCTGTGGCAGGATGCCCGTCGCCGCTTTGTGCACAACCGGGCGGCGCTCAGCAGCCTGTTCGTATTGGCTTTGATTACTCTGTTTGTGATTGCGGCGCCGTGGCTGTCGCAGTTTGCCTATGACGATACCGATTGGGCGATGATGTCGGCCGCACCAAGTCTCGAATCGGCGCACTACTTCGGTACGGACTCGTCGGGGCGCGATCTGCTGGTGCGCGTGGCAATTGGCGGGCGTATCTCGCTGATGGTTGGCGTGTCGGCTGCGCTGGTGGCGGTGATTGTTGGCACCCTGTATGGCGCAATGTCGGGTTACCTGGGCGGTAAAATCGACTCGGTGATGATGCGTCTGCTGGAGATCCTCAACTCCTTCCCGTTCATGTTCTTCGTGATCCTGCTGGTGACCTTCTTCGGGCAGAATATCCTGCTGATCTTTGTCGCTATCGGCATGGTGTCGTGGCTGGATATGGCGCGTATCGTGCGTGGCCAAACTCTGAGCCTGAAGCGTAAAGAATTTATCGAAGCGGCGTTGGTGTGCGGGGTTTCGAGCCGCAACATCGTGCTGCGCCATATCGTGCCGAACGTGCTGGGTGTGGTGGTGGTTTACGCCTCACTGCTGGTACCGAGCATGATCTTGTTCGAATCTTTCCTCAGCTTCCTGGGGCTGGGTACGCAAGAGCCGTTAAGCAGCTGGGGTGCATTGCTGAGCGATGGCGCCAACTCGATGGAAGTTTCACCGTGGTTGCTGCTGTTCCCGGCGGGTTTCCTGGTTGTCACTCTGTTTTGTTTCAACTTTATCGGCGATGGCCTGCGTGACGCCCTCGACCCGAAAGATCGTTAAGGAGTGCAATCATGAGCACCATTGAAAATCCGCAGTTGCAAACCGCCGGCAGCGTGAAGTCGTCGCTGTTGCTGGATGTAAAAGATCTGCGCGTGACCTTCGGCACCCCGGACGGTGACGTGACGGCAGTGAACGATCTGAATTTTGATCTGCGCGCCGGTGAAACGCTGGGTATCGTGGGCGAATCCGGTTCCGGCAAATCCCAGACCGCCTTCGCGTTGATGGGACTGCTGGCCAGCAATGGCCGCATTGGCGGTTCGGCCAAATTTAACGGTCGTGAAATCCTCAACCTGCCGGAAAAACAGCTCAACAAGCTGCGGGCAGAAGAAATTTCGATGATTTTCCAGGACCCGATGACCTCGCTCAACCCTTATATGCGCGTTGGTGAGCAGCTGATGGAAGTGCTGATGCTGCATAAAAACATGAGCAAAAGCGAAGCTTTCGAAGAGTCGGTTCGCATGTTAGATGCGGTCAAAATGCCGGAAGCGCGCAAGCGCATGCGCATGTACCCGCATGAGTTTTCCGGCGGCATGCGCCAGCGCGTGATGATCGCCATGGCACTGCTGTGCCGGCCCAAGCTGCTGATTGCCGATGAGCCGACCACCGCATTGGATGTGACGGTGCAGGCGCAGATCATGACGCTGCTGAACGAGCTGAAGCGCGAGTTCAATACCGCGATCATCATGATCACCCACGACCTGGGCGTTGTGGCCGGTATCTGTAATAAGGTCTTGGTGATGTATGCCGGACGTACCATGGAATACGGTAGCGCACGGGATGTGTTCTATCACCCGAGCCATCCTTATTCCATTGGTTTGCTGAATGCGGTACCGCGTCTGGACGCCGAAGGCGAAGCGCTGATGACCATTCCCGGCAACCCGCCGAATCTGCTGCGCCTGCCGAAGGGCTGTCCGTTCCAACCGCGTTGTGCGTACGCGATGGCGCAATGTTCGAGCGCTCCGCCATTGGAGCAGTTTGGTGAAGGGCGCCTGCGCGCCTGCTTTAAACCGGTGGAGGCGTTGGTATGACTGCGGTAACCGACAAGAAAGTGCTGCTCGAAGTGGCCGATCTGAAAGTGCACTTCGACATTCATGATGACAAACAGTGGTTCTGGCAGCCGCCAAAAACGCTCAAGGCCGTTGATGGCGTGACGCTGCGCCTGTTCGAAGGGGAAACCCTGGGCGTGGTGGGCGAATCAGGCTGTGGCAAATCGACGTTCGCCCGCGCCATTATCGGCTTGGTGAAGGCTACCAGCGGCCGCGTGGCCTGGTTGGGTAAAGACCTGCTTGGCATGAGCGACGTCGACTGGCGCAAAACCCGCAGTGATATCCAGATGATCTTCCAGGATCCACTGGCTTCGCTGAACCCACGCATGACCATCGGTGAAATTATCGCGGAACCGCTGCGCACCTATTACCCAAAAATGCCGCGTCAGGAAGTGAAAGACAAGGTAAAGGCGATGATGCTGAAGGTTGGTCTGTTGCCTAACCTGATCAACCGCTATCCGCATGAGTTCTCTGGCGGTCAGTGCCAGCGTATCGGCATTGCGCGCGCCTTGATCCTCGAACCTAAGTTGGTGATCTGCGATGAGCCGGTCTCGGCATTAGACGTGTCGATTCAGGCGCAGGTGGTGAACCTGCTGCAGCAACTGCAGCGTGAGATGGGCCTGTCGCTGATCTTTATCGCCCACGATCTGGCGGTGGTCAAACACATCTCCGACCGTGTGTTGGTGATGTATCTGGGCCATGCGGTGGAGCTGGGTACGTATGATGAGGTGTACCACAATCCACAGCATCCTTACACCAAAGCGTTGATGTCGGCGGTGCCGATCCCGGATCCGGACAAGGAGAAGGAAAAGCAGATCCAGTTACTGGAAGGGGAACTGCCTTCGCCGATCAACCCGCCCTCTGGCTGCGTGTTCCGCACCCGCTGCCCGATCGCCGGGCCGGAATGTGCCAAGACGCGTCCGCTGCTGGAAGGCAGCTTCCGCCATGCCGTGTCCTGTCTGAAGGTCGATCCGCTGTAAACGGCCATTTCATTCCATTTTGTTGCCTGAAGGGTTCATGTTTGCATGAACCCTTTTTTTATGGCATTTCCGCCACAAGGAAAAACCAACTAAAACCACAAATAACGCACGCGGCTAAAAATGAAGTTCATCGTATTTATTTAAAATAATAAATAAATTTCAATGGGTAATTCTATTTATCTATGGTTTTTGCTGTTCCCTTTGCGATTTTAAAATGTGGTTTTGATGTTGTAATGGTGTGGTTTATGTGGTTTTATTATCACATGTTTCGTGGTGAGAAAACGCGTATGACACAGCTAAATGAAAATGTTGATGTGGTAGTTATCGGAGGCGGCGTAGTGGGATGTGCCGTTTTCCGACGTTTCACCCTGATGGGCGCGAAAACGTTATTGCTGGAGCGAGGCGGCGATATCTTGTCCGGCGCCAGCAAGGCCAACAGCGCGATCCTCCATACCGGTTTTGATGCGCCGACGGGAAGCCTGGAGCTGCAATGCATGCAGGCGGGTTACGACGAGTATTTGGCGATCAGAGAAAAAATGAACCTTCCGCTGTTGCAGACCACGGCCATCGTGGTGGCCTGGAACGAAGAACAGCTCGCGGCGCTGCCTGGCATAGTGAAACAGGCACATGAAAATGGGGTGACGGACGTGGCGCAGATTTCTGCCGCCGAAGTTTACCAGAGAGAGCCAAAATTAGCGGAAGGCGTGCTGGGTGGGGTATTAGTCCCCGGTGAATATGTCATCGATCCCTGGAGTGCGCCGCTCGCTTACGTTACGCAGGCCGTGATGCACGGTGGGGCTTACCGTTTTAACTGTGAAGTGACCAAGGCGATGCGCGATGAGCAAGGTTGGTTATTGCAGACTAACCAGGGCAGCGTGCGTACTAAGTTAGTGATCAACTGTGCGGGTAACCATGGTGATTTGATCGATGGCCTGTGGCGGAAACCGGATTATGAAATCCGCCCAAGGAAAGGGCAGTTTCTGGTCTATGACAAAGCCGCCGCGGCGGATATCAATGCCATCATCCTGCCGGTTCCGACGCCCACAACCAAAGGCGTGCTGCTGTGTCGAACCATTTTCGGCAATATGATCCTGGGGCCGACGGCTGAAGAGCAAACCGACCGTAACCGGGCCGATGTCGATGAATCGGTGCTCAAAGGGCTGATTGAAAAAGGCAGCCGGATGTTGCCGACTTTGACGCAATACGGCGTGACCGCCACCTACGCCGGGCTACGGCCGGCAACGGAAAAGAAAGAGTACCGAATTTATCACTATCCGCAGGAAAATTGGATCAGCGTGGGCGGGATCCGTTCCACTGGGCTGACGGCTGCGTTGGGGATTGCCGCCCATGTAGAAACACTTTATCGCGACCATTTTAATCCGCTCTTTACCGATCAACCGCCTGCTGAGCTCCAGTGGCCGGTGATGCCGATGCTGTCTGATTATCAGCCGCGTGATTATGCCTGTTCGGGCAATGGCGGCATTGTCTGTCACTGCGAATTGGTCACGCGGCGTGAGCTGGAGGCGGCATTCCACTCGGCGGTGCCGCCTGAATGTATCGGTGGTTTGCGTCGCCGTACCCGCGTCATGATGGGACGCTGCAACGGCTTTTTCTGCAGTAATCAGGTTGCCGAAATCGTGGGCGATCGTCTGGACAACACGCTGGTCGTTGGGAGGGTGGAATGAGTCAGTCATATGACGTGATTATTATTGGCGCCGGGCCGGCCGGTTTGGCCGCCGCCCGCGCTTTATGGGATGAAGGCGTAAACCGCGTTCTGCTGTTGGAAAGAGAAAAACAGGCGGGTGGCGTACCGCGCCATTGCCGTCACCCTACGTTCGGCATGCAGACGTTCTACCGGCCGATGAAAGGGCACCTCTGGGCCAAGCGCATTTTGAATCTGGTGCAAAACAATTGTGAAATCAGAACCGGTACCACGGTGGTAGATATCAAGCCCGGCGGTGAGGTAATCATCTCTGGCGATCGGGGCCTTGAAACCTTGCGTGCAAAACGCGTGATTATTGCCACGGGCGTGCGCGAAACGCCACGCCATGCCAGGCTGGTCAGCGGCGTAAGGCCGCAGGGTGTTCTGACTGCAGGGGCGTTACAGCAGTTTATCTATCTGAAAAAATTCAAGCCGGGCATTAAGCCGGTGATCGTCGGGTCTGAGCTGGTCAGCTTTTCCACTATCTGGACGCTGCGCAATGCGGGCATCAAGGCGCTGGCTCTGATTGATGAAAACCCCCGGCCAACGGCGTTTCGCGTGGCTGCGTTATATGCCCGTATTATGGGCGTTAAGCTCCATCTGGGTGCGCACATCACTCAAATCAATGGCGGCGAGCGGGTGGAAAGTATCGAATTTACCGCCGCGGACGGCAGCTCACAACAATTGGCCTGCGACAGCATTATTTTTACCGGACGCTTTACCGGCGAGTATACGCTGATCCGTAACAGCCATTTGGCCTATGAGCCTGAGACTGGCCGCCCATGGTTCGACCAGCACGGTCGCTGTTCCGATCCGGCCTATTATGTTGCAGGTAATATGACGCACCCCGCCGATATGGGCGATCAGTGTTACCAGGAAGGGTTGCGCGTAGGTCGGCAAGTTGCCCGATCTCTGCAACAGGATGACGCCGTGCGATTTGAGATTCCTATTCAACTGGACGAGGTATTCCGTCTTGCTGCGCCAAATCGGGTTTCCGTGTCAGCACCGGCCGCCGATCGCGTCACGCTCAATGTCCGTGTTAACCGTTACCATAAAGGCGAGATTATTGTGCGCGACGGTGAAAAAGAGCTTTACCGCGGAAAGCACCGCTGCTTGCCTGAACGTCGCATTCTTCTTAAAAATATCGATATTTCCGGTCTCACGCCGAACAGTCACTTGACCGTTATCGCCCGATAGCGGTTTTTCCCACTTAGCACAATGAAAAAGCCTGCATATGCAGGCTTGGTTTATTCTGATGCCCAGAGAGCTATTTGAATTCGTGTTCAACCTCTGACCACAGACTTACGCGTTGATTACGCGATTGATAGAACTCAATCTCTCGTTTAATGCCTGCGCTTTGATCCCAACCGGGAAGATCCAAAATAATCAACTCTTCCATCATGGCTAAAAACAGCGCATCCACCGGCGCCCACATTTTGCCAATCTCTGCTTTATCAGTGTGTTGCAACTGAAAATTAATTGGGTGCGACATGGTGACCTGGCTGAAAACCGCATGACCGGCCTCGATGATGTTGGCTGCCACTTTATTGCAGGCGAGAAATCGCTCCTGCACCACGTTCTCATCGGCATGGCTGTAGGGGCAGGCAAGGAATATCTTACGCATGGTGAACCTCATAGGATTACATAAAGAAAGCAGTGCCTGGTTGCCAGGCACTGCTGGGGAATTAAGCGGGAAATTAAACGGCCAGGGGAACGGTTGGCCGATCGTTTTGCGCTGCCGCCTCTTCGCGTGCGTCGCGCTGCTCCATCCGTTGCGCCTCCGGGACGGAAATAAAGATTGCGATGGTCACGGCAATGGCACCGGCAAGGAATTTACCGACCATAATCGGCAGGACCAGGGTGGGCTGGAAGTTGGCGGTAAAGGCCAAATGGTCGCCTAAGGTCGCCTGAGCACAGATGCCAAAGGCCACGCACAGCACTTTGTCACGGGCACGCATATCTTTGAACAGGTGATAAACGGCGATGATGTTGGCCAGCACCATGACCATGCCAATGGCCCCGGCATCCGTGAGCCGAAGTTGTCGGCCGATAAACTTCATCGGGCGCTGGCAGTACTTCTGGAACAGGTAGCAAATCGGGAAGGTGCCCGCCAGCATGATGCCGATATAGCCCGCAATCTCAATCGCCCGGTAAAGTTCTTTTTCGTCGGCGAAAAGAGGATCGAACACCCAACCGCCAAAGACTTTGCTAAAGACCCCGGTGAAGTGCTGAATAATACAGGCGGCCAGCACCATTTTGATAAAGGCATCCATAATCTTGCCAAAGAACAGAAAGCATTTGACCATCCATAGGGTTCGGTATTTCAGCCCTAACGCCAGCAGGATGCAAAAAACGAACAGGGGGGAAAGCAGTTGCAAGGCATTGAAAAAGTCGATGCTTAAATAGTGGTTGGCGGGGGATGCCGTGGAGATGATATCCCGTACCGGAATATTATTAAGCGTGATGATCATCAATGAAATCAGTACGCCAAACGGGATGCTGATTAAACCCGCCATGGCGCCCAGCGCCAGATATTTGTGGTCTTTTTGTTGCAGCATGACCAGGCCGACCGGAATTAAATAAACGATGCTGGCTCCGGAGGTGTAGCCAATCAGCATGGCTGTGATCCACTGGTCGCGGTTGGCGGCAATGGCGTCCGCCAACTGATAGCCGCCCATATCAACGGCGATAATCGACAGGGCGGCAATGGATGCATCCGATCCCATTGATTGGAACAGAGGGCCGACGGTGTAGGTAATAGCGTAAGAAAGAATCGGGATCGCCGCCATAATACCGGCCTGGGCCAGAAATACCGGGCCAATGGAATGAATACCATTGACGAATTCTTTGCCCAATCCGCTTTCGGGTTTGATCACCGAAGCCATGGCGCCGAGCAGGGTCCCGGCCATAATGATATAGATAATGATGTTGCCAATCTCAGACATAATTGCCTCCGTTTTCTTATTATTTATTCGCCGCGCAGGTTGCGGGAACGGGAAATAATGTCCTTATATTTTGCAAAATAAGGAGACAGATCGCGTTCTGCAGGCTCAGTGGTGACGTGTTGTGTTCTGACGTTCATCGGGTGGGTGTTGCCTAAGCCCTTGCGAGCCAGCAAAGCGACACCCTGCGCGGTAATTTCCCGGTTGGCAGGGGTAACGATGCGTTTTTGGATCAGGCTGGCAAGGAACTGCTTAAAGTAGAGGTTGGCCGATAAGCCACCGTCCACCGAAATGGTGTCGCCAATGGGCCGAACTTTGTCCATGGCGTAGATCACCTCGGCCGAGCGCATGGCGATCCCTTCAAGAATGGACTGCAGCATGTCTTTGCGTTCGGTTTCCAGCGACAGTCCGGCCCATAACCCGGCGGCCGAGCGATCCCAATAGGGGCAACCCAAGCCGGAGAGTGCAGGGATAAAAGCCAAGCCGCGAGCGATGGCCGGTTGATCCGGGAAATCGGAGAACTCCTCGATATCGCTGTACAAGCCGATCTTTTTGGCCCAGTTAATGGCCGATGCCGCGTTATAGACGCCGCCATCCAGGCCGTAGAGCGGAGGCTCGCCCGGTAATTTCCAGCATAATGTCGGGAGCAGCCCTGAGCCTTGCGCGTCGGGAACCTTGGGTCCGGTAATCGATTGCAAAAACGCGCCGGTGCCGAAAGTGATTTTCATCTGACCGGGCTGCAGGCAGCCATGACCATAAGTGCTGGCAAACTGATCGACGATGCAGGCCGTCAGCGGCGTGGTATTGCCGGCATAGGTCACGTCGCCAAAATGGCCGGTATTGTCGCGAATGTTTGGCAATGCTTCGATTGGAACGCCAAATAACCGACACAGTTCTTCGTCCCATTGCAGGGTATGAATATTGAATAACGAGGTTCGGGAAGCCGAGTTGTAATCGGTGATATGTGTCCCGCACAGGTGGAACATGAAAAAACTGTCCATCGTACCGAGTCGCAAATGGCCGCGGCGTGAAAGCTCACGGGCACCGGGCACATTGCGCATGATCCATCCCAGCTTGCTCCCGGAAAAATACGTATCCAGCGGCAGGCCGGTCTTCGCCCTGATGGTCTCTTCAAAACCTTCATTGCGCAGTTGACGGATAACGGATTCGGTACGCTGGTCTTGCCAAATAATGGCGTTATAGAGCGGCAGGCCGCTCTGGGCATCCCAGGCGACGACGCTTTCGCCCTGATGCGCCAGGCCAATGGCATCCACCACCCCACACTGGCTAAGACAGGTGCGAATATTGCGCAGGATCTCCATGGGATCATGTTCAACCCAACCAGGATTGGGCGTTAATTGTTTGTGCGCGATGGCGGCGGGGGGAAAATGTTTTCCGTCCTCGCCGAACACCACGACGCGTGTTCCTGTTGTTCCTTGGTCAATGGCTGCATAGCGTTGGTTCAGCATAAAGCCCTCAGGTCTATTTTGTGGTTTATATGTTGTCATTGTGCCCGTTTATATTATTTAGTATCATCACTACACATTAAATCAACATCAAACTCACAATTTTCGATTTAATTGTGACCAACATCTTGGTTTTGGCTTCTGGAAGTGTGGTTATGCTGTGGTTTTAGCCCTGTGAAAAGTGCAATGGGCAGTTGCTTCACGTGAGGAGTTGGTAAACAATTGTCGACCAAGCAATAAAATGCCCCGCAAACCCACACTTTTTATAATGTTAAAAACAGCATAATGGATCAGAAGATGGATTACTCAAACGCATTAGAACGAAGGAACATCATTCTCGATAAGTTGAAAAATAGTGGGCAGGTGTTCGTCAATGAATTGGCTGATGACTTTAATGTTTCTCAGGAAACCATTCGCAGAGATCTGAATAAGCTTGAAGAGCTGAAACACATCAAGAAAATCCATGGTGGGGCGGTTATCGCTCAGTTTGGGTTTGAGCTGGAATTTAATCAGCGGGCCAAATTGGCTGAAGACGACAAAAAGGCCATTGCCATTAAGGCGGCAGAATTGATCAAGCCCGGGGACTCGCTGTTTATCGACTTCGGGACTACGACGCTGGAGTTTGCCAAGCAGATTGCCGGTATTAATCAGCTTACCGTCATCACCAATTCTCCGGTGATCGCCAATCTGTTCCATGACAATTCAACGATTAACCTGATCCTGATTGGTGGCCAGTTTGGCCTGTCGAAAATGGAGTGCATTGGCCCGGTGGCATTGCAGGGGATCAGCGCTTTCTATGCGGATTACGCGGTCATCGGTGCCGGGGCGGTGAGCCCAAAGGCAGGGGTGATGGATCAGGATTTGAACGAGGCCGCCATTGCCCGTCAGATGATCAAAAACAGCAACAAAACCATTGTCCTTGCCGATGGGCACAAGTTGAATAACCATGCGACAGGGCTGGTGGCAGAGTTAAAAGATATCTCGTGGTTGGTGACCAGCGATCCGGAGAAAAAACTGAAGAATCTGGTTTTCCCGGCGAATCTTCAGGTGATTGTGGCCTGAGGAGGGTAAGCAACCCTGCCGGTCGCGATGACCGACAGGGTTATATGAGTATCAGAAGGTTACTCTTTCCACAGGATGTGGCAAAGCTTGTGGTCTTTCTCGCGGCACAGCAGCACGCGGGCAAAAACGTCGTTGATTGGCTCGCCATCGCTGTCTGCCAGACCAATCACTACCTCGGCAAAGAAATCCGGGTTCAGGTCAAAATCCACATGTTCCGACCAGTCTTCCGCAGGGTCATACAGTTCTGCGCCACCGCGCTCCTCAAACTGCAGATTGAACAGCAGAATATCCGCCGGATCCAGATTGTCGCCGGCCAGTTCCAGAAAGATGTCGTAAGCCTGTTCCAGCGTTTCGTCTTCAGTAAGGCGGTTATTCAAATCCATAATTAAATCCCGATCACAAATGATTTGGCGTTATTAAACCATGCCCGCTACGGCATTTATAGCAGCGGGCTGAAAAAGTAGAACAGGCGCTCGACAATCCGATGCCAGAACGGCCGTTTCTGCCACTCCTGTGCGTTCAGCAACTGCGAACGGGCAATATAATCATCCTGCACACAGGCCAGATCGCTGCCGAAACCGTCATCGTCGATCACCAGCGTGATTTCGAAGTTCAGCCACAGGCTGCGCATGTCCAGGTTCACCGTACCCACCAGGCTGAGCTGACCGTCGACCAACACGCTCTTGGTATGCAGCAGACCGCCTTCGAACTGATAAATCCGCACGCCCGCTTCCAGCAGTTCGGAGAAGAAGGAGCGGCTGGCCCAGCGTACCATCGTCGAGTCGTTGTCGCGTGGGACAATAATGCTGACTTCCACCCCGCGCAGGGCAGCGGTGCAGATAGCATGCAGCAGGTCGTCGCTTGGCACAAAGTAAGGCGTGGTCATGATCAGCTGTTCGCGCGCAGAGTAAACGGCCGTCAGCAGCGCCTGGTGGATCATCTCTTCAGGGAAGCCGGGACCGGAGGCGATAACCTGGATCGTGTGGCCGCTTTCCTGTTCGAACGGCATGATATTGACGTCCGGCGGCGGCGGCAGGATGCGTTTACCGGTTTCAATCTCCCAATCGCAGGCATAAACAATCCCCATGGTGCTGGCGACCGGGCCCTCCATGCGTGCCATTAAATCGATCCATTGGCCGACGCCGGCATCCTGTTTGAAATAGCGCGGGTCCACCATGTTCATGCTGCCGGTGTAGGCAATATAGTTGTCGATCAGTACCACTTTACGGTGTTGGCGCAAATCCATTCGACGAAGGAACACACGGAACAGGTTGACCTTGAGCGCTTCCACGACTTCGATCCCCGCATTACGCATCATGCCGGGATAGGGACTACGGAAAAATTGCAGGCTACCGGCAGAATCCAGCATCAGGCGGCAGTGCACGCCCCGGCGCGCGGCCGCCATCAGCGACTCGGCGACCTGATCCACCAATCCGCCCGGCTGCCAGATATAAAACACCATCTCTATATTATGGCGAGCCAGCTCAATATCGCGGATAAGCGCTTCCAGCGTTGAATCCGTCGTGGTAAGCAGCTGAAGTTGGTTGCCTTTGACGCCATCAATGCCCTGACGGCGATCGCAAAGTTGGAACAGCGGTCTGGCAACCTCGCTGTACTCCGTAGCGAAGATCCGCTGGCTCTCTTTTAATTCGCTCAGCCAGCGTGCGGTAGAGGGCCACATGGCCTTGGCGCGTTCGGCCCGGCGTTTGCCCAGGTGCAATTCGCCAAAAGATAAATAAGCCACAATACCAAACAGCGGCAGAATGTAGATAACCAGCAGCCAGGCCATCGCTGACGGTACGGCACGGCGTTTCATCAGAATACGCAGGGTCACACCGGCGATAAGCAGCCAGTAACCAAACACCATGAGCCAACTGATTACGGTATAAAATGTTGTCATAAAGGCGAAAAATCCCGTTCGCAAACCACCAACGATGAGTGTACGCACAGAATGGTAAAGGGGAAACCTTTTCTCCGCGCTTATGTTGCAAAAATATGATTGTCTTAAGGCACTTGCTGTAAACGAAAAGGACATTTTGGGCTAACTGCCGCGTGGTCGGGGCAGAGTAAAATACGAAAAACTGAGGCTTGGATCGCTCAGCGAAAGGGCTATAATGCCCGCCGTTGGCTTTTGACGAATGAGTAACGAAACGATGAGACGCAGTAGAAACGAAGTGGGCCGCTGGCGGATGTTGCGGCAGAGCCAGCGCCGCAGGCATCGCTGGTTGGAACGCCAGTCATGCAGCAATCGGCATATCATTCGGGTGCGGCGTCGCCTGGACGATCAGCACCGACGTTCGTTGCTGTTTGTGGTGTCATACGAGTGGTAAAACGAAAACAGTCCCTGAGGGGACTGTTTTGTTAGCGAGACTGGGGGGTTATTTACCCAGATAGGCGTTAAGCATCCACACCTGTTTTTCCTGCTCTTTGATGTAGTCGCTCATCAGGGAAGCGGTCCCTTCATCACCGGCATCGGCGGCCAGCGTTAGCAGTTCACGCTGCTGTTGCAGCAGCACCGAATAGCCGTGCAACAAACCGCTTAGCGTGCCTTTATCGTCGGTGACATTGGTGTCTTCCTTGATGTCGGAAGTTTTCAGGTAATCGCTAAAAGCATGGCGCGGTTGTGAACCCAGGGTCAAAATACGTTCTGCCAATTCATCGACTTTGGTCAGCAGGTCGTTATAGGTTTCTTCAAATTTGACGTGCAGCTCGAAGAAGTGCGGGCCTGAAATGTTCCAGTGGTAGCCGCGTACGTTCATATACAGCACCTGATAATTCGCCAGCAGCGCATTCAAGGCTTCCGAGAGCTTCGCCGATTGTTTGCTGTCCAGGCCGATATGGTTTTTTGCTGCTTTCTTCGTCGTTGCCATAATAATCTTCTCCTGATTATTTGATTCGATGATTTACACAATATCCATAACAAACACAGTAACCGGATTTATCGCAGGGTTAAAGACGTTCAAAAGCATCAATGCAATCGTCAAAACCAATATCGATAAATCCGCGAAGCAAATTGCCAAATCAGTTTAAGCAGAATGCGTTAACAACAACAGCAGCTTTCGACCATTACTTGCGCAATGCCATTTTTGCCACGCCGGCGCCCAGTGCCATCAGCGTAGCGGCTGCAATCAGCACGACGATAAATGCGCGGTCGAATGCCAGGCGCGCCAGCTGTTTAAGCTGTTCGGCCTGATCGGCTGCCAGATTGGCGGCCAGCCTCAACGCCTCGTCGATGCTGTCGTAGGCGATATCACTTACCGGCAGGCTGTCAGGCAGAGCCAGGCTGTGGCTATAGATGGCGGTCATCAATCCGCCAAGCAAGGTGATGCCCAGAACCCCGCCCAGTTCATAGGAAACGTCTTCGATCGACGCTGCCATACCTGACTTCTCTTCCGGCGCGTTAAGCATGATGGCGGTTGAGGCTGCGGTGATCACGCCGCCAAGACCAAAACCGGCGATGAACAGGCAAATCAGCTGCAACACCAGGCTGCTTTGGTAAAGCAGAGCCAGGCCTGCGATACCCAAGCCGGTCAGAATAAATCCGCCGAGTATCATGCTGCGCTCACCGAAGCGCGGCAGCAGTAAGCCGGTTAACGGGCCTGCCAGCGCTGACGCCAGCGGGATCGGCAGAATAAACAGCGCGGCCTGCAAAGGGCTAAGTTCAAGCACCAATTGCAGCCGTTGAGTCAATACCAGCTCTACGCCGACTAACGCAATCATCGACACTAACGCTACCCCGACGCCACCGGCAAACAACCGATTCTGGAACAACGAGAAGTCGATCATCGGATAGCGAGCCCGCCGTTGGCGGCGAACGAACAGCCAGAGCGATACAACGCCGATCGCGGCGGCAATCGCCAACGCGGTAAAGGAGGGGGCCGCTTTGCTTAGTTCCTTTAACGCATAGATACAACCAACCAGACCGGCCATGATCTGTACCGAGCCGATGATATCGTAAGGGCTTTTGTTTTCGCCGCCGCAGTGTGGAATCAAACGCCATGCAAACGGCAGTACTGCCAACACCACAGGGACGTTGATCAAAAACACCGAGCCCCACCAGAAATACTCCAGCAGCACGCCGCCAACTACTGGCCCAATAGCCGCGCCGCCAGAGGCCACCGCTGCCCAGATGCCTATGGCCAAGGCGCGTTCACGCTCATCAGTAAAGACATGGCGGACAATGGACAGGGTAGCCGGCATCATCATAGCGGCACCTACCGCAAGGAATACCCGGGCAGCGATCAGCCATTCGGCCGACGGGGAAAAGGCCGCGCAAAGCGAGGCGACGGCAAACACCGGCAACCCGGCTATAAACAATCGCTTATGACCAATACGATCGCTCAACATGCCTGCACCAGGCAGTAAACCCGCTACCACCAGTGGATAGGCATTTACGATCCATAATTTTTGCGAAGCACTGGCATCCAGTGCCAGGGTCAGCCGTGGCAAAGCGGTGTAAAGTACCGTCATGTCGATAATAATCAAAAATAGCGCGCTGGAAATCATTGCCAGGATCAACCAGCGGTTGTTTACGTGCATAATATTATTCCAAAAAAACAAGCTACGCGGGGGCGTAGCTATAAGATCGTCACCACTCAGGATTGCCGAGTGGTATACTGGCGTAATATATATCCATACGTATGTATTGAAAAGGGGGTTTCTCAATGGGACGTCAACGCAGCATCGATCGTGACAAGGTTCTGGACGTGGCGGAAGAGATTGTCGCCACGCAGGGTGCCGCCGGGCTGACCATTGATTCTGTTGCCAGAGCTATGGGGATTTCAAAAGGTGGCGTGCAATATTGCTTTGGCAGCAAAGACGCGATGATCGATGCGATGTTCGATCGCTGGGGTAAAGCCTATGAACGAGTATTCGATGAGATTGCCGGCGAAAACCCCTCGGCCACGACGAGTGTGCAAGCGCATCTGCAGGCAACCCGAAGCTCCGATCAGGCCTCCAGCGCCAAGGCTGCCGGGCTGATGGCGACCCTGATCCAAACCCCGGAGCATCTGGACAGTACGCGTGAATGGTACCGCAGCCGGATTGCCGGACTGGATTTAGCCACTGAGGAAGGCAAGCGTGCGCGGCTGGCGTTTTTGGCCACCGAAGGAGCATTTATGCTGCGCTACTTTGGCTTGATGGAGGTTGATCCGGCGGAGTGGGATGCCATGTTTGCGGATATGCAGACATTGATTTTGCAAAATGTGCAGAGTCGCTGAAGATTTTTAGTGGATCAGGATTAACGCGGCCCGAGTCACCGCCGCGTTAATACGCCATTTGAGTATTCAGGCGTTATTTGTAGGCCACGGCATTGATGGTTTCGAAGGAGGTTTTCCCTTCGCGACCGATAATCACATAGTATTTCCCGCCTTTTTCATCGACCGCTTTAGACAATCTTGCGTGATCGATGCCCACGGTATCATCGCCATCTTGTGAGATGGTCACCGGGCCAATTTCGGTATGTTTTGCGGCTTCTTCCTTGGTGATTTCAATGGCGGCCATGGAAGAGAAGGAGGCGAATGCCAGTACAGCCAACAGATATTTAGTTGCTTTCATCACTATTCCTTTTACGTAGAGAACGAATGGATAAGTTCGAACATGACTACGGCTTAAGTGTAGGTCGCAGTTGTAGGTTTTCCATGCAGTGGTAAAAATAAGCGGTACAGGCGGTGCCTATCGCACCGATAGATGGCGAATTCAGCGGGGAAGGGAGTATGTTTATCGAACAAGATATTCCCTCGAAGAACCCTTTAGCCAGCCACTCCGTGCTGGCTTTTTTTTTCCGCAACGAAAAGCCGCGATCCTCCGCGGCTGTAGTCAATGTTAAATTCTTTATACTTGGCGCATATAAACATCGGTGATGCGCAAGTCGAAGTTACTTTTCATTTTTGACACATCAATCAGTAGAAAAGCATGAGTTGCCCAGTCAGGGGCTCTATCGACCATAGGTGTTTGGGTATCTGAGCCTTGCATTTGCCCTGGAATAATCGCGGTCTTAAGTTGCGATTCGCTACCACTGAAGTTGTAGGTATAAGTGTGTCCAGTCGCCTGCATTAGGATCTTAGGCTCTATATCCTGAGCCGCACCATATTGCAACAGTTTGGCCCAGACGATTTTTACCTGGCAACTTTGCCCGTCGCCTGCATAAGTGGCAGCCTGAAAATTATGTATCACGCTGCCATAGCCTTTCAAGGCGATAGTGCCGAGTACGGCTTGGTAAACACCTTCACCTGCGGCAGCATTACGCCCAATAGAGACCAACCCTGGTTGGCGGATCATGCTGAAATTGGTGCTATTTACCGTTCCCCATCCGTAGCGGGATTTACGCACGGAGTTAATCCCCCCTGGCGGCAATACCCAGGCCTCTTCGGTCCATTTATCATTGCTGCCGCCACTGGTATAGGTTGTGCTGTCGAGCCAGTTATCCTGTACATTGGGGGCCGTACGTACCTTAGTCAGCAAATATGGCCAGTTCATCGGCAATTGCATGTCGCGAAATGAGACCGAACCGGTGCCATCAATCCAGCCACTGACGCCAACATCACCTGCCTGTTGTAGTTTCCCGAGATTAACGGCTTGAAATACTACGCGTGCCTGATCACCAAAGTAGAACGGATTACAAATGGTGGCTTGGTCCGCAAGTGCAGGATTGCCGGCCTTAAAGGTAAATAAGCCACCGATAAAATTGATTTTGCATTTCTTGGCATCAGGGACGTTAACGATATAATTCCGCGGGCCAAAGCCTTCAATGTGGCAATCGCGGAAAATGTGCTGACCACCTTCAATATGAATATATTTTCCCAGGCTTACCTGAGGGTCCTGAGTGCCGTTATCACCGTATATATAATCGAAGGAACAATTGAAGAAATAACTGTAACCTCCCTGCAGGTTAACGCCGCAGTTGCTCTGCGCAAAGACACAGCTATGGAAATTCATCTCCTCCCCGGAGTTCGTCGCGGTGTTGGGGAAGTAATAGCAGGTATGGCAGTGGTTAAACATAAAACTGTACATGCGGAGGAAGTAAAAGTTGTTATTACCGGTAACACCGTAAGCGAAGTTTTCGAGGCCACCATCAATAAATGTTAGAGAGTTACGTGAATACGTGGTCTTAGCATCGGTTGCGGGCTTGGTCTCGGTGGCAGGAATGATATCGTTGCGGAAAGTCATGCCGTCAACAAATCTATCTGCCCCAGGGCCAATCATCCGCAAATTTTTCACGGTCATATTGCCTTGTGGATAGCCATCGGTATTCATCCAATGGATCGCGGTTGCGTGTGCAACTGCTGTGCCGCTGGCAAAGGAGCGGAAGTCCAGTAAGGCTCCAGAGAAATCATAATCGACGGTTTTTGTATCAAACTTTAGTGTTTTTGTGCACTTAAAGCGACCATTCCCAAAAGTCAGGATACCGTTTTTCAATACTTGCTCGATGGTCGTATAAACAACGCCATCAACAATATATTGTTTAGTAGTGTGTTCATGCAGCGAACTCGCGTAGTCATGCGCTTTTTGGATCGCATCCGTATCGTCAGCCAGACCATCGCCTTTAGCACCGTACAGATAAGGTGAAACTGTACCTGCCACCTCCAATATACGCAGCCAAACCCACGACGAGTTAGGGCGAATAAACATGCCACCGTCGTCTGCCGGTGTCGATTGTGCTTTAGCGACAAAGATGCCACCGCCTGCAGGTTGGCCGTTACTGCTGCTCCAGCTTGAATCATAGGCGGTTACTGCGATCAGCTCACCGGCAAGGGTAGGTACGGTGCTTCTCAATGTGGCAATATCAGGGCAGGTGTTCATCATTTGATCCTCATAGGGAAAATTGGAATTACTGTATTTATATACAGTTCCCAGAGTCTATGAGCGCATCGCATCATGCACAATAGCGTGAAAGGTGAAGGTCGTTGTGCCAGTCAAGGCTAAACCAAGAAGGAGATATATACGTAAGGCCAATCGTCGGCGTAGCTGGCCATGCTTTGTGGTCACAACCCACTGAGGGGGAGTTCAGTGGGTTGTCTTCGCGCTAGAACACCTGTTTGAAGGGTTTGACCGTTACGTCACCATAAACGCCGGCGGCGACGTAGGGATCTTGTTCCGCCCAGGCTTGTGCGTCCGCCAGCGAGGCGAACTCCGCAATAACGGTGGAGCCGCTGAAACCGGCGCTGCCCGGATCGTTACTGTCGATGGCGGGATTGGGGCCGGCAACCACCAAACGGCCCGCATCACGCAGTGCCTGCAGGCGCGCCAGGTGCGCGGGGCGTACTGACAGGCGGTTTTCCAAGGAGTTGGGGACGTCTTGCGCGTAGATCAGATAAAGCATGTTTCACCTTTAAAATCATTGCTATAGAACGGTAAATTTAAAGTAGCGCAAAAGACGAAACAAGGGAATGCCCGCCCGCTGGAATTTAGCCATGGCTGGCGCTTATGCCTTGAAGCCGCTAGTGTTTATTCGTATAGTGCGGCCGCGCGATTCATCGGACAAGGTTTGTGAGGTAGAGAAATGACGGAACTGGTTAGAGAGAAACTCAACTTGCCCGAGGGCAAAAGCAAACTGCTGCTGCACTCCTGCTGTGCTCCCTGTTCCGGTGAGGTGATGGAAGCCATTCAGGCCTCCGGCATCGAGTACGCCATTTTCTTCTATAACCCGAACATCCATCCGCAAAAGGAATACCTGCTGCGTAAAGACGAGAACATCCGTTTTGCCGAGCAGCATGGTGTACCCATTATTGACGCCGATTACGATACCGATAACTGGTTTGCTCGCGCCAAAGGGATGGAGCATGAACCCGAGCGCGGCATCCGTTGCACCATGTGCTTCGACATGCGTTTCGAACGTACCGCGCTGTATGCGCACGAAAATGGCTACGATACCATTTCCAGTTCGCTGGGCATCTCCCGCTGGAAGAATATGCAGCAAATCACCGACTGCGGCGTGCGTGCGGCAGAAAAATACCCGGATCTTGAGTACTGGGATTACAACTGGCGTAAAAAAGGCGGTGCGTCGCGGATGATCGACATCAGCAAGCGCGAGCGCTTCTATCAACAGGAGTACTGCGGTTGCGTTTATTCACTTCGTGACACCAACCTGCACCGCAAGGCGCAGGGCCGGCCGCTGATCAAACTGGGCGTGCTGTATTACGGCGATGAAGAATAACGCCACATTGATAACGAATAACCCGCTACGGCGGGTTTTTTGCTTCTTGGCGGCGGTAAATCAGGTTAATGAAGCGTGTAAAAGCCTCGGTGAAAAGGCAAATGAAAGGTTAATATCCCCATGAGTTTGCAGGTTTTAGCGATGAATAACGACGATTAGAGCGATAGTTTGCCATTCGTTATTGAATATGATTGCTATTTGCATTTAAACTTGGCGAACCAGAGGAAACAGAATCATTATGCCGCTAAAAAAGATGTTCCTTAATCGCCGTTTGTCCGTGCCGATTGTCCTGTCCGTTGGCTTACATAGCGCCCTGGTGGCGGGTCTGCTCTATGCTTCTGTCAAAGAAGTGATGGAGTTGCCGAAACCTGAAGATGCGCCAATCAGCGTCATGATGGTCAATACCGCCGCGATGGCGGAGCCGCCACCTCCTGCGCCGGCCGAGCCGGAGCCAGAACCGCAGGTGGAGCCTGAACCCGAACCAGAACCGATCCCGGAGCCGCCGCCGAAGGCAATACTGAAACCTGAGCCGGTAAAACCCAAACCGAAGCCAAAACCTAAGCCGAAGGTCGAAAAAACGGTCAAGCGTGAACCGCAGAAAACTGAGCCGCGTGAGCCTTCGCCGTTTGAAAATAACCAGCCGGCCAAGCCTATCGACAAAGCGCCAGTTAAGCAGGCACCGTCAGCCCCGGTGGCGGGTAATTCGCGTGATGTGGCACCGAGGGCGCTCAGCCGTGTCGATCCGATTTATCCGCCGCGTGCCAGAGCATTGCAGATTGAAGGCAATGTACGGGTACAGTTCGATATCGACAGCGACGGCCGTGTGAGCAACGTGCGTATTCTGTCTGCGGAACCGCGCAATATGTTCGAGCGTGAAGTGAAGCAGGCAATGCGTAAGTGGCGTTATGAAGCCAAAGAAGCGAAAGATCGTACCGTGAATATTCGCTTTAAAATTAACGGCACCACGGAAATGAACTGACCGACAGGTTAGGGTTAATTAAAGACAAGGGTCGCTTCGGCGGCCCTTTTTGCTGCCTGAAATTCGCTATGCGTTGCCTTAATCCTGCAATACGTCTTATTGAAGCCAAATGGTGTAACGATAAACCTTTATGAGTCCTGCTATAGAAAACCTGCCTCACTGCGCCTGACAGTGAAACACGCACCTCAACCTGATTTATTGAACAAAAGCCGATCGCTCTCTCACTTCACGCAACATTAACGCTCATTTAACTTAATTGTGAACCCGATCACTTCAACTTCTCGACACATAAAACAAAATGAAATGGTGTAACGTTAAACCTTTTCGGGGAAAACCATGAGTTCTTACCAAGCCAGCTTACTGTCTGTCTCATTTATGACCTATATGGTGATGGCGGGTCTCCTCACTCAGATAGGCATTGTTATTAAACCGATGTCTGTTTATCTGGGTATGGGCATCACGGACGCCGCGGCGATGTTTTCTTACCTGACCGGTGGCACGCTTTTGGGAACGTTCATCTCGATGGCGGTGTATTCTCGATTTGAGATCCGTCACATCCTGCGCGTCACCTATGCCATTTTCCTGGTTGTTCTGGCCGCATTGGTGTTTCTGGATGTCAGAAATCCGTTCGTTGTTTCGTTCTATCTTTTTGTTTTGGGCACCTGCTGCGGCACCGGTTTGTCGGGCGGCGCAGTGCTTATCTCCAAAGTTTTCAACGAAAACAAACGTGCTTCCGCCTTTATCGCCACTGATTGTGCCTTTAGCGCTTCCGGTTTTATCTTTCCCTCGATGGCGACAATGATCATTGCGGCCAATATGCAATGGACTACCGCCTACGGACTGGCGGGCGTGATTGCCGCGCTGGTGTTTATCAGCACCTTTATATTGAAATATCCGAAAGGGGATTTGGCCGAAGCCGATAAAGCAAACACCCCAGGCGCCAGGTTTAACTGGAAAGAGGTGATGACCCCCAGAGTGGTTTTAATGGGGTTTGCGCTCGGTGTTTACCTGTTTGCTCAGAGTACTTTCCTGACCTGGTCGCCCAGTTACTTGCAGCAGACGTTTGGTTTGTCCGCGGCGGAGTCCGGGGCGGCAGTGGGCAACTATTGGGGGCCATCCGTGTTTGGTTTAATCACCGCAGCCATACTGGTGAATAAAATCCCCGCACGGGTCATGTTAGTGGCGGTCTCTATCATTGCGATCCTGGTGACCTTTTACTTGAGCATAACTCACAACCCAAGGGTATTCCTGACTCTCACCCTGGGCTTCGGTTTTCTGACCTCGTGCGTCTATAAATTAGGCATTTCCGTTGGCTCTCAACAGGTGAAAAATTCTCCGGCCGTGCTGGTTACCTTTTTACTGACGTGCGGAACCGTGGGCAGCACGATTTCTCCGGCTTTGTCTGCCGCCATCGTTGATCGGTTCGGGGTGGCCAGCGCGATGGTCATGACCGTCCTGGGCTTTACCGCCGTCTGTATCGCCATTGTTGCCTGTCTGATACTTGAGAAGATTGAAAACACCAAATCCACAAAGGAAATATATTCATGAAGAGAAAAGTCATTTTTGATACGGATCCCGGTATTGACGACAGCATGGCGATGCTGCTGGCACATGCCAGTTCAGAGATAGAGCTGATGGGGATTACCACCGTTTTTGGCAATGCGACTATCGAGAATGCCACCAGAAATGCGCTGTATCTAAAGCAGCGGTTTGGTCTGAGTGCGGATGTTGCCATGGGTGCAGATACCCCGCTGGTCGTCGCGGCGGGTGAGCCAACCACTTTTGTCCATGGGTTAAATGGATTGGGGGATATAGATATTCCTGCGGGGGAGTATCACGGCATCGATAAGCGAGCGGCTCATGACTACATTATCGATAGCGTAAAAGCCCATCCGGGCGAGATTACCTTAATCGCCGTCGGCAGGTTAACCAATCTGGCTTTGGCGGTTGAAAAGGATCCCAGCATTGCCGGCCTGGTCAAAGAGGTGATTGTGATGGGCGGAGCATTTGGCTATAACGGCCATACGGGCAATGTGACTCCCTTCGCGGAAGCCAATATCATCGGCGACCCGCATGCGGCCGACAGGGTGATGACCACTGACTGGCCGGTGACTGTCGTTGGGCTGGACGTTACTCAGCAAACGGTAATGACCGGCGAATATATTGATCGACTACGTCTGGATTCAGCCCGATACGGTGAGTTCATTTATCGCATAACGCGCTTTTATGCGGACTTTCATCAACGGGAAGTGGGTATGGAAGGGTTTTATGTGCACGACTCTTCGGCCATTGCCTATGCGATTGCCCCTGAGCTGTTCGACGTCAAAGTCGGCGCTATACGGGTGATTACTGAAGGGCCGGCCATCGGGCATACCTTGCTTAAAGAGGGGGGGAAACGTTACCCGATTGATGACTGGAGCAGGAAACCGAAGCAACGTGTTTGCGTTCAGGTTGATCACCAGGGGGTGCTTGATCTCTATATGGCGACCATGGTGGAGAAGGCGACGGTTTAGTTTCTGAACGTCATTTTCCAAAATCGACGGGTTCACTGACCGATCCCCGGACGACCAGGCTAGGTGTTATTGATATTATGGCTTTACTCCCTGGATGAGACATTTTCATGGTCAGGCCTTCCAGGGCTTGGTAAGCAATGTCGTCCAAAGGAATTCTAACCGTGGAGAGTGACGGGAAAGACAATTTGGACATTTCTATATCATCGTAACCGATGACTGAAATCTCCCTGGGGATCTTCAAGCCCAGTTCATTCGCCGCATTCTGCACGCCAATGGCCATTAAATCGTTATGACAGATAATGGCCGTTGGTAACGCTGCGGAGGAAAAAAGTTGATACATGGCGTCAACGCCGCTCTGATAGGTGTAGTTTCCTTCGATATAGTCGACGGCGTCTTCAGGCAGGTTAAATTCCCCCAGTGCTTTTTTCAGACCCGCGATACGGTTTGTTGTGGTCTTTAACGCTTTGGGCCCGGTCACACAGGCAATTTTTTTGTGCCCTTTGGACAGCAAGAACCGTCCTGCTATATAGCCGCCAGTCTCATTATGTAAATTGAACTCTGTACCCCCGCACAAACTCATCACATCACCGATATCGAAAGCGATAGCCACCACCGGCACCGCATGGATCTGTTTGATTACGTTATCAATTTTGTCGCGCTTCAACGATATGAGGATGATGCCGTCCACGCGGCCCGACATTAAATTAATGTAGGTGTGCAAATCCTCTTTATCGGCATGGCGGAAGCAGGAGATCACGGTAAAGTCCTGCTTGAAGCATTCATTTTCCAGCTTGAAGAACAGCTCGGAGAAAAACGGGTTTTGGTCGACGATCGAAATAATGCCAATGCTTTTTAAACTGGCAGAGTTTTTCTTGAGTGAGGCGGCCAAGGCATTGTGTCGGTAGCCGGTAGCCTGAATGGCTTCCAGAATGTTCTGCCGGGTATCATCTTTTAGCTTTTTTTTATTATTAATAAAGTTAGATACGGTTGTTACAGAGACACCGGCATGGCGTGCAACGTCTTTAAGGGTAGCCATTCTCTACTTATAACCTCAGTTTTATGCCACAAGATGAATTGATAGGCGGAGCACTGACCAAGATAGCGATAGGCCGACTCTGGCGTCCCACGTCGTGGGGTACCCGGTTGATTATACACAAGCAAAATCAAGATACAGGCCTTTAACCGCCAAAAGGCGTTATTGAAACGCGTTGATTAACCTGCAGCAATAAAAAAGCCCGATGGGGTGCATCGGGCTGATTGAAAACGAATTTTGTCGCTACGGGTTATTCATCGAAACCCACACGGAAATTCATTTTTCCGTCGGGCAGGGCCCGTGAATTGCCCTCATCGTCCACCGCGACATAGGTAAATACTGCCTCGGTTGCGCGATAACGCTGGCCTATCGGGGCGGAGGACACTTTCTTGACCCACACTTCGATATTGATGGTGATAGAACTGCGCCCGGTACGGATACAGTGCGCATAGCAACATACCACATCACCCACGGCGACAGGTTTCAGGAAGGTCATACCATCGACGCGTACTGTTACTACGCGTCCCTCGGCAATTTCTTTTGCCTGAATAGCGCCGCCGATGTCCATCTGCGACATCAGCCAGCCGCCAAAAATATCACCGTTGGCGTTGGTATCAGCCGGCATCGCCAGCGTGCGCAGCACCATTTCGCCACTGGGTAAAGGTCGTTGTTGAGTCATAGCTGTCTGCTTATCAAAGAAGGGATTTCACTATACTGCCCGTAGCAAAGGCTACGGGCATTAACAATTTTGTAACTATTTTTTCTGTTCTTCCGGCATGTGCCGATAAATATAAATACCGCTTAGCAGGGTAAATACCAGCGTCAGCGCGGTCAGGCCGAACACCTTAAAATTGACCCAAACGCTTTGAGGCAGCCAGAAAGCGACGTAGATGTTCGCCAGGCCGCAGACCAGGAAGAACACCGCCCAGGCCAGATTGAGATTGTTCCAGACTTTATCCGGCAGCGTCAGCTCTTTCCCCAGCATGCGCTGCACCAATGGCTTCTTGAGTACCAGTTGGCTGATCAGCAGCGCCAGCGCGAACAGCGTGTAGATGATGGTCACTTTCCATTTGATAAACAAATCGTTATGGAACACCAACGTCAGTGTGCCGAACACCAGCACCATCAGGAAGGTGATCAGCGTCATCTTCTCGATTTTGCGGTACTTGAACCAGGTGAACACCAGTGCCAGGGCGGTGGCGACAATCAGCGCGCCAGAGGCCACGTAAATATCGTAGAGCTTATAAAAGGCGAAAAAGACAATTAGCGGGAGGAAATCAAGAAACTGCTTCATAAATCAATCCATCATCTGTTCATCGGCCGACTATACCGGATTTGGCGGGTTCTGTGTACCGCTGGGAAGCGCTGATTATCGGCGTTTGGCCAGCGGATTTCCGCCGTGAAAGCAGGAATTTGCATAAACTTACGATTGAAGTCGCGAGTTCGCGGCGTGTGGATTGCCAGCGCGGCATTGGCATCGCATGATACGCCCAATAATAGCCGGATAATTTATAACGGAAAACAGGTTATGCAGTGGAAATCTCTCCAGGCGCTAACGCCCGGTTTGACGCATTTATTAGGGTACCAACGCAGTTGGCTTAAACCGGACATTCGTGCCGGCCTTTCCGTGGCTGCCGTTGCCTTGCCGGTGGCAATTGCCTATGCCGAATTGGCCGGGGTTAGTCCGGTGGTGGGGCTTTATTCCTGTATTTTGCCGATGGTTGCCTATGCCTTCTTCGGTTCCTCACGCCAGCTCATTGTCGGGCCGGATGCTGCAACCTGTGCGGTCATTGCCGCCGTGGTGACGCCGCTGGCGGCGGGCAACATGGAACGCCACTGGCAGCTTACCATCATGATGACGGCGATGATGGGCGCCTGGTGTCTGTTAGCCAGCCGTTTCAAGCTGGGCGCGCTTGCTGACTTGCTCTCCAGACCGATACTCAGCGGGCTGCTCAACGGGGTGGCTATTACCATCATGGTCGATCAGATTGGCAAGGTACTGGGTTTCGGCATGCATCCGGCGCAGTTGATCGAGCGAATCTACGCTTTACCGGGCAATCTGATGCACAGCGATGTATTGACCATGGCGGTTTCGCTGCTGACCCTGGTTACGCTGATCGGGTTCAAAAAATGGCGGCCTAACTGGCCGGCGCCGCTGTTTGCCATCGTTTTGGCGGCCTTTGTTACCTGGGCCGGTGGGCTGCAGCAGCACGGCGTAGTGACGGTAGGCGGTTTTAGCGACGTATTGCCGATCGTGCAGTGGCCGGATTTTCAGCCAGGCTTGCTGCGCGATATGGTGATCCCGGCGCTTAACCTGGCGGTCGTGAGCTTCGTCAGCATGATGCTGACCGCCCGCAGCTTTGCGGCCAAGAACGGCTATGAGGTCAATGCGGACGCGGAGTTTCGCGCACTGGGGCTGGTGAACATCGTCTCGGCGTTATCGCAGGGTTTCGCCATCAGCGGGGCGGATTCGCGCACGGCTGTCAATGACGCCAACGGTGGCAAGAGCCAACTGGTGTCGATCATTGCGGCAGGGGTGATTGCCTTCGTGTTGCTGTTTCTGATGGCTCCGTTGCAGTTTATTCCGGTGGCAGGACTGGGGGTGGTACTGATGTATGCCGCCTGGTCGCTGTTGGATATTCGCGGTATCTGGATCATGCGGCGCCGAAATGCGCAGGCCTTCAGGTTGGCGATGTTTACCTTCCTTTGTGTACTGCTGGTGGGGGTAATCAGCGGTATTGGCCTGGCGGTATTACTGGGGTTGATGCAGTTCTTGCGCACGGTATTCCGCCCGACGGAGCAGCTGTTGGGCGTCAATGACGAAGGCATGATCCACTCGATGGGCAACAATAACGGCATTAAGCCGGTGCCTGGAGTGATGATGTATCGCTTCAACTCGCCGTTGACCTATTTCAACGTGGCGTATTTCAAACGACGGATCCTGAACCTGGTGGATAGCACGCCGTTTCAACCGCGCTGGGTGGTGGTGGACGCCGTGGCCAGCTTTACCCATGCCGATATCAGCGTCCTGGCGGCAATTGATGAGTTGAAACGTGATTTGTTACAGCGTAACGTTAAATTGGTGTTGGCAGGGCGACGCACCGAATTGACGCGCTGGTTCCGCATCAACCGGGTAGGACGCGATCGGGAATTAATACTGGTACCGGATTTGTACCTGGCACTGAAGCTGATTCAAAGCAAGGAGCAGGCGGAACCAGCCGCGGCCCCATAAACAAAAAGGCACGCAGAAGCGTGCCTTTTTTGCATCCTGTCGCAAGATCAGCTGCGCAGCAGCATATACAGGCGGAACAGGTAAATCAGCAACAGGGCGGAAACCAGGTTGCTCAGAGCCGTCAGCACCACGCTGGCGACGTTCGGGGTCAGCACCGACAGGTGGCTCACCATAAACAGCACCAGCAGCTTGGCTGCCAGCCACAGCATCATTGCCGGAACAATCACGCGCGCATTGGCGAAAGCCAGTTTGCAGCTCAGTTTGATCGACGCGAACACGCCTTTCTTGTCGGCGGTGGTGATCACCGGTGCCAGCGAGAAGGCGATCGCCATAATCACACCCGGCACGACAAACAGCGTCAGCCCCAGTTGGATCAGCAGCGTGCAAATAAACAGCAGCAGCAGCAAACGCGGCAGTTCCGGCGCGGAAGCCCCGATAGCGCGCAGGGCGCTCAGGCGTTGCCCCTGAGAAACCAGGCGAACCAGCGTCAACATCCCGCCTACCAGCAGCACGTTACCCACTAACGCAGAGAAAGTGGCGGCGGCCGAGACCTTCAATAACACCATCTGCTGCTCAGGCGTCATTTGTTGAATGATTTCCTGGATCCCCATACCGGCGGACGCAGCAAAGTCACCTTCCGTTGCGCTCAGGATCTTCAACTGCTCGATGTCAGGGCTGAAAACCTGATTGAGCAGCACAGAGATGAACGCGGTCAACAACGCCAGTATCAGAATACTGGCCAGTTGGTTACGGAAAAAATTAAAACTGTCACGGTACAACGTGTTGGCCGTGATAGGCATGCAGACTCCTTGGCATCGAGAAACAGAGATAAATCAAAATCAGTGGGCGATTGTACCCTGTTCCACGTCGCTGTGGCACCCCGCGAATTGCACTACGGCTATTTCTTCGTCGATCTTGGCGATCGGTAAAGAAAGTGGCAACGGAACCGGCAATGGCGGCAGGCCATAACGTTCGCGAGCGCGGTCGCACGCTTCGTTACGCAGGCCATTCTCTCCCGACTGATCGAACTCACGGCAGGGGCTGGGGCGATTAAGATAAATAGAACAGGAAACCGCTTTGCCGATTTCGCCGTCGAGTGCGGTGCAGCGTGGGGACTTGCTGTTGGTCCCCTGCATACAGCGCAGGAAGGGGGTTAACGGTTCTGTTAGGGATAAAGGAACCACGCCGCCGCCATCTTCCGCTTCGGCCCAATAGAATGACACTCGAAAATAGCCGCAGCATGCGCCGCAACTGACACAGGGATTTTGAATTTCGCTCATCTTGATTGCCCGCCGACTCCTTACGACACCAACCAAAACCAACACGGAAGATGAAATTACGCAGCGGCGTTTTTTTTAGCAACTGAAATTTGAACATGTAAATAATTTGCAACAAAAAGCGTTTTTTGATTCAGATCAATTCTCGATTTATTAGTCTCTTAGGTAACCTTGTTTTTAGTAGGAATTAAAATTTTTACACATAAGATGTGATCTCGATGGGATCATAAATACCCGTAAGTAGGTATATTCCCCCTGGATGATAACCACACAAATGGAATGGATAATGAAAAAGACAACTCTGGTGGTATTGGCGGCGATGATGGCCCCTATGTTGGCAAGTGCGCATCAGGCAGGCGATTTTCTTTTCCGTGCAGGTTCTGCGACCGTACGACCAAATGCCGGATCGGATGATGTACTTGGGCAGGGCTCATTCAGCGCCAATAATAACACCCAGCTTGGCCTGACCTTCGGCTATATGGTTACGGACAATATTGGTGTCGAACTGCTGGCTGCAACGCCGTTTCGCCACAAGGTGGGCTTGAATGGTCAAGCCGTGAACGGTGATATCGCTACGGTGCACGACTTGCCGCCGAGCCTGATGGCGCAGTATTACTTTGGCGACAAGCAGGACAAACTGCGTCCGTATCTGGGCGTGGGCGTGAACTACACCACCTTCTTCGATGAAAAATTCAACGACAACGGCAAAGATGCCGGGTTGAGCAACCTGAGTTTGAAAGACTCCTGGGGTGTGGCCGCGCAGGCGGGCCTGGATTACAACCTGGATGAGCACTGGATGCTGAACATGTCAGTCTGGTGGATGAACATCGAAACCAAAACACGCTTTGACGATGCGGCCGGTAATCATCACAGCATAGATACGCGTTTGGATCCGTGGGTATTTATGTTCGGGGCAGGTTATCGTTTCTGATAGCGGTGAAACAGGGAGGCGCATACAGCGCCTCCGTTTTATTTTTACTTGATCTGCATGACGTTCTCGACGGATTTCACACCCGCTACGCCACGAGTTACCTGCACTGCACGGTTGGCATCGGCGCTCGAAGTGACAAAGCCGCTCAATTGCACACGACCTTTAAAGGTCTCGACGCTGATTTCGGTAGATTTGATGGTTTTATCCGCCAGCAGCGCTGACTTCACCTTGGTCGTCACTCCCGTGTCATCAATATAACCGCCAGTCCCTTCAGATTTCGCTGTTGGCGCGCAGGCACTCACTGCGAATGCCACAACGGCAGCCATGCACAAGACCGAAAGGGTTTTAAATAGCTTCATAAATTACTCTCCATGCAATGTTATTGTTGAAACTACATTCGGGTTTTCACCTGAAGACGTAGTGCACCCCTAAAAAATAAAGAAATGCCCGACGCGCAACGCTAAGTGTGAGACAAGAATTGGGTTTGTTCAAACTTTAGATGTAAAAAAAATTGCACAACTTTGAGGGTAAACAAGATGTTATCGGCGGGCGCAATCTGCTGCGCCCACCGTTGAAGCCTTATGCCCGGGCAGCCGCTTTCATTTCACGCGTAAAATTCGCCAGTTTCGACAGCATTTCTGTCGGATTAGCTTGATTCTGCTCGATAATTTTAACGATAGCCGAACCGGATATCGCCCCGGCAGCACCGGCCTGCAGCGCATCGCGAACCTGTGCCGGTTCGGAAATGCCAAACCCTTGCAGCGGCGGTGCCGCATGGTATTCGCGCAATTTATTCACCAGGTGATGAAGTGGCAATTCAGCGCGACTTTCGGTGCCGGTGACGCCCGCACGGGACAACAGGTAGGTGTAGCCGCGGCCGTGTGAGGATATTTCACGCAGTAAATCGTCGTCTGCATTGGGTGGGCAGATAAAGATAGGTGCAATGCCATGGCGCGTTGCCGCAGCACGGAAGGGCGCAGATTCTTCATACGGCACGTCGGCAATCAGCACCGAATCAACGCCGACTTCGGCACAGCGTTGGTAAAACGCATCGATGCCTTTATGGAATACCAGGTTGGCGTACATCAGCAGGCCGATAGGAATGTTCGGGTGTTTCTGGCGGATCGCCGCCAGCATTTCGAAGCACTGGGTTGGCGTCACGCCTGAGGCGAAGGCGCGCAGCGCAGCACTTTGAATCGTAGGGCCATCGGCCAGCGGATCGGAGAACGGAATGCCCAGTTCCAGCGCGTCGGCACCGGCTTCAACCAGGGTATCGACGATCTGCAACGAAAGCGCCGGGTTCGGATCGCCGAGGGTAACGAACGGGACGAACGCGCCTTCTTTCTTATCTGCCAGGCGGTTGAACAGTTGTTGATAACGTTCCATCAGATTTCTCCCCGAGCTTTCAGAATGTCGTGAACGGTAAATATGTCTTTGTCGCCGCGGCCGGACAGGTTAACCACCAGAATCTGTTCTTTTTGCGGCGTTTCACGGATCATTTTCAGCGCGTGCGCCAGAGCATGGGAAGACTCCAGCGCCGGGATAATCCCTTCGCTACGCGACAGCGCTTTGAAAGCGTCCAGCGCTTCGTCATCGGTAATAGACACGTATTCAGCCCGACCGATGCTGTTCAGATAGGCGTGTTGCGGCCCGACTGAAGGGAAGTCCAAGCCGGCGGAAATCGAGTAGGACTCCTCGATCTGGCCTTCGGAAGTCTGCATCATCGGCGCCTTCATGCCGAAATAGATGCCCACGTGGCCGTGTTTGAGCGGTGCGCCGTGCTGGCCGGTTTCAATCCCTAAACCTGCAGGTTCAACGCCGATCAACCCAACGCTGGAATCGTCGATAAAGTCGGCAAACATACCGATGGCGTTCGAGCCACCGCCAACGCAGGCCAGTACGGCATCCGGCAAGCGGCCTTCACGTTCCAGCATTTGTGCTTTGGTTTCTTCGCCGATCATGCGCTGGAATTCACGCACAATCGTCGGATACGGGTGCGGACCTGCAGCGGTACCCAGCATATAGTGGGCGGTTTTGTAGCTGCCAGACCAGTCGCGCAGCGCTTCGTTACAGGCATCTTTCAGCGTGGAGGAACCGCTGTGCACCGGGATCACTTCCGCTCCCATCAGGCGCATGCGGAAGACGTTGGGTGACTGGCGCTCGATATCTTTGGCGCCCATATAAATGCGGCACTTCAGGCCGAGCAGGGCACAGGCCAGTGCGGAGGCAACGCCGTGTTGACCGGCACCGGTCTCGGCGATGATTTCGGTTTTGCCCATGCGCTTGGCCAACAGCGCCTGACCCAATACCTGGTTAGTTTTGTGCGCGCCACCGTGCAGCAGATCTTCACGCTTCAGATACAACTTGGTTTTGGTACCGGCAGTGAGGTTTTTGCACAGTGTCAAAGCCGTCGGGCGACCGGCGTAGTTTTTCAACAGGTCGATAAATTCAGCCTGGAATTCTGGATCGCGCTGGGCGCTGACAAAGGCTTCTTCCAGTTGTTTTAAGGCCGGCATCAGAATCTGCGGCACATATTGGCCACCAAATTCGCCGAAGTAGGGGTTAAGCAGCGTCATTTTAGTTCCCGTTATTATCCGTTAATCATAATTAGTAAGCGCGCAGGGTCTGGAACACCGCCGCCAGGCGGGCAGGATCCTTAATGCCGGGCTGGCTCTCTACGCCGGAGTTAAAGTCCAACCCGGCACAGCCGAGTTTGGCTGCGTCAACGCAGTTGTCTGCGCTCAGGCCACCGGCCAGCATCACGTTTTCCAGGTTTTCGCCGTGCAGTACCGACCAGTCGAAACGCTGCCCGGTGCCACCCGCGCCGTTATCCAGCAGATAACGATCAACGTGCTGCAAATCGCGCTGCGGTAAATGGTCTTTTACGCTCAAGGCTTTCCAAATCTGGCACTCGGCAGGCAGTTCGGCGCGCAGGGCGCTGATATAGGCCTGATCTTCCGAGCCGTGCAGTTGCACCGCTTTCAGCCCCAGGCGTTCGACGGTTTTAACCAGGGTCTCTACCTGCGCGTCGCAGAATACGCCGACATATTTCAGGGGGGCACCCGAGATAACTTCACGGGCGCGGTTGATATCAACATAGCGCGGTGAACGCCCGACGAAAATCAGTCCGCCATACACCGCACCTGCCTGATAGGCCGCGCTGGCATCCTGCGGACGGGTCAGCCCGCAGACTTTGTTGTCGCCCAGGATCACCCGGCGTACGGCGGCACGGAGATCGGTTTCCGACATTAATGCGCTGCCAATCAGGAAACCGTTGGCAAAGTGGCTCAGTTCGCGGATCTGACCGTAATTGTTGATGCCGGACTCGCTGATCACCGTCACCCCGTGTGGGACGCGAGGCGCCAACTGGCGAGTGCGATCCAGATCGATACTCAGGTCGCGCAGATCGCGGTTATTGATACCGACCACGCGCGCTTCCAAAGCAATGGCCCGTTGCAGCTCTTCTTCGCTGATCACTTCGGTCAGCACGCCCATGTTCAGGCTGTGCGCTACCGCAGCCAATTGACGGTACTGATCGTCGTTCAGCACGGACAGCATCAGCAGAATGGCGTCGGCCTGATAGAAGCGCGCCAGATAGATCTGATACGGGTCGATAATAAAGTCTTTGCACAGCACCGGCTGTGTCACCGTCTTGCTGACCAGCGGCAGGAAGTCGAAGCTGCCCTGGAAGTATTTTTCATCGGTCAACACCGAGATCGCCGAGGCGAAATCTTTGTAGACCGAAGCAATTTCCACGGGATCGAAATTCTCGCGGATTAGCCCTTTGGAAGGGGATGCCTTTTTACATTCAAGAATAAACGCCGTTCTGGCACCCTGCAGCGCGTGATAAAAGCCACGCTCGCTGGGGACGATTTCATTTTGAAAACTGGCCAGTGGCTGTTGTTGCTGTCGTGCTGCGACCCATTGCGCTTTATCACGAACAATCTTGTTGAGCACGGTTTCCTGCATCATTTATCCTCTTGCTGCCAGTGCGGTTACGCGCTCGTAAGCTTTCCCGCTGTGAATCATGTCCAGTGCCTGCTGCGCGTTTTGGCGCAGGTCTTCATGCCCGAATAACTTCAGCAGCAGCGCCACGTTAGCGGCCACCGCAGCGGCGTGCGCCGGGTCACCTTTACCTTGTAACAACCTTGCCAGAATGTCACGGTTTTCTTCCGGCGAACCGCCCAGCAGGGCCTCCAGCGGGTAGCGTTGCAGCCCGAAGGATTCTGGCGTCAGCTGATAGCTTTCAATTTCGCCGTTGTTCAGCTCGGCCACGTGGGTCGCGGTGTGGATCGCCACTTCATCCATGCCACCGCCGTGCACAACAGCGGCTCGTTGGTAACCCAGCACGCGCAGGGTTTCGGCAATCGGCAGCACCAATTCCGGGCTATAAACGCCGATCAGCGCCAGTGGCGGACGCGCCGGGTTGATTAGCGGGCCGAGTACGTTGAATACCGTACGGGTTTTCAACTGCTGACGTACCGGCATCGCATGGCGGAAACCGGTGTGATACTGCGGCGCGAACAGGAAGCATACGCCCAGGTCATCCAGCGCTTGGCGCGCCTGTTCCGCCGGCAGATCCAGACGAATGCCGAACGCCGCCAGCAGATCGGATGATCCTGACCGACTGGAAACGCTGCGGTTACCGTGTTTTGCCACTTTGGCGCCGCACGCGGCCGCCACAAAGGCGCTGGCGGTGGAAATATTAATGCTGTTGGTGCCGTCACCGCCGGTGCCGACGATATCGGCAAACGGGTAGTCCGGGCGCGGGAACGGCAGGGCATCGGCCAGCAGCGCTTTAGCCGCGCCGGCGATCTCTTCCGGACGTTCGCCGCGAATTTTCATGCTGATTAGCGCCGCGGCCAACTGGCTTGGCTCCAGCTCACCGCGAACAATGGCGCTGAACAACTGTTGGCTTTCCTGCTGGTTCATCGACTCTGAGCGGTACAGTTTTTCAAGAATAGTTTGCATCGTCGTTTCCTCTCGTTATTTCGCCAGCGCCCAGGCCAGAGTTTGCTCAAGCAAACGCGCGCCGTGAGTGGTCAGGATAGATTCCGGATGGAACTGGAAACCGCATACGCGATGCTTGTCATGACGAACTGCCATCACCATGTCGCCGAAGTGGGCGTTAACGGTGAGTTCGGCCGGGATATTGCTGCCAACCAGGGAATGATAACGGGCCACCGGCAGTGGGTTCACCATACCGGCAAACATCCCTTCGCCATCGTGGCTGATGGCCGACGCCTTGCCATGCAGGATTTCCCCGGCCTGGCCGACGTGTCCGCCATAGGCTTCGACGATTGCCTGATGGCCGAGACAGATGCCGATAATGGGTAACTGGCCGCGCAGGCGCTGCAACAGCTCCGGCATGCAGCCGGCTTCGGCCGGTGTGCCCGGGCCAGGAGACAGCATCAGCACCGGCTGGGTCAGTTGCTGCAGGCGCTCGATAATCACCTCGGCAGAAATTTGGTTGCGATAGATCACCACCTGATGGCCGCTGGCGCGCAGCTGATCGACCAGGTTGTAGGTAAAGGAATCAACGTTATCGAGCAGTAAGATATCGGCCATCAGAACACCTCCTTGGCCTGGTGCGCACTGGCAATGGCGCGCAGCACGGCACGTGCCTTATTACGGGTTTCATCGGCTTCCGCCTGTGGTACAGAATCCAGCACTACGCCGGCACCGGCTTGCACGGTGGCAATGCCGTCTTCAACATACGCGGAACGGATGACAATACAGGTATCCAAATCACCGGTGGCGGTGAAGTAACCCACTGCGCCGCCGTAGCTGCCACGACGGGTGCCTTCGGAAGCGGCGATCAGCTGCATGGCGCGCACTTTAGGTGCACCGCTCAGCGTGCCCATGTTCATACAGGCCTGATAGGCGTGCAGCACGTCAAGGTCGGCGCGCAAGGTGCCGATCACTCGGGAAACCAGGTGCATTACGAAAGAGTAGCGGTCCACTTTGGTCAGATCGGCCACGTAGCGGCTGCCAGCCTGGCAGATGCGCGCCAGATCGTTTCGCGCCAGATCGACCAGCATCAGGTGCTCGGCCAGCTCTTTATGGTCAGTACGCATTTCTAGCTCGATACGGCTGTCCAGATCCAGGTCCAGTGAACCGTCGGCACGACGACCGCGTGGGCGGGTACCGGCAATCGGGTAGATTTCAATCTGGCGGTTGTTGGCGTCGTATTTCAAGGCACTTTCCGGCGACGCGCCGAACAGGGTGAACTCGTCATCCTGCATAAAGAACATATAGGGGCTTGGGTTGTTGTCTTTCAGCGTCTGATACGCGGCCAGCGGGGCCGGGCAGGGTAGCGAGAAACGACGCGACGGCACCACCTGGAAAATTTCACCCTGACGAATGGCCTGTTGCAGCTCGCTGACCACGGCACCGTATTCTTCATCGGTCTGGTTGCAGCTCAGCTGCATGTTTTCCAGCTTCTGGTGAGGAATGGGCTGCGGCGTCTGTTTCAATTGAACCTGCAGCTGTTCCAGGCGCAGTTGCAGGCGTTGCTCCTCGGTCGGGTCGGCCGTGAATACGCTGGCCTGCAGACGGGCGACGCCGCGTTGGTGATCCAGCACCAACAGGGTTTCCGCCAAATAGAAGCAGAAGTCCGGGCAGCTCTGATCCTGACGCAGTGCCGGCAGGTCTTCGAAGCCAGCGACCAAATCGTAAGCAAACAGGCCACCAAGCATGACGGCTTCACGTTCGTCGGCGGGAGAATCCACCAATGTTAGCAGGGTGCGCAGCGCGTCAAATACCGACAGCGACCGCAGGCGAGCGTCTTCATCCTGGATAGCGTCAATCGGCGGGAAAGTCAGTTCCCGGCCGTTAGGGCGCACCTGAATCTGTACTTCAGGCGGCAGCGCCTCATCCAGTAGCGGCAGCATTGCCGCACCGTTGGCGGTCAGCGCCTGCAGGGTGACGATACGACCCAGTGCGGTGATACGCAGGGCACTGTCGATCACCAGCAGGCTTTGCAGGTTTTGTTTGCTGTTGATTTCAGCGGATTCCAACAGCAGGGTCGCCGGACGCGCGCCACACAACTGGTGGAAAATAGTGGTCGGATCGCCCCGGTAACTGGCCTCCGCCTTCAGTAATTTAAGCTGTGGTTTGATGTTCATCTTGGGTCTTCCAGTTAAAATTTGTCCATAAAAAAGCCCGCGTTACCAGCGGGCTTAGGGAATCTGCAGTGTCAGATGACAGGTATGCGTGATTACACCGCCCGCGAAAGGGAGGTACGCCACCAACGAAGAAGAGAAGTTTGCTTATTCATTTCTGTGCTCTCTTGTTTATCATCCAACCAGGGTATCGCCCTGAACTTGTGTACTAGTTAACTGGTTCGCGAGAATAAAGTCAACCCTCTTTTCACACAATGTTTTAGCCGCAAGCGTGAATAATTTTCATCGAGAGGAACAGGCCGTCGGCCAGAATAGATTTCCGTCCTGCGGGCGAACGCGGGTATGATAGAAGGCCAAACCTTTGACGGATATTTCTTTTGACAGACAGCAGCCCCCAGCCTTCCGCCTTTACCCTGTACGATCTCCACAGCCATACCACCGCCTCTGACGGCTATTTGACGCCGGCGCAGTTGGTGCAACGGGCCGTCGAGATGCGGGTAGGCGTATTGGCGATTACCGACCACGACACCACCGAAGGTTTAGCCGCCGCAGCCGCAACCATTGCCGAGCTGTCGTTACCGCTGCAGTTGGTGAACGGGGTGGAAATCTCCACGCTGTGGGAAAATCATGAGATTCATATCGTGGGTCTGGGGATTGAAACTGCACATCCGGCGATGGTGCAATTGTTGGCCGAGCAGACTGAGCGCCGCAACCTGCGCGCACAGGAAATTGGCGTCCGGCTGGCGAAAGCACGTATTGACGGTGCATTTGAAGGCGCGCAAAAGTTGGCGGACGGTGGGGCGGTGACGCGTGGTCACTTCGCCCGTTATCTGGTGCAGATTGGCATCGCAGACAATATGGCTCAGGTGTTCAAGAAATACCTGGCCAAAGGCAAAACCGGCTACGTTCCGCCACAGTGGTGTACAATAAAACAAGCCATTGATGTGATTCATCAATCCGGCGGTCAGGCGGTGATAGCGCATCCGGGCCGTTACGACCTGACGGCCAAATGGCTGAAACGGTTGTTGGCGCACTTTGCCGAACAAGGGGGGGATGCCATGGAGGTTGCCCAGTGTCAGCAGGCACCGCATGAGCGTTCGCAACTGGCAAAGTATGCGCAGGAATATCAATTATTGGCGTCGCAGGGCTCTGACTTTCATCAGCCCTGCTCGTGGATCGAACTGGGCCGCAAACTGTGGTTACCCGGCGGGGTTGAACCCGTATGGCGTGACTGGCCACAACCGCAGCAGGGCAAGGTCAGTTGATTTAACGTGGGCGATGCCGCCCGCGTGCATCATTTTTAGGAGCAAGTCATGAGTCAGCTTTTTTATATCCATCCAGATAACCCACAACCGCGCCTGATCAACCAGGCGGTGGATGTGCTGCGTAAAGGTGGGGTGATCGTCTATCCTACCGATTCCGGCTACGCGTTGGGTTGCAAGCTGGAAGACAAGACGGCCATGGAACGCATCTGCCGTATCCGTCAATTGGACAGCAATCATAATTTTACCTTGATGTGCCGCGATCTGTCCGAGCTGTCTACTTACGCTTATGTCGACAATACCGCGTTTCGACTGATCAAGAACAACACCCCCGGCAACTACACGTTCATTTTGAAAGCGACCAAAGAAGTCCCGCGTCGCCTGATGAACGACAAGCGTAAAACCATCGGTCTGCGCGTGCCGTCTAACCCGATTGCGTTGGCGTTGCTGGAAGTGCTGAATGAGCCGATGATGTCGACCACGTTGATGCTGCCAGGCAATGATTTTGCCGAATCCGATCCGGAAGAGATCAACGATCATCTGGGCAAGCAGGTGGATCTGGTGATCCACGGCGGCTTCCTGGGCCAGCAACCGACCACGGTGATTGATCTGACCGAGTCCGCGCCGGAAGTGGTGCGTGAAGGGGCAGGCGACGCAACGCCTTTCCGTTGATGCATAATTACGCTGCCGCTTTTGCTCATTTTCTGAAAAGTGGCGGTAACGGCGTCATTTGCCGGTAAAGCCGCTATTCTACAATATCAAAAACTGATAATAGGCAGGATGCGTAGCAATGATTAAGCGGATTTCTCTTTTGGTGGCCATATTGTTTTCCTCTGCGGCCAGCGCGGGGTTTTATTCCGGCAGCGCCTTGCTGTCGGAAACCAGCGGCTATGTGAAAAATAAGAACGGAGCGGCTACCGTCGCCGAAGCGCTCGATGGCGGGATGTTTATGGGCTATGTGGCCGGCGTATTCGATACCTTCTCAATGCAGGGCAATCGTAGCATTTGTCCGGATGCCGGGATGAGCGTGGGGATGGCGGCGGACGCGGTGATGCAGTATTTAAATGAACACCCGGAACAGCTTCACTATTCCGCGCCTTCGGTGATTATGCTGGCATTAACCGCCGCTTATCCCTGTGAACGGCATTAATCGCGTTTATTTAGTGCGTATTTTTTCATTAGGTGCGAAGCCCCTTATTTAGCATCTATTCCAATAGATGAAACTGACGAAGGCTGTCATTTTACTGCTAATGCACAAATCCCCTTATCGTGGGGGATATGACGTTTAGGAGACAAAATGACAGCGTTTCGCCATGGCACCCTTTCTCTCGATTATCATGATTCCGGTTCAGGCCCGCTGACGTTGGTCCTGCTGCCCGGTTGGTGTGAACCAAAAACCGTATTTGCCCCCTTTACCGCACTGGCGTCGCAAAAGTATCGGGTGATCAGCCTTGACTGGCGGGGGCACGCTCTGTCTGATCGCGATGCCGGACTCTCCCTTGGCGCACAGGATCTGCTGGCAGATCTCCAGCAATTGCTGCTTGAGTTGCAAGTGGAGCGGTTTGTGACGCTGTCGGTAGCGCACGCCAGTTGGATAGCGGTGGCGTTGGCCGAGAACATGCCGCAGCAGATGCAGGGAATGGTGTTTCTCGATTGGATCATGACCCAGCCTGAGCCTGCATTTTTCGATTCCGTTCAGCAAATGCAGCGGCCTGAACACTGGCTGGCGGCGCGGGATGATTTATTCACATTCTGGCAGGGCGGTATTGAACACCCACAGGTAAAACAGCATTTGACCGTTGAAATGGCGCAGGAGGATTATCGCGTTTGGCAGGCCGCCGGCGTGGCGATTGAGCAAGCCTACTGGCAATACGGTTCGCCACTAAACCGGCTGGGGGAATTAACCTCACCGCCTGCTTGCCGGCATATTTACTCACTGGATCGTGGCGAAGACTATTTGCGGCAACAGCAGAGCTTTGCCGCCAACCATCCATTTTTCTCGGTCGTGCGGCTGGAGAATGCCCGTACTCACCTTGGTATTCTTGAGCAGCCAGCGGCAGTGTATCGGGCGGTAGCCGATTTCCTCGATGATTAATCCCTTTTCCGAGTAGGTTATAAAGCGGGGGCAGACCCGCTTTTCAGCGAGTTCTCACGCAATCGATAGCTTTCGATAATCGACCAGACAACAAAGTGGGTTTCAACCCTATTGAAAGCCTGTATAATGCGCGGTTCGATCCAAGTAAACGTATTGTTACCGTTGTGGCGCCTGGCGCCGCGGTGGTCATCCCCCCGACGCCTGTGAAGGCGACACTAGAGGTTGCTCAATGAGCGAAAAGTTACAGAAAGTTTTAGCGCGCGCCGGTCATGGCTCGCGTCGTGAAATCGAAACCATTATTGAGGCCGGGCGCGTCAGCGTCGACGGTAAAATTGCCAAACTGGGTGATCGCGTTGAAGTAACCCCTTCAATGAAAATCCGTCTGGATGGTCACGTCGTTTCGGTTAAAGAATCTGAAGAAGCGGTTTGCCGCGTGCTGGCTTATTACAAGCCGGAAGGCGAATTGTGTACTCGCAGCGACCCAGAAGGTCGCCCGACGGTCTTCGATCGCTTGCCCAAGCTGCGTGGTTCGCGCTGGGTAGCGGTAGGGCGCCTGGACGTCAACACCTCAGGCCTGCTGTTGTTCACCACCGACGGTGAACTGGCTAACCGCCTGATGCACCCAAGCCGTGAAGTTGAGCGTGAATATGCCGTGCGCGTATTTGGCCAGATTGACGACGAAAAAGTGAAGCAACTGAGCAAAGGCGTTCAACTGGAAGATGGCCCGGCGGCTTTCCGCACCATCACTTTCCAGGGTGGCGAAGGCATAAACCAGTGGTACAACGTAACCCTGACCGAAGGGCGTAACCGCGAGGTTCGTCGTCTGTGGGAAGCCGTTGGCGTCCAGGTTAGCCGCCTGATCCGTGTGCGTTACGGCGATATCGACCTGCCAAAAGGCATTCCTCGTGGCGGTTGGACCGAACTGGAATTGCCGGCGATCAACTACCTGCGCGAACTGGTTGACCTCAAGCCTGAAACCGTCAGCAAGATGCCTGTTGAGCGCGAGCGTCGCCGTGTGAAGGCTAACCAGATCCGTCGTGCCGTTAAGCGTCACACCCAGGTGGCTGGAAGCGGTCGCCGCAGTGCTGCGGGCAGCAAGCCGGGCAAACCAAGCAAACGCAGCTGATTATCACGCCGTAGCCCATTCGGGCTGCGGCGTTTTTCTTTTCGTTACCAGTCAATCCCCTGTTGTGCCTTGATACCCGCGTCAAACGCGTGTTTCACCGGCCGCATCTCGGTCACCGTATCCGCCAGCTCCAACAAATCACGATGGCAGCCACGCCCGGTGATGATCACCGTCTGGTGCGCAGGACGTTGTCGTAGCGCTTCCAGTAGCTCATCCAGTTCAAGGTAGCCGTAGCTGACCATATAGGTCAGTTCGTCCAGCAGCACCAGATCCAGGCTGCTGTCTGCCAGCATACGTTTGCCGTGTTGCCATACGGCCTGACAGGCGGCGGTATCGCTGGCCTTATCCTGTGTTTCCCAGGTAAAGCCGGTCGCCATCACCTGAAACTCGACGCCGTGCTGTTGCAGCAGATTTTTCTCACCGTTCGGCCATTCACCCTTGATGAACTGAATGATGCCAGCTTTCATCCCGTGGCCAACGGCCCGGGTCACGGTGCCAAACGCCGCAGTGGTTTTACCTTTACCGTTGCCGGTGAATACCAGCAGCAGCCCCCGCGCTTCCTGAGCAGCAGCAATGCGCGCATCCACCTGCTCTTTAAGGCGTTGTTGACGTTGTTGGTGGCGATCTTCAGCCATGATAAAGCCCCTTTTATTCGGCCGCGCCGGGTTTACGGTTAGGTTGAGCGTCGAAACTCATACCGGTTTTACGGCGGCTGTCATCCCCCATCAAATAGAGGTAAAGCGGCATGATGTCCGCCGGGGTTTTCAGCTTGCTTTTGTCTTCGTCAGGAAACGCAGATGCGCGCATTTGGGTGCGAGTTCCGCCCGGATTGATGCAATTTACCCGCAGATTGCGATTTTTGTATTCATCGGCCAGCACCTGCATCATGCCTTCGGTGGCGAATTTTGACACGGCGTAGGCGCCCCAGTTGGCACGCCCGGTGCGGCCAACGCTGGAACTGGTAAACACCAGCGATCCGGCGGGGGATTTCAACAGCAGAGGCAGCAGCGCCTGGGTGAGCATAAAGGTCGCATTGACGTTCACTTGCATCACCTCGTTCCACATCGTCATTGATAGCTCGGCCATCGGGGCGATGTCACCCAGCAGGCCGGCATTGTGCAACACGCCGTCGAGACGCGGGACGCGGGTTGCCAGCTCATTCGCCACCTGTTGGCACTGCTCTTGCGTAGTATGCAGCAGGTCCAGCGTGATGGTGTAAGTGGGGGCGTCACTGAGTTTGGCGATTTCGGCCTGTACCGCCTTTAGTTTGCTTTCGGTGCGGCCCAACAGCACTAATTGTGCGCCAAATTTGGCATAGGTGAGTGCGGCTTCGCGGCCGATGCCGTCACCGGCGCCGGTGACCAGAATAATACGTTGTTGCAACAGATCCTGCTTGGGTTGGTAATGCACAATAATTCCTCGCGCCTTGGTGGCTGGTCTCCCGCTTGCATCGGGGAGGGGGTGGATTGAGGGGCCATAACAGGAGCAAAGGCTCGACCGCATGCAGGCCCCGCAGCGAATTTGGATCATCATCTTGATGAATAATCCGTGTTATATGCCTTAAATGGATCGTATTTTCAATGATTAGGCGGCAGAAACGGCATTCTTTTGTAACAAAAATGGCAGGGGGCCGGCTTGGTTAAGCCAAAACCCGCCCACATAGTAAAGAGGCCGCACAAGGAATTTTTATTTAGTCGCGACAGCCACCGCTTCGGTTGGCTAGAATGAATGAGATAGTACTAACAACCTGTTAATAAAGGCGGAATCTGTGGAGTTTATATCTGTTTACGGCCTGTTTCTGGCCAAAGTCGCGACGGTTGTGATTGCCATCGCCGCGCTGGCGTTGCTGGCGGTCAGCCTTGGGCAACGCAAAGCCCGACACAAAGGGGAACTGCAGCTTACCGACCTCGGAGAACAATACCGGGACATGCAGCGCGATATGCGTTTGGCGCGGATGGGCGAAGCGGAACAAAAGGCCTGGAGCAAGCAGTTTAAAAAGCAGACCAAAGCCGACGATAAACTGAAGAAGCAGCGTGCCAAAGCCGGGGCGGTGGAAGCCACCAAACCTTGTCTTTACGTGCTGGATTTCAAAGGCAGTATGGATGCCCATGAAGTGACTTCACTGCGCGAGGAAGTCTCCGCGGTGCTGGCCGTGGCGACGCCGCAAGATGAAGTTCTGCTGCGGTTGGAAAGCCCGGGCGGGGTGGTTCATGGCTACGGGCTGGCTTCATCGCAGTTGGCCCGTTTGCGTGCCGGCGGCATTCGCCTGACGGTCGCGGTAGACAAAGTCGCCGCCAGCGGCGGTTACATGATGGCCTGCGTGGCGGATCGCATTGTGGCCGCGCCCTTTGCCATCATTGGTTCGATCGGCGTCGTGGCGCAAATCCCGAACTTCCACCGCTTGCTGAAAAAGAATGATATTGATGTGGAGTTGCACACCGCCGGCGAGTTCAAACGCACATTGACGCTGTTTGGTGAAAACACCGAGCAGGGGCGTGAGAAGTTCCGTGAAGATCTGAATGAAACCCACGAACTGTTTAAAGAGTTTGTGCATCAGCAGCGCCCATCGCTGGATATCGACAGCGTGGCGACCGGTGAACACTGGTTCGGGACCCAGGCGAAAGAAAAAGGGTTGGTTGATGCAATTGGCACCAGTGACGATCTGCTGATTGCTGAAATGGAAAATCACGAGGTGGTGGGGGTGCGCTATGCACGTCGTAAACGCCTGATGGATCGTTTTACCGGCAGCGCGGCCGAAAGTGTCGATCGTCTGCTGTTACGTTGGTGGCAGCGCGGGGAAAAACCGCTGCTTTAAGCGTAGCGATTAAATAGCAGGGGGCTGAACCCCCCTTTTTTTATGCTTAATCGACCAAATGATATTTCTCAGAAAACACGTGAGCCAGGTGTTTAAACATATTAAATACTGCGGTAGTTTTTGCCGTTGGCAATCCATCAGGATCTAAAAAGAATTCTCCGCGAAAAACTAAAACGCTGCCTTTTTGTTCAACATCGGTAGCAATCATGCCATGCAGATAATCATCGTGCTGGCGAATCAGGTTATTTGCTTCTTGCAGTAAGGTTTCACGAGCAATGGGTAAGGTATTAGCGCGCATTTATTACACTCCAAACATAAATTCTGCTCATATTCTAACGTCAGTTCGCATTTATCCGCAAACAGACTAAGGTTTATTTGCCGTCTGGATGGCTAGCGGTATCTGCCGATTGGCGAAATCTGCCTTTCCGTGCTAATTAGGTTGCGTGACGCTTTTTATCAGGTACAGTGTGGGATTTTGCGGCGTCGGGTGGAAGGTTTTGTTTACGCCATAAATGAGTCTCACACAGCCATACTTCTGGGGCATGGGTGAATAGCAGGCAGGATCAACAACTTGCGTTCAGGTTGAGCAGTTAAGCAGCCAACAGAAAAAAACATGTTGATCTCTTGCCAGACTGCCGCAATATAAAAAAGAGATATGAATCGCTGCGGCACGGCGAGATAAAAGACTTCTTTTTAGAAGAAATAAAATTAGGTAAAGGTAAATATGGGTAAAGCTCTCGTAATAGTTGAGTCCCCGGCAAAAGCCAAAACTATTAATAAATACTTAGGTAATGACTACGTGGTGAAGTCCAGCGTCGGTCATATCCGTGATTTGCCGACCAGTGGCTCAGCCAGCAAAAAGAGCGCTGACTCAACCGAAAACAAAGCCAAGAAGAAAGTTAAAAAAGATGAGAAGACGGCGCTGGTAAATCGGATGGGCGTCGATCCTTACCATGGCTGGGAAGCGCAATATGAAATTCTGCCGGGTAAAGAAAAAGTTGTCGCCGAGTTAAAGTCGTTAGCGGAAAACGCTGACCACATTTATCTCGCAACCGACCTTGACCGCGAAGGGGAAGCCATTGCCTGGCACCTGCGGGAAGTGATCGGGGGTGACGACAAACGCTTTAGCCGCGTGGTGTTTAACGAAATTACCAAGAACGCGATCCAAAATGCGTTCAAACAGCCGGGTGAGCTGAATATCGATCGTGTTAACGCACAGCAGGCGCGTCGTTTTATGGACCGCGTTGTGGGTTACATGGTTTCGCCACTGCTGTGGAAGAAAATTGCCCGTGGCCTGTCGGCTGGGCGTGTGCAATCCGTTGCGGTACGGCTGGTGGTAGAGCGTGAACGCGATATCAAAGCCTTCGTGCCGGAAGAATATTGGGAATTGCACGCCGATTTGTTAGCGAAGGGCGATACCGCGCTGCAAATGGAAGTTACGCATGCCCACGACAAACCTTTCAAGCCGGTTAACCGCGAGCAGACTCACGCCGCGCTTAAACTGCTGGAAAAAGCCCGCTATACGGTACTGGATCGCGAAGACAAACCGACCAGCAGCAAGCCGGGTGCGCCTTACATTACTTCCACGTTGCAGCAGGCAGCCAGTACCCGTCTGAGCTTTGGCGTGAAGAAAACTATGATGATGGCCCAGCGTCTGTATGAAGCCGGTCACATTACCTATATGCGTACCGACTCCACCAACCTGAGCCAGGATGCGCTCAACATGGTGCGTGGTTACATCGGCGAAAACTTCGGTGACAAGTACCTGCCGAAAGCGCCGAACCAGTACAGCAGCAAAGAAAACTCGCAGGAAGCGCATGAAGCTATCCGTCCTTCGGATGTGAACGTGCTGGCCGAACAGTTGAAAGACATGGAAGCGGATGCGCAAAAACTGTATCAGCTGATTTGGCGCCAGTTTGTCGCCTGCCAGATGACCCCGGCGCAGTACGACTCCACCACGCTGTCGGTTAAAGCCGCTGATTACCTGTTGCGCGCCAAAGGCCGTACGCTGCGTTTCGATGGCTGGACCAAAGTGATGCCTGCGCTGCGCAAGGGCGATGAAGACCGCACCTTGCCGTATGTAGAAGTGGGCAGCGAGCTGGAACTGCAAAAGCTGATCCCAAGCCAGCACTTTACCAAACCACCTGCACGTTACAGTGAAGCCTCGTTGGTAAAAGAGCTGGAAAAACGCGGTATCGGCCGCCCATCTACCTACGCTTCGATTATCTCAACCATTCAGGATCGTGGCTATGTGCGGGTTGAAAGCCGCCGTTTCTACGCCGAAAAAATGGGCGAGATCGTTACTGACCGTCTGGAAGAAAACTTCCGCGAGCTGATGAACTATGACTTCACCGCCCGCATGGAAGATGGTCTGGACCAGGTAGCGAACAACCACGCCGAGTGGAAAGCGGTGCTGGATGAATTCTTTGCCGAATTCAGCGAACAGCTGGAAACGGCGGAAAAAGATCCTGAAGAAGGCGGTATGCGCCCGAATCAGATGGTGATGACCAGCATTGACTGCCCGACCTGCGGTCGCAAGATGGGCATTCGTACCGCCAGCACCGGCGTGTTCCTGGGCTGTTCCGGCTATGCGCTGACGCCGAAAGAACGCTGCAAAACCACCATTAACCTGGTGCCGGAAACGGAAGTGCTGAACGTTCTCGAAGGGGATGATGCGGAAACCAACGCATTGCGTGCCCGCCGTCGTTGCCAGAAATGCGGCACGGCGATGGACAGCTACCTGATCGATAACCAGCGCAAGCTGCACGTGTGCGGTAATAACCCGGCGTGTGACGGCTACGAGATCGAAGAGGGCGAATTCCGCCTGAAAGGCTATGACGGCCCGGTAGTGGAGTGCGATAAATGTGGTTCCGAAATGCACCTGAAAATGGGGCGCTTCGGCAAGTACATGGGATGCACCAACGAGAACTGCAAAAACACCCGCAAGATCCTGCGTAACGGTGATGTTGCACCACCGAAGGAAGATCCGGTTCCATTGCCGGAACTGCCGTGCGAAAAGTCGGATGCTTACTTTGTTCTGCGTGACGGCGCAGCCGGGGTGTTCCTGGCGGCCAATACCTTCCCTAAATCGCGCGAAACCCGTGCGCCATTGGTGGAAGAACTGGCTCGCTTCAAGGATCGCCTGCCTGAAAAACTGCGTTATCTGGCAGATGCGCCGGTAACGGATGCGGAAGGCAACAAAACCATGGTGCGTTTCAGCCGTAAAACCAAACAGCAGTATGTCTCTTCGGAGAAAGACGGCAAAGCCACCGGATGGTCCGCTTTCTACATCGATGGCAAGTGGGTTGAAGGCAAAAAGTAAATTTACAGCCTGAATGCAACATGAAAAAACCAGCCCCCGTGGCTGGTTTTTTATTGGCTAAAGCCGGTGAACAGATCTATTCTTTGCTGTTTTTTCCATCCTGGCGCTGGGGTTTCGCGTTGATCGCAATGCAAAATAATCGTTACCATAGTGTGACGCGGATCTATACTTGAAGCTGTAGCGTGATATAGTGGTTATATAAAAAGTTTTTTTATGATTAAAGCTTATTAGCAACGGCGGTTTCTTCAGCCTCTGAGTGAAACACTGTGTTCATGGCTTATTCGTTTTCAGCATACCGGGGCGACACCGATATACCTGGCTGCGGCTCAACGCAGTGTTTAACCTAGGATGGTATAAGATATGAAATTGCAGCAGCTTCGTTACATCGTGGAAGTGGTTAACCACAACCTGAATGTCTCCTCGACGGCAGAAGGGCTTTACACCTCACAGCCCGGCATCAGTAAGCAGGTACGGATGCTGGAAGATGAACTGGGTATCCAGATTTTCGCCCGCAGTGGCAAGCACCTGACTCAGGTAACGCCAGCAGGATTGGAAATCATCCGTATTGCGCGTGAAGTTTTGTCCAAAGTGGATGCGATCAAAGCCGTCGCCGGCGAGCATACCTACCCGGACAAAGGCTCGTTGTACGTGGCGACCACCCACACCCAGGCGCGCTACGCGCTGCCTAACGTCATTAAAGGCTTTATTGAGCGCTATCCGCGAGTCTCTCTGCACATGCATCAGGGATCGCCGACGCAAATTGCGGAAGCCGTCTCTAAAGGCACGGCAGATTTCGCTATTGCCACTGAAGCGCTGCACCTCTACGACGATTTAATCATGCTGCCGTGCTATCACTGGAACCGCGCGGTAGTGGTGAAACCCGATCATCCTTTAGCCGGTAAAAGCCACATTACCATTGAAGAACTGGCGGCTTACCCGATCGTGACCTATACCTTCGGCTTCACCGGCCGCTCTGAGTTGGATACGGCATTCAACCGTGCCGGACTGACACCGCGCATCGTATTTACGGCTACCGATGCCGACGTGATTAAAACATACGTGCGTCTGGGCCTTGGGGTGGGTGTGATCGCCAGTATGGCGGTGGACCCGATACAAGACCCGGATCTGGTGACGGTGGATGCTCGTGATATCTTCACCTACAGCACCACCAAAATCGGCTTCCGTCGCAGCACCTTCCTGCGCAGCTATATGTACGATTTTATCCAGCGTTTTGCGCCACACCTGACGCGTGACGTGGTCGACAACGCGGTTGCACTGCGTTCCAACGAAGAAATCGAAGCGATGTTCAAGGACATCAAGCTGCCGGAAAAATAAGCCGGTAATCTAACGACTAGCAAAAAGATTTATGCAGCAGGAGAGGCACGTTCTCTCCTGCTTTCCCCTCTTACTGACTTCCTCCATTCAGGCTTTAGCGCTCAGTTAACCGCCTTTTGCCAGTTTACGCTGTACTGAAAGCAGGGTGCGCCGTCGGATCCACCCGCTGGCGGGACGGATCATCGCCCAATAGCCGGCAAGCCGCGCTTTAACCTGCGATGTCGGGCACCAGATAAAGGTTTCGGTACGCAGCATAGCGAGCCCGGAAGCCTCCGGGATAACCTTAAAACGCAGCACCAGTTTTGCGGCTTTCGGGTCGTTAAATTGGTGAAAATCCTCTGCAGTTGCCAGTTTATTGACGCCCAACATAGGCCGCCAAAAACGCCCGGCCAGCCCAAGCGAGACTTCATGGCTGTCCTGATGGAGCAGGGTAAAGGTATCGAAGCCAAAGGCCGCTGGCGGCGTGGTGAGCTCGGTTTTGAAGAGCCGTTGGCGCACCGTACCCGGCAGTTGGCGTAGCATCAGCAGCCTGCGGATGACCGGGTCTTCCGCCATATCCAGTGATAACACCGCTTGAATAATGGCTTCGGATGCAGCGTCGATAGGTTCTGACTGGTGTTTTTCATAAAAACTGAACGCGGGAAGATAAGCCGAAGCATCTTGCCAGCCTCGACACTCTTGTTCACTGACGAATCCCAAAAATGCCACTGCGTCTCCTTAAGCTTAAATTATGCCTCCACCACCGTCGAAAAGTGTAGACCTGGACGCGGGAGTATTGCCGTTGGATCTCGGCCGGCAAACAGTTTGCATTTTATGCCATGTCCCGACGAGATTTAAACCTGCTGAATATTAAGCCTTTTCCAGTGTTGGTACGAGCGCCATATTGAGGTGGAAATGCCTGGCATGAGATTTCCCTGATATGGCCGTCGTTCAATGTGATCCATAATCCCCCTCTGTTTGTTTGGATACAGGGATGTTGGTGTGAACGATAAGGACATTAGACGTAAAGCTTGGCAAGCCGTGTTCATGATCAGTGGTTTGTTCTGGCTGTTGGTGGGTTCATTGGTGTGCTGGTTGATCTAAGCCCCTGGCCTAAATAAATCCCATCCCGTAGAAACCTTCATTTTTTGACCTTTCCTGACTCGCCGTGTTTGCCAAGACGGGAGGGTAATCCCTTCCTTTGGCCTTGCCTGTGCCACATATCCGACCAGTTTAGCGTCGTTTCCGTGCTAATCCGCTGCCCGAACAAGTACTTACCTCCGTTGATTGTTCTTGCCTATCGTTATGATCAAAACGTGTTGTTATCAAAACGTTACGTCATCTTTGTGTTATCTTTAAATAAGACCTCAGTGATTACCCTGTTTTAGACATAATAAGAAATGGAGGAGCTATGTCGTCCGATCTTCGTGAAACGAGTATGGATAAGCTGGTGGCGCTCAATACTGAGTATGGCTATTTCAGCCTGCCATTGGCGGCAAAACAGTTGGGCAACATCGACCGACTGCCAAAATCAATGAAAGTACTGTTGGAAAACTTGCTGCGCCATGTGGATGGCGACACCGTGCAGGTTGACGATCTGAAAGCTATTGTTGGCTGGTTGCAAACGGGCCATGCCGATCGTGAGATTGCCTACCGTCCGGCCCGCGTGCTGATGCAGGATTTTACCGGAGTGCCTGCGGTCGTAGATTTGGCTGCGATGCGTGAAGCGGTGCAGCGGTTAGGCGGGAACGTTGACCAGGTCAACCCGCTGTCACCGGTCGATTTGGTGATTGACCACTCGGTCACCGTTGATGAGTTCGGCGATGACGACGCTTTTGAAGAAAACGTGCGCATTGAAATGGAGCGCAACCACGAGCGTTACACCTTCCTGCGTTGGGGGCAAAAAGCCTTTAACCGCTTCCGCGTTGTGCCGCCGGGCACCGGTATCTGCCACCAGGTCAACCTGGAGTATCTCGGCCAAACCGTATGGCACACTGACGAGAGCGGGCAGCGTATCGCTTACCCGGATACCCTGGTCGGTACCGATTCTCACACCACCATGATCAACGGTCTGGGCATTCTGGGCTGGGGTGTGGGCGGTATTGAAGCCGAAGCGGCTATGTTGGGTCAACCGGTGTCTATGCTGATCCCTGACGTGGTGGGCTTTAAACTGACCGGTAAGCTGAGCGAAGGCATTACCGCCACCGATCTGGTGTTGACCGTGACCCAAATGCTGCGCAAACACGGCGTGGTGGGGAAATTTGTCGAGTTTTACGGTGACGGCCTGGCAGACCTGCCGTTGGCCGACCGGGCAACCATTGCCAACATGTCGCCAGAGTTTGGCGCGACCTGCGGCTTCTTCCCGGTGGACGAAGTGACGCTGGGTTACATGAAACTCAGTGGCCGTAGCGACGAGCAAATCGCACTGGTAGAAGCCTATGCCAAAGCGCAAGGTATGTGGCGTAATCCGGGCGATGAACCGGTGTTTACCAGCACGTTGGCGTTGGATATGTCGACGGTGGTCGCCAGCCTGGCAGGGCCGAAGCGCCCTCAGGATCGCGTGGCGCTGCCGGACGTGCCTAAGGCGTTCAATGCCGCGACAGAACTCGAGATCGGCAATCAGCATCGCAAGTCCGAATTCAAAACCTTCACTTTGAACCAACAGCAGCATGAGCTGCATAACGGCGCGGTGGTTATCGCGGCCATTACTTCTTGCACCAACACCTCGAACCCCAGCGTAATGATGGCAGCCGGCCTGTTGGCGAAGAACGCGGTTAACAAAGGTTTGCGAACCAAGCCTTGGGTGAAAACCTCGTTGGCACCGGGGTCCAAAGTGGTGACTGACTATTTTGACAGCGCCAAACTGACCTCCTACCTGGAGGAACTCGGTTTTAATCTGGTCGGTTACGGCTGTACCACCTGTATCGGTAACTCCGGGCCATTGCCTGATCCGATCGAGCAGGCGATTAAAGAGGGTGATTTGACCGTAGGGGCGGTGCTATCCGGCAACCGTAACTTTGAAGGTCGTATCCATCCACTGGTTAAAACCAACTGGTTGGCTTCACCGCCGCTGGTGGTCGCTTATGCGCTGGCCGGCAGCATGAAGATTGATCTGACCAAAGAGCCACTGGGCGAAGGTCACGACGGGCAGCCGGTCTATCTGAAGGATATCTGGCCGAGCAGCAAAGATATTGCCCAGGCGGTGGAAGAAGTTCGCACTGAGATGTTCCATAAGGAATACGGCGCGGTATTTGACGGTGACGCCAACTGGCAGTCGATTCAGGTTGCCGGCTCGGCCACCTACCAATGGCAGGGCGATTCTACCTATATCCGGCATCCGCCATTCTTCAGCACCATGAAGGTGAAGCCGGATCCGGTGCAGGATATCAAGGATGCGCGCATTCTGGCGATCCTGGCCGACTCGGTGACCACCGACCATATCTCTCCAGCGGGGAATATCAAGCGTGACAGCCCGGCGGGACGTTATCTGAGCGATCATGGCGTTGCGGCGCAGGACTTTAACTCCTACGGCTCTCGCCGTGGTAACCATGAAGTGATGATGCGTGGCACCTTTGCCAATATCCGTATCCGTAACGAAATGGTACCCGGTGTCGAGGGGGGCTACACGCGCCATATTCCGTCGCAGAATCAGTTGTCGATCTATGACGCCGCCATGCAGTATCAACAAGAAGGCGTGCCGTTGGCGGTGATTGCCGGTAAAGAATACGGTTCAGGCTCCAGCCGTGACTGGGCGGCGAAGGGGCCGCGGTTGCTGGGTGTTCGGGTGGTGATTGCCGAGTCCTTTGAGCGTATTCACCGTTCTAACCTGATTGGGATGGGCATTCTGCCGCTGGAATTCCCGGCAGGCGTGACGCGCAAAACGCTGGGGTTGAACGGTGACGAGCAGATCAGCGTCAGCGGGCTGCAAACGCTGCAGCCGGGGCAGACGGTGCCGGTACATATCACCTATGCCGACGGGCGCAAGGAAGTGGTGAATACCCGTTGTCGTATCGATACTGGCAATGAGCTCACTTACTATGAAAACGACGGTATCCTGCACTATGTGATCAGGAAAATGCTGTAATAAAAAAGGGCGCCTTATTCGGCGCCCTGATTTTTTCCCGCAGGGAAATTATTTCTGGTCCAGCAAATGGCCCATTTTAGCTGCCTTGGTGGCCAGGTAACGTTCGTTCTTCGGATTGCGGCCAACGATCAGCGGCACGCGCTCGGTGATATTGATGCCGGCTTCCGTCAGGATCTCAACCTTTTTCGGGTTGTTGGTCAGCAAGCGTACCGCATCGACGCCCAATAGCTTGAACATGTCGGCGCACAGGGTGAAGTCGCGCTCATCTGCGGCGAAACCTAGCTGATGGTTGGCCTCTACCGTATCCGCGCCTTTGTCCTGCAAAGCATAAGCGCGGATTTTATTCAGCAAACCGATATTGCGACCTTCCTGACGATGGTAGAGCAGGATACCGCGACCTTCCTCTGCGATATGCTCCAGCGCAGCTTCCAACTGAAAACCGCAGTCGCAGCGCAGGCTGAATAATGCATCGCCGGTCAGACACTCAGAATGTACGCGTGAGAGTACCGGCGTCGCGCCAGAGATATCACCGAACACCAGCGCCAAATGGTCGTGTCCGGTAGCCAGTTCTTCGAATCCTACCATCAGGAAATCGCCCCAAGGTGTTGGCAATTTGGCCTCTGCCACCCGTTTAAGCTGCATGTTGCTCTCCACAAATACATCCGATTCAATCATGGTTGCGCATCCTACTTCCGGTTCGGTGAACTGACCAGTATTAAAATGCGCAACGACGATCGGCATTTCGTTAATTATCGGCTATTTTGCCATAACTTCTTGCCCTGCGGTGCTCAGCAAACCAGCATCCGGCGTTTTCAGCCAACTATTATTGCGATAGGTTTTTTATCTGTTTAATTTTTAGAGTGTTATCGATATTACAAGATTGTTACACTACAAATTGGCTTAAGCAAAGGACGATAGGAATGTTTGAGATAGCAAAACGTACGGCCGCAGGGGCAATAGTTCTGTTGCTGATGCCTTTGGCGGTGTGGCTTTCTGGCTGGCAATGGCAACCGGGGGGCGACGGACGTCTTCTGAAAGGTCTGTACTGGCTGACCGAAACGGTCACTTCCCCCTGGGGCATTATCACCAATATCATTCTTTGCGCCTGGTTCCTGTGGTGCCTGCGTTTTCGCATCAAGCCGGCCATTGGCCTGCTGGTGCTGCTCAGCGCGTCGATAATGATTGGCCAGGGCGTGAAGTCCTTTATCAAGGACCGGGTACAAGAGCCACGGCCTTTCGTGCTGTGGCTGGAATCAGCCCATCAGATTGATGAAAAGTACTTCTACTCACTCAAGCGCAAAGAGCGGGGGGCGTTGGTCAAAGAGCAACTGCAGGACCAGCCGCTGGTGCCCGTATGGTTGCGCGAACATTGGCAGTTTGAGACCGGTTTTGCGTTTCCTTCGGGCCATACCATGTTTGCCGCCAGTTGGGCGCTGCTGGGCGTGGGGTTGCTGTGGCCGCGTAGGCATTACAAGACCGTGGCGATACTGATGGTTTGGGCAGTAGGGGTGATGGGGAGCCGTTTGTTGCTGGGGATGCATTGGCCGCGTGATCTGGCGGTGGCGACCTTGATCAGTTGGCTGTTGGTGACTCTGGCCTGTTGGCTTGTGCAACGCTGGTTCGGGCCTTTGACACCGCCTCCGCGGGAGCAACAGGAAATTGCGGAAAGAACCCTGACCCATAAGCATTAGGTGACCGCGTCACTTTTAACGGCGTCAGCATGGCGCCGTATTAACCGCTTACATAAGACCTTCATTGCAATTCGCACTAATGCCCCCATATCTTGATTAATCTATTATTTTGAGACGCTCTCTCATAAATTTGTCCGGGAGTGCCGTTTACTGTCGAATATGCCAGCATATATATGGTTTTATCGTGCCTCAGGGTTTCCCTGCTACGACGGGAAATGCTAACTTATTAGTTAGGGACGCCACGTATTGGCATAGTTCATCCGATTAACTCGGCATCGCGGGAAAGAATGTGAAATATTTGCTGATTTTTTTGTTAGTTCTGGTGATCTTCGTGATTTCTGTCACGTTGGGCGCGCATAACGATCAGGTGGTGAGTTTTAACTATCTGGTTGCGCAGGGCGACTATCGCGTATCGACTCTGTTGGCGGCGTTGTTTGGCGCCGGTTTTGTTCTCGGTTGGGTCATTTGCGGCCTGTTTTATCTGCGCACCCGTATTGCGCTGGGGCGTGCCGAACGCAAAATCAAAAGGCTGGAACTGCAGCTTGAACAACCTGCTGAGCCGGCAGCTCAGTCCGTTGTCAGCAAGGAATAATCTTCTATGTTAGAGCTGCTGTTTCTGTTGCTGCCCGTGGCTGCCGCGTACGGATGGTACATGGGGCGCAGAAGTGCTCAACAGGATAAACAACAGGAAGCCAACCGTCTGTCGCGCGAGTACGTGGCCGGGGTTAACTTCCTGCTCTCCAACCAGCAGGATAAAGCGGTCGATCTGTTCCTTGATATGTTGAAAGAGGACAGCAACACCGTTGAAGCCCACCTGACGCTGGGTAACCTGTTCCGTTCGCGTGGTGAAGTCGACCGCGCTATCCGCATCCATCAGGCGCTGATGGAAAGCGCTTCCCTGACCTTCGAACAACGTTTGCTGGCCGTGCAACAGCTGGGCCGCGACTACATGGCCGCTGGCATGTACGATCGTGCCGAAGACATGTTTGGCCAACTGGTTGGCGAAGAGGATTTCCGTCTTTCTGCGCTACAGCAGCTCTTGGCGATCCATCAGGCCACCAGCGACTGGCTGAAAGCCATCGACGTGGCGGAAAAACTGGTCAAATTAGGCAAAGACAAACAGCGCGTCGAGATCGCACATTTTTATTGCGAACTGGCCTTGCAGGCGATGGGCAGCGACGATCTCGATAAAGCGATGGGATTATTGAAACGCGCGGCTTCGGCAGACAATCAGTGTGCGCGTGTATCTATCATGGTGGGACGTATTTATATGGCCCAGGGTGAGTACGCCAAGGCGGTTGAGTCGCTACAGCGCGTACTGAATCAAGATAAAGAACTGGTGAGCGAAACCCTGCCGATGCTGCAAGAGTGTTACCAGCATCTGGAACAGCAGCAGGGTTGGGCGGACTTCCTCAAACGCTGCGTGGAAGAGAACACCGGCGCTACTGCGGAACTGATGCTGGCGGAAATAATTGAGCAGCATGAGGGGCGTGACGTGGTGCAGGTGTATATCAACCGCCAGCTACAGCGCCACCCGACCATGCGAGTATTTTACCGCCTGATGGATTACCACCTGGCGGACGCAGAGGACGGCCGTGCGAAGGAGAGCCTGTTATTGCTACGCGATATGGTCGGCGAGCAAATTCGGACCAAGCCGCGATATCGCTGTCATAAATGCGGTTTTACCGCTCACTCTCTGTATTGGCATTGCCCGTCATGCCGGGCCTGGTCATCGGTTAAACCGATCCGCGGGTTGGATGGACAATAGCGACAATAAAAAACGGGGCCTAATCAGGCCCCGTTTTCTTATGATCACTAAACCGACTTATTTTTTCTTGCCGGCCTTCGCGCTACCTTTCAACAGCTGACGCAGCTTCTTCAACTCTTTCTGATTCAGCGGTTGCTCAACTTCTTCTTCAATCCCCTGATTATCGATTTCGCCATGATGCAACTCGGCTGCTTTTTTAGCCGGTTTTTCCGCTTTGGTCGGAAGATCGAAGCTGCTTTCTAGACGCTGGCAAACCTCGGCACTCAGAGAGAGTTGATTATCGGCAGCAATGGCACGAATTTTTTCTTTGAGTTCCAGAGGAATTTTAATGGTTAATGTAGATATCTCGCTCATTTTGAAGCCTTTCTGCGGGAGGATTGCCTTCAAGCTAAGCCACTATGGGGAGAGAGTCTAGTGTGTAATAAAAATTTAATATTTTTGTAACATTACGGTGCGGGAATAGCGAACGATCTGGCGGGGGAAATAAAGTAAAGCCCGGCGTGCCGGGCCCTATACCTAATAGCTTATTTGTAGATAACTGCGGTACCACTCAGCATGTTGTTACCACCGGCAGAAATGATGCGGTAGCTGCTAGCGCCTTGGGCATCGGCTTTAGCGGCCAGTTTGGCTTCCAGGCCACTCAGGGTAGTGGCATGACCGGCGGAAACGACGCCTGAAGCGGTCAGGCTGCTGGCCTGTTGCTGATCCACCGGCTCAGCGGCGAAGGTAGCGAAAGAGGTCATGGCGATAACGGCTGCTGCTGCAAAATATTTGATGATTTTCATGAGAGACTCCAGTCTGTTTGTTTAGGTTGGAAGGCGTCTGCTTCCGATGTGTTGAATAATAAAGCATCCGCAGGGATTTAAAATCTGATAATGCTGAGCATGTTGTTCAAATTATTTGATTCATAATTTACGCATCTTTACGGCGGTTTACGCAGGCTGGGTTAAGGGCGGTGAGGGGTTATTGACGCTTGATGACGTACGAGGGGATAACATTACTTAAGCGCAGAGCGCGCTGCGGCTGGGATTTCTGTCGGCCGGCATGTAGAATGCGGCGGTCAGTTTGGCGGGTTATTACCTATTTATGTCCATTTTACAGAAGGTAGAAGAAATGAAGTCTGAAAATAACATCAATAACAATGACTTAAAATCATCTCCGATCATCGTTGCGCTGGATTACGCAGATATTGGCGCGGCACTGGCATTTGCCGATCGTATTGATCCGCAGGACTGCCGGTTAAAAGTGGGCAAGGAAATGTTCACCCTGTTTGGGCCGCAGCTGGTGCGCGATTTACACTCGCGTGGTTTCGACGTGTTCCTGGATTTGAAATTCCATGACATTCCCAACACCACCGCCCGTGCCGTTGCTGCTGCGGCCGAGTTGGGCGTATGGATGGTGAATGTGCATGCCAGCGGTGGTGCACGCATGATGACCGCAGCGAAAGAAGCATTGCAGCCCTATGGCGCTCAGGCCCCGTTGCTGATCGCCGTCACCGTGCTGACCAGCATGGAAGCAGAAGATCTGCGTGGTATCGGTATCGAGCTTTCTCCGGCCGAGCATGCGGAGCGCTTGGCACGTCTGACCCGAGATTGTGGGTTGGATGGCGTAGTTTGTTCAGCGCACGAAGCCGAGCGTCTCAAAGCTGCCTGTGGCCAACAATTCCAACTGGTGACGCCGGGTATCCGTCCTGAAGGCAGCGACGCCGGCGATCAGCGACGCATCATGACGCCGGTACAGGCGCAAGCGGCTGGCGTTGATTATATGGTGATTGGGCGCCCGATTACCCAATCCGCCGATCCCGCTGCTACGTTAAGTGCGATCCGCGCTTCTCTGGCTTAAGGAGACGACAATGAACAACGATAACAGCCGGCTGGTGTATTCCACCGATAGCGGGCGTATCAAGCAGGAAGACGTCAAACCGCCGCGTGAAAAGGGCGACGGTATCGTGCGTATTCAGCGCCAGACCAGCGGGCGCAAGGGAAAGGGCGTTTGCCTGATCACCGGCGTTGATCTGGATGATGCCGCATTGGACAAGCTGGCGGCAGAGCTCAAGAAAAAATGCGGCTGCGGCGGTTCGGTGAAAGAGGGCGTGATCGAGATCCAGGGCGATAAGCGGGATCTGCTTAAACAGCTGTTGGAAGCCAAAGGGATGAAGGTCAAGCTGGCGGGCGGCTAATCGAATCGCCTGAGCGAATGGCCATGCCGCGGTGCAATACTGCGGCATGGCTGGGATACTGCTGCCGGGCGTTAACCCGTTGATGGCAACCCGCCATCGATGAAAGGTAAAACAGACCTGAAATAATCTTTATTATGCGTAATACGTCAAAGCGATATCGCTTTTGCCAGCCTGTCGGCAGAGGTATCTGAATACTGGCCGAACAGGTTATTTACCTACCTGATGACCAATGATGCCCCCCACCGCAGCCCCGCCGAGCGTACCCAGTGCGCTACCATCGGTCAGCACCGCGCCGCCTACGGCCCCCGCACCGGCACCAATGGCGGTGTTACGGTCACGTTTGGACATGTTTGAACAAGCGCTGAGTGAAAACGCCAGAGTAAGCGCCAGAGCGGCGGTGGCAAAACGTTTATTGATAATCATCATAATGACTTCTCCTTAGCATTGGCTATCTGGGAGTGCCTATTAAGTATAGGCATGAACCCGAATTTCGGCCTGCTAGTGGCTCCCAGTAAGTATCGCTATAAAAAATGGCATTTTTTGTTAAAGGCAGAATAATTGAAACGCCCAGAGCGCTCCCTCCGCCAATATTCACTATAAGCTTCTGCTGAACGATAAACAGGTAAATAGTCTTAAAGTCCATTGCGCGCTATTTAATCCCCAGCGCGCAAATTGCCGTTTCCAGCAGAAGATTACGCGGTCTTTAGCGATTTACGCCATACCGCCCCCAAGCCTGCCTGCCGACAATATTCCCAACAGGGTTAACCGGGAAAGAAACATGCTTAACGATCTCAAGCAGCAGGTATTGGAGGCCAATCTGGCGCTGCCACGTCATCATCTGGTGACCTTCACCTGGGGGAATGTCAGCGCTGTCGATCGGCGTGAGGGATTGATGGTGATCAAACCCTCGGGGGTGGAATACGGGGTGATGACCCGTGACGATATGGTGGTGTTGGAACTGGAAAGCGGCAAGGTGGTGGAGGGGGACAAAAAGCCCTCTTCAGACAGCGATACCCACCGCGCGTTGTACCTGGAATTTGGCGATGCCGGGGGCATAGTGCACACCCATTCGCGGCATGCCACCATTTGGGCGCAGGCCGGGTTGGATATTCCTGCCTGGGGCACAACGCACGCCGACTATTTCTACGGCGACATTCCCTGTACCCGGCGGATGCAGGATGAGGAAATTAATGGCCGCTATGAATGGGAGACCGGCAGAGTGATTGTCGAAACCTTTGGCCAGCGCCGGTTAAATCCGGCGGCGGTGCCGGGCGTGCTGGTGCATTCTCATGGCCCCTTTACCTGGGGGGAAAACGCAGAAACCGCAGTTCATAATGCGGTGGTGTTGGAAGAAATTGCCTATATGGGGATTTTTTCGCGCCAGTTGTCGCCGGGCCTGGCGAATATGCAGCAAACCCTGCTGGACAAACATTACCTGCGCAAGCACGGTAAAAACGCCTACTACGGCCAGTGAGCATCAGGAGGTCCGCCTGTCGGCGGCTCTCCCGTTGTTTCGTCTGAAGGCTAGTCGTTCACCATATCCAACTGTATTCCCTGGCGCTTCAACAGGTGTTGATACTCCAACGACAGCCGCGAATCGGTGATTACCCGCTGAACCTTGCCCTGCTGGGCCAGCGGATTAGGCTGAATTTGACCGAATTTTGACGAGTCGGTCAGGACAATATTTTCTACGCCCTTCGCCAGCACGGCGTTGACCACGTCGGCGCGCATCATATCGCGGCCGGTGAAGCCAGTATCCGCATGATAGCCATCGATGCCAATAAACGCCTTGCTGAAATGCACTTGCTGAATGCATTGGCGGGTTAATGGCCCGACCACGGTCTCGCTCTTTTTCTGGTACATGCCGCCCAGCACGATCACTTCGCAATCCGTCTCTTTTAGCAGATTGGCGATATAGTGGCTGACGGTGATCAGCGTGATGCGTTTACGCTCGGCGATATAACGCGCCAGCAGCGCGTTGGCGCTGCCGCTTTCGATAAAAATGGTTTCATCGTCGTTAACCAGCGAGGCGGCATACTGCGCCAGCTTTTGCTTGAGGGTGAAGTTGGACATCATGCGCGCATCGACATCGTCGCTTTCTAATGCCAGCGCGGAACCGTGCACCCGTTTCAGGTAGCTGCGTTTCTCCAGCAGGTTCAAATCCTGGCGGATCGTCACCTCTGAAACGCCGGTGGCCGCGGCCAAATCGCTGACGCTGATACGCCGGCGATCGTTTACCAATTGAAGTATTGTCTGTTGTCTTGAATTCATATCAACCTGATGTGCGGCCACCAATGTGCGGCCGCTAATATTTATTGTTTAAATAGTATGTTCTGTTCGCGCAATAATATCATCCTGCGCGTCAGGGGATAATGCGGTAAAGAAAGCGGAATATCCAGCAACGCGGACCACTAAATCACGATATTGGTCAGGATGTTGCTTCGCTTTCAGCAGCGTTTCCCGCGACACGATGTTGTATTGCACGTGCCAACCTTGGTAGTCCTCAAAGAAGGTGCGCAGCATCAACATCAGTTTTTCTCGGTCCCGCGGATCCTCCAACGTCGCCGGGTTCAGTTTCTGATTCAGCAACACGCCGCCGAGGATAGAAGCGGTGGGCAGTTTGGACAGCGAATTGAACACGGCGGTCGGTCCCAGATGATCGGTACCGGAGGCCGGGCTGGCACCTTCCGCCAACGGCGTATGCGCTTTACGGCCGTCTGGCGTGGCCAGGGTAGCCGCGCCAAAGGGCACGTTAGCCGAAATAGACGACGTTCCGGCGTAGTAGGTGCCGCCTATCGGGCCACGACCAAAGCGGGTGTTATGGTACTGCTTCAGTTCGTCGATATAAGTCTGATAAGCACGCACCAGCAGTTGATCGACCTCATCCTCGTCGTTACCGTATTTTGGAGCGGCGTTGAGCAGACGCTGGCGTAATTGTTCGCCGCTCAATCCGTCGAAGTCATTTTCCAGCGCTGCCGCCAATTGCCGTTGGCCAATAACCCCTTGTTCGAAGACCAGCTTGCGCACCGCCGCCAGGCTGTTGCCCAGGTTGGCTATGCCGACCTGCAGACCAGAAACCCAATCGTATTTTGCGCCACCTTGCTTGATACTTTTGCCGCGTTCGATGCAGTCATCCACCAGCGCTGAGCAGAGGATGTCGTGAGCGTTCTCTTCTAATACGGTATCGACCACGCACTCAATTTCGATCGACTTGCGCGTGTAATAGCGGATCTGGTTGTCCCAGGCACCCAGCACCTGCTCAAAGTCGGCGAAGTTTTCCTTCGAGAGCGCCCCTGCTTGTGGCAGGAAAACTTTGCCGGAGGTCGCATCGCGCCCTTGTTCCAGTGCCGCCAGCATGACACGAGCGAAGTTGATAAAGCTCATGCCGGTGCAGCGGTAACCCCATTTCCCGCCCACGGCGGTTTCGATACAGCCGATCGCCGCGTAGTCATAGGCATCCTGCGGCTCCACGCCCAGTTTGATAAACTCAGGGATAACGATTTCATCGTTGTTAAAGGCCGGCATGCCAAACCCACAGCGGATCACCTGCACGCAGGCGTCGAGGAAGTCGTTACTCATTCCTGCATGGTAACGCACGCTGAGATTAGGCTGGGTGGAGCGTAAGCGCCCGCAGGACTCCAGAATGGCATAGGACAAGGGGTTAACCGCATCGCAGGGTTTGCCGTTGATCAGTTGCTGTCCGCCAATAGTGACGTTCTGATACAGCGGGCTGCCTGCCGAGGCCTTGGAATGTGAGCCGGAACGGATCTTGTTGATCTCCAACAGCTTCAACCAACAACTGTGCAGCATTTCAATCGCACGCTCGCGTGGCAACGTCTGTTCCAACTCTACGTCACGACGGTACCAGGGGTAGAGATATTGGTCGAGGCGGCCAAAGGACACCGAATGGCCGTTGGATTCAATCTGTAGCGTCAGTTGAATGAAGTAGCACAGTTGCAGGGCTTGCCAGAAGGTCTGCGGTGGCCGATGAGCAATCAGCTCACAGTTTTCCGCGATGGTCTGCAGCTCTTCACGCCGCCACAAACGGTTTTCCGTCTGCGCCATGTCGCGCGCCAACTGGGCAAAGCGCAAGATATGCGCGCTCAGCGCTTCCAGGGTCAGATCGATTGCCTTAAGGAATTGCTCCTGATGCAACTCTTCCCAGTCGGTAAGCCGGATACGACTGCGACGTTCATCGACCTTCTCGCGCAGCCCGTCGAGGCCTTTTTCCAACAGTAGTGGGAAATTCACCGCGAGATGGGCATCCCCTGAGGTCATATTGCCTTCAGCCTTGATGATACCGGTGGCCAGCAGGGCCTTTTGTTCGTCGGTAAACATGCCGTAGCAGCGATCTTGCACCGTCTGGCCGCGCCACCACGGGCATAGCCGATGCAAAATGGCCTTGTTCTCTTCGCTGACTGAGAAACCGGCGCCCGGACGGTCGGCCAGTTGGTCAATCTCGTCTTCGATCCAACTGACGGTATATTCGGGGAAAATCGGCGCAGCGCGTAATTCGCTGGCCTGGTTGCCGATAATCAACTCGTCGTTATCGATTCGCAAAGTTCGCTTAGCCAAATGGTTAGCCAATGCCAGTGCCCGACGAACCGGCAAGGGTTTGTCCTGATGCTGCTGATAGGCTTCGGTGTAGTGCTGGGCGCGTTCGGTGCAAACCGGCGGTTTGACGATATGGATCAGCGCGTTCTTGTGAGCCTGGGTGCGTTCGGACAGGGTGGTCAGATCCAGCTTAGTCATGGTGTTATCCTCGCAAAATGGCAGTCAGCCCTTTGGCCTCGGCGTACTGTTCGGCATAGGCCAGCAGTTCAGGGGCATCTAGTGGGGTGCGGGCCGCGTGATAAGGCTCGCCGAGCAGGTTATATTTGTTGATACCCAACGTGTGGTACGGCAAGAAATGAATCTCTGTAACGCCGGCCTCATCGGCGGCGAAATCGACAATCGCGCGAATTGAGCGGCGATCGGCGTTAAAGTCGGGGATCAGCGGGACGCGCACGGTCATTCGGGTACCGTGGGCTGCCAGGCGGCGGAAGTTTTCCATTACCCGTTTGGCGGAGCCGCCGGTCCACTGCTTGAAACGTTTTTCATCGACGTGTTTCAAATCCGCCAGCATCAGATCGAGCCAGGGCAGCGAAGGCGCTATGTGCGACCAGGGCGTATGCAGGCAAGATTCCACCGCGGTATGAATGCCGGCCTCACGGCCGCGCTTCAGCAGTTCTGCCGCCACGGCAGGCTGCATGAAGGGTTCACCGCCGGAGAGGGTCAGGCCGCCACCGGTGCGCAGATAAAAAGGCCGATCGCGCAGCACCTCGGTCATGATATCGTCGATATTTACTGCGCTGCCGCACAGGCTGAGTGCGTCGGTTGGGCAACGGGCGGCTAATGCGGCATACTCTGCGTGGCTGAGTAACTCGCGCTGGATCAGCAGGTTGTCGTCTATTCGTTGAATCGCCTGAGGATGGCCTTCGGCGCACAGGGTACAGCCGCTGAGGCATAAACGCGGATCGAACAGCAAATCCGCTTTTCGCGAGCGGCTTTCCGGATTCTGGCACCAGAGACAGCCCAACGAGCAGCCCTTCAGGAACACTACGCTGCGGATGCCTGGACCATCATGGGTGGAATAGCGCTGCAGATTGAAGATCACGAGTCACCTGTCATTCGGTTGCTTTTCTTTTGTCATTAAAGTTGTTTCGAATGAAAGTTGATTTGATTTCGATCAAATATAAATGCGTTGCATGTTCCTACTATGATGAGAGTTTGAATTCGTCCACAAAAGATTCAGGAGTCCGTAATGGAGCTTTATCTCGATACCGCCGATGTGAACGCAGTAAAACGATTGGCGCGCATCCTGCCTCTGCACGGTGTGACCACCAATCCGAGCATTGTTGCCAAAGAGGGAAAACCGATTTGGGAAGTGTTACCGGCGCTGCGCGATGCGCTGGGGGGCACCGGCAAACTCTTTGCTCAGGTGATGGCTAACGACGCCGAGCGCATGGTGGCGGAAGCGGCGTTGCTTCATCAGCGAGTGCCTGGGCTGGTGGTTAAGGTACCGGCGACCGCAGAAGGCCTGGCAGCGATTAAAAAACTGAAGTCGATGTCGATTCCTACGCTGGGGACGGCGGTTTATGGTGCGGGTCAGGGACTGCTGGCGGCGCTGGCGGGAGCTGAGTATGTGGCCCCATACGTGAACCGCCTGGACGCGCAGGGCGGTGACGGCATTGAAATGGTTCACGAGCTGCAGCAATTGCTGACGCTGCACGCGCCGGGAGCCCGGGTGCTGGCGGCCAGTTTCAAAACGCCGCGTCAGGCGCTGGAATGCTTGCTGGCGGGTTGTCAGGCCATCACTCTGCCGGTCGACGTGGCTGAGCAGTTCCTCGCGGCACCGGCGGTTCAGGCCGCGGTAGAGAAATTCGAGCAAGATTGGCAGGGGGCGTTCGGCACCAATCTGCTGAACTGAGAACCGCATAAGCAAAGAAAAGGGCGTCCGTTGACAAAGTGCTCTGTTGTTTAATGGTAGGGGCGCTGCATGCTGTGCCCAATAGCATAATCAATGGGTTAAATCGGGTCGAACATGTTCGACCCCTACAGGTTTAGCCTTTACGCAGGTTTGTCAGCAGTCTGAGGGCGCCGCAGCGCCCTGATTATAACCAACTGAATTTATACATTTTCACGCAGGACGATCGGCGACTCCTGCGCCGTGGGCTGGCTGGCATTCAGCGCGCGACGGATCACAAAGAAGGCGGAGACCAGCATGGTTACCGCCACCAGCATAAAGAAAGCGCACAGTGCGGCGTTAATCTGGTTACTGAAAACGATGGTCTCCATATCCTTCAGCGTCTTGGCCGGTGCGATCAGCGTGCCTTGTTCAATACCGGCAGAGAATTTCTTCGCCTGCGCCAGGAAGCCGATGCTCGGTTTCTCGTGGAATATTTTCTGCCAGCCGGCGGTCATTGAGGTAATAAACAACCAGACGGTCGGCAAAATGGTCACCCAGGCATAGCGCTGTTTTTTCATTTTGAACAGCACCACGGTACCGAGGATCAAGGCCATCGAGGCCAGCATCTGGTTGCCGATACCGAACAGCGGCCACAGCGTATTGATGCCGCCGAGCGGATCGACCACCCCCTGATAGACAAAGAAGCCCCAGCCGGCGACGGCCACGGTGGTTCCCGCCAGATTACCGAACCAAGAACGGTTGTTAGCTAACCTTGGGATCGCCACGCCGACCAGATCCTGCACCATAAAGCGACAGGCACGGGTCCCGGCATCGACGGCGGTCAGAATAAACAGCGCCTCGAACAGAATGGCGAAGTGGTACCAGAAGGCCATCATTGCGCGGCTGTTAAACACCTCGGTAATGATATGTGCCATGCCCACGGCGAAGGTCGGGGCGCCGCCGGCGCGCGACAGGATGGAATGTTCCCCGACGTCTTTGGCAATCATCGTCAGGGTTTCCGGGGTGATCATAAAGCCCCAGCTGTTAATCACCTGAGAGGCATTCTCCACCGTGGTGCCGATCAGCGCCGCCGGCGAGTTCATGGCGAAGTAAACGCCTGGGTCGATCACCGACGCGCAAATCAACGCCATGATAGCCACGAAGGACTCCATCAGCATGGCGCCATAACCGATAAAGCGAATATGGCTCTCGCGCTCCACCAGTTTCGGCGTGGTACCGCTGGAAACCAGCGCATGGAAACCGGAAATCGAACCACAGGCGATAGTGATAAACAGGAACGGGAACAGCGAGCCGGCGAACACCGGGCCGCTGCCGTCGATAAAGCGCGATACCGCCGGCATTTTCATTTCCGGCATGGCGAAGACGATACCTACAGCCAACCCGATAATGACGCCAATCTTCATAAAAGTGGACAAATAGTCACGCGGTGCCAACAGCAGCCACACCGGCAACACCGAAGCGACAAAGCCGTAAACCACCAACACCCAGGTCAGCGTGGTGCCGTGCAGCGTGAAGAAGGGCCCCCAGTAGGGGTCTTGCGCCACGTTGCCGCCGTAGATGATCGCCAGCAGCATCAGCGCAAAACCGATCACCGAGATTTCAGCGATTTTACCCGGCCGGATAAAACGCATATACACGCCCATAAACAGGGCGATTGGGATGGTTGCAGCGATGGTGAACAAGCCCCAGGGGCTGTCGGCCAGGGCTTTAACCACCACCAGCGCCAGCGCGGACAGAATGATAATCATCACCCCCAGCGCGCCCAGCATGGTGATCACTCCGGCGAAGGCACCCAGTTCCTGCTTGGCCATTTCACCCAGCGAACGACCGTCACGACGGGTAGAGATGAACAGGATCAGGAAGTCCTGCACGGCGCCGGCCAGCATTACCCCGACCAGGATCCAGATAGTGCCGGGCAGAAAGCCCATTTGCGCTGCCAGAATAGGGCCAACCAGCGGCCCGGCCCCGGCGATGGCGGCAAAGTGGTGACCAAACAACACCCACTTGTTGGTGGGGACATAGTCCAACCCGTCGTTGCGACGTTCGGCCGGGGTCATGCGGCGGTCGTCGAGCTCAAAGACTTTTTTGGCGATAAACAGACTGTAGAAGCGATAAGCGATGCTGTAACAGGCGACCGCAGCCACCACCAGCCAAACCGCATTGACGTGTTCACCGCGGCTTAGCGCCAGCATGGCGAAGGCGAATGCACCGACCAACGCCACCACCAGCCAGATGATCCCGGACTTGACGTTTTTCATGTTCAACAACTCCTTGGTGTGCAGAAAAAAAGAAAGAAGTGTTCTTAGGGAGAATGGCTACAAATTAAAAGTAGGAGTTTTGCAGGCGAAGAGAAGCAGGTCGGATGAGAAATGTGAAGCCGGTTGAGTAATAGCGTAAAAACAAGGTGATGAGGATGTTACTGGAAATAAAAAACACCGGAGGGAGACCCGTCCGGTGTTTGTCTGGCATAACGTTTATGTTGCGGGTTAAGCCGCCGGTCTGGCGATCACGCTGCGGGTTTCCATACGCACTTCGGCGATGGTGACCTGCAGGGTATCCCCCTGACGATAAACGACTTCGCCTTTGATCTGCACCGTGCCGGTATCCTGACTGCATACCATTTCATCACGTACCGCGTGAATGAAGGGCGCCGGGATAAAGGCCACTGCGCCATTGTCCAGCAGACGAACGCGCAGGCCGCCGCGGGTTACGTCGATGATTTCCGCGTTGAAGCGTTCATCGGTGCCTGCTTTATCCTTGAGGTAGCGCGCGTAGAGCCAATCGCCAACGTCACGTTCCGCCATCCGGTTCAGACGACGACGTTCGGCCAGTTGGATTGTCACTTCGTCCAGCGGTTTCTCTGCGGACTGCCCGGTGATAACGGCTTTCAGCAAGCGGTGGTTGACCATATCACCGTATTTACGGATCGGAGAGGTCCAGGTGGCGTAAGCCTCCAGGCCCAGACCGAAATGTGGCCCCGGCGTAGTGCTGATTTCGGCATACGTCTGAGAGCGGCGAATACGGCTGTCGAGGAACTGGGTCGGTTGCGAATCCAGGTGACGACGCAGTTCGCAGAAACCTTCCAGCGTCAGCAGCTTCTCGGCTTCGGCTTCAACGCCGTTGGCTTGCAGTACGGTTACGGCTTGCTCAACCAACAGCGGATCGAAACCGGTGTGCACGTTGTAAATGCCAAAGCCCAGACGGTCGCGCAGCACAATGGCGGCGCAGACGTTGGAAGCAATCATGCACTCTTCGACGATGCGGTTGGCGGTGCGACGTTGTTCGGTGATGATCTCCAGCACTTCGCCTTTTTCACCCAGCACAAAGCGGTAGTCTGGGCGATCTTTGAATACCAGAGCATGCTGGTGGCGCCAGGCGTTACGTGCATCGCACACGCGCTTGAGCAGGGTGATTTGCTGTGCGATTTCATCGCTCGGCGGCTGCCAGCCGGCAATGCCTTCCAGCCAGTCGGAGACTTCGTCATAAACCAGTTTGGCTTTTGATTCGATCTCGGCGCCGAAGAAGCGAATATCGTCACCCAATGCGCCGTCTGCACCGATGGTCACGCGGCAAGCCAGCACCGGACGGCGTTGGTTCGGACGCAGTGAACACAGGTTGTCTGACAGATCGCGCGGCAACATAGGGATGTTGAAACCTGGCAGGTAGTTGGTAAAGGCGCGCTTGCGGGCGATTTCATCCAGCGCGCTGCCTTGCGCGACGTAGGCGGTCGGATCGGCAATGGCGATGGTCAATTGCAGCGAGCCGTCGCCGTTGTCCTGCACAAACAGCGCATCGTCCATATCTTCGGTGCTGGCGCTGTCGATGGTGACAAAATTCAGAGCGGTCAGATCTTCACGCGGCACGGAAGCATCCGGCTCATCGATCGCGATCATCTCCGGCGCTTCTTTTTCCAGGCTGTGACGGGCCAGCGTGACCCACCACGGCGCCAGGTGATCTTCGCCGTCGGTAATAAATTGGGTCAGGTCGGCGTTGAAGCCACGATCGCCTTTCAGCGGGTGGCGGCACATTTCCGCTACCGCCCAGTCACCGGCCTGGAAGTTATGTTTCAGTTCACGCACCGGACGGCAAGGGATCGCGTCTTTCAGCAACGGATGATCGGGTACGATGGACAGACGGTCATCACGCTTTTGCACACGGCCGACAAAGCGCGACAGGAAGGGCTCGATCAGGGTTTCCGGCTCGGCGATTTCACGTTCTTTCTCGGTATGCAGGGTTGCGGTCACTCGGTCCCCGTGCATGACTTTCTTCATGTACGGTGGCGGAATGAAATAGCTTTTTTGACCGTCGACCTCAAGAAAGCCAAAGCCTTTCTCAGTCCCTTTTACTACGCCTTCAACGCGCGGGGTCTGAGAGTGAAGTTGCTGTTTAAGCTGCGCCAGCAGCGGGTTATCTTGAAACATATCGTCCAGTGAATGGGTTGTGAGTGGCAAGATTTGCGGCTGACAGTTTTACGCGAATCACCCGCTGCGGGCAAGCCAAACGTCACGGTTTTCCCGCGTTGGGGCGCGATTTTATGGAATATTGGGCGTTCAAAAGGCGGGAAGAAAACCCCGGCTCGAAACGCCGGGGGGAAACGGGGGGTAAATCAGTTCTGTAGCGGCGTAGGCTGCAGGATTTCAATCCAGTAGTCGTCGGGATCCTTGATAAAGGCCACGTAATTCATGCGACCTTCATGCAGACGTTTCTGGAAGTTCACGCCAAGGCGCTCAAAACGCTCGCAGGCAGCGTGCACGTCAGGCACCGTCACACAGAGGTGGCCAAAGCCACGCGGCTCACTGTTGCCGTTGTGGTAATGAAAATCGGCCTGCTGCTCGGTGCCGTGGTTATGGGTGAGCTCCAAAATACCCGGTTGACTCAGGACCCAGCGTTTACGGGCATCGTCATCCTGTGGGATCTGGTCGCGCGGGCTGCGGGTCAGGTAGCAAATGGTAAACGCGGCTTCATTGAAGGTTTCCAGATACACCGGGGTAAAGCCCAGCACGCGGGTATAAAAGTCCAGCGCTTGGGTTAAGTCCTTCACGCGGATCATGGTGTGATTGAACACGTAGCCGTCGGTGACGGTTTCCGGCTGCGCGGTTACGCCCGGCAGGTTCAGTAAATCATTCAGTGGCATAGGGATCCCTCTTAGGTTGTCGATACGACTCTAGGGCAAATAAATGCTAATCTAAAGTGATTGTTTCTAACCAAAACACTAACTAAAAGTGAATGAAGCATGAAGCTGAGTCAGCTTAGATTTTTCTGCGCCGTGGTGGAGTATAAAACCATTGCCGCCGCCGCGCGGGAATTGCACTGTGTCCCCTCCAACGTCACGTTGCGCATCAAAGAGTTAGAAGACTCACTTGGCGGCGAGTTGTTTTTTCGCGATAAAAACCGGCTCTATGTCACGCCGAAAGGCCGACAGTTCTATCAACAGGCCGTCGACATCCTGACGCTGGCAGACCGCAGCCAACAATTGTTCGCCGGTCGTCAACCGCAGGGCCTGCTGAATCTTGGGGCGCTGGATTTTTCTCTGATCAGTCACCTGCCGTCACGCATCGCTCACTTGCGCCGCAGCCAGCCCCACATGCAGGTCAACGTGCTGAGTCGAGACTCGCTGGTGCTGGAGCGAATGCTGATTGACAGCGAGATCGATCTGGCGTTGACCGACGGGCCGATAGAGCACCCGCTGCTGGCCAGTCGCGCGGCGTTTGATGAGCGCCTGGTGCTGTTGATGCCGGCCTCGGTGCCGCAGCTGGACGCCGCAACCCTGGCACAGTTAGAGTTTTATACCTTCAGCCGCGAGTGCTCTTTCCGCCTGAAAATCGATCGCTGGTTAGCCTCACGCCAGCTAAAGCCGCGGATGACGCTGGAGATGGAGTCGTACACGGCGATGGCAGCCTGCGTAAAAGCGGGTTGTGGCGTCGCCTGTGTTCCGGGGTCTTTGCTGCCGATGATCCTGCCTGAGCAGGCGTTAAAAGTGGTGGAAATGGGGGCGGAAGGGGTCAGCAATTTGTACTTCGTGTGGCGCCGCCATCAGCTCTCTGACGAGTTGCAGACGGCGCTCGATCTGTTAATGCACCCGGCGTGAACCGGGCGCATCCATTCAGGCAATACGCAGCGTCGGTTGCGCCACACAACGGCGGATCTCCACCGGTATCGACTTCGACGTTGGCGTGCCGGTGCCGTCACCAAAGCTGGCCAGCGGAACCAACGGGTTAGTCTCTGGGTAGTAAGCCGCCAGATTACCGCGTGGGATATCGTAGCTTACCAGTTTGAAGCCACTGACCTTACGTGTAATGCCGTCATTCCACAGCGTTTCAATCTCTACCAGCTCACCGTCTTGCATATCCAACGCCGCCAGATCTTCAGGGTGTATAAACAGCACTTCTCGTTGGCCGTAGACGCCGCGGTAACGGTCATCCAGTCCGTAGATAGTGGTGTTGTACTGATCGTGCGAACGCAGTGTTTGCAGCGTGAAGGGCGCCTGTCGGCCATCCAACTGCGGGAACAGGCTGGTTGGCAGAGGTGCAGCGCTAAACTCGGCCTTGCCGCTTGGGGTGTCAAAGCGCAGTTCTGCGGCGGCATTACCCAGGTAGAAACCACCGGGCTGGTCGCAGCGCCGGTTGAAATCTTCGAAACCGGGAATGGTGGCGGCGATGTGGTCGCGGATCAACGAATAATCGTCTGCCAGCTCCAGCCAGTCGAGCTGCTGGTTGCCCAACACCGCATCGGCGATGCCGCACACGATGGCGGTTTCAGAACGCTGGGTCTCCGCCAGTGGTTTACCGACGCCTTCCGACGCATGCACCATGCTGAAAGAGTCCTCAACCGTAATGTACTGTGGGCCGCTGGCCTGCATATCCTGTTCGGTACGGCCCAGGGTCGGCAGGATCAGCGCGTCTTTGCCGGTGACCAGATGACTGCGGTTGAGCTTGGTGCTGATATGCACCGTCAGATCACAACGGCGCAGGGCGCGGGCAGTGCGTTCGGTGTCCGGCGCAGCCGCGGCCAGATTGCCGCCCAAAGCCAGCAAGACCTTAACCTCACCACGCAGCATCGCCTCAATGGCCTCTACGGTGTTATGGCCCGGTTCGCGTCGCGGCGAGAAGTTAAAGTGCTGCTCCAGGCTGTCGAGCAGTGCCTTGGGCGACTTCTCATCAATGCCCATGGTGCGGTTGCCTTGCACGTTGCTGTGGCCGCGTACCGGACACAGGCCGGTGCCCGGTTTACCCAACTGACCGAACAGCAGCTGCAGGTTGGTGATCTCACGTACCGTTGGCACAGAATGCTTATGCTGGGTGACGCCCATCGCCCAGGTGCAGATCACGCGTTCGGCACCCTGATAAATCGCCGCCGCCTGACGCAATTGTTCCTCGCTGAGGCCGGACTGCTGGGTGATTTGTTGCCAGGTCGTAGCATCGACCTGCGCCAGATACGCCTCGACGCCGACGCTGTGTTGACTGATGAATGCCTGATCGAACAGGCCGGGTTCACCGGCCGCCAGGCGCTCACGATGACTTTCCAGCAGCGCTTTCACCATGCCGCGCACGGCCGCCATATCCCCGCCGAGGTTGGGTTGGTAATAGGATGAACTGATCGGCGACGACTTGGGCGTCAGCATTTGAATCGGGCTTTGCGGATCGGCAAAACGCTCGAGGCCACGTTCGCGCAGGGTGTTAAAACTGACGATGCGCGCACCGCGGTTGGCGGCATTTTTCAGGCTATGCAGCATGCGCGGGTGGTTGGTGCCGGGATTCTGGCCAAACACGAAGATGGCATCGGCTTTTTCAAAGTCGTCCATGCGAATGGTGCCTTTCCCTACGCCGATACTTTGTTTCAGGCCCACGCCGCTGGCTTCGTGGCACATATTGGAGCAGTCAGGGAAATTGCTGGTGCCGAGCATACGACCAAACAATTGATACAGATAAGAAGCTTCATTGCTGGCGCGGCCCGAAGTATACAACTCGATCTGGTTCGGGTTATCCATCTGGTTAATGTGCTGGGCGATTAACGCCAGCGCATCCGGCCAACTGATCGGCTGGTAGTGGTCGGTTTCGGCGTTATAGCGCATGGGGTGGGTGAGACGGCCCTGGTATTCCAGGAAATAATCACTTTGCTGCAGCAGGGTGCTGACGCTGTGAGCCGCGAAAAACTCCGGATCGACCGCGTTACGCGTGGCTTCCCAACTGACAGCTTTGGCGCCGTTTTCACAGAAACTGAAGGTGCTGTGGTTGTCGTCGCCCCAGGCACAACCTGGACAGTCGAAGCCGCGAGCCTTGTTCACGCGCATCAGGTTACGCAGGTTTTGCAGCGTCTGTTTACTGTCGAGCACATAGCGGGTAGTGGCTTCGAGTGAACCCCAGCCGCCCGCCGCGCCGGTATACGGCTTTATTGACGGTTTAAATTTCATATTGTTCTTCGCAGGTGATGTAGCTAATAAGTGAACGCTTTTTTAAGCGCTTTCAGTGTTTATGTCACAAGTTTAGGTTGGGGCGGTGTGAGCGTCTAATCGAATGGGACAATGGCGGCATAGAGCAGATTTATCGCGTAGCGGTACCGGGCAAACAAATCGTTGCATTATGACACCTGCTGAAAAAGAGTAACGATTCCGCTTTCCCGATAATTAATGCAGTCTATATCACGGATTATATTGGCATTTTATTTAGCCCTAAGGGCCTGAGGAACAATGATTGAAGCGTTCAGTATGGGTGATGATCGCCGGCATGTTAGTGCCGCTGGCGGTACAGGCAGCAGATGTTCCCTCCAGTATTGCGCAAAACACACCGCCGGCGATAGACGCCGCCTCTTACGTATTGATGGATTACACCACTGGACAGGTGTTGGCGCAGGCAAACGCAGATCAGCGCCGCAACCCAGCCAGCCTGACGAAGCTGATGACCGGATTGGTGATTGATCACGCGCTCGATCAGCACAAAATTGGCCTGGATGACGTGGTGACGGTGGGCAATGACGCCTGGGCGCAGGGCAACCCGGTGTTTAAGGGATCATCATTGATGTTCTTAAAGCCAGGTGACAGGGTCACGGTTCGCGATCTCAGCCGCGGTATCATCATTGATTCGGGCAACGATGCCTGTGTCGCGATGGCGGATTATGTGGCAGGTAGCCAGGCGGCATTCGTTAAGTTGATGAATGAAAAGAGTGCCCAGCTTGGCCTGCAGAATACCCATTTCGAAACCGTGCATGGGCTGGATGCGCCGGGGCAATTCACTACGGCGGGCGATTTGGCGGTGATTTCACGCGCTATCATCATGAGCGAACCGGCGGAGTATCACATGTACAGCGAGAAATCGCTGACCTGGAACGGCATCACCCAGCAAAATCGCAATGGGCTGCTGTGGGATAAAAACCTGCACGTCGACGGGTTGAAAACCGGGCATACCGCCTCGGCCGGCTTTAACATTATTGCCTCGGCCACTGAAGGAGACCGGCGGCTGATTGCGGTGGTGATGGGCGGTAAAAGTTCGAAAGGGCGTGAAGAGCAGGCGCGCAAATTGCTGACCTGGGGCCTGCGTGATTTCACCACCGTGCATCTGTTCAGCGCCGGGCAAAATCTGGGGCAGGAAAAAGTGTGGTATGGCGGCCGTCATGAGGTCGCGGTGGGCAGTGCAAAAGAGGAATATCTCAGCCTGCCGAAAAGTGAAGCCGACAAACTGAAGGCGCAGTATGTGGTCAGCGTTCCGCGCCTGGATGCCCCGTTAACCCAAGGGCAGACGATTGGCGAAATCCGTATCAGCGATAACGGCAAGCTGCTCAAAACCTTGCCGCTGGTGGCATTGCAACCGGTCCAGCAAGGCGGCGCGTTCTCACGATTGATGGACTACGTAAAACTGAAGATTTGACCCCTCCGGGCGTAGCCAGCTGCGCCCGAAACCCTACAGCGATGGTATACTCAGGTCAGTCATGACTTATTGAGCCGTTTTATGGATATTAAGCAACTGATCTACCTGTGTAATCTCGAACGCGAGCGCCACTTCGGCCGTGCGGCAGAGGCCAGCTTTGTCAGTCAGCCGACATTGTCTATGCGGCTGAAAAATTTGGAAAAAGAGCTGGGCGTATCCTTAATCAACCGCGGTAACAACTTCGAAGGTTTTACTGCCGAAGGCGAGCGGGTGCTGTCGTGGGCGCGTGAGATCGTGTCGGTTTATCAGGGGCTGAAGCTAGAGGTCGAGTCGCTTAAACACGGGCTTAACGGCACGTTGCGCATCGGAGTGGTACCGCAATGCAGCATCTCGCTGGCGCAAATGTTAAAGGACGTCAGTGAGCGTTACCCTCAGCTGGATTATCGGGTAGCGGTGCTGAGTGCCGATCAGTTGCTGGAGGCGTTGACGGCACATACCGTAGATGTCGGCATTGGTTTCTTCGAGCTTTCCACGCTGCAAGAGCTGCACTTTCAGTCCCAGCCATTGGCGGACGCCGGGGTCGAGCTGGTTTTCCACCCGCAGCATTTTCCTGAGTTGGTAGGAGATACCCCCCTGACGCTGGAGGATGTAGCCACGCAGCCACTGTGCCTGGCTGAGCCTACGCGTTACTTCCGCCGTTATCTTGATCAAAACTTCCGTGAAGCCGGACTGACGCTGCACGTTCGAATGGAAACCACCTCAATATTCCAACTGTTGCAGGGCATTTTCGTCGGTCTGGGCTGTGGGCTTTTCCCGCATGGCAACCTGTTACCGGCAATGATGCCGGAGTTGCAACACCGACCAATAGCGATTGGGGCGATGTCACGTCATGCTGCGGTCGTGGTCGCCGAGCCGGGACGCGCATCGCCGTTGGCGCAGCATTTTTTTGATGCCGCGCGAGGTTGGTTGCTGCGCTAGCGATTACGCCAGGTTTTCACTGAGAAGTTGGGTGTCGCCGAGCGTCTGACGCAGGCGGTTCTCCCAGGCATACAGCGCGCCGGTGAGGATCACGTCCAGCGCCTGCGCCTGATTTAACCCACTGTTAAACAGCGGCTGCACGCTGCGCGGCGTGAACTTTTCAGGCGTGCGGGTCAGGTCGGTTGCTACGCGGATCACAGCCTGGTTAACCGGGTCATTGGTACTCTCCAGCCCCTGTTCAATGCTATTGAACAGGGCGCCGACCAGTTCTTCCTGTTGAATATCCTGTGCGACGGTCGCTGCGCAGTAGCGGCTGCCGTTAATACGGGAAACTGCCAGCGTCGCCAGCGCTTTCAGCCGCGCCGACAGGCCATAACCGTCGGCATTGATACTGTTGAACACGCCATTGCGTTCACGCAGCGCGGGCGCATCGTGGGCCAGCAACAGATAATAGGATTCGCTGCGAGCGTCGGGATGGCTTTGATCAAGCACGTCGAGCTGTTCGGCACGGGCCTCTTCCGGCACCACCAAGGGAAGACGCGCTTGCCATGTCAGTTCTTCCTCGGTGAACACAATGCCTTCGGCGTCAGCGATGTTCGGGAAACCGGGCACCACTCCCGTTGGTCGCCCGGCCAAGGCAGCCACGCCGGCGACCACGCGTGCCTGGTAGCTAACAAAACCGATAATCTGCGAAAAGGTCACGATATCCGCCGGGCTTAACCCGACGTCGCTCAGCTGCTGCAACGCCTTGCTGCAAATCAACGTCGGTTGACTGGCGAGCTGGCGGGCATACTGGGTGATTTGGGCCAGGCGGATATTACTTTCACGGGAGGCGTCGGGGCTGTACAGGGGGGCGAGGCGGGCGGCGTAGTGGCTACAAAGAGACTGAACGCCGGTCACCTGTGCCACGGTTAATGCGGTGCTGAGGCGATCATAAGGTGACAATGTCACTGTGCGTGACAATTCGACCCGATCGGGAAACAGCACGTGATATCCGGCCAGGGAGGCGTTAAATACCCCGGCGCGTGCAGTCAGCGCGGTGTTCAGCGCTTCGTCGGCAAAAGCGCCCAGCCCCAGCAAAAATCGATCGCGGATGCCGGCCGCCTGCGGCTCCAACGGCTGCTCACCGCGTACGCTGCTTTGGGTTTCGTGATACCACTGGGCATTATGTTGTCGACGTAGTAGTTCCATAGGGGATGATCCTTAATCATGAGCAATAGCCACCGGTGCAGCAGGCAACGGCGGCAAGACAAAATGGCAACATGCCCGCAGAGGGACACGCAATGACAGGATCAGCCTTGGTCATCACAACACAGCGCGTGACCATAAACAGAGAAACCTGCGGCTAAAGCGAGTAGAAACTGCGAGAGTCGGCGATTGCGATGGCTGTTCATCAGTGCGATATCCTGTCGTTTAATAAGCTCAACGTAGGGGATATCCTCACCGATTCGATTGGCGAGATAAAATAATGTTAAGGACTAATCAATAACTGAATGGAATAAAATATAATGATATATAGCAAGATTGTAATTTGTATTTGCGGTTTTTGGCTAAGCGCTCACTGAATCGGGGCGATAAAAAACCCGCTTTAAAGCGGGTTGAGACCGTTGACGAAGTGCTCTGTGGTTTTTCTGTAGGGGCGCTGCAAGCTGCGCCCAATGGCATAATCAATGAGTTAAATCGGATCGAACATGTTCGACCCCTACAGGTATAGCCTTTCACGGATATTTGCAGTCTGAACCCGCTTTAAGGCAGGTTCTCTGTATGATTTGACGATCAGAATCTGCCGCCGTCACGTCGCCAGGCGTCTGCGGTAAGCGCCTCGCCAAAGTGGCTGGCAATCAGGCGTTTGGTCAGCTCATGCAGCGGTGAGGCCAATACCTCGGCCGTACTGCCGCGTTCGACGATTTCCCCTTCATGCATCACCATCACCTGATCGCTGATGTGTTTCATCATGCCCAGGTGTTGAGTCACATAAATGTAGGAAATGCCGTGTTTCTCCTGCAGTTCCAGCATCAGGTTGATGATTTGCGAACGCATCGACATATCCAGCGAGGCCAGCGCCTCATCGGCTACGATCACCTTCGGTTGCAGGATCAAGGCGCGGGCCAAAGCCACCCGCTGTTTCTGGCCGGACGCCAGCATATGCGGGTAATAATTGGCGTGATCCGGCAGCATCCCCACCTGACGCAGGGTTCGGTTGATTTGTTGCTCACGTTCAGGGGCGGCCATTTCGGTATTGAGCCGCAGCGGGGCGTCCAACAGCTGGCCGATACGCTGACGAGGATTGAGCGAGGTGCTCGGATCCTGAAATATCATGCGGATACGCTGGCTGCGGTAACGATAATCGCCATAGTTAAGCCGATGGTCGTCAATCAGCAGTTCTCCGGCTGAGGGCTCGACCATGCCGGACAGCATCTTGGCCAGGGTGGACTTGCCAGAGCCGTTTTCACCGATGATCGCCAGCGTTTGCCGTTCACGCAGGGTAAAGCTGACCGATTTGACCGCTTCCACATGCTGGCGGCGAAACAGCCCGGTGCGGTAACGGTAGGTTTTGCTCAGATTGCGCACTTCCAACAGCGTTTCCATGTTATTGCTCCTCCATGTTCAGCGGGAAGTGACAGGCGAACAGGTGGTTTTTCACCGGACGCAGGCGAGGTGTCTCAATGCATTTCTTCTGCGCATAGGGGCAGCGCGGCCCCAGCCGACAACCTATCGGCAAATGCTCCAGCGACGGAATGGCTCCCGGCAGGGTATTGAGGCGGCTTTTATGCGGCAATGCGCGGCCAAAGTCCGGCATTGCGCGGATCAGCGCCTGAGTATAAGGGTGGTGCGGTGCGGCCAGCAGGTCTTCGCACTGGGCGCTTTCTACCGTCTGCCCGCAGTACAACACGTTGACCCGATCGGCCCATTTGCTCATCATTTGCAGATCGTGGCTGATCAGCAAAATGGTGGTGTTGTTGTTTTGGTTCAAACGCGCCAGCAGACGGAAAATCTGCGCCTGCGTGGTCGGTTCCATGGCGTTGGTCGGTTCATCGGCGATCAGCAGGCGCGGCTGATTGGCCAGGGCGATGGCGATCATCACTTTCTGGCACTCACCGTCGGTCAGCTCATAAGGAAAGCTGCCCATGATGTCTTTGTGATCCTTGATGCCCACCCGGTGCAGCAGCTCTATGGCGCGGCGTTTGCGCCAGTTAAAGCGCTGCCACCAGCGGCCTTTGTAGGTCCAACCCGGAATGGCCTGCACCAACTGACGGCCGATGCTTTCGGAAGGATCCAGACAGGATTGCGGCTCCTGGAAAATCATCGACACGTTATGCCCGACCAGCTTGCGTCGTTCACGCGGTGTTAGCTGCAACAGGTCGATATCATCGAAACGGAAACGGTCGGCGGTGACGCGCCAGTTGTCTTTGGTGACGCCGCAGATCGCTTTGGCGATCAGGCTTTTACCGGAACCGGACTCGCCCACCAGGCCGCGGACTTCCCCCTCACTCAGGGTCATGCTGACGCGATCGACTGCCTTTACCGGGCCTTCGGCGGTCATAAATTCAATCGTCAGGTTGCGGATATCAAGTAATGGCATTATTCCACCCCCGTATTGATTGCGCGGCGCATACCGTCGCCCAACAGGTTAACCAGCAACACGCTGACCAGGATTGCCGCGCCGGGCAGCATCACCGTCCAGGGGGCGACGTACACCAGCTCCAGCGAATCGCCGAGCATAGCGCCCCATTCAGGGGACGGCAGCTGTGCGCCAAGATCGAGGAAGCCGAGGGCGGCAATGTCCAGGATCGCCATCGACAGCGCTCGGGTGAACTCCGTCACCAGCACCGCCACAATGTTGGGCATCACGGCGTACCACAGTATTTGCAAGGTTGACGCGCCATCGAGACGCACCGCCACCACATATTCTTTTTCCAACTCGTCATGCACTGCGCTGTAGATAGTGCGCACCATGCGAGGCAACAGCGCCAGCCAGACGGCCAGCATGGCGTGCTCGAGTTTTGGCCCAAGGAACGCCACAACCACGATCGCCAGCAGCAGCGAAGGGATGGAGAGCAGGGTGTCGAGAATATGATTGAGCACCGCCGAGCGCAGGCCGCGGGTTACCCCGGCAAACACCCCGAGGATCACCCCGACAAAGGCGGCGGCAACGGTAACCAGCAATGCGGAACCGAAGGTGGCGGCGGTGCCGGTCAGCAGGCGGCTGAGAATGTCGCGGCCAAGATCGTCGGTGCCCAGGAAGAAGGAAACGTTGCCGTAACGTGACCAGGAAGGCGGCAACAGTTGATAACCCAGGAACTGTTGATCGAGCGCATAAGGGGCCAGCAGGCTGCCGAACACGGAAAGCAGCAGCAGCGCTATCACGCCGTAGAAGCCGATCATCGCCAGCGCATCGCCGTAAAAAATCCGCCAGGTATACAGCAGCGGGCTCGGCATTTTCTTTTCGCGGTATACGTTATCTAAGGGCATACCATTCCTTATGTTTCAGTGGGTTGGTGGCAGCGCCTAAAATATCGGCCAGGACGTTAATGGTGATCACCAGCGTGCCGACCACCATAACGCCGGCGGAGATCGCCGCATAATCCTGCTGGCGAATGGCATTGATCATCCAACGCCCGAGCCCCGGCCAACTGAACACCACTTCGGTGATCATCGCCAGCGTCAGCATGGTGGAAAACTGCAGCCCCAGCTTGGGCACGATAGGCGGCAACGCATTGTGCAGCACGTGGCGGCGGATAATGGTGAAACGGGATAAGCCACGGGTTGCGGCGGCTTTGATGTAGTTCTGATTGAGCACGTCGTCGGTGCTGATACGCATCAAACGCACCACCTCGGTGGTTGGCGCTACCGCCAGTGCGGTAATCGGCAAAATCATATGGCGCAGCGCGCTGCCGATCATTTCCGTGCGGTAGGGTGAATCGGACAGCCAGGCGTCAATCAGGGCAAAGCCGGTGATGGGCTTGACCTGATACAGCAGATCGAAACGTCCGGAGACCGGCAGCCAGCCAAGGTGCAGTGAGAAAAACAGCATCAGCAGCAGCGCCAGCCAGAAAACCGGCATCGAAAAGCCCAACAGCGCAAAGGTGCTGATGGCGGTGTCCTGCCATTTGCCACGCATCACGCCGGCAATAATGCCCAGAGGAATGCCGATAAACAGCGCCAGAGTGAAGGCGAGCAGGCACAGCTCCATAGTGGCAGGAAACACTTCGCGCAGCTGTTCGCTGATTGCCTGGCCATTAATGCTGGAGACGCCAAAATCCCAGTGCAGCAGGCTGACAAAGTAAAACTGGTAGGCATCCAGCAGGGCAGCGCCGTTCAGCGGCGCCCGCGGTGTGAAATAGCTGAGGCTAAAGCTGACCAATGTCAGGAAGAACAAGGTGATCAGCAGCAGCAAGAAACGGCGTAAGGTAAAGATAATCACTTTTTCGGCCCCTCCGCAGACTCACGGTACACCCCGGCAAAGGACGCATTGCCGAACGGGCTCAGTACCAGTCCTTTGATGTCGTAACGATAGGCCTGCAGGCGCAATGAAGACGCCAGCGGCAACACCGGCAACTGCTGCTCAAGAATTTTCTGCGCCTTCTGATAGTTTTCGATGCGCTGCGCCAGCTGTTGTGACAGCAGGGCATTTTGCAGCACTTCGTCAAACGCCGGGTCACACCAGTGAGCATAGTTGGTTTGCGAACGGATTGCCGCGCAGCTCAGCAGCGGCCGGAAGAAGCTGTCCGGGTCGTTACTGTCGGTGGCCCAGCCGGTGAGGGTCAGATCGTGATTCATCTCCATCAGTCGCGCCTCCTGGAAACGGCCTTCGACCGGCACTATGGTCACGTTAATGCCGACCTGAGCCAAATCGGCCTGGATCAGCTCGGCGGTTTTTAACGGACTGGGGTTGTAGGATTGCGAGGCGGTCGGTACCCACAGGCGCAGGTTCAGCGACTCAATACCCGCTTGCTTGAGCATTTCGCGCGATTTGGCCGGATTGAATTCGGTAACGTGCGCTTCATTGTCGTAGGCCCAGGAGGCGCGCGGCAAGATGGAGGCGGCGGTTTCCGCGGTGCCATAGTAAATCGACTGCATCAGACGCTGGTTGTTGATCGCCAGCGAAATCGCCTGACGGACGTTCAAATCGTTCAGCGGCGGTTTGCGGGTGTTAAACGCCAGATAGGCGATGTTCATGCCTGGGCGCAGCGTCAGCCGCAGGCGCGGGTCATCGCGCAGAATTGAAAGCTGGCTGGCGGCGGGATAGGCCAGCACGTCGCACTCACCGGTCAGCAATTTCGATAGCCGTCCGGTACCGCCAGCGCCCAGATCGATCACCACCTGCGGCATACGTGGTTTACCTTTCCAGTAAACATCGTTGCGCGCCAGGCGGATATATTGCCCTGAGCGATATTCATTGAGCATGAACGGCCCGGTACCGACCGGTTCGCGGTCAATCATCTCCTGACGGCCTTCACGCGTCAGATCGTCTGCGTATTCTGCCGACAACACCGGCGCATAGTGGGTGGCAATGTGCCACAAGAATGAGGCGTCCGGCGCTTGCAGGCGGATTTCCACCGTGTACTCATCCAGCTTCTTCACGCTTTGCACCGAGTCGCCAAATTGCAAACTGTCGAAATACGGGTACTCGCCGCCGTTGACGTCATGGTAGGGGTGCTTCTGGTTAAACACGCGCTCGAAGCTGAAGACCACGTCGTCGGCATTCAGCTTGCGGGTTGGTTTGAACCAGTCGGTAGTCTGGAACGGCACGTCTTTGCGCAGGTGAAACCGGTAAGTGGCCCCGTTATCCAGCACTTCCCAGCTTTGCGCCAATTCGGGGATCAGCCGGTAGGTGTACGGATCGACGTCCAGCAAGCGGTCATAAAGCTGTGCGGCCAGGGTATCGACCGTCAGGCCGCTGCTGGCCATCTGCGGGTTGAAGGTGTTCAGTATGCCGCTGACGCAATAGACAAAGCCGCTTTGGCGGATATCCGGCAATGGCGATGCCGCGGTGGGCGCAGGGGGTGTGGAGGCCAGAGCGCTGCCGGCAAGGCAGCTCAGTGACAATATCCAAAGGGGTAAACCACGCATAGAGGCTTCATGGGTTAATAAGCAATAGCAATAGTGTATCGCACTCTGGCGAACAGCCCAATCCATTGAGCAAAATGGCTGAGTTTTCTGCTACTTGATTGAACAATTCGGCACTCCAGACAAAAAAGTCACAATTGATATGTTATAACATAACAAAATCATGTTACCGTTCCCTGGCAATGTACTGATAACAGCAAGGGGATGTATGAACAAGGTTGCACTTCCACCACACCAGCCGCTGCCGGACGCGCAGGCCTGGCAGGGCGCAATGAGTGATGTCGGGCTCGATTGGGTCGGGATGCAAGGGATAGCGTTGCCGCTGGAGTTGGCTGGAAAGCCGTTGATGGCAAAGGTCAACGCCGGGATCAACTTGCGCGCCGGCAGCCAAGGTGCGCGGGGTATACACATGTCGCGGCTGTATCTGGCGCTGGATGAGTTAACCCAGGGCGAACTGACGCCGCAACGCATTGCCGATCAACTGCACGCTTTTTTGGCATCGCAGCCGGAAAACAGCGACCGCGCCAGCCTGCACATCAGCGGTGAGCTGCTGTTGTCGCGTCCGGCGCTGCTTTCGCCACACCGGGGCTGGAAAGCCTACCCGCTGGAAATTAGTGCCTCGCTGGCAAGCACACTCATCCTGACGCTGACGGTGGGCGTGCCCTATTCGTCCACTTGTCCGAGTTCGGCGGCGCTCAGTCGTCAACTGGCGCAGCAGCAGTTTCAGTTTGATTTCGAACATTCGGCGCAAAAGGTTGACCAGCAGCAGGTCATCGACTGGCTGGGCGATCACGGTATGCCGGGGACGCCTCACAGTCAGCGTAGCTGGGCCTGGGTGACGGTGACGCTCAATGAGCGCGAAACGGCATTGCCGGTGGTCAACCTGATAGATCGCATCGAACACGCGCTGGGCACGCCGTTGCAGACGCTGGTGAAACGCAGTGACGAGCAGGCGTTTGCCCTGGCTAACGGCCAGAACCTGATGTTCTGCGAAGATGCCGCTCGACGCCTGTACCGAATGCTGCGCAGCCAGTGCAGCCACCGCGCCTTTTCACTGCGGGTCGAACATCAGGAAAGCCTGCATGCCCACAATGCCGTGGCGGAGTTGAGCTGGCGGGAGGATCAGGATGCTGCGTAAAAACCCCAGTGGACACCTGCCGCAGGTCTCACCGCAGGCCTATATCGATCCTACCGCGATAATCTGCGGCCGGGTGATTATCGAGGAGTTTGTCTACGTTGGGCCGTACGCGGTGATCCGTGCCGACGAACTCAATGCGGCCGGAGATATGGAACCGATCGTGATCGGCTCTCATTCCAATATTCAGGATGGCGTGGTGATCCACTCGAAAAGCGGCGCGGCGGTTACCATCGGCCGCTTCAGCTCCATCGCCCATCGCGCCATTGTCCATGGGCCGTGCTGCATCGAAGACCGGGTGTTTATCGGTTTCAACAGCGTGTTGTTCAACTGTCACATCGGTTCCGGCTGCGTGGTGCGCTACAACGCGGTGGTGGATGGCGTGACGTTGCCGCAGAACCTGTATATCCCGTCAACCGAGCGCGTCGGCGCCGACAGCGATCTGTCGCTTTACCGGCAGGTCGATCGCGGCACACTGCAATTTTCTGAAGAAGTCGCCGCCACCAACGTTGAACTGGTGCGCGGTTACCAGGCATTACGCAATGAGTTTTGAGTGAGGAACCCCATGAATCCATTACCCGTAACCGTGCTTTCCGGCTTTCTCGGCGCCGGTAAAACGACGGTATTGAACCATATTTTGAACAATCGCCAGGGCATGCGCGTGGCGGTTATCGTCAACGACATGAGCGAAGTCAACATTGACGCTGCGCTGGTCGAGAACGAAGTCCAGCTCGATCGTCAGCAGGAAAAACTGGTGGAAATGAGCAATGGCTGCATCTGCTGCACGCTGCGCGAAGACCTGCTGATTTCGGTACGCGAACTGGCGCAGGCCGGGCGCTTCGATTACCTGCTGATCGAATCCAGCGGCATTTCCGAACCTTTACCGGTGGCGGAAACCTTTACCTTTGAGGACGAACAGGGGGAAAGCCTGTCGCAATTTGCAAGGCTGGATACCTTGGTCACCGTGGTGGACGGGGTTAATTTTATCCAGCAGTACCAGCAGGCGCAGACGCTGCAGGAGGCCGGTCAAAGCCTGGGAGAAGACGATCTGCGCAGCGTTGCGGATCTGTTGATCGAACAGATTGAGTTCTGTGACGTGATACTGGTAAGCAAAACCGACCTGCTGACGCCAGAACAGCAGGGAGAAGTGATGGCGCTGCTGGCCAGTTTGAATCCGGATGCCCGTATTCTGCCCGTATCGCCAGGCAAATTGCCGCTGGAGGCGGTATTGAACACCAACAGTTTCAGCTTCGACAAAGCGCAGCAGGCGCCGGGCTGGTTGAAGGAGCTACGCGGCGAGCACCTGCCCGAAACCGAAAACTACGGGATCAGCAGCTTTGTTTATCAGGCGCGCCGTCCCTTTGCACCGGACAAATTCTACCGGGTGATCAACGGTGACTGGGGCGGTGGCAAGCTACTGCGTTCCAAAGGGTTCTTTTGGCTGGCGACGCGCCCGCGTCAGGCCGGGCAGTGGAGCCAGGCGGGAGGGATTGCTCATTATGGGTTGGCAGGCACCTTCTGGCGCGCCATAGCGCAAGATAGATGGCCGGAAGATGAAGAGACGAGGGCGCAGATTATGGAGAAATGGGTGGAGCCTTTCGGTGACATGCGCCAGGAGTTGGTGTTCATCGGCCAGCATCTGCAGCAGGCCAAAATAACGCGTTTGCTGGACGCTTGCCTGCTAAACGATGAGGAAATGGCCGCCGGGGTGGATTACTGGCACGAGATGGCCGACCCCTTCCCTGAGTGGTAATTGCACAATGACAGTGTGGTAATGAGAAAAATTCTCAACAAAGTGCTTTACAGATGATACTGATAACTATTATCATCGCTTGGCAGTTCACGGAAGGCCACTCCCTGTGGTTCTGCTGTGAAAGGCACGACATTGCTCACATTGCTTCCAGTGTTTTTTAAGCCAGCTCGGGTGCTGGCTTTTTTTTTGCCCGCTATTCGTCGTCCGCCTCGCCATTTTGCAGTAACGCATGTTTTTTTAGCATGCCGCGTAGCTGGTGGTAGGTCAGCCCCAGCAACTCCGCCGCTTTACGTTGGTTAAACCTTCCCTGTTGCAGTGCCGCTTCGATCAAAGACTTCTCCTGCGCCAATTGCCAGGCTTTTAAATCCAGCGGCAGTACCGGCAGGCCATCATGCGCTTCGGCCTCTACAGGCAATGGCACACTTTCCCGCTGGGCGAACGGGTTGATGACGATGTTATCCAGCGCTTCCGCGCTGGTGCCGTGGCGGTAGACCGAACGCTCCACCACGTTTTTCAATTCGCGTACGTTGCCTGGCCAGTGATAGCCGAGCAGGGTATCTCTGGCACGCTCGGTAAAGCCAGGAAACAGCGGCAACGACAGCTCACGACACATCTGGATCGCAAAGTGTTCGGCCAGCAACATGATGTCTTGCTGGCGCCGGCGCAGCGGCGGCAACTGCACCACGTCGAACGCCAGGCGGTCCAGCAGGTCGGCGCGGAATTTTCCTGCCGCCGCCAGCGCGGGCAGGTCGTCGTTGGTGGCACACACCAGCCGGACATCGACCTGCAGCGGTTGGCTACCGCCGACGCGTTCAAGATGGCCGTATTCAATCACCCGCAGCAATTTTTCCTGTACCAGCATCGGCGCGGTCGCCAGTTCATCGAGAAACAAAGTGCCGCCGTCGGCACGTTCAAAGCGACCCAGGTGGCGCTTCTGCGCACCGGTAAAAGCTCCGGCCTCGTGGCCGAACAGTTCCGAATCCAGCAGGTTCTCATTCAGGGCCGCGCAGTTAAGCGAGATAAATGGCCCTTGCCAACGGTTGGAGAGGTAATGTAAACGGTGGGCAATCAACTCCTTACCGGTTCCGCGTTCACCAATAACCAACACCGGCTTGTTCAACTTTGCCAGTTGCGAGACTTGCTCCAATACTTCGACAAAGGCGTTTGCTTCGCCCAGCAGGTTTTCTAACTGTTCGCTCATGATGAAATTCGCCAATGTTTGGTGAAAATAATCACTCTACAGGATGCGTTCAGAGAGTCAAAAATAAATAGTCTTTATTATTCAAAGAAATAAAAGTTGGCACGGGTTTTGATTAAGTCTTTGGGCAATCTGCATGATTTAACGCGGCGCTTCAGACGCCATCAGAACCAAGAGGAAGTGAATTATGGGTATTTTTTCTCGTTTTGCCGACATCGTGAACGCCAACATCAATACGCTGCTGGATAAGGCAGAAGATCCGCAAAAACTGGTGCGGTTGATGATCCAAGAGATGGAAGACACGCTGGTCGAAGTCCGTTCTACCTCAGCGCGTGCGCTGGCGGAGAAAAAGCAGCTGTTACGCCGTATCGAGCAGGGTGAAAACCAACTGAGCGACTGGCAGGACAAAGCCGAACTGGCGCTGCGTAAAGATAAAGAAGATCTGGCCCGTGCGGCGCTGATCGAAAAACAAAAAGTGGCCGACCTGATCTCTACGCTGACTCATGAAGTCTCGACCGTAGAAGAAACTCTGGCCCGCATGAAAAGCGAAATCGGCGAGCTGGAAAACAAGCTGACCGAAACACGCGCACGCCAACAAGCACTGACATTGCGTCATCAGGCGGCGTCGTCTTCCCGCGAAGTGCGTCGTCAGCTCGACAGCGGCAAACTGGATGAGGCAATGGCGCGTTTCGAGCAGTTCGAACGTCGCATTGACCATATGGAAGCCGAAGCGGAAAGCGTCAGCATCGGTAAAAAGAAGTCTCTGGATCAAGAGTTTGCCGAGCTGAAAGCCGACGACGCCATCAGCGAGCAGTTGGCGGCGCTGAAAGCGAAAATGAATCGTTCCGAGTAAGGCAATAAAGGTTTTGAAAATAAATCAGGAAAATAAATTTATTGATTTTCGGCTGATAACACAAAGGGGGAAAAACCACGCTTTTATCCCCCTTTGTCAATAACCTGAGCGGCCACGGTAGGGTGGCCGCCCACCAAAGACGCATTAAGAAGGAAAAGAAATGAGTGCTCTATTACTTGCCATTCCGTTGACAATCTTTGTGTTGTTTGTCGCACCGATTTGGCTTTGGCTGCATTACAGCAATCGGCAACAAAACGGCATTCAACTGAGCCATCAGGAAATGCAGCGTCTGGCACAGCTGGCAGAAGATGCCAAGCGTATGCGTGAACGCATTCAGGCGCTGGAAGAGATCCTCGATGCAGAACACCCGAACTGGAGACAGTCTTGATGAACAACACTCTGGGCAGTAAAAAGCTTTATCGCGTACCTGAAGAAGGGATGGTGAAGGGCGTCTGCGCCGGTCTGGCCCATTATTTCGACGTGCCGGTACGCCTGATCCGGGTGATCGTGGTGTTATCGATGTTCTTCGGGCTGTTTTTCTTCACCCTGATTGCTTATTTCGCGCTGGTGTTCGTGTTGGATGAAGCGCCGGCCAGCCGTTTTGACGGCGAACAGCAAAAAACGCCGCGTCAGTTGCTCGACCAACTTGAATATCAACTGGGCAGCGGCGAACAACAGCTGCGACAGGTTGAGCGTTACGTCACGTCGGACACTTTCGGCGTACAGAGCCGTTTCCGCAAGCTGTAACCCGCCCCGCATGCTATGGCCTGCGCCGTGCGCAGGTCAGGCATTGCACCCGTCATCATCCTTTATTGACACGAACTGTGCCGGAGGGCATTGATAATGAACAAAACCTATGCCGCAAGCGCCGCTAAAACCGGTGGATTTAAACGAGGAGCAGGTGCAATGTTGAAGACAGTGTCTAAAGTCATCATCATAGCGTTACTGAATTACGGCCCGGCAGGGGCGGCCGGCTGGCTGCTGCGGACCGTGGGTCGCAAACCGATTCGCTTTGTACTGGCGCTGGTGCTGGAACCTCTGTTCCGCAAAGGCCTGAACAAGGTGTTTGGGCGTTATACCCGTCATACTTGAAGCTGCCTCTTTGTTGGCTGCGCTTGCCCGCCCTGGTCACATAGTGCGCTATGCTTCCAGGGCTTACAAACTGGCCGCCGCGATGCAACTCCAATTATTTAGGGCCTATGCCAAGGAGAATAATGAAACGACTGCAAAATGAGTTAACGTCGCTGGTCAACCGCGGAATGGATCGCCATCTGCGCCTGGCGGTGACCGGTCTGAGCCGTAGCGGCAAAACCGCCTTTATCACCGCTTTCGTCAACCAATTGCTGCACGTTCACAGCGGTGCGCGCATGCCGCTGTTCTCGCCGGTGCGTGAAGAGCGCCTGCTGGGCGTGAAGCGTATTCCGCAGCGCGATCTCGGCATTCAACGTTTTACCTATGATGAAGGGTTGGCGCAGCTGTATGGCACACCGCCGAGCTGGCCGACCCCGACGCGTGGCGTCAGCGAAATTCGCCTGGCGCTGCGTTACCGCTCCAACGATTCGCTGCTGCGTCATTTCAAGGACACGTCGAGCCTGTACCTGGAAATCGTCGATTATCCCGGCGAGTGGTTGCTGGACCTGCCGATGCTGGAACAGGACTATCTGGCCTGGTCGCGGCAAATGGCCGGCCTGCTGCAGGGCGATCGCGCCGAGTGGGCCAAGCCTTGGCTGGCGCTGTGTAAAAGCTGCGATCCGCTGGCTCCGGCGGATGAAAACAAACTGGCGGCTATCGCCCAGGCTTACACCGACTATCTCCTGCGTTGCAAAAGTGAAGGGCTGCACTTTATTCAGCCGGGGCGCTTTGTCCTGCCGGGGGATCTGGCCGGTGCGCCGGCGTTGCAGTTTTTCCCGTGGCCGAATGTGGACGCTCAGGGGGAATCGAAGCTGGCGCAGGCGGATAAACACAGCAACATCGGCATGCTGCGTGCGCGTTTCAATTATTACTGCCAGTCGATCGTCAAAAACTTTTATAAAGAGCATTTTGTCCGTTTCGACCGCCAAATCGTGTTGGTGGACTGCTTGCAGCCGCTCAATAGCGGCCCGCAGGCGTTTAACGACATGCGCCTGGCGCTGACCCAGTTGATGCAGAGTTTCCACTATGGCAAGCGCACGCTGTTTCGCCGGTTGTTTTCGCCGACCATCGACAAGCTGATGTTCGCCGCCACCAAAGCTGACCATATTACCGCCGATCAGCACGCCAATCTGGTGTCGCTGCTGCAGCAGTTGGTGCAGGAAGCGTGGCAGAACGCCGCGTTTGAAGGCATCAGCATGGATTGCGTTGGGCTGGCCTCGGTACAGGCTACCGAGAGCGGTATCGTTGATCATCAGGGGCAGCGCATCCCGGCGTTAAAAGGCAATCGTCTGAACGACGGAGCGCCGCTGACGGTTTTCCCCGGCGAAGTGCCGGCGCGCCTGCCTGGGCCGGCGTTTTGGCAAAACCAGGGCTTCCATTTCGATGAATTTCGTCCACGCGCCATGAGCGTGGACAGCCCGTTGCCACATATTCGCCTGGACGCGGTGATGGAGTTTCTACTGGGAGATAAATTGCGATGAGCGAGCCGATAAAACCGCGTATCGATTTTGAACAACCGCTGCAACCCCCGCAGGAGCCCGTGCTGCGTGCTAACGTCGCTTTCGACGAACAGCAGGCGGAAAGCTTTTTCCCGGCGGCGCCGGAGCTGCAGCAGGAAGACGAAGAGGGGCGCGCCGAAGGCATCGTCAATGCGGCCCTGAAACCCAAACGCAGCCTGTGGCGCAAAATGGTCACTGCCGGGCTGGCGCTGTTTGGCGTCAGCGTAGTGGCGCAGGGCGTACAGTGGGTACATACCGCCTGGGTGCAGCAGGATTGGATTGCCATGGGCGGTGGCGTAGCGGGTGGCTTGATCGTTTTTGCCGGTGTGGGGTCGGTGGTGACCGAATGGCGCCGGTTATACCGTCTGCGTCAGCGTGCCGAAGAGCGAGATGTGGCTCGAGAACTACTGCACAGCCACGGTTTGGGCAAAGGGCGGGAGTTCTGCGAGAAGTTGGCGCGTCAGGCCGGTCTGGATCAAGGGCATCCGGCGTTGCAGCGCTGGCAGGCCTCGCTGCATGAAACCCAAAACGACCGTGAAGTGGTGGCGCTGTACGCCAAACTGGTGCAGCCGGTGCTGGACAACCAGGCTCGGAGTGAAATCAGCCGTTCGGCCGCGGAATCCACGTTAATGATTGCCGTCAGTCCGCTGGCGCTGGTGGATATGGCGTTTATCGCCTGGCGCAATATTCGCCTTATCAACCGCATCGCGGCGCTGTATGGCATCGAACTGGGCTACTTTAGTCGTCTGCGGCTATTCCGCCTGGTGCTGTTGAACATTGCCTTTGCCGGTGCGTCCGAACTGGTGCGCGAAGTGGGGATGGACTGGATGTCGCAAGATCTGGCGGCTCGTTTGTCTGCCCGTGCAGCACAGGGGATCGGTGCCGGTTTGCTGACCGCGCGGCTAGGCATCAAGGCGATGGAGCTGTGCCGTCCACTGCCTTGGCTGGAAGGTGAGAAACCCAAACTGGGTGATTTCCGCAGCCAATTGGTCGGCCAACTGAAAGAAACCATGAAGAAAGGCGACAGCAAAGCCAAATAATCTCCTCACGGCGTCCATTTGGGCGCCGTGCTTCCTTTCTGCCTCTGTCACGCCGTGCAAAGCCAATACGTAACCTTCACTTGACGAAAGACGATCCCCCTGCAAATACATTATATTTATCTGCAAATTTATTGGCGGTTGTGATAACTCTCTGCCGATCAGCTAAAATGACGCCGATGGTGTTATTCACTTGCGTTTAAAAACATCAACAACAGCGATAAATCAGAGTTCTGTCAACTTTTGCTGACAGATTGCTTCTACCGTTCGGGGTGAGAGAGTATCATCATTGCCAGTCATCCCCGCACCTGCAGAGATAAGGCCAATACTGATGCGTTTGGAAGTTTTTTGCGAAGACCGAATCGGTCTGACTCGAGAGTTACTCGATCTTTTGGTATTGCGCAGCATAGATTTACGTGGCATCGAAATCGATCCCATCGGCCGCATTTACCTCAATTTTTCCCAGCTGGATTTTGACACCTTCCGTGCCTTGATGGCAGAGATCCGCCGCATCGCCGGCGTGACCGACGTACGCACCGTGAATTTCATGCCGTCCGAGCGTGAGCACCGCGCCCTGCGGGCGTTGCTGGAGTCGATGCCGGAACCGGTCTTCTCGATAGATATGAAGGGCAAGGTCGAGCTGGCTAACCCGGCGGCTCAGGCGCTGTTCGGTTTCAGCGAAGACAAAATCCGCAATCAGACCGCCACTGCGTTGATTGGCGGTTATAACTTCAGCCGCTGGCTGGAGAGCGAACAGGCGACTCCGCAATCTGAGCGGGTGGTGATCCGCAGTCAGGATTTCCTGATGGATATCACCCCCATCTATCTGGAAGACGAAAACCAGCAGAAAGATACCGTCGGCGCGGTTGTGATGCTGAAGTCCACGGCGCGCATGGGCCGTCAGCTACAGAACTTGTCGGTGAACGACGATACCGAATTTGATCACATCGTCGCCGCCAGCCCGAAAATGCGCCAGGTGCTGGATCAGGCGCGCAAGCTGGCGATGTTGGATGCGCCACTGTTGATTGTCGGGGATACCGGTACCGGTAAAGATATCCTGGCCCGGGCCTGTCACCTGCGCAGTCCGCGCGGCAAGCAGCCGTTCCTGGCGCTAAACTGTGCCGCTTTGCCGGACGACGTTGCGGAAAGCGAGCTGTTCGGCCATGCGCCGGGCGCTTACCCCAATGCGCTGGAAGGCAAGAAGGGCTTCTTCGAGCAGGCACACGGCGGTTCGGTATTGCTCGATGAAATCGGTGAAATGTCGCCGCGCATGCAGACCAAACTGCTGCGCTTTATTAACGACGGCACTTTCCGCCGGGTTGGCGAAGAACATGAAGTGCATGTCGATGTACGCGTGATCTGCGCGACGCAGAAAAACCTGACCGAACTGGTGCAACGCGGTGAGTTCCGTGAGGACTTGTATTATCGCCTTAACGTACTGACCATTACCCTTCCGCCGTTGCGCGAACGTCCGCAGGACATCATGCCGCTGACCGAACTGTTCGTGGCGCGCTTTGCCGATGAGCAGGGCGTTGCGCGGCCGAAATTGTCCAACGATCTGGGCAGCTTCCTCAGCAAATACGGCTGGCCGGGCAACGTGCGGCAGTTGAAGAACGCCATCTATCGCGCGCTGACGCAAACGGAAGGTTTCGAACTTCGTCCGCAAGATATCGTTCTGCCGGAATTTGAAGTTGAAATGTCATTGGGCGATGAAGTGTTGGACGGCTCGCTTGACGACATCAGCAAGCGTTTTGAACGCTCGGTGTTGACGCGGCTGTACCGCACTTACCCAAGCACGCGAAAGCTGGCGAAACGCCTGGGGGTTTCACATACCGCGATCGCCAACAAGCTGCGCGAGTATGGTCTTAGCAGCCGCAAGCCGGCTGGGGAAAGCGAAGAGTAAAAAGAATGGGCGCCTTAGGCGCCCATTTTAATACTTGGCTATCAGAGCCCGGCATTCGCGGGCCTTATGACATTACTTCAAGGCAGCCAGCGCCGCGTCATAGTCTGGTTCGTTGGTGATTTCATTCACCAGCTCGCTGTACAACACGTTATCCTGGCCATCCAGCACCACGACCGCACGTGCAGTCAGACCGGCCAGTGGGCCCTCGGCGATTTCAACGCCGTAGGCTTGTTTGAATTCTGCACCGCGCAGAGTGGACAGGGTCACCACGTTGCTCAGGCCTTCCGCGCCACAGAAACGTGACTGTGCGAACGGCAGGTCGGATGAAATGCACAACACGACGGTGTTATCCAGGCCGCTGGCCAACTGGTTGAATTTACGCACTGAAGTCGCACAAACGCCGGTATCGATGCTTGGGAAAATGTTCAGAACTTTGCGTTGACCCGCGAAGCTGCTCAGCGCCACATCTGACAGGTCTTTGGCAACCAGAGAGAAGGCTTTGGCTTGTTCGCCGGACTGTGGCAGATGGCCTGCAACGCTAACCGGGTTGCCTTGAAAATGTACTGTCTGAGTCATTAGCTTGATTCCTTTTACAGGTGTTTATACAAAGGGCATGAGCCTAATGAAAAGGGACTTTACGCCGCGCTTAACATTAGGTTCACACCCTGGCATCAGTTTATGTCAACAATTGCGGGTTGGATATATAAAGTTTGCTAAATAGTTGTATATATTAGGTTGTGTCCAGAATTTATCCTTCTGGTTGCCCTTGTTTATGCGCAATTTTCGCCTCAGGAGCCGTTATGAGAAGCATGCGTTTTTACCCAGAAGCCTGGCCGCTGCATACTGCCTTTGTGATAGCTCGCGGTAGCCGTACCGAAGCCAAGGTCGTGGTGGTCGAAATTGAACAGCAGGGCGTGCGTGCCAGCGGCGAATGTACGCCATATGCGCGTTACGGCGAAAGTGAAGCCTCGGTGATGGCGCAGTTGGCTGAAGTGGCAACGGCTGTGGAACAGGGCGTGACGCGGGAGCAACTGCAGCGGCTAATGCCGGCAGGCGCAGCGCGTAATGCGGTGGATTCGGCACTGTGGGAGCTGGAATGTCGCCTGAACGGCCAGAGCCTGTGGCAACGCAGCGCAGTCGTAGAGCCGGAACGCATTGTGATGGCGCAAACCGTCAGCATCGGCTCGCCGGAGGCGATGGCGTTCGCCGCGCGTGAGCTTGAGCAACAGGGGGCCAGCCTGTTGAAAATCAAGCTGGATAACCACCTGATCAGTGAACGACTGGTGGCGATCCGTGCGGCAGTGCCGACGGCCACCTTGATCGTCGACGCCAATGAGTCCTGGCAGGCGGAGGGGTTGGCGGCACGTTGTCAGCTGTTGGCGGATCTGGACGTGGCGATGCTGGAGCAACCGCTGCCGGCGAAGGACGACAGCGCGCTGGAAAACTTTATCCACCCGTTACCGATTTGCGCCGACGAGAGCTGCCACACGCGTAGCGATCTACCGCGGTTGGCCGGACGCTATCAGATGGTCAATATCAAGCTGGACAAGACCGGCGGTCTGACGGAAGGGTTGGCGTTGGCGGCATTGGCGCGAGAGCAAGGGTTCGCCATCATGCTGGGCTGCATGCTCTGCACTTCTCGAGCGATCGGCGCGGCGTTACCCTTGGCTCCGGGGGCGCGATTCGTCGATTTGGACGGGCCAACCTGGCTGGCGAAGGACGTTGAACCGGGTCTGGATTTCGAATGTGGGGCGATCAACCTCGCCCCGTAACCGACTCAATCCGGGTAGGTCAGTAGTTCTACCATGGCGTCGAGGTAGCTTTCGCTGGCGGCATCGGCAGAGATTGGTGGGAACTCTGCGGTAATGCAGGGCAGCGACAGATCGGCGCACCAACTGCCGAACGATCCCGGCGTCTCGTAACCGACGCTGGTGACCAGTGGCAGGGCAAACTTGTGCGAAAGCCAGACGCCAAGCCGGGAGCTGGCAGGGTCTTCGATGCAGGCCAAGGGTTCATGGAAGGAGACTACCCAGCGAGGTTTCAGCCGATGGATCAGGTGGCACAGCGCCTGGGTCTCCGGCTCGGAACCCGGACGGCCACCGGTCGAAAGCTTAACGTCTCGAGCCTCCGCCGCGCTGTTCCAGCGATAAACCGTGTCGCCAGAGCGCCAGTTGGCCGCCGGGAAATTGCGGTTCAGATCGACCCCGTTGGCATTGGCGCGCAGCCCGAGTTGGCAGCCGTCCGGGTTGACGGCCAGCACCACATGGTGACGCAACTGATTGGGGGCGATGCTGCGCAGCGCACAGGACAGCGTGACAATAGCGGCACCTTCGTCACCGTGCGTACCGGCGATGATCAGCCCGGCATCCGGGCTACTGATGGCCGCCGGGAAATAGAGCAGCGGTGCGCCCAGCAGCGAACTGCCGTAATTCTCTCCTGCAACGGCCAATTGGCCACGTTCACTGCGCGGTCGATGCTGGATCATGATGCGTTCCCTGATTTAAAGGTCGAGAGTGATTATCATTTTATTCAGTGTATTACGCTTTAGCTGCACTTTCCCAGAGCTATTGTTCAGCTATCGCGCGTTATGTGAACTGTGCGTTAGCGCAGGTAACAATAAAACCCCGCCGGTCAATTCGCTGTTGTTATACTATCGGCAAAGCTAACCCAATAACCAAACAGGGGATTTAACATGCCAGTAGCCAGAATTATTGCCAGCTATAGCGAAAATGAAAAAGATACCATCACGCTGCTGTGCGGCGTGGACGAGGAAAACCAAATCCGCCAGGGTGAATGGTTCGGCGTGGTGAAAAACGACGACGGGCGCGGCGATGAGTCCAACTATCCGTTTACCCTGCACGTCGACTATCAAAAAAACAGCTTCTATCTGGACTATGGCTATGACGATGCCGAGTCACGTCAGATGCAAAAGACCGATATCCATGCCAAGCCGCTGGTGGAGAAAGGCTTCTTCACTATCTTCGATGAAGAAGAGGGCGAAGAATTCAGCTACCGTATCAACAGCATCCATCTTTACGAATAATCCTCGTCGAGATCAAAATGCCCGTGTCGACTTCGTCGTACGGGCATTTTTTATTGCCTGGCCCCCAGTTTTTACATCTTGTCCGCCTGGAACTCTAGGTGAGACTAATCTTGTGCTATAAGATAAAAAATTCAGATGGTTAACGGGGATGAATCAGAATGACGAGAAAAATAATTCAACAGGGTTTTCGTTTGGCGCTGTGTGCGGTAGCGATCGGCGCAGGATTGAGCAGCGCAATGGCGGCGCAGGTTCCCCCGGGTACCACTCTGGCGGAAAAGCAGGAAATTGTTCGCCATATCAAAGATGAGCCTGCTTCGCTCGATCCCATCAAGGCGGTCGGGCTGCCGGAAGCACAATTGGCGCGTGATCTGTTTGAAGGTTTGGTGAATCAGGATGCCAACGGCAAAGTGATCCCTGGCGTTGCCACCCGTTGGCAAACCACGGATAACCAAACCTATATTTTCACACTGCGTAAGGACGCACGCTGGTCTAACGGTGACCCTGTCACGGCAAAAGACTTTGTCTATAGCTGGCAACGCCTGGTCGAACCAAAAAGTCTGTCTCCCTTTGCCTGGTTTGCCCAGCTGGCAGGTATCCAGAATGCCGATGAGATCATTACCGGTAAATTGCCAGCGGACAAGCTGGGCGTAACGGCGCTGGATGATTACACCTTAAAAGTACAGTTGAATAAGCCGGTACCCTATTTTGTCAGCCTGACGGCCAACTTCAGCCTGTTCCCGGCGAATAAAGCGGTGGTGGAGAAATTTGGCAATGACTGGACCAAAGTCGGCAATCTGGTGGGCAACGGTGCGTATAAGCTACAGGAGCGGGTGGTCAACGAGAAACTGGTGCTGACGCCCAACGAACACTATTGGGATCATGCGCATACCGTTTTGACCAAGGTGACCTTTGTACCAATCAACCAGGAATCTAACGCCACTAAACGCTACCTGGCCGGCGATATCGATATCACCGAATCCTTCCCTAAAAACATGTACCAAAAACTGCTGAAAGACATTCCGGATCAGGTGTATACCCCGGACCAACTCGGCACCTATTATTATGCTTTCAACACCCAACGGGCGCCGACCAACGATGTGCGGGTGCGCAAGGCGCTGTCTTACGCGATCGATCGCAAAATTATCGCCGAAAAAGTGTTAGGCACCGGTGAGAAACCGGCTTATCACTTTACGCCGGATGTGACCGCAGGGTTTAAACCGGAAGTGAGTCTGTTGCAACAGCAGCCGCAGGCCGAACTGGATGCCCAGGCCAAGGCGCTGATGCAGGCGGCCGGCTATGGCCCCAATAACCCTTTGAAGCTGACGCTGTTGTATAACACTTCAGAAAGCCACCAGAAAATAGCCATCGCCGTGGCCTCAATGTGGAAGAAAACCCTTGGGATCGACGTTAAGTTGCAGAATCAGGAATGGAAAACTTATATCGACAGCCGCAACACCGGCAATTTCGACGTGGTGCGCGCTTCCTGGGTGGGCGATTACAATGAAGCCTCGACCTTCCTGTCGTTGTTGAGCTCCACCCACAGCGGCAATATCGCCAAATTCAAGAGTGCGGATTACGACAAGCTGTTGGCGCAGGCCAGCCGTGAAACCAGCGCCGCGGCCCTGACGGCGGATTACAACAAACTGGAGCAGATCATCGCGGAACAGGCGCCGATCGCGCCGATTTACCAATACACCAATGGCCGTCTGATCAAGCCTTGGGTAAAAGGTTACCCGATCACCAATCCGGAAGACGTGGCCTACAGCCAGACGATGTATATTATCAAGCATTAATAACTGCATTTAACCAGGCTCCGTTAATTCGGGGCCTGGTTATCAATATTTGTCGAATAATAAAATAAACCCCAATAGCTTATTTCTGCCAGGGCGATGCTGTCCGTTGAAATAACCGGAGAGCCCTTTATATTCGGCAATGAATAGTGGGTAAAACAGGTCGTTATTTATGCTTTATAAGCTGTCCCGCATGGCATCAACCAGGATGCGGCCGCTCATGTCCGTTTGAGTAATGCGATAGCTGGTTGGGTAAGAACGCCGGGTGCTGAGATGATCGTGCACCGATACCTTGCCAACCTGCGTACCGCTGGCATTCTTAACGATAAACTCGCTGATCTCTTCCTGGCCCTGATTTTGAAAATTAACGCTGCGGATTTTCTCCAGCGTATCGCTGTCGTTTAATTTTAAATGGTCGCGTAACATAACTACCTCCTCGTAGTGAGGGAAGTATATGCCTCTCAAATTTGAGCTGGAACAGCTTTTTGTTAATTTTTTATTGTCATTATGAATTAAGATTGCTGTGAATATGTTAAGTCATAATAATGGCGCGATAGCCAGCGCTTTATTCCACGATATCCGCATTTATCGGTCGGGTTTTATTTCATCTCCGTTATTATTAGTCTGCATTTTTGTTAAATAATACCTGACGCCCAATGGGTGAGGGAAATACGCAGGACACGTCATGTGCACAGTCGGGAACGATCGCTAAATCACGTTTGGCGCGCGGGGCAATAAAACGTCGATCGTAAGCCGCATAGGCGATGCCGCGTTGTAGACGATCGGGGCCTTGCGCCTGTGCCGCACAAGATTTGTCGAGTATTTTGTAGAAGCTTCCTGGCGCGTCGCCGCTGTCCTTTGCGCCAACCATGTAGGTGATATTCGCCGTGGCATAGCGTTGGCGTACTGATTCAGTCTGTTGGTCGAGGTAGCTCGGAATAGCCTCAATGCCGTATTTCCAACGATTGACGCTCGGGCAGGCGTCACTGTTAACCTCAACCCAATCGAAGGTGCAGCCCCCTGTTGAATCACAATCGCGCCAATCGACAGGGCGCTCGTTGTTTACCGGCAGCGGTCGGTGACTGTCAAAATAGAGCCAACTGCCGGGGTCGGATATCACAAAGCGCAGTTTTACGCCGGGCGGCGGATTGGCGAAACCGACATAGTGCTGTACAAACTGTGCGCCGGCGGAAAACCCTGCAACGGTGACCCAGCGTATCTGCGGCCATTTTACTTTCAATTCGGCAACCAGGCGATCAAGCGCGGCAAACGAGCTGGTTCTTCCCTGGTTGTCCAAACCGCCTTCGATCCAGGAACTGCAACTCCACAGCGCGTCCCCGGCCTGCGCTTGTGGAACGCCGGGAGAATGGCAGCGTGTGGACTGAGCATTACTGACCGGGAACAGCGGGGCGACCAACAGCGCCTGGCCGGTTTTGCCTGCAAGTTGAGCCGCTTTTACCGCGGCGGCCAGGGTTTTCCCCGCATCTCTGGGATGTCCGTGCAGCACGATTAACGCGCTATCTGGTGTGATTACCTGGGGGCGTGCGACAAAGTAAGGTAAATTTCCTGCTGTTGGTCCCAGTTTCACCCGGTATGCGTCGGCAAGGGTGTCGAGTGTGCTATCTGCGGCAAACAGTGGATGAAACGGGGTTGCGATAACCGCCGCTACTGAGGCCAATACCAATGTTCGAGTGGGGGTCATTAAGCACCAGCTTTAGGGTTTGCGCATTATTCCTCCATGTTAGCCTATAAGGCCATTTCGAGCGTAGCATTCGCACGGCTTCATCTTTGATCCGCCTGGCATTAACGCTAGACTCTGAGGTAACTGAAAAGCAAAGAGGATGAGGAATGGAAGTCATTGAGGGGCGCGAGTTACAGGTTCCTGACGCAGTCTATGCCTACCAACTCGATGGTAAGGGCGGTGTAACATCGATTGATTACGATGATAAAGTCACCTGCGATGAGCCTTGCTGGCTGCATCTCGATTATGCGCACCCAGCCAGCGCCGAGTGGCTGGCTACCACACCGCTTTTGCCGGATGCGGTAAGAGAGGCCTTATCCGGGGAGAGTTCCCGGCCGCGCGTCAGCAAGGTGGGCGAAGGCACCATGATCACGCTGCGCAGCATCAACTTTAACGCCAACTCGCGGCCGGATCAGCTGGTCACTATCCGCGTTTACATGACCGATAAACTCATCGTTTCTACCCGCCATCGCAAGGTCTATTCCATTGACCAGGTGGTGAACGATCTTCAAAGCGGCAGTGGGCCAACCAACAGCGGTAACTGGCTGGTGGAGATATCGGACGCATTGACCGACCACGCCAGCGAGTTTATCGAAGATCTGCACGATAAAATCATCGATCTGGAAGATTCGTTACTGGAGCAGCAGGTCCCCGAACGGGGGCAATTGGCGCTGATCCGCAAACAGTTGATTGTGCTGCGTCGTTATATGGCACCGCAACGCGACGTGTTCTCGCGTTTAGCCAGCGATCGTTTGCCCTGGATGAATGACGACGATCGTCGCCGCATGCAGGATATTGCCGATCGGCTGGGGCGCGGGCTGGATGACCTGGACGGTAGCATTGCACGTACCGCGATCCTTTCTGACGAAATCACCACGGTAATGGCCGATGCCATGAACCGCCGTACTTACACCATGTCGCTCCTGGCGATGGTGTTTTTGCCTACGACCTTTTTGACCGGGCTGTTCGGCGTCAACCTGGGCGGGATCCCTGGGGGCGGTAATCCATTCGGCTTTGCGGCATTTTGCCTGATGCTGGCCGGATTGGTGTTCGGCGTGGGCTGGTGGCTGAAGCGACGGCGTTGGTTGTAGCCAAAAAGAGGTAAAACCCCGGTTAACATTGAGCGATATCAACTTTTGTCGGGGGGAAATGAGGCATGATCTATCTCGCAGGTGAATGCAACGTCAAGCGATGGGCGTTGCGCTCCATAATTGTCTTACTTTCTTATATTTAGAATTACTGCATAGCACATTGATTCATACGATGCCGGTTTAATCACCGGCATTTTTTTGTCCGCAATTTGCCCTCAGGCCGCACTCTCATCCCAGAAACTGGCTTCAATCTTGTGCCCGTCCAGGTCACGTACAAAGCAGCCGTAATAGGCTTCACCATAGTGCGGCCGTGAACCGGGGGCACCTTCATCCGTCGCTCCGGCCAGCAGCGCCTGCCGGTAAAAATCATCAACCTGCTGCTTGCTGGTGGCGAAAAAACCCACATGAATGCCGTTGCCGGTGGTAGCCGGTTTGCCGTCGATCGGCAGCTGCAACCAAAACTCCGGATAATCGCGGCCATAGCCTATGGCCCCTGGGTGTTCCAAAACCCGGCGGCAACCTAAGGCGGCAAGGGTGCGATCGTAAAAATCAGCTGCGGCGTCAAAATTATTGCTGCCGAGAGAAACGTGAGACAAGCAGGGCGTGATGTTCATCGGTAATCTCCTGGTGACTGTATAAAAACACAGTATAGAATAAAAACCGCACTGTCTGGTGAATTCTGCTGAAAATGCGAGCGGGATCGCCAACTGAAGGGGGGTAAAGAGCCGCCCGCAGTGTGCGGGCGGAACAACGGCTTACTTGATTTCGAGCACGTCTAAACGTGCCGGGGCAGGTTCATCCGTCTCTTCCGGCTGCCAACCCACCGGGTGCATCGGAATGTCTTCGCGATCGAAGGCCAAATCGCCACCGTCAACGACTTCACTGCCGTGGTGAATGCCTTTGAAATCAAACAGGTTAAAGTCGCTCAGGTGCGAAGGCACCACGTTTTGCATTGCGCTGAACATGGTTTCCAGGCGGCCTGGATAGCGTTTATCCCAGTCGCGCAGCATGTCGCCAATTACCTGACGCTGCAGGTTAGGCTGCGAACCGCACAGGTTGCACGGAATAATCGGGAATGCTTTCGCCACCGAGAAACGCTCAATATCTTTTTCACGGCAGTAAGCCAGCGGACGGATCACCACGTGCTTACCGTCGTCGCTCATCAGTTTAGGTGGCATGCCTTTCAGTTTGCCGCCGTAGAACATATTGAGGAACAGGGTCTGCAGAATGTCATCACGGTGGTGGCCTAGGGCAATCTTGGTGGCACCCAGCTCGGTGGCGGTGCGGTAAAGGATACCGCGGCGCAGACGCGAACACAGGGAGCAGGTGGTTTTGCCCTCGGGGATCTTGTCCTTGACGATGCTGTAGGTGTTCTCCTCAACGATCTTGTATTCCACCCCTAAACTTTCCAGATAGGCTGGCAGGATATGCTCAGGGAAGCCAGGCTGTTTCTGATCGAGGTTAACGGCAATCAGTGAGAAATTGACCGGTGCACTCTGCTGCAGGTTGCGCAGAATTTCCAGCATGGTGTAGCTGTCTTTACCGCCGGACAGGCAGACCATGATGCGGTCGCCTTCTTCAATCATGTTGAAGTCGGCAATCGCTTCGCCCACGTTGCGGCGCAGACGCTTGTGCAATTTGTTGAGGTTGTATTGCTCTTTTTGACTAACGGTTTGTTTTTCTGACATTTAAATCGTGCTCGTTCTCAATTGGGGGCACTATGGGCATGACGTTTTAGGCAGCAAGTTTAGCATTCAACAGGCTGATTGGGTCATTATTCATTTCGCTCTCGGGGCCGTGAAGAACCTTGGCGTGCTGTCATGCCTGGTTGTCTGGGGATAAACGCACCCAACATGCATCAATGTGGCGTGTATGGTACGGATTGTGAGAACGAATACCAGCGTGTTTTGCGTGGTGGGGATGGAAAACGGAAAATAATGGGTGCCAAACCCACATGAGGCCGCATGTGGGCCTCATGTCTTACCGACTCAATTTTATTTATAAATTTCAGCTGTGCCACACAGACGGTTATTGCCGGAGGCGCCGATGATGCGATAAACCTCGGCGCCGGCTTCGACCGCCTTGGCTTCCAGTTCCCGCTGTAGGCTAGAAAGATTATTGCTTGCTGCGCAGGCGCTAATGATCCCGGCTTTTTGCCGATCAGTGGGTGCTGAGTCAACCAGGGTAGCGGCGACGGTCGTGAACGACAGGGTGGCCAGCGCGAGGGCAGCGAGGGCCAGATTGACGTTTTTCATGCTGTGATTTCCTTTTCTGTGGCCTGTATCGATTAAGACTGGCGACGACGTTGATTCGCTCAGTGTGAGTTTTTCAGACCAATGTGGGTTGGCTATTGGTCTTCTCGCGCCGGATAGCCTGCTTCACGCAGCACCGCGAGAAAATCACTTTCGTCCTGAGTACTATCGACCTGAACCTGACGCGCGGCCGGGTCGGTTTCAATCTGGGCCTGCGGATCGACACTGTGCAGTGCCTTGGTTACGGATTTCGCGCAACCGCCGCAGGTCATATTGGGAATGTAGAAACTGTGCATATCAATCTCCTGGTTCTTTAGGGTGCCCGGTCACTATGCGGGTTGACAGCGTGGCAAGGTCAAACGCTTTTCAGTGAAAATTTTTGCTTTGAATTCAATGACGATACCGGTGTATAAGCGCCAAAGCGGGGCGCCTCACGAGGGGTTTGCAGGCTGGGCTCCGTGGTTGTGGCAGGCTCAGCCAAATCCGCCAGGATCGGGCAGTCTGGGCGATCGTTGCCATGGCAGTGATCGGCAAGGTATTCGAGCGTTTGCGCCATCTCTTGCAGTTCGGCGATCTTGGCTTTCAACCTGGCAACATGGGAAAGCGCCATCTCTTTAACGTCGGCGCTGGCACGATCGCGGTCGTTCCACAAGACCAGCAGGGCCGAGATCTGCTCGACAGAAAACCCCAGATCGCGTGCACGACGAATAAATCGCAGACTGTGTACGTCCTGTGGGCTGTAATGCCGGTAACCGGCATCAGAACGAAGGGCTTTCGGGATCAGGCCAATTTGTTCGTAATAGCGGATCATCTTTGCTGAAACGCCAGAAGACTTGGCTGCTTGACCGATGTTCATTATTCACTCCTTCTGGGGGATTCATTAAATTTCCCTAAAGCGGGGGATCGGCTACGGGTCGACAGGTAGCGTTATCGCTGGCACTCGCTGGCGCGATTGGACAGATCGAGTACCACAACCAATCCAGGTGATAGGTGCGATAGAACACTTTCGCGTTCACCTGAGTGGTTGGCGCGATACATACACCGCCACGCGCCTTGGCCTGCTCGCTGATCTCGGGGTTGGAGAGATCGCGTTCTTCGAAAGCGATCCCTTCATTTTCGAGCCAGGATTTCAACGTTTGGCAGTCTGAGCACGTCGGCATGGTGTAGATGACGACCTGAGGATGAAATTCACCGGCCATGCTGGCCTCCTCAAACGTGTTGTAGTGTTGCCGCCTAAACCTTTACGTTTTCCGGCCCGACAGGGCGGGATTCGATACCCATCGGTGCCTGGAAACGCTTTAGACGGAGCGCGTTGCCGAGCACGAAGACGCTGGAGAGCGCCATCGCCGCAGCGGCGAAGATCGGCGAAAGCAAGGTGCCGTTTATCGGGTAAAGCATGCCTGCCGCAACCGGGATCAGCACTGCGTTGTAGGCAAAGGCCCAGAACAGGTTCTGCTTGATGTTGCGGATCGTCGCCTGGCTGAGCGCAATGGCATTTGCCACACCACGCAGGTCACCGGACATCAACACCACGTCTGCCGCTTCGATAGCTACATCGGTTCCCGTACCGATGGCCAACCCAACATCTGCTTCGGCCAGCGCCGGGGCGTCGTTGATGCCGTCCCCCACGAAAGCGACGCGTGCACCATGGCTGCGGAACTGCTTCAGCGCCGCGACCTTACCGTCGGGTAAAACCTCAGCCGCGACCTCATCGATACCGAGCTGTCGGGCGATTGCCGAGGCGGTTGCTGCATTATCACCGGTGATCATCGCGACCTTGAGCCCCAATGCGTGCAGCGCCTTGATTGCCTCTGGCGTGGTCTCTTTAATCGGGTCGGCAACGGCGATCACCGCCGCCAAACGACCGTCTATCGCAGCATAAAGCGGGCTCTTGCCTTGCTCTCCGAGACGCTGGGCGGCCGGCAGGAAACTGGCCACGTCCAGGCCGAGCTGCGTCATGAAGCGGTCGGCTCCGACGGAGACGGTTCGGCCGCTGACCTTGGCTGATACACCGAAGCCCGGTGTGGCATCGAAGGCTTCAATAGCGGCGATCTTGAGGTTGCGCTGTTTTGCGGCGGCGACGATGGCTTCGGCGATAGGGTGCTCCGAACGGGTCTCCACGGCGGCAACCAACGCCAGAACCTCGTCGTAATCGAAGCCCTCGGCCGGTACCAGGTCGGTCAACTCAGGGCGACCTTTGGTCAGGGTGCCAGTTTTGTCCAGCGCGATAATGCTAACATCTCGTAGTGCCTGCAAGGCTTCGCCTTTACGGAACAGCACGCCGAGCTCGGCGGCGCGGCCAGTGCCGACCATTATCGAGGTGGGGGTGGCCAGCCCCATGGCGCAAGGGCAGGCGATAATCAGCACGGCCACCGCATTCACCAGCGCGAAGGTCAGTGCCGGCGTCGGTCCGAAGATCAACCAGATCAGGAACGTCAGCGCTGCCGCCGTCATCACCGCCGGGACGAACCACAGGGTCACCTTGTCGACCAACGCCTGGATCGGCAGTTTGGAACCCTGGGCTTCCTCAACCAAGCGGATAATTTGCGCGAGAACCGTATTGGCACCGACTTTGGTGACGCGGAAGCTGAATGCCCCGGTTTTGTTGATGGTGCCGCCGACCACTTCGGCACCGACACTCTTGGACACCGGCACCGGTTCGCCGGTGATCATGCTTTCATCTACATAAGAGACGCCTTCGACGACCTGACCGTCGACCGGGATCTTCTCGCCCGGGCGAACGAACACGACATCACCGGTGGTCACCTGGTCGAGCGGGATTTCCAGGGTTGCACCGTTACGCTCGACGCGCGCCGTTTTGGCCTGCAGCCCAACCAACCGTTTTATCGCCTGAGAGGTTCGCCCCTTGGCGCGAGCCTCCAGCGTGCGCCCAAGCAAAATCAGCGTAACGATCACCGCGGCGGCTTCGAAATAGATGTTGGCGGTACCTTGCGGCAGCACTTGCGGAATGAAAGTGGCCACCACCGAATAGCCATAAGCCGCCGCGGTACCCACCGACACCAGCGAGTTCATGTCAGGGGCACCGCGCAGCAATGCCGGCACGCCCTTGCGGAAGAAGCGCAGGCCGGGCCCAAACAGCACCAGCGTGGTAAGCACGAACTGCAGATACGCATTGCGCTGTTCACCCAGAACCCCTAACACCCAATGATGCATCGCGGGAATCAGGTGCGAGCCCATTTCGAGGACGAATACTGGCAAGGTCAAGAGAGCGGCAATCAGTAAAGATCGGCGTAGTCCACGTGCTTCGTTCTCGCGCCTTTCACTGTCTTGATCGTCCGAACTTGCCGTGGCGGCAGACAAGCGGCGGGCCTTATAACCGGCCTGTTCGACCGCGGCTTCAAGCATGGCCGTGGTGACGATCCCGGCACTATGGCGCACCCGGGCACGCTCGGTCGCCAGGTTGACATTCGCTTCGATCACGCCCGGAATTTGCCTGAGCGCTTTCTCAACCCGACCGACACAGGACGCGCAGGTCATATCTTCGATGCCGAGTTCAGTGGTTTCTTCACGAACGGCGTAACCGGCGCTCTCGATGGCACCAACGGCTGCCTGCGGATCGGCGCGATCGCCGAAAGTGATATCGGCGCGCTCGGTGGCCAGATTGACCGTTGCCGTTTGCACGCCGGGAACGGCTTTTAGCGCACGTTCGACGCGGCCAACGCAGGAAGCACAGGTCATACCTTCGACCGGCAGGCTCAGACGAGTGGTGCGCAGGGCTGAATTAGAACCTTGTTGCACAGAGACGGAAGTCATTGAACTACCCCTTTACTGATTCGGATATCGAAAAGCTTAAAGCTTCCCACTGTGGGAAGGTCAAGACCTGTCAGGGATTTGTTTTGCCAGGGGCAGATTCGGCCTCGTTTTGGCACCGCCGCAGAGCGTCGTCTCACCAGTACACACCTGCCAACCACCTCCCAATGCCTTATAGATGCTGACCACGGCGAGTTGTTGTTCGGTGCGTGCGACCGCCAGCGCTCGCCGGCTGTTAAAGTCGGAACGCTCTGCGTCAAGGACTTCCAGATAGAGGCCTTGCCCCTGGGAAAACTGCAGCCGGGCGAGACGAGCGGCCTCACGATTGGCTGCTGATTCAAGCAGGCGCAGTTCGAGCGTGCTGCCTGTTGCTTTATAGGTTTTGAAGGCGTCGTCGGTTTCCTGCAGCGCGCGCAATAGTGTTTGATCGTAGAGGAGCAGGGCTTCTTGGGCGCGAGCTTCACTGGCGGCAATCCGCGCTCGGACGCGACCGTTATCGAGCAGAGACCAGCGAATGACCGGAAGGATAAAACCGGACAAAGCTCCGGCACCGTTCACTGCATCGAGGTTCCCGGCAACGAATCCGATCGAGCCCTGTACCTGGATCTCGGGGTAGAGACCTGCCGTTTCTACCCCAATCCGCGCTGTTGCTGCCGCCAGAGTGCGTTCGGCCGCCGCAATATCGGCACGTCGTGCCAGGAGCGCCTCGGGGTTGCCGACGGCGAGGGAGGTAACCTTCAGTTCATCACGCCCAGGTATGGCGACTGGAGGGCTAAACCTTTGCGGCGTTTCGCCAAGCAATACCGCCAGCGCATTGACGGAAACCGCGCGACGGCGCTCGAGCTCGGGGGCGACAACCTCGACATTGCGCAATAACGCCTCGGCGCGCAGTCGGTCGAACTCACTGGCTGAACCGGCATTCGCCAGACGTTCAACCTGAGCCAGGCTCTCGCGCTGGCTTCGGGTGATATCTTCAACGACAGCAAGCTCGGCCTCGATACCGCGCAGTTCAAACCAGGTGGCGGCCACCGCTGCTGCAACGCCGGCTTGCACATCGCGCAACAAGGCTTCACGCGAGCCTGCCTGCGCCTGGGCTTCCTCAACCGAACGGCGCACGCGACCGAACAGATCGATTTCCCAGGCGGTGTCTACGGCACCGCGATAGGTTTCCTGCTGACGAGCCTGGTCAGGCGATGTCTCTATCTCGCTCTTGCGACGGTTTTCATAGCTGAAAGCAGGGCCGCCGCTTGGCAGAAAGCTCTGACGATCCTCGCGCAGCAGGGCTTTTGCTTCTTCGAGCCGCATGGCGGCAATGCCGATATCATGATTAACCGAAAGCGCCTGCCGGATCAGTCCGCTCAATATCGGATCGTCGAAGGCACGCCACCATTCAACCTCCACGGCAGCGGAATTAAGGCCTGGCGAAGCTGCACCAAAGCTGGCGGGAAGCCGTGCCGAAGACAGCGAAGGCGGCGAATAGTCTGGCCCTACAGATGAACACCCGGTTAACAGGGTAAGCGCACTCAGGGGGAACCACAGCGATTGATAGAGGCTTTTCATGAGGTGCTCTCCTTAATGCGCTGTTTGCGCAGCTTCGATTCTGCCCGGCGGCGTTCGATACGAACGGACAGGTTACGCATCACCACATAAAACACCGGCGTCAGGAACAGACCGAACAGCGTCACGCCTAGCATGCCGGCGAAGACGGCGATACCCATTGCATGGCGCATCTCCGCCCCGGCACCGCCGGCAAAGACCAGAGGAACCACACCGGCGATAAAGGCCAGGGAGGTCATCAGGATTGGCCGCAGTCGCAGCCGACAAGCCTCGATAACCGCATCCAGCGCGCTTGCGCCCTCGGCCTCGAGAGTGCGGGCGAACTCGACGATAAGAATGGCATTTTTGGCGGCCAAACCGACCAGTACGATCAGCCCGATTTGCACAAAGACGTTGTTGTCACCGCCGGTCATCCAGACGCCAATAATGGCGCTCAGCAGACACATCGGCACGATCAACAGGACGGCCAGCGGCAACAACCAGCTGTTGTACTGAGCGGCAAGGATGAGATAGGCCAGAAGCACACACAGCGGGAAGATGAACAACGCCGAATCCCCGGCCAGCTTTTGCTGGTAGGTAAGGTCGGTCCATTCAAAAGTCATGCCTTCCGGCAGCACTTCTTTCGCCAGACGCTCCATCACGGCTACCGCCTGACCCGAACTGATGCCGGCCATGGCGCCGCCGGAGATGTCGGCCGAAGGATAGCCGTTGTAGTGGATCACTCGGTCTGGGCCTGAGCTCGGTGTGACGGTAACAAATGAAGATAAAGGCAGCATTTTCCCGGCAGCATTGCGTACTTGCAGGCGACCGATGGCTTCTGCCTGCATGCGATGGTCTGCATCGGCCTGGGCGGTCACTTTGTAGGTGCGGCCAAAACGGTTGAAATCGTTGACATAGAGAGAACCGAGATAGACCTGCAGCGATTCGAAGATATCCGCCAGACGGACGCCCTGACTCATGGCTTTGGTACGATCGATGGCAACGTCGAGTTGTGGGGCATTGACGTCAAAGCTGGTCATCAGTCCGGCCACCTGTCCCGACTCGGTGGCTTTGGTCATCAGGATCTGGGTTTGCTGAACCAGAGCATCCAATCCGGCGCCGCTGCGATCCTCAATTTGCATTTTGAAACCGCCGGTGGCGCCCAGACCCGGTACCGGCGGCGGTGTAAATACGCCGAGGAAGCCGTCGGGAATGCCGGCGAATTTTGCTTGCAGGCGGCCGGCAATCGCGGTCGCGCTGAGATCGTCTGTTGTACGAGCTTCAAACGGGTCAAGCATAACGAACATGACGGCGGCATTCGGTACGTTGACGAAGCCGTTGATCGACAGCCCTGGGAAGGCTACGACGCTCTCGACACCGGCTTCCGCCAGCGCGATTTTCGACATCTGTTTGACGACCGCATCGGTGCGTTCCAGCGAGGCCGAATTGGGCAGTTGGGCAATACCAACCAGGTAGTATTTGTCCTGCATCGGTACGAAGCCGGGCGGAACCGCCTTAAAGCCGAAGAAGGTCAGTGCCAGTAAGCCACCGTAGACCAAAAGCGCCAGACCGCTAACCCGGACCACTTTGCGCACCGTATTGCCATAAGCGCTAGGCGCGTGTCGGAAAGGCCGGCCAAACGCACGGAACAACCGATCGGCTCGACCGCCCAGGGTGCGCGGATCTCGGGCGATTGCAGCCTTGCGCGGACGCAGCAAAAGGCCGGCCAGCGCCGGGCTGAGTGTCAGGGAGTTGATGGCCGACAGAATGGTTGAAATGGCGATGGTGAGCGCAAATTGTTGATAAAACTCCCCCTGCAGGCCGCTCAGGAAGGCAGTGGGGATGAATACGGCGGCAAGCACCGAGGTAATGGCGATGATGGGGCCGGTCACTTCATCCATGGCGCGCCTTGCGGCTTGGGGAGGCTCCTCGCCATTTTCGATATGTCGTTCGACATTTTCGACCACGACGATCGCGTCGTCGACCACTATCCCGATCGACAACACCAGGCCAAACAGCGACAAGGTATTGAGCGAAAAACCCATCAGATGCATGACGGCAAAGGTCCCGATCAGCGATACCGGCACCGCCATCAGCGGGATCAACGACGCGCGCCAGTTGTGCAGGAACAGCACTACCACGATCACCACCAACAGGATCGCCTCCAGCAGGGTGGTGGCTACCGACTCCAGCGAAGCACTGACGAAGACCGTTGGGTCATAAGCTATGCGCGAAGTGAGTCCTGCCGGAAAGTGAGTTTCGAGCCGTTGCATGGTGGCCCTCACGGCCTTAGAAACGTCTAGCGCGTTAGCTCCCGGGCTTTGAATAATTTGCAGCGCGACGGCCGGCTCACCGTCGAGCAGGCTGCGCAACGCGTAGGCATCAGCTCCCATTTCGATACGGGCGACATCTCGCAGGCGAGTGATTTGGCCGTCGCTACCGGTGCGAATAATGATATCGCCAAACTGTTCCTCGTCGGTCAGGCGGCCGAGGGTATTGACCGTCACCTGGAATGCGGCGTTGGAGTTGGGCGTCTGGCCAACCGAGCCGGCCGCCACCTGAACGTTCTGTTCGCGTACGGCGGCGATAACGTCACCGGCCGTCAACCCTCGCGCAGCGATCAAATCAGGATCGAGCCAAAGCCGCATACTGTACTCGCCGGCACCCCATACCAAAACGTCACTGACTCCGGGGATGCGTGACAGCTCATCGCGTACCTGGAGGTAAGCGTAGTTTGAAATGTAGAGAGGATCGTAACGCTGATCGGGCGACAGCAGGTGAACTACCATCAGGATATCCGGCGAGGTTTTCTGCGTGACGACGCCCTGGCGTTGAACCTCTTCAGGTAACCGCGGCAGCGCGCGCGAAACCCGGTTTTGCACCTGAACCTGCGCCATATCGGCATTGGTGCCCTGGGCGAAAGTGACGGTCAGGATCATTCGGCCATCGGTTGCCGACTGCGACGACATGTACAACATGCCCTCAACCCCGGTGATTGCCTGTTCGAGCGGAGCCGCTACCGTTTCAGCGATCACTTTGGGGTTGGCTCCGGGGTAAGACGCGGTCACTTGCACCGTTGGCGGAGTGACTGCCGGATACTCGCTAAGCGGCAGTTGGAAGAAGGCCACGCCGCCGGCGAGCACCATCAAAATTGACAGGACGATGGCAAATATCGGGCGTGCGATGAAGAAACGAGGGAAAGTCATTACGCGGCTCCCGTGGTTGTCGGCGCCGTCATGGGAGCACCATCAATGGCGGTTGTTTGCGGCGTGATCTGCATACCGGGGCGTACCAGGCCCTTGACCACGATACGCTCACCCGGCTGCAGACCCTGTTCGATCACCCGCATGCCTTCGACCATCGGGCCCAGCTCGACTGGCCGATATTCGGTTTTGTCACCTTTGCCGACGACCAACACATAGCGGCGGCCCTGATCGGTGCCAATTGATTGATCGGACACCAGTACGCGGGCGCGCGGTGCACCGGTTTCCAGTTTGACCTTGGCAAACAGGCCAGGGGTCAATTGTCCATCGGCATTATCGACAACGGCGCGAATACGCACGGTGCCCGTCCCACGGTCGGCGGAGTTGGCAAGAAAATCGACACGGCCAGTTCGGGTATAGGTTTTGTCGGTGATCAGCGCGACCATCACCTTGGTTGCCGGCGGGGTGGCACGAGTGCGGTCTGCGGCGAGCGAACGCAAATAGGTGCGCTCGTCGACGTCGAAATAAACCTGCAGCGGGTTGGTCGAGACAATCGTCGTGAGCGGCGTTACGCCATTGGTAACGTAGTTGCCCTCGGTGACCAGCACCTGGCCGACGCGCCCGCTGATGGGCGCCGTGACGCGCGTGAACTCCATATCCAACTCTGCCGCAGCCAGGGCGGCTTTCGCGGCATCGACCTGCGCTTTGCCTGCATTCAACGAAGCGGTTGCCGTATCGAGCTGAGCACGCGCAAAAACCTTTTGAGCAAACAGCTGTGTGGCACGGGCATATTCCGTTTGAGCGAGCCGCGCTGCTGCTTCAGCCTCGCGCAAGCGAGCTTTGGCGGCACTCAGCGCGGCTTCGTACACCCGAGAGTCAATGAGAAACAGCCGTTGGCCTTTCTCAACCCAGCGACCTTCCGGCACGCTGACATCTTGCAGATATCCGGCGACTCTTGGACGCAGTTCAACCTGTTTGACAGCGGTTAGCGAACCGGTGAACTCGACAAAAGGCGTGACCGGGCGAACGACCACTTCGGCTACTGGTACGCTCGGAGGCTTGGCGGGAGCAGCTGCGGACACCGTCTCTTTGCAACCGGCGACAGCGAATGCGACGCTTATCGCCGCAGTGATTAGAGTGACACGTTTGGCTTTCATCATTTGACCTTTCGCGACTGAAGTCGACAGTGGAATTTATTGAGCCGAAGCGGCTCTGATTGCACTTATCGGACTTACCACGTTTGGAAGGTCAAGCTGTTTTTGAGGGCTGATTCAGGCTATTCGATACTGTATTGCGCGAGGGCGTCTGGCGTGGAGAGCGTTACGCAGTGGCAAAAAACAAAAGCGGGGCGCGAACCGGTCGCGTCCCGTGGGTTTACTCGGCCGAGGAGGTTTCCCCCTTGCCGGCCAGCAGGCTGAGGAAGTCGTACTTCTCCTTCAGCTCTTTTTCTGCGGCCTGATACAGCGCGCTGGCGACTTCCGGCTGCTGTGAGTTCAGGCGGCGGAAGCGCTGTTCTTTCAGCAACGTATCGGTCAGATTGCTGTTTGGCGGCCGGGAATCCAGCGCCAGCGCCGGTTTGCCCTCATCGGCGCGACGTGGATCGAAGCGATACAGCGGCCAGAATCCGGTCGCGGTCAGCTGTTTCATCTGGTCGTGACTGAGTGCCAGATCGTAACCGTGTTCTTCACAGGGGCTGTAGGCAATGATCAGGGATGGCCCCGGATAAGCTTCGGCTTCCTGAATGGCTTTCACCGTCTGATTAAGCTGCGCACCCAGCGAGATTTGCGCCACGTAAACATGGCCGTACATCATCATGCTGACGCCCAGATCCTTACGTGCCTTGCGCTTGCCGTGTTCGCCGAACTTGGTCACCGCCCCGAGCGGGGTGGCCTTCGATTGCTGGCCGCCAGTGTTGGAGTAACACTGAGTGTCCAACACCAGCACGTTGACGTTTTCGGTCAGGCTGAGGACGTGATCCAACCCGCCGAACCCGATATCGTAAGCCCAGCCGTCGCCGCCAATCAGCCAGATGGATTTATCCACCAGATAATCGGCGTCGGTCGCCAGTTGGCGCGCGTCGTGACCCTCAATCTGCGCCAGCAAGCCGCGCAGTTCCTTAATCTGTTGGCGACGCGGCTCTGGTGCGATATCCGTCATCTGCAGAGCGTTGACCAACTGTGCCGGCAGCTGCGGCGCCAGGGTGTTCAGCAAACGCAGTACGCGGCTGCGGTGCTGATCGACCGTTAAGCGGAAGCCCAGACCGAACTCCGCATTATCCTCGAACAACGAGTTGGCCCAGGCTGGACCGCGGCCTTCGGCATTGGTGGTATAAGGTGTAGTCGGCAGGTTGCCGCCGTAAATGGACGAACAGCCGGTGGCGTTGGCAATCAGCAACCGGTCGCCATAAAGCTGGGTCAGCAGCTTGATGTACGGTGTTTCCCCACAGCCGGAACAGGCACCGGAGTATTCGAACAGCGGCGAAATCAACTGCGAGGTACGGATGTCGATCCGCTCGATCTGCGAGGGATCAATTTCCGGCAACTGCAGGAAGAAGTCGTAATGCGCTTTTTCTTCAGTCAGGTGCTCAAGGCGCGATGCCATGTTGATGGCCTTGATGTCCGGGCTCTGGCGATCTTTTGCCGGGCAGACTTCAACGCACAGATTGCAGCCGGTACAGTCTTCCGGCGCGACCTGCAGTACGTATTTCTGGCCGCGCATGTCGCGCGCTTTCACATCCAGCGATTGCAGCGAGGCAGGGGCGTGCTCCATGGCCTCCGGCTGAACCACTTTGGCGCGGATGGCGGAGTGCGGGCAGGCGGCAACGCAGTGGTTGCACTGGGTGCACAGATCCGGCTGCCAAATGGGGATATCCTCGGCGATATTGCGCTTTTCCCACTGGGTGGTTCCCACCGGCCAGGTACCGTCCGGCGGGAAGGCTGACACCGGCAACGCATCCCCCAGTCCGGCCAGCATCGCGGCGGTCACGGTTTTGACAAAGTCAGGCGCCGCATCCGAGACAATCGGCGGTCGCATTGGGCTGCTTTCGTTAACCGGCTGCAGGGGGATTTCAATCAGCGCGTCAAGCGTGGCGGCCAGCGCCTGCCAGTTGCGCTCAACAATATCCTGGCCTTTGTTGCTGTAGCTGCGTTCGATAGCATCCCGCAATTGCTGGAGTGCCACGTCGCCCGGCAGAATTTGGGTCAGATGGAAAAACGCCATCTGCATTACGGTGTTGATACGTGCACCGAGCCGGCATTCACGTGCCAGTTTCGCCGCGTTGATGATATAGAAGCGTGCCTGACGTTGCTGCAAGACGGCTTGCACTTCCTGCGGCAGCCGCGACCAGGCCTCTTCGGCACCATAGGGAGTATTGAGCAGGAAAATGCCGCCGGGTTTCAGGCGCTCCGCCATCTGGTAAGTATCGATAAACTGCAGTTGGTGGCAGCCGACAAAGTCGGCGCGACTGACCAGATAGGCCGAGTTGATGGGCTGTTCGCTGACGCGCAGGTGGGATACCGTCAGGCCTCCGGCCTTTTTCGAGTCATAAACGAAATAGCCCTGGGCATACATGGACGTACTGTTGCCGATGATTTTGATGTTGTTCTTGGTAGCGGAAACGGAGCCGTCACTGCCAAGACCGTAGAACAGCGCCTCCAGCGACGCGCGCTGCGGCAGGGTTTCTTCACTGAGTGGCAGGGAAAGACCGGTCACATCGTCGAAAATACCGACGGTAAAGCGTGGGCGCGGGCGCTCCAGAGCCAGCTCGTTAAACACGGCTAACGCGCAGTCAGGGCCAAACTCTTTCGAGGAGAGCCCATAACGGCCGCCGATCACCATCGGCATATGGGCGCGGTCACCCCGGCTGAACGCTTCAGCCAGTGCGGTCATCACGTCCAGATACAGGGGCTCCGCCAGCGCGCCGGGCTCCTTGGTACGGTCCAGTACGGCGATTTTCTTCGCGCTTTCCGGCAACACGCTGAGCAGGTGCTGCGCGGAAAACGGCCGAAACAGCCGCACTTTCAGCACGCCGACTTTTTCACCACGGGTCAACAGGGCGTCGATCGCTTCTTCGCAGGTGCCGATGGCGGATCCCATCAGGATCACCACGCGCTCGGCCTGCGGATGGCCGTAATATTCGAAGGGCTGATACGCCCGGCCAGTGATCTCGGCGAATTTGTCCATCGCGTCGATCACATGCTGGCAGGTCGCGTTATACCAGGGGTTGGTGGCTTCGCGCGATTGGAAATAGGTGTCCGGGTTGGCGGAGGTGCCCCGCACCACGGGATGATCAGGCGACAGTGCGCGGCTGCGGTGCGCGTCAATCGCGTTCTGAGGCAGCATCTGGCGCAGGGTATCGTCGCTCAGCGGCACGATTTTGTTGATTTCATGCGAGGTGCGGAAACCATCAAAAAAGTGAATAAACGGCAGGCGGCTGTTGAGACTGGCCGTTTGGGAAATCAGCGCAAAATCCTGTGCTTCCTGGACGTTGCTTGCGCACAGCATGGCGCAGCCGGTTTGGCGTACCGCCATCACGTCGGAATGGTCGCCAAAAATCGACAGCGCATGGGTGGCGATGGTGCGCGCAGCAACATGCAGCACAAACGGCGTCAGTTCACCGGCCAGTTTATACAACGTCGGGATCATCAGCAGCAGGCCCTGCGATGAGGTAAACGAGGTCGACAGCGCGCCGGTTTGCAATGCGCCATGTACCGTGGCGATCGCACCGCCTTCCGACTGCATTTCCACCACTCGCGGCACGTCGCCCCAGATATTTTGACGGCCGTCGCCGGACCAGGCATCCGCCTGTTCCGCCATGGTCGAACTGGGGGTGATTGGGTAGATGGCAATCACTTCGCTGGCGCGGTAGGCGACGGAAGCGACTGCATTATTACCATCTGTAGTAATCATCAACTTTACCTTTCATTGCTCAAAAAGCTGCGAAAGTCACCTCTCGCAGTAATTAACAAAGTCTAGCAGAGGGATATATTGGCCCTTTATCGCGTTTGTGTGGCGGATGATAAATCGACAAAAAATGCGACAAGGAGATATTTCACGACTTTAAATGGCCCTGAAGAAAAATTGTCATCGTTGTTTAACGACAATTTATTTCCGGCGCGTCATACTGGTGAATAGGTAAACTTACAGAAGAAAAAACGATGAGCGGATTTATGTATTTGACCATGGCGATAGTCGCAGAAGTGATCGCCACCACCATGCTGAAAGCCTCTGAGGGATTCACTCGCTTGTGGCCATCGCTGGTGGTCGTGGTCGGCTATGGCGTAGCTTTTTGGGGGCTGTCGATGGTGGTGAAAACCATGCCGCTGGGCATTGTTTATGCCATCTGGTCGGGCATGGGCATTGTTCTGGTGTCAATTGCCGCGGTATTTGTTTATCAACAAAAGCTGGATTGGCCAGCCGTGCTGGGGATGGGATTAATTATTGCTGGCGTGTTAGTGATTAATTTACTGTCGAAAACCGCAGCGCACTGATCCTTATTTAAACCGAAACAATCGCCAGCGCGACATTCAGTGGCGCTGGCAGAAATCCTTATTAATAAATAACGGAAAATAATAGATTACCCCCAAGTTTGGATCTTCCTTTTACCGGCAAAAAATGCGCCATTTTGACACCGCATTTTGGTGCTGTTCGCCTCGCCTCAAAGCGTTAACCTCTCCTAAAATGCCTGTTTAACCCTGCTGTGACTGACCCTTGTTCAGGTCGGGCAGGGATGTTCGATGTTTGCTCCGCGGACAGAGCGGAAAAATCCAGTAACCATAATAATTTCGTCGCTGTTCAAATAAACGGCAAATAATTGCAGGAATATATTTTCATTATTTATATATCAGGCTAGATTAAACAGGTTTGCATCAAAGATAACCTAACGTGTCCGCAATAAAGTGATGCGAGTTATCGGCAATGGCGATTTTACACAGCGCAGTTTCGGGTTCAGGAGTGGATTAATGACAATATTAAAAGGGTTGCTGGCCGGCACCGTACTGCTTTTGGCCGCCTGCAGCAGCAACAACGAAGAACCAGTCCAGCAGGCTAACAGTGCAAGAATCAATAACTTACAGACCAGTGCTAACTGTGCCATCGTTGGCGGCGTCACGACCGTGACCCACAATTTAAACGGCGAAGCGATCAGAATGTGCCAAATGCCGAATGGTAAACAGTGCGAAGAATCGACGCTGGGGCGGGGTGCCTGCGCGAGCGCCGGCTAACGGTTAATAACACCAGGCCGCAGAGCAGCCTGGTGCACAGGGATCACTGCACCCAATCGCGCAGTGTATAAACCAGGGTATGGTCGCCGCCGCTCAGCGTTAATTGCTGAGCGCTGAGGGTGACTTTTGCTCCTTTGCCCAGCACGTCGCCGATCACCCGATCCCACTGATTGAGTTGCGGGTCTGCGCACAGCATGCGTGTTGAAGCCAGACCTTTTACCGTCAGCACGCCATTTTGCAATTGGCCATTGCCAAAGAAACGGTTACACATGGCACCGGAAACGTGCAGGGTTTCACCGAACTCGATGTTGGGCTGCTTGCCCTGGCCCGCTTTCACCGCTACGCCGTCGACGCTTTGCAAAATAAAGTTATGATGCAACAGGTCGCTTTCCTTTACCGTCTTTCCGTTTTGACTCATTCCACACCCGGCTAACAGCAGCGGCATTAACGCCACCAACATAGACTTTTTCATCGGCTCTCCTTAGGACAAATCAGGCATTGAGCTGGTTAGGGCAAGGCTCACCACGATCCAATTGGCTCACGTTCTGCAACGTGGTTTCCGAGATGCTGGTCAGCGCCTCTTCGGTCAGGAAAGCCTGATGACCGGTGAACAACACGTTGTGGCAAGCAGACAGACGACGGAAAATATCGTCCTGGATCACGTCATTGGATTTATCTTCGAAGAACAGGTCGCGTTCATTCTCATACACGTCCATCCCCAGGGCGCCGATTTTCTGTTGTTTCAGGGCATCAATCGCGGCTGATGAGTCAATCAAACCGCCGCGGCTGGTGTTGATGATCATCACGCCATTTTTCATCGCCGCAAAAGCGTCGGTGTTCAACAGATGGTGATTTTCCGGCGTCAGTGGGCAGTGCAGGGTAATGACGTCAGATTGCGCGTACAGCGTTTGCAGATCGACATATTCCGCACCGAGCTCCAATGCCTGTTCGCTTGGGTACGGGTCATAGGCCAGAAGCTTCATGCCGAAGCCTTTCAGGATGCGCATGGTGGCGACGCCAATCTTGCCGGTGCCAATCACCCCGGCGGTACGGTTGTGCATGTTGAAACCGATCAAACCCTCAAGCGAGAAATTGGCATCGCGGGTGCGTTGATAGGCACGGTGAATACGACGATTCAGGCACATCATCATGCCCACGGCATGTTCAGCGACCGCTTCCGGCGAGTAGGCCGGTACGCGCACCACCTTGATGCCCAGTTCTTTGGCGGCGTCCAAATCGACATTATTAAAGCCGGCGCAGCGCAGAGCCAAAATTTCGACCCCCAACGCCGCCAGTTCTTCAAGCACTTCACGGCTGCCGTCGTCGTTGACGAAGATGCAGATGGCTTTGCAGCCGGCGGCGTTTTTGGCGGTTTTTTTACTGAGCAGGAAGTCGAAGAACTCCAGCTCGTAACCAAACTGCTGATTCACCAGTTCGAGATATTTACGGTCATACTGTTTGGTGCTGTATATCGCCAATTTCATCGTGGTTTCTCCCGCGTGATTTTGTGATCAATTTAACAGATTTTAGTAAATTCTACAATTGGTTAGCCTGTTTGATGCGCGTTGAATGGCAGCAGTTATCGTTGCCGCAAAGGGTATTGATTAAGGGTAGCTGGCAACGTCACAACAGGGTGAATATTCGGCACGGAGTGGCTGAAAAGCGAAGCGCGAGAGATGAGAGAGAGGTTGGTTCCAGGCAAAAAAATCCCCACGGGGGTGTGGGGAATGGCTTCTCTAGTATAGTTAGCTAGCAGCTGACTTTTGTTAGAATGCTTGCAAGACTATTAATTATCAAAGGTAACGACAATAACAAAAGTCCGAAACAGTTCGCATTCATGTGATGAATATGTAACTAAAATTTACAGTATCCCTATCAACGGCTGCAAAAGCGCCGAAACGGGGCATCTTCGTCGGCGTTGGCTTCACCCTATGTCAAATTCATGCCATCATTATTGCCAATTCAGGCATAGACTTACTTAAAACGCTCTCTGGCCAGGGTAAGCGGCCTAACTCAGGAATGAAGCAATCATTTAATGACTAAGCGATTGAAAGTATTCATAGGGATTGTGGTCAGTACGGCGATCTTGCTGCTTGCGCTGTGGCAAACTCTGCCGCGCTGGTTGCCGCGTGTGATCTCTCATTGGCTTCCACAGGGCAGCCAATTGGTTTTGCAGGGCAAACCGCATTGGCGTCAGGGGGCATTGCAGCTGGATGGCGCGCGTTTTCTGGCACAAGACTGTTTGCTTGCCGCCGTCGGACCGACCCGATTGGCCTATCAGCAGGGGCGGTGGGAGCTCATCAGCGATAAGCTGAATGTCGATACTGCCTGCTTATCAAAATTACCCGCCGCTGACGCCAGCAGTGCACCACTGGCGCTGGACCAATTGCAAAAACAACTGCCGCTGCTGGACGTTACCATCAAGGATTTCGCGGTGGTGCCGTGGCAGTACTACGCCGGTAAATTACAGATACATTCCTCTGTAGAGGGCCAGCGCCTGCAATATCAGGGGCCGAATATTCAGCTCGATGCGCTGTTGGATCCGCAGCAGCAATTGACGCTCAACGGCCTGACGATCACTGCGCCAGACAGCCCACAACCGCTGCATCTGACCGGCAAAATAGCCATTCCGCTCGATTTGGACAGTATTCCGGCACAAGGGGCGCTGCAGGGCGAAATGCAGACCGGCTATCTGGACAAACCCTTACTGTTGGACATGCGCTGGCAACAGCAGCAGGGCGTGCTGACGCTGACGGAAAAGGGTGAAAACAAACCCCTGGCGACGCTACCTTGGGAGATCAACGCCCAACAGGTCAGCATTAAACAGGGCGAATGGCGCTGGCCATACAGCCAGCAACCGCTAAACGGCGGGGTGAACATTGCGCTGCACGACTGGAGTAAAGGTTTTGATGAGACGCAGATCAGCGCCCGTTTGAATGTCATCACCGACGGCCATAACGGCAAAGGCAACGCGGTATTAACGCTGGGGCCGGGTAAAGTCGGCCTGACCGACAGCGATCTGCGTTTCCAACTGACCGGCCAGGCGAATCTGTCCGACTTTTCAATGACTGCCTCGATCCCCGGTATTGTCAGCGGCACCATTCTCAACCCGACGCTGGTCTTGCAGTCTGGTTCACTGCTGCGACTGTGGGGCAACGCCACGCCGGAAATGAAATTGGAAGAGGCGCGTTTGCCGTTGGCCGGGGTGAAAGTGACTGCTGCCGGCATCACCGGTCGGTTGCAGGCCATTATTAATGCCAGCGACAGCTACTGGGGGCGTTTTAAACTGCATCTGGACGGCAAGGCGCAAGATTTTTGGCCGGACCATGGCAACTGGCAATGGCGCTACTGGGGCAACGGACAATTACCGCCGTTGCAGGCTGCCTGGGACGTTGCCGGCAGCGGCAGTTGGCAGGACAGCACGCTGATCCTCGATCGGCTTTCCACTGGTTTTGATCGTTTGAAGTACAGCATGGTAACGGTGGATGCGCCGCGCCTTAGCCTCAGTCAGCCGCTGCGTTGGCAGCGGGACGAGAAAAACCCGGCGTTTAATGGCGAACTGCAACTGGTTTCGGGCAAGGTCAGCTTTACTAACGGCGGTTACCTGCCTGCACCGGTGTTGGCGCTTCAGATGAAGGGCACAACGCCGGATAATTTCCAGCTGCAGGGCAAACTGCAGGCGGAACAGATTGGCCCTATAGCGCTACGTGGCCGCTGGGACGGTGAGCGTTTACGCGGAGAGGGCTGGTGGCCGAAGCAGTCGCTGAAGGTGTTCCAACCGCTCATCTCGCCGGATCTCAATATCAAACTGCGCGACGGTGAATTCTATGCGCAATCGGCCTTCTCTGCCGCACGGGTGCAGGGTTTTGAGGCCGGTGGCCATTGGGTGGTGAAGCAGGGCGGCATGTGGCTGAAAGACGGTGAGATGAGCGGGCTGGATTTCGTCATGTCCTACCGCCTGAAAAATCACATTTGGCAGCTCGGCGCCAAGCAACCGATGATGCTGCGCATCAAGTCTTTCCGCAACCTGTTCGAAATGCAGAATATTACCGCCGATCTTCAGGGCGCTTATCCTTACAGCGAGCAGGCACCGCTGACGCTGAGCAACGTCGGTATGGACGCGTTGAACGGCCACATCAGCCTGTCTGCGCTGCGCATGCCGCAGCATGACGCCGCCGTATTGAAGCTGGATAAGGTGGATCTCAGTGCCTTGTTTACCGCGTTGAAGCCAAAACAGTTTGCCATGTCAGGACGGGTAGACGGTGAATTGCCGCTGTTCCTGAATCATCCTAAATGGCTGGTGCGCAACGGTTGGATTGCCAACGCTGGCATGTTGACGCTGCGCCTGGACAAGGACATGGCCGATGCCATCGGCAGTAATAATATGGCGACCGGCGCCGCGATAGATTGGCTGCGCTATATGGAGATTAACCGCTCCAAGGCCAGAGTCGATCTCGACAACCTCGGTGAACTGACGCTGAAGGCGCGCATTGACGGGGTTAACCCGCAAAAAAGCGCTAAAAGAGAGGTTATCCTGAACTATAGCCATCAGGAAAACGTGTTTCAGCTTTGGCGCAGCCTGCGCTTTGGCGACAATTTACAGGAGTGGCTGGAACAGGCCCTCACCAAACCTGGGGAACAACCATGAAAATCATCAGCGGGCCATTGCTGGCCGCCGTGCTCGGCACCTCAATGCTGAGCGGCTGCGTGCCACGCATCGAGGTCGCCACGCCTAAAGATCCGATCACCATCAATATGAACGTCAAGATTGAACATGAAATTCACATCAAAGTGGATAAAGACGTCGAGAATCTGCTGAAAGACAAAAGCGGTCTGTTCTAGGAGCCAACATGAAAAAACGTTATTTAGGCTTGATTGGCGCCGCCTGGCTGTTCAGCAGCATGGCAATGGCATTGACGCTGGATGAGGCCAAGCAACAGGGGCGCGTCGGTGAAACGCTCAACGGCTATATTGCGCCGGTGAAGCAGGACGCCGAAACCTTGACCCTGGTGAAAAATATTAATGCCGGACGCACCGAGAAATACCAACAGGTGGCGGACAGCAATCATATCGCCATCGACGATGTGGCGCGCATGGCCGGGCAAAAACTGGTCGCACGTGCCCCCGTGGGGGAATACGTACGCGGCATAAACGGCCAATGGTTGAAGAAATAAAAAAAAGCGCGCCCTGAGGCGCGCAATAGCGATATAACATTGGATTTTTATGAGGGTAGAGCGGGTTTGACAGGATTTGGCTTGTTCTGTTGAAGCTTTGCAGGGGCATCACACCCCTGCAACGGGCATCAGGCGGCAACAACCTGTGCCAGCGTGGCTTTGGCATCGGCCTGTGCTTTGGTGGCAACATCCGGCCCGTAGGCGATACCTTCAGCGAACACAAACTCGACGTCGGTGATACCGATAAAGCCCAGGAACAGACGCAGGTAAGGTTCGACCAGGTCAGTCGGGGTGCCTTTGTGAATGCCACCGCGGCTGGTCAGAATGATGGCACGCTTACCTTTCACCAGGCCTTCCGGACCGTTTTCGGTGTAGCGGAAGGTGACGCCGGCACGAGCAATCAGGTCGAAATAGTTCTTCAACTGGGTCGGAATGTTGAAGTTATACATCGGGGCCGCCATAACGATGGTGTCATTGGCTTGCAGTTCGGCGATCAGCTCGTCGGACAACGCCAGGGCTTCGGTTTGACGCGGGGTCAGCGGCGTGTCGGAAGGACGCAGGGCGCCAACCAGTTCACCGTCCAGTACCGGGATTGGCTGTGCAGCCAGGTCACGCACGGTGATGGTGTCGTTGCCATGAGCCTTTGCCCACTGCTCAACGAAGAAATCTGCCAGTTGGTTAGACTGCGAGTAGCCCGCCAGGATGCTTGATTTAAGAACCAGTACTTTGCTCATCGGTAATTCCTTACGTTATGACAGTGACATCAGGACAACGCGTCCTTTGCATGCAGTACACTCTATTCACATTTTTTCAGCAGTGATAGCGCAATATTTCGAGACCTTTGTTCGATTTTATTGAATAAGCTGCCGGGACATAAGCGGCGGGATTATGGGGAAAAAGGGGCTTATGTTATTCTGCGCACTTAAAGCTGAAAACTCGCTAACCCATTACCAAACCGCTGCTAAAGCTTGATACAGCAGCGATGAAACAAGGAATACCGAACGTGAAATCTCCGCTCGCGGCACTGTCTGCCCAACTGGGCGAGCTGATGCTCCGTGACCAACAACGTCTGCAACGTCGGCTGCAGGGCGCACGAAAAATCAAAAATCCCGATGCTCAGTTGGCCGTCGCCGCCGAGCTGGAAAGTGACATAACGGCAGCGTTGCAAAAAGTGCAATCGCGCGCCGCATCCTGTCCGAAAGTCACCTACCCGGAAAACCTGCCGGTCAGTCAGAAAAAACAGGATATTCTGCAGGCCATCCGCGACCATCAGGTGGTGATTGTTGCCGGTGAAACCGGTTCGGGGAAAACCACCCAGTTGCCGAAGATCTGTCTGGAGCTGGGGCGCGGGGTCAAAGGGCTGATCGGCCATACCCAACCTCGACGCCTGGCGGCGCGTACCGTAGCCAACCGCATTGCCGACGAGCTGGAAACGCCGTTGGGCGGCAGCGTCGGTTATAAGGTGCGCTTTAACGACCAGGTCAGCGAAAACACCCTGGTCAAACTGATGACCGACGGGATCCTGTTGGCGGAAATCCAGCAGGACCGGCTGCTGATGCAGTACGACACGTTGATTATCGATGAAGCGCACGAACGCAGCCTGAACATTGATTTCATCCTGGGTTACCTGCGTGAACTGCTGCCAAAGCGCCCGGATCTCAAAGTCATCATCACTTCGGCGACTATCGATCCGCAGCGTTTTTCGCGCCATTTCAATAACGCGCCGATTATCGAAGTCTCTGGTCGTACTTATCCGGTCGAGGTGCGTTATCGTCCGGTAGTGGACGATGCCGACGATATCGACCGCGATCAACTGCAGGCGATTTTCGATGCGGTAGATGAGCTGGGCCGCGAAGGGCCGGGGGATATTCTGATCTTCATGAGCGGCGAGCGCGAAATTCGCGACACCGCCGACGCCCTGAACCGTCTTAATTTGCCGCATACCGAGGTCCTGCCGCTGTATGCCCGTTTGTCGAACAGCGAACAAAACCGGGTATTCCAGTCGCATCACGGCCGGCGCATCGTGCTGGCGACCAACGTGGCGGAAACCTCACTGACCGTGCCCGGCATCAAGTACGTGATTGATCCCGGTACCGCGCGTATCAGTCGTTACAGTTTCCGCACCAAGGTGCAGCGCCTGCCGATCGAACCGGTTTCGCAGGCTTCCGCCAATCAGCGCAAGGGCCGCTGCGGGCGCGTCTCCGACGGTATTTGCATTCGTCTGTACTCGGAACAGGACTTCCTGTCGCGCCCGGAGTTTACCGATCCGGAGATCCTGCGCACCAACCTGGCGTCGGTTATCTTGCAGATGACGTCGCTTGGGTTAGGGGATATCGCCGCTTTCCCGTTCGTTGAGGCGCCGGACAAGCGCAATATTCTCGATGGTGTGCGCCTGCTCGAAGAGCTGGGCGCGATTAAAACGGCCGACAATGGCCACTACCAGCTCACGCCTCAGGGGCGTCAATTGGCGCAGTTGCCGATCGACCCGCGTTTAGCGCGCATGGTGCTGGAGGCGCAGAAAAGCGGCAGCGTGCGTGAAGTGATGATCATCACCGCTGCGCTGTCGATACAGGATCCGCGCGAACGGCCAATGGACAAGCAGCAGGCCTCGGACGAGAAACACCGGCGCTTTGCCGACAAAGATTCGGATTTCCTGGCTTACGTCAACCTGTGGGACTGGCTGAAAGAGCAGCAGAAAGAGCACTCCTCCAGTCAGTTCCGTCGGCTGTGCCGAAATGATTTCCTTAACTATTTGCGGGTGCGTGAATGGCAGGACATTTATACCCAGCTGCGTCAGGTGGTTAAAGAGCTGGGGCTGCCGGTCAACAGTGAACCTTCCGATTACCGTAGCGTACACACCGCGTTATTGACCGGTTTGCTATCGCATATCGGCCAGAAAGATGCTGATAAGCAAGAGTACACGGGCGCTCGCAACGCAAGATTTTCTATCTTCCCAGGTTCAGGTCTGTTCAAGAAGCCGCCGAAATGGACCATGGTGGCCGAACTGGTTGAGACCAGCCGCCTGTGGGGGCGTATCGCCGCACGTATCGAACCGGAGTGGATTGAGCCGTTAGCCCAGCACCTGGTGAAGCACAGCTACAGCGAACCCCATTGGTCGAAATCCCAGGGTGCGGTGATGGCCACCGAAAAAGTGACGCTGTTCGGGTTACCCATCGTCGCTGCGCGACAGGTTAATTACAGCACCATAGATCCGCTGCTGTGCCGGGAACTGTTTATCCGCCATGCGCTGGTGGAAGGCGACTGGCAGACGCGCCATGCATTCTTCAGTGCCAACCTGAAGCTGCGTGCGGAAGTGGAGGAGCTGGAGCATAAGTCGCGCCGTCGTGACATTTTGGTTGATGATGAAACCCTGTTCAGTTTCTACGATCAGCGCATCCCTGGCGAGGTGATCTCCGGGCGTCATTTTGACAACTGGTGGAAAAACGCCGCAAAACAGAACGCGGATTTGCTCAGCTTTGAAAAAGAGATGCTGATCAAGGACGGTGCCAATAAGGTCAGTGCGCTGGACTATCCGAATACCTGGCATCAGGGCAACCTTAAGCTGCGCCTGACCTATCAGTTTGAGCCAGGTACCGACGCCGACGGCGTGACGGTGCATATTCCTCTGCCGATCCTTAATCAGGTTGAGGATCAGGGTTTTGAGTGGCAAATTCCAGGCATTCGCCGTGAATTGGTGATCGCCCTGATCAAGTCGCTGCCCAAACCGGTTCGTCGCAACTTTGTACCGGCACCGAACTATGCCGAGGCTTTTCTGGGACGGGTCACCGCGCTGGAATTGCCGCTGTTGGATGCGCTGGAGCGCGAGCTGCGTCGTATGACTGGTGTGACAGTGTCACGAGATGACTGGCAGTGGGAACAGGTGCCCGATCACCTTAAAATGACTTTCCGGGTGGTGGGGGAAAAACACAAAACCCTGCTGGAAGGCAAAAACCTGACCGCGCTGAAGCTGCAACTGAAAGACAAGGTGCAGGAAACCCTGTCTGCGGTGGCAGACGATGGGCTGGAGCAAAGCAATCTGCATATCTGGAGCTTCGGCAAACTGCCGGAGTTTTATGAGCAGAAACGCGGTGGCTATTCGATGAAGGCGTATCCGGCGCTGGTGGATGAAAAAGACAGCGTGGCGATCCGTTTGTTCGACAGCGAGCAGGAACAGCAACAGGCGATGTGGCAGGGAACGCGCCGCCTGCTGTTGCTGAACATTCCATCGCCCATCAAGTATCTGCATGAAAAACTGCCTAACAAAGCCAAGCTGGGGCTGTACTTTAACCCTTATGGCAGGGTGCTGGATTTGATTGACGACTGCATCTCGTGCGGCATCGATAAGCTGATTGCCGAGCACGGCGGGCCGGTTTGGCAGGAAGAGGATTTTGCCCGCCTGCAGGAAAAAGTGCGCGCCGAGCTGAATGAAACGGTGGTAGGAGTAGCCAAACAGGTCGAGCAGATCCTGACGGCGGTGTTCAACATCAATAAACGGCTGAAAGGCCGGGTGGACATCTCCCTGGCGCTGGCGCTGTCAGATATTAAAAACCAGCTCGGCGGCCTGGTTTATCGCGGTTTTGTGACCAACAACGGCTGGAAGCGTCTGTCGGATACGTTGCGCTATCTGCAGGCAATTGAGCGCCGTCTGGAGAAGCTGGCGACCGATCCGCATCGCGATCGAGCGCAGATGCTGCGGGTGGAACAGGTGCAACAGGCCTGGCAACAGTGGCTGAACAAACTACCGCCGAAGCGACAGCAGGATGAAGAGGTGAAAGAGGTGCGTTGGATGATCGAAGAACTGCGCGTCAGTCTGTTCGCTCAGCAACTCGGCACGCCTTACCCGATCTCTGACAAGCGTATCTTGCAGACTATCGAACAGCTTTCGGGCTGAGCAACGCGAACAGGCAGCCTGTGCAGACCAGGCACAGGCTGCACACCAGCAGCGTTGCGGGCAGGTTTTGCCCAGGGTCAGCACCGTGGCACAGCATTTGGGCTTTTCCAGCGACAGCGCTTTTATCGCGTTCTTCCGGCAGTTCACCGGCACCACGCCCAAGGGCTTTATGGCGGGAAACGTCTCAAGGGAAACCGGCGCAGAAGCCCACGCCGGCTTATAACGCTTATTTCCCCGCGGCCAGTGCGTCCAGCGCATCGCGGATACCGGTCACCGCCAGTGCGCGGTTATCGGCACGGTAACGATCTTTGGCTGCCGGTGCGGAGCTTTGAATGGCGATGAGCTTCCAGCCAGCGGCGGTTTTCAGCAATAACGGCGAGCCGCTGTCGCCGGGCAGGGTATCGCATTGATGCGACAGTACGCCTTGTTGCGCCCAACCCGTCACTTTACAGTTTTGGTGACTGTAGAGATCGTCGAGGTGATCTCCCGGATACCCGGCCTGGGTAATCAGCCGTTTGGCCTGTTTCAGCGCCTGAGTCAGAGCCTTGCTGTCGCCTTGCCACAGCGGCAACGGCTTAATCGGCAGCGGCTTTTTATCCTTCAGGCGGATCAGGGCAAAGTCATACGCCGCGGCTGCTGGCGGTACGATCCAGCCGTCGCCGTCGGCCTTGAGCTTTTTGCCCAGCTTGCGGTCAACCAGCGTCTCGATATTGTCGGTCTGGTATTGCCAACTCTTGTTGCCGGCCACAAAGCGCAGTGCGATCGCCTTGTCCAATTGGCCCGGCGGTGCCAGCACGCAGTGCCCGGCGGTGAGTGCCAGATGAGGAGAGATCAGCGTGGCGGTGCACAAATTACCGCTGGCGGTTTCTACCTGGCCAATCGCCTGCCACGGCCAGCCGTCGGTTTCGGTGACCTTGATGCGTTCATCTTTGCCAAAAAACAGGCGTGTTTGCTCAGCGATCGATGCATCGGAAGGGCTGTCGGCCCTTGCTGAGAGGGAAAGTGCGAGCGGGAATGAGCACAGCAACAGCAAAACGGTTATGCGCATAGGTTTCTTGCCTGGAAATGACGGGTCATCCATAAACACACTGAATGGTAACTATAGACTGATTTAGTCGCAGTGTGGATGGGCAGTGATTGATTTTTCAATAATTTCTTATCCCGAAGGGCTGAGCGGCTACAGATAAAAAAAGGCGGCAATGAGCCCGCAAAGGATCAGGCTGGCCAAAATGATCTCAAATAGGTAGCGACGCAGCATGATGAGAACCCCCGATGAAAAAACACCCGGCGAACCGGGTGTTGGACAACTCAAGCCTGGACTGGTGAGGGGAGCCTCACTTCAGATTGCGATTATGCCGCTGGCGTGCTGGTGGCTTTTTTGTGGCTGGCTTTTTTGTGGTGTTTCTTGGCGGCCTGGGCTTTCTGAGCGGGCGCTTTCTTGGCAGTAGCTTTGTGGTGCTTTTTAGCCGCCTGCGCTTTTTGTACTGGCGCTTTCTTCGCGTGATGTTTCTTCACGTGAGTGGTTTTAGCCGGAGCTGCGGTGGTGGTAGTCGCTGTCGCAGCTGGGGTTGCCGTGGTGGTGGCAGCGTCAGCAGCGAAGGCAACAGAAGACAGACCCATTGCAGCGGCAACAACCAGAGCTAATACTTTTTTCATTGTAGATTCCTCAAATGACTCATCATGTATCGAGCCCACTGCGGGGCCGGTGTAAAGATAGTAGGCAAACGCCAGAATGCTTTCCGTGAGTGATTGGTTTCGGCGTGTAACCTAATGTACGAACCCACAGAAAAGGGAGATGAAAGCGCCGGCGAGCGATAATCGTGGTTAGAGCGGATGCCCAATAGGCACTGATTTTTTCCATTTTAGTTACAACATACATAAGGAGGATTGCCGACCCACTCTCTGCGGCCAAGGTGTCGTAAGAGGGGGAAGTGCGCTATGGAATCATGCTGGCAAAGCAGGGGAAAATGCCCAGGCACGGGACATTGTGCCTGGGGACAGGATTACAGGTAGCGGTTTTCCAAATGCTTGCGGAAATAGGCCGGGTTAAGCGCTTCGCCGGTCGCGTTAGCGATCAACGTATCGGTAGGGAAACGGCTGCCGTGGCGCCAGATATTCTGTTTCAGCCAGTGGAACAGCGGATTCAGGTTGCCTTCGGCAATGTCGCTGCTCAACGATGGCATTGCTTCACGTGCGCTGTGGAACAGCTGCGCGGCATACATGGCGCCCAGAGTGTAAGTCGGGAAGTAACCGAAGGCACCGTCAGTCCAGTGAATGTCCTGCATGCAGCCATTACGGTAGTTGCCGACGGTATCCAGGCCGAGGTAACCCTTCATTTTCTCATTCCACAGTGCCGGAATGTCCTCCACCTCGATCTCGCCTTCAACCAGGGCTTTCTCGATCTCATAACGCAAGATTACGTGCGCCGGGTAGCTCACCTCGTCAGCATCTACGCGGATCAGGCCGGGTTTTACACGCTGATTCAGACGGATAAAGTTAGCTTCTTCCAGCGCCGGCTGCTCGCCAAATTGCTGGGTCACCAACGGGCGCAGGATCTTCAGGAAGTCGCTGCCGCGCGCCAACTGCATTTCAAACAGCAGGCTTTGCGATTCGTGGATGGCCGTTGAGCGCGCCTGAGCTACAGGTTGGCCCAGCCAGTCACGCGGCAGGTTTTGCTCGTAGCGGGCATGGCCGGTTTCATGCACGATACCGAGCAGTGCCGTCAGGAATTCTTTATCGTTATAGCGAGTGGTGATGCGCACGTCTTCAGGTACGCCACCGCAGAATGGGTGGGCACTGACGTCCACGCGGCCGCCATCAAAGTTAAAACCGAGCAGTTTCATTACGCTCAAACTCAGTTGACGCTGGGTCTCCACATTGAACGGCCCTTGTGGGATCAGGCAAGGTTCCTGAGCCTGTTTGGTCACCACTTTCTGCAGCAGGTCAGGCAACCAGGTTTTCAGATCGCCAAAAATGCGGTCGATATCGCTGCTGCGCATGCCCGGTTCATACAGATTCAGCAGCGCATCGTAGCGGCTGGTGCCTGCTGCTTCGGCCCGGATCTGCGCTTCCTGTCGGCTAAGCTTGACTACTTCACGCAGGTTCTCCGCGAAACCTTCCCAGTCGTTGGCTGGACGCTGAGCGCGCCAGGCATGTTCACAACGCGCGCCGGCCAGCGACTTGGCTTCGACCAGCGACTCCGGCACCAGCACCGCATTGTCATATTGGCGACGCATTTCCAGCAGGTTGGCGCGATCAATGTCATCCAGGGTTTCCTGCTGTGCACGTTCAAACAGGCGGCCGGTTTTTTCTGCGGTCAAAATTTGGTGTTGCAGTACGCACAGTTCAGCCAGCGCTTCCGAACGTGCTTTGCTGCCGCCCGGTGGCATCATGGTTTGCATGTCCCAACCGGCAATAGCGGAAAGGTGGCCGAAGCGCGACAGGCGGGTGAACAGGGCGCGCAGCTCGTCGTATGAGGATGGGGTATGTGCAGATGTCATCGTTTAGCTCCATATTATTTTAATCCGGATCACTCTTTTGCGTAGTCATGCTGCGCGTGAACAGGGTTACACCGGGTCTGCTTTTAAATCGAAAGTGGGCTTTATTGGCCAACAGAAACGGAAGCTGGCACCGCCGAGCGAACTGGCGTCAACATAAACCTGGCCCTGATAGGCCACGGCAATCGAATGCACAATGGCCAGGCCAAGGCCGCAACCGCCGGTGGCACGATCGCGGCTCGGATCGAGGCGGACAAAGGGTTCGAATACCCGTTCACGCTCTTCCGGCGGAATGCCGGGTCCATCGTCTTCTACCTGTAAGCAGGCATTGTCGCCGTCAAACCACAGGCCGATACGCAGGCGCTGTTCGGAGTAACGCAATGCGTTGTTTACCAGGTTATCCAGCACCCGCTCCATCAGACGCAAATCAACGCCGCCAAAATCGCCGACGTGGGGGATATCCAGTTGAATTTCTCGTTCCGGATGGATAAGCCGCAGGTCATCCGCCTTGTCTTCCAACCATTTGGGCAAGTCGAGCGGCTCTATATTGAGCGCCACCTGGGGACGATCCAACCGCGCGTAGGTAAGCAGTTCATCGATAAGTGACTCTAACTGGCCGATATCGCGATTCAATGCCTGTTGCTCGCTATCGGACAGATTATCGCTCATCGCCAGCCGATAACGCAGCCGTACCAGTGGCGTTCGCAGCTCGTGGGCGATGCCGTCGATGAGCTGTTTCTTGCTGGCGATCAGCGTATTGACGTTATCCGCCATCTGGTTAAAGGCCACCCCAAGCCGGTTCAGACTGGAGGTAGGATCGAAATGGGTACGTTCATCCAGGTGCCCGGCCCCCAGGCGCTGTGCCGCGTTTTCCAACTTCAGCAAATCCTGCCAGTGCGGGCGCATCCACAGAAACACCGGCAGCGCCAGCGACATGCCGATAAACACCAGCAGCGCCAAATCCAGCAGCCGCATTTGATGCAGATAGAACAGATAAGGGATCGGACCCACCACCAACACATAGTGGCTGCGGGGAATGCGCTGCATAAAGGTGTATTGATCGTCGAGCGCGATAATTTCGCCAAGGCGCAGGCGTTTCTTCAGGTCTTCACTCAGATCCTGTTTACCCAGCGGTTCAATGTGCAGCTTAAACGACAGGTTCAAATCCAGCGTGGCGATGGTCTTGTTCCAGTCTTTCAGCGGGATTTCCCGCAGTTCGCTGCGCATCAGGTACAGCGAACTTTTCATCAGGTCGTCCATCGACTGGCGGCCGGCGCGTTCAGCGGTGACTTTGTACACCAGGCCAACCAGCATCGCCATCACCAGGAAGCAAACGAAAAGCAGCAGGAAAAACTGCACAAAGAGCTTTCTCATTGCTGCACGAACTCCCAGGCGTTCGGGGCGAACAGGTAACCTTTATTGCGCACGGTTTTGACGCGAAAAGGCTCCAGTGCGTTGTCGTACAACTTGCGGCGCAGGCGGGAAATCGCGACGTCGATACTGCGGTCCAGGCCATCATAGCTCACGCCGCGCAGGTTTTGCAGCAAGGCTTCGCGATCCATGATTTGACCGGCATGAGTGGCCAGTTCCCACAGCAGATCGAAATCCGAGGTGGAAAGGGTGATGATCTCTTCGCCCAGCGTCACCTGGCGGTTGACCGGGTCGATGCACAACAAGCCAAAGTGCAAGGCGTTGTGCTGGGTGATCGGCTGGGTCGATTCTTCCTTTGGCTGATGGCCATGCTGACGCAGATGCAGGCGTAGCCGCGCCAACAACACCGCCGGGGGCGTGGTTTTCAGGATGTAATCGTTGGCACCCATTTCCAGCGAAAGGATATGGTTCATGTCGCTGTCCAGCGAGGTCAGCAGCACGATCGGGCCTGCGAAGGTCGGACGCAGATCGCGGCATAAAGTCATACCGTCCTTGCCGGGCAACATAATGTCGAGCAGCACCAGATCCGGTTGCTCCAGCTCGATGCGAGCCTGTGCACTGTCGCCACGCGGCTCGATCAGAACCTCAATATCGTGCTTGCCCAGATAGGCGGCAATCAGTTTGCCGACTTCCGGATCGTCTTCAACAAAAACAATTTTATGCATATTCAGCGGTTTTATCAGAATAACGAAATTCAGCATAGCGCGGGGCACCGCGATAAGCCATGCAGATCATGCGCTAGCGCAGGGGTCTTCCGCCATCCACGCCATGGGTTCGGCCGGTGACGTAACGACTGTCCAGCAAGTAGTTCACCAGGTTGACCACTTCACTTTCGCCGGGGGCAATTTTCATCAGCGATTTTGCCAACGCCTGCTGACGATAATGTTCGTCGTCGCCCGGGTTAAAGATAATCAGCGCAGGCGCGATGGCGTTGACCTTGACTTCCGGTGCCAGCTTGCGGGCAAACGAGCGGGTCATATTGTCCAGGGCGGCTTTACTGGCGGCATAGGCAATGTGTTTGTCGCTGCCTTTTTCCACCACATAATCTGTCAGGTGAATGATATCAGCCCCGGCTTGACCCTGGCCCAGCAGGCAGGGTTCCAGCAGCTGATTCAGCAGGTAGGGGGTATAAACGTGAATTTGCAGCATCGCCGCCATCACCTGCTCCGGCGGCACCTCTGGGGATTCGGCCTGCCAGGCGCTGGCGTTGTGGATCAGCGCGCGCAGTTTTGGGGCTGTTTGGCGCACCTGTTCGGCAAAACTGTAAATGCCCTCATGGGTGGAAAAATCCCCTTGAATACAGGTAGCGCCCAGTCTTTTCAGCTCGCTCAGCGCCGGATAAGTGCTGCGATAGGCAATGATCACCGGGATATCGCGCTGTAAGAATGACCTGGCCAGGGCCAGCCCAATCCGACGTGCGCCGCCGGTGATCAGGACCGGCGCAGAGTTGTGAAGTTCCATTGATTAAAGCTCCTGGACAGACTGGCAAACAATAGGGGAATTATGCCATTATACGGCGGAAATTCGTTAAAGCTTCGCATCGATTATCCATTTCAGGATGTAATACACTGGCAATGAGAGGAAGGGATGAACAGTAGTCACCTTGCACCCGTCGCCCGCAGTGAGAAAATCTGTTTTGATTACATGGATTTTCTGTCCGCATCGTGCAAGAAGCACTGGCGCTTTGTAGATGCAATCTATGGTGTGATGCCGTTTTTTGGCATGGTATTGAAATCGCAGGCTTCCGCATCACAAACGCGGAAAGAGCAGTTGAAGGCGCTGGCGCTGCAGGTGGTTTCCACCCAGGTCAGCGACGAAACCAACATTGTGCGTCTGATCGATCTGGCGCAGCAGCAGGGGCTGGCAGTGTTCGACATTAAACTACCGTATGCGCTCGATAAGCAGCAGTTGGCAGCCATCCAACAAGAGTGCGTTGAGGGAGTGATTATCTCTCAGGTGGGTGAACGCATGAGCATCAGCCTGGGCCTGTCCCAATCTAACTGACCGGGTGTTTCCACCCGGCCGTTTTTCACTACTGCAACATAAACCAGCCGGCCGGTACCGTGGCCACCAGCAACAGAAAAATACTGCCTTTCTCCAGCTGATTCAGCAATTTGACATCACCATGTCCGCGCCTTGCATAGATAAACACCAACAGCCCGGGCGCATACAGCAGCACCGACATCAGCAGATGCATCAAGCCTGACGCATAGAGCAGCCAAATGCCATACAGGCAAGCGCCCGTCGCGGCAAACATCAGCCGTTTGTCCTGACGACGGATCGCCACCTTAAACAGGAAGGCGCCGACCAGGAAATAGGGCACCAGGATCATTTCCGAAGCGATAGTCAGCAGCGAGTTGTAGTTGCTGCCGGTCAGCCAGATCAGCACCAGAGCGAACTGTACCGCGAGGTTGGTCAGCCACAGCGAAGCCGAAGGCGCGTGGTTCTTGTTCTGCTTGCTGAATATTTTGGGAAACGCGCCGTGTTGCGCCGCCAGCAGCGGCACTTCGGCAGCCATGATCGTCCAGCTCAGGTAAGCGCCGCAGACCGAGACGATCAGTCCGGCGGCGATAATCACATCACCCCATGGCCCAATAAGATCGACCATCAACACTGCCATTGACGGATTGCGCATCTCAGCCAATTCGCTGCGCGGTACCACGCCCAATGAGAGCAGCGTTACCAGTAGATAAACCGCCAGTGCGGAAACCACGGCCAGCATAGTGGCGCGGCCCACATCTTTTTTATGGCGTGCACGGGCTGAAACCACCACTGCGCCTTCCACGCCGATAAACACCCACAGGGTGATCAGCATGGTATTTTTAACCTGTTCCCACACCGGTTTGCCAAGCGCGACGCCGTGGAAATCCAGGGTGAATACGTCCATTTTGAAGGCAACCGCCGCCAAGACGGCAAACATCCCTAGCGGCAACAGTTTGGCCAGGGTGGCGACCAAATTAATGCTGGCCGCGGTTTGCACGCCGCGCAGTACCAGCGCATGCACAATCCACAGCAGCAGCGACTCAGCCAGCAGCGCCTGCCAGGTATTGCCGTCACCTAAAATGACCTCGCCGCTGCGATCGGTGAACAAACTTAGCGCGGCAAACACGATCACCAGGTAAGAAACATTGGCGATAACGGCGCACAGCCAATACCCCCAGGCGGAGCAGAAACCCACCAGTTCGCCGAAGCCTTCTTTCGCATAGGTGAAAATACCGCCGTCCAGATCGGGCCTCAGGCGGGTGAGCAACAGCATGGCAAAAGCCAGAAACAGGATGCCGACGCCGGTAATCGCCCAACCCAATAGCAGGGCGGCCGGACTGGCGACTTGCGCCATGTTTTGCGGCAGGCTGAAAACCCCAGCGCCCAGCATTGAGCTGAGCACCAATGCGGTTAACGCGGTAAGACCTAGTTTCTTTTCCAATGACGGATCCTGAACACAGAATAAACAACTGGGAGGGAACTGCTCGGCAGTAACAACGTAATGGTAATTACTGAACAAATAGACAATAGCCCTAAAAATTCGCGCAAATTCTACGGATGGATCTCTGCGGATGCAATGATTGAATATGCGATTTTTGCAAAAAATTATTCAACTGGCGGGCGACAGGCGGGGAAAAAAACGGGCAGCTCAATGGCTGCCCGATGGTAAACCGCAAAGTGAAACTTATTTGAACAGATCAGCGCTGACGGTCAGGTTGCCGCCGCTCTTGTTCTGCCACTGACGGGTTACGTGATAGTACTTGGCGCCTTTCTCAGCCGCGCGTTTCGCCACTTCGGTAGAAACGTCGGTCATGCTGTTGAAGTGGCCGGTAAAGGTCACTGAGTCAAACGGCACCATCTGCGCGGCGGTCACGTTGTTTACTTCTTGAATCTTGGTGCCGTTAGGCAAGGTGACAGTATAACGCTTACCGGTTGAAGACTGGGTTTCGAAGAAACGGCCTACGTCACGGCTTGGTGAGCCTGAAGAGGCTACGCCAGGGATTTCCACATTGGCAGCAGCAGCGCCACCGGCAGCCAGAGCGGCCTTACCTGCTTCAGAGTCGGCCGGGATGGCATCCGGGTTCTGAACGGTACGTTTAGGTGCATCGGCTTTATAGATGTAGGCGGTAATGAACTGGTTGCCGCCCTGGTTGGCATCAACCTGACGTACGATAAAGAAGGAGGCTGCGCCTTTCTTTTTCGCTTCTTTGGTGATGGCATCGTTGATGTCCGGCTGGCTGCGGTAGAAACCGCTGACGCTTACGGTATCGTAAGGCTCCAGCAGGAAGGCTTGTTCTTTCGGCAGCTCGGTAACGCCGTTAATCACGCGGTATTTCGGTTCTTTGCTCACTTCCGGCGCATCTTTGTGGTAAAGATCGGCGGTAACGCGCCAGTTGCCGCCGTTGTTGCTGTTGTTGCTGTCCTGGATGTAGAAGGCGTCTGCACCCAGCTTGTCTGCACGGCGGGAAATGGCATCAGCAGCTTCATTGATGGCATTAAAGCGGCCGGTAATCGTGATGCGATCAAACGGCTTCAGCGCCGCTGCTTTTTCAGGAGTTAACTCTTGCGCCGCATGAGCGGACAGCGCAGTGAGTGATAACAAGGCTGACGCGATGATCGTGTTCTTCAGCTTCATAAAAAATCCTTTCGCCTAGCGCATTAACGTTTATAACGTGCTGAACTGTTTAGGTGTAATTCAGCCGCCGATTATTACATGTAATCTCGAGCAGTGTCTCAGCATTTTATGTCATCTCATGAGACAAATTCCCGGAAGAATGATGTCCGTCATTCTGCGCAGCATCACCATAAGTTTCAATAATAAAGCCTTTGATGTCATAAGTGTTAATTATTCACAATTTTATAACTTTTATGCGTGCCAGCCGCGTCGTGCCAGATATCCGCGCACCGGGTGCTATCGCAATCTGGCCGCTAAAGCGCCATTCCAACGGGCTTTTTAACTTTAAATTGCGATTTGTCATGTCGTTAGCTGGGTTTTTATGTAAAAACAGACCTGAATGCGTAAGCAATTATGGATCATCGATCATATTTTCAGTAGGTTATAGATGGTGCCTTAATTCGATGCCGACAAGCGTAAGCAAAGGCCTGTCAGCCGGCGCCATCGCTATGGGCAGGACGATAATAAACATCATCAAAGACAGGTGAGAAGGGAACATTATGCGTATTGGTGTACCAAGAGAACGGTTGGCCAATGAAGCCCGGGTCGCAGCAACGCCGAAAACGGTGGAACAACTGCTGAAGCTGGGCTTTACCGTCGCGATTGAAAGCGGGGCGGGTAAACTGGCAAGTTTTGACGATGGCGCGTATCAAGCCGCTGGGGCTGAGATCGCCGACACTGCCGATGTCTGGCAGTCGGATCTGATTTTGAAAGTTAACGCGCCGCTTGAGGACGAGATCGCGTTAATGCGTGAGGGCAGCACCCTGGTCAGCTTTATCTGGCCGGCGCAAAACCCTGAACTGATTGCGAAGCTGGCCGAACGCAACGTCACCGCGATGGCAATGGACTCGGTGCCGCGCATCTCACGCGCACAGTCTATGGACGCACTGAGTTCTATGGCGAATATCGCCGGCTACCGGGCAATTGTTGAAGCCGCGCATGAGTTTGGCCGCTTCTTTACCGGTCAGATCACCGCTGCGGGCAAGGTTCCACCGGCCAAGGTGATGATCATCGGTGCCGGCGTCGCCGGGTTGGCAGCCATCGGTGCTGCCGGCAGCCTGGGAGCCATTGTTCGCGCCTTCGACACTCGCCCTGAAGTCAAAGAGCAGGTGCAGAGCATGGGCGCGGAATTCCTCGAGTTGGATTTCGAGGAAGAAGCGGGCAGCGGCGACGGCTACGCCAAAGTGATGTCCGAAGCCTTTATCAAAGCAGAGATGGCGCTGTTCGCTGCTCAGGCGGCGGAGGTTGACATTATCGTCACCACGGCGCTGATCCCGGGCAAACCGGCGCCGAAGCTGATTACCAAAGAAATGGTGGCTTCGATGAAACCGGGCAGCGTGATCGTCGATCTGGCCGCACAAAACGGGGGTAACTGCGAGCTGACCGTGGCCGACCGCGTGACCGTTACCGATAACGGCGTGAAAATCATTGGCTATACCGATCTGCCAAGCCGTTTGCCGACTCAATCCTCGCAGCTTTACGGTACCAACCTGGTTAACCTGCTGAAGCTGCTGTCGAAAGAGAAAAATGGCGAAATTGACGTCGACTTCGAAGACACCGTGATCCGCGGCGTGACCGTGGTGCGCAGTGGCGAAGTCACCTGGCCGGCACCGCCAATCCAGGTTTCTGCCCAGCCGAAACAGGCGCAGGCGGCGGCCCCGGTCGCCAAGCCGGAGGCAAAACCGGTATCACCTTGGCTGAAATATGGCCTGATGGCGTTGGCGATTATTCTGTTTGGCTGGTTGGCCGACGCCGCGCCGAAAGAGTTCCTGTCTCACTTTACCGTGTTTGCGCTGGCCTGCGTGGTGGGTTACTACGTGGTGTGGAACGTCAGCCATGCATTGCATACCCCGTTGATGTCGGTCACCAATGCGATCTCAGGGATTATCGTGGTCGGTGCGTTATTGCAGATTGGCCACGGCGGTTGGGTGAGTTTCCTCTCCTTCATCGCCGTGCTGATCGCCAGCATCAACATTTTTGGTGGATTCACCGTCACTCAGCGCATGCTGAAGATGTTCCGCAAGAACTAAGGGGTAGCACATGTCTGGAGGATTAGTTACAGCTGCATACATTGTTGCCGCTATTTTGTTTATCTGCAGCCTGGCGGGTTTATCGCGCCATGAAACGTCCAAGCGGGGCAATCTATTTGGTATCGCAGGGATGGCGATTGCGCTGATCGCCACCATTCTCGGGCCGGATTCCGGCAACGTGGGCTGGATCATCATCGCGATGATTATCGGCGGTTCTATTGGGGTCTATCTGGCGAAGAAGGTCGAAATGACCGAAATGCCAGAGCTGGTGGCGGTACTGCACAGCTTTGTCGGCCTGGCGGCGGTACTGGTGGGCTTAAACAGCTATCTGGATCACGGTGCGCCGATGGAGCCGGTGATGGAAAACATCCATCTGACCGAAGTGTTCCTCGGTATCTTTATCGGTGCGGTGACATTCACAGGTTCGATTGTCGCCTTTGGTAAACTGCGCGGTATCATCTCGTCCAAACCTTTGGCGCTACCAAATCGCCACAAAATGAATTTGGCGGCCCTGGTCGTCTCCTTCCTGCTGCTGGTGGTGTTTGTTCGTGCCGACAGCGTGGGCTGGCAGGCAGTGGCATTGGTGCTGATGACCGCTATCGCGTTGGCGTTTGGCTGGCATCTGGTGGCTTCCATCGGCGGGGCAGATATGCCGGTGGTGGTGTCGATGCTCAACTCCTATTCGGGCTGGGCAGCGGCAGCGGCGGGCTTCATGCTGAGCAACGATCTGCTGATCGTGACCGGGGCACTGGTAGGCTCTTCGGGTGCCATCCTGTCTTACATTATGTGTAAGGCGATGAACCGTTCGTTTATCAGCGTAATCGCTGGCGGCTTCGGTACCGACGGTTCTTCGACCGGTAATGCGGAAGAAATGGGTGAGTATCGCGAAACGACCGCGGAAGAAGTTGCCGAGCAGTTGAAGAACTCCACTTCGGTGATCATCACCCCAGGCTATGGCATGGCGGTCGCTCAGGCGCAGTATCCGGTGGCGGAAATCACCGAGAAACTGCGCGCGCGTGGCATCAAAGTACGTTTCGGTATTCACCCGGTTGCCGGGCGTTTGCCTGGCCACATGAACGTACTGCTGGCTGAAGCCAAGGTGCCTTACGACGTGGTGTTGGAAATGGATGAAATCAACGAAGATTTCCCTGATACCGACACCGTGTTGGTGATTGGCGCTAACGATACGGTGAACCCGGCCGCGCTGGAAGATCCGCGTAGCCCGATCGCCGGCATGCCGGTACTGGAAGTGTGGAAGGCGCAGAATGTGATTGCCTTCAAGCGTTCGATGAACACCGGTTACGCCGGCGTCCAGAACCCGCTGTTCTTCAAGGAGAACACCCAGATGCTGTTTGGTGACGCCAAAGAGAGTGTGGAAGCGATTCTGCGTGCGCTACAGGCGTAACGCGCAGGCAAATAAAAACGGGCCCTTGGGCCCGTTTATTTATGCGTCAAACATCAGTCTTCGTCGTCGTGCTCATCATCTTCGTCAACTTCGATCGGACAGTTGAAGTTTTCTGGCTTGATCACCAGCAGGTCACATTTCAGATGGTCGATCACATGTTCGGCGGTATTGCCGATAAACGCCGCCGAGATGCCGGTACGGCCCAAGGTACCCAATACCACGACGCCCGCCTGCAGGTGCTCAGCCAGGTCGGGGATTACCTCTTCCGGCAGGCCTTTTTCAACGTGGGTGAATTCTTCGTTAATGCCGAATTTCTGTCTTAACGCCTTCATGGCAATCAGATGCTGTCCGCGGATGGCATCGTTGTATACGCTGGGGTCAAAATCAGGCAGTTCAATGGCGATATTGATGGGGGTGACCGGGTAAGCGCCGACCAGATGCACTTCCGTTTGGTTGACGTTATGCGCCAACTCAACGGTCTCCTGCACCAGTTTGATGTTCAAGGGATCGTGATAGGGTTCTTCACTGGCCAGGTTAACCGCAACCACCGCTTTACTGCCTTCAGGCCAGGGCTGATCTTTGACCATCCACACCGGGCACGGGCATTTGCGTAACAGATGCCAATCGGTTGGGGTGAAAATGACGGATTCAAGACGATCGTGTTGGTGCGCCATTTTTAGCAGCAGATCGTGCTTACCGGCGATCACTTCCTGAATAATCGCCTCATAAGGGCGGTTATGCCAGACCACTTTGATTTCAATGGGCACGCCTTCGTCGAGATAAAAACGACATTGCTCGGTGATCCAAGCGGCGCGTTGACTGATAACGCCTTGCCGCATTGCCGTTCTTTCGTCCGGCGAGAGCAGGGTCGTCATCTCGTAAGAGAAGTCATAAATAGGCAGGAAGGCCTTAATGCGCCCGCCATTGCGTTTTATCAGGTATACCGCCCGGCGCAGCGCCGGCTGGTCGTCCTGATTGGGGTCAATAGCCACCAGAAGATTCTGATACTTCGCCATAGGGCCTCCTTACAGCTGAAAATCAACAGTCTGTCAATTTACAGAGTAACCCAACATTGAAAAACAGAACAGCGGCAGAGGTGTGCTGGGTCAATAATTCTGTCGAATGATTAACCCAGCATAGGGATCAGGCGTTTACGGTGACGTTAATGCGTGGCGTGCCGGCCAGCACAGACAGGGCATCGACGTTTTCGATGGTGATGTATTTGCCTTTAACGCTGAGAATTTCGCTTTTCTGGAAGCGGCCCAGCAGGCGACTGATGGTTTCAACCGTCAGGCCGAGGTAGTTGCCGATATCGCCGCGGGTCATGGTCAGGCGGAACTCGCGCGGTGAGAAACCCCGCTCCGCAAAGCGGCGCGACAGGTTGTAGACGAATGCAGCCAGACGCTCTTCGGCATTTTTCTTCGACAACAGCAGGATCATGTCCTGGTCACCTTTAATCTCGCCGCTCATCAGACGCATGATCTGTTGGCGCAGATTAGGCATTTTACCGGACAGGTCATCCAACGTTTCGAATGGGATTTCGCATACCATCGAGGTTTCCAACGCCTGAGCGAAGCTTGGGTGTTTCAGACCGCCGATAGCATCAAAACCGACCAGATCGCCCGCCAGATGGAAGCCGGTGATTTGCTCGTCACCCTGTTCGGTAATGGTGTAACTCTTGATGGTCCCGGAGCGGATAGCGTACAGCGATTTCAGTTCATCGCCGGCCTTGAACAGGGTCTGGCCCTTCTGGATAGGCTTTTTCCTTTCGATAATGTTGTCGAGCTGGTCCAACTCGTGCGCATTAAGAGTAAAAGGAATACACAGCTGGCTGATACTGCAATCCTGACAATGGATCGCACAACCACCAGACTGGATACGACGAATCACGCGTTTTTCCGGGATCATAGATTACGCTCATTCAATAATTGATATGCGTCAATTTTAACATCTTTTCCGGCAGGTGATAAGGGTAGCATTAATAAGAACGGGGGCATTCTGTGCGAATATTAAGCAGGCTTGCAGCCGATTGTTCTGTAGCTGGCTGAAATATTTCGATTTATTTGCTAGTTACGCCAAGGGACGGTCGACGCGCTTGGTTCTCCGTATCCGCAAGAAATGCGGGGTAGCGCAGCGTATTTTTCAGTAAGCAGCATTTAACCCTGCCTTTTGAGCGCATTTTTGCGTATCCAGACCAATATTTGTACACATTTGTTGGCGAAAACCGATCGCATTCATCCCAATCTTTGCCGCAGAGAACTCCCAGACGAGCGTTATCTTGTTATTGGGTGAGGTGACCATTGGTTGAGGAGTCAATGATGAAAAAGGTCATGTTGTTAATGCTGGCAACAGGGGCATTGATGGCGGCAAGCACGGCCTCGTTTGCACACGGCTACTATGGCCATGGCTATTACGGCCATGGCTATTATGGGCACGGTTATTATGGGCACGGTTATTATGGGCACGGTTATTATGGGCACGGTTATTATGGCCCGCGGGTAGTAATAGGTATCCCCTGGGGGCCACCGCCGGTCTATTATGCTCCGCCACCGGTGGTCTACGTGGCACCGTCACCGCCACAGAATTACATAGAAAGGGCCCCAGCCTACGCATATTACTGCCGACGTCCGGCAGGTTACTACCCGCAGGTGGCGCGTTGTCCTGACGGCTGGATGAAAGTGGTGCCAGACAGCTCGGCGTCCCGGTAAATCTGAGGCGGATCGGTGATGAAATTACTCCCTGTTTTTACTTTACTGGCTTTGGTATCAGGGCTGTGCGGTTGCGTGACGCCGCCTGCTGGACCGGAAGTGATGAGCTTGCCGGGTACCGGCAAGAGCTATGAACAATTCAACCGTGATGAGGCGTTGTGCCGCGGCTATGCACAGAACAGCGTAGGAAACGGTGCTCAGACGGCGAATGACAGCGCGGCTGGCACCGCCGCCGCCGGCACGGTGGTTGGCGTGGCAGCAGGGGCGTTGATCGGCGCAGTATCCGGAGATGCTGGACCTGGTGCGCTTATTGGTGCCGGCGGCGGATTGCTGGTGGGCAGTTCAATGGCCGGAAGTTCGGCCTCGGGCAGTAGCGCCGATTTGCAGGATCGCTACGACAGGGTTTACAGCCAGTGTATGTATGCCAAAGGCAATAAGGTACCAGTGGGTTACGGTTACACCTCTGAGGATGTACAATACCGCCGGACTACGTTCCCTCTTCGTCGGACAGCGGGGTCCCGCCGGATTATGCTCCTCATTAATAAGCCACTGGAATAGCCCATAGTGAGCTGCGCTATTCCGGTGGGTTGAATTAAAGCAGATCGTTTTGCAGGTAGCCTTCGTGTTTCAACAGCCACTGTTTACGCTGAACGCCACCGGCATAGCCGGTCAATGCGCCCTGTGAGCCAATCACCCGATGGCAGGGCACTACGATGCTGATGGGGTTGGAGCCGTTGGCCATCCCCACCGCACGGGACGCCGTTGGGCGCCCAATACGCTTAGCCAGTTCACCGTAGGTGATGATCTCGCCGCACGGGATCTGGCGCAGTTGCTGCCAGACACTGCGCTGGAACTCAGTGCCGGACGTCATGACCGGCAGATCGTTGATCACATCCAGTTCACCGGAAAAATAGCGCTGCATGGCATCGGTAAGACCACCGGGGTTAGCCTTGTCCACCAGTTGAAAACGTTCGGCTCGGTAATGGGTATTCAGCAGCTTCATCAGGCGGGTTTCGTGTTCCGTCCAGTCGATAGCGCGCAAGCGGTCCTGCTCATCGGCAATCAACACCAGCTCACCCACCGGCGTCGCCATACGATCAATAAAAAAAGTCTGCATTTTGATCACTCCTCTCGTTTGATGGGCAGATTATTGCACGAAACCAGGCGGGACGATGGCGGATTCCGGACATGAAGATGGGCAACCTCAGGTTGCCCATACTGACGACTGAAAAATGAGTGGGGTACAAAGGGGCTTATTTATAAAATAAATTTATAATATATCAATAATGTTTATCACACCAAGCAGGGTTAACAATAAAATGCCCCCATTACTTATAGCTGATGGTGATGTTCTTCAACCGGTCGTTATTATTAATTATCTCGGTGGTCACGTTGGAAACTAATTCTGGTGGCATATTGTTCAATGAGCTAGTGATAGGGCGTTGACCCTGAGCCGATATCAAACCTGAACAGCGAGAAATGGTTTCTTCATTTCTATGTTGGATAGTACAGGCCGGTGAGGTGATCTCGCCGATAAAGCGTATAGTACCGGAAGCCACGTGGTGACTGGTTCGTTGAGCAGCCTGCAGGGTTGCGGGTAGCAGGGCCAATAGCATCAATGCCATGAGTGAATGGTTCATTATTAATTCCTTTTTAAAAATGAAACAGGAAAATAAAACAGTCCAATTAAACAAAAATCAATCAGGCAAGTTGATGATCGCCAAAAATCGAATTAGTCGCGCCCTCCTTGTAGAATGGTTTATATACTATTCTTAATATTTAGTCTTGATGGATTTGATAATAGGGAGGGGGGGCTGGCAAAACCATGATTTAGATCATAGTGAAGTCGGCTTAATGAATGACGAGGGAGTATGGCGGTTTTACTGTGAAGCGCATCACGTTAAAAAATGCTGAGTGGCCGCAGTTGAAACTGAAACTACGGCCAAGCGTGGTGATTTATGCTGAGTTACAGCATGCCGCTGCTGCCGCAGATACGGATTTTCTCTGCCACCACTTCTTTCATCGCCAGCTTGCCGGGCACGATGTATTTACGCGGATCGTTGGCATCGGGATGTTGTGAAAAATAGCTTTTTACCGCGTCGGCAAAAGCGATTTTTAGCTCAGTGGCGACGTTGACCTTGCACACCCCTAGAGAAATGGCGCGTTTCACCATGGCTTCTGGAATACCGGATGCGCCGTGCAGTACCAGTGGAATGTCGACCTGCTCACGGATTAGCGCCAGGCGGTCGAAGTCCAGCTTGGGTTCGCCGTGGTACAGCCCGTGAGCCGATCCGATGGCTACCGCCAGCGAATCGATGCCGGTAGCGGTGACAAACTCGCGCGCGGCGGCCGGATCGGTGAAGAAGCTGTCGGTGGAGTCGACAATCAGGTCATCCTCCTGGCCCCCGAGGCGGCCCAATTCTGCCTCAACGCTGGCGCCGTAGCGATGGCACAATGCGACGGCCTCAGCCACTTTGGCGATGTTCTGTTCGAACGGCAGATGTGAGCCGTCGATCATCACCGAACGAATGCCGCTTTTGACCTTGTATTCGATATCGTCCATCTCTTCGTGATGGTCCAGATGCAGCGCTAACGGCAGATCGTAACGGCGTGCGGCCGCCTGGCAGATACCGATCAAATAGTCGGTGCCGGCATAGCTGAATGTGCCGGGCGTGCCGGCCATGATCACCGGCGAGCGCAATTCGGCGGCGGTCTCCGCCACCACCTGCACGGTTTCCAGATTATGGACGTTGAACGCCGGTACGGCATAACCCTGGCGTTGTGCTTTTTGCAGCATTTCCCGGTTGGATATCAGGTACATAGAGATTCCTTACGCCACAGAAGACGGATAACGGTAAATGGTGACGCCTTTAACCACCCGGTTAACTTCACCGGTCGGGCATGGGTTGTCCGGCGTCATGCCAAGCGCCAGCGAGCTTTCAAAGGCCAGCATTTGGGTGAATAACAGGTAAGGGAACAGCAGCCAGACGTCGTCTTCGGCGTGGTGCAGGTTCAGCATCATGTCCGATACCGGCTGCGCACTGCCGGTCAAGCCGACCATCTGCATCGCCAGACCATCGCGATGCAGTTCGTTCCACAAATCGCGATCGTATTGGCGGGCGTAGTCACCGCTGGAGAACATCAGAAGCACCAGCGTTTGGTCATCGACCATAAATTTGGGCCCATGGCGCAGGCCAAGCGGTGAGTCGTAGCGGGTGACAATCTGCCCGGCGGTCAGTTCCAGCATTTTCAACGAAGCCTCTTCCGCCAGCCCGGTGAAACAACTGCCGCCCAGCGTGATGTAGCGTCGAAAACCGCTGGCCGCGAACGCTTTTACCTGTGGTTGCAGCGTTTCACGCAGTTCGCGGCAGCGCGCCACCATGGTCGCGAGTGGGCGTTGGGCCTCTGAAAGGGAGTGCGGCCCGAGCAACAGCGCGGCGGACAGCATCATGCAGCTGAAACTGGAAGTCATGGCGAAGCTTTGATCGTTGGAGCCTTGCGGCATCACTAACGAACAGACATTCTCGCGCTGATGGGCATAGTGCGCCAATTGGCTGTCCGGGTTACAAACCAGCATCAGGTGATAACTTTCCGGCAGCAGTTGGTCGGCCAGTTCGACTGTCGCGACACTTTCCGGGCTGTTGCCGGAACGGGCAAAAGAAACCAGCAGCGTTGGGCGCGTCAGATCCAGATATTGGTGTGGGTTGGCGACGATATCGGTGGTGCCATAGGCCACCACGTCACGACCGGTTTTTTCACGCAGCCAGGGGGCTAACGCGCGGCCGGCGAAGGCCGAGCTGCCCGCACCGCACAGCACAATCTGCAGGCGAGGATTGGCCAACAGCGGTGCCAGAAAAGGTTGCCACAAGGCTTGTTGCTCCTGCAGCTGTCGGTGCAGGGCGTCCCATAAATCAGGCTGTTGCCAGATCTCACGTGCGGTATGCAGCGCATGCCGTTGTTCCAGCCAGCCCGCATCGTAAGCAAAATAACCGTTCATGTTGAAAACTCCTTGAAAGCCTCGGTTAACGGTCGGCGATAATCACGTCGACACCTAAATGGTTCAGCGCATGCAGGTAGTTTTCCGGGATGCGGCTGTCGGTGACCAAACGCTGGATTTGGCCAATTTCACGGATCATGCAAAAGCTGGTGCGACCGAATTTGCTGGCGTCTGCAACGGCGATCACTTCGCGCGCTACGTCGCACATCGCGCGGTTGAGCTGCGCTTCACCAGGATCTGGCGTGGTGATGCCGCTGAGCAGGTCAAAACCGTCGACGCCGAGAAACAGCTTGTCGAAACGAAATTGCCGCATATGCTGCTCCGCCGCCGGGCCATACAGCGACCAGGATTTGCGCCGTACGCTGCCGCCCACCACCATCAGATCAACCTGTTCGTTGTTGGCCAGTTCGAACGCGATGTTCAGCGCATTGGTCATCACTACCAGGTCTTTCTTGCCGACCAGCTGCTGCGCCATCTGGCTGGTGGTGGAGCCGGAGTCGAGAATGATGGCATCACCGTCGTTGACCAATTCCGCGGCGGCGCAGGCAATGGCGTATTTCACGTCGCGATTGATGCGGCCCTTGTCTTGCAGCGGGCGGTCGAAGGCAAACTGTTTATTGAGCATTGCGCCGCCGTAAGCGCGCACCGCACAGCCGCTTTTTTCCAGCTGGCGCAAATCGCTGCGGATGGTGACGCTGGAAACAGAAAACTGGGCGCTGAGTTGCTCGACGCGCACCGAGCCTTCGCGACAAAGCTGGTCGATAATTAATTCCCGTCGTTTTACGGTATTTATCATTAACGCGTGACTCCCGATTTAGCTGTAGTCATACCCCGCCGCGGCGCAATGCGTCGCAGCTAATCTGACAGGAGTGCTTTCAGTTGTTCGTGGCAAATTACAGCAAACGAAACAATGAAATGCAACCGATAAATTTATAAAAATCTATATGTATCAACTGGTTATATTTGTTTTTGCTTTCGATTGGCGATCAACCGAAAGCGGCCGAAAAATAAAGTGAAAAGCGGTAATTCGTTATTTATCAGGCGGCAACTCACCGCCTGAGGTAATTTGTCGAAAGCAGGATGAAAGCCACGACATTCATTTATTCCCGTTTGGCGTTTCACTGTTTTTTATTGCCAGCTTTGGCGTAATAATGCGGCCCCTCGTACGCCGCTGCTGTCACCGTGCACTGGCGGATAGACTGCCGCCGGTTCGGTACCCGGCAACAGCCAGGCGCTCATGGCCGGCGGTAGCAGGGCGTACAGCTCCCCGACGTTCGACAGTCCGCCGCCGAGCACGAAGGCGTCAACGTCCAGCAGCAATTGCAGCCCTGCCAGGGCGCTGGCCAGAATATCGACGTACATCGCTATCAGCCGCTGTGCCAGCGGATCTCCGTGCCGGTAATGGGCGATCAGCGCCGGTACGCTGTCGGCGCGATGGCCGAAATGACGGCTTAGCGCCAGCAGACCGCTGCCGGAAACGTAGCGTTCAAAACAACCGGTCAGGCCGCAATTGCAGGTAAACAACGGTAAATCGTAACGCTGCGCCAACTGAGCAGAGATCGGCGTATGGCCCCATTCACCGGCCAGCCCGTTACGGCCCTTGTGCAATTGCTTGTTCATCACCAGCCCGCCGCCGGCACCGGTGCCGATAATGGCGCCGAAGACCAGCGCCAGATGCTCGGTTTGCGGCGTGCTGGCCTCGGAAAGGGCGAAGCAGCGACAGTCGTTTTCAATTTCAACCGGCCGCGCCAGTTCATGGGCCAAATCGTCCGCCAGGCAGTGCCCGGTGAGGCAGGGGACGTTAACCGCCAACTGCTTACGGCTGCGGGGATCGGTCACGCCCGGCAAGCCGATGCCGATGCTGCCCTGGGTGTGCAGCTCGCGATCGGCATGATCGACCAATTGCTGGATACAGGACAAAAATGCGCGGTAATCGCCGGTAGGCGTGCTCACCCGTTGACATAGCACCTGCCGCAATTGGCGATCGTAGGCCGCCATTTCAATCTTGGTGCCGCCGATGTCGAAACCGTAACGCATCTGTGATATTTCCACGTTTCAGGCTCCACTCAGGGTAATTACCGCAGATTCGCGGCGTGCGCGTTCCGCAGCGAAGACCATCAGATGGCTTTCCAGCGTTTCCGCCGGTCCGGACAGCACCTGCGACGGATCGTTAGTGCGGATCGCGTCAATGAAATGCTGCATCAGGTAGTAGTCGCCGCCGCCGTGGCCGGACATGGCATGCAGATCGTCGGCTTCTTCGACGTCGTACACTTTTTCACTGTCGTCAACGAACGAAGTGATACGGATATAGCGACCGTCGCCCTCGAGGCAACCGTGGCTGCCGAAAATACGGGTTTTGCGATCTTCCAGTCGGGTAAAGGCGGTCATGGTGAAGGAGGCGGTGCGGCCACCGGCAAACTGCATATTGACCACCTGGTGATCGACCACGTTATTGTCGCAGCGGTAGACGCAGCGGCCATACTGACCGTCGCGCAGCGCCGCCTGCAGGTGTGATTGGCTGACCTCGGGCGTTAATACGCGCAGGAAGCCCGAGGTGGCCTTGTGATCGTCGCCAAGGTAAATACGCTTGGCGGAGTAAGGACAGCTGGCTTCCACGGCGCAGTCAAGGCAGTTGTCAGCCGCACCGGCAGGCTGGTTCTCCTGGCGAAAATGGCGTAAACCGCCGAACGAACTGATCTGTTCGCAGGGCAGTTCCATGATGTAACGGATCCAGTCAATGTCGTGACAGGACTTCTGCAGCAGCATAAAGGCGGCTTCATTGTCGTTGCGCCAGTTGCCGCGAACAAAGGAGTGTGCCTGATGCCAGTAGCCTACCGGTTCCAGATGCTGCAGGCTGACGATGTCGCCAATCACGTTATCGCGCAGCAGTTGCTTGAGTTTTTGGGTGTAGCGCGTGTAGCGCAGTACGTGGCCGACCGAGAAAATCAGCTTCTGACGCACCACCTCTTCAACGATGGTGCGACACTCGCTGGCTACCGGCGAAAGCGGTTTTTCCAACAGCATGGCATAACCCTGCTTGGCAAAGGCCAGCGCCGGTGCCAGGTGCAGGGTGTCCTGGGTGCAGATCAGCACCGCATCGGCCAGTTTTCCGGCGTCGGCGGCCTGTTGCCAGTCGGTGAACACCTTATCCGCCGAAATACCGTGCTGTTCGACGAACTGCTGCCGATAAACATCACGCGGTTCGGCTACCGCGACTACCTGCATTAAATCCGGATGCGCTAACGCGTAGCGCGAGTAAATTTCACCGCGTGCCCCGGCGCCAATCACCAGAACCTGAACCGGGCGACCGGCAAAACCATTTTGTTTAGCTGACGACATTGCTCGTTCTCCGATCTTGTTATTTGAGGTTTTGGCCGCTGATTTCATCAAACAGGTGCGCACGGGTCAGATCGAAAGCCAGATGGATCTGTTCTCCCAGACGTGGTTCCCAGTCTGGTTGCGACGCCATACGCAGCACAAAGCGCAGTTCAGCCAGTTCACAGTGCAGCAACTCTTCGTTGCCCATGCGTTCGATGGTGACAATCTTCGCCGGGAAGCAGTTGCTGCTGCCGGGCGCACACAGCCGCAGAGACTCCGGACGGATGCCCAGACACACACGCGGGTGCGGATAACTTTCCAGCTGTTGTTGCAGCGCCGGCGGCAGTTCGAGCGGATATTCATTGCCGATGCGCAGCCCAATACCCTGTGCGCTACGAGTCACCGCCATGTCGTGCAGGTTCATCGACGGGCTGCCGATAAACTCGGCGACGAAGCGGTTAGCGGGCTGGTGGTACAGGTTAATGGGTTTATCCACCTGCATAATGGTGCCACGGTTCATCACGCAGATGCGGTCGCCCATGGTCATCGCCTCCACCTGATCGTGGGTGACGTACACCATGGTGGCGGCGGCGCCTTCCTGTTTCAGTTGGTTATGAAGTTCGATCAGTTGGACGCGCATTGAGACGCGCAGCTTGGCGTCCAGATTGGAAAGCGGCTCGTCGAACAGAAACACCTTGGGTTTGCGCACGATGGCGCGGCCGACCGCCACGCGCTGGCACTGTCCGCCGGACAGCTGACCCGGTTTGCGCTGCAGCAGGTTGGTGATCTCCAGCTTTTCGGCGGCATCACGCACCCGACGGTCAATTTCGGCTTTGCTTTCCTTGCCGATCAGGCCGAACGCCATGTTCTTGTAGACCGTCATGTGCGGGTAAAGCGCATAGTTCTGGAACACCATGGCGATGCCGCGATCTTTTGGCATGGTGTCGTTGACGCAGCGATCGTGGATCAGGATCTGGCCTTCGCTGACGCTCTCCAACCCGGCGATCATGCGCAGCAGGGTAGATTTGGCGCAGCCGGACGGCCCGACGAAGACCATAAATTCGCCGTCTTTAATGTCCAGATCGACCCCGTGCAGCGCATTGAAACCGTTGGGGTATACCTTCTTCACATTGTTTAACTGAATACCGGCCATGTTATTTACCTTGTGTTCGCGGTTAGCCTTTTACCCCAGCGCTGGCGATGCCCTGGATGAAGTAACGTTGGAAAAGAATGAACAGCATCAGCATGGGGATCACTGCCATCAGCGCCCCGGCCATCAGTAGCGGATACTCCACCCCGGCGCGGCTCGACAGCGACGCCAGCCCGACCGGCAGCGTCAGCTTCTCGGTGGTGGTGTTGACGATCAGCGGCCACATCAGGTTGTTCCAGCTCCACAGGCCGTTGATGATGATGCAGGCGATAATGCCAGGCCGGATCAGCGGCAGCATGATGCGCCAGAAGATGGCAAAGTAGCTGTAACCGTCAATCAGTGCGGCTTCCTCCATCTCCTTCGGTACCGCGAGGAAGAACTGGCGCAGCAGGAAAGTGGCATAAATACTGAAGATGCCAGGCAACACCAGCCCGGTGATGCTGTTCACCAGCCCCAACTTTTGCACCACCAGAAATTGCGGGATCAAAAAGGCTTGCCCGGGCACCATCAGGATGGAAATACACACCAGAAACACCGCATCACGGCCGCGAAAATGCAGGCGCGAGAAACCGTAGGCGGCCATGGTGGCGATCACCATTTGCAGGGTGACGGTGAAAAAAGTGGCCAACAGCGAGTTCAGGTAAAAATCGGCGAAGGGGATTTCGCGCATGATCTTACCGTAGGCCTGCAGGCTGGGGTGGGCCGGCAGCAGCGTCAGCGGGATCTGGATACTCTCGGCCTGAGTTTTCAGCGAGGTGACCAGCATCCAGATAAACGGCACGACCGAAGCCAACGCCGCCAACACCATAAACAGATACACCAGCGTTCTTTTACTTATGCTCATCGTCGCGGCTCCTCAGCTCACTTTCAGGCGTTTGCCAATCATCATTTGAATCAGGGTGATCAGCAGGGTGACGGCGAACAGCACCACGGTGATGGCGGAGGCGTAACCTTTCTCCTGCAGGTAAAAGGCGTATTTGTAGAACAGGTTGGTGACGGTCATCACGTCGCTTTCCACCAGCGCGCGGTCAAACATCAAAAACACCACGTCAAAGATTTGCAGGATCTCGATAAAACTCATTACCGAAACGAAGAACAGCGTCGGGACCATCATCGGCAGGGTAATACAGAAGAAGCGACGCAGGGTGCTGATGCCATCGATGTCGGCGGCCTCATACAGCTGGCGTGGAATGCTCTGCAAACCGGCCAGTAAAATGATGATTTTCAGCGCCAGCGACGACCAGATAATGATGATAGAAACGCTGATGCGCACCACGTCCGGATCGGATAGCCAGGCCACCGGTGAAATACCCAGTTGGCCAATCGCCTGGTTAATCAGGCCGAAGTCCTTGTTGAACAGCCATTGCCACACCATCGCCACCGCGGCGGGCATGGTGACCGCCGGCAGGAACAGCAGGGTGCGCAACAGCGCCTTGCCTCGGATATTTTGGTTGAGGCCAATGGCCAGCAGTAGCGACAGACTCAGGCTGACCGGTACACACACCACCACATAGAACAGGGTGTTGCCGGCGGCGGTGTAGAAATCGTCGTCTTCAAACAGATTGACGTAGTTATCGACGCTGAGGGTGCTCCAGCGCATAAACTGATTGAGGTCGGTAAAGCTGTAAAAGATGTTCTGCAAAAAAGGGATGAAGTAAAACACCGTCAACCCAATCAACAGCGGTAAAATCATCACCCAACCCCAAAAACGCTCGGCGCGCTCCAGGCGGCTGAGCGCAGGACGTGGGATGCTTTTTTGTTGTTTTAGGGCACCGTAGGTATCTGCCAGCGACATGTTGCCATTCCTCACCAGTAACGGCTTTGCGGTGTTCCGTTGCAGACCGCGCCTTCGGGCAGGCGCAGCCGGCACGGGGCGATTACTGCTCCATGATGCGTTCGATCTTCTTGACCGACTTATCCATCTCCGGTTTGGCATCCGCGCCCATAAAGATTTTCTTCAGACTGGCTATCCACATGTTCTGCCATTTTGGCGTGTTGGTCCCGGCGGTCGGGTAGGCCTCGGTCACGTTGAGAGTGTCGATATAAGGCGTAACATCGACCTTCTTGATCTCCGCCGCCCAGGCTTTCGCCGCCACTTTATTGGCCGGGATCACCACTTTCGCCAACTCGGTTTGCGAAGCTTCGGTGCTCATAAACTCGATGTATTTCCAGGCTTCTTGTTTATGGGCGCTGTTGGCGGACATGGCGAACGCCAGGCTGTGCGCCACGCCGGATTGACGTTCGATTTTCGGCATCATTACCACGCCGATATGGTCGTTAATCAGCGGGTTGTTGGCGAACGGGGCTGCTAACCACGAGCCGGCATACACCATGGCTGCGCGGTTGGACTGGAAGATGTTCTCGGTTTTGACTTCGCTCATTTGCTGGGCGCTGGGCATCAGCCCGTCTTTCATCATTGACTGCAGCTGCTGATATACCCAGATGGACTTGTCGTTGGCGATGTCGGTCGGCTGGCCGTCTTTCGGGACGATGTGGTTGCCGTTCTGGAACAGCAGGTTCATGTAGCTGTCCTGGCCGTCGATGCTAAGGTCCATTACCAACGGGAAGGCACTGCCTTTCAAGCCGGTTTTCAAGGCTGCGGCTTTGGTTTTCAGGTCGTCCCAGTTCCAGTCGCTGGTGGGGTAGCTGACACCGGCCTGATCGAACAGCTTTTTGTTGTACCACACCGCAATAGAGTCCACGTCGCGCGGGATGGCCATCTGTTGGCCGTCATACTGATAGGCTTTTACCGAACTGGCGACCACGTCATTTAGCTTGACGCTGCTGCCGCTAATATAAGGTGTTAAAGGTTGCATAATGCCGTTTTTGGCATATTGAACAAAATAAGGCATATTTATCCAGAATATATCTGGCGCTACGCCGCCAGCTGCGGCGGAATCCAATTTAACGAAGTATTGTGCCGACGGCGTTAATTCTATGGCTATTTTAATGTTTGGGTTTTCTTTTTCAAAGCGCTTGGCGATTTCCTGCTCGGCCGGTAATTGATTTCTGTCCCATACGGCATAACGCAAAGTTATTTGATCGGCGGCATATAACATGGTCGGCAATAATAATGCCGTCGCAATGGCAGAATGCGCCAGAAGACGGCCGGTATTTTTTATCGGTGACATTGCTTTCCCCTCGGTGGACGACGAATAAATATTTTCGTAACGTGAATTCTTTCTATCCCTTAACTTTCAATGTGTCAATACACCCCGATCTGCCCAAAAATGGGGCGAGAATGTTTCGATGTTGTTAAGATCGAAAGGGTTGGGGCGTAAACCGAAAGCGTAAGTTGTTCACAATTCGTTAACCTTTTGCGGCGGTTTTGGCCCTGCCGTAGGGCAATGACTGGCTGCTGGGGTCATAGGAATAAGTGATAACCCTTGCACCATAATGGGGATTAAAAACATTTTTATTGTGCATGCCTGGCTATCTTTCATTTTTGTGATGCAAATAAACAAAAAAATTGTATCGGCAGGCTTTGCCTCGACGTAAACGCCGTTTTTTGAATGACCACTATTGTTTGAATCGATAAAAGGGTTTAGCCTGAAAATCACTCATCGGTATTTCCCCATTAGAGCGAGATTATTGCCATGCGCCTTTCATTGACTTTTACTCACAGTCTGGAAAAGATATTCCACAGCCACAATGCACCACAGATTGATCAAATAAATAAGTTGAGTGGCCTGAGCAATGAAATGATTTCCTGGCAGGGGGTTTATTGCCTTCACCGGGCCGATAACGAAACTCGGCGTGAATTAAGCTACCGTCTTGAGGGATCATTGGCAGAGTATATCAGCGTGCGGCAGGTGCAATCGGTACCCAGCCACTTTCCCTGTTATGCTCAGACCGATGAGAACTATCTGCGTACCGAGCCGGGGTTATTTCCCGATCCGCTGATGCCGCTGGCCGAGCGGCGTTTCTTTGTCGCCAACAATTATTACGGCTGCCTTTGGCTGACCTATACACCGCCGTCGACGCCTGTGCCAGGCGGGGATTACCCGCTCAACCTGACCTTGTTTGATGTTATCAGCGGCGAAGCCCTGGCCAGCGCCACCCTGACGCTGCATATTGTCCCGGTCGAACTGCCGCCGCAAACCCTGTTGCACACCGAATGGGTGCATACCGATTGTCTGGCGGATTATTACCGCGTGCCGGTGTTCAGTCCCGAATACTGGCTGGCGGTACGCAACTTTGTTCGCTGTGCGGTCAACAGTGGAGTCAACATGCTGCTGACGCCGATCTTCACGCCACCGCTGGATACCGCCGTCGGCGGCGAGCGCACCACGGTACAGTTGATTGGCGTACAGCGTTCCGCGCAGGGTTATCGGTTTGATTTCCAGCGGCTGGCCCAGTGGGTGGATATGGCGCAGGAAGAGGGGATTGAACATTTTGAGATTGCCCCGTTGTTCACCCAGTGGGGGGCGGCGCATGCGCCAAAAATTCTGGTGGAGATCGACGGCGCACTTTGCCCGCTGTTCGGTTGGCACACTGACGCCCACGCGCAGGAGTATCAACAGTTTTTGCAGGCGCTGTTGCTGGCGTTGACCGCATGGTTCCGCGATCGCCAGTTGCAACAGCAGGTCTGGTTCCATATCTCGGATGAGCCGACGCTGGAGAACATCGCCGTTTATCAGCGTGCCGTTGCCGCCTTGCGCCCGCTGCTGGCCGGGTTCCGCACTTTTGACGCGCTGTCAGACTACGCGTTTTACCGGCAAGGACTGGTGGAAACGCCAGTGGCCGCTACCGACCATATAGACGCTTTCCTTGAGCATCAGGTTCCGGGCCTGTGGGCCTATTACTGCTGCGTGCAAAAGACCGAGGTGGCCAACCGTTTCTTTGCTCAACCTTCGGCGCGTAATCGTATTCTGGGCATCCAGCTTTACCTGTACAACATCAGCGGTTTTCTGCACTGGGGGTTCAACTTCTATAACAGCGGCCATTCGCGAGAAAAACTTAACCCCTACGCGGTGACCGATTGCCGAAATGCGTTTCCTTCCGGCGACGCCTTTGTGGTTTACCCTGGCGAAAACCTGGCGCCGGTGGAGTCGCTGCGGTTACGGGTACTGCATCAGGGGTTGCAGGACATGCGTGCGCTGCAGCTGTTGGAAAGCCTGACGGATCGCCACACGGTAGAGGCATTGATTGAACAGGAACTGGGGATTCGTATCACTTTTAAACGTTATCCGCATCAGGCAGCACCGCTGCTGCGGCTGCGTGAAGCGGTGAATCAGCGGATCGAAGCGTTGATTTAATTGGCATAAAATGCGGCGAGGGGGCGACAAGCAGAGTGTCGCCACCAAGTTTTCAATAATTTGCTATACCTGATAGGTCGAGGGATTTCATTTTTTTGTCATGTTACTGACATGTTAGGGTCATAGCGCTGGCTTAATTTTGCAGCGACTAAGCCAGGAGATAACGCGATGTTTAGCTTGGACTCTCTGTTGCATGATGCATTTCCACACCGCAATACCCCTGCCTGGCAGCGTAGCCTGCTGAGAACTTTACTCTTCGAAAAAGAATTTAAACAGTTTGCCGCCGATTATCCCCATCTGAAAGGCCTGGATCTGATCGAGCAGGTGGTGGACTACTTCAACCTCAGTTGTGAACTGGTGGATGGCGATCTGGAAAATATCCCGAGCCAGGGACCGGTGGTGCTGGTGGCTAATCACCCGATAGGGTCACTTGACGGACTGGTGCTGCTGCGTGCGGTCGCGGCGGTGCGGCCGGATGTCAAAGTGGTGGCCAGCCAACTGCTGACCTACATCGAACCGCTGCGCAGCCTGTTCGTACCGGTGGACAACGTCGCCTATAAGACCAGCCGCAAGCAAATTGAAGGCATGCAGGCGCAATTGGACAAGCAGGGTGCGCTGATCCTGTTCCCCGCTGGCGAAGTGTCGCGCATGAGCCCGAAAGGCATTCGCGACGGGCATTGGCATACTGGTTTCTTGCGTCTGGCGGCCAAGGCGCGCGCACCGATTGTGCCGATCCACATCAGCGCCCGTAACAGCAATTTATTCTACTTCACCTCCCTGGTTTATCGACCTCTGTCCACGCTATTACTGGTGCGCGAAATGTTCCAGCAGCAGGGCGGGCGCATTAAAATCCGCGTGGGTGGCCGTATTCCCTTTGCCAACTGGCACGACGGCCATACCAGCGCGAAAGATCTGGCGGAGCGTTTCCGCCGTCACGTTTATCGCCTGGGACAGGGTAAAGAGGGATTGTTTGCCAGCGAATCTCCGATAGCCTTGCCGGAAGACCGACTGGAACTGAAGAAAGCGTTGGCAAACTGTGAGCGGCTGGGGGTTACCCCGGACGGCAAAATCATCTTCCTGTATCGCCGTCAGGATGAAGCGCGTACGCCTATCCTGCGTGAGCTAGGACGCCTGCGCGAAATCGCTTTCCGTGCGGTGGGGGAAGGCTCCGGTCGCCGCCGCGATCTGGACAGCTACGACGACGACTATTACCACCTGGTGCTGTGGGACGCGGACGAGTTGGAGATTGTCGGCGCTTACCGCTTTATCCCAACCGCCGAGCAGTTAGAACGCAAGGGCCTGGAAGGCATTTACAGCAACAGCCTGTTCCATTATGACCGCGATATGGCACCTATTCTGGCGCAGGGGATTGAGCTGGGCCGCAGTTTCATTCAGCCGGCCTACTGGGGCAAACGCGGGCTGGATTATCTGTGGTTGGGCATAGGCGCCTACCTGGCGAAGTACCCGCAGTACCGCTATCTTTTTGGCCCGGTGTCTATATCCGGAGGCATGCCGGTAACGGCGCGCGATCTGCTGATCGCCTTCTACCGGCTGTATTTCTCGCCGGACAGCGCGCTGGCGCAGTCGCGGCAGCCTTATCCTGCCTCGTTACCTCAGGTGCTGGCGCAGTTTGCCGGCGATAACTACCAGGAAGATCTGGTGCGACTGAAAAGCCTGTTGAGCAATATCGGCTGTTCGATCCCCACGTTGTATAAACAATATACCGAGCTGTGTGAACCGGGCGGGGTGCAGTTCATCGATTTTGGCACCGATCCGGCCTTCAATAACTGTATTGATGGGCTGGTGCTGGTCGATCTCACTCGGCTTAAACCTGCGCGTTTCCAACGTTATATCGCAGTGCATCAGCCGCAGGAGGCGTGCATAGAGTAATTGGCGTGGCGCTCATGCGTTTTTGATCTAATCCGAAGCTTGGCACCGGCGGGGGAAAATAGCCTAAGATAAGGCTTTGTTCCTCCGCCGGAGTTTTTCATGCCACAGCCGTTCGCCCCGTTTTTGTTGTCCGCCGAAGATCCCGCCGCCGTCACGATTGAAACGCCAAAAGGCCTCGCGCCCTTCTTATTGCTTTGCGATCACGCCGGGCAGGCGATACCGCAGCAATTGGGCGATCTTGGGCTGCCGCCCGGCGAAATAGACCGTCATATTGGCTGGGACATCGGCGCACTGAACGTTTCACGTCACCTTAGTCGCCAGCTGGACGCGCCGCTGATTCATCAGCGCTATTCGCGTTTGGTTATTGACTGTAATCGGACACCCGGCATCCCCAGTTCCATACCAGAACTGTCCGAGTTGACGCCGATCCCCGGCAACGTGGGCATTGCGGCCGAACAGGCGCTGGCGCGCGAGCATGAGATTTTTCTGCCTTACCATCAGGCGATAACCGACAGCCTGGATGCGCGCCAGCGTAGCGGCTTGCCGACGGCGATCGTTGCCATGCACAGCTTTACGCCGGTGTTTAAAGGCAACGCGCGCCCGTGGCAGGTCGGACTGTTGTTCAACCGTCAGCCGGAGTTCGCGTTGTTGCTGGCTGAGCTGCTGCGTGAACGAAGGGGATTTGCAGGTGGGCATCAACGAGCCCTATGCCATGACCGACGCGACGGACTACACCCTGCCGGTGCATGCTGAGCGCCGGCAATTGCCCTATGTCGGTATCGAGATCCGCCAGGATCTGCTTGCCGATCAACAAGGTCAACAGGCCTGGGCAGAACGCTTCGCCAGACTGTTACCGCAAGCCTGGCATCGCTGGCAAATTTGACTTTAGGAATATTCCCAGTGATGATAACTGTAAGGAAAGTGTCAACGTCATTGGGAAGTGCCAGGAGCGTCAAGTGGAGCAGAATGATAACGGATTGTTTATCAAGCAGGAGCGCTTTGAAGTACTGGCGATTCTGCGTGAGATTTGTAAACAACGCACGCCGCTACGGGTCGTAAATGAGAAGCAGCAGTTTCAGAGTTTGTTATTGAGCGTCGGGCCGGACAACATCGTGTTTAGCGGCGATGAGGTGGATGCGACGGTTGATGGCGAATACACCATCGTGATTGAAAGCCATGATGCGAAGATCGAGTTCTCCGTAGGTCGGGCCGAATTCATCGAGCAGCAGGGCGTCAATGTCTGTTCAACCCAATTGCCGAAGCAGCTGGTTTACATCCAGCGCCGCCGTCAGTTCCGTGTGACTACCCCTCACTGGCGCCAGTTTTTGTGCAGTGGTGAATACGCCGATGGCAGTGAATATCAGCTGAGGATCCACGATCTGTCCGCCGGTGGTGTAGGGCTGCGCGTTGACGGTCCGTTACCGCCAAACCTACAGCCCGGCTTCCAGTTCAAAAAAGCGTTGTTGGATCTTGGCAGCTACGGCAGTTTCAAGGTCAATATGGAGCTGGTGGTGATCAACGACGATCACGAGCTGGATGACGACGACAACATGGTGCATTTTTCACGCTTGTCGTGCCGCTTTATGAAACTGGGTTTGGCCATGGAAAGAAAAATTCAGAGTGCAGTGTTTGCGTTTGAATTGGACTTCAACAAAAAGAAAAAACGCTAACCAAGACGCGAGGGGCAGCTGGCTGCCCCGTCACTCCAGGCCTATTTCAAGGCGCGCAGACTGCCAATTTCCTCCAGGCCGAAATGCTCCGCTTCCGCCAGAACATCACAAACTTCCCCCCCGGCGGTCACGATCGCCTCATCGAGACTTTTGCCGTGCAGCAGATGGCTGACCAGCAACGCGGCAAACATATCCCCGGTGCCTTTGACCTTTGATTGAATTCTGGGGTGGGTATAGCTTTGCACTTCGTCGTGCTTGACCAGCAGTAACCCCAGTTGATCGTCGTTTTCCGCCACGCCCGGTGCGCTGGTCACCAACACCCACTCGGTGGTGTCATTGAGCAACGCCTGTGCAGCCTGCCGCGTCTGTTCCTGAGTTGTCAGAGGGTGACCGCAAAGCTGCTCCAGTTCGAAGCCGTTAGGGGTCAGGCCATTGGCCAATTGCAGGAAGGGGGAGCGGTAGCAATCGACAATGCGCTTATCGACATAAACCCCTTCGCCGTAATCGCCCATCACCGGATCGATATAAATCTTTATCTGCGGATTGATCGCGCGCACGCGCTGTAACCAGGTATCCAGAATATGGCATTGGTCGACATTGCCCAGATAACCGACAATCACCGCCCGGGTGCGATTCATCACGCCGCGGGCCAGCAAATCCGCCAGAAAACCGCCGAACCATTCGGCGGAGATCACGCCGCCGCTGGGCGCACCGTAATAAGGGGGGCAACCGAACAGCACGCTGGGCACCTGCAGCACTTCCAGCCCCTTTTTCAACAGCGTGCGGTAGGCTATCCCGTTGCCGACGCTGCCATACACCACCTGAGATTGAATACTGATGACATCAATCTGCGGCGGCTGTAATTGAGAAATTTGTTGCATCTATCACTTCCTTGGTTCGATTTTATCCAACCAGCGCGTAAATACCTGGCGGGCGCGTTGCTCCAATTCTGTGCCGTAACGCGCGGCCTGTTGGCGCAAAAGCTGCGGCACGATGCCGGCCAGCTCCAGTTCACAGGCATGTCCCACCAGCCACCGTTCCAGATCGCGGTGATCGGCTTCCAGATGGAACTGTAGCCCAAGGGCGAAATCCTGATACTCAAATGCCTGATTAGGGCAGATATCGGTGCCCGCCAGGCGGGTCGCGCCTTCGGGGATCATAAACATATCGCCGTGCCAGTGAAGCACCGGCGTGGACGCCAGTGGCGCCAGCACCGAGTCTTCGTTATCCGTCAAGGTTAAGGGAGCGTAACCGATCTCTTTCACGCCAAGCGAAACGACCTCGGCGCCCAGTGCCTGGGCAATCACCTGCGCGCCTAGACAGACACCGATCGTAGGCCGTTTTTGCTGGAGACGCTGGGTAACCAGTGCTAACTCATCGTTGAGAAACGCATAGTGTTGCTGACCGGCAAAGTGCTGAGCGGCGCTGATTGGCCCGCCCAGCACCACCAGCAGGTCGGTATCCTCGTTAACGATGGTGCGGATGTCGTCACGGCCCGCGTCGAAATAATCAATCTGATAGCCACGCAATGACAGCAGTGAGCCCAGAATGCCGAGGTTTTCAAAATTCACATGTCGGATCGCGACAACTTTTTTCATTATTGTGGTACCTCTTGGCTATGAGGGTAAGGTTCCAGTTCCAGCGTATCGCCCAGGATGGTGATGCCGCCAATGCCGCTTTGATAAATTATCCGGCGCTCTTTGACCTGGCTGATACTCAACTGGTAGCCCTGATCGGCAGGGAACAGCGCCTGAGCCTGCTGAAGCTGATCGGCAGCCCATGGCGTGAACATCTGCAAGCGACCGAAGGCTTTCCCGCCCTGTTTAATATCCAGTACGTAATGTTTTTCCATCTTTACCCCTTAACTTTTCCGTTCGAAACAGGTAATCTATTTTGAACTAATACAAAAAGGTTTTATGTATGAGCTCATTGTATGCAAAAGGCGGCAGCGCTGTCCAGATTGCTGAACAGATCAGCACGCAGATAAAGCAGGGTGATCTGCAGCCGGGTGACCTGCTGCCGCCGGTACGTCAATTGGCCGGCGAGTTGGGGGTCAACCCCAATACCGTCGCCAGCGCCTATGCCAAGCTGCGTGATGCCGGTTTGGTGGCTACCCGCGGGCGTGCCGGTACTCAGGTACTTGAGCAACCTTTAATGACGGTGCGCAATGTTCGGCAAGTGCCTGAGGGAATGGGGGATTTGGCGAGTGGTAATCTGGATGCCACGCTGCTGCCGGCCCTGTCGCTGGGCGCCGAAGACGTTTTCCCGCAGCAGACCGGTTATGACGTCAGCGGGGATTTACCGGCGTTATGTCGGCTTGCCGGAGACTGGCTGAGTCAGCAGGGCGCAGAGTTGGGGGAACCGGCGGTGTTTTCCGGCGCGCTGGACGCTATCGAAAAGGCGTTGCGTATCCATGCGGCGCCGGGAGCCTCGGTGTGGGTGGAAGATCCCTGCTGGCCACCGCTACTGACGCTGTTGCGGCATCTGCGGCTGAAGCCTTTGCCGTTACCGGTTGATGAACAAGGGTGCCGCTTACCGGAAAAAGAGGCCGCACCTCTGGGAGCCGCGGTGATCCTGACGCCTCGGGCACAGAACCCGACCGGCATGTCATTAAGCGCGGGCCGGGCCGCGAGTTGGCGGGAATTCCTGTCGCAAAACCCGGGCTGTCTGGCGATCGTCGATGACTTCTGGGGACCGCTGTCGCAGCGGCCGCTGCATTTGCCCTTTACCGCAGACAATGGCCTGTATGTGTTATCGCTGAGCAAGTTCCTCAGCCCGGATCTGCGTATTGCGCTGGCCTGCGGCAAGCCGCAGCTGCTGCAGACCATGCGGGCGGATCAATACATTCGCGAGCGCTGGGTCAGCCATATCCTGCAGCAGATTGCCGTTAAACTGTGGACGCAGGCCCAGCAAGAGGGGCTGTTTGCACGGGCGCAGCAAACTTATCAGCAGCGGCGTGACGATTTGTCCGAGCGGCTGCGCGCATTGACCGGCGTGCCGGTGTCGTCGGGAGAGGGAGTGCATATCTGGTTGCCGGTGCGTTCAGAAGCCGCCGCCAGCCAAATGATGGCGCAGCGTGGCTGGCTGGTGCAGAGCGGCGAGCCCTTCCGTCTGAAAAGCGGCCCGGCGATCCGCATAAGCCTGGCTAACCTTGAGCCGGCGCAGCTGGAAACGCTGGCTCTGGATCTGGCCGTCGCCATCGGTGCCGGCACCGTGGTTAACTGAATCAAACAGCATCACCCGCTAGCGCCAGCAATTGCAGAGAGACGAGGCGGGCGGCAGGCTGGCTGATCGGGGTATCAATCACAAACTCCTCTACGCCGAACTGTTGGTGTAACTGATCCAGCTGTTGACGCACCTGCCGGGCGGTCCCCAGCAGTATGTGGCTTTCGCGCGGTTCGATACGGTAATCGGTAGCGCCAGCCTGTTGCACAAAGCTTTCCGCCTGCTCCAGACTGCCGACGGTCACGCTTTGCCCGCCGGTCACGTGGACACGATACTGCTGGATCCCGGCTGCCAGATCCTTGGCCTGGCTTTCGCTGTCGGCGACGATCGCTGCCACCGCCAACAGGGCTTTTCGGCCACCGCTTTGCTCACTGTAATGAGCCAGCGCCCGCCGGATGTCCTCCGGGTTGCCATTGAGATGAGCGGCAAACACGAAGGCCCAGCCGTGTTCGGCGGCCAGTTGTGCGCTTTCGTTGCTGGCGCCCAGCAGAAAGCGTTGCGCCGGCTGAACCGGTTGTGGCGTTGCGCTCAGGCCGGGCTGTGCATCATCGTTCAGATAGGCATTTAGCTGCGCGAGCTGTTTAGGGAAGTCAGGCTTATTCTGCTGATCGTGCGCGGCCTGCAGCGCCTGAGTCGAGAGCGGTAGCCCGCCAGGCGCTTTTCCCACGCCCAAATCAACCCGGCCCGGTGCCAGCGTGGCCAGCAGATTGAAGTTTTCCGCCACCTTATAAGCGCTGTAATGCTGCAGCATGACGCCGCCGGAGCCGATACGGATCCGTGAGGTTTGTCCGAGCAAGTAAGCAATCAGCACTTCAGGGGAAGGGCAAGCCAGCTGCGGGGTATTGTGATGCTCCGCCAGCCAAAAACGGCGGTACCCCCAAACTTCCGCCTGCTGTACCAGATGCAGCGTGCGTTTGAGCGCCTCGGCGGCGCTTTCTCCTTCGGCAATCGGACTTTTTTCCAACACGCTCAGGGCATAAGCCATTTTCCTGTTCCTTTATCATCGATGATTGATGACAAATACCATGCAGAACACCAGCGGCGTAATATTGATTGGAGATAGGATATTCCATTGATAAAAAACGGATTTAGATATGCGCGGAGTGGTAAAGGGGCGCGTGGTTGACGCGCCCGATTCACATCAGGACTCCAGCCAGGCCTTCAGGCGAATAGCGTCGCTGTAGTGGCCGTAGCGCTGCTTTGAGCCGAGGAGGATGATCACCACCGGCTGCCCCTTGATCAGGGTTCGCATCACCAGACAGTGGCCGGCTTCGTTGGTGAAACCGGTCTTTTGCAGCTGGATTTTCCAGGCCGGATTGTTGATCAGCCCATTGGAACTGCGATAAACCAGCTGGCCCCGACCTGGACGGACGATTTGCTGCTTGTCGGTGCTGAAACGGCGAATGGTCTGATAACGGTAGGCATGATTCACCATTTTCAGCAGATCCCTGGCGCTGGCAACGTTGCGCGGCGTCAGGCCGGTCGGATCGTAAAAGCGGGCGTGTTTCATGCCGAGGCTGCGTGCTTTCTGATTCATTTTCGCCACAAAGGCTTTTCGTCCCCCGGGATAGCCGCGGCTCAACGCGGCCGCCGCACGATTTTCCGATGACATCAGGGCGATGTGCAGCATATCGCGCCGGCTGAGAATGGAGCCCAGGGTCAGGCGCGAATGGGTCTTCTTGAGCAGATCGCGGTCGGCAGGAGTGACTTTTATCGGGTTGCCCAGCGGGCGTTTGCTGTCCAATACCACCATGGCGGTCATCAATTTGCTCAGCGAAGCTATCGGCAACACGCGGTTGGCTTGTTTCTGATACAGCGTTTTGCCGGTACGCTGATTGACCACCAATACCGAAGCAGAGTGAAGCGCCAGCGGCGCAGCAGCCTGCGCAGAGGGCTGAAACAACAGCAGCGTGAGAATCAAAATGACGCCGAAGCCTGAGGTGGAAAAGCGAAAAAGGGAATTCAATAAATGCATGGCAACCGTGACTACGTTCCTGACTGATGAAAAAATATCAGCAAGAGTCTGCACAGCAAATGTGGAGAAAATAAGGTGACCCTTCCGGATCTGAAAACTCAGCGGTGGCGTTCTGGCGTGAGGAGAAGGCAGGGAGGCGGCCATGCGCCTCCCTGGCAGGGCATCAATACACTTCTGGCACGACCATATTATCCGGCACCGGGCTGCGACTGTAGTCCGGGCTGCGTTTGCGTGGTGGCAAGGTGATCACGTTGCCTTCGGCTTCTTCGTAGGGCACTTGCTTAAGCAGATGGCTGATACAGTTCAGCCGGGCCTTTTTCTTGTCGACACCCTGAACCACCCACCATGGCGCCTCAGGAATGTTAGTGCGCGCTAACATGACTTCTTTGGCCTCGGTGTAATCCTCCCAGCGGCGGCGGCTCTCCAAATCCATTGGGCTGAGCTTCCACTGCTTGAGCGGATCGTGAATGCGACTGAGGAAACGCAGTTCCTGCTCATCGTCGGTGATCGAGAACCAATACTTGACGATTTGAATGCCGCTGCGCGTCAGCATCTTTTCGAATTCCGGCACGCTGCGGAAAAACTCTTCGTATTCTTCGTCGTTGCAAAAGCCCATCACTTTTTCCACTCCGGCACGGTTGTACCAGCTGCGATCGAACAACACCATTTCGCCGGCGGCCGGCAGGTGCGCGATATAGCGCTGGAAGTACCACTGGGTACGTTCGCGATCGTTGGGGGCGGGCAGCGCGGCCACACGGCAGGTGCGCGGGTTCAAACGTTGGGTGATGCGTTTGATCACACCGCCCTTGCCGGCGGCATCGCGGCCTTCAAAGATGATCACCAGACGGTGACCGGTACGCATCACCCAGTCCTGCAGTTTGACCAATTCACCCTGCAGCCGCAGCAATTCGCGAAAATACTGTTTGCGCCAGGCTTTTTTCTGGTCGCTGTCCACCTCGGCGTCGTCAAAGCGCAGGTCGTCCAGTTCCATTTCCAGCTCTTCGTCATAGCTGTCGTAGAATTCCTGCAGCAGGCGCTGGTTGAAGGTGTCGTCGTGATTAAATTCATGCATAGCCATAGTTGATTCTCCGTGTTAGCCCGGTTTTAAAAATGGGTGAAGATCCAATAGAGCCCGGCGGAAAGCAGCACCGAGGCCGGCAGCGTCAACACCCAGGCCATCAGCAGATTGCGTAGGGTGGACATTTGCAGGCCGGAGCGGTTGGCCGCCATGGTCCCGGCAATGCCGGATGAAAGAACGTGGGTGGTGGAAACCGGCAGGCCGAAGGCGTCCGCCGCCCCGATAGTGGTCATCGCCACCAGCTCGGCGCTGGCGCCCTGCGCATAGGTGAGGTGGCTTTTCCCGATTTTCTCGCCCACGGTGACCACGATGCGCCGCCAGCCGACCATGGTGCCCAGCCCAAGCGCTATCGCCACCACCACCTTGACCCAGAACGGAATAAAGCGGGTGGCGCTGTCCAATTCGCCTTTCAGCGCGTCCAGATTGCGTTGCGAGTCAGCGGGGATCTGAAGTTGTTTTTCCGTCTTCAGGTGCTTAATGACCTCCGACGTCAGGTACATATCATTTCGGGTGTTGGATACCGCCTGCGCAGGGATTTTGTCGACCGACCCGTACTGGCGAATTTGATCGCCGATGGCGCCGGTCAGTTGGGCCAGGGCAGGCACCACCTCCGGCGTCAACTCGCTGGTGCGAACATAGCCGGTGAGGACTTCACGCGCAGGAACCTGACTGACCGCTGGGAACTGTTGCAGCAGTTGGTTTTTTGTCACTTCCGCCAATGCCGCTACGCGGGGGATTTGCTCCGGCGGCATCGAACGGTTCAGCGCATAGGCAATCGGCATGGTACCGACCAGGATCAGCATGATCAGGCCCATGCCTTTTTGCCCGTCATTGGAGCCGTGAGCAAAGGAAACGCCGGTACAGGTGAGGATCAGCAGGCTGCGGATCCACAACGGCGGCGGCGAGTCATTTTTGGGGGCGGTATACAACTGACGGTTTTTAACAAAGACCTTCAGCGCCAGCAGCAGCAAGGCTGCAAATACGAAGCCGATCACCGGTGAAAGCAGCAGGGCATACCCCACTTTAATGGCTTGCCCCCAGTCGACGCCGCTGGTGCCGGTGCGGCCGTGGATCAGGGCGTTAGCCACCCCTACGCCGATGATCGAGCCTATCAAGGTATGCGATGATGACGCAGGCAGCCCCAGCCACCAGGTGCCGAGGTTCCAGATAATCGCTGAGAACAACAGGGCGTAGACCATGGCGAACCCGTTGCCGGTACCGGCCTGCAAGATCAGTTCAACCGGCAGCAGCGAAATGATGCCGAAGGCCACCACGCCGCTGGAGAGCAAAACGCCGAGAAAATTAAAGAACCCCGACCAAACCACGGCCACCATCGGCGACAAGGAATGGGTATAAATCACGGTGGCTACCGCATTGGCGGTATCGTGGAAACCATTAACGAATTCAAAGCCGAGCGCGATCAATAACGCCATTCCCAATAAAAGAAACGGAACGTAACTGGTATAAACCGCGCCGGCATCGCTGACGTCGTTAAATAGATTTACGCCAGCAAAAGCTATCCCCAGCACTAATAATAAAATAAAAAAAAGAACAGTGAGTCGACTGTTCTTTTGGTAGATTTTTGGCAGGCTTGACGCAGATGGCGCATCCGCTTGAACGGCGCTGTTATCGCTCATAAAGGACCTTCCCGATAGGCTTCATTAGATTACTGACGGTGCTGTACGGTGTTGCCATCAAAGTATTGGGAAATAATGTGACTTTTTTATGACGCTAATATTAATCATCGGGAACAGTGAAAATAATTAACGTTGGCATTTAAAGGTTGATATAAAGACTGAGATTGATTAATTCATGCGTGCGGTTATTCGGGACAAAGGTTTATGGCTCAAACGGTTGCGGAAAAATTACACAAACTTGATTTTGACGATGAGGTCACCGGGCTGATTTACGGCCACGTTTTTCGTACGTCAGAGCCACCGCAGCGGGTCTCTTCGCAGCAGGCCTGCCAGGCCTATCAGACGCTGTCGCCGGGGGAGGGATTTATCTGGCTGCATCTCAACCTGAATCATGCCGCGGCGGAAAAATGGCTAAAAAACCACTTCGAGATTTCTGAGTTTTTCTTTGACGAGATCCGCCACGGTTCTCATACCACGCGCATAGAGCGTCAGGGAGAAGATCTGTTCGCGGTGCTCAACGACGTAATCTTCCACCCGAAAGAGAACAACCCGGAGATTGCGACGCTATGGCTGTATTGCCGTAGCGGCCTGGTGGTCACGGTGCGGCACAAACCGCTGCGTTTGATTGAGCGGCTGCTGGGCCGGCTGGGGCCGCTGCAGTTGGCGTCTTCTACCGAATTGCTGGCGCATTTGCTGGAAGAGCAGGAAGAGGTGCTGGAGCAGGTGGTGCGGCAGGCCAACCAGTACGTCGATACCATTGAAGATCGCCTGCTGAGCAACCATGTGAAACGCAACCGTACCGAACTGGGCAGAATGCGCCGTATGCTGCTGCGTTTTCAGCGTCTGCTGGCGCCGGAGCCCGCGGCGCTGTTTCGTTTGCTGAACCGGCCACCGACCTGGCTGAGCCGGGACGTGGTACAGGATCTGCGGCAATTTACCGAAGAGTTCACGGTGGTGCTAAACGATCTCGCCAGCTTGACCGAACGCATTCGCTTGTTACAGGAAGAGATAGGCGCCAAGCAGATGGAACAGAACAACCGCACGCTTTACACCCTGACGGTGATCACCGTGTTGGCACTGCCAATCAATATCGTCGCCGGTTTCTTTGGCATGAACGTGGGGGGGATCCCGCTGGCCAGCAACCACCACGGCTTTGTTTTGCTGGTGTTGCTGGTCGGCGGCTTTACGCTGGTTACCGGCTATCTGGCTTTCAGACGCCGGGATGAAGGCTGATCACAGTCTGGCCCGGTACTCTTCTTCCAGGCGAGTGTGAGTGCTCCAGAACGGCTGCGGCTGACGATTGTGCAGACGATCGACCAGGATATCCAGGTGGGTATGCCAGCCCCCGGCCACGCTGAGCATTTCATCACGGTTGGCTAGGCGACGGTGGGTGACCGTCAGCAGCACGGCTTTGCCCTGTTCGGTCAGTTCGAAGGTCACCTCGGAAGGGCGGCTTTGCCCCTGTTCAGCCCAGGTAAAACTCAGCAGCCGCGGTGGGAAAAGGCAGGTGATATGGCCGACGTTGCTGACGCTGCAGCTTAGGTGCTTATATTTGGCCGGCGTTTGCTCGTGTTCGCCGGTCAGATCGGAATTGCGAAACACCAGCTCTACCTGGGCGCCGTTTTCCAGCTTCATTTCGCCGGCGGCCAGCCAGGTGGCGCGTTTGTCGGATTCCGTCAGATAGGCCCAGACCCGTTCGATAGGGCCGGGCAGCAGCCGCTGAATACGCAGCGTGCCGGTTTCAATAATCATGCCGTAGTCGTTCATGGTTCACTCCTTGGGAGGATTCGGTTCCGGTTGCAGCAGCGCTATTTCCAGCGCGTCCAGCCGCTCAGTCCAGAAATGCTCGTAGGTTTGCAGCCATTGCATGGCCTGCGCCATAGGCTCGGGTTCAAGCCGGCAGATATGGTTTCTTCCCTGCACGGTACGCTGCACCAGCCCAGCAAGCTCCAGTGCTTTGATATGCTTGGAAGCGCCGGCAAACGACATCTGCAACGGCGCGGCCAGTTCGCCAATGCTGTGCTCGCCACCGGCCAACGACCGCAATATTGCGCGGCGTGTCGGATCGGAGAGCGCATGGAAAATGGCGTCCAGCTGTGAGGAAGATAATTTAACCATATGGTTGAATATAGAACAGGTAGGCTAATATTCAACCAGTTTGTTGAATATTTTTTCTGGCTCCGACAAACAGGCCGGAGCCAGGGGATCAGGCGTGAGTTTGCGCCAATATGGCATTGAGCAACACGTTGGCACCGGCGGTCGACCACGCCGGGGAGATGTTTTCCAGTTCGTTGTGGCTGATGCCGTCCACGCAGGGGATGAATATCATCGCCGTAGGGGCTACCCGGTTCAGGTAACAGGCGTCATGACCGGCACCGGAAACCATATCCCGGTGCGAATAGCCCAGGGTCTTGGCGGCCTGCCGCACGCTGTCGATACAAGCTGGATCAAAACGTATCGGCTGATATTGGAATATACGCTCGACATGGGCATTTAGCCCATCGACGCCCACTTCGGCCACCGCAGCCAGCAAACGTTGTTCCATCTGCGCCAATACGGCCTCTTGCGGGTGGCGGAACTCGACGCTGAAAAACACCTTGCCCGGCACCACGTTGCGGGAGTTGGGTGTGATTTGCGCCATACCTACCGTGGCACGGGCATCCGGCATAAAGTCGTTACCGATATCATTGACCGCCTTGACCATGGCGGCGAAGCCGAGCAGGGCGTCGCGCCGTCTATCCATCGGCGTCGTACCCGCATGAGCGCTGAACCCGGTGATCTCCAGTTCATACCAGCGCTGCCCCTGCGCGGCGGTCACCACGCCAATCTCAATGTTTTCCGCTTCGAGGATCGGTCCTTGCTCAATGTGCAGCTCAAAGGCGGCGTGAATCGGCGTGTTGCCCACCGGATGCTCGCCGGCGTAGCCGATTTGCTGCAAGGCTTCGCCGATGCTGGTGCCCTGTGCATCCTGGCGCGACAGGCCGTATTCCAGCTCGAACACGCCGGCAAATACCCCAGAAGAGATCATTGCCGGCGCAAAGCGTGCGCCTTCTTCATTCGTCCAGTTAATGACTTCCACCGCACGTTCGGTTGCGATTTGTCGATCGTTCAGGGTGCGGATCACCTCCAGCCCGGCCAGCACGCCGTAAATGCCGTCGAAACGGCCGCCGTTGGGCTGGGAGTCAACGTGGGAGCCGGTGACCACCGGGGCCAGATCCGGGCGAGTGCCTTCACGGCGCAGGAACATATTGCCCATGCGGTCGATGCGTACGCTGCAACCGGCATCCAGGGCCCACTCGCGCAGCTGGTTGCGCGCCATGCGATCTTCTTCGCTCAGGGCCAGCCGGGTCACGCCGTCTTTCGGGATAGCCCCGAACTGCGCCATGTCGAGCAGGCTTTGCCACAGGCGTTCTCCGTTTACTCGATGCGTCACTTTTTTTCTCCCTGCGCTTTGGCGGCATAGCGAAAATCGCAGCAGGGCGCGCCGGACATGATGGTCTGGGTGCGCTGCAGTTCGACCTCGGGCGCGTAGCCGACGATAAACTGGCTGTCGCGCGCGCAGGACAGCAGATGGCCGATCTCACCCAGCCCCATCTGATGGTACATCTCGGCATAGCGACAGCGGGTGACGTCATAGTCAAAATGCTGCTCGTCCTGGTAGATCACCTTCACCTGCAGCGCATCGTCTTTTTCCCACAGGTATTGCAAGGCGGCGAAACTTTGCAAATCCGCGCCATTCGGCTCCTGCGCGGCGAAGTTTTTGCCGGCTTCAATGGCGGCATTTTCAATTGCCTCGCCAATCACTGCCTGTGCGCGCTCTTTGCCGATTTCGCGCACCAGGATCTGGTAGATCGGTTTGATGATTTCCGCTTCTATGCGGCGCCGTGCCAGAATACCCAACTCGTTTTTTGCATCGCTCATCGCCTTGCTCCTCATTGCTTGCGGATTTTTATTGTTTTTTTGCGCCGCCCAATACGGTCTGCGGCTGCCATTTGCCGTCAACCACCCGGTACAGGGTGAAGCTCGGCTGTTGCAGGTTGCCCTGCGAATCGAATGCAATGGTGCCGGTGACGCCTTGATAATGAATGGCTCGCAGCTTCGGCAGATAATCGGCCGGATCGGCGGATCCCGCCTGCTCGATGGCGGCAATCAGTACCCGGGTGGCGTCGTAGGCGAACGGCGCATGCAGTTCGATATGGGTTTTATAGCGGTCGCGATAGGCCTGCTCAAAGGCTTTGCCGCCGGGCATTTGCTCCAGCGGCAGACCGGGCTCCAGCGCCACTACGCCTTCGCCTTCTTTCTGTGCCAGCGTCAGGAAGGTCTGGCTGACAAAACCGCCGGCCCCCATCAACGGGGTGTTCATGCCCAACTGTTTGATACGGCGCGCCAGCGGCGCTGCCTGCGAGTCGACGCCGCCGAAGAAGATCAAATCGGCGTTTTTGCTGCGCACGGTGGTCAGCACCGCGCTGAAGTCGACGGTCTTGTCGTCGACATATTCACGCGCCACCGGCTGGATACCCTGAGCCGCCAACGACTTGATGAATTCATCCGCCAGTCCTTGCCCGAACGCGGTGCGGTCGTCAATCACCGCAATGCGCTTGGCTTTTAGCTGTGTGACGGCATAAATCCCGGCGTAATTACCGCCATCGTCGTCATGGCCCATGACGCGGAAGCTGGTATCAAACCCTTGTTGAGTATAGCCATGGCCGGTGGCGACCGGCGCAACCTGGGCAATACCGGCGTCGTGGTAAATACGCGCCGCAGGAATGCTGGTGCCGGTGTTCCAATGGCCGACCACACCGACCACGCCTTCGTCGACCAGACGTTGTGCTACCGCGACGGCGGTGCGCGGATCGGATTGATCGTCTTCGGACAACAATTTAAAGGTGACCGCTTTACCGTTCAGCGTGGGTTTCTGGGCGTTGGCATCGGCGATCGCCAACTGAGCGCCGTTTTCCAAATCTTTGCCGATACGGGCGGAAGGGCCGGTTAAAGGACCGGCCAGGCCGATCAGAATGGTTTCATCGGCCAGCGCCGACGAGGCGGCACCCAGGCTGACCAGAATCGCGGCGGCCAACGCCAGCGGCTTGAAGCGAGTTATGTTGTGCATGTAAAACTCCCGGTGTGGTTAAAAGTTAAAACGGTTATTCGCCCAAATAGGCTTGTTTGATTTTTTCATCGTCCAGCAGGTCGGCAGAGCGGCCGCTTTGGTTCAGATTGCCGCTGTCCAGTACGTAAGCGCGATCGGTCGACGCCAGCGCCAGCCTGGCGTTTTGTTCAACCAACAGTAGCGTGACACCGTCACGCGACAGGCGTTTGATAACCTCAAAAATGGCCTCAACCACGATAGGCGCCAAGCCCATAGAAGGCTCATCCAGTATGAGCAGGCGCGGGCGGCTCAGCAGCGCACGACCGATCGCCACCATCTGCTGCTCACCACCGGAAAGTAATCCGGCCTGTTGACGCAGCCGTTCGCGCAAGCGAGGGAAAAGCGCGCAAACCTGCTCCAAATCCTGTCGAACCGCCGGTTTGTCAGAGCGTGAATAAGCGCCAAGCTGCAGATTCTCCAATACCGTCATGCGGGCGAAAATCCCGCGGCCTTCCGGCACCATCACCAGCCCCTGCTGCAGCAAGCGATGCGGGGGTACGCCGCGAATGGAAAGGCCGTCGAACAGGATTTCTCCTTCAAACGGCTGCAGGCCGGTCAGAGCGCGCAGGCTGGAGGTCTTGCCCGCGCCGTTGGCGCCGATTAACGTCACCTGTTCGCCGCTGTTCACCGTAAAATCGATGCCTTTCACCGCATGAATCCCGCCGTAAGACACTTTTAAATTTTTAACGCTGAGTAAGGGCTCAGACATGGGCAGCGCCTCCCAGATAAGCGCGGATCACCGCAGGCTCACGCCTTACCTGTGCCGGTTCGCCTTCGGCGATGACTTTGCCGTAGTCGAGCACCGTCATGCGGTCGCACAGTCCCATCACCAGCTTGACGTCATGCTCGATCAGCAACAGCGTTTTGCCACTGTCTCGAATGCGTAGCAGCAGATCGCGCAGTGCCACTTTTTCGGCCGCGTTCATCCCGGCGGCGGGTTCATCCAACGCCAACAATTTGGGCTCGGTCGCCAATGCCCGGGCGATTTCCAGCCGGCGCTGGTGGCCATAGGAAAGATCGCCGGCGCGATAATGCGCGAACTGACTGATGCCGACGTAGTCGAGCAGCGCGTGGGATTTTTCCCGCGTGGCCTCTTCTTCCTGTCGGGCGCGCCGATGGCGTGAAATCGCTGCCCACAGGCCGTTGCGGGTGCGCAAGTGGCAGCCGACCATCACGTTTTCCAGCACGCTCATCTCATTGAACAGGCGCAGGTTCTGGAAGGTGCGGGCGATACCGGCCTGGGCCACCTTATCGATAGCCTGCGGCTTGTAGCGTTGATCATGCAGGCGGAATTCGCCGCTGTCGGCGCGGTACAGACCGGTGATCAGGTTAAAGCAGGTGGTTTTGCCGGCACCGTTGGGGCCAATCAGGCCGTAAATCTCTCCCTGACGGATGCTGATACTGACATTGTCCACCGCGGTTAATCCGCCAAAGCGTTTACTGACGTGACTGAGCGTGAGAAGCGGCGTCATAAAGTGGCCCCCTGTGGATGACGTGCAGGCCGCAGGCCTGCCGGGCGATACAGCATCACCAGAATCAACGCCAGCCCGTAGAACAGCTGACGGATGATCTCCGGATCGATCCACACCTGGCCGAACAGGGCCTGTTGCAGCGGCCCCATGGTGCTGCGCAGCAGTTCAGGCAAGGCGGCCAGCAACAAGGCGCCGAGGATCACTCCGGGGATATGACCCATGCCGCCCAACACAACCATCGCCAGTACCGCGATGGATTCTTGCAGCGTAAAGGACTCCGGTGAGACAAATCCTTGAAATGCTGCGAATAAAGCGCCGGCGATGCCGCCAAAAGTGGCGCCGATGGCGAATGCCAACAGCTTGAAATTACGGGTATTGATGCCCATCGCCCGTGCCGCGTCTTCATCTTCGCGGATGGCGGTCCAGGCCCGACCCACCCGTGAATGTTGCAGGCGAAAACAGATAAACAGGATCAGCAGCAGCAGGGCGGCGAACAGGTAGTAATAGAGGTACAGTGACGAAAAGCGGAAACCGAACCACTGATGCATGCCCGAAAACTTCAGGCCAAACAGTGAAACCGGATCGATGCCGGAGATCCCTTTGGGGCCGTTGGTGATGTTCAGCGGCCGATCCAGATTGCGCATCAAAATGCGGACGATCTCGCCGAAGCCCAAGGTGACGATCGCCAAATAGTCTCCACGCAGTCGCAGCGTCGGTGCGCCCAGCAGAATGCCGCACAACGCCGCCAATATTGCCGCCAGCGGGATCAGCAGCAGGATCGACAAATGCAGCCCATCGGGGAACCACTGCAACAGGATTGGAAACTGCTCGGTCAGGTGGGGTGACGACAGCAGAGCGGTCAGGTAGGCGCCTACCGCGTAAAAGGCGATAAACCCCATGTCCAGCAAACCGGTTAGGCCAACCACGATGTTCAACCCTAACGCCAGCATCAGGTAGAGCAAGGCAAAATCAATCACCCGCACCCAGTAGTTACCACCGGCGGCACCGGCCACCCAGGGGGCAAGCAGCAGGCCGAGCATAAACAGCGCCACGCCGAGTCTGGCGCGGCCAGGGGAATCGGTTTGCTGTAGGTGAGTCAAAACAGTCATCTTGTATCCTCAGGCGCGGGTGGCGACGCGTTCGCCCAGCAGGCCGGATGGGCGAAATACCAAAACGGCGATCAATATCAGGAAGGCGAAAACGTCCTGATAATTACTGCCGAAGGTGCCCCCGGTCAGTTCGCCGAGATAACCGGTGCCCAGCGACTCGAACAACCCCAGCAACAGGCCGCCGAGCATGGCGCCGCGCAGGTTGCCGATACCGCCCAATACGGCGGCGGTGAAGGCTTTGATGCCCGGCAGGAACCCCATGGAGAATCCGGCATTGCCGTAGTTGCTGGCCATCATGATGCCCGCCACGGCCGCTAAAGCACCGCCGAGGGCGAACGTCAGAACGATGATGCGGTTGGGGTCTATGCCCATCAGGCCGGCAACCTGCGGGTTTTCCGCCGTGGCGCGCATGGCGCGGCCAAAGCGCGAGTGTTCGACCAATAGCAGCAGCCCGGCCATCACCAGCAGCGCGATAGCCAGCGTGGCAATACCGGTACCGGTGATCACTGCCGGCGCGTGGTTGGCGCTGCCAGACGTCAGGGCGATGGGGTCCATGGGCAACAGTTGCGGGAACATTAAGGGATTGCGTGACCAGATCAGCATCGCCAGCGTTTGCAGCAGCAGAGAAACGCCAATTCCGCTGATCAGCGGTGCCAGGCGCGGAGCATTGCGCAGACGACGATAGGCCAGGCGCTCAATACTCATAGATACAAGCGCGCAGACGGCCATGGCGATCAGCGCCGCCAGTAACAGCACGACATAGGGCGACAGCGCAGGAAAATGGTGCTGCAACAGGTTAATGGCGGACAGGGCGCTCAGCGCTCCGACCATCAGCACATCGCCGTGGGCAAAATTGATGATGCGCAGAATGCCGTACACCATGGTGTAACCCAGGGCAATCAAGGCATAAATGCTGCCGAGCATCAGTCCGTTGACGGTCTGCTGTACCAGCGTATCCATAGGGAGGAGTCCCGAAAAATAATGATTCAGGAAGCTCACAGTAGAGAATTAAATAAAATTGTAAAATACGGAAAAATAATTTCTTATACAGAAAATGTGTGTTTTTAATTTATTGATTTATTTGTATATTAATTTTCAACTGCCGCCGATTTTTCAGCAAAATAGTCAACATATGAAAAAAACAGAACAATACAATGTGCCGTTGCCAAACGATCCACCGCTGCGCGCCGTACGGACCTTTGAAGCTATCGCCCGTCTGGGGAGCATCAGCGCCGCCGCGAAAGAGTTGGAAATATCGCCATCGGCGGTGAGCCATCAGCTCAAAACGCTGGAGGCCTTTCTGCAAATGCCGCTGACCGAGCGTCAGGGGCGCCGGTTGATATTGCGCAACGAAGGGCGGGACTATTACCGTTCGATCCGCTCGGCATTTAACGTGCTGCGTCAGGCAACGGAGCAGGTGCGTGAGCAGTCGGCTTCCCGGCAGGTGACCATCAGCCTGATCCCGCTGTTTGGCATGGGGTGGTTCATTCCGCGCTTGCGCGGCTTTCTGCGCGAGAATCCCGAAATCGACATCAACGTGGTGTATGCCAATCACCGCAATTACCTCAGCGACGCCGCAGATATCTCGATTCGCTTTGGTTCGGGGCAATGGAGTGGCTATCGCAGCGAAAAACTGATGTCCGGCAAAATGGTGCCGGTATGCAGCCGCAGCTTTATCAAGCTGCACGGGCTGTTGGACACGCCGGAGCAACTTGCACCTTTGCCGTTGCTGCACGACGAAGAGCGCGCTACCTGGATGCAGTGGTTTCAGTCAGCCGGTGTCAAACGACCGCTGCGCAGTACCGGCCCGATGTTTGAAGACGGTCTGCTAACGTTGGCGGCGGTGCAGGCGGGCCTGGGCTGTGCGCTGATGCGTGAACCCCTGATCGAACCCTATCTCAACAGCGGCGAGCTGGTTAAGTTGTTCGATCTGGCGATTGACGATGGGCGCGATTACTACCTGTGCGTGCGGCAAGACAATGAACTGTCACCAGAAGGGTTGAACTTGCAGCGCTGGCTGCTGAAAGAGGCGGGGAACTGAAGGTTCTCACCCAATATCGGCACGCGCTAACCGCCTGAATTGACTATCCTGAATAAATCGTAATGGCTTATTCAGGAAACTTCGATGAGCACAGGGAATGAACAGGAACAGACGCCGAAAATAAGCATGCCGCTGTTGGCCGGTGGCGCACTGGGGGTAGTGTTTGGTGATATCGGCACCAGCCCGTTATACACCCTGAAAACCGTGCTCTATCTCTCGGGGGATGCGCCGTCGGCGCCGGTGATCCTGGGCCTGCTGTCGCTGATTTTCTGGACGCTGGTGATCGTCACCTCGCTGAAATACGCCATGTTTGCCATGCGCATCGATAACCGCGGTGAAGGCGGCATTATGGCGTTGATGTCGTTACTGGTCAGCAAGAAAAAGGCCCGGCCGATGGTGCTGTTTGCCGGCCTGTTCGGTGCGGCGCTGATCTACGGCGACGGGGCCATTACCCCGGCGATTTCGGTGCTGTCGGCGTTGGAAGGGCTGAACATCGTACTGCCCGAGTCGAAACCCTATATTTTGCCTGCGGCGGTGCTGATTCTGGTGAGCTTGTTTGCCATTCAGCCGTTAGGGACCGCGCGTATCGGTAAAGTCTTTGGGCCTATCATGGCGCTGTGGTTTTTCTCTATCGCGGTGCTGGGTATTTGGGGCATCGTTCAGCATCCGGCGGTGCTGATGGCATTGAATCCGCTGTACGGCATCCACTTTCTGTTTTCCAACGGGCTGACCAGCTTTTTAGTGCTGGGTGGGGTGTTTCTCTGCGTCACCGGCGCAGAGGCGCTGTATGCCGACATGGGGCACTTTGGCAAAAAGCCGATTTGGCTGGCCTGGTTTGGTATCGTCTTCCCCAGCCTGCTGCTGAACTACGCCGGCCAGGCCGCGTTGATCCTCTCCGGCGCCGACGTCACCCAAAACATCTTTTTCCGCCTGTGCCCGCCGATGCTGCAGATCCCTCTGGTGATCCTGGCGACCTTGGCCACCATTATCGCCAGTCAGGCGATCATCAGCGGCGCCTTTTCCATGACCCGTCAGGCAATCCAACTGGGTTGGTTGCCGCGTTTGCGGGTGAAACAAACCACTGAGGAGAGCTACGGGCAAATCTATATCGGTGCCATCAACTGGTTGCTGATGGCGGTGACGGTTTTTCTGACGGTGTTTTTCAAGTCTTCCGACAATCTGGCCGCGGCTTACGGCATTGCGGTTTCTCTCACCATGATCATGACCACCGGGCTTTTGTTTGTGGCCATGCGCGAAGTATGGCGTTGGGGAACGCTCGCCAGCCTGTTGGTTGCCGGCGGCTTTTTTATCGTCGATCTCAGCTTCCTGTTGGCTAACCTCAGCAAAGTCATGCAGGGCGGTTATGTCCCGTTGCTGATGGCCACGCTGGTCTATGGCGTGATGTTAATCTGGCATCGCGGGGTGCTGGCGGCTTCTCGCACGCTGGGGGAAAAGAACCTGCCGCTGGCGGATTTTCTGGCGCATCTTGAAGAGCGTAACATCCCAAGGGTGCCAGGCACGGCCATTTTTCTGACCCGAACGTTAAATGGTACACCGCCGGTGATGAGATGGCAGGTTAAACGCAACGGTTCGCTGCACGCCAATGTGCTGGCGCTGCACATCATGATTGTTAACGAACCGCGGGTGGCAAACGCCGAACGTTTGGTGATGCGGCAACAGTCGCCGGGTTTCTGGTGCGCGGTAGCCAGCTATGGCTTTATGGAACGACCCAATATTCCGCGTTTATTACAGCATGCGGAGGCACAGAAAACCGGGCTGAACTTTGACGATGCTACCTATTACCTGGGTCATGAAAGCGTGGTGCGCCGTGAAGCCCGTGACCGATTACCGGCCTGGCAGCGCAACATTTTTGCGCTGATGGTGCGCAACGGCATGCACGTGACGGATTATTATTATTTGCCCAGCGATCAGGTGGTGGAGATCAGCCGTCGGGTGCCGGTTTGATCCGTCTGGCTATAGGTTAAAAGCAAAGGTTATTTAGCCGTCGGAGCGCGAGGGAGTAAATTGCCGTGGCAGCGAAGGGCGCTGCTTGCTGATGAAGGGCTTATGTCATTATTCGATCTTACCGCGCTGGCCGCCGATTTGCCGCAGGCATGGCGCTCCAGCGTACTTGGGCAGGTAGGCGCGGCCAATATCAAAGTGTTGCGGATGGATCAGCGTGAGATTGCCGAAGAGGTCCACGATTACCATGAAGGATTGCTGGTGATCGCCGGGCAACTGCGGCTTGAAGTGCAGGGTGAGGAAATCACGGTTAACGCCGGGCAACTGTATCAGGCCGCCGCTGGCGTGCCGCATCGGGTGCTGGCGGGCAGCCAGGGCACCCTGGTGATTTTTGATTTGCCGGAGTGATCAATCCAACGTGGCGAGCGCAATTTTGACCGCCGCTTCCAATCTTGCCCGGCTGACGCCATCGCGCGCCTGAATCGACAACCCGTGCAGGAAGGCGGCGAAATAGTCACCAAGAGCATCGGCATCGGTATCGGGCGGCAGTTCACCGCTGGCGACGGCGGCGTGCAGGCGATCAATAATGCCTTGGGTGCGAAGCAGACGATGTTCCGCCAGCCAGGCTTTGATCCCGCTGTTTTCGTCGCTGACGCTGGCGGCAGAGGAAACCACCATACACCCCTGCGGCAGGTCTGCGCGGCTGTAGAGCGCCACTGCATCGTCCAGCATGCGTTTTATCGCCAGGCGCACGCTGCTTTCTTCACTGAATGCGCGATCGGCAAATCCGCCTTCATGACTTTCGTAACTTTCGATGGCTTCACGAAACAGCAACTCTTTCGAGCCGAACGCCTTGTAGATACGGGCGGAAGCGATGCCCAGTTCGGTCACCAAATCCGACATCGAGGTGCCTTCGTACCCCTGACGCCAAAATAAATCTCGTGCTTTCAGTAACGCCTGCTCACGGTCGAATTCGCGCGGTCTGCCTGCCATTAATCAATTCCTGGTTGCCTGTCCCTCAGCGAAACAGGATCGCTTAAATCTATTGTAATACCAACGAGTTTTTAAAATTCGCTTGCTGAGAGATTCATTTAAGCCTATTGTTTGTCAATCGACAAACAATAGGAGTTTACGATGAAAACCCTGAAAGGTCCAAGCCTGCATCTCGCCCAATTCAGTGACGACGCAGCCCCATTCAACAGCTTGCCGGCTATCGCTCAATGGGCGGCAGAAACCGGTTTTAAAGCCCTGCAGATCCCCGCCTGGGACAGCCGACTGTTTGATCTGGCCACCGCGGCGGAAAGCCAGACTTATTGCGACGAACTGATCGGCATGCTGGCGGAGCAGGGATTGGTAGTCAGCGAACTGACCACCCACATTTTCGGTCAGCTGATGGCGGTGCATCCGGCTTATGACGCATTGTGCGACAGCTTTGCGCCACCGGCATTGCATGGCAACCCGCAGGCGCGCAGCGAGTGGGCGCACCAGCAACTGCTGCTGGCGGCCAAAGCCTCAGCGCGACTGGGCCTGACCGAAATGGGCACCTTTTCCGGTTCGCTGGCCTGGCCTTATCTATTCCCGTTCCCGCAGCGCCCGGCAGGGCTTATCGAAACCGCGTTCGATGAGTTGGCCAAACGCTGGCTGCCGGTGCTCAACGCCTGCGATGAACAGGGGGTGAACCTGTGTTATGAAATCCACCCCAGTGAAGACCTGCACGACGGCGTGACCTTTGAAATGTTCCATCAGCGTGTTGGCGGACACCCGCGCTGCCAAATACTGTTCGATCCGAGCCACTTCGTGCTGCAACAGCTGAACTATCTGGATTACATCGATATTTATAAGGATTTCATTCGCATGTTCCACGTCAAGGATGCCGAATTCAATCCGACCGGGCGGCAGGGCATTTACGGCGGTTATCAGTCATGGACCGAGCGCGCCGGGCGTTTCCGCTCATTGGGTGACGGCCAGGTGGATTTCAAGGGCATCTTCTCCCGGCTGACGCAGCACGGTTACGAGGGTTGGGCCACGCTGGAGTGGGAATGCTGCCTGAAGCATCCACAGGATGGGGCTCGCGAAGGTGCCGCCTTTATTCGTGATCACATCATCAACGTGACCGACAAGGTGTTTGATGACTTCGCCGGTGCGCCGGTTGATCAACAGCAAATCAATACCTTGCTCGGCCTGCGCTGAGCCCGCAATTCCACGACGGAGAACATCAATGACACTGCAAAATAACGGGTCCATGACCAATGGACCTGAGCCGGAACACGTCTATGCGCGGGTAAAGGGTAACCGCATCCACTGCGTCACGCTGGGCGAAGGGCAGCCGGTATTGCTTATCCCTGGCTGGCCGCAGACCTGGTTTACCTGGCGTCATGTCATGCAAGCGCTGGCGGCGGCCGGTTTTAAAGCGATAGCGGTAGACCCGCCGGGCATCGGCGATTCGGACAAGCCGATCGGGGGATATGACACCGGCAGCGTTGCCGCGACGCTGCACCAGACCATGCTGCAACTGGGGCATGAACGTTACCAACTGATCGGCCATGACATCGGTATGTGGGTTGGCTATGCAATGGCGAGCGACTTTCCGCAGGCGGTGACGGGGCTGGTGCTGACGGAAGCGGTTATTCCTGGCCTGGCACCGGCACCACCGATTTTTGTCCCGGCAGATCAAAATATTTTCCTGTGGCACTTCATGTTCAACCAACTGGCGGATCTGCCGGAGACGTTGACGCTGGGCCGTGAGAGGGAGTATCTCAGCTATATCTTTAACCGCTGGTCCTATCGCCGGGATCGGGTGGCGGCAGAAACCTATATTGCCGCCTATTCAGCACCGGGAAGCCTGCGGGCCGGTTTTGACTACTACCGCGCCATTCCGGAAACCATCCGCCAAAACCAGCGGCGGGCAGAGACCCGGCTAACCATGCCGGTGATGACCATTGGTGCAGAACATGCTACTGGCGACGCGCCTTTCGTCACGCTGCGTGACAACGCGGTGGATCTGCGAGGAGAAACCGTGGCCGGCTGTGGCCATTTCATCACCGAAGAGTGTCACGAGGAATTTATCGCGTTGGTGATCCCCTTCCTGTCAGGGAGCCAGAACCATGCCGCTTGATCCTCAGATTGCTCGTTTTCTGGCGGAGGCTGCGCAGGCACCAGCGCCTGCATCGCTCAGTGAGATGCGGGAGGTCGCCCAGGCCGGCTTGTTGGCGCTGCAGGGTGAAGCCGAAGCCAGTGGTGGCGTCCGTGATGGTTGGGTGACTGCTGACGACGGGCAGGCTATCGCCATTCGTGCCTATACGCCGGGAGGAGCGACGCCGGGTGAGCCTCTGCCTGCGATGCTGTATGCCCACGGCGGCGGCTGGTGTCTGGGATCGCTGGCGCTGTATGACCGGCCTTGTCAGGCACTGGCCAATGCCACCGGGCGCGTTATCCTGTCGGTTGATTACCGGTTGGCACCTGAGTATCCCTATCCACGGCCGCTTGAGGACGTGTATCAGGCCCTGTGCGGCGTGGTGGAAAGGGCCGATGAGTGGGGCGTTGACGTTGCCCGCATGGCGGTAGGCGGCGACAGCGCAGGCGGCAACCTGGCCGCGGCGGTGGCGTTATTGGCCCGAGACCGCAAGGGGCCGCAGATTGAGCATCAGCTTTTGCTGTATCCGGCATTGAGTCGTGCTATGGATACCGCAAGCTATGAGGAGTACGCGCAAGGGTATTATTTGACGCGGGAAGTGATGGCGTTTTGTTGGAACACCTATCTGGGCGAAACGGACAAGCCGCAGGATCCTTACGCAGAGCCACTGCATGCCCCAAGGTTACAGCGGTTACCCCCGGCGACCATTCTCAGCTGCGAATACGATCCGTTGCGTGATGAAGCCGAGCTTTATGCCAAGCGGTTACAGGAGGCGGGCGTAGCAGTGCGTTGCGAGCGGCTGCCGGGCATGGTGCATGCCTGCATTCACATGCTGGGCTTGACCCCGGCGGCGCGTGTGTTGTTCGACAAGGTTGGCTGATAAAAAATGCCCCGTATGAATGATACGGGGCATGTGTTCCTGCCTGAGTGGCTTAACGGCCGGCGACGGTGACGAAGCGGGTTTCCAGATAGGATTCGATCGCTTCGCTGCCGCCTTCGGTACCGTGGCCGGAGTCTTTCACCCCGCCAAACGGCGTTTCCGGCAGGCCAAAACCGATATGGTTGATGCTGAGCATGCCGCTTTCCACATCGCGTCCCAGCGCCGTCACCGTGGCGATGCTGCGGCTGTAGGCGTAAGCCGCCAGACCGTATGGCAGGCGGTTAGCCTCGGCAATGGCTTCCTCATAAGTGGTGAACGGACGCAGCAGGGCTACCGGACCAAAAGGTTCTTCAGACATCGCGCGCGCACTCAACGGCACGTCACGTAATACCGTCGGTTCGAAGAAATTGCCGACGCCTGCCACCCGGTGACCGCCGGTCGTGGCTTTAGCACCCTGGGCAATCGCATCCTTCACAAAGGCATCAATGGCTTCTACGCTGCGTTGCAGAACCATCGGGCCCATGGTGACGCCTTCCTCCAGACCATTGCCCAGCTTGATATCACGCACCGCAGCGGTGAATTTTTCAACGAAGGCTTCATAAACGCCCTGCTGGATCAGGAAACGGGTCGGGGCGATGCAGACCTGGCCGGCGTTGCGGAATTTGGCCAACGCCAGCTCTTTGGCGGCAGCGTCGAGATCGGCATCGTCAAAAATCAACACCGGCGCGTGGCCACCCAGCTCCATAGTGGCTTTCTTCATGTGCTGACCGGCCAGTGCCGCCAAATGTTTACCCACGCGGGTGGAGCCGGTAAACGAGATTTTACGAATGGTCGGATGCGGGATCAGGTATTCGGAGATCTCCGCCGGAGTCCCGTATACCAGCGCGATAACGCCCGCCGGCACGCCTGCGTCGGCAAAGGCTCTGATCAGCTCCGCCGGTGAGGCCGGAGTCTCTTCCGGGCCTTTGACGATGATCGAACAGCCTGCTGCCAGCGCGGCGGACAGTTTGCGAACAATCTGATTAATCGGGAAGTTCCACGGCGTAAAGGCGGCAACCGGCCCAACCGGCAGCTTGAGGGTCTGCTGCTGCACATCGCGACTGCGGGACGGGATAATCTGGCCGTAGGTGCGGCTGGCTTCGCCGGCAAACCAGTCGATCACGTCCGCCGAATTGAGAATTTCAACCTTGGCCTGCGCCACCGGTTTGCCTTGTTCCTGACTCATGATGGCGGCGATCTTCTCGGCGCGCTCACGCAACAATGTTGCGGCCTTACGCATCAGGTTTGCACGCTGATAGGCGGAGGTGTCGCGCCAGACTTTAAAACCGCGTTCGGTTGCGTCCAGTGCCAGATCAAGATCGGCTGCGGCGGCATGCGCCACGCTGCCAATCACCTCATCGGTCGCGGGGTTGGTGACCGGCGTGGTTTTGCCGGCGACTGCGTTACGCCATTGTCCGTCGATATAGAGTTGAGTATCTGGATACATTGTTGCCTCTTACTTTCAAGGGGTTAAAAACGAGTTTCCCGTTCTGCGGCGGGATAATCAAGACGCCGGTGCCGGCTTGCTGACGCCGGGCGCTGAGTAAAATACCCTACGCTGAATGAGCATCAGCGTCCAGAAAACCGCGTTGCGCACTACTCAAAACCTGCGGCGTTGTCTATCCTATCGGCATCGGCACAATTGAAGCAGGGCGGTACGGTGCAGGGTGTTCCACAACAGTTTCCTTTTGAGAAAGACAGCGCGCAGTTTCGGCATCTACCGCAGATGCCGGGCGTTGAACTTTATCACGCGCATATCGAGCGCTACGTTTTTGAGCCGCACACCCACGATGCTTTCGCCATCGGTACCGTCGATTCGGGGGCTGAGCGCTTCCGCTATCGCGGAGCACAACATTTGGCGGCGCCCGGTTCGCTGATATTGATGAACCCGGACGAGTTGCACACCGGCGAGTCGGAAACCGCCGGCGGCTGGAATTATCGGATGCTTTATCTGGAACCGCACACGCTGGAACAGCTGTCCGGTGAGCAGGGGTTTTGGTTTACCGATGCCATACGCCAGGATCCGTTAGCGGCACGGCAGTTGTCCGCCACGCTGGCCGCGCTGTGGCAGGCTCGTGATCCGCTGACCATCGACGATCTGCTGATGCAGGTCATCAGCATTTTCCGTCCGCATATCCAGGCGGCACGCCCGTTGAAAGCAGAAGCGGCGCACCGTTTTGATATCGTCAAAAGCTATCTGCACGATAATTTTGCTTCCGTCATTACGCTGGAGCAGTTAGCGGCGCTGGTTTCGCTCAGCCCATATCATTTTCTGCGTAAATTCAAAGCCCAATATCACGTATCCCCCCAACAGATGCTGATGGCGATCCGTCTGTCACAGGCCAAACTGATGCTGGGGCGCGGTATGCCCGCGGCCCAGGTGGCGGCAGCGGCGGGGTTGACCGATCAGGCGCATTTGACGCGCGCCTTTGCCAATCGTTACGGTGTCACGCCAGTGCGCTACCAGAAACAGGTCACCAGCCGCTAAAACAGCAACCTGCTACAATATTTTCCCGCCCGAGCTCGTTAGGCTGACCCCCAAGTATTTAATCACGGGTCCGCATTGCCGTTCCCGGTTGTTGATGGAGTCATTATGTTTGTCGGCGTGTTATTTGCCTTGTCTGCCGGGCTGATGTGGGGGCTGATTTTTGTCGGCCCGGTGTTAATCCCTGAATACCCAGCGGCGTTGCAGTCGACCGGGCGTTATCTGGCCTTTGGGCTGATTGCCTTGCCGTTGGCGTGGTTTGATCGTCATCGTCTGAAAAAGTTACATCGTCACGATTGGCTGGAGGCGTTAAAGCTGACGGCGATTGGCAACCTGCTGTATTACCTGTGCCTGGCGAGCGCCATTCAACGTACTGGCGCGCCGGTTTCTACCATGATTATCGGTACGTTGCCGGTGGTCATTTCGGTGACCGCCAACCTGTTTTACAGCCAGCACGATGGCCGACTTTCCTGGCGTAAACTGACGCCGGCGCTGGTGCTGATTGCCTGCGGTCTGGCATTGGTCAACGTTGCCGAACTGCAGGGCAATACGGCCCCGGTTGACGTCTGGCGTTATACCAGCGGCTTGGGCCTGGCGGTGTTGGCCGTGGCGTGCTGGACCTGGTTCCCATTGCGTAATGCCCGCTGGCTGCGGGAGAACCCGGGGCAAAGGTCCGCGACCTGGGCAACGGCTCAGGGGCTGGTGACGCTGCCGCTGGCACTGATCGGTTACGTGGTGGTTTGCGGTCAATTGGCTTTTACCGAGCCGGAGTTTGCGTTGCCTTTCGGACCCAGGCCTGAAGTATTTGTCCCGTTGATGATTGCCATTGGCATGTTGTGTTCGTGGATTGGCGCATTGTGCTGGAATGAGGCGAGTCAGCGCCTGCCGACGGTGTTGGTCGGGCCGCTGATCGTCTTCGAAATTCTGGCGGGGTTGGCTTATACCTTTATGCTGCGTCAGGCCTGGCCACCGCTGCTGACGTTGGGCGGTATTGCCTGCCTGATCGTGGGAGTGGTGTCTGCGATGCGGATTAAGCCACAGCCGGTGGTGGTCAGTATTGGGGCCAAGGAGTAATGCCTGCCGCAGAGCGCGGCAGGCGGTAAGTTTACTTTTTGCTGTGGTGAATGATCTCTTCGGCCACGTTGCGCGGCGCTTCGGCGTAGTGGCTGAACTCCATGGTGTAGGTGGCGCGCCCCTGCGACATCGAGCGCAAGGTGGTGGAATAGCCAAACATCTCCGACAGCGGCACCTTGGCATGAATCTCCTTGCCGCCGCCGCCCGGAATATCTTCCATCCCTTGCACCAGTCCGCGGCGTGACGACAGATCGCCCATCACGCTGCCGGCGTAATCTTCCGGCGTTTCTACCTCTACCGACATAATGGGTTCGAGGATCACCGGATCCGCCTGACGGCAGGCCTCTTTAAAACCGAAGATGGCCGCCATGCGGAACGCCTGCTCCGAGGAGTCGACGTCGTGGTAAGAGCCAAAGGTCAGGTGCACTTTGACATCAACCACCTGATAGCCAGCCAGCACGCCGTTATTCAAGGCTTCCAGCACGCCTTTTCTCACCGCCGGGATAAATTCGCCCGGGATCACGCCGCCTTTGATTTCATCGAAAAATTCAAAGCCCTTGCCCGGCTCATTGGGTTCCACCGTCAATACCACGTGGCCGTACTGGCCTTTACCGCCGGACTGGCGCACAAACTTGCCTTCCACGTCGGTCACGCGCTTGCGGATAGTTTCGCGGTAGGACACCTGCGGTTTGCCGGTGGTGGTCGCCACGCCAAATTCACGCCGCATGCGGTCGACGATAATTTCCAAATGCAGTTCGCCCATGCCGTAAATAATGGTCTGGCCCGACTCTTCGTCGGTACGCACGCGAAATGATGGATCCTCTGAGGAAAGGCGTTGCAGCGCGATGCCCATCCTCTCCTGATCGGCTTTGGTTTTCGGCTCAATCGCCTGAGCGATGACCGGTTCCGGGAACACCATTTTCTCCAGCGTGATAATCGCGTTGGGATCGCACAGGGTGTCGCCGGTGGTAACATCTTTTAGCCCCACGCAGGCGGCGATATCACCGGCGTGCAGCTCTTCGACATCTTTACGATCGTTGGCGTGCATTTGCACGATGCGGCCAATACGTTCTTTCTTCCCCTTCACCGGGTTGTATACGCTGCTGCCTTTGGCCAATACGCCGGAATACACTCGCACAAAGGTCAATTGGCCGACGAAGGGATCGGTCATCAGCTTGAATGCCAGCGCCGAGAACTTTTCATCGTCAGACGCGCGGCGGATCACGATATTGTCGCGCTCGTCGTGGCCTTCCATCGGTGGAACGTCAAGCGGCGAGGGCATCAGCTCAATCACCGCGTCCAGCATGCGTTGCACCCCTTTGTTGCGGAATGCGGAACCGCACAGCATCGGCTGAATTTCGCCGGCCACGGTGCGCAGGCGCAGGCCGCGAACGATCTCTTCTTCGCTTAGCGGTACCTGATTAAGGTACTTGTCCATCAGCTCTTCCGAGCCTTCGGCGGCAGCTTCGACCATTTTATCCCGCCATTCCTGTGCCGATTCACGCAGATCCGCCGGGATCTCTTCAAAGCTGAAACTCATCCCCTGGGTCGCTTCGTCCCACAGGATTGCTTTCATGGTTACCAAGTCCACCACGCCGGTGAAGTGGTCTTCAGCACCAATGGGTATGACGATCGGTACCGGATTGGCCTTAAGGCGCTCGATCATCATTTTGCGCACGCGGAAAAAGTCAGCGCCCACGCGGTCCATTTTGTTGACGAACGCCAGCCGCGGCACCTTGTATTTATTGGCCTGGCGCCAGACGGTTTCCGACTGTGGCTGTACGCCACCCACCGAGTCGTAGACCATGACCGCGCCATCGAGCACGCGCATCGAACGTTCGACCTCAATGGTAAAGTCTACGTGCCCGGGGGTGTCGATAATATTGATGCGGTGCTGCGGATAATTATGCTGCATGCCGTTCCAGAAACAGGTCGTCGCCGCCGAAGTAATGGTAATGCCGCGTTCCTGCTCCTGCGCCATCCAGTCCATGGTGGCGGCGCCGTCGTGCACTTCGCCCAGCTTGTGACTGACCCCGGTGTAAAACAGAATCCGCTCGGTGGTGGTGGTTTTGCCGGCATCGATATGCGCCGAGATGCCGATATTGCGGTAGCGTTCGAGGGGGGTAGTACGTGACATAATTAACCTTTCTTAGCCGCATCAAAGAAGGGCGGCTTTAAGCAGCATGAATAATTATGATAATCCTCTGTGGGTTATCTCCGGACGGGTGAATGCTTGCACCGGTCACAAACTAATCGTAGTTGATGAAAGGGTTTTTACTCAACGATGGCTGCGATAGGTTTTATCGTTAAGCGAGTTGAGTGAGACGCCAGGGTACTGCAACGCGAAGGCCAGGTTCGGGGGATACCGATGCCTGTTCTGCAGGCACCGGTTTGACTGAGATGCAGGTATTACCCGGCAAAAATATGTGCCTGACCGATGATATTCAGATTGACCAGGGTACCGGCGCGAAGGCCTTCGCGGCTGACGGTTTTAAGCTCAATCGTGGCGTCGTTGTTGGCCATACGCAAATTCAGGGTGGAGACAAAACCGGCGAAATCGATGTGGGTCACTACCGCCTGGCTGGAGTGTTGCGACTCGGACTGACTGATTTGGATTTGCTCCGGCCGCAGCATGATGCGGGCAGGCCCACGGCGGCTACAGTCGTCCACGGCAATCCGCCCCAACGCGCACTGGGCCCAACCCTGTTCCAGATCGGCGGAGAGCACCAGCGTCTCACCTAAAAATGTGGCGGTGGGTTCGTCGACCGGCCGTAGATAAAGATCCTGCGGCGGCCCAACCTGTGCCAGACGGCCATTGCGCATCACCGCCACCTGATCGGCAAACGACAACGCTTCAGTCTGATCGTGGGTCACCAAAATAGACGCCACTTTGGCTTCGGCCAGCAGCTCTGCCACCGCTTTGCGGGTCGCGGCACGCAAGCCGGTATCCAGCGCGGAGAAGGGTTCATCCAGCAACATCAATTTCGGCTGCTGGGAGAGTGCCCGGGCCAACGCCACGCGTTGCTGTTGCCCGCCAGAAAGCTCGTGGGGCCACAGTGCACCCAGGCGACGATCCAGCGCCACCATGTCCATCAGCGCATCTATACGCAGCTGCTTGTCGCGCTTGCTGCCCTTCAGGCCAAAACCGATATTGCCGGCCACGGTGAAGTGCGGAAACAGCGCGCCATCTTGCGGGACAAAACCAATGCCCCGCAGGTGCGCTGGCACCCAGCCGCTGCCATTGTCCATCGAATGGCCCTGCAACATCACCCGACCGCTGTCCGGTATTTCGAAGCCGGCGATGATGCGCAGCAGGGTAGTTTTCCCCGAGCCGGAAGGGCCGACAATCGCGGTGCGGCTGCCCGGGGCAACCTGCAAATCAACATGCTCCAGCACCTTGATCGCGTTATAGGACTTACCGATGCCTTGTAGTTCAAGCGTGCTCATAATCCCGCCGTGCGTTTGGATTGAGAATAAAGAAGCCAGGTCAGTGGCAGGGACAACGCCACCATAATCAGCGCGTAGGGGGCCGCCGCTACATAGTCGATCTCGCTGGTCAGTGCCCAAAAAGCGGTGGCCAGCGTACGTGTGCCATTAGGCGCCAGCAGCAGCGTGGCGGTCAGCTCATTGGAGATGGCCAGAAATACCAGTGCCGCACCGGCGGCTGCGCCGGGAGCCGCCAGTCGCAGCGTGGTACTCCAAAGAGCCTGGGCAGGGGAACGGCCGAGGCTGCGCGCGACATTTTCCAACTCTACCGGTGCCTGAGCGATGCCCGCACGCAGGTTGATCAAGGCTCGCGGCATAAACATCAGTAAATAGGCCAGCAGCAGGGTAATTTCGGTTTGATAAATTGGGCGGAAGCTGTGAATGGTGATGGTGACCAACGCCAACGCCACTACGATACCGGGCAGCGAGCTGGTGACATAATTGCAGCCTTCCAAAATCCGATACAGTCGTGCCGGATAGCGTACCGAAAGCCAGGCCATTGGGATGGCGCATAAGGTGATCAACAGCGCTCCGCTGGCCGCCAATGACAGCGTTTGCAGCAGGGCTGGCAGCAGTTCGGTATTGCGCCAGACCTCAAATCCACCCAAGGTCAGCCAGCGGGCCAGCGTGATAAAGGGCACCCCCAGCGCCAGCGCGGTGAGTACCAAGGGCAGTAGCAGGCCGAACAGGGTAGCGGCAGGCCCAAGACGGTAAGCGTTCTGGCTGCGGGCGCTGCCGGAACCGACGCGAGCATAGCGCGCTCGGCCTCGACTGCCGGCTTCCAGCAGCAACAGCACCAGGCAGCAAAGCACCAGTACCCCGGCCAGCATATTGGCCGCCGGGCCGTTAAAAGTGGACTGGAACTGATCGAAAATGGCGGTGGTGAAGGTATCAAAGCGGATCATCGCATACAGGCCGTATTCCGCCAGCAAATGCAAAGCGATCAACAGTGAACCGCCCCAAATCGCCAATTTCAGCTGGGGCAATACCACGCGGAAAAACACCGCCAGCGGGCGGGTGCCCAGCGAAGTGGCGACGTCTTCAATACCGGGATCAAGCCGGCGCAGTACTGCGGCCGCCGGCAAGTAAATAAACGGGAAGTAGGCAATGACCGAAATAAAGACCCCTGCGCCCAAGCCATGCATCGAAGGTACCAGGCTTATCCAGGCGTAGCTTTGCACAAAGGCGGGCACCGCCAGCGGTGCGGTTGCTAACAATGACCAGATACGCCGTCCGGGCAAGGTGGTACGCTCGGTCAACCAGGCCAATGCCACCCCAAGAACGGCACAAATAGGCAGTGTGAAGACCACCAGCAACAGAGTATTAAGCAGCAGGTCGGCCACCCGGGGGCGAAAGACCAGAGCTTTCACCGTCGGCCAACCGGTTTCAAACGCCACGCTAATGACAAACCCCAACGGCAACAGTGCCAGCAGGGAGAGTAAAATGGCGACCGCCACGATAAACAGCCCCGGCCGCTGATGGCGTCGGGCTGAAGCGTAACGTGGCGCTGCACCGGCAGCGTTGAAACCTATATTCGACATAGGGCTAAAAGCTCTCTTTACGGACAAGACTGGCTTACAACAAACCGGCTTCGGTCATCAATTCGACGACTTTTTTGCCGTTCAGCGCGGAGGCGTCGACTTTAGGCGCGTCCAGCTCTTTCAGCGGTACCAGTTTCGGGTTGGAGGCTGCGTTAACGCCCACGGCATATTCGAACGCATTGTTGGTACGCAGGATCTCCTGGCCGTTTTTACCGGTGATCCACTTCACGAACGCCTGAGCCTGCTGCTGGTGTTTGCTTGAGGCCAACACGCCACCACCGGAGATGCTGACAAAAGCACCCGGATCCTGGTGTTTAAAGTAGTAGAGCTTGATATTTTTACTGTTCTCGCCGGTCTTGGCACCGTCGACAAAGGGATAATAGTGATAGATGACACCGCTGTCGATTTGGCCGGCATTCACCGCTTTCATCACGGTACTGTTGCCTTTGTAAGCGGTGAAGTTGGTTTTCATCGCTTTCAGCCATTCCAGGGTGGCTTTCTCGCCTTTTAGCTCCAGCAAGGCGCTGACGATCGCCTGGAAATCTGCACCTGAAGGTGAGGCAGCCCAGCGGCCTTTCCATTCCGGCTTGGCCAGATCCAGCAGTGATTTCGGCAATTGCGCTTCGGTCAACTTAGCCGGGTTGTAGACGAACACCGTTGAGCGGGCAGCAATGCCTATCCAACGGCCATGCTGTGGACGGTACTGCGGTTCAACCTGGGCCAGGGTAGTGGCGTCCAGGGGCGCAAACAGTTTGGCGTTATCCACCAACACCATCGCCGGGGAGTTTTCCGTCAGAAAAACGTCGGCAGGGGATGCACTCCCTTCTTGCACCAGTTGATTACCCAACTCACTGTCGCCGCCATTACGCAGGGTCACTTTAATGCCGGTGTCTTTGGTAAAACCGTCCACCCAGGATTTCACCAGGTTTTCATGCTGGGCGTTATAAATAACGATACCTTCATCCTGAGATGCGGCATTGGCGGAAAACGCCAGCATCATGGACGACGCCAACAGGGCAATGGGGCCGAGAGAAGTGAAACGCAGCTTCATACAGTCATCCTTTTTATTGAGAGAGTGCAGAGAAGAAAAGCGAATGAATAAGGCCTGACGAATGCCGGGCAGCCCTGATTGTATATAAGAACATTAATAATGATAGTGAAAACGATTCGTATTAATTTATTTTTATAAATTGCTCACTAATTATCTTGTCTTAAGGAAAAATTAAGCTTGAGTATTATTGATTCTTTTATTCGCTAATTCATCAGTATTTATAATGCGTTAATCGATTGGCAGTGCAATGAAACCAATAACCTCGCTGTTTGGCCTGTCATCTCCGCGGTCGGTGCAACTGCCCTCAGAACCACGAGTGACGCCGTTTAATGCATTCAACCATCGCCATTAAGTGTTGGCCGGGTAGCCGTTAACATTCCTTCAGCCCTGGTGAAAAACAGACTCATCAGGATGGCGAGTAGGAGTTTGATAATGAAAGAAATTCATGTTGTTCCACTCCAGTTATTTTGGTTATGAGTCATAGCGTTTAATGATTTAATTTATTCAACTGCTTCGATGAATATAGGCGTCGACAAAACACCAATAAGGGATAGCGACGTGACATATTCATTCAAGCTTAAGGGATTGGCTGGTCTAATCATCTTGTCTTTGCAGGCTGGCGTGGCGGTGCAGGCCGCCGAGGTGCCTGCGGGCGTTCAACTGGCCGCCAAACAGGAGCTGGTGCGGGCCAATGGTTACGAGCCGGCTACGCTGGATCCGAACCTGGCGGAAAGCAACGTGGAATTTTATATCTTCAATGACCTGTTTGAAGGGCTGCTGCGGGTGGGAAAAAATGGCGAGGTGATCCCCGCATTGGCCACCAAGTGGGAAACTAAGGGGACTGTCTGGACCTTCCATCTGCGGCCAGAAGCGAAATGGTCAAATGGCGATCCGGTGACCGCCGATGACTTCGTCTTTAGCTGGCGTCGCTTGACCGATCCCAAAACCGCTTCACCCTACGGCAGCTATCTGGCGTCGGCCTATGTATTGAATGCGGCGGAAATTAACGCCGGTAGCAAACCGGCGAGCGAACTGGGCGTGAAAGCGTTGGATGCCCATACTCTGCAGGTGACGCTGGCTGAACCTAACTCCTATTTGCTTAAACAGCTGGTGCATTTTCCGGTGCTGCCGGTAAATCGGAAAGTGGTGGAGCAATACGGCAAAAACTGGACCCAACCGCAAAACTTCGTCGGTAACGGAGCTTTCAAACTGGCGCAGTGGGTGGTGAATGAAAAAGTGGTAGTAGAGCGAAATACCCAGTATTGGGATAACGCCCACACGGTGCTCAATAAGGTGACATTCCTGCCGCTGCAAGGGTTCCCGGAAGTGGCGCGTTTTCGCGCCGGTGAGATCGAACTGGGTTATAGCGCGCCGCCAGAGTTATACCAACAGCTGAAAAAAAACCTGGGCGATGAGCAACTGGCGACTTATCCGCTGCTGTCGACCAGCTACTTTGCCTTTAATAACCGGCAGCCGCCCTTTAACGACGTGCGGGTGCGTCAGGCGCTGAATCTGGCGCTGGATAAACAGGTCATTGCCGGCAAGGTCTTGGGCTATGGTCAACAGCCGGCCTGGACCTTTACCCCAACCGGCGCCGGTGGCTTTACCTTACAGCCTGGCGTGGCGGCGGGGTGGTCGCAAGAGCAACGCATTGCCCAAGCGAAAAAGCTGCTGGCGGAAGCCGGTTTTAACGCGCAGCATCCGTTACGTTTCACTCTGCTGTACAGCAACGACGCCACCATCAAGAAAATTGTGATCGCCGCTAGCGCGATGTGGAAAAAGAACCTGGGAGCAGAGGTCACTTTGCAAAATCAGGAGCGCAAGGTGGTATTGGACAACATCAACAATGGGCAATACAGCGTAGCCTTCAGCCGTTGGTTGGCGGATTACAACGATCCTTCCACTTTCTTGAACGTTTTCCGCTCTACCAGCAGCGAGAACTCGGCCAAATATGCCAATGAGCATTACGATCGGCTACTGCACCAGGCTACCGCGGCGCAAAGCCCGGAACAGGTGCAGCAGGCCTTCCAGCAGGCAGAAGATGTGTTGGCGGTGGATACGCCGGTGGCCCCGGTGTACTACGAGGCTAACGCCACGCTGGTCAAACCCTATGTGAAAGGCATCGACTTTACCCGCCAGGGGCCGTTGTACGACAAAAACGTGTATATCCTCGCGCATTGACGGTAAATAATGTGGGTTAGGATTGTTCCGTCCCACATTTTATTATTTTTACCGAAAATGTTTTTTCTAAATGTTTCATCAACGGCAAGCCAGATTTTTGCCCATCGATTAAAAACCCTGCCTATACTGCCCCCCGTAGTTTATATGCAGTATCTCGTTTGGCGAGGCTCCTATACAAACACAGGTTACTGATCTGACGACATCGAGAGATGCCCAAGGTTAAGACAGGCTTTATCGGATTAAGGTTCAGCCCAAAGTAACTTCTGATTAACACATCAGATACGTTGTATAGTGCTAAAACCTGGACGCGGAGATAGGCTTTCTGCACTCCCTCTGTGGTTAACGCCCCTATGCGATTCGCTGTTGAAGTTTAAACAGAAATAGGGACTAACATAATGAAGTCACATCAAAATTACCTCTCCCCGGCGTTGGCCCATGCTGAAACTCAAGACGAGTCTTTGGTTGCAAGCTATATGAATGCCGATTTTATTACCGTTCCCGGCAATATGACGGTCAGTAAAGCCAAGGAATATTTTCTTTCTCAGTTAAAAACGGATGAAATTCCCGCACAGCTGTTTGTCACTGCTGACGACTATCATCTGCGTGGCACGCTGTCGGTAAAAAAATTATTGCAGTGTGAAGAAGAGGATAAACCCGTTGGCGTGATGATCAATCACAGCTATTTCCAGGTCTCTCCCGATGACGATCGTAATGATGTCGCCCATTTATTGGGCAAGGGCGGGCTGGACGTAGTGCCGGTGGTGGTGAATAAAACGCTGGTGGGCGTGCTGGGCGAAAAAGAAATTGCCCGGCTGATTGAAGATGAAAATACCGAAGATGCGCAGCGCCAGGGCGCCAGCCTGCCGCTGGACAAGCCCTACCTGGAGACCAGCCCCTGGGCTTTATGGCGTAAGCGTTCGGTATGGTTACTGATGCTGTTTGTCGCGGAGGCCTATACCGGCAATGTGTTGAAGGCATTTGAAGATCAGTTGGAAGCGGCGATCGCGCTGGCGTTCTTCATTCCGTTGCTGATCGGTACCGGCGGTAACAGCGGCACCCAAATCACCTCTACACTGGTTCGCGCCATGGCGCTGGGAGAGGTCAGCCTGCGTAACCTCGGCGCGGTGATCCGCAAAGAGGTGTCCACCTCGCTGCTGATAGCCGTGACCATCGGCGTCGCCGCCTGGGTGCGCGCCTGGATCATGGGCGTAGGTATGGACGTGACTCTGGTGGTCAGCCTGTCGTTGGTGGCGATTACCGTCTGGAGCGCCATTGTTTCATCCATTATCCCGATGCTGCTCAAGCGCTTGGGCATTGACCCGGCGGTGGTGTCGGCACCGTTTATCGCCACCTTTATTGACGGTACCGGCCTGATTATTTACTTCAAAATTGCCCAGCACGTGCTGGGAATATAAAAGGCTCTCCGCCCTGTGTCTCTGCCGGGGCGGAAATTAACTCACATTGTACAGGAGGTCCGTAAATATCCATGAGCACTAACCTAATCCGCTTTTTAATTAAAGAGGTTTTTATCGATAACAATTAACCGAGGAAGAAATAATGGGAAATATGACATTTTTTGTAGGATTCCTGTGCATCATCAGTTCATTGGGCCTGTTAGCCGCCTATATGAGCTCTAAATGGGATGATTAATGAACGCTGAAGACTCGCCTGGAGGCATCCTCCCTGAAGTGATTTATTTACTACGGGGAGGATGCGATTAAACTCTGACCGCTAAATGCGGCTTGATGGAGTATAACGATAATGATTATTTCTATTCTTGGCCTTCTCTACGCCATTTTGATGATTGCTGTGGGTGTGAATGAGATTTATTTTTATTCAACCGGAAAATCAGAATTTCTGTCTAGTTTAATGCTGACATTCTCGGGTAGTATGCTGCTGGTTGCTTTTGCCTGGCAATACTCGACTAAAATAAAGAAATGAATGCCCCTTTGAATGTGAGCCGTAATATGCAAAATGAAAAACAATCCGTTGCCAGAAATTCCATGATAGCCAGCGGGCTATTGGCGACCGGGAAATTTATTGCCGGTATTTTTACCGGCAGTATTGGTCTTATTTCTGAAGGGATCCACTCTTTCACCGATTTTATCGCCACCAGCATTACCTGGCTGGCGGTACGCATCAGCGACAAACCCGCTGATGACGACCATCATTTTGGCCACGGCAAGGTCGAAAACCTGGCCGCGCTGTTTGAAGTGCTGTTGTTGCTGGGCGCCGCGGGCTGGATTGTTTACGAGGCCGGCAAAAGCTTGCTCGGGGAGGCGCATGAAATCGTCGCTGCCCCAGTGGTGATTGCGGTGCTGTTGATCTCTATTGGGGTCGATTTTTTCCGCGTCAGGGCGTTGAACCGCGTGGCAAAGGCTACCGACAGCGCGGCGCTGGAGGCCGATGCGCTACATTTCTTTTCCGATATGCTGGCTTCTGCCGTGGTGCTGTTGGGCATGGTGTTCGTCATGCTCGGCTTCAACCGTGCAGACGCCATCGCGGCGTTGATCGTAGCCTGTTTTATTGTGGTCGCGGCGGTGAAACTGGGGAAACGTTCATTCGATTCGCTGATGGATACCGCGCCTGCCGGTGCCAAGGAAGAAATCGATGCCTTGCTCCAGAGCTTCCCCGCAATACTGGCCACCGAGAATATTCGCATCCGCAACGCCGGTGCCATGCTGTTCATTGAGGTCACCGTCGCCGTGTGCCGCACCTTGCCGCTGGAGCGTATCAACGCGCTGAAAAAGTCTATTGCTGAACGTCTGGAACAGCAGTACGCCAATGCCGAGGCTACGGTGATTGCCAACCCGCAAACCCGCAGCGACGAAGACATGGCGACGCGCATTCGGGTGATCGCCGCCAACCACGGGGCGGTGGTGCAAAATTTGGCGCTGCAGCAATTGCCTGAACGCATGTCGATCAGCCTCGATCTGGCGGTGCCGGCCAGTGCCAGCGTGGCGCAAGCGCACGATATCGCCAGTGAGATTGAAACCTTGCTGCGCGAGGCGATTGGCGAGAAGACTGAAATCGAAACCCATCTGGAGCCCCAGACACACCACTGGATTGCCAGCGAAGATGTTGCGCCGGACGAATTGACCCACATTCGCCAGATCTTGCAGGCAGCGGTGGAAAACGGTGAGATGGTGCAGGACGTACACAACATTCGTGCGCGCAAAACCGCGGATGGCATTATCGTCAATTTTCATTGTCGGGTTTCTCCGGCGGCCTCCATTGTGTCGGCTCACGCGGCGGTGGACAGCATCGAACGCCAGCTACGCGCACTGTATCCCACGGTTACGCGGGCAGTCGGGCATGTAGAACCTATCAAGCCCGGCGTCTAAGTTCACAGGGTGGCCCGTCGTGCGGCCACCCGATCCCAACTTCTTTCATGCAATACGGATAAAACCGGATGGATTCGTTCGCTTGTTTCCTTAGTTTATTTACTTTACTGTAAAGTAAATAAATTAAGGCGAGTCGCGAGGATCCCAATGAAAATCGACCCAAAGCCAGCGGGCCATCAGTGCATATCGATGTGCCATATCCCCTTCATTCAGACAGGAGGGTAAGCGATGCTGGCGCATTTCTTTGTATTCCGACCGGTATTCGCCGCCGTGTTGGCTATTTGCATTATGGCGGCGGGTGTTTTGGCATTGCTGACGCTGCCGGTGGAGCAGTATCCGGATATTGCTCCGCCGGGCGTTACCGTTACCGCCAACTATCCTGGGGCCGCGGCCAAAACGGTAGAGGACAGCGTGACTCAGGTGATCGAACAGCAAATCAAGGGGATCGATGGCCTGCTGTACTTCTCCTCGACCAGCAGTTCTGCCGGGCAGGCGCGCATCAGCCTGAGTTTCGACCAGCAGACCGATCCGGATATCGCCCAGGTTCAGGTACAAAATGCGGTTAATCAGGCTAACTCGCGGCTGCCGCAGGAAGTACAACAGCAGGGCATTACCGTCACCAAGTCTCAGGGAGACAGCCTGATGGTGGTGGCGCTGTACGATACCAGTGGGCGTATGGACAACGTTGATATCAACGACTTTCTGGTCAGTTCACTGCAGGATCCGCTGAGCAGGGTCGACGGCGTGGGCGAAACGACGGTATTCGGCGCGCAATATGCGATGCGCATTTGGCTGGATCCTTTACGTTTGACCAGTTACGGCCTGATGCCGTCCGACGTTCAGGCGGCGGTAGAGGCGCAAAATGCCCAGGTGACCAGCGGCGAGCTGGGGTCGCTGCCGACAGAGCCCGGCCAGGCCATGAATGCGACCGTCACCGCGCAGTCGAGACTGCAAACGCCCGAGCAGTTCAGCAACATCATTTTACGCACCAACACCGACGGTTCCGCCGTGTATTTACGGGATGTCGCTCGGGTGGAAATTGGTGCAGAGAATTATCAGAACCAAACCCGGCTGAATGGTTACCCGGCGGCCGGGATTTCCATTCAGTTGGCCTCGGGCGCAAACGCGCTGGCGGTGGCGGAAAGTGTGCGGGCTGAGGTTGAACGCATGAGCCCCCAGTTTCCCGCCGGATTAAAAGTGGCTTATCCACGCGACAGCACGCCCTTTGTCACGGTGTCCATTGAGGGCGTGGTGCAGACGCTGATCGAGGCCATTATCCTGGTGGTGGTGGTGATGTATCTGTTCTTGCAGAACTGGCGAGCCACGCTGATCCCTGCGATCACCGTACCGGTGGTGCTGTTGGGGACCTTCGGCATTTTGGCGCTGCTGGGCTACAGCATCAATACCCTGACGTTATTTGCCATGGTGTTAGCTATCGGTCTGTTGGTGGATGACGCGATAGTGGTGGTCGAAAACGTGGAAAGGGTCATGGAGGAGGAAGGATTGCCCCCTCAGGAGGCAACGCTGCGCTCGATGGGTGAGATCAACAGCGCGCTGATTGGCATCGCTCTGGTGCTGTCCGCGGTGTTTATTCCGATGGCTTTTTTGGGCGGGTCGACCGGCATTATTTATCGTCAGTTTTCCATCACTATCGTTTCATCCATGGTGCTGTCCGTACTGGTGGCATTGACGTTGACGCCGGCATTATGCGCCGGTTTGCTTCGCCCAAGCGGTCACGGCAAACGGGGATGGTTTTTCACCCGCTTTAACCGCACGGTTGATCGCAGTCAGCAGGGTTACAGCCGTTGGCTGACGCATATTCTGGCGCGCAAAGGGTTTTACAGCCTGGTTGCACTGCTGATTACCGGCCTGATGGCATGGCAATATATCCGCATGCCAACGGGTTTTTTACCGGTAGAGGATCAGGGGTCAGTCATGGTGCAGTTCTCCATGCCGCCCGGCACCCCAATGGCGAAAACCCAGGAAGCCGCCGACGCCATTGCCGACTACTTTATGACCGAAGAAAAAGAAAACCTGAGCGTGATCTTTATGGTGGTCGGACGCAACAATGCCGGCAGCGGGCAGAATGTCGGTATGGCATTTGCGGAGTTAAAAAATTGGGATTTGCGCGACGGCAGTGAAAATACGGCGCAGGCGATCATTGCTCGCGCCAATCAGCACTTTAAAGGCAGCCGTGATGTGCAAGTCAACGTACTGTCACCGCCGGCGGTACGTGGCCTGGGGCAGTCCAGCGGTTTTGAGCTCTGGCTGCAGGATCAAAGCAATGCCGGTCATGATGCATTGCAGTTGGCGCAGCAGCAGGTGATTGCCGCGGCGAACGATGACCCATTATTGACGGCGGTGCGGGTAAACGGTCTGGAGGACAAAGCGCAGCTTCAGGTGGATATCGATCAGCAGAAGGCCAGTGCGCAAGGGCTACAGCAGTCGGACATTAATGACACGCTGTCTGCTGCCTGGGGCGGGGCTTACATTAATGATTTTATCGACCGCGGCCGAGTGAAGCGCGTTTACATGCAGGGGGATTCCTCCTCGCGCTCGGCACCTGATGACATCAATCAGTGGTTCGTTCGCGGCAGCAGCGGCAGCATGGCTTCATTTGCGAGCTTCGCTACCACACGCTGGCTTTCCGGGCCGCAAATGCTGCAACGCTTTAACGGACTTTCGGCGACGCAGCTGCAAGGAGCGGCGGTGCTGGGCGAAAGTTCTGGCACGGCGATGACCCAGATGCAAAACATTATCCAGGACGTTGCCGGTTTTGGTCTTGAGTGGAGCGGGTTGTCCTACCAGGAACAGGTGGCCGCAGGGCAAACACTGTGGGTTTATCTGGCCTCCGTGCTGTTTATTTTTCTGTGCCTGGCGGCACTGTATGAAAGCTGGTCAATCCCCCTCGCGGTGATGCTGATTATTCCCTTGGGCATTGTGGGTGCGGTGGTCGCTACGCGGCTGGCCGGTTACGAAAACGACATTTATTTCCAGGTCGGTATGCTGACCACGATCGGCCTCTCCGCCAAAAATGCCATCCTGATTATTGAATTTGCCGAGTCGCAGATGAAGTCTGGGCAAGCCCTGTTGGCGGCGACTTTGGAGGGGGCGCGTCTGCGTTTGCGGCCGATTGTGATGACGTCGCTGGCCTTCGTCGCCGGGGTGATCCCGCTGGCACTTTCGGTGGGGGCCGGAGCCTCCAGCCGGCGTGAGATAGGGATTGCGGTGATCGGCGGCATGATTTCTGGCACACTGTTGGCCTTGTTATTTGTACCGCTGTTTTTTGTGCTGGTGAAACAAGGGCTGGCACGATTGAAAAGCAAAAAATAATCCTTTCGACATGATCTTTGCTTGGCAGGAGTAAATTTACCATGAATAACCGGCAACCGGGGCGTCCGATGAAGGCCAAACCGCGTATTTTGGCCACTGCCAGCGAGCTGTTTCTGACTCAGGGATTGGACATTTCGCTGGATATGATTGCCACCGAGGCCGGAACCACCAGGCAAACGCTGTACAACCATTTCCCGGGAAAAGATGCGCTGGTACTGGAGACCTTCAGCTACATGAAGGAGATGATGCAGCCGCCGCTGAATGCCATTATGGCCGGAGATACGCAGGATCTTTCGCTGGTGCTGGGGCGTTTCGCTGCGGTGGTGCAGGATCATTTTTACCAAAAGAAAAGCATTCATTTCCAGCGGCTGTTGATCCAACTGTTGCAGCAACGGCCGGAATTGTACGCCACGCTGCAGCAGCGCGAGTCCGGGCGGGTGCTGCAGGGACTGGTCGCCTTATTGCAGCGTGCGCAGCAACGGGGCCAACTGACGCTGGGCAATGTCGAATTGCAGGCACAGGCTTTCTTGGGTGCGGTGATGGGGTATGGGCTTCCTGCTGCGCTGTTGTCTGACGAACTGCCGGACAAAGCCGAGTTGCAACAGCTGGCCGACGTCGCGGTGGCTCTTTTTCTGCGTGGTTGGGGCTATCGGAATGAATTGCCAACAGAGAATGACAGCGCCCGGTGAGGCCTCTGATTCAGGCAGATTAAAAGGCCGCCCGCAGGCGGCCCGTAAAGGTTAGTCCAAATTTAACTGTGCGGTAAGGCTCGCGATTTCACTTCGCCATTGCTGCTGCAGCTGTACTTTTTGATGCTTGGGTTTACGCGCCAGATCTTCTTGCAGTTTGCTTTCCAGTTCAAACAGCGCGGCCAACAGTCGCTCCTCGTCCGCATGCTGCAAGTCGCGACTGGCAGGCTGCTCGGGCGAGGTGGTCATTGGCGTGGCCTCCGGCGCTTGTGCCAATCGGTCGTAGACCGGCTCCAGATCCTGCCACTCTTCCAGCCGTTGCTGGTCAATCAACCAGAAGCGGTTACAGCTATTTTCGATCAGCATTCGGTCGTGGGTGACCAGCATCACTGCGCCCTCAAACTGACGCAGGGTCTCGGCCAGCTCCTCTTTGCCTTCCATATCCAGGTGGTTGGTCGGCTCGTCGAGCAATAACAGAGAGTAGTTGGCCAGCGTCAGCCCAACAAACAGCAGGCGCGAACGCTCGCCGCCGCTCAGGGTGCTGATTTGTTGCTGATGGCGCAGATAAGGGAATCCGGCACCGATCAGCGCCATTTTCCGCTGTTCCTCGGTCAGCGGCGCGAAATGCGACAGCGCCTTGCTCAGCGTGTCGTCGTCACGCAGTTGCTGCAGGCTCTGATCGTAATAGCCGATACGGACTCGCGGGTGGAACACGGCTTCTCGATGGCTTGCATCTTGATACTCACGCCACAGATGATGTAGCAGCGAAGATTTGCCACAGCCGTTACGTCCGACGATGGCGATGCGATCCCCGCTTTTGACCCGCAACGATGCCAGCCTGAACAGAACCGGAGCCTCCGCCGCCGGGCGCACGTCCAGCTGCGGCAAGGCCAGCAGGCGATCGGCATCCAGTGCCTCGCCCTTTAACCTGAGCCGCCATTGGCTGCCTGCGCTCAGCGTGGTTTGCTCTTCTTTCAGCCGATCAACGCGTTTTTCCATTTGTTTGGCCTTGCGAGCCAGGTCTTCGTTATCGTAAACCCGGCCCCACACGGCCAGCCGCTGGGCGCTTTTCGCCACCCGGTCGATCTCTTTCTGTTCCGCCTGACGGCGATGTGCATCCGCCTCATCCTGTTCCTCCAGCGCCTTGCGTGCGGCGGTACAGGGCAGGCGGAAAAACTGCAGGGTCTTATCGCGCAGGATCCAGGTGCAGTTGGTGACCTGATCCAACAGGTGACGATCGTGGGATACCAGCACGAAGCTGCCGGACCAGTTTTGCAGAAATCGCTCCAGCCACAGCAGCGTGGGCAAGTCCAGGTGATTGCTCGGCTCATCAAGCAGCAGCAGGTCGGGTTGGCGAATCAACGCGCGCGCCAACAGCAAGCGCGTATGTTGACCGCCGCTCAGTGTGCCTGCGGTCAGCGTCCATGACTCAGGCGCAAAGCCCAGGCTGCTTAGCAGCACCTCGCCTTGCCAGCTTTCACTGACGCGTTGATTTTCGGGTAAGCGCGCCAATACCGCATCCAGCAGGCTACAGTCATGCAGCGCTTCGGGCAGGTGTTGTTCTACCCGCGCCATCAGACACTGGTTGGAAGGGGTTACGCTGCCGGCGCTGGCGGGCAGATCGCCACTGAGGATTTTAAGCAGGGTGCTTTTACCGCAGCCGTTGTGGCCGATTAAACCAATGCGATCGCCTTTCTTCAGGCTGAAGGAAACCTCAACCAGCAGAGGGCCGAAATTGTTGTCGTAGCCGACAGATAATGCAGAAAGTAGTGTGCTCATTGCTTACTCAAGAGTTACAGGCATGCATATGCCTATCGTCAAACATCGCTGACGACAACCCGGTAAGCCGGAGGGAAGGGACTCAAATGTTAGTAAGCTTCGCTCAAGCCTGGGTTATCGCAGCACGATACCGGTAATGCTTGAGCAGCGGCAATTACTATAGAAGTGTGAGTAAAAAAACAATTCACACATCGGCATAGTAATCCTCCTTTATAACGTAGGTTAATGAATGAGCTGAGTATAGGGGGCTTTGGCAGGTTGCGCTAGTGTAAATTCGCAGCGTTATCAGTGCGGTAAGTGGTAAATCTTCATTGTTTTTAGTGACGTTGTCACCATGAGAATCGTGCTGAATGGGAGTAATACTGATATTTAAGCGGGGATTAAGCAGTTATCATAATCTCAGTTTATGATTAGCCAGGCGGGTCGGTGACTACCGGCCCGCCTGTTTCGTTTGTCTATCATGTAAAGGCTGAGCCCCGAATTTATGTTAAAGCCCCGTCAAATTATTCTTTTCCTGTTCCTGCTGTTTGGCTTGCAGTTGGCGCCGCTGACCAGCGTTGCCGCACAGGATGACAGCCCGGTAGCCGAAAGCCAGCCGGACCCTGCGACCGCCCTGAAAAACTACCAGAAGCAGTTGGACAGCATCAAACAGCAGGTTTCCAAAGCCAGTAACGATACCCAGCTCAGTAAGCTGAAATTGACCACTGACGATTTGGCCGCCAAGCTGGAAAAGCTGGCGGCCGACTTGCAACCGGCGCAAGAGAAGCTGCAGGCGCAACTGGACGTGTTGGGGCCGCAACCGGCGGCAGGCGCGTTGGCAGAAAACGCGGCAGTGGTACAACAGCGCAATGCCTTGAATAACAGCAAGAAGCAGCTCGACGAAGCGGTTCAACGCGCACAGGCGATGAGAGCTGGCGTACTCGAACTGGGGCAACAAATCAGTGACTTACGTCGCGTCGCGTTCAAAAGTCAGTTGGCGTTGAATACCGGTAGCGTGTTGGGCACCAAATTTTGGACGCCGGTGATAAAGCCTGCCGATGACGACGTGCAGCGCCTGGATCAGTTCAACGCCGCAATGAAACAGACCTGGGACGCCAGTTGGCAGGAAGATTCACGTTACGGCACCCTGGGTCTGTTGGTATTGGCGGTGGTTATCTGGTCGTGGGGGCGCTATTTTTCCGAGCGTTTCCTGGCGTGGGTGAGCATCCGTTATCTTCCGGACGGGCGTTTGCGCCGCAGTTTTATGGCAATCATGACCGTCACCGTCACGGTTGTTACTACCAGCATTGCGTTGAACCTGCTGTTCCTCACCTTCACACGCGTACAACCCTTACCGGTGATGCTGGAGGATTTCGCCGGGAGTTTTTATCAGTTAGGGATTTTCTGCGCGCTGATTGCCGGACTGGGGCGCGCAACGCTGTCACTTAATCGCCCTTCGTGGCGCCTTGGCACCCTGGATAATGCCGTTGCCTCAGGTCTGCGCTATTTCTCGCCGCTGTTGGCCGGGCTGGCATTGGCATTTGGTACGGTAGAACTTATTAATAATGCCGTCAGCGCCAGTTTGAGCACCACCATTTTCGGTAACGGCCTGGTTGCCGGCTTGATTGGCATGGTGTTGCTGGCGATGCCACTGCGTTCTCAGCGTATCCGCCGTCAGTTGGAACAGCAGGGCGAACACGTAGAGAAGCGCTCCACCATCAGTGGGCTTTTGCATATGAGCACCCTGGTGTGTTCAAGCGTGATCTTGCTTTCGCTGCTGATAGGGTATATCGCTTTTGCCCGTTTCCTGACCTATCAGGTGATTTGGATCGCGCTGGTGTTAATGACGTTCTATTTCCTGGTGCTGTTCGCCACTGACCTGTGCGCGGCAATCTTCTCGCCGCAAACCGCCAGTGGCAAGATGCTGAAGAAGTCGCTTAATTTTAAGGATCGCCACCTGGAGCAGATGGCGATCATCTTCACCGCCATCGCCAAGTGCTCGCTGCTGTTGTTGATGATTGTCTCGTTGTTTAACGGCTCGTTTGGCACCACGACGCCCAACTCGCTGTTGGAAAAGATCATCGCCATTCTTAGCGGCGAAGGGCTGAAACAACTGAACATTGTGCCCGGCAACCTGATCAATGCGGTGATTTGCCTGGCCATTGGCATCTATATTCTGCGAGTTACCCAGCGCTGGTTAAGCCAGGAACTGCTGCCAAAAACCATTGCAGATATCGGTATTCGTGCGTCGCTGGTGACGTTGTTCAGCAACGTGGGCTACGTGCTGTTGATCCTGATTACCCTGGCGGCGCTGGGCATTCAGTGGAACAACCTGGCCTGGATCGTCAGTGCCTTGTCGGTGGGTATCGGTTTTGGTTTGCAGGAAATCGTGAAGAACTTTATTTCCGGTTTGATTCTGTTGACCGAACGCCCGGTGAAAGTCGGCGATATGATTGGTATCGGCGGCGTAGAGGGGGACGTGCGTCGTATCAATGTGCGCGCCACCGAGATCCAGCTTAGCGATCGCTCGACGATGATCGTACCTAACTCTCAACTTATCTCTCAAAACGTGCGTAATGCCACCATGGGCAATGCGCAGGGGGTGGTAACCATTGCGCTGACCTTCCCGACGGATATCGATCCGGAGCAGGTTCGCAACATCCTGCTGAGCGCTTATCAGGAATATGAAGCCATTCTGGATGCCCCGGCGCCCTATGTTCGCTTCAGCCAACTCGGCCCGGACGGCATTATCCTCAGCGTGACCGGTTATGTCGCCAGCCCGCGCATGGTCGGTTCAACCAAGAGCGAACTGTTGTTCAATATTCTCAAATTGCTGCGGGCGCACCGTGTCAACATGTCGAGCCCGCAGGAAGTGGTGTTTATGAAACAGCAGGCGAAAAATCTGGCCAACGAAGAAGAACAATCTTCGTAGCTGGGATTACCACAGCCCGGCGCAAAGGACAGCGCTGAGATAAAGGCCTACGCCGAACACGGCGTGGGCCTTTTGCTCGACGTACGCCCGCATGAAGAGTATGCGCTGGGGCATTTGCCTGGCGCATTGAACATTCCGTTGGAAGAACTTGAACGTCGATTGGCCGAGTTACCCGAAGGCCGTGAAGTGGTCGCCTATTGCCGCGGCCCTTACTGCGTGCTTTCGGTTAACGCCATTGTTGTGCTGCGCGCCAAAGGTCGCGAGGCCCGCAGGCTGGAAGACGGATTTCCTGACTGGAAAGCGGCGGGCCTGCGTATAGAGATCTGATCGCGGCCCGCATGGCTTGCGTTAGTGCATCGCCGGTACCACCGACTGAGAGCAGTCGCTGTTGGCGCTGGCGGAGGAATTATTGCAGGTTTGTGGATCGTTATGCACCGGCGGTGGCGGCACATCCTGTGGGCCGCCCCGGCCAAGGCAGCCGGAAAGCATCAGCATCAAAAACAGGGGAATTATCGCTTTCATCTCAATTACCTCCTATCTGTACACTCCGTTAAGTATATGCCTTGTAACAGATTGAGGGCGCCGAATGATGCGTTATAGACAGGGTCTATATTGCACCGGGTGAAACCAATTTCACTTCGGCCCGCCGACGGCCCTATGCTGTTGTTGCATAGGCAATCTTTTTCTGGAGGCACAATGGAAACACATCAGCTTGCGGCGTCGGTGCTGGCCGCCTTTGGCGGAGCGGAAAACCTGACCAAGATACGCTACTGCGCCAGCCGTATCAGGGTGGAACTGCGCGATGCCGGGCGGCTGGATCGACCAGCTATCGATGGCCTGACCGGGGTCAAAGCGCTGCTGGAGGTCGACACGCCACGCCTGACGACCGAATATCAGCTGGTGGTGGGGCCGGGCAATGCCCGACCGCTGTACCAGGCGCTGGTGGCGCTGACCGGCGAGAGGTAACTACGACAACAGCGGGCGGATCTGTTCCAGGTGTTGCTGCATTAAGGTTTGCATCTGCACCACATGGGGGGCATCCGCCTTTTCGCGCATCAAATAAATACCGACGGTGCAACGTGGTCCTGGCTGGACCAGCTGCAGGGGTTCAATGCCGTAATCCGCAAAATAGCCTGCCATACAGGAGGGATAGCTCAGCAGTACCGCATCGGAATCGTTAATCATGTCCACAGCCGACATCATGGAATTGGTCGAACAAATCACCCTCTCCGCCAGATGCAGGCGGTTTCGCGCCAGCTTTTTCGGTTGCATATCTTCCACCATATGATGGTAACGACTCTCATCCGGGGTCAGCTCAACGCAGGGATAGTCCAGCAGCGCATCCGGCCCCACGCTTTGCCCTAGCAGCGGATGTCCGCGCCGGACGAACATACTGTCGGTGGTGCCAAAAAGCGGCAGAAAGCTGATGCCTGCTTTGGGGTTCAGCCCCTGAATTTCATGGCCGATAAACAAGTCGATATCTCCGCCCAACAGCAGATCCATCAGGCGCAGGTGGTTGCCCAGATCGATATGGATATTCACCATCGGGTGCAGCTTGCGATAGGCATTGAAGCTGTCGCGCACAAACATATACCACCAGGCGTGGCCGGTACCCATGCGCAGGCTCTGCTCCTGTCGGGCTTTGATAAATGCCAGTTTGATCAGCGTGTTGTCGTAAATACGCTGCATCATTTGTGCCTGTTCCAACAGCAGATCGCCGTATTCTGTGGTTTTCACTCCGGTTGAGGTACGCTCCAGCAGCTGTACCCCCAAATTCTCTTCCAGCTTCTTCATGTTGTGGGTCAGCGTCGGCTGGCTCAGGCAAAGTTTGTTTGCTGCATGACTCACATTTTTGAACATTGCCACTTCGATAAACTGCCGCAGAATTTTGTCCACGATCATATTTTCCACTGGTGGTATAGAAAGTTTCTATATCGTAGCGATGAAAAACGATTTCCGCCAATGACCCGCCTTCGATAGCTTGCTCCTATGCCGGTATTCCCAGCCGCCACCAGAGAGGATGCAATGAGAAGATTGATACCGAGTATGGTTGCCGCCGCACTGGCGTTGATGTCCGGGCAAGTATTGGCCGACACGTTGCGTATGCAATGCGCGCCAAGCAAAGAAGGGCGCCAATACTGCAACGAGATCAAACAGCGCTTTGAGGCTCAGACTGGCCATACCCTGGAATTTATCGATCTGCCTCCTGCCTCCGATGAAAAGCTGTCGCTGTTCCAGCAACTGTTTGCCGCCAAAGACGCCAGCGCCATCGATCTGTTTCAGGCCGACACCGTATGGATCGGCGTATTGAACAAACACCTGCTGGATCTGACCGACAGCGTGAGCGACATCAAACAGGATTTCTTCCCCGCCGCCTGGCAAAACAACGTGGTTAATGGCCGGGTCAAAGCGGTGCCGGCCTATCTGGACAGCGGTGCGCTCTACTACCGCAAGGATCTGCTGGAGAAATACGGTGAACAACCGCCGGAGACCTGGGCCGATCTGACCCGCGTCGCAACCCACATTCAGCAAGCTGAGCGTGCCGCCGGCCACAAAAACTTTTGGGGGCTGGTGTTTCAGGGAAAATCTTATGAAGGGCTGACCTGCAACGCCCTGGAGTGGGTAGCGTCGCAAAACGGCGGCAGTTTTATTGATGCTCAGGGCAATATCACCATTAACAACCCGCAAGCGGCGCAAGCGCTGAATATGGCCGCCGATTGGATTGGCAAAATCACGCCGAAAGGCACGCTTGGCTACATGGAAGAAGAGTCGCGGGCGGTATTCCAAAACGGCGATGCGCTGTTTATGCGCAATTGGCCCTACGCCTACGTGCTAGCGCAGGACAGTAGCAGCGCGATCCGCGGCAAAGTGGGGGTGATGCCGTTGCCGAAAGGGGCTGACGGCCATTCGGTCAGCGCGTTGGGCGGTTGGCAGTGGGCGATCAACGGCTATACCAAACACCCCAAGGCGGCCATCGCGCTGCTGAAAATCGTCAGCGATGCCGAATCGCAAAAAAGGGCGCTGGCGTTATTGGGTCAGGCTCCTTCGCGCACCGCGCTGTACGACGATCCGCAAGTATTGGCGCAGGCGCCTTATTTGGCAGACTTCAAGGGCATATTCGCGCAGGCCATGCCGCGCCCGGCCACTCAAACCAAACGGCAATACGCGCAGGTTTCCCGAGCCATCTACAACGCCACCTTTAACGTATTGCGCGGTGACAGTGACGGTGTCACCGCCGTGGCGGATTTACAGCAGCGACTGGAACGGATCAAAGCCAGAGGATGGCGCTGAAAGCGCAAGGCCGAGTTATCTCCCCATTAACCGCCGGAGTCTGATGCATGAAACGCGATACGCACGCTTTATCCCTGACGGCTACCCCTGATGAGTCAGCCCAGGTGCTGCCGGCCAGGCGCAGCAAACTGAATCACCAACAGCGGCGCAGCCGCATCGCCTGGTTACTGGTGGCACCGGCGATGTTGCTGCTGGCGGTGGTAGCCGGCTGGCCGCTGCTGCGCACCCTGTTTTACAGCTTTACCGATGCCATGCTGGACGCGCCGGACGATTATCGGTTTGTCGGCTTCGCCAACTATCTGGATCTGACTGAGGGTGGTCACCACTACGGGGTGTTGGCGGATCCGCTTTGGTGGCTGGCGGTAGGCAACACGCTGCGCTTCAGTTTGCTGTCGGTATCGCTGGAACTGGTGTTCGGCATGCTGCTGGCGCTGCTGATGAATCAAAAATTCCGCGGCCAGGGGCTGGTGCGCACCGCCATTTTGGTGCCCTGGGCCATTCCGACCATCGTGTCCGCCAAAATGTGGGGCTGGATGTTCCACGATCAGTACGGCGTGGTGAACGACCTGCTGCTTAAAACCGGCATTATCGCCACGCCCTTGGCCTGGGTAGCGGAGCCGGGGCTGTCAATGTGGGCGGTGGTGATTGCCGACGTGTGGAAGACCACGCCGTTTATGGCCTTGATGTTGCTGGCGGCGCTGCAACTGATCCCCGGCGATCTGTATGAGGCCGCCCGCGTCGACGGTGCCAATGCCTGGCAACGGTTCCGCCGCATCACCTTGCCGTTGATTATGCCGGCAATGATCGTCGCGCTGATTTTCCGGGTGATGGATGCGCTACGGGTATTTGATCTGATTTACGTGCTGACTTCCAACAGCGAAGCCACGGTATCGGTGTCCGGCTACGCCCGGGATCGCATGGTCAGCTATCAGGAAATGGGCTCCGGCTCTGCCGCATCGGTACTGGTCTTTATGATGGTGGCGGGGATCGCCGCTTGCTTCCTTACGCTGGGCCGCCTGAACGACAAGGAGAAACAAGCATGAAACTGAGCCGCCAACAGCAGAAATACGGCCATAAAACGCTGATCTTCGCCGCGGCCGCCTTGGCCAGTGTGATCTGCCTGTTTCCGTTCTACTACGCGCTGATCACCTCGTTGCGTTCCGGGCAGGATCTGTTCCAGGTTGCTTATCTGCCGGGCAATCTGCACTGGGGCAATTATCTGACCGCATTGATGGAAAATGGCATTGCCCGCAGCCTGCTGAACTCCATTGTCGTGGCGACGCTGACGGTAGGCATTTGCCTGCTGGTGTCGATCACCGCCGCTTTTGCTCTGGCGCGTATCCGTTTTCGCGGCCGTAAGTATCTGCTGTTCACCATTCTTTGTGTCTCGATGTTCCCGCAGGTGGCGGTGTTGTCCGGCATGTTTGAGTTGGTGCGTTTTATGGGGCTGTACGACTCCCTGGGCGCTCTGGTGCTGTCCTATACCACCTTCTCGCTGCCGTTTACCGTCTGGGTGTTGACCACCTTTATGAAGGCGATCCCGGCGGAGCTGGAAGAGGCGGCGATCGTCGACGGTGCCGGTACCTGGACCATCATCACCCGCATCTTCGCGCCCATTATGGGGCCGTCACTGGTGACCACCGGACTGCTGGCCTTTATCGGCGCCTGGAATGAATTCATGTTCGCCCTGACGTTCGTCATTTCCAGCGGCAAGCGCACCGTGCCGGTCGCCATCGGCATGCTGCAGGGCGCCTCTCAGTTTGAACTCCCCTGGGGCACCATCATGGCGGCCTCGGTCATCGTCACACTGCCGATCATCGCACTGGTCCTGATTTTCCAGCGCCGCATCGTCAGCGGATTAACCAACGGCGCAGTAAAAGGCTGATTTTCGATTAACCCTGAAGCAGGAGAAAAGTAATGGCTACAAAAATCGTTTTAGTGGGAGCGGGCAGTGCGCAATTCGGCTACGGCACGCTGGGGGATATCTTCCAGAGCAAAACGCTGTACGGCAGTGAGATTGTGCTGCACGACATCAATCCTTCCGCTCTGGCGGTGACCGAGAAAACCGCCCGAGACTTTCTGGCTGCGGAAGACCTGCCGTTTACCGTCAGCGCCACCACCGATCGCAAAACTGCACTGAAAGGGGCGGAGTTTGTGATTATTTCCATCGAAGTGGGCGACCGTTTTGCGCTGTGGGATCTCGACTGGCAGATCCCTCAGCAGTACGGTATCCAGCAGGTGTACGGTGAAAATGGCGGCCCCGGCGGGTTGTTTCACTCGCTGCGGATTATTCCGCCGATCCTCGACATTTGCGCCGACGTTGCCGACATCTGCCCCAACGCCTGGATATTTAACTATTCCAACCCGATGAGCCGCATTTGCACCACCGTGCACCGTCGCTTCCCGCAGCTGAATTTCGTCGGTATGTGCCACGAAATCGCCTCACTTGAGCGCTATTTGCCGGAAATGCTCGGCACGCCGTTTGAAAACCTTAACCTGCGCGCCGCCGGGCTTAACCACTTCAGCGTGTTGCTGGAGGCCAGCTACAAGGACAGCGGCAAAGATGCCTATGGTGACGTGCGTGCCAAGGCACCGGACTATTTCTCCCGCCTGCCGGGCTACAGCGACATCCTGGCGTACACCCGCACCCACGGTAAATTGGTGCAGACCGAAGGCAGCACTGAGCGTGATGCGTTGGGTGGCAAAGACAGCGCTTATCCCTGGGCTGACCGCACCCTGTTCAAGGAAATTCTGGAGAAATTCCACCACCTGCCAATCACCGGCGACAGCCACTTTGGCGAATACATCCGCTGGGCCAGCGAGGTCAGCGATCATCGCGGCATTCTCGATTTCTACACCTTCTACCGCAATTACCTGGGGCAGGTGCAGCCGAAAATTGAATTGAAGCTGAAAGAGCGCGTGGTGCCGATCATGGAAGGGATCCTGACCGATTCCGGCTATGAAGAGTCGGCGGTCAATATACCGAACCAGGGCTTTATCAAACAGCTGCCAGACTTTATTGCGGTGGAGGTGCCGGCGATCATCGATCGCAAAGGGGTGCACGGTATCAAAGTGGCTATGCCGGCCGGTATCGGCGGGCTGCTCAGCAACCAGATTGCCATTCATGACCTGACCGCTGACGCGGTGATTGAAGGCTCTCGCGATCTGGTGATCCAGGCGCTGTTGGTGGATTCGGTCAACGACAAATGCCGCGCGATCCCCGAGCTGGTAGACGTGATGATCTCACGCCAGAGCCCGTGGCTTGATTACCTGAAATAAGCCGGATAGCGGGGCGCATATCGGCGCCCCGCAGCATGCCAACTGGGGTAAACGGGAGGAATATGGCGCAACTTACGCTTGAAAAACTGCAAAAACGCTACGGCGCAAACGCAGAGGTTATCAAATCGCTGGATCTGCAAATCAACAGCGGGGAATTTGTGGTGATCGTCGGCCCTTCCGGATGCGGAAAATCAACCCTGCTGCGGATGATCGCCGGACTCGAGGAGATCAGCAGCGGCGGCATGTATATCGATGGCAACTACGTTAACGACGACACGCCGGCGGAACGCGGCATCGGCATGGTGTTCCAGTCCTACGCGCTTTATCCGCACATGAGCGTTTATAAAAACATGGCCTTTGCGCTGGAGTTGGCGGGCCATTCTGCGGCTGAAATCGACAGCCGGGTACGCGAGAGCGCACGTATTTTACAGCTCGAGCCGCTACTGGATAGGCGTCCAAAGGATCTTTCGGGCGGGCAGCGGCAACGGGTAGCGATTGGCCGCGCCATCGTACGCGAACCCAAGTTGTTTTTGTTCGACGAACCGCTGTCCAACCTCGATGCGTCGCTGAGGGTGCAAATGCGGATGGAAGTGGCGTCGCTGCATAAGCGGTTGGGATCGACCATTATTTATGTCACCCACGACCAGGTTGAAGCCATGACCTTGGCGGATCGCATCGTGGTACTGAACCAGGGCCACGTCGAGCAGGTCGGCACGCCGCTGGAGCTCTACGATCAACCGGCTAATGAATTTGTCGCGCAGTTTATCGGCTCGCCGAAGATGAACCTGATCCCGGCGATTTTGCGGCGCGCCGGTGAGCAGCAAAGCGTGGTCGAACTGGATAACGGCAAGGCGCTGGTCCTGCCGATCGCCACGCCGACCGAGGCGGAAGGCCAGAGCGTCAATGTCGGTATCCGCCCGGAGCATATTCGGGGGGGCGAACGCGCGGAGTGCGAGTTTCAGGGCGAGGTGATGTTTGTCGAACACATGGGGAATGAAACCTACCTTTATCTGGACAACGGCAACGCCGGTGAACCCTGGGTGCTGCGCAATCCCGAGCGCTCCAGCATCCAGGCCGGCGATACCGTCGGCGTGCGGCTGCCGGTAGAGTGTTGTTATCTGTTTGACCGTCAAGGTCGGGCGTTTCAGCGCATTTTGTCCTCGGCGCAGGCGCATTAATTTATTAAGGAAGCACAGCCATGAGCGGTGGGCAGACAGTACAGTGGTGGAAGCAGGCGGTGGTGTATCAAATCTACCCGCGCAGCTTTATGGACTCCAACGGTGACGGTATAGGTGACCTGAATGGCATTACGGCCAAATTGGATTACTTGCAGTGGCTGGGTATCGACGTGATTTGGATCTGTCCGATGTACCGCTCGCCGAACGACGACAATGGCTACGATATCAGTGATTATCAGGCCATAATGACCGAATTTGGCACCATGGACGACTTTGACCGCCTGCTGGCCGAAGTACACGCCCGGGGAATGCGGCTGATACTCGATCTGGTGGTTAACCACACGTCTGACGAACATCCGTGGTTTATTGAGTCCCGATCATCTCAAGCCAGTGCCAAACGCGATTGGTATATCTGGCGTGACGGTAAAAATGGCGCGGAACCCAACAACTGGGAGAGTATTTTCAACGGCTCGGCCTGGAAATATGACCCCGGCAGCGAGCAATACTTCCTTCATCTGTTCTCGGAGCGTCAACCGGACCTGAACTGGGAAAACCCGCAGGTACGTGCGGCGCTGTACGACATGATGCGCTGGTGGCTGGATAAGGGCATTGACGGTTTCCGCATCGACGCCATCTGCCATATGAAAAAGCAGCCGGGGCTGACCGACATGCCCAATCCGCTTGGGCTGCGTTACGTGCCGTCTTTCGAGCGGCATCTGAACTATGAGGGCCTGCTGGAGTATGTCGATGACCTGTGCGAACAGGTGTTTAATCGCTATGACATCATGACGGTGGGCGAAATGAACGGGGCTTCGGCGGAGCAGGGTGAAGACTGGGTGGGCGAGCAGCACGGCCGTTTGAACATGATCTTCCAGTTCGAGCACGTCAAGCTGTGGGAAAACAACCACCAGCATTCGCCGCATGCCGGAGCAGACGTGCTGGGCCTGAAAGACATCTTTACCCGCTGGCAGACGCTGCTGGAGGGCAAGGGGTGGAATGCTCTGTATGTTGAAAACCACGATATCCCGCGCGTGGTGTCGAAATGGGGCGACGATAAGCAGTATTGGCGCGAAAGCGCCACTGCCATCGCCGCGATGTATTTCCTGATGCAGGGAACACCGTTTATCTACCAGGGGCAGGAGTTGGGGATGACCAATACCCGCTTCGATAGCCTGGCCGATTTTAACGATATTGCCGCCAGAAACCGTTTTGCCAAGCTGCGCGAGCAGGGCATGGACGAGGCGCAGATCCTGGCGTTTCTGGGCCGCAGCGGACGCGATAACTCGCGCACGCCAATGCAGTGGGACGACAGCGCCAACGCCGGTTTCAGCTCAGCCGCGCCCTGGTTTGCGGTCAATGCCAACTATCCGCAGATCAACGTGGCGCGTCAGCGCGAAGAAGCCGATTCGGTACTGAATTTCTATCGGGCGCTAATCCGTCTGCGCAAGCAGGATCCTGTGTGGATCGAAGGTCGCTATCAGTTACAACTGGCGGAACATCCGCATATTTACGCTTATAGCCGCACCGTGGGTACACAGCAGAGGTTGGTGCTTTGTAATTTGAGTGGTGAACCACAGCAGGTCGACCCGCAGGCCATGCCAGCCGGTCCGTGGCAGTGGCTACTGGGCAATTATCAGGACAATGGCGAGTGGTTAACGCTGCGCCCTTATGAAGCCAGGATCTATCAGCAGGCAGAAGCAACGGAAGGTATTTAATCCTGATTGACCTTCCCGGAGCCGGTTGGCGGCATCCGGGGAGATATCCCTCAGAAATGCCCGTCATTGGCCGTAGCGTTGCAAGCCCTCCGCATTTGAATCCACTCTCCTCTCCAGATCACCGCGTGACAGCTTGAAACATAATAATATTTTTAAATTTTCAATTAGCTGATGCCAGTCCGGTGAAAACTGGCAATAATATCTGTCTGACAGCACATTTTGCGTGCGACGTCAGGCATGCTGGCCAGCGGGTTGGACGCCGTCATGCAGACAGGATTTTTCGTATTTTTTGCAAGCTTCTGGAAGCAAGATGCACACCACTGAGTTACCTGGTGCCACAAAATTACAGCACGCATTAATCGTATTCCTGCTGGTGTTCGGCCTGTGCCTGTTTGGCATTGTGAGCCGGCCCACCGGGCTGTTGTCCTCGTTTTGGCCGGCCAATGCGGTGCTGCTGGCGCTGCTGGTGCGTTATCCGGCGCTGGCCAGCCCCTGGGGTTGGCTGATGGCGATTCTGGGGTATATGGCGGCGGATCTGATCACCGGCAGCACGGTCGTGAAAGCCGCATTGCTCAATGGCGCCAACATTACCGGTGTCGCGGTCGGGTTTTTCCTGTTTATGCGTTTGTCGCCGCAGGTCAGAACGCTGGAACGCACCTCGTCCAGCATTTTTCTGTTCGCCATCTGCCTGACGAGCGCGACCGCCACGGGGTTAGTCGGTGCCGGGGCTTCGGTGCTGCTTTTCGACCGCCAATTCCTGCCCGCCATGGCGCTGTGGCTGTCTTCGGAGTTTACCCATTACATTACCCTGATGCCGTTTATCCTGACTTTCCCCACCGACTGGAAAGGCTACCTGCATAGCCTTAACCAGGCGGTGTTCCGCCGCAGCCAGTGGTACAGCATCTGTAGAAAAATGGCGGTGTTAATCCTGCTGCTGGTGGCGTGCATTTGCAGCGTCCTGATCGGCGGCCCCGGTGCGGTGATTTTCCCGATGCCGATCCTGTTGTGGCTGGCAATGACCTTCTCCTTGTTCAGCACCATGATCGCGGTGCTGGCCTATGTATTGTGGTGCCATTTCGCCATCGACATGGGGCTGATTGCGACCAATCTCGACATGAAGCTGTTGCAGAATACGGTGTCGATGCGGCTTGGCGTGGCTTTGTTGGCGTTGGGCCCGATCGCCGTTGCCAGCATGAACTATGCCCGCAATGCATTGTTGCGCAGGCTGGAACATGTGGCGAATCACGATGCATTGACCCACGTATTAACCCGCAGCGCGTTTATGCAGCGCGGTACCAAGCTGGTCAGCCAGAAAGGGGAACACGTCTGCATCATGATGCTGGATATCGACTACTTTAAGTCGATCAACGATCGTTTTGGCCACGCCGGCGGTGACGCGGCGCTGCTGTCCTTCACGCGAGCCATTACCGCTGATCTACGCGATCAGGACCTGTTTGGTCGCATGGGTGGGGAAGAGTTTGCCATTGTTGCGCCGATAGCCCAGCAGCAGGACGCACTGTCACTGGCCGAGCGGCTGCGCCGTCGTGTGGAAATCGAATCCATCACCATGCCCGCCGGAACCTCGTTGCAAATTACCGTCAGTATCGGCATGGTTACCTGCATTGGTGGGTCAGGCCAAAACCTGGACAACCTGCTGAAAATCGCCGATCTGGCGGTTTACAAAGCTAAAAACAGCGGCCGCAATCGGGTCGCCACGCCAGAATTACTCTCCCGCGCTTATACCGACCTCTGAAACCCCTGCGCCCTGTGAATGGTTGACCCCACTAATGGGGTCTAAAATGGTAGAGGGCACCGGCAACTCCGCCGGCGCCACCCCGACTGTCGAATCGACAAGAGGAATCTCCTATGAAATATGTTGATGGCTTTGTAGTGGCGGTGCCGGCCGCCAATAAGGAGGCGTACTTAAAACTGGCGGCTGCGGCGGCACCCTTGTTCAAAGAGTTCGGTGCCACGCGGGTCGTGGAATGTTGGGGCGATGACGTCCCCGACGGCAAACTGACCGATTTTCGCGGCGCAGTAAAGGCCGAAGCCGATGAGGTGGTGGTGTTCAGCTGGATTGAGTACCCCTCCAAGGCGGTGCGTGACGATGCCAACCAGAAGATGATGGCGGATCCGCGTATGAAAGCCTTGGGTGACCAAATGCCATTTGACGGCAAGCGCATGATTTTCGGCGGTTTCGAACCTATCCTGGATCAATAGCGGAGGGGGATATCGTGAAAATCACCCAACATCTTTGGTTTGAGAAAGACATGGATGCCGCACTACGCTGTTACATAGATTTGATCCCCGGCTCCTCCCTGACCTGGCACTCTACCTTGCCCGCCGACACCCCCAGCGGCCCGGCAGGCAGCGTGAAACTGGCGACTTTTATTCTCGGCGATCAGCGCTATGCGGCGATTGAAGCCGGCCCCCTGGATCCGTTCAATCACAGCTTTTCCATCATGGTCGAATGTGCGGATCAGGCGGAAGTGGATCGACTGTGGGAAGCGCTGAGCGACGGTGGCAGCGTCGAACAGTGCGGTTGGTTGCGCGACCGGTGGGGATTGAGCTGGCAAATTGTGCCCAAGCGGCTGACGGAGCTGATGAATGACCCCGATAGCCTGAAGGTGAAAAGGGTCACCGAAGCGATGCTACAGATGGTCAAACTGGACATTGCCGGATTGGAAGCGGCGGCTCGTGAATAATATAGCCTTGGCAAATGCCCCGCAGCAGGTTTGGCTGCGGGGCGTTATAGGTGATTCATTATCATTCAAAACCTACCTAAAGTTTATAAATTGACGTAAATCACCTTATTGCATCAATACTGCTCATGTAAGGCTGATTTTTTATCATTTGTCAGCTCAGGCGAATCGCTGCACTCTAGGGCTAACCTTTTTGCAGCGCAGAGAATAACAATGGAAAAGACACAGATTCAGCAATTAGTGACGCAATTCCCGCTGGTGCAGGAGCTGATCGACCTTAAGCCGGTGACCTGGTTTAACCCGCAAGCGACGACTTTGCAGGTCGGGCTGCCCTACGTCGGTCTTGGTGCCGCGGACGTGACTGACGCCCAGCAGCGTCTGGCGCGTTTTGCGCCTTATCTCAGCGCCGCTTTTCCGGAAACCCGTGCAACACAAGGCGTGATCGAGTCTGAAGTTGTCGCTCTGCCTGCGATGCAAACGGCATTGAATCAACGCTATGGCCTAACGCTTGGCGGGCGGTTGCTGCTTAAAAAAGACAGCCATCTGCCGATCTCCGGTTCGATCAAGGCTCGCGGTGGTATTTACGAGGTGCTGGCGCATGCGGAAAAGCTGGCTCTGGAAGCCGGGCTGCTGCAGTTGACGGATGACTACGCCAAGCTGTTTTCGCCGGAGTTCCGCGAGTTTTTCGGTGGCTATCGCATTGCCGTAGGGTCGACTGGTAACCTAGGCATGTCAATCGGCATTATCAGCGCTCGCCTCGGCTTTAGCGTCAGCGTGCACATGTCGGCGGATGCCCGCGAATGGAAAAAGCAAAAGCTGCGCGATAACGGCGTCAACGTGGTGGAATATGAACAAGATTATGGGGTCGCCGTTGAACAGGGTCGTTTGCAGGCGGCGAGCGATCCACGCTGCTTCTTCATCGATGACGAAAACTCGCAAACGCTGTTTCTGGGCTATGCCGTGGCCGGTGGGCGGCTGAAACGCCAGTTTGCCGAGAGCGGCATTCGGGTCGATGCTCAGCATCCTTTGTTTGTTTATCTGCCCTGTGGCGTCGGCGGCGGTCCTGGCGGAGTGGCATTTGGCTTGAAACTGGCCTTCGGGGACCACGTACGTTGCATCTTTGCCGAGCCGACGCATTCGCCTTGCATGCTGCTTGGTGTACATACCGGGCTGCACGACGGTATCTCGGTCCAGGATCTGGGTATCGACAACCAGACCGCCGCGGATGGATTGGCGGTGGGGCGCGCCTCCGGTTTTGTCGGCCGTGCGATGGAACGTCTGCTTGCGGGGTTCTATACCCTGAGCGATGCTGAGATGTTTGCGCTGTTAGGCCTGTTGGATCGACATGAACATATTCAGCTTGAGCCTTCGGCATTAGCCGGCATGCCAGGGCCATGGCGCGTAGCGGCCGATGCGGAGTGGTTGGCGAGCCAGGGGTTGAATGAGGAGCAGATGAACCATGCTACTCACCTGGTGTGGGCAACCGGCGGCGGCATGGTGCCGGAAGCGGAGATGGCGAAATACCTGGCTGCGGCTCAGCAATCCCTTTAATGGCTCAGTAACGAAAGCTCCTGCGCGCCTTCCAACAGGATCGGCAAGATGCGGTCGGTCAGCTCGCTTAGCGGGACATGACCGGCCTGCACACCCACGTTTAATGCGGCGGTGACCCGCCCATCCAGCGAGGCGATTGGCACGGCAATCGAACGCAGACCAATCTCCAGTTCTTGATCGTTTATCGCATAACCCTGCGCGCGAACCTTATCCAGCTCGTCGCGCAGTTTGTCGATCGAACCGATAGTGTATTGCGTATAGCGCACCAGGCTGATGCGCTGCAGGTAATCATCAAGCTTATCGGGTGGCAAATGGCTTAATAGCACGCGGCCCATTGAGGTGGCGAATGCCGGTAGGCGACTGCCTATGTTCAGATCAATTGTCATAATGCGCTCGGCAGAGGCGCGAGCGATATACAGAATATTGTCGCCGTCCAACGTGGCGATGGAGCAGGACTCATTCAACAACTGGCTGATGTGTTTCAGCACCGGCTGGGTGGCTTTAGCCAGCGGTGTGGCGCCAAGATAGGCGTGGGCCAGCGTCAGAATGCGCGGACGCAGCTCAAAATTCTTGCCGTCCTGCGCGTAGACGAAGCCTAATTTGTTAAGCGTATACAGGCAGCGGCGCACCGCCGCGCGCGGAATACCGGTTTTCTGGCTGATTTGGGAAATGGACATCAGGCGGCGCTGCGGGGTAAAAGCCTGGATCACCTCAAGACCGCGCGCCAGCGACGCCATAAAATTGGGATCGCCCTTGAAAGGATCGCCACTGGCAGGGGACAGTAAAGCATCAGGTGCGGAAATTTCTTCTCCGCCAGCGGTTTTGGTCATCACACAGGCTCCCTGGTTGGCACTTACAGTGTTACATAGCGCAGCGTTGCCATGACGGTCAATCGACGATTACGGATCACCTGATCTTCAGCAGCTTCATGGCTTTCGAACAGCGTATTGAAGGTATACCGGTTGGCCACATAGTGGAAACACAGGCTGCTGATCAAACGGTGCACATCTGTAGCGCTGACGTCCGCAATAAACAGTTGCGCTTGTTTACCTCGCTGCAAAATATCCTCAAGCAAGGTCAGTGCGCTTTGATTCAGCGCCTTGATGCGGAGCGACTGGCGAATGTACTGGCCGCGCATCATGTTCTCCATACAGATAACGCGGATGAAGTCAGGATGCTCAGCATGGTAATTGAAGCTTTCCTCTGCCAGACGGGCCATGGCTTCAACCGGGGGCAATGCGTGCAGATCCAGGCCCGATTCATGCGCGCGGATATGCTGATAGACATGCTCCAACACCTCTATGTAGAGCGACTCCTTATTCTTGAAATGATATACCACCATACGTTTGGTGGTGGCCGCATGCTCGGCGATGTTCTCCATGCGACCGCCTTTAAGGCCGGCTTCAGCAAACTCGCTCAGCGCCGCAGCGAAAATGCGCTGTTTCAGGCCAACGGGGTCATTTTTGCGCTTGGTGGCGGGCATCTCGTCATTCTTCAAAACATCAGTCACTTATCTTTTGGAGGGCACCGGTTAAGATTAACCGGGGTTCGCCGGCAATACAATCTGGCGCGTTAGCGCTTTGCGAAGCTCATCATGTTGAACCACCGTCAGATTACGCAGTAATAATAATGGCGCATCGGGATTATATCTGTATGTGATGATATATCCCCTCTGGTTTTTTAAAGTTTAGGCAACAGAACATGGAATAGGGGAGGTTAGATAACGTACCGAAAAGGAAATGCAAAAGCTTGGTGTTAATTTTTAATTTCCGCCGCGTGGGCGAGTTGATTAATTCTTTAGATATGACATTTTTGCATAAAAATCTTAATTCAGAGGAGAAAAAGTAAGCCACCCGCCGCTGACGGTGATTTGTACTGATGCTCGTTTTCACTGTCTTTTCTAGCCTCCTACGGTTTTGATATTCATTGTTATGAAGATGATTAAGAAGGAAGCGATCTGAACAAAGTGAGGGAGAGGGCAAGAAACTTCAATGCCGGGAGTGTCTTCATTGATATCAAAGCAAGGATATTATCGGCAAGTCGAATTGGGTATCCGCGGTTAATGGCACAATAGCAGGTGAAATATTGAAGCCAGACAGACAAAAAAAGCCGGAGGGTTGCAAAAGCCAGCGTAATGTCCTGGCTCAGGCTGACTTGCTCCATTTGGTATGCTCGGTAAACGGGAACATCAGGCCCAGAGCCGCTTTGACACGGGTTTCACTTGATAAAGCCCACCTGCAACGGTAGCTAAACCAAGGTGAAATTTTAGCATTTTTTACGATTTCACTTTTAATTTTACAATAACAACGTGGGTTTTGGCCTCAATATTATTTTTTTTCACATGCCAGAGTGCAACTTTAGCGCTACTCTCATTTGGCAATGTCTGATCAAGGAAGATGCCATGCGTGGTATGCAGATTAACATAGGGATATGTTATGAATTACTCTGTTAATTCATTAGGTTTTAGGGTCTCAAAAACCTCTCCCCAAACACTCTCTTTTTATAATGCTGTAAAGTGTTTTTTTACTTTTACGGAAGAATGGCTGGCTGAAACATTTAACTTAACGCCCCAAGGTAATAAATTGCCGGGGTGATCCGGTTATTTTTACCGTCTTGGCTAGTGCGCCAAATTCACACGGCGATCGATAATGCAGGGTGTTTTCGATAGGGCCGCTCAATTGAGAGGTTTCTATCATTCCCATGCCGGCGTTAGGTTTCGTTACGGTATTTTATCAGGCCAATATTATATATCTGGTAAATATGTTTACTTATTCAGGAGCACACTCAATGAACCAGCGTTTGGACTTTATCGGTATTGGCATCGGTCCGTCCAACCTCAGTATTGCTGCGCTTGCTAGCGAAATCGAGGGATTCAGTTGCAAATTCCTCGAACGCAAACCGCACTTTTCCTGGCATCCAGGCATGATCCTGGCAGAGAGCAGCATGCAGACGAATTTTTTAAAGGATCTGGTCACTGCCGTTGCCCCTACCAACCCTTACAGCTTTCTCAACTATCTGGTGAAAAAGAAAAAGTTCTACCGTTTCCTGACCACCGAGCAACGCACTGCTTCGCGCGAAGAGTTCGCCGACTACCTGAACTGGGCAGCAACGGGTTTGGACTCACTGGCGTTCAACCAAGAGGTTCAGCATGTGGAGTTTGATGACCAGCAGCGGCACTTTGTCGTCACTACCCAGAATGATGTGCTCTACGCCAAACACCTGTGCGTGGGGATTGGCAAGCAAATCAAACTGCCTGACTGCGTGACGCAGCAAAATGATCAATGCTTCCACGCCAGTGAAATGATGTTGCGCCAACCGAACCTTGCCGGAAAACGCGTGGCCATCGTGGGCGGGGGGCAAAGCGGTGCCGATCTGTTCCTGAACATTTTTAAAGGGGAATGGGGTCAGCCAGAACACCTGAGCTGGCTATCCCGGCGTAACAATTACAACGCTCTGGATGAAGCGGCATTTGCTAACGAGTATTTTACGCCTGAGTATGTCGAGAAGTTCTGCACGCTGGGCCATGAGGCCAAACGGCACATGCTGCACGAACAGAAAATGACGTCTGATGGCATCACCAGCGAGTCTCTGTTGGCGATTTATCGCGCCATGTATCATCGCTTCGATGTGCTCCGTGAGAAGCGGTGGGTACAGCTGCTGCCCAGCCGTTCAGTGACCGCTCTCAGCACCCAAGACCATGCCTATCGGTTGGAGACGCAGCATCACCTTGATCAAGGTCGAGAAACCTTTGACGCCGACGTGGTGATTTTTGCGACCGGCTATCAACAGGCACGACCGGCGTTTCTTGACTCCCTGGCCGGCGTTTTATCAACCACCGCTGACGGACAATACCGCATTGCCTCTGATTTTACCCTTGCGCGACCGGGCGCCGAGGGAAACTGTTTGTTTGCCGTCAACGCCAGCATGCACCACCACGGCATTGCCGATCCCCAACTGAGCCTGATGGCTTGGCGTTCGGCCTGCATTCTCAATCGCGCCTTAGGCCGCAACCAGTTTGATTTAAGCACCACCCCGGCGATGATCCAGTGGCGAAGTGAGCAAGAAAAAGCCACCGCTTCAGCTTCCTTTGGTGTCTAACCGTCACCGTTTTAATTTTTTCGTCATAATGATGAGACAGGGCGTATGAGAAAAAACATTAATAAATTTATCATGAATCAATTGGCGACATTTACGCCGACTTTCAAGACAAAATTTATCTATAAAAAGGCATTTGGAAAAAAATTAAACCTTAATCCGCCGGTGACGTGGAACGAAAAAATCAACTACCTCAAACTGAACGGCTACAGCAAAAATGCGCTGGTCACGCAGTGTGCGGACAAATACGCCGTGCGGGAGTATTTGAAGGCGCAGGGATGCGAAGAAATTCTCAATGAGCTGTACTTCGCCTGCGACACGGTCGATGAGATCCCATGGGATTCGTTGCCCGACAAGTTTGTCATCAAGGGCAACCATGGCTCCGGTTACAACCTGATTTGCCAGGATAAAAACAAGCTGGACATCGGCCGTGCTTCCAAAATCATTGATAACTGGATGCGGGAGGACTATTGGAAGGTCTACGCGGAATTAAACTACAAGAAAATCAATAAAAAGATAATCGGTGAGAAGTATATAGAGTCACCTGGCGGCCATGGTCCCGAAGACTACAAAATATACTGTTTCAATGGCGTTCCCTACTGCACGTTGCTTTGTGTCGGCAGGGACAAGGGCATGCCGAAATATTACTTTTTCGATAAGGACTTCAAGTTTCTGTGCTACAGCCAAGACTGCCTGGCCCTTGGCCCAGAAGAGATTGCGGCTTTTGTTAAGCCGGAAGGTTACGATGACCTTTTTGACTACGCCAGAAAGCTCTCGGCGCCGTTTGAGTTTGTCCGTGTCGATTTCTATATCTCCAATGGCAAAGTCATCTTTGGCGAGTTGACCTTCACACCCTCAGCCGGGATTGATACGGATATCCTCGAACCCACGGATATTCTGCTTGGGGAGATGCTTAAACTGAAATAACCGCGTGTGTGTTCAATAGCTCGCAAGAGAAGTCCCTCGACACCCTGTGGCCCCGCAGGGTGTTTTTATTGGTGCGCAGCCAGTCTTGTTTCTTCAATGTTAATCGGCTCACAGAATCCATGCTCCATCGCCTTACGTGAATGCGACGTATCTTTCTGAAACTAATCTGGTTATGTGAATGTCCCTCTTTTCTCGTTCGGTTATCGCACGCTAATTGATTTAACAATATTGAAACTTATAGCCGCCGATGCTTTGATAATTAGGCGATTAACGAACCAAGTTTCGATAATCGCACAATTAGCGGCTTTGCCAGGGGAACGCCTGGTCGTATCCGCAGGGTTTATTTCGCCAGACCAACCCAGGAAACGCTCTATGTCCCAGCCAAACACGTTAGAAATTCAGTCGTTTATCAATGAAAACCCTTTCTCACGTTACCAGTGGTTGATCCTGGTTCTGTGCTTTTTGACCGTGGCGTTGGACGGTTTCGATACCGCAATCATCGGTTTTATCGCTACCTCACTGGTGCAGGACTGGGGGATTGAGAAAACCTCGCTGGGGCCGGTAATGAGTGCCGCCCTGGTCGGCCTGGCGGTTGGCGCGCTTACCGCCGGACCGCTGGCGGATCGTATCGGCCGCAAGAAGGTGCTGGTACTGTCGCTGATCCTGTTCGGCGGCTTCAGTTTATTGACGGCCTTTGCCACCACGCTGCCGATGCTGACGCTGTTGCGCTTTTTAACCGGCCTGGGATTGGGCGCAGCGATGCCGAACGCAGCCACTTTAATGTCGGAATATGCACCGGAGCGTAAACGGGCACTGTTGGTAAACCTGATGTTCTGCGGTTTTCCGCTGGGATCGTCGATGGGGGGCTTCGTCTCCGCCTGGCTGATCCCGCATTTCGGCTGGCAGAGCGTGATGGTGTTGGGTGGGGTAATGCCGCTGCTGCTGGCGGTGGTGTTGATTGTCGCGCTGCCGGAGTCCGCGCGATTTATGGTGGTGCGCGGCTACCCGGCGCAGCGTATCGCTGCCGTACTTAAGCGTATTGCACCGCTCAATCTCGCCGAACCGCTGCACTTTAGCCTGAGTGAAGACGGGCAGGTAAAGAACAAGTCGGCGCTGGGGGTGATTTTCTCCCCTCGTTATCTGTTGGGGACGCTGATGCTGTGCCTGACTTATTTTATGGGACTGATGATTTTCTACCTGTTGACCAGTTGGTTGCCGCTGCTGATCCGTGAAACCGGGGCTTCTATCCGTCAGGCATCGCTGATTACCGCGCTGTTTCCTTTGGGCGGCGGTATTGGCGTGCTGATAATCGGTTGGCTGATGGATCGCATGAACCCGCACAAGGTGGTGGCGGTGGGCTATCTGCTGACCGGAGTGTTCGTCTGCGCGATTGGTTATGTCTACACCGATCCGTTGCTGATGGCCGTGACAGTCTTTATCGCAGGAACCTGCATGAATGGCGCTCAGTCTTCGATGCCTGCACTGGCCGCCGGTTTCTATCCCACCCAGGGACGAGCGACCGGTGTCGCCTGGATGCTGGGGCTGGGACGCTTCGGCGGCATTCTGGGGGCCATGAGCGGCGGGGTACTGATGCAAATGCAGCTGTCGTTCAGCACCATTTTTACGCTGTTGGCGATCCCTGCACTGGTGGCGGCACTGGCGCTGGTAGCCAAACACTTTTCCAGCAAAGCGGCGGCATTGCCCGGTTCGCTCAACAAAGCCTTATAAGGAGATAATCATGCGGACACAAATAGCGATTATTGGTGCCGGTCCAGCCGGATTGATGTTGTCGCACCTGCTGCATCTGCAGGGCATCGAGTCGGTAGTGCTGGAGTCACGCAGCCAACAGGCGGTGGAATCGACCATTCGCGCCGGGGTACTCGAACAGGGAACGGTGGATTTGCTCAATCAAACCGGGCTGGGCGAACGCATGCGCAGAGAAGGGGCGCAACATCATGGCATCCGGCTGGCATTTGGTGGCCAACAATACCGGATCGACTTGACGGAACTGACCGATCGGGCGATCACCGTTTATGCTCAGCACGAGGTGCTGAAAGATATGATTGCCGCACGGCAGGCCGCGCAGGGGCAACTCCATTTTGAGGTGGAGGAGGTGGCACTGAAGGGGCTGGACGGCGAAAGGCCGCAGGTACATTACCGCCACAACGGCGAACAACGACGGCTTGACTGCGATTTTGTCATTGGTTGCGACGGGTTCCATGGCATCAGCCGGGCCGCGATGCCCGGTGGGCTGCGTCAGGACTATACCCGGGTTTATCCCTTCGGCTGGTTCGGCATTTTGGTGGACGCGCCGCCGTCCAGCGACGAACTGATCTACGCCAGACATTCACGCGGATTTGCGCTGATCAGCACCCGTTCGCCGGGCGTGCAGCGCATGTATTTCCAGTGTGATCCGGCGGAGAATGTTGACCACTGGTCAGACGATCGCATCTGGAACGAACTGGAAAGCCGGCTGGAAAATCACGATGGCTGGTCGCTGAAAAAGGGACGTATCTTCCAGAAAAACGTGGTTGGCATGCGCAGCTTCGTCACTGAGCCTATGCGCTGCAAGCGCCTGCTGCTGGCCGGGGACTCGGCGCATATCGTGCCGCCGACCGGGGCAAAGGGGTTGAACCTGGCAATGGCGGACGTCTGCCTGTTATCGCAGGCGCTTGAGGCATTTTACCGGCATAAGAGCTGGCGGCGACTGGACAGCTACAGCGATGATGCCCTGCAACGGGTTTGGCGCGCCGAGCATTTTTCCTGGTGGATGACCAATATGCTGCACACCCACCAGGACGACAGCGCATTCCAGCAACGCCTGCAGCTTTCGGAACTGCAATACACCGTGAAGTCACGCAGCGCCATGACGGTGCTGGCGGAAAACTACGTCGGTTCGCCCTTTCAGATGATGTGATCCGGTTGGTATCACAAATATCAATAAAATTGACGATTGTTTCGATAATCGCCCAGGGTAGCGTTTATCGTTGTTGACGCTGCCGGCGGCGTCGCGCCATCATCGGGAAAATTGCTTTTGCCCGGAGGATATATGGAGTTACTGACGCCGTTGCTGCGGTCATCAGCGGTGACGGCCTGTTTTAGCGATGCCGCCACGCTGCAGGGAATGCTGGACTTCGAAGCGGCGTTGGCTGCGGCTCAGGCCCGCCTTGGCATTATTCCCCAGGAGGCGGCCCAGCGGATCGCTGAAGCCTGCCACAGTGCCTTATTCGATGAGACCGACTTGGCGCAGGCAGCCGCGCAGGCCGGTAATCTGGCGATCCCTCTGGTTAAACAACTGACGACTCGGGTGGCGCAGCAGGATGCTGATGCCGCTCGCTTCGTGCATTGGGGCGCCACCAGTCAGGATGCTCTCGACACCGGATTGATGCTGCAACTGCGAAACGCACTGGCATTAACGCTTATCGACCTGGATCGACTGATTGCGGCGCTGGTGCAGCAAATCACCCGTCATCAGGATTGCGTGCTGGTTGGACGCACCTGGATGCAGCATGCCTTGCCGACCACGCTGGGCTTAAAGCTGGCGGGGACGCTGGATGCGCTGTTGCGCTTTCGGCAGCGGTTGCAAGAAATGCGACCGCGTGTGTTGACGCTACAGTTGGGCGGTGCCGCCGGCACGCTGGCTTCGTTGGGTGAGCAGGGAGCAGAATTGGTGACTACACTGGCCGCCAGCCTGCAACTGACCGCCGCGCCTACGCCATGGCACAGTCAGCGCGATCGCCTGCTGGAAATTGCCGGCTGGTACGCCGGATTAACCGGTACGCTGGGCAAGTTGGCGCGGGATATCTCTTTGCTGACCCAAACCGAAGTGGCGGAAGTGGCCGAACCGACGGCCGCGGGGCGCGGCGGTTCTTCTACCATGCCGCACAAGCGTAATCCGGTGGCCTGCGCGGTGATCCTTGCGGCGGCCAATCGGGTTCCGGCGCTGGTGGGAGGGCTTTATGCCGCCATGGTACAGGAGCATGAACGTGGTCTGGGTGGCTGGCATGCAGAGTGGGAAAGCCTGCCGCAGCTGGTGATGTTGGCGGCGGGTGCCTTGCACACCGCAGCTGATTTGATTGCCGGGCTGCAGGTATTCCCCCAACAGATGCAACATAACCTGAAGTTAACCGACGGGTTGATCATGGCGGAAGCGGTGACGATGGCACTGGGTGAGACTATGGGCCGCCAGCAAGCGCATCATCACATTGAAAAACAGTGCCATCAGGCGCTGGCGCAGGGGCTCACGTTGCTGGAGGTGTTGTTGGACGATCCGGTCGTCATGGCGAATTTAACGGCGCAACGGCTTCATGAATTGCTGGAGCCGCAGCAATATCTCGGCAGTGCGCGGATCTTTACCCAGCGGGTGCTGCAACAGGCCACGGAATTAACTTCAGGAGTCCATAGTCATGAAGGATGAACAACGTTATCAGCAGGGTATTGAGGTACGCAGGGCGGTCTTGGGGGACGCACATGTGGATCGAACTCTCAGTCAACTCACCCCGTTGAATGAAGAGTTTCAGGATTTTATCAGCCGCTATGCCTGGGGCGAGATCTGGACCCGCCCCGGGCTGGCGCGTCATACCCGCAGCCTGATCACCATTGCCATGCTGATCGCCCTTAATCGCGAGGCTGAACTGCGCATGCACCTGAAAGCGGCGGTGAACAACGGCGTAACTCGCGAGGAAATCAAGGAAGTGCTGATGCAGAGCGCGCTGTACTGCGGTTTGCCGGCGGCGAACTCGGCGTTTCATCTGGCGGCGGAGGTGTTTGCCGAGCAGGATACGCAGACTGACTAAGCCGATCTCACTGCGCCGGCAATATGGCGCACCGTCGCGATGAACGCCAGTACCGCCTCGCTTGGTTGGCCGTCGTTGCGAGTCAGAATGCCCACCGCTTCCTCCATGCCCTGGGTGGGCAGCGGCAAGGGCACCAACTGGCCGGTGGCGATATCGGTTTTCACCGCGCTGGACGGCACAAACCACACATAGTCAAATTGCAGCGTCATTTGACGCGCCAGCGAGGCGGAAAGCGTTTCAATATATTGGGCGGGCAGGCTGAATCCCTGCGTCGACAGCAAATTCTCGGTATTGTGGCGCGGCACCGTGCCTTTTGGCGAGACGATGGCGGAATAACTCAGCGCCCGCTCAAGGGTGACGGTTTCGCTTAGCAGCGGATGGCCAGGTCGGGTCACCATCAGCAACGATTCCAGCAGTAACAGTTCGAAAGCCAGCCCGCTCATCATTTCCGGATCCGCCATTCGGCCTATCGCTACGTCAATCTCACCGGCCTTAAGCTGAGCCAGCAACCCGGTGTTGGTGCCGGTGACCACCTGGATTCGTGAATAAGGATGCGCCTGTTGGTACTGCCCGATGGCCTGTGGCAGCATGCCCAGCGCGGTGGTGGGTAGGGTACCGATGCGTAACATTTTGGCCGGTGCGTCCTCGAGCCGATCGAGCGCATGCCCGGCGGCGGTCAAGGCTTCCAACACCCGTGTGGCATAACCAAGAAATTGCTCGCCCTGTTCGGTCAGCAGCGTGCCCTGTCGATGGCGCACCAGCAACCGGTTACCGGTCAGGGCTTCCAGTTCGGTGAGCGTTTTTGACAGCGCCGGTTGGCTCAGATTCAGTTTTTCGGCGGCCCGGCTTAGCGAACGCTCTTGCGCAACGGCGACAAAACCGTTGATGTGGCGTAAGCGCATGCGCTGAATAAATAAATTGGATTTTTTCATACCTCAGTGTAGGAAGTTTTCCTCAGAGGTAACAAGTGACGGCGGCCGCATATTTGTACTGGCGTGCAAATTCCTGCGGCCGCACTTCTGGAGCATCAGAGATCGAAAAACACCGTTTCGCCTTCGCCCTGGATCACAATGTCAAACCGGTAAACCCACTCTTCGCCCCGACGCTCAGGCTGCGCAATCAGCGTTTTACGCCGCACCTCCAGCTCAATCAGATTCAACACCGGATCCTGCTGGTTGGCCGCAGCCTCATCGGCAAAATACAGCCGGGTATGTAATCCAAGATTAATACCGCGTGCGACGATCCACAGGTTGATGTGCGGTGCCATCATTCGCCCGTCACGGCCACAAACGGCGCCCGGTTTGATGGTTTCAAACCGATAGAGCCCGGTGTCGAAGTCGGAACAGCTGCGCCCCCAGCCACGGAATGCGGCATCGAGCGGTTTGTGCTGTTGCAGATCGCTTGGGTGGTTGTAACGGCCATGGGCGTTGGCCTGCCAAATCTCCAGCAGCACGTCGCGGATCGGCGTCCCGCTGCCGTCGAACACCCGGCCCTCCAGAGTGATGCGTTGTCCCTGGGTCTCCGGCTGGGTCAACACGTGGCCGAAGTTGTTTTCGAAAATCTCGAAGCCGGCCGCCAGCGGCGCAAGGCCGATATGCACATAAGGCCCGGCGGTTTGTGACGGCGTTTCCGGCAGATACGGTAGTGGCATCATGCTTTCCCCTGCAGGCGGTTTTCAAACAAGGTGGCGCGGTGGCCGCGCAACACCAGATCGAAACGGTAGGCCAGGCTGTCCAGTTGCACCGAGGCGGTTTTGTCCAGTCCGGCGATCAGGGTGCGCACCGCATCGTCATTTTTGATGGCGCGGACGATCGGGCAACTGGCAATCAGCGGATCGCCCTCGAAGTACATCTGGGTAATTAAGCGTTGGGCGAAGGCGTCCCCGGACAGCGAGAAGTGAATATGGGCCGGGCGCCAGTCGTTGACCCGGTTGCGCCAGGGATAGGGGCCGGGTTTGATGGTGCGGAAAAAGTAATAGCCGTTATCGTCGGTCAACACCCGTCCGCAGCCACCGAAATTGGGATCGATCGGTGCCAGATACTGGTCTTTTTTATGGCGATAACGCCCACCGGCGTTGGCTTGCCACACTTCGACCAGCGCATTGCGCATCGGCAGGCCGTTTTCATCGCGCACGTAGCCGTGCACGATAATCCGTTCGCCAATCGGCAAGCCTTGCTTGGCGTAATTGAGGATCAGGTCGTTATCCAGTCGGCCGAGTTCATGCTGGCCGAACACCGGACCGGTGATCTCCGACAGTGAATTTTGCAGCGATATCAGTGCGTTTTTCGGGGAACGCAACACGCTGGTTTTGTATTCCGGCACCAGCACCGGCGGGTGCAGATCGTAGTTACGTTGATACAGTTCGTTAATCTGGCTCATGCGGAAATCCTCATGGCGTAGGCAGGGTGCAGAGGGCTGATCTGTTTTATTGTTGTGTCAGCGCGAAGGGGCGTGAAGCTAATTCCCTCGTCTGAGTCTCGCAAGCCAGAGTGTTACGATAAAGTGAAATTTGCAGTGTTTTACTTAACCTGAGGTTATGTGATGATGACGTATCTTTTGTACATCATGCCCTCATTTTAAAATGCTGAGATACCCTTATGGGGAATTAATTAAATATCTTATTAACTGTTTTTGAATGAGGTTTTCTATTTATGTTTTTGAATTATTACCTGCATTAAAAGCAATCGGTATTTCATGGGGATAAATCATGGGAATTAAATTTTGTGGTTGACATTCCTGAGGTGTTGAACGATTTTAAATCTCCAGAGATATTATTTAATTTTAATTCTATTGTGTGGTGGTGATTGTTTGTAATATCATGAAAATTAACGTGAAGTGGGGTGGTTCTTGAAAAATAAAGCAAGAGAGGTGTTACATTACTCCTTCACAATGTTTACGGTTATCTGCACGGTGAAATACATAAATTCACTAAATGGTTTTGAAGGCGCGGCCACTCTATTTTTAATGTGTATTTCTTCATTTTTTATTGGTGTTTTTATTGTTTTAATTAACCACGTGAGACTGTCAAAAACGGATGTTTGATTTTTAATTAAAATGGAGTTCGAAAATGAAGGAAATGAATAAAAATGATTTAGGATTTGTGGGGGGTGCAGGTGGACGGGACCTGGTCCAATGGGGGGCTGGTGGTGCTACTCTTGCACTGACCAAAAATGGTCAGGCATCTCTTGCTGCCGTTTATGTCGCAGGGGAGCTTTATGACGGAATTTCAAATGGTTATCAAACAGCACCTGCTGTTACTCAAGGTATTGGATCCTATAACCCCAACTATAACTCCGGTTTAATCGGTACGTGGCAACCTTCTGGCGGGGCCAGCAGTTTTTCACTGGAGGATATTCTAAGGATCGGTTGGAGTAGATTTCAGAGAGATGTTTGGGGCTTTTAACTCGTGATGGCTCTGACCATGACAAATTAAGAATGAGCCACAGGGACGTGGCTCATCATGTTTTTCTTGAAAAACGCCAGGGTTAAAGCTGTTCGCCATTGCTGGCGATCACGGAGCGGTACCAGTCGAAGCTCTTTTTGCGCGAGCGCTCGAGGGTGCCGGTGCCATCATCGTGTTTGTCGACATAGATAAAGCCGTAACGCTTGCCGTATTCACCGGTGGTGAAGGACACGCAGTCGATGCAGCCCCACGGGGTGTAACCGATCAGGTCCACGCCGTCTTCGATAACCGCCTTTTTCATCTGCTCGATGTGTGCACGCAGATAGTCGATGCGATAGTCATCGTTGATCTGACCGTCAGCCTCAACCGTGTCGAATGCGCCGAAGCCGTTCTCAACGATAAACAGCGGTTTCTGGTAACGTTCGTAAAGCACGTTCAGCGAGTAACGCAGCCCGACCGGGTCAATTTGCCAGCCCCAGTCGGAGGCTTTGACATGCGGGTTCGGCACGTTACCGGGGAAACTGAACATCTCATTGTCGCTGCTCACCGCATCCGCCTGCAGCGCGTTGCTCATGTAGTAGCTGAAACCGATGTAGTCCGCGCAGCCTTCGCGCAGGGTTTGTTCGTCCTGCGGTTGCATCTCAATCTGGAAACCTTTGCGCTCCCAGTCTCGCAGCAGGTACGACGGATAGTAGCCTCGCACTTGTACGTCGGTGTACAGGTAGCGTGAGTGCATGGCTTCGACGCTGTACATGACGTCGTCCGGTTTGCAGGAGTACGGGTAGAAGGGGACGCAGGCCAGCATGCAGCCAATTTTGAATTCCGGGTTAATCTGGTGACCGAGTTTCACTACCAGGGCGCTGGCGACAAACTGATGGTGCAACACCTGATACAGCGTCTGCTCCGGGTTCTCTTCCTGGGTATACACCACGCCGGAGCAGCAGTAGCCAAACAGCGGATACTGGTAGTTACTCTGGTTGTTGATCTCGTTAAAGGTCATCCAGTATTTTACTTTGTGCTGATAACGGCGCAGCACCACTTCGCTGAAGCGCACGAAGAAATCGACGACCTGCCGGTTCTTCCAGCCGCCATATTCCTTCACCAGGTGATAAGGCATTTCAAAGTGGGACAGGGTGATTACCGGCTGGATATTGTATTTCAGCAGCTCATCAAACAAATCGTCGTAAAACTGCAGGCCGGCTTCGTTTGGCTCTTGCTCGTCGCCATTCGGAAAGATACGCGTCCAGGCGATAGAGGTACGGAAGCATTTAAAGCCCATTTCGGCGAATAACGCCACGTCCTGCTTGTAACGGCCGTAAAAGTCCACCGCTTCGTGATTAGGGTAACGATAGCCTTCCTGCACCCCGTCGGTCATAACGCGATCCACACCGTGAGAGCCGCCAGACAACACGTCGGCAATGCTTGGGCCTTTGCCGCCCTGATCCCAACCGCCTTCAACCTGGTGCGCCGCTACGGCACCGCCCCACAGAAAATCTTTCGGTAACTGTTGTTGTTTCATCGTAGGTTTCTCATCGGATTATTATCAGAAAGCACTGAACTGCCGGAATGAGAATATAGTAGCAAGCTGAAATGGAATGTCACGATATAACAAATTACCGTTCAGGTGACGTGTCACATTAAAAAAACAGGCTGTTTTATTTTGCGTAATTAATATGCCCCAGCCGCTTGCCGATGGTCTCGATAATGTAAATGACCGGGATTTGGGTGGTGATATTGTGTTGCCCGGCGATCAGCTGCGGGGGAACGTGGTAAGAGAGGTTGAAGTCCGCCATGCGCGCCAGCGAGGAGGTCTCGTTGTTGGTGATGCTGATGATTTTGCAGTGGTGCAGGCTGAACTGGCTGGCGAGGCGCAAAATTTCTTCGGTCTCTCCAGACACCGAAAGTATTATTGCGACCGCGCTTTTATACATGTCGCTATTGATGGGGTAATAAGGATCGTCGATATGGGTGCTGAATTTTCCGACGTTGGAAAAGAAACGCGCGCCGTATTTCCCCAATGCTCCGGAGGTGCTGACGCCGACGAAAATAATGCGCTCAGCGGCGGCAATATGCTGCACCGCCTGGTCTATCAGTTGATTAAATTCGTCGTTGTTAATGCTTTTAAAGAAGCTGATGATTTCGCTGGTGCCGAAATCCACCGGCGGTGCTTCAGTCTGTTCAAGATACAGTTTAAAACGGATGCGAAATTCTGAGTAGCCGTCGCAGCCCATTTTCTTGCAAAAGCGCAGTACGGTAGTGGTGGATACCCCGGCGGCCTCGGCCAGTTCGCGGATGGTCATGTACATCACCGGGTTCTTGTTTTTGGTGATGTAGTTATAGACCAACAATTCCAGCGCATTGAGTTCGGCGATTGCTTTATGGGTAAACATAGACCTAATCCAGCGAGTAACAACAGACCTTAATCAGCGGGCTAACATAGCAAATTTTGCCTTAACCCGCTCGTGGTTTTCGTTGTTATTCAGGCCCGTTTGGCGTTGTTCAGCAGCTTGTCGTGCGCCGGCTCGCTGCCGGTCAGGTCACATTCCTTCGGCAAGCGCCAGGCAATGATGCCGGCGATGATCAGTGAGACTGCCAGGCCGCATACCGCCACGTTCTGGCCATAGAGGTAGATCATCACCCCTACCAGATAAGGCCCGCAGAAGCCGCCCAGGTTGCCGAGGCCGTTAATCACACCGCGTGCGCCGCCGGCGACCTCTGCCGAGGCGATACGCCCCGGCATCGACCAGAACGGGCTGGTAGCGGCTTTGAGGAAGAAGCCACACACCACCAGGGCAATGTAGGCCGCCACCACGTTATGACGCAGCACCACCGAAGCCAGTAGCGCCGCAGCAAAGCAGAACAATGAAACCATCACCCACAGGCGGCGTTTGCCGGTTTTATCGGTGAGCACTGAAATCAGGTAGATCCCCAACAGCGTCGCGACGAATGGCAAGATTGCCAGGAAGCCGACCGAGGCCATGTTACCGCCGGTCAGGTTTTTTAAAATGGTGGGCAGCCACAGGGTGTAGCCGTAGTCGCCGGTTTGATAGAAAAAGTTCAGCAGCACCAGCTTCATCAAGCCCTTGTTACGGAAGACATCTCTCAGTGGTGCTTTGCTGACCGGTTGCAGTTTGCTGCGTTCTTGCCGTTCGCGCGTTAGTTCGGTTATCAGATAGTCGCGCTCACGGGCCGGCAGCCAGCGCGCTTCCTGTGGGCGATCGCTGATCAGCAGCCACCACACGGCCAATACCACCAGCGACAACAGGCCTTCGATGATAAACAACCAACGCCAGTCGAATGCGTTAATGATGGCGCCAGAGATCGGGGCGGTAAGCATGCCACCCAATGGGGCGAACATCATGACAAAGGCGTTGGCGCGGCCCAGTTCTTTTTCCGGGAACCAGTTGCTGATCATGGTTAACACTACCGGTAACATACCGCCTTCAGAGATGCCCAATACGAAGCGTAATACCAGCAGCTGATAGTGGTTAGTGACAAAGCCGGTCGCAACTGACACCACCGCCCAGGCACACAGGGACCAGGCAATAAAGCGCTTGCCGCTGCCGTTGACCGCGATGCGTCCGCCGGGAACCTGCAAAAACAGGTAGCCGATAAAAAAGATGCCACTGGCCAGCCCGGCCATCTGGCTGGTAATGCCCAGGTCGCTTTCCATACCGCCGGGCAGCGCAAAACTGATATTAACCCTGTCCATAAAGGAAATGATGCAGGCGATCAGGATCGGGGCAATAACCCGCAGCCAGCGGGTGTTGGGTATTTTATTATCCATGGCGATCTCTCTTTACAGGGCGCAGGGAGAACCTCTCAATGAAGAGGTTCTGTGATTTGGCGGTAATAAAATCGAAAAGAAAACGCGTCAGTTACTCGATGGCGTGGGGCAGCGGCGCCCGGTTGAAAAAGGCTTCAACGTTGGCAAACACGATATCGCTCATCTTCTGCCGGGTTTCCTGGGTGGCGCTGGCGATATGCGGTTGCAGCACCACGTTTTCCATGGCGATCAGTTCTGCAGGAACCTGCGGTTCCTGAGCGTAAACGTCCAGCCCGGCACCGGCGATGGCGCCACTTTGCAGGGCGGTAATCAGGTCGGGTTCATTAACGATGCTGCCGCGAGCAATGTTAATCACCAGGGCATGGGAAGGCAGGGCGTCGAATACCGCCTTGTCCACCAGGCCGGCGCTGTCTTTACCGCCGGAAATAGCAATGATAAAGAAGTCGCTTTCCCGCGCTAAAGCCAGCAGATCTGGGAAATAGCGATAGGGCAGCGAACTGTCCTGGGTGCGGCTGGCGTATTGGATACGCATATTGAAACCGGCGGCGCGTTGGGCGATGGCGCGGCCAATGTTACCCATGCCAAAAATGCCCAGCCGTTTGCCGCTGACCTGCACCGACAGGCCCGGCGCTTCTTTCAGCCAGCGCCCTTCACGCACAAAACGATCGTTGTGGCACAGCTGACGAGCGGTAGCCAGCAACAATCCCAGAGCCATATCCGCCACGTCTTCCGTCAAGGCGCCCGAGGTAATGGTGACGGCAATGCCGTGTTTACGGGTGTAATTCAGATCAATCGCATCAGTGCCTACGCCGAACACCGCAATCAGCCCGAGGTTGGGTAATTGTTCAAGCACTGGCGTCTCGACCCCAATATCCCCCGAGTGACGACCGCACGGAAGGCCGCACCTTTTTCGGCCAGAAAAGCGGCCGCATCCTCTTGTTCATATAACCGATGTACCACAAAGGCTGCCTCAAGGCGGGCCAGCAGGTTATCCATTACTGGGGCAATCAACAGCACTTCATTGGATGTAGAGGTCGTCATGGTTTCACCTGTCAATAATTAGCGTTACTTCGTATTGCTATAAAAGCGGTTTTCGGCAGGCGGTTTTGCGACAGATATCACGCTGAAGAGTGTTAAAAAACTGTGTTACCCGTAATGTGATCAACGGGTGAAAATGGGTAACAGCGCGCTGTAACATGACCAGATTAAAGGCAAAGGGATAAGTGAAAAAACAGTTTTTATTAGCGTTAATTTAGCTAAGGCGAACTAGACGCTTTTACTATAAGCCCTAATGAAAAATTATTTATTGTCACTGCGAAAGGGTAATAGATTGAGGTTAATGAAGGAAAACAACCTTACTGAAAAATAGAGAATATACCGGAGGTGAATATGTCCATATCGCCACATTACACAACGGCGCAGACGTTTATAAACAATCCCAACGCGAATGCGAATAACCCCGGCACGCAAAATGCTGATGTCTTTGAGCGTGACTTGACACCGGAGGCCAGTTGGCAACTGTTCAACAGCGGGTCAGCCGTCTTGGTGGATATCCGCAGTCCGGAAGAGCGAAAGACATTTGGCTATGTTGAACAATCCTCTTTGGTTCCCTGGCTGACCGGTTCGAACAAAATCCGCAATCCGCGTTTTTTCCTTGAATTAAGCAAGGTTGTCGACAAGCAGCACCCGCTGCTCCTGCTGTGCCAAACCGGTAAACGTTCTTCGGACGCGGTGTTAGCCGCCCAGAAAGCCGGTTATACACAGGTTTACGTTGTGCTGGGTGGCTTTGAAGCTGCGCGGCATCTGCCTTGGTTTAAAACGTATTAACGGCGCTTGTCCTTGGTGGGTCATGGGGTGTTATCAGATAAACAGAGGGAATTATGACTCGCTTTTTACCGTTAAAAGAAAATACCAACTGGCAACTGGCCGATATCGTCAACGAGCTGCGTTCAGCGAGATTGCACTGGCGTGAACACAGCGGCCAGGCCTCAGTTTCCGGGCAAAAGGAGCTGCCATCGAAGAGCGCAGTCAACGAAATTGCCGAATCGCTGCGGGCGATATTATTTCCCATGCGCCTGGGCCCGGACGATCTGCGCCATGAAAGTGAAGATTACTTCGTCGGCCACGCATTGGATGCCGTGCTGAATGCTCTGTTGATTCAGGTGCGGCTGGCGCTTGGTTTTAGCCGTTCCGAGGGCGAAGACGGCGAACCGGGGGATGCACTGAATACACAGGCGGTGACATTGGTGCGTCAATTCGCCGCCGTGCTGCCCGCCATTCGCCGCCGGTTGGACAGCGATATTTTGGCCGCCTATCACGGAGACCCTTCTGCACGCAGTGTGGATGAGGTTTTACTGTGTTTCCCTGGTGTTAACGCCATTATCCATTACCGTTTAGCTCACTATTTCTATCGGGCAGGCGTTCCCCTGTTGGCACGCATCATCGCCGAAAAGGCTCACGGAGAAACCGGTATCGATATTCATCCCGGAGCACAAATTGATGACGGCTTTTTTATCGATCACGGCACCGGCGTCGTGATTGGAGAAACTGCGATTATCGGTAAACGGGTGCGTATCTATCAGGCTGTCACGTTGGGAGCCAAGCGCTTTGTCACCGAAGAGTCCGGCATTCTGCAGAAAGGGCAGCCGCGTCATCCGATTATTGAAGATGATGTGGTGATCTACGCCGGCGCCACGTTGTTGGGCAGGATCACCATTGGGAAAGGGTCTTCCATTGGCGGTAATGTCTGGCTGACGCGTAGCGTCAAACCCGGCAGTAATATTCGCCAGGCAAATATTCAGAGCGACAGTCATGAATTCGGCTCTGGAATTTAATTTGGCGTGTTTTATTAATCCTGATTATTTCGCAGTGAGGTCTGCGAAACGAAATCAATAATCCCAGCATCTATTTAACGCGCTATTTAACCGGTAATTAATCATTATTTATCACCAGCCTATTTTTTCAGGAGAAACAACCATGTCTCAACAAAATGATGCCCGGCTTGCATTAGGGGATAATGCCGCGCGGCAATTGGCTAATGCCACGAAGACCGTCCCGCAATTATCTATTCTCACGCCACGCTGGCTGGTGCATTTGCTGCAGTGGACACCGGTCGAAGCGGGGATATTTCGCCTTAACAAGGTCAAAAATCCATTAAATGTGCAGGTGGCCTGCTCGCAGCGCGATGAGGGGTTATTGCCGCAAACCTATGTGGATTACGAAGAGGCGCCACGTGAATATTTCCTCAATGCCGTAACCACCATTCTGGATGTGCACACCCGGGTGTCGGATTTGTACAGCAGCCCGCACGATCAGATCCGCGAGCAGCTGCGTTTGACGATTGAAACCATTAAAGAACGCCAGGAAAACGAGCTGATCAATAACCCTGAGTACGGTTTATTGGCCAGCGTTGATGACGCCCAACGTATCTCTACGCTGACCGGGGCGCCGACGCCGGACGATCTGGATGAATTGATCACCAAAGTATGGAAAGAACCCGGCTTCTTCCTGGCTCATCCATTAGCCATCGCGGCCTTTGGGCGTGAGTGCACGCGCCGTGGCGTACCACCGCCAACCGTCAGCCTGTTTGGCTCGCAGTTCCTGACCTGGCGCGGCTTGCCGCTGATCCCTTCGGATAAGCTGCCGATCGACGAAGAAGGTAAAACCAAAATTATTCTGCTGCGTACCGGGGAAAAGCGTCAGGGCGTCATTGGTCTGTATCAGCCGGGTGTCGCCGGTGAGCAGAGCCCGGGGTTGTCGGTGCGGTTTATGGGTATTAACCGCAATGCGATCGCTTCCTACCTGATCTCGCTTTACTGCTCATTGGCGGTTCTGACTGAAGATGCCGTTGCCGTTTTAGACGATGTTGATGTGAGCAAATATCATGACTATCCAGACAGCTACAAATAACGCACTGCCTCACCAAGCCGCGCCGCCGGCCGGTTTGCCTGACGTTAACGCGTTGGCCACGCTGGCTAATCAGATCTTCAGCACGCTGCCTGGAAAGGAACTGGGCGCCGGGCTGCAACAAGCCGCAGGCAGCGAAAGCGCAACAAGGGTATTACCGCAGACCGCTGCGCCAGTTCTGGAGGCTGCGCTTGCTACTGACGCTCTGGAGGCACAGGCGCCGTCCGGCCGTCAGCTGGGGCAACAGCAACAGGCTTTTTTGGCACCGCCCACGCTGCCTCAGCCGCGGGTTCCTGAAGCAACGCCGGGATTCTATTTTCTCAGCGATTTCCCGACTCCTCAGCGGCAGGACTCTGCGGATAGCGGGCTGGCGGGGCTGGCAAGTCAGGCGCTGACCGGCCAGCAACACCTGAGCGATCAACCCTTTGCCGGGGCGATAAAGGGCGAACTGGAAGCGGTTATTGGCGCATTGTTTCCCCCAAACTCAGCGCCGGTCAGCGGCGTTGCGCAAGATGCGGCCAGCGGGCAATATTATTTTCTCGAGCAGGGATACCAATGGCGTGAAGGGGCACCGCAGCACGGGGCTCGCAGCCGCTTTGATGTGCATGCCGTACGCCGGGACTTTCCCATTCTGGCAGAACGGGTCAACGGTAAACCCTTGGTGTGGCTGGACAATGCGGCGACCACCCATAAGCCGCAGGTGGTTATCGATCGGCTGGCGTATTTCTACGCCCATGAAAACTCAAACATTCATCGAGCGGCGCATGAACTCGCCGCCAGAGCAACGGATGCCTATGAAGGGGCCAGAAACAGCGTGGCCCGTTTTCTGGGGGCCAAATCACCGGCGGAAATCGTCTTCACCCGTGGCGCAACCGAGGCCATTAATCTGATTGCCAATACCTTTGGTCGTAAATACATCGGCGAGGGAGATGAAATCGTGGTTTCGCAGTTGGAGCACCACGCCAACATTGTGCCCTGGCAGCAGCTTGCGGCCAGCGTGGGAGCCAAGATTCGAGTGATCCCGGTTGATGACAGCGGGCAAATCCTGCTGGACGATTACCGCAAGCTATTGTCACCGCGCACCCGTTTGGTTTCGGTCACTCAGGTCTCCAATGCCTTGGGCACGGTTACGCCAGTGGAGCAGGTGATTGCACTGGCTCATCAGGCAGGTGCCCGGGTTTTGGTCGACGGTGCGCAGGCGGTCTCTCACCTGAAGGTCAACGTGCAGGCGCTGGACGCGGATTTTTATGTGTTCTCCGGCCATAAGGTGTTTGCTCCTACCGGCATTGGTGCGGTGTACGGCAAGGCTGAGCTGCTGGAAACCTTGCCACCGTGGCAAGGGGGCGGCAACATGATTGCTGACGTCACTTTTGAGAAAACGCTGTACCAACCGGCACCGGCCAGATTCGAAGCCGGCACTGGCAACATTGCCGATGCGGTAGGATTGGGTGCGGCGGTGGACTATGTCGAACGTCTGGGGCTGGATAACATCAACCGCTACGAGCATGAGCTGCTGGAGTATGCCACCGAGCAGTTGATCCGCATTCCCGGCCTGCGACTGATTGGCACTGCAGCCAATAAGGCCAGCGTGCTTTCATTCGTTTTGAGTGGTTATCGCACCGAAGAGGTGGGGAATGCGCTTAACCGTGAGGGCATTGCGGTGCGATCCGGTCATCATTGCGCTCAACCGATCTTGCGACGCTTCGGCGTAGAAACTACGGTGCGGCCGTCATTGGCGTTTTACAACACCCACGAGGAAGTGGATCTGTTGGCCGCCACCTTGCATAAGCTGGCAAAAGGGCGTTAGCCCCGGCGCGATAAGGCACAACCGGCACGGAGCAATCGGTGCCGGTTTTTTTATGCCATCAGCAGGCCAGTACCCCAAAAAATAAAAAGCCGCACAGAGGTGCGGCCAAGCGTTCACGACGAACAAAACAAGGACAAAAATTCCGGTAGACAGGCCCTGAAACAAACCTCAGAGACAGGCAAGAATCATAATCTAAATCTCCCCGGCGGTTAAATGCCGAATATGACTTTGCTAGTCGAATTAATAGATAAATAATCAGTCACTTACTTACTTACTTACTTACTTACTTACTTACTTACTTACTTACTTACTTACTTACTTACTTACTTACTTACTTACTTACTTACTTATCTTCTGACCAGCGTGCGCTGCTGACATCCACCTTGACCGGAAGGAGACCGATGGCGGTAAACTTATCCGCCAGTTGCTGCTGTTGCGCGAACACCTCCGGGGTCATGCGCTGGCTGCCAAACGGCATGCGGGCGAGGGCTTTGGCCCAGATAGCCTGATCCAATCCGGTACTCTGCGACAAGATTTTCGCCGCTTCATCCTGATGCGCGTTGGCCCAGGTGCTCAGTTCTCCCAACTGGTCGAGCACCAGCTTGGCGCTGTCAGGGTAGGTTTCGGCAAAGTGACGGCTGGCAAGGTAGAAGGTGTAATGCGGCACCAGGCCTTCGGCATCTTTAAGCAGGCGAGCGTTGGCATGGCTTTGCACTTCGGCGTAATAAGGATCCCAAATCACCCAGGCGTCGACGCTGCCACGCTGGAAGGCGGCGCGAGCGTCGCTGGGCGGCAGATACACCGGGGTAACGTCCTTATAGCTTAATCCGGCCTGTTCCAGCGCGCTGACCAGCAGGTAGTTGACGTCGGAACCTTTGTTCAGCGCCACCCGTTTGCCTTTGAGGTCGGCGACGGTTTTGATCGGCGAATCCTGGGGCACCACAATGGCTTCGGTTTTCGGGCTGGCCGGCGAATGCCCCAGATAGATCAGATCCGCCTTGGCCGCCTGAGCGAAGGCCGGCGGTGCATCGCCAGTCGCCGCCAGGTCAATGCTGCCCACGTTCAGTCCCTCCAGCATCTGCGGCCCGGCGGGGAATTCAATCCACCGCAGCTTGATGCCCTGAGGTGCCAGGGCTTTCTCCAGCGAGCCACGGTATTTTAACAGGGCAAAGATATTGGCTTTCTGATAGCCAATGGTGATTTGCTGTGGTGTTTCCTGTGTCGCCGCGTTCGACAGAGCACAAGTGCCCAACAGCAGCGACGCGGCGATCAAAGAGGCTTTCAATTTATTCATCATCAATATCCATTTAACAAAAGGGTTATTGCCGGTGGTTTAATCGGCGCGAAAGCCGATCGCCAAAAAATTGCAGCAGGGTGACCAGAGCCACCAGCACCACGATGACGGTGAGCATGACCTGGGTGTCGAAACGCTGGTAACCATAGCGGTAAGCCAAATCACCCAGACCGCCGGCTCCGATAGCCCCGGCCATCGCCGAAGCGTTGATCATGGTGACCAGAGTAATGGTGAAACCGCTGACGATGCCGGGCATGGCTTCCGGCAGCAGCACGTGGCGGATTATGTGCCCACGACGACATCCCATGGCCTGTGCCGCCTCAATCAGGCCGTGATCCACCTCCCTTAGACTGACTTCGGCGATGCGCGCAAAGAACGGCATGGCGGCGACCGTCAGCGGTACTACGGCTGCCCAGACGCCGTAAGAGGTGCCGACCAGCATGCGGGTGAACGGGATCAAGGCGACCATCAGGATCAAGAAGGGGATCGAGCGAAACAGATTCACCAGCCAACCGAGTACCCGTTGAACCCCGACTTGTTCATAGAGCCCACCGCGTTCGCTGACCACCAGCACAACCGCCAGCGGCAGCCCCAGCGCCAGTGCCAGCAGGGAAGAAACGCCCACCATCAGCAGCGTATCGAGAAATCCGGCCCACAGCCGGTCAAGCAGCAGTGACATAGCCCAGTACCTCCACGCTGTCGGCCAGCGTTTGTGGAATATCGGATGCGAACTGTGACGGCGTCACGCTTAACAGCAAGTACCCTATGGCCCGTCCCTGAATATGCTCAATGGCGCTTTCGACCAGTGTCACATTGCCCTGAAAAGCCGCCAGCACCCGATTCAGTTCCAGCGAAGCCCCCAGACCGCGATAACGCAATCGGATTAACAACGGCGAATCCGGCGCCGATGGCGTAGCGGTAATTCGTCCGGCCAGTATCTCGGGCAGGCTGTCGTGCGCCGGGGTCAACAAGATACGCGTAGTTTCCTGCTGCGGATTGCCGTACACCTGCCAGACGGGGCCGTACTCGATAATTTCGCCGCGCTCCAGCACGGCGACCCGGTGGCAAATATCGTGGATCACCTCCATTTCGTGGGTGATCAGCACGATGGTGATGTTGAACTCTCGGTTGATGCGTTGCAGCAAGGCCAAAATGGCGCGGGTGGTTTCCGGATCGAGTGCCGAGGTGGCCTCGTCGCACAGCAACAGTTCAGGGTTGTGCACCAGTGCCCTGGCGATACCGACCCGCTGTTTCTGCCCGCCGGAAAGCTGTGCCGGATAGGCGTCCGGGTGATCACGTAACCCGACCAGCTCCAGCAGCGCGTCCACTCGGCTGCGCCGTTCTGCGGGGGGCATGCCCGCCACACGAAGAGGCAGCTCGATATTCTGCCGAACGGTTTTGGCCGACAACAGGTTGAAATGCTGAAAAATCATACCGGTACGCCGTCGGTAGGCCACTAATTGATCTTCATTCAGACGATCAATATCGACGCCATCAACCTCGACGCTGCCGCCGCTGGGGCGTTCCAACCGGTTGATGGTGCGGATCAACGAGGATTTCCCTGCGCCGCTACGGCCGATGATGCCGAAGATTTCCCCTCGGCGAATGCTGAGGTTAATTTCCTTTAGCGCATCGGTCAGTTGGCCAGGATAACGCTTGCTGAGCCGGGTAAAGCGCAGATGAGTATCATCCAGGTGGCGAACCGGCTCATCGGCAACCAGGACCTCCGGGGGAGTCAGGACCAGGCTGGACATAACTTATTGACTCCAGCCTGGCTGATACAGTTTGCCGTAGAAACTGTCCAGCTTCGCGCGTACCACCGGGGAATGCTGATACACGTTGACAAACTTGCGCAGACGCGGATCGTCCTGATGACCGTCGCGGATCACGAATTGGATCACGTACTCCGGGTTCTCCAGGCCGTCAAACAGCAGGGCGCTGTTGGGATCGACGGTGCCGGAAAGCCGCAGGTAGTGGGGATAGCCCTGCGCCAGATCCACTTCTTCCAGGGTGCGCGCCAATTGCACCGCTTCTACCTCGATAATCTTGATGTGTTTGGGGTTACTGACAATATCGGCCTGGGTCGCCTGGATACCCGCACCGGGTTTGAGCTTAATCAGCCCGGCCTTTTGTAACAGCAACAGACCGCGCCCGCCGTTAATCACGTCATTGGCAATCGCCACGCTGGCGCCGTCCGGCAGTTCGGCAATGCTTTTATGTTTCTTGGAATACAACCCTACGTTATTGATGATCGCCGGGGAGTAGGCCACCAGGTGGAAATTGCCTTCTTTGTTGGCGTTATGCAGGAACGGCAGGTGCTGGAACAGGTTGACGTCGATATCGCCGTTTTCCAGGCTGACGTTAGGAGCGGTCCAGTCGCTGAATTCGATAATGTCCACCTTCAGCCCTTGTTTGCGAGCCTCTTCCGCCGCCACTTCCAACGGCGGCGCGAAGGCGGCGGTGGTGCCGACCTTCAGGGCGCCACTGTAGTCATTGGCCGCCGCCACCGAGCCTGAGAAGGCCAGCAGCGCCGGGAACAGTATTTTTAGTGTCAGATTGGCTATGGTCATGATGTTGTCCCTTTAAAAGAAAAGTAAGTGGTTCAAACCGTTAATGGAGCACCCAGACGCCAGCGGGCAGCCGGGTGACTTGGGGGTAATCGGTCTTGTTGTTGGAACAGTTTTTGCCGCAGGCTGCCGGCACGGTAGGCGGTCTTGTATCGCCCGCGCGATTGCAATTCCGGCACCACCAAATCAATAAAATCGCGGTAGCTGCCTGGGTTAACGATTCGCGTCAGGTTAAAACCGTCGATATCGGCCTGGTCAATCCACTGCAGCAAGGCATCGGCCACCTGCTGAGGATCGCCCACCACCAGTGGGTAGCGGCCGCCCATAGCGTGCTGTTCCAGCAGTTGGCGCCGGGTCCAGCCGCGGTAGGTTTGGGTCACGGATTGAATGGCCTGGGTCGGCCCGGTCTGGATCGGATCGTCGAGCCCGAAACGCGAGAGGTCGATGCCGGTAGAACTGGAGAAATGCGCCAGGCCGGCTTCCGGACTGGCATAGCGCAGATATTCGCGATATTTGTCCTGTGCTTCCGCGGCTGTGGGGGCGACGATAACGCCGACCCCCATAAAGACTTTCAAATGCTGACGCTGACGTCCGGCGGCCACGGCGGCGTAGCGCAACTTGTCCACCTGGGCTTTCATCACCGCCGGCGTGGCGTGATTCACGAAGGTGCATTCCGCATGGCGAGCGGCGAATTGGATGCCACGTGACGAACTGCCCGCCTGGAACAGCAGTGGGGTACGTTGTGGTGAAGGCGACGACAGGTGATAACCCTCCACCTGGTAGAACTCTCCCCGATGGATCACCTTATGGATCTTCTGCGCATCGGCGTAGATTCGCCGTTGTCGGTCAGCCAATACGGCCCCGTCTTCCCAACTGCCTTCCCACAGCTGATAGGCCACGTCGAGAAACTCATCGGCCTGGTCGTAGCGGCGATCGTGATCTATCTGTTCGTTCAGCCCCATGGCGCGGGCGGCGCTGTCGAGATAACCGGTAACGATATTCCAACCGATACGTCCCTGGGTCAGATGATCCAGCGTCGACAGCCGTCGGGCAAAGGGATAGGGGGCTTCATAGCTGAGGTTGGCGGTGATGCCGAACCCCAGATGGCGAGTGACCGCCGCCATGGCCGACACCAGCAGCAGCGGGTCGTTGACCGGCAGCTGTATCGACTCGCGGGCGGTCAGGGCAATATTCTGCTGGTAAACATCATAAACGCCGAGAATATCGGCGATAAACAGTCCGTCGAACAGGCCTCGCTCCAGCAGCTGCGCCAATTCGGTCCAGTAGCCCAGTTGGTTGAATTCGGTGGAACGATCCTGTGGATGAGTCCACATGCCGTGATGAATATGGCCGACGCAGTTCATGTTGAAGGCGTTCAGCAGAACTTCTTTGACAATAGCGCTCATTACAAGGTCCCCCGACGCGGTGGCAACACCCCGTTTAAAACGTAATTGCCGATTGCCGGGTATTTCCAGCGCACCGGATCGTGCAGGGTATGAGTGCGGGCATTGCGCCAGTGGCGGTCAAGGTTGTATTCCTGCACAGTGGCGCGGCTACCGGCCAACTCAAACAGCAGATTGCCGGCGGCCAGCGAGACTTCGGTGGTCCAGGCGCGCGCTCTGGCAACTTCAATCGAGGCTTCCGCCACCGACTGTGCATCGCTGTGGCGTTGTGCGGCGTCGACCGCTTCGCCCGCCACTTCCAGCAAGGCGTCGCCGGCCTGAATTCGAGCGGAGATTTTGCCAATGCGATCCAGCGTTAGCGGGTCTTCGCTGGCCTGTTCGACCCCAGAGTCAATCCACGGACGGGAACGAGTACGGACAAACTGCAACATGTCTTGCCAGGCCGCTTTGGCAATGCCCTGATCGATGGCGGCGTGCATAATCTGCGCCAGCGGGCCCACCGGCGTGGGCCGTTCAAACGCAGTCTGGAAAGGCACGATATCCTCTTCATCGATCGGGCAATGGTTTAACGCCACGCTGCCGCTGCCGGTGGTGCGTTGGCCAAAGCCCGACCAGTCGTCAGTAATGGTCAAACCCGGCGTATTGCGCGGTAAAAACACCAATTGCTCTTTACCGTCCTCACCCAGCGCAGCGGTTGGGATGCGCCCGGCATAGAGTGCGCCGGTGGCGTAAAATTTTTGGCCGGACAGGCGCCATTGCCCCTGATGCCGGGATAGCGCGGTACTCCGCTGGTGAGCGGCTTTGCTGGTGAATTCCGCCAGCGCATTGCCAAAATGCACCCCGGCCAGCGCTTCCTGATACAAACGTTGCTGCTGACGCTTTGAACCGTTGACCCGCAGCACTTCCAGTGCGTAATAGTGATTTTGCGGCACCTGACCGATCGAGGCATCGGCCTGGCTGAGAATGACGATGACCTGCGCCAGAACGCGATTTGACAGAGCTGGGCCGCCAAATTCACGTGGGACGGTGATCCCGCCAAGCCCGGAGGCGAACAATTCGGCCAGTTCGGTAACCGGCAGCCGTCGTTGGCTGTCACGTTCGGCGGCACCGGGACTGAATTCTGTCGCCAGTCGATGGGCGGTCTCCAGCGCCTGTCCGGCATCGGTAATACTCTGCGCGGTACGTTGAGGGACTGTCTGGCTTGTCATGTTCGGTTCCTTTAAATCCACGAATGGCGCGCGGGAAAACGGCCGTTGAGGTAGTAATCGCCGATGGCGTGGTATTTCCAGCGTACCGGGTCGTGCAGGGTGTGAGTGCGGGCATTGCGCCAGTGACGGTCGAGGCCATGTTCTGCCAATGTGGCGCGGCTGCCGCTCCACTCGAGCAGTTTTTCGCTGGCCAACAGCGCGACCTCGGTGGTCAGTACCTTGGCCTCTGCCACCGCAATCGACGCGGCCGCGGCGCTTTCGGCCGTGATCGGTTGGCGATCGACTTCATCCAGCGTGAGTGCCGCCTTTCTCAACAGGGCATTTGCCGCGCACAGCTCGACGCTAACTCGACCGACGTCGGCCAGAATGTAGGGATCGTCGGCGTTACGTTCGACCCCTGCATCGACCCAAGGGCGAGAGCGCTCGCGAATAAACTGCGTGGCCTCATCCAGAGCGCCCTGGGCAATACCGGCATCGATAGCCGCCTGGATCAGTTGAGAAACCGCGCCCTGAATGGTGGGTTTTTCTGCCAGCGGCAGCAGCGGGATAACGTTGATCGGGTCAACCGCCACGTTACGCAACCGCAGGGTGCCGCTTGCCGTGGTGCGTTGGCCCATACCTGACCAATCGTCGACAATCTCCAGGCCGACCGTGGGCCCTGGCAGCAGGGTCAGTACCGGCTGCAGCCGATCGTCGAGGGCTTTGACGGCGACGATTTGTGCGAACAGCGCGCCGGTAGAGTAAAACTTGTCCCCATTGAGACGCAGGCCATCAGGCGTTTGCTGCAGGCGGGTATGCATGTCCAGCGTGTGTTTGCTGTTTTTTTCCGGGCCACCGTTACCGATGCGTCGGCCGGCCAGCACTTCGCTGAAAATACGCCGTTGCTGAGCTTCGCTGGCCGCATCGCGCAGCAGTTGGATCAGACCAAAGTGGTTTTGCGGGATCTGGCCCAGTGCCGGATCGACGGCGGAAATCAGGCGAAAGACCTCTGCCACCGTGGCGAAGGATAACCCTGGCCCGCCGTATTGACGCGGAATCGAAATGCCGCCCAGGCCGGACTGGCTAAACAGCGCCAGCTCTTGCAGCGGGTACTGCCGATGGCGGTCACGCAGCATGGCACGGGGAGCTGCGGCGTTGGCCACCTGACGCGCCGCATCCAGCGCCTGACGGTCGTCAGTGAGGTAACGAGCCGGCTCATCGGCTGGGGGGGCGGTGGGTGCATCCGGTGCAGGCGAAACAGAAACAACCATAACGATGTCCTCAATACGGTAGGCAGCAGTAAAGAGCGCGCCGCTCTGTGCGTAGCGCAATTAAATATAATTAAAATTCAAGTCGGTTCTGCGGCGGGAACGCAATGATAATAATAATTTGCGCGCGAGGGTGTAAAGCGGCGGCTTATTATAAATAGTCCCTTGCTTAGCGATTAATTAGCTAAAGGGAATGCCGCAGCCCAAGCGGCGTGGCAGAGGAGGAAGCCGCGCGCCACGGCGCTGTCGGCCTGGAGGAAATATAATAAACCCGGACCTCATATTAGCCTGTGGAAATAAAAAAGATTACCGAAGAAAATAAAGCTTCAAGATATATCTCCTGCTTAATAACGCTTAATTCACCGAAATAAAATATATCAATGCTTCTGAAGGCGGTTTCACGCAGGAAGAAAGTGTGCTCGTTTTTTGATCAGCGCCAGCGACCTGAGCTGCCGTGATTTTCGCCAGTCATCGGCAATCGATAATAAATACCCACTTTTCGTTAAAGCAATTGCCGCTACATACCCTTAACATTAGCAAGTCTTTCAATGATTATAATTAGCATGCTGTGAGTTATTCATCACAGTGATATTACGGAGAGATCCGTTTGGTTAAGGATATGCATTCACCATGGAAATAAAAATAAACGGCCGGATGGTCGCACTGGGCGCCATTTCACCCGAAACGCCGCTACTCTACGTGTTACGCAACGATCTGGGCCTTAACGGCCCTAAATACGGCTGTGGCCTCGGGGAGTGCGGTGCTTGCACGGTACTGATCGACGGCGTAGCCGCCCGCTCCTGTTCCCTCCCGCTGAGCGGTGCCCTCAACAAATCCATTACCACGCTGGAAGGCCTTGGCGAGGCGGGGCAACTGCATCCGGTTCAACAAGGTTTTATTGATGAGCAGGCCGCGCAGTGCGGTTATTGCACCAACGGCATGATCATGACGCTGGTGGCTCTGTTTGAACGCAACCCTCAGGCAGATGAACAAGAAATCAAAAATGAGCTGGCTTATAACCTGTGCCGCTGCGGTACCCATATTGAAATCTTGCGTGCAGCCGCCAAAGCCCGCCAGCTGTTGGCGGAAAGGGGGCCGGCATGAGCCGCCTGGAAATCACGCGCCGTCGCCTGTTGCAGGCCGGTGGCCTGGTGATGGTCAGCAGCCTGCTGCCCGTTTCACTTAATGCTTTCGCCGCTGAGCCAGCGGCGGTCGGCGATCTGCCGCTCGATCGTGTGGACAGCTTTATCGGCCTGACCGCCGATGGCCGCGTCACGGCATTTAACGGCCATGTGGATCTTGGCACCGGCATTCGCACCGCATTGGCACAGATTGTTGCCGATGAAATCGGCGTGCCTTTTGAGCACGTTACGGTGATTTTGGGTGACACCCAGCGCACCCCGGATCAGGGGCCTACCATCGCCAGCGCCACTATCCAGGTGACTTCGATACCGCTGCGCCAGGCTGCCGCGCAGGTGCGGCAATTGCTGCTGGCGCTGGCCGCAAAGGCCTTTGCGTTACCGGTGGAACGCCTGCAGGCTGAAAATGGCCGGATATTTGAGATACATAAACCCAGCGTCAGCCTGAGCTATGGTGAACTGGCTCGCGGGCAGAATTTACAGGTGGCACTGGATAAAACCATCAGGCTGAAGAGCGTGGCGGAAAGCCGTTACGTGGGCAAGGCGGTGCCGCGCGTGGATATCCCGGCCAAGGTGACCGGCCAACTGACCTATGTGCATGACTTCCGCCTGCCGAGCATGCTGCATGGCAGAGTGGTGCGTCCGCCGTATATCGGCGCCGACAGCAGCGCCCCCTTGGGCAGCGGCCTGCTGTCGGTTGACCATGATTCCATTGCCCATTTGCCTGGCATTGTAAAACTGGTGGTGATTAACGATTTCATCGGTATCGTCGCCGAACGCGAAGAGCAGGCGATTGCCGCCATGCGGCAACTGAAAACCGTCTGGCGTCCCTGGTCCGGTTTACCCGATCTTTCGCTTACAGGATTGCATAAGGCCCTGGTGGAAAACCCCAAAACCGATCGCGTGCTGCGTGATGATGCCGGGGTCGATGCCGCTTTGGCCTCGCTGCATACCGAGGTCAATGCTGATTACGTCTGGCCTTACCATCAACACGCGTCGATCGGCCCGTCCTGTGCGGTGGCCGACGTCGGTCGCGATCGCGCAGAAATCTGGTCAGGCACGCAAAATCCTCACGATTTGCGTAAGGACATCGCTCATTTGCTCGATTGGCGGCCAGAGCAGGTCCATATCAATCGCATGGAAGCCTCCGGCTGCTACGGTCGCAACTGTGCCGATGACGTCTCCGCTGACGCTGCGCTGTTATCGCAGGCCACCGGCAAGCCGGTCAGGGTACAGTTGATGCGTGAACAAGAGGCGGGTTGGGAGCCCAAGGGCACCGGGCAACTGATGCGAGTCCGCGGCGGGTTGGATGAGCACAATCAGGTGGCGGCTTACGAACTGAAAACCAGCTACCCTTCAAACAATGCTGTGACGTTGTCACTGGTATTGGCCGGTAAAGTGCCCAATCGGGCAGACGTGCAGCAGATGGGCGACAGAACCGCCATTCCCCAATATGAATATCCCAATATGCGGGTGGTGTGCCAGGACGCCGCGCCAATTGTGCGGGCTTCGTGGATGCGTGGGGTCTCGGCGTTACCCAACGTGTTCGCCCACGAATCCTGGATTGATGAACTGGCGTGGCGAGCCGGGCAGGATCCGATCGCGTTCCGCCTGCAATATCTGAAAGATCCGCGTGCCGTGGCGCTGATTCAAGCGTTGAAAAAGCAGGCCAATTGGCAGGATGGCCCGGCCTACCGCAGCCCGGTGTCCGGCGATCCTGAATGGGTGACGGGACGCGGCTTTGCCTATGCGCGTTATTTCCACAGTAAATTCCCTGGGTTTGGTGCCGCCTGGGCGGCCTGGGTGTGCGATCTCAGCGTTAATCGCCACAGCGGTCAGATCAAGCTGGATAAAATCTTCGTTGCCCATGACTGCGGCCGCATCATCAACCCGGCCGGGGTTCGTCACCAGGTGCACGGCAATATCATTCAGTCCGCCAGCCGGGTGCTGAAAGAGTTCGTCACCTTTGACTCTGCGTCCGTGACGTCGCTGGATTGGGGCGGTTACTCGATCCTGCGGTTTGACGAGTTACCGCAGGTTGATATCCAACTGCTGGACTATCCGGATGAACCCTCTATGGGGGCAGGAGAATCCGCCTCGGTGCCGAGCGCAGCGGCAATCGCCAATGCGTTGTTCGACGCGCTGGGCGTGCGTCTGCGAGAGGTGCCTTTTACCCCTGAGCGAGTGGTAAAGGCGTTAAAACAGCAGGCTTCCGGCAGCGCAGAAAGGGATAAGTCACTATGAGCAGCATAAAGAAAATCGCCGTCTGGGGCAGTCTGACGGTTGTTGCCGCCGTGGTCATTGGGGCGATAGCCAGCTGGCAATCAGAAATAGCGCCGCTGGAGGAAAAGGATCATCACGTTTTTAGTCAGCAGCAGATCGCCCAAGGGAAAGTGCTGGCCGATCTCGGCGACTGCGCGGTGTGCCATACCCGGCCCGGCGGCGAGCGCAATACCGGCGGATTGGCGATGGAGATTCCGTTCGGTACCATTTACAGCACCAATATCACTCCGGATAACGACACCGGCATTGGGAAATGGTCGTATGCCGCCTTTGAACGAGCGATGCGTCATGGGGTTGATCGCGAAGGGCACTATCTCTATCCGGCTTTTCCCTATACGGCGTTTACCCGTACCAGCGATGAAGATCTGCAGGCCTTGTACGCCTATCTGATGTCGCAACCGGCCGTGAAATATCAGCCGCCGGCCACCGAATTGGGTTTCCCGTTTAACATTCGCCAGGGCATCGTCACCTGGAACTGGTTGTTCCTCAAGCCTGGCGCCATGAAGGCCGATCCGACACAAAGCGCCGAATGGAATCGCGGGGCCTATCTGACTGAAGGCCTTGGCCACTGCAGCGCCTGCCACTCGCCGCGCAACCTGATGTTTGGCGAGAAAGGCGGCGCTGAGCACCTGAGCGGCGGCGTGGCGGAAGACTGGACTGCTCCGTCGCTAACCGGCAGCTCTTTGGCACCGCTGGAGTGGACACAAGATGATTTGCTCAGCTTTATGCGCACCGGGTATTCGGCAAATCACGGCGTGGCAGCCGGGCCGATGGCACCGGTGATCGAAGAAGGGCTTTCGCGGTTGCCGGAGCAAGACTTGCAGGCCATAGCCACCTATCTGCACACTTATCATCCGAGCGAGTCTAAGGTGACGGAAGCCAAACGTTTGAATGAATGGGCCGAGTCGCGGACCGAGCCGTTAACCACGGAAGGCGCACGTATTTTCTCCGGTGCCTGTATGGCATGCCATGCTCAGGAAAAGGGGGCTCAGCTGATCGGCGTTCGACCTTCACTGGCGCTGAACACCAACCTGTATGCCGATAAGCCGGACAATGCCATTCGGGTGGTGCTGGACGGCATTCAACGGCCGGCCAATAGCAACCTGGGCTATATGCCGGCATTTCGCCATAACCTGAACGACAGACAGATCGCTGAATTGCTTAATTATCTGCGGCAAAACTATGCGGGGAAAGCGCCGTGGCCCGAGCTGCAAGCGCAGGTCAGTCACTTACGCGATCAAACGGCGGAAAAATAGAGCCATTAGCTTGAGAACCGGGGCCACCAAGGCCCCGTTATCGTCAATAACGCACAGCTCATTCCAGTAACTGAAACGGATGCTCTGCTTCAGTCGGTCATTCCACACGTAGCGTGCCATCGTTAACTCCTCCCGTGTCTGGTTAAATAAATAACAGCTCTTGCCGGCCAGGGCGAATACGTTAATTCGCTGAGCTTTTGATATTTTTGGGATAGGCGTTTCGCTTATTATTCGGAAACATTCGGGGTTTAGAAGGCGTCTCACGGTGGAAAAAGTCAATTTAGACCAGTTCAACACTTTTGCTCTGGTGGTCAGGCAAGGGAGTTTTTCTGCGGCGGGAGATTTGCTGGGGCTGACCCAGCCTGCCGTTAGCCTGCAAATACGCCAGTTGGAACAGCGTCTGCAGGTGCGGCTGTTAGAGCGGGTTGCCAAACGCGTGCGGCCCACGTCCGCCGGTGAAGTGTTACTTGAACACATCGCTCGTATCAATACGGCAGTGGACAATGCACTGGGTGCGATGGCCGATCATGCACAGGAGATTGCCGGCGTCATCACCGTCGGAACCGGGGCTACCGCCTGCATTCATCTGCTGCCTTCGCTGCTGCGTGAACTTAAACAGAATTACCCACGCTTAAACATCGGCGTACGTACCGGCAACACCGATAACATGGTGAAAGCGGTGGAGGAAAACCGGCTCGATATTGCTTTGGTGACCTTGCCGGCCAGCGGACGCAATGTGCAGTTAACCCCATTGTTGCAAGATGAATTCGTGGCTATTTTCCCTGCGGATGGCACGAACGTGCCCGTCGAATTCACGCCGCTGGGGCTGGGCGCGCTGCCGTGCGTCGCCTTCGAGGCCGGCAGCAGCACCCGCAGGCTGATTGACAACTGGTTCCTGAGTGCCGGGGTGAAACCGATGCCGGTGATGGAGCTGGGCAGCATTGAGGCGATCAAAGAGATGGTTGCCGCCGGGCTGGGGTACAGCATTATTCCCCGCATGGCGCTAACCGACTTACGAGGGAGATCCCTGATGCCGGTGCTTGAGCGTACGTTGGCTATCGCGTTACGTCAGGACAAACCGCTCAACCGGGCTCTGCAAAAGGTGATTGCCGGATTGAACGGGTTGAAACAACTGCCTTGAGTCACACAGGGTGCAGTAAGGCTTACCGGGTCAGTTTTTGACGTCGTAGGCAATAGGCGCAATCAGCTCGACGACGCCGTTACGCAGCAATTCTGCCGGCGGCGGTGGCAGAGGTTGTGCCCGGGCGATCAGCCGCATAGCTTCCCGATCCAGTATTCGCTCACCGGAGCTGGACAGCAGTTCCGCCGCAATGACATTTCCCGCGGACGTGACCTTAAAGCGAACGTGGCTCACGCCTTGCAAACGATAGCGCAAGGCTTCCCGGGGGTAGCGTTTATAGCGCGCAAGGTGTGCCAGAACGTCGCTGTTCCAGTTGACCTGCCCGCTGACAGCGGCGGCCGAAGGGCTGGTGAAAGACGCGGAGTTTTTCTGTGACTGTCCCGGTAAAGGGGCGCTGGTCGTGGGGGCGCTGTTGCGGGCCACCACCGGCAAGGGAAGGTCGTTCAGCTCAGGCGTTGGCTTGGCTTTCTTGACCTGCAATTCGGTACGAATAGCCTGCGTTCCCTGTGGCGCGCGCGTCAAATTGGGCAAGTCTTCGGATTTTTTTTCGGGTTGTTTAACCCTTTCCGGAGCCGCCATGTTTTGCTCCGGCCCGGGGGGAACATCGGCGGCAGGGGTCGCCATCTGCTGATACATCGCCAGATCCATAATCACGGCCGGCGGCAACATGCCTTGTGGCGTGACGTGATGCACCCAGCCGATCAACATCAGGGCCGCCAAAAGGTGTACGGCGATGCCAAGCAGCAGGCTGAACGTCCAACGGGGGGCAGAGATTAGCGGCGATTTGAATTTCACCAAAGAGACGGCCGAGCCGCCGGTGGCCACCTGTCGAAATGATTTCATTACCCACTCCATGCCTTTCCATGTCCCATTCAACATATCGATCAGCGTAGCGAAAGGGGGGATAACGCCACCCTAGATCCGCGAATATATCGAATTTAATGCTGCGGATTATACTCAATGATAATCACTTTGATAGTGGTAGTGATTATTATTTGCATTTGATCTGTGCTTTGCTTATAACCCTCAGCCTTATAAGAGTGAACGCCATTGTATTCACCTTCAGAGTCGCCCCTGTTTTGCAAAATATTGCTGCCTGCAGCGTGAGTAACCGACTCAATGTTTCCGAATTCTGCGGCAGCCTGGCCTGCCAATTCGTTCGGGACAGTGCGATCTTTACGGATATCGTCATGAATAAACCGTCATCAAAAAAGGTAAGTCTGGCCTACCAGAATACCTACGGTCAGTTGGTGAGCTTCTTTCGCAAACGGCTGGATAATGCCCACGATGCGACAGACCTTTCGCAAGATGTCTTTGCCTTATGGCTAAAACGTGCGAAACAGACGCCGGTTGAGCATACCCGCGCCTTTCTGTTCAAAATCGCTCATCGGGTTTTGATTGATTATTGGCGCAGCGCCGGCAAGCGGCGTCTTTTGTTGGCGGAAGATCAGGAAGAAGAGATTTATCGACAGGATGTCGCGCCCTTTGAAACCGATCCTCACCAAAGGCTCGAACATCAGCAGCGCTTGAACCATTTGGAGGCCGCAATCAACAGTCTGCCGCCGCGGCGACGTCAGGCTTTTGTACTGCACCGTTTCGATGGCCTGTCGCAAGTGGAGGTCGCGGAAAGAATGGGCATTTCCGTCAGCATGGTGGAAAAGCATATTGCCGGCGCCTTAGTGCACTGCAAGCGTTATCTTGCCGGGCAGGAGAGTGTGCAACATGATGAATGACAATCATTTGCTGAAAAGCGAGATTGATGAACAGGCCGCGTGGTGGTTTAGTCGCAGCCAGGCGCGCCGTTTAACCTATGACGAGCAGCGCCAACTGGCCGACTGGCGAGCTGCTTCTGTGCTGCATGAGGCGGCCTTTCAGGAAATCCAGCAAATTTGGGGCGATTGCCTGCAAATAGCGCGACCTGCCGATAGGGTTCGTCGCCAAACTACCGGCTGGCTACGGCCGCTGCGCCGTTGCGGCACTGGGCTGTTTTTTGCCCTGGCGCTGCTGCTGCCCACCAGCCAGCTACCGCTGTTGCTGACCAACAACCTTAGCGTGCAGACCGCCGACAGCCCCCGGGATGTGGTGCTGACGGACGGCAGTCGGGTTTACCTGAACCGCCAAACAAAAATACGCGTGCAGTATGGTCAACAGCAGCGACAGCTTTGGCTGGAACAAGGTGAAGTCTATCTCAGCGTCGCAGCTAACAAGGAAAAACCCTTTACGCTGTATGCGGGGGAAAGCCAGGTGCGAGTGGTGGGTACCGAATTTAACGTGCGCTTTGATGGCGCCAGCGTAGCCGTCGCGGTGCGCAAAGGGATTGTTGCCATGATGGGGCGGCTTCACACAACCCCGGTATTGTTGCACGCCGGCGATCTGGCTCGTCAGGAACCGACCGCTGAGGAGCTGCAGCGTGGGCGCAGATCGTTGGAAGAAATAGGCGACTGGCGTCAGGGCCAATTGCTGTTCCGCAACCGTCCACTGGGCGACCTGGCAGCAGAGCTTAACCGCTATCGGGCCGGCCACATCAGTTTGGCCAGCCCGGATCTTGCCGAAATGCCGGTGTCAGGCACCTTGGATTTGGCCGATCCTGATGCTTTCCTGACGGCGCTGCCGCTGTTGTTGAACGTGAGCGTGGTGCGTGATGCAAATGGCAATGCATTGATAATAAAGGCTAAATAAAAAAGTTAAAAAATATTTCATTTTTTAGGTGAGGATAATTCTCATTATCACGTCTTCCCAGGTGCTGTGCCGATGGGTACGGCACTTTCATTTTCTAGGGAAGAACACTCAACATGACGCAAAAAAACAATAAACGCTCTGGGATGCCGGCACTGACCGCGATAGCGCTGGCGACGCTGCTGTCCAGCCCACTGGCTGGTGCCGCAGCACTGCAACTTAATATGGCTGAACAACCTCTGGCTAATGCCATTGCGCAGATCGCGCGACAGGGGCAACTGCAGGTGTTGTTCAATGAGGCAGACTTGCAGCACTTGCGTGCTCCGGCGCTCAACGGCAGCTACAGTCCGCAGACCGCTTTGCAGCAACTCCTGGCCGGCAGCGGCCTGACGTTGGTCGACAGCGGCAATGGCTATGTGATCCGTCCGCCGGCCGCACTGGGCAATACCAGGGGCATGGTGTTGCCAACTACGTCGGTGATGGGAGAGGCCGGCGGGCGCAGCGCGGACAATCTGATGTCGGCGCCGCAGGTCATCACTTCCGAAGAGATCCGTCAACGCTCAACCGGTAACGGCAACGTCACCGAACTTCTGAAATCCAACCCGGCGGTGCAGTTTTCCAATGCCGGGAATACTGGCCTGACGCAGGGTGAAATCAAACCTGAGGCGATATCCATTCATGGTTCGTCGAGCTATCAGAATGCTTATAAGTTAGACGGCGTCAGTTTCAACAACGACGTTGACCCTGCCAGTGACGGTAACGGCGAAACCATCACCCGTATCGACAGCAGCGAGCAGGGCATGTATATCGATAGCCGCCTGATCGACAGCGTAACGGTGTTCGATAATAACATCCCGGTTGAATACGGCGGCTTCACCGGCGGCACTTTGGACGTCACCAGCCGCCGCTGGCGCGGTGAAAACAGTGCGCATGCGTATTTTCGTGAAACGCGTTCCTCCTGGAACAAAGTGTTCACCGATCCTGATATGGATTTTGACAGCGCCAAAAACGACACCAGTCGCCCTGGGCGCTATCAACCCAAATACACCAAACAGAACTTTGGCGGCTGGTTTGAGGCAGGGATTGCCGATAACCTCGGCATCGTGGTTTCCGCCTCGCACCGTATCTCCGATTTACCTACCTACACCACCGGTGGCAGCGGCCTGCAGTTAGGGCCGGACAATGCCCTGGAAATTGTGTCTACCGAGCCGGGTTACCGTAATCAAAAGCGTGTTTCCGACAACTATTTCGCCAAGCTGTCATGGGATGCCAATGAGCGTACCACCGCGCACCTTTCCGCTAATTACTCGGCTTACACCAGCAAGCTGTTTTCCAGTAGCGTGCTCAATTCAGGCTATGACAATGACCACAATGGCCTGAGCACCACGTTGCAACTGGAGCACCGTTTTGACGTTGCGAGTCTGGATCTCACCGCCAATTACCAACAGTTAAAAGATCAGCGAACCAACGATCTGAAGGATTATTACACGCTGGAGGATTACTCTGACTGGCGCAACCCGCAGTACTACAACAATGGCGGTCAGGGGGATTTGACGACGCGGCAAAACAGCGGTGCGGTGAAAGGCGTGCTGAGGTTTACCCCTTTCCAGGCCCTGGGGCTGCGCCATTCGCCGAACATGGGGTTTGAAGTCAACAAAACCAGCGCCCGTTACCTGCGCTATCGGGATTACTACCGTTACAAGTTCAGCGGCACCCCGGAAGATCTGGAGTACATGAACAATGCCAGTTATGTCACTCGCTTCCGGGCAGGCAATTATCAGGCAGGTTATACCAACTATGCATTGTTCCTTGACGACAGCATGCAATACGGGCGTCTTACCGTACGGCCGGGCGTTCGCCTGGACCGAGACGATTTCGTCGAAAAAACCAACCTGGCCCCACGGCTGACCAGCAGTTTCGATGTATTCGGTACCGGATCAACCGTTCTGATTGCCGGCGCCAACCGCTACTACGGTCGTTCAATGCTGACCTACGCGTTGTATGAGGCGCAAAATGCCGGCATGGAACACTGTTACTATTTCTGCTCTTTGGATCCGGCGGAAAACGACTGGGATGGCGTGAAAGATTTTGAAGGCGTCGACAGCCTGTCCACTCCCTATAACGATGAGCTCAGCTTTGCCGTTGAACAGCAGGTGATGCAAAGCCTGTGGCGCTTGCAATACGTGCACCGCGAAGGGCATGACGAAGTTCGCAGCCGCACCAAATATGCCGACAGCGCCAACGCCATGAAATCGCGGATCCGTACTTTCGATAACGGCGGTCGCAGTAGCCACGACACCTTGTCGTTGGCGGTCAGCAACAGCAAACCCTGGGAGCTGGGGGCGGTAACGCATGCGTTGTCGGGATCCATAAGCTGGCAGCAGAGCAAAAGCAACACGCCAAAAGACCAGGGATATGCGTTTTTCGATCCCAACACCAAGCTGGATTCCGACAAGGTGTGGTATGACGGCCGGATGATAAACGCCGCAGACCTGCCTGCCACCGACTTCAATTCGCCGTGGCGCTTTAACCTGGAGCTGACCAGTGACTGGCAGGAATACAACCTGACGTTTTATAACCGCTTACAGTGGCGCAGCGCACGTAATCAGGCCGTTCGCTACGGGAATGAATATTACCTCGATCCCGACAGCGGCAAGCAAATGCTCAAATACGACAAAACCCACTTCGCTAGCAATTTCCGCTGGGATACCAAAGTCACGTGGCAGCCGGCCTTTGCCTATGGCGTCGGCATTTCGGTTGAGGTCAATAACCTGCTCAACAAACGCAACGTTGCCGACACCTTTGTTTATGGCGATCGGGTCTTGCACTCCTACGAGCCGGGGCGTCAGTTCTGGCTTCAGCTGAATTACGATCTCTGATCCCTTTTGATGAACTTGACCCCGGGCAATAAGGCCCGGCGGTCAGGCATGGGAATTTCTCAACCTGGGTTAGCGGTTCACTAATGAAAACTTTGAAGCAATTTTGTTATCTTGCCGCCCCTTTCTGGGGGCGGCGTGCGGCGCTGTGGTCATGGCTGCTGCTTTTGGTGGTGTTGGCAATGAGCCTGTCATCGGTCTGGTTCAACGTGCGTCTCAACCAGTGGAATGGCGAATTCTATAATGCGCTGCAGCAGCTCAATAGCCAGTCGCTGTATCGTTTGCTACAGGACTTCTTGCTGATTATCACCGCGTTGATCCTGGTGGTGGTCTTTGCCGACTACCTCAAACAACGCTTGATCATGCGATGGCGTATCGGTATGACCCAGCATGTTCTGGCGCGCTGGCTGTCGGCGGACGGTCGCCACTACGATCTGAAAATCAATGCGCTGGTGCCAGATAACCCGGACCAACGTATCGCGGAAGACGTGCGGTTGCTGATTGAGTCCAGCCTGCGGTTGCTGATCACCTTTCTGCATTCGATGCTGACCCTGGTTTCATTCGCCACCATTCTCTGGCAACTGTCCGGCAGCCTTAATTTTGAGCTGATGCAACGCAGTTGGCGTCTGCCTGGCTACATGTTCTGGGTCTGTATTGTCTACACCTTGCTGGCTATTGGATTGACGCATTGGATTGGCTATCCACTGCGCCGACTCAATATGGAAAAACAGCGGCGCGAGGCGGACTATCGCAGTGGGCTGATTGCCCGCCGCGAGGCCAGCGACGCGATAGCCGGCCAAAGAGGCGAGCGGCATGAACAAGCGGCGCTGCTTTCCCGTTTCGCCGCCGTGGCGGAAAACTGGTACCAACTGATCCGTTACGAAAAAAACCTTTCATTCTTCACCGTCGGTTATCAGCAATTGAGTGCGCTGGCGCCGATCTTCTTTGCATTGCCCAAGTTTCTCGCCGGCGAATTGCTGCTGGGCGGGCTGATGCAGATCCGCCAATCCTTTGCGCAAGTGGCTGGGGCCTTGGGGTGGTTTATTTTCTCTTATCGGGAAATTGCCGCCTGGCAGGCTACCGTGACCCGTCTTTACAACTTTGTCGTACTGCTGGATGCCCCGGCCACTGACCCGACGGACAATGCGGCGGATCTGGCCACGCCGTTGCAAGCGACGCTGGACGTCAAGACGGCGGAGGGGCGCACGTTGTTGGAGAACGTCGTCATTACCGCCACTGCCGGTAGTTTGTCGTTGATTCAGGGCCGTTCCGGCATAGGAAAGTCTACGTTGTTACGAACGCTGAGCGGACATTGGCCGCATTTTCAAGGGCAGATCCACCGTAGCGACAGGGTGTGCTGGATCCCTCAGCGTCTCTATCTGCCGGTTGAACGGCTGGATGACCTGCTGGCGTACCCGCTGTCCCGCGGCAATTTCAGCGAGGCACGCTATCGCCAGGTATTGACTCAGGTTGGCCTGCCTCAACTGGTTGCGCAACTGGCGCTATCGACCGACTGGCAGCAGCGCTTATCCGGAGGGGAACAGCAACGCGTGATGTTCGCCAGGCTGCTGCTTAACCGTCCTGCATTGGTCTTATTGGACGAAACCACCTCCGCGTTGGACAAATCCAGCGCCCGTCATCTTCTGCTGTTGCTGAAACAACAACTTCCGCAAAGCGCGGTGTTATTGGTCAGCCACCAGGCTTTCCTGGCCGATATCGCCGAGTGCTGCTATGCGCTTGATGAGGCCTCGGTGAATAATCACGGAGTTACACCACCATGTTGAACCGGCTCGTCATGATCCCTCTGTTGGTCCTGCTGCTGGGCTGTGCGCCATCCCAAAAAGGCGCCGGCCCTCAACCCCTGCCGTTGCGGGCTGATTTACACCACTTCAAGCTGGATAACGGCATTCAGGTCTATCTGTTGCCGCGATCGCAACCCGGTGCCGAATTACGGCTGATCGTGAACAGCGGTTCGCTGCAGGAAACCGAACGGCAGCGCGGACTGGCTCATTTTGTCGAGCATATGGCCTTTAAGGGGACTCGCCATTTCCCCGGTGCCAGCAGTTTTAAATCGCTGGAAAAGCAGGGTATTACGCTGGGCAGTCACGTGAACGCGGCCACCAGTCTCAACGCCACCACCTACAAGCTTTCGTTGCCGAAGGCCGACGAACAGCAAGTGCAGCTGGGTCTGCGCATTTTGGCGGACTGGGCGGGGGGGATCAGTTTCGAGCCGGATGCTTTCCAAAAGGAACGCCAGGTGATTGTTGAAGAGTGGCGTTTGCGCCAAGGGGTGGGGTCTCGTATCAACCAGTCGCTGCAAGATTTGCGCTATCAGGGCAGCCGCTATGCGGAGCGTGATCCTATTGGCCTGCTGGACGTCGTAGAGCAAGCGCCCGTTGCCGATGCGATGGGCTATTATCAACAATGGTACCAGCCACAGCGTATGGCGTTGGTGGTGGTCGGCGCATTCGACCCCCGCAGGGTGCGTCAACAGGTGAGCAGCCTGTTTGCGATGCCGAAACCGGCCCATCCCGCGCAAGACAATCCCGATTGGAAAAGGTTTGCGCCACAGTCTGGATTATTGACCACCACAATACTGGACCCTGAGCAGGGAACACGGATTATCCAGTTGAGCATTCAGCGCGATCTGCCGCAGGCATTGAATACCGACAATGGTCAATGGCGCGATTTGCTGGATACCTTATGGCTCAACATACTTAACCGGCGACTCTCGCTGCTGGTCGATAACGAAATGCTACCGATGGCCAGCATCAATCAACAGGGCGCGCTATTGGATAACCAACGCATTCAGCATTTGCTGATCGCCCGTCCTAAAGACGACGACTATGCTGGAGCGCTACGCTTGCTGTTCGTCGAGTTGCAACGCCTGGCCAGCGCAGAGGTCAGCAAGCAAGAACTGGACGCTGCGCGCCAACAGGTCTTGACCAAATTACGCCAACAGGCTGCGGCAGAAGGGCGCTATCAGCATGATTATCTGGCGGATAACCTGACGACCGCCATCGAGTTTGATCTGCCGATGCTTAACAAACAGCAGCAGTTGGCGATGACGCAGGCCTGGCTCGATGCCATCACGGTGAAACATATTCAGGCGCAGGTGGCTGAATTGCTGACGGTGGGATCACCGCGCCTGGCGCTTATCGGCCCCGACAGCGATAAAAACAAGCTGGACACGCGGCAATTGGCGGCGCTCTGGGAAAGCATTCGCCATTCTCAGCCCGGCCCCTTCACGTTAACGGCAAAGCCGGTGACATTGTCACTGAGTTCGCCAGCGGCGGGCAAAATCATCGCCCGGCAGAAGCTGCCGGTGGCCGGAAGTGAGCAATGGACCCTGAGTAACGGATTGCGGGTGATCGTTAAAGCGGATAATAGCCTGAAAGACGACATTCAACTGTCATTGCGTATTCCAGGAGGACGCTCGTTAGAAGCGACCAACGGTGTCGGTGAAGTCAACTGGGCCATGCGTTTGCCAGAAGCCAGTGGCTACGGCCAGTACAGTGCCCGTCAGTTGGCCAGGCTGAACAAGCAGAACGACATTAGCCTCACGCCCTATGATGAAATGCTTTATCACGGGCTGCGGGGTTCGGCACCGCCGGAACAGTTGGAAACGTTGTTACAGCTGTTATATCTGAAAATCACCGCGCCGCAGTTTGACGCCAACAAACTGGAACAGCAAAAACAGGCCTTTGCCCTCAGTCTGGCAAAACAGCCGGTCGAACGGCAGTTTCTGGACCATCTGACCCGGGCAGCCTACCAAAATGGCGATCGGTTATTGATGACGCCAGAGGGCGCGTGGCGCGATTTCAGCGTCGAAAGTTTGTCCCGGCGACATCAGCAACTGTTTGCTGCGACTCAGGACATGACGTTAACCCTCAGCGGGGCGATAGACCTGCGTCGCTTGCAAACATGGGTGGAACGTTGGCCGGGCGCATTGCCGGCGTCAACGCAGCGTTCCCAGTGGCGGGATCTTGGCATTGTGCCAATACACCGTAGCCTCAACGCCGATTATCCGCTGGCCAGCAGCCCTAAAACCATGGTCAGCATGCAATTCTCGGCCGACGCGGCATGGTCGCAATCGAACCAGCTCGGTTTACAACTGCTGGATAAAATTGTCAGCCTGCGCCTGCGCTATGCACTGCGAGAGCAGGCCAGTGGGGTTTATACGTTGGGGTTCTCACAGTTGCTGGCCAAGTTACCGCAGCCTTATTATCTGGCACGTCTCAATTTTACCGTTGCGCCACAACGCGCCAAAGAGCTGAGCGACATAGCCCTGAAAGTTTTGCATCAGACCGCGCGCGAAGGCGTCAGCCAGCAAGAGTTGATTAAGGCGAAGAAGGCCTGGCGGATCGAACAACAGGCCAGCCAAAACAGCGCCAGCTATTGGACAGACACCTTAGCGCAGGTGGCGGCTGATGACGGAAACTTTGCGTCGTTGGCTCAGGAAGACACTTTGCTGGAGGCCGTAACCGTTGAACAACTCAACGAACTGGCGGCGCAGTGGATAGGCAAAAATGCAAAAGTCTTTACGCTAAGTCCGGCAAAAAATGCGCAGTAACGTCAGGCAACGCTAAAATTCGGCGGGAGCCACAGTCGGCATCCCGCCGGTTTTATGCCGCGTTATCGGATGAAGGGCGGTTAGCCCGATTTTCCCGCACCAGTCGCCAGCCAAAATTCATGCCCGCTGCTGCAAGCAAGATGGCGGCGGCGCCCGACAGCTGCATCAGGCTAAGGCGGTGTCCGAATACCGCCCAGTCGACGATAATCGCCACCAGGGGATAGATGAAAGACAACGCGCCTACCAGGGCAGTGGGGATTTTCTGGATGGCACTGTACAGCAGGGAAGACATCAGCCCGGTGTGCACCAGACCCAGGGTCGCCAGCAGCAACCAGCCGTTAGCCGTCGACGGCAGTTGGGCCCAGCCGGCGAACGGTGCCAGCAGCACGACGCCCAGAGTGAGCTGAATCAGCACGATCAGGTGCGGCGGCACCCCTTTCAAACGCTTGACGATCGCCGCCGCTACCGCATACATAAAGGCAGCGCCCAGCGCCAGCAACACGCCAGTGAAGTAATCGGCACTGGAATCGCCACCATCTTGTTTACCGCTAATGATCAGCAACATGCCGACGAAGGCCAGTAGCAGCCAGCCAAACTTGGTCGCCGTCATTTTTTCGCCGAAAAACAGCACCCCGAGCCCAACCAGCATAAAGGGCTGGACGTGATAGGTGACGGTCGCCACCGCAATAGAGGCATGGCTGTAAGCGCCGAACAACATTACCCAGTTCAGCACCAGGGCGACGCCGCCCAGCACCGCAATGGCAGCCTGACGTCGGGTTAACATGTCTTTTTTAAGCAGGCCAAGCAGGGCGCAGGCGATCAGCATCGCTAGCGCGCCAAACGCGCAGCGCCAGAAAACCACCGTAGCGGGCGGTTGCCCCAGCAGCATTACCGGCCAGCCCACGGTTCCGGAAATGACCATGGCGAGGGTCATCTGTAATATGCCGCCGGTTCTTATCTTCATTTGCCTTCTCCCTGCTAGTGCGCTTGCCGCCGTTGGCGGTTATCATTAAAATGAACAACTGAACATTATGATGAACACTCGATGACTGTTCGTCAAGACGAACAAACGAACGATATGGTGAACAATGAGCGACTTTGTCAGTAATAACGCTACGCCCATCGGCCTGCTTTCGGCCGCCATTCGCCGTGAACGCGAGCGATTGGGCCTTTCGGTTACCGAATTGGCTCGCCGAGCCGGGATTGCAAAATCGACGCTTTCGCAGCTGGAAACCGGCAGCGGCAACCCCAGCCTGGAAACCTTGTGGGCGTTGGCGATGGCGTTGGATGTGCCGGTCAGCCGGTTGATTTCTCAGCCACGCCAGCACGTGCAGGTGATCCGCGCCCATGAAGGGGTGACCACGGTTTCCGAACAGGCCAACTACGCCGCCACTCTGTTGGCGACCTGCCCGCCAGGGGCACAGCGCGATATTTACCGTCTACAGGTTCAACCGGGCGAAGCCCGCATTTCGCGGCCGCATATGCCGGGTACCATTGAGCATGTGATTATCAGCAGTGGCAGGGCGTTAGTCGGGCCGACGGACCAGCCGGTAGAATTGAACGCAGGGGATTACATCAGTTATTCCGCCGACCGCGAGCATATTTTTGACGCTTTGGAGAGCGATACTACGGCTGTCATGTTGATAGAGCAGGGTTAGGTCGGGCACACCCGGCCGAATCGGTATTTTATTGAAAACGATTCTCAGTTGTATTAGTGTGCCGCTCTTGCACCAGTGGTCCGCACTTTATCAATGTCACTGTTATCGTTTAAAAAACTTCAAGGAACGAAGATGAAAATTGTCATCCCTTCTCTCGTGTTGGCCGCTGGACTTGCGGCGACGCACCCGGCAACGCTGTTGGCCGTGGAAGCGCCGTCGGTCGCCACCAAGGATGCCGCCGTTAGCAATGATTTCAGCTTTGTGCGTTACCGCGCGGATTATCAAGTCCATGCCAATGCCAGCAACACCAAGACCGAGAGTTATGAGGTGCTGCTCAAAACCAAGGCGGCAGTCGAGAAGTTCAGCCAAATCCGCCTGAGCTACAGCGAAAAAATGGAAACGCTGAAGGTGGTTTCGGCCTATACGCTGACGGCCGATGGACAGCGCCATGATGTCGCGCCCGATCGCATTTATACCCAGGAAAGCTACTCCAGCGCCTCTGCGCCACTGTATGCCGATCGCAAGGTAAAGGTGATCGTCTTCTCCAACCTGGCGCCGGGTTCTCGCGTGGTGTATCAGGTGTTGCGCACGCAAAATACCCCGTACTTCCCGGACTACTTCGGCCTGTGGGAGACCTTCAGCGTCTTCGACCAGTTTGATGACGCCGAGGTCAATTTGCAGGCGCCGGCCAATGTGCCGATGCATGTCTTTACCCGAGGAGTAGAGGGCGCAGATAAGCCGCAGATCCGCGACGGTCAGGCCCACTGGCGCTGGCATTACCGGCGCAGTGAACCGCTGAAAGCGCAAAACTGGTCGGCGAACAGCTGGACATTCAGCCCAACCATCATGGCCAGTACCTACCGCGAATGGCCACAACTGGCCAAAGCCTATCAACAGAAAGCCAGTCAGGCGGCCAAAGTGACCCCGGCGATCCAGGCGTTGGCGGATAAAATTACCGACGGCATCAGCGACCGTCGTGAGCAGACGGCGGCGATTTATCGCTGGGTGGCACAGAATATTCGTTATGTGGCGGTCTATTTGGGCAACGGCGGGCTGGAGCCGAATTCGGCGCAGAGCATCCTGGATAATCACTATGGCGATTGCAAGGATCATGTGGTGATGCTCGAGGCGTTGCTGGCCGCCAAGGGCATCGTCAGTTCACCGGTGCTGATCGGCATGGACCAAGGGCCGATATTGCCGAAGGTGCCGCTGCTGGGGCGTTTTAACCACGCGATTACCTACGTGCCGGAGTTCAATCTGTATCTGGATTCAACCAGCCCCTGGGCGCGATTTGGCCAACTGCCGGGGGCTGACCTTGGGGCTCCGGTCCTGCTGACGCGCGAAGCCAAATTGGCGCGTACCCCTGACAATGACGAACAGCGTAACAATACGTCGCTCAGCGTGGACTTCTACTTCGATAAAGCAGGCAATATGCGTGGCCAAACTGAACGCAAGCTGGGTGAGGTGGATGAGATCGACCTGAGAGGCTATTTCTCGCAAATCAATCAGCAGAACCGGGCGCGAGTCGAAGAGAACATCATGGCGTCCTCTGGCATTGATGGCCGTGGGGTTATCGCGATGCACGGCGATGCGTTCGATCTCAAAAAGCCGTTTGCCTACAGTTATAAATTCAAAGCCGAGGATTATGTCGATTTCAGCGTGGTGGGCGGTATGGCCGTACCGACGCCGCCCGGCGGCAAGTCTTTCCGTACGCTTTACTCGACAACGTCCGCCCCGACTAACGAAACGCCGTTCTTCTGCACCGCGCAGCAGTACGACGAGACCTATCGCCTGCACCTGCCCGCCAACGTGCCGATTATCGCCATCCCCAAGAACCAGCAGTTCAGCAATGCGGCCGGAAAATACCAGGTTGAATGGCAGCTCGAAGGGCAACAGGTGGTGGTCAATCATCGGCTACAGCTGAATGCCGTTCGCGGTAAGGACGCGCTCTGTCAGGCACAGGATTATCCTGCCTTCCGCGCATTGTTCCAGCAGGTTCGGCGCGGCTTCCGTGGCCAGGTAGTGTATGGCGAGCTGGCGAACGCCGGGGTTAATTCTGCTGCAGTCGCCAAATAGAAACAAAAACACCGGGCGCACCTCTAACGGATCCGCCCGGTGTTTTATCGTTATTTTTTCACTACTAGCCCCACACCGCGGCCACGCGGATCGGAGGCGGTTTCCGGCGTGTCACCCTTGACGCGGATCGCCTGTATGTCCCCCATGTACCAGCCCTGATCTTCCAGTGTGTAACCCATCGCTTTCAACTGTTCAGCCACTTTGCCGGTCAGTGGAGCAAAAGCGTCGTAGAAGATAGTGTCTTTCGGCAACAGTTGGTGATGGACGCGCTGCGCGGCCACCGCTTGTTGCAGCGGTAACTGGTAGTCATAGAGATTGTTTATCACCTGGAAAATCGAGGTGAAAATGCGAGAACCGCCAGGGGTACCGATCACCAGGCTAACGTTGCCGTCGCGGGTGATAATGGTCGGGCTCATGGACGAAAGCATGCGTTTGCCCGGTTCAATGGCGTTGGCGTCGCTACCGACCACGCCAAAGGCATTGGCCACGCCCGGTTTGGCGCTGAAGTCGTCCATTTCGTCATTCAACAGGAAGCCTGCGCCTTTCACCACTACGCCGCTGCCGAAGTCCCAGTTCAGCGTATAGGTATTGCTGACCGCGTTGCCCTGAGCGTCAACAATCGAGAAATGCGTGGTTTGATGGGGCTCTAACCCTGGGCGCACCTTTTCGGTCGGTGAAATGGCGGTCGGGTTGATCTCCGCAGCCCGCTTTTGTAAATAATCCGGGGCGACCAACTGGGCAACCGGCACCTTGGCAAAGTCAGGATCGCCAAGGTAATCGGCACGATCGGCAAAGACGCGCTTTTCGATTTCCGAGAGTAAGTGAATATAGCGGGCGGAATTAAGCGCCACGCCTTTGAAATCGGCAGCGCGATCTTCCTTTATGCCCAGTAACTGCGCCAGCGCGATGCCGCCGGAGCTCGGCAGCGGGGCGGTATAAAGGGTATTGCCGCGCCAGGCGATTTTCATCGGTTCGCGCCATTTCACCCGGTAGTCAGTCAGATCTTCCTCGGTGATCAGGCCGCCATCGCGTTGCATCTGGGCGATCAGCAGCTTGGCCGTTTCCCCCTGATAGAAGTCGTCAGCGCCTTTGTTGGCGATGCGTTCCAGCGTTTTGGCCAGCTCCGGCTGTTTAAACACCGCGCCGGGTTTCATGCTGCCAAAGTAATCACCGAAGTTGGTTTTGTCGGCGAACAGCTTATTGGCATCCTCACGGTATTGGTATTGCTGACCGGCCACCTTAAAGCCTTGTTGCGCATAGCCGATAGCCGGGGTCAGCAGTTCTGCCCAGGGCAACTTGCCGAAGCGTTTATGCGCTTCCCACAGCCCGAGTACCGTGCCGGGTACGCCGGCGGCCTTGGTGCCCACCAGGCTGAGGTTCTCGATCACTTCGCCTTTTTCGTTAAGGTACATGGTTTTGGTGGCCGCTTTGGGGGCGACTTCCCGGTAGTCGAGGAAGTAGGGCTTGCCGTCGACGTACAGGGTCATAAAACCGCCGCCGCCGATGTTGCCGGCCTCCGGGTAGGTCACCGCCAGCGTAAAGGCGGTCGCGACCGCGGCATCGACAGCATTACCGCCGGCCTGCAAAATTTGTGCGGCCACTTTGGCACCGTATTGATCCGGTGCCGCCACGGCACCGGCGTTCAGATTAGCGGCGAATACCGAAGGGCTGAGCGTGGCTAACGCCACGCCAAGTGCTAATGTTTTTAATAAACCAGAATGCATAGCCTTTCCTTTTCGAATTGAACGATGACAGGTGAATTCAATCTCAACAATCACTTAGCGCCATTGTTTCAGCTTGTTCGGGCGCTTGATTGAAAGTAGCACCGCTCAATCCGTCGCGCTTTATCCTGCGTTTGGAAGCGTGAGGTAGAACGTTAAATCGCCGCCGGTAATTGGGTTAGTAACCACTCACAGAAATGCTGAGTAAGGGGATTATTCTCGCTGTCGCGATGAATCAGCCACGCCCACTGGGGGCCGCGTACGCTCTGTTCGGTCAGCGGCTGCAGCAGGCCTCTGGCCTGTGCCTGCTGTGCCAGCAGTTGGCTGACCAGAGCGATGCCCAGACCGTCGCAGGCCGCATCCAACAGCAGGCCGGGATCGGAGAAGTTCAGGCCGTGGCTGCTTTGCCCGACGTTGGCGCCGCCCAGAACCGCCCAATGGCTCCAGTCCATCTCACGTTCGCCGTGCAAGGTGGTGCGTTGTGCCTTATCCCGCTTCAGCAACTCAGGATGGCAAGCCGGATAGAGCCGATCCTGATGCAGCATTTTGAGACTACATTCAATTTGCGCGCTGAGATCGTCGCGGATCGCCAGATCGACAGTTTCGGTCGCCATATCCGGTGGATCGAAGGTGGTGAACAGCCACAGGTCGATATCCGGGTGCTGCCGGTGGAAGCTTTTAAGGCGTGGAACCAGCCAGTGGCGGGCGAATGCCGGCGTAGTGTTGACGATCAGTTGGTTGGGTTTGCGGTACTGCTCCAGACGGCGGATGCCAACGGCCAACTGTTGCAGCATCACCTGGGCAGTGCTGTAGAGATCCTGTCCGGCATCGGTCAGGCTGACGCTGCGGCCGCTGCGGAAAAACAGCGGTTGCTCCAGGAAGGCTTCCAGGCTGCGAATTTGTTGGCTGATCGCCGACTGGGTGAGGTGCAACTCATCGGCGGCCTGGTGGAAACTGCCCAGCCGGGCGGCGGCTTCAAAACCGCGCAGGGCGTTCATCGGGGGCCAGTGCTTTAGCATTATTGATAAGCCTATCTAATCAGGTGTCTGCTAAATGTATCCTTTGTTTTACCTGGATTAAAGGGATTAACATAGCTGTTATCGACATCACGCCGTCTTTTGCTGAATAGATTAGCTTATTGTTTTGGCGGCAATACAGGAGCAAACCATGTCAACACGTCGTGAATTTATCAAACAGGCTTCCCTGATTGCCGGCATTAGCCTGACGGCCTCGATGGGGCTGGCATCATTGTCCAGCCACGCGGCTCAGAAAACGGCTGGCGGGAACTGGCGCATGCCCGATGAGGGGGAGCCTCAGCAATGCGCCTTTATCGCTTTTGGCGCACAGCGGGCGATTTGGGGGGCGTTCACGGCGGACGTGCAAGATGCTCTGGGGCGCATTGCCCGTGCTATCGCGGTTTACCAGCCGCTGACGGTATTTTGCCGTGAACGTGAACGAGAGTTAGCGGAGAGAAAATGCGGTAGCCACAATGTGACCTTTGTCATTACCGAGCTCGATGATATTTGGATGCGCGATATCGCTGCCAATTTCGTTACCAACAACGCGGGTGAATTGGCGGCGGTGGACTTCAACTTTAACGGCTGGGGCAATAAGCAACGGCACGGTAAAGATGCTCAGTTGGCCGCTTTCCAGGCCAGACATTTCGGCGTTAACCCACTGCGCCGCAGCGCCTTGACAGGAGAAGGCGGTGGCATCGAGGTGGATGGTCATGGCACCGGCATCATGACCGAGAGCAGTTGGGTCAATCGCAACCGCAACCCTGGCTGGAGCCGTGAGCGGGTAGAGCAAGAGCTCAAAGCGATGCTGGGCCTGCGAAAAATCATCTGGCTGCCGGGGATTAAAGGCAAAGACATTACCGACGCTCACGTCGATTTTTACGCCCGTTTCGTCAGCCCAGGCGTGGTGATCGCCAATCTGGACAGCGATCCTGAGTCCTACGACCATCAGGTCACACTGGATCATTTGGCGATCCTCAAACAGGCCACGGATGCCGATGGCCGCAAGATACAGGTGCATACGGTGTCGCCACCGCTGGATCCACGCCGTAGCCGCTTCAGCAAAGGCAATGCGGATTTTGCCGCCGGTTACATCAATTACTTTGTCATCAACGGCGCGATTATCGCCCCGGAGTTTGGCGATGCCGAGGCGGATGCCGCAGCTTTGGCATTATTGACGGCGCTTTACCCGCAGCGTGAAGTGGTGCAGTTGAATATCGACGCTATCGCCGCCGGTGGTGGGGGCATCCACTGCGTGACCAGTCAGTTGCCGGCCGTTTAAGTCTTGCTACAACAGGGCCAGCCTTGGCCCTGTCGAGAGAACGCGGGTCAATACGTGTGGAAGTAATCCTGAATGACGCGAGGATTATGGGTTTTGGTCAGCGACAGCATCAGCAGAATACGCGCCTTGGCCGGGTTGAGCGAATCGGACACCAGGCCAGGTTGCCCGCTGTCCTCGGGGACAATACCGCTGCCGGTGCGGCTGGCGCGAACCACCAGCACACCGGCTTTCTCCGCTTTTTTGATCCCGGCAGAGCTGCGCACTGAGACCGAGCCGGCACCGGTACCAGCGTAAACAATGCCATCCACTTTATGCTGAATGGCCGCATCGTACATGTATTCAGGGTCGTCCTGATAACCATAAATAATGTCGACTTTTGGCAGCACCTTGACATCACGTACGTCAAATACCGAGCGAGTGGTGTGGATCTTGTCGACTCGGGTTTCAAAGTAGGGCTTGCCACCGACAATTACGCCCAGATAGCCTTCTTCCGGGGCCTTGAAGGTGTCCAGCGTGGTGGCGTTGGTTTTGGTGCTGAAACGGGCCGAGCCAATGCGATCGTTCAGAACGACCATAACGCCACGCCCCACGGACTGCTTGTCGGCGGCAACGGTGACCGCATCCAGCAGGTTCATTGGGCCGTCGGCGCTGATGGCCGTGGCAGGGCGCATCGCGGCGGTAAACACCACCGGTTTGTTGCTCTTGACCGTCAGATTAAGAAAGTACGGCGATTCGTCCAGCGTATCGGTTCCGTGCGTGATCACCACGCCATCCACATCACTGCGTGAAAGCAGCTCATTGACCCGCTTGGACAGCTTGAGCAGGATATCGCTGGTCATGTTTTCGCTGCCGATATTGGCAATCTGTTCGCCGTCTACGCGGGCGACTTTCTGCATTTCCGGCACCGCTGCAATCAGCGTTTCCACTCCCAGTGCCCCAGCCTTATAACCGGTGGTTTGTGTATTACTGGCCGCAGAGCCGGCGATGGTGCCGCCGGTGGCTAAAATCACGATGTGCGGTAAGTCCCCGGCGGCGCTTGCCACGCCGGCAAAGCTGAAGGTGAAGCAGATCAATGCCACTCTAATTGTTTGAAACATAAGCTACCCCTGATTAACAAGCCAAATTAGCAGGAGTAGCCAAAGCAAAAAGGGTGCCAGTTAGACAGTTAGCGGTAGCAGAGGACAAAGATCCATACCGATGCGAAATGACGCTCGTTGGAGGAGCGAGTCGCACCAAAATGGATCTCGTTCTAGCGCTGCGGTCCCAGCCCGTAGCTTAATAATGCAATGGCATGCCGCGCGATGACTTCAGCGCTCTGCGGGCCGTTGCTGCTGTTGTTGTCACGGTGCCATTTCGGCGCGGTGGCCAGCGGCAGCAGAGTCATGCCAAACAGGGTGATAAACAGCAAAGAGGGTTCCAGATCGGCACTCAGCTTGCCTTCTGCCTGCCAGCGCATAATCGACTTCAGGGCCGCTTTGCGCTGCGCATCACCAAAACGCTCATCCATCCGTTGCTTCAGTACGCCGTTATCACTCATCACTTCTCGCAACCACAGCGGGGCGAACCAGGGATGTGCGGTGGAGATATCGATAAACCTTTGGGCCAGTTGGGTGAAGGCGGCAATAGGATCGTCCGCATTGGCGTCGAAAACGCTGCCGGCGGCCAGCCGTACCGGCAGGAAACGCTCTTCGATCAGCACCTCCAGCAGCTGTTCGCGGTTGTGAAAATAGTAGTGGAGCATGGCGGGGGTGACGCCGGCTTCACGGGCAATGGCATTGAGCGAAGTATCGGCAATGCCTTGGCGGGCAAACAAATTAAGCGCCGTGTCCAGCAGGTGCTCGCGTTTTTCTGTGCCCTTGGTGCCGCCGCTTGGCCGACCAGGGCGGCGCGGGGCTTGAACGTTTTGTGCTGTCATCGCGGTGAGATCCATTGACCGGAGAAAAGAATCACTCATATATTAATTACTCGATTAATTAATTACAAGTGAGCTCATCTAAATGGGGATCGGTCATCTGGCAGGCAGCGAAGACAGCGGCAGGGCGTCTGGGCAGGCGCCCTCGATCCGGCTGTTGTTCTCCGCATTGCTGCTGGTCATGTTGCTGGCGGCGCTCGATCAAACCATTGTCTCTACGGCATTACCGACCATTGTTGGCGAGTTCGGTGGCCTGGAAAATCTGTCGTGGGTAGTCACCGCCTATTTGCTGGCATCGACGATAGTGGTGCCGCTGTATGGCAAGTTCGGCGATCTGTTCGGCCGTAAAATTGTGCTGCAGATTGCCATTGTGGTCTTCCTGCTCGGCTCGGTGCTGTGCGGATTGGCGCAAAACATGGCCCAGCTTATCCTGATGCGTGCCCTGCAGGGGCTGGGCGGTGGCGGTTTGCTGGTCGTCACCATGGCGGTGGTGGGCGATGTGATCCCGCCGGCCGAACGCGGACGCTATCAGGGCCTGTTTGGCGGCGTATTCGGCCTGGCGACGGTGGTAGGCCCTTTGATTGGTGGGGTGCTGGTGCAGCATTTCTCATGGCGCTGGATTTTCTATATCAACCTGCCGCTGGGGATTTTCGCGCTGCTGGTGATTGGGGCGGTGTTCCAATCCCGGGTCAATCGGGTCAAGCATGAAATCGATTTCCTGGGGGCCAGCTATCTGGCTGCCGCGCTGACCTGCATTATTTTGTTTACCAGTCAGGGCGGTACGGTCATGGCCTGGTCTGACGGGCAGCTGTGGTGCATTTTGGCCTTTGGTTTGGTGTCATTGGGCGGTTTTATCTACGAAGAGCGCCTGGCGAGCGAGCCTATCATTCCGCTCGACTTATTCCGCAACAGGACCTTTTTGCTGTGCGCCTTGGTCGGCTTTATCGTCGGTATGTCGCTGTTTGGTTCGGTGACTTTCCTGCCGCTGTATTTGCAGGTGGTGAAGAATTCCACGCCGACCCAGGCCGGGATGCAGCTGCTGCCGCTGATGGGCGGGATCATGATCAGCTCCATCGTTAGCGGTCGGTTAATCAGCAAGCGCGGCAAATACCGTATTTTCCCGATTATAGGCACCAGCTGTGCCCTGGTAGGCATGATTCTGCTGGGGACGCTGAAAAACTCGACGCCGGTACATCTGCTGTATCTCTACATCAGCCTGCTGGGGTTGGGATTGGGTATGGTGATGCAGGTGATGATCCTGGCGGCGCAAAACAGCGTCGAGCCAAAACACATGGGCGTTGCCACTTCGAGCGCTACGCTGTTTCGCTCTATCGGCGGATCCATCGGGGTAGCCGTGTTTGGCGCGATTTTTACCAATGTGCTGCACAGTCGGTTGGCCAGCTTGCTGCCTGAAGGGACGGCGTTACCGCGTTCCTTGGGCGCGGCGGCGGTGCACCATCTGCCGTTGACATTGCAGAACGACTATTTGCAAGCCTTTGGCGGGGCCATTCACTCGGTGTATCAGATTGCCGCCGGGGTCATGGCGCTGGCCTTTGCATTGACCTGGTTGCTGAAAGACGTGCCGCTTCGTCATAAGTAAAACCGCCAAAACCGGTGCGTAAAGCAGGCGCGCACCGGTTCTCCTCATGCTCTGCGATGCAATTTTACGCAATCCTTACGCAACCCTGTCAGACTAAAAACGGCGCTTTCTATATATTGAGAATAAACGTTCTCAATAGGATGGATAGTCGATGCAAAGGAAAAAGGTTTTACTTGTCAGCCTGTCGTTATTGCTGGCCGCTTGTGATGGCCAGAGCGGTGGAGCACCCGCCGGCGCCGGTAGCGTGCAAGAAGTGGGTGTCGCGACGCTGCAGGCTCAACCGGTAACGCTGAGCAGCGATTTGACCGGCCGCGTGAACGCCACCATGACCTCGGACGTTCGTCCTCAGGTGGACGGCATTATCAAAAAACGCCTGTTTACCGAAGGTGCCGAGGTCAAGGCCGGGCAGGTGCTGTATCAGATCGACCCCGCAACCTATCAGGCCAGCTACGATCAGGCTGCCGCTCAGTTGAAAAGCGCTGAGGCCACCGTGAAGTCCAGCCGCCTGAAGGCACAGCGTTACGCCGCACTGGTAAAAGAGAATGGCGTTTCCAAACAGGATGCGGATGATGCCATGGCAACCTATCTGGAGGCGGTTGCCGCCGTCGCACAGTATCAGGCCTCTTTGGAGTCGGCCAAAATCAATCTCGCGTACACTCAGGTGCGCGCGCCTATCTCCGGCCGTATCGGCATTTCCTCCGTTACGCCGGGTGCTTTGGTGACCGCCAGTCAGACCGACGCCCTGGCGACCATTCGCGCGCTCGATCCGATTTATGTCGATCTCACTCAGTCCAGCAGTCAATTGCTCAAACTGCGTAGACAGCAGGCATCGCTGAAACGTGACGATGTCACGCCGGTAGCTATCAAACTCGAGGACGGCACGCCATATACCCACCCCGGTAAACTGGAGCTGACGGAAGTGGCGGTAGACGAGTCGACCGGCTCCGTCACCCTGCGTGCGGTGTTCCCTAATCCCGAGCACGAATTGCTGCCCGGCATGTATGTTCACGCCACGGTAGACAACGGCGTCGATCCCAAGGGGATTTTGGCGCCTCAGCAGGGGATCACCCGTAACGCCAAGGGCGAAGCCACGGCGCTGGTTGTTAACGCGCAAAACAAAGTGGAGCAACGCACGGTCATTACCGAGCAGGTTATCGGCAGCAACTGGCTGGTCAGCAAGGGCCTGAATGCCGGTGACCGTCTGATCGTTGAAGGCACCAATAAGGTGGCTGCGGGCGTTGAGGTCAAAGCGGTTGATGTGAAACAACCGACGGCTAACGGCGGGGAGCAGTAACCATGGCGCAGTTCTTTATTCGGCGACCGGTTTTCGCCTGGGTGATTGCGATCATCATCATGCTGTGTGGGCTGATGTCGATCAACTCGCTGCCCATTTCGCAATATCCTGACGTCTCCCCGCCACAGATATCCATCTCCGCCACCTATCCGGGCGCCGATGCCGAGACGCTGGAAAACAGCGTGACACAGGTCATCGAACAACAACTTACCGGGCTGGACGGGCTGCTTTACTTTTCAGCCACCAGCAGCTCCGACGGTTCCGTGAGCATTAACGTGACCTTCGACCAGGGTACCGATCCGGATATCGCGCAGGTGCAGGTGCAAAACAAGGTGCAGCAGGCGGAAAGCCGTTTGCCTACCGAGGTCACCGCGCAAGGGGTTACGGTCAAAAAATCTCAGAGCAGCTTCTTGCTGATCGTCGGTCTGTATGACGAAACCGACAAGGCCAGCATGGCGGACATTTCCGACTATCTGGTGAGCAACATTCAGGATCCGCTGTCGCGCATCGAAGGGGTTGGCGATGTGCAGGTATTCGGATCGGAATACGCCATGCGCATCTGGCTTGACCCGACCAAGCTGGCGTCCTTTTCACTGATGCCTTCCGACGTGTCAACGGCGATAGAAGCGCAAAACACCCAGGTTTCTGCCGGTAAGGTCGGCGACTTGCCGTCCGGTGCCGATCAGCAACTGACCGCCACGGTAAAGGCACAGTCTCGCCTGCAAACGCCGGAGCAGTTCCGCAACATCATTCTCAAGAGTGACAGCAGCGGCGCACTGGTGCGCCTGGGCGACGTGGCGCGGGTGGAATTGGGTAACGAGGATTACTCCTCCAGTGCCCGTTTGAATGGGCATCCAGCCTCAGGCATCGCGGTCAAACTGGCCGCCGGTGCCAATGCGCTCAATACCGCCAAGCTGGTCAAAGCCAAGGTGGCGGAATACCAGACTTCGATGCCCGACGGTTACAAGGTGGCCTACCCGAAAGACAGCACCGATTTTATTAATATCTCGATCGAAGAAGTGGTGAAAACGCTGATCGAAGCGGTGGTGTTGGTGGTGATCGTGATGTTTGTGTTCCTGCAAAACCTGCGTACTACGCTGATCCCGACCATTACCGTGCCGGTGGTACTGTTGGGCACCTTTGGCGTGCTCGCCGCCTTCGGCTATTCGATCAATACCCTGACGCTGTTTGGCATGGTGCTGGCGATCGGTCTATTGGTGGATGATGCCATTGTGGTGGTGGAAAACGTCGAGCGCGTGATGCGGGAAGAGAAGCTGCCGCCGCGTGAGGCGACGGAAAAATCGATGAAGGAGATCACCGGGGCTCTGGTCGGTATCGCCATGGTGCTGTCGGCGGTGTTCCTGCCGATGGCGTTCTTTGGCGGCTCCACCGGGGTTATCTACCGTCAGTTCTCCGTTACCATCGTGGCGTCGATGGTGCTGTCGGTGATCCTGGCGCTGACGCTGGCACCGGCATTGTGTGCCACTTTGCTCAAACCAGCTCATGACGATCTGACCGATAAGGGCCTGCTGGGTAAATTTAACCGTGGCTATAACCGTCTGCAGGAGAAATACGCCGATAAGGTCGCCCGGGTGATACACAGCCCAATGCGCTATCTGCTCCTGTATGGTCTGTTATTGATCGCCGCCGCCGTGATGTATATGCGGCTGCCGACCGGCTTCTTGCCCAATGAAGATCAGGGCGTGGTGATGGTGCAATACACCTTGCCTGCCGGCGCGACCGATGCCAGGACATCGGCGGTCAGCGACGCGGTAAAAGATTACTTCCTCACCGACGAGAAGGCCAACGTCAGCACCATTTTCACCATCAACGGTTTTGGTTTCAGCGGCAGCGGGCAAAACGCCGGTATGGCCTTCGTCAGTCTCAAGGACTGGAGCCAGCGGCCCGGCAGTGCCAACACCGCCGATGCCATTGCCAAACGCGCAATGGCGCACTTTGCCACTATTCGCGATGCCCAGGTGTTCTCGATGAGCCCACCGGCGATCGACGGTTTCGGCCAGTCCGACGGTTTCACCTTCGAACTGCAGGCTAAAGGGGCGACCACTCGTGCGGAGTTGCAAGTGATGCGTGACCAGATCATCGCCGCCGCCGGGAAAAACCCGAGTCTGAGCGCGGTGCGCGCCAACACCCTGCCGGATACGCCACAGCTGCAGGTAGACATCGACAACGACAAACTGCAGGCGCTGGGCCTGAGCGCCGGCGACGTCAGCAGTACGCTCACCAGCGCGTTCGGCAGCACCTACATCAACGACTTTATCGACCGTAACCGGGTGAAAAAGGTCTATATGCAGGGTGACGTCGAGTATCGGTCAAAGCCGGAGGATCTCGATAAGTGGTTTGTTCGCGGCACCTCCAGCAGCACGACCAGCATGACGCCGTTCTCTGCCTTTGCCTCTTCACATTGGATTTACGGGCCGGAAAACCTGTCGCGTTATAACGGACTGTCCTCGTTTGAAATCACCGGCGAGGGCGCGCCCGGTACCAGTTCAGGCACGGCAATGGACGAGATGGAAAAACTGGCATCACAGTTCTCTTCCGCCAGCAGCTTCTCCTGGAGCGGGTTGTCATATCAGGAACGCCTGACCAGCGGGCAGGCGGCATCGTTGTATGCCATTTCGTTGGTAGTGGTGTTCCTGTGCCTGGCGGCGCTGTATGAGAGCTGGTCAATCCCGTTTGCCGTGATGATGGTGGTGCCGATGGGCGTGGTGGGATCCCTGTTGGCCATCACGCTGCGCGGGCTGGAAAACGACATTTATTTCCAGGTGGCGCTATTAACCATCATCGGCCTGTCGGCCAAGAACGCCATTCTGATCGTTGAATTCGCCGAAGAAAATTACCAGCGCGGCGAAGCCTTGATCGCCGCCGCCGTTGAGGCTTCCCGTATGCGCCTGCGTCCTATTCTGATGACCTCTCTGGCATTCAGCGCCGGCGTATTGCCCTTGGCGGTTTCCAGCGGCGCCGGGGCCAACAGCCGGATCGCCATAGGTACCGGGATCATCGGCGGCACCATTACGGCGACATTACTGGCAATCTTCTTCGTTCCTTTGTTCTACGTATTGGTACGCCGGATGTTTTCACGCAAAACAACCTCCGCCAAACCAACAGAAAACACTGCGCCGCAGGCAGGAGAATAACGTGCTGCAACGTTTAATCACTTTGACCTTTCCGCTGGTGCTGGCGGGGTGTATCTCGCTGGATCCGGATTATCAACGCCCGCAGGCACCGGTGCCCTCAACGCTGCCGCAAGGGGCAGCTTATACTGCGCCCTCGGGTAAATTGTCATTAAGCTATCCGGACATCCCATGGCGTGACTATGTGGTCGATAGCCGGTTACGGCAGGTGGTGGAGATGGGGCTGAGCAGCAGTCGCGATTTGCGCGAGGCCATTGCCAACATCGAATCTGCCCGGGCGCTCTACGGTGAGCAACGTGCCGATCTGTTTCCTACCATCAATGCCGGAGTGGACGGCAGTCGTGGCCGGGCATTGACCGGTAATGGCAATGCCACGGCGATCAGCCAAAGTTACGAAGCGACGGCAAGCACCAGTTCTTTCGAGCTGGATCTGTTTGGCAAAAATCGCAGCCTGACTCGCGCTAAATTCGAGAGCTATTTGGCGGAGTCCGAAGCGGCGAAAAGTACCCGTTTGGCACTGATTGCCGACACCGTGACCGACTGGGTAAATGTGGCGGCCGCACGCAGCAATCTGGCCGCCGCCAAAGGCACCATGGAAAGTGCCAAACAGTCGTTGGCGGTAACGCGCAAGAATCAGCAAAACGGTATTTTGTCGATGGTTGACGTGGCGTCGGCCGAGACGGTCTATCAGCAGGCGCGTTCGGACGTGGCCAGCTACACCACCAGCGCGGCGCAGGCGAAAAACGCGCTGGATCTGGTGGTCGGGCAAAGCGTGCCGGAGAGCCTATTGCCTGATGGGATCGAAGCGTTGTCTGGCATCATGAAAGATATACCGGGCAATGTGTCGTCGCAGGTGCTGCTGAACCGTCCGGACGTGCTGGAGGCCGAGCATAACCTGAAGGCTGCCAATGCCAATATCGGTTCCGCCCGAGCGGCGTTCTTCCCGTCTATCAGCCTGACCGCCAGCGGCGGAGTGGGCAGTGGAGAACTGTCATCCCTGTTTAGTCAGGGGGCGGGCGTTTGGTCGTTCGCACCGAGCATCAGCCTGCCGATCTTTACCGGTGGCTATAATACGGCGCAGTTGAATTACACCAAGGCGCAGAAAGACCTCTACGTCGCCACCTATGAAAAAGCGGTGCAGACGGCATTCCAGGAAACGGCCGATGCGTTGGCACGCAAGGGCACAATTCAGGAACAGTTAGCGGCGCAAACCGGCTATGTGGCGGCCTCGCAGGAATATTATCGCCTGGCGGAGCTGCGCTACCGCCATGGCGTGGATACCTATCTGGTGATGTTGGACGCGCAGCGAACGCTATATACCGCCCAGCAGTCGCTGATTGCTGCTCGCCAAACCGAATATCAGAACCTGATTACTCTGTATAAAGTGCTGGGTGGGGGTATCGCGGCAGAAAAGCAGGGCGATGGCGTGGTTGCCAACAATAGATCTTTAACCCAATAAGATTTAGCCCAGGCAATAATTAAATAACGCAGTGTGATGATAGCGCGCTGCGTTTTTTTATATTCATTCTGTGGTGGAAGTGTAAAGAAAGGGAAAATGACCAGACGATGGAGAACTCGCCACAATCAGCAGGGTCTGAATAATATCGCATCATCCCCGCGGCCAAATATATTGAGGTTGAAATGGAAAGTGATATTCAGCAACAGGTCATTTCAGTGATTGATCGCTATAATTCGCCCAGCCTGCTTAAAAAGGGGGTTGCCGTTACTCTCAATACGGAAATAAACAAAGAGCTGCACCTCTCCTTGCCAATGTCGGAAACGCTGATGCGTGGCTATTTCGACGCCTTTCTCATCGACAGCAGCAATTACAATCATGAGCTGTATTTTCGTCAGGAGTCAAAGTCGGCGTTATTGTTCTCCTCATCAAATCGTCGCGCGAATCACTGGGATCTTGAAATGGAAAGGATCCGGCCATTGTATGTTTATATGCTGGTGCGATCCGCACGGGCCAAACGCTGGCTTTACGACATCCACTTTCTGATTGAACAATTAAAATGATATCGCGATATTCCCAATATTGGATGAGTTAACTCATCGCGCCGAATGCAGTTTCAGGCCCGCAAAGAAATTGTGGGCCTTTTAACGGAGTTATTGTGCCAGTAACTCGGCAAATTCCGCCAGCCATTGCGGATGCGCCGGCCAGGCTGGGGCGGTCACCAGATTGCCGTCAACATGGGCCTGATCGATACCGATATCCGCAAAGTGGCCACCGGCCAGCTGCACTTCCGGGGCGCAGGCCGGATAGGCGCTGCAGGTTCTGCCTTTCAACACCCCGGCGGCGGCCAACAGCTGCGGGCCGTGACACACCGCGGCGATGGGTTTGCGTGCGGCGTCAAAAGCCTGCACCAGCTTGATCACCTGCGGGTTCAGACGCAGATACTCGGGCGCTCTGCCGCCGGGGATCAACAGCGCGTCGTAGTCTTCTTCTTTTGCCGCGGCAAAGTCGGCATTCAGGGTGAAACGGTGGCCAGGTTTTTCACTGTAGGTCTGCGCGCCGTCGAAATCATGGATTGCCGTCATGATGTAATCCCCCTTGGCCTTGTCCGGGCAGACGGCATCCACCTGATGGCCAATCATCTGCAATGCCTGAAAGGGCACCATGGTTTCATAATCTTCAGCATAATCACCAACCAGCATCAGGATCTTTTTCTTGCTCATACGGGGATCTCCGGGAGGAATAATCCCTAATATATAGCCTACCGGTGTGTAGGACGCGAACCTGCTTCTGGCGTAGGTGCATCTATACTGATTTTACCGCCGGAGGCGGTTCAGGGAGATCAACCTCAATGAGGTGGCGCAGTATCTCAATTATCGACTCACCGGGCTTCCCGGTTTCTGCTCATGAGACCCCCATATGCTTAATTTGTCCACATTGCTTGAAGAGAGTGCGCGTACTTTTGCCGATCGTCTGGCGCTGGTTCAGGACGAATTCCAGCTTAGCTATGGCGAACTCGATCAGCTCGCCAATCAGGTTGCCCATCTGCTGAGGATTCGGGGCGTAAAACCGGGGGAGCGGGTGGCGTTGGCCTGCCCAAACCGTTGGGAGTTTCCGGCGATTTACTTCGGCATTCTCAAAGCGGGTGCGGTGGTGGTGCCGTTGAATATCTTGTTGAAGGCGGGGGAGTTTGAATACTACCTGCAGGATTCGCAGGCGGTGGCCTTCTTTTGTTTCGAAGGGGGCCATGGATTAACCTTGGGAGAAGAGGCAAAAATCGCGTTCGATGCCATGCAATCGTGCCGCGACTTTATTATTATCGGTGACAGCCTGCCGCTGAGCGGTGACCGCTTCAGCCAGGCCATTCGCCAGCAACCTACCGATTTTGACAGCGCCAGCACCCTAGAGTCCGACACCGCAGTGATCCTCTACACCAGCGGAACCACCGGCCGTGCCAAAGGGGCGGAGTTGACCCATTCCAACCTGGTGCTGAATGCGCTGGGTTCGGTGCAGTTATTCAATAGCTCGGTTGAACGCCCCGATCGCCATTTGGTAACGCTGCCGCTGTTCCATACTTTCGGCTCAACCGTCCAGATGAATGCCGGCTTCGCCTTGGGAGCAACGCTGGTGCTGGTGCCCCGTTTTGATGCAAAGCTGGCTATCTCGCTGATGCAAAAGCACGCCATCACTTTTTTCGCCGGCGTACCTACCATGTATTGGGCACTGCTGAATGCGCTGGACGACAGCGTAGATCTGTCGCTGTTGCGCAAAAATTTACGCATGGCGGTCTCCGGCGGGGCCAGTTTGCCGGTGCAAATCATTGAAGATTTTGCCCGTCGTTTCGGCGTTAACATTCTGGAGGGGTACGGGCTGTCGGAAACCAGCCCGGTCGCTACCTTCAATCACCCAGGACGCGTCAACAAAGTGGGATCTATCGGCCAACCGATCTGGGGCGTTGAAGTCCGGTTGGTTGATGTTACCGGCAAAACGATAACGGAGATCGATCAGGTCGGTGAGTTAGCGGTGCGCGGTCACAACGTGATGAAAGGTTATCTTAATCGCCCGGAGGCCACGGCCGAGGTTCTGGAAAACGGCTGGTTTAGAACCGGCGATCTGGCACGGTGCGACGCCGACGGTTTTTATTTTATTGTCGACAGGTCGAAAGACGTAATTATCCGGGGCGGGTTTAACGTTTATCCGCGTGAAGTGGAGGAACTGATGATTCGCCACCCTGCGGTTTCATTGGTGGCGGTGATCGGGGTGCCGCATCCATCGCTGGGAGAGGAAATTAAAGCGGTGGTGGTGTTGAAAGATCTGGACGAGGCGGTAACGGAAGAAGCCTTGATTACCTGGACCAAAGAGCAACTGGCGGCGTTTAAATACCCGCGTATCGTGGAGTTTGTCGAGCGGTTACCGATGACCAGCACCGGAAAGGTGTTGAAAAGGTTGCTGCGTTAGAAGGGGATATTTTGAAATGATCCCGGCCTGCAGTGCAAGCCGGGATGGATAACGCATTAACCTGGGTAAATGCCACGCTCTTTACGTGCGGTCAGGATACGCTCACAGGCGACGATATAGGCCGCGGTGCGCAGGCTGCATTTCTTCTCTTCGGACTTGTTCCAAACGTGAACCATAGCGTCGGTCATGATCTTGTCCATACGCTCGTTGATTTCGCTTTCGCTCCAGAAGTAGCTGGCCATGTCCTGCACCCACTCGAAGTAACTGACGGTCACGCCGCCGGCGTTACAGATAACGTCAGGCACTACGGTGATGTTGCGTGAACGCAGAACGTCGTCCGCATCTGGGTAGGTTGGGCCGTTTGCCCCTTCCAGTACCAGCTTGGCGCTGAGGATTTCTGCACGTTGACGGGTGATCTGACCTTCCAGGGCGGCTGGGATCAGGATGTCCATGTCGACGGACCAGAAAGCTTCGCTTTCGATTTCTTTAGCGCCAGGGAAGCCAGCGATCTGCTTGTTCTTGGCTTGCCATTCGGTCAATGCGTTCAGGTCGATGCCGTCTGGGTTGGACAGGGTCGCTGAGTGGTCCTGGATCACGACTACGCGTGCGCCGATGCCGACGAACAGACGAGCCGCTTCGCTGCCCACGTTACCAAAGCCCTGTACCGCCACTTTGGCACCTTCAAGCTGTACGCCCAAACGTTTGGCCACTTCACAACCGGTCACGAACACGCCACGGCCGGTCGCTTTTTCACGGCCCAGAGAGCCGCCCAGGTGGATAGGCTTACCGGTGACAACGCCGGTGATGGTAGTGCCGTGGTTCATGGAGTAGGTATCCATCATCCAGGCCATCACTTTAGAGTTGGTGCCGACGTCCGGTGCGGGAATATCTTTCTGTGGCCCGATGATAAAGCCGATTTCGCTGGTGTAGCGGCGGGTCAATCTTTCCAGCTCGCCTTCAGACAGTTTGAAAGGATCGACGCGGATCCCCCCTTGGCGCCACCGTAAGGCAGGTTGACTGCCGCACATTTGATGGTCATCCAGGCTGACAGCGCCATAACCTCATCGAGATCAACATCTGGGTGGTAACGGATGCCGCCTTTACCCGGGCCGCGCGACAGGTTGTGCTGAACGCGGAAACCTTCGAAGTGGCGGATTGAACCGTCGTCCATCTGCAGAGGAATATCAACGATCAGCGCACGCTTAGGGTGACGCAGGGTATCAACCCAACGCGACAGCTCACCGAGATAAGGTGCAACGCGGTCGATTTGTTGCAGATAGGTGGCCCAGGCCGTTGTGCTGCTTTCTGAAGCGTAGGATAGCTTTTCCATAACCAACCTTTTTATATATAGGTATTTATTTTGTTTAACCGTGGATTACTAAGTGCATAACACTTTTGCGACGCTAAATTTACCATTAAAAACGCGGCTTGTTAGCCCCCACTCATCGGGCCACAGGCCGCTTTCAAGCCGGTTTGGCGGCGTAAAAATGAATAGTTAATTACTTTTGTACGGTGGTTGCGGGAGCTACTCATGGTTTATGCATAAAAAATGCATAAAACCCGTTTTTATCTATTTTTCAGAAGCTTGAATGTGATCAAAAAGTTTCATTTTATTTAAGTGTCGTGTTGACAATGCCGTTTCCTGACGCCAGAGTTAAATTCATGTTAAATCGACGTTGTCAGCGTTTTATTCTTGAACAAAAATAATCATAACCGACTGATAATAAATGAATCACCCTCCACGCTCATGCTTCGCATGCTAAATGTGGGCTAGCGCGCAGCTCGAACAGCCGTTTTCTGATGCGTACATTTTTTAACTTCCCTTTAACAAGGGGACGGTATCGTTTTGCCTGAATTTTTTTGCCGGTACAACGCGCAATGCGTTTCACTCCTGCAGCAGCGGCTGTCCGCTGCTTAATCGCCTTAATGACGGACAGGTAACACCATGACAAAAAGTAAGCAACATCGGTTGAAGGCTTCTTCAACCGAGGGGCACGACTGCGCCCAAACATTGCAACGCGGACTCAGCGAGCGCCATATTCAACTGATTTCCATCGGCGGCGCCATTGGGACTGGCTTATTTATGGGATCGGGTAAAACCATCGCGCTTTCCGGCACCTCTATTGTGTTGACCTATGTGATTGTCGGCTTCTTTATGTTTATGGTGATGCGAGCGATGGGGGAGCTGTTGCTGACCAAGCTCGGCTACCGCTCGTTTGCCGATTTCGTTTCCGAATACCTGGGGCCGAAAGCCAGCTTCTTTCTGGGGTGGTCCTATTGGCTGAGCTGGGTGGTGACGTGCATTGCCGACGTGGTGGTCTGCGGCGGCTACATACAGTACTGGTACCCCGAGGTTTCGCCCTGGCTACCGGCTTTACTGACCTTAGGGCTGTTGTGCCTGTTCAATATGCTGTCGGTGAAGATGTTTGGCGAAGCGGAGTTTTGGTTTGCCATCATCAAGGTGATCGCCATTATCGCGCTGATCGTCACCGGGGCCTGGATGGTGTTTATTGGCTGGACTTCGCCGGACGGGGTTAAAGCCTCGGTGAACAACATCACCGATCCTGCTATTTTCATGCCGCACGGCATTCTTGGTTTCTTTGCCGGCTTCCAGATCGCCATCTTTTCCTGCACCGGTATTGAGCTGTTGGGCACCATGTCGGCTGAAACCAAGGATCCACACAAGGTACTGCCGAAGGCGATTAACGTTATCCCGGTGCGGATCATCATCTTTTATGTGTTTTCCATGCTGGCGATCATCGCCGTAACCTCATGGAGCCATATTTCACCGGACAGCAGCCCGTTTGTGATGCTGTTCGATCAGGCGGGATTGCCCGCTGCCGCTGCGGTCATCAACTTTGTGGCGCTGACTTCGGCGATGTCCTCAGCCAACAGTGGCGTCTATTCCAGTACCCGTATGCTGTATGGCTTGTCGATGGAGAAGCATGCCCATGGGCAGTTCAAGATACTTTCGCGCACTACCGCCATTCCGATCCGCAGCCTGATGTTCTCGTGCTTTTGCATGGTAGTGGGGACGATGTTGCTGATCCTGATGCCGAACGTCATGACGCTATTTACTATCGTGTCTACCGTGGCGGCGATACTGGTGGTTTACAGCTGGGGCATGATCCTGGCGGCCTATCTGGTTTACCGCAAACAGCGGCCCGACCTGCATGCACGTTCGCTGTTCAAAATGCCGGGTGGGGTGATAATGACCTGGCTGACATTGGCGTTCTTTGCCTTCACGTTGGTGCTGATGATCTTTGATCGCGATACCCTGATAGCGTTGTGCAGCATGCCGCTGTGGTTTATCACCCTGGCAATCGTTTGGCGCTTTAGAATCAAAGACAGCGTGGCTCAGGAAGGCTATGTGTTTTACCAAAGCCATCGCGAGGCGGAATAAGCCAGTCTCGGGAGGGCGGTTAGCCGTTCTCCCGCTCGGCATTGCGGGGCAACTGAGGTATGCTAAGCGGCTGACCCAATGATGAAAACTGGCCAATATCATCATGCCTTATCGCTATGGAGTAACAGCAGAGTGCTGAAAACCACGTCCCAATTAGAATTATTGCAGTCGGTTGCCGACGGCATTGCAGCGCTGTTTTTTCCCAATGTGGAAGTGGTGATACACGATCTCTCTACCAATAAGGTGGCGTACCTCGCCAATAATCTGTCGAAACGCAAACCGGGTGACGATGCCGGTTTGGAGGATTTTGACATCGACAGCGAAGGTCAGGTGACCGGGCCGTACGAGAAACTCAACTGGGACGGCAAGAAAATGCGTTCGGTGAGCATTGCCGCGAAAGACGAGCAGGGCGTTCCCCGCTACCTGCTGTGCATTAATTTGAGCACCGCGACATTTGAAGACGCCAGAAATGCGCTGGATATGTTCCTGTCGGTCACCCGTTTGCAGCCTCAGCCACAGCAGTTATTCAAAGACGACTGGCAGGAGAAGATCAATACCTTCCTGCACGAGTGGATCCGCCAGCAAAACGCTTCATTGGGTTCTTTGACCCGTGAACAGAAAAAGCAGTTGGTGATTGACCTGTATAACGAAGGGGCGTTTAAAGCCAAAAGCGCCGCCGACTATATCGCCAACGTGTTATCCCTCGGCCGCGCCACGGTTTACAAATACCTGAAAGAGTTAAAAAAGGGCGAGAGCGCCTAAAAAACCTGAGCGTGCCTGATGACGGGCCGCTGTCCTGTAAGACTCATGCCCCTTTGCACTGCTGAATAACTCTGATATGGTTGCACTATACAACTATATCAGAGTGCCGATCATGTCAATCACCCAACCAAGTCCGTATTTACACCCGATCAGGGATGCGTCGCGCCATTTGGTGCGTGAGCTCGGCTTTATGGGCAATACCCTGGCAGGAACCGAACTGCCGCCATCGGCGGTGCATGCGTTGATTGAAATAGGCGATCGCCAGGTTGATACCGCCGCCGAGCTTTGCAACGTACTTAACCTGGAGAAATCCAGCGTCAGCCGCATGTTGAACAAGCTGATCAAAGCCGGGGAGTTGGAAACGCAGGCCAGCCCGCGAGATGCCAGAGAGAAGATCCTGCGGCTGACGGCGCAAGGACGAGACACCCTGGCGGGCATCAATCGTTTTGCCGATCGCCAGGTGCTTACCGCGCTGGAGCAGTTGCCGGCAGACGCCAGCGTCAGCATCGCCAATGGGCTGCAGAGCTATGCCACAGCGTTGCGAGCACATCGCCTGGGAGAAACGCCGGTTGCTGCAGCGCCCATCGAGATTGTCAGCGGCTATTTGCCGGGGTTTACTGCCAGAACGCTGGAAATGCACATGCAATACTATTCCCGCACCGTGGGTTTCGGCGCCTTCTTCGAAGCTACGGTGGGCGCGGCATTGGCCGATCTGGCCGGGCGTTTGTCGAATCCATTAAACCAGACCTGGTCCGCGCTGAAGGGCGATCGCATTGTCGGCTCTGTTTCGATTGATGGCGAAAGCTTGGGGGACAACCGTGCTCACTTGCGCGCATTTATTATCGATGACAGCCTGCGTGGCAGAGGTATTGGCCGCCAGTTGCTGAACCGGGCGGTCAGTTTTTGCGATGAGCATGCCTTTGACGAAACCCATCTGTGGACCTTCAAAGGGCTGGATGCGGCCCGGCATCTTTATGAAAGCGTCGGTTTCGTGCTTGCAGAAGAGCAGCCGGGCACACAGTGGGGGCAATTGATGACCGAACAGCTATTTATTCGCCGCCCAGTTGCCCCAAATTGACATACTGGGTCTCGAGATACTCCTCGAGCCCCACATCCGCGCCCTCACGGCCCAGGCCAGACTCTTTGACACCGCCAAAGGGCGCCACTTCAGTCGAGATAATGCCCTCATTGATGCCCACCATACCGCTTTCCAACTGGCGCGTGACACGGAATGCACGCGCCAGATCGCGAGTGTAGAGGTAGGCGGCCAATCCGAAAGGCGTGTCGTTAGCCCGGCGAATCACTTCCTCTTCGGTATGGAAACGGAAGCAGGCTGCCAGCGGCCCGAAAGTTTCTTCATGCGCCAACCGCATCTGTTCATTAGCGTCGGCCAATACCGTGGGTTGGAAGAAGGTTCCTCCGAGCGGATGGCGCTCGCCCCCGCACATCAGCCGCGCCCCCTGGCTTAACGCATCCTGCAGGTGAGCCTCCACTTTTTCTACCGCTTTCAGATGGATTAACGGCCCTTGCTGGGCTCCGGGCGTCATGCCGGGGGCCACTTTCAACGCCCGGGTGGCCTCGGTCAATAACTGGATAAAACGATCGTAAACGCCGTCCTGAATATAGAAGCGGTTCACGCACACGCAGGTTTGGCCACTGTTGCGGAATTTAGCCGCCATCGCACCCGCCACTGCCGCAGTCAGGTCGGCATCGTCAAACACGATAAAAGGGGCGTTCCCCCCAGTTCCAGCGACAGTTTTTTCACCGTATCCGCCGCCTGACGCATCAGCAGTTTCCCCACTGGGGTCGAGCCGGTAAAGGAGACCTTGCGCACCTGTGAACTGGCCATCAGTGAGGTGCCAATCGCCGGGGTGTCGCCGGAGACGGCGTTAATCACTCCGGGGGGAACGCCGGCCTGTTCCGCCAGCACGATCAGCGCAAAGGCGGAAAGCGGGGTCTCATTGGCCGGTTTGATCACGGCGGTACACCCGGCCGCCAGCGCAGGGCCGAGCTTGCGCGTCAGCATTGCCAATGGGAAATTCCACGGCGTGATGGCGGCAATGACGCCAACCGGCTGTTTGAAGGTCAGGATTTGGTTGCCGGCTTGGGTGGCAGGAATGGTGTGACCGCAGGCGCGCTTGGCCTGCTCGGCAAACCATTCAATAAAGCTGGCGGCATAGACCACTTCGCCCAGGGCTTCGCTCAATACCTTGCCTTGTTCTGCCACCATCAGTTCCGCCAACGGGGCCTGATGCGCCACGATCAGTTGAAACCAGCGCTGCAGGATCTGCGATCGCGCTTTTGCCGGCAAGGCGCGCCAGGCGGGTAGCGCGGCTGAGGCTGCCGCAATTGCCGCTTCGGTTTCTGCGGCACCCGCAAAGGCGACATCGGCCAGCGTTTCGCCGCTGGCGGGGTTGTTTACGGGATAGCGCCTTGGTGCGCTGCGCCATTGGCCGTCGCAATACCAGCCGTTGCGTAACAGGGAGGAATAGGAGGTCATGCAATGTTCCTTGTGTCGGTATTGTCCAGGGTAAACAGGCCGCGGGTTGGGCGGCTCTCACGTGCAATGCGTTTGCCTGCGGTGTAATCGTTAATCACATCGCAGGGGGTGTAGTGGCGTTCCAGCTCATAACGTTCATCTTCGCTAAGCGGGGTTGATAAGGCACTGACAGCGCTGTCTATCTGTTGCACCGTGTCGGCGCCGACCAGCATGCAGTCCACTCCCGGGTGACCCAGCACCCAGGCCTGAGCAATTTGCGCCGGCGGAAGACCGCGCAGCGTCGCCACCTGGCTGACGGAGTGTGCGACATTGCGCGAAGCCGCATCGGCATACATCTCCTGAGTGAAGAAATCCGTTTGGTTTCGCACCGAGTTGAAATCGCAACTGAGCAAACCGCGCGCCAGCGGGCTGAACACCGAAATGCCCAAACCTTGATCGCGGCACAAGGGGATCATCTCGCGCTCTTCTTCGCGGTAGGCGCAGTTGAGCTGCAATTGCATGTTGATGGGTTTGACGAACCCCTGCCGCTCGCACATCCACAGGATTTTCGCCAATTGCCAGGCATACATGGTTGAGACGCCGACATACCGCGCTTTGCCTGAACGGACGATATCGTTCATCGCCGACCAGGTTTCTTCGATGGGGGTGTTCACGTCAAAGTAGTGCAGCATGTAAATATCGACATAATCGGTGCCCAGGCGACGCAGGCTGGCGTCAATACTGGTCATGATGTGCTTGCGGGAATGCCCCTGATTATTGGTGCCGCCGCCAAGCGGGTACCCGACCTTGGTGGTCAACACCAGCTCGTCGCGCTGAGCCACGCGCGCAATGATGCGGCCAACCACTTCCTCGCCTGCGCCGCTGGAGTAAAAATCCGCCAGATCAATGAAGTTGATCCCGCATTCGAGCGCGTGGCGTATCAGCGGCTCGCTTTGCTGTTCGTCAAAAATCCAGGGTTTCCACTGTTTGCTGCCCATGTTCATGGTGCCGAGACACAAGCGGGAAACTTTCAGTCCGCACTGACCAAGATTGATGTAATCCATGGCGTTCTCCTCAGGCACGCGGGGTATAAAAGGGATTCGCCAGCTGCGGCAGAGCCTGGGCGAGCTGGCTGCGGTTGGGCAACTGATTCATCGCCGAATGGATCGCCTGGCTACAGGCGCGATAGTTATTCCGATACACCTCGTCGAGATCATCACAGGCCGGATTCACCCAGTTGGCGGTCACGATGCACCACTGGTCTTCGGCCTCTGGCGGCAAGATCCCCTCCAGCAGGGCTTCAGCTACCGCTTTGGCGATGGCCGCCTGGGAGGCGCCCCAGGTGGCATTGCCATGCAGTTCGCCGCTGATTTCGGCCTTGTTGACGTACAGCGTCATAGGCTTGGTCGGCACATTGGGCTTCACCACCACCATAAAGGGGCAGTGCCCCTGGCTGGGGGAGGCCAGACTGGATGCGAACGCCTGACCTACCGCGCCATGACGCGGGCCGATCAAAATATTGATGTGCGAGGCGTTTACGCCGTTACCCTCAAACCCTTCACCGATATACATTTCCACGTCATTGCTCCTGTTTTCAGTCAGATGGTGTTATTTAATCGATGCGGCCAACGCATTGTCTGCGCGCTGCGCCGGATCCTGGCTGGCGTCCACCAGGGTTAATCCTTTGGTTTCTGGCGCCCAGGCGATGGAGACCAGCGCGCCGATAATCAAGATCACGGCCAGAATGCCGGTGGTGGCGGGCATGCCGTAGTGGACAATCGCCAGTGGCAACAGACCGGTGCCGATGGCAGAACCCAAGCGGCTCATTGACGTGGCGAACCCGACGCCCATTGAGCGGACTTCCGTAGGGAAACTTTCCGCGGGAAAAACGCCGACCAGGTTGCTGACCGCCGACATCACCAGCGTGAAAGCCGCAAACAGTGCGATCAGCCACGCCGACTGGCTGACGGGGATCAGGCTAAGCAACACTAAGCACGCCGCGAGGAACACAAAGGAACCGATCAGGAAGCCACGTCGGGAACAGAACATCGTCAGCAAAATGCCGAGTAGTGCACCGACGATCAGCAGACCGTTGAGCAACAAGTCGGTGGCAAAATTTTGATCCAGGCCCATGACCTGCAGAATGGACGGCAAGAAGGTATAAATCGCGAAATAGGGGATCACCAGACAGACGAAAAACAGGCTGTTGAACGCGGTGCGCCGACGATATACCGGGCCAAACAGCGACAAAAAACGCTGTTTACTGAGGGTGGGGGCCTCATCGACCAGCATGACGTTAGGGCCAAAATAGCGGTGTACGATGGCCATGGCCTGCTCGCGACGCCCTTTTCCCATCAGCCAGCGGGGAGATTCCGGCGTGCCTATCCGCATGAGCAGGATGATGACGGCCGGCACGGCGGAAGAAGAGAGCAGCCAACGCCAGGCATCCGGTCCCATCGCCGTCAGGAAGTGACCGGCAAACCCGGCGGCTACGTAGCCAAAAGTCCAAATCACGCTGAAAGATCCCAGCAGTACGCCACGGTGTTTACGGGGAGAAAATTCGGCCAGCATGGTGTGGCCCACGGAGAAGTCGCCGCCTAATCCGACACCGACCAGCACCCGCAGCAAGAAGAGTTGTTCCGGCGTGGTGGCGAAGAATTGCAGCGCCGAGGCCAGGGTGATCACCACAAAGCTAAAGCAGAATATTTTTTGCCGGCCGATGTAGTCGGCCACCCAGCCGAGCAGCAAACTGCCGATAAACAGGCCGATCAGCGCTGAACTGCCCAACATGCCTTCCCAAAAGGCGGAGATCCCCATTTGCGGTTTGATTTGCGCCAGGGCGAAACCTATGACGCCCAGTACATAGCCGTCGGTGAAGTGGGCGCCGAAAGTCAGCCCGGCGATTTTGAGATGGAATCGGTTTAACGGTACGTCATCCATACGTATTTGTTGTGATGTCAGATGTTGCATTGCCCTGTCCTCCAGTTGGAGTGGTGTGGGGTTATTGTTGGTTTTATGTTTTGAATGCGTAAACAATGTGGCAGCAGACCCGCGCTTCGGCGAGTGCGTTTTAGTCATACCCTCAGGTGGAAAACGCATGTGATCGGCTTCTGGTTTTATGGAAATAAACGGGATGCACACTGGCGAATCACTGCAAATTAGCAACATATAGTTAACATGTTGTTTTATGCACAGAGGCTTCGCGTATCGTGAGAAAACTTCCTTCACTGAGTATGTTGCGCGTATTCGAGGAAACCTGCCGAACGCTGAGTTTCAGCAAAGCGGCAGAGGCGTTATTTATTACTCAAAGCGCCGCCAGCCGACAGATCAAGCAGCTTGAAGCCTTCCTGGGCAAGCTGCTGTTTATCCGTAGCCACAGTGGCCTGGCGTTGACGCAGGACGCGATATCGTTGCTGCCAAGAGTGCGGCAGTCGCTGGATATCCTTGAAGAGGGGATCCAGCATGTACAACTGCACAATCCGTTACAGCACCTGCGCCTGCAGGTAGCACCGACTTTCGCCACCCGTTGGCTGGCTCCCAGATTGGTGGCGTTGCGCAGCCGTAACAGCCAGTTGCAGATCGCCCTGATCAGTGAAACCCGGCAAAAATATTGCGATTTCGACTGCGCCATCCGCTTTGGCGATCCGGATGACTGCGCCGCCCGGGGCGAATGGTTATGCCATGAACGACTGGTGTTGGTAGGCAGCCCTTTACTGATGGTCGATGGCGGCTTCCCGCCGTTGCATACCCAGCCTCAGTTGCACATCCTGAATGGCGATATTCGCCTGGATAACTGGCCCTGTTGGCTGGCGACGGCGGGACAGCCCATTGCCGGCCAGCAAAGTGGGCTGGAGTTCAGTACGCAAGACCAGGTGATTAATGCCTGCATTACCGGAGCAGGTTACGCCGTGTTGGATCGGATGATGATCCGCAATGAATTGCAAAGCGGCCTGCTGGTGCTGCTGTCGCCGGTTGAGTTGAAAAGCCGCAACGGATACTGGCTGGAAATTCCCGCAGGCAAGCGCGATATGCCCCGGGTGGGGTATTTTCACGATTGGCTACAGCAGGAAATCCAGCAGCGGTCAGGGTATCCTGAACCGTTGCCGGGCATGATCGCAGCGGTGTGAGCGGACGTGGAGATACCTGTGTAGGGGTGTGTTACCTTGTTGTTAATGAGCATTGCCCGCCGTTCTTGCTGCGGGCCTACCAGGGGAATAACGTGTCTTCAATTGTTGAGTTGTTAAAACTGCATCCGGTGATTGCCGCCGTAAAAGATAATGAAAGCCTGCAGGCGGCGGTGAAGTCAGACTGTCGGATTATTTCGGTGCTCTACGGCAATATCTGCAACATCGGACGCATCGTGCAGCAGATTAAAGAGGCCGGAAAATACGCCTTTGTACACGTCGATTTGTTGGAGGGAAGTTCCAACAAAGAAATCGTGATTAACTTTCTGAAGATCGTGACCGCCGCCGACGGCATCATCAGCACCAAAACCTCAATGGTCAAAGCCGCGCGTCAGCAGGGGTTCTATGCCATTCACCGGCTGTTTATCCTCGATTCCATCTCTTTTAATAACGTCGACAAGCAGGTGGCGCAGTCCACGCCGGACTGCATCGAAATCCTGCCGGGCTGCATGCCGAAAGTGTTGGGTTGGGTGGCGGATAAAATCGATTTGCCGATCATCGCCGGGGGCCTGGTGTGTGATGAAGACGACGCCCAGACGGCGTTAAAAGCCGGAGCGATTGCCGTCTCCACCACCAACCATGACGTGTGGAAGTTGGCGTTATAGCTAATCCACCAGAGGGCTGAGCGCACGCAATAACGGATCGAGGTGTGCGTTAACCTGTTGGTAAACCCGCTCATTGAGTTGCTGATAAAAAAGGTGATTACGGTTGTCCGGCGTAAAGCGGTCGCCGATTTTCACCAGCCTTTCGGTGGCCTGCTGATAGCTGTCGAATGCACCAATCGCCATGCCGGCATTGATGGCGCATCCCACCGCGGCAGAGCCGCTCATCAGGTTCCGACGCGTCGGGATACCGAACACGTCGGCGAAAATTTGCATAAACAAATCGCTGTTGGCGCCGCCGCCGGAGATGATCAGGCTGTGGAAGGGCGTATTCAGTTCCTGCGCCATTTTATCCATATGGTTTTTCATGGTGAAGGCGATACCCTCCAGAATAGAGCGGTAAATGTGCGCCCGAGTATGACGGCCATCGAAGCCAATCATCGCGCCTTTGCGGTATTCGGCTTCTGATGGCGGTGCCCAGTCATGCACGGTGATCAAACCTTCGCAGCCCGCCGGCACCCGTTCGGCCTCGTGGTTCAACAGTTCCTCGATGCTAACCCCTGCGTCATGGGCCGCAGACAACGCAGCCGCGCCAAACTGGTCGCGAAACCAGCTTATGGTCCACATACCGCGACGCACGCCCATGCATTCATACAAATACCGGCCGGGGATCGATGCCTGGAACGGCCAGAAATGGCGTGCGTTTTTCACGTTGGCATGGCCGTGCACCATGGCGCCGATATAGGTGCCAAGGGAGATAAGCGCGACACCTTCGTCCAGCGAACCGGCCCCCAGAGCCTCTACCGCTTTATCGTGCGCGGTCGCGACCACCGGGAGACCTGCCGGCAAACCGATTTGCTTCGCCGCGCGTTCGCTGAGATAACCGAGGATTTCCCCCGGCTTCACCACGTCCAGTACCCGATTGCGCGTCAGATTGCAGCTTTGCCAGACCGCCGGATCCGTGCTCCAGTCCAAGCGATCATTGTCCATCGGCCACCAACCGATGTAATTGGCGCAGGTGTCTTTGAACTCGCCGGTCAGCCTATGGGTAATATATCCCGAGGTGGTAGTGATATAGCGCACCTCCCGGTAGGCATCTATATACTCATAGGGCTTGTTGAGGCGCTTATCCATCCAGTTGATCACCGGGTAGGCTAGCTCACCGTTTTCTTTTAGCAGCGCACGGCAGCAGCGAACGATGCAAATCCCCATCGACAGGATGTCCTGCTGCTGACCACCGTATTCAGCAAAACGCTGCATGACGCGACGAAACGCCACCTTTAGGGCGTCCCAGAGGTCATCATCCGGATGCTCCGCCAGCAGCGGCGCGGGGATCTCCAGCTTGCGCAGTTGCTGTTTCCCTTCGCAAATGACGTTGCCGTCCAAATCAAAAATCACCACTTTTGCGCTTTGGGTGCCAACGTCCACCCCCATCAAATACTGCTTCTTCATGCGTTCGCTCCTCAAGGAAAATCCATTAACCGACCAGGGGTTTTATGGTTGTTGTTTTTGCATCGGCCGTTTTAATCTTGTTGAACAACAGGTATGTAAACACCACTACCAATCCGGTGGCGGTCAGCCCCATCAGCCACATATTGCGATAAGCCTCGGCTGCTGGCAGGGTGTCTTGCCAATGCCCAACCAAGGGGTAGACAAACACATCCGGCAGAAAACCGATCACCGAGCAGATACCCACCGTAGTGCCCATAATGAATTTGGGCGTACGGACTTCACCAATACAGGCGAAATACAGCCCGCGCGAGGCATAGCAGGCAAAAGCCAGTAACAAGATCAAACCGATACCCACGGCGACCGAGCCCGGTTGTTGATTGGTGACTAACAAGGCGCCCAGCGTGATCAGGCTGACCAGCGCCAGCAGTTGAATCACCCGGGTCGGCGATTTCAACCGACTGTGGCTGGTGATCAATCCCCCGAGCGGACCACAGATGGCGCGGAATATCTTGTTAATCACAATCCCCATGTAGCTGGCGGCAACCAGCGTCATGCCATACATTTCGGTCAGGTAATTGGTCGAGTAACTCAGGATGGCGTAAATGGTGTAGACGCCGAAGATGATCATGCTGCAATACCAGGTGCTGCTGACCTTGAGCACTCTCAGGATGTCACCGAGGCTAAAGGGAGGTGAGGGCTCGGTACTGCTGCTTGCGGCCTGGGAAGAACCCTCGCTGACGAAGAACCAGCAAAGCACGCCGAGCAGAATATATACGCCGCTGTAAATCAGGATCACCGCTTTGAGGCTGTTGGGATCCTCGGTAGCGAATAAAGAGAAGATCCACATGGTGAACACCGCCAGCGCCATTACGCCGACGCCTCTTAACCCCTCCATCCAGCCCATGATTTTGCCCTGTTCCTCATGGTTGCCGAGCAGTGACGCCGCCTTGATGGAAACGGACCAGAGTAGCAGAATGGTGGTAATGGCGAATGCTACCTGTATCAGGATCATCACCCAGAAAGGCGGGTAAAACGCCATCAGCCCACCTAGCAAGCCGGTCGCGATCATGGCGAAAGTCATGACCTTACGGTGGGAAAACTTATCGGCGACAATGCCACTGGGGGCATAAAGAATAATGGCGGCAATACCGAAGGTGCTCATAATCAAACCTATTTCGGTATTGGAAAAACCCATAAACTTCGCCATGGGTATTTGATAGATATAGCGTAAATAGGCCAGATCAAAACTAACGCCGCCACTAATACTTATTATTGCCAGGGTTAACCAACGGCGGAAATTTGATTTCTTCATGCGGCATTCCCATTAAATTGTCAAACAAAAAAAGAGAAAAGCAAACTCCCCGCATTACGGGAAGTTACTTTTCTCTTGGGCTCATTCAGTAACTGCCCTAACAAATAGCACGGCGCCGGGAATAATATCCGTGATTGTTATCACAAAAGCCTAAAATGAGAATTGGCGGGCCGTTATCAAGGGGTAATTACTCAGTGAGACAAGTCATTTTTATTATCACGCTATTTTTAGCATAAAATGATTTTGTGAAGTCAATCACGGAAGCGAACGGAGTGGGCATGTTAGCTTGCTTCTCAGTTACTAGAGCCGATGAGAAAAGTAACTTCTTTGCCCAGTGCAGAGGAGCTTACTTTTCTCATTTTTTTTGCTTTTTTTCCAGGCTAAGGAGTCAGGACATGTCACTAGATGCGTTGAATGCGTTCTCACTGGATTTCTTTTCGCTGAAGGGGAAGACGGCGATTGTCACCGGCGGCAACAGTGGGCTGGGGCAGGCGTTTGCCGTGGCGCTGGCCAAGGCCGGGGCGAATCTGTTTATTCCCAGCTTTGTGATGGATCAGGGGCAAACCCGTGAAATCATTGAACAACAGGGCGTGCGCGTGGCCTTTATGCAGGTGGATATCACCGAGAAAGGCGCGCCGGCCAGGGTCATCGCCGAATGCCTGGCGCACTTCGGGTCCGTGGATATTCTGGTCAACAATGCGGGCATCTGCAAACTGAACAAGGTGCAGGATTTTGGCCGTGCTGACTGGGATCCGATGATTGACATCAATCTGACGGCCGCCTTTGAAATGAGCTACGAAGCCGCCAAAGTGATGATCCCCAACCAGCAGGGTAAGATCATCAATATTTGCTCTCTCTTTTCTTACCTTGGCGGTCAATGGTCCCCGGCTTATTCTGCCACTAAACATGCCCTGGCTGGTTTTACCAAAGCTTATTGTGATGAACTGGGGCAATATAATATTCAGGTCAACGGTATTGCACCGGGTTATTACGCTACCGACATTACCGCAGAAACCCGAAGTAATCCGGAAACCAACAGGCGCGTATTGGAACATATTCCTGCCAACCGCTGGGGTGATACACAAGATTTAATGGGGGCAATGGTATTTTTAGCCAGCAGGGCATCAAATTATGTTAATGGCCATTTGCTGGTGGTCGATGGTGGTTATCTGGTTCGTTAAATAAGCGGAGCACTCTCCGTTTTATCCAAATTACATTTTATATTCTTATTATCAGGAAGGAGTAACCATGTCTCTGACTCGTGAAGCTATTGTCACTCATTTAAAAGAAATCGTGGGCCCAGAGCGGGTCATTACCGACGAGGAAACGTTGAAGAAAAACAGCGTGGACCGTTTCCGCAAATATGCCGATATTCATGGCGTCTTCACTCTACCGTTGCCGGCAGCCGTGGTTAAGCTGGAAAATAGCCAGCAGGTCGCGGATGTGCTGAAATTTATGAACGAAAATCACATCAACTGCGTGCCGCGTACCGGCGCATCCGCCACCGAGGGCGGGCTGGAGACGGTGGTCAAAAACTCGGTGGTGCTGGATGGCTCGGGATTGGACCAGATCGTCAGCATCGATATTCGCAACATGCAGGCAACGGCCCAGTGTGGCGTATCGCTGGAAGTACTGGAAAACCAACTGCGCGCCCAGGGTTACACTACCGGACATTCGCCGCAGTCCAAGCCGCTGGCGCAAATGGGCGGTCTGGTCGCGACGCGCAGCATCGGTCAACTCTCTACGCTATATGGCGCGATTGAAGATATGGTGGTCGGGTTGGAAGCTGTCTTCCCGAACGGCACGATTACGCGCATCAAAAATGTGCCACGCCGTGCCGCCGGGCCTGATATTCGCCACGTGATCATCGGCAATGAAGGGGCACTGTGCTTCATTACCGAAGTGACGGTGAAAATTTTCAAGTACACGCCGGAAAACAACCTGTTCTACGGCTATACCCTCGACAATATGCAGACCGGCTTTGATATCCTGCGGGAAGTTATGGTCGATGGCTATCGCCCGTCAATCGCCCGTCTGTATGACGTCGAGGACGGTACCCAGCACTTTACCCATTTTGCCCAGGGCAAATGCGTGCTGATCTTTATGGCCGAAGGTGCAAAAGGCATTGCGCAGGCGACAGGGGCAGGCATTGAGGCAATTGTGCAAAGTCACGCAGAATGCCACAAAGTGGACAGCAAGCTGATTGAGCAGTGGTTCAATAACCTGAACTGGGGGCCGGAGAAGGTGGCGGCGGAACGCCTGCAGATCATGAAAACCAACAACATGGGGTTCACCACCGAAGTTTCCAGCGACTGGGCCAGCATCCATACCATCTACGAGAATGTGATCCGCAGAATACGCGCGGAATTCCCACATGCCGATGACATCACCATGCTGGGCGGCCACTCTTCACACAGTTACATCAATGGCACCAACATGTACTTCGTTTACGATTACAACGTGGTGGATTGCAAACCGGAAGAGGAGATCGACAAGTACCATAATCCGTTGAACAAGATTATCGTCGAAGAAACCCTAAAACAGGGCGGTTCTATGGTACACCACCACGGCATCGGCAAACATCGTACGCATTGGACCAAAGACGAACACGGCAGCGCCTATTACATCCTGAAGGCATTGAAGGAAGTCTACGATCCCAACGGCATCATGAACGCCGGCACCATTTATCCGTTGGAAAAATAATCTTGCCTCTGGCCCGGCTCACCGGGCCTTCTTAGCCTTATTCTTCGCGCTGCGTTTACCCCGTTGTTTCTCTCCATCGGTGGCGAGCACGCATTAATTATTCAATATGCGCGCTAAAGCCCTTACGTCCGGGAGCAATATCGGGTTTCAGCGTCAATGCCGGGATCTCGTACTCGCCCGCATTCTGCCTACGGAAGGGAATAGGCGAGGTTTGCTCCAATTCATCGAGGCGTTGCCCCAGTGCGTTACAAGCCTCGGCAAAGCGCGCTTCATCGACCCGCCCAGTGCGATAAAGAACAAAGGGCGGCAGCACCTCGAAACCGGGATAATGCAGGATGCCATGTTGGATAGGGAACAGAATGTCATCGATCGGGCCATTGATGCCGCGTTGCGCATAGTGCGACTCCCATCCGCCGGTAGTGACAATCAGCATCGCGCGTTTACCGGCGAGGGTGCCTTCACCATAACGATCCCCCCAACGGACGTCAGAGTGCTCGCCGACGCCATAGGCAAATCCGTAGGCATAGACGCGTTCAACCCAGCCTTTAAGGATCGCCGGCATCGAAAACCACCACAGCGGGAACTGCAAGATCACCGTATCGGCCCACAGCAGCTTTTCCTGTTCCAGTTCAATATCTTTGCTCTGTAAACCCTGAGCAAAAGCCTGCTGGGAATCGAGCGACGGATTGAAACGATCACCGGATTGGGCCGTGCTGTCATTGGCGTCGAGCGTCGCTTTCCATTGCATGACATACAGATCGGAAACTTGCACCGCATGGCCGGCAGCTTCGAGCCGCTGTACTGAAAAATCCTTGAGTGAACCATTTAATGACTGCGGTTCAGGGTGGGCGTAGACGATTAAAACGTTCATTGTGGAACCTCCATTGATTGATGGAGGCAGGTTAGGCTGCTGCAAGGTATATTAGAAATGAATTTCTAATATTACAGGTATTAGCATGAATAATATCAGACGTCTGGATCTTAACCTGCTGGTCACGCTGGACGCCTTGCTTTCAGAGCACAACGTTACCCGGGCGGCACAACGTTTAAACTTCTCACAACCTGCGGTCAGTGTGCATCTCGCCAAACTCAGAGACATCTTTAACGATCCGCTGCTGTTGCCGGGGCCACGAGGCATGCGGCCCACCGCACGCGGCGACGAGTTACGTGAACCGCTGCGGCAGGCACTTGATGCACTGGAACAAGCGGTGTCACCTTCAGCGCCCTTTGATCCCAAAGTGGCTGAAAATACCTGGCGCGTAGCGGCTTTTGACTATGGCGAGTCAACCATTGTTCAGCCGGCGTTGATGGGCCTGCGGGCTGCGGCGCCGAACAGCAGACTGGCAGTGATCGAGACAGTGCCTTCACGCATCGCCAGGCAGGCGGAGCAGGGTGAGATAGATTTGGCCTTTCATACCCGTGAAGGGGCTCCAGCCCATTTGCGACAACGAATTTTGTTTAGCGAACGCTACGTGCTGGTGGGACGAGCCGGACACCCAGGCTTGCAAAAACCACCTTCACTGGCTGAGTTTTGTGAGCTGGAACATGTGATGGTTTCGCCGGACGGCGGGGGCTTTTTCGGCATCACCGACAAAGTGTTGGCGGAAGTCGGTTTGACCCGGCGAGTGGTGCTTTCCGTACCGCATTTTCTGTTTGTGATGTCGGTGCTGGCAACCTCAGAGCTGGTGGCCATGCTGCCGTCACGTCTGGTACGCAATAATAGCGCGTTGCAGGTGGTGGAGCCGCCCGTCGAGATGCCGGGCTTCGAGATGACCATGCTATGGCATGAGCGTGCCCATCGCGATCCGGCGCATCAATGGCTGCGAGAGCATATTGTCTCGTCGCTTGCATAAAGATATCTGCACGGTTTCAGGCATGTTGGCGGCTGTATTTCAGCAAATTGCCCGTGAATAACAAAATCAGCGCGCGGAGCAATAACAAACATGGGGCGGTGGCATGCATACACCGCCCCATAGCACCTGGTTAGAAGGTGACATTCACCTTAGCCCACAGGGTGCGGCCCGGTTCATTGACCGACGTATTCGACGAATAGCCGAAGGTACTGTTCCCTGCCAGATTCAGGTGTTCGCTGTAGGTTTTATTGAGAATGTTATCCAGGCCGGTGCTGAGCTTGACGTGCGAGTTCACCTTGTAAGCAACATTGGCGGACAGCACGCCAAAACCCGGACTGTCGGCAAAGTCTTTACCGACCACGTTGCCCTGATTGATGGCTACGCGGTGCTGACTGCTGACCACCCGCCACAGGCCGGTACTGCTCCAGTCGCCTCGTTCGTAGGTTAAACCAAAGCGAGCCTCCAGCGGTGGGATTTGCGGCAACGGCTGGTTGTCGCTGGTGTTTTTTCCCCAGGCATAAGCCAGGCTGGCATCGGTCTTCCAGTGTTCGGTCAACTGGTAACCCATACCCATTTCACCGCCCATGATGGTGGCATTAACGTTATCGGCCTGGCTGATACGGGCGTGATGCGGATCGTATTTGAACAAGATAAAGTCATTCACATGGCCAACATACGCCGATACCCAGCTGTTAAACCGCTTATCGGTATATTGAGCACCGATATCGATCTGCGTGGTTTTTTCACTCTTCACGCTGTCAAACGCACTCTTGTTGCCGCCAGGCCCAAATGTCGGGGAGAACAGCTCCCAATAGTCGGGGAAACGCTCGGTATAGCCGATCCCTGCGTACAGCATCAACGGCATGCCGGCCAATGTGTGCTCAATACGGCTAAAACCGCTAGGCAGCGTATCGGAACGCTCAGTATCGTTGCCAGTTTTGTAGTTATCCACCAGGGTACGATCGAGGCGAGCACCGCTGATGATCTTGCTCTGTTCGGTCGCGCTCCAGGTCAGTTCACCAAAGGCACCGTAGTTATGGAACTGCGCATCCTCTTGCCAGGCGTTACCCCGTTTGTTGCGATGCGTGTTGGTTTGCGTATCCATACCGCTTTCCAACTTAAAATCTTGCCACAGCCAGGTACCCATCACTCGACCGCCGACGGTGCGACGATCCAACTGCATGGTCATGCCGGCGTGCATAGGCATCCCCATGCCCATGTGTCCCATCGCCATGCCGCCTTGGCCGGGTGAACGCAGGGTGGTGTTATCCATAATATGGTTGGCGTAGTTGTAATACACCTGGGCTTCCAGCTTGTCGAACACCTCGCCAATATTGGATTTTTCTACCCGCATGCCCAGACTTTCGCGCTTGAACTGCGAACCATCCATGCTGCGCCCGGCATAGCGCGCTTCACCATTACCCCGGCCCATGGTCACTTCCAGCAGGGTATCGGTGTCCGGAGTCCAACCCAGTGCCAGATCGCCATTCCATTTGTCCCAGCGAGAGGGTACGCGATCGCCATTGCCGTCCTGATAATCATGAGAGCGTGATTTATTGCCCATCAGGCGCAGATAACCTTGTTCACTGCCCAGGCTGGCATCAATGTTTTCATCCCAACGACCGTTGGAACCGGCCAGCATGCTGGCGTTGCCTTTGACGCCTGGTTTATCAAACTGCGGACGTTCTCGTTCAAAGCGCACCGTACCGGCAGAGGATCCTGCGCCCCAAAGCACCGTTTGCGGCCCTTTGGTAATCGTCAACAGGTCATAACTTTCTGGTGAAATATAGGAAGTCGGCGCGTCCATTCGTGAAGGACAGGCACCCAACATTTCGCCACCGTCGGTCAAAATTTTCAGCCTGGATCCAAACATGCCGCGAAACACCGGGTCGCCATTGGTGCCGCCATTCCGGATCTGTGAGAAACCCGGGATAGTTTTCAGATAATCCGAGCCGTCGCTGGCAGGCACTGGCTGGCGAGGGGTTTTCGGTGAGGTCACTATCGTCATCGGCGAATAGAGCGGTGCGGTGACGGTGATCACGTCGCCATCATTGGCCTTTACCGCTACTTCATGCTGGTGCTGTTGTGCAGCATGAGCATTGAAGCCCGCCAGGACAAACAGCGGCATAGCCGCAGTAATATGCAGGGAGAGAGGGCGCTTCTTATAATTGTTGGTTTTTCCGAACATCATCGTTCCTTAATGTCAATTTTGACGCTAAAAATACTTTTACATCGCAACAGCCGGTTATTTAGGCGTAGTGAAACCCGGAGCATCATGCCGCCGTTAATAAGCTTTGGCCCGGTTTTGGCGTGAGAATAATGCCAACAGGGTTGCGATGTTTATTGAGTGCAGTGGGGAATTCCGACAGGCGTAAATAACCCGCCCGGTTGAATAGTCTCAACAGGAATAATTTGGCTGCAGTCTATTTATTTTTAAATCAGCGGAAGCGATGCTGGTGGAGCGCGAGGTTGGGACTCGGAGTGGATCACATGGGCGAATAGCGGGAAGATATAATGCAGCGGAGGGGCGCGCGACAACAGCGAACCAGACCAGAATAGCGGTGAACTGGCCAGGTCTAACAAGGGGACATGGATCAGCAAAACGCAGTAGCCGCAGGCGCTGTCATCCATCATCATCGCCATATTATGGCTGCCGGTCTGCATGGCCATCGTCATGCTGTGTGCGCTGGTTTTGCCGTCAGGCTCCGGCGAAGGATGATGACTATGTGCAGACATATCCATGCCGCAGTCCGCCATTGTGGCCGTTTCAGATTGCCCTACGCGCGCATGCTCCAGCGATCGGGAGATCACCGGGGCAATGAACAACATCAGGATCGCAAAAATCCCCAGACAGGCCGGGAGATGGCTTCGCGATGTGGCAGTCCGAATTAACGACACATATATCCTAAAACAGGGCAAAATTAACGGGTGGAATTGTACTGTTTTATGCTGCAAATGTTAAAACATTTTATGCCTGGTTGGCTTATTGATAAAGAAAATTGCCGTTTGCTTCACGTTATCAACCATTTTAACTGTTTGGATATATTATGAGCGCGCGGGAGAATAATACTAACAGCAAGAGTGATGATATATCCCGCCAGGCTATTTTTTGCCATAACTGCCGTTGTTTATAAGCGGGATAATAAGGAATTCCAGGCACAGGGAAAATTGGCGTTGGTCATTCTAACGGCAAATCACCCAGCGATTTTAACCAAACGATAAAGGCGTCGATTTTGGGCCACTGACGGTCGGAAAGCGTTGACACATAATAGTGCTGATCGCATTTCAGCTCCATTTTTGGCAATGGTGCAACCAGCTCGCCGCTACTGAGTTGCTTGCGAATAAGCCGTTTACGGCCCATGGCGACACCAACGTGGTTCACCGCCGCCGTGACGGCCAGATCGGAGCGATCGAATCCTATTCCCGGCGAGGTATCCAGATTGACACCGAAATGTTGAGCCCAGCTGTGCCATTCATCCGTACCAGAATCATAGCTCCAGGCCTGACGATCGTGGAGCAGGGTGCAGTGTGAGAGGTTGCCGGGAAAATTGACCAGCTCAAATTGGGCTGCATATTCTGGGCTGCATACGGGAATAATTGCCTCATCCATCAGGTATTGGTAATGAAGCTGTGATGAGGGAGTCGCATCAAAATAAACGGCCAGATCAATGCCTGCCCGCTGGAAATTGACGTTTTCATTGCCAGTCAGAATAGTCAGGTTGATGGCGGGATAACGGCGAGAAAAATCGGCCAGGGCCGGCACGATCCAACACTGGGCGATCGACGGCCGGGAGTAAACCGTCAGGGAACCTGACAGCGCCTGGTTCTTGATATCCAATATTTCCTGGTTCAGGGTACCCAATGATGTTTTTAACGCCCAAAAAACCCGTTCACCTTCAGCGGTGAGTTCAACTTTCCGATGAGAACGAATAAACAACTTTAAGCCGAGATTTGCTTCCAGTTGATTAATGGTATGGCTTACCGCACTGGGGCTCACCGACAGTTCATCCGCCGCCATGGCGAAAGACTCGTGTCGAGCCGCCACTTCAAATGTAAACAGCCGTGATAGCTGCCAGCCATTAAGCGATCGGTGCTGACCCGTTAGCAGATGGTTCCCCGACATATTTCCCCCTGAAAGTAAAAAAACTGTATTTTACGCGTCAGTTTGGTGAGTAAAGTTGATGCATGTCGCTAAATTGCACCATTTCTTGGCGCAAGTCACTCGTTTGATTCTGTTTTACTCATGTGAGGTGAGATTTATATCGTTTGTCACCGATCGTCGTTTTCCTGTCCAATAAAGACAATTCAATGACAGGGGATATGGGCCATGGATTCACACATTTGGGTTGCCAGCACGCTGATCGCCAGTATTGCACTCATCATTTTGACCATCGTAAAGTTCAAGTTTCATCCTTTTTTAGCGTTGTTGTTAGCGAGCTTTTTTGTCGGTGGCATGATGGGGATGGGCCCGATTGATATGGTCAATGCCATAGAAAATGGCATTGGCAGCACGCTAGGATTCCTGGCCGCGGTGATTGGGCTGGGCACCATTCTTGGCAAGATGATGGAGGTTTCCGGTGCGGCAGAACGCATTGGTATCGCGCTGCAGCGCTGCCGCTGGCTTTCCGTCGATGTCATTATGGTATTGGTAGGCTTGGTTTGCGGCATCACACTGTTTGTCGAAGTGGGCGTGGTGTTATTGATTCCATTGGCTTTTTCCATCGCCAGAAAAACCGGCACCTCACTGCTTAAACTGGCCATACCGCTTTGTACTGCGTTGATGGCAGTGCATTGCGTCGTTCCTCCACATCCTGCGGCGCTGTTTGTGACCAATAAACTGGGTGCAGACGTAGGAACGGTGATTGTTTACGGACTTCTCGTCGGTTTAACGGCGTCTCTGGTCGGCGGGCCGTTGTTCTTGAAAATGCTGGGGAAACGCTTGCCGTTTAAGCCGGTACCGCCAGAATTTTCCAATCTGACCGTACGAGAAGAACATGAGCTGCCTTCGCTGCGGGCAACGTTGTTTACGGTGCTATTGCCGATTGTGCTGATGTTGGTGAAGACGGTAGCGGAGTTGAACCTGGCTAAAGAAGGGCGTCTGTTTGGCCTGATGGAGTTTATCGGCAACCCGATTATCGCCATGTTCATTGCCGTGTTTGTGGCCTATTACGTTCTGGGCATCCGCCGTCATATGGGGATGAGTACGCTGTTGCGCCACACGGAAACGGGTTTTGCTTCTATAGCCAATATCTTGTTGATCATCGGCGCGGGCGGGGCCTTCAACAGCATATTGAAGAGCAGCGGCTTAGCGGACACCCTGGCGTTAATGCTTTCCAACCTGCATATGCATCCGATCTTGTTGGCATGGTTAGTCGCGCTTATTCTTCATGCGGCAGTGGGCTCCGCCACCGTTGCCATGATGGGAGCAACGGCCATTGTCGCACCAATGTTAGCGCTCTATCCTGACGTCAGCCCGGAGATCGTGACCATTGCCATAGGCTCTGGCGCTATCGGTTGCACCATAGTGACCGATTCATTGTTCTGGCTGGTGAAACAGTATTGCGGCGCAACGCTCAATGAAACGTTCAAGTACTACACCACGGCAACCTTTATCGCTTCGGTGCTGGCTTTAGGGATGACTTTTTTACTTTCATACATTATCTAAATCTAAGCCAATCCTTTTGCGGCAATCGTGAGCGAGTACTTTCCATGGCTTACGATTGCCATTGCCGCCTCACAGAGAGGGTAACTCTACGCTTCACCCGATAAGCAGGGCGAAGCGATCGAATTTTATGCAGTTTATTTTTGCTGACAGGGCGCACGTAACGAGATGGCTTAGGCCCGCTGCTGGCGCCATTGACGATAACGACGGGTGATGCGCTTGGTACGTAACTGGTTGATGATTAATGTAAACAGGGGGGAATAACGGCTGGCGCGAGTACGCCCTTCACCCAGTGCGCGTAAGCGGCGAGTGACCAAAGCCATTCGTGCCAAGCCTGCCATGGTTTTATTTTCCCATGTTACCGGTTTTGGCAGTGCATAAGGTTCATTACCGGCTTTCCACTGGAGCGGCAGGTCAGGAACCTGTGCCATGGCTGTTGCTATACCCGCCACGGCGACACCGCTATCCAACACCTGCTGCGCCACGGACTTACGGGCGATACCTCCCGTTGTCATCACCGGCATGTGGGCGACGGCGGCAAGATCGCGGGCAAACTCCAAAAAATAGGCTTCGCGCGCCAATGTGCGTCCATCCGCGGCGTTACCCTGCATCGCTGGGCTTTCGTAGCTGCCTCCTGACAGTTCAATCAGGTCGACTGGCAATTCATTCAGCAACAAAATCACTTGTTGCGCATCTTCTTCAGAGAAGCCACCGCGCTGAAAATCAGCCGAGTTTAGCTTGATCGAAACGCAAAAGCTTGGCGAGACACGTTCACGCACTGCTCGCACGACCTCTAACAGCAAGCGAGCACGATTAGAGAGGCTGCCACCCCATTGATCGTGACGTCTATTGGTCAAGGGAGACAAAAATTGCGAGAGCAGATAGCCGTGTGCTGCGTGGATTTGTACGCCAGTAAATCCAGCCTGCTCGGCAGCATAAGCGGTGGTAGCAAAACGGTCGATCACCTCATCGATCTGCGCCTGGCTCATGGCCGTCGGTTGTGCGAATAACTTGCTGTGCTTACCCATTTCCACGGGAACGGCCGACGGCGCCCAGGCTTCGCCCCCCATACTTGCCATAACCTGGCGGCCAGGGTGGTTAATTTGCATCCAAACCTGCGCTCCGTTCTGGCGTGCGGATTTGGCCCAAGCCGTAAAGGGGGCTAGCGGGGTATTGGCCTCAAGAGCCACGCCACCGGGCCCCGTCATTGCACGACTGTCGATCATGACGTTACCGGTAATAATCAGGCCAACACCACCTTGCGCCCAACTCTGGTATAAACGATACAATGCCGGGCCAGGCACTTGGCCGACGTCGGCCATGTTTTCTTCCATCGCGGCTTTTGCCAGGCGGTTGGGAAGGACGCTGCCGTTAGGCAGGGTAAGCGGGGTGAACATCATGGCGGATCCTTAATCAACAAGAGAACCCGTGTATACTAAGATTAAAGTTAACTTTAAGGTCAAGCGAAATGAAAATAGGGGAATTGGCAGAGCGTTCGGGTCTCGCCGCATCGGCAATACGTTACTATGAGCAACAGGGATTACTGCCTAAGGCATCGCGCAGCGCCAACGGATATCGTGTTTATAGCGAGACCTCGCTGGAGCGTTTGCATCTTATCCAGATCGGACAAAATCTGGGTTTTGCGCTGGATACGATCCGCGGCGTGCTGTCGCTGGAAGGAATGGCGTACCAGGACAGCCTTATGCAGAAGCTTGATGCGCGGCTTGAGGAGATTGATCGCATGATGGCGACGCTGAGTAAACAGCGGGAAACGCTGCAGGACACCAAGCGCAAGCTGAATGAATCGGGGTTACAGGGCATATGCCCAGATAAAAGCAGTTTGGTTAAGGTGACAATGTCACGGTGAGTGAGGTGCGAGTTGATGTTTCTATCCCAGAATTGCTGTTTACGCAGTATGAGTTCAAACGCTGATCCTGTTTCATATTAGTGCACCGGCCATGGATGTCATTAGGCCACAATTTGCGATGTACGATCACCAAGATGAGAACTGCCATAATCCTGTGCGTGAAGAAGGTTATCTATTCTGGAAAACATCGGCACAAGGGAAATGCATTAATGCACTGTGACAAAACCGGTGAGAAGAACTCAGTGTGAATTTGGTTTTCATAGCGGAGAGATTCCGGATGAAACATTGAGTGTTTGAATCAGCATGGCATTAAGCGTAAAGCATCTGGAAAACGGGATATGAATAAAAGGCCATGGTAAAGCCCAAAAGCTCAGATTCTACGTAGAGTTACTTTGGTGCGCATAATGTATATTATGTTAAATTGCATATTGAGATAACCGAGCCCTTAACCTGACTACCCGCCCCCAAGGGTTTGCTTTCTGTAGAACCTGTTCTTTCATCATCATTCCCAGTTTTCCTTTTCGTAAGGTTTTAGCCAGTTCTTTTCAGTTACAGGCACTCGTTCACCATTAAAGGTATACGTACAACAACGGCATCGAACCGGGACGTCTTCTGCAGTGAATTCAGGATTAACCTTCTGCAGCAATCCTTGCTCATCGATGCAAAGCCCGCTGTAGTAACTCGATTCGCCATAACGTACGTAGCTGCTCCAATTTTTACGCTGTAATGCAACCAAATAAAAAATCGGCTCTTCCTTATCCAGTCGACTTATTGCTTCACGATGCACATCAACCCACGGTTGCCCAACGTTACGCAGCAGAAATTTGAACAACGGCGTGTAATCAATACCTTGTTGCATTCTGCCGCGCATGCCTTCTCGCATCGGTAAGTTCTCATCAATCGCGTGTTTCTTATGGCGCTGCCAGCGGTACTCACCACCATGGCGGATTGCTCCCCTTGCAGTGGTGTTCTCCCTGCGAAAAAGCATTTTCGGCCTGCCTTTCTTAAACATCATCCTTTTTCCCTGTTTTATTTTGATCGCGCTACGCGAAATCTGAGAAAACCTGGCAGCATTTCCCTTGCAGATTTCGCCAAAATGCACTGTTTAACTGGTATTAAATCGACCAATATATCTGCATATTCACCCTGAGTTGGTCAGCATTAAAGCACAAATCAGTAGCCCTGACGTAAAACAGATCCTCTCCCTCGTTGATGATGAGCGATTATGCCATGAGTAAACCCGCGGATATCCGCGCACCGGTGATCTGTTTACCAGGATAATTTGTCGCTGCGCTGTCTATGCTTTCTTAGACATCGCTAAAAATCTCAGTTCAGTATCCGGTAAATCGTCATTCTAACAAAAAGAAAATAACATCATGTTTTACATTAAGTTATCACTGTCATTTGAACTCAACCCCTCTCAAGCTCTATTTAACATAACGCAATAATTGTGACATTGTCACTGAAATCCAACCTTTTTTCCCCTGCCACTCGTAGGCGCTGCCAAAGGAGTATCGGGCGACAGGCCCCTCCAGAAGGAGCCTGTTTTTTTCACGAGAACCATGTTTCCCGCGTCAGCTATTTACAAAGGCCAGTAGATCGCTGTTGACCCGATCGGCATGGGTCGTAGGTATGCCGTGCGGCGCACCTTTGTAGGTAATAAGCTTGCCGTTTTTGACCAACTTGGCCGAGAGCACGCCTGAATTTTGGTATGGAACCACTTGATCGTCATCGCCGTGGATCACCAAAACCGGGATGGAAATACGTTTGAGATCGTCGGTGAAATCAGTCTGTGAGAACGCGACGACGCCGTCATAATGAGCCTTGGCGCCGCCCATCATGCCTTGCCGCCACCAATTCCAGATGACCGCATCCAACGGCTTGGCGCCGGGCCGGTTGTAGCCGTAGAAAGGTCCCGCGGGAACATCGTAATAGAACTGCGCCCGATTGGCGGCCAGTTGCGCCTGGAAATCATCAAATACCGATTTGGGTGTCCCCTGCGGATTACTGTCGGTTTTCACCATCAACGGCGGCACTGCACTGATCAGTACGGCTTTCGATACCTTATCCTCACCATGACGCGTGATGTAACGCACCACCTCGCCCCCGCCCGTTGAGTGACCCACATGCATGGCACCTTGCACGTTCAAATGTTTCACTACCGCAGCAACGTCGTCCGCATAGTGATCCATATCATGCCCTTCCGATACTTGACTGGAACGACCATGGCCACGCCGATCGTGCGCAACAACGCGGAATCCTTGGTTTACGAAGAACAGCATCTGGGCATCCCAATCATCGCTAGACAGCGGCCAGCCATGATGGAAAAAGATGACTTTTCCATCTTTTGGTCCCCAGTCCTTGTAGAAAATGTCAACGCCATCGCTAGTGGTTACGTAACCCATATCAATTCTCCCATTCAGCAATTAGTCAAAGGGTGGTGCTTTTCTCGGCCCCGCGCAGGAAAGGCCGGTTCCGGACCTTGCACCCGAACGCGGATTTGCCTTCGGTCCTGCGTTGACCGTTTAGAAAGTATAGGTTTAAAGTTAACTTTAAGGTCAATAGGGGTTTTCGAACGGTATGAAGATTGGGGATTTGGCAAAGGCAACGGGGCTCTCACGCCCTCCTACATGGATTCACTCTGCCGTTGGCGTTCCCTGATGGAATCGCATCTGCCAATGGTCATCGTTCTCGCTCGACGATCGCAGCCAGATTGAAGAGCGCAAAGTACTGCGGGTCACGTTGCCGTCGGCGCCGCGCTGAAAACTTCTGTAGGTTAGTAACACCACTCCTTCGGCAATAGTGGACAGCTTGAAATTTTCGGCATAAATAGGTACCTGGCCAGTTTCTTCCTGCAATGCCGCAATGGTATGCCCTTTGTTGTAGCGCTTTCCCGAACGGCCGATCTCTTCAAAATCATCATGCAGCAGTTTTTCCACCGTAACCGAATCGTTTCGCAGCAGTGGCTGATGCAACATCGTTTCCAGAGACTGAATTTGGGTTAACAACGCTGTGGAATGGCTCAAAGCGCCCTCCTTATTGGCACTGCCTGACAGGCCAACAAGGTTGGCCCGTGATAGACAGGTCTGAAAAATAGAGTGGGATTGTCGCCTGCGCTCAGTGTTCGGCAGGCTGGCAGAACAAGAATTAGCGCGCCAACTCCACGCCATCCAGTTCGGAAATCGCGAGACAGTAAACCTCTGTGAGAGCATCCACGGTATAGGCGGTATTGGCCGGGATCATAAACATTTCATGGGACTGCAAGGTTTGGTCGCCGATCTTAAGCTCACCGGACAGGACCATCAGTTTGACCCAGCCCGGATGCAGGCGGGCTGACTGGTGACTGCCAGCATCAAGTTTCAACAGCGCCGTGTGCCCATGTGCCTCGCGTTTCAGAATATGGTAATACACCCCATCGTAAGGCATTTTATCGTAGTGCAATGACGCCAGTGTTCTTTTATGCATGATAGTTCCTCGTAACCTGTGAGTCGTTGTCTGCTCGGTTGCAACATCAAGAGGCAATTGGTTCCTCACTGACCTTTACTCTGCTCCCGAAAGCACATGTTCCGTCAACATCTTTGCAAACTGATTATACTGGCCACTGATGCACAATGCGGGCTGATATTCGCATCTTTATTCAGAGCCTGTTAATAAATATATAGAACCTATGGCTCAGACGCAAAAAACGAAGGGGAGTAAAAGAGGCTTTTTTGTCACAAAATACAATGTGCAGCGGTGCGGGGAAAGCATTCGCCCGCAGGATGCGGGCGAGTCAGGCAGTGGTTTATTTGCGTTAGTCAGTCAATCCACAGCCTCAGCGGCGACGTAGCAGCAGGCCTGCCAACAGGCTCACGCCGGCAAAAATCGCTACCGTAGTGAGAGGTTTCTTCTTGACCAGATCGCTGACGCAGCTAACAGCATCGCCATATTTTTCTTGTAGTGCGCCGGCAACGTAGCGGGTAGATCCCTCAGCCTGCAAACGCTCATCGCCGGTAACATCACCGGCCACTTCCTGCGCCTTGCCTACCACTTTATCCATCACGCCATTGATTTTATCGCTGTTCATTCTGCACTCCTGAGTGAGGTTTGTTTCGACGTTTGCATAGTGCAAATGCCTGCCTTGTCTCACGATAGTAAGCCGTTGATGAACCGCTCATAAGGTTAATTTGCAGGGGATTGACCAGTGCATTTGCACCCTACTTTCCATTTTTAGATGACCGTTCACCGGCAAACAGCCCCCGCTCTCTGGCCCAGACGATGGCTTCGCTGCGGCTATGGACGTCGAGTTTGGAATAGACCGTCGCCACATGATTACGCACCGTATTCGGGGCAAGATTAAGGCGCGCGGCGATCTTTTTGTCCGGCAGCCCCTCGCAAATCAACCCCAATACGTCGCGCTCGCGGGCGGTAAGATCGGTGAAGGAAAACCCCGCCAGGTTAGGCTTATTGATACTTTTCACATTGGCCAGTTTTTCGAGCAATGTCTGGCTAAACCAGGAAGCGTCTTGCATGACTTCCTCGATGGCAGCCACCAGATCAAGTTCAGAGCGTTTGCGTTCGGTAATATCCATCAGTACCAGGAGATAACAGCGGGCATCCTGAATGCTCACGGCATCCGCTGAAGCCACGCAGTCGATGGTTTCATTGCTCTTTTTGCGTATTTTAAGGTCTTGATTCTCGACGTTACCGCTTTTTTCCAACGTGGTAAATAACCGCCGGCATTCCCCTTGCCCATCGATCACATTGATCTCTTCGACCGTCTTGCCGATTAACTCCTCGGCGGCGTATCCGGTGGTTTTTATAAAGGCCTCATTGATGTCCAGCACCCGCTGCTTGTCCGCCGTGCACACCAGCGTGGGCACCGGACTTAAACGAAAGGACTTCGCAAACCGCTCTTCACTCTCGCGCAGCGCCGACTCCGCCTTGCGACGGGGTTCGAGGTCGGTAAAGGTAAACAGCATGCAATCTTCTTCATTGATGTCCAGCGGCTGGCCGGCGACTATCACCAGCTTGGTTCCGCCGGCCGGCAGCTTCAGCTCGGCCTGCATCTGTGGAATGGTCGCCCCTTCGCTCAGCAATTGCACCGCTTGTTCCTTGCGTTCCGCCTGTTCCAGCACGTCCAGCGCATACACCGAAGTGCCCATCACCTGATCGCGTGTATAGCCCGTCATATCGAGGAACCCCTGGTTGACCTTTATGTAGCGCAGGTCGCTCAGGCTGCAGATCACTGCCGGTGCCGGGTTGGCGTTGAACGTCTTTTCAAAACGTTGCTCGGCACTGGCCCACTCGGTGGCATCACTCAGGATCAAAACCAGCAATTCGGCTTGCCCTTTGCTGTCGGTGATCACCAGGCTACGTAAACGGTGAACCCACAGGTACTCCGATTCGCTGGCGGGCCGAACTTCGACCAGTACGTCGCTGAAGGTCTCGCCGTTGGCGGCCCGGTTAATCGGATACTGTTCCGGCGTCAAAGGGTGATTGTTGCGATAACGCAAGGCAAAGCGCTCCGCATATTCACCGCCATTGGCACCCAGCTCACTCAACTTGCTCAACCCATGCATGCTCAGCGCTGCCTCGTTAGCCCACAGAATGGTCTGGTCGACCTCGGCCAGGATCACCCCTTCCGACAACCCTGAGATGATCTGTTGTAGCTGGCTACGGTTAGTTTCGTTGGCAAGGATGGACTGACTCATGTTTTCTCCAAAAGACGAAGTGGCTTGGCCGCCTGACGGCGATCGAAGTGCCTAATAGTGGCGCTGTTCCCAACAGCATAGTGCGTAACAGGTGCATTCGCGGGGTGTGAATGCACTAGCTTTGTCGGTGCAAATGAACCGGGACGGTCAGTGGTGCCAAGCGGCAGACTGATTCTGTCGGCGCGGCCCTGTGCTGTGCGTACAACCACTTGTTTAGTCAATATAAGGAATAACAATGACCACTGTCTATGAATCCAATCGCTTTGCGTTTCACGTTTCATGGGGTTCGGTATTGGCCGGGAGTGCCATGGCGTTGGTGACCTATCTGATACTGAGCGTGCTGGGCACGGCCATCGGCGCTTCGGCCGTGGATCCGTTGCATGAGGGCAACCCTCTGAGTGGCTTTGGCACGGGCACCGGGATCTGGTTGTTTGTCACTACCCTGGTCTCGCTGGCGGCTGGTGCATTTGTCGCCGGCAGAACTGCGCCAAACCGCGGCGGTTTGCACGGTCTGTTGAGCTGGGCAGTGACCACATTACTGACGACCTGGCTGGTGATTTCTGTGGCGAGCGGCGTGGTCGGTCTGGCCGGTAGCGCCGTCGGCAAGGGGCTCTCTTTGGCCGGCAACGGTATTGCCGCCGCAGCGCCGGGCATTGGCGAAAACGTCAAACAGCAGTTAGACAAGAATGGCATCAGCCTGGACTGGAGCAGTTTGGAAAACCAGTTAACCACCACCCTCAAGCAAAGCGGCAAGGCTGAGCTGGACCCGTCCAAGTTGGAACAAAAGAGCGATAGCGTCGCTGCGGATGGTAAGCAAACCGCTACTGATGCAGCCACTGACCCAACCCAGGCGGCTGCAGAACTCAAGCAATGGTTTGAACGCGTCAAGCAATCCGGTGAGCCTACCCTGAATGCGGCAGATAAGGATGCGCTGGTGAATATCGTCGCAGCCCGTACAGGCAAGAGCCGTGAAGAAGCGACCCAGATCGTAGACAACTATGCCCAGGCTTATCAGCAGGCGGTACAAAAGGTCGACCAGCTGAAGGCGCAGGCCGAGCAAAAAGCCCGCGAAGCGGCAGAAGTGGCGGCCAAACAGGTATCACGCGCGGCATGGGGTTCATTGCTGATCCTGCTGTTGGGCGCGGCGCTCAGTTTTGGCATCGGCCGCATCGCCATGTCAACCCGTCGTCCCCTGGCTGTAGGGTGATGAATAATGGATGTTTCAATGAATAGAAGGTTGTCAGGTATCTCATTGAACTATCGAAAAGTGGTGGGTGCTTCGGTCCCCGTACTGGTCATCGATTTCTTCAATGAAAAAAACGAGCGTTACACTCTGCGCTATAACTTGCCACCGGACACGCCGGAACGAACAGAGCGCCGCGTATCATTGCTGCTGCACCTGCTTCGTAAACAAAAGCCGATGGATATCGGTGACGCGAAATCATAAACCGTGCAGCATAAACCAACCCGCGCCGGTAAGCGCGGGTTGGTTTTTATCCTGCTCGAACTCTGTCGCGAGTTCTACAAACACCAGACCGGTCGGGCGCCGACTGTCGCACTGGCATGTTTTGGTCCATGGCTTAGACACAGGGTTCGCATCCCGGCGGCGGTGTTTGAATACCAGGCCCCACCCCGCATCAAAATACGCTCGCCATAGTTACGAAGATAAACCTGGTCGCCATCTTCACTGCGGTGGTGTGGAATGATGCCAAGAATTTTTAGCAGGTTGGGGGCTGCAGCACCGCCTTTTCGTTCAATTTGATCAAACGCCGCGTCCATCAAGCCCGGTGGGTAGCCATTATCCTGCGGATCGCCGTTAAAGTTACGGATCCGGGCGTTAATCACCGGCACTCCGGCATTTCCGTCGCGTTTCGGCGTTGATGCGTCAAACTTCGCCGAATTTTCCGCACCGGGAGGTAGCAGCAAACCGGTGTCCAGATCTATCGCCCGCCAGCGCGCTTCCGTCTCGTCAGTCCACGGCATCGCCGCGTCATTGTCCGGCAAAATTTGGATTTCTCCCGCTATCAGCCTCAGCCCCAGCTGCCATTCCCACAGGTTGCCGCACAGATCGCCAATACCGTTAACGGAGCCGTCATGGTACCAGGCCGCAGGGCCTGACGCGCTAAGGGTAGTCGGCTGCCCCTGCTGCTCCCCTGCGGGCGCGCCATCCAGACGGCGGCCGATTTGATCGTGGTTCTGAACCGATCGGCCATAGTCGGTATTACCTTGCTCCAGCCATTGATGATGACGACACCAGAACATCAAGGCGGCCCATTCCGCATTGGTGCCAAGATGCCAGCCTGCGCCATTGCGAGCGGCCGCCTGCCGGAACGCCGCCAGGTCAAGCCAACTGGCAGGTTCCTCATCAGGCAAACTGAGCAACTCACCGTGGTGTAGGCTGCCGGGATAACACCCGTAAAAAAATTCACTTTTCTCTTTACCATTGACGACAAACGCAGGATGCACCGCCTGCCCCAGGCCTGAAGCCACCTCATCCAACGTGAAGCGTGGCATGACATACATATAATTTGGTTGCCCGCTGGCGGTATATAGCACCGTGCGACGCCCCTGTGATTCAGATTCAATCCGGCTGCGCAAAGCGTCTTTTATAATAATCATTTATCCACTGGATCCATAAAAGTTAAAGACAGGATGGCTTTCACCACCCTGCCAGATTTTACGCCACCATCAGCGCTGACTTTATCGGTTGCAGCAATCGGCCGACATCACAATCCAACAAATGGGCGCGTTGCAGCAGCTCCTCCGTTTTGGCGCCGATAACCGAATGAACGTAGGCATTGACCTGCTCCTGATTCATCTGGTTGTATCGCTCGGTAAAGGCCATTTCAATGCTGTCGCAAATCACCGCCCCGGCGTTACTGACATAATCGGGCAAGTAATGAACGCCCCGTGCCAATAAGCGTTGTTCAGCCTGAAGGTTGCCAAATGGCGAATTGGCGCTGCTGATCACCCAACGTGTATTCAGCAATTCAACGTTTTCTAACGTTAAAATGCCGGAAAGTGAGGCAATGCAAAGCACATCGCTTGGCTGCCATAAAAGTTGATCTTCCGTAACGCGTTGGACACCGTCCGGGAAAACAGCTGCGGGATTGATGTCGTACCCCACCACCTCACAGCCGAACAGCAGGCACTGTTTTGCGACCTCGGATCCCACTTTTCCCATGCCATGGATGGCCACTCGCGCTCGGGAAAGATGATTTAAGCGGAGTATCAACACCTTCTTGATTGAGCTCCAGACGCCATAACCGGTTGCGACCGAAGTATCCACCTGAGGGCTGTCCATCGCATTGAGGATCCAGGGGGTAAACTGGCGCAGATAGTCCATTTCCCGGTTGCCGGTATTAATATCGCAGCCGGTAAACATGGTACCACCATAGCGATTGAGCAATTCACCAATCGCTTCCAGCACGGCAGGCTGTTCTTTAGGTGAGCGTTTACTGTTCACCACAATTTTCCCGCCGCTGAAACCGGTGTTATACAGGCCATGTTTCAGTGACATGCGCTGGGCCAACATGATCGCCTCTTCTTCCTGCAGTTGGCGCGAAGCATAGGCTCGCCAACGAATACCGCCATTGGCCGGCAACAGCTTTATTTGTGATGAATAGGCCAGGGTAAATGAAGTCTCGTCATCAACCTCAACCGTCTCAACCTGATAGTGATTACGCGTATTCAGCAATGCATTGGTTACTGACATAATTTGCCATCCTGTTTAATTGGATTTTTGCTCAACTGCTCCAACCGGTTCTAAATGTTGCCTTATCCCCCATGGTGTGGGGCGTCGTAAGAAGTCAGCCATGCTGATAACCTGAGCAAACTCCTGCTCGATCAAAGCAATCAGACGCAGCGCCATCAGCGATTGCCCGCCGGCGTCAAAAAAATCACAGTGATTTGAGTCGGGTCGCAATCCCGTGACGCTGGCCCAGATACGCCAGACGCTTTCCATGGTGGGATCAGATTTGTCCGTTGCGGCAGTCGCGTTTCTCTCGGCGTCCGGCCCATGCAGGTCATGCTCGCCCAGCCACCACTGGGTGGGATCAAAGGGATACATAGGTAACGCGATACGTGACGGCGGCGATGCCCACAGCCGTTGCCAGTTGATGTTGACGCTGGCGCGCCAAATTTTTTGCAATGCCTGCGACCAAACCGCACTTTCACTTTGTGCTTCATCGCGCCGGGGCAACGTGCGTACTGCCGTGGTAGCCCCTGCCGACTTAAGTTGCGCGGCCAGCGCCGTAAGTGTCGACCCTGGACCAACCTCGATAAACAACGTTTTGCCTCGCTGCGGAATTTGCTGCAACGCAAGGTGATAGGCCACAGGTTCTCGGGCATGACGAGCCCAATAACGCGCATCCATTTCCGACAAGCTAATCTCCGAGCCAAGCAGTGCGGAAATATAACGTGCAGCAGGTGCGCTCTCGTTTGGCTCCGGCGCGATAGCTGCCAAATCGTTTAGCGCCGGATCCATCAGGGCCGAATGGAAGGCATGGGAAACGGCCAAGGCTTTGCAACGAATACCTTCTGCGCGCAGTGCCTGTTCACAGGCACTGACTGCGGTTTGACTGCCCGAGAGCACACAACCGTTTTCGCTGTTTGCCGCCGCCAGTGAAATATCCGCATTGAGCCAGGGTTGGCACTGCTGAGCACTCAACTCCACGGCTAACATCATGCCCGGCGCAAGCGATGCCATCAGCCGCCCACGTTGGGCCGCAAATACCAACGCAGCCTCTGAAGAAAAGGCACCTGCGGCCCATGCGGCGGCAATTTCGCCGAGGCTGTGCCCCAGTACCCAATCGGGTTTAATGTCGTAATGCATCAACAGTTCGGCCAAGGCAATTTCAACCGCTATCAATGCCGGTTGCGTAACGGCAGTGTTATTGATGGTTTCCGGTGCCGCCTCGCCGTTAAACAGGCTGGAGATGTCCAGCCCCGCATGCTGATTGAGGATGCGCAGCTTTTCGGCCATCAGATCACGGAATACCGCATCTTGCGTCATCAATTCTCTGGCCATACCGATAAACTGGCTGCCCTGACCGGGGAACTGGAAAACCACGTTGAGACGCCCTTTACCGATATCTGCAACGTTTTCTTTCACGCTCAATATGCCCTCTTCATCGATTTGCAGCGTGCCGCGGTAGCGCAAAGACTTTCTGCCACTCTGCGCACTCCATGCCAGTTGAACACTGTCAGCCGCAGCCGGAAGCTGCAGGTAACGTTTGACCAAACGGTGCCAGGCCTGTTCGGACTGCGCACTGATCGGCACCACGTTGGCCATCAGTGACGAACTGGCTTCACGCCGCCTGGTCCTTTGTGGTGGTCGAGTCAGTATCACGTGCGCATTGGTTCCGCCAATGCCGAAGGCACTGACGCCAATGGCATGACGCCTGTCGTTTGCTGACCAGGGTTGCGCTGAGCCAAGAAATTCAAATGGGCTAACATTCAGCGGGATCGCCGGATTTGCGCGAGAAAAATTTATTTGTGGCGTGATCCACCCATGGCGGATTTGCAGCGCTGCCTTAATCAGCCCTGCCATCCCCGCACAGGTTTCCAAATGACCGACATTGGCTTTTACTGCACCGATTGCGCAAAAACCTCGTTGGTCAGTCCGTTCACGGAAAACGGTATTAAGTGCTTCAAACTCAATAGGATCGCCGGCCAGCGTTCCTGTGCCATGAGCTTCGATGGCGCGAAAATCCTCCGGTTCCAGACGCGCATCGTCCATCGCCTGCCTTAACAGACGTTGCTGACCGTGCAGACTGGTGGTGGTGAAACTGACTTTACGCGCGCCGTCATTATTCATCGCCACCCCCTGAATCACGGCGATAATTTCATCGCCGTCCGTCAGCGCGTCCTGCAGGCGCTTTAGGACCACCACGGCAACGCCGCTGCCGAATACCGTACCGCTGGCGTCCGCAGCAAAAGGCCGGCAATGGCCATCGGTTGAAAACACCATGCCTTGCTGGGAAAAGTAGCCTTCCCTTTGCGGGATCCGCAGCGTGCAGGCACCGGCCAATGCCAAACGGCAACGCCCACTTCGCAACGCCTGAACGGCCTCGTAAACCGCCACCAGTGAAGTGGCACAGGCAGCTTGCACATTGCACACCGGCCCCCGATGCCCAGATGCCAGGCCACTCGACTGGTGAGGTAATCTTTGTCGCAGGCAATTTGCTGCTCGAATGCAGAAGGGTCCAACTGCTGAAACAGTGCCGATTGCTGCGCCTGACGTAAATAATCGGAGCTGCTGCAGCCGGCAAACAGCCCGGTATCGACAAGATCCCCTGGCGTCACGCCGGCATCTTCGAGTGCGTGCCATGCGCATTCCAGAAACAAGCGATGCTGCGGATCCATCAGTAACGCCTCGCGAGCGCTCAGGCCAAAGAAACCCGCGTCAAAGCGAGTCACATCACCAGACAAGGGGGCCGCGACGGGCACGTATTGCCCGTTATCAGCGGCAATATCCACCTTATCGACCCGAACCAATGACTCAACGCCATTGATCAGGTTATGCCACCAGCTATCGATATCTTCGGCCCCAGGAAAACGACAGGCCATGCCCACCAAGGCAACCTGCTGTTCAGGGTTGTTCACCTGCTGCATAGCATCCTCCCGGTTAGAAACGTAATGCGCTGATATCCCAGCGAGGTTCACGTTCATCCAGCAGATCGGCACAAATCTGTCCCATCAACGGGGTGAACTTGAATGCCCAACCGCCCGCCGAAACCACCAGGTTTTCGCCCCCGTGGCAACGGCCCCGAGCACTGTCGAGATAAAACTGACGTGAGGGATTGCTGGGCAGGACAGCCAAACAACTTGACGCCGAGTGTTGACGATCGGGCTCCAGGAAGGGCATATGACGACGGGCAAACTCCAGCGCCCGTTCCACATGGTGTGGGTTGGCTTGGTAACTCGGTGCGTTTTCCTCGGTTATAGGATCCACTTCAAAATCCGTGCCAAGCCGGTCTAGCCCATTGATCGACCAAGGGTTGGGCGGGAAACCGTAGAACAGATTGGTGTCGCTCTCAACCGGAGCCTGGAAGGCAAACCAAAACGGGTCATTGGTTTCCAATCGTTGGCTACGCAACATGCTGATGCATGCCATTTCGAAGGTAGACAGTGCCAGTTCAATATCCAATTGTTGCAGCAGCTTTTTGCTTCCGGGACCACTGGCGACTAACACCTTGCGAGCGCGGTAGCGCTGTTGAGATGTCAGCACCGTAACGCCGCTGGCATCGGGTTCGATGGTATTAACCCCTTGCTGGAACTGAAACGTCACCCCGGCCTCGCTGGCCAGTGAGTACAGAGTCGTCAGCGTGCTTTTGACATCGATGACACCCCCATCCCGCTGCAAAAAGCCTTCGTAGTTACTGTCCAAACCGGTAAAACCGTACCGACGCTCAATCTCTGCCATGGTCAGCCGCTCATACGGCAGATTCATATCATTCATCGAGGTCATGGTTTGGCGGATCTGCCCTTCATTGGTCCAGACATCTGCATCACCAAACCACAAACTTCCCACGCGATGGATCAACTTTCTGTCGGCTTGATGCTCCAACTGCCGCCATAATTTGTCAGCCTCTAGCGTGAGACGGAATATTTCCAGTTCCGAGTATTGCAAGCGCCAGTGGCGTTCCTCCCCGCTGGTGCCGGCCAATTGCGTCAGCAGTGGATGTTGATCCAGCACCAGGACTTTCTGATCGCGGTGATCACGAGCATAATTCCAGGCCGTGGAAAGGCCTATTGGTCCGGCACCGATAATAATGACATCCCATTGGACAGACGTGTGCATACCTACCCCTTGCAATAGAGATTATTTAAATAGGGTGAATGTTATTTTTTAATTAAGCTTTTTATTTGGTCGATAGGCAAAAGCACTATCAACGTCAGGTATTTTTCTCGCGGGATATCCTGGTATATCTGTCGAACACCGATTTTCCCCATGACATCGCCACTGACACCTGCGGCAAACAGAGATTGCCATTGCCCTGCCCAGATAGCGCTGGAATTCCAGATGCCAGAGGTTTCAATTCTTCCTAACGGCGTTTCCGCAGTTTCGTGATACCAAGATACCACGCTGCCATCCGCCAATGAGGCTATTTTCCAACCGCTTCCGGTCATAGTGCCCAGATCACGCCCTTCCTCATCAAATAATTGGTCGGTGTGCGAATTGGCATCACCAACATTAGGGCCGCTCTTTGTTTTTGCATTGAAGGTTATATTTGCCATTTCTATGGCAGATATTACCGTCACATTGTTATATCCCTCATTTTTTTGCAGCGCGAGTTCAATATCCGCAGGTTTATTGCCGCTGAGTATTTTTTGACGAACTTGATCGCCGATCGTAATTAACTCGGACAATACATTATTATTGCCCTGTATAATTTCCATTATGTAATCCTTGGCTAAAGGTAAGACATCGTTGTTACGCGGTTAACGCCTCGCTTTGTTTAAACCACTCGCGTCCTTTTTCTCTTTCAACGTCGCTGCCTGCATCGGCGAACAACGTGACGACCTGCTGTCCCCGCTCCAGAGTCATCGCCAGTTTCCACGCCGTTTTCCAGTTAGCCGCGGAAGAGGCACCGATCTTGACGCCGGTGAGTTGGAAAAACTCATGCATTGCACATAAGGCTTCGCGGTAGGAAACCTGATTAAATGGCGGCTCTTGTGGCATCAGCTTGCTGATAAAAGGTTGGCGGAATCCGAAACCCAGGCCGCCAGCACCGGCAAATTTTGCTTCGCCATTAGGGGCAGAAAGTGTGCCATACGGCAGTTCTTGCGGGGTGCTTCCCCAGACAACCAGTTGAGGGTTGTCCTGGCGCAGTGCCGCTGCTACCCCTGATAAGGTTCCCCCTGTCCCCACCGCAGAAACCCAGCCGTCGGCATGCGTACCATTGAGTTGACGACGAATTTCTGCTCCGGTCTGGTACTGATGCATGGCGGTATTGACCAGATTAAGATGCTGCGACAAAAGCGTCCAACTGCTATCGTCGTGCGCAATCTGCTGGCTGCGGGCAATGACACCGAGCAGAAATTGATTACGATCCACCAAAGTGACAATGGCATTATCCCCTTCCAGCGTTTCGATCAGCGCTTGCGGCGAAGAGTCGGGAATGACCACCTGCACGGCAATGCCGCACATATCACCCAGTTTTGCCAACGCCTTCGCCATGTTGCCGCCCGAAGAGTCGAGTAATTTCAGTTCACCCCGGCTGAAATCATGCTGGTTGATGGCATCGCAAAATAACCCGAACGCCGTGCGATCCTTAACGGAACCAAAGGGATTTTTAAACTCGAACTTGGCGAGAATTGTCGCTTTGCCTTCGGGCGACGGCACCGGGGTCAGTGGCGTATTTCCCAACCCGGCGTAGAATTTCTTCAGTTGCGGAAACAGGGTAAAGGCTTTCTCTGTGTCCGGTGCACAATCCTGTGGATTAAACAGCTCAAAATTCATCAGATGTTCCTTCAAGACCATAACGTTAACAAAGGGCCAGCACGTTACTGCATTAGCTGACGTAAAAAAGCGGCGCTATCTTGCATAAAATAAAAGTGGTCGCCAGGGAAAAATCTCACTTGGCTGCCGGGGAGATCTTCTTGCCATTGCAACAGTGATAAGGCGTTAACCAGCGGATCCTGATCGCCGCCAAAAATGCGCGGACTGAGACCGGGTAAGGGTTTGGCAGCCAATTTTCCCAGTAATTGTAAATCCTGCAGGATCAGTCCGGTGACCATGGGCCGGGTGATGTCGTCGAGCACCAGAGAACCGCTGCGTTCACTGAAGGTCCCGATGCTTTCCAATACGGCCAGACGTTGCTGCTCATGCTGTAAGCTCTGGAGTTCAGAGGGGACACGCTGCGCCGACAGTACCGTCTCGAAATGAAAGCGCGAGCCAGCTAATGCCCCAGCGACCTGCATAGCCAGCAAAGCCCCCATGCTATGGCCAAAGATCACCATGGGCGCGATACCCAGTGATGAGCGTAAATCGTGACTGCAGGCCTCAATCGCCTGGGTAGCCGTGGTCCAAAACGGTACATTCTGGGCCTCTTCCCGCCCGGGATATTGCACAACAAACAGGTCTGTCTCGTCCGGCAACAGATCGCGCCAATGCTGATAAAAAGAGGTCCCCCGCCGGCATGCGGAAAAACCACCAGCTGTTTCGTTACCGGCGTGGTGAGTGGACGGCTGAGTCTGAGCACGCAGCCGTTGCTTTGGCGTAATAGCGTCATGAGTTCAGTCCCGCGGTTTTCTCCGAACTGGCAAGGTGAGTTTGGCGTAGCATCTCTCGCAGCGTCAGGCGATCGATTTTACCGATGCCTTTCATCGGGATCGATTCGACTATCAGCAACTTTTCAGGCGCTTTGAATGCGGCTAACCCTGCTTGCTCAAAGAAACGTCTTAACGCACCCAATGTCAGCGAGTGGTCGGGATGGGCGACGGTAACAAACAGGCAGGGCACTTCGCCATACAGCGCATCGTCCATGCCTACGCAAGCCGCCCGTATCACCGCCGGATGTTGCTCGGCCAATTCTTCTATCTCATTGGGGCAGAATTTCTCTCCCCCCCGGTTGATAGCATCATTGACCCGACCGTCAATAAAAACGTTACCCGCCTGATCAACGTGTGCCAGGTCACCGGTGCGGTAAAAACCATCGTGGGTAAAAGCGGTGCGATTGGCCTGTGGGTTTTGGTAATACTCGGTTAACGTGTAGGGGCCGCGGGTGATCAGTTCTCCTGACTGTCCCACCGGCAACGTATGGCCATATTCATCAACAATCAGCACCTCATCATGCGGACTGAGTGGCCGTCCCTGTGAAGTGAAACGAAGTTCGTCTTCATCGGAAATCGCGTTAAAGCACAGCAGTCCTTCACTCATGCCGTAACATTGCTGCAAGGTGATGCCGAGGATACTCGATGAAGATGCCGCCAGCTCTTGCGTAACTCGGGCACCGCCGACCTGGACATGCCACAGCGAAGTCATATTGTAAGGAGAGCGTTGTTGCAACTCACTCCATTGCGTCAGCAAGGCCGGCACCAGCGTGGTGTGCGTAACGCCACAGCGTTCAATGACCTCCAGCGCGGTTTCCGCTGACGGCATATCGGCGAGTGCCACCGCGCCGCCCCGCGAGAGCGTGCCCAGGATGCCGGGACAGTTGATAACGAAACCATGGGATACCGGCATAGCCGCGAAATACACTGAGTGGTTGTTCAAAACGAACACATCGCAACCGCACTCAATCATGTAGCTATATCCGCCGTTTTTACGGGCAATTGCCTTGGGTAATCCGGTAGTACCGCTTGAAAGTAACATGATTGCCGTGTCATCTGCAGACAAGGCAACGGCGTGGAGCTCGGGAGCCGGCGTCAAAGGGGCACAGAAATTTTGCAAATTGAGATAACGTGAGTCATGGTCGGTGTGCTCGTAATCCTCAACCAGCACAACATCGATATTCAGACCTTCATCAAACAAATACTGCAAGGTAGCCAGGGGATTGTAGCGACGGTTGCCGCGCTGTAGAGCGAATACTTTGGGTGCGGTTAAATGCAAAATGTGCCGCAGTTCTTTTTCTCGGTAAGAGGGTAATATGGGGACGGGGATGGCACCTCTCATCAGCGTAGCAAGCAAGATGATCACGGCTTCACGGGTGTTACGCAATTGGTAGGCCACCCGATCGCCCTTCTCTACGCCCAACTGCTGCATGCGCATTGCCGCAGAGGCAACGGCATTCTTCAGCCAACCGTAGTGGTAAACATCCCCATTTTCAAACAGGGCAGGACGTTGGGTATTTTGTTGCAGGGAACGCAACAAACGCTGATTGATCGAATCCTCAACACTAACCATAGCGACTCCATAATGAGTTAACTAACTGTTCGATTGGTATCTTCCACAATCGCAATTCGCTAAGTACACAGCCTGTAAGCACCTCGTCAGACGATGCTCCCACTCCTGCACTGACTCACAATGAAAACTAAAATGGACTCACAGCATTTTGTTTTTTTTCTGCCCGCCATCAAACACTACGACCGACCGTCAGTCAATTAGTTTGACGTTAATTATTTATGGAATTTATGTTTCCTACTCTCGACAGGCGTAATAACTCCCATTGAATCAACCCTATGCTGACTACTCAAAAATGAAATTTGCTTATGCCATTTCAGCAATAAGCTCATCTAATGAATAGTCGCGTGCACCCCATAATGAGAGCGTCGCGCTGCAGCGATTTTTGAGCTGCGTTTGCAGAGCAACGGTTTCAGCAGAAGTTAACGCCAGGTCCTGCCGCAATTGCCAACTTCCGTCTGCCTGCTGCAGGACATCTTCAGGGACACCAATCTCCGCCAACAGGGATAGCAAACCTTCAAAAGTGATCATGATGTTATCCAATAGCTAAATAGTATTGATAATTATTCATATTGACCGTCAGTCGGTCAATGAGTATTTTATCGCTACCCTGATTGCCTGCGCCCCACCGTCGCTGTCATCGATCAACGTCATTCACTAAGGTATAGGTCTTGATAAACATAAATGGATTCCGATCACGCCGTGGCTGCGTTTGGACGCTGGCGCTGGGATTGTCACCGTTCGCGGTTTCAGCCGCTGCTGAAGAATCAGTTTTGGTGACGGCCAACGACCAGGCGTCGGATGCCTCCCTGCCGGGGTATGCCGTCAAGCAGGTTGAGGTGGCGACAAAGACGCGCTCGCCGCTGACAGTCGTGCCGCAGTTCGTGTCGGCAGTTAATCGCCAACAGATGGACGTACAGTCCGCCGGGACCGTCAGCCAAGCACTTCGCTACAGTGCCGGTGTCTCAGTAGAGCGCTTCGGCGCCTTTTCCAGCGGCGTCGACTTCGGCAGAATACGCGGCTTTGAAGCAGATTATTATCTCGATGGATTGCGCGTAATTGGCAACACTGGGATTTGGGGTCCACAGATTGAGGCCTGGGGGCTGCAAAGCGTTGAAGTCCTGCATGGTCCATCGTCCACGCTCTACGGCCAGGGCGGCGCGGGTGGCGTAATTAATATGGTTTCCAGACGCCCTTCTGCCCTCGCGTCTAACCAACTGAAGCTCGATATAGGCAACTATCGCACCCGTTCACTTAGCCTGGACTCTACCGGCTCGTTAACCGATAACGAGCAATGGCTATACCGTTTTGATGGGTTGGCCGTGACCCGCGGTTCGCAAATCGAAGACACCAAGCAGGAGCGTCTCTATCTGGCGCCCTCAATCACCTGGCAGCCAAACGATCGCACCAGTTGGACCTTGCTGACGCATTATTTGCGTGAACCTAAATCAGGTTATTACAACACGTTGCCGGCTCAGGTCTTGGGGTTATTACCCAATCCTCGCGGAAAAATTGATACCGACAAGAATTATAGCGATCCGGCTCATGAGCATTCTACACGTACCCAGTACGACGTGACTTCTCTGTTTGAACTTCAATTGAACGATAGCTGGCGGTTAAAACAAAACCTGCGCTACTCCCATGTCGATTCTGCAGTCAGACGCGACTTTACGCGGGCTATCACGGCGGACGAACGCAGTTTGACGGCAGTTTATCAAGACTCCCCCAGTCAGGCGGACAGTCTGGCGCTGGATAATCAAGCCATCGCTCAATTTTCTACCGGGGAGTTAGGCCATCAGCTGTTGACGGGTGTCGATTATCAAACCGGTAAGTTCGATAAAGATCTGTGGGTTTCACAAACCGTCACTTTTGATCCCTGGTCCAGTCATTATCGACCTTCATTTGATCCCGTGCCGTCTTCTGAAACCTCAACCACGCAGCGTTTTAACCGGGTCGGTATCTACAGCCAGGATGAAATGCAGTGGCACGGTTGGCATTTGCTGTTGGGCGGGCGTCATGATTGGTCGCAAATGCGCACTAACAATAATTTGACCAGCACCCGGACACAAACCAATGACACTGCCTGGAGTTACCGCGCCGGGCTAAGTTATCCTTTGGAAAACGGTCTGGCACCTTGGATCAGCACATCGACCGCATTCGACCCGCTCACCGGTACCGACGCCAACGGGGCGCCGTTCAAACCCACCCACTCGACACAATATGAGACCGGGATAAAATTCCAGCCGCCTGGCAGCGCCATGATGACCAGCCTGGCGGTGTATCAATTGACCCAACGCGATGTGAACACCATCGATCCGTTGAATCCCAGCTACTACACCCAAACCGGAGAAGTGCGTTCGCGCGGCGTGGAGCTGGAGTCGCGAGCGGCCTTAACCGACAACCTAAACCTGATGCTTGCTTATGCCTGGGTGAATAATGTCGTGACTTCCGCAACCGATAACACATTGGGCCGTCATCCGGTCGGTGTGCCCGCCCAAACCGGTTCTCTGTGGCTAGATTATCGTTTTAACAAAGGACCGTTGCAGGGGTTGCTGGTCGGCGCAGGGACACGCTATCTGGGTTCCAGCTGGGCCGATGGTGCCAATAGCTTTAAAGTCCCCGCGACCTGGCTTGGCGACCTCTCCGTACGCTATACGCCGGGTGCCTGGGATCCCCGCTTGTACAATCTGGAGCTGGGCCTGACGGTCAACAACCTGACTAATAAATCCTATGTCGCCAGCTGCACCAGCGCGCCTTATTGCAGTATCGGCATAGAACGCACCATTGTTGGCTCCGTCAGTTGGTATTTTTAATGCGCAGGCGTCATTTTATTCAGACGGCGGCCGCGCTGGCGTTACTTTCCCCACTGCAGTCATTGCGTGCGCAGGCAGACAGCCAGGTAGTTACCGACATTGCCGGCCGCCAGGTTATTTTGCGTTATCCGTTGAAACGTATTTTTTTAGCGGAAGGCAATTTATTTTATACCGTGGCGGCGTTGAATCCTGCCTCGCCCGCCGAAAAACTGGTTGGGTGGCGTGATAATTTCCGCACCGCCGATCTGGACAGCTATCACCTTTATTGCCGTCATTTCCCGGAATTGGCTGAACTCCCGGCGTTTTCCGGCGTGCAACAGATGCAATTCAACCTGGAAAGGTTAATTGCTCTGCGTCCGGAAGTGATGATCCTCAACCTGAATACCCGGCGGACGATAGAGGCCAACGGGCTGATGAGCAGGATAACGGCGGCAGGGATCCCGGTGGTGTTTGTCGATATGAGCATCGGCCTGATGAGCAACAGCGCCAAAAGCCTGGCCATTATGGGACAACTGTTCGACAGCCCGCTTCGCGCCGCCAGCCTGATCCGCTTTCGTCAACAACATCTCGATCATATTACCGAGACGCTGGCGCGACATGCGCCCCCACGTCCGCGGATAATGATGGAGCGCGCTGCGGGATTGTATGACGACTGTTGTTTGTCTTGGGGCAAAGGGAATTACGGAGAAATGGTGGATATCGCAGGCGGCTATAATTTGGCCGAAGCGTATATTCATGGCGTCTATGGTTCGCTCAGTCAGGAAACGGTGATCGCTTCCCGTCCCGATAAAATCGTAGTGACCGGCAGCAACTGGAGCCAATATTCGCCGAATGGCGATTGGGTTAACCTGGGGCCTGGTGCAGATCAGACGTTGGCAAGGCGGCAACTGCGAAAATTAATGCAACGACCTGCCTATCGTACTCTGGCGGCGGCACAACATGGCAAAGCCTATGCCATCTGGCATCCGTTTTACGATCATCCGTTCAATTTTGTCGCCATCGAACGATTGGCAAAATGGTTCCACCCCTCGTTGTTTAACGAGGTTGACCCCGAAACGACCTTTGCGAAGCTGTTTGAGCGTTATCTCCCGGTTCCCTATCAACCCGGTTACTGGGTATCGCTGGATCTTTCCGGGAGCGTGGCTAACGACAGCCCAGTAAACGCATAAACTCTTTCGCCAATGCCGCGCCCAAGACGTTACGATCGGCATCGGGGCAGACCATGGCGTTGTCCACCGCACCATGCATGCCGTGATACATTAAAATCGCCGTCAGGTGCGGATTCTCCAATTGCCAGGCTCCGGCTGCGGCACCTTCGTTCAAAATCGTCAGGATTTGTTCCAGCACGGCATCACGATCCTGATTGCCCCGGGTGTGATAATGATGATCGTGATACAACGCGTCATGCAACTCCATGCCTTCCAGGTAAGTTGCCACACCGGCATCACACCAGGCACGTAAACGCGCGAGCCAGTCATCTTGTGGGCATTCGTCAATGGCTTGCTGAATTTGCTCAATAAAATGAGTGGTGAAACGGATACGCAATGCGGACAACATTTCGTTTTTGGACGGAAAGTAATGGTAAAAAGTCCCTTTGGCAACCTGCGCATCACGTACGATGTCGCTGATTGTGGTTGCTTCAAAACCTTTTTCAATAAACAGCTTTTGCGCCGCATCCATCAGCTCATCCAAACGCACTTCCGCAGGTTTGGTTCGCGGCTGCGATTCTTTCATTTTTTCTTTTGTTTTCATCTTCACGTCCACTTATAGCCCAGGGGCCATCCTAACCAATGTTGCCTCCATTGACCAGATGACCCGCGGCAGTGAAATCAATAATAACACTCAATTGACCGACGGTCAGTCATAATATAAGGTGAGAATAGTTTTCACTATCATCATCGATGACTCAAGGAGCCACTCTATGTCCGGTATGCGCAGGATCTCGCTGGTCGCCGCCATTTGTCTGGGAACCTTTATGGCTTCGCTGGATATCAGCATTGTTAACGTCGCTTTGCCCACTATGCAGGAGTCGTTGCAGACTGATATGTCGGGTTTGCAATTGGTGGTTGACGCTTATGCACTCTGTCTTTCCGCGCTGATACTCTCCTCCGGTCCCTTGGGGGATCGTTTTGGGCGTAAACGTATTTGGTTGTATGGGGTAGCCTTGTTTATCCTTGGCTCTATCCTTTGTGCCTTCGCTACCAGCCTAAGCGTCTTGCTGGCCGGTCGGGTGATTCAGGGGATTGCCGGCGCTGCCGTCATCCCCGGCGCACTGTCTCTGCTGACGCATGCGTTCCCTGAAGAACAGCAGCGCACGCGAGCGATCGGTATCTGGTCATCGGTCAATGCCCTTTCCCTGGTGATCGGCCCAGTACTCGGTGGCGTACTGGTTCATACCACAGGTTGGCCGGGCATTTTCTGGATTAATATCCCGGTGGGGATCGTAGCGCTGGTACTGGGCAGTTGGGGGATCAGGGAGAGCGCGCATCCGGAGCATGCCGCTCTCGATCCACTCGGCCAGGGGTTAAGCATTCTTTGGCTTGGCGCCTTGACCTACGGCCTGATCGCCGCCGGAGAGCATGGCTGGCAAAGTATGCTGTCGCGTCTCCCTTTGTATGCCGCGCTAGCGCTATTCGTCCTGTTCATCTGGGTGGAAACTCAGGTTAAACGCCCCCTGCTGCAATTGAGTCTGTTTCGCAAAGCCGACTTCACTGGCTATAACTTTGCTTCTTTCGTCCTCGGCTTTTCATCTTACAGCAGCGTCTTCTTTGTCTCGCTTTTTCTGCAGCAGGCTCAAGGGTGGAGCCCTGCCGCCACCGGTTGGCGCATGGCACCGGAGTTTCTTGCCATGGCGCTGGCGGCCTCCTGTTTTGGCCGGCTTTCTGCCCGACTCAGCGTCAACTCATTGATGATCGCCGGTTACGGCCTAATCGGCATCGCCTTGTTGCTGCTCACGCAGTTACAGGCGAATTCTCATTACGCCATCGTCGCGTTTTATTTGGCTTTGCTTGGTCTGGGTATGGGGTTGGCGATGCCAGCCACAAGCGCGTTGGTTATGCGCACCGTCGAGCCACAGCGTTCAGGTATGGCCTCGGCCACCATGAATGCGCTGCGCCAAACGGGGATGACTCTGGGTATTGCCCTATTGGGCACATTGATGAGCATGAAAGCGGTGAGCTCTTTGACCCTCGTCTTGCAATCGCAAGGCGTTGAGCATCCCTCAGCGATCGCCCGGGCGGCCATTATTGAACAGCAGCAAACTGCGAACACGCCGTTGAGCGCGGACCGCCTGTTGGATTTAACCCATAACGCCTTTGCCGGTGGTTTTGGCGTGGCGATGCTATGGGCCGGTTTACTCAGCATTGCCATGACCGTCTGGCTACTGATCATGCTTCATCCGCGTTTTCGTGTGCATGCCCCATCTCAGCCGGCCGCACTGAGCAAACCCCAAGAATAATTTGAGCGAGGATAAATGATGCGAACACAACCCGATCCGATCGAAGAACTGATCGCTTTTGCCTCACAGGTAGATGCCTGCATGGTGCCCCCATCGGTGTTGGCGTTTCAGTGCAAACGCCTGATGGATAACCTGGGGTGTCTTGCCGCCGGCTTCGAACAGAGCGGCGTTGATGCCGCTTTGACCCTGGCAAGGCGTTGGAGTGGCTGCCATGAAGCACGGCTGATTGGCTGCGAAGAACGGCTTGCGGCGCCGCAGGCGGCGTTCGTCAATGCGGTGCGCGCCAGAGCACTCGACTACTGTGACGTGCTGTCGCCCGGTTGGCACCCCAGTTCTTCTGACGTGCCGGTGGCACTGGCGGCAGCGGAGCTTTCTGGCGCATCTGGATTGGAGACTTTGGCCGCACTGGCCGTAGGGCAGGATTTTGCGCAACGCATCAATCTTGCGGCTCAGGCTAACGGCTTTTTCTATCGTGGCTTCGATTCCAATATCCTGGGCTTGTTTTCCGGCGTCGTGATCGCTTCTCGTCTGCTGCGCCTCGATCGTCAGGCCTTTACCGACGCCGTTGGGTTGGCATTTGACTTTGGTATCGGGACTTTCCAGCATTATCAGGATAAAACGCTGGCGGTACGCATCGGCCAAGGATTGGTGGCGCGACATGCTCTGGAAGCGGCTATGTTGGCACAAGCCGGCATCAGTGGCCCCAAGCGGGTGCTGAGCGGAGAAAACGGTTTTTTTAATCTGTATGCGCCAGGAGAACCCGATCTGCACCCTTTGACTCATCAGTTGGGCGTGTCATTTCTAGGCGAAGAGGCAACCTGTTTTAAACTCTACCCCCATTGCAGCATTTTGCTGGCGCTGACAGAGACGCTGTTGAATGCCGGCCCGCACCGGCAATTAGCCGATCCCGGCCAGGCAAAAATCATTTTGCACGCCTCGCCTACCATGCGTATGGTCTGCGGTGCGGAGTATGAACCGCAAAAAACGGCGGAAATCGACGCGCAATTCAGCGCGCGTTACGTGATAGCCAATGCATTATTGCGTGGGTGCGCCAGTGCGCGTGAATTCAGCGCCGAATACGCTACCGAACCCGCCGTCGTCGCGCTGGCACAACGCATCGAAGTGCATGAGCGCCCCACGTTCGACCGTTTCGACCGCTTTGAACTTCATATCACCCCCGACCGAGGCGAGACATTGAAGCTGGCGGCGGAGTTTGGCCGCGGCTGGCCGGAAAATCCCGCAGACATGCAGGATATTCGCGCTAAGTTCCTTCGTTGCTGTTCACAGTCTCCTTGCCGTGGATTACGTGACAATGCCCGGCATCTCATGACATGTATCGAGAACCTGGCCGAAGCCCCGTCATTGGACGAGTTATTGGCTACAAGCTGTAATTCTGTTGACGCAGAATAGCATTAGCATCACAGCCAAGTTTCCTGCGCAGCCGGCAGGGGGTCTATCAGGGCGGTTAACCGCCCCGTTTACAACTCAGTCCGCAATCTGCAGAACAATTTTCTCTATATGATCGCCGCGTTCCATCATGGCGTGCGCCAGCGGGGCATCCTCAAGCCGGAAAACCTGATGAATGACCGGACGACACTGACCCGCAGCCAACAGCGGCCAAACGTACTGGCGAAGTTCAGCAGCAATGTGCGCCTTTTCCTGCGGTGTTCTTGCCCGCATGGTCGAGCCGGTAACGGTCGCGCGCTTAAGCGCCATCGCCTGCAGATCGACGCCGTCCGCGATGGCTCCGCCAAGAAAACCTATCACCACCAGGCGGCCATCGCGTGCTAACGCTGTCAGATTCGGTTTGATGTAAGACGCGCCCATGATGTCGAGAATAATATCGACACCGCGCCCTTGCGTCTGGTTGAGGATGGCGGACGCAAAATCATGGGTGCGATAATTAATCGGCTTTCCCCAAGGGAGGTTATGGCAGCACATTTCGACTCGGAGCCTGCGGTGGCGAAACACTCTATTGCGAACGCTTCGCACAACATCAGCGCGGTGGTTCCGATACCACTGGTGCCGCCGTGGACGAGTACGCTGTCCCCCCGTTTGGCGTTAGCCATTTGGAACAGATTAGCCCATACGGTAAAGAACGTTTCGGGTATCGCGGCAGCCTCGATAACGCTTATTCCTGCCGGAATCGGCAAGCATTGCGTCGAGGGCAACAAAGCGTATTCCGCGTACCCCCCGCCATTGGTCAGTCCGCATACCTTGTCGCCGATTGAAAACCCAGTGACGTTGTCACCAAAAGCCACAATGCTGCCGGCAACTTCCAGGCCAGGCACCGGAGTGACGCCGTCGGGCATAGGGTAATTCCCCTGCCGCTGTATAACATCCGGACGGTTTACGCCTGCGGCGGCAACTTTCACCAGGATCTCATCAGGGCCAGGCTGCGGCAGCGACGCCTTGCGTAGCCTGAGTACTTCAGGTCCGCCAGGCGTGGTTATTTCAATCTCATTCATATATTCAGGCAATGACATCGTTTTCTCGTCGTCAGATTTCTATTTCACCCTTGCGGATCGCTATTCTTATCGCCTGGGCGGTCGTGGCCGCCCCCAGACGCAGGCGTATCCGGCGCAGATGGTTCTCCACGGTGCGCTCGGAAAGCCCAAGCGTGGCGGCGATATCAGCCTGCCGACGCCCGGCAGCCGTCCAGGCCAGGACTTCGCGCTCACGTTCGGACAACTTGCCAATCATCCCATCTGCAGGCGCTTCTAACCGCCGGCGCGCGGAGAAAAACGCCGCCGTACCCACCAGTGACATCGCCAGCCTAACTTGCGCGGAAGCCTCTATGTGCTCGCCGCCCAGGCTGATGGCCCCCTCCAGCCCCAGCGGGCCAAATACCGGGATCTGCAAACCATGGATCCCCGGCCCGCGTGGGATGCGGACGACCTGATACAGTTCCCCTTTCTCCGCGCTGATTTTGCTCCAGAAAAAGGGATCGCCGCCCAGCAGCATATGTCGCGTCACCGGGCAGTGGCGCACGTAAGTTACTGCGTCCACGCTTTCACCGTTGCCGAACCAGTCGCCTTCGACCCAGTAAATATGTTCGACCAGCTCTTCTGTCGTTGCGGAGGCCGAGAACAGGACGAAACGGTCAAAACCGTAGGGTTTGGCGAAGGTTCGAACCCGATCCTGGATTACCGATAGTGAACCGCTCTCCTCTATGGCGAGAGCGGTTGAAAAGGCATCCTGGGCAATGGGGTTGCTCATCGCGCCGCAACGTCGGCAAGCAATGTCTCTGCGGCCAACTTGCCGAGATTGTTGGAGGCCAACGGGCTGTCGCCGGTCAACAAACGACGGTCTTTATGGACTTTCCCCGTGATGTCGCTATTGAGGATCTTGACGCCCAGCTCGCGAAGGCGTTCGCCGACCAGCCAGGGTATTGGGCCCGGAATATAACCGATATCGATATTGGCGCCGGTATCCAGCGAGTCCGGGAAAACACAGATTTCGTAACCGCGGTACAAGAAGTCTTCCTTGTCCTCACCCAAGCCCGCCGCCAACAATCCGGCAGGCCCGTGGCACAGTGAAATCACGTAACGATCGTTGTCATGGGCCCAGAACAGCGCTTTTTTCACGTCTTCGCTGAAGGGAATGTCGTTAAGGACGCCGTGGCCGCCCGGGATAAAGACGCCGATATAATTACCCGCATCCAAATCTTTCACCACCTCAGTCAGCTTTTTCGGTTGCTTGAGCTGATGGCGATATTTCTCATAGGTGGCCTTGACCGCCGCATCCTCACCAGGGAATGCCCACATCTCAAGCTTTACCGGGTCGCCTGATGGTGTTGCAACGTCGATTTCGAACCCGGCAAGATCCATGTGGTGCATGGGCAATAACATCTCCACAGGATGGTTCCCGGTAGAGAAAAACTTTCCGTTTTGCATCATCAGATAGCGTTCCTGAGACGCAATCATCAACACCTTCCACTTGCCGCCTTTATAAGGTGCAGGATAGTGGGCGCCGTCAAAATCCGTCTTTGCCGACGTGTATTTACTCAAAGAGTAAGGTGACGGAAAGAACGCATTTTCTTCAGCGGCGTCAGGGGCGGGATTACGATCTTCGGATGGTAAGTTAGTCATGATGATCTCCTTGTGTGCGATTTGCATTGCAGCTTTAGCTTAGGTAACTCAGCCTAAAGCCGCAATGAGGGATATCCCTCATTGGCTGCCCCTAACCCCTGCGGCGCTTCACTTAACCAAAATCCCCCATTTCTTCATGCGTGAAAGCAGCGTGGTGCGTTTCAGCCCCAGGCGCTGAGCGGCACCGCGCGGGCCGGCTACCACGCCGTTGGTTTCCTTCAGCACCCTGATAATCTGCTGGCGCTCATCCTCCCCGGGCTGGCTGAGCTCCGCTTTGGCAACCGGGAGCGCCATCGAAGGCACCGGGTATTGCAGCTCCGGCAGTTGCAGGTTCAGCACCGTACCACGCGTCAGCAGTACCGCACGTTCGATGACATTCTCGAGCTCGCGCACGTTTCCCGGCCAGGGCATTTGGCTCAGCAGGCGCAAGGTTTCCGCCGGGATGCTGTCGATGGTACGCTTCATTCGGCGCGCAATTTTGTAGGTCAAAAACTTCACTAACTGCGGGATGTCTTCCGGGCGTTCACGTAAAGGTGGAATGACGATCGGGAAGACGTTAAGCCGGTAAAACAGGTCGCTGCGAAACTCGCGGTCGGCCACCATCTGTTGCAAATCCCGGTTGGTCGCGGCAATCAGGCGCACGTCTACCGAAATCACCTTGTTACCGCCAACGCGTTCGAACTCCCTTTCCTGCAAAACCCGCAGTAATTTCGGTTGCAGCTCGACGGGGATTTCGCCCACTTCATCCAGGAACAGCGTTCCCTTGTCCGCCAGTTCAAAACGCCCCATTCGCTGATTGGTCGCCCCGGTAAATGCCCCTTTTTCATGGCCAAACAGATCGCTTTCCAGCAATCCGGCCGGCATTACCGCGCAGTTCATTTTCACCATGCGCTGATCGCGTCGTTCGCTGAGGTTGTGAATGGCGCGGGCTATCAGCTCTTTACCGGTGCCGGTTTCGCCGAGGATCAGTACCGAACAGTCGCTTTTCGCTACCATTTCTACCTGTTTGAGCACCGCGGACATTACCACGCTGCGGCCGACAATCTCGCCGAAGTCCGGGTTATTGCCGTTAATCTGCTCGGTCAGATACAGGTTCTCATGCACCAGGCTCTCTTTGAGCCGGTTAATTTCCTGATAGGCCAGCGCGTTATCCACGGCGATCGCGATACGCTCGGCGATTTGCTGCAGCACCCGCAGGTTGGCTGCGTTGAAGTTGTCCGGCTGACATTGCGCCAGCTTGAGTACGCCCAGGGTTTTGTTGCCGAAAACCAACGGCAGTACGCACAGCGTTTGAATTTGCTCATGCCAAAGATCGAACAGTTGGCGCTCATAGGCCGCCAGCCGGTCGGAGTGCTTCAGATTCAACAGCAGCATTTCACCGCTTTGCATCACCTGTTCTGACAAGGTGCCCGCCAGCGCCACGCTGTACTGTTGACGCTCAACCACGTCATCCTGCAAATAGTGGGTGGAATAAATGGTGACCTGCTCGGTTTTATCAACGCAAAGCACAATGCTGATCGCATCGATTTTGAAGAAACGGTGAATTTCCTTTGAGATCTCACCGATCAAATCATCCAAGTCGAGCTTCGACAGCACCGCGTTGGTCACGTCGACCAAAATACGATAGTCATCTCGCTCATGACGCAATTGCCGTTGACGGAGTTCCGCCTCCTCCCGCAGCTGGAGCTGCTCTGCCGCCAATGCCACCAACTCCATCAGTGTCTGCAACTGCACCAGGCTGGCGTCGGCGAATGGCGACGAGTGACAACGTAACACTTCACAACCGCCTATCAGGGTACCACCTGCATGCAGCGGCATCAGGCAATACTGATTAAAGGGTAAATACAGCGCCAGAGCCCCGATTTGCGGATAGCGCGCGTGCAGATCATCGCTCTGCCAGCGCTGTGGCAGCGGGCTTTGCCGCAGCCGACTTACCGGGCCATTTGCCAGCAGGGTCTCATCCTGATAGCTCACCGGCTGTCGATGCGCATCCAGGCCATAAAAGCTGACCCGTTCGCTGTCAGTGTCAAACAGCACCAGCGTGACCTGATCCGCCAATCGCAGGCGTTGCAGTATCTGACGCAGTTGCAGCAACAGATCGGTGAAACTGCGCTGGCTCAGCAGCGTGCGGGTAATTTCCAGTAGTTCTTGTTTTTCTAATTGTGCATTCGACATTGTTTATCACTTGCCTGAGTCGCGATGAAGATTTGTGAGTCACATCGCAAAGTGTAACGCTGGGCCGCGACGTTCTCCCCCGACGGGATCAACAAATCCGCGGCAAAGGCTCGGCATGCGGCAAATCCAACAGGCGGCTGATGCCATAAGCACCCTGCAGCCTTACCTGTCGCCCCTCCGTCACTGTACCAATCACCGCCGCATCCGCGCCCAATGGGTGAGCACGCAAGGCACAGAGCACGTCCTGTGCGGCTTGCGGTGCGGCCACGACCACCAGTTTTCCCTCGTTGGCAAAATTAATGGCGTCCAACCCCAGCAATTCACAAATGCCACGCACTGCCGGGGCGATCGGCAACAGGCTTTCTTGCACCTCGATGCCCACGCCGGCCGCACGTGAGAACTCATGCAAAATGGCATTCACCCCGCCACGGGTCGCATCACGCATCGCCCGCACACCGTCAATGGCACGTAATGGCTCAATTAACGGCGTTAACACCGCACAGTCACTGATCACGTCCAGAGACATACCCAACTTTTCGCGCAGGTTGAGAATAGTTGCCCCGTGATCCCCGAGGGTGCCGCTGACAATCACGGCATCGCCGACGCGGATATTTTGCGCCGCCCAGTTCAGACCGGACGGGATCACCCCGATACCGGCGGTATTGATAAATACTTTGTCGGCTGCGCCACGCTGCACTACCTTGGTATCCCCGGTGGCAATGCGAATACCGGCCTGCTGCGCGGTGGCGGCCATCGAGGCGACCACGCGTTGTAACTCGGGCAGCGGCAAGCCTTCTTCGAGAATAAAGCCGCAGGAAAGATAGCGCGGCAACGCGCCGCTCACCGCCAGATCGTTGGCCGTACCGCAGATGGCCAGCTTGCCTATGTCACCGCCCGGAAAGAAAATCGGGTCAATCACGTAACTGTCGGTGGTAAACGCCAGCCGATCGCCCTGCTGCGTTAACTCGGCCAAATCCAACCGGGCCTGATCTTCACGCTGATCCAACTGCGGGTTGGCAAAGGCCGGCAGGAAAAGATCGTCCAGCAATTGCTGCATGGCAGCACCACCGCTGCCATGAGCCATAGTAATCACGTTATTCATGCCGGCGTCTCCTCTGTTTCACGGCGATATTGGTACCAGGCGGCGCAGGCTCCTTCGGATGAGACCATCAGCGCGCCAAACGCGTTTTGCGGCGTACAACCGCGACCAAACAGCGGACAGTCGCGCGGTTTGCATCGCCCGGTGAGCACGTCTCCGCAGCGGGATCGCGGATCGTCAGCCACTTGCCGCCGCTGCGGACGGAAACGACGTTCGGCATCAAAAGCCTGGTAGCCTGGCGTGAGGGCAATACCTGAGTTGGCAATGGTGCCCAGCCCGCGCCATTCGCTGCCGCCTCCCAGGACAAAAACTTCGCTCATCGCCTGCTGTGCCAGCCGGTTGCCCTGTTCCGGTACCACCCGCCGGTATTGGTTTTCGGTTTGGCTTTGTCGGCCAAGAAACTGCTCGACCAGCATCAGCACCCCTTGCAAAATATCCAGTGGCTCAAAGCCGGTTACCACCAGGGGTTTGTGGTATTGCCTGCTGATAAAATGATAGGGCTCGGTGCCTATCACCATGCTGACGTGGCCGGGTGCCAGAAAACCATCAATGCGTACATCCGGCTGTTGCAGCAGGCTGCGTAAGGTGGGGATCAGGCTGATGTGCTGACAAAATACGCTGAAGTTGCCCAAGCCTTCCTGCCGCGCCTGTTGCAGGGTAATCGCCGTGACCGGCATGGTGGTTTCAAAACCCAGCGCGAAGAACACCACCTGCCGTTGCGGATTTTGCCGCGCCAGCATCAGGGCATCCAGCGGTGAGTAGACCACGCGCACGTCGGCCCCGCGCTCGCGCGCCTGCAGTAAAGACCCCTGCTGTCCTGGCACCCGCAGCGCATCGCCGAAGGTGCAAAAAATCACTTCGGGGTGCCCGGCGATTTCGCAGCAGGCGTCGATGCGCCCCATAGGTAAAACGCAAACCGGGCAGCCGGGGCCATGAATGAATTCGATTTGCGCCGGCAGCAGCTTGTCCAGGCCAAAGCGGAATATCGCATGGGTATGGCCACCACACACCTCCATGATTTGCAGCGGTCGTTCGGCGGTAAACGGCAACTGTGCGGCGCGGTGCCAGATATGTTGCAGCAGTTTCTTTACCCTCTGCGGATCGCGAAATTCATCTACGTAATCCATGGTTATCCTCCCCCGCCAAAAACAGCGCCACGTCCTGTTCCACTTCCCCCATCGCCTGCAGTGCTGCCAGCATATCCTCGGCCTCTTGTTGATCGAGGCGGCTCATCGCAAAGCCCACGTGAATCAATACCCAACACCCCAGCATCGCTTCTTTGGGTTCACCCTCCCGGCAAACCAATGCGATATTCACTTCGCGCTGCACGCCGCAGACGTCGGCCCAGGCGTGCTGAGGCTGGTGTTGATCCAACGCCACGATCTGCCCGGGGATCCCTATGCACATAGCTGCCGCTCCAGCCAGGCCAACCACTGATCCATCCCTTCCCCCTGAGTCGCAGAAAGGGTAATTATCTCGATGTCGGGATTAACCTGACGGGCATTGGCGATACAGGCGGCCAGATCAAACTTCAAGTACGGCAGCAGATCGACCTTGTTCAGCAGCATCAGACGTGCGGCGGCGAACATATGCGGGTACTTGAGGGGCTTGTCTTCCCCTTCGGTGACCGACAGCACCGCCACCTTGTGCCGCTCCCCCAGATCGAAGCTGGCTGGGCAAACCAGGTTGCCGACATTTTCGATAAACAGCAGGCTGCTGGGCTTGAGCTCCAGACGCTGGGCGGCTTCGTGAACCATTTGCGCATCCAGGTGACAGCCTTTGCCGGTATTGACCTGGATCGCCGGCACGCCGGTGGCGCGGATACGTTCGGCATCGTTGGTGGTTTGCTGGTCTCCTTCCACCACCGCGCACTCACGCATCCCGCGCAGCCGCAGCAGGGTTTCGGTCAGCAAGGTGGTTTTGCCAGAACCGGGGCTGGAAACCAGATTCAACGCCAGGATCTGTTGCTCGGCAAAATACTGGCGATTGCGTTCGGCCAGACGATCGTTTTTATCCAACACCCGGGTTTCTATTTCCAGCATTCGCCGCTGGCTGATGCCAGGCGCATGAGTGCCCGCCAATCCCAGTCCATAATGCAGGTCCCCCTGCAGAGGCCGCTGCGGGCGAAACGGTACCTTTGCTTGCCCTTCAATCGTCATTTCCCCATGGGCACAACCGCAAGTGCTGCACATATTCTTTCTCCTTTCAGTTATTCAATTTCCAGACGTTTTATTTGCAATCCATCATCGGCCTGCACCCGCAGGTTTCTTCCGGCGCAGTGCGGGCAGACCAAAATCTGCGGGATCAACAGCTCGACGTCCGCCTGGCAGTCATAACACCAGGACAAGGCGCGTTGTTCAGTCAGATGCAGCTCACAGCCTTCGGCCAGGGTGTCGCGACATACCATGTCAAAACAGAACCGCAGCGATTCCGCCTCAACGCATGAAAATGCGCCAATTTCGAACCACACCGCGGTAATACGTTTCGCACGATGTTGACGAGCCTGTTGCTGCATTATTTCCATCGCATGTTGGCACAAGGTTATTTCGTGCATCCGGCCTCCACTCAGGGTGATAAAACGTTTCGTCACCTTGCGTTGCAAATATGGTGCCAAAACCCATTCGGCATATTTGTCGAGTGTCATGACGTCGACAGTAATTAGCTGGCAGCCCCCAGTCATATTTAAAGATTAATTCCATTCCTGATGATTGAATTGAAAGGAAATAATGAAAATCACCAGAGACTGGCACGCTTTATGCTTTAAGTCGTTCACCCGAAGCGATTCGACAATGACCATCAATTTTGAGTGACGACAATGAGTACTATCAGTGAAGTAACCAGCCAGGCCGATTATATCGCCAACAAAAGCAACCGCCTGATGGCGCAGTGGCAAACCTACCACAGCACCTTAATCAAAGCGGTTACCACCACTAAAAAGAAGATTAATCATCAGTTTACTTACGGTCAGGACGACGATCTGCGTTTTGTACTGTTCAACCACTTCACGGTGAGCATTCAATTAAGTGAGGGGTTTTACAGCCGTGATATCTGCTATCGCATTAATTTGGCATCGCCGCATGAAGCGGAGAATTTCGCCCCCTTCGCCCATGCCTCGCTGGATGAAGACGGTAATATTGACGGTGTAATAAACAATCGCGATATGCCGGCGGTATTTGAACATTATCTGGATAAGATCGCCGTTATTTACCAATGTCTGTTTGATTCGCTGCATGACGGCCACGCCATTCATGACGCACTGAAAAAAATAACCCTGTCCGTCTGACTGTCGGCGTTACTCACTGACAGAAAACTGTCGAAACGTCATTTTTTACTGACGATTTCGTCATAAATGACGAAGCAAGGAGTGTGCATGAACCGCTTTATTATTGCGGACCCCAAATTGTGTATTGGCTGCAATACCTGCATGGCCAGTTGTTCTGCGGAACATCGGCAACGGGGTTTGCAGGCATTACCCCGCTTGCAGGTGATTCGTAACGCCCGCGATTCGGCACCGGTGATGTGCCATCAATGTGAGGATGCGCCCTGCGCGCAGGTCTGTCCGGTAAACGCCATTCGCCATCAGGATGATGCCATCGTCCTGAACGAGAGCCTGTGCGTCAGTTGCAAACTCTGCGGTATTGCTTGCCCGTTCGGCGCCATAGGCTTCGGCGGCAGCACCCCGTTAGCGATCCCCCCAGACTGCAACACACCGCTGGCCCTGCCTGCCGCCAAAGCGCCGCGGCCGATCGGCGCCTTCCTGGATTGCGTGCCCGGTGTCCGCGCCGTGGCGGTGAAGTGCGACCTTTGCGCTTTCACCCCCTTAGGCCCGGCCTGTATCCGTACCTGTCCTACCCAGGCCATTCGCTTGGTCAGCGACCACGACGTGCGTAACGCCAGCGAACAGAAAAGGCGCAACGCCATGCAGGCGCTCAGCGCCGAGCTGCCGTTCGCTACCGCCCCAGAATCCCGCAAGGAGCCGAATTGATGTTTTACCCCATTGCGCCCGACCCATTGTCGTTGCTGACTCTGGCATTCGTCGGGTATCTCCTGTTCGCGTTGCTGAGCTGGCTGCTGGCCCCCTGGCTGCGTGTCAATGCCTTGCTGGGTGGCGGCACCTTATTGTGTGCCATCGCCACCTTGTTGGCCGCGGGACAACTGCTGTTCGCACCGCTGCACAGCACCCGTTTGCCCTGGTTGCGTTATGCGGTGGAAATCAGCGGCATTAATGCGTTGTTATTGCTGGTGATGGCTTTGTGTGGGATCTGTGCCGCGCTGTATCACATCGGAAGCGTCGCGAAGCTGAACGCCAGTGCAGGTGGCCGGTTGGGCGGGCTGATCAATCTGATGCTGGCAGCGCTCAGCGCCGCCGCGATCGCCGATAATGCACTGGCCTTGCTGTTGCTGTTAGAACTGGCGGCGCTGTGCGGCTATTTCTTGATTGTCCTCGCCCCGAACGCGAAAAGTCTGCGGGCCGGGCACAGCCAGTTTTTGCTGATGCGCCTGGGCACCCTGCTGTTGGTTATCGCTTTCGCACTGATTTATACCCACAGCCACAGCCTGCAATTCAGCGTGATCCGCGCTACGCCATTACCGGATGCACTGCGTAACGGCGTATTCCTGCTGGCGTTGGCCGGGTTTGGCATTTTTGCCGGGGTGATGCCGCTGCATGCCTGGGTGCCTCAGTCCCACAGCAGCGCGCCGGCCTCTGCCGCCACGTTGTTTTCCGGCGCGCTGATGAAGGTCGGCCTGCTGGGGATCCTGAAGATAGGACTGGATCTGCTGGGTACGCCCCCGCTGTGGTGGGGATTGCTGGTCCTGCTGCTGGCCGCCGGCACCGCATTTTTTGGCGGGTTGTATGCGCTGATGGAGCACGATCTGCGGCGCTTGCTGGCTTACCACACGCTGGAGAATATCGGCATCATCCTGCTGGGCATTGGCGGTGCCATGGTTGGTATGGCGCTGCAACAACCATTACTGACGGCGTTCGCCCTGATCGGCGGCCTGTTCCATTTGTTGAATCACAGCCTGTTCAAAAGCGCATTGCTGTTGGCGGCGGGTACCATCGAACAACAAACCGAGCTGAAGGACATGGAGAAAATGGGCGGGCTGGCACGGCTGATGCCCTGGACCGCCATTTCTCTGCTGATCGGCCTGGTGGCCATGGCCGCACTGCCGCCATTGAACGGTTTCGCCAGTGAATGGCTGATCTATCAGGGACTGTTCCATTTCAGTGCGGCCCCTGGCTTTATTGGCCATCTGTTCGGGCCGTTGCTGGCGGTGGCGCTGGCCCTGACCGGTGCGCTGGCAGTGATGTGCGTCAGCAAGGTGTTTGGCGTCGCCTGTTTGGGAGCCCCGCGCTGCGCTGCTGCGGCCCAGGCCGTGCAGGCTAACCTGTGCCTGACGCTGAGCCATGCGCTGCCCGCGTTGCTGTGTCTGGTTTGCGGCCTGGGAGCGCCCTGGATCATCCCGCTGTTTGCCCGGCTGATCGGCATGACGGCCGAACAATCCCTCTCCGTGTCCGACACTTTGGTTTCTACCCCGTTGATCGCCATTTTGTTGCTGGCAATGCCGGTGCTGCCGCTATTGATTGCTGCACGTTATCAGACCCGTCGTCAACCTCGCCGGGTACAGGGTAGCGCCTGGACCTGCGGATATGGTCATGAGGAGGCGATGGTGATCACCGCCACCGGTTTTGCCCAACCGCTTCGGGTGATGTTCGCCCCGCTCTATCAAGTGCGCCGCTGGCTGCCGGGATCCTTGATCAACCCGTTACATTGTAACGCCTTCGTTGCCTTCTGCCGCGGCCTGGCCGCCGTGGAGCTTGCGGTGCTGTTGGTGGTGGCTTTTGCCTGAGGAGATGACAATGACCTATCCCAATGTGTTACTCGGTCTGGCGCAGGCCTTGCTGTTACTGGCCGTCGCCCCATTGTTTGCCGGTATCAGCCGTGTGCTGCGCGCGCGGATGCATAACCGTCGCGGCCCCGGAGTGCTGCAGGAATATCGCGATATCGCCAAATTGTTGAAGCGTCAGAACGTGGCACCGGCGGCTTCCGGTCTGGCCTTTCATGCTATGCCGTACTTGCTGACAGGCACCCTGCTGGCCATCGCCTGTGCGTTGCCCATGTTGACTGTCGCCTCGCCGCTGCCTGCCATCGGTGATGTGATTACCCTGATCTATCTGTTCGCCGTGGTGCGCTTTGTTTTCGCCATTGCCGGTCTGGACACCGGCAGTCCCTTTACCGCCATCGGCGCCAGCCGCGAAGCGGTGTTGGGCATTCTGGTCGAACCCATCCTGCTGTTGGGGCTGTGGGTGACCGCCCTGGTGGCCGGATCCACTCAGTTGAGCGCCATGGTGCAGAGCCTGCTGACGTTGCCACACCCCGCTTGGTTGCCGCTGCTGTTGGCCGCCCTGGCCTGTGCGTTCGCCACCTATATCGAGATGGGCAAACTGCCTTTTGACCTGGCGGAGGCCGAGCAAGAGCTGCAGGAAGGGCCACTGACGGAATATTCCGGTGCCGAGCTCGGCATTTTGAAATGGGGCATCAGCCTCAAACAATTGGTGGTGCTGCAGCTGTTCCTCGGCGTGTTTCTGCCCTGGGGGCAAGCGGCACAATTCACCGTCCTTCACCTGTCGGCGGCGCTGGTCCTGGCGCTGCTCAAGCTGCTGTGCGCGCTGACGCTGATCGCGATTATCGAAAATAGCGTGGCACGTTTGCGCTTCCTGAAAACGGCCCGTACCACCTGGGCCGGTTTTGGACTGGCTTTTCTGGCGCTGGTTTCCTGGCTGGTCGTCGGCTGAATAATGACAAAGGCAATCAATAATGACTAACGAACATCAAGGCCAGCACTATCTGGCGGCGTTGCAGCAACAATTCCCTGCGGCCATGCTGGCAGCCGAATGGCAAACCGCCGATCAGTTGACGGTCACCGTTAAGCTCAACGCGCTGCCTGACGTGGTGGAATGGCTGTATTACCAGCAAGGCGGTTGGTTGTCGGTGCTGTTTGGCAACGACGAGCGCACGCTGTGCGGCCATTACGCGCTGTATTACGTTCTGTCGATGGAGCAAGGCACCAAATGCTGGATCACGGTGCGCGCCGAAGTGGATGCCCAAACGCTGGAGTTCCCTTCCGTCACGCCGCGCGTGCCCGCCGCCGTTTGGGGCGAACGCGAAGTGCGTGACATGTACGGTCTGCGCCCGGTGGGATTGCCGGATGAGCGGCGGCTGGTGCTACCTGACGACTGGCCGGACGATCTTTACCCGCTACGCAAAGACGCGATGGACTATCGCCAACGCCCCGCGCCCACCACCGATGTGGAAACCTATCCGTTCGAGAGCCTGGCCGGAGCCAAAGCCAATGTGGTGCCGATTGGCCCGTTGCACATCACCTCGGACGAACCCGGGCACTTTCGCCTGTTTGTCGATGGAGAAGACATCATCGACGCCGACTACCGCTTGTTCTACGTGCACCGCGGGATGGAAAAACTGGCCGAAACCCGTATGGGCTATAACGAAGTCACCTTTCTGTCGGACCGGGTGTGCGGCATTTGCGGCTTTACCCACAGCGTGGCCTACACCAGCTCGGTCGAAAATGCGATGGGCATTCAGGTGCCGGAACGCGCCCAGATGATCCGCTCGATCCTGCTGGAGGTGGAACGCCTGCACAGCCACCTGTTGAATCTTGGTCTGGCCTGCCATTTCGTCGGCTTCGATTCCGGTTTTATGCAGTTCTTCCGCGTACGCGAGCAGTCGATGAAGATGGCAGAAATACTGACCGGCGCGCGCAAAACCTATGGTTTGAACCTGATTGGCGGTATCCGCCGAGATATTTTGAAAGAGGACATGCTGCAAACCCTGAAGCTGGCCGCGCAAATGCGCAGCGAACTGGTGGATTTGGTCGATATCTTGCTCAGTACGCCCAACACAGAACAACGCAGCGTCGGGGTTGGGCGTCTCGATCCCCAGGTGGCCCGCGATTACAGCAACGTGGGGCCGATGATCCGCGGCAGCGGCCACCGTCGCGATACCCGCATCGACCATCCGTTCGCCGGCTACGCCAAACTGCCGGTGGAGTTATGCGTGGAAAGCGGCTGCGATGTCTATTCCCGCCTCAAGGTGCGCATTCACGAAGTGTTCAACTCGCTCGGCATCATCGAGTTCGGTTTGCAAAGCTTGCCGGGCGGACCGCTGGCGGTGGACGGCTTCACCTATATACCGCACCGCTTCGCCCTGGGCTTTGCCGAAGCGCCGCGCGGCGATGATATCCACTGGAGCATGACCGGCGACAACCAGAAACTGTTCCGTTGGCGCTGCCGTGCCGCCACCTATGCCAATTGGCCCACCCTGCGTTACATGTTGCGCGGCAATACGGTATCCGACGCCCCGCTGATTATCGGCAGTCTCGATCCCTGCTACTCCTGCACCGATCGCATGACCATCGTCGACGTACGCAAGCGCCAGTCCATCATCGTGCCGTACAAAGAGATCGAACGTTACGGCATCGAGCGGAAAAACAAGCCGTTCTAACCGGAGCCCATCATGCTGAAACTGATTAAAAAAGTGCTGAAGACCGGCCCGGCCACTGTCGCCTATCCGGCCCAGCCGTTGGCCATTGATCCGAACTTTCGCGGCAAGCCCGAATACAGCCCACAGCAGTGCATAGCCTGTGGTGCCTGTGCCAACGCCTGTCCGTCCAACGCGTTGAGCATGACCCCCGATCTCAACAGCGGCACCTTGCGCTGGCAGCTGTTTCTTGGGCGCTGCATCTTTTGCGCCCGCTGCGAGGAAGTGTGCCCAACCGCCGCCATTCGGCTTTCGCAGCAGTTCGAACTGGCAGTGTGGCGTAAAGAGGATCTGTACGAACAAGCCGACTTCGCCATTTGCCATTGCCGACAGTGCGGCAAACCCTATGCGGCGCAAAAGGAAATTGATTATGCGATGGCGTTGCTCGGGTTGAGCAGCTCGGAGGCGGCAACCCGCCGTGCGCAGTTTGAAACCTGCCCGGCCTGCAAACAGCAGCAGAACCTGACCCAGGCCGATCGTATTGATATCGGCCGCCATTTGACCCGGGAGGTCATCTCATGAATTCGCCATTGATTGGACCACGTGATGAAAATGGCCTGCCGGTGCCAATCACCCTCGATGACAGCATCGCCAAGCTGAAAACCACCCTGCTGCAGGATATCCGCCGCTCGGCCTATGTCTATCGGGTGGACTGCGGTGGCTGTAATGGCTGCGAAATTGAGATTTTCGCTGCCATTTCACCCCTGTTCGACGCGGAACGTTTCGGCATCAAAGTGGTTCCTTCCCCCAGACATGCCGATATTTTGTTGTTCACCGGTGCAGTGACCCGCGCCATGCGCATTCCGGCGATCCGCGCCTGGCAGGCCTCACCCGATCCTAAAATCAGCATCTCCTACGGTGCCTGTGGCAACAGCGGCGGTATCTTCCACGATCTTTACTGCGTATGGGGCGGCACCGATCGCATCGTTCCGGTCGATGTCTATATTCCCGGCTGCCCGCCGACGCCGGCGGCGACCATTTACGGTTTCGCCATGGCGCTGGGCCTGCTGGATCAGAAAATCAAAGGCCACCAGCATGATGAAACCCACGGTGAAGCTACGCGCCTGTTGCACCCGCAACTGCCCCAGCCGCTGCGAGTGCTGCTGGATCGCGAAGCCCGGCGTATGGCCGGTTACCGCTACGGTCGCCAAATCGCCGACCAGTTCATGCAACTGGTGGCAGCAGAGACACCAGAACCGGTCGAACAGCGCATCGCCGCTTATCTGCACCAGCAAGATGACCTGCGCCTGAATGAAATTGTCGGCAACCTGCAGGGCATTTATCAACGGGTGCTGCGTGGGGAGCTGCGGCTATGACCGATTCCCAAGGACAGGTGGTGTTTTACTCCCTTAGCCGCAAGTTTGTGCAGGAGAAAAAGGCCCCGCCGAAGGCCCAGGAGGTGATCTATTACAGCCTGGCGATCGGCCATCATCTGGGGGTGATCGACTGCCTGGAAGCCAAACTCAGCTGCCCGCTGGCGGGGTTTCGCGCCTGGATAGCGCAGTTGCCTGCGAGCAGCACCGCACGGCGCAAACTGGAAGGGGTCGATCGGTTTGGCGAAATCTGTATCGACAACAGCCATACCCACCTGTTGGCCACGGCGTTGAGCCACGCGGCGCCGCGTATGAACACTGAACAGCAAAGCTGGAGCCAACAGCTGATCGCCCTGCTTCAATCGATAGAAAACGAACCCGCCATTTACCTGATGGTCCGGAGGCATGATGACTGACGTTTTATTGTGTGTGGGCAACTGCATGATGGGAGATGACGGTGCCGGGCCGCTGCTGGCTGAACTCTGTGCCGGTCATCCCCCCGCGGGTTGGCAGGTGATTGACGGCGGCGCGGCACCGGAAAATGACATCGGACATATCCGCGAGCTGCGCCCAGACCGCCTGGTGATCGTCGACGCCACCGACATGGGGCTCGCGCCGGGTGAAACGCGGGTGATCGACGAAAAAGACATTGCCGCCATGTTCATCATGACGACGCATAACCTGCCGCTTAACTTTCTGATCGACCAACTGCGCGAAGACATAGCGGAAATTACCTTTATCGGCATTCAACCCGAAGTGGTGGCGTTTTATTACCCGATCAGCGCGGCGGTGAAACAGGCGGTGACGGTGCTCCATCAACGCTTGTTTCACTGGGCAGACAATGGCGGTTATCCGCAGCTGGAGGTGACGAATGTCTGACGCGGCATCGTCATTTATGTCGACCTGCTGTCGACCCCGGCGCCATAAAAATCTAACCCTCTGCTTTTTAAGCATTTTCAAGGTTGGCATGTTTTATGCCTAACCAGAGCCACGACCTCTCTTTTGCCATACCCGGATGAAGGGTAACCCAGGAGTTATTGATGAACCGGTTTATCATCGCCGATCCCAAAAAATGCATCGGCTGCCGTACCTGTGAAATTGCCTGCGTGATGGCGCACAGCGAAAGCCAGGATATTTCGGCGTTGAACGCCACCAGCTTTGCCCCCCGCCTGCACGTGATTAAAGGCGTCAACGTCAGCACCGCCGTGCTTTGCCGCCAATGCGAGGACGCCCCCTGCTCCAACGTCTGTCCGAACGGCGCCATCAGCCGCACCAACGGCATGGTACTGGTGATGCAGGAACGCTGCATCGGCTGCAAAACCTGCGTCGTGGCCTGTCCCTACGGCGCCATGGAAGTGATCACCCGTCCGGTGGTCCGCCAGAACGGCGCCATGATGAGCGCCACCACCGAGAAAGCCGAAGCCCATAAATGTGACCTGTGCATCGGTCGCGATAGCAGCCCGGCCTGCATGGAAACCTGCCCAACCAATGCGTTGCACTGCGTCGATCGCAACATGCTGCAGGAAATGAACGCCGAGAAGCGCCGCCGCGCCGCGCTCGACACAATGTCGTCACTGTTTTAGGAACTGAACCGATGAAAAAAATCACAACCGTCTGCCCTTACTGCGGTGCAGGCTGCAAAATGAAACTGGTGGTCGATAACGGCAAAATCATTCGCGCCGAGGCGGCTGACGGCGTGACCAATCAGGGTGAACTGTGTCTGAAAGGCTATTACGGCTGGGATTTCCTGAACGACACCAAACTGTTGACCCCGCGCCTGAGCCAGCCGCTGATCCGGCGGCAGAAAGGCGGCAAGTTTGAGGCCGTCAGTTGGGATGAAGCGATCAGCTACACCGCACAGCGGCTGCAGCAGATTAAAGAGCAGCACGGTGCCAGCGCCATCATGCACACCGGTTCCTCTCGCGGGACCGGCAATGAAACCAACTATGTGATGCAGAAGTTCGCCCGCGCGGTGATCGGCACCAATAACGTCGACTGCTGTGCCCGCGTCTGCCACGGGCCTTCGGTTGCGGGTTTGCAGGCCACGCTCGGTAACGGTGCCATGAGTAACTCGATTGGCGATATCGAAAACTCCAAGTGTCTGCTGATCATCGGTTACAACTGTGCCGACTCGCACCCCATCGTGGCGCGCCGGGTGCTGAAGGCTAAAGAGAAAGGCGCGCAGATCGTCGTGTGCGACCCGCGCCGGATAGAAACTGCACGTATTGCCGACCAGCATTTGCAGATCAAGAACGGCTGCAACATGGCGCTGGTGAATGCGTTCGCCTACGTGCTGATTGAAGAGAATCTTTATGACCGCGATTACGTGGCCAAATACACCGAGGGATTCGAGGCCTACCGGCAGCAACTGGCGGATTATGCGCCAGAAGCGGTGGAACACCTGACCGGCGTTACCGCACAGCAGATCCGTCAGGCCATGCGCACCTATGCCAGCGCCCCATCTGCCACCATCATGTGGGGCATGGGCGTGACCCAATTCGGCCAGGCGGTTGACGTGGTCAAAGGCCTCGCCAGTTTGGCGCTGCTTACCGGCAATTTGGGCCGTGCCAATGTGGGTGTCGGCCCGGTGCGCGGACAGAACAACGTACAGGGTGCCTGCGATATGGGCGTGCTGCCCAATGAATTCCCTGGCTATCAAGCGGTTACCGATGCGGCCGTGCGCGCCAAGTTCGCCGCAGCCTGGGGAATCGACGCCACAAAAATGGATCCCAACGTCGGCTATCGCATCACCGAAATCCCGCACCTGGTGCATGAAGGCAAAGTGAAAGCCTACTACATCATGGGGGAAGATCCCTTGCAGACCGAGGCCGATCTGAGCCTGGTGCGCAGCGCGTTCGAAGCGCTGGAATTTGTGGTGGTGCAAGACATCTTTATGACCAAAACCGCCGAACAGGCGGATGTGATCTTGCCTGCCACCTCCTGGGGCGAACATGGCGGTGTCTTCTCCTGCGCCGATCGCGGGTTCCAGCGTTTCGAAAAAGCCATTGAGCCGCAGTACAACGTCAAGCGCGACTGGGAAATCATCAGCCTGTTGGCCAGCGAAATGGGGTATCCGATGCACTACGAGGATAACCAGCAGATCTGGGACGAAATGCGCGAACTTTGCCCGCTGTTTTACGGCGCTACTTACGAAAAAATGGGTGAGCTCGGTCACGTGCAATGGCCTTGCACTTCGCTGGAAAGCCAGGGGACGCCGTACCTGTATCAGGGTAACCAGTTCACCACGCCGTCCGGCAAAGGCCAATTGTTCGCGACCACCTGGCGTGCGCCGGCCGAGATCCCGGATGCCGCTTACCCACTGGTGCTCTGTACCGTGCGTGAGGTTGGGCATTACTCCTGCCGTTCGATGACCGGCAACTGTGCCGCCTTGCAAACGCTGGCGGATGAGCCCGGCTTCGTGCAGATCAATCCTCAGGATGCCGCCGCGCTGGGCATTGCCGACCAGCAACTGGTGTGGGTTGCCTCACGCCGCGGCAAGGTGATCAGCCGTGCCAACTATAACGAGCGTATCAACCTGGGTGCGGTGTATATGACCTACCAGTGGTGGATTGGTGCCTGTAACGAACTGACGCAGGAAAACCTGGATCCGATCTCCAAAACGCCGGAAACCAAATACTGTGCGGTAAAACTGGCGGCGATTACCGACCAGCACTGGGCGGAGAACTATGCGCAGCAAAGCTACAGCGATATGAAAGCTCGCCTGCGCCGCGTCGCAGAAGACGTGATGTAATCCCGTCATACTTGAAGCTGCATCTGTGTTGGCTGCAAGCGCTCACCCCAGTCACTTACTTAAGTAAGCTCCTGGGGATCCCCGCTCTTGCCGCCTTGATGCAACTCCAATTATTTAGGGAATACCAGGGAATAAATTGACAGGAGGCTACGCAGGGTTGTGCCTCCTGATAATTTATAAAAACCCAAAGAGGATAATAAACCATGTCCTATCCGGGGCTGCTGCTGCGTATCAGCGGCAAAGTACAGGGCGTCGGCTTTCGGCCTTTTGTCTGGCAACTGGCCAACCAGCTCAATCTACGTGGCGAAGTCTGGAACGACAGCGCCGGGGTGGAGATTCGGCTGGTGAATCCCGTCGACCTTGAGCTGTTGCTGCATCTGTTGTGCCAGCAGGCCCCACCGTTGGCGCAGATCGACAACATTCAGCAACGGCCCTTTACCTGGCTGAAAAAGCCCGATGATTTTCGCATCCGCGCCAGCCAACGCGGTGCTATGACGACCCAGATTGTTCCCGATGCCGCGACCTGCCCAAAATGCCTGCAGGAAATGAACGATCCGCAGGATCGGCGTTACCGCTACCCTTTTATTAACTGCACGCACTGCGGCCCACGCTTCACCATTATTCGTGCCATGCCTTACGATCGCCCGGCAACCAGCATGGCACCGTTCCCGCTCTGTTCGCCCTGCGCCCAAGAGTACCGTTCGGCGCACGATCGGCGCTTTCATGCCCAACCGGTCGCCTGTAGCGACTGCGGCCCTCGGTTGTTCAGTTTCACCGTTGAGGGACAACCGCAGCATCAGGGGGAAGAAGCTCTGCAGCAGGCGGTAGCCGCATTAGCTGCCGGGCAGATTGTTGCCATCAAAGGGCTGGGCGGTTTTCACCTGGCTTGCGATGCTACCCAGACGGAGGCCGTAGAACGCCTGCGGCTTCGCAAACGGCGTCCCGGCAAACCTCTGGCGGTGATGCTGCCGAATATCGACTGGCTGACTCGCTGCACCCGTGGCATTGATCTGTCGCACACACAGGCTTTGCTGGCGTCCGCTGCCGCGCCTATCGTGCTGGTGCCCCACTCGCCCCATTCGCCGCTGTCTGAGGCTATCGCCCCGCAGTTGAACGAAGTGGGCCTGATGTTACCCGCCAATCCCCTTCACCATTTACTGATGCAGGAGATACAACGGCCCCTGGTGATGACCTCCGGCAATGCCACCGGCCGAGCTCCGGCATTAACCAATAGCCAGGCTTTGGCTGATTTGGCCGGCATTGCCGACCTGTGGTTGCTGCACGATCGCGAAATCTTGCAGCGCGCCGATGATTCGCTGGTGCGTCTGCTGCCTGAAGGCCATGAAATGCTACGTCGGGCGCGCGGATTTGTTCCGGATGCCCTGCCATTGCCTCCGGGCTTCCCTTCACAGCCTCCGCTATTGGCCGTGGGCGGGGATCGCAAAAATACCTTTTGCCTGCTGCAAGGAAATAAAGCCGTACTCAGTTCACATTTTGGCGACCTGCAACAGGAGGATATTCAGCAACAGTGGCAGCAGGCCATGGCGCATTTTATGGCGTTGTACCATTGCCAGCCACAGCGCTTAGCCAGCGACGCTCATCCGGGTTACGTCAGCCACCAATGGGCCGCCCGACAGAGGCTGCCGGTGACCCCGGTGCTGCACCATCATGCGCATTTGGCCGCCTGCCTGGCCGAACACCATTGGCCACTGGAAGGCGGAGCGGTTATCGGCCTGGCGCTGGATGGGCTGGGGTACGGACAGGACGGCGCGCTGTGGGGCGGCGAATGCCTGTGGGTCGATTACCGCCGCTGTCGTCATCTGGGGGGATTGCCTGCGGTGGCACTGCCCGGCGGCGATCTGGCCGCGCAACAACCCTGGCGCAATCAGTTGGCGCATTTTGCACGCTTCGTGCCTGACTGGCAAAACAGCCCACAGGCCGAACGGCTATTGACGCGCGCCTGGCGCCCCCTGCTCCAAGCCATTAACGCCGGCATCAACGCGCCGCTGGCCTCCTCCTGTGGCCGTCTGTTTGACGCGGCCGCCGCCGCGCTGGGATGTGCGCCCGAACGGCAAAGTTGGGAAGGCGAAGCCGCCAGTATTTTTGAGGCGCTGGCCCACCAAAGTGGCCCTTGCTCTCACCCGGTGACGTTGCCACGTTGCGCAGCACAGCTCGATTTGGGCGTGTTCTGGCGGCAGTGGCTGGCCTGGCAAGCGCCGGCCGCTCAACGGGCCTGGGCGTTTCATGATGCCCTGGCGCAAGGATTTGCCGGCCTGGCCAAACATTTTGCCGCAGAGCATAACCTCCGGCACGTGGCGTTAAGCGGTGGCGTACTGCACAACCGCCTGTTACGCCAACGGCTGCAGCATCATCTGGCCCCGCTGCAGGTGCTATTGCCACAACGGCTGCCGGCGGGCGATGGAGGGTTGGCATTCGGTCAGGCATTGGTCGCCTGCGCGCAGCGTATCCCCATGGCGCGTCTCCCGTTCAAAACACAACAGGATGTAACATGTTAAACCGCGAGTTTTTCCATACCCATACCCGCGCCTTTTGGCTGTTGTTGACGTTAGTGGCGCTAAACCTGCTGGCGTGGGGGGCGGCCTTTGCTGCCTTTCAGCATCACCCGGCACTGATTGCCGCCGCGCTGCTGGCTTACGGTTACGGACTGCGCCATGCGGTGGATGCCGACCACATCGCCGCCATCGATAACGTCACCCGCAAATTGATGCAACAAGGCCAACGCCCGGTTTCCGTCGGGGCCTTCTTCTCCCTGGGGCATTCCAGTATTGTGGTACTGGCCTGCATCGCGATTGCCGCCACCTCATTGGCATTTGGCGATCGTATCGGCTGGTTGCATCAGTATGGCGCCACTTTGGGCACGCTGATCTCCTCGCTGTTCTTACTGGTGATGGCGTTGTTGAACTGGCTGATCTTCCGCGACGTTTACCGCATTTTCCGTCGGGTGAAGCGCGGTGAAACCCTGGTCGAACAGGACGTAGCCCTGCTGGTGAGCGGCAGCGGCGGCGTAATGACGCGGCTGTACCGCTTTGCTTTTAATCTGGTGAATAAAAGCTGGCATATGTATTTAGTCGGCTTTTTATTTGGCTTGGGCTTTGATACGGCTACCGAAGTGGGCCTGCTCGGGATCTCCGCGACCGGTGCTACATCCGGCATGTCGGTCTGGTCAATCATGGTGTTCCCGCTGCTGTTTGCCAGCGGCATGGCGTTGATTGATTCACTGGATAATTTTGTGATGGTCGGCGCTTACGGTTGGGCGTTCAATAAACCGATCCGCAAGCTGTATTACAACATGACCATCACCGCCACCAGCGTGGTTATCGCTGTGGTGATCGGCGGGCTGGAAGGCCTGGGGCTGCTGGCCGATAAGCTGGGGCTACAGGGCGGGCTGTGGCGGGGTGTTGAGGTGCTCAATGACAACCTGGGCAGCGTCGGTTACGCCGCTATCGTGCTGTTTGTGGTGCTGTGGATCTTGTCCGCGCTCAATTACCGCCGTAAAAATTATGACTCGTTAAGCGTCTAGTCCGCTTACGGCAGCCCGGTCATCCCTGGCTGCCGCCGCATTAAGAGCAGGTGGCTCCCCCCTGGGGCATCGAGGCAGCGTGGAGCGTGCGTCGACCGAGAAGCACGATAATCGTCATCACAACGCCTGCAGCAATGGCGATGCCGAAGCCGGCGCGTGCGCCATAAGCGTCGATGACCAGCCCCGCCAGCGCGGCACCCAGCGCCACGCCAATGCTGATGCCGGTGGTCATCCATGTCAGCCCTTCGGTGAGCCTGGACGGCGGTACCAAGATAGTGCCAAGGTTCATCACGACAACCATGGTGGGTGCAAAGGACATACCGGCCACGAAAATGGTCGCCATCAGAATGTAAACGTCCGCAGACAGGAGCGGCAACACCGACGTTGCCGCCGTTAACAGCACCCCAATAAAGAACTGACGCTCTATCGGCAAGCTAACCCTGATCGCGCCAAAAGCCAGACCGGCAACCATGGAACCGAGCGCGTAGGCAGCAAGAATCAAACTGGCGGCCGTCGGCCACCCTTGTACGTTGGCGAAAGCGACTACCGCCACATCGATAGATCCGCCAATCACCCCCATGGCTAAAAGTGCCAGCACGATGGTGCCGAGGCCCGGGATACGCAGGGTCGAGCCGCGGTGTTCAGTCGTGTTTTTGATGACTTTGGGCGCCGTCTGTCGTTGCAGAAGAAAAGCCGTGACGCCAATCACCAGCAACACTATCGCGGCGAGGGGCCCGGCTTCGGCGGCAATACCGGTGCTCAAGCCAATAGATAAAGGGGGGCCAATCACGAAGGTCAGCTCTGTCAGCACCGTATCCAGCGAGAAGGCGGTGTGGAGTTGCGGCTTGCCCCGGAAAAGCTGTGTCCATCTCGCTCTTATCATTGCCGGCATGCTTGGCATAGTGCCGGCCAGCATGGCGAGAATACACAGCAACGGGACTGGGGCACGCATATGCGCAGCGGTTATCAACGCCAGCAGCATGGTAATGCTAAACGCGGTGACCCATGGAAGCACCCTGTTCTGGCCTAGCCGATCAACCAGCTTCGATACCTGCGGACCCATGAGCGCGTTCGCCAGCGTAAATATACCGGCTACCGCACCAGCCAACCAATAGTGACCGCTCTGCTGTACCAACATGGTAATGATACCGATGCCGATCATCGCCTGCGGCAAACGGGCAACCGAGCTCGCAATCACTAACCCCCGACGCCGGGCGTGGTCAGAAGTTCGCGATAGGGATTAGCCATAACCTCTCCAGTTCGTCATTCGGCATCGTGGCGGGATATCCGTATCGATGCCTTGTGCCACAACCACGACGTTGTGGATAAACGGAGCCATGGCGGCTCCGACTGTCATTTCAGCCGGACCATATTGGTTGAAAAAAAACGGAAGTAAAGGCCGATGTTATTGCCCGGAGAGTTTCCGGGCACAAGGTTATCCAAGGGTTGCCCTGGCATGGTTCGGGCATCAAGCCCTATTGGCGGGATAAGTACTCTTCCAGCACCAGCGGATAGCCCTCGGTGGTCGGTTCTACCGGCGTGTTGGCAAAGGCACTGGCTTCGGTAACCCATTTGCGCTGCGGCGGCAGCCCCCAGGGCAGTAACTGCTGGCGCTGATCGGGTGCAAGAATATTGGTTTCCAGCTCAATGTCGATTATCTGATAAGGGGTGTTGTGCAGCTCGATACGATGCCCGTCCGGATCCCGCAGATAAACATAGAGGACATGGCCCATGCCGTGCCTGCCCGGCCCGCGTTCAATGCTGCTGCCAAAGCCCAGATTGCCGGCAGTGTCGCAGGCGCGCAGGATCTCTTGCGAATCGGGGATGGTATAACCGAAGTGATGCAGACGCGGGCCGGGGCCATGCAAGTACACCAGATCCTGCGTATTGCCTTTGCGTTGTAAGAATGCGGCCCCCATTCCACCCTCATTGAAATAGATGTCTGTCGCACGGAATCCCAGCTTCGTCATGTAAAATTCGGCTGCCCGCTGTACGTGGGGAGTGTGCAACTGGAAGTGATCCAACCGTTGGGCGCTGCCGCCACGGTACAGATGTACCTGATGGTGCAAACGCGGCACCACGGGCATTGAGGCGCACAGTTCGATCAGCGTACCAGTCGGATCGGTGAAATGCAGAGTACGCCCCTGAAACGGCACTTCGGCCCAACAATTCTCCAACCCTTGCCGGTCCAAAAACAGCTTGGCCAACTCCAGATCTTTTTCACGAAAAACACGCAGGCCAACGCGTTCGCAGTGGGGCTCCGCCTTGCTGAGCTTGATTACCAGACTGTGGTGGCAAGCCTCTTCCAGCCCGCGCAAATAGAGCCGGTCCTCTTCCCGATGGGTCAGCACCATGCCGATCACCTTGGTGTAAAACAGCTCACTGGCGGCCAGATCACGCGAGGTCAGCACCAGATGGCTGGCGCGGGTAATGGAAAATGGCGGATCGTATTCGGTGAGGGGCAATGTGGTCATTGTGATTCCTTACCGGGGCCGTGGCCCCGTTTCCGTGGGATTCAGTAGCACATGATGACGGATTTAAGTTCGGTATAGGACTCGATAAACGCGCTGCCGAACTCGCGGCCAATACCGGAGGCTTTCATCCCGCCGAACGGCACCGCCGGATCCATAATGGTGTGCGAATTTACCCATACCATCCCGGCCTCAATCCGCCGCATCAAATCCATCGCCTTGCTGAAGTCATTGGTCCAGATACTGGCGGACAGGCCATAGGACGAATCATTCATCAAATGCAAGAGTTGCTCTTCATCCTCAAACGGCATAAAGCTCAGCACGCCGGCGAAGGCTTCTTCACGCATCAGCGGATCGTCCTGACCGGTGGCGCGGATCACCGTCGGGGTCACATAGAACCCCTCTCCGTCCAGCACCGTACCGCCACTCAGTACCTGGTCATGGCTGTGCGCCTGATCAAACATCGCCTTGATGCGGTTAAAATGCGCCTGGTTAGCCAACGGACCGTACTGCGTGGCTTCGTCCATCGGCGAACCTATTTGCAGCGCCTCGACCCGGGCGATAACCTGCTCGACAATCTCGTCGAAGCGCGACGCATGAATATAAAACCGCTCGGCAGAGGAACAGACCTGCCCCTGATGCACCAGCCCGGCGAGCATAATGCCGTCCACCGCCCGCTGGGTATCGACGTCGGCAAGAAACGCCGCCGGGTTTTTTCCGCCCAACTCCAGGGTGATGCGGGTCAAATCGGCTTTTATCGCCGCCTGGCCGATCGCGATACCGGCCGGAACCGAACCGGTGAAACTGACTTTATTGACCCGTGGATGCTCGATCAGCCACTGCCCCACCTGGCGTTCGCCATTGACCACGTTGAACACGCCCGCAGGCACCCCGGCCTGATGGGCCAACTGCGCCAGACGCAGCAGGGTCAAAGGTGCAAACTCACTGGGTTTGACCACGATGCAACACCCGGTGCACAAGGCGGCTGCAATTTTCCAAATGGCGATCATCACCGGGAAATTCCAGGGAATAATGGCCGCCACCACGCCCACCGGCTCGCGGTAAGTCATCGCGGTATATCGCTCGCCGTTAAACGAAGGGATTGACGGCGCAAGGGTTTCACCATGCAGTTTGGTGGCCCAACCGGCGTAATACCGGATGAAAACGCAGGTATGGTCAACCTCGAACAGCCTGGAGGAACCGATCAGCTTACCGTTGGTCAGGGTTTCCAACTGGGCAATCTCCTCTCTGTGGGCCTCCAGCAGATCGGCAAAGCGTAACAGTATCTGCTGACGCTGGGCCGGCAGGCTTTTTCCCCATTCGCCCTTCAGCGCCCGGTCAGCCGATTGCATCGCCTGCTCCACTTCGTCGGCGGTGGCACCAGCCACGTTGGCGATCGTCTGGCCATTGGCCGGATTGACTACCGGCAAGCGTTGTCCGCCCGCCGCCGGGATCAGTTGTCCATCGATAAACTGCCCATGTTCCTGCGCCAGAAAGGCGGAAACCTGTGGAAGCACTTTGATATCAGCCATCGTAATCCACCTCGTTTGTCGGAAAAGAGTCCTTTAACGCCCTCAGGCGTCGTCAATCACTGGGTTACTCAGGGTACCGATACCGGCAATCTCAACCTCCACCCGATCCCCCGCTTTCATCCAGACCGGTGGCTGTCGGAATGCGCCAACGCCACCGGGCGTACCGGTCACCAGCACATCGCCGGGCAGCAGATCGGTAAATGCCGAGCAATACTCGATCAGCGCCGGGATCGAGAAAATCAGGTCATCGACACAGGCCTGTTGCATCACCTGTCCGTTCAGACGGGTTTCCAGCGTTAGCGCACGCGGGTCGGGAATGTCGTCGGCACTGACCAGCCAGGGACCAAAGGCCGCGGTCTGGCGGAAGTTTTTACCGGGAGTGAATTGCGAGCTGTGCCGCTGCCAGTCGCGCACGCTGCCGTCGTTGTAGCAGGCGTAACCGGCGATATGCTGCATGGCATCGCGCTGGGCAATGCGGCGCCCCCCTTTACCTATCACCACGGCCAGCTCGCCTTCATAGTCAAATTGAGACGACTCCGGCGGTGCCAGCAGCGGCTGCTGATGCCCGACCTGTGAAGAAGGCAGCCGCAAAAACAGCGTTGGCCGATCGGGTTCCTCCCGGCCGGTTTCCAGCAGGTGCGGGCGGTAATTCAGCCCCACGCAAATAATTTTGTCCGGGTTGGGCACCGGCGGCAACCAACTGACCTCGCTGGCTTTCAGGGTGGCTGGCGCATTCACAAACGGCAGGAACACATTAAAACTGCCGGCGGCTAAGGCGCTACGCACGTCCGGATAGGGCAATGACTGGCTGCAGTCGACAATCTCGTCGACTCCGCGCAGCAGGCCATAACCTGCACGCCCCTGGCTGATAAAACTGACGATCTTCATTTGGCCTCCGGGGACGCAGCCGCGCCGTTGAATATGGTGCTGTCGGCCTGGTTGATAATCCGCTGCACGGTGCTTTGATAATGCTGGCTAAGCAGCTCGACGGCGCGGTCGGCATCGCGCGCCAGCACCGCATCCATGATGGCCTGATGCTCACCGTCGACATCGCGTGGTGAATCCATCCCTTCCAGCTCATAACCGAACCGCAGGCGGCGATAGCGCTCCGACTGATCGAACAGCAAGTCGGAAAAGCGCAGCATCCACGGTGAATTGCAGGCCATCAACAGGCTGCGATGAAAGCTGTAATGGAGCTGGCTCCAGTTTGCCGAGTGATCGTCGTCATCCATGCGCGGGCAGCGCGTCAGTCGGTGAAAGGCGGCGATAATCCCCGCTTCCCATTCGGCATCACCGTTGGCAATCGCTAACCGTAAAGCATGGGTTTCGATCAGTTGTCGATTGGCGGTAATGTCTTTCAGTTCGCTGAGTGATACCTCACTGGCACGAAAACCGCGTTGCTCGTGGGCGGTCACCAGCCCTTCCGTCACCAACCGCGACAGCGCCTCACGCACCAGCCCTGGGCTGATGTCCAATTCACCGGCGATATTGCCGATCACCAGTTTGCTGCCCGGCGAGTATTCACCGTTGATAATCCGACGGCGGATCAGCGCCACGGCGGCGCCGCTCAGGCTTTTGAAAGTTCCGTTCTGCAATTGCAGGTTTTCTGTTTGTTTGCTGTTCATTCGCTGTTTTATCTCGCTGTACGGTTATAACAACGCTGGATAGGCGCCGCCGTCCAGGTGCATGTTTTGCCCGGTAATAAATCCGCTCAGGTCGCTGCAAAGGTAAATACAGGCCGCGCCGAATTCGGCAGGCTGGCCCATGCGACCGGCGGGGATCGAGTCAATCTGTCGTTGGCGCGCCTGTTCGAAGGTAATGCCGCTCTGTTTCATCGCCACCTGCGCCATCTGCTGCTGGCGAGGCGTATCAAAACGTTCCGGCAGCAAATTGTTAATGGTGACGTTATCGACAATGCATTCGCGGGACAACCCTTTACAGGCGGCCGTCAGACCGGCTCGAGACGCAGCGGAAAGCGTCATGTGCGCACGAGGCGTACTGACCATCGCCGAGGTGATATTGATGATGCGGCCAAATTTCCGCTCGCGCATCCCCGGTATCAAGGCGCGGATCAACATCAGCGGTGCCAGCAAATTCCCTTGCAGCGCCGACAGCCAGGTCTGCTCGTCAAAATCAAAGAAATTCCCCGGCGGTGGCCCGGCGTTATTATTGACCAGAATATCGGCATTCGGGCAGGCAGCCAGTAAGGCTTCGCGCCCTTGTAGAGTGGTTATGTCACCGGCGACAGTAAAAACGCGCCCGCCGGTCTCAGCCTTAAGCCGCTGCTGCGCGGCCAGCAGGCGCTCTTCGTCGCGGCCATTAATCCAGACGCTGACCCCTTCTCTAAGCAGGGCTGCAGCACAGGCATAACCCAAACCACTGCTGGAAGCGCATACCAGGGCGCGTTTATCAGCCAGTCTCACATCCATAACCGTTCTCTCCTTCTAGCGAGGCAGCTCATGACTGAGCCGTGCGATGTTGCATAAATGTCATGCTATCGACTAAAAATAGTGACATCAACAAAAAAATATTCTTTATATTAAAAAATATATTTTTTCTTCCATCGCAAATTTTCCACCCTCATCTGCACGGAGAGAGCATGAAAGAGAATGAAAGGTACGACTACATTGTGGTCGGCGGTGGTTCTGCCGGCTGCGTGGTTGCCGGTTTGTTGGCGGAAAGAACCTCGGCGCGCATTTTGCTGCTGGAGGCCGGGCCAGAAGACAAAGGGATCTTCATCCGCATGCCGGCCGGATTTCCGGAAATTGTCGGCAAGCTGGTCTGGCCCTATCAAAGCGATGCCGAACCCCACATGGCCAATCGATCGATGAGCGTACCGCAGGGACGTGTGCTGGGCGGTGGCAGCTCGGTGAATGGACAGCTCTACGTGCGTGGCAATGCCAGGGATTATGACGATTGGGAAACCCAGGACGGCTGTACCGGCTGGGGCTATCGCGATGTGCTGCCCTATTTTATCCGGTCGGAATGCAACCAAAGCCTGCACGACGACTATCACGGCGATAGCGGCCACCTGAAAGTCAGCGACTCCGGTTATCGCCATCCGCTCAGCTACGCCATCGTCAAAGCCGGTCAGGAGCTGGGTTATCCCTATCTCAATGACTTTAACGGCGCCAGCCAGCAAGGCATAGGCTTCTATCAAACTACCACCTATCAGGGGCACCGTTGCAGCACCTCGGTGGCCTATCTGGCACCGGTGCGCCAACACGCGAATCTCCAGGTGATGACCGGCGTGCTGGTTGAGCGCCTGTTGCTGGAGCAGGATCGTGCTACCGGCGTGGTATTTACCGACGCCGAGGGGAAACGCCAACAGGCTCTGGCCAGCCGGGAAGTGGTGTTATGCGCCGGCGCCATCGGAACCCCAAAACTGTTGATGCTGTCCGGTATCGGTCCAGCAGAGCATCTGCGCGAAGTCGGCGTCAAACTCCTGGTCGACAGCCCTCTGGTCGGCCAACGCCTGCAGGATCATCTGCATTTTTCGCTGATTGCCAGCCTGCGAAAGCCGATTAGCCTGCTCGGGCAAGACAAAGGCCTGAAGGCGTTGGCGAACGGTCTGGAATGGCTGCTGTTCAAACGCGGTATCTGCGCCTCCAACCTGCTGGAGTGCGGCGGTTTTTTCGCCACCGGCGACGACGATCGGCCAGATGTGCAGCTGATGGGGCTGGCGGCGTCGGATAACGTCGATGACAAGGGAAAACAGGCGCAAAACCAGCATGCCCTATCCCTCAAGCTGGCGCACCTGCGGCCACAGGCCAGGGGTGAAGTCCGGTTGCGCGACGGCAATCCACGTTCATTACCGCGCATCAGCCTCAACTATATGGGGACGCCGGAAGATGTCGCGGCGCAGGTCAGAGCGGTACGTCTTGGCTTGCAGCTGTTCCAGGCCCCGGCGTTGGCGTCACTGATTGATCAGGTTCTGTTGCCCGCGCCGAATTTGAACAGCGATGAACGATGCAGGCTAAATTGACCGAACAGCAGCTCGATGAGCTGTACAGCCAGTTCTATCTGGCCGCCGAGCCGTTTACCGGCGAACCTCTGGCGCTATTTTTGACTCGCCTTAACCTGCTGTTGCTGGACGCGTTGGCGAATGAAACGCTGGCGCGGGAGCTGATAGTCGAAGCCGCGCGCTTTAAGTTCGACGCAGAGTAGCCCTGCGTTCAGGCCGCCGGCGGGGTGTCCGTGAGTTTCTGCCCCGGCGGTAATCTGGATTGCCGATAATACTCCGCGACAAAATCGACAAAACTGCGAATGTTAACCGGCAGATAACGCCGGTTAACATAGACCACGTACAGCGATCGATGGCTCCAGGTGTAATCCCTCATTAACCTGATCAACGCGCCGCTGGCCAATGCCTCTCTCACCACGAACTCCGGCTCAAGAATAATGCCTCTGCCCTCCAGCGCGCTGGCCAACAAGGCATCGCCACTGTTGGCTCGCAGCGATCCGCATACCGGCACCTCGATCAGACGCCCCTCCTCATCCAGGTATTCCCATTGTTCCGCACGGGGCAACAGTGAGTAGACCAGACAATTGTGCTCACGCAACGCCTGTGGGTTGTCCGGGGTCCCGTGGTGCTTTAAATAATCGGGAGACGCACAAAGTATTCGGGGTATTTCACACAGCTTGCGCGCCACCAGAGACGAATCCGACAGATTGGCCACGCGGATCGCCACATCAATCCCCTGGTCGATCAGGTTGATCAACTGGTCGCTGAGGCAGAACTCTACCGACACCCGCGGATAACGACGCTGATAACCGGCCACTATGGTTGCCAGTTCAGCCCGACAATAGGGGTGTGGCGCACTGATACGCAAGGTGCCTGCGGGCTGCCCCTGGTTGCCCATATAGGCTTCCAACGCCTGGCATTCGCCGGCAATGCGCTGACTGTATTCGTAACATTCCCGCCCGGCCTCCGTCAGCGTCATCGACCGCGTGGTGCGGTGCAGCAAACGCACGCCAAAATGCTGTTCCAACTCGGCAATACTCTTGCTAACGCGCGGTCGAGAAAGGTCAAGCGCCTCTGAAGCCGCCGTAAAATTGCCGCCTTTTACCACCGCATTGAATATGCGTAATGCATTCATCATGTCCACATTCACGTCCCTTCAGCACGCTCGTCATTAGCACAATATACGTCATCCATTGGTGCCTGTTCGGCACCAGTGTGATACGGCAAGCCCTCTGGTTGTTCAGCCTGACCACAGCTAGTTTAGCTTTATCCCTCGAAAGAGGATCCCCACAGACTGAAACAAGGACTCCCTATGAGTAGCCAGACGAAAACCTTTAAACAATGGCAGCAGCAGGCAAACGCACTGCAGATCGAAGGGCGTGCCTATATCGACGGTCAGTATCAGGACTCTGCCGACGGTGCCACTTTTGCCGATATCAGCCCGATCGACGGTCGGCTGCTAGCGGCGGTTGCCGACTGCGACGCCGCCACCGTAGATCGAGCCGTTGCGGCGGCGGCCCGAACATTTGCATCCGGAATTTGGCGCGACCAATCGCCGGTACAGCGCAAAAACGCCCTGCTGCGCCTGGCCGATTTGGTCGGTCAGCATCAAGAGGAACTGGCGCTGCTGGAAAGCCTGGACACCGGCAAAACCATCCATGAGTCGTTGGATATGGATATGCAGGACGTGCAGATCGCTCTGCGTTATTACGCCGAAGCGATCGACAAGATTGCCGGTGAAATCGCCCCTACCAGCGACAGCTTCCACGGCATGATCACCTACCAGGCCTTGGGTGTGGTTGCGGTGATGACGCCGTGGAACAACCCGCTGATGATTGCCTGCTGGAAGATTGCGCCGGCGCTGGCGATGGGTAACTCGGTGGTGTTCAAACCTTCTGAAAAAGCACCGTTAACCGGTATCCGGCTGGCGCAGCTGGCGCAACAGGCCGGTATCCCCGATGGCGTATTCAACGTGGTGACCGGCGGCGCTCAGGTCGGACAGGCACTGGCGCTGCACCCCACCGTGCGGGTGATGGCCTTTACCGGTTCCACCCAGGTGGCCAAACAGCTGCTGATTTATGCCGGCCAGTCCAACATGAAACGCACCTACCTCGAAGGCGGCGGTAAGAACGCGCATATCATTTTTGCCGACACGCCAGATCTGGCACGCGCAGCGCGTTTTGCCGCCTTGGGCTTTTGCGCCAACCAGGGTGCGGTCTGTGCCTCTGGGACTCGCCTGCTGGTGCAGTCATCCATCAAGGAGCAGTTTGTCGCGCTGCTGATTGAAGAAGTGAACCGCTGGCAGCCGGGGCATCCACTCGATCCCGCAACCATGATGGGGCCAATGATTGATGCCAGGCATCAGGCCAATGTCCTGCGTTATGTCGACTCCGCGCGTGATGAAGGCGCCAGCATCGTCTGTGGTGGACATGCGGACGACAGTGTGGTGCCGGGCGGGCATTTCTTCTGGCCAACGGTTATCGACAACGCCACCCCGACCATGACCGCCTCGCAAAACGAAATCTTCGGCCCGGTCGCTTCGGTCATCGCGTTTGAAGACGAAGCAGACGCCATCCGGTTGGCAAATGACAGCGAATACGGCTTAACCGCCGGCTTCTGGACGCCGGATATCGCCAAAGTTCACCGCGTTGCCCGCCAACTGGAGGCAGGAACCGTCTGGGTCAATCACTTCCTGACCCGCGATATTCTCTCGCCTTTCGGCGGTTTCAAACAGTCAGGCATCGGCCGCGACCTGTCGTTACATGCGATGCGGCAATACGGCGAAATGAAAGCCACCTGGATTGCTCTGAAAGACGTCGACGCTCACTAAGCCCGCGCGTCCAAACCAATAAAAAGGGATCGTCATGAAACAAGATAAACTACAGACCGACGCCGGCCGCCGTCGATTCATTGCCGCCAGTCTGGCGATGAGCGCTGCAGCCGCACTGCCTTTCTCCGGCTATGCCCGCCAGCCGGCCCCTCGCAGCACCGGGGCCGGAAGCGACGACAAAAAATACGACTACATTATTATCGGCGCCGGTTCGGCCGGCTCGGTGGTGACCCGCCGGCTGGTTGATGCAGGATTAAAGGTCCTGCTGCTGGAAGCCGGGCCACGCGACGATATGCCGGCCATTCATAACCCGCCGGAGGCCATGGCGCTGTGGCATTCCGCCGTTGACTGGGGTTTTTCGACTCAACCGCAGATTTACGCCGGCAAACAGGATATTTACTGGCCGCGCGGCAAGACCCTGGGCGGTTCCAGCGCTATTAACGGCATGATGTACGTTCGTGGCCTGCCCTCCGATTACGACAACTGGGCGGCGATGGGGGCTACCGGCTGGAGCTGGAAGGACGTGCTGCCTTATTTCCGCAAAGCGGAAAACTGCAATATCGATGGCTTGTCTAACCTGCATGCTACCGGAGGGCTGCTGCAGGTATCTCGTCCCGCCATGACGCCATTGGCCCACGCCTTTGTCGAGGCCGGACAACAGGCCGGATTGCGGCTGGTGCAGGATTACAACAACGGCCAGGATTCCACCGGCGTCAGTTTCCCGCAGTACACCATGACGCCAGACGGCAAACGGGCCAGCGCCTGGGTCTGTTACGGCGATGCCATCCGCGGAGCGGATAACCTGTCGGTGATCACCGAAGCTCGGGTATTGAAGCTGCTTAACCAGGGCGATCACATTACCGGCGTGCACTTTGTGCATCGTGGCACCGATTATCGCATCGAGGCGCGCCATGAGGTGCTGCTGTGCGCCGGTTCACTGATGAGCCCTTCCATTCTGCTGCACTCCGGTATCGGCCCGGCCGAGCAGCTGGAGAAAATGGGCATTAAGACCCTGGTCAACCTGCCAGGCGTGGGTGAAAACCTGCACGATCATCTGGTGTGTCCTATGGTTTGGTCTTCGCCGCAGCCGGTGGCTGTCGGTCTGGCCTCCGGCATCGAAGCGCAGATTTTCCATAAGTCAGCCCCGGAGCTTTCCGCGCCGGACACCCAGTCTCTGCTGTTCACCATGCCGTTCATGCCGGGCGTCACCCAGGGTTACACTGTCACTCCCGGTCTGGTCGCACCGAAAAGTCGTGGCCGTCTCTGGCTCAACTCACGTGACCCGCTGCAAGCCCCACTGATGGATCCGCGAGTCTATTCTGAAAACGAAGATCTTGAGGTCATGACCGACAAGGCCCTGCTGTTGCGCGAAGTGATGAAGCAAACCGCATTAGCACCGTGGCGCGGCAAAGAGATGGGCATGGAGGGTGTGAATAACCGCGATAAAATGCGCGATTACATTCGCCGAATGACGGCTTCCTACCACCATCAGGTCGGTACGGCGCGCATGGGGACCGACAACATGGCAGTGGTTGATCCGCAATTGCGTGTGCACGGTCTGTCTGGTCTGCGCGTGATCGACGCCTCGGTGATGCCGGTTATTCCTACCGGCAACACCAATGCTCCCAGCATTATGATCGGTGAAAAAGCCGCAGACATGATTTTGTCGAGCAAGGCATAACCATGACAACCACCGTATTGATTACGGGTGCCAACAGGGGCCTGGGTCATGAAACCGCCCGGCGTCTTGCCGGGTGCGGGTGGCACGTAGTCCTCGGCGCGCGGGATCCCCTGCGCGGCGAACAGGCCATTCAAGAGCTGGCGCAGCAGGGCCTGCATGCAGAATTGCTGATCATCGATGTGATTTCCGAGGAGTCAGTGCGTCAGGCGGCGGCGGATTTCAGCAAGGTGCACGATCGCCTTGATGTTCTGATCAATAACGCCGGCGTTTCTGGCCCCTGGGGACACCCAAGGGAAACCTGCGCCGTAGCCCTGACGGAAATCTACCAAACCCAGGTTTTTGGCGTAGTTCGCATGATGCAGGCCTTTCTCCCCCTGCTGCAAGCCGCCGCCAACCCCAGAGTGGTGATGGTGTCCAGCTCGCTGGGCTCGTTTCATACCATGACCGGCAAAAGCGGCACCTTCGAGTCCAGAATATTGCAACTGGCCTATCCCTCTTCAAAAGCGGCGCTCAACATGCTGGTAACGCAATACGCCAAGGCGTTGCCGAAAATCAAGATTAACGCCGTTAACCCGGGCTTTACCCAAACCGATCTCAACCCTCTGGGTTGCCAGACGATAACCGAGGGTACTGATGCGATCGTGGCCCTGGCCTCCATCGCAAACGATGGCCCAACCGGAGGATTTTTTGATCGTCATGGCGAAATTCCCTGGTAATGCGCCAATGGCACCCTTTTCCGCTAAAGTCCGTTAATGTCTAAGCAATGCCTTATTTATATTAAGACATTGTTTCAAAATTCCTTCCGCATGTTCCTGACCTTTGTTTGAAAATTGCCTTCAAAATAAACGTATTGGGCCGGTACCCTTACTTTTCTTGAGGAGGTTTTTTGTGCCGTGTCAAGCCCGCAATCGCCATTAAATCGTGCCATTATTGGCCACAAAACAAGCAATTTATTGATTTTTATTAAAAAAACCATAAATCTCCCCCGGCCAAATAACTATTGAGCCGGGGGGTAAAAAGCCATATATTGGGCCCGTTTTTCTCACGGTAGTTAATTGTTCAATTCAATAATTCAACTAGGGCGTCATTGTTACCCCCAGTTGTAGGAGAGATATGATGACGGATAAAGTCCGTATTGATAATTTCGGTGTGAATTTAGAAAATGTAAATAACGAAACATATTTGGCGCGACAAGCTGAATTTGAATCGAATGTCAGGAGTTACCCCCGTAAATTGCCGTTGGCAATTGCGAAAGCCCAAGGCGTTTGGATCACTGATGTTGAGAATAATCAATATCTTGATTGCCTGGCTGGTGCGGGTACGCTGGCTCTGGGTCATAACCATCCTGACGTCCTCCAAAGCATCCAAAATGTCATTACCAGCGGCTTGCCGTTACATACCCTCGATCTTACAACACCGTTGAAAGATGAGTTTTCTGCCTATTTACTCTCTTTATTACCAGGTCAAGGCCAGGAATACTGCCTGCAGTTCTGTGGCCCTTCGGGCGCAGATGCGGTAGAAGCCGCACTGAAACTGGCGAAAAAGCATACCGGCCGTACCGGCGTGATCAGCTTCTCCGGCGGTTACCACGGCATGACCCATGGCGCACTGGCGGTCACGGGCAACCTGTCGCCGAAAGAAGCCATTAACGGCATGATGCCGGAAGTCCAGTTTATGCCTTACCCGCACGAATACCGCTGCCCGCTCGGCATCGGTGGCGAAGCCGGGGTCAAGGCGCTGACTTACTATTTCGAAAACCTGATCAATGACGTCGAAAGCGGCGTGCGCAAACCTGCGGCGGTCATTCTGGAAGCCGTTCAGGGCGAAGGCGGCGTTAACCCGGCCCCGGTCGAGTGGCTGCAGCGTATTCGCAAAGTCACGCAGGAACACGGCATTTTGCTGATCATCGACGAAGTTCAGGCTGGTTTTGCCCGTACCGGCAAACTGTTCGCCTTTGAACACGCCGGTATTGAGCCGGATATCATCGTGATGTCCAAAGCGGTTGGCGGCGGTTTGCCTCTGGCAGTATTGGGTATCAAGAAACAGTTCGACGCCTGGGAACCTGGCCACCATACCGGTACTTTCCGCGGCAACCAACTGGCGATGGCTACCGGCCTGACCACCCTGCAACACCTCAAAGATAACCAGGTGGCCGAAAAGGTTGCCGCGCAAGGCGAATGGCTGAAAGCCAAGCTGGCCGAGCTGCAAAAACGTTATCCGGTGATTGGTCACGTGCGTGGTCTGGGTCTGATGATCGGTTTGGAAATTGTGAAACCGAACGAAGCGCAGGATCACATGGGCTGCTACCCGGCTGACGGCCAGCTCTCTGCCCTGCTGCAGAAGAAATGCTTCGAAGCCGGTCTGATCCTGGAGCGCGGCGGCCGTAACGGCTGCGTGCTGCGTCTGCTGCCTTCCCTGCTGATCACTAACGACGAACTGGCTATCTTCCTGGATAAATTTGAACAGGCCCTGTTAGCCGCCGGCATCAAGCCGGTGGATGTGGAGTGAAGTCGATGTCCCGGTTAAACCCGATTCTGGCCGCTTCTGCGCAAAGCACAGAGGCGTACCAGCAAGCGATCGAACAGAGCAGTCAGGCCGTGGTGCAGTGGCTGCAACAACCCGAGATGTATCAGGGGAAAACCGTTGCCGAGCTGCGTGAACGCATCAAGCTTGATTTTACCCCTCAGGGCCTGGGCAACCAGGTCGCTATCGAACGCGCCATTGAGTATTTTTTAAAAGACAGCCTGTCGGTGCATCATCCGCAGTGCGTCGCGCATTTGCATTGCCCTAGCCTGGTGATCAGCCAGGCTGCCGAAGTGTTGATCAACGCCACTAACCAGAGCATGGACTCTTGGGATCAAAGCCCGTCAGCGACCCTCATCGAGATGAAGCTGATTGAATGGTTGCGTACCCAGGTAGGTTACCAGCCTGGCGACGCCGGGGTGTTCACCAGTGGCGGTACCCAGAGCAACCTGATGGGGCTGATGTTGGCGCGCGACGCCTTCTTCGCCAAACAGGGCCACTCTGTGCAGCAGGATGGCCTGGTTGGTAATCTGAGAAAGATTAAAGTGTTATGTTCTGAAAATGCCCACTTCTCGGTGCAAAAGAACATGGCTTTACTCGGCCTGGGTTACCAATCCGTGACGCTGGTGAAAACCGATCAATTCGCACGTATGGATCTGAACGATTTGGCCGAAAAACTGGCGCAGGCCAAGGCCAATGGCGAGCAGATCCTGGCGATCGTCGCCACCGCAGGTACCACGGATGCCGGGGCTATCGACCCGCTGCGCGGCATTGCGCAGTTGGCGGCGGAACATCAGATCTGGGTGCATGTCGATGCGGCCTGGGGCGGCGCCTTGCTGCTTTCCGAGAAGTACCGCGACTATCTGGATGGCATTGAATTGGTAGACTCCGTCACGCTGGACTTCCACAAACAATTCTTCCAGACCATCAGCTGCGGTGCTTTCTTGCTGAAAGAAGCCCGTCACTATGAACTGATGCGTTATCAGGCGGCCTACCTGAACTCCGAGTTCGATGAAGCTCAGGGCGTGCCTAATCTGGTGTCCAAATCCTTGCAGACCACCCGCCGTTTTGATGCGTTGAAACTGTGGATGGGCCTGGAAGCGTTGGGGCAGGAGCAATATGCGGCGATCATCGATCATGGCGTAACGCTGACGCAACAGGTGGCTCACTACATCGGCGATCGGCCGGCGCTGGAACTGGTCATGCAGCCGCAGCTGGCCAGCGTGCTGTTCCGCTACCGTCCGCAGCAGTTAGCCGCCGCCGGCGATGCCGCCGTGGCACTGCTGAACCAACGGATCGGCGATGCGTTGCTGGAATCTGGCCGCGCCAACGTCGGGGTCACCGAGTTTAACGGCGTGACCTGCCTGAAAATGACGTTGTTGAACCCTACGGTCAGCCTGGACGATATCAAAGTCCTGCTGGCGCTGGTGGAAGAAACCGCGCAGCAGTTGCCTGCCGCCTAATCCGCCCGCTCTGCCCTAACCGGCAGCTAAAAGCCGATAACATTAGCTTGTTATCGGCTTTTTTGTTGGCAGGCTTCAAAACCCATTAATATCACCACCAATGAATGACGACTTCAGTTCACTTATCCGTCCCCCTCGACAAAACAGCGTGATGAGCAAGATTGATGAATCTTATTCATAGTCCCTATCCGCTTTGAAGGGATTATCCCTGCGGGCCTTATCGATAACATAGCCTTGCTGACTCCTGTTCGGAACGCTTAGTGAGCCTACCTAAAACTGGCCTTACGGGTTTTGTTGCCCGGCAGGTTAGATATTTTTATCGAAGAAGGCATCGAGTTTATTTATGGCCTGAACGACATAGTTTGGAACCCAATAGGTTTCAATATGCGTTGCGCCCTCAATAAGAAACAGCTCTTTGCTCTTCGCATTGATAGCTTTGGGAAAAGCAGATTCGGTCATGTAAAGCGAATCTGCCCGGGTGCCGGCGATCATCAGAAGGGGTTGATTAATCAAGTCCATATTGCTTTGGGCGTCGAAACTCATCAAGTCAAGCAGGCTGCTCAAAGTATAACGAAATGTGGAATTCGGGTGCGCATGGGTTTTGCCGTAGTACTCAAAACCCTGGCGATAAAGGTCGAATGGGAGCCTGGCAATTTGCTCATCCGTCAGTTTGGCATCGCCCGTATACGTGATTTCACCTGTCGTTGCTTCTTTCGCCCGGGCTAACGAAGCCTGCGTTAAACGTTGCTGAATACTGGAGATTTGCGAATTTTGATAACCGTTGCGACGCACCAGCCCAGAATCAAACATGCTTATCGTTGCCAAGGCTTTAAAACGCTTATCCGTTTGAGCCGCTTTCAGCGAGTAACCGCCACCACCGCAAATACCCAGCAAACCAATACGTTCGGCGTCGACACCGGGATACTGACTAAGGAAGTCGGCCATGCCATGGATATCTTCAATGCGGTTTGCGGGTTTGTCGACACTGCGTGGCAGACCACCACTGGCCCCTTGATAGGCAGCATCCGCAGCGATGGTAATGAAGCCATGCTCTGCCAAGCGCTGTGCGTAGAGTCCGGCAACTTGCTCTTTGACTCCCCCATTAGGGTGGGCAACGACGATAGCCTGATATTTTTTTGCTGGATCGTAATTGGCAGGAATATAGATATTTGCCGCGATCTGAATGCCATGAAGATCGTATTTCACCGGACGAATATTGATCTTGTCCTGAACATTCTCGGTGATAGCTCCTTCATACGCCAGGGTATAAGGGTTTTGTTTGTAGTCTGCCGCGTTAACAGTGACGGAAAATCCTGCCACCGCGACCAGAATCAAGGAATTTAATCTCGTGAACTTCATGATCTCTCCTGAAGATAAATTTTTAAGTGCACCAAAATGCACCGAGTAAATATTTCCACCCCAGCATAGTGAGATGAAACTGACCGTACCATGACCACTTAATAACAATTTTGTCAGTTAGCAGTCATGTTATTACTGAGAAGCCAGGTAATCGCTAACAGTAATGAGCAATAAATCTTCATAAATAAGGAAATGTGAGCAATGCGTTTATTATTGGTCGAGGATGAAGAAAAGACGGCTTCTTATATCAGGCATGCTTTGGCGGAATCAGGCTTTATCGTGGATGTCTCCGCAGAGGGGCCTGAGGGTGTGCACTATGCGCTCGAATATGACTACGACGCCATCATTTTGGATGTCATGCTGCCGGGCATGGATGGTTATCGAGTGCTGGAAAGTATTCGTGCCCGGAAACAAACTCCAATACTGATGCTCTCCGCTCGAGGTTCAGTCGATGAACGTGTGAAAGGTCTTCGTCTGGGGGCGGATGATTATCTGCCAAAGCCCTTCTCACTGATTGAGCTGGTCGCCCGTATTCAGGCTTTAGTACGTCGCTGGGGGAATGACGGATTAGATATTACGCAATTGCAGCTCCACGATCTGCATATTGATATTCTGGCTCGCCGGGTGTTTCGGGGGATATTCGGCTGGAACTGAGTACCAAAGAGTTTTCTTTGCTCAGTTTACTGGCTCGTCATCAAGGTGAAATAATGTCGAAGATGATGATTGCCGAGCAGGTCTGGGATATGAATTTCGACAGTGATGCCAACGTGGTTGAAGTGGCAATAAAACGGTTGCGGGCAAAAATTGATGCGCCCTTTGAGGTTAAACTATTACACACTGTTCGTGGTATGGGTTATATCCTTGAAGTCAGAGGCTAATCCGGCACAGAGAAAAATACTTTACGTCGTAGCTGACAATATTGTCAGGAAATGGTCAGCCTGAAGACATGTGTCGCTGATTAAAATCATTGAAAACCGCGTTGGTTTTATTTTAACTGAGGGATACATTCATATGTTAAATGCACCCCGCGTTATCGGGCTGATATTTGGTCTTATTACCTTTAATTCTGTCGCACAGGAACCGAGCCCCACCGCGACTGTCGCAGCGGCTGGAAGCCAAAAAGCCTTTTTTGGGCCGCAAGAAAACTTTACCGGGCGTGTCCGCGTTGATCCACTTTTCACCGCGGATAAACAAATTAACGTCTCCGCTGCCTACGTCACCTTCGAGCCGGGTGCACGTTCGGCCTGGCACACTCATCCCGCAGGTCAGCGGCTGATTGTCACCTCTGGAGTGGGTTTGACCCAGCAGGAAGGCCAACCGATACAGATTATCCGCCCCGGCGATGTGGTGTCGTGCCCTGCCGGCGTTAAACACTGGCATGGCGCAACCCCGGACAGTGCGATGACGCATCTGGCAGTGACCGGTAACGTGGCGGGCAGTAATGTTGAATGGATGGAGAAAGTTACTGATGAACAATACCACGCGCGTTAAAACGTTGACCGCCGCTGCGTTATTGCTTTTTGGCTTTAACCTGACGGCATTTGGCACATCTGCAAAACAAGGAACATCAGAGATGCATCAGCCGCAGGCTGTTTCAAAAACCCTCTCCGCTCGCCAGCAAAGCATTCCATTAATCGCGGCATTTATGGCGACCAGTAATATGGAAAAACTGAATACCTTGCTTAACCAGGGGCTGGATTCAGGGCTATCGGTAAACGAAACCAAAGAAATCCTCGTTCAACTGTACGCCTATACCGGATTCCCCCGCAGCCTCAACGCTTTGAATGAGTTAATGAAATTAGTAGAAGCACGTAAACAACGTGGCATAAACGACATTCAAGGAAAAGAACCTGCCAACAAAATTCCCGTGGGCGATGCGCTTCGTCAGGCCGGTATCGCTAACCAGACCCAAATTTCCGGTGGGCCGGTACACGGGCCACTTTTCGAATTTGCACCCGTCATCAATCAGTTCCTGCAGACGCATTTATTTGGCGATATTTTTGCTCGGGACAATTTGGACTGGCAGAGTCGCGAATTGGCAACCGTAGGCGCATTGGCTGCCACGCCTGGTGTAGAAACCCAGTTGCTCTCTCATATGCGCGCCAGTCTGAGAGTAGGATTGAGCAAAGAGCAACTTCGACAACTGGTGCAGATACTGCACGAAAACGGTGAGCCCGGCATGGCGGCCCGTGCCGAACAGGCATTGAAACTGGCACTGGACCACGTCGGATAAACGCCGTTTAAAACTAGCGCGGCGGTAATATGAAACAAAGGAGTTATTTTGAAGACAATATTAAAAACATGGGCCTTATGCGCCATGGTCGGCAGTTTCATTTCCCCATACGTTAATGCGGAACCTCTGGTTATTCGTGAGCAAGGCAGCTTCGCGGCCGGAGGGTCTGTGGCCACAGCTCCAGGGCACTTCGATGCCCAGAAGCCCTTGGTTCCCGCGGGGCAAACTTATCATGGCGATCATGCTGCTGTTTTCTATCAAATTCCTGAGCATCCCCATAAATATCCGATAATCATGCTTCACGGTGCGGGGCAATCCTCACGCACCTGGCAAAGCACGCCGGATGGGCGAGAAGGATTTCAGACTATTTTCTTACGTCGCGGTTTTTCGACCTATTTAGTCGATCAGCCACGCCGTGGTAATGCAGGACGCAGCATGGTCGAAGCCGCTTTGGCACCGAAAGCCGATGAGCAGCTGTGGTTCAATCAGTTTCGAGTCGGCATCTGGCCGGACTATTTCAAAGGAGTTCAGTTCCCGCAAGATAAGGCCGCATTAAACCAATATTTCCGCCAGATGACGCCCAACACCGGACCGTTTGACAGTAACGTCATTTCTGACGCCATGTCGGCAGTGGTCGATAAAATCGGCCCTGCAATCCTGTTCACTCACTCCCAGGGGGGCGGTCCAGGATGGTACACCGCAATGAAAAATCCCAAGGTGAAAGCGATTGTTGCCTTTGAGCCGGGTAGCGGCTTCGTTTTCCCTGAGAGTGAATTACCTGCACCGATGCCCAGTGCTTTCGATACACTAAAAGGCGAGCCGGTAAACAGGACGCAATTTGCCGCCCTGACTAAAATCCCAATCCTGATTTTTTATGGGGATAACATTCCTGACAAACCGGTCGCAATGCCGGCGCAGGACAGTTGGAGAGTCAGGTTGGCGATGGCTCGCCGGTGGCAAGAGGTAGTAAACAAACACGGTGGCGATGTCACCGTCATCCACCTGCCCGAAATCGGTATTAAAGGAAATACGCACTTCCCCTTTTCGGATCTGAACAATGTTCAAATCGCCGATCAGGTCAGTAAATTCCTGCAGGAAAAGCATCTTCAGTAATCTGTCACCGTCGCAGCAAGGTTCGATTAATGAACCTTGCTGATTAACCCTATCCATTTACCCCCTCTAATCAAATAAATCACGCTGCGCTATGCTTTCCTCACACAAAAGCAGAAGGACAACGACATGCAAACAGTGAAGCTGAACAACGGGGTCGAAATGCCCAAACTGGGTTTTGGTGTCTTCCAGATGACGGACGCCAAGGAATGTGAACGCGCCGTTATCGATGCCATTGAGTCCGGCTATCGTCTGATTGATACCGCCGCCTCCTATCAAAATGAAACCCAGGTGGGTAATGCCCTTAAGCAAAGCGGTGTGGAGCGTGAAGCGCTGTTTGTAACCACCAAGTTGTGGTTGCAGGACACCCACTATGCAGGGGCGAAGGCGCAGTTTGAACGCTCGTTAAACCGCCTGCAGCTTGACTATGTGGATCTCTATTTGATCCACCAGCCCTATGGCGATGTTCATGGCGCATGACGGGCGATGGAAGAGTTTCACCAGGCAGGGAAAATCCGTGCTATTGGCGTCAGCAACTTTCATCCGGATCGGCTCGCGGATCTGATCGCATTCAACAACGTCGTTCCGGCGGTTAACCAGATTGAAGTGAATCCCTTTAATCAGCAACTGCATGCGGTGCCGTGGATGAAAAGTCGGGGAATTCAGCCCGAAGCGTGGGCACCGTTCGCTGAAGGGAAAAATGGCCTGTTTCAGCACCCGTTATTAACCGCTATGGGCGAAAAACGGGGTAAGAGTGTGGGCCAGGTGGTTCTGCGCTGGATTTATCAACGCGATATCATCTCGTTGGCAAAATCTGTCCGCAGGGAACGAATGGAAGAGAACATCAATATTCTGGACTTCGAGCTCAGCGAAGAGGAAATGGAGAAAATTACCGCTTTGGATACGGCAACCAGCGCCTTCTTCTCTCATCGCGATCCCGCCATGGTGGAGTGGCTGACGGGCCGTAAACTTGATGTTTAGGTGAGCCACGGCCGGCGCAGCACTAAGGGTGTCCGGCCAAACCCCATTAATGGCGCAGCGCATCGATCAACAAGGCAAACGCCGGGGGATGTTGCCTCCGGCTGGGATAATAGAGGTAGTAACCGGGAAATGTCGGACACCATTCATCCAGGATCTGGATAAGCTCCCCTGATTTGACTTCGTTTTGGATCATATCTTCGGGTACGCAGGCGATACCAAACCCTGACGACGCCGCGTCGATCCTCTCTGCCAACAGATTAAATGTCAGTTGCCCTTCCACTTTCACACGCAGCGGCTTACCGTCTTTCTCAAACTCCCAGTGGTATAAACCGCCGGCGGTAGGAAGCCGCATGTTGATGCAACGATGTTGCTGCAACTCGTGGGGCGTCTGCGGGATCCCGTGCTCGGCAAAGTAACTCGGCGCCCCCACAACCACCATTCGCATGTCCGGTCCGATTTTTACGGCAATCATGTCCTTATCTACGCTTTCCCCAAGGCGAATACCTGCATCGAAACGCCCTTCCACGATGTCAACGAACCCATTATCCACCACCAGTTCGATATTGATTTCAGGGTATTCCCGGAGAAAAGGTTTTAGCTTCGGCCACAGCAGGCACCGCGCGGCATGCTCCCCGGCGGAAAGTCTGATATTGCCCGAAGCGGTGCCATTTGGTTGGAGCAGGATTTCAAGTTCATGCTCAAGATCGGCAAACCGTGGCTCGAGACAGGTGATTAACTTCTCCCCAACCTCCGTTGGGGCGACGCTGCGGGTGGTTCGGGTCAGAAGACGCGTATTTAAACGTTGTTCTAATGCCTTCACCGCATGGCTCAATGCCGACTGAGAAACCCCCAGCTTAGCCGCCGCTTTGGTAAAGCTTTTCTCTCTGGCAACCACCAGGAAAATTTGCAGCTCATTGAAGTTTTCTTTCAGCATGAGGTATTTCCTTAACGCATTGAGTAATGGCAGATAAAACTAATGACAACGCGCGATCTACGCAATCATTTTAGCCCGAAATGTCCAGCCAATTAGCGGCAAGATGTGTGAGTCATCGCAACACCCAATCCCCGGTATGCGCCAATGAGCAGCATGGTCTGTTGCTGTTTTGGCGGTGTTTGCATGCATGAAAGTATTCCTCTGTGTTTCCGTTGTCATGTGCGGTAAAAAAATATAACTATGCTAAATAGATTACGGAAGACGCAGCATTTGTACTAATCACCTGCATCGGACGCCTCTCCTATCAATAAACCAGGATCCCCGACATGTCAGAACCCGATCTCAATTTACTGATTGCGCTCGATGCGTTGCTTACGCTCGGCAGCGTGGCCGAAGCTGCACGCCGCCTAAACCTCAGCGCTTCGGCCATGAGCCGCACGCTTGGCCGCTTGCGGGCAGTCACCGGAGATCCGTTACTGGTAAGGGCCGGCCGCAATATGGTGCTCACTCCCTATGCCGAAGAGATTCGTGAACGTACGCAAAACACCGTATTTGAGGCGCGTTCGATACTGCGCCCCTCGGTTTCAGAACTGAGTTTATCAACGTTGGAACGCACATTTACCCTGCGCGCCAACGAGGGGTTTGTCGAAGCATTCGGCGCCGCACTGATCTCCGCCGTGGCAACGGCAGCCCCGTTGGTGAGACTCTGTTTTGCGCCCAAACCGGAAAAAAACTCCCGCCATTTGCGTGAGGGACGGGTTGATTTGGAAATCGGCGTTTTGGGGGATATGGGGCCGGAAATTCGCTTGCAGGCGCTGTTCCGCGACCGATTTGTCGCGGTGGTCAGAAAGGGCCATCCGTTGGAGCAGAAAGCCGACATCACCGCGCGGGCCTATGCTGACTGTGGCCATGTGGTCGCATCACGCCGTGGGCTGGTCACCGGCCCGGTAGATCAGGGATTGGCTGAATTGGGGTTGGAACGAAAAATAGCCGCCGTGGTGCCGAGTTTTCCCGCCGCGCTGGCGGTGGCTCAGGCGTCCGATCTGGTGGCATTGGTCCCTGCTTCTTTCCTGATCAATCAACCGCTGGGCACTGCGCTTTATATGTTTGAACTGCCGGTAAAAACCCAAAGCATCACCGTTTCGCAGATGTGGCACCCGCGTTTGGAGGCCGACCCAGCCCATCGCTGGCTGCGGCAGTGGGTGCTGAAGGTGGTTCAACAACGCTTTGCCACGTTAACGACCTGAAGAGCACTGCGCCAGCGGCCATTCAAGTGTTAATTTTCATCGCGTCGGAAGTTTGAGTCAGGTGTCACGATAACCGCCCCCTTTCTTCTGTATTCTCTGCCAAGAATTCTATTTTACGGGGAGATTAGGTGACATGAAAAAAACAGTTATATTCACCATGATGGCGCTGGGCAGCCTTATCGCCAGCGTACAAGCAAGCGACAAACTTGCAGGTAATGAAATACTTGCCGTTCAAAAAGGTGGCGTGCCAGACAAGGTTTTCTCGCAGGATAAACCGCATTTGAAGATAGCCACCTATAACATCGGTAAAAATGAAGCTTCTTCTGCCGTCTCCGATTTCACCGCACTTAATTCGGCCATTAAAAGAATAGATGCGGATATTATCGCGATCCAGGAAGTGGATAATAAGACACTGCGCAGTCAAAAAATCGATCAGCTTAAAAAAATCGCTGATGCCAATAAAATGCATTATGCCTTTGGCAAAGCGCTTGATTTCGATGGCGGCGAGTATGGAGTAGGACTGCTTTCCAAATACAAAATTCTGCATTCACAGGTGGTTAAATTGCCATCGGGTGATGCCGAGCAACGCGTCACATTACTGGCGCAGGTTGAGGTTCCCGGGTTTGATTCAGCGCCAATCATTATGGTCACCCATCTCGACTGGCAAAAAGATCCGGCTATACGCACTGAACAAGCACGCTACCTGTTGGATTTGAGCATTGGCGATGCCGCTTCTGATTTCAAAGATATTGCCTCCTCGATTAAGATCCTCGCCGGCGACTTCAACTCGACGCAAGATGAACAGCCATTGAAAGAAATACGTTATTTTTTCAATGAAGTTGTGAAAGAAGGAACCGATACTCGCAGTTGGCCAGCGGTTAACCCCGCGATTGATATAGACCATATCTTCACATTTAAAGGTCAAAAGTGGAACGTGAAGAATGTGGATATTCCACATAATACGCCTGAATTTACCTGGTCAACGGCAAGCGATCACCTGCCGGTTATTGCCGAGCTTGAGCTTTCAGAACAGTAAGGCCAATGAGGAAGCCAGTCACAGGCTTCCTCACTGTTTTTACCCATCATGGTCCTTGCTGGCCTCAGACGCGAACCACCAGTTTGCCCTGAGCACGGTCATTCTCGATCATGCGGTGAGCGTTGGCGACATCGTCAAAGTCGAAGGTTTTCACCCGCAGCGACGGCATGGCCTGGTCCGCTACCTGTTGAGCAATCCACTTCAGCGGCGAATCGGCCAAAGGCAGCGCTGGGGTGCCAAGCAACCCGCTGCCAAAGAAGGTCAAGCGTGTCGCATTGGGAAGATCGTTCATCAGATGCAGATTTTCCAACACCGGCGCCCCGCCCAGCAGGCCTATTACCACTGCGGTACCAAAAGGTTTGAGCGCATTGAGGCTATCGCGCACCGTGGCGGCGCCAACCACCTCAAGGGCTACATCTACGCCTTCCGGCGCTACACCCCGTATTTGTTCTGCAATTTCACCGGTATCAATCACCACCGCATCAGCGCCAATGGCGGTCAGCCGGGCTGCGTTACTGGCCGAGCGGGTGGTGGCGATAACCCGCTGTCCACGCGCCTTGGCATAGGCCACGGCAGCCTGACCCACCGAAGAGGTCGCGCCGCGCACCAGCACCGTCTGCCCCGGTACGTTGTCAATTAAGCGGCCCAGAGCCCCCCATACGGTAAGATAGCTCTCCGGCAGCGCGGCAAGTTCTTCCCATGAAAGGCTGATGCCGTCCACATCGATGACGTTGCTGCGTAACACCGTGACCTCCTCGGCGTAGCTGCCGTTGCGGGTGAACTGCAATCCCCCCATGGCAGTGGCCACATGCTGCCCGGTGCGAAACAGGCCTGAAGCATCCTCAATCACTTCGCCTACGGCTTCAATCCCAGGCACAACCTGTCCGGCGATCGGGCCCATTTTACCGGCACGGCGGTAAATTTCGGCGCGGTTAAGACCAAACGCCCGTACCCGAATGCGAACTTCGTCCGCCTTTGGCGCGACAGAAGGAATATCGCGCAGTTGCAAAACGTCCGGGCCGCCAACTTGTTCAATCACATAAGCTTTCATAACCGTTCTCCAGTTCAACAGTGAGTTAATCAACGAGCTATCTCGCCGATAGGTTGAACTGTATAGATTCCAATATTGATGTGGAATACACGAAAATGGTAACGTCAATCTCATAAATGAGAGGGGTGTCGTATGGACTTTAACGCAACCAAAATGTTTGTCTCAGTCGTACAAGCAGGCAGTCTTTCGGCCGCCGCCGACAAGACCCATGTGCCGCTCCCTACCCTGAGCCGGCGCATACGTGAGCTGGAGCGCGAACTTGACGTGCAGTTGCTGGAGCGTTCGCCGCGCGGTATCAAGCTGACTGAAGCCGGCAGCCGTTTATATGAACATGCCAGCCGCGGGGTGGAAGCCCTGAATGAAGCTCAGCAGGCCGTGATGAACGATGAAAGCCGGCTTAAAGGCCGCCTGCGTCTGTCGATGCCCCCCAACTTTGATCCCTGGTGGGACTTGCTGGGGGCTTTCCAGCAACGGTTTCCCGAAATCAGCGTTAGCGTATTTTCAACGGAACGGCGGATTGATCTGGTACAGGATGGCATTGACGTTTCGCTCCGCGTCGGCACCATCGTGCATGAGTCTATGGTGGCTCGGCAAATGCTGAAATATCGGCATCTGCTGGTTGCTGCGCCGTCATTACTGGCGCAGTTTGGCCAACCTGCCAGCGTGGAGGATTTGCATCGCTACCCTTGCGCGAGCTGGGCGGCGGACTCCAGCGCCCGTGGCCTCTGGCGGCTGGGCCATCAGGTGTTTGAGCCGAAGGCGGTACTGGTGGCGAACGATTATGCACTTTTACGCAGCAGAGCCGTCGCGGGTCAGGCGGTCACTGAGTTGCCGCCCTTTATGGCGAACAAGGAGATCGCCGCCGGCCGTTTGTGCGCAGTCTTACCTTCTCACCCGTTGCCAGAACAAACGCTTAGCTTGCTCTATCCATCACAACGGCATCCATCGCGACTGGTACGGGCATATCTCGATTTTTGTCAGGAACAGCTGACGACCTACCTGAGCGAAAATGTTGAATAAGCCAGCTAATGTCGGCGACGAGGGACGATAAAATTCACAGGTTATTGATAGCAGGAGATTTATTAGAGGACGGCGGTTTTATGGGTTTTCCGCTTTAAGATTAATAATGCTTTAATAGTGCCCACTATGCAGTACAGTAAAACGATGACGCCCAATCAATCGAAGCACTGCATAGTGGAATACTAATGTTAACGTAATGAGTTAATTTCTATAACCTTATGTAACTAAAGAAACTGAAAAGTAACCTAATCATCCTTCGCCGTTACCTGGGCAAAAATATAAAGCGACTGGGTATATTCTCTTCGTATAAAAACTAGCACCTTTTACTTCCTGTAAACGCCTTGGGGTCTATAAAGTAATCAATAACCGCATCATCCACGCACAGATTTAATCCAGAAAGCGCGAGCGTATGCCCATCCCCTTCAACAGTGATGAGGGGGCTATTAAAAGCTTTCGCCATCGCTTCGGCTCCCGCGTAAGGCGTCGCCGGATCGTATTTTTGTGCAATAAATAATAATGGCGGCAGTTCAGCAGAAACGGCTGGAGTATGCGGCTGAATCTTTCCTTTAAATGGCCAGGTATCGCAGATGTTGCGCGGACGAATCTTGCTGGCTGGGTAATTGCTGAATGCCGAAGCCTCTGCCAAAGCTAACTCTTTTAATCGACTCTTTTTGATGTCAACGCCGGGGGTGGCTGAATCCGCGCAGGCAATCACCGCTAAATTGTCAGCCTCTTGTTCAGCGTTGTTTTTCTCGGCCAGTCCCCTCGCGGCCAGCGGTCGGTTATGGCCTCTTGGGGGCGCGTTTTGCGGCGCAATAACCTCGCTATCCTGAATATTTTCCAATATCGCCAACGTTTTAACGTCTGGCTTACCGCTATCAATCGAACGCAATAGCCTGGCTAACTTCGGCCAATCCTCTGATGCATACAAGGTGTTGGTGGTGGCGCGAATAATATTGTCTCCACTGATCGCCTCACCATAGCCATCGCTCAGCGATAGGCCGTCCACTTTTTCGAGCAACTGATGATATTGTGCCGTAGCATTGATTTTAGTTAATGGGCACTTGCTTTTTTGTTCGCAATAAGCGGCAAATCTTTCGAATGAGCGCTGAAAGGACTGAGCCTGTTTGTAATCGCTGGTGAAAGCATCATCGGTTAAATCGACCACCCCGTCCAAAACCATTGCCGAAACCTGTTCAGGAAAGCGCTCGGCATAGATTTGTGCCACCTGGGTTCCATAGGAAAAGGCAATGATGCTCAATTTGTCTCCACCCATAGCGATTCTAAACGCTTCAACATCATTGACTGCCTCATCTGTGCCTATATGTTTCAGCACATTAAGTCGGGTGTTAATAATGCACCCTTTGACCCATTGCGCATTTTGTTTTTCCAGACTTGCCGTATTCGCATCGGCGTCATTATTCAGCGTTGCCGGGCAGGAAATTTTTGGGCGGGACTGGCCTACACCGCGGGGGTCGTAACCAATAATATCGTAGCTCTCATTCAGTGCTGCCGTCTCAAAAGGCACCCTTATTCCCGCCAGCCCAGGTCCACCAGAAATAGAGAGCACGCTCCCCCGCTTATTACCGATGGCCGGCAAACGAGTAGCCGCTATTTTGACTGTTTCATGCGTTTCGTTTTCGTCATCGCCATAGGACAACGGCACCTCAAGATAACCACATTGCATATGTTCGGGGATCTCTTCCTGCCCGAACCATTGATTGAATTTTCCCTCCTCACACGACTGCCAAACAATCGGCTGGATCTGAGCTACTCTCTCTCCGGCAAACACGCTAAAGGGGGAAAACAGACCCATGGCAAAAACTATTCTTAACAACCTCACGTTACCTCCCGGGCTAGATCATCTCGCATTAAGTTTTTAGCTTGCTTATGGCTCAGTTAAATACAAATCCTCTAGTCCATAAATTTACGAAAGTAAATAAACTCATCACGTTCGCCAGCTTTATACCGGTGACGATCGAACCTGACCCCACCGCAACCCCATAGTAAAAAACCTCAAACATTTGCTGGGGTCCTGGATTAAGCACAACGCATTGATTTTCAGAAGAATGGAGCACACTCCCCCGCAGTTGTTGCAATTCGGGCTAAGAATTTAGTTAGCAGGCAACATATCCTTAACTTTATAATGAATCAAATGGTACAATATCGGCATCCCATCGTTTGATTTACGCTCTGCTTTCACTCCACCAGGGAACGGCACGGACGCGATCACTCGAGGTAAACATGAAGAAAAACATTATCTTGGAGTCTTTCAGACATGCCTGAATCAAATGCCCGTCCGGGTATAAAACTTAAACTATGGTGTTGTTTATTAGGGATAATCCTTACCGTTGTCGGCCTATTCTTTGCCATTGCCGGCGGTAAGCTGGTTTCGCTGGGGGGCAGCAGCTACTTTCTGATTGCCGGTATTGTTACCCTGCTGTCCGCCGTGCAATTCTTCCGTCGCAAATCTTCGGCCGTGCCGCTGTTCCTGCTGGTGTTTGTCGGCACGTTGGTTTGGTCGGTGGTTGATGCCGGCTTCGATTTCTGGCCATTGGTTTCGCGGCTGATGGTCCCTGCCGGTTTGATGCTGTTGGCCTTCCTGAGCTGGCCGGCACTGCGTAAGCCAGAAGGCAAAACGCCTTTGGCAAAATTGTCTTACCTGCTAAGTGCGGTACTGGCCGTTGGTATGGTCGGCACCTTTGTGCAGATGTTCCAGCCACACCCTACCGTGGCTTTCAGCGGCGAGCCGTTGCCGCTGATCCCGGTGGACAAAAGCAAACAACAAAAAGATTGGGACAACTACGGCAATACCCCTGGCGGCAGCCGCTTTGTGGCGCTGGACCAAATCACTCGCGACAACGTGAAAGACCTGAAGGTCGCCTGGACCTTCCACACCGGCGATACTCCGTTGAGTCCGGATGGCAACGGCGCTGAAGATCAGCAAACGCCGTTGCAAATCGGCAACCGTATCTACCTGTGTACGCCGCATAACAACGTGATTGCCGTCGATGCCGACAGCGGTAAAGAGATTTGGAAACGTGAAATCAACGCGAAATCCCAGGTCTGGAACCGTTGCCGCGGCCTGGCCTACTTTGATGTTGCCAAGCCCCTGCAACAGCCGACCGTACCCGGCTCTACGCCCGCTACGCCGGTCACCCTGGCTGCGGGCGACAGTTGCCAGCGCCGTATTCTGATGAACACCATCGATGCGCGCCTGGTGGCAATCAACGCCGATAACGGTGAATTCTGTCAGAACTTCGGCAATCAGGGCGTGGTTGATCTGAAAGTCGGTCTGGGCGATGCCGCCGATCCGAAATATCAGCTGACTTCCGCCCCTACGCTGGCGGGCACTACCGTTGTGGTCGGTGGCCGCGTAGCCGATAACGTACAAACTGATATGCCAGGCGGCGTGCTGCGCGGTTTCGACGTGATCACCGGCGCGATGCGCTGGGCGTTCGACCCGGGTAATCAGGATCCAAACTCGGCCTTAAAACCCGGCCAGACCTTTGTACGCAGCACCCCAAATTCCTGGGCACCGATGTCCTATGACCCGGCGATGAACACCGTTTTCCTGCCAATGGGCAGCTCCTCGGTGGATCTGTGGGGCGCTAACCGTAACGCGTTGGATCACAAATACGGCGCTTCCATCCTGGCGTTGGACGCCACCACCGGTAAAGAGAAATGGGTTTATCAGACCGTTCATAACGACCTGTGGGATTTCGACCTGCCGATGCAGCCTAGCCTGATCGATTTCCCAATGAAGGACGGTACCACCAAACCGGCCCTGGTCATTGGTGCCAAAACCGGTCAGATCTTCGTGTTGGATCGCCATACCGGGAAGCCTTTGACCGAAGTGAAAGAACTGCCGGTGAAAACCCGCACCATCCCCGGTGAGCAATACTCCGCCACTCAACCTTTCTCTGTCGGCATGCCACAAATTGGCGCTGAAAAACTGACTGAGTCCGACATGTGGGGCGCTACGCCGTTTGATCAGCTGATGTGTCGCATCAGCTTTAAATCCATGCGCTATGACGGCCTGTTTACCGCACCGGACACCGATATTTCACTCAGCTTCCCAGGCTCTCTGGGCGGCATGAACTGGGGTGGCCTGTCGACCGATCCGAACAACCATTACATCTTCGCCAACGACATGCGTTTGGGCCTGTGGGTACAGATGATCCCGCAAAAAACCGATGCCAATACCCCGGCCAGCAATGGCGGTGAATCGGTCAATGCCGGTATGGGTGCGGTGCCGTTAAAAGGCACGCCTTACGGCGTTAACAAAAATCGCTTCATGTCACCTCTGGGCATTCCTTGCCAGAAACCACCGTTTGGTACCCTGTCGGCGATCGACCTGAAAACGCAGAAAGTGGTGTGGCAAGTGCCGGCCGGTACGGTTCAGGATACCGGGCCTTTCGGTATCAAAATGCGTGCACCAATGCCGGTGGGCATGCCGACGCTCGGCGGCACGCTGGCGACTCAGGGCGGCCTGGTATTCATTGCCGGTACTCAGGATTACTACCTGCGGGCCTTTGACTCCTCCACCGGTAAAGAAGTGTGGAAAGCGCGCTTGCCTGTCGGCAGCGGCGGCACGCCAATGAGTTATGTTTCACCGACAACCGGCAAACAGTACATCGTGATTTCCGCCGGTGGCGCTCGTCAGTCGCCGGACCGTGGCGATTACGTCATTGCCTATGCACTTGATAAATAAATCTAACCACAGGTTATGATCGCAGCCCCCGCCTCACCGCGGGGGCTTTTTTATATTCCCAGGCAACGGTCTAATAGCCGAGACTTCATTAAGCTGGCCCATTAAAAGGCGGAAATACGAGAGTATTCCTAATGTGTTAACCGACTTTATATCTCATTCTCTCTGGCGGCTTTTTATTGCGCAGAAACGGCTATTGAATATTTCCACCCGCAGGCTTTTTATTGGCTAGCATAAAAGACAGGTGGTTTTCAGAGGAAATGACGAATGAGTGTTCTACCCGAGCGCAGTGATGAAAAACCGCCTGTGGATATGGCTAATGAAATTTTTAATGGTTTACCTAATCTCATTGGCATGGGTAATAGTCTCGGGGGACATTTCAATAAGCTTTGGTGTCAATATACCGGCCTCTCCTCATTTGATAACCCAGGCGCTTGCTGGTTGAAAGCCCTGCACCCTGCCGAATATCCTCTTATCGAACCGCTATGGCAGCAGGCGATTGCCACGGCGACCTCTTTCGTTAATGAAGTTCGCCTGCGACAGTACAACGGCGAATACCGCTGGTTTTTACTGTCTTTCGGCGCGAAGAAAAAGCCTGATAGCGAAGAAACAGATTGGTATCTGAGCGGCACCGATATCCATGATTCCGTATTGGAAAAACAGCGAATTACCACCACGCTGGCCGCGCAGAAAAACATGCTTGATGCCAGCGTCGACTGCATCAAGGTCATCAATAATGACGGGTCGCTGCTGCACATTAACAGAGCCGGCAGCGTCGCGCTGGGCATCGATGAGCACCAACCGCAATTTGGCATGCCCTGGCTGAATCTGCTGCAACCCGAAGTGCGCTCGCGCGGCAAAAAAGCGCTGCGTAAAGTGCTAACCGGTAAAAACGCCCGCTTCGCCGGCCTTAGCGCCACGCCTGACGGCAAGCTGCAGCACTGGGACAATATTCTCAGTCCGGTCTTCGATAACGAGGATCGAATAGAAAATATATTGTGCGTCTCGCGCGACGTTAGCTCTCAGCGGGTAGCCGAAAAACGTTTGCTGATCGCCAGTCAGTATGACGAACTGACCGGCTTGCCCAACCGGCGGTTATTCAAGAAAAGATTAAAGCAGGAAATGAAGCGAGCCCTGAGCACCCATAAATCGCTCGGGTTGATTTTGCTGGACCTGGACCATTTTAAGCTGGTTAACGACACCCTTGGGCACGCCGCCGGCGATCATCTGCTGCGCGTGCTGTCCCGCCGGCTGACGGCTTATTTAAATCCGAACTCGTTCGTTTCCCGCCTGGGCGGCGACGAGTTTGCGATTGTGATCGGCGACGTCGAAAACGAGCAGGATATTTACAAAATCGCCAATACCTTTCTGTTGCAGCTTGAGTCACCCATTACCCATGGCGGCAAGGCGTTGCATTGCGGCATGAGTATCGGCTGCGCCCTCTATCCTCAGGATGCCCGCGACGCCTCGGAATTGATGAAATGCGCCGATACCGCGTTGTACGAACTCAAGGACGGCGGCCGGGGCGGCGTGTACATGTTTAATCCACAGATGATGGATAAGGCCAAAGAGCGTGCGGCGCAGCTTAATCACGCACGGCAGATAGTTCGCGATAATCAAATCCGCCCCAGCTACCAACCCAAGGTCAGCCTGGCAACCGGTGCCATTGTGGGCTTTGAGGCGCTGCTGCGCTGGTATTGTCCGCATCATGGCATGAAGATGCCAGATACCGTCGTCGAAGCATTCAACGATTACGAACTGGCAACCAAGATCAGCGAAACCATGCAGATGAAGGTTTTTGCCGATATCGCCGGCTGGATCGCGTCTGGCGTGGAGGTGTTGCCGGTGTCTTTGAATGCCGCACCTATCGAATTTTTACGTGATAACTACGCCGAAACTTTCCTGCGGCGTCTGCAAATGTTTCGCATCCCCCACCATCTTATTGAACTGGAGGTCACTGAACATGCATTCAACAAGCACGGATCGAAGTATGTGCTGCGCGCTTTGCAAATGCTTAAGGAAATGGGGATCAGGATCGCGCTTGATGACTTTGGCACCGGGCATTCCTCCTTTACACACCTGATGGACTACCCTCTGGACTGCATCAAGTTGGATCGGGATTTCATCCGTCGCATGAATAACGAACCGGCGATTTTGGGCATCGTGGAAAGCATGGGCATTTTGGGGCAGAAATTATCCATTGATATTATTGCGGAAGGCATTGAAACCGAGCTACAGCGGCAAACGCTGCGTGATTCCGGCTATCACCTGGGGCAAGGATTTCTGTTCAGCCAGGCCGTCGAAGCTGCCAAAGTAATCAATATGCTACGAGAAAATATCCTTTCAAACTCCTGAGCAGGTACAATACTTTCCGGTACTTTTTAGGGAAATAATGATGATTCGACAGTTCATAACGGGCGACGAAATTGCGCTGTTTCGCGTCTTTTTCTCTGCGGTGCATGAGGTCGCATCGCGCGACTACACCGCTGAACAGGTCAATGCCTGGGCTCCCGCCGATATTGATCCCCAGCTTTGGGCGAATCACATGAGAGATTTACGCCCCTTTGTCGTTGAGATTGATAAACAGATTGTCGGCTATGCCGATCTCCAGCCTGACGGCTATATCGATCATTTCTATGTATCCGGCGCCTATGCCAGACAAGGCATTGGGACTTTATTGATGAAGCGGATTCACGAAGAGGCCAGACGGCTGGGGCTAAAGCAGCTGACCTCGAACGTCAGTAAAACCGCAGAGCCCTTCTTTATCCGCCAGGGATTTGAGGTTGTTGAACGGAAAAGTCCGGTCTTGCGTGGCATCGTGCTGCAAAATGCTTTCATGTGCAAAAATCTCGACGTTTAAGCCCTTCACGCTCACCGAGTACTCCCCCTCCTTTGTAACCTGACCGTTTCTAAAATTAGTTAGCCAATTTTGTTCGTTCACAGATTTAGCGGCTTGAAGGATAGTGAGTTGACCGCCTCAACAACATAATAATGCAGGTAATAATAATGATACATAGCGCAAAACTCACCGCAGCGGCGGCACTCCTGAGCATTTCCGCGCTGGCCCATGCTGCACCGGGGCTGGACCTGATCGCCAACGAAACCCCTATTCATACCCAGAAGGATCCGGAGGCTGCGGCCAAGATCCCCGCCGGGTTCAAATTCGTTGAACCGGGAACCCTGACCGTAGCCGTCGCGATCCTGGGCAGCGGCCCACCGTTCGGTCTGTACGCCCGCGACAATAAAACGGTGATTGGCAGCGAGTCAGATATTGCCAGGCTGGTTGCCGACGGGTTGGGGTTGAAACTGAAACTGGTGCCGACCTCATGGGAAGACTGGCCGTTAGGTGTCACCTCAGGTAAATACGACGCCGCGGTTTACAACATTACCGTCACTCAGGAACGTAAAACCAAATTCGACTTTGCCACCTATCGCCAGGATACGTTGGGCTTCTACGTGAAATCCGACAGTAAGATCACCTCGATCAAATCGGCTCCGGACATTGCCGGCAAAAAGATTATCGTAGACTCCGGCACCAATCAGGAAGCCGTGCTGCTGGCCTGGGATAAAGAGAATCAGGCCAAGGGGTTACCGGCCCTTCAGCCGATTTATGTCACTGACAAGGCGGCGTCGACGCTGGCCATCCAGTCCGGCCGTGCGGATGCGACCTTCGGGCCGAACGTGTCCGGCGCTTATCAGGCAAAATTGACCGGAAAAACCCGGTTGGTCGGCATCGTGCCGGGCGGCTGGCCGCGCAGCGCCAACATTGCCGTTACGCTGAAGAAAGGCAATGGTTTGGTGGAAGCGGTGCAGGCGTCGCTCAATAGCGCTATTGCCAACGGCAGTTATCTGAAAGTGTTGGATCGCTGGGCGGAAAGCGACGAGAAAATCGAACGATCCGAAATCAACCCACAGGGATTGGGCGATAAATAATAACCACGCGGGGCCCTGAATGGGCCCCCGCTTTGTCAGTTCTCGGCGCGATGTTTCTCCATCTTGCGGTAAAGCGTGCTGCGCGAGATCCCTAATCGTTTTGCCGCCAGGCTGATATTGCCCTTGGCGTTTCGAATAGCCGTCAACATGTCTACCGATACGCTCTGCGGCGCTACGGGGCGAGCAAGCAGATGAAACTGCTCCGGCAGATCCTCAAGCCTGATCAGGTTACCGTCATCGGCCAACGCCAACAGCACTTTCAAGGTGCTCAACAACTGCCGCACATTACCGGGCCAGGAATACCCCGCCAAGGCGGTGATAGCGTCCGGTGCCAGTCTGATGCCCCGCGCATCCCCCCCCAATTCGCGCCAGAGATTGAGGATAAAACGATCAACGTGCGCGCGCTGCCGCAGCGGCAAGATGCGCAGGCTGAATTCCTGAATGCGATACAGCAAATCTTCGCGAAATGCCCCTGCCGCGACCCGCTGTTCCAGATCCTGATGGGTGGCACAGATAAGCGAGAAATCGACCGCATAGCTGACGCGGCTGCCGAGCGGCGTGACCGTCTTTTCCTGCAGCACCCGCAATAAACGGGTCTGCAAACTCAATGGCATATCGCCAATCTCATCAAGGAACAGCACCCCGCCGTCGGCCTCCCTGATCTTGCCGACGTACCCTTTGGTGCTGGCGCCGGTAAACGCCCCTGGCGCATAGCCAAAAAGTTCGGACTCGATCAGACTTTCCGGCAGGGCTGCACAGTTGATAGCCACAAAATTGCCCTGTCGCCGGTGGCTTTCCTCGAACAAACGCTGGCTGAAATACTCTTTACCGCAGCCGGTTTCCCCGCTAATGCATAGCGCCAGCCCGGCATTAAGAATACGTAGGGCCTTCTGTCGGTCGGCTCCGTCACGATCATAAGGCTGCAGCTGCTGCCTGACGCACTGCGATGGGCGTTCCGGCATCTGCAACAGTGAATAATAGTGACGATTATTCACCGCCAGAGTCTGTCGCGGCGCATTCATTGTCTGGAGGGACATTTCCGGAAACAGCGTGGCAAAGTCCATCGACCCAAAGGCCGCCGCGTTGAGATTGAATTCTTGCATCGCTAATCGGTTGGCCGCGGTGAGGATCTCATCGCGAAACACCAATATCATCTCATGGGCGCTGCCGAGAACCCGCGCATCGCTGTGCAGGCGTAGTGTCCAATGTCGGTCGGTGACACAGCTTTTCACCCATTGATGTTCAATGTGCCGGACAGCCTGCAGAATCAACGAACCTGCTTCGCTGTAAGGATGTTGGGCCGGCGTCGAGATATCCAATACGCCGGCGATCAGGCCGTCGGGGCGATAAATCGGCGCTGCGGAGCAGTAAAGCCCGGCATTCTGATTGAGAAAGTGCTCGTCGCCATTGACTTCGCACAGCGCCCCCATTGCCAAAGCGGTACCGATGGCATTGGTGCCACGCTCCTGCTCGCCCCACAGATTGCCCGGAGCCAGAGAAACCCGCGATGCCTTACGCAAAAAGTGCGTGTTGCCACAGGTTTCCAGCACCAGTCCACCGGCGTCGGACACCACTACAATGGAAGGTTGGCGGTTGATCTCACCACCCAAGCGCTCGATCAGCGGCCGCGCGAGCTGCGCAACCCAACCGTTTTGCCCCCGCACTTCTTTCAACAGGGTCGGCCGGATAAAAGGAACATGGTCGTCGCTTCGATTGAGGCCATAGTGCCGGCTGCGTAACCAGGATTCGGAAAGTGGGCCGGAGAGTGACAGGCGATCGTCGTCAGAGATACACCCGGTCTGGGTGGTCTGGTCTTTATGCAGCATACCCAACTCCCGCCAATTAAAGTGTTGCATTTTTGTATCATGAATGTGTCCCATGCGTTGCGACATGGAACACAAAAAACAATAGAAATGAATAGTAAGCCAGGGGCTTTATTGGCATTGATAGCTATTATTCTGTTTTAATTATTTGATATTTTTATATTATTTATTTATGTGGCACAGCTTTCCATCAATGTGGCATGGGCAATGCTTAAGTGTCTGTAGAGTGCCGGCAATCAGGCACCACCCTTACAGTCTCCGTTCCCATGAGAGGTGTTACATGAAATACGTTCATCCCGGTTTGCCTGGTTCGTTGGTCTCTTTCAAACAGCGCTACGGCAACTACATTGGCGGCAAATTTGTCGAACCCGTTTCAGGCAACTACTTCACCGACACCTCCCCGATGACAGGTCAGACTGTCGCCGAATTCCCGCGCTCCGACGCGAAAGATATCGAACAAGCGCTGGATGCGGCGCATGCGGCAGCCGAAACCTGGGGGAAAGCCAGCGTTCAGGAAAGGTCTAATGTGCTGTTGGCGATCGCCGATCGTATGGAGTCAAAGCTCGAATTGCTGGCACTGACCGAAAGCTGGGACAACGGCAAACCGATCCGCGAAACGCTGAACGCGGACATTCCGCTGGCGATCGACCACTTCCGCTATTTCGCCGGCTGTTTGCGTGCGCAGGAAGGCACCGCCGCTGAGATCGATCAAAACACCGTGGCCTACCATATCTATGAGCCACTGGGCGTGGTTGGGCAGATTATTCCCTGGAACTTCCCGCTGTTGATGGCCGCATGGAAACTAGCCCCGGCGCTGGCCGCCGGCAACTGCGTGGTGCTTAAACCGGCGGAGCAAACCCCGCTCAGCATCTGCGTGCTGCTGGAAATGATTGGTGACTTGCTGCCGCCGGGCGTGCTCAATGTGGTTCACGGTTTCGGTAAAGAAGCCGGTGAGGCATTGGCAACCAGCAAGCGTATCGACAAAATCGCCTTTACCGGTTCAACCCCGGTAGGCCGCCATATTCTGGCCTGTGCGGCGGAAAATATCATTCCCAGCACCGTGGAGCTGGGCGGTAAATCGCCTAACATCTTCTTTGAAGACATCATGCAGGCGGAACCCGAATTCATCGACAAGGCGGTTGAGGGGCTGATTCTTGGCTTCTTCAACCAGGGTGAAGTCTGTACCTGCCCTTCGCGCGCCCTGATTCAGGAATCGATTTACCCGCAATTTATGGAAAAAGTGCTGGCGCGCATCACCACCATTCGCCAGGGTGACCCCTTTGACACCGACACCATGATCGGTGCTCAGGCGTCTCAGCAGCAGTTCGACAAGATCCTGTCTTACATCGAGATCGCTAAAAACGAAGGCGGCAAAATCATTGCCGGCGGCGAGCGCGCCAGCCATGAGCAAACTCTGCAAAGCGGTTTTTATCTGCAGCCCACCTTAATCACCGGCAATAACAGCATGCGTTTCTTCCGTGAAGAGATCTTCGGACCGGTGATCGGCGTGACCACCTTCAAAGACGAAGCCGAAGCACTGGCATTGGCCAACGACAGTGAGTTTGGGCTGGGTGCCGGTTTGTGGACTCGCGACGTAAATCGCGCCTATCGCATGGGGCGCGCCATCAAGGCCGGACGCGTGTGGACCAACTGTTATCACCTGTATCCGGCGCATGCTGCCTTCGGCGGCTACAAAAACTCCGGCGTCGGCCGCGAGACCCACAAGGTAGCGCTGTCGCATTACCAGCAGGTCAAAAACCTGTTGGTCAGTTACGACAGTAAACCGCTCGGGCTGTTTTGATTTTTAGCGTTACTGCAAACTAAGGCCACCTCGGTGGCCTTAGTTATTTGGGCGGGATTATGATGCGGAGAGATCGATAACCATGCGGCCACGGATAGTGCCCGACTTCATCTCTTCGAAGATCGCGTTGATGTCGCCCAACGGACGCTTGGTCACTTTCGGCGTCACTTTGCCCTCGGCGGCAAACTGGAAAGCTTCTTTAAGGTCTTCACGGGTTCCCACCAACGAGCCCACAACCTGAATACCGTCCAATACCAAGCGTGGAATGCTCAGATCCATACTCTCTGGCGGTAGCCCCACAGCGACCACTTTGCCCCCTGCGCGAACCGCATTGACCGCAGAATTAAAGGCTGAACGCGCCACCGCGGTGACTACGGCAGCATGCGCGCCACCGACTTTTTGCTGAATGATTTCTTCGGCGTTTTCAGTTTTGGAGTTGATGACCAGATCGGCGCCGATTTCTTTGGCGAAATCCAACTGCCCCTGGTTGACGTCAATGGCGATCACTTTGGCGTTGAACACGTTCTTGGCATACTGCAATGCCAGGTTGCCCAAGCCGCCCAGGCCGTAAATCGCGATCCACTGCCCCGGTTTGATGTCGGAAATTTTCACCGCCTTATAGGTAGTGACACCGGCACAGGTAATGCTGCTGGCTGCAAAGGAGTCCAGGCCATCCGGCACCTTAACCGCATAGTCCGCCACTACGATGCACTCTTCCGCCATACCGCCGTCGACACTGTAACCGGCATTTTTCACCGAGCGGCACAGCGTTTCGTTACCATTAACGCAATATTCGCAATGGCCACATCCCTGATAGAACCAGGCGACGCTGGTGCGATCCCCGACTTTCAACGAGGTGACACCTTCACCTACGGCGGTGACTACCCCAATCCCTTCGTGCCCCAGGGTGATGCCGGGCACTTCGCCAAAATCGCCATTCTTGACGTGAAGATCGGTATGGCAAACGCCACAACACTCCATTTTCAGCGCGGCCTCACCGTGTTTCAGTGGACGAAGCTGTTTATCCTGAATATCGACACTGTGGTCGTTAGTCACTACGGCTGCTTTCATAGGATATCTCTCCTCAGGTGAGTTGAAGTACAGTTGTTAATGTAGTTACTCATAACCCTGAGGGCAAGAAATGTGGGGTTTTGTTTAAAAACAAATATTTAATATCAATCAGGACGATTGCGGTCGTGAAACGAAAATAATGATTAACGCTTGGTTTTAGTGATTTTTGTCGCTTTGGCAGGGTTACCGGCAACGAACTCCAGCGTTGGCGAATAGTAAAAAGGCAACCAGGCATGGTAACTGTTTTCCCACTCCCATTTTACCGGGCAGGGCCACAGAATATCTTCATGCAGAATGTAGTAGACCCATCGGCCATGCGGGCGGCGTGGTTTGGTGGTGCGCATAGCGTCTGACTTCTTCGGGGCGGATCGGTTATCGCTGATATTCAATGGCCCGCAGTCGCAGAGCCACGTTGCAGGCCTTGGGGGCAACATCCTTCGTGATGGGATAAAAATGGCCGATCTTCATGTTAAATTCTCTTTGTCATCAGGGATACAGAGTTACCTGGCACAAATTTAACATGGACCGCGGTCCGCAAGCCATCTTTCCCGCCAGCATGCTCACTGCCTGAGACCGGCGGCTACGGACTTGCTCGTGCTCTGCCTCAGCTGGCTTGCTTTAACGCCTCTTGCCGCAGAATCGATTGAATATAGGCATTATTGTTTTTTAACGTCACAAAGTCGCCGCTGGCGACGATACCAATTCACGAATAAATCGACTCAGGACGCCAACTCACCACCACCCGCATAGGCAGTTTTACCGGCAATCTTCATCACTTCGGCTCCCAGGGTGACAAAAGGCGCTTGCCGACAGGCATAAATCAGCCCGCCGGCCTTGGCGCGCACCGCTTTTACCGTATCGGTGATCGGGTCGATAATTTCGGCCACCGCCTCGTCGGCTTCCACCCATTCCCCCGGCTGGCGCAACAACAGCAGAATACCGCTGGCGGATGCGGTAACGATCTCCCCGGCGGCGAACGGCAGCATCGCCACTTCACATTGCGGTATCGCCGGAGAGGGTCCGGCAACGGCGCCTCGGTGCTGTAAATAACGGTACAAGCGTTCTGCGTCACCGCTGGCCAATTCATGGCTGACATCCCGCTGTCCGCGTAACTCCAGCGTAACCGCCATGCAGCCCGGTTTGAGCTGGCTTAGGTCAGGATGCTGTTGCGCCAGCCGAAGCCAGGGCAAACCGCAGGCTTCATCAAATGAGCCGCCACCGCTGTCTTGCGAAAGCAGTACCGCCGCTATGTTCATAAAGCGCGCCAGAATTTCGGCCTGCCGTTCCCAGGCCGGATCGGCGTACATATGCAAGATCGCCCGATCGTCACAGTGCAGATCCAGCACTACATCGGCATCACAGGCCAGTAGCAGCAATTGCCGCCGCAGTGCCGTGACTTCACTGCCCTCGGTCATGGCTTGCAAAACGGTACGCATGGCGGCCCGGACTTGCGGCTGAAGGGGTTCCGAGGCGGTAAAATCGTGGTTTTGCAGCAGACGCGCCAGATCGGGAAAATCGCGGTTGAAGTTGCGACCGCTAACCAGGTCGAAGCGCCCTACGCCGCCGTTGAGCAGTACCTGCGCCAGCCCTGGAGGATTGGCCAGCGGCACCAGAATTATTTCGCTTTGCAGCTCACCACGCCGTTCCGCCTGGCTGAGTAATCTTTTAAGATAATGCAGCACCAGCATGCCGGGCAGTTCGTCGGCATGCAGACCGGCCTGCAGGTAAATTTTTTCGCCTTTGCCCGGCTGGCCGAAATGAAAACTGGTGAATTGGCGCTGCCCCCCCAGGGCATGTTCAGGTAACTTATGATGTTTACTTTTCATTGGACGCCCTATCTGTGGAAAAGAAAGCCCGGCTTGATCGCATCGACAAAAAAATCCTTGAAATACTGTGCCGGGATGGCCGCATTTCCTATCAAAAGCTGTCCGAGCAGGTCAATCTGACCGCACGCCCCTGTCTGGAGCGGGTGCGTGGGCTGGAGCGCGACGGCATCATCCGCGGCTACAGTGCCATCATCGAGCTGCCGGAGCCGGAGCATGCGTTCGTGATCCAGGCTCAGATTGCGCTGGCCGACCACGGTCATTCTCAACCGGCGTTTGAGCAGGAGATGCGTAATACCCCGGAGGTGCTGGATTGCTGGCTGGTCAGCGGCAACTTCGATTTTCTGGTGCGCATTGGCTGTCGCAGCATGGAAAACTACCGGTTGCTGGCCGACAGCTGGCTGACCAGCAAGAAATTCCGGGTGGATAAAATCGTCACCCTGACCGAACTGCAATCCATCAAACGTTCCTGAACGGTCTCAATCACGACGTATAAAGCCCAACCAGCGTCGCTCTGCCCGCGAAAACAGGAATATCAGCAGGAAGGTGCACAGCAGGTAGAGCGCCGCAGCCATCAAAAACGGGATAAATGGCGAATAGGTGGCGGCATAAAGTGCCCGTGCCACGCCGGTGATATCCAATAGCGTTACCGTGCTGGCCAGCGAAGTGGCATGCAGCAAAAACACCATTTCGTTGTTGAGTGCTGGAATGCCGCGTCGTAGCGTGGCCGGCAGCACCAGCCGGCGAATGATCTGCCGCTGGCTCATGCCATAGGCTTCACCGGCAATCCACTCCTGGCGCGGGAAGGTCTCCATCATGCCGGCCAGCAGCTGCGCGACGTAGGCACTGGTATTGAGTACCAGCGCCAGCGTGGCGCAGAAGGTCGCGTCGCGAAACAGCAGCCAGAAAGGTTGGTCGTTCTGCCAACCCAACTGCACCACGTCAAACTGCGACAGGCCGTAATAAATCAGCATCAATTGCAGGTACAGCGGCGTACTGCGGAAAAAGTAGGTCACGCTGCGGATCAGATAAGACAGCGGACGCGGGCCGTAAACCTGACCTATCGCCATTAACATCGCCAGCAATAAGCCGGGGACGACCGACAACAAAAACAGTTTGGCGGTCATCGCTAACCCAGTGACGTCGGAGCCGTCACTCCACAGAAAACTCGGTACGGCTTCCAGCATATTTTGCAGGTTCATCAGCGGGCTCCTGCATTTGAGGAAACCAAGGCGTATCGCCGCGACAGCCGGCTAAAGCCCCAACTGGAAATCGCCGTGATCGCCATATAAATCAGCGCCACCAGGAAATAAAACAGGAAAGGCTTTTGCGTTGCACGCCCGGCCTGCTCGGCCAGCCAGACCATATCCTCCAGCCCGAGGATCGACACCAGCGCCGAGGCCTTCATCAGCCCAAGCCAGTTGTTGTTGATGCCGGGGATGGCAAAGCTCAGCATTTGGGGTAACAAAACACGGCGAAATACCTGGCCTGGGCTCATCCCATAGGCCATCGCGGCCTCAAGTTGGCCACGCTCCACGGTAAGAAACGCGCCACGGAAGGTTTCGGTATAGTAAGCGCCAAACACGAAGCCAATCGCCAACACCCCAGAGATAAAGGTGTTGAACCGCAGCGGCCCCAGCCCCAGCAGCCCCAAGGCTCCGTTAACCAGCATCTCACCGCCAAAGAACAACAGCAGCATAATCACCAGTTCGGGGATACCGCGCACCAGCGTGGTGTAGCCGGTTGAAACCCAGCGCAGCCAGCGCGGACCAAAGAGTTTGATCAGCGCATTGACCAGTCCAAGCGCCAGCGCCACCGCCAGTGACACCAGCATGACGCACAGCGACAGCGCCGCCCCCTGCGCCAGCAACGGTAAATACTCTGTGACCATACCCGGCCTCCCATACTTGACAGATTGCCGGGCCAGCCGGCATTAGCGCGCCGGTTTAGTTACCGTAAATATCGAAGCTGAAATATTTTTTCTGGATGGCTTCGTAAGTACCATCGGCACGAATGGCCTTGATCGCACCGTTTAACGCATCGCGCAGCGCCGGGTTGTCTTTGCCTACCGCGATGCCGACGTCGGAGGAAATGCTGCTGTCTTCAATCACCGGGCCGGCAAAGGCAAATTTCTGCCCGCGCGGGGTATCGATAAAGCTGCTGGCGGCCTGAGTATTGTCCTGCAACGACGCATTAATGCGGCCGGACATCAGATCCAGATAGACATTATCCTGGTTGGCGTAAGAAACAATTTTCACCCCTTTTCCGCCCCAATGTTGTTTCGCGTAGGCTTCATGTATCGAGCCGGTCTGCACGCCGACGGTTTTGCCTTTCAGGCTGGCAACGTCGGGCAGTAAAGCGCTGCCTTTACGCGCCACCAACTGGGCGGAACTGCGGTAATAGCGATCGGTGAAATCCACTTCCTTTTTGCGCTCATCGGTGATGGTCAGCGAAGCGATAATGGCATCGAACTTATGGGCATTGAGCGCGGCAATCATGCTTTCGAAGGGTTGTTTGACGAACACGCATTTGGCATGCAGCTGCGTACACAACGCATTGGCGATATCGATATCAAAACCGGTGATCTCACCGTTGGGCGCGAGCACGTCAAACGGCGGGTAGCCACCGTCAACGCCAAAACTGATGGTGTCGAAGGCCTGAGCCGCCGCAGGGCCGCCCAACGCCAGGCTGGTCAGTAAAACCGCTAATGTTTTTTTCATGGCTGAGATCCCCGGTAAAAGAAAAGATTAGAAACGAAGTGACAGGCAGGTCAGGCCGCCGTCCATTTTTTTAAATTCACTGGTATCAAGCTGGACAATCGGCATAGCCAGTTTTTCAATTTGCGCGAGCGTGTGCGGATAACCGCGCGGCGTAATCAGCGTATCGTTGATCCACAGCGTATTGCCGGCGTAGGACTCTTCCTCCGGGATCACGATCGAACTGAATCCGCTAAAAGCAGGATGCTGTTGGTAGTCTTCGGTCAGCAACAAGGTATTGCGGCCAACGTAATTAACGATGGACTTCAGGTGCAGACCGGCGCTGACTTCAATCGCCGTCACCCGATAGCCGTAGGGCTCCACTGCCGCAGCGAATTCGCCGATGCCGGCTTCATCGGTACGGGCCGTCAGACCGACGAAAAACTGGCGATCGACCAGCAGCACATCCCCTCCGTCCAGATGACCGCGCTGGCTCATGCGCACCACTGGCCGCACGCCTTCAAACAATGGTGCAATGGTCGCTACCTCGCCCTGACGGCTAGGCGCGCCCGGATGGGTGATCACCGCCAATTCAGGCATCACCACCGCCGTGTCTTCAACAAAGTGTGCATCCGGGAATGCGGGGGCTGCCGGTAGCACTGTCACTTTTAGCCCCAGGCGGAGCAAGGTGTCCACATAGGCCAAAAACTGACGGCCGGTGGCCGCGATATCCGGCGCGCCCAATTGGGCGGTAGTTTGTCCGCTGCCGCAGCTGTCGGCAGGGAGTCTGGCAATGGCTTGAGTAAAGTGCATGGCGATTCTCTCGATTGAAAGGGACGGTCACTGTTGCTTCGATTATCAAACAGATACCGCCGCCAATCAGGTTGAATCCGCGCGCCGACACTCTAGATTTGCGCTGTATATCGTTCCGCTAACGACAAATTCCGCTGTACGCGTTTTTAGGTCGTTGGCGCATTTGCGCCGGTGATACGCGGCATCACCTCTTTCATCAGCTCGAGGAATTTACGCAGCCGGGCGGGATAATAGCTGGCGTACGGATAAAGCAGATAAATCGGCAAGGGCGCGGCACGCCAGGTTGGCATTAAAGAAATCAGAGCGCCCTGCTCCAAATCCTGTTTGACCACCCAGGAGGACAACATCGCCACCCCCACGCCGTTCAACGCGGCTTTACGCACCGCATAAAGACTGTCGGTGCTTAATCTGGGAGCAATGTCAAAACGATAGGCTTCACCGCTATCCCTGTGAGTCAGGGTGACTTCGTTACGGTAAAAGCTATTCAACGCCAGCCAGGGCAACTGCGCTAAATCACCGATCTGCTTCAGAGGATCATGAGCTGCTAATAAGCTCGGTGCTGCCACCACAATGCGCGGCACTTCCGCCAGCAATACCGCCACCACCGTAGGATCGGTTACGGCCCCCACGTGGATCGCGCAGTCCACGCCTTCGGGGATAAAATCCGGAGAGTGGTCGTTAAGCGTCCATTCCACGCTGGTCTGGCGATAGCGTTGCAAATAGTCACCCAGCGGCCCGATTAGCTGATCCTGACCGAAGGCATGCGGCGCTCGTACCCGTAATACACCGACCGGCTCATCGCGCACGCCGCGCAGCTCATCCTCCATGATTTGCCACTGCTCTATCAGCTTGCGCGCATGCTGATAACAACGCTCTCCGTCATCCGTCAGCTTCATACTGTGGGTGGTGCGCTGGATTAATTTAACGCCCAGCAGTTGTTCCAGCACCTGCAGGCGCCGGCTAACGGTGGGTTGTGAGGTCTGCATTTGCGCCGCAGCGGCAGAAAGACTGCCGCTGTCTACGATGCGCACCAGCGTTTGCATCATGGCTATGCGATCACCATTGGGAAATGAGTTTTTATTCATACACATTACGTATAACAGTTCTACCCGTTCGGGGGCTACAGTTTGCGGCAAATACTGGCAAAAATAAGCGCACTTTACCTCTACGGGATAATCACCATGACCCTGATTTCACCAGCTAATCATACCGGCACCACACCGGCCCATGCGCTTTCCGCCAAGGTTGTCTTTCTGCTGGCGACCGGTGCCGGTCTTAGCGTGGCGTCCATTTACTATAGCCAGCCGATGCTGGGGATTATGGCGGATGCGTTCCATGCCGGAGTAAGTGACGCCGGCTGGGTCCCTACGCTCACCCAGGCAGGCTACGCGCTAGGGATCCTGCTGTTGGCCCCGCTGGGCGATCGTCACGATCGTCGCCAGATCATCCGTATAAAAGGCTTGCTGCTGGCTGTTACCCTGCTGTTCTGTGGTTTTTCATCCTCATTCCCGCTGTTGCTGCTCAGCAGCCTGGCGATCGGCCTGGCCGCTACGGTGGCGCAGGACATTATCCCGGCGGCTGCAACGCTGGCAACCGACGCCAATCGGGGCAAAACGGTGGGAACCGTGATGACCGGGCTACTGGCTGGGATTTTGCTTTCACGGGTGTTCAGCGGCGTGGTGGCAGAATATTTCGGCTGGCGCAGCGTTTACCTGCTGGCGGCCGCGGCGGTGTTGGCGATTAGTTTCGCCATCGGGGCCGTATTGCCCCGTTTAAAACCCAATACTTCTCTCAGCTACCCGGCGTTGTTGCGTTCATTGGGCCAATTGTGGGCCGCTTACCCGGAGCTGCGGCGTGCAGCGCTGGCGCAAGGCTTGCTGTCGATCGCGTTCAGCGCTTTCTGGTCTACGCTGGCAGTGATGTTGGCGGAACGGTATCAGTTGGGTAGCGCCGTCGCCGGGGCTTTTGGTTTGGCCGGTGCGGCAGGCGCATTGGCTGCCCCCTTGGCAGGCATGCTGGCCGATCGTCACGGGCCGGACTATGTCACTAAGATTGGCGCTGCCATGGTGGTGGTTTCTTTTGCCCTGATGTTCCTGCTGCCGTTGCTGTCGCTCCCCGCGCAACTGGCGTTGATTGCCCTGAGCGCGGTAGGTTTTGATCTCGGCATTCAGGCCACGCTGGTCGCCCATCAAACCATTATTTACGCTATCAATCCGGCCGCCCGCAGCCGCCTCAACGCCATCATGTTTACACTGGTGTTTATCGGCATGGCAAGCGGTGCCGCGCTGGGCAGCAAGCTCCTGGAAGCTGCCGGCTGGCCTGGCGTAGTAACGTTGGCCACGCTGACGGCAGCCGGCGGGCTGGCAATGAGGTTGTTCGCCAAAACCGCCCCACGCGTGACGGCCTGATAATGACTTTCGGCAGGCTCTGGCCGCAGCAACTGCGACCAGAGCCTTTTAAGCTTCTACGCTGTTTTCAGCACAGAACTCACGGTACCAGCTGTCTTGCGCCAGCAACTGCGCATGGCTGCCGCTGCGACGTAACCGCCCCGCCGCCACAATGGCGATGCAATCTGCCTGCGCCGCCAACCGAGGATTATGCGTGACGTAAATGCAGCTGGTCCGCCCGCGTTGACGGGCCAACAATGCCATGACACGGCTGACGCTGAGCGAATCCAGGCTGGCTGTCGGCTCATCCAACAGCAAGATTGGCGTTCTGACGCACAGGCTACGCGCCAGGCAGAGACGCTGTCTTTGCCCCCCGGACAGTGCCGCGCCCCCCACGCCAACCTGACTATCCAGCCCTTGCGGCAAGCGGGCGATCTCCTGTAGCAAGCCCACTGCGGACAGCGCCTCCTGCATTTCATGTTCTTTTAACGCCGGATTGGCCAATTGCAGGTTCCAGCGGATACTGCCCTGAAACAGGGGCGTATCTTGCATCAGCAGGTTGCGCCAGTTCGCCAGCGTCTGCTCGCCCAACTGGCGGATGTCTGCCCCGCCAATGAGGATCTGGCCCTCGGTGGCGTCGGCATTACGCGCCAGCAGCCCCAACAAGGTACTTTTACCCGCGCCGGAGGGGCCAACGATCGCCAGCAATCGGCCCGGCGGAATATCCAGGTCGATTTCGCTGAGCAGGCTTGTACCGTCAGGCAGGCGATAGCCAACCTTTCGCACCAGCACATGGCTGTCCGCAGGGGTTTCACCCGGTTGCGTAAACTGCAGCGCCGGCGTTTCCAGGACTCGCAGCACCTGCGTTAGCGCCTGCCAAGCATTGCGCAGCGACTGGCCGAGATGCGTCATGGTCGACAGAGGCTCGATAAAGCGCACCAACAGCACCATTTCGGCGATCCACAGCGGTGTCGTCAGTTCGCCACTGCCCACACGCCAGGCTCCCAGTAGCAGCACCAACAGAAACACTCCCTGAACCGCGCCGGCAAAAGCCAATGCGACAGGCAGTGAGCGCCGCTGAAGCTGCATGACGTTACGGTATTGAGCGACCAGCGCCTGCACCAGTCGTTGCCCGCTCTGCTGATTCAACCCCGCAGTGCGCAACAAGGCCTGCTGCTGACCAAACTCCGCCAACTGAGCGGCACTTTTGCGTTCCGACTGATGGTGCTGCTCTTCCAGCACCAGAGTGCGCCGCCCTCCCCAGCGCAGCCACAACCCCAACAGCACCGCTGCGCCCGACAGACACCCGGCCAGCGGCAGATCGATAAACGCCAAACCGACAATCACCGTTGCCGGGGTCACCACCGCGGCAATCAGCGGCGCCAGTAAATGCGCCGGGATCGCCATGGCGGTCAGCACCGGTCCCCGCACCAGGCCGGGCAGTTGCACCCGATCAAGCAAGTTGGCGGGAATGCGGGGAATATGGTGAACCAGTGCTCCGATCAGCACCCGTACCAGAGTGCTGCCCGCCAGATACCCTCTTAGCGTAGCCACGAACATCACTACGCCATAAAGCGCCGTAGTCGCCAACAGCGGCCATAACGCCGACCAGACCTGTTCAGCGTTGCCACTAAACCAGGCGACAATCAGCGGCAGCAGCATCAGGCCGGCGATACCGTCTAGCACCGCGCACGCCGTCATCCACAGCAGCGTTTTCGTCAACCTCGCGCGATCCTGCGGCGTAAGAAATCTCAGGCGTGCCAGCTTAATAGCCATAGGTGTCTCCCTGACTGTCCCACAGGCGGCGGTAAAGCCCGCCGGCGGCAAGCAACTGCCGATGGTTACCGCGGGCGACCAGTTGCCCGCGCTCCAGCACCAGAATGCAATCGGCATCGATGACATCAGCCAGTCGGTGGCTGACGATCACGGTGGTCCCAGCGCGCTGGCGTAACCGCCCCAGCAAGGCAACGGCGGTTTGCGGATCGAGCGCCGAGGTAGGTTCATCCAGCAGCAGAATGGGCGCCGGAGACAACAAGGCGCGGGCAATGGACAGACGTTGCAGTTCCCCGCCAGATAGCTGAATGTCTTTACCGGGTATGCTCTGGTAACCCAACGGGCGCGCCATGATTTCTTGGTGCAAACAGGCGGCCCTGGCCGCGGCGTGAATGGCGGCCGGTTCGGCATCCGGGCGGTAGAGCGCGATGTTTTGATCCAGCGGCTGCGATAGCGCACAGCCTTGCTGCAACACCGGCGTGATCAGCCGGAACCGCCCGGCATCGGACAAGCTGTCCAAAGGTTGACCACCGACGAGGATCTGCCCGCGATCCGGATCCATAAAGCGCGCCAACAGCAGCAATAAGCTACTTTTCCCCGCCCCTGATGGCCCAACAATCGCGGTGACGCTGCCGGCGGGCAGCACAAAGTTGATGTTCCGCAGGACGGGCTGACCGGCGTAAGAAAAGTCGAGTTCACGCACGTCGATACTGGCCGGTGCGGCCAGATCAGGTTGCTGCGTGCCTTCCGTCATCTCTGGCATCGCCAACAATGCATTCAGCCGCGCCGCTGCCAGCCTGGCGCTGCGCAGGGCATCGCCGCCGTGTCCCATCGCCTGCAACGGTGCGGCAATGGCTTTGACCATCAACAAAAACACGCACAATTGCGCGGCAGGCAGCAAACTGTGACCTAACCCCAGCGCGGCGGCGATCGCCCAGACAGCCAGTAGCGGTGCCCCCAGCAGCAGTTGCGTACCGGCGCTGAAACCGCCGATGCGTTGCACCCAATGGCTGAATGCGGCAGCAAACAGTTCGGTTGCCGCCTGAGCCTGAGCCTGCACTCCGGCCTGTGGATACTGCCGTACCGCTACCGGGTGACTGGCCAGCGAGCCATAGCTTTCCAGCATATGCTCCATCGTACGATCGCGCTGTTCGACAGCGCTACGAAAACGAGAAGCACGCATAGCCATAAACAACCCCACGGCGGCACCAAGGGGCAACAGGACAAACAGCGCCAGCGACAAGTTCAGCGTCAACAAATAACCCAACGCCACCAGCGGGACGACCAGCAAATTCACCAGATCCGTCGGCGCATGGGCGACCAGCTGATGCAGCGCCCGCACGTCCTGTTCAACGTAACGGGCTACGCCGTCCTCGCCCTGATGAACAAACCAGTTCAGCGGCAGACGCTGCAATTTGGTTGCCAACTTCAAACGCAGTTGATGGCAAAGCCCGGCGTCGACCCGATGCGTGAGATACAAAGCCAGTGTCTGGCCCAGCAGCCAAAGTAAACCGCTGATGGCGATGGGCCACAACACCCTCATGTCGCCCAGGGTTTGATCTCTGGCGGCGATATACCCCAGCAGGATCCAGGGCACCAGTGAACAGATGCCCGCCAGCGCCTGCAAAACCACAGCCGCTCCCAGCGGGCGATAATAAGGCCGCAACAAGAGGTGTAATGCCCCTTCCATCGTTATCACTCCACAAAATTCCGTGCCTTACGATAACGGAATTGCGGGGAGGCTCAGGTAAGGATGCTTTCGCCAGCGCGACTTTTTGTTTAGGTCACCGGTCAGCGCGCCACCAGAGTGCTGGGGGAGACGCCGAAGCGTCTGCGAAAGGCGATGGAGAAATGCGCCGGACTGTAGCCCACGCGGTAGGCAATGGTCGAAACATTAGCCTCTTCGGCACTGAGCATGCGGTGCGCCTGCTGCAAACGATACTCCTGTAGCCAGGCGTACACGCTGGCGCCAAAAACCTGGCGGAAACCCTGGGTCAATTTGCGGGTATTAATGCCCGCCTGCGCCGCCAGACTGTCCAGCCCGGGGGGATTTGGCAGGTCGGCAATCAGCAGATCGCGCGCGGCGTGGAGACGTTCAATATCGGCATGCGAGAGCCGCAGTTCGGTGGTGCCCAGCACGGGAGCATCCGACAAGTGGTGCAGGCTCATGGCGATCAGTTCCATCGCCTTACCGGCCAGATACAGATCGCGCGTGGCGCCATGCAATGGGCAGGTTGCTATCTGCGCGGACAATGCCAGCAGTCGTTTTGGCGCAAGGCCTATCAGCATTTTCGGCGGCTGTCCCGCCCGATATTTCAGCGCGGCGGGAAATATTTCGGCATGCTGATCCTGTCCGTCGCTCTCCAGTTGCAAAATGGTGTAGCGCAACGGGATATCGCGCTGGAAACGGTGTATTACCCCGTTGTCCCCCAGGTTGCCAAATGCGCAAAGCGAAGGCTCGGCAATATGCCGCATGGCCTGTCCAGCAACCCGGCATTGCATTTGGCCGCTGTGGACCAACGCCAGCTTGATGCCGTCGATCAACGGATCCTCTTCCCATTGTGATTGATGTTCCAGCCAGGTGCCGCTGTGCAGCATGATGTGCGGCGCGAATTTCAGACGTTCAGGTCCCGGTTGCGGGTGTTGCTCTAGGGGTATCGGCATGGTTGTCATGATGTGTACGAGGAGCAGGGTTTTCACTATGGCACAACGACCGGAAATTGAAAATAATTCCCATTCAACTTTCCGGCCGCCGTCCCCGGCCTACTTCTGATTAACCGCCTGGAATTCTGCCAAATTCTGCTGTGTGATGGTTTTGTAAGGTATCCAGTTATAAGGCTCGACCTTTTGTTTTTCCAACAGCGCCTTGGTTACCTGCACCGCCCCGATGGCCTGCCCTTTGGCATCCTGGAAAATGGTCAACGTCATGCCGCCGTTTTTAATGAACTGCTGACCGTCCGGCGTGCCGTCGATACCCGCCACCAGAATGGTTTTGTTTTTGGCCTGATTCAGCGCCATGATGGCACCAATCGCCATTTCATCGTTGTTAGCGGCAATCGCGTCAATCGGCCGGCCGTTCAGCAGCCAACCGGACACCACGTCCACCGCCTCGTTGCGCTGCCATTTGGCGGTCTGCTTCTCCAGCACCTTCATGTCTTTGTATTTGGCGATCACCGCTTCCACCGCGCGGGTGCGCTCGCGTGCTTCTTCATTGGACAACGCCCCCATCAGGATCGCCACGTTCCCACGGTAGTTCATCTTTTTCGCCAAGGCTTCCATCTGCATTTCACCGCCTACCGCAGAGTCAGAGCCTACGTAGGCCATGTCCTTGCCCAGTTTCACCTCCGGTTTGCGGTTGACGAAAATCAACGGAATATTGGCCCGTTCGGCAGCGTCCATCATCGGTTTCACCCCCTGAGTGTCAACCGGGTTGAGGATAATGGCGTCCACCCCGAGGTTGATAAAATCGTCCACCTGCTGCACCTGCAACGCCACGTCTCCTTTGGCATCGACAAACTGGCCGTCCATGCCCAACTGCTTAAGTTCGCTCACCATCTGTGAACGCAAAATAGAGACAAAGTTAAGGTCGAAATTGGCCAGCGCCACGCCGACCTTGTAGGTTTTCGCCTGGGCGCTGAAGCTCATGACGATGCTCAGCAGTATCAGTAGCAAGCTTTTGGTTTTCATGATGACATCCTGTAGGTTGAGGTTTATTTATTATTAAAATCAACGCATCATTTTGAATGCCGGGCAGCGGCCCTGCCCGGATGTGTTCAGGCTATCGGGTAAAATGGTCGCGGAACTGTAACAGCGCCTCGGTGCTGTCACCGGATGCCCACCCTTCCATCGCCACCACGCCCTGATAACCGATGTCTTCTAACGTGCGTGCGATGGCGCGGTAATTGATTTCACCGGTACCAGGCTGTTGCCGCCCCGGCACGTCCGCCACCTGGATTTCCCCTATTGCCGGGCCACAGTGACGGATAAGTTCGATAAGATCCCCTTCGCCAATCTGCGCATGGTAAAGATCGAGATTCATCTTCAGGCCCGGACGGTTTACCGCCTCCACCAGAGCCAGGGTGTCGCAGGCTTTGGCGAAGGGTGTGCCAGGGTGGTCGCGTGGCAAATTGAGGTTTTCCAGCGTGAAGACTTTCCCGGCCCGCTCCGCCATGTGCGCCAGCCGGTTTAGCGTATCGGCCGCCTTGAGCCACATCACACCGGTTACCACCGCCACCGGTTTCACCGGTAATCCCTGAGGATCCAACCCGGTACCGTGAAGATTCAGGCTCGGGCAGTTCAAGCGTTGGGCAACGGCCAATGACTGCTCCGCGCTGTGCAACAGTTGGGCAATGTCTTCGTCGTCGGTCAGGTTGCCGGTCAGATAGCCGGTCATTGATGTAAAGCGCGCCCCGCTGGCGGCCAAAGCATCAAGGTCTTTATTGGCCCAGTTCCACATTTCAACGCCAAAACCCAGCGCATCGATACGCGCCACGCGTTCGATAAACGGCAGATCGAGAAATACCATTTCTGCGCATACAGAGAGCTGATAACTGGCCATTATTGCCACCCTAATTTGACCGGTTTGCCCTGCTGCACCGACTCGATACAGGCCAAGGCTATCGCCAGCGCATTGCGCGCATCTTGTCCGGTAGCACGCGGGCTGCAACCCTGCCGGATGCTCTGGGCGAATTCGGTCAACTCCGCCACGTAAGCGTCACGCAGCAGATCGGTGTCCTGCCGCGAGGTTTCTATGGCGATGCCTCCGGCGTGATAACGCACGCAGTTGTTCAGGTTGATATTGCCCGCCTGCAACATGCCTTTGCTGCCAAACACCTCGCCGCGTACGTCGTAACCGTATACCGCCTGGAAATTGGCTTCGGCGGTGGCGATAGCCCCGTTGTCAAAGCGAATGGTGACCACTGCTGTGTCCAACAGCCCTTTGTCTTTGAAGTCCGGCCGCACCAGGGCGTCCGCCAACGCATAAACCTCTACCGGCCTGGCGCCAGGGTTGAAATGCAGCAAGGTGTCGAAATCATGAATCAAGGTTTCAAGAAAGATGGTCCACGCCGGGATAGGCGCCGGATCCCGTAGCAAGGGATCGCGCGTCACCGAACGGGATAACTGCGTAGTGCCATTCTCCCCCGCCTTTACGGCGGCGATAGCGGCGGCAAATCCGCTGACAAAACGGCGATTAAATCCGACCTGCAGAACCACGCCCGCTCGTTTTGCGGCGGCAATGGCGCTGTCTGCCTCATCCAGCGTGATGGCCATCGGCTTTTCGCAGAACACATGCTTACCGCCCTGTGCCGCTGCAATCACCCACTCCGCATGGGTGCGGGCCGGAGATGCTATTACCACCGCATCAATAGCCGGGTTGTCCAGCATCGCCTGCAAATCGCTGTAGGCTTCAACGCCCAAACGTTCCGCCAGCCGTTGCGCCGCACCCGGCAGAGGATCGGCCACCGCCGCCAGCACCGCACCCGGCACGCGCCGTGCCAACGACTCCGCATGGAAAGTGCCCATTCTGCCAGCACCGATCAGACCAACACGCAGGGGTTGGGATGAATGACTCATAGTGATTCCTTATGTGAGGTAACGCCCTATTGGGCAACGGAGTTCACCCTGGGTATTGCAAAGGGGATGCCAGCTCAAAACACGCGGAATTTGTGAGACGTTGCACAGATAGGCATAACAAAGTGACAACTAAATTGACATGTCAATTTCACATGTCAATAAAATGAACATTACATTCCAAACAGCGGAGCGCACCATGCAGACAGCCGCCGGCCTGATGCCGATCAAAGACGAGAGCGATCCGATCTTCAGCCTGCCTGAAGGGGCGGAATCCGGTGAATGGGACAGCCTGTTTTGGCAAGGGTGGCAGGCGTTTAATGAAGGCGGCCAGCCCGGTTGGATACGCAAGTCGATCCTGCAATCCTGGCGACGCTCGCGTGAATACGGCATCGATCCCGATGAGTTTGTTTATCGCGCGCCACCGCCTGACCAACTGCTGGCGATTCTGGCACACAATGCCGAGCTGATTGCCGTGGCGCGCAGCATCATGGAAAATTTGCTGGCCTATAATCCCGACGGTCACATCAACCTGACCGATGCCCATGGCGTCACCCTTCACTACTGTGGCGCGGACATGACGCCGATCGGCAGCATCTTGCGTGAAGAGGTTCAGGGCACTAACTGCACCGCACGCTGCCTGCTTGAACAGCGGCTGGTATATGTGCTCAGCGGTGAAAACTGGAAGATGGGCCTGCGGCAACGGCATCGCCAATGCGCCGCCGCGCCGGTGCGCAACGCCGAAGGTGTCATGATTGGCGTGCTGACGCTCACCGCCACGCCGGACAATTTCAATGCCCACACTCTGGGTACCGTGCAGGCGGCTGCGGAGGCCATCGGTCAACAGCTCAAGCTGCACCGGCTGTTGGCCGAGCAGCAGTCGATTTTGGAAACCCTGAATGAAGGCGTGATGGTCTGCGATAGGCACGGCCGGCTGAAAACGGTCAACCGCTATGCTCGCCAAATTTTTGGCGGGCTGGAACCCGGTGATACGCCGATCGATGAGCTGTTGTGCCCCCAATCCGGATCGTTGTTAACCATGCCGTTTTGCAACGATCGTGAAATGGTGTTTATGCCCGCCGGCAAGCCGGCCCTCTCCTGCGTGATTTCGCTGATGCCTGCACCGGATAATGGCCGGGTGCTCTCCCTGCGCGAAAATCAGCGCATCCGTGCCATCACCCGACGAGTCATGGGCGTGAGCGCCAGCTACACCTTCGAGATGATTTTCGGTCATTCCAGCCGTATGCGGGAGGCGATCATGCAGGCGCGCACCTGCAGCCGCAGTGGCAGTACGGTCTTGCTGACGGGGGAAAGCGGCACCGGCAAGGAGCTGTTCGCTCAGGCAATCCACAACGGCGGTGAGCGCTGCAACGAACCCTTTGTCGCGGTCAACTGCGGCGCCCTGCCGCGCGATCTGGTGCAAAGCGAGCTGTTTGGCTACGTCGATGGCGCCTTTACCGGATCGCGTCGCGGCGGTTCGGCAGGCAAATTCGAACTGGCGGACGGCGGTACGCTGTTGCTCGACGAAATCGGTGAAATGCCGTTGGATGCACAAACCAGCCTGCTGCGCGTATTGCAGGAAGGCGAAGTGTTGCGGATTGGCGCGGCGCATCCGGTCAAAGTGAATGTGCGAATTATTGCGGCTACCCATTGCGATTTGCTGCAGGCCGTGGAGAACGGCGCGTTTCGTCGTGACCTTTATTACCGCCTGAACGTCCTTTCCCTCCCCGTTCCGCCCCTGCGTGAACGTCGGGAAGATATCGCCGGACTGGTCAACGGCTTTATTCACAAGCTGAGTACGCGGATGAAGAAGATCCCGCCGCAGGTCTCACCGCAGGCCATGGTTTGCCTTAACGCCTGGCACTGGCCCGGCAACGTGCGCGAATTGGAAAACCTGGTGGAGCGGATGGTGAACCTGTGCGAAGGGTTGCTGATCGACGTGGATGATTTGCCCAGGGAGATCGCCCAGGCTTTTCCTGAACAGGAAGCCGTCCCCTCAAGCCGTCTGGAGGACAATGAACGCGCCCATATCATTCAGATCATTGAATCCAGTAACGGTAATCTGCGACAGGCGGCTCGTCTGCTCGGGCTTTCGCGCACCACCTTGTACAATAAAATCAACAGGTGGCAGATTGATTTGACCTTGCTGCGTCCCTGAGGAAGTTGGCTTGACAGCACTACGGCGGCGTTCGATGATGCAGGCTCTCTCTCGCCGCTATGGTTCTGCCCATGAAAACATCCCCTGCCGTCACCATTCACTATTGTTCGCAATGCAACTGGCTGCTGCGTGCGGCGTGGATGGCGCAAGAGTTGCTCCACACCTTCAGCACCGATTTAGCCGCCGTCACCCTGGTACCCGGTACCGGCGGCATTTATGAAATCACCGTCGACGGCGTGGTACTTTGGGATCGTAAAATCGAGGGCGGCTTTCCGGATGCGGCGGCATTGAAACAGCGCTTGCGCGATCGTTGTTTCCCCGAGCGCTCATTAGGGCACGTAGACAATAAAGGCACGAAAGCTTAAGGGGTTACGGCTTGAGCCGCCTGACGCAGTTGGCCAATGGCCGCCGGCATGGCCAGGCCAAAACTCAGCAGTGCATTATCATCAATCACCAACAGACGCCGTTGTTGACCCGCCGGGGTAAAAGCCAATCCCGGCAGCGCCCAAATATTCGCCTCACCGCCCATCCGTCGCAAACTGCCTTTGCCTATCACCAGCAGTTGGGGCGCAGCGGCCACCAGACCCTCCTGGGTTAACGATTGATAACGTGCTACGCCGCCCATGGCATTTTGCAGCCCGGCGCTGCGAATGGCACCATCGGCGGCGGTGTCGCTGCCGGCCCCCATGGCCGTGATCCCAGTGTGCGCCATGATAAACAGCACCCTGACCGGCAGAGGGTTCGTCGGCACCGCGGCGAGCTGGCGATCCAACGCTGCCTGCAGGGCTTTCCCCTCTTTTTCGCGGCCCAGGATAGCGGCGATCGCGGTTATTTTTTCGTCGATCGCGTTCAGTTCGGGTTTGCCTGTCACGGTGACGACTTTTACTCCGGCCTGTTCGACCTGCTGCAACGCCAACGAGGGTTGTGACAGCATGCTGGCGATCACCAGCGTGGGTTTCATCGCCAGCATCCCTTCGGCATTGAGCTGTCGCATATAACCGACATTGGGCAGCTCCGTGGCTTGCGGCGGTTGCAGGCTGGTGCTGTCGCGTGCGACCAACGCTTGCTGGGCGCCAAGCGCATAAACAATCTCCGTGACGTCTCCGCCAATCGAGATCACGCGTTCGGTGGCGAAGAGCGAAAACGGCAGTGCCAGCAAGCCGATAATCCAAAGTTTCATGGGGTGTCTCCTTCAACGGGAGATGGATGACCAAGCCGCCTTTCACTGGCGAAGGGCGGCATAAGGAACGTTAAGGTTTCATCCGTCGGATGAGCTTAGAAATCCACGTTTACGCCTAACTGGAAAGTTCTTCCCGGCATAACGGCCAACGCATTATCGTAAGCATCCTGTTGAGTCGAGTCCGTGAGTTCGCGGCTGCTCAGGTAGTCACGGTATTTTCTGTCGGTGATGTTATACACACCGCCACTCAGCTTCACATTGCGAGCCACCTGCCAGTACGCGGACATATCCACCAGGCCGTAACCCGGCACGCGCAAATATTCCGTGGTTGCGTCGGTGAGCGTACTGCCGCTGGCGTTGTTGTAGCTTTCACGGTTGGTGGCCGTTGCCTGCTTGCCTTTAACGAAGGTCGCCGTCACCGCAGCGCCGTAGCGTTTCGCCGGATCGTCCCACGCCACGCCGACAATGGCCTTCATTGGCGCAACGCTGTCGATATCGACATATTTATCGCCGGAGTAACTGGACTTGGACTTGCCCTGGTTATACCCCAGGGCAAAGTTGGCGCTCAGGCCGTTAACCTGCTCAAACCAGGTGCCAAAATTCAGCCGGGTGCTGATTTCACCCCCGTAGATGTAGGCCTTGTCGCGGTTTTCTGCCTGATAAATGGTGTAGATATTGGACGGCACGTTAGCAAACTTGTCCGGACTGCTGGCGCGCTGATAGCGGGTATAGGCAATGAAGTTTTTATAGGTGTTGTAGAACAGCGAGGTGCGCAGGGTCACGCCTTCGACAACCTCTCCCTTCACGCCCCATTCCAGGTTGTTGCTGGTCTCGGTATTCAGATCGGCGTTGCCGATCAACGCATACTGCGCGGTGCCTGCGTAGCTGGAGCCGAGGTTCCATGAGCCATAAAGTTGGCTGGCGTTCGGGAACTGCGCACCGCGTTTGTACTGGAGATAACTCATCAACGTCGGCGTCAGATTGTACTGGAAGCTGAGTGACGGCAGGACCTGGGTATCGGTGTTGCTTTTGCCGTACAGCGTTTCCAACTCGGACTCCGTCAGCACCGTGCTGCCGGTAGCCAGGCTGCTCAGGTTCTGCGGCTTGGTGCTTTGGTGAGCCACGCGCACGCCCGGCACCACCGCAAAGCCGTGCCCGTCGAGATCAAACTGGATCCTGTCCTGCACATAACCGCCCAGCACATAGCTGCGACTGTCGGACTCCGGCTGCATGATGGCGGTAAATGCACTGGGTGCAGGCTCTTCACGGAACGGTCGCTCGGTATCGGTCAACCTTGCATTGAGTCCCCCGCTCAGCGTGTGCCGTCCCCATGTTTTGGCTATCTGGGTTTCAAAACCATAGGTGTTGACGTTGTAGTCGGAGTAAACCCGTTCCATGCTGCCAGTGCTGGTGGGCATATAGGTGTTGTCATGCGCCTGAGTCTGTTGGTAATAGACTTTTGAGGTCAGGGTATCGACAAAATCGTTGTACGGCGTCCATTCATCTTTCAGGCTCACTCCCCAACGGCGCGTATTGCTTTGCTGTTGGGCGGTCCCCAGAATGGCGCTGCCGGCCGAGTTCCAACTGTCGTAATGGGTGTGGTTGGTTTTGTCATAGTAATCCACCGTGCCCGTGAGTTTGTGTTCGTCGTTCGGTTGCCAGATACCGGAGGCCATCAGCGCATTGGTGTGCCAGTTGGCCGGATAGGCCTGGTGGGTGCCGCTGTTATTGCGCGTTTCCTGGCCGTCACGGCGACTGTAAACAAACACCCCGCGCAGTTGTTCATCGCCCGCAGCGGCGGTAATGCCATTGTGCCAGCTGCGATTGGACGAATCGTAATCGCTCTGGTAACCAAAGTAGGTCTGTTTGGTGGGGGAAAGGTACTGATCGGCTGATTTCGGTAAAAACGAAACGGCGCCGCCAATAGAAGTATTACTGCGTTCAATCGAGGTTGCGCCCGATTCGATCTCCACCTGGCCGTACATGTAAGGGTCGATATAGTCCCTGCCGATGCCAAAGGTATTGAGCCCGGCGCGGCTGACGTAGCTGCGTCCGGTGGCATCAGGCTGTGGAATGCCGTCGACGTCCAATCCGACGCGATTGCTCTCCAGGCCACGGATGTTATAACCGGTATACCCGCTGCGATCGAAACCGCTTTTCCCCGATGATGAGCCCCCGCTAACACCGGTGGCACTGATCAAGGGTTCGTAGCGCATAATCGAGCCGAAATCATTGCCCCCTTTTTTCTGCATGTCTTGCGCGGTAATAGTGGTGATTGTCCCCGATTTGTTTTCAATAACCGGCGCCACTACCGTTATTTCTTCTTCACTTTGCGTGGTCTTTTCTAATGATGTTTTCTTAACTTCCGCATTGGCGTTAAAGGCACTGGCGATTAACGCACCCCATAAGGCGGAATGCCCGATAATTCCCCGGCAATTAAAAGTTCTGCACATGTGTTAGCCCTGCATTAATTATTAGTATTCGCTCGCAGTTGCTTCGCCACTCGGGTTTAACCGAGTTAAAGAGATTAAAGGAAATTAATAATGTTAAAATAAAGGTCTTTCTTCGCAGACTCAGTAAATTGATAATAATGACAATGCTTACCATAAGCAACGTCGTTATAACCTTATTAAATACATTGATGAGATACTTCCAAACCGCTTACGAAATCCTTACAAAGCGGCGACGGCAGCCGACGTGGCGAAGAGACGTTGTGGGGCGCAGGGGAATAAAACCGTAATAAAACGGTGGGCATAACCCACCGTGACAGAATTAAACAATAAAATCAGTGGCGGTATTTGCCTGGCCTACGATATTCACCAGGAAGTCCGGTGTCGCATGACCACTTATATTCAATGCCAATTCACTAAAATCACTTTGTGAATTATACGTCAACGTGGCCTCACCTGCCTGACCGCTGAAGCTGTCAACGAAATGAATAAAGTCGGTACCGTTATCGCCCTGATTAAAGAAAGACAGGTCAATCTTGTCGATACCGGTTTCAAAGTCGAGGATCTTATCCGGCGATTTGAACGGTGAATCGCTCACGGCGGAGAAAACAAAAATATCACTGCCGCTGCCACCGGATAACTGATCCTGCCCACCGCCACCGTAAATAACGTCGTTCCCCGCGCCGCCCTGAAGAATATTGGCGGCGTCGTTGCCGACAATGACATCATTCCCCGAACCGCCAATGGCGTTTTCGATGACAGCGCCTACGGCGATGGAAATATTGCCCTTCAATCCGCCAACGTCAGAGAACGAGCCTTCGGTCAGATTAATACGCTGGTCTTGCGAGTACCCTGAGAAATCAAGGGTGTCGTTACCGCCCGCGTCCCAGACGGAGAAAATCAGTTTCTGGCTGCTGTCCGTCGCGGTGTAGAAATCTCTGCCGGAATTAGAGTTGAATCCATATACCGTGTCACCGGTGCGCGTGGTGGTATTGGCACCATATAAATACTGAATGGCAGCAATATCATCGACCAGCGGAGCCGCGGAATAATAACCGCCGTGATCGCCGCCGGTGACAGATTCATCCCAATAGCTCATCACGCTGAACTGGCGAGTATCTTCGGCGTAGGTAGCCTTGGCATAACTCGGGCTTTGTCCGGCATTGTAAACCCCTGGGTGATCCAACCCCAAAGTGTGCCCCAATTCATGGGTGATGCTCAGGCGGCCATAGTTGCCCAATTCAGGATGTAAATTGGCATAAACACCATCACGGGGATCTGCATAGTCGTAATTAATATTGAACCAGCTTTGACCGTCGGTATTATGCCCGCGATAATCCGTACCTGCGCCGGTAAAAGGTTTAATCGCATAAGCCTGACCGTCGCCCTCATAATTACCAAAGGTAATGTTGGACTTTTGCCCTGGGGCTACCTCGACGAAATTAAGGTTCGCCACATCGGCCCAAGACTGCAGGGAAAGCTTGGCCTGCGCTTTTTGATCGGCGGTAAAGGCGCTTAGGCCGGTGTCTTGGCTGGCAAAGCGACCATTTAAATTGCTCTGATTATAATCCCAATCCGGGAAGGAGTAAGTGACGGTGGCGCCTTGGCCGAGGACGTGAGTTCCATTCCAGGTTTGTTCACTGCGCGCTATTTGCTTGCCTGCCGCTGCTATATCAAAAGAAGGCTTATTATTAATGGTTAAACCATTGCCTCTATTATGGTAATTCAGCAAATCATTAACACTATCCCAACCGTTGGTTTTTCCATTTAGGGAATTATCCATATCCATCTCCATTAGGTTAATTCATTTCCGTTATATATAATTCGCTCGCGATATAAAAAACCACTGCAATGTCATCATGCAGCATTTAAATGCTAGTCTGATTTTCGGATAGCTCAATATATATTGATAAAATATTTTTTTGCGGAGTAAATAGCTTAAAAACACGCAGTGATTAAAGGGGCTTATTTCTTTCGTATGGCATTCCCTCATCCCGGCGAAATCCCCTTTCAATCCTCGCGGGCTCTCTTGCCTTTTGACGGGCCTCTTGCGTTATACTGTATCCCACTTTTTGTAACGAACTCAGATGACTATGGAACGCTTTCTAGAAAATGCCATGTATGCCTCCCGTTGGCTACTTGCCCCGGTTTACTTCGGCCTGTCCCTGGCCTTGCTGGCGCTGTCGATTAAATTTTTCCAGGAGATATTCCATGTTCTGCCGAACATTTTCTCCATAGCCGAAGCGGATCTGGTTCTGACGCTGCTCTCGCTGGTCGATATGGCGCTGGTTGGCGGCCTGCTGGTGATGGTGATGTTCTCGGGCTATGAAAATTTTGTTTCGCAGCTGGATATCAGCGAAAACAAAGAGAAACTGAGCTGGCTGGGCAAGATGGATGCCACCTCTCTAAAGAACAAGGTGGCCGCTTCAATTGTCGCCATTTCCTCCATTCACCTGCTGCGGGTGTTTATGGACGCCAAAAACGTGCCGGACAACAAGCTGATGTGGTATGTGATCATCCACCTGACCTTTGTCCTTTCGGCTTTTGTGATGGGCTACCTCGATAAGCTGACGCGCTACAAAAACTGATCCCCCTTAGCCGCCGCTCTCCTGCTGGCGGCTAACTTCCTCCCCCTCGAAACACGCAATATCTTCAACAAGTTGTAATTACTGGCGTTTGAATCGGCTGACGTTATTCGCTGTTTTTCAACCCAGAAGGCTTTCATTTGGTGCATCTGATGATAATAACATTATAATGTCATTACACTTCGACCGGCACAGAGGCCCACGCAAGCTGAGCTTTGCCCGCTGACAGGATCCGAAACACACATGCCGCTAAATGGTAATCCACTGCAGTACCAGGATGTTCAATCTATCCTGCCACACCGTTTTCCCTGTCTGCTGGTTGACCGCATCCTGCCTGCTGGCACTTGCATTGCCGAAGGCCGCCTTAGCGCCATCAAAAATATCACCGCCAACGAACCGACATTCTGGACCGGCCATCATCAGATGACGGTATTTCCCGGCGTATTGATGGTGGAAGCGTTGGCGCAAACCACCGGTCTGTTGGCACATTATTTTCTCAGCCCGTTGCTGCCAGGCGAGCATTACTATTTTGCGGCCATCCATCGCGCCCGTTTCTATCGTTCGGCACGGCCCGGTGACCAACTCTGTATGGAAGTGACATTTGTCCGACAGCGCTCCGGCATTGCCCGATTCTCTGGCCGTGCGTCGGTCAATGGCCGCAGGATCTGTACCGCAGAATTTATGTGCGCCCGTAAGTAAGGCTGCCTTTTTAGGATGGAGGCTCGACGAAACTACTATGTCATTGGTTGATAAGCTGCTAAATAGCCTGGATTTCTCCCCTCGTGGTCAGGTGATTGCACGGGAGTTGGATCACTGCGGCGAAATTATCGTCTCCGATCACAAGGGTTACCGCACCCTGCGTTTTGACGGTATCTGCGAACAGAGCAAAATGTGCATCAGCGCGCCGCAGGTGCCGGTTCATAACTACATCAAAACCATGCTGATGGCGGTCGCCTGGCAGCCCCCCGCCTCGGCACTGATCCTGGGACTGGGCGGCGGTGGCCTGGTGCGGGCGCTGCACGCCTATGATGCCAATATGCTGTTGGAAGTGGTGGAATTACGCCAGGCGGTGGTGTCCGTCGCCCGCCGATACTTCACTTTGCCTGCCGTTCATAACATCACCATGCACATCGCCGATGCCGCGGATTTCTTGCGAGCCCCCGCCCAGCGGCGCTATGACCTGATTTTTTCCGACCTCTACAGCGCCTTTACCATGGATCCGCAACAGGGCACACAGGCCTTTTTGGCGCAGTGCGCCGAGCGGCTTTCGGATCCGGGCTGGTTAGTACTGAACTACCATGAAGTGCCGGATGAGGGCTCACTGCTGTATCACAGCTTACACCGGGTGTTTAACACGGTTCTGTACTGCGTGGCACCCAGCGGCAACGTGATTATCTACGCTGCGCTTGCCAATACCGAAACGCCACTCAGCCTGCTGCGCCGCCTTTCCGCTGAGGTCGGGCCAAGCTTTAGCTGCGATCTTCGCTACCTGTCACGCAAAATTGAACGGCTGCACTTTAGCTGAGGCGGTATTGCCGCCCTGCTATTATCATTTGATTATCATCCTCTGGAGCAATCACCATGGAAAAGAAAACGGCGCGTCTGACCGTCCTCATCGACCCAGACAAGAAAAAAGCCCTGGAAGAACTCTGTCTGCAACAGGACGTGACCCCCTCTCAGGTGATCCGTCAGTTGATACGTGACTATCTGCACAAGCACCAGGTGGAGTATCCCAGCCAGCCGACCCACTCCAATCCTCGGGTGGACAACGCCTGACGTCAGATGACGCACAACGATGTCATCCACGGGATCCAGGTTGACGTTGATCCTTCGCCGTCCTTTTCCTCCGGTTTTTGACGCTTTCCGCCCTAATGCGGCGGAAGCTTTAGCATTAACGTCACACGGATATGATTAGTAATACCTGGATTTCCTAACTACTTTCACAAGGGTTTGTTTAATCATTCACAACCATTATGATTAAAGAAAATCCTAATAGTAAATTAATTTCATGCCTAACGGTTCGCCATTATTTAAATACCAAGAAAATCATATTTACGCAATGAAATTACAATACATTGATTTAATAAGGTTAAATAATTAACCAACACAAAAATTAACAACAACCTCCTCTTTATTTGATTGTTTAAACGTTTTTTTTCCAGCCCCGGTTAACGCAGTGATTTATTTGACTATCTGTCAAAACACTTTAAAACACTTCATTTATTTTTATGTGTTGGTTGATTTTTTAGTCGCCATTGCTATTGTTGATGATGAGTAATTCATCGCTCCGAACCGACCCGAAAACCTTATTTTTATACTGAAAAATGTATAAGGACCTGACTATGCCCATTAAAAAATACGTCATTCTCGACAGTAATCCTGCGGCCGTTGGGAATAATGATTTCATTCTTTTAGGGTTAAAAAACACCGGCTTCGCCAGAGGCTGCCCAATGTTATTTGGGGGTACCGCAGATGCAAAAGACGGCCCGGTTGACGGTAAGTATTTCGCGTTAAACGTCATTAAAAGAGAAACCTGGGAAGAGACTTTGCATAATATTGAAGTCCAACAGGTTGTTCGTTATCAGGTTTACCCTAACGACATCAGCTTTTATACCAGTAAAGATTTCACCTTCACCGGCAAAGTTGCCCTGGGTGGCGAATTTGCCTGGATACGAAAAGTCAGCAAAGGAAAGTTAAAAGCTTACTTTAAAAGTAAGCCTTCAGCGACCAAAGCGATGTTTGCACAGGAGCTGTATGGTATGACTCTGGATCCTGATATCGACCCTACCGACGGTGAATTTGAACAATATCTTGGCTCCGACAGTCTGAGCGCTATTTATTCTTACTGCAAAGAAACCTGTAAATAAACGCAAAGCTAAAATTCTTTTTTAATCTCATAGGTTATTCCCTGCGTTTACCTCTAAATACTATTGGGTGCTGATATTATGATCACACAAGGTTATACGTCAGATGAAAAGAGTATTGTCAAAAATGTCATCGGCAAATATAGCAACACCGGTGTGTTTATTATTGAGCCCGGCGACCCCTTGCTGGTCAGTTTTTATGACATTCAACTCAAACTTGCCGGCCTCACCTCAGGCTACTCCCCGCAGTTCACCCAATGCTGGCAAGAAACAAAACGGCTAAAACGCAGCGGCGGCCTGTTGAGCGAGGCCAGTAGCGGGTCGGCTCAACCGGTCTACAGCATTGTTCGGCTGGATTCTACCGACGGCAGCAATTACCGTGCTGACGCCATTGGCTCCCTGCCGGTATCCGCCGCCAACGTAACGCAAACCCTGGGACTGTTTGACGGCGAAGCGGTTAATGTCGGCACGGTGAACTACAACCAGGCTTATGTCTATGCCGCAGACTGTACCCTGAGCGCCAAAGGGGTTTATCCTGGCAGCCAGATCGCTACCGATTATCCGGTCACGGTGATTTATACCTTTGCCCAGACAATTGACAGAGAGACGATATACGGCGCAGAAATTATCACCACGCAGAGTTACCCCAAGGATATTTACAATGAGTCGCCTCGAAGTATTATCAACCCGAATGAAATAAAGATTTGTTTAACCCGTGATGAACCCGACTGCGACTACCGTAATACCTATGACGGCTCGGTCAGAGTGCCCATCAAAGGAAATATCACCTATCTGGGCCAAATTGAACTTAGCGGTGGTCAGCCGGTTAAAGCCAGTAATACTATTTATCTTATTCGTACGAGGGCGGGTGGCGATCCCGTCACGCCTTTGGGCAATTATAATATTTTTAACTCCCCTAACACCAGAATCAATGGCAACAATATTTCCTGGAATCTGGACTGGCTGAGGTTTAATCAGGTCAATTTTGATTCAGGCGAATGGATCTATTATGTTTTCAAGGTCATTCTTAACGTTGAGGGGAAAAGCATAGCTGCTTTTATTACCAACGCTCCGAAAGAAATCGAACCGGACCAAGGTTTTTTAAATACCGTACAATTAAAGCCGATGCGGATCGTGTACGGATGCCTGGCAGGTGACAGCAAAATCCTAATGCAGGATGGCAGTGAAAAACCGATTTCCGCCATAGATATCGGTGAGACTGTATTATCGAGAAATAATAAACCGCTGCGCGTCGAGGCGGTCACCAGCGGCCTGGAGCAACATTACCTGGTGATTAGCATGCGCAATAGCACGGGTCAGACAAGAAATATCACCGCCAGTTTGGGGCACCCTTTCATCACGCCGTCAGGCGTGATCATAGCCCGGGAATTAACCCCGTCCAGCCAATTAATCACCCTGGATGGCGAAAGCAAAATCATTAGCATTGTTCAACAGCAGGGCGATCTGAAAGTCTACAACCTGCAACTCGCCTCCCACGATGAGCATTACACCGATAACTGCCTGTATGCCAACGGCATACTGGTGGGTGATATTCAGATGCAAAGGATCTATGAGGATGAATATCATCAGCGCCCCGTGAACGTGCTGAGCAAATTGCCGAAGGAATGGCATCAGGATTATCAAAATCATCTCGATAAAGCGGGGAAATAATCTCATGTATGAGGGATACCCGGACTTTCAGCAGATAATCGTCACCGACAGGCACAGATTTATTGCCACTTATCGACAAAACGACGCCTATTTTTTATACCCCGAATCCGTCAGCATTCTGGAGGCAGATCCACTGGCGTTCTCTTTGGATATTGTCCGCAGTCCCAGTACCGACAGCGTCTACGGCTGGTTGAATTTCACTACCGAACTGCAGTATGCCGGCGAGCAAAGCCTGGTGGAATTCAAACAACAGCACCCGGACAACGCCATCAAGGTGCTGCCCGTGTTGCCCGGCAGCCTGGGGTTTGACGTCCCTATTGAGTATCACAGCGCCCTCAGCGGGCAAAGCTATGACGCCACCTGGTATTCGGCGCAGTGCACTCAATTTATTATTTTGCTCAATTCGGCCAGCACCCAGCTGATTGAGAAAACCCTGCAGGATGAAACCCTCGGTTTTAATGCCCGCCTGGACGGTTTTGTTGAAGGCGTCTCGCCTCGCCTGGCTTATTCCGTCGAATTTGATCCCAGGGCGCTGATGCATGTCTTGGCCGCCGGGGTCAAAGGTTCACAAACTCTCGACGACCATCGGGTAGCCTTTGATTACGGCCTGTTGACGCAATATATCTATCAGAATATTGCTTTGTTACCGCTGCAAATCACCCCGCCTTTGCCGACAAAGGATCCTGAACAAAACCTGCTTTTCAGCCAGGCGTTGCTTGATCGGCTTTACAATTTGCTGGGCTCCCCCTACGCCGGGCCGGCCTCCAGCAACACGGCAATGATCGCCCTGACGGTGCCTGCTCAAGGCGGCCGGGTGATTTTCAAACTCGATTCGCTGGTGCTGAGTCGACGCCCTCTGTGCTTCATACTGGATCCCTTTGCCGCTGCGCAGCAAATCGTCAAAGCCACTCCCGATGCCATTATTCACCGTTCTACGGCCCCACCATTGCCCTCGGGTGAGCGGGAGATCGACGTCTTTTACGCCTATCCGCTTGGGTTGAAAAGCAGCGTATCTGTCGATATTCAGCTAACCCTTCCGCGTGGCGATATTTATCCGGTGGAGCAGACGCAAACGAAGATACTGACGCCAGATCAAAGCCGATTGATTTTCCGCTTCAAAACCAGTGCGCTGGAAGTGGTGCCTTTCTTCTACCAAATTCGGGTCAACTATTCACAGGATGGCAGTTGGCACAAGCTGAGTAGCGAACTGCGCTCCTGCGCCAAGCCTGCGCTGGTACTGGATTACGCCGCGCTACCCTGCCAATTTCTGACCATCAGCCTTGATCCGGGGTTTGCCCGGCAAAGCCGAATTGGCGGGCTTTATCATTCCGCCGGCTGGCTGCAGGATTTGGCGTTAACTGCGGCTGCCCCCTATTTCAGTTGCCCTATTCTTGGCGACGAAACCTATGCCGAAGCGACGGCCTACCAGCTAGGCGACACCGGCGTTGTCGCTTTGCCCATGCCGATAACTCAAGCCACCACTATCGGCGCTTACAGCTTCCCGCAGTTTGGTGCGCAGCAGGCGCGTATCACCGTCCATTTTCCGGACAACCTGCCCACCTTCAAGGTGACGTTCCAGCAGCAAAACGAAAGCCGCATGACGGATCACATCTTTACCCACCAGCAGGACAGCTTCAAATACCAATGGAACGTGACCTCTATTTTTGCAGCCGGATTTCGCTACAAACCCGACGGCGGCCCATGGTCCGAGATTGTGACCAACGATCAAACGATTGTTATTAAAGGTGAAAAATGAACACTGACCCGTTGAACCCGCAACAAGCATTGCAGAATTTTTTCCTGCTTGGCAGGGCCTTTGCTTTCCACGACCAAAGCCTGCCCGCCGAGTGCTACACCTACGGCAGTTTCATACCGCAGGTGATAATGGACACTCCGGGTGGCAAGGTCAGCGCACTGCATTTGCTGACCAGCCCCGGCGGTGGCCTGGCGACCTTTATCGCTCCGAATATGCCGGTCGATACCGCGGCGATTGAGGCTTACATCCGCCAGCATTTCATTCCTGCGCCGAAACCGATCCGTCTGGAACAAGGCGATATTCGCCAGACGCTGTTTCTGCGTTTTGCTCACCAGTCTGAATCTGACAGTTATAACGTCGAGTTTGAACAGTCAAAAATGCCCCTGACCCATGCCGAGTCAGCGTTGTTGGACAATGCCGTTCGCGGGGCCAAAAACCAGGTTTACCTGGTGACGCACAGCAAGTTCACCGTCAGCAGTCGCGTCACCGCAGGCCTGGAAACGGACTGGGTGGCCTTTGTCACCCTGGCCTTCAACCAACAGGCTCGCCAGCCAGAAGCTATTGCCATTCTGCTTAACCAACAGATAGACGCCGGCGTGGTCATGCTGCTGGAGCAGTTCGACAATGCCCCGTCGGAGCAGACCCGCGAACTGGTCAGAAATGCGCTGGTGAAAACCGCATCGCAATTGGTCAGCAACACGCTGCGAAATATCCACTCCATAGATGAGATCCCCACCCAGCTCAGCTATGACGTGAAATACAGCAATAGCGTACCGCTAAGCTATTTGCTCGCGCAGCAGCAGGATATCGCCGCCCTGCTCGGCCAACTGCCCGCCGACAGCATCATCACCTTTACGCCAACGCCGTTGCCGGAGCCCAGCAGGCCGGATAAACCGATCAAACACCGGAAGTGCGTGGTCAGCCTGGGATTCAACCCTAATGGTTTCAACATTATGTCGATCGAACTGCGCTATGCGGGTGAAGTCACGCCTATGCAGTGGCCCAGCTTCCCGCCGGTGACGTTAAAAACGCCAACCCCGGTCAGCGAAATCACCCTCAAAGTGACCTTTTCCGACTACTCCAGCTATGAAAAATCGCTCGGTTGGCAAGACGCTATCGCTCTCACCCCGCAAGACCTGGGTTTTTACAGCGTGCTGTTTGAAGCCGAACACCTGAAGGCTGATTTCAAAACCCTTTCCGGCAGCGCCAGTTACACCCCTGCCGGCCAGGGTAAAAAGCAGAACTTCAGCTTTGCGTTTCCTGCCCAGCCCTGGTTGGCCAACTGGTGGATCAATGCTCATTCAGCCGGACTGAATGGCCGAATCGAGTACCGCTGGCAAGGAAAAACCTCGTCGATTTTCCCGAAAACCTACGACTCTGGCCCGCAACAGGCCAGCGCCAGCCCCATCAAACTGCAATACAAGTAGTCACATAAACAAGAGGAACACCCTATGTTAACCACCGCTTTGCAGCAATCGGTCAAAATCCCCACGGATAAATACCTGGGCATTAAAGAGTGCGCCTATACCTGTTACGGAGACAGCCTCGACAAGGACATTTTTTACGTGGTGCCTGAAACGCCGGTGTTTGTCGCCAGGGATACCGACAGCCCGAGCTTTATGTTCTACAAGTATCGCAGCGAAGACACCCAGGGCGGCTATGCGCAGTTTACCGTGATGCTGCCGTTCCCAACGGTAGATCTGCAGGCCAAAATCCGCGCCCAGCTGTTTGGCAATATCCAAAGCCAGCTGGAGGCGAAATCTGCCCTGATCGTCAAGTATGTCAAAGCGGAACAGGACTACGCGGCAGACCCCGAGAACGCAACCAAAAAAGCGACTATGGACACCGCGTTGCGCAACTGCGGCCTGAACGATGAACAGGCCAGCAAGTTTGTCGCCCTGTACGATCCCAACAAGAGCCCTGACCAGTTTCTTGCTCAGCTACTGCCGGAAAATGCCGAAAAAATCAAGCTGATGCAACCGCGATACACCTCGGCACAGGCGGCTTTGATTCTCGACAGCAACGACAAATTCTACCGCCAGATCCCGACCACGCTGTCACCCTCCGGCCTGGGCGATAACAATACCGTTTTCAGCCTGTCGCTGACCGGCGAAGGCGCTACTTTGTTCGAACAGGTGCTGCAAGGAACCGATAAAAACTCCAGCGTGGGCATTCGCTTCGACTTCAACCTGGATGCCTCTTTGCCGGCGGCTAAGGTCACCGTCAGCTACGACAGCGAGATCACCAAGTCGGTGACACAAAGCATCAGTTACCATACCTGGTCGGCCGATGAGAAAAAGATCGAGCGGGAATATATCGAGAAAGGCGCCATCAAAATCGACGTTCAGGTTGGGCTGACCGCCAAGGAAATGGGAATGGATGATGCCCAGTACATCAAGTGGAAAGAGGGGCTGACCGCCTGGGGACAGAAACAGGTAGAACAGATTTTAAGCAGCCAAACCGGGCTGGATATGAGCCTCGAATTGCTCAATGACGCCGACGGCTTTGATAAATTCCAATCCAGCCTCAAAGAAACCAAAAGTTTTACCCGCGTCTATGATGAAAACTCCGTGGTTTCCTTCGCCATCGCCCCGCAGACCCAGTTGCCGTCTATCCGATCCATCGTCGGCGAACCCAATCTGAAAGAATACTTTAAAGAATACGACCTCAACGATCCTTTCTACCAGTACATACAGCCTGAATTCTTCGTTACTGACGATTTGGCGCAATATAACGTCGCCAACATCGTGGTGACCGCCATCTACGACAAAGATAACCAGAGCACCCTGCAGTTTTCGCCGAACGACAGCGCGCCGAAAAAAACCGGCAAGTGGTTTATCAAACCCGAGCTGGGCCGTGCATTCAAGTATTCCTACACCGTCAACTTTACCGGCCTGCAGGCCAAACCCTACCATTCCGGCGAAATTCAGAGCGATCAGGATCTGATTATCTCCATTAACGTGGCCGAATGCGGCATCGTCTATGCCGATATCTCTACCTTGCTCGACCCTATGGGCTGGAAAGTCTTCAGCCAGGTCGTGATCAAAACGCAATACTCCGATCCGGACAAGGGGGTCAAACTGAAGACGGATAATCAGGTGGTTAATGAATCTACGCCGCCCAGACCCTTTATTTATCCGATTGGCGTCGACGTGGATAAACCGATTTATTTCTCCACCGACTACTATGCCCTGGATGGCGACAGTCTGACTTACATTCCCAGCGGGGTTGAAACCAGCCCGCAACTGCCGGGTTATGGACTGATCCGCGGTCATCAGATCCTGGTCGCCAACGCCCTGCCGAAGGCGCAGAAGTACACCATTATCTTTAAGCCTAGCCAGAAAGACATCACCCTGATCACTTATGAAATGGTGGTGTTCTATCCGAAATGGAACTTCACTCAGTCCCAATCCCTGGCCCTGACCGAGTTCGATACTAAATCCCTCACCCAGTATCTGACCTTTGATCTGATGCAGGTCGAAGCTGACAACTTACCGCAGATCAAATACATCGCCACGGTGTATTACGGCGAGGACAACCAGGAGAAAACCATTGAAAAACCCGTGACGGGCACCAGCACCATCGTAGTGGTGACGTTCTAATTGGTCCAAACGCAGGGCGAAACAACTTTGCCCTGCCTTCACCTTTATCCAATGGGATTGTCGCTATGAACAGCCAAATCGTAGTGCAAAACATCTGTTTTATCCGAGCCGATCCGGACAGACCCATTTATTACTATTGCGCGGCTGCACCGAGCATTAGCGTTATCGATGGAAACCAGCCCGCCGTCCAGCTGCAGATTTTCCGCAACAGCAGCCAGCCAGCGACGGTTTACTATGCCATGCTGTCGCTGCAAACCCAGTTGACCAGCAGCTACGAGGCCGCGCAGGCAGCAGCAGCGGCCAGCTCGGAGATGCCTCGCGATGCGATATTAATGCCATTACAGGCCATAGCCTGCAGCGCTACCCTGGACATCCCCGGCTTTGTCGCCGGCCAAACCAGCAAAACCTCATTGAGCGACCAACAAAACTGCTATCTGCTGGCCAAACTCCCCCCGGAGGCGGACATTGCCCTGCTGGCGAGCCTGATGGCAACCCCCGCTACCGCGCCCATCGCCATCAGCTATAAAATTGACTACCTGCAACAGCTGCCACCGGCCACTTTCGAACTGGAAGCCCGCTGGGACCAGGTTTATCAGTTCCTGCAGGAGTCTTTCGGTTTCAACCTGTTGATATTTTCCGTCGATATAGAAGAAACCTCGTCGCGGTTAATCAGCGAAAAAGTCGTGACCATTAAAGTCAGAGATACCGATCCCGACGGCCACTTTGCGCAGGCGGCGGCTGAACTGACGCAGATCTTGATCAGCGAGTTTTTTACCCCGGTGTTTGCCGATGTGCCGCAACAAGCCGAGCCAAAGCCCGGTTTTTATCTGCAGCGGCTGTCGGTTGAGGATATTGATCAACGACGTTTAAGCGGCAAGCTGAGCGAAACCACCGTAGTGAAACGCTCGCTCTATCCGCAGGCACTGTTTGCCGAGTTGGTCGCCGGTACCGACTATCAGGCCGATCGGGTGATCGGTCAGAGCGATCTGCAGGATGACTTCTTCGCCCACCGCGAAGTTAGTGTCCATCTGCTGTCGGATGAGTGGGATGCGAACGTCCAGCTGGTCACGGTGCGTTTGCGTTACGGCAAGGACAACAAGCAGTTCACCTTCCGTAAGGACGATACCGGCCCTAAAACCTTCAGGTCACCCAGCATTACCGATCCGAAAACCGGAAAAATGCTGTGGCCGGTCGAATACGACTTCACCGTCTATCTCAACCAGGCGGTGGGCGGCGTGAGATCGGTCAATTCCGGCCCTCTGCAAACCGAATTGAATGACGTTTATCTGGACATTGAGTCGCTGTATGGCCGCTATGATTTCGTCATCAAGGCAGCCAGCCAATTTGACTGGCGCTGGTACCAGTCGGTGTTGGTCACCCTGCGCTGCCGACATATGAAGCTGCCGGCATCCAGCCTGTCGAAAAGTTTTCAGATTAGCGAGACATCCCAGCAGCATAACTATCCGGTCATGCTGCCCAACCCCGACCTCTATCTGTTTGAAGTCACCAAAGAGTACAGCTGCGCCGCCAATTCGCCCCATATCCCTGCGGTACTGAGCGAACCCACCAGCCAGGATGTGTATCTGTTCTCCAGCCTGTACCACCAACGGGTATTGACGCTGTCCGCCGACATGGATTGGCAACAGGTCGAAATGGTGCTGGTTTCAGCCAGCTATGCCTACCTGCCCGGGGATGACGACATCTTGCAGCAGGTCTTTCAGTTTACCGAATCCGATGCCGCCCCCCAGCGGTTCAGCGCCGACCAAATCGATCCGCAACGCCTTAGCGTCGAGCTGGAGATCTGGTTCACCTACCAACCGGGCCGGCAAGGGGATAAACCCGAGTACGTCCAAACCTCAACCGTTCAAGACGATATCGATATCGCCAACCTCAATTAAGGAACCGCCATGTTATTACTCAGAGCAAAAACCGCCACCATCAAAAATATCACCTTCTTTGCCGATGACTCCGATGACAATCAGTTCTGGTATTTACCCGGTGATATCCATATCGCAGAGAAAGACGGTAAACCGATTTTTTCATTGATTAAGTACACCGGCGACGGCACCGGTCAGCAAGGGGGTTACCTTAACTTCGAGGTGAATACCGCCATCGATCCCACCGAACTGGACAGTGCCTTCAACGAATACCTGCGGAAACTGAAAGTTGATCCGAAAACCGCCCGCAAGGCGCAGGTCCCCTATGACAAAGGCACGGTAAACTTTTTTGTGCTCGACGTGGGCAGTGCCAACGGCGAGTTGATCAGCGCGCAGTGCCCCAGCCTGTTTGGCAATAACAGCGCCATTTTCAGCGCCAAACTGACGCCGCAACAGGCGGTGATCCTCGAAACCGCGTTTAATAAGGCACAGGCCCCGGCCGCCGTGGCCTATAACCTCGGTTTTACCGGTATCACCCCGGCGTTAAAAGTCGAAGTCGAGGCCAAGTTTGAAAGCCTCTACAAGGAGTTTGACCTTAAATTCGGCGCCAACATCCCAATCCCGGTAGAAACCCCCGCCAGTTTCTGGCTGGGCTTTGACAGCGTGATCAAGAAGTTGCAGCAGGATCAGAAGTTGATCATCAAAGTGACCGAAAGCATGCCGAGTGAAGAGGCAGCCAAAGAAAAAGAATGGGCGCTGCAATTCGTCAAGGAAGAGATCCTGAAAAGCTTCTTTACCGCCTCGCTCAAGCCTAACGATGACAGCAATACCCAGGCCAAATCGGCCAGCGACTCCATTTTGGACTCGCTGATCTCGAGCAATAAAGAGGGAGAAGAAGGCGGTAAGGGCGGGCTGTTCCCCAGTGCCTCTCTGGAAATAAAGCTGGTCCGGATCGAAGAAACCAAGAGCCTCAACTTCAACTACATCTCCTCGAAAGCCCTCAGCCAATCTGCCGTGCCGCAAAACTTTATCGGCAGCGATATCCTGCGCGCCAAAAAGGAGCCGCCTTACTTTATTGAAGTTAACGTCAACGACCCTTTCTACCAAAAAATCGACTTCACCGTGCTGGGGCCAGACGGCTTTGCCGAGTACGGCATTAAAGCCGCCACCTTCAAGATCAGTTACAACCAGCAAGTTTATACTTCCGAGCCTTTTACTGCCGATGACGGTAAATGGAGCAAGGTCATGTCCCGCAGTAGAGACCCGAATGAACGCTTTGTGATCGACAGCGAATATGCCTTCAAGTCTGCCGCTACCACCGGTTGGGAAGGCAGCAGCAGCTATCAGCCACGGTCGATTTCGGCCTCGACCCTGCTGAACCTGGATCCCGGTTCGGTGTTGACCTTCAACGAGATCTCGATTTTCCTCGACCGAAAATTCTCCTGGGAAAATTGCAATCAGGTGATTGTCGAACTGACCTATCTGGACGACAAGCAGAGCCGTAAAACCAAGAAATACCTGTTTAATTCGGATAAGACCGAAGAGCAAACCTTCAAGTATCGCTGCCTGACCGAGAAACCCTGGACGGTGAATTACAAAATCACCTATCTGCTGGTCGGTGGTGACAGCGTCACGCGGGACGGCAGCGAAAATCCACCGGCCATCGTTATCCCGGCCGTGGCATAGGTGACTGACGATGGTCGAACGCAATGCAGTATTACCAGCGGCATGGAACGCCCTGGTAAGCGCCCTGTGCCAAAAAGCACCCTATTTACGGACCACGCTGGCGCCCGAGATCGCCCGTTTCAGCCAGGCTCGCCTGGCTTCCGGTTGCCTGTCCGCCGCCTTTAACACCAGCCTGCTGGGTTATAATGGTTGCCCGCTCGAGTTCACCGTTTCGTCATCAAAGCCGCTGGCGCTTGCCTGCACGTTGGATCCTTTTTTACCTCGCTACGCGGAAAACCGCGGCATCGAGGCCTTTTATCGACACAGCCAAAAGATCACCGCCTCGCCAGCACAATCTGACGCCGAAACCTGTTTTGCCGCGGTCGATCACATACAGCGCCAAAGCGCTCACCCTCTGAGATTTGGCTCCTGGCTAGGTCGAAAATATACCCCGGAGGCGGTTAAAACCAAGGTGTACTCGGAGGTGCCTGAAGATTGCGCCTGGCCTGGCGGCGCGGCAGATCTCCCGACGGCAGACTGCCGGCAAGCCGGTTTATCTTTATTGATGGCCGGCTATTATCCCGAGCTGCCGTCCTCGCCACGCGAATACTACTTCCAGTGGCACAGCGCGCTCATCACCCACGCCGATATCGCGACGGTAATGGCCTTTTTTGGCTGCGAGGCGCTGTTCTCTGCGCTGGAACCCTTGTTGGGCCAAGCCCTGCTGCACACCTTGAGTCGCGAGGGTTTTCCACCCACCACCTACGGTTTTAGCCTGGTCTACGCTCCAGACGGCAAGCTGGAAAGTTTTACCCTGTTCACCATGGCGGCCAGTTTCTTTGGTGATAACCAGCGCGTATTCCCGGCGCTGCAAGCCTTGTTGACGCAAAGCGGTCAGGCATTGCCCTTGTTGCAACAGGTGGTGGATAAGCAGATCGACCTGCAGTTCAACGTGGTCGGTTTTTCGGTTGATCTGCAAGGGCATCACGCCACCAGTTGCACCTTCAGTCCGCAAAATACCCGGTTTGAGGCGTTGCCGCTGGAAACTGCCTCTGTGACGATCAAGGCAGGAAGACCGGGGCTGGGGACACTGCTGGCGCAACAGTGTGCCAGCGGCGCCTTTGCCGCTCATGTCAGAACGCCGGACGGGCGCTGGCATCAGGATGAAAACGCTTTTGTGACTGCGCAGGTGTTGCGCACCCTGGATTACACCCCGCAGACCGCCCCGTTTATTGAGAAAGCGCTCGATTTTTTGCTTGCTTGCGAGGCCCATCCGTTCCACTTCAGGTTTTGGCCAAGCGCCACCCACCCGCGATGGATGGAAAACCAGAGCATCTGTGCTGATATTGACGACACCGCCATCATCACCGAGCTGCTGTACAAGTTTGGCCGCATTTCATTGTCACGGGTCAGCCAGACGATTTCGCATATGAACGGCTACCAGCTACGCCGGGTCGATCCCCGGCTGGCCGCCGAACAGCACCAATGGGCGGAATGCCAAAGTTTTCATACCTGGATGAAGGACGACAACGATATCCGCCAACTGGATTGCTGTGTAAATACCAACGCGCTGATCCTGCTCCATACGCTGACGAGCGGAAACGGTGCCGTATTGCCGGCCTACCGACGCATTATTCAGATGCTGAATCAGGCGGTGCAATGGAGCGACGGCCGTTACGATCGACTCAGTATGCTAACCCCCTATTACGCCCACCCCGGCGAATGGCGCACCACCCTGGAGTACGCCAAACAGGCGGGGATCCCGCAACTCTCGCCCGTGATTGACGCATTAGCCCGCTGGCAATGGCCCGCTGAACCCTTGGAAAGCCCGCTATACCGTCGGCACGACGGGCGCTTCCTCTGGACCTCCTCCTGCCTGAACCAATTCAGAACGCTGGCCCAAACCAAATCTACTGAGGATAACCATGAATACCTTTCTCAATGACCTGGTAGCACTGAACCAAATTATTCTGCAGAATGCGCGCGAACAGTTTCCTGACGTCACTACCCAACAACTGCGTTATCGACGAGCTGCGCCCATGGCGGCGGATGACCTGACCGCCGAGGTCTGTACCGAAGTTGTTTCAGGCGAAACGCGCTACCAGATTGCCACCAGCACCGACGGCACCAGTTGGAGCATGAAGCTGGACTTCTCGCTCAGCCGCCAGGTGCCGCAAATTCCCTATGTGGTGCTGAGTTTTACTACCTTCGGCGGCGCCGAAGAGATGATCTTCGATCAGGTGCTGCTGACGCCACAGGAAAACCGCTACCAGGCGCAGCTTGACCTGCAGCGGCTGGAGCAGCGTGACGCCCTGCTGCGGGCCTTGTCCGACTACGATGCGCAAACCACACTGGTGGTCGCGATTAAAACCGAGCACGGCATTACCAACACCGTCACCGATCCCAAGATTTTCTACTTTGCCGAAAACTACTACCCGTATATCTATCAGGGCATCTTGCCGCCACCGCCGCGCCTGCAACTGATCCTGACGCCGCTGGAATATCAGCACCTGTGGTACAACTACTATCAGGATTATGTGCGCAAGAATTACCTTTACTACCTGCCCGATACCTTCCTGCTGGCCACCGATAGCGACGACAAACCCATGCTGTCGATTTCCTTCTCTGCCCCTGAACACGCCACCTCACTGGGGGAGGTTCAGGTGACCTTCGACTACTTCCTGTTACCCAAGGTAAATCAGGGGCGGATTGCCAACGCCACAGAACAGTTTTCGCAAATGCAGGCGGACGCCAGGCTGGTGCCGTTCGCCAATGCCGACACGCTGACGTTGCAGCTGGCGTTACCCGAGGGGAAAACGGAGGAGAAAAATGCGCTGATCAATCTGCAAAGCGGCATTGTCGATTCCTTCACGCTACCCGCCCAGCAATTTGCGCTGATCTGGGACGCGTTATTCGATCGCTCACCGCAAAACCTGCTGCTTAAAGGGTATCTGGCGGTGCAATTCATCGGTTTCAACCCGGATCATCTGCCGGTGTTGTTGGCGCTGGAGGCCAAATATCAGGACAAGGTGCGCGACTTTATCAAACAGTCCGCCCCGGTGGACATCGACAAAACCCTTGAATTCAGAAGCGACAGTTCGGCTTATGACCCATCGGGACCGCGTCCGATAAAACGCATTTTGGTGAATATCGACAACCAGACCCTGGAGCTGAACAAGGAACACCCCAATCATGACGTCACGATCAAGGTCTCGGCCTTGGATTTGATCCTTAATCCAGATAAAAAACTGGTTTATCATTATGATCTGCAGGTTTTCTACGTCGATGGCGGCATGACGCCCTACTACGATAAAACCTCCAGCTTCGAGATCATCTACGTGCCGTAAACGACTACGCTGCCGAGGGTGGCTACAGCAGACGGCGCATAGCAGGTCAGGTCGGGGGAAAATTTCCCTTCCCCCAGGCCTGTCGGTTACGCGCTCAGAGACTCCACAAAGCTAAGCGCAGTGCGCAAGCTGGAATCGTCGATCGTGATCGGCAGCAGGTGAATCGACTCCCCCTGCTGCAGGGTGCGTTCGGTCAGCCGTTTAATTTGCGCTTCATCGCGGATATCCACCTGCAGCGCTGCCAGACTGACCGGCAAATCCAGTCGCCGGTAAAGCGCAATCAGTTGCGCCACGGTTTCCGGTTGCCCCAACAGTGCACTCTGCACCAGAATGCCGTACGCCACCTTGGTGCCATGCAAGAAGGCATCGGTTTGCGGTAGCGCGGTCAACCCGTTATGCACCGAATGCGCAGCGGCGATGCGGGTATAGCGATCGCCCAGTCCCCCCACCAAACCACCACCGGCGATAATCGCCTCCAGCACATTAAGGAAGTCCTGACTCAATTGTCCTTGCGCCTGTGCCTGCAACGCCGCCTCGCTTTGGTTGAGCAATACGTCGCGCAGCGTCAGTGCGGTATTGAGGCCCAGTTGCACGGTTAACGGCAAACGTTCCGGCTGCGGACTCAGCACCACCGCTTCATACCATTTCGCCAGGGTGTCGCCGATCCCAGCCAGCAAGTATTCCTTCGGAGCACGCAGGATAATTTCCGGCTCGACCAACACCAGATGGTTGGCATCATGGAAAATCTCATAGCGCAATGCTTGCCCCTGGTCGTTGTACCACACCGAGAGCGGCGTCCAGGCGGCACAGGTGGCGGCAATGGTCGGGATCGCCACCAGCGGCAGCCCTAAGCGACGGGCCACCACTTTGGCCGTGTCCAACACCGCACCGCCGCCAACGCCGATCACCAGTTGCCGTTCCGCGCCGGCCTGGCGCACGATATCCTGCACGGTGCTCTCGCTGCAGTGGCTGTTAAACAGCACCCGACGAGCATCGGCATCGTCGAATACCGCCGGTAACCAGGGTTTTGCCGCCGCCAATGCGCGCTCACCATACACCCAGAGCGCCTTGCTCAGCTGTTGCGGGGAATAAAACTGCGCCAGTTGGTCAATGGATCCGGGGAATGCAAAATAGTTGGCGGGGCCGACGACCACGCGGATGGAGTTATCACTCATGCTCAAGTCCTTATTTTATCAGCTATTGCCATCATAGGGGCGAGGACGCCAATCACTAATACTCTTTTGCATTAGCTTATGTTTTTTCGTTCATTGTCATCCGCCGGTCGGCCATGGAAACTGGCTGCCTCAATTCATCCTTTCAATAAAAAGCCATCCCAATGGTGACGATGAATTGTCCTCTCGCTTTTTAATGATGCTTAACCATGCAGGGTAAAACTCAATGAAATTGTTCAACACCTCACTTCTGGCGCTCAGCCTGTTCGCCGTGTTTCCGGCATTATCCGCCCCCACTGCCGCCCCGATCCCGGCAGCGATAGCGAATCATCAGGGGCCGATCCGCATTGCGGTGATCCGCAATTTGGGTTCTGACGACAATACCACGCAGTTCGTATCCGGGGCGGTGCAGGAAGGCCGCAAGCTCGGCTTTCAGGTCAATACCTTCCTGACCAACGGCGACGACGCCAAATTCCAGGACTTCGTCAATCAGGCCATTAGCCAGAAGTACGACGGCATTATTCTGTCTCAGGGGCGCGATCCTTACTCAACCGCCCTGCTCAAACGCATCGCCGACAGCGGCATCGCGGTGGCCGCCTTTGATACCGCCGTGCAGGGCGAAATCCCGGGCGTGACCATTACCCAGCAGGACGACGCTTCGTTGACCGATCTTTCGTTTGGCCAACTGGTAAAAGATTTCAACGGTCAGGCGAATATCATCAAGCTATGGGTCGCGGGGTTCCCGCCCATGGAGCGACGTCAGGCGCAGTACCAGAAACTGCTTAAACAACAGCCCGGCATCAAAGAGCTGGAATCCATCGGTGCGGTGTCCTCCGACGTTCAGGGCGATACGGCCAACAAAATTGGCGCGATCCTGGCCAAATACCCGAAAGGCAAAATCGATGCCATCTGGGGTACCTGGGATGCGTTTAGCCAGGGGGCCTACAAGGCCCTGCAGGAGAATGGCCGTACCGAAATCAAACTCTACAGTATCGATATCTCCAACCAGGATCTGGCGCTGATGCGCGCTAAAGACAGCGCCTGGAAGCTCAGCGTGGCGGTGGATCCCAAGCTGATCGGCGCCGTTAACCTGCGCCTGGTGGCCAATAAAATTGGCGGCGAGAAAACCCCTGCAACCTATGAATTTAAAGCTGCGGCAATCCCGCAGGCCCTGCTGCTCAGCCATCCGGCGGCCACCAACGTCGCCTCGCTGGCGAAAGTGATCCCGAACTGGGGTAAATCAGACGATTTCATCGCTCCTTGGTTCGCCACGCTTGAAGCGCAACAGGCTAAGAAATAAGGAGCGGTGATGGCAACGCAACCCCTTGTGCAGCCCGAATACAGCCGCAATATGCGGCTGATCGGTCACAGCGATCAGGGCGGCAGGCCGGACGGCGTACAGGTGATGGTTCATCGGGGCTATGCCTATATCGGCCACATGGTTTCGCAGGGCTTTTCCATCGTCGACGTACGCGATGCGAAGGATCCGAAACCCGCCGGCTTTGTCCCTGCGCCACCCGGCACCTGGAATGTGCATTTACAGGCGCATGACGATTTGCTGCTGGTGATTAACGCCCGGGATTTATTTGCCGACGTCCGCTTTGCCGATGAAAAAGTCTATTACACCCGCGCCATCAGCCAGACGGTATCGAGCAGCGATCTCCGCGGCTGGAGCGCCGGGATGCGTATTTTCGATATTTCCACCCCGGACCGGCCACGGGAGATTGGTTTTCTGGCGCTGGAAGGCATCGGCGTACACCGCATCTGGTACGTGGGCGGGCGCTGGGCTTACGTTTCGGCGCTGATCGACGGCTACAGCGACTACATTTTTTTGACCGTCGATCTGGCCGACCCTCGTCATCCGCAAATCGCCGGGCGTTGGTGGCTACCGGGTATGCACAGCGCCGGGGGTGAAACGCCCAACTGGCCGGAGGGCAAGCGCTACGCTTTGCACCATGCGATCATCAGCGGCGATACCGCCTATGCCAGCTGGCGCGACGGGGGGCTAACCCTGTTGGATATCAAGGACCGCAGTCAACCGCAGTTAATTGCCCATCGCAACTGGAGTCCGCCGTTTGGCGGCGGCACCCACACCGCACTGCCGCTACCGGATCGGGACCTGCTGGTAGTATTGGATGAGGCGGTGCTCGACAACCAGCAGGACGGCGAAAAGTTGATCTGGCTGTTTGATATTCGCCAACCGACCAACCCGGTGAGCATCGCGACCTTCCCACAGCCGGATGAATGCGATTACGTCAGCAAAGGCGCACACTTCGGCCCCCATAATCTGCATGAGAACCGTCCTGGCAGCTTTATCAGTTCGACGCTGATTTTCGCCACTTACCAAAATGCCGGCGTTCGCGCTTACGACATCAGCAACCCTTATCAACCGAAGGAAACCGGCGCTTTGGTTCCCGCTGCGCCGCAGAGGATGATGGACACACGCCCTGATCGTCCGCAGGTTATTCAGTCGTGCGACGTATTTGTCGACGCTCAGGGGATCATTTACAGCACGGATTACAACGGCGGTTTGTCGATCATTGAATATCTGGGCTGAAAATCCAGCGCCGAGTTGTTTATTTTTTGGGCTATCAGGCCTAAAGTGAGGCAACGTGTAAGCAGGGACAAATAAGGGAAACTATGTTTAGTCATATCACCGTAGGCGTCAGCGATCTGGACAAAGCCGCTGCATTTTACGATGCGATTTTGCTGCCACTGGGACTCAAGCAACGCCCGGTCACGCCCGATGGCGGCCCCGGGGCTCGTTGCTGGGTATTGCCTGACCGGACATTGCCGCGTTTTTACGCCTTCCAACCTTATAACCGACAGCCGGCCAGTGCCGGCAACGGCAGTATGGTGGCGTTCACCGCCCAGAATGAACAACAGGTTCGGCAAGCCTATGCCGCCGGGCTGGCGGCGGGCGGCACATCGGAAGGTGAAGCCGGCGAGCGGACCCATTACGGCAAGGGATATTTTGGCGCTTATCTACGCGATCCGGACGGCAACAAAATTCATATCGCCTACCGGGGCGACCTGCTGTAATCGTCCTCGTGCGGGCGGACGCCACCGTTTCTGGCAGCCATCACCAGCGCAAACGCCGCCAGCGCACCGGCGACCTGGTAGGTTATCTGCATGCCATTTGCAACGGCGTGCGACGAAGCCAACTTGATATCGCCGGTGTGGGTTGCCAACATAAATAACGCCCCCATGGCCGATGCGCCGGTGATCAACCCAAGGTTGCGCGAGAGGTTGATCATGCCCGAGATCACCCCACGCTGCTCGGGGGCGGCATGCTTCATCAAGGCCGTATTGTTGGCGACCTGAAAGAGCGCATAACCCAGCGTCATCAGGCACAGCGGTGCCACGTAGCCGAACACGCCCTGATTCAGCGACATCATCGACATGATGCCTGCCCCAACAGCCATGGTCGTCAGCCCCATCAAAGTGATCCTTTGCGCCCCGAAGCGATCCACCCACCGACCGGCCGGTACCCCGAGCAACGCGGCCACTATCGGCCCCGCCGACATCGCCAGTCCCGCTTGCCCAACCGCCAAACCCAGCCCATGCGTCAGATAAAATGGCCCTACCACCAGCGTCGTCATCATAATGGTCATTACCAGCGCACTCATCGCCAACCCGACGCTCAGACCCGGTTGGCGGAACAGCGCCAACTGGATCAGGGGAAGCGCCGTGCGCTTTTGCAACCGGACAAATAACCCCATCCCCAGCGCCGCGCCCAGCAACAACGTCAGGTTGACGACGCCAAAGTCACCGCGTCCCAACGTCATCGACAGCGCATAACAGGCCAGCGTCCCCCCAAGCAGTAAGGTCCCTGGCCAGTCAAACCGACCGCGTTCTTTTTGCCGTTGCCGTTGTTCCTGCGGCAGGGAGCAATAAACCAGCAGAAAAGCCACTACGCCCACCGGTATGTTGACCAGAAACATCGCCCGCCAGCCGAAACCCAATATCAGTGCGCCCCCCAGCGAAGGGCCAAGCGCCGTGCCAATGGCCGACATGCTGCCCAGCAACCCCATGGCACGGCCGGTATTTTCTTTACCCACCGCCTCACCAACCAGCGCCATGGTCATTGCCATCATGACGGCCGCTCCCAAACCTTGCGCAACGCGCGCCGCCAACAATAGCCAGATGCCCGGCGCAATAGCACACAATCCGGACGCCAGGGTGAACAGAGCAATCCCCGTCAGCAACAGGCGGCGGCGCCCCATCCTGTCCCCCAAGCGGCCCATGGCAATAATCGACGTGGTAACGGCCAGCAGGTAGACGATAACGACCCATTGTACCGCCTGAAAAGAGCTGTTGAACGCCTGCGCCAGCGTCGGCAAGCCCACGTTGGCAATGCTGGCGCCCAGCGAAGAAACCAGCATCGATAAACAAAGGCTGGCAAGGATCCCACGCAAATTGACTGGCGGGCTGGCGTGTTGGGTTATTGACTTCATGTTGCTGACTCCTGAAAGAACCTGTCAGTAGCCTATGCCGTCCAGAGAGCAGGCGGAAGGCGCAGCAAATGCAGTTTATTAGTGCACCAGGCGCCATGTCACGGCGGACCTGTACCCGCATTAAGAAGCAAACGTCTAAACGGCTTCAGGTAGATGATGAGGGCACCCCCTCAAGGAGAGATAGATAATGAAAATCGACCTGCTGTTTGACGATCTGTCGATGCGCGCCGTGCAGTACAACGCCCGTGCCTCGGTAGAGGATTTTGACGCCTGCATGGCGCAATATGAACAACTGGCCGCGCAGGCCAAAGCGCAGACGCCGGGGATTTACGATATCCACTACGGGATGGGCGTCGCCGAGCGCCTGGACTTGTTCCCTGCCGCCAGACAACCGTCACCGCTGTTGGTGTTTATTCACGGCGGTTATTGGCACTCCCAGCGTAAGGAAGAAGCCTGTTCGATGGCGGCAACTTTCACCCAGCATGGCGTAGCGGTCGCCACGTTGGAATACACCTTGCAACCTGAAGCCACGCTGGCAGAAATCGTCCGCGAGGTTCGTAGCGCAATAGCCTGGCTTTACCACCACGCCGGCCAGTACGGCATCGACCCAGAACGCATCTTCGTCAGCGGCAGCTCGGCCGGCGGCCACCTGTGTGGCATGCTGATTGCCGATGACTGGCAGCACCTGTATCAGGTGCCCGTCAACGTGATCAAAGGAGCGCTGGCGCTGAGCGGCCTGTACGACATACGACCGCTGTGCGATATCTACATCAATGACTGGATGCGCCTGTCGCCTGAGCAGGCGGCAACCCTCAGCCCGCTGTTTATGCTGCCGGAAAAGGCAGATGCGCCGCAGATCCTGCTCAACGTCGGCGCCAAAGAAACCCAGGGGTTCAGAAACCAGACGCTGGCTTACTTCGCCGCCTGCCGAGAAAAAGGGCTAAATGTGGCGCTGCTGGAAGATCGGCACAACAACCATTTCACGCTGGTTAACGAGTTGGCCAACCCCAACAGCATCCTGTTCCAACGCGTTATGGCAATGATTAAGTGACGCCATCGGCCAAGGTTACTTCCACCTGTTAGTGGCAGAGCAACGCTCCCAGCAGGTGCTTGCGGAATTCGGCAACGTTAAATTCTCTGGCCCTCCAGCAAGCACCTGACGCCCCGACTGCGGGTGTTTATCGATCTGCTGTGTGAACAACTGTTCCCGCTTTAGCGCCCTTTTTTCTTACGCCAAATGGCGACTTTGCTTTGCCTTAAAATGACTAAGCCAGATGCCATGCGGTATTGGCCCAGCTTTATTGCTGAGAACGGCATCCACCATATTCTATTTTGAAATATGAAATTTCCGTTCGTTCTTTCGGGGCTAATGAAATCGCCACACAATGAAATCTGAATCGCAGGCCGGCGCATAACCGCATAAAAAATCAGGTTTTATATCTTGTCATCGCTCATAACCGCTCAATTTGCCCATTTGGTGCTGGATAGCCGGCCCGAAGCATCAGCCCTGTCGGCCGCCCGCCTGGGGCTGATAGATTATTTTGCCTGCGCGTTGCCGATCGCCCAGGGCGTACTCACCGACAGCGGCCTGGCAGCGGTAAAAAAAGTGTTCCCGCCTGCCAGTGCCGAGAACCGTGCGCTCTATTTCGGCTATATCAGCCATTCGCTGGATTTTGACGATTATCACCCCGCGCTGCGCGGGCACCCCAGCACGGTGGTGCTCTCTGCGCTGCTGGCATTGACCGACGATAACCCCGACGTTGACGCGCTACTGACCGCCTATGTCATTGGCGTAGAGGCTGCCGGGCGACTGGGGCTGGCTGCCGGTACTCAGCACTATCAGTTGGGATTTCACAGCACTGCCACCCTTGGCGCCGTTGCCGCCACTGCGGCGGCAGCACGCTATTTACACCTCACGCTGCACCAAACGCAGATCGCCCTTGGGCTGGCGGCCACCCAGGCAGCTGGGCTGCGCAGTCAGTTCGGGTCAGCCGCCAAGCCGTTGCACGCAGGGATCGCCGCTCGGGCGGCAGTCAATGCCGTGCTGCTGGCGCAGCTGGGTTTTGCCGGGCAGCCGGAAGGCGTGATAGACAGCCTGTTGAGCTCGCATGGCGACGGACGGCAGCGGCCCGAATTGTTGACGGCCGATTGGGGGGCGCCGTGGCGTATCCTGCAACCGGGGCTGGAATTTAAACGCTATCCCACCTGCGGCGGTACCCACAGCGCTGCGGAGGCCGCATTTATCCTGCGCGAACGCCTGCTCGAACAAGGCATTGCCGTCGAGGATATTTCCGCTGCCATCGCCAAGATCCAGGTCAGTTTTCCACCCGGTGCCGATACCGCTCCCTATATTCGCCGCCCGTCAAACGGCGTTGAGGCGCGTTTTAGCCTGGAATACGTCATCGCCGATGCGTTGTACAGCGGCAGCGTGCCGCTAATGCACTACGGTGAGGCCCCCGTTGACCCAAATATTTCAGCCCTGGCGGCACGGGTTGAACGCCATGCCGACCTGACGGCACCGCCAGACGAGCTGGATGCGGAGTTACGCTTCCACCGCGTCACGCTAACGCTGCACGACGGCCGTCAATTAAGTGACATCGTCACAAGAAAGCAAACCGCCGCCCGACAGACCGACGTCGGTGCGAAACTGCGCAGCATCCTGCTATTGCTGCCGCATTTGAACGGTGACCGCGTGATCGAGGACTGCGCGCTAACGCAGCCCGCCGCGCTAAGCCGTTTAATCGAATTATTAAACCAATAATAAATATAGGAATAATTATGAGTACTTCACCTTCAACACCATCGCGTCAATTACGTCTCGGCCTGTTTGTTCAGGCTCTGGGCCATCACGTCGGCGGCTGGCGTGCCGAAGGGGCCAGCGGCTCGCCTACGGACATTGACTGGTTCACCTGGATCGCCCAAAAGGCCGAAGAAGGCACCTTTGATATGTTCTTCGTCGGCGATGCGCTGGCGACCAGCGTGCACCGTCTGCCTTCCACCCTGTCCCGCCTGGAGCCGCTGACGCTGCTGGCGGCGCTGGCGGTCAGAACTCGACACATCGGCCTGGCGGCCACCGCCTCCACCACTTTCGACCAGCCTTTCCACCTGGCGCGCGCCATGGCCTCTATCGATCACATCAGCCACGGCCGCGCCGCCTGGAACGTGGTGACGTCATTCTCCAGTGACGCGGCACGTAACTTCAGCCGTGACGATCTGCCTTCGCACGCCGAGCGTTATGAAGTGGCACGAGAGTTTCTCGAAGCCAGCTACAAGCTGTGGGACGGCTGGGAGGAAGGGGCTATCGTACGTGACAAGCAAAGTGGCGTGTATGCCATTGACGAGAAAATCCACGCGGCCAACCACCAAGGCAAGCACTTCTCGGTGCAAGGCCCGCTGAACATTGCCCGTTCGCCACAGGGGCGCCCGGTGATCATCGAAGCCGGTTCTTCGCCGGCCGGACAACAGCTGGCCGCAGAAACCGCCGAGGTGGTGTTTACCGCCGCCGCCACGCTGGAAGAAGGCCAGGCCTTCTATCGCAGCCAGAAGAAATTTGTCGCCGATGCCGGCCGCAACCCGGATCACCTGCTGATCCTGCCGGGCGTGATGCCGATCGTGGGACGCACCAAAGCCGAGGCGCAGGAAACCTGGTATCAGCTCAATCAACTGGTGGATATCGATAACGGCATCGAACAGCTTTCCGCCCGCTTCGGCTTCGATCTTAGCGGCTTCCCGCTCGATGGCCCGGTACCGGACGTCGGCGCGACCGAAGGCGGCCAAAGCCGGGTGAAGCTGCTGACCGATCTGGCGGCACGCGAAAACCTGACGCTGCGTGAACTGGCGGCGGTTGCTGCCGGTTCGCGCGGGCATCGCGTGGTGGTGGGAACCGCCGAAGAGATCGCCGATGACTTCCAGCAGTGGCTGGAACAGCAAGGTGCCGACGGCTTTAACATCATGCCTGCGGTATTGCCGAATCAGTTGGAACTGTTCGTCGAACTGGTGATCCCGGAGCTACGCCGTCGCGGCCTGTTCCGCGAGGAATATCAGTATTCAACCCTGCGTGAAAACCTGGGCCTGCCGCAACCGGCAATCAACTTCGCTAACGTAAAATCGGCTTAATTCGCAGGGGAACATGATGAAAACCAACCTCAAACGCACCGTACTCTCCCTGCTGCTGGCTGGCGCTACCTTGGCTCCGCTGGCCGTCGGTTATGCCGCTGAAGGCGATGTGCCCTTCCGCGCCGCGGTAAAAGCCAACGCCGATCCCGCACTGCACGACAGCCTGCCGGAAGCAATAAAAAAAGCCGGTTACATCGTGGCGGGCACCAACCCCAATACGCCCCCGACCACCTTCTATGAAGCCGACAACAAAACGCTGGCCGGGCGTGAAATCGACGTGATGAGCGCCATCGCCGATCGCCTCGGCGTGGCAATCCACTGGAAGGATACCGGCGGCTTCGACAATATCATCCCCGGCCTTAAATCCGGCCGTTATGACGTTGCCCTGGCCAATATCGACGCCAACAAGAAGCGCTTCCAACAGGTCGATTTTGTCGGCTATTACAACGCATCCAAGCTGGCGCTGATCGCCCGTAAAGATGCCGCCCTCGGCCCTTACACCGAGCTGGCGCAGCTTTGTGGACAAACCGTCGGCGCCGGGGCGGGCACTTCACAAATCACCCGCTTGCAGCAGGCCAGCGACAGCTGCGTCAGCGGCGGAAAACCGGCGATCACCATTCCGATTTTCCCCGATCGTCCAGCCGGTGTTCAGGCCGTAATCAGCGGACGCGTGCCGATGTTCTTTGGTCCGTATGAAGGCCTGCGTTATCAGGCTACCCACGTTAAACCGCTGGCGCTGGCAGGCGACATCAACATTGAAGGCACCACGGTCGCCATCGCCTTGCCGAAAGGTTCCGACCTGGTGAAACCGGTGCAGGCGGCGCTTAACTCGCTGATTGCCGACGGCAGCTACCAGAAAATCCTCGACGGTTGGGATATCGGCTTCGGCGCGGTGAAAACCGCCGGCATCAATGAAGAGATTGCAAAATGAATGGGCCACAAGCGACCGGTGATGCCGAACTGCGCATCGTCGGTCATCGGCATTATGGGCGCTGGTTCAGCGCCCTGTTGGTGCTGATGATCGTCGGCATTATCGCCAATTCGATGCTGCATAACCCGCGCTTCGAATGGGCGGTGGTGGCGGAAAACTTTACCGAAGCGTCGATTATCAATGGCGTGATCATGACGCTGAAGCTCACCGTGATTTCGGTGATCTTCGGCTTTGCCGGGGGCGTGCTGCTGGCGTTGATGCGTCTGTCGGCCAACCCGGTGCTGGTGGCGGTGAGCTGGTTTTATACCTGGTTCTTCCGCGCGGTGCCGATGCTGGTGCAGCTTTTCCTGTGGTACAACATCGCCGCGCTTTACCCGCGCATCAGTCTGTGGATCCCCTTCCTGGGTGAAGTGGCCAGCGCTCCGACCAACACCATCATCAGTACCTTCAGCGCAGCGGTGATCGCCCTGGTGATGCATCAGTCGGCTTATGCGGCGGAGATTGTACGCGCCGGTATCCAAAGCGTCGGCAGTGGCCAGCTGGAGGCCGCCAAGGCCTTGGGGTATCGCCGTGGACAAATCCTGTGGCGCGTAGTTTTGCCGCAGGCCATGCGGACCATTTTGCCCCCTGCCGGCAATGAGGTGATCGGGCAGCTTAAAACCACCGCGGTGGTGTCGGTGATCGCCCTGCAGGACGTGCTCTATTCGGCGCAGATCATCTATCAGCGCACCTACGAGGTGATCCCGCTGCTGTTGGTCGCCACGTTGTGGTATCTGGTGATGACCTCGATTTTGTCGATCGGCCAGTACTATGTTGAGCGCTATTTTGGTCGAGGTAGCCAGGCGGTGCGCAGCAACTGGCTGTTCCGTCCCCGCAAAGCCGCATCCAGTCCGTCACAGGAGGCACAATCATGAGCGCCGCCATTCAGATCAACCAGGTGCGCAAGTCATTTTCCGGCACCGAAGTGTTGAAAAATATCAGCCTGCAGATCCCGGCAGGCTCGGTAACGGTGATCCTCGGCCCTTCCGGTTCGGGGAAGTCGACCTTGCTGCGCTGCATCAATCATCTGGAAAAACTCGACGGCGGAACCATTCGGGTGGGCGAGCAACTCATCGGGTACCGCCAAAAAGGCAACCAGCTGTATGAACTGAAGGAACGCGAAGTGGCCGAACAGCGTAAAAGCATCGGTATGGTGTTCCAACAGTTCAATTTATTCCCGCACCGCACAGTGCTGGAGAACGTCACTGAAGCCCCGCTGCTGGTCAAAAAGGAAAAGAAAAGTCTGGTGGTGGAACGGGCAAAAGCGCTGCTGGCCCGCGTCGGGCTGGAACATCGCATTCACGCCTGGCCACGCGAGCTTTCTGGTGGACAGCAACAGCGAGTGGCGATCGCCCGCGCCCTGGCGATGACGCCAGAGGTGCTACTGTTCGATGAGCCCACTTCTGCGCTCGATCCCGAATTGGTTGGCGAAGTGCTGCAGGTGATGAAAGGCCTGGCGCACTCTGGCATGACCATGGTGGTGGTGACGCATGAAATCGGTTTTGCCCGCGAAGTGGCGGACCAAATCATCTTTATGGATCAAGGGAAAGTGGTAGAAACGGGGACGGCAAAACAGGTGCTGGATGAACCGGTACATCAAAGAACGCGGGATTTCCTGGCAACGGTACTTTAAGCCTGCATCGGGGGGCATTGCGCCCCTCGAACATTATTCCAGCGTCAGCTCTTTTTCCCGCCAACGGCAGAAAACAGATTAAACAGCTCACCCAAGCCATAAATCGAGCCAAGCAACAGGGCTATCATTACCGGCACCATGATCACCACGGTGGCCAAACTCTCTAGTATTTCTAACATCGTTGTCTCCTGGTTTTTAAGCAGCAAAAAGCCTGCCCAGAAAGGAAAATTTCCCTGGAATTTCTTAAGGTTATTTTTGCTTGATTTCAATCTGTGATGCAGATCACAACTCAATGTCGCTAATGTAACTTACACAGTTGCATTACCGCAATGCAAAAAAATGCTCTCTGTCAGGGACAACCAGCACCAGAAGCAGTGGCGTCAACATCCAGCGGTATCCGTACGCCAATGCAGGCCGGAACGTGTCATAGCCCATAACCCTGGGCCTTAGGATTTTTAACGCGCTTTAAGGATTATCCAACCTGCCCTAAGAGATAACAGGCTGGCGATTTAATCATCACCCCAAAGTAAAATGGCGATTAAATAAAATCCGATGGCACAAAATTAAGAATATTTACCTGTTCTATTTTCTTTCGGCAGAATACATTCATCTCAACTTCTACCGGCCGATTAATCAGTGCTTTCTTTGTCTGTTAATTAGGCAATTTATCAGGAAACTCTTATGAACCTTAAACGTGCCGCAGGCGTGATGGTTATCATCATGGCAACACTTTCTGTCACCGCATGTGGGAATATGTCTCACCGCGATCGCAACACCGCTATCGGTGCCGGCGTTGGCGCCCTGGGTGGCGCAGTATTGACCGACGGCAGTACGCTGGGTACCTTGGGCGGCGCAGCGCTGGGCGGTATCATCGGCCACCAAACCAGCCGTTAATATTTTTAGGCCGGGTTGTTTTCAATTGAAAATACCCGGCCGAATTTATTTTATTCGCCACGCATTGGTGCGTCAGATTCTTTTTATTTTATAGAATTAATCAGATTGTCTTATCTATAAATATTCCCGCCCATACAAAGTATCGACGCTTAAAAAATATTCCCCTTTTTAATAAAACCGCCAGATTTATCTTAACTTCACTCGTGATGTCGAATGGGCAAAGGCCCACCTTGCGACGTTGAAAAAGTGACTGGTTCCCCCTCCGCAGAGGGGGAACATCAGGTTAGCCTTTAACCTGCGAAACGACGTTCAACGGCTGGGCATCAGGCAAGATATTCATATGTTCCAATACCTGCGCCATGATCTTGCCGAACACCGGGCCAGCCACCGAACCACCGAAGTGCTTGCCGGCTTTCGGGTTGTTGACCATCACCACCAGCGCCACCTGCGGATCGCTGGCGGGCGCCACGCCGGCGGTGTAGTTAATGTAACCACCGTCGTATTTGCCGTTGGTGCCCATTTTCTCTGCGGTACCGGTTTTAATCGCCAAACGGTAACCTGGTACCGCAGCGCTGACCCCGCTGCCCCCCGGTAAGGCATCGCTTTCCATCATATGCACCACGGTTTTTACCGTATCTTCCGGCAGAATGCGCTGCCCCATCACCGGTGGCGTCACTCGGGTGATCGACAATGGCCGATAAACGCCATAGGAACCGATAGCCGCGTATTCACGCGCCATCTGCAACGGGGTCACACGCAAACCATAACCAAAGGAGAAGGTTGCGCGTTCGATATCAGCCCAGCGTTCGCGGTGCTGCGGCAAATAACCGCTGCTTTCGTTGCCGATGCCCAGGTCAGTCGGTCTGCCCAAGCCAAAGCTCTTGTAAACCGCAGGCAGTACGGTGGCGGGCAGCGCCAGCGCAATATGTGAAACGGCAATGTCGCTGGATTTTTGCAGCACGCCGGTAATGGTCAATTTCGACCAGTGGCCTACGTCCTTGATCAAATGACCATTGACCCGGTAAGGCGTGGTGTCCAGTACGGTATCCGGTTTAATCAACCGGTGTTCCAGCCCGACCATCACCACCACCGGCTTCACGGTAGAACCCGGTTCGAAACTGTCGCTGCTGCACACGTTGCGGATATCTTTGGCCGGGGTATTGGCGTAGTTGTTCGGGTTGAATGACGGGTAGCTGGCCATCCCCAGCACTTCACCGGTATTCACTTTTACCAGCACCGCACAGCCGGAATCGGCCTGGTTTGCCACCACGCCGTCGCGAATTTGCGCGTACAGCACGTACTGGATGAATTTATCAATACTCAGCGTGACATTCGGCGGCGGCACGGGATCGACGTTCTTGATCACGCCAATCACCGCCCCGCTGCCGTCCTTCTGGTAAACCCGCAGGCCGTTCTTGCCTTGCAGCAGATGGTTAAAGCCCAGCTCGATACCTTCAAGACCCTGATTGTCCTGCCCGACAATGCCGATGAGCCCGGCGGCATCCTGGCTCATCGGGTAGAAACGGCTGAAGTCCTGCAGGGTACTGACGCCGGTCAAACGCAGCTTGCTGATGTAATCGGCATTATCATCTTCGACTTTGCGCGCCAGATAGACAAAACGCTTGTGAGCATTAGCCTGGATCAGCTTTTGCACCTCGGGTAGCGGCATTTTCAGCACGTTGGCCAGGCTCTGCCAGCGTTCATTGCCGATATCGGTATGGGTGTCGAGAATATGCTTGGGATCCAACACAATATCTTTCGATGACACGCTGACGGCCAAGGCCTCGCCGTTACGGTCGGTGATCATCCCCCGGTTGGTGGGCAGCACCTGGGTGCGAATCGAACGCTGATCCGCCTGATCCGCCAACTGCTGATGCTCCAGCAACTGCAAATAGCCGACGCGAAAGGCCAGCAGGAAAAAGCAAACCAGGATCCCGCCGCAAATCCAGCCAAAGCGAAGGGTCGAATAATTTTTACCGCTTTTTTTTGTTAATGGCGCCACTGTTAACCCTGCGTTTTTATTAAAGTTATGTGATTATTTCAGTCTACCCTGACAGAAATAGTTAGAAGATTGCAGTTTGTAAGAAAGTAAAAACAAACGCGTTTACTGTTGCACATCCGCGCTGTCGTTTAACTCCGGTTTAACTTTCTGGTTATCCTCAGGCTGCGGGGCGTTGGCCGGGTCAAAAATATGGTCGAGGATCGCCCGGGCCGTCGGCCCCGCGACCACACCGTCACCGCCGCCGTTTTCCAGAATTAATGCCATCGCCACCCGCGGATTTTTATAAGGCGCGAACAACGTATAGAAAATATGGTCACGCAGCCGTACCGGGATCATTTTGGCGTTATAAGTCTGATTCTCTTTCAGACCAAACACCTGTGAAGTCCCGGACTTGGCGGCAATCTGATACGGCGCAGTATGGAACAGCTTATAACCGGTGCCGTTTGGCAGATTGGCCATGCCGTACATGCCATTGCGAACGATGCCCCAGTACGGCGATTTGGCATCACCAATCTGTGCACTCTCTACCGGTGGCTGGTAGCGGCTCACCAGGTTGCCCTGCCGCATGGAGTACAACAAATGGGGCGTTTTCACCTTGCCGTTGTTGATCAGCGTCGTTAACGCCTTCACCATCTGGATCGGCGTAGCCACCCAATATCCCTGGCCGATGCCTACCGAGATGGTGTCCCCCTGATACCAGGCTTTTTTATGCACCCGCTGTTTCCATTCGCGGCTTGGCAGCACGCCGCGATACTCCTCGTTAAGGTCAATCCCGGTCGCCTGACCGTAACCAAACTGGCTTAGCCAGCTGTGAATACGGTCAATGCCCATTTCAAACGCCACCTGATAAAAGAAGGTATCGGCCGATTCTTCTATCGCCTTGGTCACGTTCAGCATGCCATGCCCGGTTTTAAGCCAGTCACGATAACGGCGCTGGGTACCCGGTAAGGTCCAGGTCGGCGCGCCAAAGAAGGTGGTGTTGGGGGTGATCACTCCTGCAAACAGTGCCGAGGTGGCCATGTAAGGCTTCACCGTGGATGCCGGTGGGTAGAGCCCTTGCGTGACGCGGTTAATCAGCGGCAAATCGGGGTTGCTCAGCAGAGCTTTATACGCGGGATAACTGATGCCCTTCACAAAAGGGTTGGGATCGTAACTGGGGCTGGAGACCATGGCCAAAATGCCGCCGTCGCGCGGGTCTTCCACCACCACTGCCGCCCGCTGCCCTTTAAGCACCGATTCGATATATTGCTGCAGCGGCAGATCGAGCGTCAGGTAAATGTTTTTGCCCGCCTGTGGCGGTTGTTCTTTCAGCAGGCGTATCACGCGACCGTGGTTATCCACTTCGACTTCCTGATAACCGGTGGTGCCATGCAACTCTGACTCATAATAAGCCTCGATGCCCTGCTTGCCGATATTGTGGTCGGCGGCATAGTTCTCGCTGAGGCCCGCCTTGTCCAGCCGCTTCAAATCGCCATCGTTGATTTTCGACACGTAACCCACCACGTGGGCCAGTTCGGCACCGTAGGGATATTCCCGCTGCTGATAGGTGTCAATCGTCACCCCGTCAAAACGGTATTGATTGACCGCGAAGCGCGCCACCTCGGTTTCCGTCAGTCCGCTTTTCAAGGTGACCGGCTTATAGCGGCCATTGTGGTGCATGTCATCGCGAAAAGCGGCGATGTCTTCGGGGGTCAGATCGACAATCGGCGTCAGCGCCTGCAGCAGCGCGGTCATATTGTCGATTTTGCTGGGGATAATCTGGATCTGATACAGCGTAATGTTACGCACCAGCGGAATGCCGTTGCGGTCGAAAATCAGCCCGCGACTGGGGGCAATCGGCACCATCTTGATGTCGTTTTGATTGGATCGCGTCTGGTAGAACGCATGCTGTTTTACCTGCAGGCGGTACAGGTTGAGGATCAACACGCCAAAACAGGCGACAACCAACACCATTGCCACGCCGGCGCGGCGTATAAACAACATTTCTTCGGCGGAATGGTCGCGAATTTTATCTTTTAATAGGGCCATACGTGGCGAGTTACCTGTCAGACGTCACATTTTCCCAAGATAAATCAGGGCAGTGAAAAGTCGGCAAGCATAGCGTTATTGGTTTGCGCTCCCCATTAAAAGGTTGCTAATGAAATGGCATAAATGTTTCAGCATGTTGGAATGTTACCAAATGCCGATTTTTCTCCCGCTCAGGGATTGAGCAGCGATTTCCCCCAGTGCTACAATGTGACGCAGATCACACTATTTCACCCATTGCCCTGACCTTCCGGCCGCTCGCCGGGAGCAGCTTTATCACCAAGGATCCCGTTCGATGAGTGCCATTGCCACAGGTTTTATTATGATGCGCTGGGAGTTACTTAGCGCCGTTATGATGTTTATGGCCAGCCAGCTAAACGTCGTTTGCCGTAAGACCAGCCGCAACGGCATGGCATTTATGTTCAGCAGCCTCGGGTTGTTCACCACCTGCTGGTTCGTGATGGGCCTGATGGGGATTAGCTTCAGTCAGGAAGGCTTTACGCAATTCTGGTCCCACGCCTGGGACATGTATGTCGAGGTCGTCAGTAACACCCCTACAGATTGGCCACTGCCCTGAGTTATGGCATTCGCTGGCGACGGAATTGACCGTTGTCAGCCTGACCATTTTCAGCCCTGCAGAGCAAAGGGTTGAAATCGCCGGTGGTAACATCCCGTTATTACCCAAAGGTTCACAAAATAAATAAAATATAAGGTAGCGGTCTGAGGCAAATACCGGCTTATGCTGGCCGCAGACAAACCTTGTCACACCGACCGGAAGGCAAACTTCCTGCCCACGCGTTCCTGTTTCCCCCAATTAATCCAGAATCCGGCTTAATAATTAACCGATGACTGGCCTGGCTGATGGATAGCCACGCGCCGCCATCAGGAAACGTGATGATTTCTCCCTCTGCCCTTATTGCAGACAACAGCCTGATCGCGCCCGGCGCGATGATCGGTGCGCACGTGCGTATCGGGCCTTTTTGCGTCATCTCCGCCGGGGTTGAGATAGGAAAAGGCACCACTGTTGCCTCGCACTCGGTAATTAACGGCCTGACCCGTATCGGCCGCGACAACGTTTTCGGCTCGTTTTCTTCGATCGGCGAAGCCGGCCAGGATTTGAAGTATGCCGATGAACCGACCTCGTTAATCATTGGCGATCGTAACCGTATAGGCCATTACGCCACCCTACATCGCGGCACGGTACAGGGGCGCCAGCGCACCGTCATCGGTAACGACAATCACCTGCGGGATAATGTGCATGTTGCCCACGACTGCGTCATCGGGAACGGTGCTTACGTCGGCGAGCATAGCGGCCTGGCCGGGCATGTTGAGATGGGCGATGCTGCATGGGTCGGCGCCCGGTGCGCGGTACACCAATTTTGCATTATCGGTGCCCATGCAAAAGTTGCCGACGGTGCCCTGCTGGTGCAGGATCTGCCGCCCTTTGTTCAGGCCGGCGGCCATCGCGCCAAACCTGACGGCCTGCATCTGGCAGCGCCGGCTTTTCTGGCCGCCGATCCGCAACAACAGCGAGTTATTCACGCTCTCTACGACATGCTGTATCACCGGTCGATGGCGTTGGAGGATGTACGGCAAGAGGTTATCCACCTGAGCGTGGAATACCCATTGCTACGCCTGTTCCTCGACTTCTTCACACGCTCGACGCGCGGCATTATCCGCTGAGCGTATCGCCGTCATCCTACCTTATGGCAACGCACCGCCGTGCCGCCCAAGTTGACTCTCAAACTTTGCGGTCGCTGGCACCCCTCGCCGGCGTAAGGGCAACGTTCGCGAAAAAAGCAGCCCTGCGGCAATTGACGGTTGCCCGGTAATTCCCCTTTGCGGTCTTCAATTGCGCTGTCGCTCAGTGAACGGCCGGTACGGGGCACCGAATCCAGCAGCAACCGGGTGTAAGGGTGCTGAGGCTGGCGCAACACCTGTGCGGTCGGCCCCAATTCGACAATCTGCCCCAGATACATCACCGCTACCCGATCGCTCATGTGCTGGATCACCGAGACGTTATGCGAGATCAGCACATAAGTCAGGTTGCGCTGGCGTTGCAGTTCCACCAGTAAATTGAGGATCTGCGCCTGCACCGAAATATCCAGCGCCGAAGTAGGTTCGTCCAGCACGATGATGTCCGGCTGCGACGACAGTGCGCGGGCGATGGAGATACGCTGTCGCTGTCCGCCGGAGAACTCGTGCGGCAACCGGTCAATCGCCTCCGGCCGCAGTCCCACCTGCTGAGCCAACTCCGCCGCCTGCGCCCGTCGTTCCGCCACGCTGTTGTGTTGCTGCACGTACACCGGCTCGGTGATAATTCGCCATACCGGCAGGCGCGGATCGAGCGATGACTGCGGATCCTGAAACACCATTTGCATACCGCTGCCAAACCAGGAGCCGGCATTGCGCGCCCGCAGCAGCTCGCCGCTGCTGGGCTTCAACAACCCCATCAGCAACTGCGCCAGGGTGCTTTTGCCGCAGCCGGACTCGCCAACGATGCCCAAGGTTTCGCCGCGCATAATGTTCAGATCCAGTCCATTGAGCGCATGAACATACTCTCGCGGCTTGCCGCGCCAGTTATAGCTGGCGGGGAAACGCAATCGCACGTCGCGCAGTTCCAGCAGTGCCTCAACGTTCATTCTGCACCTCCAAATCGACAGACTGCGGATGCCAACAGGCTACTCTTTGGCTCGGCTCTGCCACCAATGGCGTAAGCCTCGGCGTATGCCGACACTGAGCGTCAGCATGGCGGCAACGGTTGCTAAAAGCGCAGCCTGGCGGTAACGCACTCAGGTTGGGCACCGTACCAGGGATAGCCTGCAGCAGGCTGCGCGGTTCGGCGCGCTCCGGCGCCGCCAGCAATAACCCAATGGAATACGGATGACTGGGATGCTCAATCACATTGGCGGTTGCGCCACTCTCAATCACGTGTCCTGCGTACATCACATACACCCGGTCGCACAGTTGCGACACCACGGCCATATCGTGAGTGATAAATAGCACCGCCGTGCCGCTGGCTCGCGCCTTCTGCTGTAACAAACGCAACACCTGACGCTGGACCGTGACGTCCAGCGCAGTGGTGGGTTCGTCAGCGATGATCAGTTCCGGTTCGCAGGAAAACGCCATGGCAATCAGCACCCGTTGGCGCATACCGCCGGACAACTCAAACGGATATCGCTCCATCACCCGCTGTGCATCGGCAATCTGCATTTCCTGTAACAGCTGAATCGCCTTGTCGCGAGCCGCCGAGGCGGAAAGTCGCTGGTGCAGGCGGATCACCTCGCACATCTGGCGGCCGATCTTGCGCGTTGGATTAAGCGCACTCATGGGTTCCTGAAAAATCATCGACACCCGCGCACCGCGCAACTGGCGCATTTGCCGCTCGCTGGCGTTAAGCACGTCGGTGCCCAGCATCTCCAGCGAACCGCCGGTCACGCGGTAACCCTCTTCCGCCAGCAGCCGTAATGTCATCATCGCAGTGACCGACTTGCCGGAGCCGGACTCGCCCACCACGCCGACGATTTCACCCGCCTTGACCTGCAACGAAACGCGATTGAGCGCCTTGACGCTGCCGCCGTAAATCGGAAACTCCAGCTGCAATTCATCGATTGATAAAACGGTGGTTTCACTCATCAGCGCCCCCGGGTTTTAGGATCCAGCAGGTCGCGCAGACCGTCGCCGAACAGGTTGAAACCGGTAGCGGTGATCAGGATCGCCGTGCCGGGGAAAGCCGAATACCACCATTGGTCGAGCACATAGTTGCGGCCATTCGCCACCATAGCGCCCCATTCAGCGGTCGGTTGCTGGGCACCCAGGCCGATGAAGCCCAGCGTAGCCGCCATCAGGATTGCGGTACCGATATCCAGCGACGCTTGCACCACCAACGGCGGCATCACATTGCGCAGCACGTGCCAGCCAATCAGATGCCAGCGCGAAGCGCCAAAGGTGCGCGCCGCTTGCATATACGCCTGATGACGCAGCGTTAACGTTTGGCCGCGCGCCAGCCGCACGTAGAAAGGAATGCGCACCACGGCAATCGCCAACATGGCGTTGAACAAACTGGGGCCCAACGCCGCCGCCAGCGCCATGGTCAACACCAGCGACGGCACCGACAGCATGATATCCATGCAGCGCATAATTAACGCATCAACCGTACCGCCCATCACGCCGGAGAAACAGCCGAGCAGCGAGCCAATGCTCCCCGCCAAGACCACCACCGCCAGCCCGGCGGCCACCGATTGACGGCTGCCAACCAGGACTCGGCTGAACAGGTCCCTGCCCACTTCGTCGGTACCGAACCAGTGCTCGGGCGAAGGCGGCAGTAAGCGCGCGGTTAGGTCAATGGCGTCCGGGTTATGCGGCACCAGCCACGGCGAGAACAGCATCAGGAACAGCACGGCTATCATGATGGCAGCACCCAGCAGCGTCAGCGGACTCCGCCGGACCCGGTACCAGGCGCGGCGCAGGCTGAGATAGCGCAATACGGGTTCCGCGATCGGCGGTTGTTCGATTTGAGTCATTGTCATTATCCCTCGCGCCCCATTCTTGGGTCGATCCACAGGTAGAGCAGATCGACGATCAAATTAACCATCACGTAGGCAAAAGAGACCACCACGGCAAACCCCATCACCGCCGGAAAGTCCAGCGCCTGAATGGAATCCACCACGTAAGCGCCCATGCCCGGCCAGGCGAAGACCGTTTCGGTCAGCACCGCGCCATAGAGTAAGTCCCCCAAAGCCAGCCCCAACACCGTCACCGAGGGGATCAACGCGTTGGGCAACGCATGCCCAAGCACCACTCGCCAGTGCGAAAGGCCGTTGGCACGGGCCGTGCGGATATAGTCTTCCCCCAATTGTTCCAGCATCGCCGAGCGGATTTGGCGCGCCACTACCCCAAGATGAACAAAGGCTAACGTCAGCGCCGGCAGGATCAGATGTTGCAGGCTGTTCCAGAATGCCTCGCCGTTGCCGGTCAGCAAGGAGTCCAGCAGGTAAAACCCGGTGATGTGGGTGGGAGGATCCAGCCAGTCGTCCAGTCTGCCGCCGCCGGGCAATAGATTCAGTTGCCCGTAGAACAGGATAATCACCCCCAACCCCAGCCAGAACGCCGGGGTGGAGATGCCGGTCACCGACAACAGCCGCACCAGATGATCGGGCCATTTATTACGATACACTGCCGACACAACCCCAAGCGGGACGCCAAACGCGATCGCCAACAGTAAAGCGCAAAAAGCCAGCTCCAGCGTGGCGGGAAAGAAGGCGCGCAGATCGTCCAGCACCGGCCGTCCGGTGCGAATGGAAGTCCCCAAATCGCCATGCAGCAAATCCAGCACGTAGCGGCCAAATTGCACATACAGCGGCTGGTCCAGCCCCAGCTGTTGGCGAATATGCTGGACGATTTCCTCGCTGGCGCGGTCACCGGCCAGCAAGCGCGCCGGATCGCCGGGGATCAGATGCGAGATGGTAAAGGTGATCACGCACACCCCGAACATCACCAGCACCAACCCCCAGCAGCGCTGACGGATAAGGCTCCAAACGTTCATAGCGGTTTCCCATGGTGCAGGGGCAGCCAAACGGCTGCCCGAAAAAAATTACTTGCTCATCTGCCCAACGTTGAACACCTGCTCCAGCATCGGGTTATACACAAAGCCCTTCACCTCTTTGTTCATCGCCACCTGATAATTTTTCTGGAACAGATAGACGTAGGCCGCCTGGTCGATGACGATTTTCTGCGCCGCCTGATAATCCGCGGTGCGAACCTGCTGATCGGACACCGATACCGCTTTCTTCAACAGGGCATCCACCTGCGGATCGCTGTAGAACGACCGGTTGCCCGGCAGCCCTTTCTTGTCGGATTCAAACCAGTAGTTCATGAACATATAGGGGTCGGCGAAATCCGGGCTCCAGTTGCCGATGGCGATATCGTAATTGCCCTGACCGATGCGATCCCGCATGGTGGCGTTGGCCAGCTTCTCCAGTTTGACGTTGAGGCCGACCGTCGCCAGGCTGGCCTGCACCGACAGCGCAATCGCCTCCCAGTTAGGGTCACTGATCGAATACAGGAAGTTCAGCGAAGCGGGTTTGTCTTTCACCGCCGCCAGTGCTGCCTTGGCCTTGTCCGCATCCTGACTGTACTGCTGGGCATTGGCGTCATAGCCCCACATGCCCTCCGGGATCGGGCCGCGCATCTGTTTGCCGTTCCCCCGAGAATGCCCTTCACCATGCCCTGATAATCCACGGCGTAAGAGATGGCGCGACGCAGATCCACCTGGTTAAGCGGCGCTTTGCCGTTGTTAAGGTACAAATAGGTCACCCGTAGCGACGGGTACTCGTTGACCGCAACCTTGTTTTCACTTTTCAGCGCCGTGAGCTGGTCAATCGGCAGCGATTCGGCAATATCCAGGTCGCCTCGGGTCAGTTGCAGACGGCGGGTGGCGCTTTCGCCGATGATTTTCACCGTGACGCGTTTAAACGCCGGTTTGGCACCGCTGTAATGCGGGTTAGGCACCAACACCAACTGCTGGCCCTTCTGCCAGCGATCCAGTTTGTACGCCCCAGATCCGGCGCTATGGTTCGCCAGCCAGGCCTTGCCCTCGTCCGCCGGATTCGCCTTGGCAATCGCCGGGTTAACGATGCCGGCACCGTCATTGGCCAGGGTGTACAGGAACGGCGCAAACGGCGTTTTCAGAGTGAAACGCACCGTCAGCGGATCCACCACCGTGACCTGCAGGTCTTTCGGGAAGGCCTCTGACGGCCCCTGACCAATCTTCATCAGACGCTCGAACGACCATTTGACCGCCTCGGCGTTCACGTCCGAACCGTCATCAAACTTGTTGCCGGGTTTTAGCTTAAAGGTCCAGACCAGTTGGTCGTCTGAACTGGTCCAGCTGTCGGCCAGCTCCCCCTCCACCTGGGTCGAACCTTTTCCGCCTTCGGTCTTGTACTGCACCAGCCGCTGATAAGCCGGGTAGGTCACCGTCCAGTCGTTATTATCGATAGTCACCGCCGGATCCAGCGTTTGCGGATCGGCCGCTTTGCCAATCACCAACATGTCCTTTGGTACCGCCGCCTGTACCGGCCCGGCTACCGTCATGCCCAACGTCACTGCAGCCGCCAGAGCGGCGTATTTGATCTGATTCATAAACAAAGCTCCTGATGCGTTGAATGTGTGTTGTTTTAGTCGTAAGAAAAACAGCCGAAGCGATCGGCCAGCAGCGGATAATCCCCGGCGTTGGGCAGCTCGAAGTGCCACCATTCGCTGGCGATCCCGCGAAAACCTCCGGCGGCCATCACCGCATTCAGCAGCAGCCGGTTGCGCTGCACCTCCGGAGGGAAATCAGGATAAAACGGGTGTGATTTTTCGCTCATTTCATCAAAGCCGGTGCCCATATCCAGAGCGATACCCTCGGCGTCCAACAGCGTCACGTCGATCGCGACACCCCGGCTATGATGCGATCCGGTCAAGGTGCTGGTGACATACTGCGGATCCGGACAGGCTTGCCACAGCAACGCCTGCGCCTGCTGCGGTCGATAAGCGTCAAATACCAGCAGGGAAAAACCGGCCAGCCGTGCCGCCAGCAGGCAACGCGTCAGCCCCTGCACCGCATCAGGATGCAGCAGGCAGCGGCTCTCGCGATAAATCGCCCGGCCCGTCAGGTTGTCGGCGCCGGCATATTTCAACTCAATCGGCAGACCAGGAAAGGCCTCGGCCAGATCGGTTAATGTTACATTGTCACTCATTGCGTTTTCCCATACGGTTAAGATTCAAATTGCCCCAGCTCTTTTTGCAGCATTCGGTTGCTTGCCAGCCGTTGCTCGACCGCTGTACCGCCCTGTTCCAGCACCGAAGACAGCAGCAGGTTGAACAGGCAACTGAGCGGGGCCAGCGAATCCCAAAACTGACCGGTGTCGGTTTTTACCTGCAGCAGGTCGATCGGGTAATCCCGAGCCCAGGGGCAGTAAATATCGGTAATCAGCGCCAGCCGCAGCCCACGCGCACAGGCCGCCTGGCAGTATTTTTGTGCGATGGTCGAATACGCGCGCGTGTCCGTCAGCACCAGATATGGCGCACTGAATTCCGAATTTAGCGACTCCACATAGGTGCCGGATAACCCGTCCGCGTAATAGACCTTGGGCCGCAGATATTCCAGATGGCTGTAAAAGGCATTGGCAATGCCGCGCGTAGACTGAATGCCCACGACAAACACCGCTTCCGCCTGCGCCAACTGACGGCTGACCTGCGCAAAGGCTTCGCCGCCGGCCAATTGGTAAACGTGTTCGATCGCTTCCAGCTCCAGCGTTAATGACTGACGTAATTTTTGGGGTTGCGGCTGTTCGCGCCGACGGCGATAAGCCCCCAGGCGATCGGTCACGCCCCAGGGTTGATGCAAAGCCGTACCCTGCTCGCGCAAGGTGCGCTTTAAGTCCTCAAGGTTGCGGTAACCCAGGCTGCGCAGGTAGCGCCCGACCGAAATACCGCTGGTGGCGGTGCTACGAGCAATGCTGTCGGCGGTCTCAAACGGCACCTGCGGCAAATTGGCCAGCAGATATCCGGCAATGCGTTTCCCGGTGGGGGTTTGCACCGCAAATGACGCTTCTATTTGTGCCATCACATCTGGATGCTCTGCCATAGTTCGCCCGCTGTTGTTGAGTTGTCACCAAACCCCACTTTGTTACTCAGATAACAAAGCGAGATGATGACAATGCATGGCCTGTGCCAATTGCGGATTGCAGGGGAAATTTCACGCGCGACGGCGTACGGCGGCGCAGGAACGACAAAAACCTGCGGTTACAACATAGTCATCAGTTGATAACTATTGCACAACACTTGGGCAATGCATCGGGCGATGCACCACCCTGAACCCTTAATTTCAATTTTATGACCAGGCTTGCGAAACCAGTGAAAATGTCAGTGCAACGTCGCAATCCGGTCTATGGGGCACGCCACGCACCATAATGGTCGGCGTATCGACGCAGGGTAAACCGCGCTCGGCCAGCCAAGGGCTGAGGCCGCTGGCCAGGGGAGTATCCACCCGCACAAACTCGCCCTGACAAGGCAGGCATAAGGCGTCAACCATGGCAATGGCCCCCGTTAGCTCAGGCGCAACCACCGGGCCAATCATGTTGCCGTGACCAAAACGACGGCGGAAGGCAAATCCGACGGCAATCCCCTGCTGCTCCAGCACCAAAGCCTGTTCGGCGCTTGCCAACATTGCGGCCAACAGGGGTTGGCGGCTGAGGCCGCTGGCGGCCAAATCCAGCTCAACCAGGGTGGCAAGATCCTGCGGCAAGGCCGGCCGTAGCCTTGCCCCCTTGGGCAAAGGTGCGGTATGGCCTGCCGGCATCTCCCGGCATTGGTGCTGCGCCAGTAATCCCTGATCGATAAACCCCAATTTTTGGTACAGCGGTTTGCCTTGAGCGGTCGCTACCAGATGAAGCTGATAGTCGGGCAAAGGCGCTATCATCTGCTGCAACATGGCTCTGGCGATACCTTGCCCACGACATTGCTCGGCGACAATCACCAACCCCAAGGTGGCGCGCTGCTCGCCCCATAGCCAGCGCAGGGCGCAGCCAACCACGTCTCCCTCGACTTCAGCGATCACCCCGCCACCCAATGACCACGCTTGCTGCCAATCTTCCAGCCGATGCGGCCACTGTATTTTTTGCGACAGCCCATGCGCGGGCGCTACATCGGCCGCCCCCATCTCTCGCAGCGTAAACGTCATTTTCCGCGTCTCCTGAACAATGCTGATTCCTTGCTATAGCACCATGACGGCATCGCCGATAGCAACCGGCAATATTGCGTTACCGGTGATCATTTTACAGTAGCATTACGGCGCCATAGCGCGGGATACCGCCGTTACAGAGCCATCCGCCAACCGGCAGGTTTTACTTTTGTTCACTTATTTCATCCGGCATGCCCTGGTAACCGGTGTTATTATTATCTTGCTCAATAATTCCCTCCTAATTCAAAGTGGTACGACAAGCTGATGGAAGCGTGGAAACTCAATCTGATTTCGGTCTGGCTCGGCTGTTTCTTCACCGGGCTGGCAATGAGCCAAATCCTCCCTTTTCTGCCGCTGTACGTCGAACAGCTCGGCGTCAGCGGTCATCAGTCGCTCAGCATTTGGTCGGGCCTGGTGTTCAGCGGCACTTTTTTGGTGTCTGCACTGGTGTCGCCGCTGTGGGGCAGCCTGGCGGACCGCAAAGGCCGCAAGCTGATGCTGTTGCGCGCCTCGCTGGGCATGGCTATTGTCATTGCACTGCAGGGCATGGTCACTAACGTTTATCAGCTGTTTGCGCTGCGTGCGTTGATGGGCCTGACCTCCGGCTATATCCCCAATGCAATGGCGCTGGTTGCCTCGCAGGTGCCGCGTGATAAAAGCGGTTGGGCGCTGGGCACCTTGTCCACCGGTCAAATTTCCGGAGTGATAGCCGGCCCGCTGCTCGGCGGACTGATGGCGGACCACTTGGGGTTGCGCGTGGTGTTTTTCGTTACCGCTGGGCTGATGTTCGTCAGCTTTTTGATTACCTTGTTCCTGATAAAAGAGCGGCGTATCGAGGTAAAAAAAGCCGACCGATTGAGCGGCAAGGCCGTTTTCCAGTCGCTGCCCTATCCTGCGCTGATTGTAACGCTGTTTATCAGCACCCTGATGATCCAACTTGCCAACTCCTCCATCAGCCCGATACTGACGCTGTTTATAAAAGAGTTGTCAGGTGATAGCGGTAATATCGCCTTTATTAGCGGCATGATTGCCGCCGTGCCTGGGGTGGCGGCGTTGATTTCCGCACCACGCCTCGGCCGGCTGGGCGATCGTATTGGCACCGCACGCATTCTGCTGGCGGCGCTGGGGCTAACCACCCTGCTGTTCGCCATCATGGCCTGGGTGGAAACACCGCTCCAGTTGGGTATCCTGCGTTTTCTGCTGGGCTTTGCCGACGGTGCCCTGATGCCTGCGGTACAGACGCTGTTGTTGAAGTACTCTTCCGATCAGGTCACCGGCCGTATCTTCGGCTATAACCAGTCGTTTATGTATCTTGGCAACGTGGTCGGTCCGTTGATTGGTTCTGGGGTTTCGGCGCTGCTGGGGTTCCGCTGGGTGTTTGCCGTCACGGCGGTGTTGGTGCTGCTCAATTGCTTACAGGTACGCAGGCAGTTCAAACAGGTCGAGAATGGGCGCAGATGAGTAACAGGGCCGCCGGAGCGGCCCTGTTGCGTTAGAACATGGTGTTGTCGTTGGCCGATTTCTCCGGCACTTCCTGATTGACGTCCCAGTGTTCGGTGATTTTGCCCTGATTGTTCACCCGATAAATATCCACGCTGGCGGTACCGCGGTCTTGTGGATTGTTTTTATACAATACGTGGACATACACCAGGTCGCCGCTCACTGCACTGCGGTATATTTTCGCGCTGAACTGTGGATTATCTTTAAAATTCTGGCTGAAGAAATCCAGGAACGGTTTAATGCCATCGCCCACAAACGGATTATGTTGCTTGTAGTTTTCCACAATCAGCCGCTGCGCCACGCTGATATCATGCTTATTAAAGAAACCGGCGTACAGATCTTCCACTACCTTTAACTTCTTTTGGTCCTGAATGTTTTTATTTCCAGCGACTTTATGAGGCTCGCTGTTTTTAACCGCCAATGCAGGGTAATTGGCCAGCATACTGCCGACGATAACCAAAGGGATAAATACCTTTTTCATTGTAGCTCCTTTATTTTCCTGAATGACCTATGATTTTCAATTGCCCTTTCAGATGGGTGAAAGTCCCATCCTTGCTGGCGATATTGGTGTAGACCTCACCCCGCTGAAAATCCTCGACATGAGTGACATTATCGCCGGACTTGGGTTCGCTCCAGTAAACCATGTAGACCTTGGGACGTATCTCAACCGCCGTATACTGAACGGTGTCGGTTACGCCCTGAGAGGCCGCGCCAACCCCCGTAAAGGTCATGGTTTTGTCGTCGGTGAAATCCAGTTTGAAGGCAAAATCGCCGAAAGTAACCTGCACAACTTTTCCGGCCGCGATAAACGACGGCTGCGTTTGCTGGGCCGTAACATCCTTATTTGGCGTATTGATATTCTCCGCCATTGCCGTAGGTAATATCATCGTCATTCCCAGGGATATTAATGTTGTCATCCCTACCCTTGCTAATTTGCCCATAGTTCCCTCTTCCTTTCCTTGGTTGAAAACGAGAATCATTATTATTTTAGCGATGGGTGTGGAATATAAGAATTATCTCTATTTAATTTTCCTTAGCGTGTAATTATGAGCACCCTAATTTTATTTTGGCTTCTAAAGAAAGGAAATAACGATCTATGGATGATGTTTTTATCTAACTGACAGGAATAACTATCACCAATCAAATGAAGAGCTCGAGAACAATAGGTTTATCGGTTGGGGTTTTGAATAAGCTAATAATCGATTTTTCTAAAAAACGATATATCCCCCACCAGCGGCGAGGGAATTAGACCAGTGAAAATCAATCACGCAACCAAGGGGTAAAGGTAACGCCAATCAATAGCCCTTCAGGGCTGAGCAACCGTGTGACACTCTGGCCCCAAGGCTCTTCGCGATTGGTAACCAGCAGACGGTAGCCACGGTCAACCAACCCCTGAGTTGCCAGCGCCATATCAGCGACGTCAAATTCCATCCAGGCTTGCGGCACCGGCAGGTCCGTCGGCCATTGAACGCTGCCAAAACACGACTGCGCGGCCTGCGCCAGCGGCCAGAGAGCAAAGTGCTTCACGCCTTCCAGTGCGCCGTGCTCGCTCAACAGATAATCGGCATTGCCTTCCATCGGCTTCAACGGCAGCCCCAGGGCATCGACGTAAAATGCCTTGCTGTGTTCTGTTTGTTGGGTAATGGGCCCAAATCCGGCGACAAACAACACGCCCAGTCCTGCGAACTGCTGTTCCATGTTCTCTCCTGTTGAGGTTAACGCCCCTGACGCCGCTGCGTTGGGGAACATCCATAGGCCACTTTGAAGCGATTGCTGAAATGACTGGCGGAGCTGAAACCGCACTCCAGCGCTATCTGCGTCAACGGCAACTGACTGTGGCAAAGCAACTGCTCTGCCTGTTGTAGCCGTGCGCGCATGACAAACTGATGCGGCGCCAGACCGGTGTCATGTTTGAACATACGGGCGAAGTGGAACTCGCTCAGCCCCGCCTGCGCGGCCAAATCGGCCAATACCAGCGGCAGATCGAGATGCTGCTCAATATACTCTTTCACCCGTTTGGCAACGGCCGGGGCCAGACCGCCACGGACCTGCGGCAGCGTCCATTGCAGTTCACTGTAGCGCTGAACCAGACAGGTCATCAGCAGCGTTGTGGCACTGCTGAGGGACAGCTGATTGGCCCGTTCCTGCCAGTTGCAACTGAGTAGAAACTGGCGATACAGCAAGGTGATTTGCGGGTCTTCGGCAAACGCGTTGGGCACCAGATTTATCGACGCCGGGCTGCGATCCCAGATTTGTTCCGCCACCTGACGCAGGTGCTTATCGGTACAGTAAAGGTGGACGAAAGACAGATCGCTGCGCACGTCCCAGGTGGACTCATACTGGCGCGGCATAATGCAGAAACGGTCAGGTCCGCCGCCGTTTCTCCACCCTCCAGGCACTTTTTGATAGCACTCGTAACCGTCGGCGACGTACAGGCTCAGAGTATGGTGCTCCGCGCTTTCCTGGGTAATACGGTCGTCACAGTTGGACCAGGCGGCCAGCTCCACGCCGCAGCTTAATCGCACACTGTCGTGCAACTGCGCTTTATGTTCACGCAGCGTTTCAAACGCCTTGTATCTGGACATTACCGACCCCGCTTTGCTCAATCTTTCCAGTTTAGAGAGTGGCGCGATGCCATACCAGCCATCAGCACGCGCTTTTGCCAAAAAAAGCGCAAGAATATGCAATTGCTCGCAAAGCGCTGAAAGCGCGGCGCCGTGCAGCGGCGGATACTGAGCCTATCCATTTTGCCGGAGTTAATTATGAACGTGCTGTTGTACCTTGCCGTGGTGCTGATTTGGGGCACCACCTGGATTGCCATTACCCTGCAGCAGGAAGGCCCGGTGGCCATTCCCGTTTCCATCAGTTACCGTTTTGTGGTTTCCGCAGTAGTGATGCTCGTCATTCTTTTATTGGCACGACGTCTGCGCCGTATCGCCCTGCGCGACCATCTGTTTTGCGTCCTGCAAGGCTGCTGCGTTTTCGGTTTTAACTTCTACTGTTTTTACCATGCCGCAGCCTACATCAGCAGCGGGCTGGAATCGGTGATTTTCTCGATGGCAGTGCTGTTCAATGCCGTTAACGGCATTATTTTCTTTCGCCAGCGCCCTAGCCCCAATCTGTTACCGGCTGCGGTGCTGGGCCTGACCGGGATCGTCGCCCTGTTCTGGCAAGATCTGGTGGCAACGCAAATGGCGCCGGACCTGTTGAAAGGCATCGGGGTGAGCGCTCTTGGCACCTACGGCTTCTCTTTGGGGAATATGATCAGCTCCCGCCACCAGCGGCATGGGTTGGACATTCTTTCCACCAATACCTATGCCATGAGTTACGGCGCAATCCTGATGGCGCTGATTGCGTTGGCCCAGGGTGCCTCATTCCAGATTGAGTTCAGCACCCGTTACATCGGCTCGTTGCTGTATCTGGCGATTTTCGGCTCGGTGATTGCCTTTGCGGCCTATTTCAGCCTGCTGGGGCGGATCGGCGCCGGGGCGGCTGCCTACAGCACCCTGCTGTTTCCTCTGGTGGCACTGACCATTTCAACCCTGTATGAAGGCTATCAGTGGCACACCAATGCGGTGATAGGCCTGTGCCTGATCCTGCTTGGCAATCTGGTGATGTTTGCCAAACCGGGCCGGTTTGCTGGGTTATGGCGGCGCCCGGTGGCATAAACATACGTCAAAAGCGCCTGAACCCAAGGCGCTTTATCCCAAAACTCCCCAATCTGACTCCGCCATTTACATCCCACTAAAAATTAACAATTAATGCTGAACGACAGACATAACCGTTGACATTATCGGTCGCAGATCAATACATTGAATACTAAACCGTTACAGTATTTTTTGTATCTTAACGCTATATATCACCATTTTGGTTTGGAAAACAAAGATGAGTAATAAAAAAACTCATTGGAGTATAAAGAGGCTGATCCGTTTCCTGGTCGTCGTGATGCCTTTATATTCTTCATTGAGTTACGCGCAACCTGCTGCCGCAGAGAGTGATTTTGCACAGCACAAAGGCCGTTATTTAGCCATTGCTTCAGACTGTGTGGCCTGCCATACCGCGTCGGGTGGCAAGCCTTTTAGCGGGGGGTTGGCTATGCCATTGCCCATGGGCAATATTTACTCCACCAACATCACGCCAGATAAAACCTACGGTATTGGCGAATATACATTGGAAGATTTTAAGAAGGTATTCCGGGAAGGGATTAGACGTGATGGTTCAAATCTTTATCCGGCAATGCCATTCCCCTCTTACACCAAGTTAACGGACGAAGACATTGCCAACCTGTATGCCTATTTTATGCATGGCGTTGAGCCTGTTAACCAACCGAATAAAAAGCCTGACTTCTCTTGGCCCCTTACCCTGCGCTGGCCGCTGATGGCCTGGAATACTCTATTTCTGGAGAAAGGGGCTTATCAATACAAATCAGACCGCAGCCCAGAGTGGAACCGTGGCGCTTATTTGGTGCAAGGCGCCGCACACTGCGGCTCTTGCCACACCCCCCGCGGATTGGGCATGCAAGAAAAAGCCTATGACGAAAGCCAGAAAGGTTTCCTGGCCGGCGCCAGGATTGGCGGCTGGGAGGCGTTTAACATCACCAGCGACAAAGCATCTGGTATCGGTAGCTGGACACAGCAAGAGATCGTTCAATATCTGAAAACAGGCAATGTCCCCTTTAAAGCTCAGGCAGCCGGTTCCATGGCTGAAGCCATTACCCACAGCTTCAGCAAAATGAATGATGCGGACCTGAACGCCATTGCAGGGTATTTGAAAGACATACAGGCCGTAGGTGATGAACAGACCCGACCGCGCTCATCTCAGGTGCAGCCGAGGCCGAACGGCGGAATGCCGGGCGCCAACATTTATCTGAACAATTGTGCAAGCTGCCATGGCGGAGAAGGTGCCGGCACAACGGACGGTTATTACCCTTCAATGCTCGGCAACAGCGTGATCGGTGCGAACGACGCCAACAACCTGATTCAGGTCATTCTACACGGCGCCAACGTGAACAACGGTAAGGACCACTACTTTATGCCCGCGTTCTCAGATCAGTTGAGCAATCAACAAATCGCTCAACTGGCTGAATATCTGGTGGAAAGCTTCGGCGGACATGCACTCAACGTCACCCCCGATCAGGTTGAAAAACTGCGTGGTTCCAGCAATGAGGACGTCGTGCAATGAAAAAAGAGAGCAAAAGTAAAGCGAGCTACGGCTTTTCTCGTCGCCATCTGCTGAAAAGCACCCTCATCGCGGGGGCTGCCTTTCTGTCGGTCAATGCCGTTTCAACCCCGCTAAAACGGCTCGATGACAAACACACAGAGGTGCTTTTTAATCAGTTGGCTCAGTGGCTGACCCTCCGGCAGAACCTCGATCCGGCATTTACCGCAGACATGTATTCAACCATGGCGTCCCATACCGAGAAGTTTGGCGACAGGCTCGCCATGTTGGAAAAAAGGATAAGCGATAGTGGTGCCCCCGATGTGCAATCCTTTATTTCTGCCCTGCCCGCAGAGGATGAAAATCGGAAATTAGCACTGCTAATTATAGAGAGCTTTTATACCGGTAATGTAGGGCGTGGCCGCCAGGCCGTGGTAGTGAATTACGAGAAAGCCTTGATGTTCCAGGCAACGAGTGATGTGACCGCGATCCCTACCTATATTCGCGCGCGACCCAATTACTGGATAGCCACGCCAAATTTAGAAAATTGAAGATCATTAGTGAGCAAATATGGCCATTGAATATGATTGCGACATTATCGTCGTGGGTGCCGGTATTTTAGGCGGTGCTATTGCGAACAGCCTTGCCAGGCAAGGAAGATCCGTCATCATTTTAGAAGCGGGCCCCCGCGTTAAGCGTGCGGAAATCCTTGAAGCATTTCGCCAATATGGGAATAAATCAGATTATAACGGCCCTTACCCAGACCTGCCCTGGGCGCCCAAGTCGGCGACCGGCAAGTATTCTGACGACTATATTGAGAGCGTGGGCAATATTACCCAAAAGCCTTCCTTCTTGCGTCTGGTTGGGGGAACCACCTGGCACTGGGGCGGGGCAACCTGGCGTAATCTGCCTGCCGACTTCAAATTAAAAACGCTCTATGGGCACGGTCGTGACTGGCCTATTGACTACGACACGCTGGAACCCTGGTACCAATTGGCCGAAGAAGAAATTGGCGTGAGCGGCTCCGATACCGATGACCAGCGTGGCCATGGTGAACAACCCTATCCCCCACGCTCCAAACCTTATCCCATGGCGATGCAACCCTGGACCTATCTGACCCAGCAGGTAGCGGAAAAAGTCTCCAGTGCCCATCACCACTTCGTCGATGAACCCAATGCACGTGCGACCCGCCCCTATCAAGGGCGACCAATATGCGCGGGTAACAACAACTGTGCCCCTATCTGCCCGATCGGTGCGCAGTTCTCTGGCGATAAGCCGGTCGTTTGGGCAGAGCATCGGGGGGCAAAGCTGCGGGTGAATGCGGTGGTTTACCGTATCGAAAAAGGCCCGGACAACAAAATCGTCGCCGTGCACTATAAGAATCCGCAGGGGGAAAGTACGCGCCTCACGGCTCGCTATTTCGTGCTGGCTGCCCATGGGGTAGAAACACCGAAATTGATGCTGATGTCGGACATAGGCAACTCGTCGGATCAGGTCGGACGTAACATGATGGGGCATACTGGGCGGGCTATCGCCATGCTGGCGAAAGATCCCGTTTGGGCAGGTCGTGGTCCGACGCAGCAGGGAAGCATCAACACCTGGCGCGACACGCCGCTGCGACACCAGCATGCGGCAATCCGCCACTTTCTCGATAATACCGTCCCTAACGAGTTGATCACCAAGCGTTTGCTGGACCAGGGTATCGTCGGCCCTGAGCTGGATCGTCTTATTCGTCACAATAGCGCACGCTACCTGAAAATTGCGACCTACGTCGAGGTATTACCCGATCCCGCGAACCGCGTCACTTTGAGCAATAAGCGCGATGCGCTTAATTTGCCGACGCCGCGTATCAATTACGACATCGCGCATGAATACACCCTGAACGCCATGGGCCAACTTTATAAAGACTATGAGCAGTTCAAGGCATTATTTGGCGCCACTGAAGTGCTAAATGACATCCAGGCATGGGTACCCAGTTCCCATATCATGGGCACCACTATTATGGGCAGTGATCCACGGGACTCGGTGGTCAACCACGAGTGCCGCTCCTTCGATCATGCCAATCTCTTTATCACCAGCACCAGCGTCCACCCCAGCTCTACCGTGGTGAATCCAACCTTAACCGGCTATGCCATTGCCCTGCGCGTTGCCGATATCATCAATAAAGAGATTTAATAACCTATTGCTGTTAAAAAGAGCCCGTCACCAGGCTGATTTCCCCCCTTCGCCACCGGTTCGCCGGTGGCAAAAACCTTCGGCGTTAAACACCGGCAGAGGGTTCGTCGACCATTGAAAGATTAAACGGCGTCACCACGCTAACCCTTGAAAAGGCATGCGTGATGATATTGCCGGGAACAAAGCCGTGGTGTTGCAAAATGGCCTGGAAGGCATTGCGCGCGTCCCGTTGTAAATCGTGGTCGATCACCGCATCAATCCGCTCTTGTGCCAGCAGTTGGCGATTCTCCTGATCCAAATCGTGGCCGATAAACGCCGCCAGCGGCCGCTGTTGCCGGCTGAACGCCTCAACAATCGCGGAGTTCCCGCCACCGACGCTGTAAACCGCGTGAATATCCGGATGACAGCGCAACGTTTCTGTCACTCGTGCCAGAGTCGGTGCATACACCCCCAGGCCGCCGCTAATGTCCACCACGCTCAGGTGCGGTGCCCTTTCCCGCAGCCATTGACGGAATCCACTCTCTCTTTCTTCTTCGCCGCGAAAACCCTGGCTGCTGATCACCACTGCCACCCGCTGCGGCTGGGGCGGTAACCAGCGTGCCATCAGATAAGCCGCTGTACGACCGGCGGCTCGGTTATCCATGCCGATATAGCTGATGCGCCGACTTTGTGGCAGATCGGTCACTATGGTCACCACCGGTATGCCCTGCTGCTGCAACAAACCGACGCTGTCATTGAGCAATTGCTCATCGCTCACCTTCAGGATCACCCCGTAGGAGCCCTGGCTACGGCAGCGCTCGATCACCTGCTGCAATTCAGCGGTACCGATCTGTTCGAAAATATGAAAGCGCAGCGTAATGCGAAACGGCACAAAAGCACTCAACTGGCTACACAGTGCATCCGTAACCAACTGACTGAAACGCTGCGGCGTGTGCATCACCACGTCAATCGGCAGCGTACGGCCGCTGGCCAGGCCGCTGCGCTGCTGATTTTCCAAATCCTGCAGAGCCTGCTCAATACGCCGCAAGGTTTGTTGATGCACCTTGCCCCGCTGATGCAGCGCGCGATCGACCGTTGCCTTGCTGACGCCCGCCTGCGCGGCAATTTGCTTGATAGAGAATTTCATGACGCCACCAAATTGAGGTCTTTTTGAGGTTTCAGTGAGGTTTTGTTAACAAAATGTAGATGCTAGGGTTAGCAATAGCAAGATGAAGATAAAAACAACCGATTGATTTTCAATATCAAAAATTATCTGAGGCTGACGCAATGCACGAGAATGTAAACACTATGTTTTCCGGAAACTATTACGTGGTGACGGGAGCAACCCAGGGGCTAGGCGCTGCGGTGGCACAACTGCTGGCCGAGCGCGGAGCCGCCGGGCTGATGCTTTGCGGCCGCAATCAGAAAGCGGGGGCCGCCCAGGCAGAGAAGTTACGCGCTACCGGCTGCGATGCCCGATTCGTCACCGCTGACATTGCCGATCCGGCAGCCTGCCGCAACGTCATTGCCGAAGCGGAAAACGCTTTCGGTACCCTGCATGGGTTGGTTAACTGCGCCGGCATGTCCGACCGCGGTACCATAATCGACACCACGCCAGAGCTGTTTGACGCCATTTTCGCCGTCAATATTCGCGCGCCCTTCTTCCTGATGCAGGAAGCCATCAAAGTGATGATCAAGCATCAGGTCGCGGGTTCCATCGTTAACATCATTACCATTACTGCGCACGGGGGTCAGTCGTTTCTCGCGCCTTATGCCGCGTCAAAAGGCGCACTGATCACCCTGACCAAAAACGTCGCCTTCAGCGCCATGCGCAACCGCATCCGGGTAAACGGCCTGAATATCGGTTGGATGGACACGCCACATGAGCATGAAATTCAGCGCCAGTATCACGACGCCGATGAGAATTGGTTAGCGCAGGCGGAACGACAACAGCCGTTTGGGCGCTTGTTGAAACCACGGGAAGTGGCGCGTGCGGTGGCGTTCTTGCTGTCTGAGGAGTCCGGAATGATGACCGGCGCGGTTGTCGACTTCGATCAGGGGGTGATTGGCTGCGGCGATGGCGGCTCACCTAAACCGGACCACCCGCTGAGCCTGAACTCGGGAGCACATCATGACTGAAACTCTTTTTTTACAGCCTGACCGGCTTTCGGTTGATGACTTTGGCCAGACATGTGAGCAGTCGCTCACATTGAGTGACTATCCACTGGCGGCCGACGCGCAAAAAAACGTGCTGATTTATCACGCCGCCACGCTGATTGAGTGTGCGCAAACCGATAAAACCTCGGTATTGAGTGAGCTGCACCGGGCACTTTCCACCGGCCCCGGCGTGCTGGTGATTAAAAATACCTATCCCGACAAGAGCATCATAGAGCGCCATAACCGGGTTTTCGAAGCCATTTTCCAGGAGGAGGCCGCCAGAGGGAACGCAGGCGATCACTTCTCTGCCGCCGGCAATAACGGCCGCATCTGGAATTCGCTGCAAAAGGCCGCCCAGCACGATCCCGATGCTTTTATTGATTACTACGCCAACCCTGTGCTGGCGTTGGTCAGCGAAGCCTGGCTCGGGCCCTGGTATCAAATGACGGCGCAGGTCAACGTAGTGCGCCCTGGGGGCAAAGCACAGCAACCGCACCGTGACTACCATCTGGGCTTTCAGGAAAATCAGGACGTACAACGTTTTCCGTTGCCGTTGCAACTGCTGTCCCAGTATCTGACGCTGCAAGGTGCGGTGGCGCATTCCGCGATGCCGCTGGAGTCCGGCCCAACTCAATTACTGCCGTTCTCACACCATTATCCCGGCGGCTACCTGGCCTGGCGACGTCCGGAGTTTATCGACTATTTCCAGCAACATGCCGTACAGCTGCCGCTGGAGCTGGGAGACACGCTGTTCTTTAACCCGGCGCTGTTCCATGCTGCGGGCAACAATGTCACCCACGACCATGTGCGCATCGCCAATCTGTTGCAGGTCTCATCGGCATTCGGCAAGCCGATGGAAACCGTGAACCGCTTGCGCCTGCTGCAGCAGATCTATCCGGCGTTGCTGCGGCGCTATCAAGCTGGAGAACTGCTGGGTGCGGAGTTGGCGGCGACCGTCGCGGCGGCGGCAGACGGCTACTCTTTCCCCACCAATCTGGACAGCGATCCGCCGCTGGCCGGCCTGGCTCCGCAGACCCAGCAGCAGTTGCTGATGCAGGCGCTGCAGGCGGATTGGGCCCCCGCGCATTTCAACCAGCAGCTTGAGCGCCAACAACAGTTGCGCAGCGCCTAGCGTTTCATGCCTCCTTTTCATCAGGGAGGCATGGTCTTTACGGCTATACTCAGACTCTTGCCGATTTTCATAAGGACATCAGGATGCTGAGATTGACCCGTCGAGTCGCGCTAGCCGCTGCTCTGGCCGCCTTTTCTGCCAGCGTGGCTGCCGAAACACCCAAATACGGTCAGGAGCTACAGGGCTTTCACTACCCTTACCCGCTGCAACAATTCAGCTTCAGCTCTCAGGGGCAGCAGTTAAGCATGGGCTATATGGACGTGCCGCCAGAGGGCGATGCCAACGGCCATACTGTGGTGCTGATGCACGGCAAAAATTTCTGTGCAGCCACCTGGCAAGACACCATCAAAGCACTAAGCAAGGCCGGTTATCGGGTGATCGCGCCCGATCAAATCGGCTTTTGCAGCTCCACCAAACCGCAGCACTACCAATACAGCTTTCAGCAGTTGGCGAACAATACCCACGCGCTATTGAATAACCTGAAAATCGCTAAAGCGGTGATCGTCGGCCATTCTACCGGCGGCATGCTGGCAACCCGCTATAGCCTGATGTACCCGCAGGCGGTGGAACGGCTGGTGATGGTCAATCCGATTGGGCTGGAAGACTGGAAAGCCAAAGGCGTGCCGTGGCGCAGCGTCGATCGGTGGTTCGAGCGTGAATTGAAAACCTCCGCTGCCGGTATTCGACAGTACGAACTGCAGACCTATTATGTTGGCCGCTGGAAGCCGGAATATGACCGCTGGGTCGATATGCTGGCCGGGCTGAACAATGGGCCTGGCCATCGCCTGGTGGCCTGGAACTCGGCGCTGATTTACGACATGATTTTCACCCAGCCGGTGTTCTACGAGTTCAAGGATCTACGAACGCCGACCACCTTGATGATTGGCACCGCCGACACCACCGCCATCGGCAGCGATATCGCTCCCCCCGCCGTCAAGGCTCAGCTCGGGCACTATAATCTGCTGGGGAAACAGGTGGCGAAAATGATCCCGCACGCCAACCTGATCGAATTCCCTGGCCTGGGGCATGCGCCGCAAATGGAAGAGCCCGAACGGTTCAATCAGGCGCTGATCAAGGCTCTGAACCCTTAAAGGCCGGGGATGGCGCTTTAGTAAAAGGGCCGTAAGGCCCTTATCAAGCGTGGCACTCAGGCAAACAGAATATCGCTTTGCTCCACCTGGCCTACGACCTGGATTTTGAAATCCGCCGCATAGCTGTCGTTATGGGTATTCAGCAATAAATCGGTCGTGCCGTTAAAGGTATCGAAGTTAAGTTTGAACTCGCCTTTCTGTCCGCTGAAGCTGTCGGCACTGTCGATCAACCGCAGTTCACTCAGGCTGTTGTTGAAACGCAGCCCGGAAAGGTCGATTTTGTCGACGCCGTGCTCGAAATCCTCGATCACATCGAATGCCGTCGTGGTGGACTCATTAGCATTGAGGTAAACGAAATAATCGGCGAAGTTGTTGGCGTCTTTGCCGCCCCACAGATGATCCGCCCCCAACCCGCCATACAACATGTCCGAACCGGCATTGCCGGCCAGTAAATTGTCCTGTTCGTTGCCGATGAGCACATCACGACCACTGCCACCAATGGCATTCTCGATCACCGCATTATTGGCGATCGATACGTTCTGCGTGCCGCCGCCGACGCTGGAAAAGGCGCCGTCATTGAGATTAATCAGTTGCTGCTGGCTGTAGCCGGAAAAATCCAGCGTGTCGTTGCCGCCCGCGTCCCACACCGCAAAGTTCACCGGCTTGCCGTTATCCGCCGTTGCGGTCAGGAAGTCACGCCCGGTATTGGAATTAAACCCGTACACCGAATCCCCGGTGCGCGTTTCCATATTGGCACCGTACAGTTTCTGCATCGCGGCGATGTCGTCAATCATCGGGCCATAACCGTTGACCCCTTTGGTATCGGAGCCGGTGTTATTGCCGCTGAAGTAGCTCATTATCGAATATTGAACCGAATCCTGATAATACACGGCGTCATCGATATAAGTGGGGTCCTTGTCGTCGGAAGCATCATAATCGCCAGGGTGCATCAAGCCCAATGCATGGCCAATTTCATGGGTGAAGGTCTGGCTGCTGAAATCCCCCGGTACCGGCGCTTGATGAGTAAGAAAACCTTTATTAAACCAGACCGTACCGGCGTAGCTGTTATCATCCGCAGGATCAGAGGTGGCGGGATAGTAACCAAAGGCATTGTCATCCGCAGCGCTGCCATCGGCTTTCTGGGTGTAATAAGCGAAGGTGATGTCTGCCCGGTGGTTCAGATCCGTGGACTGCGCTTCGGTAAAGGTGACATTTGCCACGTCTGCCCAGGCCTGCATCGATTTTAACGCCTGACTTTTAGCCGCTTCGGTCAACGGCTCCAGCCCTTTATTGGCGTTGTTACCCGTTCCGGTTCTGCCGATAACATCCAACGCTTCCTGGGTCAGGAAGGAAAAGGTCAGATCTGCCGGCTGATGGAAAACGTTGTCGCCGTTGTGCGTATACCCACTGCGAGTCAGCTGATCGGCTGCGCGCTCGGAGCTGTAGTTTTCACGGGTCTTGCCCCAGGTGGTAAGCGGGCCGGTGCCTCGCTGGTTGCTGTAGAGATTGGCATTATCCAACGTCAGATAAGCGCCATAGCCCAGTCCATTGTAGATGCTGCCGGTTTGGTGATAGTAGAATTGATAGTTGGGATCATCAGGGGATGTGGCCGCCAGGCCGGTAAACGCTTCGTCATCTTGCAAAATTTCATTGTGATTGCGGTTCATCGCATTCTCCTTTACACAATAGGAATTCAGTCAATTGGTGAGGCATTCAATCAAAATAACTAATGGGAACATTCCAGTTCCGCAACCCAGCATAGGGAATTAGTCTGACGGCGCAACCATACAACAGTACAATAATAAGCAGGCATTCCAAATCCAACAAAATCAGTAAAGCAATTAAAAACAATTGATTGAAAAATATAGACCACAATAACAAGAAGACTACTGGCTTTAATTGCTCGTCATTTATACTGCGGGTTATTCATTGATTCAGAATAAACGAGTATTAAAATCACTTATCCTTGGATCACCCAGCAACAAGGATCGTGCTATGGTATTAACGGATTTCAGTAAGGAGTGGCCGATGTCGAGATTTCTCTCTTTGCGCGCACTCAGGCGCGTTGCCCTGACAGGAGTTGTTATGAGCCTTATGTTAAGCAGCACTACCTTTGCCAGTTCACTGCCCCTGCTGGCCCCCTCTGCGCTGAAGGGGCACTGGCAGTTGAACGATGCCGAAGGCAAAGCCCCAGCCTGCAACGTTGAATTAAGCGATGAACTGATCGAAGGGACTAACGCCTACCGTTTCACCGCTTCAGAGCAGTGTCTGCAACCCTTGTCGCTCACCGAACTGCCGGTGGCCTGGCGTCCGACGCCGGACGGCATGACGCTGACCAATGCCGACGGCAGCATGGTAGCGTTTCTGGCGCTGACGGCCCCCAAACGCTATGAAGTGATGAACCATAACGGCAAGCCACGCTTTTCGCTGACGCCGCGCCAGTAAATCACTCTGGCGGCAGCAGCCCCTGCCGCCAATATCGATTACGCCACCAACAGCCCCAGTATTGCCCCGCCCGCCAACACCCATAATGGGTGGATACGTTTGCTCATGCTCAGCACCGTTGCCAGCAGGATAATCATCGCCAACGGCCAGCTCGGTGCGGAAGCTTCGGCAATCAGCACGCCACTGGCCGCCACCAAACCAACGGTCACCGGCACCAATCCACTTTGCACCCGACGCCGCCAGGGCTTGTCCTTGAAGCGTCGCCAGACGCCCATCACCAGCAGGGTAACAATCGACGACGGGCCGAACTTGGCGATGGAGGACACCAACAGCCCGGCCCACCCGGCCACGTGCCACCCCACCAGCGGCACAATCATCATATTCGGCCCCGGCGCGGCCTGCGCCATGGCGAACAGCGCACTGAACTCCTGCGCGCTCATCCATTGGTGAACCTCCACCACCTGACGCTGCATTTCCGGCAGAATGGTCATGCCGCCGCCAAATGCCAGCAGTGACAGCTCGGTGAATATGATCGCCAGTGAGATCAATACCGCCATCATGAGCGATCCCTCCACCACATCAGCAGGATGCTCAACGGCGCCAATGTCAGCATGGTCGGCAGTAAGGGCAAGCGTAGCCAGGCGATGGCGATCAGACACAGCGCCACAATGCCCAGTGCCAGCCATTTACCGCGCAGCGGCAGCAGCATCTTCACCCCGGTAGACAGCAACAAACCGGCCGCCGCGGCAGCCAGACCGGCAAATACGTGTTGTACATGCGCGTCATTTTGGAAGCGGGCATAAACCATACCCAGACCGACTACGATGGCCGTCGGTGCGCTGATCAGCCCCAGCAGGGCGCAAAAAGCCCCGCGCAGGCCGCGAAACTCCATGCCAACCGCTACCGAAAGGTTAATCACGTTGCCACCCGGCAAAAACTGGCACAGCCCCAGCAGCTCGGTAAACTGCTGACCACTGAGCCAGCGGCGGTCTTCCACCAGCATATTGCGCGCCAACGGCAGTACGCCGCCAAAGCCAATCAGCCCGAGCATCAGAAAGCCCAAAAACAACTCGCCGTTGCCCGGCGGTGCTGCCTGCGGGTCATTTTTTACCGCATCAGATTCCGACATTGTCCGTTCCACATCGCTTATTTTGATGGCTGGTATGATGCGCGTCGCCATGCCATGATGTCTAATGCATTTCACAAGCAACAAGGATACCTTCAAGGTATGTCAATGATCGAACTTCGCCGCCTGCGGGCTTTCGTTACCGTGGTGGAAGAAGGCAATATCACCCGCGCCGCCGAACGACTGTTTATACAACAACCGCCGTTGACCCGCCTGTTACAGGGGCTGGAAGAGGAATTGGGGGTAAAACTGCTGCAACGCCTGCCCCGTGGCGTACGCGTTACCGAAGCCGGCAGCGTGTTGTTCAATGAAGCGCGGGCGCTACTGACGCGGGCAGAGCATCTGACCGAAGCGGTGCACCGCGCAGCACGGGGTGAACAAGGGCATATCGCTATTGGATTCACCAGCTCCGCCGCATTACATCCCTTCGTGCCCAATCTGCTGCGCCGCTACCGTGAGATCCTGCCTGGCATTACCACTCAGTTGGAAGAGGCAGGCAGCGGCGAACTGTTGGATGCCTTGGTGGATGAGCGGCTCGACGTGGCCTTTGTCCGCTCGCCGGTGGGCGGTATTCCCGGTTTGACAATTGAGCCGGTGCTGCGCGAACCGATGCTGATCGCCCTGCCCATCGGTCACCCGCTGGCCACCCATGACGACCAACCGCTACCGCTGACTGCGTTAACCCAGGAGGCCTTTATTCTTTACCGTCGCCCGGCGGGCCAGGGCTTGTATGATGCCATTCTGGCGGCCTGCCACGGTGCCGGGTTCAGCCCGCGCGTTATTCAGGAGGCCCCACGCCTGCCCGCAACCCTTAGCCTGGTAGGTGCCGGGCTGGGGTTGTCGATCGTACCGGCCTCCATGCGGCGGTTGGGCGGGGACGGCATCGTTTACCGAACCATTGCCGAACAGGCCCAGCTCAGCGCGCCGCTTTATCTGGCGCTGCGCAGCAACCGGACGTCGGCCATCATCCAACGCTTTCGCGATCTGGTGGCCGAAGCCGTCAGCGAGCAGTCGCCCGGCTAATCAGACCGGTCGGCGATACGCGTCAGATGGATCACCAGATACAGCAGTTCATCGTTCGACATCTCTATCTGCAGCAGATTCTTCACGTAGTCGCGGATCAGCAGTGCGCCGCGATAGGCATGCGGATACTCCCTGGTCACCTGCGCGAAGATAAAGTCGTCTTTCGACGCCATTTGCTGCCCTTCGACCATTCGCTGTATGAAAAACTGCATATGCACCAAAAAACGCGAGTAGTTGAGCGAGTCAGTGTCGATCGTGATGCGAAAATGGTATTTGATGATATTGAAAATGTCTTTCAGCATCTTCACCGACAGCAGCGTGTGCTCCATGTTCTGCACGTCGGTTTGACCATTAACCAGATGAAAAGCGATATTGCCCGCCTCTTCTTCCGGCAGCGCAATGTTCAACCGCCGGTTGATGTGCGCCAGTGCCTGGCTCGCCACTGCGAACTCCTGCGGGTAAAAGCGCTTCACCTCGAACAACAGGCGATTTTGGATTGCGATACCCTTGTGATAGCGCTCAATGGCGAAACTGATGTGGTCCGCCAGGGTGAAGAAAATCTGCTCGTTAATCCGCCCGTTAAGCTGCCGGTTAGCCTCCGCCAGGATCATCTGCACAATCTCGATGTGCTCTTCCGGCGTGGTTTCAATCAGCCGCAGGTAATCGCGGCCCTTTTGACTGTTCTGCACCACATACACTTTCTCTATCGCGGCCGGGTCGAGAACGTCACCCACTTTGCTGTTAAAGCCAATACCCTTGCCCATCACGATAGCTTCATTGTTATCGTCATCCGCCGATAGCACCAGGCTATTATTGAGTACCTTAATGACTTTCATCGTCGCGGCCACACCCTCTGTTTTTATTATCGTTGCCGGCCATTGGAGACAATCAGCCGTTGGTACCAATCAAAACTGCGCTTTTTGATCCGCCGCAGATCCTTCAGATCCTGCTCACCCCGGTTTACATAGATAAACCCGTAGCGCTTGGCATAGCCCTGATGGGTGCTGACCACGTCTATTGCCGCCCAGGGGCAATAGCCGATCAGTTCGACGCCGTCGTTGATGGCCAACTGCATCTGTTCGACGTGTTGTCGCATAAACTCGATGCGGTAATCGTCGTTGATTGTATCATCGGCCTGTAGCTGGTCCGGGGCGCCAATGCCGTTTTCAGTAATTAATATCGGTAAATGGTAACGTTCCGCGGTTTTACGTAGCGTCAGCCGCAATCCGACAGGATCGATCACCCAGCCGTAACGGGTTTTACCGACGAACGGGTTCTCCGCCGCGCGATACACGCCCGGTTCCCCCAGCATGATTTGCTGATCGCCGGCTCGCGCGCTGATGTCCGACGCATCGCCTCGGCTGGCGGCAATGGTGGCGGTCGAGTAATAATTTATCGCCACGAAGTCCGGTTTGCCCTGCAGCAACAGCGCCGCATCACCGGGTTCCATCCGTGGCGCCAATTGACGATCCAGCAGGTAACGCCAGGCCAGCGGGTTATAACGACCCTGCACGGCCACGTCGAGGAAGCTCCAGCAACGCAGCGTTTCCCAGTTATGGGCGGCGATGGCATCCAGCGGATTGCAGGTTTCCTGATACATCGAGGTGGTATTAATCGCCGGGCCGATCTTCCCGGCCGGGCAGCGCTGATGATACAACGCCATCACCCTGGCCTGAGCCACCAACATATGGTGGCTTTGCTGATACAGCACTCGCCTGGATGGCAGCTCACCGCCCTTCGGCGTGCCAATGGCGCCCGGATGCAGGATCATGGTGTTCTGCTCGTTGATGGTCAGCCAATACTTTACCCGGTCACCGAATGCGTCAAACAACACTTCGGCATAATCGACAAAGGCATCGATGGTGGCGCGATTCGACCAACCGCCCTGTTGCTCAAGTACATAAGGCAGATCGAAGTGATAGAGCGTTACCACAGGCTCTATGCCATGGCTCAGTAGTTCATCAATCAACTGGCGATAAAAATCCAGCCCTGCGGCGTTGACCTCACCGGTCCCCTGCGGCAGCACTCGCGTCCAGGCAATCGAGAAACGGTAGGCCTTTAATCCCAGCTCGGCAAACAGCTGCACATCCTCACGGAAGCGGTGATAGTGATCGCTGGCGACCTTAAAATCAGCGGTTTCTGCCGGGTGATCAAGCATATCCACAATCGATGGACTTTTGCCGTCTTCGTTCCAGGCCCCCTCCACCTGATAGGCAGAGGTGGAAGCCCCCCACAGAAAATCTGCGGGGAAATCGTTCAGTCGTTGGTAAATCATGCCTGCTCCTGCTGCGCATTATTAAGGGTTATGATGGGCTGCCCAAAATCCACGGCTCCCGGTTGGCGGCAATTCAGCTGAGGAAAAGCTTCGCTGTTAACCACCAGTACCGGCGTGGTGATGTCGTAACCCAGCCCGACGATCGCCGCCAGATCAAAGCGCACCAGTTCATCTCCCACCTGGACGCGGTCGCCCACTTTAAGCTCGGAAGTGAAATGCTGTCCCGCCAGATTGACCGTATCAATGCCGATATGCACCAGCAGTTCGACACCGTTGTCACCCTTGATACCGACCGCATGCATGGATGGCAGGAACGTCACTACTTCCCCCGTCAGCGGCGCGCGCAACACGCCTTCCTGCGGCCGTATTGCGACACCCTGACCCAATAGCCCCTGCGAGAACACGTCATCGTTAACCTGCGCCAATGCCACCAGTTGACCGTTGAGCGGACTGACAATTTGCTGTTCGTCGCCACTGACGGCCTCCGAGACCCCAGATCCCGTTTCTTCAACCGGATCGTCGAACCCCAGCATCCAGGTCAGTGCAAAAGTCACCACAATGGCAATGGCGCAGGTGATCAGCGCATGGACAATGTTCATTGGGTTTTCGCCGATAAACGCCGGCAGCGCCGCTAATCCAGGAGAAACAAAGGCATAGCGCACCAGCCCACTCAGCCCGGCGTAAATACCGGCACAGCCGCCGCCGATCATTGCTGCAATCAGCGGTTTGCGCAGTTTGAGCGTCACGCCGTACAACGAAGGCTCGGTGATACCCAGCAGCGCGGTGAAACCCGCAGAGGACGCCAGCTGGCGCAGATTTTTGTTTTTGGTGCGAAAGGCCACGCACAGCGTCGCAGCCCCCTGTGCAATGTTGGAAGCCAACATGCCTGGGCCGTTAATCATTTCGAAACCATTTTTACTCAGTTGACCGGTAGCAATCGGCGTCATTGCCCAGGCCGTACCGGTGATCACCAGAAACGGCTGGAGGCCGCCCATCAGCATCGGGATCAGCCAACTGGCTTTACCGTCGACGATAGCGGCACCGGCGGCCACCAGATCGTTGAGGAAAATACCGAACGGCCCTACCACCACCAACGCCAACGGGGCGGTCACCAACAGAATAATCATAGGCTTGGTGAAGAACTTGATCATCGTCGGCGATACTTTCTCGGCAAACCGTTCGATATAGGACATTAACCAGACGGTGAAAATGATCGGCAACACCGAGCCGGCGTAATCCGCCAGGCGCACCGGTATGCCGACGAAATCAATCACCGTGCCCGCCGCCAGCATCTGCGCCAAATTGGGGTGCAGCAAGGCGCCGGCAATGGTCATTGCCAGGATCGGGTTACATTCGAATTTGATTGCCGCGCCGTAAGCCAGCAGCACCGGCAGGAAGAAAAAGGCCGCATCGGCGATGGTGTCCAGCAGATGGTAGGTCGGGCTGGCGGCATCTATCACTCCGGTCAGTTTGAGGATCGCCAGCAGCGCCTTAATCATCCCCGCACCGGTGATAGCCGGGATCACCGGTGTGAAAGTGGTTGAAATAACGCTGATAATCTGTGAAATCACCCCGCCCCGCGCCTGGGAATTTTTCTCACTCTGACGGCCACTGAGATCGCCGATTTCTTTTTGCATCGCGCGGAAGGTTTGCTGCACGTTGTTGCCGACCACGATCTGAAACTGGCCACCACGTTCCACCACGCTGATCACCCCAGGCAAGGACTCGATCGCTTTCGCTTGTACCTTGCTGTCATCGTTAAACTCCATCCGCAGACGGGTGGCACAGTGCGTCAGTTTGCTGACGTTGTCCTTGCCCCCGACCTGCAGCAAAATTTCCAGGCCCAACTGTTTGTAATCCATCGAATATCCCCGGTAAAAAAGCAAAAAAAAAAGACCAAAATCAAAATGCGCCTCATCACAAGGAGAGGTGCATTCCTATTTTGGTCTTGCCTGCCTGAGCAGTAACACGCCGTAATAAAAATGTCTGGCGATCGCTAAGATCGCGGCGAAAGTATCGTCATAGTTGCCATTTTTCGGCAATAGTCTTAGTTACGCTTTGTGATTCACATCACTCTTTACCGAAAACGCACTTCAACTTAGCCCGCCGTACCCTGCCATGCCTTTTTTACTGATGCCCATTTACTCAACCGTATAAAATAGCACCTGATACACATTAGCCACTTTAATTAAACTCACTTTGTTTAACTTTTATTTAATAATAGAATACATTTATTTGATACCGGAAGATAACTATTTTAAAGCGGATTTAAAAATCACAGCCACACTCAATTAGTAACATAAATTAATATATTATTCGCGGCATCCTGTTTTTAACCCACTATGCTTTAACCGTTGCCGAATGCTTCCATTTCAGCAATAACCCCCCTGCACACAATAAAACCAAAGAATAAACCCTGTCAGCCGTATGCGCTGTAGGCCACTTTTATTTGGAGAAAGCCCTATGTTATCGCGTCGAGATATATTGAAAGTTTCCGCAGTCAGCGCCGCAGCCGCCGGTGTTATGGGCGGCATGATTAAATCCGCCAGCGCCGATGAACATCGAAATATAGTTCCCCCCAGCAATTTCCAACCCGCTGCCGATGCGAAAAATCTGTATAAATACGTCTTTAGCCACAGTAAAAAACGCAGTTTACCCAACGGCTGGGCCAGGGAGGCTACCGTCGAACAATTCCCGATTTCCGAGGGGGTTGCCGGGGTGGATATGACGCTGGAGCCGGGTGGCGTACGTGAACTGCACTGGCACGCCATCGCTGCCGAATGGGCATTTATGCTGGAGGGGCATGCCCGCATTACCATCATTGATCCTGAAGGAAAATGTGAGGTGGCAGATTTCGGCCCCGGCGACGTCTGGTATTTCCCCAAGGGTTACGGCCACTCGATTCAGGCGTTGGCAGACGGCGCACATTTTGTTCTGACCTTTGATAATGGTCACTTTTCCGAGTTCGGCACCTTCAGCATTACCGACTGGGTAGCCCACATGCCCAAAGAAGTGTTGGAAAAAAGCGTGAATATGCCGGCGGCGGTATTTTCCAAGGCAAAACAAGGTGAGGCTTATATTGTCGGCGGTGCCATTCCGCCCGCACTGCCCTTACCGGCCCACGATGGCGGTTTAAATAATGCACCTTTGGCTCATCGCTATGAATTAATGAAGCAAAAGCCTTTCTTCGAAAATGATGCCGGCAGCGTGCACTTGGTCTCTTCAAAAGAATTCCCTATTTCCACTACCATGACCGGCATTATAGAAATCGTTAAGCCTGGGGCGGTGCGGGAATTACACTGGCATCCCAATGCCAATGAGTGGCAATACTATATTTCCGGCAAGGGGCGCATGACGGTGTTCAGTTCGCACGGCCATGTGCAGACTGAAGAATATTCTCCTACCGACGTTGGCTATGTTCCACAGGGTTTTGGTCACTATATCGAAAATATGGGGGATGACGATCTTAAGGTATTAATCGTGTTGGATAATGGCATCTATCAGGACATTTCGCTGTCTGACTGGTTGGCGAAAACTCCAGCCTACCTGTTAGCGGATAACTTCAATAACGAGGTTGCCGATTGGCTGGATCGCCCCAAAGACAAACTGGTAATGTCCCGGCGCAGAAAATGACAGGTAGCGAGGGGGCAGCCCCCCCTCGCCGCCTCTTACTGTTTGCGTTGTTCAGCGACTTGTTTGGCCGTTACCTTGCCCTGTTTTTCGCCAAATTGGCCGACAACATAATTGGCAACCGCCGCCACTTCCTCGTCCGAGTATTGAGCACCGAAGTCCGGCATGAATTCATGCTGTTCGCCGATGCTGATGCGCGTCCCCTTCAGGATCGCCTGCACCACGCTGCGGCCCTGCGGATCGTTAACCGCCGTGCTGCCGACCAAGGAAGCATATTTGCTCTGGCGTCCCGTTCCGTTCCACTGGTGGCAACCGCTGCAGTCTCCGGCGAACAGTCGGCGTCCCAACGAGTCTTCCTGCCCACCCGGCAATATCGCGCTGGACGACGTTGCCCCCTTAGGCTGCAGATTGACCGCGCTGGCACTGTCCGTGGCGATAGGCTCGATATTGCGCAGGTATTTCACCAGCGCCTGATTATCCTCCGGCGTCAGGTACTGCAGGCTGTTTTCCACCGCCTCTGCCATCGGACCGGCTGCGCTGCTGCGCCCTTCCGCGTGGCCGGTCGCCAGATACTGCGACAGCTGTTGTTCGCTCCAGGCACCGATACCGGTCTGCGGATCGGGAGTAATGTTGGCCGCAAACCACCCCTGGATCACCTCACCGCTGAGGTTTTTACTCTGATTAATGCCAAAGCCCAAATTGCGCGGCGTGTGGCATTCGCTGCAGTGTCCCAGTGCGGTGGCCAGATATGCGCCTCGGTTCCATTGCTCATCCTGATTCAGGTTCGGCTCGAAGCGTTTTTCGTTGAAGAACGCCAGGTTCCAAAACTTCATGCCCCAGCGCTGGTTAAACGGGAACGACAGCCCATTTTCCGGATTGGCCTGCTTCACCGGCGGCAGGCTGAACAGATACTCTTTGATCGCCAACACGTCGTCACGGCTCATGGCCGTGTATGAGGTGTACGGCATTGCCGGGTAAAGATTACCTTGCGGCCCAACGCCTTCACGCACCGCACGCACAAACTGATCGTCACTCCAATTACCGATACCGGTGTCGGGATCGGCGGTTATATTGGTGCCGTAAATGGTGCCGAAGGGCAGTTTAAAGGCAAAACCGCCGGCGAAAGGTTTACCGCCGGGCGCAGTGTGGCAGGCCACGCAGTCCGCAGCCCGCGCCAGATATTCGCCACGCGCCAATTTATCGCTGATCCCGGCAGGGGCACCGGCGATCGGCGCAGCAGGTTCCGGGCCGACCGGCCGCAGCAGCGTATAGATCGCATAACCGCCGGCCAGCACCACGATTGCCACGATCAACCAAAATAGCCATCTCAGGGCGTTGCTCATGAGTTTCTCCCTTAATCCAACGCCTTGGCGGCCTGGTGGATGGCAGCGCGAATGCGCACATAGGTGGCGCAGCGACAGACGTTGCCGCTCATTGCCGCATCGATATCCGCATCGCTCGGATTTTTACTCTGGGCCAGCAGTGCACTGGCACTCATGATCTGACCGGACTGGCAGTAGCCGCATTGCACTACGTCCAGATTGACCCAGGCCGCCTGCACCGCTTTGCCCGCCGGCGTTTCGCCGATCGCTTCAATGGTGGTGATTTTCTTGCCTTCGGCAGCAGAGACCGGCGTCATGCAAGAGCGCACCGGCACCCCATCCAGGTGGACAGTACAGGCCCCACACATCGCGATGCCGCAGCCGAATTTGGTGCCGGTCAATCCGGCCTCATCACGCAAGAACCACAGCAGCGGCATATGGGGATCGCCATCAAACGTCAGCGATTGGTCGTTTACAGTTAAAGTTATCATGCTGTTCTCCTTGCTCAGACGCTGGCGTCACGGTTGGGACGGTGTAAAGGCAGGCTAAGTGAACTGCGAGGTCTCCCGAGCAGTGCCAGTGCATTGCCGACTGCCGGAGCGAGAGTTGGCACCCCCAACTCGCCAACGCCGGTAGGCGCTTCGCTTGAAGGTACGATAATCACCTCTATCTCCGGCATTTCGTCGATGCGCAGCGGACGGAAATTATTGAAGTTGGACTGCTCAACCACCCCGTCTTTCAGCGTAATGTTGCCGTACAGCGCAATACTCAGGCCATAACCTATGCCACCCTCAATCTGCGCGCGGATCACATCCGGATTGACCGCCACGCCGCAATCCACCGCGCACCACACCTTGTGCACGCGCGGAATGCCACCTTCGCCGATTGACACCTCGGCTATCTGCGCCACCCGAGTATTAAACGCCTTGGCGACGCCTACGCCGCGTGCTCGTCCATCCACCACCTTCGCGCCCTGCCAGTTGGCGGCTTTGGCCACCGCCCGCAGCACGCCGGCCTCACGCGGCGCATCACCCATCAATGCCAGACGCCCCTCGACCGGATCCTGCCCGGTCTCTTGCAACAGCTGGTCAATAAAACTTTCGACGGCGTGACCGGTATGAGTACTAGCGACCGATCTTAATGAGGTGGTCGGTACTTTACCCGCGACGATATGCGCGTCGCAGAGGAAGTTTTCGAAGGTGTACGGCACTTCGCTGGCACCTTCGACCATCATCTGGTCGAGGCCGTTAACCACCAGCGCCGTCATCGCGCTGTTAAGCGTCCAGGAATGACCAACGACGGTATCGCTCCAGCCCACGACTTTACCGTCGCGGATCGCCCCCCTCATCCGGTGGAGGATCATCGGACGATACCAGCCGTTGCGAATATCATCCTCTCGCGTCCACACCACTTTGACCCCGTGACCGGGCCCAATGGCTTTGGCCGCCGCGGCCATGTCCGCCGCCAGGTCGGGCCCGAGCTTCGGGTTGCCCAGATCGATGCGGCGGCCAAAGCTGCCGCCGGCCAAAATGGTGTCGATTTGCACTTTTTCCGGCGGTAGCTGGAACAGATCGCACAGCTGTTTATGGTCGAGGGTTTGGATTTGGCAGCCATAGCGTGCCTTAACGCTCTCGCCATCCCAAAACAGATAGCCATCCAACGGCTCCATCGGCGCATGGGCAACATAGGGGAAGGTATATTCCGCTTCGATCACCTTATCCGCCTGATCGAAAATCTCGCCCGGCTTGCCCTGGCTTTTCGCCACTACGCCGGGCTTTTGCGCCACCTGACGGAATTCGGCAAATATCTGCTCGGTGTCGCGCCGCTCTGCCTGCGAGTCGTCCCACTCCACCTGTAATTTTTCACGGCCCTGGATCGCCGCCCAGGTATTTTTGGCATATACCGCCACGCCGGTATCGGTCTGTTTCACATCCACCACGCCCGGCACCTTCAGCGCCCGGCTGGCGTCGAACGAGGCTACCTTGCCGCCAAAACGCGGCGGTTTTTTAATGGTAACGGTCAGCATATCCGGCTCATGAATATCCTGAGTGAACTGCGCCGAACCGTTGGTCTTCGCCAACGAGTCTACGCGGTGCAAGCCACTGACCTTACCGATCAGGGTAAAATGGCTCGGATCCTTCAGGGTCAGGCTGGCGGGATCGGGCGGCGGCAACTGGCTGGCCAGCGCCGCAAACTCACCGAACCCTGCTTCGCGGCCGCTTGCGGCATGGCGGATCTTGCCCGCCTGCACGGTGATTTCTTCCGCTGAGGTTTTCCAACTTTGGGCAGCGGCCTGAACCAGCATGGCGCGCGCCATCGCGCCCATGCGACGCATCTGCTCGTAGGCGTTGGCCACCGAGCTGGAGCCGCCGGTGCCCTGAAAACCGAACGCCAGATTCTTATAGACGTTGGTATCCACCGGTGCGGCAACCACCCGCACCTGCGACCAGTCGGCATCCAGCTCTTCAGCGACCAGCGTTGCCATGCCGGTATAAACGCCCTGGCCCACTTCGGTGTGTTTACTGAGGACGGTGACAATGCCATTTTCGTCGATCTGCACGAAAGCATTGGCTTCATAAGCGGTGTTTTCTGGCGCCGTGGTCGTCGTTGTACGCGCCAGTGCGCCGGTTGACGGCAGATAGGCGCCGATCACCAATGCACTGGCGCCAACGATAAACCGCCGCCGGGTAAGCGGGACTTGAGGTAGTTTCATTGCTCATCGCTCCAAAATGCCGATCAACCTTAATCAATGCGGCGACATCGTTCTTTTTATCTGCGCCGTCTGCCTGCACTGACGCGACGGGCTAATAGTTAGCGTAGTCTATTATTTTGTCTGTTTAACATTCAGTCGCCGTTTTCCGTTGCTGATTCGTGCTCTGCGAGATCTCAATGCTCCTCGAAACCCTGCTCCGTTATCGCTCATGGATTGCACCAAATTGCATCAGAAACGCCCCTGATGGTGCTACGGCCACGTTGACGGCAGCGGTATTGGTTGACTGGTACGGAAATTGCTTCTCCCCATCGTGGCTATGGAGGAGAAAAACATGAAAGCAATTATCATTGGCGGTGGTATTGGTGGGCTGTGTAGCGCCATCGCATTGCAGCGTTGCGGTATCGAGACCGAGGTTTTTGAAGCGGTCAAGGCGATCAAACCGGTTGGCGCGGCAATCTCGATCTGGCCTAACGGCGTCAAATGCCTCAACTATCTGGGGATGAAAGAACAACTGCGGGCGCTCGGGGGGCCGATGCATTTCATGGCCTATCAGGAATACCTGCACGGACAAACGCTGACGCGTTTTAGTCTGGATCCGTTAATCACCAGCGTCGGCGAACGCCCTTACCCGGTAGCGCGTGCCGAGCTGCAGGCCATGTTGCTGGACACCTACGGCCGCGACCAGGTGCGCTTCGGCAAACGGGTTAGCGGTATTGAAGAAACCCCGCAGGGCGTTACCGCCTGGTTTGAAGACGGCAGCCAGGCCAGCGGGGATTTTCTGATCGCCGCCGACGGCACCCATTCCGCTATTCGCCCTTATGTGCTGGGCCATGGCGTGGATCGGCGCTATGCCGGATACGTCAACTGGAACGGGCTGGTCACCATTGATGAGTCGATCGCGCCGGCCGACCAGTGGACCACCTTTGTCGGCGAAGGTAAGCGCGTGTCGCTGATGCCGGTCTCCGGCAACCGCTTCTACTTTTTCTTCGACGTTCCCTTGCCGACCGGGCTGGCGGAAGACCGCAGCACCGCGCGAGCCGACCTGCAACGTTACTTTGCCGGCTGGGCCGAACCGGTACAGAAACTAATTGCCGCAATCGATGCGGAAAGCGTCAACCGCATTGAGATCCACGATATCGAACCTTTCGAACAATTGGTGCGGGGCCGCGTAGCCTTACTGGGCGATGCCGGGCACAGTACCACTCCGGACATCGGTCAGGGCGGCTGCGCGGCAATGGAGGACGCGGTGGTGCTGGCGATTGCCTTGCAGACCAATTCACTGGGTATTGAAGATGCGCTGCTGCGCTATCAGGAAAAACGCAGCTATCGGGTGAAAGATTTGGTGCTGAAGGCACGTAAGCGCTGTGATGTCACACACGGCAAAGAGATGGACGTCACCCGCAGTTGGTACGAGGAGCTGAAAACCGAAACCGGTGAACGCATTCTTTCTGGCATGAAAGAAACGATTCTGGGTGGGCCGCTGGCCTGATCCGCCCCCTCTTCGAGTCGAAGAGGGTTGATTCACCCTTTGCGCCGGTGAAGACGCCCGGCCGCCAGTTCGACGACCCGATCCGCCGAGGCGATGGTTTCCGGGCGATGGGCAATCAGTAAAATCGGCAGGCCAAGCTGGCGCAGGGTATGGCTAATCAACATTTCATTATTCACGTCCAAATGGCTGGTCGCCTCATCCAGGATCAACAGCCGTGGTTTTTTGTAAAGCGCCCGCGCCAACAACAAGCGCTGTTTTTGCCCGGCAGACAGGGTGCCTCCCATTTCACCGATTAACGTCTGGTAACCCATCGGCAGGTTATCGATATCCTGATCCAACTGTGCCAGCCGCGCGCATTCAACGAGCTTCTCCTGATCAACCCGTGGCGTGAAAAATGACAGATTCTCGGCGATAGAACCGCGAAACAGCTGATCCTCCTGCAAGACTACGCCGATATGCTGACGTACCTGCGAATAATCCCCCTGTCGATGCTCAATGCCCAGCGTACGTATCATGCCGGCCGTGGGCGAATACAGCCCCAATACCAGTTTAGCCAACGTGGTTTTGCCGCTGCCGGACGCCCCCACCAGCGCCACTACCTCACCGGGCATAATGTCCAGCGAGACCTGCGACAGGATTTCAGATTCGGTGCCGGCATAGTGAAAACTTACCTGCTTCAAACTCAGCGCCGGCCGATCTTGGGGCCAGGCGCTGGCGGACAATAACAGCGTTGAATTGCCCGCCGCCTGCGCCGCTGCGTCTTCACGCGCCGTCAGCACGATATCCGCCAGCCGTTGGTTGTAAACATCCAGCATTTTGTAGGCAACGGCCTTGTCGATCAGGCCGCTGATACTGGCGGAAAACCGGCCCTGAAAAGACATGTAGGCTACCAGCATGCCGACTGAAAACTGCCCGGCTAACACCGCCCCGGCCCCCAGCCACAGCACCGCCGCCCCAACCAGGCTGCCAATGACGGTTTGCATAATGCCGTAAACCATCATCAGCTTGCTTTCGCGCAGTTCAGCATTGCGCCGTGCGACATTGAGGTTACGCCAAACCGTTTCCCGCGGCGTAAGCGCCCCGTTGACCCGCAGGCTCAGCACGCCGCGCAGGCTTTCAAGAAAATGACTGGATTCCTGGGTGCCGGCAACCCAGGAGTCATCCGCCGCTTTACGCAACGTACTGAACCAGAACAGGCGCAGCAGCCCATACACCATCGCGGCGGCCAAAGCGACCAGGGTTAACTTCACGCTGTAGAAAAACATCATGGTCAAGGTACCAAGGACCAAAAGCACATCCAAAAAGGCTTCAAGCAGCGTAGTGGTGAGGGTGTCCTGAACGGTGTCGACGGCATCAAATTTCGCGCTGATATCGCCCATGTTGCGCGATTCAAACCAGTTGATAGGCAGCCGCAACAGGTGGTGAAAAACATTCGCCGTCCACTGCATATTGAAGTTGACCGCCATGGTGAGCGTCGCCCACTGGCGGGCCAGCTCCAGCAGCGTCTGGGTGGCGGCCATCAGCAGCATGGCAATGACGATCAACGTCAATAAGCTGGCGTCCAACGCCACCAGCACCTCATCAATCACCAGTTGGTTGATTAATGGGCCGATCAACGCAAACACTTCCAGCGCCAGCGCGAAACAGAAGATCCGGGCCAATGCCGCCTTCAGCCCCTGGGTTTTACCGATCAGCTCCCGCAGGCGGATCTTTTTTCGCCGATCTTTGACGACAAACTGATGGGTTGGCGTCAATTCCATCGCCACGCCGGTAAAGTGACGATTTGCCTCCTGCAGACTCATTTTAACCAGGCCCCGCGCAGGATCATGCAGCTCCAGAGTTTGCCCTCGCACCCGCTTGAGCACGGTAAAATGATTCATGTCCCAGTACAAAATGCAGGGCAGCGACAACAGGTGCAGCTCTTCAAGCTCCAGCTGCACCGCTCGGCCGCTCAGGTGCAGCCGTTCGGCGCAGGCAATCAGCTGCGAGAAGGTCATGCCGAGCTGCGAAACTTTAAACTGCGCACGCAGCGTAGGCAGATCTACGCGATGGCCATACCAACCGGCAATCATCGCCAGGCACGCCACGCCGCATTCTGCGGACTCCGTTTGGCGTATCAACGGCAGGCACTTTCGCCAGCCCCAGTTGAGCCCTTCTGTAACGTCCATGTTTATATCCTTCCTTGCAGACTCCATAACGGCTCCAGCAGCCACTCGTACAGGCGGCGGCGATCCAACTCCACGTCTGCGGAAACGGTCATCCCAACGCGCAATGGTTCCTGGCGCCCATAGGCGGTAATGGTGGTTTTCTCCAGCGCAACGATGACGCGGTAATGCCCTTCGTTTTCCTTCCAGGTCATCGGATTTTGCTGCATGACGTCATTGGCGCTCAGGCTGGCATCGGTGATGGCGCGGGTGGCGCCATACTGCACGCCAAACTTTTCATAGGGAAAGGAGGCAAAGCGCAACCCGACCCGTTGGTGCGGTTTGATAAAGCCCACCGCTTTGCTGGGCGCAAAGAGTTCAACCTGCAGCTCGGCACCGTCAGCGACCATCATCAGCAAAGGATCGTTTTGCTTGACCGTCTGCCCCGCCCGGGCCAACACCACCGCGATGTGGCCGTTCACCGGCGCAGTGAGCGTGTGGTCACGCTGGGCAACCAGTTCTATTTCCTGTTGCCTGATGCCCTGCAACTGGCGTTCAAGTTCGGCGTCACGCCCTTGTTGCTGTTGCGCCAGCGTCCGCAGTTCCGAGGCCGCCGCGGCAAGCTCACGCTTTAACCGCAACTGCGCCTGACGCTGCATTTCTACTTTTTCCCGCGCCGTCGACAACGTCATTTTCTGCTGCTGAAACTCAAGTTCGGAAACGTAACCTTTGCCGATCAGCTTGCGGTAGCGCACCATCAGCGAATGCGATAATTCCGCCTGTTGCTTTACCTCCACCATTGCCGCCTCTGCGCTGGTCAGTTCATCCTGAAGTTGCGTCATGCGCTGGCGCACACCGGTTTGCTGTAAAATTCGAGTGGCCAGTTCTTGAGCGCGTTGGCGCTCCAGCATGTGATATTGCCGTTTTAACGAGTCGGAAACCGACGCCAGCGTCGCGATACCCTGACCATTGAAATATTCGCCGCTGAGCCGATAAAGTGCCTGGCCGGCTTTGACGGTCGCCCCCTCCGTCACTAAACGTTCTGTAACCTGTCCGGCGCCGCGGGCAACTACCTTGATCAAGCCGCTGGATGGCATCACCACACCGTCCAAACGCGCTTTACGGGTATATTCACCCAGGATCAGAAATAGCCCGATAGCCAGCACCAGCAAGATGCTGGCCCAGGCATAGGCGGTCAGACTGAGGCTGGCAGGAATAATTACCTCACCCTCCGCTTTATTGACCTGCGCAGCGAAATAACCCTCACGATAAATCTGGGGAGAACGTTCTGACATGGGGGTTACACCTTTATCGGGATCTTGGGTCGATAATTATCTTACTGACCGCGACGCTTCCATTTGCGGACAAATTTTCGTGCCGAGGTATATATTAACCTCATAAAAGTCATTGTCCCTAGCAGCACAAGGAAATAAATCATCCATTTAGCCATTTCACAAGGGATGTTAAATCTAAATATACCGCTATATTGGCTAAGCCCCACAATAAAAAGCAAATTACGAGATAGCCCGACAGAAAGAGCGACCATAATAAAAGCCGACAAAAACGTCTTCATAAAAGATACCAGTTCAACATTAGCATGCGACCATGCCAATATCTGGCACAGTCGCATCACACTGGGTAATATATATTACTACCAGTTTCAGGTGCCGCCATTATAAGAGCCAGAGTTGCTTCTTGAAGCATTTTGTGAGCCATTCCCACTACCAAAACAAGCACTCAACGAACCAATCGATGAACCGACCACACTGCCAAAAACAGCTCTAGCCCTCGAGCAATGAGGCCACCCGCCAATCATCATAATTTCAGCTTTCGTTAGGGTCTTCATAATATTTCCTTATTTTTATAATATTCACATTTAAAATCCATTCTTGATCTGCACCCATAGATATAAACATGCGCCGCCGCCATGTCAATATATAAAACCATTTCCACCGATATAACCAAGCGAACTAAATAGAATGAATTATACGGAATATTTAATTTAACCGCTAATACAAACCAATTACTTCGCAACTGGGTGAAACATTATTTACTCGCATTTAATTAATGCCATTCCACACTATTTCAATTCCCAAAACTAACAGACCGATAAAAAAACAGCGACGAAATACCGCAGGGCGACAATGCCGGCGCAGCACACTCCCCAACCACATCCCCACCAGCGCAGGAAGCAATGCCAATAATGAGGTGCCTAGCAACGCACCCGGCAATGCATGTTGCCACGCCAGGCCAGCGGCTAATGCCAACGTCGAAACGGTGAATGACAGCCCCAACGCCTGCACCAGATCGTCACGCGCCAATCCCAATGCATTTAAATAAGGAACCGCCGGGATCACGAATACCCCGGTAGCACCGGTAATCAGCCCGGTAAGTACACCGCATAGAGGGCCCAACCTGCGTTCAGCCCTGGGTGAAAGCCGCCACTGAAAACGGCTAAAACCCAACAGCGCGTAAACGACCAAACAGACCCCCAACGCTATCGGTGCCAACCGGTTTTGACCGGTGGTCAAGGTGCCCGTGGTCAGCATTGTGCCCATGGCGACACAGGCCATCATCGGCCACAACCTGCGGCAAAGTGCACGGACGTCCGGCCCGGTGAACAACTGCCAGAAGTTGGTCACCAGCGACGGCACCAGCAACAGCGCCGCAGCCTGTGCCGGAGACATCAGCAGGCTGAGTAACCCCATAGACACCGTCGGCAGCCCCAGGCCAATCACTCCCTTTACCGTGCCCGCCAGCATAAAGATGCCCAGCAGGGCTAAAATTTCAGGTAGCGTCAACGTCATAGGTCTATCCTTCCTCATTATCCCTTGGTGCATGGATTGTCCGCAGCCCTTGCCTGCCGCACAATGCGGCAATCACTGAGCCAGCCTGAGGCAAATACGTAGGAGAAGCCGATGCATTTCGATTTTACCGACCTGCGGCTGTTTATCGCCGTGGCAGAGGCGGGCAGCATCACCGCCGGGGCCGATCGTGCCTGCCTGTCGCTGGCATCGGCCAGTGCCCGCATTCGCGGATTGGAGCAACAGGCTGGTATTCAGCTTTTGGCCCGCGGCGCGCGGGGAGTACAAACCACTCAGGCCGGTGAACGCCTGTTGGGCCATGCTCGTCTGTTGTTACAGCAAAGCGAACGGCTACGGGGGGATATGGCAGAGTTTTCCCCGGGCAACGCCTGCCATTTGCGTATTCTGGCCAATACCGTCGCCGCCAGCGCTTTTCTCCCGGAGCTGCTGGCCGACTATCTGCTGCTTAACCCACAGACGGACATTGCGTTGGAAGAGTTGCCCAGCACGGCGATCAGCCAGTCGATCCTCGATCAAACTGCGGATATCGGCATTGTCGCCAACCACGCCGACCTGCGCGGGCTGGAAAGCTACCCGTTCCGCCAGGATCGCCTGGTGCTGGCGCTACCGGTCGATCATCCGTTAGCCGGCCGCGCCAGCGTCAGTTTTAGCGAAACGCTGGCATATGACTTTATTGGCTTAAGCTACGACAGCGCGCTGCAGCAACATTTGGCGCAACACGCCCTACGCAACGGCGGTCCAATGCGTTTACGCGCCCGTGCAGGAAGCTTTGAAGTGGTGTGTCGGATGGTGACGCGTGGTGCCGGTATCGCCGTGGTACCGGAGGAGATCGCCCGGCAATGGCCGGGCATGCAAGTCAGAATTCTTGCGCTGGACGATACCTGGGCCACACGCCAGCTGTCTATCGTAGTGCGTCAGTTGGCCCAGTTACCGCTACCGGCGCAGCGGCTTATCGCTTTCCTGCAACCGCAATAGCGCCGTTTTTTAACGACAGTTAATGGCTGCCCGGATTGGCACGTAGCCTGGCAACCTGCGTTTCGACATCGCGCCATGCCGGTTTGTCCCCGGCATAATGCTGCCGTAGATAATTCACCAGATCAGCCACTTGACGATCGGAAAAACTGTCTTTGAATCCAGGCATAAAGCCCAAATCAGCGGTAGCCGGTTTGGAAATCCCCTGCAAAATCACGTTAATCAGGTTATCCGGCCGCTCGCTGAATATATTGGTGTTGTTCGCTAAATCCGGGCTGACGCCAAACAGCTGCGGCCCGCCGCTGGCGGCGCTGTGACAGGCTTGGCAAGCGCCCTGAAACAGACGTTCTCCGCCCAATTGCCCTACGGCGGTCGAAAGAGTGGCAGCCGGTTTGGCCTGCGGTTCCAGGTTCAATCCGGTCGGGTTGCTCAATGAAATCAGGTAATTGGCCATCGCTCGAACGTCGGTTTCCGGCAGTGTGGCCAGTTCGCCGACCACCGGCCCCATCGGGCCGGCCGCGACACCATGCTCGGCAGAATGACCGCTACGCAAATACTGGAATAGCTGCTCTTCGGTCCAGGATTTGTCCGCATTGGCCAATTGGTTTAATGCCGGCGCTTCCCAGCCATCCACCATCGCCCCCGCCAAAAAGTTGCTGCCGCCCTTTTCAGCGCCCATTAGATTGCGCGGGGAATGGCAGGCGGCACAATGGCCCAACCCGTTAACCAGGTAAGCGCCACGGTTCCACTGCGCGCTTTGCGTCGGATTTGACTGAAACTCGCCCTGGCGGAGAAACAGCGCATTCCAGCCGGCCATTAACGGGCGCACATTGAACGGGAAACGCATCTGATTAGCCGGGGTACTTTGCACCACCGCCGGTTGCGACATCATATAGGCATACAGCGCTTGCATGTCACCCTCGGTCATCTTACTGAACGCCGTATAGGGAAATGCCGGATACAAATGCCTGCCATCGCGGCTGATGCCCTGACGCATCGCCCGGTCGAACGCGGTAAACGACCAGTTGCCAATACCGGTTTCCACATCTGGGGTGATATTGGTGCTGTACAGGGTTCCAAACGGAGTTTCCATCGCCCGCCCCCCGGCATTGGTTAGCCCTTCTGAGGCGGTATGGCATACCGCGCAATCCCCGGCAGCGGCCAACTGACGCCCCCTTTCCAGGGTCGCGGCAGACCAGGTACCTGAGCCAGGGGTAGCCACCGGCGCAATTTCGGCACGCCATGGCAGTGCCGTCGTCGCAACACCCAGCGCGGCGCCTAAAATCCCGGCCACGCCACCAAACCACCATTTACTGCGTTTGGTTTTGACTGGCTGCGTTGACGGCTGCCGCTGACTATCCGGACCGTTCAACGCCTCGCGCAGTCGATCAGAGGTGATCGGCAACTCGCGAAACCGAATACCGGTGGCATCAAACACCGCATTGGCGATGGCTGCCGCACTGGGCACCGAGGCAGACTCACCGGCCCCCAATGGCGGATCGTAAGGGCGTGGCATCATCACGACATCCACCTCCGGCACCTCCGGGAAAGTCAGGATCGGGTAAGCCCCCCACTCTTTGCTGGAGATCGTGGATTCTTCGAAGGTCACTCGCTCTTTTAGTACCCGACTGGTCGACTGGATAACGTTGCCGTGGATCTGGTGACGTACGCCGTCCGGATTGACCATCATGCCGGCGTCGTGCCCGACCACAATCCGCGTGACCGCCACTTCGCCGCTGACTTTGTCGATAGCAACGTCGGCGACCCAGGCTGCCCACGCGGCACCGAAACCGGGAAACTTACTGTGAATATAACGCGCATAGGCAAAGCCTCGTCCACGCAGTACGCCGTCCTCCGCCGGGGTTTGCATAGGTTCGGTATGCGGCGTCCAGCCGGCACGTTCGGCGGTACTGCGCATCAGTTCGGTGGCACGTTGATCCTTGATATAACGCAGTCGATATTCAAGCGGATCGACGCCGGCGGCGATAGCCAGTTCATCAATATAGGACTCGTGCGCGAAGGTATTCGGCAATGCCGATACGCCCCGCATCCAGGAAGCGCGGACAATCGGTGCCATATCCTCAATGCTGACGCGCAACGCCGGATATTCATAGGGCGGTACCGAAGTGCGATCCCCCATCTCATAAGCCACCGGCACCGGCTCCACCCGTCCGGTCAGCAACAGCGCCAGAGTGGGTGCACCGTTGGAAGGATAATAGGTGCGAAAATCATAGGCGACCGGATCACCGGCGGCGTCCAACCCACCGTCAACCTCCATCAGTTGCGCAGTGCCCTTCGGTTCCCACAGATGTTCCTGCTCACGGGTTAGCTGCACCCGTACCGGACGGCCTACCGCTCGCGACAGCAGCGCCGCATCCGCACAGACATCATCGGCGCAGTTACGACCATAACAGCCGGCGGCCTCCATGCGGATGATTTCAATTTGATTTTCCGGGTACTCCAGCAGCCAGGCGAGATCGGCGCGCAACAAGTGCGGATTCTGGCTGCCCGACCACACCCGCAGTTGCTGTGGTTGGTAATCGGCCAATGCGCAGGACGGGCCAATCGACGCATGCAGTTGATATGGCCAAAGATAACTGCGGGTAAAGCGTCGGTCGGCGGCAGCCAACGCTGTATCCACGTTGCCGGTATCATGCACCACCCGCGTCGAATGGGGATTATCGCGCAGCGCCTGAGCCACATCGGTCATCTGCGGCAGGTTACGCCGCCAGTCTTTCCAGCTCACCTGCAGCGCCTGTGCCGCCTTGATCGCCTGCTCCTCGCGCTCGGCAACAATGCCGATAAAGTCTTCTATCACCACCAGCTTGACGATGCCGGGAATATGGGCAATCGATTGTTCGTCCACCGCCAGCAGGCTGGTGCCGACAAACTCACCGCTGTCGTAGCCCGCATACGGCGGTCGCACCACCCGCCCGTGTAACATGTTCGGCAGCCGCATATCGTGCACATAGGTGGATTCGCCTGTGGCCTTGGCCGGGATATCGACACGTGCGGTGCTGGTCCCCACCAAACGGTACTCGGCCTGCGGCTTAAGCGGTGCATCACCGCTTATCGTTAACGCAATATGTACACCAGCCACCAGTTCGCCATAGCTCAGCCTTTGCCCGTCAGGGCTAACAACGATGCCGTCGTCCAGCGTCAGTTGCTCTACTCTGAAGTCAAAACGTTGTGCCGCCTGCTGCAGCAACCAGCGGCGCGCTTCGGCGGCGGCATTACGCAGGGGTACCGCCGAAATCTGCAGGGTGGCACTGGCGATAGTCGCCCCCTGATTCGGCGTGCTTTCAGTGTCGCCCAGCACCATGCGCACCTGATCCATGCGCAGGTAAAGCTCTTCGGCGACAATCTGACCTAATGCGGTGCGCACGCCAGTGCCCAGATCGACATGGCCGTTGAAGGCATAAACCTCACCGCTGTCGCAAATGGCAATGAACAACCCTCGTTCTTTGGGTTTCAGGCTCGGCGTCTGACCTTTCGGTACCAGCCCTGGCGGCGGTTGGATCTGATCGACAATCAGCAATGTGCCCTGGCGCTGCAATAGCTCCGCCTGACTCGGCAATGAGGAATGGGTATCAGTCATGGGACGAGGTTTCCTCGTTGCGATACAGAGTGATAGCGCGCTGAACCGCACGCAGGATTTCGATATGGGTGCCGCAACGACACAGATTGCCGGACAGTGCCTGACGGATTTCTCTGTCACTGGGCGAGGGATTTCGATCCAACAGGGCTTTGGTGGTCATGATCATGCCGTTCAGGCAATAACCGCACTGCGCCGCCTGTTCCTCAATAAAAGCGCGCTGCACCGGATGCAGATGTTGGCGATCGCCCAGCCCTTCCAGCGTGGTGACCTCACGGCCGGTCACACCCAGAGCCGGGATCACGCAGGAGCGTGCGGCAATGCCGTCAACCAATACGGTGCATGCGCCGCACTCTCCGAGGCCGCAGCCGTACTTTGGGCCATTGAGCGCCAAATCGTTGCGTAACACCAATAACAGAGGCGTATCCGTCATCACCCAGGTATGAATATTTTCGCCATTTACCGACAGCATCAATGGGTGCTCCGTCAGCGTTTTTACCGCGCCTTCCCTGGGCGATTGCACTTCAGATATCGCCATTCTCGCGTCTCCGCCTGCGCTCTGGTGATACCCGTCATCTTTCACGCCGCTGCGTCGTTGCCGCACCTGCCCATCCCAGTTACTGACTTGAGAGTGGGCAAGCTGCCAGCCTGGCTGCAACTTGAAAGCTATAGGGTATGAATTGTGGGCCGTGACCTCGCCGCCACCGCACTCACCAGACAACAGCAGTTGCGCGGGGCGTATCAGCCGGGTGGCTGGTCTTCCAGCATTTTATTGAGCAGGAACATCAGTGCTATACGTTCGGCCGGATTGAGCGTGCCGAAGGTTAATTCTGTGATCTTCGCCGCATGCGGCACCGTCTCCCTCAACAGATCGGCACCGGTATCAGTCAGCCCGACCACCACTTTGCGCCGGTCGACAGGATCCGGCATAACGGTGATCAATTCACGCGCTTTGAGGCGCTCGACAATGCCGCGAATGGTGGCTTGATCGACTGCCGTCACCTGCACCAGCTCAGTTAGCGAACTCGGGCCCATGTCACGCACCGCGCACAGGGTAATAAACTGCACCGCGGTCAGCTGCGAATCGCCAACGTTCTGCTGAAAGATGGCCACATGGCGCTGGTAAACCTTACGAAGCAGGTGCCCGACTTGTTCAGTAAAATGATAATTTTCGGTCTTGCCGTTTTCTGCAGCCGGGTATTCGGGGGGCGTCATTGCGTTACTCTCACCATCTATGGAAACCACCGAGAATAGTACAAACCCCCGCGTTTAGCAGCAAGGTTAGCCCTGGCTTACTCGGGACGCCGCAGGAGCCACCACTTCGCCATCCGCCACTACCGTCGTGCCGTCCAGGCTAATGTCGCAATGGCGCAGCGCGATATCCATGTGGCACGGCGTTTTACGCGTACCACCGACTTCGGTATTCGGCCCGGTGGAAAAAAGGAAGTTGCCATAGAAGGCACGTGCATCCATACACATCCCGTCGTTTTTGTCGTGCAGCCCCATCGCCGTCCACTGTGCACGTGGCTGTAAGCCCCAGCCGATGTGCGAGATGCCGTACACTTCCGGGTCGTTGAAATATTTCATGTACTCCCGAAGATATTCCGCCTCAAACCCCCCGTGAATACGCGTCACAAAGCCCTTGTCTATCTCCAGCGTGATCCGTTCCCGCGCATAGCTCTTGAACGGCAGCAGGATATCGCCCACATCCAGCACCAGTACCCCTTCGGCCTGTTCCTCATTCGGCCAGGTGAACAGGAAGCCGCTTGGCCAGTGATCCCAACGTCCCGGTTCGTCGGCGTAACCGTATTCGGTTACCGTGGGGTATTGCCCCAGCGGGGCGCGAAAATCGCTGCCGGCGACAGATTTCACCTGCATTAGTTTTGCCTGTTCCAGCACGGCAGCCGCCGCCAACACTCGCGCTTTGTCTTCCGCATTAGGCAACATCCGTGCCAATACCTCCGGCGGCTCGACCGCCAGCAAAATACGCGTGCCGGTCTTAAGGATTTGCTCCTGCTCCGGCGAGTGCAGCAACATCATGGTATCGACCACCAGATCGGCGGCCTCCAACGCTCGCTGCGCCGCATGGTTGCCGGTCAATGCCGTATCACCGCAATAAGCAGTCATGTCGTTGCCCATGGCGCGCGGATGGTTAAACGAGGGCAACTCCACCGCATAAACCTTAGCGCCCAATCGCAGTGCAGCATCGGTAGCTGCGCGTACCGTGCGTACATCGGAATAGTGACTTTTCAGGATCGCCACGCTTTGCGAAGCATCAACCTTTGACAGCGTAAGCACCTGCTCGAACAGCTGAACCAACTGACTATCATTGACCGCCATGCGGTATCTCCTGTTTTGCCTAAAGGGGTCGACGCGCCCGGCGCCAACGAGGTTATTTTGTACAAATTACAGTGAATACACTCTTTTAATTATCTAAGACTAAAAACCCACCGGAAGCAAGAACCCCGAGACACCTATAAGTAAATCCTATTTTAAGCCCTTACCATCCTGCGATTAACATAAGGTTAACAGAAACTGGCAACCAATTAGCGTGAGCCAAGTCAAAATTAACACTTGTGCAACTTTGCGTTATTTAGCGTATACACTATAAATCGATTATCCGTTATCGCAGCGGATAGCAGGTAAAAAAACCAACAGTCAGGGGAAAAATGATGAGCAAACAACAACGCATTGCCGTAGTCGGCGCCGGTTTGGGTGGCGCCGCCGCCGCCGGTCTGCTGCAAAAAGCGGGCTTTACCGTCGACCTGTACGAACAGAGTCCGGTATTTTCACGATTGGGTGCCGGTATCCATATGGGGCCAAACGTATTGAAGATTTTCCGCCGTCTCGGCATTGAACAACCCTTGGAGCAAATGGCGTCTCACCCGGACTTCTGGTTCAGCCGCGACGCCGAAACGGGTGATTATCTATCTCGCATCGAACTGGGGGCATTTGCCCGCAAAGAGTACGGTGCCGCTTACGTGACGGTACACCGCGGCGATCTGCAGGCCTTGCAGATGGCGGCACTGCAACCGGGCAGCGTGCATTTTGGCAAGCACCTGAGCAAGATTGAAGAGCGCGAAAACCATGTGGTGCTGAATTTTGCCGACGGTACTCAGGCCAGTGCAGACATCGTGATTGGCGCCGACGGCATCAATTCCCGCATTCGCGAACACCTGCTGGGCACTGAAGCCCCTACCTACAGTGGTTGGGTGGCGCACCGGGCGTTGATCCGCGGCGATAAACTGGCCAAATACAACCTGAGTTTTGAAGACTGCGTTAAATGGTGGTCGGCGGATCGTCACTTGATGGTCTATTACACCACCCAAAAGCGTGACGAATACTACTACGTCAGCGGCGTGCCGCACCCGGCATGGGATTTCCAGGGCAGCTTTATCGACAGCAGCCGCGAGGAAATGTACGAAACCTTCGCCGGTTATCACCCGATTGTGCAGGCATTGATCGAGTCCAGCGAACAGGTCACCAAATGGCCGTTGCTGAACCGTAAACCGCTGCCGTTGTGGAGCGAAGGCCGCATGGTACTGCTTGGCGATGCCTGCCACCCGATGAAGCCGCACATGGCTCAGGGCGCAGCCATGGCGATCGAAGACGCCGCCATGCTGGCGCGTTGTCTGCAGGAAACCGGCCTGACCGACTATCGCACCGCTTTCCAACTGTATGAAGCCAACCGCAAAGAGCGGGCTTCTCGCGTGCAGGCGGTATCCAATGCCAATACCTTCCTGCGCACGCAAGAAGATCCCGCCTGGGTTTACGGCTATGACCTGTACGCGCAAGCGCTGAAATCGGAGAACGCCGCATGAGCCACTTTCTGTATGGCGCCAACGTGCAGGCCAACGGCATTCGCCAGCACTATCTGCGCTACGGCGGGCAAGGCCCGGTGGTGATCCTGATCCCCGGCATCACCAGCCCGGCGATCACCTGGGGCTTCGTGGCCGAACGACTGGCTGAAAAGTACGACACCTATGTGCTGGACGTACGTGGGCGCGGACTATCCGCCAGCGGACCGGAGCTGGCTTATGACGCCGAAACCTGTGCCCAGGACATAACCTCTTTCGCTTGCGCTTTGCAATTGGAAAACTACGCCCTGCTCGGTCATTCAATGGGGGCGCGCTTTGCCTTACGCGCTGCCGCGCTCCATCCGGCAGGGGTACGACGGCTGGTGCTGATCGACCCGCCAGTTTCCGGCCCCGGTCGGCGCGAATATCCGGGCAAGTGGCCCTGGTATGTCGATTCGATCCGTCAGTCACTGTTGGGTATGAACGCCGAACAGATGCGCACTTACTGCCCCAGCTGGAGCGAATCGCAGCGCCAACTGCGTGCCGAATGGCTGCACACCTGCTATGAACCGGCCATCCAACGCGCCTATGAAGATTTCCATCAGGTCGATAGTCATCGCGATTATCCCGCGTTGAGCATGCCGACATTACTGATGGTCGCGGGCCTTGGCGGCGTGATCCAGCAGGAAGACGAGGCGGAGATCCGCGCATTGCAGCCAGAGATAACTCTCGCGCACGTTGAAAATGCCGGACATATGATCCCGTGGGACGACTTTGACGGTTTCTTCCGTGCTCTGGGCAATTTTCTGGATTAATTAAGGAGTGGTGTCATGACTAAAAATTACCGTATCGGCCAAATCGTCCCCAGCTCCAACACCACGATGGAAACCGAAATTCCGGCGATGCTGAACGCTCGTCAGCTAATCCGCCCGGAGCGTTTCACCTTTCACTCCAGCCGCATGCGCATGAAACACGTCAGCAAGGCGGAGTTGGCGGCGATGGACGCCGAATCCGACCGTTGTGCTCTGGAACTTTCCGACGCACAAGTCGACGTGCTCGGTTATGCCTGCCTGGTAGCAATCATGTCGATGGGGCTGGGCTATCACCGTGAGTCACAGGCCCGACTGGCACAGGTGACGCAAGATAATAACGCCGGCGCTCCGGTCATCAGCAGCGCCGGAGCGCTGGTCAACGGTCTGAAAGTGCTGGGGGCCAAACGCATTGCGTTAGTCGCCCCCTACATGAAACCCCTGACCCAAATGGTGGTGGACTATATCGAGCACGAGGGTATTGAGGTCAAGGTATGGCGGGCACTGGAGATTGCCGACAATCTGGCCGTGGGACGCCATGACCCGGCCAAACTGCCGGGCATTGTCGCCGAGATGGATCTGACCGACGTTGACGCCATCGTGCTGTCCGCCTGCGTGCAAATGCCGTCCTTACCGGCGGTGGCTACCGTTGAAGCACAAACCGGCAAACCGGTATTGACCGCCGCCATCGCAACCACTTACGCCATGCTGACCGCACTGGAGCTGGAGCCGATCGTTCCCGGCGCAGGTGCCCTGCTGTCCGGCGCCTATTAAGGAGCAACTATGGCATCCGCAGCCGATAACTCACTCACCGATAATTACAGCGGCGTCTGGGGCAACCGCATCGGCTTCGGCCGACATCCGGCCCTGCTGATGATCGATTTTATGCAGGGCTACACAACCGAGGGTGCACCGCTGTTCGCTCCCGGCGTGGTCAGCGCGGTCGACGAGAGCGTGGCGCTGTTGGCCACCGCTCGCCAAACGGGAATTCCGGTGATTCACACCAATATCCGCTATCATGCGGGGCATTTTGCCGATGGCGGCATTTGGGTGAAAAAAGCTCCGGTTATGAAGGACATGGTGGAAGGCAACCCGCTGGCGGCTTTTTGCACGCAGGTAACTCCTCTGGCCGCAGAAGTGGTATTAACCAAACAGTATGCCAGCGCTTTTTTCGGCACCTCTTTGGCCCCGATGTTGGTGGCGCTGGGCGTCGATACCCTGCTGTTGGCCGGTTGCTCCACTAGCGGCTGTATTCGTGCCAGCGCAGTGGACGCGGTACAGCACGGCTTCCGCACCATCGTCGTGCGGGAATGCGTAGGCGATCGTCACCCCGGGCCGCATGAGGCCAATCTGTTCGACATCGACAGTAAATACGGTGATGTCGTGACTAAAAAGGAGGCCCTCGACTATCTGAACCGGCTGTAACCCAGAGCTTCACCTGCACGGAGAGCTGAACAATAAAGAAGGCGCGGAAAGCGCCTCAAAAGCAAACACACAACGCTCCTCCTCCGGAGGCCACCATGCACCACCTGGAGACATCATCATGGCCATTGTTGAAACCCCGTTAACCGGGAAAGCGGGAGCAGAATCGCTTCTGTACCGCAAAATCACCTGGAAGCTGATCCCGTTCCTCTGTTTGTGCTATCTGGCCGCCTATCTCGACCGCATCAACGTCGGTTTGGCCAAGTTGCAGATGGCCGACCAATTGCAACTGAGCGAGGCCGCCTTCGGGCTGGGCGCCGGGCTGTTCTTTGTCGGCTATATCCTGTTTGAAGTGCCGAGTAACCTGATCCTGCAGCGCGTCGGCGCCAAGGTGTGGATTGCCCGCATCATGATCACCTGGGGCCTGCTTTCCGCCTGTACGATGTTTGTCACTACCCCCAACCAGTTTTACATCATCCGCTTTTTACTTGGCGTAGCGGAAGCCGGCTTCCTGCCAGGAGTACTGTATTATCTGACACTGTGGTTCCCGACTTACCGTCGCGGCCGCATCATTGCGCTGTTCATGATCGGCCTGCCCCTGTCTAGCGTGCTTGGCGGCCCGCTGTCTGGCTGGATCATGGGACATTTTGATATGCGACACGGGCTGCACGGGTGGCAATGGCTGTTTCTGCTGGAAGGCATTCCCAGCGTATTGTTGGGCGTACTCACGTTCTGGGTGCTGCCGAACAACTATCGACAGGCCAAATGGCTGTCCGAGGACGAAAAACAACGCATTGCAGAAGATCTGGCCCAGGACGACGCCGAAGCCAGCCACAGCAAGCACAGTTTTCGCGACGGTTTCTTTAACCTCAAAGTGTGGATGTTGGGTGGCATTGACTTCTCGATCCTGCTTAGCGCCTATGCCATGGGCTTTTGGATGCCAACCTTTATCAAGACTGCCGGCGTGACCAACATCACTACCATCGGCCTGCTGACTGCGTTACCGAGCGTTGCTGCCCTGCTGGGGATGTTGCTGATCGGTACCAGTTCCGACCGCATGCGTGAGCGTCGCTGGCACATCATTGTGCCCTTTATTGTCGGCGCGATGGCGATGGCCGGCAGCACGTTCTTCACCCATAACGTGATCGCCACGGTGTTGCTGTTCTCTGTTGCGCAGGCCGCAATCATCGGTGCGGTACCGGTGTTTTTCAGCCTGCCGGCCACCTTTCTGCGCGGCACAGCAGCGGCAACCGGCTTCGCGCTGGCCTGTTCGCTGGCAAACATTGCCGGGTTGGTGAGTAACTCGCTGATGGGGCTGGCATTGGACCTGACCGGTAAAAGCGGCGGCGCTCTGTGGGCATTCGCCGGGTGTCTGCTGATCAGTTCATTGCTGGTAGTTGCATTACCTGCCAAGGTGGTTAACCGCTGAGGACGTTGGGCCCCGCTCGCGGGGCCTGACTTATTGGCAACCACAGGATCGGTCTGCCATTTTTGTGCTTGATTGCTCACGGGCCAAAAATATCCGGCGCATGACAAATCCTCGTTTCGGCTATGTCCCGACGAAAAAAAAGGACGCAAGAAACTTGCGCCCTTCAGGGAGTTTTGGGTTATGCCGCGAACTGTTATTCGTCTTTAAGACCGCGGTTGATCAACATCGGCTCGATGCTCGGTTCTTTACCGCGCCACTCGACGTACAACTTCTCCAGATCCTGGCTGTTGCCGCGTGACAGCACCATATCGCGGAAACGCTGGCCGTTCTCCGCCGTCAGCCCACCGTGCTCGCTGAACCACTGGAAGGCGTCATCCGCCAGCATTTCAGTCCACAGATAGGCGTAATAACCCGCGGCATAGCCGTTACCCCAGATGTGTTTGAAGTAGCTTGAGCGATAGCGTGGCGGCACGTAGCTGAGATCGATCTTGTCTTTCATCAGCGATTCGGCTTCGAATTTATCCACGTCCTGCTGCGGCTGATCGGCGCTCAGCATATGCCAGTGCATATCCAACAGTGCCGCAGACAGCAGCTCGGTCATGTCGTAGCCCTTGTTGAACTTGTCGGCTTTTTTGATTTTATCGACCAGTTCCTGCGGCATGGCTTCACCGGTTTTGTAGTGTTTGGCGTAATGCGCAAAGACTTTAGGATCGCTGGCCCAGTGCTCGTTGAACTGCGAGGGGAATTCGACAAAATCACGTGCGGTATTGGTACCTGAAAGGCTTGGGTACTCCTGATCGGCGAACATACCGTGCAACGCATGACCAAACTCGTGGAACATGGTGATCACGTCGTCGTAAGACAGCAATGCAGGCTGACCCGGTGCCGGTTTGGTAAAGTTGGCGACGTTGTAAATCACCGGTTTGGTGCCTTTCAACTTCGACTGTTCGACGAAGTTGCTCATCCAGGCGCCGCCGCCTTTGTTGTCGCGTTTAAAGAAGTCGGTATAGAACAGCGCCATCGATTTGCCGTCTTTATCGAACACCTCATACACGCGCACGTCCGGCTGGTAAACCGGGATATCCTTACGTTCTTTGAAGCTGATGCCGTACAGCAGGTTGGCGGCATAGAACACGCCGTTGTTCAGCACGTTATCCAATTCGAAGTAAGGTTTGATCTGCGATTCATCCAGATCGTACTTCGCCTTGCGCACCTGTTCGGCATAGAACTGCCAATCCCAGGCGGCAACCTTGAAATCGCCTTTCTGCTGGTCGGAAGCCGCCTGAATGTCTTTGGCTTCACGTTCGGCACGCGCAGTGGCTGCCGGGACGATATTACGCATAAAGCTCAGCGCCGCATCCGGCGTTTTGGCCATCTGGTTTTGCAGCTTCCAGGCCGCATAGTTCGGGAAGCCCAAGAGTTTGGCCTGTTCGGCACGGACTTTGGCCAGCCGGGCAATCGTCTGGCGAGTGTCGTTGCCGTCACCCTTTTCTGCCCGATTCCACGAAGCGTCAAACAGCGCCTTGCGGGTGTCTCGATTTTTCAGGCTTTGCAAATCCGGCTGCTGGGTGGTGTTTTGCAATACCAGTAACCACTGCTTGTCCAGCTTACGCTCACCGGCGGCCTGAGCGGCAGCGGCCAGTTCGCTCTCAGACAATCCGTCCAACTTACCCTTGTCGGCGATAGCCAGCGCACCATCTTTGGTCGCCGCCAGCAGCTTGTTGGAGAACTGGGTACTCAGCGTCGCCGCTTCCTGGTTCAGCGCCTTCAGCTTGGTTTTATCGGCGTCGGAGAGATTGGCCCCCGCCAGCTCGAAATTTTTGTAAGTCACTTCCACCAGGCGGCGAGATTCGGCATCCAGCTTCAGCGCATCACGCTGCTGATAAATCGTCTTGATACGCGCGAACAGTTTGCTGTTGAGCATGATGGCGTCGTCCAGCGCCGCCAGCTTCGGTGAGCTTTCTTCATCCAACTTTTGCAGCGCGTCACTGGTGTTGGCCGAGGTCATGGCACCAAACACGTTCATCACCCGTGACAGCAACGCCCCAGACTGTTCCAGCGCCACGAAGGTATTTTTAAAATCAGGCTTGGCCGGGTTGTTGGCAATCTTCTCCACTTCCTCCAGCTTTTGCTTGATACCGGCATCAATTGCCGGGGCGTAGTCGCTCTCTTTAATCAAATTGAACGGCGGCGCCTGGAACGGCAGGCGACTTTGGTAGAAGAACGGGTTCTGGTTCTTTTTATTGTTGTGCTGGTTGGCTTCACCGGTCACGTTAGCCTCCTTCGCCTGACCACTCGGCAACGCGGTGTGGTCAGCGTGCGGGTTAGTTTCTGCTGCCTGTGCCTGCGAGCTCAGCGCCATGCCGATCGCCAACACCAATGTAGATAAACGCATCAAATCGAAACTCCTCCATGTTCACAGAATAAATTGCGCGGGAACCCCAGTTCCCAGGCCACATCCTAGCTTAGGCGCAGTTGGCAGTTTGAGCAAAAACAAGTGATTAGAATGTTGAGTTGGCCTAAGCATCAGGCTTTTTGGCCTTCGGTTTAATGAAAACCTTTTCAGCGTAAACCTTGCCCGTAGCAGGCAATAACCTCCCCGGCCACCGCCACCGCGATCTCCGCCGGCAGTTTGCCCTTCACGTCCGGCAGGCCCAGGGGGCAGCGCATGGCGGCGATCGCCGTTTCGCTGATGCCGCGTTGGCCGAGCTTGTATTCGAAGCGTTTGCGTTTGGTCAGCGATCCGATCAGGCCGAAGTACCCTGCGTCGCCGCGACGTAAAATTCGCTCCGCCAGTGCCAGGTCCAGCGCGTGATCGTGGGTCATCACGATAAAATAACTGCCCGGCGGCATGGCGTCGACGATCTCCAGCGGCTCATCGCTGATTTCTTGCTGCACCCCGGCGGGAATAACCCGCGGGAACTCCGCAGCGCGGCCGTCCACCCAGCGCACCCGGCACGGCAGCGTGGCGAGGATATTCACCAGCGCGCGCCCGACGTGGCCGGCACCAAACAGAGCGATCTGCGGGCGCGGCGATATCATCGGCTCAAACAGCACGCTGGTGGTGCCGCCGCAGCACTGGCCCAGTCGCGCCGCCAGCGGGAAACGCTCCAGCCGTAACTGGGGCGCAGCCTGTTGCAGCATTTCGCGCGCAATCGCCAACGCCTGGAACTCCAGATGGCCGCCGCCGATGGTATTCACCGCACGTTCGGCGGTTACCAGCATTTTGGTACCGCGATTGCGTGGCGTAGAGCCTCGTTCATCGACCAGCGTCACCAATACGCAGGGCTCGCCGCGCCTGCGTGCCTCTGCCAGCGCCTCAATCCATTCGTCCATCGCCGTTCCCCCGCACGCCATCGGTGACAACGTCACTATGTAACATCTGCTGCACGCCCCACAGCACCCGTTCCGGCGTGGCCGGTGCGTCGATGTTGGGTTGCAGGCGGTAATCCGCCAGGCTGGCGACCGCGTCTTTGATTGCGCACCATACCGAAATGCCCAGCATAAACGGCGGCTCACCCACCGCTTTGGAATGAAACACCGTATCTTCCGGGTTTTTGCGGTTTTCCAGCAGCCTGACACGCAAATCGGCAGGCACATCGCCGATAGCCGGGATTTTGTAGCTGGCTGGCCCGTTCGTCAGCAACTTCCCTTGTTCGTCCCACACCAGCTCTTCGCTGGTCAGCCAGCCCATGCCCTGCACAAAGCCCCCCTCGACCTGACCGACGTCGATTGCCGGGTTCAGCGAGTCGCCCACGTCGTGCAGAATATCGGCGCGCAGCAGTTTGTACTCGCCAGTCAGGGTGTCGATCACCACCTCCGCGCAGGCCGCGCCGTAGGCGAAGTAATAGAACGGGTGACCGCGGGCCTGGTCGCGATCGTAGAAAATTTTCGGCGTGCGGTAATAGCCGGTGCTGGCGAGCGAAACCTGATTGAAATAGGCCTGTTCGACCACCTGCTCGAAGCTGAAATAACGCTCGGCCACTTTGACCTGGCCGTTATTGAAAATAATCTGCTCCGCACTGACCTGATGCTGTTTGCTCAGCATCTCGATCAGCCGCTGTTTAATGATTAGCGCGGCATTCTCCGCCGCCTTGCCGTTGAGATCCGTGCCGGATGACGCCGCCGTCGGCGAGGTATTCGGCACCTTGCCGGTATCGGTAGCGGTGATTTGAATACGTTCGATGTCCACCTGGAACACTTCGGCGACAATCTGCGCCACTTTGGTGTTTAGCCCCTGGCCCATTTCGGTGCCGCCGTGGTTAAGTTGAATGCTGCCGTCGGTGTACACCAGCACCAACGCACCGGCCTGGTTAAGGAAGCCGGCGGTGAAGGAAATACCAAACTTCACCGGCGTCAGCGCCAGCCCTTTTTTCAGGATTGGATTTTGCATGTTGAACTGCCGGATCGCCTGACGGCGGGCCTGATAATCGGCACTTTGCTCCAGCTCTGCGGTGATTTCCTGCAACAGGTTCTGCTCCACCGGCTGGTGATAATGCGTAACGTTGCGTTGATCCTTGCCGTAATAGTTGGTTTTTCGCACCGCCAACGGATCGAGCGCCAGATAGCGTGCAATATGATCCATGACCTGCTCAATCGCCATCATGCCCTGCGGCCCGCCAAAGCCCCGGTAAGCAGTATTGGAAGCGGTATGCGTCTTACAGCGGTGGCCGGTAATCAGCACATCTTCCAGAAAATAGGCATTATCAGCGTGGAACATGGCGCGATCGACGATAGAACCCGAAAGGTCGAGCGAATAACCACAGTTGCCTGCCAGGCTGATTTTCACCCCGTGCAGCAGCCCGCTGTCGTCGAAACCTACGTCATATTGAATATAAAACGGGTGGCGCTTGCCGGTGATCAACATGTCATCGCGGCGGTTAAGGCGCATTTTGACCGGTCGCCCGGTGAGATGCGCCATCACGGCGCACAAACACGCAGGACCGGCAGCCTGCGTTTCCTTACCGCCAAAACCACCGCCCATGCGCCGCGTATCGATTGTCACTCTGTGCATTGGCAGGTTGAGCACCGAGGCCACCAGCTTTTGGATCTCGGTCGGGTTCTGAGTCGAGGAATACACCAGCATGCCGCCGTCCTCGGCCGGCATCACCGACGCAATCTGGGTTTCCAGATAAAAGTGTTCCTGACCGCCGACATGCAGCTCCCCCTGAATGCGGTGTTTCGCCTGCGCCAACGCGCGGTCGGCGTCACCCCGTTGATGACGATGCGCCTCCTGCACCAGGAAACCTTCCCGTAAAGATTGAGTGACGTCCAACCGTGCCGGTAAATCCCGATAGGTCACTTTAATCGCCTGAGCGGCACGCCAGGCAATTTCCGGATCTTCCGCCGCCACAACCGCAATGACCTGTCCGACGTATTCCACCTTATCTTTCGCCAGCAGCGGATCGCCGTGCGTTAAAGGGGCGATATCCAGTTCGCCCGGTACGTCCTGCCAGGTGATCACCCTTACCACGCCGGAAAAGTCGTAACATGCCGACAGGTCCAGCTTTTCGATCTGCGCATGTGCCCGTTCGCTCAGCCTGGCCGCCAGATGCAATTGGTTCGGAAACTCAAGCCTGTCGTCGATGTATTGCGCTTCACCGCTGACGTGCTTGTCGGCACTCTCGTGCTTGCGGCTGCGGCCTACGCCGCTGGTTAACGACTGGCGGAAACGTTCTGCCAGCTGTTCCTGGGTGTGTTCGGTCCCTTTGCGATTACTCATGAGCGGTCACCTCTATTGCCAGCTGCGGCGCTGTCAGCGCAATGAAGTAGCGACGCAGCAGGTTTTGCGCCACCAGCAAACGGTAAGCGCTGCTGGCGCGGAAATCGCTCAGCGGCGTAAAGTCCTGCGCCAACGCCTGTGCCGCTTGCTCAAGGGTTTCTCGCCGCCAGGGCTGCCCCACCAGTTGCTGCTCGCAGAGTTCGGCGCGTTTCGGGGTCGCCGCCATGCCGCCGAACGCCACGCGGGCGCTGCGGATAACGCCTTGATCAAAGGTCAAATTAAAAGCGCCGCACACGGCCGAAATGTCGTCTTCCAGGCGTTTGGAGACTTTCCAGGCACGAAAGTCCGCCGGTGCGCTGGCAGGCAGTACGATACTTTCAATAAATTCTCCCGGCTGCAGTGCGGTTTGGCGGTAGCCAAGGAAGAAGTCGTTCAACGGCAGTTCACGCTGGGTAGCACCACAGCGCAGGATCAGCAGCGCGTCCAGCGCCAGCAATAAGGGCGCACCGTCGCCAATCGGTGAAGCATTGGCAATATTGCCCCCCATCGTGCCCTGATTGCGGATCTGCTGGGAAGCAAAACGCGCCAGCAGTTCACCAAAGGCCGGATGATAGTTGGCCAACATCGGATACAAATCACTCAACGCGGCGCCGGCGCCAATCACCAGACGATCGCCCTGCCAGCTTACCTGCCTGAGCGCCTCGATTTGGCCAATAGCGATGATCAGCGGGATATCCTGATGCCGCTGGGTGATTTCCAGCGCCAGATCGGTCCCGCCGGCCAGCAGCTTGGCCTGCGGGTGCTGTTGATAGAGCCGCGCCAGCTCATCGAGGCTCTGCGGCAGCAAACAGCGCTTGCCGTCAGCCTCCAGCGGCGTTGCGGCACGGATGGCCTGCAGCCGTTGCAGCGTTTGTGGCTGGTGGTGGTCGAAGCTGTCTGGCTTAGGGTTATCGCACGCCTGCTGCGCCGCCGCCAAAATCGGGCGATAGCCGGTACAGCGGCACAGGTTGCCGGCCAGTGCCTGCTGCGCCTGTTCGCGTTGATAGCACGCTGTGTTTTTTTGCAGGCAGAACATCGACATCACGAAACCCGGTGTACAAAAACCGCACTGTGAACCGTGACAGTCGACCATAGCCTGCTGCACGCCGTGCAATTCCCCCTGCTGTTTCAGATCCTCTACGGTGATCAACTGTTTGCCGTGCAACGCGCTGACGAAGGTCAGACAGGCATTAACGCTGCGATAACGCAGCCGATCGCCTTCCGGCTCGGCCAACACCACGGTACAAGCGCCGCAATCGCCGGAGGCACAGCCCTCTTTGGTGCCGCAGCGGCCAAGGTCACGCCGCAGGTAGTTCAGCACCGTGGTGTTGGGATCGAGTGCGGTTTCTGTTTTCAGGGTTTGATTAAGCAGAAACTGGATCATGCCGCCTCCTGGCACTTGGCCGCTCGGTACACCACTTTGCCGTCGACGTAAGTACGATAAACATTGCGATCGTCACCCAGGGTCATTAACACAAACAGTTGCTCCGCCAGTTCGCGGCTGTTTTCATGTCGCAACTTTTGCAGCGGTGACACGGCCGGATCCAGCACCACAAAATCCGCCTCTTTGCCCACGTCGAAGTTGCCGATTTTGTCGTCGAGCGACAGGGCTCGAGCTCCGCCCAGCGTCGCGTGGTAGAAGGCTTCACAGGCGGAAAGCTGATAGCGCTGCAGCTGAGCGATCTTGTAAGCCTCACCCAGCGTTTCCAGCATGTTAAAGGTGGTCCCGGCCCCGACGTCGGTGCCGATACCCAGCCTGACCTGCTTCTGCCAGGCCTTTTGCAGGTTGAACAAACCGCTGCCCAGAAACAGATTCGAGGTTGGGCAAAAGGCGATCGCCGAACGGGTTTGGCACAGGCAATCCCACTCTTGTTCTTCCAGATGCAAACAGTGGGCGAACACGCTTTTCTCTCCGGTCAGCCCGTACTGGTGGTACACGTCCAGGTAGCTGCGGCTGTCGGGGAACAACTCTTTTACCCAGGCCACTTCATCAAGATTTTCGCTCAGATGGGTATGCAGGTAGGCATCCGGAAATTCCTGGCGCAGGCGCTGCACCTGCTCAAGCAGCGCCGGGGTGCTGGTGGGCGCAAAGCGTGGCGTAATGGCGTAACTCAGCCGCTGTTTGCCGTGCCAGCGCTCAATCAGCGCTCGCGTTTGGCGGTAGCTCTGTTCCGGGCTTTCCAGCAAGGCTTCCGGCGCATGGCGATCCATCATCACCTTACCGGCAATCAAGCGCATGTTCAGCGCCGCCGCCTGGCGGAACAGCGCTTCAACCGACTGAGGATGCACGGTGCCAAATACCAGCGCCGTAGTGGTGCCGTTGCTTAACAGCTGCTGCAGAAAGAATGCCGACATTTTATCTGAGTGCCGTTCGCAGCAAAATTGGCTTTCTGTCGGGAAGGTATAGTTTTTCAGCCAGGTCAGCAGTTGCTCGCCATAGGCGCCGATCATTTCGGTTTGCGGGTAGTGAATATGGGTGTCGATAAAACCCGGCACGATCAGTTTGTCCGGATAATGAGCGACCTCAAACCCCGGCGGCAACAGCGATTCGCCCTGCTGCCAGCTGCCGAACCAGGCAATCGCGCCTTCATGGAGCAGCATTAACCCGTCAGGAATATGTCGCAGTTGCTGACCTAATTGCTGCGGGTGATCCACGCAGGCCGCGATGTCGAAAAAATTGCCACGGATCGCCGTGGTGAATGGCATGTTCATTTTGCTTTCCTTCTCTACCGACCAGCGCACAGCACCCGGCTGAGTCAATTCAGCCTGGAGAGCGATGGCGGTCTTTTTATCGATCGCAGATGTTGATTTAAGAATAGCAAGCCGCGTGCCAGTCGGTTTTTTATTGACTATTTATGTTTAAAAACAGAAGGATAAAATTCACCGAACAATATTCCGAGCCAACGAAAAATAAGCAGAATATAAGCAAACGGTTGCCCTTAAATAGCAACCGTTTGCTTATATTGGATTAATGATTAGCCTGCACCATTATTGGGCAAGAATATAAATCGGAGGATGGGTTTTATGACTTCAATAACACTTCATAACGGGGATTGAATTCATCGAACAGCGGCAGTGCCGCCGCCCCCAATGCGGCGGTATCCGCACCGGTGGTGCCCAGCCGCACCCGCAGGCCGTCGAGGTATTTGCTGCGCACCGAGCGATGCAGCGGCACCAACCGTTTGATCAGTTGCGCCACGAGGCTTTCCGGCATCAGGCCACCGATAATCACGGCTTCAGCGTCAAACATGCATTCGACGATGTTGATCGCCTGACGTAACGCAGGCACCGCCGAATCCAGCCAGGTGTCAATCTGCGACTGCGGCAATGCCAGCAAGTCTTGTGGTCTGGCGCTCATCGGATCCAGCCCGCAGCTCTCGTAGGCCGCCTGCAGCGAGACATAACGTTCCAGGCAGCCCTGGTTACCGCAGTAGCAGGCGCGCCCGCCCGGTTGCACAATCATGTGGCCGACTTCACCAGCATTGTGCGCATGGCCGGTATAAATTCGGCCATCGGTGAAAATCCCCGCGCCAAGCCCGGTACCGAGATACAAATAAATAAACGAATTCAGCTGTCTGGCTACGCCGTGCAAACGCTCGCCGATGGCGGCGACGGTGGCATCGTTCTCCAGCGTCACCGGCAGGCCGCTTTGCGCGTTAAGTTCAGCCACCACATCGATATTTTCCCAACCGTTGAGCGTGGTCGGCCCCACCGATGAAATCCCTTCCACGCCAAACGGCCCCGGCATTACCACGCCGATCCCCAGCATTTTCCCCCAGGCCAGATCCGGCTGCTGGCGCATTTCTTGCAGTACATCACAAATCAGTTTCAAGGTGGCAGCAGGTTGCGGCTTTTGCACCATAATCAGCCGGTGGAAACGTACGCTGCCTGACAGATCAACCACGATCATCAGCAGGGACTGGTGATCCAGATGGATGCCGATGGAATACGCACTGTCTGGGTTAAGAGTCAACGGCGTGGCCGGCTGACCCCGCCCGCCGGCACGACGCGGCAGGTGCGAAGAGAGAATGCCGGCCTGTTCCAGCTCGGTTGCGATGTTTGAAACGGTTTGCGGCGTCAGTGAGGTCAGCCGGGCAATTTCGGCACGGGTCAGTTCTCCGTGCAGACGGATAGCCTCTATCACTACGCGCCGGTTGTGTGCGCGAGCATGTTCAAGGTTAGTGCCGGAAGTCGTCATAACTGCCTATGCAGAAAGGGAAATCGTCTTTGCAGTATGGTGCCCTCCAATAAAGCAATCAAATTGATTTAAAAATCTTTTTAACACCGGAGAACGCACAATGAAAAGCCATACCCTTGCCGCTACGGCAGTCTGTACTTTGTCTGCCCTGGCGCTCAGTCTCTCATCCGCCTATGCCGCCCCCACGCAAATTAGCGCGTTGTTTATGACCCAGGCGGCCTACAGTGAAAACGATATCCGCGCCATGACCGCGGACTTCAGCAAACAACACCCGGATATCACCGTTAATCTGGAGTTTGTCCCTTACGAGGCGCTGCACGATAAAATCGTCGCGGCGCGCGGTGCCGGCAGCAATGGTTACGACGTGGTGCTGTTCGACGCCATCTGGCCGGCGGAATTCACCAAGTTCGGCCTGCTGCAAGACGTCACCGCGCGCATCAGCGCCGACGACAGCGCCAAAATCTTTGCCGGCGCCATGACCACCGTCACCTACAAAGACAAGCGCTGGGGCATGCCGTGGATCCTCGACACCAAATACCTGTATTACAACAAGGCCATGCTGGCCAAGGCCGGGATTGCCGCCCCGCCGAAAACCTGGCAGGAGCTGGAACAGCAGGCGGAAATTCTGAAGCAGAAAAACGTGGTCAAGTACCCGCTGGTGTGGAGCTGGTCACAGGCCGAAGCGCTGGTTTGCGACTACACCACGCTGGTGTCGGCCTTCAAGGGCCAGTTCATCCAGCAGGGCAAAATCACCTTCTCCAGCCCGGGTTCGCTGCAGGCCGCCAGCTACATGAAAGCGTCACTGGATAAAGGACTCACCAACCCGAATTCTCGCGAGTATCTTGAGGAGGACGTGCGCAAGGCCTTCTCCAACGGGGATGCAGCCTTCGCACTGAACTGGACCTATATGTACAACATGGCCAACGATCCGAAGCAAAGCAAGGTGGCCGGCGGCGTCGGTATCGTGCCGGCACCGGGCTCCGAGGCCGGTCAGGTTTCTGCAGTGAATGGCTCCATGGGTCTCGGCATTGCCAAGGCCAGCGCCCACCCCGATCAGGCCTGGCAGTACATCAGCTACATGACCTCGCAGCCGGTGCAGGACAAGTACGCCAAGCTTAGTCTGCCGATCTGGAAATCCTCCTATGAGGATCCCGCGGTGCAGAAAGGTCAGGAACCGCTGATCGCTGCCGCCAAACAGTCGTTGAACGTGATGCTTTCGCGCCCCGAAACCGCGGATTACTCACGGCTGTCCAACGGATTGCAGCAGGACCTGCAGCAAATCCTGCAGGGCAAAGTCACGCCGCAGGCCGGGCTGGATGCCGCGACCCAAAGCGCAGCACGGTTGCGTTAAGCGATGACGATGCTCACTCTGCCCCAACGTGAGCGTCGTCAGGCATGGGTGCTGCTGGCACCCATGCTGCTGATGATGCTGCTGCTTACCGCCTGGCCGCTGGGTCGTACCCTGTGGCTGAGTTTTACCGATGCGGCGCTGGTCGGCGACGGCGTAGCGCCGGCCTGGGTCGGTGCGGATAACTTTCTTTATGCCCTGACCGACCCGGACTTTCAGGCTGCTCTGGGGCGGACGCTGTATTTCACCCTGGTTTCGGTGGCGTTTGAAGGGGTGATTGGCGTGCTGGTGGCGCTGTTGCTCAATCAAAAATTCCACGGTCGCAATCTGCTGCGGGTGTTGGTGATTTTACCCTGGGCGCTACCGACCATCGTTAATGCCACGATGTGGCGACTGAATTTCAACCCGGATTACGGCAGCATCAACGCGCTGCTGACTCAGCTCGGCGTGATCGACCACTATCGCAGTTGGCTGGGAGAACCGGCTTCGGCACTCAACGCGGTAATGTTGGCGGACATTTGGAAGAACTATCCGCTGATCACCCTGCTGACGCTGGCGGCATTGCAAACCATCCCGGACGATTTGTACGAGGCGGCTCGGCTGGACGGCGCCTCTGCCTGGCGACGATTCCGCGCCATTACCCTGCCCGCCATTCTGGCGCCGCTGGCCGTGGCGTTGGTGCTGCGTACCATCGACGCGTTCAAAGTGTTCGACATCATTTACGTGATGACGCGCGGCGGGCCAATGGACAGCACCAAAACCCTGAGTTTCTTTGTCTATCAGGAATCGTTCAGCTATCTGCGCGCCGGCAGCGGTGCCGCCTACGCCGTGCTGATGACCTTGCTGTGCGGCGTGCTGATTGCGCTGTACATGCTGATGCTGTTCCGCCAGCGCAGAAGGAGCCTCGCCGATGAAGCCTAAACTCCGCCTGCTCTTGCGCTACGGCGCTGCGCTGCTGCTGGCAGTGTCGATCCTCGCACCGATGCTATGGCTGTTTCTGATGAGCGTCAGCTCTTCGGCCGATCTGACCCGCGTGCCGCTGGAATGGCTGCCGCGTCACTGGGATTTTTCGCGTTACGTCAGCCTGCTGTCGTTGCAACCCGGCCAACCCGGTGCGTTGTTTCTGCATGCGTTGTTCAACAGCCTGCTGGTTGCCTGCGGCGCGACGCTGATTTCGTTATTGCTGGCCATTCCTGCGGCGTTCAGCTTTTCCCGCTACCCCGGCCGCGACGGCTGGCTATTTGCCAGCCTGGCGATCTACATGGTGCCGCCGGTGGCTTTCGTGCTGCCGCTGTACTTTATCCTGCAACAGTTGGCGCTGTTGAACACCCATATCGGTCTGGTGCTGGTCTACTGCTCGCTGATCCTGCCGTTTCTCACCTGGATGCTGAAAAACCAGTTTGATGCCCTGCCGATCGACATCGAGCAGGCCGCCCGGCTGGACGGGTTACGCCAGTGGCAAGTGCTGTTGCGCATTACCCTGCCGCTGGCCAAACCGGCATTGGGTGCCTCGGCGCTGTTCGGCTGGTTGCTGGCCTGGGACGAATTTTTCTACGCGCTGCTGTTTACCAGCAATATTCAGGCGCAGACCTTGCCGGTGACCATAGCCGGTTTCACCGCCGGGCGGGCCACCGATGACGGGCTGATCGCCGCCGTCGGCATTCTGGCTGCCATTCCACCGCTGTTCATTGCCCTCTGGCTGCAAAAAACCCTGGTTAGCGGCTTAACCAGCGGCGGCAGCAAGGGCTAATTTATTCAGGGAAAATAGACATGATGAAGACCAACACCAAACCCACGCTGTACGTGGTGGGCAATATCAACGTCGATGTGATCATGAGCACCTTGCAGCAATGGCCGCAGAAAGGAACTGAAGCGATGCTCGATCACAGTGAACTGCGCCCCGGCGGTTCAGCAGGCAACTGCGCACTGGCGCTGGCGGCGCTGGAAACCCCTTACCGGCTGGTGGCCAATCAGGGCAATGACTATTTCAGCCCCTGGCTGGCGCAGCTGTTTCCGGACAGTTCGCCGTATTGGCCGATCTACAGCTGCGAAACTTCGCTGACTTTCGGCGTCACCCACCCCGACAATGAACGCACGTTTTTTAGCAATCAGGGGCATATTACCCGCCTCAGCCAGGACGATGTGCTGCATCAGATCCCGGTATTGGCCGGCAGCGGCGACACCGTTTTGTTGTGCGGCACCTTCCTGTGCACCACCTTGTTGGCGGACTACCCGGCGTTGCTGAAGACCCTGCGCCAGCGCGGCTATCGCATTGCGGTTGATACCGGTTGGCCCCCACAGGGCTGGAGCGAATCGTTACGCACGCAAATCGCCGACTGGCTGCCGTTCTGCGATGTTTTGCTGCTCAATGAAGTGGAAACCTGTGGCATGGCGGGCAGTGAGGATCTGTACACCGCCGCTCGCACCCTGAATCGTCAACAGCCTGCCGACGCCGCCTGCGTGGTGAAATGTGGCCCGGACGGTGCGCGCATGTGGTGCGGCGAACGGTTATTGCAGGCGGCGGCACATCCGATCAAGGTGGTCGACACCATTGGTGCCGGCGACAGTTTCAATGCCGGTTTCCTGACCGCCTGCCTGCATGGCCACTCGTCAGCAGTGGCGCTGCGCTGGGGTATTCGTGCTGCCAGCCACGCTATCAGCAGCTCGCCGCGCCAGTATCTGGACTGGAATACCCTGAAAACCTGCGCCGGAGAAATGGTCTGATGGCAAGTGTAGAACTGGTAAAAGTGGCCAAATACTATGGCAAACAGCGGGTATTGAACCCCCTGGATCTGGTGATCCCCGACGGCAGTTTTACCGTGCTGGTCGGCCCGTCAGGCTGCGGCAAGTCCACGCTGCTGCGCCTGTTGGCCGGGCTGGACAGCCTGACGGAAGGCACGATCCTGCTGGATAAAAAGAAGATCAACGATCTGGATCCTGCCGACCGCGACATCGCCATGGTGTTCCAGAGCTATGCGCTCTATCCGCACCTGACGGTGGCGGAAAACATGGCTTTTCACATGCAGGTGATGAAGGTAGCCAAGGCCGAGCAGCAGGCCAAGGTTCAGCAAGCAGCGCGCATTTTGGCGATCGATCATCTTTTGCAGCGCTATCCAAAAGAACTCTCCGGCGGCCAACGGCAGCGGGTAGCGATGGGCCGCGCCATGGTGCGTAATCCCAAGGTATTTTTATTCGACGAACCGCTGTCCAATCTCGATGCCCAACTGCGTATGGAGCTGCGTGCCGAGATCAAGGCCCTGCATCAGCAGTTCAAAACCACCACGGTGTATGTCACCCACGATCAGATTGAAGCCATGACGCTGGCGGACCAAATCGTGGTGATGAAAGACGGCAATATCGTGCAGCAAGGCAAACCGTTGGAGATCTACGACGCTCCCGCCGATACCTTTGTGGCGCGCTTTATCGGCTCACCGCCAATGAACCTGTTGGACGGCGTCGTCACGCCGCGCGACGACCGGTCTGGCGTCGCCTGTGGCGAACTCTGGCTGCCATTGCCCGCGAAATGGCGGCATGTTGCGGCAGGCAGCAAGGTGATCCTCGGGCTGCGTCCCCATGACTTCCACCGGGTCGACACCAGCGAGCAACCTGCCGCCCAACTGCGACTGATGGAGATCACCGGCGATGTCAGCCTGCTGCATATCAACTGGGGCGGTTATCGCCTGCACGTACAGTTCAACGGACGAATTAACGCACAAAGCGACCAACCGCTGTGGTTAGCGCCCAACCGTGACGCGATCCACCTGTTCGATGCCGCGACGGGACTGCGCTTGAGTGAAAGTTGAAAGTTCGCGTGGCCAGGGATGGCGTCAAACTTGAAACGATAACCATTCTCAATTATCATCCGCGCATCTTTTTTGACCGGCAGCGCGGAACCCATGTCAGCCACAGCCCCTACTTCCTCAGATGCGCTTACACGCCTCTACGCAACCCATCACGGTTGGCTGCGGGGCTGGCTGCAACGTCGACTCGGTTGCGCTTTTGACGCCGACGACCTGGCACAGGACACCTTCATGCGGATCCTGAAAAACGACTCCGCCGCCGCTATTCGCGAACCCAAAGATTTTTTGGTCACCCTCGCCAAGCGGGTGATGGTCGATTTCTTCCGCCGCAAAACGCTGGAGCGCGCTTATCTGGATATGCTGGCGCTGATGCCGGAGGCGCTGGCGCCCTCACCCGAACAGCGTCACAGCCTGCTTGAAAGTCTGCAAAACATCGACAGCATGCTCGACGGGCTGGGGCCGAAGATCAAACAGGCCTTTTTGCTGTCGCAGCTCGAAGGACTGGGCTATGCCGAGATTGCACAACGCCTCGGCGTTTCGGTCAGTTCAGTAAAAAAATACATGGCCAAAGCCGCCGAGCACTGCCTGCTGTTCAGCCTGGAAACAGAATACCCGTAATGAGCCACACCCTCACCCCCGAGCAGCGCCAGGCGCTGAAAATGGCCGCCCAATGGTTTGCCCTGTTATGCGACGAAAACGTCACCGAGCACCAACGGCAACAGTGGCAGGCCTGGCACCAACAAAACGAAGATCACCGCTGGGCCTGGCAACGCGTTGAAGCACTGCAAAGTCAGTTGCAGGGCATACCTGGAAAATTCAGCTATCGCACGCTCGATCAGGCCGGCCGTCAGTCCAGGCTGGATCGCCGCACCCTGCTGAAAAGTCTGTTGCTGTTGCTGGGCGTCGGTGGCAGTTGGTTGGGCTTTCAGTCCCCGTTGGGCCGCGAGCTGCGCGCCGACTACCGCACCGCTACCGGTGAAATTAAACCCATCGTCCTCAGCGACGGCAGCCAGTTAGTACTCAATACCGCCAGCGCTGTTGATGTTCGCTACAGCGCTGAAAAACGGCTGATCCTGTTGCACAGTGGAGAAATCAGTTTGATTACCGGCCGCGACGACCGGCCATTTTGGGTCGAAAGCCGGCAAGGTGCCATGCGCGCGCTCGGCACCCATTTCCTGGTGCGAGAAAACGACGATCAAACGCAACTGACGGTGCTTGAACACGCCGTGGAAGCCCACCTGGCACAGTTCCCACAGGAAAAACGACGGGTCAACGCCGGGGAACAAATCAGCTTCAGCGCTGTGGCATTCGGCCAACAACAGGCAGCCGGCAACGGCGACAGCTGGACCCGCGGCGTGCTGAGCATCAGTCAATGGCGGCTGGATCAGGTGCTTGCCGAACTGGCGCGTTACCGTCACGGCCGTTTGGATTGCGATCCGGCCATTGCCGGCCTACGCGTGAGCGGCAGTTTCCCACTGAAGGAGCCCGATCGCGCACTCCTGCTGCTCAGCCAAACGCTGCCGATCCGGCTGCAAAGCTTTACCCGTTATTGGTTAAAAGTGGTCCCCGCCTGATTTATTTAAATGAAAATGATAAAAAATCGCATTCTTGATTGTCCCTTTTTCGTTTTCATCCGACTCCAGTTAAAACACTGCAGCAAAAAATAGAATAATCAGGAGAAGGTATGAACAATTTTTGGGGAAAACCGCTTCAACCACTGGCGGTCGCCGTGGGTCTGGCATTCGCTTCACCCTTGCTGGCAGCGCAGACAGCACCGGTTGCCGCCACCGCTTATCAGATCCCCGCAGGCGATCTGGATGGCGCGTTAAATGCCTTTGCCGCCCATGCCGGCATTGCGCTGTCCGTTGACGGAAGTTTGACCGCCGGCAAGCGTTCACCAGGGCTGAAAGGCAACTACGACGTTAATCAGGGGCTGAACGCACTGCTGGCGGGCAGCGGCTTACAGGCCAAGGCGTTGGGAGCTAATGGCTTTACGCTGGTCCAACAGCCGACGGTGCAGCAAGAACAAGACATCACCGTGGTCGGTGACTGGCTGGCTGAAGGCCGTCAGATTGACGTATTCGAACACGCCGGCGCGCGTGACGTAGTGCGCCGAGAAGAGTTTGCCAAAACCGGCGCCACCACCTTGCGAGAAGCGCTGAATCGCGTGCCGGGCGTGGTTGCTCCGGAAAATAACGGCACCGGCAGCCACGATATGGCACTCAATTTCGGCATTCGTGGTTTAAACCCACGCCTGGCCAGCCGTTCGACGGTGCTGATGGACGGCATTCCGGTGCCCTTTGCCCCTTATGGCCAGCCGCAGCTGTCGCTGGCGCCGGTATCCCTCGGCAATATGGATGCGGTAGACGTGGTCCGCGGCGGCGGTGCCGTACGTTACGGGCCGCAAAGCGTCGGTGGCGTAGTGAACTTTGTCACCAAGGCCATCCCGAAAACCTTCGGCATGGAAGCCGGCATGCAGGGCCAACTTAGCCCGACCTCCCGTCAGGATCACCCCAAAGGCACCGGCAACCTGATGATCGGTGGTACCGCCGACAACGGCTTTGGCAGCGCGTTGCTTTATTCCGGCACCCGCGGCAGCGACTGGCGCGAACACAGTTCGACCAAAATCGACGACGTGATGTTGAAAAGCCGCTATGCGCCAAACGAGGTGCACACCTTTAATAGCTTATTGCAATATTACGAAGGCCAGGCCGATATGCCGGGGGGATTAAGCCGGGCGGATTACAACGCCAATCCATTCCAGTCTACGCGTCCTTATGACAAATTCTGGGGCCGTCGCCAGTTGGCCAACTTCGGCTATCAATATCAGCCGGATCAGCAACACAAATTCGACGTGCAGAGTTTCTATACCTATACCCTGCGCAGCGGCTATCTCGATCAGGGCAAGAACCTGACGCTTTCGCCACGCGAATATTGGGTACGCGGCGTGGAGCCACGCTACAGCCAAAGCTTCCGCTGGGGCCAGTCGGCGCATGAAGTCGGCGTAGGTTATCGCTACGTCAGCGAATCGACCCATGAGCTACGCTACTACAGCAAGGCCAGCAGCGGCGTATTACCTTCAACCAGCAGCCCTTACGATCGCGATACGCAGTCCGGCACTGACGCCCACGCCTTTTACATTGATGACCGCATAGATATCGGCGATTGGACCATCACGCCGGGCATGCGCTATGAGCATATCTCTTCCTATCAGAATAATTACATCAAGAATAATCGCCTCGACGTCAGCTACAACGCCCCGCTGCCTGCGCTGAATGTCATGTATCATCTGAACGAATATTGGAACCTGTACGCCAATACCGAAGGCTCGTTCGGCACGGTGCAATACAGCCAGATGGGTAAAGCGGTCGACAGCGGCAATATCGAACCGGAAAAAGCGCGAACCTGGGAACTGGGCACCCGCTATGAAGGCGATGCGCTGCAAGGTGAGATTGGCCTGTTCCTGATCAACTTCAATAATCAGTACGATTCGAACCAGGTCACCGACAGCGTCACCGCACGTGGCAAAACTCGACACGCCGGGCTGGAGGGCAACCTGCGTTACGATTTGTCGCAGTTGACTCCCAAACTGGACGACGTGACGGTTTACGCCAGCTATGCCTATGTCAACGCCACCATCCGTGAGGAAGGCCCCTACAAAGGCAACCAGGTGCCGTTCTCACCGAAGCATAAAGGTACGCTGGGGCTGGATTACACGCCGGGCAGTTGGACGTTCAACCTCAACAGTGAATTCCAGTCCAGCCAGTTCGCCGACAATGCCAACACCGTGGCGGAAAGTGCCGACGGCAGTACCGGCCGCATTCCTGGCTATATGCTGTGGGGCCTGCGCGCCGCCTATGATTTTGGACCGGAAATGGCCGGACTGAATCTGGGCCTCGGGGTTAAAAACCTGTTTGACCATGAATATTTCACCCGCGCTTACGACGATAACAACAAGGGGCTATACATCGGTCAGCCACGAACCCTGTATTTGCAAGGTTCGGTGAAGTTTTGATTTCCCTGTGCGGGCGCAAGTGCTGCGCCCGCTAATTATCACCCGCTCAACCTCTTTTTAACCTCGGCGCAATGCGCTATCCTCAAAAACTCTTCCGGCGTTAACATTTTTGAAACGGGGTTTCTGCCATGTCCGCATCCTGTCTGCGCTTCGCCCGGCGTGCTTTGCCATGAGTTTCTTTTCACGCGCCAGTGCGCTGCCACTGCTGGTGGCGGGTGCCTTTTTTATGGAAAACCTCGACGGGACAGTGATCGTCACCGCCATGCCGCAGATGGCGGCGGCTTTCGGCGTGCGACCGGTGGACATGAACATCGGTATTTCGGCCTATATTCTGACGCTGACGGTATTTATTCCTGCCAGCGGCTGGATTGCCAACCGCTTTGGCGCGCGCAATATCTTCGCGGCGGCAGTGCTGATTTTTACCCTGGCATCGGTGCTCTGTGCCGCCAGCGTTAACCTGCCGACGTTTACTGCTGCCCGAATTCTGCAGGGTTTCGGCGGAGCGTTGATGGTGCCGGTCGGGCGCCTGGTGGTGCTGCGCAATACCGCCAAACCCGATTTGATCAAAGCCATCGCCACCATTACCTGGCCGGGTCTGGTGGCCCCGATCCTCGGCCCGCCGGTCGGGGGATTTATTACCACTTACGCCTCGTGGCACTGGATTTTTATTCTGAACGTGCCGCTGGGCATCGCCGCACTGTGGCTGGCCTGGCGACTGATCCCTCAGGAAGCGCCGCAGAAAGGCGTTCCCTTTGACGCCCTCGGCTTCGTGCTGACCGGCATTGCCTGCTTCGGCCTGATGTTCGGTTTGGATCTGATCAACCATCCGCAATTGTCCTGGCTGGTACCCGCGTTGTGCATTTTTGGCAGCCTGGCACTGGGTGCGCTGGCGGTTCGCCATGCCAAGCGTACGGCACATCCTTTAATCAACCTGTGGGCGATGCGGATAAAAAGTTACGCCGTCACGATTTGGGGCGGTACGCTGTTCCGTATCGCCATCGGCGCCGTGCCCTTCTTGCTGCCGCTATTGTTCCAGATTGGGTTTGGCCTTAACGCCTTCGATGCCGGGCTGTTGGTGCTGGCGGTGTTCGCTGGCAATCTGGTGATGAAGCCCTTTACCTCGGCGGTGCTGTACCGTTTTCGCTTCCGTACTACGCTGGTGGTGAACGGTTTGCTCAATGCCGCTACCATTTTCGCCTGCGCGTTGTTGACGCCGCAGACGCCGACCTGGCTGATTTTGGGGCTGCTGTTCGTCAGTGGACTGACGCGCTCCATGCAGTTCACTGCGCTCAACACGTTAGCGTTTTCCGAAGTGCCGCAGCCGCAAATGAACGGCGCCAATACGTTGTTTAATGTATCGCAGCAAATGGGCAGCGGGCTGGGTATTGCCATCGGCGCGTTGGCACTGCGCCTGGCGGAAATGCTGATGCCGCAGTCCACAGCGCGCATTCCATTGGTCGATTTCCAACTGGCGTTTGTGGTCATCGGCGTTATCGCGCTGCTGGCGGTGATTGACAGCTTTACCCTGGATCCGAACGCCGGCAGTGAGGTACGCCAGCGAAAACCGGCGGCCGAACCTTTGCCGCTCTCGCCTCAGCGATTGCAGAAATAAGTCGCATCTGTCGCCAATCAACGTAATATCGATGATCCGCCCCGTTTCACCGGTGCGGATTTTTTGCCGTTTTGGCCTGAAAAGCGAGGTAATAATAATGATCCACAGTGACCTTTCTCAGTGCCGTGTGAACACCGACCGGTTGTTGATTGCCCCTTTTACCGCAGCAGATGCCGACGATGTTTACCAGGCGATTACCCCTACACTGACGCGCTTTATGAATTTTGAGCCTGAAGAGTCGCCGGAGGCCTTCGCCAACGTTTGGCAAACCTGGCTGCCGCTGATCCGCGAAGGTGAGGAGCTGATTTTCGTCGCTCGCCTGCGCGACAGCAAAGAGTTTGTCGGCATGGGCGGCCTGCATGACTTGCACAACACCACCCCGGAGCTGGGTATCTGGGTAAAAGAGAGCCTGCACGGTAACGGCTACGGCCGCGAAATCGTTCATGCCATGGCGGTGTGGGCCAGCGAGCGCTACCGGCCGCGTCACTTTATCTATCCGGTGGCAGAACAAAACACCCCCAGCCGACGCATCGCCGAATCTCTGGGCGGCGTAGTGGCAGGCCGACGCGAAAATACCAAATATGACTGCGTGGTGTACCACGTACCGCCTCAGCTGTAGCAACATTGCAGAACGGGCACTTTCAGCCCGGCTTGCATAACCCTCTGACCAAAAAACCGCCCGTCTGGCAGCAGCGATGGCGGTTTTTTTATGTCGACGCCGATAACCACTGCCACTTAAACCGGGATTATGCTAATGCTATTAGCATGTTGTTAAAACAGTTGAGGAACAGTAGCATGATCATTTTTGTCACGGGCGCCACCTCAGGGTTTGGTGAGTCCATCACACGACGTTTTATCCGCGAAGGCCATCAGGTGATCGCCTCCGGCCGCCGTATTGAACGTCTGGAAGAGTTGAAAGACGAATTGGGCGAGGCGCTGCATATCGTCCGTCTGGACGTACGTAATCGCGCGGCAATTCAGCAGGTGATTGATGAACTGCCTGCGGCACTGCGCCAGATTGACGTGCTGGTGAACAACGCCGGTCTGGCGTTAGGTTTGGAGCCTGCGCACAAGGCCAACGCCGATGATTGGGAAACCATGATCGACACCAATGCCAAAGGCCTGGTGAACATGACCCGCGCCCTGCTGCCGGCAATGGTTGAACGCAACGTCGGCCATGTGATCAATATCGGCTCCGTTGCTGCCAACTGGCCCTATGCCGGCGGTAACGTCTACGGCGCGACCAAGGCCTTCGTCAAGCAATTCAGCCTCGGCCTGCGCGCCGACCTGCACGGCACCCGCATCCGCGTAACCGACATTGAGCCAGGCCTGGTGGGCGGCACGGAATTCTCTAACGTGCGCTTCAAAGGCGATGACGGCAAGGTGGATAAGGTCTACGACGGCGCCAATGCGTTGACGCCGGAAGATATTGCCGAGTCGGTGTTCTGGGTGGCGACTCTGCCGCCCCACGTTAACATCAACTCGCTGGAGATCATGCCGGTCAGCCAATCCTTTGCCGGATTGAATATCCACCGCGAAGCGTGATTTTATGCGGCAGGGCCAGCCCCTGCCGCCGCTTGTCAGGCCGCTCGCCAGCCCGAAACAATAATCAGCATCCCCGCCAACGCCACCCCGGCGCCCAGCCAGTCCAACGCCGACAGTTTCACCCCATCAACCACCCGCAGCCACAACAGTGCCGTCGCAACGTAGACTCCACCATACGCCGCATATACGCGCCCGCTGGCTGCAGGATGCAGCGTCAATAACCAAACAAACAGCATCAGGCTGGCCGCCGCCGGCAGCAGCAGCCAGGCGCTGGCGCCCTTTTTCAACCACAGATAAGGTAAGAAACAGCCGACGATCTCAGCCAGCGCAGTGGCGAAAAATAACAGGGTGGTCTTTAACATGGGGAAAGCTTTCTCTCTGTAAAGTAAACGATGCGGCGCTTAATTGGTGCACTCCAAGAGCAGGATGGTATATTTATCAGCACGCCCGAGGGCGCGTTAAAGCCAGTGCTGCCGCTATCAGGCAACACTAACTCATAAGGATGAAACGATGAAAACACTTTCTACTCAACGACTGCTGCGCGGGATGCTGCCGGTCGCCATGCTGATGCTGATGGGCGCCTGGCAGGCACCGGCACTGGCCGCCAGTTGCACCCAGGGCAGCACCTGCGTGACCGTCGACGGCAGTAACAGCGGCGCCATGAGTACCGAAGCGGCTCGTCAGAGCAAAGAACAGTTCAACGACACCAAATCTCTGCGCCATAAGGTCAACACCCGCGTGGAGAAAGAGTTCGACAAGGTAGACAAGGCGATTGATAACGAAGACCGCTGCAACGACAGCCTGAACGTTAATGCATATTGGGAACCCAATACTCGCAAGTGTCTGGATCGTCAGACCGGTCGTCAGATTAATCCTTAATCTTGCGGTAGCACGCGGCGGCCGTTACTCTCCGCCGCCGTTGCTGCTATTCTGACTAAGGAAGCCCATTCTCAAAAAGGACGAATTGATGAAAAAAGCGCTTATCTTGGGTGCAGTGCTGATGGCCGCAGCCCCCCTGGCCGCCCTGGCCTCGTGCGAGAGCGTGAAGGCGGACATTTCGCAGAAAATTATCAACAACGGCGTGCCGGAATCCGGCTTCAAGCTGGATATCGTGCCTAACGATCAGGCCCAACAGGCCGGCGGGCTGGTGGTTGGCCACTGCGAGAACGACACCCAAAAGATTGTATATACTCGCCTGAGCAACGGCGACGACAGCGGTGATGCGGCCCAGACCGGCACCAGTCAAGATACCAAAACCGCACAGTAATTCTGATCCAGGGCGCTATCGGCGCCCTTTCCTTTAGGCTTGTTCCGCCTCTTCTCCCTCACCCTGCGGCCGATGCCGGGCGGGGATCAACATCGCAGCCGCCAATGCCAACAGTGAAATGATGGCGGAGACCAAAAATACCCAATGCAGTGAGGCGGCAACCTGCTGCGTCATCTCTGCCAGCATTTCCGACCCCATTGCGCCACGCGTAGCCGGCTCCATCAACTGTTGGACCGGATCGGTCGTTTGCGGCAGACGCACCTGAAGGTTAATGTTCAGCGTGGCCCCCAAGATCGCGGTACCGATCGCCGAGCCCATCATACGGGTAAACACCGTGCAAGCAGTGGCGATGCCACGGATGCTGTGGTGCGCGGCGTTCTGCACCGAAACCAAAAACGTGGTGTTGCACAGCCCCATACCGGCGCCGATCATAAAGGCGGCCACTCTGCCCCACAGCAAACCGCCGCTCGGTTGCATCAGCAATAAGATCAGCCCGCCGGCCACCAGCAACAGCGCGCCCAGCAGCGCCGTCGTACGGTAGGACGTCATCAGCATCAGCCGTCCGCTGAAGGTGCTGGCCAGCGGCCAGCCAATCGACATCAGCGCCAGCGTAGTACCGGCTTCCAGCGGTGTCCCGCCCATCACGCCCTGAATAAAGGTCGGCAGGAAAGCGCTGATCCCCATCATCGCCGCACCAATCACCAGACCGCCAATATTGCCGGCCACAATCACCCGGCTTTGCCACAGTGCCAGTGGGAACAATGGCTCCGGCGCACGGCGCTCCTGTCGAACCAACAACATCAGCGCAACGGCCGCCACCCCTAACAGCGGCAGCACCCACCACCCGAGGTTTTCGGCCTGCAGCAGCGATAACAACAGCGCCGAAACAAACAGCGTCAGCCAAGCCGTGCCCGCCAGATCCAACGCATGCTTACGTAGCTGTTGGTGAGAAGGCAAATAGCGGCCAAGGAAAAACATCGCCAACAGGCCAATGGGTAAATTAACCCAGAACACCAACGCCCAAGGCAGATGCTGGACGATAAACGCGCCCAGCAGCGGGCCAACGATCGCCGAAACACCCCAGACGCTGGACAGATAACCCATTACCTTCGGCCGTTCGGTGGCGCTGTAAACATCCCCGATGATGGTGGTGGCTATCGGCATAATCGCCCCGGCCCCCAGGCCCTGCAGCAGCCGAAAACCGATCAGCCAGTACATATTGGGTGAGAAACCGCACAGTACCGAGCCCAGCAAAAACAGCGTGGCGCCAAAGAAAAATACCCGCTTGCGCCCGAGGAAATCCGCCAGCCGGCCATAAATCGGAATGGTAATGGCCTGCGCCAATAAATACACTGCAAACACCCAGCCCAGCAGAGAAAACCCGCCCAGATCGCCGATAATTGTGGGCATCGCCGTGGCGACAATCGTCGCCTCAATGGCTGACATAAACATCGCCAACATGCAGGCAATCAGGATCAACGGACGATGAGGGAGTGGCGCTGGGGCTTCGTTATTTGTCATAGCGTGAATACAAACCTTGGATTCTCATTTTCATCCCATTATATCAGCCCGACGAGTCGCTGCCGTTACCGCTGTCTGGTTAGCTGTTTTCGCTGGCGAAAAACGCACCATTTGAACTTCAAGTGACATCGTCACAAAAATCAGGGTGAATCCCTGCCACCCCGCTAAACCATGAGCCCTCCGCCAATTCTGCAAAGATTCACTGGCCTTCGGCTGACACGGCAAGCACAATACTCCGCTGTACCTTTCATTTTTCTCCTGATTTTACTGACGCATGAAACGATGGGTCCACCTGCACCACTATCGCGCCCTGCTGCGCCGCCTGTTTATTGCCATCTTTCTTGGTATCGCCGCCGCGTTGGTGGTTTGGCTGTTTCACCGTGCGATGCTGGGCCTGGAATGGCTGTTGCTCGACCATGAGAGCGGCAGCCTTGTCGCTGCCGCCTCCGCGTTACCGGCCTGGCGAAGAGCGCTGACCCCGGCGTTAGGCGGCCTGGCGGCGGGCACGCTGCTGTGGGTTTACCAGCGCTATCAACATCAACGACAGATAGCGCCAACCGATTATATGGAAGCGATCGAAACCGGCGACGGGCGGCTGGACGTCAGTGCCAGTCTGGTGAAATGCCTGGCTTCGCTGCTGGTGGTCTCCAGCGGCAGCGCCATCGGTCGCGAAGGTGCGATGATCCTGCTGGCCGCGCTGGTGGGTTCCGTGTTTGCTCAACGCTTCACCCACGAGAAAGAATGGAAACTGTGGGTCGCCTGCGCCGCGGCTGCCGGGATGGCCAGCGCTTACCACGCCCCGTTGGCAGGCAGCCTGTTTATTGCGGAAATCCTGTTTGGCACGCTGATGCTGGCCTCGCTGGGCCCGGTGGTGATTGCCGCCGTTTGCGCACTGCTGATGACCAACTTGCTTAACGGTGGCCAGGCGCCGCTGTACCTGGTTGAGCCTCTGCCCGCCCCCTGGCCGGTGCAATATCTGCTGATGGCGCTACTGGGCGTATTGGCCGGCATTTGCGGCCCGCTATTTTTATGGGCGATGCAGGCCACCGGCCATGCTTTCCGTTCGCTGCGCCTGAAGCCCCCTTTGCAATTGGCGCTCGGCGGGTTGATCGTGGGGTTGCTTTCGCTGCTGTTTCCTGAGGTGTGGGGCAATGGCTACAGCGTGGTGCAGTCACTGCTCAGTGCGCCGCCCGGCGTATTGCTGGTTGGCGCCATTCTGATTTGTAAACTGTTGGCGGTGCTCGCCAGTAGCGGTTCCGGAGCGCCCGGCGGCGTATTCACGCCAACGCTGTTTGTCGGGGCCGCCCTGGGTTCGGTGGTTGGGCAACTGTGCGCCACCTGGCCGGAACTGGGCAGCGCGGTGCCGCTGCTGATGGCGCTGACCGGTATGGCCACGCTGCTGGCCGCAACCACCCACGCGCCGATCATGGCTGCGTTGATGGTGTTCGAAATGACCGGTGAATACACCCTGCTGCCGGGCATTTTGCTGGCCTGCGTGATCGCCACTACCGTTTCACGGGGTTTGCGCTCGGTGTCGGTCTATCACAACGCCTAGCGGTTCAGCAGCGGTGAGATATCCAGGTAATGCGCCAATTCACGCTGCTCAGCCCGCGGCAGATAAGGAATTTCACCCAGCAACGGCGCAGGAATGCGCTGCTGCAACGCGTCGATGGTTTCGGCATAGTGCGCCAGCCCCGGGTTAATGCGGTTAGCCACCCAGCCCAGCAAAGGTAAGCCGTCATTAATGATCGACTGAGCCGTTAACAACGCATGGCTGACACAGCCCAATTTAATCCCCACCACTAAAACTACCGGCAGTTGCTCCTGCACCACCCATTCGGCATAAGGCCGCATGTCGTTCATCAGTACGCGCCAGCCACCACTGCCCTCGACCACCACGGTATCGGCCTTGGCGGATAGATGCTGCAGTCCGCTGCTCATCACACCATAGTTGATATCGTCGGTAGGTTGCGCGTGAAACACTTCTTCCAGACAGGTGATGGGATTAATTTCCTGATATGACAGCGGCAGAGTTGAAGAGGCCTGCAGAACCAAAGCGTCTTTATTGCGAAGGCCTTCACTGGTTTCCTGACAGCGTGCGGCAACCGGCTTGTAGCCGGCCACTGAGCGGCCCTGTGCGGCAAAGGCCTGCAACAAAGCGCGAGAAACCACGGTTTTACCGACATCGGTATCCGTTCCTGTTACAAATAAACGCGTTAACATGACTTAATTGCCCCGAGATACACCGTTAACCAAAATATCGCCGGGTTTACGGCGAAAGAGTAGAACGGGGAAAAGTCTAGAGGATGCCGACAGGCACGAGCTTGAGGTAGCGCAACATTTTGGCGTTAAACGATAAGTATTACTGATTGGTGTTAGCCTTGCAGCAACTGAACCAATAGTGAACCGTTGTATAACGCTTCTTTCACCAAAGCCGCACCAGGCATGGTGCCTTTGTTGAAGAACTGGGTGGACTCCACCTTAATATGCTCGCTGTAAGCCGGCAGAGATTGCTGACGAATGCAGGAGGCAATGGCCGGGTGCAGAATTTCCGCCGCGCGGTTTAGCGGGGAGCCGACCAGGATTTTTTCCGGATTGAACAGGTTGACCATGATAGCCAGGATACGGCCTACGCTGTGGCCCACGCCAAGGATGATATCTTTGGCCAGTTGGTCGCCTGCCAGCGCTGCATCACACAGCGATTCGACCGTCAGCGGCATGCCGTGCAGGCTGGAACTCATCGAGGTCCCGAGCCGCGTGCGGGCGATTTCCAACATATTCTCGATACTGGCTACGGTTTCCAGGCAGCCGTGGTTGCCGCAGTAACAGCGTTTGCCGTAAGGGTCGACCTGGGTATGACCAATCTCTACCACACTGCGGCTACCGGCATGCAGCACCCGACCACCGGTGATGACGCCGGCGCCGACGTTATGATCGATCACCACCTGAATGACGTTTTGACTGCCGCGTGAAGCGCCGTATAAGGCTTCGGCCATGGTCCAGGCGCTGATGTCGTGCTGCAGATACACCGGCAGACCGGTGCGCGTTTCCAACGCCGGCCCCAAGGGCATATCTTCCACGTCGTAAAACGGCATGCGATGCACCACGCCGGAAATCGCATCCACCATCCCCGGTAAGGTAATGGCAATGGCCGTCAACCGCTCCAGTTTGCTTTGATTGCGGATAAAGAACTGATCGACTTCGGTCAGAATGCGTTTCAGCAGCGGATCGGGGTGTTCGGCGGCCAGGGGGAGGATTTCCTCAACTACCAGCTTGCTGCTGATATCACGCAGCGCCAGCGTGATGGTGCCACGGCTGATGCGGGCGGAAAGGTAATGCCAGGCTTCGGTGTCCAACACCAGACCCACCGCCGGGCGGCCGCGGCTGCCCACTTCCTGATATTCGGTTTCTTTAACCAGATGGGCTTCCAACAGCTCCCGCACGATTTTGGTGATGCTGGCGGGCGCCAGCTGTGCTCGCTTTGACAGTTCGATGCGCGAAATTGGGCCCAGTTGATCGATTAACCGATAAACTGCCCCTGCATTTGTTTGCTTGATTTGATCAATATGCCCAGGCTGCCCAACAGCAATCACAAACCTGCTCCTACTATTTTTCGCGCTTCTAAATAAAGACTATCGGCTATGGTGGGGCTTTTGGAATACAGCGTCAACTATTTGATTCGTTATGTGATTTGCTGCACAAATTCACCCTGCTTTCGCTACGGATTGTGTTTTATTTACCCAGTTGGTCCGTCAGGCCAACAGTAACGCCATCAAGGATTTTGCTGCCGCCGTCAACGGCCGTTGACGATGGTGCACCAGCCACACTTCAGTCATCGCCTCCGGCTCCGCCAGCGGCAAATATTGTACTCCATCGATTTTAACCCGGGCGAAAGACGCCGGAAGTATAGAGATACCCAGGCCAGAAGACACCAGGCCAATGATGGTCATCGCCTCGCCAACTTCCTGAGTGATATAGGGCGTGATCCCCGCCTTGGCCAGCAGCGACAAAATTTCGTCATGCAACGCGGTTCCCACCTCACGCGAGAAAAACACAAAGGGTTCTTCCGCCAGATGCTGGAAACGCAAGGTACCGGAAGCCACCTGGGTTAGCGGATGCCCTTCAGGCACCACTGCCACCAGGGGCTCGCACAGTAAAAGTTGATGTTTCAACACGTCCGGTAAGCGAGTGTTACGCATCACGCCCAGATCGAGCTCGCCATTGAGCAAGGGTTCGATCTGCTGCTTGGTGTTCACTTCTCGCATCTTGATGTGCACCTGCGGGTGTTGCTGACGGAAAGCCCGCAGACTGCGCGACACTACGCTGATAAAGGGTGCCGAAGAGGTGAAACCAATGGTCAGTTCGCCAAGTTCGCCGCGTTCCAATCGCGCTGCCTTTTCCGCCGCACGACTGACCTGATCGAGCACCTGATAGGCTTCTTTCAGGAACATCTCCCCCGCCTGAGTCAGGCTGACATTGCGGTTATTCCGCGCCAAAAGGCGAGCGCCAACCATTTCCTCCAGAGCCTGGATTTGTTGGCTGAGCGGCGGTTGTGAAATACGCAGCCGTTCCGCTGCACGGCCAAAATGCAACTCTTCCGCCACGGCGATAAAATAACGCAGATGCCTCAACTCAATATTCATACTTTAAACGTCTTAATTTTAATTATTAATATATTAGACAAAAAACTGCCCTCTCCCTATCATTTTGTTAACTCATCAAGTGCTGTGTAAGGAAAGACTGTGACAACCCCTGTGCGTTCTGCGGCCGGTATGCCGTCGACGCTGGCCGCTAACGACGACGCGGCTGCTGCGCCAAAAACCCAACGTTCCACTCTTAACAAACTTCCCTACATCGAGCGCGGTACGCCGCAGTTTATGCGCGTGACCCTGGCGCTGTTTTCCGCCGGACTGGCTACCTTCGCCTTGCTGTATTGCGTGCAACCGATTCTGCCGGTTTTGTCGCAAGACTTTGGCATATCCCCGGCGGAAAGCAGCCTGTCGCTGTCGGTGTCTACCGGATTGCTGGCCCTGGGCCTGATGTTTACCGGCCCGCTGTCTGACGCCATCGGCCGTAAACCGGTGATGGTTGTGGCGCTGCTGCTGGCGGCAATTTGTACCCTGATTTGCGCCTTTATGACCAGTTGGCAAGGCATTCTGCTAATGCGTGCGCTGATCGGGCTTTCCCTGAGCGGAGTCGCCGCCGTTGGCATGACCTATTTGAGCGAAGAGATCCACCCCAGTTTTGTCGCTTTTTCCATGGGGCTGTATATCAGCGGGAATTCCATCGGCGGCATGAGCGGCCGATTGGTGACCGGGGTGCTGACCGACTTCTTCTCCTGGCGCGTGTCACTGGCGGTGATCGGGCTATTCGCTCTGGCCGCCGCCTGCATGTTCTGGCGTATTTTGCCCGCTTCAAAACATTTTCGCGCCAGTTCGTTGCGCCCACGTACCCTGCTGATCAACTTCCGTCTGCACTGGCACGATAAAGGCCTGCCGCTGCTGTTTGCCGAAGGCTTTCTGCTGATGGGCAGCTTTGTCACCATGTTCAACTATATTGGCTACCGCCTGCTGGCTGATCCTTACCACCTGAGCCAGGCGATTGTCGGCCTGTTGTCGGTGGTCTATCTGACCGGTTCATACAGTTCGCCGAAGGCCGGTGCCATGACGTCCCGCTTCGGCCGCGGGCCAGTGTTATTGGCTTCGACCCTGATTATGCTGATCGGGATACTGATTACTGCCCTGGCCCCGGTCGCGGTGATTTTTATCGGCATGATGCTGTTCACCGCCGGTTTCTTTGCCGCCCATTCGGTTGCCAGCAGTTGGATCGGACGTCGCGCCCGCCGCGCCAAAGGACAAGCATCCTCGCTATATTTATTCTGCTATTACGTTGGTTCCAGCGTCGCCGGGACCCTCGGCGGTGTTTTCTGGCACAGCTTCGGTTGGAATGGCGTCGTAGCATTTATCAGCGTCATGTTGCTACTCGCCCTGCTGGTCGTGCATTACCTGAAAAAACTGCCGGAAGCGGCACGAGTTTAACCCTCCCCCCTGTACCCACGGGTGCAGGGGGCCTTACCCCCTCTGGTTAGCCTGGACCACTCGGTGTCTCATTCCTCACTTTAGCCGATGCTGCCCTTCCGTTTGTCGTCCCCATAATGTATGTTGTAACTAAAATGAGAGGTACCAGATGGATAAATACGATTTAATTGGCAGGATGAATGGTTGTTTTAACCAACTGGAACAGGCGCTGACAGCCCTCCACCAGCAGGTATTACCGTTACGTTTGTTAGCCGGCAGGGTGTTCAGCCTACCGGAAATCGAGAAAGGCAAAGAGCATGCGACGGTAGAACAGATTGCCGTCGAGCAGCATGTCGGCCAGGCCGCTCGCGACCTGGCGCTGGAGCATTATCAGCGGTTATTTATCCATCACAATAAACACAACGTCAGCAGCAAGGCGGCGGTACGCCTGCCCGGCGTTATTTGCCTGGCGGTAGAGCAGCCGGAATACCTGCAGATCCAGACGCAAATTGGCCTGATAAACCGGCTGAAAGCCGAGCTGGAACAGATTATTACCGTCGATTCCGGCCTGGCGCCGGAGCAACGCTTTGACTTCGTTCATACTCATCTGCACGGCCTGATTACTCTTAGCGCCTACCGTAGTTTGACCGTTGTGACGGATCCGGACTCGGTTCGTTTCGGTTGGGCCAACAAGCATATTATCAAGAACGTAAAGCGCGACGATATTCTGGCGCAACTGGAAAAGAGCCTGAAAGCCGGCCGAGCGGTACCGCCACATAACCGTGAACAGTGGGCAGAACTGGTCAGCCGTGAAATCGATGATGTCAGTCGCCTGCCCCAGCAGGCGGCGCTAAAAATCAAGCGGCCAGTGAAAGTACAACCCATTGCCCGGGTATGGTATCAGCCGCAGCAAAAACAGGTGCAGCACCCCTGCCCGCTGCCGCTGATTGCGCTATGCCAGGTGGAACATGGCGCCCAGGTGCCGAAGATTGGCGAGTTGCTCAATTACGACGCGGCGACGGTCAAACATAAATATAAGCCGGACGCCAAGCCGTTGAGGTTGCTGATCAAACGGCTCCACCTGTATACCGACGCTCCTACTCGCTGAGGCTGTAAACCCGCAGACGGTGGCCGTCAGGATCGGTGGCGACGAAGCTATGACCGAAGTCCAGCGTCACCGGCGGCTGAATGATATTCAGCCCCCGATCGCGCCACTGCTGATAAAGCGCATCCACCTGCTGCGGCAATTCGCACAGAAAACCGAGTTCTCCGCCGCCACCGGTCACCGTCGCGCCAGGTTGCACGGTATGCTTCGACCACATCGCCAATTTGAGGCCGTTACTCAACACAAACAGCGCAAAAGTGGGCGAAAGCTCCACCGGCTCCTGCCCCAGTAAATGACGGTAGAAGATGGCGCTTTTTTCTGGGTTATCGACATAGAGAAGGGTCATATTTGGGGTTGTCATCGCATTAACCTTTGGGTGAGGGAACCGGCTGGCTCCCGAGACCTTAAGACTAAGCGCCCCTACTGACAGTTTTTGGCAGCAGTGTGGGATTACTGCGTAGGGATGCCCTGCGATTGATGCCACTCTTTCATCAGCAGGCGGCGTCCTCGTGGATAGCGTTGCGCCAGCGGCGTAGCCAGCCGGATACGATCGAGACGAAAATGGCGGAATGACTGACGCAGTTCGCACCAGGCCACCAGCATCCTCGCCTGCTCAAAGTAACCGAGGGCAAAAGGCCAGAGGATACGCTCGCTTTCATTGCCGTTGTTATCGCAGTAATGCACCTCGAGCTTGCGTTCCTGGCGAATGACTTCGCGGATCAACACCAGGGTTTCGTCCGCCACCTTGATCAAATCCAAGGGGCCAATCAACAACGTGCTGGCCTCTAGCTCGTCGCGTAATGCTGCAGGCAGCACGTCGGCAATTTTTACCAGGGCATTATTGGCCGCTTCGGCTAACTGACTGTCACCCCGGCGGCCTACCCAGCGCATGCCCAACACCAGCGCTTCAATTTCCTGCTGTGAGAACATCATTGGCGGCAGCATAAACCCCGGCCGCAGTACATATCCCACGCCCGCCTCCCCAACAATCTCGGCTCCCTGCTGCTGCAAGGTGGCAATATCGCGATACAGCGTGCGCATGCTGATATTCATTTCCTGCGCCAATACGTGGCCGGCAACCGGGTAGCGATGCCGTCGCAGTATTTGCATCAGCTCGAGTAGACGCTCGGTGCGTGACATGCATTTTCTCCATAAAAAAGGCTTACCTCAGTAAGCCTTTTACAAGCCGAGCAATCAATTACTTCTTCATACTGCCAACCATGTCTTCCGGACGTACCCACAGGTCGAACTGCTCTTCGGTCAGGTAGCCCAGCTTCAGCGCGGAAGCTTTCAGCGTCAGGCCTTCCTTATGCGCTTTCTTGGCAATTTCGGCCGCCTTGTCATAGCCGATATGCGTGTTCAGCGCGGTAACCAGCATCAGCGACTCATTCAGCAACTGGCTGATGCGATCGCGATTAGGTTCAATGCCCACAGCACAATGCTCATTAAAGCCCTGCATGCCGTCAGCCAGCAGGCGGATCGACTGCAGATAGTTGTGGATCACCATAGGCCGGAACACGTTTAGCTCAAAGTTACCGGAGGCACCACCAATATTGACCGCCACATCATTACCCAGCACCTGAGCACACAGCATGGTCATCGCTTCACACTGGGTCGGGTTGACCTTGCCCGGCATAATGGAACTGCCCGGCTCGTTTTCGGGGATCGCGATCTCGCCAATGCCGCAACGTGGGCCAGAAGATAGCCAGCGCACGTCATTGGCAATTTTCATCAGCGAAGCCGCCAGCCCTTTCAACGCGCCGTGGCCGTGCACCAGTGCATCGCAGGTAGCCAGCGCTTCAAATTTGTTAGGGGCGGTGACAAACGGCTGCCGGGTCAGATCAGCCAGGGCCTTGGCTACGCGAACCGCGTATTCCGGATGAGTATTCAAGCCGGTGCCCACAGCGGTGCCGCCCAGCGCCAGTTCGCAAATATGTGGAATGCTGGCTTCAATATGCTGCAGGTTGTGCGCCAACATCGCCGCCCAGCCGGAAATCTCCTGCCCCAGGGTCAGCGGCGTGGCATCCTGTAAATGGGTGCGGCCAATTTTGACGATATCGCGATAGGCTTCCGCTTTGTCGCTCAGCGTTTTATGCAGCACTTTCAGTTCGGGAATCAGGTGTTCACGCACGGCGATCACCGCCGCCACGTGCATCGCCGTCGGAAACACGTCGTTGGAGCTTTGGCTCTTGTTAACGTCGTCGTTCGGATGGACTCGGCGCTCTTCCCCACGCACGCCACCCAACAGCTCGCTGGCGCGATTGGCCAGCACTTCATTCATATTCATGTTGGTCTGGGTGCCGGAGCCGGTTTGCCAGATAGACAGCGGGAACTCGTTCGTATGCTTGTCCGCCAGCACTTCATCGGCGGCGCTGATAATGGCGTTGGCCCGCTCCGCAGGCAGCAGCCCCAGGTCCATGTTGACGCTGGCAGCGGCGCGTTTGGTCAATGCCAGCGCATGAATCAACGCGGTCGGCATCTTTTCGGAAGAAATGCGGAAGTGCTCCAGGGAACGCTGCGTTTGTGCGCCCCATAGCCGGTCGGCCGGCACTTCGATGGGTCCCATAGAGTCTTTTTCAATACGAACGGCTGCCATCACTATCTCCTTAGTACAATTCCTAAAAATGTACGATTACGCCAGCGCGCGCGAGGCCGCCGGCACACCCATCCAGTATAGTGACATAATAACTATTCGCATTAAGAGAGTTGCCTCACAGCATTTTTCCTCCATTGTCATGGTTATTGTGCGGGTTTTATTTTCTGGCAACACGTCCTTGCCGTTTTCATCGGCCAATTGAATATCGACAATAGAAAAAGCGCCGTCTGGCGCTCTCTTTATTAATTTCTGACGAAGGAATTAATGGTGATGTTGATTATAAGCATTAATTCTTTGGTCCTGCAGATGGTTGATTTCATCGTAGGCATCCTGGCGTTCATTATGGCGGTAAACGCCCACCCCCACAGCACCGGCCGCGGCGGCAACCGGGTGGGCGACCGGTGCTGTAGTTACTACGGGCGCCGTTGTCACCACCACCGGAGCCGGCGCAACAACCACCGGGCGCGGTACGACTACCACCGGGCGAGGTGCGACGACAACCGGGCGGACACCGTAGCCGTAAGCATGGGTCACCACCACGGCCGCATTGGCACCGGAAGTACACATCAGCAGAACCAGCAAAATTTTTTTCATTAGCGCCTCGGCGTTAGGAATAATCGGAGAATCATTTTATTGGCCTGCACTGTATAGCGGTGCTACAGGTTAATTTAAGCCATTTGTGTGGTTGGCAATTTAAACGGAGTCATTATGGTGATAGAGATATTCAGCAGGTAATAATTTGCGTCAAAAAACACAGCTTGAAATATAACGAACAAATAAAGCCAAAAATAACATTTATTTTTGCGCTCACGCCGTCTGAAATTTTGTTATTGCCACCGTCAACTTGCCCACAAACGAAAATGGCGTTTTTTAAGCCGTTCAGGCCAATGTTCAGTGATATCTGGAGGGTGACAGAGGTCGTTATCTCGTTATACTTTACCCACCCTGAGCTGCGGCCCGGCGCGAATACCTTATACCGCCGACCACTGCGCCACTTGTTTGATCGCGCACCATTTTGTCACCCTCTTTCGGGTGTAGGATAAGACGCACAAAATTTGTTTGTTTTACAGTCAGCCAATTACCGTCACCTGGCGGCGAATGCAAAGGACGTTTATCAAAATGCAAAAAATGACCAACGCAGTGCAAAACTATGCATGGGGCAGCCACGACGCGTTAACCCAGCTGTATGGCATTGCCAACCCACAAGGACTGCCGATGGCGGAACTGTGGATGGGGGCTCACCCGAAGAGCAGCTCTCGCGTAGCCGGTACCGACGGTAATTTGCGCTCGCTGCGCGATGTTATTGATGAAGATCAGCCTAAGCAGCTGGGTGCCGAAGTCGCACGTCGTTTCGGCGAGCTGCCGTTCTTGTTCAAAGTGCTGTGCGCCGATCAGCCGTTGTCGATTCAGGTGCATCCAAGCAAATCCGCCGCCGTAGCGGGCTTCGCCAAAGAGAACGCGGCCGGCATTCCGTTGGATGCTGCTGAGCGTAATTACAAGGATCCCAATCATAAGCCGGAACTTGTATTTGCCCTGACGCCTTTCCTGGCGATGAATGGCTTCCGCGAACTGTCCGACATTGTTTCCCTGCTGCAGCCGATCGCCGGTGCACACCACGATATCGCCGCCTTCCTGCAGCAACCGGATGTCAGCCATCTGTCCGCTCTGTTTGCCAGCCTGCTGGCGATGAGCGGCGAGCAGAAATCGCTGGCGCTGGGGGTGTTGAAAGCCGCGCTGAATAACCAACAGGGGGAAACCTGGGACACGGTGCGCTTCATTGCCGGTTTCTATCCGGATGACAGCGGTCTGTTCTCGCCGCTGCTGCTGAACGTGGTGCAGTTGCAACCTGGCGAAGCGATGTTCCTGTATGCCGAAACGCCACACGCTTACCTGAAAGGGGTGGCGCTGGAAGTGATGGCCAACTCGGACAACGTGCTGCGCGCCGGTCTGACGCCAAAATTCATCGATATCCCAGAACTGCTGGCCAACCTGCAGTTCCGCCCGCAACCAGCCTCAGGGCTGCTGACCCAGCCGCAAAAGCGCGGTGACGAACTGTTCTTCCCGATCCCGGTAGAGGACTTCGCCTTCTCGCTGCACGATCTTTCCGCCGCTCCACAAGCATTGGCGCAAGATAGCGCGGCAATTGTTTTCTGCGTTGAGGGTGAAGCAGTACTGAGTAAACATGATCAGCAACTGGTGCTTAAGCCCGGTGAATCCTGCTTTATCGGCGCTTTCGAATCGCCGGTCAGCGTTAGCGGTACCGGTCGAATCGCGCGTGTTTATAATCTGTTGGCGTAAACACTCGGTAAATTTCCGCAAATTAGTTGCTGAAAGAGGAGCTTACCTTCACAATTAAACGCCTGCGGGCGTTTTTTTGTTGGCCCAAATTTGCCCATCCATCTGCGAGAGACAGATGGCTCAATAAGGATGAACAGAACTATGAAAAAATCGTTAGTCGCTGTTAGCGTCATTGTGGTTCTTGGCGCGGCATGGACCGGGGCTTCCTGGTACACCGGCAAACTGATCGAACAACGGATGGGTGAAGTGGTTGAGAACGCCAACAGCCAGCTGAAAGCCTACCTGCCGAAAGCCGGCGTTAAACTGGGTTATGAGAATTACCAACGCGGTATTTTCAGCAGTAAAATTCGCTATGTGCTGCGTGCCGACGGCAGCGTCACTACCGACGACGCTCCGCTGAAGCCGGGTGACGAAGTGGCGTTCCAGGAAACCATCGACCATGGTCCGTTCCCGTTTGCCCAGTTGAAGAAATTCAACCTGCTGCCAAGCATGGCATCGGTGCACACCGAGCTCGAAAACACCGCAGCGACCAAAGGCCTGTTTGATATCACCAAGGGCAAGTCTCTGTTTACCGCGGAATCGCGTATTTCCTACAGTGGCGACACCTCCTCCGCCATTGACGTGATCCCGCTGGATTACCAAAAGGACAAGTCGGCGCTGAAGTTTAGCGGTGCGACCATCAACGCCGATGTGTCACGCGACATGAAAGCCATCACCCTGGACGCCAACAGCGACAGCGCGGTGATCAGCGGCCCGAACCAGTTTGGTCAGACCGAGCAGGTTCAGTTGCTGGGTGTATCACTGAAGAGCCAGACCCATGCCGGGCAGTTCGATCTCAGCCTGGGTAATCAGAACCTGGTGTTGAAACAGATTAAGGTTGCCGTTGACGGTAAAGACACCCTGTTGTTGGACGGCTTTAAGCTGGCGAGCCAATTTGGCGAAAAAGACAGCAACCTGAACGGTCAAATTGATTACACCATCGATTCGCTGAAGGTGCAGAACAGCGACTTCGGCTCCGGCAAGCTGTTGCTGAAAATCGACAAACTGGATGCCAAATCACTGAAAGAGTTCGCCGACCGGTACAACCAGCAGGCGATGGCCATGCTGCAACAGGCGCAAACTATGGATCCGGTGGCTTACCAACAGCAGACCACCGACATCCTGCTGCAGAACCTGCCGCTGTTGTTGAAGGGCAATCCGTCCATCAGCATCGCGCCACTGAGCTGGAAAAACAGCAAGGGTGAAAGCACCTTTACGCTGAATCTGGATCTGACCGATCCAGCGCAGGCCGGCTCCCCGGCAGAATCTCCGGACCAGTTGATTGCTCGCTCGGTGAAAAAGATCGACGCCAACCTGAGTATTCCGGTGGCGATGGCGACGGAAACCACTTCGCAAACGGCCTTACTGCAAGGCTACAGTGCCGAAGAGTCGCAAAAACTGGCGGAACAACAGGTGCAAGGGTTAGCAGCCATGGGCCAGATGTTCAAACTGACCACCCTGAAAGAGGGTGTGATCGGCAGTAGCTTCCACTACGCTGATAACCAGGTTGATCTGAACGGCAACAAAATGTCGCTGCAGGAATTCATCGGCATGTTTGGCCTGTTGGGCGCCCCGGCCGAAGACAGCGCACCGGCACAGGACGCGGTACCCGCCCCTGCACAGTAAAAGCTAATTCACGCTCAAGAGGCCCGACGTTCGGGCCTCTTTTTTATCCCCCGCCCGCTCTTTCCTGCTTTGCCTTTTTTCCTGCCAGGCGTTAATCGTCATCATGGTCAGGCCATATCGTTTTATACACGCTCAGCGCTGGTCGATCGCGCCAAAGCCGCAACCTTCCTTCATAGGCTTAAGCAGGTGATGCTTAGCGAGTGGGTGCGTTTGTCCCGTAGACGGCATCGCGGATTTGTTGCGGGTAAAGTCCGCTCATGCCTTCAAAGGCCGTATTGGTCAAGGCTACCACGCTGATCGCCGCTTGCGGATCGTAAAACCAACTGTGGCCATAGACACCGCCCCACTGCAAAGTGCCGTTATGCTGAGGCGTTGCCGCCAACTGCGCGTCCTCCAGTACTGCACCGCCGAAACCAAACCCCCAGCCGGGCCCCTGAGTCTCGGCGTGCGACCCGACATGCGCTTGACGCATCAGCGCCGCAGTGGTCGGCTGTAAAATGCCTTCCTTGCCAGTGCGCAAGGTTTCCACCAACTGCAACACATCGTCTGCATCGCCGACCATGCCAGCGCCGCCAGAAGGATAGGCCTGAGCGTCCAGCGCACGCGAGGGTGCCATTTCAATCTCGAAGCCGAACCCTTCCGGCAGGGTCAGCAACATGCCATCTCGTATAGGTTGCGGCTGCGCGGCAGTGTCGTGATACGCCGTTGCCAGATTATCGGCATCGGCGGTGTAAAAACCGGTATTACGCAACCCCAAAGGTTGGGCAACCCAGTGGTTGAACACCTGCGGCAAGGGCTCGCCCGCCACCTGTTCCAGCACCGCCCCCAGCACATCGATTGCCAGTGAATAGCGAAACTCGCTGCCCGGCTCGGCCAACAGATCGGCCTGCGCCAACAGGCGCAGATTCTGCTCCAGCGTTAACGACGACAGTTCCATACCGTCTTTAATGCCGAGTCGATGATACGGTCCTTCCGCAGGCTGACTCAGACCATAATCCAGCCCGGCAGTATGGCTCAGCAAATGACGGATTTTAATTGGCGGGCGAACCCCATCGGCCAGCGCCGGAGTAAACCACGGCAACCAACGGCTGACGGTATCATCCAGCCCCAGCTTTTGCTGTTCGACCATGCGCATGGCCGCCAGCGTAATGTAAGGCTTGGACACCGACGACAGCCGAAATTGGGTCTCACGCCTCATAGGCTTCTTCTGTTCACGATCGGCATAGCCGCTGGCATTGGCGTAAACCACGCGACCGTGCCGAGCGACCAGCACCACGCTGCCAACGATACGCCCTTCCTCAATCGCCCGTTGGCTAACGCCCTGCACTCTTTTTGCTAATGACTGATCCGCTATCGACATGTTTTGTTGCTCTCTGAGGATGATGAAATCAGTCTAAAGCGATTATTATAAAATTAAATGCCGCATTTCTTAACGGATCATTAAGCAGGAATTACTGATAGATGAGCTCACTGTTGCAGCTGCTGCCGTTTTTCGAAGCCGTCGCCCGATTGGGCAGTTTTACTCAGGCAGCCAATCAATTGGGCGTCACGCCTCCGGCTGTCTCGCAAAACATTCAGGCGTTGGAAACCCGCCTGGGCGTACGGTTGTTCAACCGCACCAGCCGCTCCGTGCGGCTAGGCGACGAAGGCCGCTTGTTTTATCAACGGGTAGCTCCGGCTATGGGTCAGATTGACGTGGCGGCCGAAGATCTGCGAACTTTGCGCGGCCGCCCTTCCGGGCTGTTACGCATCACTCTGCCACAGCTGGCGGCTTCGCTGCTGGTTATCCCGCATTTGGCCGAGTTTCAGGCACGTTACCCCGAGATCCAGCTTGAGCTGTTTACCGACGACCATTTCTCCGATCTGGTGCTGGACAGTTTTGATGCCGGTATCCGCATGCACGCCATGCTGCAAAAAGACATGATTGCGGTCCCCATCGACAACGGTCAGAAACGGGTGGTGATCGCCGCCCCCGGCTATTTGGCGCAGCACGGCACGCCGCAAACACCGCAAGCGCTGAACGATCACGACTGTCTGCGCTACCGTTTTCCCGGCAGCGGTAAATTCGAACCCTGGTACTTCAAGCAGGATGGCGCGCAGCTGACGCTGGAGGTCGGCGGCAGCCTGATATTTAATGAAGACAGACTGATTAAAGATGCCGCGCTGGCGGGATTGGGCATCACCCAGCGGTTTAGCGGCACGGTACACCGTGAACTGAGCAGTGGGCAACTGGTGGAAGTTCTGGCCGATTACGGCAGCGATGCTCCCGGGTTTTTCCTCTATTTTCCCGCCAGTCGACATATGCCGCTCAAGCTGCGCGTGTTTATTGATTTTATGCGCGAAAAACGAGCGCAACAGTCTCCTTTCGAAAACAGCCTTAGCGCGCCCTGAGTCTTTTTTGGCTGCACCGTGACCGGAAATATCGTAATTAACTGATAAATATAAATATATTTCATTAGGCCATTCGATAAATAACCGAGGGGAAATTATTTGACTGATCGTTCCACAATCAATACTATACGGCCTCAACTCATTTAAAGCCCCCCAATCCGCCATGAGTGCTGAAAAACCTATCTATCCAGGTCGTCCGAGACAGTTCGAAGATGAGGATGTCATTGATGCCGCCGTGGCCGTTTTTAGCGTCAATGGCTATGCAGGCACCTCTGCGCAAGATTTATGCAACGGTACCGGGTTGGGGAGAGGAAGCCTATATAATGCCTTTGGTAGCAAGCAAGCTCTGTACGAGCAAGCGTTATTGCGCAGCCATGAACACACCATGTCGGCGCAATTAGCCATTCTCACCCAGCCTGGCCTGGTGAAGGAGCGACTACGTACCCTGCTGCTGTGGGGAATTGCCGAAGATCTCTCGCAACCCGAGCAACATGACGCCATGGTCTTGTTCTCGGCACTGGAGCGAGGCAGCAAAGACCAGGCGGTCGCCAGTCTGAATCAGGAATATCGGCAACGTTTAGAACAAACCCTGGTCGCGGTGTTTACCGAAGGCCAACAAACGGGAGAACTCGGTAGCAAAGCATCCGCGATGGAAATGGCCAGAGGCTTTTTAGCCGGTTATTACGGTTTGCGCGTGCTGAATAAAAACATTTCAGATAGAAACACCCTCGAAGACGTCGTCGCAGGTCTGTTAATCAACTTATAAAACAAAGAAAAAATCTCACGCAGAGTATTAAATATTTTTGTAACGATCATTCAAAATCCAGGAGAGCAGTAAAGCTATGCCGTTAGCAGTGTATATATTGGGGTTGGCCATTTTTTCAATTGGCACAGCAGAATTAATGGTGGCGGGCATGATGTCTACTTTGTCCGAAGCCTTTAGCATCACCGTCGGGGAAGTTGGCCATTTAATTTCTTATTATGCCTTTGGCGTAATGTTGGGTGGCCCGGTATTAACCTATTTTTTCTTAAAATTTAAAGCCCCCTACCGAACCACCTTATTGTGGCTATTAGCTCTGTATGTGGTGGTACAAGGTTTGAGTGCCTTTATTTCCGACTATTCTATTCTGGTTGCTATCCGAATTGTGACGGGCATTTTATGCGCTGGGTGTTTGAGCCTCTCGCTGGCAACCAGCATGGCGCTGGTTCCGATACAACACCGCCCGCGCGCCGCTTCAATAGTCATCGGCGGTTTCATGGTCTCTAACGTATTCGGCGTCCCTCTTGCGACTATCATCGATCAACACTGGGGCTGGCGCATCACCTTCGGTCTGGTCGCCGTGTTGGTCTTTATCTGTTTGCTTGCGCTGGTGCGCCTGTTACCCGCTATCGCCGCAGGCAGGACGCTCAAAATGGCAGAGGAAATCAAGGCGTTTAAAAACAAGGCCTATTGGAAAGCCTGCACCACCAGCTGCTTAATTCTGGGTGCCAGCTTCGCAGCCTTCAGCTATTTCGTTCCCGTTTTGGTCGACGTCAGCGGCTTTAGCATGCAGGCCGTGCCGTTTATTTTGATGCTTTACGGCCTGGCCAATATTGTCGGTAACATGATCACCGGGCGCTTGGCCTATCGCCACAGTCTGGCGATTATGGTAGTGGGGCTGTCTATTCTGAGCCTGTCGTTGTTCGGCATGGCGTTATTTGCCGAATACCCGTTAATCGCCATTTGCGCGGTAATACTGATTGGCCTATCCGGTGTGCCAATGAACCCTGCCATGATGGCGAGAATTGTTAGCGTGGCGCATCCAGGGCCTATGGTTAATGCGGTTCATACCTCAGTGATTAATATTGGTTTAGGTGGCGGTTCTTATTTGGGGGGAATGGCGATCGCCTCCGGTTATGGCTTGCGTTCGGCGTTGTGGATCGGGATGGCATTGGCAGTATTGGCGCTGTTGTCAATTTTACCCTATTTGCGTCGCGGTCAGCAGGGCTGGCGTTAATTTATAACGAGTGAAGTCAGGGGCGCCGCAGCGCCCCTATTGGTATCAGCGTTTGTCCAGCGCCTGAACAATACGGTAAGTGGCTGCAACCCGGTCATCGTTCGGGAACCATTTATTGGCCAGCATCACCACCGCAATTTTTTGCGAAGGGATAAATACCGCATAAGTGGAGAAGCCGCCGGTCGAACCGGTTTTGTTGTACCAGGCCGCGCCCTGATCCTGTTTCGGCGGCGTTATCGCCGTGGCCGGCGCCCCGTTCATGATCATTCCGGCATTGTTGCCTTCCGTCAGCGTCGCCAACTTCTCTGGATACGCATAGCTTTCCCACATCAGATCCTGAGTAAACACCCCGGTGCGGTAATAACCGGTATGGGTGGCCGCCAGCGCCTTGCGCCACGGATCCCCGACCTTGACCACCTGCATGTTGGCGTCGAGGTAGCGGATCAGATCCTGGGCGTTGGATTTGATGCCGTAGGCTTCGGCATCCAATGGCCCCGGCGTGACGCGCACCGGTTGGTCTTTTTTATTGTAACCCTGGGCGTAATTCGCCATTTCTTCGGCCGGCACCTTAATATAAGTGTGATTCATCCCCAGAGCCGGCAGCAGCTGTTTTTCCATCGCCTGGGTAAAGGGCTGGTTCAGGCTCTTGGCGGTAATTATCCCCAGCATACCGATGCCCAGGTTGGAATAAACGCGGTAGCTGCCCACCGCATGCGGCGGCTGCCATTGTTGGTAATAGGCCATCAACTGCGCGTCGTTGGTCACGTCGTCCGGGACAAACAGCGGCAGACCGGAGGTGTGGGTCGCCAAATTCAACAAGGTGACATGGTCAAAGGCGCTGCCGCGCAACGCCGGCAAATATCGACTGGCCGGATCGGCAAACGACATTTTGCCTTCACTGACCGCGTAGGTCGCCAAGGTCGCAGTGAAGGTTTTGCTCAATGAACCAATTTCAAACAGCGTCTGGTTGGTGATTGGTTTGCCGGTCTGCCTGGACGCCACGCCATAGTGATAAAACTGCTGTTTCCCCTCTACCGATACCGCAATTGCCATGCCTGGAACGGCATATTTCTGCATCAGCGGCTGAATAATGGCGTCAATGTCGGCTTTGTCGGCGGCATGGCCTGCCGGCAGGATCAGTGCGGCGAACAACGCGGCCGCCAAGCGATTTATTTTCGTCATAATGAAGCTCTTGAGTTTTAGGGTATCGGCCGAGGCTAAAAGATTTTGTTGTCATTCGACACAAAGACATCCCTGGTTGATGAAGGTATTCCTTTTCTGACTGCGTGATATCCGCACCAGCTGCGCAAAATATCGGGGTTTAGACATAGATTGACAAGCGATAATAATTTCAGCCAGCATAAAGAAAAACTTATGGCTTAGCTTATGCGCAATCGACTTCCTCTGAATGCTCTGCGGGCGTTTGAATCCTCCGCCCGCCACCTGAATTTTACCCGCGCCGGATTGGAACTGAGCGTTACCCAGGCCGCCGTCAGCCAACAGGTGCGAACGCTAGAACAACAGTTGGGTATTCAACTGTTCCGGCGGCTGCCACGTGGTCTGGATCTTACCGAAGAAGGACAGGCGTTGCTGCCAATATTGACCGACGCCTTCGACCGCATTGAATCGGTGCTACAGCAGTTCGAAGGCGGGCATTTCCATGAGGTGCTGACGGTGGCGGTGGTTGGTACCTTTGCCGTTGGGTGGCTAATGCCGCGTCTGGCGGCCTTCAGAGCATCGCATCCGTTTATCGATCTGCGTGTCTTGACCAACAATAACCTGGTTAACCTGTCCGCCGACGGAATGGATTTTGCTATCCGCTTCGGCGAAGGACGCTGGCCCGCTACCCACAACCTTAAATTGTTTGACGCCCCGCTGACGGTGCTGTGCCCGCCGGAAATCGCCCAACGCCTGCGCACGCCGCAGGATCTACAACACGAACTTCTGATGCGCAGCTATCGCAAAGACGAATGGGAGCGTTGGTTCACCGCGGCACAGGTCACGCCATGGCGGATAAACGGCCCGGTATTCGACTCTTCGCGGCTGATGGTGGAAGGTGCCATTCACAGCGGCGGCGTCGCCCTGGCACCGGCCCGCATGTTTGCTCGCGAATTACGCGAGGGGGTATTGCAGCGCCCCTTTGCCGCCGAAGCCAATCTTGGTGCTTACTGGCTCACCCACCTGAAATCACGCGATATGACACCCGCGATGAAGGTGTTTGTCGGGTGGATACAGCAACAGGCCAATGAAGAGTCGGCGTAAATTCAGGCAGAACCGCGTTTAATCAACATTGGTGGCAGGATAACGTTTTGCGGCGGCAACCCGGTATCAGCAATCCGCTGTAGCAAGCGTGAGGCCGCGCTGCGGCCCACTTCACGCGCAGAACTGGAAACCAGCGTCAAGGGCGGCTCGGTCAGTTCGGCTTCCGGAACGTCGCCAAAACCGATCAGGGCCACCTGCTGACCGTAATAGGTATCCACGCCTTCCGAGCCAATACTGCGCCCACTACGTACGATGCCAAAATAAGCCCCCAGCGCCACCGACGCCTTGTGGCACACCAGTGCGCTGATGTTCGGATACTGGCGCAGCAGATTTTCTGCCGCTTCCGCCGCCGCCCGTTGCTGACAGTCGCACTCGACAATCCATTCGGTGCGAAAAGGCAGGCCGTACTGTACCAACGTGGCGCAAAAGCCCCCCAGGCGCTCGGCGCGGGTCAACGAGCTGCTTTGCCCGCCGAGATAGGCGATTTGGCTGTGACCGCGTTTGATCAGAAATTCAGTGGCCAGTTTGGCGGCCTGCATATTGTCCGGCCGCACCACGTCTACCCCGTCCAAACCGTTGGAACGTGCCGCACAGACTAACGGAACCCCCTGCTCTGCGGCTTTTTCCTTCAGCCCCTCGGCCATACGCACGCCGCCCGCCAGCACCATGCCGTCAACGCCGTGCTCCAGCAGGGTATCAAAACAACGCATCAGCCCTTTGCCATCGCGACCGCTTTGGGTCAGGAACAGCACTTTGCCGTGTTCCTCCAGCACTTCGCTCAGCCCCGCAGTCATTTCCGCATAAAACGGCTCGCAAATATCACGCAGGATCAGCCCAATCACGCCCGACTCTCCGCCACGCAGCGTCGCCGCCTGACGGTTACGCACGTAGCCCAGGCTTTCAATCGCCTGATTCACCCGCGTTACGGTGGTCGATGAAATGCGCCCTTTGCCACTCAGCACCAGCGAAACCGTGGTGACGGAGACGCCGGCCTGCTGCGCAACATCAGTGATGGTGATCTTTTTGATGGTTATGACCTCGGCGAGCCCGATCCTGGGCATTCTGTCCCCTGGCCAGTCAAGGGTAGCAAGCCAGGGGGATGTCTCTTGGAGTAAATGGTATACCGAATCTGTTTGATCAGTAAAACGTTTTACTGGCTCATCCATTCTCACCGCAAAGCAGGCTTTGAAATTGTGATTAGCGGCGCATTTTTGCTAGGTAAAACGTTTTATCTTATTTTTACCTAACAGGGGTACACACCATTTTTGCACGTTTTTTCGCCAGGAGCCGCCGGTTATGCCAGCACCTAAAAAACAAAAAATTACGCTCTGGGAGTTTTTCCAGAGCCTGGGCAAAACATTCATGCTGCCCGTCGCCCTGCTGTCGTTCTGCGGCATCATGCTGGGGATCGGCAGTTCGCTAAGCAGCCGCGACGTCATCACCCTGATGCCGTTTATCGGCCACCCTGCCTTCCAGTTGTTGTTCACCTGGATGAGCAAGATTGGCTCATTCGCCTTCAGCTTCCTGCCGGTGATGTTTGCCATCGCCATTCCGCTGGGCATGGCGCGTGAAAACAAGGGTGTCGCCGCGTTCTCGGGCTTTGTCGGTTTTGCGGTGCTGAACCTGGCCACCAACTTCTATCTGACCACCGCCGGCATTTTGCCCACCACCGATCCGCTGGTGTTGAAAGCCAATAACATCCAGAACATCCTCGGCATTCAGTCGATCGATACCGGCATTCTGGGGGCGGTGATCGTCGGCATTATCGTTTACCTGCTGCATGAGCGTTTTAATACCATTCGACTGCCGGATGCGCTGGCGTTCTTTGGCGGCACCCGCTTCGTGCCGATCGTCACTACCCTGGTACTGGGCCTGTGTGGGCTGGTGATTCCTCTGATCTGGCCGTGGTTTGCCGCCGGCATCAACGGGCTGGGCTGGGTGATTAATGGTGCCGGTGCCTTTGGGCCGATGATTTTCGGTACCGGCGAACGCCTGCTGTTGCCGTTCGGCCTGCACCATATTCTGGTGGCGCTAATTCGCTTTACAGAGGCGGGCGGCACGCTGGACGTATGCGGCCATAGCGTCAGCGGCGCACTGACCATCTTCCAGGCGCAACTCTCCTGCCCGACCACCACCGGCTTTGCCGAAAGCGCCACCCGCTTCCTGTCACAGGGTAAAATGCCGGCATTCCTCGGCGGTCTGCCGGGAGCGGCGTTGGCAATGTATCACTGCGCCAAACCGGAAAACCGCCATAAGATTAAGGGCCTGCTGATCTCCGGCGTAGTGGCCTGCGTGGTCGGCGGGACTACCGAACCGATCGAGTTCCTGTTCCTGTTCGTCGCGCCTTTCCTGTACTTCATTCATGCCATCCTGACCGGGCTGGGCTTCACCGTGATGGCGCTGCTGGGTGTAACCATCGGCAACACCGACGGCAACATCATCGACTTCGTGGTGTTCGGCATCCTGCACGGCACCGCCACCAAGTGGTATCTGGTGCCGATCGTTGCCGCCATCTGGTTCGCGGCCTACTACGCTATTTTCCGTTTCTCCATTCAGCGCTTTAATATCAAAACGCCGGGCCGTGAAAGCGAGACTGCCGGCAGCCAAAGCGCCCCTGTCGGTGCGGTAGGCAAATCCGGTTATAACGTGCCGGCAATCCTGGCGGCGCTGGGCGGTAGCGAGAACATCGTCTCTTTGGATAACTGCATCACCCGTTTACGCTTGTCCGTTGATGATATGAGCAAAGTGGACGATGCCGCGCTGAAAGCCAACCGCGCGATTGGCGTGGTGCACCTTAACGAGCATAACCTGCAGGTGGTGATCGGCCCGCAGGTGCAATCGGTGAAAGATGAATTAGACTCACTGATAGCCGCCGCGCAACCTGCTGCGGCCCTGCAGGGAGCGTCTCATGTTTGATTTTTCTACCCCGGTCGATCGGCACGGTACCTGGTGCACGCAGTGGGATTACATTGCCGATCGCTTTGGCCATGACGATTTATTGCCTTTTACCATCTCCGATATGGATTTCGCCACCGCCCCCTGCATCCTCGAGGCGCTGCAACAGCGCCTGCAGCATGGCGTACTGGGTTACAGCCGCTGGCAGCATGAAGATTTTCTCGGTGCGGTACGCCACTGGTATCAACAGCGCTTTGCGACCGCCGTCGACACCAACATGGCCGTGTATGGCCCGTCGGTAATTTATATGGTGGCGCAACTGATTCGCCAGTGGTCGGCACCGGGTGAATACGTGGTCACCCATACCCCGGCCTATGACGCCTTTTATAAGGTGATCCTCGGTAATCAGCGCCAACTGTTGGCCTGCCCGCTGCATAAGCAGGGTAACGACTGGTTGTGCGATATGGCGCACCTGGAAGCCTTGCTGGCACGGCCACAGACCAAAATTCTGCTGCTTTGCAGCCCGCAGAACCCGACCGGCAAGGTATGGCGCGCAGAAGAATTACAGCAGATGGCTGAGCTGTGCGAACGCCACGACGTACGGGTGATCAGCGATGAGATCCACATGGATATGGTCTGGGGGGAAAACCGCCACACGCCGTGGAGTCAGGTCGCCACCACGCCCTGGGCACTGCTGACTTCAGGTTCGAAAACCTTCAATATCCCGGCGTTGACCGGCGCCTACGGTTTTATCAGTGACGATGCCAGTCGCGAGGCTTATTTCCAGCAGTTGAAAGCGCGCGACGGCTTATCTTCCCCGGCGGTGCTGGCGGTGGCGGCGCATATTGCCGCTTATCGCCACGGCGAACCCTGGTTGGATGCGCTGCGTGATTACCTGCAGGACAACCTGACGTACGTCGCCGAGCGGCTGAATCAGGCCTTTCCCGCCCTGGCCTGGCAGCCGCCGCAGTCTACCTATCTGGCCTGGATCGATCTGCGCCCACTGGGCATAGACGATCGCCAGCTACAGCAGGTTCTGATTGAGCGCGAGAAGGTAGCGATTATGCCCGGTTTCACCTACGGCGAAGAAGGCCGTGGCTTCCTGCGGCTGAACGTAGGTTGCCCGCGCAGCAAGCTCGAGGCGGGCATGGACAAGCTGATAAATGGGTTGAAGTTTGTGTTGGACGAGGTTTGAACTGAGGGGCTGGAAGGCAGGCGAAAGCCTGCCTGAAACCGTTGACGAAGTGCTCTGTTGTTTTACTGTAGGGGCGCTGCATGCTGCGCCCATTAGCATAATCAATGAGTTAAATCGGGTCGAACATGTTCGACCCCTACCGGCTTAGCCTTTCGCGGGTATGTCCGCAGTCTGAGGCAGGCGAAAGCCTGCCTTTTTTCATTCTTACGGTGTCAACTGCGGGATATCATCCAGACGATAATACACCGGTATTCCCCACTCATTAGCCAGGCGCACGTCGTTATCCGCGCCGGCCGACGCCCCTTCGATGCGATAAATAGCCTGGCACTGGGCTATCAGTCGGTGGGCCACCGGATAGAGAAACGCTTCACTCACCGCATCCCCCAACTGGGTCGAACCGGCCGCCGCTGCCAGGGGCAGCGCCAACCATTCGCCGATCACCGGCACATGCCCACGCTGATAGACCGCCAGCGCGGCCTGCTCCAACCGGTGCAAGTTGTCGGCAATGCGCTGTGTATCGCCATCGGTGCCGCTACGGTACGGGCCGGCAATCAGGATCAGTTGGGCGCTCATATACGTTTCTCCAGAGTGTGGTTTAGGGCAACAAACTGCAGCAGCATGATGGTTTTGGCATCGACAATGGTGCCCTGGCTGACAGCGCGCAGTGCGTCTGCCAACGGCAGTTCCAGCACTTCGAGATCTTCACCTTCCGCTTCCACCCCACCGCCATTGCTGACCCGCTCATCGGCCCGGTATTCGCCGACAAAAAAGTGCAGTTTCTCCGTCACCGAACCGGGGCTCATGTAAGCTTCAAACACCTTTTGCACGTTTTGCACGATATAGCCGGTTTCTTCTTCCGCTTCGGCCCGGATGCGTTCTTCCGGCGACGCATTGTCCAGCAACCCGGCGGCAGCCTCTATCAGCATGCCGTCGTGCCCATTGACGAACGCCGGGAAGCGGAACTGACGCGTCAGCACTACCTTTTGCCTTTGTCGGTTAAACAGCAAAATGGTGGCTCCATCGCCGCGGTCGTAGGTTTCGCGGCTTTGTCGCTGCCATACGCCATCGCGACGCAAAAAATCAAAGGTGGTTTTTTTCAGCAAATACCAGTCATCAGACAGTACCCGGGTTTCGACAATGCGAACCCGATCTTGGGTAGCGATCATGGTGCTCAACTCCACAAGCAGGAAAGGAAATTGATACTATCGTGCATTTTCGTGTATGATCAAGATATTTCGTGCAGTGCAAATTTAACGGGAAAACGCCATGCTCACCAGCCAACGTAAAAAAATCATTCTGGAAAAACTGGCTCAGGACGGACAGGTTCTGGCCAAACAGCTCAGCGAGATGTTCGGGTTGTCCGAAGATACCCTGCGGCGCGATCTGCGCGAATTGGACAGTGAAGGCCTATTGCAACGAGTGCACGGCGGTGCGCTGCCGGTTTCCCCGGCCATTGCCACCTTTGCCGAAAGAAACGGGCAGGAATCAGCCGCCAAACGTGCGATTGCCAAAGCCGCGGCGGCAATGATTACCCCTGGGCAAGTGGTAATTCTGGATGGCGGCACGACTTCTGCCGAATTGGTCAGGCAGCTCCCGCCCACGCTGGAAGCCACCGTCGTCACCCACAGCCCCAGCGTGGCCGTCGGTCTGGTAGACCACCCGAAGGTCGAAGTGATCCTGATCGGCGGGCGTTTATATAAACATTCGATCGTCAGCGTTGGCGCAGCCGCAGTGGAAGCCATGTCTCATATTCGCGCCGATATTTATTTTATGGGCGTGACTGGCGTGCACCCTACCGCCGGCCTGAGCACCGGCGATCTCGAAGAGGCTTACATCAAGCGGGCACTGGCCGCACGGGCGGCAGAAACCGTGGTATTGGCCTCGGCCGCCAAGCTCAATGCCGCCTCGCAATATGCCATTGGCGATATTTCCATGGCGCAGAGTATTATCGTCGAGCGCTCCACCGATGCTGCACTGACGGGCCCGCTGGAACAGGCCGGTTTGACCGTGGTTAGAGCCTGAATAACCTCAATCATTAAATAACTTAATAAATACGTGGTTATTTCTTTTATCCGCGTATTTATTAACGTCACACTCAGCGTATCGAATAAAAATGCGAGAGTTATCACACTTCATTAAACTTATTTCTTTGCTCCTCGTCATTGATGGCGGTAAAACCGGCCTTAACGCGACGTGAACGCAACTCGTTGATTATTAATAATCATCATCTAAAAACCTCGAAGCCGCCAAAAATAAAATGAGATCTCCTTCGCAAAATTAACCCTACCGGTAAGCCTGTCAAGGCCATCTATAAAAATATTTGTGATTGTTTTGTGATGTTGCTTGCAAATTTTACCGATGCCAAAAATGACAATGAGCTCCACGGAATTGGCTGGAGACAGGTATATGAAGATTGGCGTAGTAATAAGCGGCGGCGATGTCACCGGGATCAATAACTTTATTTTCCAGGTCGCCAGGTTGGCGCAGGCAGATATCATTCTGTTTAACGGTGGCATCCCCGGATTATTGGCTAATCAGCACCATCCTATTGCCCAACGCGATTTGGTTGATTTCTCCATTTCATCAATGCCGATAATCTCTTCCGGCCGCACGGCCAAGAAATTGACGGCTGGAGAATATGAAACCATCAGCAAACAGCTTAAGGCCTTGCACATAGACGTGCTTATTATGGCCGGTGGTGACGGGTCGCTGCAGTTTTTAAATACGCTCAGTGAATTCGGTATTAACTGTTTTGGCGTGGGGATGACTATCGACAATGACGTTTTCGGCAGTCATTACAGCATTGGCTTTTCCACCGCCTGCGAACAGGTGATAAAAGAAGTCTCAAAACTGAGAAACACCGGGCGCGCCCTGCCCGGACGCGTGTTCATGATTGAGCTGCTGGGCGGCTACTGCGGGGAGTTGACGCTGCAATCGGCCATCAAATCCAATGCGGATTTTGCCCTGATCCCGGAATGCCAATATGCCTTGAATCAGCTGGCAGAAAAAATAACTCAACGACTTGAGCAGCAAAATAGCGTGATTATTTTGTGCTCAGAGGGTTATACCAAAGAATACTCGCCCGGTTTTCAAGGCGCTATCGACACCATGATAAAACAATTGGAGCCAAAAATTGGCGTGCGTATTCGTAAAACGATTATGGGCTACGGTCTGCGCAATGGTGAACCGACCGGCGAAGAGATTTATCAGGGGACCATTATGGCCAGCGAAGTGGTTCGCTGTATTCATTCAGGAATGAAGAATAAGGCAATCATTATTAATGCCGGCAACCAACCTATTCCCATCGATTTAATCAGCATGCAGAAACGTTTGGTTGATACCGAAGGACACCATTACAAACTCGCCAGGCAATTAAATATAATCTGAGGAGATACCCATGCTTAAAATACTGTGCGTATGTGGCTGTGGCCTCGGCTCCAGCTTTGCCATCGAAATGAGCGCAAGAGCGGTGCTGAAGAAATTAGAGATTGAGGCAGATATTGATCACACTACTATCTCTGAGGCCAGCGCCTTTAAATCAGATATTATTCTTACCCAGAAAACCTTCGCCGATATTTTAAATGCCGACGCCAGCGAAGAGGAAAAGAAGCGGGTCATTATTCTGCATCGGCTTACCGATAAAGTGGAAATTGAGCAAAAGATCGTGGCCTTCCTGAAAGAACGTGACATGAAGGAAACCCGCCATGAATAGCCTGATTGACTTTATCGTCAAAGATCTGTTGGGCCAGGCTTCCATTCTGGTCGCTTTTATCGCCATGCTGGGGCTATTGCTACAGAAGAAATCGATCGGCAAAGTGGCCGAAGGCACCTTCAAAACCCTGCTGGGTTTCCTGATCATGATGGCGGGCATCAACATTATTGTCGGTGCCTTGACCTATCTGAACAGTATATTCACCCAAGGGTTCGGCATGACCGGTTATATCACCGACGTCGCCGCCATCGCCGGCTTGGCCAACCGCGAGTTGGGTTCAGAAGTGGCGCTGACCCTGATGGTAATTTTCGCGGTGAATATCATCATTGCGCGCATTACTCCGTTCAAATACATCTTCCTGACCGGCCAGGCATTGCTGTGGATGGCCACCATAGGGGCGGTGATCGGCTATAAGGCCGGGCTGACCGGCATGCCGCTGATTCTGACCGGCGGCATATTCGGCGGCGTGATGGCGGTCTTGATGCCTGCGCTGGCCCAGCCGGTGGTGCGCAAAATTACCGGTTCGGACGATGTGGCCCTGGGGCACTTCTGCACCATCGGCTATCTGGTACAGGCTGCCGTCGCCAAGGTGGTCGGTAAGGGCTCCCGCTCTACCGAAGACCTGGAGCTGCCCGATAACTTCAAGTTCCTGCAGGACACCTACCTGTCGATGGCGGTGGTGATGATCCCGATGTATCTGATCCCGGCTCTGGCTGCCGGTCCGCAGTATATCGCCCAGTATGCCGGCGGCATGAACTACCTGATGTATTCCTTTATGCAGGCCATCCAGTTTGTCGCCGGCGTATTTATCCTCTACAGCGGCGTACGCCTGCTACTCAATGAGCTGGTACCCGCCTTCCGCGGTATCGCCCTGCGCGTCGTGCCGGATGCCAAACCGGCGCTGGATTGTCCGGTGCTATTCCCTTACGCCCCCAACGCGGTGATCGTCGGCTTCCTCGCCACCACCCTTGGCTCAATCATCGGCATGATCGTTTTCCCAATGTTCGGTCTGGCGATGATCCTGCCCGGTCTGCTGACCAACTTCTTCGCCGGCGGCACCGCTGGCATCTTCGGTAATGCGCTCGGTGGCCGTCGCGGCGCCATGATTGGCGGGGTTGTTCACGGCCTGTTTATCACCTTCCTGCCGGCCATTCTGGTACCGATGCTGGAAAGTTACGGCTTTGTCGGGGTGACCTTCAGCGACTCCGACGTCATCAGCAGTGGGCTGGTGATGGGACATGCTTTCCAGGGCAACTGGCTGTTCATCGCCCTGTTCATCGCCTTCGTCACGCTGATTGCGTGGTTTGTTAACGGTAAATCAACCAAGCACCATGAGGAAAAAGTCCATGAAACTCTATAATTTCAACGAGCTGTTGTCAGTGGCTAAAGCCCGAGATTTCAAGGCGATAGGTTCATTCAATCTCCACTGTCTGGAAATGTTACCGGCCTTTTTCAAAGCGGCCAAAAGTATGCACAGCCCGTTGATGATCCAGATTTCGACCGGTACTGCCGAATATTTGGGTTACAGGCTGCTGGTTGATTCGGTACGTTCTCTGGCCCAAAGCGAGGATGTTCCCACCTGCCTGCATTTGGATCACTGCTCTGACATTGCCTCCATCGAGACGGCGATTGACGCAGGCTTCAGTTCGGTAATGTATGACGGTTCGCACCTGGAAATGGATGAGAACATCGCCAATACCCGTCGAGTGATCGACATTGCTCGCCAACATAACGTGTCGGTAGAAGCCGAATTGGGTGCCATCGGCGGCTCCGAAGACGGTAAGGCGGTGGCAGAAGAGGATATCTGCTTTACCACGGTGGAAGATGCCAAACGCTTTGTCGATGAAACCGGGGTCGATATGCTGGCGGTCTCGGTAGGCACCGTCCACGGGCTCTATACCGGCAAGGCGCATATCCAGCACCAGCGTCTGGCGGAAATCACCGCCGCCACAGGTACCCCGCTGGTGCTGCATGGCGGTACCGGCGTCAGCGATGAGGATATGCGGCTCGCGGTAGCCGGTGGCATCGAGAAAGTTAACGTGGGCACCGAGATGAACGTGCAATGGGTAGACCGATGCAAACAAACCTTTGAAAAGGGCAAGGTCAATGACAGCGTGCGCAAATTCCTGATCCCCGCCAACAATGCCGTTACCCAGGTATTAACGGAAAAGATCGGCCTGTTTAAATAATCACTGCCCTATTTTCTTTTTTATAAAACCCACAACCCTGGTGCCCCGGCGCCCGTCGGGGCTGGAAAGTTCACGCTTAATTTGTGGAGAAGGTCATGTTTAATTTTATGAAAAGCCCGCGAAACAAAGAACTTGATCACGGCCAGCAGAATACCCAAGCCAATGAAATATCGGCCGAAATTAATGTATTAGAACAGCAGTTGGCCACAACGCCGGCGGATGGCGAAATTCATAAGGCTTTAATGCTGGCTTATAATCGCGCATTAAAGATTTATGCCAAAAATAAAAGCTATCGCCAGCAGATCGATGGGATTTTTATTAAAATGGATGAGCTGCGCAATATTATCAGGAAGTCTCTTTGAGGGAATATGATGACGATTAAACAACTGCTGATAGAAGCCGGTGCGATACAGGTCGGCGTGCAGGAAACCGACTGGAAGAAGGTAATTGAGCTGGCAGCCCGGCCCCTGGTCGAAAACGGTTATATTCACGCATCCTATTATCAGGCGGTGATCAGCAATACGCTGGCCCATGGGGCTTATTACGTGTTCGACGAAGGCATTGCCATTCCCCATGCGCGCCCGGAATGCGGCGTGATCAAAAACTGTTTCAGCATGGTGCTGCTGGAGCAGCCGATCGCCTTCGAAGACAGTGAAGAGGCCGACATCGTGATCCTGTTCGGGGCGACCGACAGTAACAGCCACATTGAGGAAGGCATCCGCGCGATTGTGGATTTGCTGGATAACAAGCCGCGGCTCGAGCGGTTACGCGCCGCAAAACTCTGGCAAGAGGTGGTGGAAATATTATGACTTCGACAGATAGCGACGGTAAAACCGTTATTTTGGTCAATGGCGTTCCGGCTTCCGGTAAAAGCACCGTTGCCCGCGCGCTGGCGCACCATTTTGATCTGCCTTATCTCTCCCTCGACGGTATCAAAGAACCTTTTATGGCACGCCTGGATAACATAGACCGCGAACTGAACCGTCAGTTGGGTTATGCCGCGTACCAGGCTATCTGGTCAATGGTGGCGCAGGCGCCCCTGCGCTGCATCTATGTCATCGACGCCTGGTTTGGCTTTCAGTCCAGAGAACAGCTACGCCAGTACCTGCGCGAGGCGGGCGTGACGCAAGTTTTGGAGGTGTGGAACCAAATATCCGGTGAACTGGCCGCAGAACGCTACGCCGCCCGTACCGGCCAGCGTCCCAAAGGCCACCCCGGTGCGGAGTACTTACCCGAACTGCGGGCGCTGGCCGATCGCGCCATGCCGATGGCCCTGGGCCCGGTGCTGCGTATCGAGCAGGCACAACCGCTGGACATCGACAGGGTTAACCACTGGCTGGTGCAGCACGGCGTCGGCGATATCCAGGAAAAAAACATCGCAAAACTGAGGGTCGGATAAGCTCTGTTACCGACATCAATGCGGGAGTGGCGCGCTCCCGCTTTGGCGCATAAATGCAGCAACCAGCAACATTAATGTGATTGTCGTCACTTTTTTATGCAACACAATGGCAATTTTCATCATTTTGTTTTTATACTGATCTGCACTTTACCTACAACAAAATAACGAGTGCACATCATGATTGACCCACGCCTCCCCTTGACCGACATCCACCGCCATCTTGACGGCAATATCCGTGCGCAAACCATTCTTGACCTGGGCCGTCAGTTTAACCTTGCCCTGCCCGCCAACGAACTGGAGGCGCTGCGTCCGCACGTGCAAATCACTCACGCCGAACCGGATCTGGTCAGCTTTCTGCAGAAGCTGGACTGGGGCGTAGCGGTGCTGGGCGATCTGGACGCCTGCCGCCGGGTCGCCTACGAAAACGTCGAGGATGCGGCCAATGCCGGTCTGCACTATGCCGAACTGCGCTTCTCGCCGTATTACATGGCGATGAAACATCAGTTGCCGGTGGCTGGGGTGGTGGAAGCCGTGATTGACGGCGTTCGTTCCGGTTCGCGCGATTTGGGTATCGATGTACGCCTGATCGGTATCATGAGCCGTACCTTCGGCGAAGCGGCCTGTTTACAAGAGTTGGAAGGCCTGCTGGCGCACCGCGACGGTATTACCGCACTGGATCTGGCCGGCGACGAACTCGGCTTCCCTGGCAGCCTGTTCCTCAGCCACTTCAACCGCGCCCGCGACGCCGGCCTGCGCATCACCGTACACGCAGGTGAAGCCGCGGGTCCGGAAAGCATCTGGCAGGCGATCCGCGAACTGGGTGCCGAACGTATTGGCCATGGCGTGAAAGCGATTGAGGATCCGGCACTGATGGACTTCCTGGCCGAACATGGCATCGGTATCGAATCTTGTCTGACGTCCAACATTCAGACCAGCACCGTGCCTTCTCTGGCGCAGCATCCGCTGGCGAAGTTCCTGCGCCATGGCGTTATGGCGTCGATCAATACCGATGACCCGGCCGTACAGGGCATTGAAATTGAACACGAATACCGCGTGGCGGCACCGCAAGCCGGCCTGACGCCAGCTGAAATCCGCACCGCCCAGGAAAACGGCCTGAAAATGGCGTTCCTCAACGAACAGGAAAAACAGGCGCTGCGCGATAAAGTGCAGGGCTAAGTGAAAATGGGCGCGCCAAGCGCCCTTTTTATTTATTTCATTTCGCGGTCAACGCGCCTGCTTCTGCGCGCTGCTTGGCCGTTTTACGCGCGTAACGCTGCGCCAGTACGGCACACACCATTAACTGCACCTGATGGAAAATCATCAACGGCAGCACCATGGCACCCACCGCCGCCGCCGGGAACAGCACGTTGGCCATCGGGATGCCGTTCGCCAGGCTCTTTTTCGAACCACAGAACACGATGGTGATTTCGTCGGCAGTATTGAACCCCAGCCAGCGCGCGGCATAGGTGTTGATAATCAGCACCACCGTCAGCAACACCAGCGACATCACTAAAATGGTCAACAGCGACCAGCCGTCAATCTTGTGCCAAATCCCTTCCACCACCGCAGCGCTAAAAGCGGTATACACCACCAGCAGAATCGATGAACGGTCAGTGAGATTGATCAGCTTGCGATGACGATCGACCCATTTGCCGATTAACGGCCGAGCCAAATGCCCAACCACAAAGGGCACCATCAGTTTCAAAATGATCGAACCTATGGCGTGCAACACATCGGTATTACCGCCCTGAGTATGCATCAGCGCCCCGACCAGCAGCGGCGAGAGGAAAACACCGAGAATGCTGGATGCCGAAGCACTGCACACCGCGGCCGCCACGTTACCGCCCGCCGCCGAAGTAAAGGCAATCGCCGACTGAACGGTGGCCGGCAGTGCGCACAGATACAGGAAGCCCAGATAAACCGTCGGTGTCATCAAACCCGGCACCATCAGGTTCATCGCCAGCCCCAGCAGCGGGAACAGCGCAAAGGTGCTGAGAAACACCACCAAATGCAGCTTCCAGTGCCCCATGCCGGCGATAATCGCCTCACGAGACAGCTTGGCACCGTGCATAAAGAACAACAGCGCGATAGCCGCGGTGGTCAGATGCTCAAAAAAGGTTGCCCATCTGCCTTCGCAGGGGAAAACCGAAGCGACAATCACCACCAGAATCAATACCAGCAAAAATTTATCAATGCGCAGACGCTGCAACCAGGACATGGGTCAGGATCCCTCGAGGAGTAAGACGGGTTCGGCACGCCGAACCCTGAGAATAAAACGCCGCGGTCAGACTACCGGCAACGCCTTTTGTTGTTTCGCAGATTCAATCCCCAGCTCGATCATTTCCATCACCTTGATGGCGTCAGCAGCCGTGACCGGATTTTCACCCTCACCGTTAATCGCATCGCGGACAGCTGCGTAATAGGCTGGGTAATTGCCTGGAATGCTGAGCAAAGGTTTTTCAGCCAGCACCCCATCACGTGACAATGTCACTACACCATCACGCATGTCGTAACCCCAGTCGGCCTGCGGCAGACGCTCGCCCGCTTTGAGGCGGTCTTCCTGCGGATCCAGCCCAAACTTGATAAAGCTACCCTGAGTCCCGTGCACGATATAACGTGCGGTTTCCGCCGCGGCCAGCACGGTACCATGCAGAACGACCCGGCGTTTGCCGTAGTTCAATATCGCGTGGAAATAGTCCACCGATTGTGCACCCGGACGCAGTTCACCCAGATCGACAAACAGCGTTTCCGGTTTGCCGAACAGTTGCAGTGCCTGATCGATCAGATGCGGCCCCAAATCGTACCAGATGCCGCTACCGGCACCGCCCAGCTCGCGCCAGCGCTGACGCACTTCCGGGCGGAAACGATCGAAATGAGACTCGAAATAAACCACCTCACCAAGCGCGCCTTCTTTCAACAATGCCTTGAGCGTCAGAAAATCGCTGTCCCAGCGGCGATTGTGGAACACCGACAGCAGCTTGCCGCTCTGCTGCGCTTGCTGCTCCAGCTGCTGCGCCTGTGACAACGTCACGGTGAAAGGCTTGTCCACCACCACGTGCTTGCCGGCCGCCATTGCCTGCTGCGCCAGAGGGAAATGGGTATCGTTGGGTGTAGGAATGACGATCAGATCGATAGAGGGGTCGTTAAACAGCGCCTGCGGATCGCTGACTACCGTCATCGATGGCCAGTCTGCGTGCACTTTGCCGGCATCGCTGCTGGAAACCGCAGCCAGCTCTACGCCTGGGGTGCCGACAATCAGCGGCGCATGAAAGGTTTTGCTGGCATAGCCGTAACCGACCAGCCCAACCCGAATTTTTTCTGCCATGGTGTTTCCTCTTACTGGCTCGCAATAGACCAGTCAGATTTGACACCATGACGCTGGCGGGAACAAGAAGTAAATGTAATGTTAATTTGTAGCCACAGTATAAGGCGTCTCACGCTGATTCCTGGCCGGATAGTTTATCTCCAGGCTACGGCGGCGAAAATCGCTCGGGCTGACCCCGACCCGTTTGCGGAATACGCGGGAAAAATAGAGCTGATCGTCATAACCCACCACCCGGCCGATGGTGGCAATCGACTCCTGAGTGGTCTGCAGCAGCAGCTTGGCGCGGATCACCCGCTGATCTTCGCGCCAGCGCAGAATATTGATACCCACCTGCTCACGGAACAGATGCGCCAGCCGCGAAGGCGACAGGCAGACGTGGCGCGCCACTTCGTCGATTCGCAACTCACCGGCCAGATTACCGGTAATAAACTGGCAGGCCTCTATCACCCGGGGATCCATGATTTTCTGTGGGCTGAGCGGATCCTCTTCCATCGCGCGCAGCAGCAAACGCTCCAGCAGGTTCATCCCCAACTCTTCGGCGAAACGCCGGCCGGAACGCTGCGTTTGCTCGATATTGGCGAACAGCCGATCGAACTCCAACAGTAAATTATTGTTCGGTAAAGTTAAACGCCCGACCTCATGGGTTTTGCTGTGCCATTCCAGCCAGTCGGCCCAGTAGGCTCGCGGTCGGAAATACACCCAGCGGTGATACCAGCAGTCGCTGTCCGGCGAACGCCCATAGTAGTGCGCCGCCTTAGGGGGAAACAGCAGCAGATCGCCAGGATTGCAGTAGAGGGTGTCTTCGCCGTCGAACACCTTGCCCTGGCCCTTGATGGTCAGGTTGAGAATATAGCCCTTCATGCCGCCGGGGCGGTCGATAAAGAAATCCAGCGGGCCGTCCGCCATGATGGGCGTTAATCCCGCCACCAGATAGGCGTTAAAGGTGTAACCCGGCAACAGCGGGTTCGGCTGCGGTTCCTGTGCCATACGATGGTACATCTGTCCTCCCGGAACGGCTGATAGAACTATCCTGAACAAGTGTATCGGCCCGGCAGAGAACTGCCTGAGCCGATAACAGAACTGTGAACGCGGTTGCCGATTTTCTAAATCCGACGTTTGGCCTGCTGCTTGTAACGGTCAAAAATCACCGCCGCCAGCAAGATCACGCCGCGCACCACATACTGCGAGAACGGTGAGATGTTCAGCAGGTTCATGGCGTTTTCCACCGTGCCGAGGATCAAGATGCCGGCGATGACATAGGAGATTTTACCGATACCGCCTTTCAACGAAACCCCACCCAGTACACAGGCGGAGATCACGATCAGCTCATAGCCGATCGAGGTCATTGGCTGGCCGCTGGTCATACGCGAAGCCAGAATGATGCCGGCAGCGGCGGAAACCAGCCCGGACAGCATAAAGATCACAATCTTGGTGCGTACCACCGGCACCCCGGCCAGTCTGGCCGCCTCCTCGTTACCGCCAATCGCCAGCGTATTGCGGCCAAAGGTGGTTTTATTGAGCAGGAAGCCGAACAAGATCAGACAGGCTACGGTGATCCAAATGGGCGCAGGCAACCCCAGCCAGTTGGCATAACCCAACGTAAAGAAGCGCTCGTCTTCAATGCCTACCGCTTTCCCGTCGGAAATGATGTATGCCAACCCGCGGAATATCTGCATGGTGGCCAGGGTGGTGATCAGCGCGTTGATTTTCAGCCGGGCGATAACAAAACCGTTGATCAACCCGGAGACCATTCCCAGCAGCAAACCGGCGCCCACGCCGATCCACAGGCTTTCGGTCATATTGATCACCACCGCGGTAGTGACCCCGGCGCAGGCGATCACCGACGCGACTGACAGATCAAAGTCGCCGGAGGCCAGACAAAACAGCATGCCGCAGGCCACCATGCCGGACATGGATATCGCCAACCCCAGCCCTTTCATATTGATAAATGAGCCAAAATTAGGCACAAACAGCACGCAGGCGATAAACAGTACCGCGAACACCACCAGCATGCCGTAGCTGTCCCAAATCCGCGCCAGCCCCTGGCCGCTGCGGTTTTTCACAGAATCGGTCGTTATGGTCGACATCTCTTTCTCCTTCACTTTCAGGCCACCGCCGCAGCGGTATCGGGGGCAATCTCGGGGGTGCGCAGCATCGCCAGGCTGAGGGCTTTTTCCTCGCTGGCGTCATCATGGAGTAACTCACCGGACAGGGCCCCTTCCCGCATCACCAGGATACGGTCCGCCAGCCCCAGGACTTCGGGCAGATCGCTGGAAGCGAACAGCACCGCGATGCCGCGCTGCGCCAGTTGGTAAATGACGTTATAAATCTCGTGTTTAGCGCCAACGTCGATGCCGCGTGTCGGTTCATCCAGCAGGATCACCTTCATGTCTTCCGACAGCCAACGCCCCAGAATCGCCTTCTGCTGGTTGCCGCCGGACAGATTCATAATTAGCTGCTCGGCGCTTGGGGTTTTGATATTCAACGCACGTATATGATGCTCGGCGTTGCTGGCCTCCCAACCGTTGTCGATCAGACAACCCACGCGGACACTGTTCCGCCGCGCGCTGATGTTGATATTGTCGCGTACCGAATGCACCGGGATAATACCGTCCGCCTTGCGGTCTTCCGGACACAGCATGATGCCGGCACGAATAGCGTCTATTGGCGAGCGAATGGCGAGCACCTGCCCATCCAGCATCAGTTGCCCGGCACTGACCCGCGTGGCGCCAAAGATCCCCTTCATCAGCTCGCTGCGGCCGGCGCCGACCAGGCCGAACAACCCGACGATCTCCCCGGCACGCACGCTCAGATCGATCGGCGTTTTCACGCCGGGCGCTTGCAACCCCTGGAGCGCCAAACGCACCGGCCCCAGTTCACGCGGTTGATAGCCGTAGACGTCACCGAGATCGCGCCCCACCATCGCCTGCACCAACTGGGCATTATCAACCTGACGCATATCGTCAAAGGTGCGCACATAGCGGCCATCTTTGAACACCGTGATGGCGTCGCTGAGGGCAAAAATCTCCTCCATGCGGTGTGAGACATACAGGATCACACGCCCTTCAGCGCGCAATTCGCGGATCACCCGGAACAGCTGTTCGATCTCCCGGGCGGACAGCGAACTGGTGGGCTCGTCAAACGCGATTACCTTGGCGTTGCGCGCCAGCGCTTTGGCGATTTCCACCATTTGCCACTGGCCGATCGACAGGTATTTCAATGGCGTATCCGGATCGATATCCAGCCCGAGATGCTCCAGTTGAAGCCGGGACTCGTAACGCAGCAGTTTGCGATCCACCAGCCCGCGCCTGGTCGGCAGTTGACCGAGATAAATGTTCTCCGCCACGGTCATTTCCGGCACCAGATGCAGCTCCTGGTAGATGATTGCCACCCCGGCATCCAGCGCGTCGGTAGTGTTGGCGAAGGTGACCGAACGCCCCTGCAGCTGAATTTCTCCCTGAGTAGGCGAATAGTTGCCGCTGAGGATTTTCAGCAGCGTGGATTTCCCGGCGCCGTTTTCCCCCATCAGCGCGTGGATCTGCCCGGCCTGACAGCTGAAACTGATGTCATCCAGCGCCTTCACCCCTGGGAAAGTTTTACCTATGCCTTTAAACGCCAGATACGGCAGCGCGGTAGTCATAGTGTTTTCCTCCTGCAGTTAAAAATGCCGCCCGGCAGCATGCTGTGGGCGGCGCGGTAATTACATCAGGCCTTTCTTCTGCAGTTCGGTTTTAAAGTTGTCGCGCGTGATCAGCACCACGTCGGTCACTTCGGTGAATTTTTGCGGTTCTACCCCTTTTTCGACCCAGTCATGCAACATCTGGATGCTCTTGTAACCGTGAATGTCCGGGCTCGGCAGCAGCGAACCGTAGAAGCCGGTGGCCTGCGCCTTGGACAGCTCACTGACCGCATCCACCCCGTTGATCCCGATGCCAATCACGTTCGGCGCCTTAAACCCCTGGCCTTCGGTAGCGCGCACGCCGCCGAGCACGGTGTTGTCGTTCATGCCGACAATCAGCCAGTTTTTCACTTCAGGATGCTGCACCAGCATTGAGTTGGCGGCGTCGAACGCTCCTGGGATATCGTTGGATTTGGTCGGTACCCGGTAAATCTGCTTTTCCGGGAAACCGGCGGCTTTCAACGCGGCAATAGAACCGCCGGTGCGGCGACGGGCCGTGTCCAGTTCATCGGCGGTAATGGCCATCACCGCGGTATCCGGCAGCTTCCAGCCGCGCTTGTTCAGCTCTTTCCACAGCTCTTCCCCCTGGCGTTCGCCGATTTTGGTGGCGGCCATCATCACCAGCGGCACGCTGTCCATAGGCTTGCCTTTGGCGGTAACGAACTGGTCGTCCACCGCGATCACTTTCAGATTGTAACTGCGCGCCTTGGCGACGATCGCCGAGCCCAATTTCGGATCCGGCGTGCAGATGACAAACCCTTTGGCTCCGCTGGCCGCCAGGCTGTCGATGGCGTTCAGGGTCTTCTCGCCGTCCGGCACCGCGATTTTAATCACCTCAAAACCGAGATCCTTACCGGCCTTATCGGCAAATTTCCATTCGGTCTGGAACCAGGGTTCTTCCGGCTGCTTGACCAAAAAACCCAGCTTCATGGTCTCGGCGATAGCCGAATGTGACATAACGGCCGCCAGCCCCAGTGTCGCCAGCGCCTTAGTGAATTTATGCATGATGCTCTCCGCTATTTTGTTCTCTGTGGCGACGAAACCCGCTCGCGGTGAAAACGTTATCATTAGAGTAATGGCTGTAGGTGTAGCGCTTATCTCGCGGCATTGCCTTACAGCCGGGGTAAGACGGCTTAAGTTTTAGCGGGTATTTGTTGCTGAAATGTAGAGCGCTATCACATCCGTGGAATACAGCAGATATGTGCATATATTTAGCGAATTTCGCCAAGCGTTAACTTATGACAGCCGTCACAAAACCACTGTGGGAAGCAGAAAAGTGCATACTTCCAGCCAATGGCTCCTCACCTGCCCAGCGCTTCGGCTCCTATGGTTGTCACAGCGTATTAACACATCAGGAGTCAACATCATGACGGCAGGTGCTATTGCCCTGGGATTGGATTTCGGCAGCGACTCGGTGCGGGCGTTGGCGGTCGACTGCCAAAACGGTGCGGAGCTGGACACCGAAGTGGTTTATTACCCTCGCTGGCAGCGCGGTGAGTTTTGCAATGCGTCGGAGAATCGCTTTCGTCATCATCCGCTCGACTATATTGAAGCCATGGAACAGGCGATGGTCAGTCTGGTGCAGCGCATGACCCCGACGCAACGGCTGCAGGTCGTGGGTATCGGCGTCGACTCAACCGGCTCCACCCCTGCGCCGATCGACCAGCAGGGCCAGGTGTTGGCGCTGCGGCCAGAATTTGCCGACAACCCGAACGCCATGTTTGTGCTGTGGAAAGATCACACGGCTCTTGAAGAAGCGGATGCCATCAATCGGCTCTGCCGCAGCGGCGAATTCCCCGATTATTCCCGCTACATCGGCGGCGTTTACTCCTCCGAATGGTTCTGGGCCAAAATTCTGCACGTCACGCGACGGGATGCCGAGGTACGTCAGGCGGCGGCTTCCTGGATAGAGCTGTGCGATTGGGTGCCGGCGTTACTGTCCGGGACCACCGCCCCACAGCAGTTGAAACGCGGGCGTTGTAGCGTAGGCCACAAAACCTTGTGGCACCCCGACTGGGGCGGCCTGCCGCCAAAACCCTTTTTTGCCGCACTCGATCCCTTACTGGTTGAGCATTTGCCCTACCCGCTGTTTGACGACTGCCACACCGCCGAGCTGCCGGTCGGCACACTGAGTGCCGAATGGGCCGCACGCCTCGGATTGCCAACCACGGTGGTGCTGTCAGGTGGCGCCTTCGACTGCCATATGGGCGCAGTGGGGGCCGGAGCCCAGCCTTATACCCTGGTGAAGGTGATTGGCACTTCTACCTGCGACATCCTGATCGCCGATCGCCAGCGGGTGGACGGGCGCGCCATCGAGGGCATTTGCGGCCAGGTTGACGGCAGCGTGGTGCCGGGGTTAATCGGTATGGAAGCAGGACAGTCCGCCTTTGGCGATATGTACGCCTGGTTCGGTCGCCTGCTGAGCTGGCCGCTGCGCGAAGCGGCAAAAAGCCAACCGCAGCTGCAGCCGCAATTGCAACAGATAGAAGCCGGCATGCTGGCCGCGCTGACCGAGGCCTGGGCCGATAAACCGTCACTGGATCATCTGCCGGTGGTGCTGGACTGGTTTAACGGCCGCCGCACGCCCTATGCCAATCAACGTCTGAAAGGCGTGATCGCCGATCTGAACCTCGGCACCGATGCGCCGACGCTGTTCGGTGGCTTTATCGCCGCTACCGCCTTCGGTGCCCGCGCCATCATGGAGTGTTTTGAGCAGCAGTCTATTCCGGTGGACAACGTACTGGCGCTGGGGGGGATTGCGCGTAAATCATCGGCGATCATGCAGGTCTGCGCCGACGTGATGAACCGACCGCTGCAGATCGTGGCTTCAGACCAATGTTGCGCGCTGGGCGCGGCTATCTTCGCCGCCGTTGCGGCCGGTCATTTCCGCAGCGTGCCGGAAGCGCAACGCCACATGGCCTGCGGCATCGAACGCACTCTCCAGCCGGATCCGCAGCGCGTCGCCCGCTACCAACAGCTTTATCAACGCTATCAGCAATGGTGCCAGGCCGCCGAGCCGCACTATGCCCCTAACGCCGGTTCAGCCTGCTGAACCCCCATTTCGACATGACAATTCAGGAGTCTCCATGGACGCATTCAAGCAGCGCGAAGTCTGGTTCGCCATCGGCAGCCAGCACCTGTACGGCCCGCACACCTTGCAACAGGTCAAGGCACACGCCGAGCAGGTGGTGGAAAACCTCAACCGTGAGGCCGGGTTGCCGGTAAAACTGGTGCTGAAACCGCTGGTGACCACGCCGGATGAAATCACCGCCCTGTGCCGCGACGCCAACTATCAGCCACAGTGCATCGGCATCATGGCCTGGCTGCACACCTTTTCGCCGGCCAAAATGTGGATCGCCGGACTGTCGATCCTCCATAAGCCGCTGTTGCAATTCCATACCCAGTTCAACGCTCAGATCCCGTGGGACAGCATGGACATGGACTTTATGAACCTCAATCAGACCGCACACGGTGGCCGCGAATTTGGCTTTATTGGCGCCCGTATGCGCCAGCAGCACAGCGTGATAGCCGGTCATTGGCAAGACCCCGAAGCGCACCGGCGCATTGCGCAGTGGATGCGTGCAGCCAACGCCAAACAGGCCAGCCAGCAGTTGAAGGTGGCCAGCTTCGGCGACAACATGCGTGAGGTCGCCGTGACCGAAGGTGACAAAGTCGGGGCGCAGATCCAATTCGGCTATTCGGTGAATGCCTATGGCATCGGTGATTTGGTCAGCGTGATCAATGAGGTCAGCCGTGGCGATGTGGATACGCTGATTGAAGAATACGAAACCCGCTACGTCTTGAGCAATGCGGCGCAAATCAACGGGGAAAAGCGTGAAAACCTGCTCGACGCGGCGCGAATCGAATTAGGCATGAAGCGCTTCCTCGAACAGGGTAACTTCCAGGCCTTCACCACCAATTTTGAAGACTTGCACGGCATGAAGCAGTTACCGGGGCTGGCGGTACAACGCCTGATGCAGCAGGGTTACGGCTTCGGCGGCGAAGGCGACTGGAAAACCGCCGCGCTGTTGCGCATCCTGAAAGTGATGGCACAGGGACTGGAAGGCGGTACCTCATTCATGGAGGATTACACCTACCATTTCCAATCCGGCAACGATTTGGTGGTCGGTTCGCACATGCTGGAGGTTTGCCCATCGATCGCCAAAGAACAGAAGCCACTGTTGGATATACAACCGCTGGGTATCGGCGGCAAGGCAGATCCGGCACGGCTGATTTTCTCCACGCCGGCCGGTGCGGCGATCAATGCCAGCCTGATCGACCTGGGCGACCGATTCCGCCTGCTGGTCAATCAGGTGGACACCGTGGAACAACCGCATCCGTTGCCCAAACTGCCGGTGGCGCGCGCCATCTGGCGGGCTCAGCCAACGCTTGCCACCGCTGCCGAAGCCTGGATCCTGGCGGGTGGTGCACACCATACCGTGTTCTCACAGGCGTTGGATGCCGACCTGCTGCGACTTTACGCCGAGATGCATAACATCGAGTTTGTGACGATCGACCACAATACCAGCCTACCGGCGTTCAAAAATGAGCTGCGCTGGAACGAAGCCTACTATCAGCTTAATCGCCGTTAATCGGCCTGCTACCGGCGGCTTATCATGCCGTCGGTAGCCAAACGTGCTGCACCGGCCTCCTGGCGCCGACCATCCGCTTGATATTGATGACGAAGCCCGCATTACCCGCTAAGCTATGCGGCTGTCACATTGAATCATGTCTTACCCAGGAAGCCGTTTATGTCTCAAGCTGATTACAACCGTATTGGCGGTTGGTTGCTGGCCCCGATGTCCTATCTGATCGTCACCCTGCTTAGCGCCAGCCTGATGCTGCTTCTGTATGCCATGGCGATTTTCATGCCGGAATCGCGCGAATACCTGCTGACCAACGCTCAGGCGTTTAGCCTACAGTGGTATTTTTCAGTGCTGACCACGATGGCAATGTGGTGCTTTACGCTGTGGCTGCTGTGGCTGTTCTGCCATCGTTCGCAACGCTTCCCCAAGTTTTTCCTGCTGTGGTTGCTGATTACCGTGCTGCTGGCGGTGAAAGCCTTTGCCTTTGCGCCGGTGCCGGATGAGCTGGCCGTACGCAGCCTGGGTTGGCCCCTGCTGATGGCCGCATTGTTGGTGCCTTATATGAAGCGTTCCAAGCGGGTCAAAGGGACCTTTACCGAGCGCTAGGCGCGTTGTGGCACGTTTTGTGCGTATGATTGTGTAAATTTTCGCCAAAAAAGGGCGAAAATAGCAATAACCTTGCTATCACTGTGTTGTGGTCAGGCCGCCAATTCCCGATAATAGGCGGCTTTTATTTTTTTAGGCATCGCAATGACCGAATACCTGCTCCTGTTTGTCGGCACCGTACTGGTGAACAACTTCGTCCTGGTGAAGTTCCTTGGCCTGTGCCCGTTCCTCGGCGTTTCCAAGAAACTGGAAAGTGCCATCGGCATGGGGATGGCTACTACCTTTGTCATGACGCTGGCCTCCGTCAGCGCCTGGGTGATCAACACCTTTATCCTGGTTCCGTTGGATCTGGTGTATCTGCGCACCCTGTCATTTATTTTGGTGATCGCCGTCGTGGTGCAATTTACCGAGATGGTGGTACGCAAAACCAGCCCGGCACTGTATCGCTTGCTGGGCATCTTCCTGCCGCTGATCACCACCAACTGCGCGGTGCTTGGCGTTGCGTTGCTTAACGTTAACCTCGGCTACAACTTCCTGCAGTCTGCGGTTTATGGCTTCAGCGCCGCCGCCGGCTTCTCGCTGGTGATGGTGCTGTTCGCCGCGATCCGTGAGCGTCTGGCGGTTGCCGACGTGCCTGCGCCATTTCGTGGTTCTTCCATCGCGTTGATCACTGCCGGGTTGATGTCTCTGGCCTTTATGGGCTTTACCGGGCTGGTGAAATTCTAATGACCGCGTTATGGATTGCGATTGCTGCGCTCAGCGCCCTCGGCCTGTTGTTCGGGCTGGTGCTGGGTTTCGCCGCCCGCCGCTTTGAAGTGGAAGAAGATCCGGTGGCCGAGCAGGTCGACGAGATCCTGCCGCAGAGCCAATGCGGCCAGTGCGGTTACCCCGGTTGCCGCCCTTACGCCGAGGCGGTGGCCAACGGTGAGATGATCAACAAATGCGCCCCCGGCGGCGAGCAAGTGATGCTGAAATTGGCCGAACTGCTCAACGTCGAGCCGCAGCCGCTGGGCAGCGAAGCCGCCGCCGAGCCGGTGCGTCAGGTCGCTTATATCGATGAAGCCAACTGCATCGGCTGCACCAAGTGCATTCAGGCCTGTCCGGTGGACGCAATAGTGGGTGCCACGCGCGCCATGCACACCGTGATTACCGATCTTTGTACCGGCTGCGACCTGTGCGTCGCGCCGTGCCCTACCGATTGTATTGAAATGAAACCGGTCGCCACCACTACCGCCAACTGGAAGTGGGATATGAAGACGATCCCGGTGCAAGTGATCCACGTGGAGCAACATGCTTAATTTGTTCGCCGCCTTCAAAAAAGACCGGATTTGGGATTTCGACGGCGGGATCCATCCCCCGGAAATGAAAACCCAGTCCAGCGGCGTACCGCTGCGTACCGCGCCGCTGCCCGACACCTTTGTCATCCCCTTGCAACAGCATTTGGGACCGGAAGGCGAATTGTGCGTCAACGTCGGCGAGCACGTGCTGAAAGGCCAGCCGCTGACCGTCGGCCGTGGCCGTACCGTGCCGGTGCATGCGCCGACCTCCGGCACCATCAGCGCCATCAAACCGCATATCACCGCTCACCCTTCAGGGCTGGCAGAGCTGTGCGTAATTATTCAGCCGGATGGCGAAGACCGTTGGTGCGAACGCGCACCGGTGGCGGATTACCGTCAACTGCCTACCGGCGAACTGATCCAGCGGATTCATCAGGCCGGCATCGCCGGGTTGGGTGGCGCAGGTTTCCCTACCGCCAGCAAGCTGCAGGGTGGCATGAACGGGGTAGAAACCCTGATCCTCAATGCCGCGGAATGCGAGCCTTATATCACCGCCGATGACCGTTTGATGCAGGAGCATGCCGACCAAGTGATCGAAGGCACGCAGATCCTGCGCCACCTGCTGCAGCCGAAAGTGACGCTGATCGGCATCGAGGACAATAAACCCGAAGCGATCGAAGCGTTAAAACTGGCGTTGCGCGATCAACCGGGCATCTCGCTGCGGGTGATCCCAACCAAATATCCTTCCGGCGGCGCCAAACAGCTCACCAAGATCCTGATCGGCAAGGAAGTGCCGCACGGCAAACACTCCTCCGCTATCGGCGTGCTGATGCAAAACGTCGGGACTGCCTTTGCCATTAAGCGCGCCATTGTCGACGGCGAACCCTTGATCGAACGCGTGGTCACCCTTACCGGTGAAGCCCTCAGCCAACCGGGTAATCTGTGGGCGCGCATCGGCACCCCGGTGCAGCACCTGCTGAACTTTGCCGGTTTTCAGCCGCAGGCCCAACAAATGGTGGTCATGGGCGGCCCGCTGATGGGCTTCACCCTGCCCGCGCTGAACGTGCCGATCGTTAAGATCAGCAACTGCATTCTGGCCCCTTCCGTCAGTGAAATGGCGCCGCAAGAACCTGAACAGTCCTGTATTCGCTGCGGTTTATGCGTTGATGCCTGCCCGGCGGGCCTGTTGCCACAGCAGCTTTACTGGTTCAGCCGTGGCGAAGAACACGAAAAAGCCCGCAAGCATAACCTGTTCGACTGCATTGAGTGCGGTGCCTGCGCCTTTGTATGCCCCAGCAATATTCCGCTGGTGCAGTACTACCGCCAGGAAAAGGCCGAAATCAAAGCCATCGATCAGGAAGCCGCGCGCACCGCCGAAGCCAAGGCCCGTTACGAAGCCAAATTGGCCCGTCTGGAACGTGAAAAACTGGCGCGCGAAGAACGTCACAAGAAAGCGGCCGTCAAAATGACCGACGGCGATCAGGATGCGGTACAAGCCGCCCTGGCCCGCGTGCGCAGTAAAAATGCCGCGCCGGCAGCCGGAACCATCAGCGGCGAGGCACCGGACAATAGCGAGATGATCGCCGCCCGCGAAGCCCGCAAAGCGCAGGCGCGTGAACGTCGTGCTCAGCAAGATGCGGCTGCCACCCCAGCGACGTCTCCGGCTGTCGAGGGCGAAGATCCGCGTAAGGCTGCAGTTGCTGCTGCGTTAGCCCGGGTTAAAGCCAAGAAAGAAGCTCAGCAAGCCGACGCAGTTGGAACGCCTGCTGAGCCGGTAGCTGTGGTGCAGGAAGAAGATCCGCGCAAGGCAGCCGTGGCCGCTGCATTGGCACGGGTCAAAGCCAAGAAAGCTGCGCAGCAGGCCGATAGCGTTGAGTCGCCGACGGAGCCAGCTACTGCCGTGCAGGAAGAAGATCCACGCAAGGCGGCGGTTGCTGCGGCCATCGCTCGCGCTAAAGCCAAGAAAGCCGCGCAGCAGGCCGAAACCATTGAATCGCCGACGGAACCAGCAGCTGCCGCGCAGGAAGAAGATCCACGCAAGGCGGCGGTTGCTGCGGCCATCGCTCGCGCTAAAGCCAAGAAAGCCGCGCAGCAGGCCGAAACCGTTGAATCGCCGACGGAACCAGCAGCTGCCGTACCGGAAGAAGATCCTCGCAAGGCAGCGGTTGCTGCGGCCATCGCACGTGCTAAAGCCAAGAAAGCCGCGCAGCAGGCCGAAACCGTTGAATCGCCGGCAGAGCCGGTAGCTGCCGCGCAGGAAGAAGATCCGCGTAAGGCGGCGGTTGCGGCGGCCATCGCACGCGTCAAAGCTAAAAAGGCCGAGCAAAACCTGGCGACGGCGGAAAACGATAAAGAGTAGCGGAAGCGGCGCCTTGCAAAACTCAAGGCGGCCCTGGCTGTTTCACTCAATAATGCGTGAGCGCCGCTGGCGACCACTTGAGCACGCAGCAAGGCGTGAGATGTGAAGGTTGGTGGACCAAACAGGCGGTTCGTAATACAGGGCGCGTTCCAATAGTCTCAGCCCTTGGAGTCACGCCCTAATCAATAGAGATCAGATAGGTATAATCAACGTCAATCTGGCGCATCTTCGAATCCTGATTCCGCTCCTTGGTTTGAATTATTTCCATCTCCACGCTCCCTTTCACTTCATTACGCAGCCCCGGCATCACGTGGGTGATCAGATAGGCAAAGAACTGCGAACACTCTTTCGCCGAGCCCAGATGGTTAATAGAAATATATTCACGCCCGGCGATCGGGATAGTGTCGATCTGGTAGCCCGACAAAATATCCTGTTTGTTCTCAGGATCCACTGCCATGATGTGGGTAGCCGAATACGCGTCATCATCTCGATTTCGCACGGAATGAATGCTGTAAACCCGATGACAATCCACACTCAGCCCACGGAAGAAATCGGTGAAGATTTCGTCCTTCATCGCCATACAAGACGAATGTTCGATCTCCGCTTCCGAGGCAAAATCCAACTGGCGCGAAAAACCCACCAGCTGCATATCCGGCAACGTCAGGCGTTTCACTTCTGGGTAATAATCGGCTGCGAAATTGGCATCGAAACTAAAGCGCGGCATCAGGTTTTTCACATCCCAGGTGTCCATCGAACGATAACGATTGGGCGTGGTGTCGAAACGCTGTTTGAACATGCGGGTGAAGGTTTGTTGGGAATCAAAGCCCAGTTCGTCTGAAATATCGATGATAGAACGGTGGGTGATACGTAACGCCACCGCTGCACGCGTCAGAATACGTGAACGGATATAGGTGGCGAGCTGAATGCCGGTGATGCGTTTAAACTTGCGTTGCAGATGCCACTTGGAATAGCCGGAAATACGCGCGACTTCGTCCAGATTAGGCCGTTTCTCCAGATGTATCTCAACCCACTCAATCAGTTCTTCAATAAAAAATACATCTTCATTTGTCATTAATGTACATTCACTAACTTAATAATACACGGGATAATAACCCACATAGATTATGCAAAAGTTGTTATTTTGTGCGAAAAAAAGGCCCTGAAATACCCTGCAAATCCAGTGGTTATCGCCTGTTGTCGGCCAGTGATGCCGACGATTTTTGTTTTGACTGACCAAACTACCCCGCTTTTCTCGGCAAAAAAAATCTAATCGCGCCATTAGAAATTTCCCCCTCGCGTACACCCCGTGCTAAAAGCCGAATACCCGCACAATTAAGACGTATTACCCTCGCAGTGATTCAGGTAGAATGCAGCGCTATAATTTTTCCTGCGGCTCCTCTGAGAGGCGCGTTGAACCTGCCGATGCACGGCAAAGATAGGTGTAGTTATTCTATGAAGTTCAGGCCGGTACAACAAACAGCCGCCAAAGGCTTGCACATCGCCAGTTCTCCTTTCACCCATAACCAGCAAAGCACCAGCCGTATTATGCTGTGGGTCATGCTGGCTTGTATTCCCGGTGTCGCGGCGCAGGTGTGGTTCTTTGGCTACGGTACTCTGATTCAAACCGCCCTGGCGATGTTGGTCGCCCTGCTGGCGGAAGGCGCTATCCTCGCCTTGCGCAAGCTGCCGGTTCGCACGCGTCTGGCAGATAATTCTGCCCTGCTGACCGCCTTGCTGTTGGGCATCAGCCTGCCGCCACTGGCCCCCTGGTGGATGATTGTCATCGGCACTTTCTTTGCCATCGTCATCGCCAAGCAGCTGTACGGCGGCCTCGGGCAAAACCCGTTCAACCCGGCGATGGTCGGCTATGTGGTGCTGCTGATCGCCTTCCCGGTACAAATGACCAGTTGGCTGCCGCCGGATGAACTGCGAGCCACCGCGCTTTCATTCCAGGATACCCTGTTGGCGATCTTCAGCGGCCATACCGCGCAGGGCGCCACCATTCACGAATTGCAGATGGGGATTGACGGTATCAGCCAGGCCACCCCGCTGGACGGTTTCAAAACCGGGTTGCGCAGTGGCCATAGCGTCGAACAAGTGTTGCAACAGCCGCTGTTTGGTGGCGCTCTGGCCGGTATCGGTTGGCAATGGGTCAACCTCGGTTTCCTGGCCGGCGGGCTGTTTATGCTGGCTCGCCGCCTGATCCACTGGCAGATCCCGTTCAGCATGCTGGCAGCTATCGCCGTGTGCTCCGGGCTGGCCTGGTGGCTTGACCCGCTGCAGCAGGCATCGCCGCTGATCCACCTGTTCTCCGGGGCCAGCATGTTGGGGGCGTTCTTTATTGCTACCGACCCGGTCAGCGCTTCCACCACGCCAAAAGGCCGCCTGATTTATGGCGCATTGATTGGCGTGCTGGTGTGGCTTATCCGTGTTTATGGCGGTTACCCCGACGGCGTTGCCTTCGCCGTTCTGCTGGCCAACATTACCGTACCGCTCATCGACCACTACACGCAGCCACGCGTGTACGGCCATCGCTAAGGAGCCATGATGCTGAATTCAATGAGAAAGCATGGCACCACGCTGGCGGTGTTTGCCGCAGTGACTACCGGTCTGACCGCGGTGGTGCATAGCCTGACGCAAAAAACCATCGCCCACCAGGCGGCATTGCAGCAAAAAGCCCTGCTTGACCAAGTGGTGCCCCCGGAACACTACGACAACGACATGCAGACCGAGTGCTTCCTGGTAAGCGATCCGGCGCTGGGCAACGGTGCCCCTCACCGCCTGTATCTGGCGCGTAAAAACGGTCAACCTACGGCAGCCGCGGTAGAAACCACCGCGCCGGACGGCTATTCCGGCGCTATTCAGCTGCTGGTCGGCGCTGATTTCAGCGGCACCGTGCTGGGTACCCGCGTGGTCGAACACCATGAAACGCCTGGATTGGGCGATAAAATTGAGCTGCGTATCTCGAACTGGATTTCGTTCTTCAGCGGCAAGAAAATTGAAGGCCCGGACGATAAACGCTGGGCGGTGAAGAAAGACGGCGGTATGTTCGATCAATTCACCGGCGCCACCATCACACCGCGCGCGGTGGTCAACGCCGTTCGGCGCACGGCATTGTATATGGAAACGCTGCCGCCTAAACTTGATAGCTTACCTGTGTGCGGAGCCAGCGAATGAGTGAAGCCAAAGATCTGATTGTCCAGGGGTTGTGGAAGAACAACTCCGCACTGGTACAGCTGCTGGGGATGTGCCCGCTGCTGGCAGTGACGTCCACCGTGACCAACGCCCTCGGACTTGGGCTGGCGACCACCCTGGTATTGACGCTGACCAACGGCTCCATTTCCGCGGTGCGCCGCTGGGTGCCGAATGAAGTGCGTATTCCCATTTACGTCATGATCATTGCAGCGGCGGTCAGCATCGTGCAGATGTTGATCAATGCCTATGCCTTTGGCCTGTATCAATCGCTGGGGATCTTTATTCCCCTGATCGTCACCAACTGTATCGTGGTTGGCCGCGCCGAAGCGGTAGCCTCTAAAAAGCCCATCGGTTTGTCGGCGCTGGACGGCATGGCAATCGGCCTGGGGGCAACCGGCGTGATGGTGACGCTAGGCGCGATGCGTGAGTTGCTGGGCAACGGCACCCTGTTCGACGGTGCCGATATGCTGTTGGGCAGTTGGGCCAAGGTATTGCGCATTGAAGTGGTTCACTTTGACAGCCCGTTCCTGTTGGCCATGCTGCCACCGGGGGCCTTTATCGGCCTGGGCCTGCTGTTGGCGTTGAAATACCTGATTGATGAACGGATGAAAGCGCGTACGGCCAAAGCCTTGCTGGCTGAACCGACGCTGGGACAAGGACAGACAGAGAAAGCCTGATGAACAAGCAAAAACGGCTGGAAATTCTTACCCGGCTGCGCGACAACAACCCGCAGCCGACCACGGAGCTGGTGTACAGCACGCCGTTTGAACTGCTGATTTCCGTGCTGCTCTCCGCACAGGCGACCGACGTCAGCGTCAACAAGGCCACCGCCAAGCTTTATCCGGTGGCCAATACGCCGGCCGCCCTGCTGGCGCTGGGCGTCGACGGCGTCAAAGACTACATCAAGACTATCGGTCTGTTTAACAGCAAAGCCGAGAACGTGATCAAAACCTGCCGCATGCTGTTAGAGCTGCACGGCGGCGAGGTGCCGGAAGATCGTGCCGCGCTGGAGGCCCTGCCTGGCGTCGGTCGCAAGACCGCCAACGTGGTGCTTAATACCGCCTTTGGCTGGCCGACCATTGCCGTAGATACCCATATCTTCCGCGTTTGCAATCGCACCCGTTTCGCTCCGGGCAAGAACGTCGATCTGGTTGAAGAGAAACTACTCAAGGTGGTGCCGGCCGAGTTCAAGGTCGATTGTCACCACTGGTTTATCCTGCACGGCCGCTATACTTGCATCGCGCGTAAACCTCGCTGTGGCTCCTGCATCATTGAAGATCTTTGTGAGTTTAACGAGAAGGTTTATCCCGACGCCTGATCGCTCCCCCGGGCGCAACGAGCGCCCGTCTCTTCCTCACGCCCCATTGACCTATTTTTTATCGGAAATGTGATATCAAGCAGCAGTAACCTTGGTGTTCTCGCGGATTTCAGTAGAAAACCCAATTCCCGCTTATTTTCAAGCGAAAAATTAGTCAAAAATTGCGGTAAACCTCACGTTTTAAAGATCACATTACCGTCACAAGCGCCAGCCCCATTTTCTTAAATTTCTATAATTTTACAAAATGCGTCATATGCACAACAATCCAATGGATTAATCACCCCACCTATTGATATGGACTAATAAAACTCCATTCAGCAGAATATATCACTGTTTAAATTCCGTATAGCTTTTAATCAAAACAAAAACTCGGCAAAGCAAATAAAGACGAACGTTAATGCTGCATAACATTTGCAACATGGTTGTTTCACTCCGCGAGCGTTATATGTAACAGGATATGACAAACGCCTTGCCTCGTTGACAAAGATAGTGAACATTAACCGCCGTCATCCCATCCTATAACAACGCAGAAGGATGCAGTCCTGCATCACCTTTTGCAATTTCTCGTCTCTCTGGGACGGGGCAGTGAAAAATCAGAGGTACCAGTGTCAACAGCAAACAACAACAGCGAACAACCTGAAAGCGTGAGTCTTAACGCCTTCAAACAACCCAAGGCGTTTTACCTGATCTTCTCTATCGAGCTGTGGGAACGTTTTGGCTATTACGGCCTGCAAGGCATCATGGCGGTTTATCTGGTCAAAATGCTTGGCCTGAGCGAAGCCGACTCGATTACCCTGTTCTCTTCCTTCAGCGCACTGGTGTACGGCTTTGTCGCCATCGGTGGCTGGCTCGGAGATAAAGTGCTGGGCTCCAAGCGCGTGATCGTGCTGGGCGCGCTGGTGCTGGCCGTCGGCTACGCCATGGTGGCCTACTCCGGCCATGAAATCTTCTGGGTGTACCTGGGTATGGCGACCATCGCCGTGGGTAGCGGCCTGTTCAAGGCTAACCCATCCTCCCTGCTGTCAACCTGCTATGAGAAAGACGATCCGCGTTTGGACGGTGCATTCACCATGTACTATATGTCCGTCAATATCGGTTCTTTCCTTTCCATGTTGGCCACACCGTGGCTGGCGGCGAAATACGGTTGGAGCGTCGCGTTCTCACTGAGCGTGGTGGGCATGCTGATCACCCTGGTCAACTTTATGGTGTGCCACAAGTGGGTTAAACAGCACGGTTCCAAGCCTGACTTCAAACCTCTGCAGGTGAAAAAGCTGCTGATGGTCCTGGTGGGCGTAGTCGCTCTGGTAGCCATTTCCAGCTGGTTGCTGCACAACCAGGTGATTGCCCGCTGGGCACTGGCGATTATCTCCATCGGTATCGTGATTGTGTTCGCCAAAGAAACCTTTGCGCTGCACGGTGCCGCGCGCCGCAAGATGATCGTCGCCTTCCTGTTGATGCTGGAAGCGGTCGTCTTCTTTGTGCTCTACAGCCAGATGCCAACCTCGCTGAACTTCTTCGCTATCCACAACGTGGAACACAGCATCCTCGGTATTGGTTTCGAACCCGAGCAATATCAGGCGCTGAACCCGTTCTGGATCATGCTGGCCAGCCCTATTCTGGCGGCGCTGTATAACAAGATGGGTGACCGTCTGCCGATGCCGCACAAGTTCGCTTTCGGTATGATCCTGTGTTCCGGTGCCTTCCTGGTGCTGCCGTGGGGTGCCAGCTTTGCCAACGAACAGGGTATCGTTTCGGTTAACTGGCTGATCCTGAGCTACGCGCTGCAGAGTATCGGCGAGCTGATGATCTCCGGTCTGGGCCTGGCTATGGTGGCGCAACTGGTACCACAACGCCTGATGGGCTTTATCATGGGTTCCTGGTTCCTGACCACCGCCGCTGCCGCGCTGATTGCCGGTAAGGTCGCCGGTCTGACCGCCGTGCCTAGCAACGTTAACGACGCGCACGCTTCGCTGGCTATCTACAGCCACGTGTTTATGCAAATCGGTATCGCTACTGCCGTGATCGCCATCCTGATGATGCTGACCGCGCCGAAGCTGTACCGCATGACGCTGGACACCGCTGAAGATACCAACAAGAAAGCACAGGCGGCCGCTGCGGCCAACTGATCGCCGGCGAGTTTTTCATCGCAATAAAAAGCCGGGGCAATCATTTGCCCCGGCTTTTTTATCTCTCGTCCTGCGAGATTCAGACCTTCGGTTTAGCGCTCAGGTTAGTCCACATGAACTCGCTGACCAACGCACCGTGGAACGCGGCCTGTTGTTTGTCTGCCGCCGCACTGTGCCCACCCTCGGTATTCTCATAGAAATAGGCCTGCTGGTAGCCCATCTGCTGCATCCGCGCCGCCATTTTACGCGCGTGCGACGGGTTGACCCGGTCATCACTGGTGGCGGTATAAAACAGCACCGGCGGATAAGGTACATCGGCTTTGATGTTGTGATACGGCGAGAACGTCTTGATGTATGCCCACTCTTCCGCTTTGCTCGGGTCGCCGTATTCGGCAATCCATGAAGCCCCGGCGGAAAGCTGGGTATAACGTTGCATATCCAGCAACGGCACTTCACAGACGATGCAACCGAACAGCTGCGGGTACAGCGTCAGCATGTTGCCTACCAGTAAGCCGCCGTTGCTGCCGCCACGGGCTCCCAGATGTTGTGACGATGTCACTTTTCGTGCAATCAGATCCTCCGCCACTGCGGCAAAGTCCTCATAGGCACGATGACGGTTTTGCTTAAGCGCCGCCTGGTGCCAGGCTGGACCATACTCACCACCGCCGCGAATATTGGCCACGACGTACACCCCGCCACGCTCCAGCCAGGCCGGCGCCTTGGCTCCCATGTAACCCGGCGTGAGCGACACCTCAAACCCGCCATAACCGTACAGCAGCGTAGGGTTGCTGCCGTCCAGCTTGATGTCCTTGGCCGATATTTGGAAATACGGCACCCGCGTACCGTCTTTTGAGGTAGCGAAATGCTGGCTGACCTGATAACCACTGGCGTCAAAATCCTGCGGTCCTTGCTTAAGCAGTTCCGGCTCCCCGCCGTCCAGATTGCCCATGTACAAAGAGGTCGGCTGCAGGAAGCCGCTGAGAGTCAGGAAGTAATCGTTGGTCTCTTCATCAATGCCGCCGGCGGACAGAGTGCTGATTGCCCCCGGTTTGCCCAGCGGCTTGCGCTGCCAGCCATTCTCTTGCGGCGTCAGCACTTCCAACCGGTTTACCACGTTGTCCATGATGCTGAGGATCAGGTGATCGCGCGTGGCGCTGTAGCCACTTAACGCCACCTGCGCGGTCGGGGTGAATAACACCGTAAATTCACGCTTGCCGGCCAGATAATCGTCAAAATGGGTCGCCAATAATGCACCGGAAGGATAGCGCGTCTCCCCCACCTGCCAGTCGCTGCTCGGCTTAACCAACAGCCACTCGCGGTGGGTGCTGAACTCGGCGTCGGCGGGAATATCAATTTTGATTTTCTGATCTTGTGCGGTCAGCAGATAGGTTTCGCGGCGATAGAAATCCAGGCTGCGGCCCACGTAGTTTCGCTCAAAGCCTGGCGTATGGTCATGATAGGCATACACCACCATATCCTGCGGTTGCGCTTCATACAGCGTTTGAGCCGCGCTCAACGGCGTGCCGCGCCGCCAGCGTTTGGCAATGCGCGCATAACCTGATTGAGTCATGGATCCCGCGCCAAAATCCGTGGCGACAAACAGCGTATCCTTATCAATCCACGAGGCCTGACTTTTCGCCACCGGCAGCACAAAGCCGTCTTTAACAAACTGCTTGGTCACCAGATCGAATTCACGGATTTCGGTGGCGTCACCGCCGTCCGGCGACAGCTCCAGCAGGCAATAACGGTATTCGGGAGCCAGCGACTGCGAGCCATGGAACACCCAATCTTTGCCTTCGGCCTTGCCCAACGCGTCTATATCCAGCACCGTTTCCCAGTTCGGTTGATCCTTGCGATATTCCTGCAAGGTGGTCCGTCGCCACAGGCCGCGTGGATTGGTTTGATCCTGCCAAAAGTTGTAATAGTACTCACCCCGCTTGGTGACCCACGGAATTTGGCTCTCTTTATTCAGAATGGCCAGCACCTGCTTTTCCACCTGACGAAAACCTTCGCCCTGGGCAAAACGCGCGGTGGTGCGTTGGTTTTCCTGCTTGATCCATGCCTGTGCGGCTTTGCCCTGCAGCTCTTCCAGCCACAAGAATTGGTCGGCGGCGCTGGTGCCCCCTTCTGCCGCCATCGCCAGGCGGATACTGTTGGGTAATGAAGTCATCGCGAATACGGCTCCTGCGGTTTGTGCGCTGAGTTTAATAAACTGGCGTCGGTTGGTGACTGGCAAGTTCAATCTCCCTTTGAAAGTTAATAAGACTCATTTTCAACAAGGTAGGCGTTTGGCGGCGCAGAGTCAAAGCCTGCGCCCACGCCGTTGAATCAAAATTTAGGGTAATGGATCAGATCGTGAATGCGTACCGTCTGTTGGCTGGCATTGCGGTAAGCATGTGGCCGATCGGCCTGAAAGCGCATCGCCTCGCCGCTGCTCAAGTGATACCACTGCCCGTCGACGGCCAGCTCCAGCTCGCCGCTGATGACAATCACATGCTCGATCACCCCCGGCTCATGTGCAGAAGACTCGCTGAGCGCCCCTGGAGCCAGATCGATGACAAACATGTCGAACCCCAGTTGGCGATCGAATGGAAACAACGGGACGACGCGCATATCGGCGTTGTATTGATTAAACACTGGCGCATCGCCATAGCGGTGCAGCGTGGCCTGCTGTTGCAGCGGTGAGATCTCGAGAAACGCAGAGAACGCCACGTTAAACCCGGTCGCAATTTTCCACAGTGTTGCCACCGTTGGGCTGGATTCTCCGCGTTCGATCTGCCCCAGCATGGCCTTGCTGACGCCGGTATTTTCCGCCGCCTGATTCAGGCTCCAACCGCGCTGCACGCGCAAAGAACGAAGCGTTTGTGCCAGATGACCGGACAATTCCTGCATGTTTTTCTCCCTTGCTTTTCGGCTGATTATAGCCACTTGTGCGCTATAACGCACGGTGCTATGCTGCCGCTTCACTGTGCGTTATAACGCACGACCGTTGCCGGAGTCAGCCATGCGCCCAGCCCTCTCTTTGCGTCATCTGTCCCTGCCCGCCGTGATGGCCGGGTTCGTTGCGGTATTGGTCGGTTACACCAGTTCTGCCGCCATTATCTTTCAGGCGGCCGCGGCCGCCGGTGCGACACCAATGCAGATTGGCGGCTGGCTGACCATGTTGGGGCTGGGGATGGGCATCACCTCCCTCGGACTGTCCCTGTATTACCGCACGCCGATCCTGACCGCATGGTCGACGCCCGGCGCCGCGCTGCTGGTCACCAGTCTGCCAGGAACCCCACTCAACGAAGCGATTGGCGTTTTCATCTTTGCCTCCGGGCTGATCCTGCTGTGCGGCGTGACCGGGCTGTTTGCCCGGTTGATGGATTACATCCCTCAGGCAATTTCGGCGGCGATGCTGGCGGGGATCCTGCTGCGCTTTGGCCTGGATGCCTTCGCTTCGCTACAGGTGAATTTCGTACTCAGTGCCGGGATGGGGCTGGTGTACTTGATAACTCGCCGTTATCTGGCCCGCTACGCGATCGTCCTGACCTTGTTGACCGGCCTGGCGATTGCGGCGCTGCAAGGTAACATCCATCTTGCGCAGCAACCGTTGGCGTTCGCCATGCCGGAGTTTATTGCGCCACACTTTAGTGCGTCTACGCTGTTAGGGATTGGTGTGCCTTTCTTCGTGGTCACTATGGCGTCACAAAATGCCCCTGGCATCGCCACCCTCAAGGCCGCCGGCTACAGCGTTCCCACCTCGCCGTTGATTAGTTGGACGGCGCTGACTGCACTGTTGCTGGCGCCGTTCGGCGGGTTTTCGGTTTGTATCGCCGCTATAACCGCCGCGATCTGCATGGGGCCTGACGTGCATCCGAATCCGCAGCGCCGCTATATGGCCGCCGCTGCCGCCGGGGTATTTTACCTGCTGGCCGGTGCCTTCGGCGGCGTTATCGGCATGTTGTTCAGCGCATTGCCCGCCGCCTTGATCCACACCATTGCCGGGCTGGCGCTGCTGGGCACCATTGCCGGGAGTCTGCAACGCGCATTGCAAGATGAAAAGCAACGTGATGCCGCGCTGATCGCTTTCCTGATCACCGCGTCCGGCGTGACGCTGCTCGGCGTCGGCTCGGCATTTTGGGGGATTATTGGGGGGGCCATCGCTCATATCATCCTTTCACTGCCACACCGCGCGAACCGCAGCGAGAATTAAGTCCGCAGGTTGAAAGGTGCTTTAGTCCCTCCGTCAATGTTCCCCCTTTAGCGATCTTCTGCTTAACTGATGGGGAACCATCGACGGTTTTCTACTGCCATCGTCAATCACTAAGTGACATTGTCACGAGGATGTTTATGAATGAGCATGCCACGCTGTTAGCCCAGCGTCTGATCCGTAATTTCGACCAGGTCGAGAAATCACACGACAGCCGTCCACCGCTGTATGACAGCATCGGCGCCCGTTTGGGCACCGGTACCGCAGCCAAAAAACTGGGGGCTTCTATCGACGTGGTAGCCCCGGGCATGCGTTCATGCCCTTATCACTTCCACTATGCGCAGGAGGAGATGTTCATCGTGCTGGAGGGGACCGGCACCTTACGGGTTGCCGGGGAGCGGCTGCCGATCAAAAGCGGGGACGTTATTTTCATTCCGCCGGGCCCGGAATACCCGCATCAGATCATCAACACGTCGGATGCGCCGCTGAAATATCTGTCTGTCAGCACCCGCGAGCAGCCCGAACTGGTGGAATATCCTGACTCAGGCAAATTTCAGGCGATGGCCGTGGACCAAAATGGTGAAACGGTACGCTATTTACAGCGCCCTTCAGCGTCGCTCGATTATTGGCAGGATGAACCCTGAATCCCCTTCCGGTAACGACAGGCCCAGTGCGAGCGCCGCCTGCTCGGCGACACGGAAATCGATATCCGCCGCTTCGCCGTCCTCCATGAACCAGGCGGCGGACAGCCCTGCCCAGGCAAGGATCCACTGCAGCAGACGCTGGCGCTCCAGCCCGGCCAGTTGACAGATCTGCACGACTCGCCGCTGAAAAATGTCTGGGTCAGTAGCAATGCCGTAGTTGGGGTTGCAGAAGATGTTGGCGTAGTCGAATGCGCGTTCGCCATAAAGGCGTTTAGGGTCGATCACCAGCCAGCCACGCTCACCGAAATCCAGCACGTTGTCATGATGTATATCTCCGTGCAACACGGTCTGTTCACGCGGGCTGGTCAGCAATTCTGCGGCCACCCTGGCGCTGAGGCGCAGCATGCCACCGTGTGCCTGCGCCGCCGGCCACAGTGAGTTAAACCATTGGTGCAAAGGAATGAGTTCCGGTAAGGGTTCGGCACGTGGTGCATGCAGGCGGGCAACAACCTGGCAAAGAATTTCCGTCGCCTGACGATCGTCGCCATCGCGCACCATTTGCGGCAACGAGCGGCTGCCTTGCGCACGCTCCAGTAAGATCCCATCCTCATGCCAGGCCAGCACCCGCGCAGCACCTTCGCCCTGCCACCAGCACATCAATAAACCGCCGAATTTTTCTTCCTGTTCGCGGGCTATTTTCAACATGGCGGCGGCCCCCTGATAGCGAACGGGCATCAGCAGGCTGCTGTGAGTTTCAAACGCCTGGCCGTCGGGCTGTAACTGCCAGCGTTGCATGTAAGGAATTAAGGCCGAATTCATTACCCTGAAACGTCCTTCACAGTTATAAATGAATGGTAGTGATATTATTAAAAATCAATATATCGCAGCGTACTTCCGATGTTCATCGCACTATCCTAACCAAGTTTGTTTACTTTTTTAATTTATCTCTCGGGGTTTTTACCATGACATCATTAAAGCGTATTAATTATCCGCATCTGCCTACGCCGGGGGGGCCCTATGTCCATGCCGTACGCCACGGGGATACGCTGTATGTTTCCGGCCTGACGGCATTTGCCACCGAGGCTCAGGGGCAAACGACCCAGCAACAGACGCAGGCGATTCTGGAGCAACTGGCAACCATCGCCGCCACAGAGGGCACGAACCTCAAAGCGCTGATTAAAATAACCGTGTTTCTAACCGATATCGGCGATTTGCCGGCCATCCGGCCGATACTGTTTGACTATTGCGACGGCGCGCTTCCGGCCTGCTCACTGGTCGCGGTCAGCGCCTTGTTCTCGCCACAGGTCAGCGTTGAGATCGAAGCCGTTCTGGCGCTGTGAACGTAAGGTGCCCGTAGGCATCGCGTGCGTTACCCTTTGCCGCCATTGGGACTATTCTGCTAATTTACAGCTAGGAACTTTATTACCGCCGAGACGTTAATGCAGCAAAAGCCGGTTATGCACGAAGCCAGACAATTAAAGCGCCTCAACGCCGCCACGCGTCGGCAATCCCACATGTATAAGTGGATTGCCTTTATCGCGGCGCTGGACGCTATACTGGTATTTTTTTATGACCGGGATATGCGCAACATTACCTTTTCAGGCGCCGTTGCGCTGGTGTGCGGATATTTGTGGATCCGCGATCGCAACAAAGCGCGCGGTTATCGGCGGGAGTACGATCGCAAATTTGGCAAGCACAGCGGCCTTTAGTCCTGCATTGCTTCTAGCACTTTTGCGCTGTCGACGATTTGCACGAACTTAACGATTTTTCCCGCGCGCAGCTGGTAAATATGCGCAAAGGATGCGGTGAAGGACTTTCCGGTGGCCGCGTAGGTGCCATGGTAGAACCCCTGCGCAATCACGGTTTCGCCGGCATCATAGAAGTGGTCGACATCGGCGCGATAGCCCTGCCATTCCGTCCCCAAACGCTGGTGAACATTTTTGAATATCGCCTGCGGGCCGATATAGGTGCCGGCATAAGGAAACCCCGCCGCTTCGGTCCACTCGGCATCTGGCGCCAGCGCTGCCAGCAGGTTGCGGCCATTCTCTTCGGCACTGCCGCCCTCATAGGTGGCGCGTACAATTTCAAGATTCGTAGGCATGATCTTTCTCCGGTGGCGTCTGCAGGATATTCCGGCCATACCCCGCAGACACAGGTTTACACCAAGCGGAGATGACCGGAATGGCGTCATTGTAAGTTGCTTATTCCGGTATAAAAACCGCGATTGCGGCAATAGTCTGTTGCATTGTAGTAAACAATTAGAACATTGCGTTGTCATCACCGCCGCATCAAAGGGGGTTATGATTGAGGTTTTCCGCCCACAAGGAACAAAACACGTGCATTCTTCACCACTGACGCAAGCCTTACTACAGCCTTTCGCCCCCCATCAGGAACTGGCTCAGGCGTTGTTGCCGCTGACGCTCGATTCCGATGATGGCTCTCATGACGTGGCACATCTGCATCGCGTGTGGAAAAACACCCGCAAAATCAGCCAACAAGAAGGCGGCAACCGTCGCATCCTGTGTGCGGCTGTGCTGTTGCATGACTGTGTGGCAGTGGAAAAAAACTCGCCACAGCGCCATCTGGCTTCGCGCATGGCGGCCGAGAAAGGCGCCCTGATGCTCAAACAGCTGGGCTGGGAGCCGCAGGACATTGCCGAAACCGCCCATGCCATCGAGGCCCATAGCTTCTCCGCAGCCATTACCCCGGAGAGCCTGGAGGCAAAAATCATTCAGGACGCAGACCGTCTGGACGCTATCGGCATGATTGGCGTAGCGCGGTGTTTCTATATTGGTGGACGCATGCGCAGCGCGCTGTACGATGCCGCCGATCCGCTGGCGGAACAGCGCCAATATGACGACAAGCGTTTTTCCCTGGATCACTTCGAAACCAAGTTATTCAAACTGCAGGAAGGTTTCCAAACCGCCACCGGCAAGAAAATGGCGCTGGAACGTACCGAACGCATGCGGCGTTTCCTCAGCGAACTTCTGGAAGAGATGTAACGCGCCAGCGCCCTGCAAACTGGCATTTCCGTTACGGCAGCAGCATCTTCACACCGCTAATTGCTGTACACTGGATGCCAACTTCACTGACCAGGCTGCAAAAATGAAAAAACTGACGCTGAAAGACATGACGGAAAGCGAGCAACGTGAAGTAAAAACCGAGTTGGACAAGGCACGTAAAAGCCTCGGGCGCGCCTTGACCAATGGCGAGAATAACAAGATCAAGGATGAGGTGGTGGCTCGCATCACTGCCGCCCGCGAGAAAATTGAAAAAGCCACCCGGGCCGAACGCAAAGCCAATCGCGTTCAACCCACCGGGGAAACATTCAGTTGGTCGGCTTCGATCAACGGCGCACGCCGTCCCCGCTAATCAATTTCGCCCCGCCAAGGCGGGGTTTTCCTTTTCCCGGCTTATTAGCCAAACTCATCAGCGCGGTTTAATCATGAATAACCGTGTTATCAACCTGTTGCAAATTGACAGCATCATGCAGAATATTCATTATCATCGCATTACCCCTTTTCAAGAGACCGCCATGACTCACCTCAACCACAATGACGCTGCGCAAATATCGGCATTGCCGCTTGAAGGTTTGGTGGCAGTTTACTCGAAGAAACAGACGCTCATTTGATCGGGGCGCGCTGTCCCGTCAGATGAGCTGACTGGGCGGTGTACGACTCGTTTCCCCTCTTGTTATCTCATCTGGCTTCTTATTGTTCGCATTGAAGGAAATTACTATGGCCTCATTTTCCGGTATCTGGGTTGCGCTGGTGACCCCATTTAATCACAACGCCGTTGACCTGCCCGCCACCCAACGGCTGGCCCAACACCTGATCGCCTCTGGCGTCGATGGGTTGGTGGTTTGCGGTACTACCGGTGAGGCTGCCGCGTTAAGCAAGGAAGAACAGCTGGCGGTGCTCGATGCCGTGCTGGCCGTGACGCCAGCCCATCAGGTGGTGATGGGGCTGGCCGGCAATAACCTGATCGACACATTGCAAATGCAACAGGCGATCCAGCTGCGTGACGTCGCCGGCGTGCTGATCCCCGCGCCCTACTACATTCGCCCGTCGCAATGCGGTCTGGTGGACTATTTCACCCAGTTGGCCGACGCCTCAAGCGTGCCGGTGATCCTGTACAACATTCCGCAACGCACCGGCGTGGTGATGGAGCTGGCAACCCTGCGCCAGATTGCACGCCATCCGCAGGTGAAAGCCATCAAGGACTGCGGTGGTAATCCGGACACCACCATGGCGCTGATTAACGACGGTGAAATCGACGTACTGACCGGGGAAGATAACCTGATCCTGACGACGCTGTGCCTGGGCGGCACCGGGGCGATTTCTGCTTCCGCGCATATTCAGCCGCAGCGTTTTGTGCAATTGGTGCAGCAGGTCGCCGACGGCGATTTGGTTGCCGCCCGCGCTAACTTCTATGGCCTGCTGCCAATGATCCAGCAGATGTTCAGCTTCCCGAACCCGGCCCCGGTCAAAGCCGCCTTGGCGCAGCAGGGTCTGATCCGTAACGAGCTGCGTTCGCCCATGCAAATCGCGCCGCAGGCTTTGCAACAGCAAATTGCCGTCACCCTGGCGCAGTTGCAGCCCGAAGCCGCGTTGATAAGTTAAATTTGTCGTTTAACCCGCTGTAATTTTGGCGTTATAGAGCTAGGATCAGAAGTTGAGCATGCCTGTCACTCATCATTATCAAGGAGCTTTCGATGAAACTGTTCTATAAAGCCGGTGCCTGTTCTCTGTCTCCACACATTGTACTGCGTGAGGCGGGCCTGGATTTCACGGCGGAAAAGGTCGATCTGGCGCTGAAGAAAACGGAAAGCGGTGCCGACTATCTGACCATCAACCCGAAAGGACAAGTGCCTGCGCTGCTGTTGGATGACGGCAGTCTGCTGACCGAAGGCGTCGCGATTGTGCAATACCTGGCCGATCGCGTGCCGGATCGCGCTCTGATGCCCGCAGCGGGCACTCTGTCGCGCTACCATGCGATTGAGTGGCTTAACTATATTGCCACCGAACTGCACAAGGGTTTCAGCCCGCTGTTTAACCCGAAAACGCCTGAAGAATACAAAGCCTTCACGCGGGAAAAACTGGAGAAGCAGTTCAGCTATCTGGATTCAGTGCTGGCGAAGCAGCATTTCTTGCTGGGGAACCGGTTTAGTGTGGCAGATGCCTATTTGTTTACCGTTCTGCGCTGGGCTATCGCCATGCAGTTTGATCTCAAAAAGCACACCAACTTATCGGCCTATTTTGATCGCGTGGCCGCACGGCCGGCAGTAGATGCCACCTTGAACGCGGAAGGATTGAAATAATTTCCTGGCCCCGACGCGATAATCCGCCGGGGCACAGCGTCAGCTTAATTACAGCTTTACCGCTTTAAAATCACAATCTGGCTGCACGATACGATCCTGAGCCGCCACCACCTGTAGTTCGTACTGTCCCATTGCCTGAGTTGTCAGCATCACTTCATAAACCGCTGCCGTCACGTGCTCCAGCGCCTTATCAAGCGCCTCGCCCTTAAGCAGATTAACCAGCAACAAGCCGCTGGTCAGATCGCCCACGCCTACCGGTTGGCGGCTGCCAAAATCCACCAGCGGACGACTGATGTGCCAGGCTTCATCTGCCGTAACCAACAGCATTTCGAAACAGTCCGGATGGTAACCGGCGCGGCTCAGGTGCTTGACCAGCACCACTTTCGGCCCCTTGGTAATTAGCTCACGCGCAGCGCTTACCGCTTGATCAACATTCGCGACGGTGCGCTGACTCAACAACTCCAGCTCCAGCAGGTTTGGCGCAATCATGTCGCTGCACGGCAATGCCTGCTGACAATGAAACTCCGCCACGCCCGGTGCCACGATGCAGCCTTTTTCAGGGTGACCCATGACCGGATCGCAAAAATACCAGGCGTGCGGATTGGCCTGTTTGACCTGACGCACGATCTCCAGAATATGGCTACCCTGCTCCGGCGAACCGATATAACCGCTCAGCACAGCATCGCAATGCTTGAGTTGATCGATATCCGCAATACCCTGAGCAATTTCCGTCAGGTGGCTGGCCGGCATCACGCAACCGGTCCACTTGCCGTACTGGGTGTGATTGGAGAACTGGACGGTGTTCAACGACCAGACGTTAACGCCCATGCGGCGCATCGGAAATTCTGCCGCACTGTTGCCCGCGTGGCCAAACACCACATGGGACTGAATAGAAAGAATGTTTTTCATCAAAAATTTGCTCTGATGCCTTAAAAATAAAGGGGCCGCTGAGGGCCCCTTTGCTGCAATTTCGTTTACTGCCAATCTACCAGGCAGTAATGTTTTTTGCCGCGACGCAGCAGCGTGTAACGACCGAACAGGCGATCGGCGTCGCTGAAGGTATATTCGGCGTTAGACTGCTTCTCACCGTTGATGGTCACTGCATTGGAGCCAATCATGGTGCGAGCCTGGCCGCGTGAAGGTACCAGCTCGGCATTCACCAGCGCCTGTTGCAGATCGGCGTCGCCATCGAGCTTGATGGTCGGCATACCGTCCTGCGCCAACTGGGCGAAGTCAGCTTCAGTCATGTCGTGCAGTGCACCGGAGAACAGGCTCTGGGTAATACGTTTGGCCGCAGCCAAGCCTTCCGCACCATGCACCATGCCGGTCACTTCTTCTGCCAACACATACTGGGCACGCGGTGCCTTGCCGCTGTTCTTGTCTTCTTCTTCCAGCGCGTTGATTTCGGCCAGATCCATAAAGGTGAAGAACTTCAGGAAGCGGTACACGTCGGCGTCGGCGGTGTTGATCCAGAATTGGTAGAACTTGTACGGGCTGGTTTTTTCAGGTGCCAACCAGACTGCGCCACCTTCAGTCTTGCCGAATTTGGTGCCGTCGGCTTTGGTGATCAAAGGCACGGTCAGGCCGAACACCTGCTGCTGATGCATGCGGCGGGTCAGATCGATACCTGAGGTGATGTTGCCCCACTGGTCGGAGCCGCCGATCTGCAGCTCAACCTGATGACGGTTGTAGAGCTCGGCGAAGTCGAAGCCCTGCAGCAGATTGTAGGAGAACTCGGTGAACGAGATACCGGAATCGTCACGGTTCAAACGCTGCTTCACAGCTTCCTTGTTGATCATCTGGTTGACGGAGAAGTGTTTGCCGATATCACGCAGGAAGGTCAGCACGTTCATGCCGCCGAACCAGTCGTAGTTGTTGGCGGCTACCGCGCTATTGTTGCCACAGTCGAAATCCAGGAACGGAGAAACCTGTTTGCGGATTTTTTCTACCCACTCGTTCACAGTATCGGTGGTGTTCAGCTTACGTTCAGCCGCTTTGAAGCTCGGATCGCCGATAAGCCCCGTGGCGCCCCCCACCAGCGCGACCGGTTTGTGGCCGGCAAGCTGGAAACGCTTCAGGCACAACAGAGGAACCAGATGGCCCAAATGCAAGCTGTCAGCGGTCGGATCGAAACCGCAATACAGTGCAATTGGCCCTTGCGCCAGTCGCTCTGCTAACGCTTCCTCATCCGTAACCTGGGCAACGAGGCCCCGCTCTTGCAGTTGTTTAATCAAGTTGCTGCTTGCCATCAATGACTCCATGTATAAACGAATGCACCTTTGTCGGTACACGACCTTTCGCCCACTAGCGAAATATAAAATTCAGAATACCGCATAGAATAAAGCGCCGGCGACATCAGTGCCAGCGCTTAAGGGGGATTTTCGGTCTTCAGGGCGCCAGTCGGTCAATTTTCCAGTCATTCCCGTCCCGTTGGTACAGGAAACGGTCGTGCAAGCGGTTGGCACCGCCCTGCCAAAACTCGACGGAGTCGAAATTGACCCGGAATCCGCCCCAGAAACTCGGCAGCGGGACTTCGCCCTGTTGGAATTTTTGCTTCAGCTCGAGGAATTTGCTTTCCAGCACCCCGCGCGCGGAAATGCGCGATGACTGCTGCGACACCCAAGCGCCGATCTGGCTGTCTTTCGGGCGACTGGCGAAGTACTTCATTACTTCTAAAGTGGAAAGCCGTTCCGCCTTACCGAGGAAAATCACCTGGCGGTCAAGCATGTGCCACGGGAACAGCAGGCTGATATGCGGGTTATTCGCCAATTGCTGTGCTTTGCGGCTGCCCAGGTTGGTGTAGAACACCAACCCTTTTTCATCCACATGTTTAAGCAAAACAATACGCTGATAGGGTTGACCATTTTCATCCACGGTGGCCACACACATGGCAGTCGGATCGGCCAAACGAGCGTCGCAGGCCTGTTTAAGCCACTTTTCGAACAGCTCCAGCGGATTGGCGGTCAGATCGTTGCGACGCAGGCCACCCCGGGTGTATTCACGGCGCAGGTCCGCAACATCAAATTCATTATTTTCAATCATTGGGTTATCAACCAACTGAAAAATCGTGATTCTATTCTGCGCCAGCGGCGTCAGGATCTCAATCGATCTGACGCCGCAACCGCCGGATCAATTCGCCAGCGTGCAGTCGCTCATGATCACTTTGCCATTACGCTCAAGGTAGGCGTTTTGGCCCTTGGACCAGAAGGTGTATTTACCGTCACTGTATTTTGCGCCGGTCATGGCCAGCACCTGCTTGAGTTTCAACTGCTCGCCGTCCATCAGCAGGCTGACGGTGCTCTCCTTGCCGTCCAGCGCCACCGTCAGCGGCGTGGTGCCACACTGATAGTGCAGGGTCTGGCTGCTTTGCGGCAGAACATAGCTGCAACCGGCCAACGCCAGCGCACCGGCGGCAATAATGATTTTTTTCATGCTGTTGCTCCTTAGGAAAATCTGTCGATTTCTATCCTAACAGAGCTAACGGCCCCCTAAAGGCAAAACCGGATAAATCCCACCCAGCAGGGTTTCACGGCTGGCGCCGGTGACCGAAGGCAGATTACCGGGCTGGCCAGACAAGGTACGAAACGCCAGCCAGGCGAAGGCCAGCGCTTCCATATCGTCGCCGCTGATGCCAAAATCGTCTGTCAGGCACACCTCGGTGCCGGGCAGTAGCGCCGACATTCGCGCCATCAGCAACGGGTTGCGCGCCCCGCCGCCACAAACCAGCAAACGCTCACAGCCGCCCGCCAACTGAACCTGCTCGCAAATGGTCACCGCCGTCAATTCTGCCAGCGTGGTTTGTACGTCAACCGGTTTGACCGCCGGCAGCCCCGAAAGCTGGTTCTCCAGCCAGGCGGCGTTGAAATATTCACGGCCGGTGCTTTTCGGCGCCGGCAGCGCAAAGTAAGGATCGGCCAGCATCTGCTGCAACAGAGGCAGACAGACACGGCCTTCCATCGCCCAGGCGCCGTCTTTATCGTAAGGTTGCGAGTGATGGCGCCAGATCCAGGCATCCATCAGCATATTGCCCGGCCCGGTATCGAAACCGCGCACCGGCGCCCCCGGCAACAGCATCGAAAGATTGGCGATACCGCCAATGTTCAGCACCATGCGACGTTCCACCGGATGCGCCAACAACGCCTGATGGAAGGCCGGCACCAGTGGCGCGCCCTGGCCCCCATAGGCCATATCACGCCGCCGAAAATCCCCCACGGTGGTGATATTGGTCAGCGCGGCAATGCGATTGTTATCGCCCAATTGCATAGAGAAGCGCGCGTCACCTTCGGGCTCGTGCCATACCGTCTGGCCATGGCAACCGATAGCGGTGATGTCCTGGGCCGCAACGCCGGTTTGTTTCAGCAGGCCAAGCACCGCCTCGCCGAACAATGTGCCGAGCTGCGCATCGAGTCGCCCCACTGCAGCAAGCGTGGTTTGCTGCCCCTGGCACATACCGAGAATATCCTGCTTGAGCTGAATCGGCATCGGATGGCTGTAGCTGGCCTGCTGCGCCACCATTCGTCCGTCTATCGCGGCAAGCACCACGTCGACGCCATCCAGACTGGTGCCGGACATAACACCTATATAGCGGCCTGACTTCATAGCAACATCCTTTACCCTGCGCGGGGAAGCAAATTTTTGACCCAACAAATAAACCAGAATTAAAAAATTAACGCCATGAATTCTGATGTTTTTTTTCACCTCTGTGAACGATGCGCCTGTTTTATTGCCTGCTTTCTTGCTGAGGTGTCACCGCTAAACAATCGCTCAACGTGTAACGGAATTTCTCACGGCACTGTTATAAAGCTAAACCACCGTTTATTATTGGTTGAACAGCGCAACGTTAAGCTGCGTGCAGTAGCGGGTCATGGTGATGTACGTGCGTTTGAGCCATACTTTGTCTATCATTTTCATTGAATCTGGCCTGGAAAGGTTCCCCAGGTTATGGACTACTATCAACAGGAGTTTTATATGATCAAGCGTCTTCTCGTCGTTGCCATCGCCGCAGTTACGCTGGCAGGGTGCGCCAATGATTCCATGTCCGGCGACGTCTATTCCGCTTCACAGGCCAAGCAGGTTCAAACCGTGACTTACGGCACGCTGGTTTCTGTTCGCCCGGTCAAAATTCAGGGCAGTGAAACGTCGAATACCATTGGTGCCATTGGCGGGGCGGTACTGGGTGGCTTCCTCGGTAACACCGTTGGCGGCGGTACCGGTCGCAGTCTGGCAACCGCAGCCGGCGCAGTAGCCGGTGGCGTGGCGGGTAACAGCATCGGCGAAGCCGCCGGCCGTACCTCAGGCTACGAGTTGGAAATCAAGACCGACCAGAAAGAGAATATCGTGGTGGTTCAGAAGGCAGGCGCAACCAAGTTCAGCCCAGGTCAGCGCGTTCGTATGGCTCGCACCGGCGACACCATTACCGTATCGCCACTGTAAGCGCTACGCGTAGGGTAAAACCGGAGGCTTTAGGCCTCCGGTTTCATTTCCGATGCTGTGAAATCTAATCGAATAAAAAGAAATTCTTATTGTTTATTTTGTAGTTCAGTGATGTTTTGCTCAAGCTTGCCAATCAAACCAACCAACAGTTGTACTTCATCAGTAGTAATGCCGCTCAGAATCTCGCCCCGCGTAGAGCTGATGACGCTGTCCACTTCCCGGATGATGGGATCGGCCGCTTCAGTCAGTTTGATACGCTTTGCACGCCGATCGTTGGCGCAGGTGTGGCGAGTAATCAACCCCTTCTCTTCCAGTTGGTCCAAAGTACGAACCAATGACGGTTGCTCAATGCCGATCGCTTTAGCCAACTGGATCTGTGACTGCTCCGGCGGCAAACGATTGATACTGTGCAAAGTAACCCAATGCGTTTGCGTGAGCGCCAGCGGCTTGAGCCGATGATCGATGAGCGCGCGCCATACACGAACTAATCGTGCTAAATCTGAACCTAATGTTGACTCCACTTACCCCTCCTTATAATTAGCATGCTAACATACCCTCCCAGAGCTTAGACTATTTTGAGTAACTCACATTAAAAACACAAATGTATATAATGTATATTGTGGAAATAGCCACCATTTTGATCAGTTATTGTTTATTCTCTATGCAACCGCTCAACATATTCACTCACTGGGATTGTTAATGTGAATACTTCATGGCTTCATGCCTCGTCCCCGCTACCCGATTTGGTGCTGGGCGCCTCGCTTTATTTTCCGCCCCTATTTAAGGCTGTTTTGCTCGGCCTGATTTTATGGCTACTGGTACACCACCTGTTGCGAGACTGGATTTATTCCGGCGAAATTTGGCACCCTATGCTGATGGATTTGTCTATTTTCGTCATCGCCGTCAGCGGCTCCCTGTGGATTTTAGCGAGTTGGTAACTCATGACGTATAAAACATTAAAATATTTTTCTACGGTAATCGTCTGTGCCATTGCCATCTGTGCCGGTTGGTGGTTATGGAATTACTATATGCAATCCCCCTGGACGCGCGATGGAAAGGTGCGCGCCGAACTCGTCAATATCACACCAGAAGTTTCTGGAAGATTAGAGAAAATAACCGTTCATGACAATCAGTTCATACCTGCGGGAAGTCTGATTTTTACGATCGACCCCGTGCCATACCAGATTGCACTCGACAATGCTGAGGCCGCGTTGGCAAAAGCGCAGTCTGACCTGGCCAAGGCCGATCATGAGGCGGCTCGACGCCGCGGTCTGCCGCGAAATGTTATTTCTGCAGAAGATATGGACGAATCGAATTTAGCGGCACAGGCAATGAAAGCCGCGTATAAAGCCGCGCAAGCTAATCTGGAACAGGCAAAATGGAATTTAAGTAAAACTAAAATTTATGCCCCTACCGATGGCTATATCACCAATTTGCAAACCCGCGTGGGTAACTATGCCAGCGTCGGCTCACCGCTGGTTGCGCTGGTTGATGTGCACTCGTTTTATGTGCTCGGTTATTTTGAAGAAACCAAGCTAAAACATATAAAAGAAGGCAATAAAGCGGACATCGTTTTATATAACGGCAACACTCCGCTTCAGGGTGAAGTTGAGAGTATCGGCCGCGCCATTTACGATCAAAGCGTCGAAAGCAGCAGCGATTTATTAATGGACGTGAAACCCAACGTGCCCTGGGTTCGTTTGGCGCAACGCGTACCGGTACGGATAAAATTGCTAAATGTTCCGGCAGATTTGCCGCTGGTCGCGGGCACCACCTGCACCATCTCGATTCATCAGTAAGGCTAACGTGTGAACCTGCCTTTTTTGGAATGGAAACGCACCCCTTGGGGAAAAGCCACCGGCGGACAATGGCGTTATGCACTGCGCAATTCGCTGGCCATGTGCCTGTCACTGTGGGTCGCGTTCGTTCTCAATCTTGACGAACCTTACTGGGCGCTCACATCGGCAGCGGTAGTCAGCTTCCCCACCGTTGGCGGTGTGATCAGTAAAAGCATCGGCCGTGTTTTCGGCAGCCTGGTCGGCGCTGCGGCATCGGTGGCCATCGCCGGGCACTGCCTGAACGATCCCTGGCTGTTCACGCTGTTTATCGCCGCCTGGATCGGCCTGTGCACTTATATTTCAAACCACTATCAGAACAACGTTTCCTACGCCTTCGCGCTAGCGGGCTACACCGCCGCCATCATCGCCTTCAGCACCGTCAACGTGACGGACACTCAGCAGATCTTTGATATTGCCCAAGCGCGCGTTTGTGAGGTTATCACCGGTATTCTGTGCGGCGGTCTGATGATGATGATCCTGCCCAGCACCTCTGACGGCGAAACCTTGTTAACCTCGTTGCGGCGCATGCATCTGCGATTATTGGAACATGCCGCGATGCTGTGGCAGCCGGAAATCACCGTGCAGATGCGTACCTCGCACGAAGGGGTTATCGGCCAAATACTGACCATGAACTTGCTGCGTATTCAGGCTTTCTGGAGCCACTACCGGCTACGCCGACAGAATAATCTGCTCAACTATATGCTGCACCAGCAGCTACGCATAACCAGTGTGATCTCCAGCCTGCGCCGCATGCTGCTGAACTGGCCGGATCGCCCGGCCAATCTGGCCAGCGTGCTGGAGCAACTGCTGACCGAGCTGCGTAACCCCGAGACTGACAAGTACCGTTTGGCGCGCATACTGCAACAGATTGCGCCGCAAGATCCCGCCGACTATCGTCATCGCGCCTTCTGGCTACGTCTGCGCCATTTCTGCTGGCTGTATCTGAGCGCCAGCCGCTGGTTGCAGCGTCTGGAGAGCGCCACGCCGGTCAGCGATATTCAGCCACCGCGCGTCACCTCTTTGGCCCGTCACACCGACAGCTACGAAGCGGCATATAACGGCCTGCGCACCTTTTTGTGCATTGTCATTGGTTGCGCTTACTGGATTAACACCCAATGGGACGCGGGCAGCTCGGCCCTGACGCTGATTGCCATCAGCTGCGTGCTCTACTCTTCCACGCCGTCCCCCATCAACAGCATCACTACCCTGCTAAAGGCGGTGCTGCTGCTGTCGATTGTCTGCTTTGTGGTGAAATTTGGCCTGATGATTCAGATTGATGATTTTTGGCTGTTCTGTGCCTTTCTATTCCCGGTGCTGGTAACGATGCAGATGATCAAGCTGCAGCACCCCTCCTACGCCGCACTCTGGGGGCAACTGATCGTATTCATGGGCTCTTTTCTTTCCGTCACCAATCCACCAAGCTACGACTATCAGTCGTTTATCAATGACAGCATCGGGAAGATTGTCGGGGTATTGCTGGCCGGTTTAGCCTTCCAAATATTGCGACCCAGCTCGGACAAACGCAAAAGTCGGCGCATTATCCGCGCCCTGCGGCGGGACTTTATCGATCAGTTAAGCAAAAAACCGCAGCAAAGCGAGAGCCAGTTTGAATCGCGAATCTATCATCGCATCAGCCAACTGAATCAAAGTCAGGATCAAGACGCGCGCAGCTGGTTATTGCGCTGGGGCGTGGTGCTGCTCAACTGCAGCCATATCGTCTGGCAACTGCGTGACTGGCAAACCCGTTCCGATCCGCTCTCGGCGGTTCGCGACGTCTGTATTCATTGCCTGCGGGGCATCATGACGGAGAAAGGCGTGCAGCACAGTTCGCTGGACGCCAGCTTGCAAGAACTGCAGCACATGAGTACTGCGCTGGCGCACCACCCGGAACAGGCGGCGCGCGATCTGGCAGGCTTGATTTGGCGGCTTTACTGTTCGTTGCAGCAGCTACAGCAGGCGATTGTCCCTGTTGATAGCGCAGCGACGACATCCACCGCCCGCTAACCGTTGTTATGACTTAATCACGCCGCAGGCGAAGCGTTCGCCTCCGCCACCCAGCGGTTTGGGATGATCGGAGTGATTATCACCACCGGCGTGCACCATCAGTGCCTTGCCGCTGATTTCGCTGATTTTTTTCAGCCGAGGCGCCAGCACCGGGTAGCTGGCCATGCCGTCGTCGGTCACGTAAATGGCCGGCAAATCCCCCAAATGGCCGTCGGCGTATGGCCCAAGGTGCTTACCGGTTTTTTGTGGATCAAGATGTCCGCCGGCCGCCAACGCCGCGACGGCCTTGCCGTCCTTCATTCCCGGTTCGCAACTGCCCTTCTCATGAACGTGAAAACCGTGCACGCCGGCCGGCAAGGCTTTGAGCTGTGGCGTAAACAACAAACCATAAGGCGTTTCGCTGATCGTCACCTTGCCAATATCCTGACCAATTCCCTGTCCGGTCACCAGATTCATGTCAACATCCACCGTCGCCGCCTGAGCAACGCCGCAGGCCATCAAACCAAAGGCCGCATACCAATAGTGTTTCATCAATCAATCTCCTTGAAGTCTCTGTGAGTGTTCAGTATAGGGGAAGCTGCCGCGTCACCGCACAAAACACGCACAATTTTGGCGATCAAATTCGCATTCTTAATAATTACTACTAATAATAATTCTACCGATGTCGGTCCTCTGACCAGACGCCGTGCGGCATACTCATTTCATTGCGACTCGCTGCAATAGCTATTCAAAGATTAACCCGGCAACGCAGCTAATTCATAAGGAACTGATATGGGAATCTTTAATTATCAAGGCCTCGATGAGGCGAAGTCCAAAGCGTTATTTACCGATGCCATGGCAATTTCCACCTACGCCTATCACAATATCGATAATGGTTTTGATGAAGGCTATCATAATACCGGCTTCGGGCTGGGCCTGCCCTTTACCCTGGTCACCGCATTGATAGGCAGTACTCAATCACAGGGGGGATTACCCGGTATTCCCTGGAACCCTGACTCGGAAAAGGCGGCGCTGGCGGCGGTAAATAACGCCGGCTGGTCATTGATTAGCGCAGATCAATTAGGCTATCAGGGCAAAACGGACGCGCGTGGCACCTATTACGGTGAAACTCTGGGCTATACCACTGCACAGGCCGAAGTACTGGGAAAATACGACAGCGAGGGTAATCTCACCGGCATCGGCATTGCTTTTCGCGGCACCAGCGGCCCGCGTGAATCGTTAATCACCGATACCATCGGCGATCTGGTCAATGACCTGCTGGCCGGTTTCGGTCCCAATGGTTATGCCGATAATTACAGCCTGAAAGCCTTCGGCACCCTGCTGGGGGATGTGGCCAAGTTCGCCCAATCTCACGGACTGAGCGGGGATGACATTACCATCAGTGGTCACAGCCTCGGCGGCCTGGCGGTAAACAGCATGGCGGCGCTCAGCGACGGCAATTGGGGTGGCTTCTATGCGCAGTCAAACTATGTCGCCTTCGCTTCTCCTACCCAATACGAAACCGGCGATAAAGTCATTAATATCGGCTACGAAAACGATCCGGTATTCCGCGCGTTGGATGGCACGACGCGCACTTCAGCGACGCTGGGCGTGCATGACGCACCACAAGAGTCCGCTACCAATAACATCGTTAATTTCAACGACCACTATGCCTCCACCGCCTGGAATATTCTGCCCTTCTCTATCCTCAATGTGCCAACCTGGTTATCTCACCTGCCGTTCTTTTATCAGGACGGATTGATGCGGGTATTGAATTCAGAGTTCTACTCGCTGACCAGCAAAGATTCGACGGTGATTGTCTCCAATCTTTCTGACGTTACCCGCAGCAATACCTGGGTGGAAGACCTCAACCGTAACGCCGAGCAACACAGCGGCCCAACCTTTATTGTCGGCAGTGACGGCAATGACCTTATCAAGGGCGGCGCGGGAAATGATTATCTCGAGGGCCGCGCCGGCAATGACACCTTCCGTGACGATGGCGGTTTTAATATTATTTCCGGCGGTGAAGGCCATAACACCCTGGATTTGCAACATGCATTGAAAAATACCGAGGTCGCGTACGACGGCAATACGCTCTATTTGCGCGATGCTGACGGTGGCATCACTCTCGCTAACTCGATTGGTACGCTGAAAAGCAAAGAGTCGTCACTGCTGATTTTCACCAAAGAGGTTGATCATCAGGTGACCGACAACGGATTACTTTCCACCAAGGGGTTGACCGCCTACGCCAGTTCGGCGAACGGCACCGCGGCCGATGACGTTCTGACCGCCAAGGATTCCGGCTCCTGGCTATTCGGTCTGGAGGGAAATGACCAGCTGTTTGGCGGCAAAGGCAATGACGTGTTCGTCGGAGGCGCGGGTAACGACGTAATGCACAGCCAGGGCGGCAACAATACCTTCCTGTTCAGCGGCGACTTCGGTCAGGATCTGATTTACGGCTATCAGGCCCGAGACAAGCTGGTATTTATCGGTACCGACGGCAGCAGTACGGGCGGTAATTTCCGTGATTTTGCCTCCGAGGTGAACGACAATCTGGTGTTTAATTTTGGCGGCAATACGGTCACTTTAGTCGGGGTCGGGTTCGATAGCCTGTCGGACGGCCAGGTGGTACTGGCCTGAACACCGGGGTAATAACGTTAAAACGGGCGGCCGAGGCTGCCCGTTTTATCGTGCCGGTTAAGGTACGTCGTAACCCAGCGCCGCTTTGCGGATGCGGAACCACTGTTGACGATCCAGCGTCAATTGCTGCGCCTTCAATGCCGAACGCACGCGTTCAATCTTGCCTGAGCCGATAATCGGCAACGGTGCCGACGGCAGACGCATCACCCAGGCGTACACCACCTGCTCGATAGTCTCGGCCCCTATTTCCTGCGCCACCGCCTGCAACTCATCACGCAGCGGCTGGAACTCGGCGTCGCTGAACAGGCGGCCGCCCCCCAGACAAGACCAGGCCATCGGCTTGATGCGTAATTGCTGGCACTGATCCAGCGATCCATCCAGGATACTCGGCTGATGAATCGGTGAAATCTCCAGTTGATTGGTCACCAGCGAGAATGGCAGCCGCGATTGCAGCAACGTAAATTGCGCCGGTGTGAAGTTGGAAACGCCGAAGTGACGCACTTTGCCACTTTGGTGCAGAGACACAAAGGCCTCGGCGACCTCATCGGCATCCATCAGCGGATCCGGACGGTGGATCAGCAACAGGTCAAGATAGTCGGTATGCAGATGCGCCAACGAACGTTCCGCGCTGTAAACAATATGCTCGCGGTCGGTGATGTAATGGCCGATGGCGTTGCCCGGTTTGGCCGTAGTGGCGATACCGCATTTGGACACCAACTCCATCGACTGGCGCAATGACGGCTTCAGCCGCATCGCTTCGCCAAAAGCCTGTTCGCAGGCATAGCCACCGTAAATATCCGCGTGATCGGCAGTGGTCACGCCCAGCTCGATATGCTGCTCAATGAACGCCAACAGCTGTTGCGGCGACATGCCCCACTCCATCAAACGCCAGTATCCGCAAATCATGCGGGAAAATTCAGGCCCCTGCGGCGCGAGTTGAATACGGTTTTCCATTATTGAAACCTCATGACAGTGTTTGATGCCAGCATACACAAGCGGGTAACGACGTGGAAAGGGGAAAGCCGCGCTAACGCGCGGCGGATCGAGTACCGGTCAAAATAGCGACGGCTGTTCGGGTAGCGGCTCATCGGGCTGTTTATTGGCTCGCTGCAGGCGCAGGAAGCGTTGGTGACACAGGCGCAGCACATCCCTTTTTTGCGCATCGCTCATTTGCATCCAGCCAAAGCGTTCTTCGCGGCTGCGCAGGCAGCCACGGCAAAAGCCTCGGTCATCGGCCTGGCAGATACCTCGGCACGGGCTGGGGATGTCAAAAAACTCAAGCTGCTGCGGCACGCGTCCTCCTGTTATCTCTTGCTAATTGAAGACGCCATCGGCGCCGCTGGCAAGTGACTTTTCGGTGTGGCGGCGAAAATAGTCGCGCAAGTAACGCAGCGCCTGGCGATTTTTCTCCGGCATCGCCCGCTCGAGCGTCATCGCATGCAGCCGTAACGGTGTCGGCCGCCATTCAGGCATCAGTTGGATTAACTCACCGCGTTGCAGCTCATCTTCTATTTCATACAGGGGTTGAATCGAGATCCCCAAACCATTGCGGGTGAAGGCGCGCATGACGGTCATGCTGTCGCTGACAATCTGCCCTTCCGCCAGACGCAATTTAAGCTGCTGGCCGCTCTGGTGATGCAAATCGAGATGCGCACCGCTGAAAGCCCCGGTGATCCATCGGTGTTGCACCAGGTCTTGTGGCGTCTCCGGCACGCCATGCTGGCTGAGATAGCGAGGAGCGGCACACAGCACCATCGGCCATTCGGCCAGCGGGTGGGCAATCATATTGGCGTCCGCCAGTTGACGATTAACCCGCAGCGCAATATCGATACGTTGATCAATCATATCGACAATCCGGTCGTCAGCCAGCACCTTCAGCGTCAGCTTGGGATGCGCCTGCAACAACGGCGCCATCGCCTCCGCTAACGGGCGACCACCGATACCGATGGTCGTCGCGATGCGCAATTCTCCCACCAGGGTATCGCGCAGTTCCGCCAGACGCTGTTCCGCCTGCTGTGCCTGAAACAACATCGCCTCACAACCGGGATAGAACGCCGCCCCCGCTTCGGTGAGCGCCAGGCGGCGTGTAGAACGGTGCAACAAGGGCACGCCAAGCGTTTTTTCCAGTGAGCGCAGGTGCTGGCTGACCGCTGACGGCGTCATTCCCAGTCGCCGGGCGGCTCCGGCTAGCGATCCTTCGGCCACCACGGTGGCGAATACCGCCATTCGATTCAGTTTATCCATGATTATGAAGTTTTACTTAATCAAGAAAGCATGAATATGGCACTAATCAACATCATTGTTAAGTACTACATTATCTATACCCGCTCGGGTCAATCTGAGCAGAAAGTTAATACTGACCCCTTTACTGACAGGAGCATAAAGATGAAAGTAGCCATTATTGGAGCAACAGGTTTTGTAGGCCGCCGCGTGCTGGATGAAGCTCTGGCACGTGGACTGCAAGTCACGGCGATTGCCCGTCAGCAAAAAGACCTGCCGGAAAACGCCAACCTGAGCATAGCGCTGGGCGACGTCGCCGACACCGAATGGCTGGCGAAACAGCTGGCCGGTCAGGATGCGGTGATCAGCGCCTATAACCCAGGCTGGGCGGAAGACAACCTTTACGAAAAAACCAGCCGCGGCGCACAGCAGATCCTGGACGCTGTTAAAAAAGCCGGCGTTAAACGCCTGCTGGTGGTGGGCGGTGCCGGCAGTCTGGAAGTCGCGCCGGGCGTTGAATTGGTGGACACGCCGGAATTCCCGGAAAATATCCGTCCAGGCGCACAAGCGGTACGCGATTTACGCAACAAACTGCGTAACGAGACTTCGTTCGACTGGACTTATTTGTCGCCAGCTGCCCTGTTGGAACCTGGCAAGCGCACCGGCCAGTTCCGCCTTGGCACCACCAAACTGTTGATGAATGGCCAGGCGCCAGCCGGTATCTCGGTGGAAGATCTGTCGGTCGCCATCATCGACGAAATTGAAAAACCGCAGTTTATCAAAGCGCAATTTACCGCCGCTTACTGATATCGCATCGCCAGACCATTCCCCGGTCTGGCGACCTTTTTTCTAAACCAAAACTAAACGACTTCGCCACCATTCTGAATCTCTAAGGTTTTCTTAAGTTTCATCCTGTAAATTTCAGCGCATTACTTAATAGCAGGACTTAGATTTGGCAATGTGGTTACGTCAACGCTTACAGTGCAACAGCCTGGGTTTTATCCTCGCCAGCGCCTTGTTCTTCACTCTGTTCCAGAATGCGTTATTCCTTCATAAGGCCTGGTCGTATATCAGCTTCGATAACGTCCACAGCGTTATTTTCGCCGCCACCATGCCGGTAGTGATTTTTTGCGCGTTGAATATCATTTTCAGCGTGCTGACCGTGCCCTTCCTGCGTAAACCGCTGATGATTTTCTTCCTGCTCGGCAGCGCGGCCGCCAACTACTTTATGTTCAGCTATGGCGTGGTCATCGACGGCAATATGATGCAGAACGCCTTCGAGACCAATCCGCAGGAGGCCACGGCCCTGCTGACACCCCGCATGGGGCTGTGGCTGGTGTTGCTCGGTATTCTTCCGGCGGTGGCGGTCTGCTTTACCGATATCCGAAAAACTCGCCCCTGGTGGTACATGGCCGGGCTGCGTGCCGCCAACGTGATGCTTTCCGTGGTGGTGATCCTGATTATTGCCGCGCTGTTTTATAAGGACTACGCTTCGCTGATCCGCAATAACAAAAGCGTAGTGAAAATGCTGACGCCTTCCAACTTCGTCGCCGGCACCATCAAGTTTACCCAGCAACGCTACTTCACCCGTAACCTGCCGCTGGTGAAAATTGGTGAAGATGCGCGCAAAGGGCCGCTGATAGCCTCACAGCAAAAGAAAACCCTGGTGATCCTGGTGGTGGGCGAAACGGCGCGCGCCGAGAATTTCTCGCTCGGGGGCTACGACCGCGAAACCAACCCGCGCCTGAAACAAGACAATGTGACCTATTTTAAAAACGCCAGCTCGTGTGGCACTGAAACCGCCATATCCGTCCCCTGCATGTTCTCCAACATGCCGCGCAAGGATTACGATGCGACTCTGGCTACGCATCAGGAAGGTGTACTAGACGTACTGGCTCATGCCGGTGTTAACGTGCTGTGGCGTGAAAATGACGGCGGCTGCAAAGGCGCCTGCGATCGCGTACCGCACGTAGACATGACCAAGCTGAAATTGCCGCAGGATTGCGACGGCGATGTGTGCATGGATAATGTATTGCTGTACAAGCTGAACGACTACATCAACAGCCTGAAAGACGACGGTGTGATCGTACTGCATCAGATGGGCAGCCACGGGCCCGCCTATTACCGCCGCAGTACGCCAGAGTTCCAGAAGTTCTCGCCGACCTGCGACAGCAATCAGATCCAGGATTGCACCCACGAGCAGTTGGTCAATACCTATGACAATTCGCTGCTTTATACCGACGCCATGCTGGACGACACCATCAAACTGCTGCAGCAGTACAGCGGGAAATTCAATACGGCGCTGGTGTACCTTTCCGACCACGGTGAATCATTGGGTGAAAACGGTATGTACCTGCACGGTACGCCCTATGTCTTCGCCCCAAGCCAGCAGACCCACGTTCCCTTCCTGATGTGGATGTCTGCAGACTATGAGCGCAACTTCAAGATCGATCGCCAGTGTCTGAACAATATGGCGGAAAAGGACGAAGTCTCGCAAGACAACCTGTTCCATACCCTGATCGGCATGATGAACGTGCAAACTCGCGAGTATCAATCGCAGTTGGATATTCTGCAACGCTGCCGCAGCGGTTCATAACCGCTTAACATCTTCATCCCGCTCGGGCAAAATACCGCTCATCGCAACCGGCGTTCTTACGCCGGTTTTTTTATTGCTATTGACCTAGACCGATTGGTCTATTATGCTGACAGCCATTATGACTAAACATGCGCATTGCCCGACAGACACCCGTGAACATTTGCTCGCTACCGGCGAGACGCTAAGCCTGCGCCTTGGTTTTACCGGCATGGGGCTGAGTGAACTGCTGAATACGGCCGGGGTGCCGAAAGGCTCGTTCTACCACTACTTCCGTTCGAAAGAAGCCTTTGGTGAAGCGATGCTGCAACGTTATTTCGAGCATTATGATGGGCAAATGAAACAGCTGTTTGCCGACGATAAAAGCGATGCGCGCCACCAGTTGCTGAGCTATTACGCCCAGGCAATCAGCTATCACTGCCGCAGCGAATGCCACAATGCCTGTCTGGCGGTGAAGCTTTCCGCCGAGGTGAGTGATCTGTCAGAACCGATGCGTCATGCATTGGAAACGGGAACCGCCCGGGTGATTGCTCACCTGCAGGACGCGATTGAACGCGGTATCCGCGAAGGCGCCTTGTCGATTGCCATGAGCCCGGCAGCAACGGCAGAAACGCTGTATTCACTGTGGCTTGGCGCTTCGCTGCGTGCCAAAATCCGCCGCTCGGTCGCGCCGTTGACCAGCGCGCTGGAAAGTATTGAATTGCTGTTGCGTCCGCCGCAACCTTAAACGAAACACCCTGGTTTTATCGAAACTTGCCCTGTGGGGCAGTTTTATTACATTACTAGTCGACCGGTCTATTAATATAGGATGCACTATGAAGATTGAAAAGTTGTTCTCCCCGTTGAAGGTTGGCGCTGTCACCCTGCCAAACCGCGTGTTTATGGCCCCACTGACGCGGCTGCGCAGCATTGAGCCCGGCGATATCCCTACTCCGTTAATGGGCGAATATTATGCTCAACGCGCCAGTGCCGGCCTGATCGTCACTGAAGCCACTCAGATTTCTTTCCAGGCGAAAGGCTATGCCGGCGCTCCGGGGCTGCACACTCCAGAGCAGATCGCCGCGTGGAAAAAAATCACCCAGGCTGTACACGATAAGAATGGCCATATCGCCGTTCAACTGTGGCACGTGGGCCGTATTTCCCACAACAGCCTGCAACCGGGCCAGCAGGCACCGGTGGCCCCTTCTGCGATCAATGCCGACACCCGCACCACCGTGCGTGACGAAACCGGCGCCTGGGTACGAGTGCCGACCTCTACCCCACGAGCGCTGGAAACCGACGAGATCCCAGGGATAATCAACGATTTCCGTCAGGCCACCGCCAACGCGCGTGAAGCCGGCTTTGATTTTATCGAGCTGCATGCAGCGCACGGCTATCTGCTGCACCAGTTTATGTCGCCAGCGTCTAACCAACGTACCGACCAATACGGCGGCAGCATCGAAAACCGCACTCGCCTGACGTTGGAAGTGGTTGACGCGAGCATCGCCGAATGGGGTTCAGAACACATTGGCATCCGTATTTCACCGCTGGGTCCGTTCAACGGCCTGGATAACGGGGAAGATCAGGAAGAAGCGGCGCTGTATCTGGTGGAAGAGCTGAACAAGCGCAATATCGCTTATCTGCACATTTCCGAACCCGACTGGGCCGGCGGCAAGCCTTATTCCGACGCCTTCCGTGACTCGGTACGCGCCCACTTTAAAGGCGTCATCGTCGGTGCCGGTGCTTATACCGCCGAGAAAGCAGAAGAGCTGATCAATAAAGGCTTTATCGATGCGGTGGCCTTCGGCCGCAGCTATATCGCCAACCCGGATCTGGTAGAGCGCTTCAAGCAGAATGCTGCGTTGAACGAGCCGCAGCCTGCCACCTTCTATGGCGGCGGTGCAGAGGGTTATACTGACTACCCGACGCTGTAATAACGCGGAATACCAGATAAGAAAGCCCGCCGGTATGCGAATGCCGGCGGGCTTTTGTCGTTTTTCGGTTCAGGGGCAATTTAATGGGGAACCAACTTTCCCCAACGTTCGATCTCAGCGGCGTCGATATTGTTCATTATGGTGCGAAACCAAACGGTAAATTTACCAGGATCGTTTTTTATCTCCTGGGCTAATTGCCGAATATCGACCCACAACCAGCTGTGGGCCTCTTCGGGATCCTCTTGCGGTTCACCGTCAAACAAGCCCACGTAAATATGATCGAATTCGTGCTCAATTAAATCGCCTGGCACTTCCGCGCGGTAGGTAAAACTCGATACCTGCAGTAGCTCAGTGCAAAAGCCCATCTCTTCCTGCAACCGCCGCTGTGCGGCTGCCTGCGTTGCCTCTCCCCAGCGCGGGTGACCACAGCACGTGTTGGTCCACAACCCGGCAGAATGGTATTTACCGTAAGCCCGCTGTTGCAGCAGCAGTCTGCCCTGGCTATTAAATATAAAAATTGAAAACGCCCGGTGCAGTAATCCCTGCTGGTGCACCAGCGTTTTGGTTTGCGACCCCACGGAATTATCTTCGGCGTCCACCAGAATCAGCATTTCGTCCATTAATGATCTCCTTCGGCAGTAGCCATCATTCCACACGGGTAAAAACAAAAAAGCATATTAACCAGATCCAAATGTATAAATTGAGGCCATTCACCCTGAGTCTGGATCGCTATCCGACCCTGCTGTTCCTTGCGAGGGGTATAGTACCTATTTCCATCAACCATAGGGCACATACTGTGCGATTGCTATTGATAAGGTGACAATGTCACCGAAACTCTGCCACTCCCGCCCCGGCATACATTGAAATCCCTTATGCGGCAACGCTATACTGAATTTCGCTTCAATCCATCCGCCATTGGCAACGGCACATCCAATCAGAGGAATTATGCGCTTACTCCATACCATGATCCGCGTCGGTGACCTGCAACGTTCCATCGACTTTTATACCAAGGTATTAGGCATGCGCTTGCTGCGTACCAGCGAGAACCCGGAATACAAATACTCGCTGGCGTTTGTAGGCTATACCGATGAAAGCGAAGGTGCGGTGATTGAACTGACCTATAACTGGGGCACCGACAGCTACGAAATGGGCAGCGCGTTTGGCCATTTGGCGCTGGGCGTCGACGATGTCGCTGCAACCTGTGACAGCATCCGTAACGCCGGCGGCAAGGTTACTCGCGAAGCCGGCCCGGTTAAAGGTGGCACCACGGTGATTGCCTTCGTTGAAGACCCGGACGGTTACAAGATCGAACTGATCGAGAACAAACATGCTGGGCATGGTCTGGGCCACTGAGGTCGATTAAGGGCGCTTCCTGCGCCCTTATTTTTATCTGCGTGATAACCGCCTGCAACCGGGCGCAAAATTTGCCATAATGCGCGCTGCATTCGATGAAGATAAGAAACTGATGGCCGAAAAAAGTGATCTTAACGCCCTGAGTGGCCGTTTTCGTGGGTTTTACCCCGTAGTCATAGACATAGAAACTGCCGGATTTAATGCCAAAACCGACGCGCTGCTGGAAATTGCCGCCGTTACGTTAAAAATGGATGAAAACGGCTGGTTGCAGCAGGACGAGACCCTGCACTTCCACGTGGAGCCTTTTGAAGGTGCCAACCTGCAGCCGGAAGCGCTGGCCTTTAACGGCATAGACCCAAGTAACCCATTGCGCGGTGCGGTCAGTGAGCACGATGCGTTGCACGCTATTTTTAAAGCCGTGCGCAAGGGCATTAAGGATCGTGGCTGCAACCGGGCAATCATTGTGGCGCACAATGCCAATTTTGATCACAGCTTCCTGATGGCCGCCGCAGAGCGCGCCAGCCTGAAACGTAACCCCTTCCATCCATTCGCCACCTTTGATACTGCGGCGCTGAGTGGGCTGGTACTGGGGCAGACGGTGTTGGCCAAAGCCTGCATCGCCGCCAATATCCCGTTCGACAGTTCCCAGGCACATTCTGCCCTGTATGACACCGAACAAACCGCGTTGCTGTTCTGTGAACTGGTTAACCGTTGGAAACGCTTGGGTGGCTGGCCACTGGCAGTCGAAAACACCGACTAAGACAAAAAAATCGGGCGGCCCAGTCTTCACTGGTGCCGCCCGATGGATCCCAACAATAAAACCGAGCCGATTATGGCTGCTGGTCTTCCTGCTGTTTGTACTTCTCTGCCGTTTCTTTGATCAGCTGCTGCAGTTCGCCGCGCTGATACATTTCGATGATGATATCGCAGCCGCCTACCAGCTCACCGTCGACCCACAGCTGTGGGAAAGTCGGCCAGTTGGCATATTTCGGCAACTCGGCACGGATGTCCGGGTTCTGCAGAATATCAACGTAGGCAAAGCGTTCGCCACAGGCAGACAGCGCCTGCACGGCTTGCGCAGAGAAACCGCAGTTTGGCAATTTCGGTGAACCTTTCATGTACAGCAGAATCGGGTTCTCAGCGATCTGGTGCTGAATTTTTTCAATCGTCGTCGTCATTGTATTGCTTCCTCAAGCCAAGTCTTATGGCTACAACATGCATCACACCGGCCATTGTAGCGGCTGGAACAGTCGCAAGAAAACGCCATCTTTTGCAAGGGCATTTCCCCGTAGTCAGTCGCGTCTTACCGGCAAAGCCTTTCCGGTCAAAACATATGCGCAGAATAACATTTTTAATCTGGCCATTTCACTAATATATTTTGCCATCAAAATGCGCCGTTAAATAATCCCTCCGACGGTGATTGTCGCTTTTTTATACATCAACGGATTGATTTTTCAGCAAAAAAAATGCCATTAACGTTTTCTCACAATATGGATTATCATTTATGAGTTCTTCGCTGTTTTATATGGCGAAATTCGGGAATACTGTCCTTCTTTCGATATCTGTTCCGGGGCCAAGGTTGGTAACGTCGACATGCGTTTAATTCTTACGCTTTTTGTGCTGTTGTTTACACAGCTATTCTTCAATCTGGCGCATGCTGCGCCACAGGCGCGTATTGCCGCCGAGCAACGCAAAAGCCATGTCAACGAAGCCCGGCCAGATGACCGCAAGAAAAAGAAAGCGGTAAAAGCCAGCAAAAAAGCAAAAACCACCACCCCGCAGAAAACCGCCAAGGTTTCCAAAGCCAAAACGGAAAAAACCGCTAAAAAGATCGTCAGCGCCAAATCGAAAGGCAAAACTCAGAAAATAGCCAAAATCAAAGTTACCCCGCCGAAAAAGGGTTACAAAAAAGGTTATGGTCGCCACCGCGAAGCCGGGATGGCCACCGCGAAACTGGTGCGTGATGATAAACCGTTGAAGCTGACTCCAGCGCACAAAAAACGCTATCAGCACGCCAAGCAAACCGCGATGGCCAAGCTGATGGACCAAATGGGCAAGCCTTACCGCTGGGGCGGTACTTCACCAAGAACCGGTTTCGACTGCAGCGGCCTGATTTACTATGCGTATAAAGACGTGGTGAAAATCAAAATGCCGCGCACCGCCAACGAAATGTATCACCTGCGAGACGCTGCGCCGATCAAGAGAAGCGAACTGGAAAGCGGTGACCTGGTGTTCTTCCGCATTAATAACCGCGGCGTGGCAGACCATGTTGGCGTTTATCTGGGCAACGGCAAATTTATTCAGTCACCGCGTACCGGTGAAGAAATTCGGATCAGCCAACTCGACAATGACTACTGGCAAAACCATTACATCGGCGCCCGCCGTGTAGTAACACCGAAAACCATTCGATAATTTCTTTGGCGGCTGGCTTGCCCAGCCGCTCTCCCCTGACTGATTTTCCTGCTGTTCCTAAAGTACCCAATCCTTTAGCCCGCCCCCACTGTATTTCATCGCGAAAATTGCTAAGCTAAATATCCACAATAAAAACAGGTCAATTTAAGGTCCGTTGCTTTAGCGGCGAGTTGACACTGTACAAGGAGGAAGCAATGTCGTTTGAACTGCCCGCACTACCTTATGAAAAAAATGCCCTCGAACCGCACATTTCGGCAGAAACCCTGGAATACCACTACGGCAAGCATCACAACGCCTATGTGGTCAACCTGAACAATTTGCTGAAAGGCAGCGAGTTTGAAGGATTATCCCTTGAAGCAATCATCAAGGCTTCCAGCGGCGGCATCTTCAACAATGCAGCTCAGGTATGGAATCACACCTTCTATTGGCACTGCCTGTCACCTCAGGGCGGTGGGGAACCTCAGGGCAAATTGGCTGCCGCGATCAACCAGGCTTTTGGTTCTTTTACCGCCTTCCGGGAACAATTCAGCGACGCCGCGGTGAAAAACTTTGGCGCAGGCTGGACCTGGTTAGTGAAAAAGCCGGATGGCTCGCTGGCGATTGTTAATACGTCGAATGCGGCCACGCCGTTGACTGGTGAAGACAAACCGTTGCTGACCGTCGACGTTTGGGAACACGCCTACTACATCGATTATCGCAACGCACGACCGGCCTACCTGGAAAACTTCTGGGCGCTGGTTAACTGGGCATTTGTGGAGGAAAATCTGGCGTAACGCGGGGAAAATACAACCAGGCGTAGCGAACTGCGCCTGGTTGACTGAAGAGTATCAGTTCAATGCTGCGGTGAAGCTAAAAGCGATAATCACAGCCAGCGCACCCAGGGTGGTGAACAGTGACATTTTCAAATCGGTATCCATTACAACTCCTTTTCAGATTGGGTTTCCCAAGGGTAAAAGGCACACAATTAATGTGTTAAACCATTTTCCCACAGTTGGCCGATAAAATCTTGTTATCATTTCCCAGTTTATAATACCGATTACCTCTTCCCCTTTTGCTCAATATGGGACAAAATTCGCAGTTCACAACTGTGTACCGGCAAAATGCCCCTCCTGACCAAGCGCTGACGACTTCAACACACTAAAAACTCAGTTTTCGCTTCTTTGGAGAAGGATCTACGCAGGCAAACGATTAACATCACACTTACATACTGCAACATGTGAGTTCAGGAGTCATTCTTTACATGGCAACGATTAAAGATGTGGCCAAACGCGCTGGCGTTTCCACCACCACCGTTTCGCACGTCATCAATAAGACTCGTTTCGTCGCCGAAGAAACAAAAGCGGCCGTTGGCGCCGCGATCAAAGAGCTGCACTATTCACCCAGCGCCGTGGCGCGCAGCCTTAAGGTCAATCACACCAAATCTATTGGTCTGCTGGCCACATCGAGCGAAGCACCCTACTTTGCCGAAGTGATCGAGGCGGTGGAAAACAGCTGCTACAGCAAAGGCTATACGCTGATCCTGTGCAACTCACATAACAATCTGGACAAACAACGCGCCTATCTGGCGATGTTGGCGCAAAAGCGCGTCGATGGCCTGTTAGTCATGTGTTCGGAATACCCGGACCAACTGCTCGGCATGCTGGAAGATTATCGCAATATCCCGATGGTCGTCATGGATTGGGGCGCCGCACGCGGTGACTTTACCGACACCATTATCGATAACGCCTTTGAAGGCGGCTATCTGGCCGGGCGCTACCTGATTGAACGCGGCCACCGCGATATCGGGGCCATTCCGGGCCAACTGGCGCGTAATACCGGCGGCGGCCGCCATCAGGGCTTTTTAAAAGCCATGGAAGAAGCCAATATCGACGTGCGTGAAGAGTGGATTGTTCAGGGCGACTTTGAGCCGGAATCCGGTTACAAGGCCATGCATCAGATACTGTCGCAGAAGCAACGTCCTACCGCAGTCTTCTGCGGTGGCGATATCATGGCCATGGGGGCGATCTGCGCCGCCGATGAACTTGGCCTGCGCGTACCACAAGACATATCGGTGATTGGCTACGATAACGTGCGAAACGCCCGCTACTTCACCCCGGCACTGACCACCATTCATCAGCCCAAAGAGCGTTTGGGCGAGATGGCCTTCACCATGCTGCTGGATCGCATCATCAGCAAGCGTGAAGAGTCGCAGGTGATTGAGGTTCATCCCAAGCTGGTTGAGCGCCGTTCGGTCGCTGACGGTCCGTTCATCGATTATCGCCGCTAATTATCTACGCCGGAAACTCTCACGGTTTCCGGCGTTATTCTTCATTCTTCGCTTAGCCACTCCTGATTCAAGGTTTCACTGTCTCCCAGATAATCCAGCAACCAGGCCATAGCCGGTGACGGCGTATTTTGCTGCCAGGTCAGGCAACAAGGACTGGCGGGAAATGGCTGTTGCAACTGTAGCGCCACCAGTTCCCCGCGCTGCACCAAAGGCAATACCTGATGCGCAGGCATCATACCAACGCACAACCCGGCACACAGGCAGTCCACCGCAGAAGCCCAGTCCGGCACCACCAGGCGGCGCTGGTTGTCCAACGTCCAGGTCACGCGTTTGGGCAGGTTGCGCGAGGTATCTTCCAGGCACAGCGACGGAAAGGGCCGTAGTTGATCGTCGTTCAACAGCCCCTCTATCGCGGCCAGCGGGTGATGCGGACTGGCCACGCACAACCAACGCATATCTCCCATATCGCGAAAGGCGAAACCGCCGCCCACCGGCACCGCCCTTGTGGCGCCGATCGCCATATCGGCACGACCGTCCACCAGCGCATCCCATACGCCATTAAACACCTCCGGCTGAACCAGCAATTCGACGTCGGGGAAATGGCGGTAAAAATCCAGCACCAATTGGCGACTGCGTTGGGGTTTAACGATGATATCCACCGCTATTTTCAATTGGCCCCGCCAGCCGTTAGCGACCTGTTGGCACTGTCGGCGCGTGTCGAGCATTTTTTTGATGACACCACGCGCTTCCTGAATAAACAGCACGCCCGCCGGTGTCAGTTCCACGTCGCGATGACGGCGCTCAAACAGCGGTACCGCCAGCCATTGCTCCAACTGCCGCACCGTATAACTTACCGCCGACGGTACCCGATGCAGCTCCTGCGCCGCGGCGCTGAAACTGCCGGTGCGGGCCACCGCATCGACGACATCCAGGGAATATTCAGACCACATAGCTTTGCCTTCAATTTTTTTAACAGCACCTCGCAAATATTACCGTTTCACAAGCAGAGATCCAGCCGGATACACTTGCCGGCGCTAAAAACCTGCGACAATAAAATATTAACGAGAAATACCATGCGAAATTCCTTTGGTTTTATGTTCTACCTTGCCGGCCTGAGCATGCTGGGATACCTGGCCACCGATATGTACCTGCCCGCCTTCGGCATGATGCAGCAAGATCTGCAGATTTCCGCCGGGGCAATCAGCGCCAGCCTGAGCATCTTCCTGGCCGGGTTTGCCTTTGCACAACTGCTGTGGGGCCCGCTTTCCGATCGCCTCGGCCGTAAACCGGTGTTGCTGATCGGTCTGGCGCTGTTTGCCCTCGGCTGCCTTGGCATGCTGTGGGTGCAAAATGCCGTGCAACTTTGGTCGCTGCGCTTTATCCAGGCGATTGGGGTTTGCTCGGCTGCCGTTACCTGGCAGGCCTTGGTAATTGACCGCTATCGCGAAGGCAAGGCTAACCGCGTGTTCGCCACCATTATGCCGCTGGTAGCCCTTTCACCGGCGCTGGCGCCATTGGTGGGTGCCTGGTTGCTGAATCACATGGGCTGGCGCGCCATTTTCGCCGTGTTGCTGGGCATTACCGTGCTTTTGCTATTGCCGACGCTGCTGCTGAAAGAAAGCGCCAAAACCGTGCCTTCCGACGACAATAAGAAAAGCGCGCTCAGTTTCTTCCATCTATTAAAGTCACGCATCTTCAGTGGCAACGTTATGATCTTTGCCGCCTGTTCTGCCGGCTTCTTCGCCTGGCTGACCGGTTCACCGTTTATTCTTGGTGATATGGGTTATAGCCCGAACGACATCGGTCTGAGCTATGTGCCGCAGACGCTGGCGTTCTTATTAGGGGGCTATGGCTGTCGTACCGCGTTAAACCGCATGAATGGCAACACCTTGTTGCCTTGGCTGTTGGTAGTTTATGGCGTCAGTATGGTTGCATTATATCTGGTTGCCACCCTGACTCAGCCCACGCTCACTACGTTGTTAATTCCGTTCTGCGTGATGGCGTTGGTCAACGGAGCCATTTACCCTATCGTGGTAGCCAATGCGTTGACCCCCTTCCCGGAGGGCACCGGTAAAGCTGCCGCCTTGCAAAACACCCTGCAATTAGGCCTGTGTTTTGTCGCCAGCATGCTGGTTTCGGCCTTTATCGCCCAGCCTCTGTTGGCAACGGTCACGGTAATGGTGTCGACGGTGGTATTGGCCGCGTTGGGCTATCTGATGCAGCGGAGAAAGGTAATGGACGATCGACAGGCGACGCGTCAGGAACATGCTAACTCCGCGTCATAATTGCCAGTATTAATAATCACTTAAAGAATATTTTTGCCGAGTGCGATTTACAGTTGAGTAAGCGCCTCGGCAAGCCTATACTCAAAAACGACCTTTAAAAATAACACTTTTATAATTTCTTTATCACTAGCAACTGTTGTGTACGCGTATGGCGTCACAGTTTTTTAAGGATTGTCTTTCCCGCGTTTCTTGCGCTGGAACCTTCTTAAAATTTTCCTCTGTTCATAGTCGGATATCAGACGCCACGGGATTCTTACCGTAGGTAAACGTATGCACCCGCAGAATTTGTCTAAGCTATTTTTTGACGGGTCATAAGTCAGAAGAAGGTGATGGAGAAGCTATGAGTTCATCGTGTATAGAAGATGTGAGCATCCAGGACAACCAATGGTACCGTATCGCTCATGAAATGCTCAGCATGGCCGGTATTGAAATAAACGGCTCGCGCCCTTTCGATATTCAGGTTAAAAATCCTAATTTTTTTAAACGCGTGCTGCAGGAGGGTTCTCTCGGCCTGGGCGAAAGCTATATGGACGGCTGGTGGGAATGCGAACGGTTGGATATATTCTTTCATCACGTGGTCCGCGCCGGTCTGGAAAAGAAATTGCCCCGCCACCTCAAAGATACCCTGCGAATTGCCGCCGCGCGATTAACCAATCTGCAATCGAAGAAACGCGCCTGGATAGTCGGCAAAGAACATTACGATCTGGGGAACGATCTCTTTACCCTGATGCTGGATCCTTATATGCAATATTCCTGCGCCTACTGGAAAGAGGCGACCACGCTGGAAGAAGCGCAGGAAGCCAAATTACGGATGATTTGCGAAAAGCTGCAGCTGCAGCCGGGTATGAATTTGCTGGATATTGGCTGTGGCTGGGGCGGGCTTTCTGCCTATGCGGCGAAAAACTATGGCGTTTCGGTGGTGGGCGTAACCATTTCTGCCGAGCAGCAAAAGCTGGCACAGGAGCGCTGTGCCGGGCTGGACGTCGAGATCCTGCTGCAGGATTACCGTGATTTGCATCTGCAATTTGACCGTATTGTTTCCGTCGGTATGTTTGAACACGTCGGTCCGAAAAATTACCGCACCTACTTCAACGTGGTGGAACGTAATTTAAAACCGGACGGCCTATTCCTGCTGCATACCATTGGTTCGAATCGGACAGATATGAATGTTGACCCGTGGATCAACAAATATATCTTCCCGAATGGCTGCCTGCCGTCGGTTACCCATATTGCCCAGGCCAGCGAAGGGCATTTTGTGATGGAAGATTGGCACAATATTGGCGCTGACTACGATCGTACCTTGATGGCGTGGTACGAAAGATTCAAACAGGCATGGCCACAGTTGGCCCAACGTTATTCGGATCGTTTCGAACGCATGTTCAGTTATTACCTGAACGCCTGCGCTGGAGCATTTCGCGCCCGTGACATTCAACTCTGGCAGGTGGTATTCAGCCCGAAAGGCGTAGAAGGCGGTATCCGCGTGACGCGCTAAAGACGCCCAATAAAAAACCCCGGCCAATTAACCGGGGTTATTCTTATACATGACCTGCAAAAGCATCAGCCGCAATACACGCGAATGATCTTATCCTCGCTGTCGCCCAGGAAATTCAGGCGGCGCAGGTTGAAGTCCATCGTGACCGCAGAGTTATACGGAATCGCACGTACCTGCGACTCAATTCGTACGCCTTCCAGCGAAGACATCGGTTTACCGACATAATTCTGGTATTGCGCCGCACCACAGGTGTCGCTATCGGCATCCACTGTCGGGTTGGCCGCGCCCTGGTCCGGCGAACTGCTACAAGCACTCAGCGCCAGCAGCGCCGTTAACATCAACGTTTTCCCATAAAACTTCACGCGATTGCTCCTCTCTGGTGGGTCGTTTGTCAGATCTTCTGCGCCAGCGCGCTCGCCGCCGCCATTGCCGCTTCGCGGCTTGCCAACACCCGTTCAACGGTGTCTACCACCGCCTGCGTTTGCGGGTCGATCTCAATATTCACCTTATCACCCAGGCGTTTTTTGCCCAGCGTGGTACGTTCCAGCGTTTCCGGGATCAGATGCACGCAAAAACGGTTATTCACCACTTCACCGATGGTCAGGCTAATTCCGTCAATACCAATAAAACCTTTGTGCAGAACATATTTCATCAGTTCCGCATTCGGCATACGTAACCATACCTGACGATTATTCTCGGAGGTATAAATCTTGGCAACTTCCGCCGTGCAGATAATATGGCCGGACATCAAGTGACCGCCAATCTCATCATTAAACTTGGCCGCCCTTTCGATGTTAACCACATCGCCCAACGCCAGTTCACCAAGGTTGGTCAGGCGCAGCGTTTCTTTGATCAAATCAAAACTGACGCGGTTACCTTCTACCGCCGTGACGGTCAGGCAGCAGCCGTTATGCGCCACAGACGCACCGAGCTCCAATCCAGGCAGCAGCTCGGTAGGCATTTCTATGACGTGGGTACGGAAGTTGGATTTTTCATCAATGGCGACCAGCGGCGCGGTGCCTTGTACGATACCGGTGAACATGTGAGCCTCTTCTTTCTGAAAATGTTTAAAGCGCTTGGGGCAGTTTGCCCCAGTTGGCGAGGAAAACCAAACCCGCGGCGACAAAAAGTCTGTGCCTGCGCATTTAATAACTATTTCATCACAGCATTTGCTTAACCTCGCCGAGCGGGTACAATCTTTTTGATAAAATTCCGCTATTTTTAATTGTTGTCCTTTCGCGACGACCCTCCCCTCCATCATAAATAAATAGAAAAGGTGTATGCGTGCAGAAGTACTTCATTGAAGCGCGTAGTTTATTGGCCCTCGCAATCCCGGTAATCATCGCGCAAATATCACAAACCGCAATGGGTGTGGTAGACACCATTATGGCTGGTGCGTACAGCGCCACAGATATGGCGGCGGTTGCCGTCGGTACCTCTATTTGGCTGCCGGCCATTTTGTTCGGGCACGGCCTGTTGTTGGCGTTGACACCGGTCATCGCCCAGCTCAACGGCGCGGGCCGACGAGATCGCATTGCTCATCAGGTGCGTCAGGGCTTCTGGCTGGCGGGGGCGGTCTCGTTGCTGGTGATTATCGTGCTGTATAACAGCAAGTTCGTCATCGACTTGATGCATAATATCGACCCGCAATTGGCGGATAAAGCCGTGGGCTATCTGCACGCCATCATGTGGGGCGCGCCGGGCTATCTGTTCTTCCAGGTACTGCGCGGCCAGTGCGAAGGGCTGTCGAAAACCAAGCCGGGCATGGTGATTGGCTTTCTCGGCCTGCTGGTGAATATCCCGATCAACTACATCTTTATCTACGGTAAATTCGGCATGCCGGAATTGGGTGGCGTAGGTTGCGGCGTGGCAACCGGCAGCGTTTACTGGTTTATGTTCCTGGCGATGCGTTGGTACGTGAAGCGCGCCCCTTCGCAGCGCGATATTTTGCCGCACGAAGGCAGCAGCCCGCGGCCCGACTGGCCGGCAATAAAACGCCTGTTCGGCATCGGTCTGCCGGTCGCGCTGGCGCTGTTCTTCGAAGTCACGCTGTTCGCCGTCGTCGCTCTGCTGGTCTCTCCATTGGGCATCGTTTCGGTGGCCGGGCATCAGATTGCCCTGAACTTCAGCGCGCTGATGTTCGTGTTGCCTATGTCGTTGGGCGTCAGCGCGACTATTCGCGTTGGCTATCGATTGGGTGAAGGATCGGTCGAGGGAGCGCGGATTGCCGCTTATTCGGCTATCGGCGTCGGTATCCTGATGGCCTGCTGCACCGCGCTGTTTACCGCCACCTTCCGCGAGCAAATCGCCCTGCTGTACAACGACAGCCCGGCGGTAGTGGCCATGGCGTCACAGCTGATGCTGTTGGCAGCCATTTACCAGATCTCCGATTCTATTCAGGTAATTGGCAGCGGCGTTCTGCGTGGCTATAAAGATACCCGCTCGATCTTCTTCATCACCTTTATCGCCTATTGGGTGCTGGGTCTGCCGAGCGGGTATCTGTTGGCGTTGACCGACATTGTCGTCCCGGCGATGGGGCCTAGCGGCTTCTGGATTGGGTTTATTATCGGGCTGACCTTCGCCGCCATCATGATGGCCTTGCGTATGCGTTGGCTGCAAAAACAGCCTGCGACACTGATCCTGCAGCGCTCTACCCGCTAACTATCACCACCGGTCGGTTACGCCGACCGGTGGCTTCAGCAGCATGGATTGCAGAAAAAACCGCCGCACTGCACACAAGCGCAGCAATCGCGTGAAATACCGGATAAAATTACGTTTTTCTCCTTGCCAGCGCGCGGGTAGCTCGTTAATATTCGTCCCCGCTGTCAGCCATGACAGACAGGAAAAGATGCGTCCGTAGCTCAGTTGGTTAGAGCACCACCTTGACATGGTGGGGGTCGGTGGTTCGAGTCCACTCGGACGCACCAAATTCCTAAAGCAGTACAGTGCGTCCGTAGCTCAGTTGGTTAGAGCACCACCTTGACATGGTGGGGGTCGGTGGTTCGAGTCCACTCGGACGCACCAAAATTCTAAAGCAGTGCAGTGCGTCCGTAGCTCAGTTGGTTAGAGCACCACCTTGACATGGTGGGGGTCGGTGGTTCGAGTCCACTCGGACGCACCAAATCATAATATCCGCAGCTCCACCCTTTCGGCCCGACAGTTCCTCAAGCTTTAAAACTTTGCTCCTGCTACCGCAAACCACATCAGGTATCATCAAGGCCAATACCCTATCAGGACAGATCCCATGCTGAAATTTACCGCAGAGACTGCGTTTGAAAAACTGGACACCGGTCTTACCCGCAGGCAAGGGGTAATGAGCGACGGCACCAGCGCCACGGAAGTAAAGTTCGACGCAGGAACCTTCGGTCAACTGCAAAAGCGGGCTTACGCTCTGCAGACGCGGGTGGTTTCCGGTGAGTTTGAATTCACCGTCGGCAATGATACCCAGGTGATCGTGGCCGGTGAAACTATCGCCATCCCCGCTAACATTGCCAGCGGCTGCTTCTGCCTGTCGGCCGGTACGCTGCTGGAAATTATCGTATCCGGCTAAAATCGGCCAATGACATGTTTACACTAAGGTTATTTGCGCAACACACCGCAGCTGTCAGTTTGCATTTGCGCCACATTTGCTGCTGATTTGCCGGATCCGAGCGTTAGCACCGGTTTTTTATTTTGTTTCCCGCCGCTTAGCCTTTATAATGCGCAACGTCTTTCAGTTGAATGGTTTCAGCCCTTGATCTGCGAAAACGCAATAACAACACATTTTCATCTCATCACGTTGCGCAGCATCCCCGCATCCCGGCGCGGGCTGAATTTTTCCGCCCCATTTCGACTCCGGTCACCTATCCTTAACTATGTTTTGCACCACCAGGCACGACTCAAATCCCTTATCAGTGGCCTGACCGCTGGTTTTATTCGTTTTATTATCCATCACAACTTGTAGAAAACTCCGTCATGAAAAAGACCAAAATTGTTTGTACCATCGGTCCAAAAACCGAATCGGAAGAAATGCTGACCAACCTGCTGAACGCCGGCATGAACGTAATGCGCCTTAACTTCTCCCACGGCGATTACGAAGAGCACGGCAACCGCATCAAGAACATGCGCGCCGTGATGGCGAAAACCGGTCAGAACGCCGGTATCCTGTTGGATACCAAAGGCCCGGAAATCCGCACCATGAAACTGGAAGGCGGTAAAGATGCCTCTCTGGTTGCCGGCCAGACCTTTACTTTCACCACCGATCAGAGCGTTATCGGCAACAACGAACGCGTTGCAGTAACCTACGCCGGCTTTAGCGCAGATCTGAAAATCGGCAACACCGTACTGGTGGACGACGGCCTGATCGGCATGGAAGTCACCAACGTGACCGAAAACGAAGTGGTTTGTAAGGTGCTTAACAGTGGCGACCTGGGCGAAAACAAAGGCGTTAACCTGCCGGGCGTTTCCATCCAGTTGCCGGCATTGGCTGAAAAAGACAAGCGCGACCTGATCTTCGGCTGCGAACAGGGTGTGGACTTTGTTGCCGCTTCCTTTATCCGTAAGCGTTCCGACGTGCTGGAAATTCGTGAGCACCTGAAAGCCCACGGCGGCGAGCAGATCCAGATCATCTCCAAAATCGAAAACCAGGAAGGCCTGAACAACTTCGACGAAATCCTCGAAGCTTCTGACGGCATCATGGTCGCTCGTGGCGATCTGGGCGTAGAAATCCCGGTAGAAGAAGTGATCTTCGCGCAGAAGATGATGATCGAAAAATGTAACCGCGCACGTAAAGTGGTGATCACCGCCACCCAAATGCTCGATTCCATGATCAAGAACCCACGCCCTACCCGCGCAGAAGCCGGCGACGTTGCCAACGCCATTCTGGACGGTACAGACGCAGTGATGCTGTCAGGCGAAAGCGCCAAGGGTAAGTACCCGCTTGAAGCCGTTACCATCATGGCGACCATCTGTGAGCGCACTGACCGCGTGATGCCAAGCCGTATCGACAGCCTGAATGACAACCGCAAGCTGCGTATCACAGAAGCCGTATGCCGTGGCGCCGTTGAAACCGCAGAGAAACTGGATGCGCCACTGATCGTGGTTGCCACCAGCGGCGGCAAATCAGCCAAATCCGTGCGTAAATATTTCCCTAACGCCGTGATCCTGGCGCTGACCACCAATGAAGTCACCGCGCATCAGCTGATTCTGAGCAAAGGCGTGATCCCACAGATGGTCAAGGAAATCGCCTCTACCGACGACTTCTATCGCATCGGTAAAGAAGCGGCGCTGGCCAGCGGTCTGGCACAAAAAGGCGACGTTGTGGTGATGGTTTCCGGAGCTCTGGTTCCGAGCGGCACAACCAATACTGCCTCGGTTCACGTGCTTTAATATAAAACGTGACATAATTATTTTGATGAAAACGCCGCTTAGCGGCGTTTTTTTTAGCACTGGTAAACTGTTTTCTCAAAAACGCAACCGTGGATTGCTCATTATTTAGCTAATTATAAATCGGAGTTGTCCCATGGAATCCAGCTGTTTTCCCTACATTTTTTAACTATTTTTCAAAAGAAGCTGTAAGTTTGAGCGAACGATCAAAATAAAGCACTCCAATACAAAAAAATTATTCTCTTTCGAAAAAAGTTTGTGTAATACTTGTAACGCTACATGGAGATTAACTCAATCTAGAGGGTGTTATAATGAATCGTACTAAACTGGTACTGGGCGCGGTAATCCTGGCTTCCACTATGCTGGCTGGCTGTTCAAGCAATGCTAAAATCGATCAACTGTCTTCTGACGTTCAGACTCTGAACGCTAAAGTTGACCAGCTGAGCAACGACGTGAACGCAATCCGTTCTGACGTTCAAGCAGCTAAAGACGACGCAGCACGTGCTAACCAGCGCCTGGACAACCAAGCACACGCTTACAAAAAGTAAGTTAGCTTCGGTTATTGAAAACGGCGCACAATGTGCGCCGTTTTTTTTGTCTGCAAATTCCCCAAGGTTCCTTCCTGCCGCAAGGCAAAAAAAGGGCTCAGCACGCTGAACCCCCTCAGAATCATCCATTACGACCCGTTTTAATTCACCGAACTGATAGGTGCACCCTTGAATGGGCCCTTATTCGCTTCCTGTGAGGCTACAGGCGTTAAACTGACGTCAGAGGGGTTCTGCCCCACGTTAACCAGTACCGGCATGCCAGAGCGGCGCACAACCGCGCTATCGAACACGGCCTTATCGGTCTGTGCATCGCCGACAAAAGCCTTCTCGGCTTTGGACAACGTAATCGGCATGGTCTGCGGATCGTCGCTTTCCACTCTCGACAGCGGTTGATGCACTTCTACGTAACGTTTACCGTCTGGCTCAACCGAGATTTTCACCGGGTCGTTTATGACCTGAACACGGGTACCGCGCGGTACCATGTTGAACAACGCCTCGATATCCGTTGGACGCAGGCGGATACAGCCGGAGCTGACGCGCATGCCGATACCGAAGTTGGCGTTGGTGCCGTGGATCAGATACTCACCGTGCCCCATAGCCAGACGCATGGCGAACAGGCCCATAGGGTTATCCGGACCTGCCGGCACCACCCCTGGCAGCTTCACGCCTTTCTCCAGATAGCGCTTGCGGATATTGGCCGTCGGCGTCCAGGTCGGGTTCGGGATTTTTTGGCTTACGGAGGTCACCTGCAGCGGAGTGTGCATCCCGGTCTGGCCGATGCCGATAGGATAAACGATGACCTTGTTCTCACCTTTCGGATAGTAGTACAGACGCAGTTCGGCCAGGTTGACGACAATCCCCTCGCGCTTGGTGTCCGGCAACAGCATTTGGGTCGGAATGGTCAACACCGAACCCGGCTTGGGCAGGAAGGGATCGGTACCCGGGTTGGCCTCAAGCATGCCCAGCAGACCAATTTTATAGTCGGCAGCAATCGCCTCCAGCGGACGCCCATCGTTCGGTACGGTATAGGTGGTGTTCTCGCCAATCAGACGGCTGTCCGGCGGCGGCAGCGGGTATTCGCTCGCGCTGGCGGCTTGCGTGCCGGTCAGTACGGTGGCAAATAGCATGCCCATTAAACTCAACGCACGTTTCATTATCATCCCTATATGCTTATTACGGTTCGGCCACAAGGCTATCTGGCACTTGGTGACCGGTAAATCAGACAAGACCTGATTAATACTAGCAATGCTGACGTCAAAGGCAATAAGTCCTCTAAAAATCAACATGTTATAACGTAATCGCTTTCTCCATTTGTCAGTATAACGTCAAGGGATAAGCTGCTGATATGTCACTGATTTGCGGGGTGAATGGCAGGGTTGGGCGGGTTTTGTAAAGACTCATTGACATAGCAGATATAAGCGCCTTATCAATGAGCCTTAGGAATATCAGAGTTTGGCGGCCTGACTGCGGATTGCGCGGATCATGGCTTCCAGCCCCTGAGAACGGGAAGGCGTCAGGTGCTGACTCAACGCCAGTTCGGCGAAAAACGGCCGCACGTCCAGCTCGACAATCTGCTGCGGCGTCATTTGGTGATAAAGAATAAACACCACCGCCAGCAGCCCTTTGACGATAGCCGCGTCGCTATCCCCGTGAAACTCGACCTGCCCTTGTTCATCGAGCCGCATCACAATCCACACCTGGCTCTGACAACCGGAAATCAGATTGCCCGCCTGACGTTCGCTATCGTCAAGCGCCGGCAGCTTCGCGCCCAGTTCGATGACATACAGGTACTTGTCTTCCCAGTTCAGGCAACGGGAAAAATTACGCACCAACTTTTCTTTATCCGGCAAGTTCGCCATGAGGTTCCTTTCAATAATTCAGGGGCCGGCATGCCGACCCCATGTCACTGGCCACCGGCGCTCAGCCAATAGCGCCAAGCCCGACAGTCTACCCTATCCCAGCAGTTTTTGAATTCGCTGCAACCCGGCCACCAGCCGGTCAACTTCTTCGCGGGTGTTGTACAACGCCAACGAGGCGCGGCACATGCTCGGCACATTATAGAACGCCATCAGCGGCATCGCGCAATGATGTCCGGTGCGAATAGCGATGCCGTACTGATCCAGGAAGCTGCCGACGTCATAGGCATGGTGTTCGCCCAGATTAAAGGCGATCACCCCTGCGCGATCCGCCGGACCATAGATCTTCAGCGTCGGTACCTGCTGCAGCGCTTCGAGCGCATAATGCATCAGCGAATGCTCATAATCAGCAATCGCCTCCAGCCCCAGCGCGTTCACGTAGTCAATCGCCGCCCCCAGTCCCATCATGCCTGCAGTATTGGGGGAACCGGCTTCAAAACGCCACGGTGGCTCGGCATAGGTGGTGCCGAGAGTAAGGCTCACCTGCTGAATCATTGAGCCGCCGCCTTCCCACGGTGGCATTTGCTGCAACAGCGCCTGACGACCGTAGAGAACGCCGATACCGGAAGGCCCATACAGCTTGTGACCGGAAAATACGTAGAAATCACAATCCAGCGCTTGCACATCAACCCGTTGGTGCATGACCGCCTGCGCACCGTCAATCAGCACCTTCAGACCGGCAGCTTTGGCCTGCGCCGTAATTTCCTGCACCGGATTGACCGTGCCCAACACGTTGGAAACCTGAGTCAACGCCAGCAGTTTGGTGGTGGCATCGATCAATCCAGGCAACTGCGCCACATCCAGCGTACCATCTTGCTGTAGCGGCCAGACGCGCAGGTTCAGCCCACGCTCTTGCGCCAGCATCTGCCAGGGCACGATGTTGGCATGGTGCTCCATCTCGGTGATGATGATGCTGTCACCGGGCTGCAGGAAGTGGCGACCAAAGCTGTTGGCCACCAGATTGATGCCTTCGGTGGTGCCTTTAACGAATACGATCTCTTCCGCCGAGCCGGCATTGATAAACGCCGCCACCTTTTCACGCACCGCTTCCATTTCCTGAGTCGCCTCGGCGCTCATGGTGTGGATGCCGCGATGCACCGCCGCATAACCGTGACGATAAAAATCCAGCTCGCGATCGATTACCGCCTGCGGCTTTTGCGCACTGGCCGCGCTGTCGAGGTAAGCCAGAGGCTGGCCGTTGACCTCACGCGACAGGATCGGGAAATCGCCGCGCACCCGTTCGATGGGAAAACTCATGCGGCCTCCCCCGGCTCCGGCAAGCGCCGTGCAATGCGCGCCAGCACCGATTCACGAATGGTTTCGTTACCGATCCCCTCAGTCAGCTCAGCGGCAAAGGCAAAAATAATCATCTGCTGCGCAGCGTGCTTGTCGATGCCCCGTGATTGCAGATAGAACAACTGCTCTTCATCGATACGCCCGACGGTGGCGCCATGGCTACACTTCACGTCATCGGCATAGATTTCCAGCTGCGGTTTGGTATCGACCTCAGCCACTTTGCCCAACAGCAGATTGTGGTTGGTCATCTGCCCATCGGTTTTTATCGCGTGCTTGGCCACTTTGATCATGCCATTGAACACGGCCTTGGCGCGGTCGCTAACCACCACTTTGTGCAATTGGCGGCTTTCGCAGTAACCCTTGTTGTGTTCCAGATAAGTTCGGGTATCGCACACCTCTTTGCCGACCGGCAGCACCAGGCTGTTGATCACCAAATTAGATCCTTCACCGTTAAGCTGCGCGCTGGTGTTGTGGCGCGTCAGGCCCGCACCGAGCAGGAAGCTGTCACTCTTCACCTGCGCGTCGCGGCCAATCACCAAATCGTTATGGGCAAAGTGGTAACTTGGCTGGCTTTCAAACGCCAGTTTGCAGTGATGCAGTTGGGCATTGTCAGCCACATTGGCGGTCAGGCGTGCGCCGGTGAAATGCGCGGCATCGTTCAAACTGACGTAATGCTCAATCACTTCGGCCTGGGCGCTGCGCCCAATCTCAAGATGATGGCGGTGATGTACCGTATTCACTTCGCCTGCAGCACCGCGTCCGCTGCTGATATGCAACAGGTACAAAGGGCGTGACGCGCTTTTACCGGCCGCCACGCGGATAATGCTGGTTTCCTGCGCCAGGCTTTCGGTCAGGTGCAGAAAAATTTCAGGCTGAATGGGCTCAGGCAGCGCCTGTGGCGTGCCGTAGGGGGCAACGTCAAACTGATAGTCGCCCAGTTCGCCATCGCTCAGCGCCGCACTGAAACGGCCGTCGATAAACACTAACCGATATGCATCGATAGCCAACGCCAGTGCATCCACCTGAGCCGTGGTCACCTGCTCTACAGGCGGCTCCAGGAACTGCTGCTCCAGCAGGCCTTCCAGCGGCGTGTATTTCCAGTTCTCATGCTTGCGGGTCGGCCAGCCCAGGCGTAAAGCCTGCTGCCAGTGCGCCAGCGCATGCGCGGAATGCTCGCCGCCGCGCTCTTCGAACAGGCTATAAAGCTGCTGCAGCGCGCGTGAGTTATTGTTCGTCGGTAAGCCAGCCATAGCCCTGCTCCTCCAACTGTTTCACCAGGGAGAAGTCGCCGGATTTAACGATGCGCCCCTGGGAAAGAACATGAACGTAATCCGGTTTGATGTAATCCAGAATACGCTGGTAGTGCGTGACAATAATGAACGAGCGCTTGCCGTCGCGCAGCGAGTTAACGCCGTTGGCGACGATCTTCAGCGCATCGATATCCAAACCGGAGTCGGTTTCATCCAGAATGCACAGATCCGGCTCCAACGCCGCCATCTGCAGAATATCATTACGCTTTTTCTCCCCACCGGAGAAACCGACGTTGACCGAACGGGTCAGCAGATCGGGCGGCATGTTCAGCAGTTCAATCTTCTCTTCGATAAAATCAGCGAAATCGAAGCGATCGAGCGCCTCCTGCTGGCGGTATTTTCGCACCGCATTCACGGACGTCTGCAGGAAGAAATGGTTGCTGACGCCGGGAATTTCCACCGGATACTGGAACGCCAGAAACACGCCTTCGCCGGCACGGTCTTCCGGATCCAACTCGAGCAGGTCCTTACCTTTAAAGGTCACCTCGCCCTCAGTGACTTCATACTCTTCGCGCCCTGCGAGGGTCGCCGAAAGCGTGCTTTTGCCCGAGCCGTTCGGCCCCATGATGGCATGCACTTCACCGGGTTTGATCTCCAGGTCCAGACCCTTGAGGATCTCGTTGCCTTCCGCGCTGACTTTTAAATTCTTGATACTTAACATGCAGTGTCCTTAGGTCGCGCTTTCGCGCTGTAAATCCGGCGATTAGCCCACGCTGTGTTCCAGGCTGATGGCCAATAACTTCTGCGCCTCGACGGCGAACTCCAGCGGCAGCTCAGAGAACACGTCCTTACAGAATCCGTTGACGATCATCGAAATGGCATTGTCTTCACTGATGCCACGTTGCAGGCAGTAGAACAGTTGGTCATCGCCAATTTTTGAGGTGGTGGCTTCATGCTCCAGCTGCGCGCTGTTGTTACGCGCCTCAACATAAGGGAACGTATGGGCGCCACTGTCCGGCCCGATCAGCATCGAGTCGCACTGGGTAAAGTTACGGGCGTTTTCCGCCCCCGGCAGGATCTTCACCAGGCCGCGATAGGTGTTCTCGCTGTGCCCGGCAGAGATGCCTTTAGCAATGATGGTCGAACGGGTGTTCTTGCCGATGTGGATCATTTTGGTGCCGGTGTCCGCCTGCTGATGGCCGCTGGTCAGCGCCACAGAGAAGAACTCACCGATAGAGTTGTCGCCCTGCAGTATCACGCTCGGGTACTTCCAGGTGATGGCCGAGCCGGTTTCCGACTGGGCCCAGGACATTTTCGACCCGGCGCCTTCGCACAGTGCGCGCTTGGTGACAAAGTTCAGGATCCCGCCCTTGCTGTCACCGCCGGAGAACCAGTTCTGTACGGTCGAGTATTTCACTTCGGCGTCTTTGTGCAGGATCACTTCCACCACCGCCGCATGCAGCTGATAGCTGTCGCGTACCGGAGCCGAGCAGCCTTCGATGTAGCTGACATAGCTGCCTTCGTCGGCGATCAGGATGGTGCGTTCGAACTGCCCGGTTTTGGCGGCGTTAATACGGAAATAGGTCGACAGTTCCATGGGGCAGCGTACGCCCTTCGGCACATAGACGAAGGTACCGTCAGAGGCCACCGCGGCGTTCAGGGCGGCGAAGAAGTTGTCGTTTGAGGGTACGACGCGGCCGAGGTATTTGCGTACCAGATCCGGGTATTCGTGGATCGCCTCGCCGAACGAACAGAAAATCACCCCGCTCTCGGCCAACTTCTCGCGATAGGTGGTGGAGACCGAGACGGAGTCAAAGATCGCGTCCACCGCCACTTCACTGCCTTCTCGCACCGGCACGCCGAGCTGGTTAAACGCCAGTTCAACCTCGCTGGTCAGGTAATTGTTGTCCGTGACCGCGCCGGGCTGCTGTTCTGCGCCGGGCTGCGAGCCGCAGGCGTCATCACAACTGCCGCAGGACGGCGCCGAGTAATAGCTGTAGTCCTGGTAATTCAGCCGGTCATAGTTGGCTTTCAGCCAGTGCGGCTCTTCCATTTGCAGCCAGGCACGGTAAGCCTCCAGGCGGAACTCCAGCATCCACTCAGGTTCGTTACGCTTGGCCGAGATGGCGCGCACCACGTCTTCGTTGATGCCTTTCGCTAACTCGTCGGTAGCCAGTTGGGTAAAAAAGCCTTCTTTATAGCGACCTTCGCTGACCCAAGCCTGCACTTCATTAGGCATTTCTACATTGCTTCGTGTCATGTTGATTGCATCGCTCAAACGCCAAAACTCTCGCCGCACCCGCAGGCATGCTGAGCTTTAGGGTTGTTAAATTTGAATATCTGATTCAGCCCTTCACGGACAAAATCCACCGTGGTGCCATCGATAAACGGCATGGCTTTTAACGGCACATACAGTTTGGCGCCATCGCGCTCAAACAGCAGGTCGTCGTCAGCGGGTTCACGGGTGAGATCCAGCACATAGGCAAACCCGGCGCAGCCTGACTGCTTCACTCCGAGCTGCAGCCCCTTCACCTGCGGATCCTGCTGCATTAATTTAGTAATTTGTTGTACGGCATTATCACTGAGCAAAATGCCTTGCCAGACATTTTCGTCCAGAGAAAAGGTGCCGACATTTTCCGTTTGCATATGGCCTACCTCACACTCGTGTTTTTCCACAGCCAATCTGGGTTGCTACTATGTTAGTGATAACAATTATCACTTCAACCGTTTGTTTTGCGGGGGTATCCGCCAAAAACCCGGATTTTCGTTTCGGCATGCGGCAAGCGCGCGGGACAGTCAGCGACACAATCGCTGCAGGTCGGCAAGGGGATCAATTTATCCCTATGAATTTACAGCACATCCTGTACTACCTTCGCGCTTGCCTATTGGCTCGAACGCTTTACAGATCCGGATTTTTATTTTGCTTTAAACATTCATAGAAAATACCTATTTCTGAATTTTGTCTGTCTTAAAAATGCGTTTATCGACAATAAGGGACTTTTCCCACTCTTTCGCGCTTCACTGCAGGCAGACAATTCGCACGCTCTATGACTAAAGTTTAGTCGTTACTGACCATATTGGGTCGCCACGCGCTCAATGCATCCCCCTGCCGCGATAAAAATTTCAACAGAATGATTGATCGTAAACGCGCCAGTAAATATGATAATGATTATCATTCAATTACAAATTGAGCGCGGGCAAATGAATATCTCGATGAATGCGTGGCTGCTGGGCAAAATTGATGACTATAAGTTCAGCGTGCGTGACGCCACGGTAGATTTCTACATGGCGGAAGCGTCGCTCAGGCGGCCGGAGTGCAATATCAACCACCTGAAACGCTACAACAACGTCAGCCTCAACATGGCCAATCTGTGCCTGGAAAACGGCGATGATGAAAGCTATCTGCACGCGTTGAGCAAGCTGCATAATCGGCTGATCGTGGAAATCAACAATCCGCAGCGCTGCCAGCTGTTTCGGGTTCAGAGCTACCATTTTGCCCGCCATACCCTGACCCTGATCTGCCAGAAATACGCGATGGAAGGCACCTGGGAGAAAGCCAACGCCTTCCAGAAGGACTTCGTCAAGCGGGTGCCGTTTCAGCTGTAACCCCGCCGACTGACAAGAAACCCGCAGGCCGGAATGCCTGCGGGGGAAGGAAACTTAATCGATCACTGCGGTAGTTAAACGCGAAGTGCAGCAAAGGCGGTCGCGCGAATCGAAGATTTCAATCTGCCACACCTGATGCCGACGACCAACATGCAGTGCGCGACAAACCCCGCGTACCTGGCCTTCAAACACCGCTCGCAGGTGGTTGGCATTGATCTCCAACCCTACTACTTTCTGATCGCTCTCGCTGCACAGGTAACCAGCCATCGATCCCATTGACTCCGCCAGCACCACCGAGGCCCCACCGTGCAACAAACCAAACGGCTGCCGCGTACGGTGGTCCACAGGCATGGTAGCCTCAAGGTAATCCTCTTCCATTCGGGTAAACTGGATCCCCACATGGCTGACCATACAGCCTTCACCAGCCTGGTTTAATTGTTCCAGCGTCGTTTCTCGTTTCCACAGTTTCACTCAATCATCTCCAGAAGTGCCTGTAATGGGTGCCGTACACCGTTACCCTCAATGCGTTTGACCTGGCTGCGACAGGAGTAACCGGTCGCCAGACAACGTTGCCGCGGCAAACGTTGCAATGCCTGGTGCCATGATAGCTCATAAATGCCGAGCGAATTCTGCAGGTTCTTCACTTCATGCCCGTAAGTACCCGCCATGCCGCAGCAGCCTACGCTGACATTTTCCAGCCTGGCGCCGAAGCGAGCAAAGATCGACGTCCAGTGCTGACCGCTGGCTGGTAAGGCCGTGGTTTCAGTACAGTGACCGAACAGATACCAGGCCTCACCGGTCGCAGGCTGTTCAGCCCGCTCGGCCAGCAGTTGCTGCAACCATTCGTGCACCAGTTGCACCTGGAAGTCCCCACGGGTTTCCCCCAGGATCTCGTTATATTCATCGCGATAACACAGCACCAGCGCCGGATCGACCCCCACCAGCGGCATACCGAGTTTTGCCACCCGATTGAGGAAATCGGCGGTTTTGCGCGCAGTACGAGCAAAGCGCGTCAGGAATCCTTTGATATGTTGCGCCTTGCCATTCGGAGAAAACGGCAGCAGCACCGGCCGGTAGCCGAGCTTTTCCACCAGCCGTACAAAGTCCGCCACCACTTTGGCATCGTAATAGCTGGTGAAGGGATCCTGCACGATCAAAACGTGCTGCTCGCGTTGTTCAGCATTCAGCGCTTCAAGCTGTTCCAGCGTCATGGTCGTAGCACCATGGCCGGAAAGCTGTTGACGCAGCGTCGGGCTGGAGAGCATCGGCAAATCAACCATGCCGACAGTATTGCGGCTTAGCTCACGCACCCAGGGCTGACGGAAGAAGAAGTTGAACACCTTGGGCGCTTTCGCCATCAGCGGCGTATAGCTCTCTACCCCGGCAACCATATAGTCACGCGCCGGCCGCAGATAACGCGTGTGGTAAAGCTGCAGGAAACGCGAACGGAAGCCCGGCACGTCAATCTTGATCGGGCATTGGGTAGAACAGGCTTTGCAGGCCAGACAGCCGGACATCGCCTCTTTCACCTCATGCGAGAAATCATATTCGCCTTTGCCGGCGTACCAGCTGTTACGGGTTTTCTCGATCAGCGTTCGGAAACTGAGCCGCTGCTGTGGCAGCTGTTTTTCCAACGCCACGGGATCGACGCCCTGCTCGGACAGCAGACGCAGCCATTCACGCACCAGCGCGGCCCGGCCTTTTGGCGAATGGATGCGATTGCCGGTGATTTTCATCGACGGGCACATCGGGCTACGCACGTCAAAGTTGAAGCACAGACCGTTGCCGTTACATTCCATCGCCCCCCGGAATGAAGTACGTACCTCGACAGGAATGCGGCGATCGAGGGTACCGCGCTTGACGGCGTCCACTTTCATCATTGGCGCATCGACGCCCAGCGGCGAGCAAATTTTGCCGGGGTTGAGGCGGTTGTTCGGATCGAATGCGGCTTTGATGCGACGCAGTTCCAGATACAGCTGCTCGCCGAAAAACTCCGGGCTGTATTCGGCACGGAAACCTTTACCGTGTTCACCCCACAGCAAGCCGCCGTATTTGGCGGTCAGTGCCACCACCCGATCGGAGAGCTGTTTCATCAGCACTTCCTGCTGGGGATCGCACATGTCCAGCGCGGGACGCACATGCAGCACGCCGGCATCGACGTGACCGAACATGCCGTAGCTGAGGTTGTGGCTGTCCAGCAACTGACGGAATTCGACGATGTAATCGGCCAGATGCTGAGGCGGCACGCAGGTGTCTTCGGCAAAGGGAATCGGTTTGGCCCGCCCTTTGGCGTTACCCAATAACCCGACCGCCTTTTTGCGCATGTTATAAATGCGCTCGATGCCCACCAAATCACCACAGATCTGATAGCCAATCACGCCGCCCTGCCTCTCGGAGATCAGCTCGTCCAATCGCAGGCACAGGCTTTCCATCTGCTGGTCGATCAGGACCTGGTCGTCACCGGCAAATTCGACGATGTTCAGGCCCAGCATCTCTTTATCCGGCACGTTGGTGATCAGTTCGCTCACCGAATGCCAGACGATATCCTCACGCGCCAGGTTCAACACCTTGGAATCGATGGTTTCTACCGACAACGCCTTGGCTTCAACCATAAAGGGCGCATTACGCAGCGCGGAATCAAAGGAGTCGTATTTAACGTTCACCAGACGACGAACCTTCGGCAGCGGCGTAATGTCCAACCGCGCTTCGGTAATAAAGGCCAACGTCCCCTCGGCACCGGTCAGAATACGCGTCAAATCGAAGGTTTGCAGATCGTCGCTAAATACGTGTCGCAGATCGTAGCCGGTCAGGAAGCGGTTTAGCTTGGGGAATTTCTCCAGGATCAGCGCGCGTTGGTCACGGCAACTCTTGAGTACCGTTCGGTAAATCTGCCCCTCAAGGGTTTCCTCACAGGCAATCGTTTCCGCCAGTGGCGTCGGCATGGCGCGAGTGTCGATCATGTCGCCGCCCAGCAAAACCGCCCGCAGGCCCAGTACGTGATCGGAGGTTTTACCGTACACCAGCGACCCCTGGCCGGAAGCGTCGGTATTGATCATGCCGCCCAGCGTGGCGCGGTTACTGGTGGAAAGCTCCGGCGAGAAAAAATAACCCAAGGGCCGCAGGTACTGGTTAAGCTGGTCTTTGATCACCCCAGCCTCCACCTTGACCCACCCCTGCTCGACGTTGATGTCCAGAATACGGTTCATGTGGCGCGACATGTCCACCACGATGCCGCTGTTAAGCGACTGTCCGTTGGTGCCGGTTCCGCCGCCGCGAGGGCTAAAGGTCAGCGCGCTGAAACGCTCTTCAGCCGCCAGGCGTGCAATCAGCGCCACGTCTGCGGTGGAGCGGGGAAACACTACCGCGTCGGGCAGCAACTGATAGATACTGTTGTCGGTCGCCATCGTCAGCCGGTCGGCGTAGCTGGTGGCGATATCGCCATTGAATCCGTTTTGCTTTAAGGCTTCCAAAAAGTCGAGCACCCGTTGAACGAGGCCGGGTGCCTGAGAAATCTGTGGGATCATTCGCTTTTTGACCCTGTCTGTCTATTTTTTATGCGCTTATGCACGCTGAATCAGGCCTTTATTCAGACCCACCCTACTTTTGATTAGGCATAAAAACTAACATACTCGTTTAGTGAAGGCATGCACATTATTAGGTCGTCAGACGACGCGCGATAAAAGGTGCGGCGCATGATGAAAAGTGAAGAAAATGCACCATGCTTAATCTAAACAAAGGAATTAACTTACCAGGATGAGAACCCATTCATGACAATCCCCCAGTCCCGATACGATTTGCCACGGATTATTTTTGGCGTGCTGTTTATCGCCATTATGATCGTCGCCTGTTTTTGGGTCATTCAACCGTTCATTCTCGGCTTCGCCTGGGCCGGCATGGTGGTTATCGCCACCTGGCCGCTGCTGATCAAGCTACAAAAAATACTTTGGGGCCGCCGCTCGCTGGCCGTGTTGGTCATGACGTTGCTGTTGATCCTGCTGTTCATCCTGCCGATTTCTCTGCTGGTCAGCAGCGTAGTAGACAACAGCGCGCCCGTGGTTGCCTGGGCCAGTACCCCCGGCAAGCTGCATATTCCCGATCTGGCGTGGCTGCAATCGATCCCGATGATCGGCGATAAGATATATAACAGCTACCATACGCTGGTGAGTGCCGGCGGCACCGCCCTGGTGGCGAAAGTGCAACCCTACTTCGGCCAAACCGCCACCTGGTTTGTGGCGCAGGCGGCGCATATTGGTCGCCTGTTGTTACATTGCACGCTGATGCTTTTGTTTAGCGTATTGCTCTATGCCCGTGGTGAGCAGGTTGCCCTGGGCATTCGCCACTTCGCAACGCGTCTTGGCGCCGAACGAGGCGATGCTGCCGTCGTGCTGGGTGGTCAGGCAATCCGTGCGGTGGCTTTGGGCGTGGTGGTGACGGCGCTGGTACAATCGGTATTGGGCGGTATTGGCCTGGCGGTGACTGGCATTCCAGCCGCCACCCTGCTGACGGTGCTGATCTTTATCTGCTGTGTCGCGCAACTGGGGCCGCTGTTGGTGCTGGTGCCAGCCATTATCTGGCTGTACTGGAGCGGTGACACCACCTGGGGCACCGTGCTGCTGGTCTGGAGCTGCGTGGTGGCTACGCTGGATAACGTATTGAGGCCGGTGCTGATCCGCATGGGTGCCGATCTGCCGATGCTGCTGATCTTGTCCGGTGTTATCGGCGGCCTATTGGCTTTCGGCATGATTGGCCTGTTTATCGGCCCTGTGGTGCTGGCGGTGTCTTATCGCTTGCTCACCGCCTGGATGAACGAAGCACCGGAACCGACAACCGATCTGGAAGAAGTCGCCAAAGACCTGGAACAGATGTAATCCGGATCTCTGCCCGGCTCCCCGGGCAGTATCCTTTCTTTATCCACACCCATTCTCATTTACTTCAATCCGTCGCAGCGATAATTAATAAAGTCCCCCTCAATGCCGGGCTAGCGTGCATTAATTAAACATACCGCATGAATACATCTTTTTAGCCTGAAGATAAAATTGAGCAAGGTTTAAAATAAATGGGAACCTGGATCTTGATTAGGATGATTCTTAATGACTAATTTCGTTTAAATATCTAGTATTATTGCCATCTATTGCTTCAAACATCTGATTTAAAGCAAGATTTCCTAACAATGTAATGCCATACATGTGAATTGCTGTGTGTAGTCTTTGCCCGTCTCCTATGATGGGCTTTTTTTTATTCTTTTTTTGGCCAAGATTAATGCCGAAATCCATTCTATTTACATTCAGAAATAATAAAGCCGTAACCTGAGCTACGGCTTTAGAGTTAATGCGGAATCTTATGTCGCAGAATTACTTTTTCTTCGACAGATTGACCCAGGTTTGCACCACGGTATCCGGGTTGAGCGACAGGCTGTCAATGCCCTGCTCCATCAACCACTCGGCGAAGTCCTCATGATCGGAAGGGCCCTGCCCGCAAATACCGACGTATTTGCCATGGCGTTTAGCCGCTTGAATCGCCATCGACAGCAGCGCTTTAACCGCCTCGTTACGCTCGTCAAACAGTTCAGACACCACGCCCGAATCGCGATCCAGCCCCAGCGTCAGCTGGGTCATGTCGTTGGAGCCGATAGAGAAGCCATCGAAGTGTTCCAGGAACTGATCGGCCAACAGGGCATTGGACGGAATTTCGCACATCATAATCACTTTCAGGCCGTTTTCGCCACGCTTCAGACCCTGACGCGCCAATTCGGCGACCACCGCTTCCGCCTGCGCTACGGTACGCACGAAAGGCACCATGATTTCGACGTTGGTCAGGCCCATTTCATTACGCACGCGTTTTACCGCGTCGCATTCCATCGCGAAGCAATCGCGGAAGCTGTCGGCGACGTAACGGCCGGCGCCACGGAAGCCCAACATCGGGTTCTCTTCATGCGGCTCGTATTTCTCACCGCCCACGAGGTTGGCATATTCATTGGATTTGAAGTCAGACAGGCGCACAATCACCCGCTTCGGCCAGAATGCCGCCCCCAGCGTGGCAATCCCTTCAGTCAGGCGGCCCACATAGAACTCGACCGGGTGGTCGTAGCCTTGCATCAGCGCCTTGATTTCCTGCTGCAGTTCTGGAGTCTGTTGATCAAACTCCAGCAACGCCCTCGGGTGTACGCCAATCATGCGGTTGATGATAAATTCCAGCCGGGCCAGGCCCACGCCTTCGTTCGGCAAGCGCGCAAAGTCAAAGGCGCGGTCGGGGTTACCGACGTTCATCATGATTTTCAGCGGCAGTGACGGCAGCTCGGTCACTTCGGAACTCTGCACGCTGAAGTCGAGCATATCGCTGTACACAAAGCCGGTATCGCCTTCCGCACAAGAGACGGTGACCTTCTGGCCGGCATTCAGCAGATCGGTAGCGTTACCGCAACCGACCACGGCAGGAATGCCGAGCTCGCGCGCGATGATCGCCGCGTGGCAGGTACGGCCGCCACGGTTGGTGACGATTGCCGCGGTCTTTTTCATGATCGGTTCCCAGTCCGGGTCGGTCATGTCCGTCACCAGCACGTCGCCTGGCTCGATCAGGTCCATTTCGCTGATATTATGGATGACTTTTACCGGGCCTGCGCCAATGCGGTGGCCGATGGCGCGCCCTTCCACCAGCACCGGGCTGCTGCCGTTAAGCTGGTAACGCTCCATCGTCTGTTCGTTGGAACGCACGGTTTCCGGACGGGCCTGAACAATCAGCAGCTTGCCGGTATGGCCGTCTTTGGCCCACTCGATATCCATCGGACGACCGTAGTGTTTTTCGATCAGCAGTGCCTGATGCGCCAGGCCCTGTACTTCTTCGTCGGTCAGAGAGAAACGATTGCGTTGCTGCTCTGGCACGTCTTCAATTTGTACCTGCTTGCCGTGATCCTGCGAAGGTGCGTACACCATGCGGATTTTCTTCGACCCGAGGTTACGACGCACGATAGCCGGCTTGCCTTTCAGCAGCGTCGGTTTATGCACGTAGAATTCGTCAGGGTTTACCGCGCCCTGCACTACCATTTCACCCAGGCCGAAGGCGGAAGTGATAAACACCACCTGGTCAAAACCGGATTCGGTATCGATGGTGAACATCACGCCGGAAGACGCCAGGTCAGAACGTACCATGCGCTGCACGCCGGCCGATAAGGCCACGCCGCGGTGATCGTAACCCTGATGCACGCGGTAAGAGATGGCACGGTCGTTAAACAATGAGGCATATACGTGCTTGATCGCCACCATTACGGCGTCGATGCCCTGCACGTTGAGGAAGGTTTCCTGCTGCCCGGCAAAGGAAGCGTCCGGCATGTCTTCTGCGGTGGCGGAAGAACGCACGGCAAAAGAGGCTTCCGGCTCGCCGTCGGCCAGTTGCTGGTAAGCCAGGTTTATTTCGCGCTCGAACTCTGCATGGAACGGCGTGTCGATGATCCATTGACGGATTTGCGCGCCGGCCTTGGTCAGTTGGGCAATGTCGTCAACGTCAGTTTGATCCAGTAACTGATAGATGCGCTGGTTAACACCGCTTTGCTCGAGGAAATCGTTAAACGCCTGCGCGGTGGTGGCAAAACCGTTTGGCACGGCTACGCCCAAATCGGAAAGATTGGTGATCATTTCACCGAGGGAGGCATTTTTGCCGCCGACACGGTCAACGTCGTGCATGCCGAGCTGGTTGTACCAAAGCACATTACGCAAGTCTGGGCCATTGTTGGACATCGAGACAATCCTTATTGCTATCAGTAGGGTATAGACGGATTTAATTCGCTTGCTTTCTCAGCGCCGCTAAAACGGTGCCGAATCAGACTAGCACAATGATCCATAGGAAATGGAAAGGTGAATCGATCAACCCGGCGAAGAAAATGGATTTTAGGAAAACTTCCTGAAATGAAAAATGAGGATGGAATCGTTCCCTGTCGCACTAATAGCTTAAATCTCAACAAATTAAGTAATTTTTAAACTTGATTTTTAAAAACCATATTATCACTAATGACTTTGGTGAAAATAACATCGTTCTGTGGAACCATTCCTCAAGAAAAAGAAATCCCTGCTTTTCATAAAATTTAAAATAGCGTTTCAATCAATAACGCTCCGACGAAAGCTTATTCCTTGATCGGCGAAATTAATCGACGACTCTGCCCTCACTATCACATTTTTTTTGCCCGCCCCTTTACCGCTCGATCATCTCAAGCCCATGATAAGAGCAAGCAGATGCGATAACTGCATCACCGTTCAGGTAAGGAGCCTCGGGTGGAAAGAAGCGTTTTTTATATTTCGGATGGTACGGCGATCACCGCCGAGGTTTTGGGCCACGCCGTGCTGTCTCAATTTCCGGTGAAGGCCACAACCTTTACGCTGCCCTTTGTCGAAACCGAGGCGCGCGCCCGTGGAGTCTGTCAGCAGATTAATGATATCTATCGAGATACCGGCGTGCGGCCCTTGGTGTTTTACTCGATCATTTCGCCGGAAGTGCGCAAAGTCATCACCCAGAGCGAAGGGTTTTGTCAGGATATTGTGCAAGCACTGGTCGGCCCGCTGCAGGGCGAGTTAGAGGTGGAGCCCACCCCGGTCCCTAATCGTACCCACGGCCTGACGGCCAGCAACCTCGGTAAATATGATGCCCGTATCGCGGCTATTGACTACACGTTAGCCCATGATGACGGCATTTCGCTGCGCAATCTCGACCAGGCCCAGGTGATTTTGCTCGGGGTTTCACGCTGTGGCAAAACCCCCACCAGCCTGTACCTGGCGATGCAGTTCGGTATCCGCGCCGCCAACTACCCGTTTACCGCCGATGATATGGACAATTTACACCTTCCCGCCGCGCTGAAGCCGTTTCAGCACAAGCTTTTCGGCCTGACTATCGATCCGGAGCGTTTAGCCGCTATCCGTGAAGAACGGCGCGAAAACAGCCGTTATGCCTCTATTCGCCAGTGTCGAATGGAGCTTGCCGAGGTGGAAGCGCTGTTCCGTAAAAACCAGATCCGTTATCTCAATACCACCAATTATTCGGTAGAGGAGATCTCGACCAAAATTCTGGACATTCTGGGCATGAGCCGCCGCATGTTCTAGTTTTCACGCGGTGGGCCGGTCCCCTACCGCGTGCTGCTTATTTCTTCATTGGCGACGTTTTTTGTGCTTTTTTTAGCGATTCTGATCAACAGAACACAGTTTCTCCGGTTGAATTCATCGGTTTTTACGTTATTGTGATCGCCATCACTTCCCGGCACTCCTGCCGCAGCGAAGAAAAGTCTTTAGAGAAAATCATGCACAAAACAGATGAACTGCGGACCGCGCGCATCGACAGCCTTGTCACGCCGCAAGAACTGGCGGAGAAGTTGCCGATCTCGGCGGAAATCGCGGATAACGTGACGGCCTCCCGGCAACGCATTGAAAAAATCCTGACCGGTGAAGATCGCCGCCTGCTGGTGGTTATCGGCCCATGCTCGATACACGATCTCGACGCCGCCGTAGACTATGCCGGCCGCCTGAACCAACTGCGCATACGTTACCAGGATCGCCTGGAAATCGTGATGCGCACCTATTTTGAAAAACCGCGTACCGTGGTGGGCTGGAAAGGCCTGATCTCCGATCCGGCGCTGGATGGCAGCTTCCAGGTGAATCGTGGGATCGAAATGGCGCGTCGGCTGCTGCTGGAAGTGAACCAGCTCGGCCTGCCTACCGCTACCGAATTCCTCGATATGGTGGTCGGTCAATATATCGCCGACCTGATCAGTTGGGGCGCGATTGGCGCACGGACCACCGAAAGCCAGATCCACCGTGAGATGGCCTCGGCGCTCTCCTGCCCGGTGGGCTTCAAAAACGGTACCGACGGCAATACCCGCATCGCCATTGACGCCATTCGTGCGGCGCGCGCCGGGCACATGTTCCTGTCCCCGGACAAACACGGCCAGATGACTATCTATCAGACCAGCGGCAATCCTTACGGTCATATCATCATGCGCGGTGGCAAAACCCCGAACTACCATGCTACCGATATCGTTGCCGCTTGCGACAGCCTGCGTGAATTCGACCTGCCGGAACACCTGGTGATCGACTTCAGCCACGGCAACTGCCAGAAACTGCATCGCCGCCAGTTGGAAGTAGCAGAAAATGTTTGCCAGCAAATCCGTGCCGGTTCTGCTGCCGTGACCGGCGTGATGGCGGAAAGCTTCCTGGTGGAAGGCACCCAGAAAATCGTGGCCGGTCAACCGCTCACCTACGGTCAGTCAATTACCGATCCTTGCCTGAGCTGGGCCGACAGCGAACAGCTGCTGGCCATGCTGGCCGATGCGGTAGATACCCGCTTCTGATGCCAAAGCCGGGGCGCCCGTCCCGGCTTTTTCCCCTGTCATCCGCTCATCTATACTGTTAGCAACTCTCGCAGTCTCCCTGGAAAGGATTTGGAACCTCGACATGATCCACTCACTGTTATCCATCCCCTGCGTCACCCTGCAAGGGGAACACAAAACGCTGGGGGATTTCCCCGCCCGAGCCTATCTGGTGGTTAACACCGCCAGTAAATGCGGTTTTACGCCGCAATACCGTGGGCTGGAAAACCTGTGGCAGTATTACCGCGAACGGGGGCTGATGGTGCTGGGCTTTCCCTGCAATCAGTTCGGTTCCCAAGAGCCCGGTAATCCCCTGGAGATCGCCAACTTCTGCACTCTGAACTACGGCGTCAGCTTCCCGCTGTTCAGCAAGATTGAGGTCAACGGTCCTGGGGCGCATCCGCTGTTCAATGAATTGAAACGCCTTGCTCCGGGCGTATTAGGCAGCCAGCGAATCAAATGGAACTTCACCAAATTCCTGCTGACCGCCGACGGTCAACGGGTGAAACGCTTCGCACCGATCACCAAACCCGAGCGCCTGTTCGACCGCATTGAAACCCTGCTGAAATAACCTTGTTTTAGACGGGCTGAGCCCCTTCAGCCCCTCTCACCTTCCCTTCCTACAAAAAGGTTCCATCGGTAAGAAAATTTTCCTTGATGTAACCTTTCGTTCACATGATAATGATTCTCACTTTGATATTAATTGCTATTTAACGGTCTGTTTTATAAACACATGACGATGGATAATCACAATCACGACTTACCTGCCAAAACCGTAAGCCCCGCGGTGAGTGGCCTGACCTCGCCTCCCTGCTACGACAGCGCTCAGCTGCTCGACGCCGAGGGCGTGGCGATCATCATCCATCAGGGCCAGCGCTACCAGCTGCGGCAGACCAAAGCCGGGAAATTGATCCTGACCAAATAACACCCATCCCTCACGCCAGCCACCCCGATCGATATTGATCCAGGCAGCCAGCAAATCTATTGATATGTTAAAAACATACGGAGAGTTGCGACATGCCTCTGATCCCTTACACCCGGCTGCGTTTATCCGCATTGAGTCTGGCGATTGCCTGCGCTCTGCCGACGGTGACTTTTGCACAAACCAACCACACGGCTTCTTCTTCCAGCGATGTGTCGGCTAAAACGAGTAAAGCCAGCGACGAAACCCTGACCGTTGCCGCCACCGGCAATGCACGCAGCAGTTTTGAAGCGCCGATGATGGTCACCGTGATCGAAGGCAATAGCCCTGAAAGCCAGACCGCCACCAGCGCCGCCGACATGCTGCGCCGCGTGCCGGGCATAACCGTCAATGGCACCGGCCGTACCAATGGCCAAGATGTTTTCATGCGCGGCTACGGTAAAAACGGCGTACTGACGCTGGTAGACGGTATCCGTCAAGGCACCGATACCGGTCATCTTGGCGCCACCTTCCTGGATCCGGCACTGGTAAAACGCATTGAAGTGGTACGCGGCCCTTCGGCCCTGCTTTACGGCAGTGGCGCACTGGGCGGCGTAATTGCTTATGAAACCGTGGATGCCGCCGATCTGCTGCTGCCAGGTCATGACACCGGGTTCCGGGTTTACGGCACCGCGGGCAGTGGCGATCACAGCCTGGGTATGGGCGCCAGCGCCTATGGCAAGACCGACAACCTCGACGGCCTGCTGTCATTCGGCACTCGCGACGTTGGGGATTTGCGTCAGGGCAACGGTTTTGACGCGCCCAACGACGAGACCATCAGCAATGTGCTGGCCAAAGGCACCTGGAAGATTGATGAAAATCAATCATTAAGTGGTGACCTGCGCTACTACAACAATCGGGCGCAGGAACCGAAAAACCCGCAGGAGTCCGCCAGCAGCAGCGGTAACCTGATGACCGATCGTTCAAGCATCCAGCGTGACGGTCAACTCAGCTACAAACTTAAACCGGTGGGTCAGGATTGGCTCGACGCCGTAGCCAAAGTCTATTATTCCGAAGTGGAGATCAACGCCCACACTCATGGCAACGAAGACGAGGCGCGTAAACAAACTACCCGTGGCGCGAAACTGGAAAACCGCACCCGCCTGTTTGCTGACACCTTCGCTTCTCATCTGTTTACCTATGGCAGTGAAGCTTACAAGCAGGAACAAACGCCGGGCGGTGCAACAGAGAGCTTCCCCCAAGCGAAAATCAACTTTGCTTCCGGTTGGTTACAAGATGAAATTACCCTGCGAGACCTGCCGGTGACCCTGCTTGCCGGGACTCGTTACGATAACTACAAAGGCTCAAGCGACGGCTATGCGGATGTGGATGCTGACAAGTGGTCATCTCGTGGCGCTATCAGCATTACGCCAACCGATTGGCTGATGTTGTTCGGTTCTTACTCGCAGGCATTTCGTGCGCCGACCATGGGTGAAATGTATAACGACTCTAAACATTTCTCTATTCCCATGGGACCTACCACCATCACCAACAATTGGGTACCTAATCCGAATCTGAAACCGGAAACTAATGCCACCCAAGAGTATGGTTTCGGGCTGCGCTTTGACGATCTGCTCTTAGCTGACGATAGTCTGCAATTCAAAGCCAGTTACTTCGACACCAAAGCCCGAGACTACATCACTACCGACGTCACCATGGAGTTGGGACGTGGTCCCCGTGGCCCTTATTGCATCAGTTGCACCACTTTCTCGACCAATATCGATCGTGCGAAGATCTGGGGTTGGGATGCCATGTTGAGCTATAAAACGCCAATTTTTGGCTGGGATTTGGCATACAACCGAACACGTGGAAAAAATGAAACCAGCGGCGAATGGTTAAACAGCATCAATCCAGACACCGTTACCAGCACGCTGGATATCCCGCTGGGTGAAACCGGTCTCTCTACCGGGTGGGTTGCGACGTTGGCCCAACGCGCCAGCCGTGTAGAAACTGGCACGCCAGAGCAAGGCGGCTACGGCGTCAATGATTTCTACCTGAGCTATAAAGGCCGCGATCGTCTGCAGGGCGTTACCACCACCGTGGTGCTGGGCAACGCCTTCGACAAAGAATACTACTCGCCGCAGGGCATTCCGCAGGATGGCCGCAACGCCAAACTGTTGGTCAGCTATCAGTGGTAACGTTTTGAATCCGGCGGGCAACCCGAATGCCCGCCGATTGCACCTCTCACAGGAGAACTATCAATGAGCAATACCCTCTACCAACGCTACCAGCAGGCAAAAATTGATAACCCAGGCAAATACGCGCGCGATCTGGCCGAGCTGCTTAGCGTTAGCGAAGCAGAACTGACCCATGCTCGCGTCGGTCAGGATACTCGTCGTCTGCAGGCCGATGCCCGCACCCTGCTGACCGAGCTGGAGCAGGTTGGCGTCACCAAATCCATCACCCGTAACAGCTACGCGGTGCACGAGCAGATGGGGCGCTACCTCAACCAGCATCTGAACGGCCACGCGGGGCTGATCCTCAACCCACGCGAATTGGATTTGCGGCTGTTCCTCAATCAGTGGGCCAGCGCCTTCGCCATGAGCGAAACCAACAAGCGCGGTGTGCGTCACAGCATTCAGTTCTTCGATCATCAGGGTGATGCGTTGCATAAGGTGTACACCACCGACGAAACCGACCTGGCCGCCTGGATGGCGCTGGTGGAACGCCACCTGAGTGCAGAAAACCCGGCGTTGGCACTGAAAGCCCCGGACGCCACCGTCAGTAACGCCGCACCGGACAACGAAAAGATCGACCGCGAATGGCGTGAAATGACCGATGTTCACCAGTTCTTCCAGTTGTTAAGCCGCAATAAGCTGACGCGTCAGCAGGCCTTCAAGGCCGTCGGCAACGATTTGGCCTACCGGGTGGATAACAGCGCCCTGTCCCAGTTGCTCAACGCAGCGTTGGATCTGCAAAACGAAATCATGATTTTTGTCGGCAACCGCGGCTGCGTGCAGATCTTCACCGGTCAGATCGAGCGTCTGATGCCGCAGGAAGGCTGGATTAACGTGTTTAACCGTCGTTTCACCCTGCACCTGATCGAAGACGCAATTGCCGAAAGCTGGATCACCCGCAAGCCAACCAAAGACGGCTTTGTCACCAGCCTGGAGCTGTTTGCCGCGGACGGCACGCAAATCGCCCAGCTTTACGGCCAGCGTACCGAAGGCCAGCCGGAACAAACCCAGTGGCGTGAGCAGGTTGCCGCGCTTGAACCCAAGGACATTGCCGCATGAAACCCTCATTGACCCGTCGCCTGGCGTTGTGCATTGCGCTGGCGTTACCCTTCTCCGCTGCGGCGGCGGAACGTATTGTCTCGATAGGCGGTGACGTCACCGAAATTGCCTTCGCACTCGGCGCGGGCGATGAGGTGATTGCGCGCGACAGTACCAGTCTGCAACCGGAAGCCGTCAAAAAGCTGCCGGATGTCGGCTACATGCGTCAGCTTAATGCCGAAGGTATTCTGGCGTTGAAACCTTCGCTGGTGCTGACGACCGAACTGGCCGAACCGGCGCTGGTGCTCAAACAGCTGGAAGAAAGCGGCGTTAAGATCGTACGCATTCCGGGCGATACCACGTTGCAAAGCGTGCCGGAGAAAATCGAGGTGATCGCCAATGCGTTGCAGCGTACCGAGCAAGGCAAAAAGCTGAGCCAACGGTATCAGCAACAGCTGGCGGCGGTGAAAACCGATGCTCTGCCGGTCAAGGTCCTGTTCGTCATGAGCCACGGGGGGATTACGCCGATGGCCGCCGGGCAACACACCGCCGCCGACGCGGTCATCACGGCAGCCGGTTTGAAGAATGCGATGCAGGGATTCAGTCGCTATCGTCCCCTGTCGCAGGAAGGCGTGATCGCCAGCGCGCCCGATCTGCTGTTGGTCACCACTGACGGCATAAAAACGCTCGGTGGCCAACAACAATTGTGGAACTTGCCGGGCGTCGCACTCACGCCAGCGGGGAAAAACCACCGCGTGCTGGTGGTTGACGATATGGCGCTGCTGGGCTTTGGGCTGGAAACGCCGGCGGCGTTGGCCAAACTACGCCACGCGGCGGAGCAAAAGTAATGCGCAGTCGCACTTCCCCACGCGTGGCGATTGCCGGCCTGCTGGTGTTACTGGCGCTGCTGGCGCTGGGTGCCGCCAATATGGGGGCATTGCCCCTGTCGTTTCGCACTCTGTGGCAACAGCCGTTCAGCGACACCGCCTGGCATATCTGGTTAAATATCCGTCTGCCGCGCGTACTGCTGGCGGTGGTGATCGGCTGTGCATTAGCGGTATCTGGTGCCGTCATGCAAGGGTTGTTTCGCAACCCGCTGGCTGACCCGAGCCTGCTGGGCATCAGCAGCGGCGGCGCGCTGTTTGTCGCGCTGATTATCGTGATGCCTCTGGCGTTGCCTCCGGTGATTGCCCTGTATGGCCATATGCTGGCGGCGTTCCTCGGCAGCATGCTGGTGTCGCTGTTGATCTACGGTATCAGCCGCAGCGGCCACGGCAGCCTGTCGCGCCTGCTGCTGGCGGGGATTGCCATCAACGCCCTGTGCATGGCGGCGATTGGCGTGCTGTCTTACCTCAGCAACGACCAACAGCTGCGTCAGTTCTCGCTGTGGATGATGGGCAGCCTTAGCCAGTCGCAATGGCCGACGCTGGTGGTGTGCGCTTCCCTGATCCTGCCGACCACCTTACTGACCCTGTTACAGGCGCGTCGCCTGAATCTGTTGCAACTGGGGGATGAAGAAGCACATTACCTCGGGGTCAACGTCCAGCGCGCCAAGCTGCAACTGCTGTTGCTTAGCGCCTTGTTGATTGGCGCTTCGGTGGCGATGAGCGGCGTGATTGGCTTTATCGGTCTGGTGGTGCCGCACCTGGTACGCATGCGCCTCGGCGGCGACCACCGCTGGCTGTTGCCCTGCTCCGCGTTGGGCGGTGCCTGCCTGCTGTTGGTCAGCGATACGCTGGCACGCACCCTGGTAGCACCGGCGGAAATGCCGGTCGGGTTGATGACCAGCCTGATCGGCGGGCCTTACTTCTTATGGCTGGTGATGCGCCAGCGGGAGCGTGTGGGTGGATAACTCCTCAAGCCTGACGGTGCAGCAATTGCGTTACAGCCTGGGTTCACGTCGGCTGATAAACGACGTTTCGCTCAGTATCGCCAGCGGCGAAATGGTGGCAATAATCGGGCCAAACGGCGCAGGTAAGTCTACGTTGTTGCGCTTGTTAACCGGCTATCTGGCTCCGGGTTGCGGCGAATGTCAGCTGCTGGGACGACCGTTAGAACAGTGGCAACCGCAGCAGCTGGCGAAGGTACGCGCGGTGATGCGCCAGCACAGTGATTTGGCCTTTCCTTTTACCGTGGAGGAAGTGGTCAGCATGGGACGCGCGCCGCATGGCAAACGCGATGCACGGCACGCGGTGCAACAGGTGATGGCGCAAACCGACTGCCTTGAACTGGCCCAACGCGATTATCGCCAGCTTTCCGGCGGCGAGCAGCAACGGGTACAGTTGGCCCGCGTGCTGGCACAACTTTGGCAACCACAGCCCACCCCGTCCTGGCTGTTCCTTGACGAACCGACTTCGGCACTGGATCTCTACCACCAGCAACATACGCTGAGGTTGCTGCGCACGCTTACGCGCCAACAGCCGATCGCGGTGTGCTGCGTGCTGCATGACCTCAACCTGGCCGCGCTGTATGCCGACCGCATTTTATTGCTGCATCAGGGGCAATTGGTCGCCTCGGGTACGCCGCAGGAGGTGTTGCAGGCGGAAATACTCACCCGCTGGTATCAGGCAGATTTGGGGGTAGTACATCACCCGGAAGTGGCGTTACCGCAGGTGTATTTACGCCAGTAGTGGCAGTACCGGGCGCGGTACCCGCCGCGCCCGTCATCCTTTCATTTCCGTGCCTCTAACTCGAGCAGGATATCTCCAGATGCTTGCCCCAATCCGGCGGCAATGCGGCGAGATCGTCATATTCCGGCGCGTCAGCAAACGGCGTCAACAAGGCCTGATGCAGGCGCGCCAGTTTGCTGACATCATCCCGTTCGGCACTTTCAATCGCCTGCTGCGCCAGATAGTTGCGCAGGATCAGCTTCGGATTCACCGCCTTCATCGCCTGTTGACGCTCAGCGTCGCTCACCTGTTCTTGCTGCAAGCGCTGGCGGTATTGTTGGTACCAACCGTCGAACGCAGCGCGATCGATAAATTCATCACGCAGCGGCGACTGCGCCTGTTGCTGTTCGGTATGACTTAACAAGCGGAAAGTTCGGCTATAGTCCCGGCCTTCTTGCGCCATCAGGCTCAGCAACCCGGTGAGCAAATCGTTATCCTGCTGCGATTGGGTGAAGAAGCCGAGCTTGGCGCGCATCTGTTCCCCGTAAGCGCGCATCAGGGCCGGTTCATAGGCCGCCAGCGCCTGCTGCAGCTGTTCCGTACTCATCAGCCCGGACAGGGTCTGTGCCAGCCGATGGAGGTTCCACAGCGCCACCGCCGGTTGATTATCGAAGGCATAGCGCCCCTGATGATCAGAGTGGTTGCAAATATAGTCGGGCTTGTAGTCGTCGAGGAAGCCATAAGGGCCATAGTCGATGGTAAGACCCAGAATCGACATGTTATCGGTGTTCATTACGCCGTGAGCGAAACCGACGGTCTGCCAATGGGCGATGAGCCGCGCAGTGCGCTCAACCACGTCGGTAAACCACAGTAAGTAACCCTCCGCCTGATCTTGCAACTGCGGCCAGTGACGGGCAATGACAAAATCGGCCAGCTGCTGCACCTGTTCCGGCTGCTTGCGGTAATAAAAATGCTCAAAGTGGCCGAAACGCACGTGGCTTTCCGCCACGCGTAGCAACATCGCTCCACGCTCAGGTTGCTCACGGTAAACCGGCTCCTCACTGGTCACAATGGTCAGCGCACGGGTGGTTGGAATGCCCAGATGGTGCAGTGCCTCGGAGGCGAGGAACTCACGGATCGCCGAACGCAGTACCGCACGCCCGTCGCCCATGCGTGAATAAGGCGTCAATCCCGCCCCTTTCAGGTGCCAGTCCATGCTGCGGCCATCCGCCAGGCGTTGTTCACCCAGCAAAATGCCCCGGCCATCCCCCAACTGCCCGGCCCAAACGCCGAACTGATGGCCACTGTAAACCTGCGCCAGCGGTCGCGTGCCCGGCAACAGTTTCTCACCCGCCCAAATCGGGGTTTTGTCCTGGGTAAACCAGCTTTCGTCCAGCCCCAGTTCGCGTGCCAGCGGTTCGCTGTGATACAGCAAACGAGCGCCTTTCAGCGGAGTGGGATTCAATTCGGTATAAAAACCGGCTAACTGATGTTGGTAAGCGTTTTCAAACTGCGGCATAGGCCCTCCGTTGCACCTAGTGTAGAGCTTGAACGGGGCGATTAACACAGAGGAAATGCAGGGAGAACGCATCTGCCTGATACCTGGGCAGATGCGGGGATCAGCGTTTATGCCGATACGGTTTGAATGCCTTTTTACGCTGAGCGGGAAAATACCCGATCGGCGAGAAAATCATAATGAATAACAGCGCCGGAATCACATCTGACATCATCCAGTCCATTATTGGCTCCGTTGTGTGTTGTACTCTCAATTATTGTTATTGAACTCATCGGGTGTTACCCGTAACGCTGCCAGATTGTCCACACCAACGCTGGGCCATAAAAAACCTTGCAGGCCAAAAACCCCGGCGTGTCTGAGCTTATTAAAATATTCCCTTTTCTCTATTCCTCCGACGATTACCCCCTTACACAGTAGATTGATATTCTTTAATAACGAGTCAATGACCACGTCATATCCCTGATGGGTAAACAACTGCCAGTAAAAACGCTTGTCGATCTTGACGTAGTCGAACAACCCATCATACAAGGCGGTCAGGGTCGCCTGGCCGGAGCCGAAATCATCCAACCACAGCGAAAACAATTCGCTCAGCCGGAGGATCTTTGGATTGTTTTTGCCGGCCGAAAGATTCGGAAAACCCTCACTGATTTCGAAAGCAATAAATGGCCATTGCCTGATACGGTCACAGAGTTGGCCGTCAGCGAGAATCAAATCGACCAGGGTTTCTTCAATATTAAGCGTCAACAAAACGTCGTTTTCGACAAACCAGGCGGCATTCTGTTCTGCCAGTTTCAATTGCTCATTAAATAACTCAATCTTTTGCTCAGCGGTCAGTAAATTAATCCCAATGTCAGCCGGCATAGCCAAATCACCGTCCAGACTATTAAAGCGGTTCAAAATTTCTACCGCTAACAGCCTGCCCTCCATTGAGTAAACAGGTTGAAAAACATAGCTACTAATAAAGTCAGCTTCGAATTGTATTTTCATTTCAATGCCACAGGCTGAATGGCGAGCATCTCATCGTATATCAATATATTTTATCGATCAATCCCTCTGAGATTAATCGGAAATATCAATGCAATTAGTGATAACTTATCATTTAATTGATAGATTAAAGCTATGTTGCGTCCACTTGGCACGGTATCAAAAACAATTTGGCTTAAGACAGAGTTGGCGAAACCCCACTAAATTTAAGCCATATTTAGGTTAAGTAATATAGTCACACTGAAAATTTGGCTTATCGCTATTGTTTTCATTAAAGAAATTCTTAAACATATCTAAATATCAATTAAGCATGAAATCTGCACAAGCGCAAGCGCGCCGCAAACTGATTAAATTTAATAACGCATCAATTCCGTACGTTATTCTTTGCATTGAAACAGCAAAAAAATGCCCACCTTGCTTTATTGGAAATTCATGCTACCCACTATTGAGGTGGCTTTCGGCAGCAGAAAGCCGATAAAAACAATAAAGCGGCGCAAACTTGCGGCATAAAAAAAGGATGACACCGTCATCCCTTGATATTTAAAGCGTGGTTGTTATTTGATCGTTTCGACCAGCCATTGCCGCAGCTCGGCTAACTCGGTAGCCTGCTCCGGGAACTGAGCAATCAGTTTGTCGCAGCACTCAGCCAAGGCTTCACTGCGGTAAGCGCAACCCACCAGCATCTCTGCCAAACGCTGCAGCGGTGCCGGACTCAGGCTGTCGGTAAAAATCTGCGCCCGGCAGATCTGCCCCTTTTCTACGTCAAAGAAGATATCCACCCCACCCCAGACAAAGCGTTCGTTCAGTAAATGGCTAAATGCCGGCGCCTTGCCGAAATTCCATTCCCAACTGCTCTGTTTGGCAAACTGCGCGGCGAAATCCGGCAGGTCGGGATAGACATCCGGTGAGATGATTTCCGCCGTAGCGGTCTCGCCATAGTAGTCAAAGAATGCCTGAGTCACCGCATCGCAGACCTGCTGGTGGCTGATGTCAGGTTTAAATTCCACCAGGTTGGCCACCCGGGAGCGTACCGAGGTGATGCCCTTGGCCTGCAGCTTTTTGGGATCCGGATTAAGATAATCCGCCAGACGGTTAAGATCGGCATTCAGTAATAAGGTGCCATGGTGGAACCCGCGATCCTGGGTTTCCCGATAGGCCGAGCCGGAGATTTTACGCACGCCTTCCGGCGTTTCGATCACCAGATCATTGCGGCCCGATGCCGTGGCAGAAATACCCAACTGGGCCAACGCCTGCAGAATGATACCGGTGGAAAGAGTTTTGTCGTAACCCGGTTTGCCCGCCATAAAGGTAAAACAGGTGTTACCCAGATCGTGGAATACCGCTCCACCGCCGCTGCTACGACGCGCCAGGCGAATGCCGTCCTGCTCCATTCGCCGGGTGTTGCACTCTTTCCATGGGTTTTGTGACTGGCCTATGACCACCGTTTCGGCATTGCGCCATAAGAACAGGATTTTCTGCGTGGTCATTTCGCGGAAGATGCACTCTTCCACGGCCAGATTGAACCAGGGGTCGTAAGAATCGGAAATCAGTAAGCGTAAGTTATTCATGGCGGTCCCCGCTAAGCACGTGATGCCGCCATGATACACCAAATCAACAGCTTAAGATTAAATGCGCCGCGCCTGCCAGTAGGCTTTTTTCCAATATACATTGTCCAGCGAGGATCGCATTACGCCACGGCTGGTGGAGGCATGAATAAACTGATCGTTGGTATCATAAATGCCAACGTGCAAACCGTTCTCACCGCCGCCGGTTTTGAAAAACACCAGATCGCCCGGCATCAGCTCATCACGCGAGACTTTGGTTCCCAACGAGGTTTGTTCCACCGTCGAACGAGGTAGTTGCATATCGAAACGGTCGCGGAAGGTGCGATAAACGAAACCGGAACAGTCAACGCCGCCGCGATCGACCCCACCGTAACGATAAGGTGCGCCGTACCATTGACGCAGTTGCTCATTCAACTGAGCCACCACCACGATAGAGTCCGCCAGCCGACCGCTGGGCGGCGGTGCATGACTGCTACAACCGGCAAGAATTAAACTGGCTAATAAAAACCAAATACGCATCCGCATAATATCCCTTCATTGAACACGTTGCCGCATCATGCCGTCCGGTAAAAGCATACCGCCTGCGAGGCAAAGCCGGCACCACGTAAGGAAAGCGCTATTTGGGGCTAATTTATCCCCCTGCCGGGGAAAAAGGCAAGCACGGTGAAGGAGATAATCGCATTGGCGCCACTTTTTGCGCTATTAAGGCGTTTTTACCTTGGCCTGGCTGTTAATCAGCCACACGCCAAACAGGATAAACAGCGTTCCCAACGTTTTCAACAGGGTGGCGGATTCGTTAAACCACGGCAGGATCACCGCGGCCAGGTACACCAGCGCATAGCTCACGCTCAGCAGTGGGTAAGCGCGGTTTAGTGGCAGATGGTGCAGCGCGAAGAACCAGCATAGCATGGACAACGCATAACCGAAGATACCACCGCTGACCGCCAGTAGCGGCACCCAATACTGGGCAAACAGGCTTAACGTCACGTCGGCAAACGACATCAGAGGGATCTGCGCCATACCCCACTTCATCAGTAGCTGCGCCAGCGTGACCAAGAGTACGCTGGCCGCGCCCCAGGCGTAACCCCTCATGGATTGATACTCATCAGCAGGATCCCCAACATGATCGACGCCACGCCGTACCAATGACGTGCGGTGGTGGGTTCGTTAAACAACCACCGGGCAGCTAATGTCACCAACACAAAATTCAGGCTGAGCGTCGGATAAGCCAGGCTGAGCGGCAAGCGCTGCAGCACGTTGAGCCAGACCGCCATGCCCAACCCCAGCAACAACACCGCCAGAAGCAGCCAGCGCAGCGTCACCCCCCGTCTGACGTCGGGGGGCAATTGCCAACTCTGGGCCGCTTGTTTCTGGCACAGCTGCCCACCGCAGGTGAGCAGGCTGACCACCAGCACCAGCAAGTAGCCGACTATCATGGCTGCTGTTGATACCAAAGCAGCGCTAAGCGGTTCATCTCAACCACTTTATCCGCTGCCGGTAAGGTTTGCGGCACGTGATCCCCTCTCGACAGTTGCAATACCAATGAGACGTCACCCTGTTTTCGCGCCTGGGCCAACCACTGCGGGAAGTCGGCATCGCTGATGAAATGGCTGCGGGAATCCGGGTAGGCCAGGCCATAAGCCACCTCACCTTTCTCGCTGAACATCAGCACATCGCTGCGCTTCAACTCCCAGGCCAGCCCTGCCGCTACCCCTGCGCTGTCGGTCAATACGTAACGGCTATGGCCCAACTGCGCCATATTTACGCTGATAAAGTTTTGCGGCAGCTTGGAGTCAGTGACCTGCTGCGGAATGGCGTAACCCACCAGCAAGCACAGCAGTAGCGGACAAGCCGCCGCCCAGCGCCAGCGTTGCGCGTTATTACGCGCCGACACTATGGCAAATAACAGCCAACCGCCGAACATAATAATGCCGATGACGATCTTCGGCCACTCTTGTGCCCCAAACAGCTTCACCTTCGGCAGCAATCCTGAACCCAGCACCAGCAGCGCCACCACGCAAATCAGACCAAATAAGCCGTTCAGCAATGCGTTGATCTTGAAGGTTTTGCTGCGTAGGCTTGCCGCATAATCCTCAGCGTAAGCGGCCATCAACAGCGCCAACGGCGCCATGCACGGCAAAATATAGGTCGGCAGTTTGCCTTTGGCGATGCTGAAAAAGATCAGCGGCATCATCACCCAACTCAGCAGGAAGAACAGCTCCGGCCGTTGGACGCGTTCACGCCAACCCTTAAGCAAAGATCCCGGCAACAACGCCAGCCACGGTAATACCGCCGCCATCAAAATCGGGATGTAATACCAGAACGGCGCTTTGTGCTGGGCGTTATCCTCGGCAAAACGCTGAATATGCTCCACCCAGAAGAAGTAGTTCCAGAAGTCCGGCTCACGTTGAGCAATAGCCAGCGCCCAAGGCAGGCTAAGCAATACCGCGGTCAGGATCGCCAACGGGCCGTAGATCAAGAGATCCTTGATCCGCCGCTGCTGAATGACTATCGGGATCACCGCAATCACCGGCACCGCCAGCGCCAGGAACCCCTTGGTCATAAAGCCCATGCCGCAGGCCAGCCCCAGCAACACGTAACCGCCGACTTTACCCTTGACCGTGGTGGCTTTCAGCGTCAGGTAATAACTGACCATAGCCGCCACCAGCCACAGGGAAATCATCGGATCCAGCACGCTGTACGTGCCGATGCTGAACACCAGCACCATCGACAGAAAAATCAACGTCGCCAGGCTGGCGCGGCGCGCGTTGCGCCACATCAGCATTGCCAGCGCGAACACCAGCACGGCGGTCATGCCGGTGCTGAATACCGAGCCAAAACGCACCGCGAAGTTGGTATCGCCAAACAGCCACTGGCTGATGTTGTTGAACCAATATCCGGCAACCGGTTTTTCAAAATAACGCAGCCCAAGCAGATGCGGCACTACCCAGTCGCCGCGTTGCAGCATTTCACGGCTGATCTCGGCGTAACGAGTTTCATCCGGTTGCCACAGCAGGCGACCATTGAGGGGGATCAGGTAAACCAGAGCAAAAAAAATGGCCAACACAATGGCCCAGGATCCTTTTAGCGCCTTCATGAATCGTCCTTCACATCGGTTTGACAACCCAGCCAACCTTCGCGGCCAGGGAAAGGAGCACGCTCGACGCGGCCCAATGGCAATGACGCCAAATCTTGTGGCAACAAGGTGCTTAACGGGCAGAATTCTATGCCCTGCCGTTGCGCCCGTTGCAGTAACTGCTCAAACATTGCGGCCTGAGACATACCTTCAACTTCGGTATGAATGGTATAAACCGGCACGCCGCGATCGTTTTCAATCGCCCGTAAAATGTAATCGTTGAAGTCAGCCATGCTGACTTCACTGCCAATCACCTCATCAAAGGTCGGTAACGTCACCGGGATCTGCACGGTTCCCACACGGCCATCGCTTAACAGCGGACGGAACGGATGGGTACCACGACAATCGCTGTTGTAGTGAAAACCGAAGCGCTGCTTCACTTCCAGCACCCGTGTGTCCGCGCGCCAACCGGCAACGGCCGAACATTTGACCGGCAGCCCGGTACTGGCAGTCAGCGCATCAACACCCAGCTGCACCTGTTGCGTCAACTGCGCCTCAGACCAACGGCCGACCTTGGCCTGCCAGCCCTGATGATCCCAGGCGTGCAGGCCCACTTCATGCCCCGCCTGGGCGGTGAGTTTCATCAATGGCCCCAGGGCACGGGCGATATTACGCCCCGGCCAGGCGGTACCGGCCAGCAGAATATCCCAGCCGTACAGCGACGCGGCGTTCGAGCGCAGCATTTTCCACAGGAATTTCGGACGTAAAAGGCGCCACAGATGGCGCCCCATATTGTCCGGCCCTACGCTGAAGAAGAAACTGGCCTGAATGTTGTACTTGTCGAACAACTCCAGCAACTGCGGTACCCCTTCACGGGTACCGCTGAAAGTATCTACATCAACTCGCAGACCGACTTTCTTCATGCACCGTCACCTTCCTGAACGGTGGTGCGCAAGAAGTAGTCCAAGGTATCGGCAACGGTTTGCTGCATCGCGATGGTCGGCTGCCAATCCAGCAGGCGACGGGCATTTTTGATGCTTGGCGTACGGTGCTCAACGTCCTGATAACCCTTGCCGTAATAGCTGCTGCTTTCGACATCCTTAAAGCCGGCAAACGGCGGGAAGCGGTCGCGCAACGGGTGATTATTGAAGCTTTCGAGCAGCATTTCCGCCAGTTCGCGGATGCTGGCCTCGTTGGTCGGATTACCAATGTTGACGATTTGTCCATCGCACAAGCCGTCGCGGTTTTCGATAATGCGGAACAGCGCTTCAATACCGTCGTTGATATCGGTAAAGCAGCGTTTTTGCGCCCCGCCGTCCATCAGTTTGATCGGCGAACCTTCCACCAGATTGAGGATCAACTGGGTGATGGCACGGGAAGAACCGATGCGCGCTGCATCCAGGTTATCCAGGCGCGGTCCCATCCAGTTAAACGGACGGAACAGCGTAAACTTCAGTCCTTCTTTGGCACCATAGGCCCAGATGACTCGGTCCAACAGCTGCTTGGACACCGAGTAAATCCAGCGTTGTTTGTTGATTGGCCCGACGATCAGGCGGGAATGATCTTCGTCGAACTCTTTGTCGTCGCACATACCGTACACTTCGGAGGTGGACGGGAAGATGATGCGCTTGTTGTATTTCACGCAGTCACGAACGATTTTCAGGTTTTCTTCAAAATCCAACTCAAACACGCGCAGTGGATTGCGGGTGTACTCGATCGGCGTGGCGATGGCCACCAGCGGCAGAACGACATCACATTTCTTGATGTGATACTCGATCCACTCGGAATGGATGCTGATATCCCCTTCCACAAAGTGGAAGCGCGGGTTATCCAGGAAACGGCTGATGGCATCAGAACCGATATCCAAACCGTAAATGTCGTAACGATCGTCACGCAGCAGACGTTCGGTCAGGTGGTTACCGATAAAGCCGTTAACGCCGAGGATCAATACGCGGGTTCTGCGCTTCATCACTGCGTTGGGCTTGGCGGCCAGACGTACGTCGGTGACGATGCCCATTTCCTGCGCCAGACGGCTACCCTGTACGTACAGGCCGGCATCATTTTGACCGGCAACGATTTCCAGTGCGCCTTCGCCGCAGGCAATGACCAGCGGAGAAGTACTGAGCACGGTACCAGGCTGCTTGTCATGCTGCGCATCCAGCACGCGAGCACGCCAGACAATCAATTTACGCTGGCCGAGATAGCTGAAGGCGCCAGGATAAGGTTCGGTCACTGCGCGGATCAGGTTGTTGATTTCCTGCGCCGATTTATGCCACAGGATCTCACCGTCTGCCGCAGTCCGGCGGCCAAAGTAGCTGGCTTCGGCTTCGTTTTGCGCACTGAATGTCGCCGTGCCGTTTTTCAGCTTCGGCAGTTCGTCCTTCAGCAATGACTGTGCGGCTTCCAGCACTTTTTTGTGCAGCGTCAGCGCCGTGTCGTCAGCGGCGATTGCCACTTTGCGCTGACCAACGATATCGCCGGCGTCCGGACGCTTGACCATTTTATGCAGCGTAGCGCCGGTTTCTGTTTCGCCGTTCACCAGCGCCCAGTTCACCGGTGCGCGGCCACGGTAGCGAGGCAGCAGTGAACCATGGAGGTTGAAACCGCCAAGCGGCGCCAGCGACAGCAGCTCGTCGCTCAGCAGATTACGGTAATAGAAGGAGAAAATAATGTCCGGCTGCATCTGGCGAATGCGTTCGATCCACAGCGGGTGGTTAACGTCCTCCGGCGCATAGACCGGTAACTCCAATTCTGCACCCACACGGGCAACGGAGGAGAAGAAGTTGTTCTCACCAGGATCGTCGGTATGCGTGAATACTGCTTGAACGTCATAGCCTGCGTCAGTCAGCGCTTTCAGACCTGCGCAGCCAATATCATGGTAAGCAAATACAATAGCTTTCATCATTCTTCTTCCTGAGTATTGTGGTTCGGCTGTTCACCGACCACTTTCTGAACAAAATAACGAGGACGAGCACGCACGTCGGTATAAATACGACCGATGTACTCTCCCAACAGACCCATGCCGACAAATTGGGCGCCAATAAAGGAAAACAGCACGGCAAACAGGGTGAACACCCCGCCGCCCGCCCATTCAGGGCCCATGATCAAACGCAGGGCGATCAGCAATACCGCCAGCACGAAACCCGAAAGCGCAATCACGCTGCCCACTACGCTCAGCAAACGCAGCGGCGTGGTGGTCAAACAGGTGATCAGGTCGTACATCAGATTAATCAGCTTCATCAGGCTGTATTTAGAGTCGCCAAACTCGCGTTCAGCGTGCAGCACGTCAATTTCAGTGGTACGACGGGCGAAGGTATTCGCCAGGATCGGGATAAAGGTGCTGCGCTCGTGGCAGTTCAGCATCGCTTCGATAATGTGGCGGCGATAGGCGCGCAACATGCAGCCATAGTCGCCCATCGATTTACCGGTAGCGCGCTGGATCATCATATTGATGATGCGGGAAGCGCTTTTACGGAACCAGGAGTCCTGACGGTTGGCGCGCACAGTGCCGACCACGTCGTAACCCTCTTCCGCCACCCGCACCAACCGCGGGATCTCTTCCGGCGGGTTTTGCAGGTCAGCATCCAGCGTGATCACCAGATCGCCGCTCACCTGATTGAAACCGGCCATGATTGCCGAGTGCTGCCCATAGTTGCGGTTCAGCAATACGGCAATGACGCAACTGCCGGGCTGTTCGGCGGCAGCGGTCAGCATATCGGCAGAATTGTCGCTGCTGCCGTCATCGACCAGGATAATTTCATAGGGCTGGGCCAGCTGTTTACAGGCGGCGGTGGTACGTTCAAGCAAGGCAGGTAAACTTTCCTGCTCGTTGTACACCGGGATCACCACCGAAACTTTTTTAATCGGTTCAACGCGAGACACGTAACGACTCCACAACAGAAGATAAGGCTTTGACCACGCGATCAACATCAGCGTCGGTCATATCAGGGAATAGCGGCAAGGTGCACAAACGCGCCGAGTTCCATTCGGTATTGGGTAAGGACAATTGCGGATAGCGGTCGCGGTAAAACTTCTGGGTATGCGCGGCACGGAAATGCAGACCGGTACCAATGCCCACCTCTTTCAGGCGTTCCATCAGTTGGTCGCGATCGATACCGCAACGCTCGGCGTCAACGCGCACCATGAACAGGTGCCAGGCGTGGTCATGCGGATAATCAGGCAACCCCAGCGGCAGGAAAGGTGAACCTTCCAGCGCGGTGAGATAACGCTGTGCCAGCTCTTTACGGCGGGCGTTCAACTGCGGCAGGCGCGCCAGCTGTACGACGGCGATGGCCGCGTGGATATCCGAAAGGTTGTATTTGTAGCCCGGTTCCACCACTTCGGCCTGCGGCTTGCGGCCCAGTTGCTGACGGTCGAAAGCGTCAACGGCCAGACCGTGAAACTTCAGACAGCGCAGACGATCCGCCAGTACATCGTCGTCGGTGGCAATCAGGCCACCTTCGGCACAGGTCAGGTTTTTAATCGCGTGGAACGAGAAGATGGCCGTTCCTTGTGCGCCAACCCATTCACCGTTGTAACGGGAACCCACCGCATGAGCGGCGTCTTCAATCAGCGGCAGATTATGGCGTTTGGCCACGTCTCGCAATGCATCCATTTGCAGTGGCGCACCAGCGTAATGCACCGGGACAATGGCTTTGGTTTTGGTCGTAATGGCGGCTTCAACATCTTTGGCATTGACCATCAACGTATCGCGATCAACGTCGATCATTACCGGCGTGGCGCCGAGCAACTCAATCATGTTGAGGGTTGAAACCCAAGTTTGTGAGGGAGTGATGACTTCATCGCCGGGACCAATGCCCAGAGCCATCAGGGTGATATGCATGCCTGCAGTAGCGGAACAAACGGCAATCGCATGTTTGCAGCCGAAGGTGGCGCAAAACTCACTTTCCAACTGCTGATTTTGCGGTCCGGTGGTGATCCACCCTGAGCGCAATACCTTTTCTACCGCCGCGATTTCTTCATCGCCGATCGCCGGGCGTGAGAAAGGTAAAAATTGATCCATAGTTAACCCCAAACGTATCAAATTTCTTTTAATGACACTGTAGATCTCTTTTATTTAACGAATATTAAACGCCAGAGAGAATCGTTCCCGGTGGATTAACTGCCAATGTACGGCCGCAAGCTTAACTAAACCTTAAGGCGAGATTAATTATCAGCGGACTATCTGATTTGCGAGGGCCATCATCATCATTTTATATTGATTTAAAAATCAATTAGTTATGGTTATTAATAATTATTTACTTATTTTATTCGAACTAAATCAGCGTAGCACGTCAGCGACGGTTTTCAAGATTTATGAGATAATTTTTGGCGAAGAGTGAAATAAAGCCGATGCTTACTCGGCTATTTATATCGAGTCCGTTTAATTTTCGTTTAGGCCGCATTTTCAATACGCTAGCGCACTAGGCGGTTTTGGTCATAATCCAGCGTTGATCGCCCACTGCCTGCAAATGAAAATCGACGTCATAAATTTGTGACAGCAGAACCGGTTCCATCACCTCCCGCGTGCTGCCCTGAGCAACTAAGCGCCCCGCATGCAGCAGCCAGACCCGATCGGCCTGCTGTAAGGTGTGGTTGAGATCGTGCGCGCAAACCAAGGCACTGCGCCCACTCTGGCAAAACTCTCTTAATAGTCGGTCCAATGCCACCTTCTGCGCCACGTCCAGGCTGTTGGTCGGTTCATCCAACAGCAGCAATTGGCTGTACGGGTTAACCGTCGGCCAGACCTGCAGCAACACCGCGGCCAGACGTACTCGCTGCCATTCCCCGCCGGATAGTTGAGTCAACATGCGCGGCAGCTTGTCCATCAGCTTTAAACGCTGGCACAGATAAAGAATGGTGCTTTCCAGCGCCTCTTCCGAAGCTCCCGCCGGTTGATGCAATGCCAGATACTGGAATACCGGCATCAACGCCACCGGGGGTTGCTGTTGGCTTAAATAACCACGACGCAGTGCCAGCTCATTGCCCTGAAAACTTTTCAGCGGATGACCGTCCAGCAGGATCTCCCCGATACCGGGCAAGATACCCGCCAGGCAGGCCAACAGCGTGCTTTTACCGGCGCCGTTCGGGCCAATAAGGTGAAACTGCAACCCAGCATCAACCTGTGCTGAAAACGGGGCCAAGCGCCCTTCTACCCCAACCTGCCTGAGTTGCAGCATGATGTATTACCGCTCCTTCTTTAGTCGGCCAGCGCCTGTTTGACGGCGGCCAGCAACGCAGGATCTTCCGGCGTCGTATCCGGGGAAAAGCGTTCGATGACCTTGCCATCGCGGCCAATCAGGAATTTCTCGAAGTTCCACAGGATATCGCCAGTTTGCTTTGGTGCCCGCCCCTTGCTGCTCATACGCGCCAGGAACCCACTGCCCTGTGGCGCAACGGCGTGCGGTTTGGCGGCGGTCAACGCCTGATACAATGGATGGCGGTTTTCGCCGTTCACTTCCAGTTTGGCAAACATCGGGAACTGAACGCCAAAGGTACCCCGGCAAAACGCCAGGATCTCTTCGTTGCTGCCCGGCTCCTGCCCCAGAAATTCGTTGGAGGGGAATCCCAGCACCTCAAAACCTTGATCCCGGTAGGTTTCGTACAGGGCTTCCAGCCCTTCATATTGCTTGGTCAGGCCGCATTCCGACGCCACATTCACCACCAGCAACACACGGCCTTTATATTGTGCCAGCGTGGTAGATTGATTCTCGATGGTGTTCAGCGGAATGTCATAAATAGCTTGAGTCATGGAGCTTATCCTCTTGTTTTACTTGCAGGTGAACAGAGAAACTACCTTACGCTTTTTACCCGGGTGAGCAACCAGATAAACAGGGGTGCCCCCAGGGTGGCTGTCACCACCCCGATGGGCAATTCAGCCGACAGCAGCGTAATACGCGCCACCACATCGGCCGCCAGCAAGACGCCGGCACCGGCCAGTGCGCAACCCGGCAGTAAATAACGCTGATTGGTCAAACCGCTAAGGCGCAGCATATGCGGTATCACCAGCCCGACAAATCCGATCACCCCCGCCAACGCCACGCTGACGCCTACCAGCCAGCCGATTGCCAGCACCAGCAGATTACGCCACAAATGCAGTGAAAGCCCGAGCTGGCGGGCCTGTACCTCGCCCAGCGCCATAAAGTTCAGCGCCTTGCCCTGGCAACACAGCCACAGCACCACCGGCACCAGGGCCAGCACCAGCCATTTTTGGCGCCAGTCTACGCCGCCAAAGCCGCCCATCATCCAGTACATTAGCTGGCGCAGATCCAGGCTGGAACTGAAGTACACTGCCCAGGTCATCACTGCACTGCACACAATGCCCAAGGCAACGCCGACCAACAATAATCGCGCGTTGGTAAGACGCTTGCGACGAGCAAAGCTCAGCAGCATAAAGGTCATGATTAACGCACCCGCAATGGCGCTCAGGCTCATCAACGCCACCGGCAGCAGGCCGTTGCCCAGTAATACCATTAGCACCAGTGCAACCCCGGCACCGTTAGCCACTCCCAATAAGCCAGGCTCAGCCAACGGATTCTCAAACAAGGCCTGCATTACCGCACCGGCAATGGCCAGGCTGGCTCCGACCAACATCACCGCTAGCGCACGCGGCAGGCGTAATTGCCAGACAAACAGCTGCGCCGCATCACTTGACCACTGTGAGGGCCAAAGCCAGACATCACCCGCGCTGAGGCTAAAAACAAAAGCCACGGCAACGCCCAGCGCCAACAGCCATAAATGGCGTTTATCGCGATGACGCTGTTTGTACAGTAATAAAGTAAAGGTCTGGCTGGTTGGCATAGGTGTGGCGATTCCCTGCGGGCCGCGAGCGGCGGTCGAATAATTGACGTCTGGGGCAAATATTAGGGGGTTAGCGCCAGAAGGGAAAGCCTTGCTTAAGGATTATGGCAGGAAAACAACGGCTGATGCTGCCCCCCTCCACTGAGGGGCAACACCAGACGTCGTACACTCAATTAGCGTCGCGGATCATTTCCGTTTTGTGGGTAGGGTTTACCGTGGTCATTGTCGTTGCCGCGGCCCTTACCGTGGTCATTATCATGACGGTTGCCATCGTTACGGTTATCGCGTTCACCGTGGAACGGATTGCCGCCCCGCTCTGGACTCCGGTGATCGTTGCCGCGCGGCGGTGAGGGTTGCCAGCGACCACCGTCCCAGTACAGACCACGGCTATTACGCTCACCCACGCCGCGTCCCTGATGAGCATGCCACCACTGTGGCGGACGCCAGTCATAGCCGTCCCAGTAGTAACCTCGCCGATCCTGATCCCCCAGATGGACCGAGACGCCCGGCACGTTGATATCAATGGAGACATCTGCCTGGGCCACGAGCGGCAACAGCAGCGGTAAACACACCAGCAACAGGATCTTTTTCATTTTGGCACTCTCACTTTATTTTTTGCTGAGCTGGTTATATCAGCGCGATTATTTTACGCCTATCGCCGCAATGCCTATTTTCAGATCGTTTTCACCTCGCTTACATAATCCATACACTCTCATTTTTCAGATTAAATAAAACAGCTGATAACAACGTTTAACGAATAGCTGACATACCGGATGCCATGCCGCTATTTATAATGACGCTGACACTTATCAAAGAGATATTATTATGATTAAACGCATTGGAATGTTGTTCACGGTCGCCGTGTTGACCACCGCGCTCAGCGCCTGCTGCTTCGGCCCCCACGGTGGCGGTCATCGTGGCGGTGGTGGCCCGGGTCACTATTACAACCATTATTAAAAACCAGGAGCCGAGGCTCCTGATTTTATTTCAGGTAAAGAAAGGACATTAATATCCATAAGAAAAATCCGCAAAAAATTGGATATCTTAATATTAAACACCAACCCACTTCATTTAATCGCATAGGCTCTTACGGCCATAATTTAGGAATAAACCGAATTTTTCTTCAAAAAAAGAAAAAGGCCGCAAAAGCGGCCTTTTTTGGTTTCACGCAACTTACTCTTTCGGGCTTGCGTTCTCTACCCGACTTTTCAGTTTTTGCCCTGGACGGAAAGTGACCACGCGGCGCGCCGTAATCGGAATGTCCTCGCCGGTCTTCGGGTTACGCCCCGGACGTTGGTTCTTGTCACGCAAATCAAAATTGCCAAAACCTGACAGTTTCACCTGCTCACCGTTCTCAAGAGCACGACGTACCTCTTCGAAAAACAGTTCTACCAGGTCTTTGGCATCCCGTTTGCTAAGCCCAAGCTTTTCAAACAGGTGTTCTGACATTTCAGCTTTAGTAAGCGCCATAGGTTCAATCCCTCAAGGATGCTTGGAATCGCTGTTTTAGAGCCTCTACACATTTTGCAACGGTAACGGCTATCTCCTCTTCTTCCAGTGTACGAGCGGTATCCTGCAATACCAGACTGATAGCCAGGCTCTTATAACCCTCTGCCACGCCCTTGCCACGGTACACATCAAACAAGTTTACGCCAACTACCTGATTTGCGCCAACTTTCTTACACTCTGCCAAAATATCTTCTGCGGGGACGTTTTCAGCCACCACAACGGCGATATCTCGACGGTTTGCCGGGAAGCGAGATATCTCCCGCGCCTGAGGCACGGCGCGGCTTGCGACCTTGTTCCACTCCAGTTCAAACACCACGGTACGGCCGTTAAGATCCAGTTTACGTTCAAGTTCCGGATGAACCACACCGATGAAACCGACACGTTCGCCCTGGAAATAAATAGCGGCGCTTTGCCCTGGATGCAGGGCTGGATTGGTCTCTGCCTTGAACTGAATTTCGGATAATTTACCGGTCAGCTCCAGGACAGACTCCAGATCCCCTTTCAAATCATAGAAGTCGACCGGCTTACGCGCCAGATCCCAATGTTCTTCATGCGTATGGCCGGCAATCACCCCTGCCAGCATGACATCCTGACGGATACCCAGATTTGCCGCAGTATCAGGCACAAAGCGCAGGCCGCTTTCAAACAGGCGCAGACGAGTCTGCTGACGATTCTGGTTATACACCACCGCAGACAGCAAGCCGGTCCACAGCGACAGGCGCATAGCGGACATCTCTACCGAGATTGGGCTTGGCAGGATCAGCATTTCTTCGCCCGGGTGCAGCAAGGCCTGAACCTTAGGATCGACGAAGCTGTAAGTGATCGCTTCCTGGAAGCCGTGATCGACCAGCATGGTTTTCACACGCTTGAGCGTTAGATCCGCTTCGCGATGCTTGGTCATGATCAGGTCAGCACGTACCGGCACGTCAGGAATATTGTTGTAGCCGTAAACGCGTGCGACTTCTTCTACCAGGTCCTCTTCGATTTCCATATCGAAACGCCAGCTCGGCGCGACCGCCAGCCAGTTGTCACCTTGCTCGGTCACCTGGCAACCCAAACGACGCAGAATATCGCTCACCTGCTCGCTTGGTACCACGTGGCCGATCAGACGGTCCAGCTTTTCGCGACGCAGGGTGATGGTGGCACGCTTCGGCAATTCGGCTTCAGCTGTCACATCGATGACCGGGCCAGCCTGACCGCCACAGATATCAATCAGCAGGCGGGTCGCACGCTCCATCGCTTTGTACTGCAATGCAGGATCAACGCCACGCTCGTAGCGATGTGAAGCGTCAGTGTGCAAACCATTACGGCGTGCACGACCGGTAATGGACAGCGGGCTGAAGAACGCGCATTCCAGCAGCACGTCCTGAGTAGTTTCATTCACGCCGGAGTGTTCACCACCGAAGATGCCGCCCATGGCGAGCGCTTTCTGGTGATCGGCGATCACTAAGGTATCGGCATTCAGTTTGGCTTCGTTGCCGTCCAGCAGCGTCAGGGTTTCGCCTTCGCTCGCCATACGCACCACGATACCGCCTTCAATACGGCTCAGATCGAAGGCGTGCATTGGCTGACCCAGTTCCAACAGTACGTAGTTGGTCACGTCAACCACTGCGTCAATGGAGCGGATGCCGCAACGACGCAGCTTCTCGCGCATCCACAGTGGGCTTGCCGCTTTGACATTGATGCCTTTTACTACGCGGCCCAGGTAACGCGGGCACGCCTGCGGCGCGTCAACGCGAATTGGCAGCGTATCCGCAATAGTGGCGGCTACCGGGCTCATATCCGGCTCGGTCAGCGCGACCTGGTTCAGCACCCCAACGTCACGCGCCACACCGATAATGCCCAGGCAATCGGCACGGTTTGGCGTTACGCTGATTTCGATGGTGTTGTCGTCAAGCGACAGGTATTCACGGATATCGGTGCCAATCGGCGCGTCTTCCGGCAGCTCAATGATACCGTCGTGATCGTCGGTAATGCCCAGCTCGGAGAACGAACACAGCATGCCTTCGGAAGGCTCGCCGCGCAGTTTGGCAGCTTTGATCTTGAAGTCACCCGGCAGTACTGCGCCTACGGTGGCAACCGCCACCTTCAGGCCGGTACGGCAATTTGGCGCGCCACAGACGATGTCCAGCAGGCGATCGCCACCCACGTTGACCTTGGTCACGCGCAATTTGTCTGCGTTCGGGTGCTGACCGCACTCAACCACATGGCCTACCACCACGCCGTTAAAGGCGCCGGCAACCGGCTCCACGCCGTCTACTTCCAGACCGGCCATGGTAATTTGATCGGATAATGCTTCGCTGCTGATGGCCGGGTTTACCCACTCGCGCAACCAGAGTTCACTGAATTTCATGTGATATTCCCGCCTTACTTAAACTGTTTGAGGAAACGCAGATCGTTTTCGAAGAACGCACGCAGGTCGGTGACGCCGTAACGCAGCATCGTCAGACGCTCCATACCCATACCGAAAGCGAAGCCGGAATAGATTTCCGGATCGATGCCCACATTGCGCAGAACGTTCGGGTGCACCATGCCGCAACCCAGAACTTCCAGCCACTTGCCGTTTTTACCCATCACATCCACCTCAGCGGAAGGTTCGGTAAACGGGAAGTAAGACGGACGGAAACGAACCTGCAAATCTTCTTCAAAGAAGTTGTTCAGGAAATCATGCAGCGTGCCCTTCAGATTGGTGAAGCTGATGTCTTTATCGACAATCAGCCCTTCCATCTGATGGAACATCGGGGTGTGCGTTTGGTCGTAGTCATTACGATAAACGCGGCCCGGCGCAATAATGCGGATTGGCGGCTGTTGGTTCTTCATGGTGCGGATTTGCACGCCGGAAGTCTGGGTGCGCAGCAAGCGCGTGGCGTCGAACCAGAAGGTATCGTGATCGGCACGCGCCGGGTGGTGACCCGGAATGTTCAACGCGTCGAAGTTATGATAGTCGTCTTCAATCTCAGGCCCAGTCTCAACGGAGAAACCCAGTTCGCCGAAGAAAGCTTCGATACGGTCGATGGTACGGGTGACCGGATGCAGCCCACCGTTTTCCATACGACGGCCCGGCAGGGAAACGTCGATGGTTTCTGCTGCCAGTCGCTCGTTCAGCGCAGCCGATTCCAGCGTATTTTTACGCGCGTTCAGCGCATCCTGCACTGCCTGTTTTGCCTGGTTGATTACCGCGCCTGCTGCCGGGCGATCTTCTGCCGGCACGTCACGCAGCGATTGCATCTGCAAGGTAAAATGGCCTTTCTTGCCTAAATATTCGACGCGCACCAAATCCAACGCGGCAACATCCTGGGCATCTTCTACGGCTGCCTTGGCATTGGCAACCAGCTCTGCGAGATGTGGCATTGCTTTCCTCTTCCTCTGGCCGATATGGCTCTAAGTAATTGTTATCTATTATTCGAACACGCCTTTAGCACATCTTCAAAGCATTTAACGCTTTAACCCGGCTCAGAAGACGGCCAAAAACAAAAAAGCCTCCACAGGGGAGGCTTAGGCGCTACTTTTCGTTTCTTTTCTTACGCGCAAAGCCTCCTGAGATCAGGCGCTAAAGTAAAAGAAGAAACGAAAAATAGCAGCGTGCATGATTGCGTTACCTTGTCGATGATTGTCCACCAGTGATAAAGCGGCGGGCAATAAAAGTCAATATTGTCTCTGAAAGCTAAAGATTAAAAGAGGGAGCAAGCTCCCTCTTCAACTGACTTACGCCAGTGCTGCTTTCGCTTTCTCAACCAGTGCAGAGAATGCCACTTTGTCGAAGACCGCGATGTCAGCCAAGATCTTACGGTCAATTTCAATAGAAGCTTTTTTCAAGCCGTTAATGAATTTGCTGTAAGACATGTCGTTCTGACGTGCAGCTGCGTTGATACGTGCAATCCACAGCTGACGGAACTGACGCTTACGTTGACGACGGTCACGGTAAGCGTACTGACCTGCTTTGATTACTGCCTGGAAGGCAACACGATAAACGCGCGAACGGGCACCGTAGTAACCTTTCGCTTGTTTTAAAATTTTCTTGTGACGTGCGCGTGCAATTACACCACGTTTTACGCGAGCCATATGCTCTCTCCTAAAGTCTTATTCTAGATTCAAAAAAAATGGCTTAAGCGTACGGCAGGCACGCGGTAACCAGGACCAGATCGTTTTTAGACACCATGCCTTTCGGACGCAGGTGACGTTTACGCTTGGTTGCTTTTTTGGTCAGAATATGACGCAGGTTAGCATGTTTACGCTTAAAACCACCGCTGCCGGTTTTTTTGAAGCGTTTGGCTGCACCACGTACAGTTTTAATCTTTGGCATTTTAATTAAATCCACTTCGCATTGTTAAACAACGAATCAGTGAGGCGAATAAAACCCACACAACGCAAGCGCTGCGCGGGTTCGATTACTTGGAAGCCTTACTGTCTCTTCTTCGGTGCGAGCACCATGATCATCTGACGGCCTTCGATCCTCGTAGGGAAGGATTCGACAATGGCCAAATCAGAATCTTCACACAGGTCTTTACGGACGCGGTTAAGCACTTCCATACCGATCTGTTGGTGCGCCATCTCACGCCCACGGAAACGCAGGGTGATTTTGGCTTTATCGCCATCTTCCAGAAAGCGAATCAGGTTGCGTAGTTTGACCTGATAGTCGCCATCATCGGTACCAGGACGGAATTTGATTTCCTTGACCTGAATAACTTTTTGCTTCTTCTTCTGTTCTTTTGTCGACTTGCTCTTCTCGTAGAGGAATTTGCCGTAATCCATGATTCGGCAAACTGGCGGTTCGGCATTTGGGCTGATTTCTACTAAATCAACGCCCGCTTCCTCAGCTTTTTCAAGAGCTTCATTCAGACTGACAATACCAATCTGCTCGCCATCGACGCCGGTTAGGCGAACTTCTTGCGCGCGAATTTCTCTGTTAATGCGATTAGGACGCGCCGGTTGAACTCGTTTTCCGCCTTTAATACTTTATTCCTCCAGTTGATGAAGACTACGGCTGCGAATCTCTTTTTGCAGCTTGTCTACGACTTCGTTTACGTCCAGGCTTCCCAGGTCTTTGCCACGGCGGGTACGAACGGCAACTTTGCCTGATTCGACCTCTTTATCACCGCAGACCAACATGTAAGGAACCCGTCGTAAAGTATGTTCGCGAATTTTAAAGCCAATCTTCTCATTTCTCAAGTCCGCTTTAACGCGAATCCCTGCGTCCTGCAGTTTTTTGGTCAATTGCTGGACATAATCAGACTGGCTGTCGGTGATATTCATCACCACCACCTGCACCGGAGCAATCCAGGTTGGGTAGAACCCTGCGTACTCTTCGGTAAGAATACCGATGAAACGCTCCATGGAGCCCAAAATAGCGCGGTGAATCATTACCGGGACCACGCGATCGTTGTTTTCGCCAACATACGATGCGCCTAAACGGCCAGGTAAGAAGAAATCGAGCTGCACGGTACCACATTGCCATGCACGATCCAAACAATCATGCAGAGTAAATTCAATTTTTGGTCCGTAGAAGGCACCCTCACCCGGCTGATATTCAAACGGAATCCCGTTTTCAGTCAGCGCCGCAGCCAGATCCTCTTCCGCACGGGTCCACATATCGTCAGTCCCGATACGCTTTTCAGGGCGAGTAGAAAGTTTTACCGCAATCTTGTCGAAGCCAAAGGTACCGTAAACATCATAGACCATACGGATACATTCGTTCACCTCGGCACGCACCTGCTCTTCAGTACAGAAGATATGGGCGTCATCCTGGGTGAACCCGCGTACGCGCATCAGGCCATGCAGAGAACCCGAAGGCTCGTTACGATGGCAGCTGCCGAACTCACCCATACGCAGCGGCAAATCACGGTAGGATTTCAGGCCCTGGTTGAAGATCTGCACGTGACCCGGGCAGTTCATCGGCTTGATGCAATACTCGCGGTTTTCCGACGAGGTGGTGAACATGGCATCTTTATAGTTTTCCCAGTGGCCGGTTTTTTCCCACAGCACACGGTCCATCATAAATGGCCCTTTCACTTCCTGGTACTGGTACTCTTTGAGCTTCATGCGCACAAAGGCTTCCAGCTCGCGGAAAATTGTCCAGCCATCGTTGTGCCAGAACACCATACCCGGCGCTTCTTCCTGCATATGGTACAGGTCAAGCTGCTTGCCGATCTTGCGGTGGTCACGCTTGGCGGCTTCTTCCAGACGCTGCAGATAGGCATTCAGCTGTTTCTTGTCTGCCCATGCAGTGCCGTAGATACGCTGCAGCATTTTATTTTTACTGTCGCCACGCCAGTAGGCGCCAGACGTTTTCTGCAGTTTGAAGTGATGGCAGAAACGCATGTTCGGCACGTGCGGACCGCGGCACATGTCGACATATTCTTCGTGGTGATACAGGCCAGGACGGTCGTCATGGCTGATGTTCTCATCCAGAATCGCCACTTTGTAGTTTTCACCACGCGCGGCAAAGGTGTCACGGGCTTCTTGCCAGCTAACCTTCTTCTTGATGACGTCATAATCTTTGTCGGCCAACTCATGCATCCGCTTTTCCAGCAGATCCAGGTCTTCCTGCGTCAGGGTACGGTCGATATCAACGTCATAATAGAAACCGTTGTCGATCACTGGGCCGATAGCCATTTTGGTGTCTGGCCACAGCTGCTTGATGGCATGACCCAACAGGTGCGCACAGGAGTGGCGCATGATTTCCAGGCCTTCGGCATCCTTGATGGTGATGATAGCCAACTGCGCGTCTGATTCGATCAGATCGCCGGCATCAACCAGTTCACCGTTCACACGGCCGGCAATACAGGCTTTCGCCAGGCCAGGGCCGATATCGCGGGCAACATCCAAAGGGGAAACAGGGTGATCGAAATGACGCTGACTTCCGTCAGGAAGAGTAATAACAGGCATTAATAATTCCTTATCTACAGTGGTGACCCACACGACAGATCACATGCAGTACGAAAATTGAGTTTGGGTTTAGTCAGCCAAGTTTCAGATCTCGCCCACAATTGCCAGATTGAAACCTAACTTGGTACACAGAATGGAAAGCATACCTTCACAGCCATATTGGCTAAGCGGATAGTATCACTAAAATTGTTCCGGATAAATAAACTGCGGCACAGGCCCGGCTTTAGCGGGAAGCTGGGCGGTCCTTCAGGTAACCCAACGCGGCAATCAGGCAGAAGGCGTAACCCAACAGCTCGCAGCCCTCTTCCACCATGTTCTTCACCACTCGGTTATAGCCATCCAGCATCAGCATTTGCCACAGAGAATTCATGCCAAACAAGCGTGAAAATACCAGAATGCACAGCAGGCCTGCGCACATCATGCCGTAGCTCGGATGCGTCACGAAATGCGCCAATCCCTGCACCGTGGCCTCAATGTGGCGTGACGCATACCACAGGCATCCAAGCGTCACCGCCAAGGCGAACCACAACCAGGAACCGTGCCACAGCATATCGAAGGCAAAATCCATCTCGCGGATCAGCATGCAAAGGAAGAAACCTCCCGCCAACACCCATGCGGGCCGGTAGGCAACTTGCCGGCGTGCAGCCACCAAGAACAAGCCTGAGATGGCGGCCAGCATCACTTCCTGCGCCGATTCGGTTAAGGAGGTTTCGTAGACAAAATTATGCAACCAGTGCACATCAATGAACATTAAGCCCATCAGCGCAGCCAAAAATGCGCTGTAAAGCAGAAAAGAGCCTATTTTTCCCAGTAAAATTTGCAGATCATGTTTCATAGTCATACTCGTTATTATTTAAAGCGCGACTATGGTATTCACCTGCGCAAGGGGATCGTAGCAATTGATGCGGAATAGGCTTACTTCGTGTCTGATTTGCCACTAAAGGGCCATAAAAAACAAAAATCCCCGGCAAATTGCCAGGGAGGATGCCAGTCTTTCCTGGCTGTCACTTCACCGTCGTGAAGATCCGGGCCTCTCATCCCGATACTGAGACGCGCAAGTAAGACCCGGCTTACTCCTTGTCGCCGTTATTCTCTCACCACCACGATACGGCTGTTGGTCTTAACGCCCCACAGGCCGGCCAACGCGCTGATGACTGCGCCAATCAGCAATGCGAAGAATGACCACAGGGCCGCATGAGACAAGGCCTTAGCCGCTTCCGCTGCCTGCTCGCGCGCTTTTTGCTTCAGCTCTGTATATTCCTGCTTAGCCTGATTGATTTTTACTTCCACGTCATTCAAGCGCTGATTCACCAGCTGCGCCGTTTTGTTTTTCGCATCCACCAGATTTTTGACGGTCTGGTCAACTTCCTGCGGTGTCATATCGGTATTCTCCGACAGCGCTTTCTTGAGCGAATCCTCATCGACGTCCTGCGAAATGGCCTCACCGTGCTTTTTCAATTTGGCAACCAGATCCTGAATAATTGCATCGCTATTGTCAGGCTGCAGCGCCAACGCTTTTACCGCGTCCCCCACTTCACTCTTGGCCGCGTCCAACTGTTGCTGCATAAACTCCGGCTGCAATGAAGGGATATCGCTTTTTTTCAGTGCCGCCACGACATTGTCTTGTAACTTTTCGGATTCCAACTTGGTGTCGATACCCAACTTATCAAACACTTTGCCGCCGGCATCCGCGAGACCCGAAGCGCCTTTACCAATGGCTGACCCGGCACCGGAAAGCAGGCTACCGGAAGTTGAGGCAATAGCCCCCAGCGCGTTCCCGGTAGCTTTGACTGCAGACCCCACCAACAAAGCGCCCAACACGGCCGCTACAATCAGCGAGGTGGCCCAAACCAGGAAACCGTGGATTAACCCATCATTCGCTGCCAGACGACCGGCAATAAAGGCACCGGCAGCCAGGCTCAGGATGATCGAAATTGCAGACCAAACCACTACAGTAGTGCCGGCCCCGTTGACCGGATCGTCAGAGGTCGGATCGACGATGGAAAACCCCAGACTGGTCCCCAGAGTAGACAGCAGCAGCGACACCGCCAAAACGGTGATAACCCCGCCAATTACGCTGCCCCACGATATTTTTTTAACCGTTGCCAATTCGTTTGCCACTTGCATAGTAAAACTCCTTTTAAGCTTTTCGATTAAGTGAAACTGCCCGAAAGCCCTATCAGTATAGAATCCAATAAAAAAAGGGGTGGCTTAATGATCAAAAATATAAAATTAACTAATGATACATGTACTCTTTGTCCGTGTTTAGCCGGCGTTTTGCTCCCTGCACATTGCGCAAATCAGCGATGGCGAACATCTCTGGCTCCCGCTATCCTGATGCCATTAACGGCAGAGTTGAGAAGCACCCCGCATCATGAACCGGTTATTGAAATTACTCGTTGGCGCCTGCCTTGTGCTGACGGCTCTTTTTGTCCTGCTCCATCTGGGAGCAGACCGTCATCCACGGGCCATCGCGGTGAATGAGCCGCCGATGGAATGTGAGGATACACCGGAGATTACCAATGATTGCGTGAACGACGATGACGCTAATACCGACGCCGTTCTTGAATTGCTCCCCCCTGGCAGTCCAGGTTAACGGCGTGAGAACCTTTTATTAATTCATTGTATTTTAAGTCACTTATTGCGGAAGCAATTCGCATTTCATGGCAGGCGATCAGGTTGCGCTGTCGTGTTTTAACTGAAAACAGGGAGTTCGCTTTATGACAAGTATTCTGCAGTTATTCCAGGCCATCGGACTGGGTTTGGTGCTGCTGTTGCCACTGGCCAACCCGCTGACCACCGTCGCGCTGTTGCTTGGCCTGTCGGGCAATATGACGCGCGAAGAACGCAATCAGCAGTCGCTGATGGCATCCATTTATGTGTTCTTTATCATGACGGTGGCGTTCTACGCCGGCCAAGTGGTGATGAACACCTTCGGCATTTCCATTCCCGGTCTGCGTATTGCCGGTGGGTTGATTGTGGCATTTATCGGTTTCCGCATGTTGTTCCCGCAGCAAAGCGCAGAAGACGCGCCAGAAGTGGAAACCAAGTCAAACGAACTGCGTAAGAAAACCTCGGCCAATATCGCCTTTGTCCCCCTGGCAATGCCAAGCACCGCTGGCCCCGGGACTATCGCCATGATCATCAGCTCCGCATCGAGCATTCACGAAAATACGCTGGGTTTCGCCCATTGGGTGCTGCTGGTGGCCCCGGTGGCGATTTTCTTCTCGGTTGCTTTTATCCTGTGGGTTTGCCTGCGCAGTTCCGGCGCCATTATGCGCCTGGTGGGCAAAAGCGGCATCGAAGCTATTTCGCGTCTGATGGGGTTCTTGCTGGTGTGTATGGGCGTGCAGTTTATTATCAACGGCGTGCTGGAAATCATCTCCACCTACGTGCCTGCGGCCTGACAATAAGGGCGCGGTATCAGCCGCGCCCTTCACGATATTTACTTTCCTGCCGGTGCCTGCGCACCCAATATCCCCTTACCTTCCGGCACTTCGGTAAAGCGGCTGAGGATTTCGCTGTAGGTTTTCGCCGGATCCAATTCCTTGAACTGATTCGGATAGATAAACTTCGCCAGATATTCCAGCCCGACGATGTTGTACGGGTGGTTATAGAAGTTATGGTAAATGCCGTAGAAGCGCCCCTCCTTCACCGCCGTGACCTGAGCGAAACCCGGGCGTTGCTTCATCCGGTTAAAAGCGTCATCAACCTGCTGCTGCGTCACGCCGTAACCAAAGGGCACTGCGGCATTGGTTTTGGTCGCCCATTGAGAGCCGGACACGATATAGGCGTCAGGTTTCATGCTGATCACTTTTTCCAGGGAGACGTCGCCGGTTGCGCCAGGCAACAGTGCGGAGCCCAGGTTACGTGCGCCCACCGCCTCGATCATCCCCCCCCAACCGACGTGAGAATGAGTGAAACAACAGGACTCAAGCCCGTTAAGACCGGCTTTTGCCTCGATAAATACCAACGGCTTTGGCTCGACGGCTTTGGTTTTATCCAGGATGTTCTGATAATGCTGCTGATAGAAGTCGGTGTACTGTTTCGCTTCGCTTTCGCGGTTGAGGGTCTCACCCAGCAGCGTGATGCTTTTCGGGGTGTTTTCCACCGGCTTGAGCATGGTGTCGATAAACAGCACCGGAATGTTGAGCGCTTTCAGCTTATCCAACACGCCAGTCTGGCTCAGTGAAGGCTTGGAACGCAGTTGAGCCACCATCAGATCAGGCTGTTTGGCGATCACGCTTTCCAGGTTGACCTCGCCCTTATCACTAAAACCCATATCGATAATGCCGTTGGCTTCCGGCCACTTGTTACGCAGGATCTTCCAGGTTTCACCGTCGCTTTTCTTGAGCAGGTTATTCCAGGCCACCAGCCGGGCGAAAGGATCGGCGCGGTCGAGCAAGGCCAGCGTCAGAATATCGCGCCCGTCCTGCACCACAATGCGCTTCGGCTCTTGCTTGATGGTCAGACTCTGGCCAGAGGTATCTGTCAGGGTTAACGGATAAGTGGTCGCCATCGCCTGAGCGGACAAACCGCAGGCGCAGGCCAAAGCCAACAGGGTGATTCGACGGTGCACGTAAAACTCCTTAGCGTAGGAAATCAGTGCGGAAATAATAATGAGAACCGCTCCCATTATCAAAGATAACCCCGGGTGCGTTTTCGCTTAATTGAAAAGGGATGTGAACAGGGAAAAAGCAGCGCACCGAATCCGATGCGCTACTGAGGTCAAATCAGGCCGTAAATCAGCGCCGACAGCGCTATCAGGCCCATCACCAGGACAAAGACGTTGCTCAGCGCACGATAGCGGCGCATCGCGGGCACTGCACGCACAGCGTACATCGGCAGAATAAACAGGATCGCTGCAATCAGCGGACCGCTGATGGTTTCGATAATGTGCAGCGCACTTGGGTTCCACACCGTCGCCGCCCAGGTCAGCAGGAACAGCGATATCGCAGAAATTCGGTGCGTAATTCGCGAGCTCAAGGGTTTACCAACCGCTCGCGTCAGGCCGTCGATCAGGCTGGTTGCCCCTTCGGTCACGCCCAGGGAAGTACCGAGATAAGACTTGGCCATCGCCAGCATCGCCATCATTGGGCCAAGGTAGGCGATCAGCGGGTTGGAGAATTTGTTCGCCAGCGTGGTCAGCACGGTGATGTTTTGATCTTTCGCCTGCTGCATATCCTCATGTGACAGGCTCAGTACGCAGCTAAAGACAAAGAACAAGACGGTGACGCAGATCAGCACATAGCTGTAGCGCATGATACGCGCGCAGCGGCGTTCGGCCTTCTCACCGTACAGGCTCTTTTGCGTGGAGGCGAAGGACGAAATAATCGGCGCATGGCTGAAAGAAAACACCATCACCGGCACCGCCAGCCACAGTGAATGCCACAGGTCCGGGCTGCTGAACTGGGTGTTGGCCAGGCCGCTGACAAAGTTTGCCGTTTGCCAGGTGGGTACCAGATACAGCGAGATACCCATCAAAAACACCAGCAGCGGGAACACCAACATGCCCATCGCCGAAACGATAGCGTCTTTGCCGCGCAGCAACACCAGGTTCAGAACCACCACCACCGCCAGGCTCAGCCAGACACGCGGTAGCGGCGCCAGGTGAAACTGATGGATCAGGAAGCTGTCCAGCGCATTGGTGATCGAGATGCTGTACACCAGCACGATCGGGAAGAACGCCATCAGGTACAGCACCATGATGATTTTGCCGGCCAGCACGCCAAAGTGCTCCACCACCACATCATGGATATTGCCGTCACGGCTGGAGCCTGACAGCACAAAGCGGCTCAATGCGCGGTGCGGTAAATAAGTCAGCGGGAAAGCGAACAACGCCATCAACAACAGGACCAGCGGGCCATTCAGACCTGCATTGATCGGCAGGAACAGGGTTCCTGCGCCGACAGCGGTGGCATAGAGCCCAAACATCCACACGGTATCGGTTTTATTCCATTTGGCAGCCTGGGCGGTTGCCAGCGTGCCTGAATCGGGAGAAATCGTACTCATAAGAAAGCTTACCTTACTCTTCAGCGACAACGATTGCGCTCAACGGGATATCCTTCTCCGCGAATTTTTAATATTAATCAGTGGATTAACGCAGTATTTCACTCTTGTTCCTGCTAAAAGGACGGCAAAGGATAATGAAAAATGCGGCTCGGGTCTATGTTTTATCGGCTGACAGAGTGATTTACGAGCAGAAAATGCTGCCAAAATCAGCACGCTCGGCCAAAAGAAAAGGGCCTCGAACGAGGCCCTTTCAGATTTACTTGTTGGCGTCCGGATGTTCCGGTACGGCGGCGCTGCCCATCTCCTTCTCATCGCGGATCATCGAGCGGTCTTTACGCACGCTGGCCACGTCTGAGGCGTCGATTGGCTTGGCGCTGTTGCCCCAGCTTGAACGGATGAAGTTCACCACATCCGCTACCTGCTGGTCGTTCAGACGCCAGCCGAACGGCGGCATGGTGATGTTGGAAACCGCCCCTTTCACCGCCGGCGTGGTATTACCTGTCAGCACGATATGAATCAGCGAAGTCGCGTCTTCGGTCTGTACCACCGGATTGCCCTTAAGCGCCGGGAAGGCGCGTTTATAGCCTACGCCATCGGTGCGGTGGCAGGCCGCGCAGTTATCGACGTACAGCGCCGCTCCGGGCTTGCTGTCGTTACCGCGCCACAGATCCTTGGCGACGCTGTCTTCGACCGGTGCCGCCTGCTGCTTGCCGTCTTTCGGCGGCAGCGTTTTCAGATAGCGCGAGATCGCCGTCAGATCCTCATCGCTGAGATACTGCAGGCTGTGCTCTACCACGTCGCTCATGCCACCAAACACGATAGACTTGTCGTTGCGTCCGGTTTTCAGGAACTCCGTCAGTTCGGCTTCGCTCCAGGTCCCCAACCCATCCTTGTTGTCACCGCGCAGGCTGGAAGCCACCCAACCGTCGATCGGCGCATTGCTGCCGGACAGATAGGTGTCGCCGTCGTTATTGCTCAGCGCTTTTTCCTGCATGGTAAGGCTACGTGGCGTATGGCAGGCGCCACAGTGACCCAGCCCTTCCACCAGATAGCGACCGCGTTCAATCACCGGATCCGCCTTGGTGTCAGCCACAAAGTCGTCCGGTGAAGGCGCAAACATGCCGCGCCAGATGCTCAACGGCCAACGCATCGACAGCGGCCAAGGAATGTCGGAATCCTTGTTGGCCTGCTCCACCGGTTGCACACCGTGCATGAAATAGGCGTACATGGCGCGCATGTCATCCTCTTTCACCAAGGCAAACGACGGATACGGCATCGCCGGGTACAGGGTGCTGCCGTTTTTGGCGACGCCTTTGCGTACCGCATTGTCAAAGTCTTCGAAGCTGTAATCACCGATACCGGTTTTCTTGTCCGGCGAAATATTGGTGGAGTAGATGGTGCCGATCGGCGTTTCCATCGCCAGACCGCCTGCAAACTCTTTACCGCTTTTGCCGTTGGTGTGGCAGGCCACGCAGTCACCGGCGCGCGCCAAATACTCACCGCGTTTGATCAGCTCGCTGCTGACGGTGGCGTCCTGCGCCCATACGGAAAAACTCAGTGCACTGAGAACCAGTGCGGGAACAAATGCTTTCATCAGTCGCCGTCCTTATGCCTGCACCAAAGGGCCTGGGTTTTTCAGATACTGCTCGCGAATGGCACGGGCAGACCAGTAAGCCAACGCGGCCACGGTGCCGGTCGGGTTGTAACCCAGCCCCTGAGGGAAGGCCGAAGCGCCGATCGAGAATACGTTATGCACGTCCCAGCTTTGCAGATAGCGGTTCACCGCGCTGGTTTTCGGATCTTCCCCCATCACCGCCCCGCCGTTCATATGGGTGGTCTGGTAGCTGGTGGTATCAAAGTGGCTATTGGCGTTTTTCGGGCTGCCGGCGATCAGTTTAGGGTTCATGGCCTTGGCGATAGGTGCCATTTTGTCGTACATGAACTGCGACATCTTGACGTCATTTTCCTGCCAGTCGAACGTCATGCGCAGCAAGGGCTGGCCGAAGACGTTCTTGTAGTTGGGATCGAGGTCCAGATAGTTGCTGCGGTACGACTGATGCGCACCGTGCGCATCCATCGATACATGGTGGGTATAAGCATCGGCCACTGCCGCTTTCCACTTGCTACCCCAGGCTGGCGTTCCTGGCGGCGTTGGCAAGCCGGAAATAGGCTTGGTCCCTGCCTGGTTGACCCAGAACGGCGAACCGCCGACGAAGCCTTCTTTGGCATGATCAAAGTTATCGGCGTTGAAGTCGTCAACACCGACACCGTTACCGCCGGCGCCGATGAACGGGTTGGTGTATACGTCCTTGTCGAAGAACGCCTTGATGGTGGTCATGTTCTGATAGGCGAAGTTACGCCCTACCACACCTTCGCCGGTCACCGGATCGTAAGGTTTACCGATGCCGGACAGCAGCATCAGATGCACGTTGTGGAACTGGAACGCCCCCAGGATCACCAACTCCGCCGGCTGCTCGACTTCACGACCCTGCGCGTCAATGTAATTCACCCCGGTCGCACGGGATTTATCGGCGGTCAGATTCACTTTCAACACGTTAGCGTTGGTGCGCAGCTCAAAGCGTTTTTCCATACGCAGCGCCGGCAGAATGTTGACGTTCGGCGAAGCCTTGGAATACATGTAACAGGCATAACCGCTGCAGAAACCGCAGAAGTTGCACGGCCCCATCTGCGCACCGTACGGGTTGGTATAGGAATCGGAGGTGTTGGCGGAAGGCAGGTTATACGGGTGATAACCTACTTCCAGCGCCGCTTTCTCGAACAGCTGGGCAGAGAAGGTATTTTTCTGCGCCGGCAGCGGGAAGTCGTCCGAACGGTCACCGGCGAACGGGTTGCCGCCCTTTTGACCCACTTTCTGGCCTTTGATGGTCCAGGCGGTGCCCGAAGTGCCGAATACTTTCTCGGCCTTGTCGAAGAATGGCTCCAGCTCGGCGTAGCTCACGCCGAAATCCTGGATGGTCATGTCTTTCGGGATAAAGCTCTTGCCGTAGCGCTCTTCGTAATGGCTGCGCATACGCAACTCAATAGGATCGACCCGGAAATGGACGCCGGACCAGTGCAGGCCCGCGCCGCCCACGCCGGTACCCGGTAGGAACGCCGCCAACTGGCGGTAAGGCACCGCAGTCTGGCTGGTATTATGACGAATGGTCACGGTGCTTTTCGACAGATCCTGGAACAGCTTGCGGCGGATGTTATAGGTCAGTTCGTCGATCACCTGCGGATAGGAACCGTCCGGATAGGTATCGCGCATCGGGCCACGCTCCAGCGCCACCACGTTCAGGCCCGCTTCGGTCAGCTCTTTGGCCATAATCGCGCCCACCCAACCGAAACCGACGATCACCGCGTCTACTTTTTTCATTACCGTTGCCATTGTTACCCCCTCTCCCCACGAATCGAGACCGGAGGTAAGGGATAACGTTCCCCTCGCTCAACCCAGTCCATAAAGTCGGCGCGCGCGCCCGGAAAATTAATCAGCTTCCAGCCAACCATGTCTTTATTGCCGCCATGGATCGGGTCGCTGAAGAAACCTTCGCGGGTGTTTTGCAACAGGTAGGAGAAGAACAATTTTGCCGGCAACTGCGAGAATTCCGCCTCTCCGGACTCAAACTTCTGCAACAGCGCATCCTGCTGTGCAGCGTCAAGTTCAGCAAAGGGTTTACCGGCGGTTTTCTTGCAGTAGGCATCAGCATCTGCGATGCCCAGGTTATAGATCTGTTTTGGCACCAATGGCAGTTGATAACCCATTTCTTTCGGTGCATCCGGGTTAAACGGTCCCTGCATGTACCAAATAGAACCGGTGGCGTACGGGGTATTCATTTGACGATCGATAAACTCCGGCACGCCGGCCTCCAGCGCACCGGGGCCGCGTTCATCCGCCGGGATCAGTCGCGCCACAGCGGCTTTAACGAAGGCCCACTCTTCCGGCGTAAAGAAAGTCGGTTGGTAATCTTGCTGTTTTGAGGTGTCTGTTGCCGCAACCGCCGGGATTGGAGCTGTCAGCGCACTCACGCCACTGCCGCCAATCACTGCTGCGGGAATTAAAGTCATCGATTTCAACAGGAAATCGCGCCGTGAATTGTTAGTTTTATCGTCCGACATATCACATTCCATCCAAAGATAATCACAACTATTTAACCTCAACCTTGCGGTCGATGCGGGTTTTAAACACAAATTGTTACTTATTTGTATATTTATTGAAGACCAAAATGTGAACAAAAGCCAAAATGTTACCGGTAACTTATTGAATAAACGTAAAGATTTGATGGGTAATGTAAAGTTAACGATTCGTGCGGTTTTTTAGGTAACAGGATGGGAAATAACGAAAAATGAGAGATATGTCGCGAATTTAGCGCTAGCCAATAAAAAACCGGCTGCTGACGCGGCCGGTTTTACGAAAAAATCTTGGCTAGGGTGACATCGCCTGGTAGGCGGTGGTCACTTTCCAGAGATAGCGTGGCGCCTGCGGGGCAGGATGCTTTTTCTGGATGTGTTGATAAAACTCATCCGGGCTCATTTGGTTGATACGGTTCACCGCCACACGCTTGTCCGATGAGAAAGTGCGAAGCATAGCGCCCGCCCCATTCACGTAGGAAACGATGGTGGCGTAACGCAACGTCTGTGGATTGTTGATCCCGGCTAGCTGCTGGCTTTGAAGAATATTGATATAGGCCGTTCCCAGATCAATATTGACCGCCGGATCCTTCAACTCACGCGAGCTTGGTTGCCCGCTTCTTCCTTTTAAACGATAGGCATCACGCCCGGCGGTTGAAGGCTTCAGCTGCATTAATCCCACTGCGTTCGAGGTGCTGACTGCGTTCGGGTTAAACCCGGACTCCACCTGAATAATCGCTTTAATCAGCGTTTCGTCAACGCCATAGCTGCTGGCTGCCTGACGAATGTAATCGTTATAGGCTATCGGTGTCCCCGTGCGGTTAACCGGTGCCTGCGGGGGGGTTTTTAGCCAACCACCACGCGATGTGCCACTGCCTGAATTATTAGTTGCTGTTTGCGGGTCTTTCGCACACCCCGACAAAAGCAAAATTGCCGTCAGGCAACCTATTTTTGTTTTCACAGAATCCCTCACTCCTTTCAATGAGTTGCGTAGCATATACAACTTGTAAGGACGCCTGTACGGTTTTTTTGGTCTATTCTCAAGCTACTCGTATACCAAGAGGTGATTTATGAGTCAATCTGCAACGACGTGTTTTGTGGTGACTTTTCGCTATCAGGAAGAAGGATTAGCTGATTTAGCCAAGCTGACAGGACAATTAACCCTGCAAGGATTTGTCACGTCGGTGGCCGACGAAAATGGCGTTCCGCACGAGCTGGGCAGCAACAGTTTTGCGTTAATAACCCCACTGGATCAAGAGGATGTACGGCAATTGGCCCAGAAGCTTGGTCAGGTGGCCTTGGGCAAGGCGCCGGAGGTCGACATCGTCACCTATGAGGACTACGTAAAGCGGTTACATACTGATACATAAAATGCTATAACTCACTGCTGGGTATTATTTCGCTTCGCTGTGGAAATAACCGGCAGTTTGCCTGCAGGTGACGCTTGACTTTGCTCTAATTGATATTGATAATCATTTTCATTTGAGCCAGGAGATGTCACCATGTTTTTGAAACAACGCGCTTTTCCCCGCCTATCCCTCGTTAAGAATAGGGCCTACTTCCGCCCTTTCACCCTGCTGTGTCTGTTGTTGACCGCCAGCCTTGCCAGCCATGCCGCGTTGGCGGAAAAGAAGCTGCGCGTGGTGACCACTTTCACCATTATTCAGGACATTGCCCAGAACGTAGCCGGTAACGCCGCCGTAGTGGAGTCGATCACCAAACCGGGTGCAGAGATCCATGATTACCAGCCTACACCACGCGACATCGTCAAAGCGCAGCACGCCGACCTGATCCTGTGGAACGGTATGAATCTGGAACGCTGGTTCCAACGCTTCTTCGAGAACATTAAACAGGTGCCTGCGGCCGTGGTCACCGAAGGCATCACCCCGCTGCCGATCCGCGAAGGGCCTTATAACGGCAACCCGAATCCACATGCCTGGATGTCTGCCAGCAATGCGCAGGTGTACATCGAAAATATCCGCAAAGCGCTGGTGCAGTACGACCCGGCCAATGCAGAAACCTACAATCGCAATGCTAAAGCCTACGCCGCCAAAATTGCCGCGCTGGATGCCCCGCTGCGCGAACGCCTGTCTCGCATTCCGGAAGCCCAGCGTTGGCTGGTGACCAGCGAGGGCGCCTTCAGCTATCTGGCCAAAGACTATCAGTTGAAAGAAGTCTATCTGTGGCCGATCAACGCCGATGAACAAGGTTCACCGCAGCAGGTTCGCCGGGTGATTGACGCCGTGCGTGCCAACCACATCCCGGTGGTGTTCAGCGAAAGCACTATTTCAGACAAACCGGCCAAGCAGGTCGCGAAAGAAACCGGCGCAAAATACGGCGGCGTGCTCTATGTCGACTCCCTGTCCACCCAGGATGGCCCGGTACCGACCTATATCGACCTGCTCAACGTCACCGTACAAACCATTGCCAAAGGATTTGATCAATGACAAGTGAGGTTTTTGTCCGCCCTGAGTTGAGCGTGGACGACGTTACCGTGACCTACAACAACGGCCATACCGCGATCCACAACGCCAGCTTTACCCTGAGCGGCGGTGCCATCTGCGCGCTGGTTGGCGTCAACGGCAGCGGTAAATCGACCTTGTTCAAAAGCATTATGGGCCTGGTGCGGCCCACCACGGGCCGCGTACAGCTCAACGAGCAGCCGGTCGCGCAGGCATTAAAGAAAAACGTTATTGCTTACGTGCCGCAAACCGAGGACGTTGACTGGAATTTCCCGGTGCTGGTGGAAGATGTCGTCATGATGGGCCGTTACGGCAAGATGAACTTCCTGCGTATTCCTTCAAAGGAAGACCGGCTGCGGGTGGACAAGGCGCTGGAGCGCGTTGGGCTGAGTGAGTTACGCACCCGCCAGATCGGCGAGCTTTCCGGCGGGCAGAAAAAACGCGTCTTTCTGGCGCGGGCACTGGCGCAACAAGGCAGCGTTCTGCTGCTGGACGAGCCTTTCACCGGGGTCGACGTCAAAACCGAGAACGCCATTATCGACCTGCTGCGCGCACTGCGTGATGAAGGCCACCTGATCCTGGTTTCAACCCATAACCTGGGGAGCGTACCGGAATTTTGCGATCGGGTGATCCTGATTAACCGCACGGTGCTGGCTGCCGGCCCAACAGAAACCACCTTTACCCAAAGCAATCTGGAACAGGCGTTTGGCGGCGTACTGCGCCATATCAATCTGTCAGGCCCGGATCTGCACGACGACAACGATCCGCGCACGGTCACGGTATTGACCGATGACGAGCGGCCAGCGGTGTTCTACGGCCATACCAAGAGCGATCCGCCGGCGCAAAGCCAGCCGAAGGGGAAACAACCCTGATGCTGGAACTTCTGCTGCAACCCTTCAGTTACAACTACATGGTCAAAGCCATTTGGGTCAGCGCCATCGTCGGCGCCGCCTGCGCGTTCCTTTCGGCCTACCTGATGCTAAAGGGCTGGTCGCTGATGGGGGACGCACTGTCACACTCGGTGGTACCCGGCGTTGCCGGGGCCTATGCGCTAGGCCTGCCCTACGCCGCCGGAGCCTTCTTCACCGGCATGCTGGCCGCGCTGGCAATGACGCTGGTGCGCCACGTGACTCGCCTGCGCGAAGACGCCATTATCGGCTTTATCTTTTCCACCTTCTTCGCCGTAGGCCTGTTGATTGTGTCGCTAAACCCGACCTCGGTTAACGTCCAGTCGATTATCTTCGGCAATATCCTCGGCATCGCAGATGAAGACGTATTGCAGGTCGAGATTATCATCGGCGTTTCGCTACTGATCTTGTGTCTGGTGTGGAAAGACTTACTGGCAGTGTTTTTTGACGAAAACCACGCCGTGTCTATCGGCCTGTCGCCGCTGCGGTTAAAGATCCTGTTCTTCACCCTGCTCAGCGCCTGCACCGTAGCGGCATTGCAAACCGTTGGCGCCATTTTGGTGATCGCTATGGTGATCACGCCGGGGGCTACCGCCTACCTGCTGACCGACCGCTTCAGCCGGTTGGTGATTATCGCCATCGTGATTGGCGCACTGACCAGCGGCCTGGGCGCTTACCTCAGCTTCTTCCTCGACGGGGCTACCGGCGGGGTGATCGTGACTCTGCAAACGCTGGTATTCCTGGCCGCCTTTTTCTTCGCCCCCAAACATGGGCTACTGGCGTCCAAACGCCGCGTGGCACGTGAACAGACCGGAGGCCACTGATGGAAATCCTGTATCAACTGCTCAGCGAGCCCTTCGCCTATCCCTTTATGCAGCGGGCAATCCTGGCCGCCATCGTGACCGGCGTGGTGTGTGCGGTGCTCTCTTGCTATCTGGTGCTCAAAGGCTGGTCGCTGATGGGTGACGCCATCTCGCATGCGGTGCTGCCCGGTATCGTGGTGGCGTTCGTGCTCGGCATCCCGGTGGTGATAGGCGCCTTCTTCTCCGGTATTTTCTGTGCGGTAGCTACCGGTTACCTGAAAGAAAACAGCCGGGTGAAAGAGGACACGGTGATGGGGATCGTTTTCTCCGGCATGTTTGCCTTTGGCCTGGTGCTGTTTTCCCGTATCGATACCGATCAGCACCTCAGCCACATTCTGTTCGGCAATATGCTGGGCATTACCGATGCAGAGCTGAAGCAGACGTTGCTGATGGCTGGCATTACGCTGCTGGTGGTGTTGCTGAAACGCAAAGATTTGATGCTCTACTGTTTTGATCCCAACCATGCCAGGGTGATTGGCCTGCCGGTGAAACTGTTGCACTACGGGCTGCTGTGCCTGCTGGCGCTGACGATTGTCGCCTCATTGCAGGCCGTCGGGGTCATTCTGGTGATTGCGATGTTGATTGCTCCAGGCATCATTGCCTTCATGCTGTGCCGCAGCTTCGACCGCATGCTGATAGTCGCCACGGTGGTGTCTGTGTTCTCCTGCGTACTCGGCACCTTGATCAGCTTCCACATTGACGGTGCCACCGGCCCCTGCATTGTGATAGTCCAGGCCATTCTGTTCGTGTTCGCCCTGCTCTACAGTAAATTTAAACCGTTACAACGTCACGAAAATGGAATGCTCGACGCAAAACCTTGAAACAGGCGGCGGTGCCTAATGGCCCCGCCGCTGCTCATTACGCCTGCTGATAGATATCCGGTCGGACAATATGCCAGACAAAATCCTCGCGGTTTATCGCTTCATAACCCACCTTTTGATACAACCACGGCGCAGTACCGGTCACCAGCATAATCCGCCGCAGCCGCTGCAACACCGGGTGTTCCAGCGTGCAATCCATCAACCAACGCGCTAACCCTTGTCCCTGGTAGTCCGGGGAGACAAACACATCGCACAGATAGCCAAAAGTAGCGTAATCCGTCACCAGACGCGCAAAACCAATCTGCTGGTGTTGATGGTACAGGCCAAAGCACAGGCTATTGTCGATAGACAACTGCACCGTCGGCAACGAAATGCCGCTCGCCCAGCTTGAAGTGGTCAAAAATGCGTGAGTAAAGGAGAGGTTCAGTTCACTTGTATCGCAGTTGATCCGGTATTCCCCTCGGTGCCACTGCCGGTTTTGCTCCATTGTTGTTCATCTCATTGATAATGATAGTTATCTGAATCCTGCCCCTGCCGTAATAGCTGACGACCTTATAAACATCGCTCTCACGCCGCCAAGTTGCAACAGACGTCGTACTTAAATTAATCAATAGCGTATATACTTTGAGCAAATGCGATGGCGATAAAATCGCCGGTTGTTGGTGCCAGCTGTGCGCCAGGTCGTGTTTTCACAGGGCTAAAGACGCTAACCTAATGAATTCGCAGGCAACACAGAGGGGGTGTACCATGTGGCAAGCCGTTAGCCGTCTGTTAAGTGAACATCTTGGCAGCGCAGAAATCCGCGAAAGGACCGAACTGCCCGGGGGAGAAATCCATCCGGCGTGGCGCGTGAGTTACGGTGACAATCAGGTGTTTGTCAAATGCGACGCTCGCGAACTGTTGCCCATCTTCACCGCCGAAGCCGACCAGCTGGCCTTGCTGGCGCGCAGTAAAACCGTGCGGGTTCCGCAGGTGTACGGCGTAGGCAGCGATCGCGATTACAGCTTCTTGCTGCTGGAATACCAAACCCTGAAACCTTTAGACGCCCATGGCGCTCACTGTCTCGGACAACAGCTGGCCCATTTACACAAGTGGAGCGAACAGCCGCAGTTTGGCCTCGACTTCGACAACGACCTGTCCACCACCCCGCAGCCCAACGCCTGGCAGCGCCGCTGGTCAGAGTTTTTTGCCGAACAGCGCATTGGCTGGCAACTGCAGATGGCGGCAGAGAAAGGCATGACCTTTGGGGATATCGATGAGATTGTCGACATCGTGTATCTGCGTTTGCAGCATCATCAGCCGCAACCTTCTCTTCTGCACGGGGATTTGTGGCCGGCCAACTGCGCAATGACCGCCGACGGCCCACTGCTGTTCGATCCGGCCTGCTATTGGGGCGACAGAGAGTGTGATTTGGCCATGCTGCCGCTGTATCCGGAACTGCCGCCGCAAATTTACGACGGCTACCAGAGCGTCTGGCCGTTAGAGAGCGGCTTTATCGAACGTCAGCCGCTTTATCAACTGTATTACCTGCTCAACCGCAGTAACCTGTTCGGCGGGCAGCATCTGGTTCGGGCCCAACGCGCGGTGGAAGCGTTGCTGCATCCCGAGTCCCGATAAAATAAAGGCGCTGAAATCAGCGCCTTTTTAATGAGCAGCCGTTATCAGGCCGCCCCGGCCAGTTGGCCGAGCAGCTTGATCACAAACCAGCCAATCACCGCAATCACCACCGGCAAGATGTACAGCGGGAAGTATTGCAGCAAGATGGTGTGGTGCGGCAGCGTAATGCGCTCTTCCAACTGCGCACGCGTATGCCCTTCGCTGCCTTTAGCCTGTTCGAGGATCATCTGATCTTCCAGGCCTTCGCGGATAAACTTCACCTGACGTGACATACGTGCGCCAGAGGCCTGCAGCGCCAGCCCGACAAAAATCAGAATATAAATGATGATAAACATCAGGTTCGCGCCGCTGAACAGGCTTTTTTCTACGTCCGGTACCGGCGAGTTATACCAGAAGATATTCAGGAACGGGGTGTTAAAGCGCACCATATCTACCATTACGTGAACGAAATCCAGCATTACTGCGTTGATGCCTTTGGTCTTTTCGCTGTGTTGATACACAAACATCAGCAGCGAGATCAGCGTTGACAGTAACGCAGGGATGAAAACCACCCAGCCAAGAATACGTTTTAAAATGGCAATGCGCCCAGCCTGTTGATACGTCATGTGTTCCCCTTGTAAGCGACGTAACCGTAATGGGCTAAGTCTACCTGTAGTTATTGAAACTCGCCCACCGTTTTCTTCAGCACTGCTGTGCTACAAGCGTAGCCGGGATTATCCGAAATCAACAGCTTAACGGCGAGCGCGCGTTGCCGGTAAATAGTTATATAGTTAAATCAAACCGTTTAAACAGGGGCCTTCATGATTCGGCTGATTATCTTATTGCTGGGTGCGCAGGCGCTGCGGGGGCAACGCCGCCTGCTAATGCTGTTCGGCTGGGCGTGGATCGCCGTAGGCGCGCTGATGCTGTTCGATTTACTTCAGGACGGGCGTTCGGTGCTGGCGTTGGATGCGCTGGCGGTACTGCTGGCGCTGGAGGGATTAGTGGCGATTTCCGCCGCATTGGTGATCGGCTCATCCGCCAGTCGCCCAGTGATGCTGAAGGGATTGGGCTTTTTGTTTCTGGCCTTTTTAGTTTGGGACGTGCCCGCCGACGACAACATCGTCGCCACGCTGGTGTTTGGCAGTGCGCTACTGCTTGACGGTGCGGTTCGCATTGCTTCTTCTACGGTGATCCAGCACAGCCGCTGGAAACCGGTCGCGCTGGCGGGCAGCGGCGAAATCTTGCTTTCGCTGATGATTTTTATTGGCTGGCCGGTGCCGCATCGGATGACGGTTCCTTTTTGTATCGGCGTGATGATCCTGCTTTCCGGCTGGGCACTGCTACGCATTGCCCGCAGGCTGGAAAGCTTCTCGCTAAATCAGAACCCGCAGTTAGCCACTCAGCCGCAAACCAATGACGCTAATCCGCTCAGGGTGTATGTCTGGACACCGACAGGATCGGCAAAAGATGCCCGCAGGCGTTACATCGTCGATCGCTATATCGCGGCGGTGGACGGCAGCGGCAATATATCCACTGGCCATGCCGCCCTGGCGTTGGCACCGGACGTGTATATCAGCCACTATCCGCTTAACGAAATCAGCCAGTCTGCACAAGATTTCCGCCGGCTATTGCACTCCGGCGAACAAAACAACGTCGACGGACGCTTTCTGCCCGATTTGCAACAGGAAGTGGCAGCCTGGTGCCCGCCGGACAAAAGAATACAGTTTCGCCGTTACAACCCGACGGCATTACGAGTCTTCTGGCAGCGTTATCGTCAGGATGCCACTTACAATCTGACTCGTCGCAACTGCTCCACCACGGTTATTCAGGCGCTCGATAGCGCGCTGGAAGGCGTACTGGGCGATAAACATCTGTGGCGGCGTTTCCTGTTGCTGATACTCGATCCCAACCTGTGGATGTTGGCGGTGCTGCGTAGCCGTGGCGAAAGCATGACCTGGACACCGGGGTTGGTGCTTGATTATGCCCGCATGCTGCAACAGGTCACCGAACGCCAACATCAGCGCTGGTGGCTAAAAGTGCAGGAGATGTGGCGCATCCTGCGTTTTGGCAAGGCTCAGCCACGCAGGCAAAAATTTTAGTCTCAACGCCGGCGATGTTAAAGTGTCGGGCACATTCACCGGCAGGAGTTAACCGATAATGGCCTATTCGCAACGCATTGAAACCGCTATTTTTGATATGGACGGTTTATTGATCGATTCAGAACCGCTGTGGCTACAGGCAGAGCTGGATATCTTTGGCGCACTGGGGCTGGATTTGTCAGACCGCCACAAACTGCCGGATACCCTGGGTCTGCGCATCGATCTGGTGGTGAAGATGTGGTACCAGGCCATGCCGTGGCAAGGGGTGTCGCAAGAAGAAGTCTCTGCACGTATTATCGAGCGCGCCATCGAGCTGGTGCGTGAAAAACGCCCCCTGCTGCCTGGCGTACAACAGGCGCTGGAGCTGTGCCGCAGCCTGGATCTGAATATTGGCCTGGCCTCCGCCTCACCGCTGCACATGCAACAACAGGTGCTGCAGATGTTTGACCTCGAACGCTACTTTGATCAACTTGTCTCCGCCGAATACTTGCCTTACAGCAAGCCGCACCCGGAAGTGTACCTGATCGCCGCCGAGCGCCTGGGCAGCGATCCCCTGCGCTGTATAACGCTGGAAGACTCGTTCAACGGCATGATTGCCACCAAGGCCGCGAGGATGCGTTCTATCGTGATCCCTGCGCACGAGTATCGTCATGATGGCCGTTGGGCGCTGGCCGACCACAAGCTCGATTCCCTTGAGCAACTCACCTCCGATCATCTGGCCTGATTTTCACGGCATCGGCTTACTGCCGGTGCCGCTAATCTGACTTCTCCCGCCTTTTCGTTGCTTAAGTTCAAAATCTGGCTGCACGTCATAAAATAAATAAAACATTATTTCATTTTTATTGAGTTACTGTAGCGGCCTCATTATGCTGCAGTTCAAGAAAGTCGCCGGACGTTAGGCACAGGCTGTCACTGCCACGCAGCCTTACCCTGTCGCCCGGCGCTTTCTCCCACGCCCATCCCCTTACCGCAGCAAAAGCGTACAGCACTTGACCATTTAAGTAACAAGCCGTTGTAAAACCGGGAAAAATAAACAATTGGTTACAGGGTAACTGCTTCCACTACTGGGAATTTTCCCATATACTGGATAAATTAACAGTTTATCAGCCGGAACAGCAGTATGACCGCGGAAGGACATCTTATTTTTTCTGTCGCTTGCGCGATTTTCGCCAAGAAGGCCGAGGTGACCCCAGAGCTGGCAACGGGCGACTGGTGGCACATCATCCCTGCCGCGCTGTTGACCTCACTGCTGCCCGATATCGATCACCCCAAGTCGGTACTGGGCCAACGGTTGCGCTGGATTGCCATTCCGATATCGCGCGCCTTCGGCCACCGCGGTTTTACCCATAGCCTGCTGGCGATCGCCGGCGGCATGGCGTTGTTCCAGCTTGACGTGCCGCGCAGTTGGCCGATTCCGGCCGACGTCTTGCATGCCATGATCATCGGTTACTTCAGCCATCTGCTGGCGGATATGCTCACTCCCGCCGGCGTCCCCCTACTCTGGCCATGCCGCTGGCGTTTTCGTCTGCCGCTGCTAAATTCTCAGAAAGGCAATCAGCTTGAGCGCGCCCTGTGCCTGTGCCTGGTGGCTTTCGCTATCTATTGGCAGGGCGGATGCACCATCCCAGTGCAGTCTTATTTTGAGCAAATAAAAAATATCAGACTGTGATCACATAAAAACGGACATTTAATAACCATAGAGTGCATAAATTAAACAAATTTACGCAATGAGTTATATCAAATTCCATTTGGATATAAGTGAGCCGTTAAGCAAACTGTTACGATATTTAGTATCGCTACGCCATGGTGCATAGCCATTTTCATATAAGAAAAAATTTTGGAGACATTGGGGATGAATTTTCCGCTGGTTATTAACGTGGTGATTTTTGTCGCCCTCCTTTTGCTGTTGGCGCAAAGCCGCCATAAGCAATGGAGCCTGGCGAAAAAGGTACTGGTCGGCCTGGTCATGGGTGTGGTGTTCGGTTTGGCACTGCAGCTGGTGTACGGTTCGGACAATCCGGTACTGAAAGAATCCATCAGCTGGTTCAACATCGTCGGTAACGGCTATGTGCAACTGCTGCAAATGATTGTCATGCCGCTGGTCTTCGCCTCGATTCTGAGCGCGGTCGCCAAGCTGCATAACGCCTCTTCCCTGGGGAAAATCAGCTTCCTGACTATCGGCACCCTGTTGTTCACCACGCTGATTTCGGCGCTGGTGGGCGTGCTGGTAACTAACCTGTTCGGTCTGACCGCTGAAGGCTTGGTGCAAGGGGCGCAGGAAAGTGCGCGTCTGTCCGCAATCCAAAGCAACTATGTGGGCAAACTGGCCGACCTGACCGTACCGCAGATGGTGCTGTCCTTCATTCCTAAAAACCCGTTCGCCGATCTGACCGGTGCCAGCCCTACCTCAATCATCAGCGTGGTAATCTTCGCGACCTTCCTGGGTGTGGCGTCGCTGCAGCTGCTTAAAGACGACAAGCCAAAAGGTGAGCGCGTGCTGGTCGCTATCGACACCCTGCAGGCCTGGGTGATGAAACTGGTGCGTCTGGTGATGAAACTGACTCCCTATGGCGTTCTGGCGCTGATGACTAAAGTGGTTGCCGGCTCTAACGTTCACGACATCATCAAACTGGGTAGCTTCGTCGTGGCCTCTTATCTGGGTCTGGCGATCATGTTTGCGGTGCACGCTGCCCTGCTGGCCTTCACCGGCGTTAATCCGCTGAAGTTCTTCCGCAAGGTATGGCCGGTCATCACTTTCGCCTTTACCAGCCGCTCCAGCGCCGCCAGCATTCCGCTGAACGTGGAAGCGCAAACCCGTCGCCTGGGCGTACCGGAATCCATTGCCAGCTTCTCGGCCTCGTTCGGTGCCACCATTGGCCAGAACGGCTGTGCTGGCTTGTACCCAGCGATGCTGGCGGTCATGGTGGCCCCAACCGTCGGGATTAACCCGCTGGACCCGGTGTGGATCGCTACCCTGGTCGGTATCGTCACCATCAGCTCTGCCGGTGTCGCCGGCTTGGGTGGCGGCGCGACTTTCGCTGCGCTGATCGTGCTGCCGGCAATGGGTCTGCCAGTGACGCTGGTTGCCCTGCTGATCTCCGTTGAACCGCTGATCGACATGGGCCGTACTGCGCTGAACGTCAACGGCTCTATGGCGGCAGGCACCATCACCAGCCAACTGATGAAGCAAACGGACAAGTCCATTATGGACAGTGAAGACGAAGTGGAACTGGCTCACCAGTAAATCTCGTCGGCAATAAAGAACCGGGGGCTTGTTCGCAGCCCCGGTTTTTTTATATCTGCAATCCGCTCAGGGCCGTTCGCCCGCCGCCAGCCGCTGATTGATTTCAGCAATCACATCCGGCAGCTGTGCCAATGTATCAATCACATAGTGCGCACCGGCGGCATACAGTTTATCGGTTGCCAAAGCGCGCCGCTTGTCGACTTCCGACTCGCTCATTTGTCGATATTCTTGCCAGGTAGCACCAAACTCGTTACCGGACAGCGCCAGCCCGATGCTCCACATGCCTGCATTCAATCCTTCGCTGATACCCGGCACTGCATCATCTACTTTCACACAGTGCGCCACCGAATCGATACCCAGCGTAATCACGTTTTGCAGCGCCATCCACGGGCCTGGACGCCCACCAGCGGCCAAATCGTCAGTCGCAACCCAGTGATCCGGCGCGTAACCTCGCAGCGCCGCTGCTGGCGCCAGCACCTCCATCACCGCCCGCGGATAGCCCGAACAGGAACCTATCTTGATGCCCTGCTCACGCAATGCAGCAATCACCTGTGGCACACCCTCAATCGGATCGGCAAAGTCGACCACCTTGGCAATTTGCAACGGCATAAAAGCCTGATACAGCGCGTCAATGTCCTGATGACTCATGGAGCGGCCCAACTGCTGCCGCCAACGCGCATCCACCTCGGGCAATTTGCCCAAAGCCTCAATGTGCTGCCATTTGCCCAACCCCATCGGAATGCGCGCCTCCGCCAGGCTGATGTCGATATCAAAGGTCTGCTTAAAGGCTTCAACAAAAATCTGCGTTGGCGCAAAGGAGCCGAAATCTACCGTGGTGCCGGCCCAGTCGAGTATCACTGCGTTAATCTGACTCATGCTCATCCTCATTGCTCCCAGTACATTGCCTGCCCGACCGCGGCCAGCAAACGTTCGATATCCTGCGGGTAAACTTCGCCGATATTGCCAATGCGGAAGCAGTCGCTCTGCGATACCTTGCCCGGATAGATGACAAAGCCCTGCTGTTTCAGGCGCTGATAGAACTCGGTAAAACGGTAAGTGTCGGCCTTCGGGGAATAGAACGCGGTGATGATCGGCGAGTGCAAATCATCCTCCAACAAGGTTTCGAACCCCAGCGCGCGCATCCCAGCCACCAGCCGCTGCTGGTTTGCCCGGTAACGAGCGTGGCGGGCCTCAATCCCCCCTTCTTGCTCCAGCTCGCGCAGCGCCTGAGCAAAAGCCAGCACCGTATGCGTCGGCGAGGTAAAGCGCCATTTTCCGGCGTTATCTTCCATACAGCGCCACTGAGCATACAGATCCAACGACAGCGAACGCGAGCGCCCCGCGCACTTATCCAGTTCATTGCGGCGGGCAATAACAAAGGCGAAACCCGGCACGCCCTGAATGCATTTATTGGCCGAGCTGATCAGATAATCAATGCCCAGCGCATCGACATCCAGCGGAATACCGCCGAAACTGCTCATCGCATCCACGATCAGGGTTTTGCCATTTCGCGCCGCCAGGCCTGAGACGCGCTCCAGCGGATTCAGCATTCCCGTGGTGGTTTCACAATGCACCATGGCGATATGACTGATGCCTGCATCGCCTTTCAATACCGCCTCCATCGCCTCAACATCCGGCTCATTCACTTCGCCACAGTTGAACGCATGGTGGTTGATGTCCATCAACCGGGCCATTTCGATCATCCGCGCACCATAAGCGCCGTTATTGACGATCAGCAATTTGTCCTGCGGCCCCATTACCGTGCCCAATACCGCTTCAACCGCAAAACTGCCGCTGCCCTGCAACAACACCGAGGTGTAGCCCGTCGACCGAGTCGCCAGGGCCTCGAGCTTCTGACGAATGTTCTGCACCACGCCCAGGTTGTAATCTTCATCCCAGGTACAGCTATCGAACAGCATCGCTTCCTTCACCGTTTTTGAGGTGGTCAACGGGCCAGGGGTTAACAGCAAATAATCGTGCTCAGACATTTCATTCACCCAATTGGTCTATACCAGATGAGTATTATACTGACCGCAACCCGGCCTTCGGGTCAAACGCCAACCGCAGGTGAAACAAAAAATTCATCTGCGCATGTATACCCCAAATAATTCGAGTTGCTTGTAGGCGGCAACTGAGTGAATCCCCAGGAGCTTACTCAAGTAAGTGACTGGGGTGAGTGAAGGCAGCTAACACCCAAGCCACTTGAAGTATGACGGGTATATAATGAGCGCGTGCCGTAATGCCATAGCGAGATGAAATGAAAGAACATCTGGGTGAGTTGCCCCACTACCTGCAAATCAAGGAACAGCTACAGGCGCGTATCACGCGCGGCGCGCTGCAGGCGGGCGATAAGCTGCCTTCCGAACGTGAGCTGTGCGCCATTTTCTCTACTACTCGTGTCACCGTACGGGAAAGCCTGGCGCAGTTGGAAGCCACCGGTGCCATCTACCGCGCCGACCGCAGGGGTTGGTTTGTTACGCCGGAAAGGTTGTGGTTGGATCCGACGCAGAACACCAACTTCCACCGGTTATGCCAGGAGCAGGGGCGCACGCCGCGCACTGAGCTGTTGTCCGCCGAAAAAACCGCGGTGCCACTCGACGTAATGCGACCATTAGCGCTGGAGCCGAATGACCCAATTTATCTGCTGCGCCGCGTACGCTATGCCGACGGCCGGGCTATTTGCTATTGCGAGAACCACTGCCTGCCACAGCGGGTGCCTGAATTGCTCAACCAGGATCTTAACGGCAGCCTGACCGAGATTTATCAGCAACGGTACAATTTGATTTACCACCGGATGCACCTGTCGTTTTACCCTACCGCCCTGCCATACGCCGCCGCCACTGCGTTGGGCGCGATGGTTGGCTTGCCCGCACTGCTGCTACGCCGGTTAAACTACGACCAGCACGGGCGAATTCTCGATTTTGATATCGAATACTGGCGACATGACAGCCTGCGCATTGAGGTCGATACGCTGTGATCTCTGCCCTGTGCCAAACAAAAAAGGGCGCCGCCGGTGAATGGCTGCGCCCTTGATTTGGTCAACTGACGGGATCAGTACGGGTAGTCGTGATAGCCCATTTGCTCAGAAATGTTGCGCGCGGCGGTGTGCAGACGTTTGACGTAATCTGCCCTGGCATCTTCAGAGTAACGAATCGACGGGAACGAAATGCTCAGGCCGGCGGTCACTACACCAAAGCGGTCAAATACCGGCACCGCAATACAGCGGAGCCCTGCTTCTTGCTCTTCGATGTCCTCACCCACACCTTGCTCACGCACTTGATCCAACAGCGACAGCAGCGCCCCGGCATCGGTCAGGGTATTCGGCGTGCTGCGGGTAAATTCAATCTGCGACAGAATTTGCGCCACTTCCGCCCTATCGCGCCACGCCAACAACACTTTACCGATCGCGGTACTGTGCAACGGGTTACGCCGACCGATGCGTGAATACATGCGCAGGTTATATTGCGCGTCGATTTTATGGATATAGACAATGCTGTCTTCGTCCAGCGCCCCAAGGTGAATGGCTTCCCGGGTGTGATTCGACAGTTCACGCATTTGAACATCTGCAATACGGATCAGATCGACGTTCTGCAACGACTTGGCACCCAGTTCAAACAGCTTGAGCGTCAGGGCATATTTTTCCGTTTCCCCTTCCTGCGACACATAGCCCAACGACTTCATGGTCTGAAGAAAACGGTATACGGTACTTTTGGACATCATCACCCGCTGGGAAAGCTCTGTAATGCCAATCTCACGCTCCTCGCCCAGCGCCTGCAAGATACCGAATACCTTCAGCACGGAGGAAACCGCATCCGGTTGTTTGTCTGGATCTGCGTTCACCATAGTCAAAATCCTACCCAGCTTTTGTGTTTTAAGAAATTTGAACAAGGGTTTCAGTATACGCGGTACCGCAGAAGCCACGCAATCGGGCTGGGCTGAATGCAGGCTGGGATCTCATCGGTTATTACAATTGAACGGAAAACTGTGGATGCAATCGCAGACGAACATGATTAGCATGGTAATACTCCCCCGGATTAATACCTTCGAGATCAACATGCGTTCTTGTACCGACGGCCTCCCCGTCCCGCAGCGCTATGGGGCAATCCTCGCCATTGCCCTCGGCATCACCGTTTCCGTGCTCGACGGCGCAATCGCCAACGTGGCGCTGCCGACTATCGCTCGCGACCTGAACGCCAGCCCAGCCAGCTCCATCTGGGTGGTGAACGCCTATCAGTTAGCCATCACCATTTCCCTGCTGTCGCTGGCCTCGCTCGGCGATCTGATTGGCTATCGCCGCATCTATCAGGCCGGTTTGCTGGTCTTCAGCGTGACCTCACTGTTTTGCGCACTGTCCGACTCGCTGACGACGCTGACTATTGCTCGCGTGCTTCAGGGGTTTGGCGCCGCCGCCATCATGAGCGTCAACACCGCACTGATCCGCATTATCTATCCGCAACGTTTTCTCGGACGCGGTATGGGTATCAACTCGCTGATTGTCGCCTTTTCTTCGGCTGCCGGGCCCACGGTGGCGGCGGCAATCCTCTCGGTGGCCTCGTGGCAATGGCTGTTTGCCATCAACTTGCCGATCGGCATTGTGGCGTTGCTGCTGGGGATGAAATATCTTCCCGCCAATAGTCAGAAGAGCACCAATCAGCGTTTCGACCCAACCAGTGCGGTGATGAACGCCCTGACTTTCGGGCTGCTGATCACCGCCATCAGTGGCTTTGCCCAGGGCCAGAGCCTGACGTTGATTTTCAGTGAAATCGCCGCGCTGCTGGTCATCGGCTTCTTCTTTGTCCGCCGCCAGCTGCGCCAGGAATTTCCGCTGCTGCCGGTAGACCTGCTGCGTATCCCGATTTTCGCCCTGTCGATGGGCACCTCAATTTGTTCCTTTACCGCACAAATGCTGGCGATGGTCTCGTTACCTTTCTTTCTGCAAGGGACGCTGGGCCGCGATGAGGTCGCCACCGGGCTGTTGCTGACCCCCTGGCCGCTGGCGATTATCGTCATGGCACCATTGGCCGGGCGGCTGGTGGAGCGGATCCACGCCGGATTATTGGGTTGTATCGGCCTGGCGGTGTTTGCATTGGGGTTATTCTTGCTGGCATTGCTGCCGCATAACCCTTCCGATCTGGATATCATTTGGCGCATGATGCTGTGCGGCGCCGGCTTCGGGCTGTTTCAATCGCCCAACAACCACACCATTATTTCCGCCGCCCCGCGCAACCGCAGCGGCGGCGCCAGCGGGATGTTGGGTACCGCCCGACTATTGGGGCAGACTTCCGGTGCCGCACTGGTGGCGCTGATGTTCAATTTGTTCCCCACTTCCGGTACCCACGCTTCGTTGATTCTGGCCGGTACCTTTGCCACGCTGGCGGCGGCAGTCAGCAGCCTGCGCATTACCCAACCGCGTGCGCAAGCGGTAGAAAACAGTGAGCAAGCCAAATAGCAGGCATAAAAATGTTATCGGCCAGTAATTGCGTAGCGAAGATGACGTTGACGTTTTTTCCTGAGGTCTTGAGCCATTGCCGGATGCGGGCCGTGAAAGACGGCTCATCAAGGAATAGCCACGCTTCCTTGAGAATCAGCAACGCGGGCACGCTGTCGAAACAGACGCGCGGTTCAGGCGTGTGCCGGGCGTGGTTCGTGCGAACGAACCATGCCCAGTTCTTAGGCTACGGCAAGCAACGGAAATGCCGCAGCGCCATCGTCATTCCCTCTTGGAGGGTTGCATTGTGCGAGGTTCGCCAAGAACCGCCAACGCCTTGAACACGAACAATCCGCCCACGCCTGCGACCAGGGCCAGCGCGATGGCGAACAGCGTGGCGCCGCCCGCCAGCCCAAGCCTGTCGATCAGATAGCCGGCCGCAACCGGCAGCAGCCCCGCCGGGATATAGCCGCCGATGTTGAACACTGCATTCGCCTCGGCGCGCCGTCCGTCGGGCACATGCAGACCAATCAGGGTCAGGCCACCCAACTGACCCAGGCCCTGCCCGGCCCCCGCCAGCAGCGCCGCAACCACCAGCATCGATGCGAGCGAGGCATGCACGGCGATGCCCAGACTCGCCATCGCCAATACCGTGGCCGTGGTGCTGGCCAGGAAGATCGAGCGTATCGGCCAGTGGCGCACCGCGAACTGCACGCCTGTGGCGGTCAGGAACATGGCGCAGGCCATGCCGCCGGCGATAATGGGGCTACGCACGTCGAGCAGCCGGGACAGCAGCGATGGCCCCAGCGCCAACACAAACGAGGTTGCAGTGATACCCGGCCCAAAAGTGGCGATGCCGCAGGCCAAATGCCGCCGATTGGCGACGGGCACCGTGGGTAGCCGAAGGCGCAATGGTTGGCCGCCGGATCGAGCCGGACGGCACAAAGGCAGCAAGCAGGCAACGGCCAGCGCACTGCCGAGGACGGCCAGTTCGGTGGCGAACACCGACAGGATCGGATGCGCCCGCGTTTGCGCCAAGCCCCCCGCGAGCAGCGGGCCCAGTCCGGCTCCGAACACCATCGACACCGAAGCCAGCAACGCCGCCTGGCGCCTGCGATCGCTGCCGCCCAGATCGCCGACGGCCGCCATGCCAGCCGATACCATGACGCCCACGGCGATGCCCGTCAGCAGTCGGGCAATGCCCAAAGCCAGCACTGACTGCGCACCGGCGAACAGCAGGCAGGCCGTCAGCGCGGCCAGCAGGCCCGGCAGCAGGATCGGCCTGCGGCCATAGCGGTCGGACAACTGCCCGGCGACCAGCAAGGTGCCCAGCAACCCGGCGATGTAGAGGGCGAAGATAACCGTCAGCATGCCGGTGGAGAATCCGATTTCCTGCTGCCAGTAGACGTACAGCGGCGTCGGCGAGTTGGACAGCATGAACACGGCCGTCACCAGCCATGCCGCACCCCACATGGACACCGTCGATGGGCGGCCGGTCATGGATGAGCCTCTCCGGCGTTCTGCATCGCTGCGTCGACCACCCCGATGGGAAACTCCGACAGCGCGTATTCCGCCAAAACTTCGGCGGTGGTACGCCGCATCGGTTTCAGATTCAACGCGACGAGGGCCACCCCTTGCGCCTGTTGCCGCATCCAAAGGGAGACCCGCGCATAGGCCCGATGCTGGGTAAGGTCGCTCGGTAAGGAACCTGTCCCGGCCTGGCTCATACCGCCGCTCCCACATCTTCATGGGCACGCGAACGGCCGAGCAAGGCAAACACCAGCAATGCCGTCAGTGCCGACGACGCGGCCAGGACGTACAAGACCCAGCGGAATGCGTGGTCGTAGGTTGCCAACAGCAAGGCGCGTTCACCGGGCACCAGCGCGGACGCCTGCGCCAGATCGCCCAGCGCCGCACGGTTGGCGGCCTCGATCACAACGGCTGGAGCAGCCGCGTCCAAGGCGCCGAGCAATCCAGCCTGGAGCAGGAACGACAACAGCGCACCCGCCACTGCAATGGCAATACCGTCAGCCGAGACGCGCACGCAGTTGAAGATCCCTGTCGCCATGCCCGCGCGTTCTTTCTCCACTACGCTCACGGCCATGCCATCCATCAACCCCCACGGCAGGCCAATACCGATACCGATAAGCGCCAGCGGCACCACCAACGCGGCACCAGCCCCTCCCGCCAGCACCTGGCCCAGCCAGATCAGCCCGACCGCCACCAGCAGAAGCCCGACGCCGGACAATATGCCGGAGGTAAACCAGCGCGACAGTAGCGCGGCAAGGAACGGCACCACCAGCAGCGGCGCAGCCAGGGCAATCATCATTTGCCCCGCTTCGAGCGCGCCCAGCCCGTCGATACCGATGAAACGGCCTGGCAGCATCACGATCAGCGTGACGAAAAAGAAGGCCGGCGACGCGCCCAGCACCTGCACGCCGACGAAACGCGCACGGCTGAACAACGATAGGTCGAGCATAGGGCGGGCGACACGACGCTCGATCCGCACGAAGGCCACGAACAGCACGACCGCCGCCAGCAGCGAGCCGATGACCGCGGCGCTGCGCCAGCCGTCCTCCGGCGCCAGCAGGATGCCGTAGGTGAACAAAGTTAGTGCGGCGGTGAAGCTGATAGCGCCCGGCCAGTCCAGGCCCTTGGCCTGCGGGTCACGGGACTCCGTGGCGCTGGCCCAAACCAGCCCGAAGCCGGCCACACCGATCAGTGCCGTCGCCAGGAACACCCAGCGCCAGCCGGCAATTTCCACCAACCCGCCCGCCGCCAGCGGCCCGAAGGCCAAACCGATGCCGAACGTGGTGCCAAGCAGGCTGAATACCCGTGTGCGGATCGAGCCATGGAAGGTCTGCGCCAGCGAAGACATGGCGCCGGCGAAGGCGGCTGCGCCACCCAGGCCTTGAGCCAGGCGCAGGCCGTCGATCCAGCCGACCGAGGGTGCCAGCGGAATGGCGAACGTCACCAGCACGAACAGCGCCAGCCCAACCAGCCACACGCGCTTGCGGCCATAGGTATCGGTCAGACTTCCGGCCGCCATCATGGCGCTGCCGTAGGTCAGGATGTAGCCATTAACCACCCAGTTCAATTGCACTGCCGTCCCGCCCAGCTCCTGGCTGATGGACGGCAGCACGACGGCTGGCCCGGTGAAGCACAACGGGATCAGGATGCCGGTGAGGCAAGCGGCCAGCAGTTGCAGCCAGTCGCGGCCGTTAGTACCGCCAATGGCGGCCGAGGCGTGTGTCATGGAAAAACTCCGCTAAAGAATCCGTGAAGGGACAGGCAGACACCAAAGCCATAGCTCGAAAGACAAGACAGCCGCATCCAACCTGTGCAGCCGTCAGCGTATGCGTTCGCACGGTTAAGAAAAATAGGCTAAGGTTCCGAACATATCGGACAAATATTCCTAGATGGGCGACACAATGGATTTCCTCAACGGCATCGAGTTCTTCGTGCAGGCGGCCGAAGCCCGCAGCTTTTCTGAGGCTGGGCGAGTGCTCGGCATCTCGTCTTCCGCCGTAGGCAAGAGCGTAGCGCGGCTTGAAGAACGGCTGGGTGTGCGCCTGTTCCATCGCAGCACGCGCAGCATCACACTAACGGCCGAAGGCGCTTTGTTCCTTGAGCGTTGCCGGCGTATCCTCTCCGAAGTCGAAGCCGCGGAGCTGGAACTGTCGGAAACCCGGCAGGCGCCCCGAGGCAAGCTGCGCGTGAGCCTGCCGTTGGTCAGCGGCCTGGTCATGCCGGCGCTGACGGCCTTCATGCACCGCTACCCGGCCATCGAGCTGGATGTGGATTTCTCGGATCGGATGGTCGATGTGATCGAGGATGGATTCGATGCCGTCATTCGCACCGGGGAGCCAGCGGACTCCCGGCTGATGTCGCGTCCACTGGGCACCTTTAAGCTGCTGCTGATCGGTGCGCCCCGGTACTTCGCCGCACGCGGCACGCCAAGTGTGCCGTCCGGCCTCACGGGCCATTCCTGCCTGCAACACAAGTTCCCGAGCACCGGAAAGTTCGAGCCGTGGCCCTTGCGCATGCGGGAGGGCGAAGCGGAACCTGTCCTCCCGGCCTCGATGGTGTGCAATACCACCGAGGCCCTGGTTCACGTCGCCCGCGATGGCCTCGGGATCGCCTGCCTGCCGGACTTCATGGTGTGCGACGCGATCATGGCGGGCGAGCTGGTGACGGTGTTGGACGACTTCAACCAGCATCAGGGCACCTTCCGCATGCTCTGGCCGTCGAGCAAGCACCTGGCGCCGAAGCTGCGCGCGTTCATCGACTTCATGAGCGCGGAGCTTTTTAAGTCCTGATGGTTCACGATCGGCTCGAGGGAGATCGAATCAATCTTACCCAATGAACAGCGTGGCCTGCGCAGGCGTTCGCCTCTGTCTGCTTGTATGAAAGCTTCTCCATCAGCCCGGCGACGCCTGAAATAAAAAACCCCGGCAAGCCGGGGTTTTTTACGTTCTTTGGGTTACTTCAGGTACTGGCCTGAACGCAGCGCTTCGATACGCTTATCGAGCGGCGGGTGAGACATGAAGAGTTCGCTGAACGACTTGGATTTGCCGTTAATGCAAAACGCCATCATGCTGCCTGCTTCCTGCGGTTCATAGCTGGTTTTCAGCCGTTGCAGCGCCGCGATCATCTTCTCGCGGCCCACCAGTTTGGCGGAGCCTGCGTCGGCGTAGAACTCACGGTGACGCGAGAACCACATGGTGATGATGCTGGCCAGGATACCGAACACCAGTTCCAACACCATCGACACGGCAAAATAGATCATCGGGTTGCCGTTACCTTCCCCTTCACCGTCACGGTTACCCAGGAAGCCGGCGGCCACCTGCGCAATCAGGCGCGAGATAAAGATCACGAAGGTGTTCACGATACCCTGAATCAGCGTCATGGTCACCATGTCACCGTTAGCGACGTGACTGATTTCATGGGCGATAACCGCCTCCGCTTCGTCACGGCTCATGCTCTGCAGCAGACCGGTACTGACGGCGACCAACGAAGCGTTGCGACGCGCGCCGGTGGCGAAGGCGTTAATGTCCGGTGCGTGATAAATAGCGACCTGCGGCATGGCAATGCCCGCCTGCTGCGACTGACGACGTACCGTTTCCAGCAGCCAGTTTTCGGTTTCGTTACGCGGCTGTTCAATCACTTCCCCGCCAACGGAGCGCAGCGCCATCCATTTGGACATCAGCAGTGAGACAAAAGAACCGCCGAAGCCGAACAGACCGGCCATGATCATCAGGCCCTGAACGCTACTGGATTGGATTCCTGTCAGGCTGAGCACCAGCCCGAAAACCAACATCACCGCCAGGTTGGTGAGCAGGAACAGAGCTATACGCATCATAAAATGTTTACTTCCTCATAAATGTTAACAAAACGCTGCCTTGGATACCCTAGATCGTATGGGCATTCATCACAGTTTCAAGAGTTGCACGCCATTAACCTACTAAAAATACGAAACTTTACAAAAACGGCGCTTCAGCAATACTCCCCAAATTGTAAACGACTGTTGCGTAAAGCGGCGAGTTTTTATGGGAATTTTATCTGCGACCCAATCCGATCAACCGAACAAAATTCCGTCCTCTGCACAGGAAGCAAAGTGTCCGCCAGCCCCAGCCGGTAAGATTTACGTCACAAAGCGCTACCCTTACCGTCGCTCCCTGATCTATTTCCTCGCCGGCGGCAACTGGGCTTACGCAACCGCAAGAAAGTGGGCTGCACACCGGCCTCGCACTTCGAGGGGGCGGTATTTTAACGCTGTGGTTTACGTCCCAGCCCGCCCAGATGGGTATCTGCAAAGCCGCTAGCGTATTTCAGCCCATAACCCAAGGCTCGATCAAAACCGATATGCGCGCCCCAAATCAACGCCGCCATCAACCAGTGTGGCTGTTGGGTTCCCGCAAATACCAGGCCGCACAACGCCGGTCCAATATAAGAGTGGGCAAGGTTATAGCCGATGGCCCCCGCTTTTTTACCCAATACATAGGCCAGAAAAGAGATGTCGGGGATCAGGAAACAGGCGGCAAACAATCCCCAACTGTAGTGTTGTCCGTGGTATATCACCACGGACAGTATCAACACCAGCACGGCTTCAAAACGGAGTACAGCGCGCATTGGCGGGCTTAAGTCGCTCATCGTGACCTCACAAAACGTTTAATTTCGACTCGGGGCCCTGACCGCGCCCATTAAAAAACGCACCCGAAGGTGCGTTTTTCTTTTTGGTGCTTGGCTGCGTTACTTCGCTGCCGCTGGCTGCGCCTGTTCAAGGTGCGCCAGATCCAGAGCGATATGCACGGTTTCATCCAGGTATGGGTCGGGCTCCTGGTAATCCTTCGGCAGATCCTCCAGCTTCTTCAACGGCTTTTTACCGGCGCGCTGCAGGCGGTCATTAATGCGCTGCAGACGGGTAGCGTCATCATCGTGGTTTTCTTTCTCGCGCTGGGCAAGATTGAGTGAAACGATGTTGCGCTTGTCCTTCAGCGCCTTGTAATGCGCGATATCCTGCGCGATGTACTGGAACTCAGGATCCTTGGCGATACGCTGCTCGTGATCTTTCAGCAATTCAGGATCGAAAGGCTTCAGATCGCCAGTTTTGGTGTAGGTCGCCGCATTAATACTGTCCCACGGCATCGCATTGTCTTCAAAGGCTTCACCGGTTTCCGCCGGATCAATGCCGCTCGGCATCAGGATATCCGGGGTTACGCCTTTACGCTGGGTACTGCCGCCATTCACGCGGTAGAACTTCTGAATGGTGTATTGCACCGAGCCCAACGCCGGCCATTCCGGACGCAGCATCTGGTCGTAAATGCGGTTCAGCGAACGGTACTGTTGGACGGTGCCTTTACCGAAGGTCGGTTCACCGACGATCAGCGCGCGGCCGTAGTCCTGCATCGCCGCAGCAAAGATCTCGGAAGCCGAGGCGCTGAAGCGGTCAACCAGCACCACCAGCGGCCCTTTGTAGTAGGTCACGCCGTCGGTGTCCGCGTCTTCACGCACCTTGCCGTTGTTGTCACGCACCTGCACCACCGGGCCGCTCGGAATGAACAGACCGGACAGTGATACCGCTTCGGTCAGCGCGCCGCCGCCGTTGGTGCGCAGATCGATGATCAGGCTCTTGACGTTCTGCTTGGCCATCTTCTGCAACTGAACTTTCACATCATCGGTCAGGCCAACGTAGAAGCCTGGGATGTCCATCACCGCAACTTTCTCTTTGCCGACGGTCTTGATGGTCATCTTCACCGCGCGATCTTCCAGACGAATGCGCTCGCGGGTCAGCGTCACCACACGGGTTTTGGTGCCCTTGCCCGCAGGCAGGATATCCAGGCGCACCTTGCTGCCCTTCGGCCCTTTGATCAGCGAAACCACATCGTCCAGACGCCAGCCGATAACATCGACCATAGGTTTACCCGCCTGGCCAACGCCGACAATACGGTCACCCACGGTGATCGCCTTGCTCTTCGCCGCCGGGCCACCCGGTACCATGGAGTTGATCAGGGTGTAGTCGTCATCCATCTGCAGCACTGCACCGATGCCTTCCAATGACAGGCTCATCTCAGTGTTGAACTGTTCGGTATTGCGCGGGGACAGATAATTGGTATGCGGGTCGATTTCATGCGCGAAGGCATTCATCGCCAGTTGGAATACGTCTTCGCTGTTGCTTTGCGTCAGGCGCTTGATGGCGAACTGATAGCGTTTGGTCAGCGTTTCGCGAATTTCCTTGTCGGTCTTGCCGGTCAGTTTGAGGTTCAGCTCGTCATATTTGACTTTGGCATCCCACAGGCTGTCCAGTTCGGCCTTGTCTTTCGGCCACGGCGCTTTGCTGCGGTCGAGATCGATAGTGTCGTTGCCGGTGAAGCTCATTGGCTTTTCCAGCAGCGACAAGGCATAGGTGTAACGCTCAAAACGGCGTTTTTGGGCCAGATTGTACAGCGCGTATGGCGTATCCAGCTTACCGCTTTTCAGCTCATCGCCCAGCTGGTTGCGCTTGTCGGCGAATTGCGCCACGTCGGAGGCCAGCAACACGTTATGGTTGTAGTCCAGCATATTCAGGTAACGATCGAAGATCTTGCCTGAAAAGTCCGCATCGAGGGCAAACTGGCGGTAATGAGAGCGAGTGAAGCGCGACGTTACGCGCTCACTCACCGTTGCATGTTGCGGTTCCTGCTTAAGCTGGGGCAGTTGATCGATGCGGATGTTGGCTGTGTCCGCTCCGTAACTGACGCCCGCCCACAACAGACCCGCGACTGCTGTTAATCTGACAAATTTGTTCATGCCTTGGTTGGCCTCCGTATCAGAACTGCAAGTGTTCTGCGCGCACAATCATCGCCAGACCGGAAGAGAGCTGCACACGTACGCCATCTTTAGCGATTTCGAGTACGGTAGCATCCATCGCGCTCTTGCCTGCTCTGACTTTGATTTCTTGGCCAATTTGCAGTTTAGAGATATCCGTGACTGGCACATGGCGCTGCTGGCTTTCCTCTTTGACTTCACGAGGTTGACGAGCGGGCTGTGGGCGAGTTTGTGGGCGTGGCTTGCGGTTCTCCGGTGCGGCTCCGCCTTCGCGACGTGCAGCAGGTTTTTTACCGGCTGGACGTGGACGACGCGGTTGCGCATCGGCTGATTCGCCGGCAGCTTCACGTTTTTTGGCGTTTTGTTCGGCACGCTGTGCCTGAACGCGCGCTTTCGCTTCTTCAAGCTGTTGGCGGGCATGATCGACATGCTGCTGTTCGAGTTCACCGCACGGGTTGCCGTCTAAATCGACGCGCTGCGCGCCAACTTTGACGCCGTACAGGTAACGCCAGCTAGAGGTGTACAGGCGCAGGGCAGAACGCAATTGCGTTTTGCTGAGGTTCTCTTCCCCTTGAACACGCTCGACCAGATCCTGAAAAATACCGATTTTCAACGGGCGAGCTTCGCCCTCGGCGCTAAAGCAGAGCGGAAAACGCTCGGCAAGAAAAGCAATGACTTCTTTACTAGAGTTCAACTTAGGTTGATTTTCCATGAAATTTCCTGATTACAACGGGTTTGCCAACCAGCGCAGGCATGAACAGGCGTCATTATAATGACGCCATCGGTAAATGCCACGTTAACCGTAGATCAACTTGCTGCCACAGTGACATATTTCGCACTATCACACTGTTCCAGCTGCGCACAAAGCCCCGCCACCACTGCTTCCAGGCCCCTTTCGTCCTGTTCGTCGAAACGTTGATAAACTGTGCTGTCGATATCAAGAACGCCGATAATCTGACCGCTAACATTCAGCGGCAGCACAATTTCTGCATTACTGGCTGCATCACAGGCGATATGGCCTGGGAACGCATGGACATCACCAACACGTTGCACGCGGTTTTCCGCTACGGCAGTCCCGCACACGCCCTTGCCTACCGGAATACGGACGCAGGCGATTTTCCCCTGGAACGGACCGAGCACCAATTGCGCACCGTCCATCAGATAAAAACCTGCCCAATTGACGTCATCAAGGCGCTCGTTGATCAACGCACTGGCGTTGGACAACGCGGCGATAAAGTTGGTTTCCCCGTCAAGCAGCGCGCACAAATCACGTTTTAATTCCGCGTAGAATTGTTCTTTTGTCATGTGTTAACCATTAATACCGTGAAGATGGCCAGAAGCCCAAGTCTTAAGCCCTATAAAATAAGCATTAAATGCCTATAGCCACAAGGTTAATCATCTGTTGCTTCACAAAACCCTACCGGGCAAGGTATGTTTGCCGGTCTGAAACCCTGTTTTGCCGCCCGGCGCTTGAACCGATGAGCACGGACAGATTTATTTTTCAGCTACGCTAACTGTTGCGGCGAGCTATAGGGCAGCTTTTCTCATGATGAAAATACACGCTATCACCGGCCCACTTTCCAAAGCACGCCACCAGCGCTGTTACGAATGCGACCTGCTGTTTGTGTTGCCGCCGCTCAGCGGCAAACAGGCAGCCTACTGCCCGCGTTGTGATGCGAAGGTGGTCAGCGGACGCGACTGGTCGATGACTCGACTGACCGCCATGGCTGTCACCATGTTGCTGCTGATGCCCTTCGCCTTCAGCGAACCGCTGATCAGCATCCGCTTGCTGGGCGTACGTATCGACGCCAGCATGCTGGAAGGCATCTGGCAGATGAGCCGCCAGGGTGATCCTATCACCGCCAGCATGGTGGCGTTCTGCACCATAGGTGCTCCACTGACGTTGGCGCTGTCACTTCTGTACCTGCGTTTCGGCCATGCGCTGGGCATGAACCTGCGCCCGGTGCTGCTGATGCTGGAACGGTTAAAAGAGTGGGTGATGCTCGATATTTATTTGGTTGGTATGGCCGTGGCAACCATCAAGGTCAAAGAGTATGCCGATATCCAGGCCGGCAGCGCCCTGATCGCCTACCTGTCACTCACCCTGCTCAGCATCCTGACGCTGATCCACGTCAATCTGGAACAGCTGTGGGAACGCTACTACCCGCAAGAGCAACCAGAGGGCCCGCCGACGGCACTGCATATTTGTCTGTCGTGCCATTTCACCGGTTATCCCGATGAGCGCGGACGCTGCCCGCGCTGCCATGTGCCCATGTGTCACCGTCAGCCCTACAGCCTGCAAAAAACCTGGGCGGCGCTGATTGCGGCAATGATTTTACTGATCCCGGCCAACCTGTTGCCGATATCGATCATTTACGCCAATGGCGCCCGGATGGAAGACACTATATTCTCCGGGGTGGTGTCACTGGCAAGCTCCGGCAATGTGCCGATCGCCGCCATCGTCTTCATCGCCAGCGTGCTGGTGCCCTTTACCAAGGTCATTGTGCTGATCACGATATTGTTCAGTATTCATTTCAAAACCTCGCACAGCCTGAAAACGCGCATTCGCTTGCTGCGGCTGGTGACCTGGATCGGCCGCTGGTCAATGCTCGATTTATTCGTTATTGCACTGATGATGTCGCTGGTGAACCGCGACCAGTTGTTATCTTTTACTATGGGACCGGCAGCCTTTTACTTTGGGTCTGCGGTTATTTTAACTATTCTTGCCGTAGAGTGGCTGGATAGCCGATTGATTTGGGATGCACATGCAACAGGAAACGCCGAATACACCGACTGAAGCGCGGGTCAAAAACAAGCGCCGCATTTCGCCATTCTGGTTACTGCCGTTTATTGCCCTACTGATTGCGGGGTGGCTGGTCTATAGCAATTTCCAGGAACGCGGCACCACGGTGACCATTGATTTTCAGTCTGCGGCAGGCATCGTCGCTGGCCGTACCCCGGTGCGCTATCAAGGTGTAGAAGTCGGCACCGTGCAGAGCATCAGCCTAAGCAAGGATCTGCGCAGCATCGTGGTCGAAGCCAGCATCAAGAGCGATCTGGAAGACTCGTTGCGCGACGGCACCCAATTTTGGCTGGTTACGCCAAAAGCCTCATTGGCGGGTGTGTCAGGCCTGGATGCGCTGGTTGGCGGCAACTACATTGGCATGATGCCGGGCAGCGGGCAGCCGCAAACCCACTTCACCGCCCTCGATACTCAGCCCAAATACCGGCTGAACACCGGCGAGCTGATGATTCACCTGCATGCCGACGATCTGGGGTCGCTCAATACCGGCTCGCTGGTCTATTATCGCAAAATTCCGGTCGGCAAGGTGTATGACTACACCATCTCCGAAGGGAATAAAGGCGTCACTATCGATGTGCTGATCGATCGCCGCTTTGCCAATCTGGTGAAGGGCAACAGCCGTTTTTGGAACGTTTCCGGCTTTAAGGGCGATTTCAGCCTGTCGGGCGCCTCGGTGCAGATGGAAAGCCTGGCCGCGCTGGTTAACGGTGCCATCGCTTTTGATTCACCGCTCGACGGTCAACAGGCCAAGGCCGATCAAAGTTACACCCTCTACCCGGATCTGGCGCACAGCCAGCGTGGCGTTAACATTACGCTTGATTTGCCCAGCGGTAACAGTCTGAGTGAAAATCACACGCCGCTGATTTATCAGGGGCTGCAGGTAGGTACTTTGACCAAACTGACGCTGGAACAAGACAGTAAGGTCACCGGCGAACTGACCATCGATCCGTCGGTGGTGGATTTAATGCGCAGCGGTACGCGGATCGTCATGCGCAGCCCGCGCTTGAGCCTTAACGACGCTAAACTCAGCCAGCTGCTGACCGGCAATACGCTGGAGCTGGTGCCGGGCGAAGGCGAGCCGCAGCAGCACTTCAACGTGCTGGACAGCAGCGAAACCCTACTGCAACAGCCGGGCGTGCTGACCGTAACGCTTAACGCGCCGCAAAGTTACGGCATCGACGTCGGCCAGCCGCTGGTGGTTCATGGCGTCAAGGTCGGCCAAATAATGAGCCGCGCGCTAACCGACAGCGGCGTGGTATTCACCGCCGCCGTGGAAGCCCAATATCGCCGCCTGCTGCATAAAGACAGCAAGTTCGTGGTCAACAGCCGCGTCGACGTCAAGCTGGGGCTCGATGGCATGGAAGTGCTGGGTGCCAGCGCGCAGGAATGGCTGGACGGCGGCGTGCGCATCATCCCCGGCAGCAAAGGCGATCCAGTCGGCCAGTATCCTCTGTACGGCAACAGCGAAAAGGCCGAAGCCGGCATCGTCGGTAACAGCCCAACGCCGACCCTGACGCTGAACGCCGTCAGCCTGCCTGACGTTCAGGCCGGTTCGGTGGTGCTGTACCGCAAATTCCAGGTGGGCGAAATTGTTAACGTGCGGCCCAAAGCCAACGAGTTTGAAGTCGATGTTTATATCAGCCCGGAATACCGCAAGCTGTTGACCAGTGAAAGCATTTTCTGGGCCGAAGGTGGTGCCAAGGTGCAGTTGAACGGCAACGGTCTGACGGTACAGGCATCCCCGCTTAACCGCGCGTTGAAAGGCGCCATAAGTTTCGACAACCTGCAGGGCGTGACGCTGGACAAAGGCGCCAAACGCGTACTGTACGCCACGGAAACCGCCGCCCGCGCGGTGGGTAGCCAGATCATCCTGAAAACCTACGACGCCAGCAAACTGTCGCCGGGTATGCCGCTGCGCTATCTCGGCATCGATATCGGCCAGGTGGATTCGTTGAAGCTGGCGCCAGAGCGAAATGAAGTGTTGGCCAAGGCGGTGCTGTATCCGGAATACGTCCAGACCTTCGCACGCCTGGGCAGCCGATTCTCGATTGTCTCGCCGGAGATTTCCGCCGCCGGAGTCAGCAACCTCGATACCCTGCTGCAACCTTATATCAACGTGGAACCGGGTCGCGGGCGCGAGCTGCGCAGCTTTGAGCTGCAGGAAGCCAGCATCACCGACTCGCGCTATCTGGACGGTCTGAGCGTGATCCTTGACGCGGCCGAAACCGGCTCGCTGCAGATTGGGACCCCGGTGCTGTTCCGCGGCGTGGAAGTGGGCACCGTCACCGGTTTCTATCTGGGGGCCATGTCCGATCGCATCCACGTGGCGCTGCGCATCAGCAAGAAATACCAATATCTGGTTCGCAACAACAGCGTGTTCTGGCAAGCCTCCGGCTATAACCTGCAGTTTGGCCTGACCGGCGGCGTGATCAAGAGCGGCACCTTCCAGCAGTTCATTCGCGGCGGCATTGCTTTCGCCACCCCGCCAAGTATTCCGCTGGCGCCTAAGGCCACGCCGCACAAGCACTTTATGCTGAATGCGGAGGAACCTAAGGACTGGAGAGACTGGGGCACCGCCATCCCTAAAGAGTAAATAAGTCACCTTCTCAGGGGCTCAGCAATGCTGGGCCCCTACTGTTTCCAGCTTTGTGGTAAACTTCCGCCCTTATTTTGACAGCTGCCAGAGAGCTCACCCCGTGGCCAAACCTGCCTCCGTTTATTTGCCGCCCGCCTTTCTTGACGCGACGCGTGCCATCATGCCCGCCGACCTGTCGATGGACGATTTTATTGCCGCCTGCCAACGCCCGCTGCGCCGCAGCCTGCGAGTGAATACGCTGAAAATCAGCGTTACCCACTTTTTGACGCTGGTGCAGGATTACGACTGGCAGTTGGAGCCGATCCCCTGGTGCGCGGAAGGCTTTTGGATCGAGCGCAAAGACGAGGAACTGCGGCTGGGTAGCGCGGCGGAACACTTGAGCGGCCTGTTCTACATTCAGGAAGCCAGCTCGATGCTGCCGGTCAGCGCACTGTTCGCCGCAGGGGAAACGCCACGTCGGGTGCTGGACGTCGCCGCCGCGCCGGGTTCCAAAACCACTCAGATTGCGGCCTTGATGAACAACCAGGGTGGCATTGTGGCGAACGAATATTCCGCCAGCCGGGTCAAGGTGCTGCATGCCAACATCAGCCGCTGCGGGGTTAAAAACACGGCGCTCACCCACTTTGACGGGCGGGTATTCGGCGCCGCACTACCGGAAAGCTTCGACGCCATTCTGCTGGATGCACCCTGCTCCGGTGAAGGCGTAGTACGCAAAGATCCGGACGCCATGAGCAACTGGTCGCCGGAGAGCGTTGCCTCCATCGCCGAGACTCAGCGCGAGCTGATCGACAGCGCCTTCCATGCCCTGGCACCGGGTGGCGTCATGGTCTACTCCACCTGCACGCTCAACGCGCAGGAAAATCAGCAGATCGTCAACGGGTTGCTGGCGACCTATGGCGACGCGGTCAGCGTCGAGCCATTGGGCGAACTGTTCCCAGGCGCCAAACAGGCCCTGACCGCCGAAGGCTTCCTGCACGTGTTCCCGCAGATCTACGACAGCGAAGGCTTCTTCGTGGCCCGCCTGCGCAAACATCACTCCGTGCCCGCGTTGGCGAAACCAAGCTATAAGCTGGGCAAATTCCCGTTCGCGCCGCTTTCCGCCAAGGACTCTGCTGAAATCGCCCAGGCCGCCGCTGCTTCCGGGTTGGTGTGGGATGAAACCAGCCGCCTGTGGGCGCGCGATAAAGAGATTTGGCTGTTCCCCGCCGAGCTGGAAACGTTCGTCAACAAAGTACGTTTTTCCCGCATTGGGCTGAAACTGGCCGAACGCTTCACCAAGGGCTATCGCTGGCAGCACGAAGCGGTGATCGCGCTGGCGGCGGCTGACGGTAAGCAGCGCTTTGAGCTGGATGCCACACTGGCGCAGGAGTGGTATCACGGCCGCGACCTGTACCCGGACTCACCGCCGCTGACCGATGAATGCATCGTGACCTATCAGCAACAGCCGCTGGGGATCGCCAAACGCATCGGCAGCCGGATAAAAAACAATCTGCCCCGCGAACTGGTTCGCGACGGTGCGTTGGATTTTCATCAGTAGATGCGCTGAAACTGGCCGGAAAATGCCGGCCAGTTAATGGCGCTAATAATATTCCGATAGGGGAATATTATTATTCTAATCATTTACCCTTTTCGGCATTATCCTCCCGACTTGCCAAATATACCGACGCCTTTCAAAAATAAAGATAATTTTTGGCTCCTGACCAAGACAATTCAGCATTCTTATTCTATTAATTAAACTGTAAATAAATTAATGCGTTTAACCCGGTTCCGGGCGGCGCTTTTGTGGGATTCTCCCTTACACAGCAAGGAAACTAATATGAAAAAAACTCTGATGGCATTGACCTCGGTAGCCACCCTGCTGTGCGCAAACGGCGCAGCTAACGCAGCAGGCACTATTCAGGGCAACCTGGGCGTAACCTTAACCATCGGCGCGGGTTGCGTGGTCGGCGGTGGAAACAGCGCGGGTAGCGCCAACGACTTTGGCGCCATTAGCTTCGGGACTTACTCTTCCCTGTCCAACATTATTGACGCCAGCGCAACCGGTTCCGGCGGTGCAGGTACCCTGTCGCTGACCTGTACCACAGGCACCGCCTATACCGTGGCGTTGAATAACGGTCTGCACGTGGGTGCCGGTAACCAACGCCAAATGGCCAGTACGGCCGGCGCATTGATCAAGTACAACCTCTATCAGGATTCGGCCCGCGCTACCGCCTGGTCCAGCGGCGCCAATGCCCTGACCGGCACCGGTACCGGCTCAGCGGTTCCATTAATTGTCTATGGTCGTGTCCCGGCGGCGGCCACTACGCCAGATCCTGATACCTACAACGATACCGTGACGATGACGGTAACCTGGTAACAGTGCGGCAAGCCCTTTTTGTTTTTGGGTTGCTGACGCTGAGCCTGGCGGTGAACGCGGATAGCAAAACCGCCACCATCGGCGTCAGTGCTACCTTGTTGAAGGCCTGTGAAGCAGGCAGCAACTCGGGCGGCAATGTCAGCTTTGGTTCGCTGGACTTTGGTACGGTCTATTTCCTCACTACCAACGTCAGTATTGCCGGGCAACAAAACGCGGGCGCCATTCGTGTCAAATGCAACAACGGCACCAGTTACAACGTCCTGCTGGGCGGCGGACAAAGCGGTAACACCGCGGCGCGTTACCTGAAAAGTGCCGCTGGCCAACAGGTGAACTACAACCTGTATACCACCAGCGCCCACAGCACCATTTGGGATAATTTGACCGGAGTATCGCAAACCGCCAACGGTCAGGATAACTGGTTACCGGTGTATGGCATGATCCCGGTGCAATCCACTCCTCCGATCGGCAGCTACACCGACACCGTGCAGGTCACCATCAATTGGTAAGGGTAATGCGTATTTTAAGCGGTGGTTTACTGCTCTGGATGATAACGCCGCCGGTACTGGGCGACACGGGCGTCAACGATCAGCAAAAAACCCAGGCGCTTACCGTCAACGCGACGGTAGTGAAAGGCTGTATTTTGGGCAGCGGCAGCAGCGATGTCACCACCTTCGGCAACCTCAACTTTGGACAGATCTCCTCGTTAGCCAGCAATATCAGCATAGTTTCCAGTTCGGGGGCCGGTTCCGTGCTGTTTCGCTGCAACCCAGGTCTGAGCGTCACGTTGGCGCTTGGCATCGGCAACAATATCACCGGTTCTATCTCCGCCGGACGCAAATTGAAAAATACCCTGACCCCCGAGACCCTGATTTATCAGCTTTACCAGGACAGTAATTATTCCACCATTTGGGGCGATGGCAGTAACGGCGGCACCACAGAGGTCGTCGCCGCGACCGGTAGCACCCAGGAAATAAAAGTTTATGCCCGTTTGTTCTCGACCAGTACCCTGCCCACCAGTGGCACATACAGCGATACGGTCTTACTGACGGTCACTTATTAGTATTTTGAATAAGGATTTAGCCATGCGCATACCCTTCCGACTGCCACTGACGGCAGCGCTGCTGATTGTCGGCCAACAACAGGCTCTCGCCGCCGCGTCAATCCTGATTTGGCCCATAGATCCAGTGATTGAAGATCAACAACCCGCGACGGCGCTATGGTTGGAAAATCGGGACAGCAAGCCGGTCTATATGCAAGTGCGGGTGCTCGGCTGGAAACAGACCGCCGGTAAAGACGACTACAGCAACCAAAGCGAAGTCATCGCCAGCCCGCCGGTTGCCTCAATTGCACCAGGAAAACGCCAACTGATCCGGCTGGTTAAACAAACCCCGCCGCCCGCCGGGCAGGAGCGCGCCTACCGTATTCTGATTGATGAAGTCCCGGTAAAAGATTCAGGCAGTCAATCCGCGCCAGAAGGGGCGCAGATGGGGCTGAAATTCCAGATGCGCTATTCAGTCCCGTTGTTTGTCAGCGGTAAAGGGGTCTGGACCAAGCAAGACTCAGAAAAACCGCGCGATTACGCCACCGCCAACCAGCCGCAGCTCAGCTACCGTCTGTTGCAACAGAGTAGCCAACGTTGGCTGGAGGTGCGCAACCAGGGCATCGTACATGCACGTATCTCCAAAGTGACGATGCAGGGAAAAACGCTTAATGCCGGTCTGATGGGGTATGTGTTGCCCGGTTCGCAGATGCGCTTTGCCCTGCCGGCATCGGGCAGTTTCAGCAGCGGTCAGTTGCAAGCCACGGTCAACGATAACAAACAGCCGATAACCTTAACCGCTTATTGAGCTTGATGTGCCGTTAACCAGGATACCGTCCCCCAGGCGTAACGGGTTCGGGCTGAAGCCGTTAGCATTCGCCGTACTGTGCGCAGTGGCCACGCCGTGGCTACCGTACGCTTGCGCCGACGATTTGCCGCCGCCGCCCAGCGCCATCAGCATGCCGGATACCACCCTGTATCTGGAGCCGGTGGTCAATAGTCGTCAGACCGGGAAAGTGGTGCCAGTGACCTATCGCGGCGGCCACTATTACCTCACACCACAGCAGTTGCTCGACGCCGGCCTGCCGGTAGCGGATAAACAGGCGAAAGAAATCGCCGTCGACCAATTAGAGAAAGTGGACGTCACCTACAGCGGTGAAACCCAACAGTTGATGATCAACGTCCCCAACGACTGGCTACCCAATCAAAAATTCAACGCTCAGAACCCACTGGATCGCCTGCCGGCGCAGAGCAGCCTCGGCCTGCTGTTCAATTACGATTTGTACGCCAGCCAAAGCAGCGCCAACGGCCAGCCGGGCTCTCTTTCTGCCTGGACAGAACAACGGCTGTTCGATGGCTTTGGCGTGGTGTCGAACACCGGTATTTTCCGCGGCAGCTTTAACACCTCCGCCAACAGTGAGCAGGACAACCGTTATATCCGCTACGACAGTCAGTGGCGCTACAATGATGATGACCGCCTGCTTAGCTATACCGCCGGCGATCTCACCACCGGCGCCCTGACCTGGAGCAGTTCGGTGCGTATCGGCGGCGTCCAGCTGGCGCGTAATTTTGCTTCCCGGCCAGACCTGATCACCTATCCGCTACCGCAGTTCTCGGGCCAGGCGGCACTGCCCAGCAGCGTCGATCTGTATATCAACAGCTATAAAAACAGCAGCACCAGCGTTAACCCCGGTCCTTTCACCCTGGATACCGTGCCCTACATTAACGGCGCGGGCCAAGCCACCGTGGTCACCACCGATGCACTGGGCCGACAAGTCAGTACCGTGGTGCCGTTTTATGTCGCCAGTAACCTGTTGCAGACCGGCATGAGCGATTTCAGCCTGTCCGCCGGTGCCCTGCGACGCAATTATGGCATGAGCTCTGCCGATTATGGCCAGTGGGTGACCAGTGGCAGCGGACGTTACGGCGTCACTGACTGGTTGACTCTGGAAGGCCGCGCCGAAGGCGCAGCGGAATTGGCGGTGGGTGGCGCAGGTGCGAATATTCGCCTTGGTCAATGGGGCGTTTTCAATGCCTCGTACAGCTACAGCCAGGCCAGCGATAATGCCTTTAACGATTATCAACCTTCGCAACAACCCAACTACTACGATGCCCTGACCGGTCAACCTATCCCGCAGCCCGATCCGCAACCGGTCTATCAATACAGCTCCAATCATGGCGATCAAAGCAGCATCGGCTACACCTACAGCAACCGCTATTACAGTCTGAATGCTCAGCGCATCCTGCGCAGCGCCGGCTTCGGTGATATTTCGGTGTATAAAAGTGACTATCGTCTGAGCCGCCGTACCGATCAACTGACCGGCAGTATCGGTCTGAACCGATTCGGTAGCATTGGCGCCGGCTATTTCGATGTCCGTGACGCCATTGGCCAACGCACTCGTCTGGCCAACTTCTCCTACAGCATCTCGCTGTGGCGCAATACCAGTCTGTATGCGTCAGTGAACCGTGAAATCGGCAGCAGCGGCTATAGCGCCCAATTGCAACTGTCCATTCCCTTCGACAGTTGGGGTACCGCCAGCGTCAGCGCCTCTCGTGACAACAACAATCGCTGGAACCAACGCGTCAGCTACAGCCGTGCCGCGCCGACCGACGGTGGTTTGGGCTGGAACCTGGCCTATGCGGACGGACAGAGCAGCGACAGCTATAGCCAGGCCGATATCACCTGGCGTACCCGCCTGCTCGAAGCCCGCGGCGGGATGTACGGCAACAGCAATGATTATACCCGCTGGGGCGAAGTGAGCGGCTCGCTGGTGGCAATGAAAGGCGATCTGTATGCCACTAACACCATCAATGACGCCTTCGCCCTGATCTCTACCGAGGGCTACCCGGACATCCCGGTCCGCTATGAAAATCAGTTAATCGGGGTGACCAACGCCAAAGGCTATTTGCTGGTGCCAACCGTCACTTCCTACTACCACGCCAAATTCCAAATCGATCCGCTCAACCTGCCTGCAGACGTGGCGGTTCCCACCGTAGAGAAAACCGTGGCAATCCGCGATCACAGCGGTTTTCTGGTCGATTTTCCCATCCAGCACATTTCCGCCGCCGACGTCAAACTGGTCGACGCCCAGGGCAAACCACTGGCTAATGGCAGTGAAGTGGCCGTTATCGGCAGCAAACAGCAAAGCTACGTCGGTTGGGATGGCATGGTCTATGTGGATCCGGTGCAATTGCAAAACCGGCTGAGCGTTATCCCGGCAGACGGCAGTGCCCCTTGCCAGGCGCAATTCAACCTGACCAAAACCCAGGGTATCCAAAGTATCGGGCCGATCGTTTGCCAGTAACTCATTATGGAGACAAATATGATCCGTGGAACCAAGGCGTTATTGCTGGCGCTGCTCTTGCTCACAGCCCGCCAGGCGCTCGCCGACTGTACCACCACCAACGGTGCCGTGACGCTGCCCGGCAGCAGCTCTTTTGCCGTCTACAACGGTTCGCTCAGCGCTCAAGGTACCGCCGGGCTCAACTGCAGCGGCCTTGGCCTGTCGCTGCTGACGCAAAACACCGTGACGGTTAAAATCAACTCGACCACCCACAATATGGCGCTGGCTAACACCGACGGTTCCGGCGATCAGATTCCTTATTTGATTTACCCCGATGCGAATTACCAATATCCCTACAGCGTCGGACAAACCATCGATTACAGTTCACTGAACCTGTTGACGCTGATCCTGATCTCGCCCAACGTCAATTTCCCGCTGTATATCAAAACTACCGCCGGGGCTAACGTGCGCGCAGGTACCTATACCGATACCGTCAACCTGGTGTGGAATTACCATATCTGCGGCCTGGGTCTGATTGGGCTTTGCATCTGGTGGGACGGCACCAATAAGCCCAGCACCGTGAACATCAGCCTGACGATCACCAAAGATTGTTTGCTGGGTACTGCACAAAACGTCAATTTCGGCAGCATGGCATTGGTGGGTCAGTTTAATCCGGTGAACCAAAGCATCACCCTCACCTGCACTAAAACCGAGGGGTACAATACCTACTTTACCGATGGTAATAACCCCGTCACCGGATGGCGCCGAATGAAAAGTGGCACCAGCAACTATCTGCAGTATCAAATTTACCTGCCCAACACCACCACGGTGTGGAACAGCGCTAACAAGCAAGCAGGATCTGGCACAGGGCTGGCACAAAGCATTCCCTACCTGGCGCAAATCAACCAGGCGCAAACCGAAGTGCCGGTGGGCACCTACCAGGACAACCTGAGTTTTGTCGTGGAGTATTAAGCCCCTGCGCTAGCCGCTGAATGCTCATGTTGCCAGTTTGTATTTTTTATGTGGCATTTTTTGCTCATTTAGCTATGCTGATTAAGATGACCCAACTGGTCACACCTCATACCAGCACAGCAAGCAAGGAGTTCCAATGGGCAAAACCGTGGTGAAAATAGGCAGTTTCGAGGTTGATGACGCACATTTGTCCTCCTCGCCCGAGCAGGTCAGTACACTGGCGATCCCTTGCAAGTCGGATCCCGATTTGTGCATGCAGTTAGACGGTTGGGATGAGCACACCAGCATCCCGGCAATACTCGATGGCAAGCAATCGCTGCTGTATAAGCAGCATTACGATCGCCAGACCGATGCCTGGGTAATGCGGTTGGATTGAATGATGGAATATCTGAGAACGCGCGCTGTTTCGCTGGGAACAACGCGCGTTCTTTTATGCTATTGCGATACCGCGCCCGGCGAAAAAGCGGGCAAAGCTGCCCAACGGTAAGGTGACCTGTTGGCGCGATTGCGGCCGATCGCCAGACGGATTGTGGAATGTCACGCTCTGTACCTCAGCGGCGGTAATCAACACCAGATGGCCGCCCCGCTGTGGCGGTGTCTGTTCGGGCCAGCGGATGCCAGGGTGCACCGAGGCCATAAAATAGCGTCGCTGCGCCAACAGCTGTGGCAGCGCTTGCGCCTCAATACCCACCTGAACCTCCGCCTCCAGGGCGAACTGCTCACGCACAAAGTCGACAAAGGGCGCATAAATCAGCCCCTTGATGCGCTCCCCCTCACGCACGTAAGCCCCATAAGGCAAACTGCGGCGCGCCAGCTCCAACAGCGGCGGCGCATCGCCGTCGCGGTGGCTCAACACCATTTTCAGGCAGGCCATACCGCAAACGTGATTCGCCCATTCGATATATTCAGCCCGGTCGCGCGCGCCGCTGAGCGCCCAGTTAGCGTCATCCGCCAGCGTCACGCGCCCGGCAATCAGGTCGGCCGCCAGCTCAGGCGTCGCCCATTGGCAGACGTAAGGAACGGGGGACGTCAAATCAGAAAGTCTCTGTGACTTTGAAATTCATCAGCACCAGCGTCATGTCCGGTGAGAACAGCTCATATTCTTCAAAGAAGCTCTGCAGCTCTTTACGCCAATAAGCCAGCGAACGGTCACCTTCCCCTTCGGCAAAAGCATGGGCCTCATCAACCTGATCGTAGGTTTTCATCTCTACCGACGTCAGTTCCACCGCGCAAACCGGCTGACCTTTACCATCCACCACCACAAATACGTCACCGGCCAGCGGGATGCCTTCGCCGTCCAGATTGGAGCAGGTTGCCGTCTTGGTGCCGTCCAGGATCAGCTTGGCCACGTCGTCGGCCTGCTGCTCGGTCTTGCCGAACGCCCAACGCTCGGTGTTTTCATATTTCTTCGGAATTTCGCTCGCCATTGCCATACCTTTTTAAATAAATCATTGTGCAGACAGAATAGTACAACGTATCCGGCGCTGCCTGCACTGCCGAATTCAGCCCGCAGCCGCCTTATTGGGCTCTTTTAACGGCTGTTTGAGGTAAACCCCTGTGCCTATGCCGGGACAACAGGCATACTGTGAACGCAATTCACTCAATGGCTCTCGGCCAGGCGGTAAAATGAAGAATGACGACAAAGACCCCGATGACACCTTCAGCGACCTGTTAAAAGTTCTGGCGGTGGTGATGATTGTCATCTTTGCTATCGGCGGCTGGTATTTCAGCTGATCACTAAAACAGGAGGTCACATTGGCCACCAAACGCATGCGCAGCAAGCACTGGAAGATGTTTTTAATATTATTGCTGATCTGTCTCGCCCTACTGTTATTGCGCTGGGCGGCAATAGTTTTCGGCTAACGGCAAGGAGCAGGCCCCATGGCAAAACGAAATGGCAACGGCGTACAAATCGCCTTACTGCTGCTGGCGCTGGTTATTTTGGTCTGCGGTATTTTGATGATCACCACCGACCTGGGTCACCAGGTGCTTGAAGAGATCGAAGATATTCTCGAGTAACGCAGTCCGGCCGGATACTGACACGCCTTCTTTCAGTGTTCCCGCTTCGCGGGTTGCTTAGCCTCAGGCTCCAACAACTCGCGTAAATAGGTAATTCTCGCCTCCCCTTGCGGCAGCCATAAACGGTACAGCCAATGTTGCGCTTCAGCCCGCCGGCTCCGGCGATGGTACTCAGCCAGTTTATCGACCAGTCTCATCATTCACCCTCCAGATATTCGACACTGTTAGTATTGGACGAAAAAACCAGAAGAAATACTGATGGCTTGTTTTTTATGCATCCGGTTTTGGCATTGTGCGATCGGTACGGTGGCGCCCCCTGACCTCAACTGCTACATTGACCAAAAATCACCCAGCCGAGGTAACCCATGATGTTCTCGGAGCAGGAGATAAAAACCGTGTGGGATGAAGTGGCGCGTTTGATCGGCGACAGCGTGATGCAGTTGCGTCATCGCGGCGAGGTTTTATCGGTCGAAACGCTGGCAAAACACCTGGCGCAGCAACTGGCCGAAAGCAACGACATTGAACGCCGGATCCTGATAAGCGCGGCGATCAACATGCTGAAAGATGGAAAATGAATCGCCAACCGGATTGGTTGGCGATTCGGCAGAAGCCCGAGGTATGCAAGCCCGGCCTTCTGTGCGCTACTATGTCAGGCTAACATGACGAAATTAATAGGAATTGTCGTGTTTTTCCCAATAAAGCACTATTTTTGTTGCCTGCAACCGTCAAACCAGCACGAAATCGCTCTCCACCAGCGGCTGGCCAATCACTTTCACCAGGAAGTCACTGCTGTCGAACCCACCTCCCAGATTGATTGCCACATCGTTGACGTGATTGAGCTCATCGTAAGTTAACAAGGCTTCACCGGCCTTACCGCTGAACTGACTAACGAACTCGATGCCATTGCTGCTGCCGGTGTTGAACAGCGTCAGATCGATTTTGTCTTCACCGCTGACAAAATCCACGATCCAATCCGGCGCATCAGCACGTGATTCGTTGGCGGCGAAATAAACGAAGGTGTCCTTACCCTCATTACCAAACAGATGATCCGATTCACCGCCGCCGTACAGAATGTCGTCCCCCGCTCCGCCGATTAAAATGTTATTGGTGGCGTTGCCGATGATCACATCGTTGCCGGATCCCCCAAACGCATTTTCGATGGTCACACCGGCGGCAATTGACACGTTCCCTTCCAGGCCGCCCACGTCGGAGAAGGACTTCTCGTTGAGGTTAATACGTTGATTCTGGCTAAAGCCTGAGAAATCAAAGGTGTCCGTACCGCCTGCATCCCAGGCGCTGAACACGATTTTATCCTGCGCGTGGGTGGCGGAGAGAAAATCACGATCGGTATTGGAATTAAAGCCGTAAACCGTGTCGCCGCTGCGGGTAGACATATTGGCGCCATAGAACTGCTGGATCGCCGTAATGTCATTTAACAGCGGAGCCGAAGAGTAAGCGCCTTTGAAATCTTGGCCGGTGCTGCTTTCACCAAAGTAGCTCATCACGCTGTGGGCGCGGCTGTCTTCAAAATAGGTCGCGTCATTGTTGTAAGTGATGCTCACACCCGGGGCAGCGTTGTAATCCCCAGGGTGCTGGAGCCCCAGCGCATGGCCAATTTCATGCGTCAACGTCTGACGGCCATATTCGTTTTCATGGATCAGGTTATTGGCGAACACATTGCTTGTGGCGTTGTACCAGGTTTGCCCAGCCACCGATGGGGAGGTATCGGGGTTATAGGCGAAGGCATAGGAGCCGCGTGAACTGACATCGAACAGGCCAAATTTGATATTGGCACTTTGGGTATCGCTGGTTTCGGTAAACGTGATATTGGCCACATCCGACCAGGATTGCAGCGAAAGTTTCGCCTGTTCGCGCTGCTGTTCATTGAAACTGCTGAAGCCGCCGATCCCCATGCTAGACATGTTGCCTGGCGCCTGTTCCCAGAAGCTGTAACTCAGGTTAACCGCGGTATCGGTCACACCTTTGTCGTGCCAACTGCGGTCGCCGCGGATCAATGCCAACCCGGCATCTTCAAAACTTTTCGAAGGGTGAATGACGTTCAATTCAGGATCGCTGTCAGCCTTATAGGCTCCTTGAAGGGCCAATACGCTTGTAGCTTCTGCCGATGGGTTAACGCGTTGATTGCTTGATGACATTAGAGTATCTCCATATTCGTCATTTCAGTGAGTCGCTACGATCACTGTCGGATGGCCTTAATGGCCGTGTTCCGGTGCTGAATAAATACGGGGATCTCGCTAATGCGGTTGGCGCCCTCCATGAGCACTCTTAATGAGAACGATAATCCCTTAAAGAACAGGATAGACACTTTTTATTAAAATACAGAACTATCTGATTAAAATATTACCTTCAACTCCGACTCCGTTTGAGTGCTTATTATTAGCGGCAGGCGAAAATAAAAAAACCGGGGCAATCCACCCCGGCAATCCTTAATTTAGCCCGGATTCAAATTAACCAACCCAATAACAGCGTGGCGCCGATAACGGTAGAGGCACCGCCGATGCGCGTGGCGATTTGCGCGAACGGCATCAGCCCCATCCGGTTAGATGCGGAGAGAATGGCGACATCGCCGGTACCGCCTAAGCCACTGTGGCAGCAGGTAACAATCGCCGCTTCAACCGGGAACATTTTCAGGTAAGGCGCAATCAGGAAACTCACCAGCCCCATCGACAACACCACCGAACCGCATACCACCACATAACCGACCGAGAACACCGCCACGACACTTTCCAGCGGAACATACAGCATGCCGAGGCCAATCATCAGCGGCCACACCAACGCGGTGGAGACGAACTTATAAAAACTGTGCGCACCGGTTTCCATTGAGGTTGGGATCACCCGGCAATATTTGCACAGCACCGCAAACAGAATCATCAGCACCGGACCGGGAATATGCACGATATGTTCGAACAGGCCACCGACGATAAAGAAGGCACAAATCACCAGCAGGCCACCGCCCATCAGCTGGAAATCGACGTTGCCGCTGGTTTCCTTGATATCGAATACCGCGTTTTCCTCCGCCGAACGGATCAGCATGCCGTCGCCGCTCAACGCCTTGCGTTTCATGCCCAGTCGCGCCAGCACTCCGGCCGCGACAATGGCAAAGATATTGCCCAGCACCGCCGCCGGCGCCAGTTGCGCCACATACACGTCGGGTGTCGAACCCAGAATGGCGGAATACGCCAGCGACAGCGGCAAAATGCCCTCGCCGATACCGCCACCGATGATCGGCACGATGATAAAGAAAAAGGTGTGATAGAAGGTAAAACCAAACAGCTTGCCCACCAGCAATCCGGTTGCCACCGCCGTTACCGTGCCCACCACCAGCGGGACGAACATACGGATCATGCCCTGGATCAGAATCACCCGGTTCATGCCAAGAATACTGCCGACCACCAGGCTGGCGATCACAAAGTACAGCAGATTGGCGTCTTTCATCAGCAGATGGACGGTACCCATCACGTTCGGCTGGAAAAAATTAAAGTACACCAGCACCGAAGGCACCATCAGGCACAGAATGGCCGGGCCGCCAATATCACGCAGTACCGGAATGCTTTTACCTAAATGCGCCAGCGCAAAGCCCAGCGTCATGATCACCGCCAGGCCGCCGATCATATTCTTTGGCAGGAAGTTGGCGTAGGCCGATACGGCGACAATCGCGCAAATAGTGATAAACAGCGCAACCGGCACGGCACCGATATCCATTTTCCGCAGGTGGTTAATCAATCCTGATGAATCAGGTTGCGGTATTTCTTTCTCACAGGTCATTTCTGCATTTATCTGTTTCATTATTCACCCTGCTGACAAGCGTTCAGTGTGGAGCGGATCGACTAATGGCATATAAAATAATTTATAAGCTTTAAAAGGTACGTTTCGGAATGGGCTTATTTATAATAAATAAAATAGTGGACAGCACTGACAATATGATAAAAAATAAAAATACAAAACCAAATTACCTCTTATTAACTCAATATTGTGAGCCCCCGCCAATGTTGGCTTTAATTAATTATCGTCAGCGTTTTGTAATTAAATTAATCAGGCGCTAATTCACTGCTATGCTATAGATGGAAGTAAAAATCCGTGCGTTTATTAATGAGAACCGGAGCGGTAAATAGCTGAATCCGGTCAGCTTGTACCCGAGCCTTGCTCTGCACGCGGCACCGTGCGGAAAGCAGACACATAATATATGCCCTATCGCTTTCAAAGGCCGTGGTCAGAAAGGCGAAGGGCATAGAACTAATAAGGAAGTAGGATATGTCTTCAATCGCGATTACCCCACAAACGCTGGCCCGCTACGGTATCCACCAGGCTACCGAGATCGTCCATAATCCCAGCTATGAACAACTGTTTATCGAGGAAACCCGCGCCGACCTGCCGGCGCTGGAGCGCGGTACGTTAACGACGTTGGGCGCGGTCAACGTCGATACCGGCGAATTCACCGGCCGTTCTCCGAAAGACAAATACATCGTGCGTGACGACACCACGCGCGATACCGTTTGGTGGTCCGACAGCGGCACAGGCAAAAACGACAACCAGCCGCTGTCGCCGGAAGTGTGGCAACATCTGAAAACGCTGGTGGGTAACCAACTTTCCGGCAAGCGTCTGTTTGTGGTGGATGCCTTCTGTGGCGCCAACGCAGACACCCGCCTGAAAGTGCGTTTCATCACCGAGGTGGCCTGGCAGGCGCACTTTGTCAAAAACATGTTTATCCGCCCGTCGGATGAAGAGCTGCAGAATTTCGAGCCGGACTTTGTGGTGATGAACGGTGCCAAATGCACCAATCCTGACTGGAAACAGCAGGGGCTGCATTCGGAAAACTTCGTCGCCTTTAACCTGACCGAACGCATACAGCTGATCGGCGGGACCTGGTACGGCGGCGAAATGAAAAAGGGCCTGTTCTCGATCATGAACTACCTGCTGCCGCTGCAGGGTATTGCCTCGATGCACTGCTCAGCCAACGTGGGCGAACAGGGTGACGTGGCGGTCTTCTTCGGCCTGTCCGGCACCGGTAAAACTACCCTCTCCACCGATCCTAAACGCCAGCTGATCGGCGATGACGAGCACGGCTGGGACGACGACGGCGTATTCAACTTCGAAGGCGGCTGTTATGCCAAGACCATCAAGTTGTCTCCTCAGGCTGAGCCGGAGATTTATCAGGCTATCCGCCGGGACGCGCTGTTGGAAAACGTGCAGGTGCTGGCCGATGGCAGCATCGATTTCGATGACGCCGGCAAGACCGAAAATACCCGAGTCTCTTACCCGATCAACCACATCGAAAACATCGTCAAACCCGTGTCCAAGGCGGGACATGCCAAGAAAATAATCTTCCTGACGGCGGATGCCTTCGGCGTATTGCCGCCGGTATCACGCCTGACACCGGAACAAACCCAATATCACTTCCTGTCCGGCTTCACTGCCAAGCTGGCCGGCACTGAGCGCGGCATTACCACCCCAACCCCGACCTTCTCCGCTTGTTTCGGCGCGGCGTTCCTGACGCTGCACCCGACGCAGTACGCAGAAGTGCTGGTAAAACGCATGGAAGCGGCCGGTGCACAGGCCTATCTGGTGAATACCGGCTGGAACGGCAGCGGCAAGCGTATTTCCATTAAGGACACCCGCGGCATCATCGACGCCATTTTAAACGGGGAGATCGAGCACGCCGACACCTTCAACCTGCCAATCTTTGGCTTGGCGGTACCGAAAGCATTGCCGGGGGTAGACCCTTCGATCCTCGATCCGCGTAAAACCTACGCCGACGAATCTCTGTGGCAGGAAAAAGCCCAGGATCTGGCCCAGCGCTTTATCGATAACTTTGCCAAATACACCGTCACCCCCGCAGGGGAAAAACTGGTGAGCGCCGGGCCTAAACTTTAAGCCACAGCGCGCGTTATCATCCTTACAGGGGCCAGCAGGCCCCTTTTTTATGCCAATTGCTTATCCAGATTGATCAACGCCTGCGCCAGCACCCTGGCCCCGTCCGCCAACTGTTGCTCGGTAACCGACTCCTCGGGACAATGGCTGCGCCCATTCAGACAGGGAATAAACACCATCCCCACCGGCCCGGTCGACCCCATATAAACCGCATCATGCCCGGCACCGCTCGGCAGCCGGCGGCCGGCCAACCCCAGCGAATGAGCTGCCCCCTCGATCGCCTGCATCACCGTTTCCGCGCAGGCGGTGGGCCGTGCACGGCTGACATGCTGCAATTGCGTCTGTAAATCCAGACTCTGCAAACGTGGCCGACAGTTTTCCAACAGCGCTTCCGGGAAAGTCTCCAACAGCGCCTGACTGTCACTGCGCACCTCCAGCATCAGTTCTACCTGCCCTGGCACCGCATTGGGGACATTTGGCGTCATGGCGATGCGCCCTACGGTCGCCACCACATAATGTGGATTGCCGCTTTGCTGTAACGCCATCGCGTGCGCCTGCTCAATCACATGCGCTGCCCCGACCAAAGCATCGCGACGAATATCCATCGGCGTGGTACCGGAGTGATCCGGCTGCCCAAGCACCGTCACCAACACCCGGCGGATGCCGACGATGTGCGTCACCACGCCAATCGGCAGGTGCTGGCGCTCCAGCACTGGCCCCTGTTCAATGTGCAGCTCAACGTAAGCGGCGGTACCGCCCGGCAGGCGCAGCGGCCGGTTCAGTTTTTCCGGCTGAGCGCCAATACGCGTCATCGCCTCCGCCAGCGTTTCGCCTTGCGCGTTCCGGGAAGCCAGCATACCGCCGTCCAATTCACCGCTCATCGCCCGACTGCCCACGCAGGAAATACCGTAATCGCTGGGTTCTTCGGACAGAAAGTCGATAACCTCAAACGGGTGCTGCAAAACTATCCCCTGCTGGTGCAGACTATGGGCCATCTCAATCCCCGCTAGCACGCCGATAATGCCGTCATAGCGGCCACCGCCCACCACGGTATCGCAATGCGAGCCGGTCACCAGCGGTGGCAGATCGTTGCGCAGCCCGGCGCGCCGACCGATCAGGTTGCCGCCTTCGTCCAGCGTCACCGTCAGCCCAGCCTGCTTCATTTGTTCCGCCAGCCAGGCTCGCGCCTCGCTGAACAAGGGCGTAAAGGCCCGCCGCGTCCAGGGCACATCCGGCAAGGTCATTTGCGCCAGATGATTGACTCGCGCCCATAAGCGTTCACTGTTGATTAACTCGATCATTGGCCTGCTCCATTGGCAGCGTGCGGGCGCAGAAACTGTCCCGAGCCCGGCGAATTGAGAATGCGGCCCTCGGCAAAGACGGCCTGGCCGCGACAATAGGTGGCTTCCACCCGTACGCTGAACTCCATGCCTTCGAAGGCGCTCCATTTCACCGCCGACAAACTGTTCGCGGGATCGAATCGGTAGCGCTCGGGCCGCAATACCACAAAGTCGGCGTCCATACCTGTGTCAAACCCCCCTTTGCGATCGTCGAGCAGAAAATGCCGCGCGGGATTGCGACACAGCAGCTGCGCGACGGTGGTCGGCGCAATGCCGTGCTGCTCGCAGCCGGTCCACAACGCCGGCAACAGCGTCTCCAGCCCGGGGCCACCGGAGGCGTTTTTGAACACGTTGTCGTCCCCTTTACGCTCCAGCCCCCAACTGACGTGATCGGAAGAAACGAAGGTGCAGTCGCCCTGCGCAATATGGCTCCACAACAGTTCGGTTTCCGCTTTAGGACGGATCGGCGGGTAGTGTTTGGTCCTGGCACCAAACTGGCGCGTATGTTGTTCATGGTTGAGCATCAAATACTGTACGCAGGTTTCGATGCTGACCGGGTAGCCAGCCTGCCGATACATCCGATAAAGTTCGAAACCGCGTGAAGTGGAAACATGCACCGCATGGGCGCGAGCCCCGCTTTCCGCCCCCATTTCATAAATTAGCGCCGTTGCCAGATTTTCAATCAGCGGCGTGTGAGCACGCATAAATGCATCCCAGCCAGTGTCGCCGGCCTCGACCATTCGCTGGATATTTTTACGCGTCAGCTCCTGCATCTGGTTGTGTACCGCACAGGCCAGCCCGGTCGGCGCAATAAGTTCAAAAGCATGCATCAAGTCGTCTTCGTCCACCCGAGGAAACCGGCCCGGCGTAGCTTCAAAGGTGGAAAATTTAAAGGCACATACCCCACCTTCGATCAGTCCGGCAGCGGCATCGAACCCGTAGGTTGCGTTCAGGGTACCAAACAACGCCACGTCGACATGACAGTCACGCTCCACCTCGGCAATTTTTGCTTCCAGCAGAGCGCGGCACGCCACCGGCTGCGGATCGTCATAAGGCATATCGACCATCACGGTGATCCCCCCCGCCGCCGCCGCCCGCGACGCCCAGCCCAATCCTTCCTGATTCGCCTGACTGCCGGAATGCACCTGACCGTCAATCACCCCCGGCAGGATCCACTTGCCGCCAGCGTCGATCACCTGTGGGGCCTCCGGTGCCTGACCGCTGCCGCTGCCGCTGCCGATGATTTTACCGCCTGCGATGGCCAGCCAGCCGTCCGGAGTCACCCGCTCGGCATCCACCAGATTGCCCTTGACCACCAGCTCTGGCCGTTGACTCAGATTCATAGCGCCCCTCCCCTAATTCCATTGCATACAATAAATGCATAAAAATGCATATATCTCAGGTTATCAATCGGTCGATTGTGCCGATAGTCAGGCCAGTGTAGGGTGAGGCTGTCTATTCTGTCTTATGCTTGTTTATCACTCATGCATAACAAAATGTTAACCATTGTGGAGGGGCTGTGCGTTTAAATCTCAAGCAAATCGAAGTGTTCCGCGCCATCATGCTGACCGGCTCGATCAGCGGTGCCGCCAAGCTGCTGCACGTTTCACAACCGGCGGTCTCACGGCTGATTGGCTACACCGAACAGCGGTTGGGTCTGACGCTGTTTGAACGCATCAAGGGGCGTCTGTACCCGACCCCGGAGGCTCGTCACCTGTTTGTCGAGGTCAATTCGGTCTATCAGGGCGTTCAGCGGGTTAACGAAGTGGCTGAGGACCTGATCCAAAACCGTATGGGCCACCTGCGTATCGCCTGCAGCCCAAGTCTGGGGCAAGGCTTGATCCCCAGCGCCATCGCAAAATTCCACGCGCAATTGCCCGAAGCGCGGGTGATACTGCACACCATGATCCCGGACGTGCTGTTGCAGGCGGTGCTGACGCAACAGGTTGAACTGGGGGTCGCTTTTCTGCACGAAGGCCATCCCAACGTGCATTCGCGCCAGCTGTATGAAAACCGGCTGGTGGTGGCGTTGCCTGCTTCCCACCCATTAACCGCCAAAAATGTGATAGGTATCGAGGATCTGATCGACCAGCCTTTTATTGGCTATGGCGCCGAGATCCCGATCGGTCAACTGGTGCGCAAACTGTTAAGCGACGCCGATATCATTCTGCGCCCTACCGTCGAGGTGCAGCAGATCCACGTCGCCTGCGCACTGGTACAGGCCGGGGTTGGCATCGCGCTGATCGATGAAATTACCGCCAACGGCCCGGTGTGGACCAAGGTGGTTTTCCGGCCCATCGCCCCCACTGCCAAAACCCCCATCAGCATCGTACACGGCATGTACGAGCCCCTTTCACGACTGGCTCAGGCGTTTATTGCCACCCTCGAATCAGTGCAGATCCACTGGTCGCGCTAACGCATTTCATCACCGCTCCCCAGGGTGCTCGCGACTGATTTTTTGCGCCTGAAGCATGGGTTAACATTGTGTTATACGCAGGTGATAAAAAGTAATGCGACATTTTGGTTAACCGCCCCCTAGTATCGAATTCCGGTAGCGCAACTATTCACAGATTATTCATTCAAGCGCAATCTCACCGATACTTTCAGGAGCACAGACCATGGGGCGTGTTTTAACACTTAACGATGTGGAGGCCGCGGTAAAAGGCGGTTCGGTATTTGCCTGCGGCGGTGGCGGTTGGGTTGCCCACGGCCTGGAGCTTGGGCGACTGGCGGTGACCATTGGCCGACCGGAACTGGTCAGCCTTGAGGAATTGAACGACAACGACTGGATTGCTACCGCGGCAGCGATTGGCGCCCCCGGCGGCCTGACCGACTGGCAAATGCTCGGCGTCGACTACGTTAAGGCCGTGCAGTTGGTGCAGCAGGCACTGGGCGCCCCTATCGCCGGATTGATGGTTGGGCAGAACGGCATGTCCAGCACCCTCAACGGCTGGTTGCCTGCCGCGATCCTCGGTTGCAAGGTCGTCGATGCGGTCGGCGATCTGCGTGCCCACCCTACCGGTGACATGGGCTCCATCGGCCTGGCCTCGAGCCCTGAACCGATGATCCAGGCTGCCGTCGGCGGCAATCGGGCCAAAAACGCCTATATCGAACTAGTGGTGAAAGGCGCCACGGCGAAGGTGTCGCCGGTGCTGCGCAAAGCGGCAGACATGTCCGGCGGCTTTATCGCCAGCTGCCGCAACCCGATACCAGCCGGCTACGTGCGCCAACACGCTGCGCTGGGGGGCATCAGCCAGGCGATTGCCTTGGGCGAAAGCATTCTGGCGGCAAACGGCAACGGCATCGTCGAGACCATCTGTCGCCACACCGGCGGCAATATTATCGGCAGCGGCAAGGTTACCGCCAACAGCCTGCGTTATACCGAAGAGGCGTTCGACGTCGGCATCGTGACTGTCGGCCAGGGCAAGGACCTGCGCCGTATCCATATCATGAATGAACATATGGCGGTGGAAGACGCCCACGGTGAGCGTCTCGCCAGTTATCCAGACGTGATCACTACCCTCGACAAGGCCGGCAACCCGGTAAGCGCCGGGCAGTTAAAACCAGGCATGGAAGTGGTGATTTTCCATATGCATCATTCTCAGTTCCCGCTTTCCTCGTCGGTCACCGATCCGGCGGTTTATCCGCCGGTAGAGAAAACCCTCGGGATTGACTTACGCAGCTACCTGCCGACGGGAGATGCCGCATGAAAAGAGCCTTTAAAGTGACCTCGGGCACCGAGCTGCGCTGCCTGGGCTGGCGGCAAGAAGCGCTGTTGCGTCTATTGGAAAACGTGCTGGCCGTTGGCGAAAATCCCGACGAACTGGTGGTATATGCGGCATTGGGACGTGCGGCGCGCGACTGGCCGTCACACGATGCCATTGTTCATGCGTTAAAAACCATGCGTGAAGACCAAACCCTGCTGGTGCAATCCGGCACTGCAGACCCACGCTAATGCCCCGCTGGTGATCATGGCCAACTGCAATATGGTCGGCCAATGGGCGAAGGCGGAGAACTTCTACCGCTGGGAAAAAGAAAACCTGATCTGCTGGGGTGGACTGACCGCCGGCGACTGGCAATATATCGGTTCGCAGGGGGTGATCCAGGGGACTTATGAAATCTTCTCGCGTATCGCCGAACGGCATTTCGCTAACGATCTGCGCGGCCGCTTTATCCTCACCGCCGGGCTGGGCGGCATGGGCGGTGCGCAACCGCTGGCGGGCACCCTGGCCAACGCTGCGATTCTGACCGTCGAGGTCAATCAGGCCAGTATCGACAAACGGCTGAAAAACGGCTTTTTACAGCACCAGGCGAAAGATCTCGATCAGGCACTGGCGATGATCGCCGCCGCTCAGCAGCGCAAAGAGGCCTTGTCAGTTGGGCTGCTGGGCAATGCCGCCGAAGTCTACCCGGCGATTTTGTCCCGCGGCGTAGTTCCGGACATCGTTACCGACCAAACGGCAGCGCACGACCTGGTGTACGGCTACGTCCCCGCCGGTTACAGCCTTGAGCAAGTGGCGGCGCAACGCGAAGCGGATATCAATGCGCTGATGGACGCCAGCCGCCGCTCTATCGTGCAACACGTAGAAGCCATGATCGGCTTTATGGACCGCGGCGCGGTGGTGTTCGATAACGGGAATCTTATCCGCACCCACGCCCACCAGGGCGGCGTTGCACGCGCATTCGAGATCCCCATATTCACCGAGGCCTTCCTGCGGCCGCTGTTTTGTCGCGCCATCGGTCCGTTCCGCTGGATTGCGCTGTCCAACGACAGCAACGATATTCGGGTGATCGACGACTACCTGCTGCAGCGCTTTGCCGATAACCGCATCGTCAGCAACTGGATCACCCTGGCGCGCCAACATGTGCCCTTTGAAGGCCTGCCGGCACGCATCGCCTGGCTCGGTCACGGGGAACGCACCGAGCTGGCGCTGGAAGTGAACCGCATGGTAGCGGCCGGCCGTCTTTCCGGTCCTATCGCCTTCACCCGCGATCATCTCGACGCCGGGGCAATGGCTCACCCGAATATCATGACCGAAAAGATGAAGGACGGCTCCGATGCCATCGCCGACTGGCCGCTGCTCAATGCGTTGGTCAACTGCGCCTCCATGGCGGATTTGGTGGCAATCCACTCCGGCGGCGGCGGTTACAGCGGCTATATGACCAGTTCAGGCGTCACCACCATCGCCGATGGCAGCGCCGCTGCGGAGCAACGCCTGCAATTGTCGATGACCAACGACACCAGTACCGGCGTGATGCGATACGCCGACGCCGGTTATCAGGAGTCACTCGACGAGATTGCCGAAAAATCCCTGCCCTATATCTCACTGCCTCGCGGAGAACAACGATGAATAAAAGCACGGTTCCGCCCATCTCCCCCCTGTTGGCTGCCAACGCCGCCGATACGCCGCGCAAAAGCCGTGGGCGTAAAGCGATTGCTGCCGCTTCCATCGGCAACGCGCTGGAATGGTATGACTTCTCGGTGTACGCCTTTTTCGCCGTGTACATCGCGCAGAACTTCTTCCACCCCAACGATCCCGGCACCCAGCTGTTTGAGGCCTTTCTGGCCTTCGGTCTCGGTTTCGTCATTCGCCCACTCGGCGCCCTGGTGATCGGCGCTTATGGTGATAGGGTTGGCCGCAAGGCCGCCCTGACGCTGACCATCATGACCATGGCCGTCGGCACGGCAATCATTGCCTTTGCACCGCCGTACAGCGCTATTGGTATAGGCGCACCTTTATTGATCCTGTGTGGCCGGGTGCTGCAAGGGTTTTCCGCCGGGGGAGAGGTGGGCGGCGCGGCCGCATTTTTAATCGAGCACGCCCCCGCACACCAGAAAGGCCAATACGCCTCCTGGCTGCAGGCCAGCATGGGGATCTCCAATATCCTGGGCGCATTGGTCGCCACCGCGGTCACCCTGACGCTCAGTCACGAACAGGTAGGTGACTGGGGATGGCGTATTCCGTTCATCATCGGCTTGTCGATCGCCCCGATTGGCCTGTGGATGCGTAAAACCCTGGAAGAAACGCCGCTGTTTGCCGAAGAGCAAGCCCGGCGTCAGCGGGAACAATGCGCTCCGGAAAAGCCACTGAGACAGCTGTTCCGTACCCATCGTCAGGCCGTGCTGCTGGGCACCGGGTTGTCTATTCTGTGGGCAGTGAGCGTTTACGCGCTGATTATCTATATGCCGATTTACGTTCAGCGTGTGCTGCATTTCGAGAGCCATCAGGCGTTTTTGGCGGCACTGATCGGTAACTGCTTTATGGTGGTTTGCTGCGTAGCGGCAGGTGCCTGGTCCGATCGCATCGGTACCCTGAAAATCCTGCAGGCCGGTGCCGCCTTGTTACTGGTTGCCAGCTACCCCTTGTTATTGCTGCTTGACGCTTACCACACCACCGCAATGCTGATCCTGGTACAGACACTGTTTTGCATGCTGGTGTCGCTGTTCGTCGGCGTGGCCCCTGCGGCACTGTCCGATCTGTTTCCCACCCAGGTACGGGCCAGCGGAATGTCGGTGTCCTATAACCTGGCGGTGACGGTGTTCGGCGGCTTTGCGCCGGCGATCCTGACCTGGTTGACCCAGAATACCGGCACCCGCTTTGCACCGGCCTGGTACGTGATGATCGCCAGCTTACTGGCGCTGATCACCCTCTATTTTATCGCCCGCCGTCCGGCGCAGCAGCCCTGAAACGAATAACGCTACAACAACATAAAAATCAATAATAAGGGTTTACTTATCATGCCAGGAAAATTCGCTTTATCGCTGTTGGCCGCGCTGACGCTCGGTTACAACCCGTTTGGCTTGGCCACCGTCACGCTCGATGGACACTCTATTACCCCGCACCTGATTGCTCAGGTCGCCGACGGTGAAACGGTGAGCGTCACGCCCGTCGCCATGGAGCGCGTGACACGGTCACATCAGGTGCTGATCGAAGCTGCGCAGAGCGGGCTGAAAATCTATGGGCTGACGGTGGGCGTCGGATTAAACAAGGACCGGCCGATGGTCGACGTCCACGGAAAGCTGACGCAGGAGGTGATCGACGCATCGAAAAAATTCAACGTCGGCCTGCTGCATGCCCACTCTGGTGGCATTGGCGAAGCCATGAGCGTCCGCGTCGCGCGGGCCACCATGGTCACCCGGCTCAATGCCCTGTTGAGCGGTGGCGGCGGTGTCCAACCGGCGATTGTCGACGCCTATGTCGCTTTTCTCAACAAAGGCATCACCCCGGTGATCCCGGCGGACGGTTCGGTGGGCGAAGGAGATATCACGGTGATCAGCCACATTGGGCTGGCGATGCTCGGCGAAGGTGAAGTTTATTATCAAGGTAAAAAAGTGGCGGCCAAAGCGGTGCTGCAAAGCAGTCAGACACCGGCCATTGCCCCTTATGCCAAAGACGCGCTGGCGATCCTCAGTTCCAATGCCTATTCCGCAGCTAGCGGTGCTCTGGCTCTGGATTCGCTGTCCCACCTGATGCAGGTTAATACCTTGACCTATGCGCTCAGCCTGCAGGCGCTGAACGGTAACCTTTCTCCGTTTCTCGCCAATACTCTGGCGCTACGTCCTTACCCGGAAGTGGCGGCCATGGGGAAAAACCTGCGCGAGTTGCTGATCGGCTCCAGCCTGTGGCAGCACGATGACAGCCGTCCCTTGCAGGATCCGCTGAGTTTTCGCTCCGGCGTCTATCTGCTGGCGGAGCTCCAGCGCAGCTATCAGCAGGCTTACGACCAGTTGCTGGTGCAGTTAAACAGCTCCGACGACAACCCAGGAGTGGCACTCGACGTTACGGCACCGTCGCAGCGGCCGCAGGAGGCGGTAGGCTACGTCAGCAAAGGCAGCCTGCAAGGTGCAGTGCTGCCAAGCGCCAACTTTGAACCGCTGCCCTGGGTACTGGCCTTTGAGCAATTGGGATTGGCGCTGGCGCATAATTCGCTGGCCAGCGCTCAACAGGTGATCAAACTGAATAACCCGGCGTTTACCGGCCTGAGTCGTTTTCTCGGCACCGACCACACCGTGCACGCCTTTGGCGCGATGGAAAAGCCGGTCATGATGCTGGCGATGCGGAGCAAAGAACTCGCCATGCCGGTGTCGCTCGATTATTTCCCGGTCGCCGGCGATATTGAAGACATCGCCACCAATGCACCATCGGTGGTGGCTCGCGTTCAGCAGCAGGTGGACAACGGCTATCAATTGCTGGGGATCTTGTTGGTGCACGACGCTCAGGCAGTGGATTTGCGCCAGCAGCGACACAACGGCTTTACGCTATCCGCCCCTACCGCAGCACTCTATACCGCGGTGCGCAAGCAGGTGCCGTTTATCGAGGTTGACCGCCCGCTGGCGCCAGACTTCGCCGCGGCAGAACAGGTGCTGCGCCAGTACGGTAAAGAGTGACTTGACCACGATCAGCCTCAGGGCACGGACGACGGCGCCCTGATCAACCCCGGCAACACCAGTGCCAACGCCGCCGCTATGCGAGTGTCGATATCGCTGCCCGGCGGCAACAGGCCAAGCGCCATCTGGCGTAAGGGTTCTGCTATCACCATCGCCAGCAGCAGATCGCTGGTTTTCGCGCAATCCAGTTCACGCAGCCAACCACGCCGTTGCTGGCGCTGCAGCCAGTCAGCCACAATCGTCCTGCCCCGTTCAATGCCGTTGCGCTGATAAGCCGCCAGCAAATCTTCACGCCCCGGAAATTCACTCTGAAGCAGGCGAAACATCCCCACCGCCTGCTCGCTCAGCACCTGTCGCGCAATGGCCTGCAAGCCCTGAGACAACAGCGTCGGCAACTCTGTCGCCCGCTGGGCGTCCTGTTCAAACACCGGCGCAAAAGCGTCGGTCCAGCTAGCGATCGCCTGCGTCACCAGCGCATCGCGGTTCTCGGCAAAGCGATACAGGGTTTTCTTCGCCATGCCCGCCCGCTTCGCCACCGCGTCCACGGTGGTGGCGGTATAGCCCTGCGTCAGCAACAACGCCAGAGTGGCCTCCACTGCCGCCGCGCGTAACTCCCCTTCCGGAGCCGAGGGCCTTCCACGCGAACGCGGTTCGGCTTCCACTTTATTTGCCATCACAGTTCCTCGAAATTGTTGACAGAGTCATCATACCGGCATAGCTTTATTTAGGAAACAAATATCGTTTCCAAATAAAAAAGGATGAGCGTGATGACACATCAATCACTGATGCTGCCCTGGGGCGTAAATGATATCAACGAGTTGCTCAAACCTGAACCGCTGCGGCTGGAGATGGGGCTGACGCGCAATAGCGACGGGTGGTTGACCGTGGCAATCCGTACCGATCTGCACGGCTGCAAGGGCCGCATGCTGGATTGGTGGTTTACCTTTTTCGAAACCACCCAGCACATCCGTTGGTGGCATCCGCACGATCATGTCGAACACCGCGGCTGGGACCAGCACTGGAGAAAAGGCCAAAGCTACGTGGGTGCCAGCATCAACGCGGTGGAATGGTTAGCCGAATTGCCACCGGTTCCGGCCCGCCTCAAATTCCACGCGGCAGAAGACTTTTTTGCCCCACAAGCTTTGCAACAGGCGCGGGATGGTCAGGCGTTATCCGCCGCCGTATGCGCACGGATCGGCTTTGGCGAGCAGGTGGCGCTGGACGATAACGGCGATCCGCTCGACGGTGAAATGCTGCATCTGGCACGCGACACCTCCTATGGTTGCGTGCTACGCAGCCGTTTTCTGTTGGGGAAATCCTGTGCCAACGCACATGAAGAACTGCCGGACGAGGTTGGCTTTAATCTGATGCGCCATTGCTACAATGAATTCAGCTATCTGGCGCAATTCCTGCCTTCGCTGTACTACGCCGAAAACGGCCATGAGGCTGCCCCCTTACCCTGGTAATCATTCACCCCGGCGTTTTATTTTTCGCCGGGGTCGTTATAGTAAGCTCAACCTACAGGCTACAACGATAAACGACAGGTGAAGCGATGGAAAAACGGCGGTATTCAGGTGGCTGTCTTTGCGGGCATATCCGTTTTCAGGCCGTTGGCCAGCCCGGTAATCCCCACAGTTGCTCATGCGAGTTCTGTCAGCGCCACTCCGGCGCACCAACGTTGTGCTGGGTTGAGTTTCCGCGTGAAGCCGTCAGTTGGATCGGTACCGGCGGCGTGCCTGCCCTGTACCGTTCTTCGGACTATTCCAGCCGCGCCTTTTGCCCACGTTGCGGCAGTACTCTGGGCGCTGTCGATGACGCACCGACCGTCGCGTTGGTCACCGGCAGTTTTGATCGCGGTGAGCTAGCGGCGCTGCGCCCCACTGCGCATTCCTTTTCCGATGGCTGCCCCGACTGGTGGAAAATCGACGACATCATCTGAGGCCTTCACACTTCCCGCTTAAAATAATTGATTGTTTTGTCATAAGAATTTAGAACTGAATGACAATAATTCAAACGCACGGGAATGGGGATGGACACACAAACCACGGTTATCGACGCACGCCAGTCGCGTCAGGCCTTGCTGGCCGGATCGGTCGGCAACTTTATCGAATGGTACGAATTCGGCGTTTACGGTTTTCTCGCTACCGTGATCGCCGCCAATTTTTTCACCCTGCAGGGTGAAAGTGAAATTACCAGCCTGATCCTCACCTATGCCGCCTTCGCGCTGGCCTTTTTCTGTCGCCCGATAGGCGCCGTGATTTTCGGCCGCATCGGCGATCGCATTGGCCGCCGACCGACGCTGATCGCAGTCTTGTTGCTGATGACGGTGGCCACCGCCCTGATCGGCGTGATGCCGACCTATGCCTCCATCGGCGTTGCCGCCCCGCTGTTGCTGACCCTGTTGCGCATGTTCCAGGGGCTGTTCGCCGGCGGCGAATTCGGCGGTGCGGTTTCGCTGATGACCGAGTTCGCACCGAAGGGAAAACGTGGCCTGTTCGGGGCCTGGCAGTCGCTGACCGTGGCCTTCGGGCTGTTGGCCGGGGCCGGACTGGTAGCGCTGTTGGCTGCGCTTTTAACCCCTGAGCAGTTACATGACTGGGGCTGGCGCATCCCCTTTCTGCTGGCGTTGCCAATGGGCGCGGTAGCACTGTGGCTACGCTTAAAACTGCAAGAGACGCCGACCTTTACCCAGGCGCAACAAAACCTCGGCACCAAGGTGCAAGCCCCCGAGCTGAAGTTAAGCGGCGTGGTGAAAACTATCGCGATTGGCATTGGGCGCATGATGGGCTGGTCCGCTGCCGGTTACACCTTTCTGGTGGTGATGCCGTCCTACCTGCAAACCTCGCTGCACGCCACCTTCCAGCAGGCGCTGGTGGCGACGGTACTGGCTAACGTCGGTTTCGCCCTGACCATTCTGCCCGCCGGCATCCTCAGCGATAAGCTGGGGCGCAAAACGGTGATGCTGACGGCGGTAGTGGCGGTGATCCTGTTCACCTTCCCGCTGCTGCACCTGCTGCAGGATCCTCAAAGTTCGCTGCTGGCCAAAGGCATCGCGGTGATGATCGCCGGTGCTGTCGTCGGTTTACTGGCCGGCCCAGGTCCGGCAATGTTGGCGGAGATGTTCCCGACCCAGGTGCGTTATACCGGTCTGGGACTGGCCTATTCGCTTTCCAACGCGGTGTTTTCCGGCTCTGCCGGGCTAATCATCACCGGTCTGATCAAACAGACCGGCAACCTCGATATCCCGGCTTACTATGTGGTCGCCACCTCGGTAGTCAGCCTGTTCGCGCTGATGACCCTGCGGCGCGACGACCATCTCCGTTCACTCAACGAACGTTAACCCTGCGGGGCGCACTGCGCCCCTGTTTTATTGACAGGTGACTTGGATCACACCAACAAAATGTTAACGTTAACTTTTGTGATTAACATCGCAATCCCTGGCTTTGGCGGCTTTATTTGATTTAAAGTTAACGTTAACAATAGAGCCAATTTCATCCATCAGGGCATTCCCCATGAACCGCGAAACAAAAAAATATTATGTGCTTCTCAGCGGCCTGTTGTTTTTCTTCTTCTTCACCTGGTCATCCAGTTTTTCTCTGATCTCCATCTGGCTGAACCAAAAGATCGGCCTGAAAGGCACGGAAACCGGCCTGATCTTCTCGGCGATGTCAATCATGGCGCTGTGCGCACAGCCCCTGTACGGTTTTATTCAGGACAAGCTCGGGCTGCGTAAGCATCTGCTGCTGTTTGTCGGCGTGCTGCTGTTGCTGACCGGCCCGTTCTTTATCTACGTCTACGCCCCGCTGCTGCAAACCAACCTGGTGGCCGGTGCGCTGGTGGGCGGCGTGTTCGTCAGCCTGGCGTTCAATGCCGGCATTGGCGCGCTGGAGTCCTATACCGAAAGGGTCAGCCGGATCGTCGGTTTTGAATTTGGCCGGGCCCGCATGTGGGGTTCACTGGGCTGGGCCAGCGCGACCTTCTTCGCCGGCTTCATCTACAACATCAATCCGAATATCAACTTCTGGATCGCCTCGGCCTCGGCGGCGATATTTCTGCTGTTGCTGTGGCAGGTGCGCGAACTGAAGCCCAACGCCATGGCCGGTCTGGAATACGGCAAACCGGAAAATCTGAAGCTGCAGGACGCGCTGGCGCTGCTGCGCCTGCCGGGATTTTGGGCACTGGTGGTGTTCGTACTCGGTACCAGCATCTACGGCGTATTTGACCAGCAATTCCCGGTGTATTTTGCCTCGCAGTTCGCAACGCACGAAGAAGGCAACCGCATGTACGGTTTCCTCAATTCGCTGCAGGTGTTTCTGGAGGCTGGCGGCATGTTCCTGGCCCCCCTGCTGGTCAATCGCATCGGCATCAAACAGAGCTTGCTGCTGGCCAGCAGCGTGATGGCACTGCGCATGTTCGGTTCCGGCTTTGCCAGCGGCGCATTGATGATTTCCGCCATGAAACTGCTGCACGCCGTGGAGTTGCCTATCCTGCTGGTGGCAATGTTCAAATACATCACCACCCGCTTTGACAGCCGCCTGTCCTCGACGCTGTATCTGGTGGGCTTCCAGTTTATCAGCCAGATCGTCGCCGGCATCCTGGCGCCGCTCGCCGGTTACGGCTACGACCGTATCGGCTTTGCCGACACCTATTTGCTGATGGGCTGCGCAGTAGCCGGTACCACGCTGATTTCCTGCTTCCTGCTGCGCGGCGAAACCGTCGCCCGCACGCCCCAATTTCAATCAACGATAAAATCAAGTGAGCCAACCCAATGAAAAATGCTTTAGCTCAAGCCGATCACGCGGTCGAAGCGCTGCGCGCGCAACGTCAGGACGATTACTATCCGCAATTTCATCTGGCGGCGGCCGCCGGTTGGATCAACGACCCCAACGGTCTGGTGTACATCAACGGCGTCTACCATGCGTTCTATCAACATCATCCCTATGACCAAAACTGGGGCCCCATGCATTGGGGCCACGCCACCAGCAGGGATCTGGCGCATTGGCAGCATCAGCCGATCGCCCTGGCTCCCGGCGAAAGCTACGACAAAGACGGCTGTTTTTCCGGCTGTGCGGTGGATGACAACGGCGTATTGACGCTGCTCTACACCGGCCACGTCTGGCTGGGCAAAGAAGGCGATGACGACCAGGTACGCGAAGTGCAATGCCTGGCCACCAGCGAAGATGGCGTAAATTTCGTCAAACACGGGCCGGTGTTGCTGCCGCCGGAAGGCATTCAGCACTTTCGCGATCCGAAAGTCTGGCGTGCAGCTGATCGCTGGTGGATGGTGGTGGGCGCCAAAGAAAACGGGTTAGGCCAGGCTCGACTTTACCGTTCGAATGACCTGCGCGACTGGCAGTTCGATCGCGTCCTGGCGGGGGCACAATCGCCGCACCAGGGCTATATGTGGGAATGTCCGGATTTCTTCCCGCTCGCTGAAAAGCAGGTTCTGCTGTTCTCGCCGCAGGGACTGACAGCGCAGGGTTATCGCAATCGTAACCGCTTCCAGAGCGGCTATCTGCTCGGCCACTGGCGGCCCGATGAGGATTTCAGCGTCACCCAGTCATTCTGCGAGCTGGATGGCGGGCACGATTTCTACGCACCGCAAACCTTCACCGCCGCCGACGGTCGCCGCATGCTGTTCGCCTGGATGGACATGTGGGAATCGCCTATGCCGAGCAAACCCCACGGTTGGGCCGGTGCACTCACCCTGCCCCGTGAATTGACGCTGTCATGTGAAGGCAACGTACTGATGAGTCCGGCGCGTGAGCTGACAGCGTTGCGCGGCGAGCAACAGTCGTTTGACGCCGTGTCTGTACGTAACCAGCGGCAGGTGTTGACTGACGGGGTGCAAGAACTGACATTGACGCTAAACGTCGCCGCCAGCGATGCAGAGCGCTACGGCATCGTTATAGGCACCGCCGCACGGCTGTACGTCGATAATCAAACGCATCGACTGGTATTGGAACGTTTCAGTGAAGATCCGGGCCTGTGCGGCTGCCGCAGCGTGCCGCTGCCTGAGGCGGACATTTTGTCGCTGCGCGTCTTTATCGACCGCTCATCGCTGGAAGTGTTCGTTAATCAGGGCGAGGCCTGCCTGACCAGCCGTATCTACCCAACCGACGGGCAACGCAGCGTCACCCTGTTCGCCGAAGGCGGATTGGCGCAGTTTGGGGCGGCACAGGCCTGGGAACTGGAAAACATCTGGGAGTGATCTGAGACCAACTCAATGTGCAGGGCGCGGCGGTGAATAAACTGCGCCCTGTTGGGTTACAGCGACCCACGCAGTAATAACGGGCAGGCCACCTTCACCCTGTCGCTGTGATCCAATTGATTAATCAGATGCAGTGCCGCCTGTCGGCCCAGCTCATAATGCGGTAACTGCACCGTGGTCAGCGGCGGAAGGAACAACTGGCCAATACCAACCATATTGTCGTAGCCCAGCACCCCGACCTGTTGCGGGATTTCCCAGCCCTGCGCCAGCAACACCTGATACACCAAAAACGCCACCCGATCGTTGCCACACACCACCACATCGCAGTCGCGCCGCCCCGGCGAGAAGTGCCGTTCCAGCAATGCCACGCTGTCGCGGTAATGCTCGTCGCCTTCGGTCAGATCGAGATGATATTGCCGTAATTGATCGACGTCTCCACCCGCTTCACGCCAGGCGCGCTCCAGCCCGCGACGGCGCAACCCGGCCGCCAGGGTCGTTTCCGGCAGGTGAATACACAGCGGTGCGCGATAGCCTTTGGCGATCAAAGCACGCATGGCGTCATACTGGCCCTGCTCGTCATCGGGAATGTAACTGGCTACCGGGTGTTCCGGGCTGATGCAGTTGGCCAGCACCAGTTTTTTATCCAGCAACTTGGCCGGTATATCTACCTGGCGTAGCCCCATGGTAGTGAATATCACCCCGTCCGGCCGGTGTGCCAGCAGCAAATCTACGGTATGTTCCGCGCTGTCGTCGGCAAACAGGTTGACCACGAAGCTGTTCCAGCCGTGTTCACGCGCCGTTTTTTCAATCGACAGGATCATCTCTACCGAGAAGGGGGTTGTCGCGGTATCCAGCGCCAGCACGCCGAGGGTCTGAACCCGACTGCTGTCGCCGCGAATGCGTCGCGCCGCAAGATCGGGCACGTATTCCAGTTGGTCGATCGCCAGTTTGACGCGTTGGTAGGTTTCCGGCCGCAGCTTATCGGGCTCGTTGATGGCGCGGGATACCGTCATCAGGGATACCCCGGCAAGTTTTGCAACGTCTTTCAGCGAGGCCATGCGCCCTTCTCAATCTGGGATAAGTGTGGGATAGAAGTACAGATCATCCCACAACTTAGCGCTGGACTCTAGCCCGGTTTAGCAGGCTGTGATGTCGGCCCACAGAATGACGCTATCTTCCTCCAGAGGGGCCAGCGTCCCGCTAAACTCGCCCGCCGGCCACCAACCGCCCTGGCGTGCAGTCAGGGTAACGCCATCCGCCAGCAACCAGCGTCCCTGCAGCACGTACAGCACACCGGCATGCGGTGTCGGCAGCTCGATTGCCTTAGTCACTCGCTGCACGTCGGCTGCCCAGCGGCCGCGACGGGTCATGATATTGAAGTCCTGGCTACTGCCGCCCAACAAGGTCGCGCCCAACGCCACATCGCCGGAGAAGGCGAACGGTTCGCCAACCTGCGATAAATGATGGTCAACGTGCCCGGCGCTGAACAAATGCACGCCATCGCCTTCCAACAGCGTGATCGAACGATCTATGCCGTTGAAGGCCGAGAACGGGCCGTCTTGCGCGATGGTGGCGATACTGGCACGCCAGTCGAAATCCTGGGTGCCCACAGGCCAACTGGCGATCTCTCGGGTTTCCCCACCGCCATTGCGCCACGGCGTGACCGACAGTGAAGCAAAATCAAAACGCGTCAGGTTCATCACGCCTCCTGCTGGAAGGTTTTCAACACCTGCAAGAACTCGGCACTGCTGCGTTGCTGCAGTGCATGACGCCCTTGCTCGATCACCTGTCGTCCACCGACGAACACATCGCGGATCTGCTCTTTACCCCCTGCGAATAGCCAGCGGTTGAGGATGGAGGCGTCCGGCGCCGCTGCCAGGTACGGATCGTCGCCGTCCAGCACCAGCCAGTCGGCACGGTAGCCGCTTTGCAGCCGACCGATCGGTGCACCGCAGGCCTGTGCCCCACCCTGCAACGCCTGTTGGTAGAGGACGTCAGCCACGGCCGGTTGCTCCGGCGTGGTCAGCCGGTTACGGCGCTGATCGCGCAGGCGTTGACCGTATTCGAACCAGCGCAGCTCCTCCACCACATTGAGCGATACGTGGCTGTCAGAACCAATGCCCCAACGCCCCTGATGTTGCAGATAGGCGTCGCCGGGGAAGATGCCGTCGCCCAGGTTGGCCTCGGTAGTCAGGCACAGGCCGGCTACCGCTTGGCTGCGTGCCAGCTGCTCTAGCTCGTCACGATCGAGGTGGGTGGCGTGTACCAGACACCAGCGCTGATCCACCGGCAGATGCTCGTACAGCCAGGCTACCGGGCGACGTCCGCTCCAGGCCAGACAGTCGTTGACCTCTTTCTGCTGCTCGGCAATATGAATATGTACCGGCAGCGAACTGTCCGACGCCGCCAGGATCTGCTGCATCTGGCCCAGTTCCACCGCACGCAGCGAGTGGAAGCACAGGCCCTGATTCTGCAACGGTTGCTCTGCCAACTGACGCGCGATCGTCTGCTGTTGCTCCAGATAGCTGTCCGCATTTTGAATAAAACGCTTTTGCCCCGGCTGAGCGGGCTGGCCGCCAAATCCCGCATAGCTATACAGCACCGGCAGCAGGGTCATGCCGATCCCCGCCTGGGCCGCCGCCTGACTGAGTCGGCCGGTCATTTCGCCGCGATCGGCATAAGGGAGACCGTCGGCGCCGTGATGCAGATAGTGGAACTCGGCGACCTGGGTATAGCCCCCTTTCAGCATTTCGATATAGAGTTGGCGGGCGATCACCTCCACCTGCTCCGGCGTTAAACGCTGTACCAGGCGGTACATCAGATCGCGCCAGGTCCAGAAACTGTCCTGCGGATTGCCCGCCACCTCCGCCAGCCCGGCCATCGCACGCTGGAAGGCGTGGGAGTGAAGGTTTGGCATGCCCGGCACCGCATCGCCGTGCAGACGGGTGCAACCTTCGGGATCGGCGTCGGCAGTCACCTGAGTCAGGTAACCTTGCGCATCCACGTCCAACCGGACGTTATGCGCCCAACCTTCAGGAAGCAGAGCGCGTGAGGCAAAATATGCAGGCATGGCAGTATTCCACTGTTAGTGTAACGGCTAATAACGCGCGATAATCGCGCATCCGAAAATATACGGGCCCAGCGCATTGCTGTGGCGGACCGGCCCTTAGTTGTATATACATATACATACGCCGACATCAACAGTAAACTGATGTTATTATTTTTTTATTTGACGAGGTTAACGTCGTGGTTGATCAACAGACCGTGCTGCAACTGGCTGCTGCAATGAGCGATACCCCCGCCCCAATATATCAACGGGTCAAGCAGGCGATCGTGAACCAAATTCGTGCAGGTCATTGGTTGCCGCACCAACGCGTCCCCTCGGAAAGTGAGCTGGTCGCCGAATTGGGCGTCAGCCGGATGACCATTAATCGCGCCTTGCGCGAACTGACCACCGAAGGTTATTTAATCCGCATGCAGGGCGTCGGCACCTTCGTCGCAGAAGCTAAAGCGCACACCGCGCTGCTGGAAGTGCATAACATCGCTGACGAAATCGCCGCCCGGGGTCATCGCCACAGCAGCAAAATCCTGCAGTTGAAAGCGCGACCGGCCAGCGAGGAAGAAGCGTTGGCGCTGGGCATTCAACCGGGCCAGCAACTTTTCTATTCGCAGATTGTGCATTACGAAAACGATCTGCCGGTACAGGTGGAAGATCGCTGCGTGAATCCCCTGATCGCCCCCGACTACATGAAACAGGATTTCGACCGCGTTACGCCCTATATCTATCTGACGCAGGCCGCGCCGCTGACCGCAGGCGAACACATCGTCGAAGCGGTAGTGCCGACCCGCCAGGAGCGCGAACTGCTGCAGTTGGAAGACCACGAACCCGGCCTGTTGATCCACCGCCGCACCTGGTCCGGTAAAACCGTGGTCACGTCGGCACGCCTGCTGTACCCGGGCAGCCGTTATCAACTGTTCGGCCGTTTCACCAGCGAAGTCTGATCCCCTGCGGGTGCCGTTTTGGTACCCGCTCTTCCACAACGATCACATCCCGATAACAAATTTTTATCCCGCCCCTTGTGACAACCCGATGAATGCGCTAGGTTGTTTTTAATTGTATATACAACCATGTGGGAGCCACGGCTCCGGCGGAGAAAAGCCATGACCTCTGAGATTCACTGCGACAGCCTGTGGCACGGGGCCGACGTCGTCACCATGCGCGACGGTAAATATCACACCATCACCAACGGCGCGATCGCCGTGCGTGACGGCAAGATTGTCTGGCTGGGTGAACATGCGGCGTTACCGGCAAACTTGATAGCGGATGAAACCGTGAAATTCGACGGCGGTATCATCACGCCGGGCTTTGTCGACTGCCATACCCATCTGGTGTTCGGTGGCAACCGCAGCGGCGAATTCGAGCAGCGCCTGAATGGCGTAAGCTACGCCGATATCGCCGCCCAGGGCGGCGGCATCATTTCGACCGTCAAGGCTACCCGTGACGCCGACGAAGAACTGCTGCTGGAGCAGGCGCTGTTCCGGCTGAGACCGCTGCTGGCGGAAGGCGTGACCTGCGTGGAGATTAAATCTGGTTACGGGCTGACGCCGGAAAGCGAGCTGAAAATGCTGCGCGTGGCGCGCAAGCTGGGCGAACTGTTGCCGGTTGAAGTGAAAACCACCTGCTTGGCGGCGCACGCGCTGCCACCGGAATATGCTCATCGCGCCGACGACTATATCGATCTGGTGTGCAACACCATTATTCCTCAGGCTGCCGCTGCCGGATTGGCCGATGCGGTTGACGCCTTCTGCGAGCATCTGGCGTTCTCACCGGCGCAGGTGGCGCGAGTGTTCGCCGCAGCGGAAAAAGCCGGTCTGCCCGTTAAGCTGCACGCGGAACAACTTTCTGCCCTGGGCGGAAGTGAATTGGCAGCGCAGCACCATGCCCTTTCCGCCGACCATCTTGAATACGCTACCGAACAGGATGCGCGCGCAATGGGCGATGCAGGCACCGTTGCGGTGCTGCTGCCGGGCGCTTATTACCTGCTGCGTGAAACCCAATGCCCACCGGTAGAGCTGTTCCGCAAACACGGCGTAGCCATGGCGATCGCCAGCGATGCGAATCCGGGTACCTCACCGGCGTTGTCCTTGCGTTTGATGATCAACATGGCCTGCACGCTGTTCCGCTTGACGCCGGAAGAGGCGTTGGCGGGCGTCACGGTGCATGCGGCCAAGGCGCTGGGCCTGCAGGCAAGCCAGGGGACGCTGGAAGCCGGCAAGCTGGCGGATTTTGTGCACTGGCCGCTGTCCCGTCCGGCTGAACTGGCTTACTGGTTGGGCGGTCAACTGCCCTGTACGGTGATTTTCCGAGGAGAAGTACGTCAATGACCATTCGCGATGCTTTTGATTTCCACCCCGGCAGCCTGCCGCTGCTGATCAGTATTCCCCATGCCGGTACCCGATTGACACCGGCCGTCGAAGCCGGCTTGACCGACGATGCACGGCCACTGCCCGATACCGACTGGCATATCCCACAGCTGTACGATTTCGCTCGAGCCATGGGTGCCAGCATATTGGTCGGCAATTATTCGCGCTTTGTTATCGACTTGAACCGTCCAGCCGACGACAAACCGCTTTATACTACCGCCACCACCGGTCTGTATCCTGACGTATTGTTTGACGGCCGACCGAGCTTCCTTCCGGGTAAAGCCCCCTCTGACCAGGAGCGCACCGGCTATCTGGAACAGATCTGGCAACCTTACCACCAACAGTTGCAAGACGAACTGACGCGCCTGAAAGCCAAGCACGGTTACGCGCTGCTGTTCGACGCCCATTCCATTGCCTCCGTTATCCCACGTCTGTTCGACGGTAAGCTGCCAGACCTCAACCTGGGCACCAACGGGGGCGAAAGCTGCGCCCCGGCGCTGAGCGATCGTCTGGTCGCCTGCTGCGAACAGCAACAGCAGTTCACGCATGTGCTTAACGGCCGTTTCAAAGGCGGTTACATCACTCGGGCTTATGGCCGTCCGCAAGAGCAGCAGCATGCCATTCAACTGGAGCTGGCGCAGGTGAACTACATGTCCGAACAGTATCCCTATGCGTTTGAGCCCGAGCGTGCCGCATCTCTGCAACGCCTGCTAAAACAGATGATCGACAGCCTGCTTTCCGGTGGCGGTCAACTGCGTTGATCCTTTTCTCCTCCTGTCGTAGGGCAACGCTAATTGCCCTGCGACAATCAAGCCTTAAAGCAAGCACTCTCCCGCTTTAGTGCCCTGACGTTGCGGCACACAATTTGCCTCCTTGTTGCTTCCGTTTCAATTTGCGTACTGCATCGCAATTTTGACTGAAAATCAGTGAATCTGGTCGGAACAGCGCACAAAACAGCGGCCCGCCGTTTGCGCGGTCCGCCACAATCTGGCGAAAAGCCCATCAAGGCACAAATAAATAAAAAATACTCTGGAGGCCCTCTATGTCCGAAATCCCGCTGAACTGGCGCGCCGCGCAGGCCGTCGCTGACAGGCTGCTGGCCGATTGGCAGTCCGACAACCAACCCGGTGGCGCTATTACCCTGTTCGATGCCGCACAAGTACGCGCAACTGCCTATGCCGGGCGAGCCGATATGGCGCAAAATACCCCTTTTAACGCAGACACCTTGGTGCGCTACGCTTCCGTCACCAAACATATTTTCGCCACATTGGCGCTCAACGCTACGGATCAGGCCCTGAGCCTGAACGACCGCCTGGGTGACTTGCTGCCTGAGCTGCGAAAGCCGCTGGCAAATGTGACCGTCGGCCAGGCGCTGGATATGACCAGCGGGCTGCCTGACGTACGTGAAACACTGGGGCTGCTGGGCATTTCGGTGCATACCCGCAGCGAAGCACAACCAGTCATGCAGTTTCTGCAGGGACTAGAGGGGCTGAACTACCCGGCCGGCAGCGAAATCACCTATACCAATACTGGCTACCGGTTGGTTGAAGCGGCCCTACAGGCCAAAGGCTATGACTTCGACCAACTGGTTCAGCAGCACATTGCCCAGCCGCTGCAGGTGCAACTGCGGGCACCGGAAAGCTGGTATGACGTGGTGCCTGGGCTTGCCCCCGGTTACTGGCGTTCCGAACAGGGCTGGCAGTTGGCCTGCGCCGGTCTGCACCTTTCCGCCTCCGGCAGCCTGACCGGCAGCGCCAATGCCCTCACTCGCTGGCTGCAAACGCTGCTGGCCAATCAAGGCCCTGGCCGTGGCGTACTGGCGCAACTGAGTGCCCCACGCCATCTCAACCAAGGGCAGGTCAGCGCTTACGGGCTGGGGCTGGCGCAAACGCCGCTCGGCGAACACCGTCTGCTGGGCCACGGCGGTTCGCATGCCGGCTACAAAACTTATTTCCTGCTGGCACCCGACCGGCAATCCGGTGTCGTTGTGGTGGCTAACCGGGAGGACTGCGACAGTTTCGACATGGCACTGCAGGTGATGGCCGCCTTGCTGGGTGAAGCCCTGCCGAAACGCAGCACCGCCATTCCTGATGGCATTTACACCACGGTGGCAGATCCTTACTGGCTGGAAGTGAAAGACGGCAACGTCGCTTATCTGGGCAGTGAAGAGGCGCTGTATCAGGCCGATGACGGCTATGCGGTGTCGCTTTCCGCTCATATGCCGATGCGGCTGAAATGGACCGGTGAAGCGGTAGAAGGTGAAGTGTGCCACGTGCCGCGCAGCTTTCTGCCCGTCACACCAAACCGCGGTTGCCTGAAGCACGTGCAGGGCTTGTGGTACCACCCGCAGTACCGCACCGCCTTCGAGATCTGCGGCGATCGGGTTCACATTGGCGTGGGCCCGGCATCGCAAACCGGGAAGATCAGTTCGCTGGGCCAGGGCCGTATGCTGGTCGAAAGCAGCGACGGTCCGTGGTTGAAACGCTTTTGCCTCTATTTCCGCGGCTACAGCGTAGATTTGATTGCCAATCGCAGCCGGGTGCTGACCTTCCAGCGCAGCAGCGTCGGCCGCGATTAGCGGACGCCGGGATCACCCCGCCTTGGCGGCCCTGACGGCCAATAAGGCGGTAAACAGCCGCTGCTTGTCGGCCTCGCTGAGGTTGTTCTGATCAATAGCCTGAATAAAATGACTGCGCGCACTCTCCGTCAGCGCCCCGGCTTTTAATTCCTGAGCCAGTCGCTGCAAAATTCGGCTGCTGAGCTCAGCAATTTGCGGCCGCACCTGTTCCAACGGCCGTGGCTGCCAGCCGCTTTCCGGCTGCGCCAGCCAGTCCGCGCGGTAACGGTATTGAATCGCCTTGGCGGCGTCCATTTGCGCGATGATAAACGGTCGAACCGAAAGCGGATCCAGCCCTAAGCGCCCCGCCTCTGCCTGCGTGCTTGCCAGTACCTTCGCCTCCTGCGCCAAATCCTCGATCGGCAAATGCTGCTGCGCCTTATAGCCAGCAACGTCTTTCATATAACCCAGACGCTGATTGACCAGTTCACCCAGTGCCGTCCCTCCGTTGGCCAAAGCGGAAAAACTGACCAGGCAGCAGGCAATCAATAACATCCTGAACATCACAATTTCCTTATGCACCAAAATTACAGGAAAAGAGTTCACCACGATCCCCCGTTGCAGGCAAATAAAAAGCCCCACCGAAGCGGGGCCCTTAAAGCAGAGTCAGCGGGAATCAATCAAACACGCCGTTGATCACCGAGGCAACCAGTGCGGTACTCAACGCCACCAGCACCAGATCGTTACCGGCAATGCGCCACTCATAGCCTGGATAATAAGGCAGATCGTGCAGCATGGAGGATGGCACCATTTTTTTGGCGATGCCAAGAGGGAGAGGCTTGCCACGCGCCAGATTTTTGGCGATCCCCGGTGGCAAAGAACGGTAGCCGGTCAGACCATAGTTCAAGGCCAGAGAACGTGCCCGCTCATGGGAAAAACTGACGGAAACCAGCCCACGGTCGCCATCGTTATCTTTGGCTTTATTGCCATGCTTGCCATTGTTGCCGTTATTACCGTTATTACCGTGATTGCCGCTGTTACCATGGCCGTTACCCCCGCCGTTACCGTTGCCGCCTTTATCGGCCAGCGCCGGTGCGGATGACAGCCCCAGAGAAACAATCAGCGCCAATACGGTGAAAGTAGTACGACGTTTGCTCATTTTGTTACTTCCTGCATGGGTTATTACCTTCACTATAGGCACAATTCTCCGCACAAAGCATGAGGAAAACTCTGAGAGTTAGGTGCCATACAGAGATCGGCATCAGGCCAAATGACAGAAGATTATCCCAGCGCAAAACTATTCGAAAAAACCGAATTCCGGCCTAAGATTTTTCTTGCAGCGAAATAAGCCATGCAGTAGTTTGGAATTGTCACAAAAAAGAGTTAGCCCGCTCTTTTTCGTCGCACCTCAAATCATCTTTTTATCACCCAAAGTGATAACACTGAACCCTTCCCGCCTCTCCGTGCGGGATTCTTTTTTGCAGCTGAATCGACATTCGATGCACCACCGCGGTGCTTTTTGTTGAGATTTGGTTGCCAATACTTTAAATTCGGCGTCTGAGAAACCTTAACCTCCCGCGGTGGCCAGTTGGCAACGGGTGGGCGTTCAGGAGCAAAAGACATGCAAATGACCCTCATGGAATACATCACACAGCACTTTAATGGCGATCTTCACCGCTACGCACAATCCGAAGGCGTTAGCCGTGAACAAATCATCAATTGGATCGATAATGAATGCCACGTAATCAAAGGACGATTATTTATGCCGGTGCGGCATCTGCCCGGTGAACAAGCGCAGTGATGACGAAAAAAAACCCCGCCAAAGCGGGGTTTTCTGTCCTTGATAAACTTTGGTTTTTCCGAGCTATCAAGGGGTTGCTGAATTCTTGGGGTATCGGCGTTAACCAGCATTCACCATATCGATGGATGAAATATGGATGCCAGTCCGCAAAGGATTCAGCGCGATCGCATCGTTCAAATGGTCTGGCGCAAAGTGCGCATAAGCCATCGTTTGTTCAATCGTAGAGTGGCCTAATATCTTGTTTAAAGTAAGAATATTTCCGCCATTTATCATGAAATGAGCCGCAAACGTATGCCGCAGTACGTGGGTCGCCTGCCCCTTCGGGAGATCTGGCTTTAATGCCTTCAGCGTCTCCCGAAAATCCATGTAGTTCACCTCAAACAATCGCCCCGTTCCCTTAGTTTTGACATACCTCATCACCTCATCAGAAATCGGGACAGTCCGAGCCCGACCGTTTTTAGTCTTCGTGAACGTCACTTTCCCATGCATAACATTTTGAGCCAGCATGTTCTGTGATTCGCCCCAGCGGCCACCGGTACTTAAACACAGAACGGCCAGCCTTCGGGCATCACCTGACAAGACTGATAGCAAGCGGGTTATCTCCCCCTCCGTTAGGTATGACATTTCCGGCTTCTCTTCTTTCAAGATCGGAATACCTTTTAACGGGTTTTCATGGTGATAATCTTCCGCCTCAATCAGCACGCGGAACATACTCCGCAGCGTCGTCAACTCCCGATTGATTGTTGAGGCTTTAATTCCTTCGAACAATCGTTGCGACCTGTATTCAGTGATAAAGCCTTTTGCCACTTGCGAGGCCCGCGGGTTATCCATATCGCTGATCAGCTTCTCAAGCTCAACTTGCCGCTTCTCGCCATATTTATGGCTGCGCCCTTCAAGTTCCCACCACCTGGCAAGCAGCTCGCTTAACCGCCGGTGATCTGCCGGTTTATCCAGCCACTCTTTGTTATGCATGTTGCTGACAACATATTTTTCGAAAGCAACAGCATCAGCCTTCTTGTCAAATACTCGCTGGATACGGCGTCCTGCCGTTCCACGCGGTCGAATATCCACTTTATAGCGTCCACCTTCGAGCAGCTTAACGGTCATAGCTGACACCTCCGGTAAACACATTATTTCTCACAACGTAACAGGCAGTTACGCGATAATTTTCATATAGATAAGCAAGATGAATACTTAACCAATCTTTTGGTCTGAGCGCTGAGAGCTTTCTTTCTCTTGCCCAAAGTGTGCGAGAACCGGTGCGATTTGACCGGATTCAGGGGCTATCTTTCCGGTAATGAACCATAGGGCATATTTTTCGAACCTCGGATGATTAAGGATGTTCGTGATCACTTCGGTGTTTGGAACTGTTTTATCTTCTTCATAGCGCCACAACGCATCGTTCCCAATGCCAAGCATTTTAGCTACTTCCGGACGACTGGTTAGGCGTTCACTTTCGCGCATAAGCTTAAGTTTGACGCCAATTGTCATATGCATATTGCAAATCTCCTATATCGATCGTAATATCACTATACAAACCGCATGAATGGGGTAAATAATCGAGTAATACCCCAAAGATGGAGATTATCACATGAAAGATGCAGTTTTGAGCGCGTTGTTTAAGATTCCCGACCCAATCAATGCAGATGAGTTTTCCCGCCGTACCGGCAAGACTGCATCAGCAGTTCGTCACATGATGGACCGTCGCCTGTTACCGATGGTTACCGAACGTGAGGTGCTCGGCGCTGAAGGTAGCACCCGCCGGCTTTTCATTCTGTGGAATGAGTGGTTAGAAATGGTTCACGAAGCCACCGGGAAATTGCCACCGGAGCGCCAGGACTGGCGAGCTGGTTGGATTAAAAAGGCGAACAAGCTGGCTAACGACATGGGGGTAAACATGTTCAATAGTGAGCCAGCAGCATGAACCGCCCGCATGCTCTGATTCAGTTGTCGAAGCACACCTTCGTTTATCGCGGGTTCACTATCCATAAGTGCCCACGCCATAGCGAAACGAGCCGCACGGCCTATCAGCTGATGAGTAACGGGGATTATTTCGGTCGTGATTTCGCGCTGGCAGAAGCTATGCGCACCGTGGACAAAATGGTTAAAGGGCGGGGAAACATATGAAACAGCCTTACAGAATTCTCATTGAAGAACTGCTGCAGCACTACCACACCAAAGCGGCCAATTTGCAGATGGCAACCGCCACCGCGCCAGAGGTTCGCCAGGTATCACTTAACGATTACGCTTTCCGCCTGTGCATCGGCCTTACCGGATTGATGAGCACAGCAGGAGCCGCAGGCGATGGCCCGGCAGCTGAGGTAATTGATCGGTTGATCATGCGCTGCAACAACGGTGACATTCCACAGCCGGGTATTTCATCATAGCCGGGTACGCCCGGCCCTATCTGAGAGCGCACCCCTTCCATTAATGTGTGGGCGATGGGCGTCGCGGGGTGTGCTCCCAGATAGGTAATTAAACATCCGGTCGCGCCCTAATAAATAAATGGGCTGCAATAGAGCGGATAATTACCATCACCATGTGCCGGCATGGAAATACCGGCACATATTTCAGTAAGTATTTATCAGTGCTTACTGAAATATATAAATCACCAGTAATAAAAAATGCTGCCTTTCAGGTGGCGGGTTTCTTACACCCTGAATTTAGGAGGGGCTTATGCAAGACGACGATTTACACGCCGCGTTTATCGAGGCCCGCCGCTCTGAGCGATTGCAGTTGCTTGAACTACTGGAAAGCAAACTTGATCGCCTGGCCGCGGATAAGACCCAGCGTGAACAGATTTTTTCCACGCTGAAAGACTGGATCAGTGTTCGCCGGTCTGTCGGCGCACCAGAAGCGAGGAAGCCGCAATGATGGCGTTCTTTCTCACCCTTGCCGCCGTCTGGGCGGTTATCGCGTTTGGTCTGGTCGGTTGGTTCTCCTACCGCTATTGCAGATTCTGCCGTGCATTCAATCGGCAGTGTTTGCAGCCAGAACAGCGTAATTACGATTAATCACATTAAAGGTGAAATTATGAGCGACAAAAATAATACTATTCTCGGTCTACAAGCTGTCATTGGTTATATTAATGCGACTACGCCTAACGAGTGGATGACTTCTGAATTACGTCAGGCTATCGGTTTTATTGAGAATACAGAGCAACATGAAGAATATAAGGCTGCCTGGTTAAATATCGTTAATACCTTCCACTTCATAGACCCAAACTGGCTGGAAAAGTCACAGGGCGAGAGCGAGTGGGAAAAGGCAGTAGCATTTATTAGCCAGATGAATCAGGCATTACGACGCACTCAGGATCACAATAAACCTGAGGTCAGGTTATTTGCAGATTTCGACGCTGTCAAAATCGAAGACCTGCGCACGTATTTTAGAAAATACTACGCGAAAGGCATTCGGTCAGGCTATCTGACAGACCTGTCATTTTATTTGGCAAATCGAGAACCCATCACCACCGCAATCATCCAAGAAGCAATTTCCCAGATCAAAGAGGAGTTAACCGCCGCTGAGAGCAAGCATCCATCATGGCCCGCTGATGTCGTTCACGCTACAGCCATTCTCAACGAAGAGGCTGGCGAGCTTACCCAGGCCGCGATCGAGTACCACCACAACAACGGCTCACTTGAAGCGGTGCGCCGTGAGGCCGCCCAGGTCGGCGCGATGGCAATTCGTGTGCTGATCAACCTCCCCTATGCAGAACGTCCGGCAGTTCCTGCGGTTAAAGTCACCGGAGCCCCACGGTAATGGCTGACCAGATCGATATTGCGCAGGAGCAGGTTGAACTGACCCTCGCTGCTCAAATCGCCAACGCTCGCCCGCAGCAATGCGGGCCTTCTGCATTCATCTGTGAAGCCTGCGACGCGCCGATACCTGAAGCGCGCCGCGCCGCTATCCATGGCGTAACGCGCTGCGTTACCTGTCAGGAAATTCACGAAGCCAAATCACGGCATATCAAGGGGTAAGCCATGAACAAACCCGCCCTTAAATGGCTGGGCAGCAAAGCCCGCATTATCGACACACTGCGCCAGCACCTGCCGGAAGGTAGGCGCCTGGTTGAGCCGTTCGTCGGTTCCGGTGCGGTGTTCCTCAACACCGACTATGACAGTTATCTGCTGTGCGATATCAACAGCGATCTGATCAACTTCCACAACGTCGCTAAAAATATTCCGGACGTCCTGATCCGTGAAGCGCGCAACTTGTTCAAGGAGCACACCAGCGAGGCTGGATATTACGCCGTGCGGGCCGATTTCAATCTGCGCTGCGACAGCAATTTCCTGTACCGCGCAGCGCAGTTCCTTTACCTCAACCGCCACACCTACAACGGCGTTTGCCGTTACAACCTGCGCGGCGAGTTTAATTCGCCGTTCGGTCATCGAAAAGCGCCCTACTTCCCAGAAGACGAGATCAGAGCCTTCGCGGAAAAGGCACAGGCCAAGAAAGCCATTTTCCTGTGCTGCAGTTTCCCAGAGGCGATCAGGATGGCCCAGGCCGGCGACGTGATTTATTGCGATCCGCCGTACATCCCTGTCAGCGCAACCGCCAGCTTTACCAGCTATCACACTGACGGCTTTACCAACGAACAGCAGCGCAAGCTGGCGCGCATGCTTCGTATCGCCGCCAAGCTGGGCCGCCACATCGTGGCCTCGAACAGCGAGACGGATGCAGCCAAGGCGCTGTACGCCGATTTCGCTATCACCTCGATCACCGCCCGCCGCTCTGTCAGCGCCAAAGCTGCCAGCCGCGCAACAGCAGGCGAGATCATCGCAACCATGAGGGCATCAGCGTGAATAAGTTAATAGAAATCGGGGAATGTTTAGTCGATATCAGCATGATCGCTTCAGTTGAACCACATATGCACGGTTATCACTTGGGCAAGCAAGGGGCAAAAGTCACCTTGCAGAATGGCGTTGTGGTTTTCGAAACACGCAACTCCCTGCGAGAGGTGAAAGAGAAAATTCAAGGAGCTTATTCTCCGAATGGCTGGAAGGTCGTCCCATTGGAGCCAACACCAGAAATGATCGCCGCCGCCATGGACTGTGACGATGTGTCATTCGGTTCCGACGAAAGTTTCTGCGTGAACTTCGGCAACATCTATGCCGCCATGTTGGCAGCAGTACCGGAGAGGCGCTCAAATGATTAAAGCAAGCGATCTCTTTGCTGGTTTAGGTGGTTCATCTACTGGCGCAAAAATGGCAGGTGCCGAAGTGGTTTGGGCAGGCAATCATTGGCCTGCCGCAGTTGATGCCCATGAACGGAATCACCCCGGCGCAATTCATGTTTGCCAGGACTTGCATCAGGCCGATTGGTCGCTGATGCCAAAGCATGATCTGATGATGGCCTCACCATGCTGCCAAGGCCACAGTAAGGCGCGCGGAAAGAAAGCGGGAAATGCACAGCATGACGCCAGCCGGTCCACTGCATGGGCGGTAGTTTCCGCTGCGGAATACCACAAAATGCCGAAAATCATCGTCGAGAACGTGCCGGAGTTCCTCCAATGGGAGCTTTACCCAGCATGGGAAGCGGCGATGCAGGCATTAGGGTATTCGCTCGCACCGCACATCGTTGACTGTGCTGATCTCGGCGTTCCTCAAAATCGCGTGCGCCTGTTCATCATTGGCACCCGCAGCAAAAAACCGTTATTCCTGAAACTCCCCAAAATGCCACATGTGCCGGCCAGCACAATTATCGACTTCGAAGCCAGCCACTGGCAGCCCGTCGAAAAACCGGGTCGTGCTGCTGCAACACTTGAGCGGGTTAAAAATGGCCGCGCACAGTTCGGCGAAAGGTTCCTTTTTAGCTACTACGGCAACACTAAAACCGGACGTTCCCTTTCCCGCCCCATCGGCACGATCACAACCCGCGATCGGTGGGCGGTAGTCGACGGTGATCGCATGCGCATGTTGAACAAAGACGAAAACATGCTCGCAATGTCTTTTCCTGACGACTACATCAAACCGCCGTCGCACAAATTGTGCGTTCACATGGCGGGCAATGCCGTACCTCCGAAAGCCATGTGCGAGATCATCACAGCGCTGGAGGCTCAGGCATGAAAACACCTATCGCCGCCGCCATTGAAGCCGCTTATGGCAGCACTTTTTGTCAGCATATTTTCGCCACTACTGCGCGCATGCATCGCAAGAAACAACTGACGCGCCGCATCATCAAGGGCTGCAGCGTCGGGCCAAGTTGGTATTTTCTGAATGAGTAGACCTGCCCGTGGTCGCATAACTCCAACCCCGCCGCTACCCTATCCGGGCAGCGGCGCGGACGTTTCTGACTATCCCTATGCATGGAATAAGCCGAAAGCGGCTATCCATGTGGACAAGACTCCTTCTGTTGATCTCGTTGAGCTGGCTCAAGAGCAGGAATTTTGCGCATGGGTACAGCGCACGCTGGCACCATTGCCGCGCTTTATTCGGCGGCGACTGCGTGATCGAATCAATCATTTCCACAACACCAAAGGCCGGCACATTGCCCGCCTGAAGTTGCGCGATATTGTTCGCCGCGATCTGCCGATTATCGCCAGCGTCACTGATGAGTACGCAATCAAAGGCGATGGCGAAGACATACCACCATTTGTGCACCTTGACGCACTCTTCCATAACTTCCAGCACCTGCGAGTGCTGATCGAACGTTTTAATCGGCTCCCTGACTTTACCGATGAAGATATTGAGCTATTGGCGCAAGACATCGCCATTTATATGACCGGCGTATTAAGTGAAGTAAATGAGACGCTTGGTGCGCTAGGTGATCGTGAGCTGGCTATGCAGCTATATCGGGAAGCGTCCGCGCTTACCGCAATGTTCCAGGTCAACCCTCCGCTGTCGTCCAAAAAATCCATATGGGTAGATGAAGCGGTAGTGTCAGTGCAAAAAATGCGAGATGCGCGCTATTGGCAGCGCAACCTGCGTAAATACGCCATCCGCTGGCGTGAACATTTGCACATTGCCTTCGGTGACGTTCGTCGCGGTATTTCTCCCTACTGCAGCAAACACCTCGCCGAAGAGTGGGATCAGCGGCGCAAACGCAGCCGCGCGATCATGAGCAAGCTGGAGCTGGAAGATCAGGATACCGGCGAAAGAATATCGCTCATAGAACAAATCGATAAGAGCATTTCAAACCCGGAAAAGCGCCGCAACGAATTGATGACCCGCATCGGTGGGTTTGAAAAAGTCGCGACACTTGAAGGGTATACCGGCAGCTTTTTTACCCTGACAGCCCCATCCAGCTATCACGCGTACAGCTACAGCGGACACCGCAACAGCAAATGGAACGGCAAAAACCCGCGCCAAACGCAGCGCTATCTGAATCGCGTATGGCAACAAATCCGGGCAGAACTCAAGCGTAATGATATTCCGGCGTTTGGCTTGCGCGTTGCCGAATCACATCACGATGGTACGCCGCACTGGCACGGTCTGCTTTTCACCACACCGGAGCACGTCGAGCCACTGCGCGAGATCATGCGAGATTACGCCACGCGTGAAGATGCCGAAGAGCTGGCCGGCAATCACGGAAATCAACCCCGATTTGAAATGAAGCCGATCGATGAAAGCATCGGCAGCGCGACGGGTTATATCGTCAAATATATCTCCAAAAACGTCGACGGCTACGCGCTTGACGGGCAAACCGACGACGAGAGTGGCCGACCGCTGAAGGAAACAGCCAGGCATGCCACCGCCTGGGCGTCATGCTGGGGCATCCGTCAATTCCAGTTCCTCGGTGGCGCACCGGTAACTGTCTGGCGCGAGTTGCGCCGCATGCGAAATCAGGAGTTGGCAGACCAGATCAACCCGCTGTTCGGTGAATTGCATCGTGCTGCTGATGGCGGTGACTGGGATGAATACACATTACTGCAAGGCGGTCCGTTTGTTCTGCGCAAAGATCTGCGCGTCCGTACCTGGTATCAAACCAAAGACGAACCGAACGATTACGGCGAGCACCTTTCCGTGATCAAAGGCTTGGTAATGCCAACCGTAAACATTCCACCGGTTGAAACACGGCTTCGGAAATTCAGCATTGTCAGAATGAAGCCGCTGCCGCTGGCCGACGCCGATCAAGGGGTTGACCTTGACCTACAGGGCGCGTCTGCGCCCCCTTGGACTCGTGTCAATAACTGTACTGAGGTCAAAAAACAGTCAAATTCGAGCGGTGATCCACCACTGAATAACGAGCCGGAACAGCTTGAGATCGGCCAAAAATCGGCCAGCAGGCGAAAACAGCTTGCCGACAGCCTTCGAAACCACAAACCGGACCGGAAAAAATCCTCAGCCGAAGAGTTTGAGGCGCTGGCCTATGCTATTACGTCCGGCGAATGCACCGAACTGGAGCGCCAGCGGGCAGAAAGTTACCTGCGCGCAGCGCAATCGCTCAGGCAGATGGAGGAAAAGGTCACGCCGTTGGTCTCTGGCGTTGCAGAGCAGGTGAAACGCTGGGCGAAGATCCGAAAAGTCACCGTGAGCGAGCACCAGGCTATTCAGCTGGCTATGGGGAAAGAAGTCACCGTGCTGGATACGGTTTATCAGGCAAATCAGGTTACCGGTGAACTAATCGTTACCGGCATGGATAAGCAGTGGCGGAAATCCATTGCAAAACACAAAGCCACAGACCTGGTATCGCGCTGGAAAGCATTGACTAAAAACCGTGTAGCTCTGACGTAGATATCACCACTCACTTAGTGAAGACCACAAACATAACACTGTAATTACATATAGTATTTTTCTTTCCTGTCAGGAAAAAAAATGCAATACTATAAGTAGTCCACACAATAAAGTTTTAATTTACATGAAAAACAAGAGGTTACAAATCAAATGGGCGACTTGAGCGGAATTCAATCAGATTTAGCCCAGTTAGTCCGACTGGTGATCGCTGAACAATATGATGATGTGCGGCTATATGTCGCACGTTTAGTGCGTAAGTATCGTGAACCAATGCCAGCGCTGTCCGAACAACTGGATTTGTATTTACGTAGCAAACCACAGAAGCCAGCCCAAGGGTTAAGAAAAGCTAACCCTCCAGAGTTGGCTAAACAAACCATGCCTGTCGACGAAGACTCAAGGCTTACCTTGTTGAAAGCACCATCGGATAAAACACTAATTTCTAAACCGATGCTGACAAGTGCCATGGAAAATTCGTTGGACCAACTTATCCTCGAGCGTAAAAGTATCAAACGTCTCGAAGAGTTGGGGTTACTACCAACCCGCTCTGCTATCTTCGTAGGCCCCCCTGGTGTAGGTAAAACACTAACAGCTAGTTGGCTTGCGCAAAAATTAGGCGTTCCATTTTATGTACTTGATCTAACTGCCGTTATGAGTAGTTACCTTGGCAAAAGTGGTAACAATCTAAGAGCTGCTTTGGACTTCGCTAAGAAAAGTCCATGCGTATTACTTTTAGATGAAATCGATGCAATAGCTAAGAAAAGAAGCGATGATTCAGATGTTGGGGAGCTTAAGCGCTTAGTAACCGTTATTTTACAAGAAGTAGATGAGTGGCCATCATCAAGCTTATTACTTGCAGCGACTAACTATGCAGAACTGATAGACCCTGCACTGTGGCGTAGATTTGATCTCGTTCTGAACTTTGAAAAACCAGATCAAGATACCATTCGTGATGCAGTAAAAAGATTCTTAGGTCCTGATTATGCCATTTTTGGAAGATGGATGGATGTGCTAACCTTAGCTTTCAAAGATGAATCATTCAGTAATATAGAGCGTTCTATTAACAGATTTCGTCGTTCTGTAGCTTTGGGGATCGCATCTGATGAAGAATTAATTGAGGAGTTCATAAAAGGTAGACTATCAGAACTTGACAGAAACGAAAGAATTGAAATAGCAATTAGTCTTACTAAAAATTCCAAGCTTCCTCAACGCGCTATATCTGATTTGACTAGTGTTAGTAGGGATACTATTAGGAAATATCGTTCAGCTAATATTGGCTCAGCACAGTAAGGAATCATTATGCCAAAAACAAATTTTTTAATTGGTAGAGGTGAGTTATTAACTCATGACATCCCCGGACCAAGAAGAAGAATGGATAAATCTGAGGTATACACATTGTCTGAAGCTAGACAACGACTTGTACCACAAGTGCAATCTGCTATTAAGGCATTCGATTCGCTGCCTGCTTCTGCATGTCCAAATAATTTTGCTGTTGCAAAGCTAACACTAAACCCTAGTTACATTGCGAGGTCTTATTTCCCTTCGGCACTGTTAAAAGATACTGGTTTGGAATCTATTGGCAGTAAGACAGTTAAAATCACTCCGGAAAGTTGGAAACGAAAAGCTGAAGTGACAGAATATCCAACAACACAAATTTTCGTTGCGGGTAAGAGAACAGCGTTCTCAGCCCTAACTGAGTGGATTGCAGCACTAAAAAGCAATTCTACTGAGGCCATTGATTTTGCAAGAATAGAGAAATTCCAACCGTTCTTGCCAGAAGAGCGTATTGTAAATACAGGGATTGATAATGAATCTTATTTTGAAGTAGGAATACATTTATTATCAGATGAAGGGCGGGATTTTGTCCAGCAACAATTTATCACATATGCTAGTTCGCTAAATATTATTGCCCATACTGAATTAGCGTTTACTGCAGGAACCCTTTGGTTCCTGCCAGTTGAAGGCTCAGTAGAGCAAATTCGTAGACTTGCTGAATTTACTTTTGCGCGTGTTATTCGACCTGTTCCAAAACTTCGTGGAATTCGGCCAATGCGACGCGCTGGGGGGCAGAGGCGCAATGCACCCTTCCATCAGAAGGACCTTTATCCCCTGAAATAAGGGTTGCGATTCTAGATGGAGGCTTGCCCGAAAAACATCCAATTGCCCCATGGGTGAGATCTTACCGTGTATTAGATGACCATGCTGAAGATGATCCAGATGCGCTTGATCACGGCCTAGCTGTATCTTCTGCATTTCTCTTTGGACCTATAAATACTAAGGTAGAAGTCCCACGTCCATACGCTTATATTGATAACTTAAGGGTTTTAGACAATAAAACTTGCGAAGAAGACCCTCTAGAACTCTATAGAACTTTAGGGTTTATAGAAGAAGTATTGCTTTCCAGGCAATACCAGTTTTTAAATTTAAGCTTAGGGCCTGATTTGCCTATAGAGGACACCGAAGTTCACGCTTGGACCTCGGTTATAGACGATTTATTAAGTGACGGTGATACATTAATGACTGTCGCTGTCGGTAACAATGGCGAAATGGATCGCGAATCCGGTAACGCAAGAATTCAAGTACCTTCTGATAGCGTCAATGCACTTGCTGTTGGTTCTAGTGATTCAACTGATAATGCACAATGGAAAAGAGCTTCCTATAGCGCTATAGGTCCAGGGAGAAGTCCAGGTGTAATGAAACCTGACTTGGTTGCTTTTGGTGGGGAAACGACAGAATATTTCCATGTGCTTAGCAAAGGAACAAAACCTGTAGTTTCCCCTGAGAGAGGTACCAGTTTTGCGGCACCTTATGCTTTACGCTCAGCTGTTGGCATACGTTCCATATTAGGCAGTGAACTCAGCCAACTCGCTATTAAAGCGTTACTTATTCATGCAGCCAATCCCCTCGACCATGACTGCACTGAAGTAGGTTGGGGTAAGTTACCAGAAGATCTAAGTGATGTTATTATCAGTCCCGATGGAGTTGCACGCATTGTTTACCAAGGAGAGTTAAAACCAGGTAAGTATTTACGTGCACCTGTGCCCATTCCTGATTCAGGGTTAAAGGGAAAGGTAAATTTATCAGCTACGTTCTGTTACGCTACAGCGACAGATCCTCAAGACTCTGCATCTTATACGAAAGCAGGTTTAGAGGTCTCATTCAGGCCAAATGATGCAAAGGTAAAAGAAGGTAGTAAAAATGCTGATACGGTTGGTTTCTTTGATCTAAAAAAATTCTCTACAGAAAGTGAACGTCGTTCTGATATGGGAAAATGGGAAACCGTCCTACATAGTACAAAAACGATGCTTGGCACCTCGTTAAAAAATCCTGTTTTTGATATTCATTACAATGCACGAGATGCCGGAGCTAGCATCGTTAGCAGTAAGGCTGAGAAAATTAAATATGCCCTGATAATTACGGTTAGGGCTGCAAAACATCAAGATCTTTACAACGAAATCTTACGTGCTTACAACCAAATATTAGTACCTATTCAACCACAAACCTCTATCCCAATTCGACCATAACTTATCTTCGCCCCCTGCTTGCGGGGGGCACCTTATATTCAATACATCGCCAATGCAAAATTGCGCACAATTTTGCACAATAATTCGATCCTCCCTATTGCGAACCTGCGACAGTACTGGTGCGGGTTCGATCTACTTTGGATCTTGCACAATAAAGAGGGTGTGAGGCGCGCAGGCGAGGCGGGGGAGTAAGCGCGCGCGTTGGGTCATGGGGAGGGGGTCATGTGCTTCATGAGCGGGCGGCTGTGAGGCGCGCACTGTGATGGTGCGTAGATGCGGTGACACGTGACAAGCACGCCAGAGGACCGCATAGCGCGGCTGGCGAAGGGAAAGTGATTGATGCTGTGAATACCAGCGTTAGATCGGGTGGGATGAGGTCGAGCAATGGGGAGACGGCCGCCATAGACAGCGGCGGCCATGCTGCAGCGGTGGGGTTAGTCGACGTTCAGCAATGCATACGGGTTGAAGCGGATCACCTCCTCCCCCATCCAGTCATTGACGTGCTTCATGGCTTCCATGATCGGCGTCAGCTCGTTGATGGCGAACACCCTGGCCGCCTTCTCTACGTCGCCAAACGTGCCGTTACCTTCCGGCATGGCGCCCATCAGCTGCGGTGGCACGCGGTGGGCAGCGAGGATATCGTCACGCGTCGCGGACTTCACGCCCAGGAATTCATCCTTGGCTGAGATCTGGCTGAACGGCAGGATCTGCACCGAGTCCTTGCCGCCGTTTGGCGCATGCAGCAGGATGTTTTTGAATGCCCCACCGCGCCGCGTGTCGGTCAGCGTCTTCTTCAACTTGTCCAGGCTTTCCTGGTCAGCAATAGCGCTGTTGACGTAGACGATGCAGCCGGCATGGCTGCCGTTGTCGTAGTACAGCTTACGGAACGTGTCGGCCGAGTGGGACAGGTTGGCCGACAACAGACCGGCGAAGTACTCCGGCATGCCGTAGATCTCCTGGTGAATGTCCGGGTTGATAACATGGCAGACCGCGCCGGTCGGAAATTGGTAATCATCAAGCCCCGCCTGGATAAACCAGTAGGTATCCAGGTCGGAGCCGCGCCGGGTGTACTTCGCCAGCGTGTGATGCAGCGCCAGCGGCCCACCGAGTACATTACGACGCAACTCCAGATAGGCATTGCCGAATACCACCCAATCCATGGCGAAGGCAGAGAACGCCTGCCGCGACAGCAACCTGTGCGGGATGAAGCAACCGGCCAGCACGTTACGTTTGAAGATCAACGCCGACTGATGCCAACTGGCGTGACCGAACTGGCGGGCCAATCCATACCAGCTGATCGGCGTATCGTAGTACCGACCGTTGTCGGCGCAATACATCGAGTCCAGCAGGTCATAAGACGACGATACCGGCCAGGGGCCATCAAACGAGAAGGTACTCAGGCCAGGGAGTTTTTGCAGTTCGGCCGCCAGATCCGTCTGCGTTTCTGCTGCCGGCTGCTGGCGTGCCTGCGGGGATTTTCTTTTGCTCACGTTAATACTCCATAACCGTCATGTTGCCGCCGCCATCTTGTCCCAGCGGCTCGTTAATGATTGCCAGCATGGTCGCCCAAGCCAGGTCGCCATGGCTCACGCCACGGCTGCGGTCGGTGTCATAGGTGATCATCCCGCCGGGCGTCACCACCTTGCGCACCGCGCTAAATGCCGTGATCAAATCACGCTCTCCCCGGTCGAACTCCCAGCGACCACCGCGAACGATCTGCTGCATCTTCAGTACCAGCATGCGCTTGCTGGCCGGGTTGAACTGGTAACAGACTGCCGCGGGAAACTTCTTCTTAACCAACTGCCACACCGCCTCACCAACCCCCTGCCCATCAATGCCGATGTGCTGCACGTTGTAGCGCGATAGCATGCCGATGATCAGATCGGCCTGCGCCTCGAATTCCATCCCCCGGACGCGCTGTGTCTCGATGGTGCGGAATTTACCGCCGGCGACCAGCGGCACGGCGTTGACCGAAATCGCCCCGCTGTCGCCCTTCCCGCTGGCGCCGTTGGGATCGTAACCAATCCAGACCGGACGATCGGCCATGGGACGAGAAGCGTAGGGTTTCCAGTCCGGCCAGTCGTCATAACCATCTGCGCCGCAGGTCAGCAACATGTTGTAGTCAAAGGCCGATTCACCGTTGCGGATAAACTGGCAGCCGTAGAGGTTGTCGTACTCTTCCGGGCTGTTTTCATCGCGGATTTCATCGATATCCGTCAAATCCCAGCCGTGATCGATGGCATCCTGCAGTGTGACGATCTGGCGCCAGATTTTATCCGGGCACATCAGGCCGCTGTTCAGGGTCTTCCAGGACGTGTCGAACTCTACGCGGTTGCTGCTGGTGCGGCCTTTGTTGAAGGCTTCCCCCGTCCAGAACGGATAAGCTTCATGGCTTTCGGCTGACGGGGTGGAAAAGTAGGTACGCGTCAGCCCTTTCAGCGTTGCCATGGCGCCGGCCACCTTCTTCAGGTTGGCGAACTGGCCCACCCAGAAAAACTCATCAAAGAACAGGTTGCCGGTGTACGACTGTGCCGTCGCCGCTGACGTGCCGAGAAAGTGCAGCTCGGCGCCGTTGAACAACTGGATCATGTCGCCGCCTTTCAGTTCAACGTCGACTTCTGCGGCGGCGGAGCGAATGAAACTGCGGAACTGGTACGCCTGCCGGCGACTGGCTGACAGAAATATCTGGTTAAGTTGGTGCTTGTACTTCACATCGTCGGAGAGTGCGCGCACCAGTGCTTCGCGGGCAAAGTACCAGGTTGCCCCCACCTGGCGGCTTTTGAGCACCATGCGGTTGCGGTGATGGTGGTTGTCATACCAGCCCCGCTGGTGCCAGTGCAGCGAGCCAAGAATGTTTTCACGCAGCTGCGCGATCTGCGCTTCGGAGAAGAAGTTTTGCTTTTTGCGTACCTTCTTTTTCGGTTGCGTGGCTGGCGTGCCGTTGTCGAGCTTTTTCAACTGGCGCGTGAGCAGGTCAATTTCCTTGAAGTCCCCGCCGCTCTTTTTGTCCTTGCCGGTCAATTGCACCAGGCGCGCATCGAGTGAGGTGGTGACCCGCTGAATCGGGGGTGTTTCGTCCCATTCGTCGCGCTTCTTCCAGGCATAGACCGTGTTCTGATTGATCCCCATCAGGCGTGCAATTTCCGCCGGCGGGTAACCCTGCCAGTAAAGCTGCCTTGCCCGATGCCGGGTAAATGTTTCCTGAACCGTCATAGTCTCCCCCCATGTTCTGCCGGGGAGGTTAACCCGCGCGCGTGGGGGCTTTCTTGCGGTGCTGGCTGTCAGCGTTCTGCGACAACAACAACGCGTTGAGAGGGGGCCGGGCGCCCTGCCATCATCACCGGGAACTCAGAAACCGAGCGAGTAAACGAACATGGCAGGCACAGCAAAACCACGTAAGAAATTCCGTGTTGCCGTCTCCGGAAACACCGTTGATGGCCGCGAAATTCAACCGCAGCACCTTCGCGACGCGGCAGCAAATTACGACCCGGCGGTGTATGGCGCACGCGTCAACATTGAGCACTATCTATCCCCGTATCCCGGCAGTGATTTCGGGGCTATGGGGGATGTAGCCGCACTCAGTGCCGAAGACATTACCGAGGGGCCACTATCAGGACGTACTGCGTTGTATGCAGAGATTGAGCCCTCCGAGCGCATGAAGCAGATGACCGATAAAGGGGAAAAGGTCTACTCCAGCATTGAGTTGCATCCGCAATTTGCCCTCAACGGCAAAGCCTACGTAATGGGCCTCGCGATGACGGATACGCCAGCCAGCCTCGGCACTGAGCGCCTGAAGTTTGCAGCACAACAGCGTGCACAGGTCATGGCCTTCAATAACCAGCAGGCAGAACCGCCGATGTTCACCGAAGCCATTGAGGCGGAAGTGATCGAGCTCAACGCTCAGCGCGGTGAAGAAGGCAAGCAGTGGTTTAACCGCGTCATGGGCATCCTCGGCAAGGGTAAGAAAACCGACGACGAACGTTTCAGCCAGGTGCATCAGGCGGTCGAGGTAGTCGCGCAATCACAGGCCGACCTGTCCGACCAGTTCAGCAACGCCGAGCAAGTGGCCACCAGTAACAAACAGGCCATCGAGAAGCTGACCGCCGACCTCGCTGCACTGCAGCAGAAGGTTGAAGGCACGGACGGTAACTACAGCCGACGCCCGCCGGCCAGTGGTGGCAACAACGCGCAGCTGGCTGACTACTGAGCCAACGACTGATATTCACAACGAGAGAAATAGAGCATGGAAAATATTACCCGCGAGCTGTTTGATCAGTACGTTGCCCGGCAGGCACAGCTAAACCGCGTATCACCGGCAGCAGTCGCCGCAAAGTTTGCTGTTGACCCAGCGGTACAGCAGAAACTGGAGGCCGCAGCGCAGGAAAATGACTCCTTCCTGAGCAAAATTAATATGTTCGGCGTCACCCAGCAGATCGGCCAGAAAGTGCTGATCGGTAGCAAGGGCCCGCTGGCCGGGGTGAACAACAGCACCTCCGCACGCCGTAATCCTGTCGCCAACGACAAGATGGAGCCGTTCAACTACATGTGCCGCAAGGTCAACTATGACTACGGCATCAGCTACGAGCAGTTGGACGCCTGGGCACATCAGCCCAACTTCCAGCCGCTGATCAGCTCCGCGATGGCTCGCCAGATGTCACTTGACCGCATCATGATTGGTTTCAACGGCACCCGTTATGTCGACCCGTCAGACCGCGCAGCCAACCCGCTGTTGCAGGATTGCGGTATCGGTTTCCTTGAGAAAATCCGCAAGGAAGCGCCGCACCGCGTCATTTCCGACATCACCGTAACCTCACGTGATGAAGACAACAAAATCATTACCAAAGGCACCTACGGCAACGTGTCCGCCGCGGTCTATGACGCCAAAAACAGCCTGATGGATGAATGGCACAAGCGTAACCCGGATAACGTAGTGATCCTGGCCGGCGACCTGCTGACAACCAGCAACTTCCCGGCAATCAACGCCATGAGCCAGACCAACCCGAACACCGAAATGCTGGCCGGTCAGTTGATCGTGGCGCAGGAGCGTGTCGGGAACATGCCGACCTTTATCGCGCCGTTCTTCCCGGTCAACGGCATCCTGATCACGCCGTTTAAAAACCTGTCGATCTACTACCAGCGCGGTGGCCTGCGTCGCACCATCAAGGAAGAACCGGAGTACAACCGCGTCGCGACCTACCAGTCGTCGAACGATGATTTCGTCATTGAGGACTACGGCAACGTGGCCTTTATCGACGGCATCACCTTCGCACAACCTGCGAGCGGCGGTTAATCACCCGGGCGGGCGCCTGCCCGCCCCACTTCGGGGACAAAACAATGCTGACACCGGCACAAAAACATTTTCAACGCGTCATGGCGGAGCGCCACGGTAAGACCGAGGAACACTCGGACGCCGCGCGCACCGCGCACGAACAAATTCTTCACCGTCTGCGTATGGATCAGAGTGCACTGAAAAAAGTGCAGTCTGACCAGGCGAAAGCGGCGATGAAAAAGCAATTACTGCCGCATTACGAAGGCTGGATCGACGGCACCCTTGAGGGTGACAGCGGCCGCCAGGATGAAGTGATCGTCACCCTCATGATTTGGGCCATTGATACGGCTGATTATCCGCTTGCTGTGCGCATTGGCCGCTATGTCATCGCGCACGACCTCGCGATGCCTGACCGTTTCCGCCGTACAGCGGCCACCGCACTGGTAGAAGAGCTTTGCGATCCCATTCTGGTGCAGGTGAAGGCCGACGAAACCGCAGACCTGACCCCTTACCTGTCGGTGCTGGATGAACTTGCACAGATTGTCGACGGCAAGGATATGCCAGATCAGGTACTCGCCAAGCTGTTCAAGGTCCGCGGTTTCGCACTGCGTAGCGGCACCGAAGCCGACCAGGTTACCGCGCTGGGGTTACTGCGCCAGGCGATTAAGTTGGACGCTGGCGCCGGCGTGAAAAAAGAGATCGAACGCCTGGCGCGATTGGTTAAAAAAACCAGTCTGGCAACCGCTGGCGAAGGGGAAAGCAATGCTGAAGGTACTGACACAACTGGTGCTGATGCTAATACAGCAACAGGTGATGGTAATACCACCGCCGCTCCCGATGCCGACGCTGCAGCATCGTCAGAAACGACTGCGGTGGCCACGAACCCCAGCAGACAACGCCGCACCCCGAGCAAAGCGCCAGCGAAGAAAACAACCCGTAAGGCGCCAGTAAAGAAAACCAAGACGTCAGCCACTGAATAAAACGACTTGCGCCCCGTGCGCTGGCGGCGCGGGCGGAGATCTGCCGTGCATGGCACGTGCTTTTCTCCACTCGCTCACCGCCACCTTTTGAGGAGATTGGGCCATGAGCCTTGTTGCCGGACGTGCCGTCACCCCCGCCGCTGACGATGTGCCAGATACCGATGATAACGGCGAGAAGGTCACCGCCGGCCCTTTCTGGCCGGAGATAGCACTCAGCGCCATACGCATGGAAATGCGCATAAACGGCGCGGTGACCACCACCCGATTGAAGCACGCCGTGATCGAGGGCGTGGCCCATGTGATCGACCAGTTGACCCGCTGGCAAGCCGTCCAGCTAAAAGCCGGTTATGTCTCACTGGCGGCCGTCCCATCCGGTGAAATCAATGGCGAAAGCGTCAAGGTATTCCGTTATCGCCGTGCGGTGTACAGCCTCACCCGCGCGTATCTGATTGAGAATTACCGCGACGTTGACACCACCGGCGACGCCGGCGAGAAACACGCCGCCGCACTTACCCTGCAGGCTGCTGACCTGTGGCGCGATGCTCGCTGGGCTATCGCCGATATTCGCGACGAAGTGCGCAATTACGCGGAGGCATTCTAGTGAAAGTGCGAGCCATGCAGGGCGACACGCTGGATTTATTGTGCCAGCGCCATTACGGCACCACGCAAGGCGTCACCGAAGCCGTACTGGCGGCCAATCCGGGGATTGCCGAACAGATATTCCTGACCGCCGGCCAGGTGGTCGAGCTGCCGGAGATCGACCGGTCAACCCAACAGGAGACTGTGCAGCTATGGACGTAATCGATCGCCTTTGGAGCTGGATGATCTACTCCTACTCCACCGTGCTGATGGGCATCGGCATGATGACACAGCGCGAATGGCTGGCGACCGGCGGGCTGGTAATCGGCTTGATCGCCGCGGCGCTGGGCGAAATCCACCGCCGCCGGGTTGCGCGCAGCCAGGCGATCACCAACGCCCTGCTGGCGCAGCTGGTTGACGCGGTGCGCAGCGATGCCGAGAACCGGCAGGATGTGAAAGCGCTGATCAGCGAGCTGAAAGGGGGCCACCGGTGAGAAGAAAAAGTGTTATCGCCTGCAGTGTGGCCGCCATTGTGGCGCTGGCCGGTGCCCTGTGGCCCGAGAAGGTGCGCACCAGCCAGGCGGCACAGTTAAAAATGGCGAAGTACGAGGACTGTCGCAAGACGCCCTACTACTGCCCCGCTGGGGTGCTGACCATCGGCATGGGCTCAACGACCCGCGTCGAAGATCGGGAATACTCGGAAACAGAGATCGCCGAGCGCTGGGTAAACGACCTGGTACGCGCGGAAAAGTGTATCAACAGCAACTTTAACGGCGCCGCCGCTCCGCAATTCGTGTTTGAAGCGCTGACCGACGTCAGTTTTAACGTCGGTTGCACCGGGATCAGTTGGTTCACCGATCGCCAGGGCAAAAAACAGCGCACCACCTTGTGGAAGAACGCGCAGGTCGCGAACTGGCCCGGTGTATGCGACCGGCTGACCGATTTTGTGAACTCCGGCAGCAAGCGTCTTCAGGGGCTGGTGAATCGCCGCGAAGAGTTTAAAGCCTGGTGCTTATCAGACCCTGCGCTAAAGGCCGCCAAATGAAGGCGGTAGCGGTATTAATTCTGCTGTTTCTGGCGTCGTTGGCCGGTCTGGGCTGGCAGAAGCATCAGCGGGAGCTGGCCGAACAAGGCCGGGACAATGCAGAGCGTGCCCTTAATCAGGCTGGTGATGTGCTGGCCGAGGTTCGTGCCCTGCGCGCGGACGTCAGTGATATAGAAGCGAACATGAAGGCGCTGAGCGAGAAGCGAGGCGCAAGCGGAGAGCAACGACGTGAAACCATCAAAACCGCGCTGGCCGGCGAGACGTGCGCCACTGCTCTTGTGCCTGCTGCTGTCGCTGGCAGCCTGCAAAAGCGCGCCGCCGAAGTCCGCGCCGCAGATTATTCAGGAGCCTTTGCCGGCAAGCCGGACAGCAAACACTGATGCACCTGCAGCACCGTCACCCATGACTTACGGCAGCCTTGCGCCGTGGTCTGATGCGCTGCTGGATGCACTGGACAGCTGTAACGCCGACAAGGCCGCCATACGTGAATTGGAATTGAGGCGCATCGCCCGGGGGATCAAGTGAAAAAAGCCGAATTGCTACGCGACGCGCTGATCGCCAGTAACCAATGGTGCAAGGCCAATCCTGAACAGTTCACTGTGTGGGTGGAAAAAGGTCATATCGAGATCCAGGCCACCGGGGAAAGCTCGTTTATGTACCTATACCCCATTCAGGTGCTGGCGATGGACTTCCCCGGCCAGTTGGATGATCTCATGCTGCCGCTATTGGCCTGGGTGTGGGAAAACCAGCCCGACCTGCTGCTAAACCCGGACAGCAACAAAACAATTGAATTTGACGCCGATATCGTGAGCGACGACAGCGCCGATATTCTGCTGAAATTGCCGGTCTGGGAGCGCGTCATGGTGACCATCGAGAACGGCAAGCCGGTCGCGAAGCATCTGGCGGAAGATAAGCCACGCTTCGGCGGCGGCGATTGGCAGATGGTCTTTGACCCAGAGCAAGGCGGGGAGCTATTGCCATGACGGATGCCGCGCTGTTTCACCAGTTGGATCAGGTGTTCGCCGACATTCTGGGCGGCATGTCACCTGCCGGCCGTATTCGCACCGCGCGCGAGGTGGGCAGGATGCTGCGTCAGAGCCAGTCACGCCGTATCGCGCGACAGGAAAACCCGGACGGCTCGAAATTCGAGAAGCGTCGCCGCAAGGTGCTGCGCTCGCAGGCCGGGATCGGCTTCATCTGGAACGGTGAAACCCGCCGACTCAGAAACTGGCGGGCGACCAAGGGAAGCCGTGGCCGCATGCTGACCGGTTTCGATGAAGGGCGCGGTGCCATTCGCTCCTTCTATCGTGAGGATATCGAGCGTTATCTCGATATCAACTTTATCCAGACCCGCAAGGACACCACCAAGGCTGACCCGATGTTTAGGCGCCTGCGTACCGCCCGATTCCTGAAGGCGCGCGCCGATGCCGGCGGCGCAACAGTGGGATATTCCGGCGTTGCCGCCCGTATTGCCCGTACGCACCAGTACGGTCTACGTGACCGGGTGAACAAATCCGGCGCGGTAGCAACCTACCCACAGCGTCAGTTGCTGGGGATCACCAAGGCTGACCGCATGGCGATCGCCCGTTCGGTCATTGACTCGCTGGGGGTGAAGTAGTGGGTACCGCCGAGTTAATTCGCCTGCTGGAAAATGTGATACGCATCGGCGTGGTCACCGAAATCGACGAGGACACCTGGCGCGTACGCGTCGCCAGCGGCGAGCTGGATACCAATTGGTTGCGCTGGAACGCACAGCGCGCCGGTGAATTCAGCATCTGGATGCCACCATCCATCGGTGAGCAAGTGTGGTTGGTCTGTATTGGTGGCAACCCGGAAACGGCCATCATCGGTGGCAGCCTGTACAGCAACGAGCACCCTGCCCCCGGCAGCTCAAGCAACGAAATGGTGATCACCGCCCCGGATGGCGCCAAATTCCGTTATGACGCCGACGCCGGCGCGCTGGAAGTCAGCGGCATCAAGACGGCCAAGGTATCGGCAGAGGTAAAAATCATCCTCGATTCTCCTGTCGTCGAATGCACTGAGCTGCTGAAAACCAAAAATCTTGATGTCACCGAAGGCGGTGACATGCGTGGGGATATCACACACAGCGGCGGTGCCTTCATCTCTAACGGCGTGCAGGTCGACGACCACGACCACGGCGCCGTGCAGCGCGGTGGTGACTGGACGGAGGGCACCCGATGAGCGAGAAATACCGCGGTATGAATGCCACCGGCACCGGCACGCTGACCGATGAAGATCACGTTTGGCAGTCGGCGAATGACATTTTGCTGACGCCTATCGGTTCGCGCGTGATGCGCCGTAACTACGGTTCGCTTGTACCCGACCTGCTGGATGCACCACAGAATGACGTCACTCGCCTGCAGCTAATGAGTGCGACCGTGATCGCATTGGCAGCCTGGGAGCCGCGCCTTGCGTTGAACACTGTCAATATCAGCTATTCACCGACAGGGGCCGTCACCGCAGAAATGTCCGGCCTGCTGACGGAGAGCATGGAAAAGAGCACCGGCACGGTCACGCTAAGGAGTCACAACGATGCCAACGATTGATCTGTCACAGCTGCCATCGCCGCAGATTATCGAGGAACTCGATTTCGAGACAATCCTCATCGACGTGAAGGCGGTCATGGTTGCCGCTTTCCCTGCTGAGCAGCAAGCGTCGGTCATCGCGGTCCTGTCGCTGGAATCCGAACCGCTCAACGTAATCGCCCAGGCAATGGCCTACCGAGAGCTGCTCTTACGCCGCCGCATCAATGAGGGCGCCGCCGCCTGCATGTTGAGCCATGCCGAAGGCACTGACCTGGACAACCTCGCCGCCAACCTGGACACCAAGCGCCTGACGATCACCCCTGAGACGGATACCGCCGATGCGGTGATGGAAAGTGACGAGGCCCTGCGCCTGCGTGCGCAATCGGCATTCGAGGGGATGAGCGTCGCCGGACCGTCAGCGGCGTATGAATATTTTGCCCGCAGCGCCAGCGGCAAAGTTGCTGATGCCAGGGCGACCAGCCCGGCACCTGCGGAGGTGGTGATCGCCATCCTGTCAACCGAGGGCGACGGCACAGCCTCGCCGGAACTGCTGGCCGCGGTAACGGTAGCCGTTAACGATGAAGAAGTGCGCCCGTTGGGCGACCGCGTAACAGTCCGCAGTGCAGATATTGTCGATTATCTGATTGATGCCGAGCTGTTCTTGTATCCCGGTCCAGAATCGGAGCCCATCATCAACGCCGCCATGGCGTCGTTACGTGCCTTCCTGGTCGCAAACGATAAGAAGATCGGCCGGGATGTCGCACGTTCAGCGATATCCGCTTCGTTGCATGTGCAGGGGGTGCAGCGCGTGATATTGCGCTCGCCGGCCGCTGACTTGCCGATCTCCGACGTACAGGCAGCGCGCAACGTCGGTTATGCCGTCGAAAATGGCGGAACCGATGAATAACACCCTGCTCCCGCCATCGGCCGGCGCCTGGATGCGCCACACCGAAACGGTCACTGCGCGGCTGTCGGCGATCACGGTGGCCCTGCGCACGCTCTGGACGCCGACGGCCTGCCCGGTAGAGCTGTTGCCGTATCTCGCCTGGGCGCTGTCGGTTGACCGATGGGACAAAAGCTGGCCGGCTGAGAAAAAGATAGCGGCGATCCAGCAGTCCTACTGGCAGCACCGCCGTAAAGGCACGCGCGCCGCCGTGCGCCGGGTGATTGAGAGTATGGGATTTTCGGCCACCTTCGCCGAGTGGTTCGATACCGGCGACCAGCCGGGAACCTTTCGGCTTGAAGTCGACGTTAACGAAATCGGACTCACTGAAAAAACGCTGGCTGAATTAAACCGCCTGATTGCTGATGCAAAGCCGGTCAGCCGGCACCTTGCACAGATGAACATTGCGACGAAAGTCAGCGGCTTTATTTATTCCGCCGTCTCTGTACATGACGGCGATATTGTCACTGTCTACCCTGCCGATTACGAGCCGGACGACAGCATTAAATACAACGGTATTCCGCGCTTCGGCAGCGGTTATCACTATTCCGGGGGAAAAAATGTCTGAACTACGCGAAGAAGCAAAATGGGAAGACTCGATATATCAGATTAAGCGCGGTGATGAAGTATCAGGTGGCCGTGATGGTGTGGCAAATAAACCCACCCGGCAATTGGCAAACCGAACCCGGGCATTAAAAAACGACGTGGATAAGCTAAACACGTCCGTGATGAGCGATGCCAAGATTTACGACAGTATCGACGAGGCGCAGGCGGCAATCAACGCAGGCACCGAAACCCGCAGGCTGTTTACCGTCAACTCACCCATCACTGACTATTGGGTGGAGCAATACGAAAATGTTAACGGTATCGCCACACCGACCGGTAAGAAAATTGTCACGGCGGCATTCGTTGAAGCGGTCGAGCTGCTGGCGTCGACTACCGACAAACGCACGCGGGGCTTGCTGACGATGCCCCGCTCAAAAAAGCCGGTCGATTTTGTCAGCCGACAGGGTAAAAGCATGTTCTCAATCAATGGGAACAGTGAAAAGGAAATGCCCGGTAAAACCTTCTCCGATTACATGAATATTTTGCGTGAGCTAATTATCGGGCCGTCGGCATTGCGTCGCGCGCGGCCTGGTTATCTGTTTAATCTGGTCACGGGAGGCAAGCGCCTGCTGGCCGTGCGCGATGATGGCGCCGGCACCCTCGAATATCGCGGTATACCGTTAGAAACGCATATTGGGCTGTTGCAAAACACCCTGGGTGGCTTCGGGGATTCGATATCAGACAATGGCCGTAACCCGGCTGATGCAGGTAAGCCGCGCGGGTGGACCTATAACGCGCGTTCATGGCAGATGTGGTCATCGCTGTTTAGCAATGGTCGAATTAAATACGTCGGTCAGTGGGCGACGGGCGGTTATACAACGGCGGACATGATCCGAGATCACTTGAAGCCTGCCATCGCTGCGAAACCACGCTTCATGACGTTTCTCGGCGGGCGAAATGATGTTATTCAAAAAAACAGCGACGGCAGTTTCAAATTCTCAATCGCAGTAATTAAAAACAACGTCAAATACATTCTGACCGAATTCAGAAAGAACGGGATTATTCCCGTTGTCTGCTCGATGGCGGCTCAGAATAACGCTGACCCTACGTTAAAGGCGCGAGAAAATGAGATTAATGCGTTTTTGCGAGCATATGCTACGGAACAAGGGTTTCCGTTCGTTGATATGCGTACCGTCACCGTTGACCCGATGACTGATGGTTGGAAAGACGGCTATAACGACGTGCTGCAGAACGGACAGCCAGACCCATCACACCCTGTTGCGCTAGGGGCCTTTCACATGGGTAAAGCACTATCTGCAGCGCTTGAGCCATACACCATGCCAGTGTATCCGCAACTTGCAATCGCGAACCCAGTGACGCAGGGCGGACCAAACACCATTATTAACCCGCTGTTTTTGGACGTCGCCGCGGGCGTGCCCGCAGGCTGGATAGTGGGGGCCGGCAACGCCGCCATTACGACAGAGCCCACGGTCATCGGTAACGTTCTTACCGTAACCGGCTCAGGGAGTACGATTGCGCGCGTATCGCAAGTGGTAGCCGTCTCGCCCGGCGAGGTACGCACATTTAGTTTCAGGGTAAAAACGGACGTTACCGATAAAAACTCAACAGCCTGTTATCTCGAAGCCAACGACGCCAATAAAACGAACCTCGCCGGGATCAGGAAGTGGAATCATTCAACGGATGGGTTTATGACATTCAGCTATGACGTCCTTATCCCCGCTGAAGTAACAGAAATTAACGTCATTATCGCGGCTAATGCGGCAACAATCAGTGTCGGCCAGATGGGGTTATTAAAACAGGAGGCAGTATGATTATTATTTGTGATGGCGTTGTTAATGCCGGTGATTTGGAGTTAGCAGAGCCTGAGATGCTGCTGAATGACGATGCCAGCGTCGCCACATACGGGATGCAGGATAAATACGACTCCAGCGGAAACGCGCGCGACCTGGTGACAGAAAATGAATTCACTCAGCGCGGCATGGTCACCGTTGCTGACTCAGTGCACGGCGCTGACACAGGCATTATTGAAACAGACGAGATGACGTTTGCGCTCTGCATCAATATGGATAAACCCGGCGTTAGCGGTCGTCTCTTTTCCAATTTCTATCCCGGTGTAGCGCCGTTCTCGGGCATTCAGTTGCGCATTGAACCCAATGGCGTACTGATTTTGCAAATTGCCACCGGGGATGTAAATAACGGTCAGACGGGTACTATTTCCGTGACCTCGGTCGAGAACGGCGGAGCTGTCGGGGGATGGACGCGCTTCACAGTAACAATTTCGAATACCGAAGCATCGATCACACGCGCAGCGGGTAATCGTGCGGTAACGCCAATCGCGAAGCGAAACAAATCGACCCGACCGTTGATACTGAATGGTTCTCCCAGCCAGGAACAAAACATGGGCCTGCCTGGGATCATGGGGGTTGTCGCTGTCTATGACAGAGTATTGACCGCCGAGGAACAGACAGATAAACGTGACAAACTTAAGACGATCATGGGCCTGCGTGGCGAATTCGTTAATTAACAGGTGGGAATATGGCCGATAAAAAGTTTCTCACTCTGATCACTGCCGCGGGTGCCGAACGTCTGGCAAATGCGGCAGTCACAGGCACGCCGGTAGCCATCGCAGAAATGGCCGTCGGTGATGGCGGTGGCCTTTTGTCGATGCCGAATAGCGCCAGCACCGGCCTGATCGGTGAGCAGTACCGCGGCATACTGAATAAACTGACGATCGCGGACAGTGATGCCAGCGTCATCGAAGCAGAAATGATCATGCCGCCACAGATCGGTGGTTTCTGGCTTCGCGAGTTGGCGCTATACGCCGAAGATGGCGAATGCATCGCCGTTGGCAACATGCCGGAAACCTATAAACCGTTACTGGCTGAAGGTTCGGGCCGCTTCCAAATCATCAGGATGCAATTGAAAGTCAGCAGCACGGCCGATGTTGAGCTTATCGTTGACCCATCGGTAATCCTGGCAACGGTCGAAGACGTCAATACCCTGGAAGAAAAGGTCAAAGACTATACCGATGACCAACTGTCAGACCATGAGCAATCGCGCAACCACCCGGATGCAACGTTGACTGAGAAAGGCTTTACTCAGTTGAGCAATGCCACGGACAGTGACAGCGAGAAATTGGCTGCCACGCCAGCAGCAATCAAAGCTGCCATTGCAACCGCAATCCGCGAGGCATGGGAGCTGGACAACCCGGTTGGATCTTCTCGTCTGTTCAACCAGAACTTAAATCCCAATGAACGTTGGCCGTGGTCAACGTGGGAGTATGCCGGCGAACATCTGACGATCAGAACGGCGAAAGCTGACGGATCCGATGTTGGCGCTTTGGGTGGTAGCGACACCGTGACCATTTCGCGCGCCAATCTGCCGGCGGAAGAAATCAACGTATCGGGTACAGCACAAGATACCGACCTTGGGACTAAACGCACTAAGCTGGGCGGAAAGCACGTTCATCATGGCGTACCTAAACGCAACAGTGATTATGAGTTGGGCGGCAACAATCGGGTATTCTTCGACCCGTATCAGGAAGGTGACACGGACGAAGCCGGCGAACACGATCACGAATTGGAGTTAGGCCCGCACGGCCACCCCGTTTCGGGGAAAACTGACGCGCTGGGCCAGGGTCAGGCGGTCAGCGTCGTTGAACGCCACAAACTACAAATGCTGTGGCATCGCGTGGCCTGACCCATCAGCAAACAACAAAGCCCCTTTCGGGGCTTTTTCTTGTCCTGCAGTACAGCCGGCAGCAACTATGTCACCAGGTACCGGCACCATCATTTCACCCGAACAGACCGTTGACCGAATCCGATACCGAGTTAATCGCCTTTGTCGCACTGGTACGCAGTTCGCCCAGCACGTCGCTGGCGGATGTCGTTTGCAGCTTCTCCCTGAAATCGCTGTCGACTCGGCTCAGGCTGATAGTGAACTCAATTTTTTTCGCATTCCCATAGCGGTCAAACTCCGACTTCCCCCGCTCCAGTCGCGTCATGACATACATGCCGTAGATCCGGCCGTCGCCCTCAATCAGCGGCCAGGGACGCCCGGCATAGCCGATAGTCTCCAGCGTATACAGCGACACTCCCCCGCCGGTGACTTCAGGGTACAAAACACCGTCAAGCGTGATGTTTTCCTCTCCCGAGCCAATGTACTGCCAGGCGGCCGACTGGTTGATACGCTCGTTCTTTACGTGGCGCCACTCCTGTGAATGGCGCAACTGCTGATACGGAAGCGTGCGCAGCGTAAAAACAAACATCCCGAATACCATCATCATGATCCTAACCTCCGTTAATCTCGATCGCGGAATGACCCGCGGTTACCTCTGGCTGTGCTGGCCATCGCATCACGCACCGCATTTCGCACCATCCGTTCCAGTTCCTGATCCGAACGTTTGCCCACGTCGTTAAAATTCAACTGGAAGATGGGCGCCCCGCCTCCAGGTGCAGATACCGGCGACATAGCGGCTGGCTGCGTTGCAGACGGAACCGAGAGCACACCACCGCCCGCCGCAGCAACACGCGGTACAGGCTGCGGCATGACTCGCGCCTCCTGGTACGCTCCACGCAGCGCCAGCGCACGGGGAAGGTTTTTAAAGATGATATCCCCCGGACCAATACGTTTAGCGGCGGCTTTGGTATTGTCCGCGGTGGCCTTGGTACTGCCGGCAATCTCACTCAGCCGGCGCTGCGTGCCGGTATCGCCGGTAAGCGCCGGAGGCTTCGGGGCACCGGTGTTTACCGGTTCGGGTTTCGTTACCGCATTGAGATCACCGGTCAATACGTTGATGCGATTTTGCAGTAAAGCCAACCCTGAAGGGGTCAATTCCAGCTTCGCCTGCTCGGCTTTTTGCTTAGCCCGTTCGATGCCATCCGGGATTAAACCAAGTTTTTCAAGCAACCAGCCGACGGAATCCATCAGAAACGTGATTGGTGCAAACAGCAATTGCAGTGCTGAACCAAACACCCGGCCAAACGTTTCACCGGCGCTGGCGCACTTATCCAGCGTCTCTTTGCTGGTCTGCATCGGTGACAGCAGTTTGGTAAACCAGTCCCACACACGACCAATGGCGTCGCCAATCACGCCGAAAATTGGAGCAATGCGGGCAAACGCATCACGCAGAGGCGCCAGCGCCTGCATAAAACCGGCACCGAAGCCGACAAAGAACGCCTTAATTGGCTCCCAATAGCGCCAGATAAGCACGCCGGCCGCGACAAAGGCCGCACCAATCAGCCCGATCGGGCTTAGCAGAAAAGACAATGCCGCAGCCAGCGCCGAGATAGCACCGGTTATGACCCCCCAAAGCGTAGACAGCCCCGTCAGCCGTAACGCCAGCCCGACCACCCCACGCACCAACGAGCCCAGGGCAGCCGATGGCGCCATGAAAACGCCCATCAACATACCGCGCAACGGCACCAGCGAACTGAACAGCCCACGGAAACCGCCAGACAGTGACGCCAATATGCGCGACCAGCCGCTCACCCTCGCCATGGCATTGCCACCTACGCCAACAAAACCACGCAACGCGGCAATGGTTCCCACCACCCCGCGCCCACCCGTCAGCAAAGTAAAGCCCAGCCGCAGCTTAGCCAGAGGCCCAATCAACAAGCCGGTGGCGAGGCTGGCGATACCCAGCGACGCAACCAAGACAGTGAGAGCGCCAGCAACTAACAGAATTGACTGCGCTAAACGCGGGTTTAATTTCACCCACTCACTCGCAGTATTAATCGCCTCACTCAATCCTTGCGTCAGCTTGCGCAGCGGCCCGTCGGCGGTTTCCTCTACCTGAATACGGAAACCTTCCCACGCTGAGTCCAGTTCTTTCAGGTCACCTCCGAGGTTATCAGCCATCACCTTGGCGGCTTTTAATGCTTCCCCCTGAGCCTTCTTCAAATCACTCAGCAGCTTCTGCAATTCGCCACTGCCGGCAGACAGTACCAGCGACTGGAATGCCTTTGCGGCTTCCTCACCGGCAATATCCTTGAAAAAAGACAACTGATCGGTGTCGCCGTATTTCTTAATCTTTTTGTAGAGGTCGGACAGAACAACTTCGGCCGGGCGCATTTTGCCGGTGGCATCGGCCACGGTAACGCCCAGTTCTTTCAGCGCCGCTTTAGCTTTCCCTGTTGGCGCCGCCAGGCGGGAGAACGTAGTTTGCAAACCTGTACCGGCGATACTTCCCCGCAAGCCGACGTTAGCCATCACGCCAATCATCGCCGTCGTTTGTTCAACGCTGACGCCGAGGTTAGACAACCCCGTACCGGCGTACTTCATCGCCTCACCGATGTTCTGCAGATCGGTGTTTGTGCGGGTGAACGCCCCGGTCAATACGTCACTAACACGATCCATTTCCTTCGGGTCGAGACGGAACTGAGACAGGATGTTTGAGCTGATATCCGCGGACTCACCGAGATCCATGCCGCCGGCCAGCGCCATATTGAGCACGCCAGGCAGTGCGGCCTGAATCGCCTGTGGCGTAAAGCCGGCCATTGCCAGGAATGCCTGTCCGCTGGCGGCGTCGCGGGTGGTGAAGGCGGTTTCGGCGCCGAGTTTTTTCGCTTGGGCGCGCAAGTCCCCCAACTGTGAGGAATTTTTATCCAACCGCGTCAGCGCTTGAACGCGTGACATTTCGGCATCGAACCCAACGGCCGGAGCCAGGAAGCGGCCACCGGCGTACCCAGCCGCTGCGGCGCCGACAGCCATTCCCATGCCAGAACTGCGCAGTTTGCCGGCGGTGTCTTTGGCGCGGGTGTAACCGGCTTGCGCCTGAGTAACTGCCGCCAGTTGGCGCCGTTCCCGCTCCAGTTGCTGGTTATATTGTGCCGTTCGCCGGATGGCACTTTGCACCGCGCCGCTGCCGGCCGACAGATTGACGCCATGCTGCCGCACAGCCTGGGAGGCTTCGCGCAGTTTTGCAGTCTGCAGGCTGTAGGTTTGCGTCAATCGTGAGAGCTTGCCACGCAGGGTTTCCAGGTGCACAGCCTGGGCGTCGGTCAGTTGCCCGCCTTCTCGCACAACCTGATTCAGGCCGTTAAATTCGCGCTTTGTGCGATTAATTTTCTGCGCAGTATCGTTGGCCTGCGTGCGCAGCCGATCGAAGCTGGCAGCCTGTTTATCCAGGTCTTTGACGGCACTTTGGGTTTTCTTGAGGGAGTCAGAAAGGCCGCTAACAGCTTTACTAGCGGCTTTAACCGGGCGGGTGAGTTTGTCAATCGCGCTGAACGCGACGCGAATACTAAGATCCATGATCGTCCTCTTCGTCTTCATCGTCATGGTTGCCGCTGCGGATGGCGGCGCGCTGACGCCAGGCCATCAACTCGCGCAGCTCCATGCCGTACATCTCGGAGGGCGGCCAGTGGAAAACAACAGCAATATCAGCGATGAGTTCCTCAACGCTGATAAAAAGGGGTTGCCTTACTTGCTCACCGTCTCCGCTGAGTTCGGTACGGACGGCGCCGCTTTGGTCAAAAAAGGCGTCAGCTCTTCGATGAACGAAACAAAATCCCCGGTATCCAGAGTGGAAATTTCCAGCGAGGTCAGGGCCGGCGAAGTCACGCGGGTGAGCAGCGTAGAAATAGCGTCATAATCAAAGTTGAGCACATCGACCAGACGTAGACCGCGCAACGAGCCCGCTTGCTTAATGGTGTCGGTGATAGCGACGGTGCTGATTTCATTGCCGTTGCGCTTGATCGGGGTGGTAAGAGTAACTGACATTGTAAAGTTCTCCAGGCGGTAACCTGTACCGCCGTCATAGTAAGTGAGGGTTAAGCAGCCGAATCAGCTACCCATGCCAAGCGCTGAAGTGATGCGGTCCGGGTACAGATTTTTCCCGTTACGCTTATAGATAAAGTTCAGCAGGTCAATTTCCAGCAGCGCCTTGTCATCCACCGACAGCTTGTAATAGGTGTTTTTGATGGCATAGGTGTGATTGGTGTCGTCGCCCTGCTTGGCTTCACCCGGATCGATTTCGGTGATACGGCCGCGCATCTCGACTTCCATCAGCGAACTGGTGCCGCCGCTGTAGATTTCGCCGACAAAGCGCAAGCGCATTTCGTCAATATCGCCGCCGTATTTCAGGATCAGTTCCTCAACAACACCACCGACCACCATGGAAGCATCCAGGGCGCCGCCATCCAGGCCGAGATCAACCGCTACCGCCCCCAGCATCCCGCCGCCCTGATAATCCTCAGTTTTGCGGGTGACCTTTGGCAAGGTGACGCTGGGAACTTTGCCGATGTGATTGGTGCCATCGATAAACACCGTAAACAGCCGAAGTTTCTTAGGGATAGCCACTTATGCCCCTCCCAGCGACGCAAAGGCCGCTTCGTAATATTGATCGGTGAAGGTCTGGATCATGGTCAAATCTTCCAGCGGCGGCACCGGGCTGTAGTTGTAACGCACCACCGCCTTACCCTGACGAATGCCCGTCGTTGGGTTATCCACGATATCGAACCAGCACGCGGCGCCAATCAGTTTGCCGGCGGTGACCAATCCTTGCAGCTTGGCGTCAATACCGCTGACCACATCTTTGACGTTGGCCGGCGTTAGCGGGGTATCCACCGTGGTGAACTGCGCTTCCGCAATAGTGTCAGCCAGGATCTGCGCGGTACGGGTGTACACCTCAAAAATGTACTTTTCCGTGTCCGTGGTGCGGTTGCCCCAGAATCGGAAGCCGTCACGCTTTATCAGCGTGGTGACCTCGTTTGCATTCAACTCGTTGGCGTCTGAATCTTCCGCCTGCAGCGCCCAAAACACATCTTTGGAAATGCCGAGCACGTTACTGACCGCCACGTTGGAAAGCGATTTATGCCAGCCCTGCTCGTTGTCGATTTTCGCCCTGAGCCCCAGCGCATAGGCTACAGACGGAAACTCTTCGTTTTCGCCGGACTGCTGGTTATAGGCGATGAAGTTCGGCCAGAGCAGCATGCCTTCACGCTCAGCAAACTGCTCACGATAGGCTTTTGCCTCGACGATCGTCTCGCAACCATCGCAATAGCTGTAGGAGAACGCCCGCAGTTGCTTGGCGATCACACGCAACTGAGCGGTGACCTCCTGCGTGTCATACATCGGCACACCGAGAATGCGCGGGCGGTAGCCTACTTTCTGCTCGGCGGTCAGCAATGCAAACATACCGGTATAACTACCGTCAGCCTGGGAGCCGCCGATAATCAGTTGGGACTGCGTAGGCGCTCCCTCTTCCGTGCCGGCAGCAGCAACGCGCACCACAATGACTCGCGTGCTTACCTGGTCGGAAATAGCCTTTAGTGATTTGTACAGGGAGCCGGTTTTGCCCGCTTTGCCAAGTACGCTGATAACCCGCGTAATCAAAACCGGAGTGTTTAAGGGGAAAGTGGTAGCGTCAGCATCGTCCGCCACCGCAACCAGACCGATGACCGTTGAGTCAACGTCGTTGATCGCGGTTTGCAGGTCGGTGTTCTCCTTGACGCGCGCACCGTGGAAAAAATTGTCGGTCATACTGTACCGCCATCATGCTTGTGAGTTCGTGATGATATTCGCCGAAAAATGCCCCTGCGACACGCGACGCCGGTTGTCATGCCTCGGCGACAACAACGCGCGGTTTTCCCCATCGCGCGCGCATGAAACCATCAGCGCCGGAGGGATAACTCATGGCACTGATTACAGACTCGATCGACAAGGCAAAGTCGCTACTGGATGAAGGAACGGGGGGGATTAAGGATTACCAGGCAGAACTGTCCCGCGTGCCGGCATTCGGTGTATTGCTGGGCGGCAAGGCGTTGGCCGTATTGGATGAACGGATAATGTCACTGGAGATGACGGACAACCGCGGCTTTGAAGCCGATGAATTAACGATCACCGTGGATGATAGCGACGGCCAGCTCCAACTGCCGCCGCGAGGTGCTGAGCTTTCTGCATCGCTGGGATGGCGCGGTGAGGCGCTGATCTACAAAGGCGTTTTCATTGTTGACGAAGTGGCGCACTCCGGGCCGCCAGACACCATGACGATCACCGCTCGCAGTGCAGATTTTCGCGATGAGTTTAACGTTAAACGTGAGGTGTCCTGGCACGACGTTACCGTTGAGCGAGTTGTGTCTGCTATTGCTCGGCGATATAGCCTGAAACCGATCATATCCGAGTCGCTAATGGGGCTGGAGATCGACCACGCCGACCAGACGCAAGAAAGTGATATGTCCTTCCTGACGCGCATGGCTGAAATGCTGGGTGCCATCGCCACAGTGAAGAACGGCAGCCTGCTGTTTATCCTGCCCGGCGGCGGCGTCAGCGCATCAGGTGAGGCACTCCCCTCCTTCGCTATCACCCGCAGCAGTGGCGATCGACATTCATTCCGTATTGCCGACCGCGACGCCTATACGGGCGTACGCGCTTACTGGCTGGATCTGGAGTTTGGGAAGAAGAAAAAAGTTACGGTAAAAAAGCGCAAACCTGAGAAAAAGAAGGTGGAACGCAGCAGCAACCGCGAGGGTGATTATCTTGACGGTGAAGACGGCAATGTTTATGTGCTGCGCAAAACCTACAATAACGAAATCGCCGCAAAGCGCGCCGCCGCTGCAAAGTGGCAACAGCTAAAACGCGGCGCTGCTGAATTTACCCTCACGTTGGCTTATGGCCGCGCCGATTTATACCCGGAAATGCACGGCACCGTTACCGGATTTAAAACGGATATCGATAATCAGGACTGGATTATAGCCAGGGCAAGTCATTCTATTGATGGAAACGGCTTTACCACCCGGCTTGAATTTGAGGCAAAAATACCCGAATGGATTGCAGAAAGTGGAGAGTGACGGCCATAATGTCAGGGAGTTCAACTCCCGCCATGGGAGGCCATCATGTTTGTTTGCCCGATCTGCGGTGCCGTCGCTCGCACGCGTACCAGTCGCCGTCTCAGTGAAATGACGATCCGACAATATCATCAGTGTCAGAATTTCGAATGCAGCATCACGTTCACGACGCTAAACAGCGTTGAAAAATTGGTAACCAAGCGCGGCCCTAGTGATGTGTTACCGCCCGATTTTATCCCGCAAGACGCCTTCCCTACATCCCACTATGGGCGTGATCAACTTAACTTGATGTTGTAGCTACTTCCGCCCCGCAATCTCAAATATTGCGGGGCTTAAAGAAGATGATAAAACGCTTTTTACAGCTTAATTATCTTTGATAACATCATGCTCAATTATTACTAATTAAAATTGGATAGGGACATGAAAAGAATATTATTTTTTCTTGCTTTAGTATCTCTGGTCGGATGCAAACCAAATGCAGATAAAGCTTTAGAGCTTGCCCAAAAGGAAGTTGCAGCAGATACAAAAGATCCTGACAGCGCAAAGTTTAGATATCTGCGATTCGTACAGAAGGACGACATGCCAGATGGCACTGTAAACGGTTTAGTTTGTGGTCAGTTAAATGCGAAGAACGGCTTCGGTGCGTATGCAGGGTTTTCGCCGTTTATGCTGGAGATTCGTATGAAATCGAAAGGTTTTTTCTCTTCTAAAGTAACCTACTCAATTTTAGGTAAAAGAATTTATACCGAATACAACCAGCCTGACCTGGCTAGCTACCAGAAAGAATGCGGCCCTGATGAGTGATCGAAAATAACTTACTGCTTATCAGAAAGAAGCCCCGCACTGCGGGGCTTTGTCATTGTTGCATGAACACTTTTATCAAAGCATGGATGCTATGTGGATAGCGAGAAATATAATCCTTTATATTTCATAACATTAGGTTCATAACAAACCCCGCCAAAGCGGGGTTTTCTGTTTCTGATACCACGGAAAATCAGAAGTTATAACCGGCCACGATGTAGTAACCCCAGCCGGTGGATTTGATTGGGCCCTGTGGGGTGCCAATATCCACGCCGTCCTGCCACTGGCCGCCGTTATGGAAATAACGAGCCACGAACGAGTAGTGCCAGTGATCGTAGTTCAACGCCAGAATATGGCTGGAAGCGATAGAGTTGCTGGTACGCGCCTGACGACCGTTCACGGTGAAGTCGTCTTTGCCCAGATCGGAACCAAAGTCAAAGTTGGTGAAACCGATGTAGCTCAGATTGCCGCCCCACACCTGGGTCAACGGCACAAAGTATTTCACTTTGAAGCGGTAACCGTCCCAGCTGTTTTCGTTGGCAGCCTGGTAGTTTTCCCACTGGTATTTGGCATAGATGTTCATCGACAGGCTCATTGGCAAACCGGTGTCGATGTCGGTACCCAGACCCATATACCAGGTGTTCTGGCGACCGTCGGCGTTGTGGCCCAGGTCATAGATGTAGTTGTTGGCGAAGTACCATTCTTTGAACGGGCCAAAGCTCAGATCGGTGCCGGTCAGTTTGTCGATGGAGAAGCGAGGTTCAATTTCCATAAACATCGGAGAACCTTTGTCCCAGATACCACGGTCAGGGGTGTTGCCCACGCCGAAGAATTTAGGCACGTCGATGTAGCCGTAGAAGTCGAACCAATCTTTTTTGGCGAAGGCTTCATATTCCAGGTACAGATCGTTGTTCAACTGAGGTCCGAAACGGGTGTGGTAACTGCCCACCACGTTAACGCTTTGGTGCCACCAATCCGAGACGTATTGGCTGTCTTTGCTATCAGCCATTGAAGATGCACTGTAAGACGCTGCGAGCAGTACACCTGCTGCGAGAGCTATTTTTTTCATTTTATTACCACATGCTTAAAGGGCCATTTCCTGCCCGTTAGAAAAGATGACAATCAGTCTGACGACACCTGGCGTTGCCTCCGCTTACAAACTCTCGGGCGACGCGCGCATTATAGAAATCACTGGGTGTAAGAATCTGTGATCCAGTTATGCATTTCGCGAATAGGTAATCGATTGCGTTCACATTTGTCAAATTATGTTTCATGCAAATTCACGATCGCTGTGATTTTTGTCATGCCCGGTGATTTTTAAAGCATTTTTTGTGCCAATTGTAATCAATAAATAAAGTAACCGTCTCTGTCGCTGAAATGAAAATGCCGGCGCTAAAAGACGCCGGCATTTCTTGGAAATCTACTGCGGTCAATGGACGTGAAAACGCCTCACATGGGGGAAGCTCAGCTCACCGAAGGCAGTGCTTTGGCAATATTTTCCTGGCGAAAAACCACCTCCTGCCCCGGAGCTATCTCCCACTCTTTGGGCGGGATATCCACTTTCGGTGCAGCGGCGATGACCGAGCCAAAAATCAGTTTGCCTTCCCGGCGTAAAATACTGACATCAAGCTGGTATTCGTGACGTAAATTGGCGGTGGTCAGGCGCACGGTATCACCGCGCATAAAACGTTCGTCGTCAATCACTGGCTGCTGAATGAATTGAATATCGTCTCTCATTTTTTATGTTCCTTCAGGCAGAATCGCTAGTTAAATTCTAGTTCAACATTGGGCGACAGGCAGATAATTTCCGTTAATTTCCTCGGGTTGCCCGCCAACAGATCAACGAACCTGCCGTGACCATCACCACACCCTGCCAAAAATTGGCGGTCAGTGCAGTATTCAGCACCAGCGCGGCAAACACCGCCGACAGCACCGGCGTAAAGTAAGACGCCGTCGCCAATAGCGTCATATTGCCGCGCAATATACCCACGTTCCACGCCGCATAGCCTGCTCCCATTGCCATGCCCGCGCACAGCAACGTCAGGGTTACCGGCAACGTGAATTGCATACCGTTTTCGCTGCTGAATGCATATTTCAACCACAGTGCCAGGGCGGTCAGCGTAATGAACAACACCACGCCGTTATGACCCTGGGCAATTTTCTTGGTCAGATTGCAATACAGCGCCCAAATAACTGCACCGCCAAAAGCCAACGAATAACTCAGCGGATTGCTGCGCACGTTTTCCAGCATTTGCGCCGGCGACCAGCCGCCCTCGCCGCTCATGATCCAGCCAATGCCGAACAAGGACAGCAACAGCCCCGGCAGCAGCCACCACTTGGCTTTTTGCCCATTAAACACCAGGGCCATCAGCACGGTGAAACAGGGCCACAGGTAGTTGATCATTCCCACTTCAATCGCTTGCAGACGGGTATTGGCATAGCCCAAAGACAACGACAGGCAGATTTCATAGCTGACAAACAGCAGGCTGCCGAGGAGCAGGTAGGGGCGTGGGAACAGGCGTAAATTCGGCATGCGCAGCGCCAACAGCAAAAATACCGCGCTGACGCTGTAGATCATTGCTGCCCCGCCAATCGGCCCCAGTCCTTCGCTGACGCTGCGTATCAGGCCAACCACGCTGCTCCACAGCAGGATCGCCAACAGACCGAGCAAGGTGGCTTTATATTGGGCGGACAGAGAAGACATGAAAGCGTTCCAATCAGTTATTTTTTATCAGGATTTTCACTCTACTGCCCGGTGATAAAAAAAGAAAGGCGGGAAAGCCCGCCTCGGAGTACCTATCGTTTCCTGGTGGGGGCGCTGCATACTGCGCCCTATAGCATAATCAATGAGTTGAATCGGGGCGAAGATGGCCGCCCCCCTACCGATTTACCCCTGGATGGGTTCATCAACAGCCTTGGCCTTATTGCTGCGGCTGCCGTTCAAACTGCGGCGGCGGCTGACGGAAACGCCGGGTGAGATATACCAGGTAGGCAAAACCCAGCCCGGCCCAGATCAGCCCCATGGTCAGCGAGCTTTTTTCCAGGTTAAGCCACAGCACGCCAACCGTTAACGCCCCCACCAACGGCAGGAACAGGTAGTTAAATCGGTCCTTCCAGCTTTTGTTGCGCCCCTCGCGAATGTAGAAATGGCTGATCACCGACAGGTTAACGAAGGTGAAGGCCACCAGCGCACCGAAGTTGATCAGCGCGGTCGCGGTGACCAGATCGAAAGACAGCGCCGACAGCGCCACCAGCCCAACCAGCAACACGTTCAATGAGGGGGTGCGCCATTTCGGGTGGATATAGCCGAAATACTTTTCCGGAAACACGTTGTCGCGCCCCATCACGTACAGCAGTCGCGAAACGCTGGCGTGCGAGGCCAGCCCCGATGCCAGGGTATTGATAAAGGTAATACAGAGGAAAATTGACTGGAACAGCTTGCCGCCCACGTACAGCGCGATTTCCGGCAGCGCCGCGTCCGGTTGATGGAAGCGCTGAATAGATGGGAAAAACAGCTGAATAAAGAAGGAAACGCTGATGAAGATTACCCCGCCGTACAGCGCAGTCAGGAAGATGGCCTTCGGGATCACCTTGGCGGCATCGGGCGTTTCCTCACACAGGGTGGTGACCGCGTCGAAGCCGAGAAACGAAAAGCACAAAATAGTGGCGCCGGTGATAATCGGCAGCAAATGCGCATTCTCATTGATGAAGGGTTGCAGACTCCACACCGTCCCCAGTCCTTCACCGTTATGCAGACCGCGCACGACCAGGAAGATAAACACCACGATGATCGCTATCTGGGCCAAAACAAACAGGGTGTTAAAGTTAGCCACCAAATTGACGCTTTTCAGGTTGATGGCAGTAATGATGATCACAAAGCCTACCACCCACACCCACGGCGGCACCTCGGGGAACAGCGCGGTCAAATAAATCTTTGCCAACAGGGTGTTGATCATCGGCAGGAACAGGTAGTCAAGCAGCGAGGACCACCCCACCAAAAAACCGACGTGCGGGTTAATGGCCTTTTGCGCATAGGTATAGGCGGAACCGGCGGTCGGAAACTTGCGAACCAACTTGCCGTAGCTGATGGCGGTAAACAACACGCCGGCCAGCGCCAACAGATAAGCGGCCGGGACGTGGCCGTCGGTCAGGCCGGAGACAATGCCGAAGGTGTCAAACACCGTCATGGGCGTCAGGTAAGCCAACCCCATCATCACCACTTGCCACAGCTTCAGGCTTTTACGCAGTTGCGGCTTGGCCGCCTCATTAACCTCGATCGCATTAATCGCCATGGCGTTTCCCCCCTTTGTCCTCTGCTGGTAACCGTTTAACGTCATTCAGAGAGGCCGCGGGGAAACTGCTGCTCAGGCGGCGGTAGGGACGATGCAAAGACAAAAAAACGCGGCCAGCGGAAGGCCCATATTTACTGCGGCACAGGCAACCGCCCGCGCAGGTTGATGGAACAGTTATGGCTGTCATGGTTCTTTCCTCGCCGGCGTCCTGTACGCCAAGTAGAAGAAATGCTTTACCGCTGCGCGCAGCTTCGCAGGCCACAGGATAGCCGGCGGAATGCGCCAGACGCGCGCGGTATCATCGAGGATGAGCGGGTTCAGGCGTTTTTCAGCATCCACTCGATTTCGGTATCGGTGATCAGGCGCTCAAACTGCACCAGCTCATCCGTTTTACAGGCCAGATAAACATGGCTGAACCTTTCACCCAGCAGCGCATTCAACACCGGCTGATGCTCGAATTCATACAGTGCATCGCTCTGGCGGATAGGGAATGGCAGTCCGTCCTGCTCCAGCCCGTTGCCGGTTACCGGCTCTTGCAGCGGCAGCGGTGTTTCCAGCCCGTAGACGATGCCCGCCAGGATGGTCGCCATCACCAGATAAGGGTTGGCATCGGCACCGGCCACGCGGTACTCCACCCGGTGGCTATCACGGTCGCCGCAAGGGATACGCAGTGCCACTGTGCGGTTGTTATGGCCCCAGGATGCCTGAGTCGGCACGTACATGCCCGGCTGGAAGCGGCGGTAGGCGTTAACGTTTGGCGCCAACAGCGCAATAGAAGAAGGCATCAGGGCGATCATTCCCGCCAGAGCCTGTTTCAACAATGCAGAGTCTTCGCCGTCATCATCGGCGAGGACATTGTTGCCCTGACGGTCCAGCATGCTGATATGCACGTGCATGCCACTGCCGGCGTGCTCTTCATACGGCTTGGCCATGAAGGTGGCCTGCATGTTGTGTTTTTCTGCCACCATGCGGATCAGGCGTTTCAACGCCAGCGCATGGTCGCAGGCCTGCAGCACGTTGTCGGTATGGTGCAGATTGACTTCAAACTGACCGGGCGAGGCTTCGGCCACCGCACCGTCAGCCGGCAGCCCCTGCAGGCGTGCCAGTTCGTCGATCTCACTTAACACGTCGGCAAAGTTGTTAAGGTTGTCTACCGAATAGACCTGGCTTTGGGTGTTACGCTCCTGCGTACCCGGCGCACACGGCGGCTGCAGATACCCTTCCGAATCACGCTGACGATCGATGAGATAGAACTCCAACTCTACCGCTACTACGGGGGATAGCCCGCGCTGACGCAAACGCTGCCACACTCGGTTCAGCACATTGCGCGGTTCAACGTCAAAGGGAGTACCATCTTCATCCAGCATGGTGAGAAGTACCTGGCCGATATATTGTGGATCTGCCGCCGACGGCGTCAGCGTGCCCAATACCGGTACACAGATGTGGTCCGGCTCACCGAGCTCTTGCCCCAATCCGGCCTCTTCAACCACGTTGCCAAGAATATCCATCGCAAACACCGACGCTGGGAAGTAACAGCCCTTCTCCAGTTTGCTCAGCCCGCCAACCGGTATCCGTTTGCCGCGGAAGCTGCCGTTAAGGTCGGTCAACAGAACGTCAACGTGCTGAGTTAATGGATAACGTTCCAGATACTTCTTCACTTCACGTTGGAACGCGCTACTTCGCTTTTCTTCGTGGTGCTGAACAAAGTTTTCCACTTCTACTATGTTGGTCTGCATGATTCACCCGCCATGTATGTTTTTGTCTGTGGTTCTCACACTTATTGCCGTCGATGTTTTTTGACCATCTTGCTCAATATAATGTCCACCAATGAAACATAGATGCAACAAAATTGTTTTGCAAGTGTTACTTTTAGTTTGAATATTGCCCATCTCACTGCTAGATTTATAAAATATTGAACGGAAACGGCAGTGGAGAAGCTTATCGTTCATAATTTCGAACATACCAAGGGGACAGCATGGGCAATATATTTAACAGACCAGTGGTCGGCGTAGTGATGTGCAGGTATAGGTTAAACGGGCACCTCACTCAGACCTTGCAAGAAAAGTACCTAAATGCCGTTATCGCTGCGGGCGGGTTGCCGATAGCCCTGCCACACGCGCTGGCAGAACCGAAACTGCTCGAAGAGTTACTGCCACAACTCGATGGCATTCTGTTGCCAGGCAGCCCCAGTAATGTGCAGCCGCACCTTTATGGTGAAAACGGCGATGAGCCTGACGCCGATCCCGGGCGAGACGAATTGAGCCTGGCGCTGATCTGCCACTCGCTCGACAGGCGCATTCCCCTTTTCGCCATTTGCCGTGGCATGCAGGAAATGGTGGTCGCCACCCAGGGCGCCCTGCACCGCCGGCTGTATGAACTGCCCGAGCTGCTGGAACACCGTGAAGATCACGACCTGCCGCTCGAACAGCAATATGCCCCTGCCCACGAGGTCATCGTTCAGGAAGGGGGCCTACTCTCGCAACTGATACCGGATTGCAACAGATTCTGGGTGAACTCACTGCATGGCCAGGGCGCGAAGACGCTGGGATCCAGCGTACGTATCGAAGCCCACGCCGCCGACGGGTTGGTAGAAGCCATCAGCCTGCGCGATCAGCCCTTTGCGCTGGGCGTGCAATGGCACCCGGAATGGAACAGCGAGGAATATGCTCTGTCACGCCTGCTGTTTGAAGGTTTCATTAACGCCTGCCGGAACTATCAAAAGGAAAAACGCCCATGAGCGATGTCAGCTTGGCACCGGGCAAACGTCTGTCGCAAATCCGCCAGCAATTGGGATTATCGCAGCGCCGCGCGGCCGAACTGTCTGGGTTAACTCACAGCGCCATCAGCACCATCGAACAGGACAAGGTCAGTCCGGCCATCAGCACCTTACAAAAGCTGCTGACGGTGTACGGGCTGTCCCTGTCGGCATTTTTCGCCGAACCGGAGAAGCCGGCCGAGCCACGGATTGTTATCGACTACCAGGATCTGATCGAGATTGGCAGCCAGGGGGTTTCTATGAAACTGATCCACAACGGCGATCCTAATCGCACCCTGGCGATGATGATCGAAACCTATGAGCCGGGTACCACCACCGGTGAACGCATCAAGCATCAGGGGGAAGAGATTGGCACCCTGCTGGAAGGCGAAGTCGTGCTGCAGGTCAACGGGCAGGCTTATCCCCTGCTGGCCGGCCAGAGCTACGCCATCAATACCGGCATTCCCCACAGTTTCAGCAACACGTCGGCGCGGATTTGCCGGATTATCAGCGCCCATACGCCGACGACATTCTGATCAACGGAGCAAGGTATGGACTTCCACCACCTGCAGTATTGGCAACACCGGGCGCAAGCCCTGAATATTGAGAACCGACTGTTTATCAATGGCCGCTATCAGCAGGCGGCCGAAGGCGAAACCTTTGCCGTGGAGGATCCTGCCGGTCAGCGAGAGCTGACTCAGGTGGCCCGAGGAAGCAGCGTAGATATTGACCTGGCGGTCAGCGCCGCCCGCGAGGTGTTTGAGCGGGGCGACTGGTCGCGCGCGGCTCCGGCGCAACGCAAGGCTACGCTGCTCAAGCTGGCGACATTGATGGAACAACACTGCGAAGAGCTGGCGCTGCTGGAAACGCTGGACACCGGCAAACCGATTCGTCACAGCCTGCGCGATGATGTGCCTGGCGCTATTCGTTGCCTGCGTTGGTATGCCGAAGCGATCGATAAGGTTTATGGCGAAATCGCCCCTACCGGCAGCGATGCGCTGGCGTTGATCGAACGCGAACCCATTGGCGTGGTCGGCGCCATAGTGCCGTGGAATTTCCCGTTATTGCTCGCCTGCTGGAAGCTCGGCCCGGCGCTGGCCACCGGCAACAGCGTGATCCTCAAACCTTCAGAGAAATCGCCACTGAGCGCGATCTATCTGGGGCAACTGGCGCAGCAGGCCGGGCTGCCGGACGGCGTGCTGAATATCGTTCCCGGTTATGGTCACGATGCCGGTAAAGCGCTGGCGCTGCATAACGACGTCGACGCGCTGACCTTCACCGGTTCAACCCAGGTTGCCAAACAACTGATGATCTATGCCGGCCAATCCAATATGAAACGGGTCTGGCTGGAAGCCGGTGGCAAAAGCGCCAATATCATCTTTGCCGACTGCCCGGATCTGGATAAGGCCGCACAAAGCGCCGCCGCCGGGATTTTTTATAACCAGGGGCAAGTGTGCATCGCCGGTACTCGACTGCTGGTGGAAGAGAGCATACAGCAAGAATTTTTACAGGCGTTGCGCCGCCATGCCGCAGCCTTTGCACCAGGCAATCCGCTCGATCCGGCGACGGTGATGGGCACGCTGATTGATCAGGGCCACTGCGAGAAAGTGGCCGACTATATCGAACAGGGTTTGACTCAGGGCGCTGCGCTGTTCCTCGACGGTCGCGATCATCCACAAGGTGAACACGGCGGTTATCTCGGCCCAACTATTCTCACCCAGGTAGACAACGCCATGAGCGTGGCGCGCGACGAAATCTTCGGCCCGGTATTGGCGGTCACTTCATTTAGCGGCGAGCAGCAGGCCATGCAGTTGGCTAACGACAGCGACTACGGCCTGGGGGCTGCAATCTGGACCCGCGACCTGTCCCGTGCCCATCGTTTGGCGCGTCAGCTAAAAGCCGGCACGGTGTTCGTCAATAACTACAACGACGGGGACATGACCGTTCCTTTCGGTGGTTACAAACAAAGCGGTAACGGCCGCGACAAGTCACTGCACGCACTGGACAAATTCACCGAGCTGAAAACCACCTGGATTTCATTGGAATAAGGGCAGAGATCATGACTGAACACGTAAAAAGCTATTATGCGGCTTCGGCCAACAGCCACGCGCCCTACCCGCAGCTGAATGAATCCATTGAATGCGACGTCTGTATCGTCGGCGGCGGCTACACCGGTTTGTCATCGGCGCTGTTTCTGGTAGAGGCGGGGTACAACGTGGTGGTGCTGGAGTCTGCCCGCATCGGTTTCGGTGCCAGCGGACGTAACGGCGGGCAATTGGTGAACTCCTACAGCCGCGATATCGACGTCATTGAACAGCGTTATGGCGCCGAAAGCGCCCGCCTGCTCGGCAGCATGATGTTTGAAGGCGCAGAGATCATTCGCAGCCGTATCCAACGGTACGCCATCGAATGTGACTATCGCCCTGGCGGCATCTTCGCCGCGCTGAACAACCGGCAATATCATGCGTTGATCGAACAAAAACAGCACTGGGAGCGCTACGGCAATACCCAGCTTGAATTGCTGGACGCCGAGCGTATCCGCCAGGAGGTCGATAGCGAGCGCTACGTCGGCGCGCTGCTGGATCACAGCGGCGGCCATATTCACCCACTGAATCTGGCGCTCGGTGAAGCCGAAGCCATTCGCCTGCAGGGTGGACGGATCTTCGAACAGTCTGCGGTCACCCACATCCGTCATGGCGAACCGGCAATCGTCAGCACCGCCAACGGCCAGGTGACAGCGCGTTATGTGATTGTCGCCGGCAACGCTTATCTGGGCGATAAGCTGGAACCGCGGCTGGCGAAACGTAGCATGCCGTGTGGCACCCAGGTAGTGGCTACCGAACCGCTGGCGCCGGAAGTGGCGCGATCGCTGATCCCACAAAATTACTGCGTCGAAGACTGTAACTACCTGCTGGATTATTACCGTATCACCGGCGATAACCGCCTGTTGTACGGCGGCGGCGTAGTGTATGGCGCCCGCGATCCGGACGATATCGACAATCTGATCCGGCCAAAGCTACTGAAAACCTTCCCGCAGCTCAAAGGTGTGCGTCTCGACTATCGCTGGACCGGTAATTTCCTGCTGACGCTGTCGCGCATGCCGCAGTTTGGTCGGCTGGAAAATAACGTGTATTACATGCAGGGCTACAGCGGCCACGGGGTGACCTGTACTCATTTGGCGGGCAAACTGATTGCCGAGCTGATGCGCGGCGATGCGGAAAGGTTCGATGCGTTTGCCAAGCTGCCGCACCTGCCGTTCTTCGGCGGTCGCAACCTGCAAATTCCTTTCACCGCGATTGGTGCAGCTTACTACCAGCTGCGGGATCGGATTGGGGTGTAACGCTATCGGGCCCGGTATACCACCGGGCCCGAAATTACCGCTTAAACAATCTTCGGCTGGCCGTCAGAGGCGGTCGCCCCGCCGTCTACCGGGATGTTGGCGCCATTGATAAAACTGGCGTCGTCACTGGCCAGAAATGCCATTACTGCCGCCACCTCTTCCGGCTCCGCCGCTCGGCCTAACGCAATACGCTCGTTAAACTTGTCGCGGATCTCCTGCGGCCAGCCGTTGGTCATATTGGTTTTCACCAGGCTCGGACATACCGAGTTGACCCGCACACCGTCACCGCCATGATCCAGCGCCATGGCACGCGTCAGGTTAACCACCGCCCCTTTCGCCGCGCAGTAGTACGCCGCGCCCCAGTCACCACCCAGCCCGGAAACCGACGCGGTGTTAACGATGCAGCCTTTGGTTTTCAGCAGATACGGCATGGCGAATTTGGAACAGAACACCACGCCATCGATATCCACCCCGGCAATGCGTCGCCAGTCGGCAACGCTGGTTTCCAATACGCTGCCGGCCACGTGCACGCCTGCGTTATTGAGCAGCACGTCGATGCGGCCTAATTTTTCGGCCACCTCATTCATCATTTTTTCAACCGCAACGTGGTCGGAAACGTCAATATGTACCGCCAGTGCCTTGCCTTTAGGCAGCGAAGCGGCAACTTTGTCCACCGCCTCCTTCGCCCAGTCAGCCAATACCACGGTAGCCCCTTCGGCAGAAAAACGACGCGCTGCCGCCTCTCCCATCCCATTGCCTGCACCGGTGATCACTACCACTTTATTGTCAAAACGCATGAGACCTCCTCCATGTGAATGTATTTCTATAAATCATACAAATCCTAATGGTTCGAGGATAAAACTCATGGACGACGAGTGACAGTCAAAATGTGCGCTTTATTAATCACAAAGAGGTATTCAGTGCGAATTCAATGCGCTAGGTCAGGCATTATCGGAATTAAGCCAAGCATTTGATAGAGTTAATAAAATTCATATCAGTGACTATTGCCAACGCGCATTATCACCTATCAATAAGTCCCGTACCGTCGCGTTAGTGCAGTTGGCGAGGTTCATTACTTCGCAATGGGGATCACCAACAGGTCAACGTTAAGGTTATTGATCGCCTGCCGGGCCGAAGATATCCATCTGCTCCAGATATCGTGATGATGGCCAAAGATAATCAGATCAATGCCTTTCTCTTTCGCCGCCCGGTTCAATTCTTCCGTCAGTTCGCCGCGGCTGATAATCACCTCTTCAACCGGGTAAGACGACTGATCCTTGATCGCATTCAGCATGTTTTTGACACGCTCCGAAAAAGTTCTGTCGGTGTAGTTGTATTCACCCACGCCCAGCTCAGCGTAATAGCCGCCACGGTGGATATCGATATAAATCAGGGATAGCCTGGCATTCAGTGCGCTTGCTAACTTGGCGCCTTTGCCGAGCAAAAATTCAGCGTCTTCGCTGAGATCGGTTGCCACAACGATATGATGATAAGCCATGATTACAGCCCTCCGCATTGCGCTGGTGAACAAAGTGGCGCTCCCTGCCAGGGCCTTTCCGCATGTTTGTTATGCTGTTTAAGTTTAGTTCAGCGCTGAAATAATCGCCTGCCCCTGGCCTTATTGTTCTTTTTATAGAACGATGCATCCTGAGTTAGCCCTCTAGTGGAATTTTCCTCTGGCCCTACACTGTTAACAAGCACTGAGATTAACCCTTGGTTAAACAAAGTTAATTGTTGTCTACGTCCCGACCACAGAGGAAAGAAAGATGAGCTCTCCAGCAAACTTTAATGGCCAGCGTCCTGTTATTGATGCCAATGACGCGGTGATGTTGTTGATTGACCACCAGAGCGGCCTGTTCCAAACCGTCGGCGATATGCCGATGACTGAACTGCGCGCTCGCGCTGGCGCACTGGCCAGTATCGCTACGCTAAGCAAATTGCCGGTCATTACCACGGCTTCCGTTCCACAGGGTCCTAACGGCCCCTTGATCCCAGAAATCCACCAAAATGCACCGCATGCGCAATATGTGGCGCGCAAAGGCGAAATCAACGCCTGGGATAATCCAGATTTTGTTGCGGCCGTAAAAGCGACCGGGCGTAAAACCCTGATTATCGCCGGAACCATCACCAGCGTTTGCATGGCCTTCCCGTCGATCAGCGCCGTGGCAGAGGGTTATAAGGTCTTTGCCGTTATCGACGCCTCCGGCACCTACTCTAAAATGGCGCAGGAGATTACTATGGCGCGAGTGGTGCAGGCCGGAGTGGTACCGATCGATACCGCCGGCGTGGCCTCTGAACTGCAGGGCAGTTGGAACCGCGAGGATGCACAGCAATGGGCTGAGGTTTACACCAAAATCTTCCCGGCATATCAGTTGCTGATTGAAAGCTATGTTAAAGCTCAGGACGTGGTGAAGAATAACGAAGTGCTGGATTCCCGGCGCAGCTAACGGTCACGTCAGGCTGGCCTGCTTCATTCTGGGCCAGCCTGTTTACCGGGGCAACAGGCATAAAAAAACCCGGCTTTCGGCCAGGTCATCAATGTTTGTCGGTTACTTTCCCGACCGTCATGTTATGGCGTAAGCGTCCATCGAACACTCCAACCTTACGCAGCCTAAGCACAACTTTTTCACAACAGAAAAATAGACTGGATCGGACTTATAACTTTATGGGCCAATCTTCTTTTCTGTTGCCAATAACTTCGGTTATTGAAAATGGTGAAGCTAATTATTTTAGATAAACTCCGGGTAATCCCGGAGTTTATTCAGGCAATTATTTTATTTCTCATCTGCTCCGGCTTAAACCATCATCGCTATCGCAAGAAATAAAGCACTACCTTGAAATTATAAAACGACTACGTTGCCTGCAGACGGGCCTTTCATACCGTTTTCGACAGTGAACTCAACGCGCTGACCTTCATCAAGCGTTTTGAAATCATTGCTTTGGATAGCGGAGAAGTGTACGAACACGTCTTTGCTACCGTCTTCCGGAGAGATAAAACCAAAACCTTTACCTGCATCAAACCATTTTACCAAACCAGTCATTTTATTAGACATAGATATTTCCTTTATATTTTTGAGACGCCATAAGGCGATAGAGGTCTGTTTTTATTGGAAACTTATTGGGCACTAGAGAAGGAAATTCGCGGGAGAAGAGCTATCTATGGGATATCACTAATACTGAGAACTGCTTTACTAAAACTGCTTTCATAAGGTCTGTACTACAAACCGATGACGCTATTTACACATAGCTAGATTATTTAAGCAAGGAATATTTAACATTATATTTATACGCCCAGCTTATTATTTCCCAGATTCTGCAGCCCCACCCCCGCCCAGCAAGGCCTGGTTGCCCTTTGCGGGATCGTCGCCTTAGCCGATAATGGCAATGCCCAGGCGTTCCATTAGCTGGAACACCTGGTAACTGTCCAACTTCACGCCCTGCAGATCGGTTCCGCGCAGATCCAACTCACCCAGTTCAGAGTTGGTCAGATCACAATGGGTAAAGTTGGCAGCCCGCCAGTCGAAGGAGGAAAACTCGCCGCCGGACAGATCTGAGCCGCTAAAGGTCGCGCCGAGAATTTGCGCGCTGTTCCAGCGATTTTCCCACAGCTCACACTTTTCCAGCACCACTTTGGAAAAGTTGGCGTAACTCAGGTTGCTTTTGGTGATGTAGGCACTGCAAAACCAGGTGCGCGAGGTAATCATGTTCATAAAGCTGGCACCGCGGAAGTCTGCGCCCTGAGCCCGGCACTCACGAATTTCGATGCCTAAAGCGTTGGCATTTCTAAAATCTGCCATCGACAGATCGCAATTCTTGAAGCTGGCGTCCTTGAGCACGGCGCGGCTGAAGTTACCGCCCTGCTGGCTCTCGCGGTCGTAAAACTGGCAGTCGATAAATTCGGTGCCGGTCAGGTCGGCGCCCGAGAAATCGCAGTTAATAAAGCTGCCATTTTCGACTTTCTCACCGGTAAACCGGTTACGAGCAATCTTTTCACCCTTCAGAGCCAGCACCATTCCATTCACCTGTTTATTTGTACAGTCAATGGCGCAGTATAATCCTATTTACATGACAGATTAAACCGCTTTAACGTGGTTTATCTGCCTCTGAGCACAAAAAAATAACCCGTGGGATAGGTGAGTTTTAAGCCTGTTTGACCTGGATCCGGTTCATATTCAAGCTGGCGTTCTGCGCCTGCACCACTCCTTGTTCAATCAGGGCATACAATCGGAAATTCAAAAAAGTATCCCCCACCGGATAAGGTGAATTTACCATCGCATCACCGACCACCCGTGAGCCCTGGGTATAGTCATTCGGGCATGCATCTAACAAAGGACGGTCATGGAAATCGAGCGCCTGCCCCTGCACCCGGTTTTCCGCAAAAATCCGTACCAGTGAGTTTTCCGCCAACAGGCGATGCCAATCGGCAATCAGCCTGGCTTTCTCTTCCTCAGACAGCTCGCGCCGCAAGATCCACAGTGGTTCCAGCATTTCTGCCGGGCACCAGTTGGTGGCAACCCGCCCGGTGTGTTCGGTTACGTTAACCACGAAAACGCGACGTTCCCCCAGCAACGGCAACAGTGCGCGCAGCATCAGTTGCTCGTCGGGATTAGCACCAGCCCACAACGTCACCTGCCCGCTTACAGCAGCGAGTTGCGTTTTTAACGTGGTCATCGCCAGCGGCAGCCCTTCAGAGGTATCCCACTCGGGAGCATGAACAGATTGGTGCAGATCGCGCAACCAGCGGCATCGGGTTTGCAGGGCCTGATCATCATCCAGCCCATACAGCGGCCCAAACGATAGGCTATCGGCAAAATCCAGTACGTTTTCTCCCGGGTAGGCTAACCGCACGCAGCCACCCGACAGTGCGATATGCACATCCTTCATCAATGCTTCTCCTTCGCTATTGCTTAAGTCAATCCTGAGCTGAATTTTGCCCCCTTTCCCCCTGCATCACCAGGCAAATAATCTGATTTTTTGCGTTTAAGCGACATAAAAAAACCGCCCTTGGGCGGTTGATGATAAGCATAAAGATTTACTTCAGCGCTTCCTGAATGGCATCGGCCAGCGGGCCAACGTGCTTTTCAGCGGCCTTAAGCTGGAAGTCTACGCCGTTGCCGTCGTTAGTGTCAGACAGCGTCGCCTTGATCAACTCCAGTGCCGCTTGCACTGCCACCAGCCTTTTATGCTGTTCGTCCGTGATAGGTTTGGAACTCATGGTGGCCGGGTAATATTGCTCTAACATCGTTCTCTCCTTGTGATTACGCTAATAAGTAACTTAACAGAATTTAAAGGTTTATCTAATGAAGCGAACCACAGAATCCCCCATTGCCGCTGAGGATAAGTTGCCGGTACATCGATATGGCAGAAAAATACATTAGTCGAGATGATTAGCGGAACGCCACCCAACTGGCACCGGCATCGGCGGAGCGCACGCAGTTTTCCACCCAGCGTACCCCCATCGCGCCGGCATGCACGTTGGGGTACCAAAAACCAGCCAGAAACGCCTCGTCTCGCCGGTCGGTGGCGTCCATCGCCAACGCAAAGCGCCGGTAAAGATTCGACCAGGCTTCGAACAGCCCTTCGGAATGACCGCCGCCGATGCGATCCTCCGCCAATGCCATAGGATCGAGGTAGGACATACCACGCTCCAGAATACGCACCGGCTCGCCCTGCACTTCAAAGCGCAGTTGGTTAGGCTGTTCGTCCCACCATTCCAGGCTGGCCTTTTCCCCCACAATACGCACCTTTTGGCCATGCATAGAACCGCTGTTAACTGCCGAACACCACATTGAACCGACAGCGCCATTATCGTACTCCATCAGTACATAGGCATTGTCTTCCAGCGGCGCACGAGTTTTGACAAAGCTCTGGCGGCTGCACATCAACCGTTTGATCTTCAACTGCGGCACCATGGTTTCCGCCAAGAATAACGGGTGGGTGGCTAAATCACCCAATACATAGCTGGGGCCGACAAAACGCGGGTCCACCCGCCAACGCGTGCTGGGGTTGTCCAGTTCCACCGGCGCGGCATGGAACCCGTGAGAGAACTGCATGTTGATGATACGGATCTCACCCAGTTGGCCATCGGCAATCATCTGACGCGCCTGAAGGATCAGTTGATGCCCGGCATAGCCGTAGGTAACACCGATAATTTTATGCTGCCTTTGGCTCAGTTCCACCAGTGCTTGCGCTTCCTGCGCCGTGAAACACAGGGGTTTTTCGCACACCACGTGCAGGCCGGCTTCCAGTGCCGCCTGGCAAATAGCGAAATGGGTATTGTTTGGCGTAGCGATGGAAACCGCCTCTATGCCGTCCGCCCTGGCGGCTTCTTCACGGAATAACGTGGCGTAATCCGGATAACAGCGCTCCGCTGCCACGCCCAGGCTTTGCCCAAAGCTGCGCCCGCGCGATGCGTCAATGTCAAACGCGCCGGCCAGTAGGGTGAAAGTGCCGTCGCGCAATGCCGCAGAACGATGGATATAACCGATCTGACTGGTACCCCCGCCGCCCACCATGCCCCACCGCAGAGATCTTTCCAGAGGTTTAATACCGTTAATCATCTCGTTGCTCCTGATTAAAAACCGACGCTGCGTAAATAAGTAAGGCTATCCGTTACGTCGCGCAGGCTGTCTTGCGCCTGACGCGGATCCCGTTCCTGCTCAATGGTGATCCACCCCTGATAGCCGCGCGCAGCCAATAAGTCGCGCACGGCAGGGTAATCAATCGCTCCCTTCCCCAGCGGGCACATAACCCCTTGCGCGCAGGCGGTAAAGAAGTCCAAACCACGCGCCAACACATTGCGGAACACCTGCGGGTTAACGTCTTTGAAATGCAGATAATCAATCCGGGAGAAGTAGCGCTCGAGCCAGGTGAGCGGATCCATGCCGGAGTAGTACAGATGTCCGGTATCCAGACACAACCCCGCAGTGTGGTGCGGGATCTGCGCGGCCAGCAGTTCGATTTCATCAGCGAACTCAATACAGCCTCCGGCGTGCGGGTGTACCACCGGTCGTACCCCATATTCCCGCCAGGCAATCTCGCTAACGGCAATAATATGGCCGATCATGCGGTTCCAATCGGCTGTATCCAGCCGCGGTGCCTGCATTGATTGCCCGGCAAACCTGGCCCGCTGCGGATTGCCGAAGTCGATAATCACCAGATACGGCGGTGAAAAATGGCCTTCGCAAATGGGTTGCGCCTGGGGCGCCTGCGAGAGGTTGCGGCATATGTTGTGGGTCAGTGCCAGTATGTGCTCGAAGTTATGCTCGCTGACCAAATCATCAAAAATGGTGCCCCCCACCAGCGACAACGAATGCCGTTGCAACTCAGTGGTCAGAGTTGCGGCATCGGTAGGCAGGTAGCTCCAGGGCCCCAGTTCAATGCTGTGATAACCTGCTGCGCTCGCTTCCTGCAGCACTTTGCTATAAGGCGGTAGGTCAGGATTTTTAGGATCATCCACTCCCCAGCTGCAGGGAGCGTTGGCAATAGGCAAAGTCATTTTTCAGTCCGTCTCTTGGTGTTGTGTAGCGCCAGTATCAAACGAAAATTTCGAAACCAACAATGATGGAATTTTCATTCTTTGATGGCGATCGCGTTATTTTTGATAGATAAAATGATGTTTTTCTATCAAACATAGACAGGCCGTGACTTCACGGGAGTGCAATATTTTTAGCGAGGGAATTGGCTCCCATGCCGGGAGCCGATAATCAGATATTTTCTTTGGTGATCAGATCAAAACGGTTGATGCAGTGGGTAAACCCGGAAGCGTCGCCGCTGGCGGCAGAAATAAAGGTGTTGACGATCGAGGCGGCGAATTCCTGGATCCTGTGACTCAACATCAGGTCCAAAGTGCCGTCAATCAACGCCATCTCGCCCCCCTCAACCGGGCCATGGCAAATCAGCATGACCTCATGCTGCCTGCCGCTCTCGCGCAATGCGGCAATGATTCCCTCCACGCCGCCGCAGGGTGCATACAGAGCGACCAGGTTCGGATGCTGCTCCAGCAGAGTATGAGTCACTTGCCTGGCACTTTCGGCCTGTTCATGACTGCGGACCGGCTCAAGCACCCGCTGCGTACTTAAATGCTCACGCAGATAAGAACGGAAGCTGCTTTCACAGGTTTCCTGACACTGAAAGCGGTTGTCACCGATGATCACCCCCACTTCGCCCTGCCGCCGGCACAGGCGCTCCACTGCCCAGGCGGCCGTACGGCCGGCCTGCTGATTATCCAACCCGATATAACCGGCGCGGCAGTGTACCGACAGATCGGACAGCAGCGTGAACACCTTCACGCCCTGGCGAGTGGCTTCTTCAACCGCATAGCGGATCATCGGATTATCCAGCGCCAACACCCCGATAACATCCACGCTCTGGCTTAACTGCGTAATGGCGGCGGCGGTGTCGCTGACCGCGCTAATATCATGAAAAATAAACTGCGGCGGACTCTCGCGATCGTGATAAGGCATAGCCTGCTCCAGCAAGCTTTCCGCCAGCTGCGAGTAGAATGAATGCTCCTTTTTCAGCAGGATAAAACCCATTTTGAGGCGCACGGCAGGCTGTCTGGCGGCTTCAAACAGCCGGTGGGATTTCTCCAGCGCAAACCCCAGCTTTTGTGCCGCGGCTATGACTTTACGCTCGGTTTCCGGCCGCACCGGTGCGCGTTGGTTGATCACTCGATCGACCGTCGCGACACCGACGTGCGCCTCTCTGGCGATAGCTGCCAGCGTCGTTTTTTTGCCCGCCATAATCATTCCCATCACTGTTTTGATAGAAACTATCATGGCAGGCAGGTTGAAAGAAAGCCGATGCGGAGTTTGTGTGATCGGGCGCGTTAATCACCCAGCGCGGAGGAAACCTCAGCGGTAAACGGAGAATTTCTTCGTCAGCGGCTTAAGTTGTTCGCTATCCCCGTACAGCGCCACCCCAACGAACTCCAGCTTGTCATACTCGGTATTGGCGGTATCGGCAATTTGTTGCTCTGCGGAATGGGACAGCATGGTGGTGGTAAAGAAGTTGGCTAACACCCCTTCCTCCTTGCATTTGAGCATCAGATTGCTGAGCTGGCTGCTGTTTTTCGCCTGCAGGATCACGATCGGATAATGACTCATATTGGCGCTTACGCCTTCAATAGCGCTGGGATAATGGTCGAATTCACGCTGTTCGATCAGATCGGTAATGCCGGCGGTTAAATGGCAGGAAGCGTTAAATAAGGTGGCCGGTTCGTGGTTGCGGTTCAGGATGATATAGAACTTTTTCTCGTTGTCGCTGTACATCTTTTTCTCCTTGAATAGGGGCTCCAGTGTTATTCAGACGCGCAATCGCCTTCAATGATATTGATCATTGGCAAGCTACTTCCCGAGCGGCCAAGTCGTAGCCAGGCAGATTGCAGACATTGTTGCGAATGAATATCATATGCATCTTAGCAACAGGAGGTTGCCATGAAAATATATTGGTCGCGACGCCAAATCCCAGAGCTGCAGACACTACCCCGCAGGATACGCAATCGTAATTACCGCAATGCCTATTTTAGAACTTTTCGCCATTGGGAGGGCTGGGCTGGTTTGATGATCTACATCGCGTTGATTTGGCTATTTCTTCACGTATCCCATTTTATTTACCCACATGTCGAGGGCGAAATGGGGCGTTTGCTGCAGATCCTGGTCACAGTCACGATCCCCGTCTTTATATGGAGCCAGATATCAATCCATCTGATGCGGAAATACTATCGACATCTTCTTATACGCAGTACCTAAGCCAAGGCCATTCCCCGGCTTAAAGACGTGCCCCGATAAACAGCGGCTCTGCGATGGTGTACCAACGTTTCCAGTGCGATTGCGCAATTAAGCTCGAAATATGCGGTTGCGCCAAAAAACAGAGCAATAATTGAACTGCTACTAGTCGCGCCCAGGCGCATAGTCTGGTCTTTGTCGTCGCTGGAGACCGCCATGTCCGCCATCAAACCTGAAACGCTGAACGCAACCCTCGATACCCCGACCACTCACTGGCCGGCTATCGCCAATGTGGTGCTCGCCGGTATTGCCGTTGCCCTGCACGTGGGTAAAGCGACTATTGCCTTACCTGAGCTGCAACGCGAATTCGGCCGTTCGCTGGAGTCGCTGAGCTGGATCATTTCGGCCTTTCCCTTTATCGGCGTGTTCGGTGGCATCGCCGCCGGCCTGCTGGTGCGCCGTTGGGGCGACCGGCGTTTGTTGGGGCTGGGATTGGTGATCGTCAGCATAGCCAGCTTCGTTGGCGCGGCTCAACACAACTTCATCGGTTTGATCGTCACCCGCGCGATTGAAGGGATAGGCTTCGTTATCGTCGTGGTCTCAGCGCCAACCGTGCTCACACGCGTGGTTTCAGCGCAAAAACGTAATCTGGTCTTCAGTATTTGGAGCACCTTTATGCCGGCGGGCATGGCCATTTCGCTGTTTTTCGGCCCGCATTTTAGCAACTGGCAACAAAGCTGGATCGCCGGCGGTATCCTCACCCTGCTGGCCGCGCTGCTGCTGCCATTCACCACTCCGCGAGCCGCTGTCACCACGTCTTCCGCTGTTGCCTTGAAACTGCGTCAGGCGTTGGTCAGCATCCTGCGCGCACGGCAGCCCCTGCTGCTGGCCTTGATATTTACTACCTATAACCTGCAGTTCTTCGCCGTGATGGCCTTTCTGCCGATTTTCCTGATGCAGCGTATAGGGCTGACGCTGGCTGTCGCCGGTGGGATCAGCGCGGCGGTGATAGCCGTCAATATCCTCGGCAATCTTGCCGCTGGGGTACTGCTTTCGCGCGGCCTGCGGGCTCGAAATCTGCTGGCCGTTGTCAGCCTGCTGATGGGGCTTGCCGGTACCGGCGTTTTCCTGTCCGTTACACCAAACGCTTTACTGATCCCACTGTGCTTAGTGTTTAGCGCCATTGGCGGCATGATGCCCGCCACCATTCTGGCCGCCACTCCGGCGGCGGCGCCAGAACCGGGTTTGATCCCGTTGAGCCTGGGGCTGGTGATGCAAGGCATTTATCTCGGTCAGGTGATCGGCCCCATCGTACTGAGTGCGCTTGTCGCCTATGCCGGTTGGTCCGCTCCCGCGGGTATGGTGCTGGCCGCCGCGCTGTTGGGCAGTATCCTGGCACTGGCGCTCGCATCGAAAACCAGAGCCTAGGCAATGCATGCCCTGCCACTACCTCATCAGCTTAATGTCCTCATAACATGAGGCACTATTAGTAAATTCTATTAACTGTTCACCGATAAAATCCGCTACCTGTTAACCGTTTGTGATGATAGGGTTTATTCTTCAAGAAGTGTCAATGCCGGTGAATACCGAGATCCACCGGCAAAATCTATCATCTGAGGGACGGGTATGATGTCTAAAGGTATTTCAAAGGGATTCTTTCTTCTGATCCTTTTTATCGTTACCGCTGCTTTTATGGACGTCTTGGGTCCCTACTACTCATCTGTGCTGTGGGCTATCATCCTGGCGGTGATTTTCCACCCTGTGAAACAAAAACTTAAACAGTATCTGGGCGACCGAAACGGCCTGGTTTCTTTGATAACGCTCGCGGTGATCTGTTTGATCGTCTTTACGCCGTTGGCGATCATCGCTTCTTCATTGGCGATTGAACTGAACGTCGTTTACACCAAGCTGCAGACCAATAACACGCAGTTCCCGGTTATTGTTGCCGACACCCTGAAATTGCTCCCCGGATGGGCACGGCATTTTCTGGCGGAACATAATCTGGATAGCGCCGCGGAAATACAGAAACAGCTTTCCGAAGTGGCACTCAAGGGCGGCCAATACCTGGCCGGCAGCGTCTTTTTGATTGGTAAAGGCACCTTCAACTTCGCCGTGGGTTTTGGCGTCATGCTGTATCTGCTGTTCTTCCTGCTCAAAGACGGCCCATACCTGGTCAATCTGACGCTCGAAGCCCTGCCGTTATCCCAGCACGTTAAACACCATTTGTTTGTGAAATTCGCTGCCGTGTCGCGCGCGACGGTGAAAGGCACGGTGGTCGTGGCCGTGGTGCAAGGTGCGCTTGGCGGTCTGGCATTTTACTTCACCGGGATCGACGGCAGCCTGCTGTGGGGCGCGTTGATGGCATTCCTGTCCATCATCCCTGCGGTGGGTTCCGCTATTATCTGGGTACCGGCAGCCATCTATTTCTTCGCCACCGGCATGCTGTGGAAAGGCCTGTTCCTGGTCGGTTTCTTCGTGGTGATCATCGGATTGGTCGACAATATTCTTCGCCCGCTGTTGGTCGGCAAAGACACCAAAATGCCGGACTACCTGATCCTGATTTCAACCCTGGGCGGCATGGAGATTTACGGTATCAACGGCTTCGTTATCGGCCCATTGATCGCCGCCCTGTTCATCGCCTGCTGGAATATTCTTTCCGGCCGCGACAGTGCAGAAACCACCGATGAGATCGACGAAGATTTTATCGAGGAAGGCAAGAATCACCCAGACGCCACCAAGGCGGAGTGAAAAAGTATTCTCTGTTAAAGGGCATTAGAAACTGCAACGCAAAACGGGAACCATGGGGTTCCCGTTTTTTTATCTCTTCATATCCCTTCCCTGGGCGATCGCTCCGTTTACCTTAGCATTAATTAATAAGTCATAAACGATGCAACTTTCTATTCTGTCATTTACAGAATCCGTTAGGCCGTTGCCTGCGATTAAATATTCATACCCAGCAACCAATGCATTAACCCTTCTTTTTGAGCGGGTAATTCATTTATACTCTATTTCCTGAAAAATAAAAATTCACAACATTATGATAAAAAAATTAACAAATTTAGCTTCTGGATGGAAGCCAGGCACGGCAGCCGACTACAAGAAATGTTTTGATTTATATGGCGGGAATTTTATCACTCACCCCGAAGTATTGGCCTTCCTGCATAGCAGGCTCGATTGCCGCCCGCACTACTCTATCAAGAGAAATAGCAATGGTACTTTACTGGGTGCATTTTGCTCTTGGCGAAACAGCAACTTTGCCTGTGATGGCAAGACGGCGAAAGCGATAAAGCTCGGGCATTATCAGTTCAACAAAGATGAAATAACGCTCCCATTTCATCCTAAGCTCAGAATTGCATTGCCCTTTAAAACGAAAATACTCTCCTCTTTAAATAGAAGAAATGTTCTAAACTCAAGCTTCAAGCTAAACAGTCATCGCGCTGTTTGCCTGGCAAAAGGTTGTGGTAAAGACGGATTCTCTTCATCGACGAAAAACAGCAGAAAAAGAGAGCTAAACAAATTTATCAAGGCCGGTGGTGAAATTTTCGACCAAAGTCATTTTCCCCCACAGGAGCTCATCACAATATACTTCGATCTGTTTGAAAAACGCTGGGGGCACCGGCCGAGCCATTTTCTAGAAACCGTAGATATGTTTACATCCTTGCGGCAATTTCTCTTTGGCCATATTTTATTTCTAGCCGGAGAGCCGTGCGCATTTCAGCTCATAACCAAAGCAGAAAGCCCTAAATGGATTAATTTTGATTATGTTAATGGCGGATATGACCAGCGTCATGACTCATTCTGCCCAGGGACCATCGTCACCTGGCTAAATGTCAAATCCGCTTATGAGCTGTGCGAAGCCGTGGGAAAAACCATGCGTTACTCGTTTGGCAAACCGACGGCAGGTTATAAAGACCGTTGGTGTTATCAGGATCCGCTTGGCCGGGTGTTATCCCTTTAAAAATACCGGGCAATGCCCGGTATCAATCAAACGACACATCGTCCCTGCTAACCCTGCCAGACTATTAACCGCAGTTCCTGTCAACTGCATTAGCGCCACTGAGCCATCGGTTCAATGATAGACAGATGTGATTGTTTCAACTTTTAGACAGATAGGGACGCACAGGCAGAAAATGACACACTTTGACTACAGCAACTTTGGAGCTAATGATAAGATAGTAAGTAAATGTGTCCAAGAATGATAAATAGAGCGAATGCAAACCGAAGTTGATTCATTGCCTTACCAGTCCAAATAAAAAATTATAATCATACGTTCGTAACATTTACGCAACAGGAATATTCTTAGAACCGAGGGAAAACATGAATTTCAACAGGGTGTTGACCAGACTGGCAGCTGCAGTCTCGATTGCTTCGATAGCGACTGGATTCACTAAATGGCCGGATGTCATGTTCATCTCAAGCTGTGTGATGCTGATCATTTGGGCTCATGCCGAATGGGACTGGCGTAAACGGAAATAACAATAATCCGAATTTCAACTTGTTTAAGACGCCCATCAGATCACATATCGCGTAATGACTAACAAAAACGGGAACCATCAGGCTCCCGTTATCATTTGACGCTAAAACACCATTACATGTGTTTAACGATAGCGTCGCCAAACTCTGAACATTTCAGCAGTTTAGCGCCTTCCATCAGGCGTTCGAAGTCATAGGTCACGGTCTTGGCGGCGATTGCGCCTTCCATGCCCTTAACAATCAGGTCAGCCGCTTCGAACCAGCCCATGTGACGCAGCATTAGATTGCAGCCTAGTTCATAACCAATTGAATGTAGGAATAAAAACCACATTGAATCTATGTGGTTGTATCATTTTAGGTAATTCGTAAGCCTTTGATTATAATTAATCTTTATCTGGTTTTGATAATGCCTTTGACTGCGCTCACCGTCATGGAGCAGCCGACAGAGAGGGTATCGAGGAAATGCGGCAGGAAGCGTGAGAAAGTACAGATGACTGATTTCAACCATGACTCAAGTGTATTAGCCCAGACTTGATCTGACACAGCTAAGGCCCAGAGCCAATCCGACAGGCAGCTCAGTGCCAGAAGGGGAAGCTGTTTGCCAACTTATACCCTGGTCCTGTGTAAAACCTCATTTTCCTTCCTTAAATTCTCAATGTATCAATAACCGCTCGCAGAGCGGGCGACACATTGCGATGCGGATAATAGAGAAATGAACCTTCCAGACGCTGGCTGTAACGTTGCAGGACCCTGATAAGCTTCCCTCGTTCTAAATCATCGGCAACCAACTCTTCCGGGACATAGGCCAGTCCCAGGCCCAGAATGGCGGCTTTGGCTTCCATATAGCTGTCAGCAAAAACCCACTGCCCCTGTGGTCGGTGGGTGATTTTTTTACCATCCTGATGGAGTTCCCATGCGTACAGGCTGCCGTCGCCAAACTGATAGGCGATGCAGGGATGTACGACTAAGTCTGCCGGGGTTTGCGGAAAGCCGTAGCGACGAAAGTGTTCTGGCGTACCGACAACGGCCATCTCCATATCGGGCGAAATGCGAACCGCAATCATGCCACTGCCAACTTCCGGCCCCAGACGTACACCGGCATCGAATCTCTCCGCAATAATATCGACAAACCGGCTTTCGCTGATGAGTGCCAGTCGGATATCGGGATAGCGTTGCTTAAACAACGCAAGCTTCGGCAGGAGCACTTTATCAATAGCGTGCTGGCTGGCATTGATGCGTACCGTACCGGATGGGGTCTGGCGATAATGGGCCAGCGTGGAGAGCCCCGTATCTAAAGCGTCAAAACCTGACTCAATGGTCCGATAGAGCTGTTCGCCAGCATGGGTGAGCGATAATCTGCGCGTGGTGCGTACCAGAAGTTGAACGCCCAAACGTTCTTCCAGCTCGCGTACAGCACGGCTGATTCCTGATTGCGCCAGGCCAAGGCGTTGTGCCGCGGCGGTAAAACTCCCCTCCCGCACCACCATCATAAACAGGTATAGATCGTTATAGTTTTCCCGCTTCGCCATCATCCCGCTCTCGTAACTGCACCACTATTTAGAACAATATGATATCAATCCTAGCATTTTTTAGCCTCTAATCAGCACTATTACTGCTGACTATAATGAGCGCATTGCAACAAAACACAGCAGCGTTGTCCGCATGAAACCTGTCTCCAACCCGTTTTTCAGGAGCATTTTGATGACTGTTTTCACTAAAAAACTGACAGCCGCGATACCCGCCATGCTGCTATGCGCATCATTAAGTGGAGTCACAACGATGAGTTATGCTGATACAACTAATCCGAACGCACCCGTTTCGCTGGTCGAAAAGTGGGATAAAACCTTTACTGAAAGTAAGAAAGTTGATCACCGTAAAGTGACCTTTCAGAACCGCTACGGTATCACCTTAGTCGGGGATCTCTATCTGCCGAAGGATCGCGGCGAGCACAAACTGGCAGCCATTGCCATTAGCGGGCCTTTCGGTGCGGTTAAAGAGCAATCCAGCGGCCTGTACGCACAGACGCTGGCTGAACAGGGTTTTATTACCCTGGCGTTCGACCCTTCCTACACGGGTGAAAGTGGCGGCCAACCACGCAATGTCGCTTCTCCGGATATCAACACCGAGGATTTCAGCGCGGCGGTTGATTTCTTAGGTCTGCAAAAAGAGGTGGATCGCAACCGAATCGGGTTGCTCGGTATCTGCGGCTGGGGCGGCATGGCCTTAAACGACGCTGCAATGGATACCCGCGTCAAAGCGGTGGCAACCAGCGTGATGTATGACATGAGCCGCGCGATGGGTCATGGCGTGGGCGATGGCAAAGACCGCTACACCACAGCCGATCGTCGTGCCGTGTTGCAGTATCTGAACGCGCAGCGCTGGAAGGATGCGGAAAACGGCACTTTCGCGCCCGGCGGGCACGATATTTATGTTGATGAGAAGGGCAAAGCCACCGCGTCTGAGCGTGTTCTGCCGGAAGCCTTACCCGCCAACCCGAACCCAGTTTTAAAAGAATTCTTTGATTATTACCGTATGCCGCGTGGTTTCCATGTGCGTTCGGTCAACTCAACGGGTGCATGGAATGCGACAATGCCGCTGTCGTTTATGAATATGCCGCTGCTGAGTTATGCAAATGAAGTCACTATTCCAACGCTTATCGTGACCGGCGAAAAAGCCCATTCACGCTATTTTGCTGAAGATGCCTTTAAGGCGATCGGCAGTAAAGAGAAAGAGCTGGTGATTATTCCTGGGGCCAACCATGTTGACCTGTACGACAACGTTGCCGGTAAGACCCCCTTTGCTAAATTTGAAGAGTTTTTCAGGACCAACTTAAAATAACCACCAAGCCACCCGTCATTCACGGGTGGTGTTAACCTGCCCGATGTGACGCAAAATACGCCCATCGCACACTATTTTCACCCACCTTTTATGGTGTTACTCCCTGAGTAACGCTTGCCCCGACAGCACCTGAATCTCGTCGGGCTGATATAGAGATGTTGATAATGTCCACAGTAAGCCTCAAACCATCATACGAAAAAGCAGATGCACACTGGGGAGGCGTATTTGCCATGACGCTCTGCGTGTTTGTGCTGATCGCTTCTGAATTTATGCCGGTCAGCCTGCTTACCCCAATTGCCAGTGATTTGAACGTCACCGAAGGGCTGGCAGGCCAGGGAATTGCCATCTCTGGCGCGCTGGCGGTACTGACCAGCCTTACTATCTCGCCTATTGCCGGGGATCTGAATCGTAAATACCTCCTGCTGGGGCTGACGGTACTGATGGCGATATCCGGAATAGTTATCGCACTGGCGCCCAACTACCCGGTGTATATGCTGGGGAGGGCTATGATTGGTGTCGTCATCGGTGGATTCTGGTCAATGTCGGCTGCAACCGCCATTCGGCTGGTGCCGCAGCACCAGGTTCCCCGCACGCTGGCAATTTTTAACGGCGGTAACGCGCTGGCTACCGTTGTGGCGGCGCCGTTGGGTAGCTACCTGGGGGGACCATCGGCTGGCGTGGGGCCTTTTTGTGTCTCGTCCCCCTTGCGATAGCCGCGTTCATCTGGCAATGCGTCAGCCTGCCTTCGATGGAAAGCGATAAAAAACAAAAACCACAGGGGTCTGTGCTTCTTCTGTTCAGGGTTTCCATCGTACCAACGGGGCTGCTGGCCTGCGGGCTCTTCTTTATGGGGCAGTTTGCCTTATTCACCTACGTGCGCCCCTTCGTGGAGACCGTGACCAGAGTTAATACTTCTGCCCTCTCTTTGATTTTGCTCGCCATAGGCGTGGCAGGTTTTGTCGGCACCATGATCGTATCGACATTCCTGAACGCAAGGTTTTACCAGACCTTAATCATGATCCCTCTATTTATGGCAGCGATTGCCGGTACGTTACTGCTGGTCGGACACAGCATCTGGGCAGTTGCCGTTTTGCTGAGTCTGTGGGGGCTGCTTGCGACGGCTGCGCCAACGGGATGGTGGACATGGATAGCGCGGACGCTACCCGAAGACGCAGAGGCGGGTGGTGGGCTGATGGTCGCTGTCATCCAGCTCTCAATTGCGCTTGGTTCAACGGCAGGAGGTCTGGTATTCGACAGTCTGGGATGGCGAAGCGCTTTTGGCCTGAGTGGTTTGTTACTGCTGGGTGCGGTAGCGATGACATTTGTCACATCCCGTCAAAACAGCAAGACGCACTAGCGCAATCCATTTCTTCCTGGCGTGCTCTTTGTCATGGCCTACGGCAGAGAGCCGAATGTCCGCTCTTCGCTCAAAGCTGACTGCCAGATGCAATTTTGTCACTGGTTTAGTACACCCGAGCGCGTGGAAGATCACTTAGCCGTGTTGTGTATGCTGGTGATAGTAGCTCGCGCTTCATCGACCATGACTGGTGTGCCCCTTGCCCAGCGAACCATAGCTGGGCCCTCCCCGAGTTATTGATGCGGTCAAGAACACCCATCAGTTGCTCACTGTTCTTCCGTGGCTGATATTCATCGAACAGCCCAAGCTGGGCTACACCTTGGCTGAAAAAGTCCTGCAGCATCACCCCACCTTTCTGATACCGATGACCGGATTGCCAAATCGCGTCAAGACAGCGCATCGCGGCGGCAATAATGTCTCGGGTATCCTGTGTCGGCGTGCTCAGTTTTATACTGGCCGTGTTTCCGTAGTATTCCTCATTAATGGAGAATGGACTGGTTTTAAGCCAAGCACTAACATGCCGGCAATACTGACGTTCTTCTCGTAATTTCTCCGCTGCACGTGTCGCATACATGCAGATTGCCTGATGCATCTGGTCATATTCAGTGATTCGATCACCAAAGCTTCGGCTGCAAATGATCTGCTGCTTCGTCGGCGCGAACTCCTCAAGTTCAAGGCAAGGCTGACCGCGTAACTCTCTCACCGTACGCTCTATCACAACACTAAAATGCTTGCGGATCATCGTCGTGCTGGCATCAGCCAACTGCAGCGCGGTTTCGATACCCATCATGTTGAGTTTTTTCGATATCCGCCGGCCGATACCCCAGACCTCATTCACCGGCAGTAAGTCCATAAGTTTGCGCTGGCGCCCTTCGTTGGACAGGTCCACAACCCCGCCAGTCTTGTCCCACTTCTTCGCCGCAAAGTTGGCCAGCTTCGCCAGTGTCTTGGTTTGAGCAATGCCAACCCCGACTGTTAGGCCGGTATTGCGTAACACTTTAGCCCTCACCTGGCGGCCAAAGGTTTCAAGGTCGATACAATTACGCACGCCGGTCAGATCCATGAAACTCTCATCGATGGAGTAAATTTCTACGCGCGGCGCCATCTCTTCTAAAACGGCCATCACTCGCTGTGACATGTCAGCATAAAGCTCGTAATTACTGCTGAACGCTATTCCCCCAACGCTCTCAAATTCACGCTTAATTTTGAAATAGGGTTCCCCCATTTTCAGGCCCAGAGCCTTCGCCTCCTTGTTCCTGGCAACAACGCACCCATCATTATTCGAAAGAACGACAACGGGCCGGCCGCGCAGGTCTGGACGCCACAAGGTTTCGCAGCTCGCATAAAAGCTATTCACATCAGCAAGCGCATACATTACTTAAGCCTCGTTATCGATGACACCACGACGCCTATCACCTCCAAATCGTCGCCGCTGTCATGGAGTAGGATCGGCTCATATTTTGGATTCATTGGCTCCAGCTGCGCGCGCGGATGTAAGCAGAGACGTTTCACAGTGAACTCGCCGGCGATGCTGGCAATAACTATATCGCCATGAGCTGGGCTGATACTGCGATCGACAACGAGCATAGAGCCCTCCGTGATGCCCGCCTCCAGCATCGAGTCGCCAGTCGCATAGAGGAAATAGGTCGCGTTAGGGTGGCTGATGCAGTACTCGTTCAAGTCGATACGTGAACTGACGTAATCAGCTGCAGGACTGGGAAAGCCCGCAGGTACCTTATCGGAAAACAGCGGGATCTCTAGTTTGGTGGGGTTTGGTGTTGGATAAAAGAAAGTCATAATGTTGCCCTGATACTGTGTTTTTATACAGTATAAACGCAAGTTTTTAGCGGGGGAAAGTTCGGAAATCTCTCAGAAAGGTAGGATATTGATCGGTAAAGAAAGATAGTTTTGATGAATGAAGATGAAGTTCTACCAGTATCTTGCCTACGTGAATAAGTACACAAGCACGATAAAAACTTAAGCCATTATACGTTCCCCCAACACAACTGAAGTTCTGTGGCCCCTACCGAGACATTTCAATGTACAGACAAGCCTGGTAGTCACCTGGCTAATCATAAGCGATCGTTTTCAACGATCAATCTGCAACTAATTGATCGGCAATACCCATTTGCAACTCCAAGATAATACACGCACCATTAATAATGATTTTCATATGGAGGTGTATCATGTCTGCACACAACATGACGTTTTGCAGAACGTGCGGGTTATGGATAGCTGAAACCACCGGTTGGGCAAACGGCGAACCGAGCTACTGTGAGAAATGCAAGCCACCATCAATTTTAAGACGTGCTGCGACAAGATTCGGAAACATTATCCGAACGATATTTATTGGTATGATTAAAAGATAAAAAATCCACCAGCACCAGGGATACTAAAAGAGGCAGATTATCTGCCTCTTTTTCTTTATAAACTTCAATGTAATTATGGTACCGATGGGGCCATATCCCCAAACGTATATTTAACGCTCACCCCCCACGCTACTCCCTCTTTGTAATCTTCTAAAACTCCGGAAACGATATCCATTAATTTAATGGGAGCGCCAACAATGGCCAATATCATAACAGAATGCTGACGCCAGACTCCGCCGACCTTTTTACTTGTTGTCCCGATACTTAACGTATACTGCAAAGGGATCCCGGAACTGTCACAGGGTATTTTTCCCAGCGTGATATCAACAATGACCGCACCATTAGCCGTACTTGGTACTCGGCTAAGCATGAGAGTGTTTTTTACTCGCCAAACGCCTCCGGTTTCACTAAACGCATTATCCTGAGTAAAGTCAGGCCCCGCGCCGGTGCTTACATATGTGCCGGTAATACCCACGCAAGGGGCCTTGTAACGGTCTAACAGAAGTCCCGCGTTACTCTTACTTAGCAGGTTATTCGGGCTAGGGTCTAACTTGATATCACCAGGCGCCCCCCCATCGAGTAAATCAACGATATCTTGTATTGTCGCCGCCTCAGTCACCCCTTCATTAACAACGGGAACTAAAGCAGTGAGGTTTAATTTATCAGTAGGTGGCAGCTTGGATATTGACAATGATAATTCATTATCTTGAATGTTTTGGTAAGCTGATTTTGATTGTTGTGCAGAACGGACAAGCCTTAACTTTTCCATCATTTTACCTTACTTGAATAGCGTTAATCGAAATAGCCAATGCCATCGGATTTCTTTTCTTTCTTCGCAGCTTTCGCTTTGCTCTCTGCTGGCGGTTTAATATCAGTGACCAAGTTAAACGCCATCGCCAGGCCTGAGCTGCTCAAAGAAAACGCGAGGGACTCGATTAACCAGGTGCGATCCTCCTCCTCACCAAATCCCGCCGTTGTTATCCGACTTTCGGCAGTCAACGGCACATACTGCGGCCGGCCCGGCCCGCTTAGCGTCATTCGCCTTTCGTTCCGGTTGGCCTGCGTCATTTTTGACTTGGCGCTGCTGTCCGCCTGGGCTTTGCTCGGCTGCGTGAAGGGGTTGGCCTGGTCGGGTCCGTCATGCTCCAGGGATTGAGTTTTCGTTCGACCATCAGCGGGATCGAAATAGGACACGCTCACCTTGCCCTTTTTGCCTTTACCGTCTGCCGTCTTCGCCGGCTTTCCCGTTGTGGCCCCGCGCTGGCCATCTGAATAACTCCAGGAGGACAGCACCTCCCGGGTGATCGTGACGTTACTGAGGGCGCCCCCGCTGACAGTGGTCGCCTCCCCCTGCTCGAGGAACAACCAATAGCCGCCGGCGGCCTTGCTTACCGCGTTATGCGCACGCGCCAGGCGGGTCATCAGCGCCGCGTCGGACTCTCTCACCTGGTCAATGTGTTCTATCGCGATGCTGGCCAACTGCGTGGCTATTTTGGGGATGAGGCCATTATCAGTTGCCACCGTTTTCACAATGTCCCCCAGCGTCACGCCGTCCCAGCTGCGGCTTTTCTGGCTCTGTACATCACCTGGCTGTTTTTGCGCGTTCATTGGGGCCGATGTGGCGTAAAGCTGGATCTTGCGCGGTGGCCCGCTACTGGCGCGGCCAGACACCACAAACCAGCCCTTATCGACCAACTGACCATTAAAGCCCAGGGCAACACTCAGGCGGGCGCCTTTGGGCGGGAGTTTTAGCGTTTCCGACAGGAGGGTAATTTGCAGCTCGTCAGTTTTGCCTGTGGCGCCGCCGTTGTCCGTTAAGCTGATATCCACCAGGTTTTCACGAATGATCGCGGTTATATCCTGCCCCTCCGCAATAATGCGGAATTCTGGCCGGAATTCGGCTGGCTGTTTTTGTTGCATCGGTTAATCCCATAGTTGGATCGGTGATTCAGGCGTTGGCGTCTCTATGTCCGGCAGGGTGATGATTAACCCTGCCGGATAAACAGCCCCCAGCGCCGCCAGTTCGCGATTAGCGTCTAAAACCGTTACAACGGTCTGCGAAAGGTTCTCTGTGCCGTAGTGGGCCGCACAGACGGCATCCAGTACGTCACCCTCACGGGTTAGATAATTCGTCGGCATAGTGTTTTATGGTGATCGAGTAGGTTTTCTTGCGAGGAGCGCCGCCAGGCAAAAACGCCGGCGTCGTGTCGGTAAAATCGGTAATAACCCACCAGCCCAACACATCACCGGCGCTGCTCACCAGTTGTTGAGGTTCGGCCTTGTCGGCCAGGTCATAAAGCGTATCAATGCTGGCCACACCGTTTCGAAACTGGGAATGCGCCTCCCCGTCCATTTTGACCGTCCGGGCGGATTTCCCTGTGTACTGCAGCAAGTCCTGTTTGCCGATCCGCTCCTGCTCACTCCAGCGCCAACGGGCTTCCCGCGTCAACTGGTTATAGGTCGTCGTGTCGATAGAAAATTCAAAGGTGCCGAGCATCATCATAATGCTGGCGCTGTCCGCCGGCCGCCGTGCATCATAGGCGCCCGTGATCGTGCCAATAATGTCCACCATTACCAGGCCTCCGCTGGGTCATGCATCGCATTGTTGCCGTTGAATACATCCATATTTTTCATTGACGACACCGCGCTATCCGCCACCGCTTGCGCATCCTGGCCAGGTTGAGCGATCACCGTCATATTGACCTCTTGCCTGCGATTGTCTGTCATCGCAGGCTTGTCGCCAGCGGCGCCTTGATTGGTCAGTGAAGACAGGAAAGAAAAGGCCCCTTCTAACGGATCATCACCTTTGTCAGTTTCCCCGATAGCGGCCAGCATCCGATCGTCGGCCTTATCCCAATACGCACCAGGACTCATAATCCGCTCGCTGGACAATGAATATTGCGCATCGCTGTAAATGCCCTGCAGTGCCTTCTGCTTCTCCGGGTCCTTCAAAAGGGATTCCAGCCAGGCAGACTGGCCCCGCGTTTGGGCAAAATCACGCGCTCCCTCGATGTCCCCTTTGCCGAGAGAGCGCACAATGGCTTTTTTGTCGCTCTGCTCATCGGGCAACAGCCAGGCTAATTTTCTGGCGATGGCCAGAAACAACTTTGTGACAGTCATGATGCCGTTGGCGAACTCCACCAGGTTCGGGATCCATTTGTTCCTTATCGTGGTGGAAATGATGTCGATGCCGCCATTTTTGAACCAGGCGGAAAGCTCATCCGCCAGCTGCGTCACTTTCGGCGCCAACGAGCCGCCCAGTTTTCCGGCAATTTCCTCCACGGCCGATCCCCACACGCTGCGCAGATTACTAAAAGCAATATTGCCGCGAATGGCGCCATCAGCGCCCTCCTTCGTGACCAGGTTGTAACGCTTCTGCTGATCCATCATCTCCTTGTAGCTTTTGCCGGTCAGGCGCATGTACGTCAGGATTTTATTGGCCTCGCCCCCCATCAGCATATCGACCGCGGACGCCGCCTCCTGCTCGTCTTTGTGCTTTAGGGCGCGCTCCATTATTTTTTCAAACTGCTGCTCATTGGTCAGGCCGGCAAAATCGCCGGCGCCAAATTTCAGCATCTTGAAAGCATCGTTAAGCGAGGATTGCTCCCCGGTAGCCTTGTATTCGCCGGCCTTGTTTTTTAGCTCCTCCAGGAGGTCCCCAAAGTTCTCCCCGTTAAGTCCCATCTGTTTTCCGAAACTGTCCCAGGCGTTATACGTCTCGATGCCCACGCCGTAGGTTCTCGCCTTGCCGACGGATTCAGCAGTCCGGGCGTTCATATTCACGGGGGAAAGTATGGCGCCGGCCGCTGCCGCCAGCGCCCCACCGCCGAGGGTCATCCCGATCCCCGCTTTCAACGTTCGGCCAACCGCCGTTTTAGCTCCGGCGCCAAATCGGCGCAGACGTTCGGATCGTTGCAGGTCACGATTTAAGGCCACCTGCGCAGCATCCGCTTTTTTTATCTCACGCGTGACGCCGGCATAATCTCGTTTTAAGCCGGCAATATCCTTGCCGGCTAATTTGGCCTGCTTCATCTCTAAAGCCAGGGCCTTCTGTTGTTTGGTCAGCTTCTCAGACTGTTTTTCAACAGAACTCAGCCCCTTTTTCAGACCGTCCGTAGACCGGCCCCAGGAGGAGTCGATATTGCCGCCGAAACTGATAACGGCCTTTAATTTTTGGCTAAGTCCGGCCACGATTGATTATCTCCACTTCAAGCACCAGAAAATCACTAAACACGCTGAAAGGCATGTTCAGCCAGTCGCCCAGCGTGTAATGCAGCCGGCGCCCCAGTAGCCTTAGGCCTCGCTGGATGTCGATTTCTCCCGCTTTTCGGGCGGTAGCAAAAAATCGTTAAACATATCCTCCAACTGGGAGAAGTCCGCCGAGGTTAGGTTCTCTACGTCCCTTACGTTCATATCGCAAAGGTTAGCGATCATGGCCACCTCGTTCTCCAGGTCATTCCCTTTCATCCGGGAGAACTCGATACGGTCCCGCACCAGCGGCTCCCGCATGAAAATACGGGTAAGCGCGCTGCCGTCTTCGAGAGTCAGCGGGGAATAGAAAGTGATCTCTTGTTTGTTGGCGGGGTAACTCATAAATAGCTCCAATAAAAAAGCGGCCCGGGGGCCGCTTTATAGCGATAAGGAAAGGTTTAAAGGCGGATTTTGGCAGCAATGCCGCGCAACTGATCCACGCCATTCACACGGCGAATAAAGCGCTCCGTGTCGATTTCGAACAGCTCGCGGCCTTCAAACATTTGTTTGTAGTAATTGATCGCGATTTCGACCGTGGTGGCCTTTTCTGACAGCGCCTGGTTATCCCGGGCGTCAGGCGTAATTTTCGAAACAAATCCCTCTATCTCGTCAATCGCCCCCAGCGCGCGGCCGTTGCTGAGATAGCCCTCATAGGCCGCAAAGCGATTGCGATTGCCCGTCACAAAACCAAAGCGGGTCAGCATGTCCGTATCGATGCCATAAAACTTGATCTGGCAGGTTAGCGCCTCCATCCCGTCATCCATCGGCGTGGGGGCATCCTGCGCGCCAGTGCGCAGGTCTGTTTTGACGATAGACAGTTCCGGCGGCGTGTACTCATGCGCGCCCTGGATACGGAAACCGCCGGCAAAAAATGTCCAGGCTCTTACCGTTGCTTTATCGCTCATACCGTCCCCAGCTCCTCTACTGCATATTGGTTGTTAATGCGAACCCGCATCGTGATCCGTTCTGTCGGTGATTTCGGCCCAAAGTCATAATCGATATAGACCTCACCGGCCGCCAGGGTTTCGGCGGTGTTCAGCTCCTCATCCAGCCAGGCCCGGCCGCCAAAAATGGCTTTGAGCTTGGTCAGCGTGCGCATGTAGGAATTAATCGTGCCCAGAATGTCATCGATATTTTCCAGGTCGAGCGGGCGATCGACGTACAGCAAGGCCGTCTCCTGAATGCTATCCTCGATAACGTCAGCCGTTCGGCGCACAGACTCAAATTGCCATTGCGGATCCTGAATACACAGGCGGTTGCCCCAATGCCGGAAACCATCACGGCGAATAATGGTTGTGACGTTTTCCATGTTCAATAAGTTGGCCTGGCAGTTACGATCGCCGAGGATAAACTCGTCCACTTGTTCAACGCCGAGGATGTTCGCGATCGCCTGATTGGACTTGCTCCACCACCAGCCCTTTTCTAAATCAATCCGCGCGCGCAGACCTGCAGCCAACGCGGAATAAGGGCGAAAGGTGATTTCACCGTTGGCTTTCACTTTCGAGACTCGCGGGCGTAACAGCTCCACCCGGGCGCCATACATTTGGCGACGGGTCACAACCTCCTGAGCCGTGGCCATCGACTCGCAATCAACATAAGCCACCGCGCGCAATTTGTTTGCGGCCGTTTCCAGCGCCTTCCCGATCGCATCGTCTTCACTGAAACCCGGAGCAATCAAAATGCGCGGCCGGTAACGGGTGACAGATTCGCTTAATGACCAGGCGCCCATAGCGGCGACCAGACTGGCCCGCACATCTGGATCCACCGCAAATTTCTGCTCTGTGAGCAATTTCGCCCCGTCTTCGGTCGTTAACTTCACGCCCTTTTCCGTACTCAGCACGGCAGCGGCTTTACCTTCCGCTTTATCCGCCGCACGCACGACAATGATCAGCGCGTTCGTTTGGTCGGTGATGTCCGTGATCGCCTCGCCCAGGGTGCCGCCGGCGCCGAGGGCGCTTAGTTGGGTGCCACCAATCACGGCTACCGGCGTATTCAGCGGAAACGGCTCATCGGTCCCGCCGGCTAACAGGGCGGTGAATGGCGCCACAATCCCCGGCGCCGTGGTTTCAACGGCAATGATTTTGCTATCAGCCACCGCCTTCACCGATGCAGCCACCTCGGCCGCGGTCGCGGTTATCACGCCCTCAGTATCTGCGCCCAGGATGATCGACAGCACCCCGGCCGCATAGCTGGCCGAGGTTTTCGCCTCTGCAGCGCCGGCGACTGCCTTAACACTGTACTGATTGCCCATGCGCCCCGGCTCTGAGGCGTTAAACGTCAGCTCATTATCCAGCAACGGGGTGCCCGTGGTCCGGCTTGCTACCGTCCCTTTAGACGCGTTTGGCGCCGTACCCACCAGCCCGATAATCGCGGTCTGAATGGTTGTCACGGCTACCGAGCCGATATTCAGCTCTATTGTTTCCACACCATGTAAATCTGCCATTGTTATCTCCAGGCATAAAAAAACCGCCGGCGGCGGTCAGGGGGGTTGTTTTATCAGGCTGGCAACGCGGGCCAGGGGATATCGGGGGCCTGGCCGATATCAACACGGCTTAACAGCACGCGGTATTTTTTCCAGTTGGCCAGGCGTTGATCGTCGCCCTCTTCGCTCATTCCTGTCTCTGCAGCGTCGTTAAGCAATTCAATCTGCTGATCTGCCTGCTGCCGCAACTGCTGCCGGGTTTGCGCGGCTTGCTCTACAGCGGCCAGCTGTTTGGCGGCGGTATCTGTTACCCACTGCTCACCGTCCCACTGGTCCCAGGGCGTTACCGGCGGCGTAAAGGTACAGTCAGGGGGCAAGATAAAATAGGCGTCGGGCACAGCCTGAGGGCGACCGTCGGCGGTGTAATAAGTCTGCCCGGTCCGGTCTTCAATTTGCTGCCAGGCGTCGCCCGTATACAAAACAGCATGGCCAGGTTCTGCAGCCGGCGGCGCGACGGTCACAGCCCATTCAGGCAGCGCGGCCAGCTCCATCATGACAAACTGATTTCCACGCTGATCCCAATAGGTGGATCCGCGCACATCGGGAATATACGCCCAGTTCGAGCCGTCCCATACCCCCGCCTGGCCTGCCTTCGGATTGCACTTCAACGGGGTGCAATTCGCCGGCAATCCCGTGTGTGGTGCCACGTAAAAATTGAGGGAGCCGGTAAAAATGCCGGCATCATCAAAGCGATAAACCCATACCCAACGGGGAATATCCGAAAATTCAAAGCTCTCTGTCATGCCAGCCTCACAATGTAGTTAAATGCTATGTTATCAACGGTGTTTTTCGCGGCGCCAAAGGCATCAATACGTAAACCGTGACCGTGCCACCCTAACGGGAGGTTGTGTTTATGCGGGGGAACACCTTCAATCAGCCCGTAATCAGTAAACCCGCGATCCTGGTCAATGGTGTGACGGCTACTTGTCCCACCATCCAATGAGGTATTGGAAGGGTAAGAGCGCAGTTTCGGGCTATATCCTCCGCTCTCTGTTGTTTCTGGTGAACCCAGGTCCGTTCCGACCACCTCACCGCCATGCCCGTGGCTTTTAACCTCACCATCAGCCAACGATAACGGGCCGCGATCATCCGGTTTCCCCAAAATGGTCCGGCCTCGCATGTCGGGAAAAACACCCGACGGGAACGCCTGCGCCGTGCGCGGATAGGCGTTTTTATCAAAGGCCTGTCCCAGCATTAAGGCATGGCCAGGCGGCGGGGAATCACCCGAAAACGGCAGAGGCACAATCGGTTGCTGTTCTTCTATCGCAAACGTCCCGGCTTTACTTCTTAGGCCTCCGGTTTGGGTATCAAACTCCCATATGCATTCCTGGCCACTGTCGCCAATTGCATGGATAACCGGATGGGCGTGCATATCAACGCCGGGCATGAGATAGCCAAAGCTAACGGCCGTTGGCCATCCCTTAGCCTTTCTTGTTCCGCGCCCCTTCACCAGGGGAACATACGCCCCCCAGAATTAACGGGCCATTGATAATCAGGCGAATAAAATGGGGCGTGGTTGTTTAACTGGTCCTTATACATGCCAGAACCTTCCGGCACGCCGCTTGTGCCATTTGCCTGGAACATTGGCGCGCCCAGATCGCCCGTCGCCGTGTCGCCCTTCCTGAAAAGATAACGGGCGTCCGCTTCTTCAATCGTCAGCACCGATACATTCGGATCAATCTCCAGTACCACGCTTTCCGCGTGTACCAACGGCATAGCAAAGCTCACCACCAGCTCTTTTACTATTGAGTCGTTCTGCTCCGGTAGATAGGTATCGGGATAGGCGCCATAGGCAATCAGAACGCCGGCGCTACTCATCAGCCCAAACTCCCGGACCACTTTCCCTGGATAATCGCGGGCGTTTATAACTGCCTGGCCGGCAATCATGCCGCTACCCGATTCCCCCTGCGTAAAGGGCACATCCCCAAATTTATTGACCAGTTTGGTTACTGCAGGGTCAGGGGTCACAGATACGCCACCACCATCACCGAATGCGACGATCGGGATAGTGACCACCTCGCCGGCCTGATAAGCCGTCTCTATCGCCTCGGCGCCGACAGCGGTTAAAATTAATCCTGAGGCCATTATTTTTTCTCCACTTCAATCACTGCAGCCGTCGAATAATCGTTAGGGTCCCACGGCGAAACGCTGCCGGTTGTCGCAGAGGTCAACCGCACAAACCGGCTGAAATTTGAGGGACTCCCCGGGGAGGCACTGACCCAGCGAGCTTCCTCCGAGGTTGAACCCATCCAAAACTTGCGCCAACCGTAGGCAACCATGTTTCCCCACTCCCCCCACAGATGCCCCATTTCGCGGACCTTTGTTCCGCCGGCTTGCGGCCAGCGAATTAAATCCTCAACCAGGCACATTCTGCCGCCCTGTTTTTCAATAAACGCGGGCATCTCAGACTGGCTAAGCTGAATATCTGCCGGCGTGGGAACAAGGTAACGAACAGGGTTGATTGCGTGGTTGATCGAGCGGTTACGAGCATCTGTCCCCGTGATAGCGACTGCCCCGGGACCGGTGATTGTTACCGTTCCGTCACTGGCCACCGTCGCCGGGCCTGTTACGTGCCAGGTGATCGCGCCAAAGTTGCCTTGCGTTACCAGCGTGTAAACAGCCCCATCAAACGACGACGTAGGCGCAAACTCCGACGTCATCCAGCCGTTGATATGTACGCCGATAAACTCAAACACAGGGATGATTGAGAATGACTCAGATGCAATCATGTAGCCGGCTAAAATCGCCTTACCGTCCAGGCTGCCTTTAAACGACACATCGAACCAGGAGCGCAGGTTTTTACCTTTCATTACCGCGCTTTTCAGGTCCTGCACGTCCGTTAAGGTGATCGGCCGGTCGTCCTGGGTCACATCGAGAGAGAACGTGTAAGGCTCTCCCCGGGGCGTTTTTTCGAACCACTCGACTACATCGCTAGCGAACGGTGAAGAGGATAACGACATTTCGATCGCCGCCCGGGTCCCCCTGTGTCGATGGATATACGCCGCCCGGGCGATTGCCGCCCGTTTCTCCGCCTCTGTCCAATCCGTGTTCCAAGTATCCACGCTGTACTCCCACGCCAGCCACGGCAGCAGCTCAACAGGGCACAACGCCGGATTTTTCACTATCCGGATCAGGTCAGGGATAGAGAGCACCTCCTCAATTGTCGCCTGTTCCAGGGCGCGCTCTGGCGGGATGGCATTGGGCGGGAGGAGGGTTTTAAATTTATTCGGCATTAATGATCACCTTACGCAGCGTGACTTTTGAACATCGCGGCGCTTGCCCCATTGCCATGCTGATATCTGCAGCGGGTGAAGTGAGTTTTACCGTCACTATTCCGGCTTGATGCAATGCGCGGTCAATGGCCGAGCGCGACACCAGCCGGCCGAGACGGTTAACAATGGCCAGGTACTTGGCCAGCTCATCCTCTGCCGCTTTCATCACCGTGTCAGTGTCCGGGCCGTAGGGGATCTGGATATCTGCGGTGACTTCAAAATCCACCATTTCCGCCGGCTTCACCGTGACAAAATCGGTCAGCGGCCGGACCTCTTTTTTATTGACCGCTTCGGCAACCTTTTTCAGCACCTCCGCCGACGGGATCCCCCATTGGTCCGGGACAGCACATAGAGATACACCTCTCCAAGCCGTTGATGATCTTCGGGGCCGTATGCCCGAACATCTAAAACGTCAGGGTCTGCAGACGCGGCAAAAAAGGTGTAGGTGTTTTCGGCGCCGGCGGTACTTAACCGGGACCAAGCCAGTTGTATCCGGGTTCTAAACGCCTCGTCGTCTTCATAGACTGGTGCCACTGGCGGGACGGCGTTCGGGTCGCCCGGTGTTATCAGCAAGCGCAACACATCAAAATTAGCGCCCAACTGATCCAGGTCGTTCCCTTGGGCGCTGGCCAACAGCACCGCACGAATAGAGTCATTCATGCCCTGGCGGATCAGTGTTGAGTGATACGCCAGGACCTCCCCTTGTTTAAACACCGGGTCAGACTCCAGCAAGGCATCATAATCCGGGTCCAGCTCGCGGAGTCGCGCCAGCCAGCCGGCAAAAATCAGCGCGGGGTCAGGGACTTTCACCGCGTCAGGAACGGGCAATTCTGAAAGGTTAATCGTCGCGGAATTGGTCGCCATTTATCGTTAACTCCTCCAAAGTGATCGGGTAGCCCGTTTCTGTGTTAATGCCGTAAATCGTCAAATCAAATTGCCCGGCACCGTCAAACTGTACCGCCACCGTTTTCACCTGCAGACGCGGCTCCCACTTCGCCAGGGCGCTGGCCGTGGCGGCGATGATATGCACCCGCGTGCTTTCGTCCTGGGGATTGTCCACCAGGTCCAGTAAATCGCTGCCGTAATCCCGGACCAGAACGCGGCTACCGATCGGCGTGGTCAGGATGTCAAAGACGGACTGGCGCAAGTGAGCGGTTCCCGCCAAGCGTTTACCGGTGGCTGCATTAACTCCCTGCATAGTGCCCCCATAAAAAAACCCGCCGGAGCGGGTTACATTTCGTTGTTCGGTTTGTCGGTGTCCCCGCCATGCGGATCGGGATGTGTGTGGTCGTTGAAAATTTCCCGGATCCGGGCCAGCGTGCTTTTGCCGTCGGAAATTTCTCCCGTGGCGGACAGGTCCCCGGAGACTGCAGTATCCGCCTGCAGCTCCGTTTTTCCTTTAACCGACAACGTGTCCGTTATCTCTACCGGCCCGCGCAACGTCCCTTTACCGATAATTTCATAGGTGCCGCCCTCCGGCAGTGCCAGCGTAAAGGCGTGGTCTTCGCGGTTGTAGCGAAGCTCGGCGCCGTCGCTGTATCGGGTGATGTGCTCCGCCTCGCTGCCTTCTGGCGCCGGCATGGCGCCCGTATTCCAGCCAGGGAAAACCCGGCCGTTATTCAGTTCGCCAGCCTCAGATAACACGGTCACAGGGTCCCCAACTGCGCAGGGGTTGGAGTCGCTGCGATGGGCGCCAGCGAAACCCTGGCACATCGGGAGCCAGGTTGTGATGTTATCGCCTATATCCACCCGGCAAAACGGCTGCTTGCCATGCTTTACCGAATGAATAACCCCTCGGCGGACCATATTGGCAACCCGGCGCTGCAGGTCTGATAACGCGTCATCACTCATCGCCGGGGCCCTCTTTTTTCTCGTAGATCAGCCGATAGCCGTCAATGTGCGCGCTGCCGATATTCGGAGCCTTGCCCAAAAATACCTTTTTCAGTGGGCCAGCTTTCGATTCAAACGGATCTTCACCCATCGCGGCCACCTGGGTGAAGGTGATCCGCCAGACGATGTAATCATCCATCGCCACATCAAAATCATCGGGCCCGGCTCTGACAAACTCCGCCGGCTCCAGCCCTTCAAGCCCAAACGTTTTACCCTCTATCCATTGGCTAAGGTCAGCTGCAGCCGTGCGAATATAAATCTGAGGTTTTGAAATGTCGGCCGTCGCTGAGCGGTCCACAACAACAAAGAGATCGTGCTCAAATTCAACGCGCAACTGACCATCAGAGCCGGGAGAATTCTCCCAGCCGGCGATAGACAAATACACCGCCGGCGTTTCCAACTGCGTGATCACTTCCGGGTAATCGTCAGCATTGACCACCCACGCAATTTCGCGCAGCGCAGACAATATCGCATCGTGATAGCTGGCCATTAAAATCGGTGTTGGCATACGTCCCTCACACGTTGATCCCCATCTTCACGCGGCCTTTTAAATCCGTTTCAAAGTGATGGAAGAAAATTCGCGAAACATCTGAAAAGGCGTTGTCCTCGATGTAGTCCAGCATCGGGGCGTAAATATCGACCTCGGCCTCTTTCGCGCGGCGGGTCTGCGGATCCCGAATTAATACCGTTCGCCGACCGGCGCGCGTTCGGCCCACCTCGCCATCAGGGAAGTTTATGGCCGTCAGCAATTCACCTTTAGGCTCAAAACCGACTTCCGCCGATGCCCTACGCCTGGCGGCAATAAATCGCCCTGTCTGGGGGTCCCTGCGGTCATGGTGGGGACGGAGCCGGCCCTTAACACGGCCTTTGAGATCCTTAACCTTGATTGCATTCAGACCAAACCACAATTTCCCCTCGTCCAGCTGCGCGCCACGGGTTAAGCGAAACGACAACAGACGCTTACGAATAAGGGATAAGTTACGGGGCGCTATACCGGCTTTCATATCCCCAACAACGCGTTTTTTTAGCGTTGTCATGGTGCGATTTAAGGCCCTGCTATACGCGCGCATGTATTGCGTATGGTTGGCGCCGGCAGAAATAGCGATCCGCTGCAGTACCTGCAGATCGATATCAAAGGGTAAATCTCGCCTTAACCTGCTTGCTCGGGCCATATCATTTACTCCATTTGTCGATCGCCGGCGCGGGCTTCCCTGGCACTCCGCGCGCCAATGTAACAACACAGGTTCCTGTGTCGTCCGGGCCGACCTTCACCACCCAAAAGGACTCTGCGCCAATCTCCACCCGATCTTTCGGTTTCAGGCCTGCAATCAGCGCCGTTTTAACAAATAGCCGAGGGGCGACGTCCTGAACCGTTGCGGCGCCATAAGGCAGGGAAGTATCAGCGGCAGGCTCATCGAAAACGGCACGGACAGGCGTCGGCGCACCATTGATAGACACCACCATTTCCCGCCCCATCACCTCAATAATTCGGCTGTCAGCATCGAAAAGGGCCTCATCAAAAAGGTTATCGAACCCATCCATGCCGCCCCCTTAAAGCTCTGTCGCGTGGCCAGCGTCTTCCAGCTCGTCCACGTCCGAGGCCAGAACGCGGACCGTATCGCCGGCATACGCCATTTTCACCGGTTGATTTCGCGTTTCATGCAATGCATTGATATGCAACGTCGTCAGCACGCGAACCGGTACCCACTCGATTTCGCCTTCTGATTTTGGCGCCATTGGCTGGCGTTGTTCGGTGGTCGTCTGCAGCAACGGACCGGAACCAGACGCCCCACCGGTGCCACCGTCTGTACCGTCGCCGTCTTCCTCCAGAGCCTCGATTTCCTCTTCGGCTTCACGGATCCGCAGTTGCAGATCTGCGATAGTCCCTTCTGTGCTCAGCTCACGGCCCAGCACCTTACCCAGCTCGTCCAACTTGGTGATCAACTCGTCTTTATTAGCCATTGTGTTCTCTCTCTAAAACAGGGGAAAAGGGGCCGTAGCCCCTGCCTGATTAATCGGCGTTATGCGATTGTGATGACAACGAAATTGTCAGGCTCTGGCAGCACCATGAGCGGGGCGGATTGAGTCATCGTGTATTCGCTGCTCACGTCGCCTTTTGTGATCCAGTTTTTCGGATAACGTTTAGCGACGGTGATCCCTTCTGCGACAAATTCCGCATCATGGATCATGCCGTAACAGCGGATACCATCAGCCAACGTATTCCCCAGCACAATGGTGTTATCCGGCATATAGCGCGCTGTTTTGCCGTCCTCTTTCGCGTATTGGCCTTTTGTCACAACAATAGCCAGGTCGCCGTAATAGCCTTTGAAGGAGACAATCGCCCCCAGGTCTTTCAACGCCGTTTCCAGCTGAGAATTAGACCCGCGACGGGTATCCATCTTTTCACGGAACAACTTGAACCCGTTCAAGACGCGCCAGGACAACCCGTCCATCACGGCAATATTGATGGCCCCGTTACTTTGGTCAGCGTACATATCCAGATCAAACGTTGGGTCAAAGGTGTCCTGGTCCTGTTTTGACCAGGCCGCCGCGCCGCTCTGAATAATGTTGTTTGCAGGGTTCCGACCAAAATCGACTTCAACTTTCTCGAATTGCTCCCCCTCCATCAGATATTTACCCTTTAATACCGCCTGAACAGCCTGCATTTCTTCAACCTGAACAATGGATTCCTCTTCCTGTTTCAGATTCTGCGCAATAACACGTTCACGCCTGTACGCCGGATCCGCCAACATTGCAGGGTCCTCGCCCGGCAAACGGTCAACGACCATATCCGGTGTAACCTGGTGTTTCGGTTTGACATACCCGGGCTTTAGCGTGCGTGTCATCCCCCCCAAATTACGTAAAACCTTGCCCTCTACCTGAGGAGAAACGTACATGGCTATCGGCGCCCGACCGGTAATTTTGTCCAGCATCACCTCTTTGGTATCGAAAGTGATTTCACGCTTAAAAAACAAATTCAGGAACAACGCATTAAACTTGAGTTTGTCCTGGGTTACGCCAATCAGTTGACGCGTGGTAAACAGGCCCATAGGCCCTCCTTCTGGTAATAAAAAGGCCGCCAATTGGCAGCCTTTAGTTATGAGGGGGAAACCGTCTTAAGCAACGCTGATGGCGGTACCGATAAACGCATTTTGTTTTAACTGTTCGGTCACACCGTCAGGCCAGGCGATAGCCTCAATAGCAAACGTCCCCGACTTGTAATAGGTCAGCAAGGGTGCGATACCATCATGTGCTAGCGCCAACACGGCGACAGCCGTTCCTGCCGCTGCGCCATCCCAGGCCACCAGTAAACCGCCTTCGGCCGCAAGCATCAGAGGCGTCAGTGCCAGAGTTGCCTTGGTCAGCCCACTGCTGGCCTTTGCGGTGTGTGCCGTATCGCTGCCGGCAAAAACTCGATGATCATTACGCTGTTCTACGGTCATGCATTTTCCCCTTGCGTTAAGAATGACGCTAAACGCGATACCCCGTCTTGCGCCTTGTTTTCACCGCTCCCCTGGCCCAGCGCTTCGGGAGAATCAGCCATCAGGCGATCAAGTCCCGTTTCAGTCCGGGCCTGAGCGCTTTCCGGCATACTGGCAAGAATGCGCTGGGCATTTTCTACCGTCATGCCTGGCGTAGCTGCCAGGGCACGCGCAGAGACGCCCCGGCCTTTGGCCTCATCACAATCTAAAATCCCCATGATGCGGGCATTTTCGGCCTGAATGGCATCATTAACGGCCGCTGTTACACTTCCTGCGGGCTGAGCCGCTGCCGGATCCGCTGCCGTTTGTGCTGTGGCCACTTCCGACCCGGTTGGCGTATCCGCTACGGTTTGGGTTTGATTTACTGACATTTGGCCTCCTATAGACCGGGTTACTTTTGAGTGACTGATAGCCTCACGCATGACCGCTAACGCATCGGTGTTGATAACCAACTCATCAGACAGACCTGCGTCTATCGATTCCTGGCCGGTATACACGGCCGCTTCGGTATCGAGCACCGCCTGAACGGAAATACCGGTATAGCCCGATACTTTTTCCGCAAAGGATTGTCGGATCGCGTTCATTTTTGCCTGAAATGTTGCCCGGACCTCCTTTGGCAAGGCTTCCCAGGGGTTCCCGTCCACCTTGTGAGCACCGGCAAAAATCAGGGTGATATCGACGCCGGCTTGTTCCAGATTGCCGGCGTAATTACTGTGGGCCATCAGCACCCCAATAGAGCCGGCTTTAGCCGTTTGCGTGACCAGGCGCCGAGAGCACGCGCTGGCCAGCAACTGACCGGCGCTGCAGTTCATATCGTTGGCCAATGACCAGATCGGCTTTTGACTACGCAGACGGGCTATAATATCGGCCGCATCAAATCCGCCGGCGACCATCCCTCCCGGGGTGTCCATATCAAGCAAAATCCCGTCAACGTCGGGATCGTTAATTGCCGCTGTTACCCTGGAAACAATCCCGTTGTAGCCGGTCATGCCAGAATACGGACGCAAAGCGGCGGACTTACTGACCAACGTCCCCGATATCGGGACAATGGCGATCCGACCCTGGATGTCATAGCCGTTATCCGAGATAGTCACGCGTTCGGGACCATAGGACGCGGCTAATTCGGTCATTTGCGGCGGTGATAAGACCGTGTTTGTTGTGCCATCAATCAGGCGCCCCACGCCCAGCTCGTTACCCAACGCGCAAAAGAAAACCCGCGCGTAGGCGGGTTCTAATAAAAGCGGCTCATTGAGTGCCATGCTGGCGATATGGGGTAAGTTACGCGCTTGATCCACGCTGACCTCCCTCGTTTTGTGTTGAGTTCTGCAGCTGAGCCTGAAAAGCTGCAGCCACCCACGCAGGCTGTGTTAAGCCAGCTGCCTTCCGTTCTTCTGCCTCCCGCACCTGCTGGCGGAAAATCTCCTGATAGTCTTCGCCCAGCTTGCCGCATTCCTTTTCAAAGGTACTTAAGCCCGCCTCTATCAGCATGACGGACTCCTGCACTTCTTTCAGGCCATCAATGGCCATGCGGCCGGCGCCGATCCATTCTGAATTACTCCAGGCACATCGCGCCTCACTGAATGAGAAACGGGCGCGGGATGGCATTTTTACCACCCCACGGATCAATGCTTCTTCCAGCCAACAGGAAAACATCATGCTCGCCTGGCGTGACGCAATAAACTTGCGGCGACCAAGGAAGTAACGCCAGGATTCATTAGCCGATGCCCGGGCACTGGAGTAACTCACCTGCGAATAATCGCGGGAAAGCTGTTCATAGGACACACCCAGACCGGCAGCGATGTATCTCAGCAGCGATTGTTCAAAGACTGAATAGCCGTTATCCGCGTTCTGCGCGGTTTTCAGTTCCAGTTTGTCCCCTGGGAACAGGTGCGGGACTTTGGCGCCGCCAAACTTCACTTGCGCGGCCTGGTAATAAATCAGGTATTGCTCCAGGAATTTATTCATCGGGGGTTCCTGGCCTTTCACGTTCCCTGCCCCCAGGATGTAATCAAACGCCTTTTCTGTATCCAGCTCAGATTCAATGGTTGCGGCATACATCGCCTTAACGATCGCACTCTGCAGCTGCGTATTCTGCAGCGTATCGAGCATCTTCATTTGCTCCATCACGCTGTAAAACCGGTTGGCTCCACGCGTCTGGCCATCCTCCAGGGGTTCAAAAATGTGGATCATCGCCGGCCGACCATTTGCCAGCTCACGGGGCACGTAGGAAACGCGGCGGGTGCCCCAGCTCGGATAGCTGTCATCCACCACGTTGTAACCAATGGCGGCACCATATTTGTCCAGCGAAACACCGGCGCGCTGCGTTTTGCTGTCGAGCACTCCGGGCGCGTTTCGGATACGTTTGGGGCTGACCATTTTAAACTGTGTTCGAAACAGCCGATGCGGAGCACGATCCCAGCAAGGCTGGGTAAAGACCTCCCCGTTAAACGCGTGCATGGCCACGCCTTCACGGATCATCATCGTAAAGGTTCGTTTGCGCTCCACGTCCAGGCAACAATCAGGGTCCTCTGCGTACTCTCGCCAGGCCGCCTCTATCTCGTCAGAAAACGCCCGGGATTCTTCCTCTGCGATACCGAGATATCGCCAGTTTGGTCGATAGCTAAGACGAAAGAAGGAGCCGACGATATGATCCTGGTGCAACTGCACGCCATTGGCCGCATAACCGTTATTTCGTACCAGGTCATCCGCCCGGGCGTTCCCCCGTTCAAATTGCGGCAGTAATGCGGCGTCTACGCTTTGTGAAGACGGTTGCCAGCCGGCAATTTGGCCACCAAAGCCCACACCGCCACCGGTATAACCGGCGTATTCACGCAGCGGCGTCGCGCCATCCGGGCCAAGTAAAGTTTGATTTTTATTCATACCCCGAACCCCGCCGGACCTCGGCGCCGACTGGCTAACCCCAGTTGAACCTCTAAATCAGAGATATAGGCGCGCAGCTCGTTTAACGTGGCGGAGGTGAATGTCACGGCGCGCCCGTCTTTTTGAATCGATGCCACACGTTTACCCGTTAGCAGTTCGTGTAAGGCTTTTCGGGCTTCTTCCAATTGTGCCAGTGTCGCCACGTTATCCTCCCAATTGAGCCGCAATAGCGGCGAGGTCATTATTACTTCTGGCCTGCTGGCCGGACGGTGATTGTTGACGACTGGCCAGTAACACATCCAAATCCAGCTGCCAGCGCGAAACGCTGATACGCAAAGCCGCTAGGGCATAAACAAAACAGTCGAGGGCCTCGTTTCGGCGTTTTTTGGCGTCCCAGAGCAATTTAATTTTCCCTTTCTCATATTTTTCTATGAGTTCCTCTGCCGTCATCTGCTCGGCTTCGGCCAGGTCGAAAACCGCCGGATTATTCGGATAGTGGATAAGCCCAGGAACGGGGGAGCCATCAGCGGAACGTTCTAGTTTGTAGCGGCTGTAAATGACTTCTTTGGCGACGTCAGTGCCGATTTCTGTCAGAAAAACGCCATGGCTGTTTTTCTTTCGCGGCATGTTGGCCACAGGCTTCCCATAAACGCTGGCTCCCTTGATCGGTATTACCCGGAAGAGGCCCAGCTTTTTCGAACGGTTATAAACAATCGCCGGATCAATACCGCCGGAGTCCCAACAAACGCGGCCAATGGTCATGATCGTACCGTCGCCTAACTGGTACTGTTTGTTGATGGCCTCATCAACACGCAGCAACGTTTCCTCTTCATCGTGCCTACCCATGATAATCACGCGGTCGATCAGGAATGCTTCTTCTCCCGGCGCCCAGCCCCAAACACGCATTTCGTAACGGTCAAGCTGTGAGTCAATGCCGGCGGTGAGGTAAACCACACGATCGGGCACTTCTGCCCGGTAATGTTCGGCCAGCTCGAGCAGGGTTTCAGGTAACGGCCGCTCCCCCACTTCCTCGGCCCAGGTTTCGCCAAGCGTCGTGTTGGTGAACGTTTTCAGCTTGCCCGGGTCGCCCTTCGTCTTTCTAAAGTCCTTAACGATTTGCGCCCAGGTGGTAAACGAGCTGTAAGCGGTCCAGATGTGAAAGGATACTGATTCAGGTGGATCAACCTCCTGCCCCGTCGATTCGAACCAGCGGAGGCCATCAGACGTGTAAAGGCCCGTGTTTGCACAGATATAACGCGCATCACTAAAATTAAGTTCCTGCTGGCGTATCACGCAGGCGTTATGCTCACAGAGATAAAAAACCGTCTTCGGCTTCCCTGATTCCCACTTAAAACCGTATGGCGTTTCACGATCGCCGAACTTTAAAAACTGTTCCTCGCCGCAATGTGGGCATTTCACATGAAAACGCATCAAATGCCCGGATTCACTGGCAGCGCGTTCTATCTGGCATATGCCCCGGATTTTCGGTGTAGATCCGCGTATCGACTTTGGCCACACTGACCCTTCTATGCGCTTATCGCCCAGGAACGTCGGCGAACCCTCTTTCTCCACATCCTCATCAAAGGCGGCCAGTTCGTCATAGCCAACATAATCGACCGATTTTTCACGGTAGTTTTTTGCCGCTTTACCTCCCAGGCACCAGAAACCCCGACCGTTCGAAAAACGCTTCATCGAAAGCGTGTTATCGCGGTGTTTTTTTCCGTACCAGGGCGCCATTGCCAAGAGACTGGGAACGTCGCGGATCGTCGGTTCGACGTGCGACTTCATAAAATTTTCAGCGTCGCCATCCGTCGGCTGCCACAACAGCCCGTTTCGCTGTTTGTGCTGGATAAAATACGCCACGACGGCCAGCAACATTTTTGAATAGCCGACTCGCGCCGACTTAATCAGGTTCACCTCCCGGATGTCATCACTCCCCATTGCGTTCATGATCGCAACCTGGAACGGCATCGTTTCCCAGCGCCCCTCTTGATAGGAGGATTCTTTGGGGAGGTAATAAAATTCGTTAGCCCATTCGACCGCCGTCATAGGAACGGGGCGGAATAGCGAACGCAGACCGGCGGCAACCCAATAACGCAGCCGATCAATCCGTTTGTTCGATATACTCATTCAGCAACCCCGGAAGAATTTCATCCAGCGCAGCCGCTTTATTCATGGCTTTAACCACATCCCGCTTTAAAAATTCGATATGCCGATTTTCCAGGCCAGGAAAGCGCCGCTGCATTGAGAGAGGAATGCCGTCAAGAATGCCGGCAATCTCCCCCGCAACCTTTGACAGGACAAACATGCAGAAGCCGGTTTCCACTACCTCGGCGGAGTCTTTAGCATTCTTTAATTCCTGGCCGTCGGCCTGAGCGCGGGTTAAACGGTAGCGCTCATAATCGATAGTGCCGGGCTGCAAGGCCTCTTCCCCGCTTTGCTGCAGGGCATCCAGCTCTTTACGCAATATCTCGTTTTCTAACGAGGCCTCGCGGTCGGCGTACCAGGTAATAACGTCCTTTGTCGAATAGGTGTTTTCCCCGCCTTTACCACCATTACCAGCGCCGGCCACAACCGGCATCCCTTGCGATTGCCAAGTGGTGATAGTGCGTGTTGAAACTTCGAAGAGATCCGCCAGTTGTGCCTTTGTTACATTCATAAATCCCCCCGAAACTCCTTTTTATTAACATTTTTTTAACCGGGAAGTAATTTCCCGAAAATCGAGAGGATCCGGACAGGATCACTTCCCACTCTGGCTATAGGTGAATTAAGTAAAAACAATGGGTTAGGTATTAAGTGAGAAGGAAGTGGGATCCGCGTCCAAAAAGCTCATAAATAGCGACTTTTCGCGCGTCTCCCGCCCCTCGGTGTTTTCAGCTCCAGGAAGGACCCGTAAAATTGAGAGTGATTCTCACTTATGAGACGAGAAAGAACCACCAGCCTGCCGATGCTCTTGGAGCGCGGTAGGTGCAGGGTGATGGCTTTGGTTAAAGCTCATTATGCAACGTCAGATTTGGCACTCTGTGATGGGCAATAAAAACCCGCCGTAGCGGGTCGTTAGAGATGTTGTGTTACCACTTACCGTTGACCTCAGCCATTTGCTGATTAATTCATCGGTAACAAACATCTGCTAAGATAGCTTTTCTTTACGATAGTCATGGAGGGCGCCAATGAAGATGTTTTTACTCACCGTAGTTTTACCACTCGTAGCTATTGCGGGATGCTCTGACAAGCAGCAAGAAAGTTTTAACCCATACCCCGATGAGACACCTGAATGCCGTAGCTACCGCGTTATGACTGGTGCACCGATGTTGCCTGATGCATACGCAAGACTCAAAGATAAGTGCGAAGCATCTATGAAAAAATAGTTATCTCTCGGCGGCCGGCCGCCATTGGTTCAGCGTGGCCACTTGGCCGGCGCAAATTGATAAAGATGTTTGCAACGCCAGCGCGTAGCTGAGTGCATCGCCCCAGGTGTCACCCTGAAGCGTTGGTTGCTCGCATGGAATGAATACGGTCTCAGGGGGTAACAACACTACCTGTTGCGGCGGCACCGGTGTTTTGCTGCAGGAGGTCAATAACAGCGGTAGGCATAGGACTATTGCCACATTTATCACTTTTAAGTGCATCGCGTAATTTCCTCTGGTACGTTTCCCCCTGCTGGCGCAGTTGCTGATTATTCTTTTGTTGTTCTGCCATCAGCGCGCGGTTACGGGCGTCCTGTTCCTGCATGGTGGCAATCAGCCCTGACTGCTGCGCCAGCGCCTCTTTCTGTTGCTTAACCTTCTCACCTGCCTCTACCGCATTACCGTGGAAGTAAAAAGCCAGCTTTCCTACAACAATCAAAGCCACGAGCAGTAAGCCGATCGCAGTCGTGCGAAAACTGAATGAGGTGTTCATGACAAAAACAACTCACGTTCTGCCGCCCTACGCATTACCAAGCCGTTCAGTTTCACGCCACCAGCATTCACCCACCTGCCGAACTCATTAGCAGCGCCTTGCTTGTCACCAGTATTCATTTTTTGCAGCAGAGTTGAGGTACTAAGCGAACGCAAACCGAGGTTATAAGCAAAGCTTACCAGCGCATCAAACTGGCCCTGAGTGATTTTCACCTTCACCAATTGATTAACGCCCTGCTCAAACTGAACAACGCCACATTTCAACAGACGATCCGCAGTGGCCTGGTCAATCACCATGCCGTGGCCTATCTTCTTGCCGTCCACCGGCTGAGTCCAGCCATAGCCAATTGTCCAGACACCAACCGAGTCTTGATAAGCTTTCAGCTCTAAACCCTCGAAGCGCTTAATCAGCTCAATACCTGTTTTACTTATCTGCATCACTAACCCCCTTCCTGTTCAAGCCGCTGATGCGCTGCAATAGTGAAATAGCCGCCTCGCGGATTACCCTGGCACCGATAACTCCCAGCACCGAGAACACGAACAGTTCGATTTTCATCGTCTCGGTTTTGGATAGCACGTCACCCATGCCCGGTAGAATCTCAATGGACCGAACTAATAAAGGGGAAAGGACTGGAACCGTAGTTACTGCAATCAAGCCGGTGAGTAATGCATCCACCAAGGCTGTGCGGATTTTGCCGCCGTAGAAAAGGACGCGACCAAATGCCAAGGCTGATGTAATCACCATGCCGTTTATCCAGTTGGAATTGTTCGAATAGAGGTTTGCCAACCAACTAAGGAGGGCATTGTCATTGTGGGGCATTTTCATACCTCCCCCTTCCGGGGCTCTGTCCCGGTACCGGGTAATGAACGAAAAAATCCCGACGTAAGCCGGGATTGATTTATTTTGGTTATGCCGGTTGCGCAACCGGAATATGTTGAGTAATTACTTGGTCGGCGTAACTTTCGAGCAAGTAAAATGGATACTTGAATTCCCAGGAGTCTCCTGCTGCTGATACCGTCGGAGCACCTACACCAGAAAAACAACGCCCTTCGACAGAGATGGCCAGCGAATAAGCAGGTACGGTGTTCAGTACCTCATCGAATTCAGTACCTGGTTCCATTGGAACAGACATACGACCAAGGTATTTGTTCAGCAGTACAGCATTTTCAAACTGCCCTGCGACTTCAACTTTAGTAAGAGCTTTAGCTTGCTCTGGGGTCAAAGTAATGTCGTTGTTTTCGCTAATAATCAGATTTGCCATGTGAGGCTCCTTGTAATTGACACTGTATCCATATACAGCACATGAACATTATCAATTAAGAGGCTAAGCATCACATGGTGACCGTTGTCTCAAAGGCCGCACAACGCAGGGTAATCACTGTAGAAAATAGGGTTCAGCCACCATCCGTAAACGAGTTGGCGATACGGGATGTACCACGTGTGTGTCAGATGTTGGCTGGAGCTGAAATACAAAAAGGCTACACCGGAGTGCAGCCCTGTAGTTACCGTATCAGTAATCAGCCTTTCGATGATGAATGCCGCTAAATGGCATTACTGGCCAGATTACAGGTTGGTACATTTGCCTGTGACATCACTAAGCCAAGATTTGCCCCGATCCTTGACCTTGCAGTTATGCGCGTCTCTATTGCTTAAAACTTTTCCAGAACAGTTCTTAGCGCTGTAGCACTTGCCGGACGCCGCCGACGCGGTTAGAGGAAGTAAGAGGCATGAAGATAGAACAACTAAAATCGACAAATTTTTCATAGCATGTGTCCTTATGCGTGAATTCATAAATTGGTCTTTTCGTTGCGCGCACAACAACTTTAAAATAGCCTCCTCACACATCCTGTCACGCTTTTATGCCACTTCGTATATTGAATGTTTAGGTGAAATTCCGACAAAAATAGACATTTTGGAGTTTTCATCCACGAGCTTATTGCCAAAAATCACCGTATCCATGCCCCTTATGGCTCTTCCCTCCGAAATCACTCAGAGAAAGGATGTGTTTGCGTTGCGGTTGACTGTTTTGGCAAGGAGGCTAAAAACGACAAAACCCCGCCGAAGCGTGGTTTTTTAATTGGATAAGCTACGTGACTGCGTAACCACTCTTATCACAATAGACAGTAAAATTCGTAACGAAAAGCAGAATTTTACGCTCCAAACGATATTAATGATTATCATTAACTCGAATTTAAGCTGACACTTTACTACACTAAGCACTTTTAACCTGATAGGAGCTCTGTAGCAGAAACAGAAGTTGCCAACATCGGCATATACTAATCTTCGGGGAGCTGTACGCATTGCCTTGCAATCGTACCAAAATCAACAGGGCCGTTTTTTCAAACTACATACAGGAGAGAATGCCGGAAATGGCCATCCTGCAACATAATCGCGCTGAGGGCGCCTGCGGGGCGCCGCTAACATACAATATTTTAAATAGAAGCTGATTTAGGCAAATTTCTCTTAGAGATTGCAAAAAATTACTTGCGTTACTATCTTTATTTTTTGGTCAGCTATACAGCTGACCTGAATTTCAACTACGTTTCTCAACGCCAGATATTTCATTGATTAAATCATTCACAGATGGCGTCTTTTCCTTGTATTTAATAATCAAAGATGTAATGACTGAAACTATTAAACCCAGAATGAATAGCCCTTTCCAAACTACAGCTGGTATTAGCAAGAACTCCTTGAAATCAGATGTTAACAAAGACACTAAAAGTGTCATAGCCACACTAAAATATGTTACTGCCTTACCCTTTCCTGAAATATTCCTTTCATACCTATCCAGTATATTACGTAACTTATCCTCATTGGTAGTGATGATATGAGTGCTCAAATTCTCTGAAATTTTCTCAACAGGAATTGAGTCTGTATTAAAACGAGGTTGACTGAACGGTCTATTCATCATTCAGATCCTTTCGTCCAGAACTGTAAAGTCAAAATATTGGTTTCGCTAATCCGCACATTATGTATCATCATATCAATGGTTTGGTTGGATTCAAATGCAATAATCGGATACATTGCGTTGAGCGTAGTGCCCAACGGATTTCCCCAGTTTTTAATAAACATCGTCATTCTTTGATCGGGGCCAACCTTAAATACTACGTTCTGTTCTTCTGAAGAGTCATCTTCAAAGACAATGCTCATTGCCATTTTAATATTTTCTGTTACTCCACTAATGTCTTGAGGAGTGATTTCTAAAGAAACTTTTAACTCTTCACTTTGGGGGATAAGGTATGTATTGGTAGATAATAATTTCCTTCCACCCAATAATGCTTCTATTTTCATAAAATCCTCTAAATATTAGGTTTTGTTGAATGCAATGCATAAGAAAACTTAACATAGCCATTTGCATTAATGTTTATAATAACTCAAATTCTTTTACATTTCACCGCACATCGGTCGCTAAAGCACTGTTATGTTCAATGTAATAGTCATCCTTGAATGCCATGAGCTAAACGTCCACTTATGCTCAAAGCAGACCTGATGCCCTTCAGAGCGAAAGTTTTGAAAAAATTTGGACTTCAACTGGGTAATTACCCTGAGTAGTCAATATTAACCACCACTACTGGATACCCGTTACTAATCGCCACAACATAATTACCAATTGATTACATTGCCTTTTTTTTCCGGACTGATACGGGTATCCAATCCAGGGATACAATATCTTACGATACATCGTGCAGACTGAAACTATCGTTATTCGCTTAATGCCAATACGGATGATTTGTGCGTCAAAGCATCTATTTCCAGTGTGGTACCAGTCATTGCCAAGCACCCTTCAATGAAGCTTTCAGCCATCATCAGTTTTTGTCTTACGCTTCCCTCTGATATTTTCCAGCGGCGCGCTATTGCCGATTTTGATACACCGTGACGGTAATGCAGCATAATCACACCCAGCTCCTTCTCGTCCCTCACCTTCTTCAGTCGCCCGACAGCACCATCAATAATCAGGCCGTCGTTATCACAACAGGATGGTTTGTTCTTGCTTGTGTCTACCAACAACCCCTTAAAACCGGCGGCAATCGGTGAGTAGTCCACACCACTGTTATCCTTTGCCCACTGTCCCCAACGCTCTAAAACCAACTGAATATCTCTCATGCTTTAATCTCCAGGCGTCTGGCCCGCATGCCAGCTCGCCTATACTCCACACTTATGAAATGGCACCGATCGATAACGAGTGGTCAATGAACCTGAACCACACCTCGATCTGAGTACCGTGCTCCTCTTCCCACCGTGACATGTCACGATGCAAGTCATCGTGATGTTTTCGGCAAAGCGGAATGGTAAAAAAATCGTGCGCCTTAGTACCCATGCCGCCCTGGCCATGACCAATGATGTGATGGGGATCATCTGATGGGTTGCCACAGCAAGCACACGGCTGAGACTTAACCCAGCGAGTAAACTTTTCACTCGTCCAGCGCTCACGCTTTGGCAACTTCAGGAATGACTTTGGCGGGGCCGGGTCAATAACCAGTGTCTTTGCCGCCTTCTTGGCTATCTCGGCGATAATCTGACTTGGCGCTACGCCAGGAGTGATATCGGCCTCTTTCCGATGTCCTGATGGGATTGTGATCGGCTTGATACGCAGTGATGCAGCCGCGACATCCTCAGGTAGCAGATCGATGACTTCTTTCACCCAAGCCCACCAGCACAATTCAGGCAAGGTTAGTTGATGGCTCTCTTCAAACATGAAGTGAATTCTGGCCCGATACACCACAAAATCAGCAATATTTTGTTCTGCTGTGACTGATAGCTCATCCACCGTCTTATCACGGTACATATGCGAATGGTGCCAGCACAGACGAATAGCACCGGTGCCATAACGCATGGTCTCCATGTTCTTGTCGTGATAATCGTCCTTGGTACACTGCCGCTGGCATTCAGTACGGCGATCCAGCCAACTCTCCAGGCTGTTGATGCCACCAGCGGCAGAAAGAACACGCTCATGCTGGAAGAACGGAAGGAAGCGCGGATCACTGACAAGTTGCTGTTCAGTGGCCGGGAGTGCGCCTGATGGCAGTTCACGGAATTCAGCTGGAACTGTGGCCACCATCACCCGGTCACCGAACATCGTCAGCAAGTCATTGCCTGGTTTTAAGATGACCTGCCCCAGTTCGCGGACAACTATCGGCTTCAGTATCCCTCTCATGCCTGCACCTCGCTGATCCGTAGTTCTACCTTGCCGCCTTTGGTCACTGGCCCCCACTTGGCATCGATGTGTTTAATTTGGCTGTCATCGAGCCACACACCAGCCTGTGTCATCGCATCAAACAGAGCCTTGAAGAAGTTATCCAGATCCCGACGGGCCTTTGTTGGCGGGTAGAACACTACCGCTACAGATATGTCTGCGCTGATTGGCTTCGGGCGGCGGCGCAGTTGTTTCATTACCTGAGCGATAGCCTCTGCCTGGAATGCCCTGCCGCGCTCACTGACCAAAGTGCGACCACGGGATGATCCCTTGTTCGGTGAACGCCAGTAGCCGTTAACTCTTGGGGAGAATGGCAACGTCAAATTCATTCTGGCTGCTCCTCTACGGCTACCAGGCGGTAGAAATAAACCAGCTTGCCCGTGTCCGGATCCTTCAACGTGCATTTTTCCTTCACCAGCCCATGCAGTTTGGGGTCAACCTCACGCAGCCTGGCGCTAATCGCGGCTTGTGTGTCGGCCACGAAAAACATCATGAATACGGTTCTTTCCAAATCGCGTAACGTCATCCACTGAGCACCGGCAGCGGCCTGAATTACTCGCCCCATCTGGTTTTCTGGGTTGTCCTTCAGCATGCCTGCGAGGATTAGCCGACGGATGCCGCTGTTTACGCGCTCGCTTTCGAACACGTCCACTGGAATCGTTAATTTTTTCATGATGCCAACCTCGCTAAGTCGTTCTCGCTTGCCTTGGTGACCGCTTGAGCCCAAATGCCTACGAATGCCCGACGTGCGTCGTAATCACTCATGCGGCCCAATGACCCGGCCATTTCTTTCGCCAGACGCTCCACCTCGTTTTGTGGTTTACGACGCTGAGAGATCAGGCGGGTGTAAGCCTCGTCTCGTGCAGCGTTGTCAAACTTCTGAACTTTTGGCAGGTCATTAGCCCGCTCCTCTTTCACGCTTAGATAGCACGCCTCGGTGATCAGGTAGTCGAAGTCCTTTTTGCGCCAGGTCTTGCCAATGTTGGTGTCTGCTCGGTCTTCCAGCATCCAACGGCATTTTTTAGCGATGTAGCGGAGGTAAGCGCCCCATTTTTCTTCGGTCAGGTCGTATTCTTTCCAGAGCTTGCGCAGCACCTTACGGCGGCTATCAGTGATTTTGATAACCTTGGGCAATTCCGGCAGCGTGGTGTGGAATGTTTCGAGAACAACCTGATAATCGATTTTCAACGAATCGGCGGGTTGCGGGTCGGCTGGCGTAGCCGGTTGACCAACAGGTTTTAATACTGATGGATCTTGTTTTGAATTTACTGACGGATCCCCCCCAGATTCTGGCGGGTGAGAACTGCCTTTTTTCGTGTTTTCTGAACGGTCGGATTCTGAACGTTCAGATCCTGACATGTCAGATTTTGAATGGTCAGATTCTGACGTGTCAGAAACTGGACGGTGAGACTCGACGCTTAATGCCGCGGCCTTCAGCTTTGGCACATTCAGGGTGTAAATATTGCTGTCGTTGCGCTGCCCTCTACGGCGTTCCTTGCGTGTCAGCCATCCATCACTTTCTAATTCACCGATCGCAGTCGTAACCGTACTCCGGCCAGCACCGATCTCACGGGCGATTTTCTCAATCCCCGGATAGCAGATCCCCTCATCGTTTGAGAAGTCAGCCAGACGAAGCATTACAAGCAGCTTGGTACCCTTCACACCGTGCGCAGCGCAGCCGTCCCATACATAGCTGGAGACTTTGACGCTCATGCCACAACTCCTGGCGCCGGTAGTGCCAAATATTTAAAGCGATCCACAACTTCCTGCAATGCGCTGTGGGTGACAGGCAACCAGCCGCCCGGTATTCTCATCACATAACGCAACGGCACTGGCGGTTTAGCGCAGCTCGCAGCTACACAACGAAATTGCCCACGCAAACGAGATTCTGTTACTCTGTTCATGCGTTAATTACTCCACACGTTTAATTGATGCACTCGACGCCCGGGACCGCATATCCTGGGCGTCACCCTCTCCAAACATCATCACCGTCACGGCGTATATCTCCGCCACCAGCGATTGGATCCGGTAACCCTTAGCTTTCAGTTTTTTACTCTCGTTATTGTCCAGTACCCCATCAGCTGTGAACTCGTTATGTGCCTTGGCGAACAGGCCCAGCGCTGACATCAGTTCGTTGAACTTGATCAGCAACTCTTCGTTGTCCACCTGTTCGATTTCCGGCAGCTTCACGAACACTCCACCAGCGTGCTTACACATCGCCTCGGTGATATCGCTTCGGCCTGAGATTGATTCCATTTCTACAGCCATACCCAGCGGCACTACCTGCCCTGATACCTGGCGGACGCGGTTACGTAGTGCGTTTTCAGTACCGGCTACCGGATCCAACTCTTTCGCCATCGCGCTGTACTTGCCTGGGAACTGAGTGATCAGCTTGTGTATCGCGTCGCTGATTTCGTCCTGGGTAGGGAAGTCTTTGTTGTCCACAAGGTTTCTCCGCTTCTGTGGTTTTGGTTAAGCTGCTGGGGCGTTAAAATTTTTCTCGGGGGGAAATACATCATCGAGAAAGCACTCGGCCCCTAGGCTGTTCAGTGCGGAAATGATGATTCGGCAGTCCTTAAGTCCAGGAGTCCTAATGCCAATTTCATAATTGGCGATTCGGGACTTACCCATCCTGCAGGCTTCCGCTAGTTGGGATTGAGTGATGCCGAGCTTATTCCGCTGTTCAGCGATATTGTTCATGTAAGCTCCTTTGTGATTACGAAGCTCATTAGACACAATATGTGATTAACAGTCAACGACAATATGTGAGCGGATTATGACCACGGTATGTGGTAAAAAGGACGGATGAAAACATTGTCTGAAATCATTGGCGAACGCCTGAAGGCGCTGCGCGAAGCTAAGAAGTTGAGCCAGGCCGATCTAGCCAAGCTGATCGGTTGGTCTTCTGCTTCCAGGATTGGAAACTACGAGCTAGGTGCTCGTAAGATCAGTGCGGATGATGCAATTATATTAGCCTCATCATTGGGCGTTAGCCCTGCAGAGTTGTTGTTTGGTGACTCAGCACACCAATTGGCATCTCAGTACCAATACCCACTATATGCAAAGATCTCTGCAGGCGGGTTTAATGACGTTGGAAGCTATACAGAAAAGGATTCAGTACGCCTCATTCCTACCACCGTTAAAGCAAGTGATGACTCTTTCTGGCTATTGGTCGATGGACACTCGATGACCGCCCCCCAAGGTGCTAAGCCAAGCTTCCCTGAGGGCATGTTAATCCTGGTTGACCCAAGCGAAGTTCTAAATATCAAGTCTGGGGATTTCTGCATAGCTGGTCTGAACAATGACGAGGTGACGTTTAAGCAATTCTCGATTTATGGTGGTAAGCCACAACTTGAGCCGCTAAACCAACGTTATGACATCATCCCATTTGATGAGAACTGCAAGCTAATAGGTAAAGTTATAACCGCTCAGTGGCCTGAAGAAACCTTCAAGTAACTCCTTCCCCCTAAAATGAAGGCCGCTTATGCGGCTTTTTTTACTTCAAAATCAAACACAAAAATAAACACACCCAACCAATCACATTTAGTGATTGACAACATGCACACATTTTGTGACTATCACTCCATCTGCAGCGAACAGGAAGGACGCCCACTAAAACCCACCGCGCCCTAAGGGGCGTACTGAGGCAATCATGAGCGCAAAGGGTTGGAAGGTAGTGGTCTATAGCATTGTGGCTTGTATCCCGTTCTGGTTGTTGGTTTTTGTGTAGTTGTGGTAGTCGCCTGGTAACCGGCGCACATCGGAATGCTCACTCGCCCTTTCCCTCAGTTCTGGGAGCGGTGGAGGATCCTAACTCATGAGTGAGCATCTCGATGTGGTATCCGGTGATAGACGGGCTCCCTCTCCGTCTGTGGGTTCGACTCCCATCACCACACAGTATGCGCCGCGCCGGCGGCACTGCAGCGAAAGCAAGCGCAGATATCCGGCAAGAATTTTGCTGTGTGTAGAAGCCTTTGCGGCTGTTCCATGGGTTGGTGTCAGCCGCACTTTTTTCGCTCTTTAACAGAATAATGGAAAACCTTTTAGCCTCTCAATAGAAGCTATTACTTATCATCAATTTTGTTTTTCTTTCTTCCTTTCTTTCTTTCTTTTAACCATAAGTTTAATTTTTGATAATTACCAACAAAAATGAGGATAGCTATGGATGCCCCTATAGAAAAAATCAAGTCATGCTTATCCAAGAATTTAATTATTTCCTCAACGGACAAGTAGCCCGTGATAAAACTAACAAATACAAGCATGAATGATATCAAATTCAGAGCTGAAGATTTTATATAGTAATTTTCCAAATCATTAGTGATTTCGTTCATACTTTTTATTGTTACTGCCAATTTCCCCGTATCAGATTCATCTGAGATGAAAAAATCATTTATTATTTCATTGGCATTTTTCAATTCAGTATTAGATGCAAAGAATCCATAAGTGAAAGCGCCTGACAAAGTGAAAAATGTAACAATCCCCCATGTTGAAAATGCTTTCCAGTTAAAATCAATATGAATTGCCGTGTTTAAACTAGCATTACCTAAAGATAAATCTATCACCTTAAAAACAAATATGCACAATGCCATCCAAACTGTCATTATTGCTATTGAAAGCTGTACGGATTTTCGCCCTCTATCAATTGCATTGTTGTATCTATACATAGCTAAATTAATATTCATGAGTCACCCATTGTATTTTAAAAGAAATACTATACTGGACACCCATTAATTATGACAATGTTACAACCGTTGATAATTTCACCTAGCATTAATTAGCACCCTATTTTTAATATTACTTATAATTTTGCGAATCAATCTTTGTTATGGACATGTCTAATAGAAAACTTGAGGATTAACTATGCGGGCTATTGCCCTCAAAACCGAACTATTTTTACTTAGGCGAAGCATAACGGTCCTGGCCAAGTTTTACATTTCCTAAGAACAGTGTGGAGTAATTAATAATGATCAACACAATCACGATCGACACGGAAACAATGGACGTTCAGGCATCAGCAGTGATCTTATCTATCGGTGGTTTTGCATTTGATATCGAAGATGTCGATGGCGTGCAGGACTCAATCATGGAGGTGGTTCGGAATCCTGAGCTGGCCGACTATTCTAAGTCTGCATTTTATGGGTTGGTTGATACCTTTGGTCAGTTAATGCAAGGCCGAACTGTCAACGCCGAAACGCAACAATGGTGGATAAAACAAGATGAAGATGCCCATGAGGCGCTGGCTGGAAATCGGGAACCGCTGAGTCAAACACTCGTAAATCTGACTTCTTGGATTCAACAACACCCAGGCACGCGTATCTTTTTCCGTGGTACCGATTTTGATGGGTCTATCCTCGAAAGTGCATACCGTTATTGCGGTCTAACATGCCCGTGGCATTTTGCTGGCAAGCGCGATGTTCGCACCTACATTGATGCAATGGTTAAAGGAACCAAAGGTTATCTGCCCAATACCCATCAACCATGCTTTGCTACGGTTAAACACCACTCTCTACATGATGCCATGAATGATGCAGAACAGATGGCCATTGCCTACCGTCTGAATAGCAGACAGGTAGGTGTCTAATGCTGCAGATGCTGACGTTAGAAGAATGGGCTGCGGAGCGATACCGCAGCAAACCGCCCTCTCTTAATACCTTGCGGCGTTGCGCAAAAGAGGGCCACTTCGCCCCTCCCGCTCGTAAAGAAGGCAAGTTATGGCGTGTGCGAGAAGATGCTGAGCTAGTTGGCCCACTCACTACTCCGGTCATTAAGCACAATGACAATCCGAAGCTTCAAAGGATATTGAACGATGGCAGCCAGACCGCGTAAGAACAATGTTGATATTCCTAACCTGTATCCCCTATTTAGCCGCAAGGTCAATAAAGTGTACTGGCGGTACCGGCATCCAGTTACAGGGAAGTACCATGCTCTTGGTGACAATGAGCAGGAAGCTCGTGAGATTGCGATAGAAGCCAATAGCCGACTAGCGGAGCAGCGGAGCCGGCAGATCTTGGCTCTTAGCGATCGCGTGGCTCAAATTAAGGGTAAAAACATAACTGTCAGTACCTGGCTCGACCGGTATTGGAAAATACAGGAAGAACGACTGAGCACAGGTGATATCAAGCCCAACACGTTTAAACAAAAACGTAAACCTGTGGACCTTCTACGTCAAAAGTTCGCTATGAAATGCTTGCCCGAAGTTGATGCCAGAGATATCGCTTCGTTGTTAGATGAGTACACAGACGCCGGACAGCCACGTATGGGCCAGGTTGTTCGCTCAGTGTTGATCGATGTATTCAAAGAGGCTCAGCATGTTGGTGAGGTTCCGCCTGGCTACAATCCCGCACTCGCAACAAAGCAACCGCGCAGGAAGGTTACCAGGCAGCGTTTGAATTTAGAGGAATGGCAGAAGATCTTCGACATTGCTGATAAAAAGCATCGATACATGGGCAATGCGATGCTATTGGCCGTAGTTACAGGACAGCGCTTGGGTGATATTTCAGCAATGAAATTCAGCGACATCTGGGATGACCACTTACATGTTGTGCAGGAGAAAACTGGTGCAAAATTGGCATTACCTCTCTCCCTTCGTTGCGATGCTTTGAACACGAGCTTACGTGAGGTCATCTCGCGTTGCCGAGATTATGCTGTGAGCGAGCATCTTGTACATTACTTCCGTTCGACATCAATGGCTCAACGTGGTGCCAAAGTGCCAGCCAATACACTGACAACCAACTTTAGCAAAGCCAGGGACAAAACTGATATTGATTGGGGTGACGGCACACCAGCAACGTTTCATGAACAACGATCGCTTGCTGAAAGACTGTATAAGTCCCAAGGGGTAAACACTCAGATACTTCTGGGTCACAAAACACAGTTTCAGACTGACCGTTATCACGATGACAGAGGGAAGGAGTGGATAAAAGTGAGTTACTAGCCTAATGGGATACCCTCAATAATTTGTTTATATTAGTTATTTTAGGTTCTACTTAATTTCATATGCTTTACGGTCAAGGATCGATCTGACCTTTAGCCTTAGTGCTAAAATCGGACATTGGCATACCTTATAATTCCCGAAAGAACTGTATTTATGTTATCCTGCATTCTTACACATTCATCTGATTAGACTGGCAGTTTAAAGGTTAAATGAGCAGCTTGATTGCAAGCTCCTTTCAAAGCCCTTTATCGGTTACATTTGTTATTTTTATAGACATGGTTTATTTGAAGTTAGTGAAATGAACACGTTACATCTTTATAAACCCTTCAGGCTTATTTTAATATATTAAATGATGTCATGCTTTCTATCTTTATCATTATTTTTGGTGCTGGAGTAATTGTTAATCTGGCTGAACCGAAAGGCATCATTGAATCCTAAAAAAGATGAGGGCTACCTGGCTGGTTTTTCTTCATCACGGCCGCGTTTGAAGCACTGTCATTTACACTAGTATTCACGAACCTGTCGCTAATTAGTTACACTCTTGCCAAAATTTTTTTGTGGTGCTATAGCAATTCTTGTATTTAACAGAGATTATAAACCCATCATAGCTCCGGAAATTACGCGTGCATTTATTCTTTATCTGATGAATATAAAAAAACCGCCATTATGGCGGTTTTTTTATCAGTAAATGGCCAGTACCCTGAGCGGGCTGCCTGAACCATCTTCTATTTTCAGCGGCGCTGACACGATAATAATATCTCTTGCCGGTAATTCAGAAAGATTATTCAGACACTGTAATCCAAAACGCCCTGAACCCAGCATCAGATTGTGACAGGGATAGGCGATGGGCCAGCCATAGGAAAGACCCGCATCAATATTGATAGTTTCAACGCCGAAGCCACGTACATTTCTTTCCTCGATCATCCACTGTACGCATGCCTGATCCGGACCCGGAGTGTGAGGTTTACCGTCAATCAGATTGGCGAATTTTTCTGGATCGTTAATCCTTTCTGACCAGCCGCTCTGGAACAGAACCCAGGCATTATCCGGGATCTGCCCGTGTTTTTTCTCCCATTCCAGTAGAAACCCCTTGGTCAATACCCAGTTACTGTTCTGGCGCACTTCTTCGACTGCATCGATAACGACGGCTTCGCCAATAAAGTTACTGACATCGATAGTGTCTACGGTGTTATTCTCACGTTCACGTCCGCTTATCCAGTGCGCTGGCGCATCAAAATGCGTACCGGTGTGTTCGCCGCAGGAAAAATTATTCCAGTACCAGGCCGGGCCATTTTCATCGTAACTGGAAATGTTTTCTTTTTTGAATGCCCAGGTCTGGCCATACTCGGGCGGAAGCGAGAGCGCCGGGAAGGAAGAATTCAATTGATGAGTTAAATCGACAATCCGGATATCGTTCGATTTAAAGCTTTTAATGATGGACTGTATTAAAGAAAGGGACATATTCTCACCTTAGATTACAAGCAGAGCCTGCGCTCTGTTACATCAGAATTCAGAAAGGAAGGACTACGCCTCCCTCTGATTGTCGTACAGATTACTTCGTCTGCATATCGTGCAGGGCACCCCAGGTTTCAACTTCGATAAGAGCCGGTTTACTTGACTGACGAGCGCTGGCAATAGCGCGTTCAAGCTCTTCAGGTTTGCCCGCTGTGTATGCCTGCAAGCCATAACCTTCAGCAATCTTCGTAAAATCAATGGACGGTACGTCAAAGGCCGGAATATCACCAATCTCCAGTACGGAGGCGAACCAGCGCAGGGCACCGTAGGTTCCATTTTTCATGACAATGAAGATGACCGGCACATTATACTGAGCCGCAGTCCAAAGAGCCTGAATACTGTAATTTGAAGAGCCATCACCGATGACCACGAAGACTTGGCGATCGGGGCGCGCCATCTGGATGCCCACGCCGGCCGGCATTGCAAAGCCCAGGCCGCCTGCGGCTGCATAGAAATAGCTTCCCTGGCTTTCAAAGTTCAGGCGTTCCCACATGGCCGCGGTTGTGGACGTGGACTCGTTGACGAAAATTGAGTTGTCCGGTGCCGCCCAGTTCAGGATGTCAAAGACGGTCTCAGGGCACATGGGCGACGTCAGGTTTACTTGTACCGAGGATTTTCTGAAGTCAGGCATTTCATTCGCTTTCTCTTCCACAGATGCCAGCAGCTGCTCCATAGCGGGTTTCATATCAGCAACCCAGGCATCTCCCGCCGGGGCGCGAGCAGCTTCGTTGATATCGCAGGTTATGTGGATGAGTTTAGCGTCTGCTGGCAGGTATTCCCCGGTTTCATACTGATGATATCGGAAGACTGGTGCTCCGATAACCAGAATTAAATCATGTGCAGAAAGCTGTTCTGAAATCGAGTTGATACCCGAGGTCAGCAACCCTTTAAAACAACGGTGCTTATTCGGGAACGGACTGCGCGGCGTGGACGGTGCGGCCCACACCGGGCATTTCAGTTTTTCGGCAAGCTGTACTGCAATATCATTGGCGTCATCAGCATCCACGTCAGAGCCCAGGACCATCACCGGATTTTTAGCAAGGCGGATATCCTCCGTGATGCTCTTCAGGGACATGGGATCCAGCGCGCGGCGGCTGGTGACTTTACGGCTTAGCAGAGATTTACTCTGCGCTTCCGCCTCCTGTGCCCAGTCGTTATAAGGAACGGATACATATACCGGACCTTTCGCCTCTGACATAGCGGTGTGAATGGCGCGGCTGATCGAATACGGAACTTCCTGCGCCGTGGACGGTTCGTAGCTCCACTTCACCAGAGGACGCGGCAGCTGCGTTGCATCAATATTGGTCAGATAGGGTTCTACCGAGACCATGGCGCGGTGTTGCTGGCCTGCAGTGACGATAAGCGGGGAGTGCGAGTTCCAGGCATTGGCCAGAGCGCCCATCGCGTTACCGGTACCCGCAGCAGAGTGTAAGTTAACCAGCGCCGGCTTGCCGGATGCCTGAGCATAGCCATCTGCAATGCCCAGAACGACAGCTTCCTGAAGGCCGAGAACGTAGGTGAAGTCTTCCGGGAAATTTTTCAAAAACGGCAGCTCATTCGAGCCGGGGTTTCCGAAGATGATATTCATATCGTTACTACGAAGGAGGTCGTAGGTCGCTTGTTGTACGGTTTTCATGGTAACTCCTCTTCTGTTGTTGAAGCGAAGTCTAGATCCTGATAGATTCATAGATCCAATCAATATTTTAAAATTTATTTATAAATAGTATCTATATGGATATGAATCTGGTTAAAGTTTTTGTGGCCATCTATGAACAGGAAAGCGTTTCCGGGGCAGCAGATATACTGAACATTACCCAGCCATCAGTAAGTTACGCTCTTAAGAAGTTGCGCGATGAACTTAACGATGAACTGTTTGTGCGTCAGAATACCGGCATGAAACCCACGCGACAGGCCATTGAGATATACCGCACATTCAGCAAAGTGGTCGGAGATATAGATGCGGTTGTTGCCTCACGTAAAGCATTTGATTACCGGATCTCAAAGCATAAGTTTGTGCTCGCTATGTCGGACCTGGGAGAACACTATTACCTTCCGTTAATTTTTCGTGAAATAAGCAACATAGCACCCGGCGTAGAAATTGAAATCCTGCCGCTTGAAATCTCAAAGCTCCAGGAATGGCTTGATAAAGGATTTATTGACGCCGCAATCTGCAACCGGACCTATGCCGTACAGGATGTTCACTGCGATCTTCTGCTTAAGGACAGATATGTGTGTCTGAAAGGCAATGCACATACGCGCGTTGGCGACGCCATTACGCTTGCCCAGTTTCTTGAGGAGAAACATATCATGGCCTCTTCTCAGGCAGGGCATAACTTCTATCAGGAATGGTATGCCAGAACTAATAAAAAACTGCCGATCGCACTTAACGTGCCGGACCTGAACATTGTAGCGCCCCTCGTCGAATCGTCGAACTGTATCAGCGTCGTACCCGAAACCTACAGCCTCCGGGGAGGAGAACATTTTGCCGTCACTTCACTCCCGTTGCCGATCGATTCTCCCAGCATAGAAGTATGCCTTTATAGCCAGAAGACGCTGCGCCATGGAAAAGAGAAACTCTGGTTTCTACAAAAACTGAAAGATATTTGCCTTCACGATAATCAGGAAGGTTCTCAGCTACTCTGACCCTTTCGGATAGCTGCATACTGAATCAAAAGCGCAAAAAGCTCCCGAGCCGCAGGACCAGTATTCTCACCTTTTGGCAGGGTAATGTGCAAAGGAACCTGGTAATCGAACCCTTCCTGTAGACTGAGCGTAATAATGTCTGGGTTGTTGAGCCGCTGGATCATATGTTCTGGCAGGCGACAAAATCCCAGCCCAGCGCTTACGGCATCAATGGCATAGTCAAAGCTGTCCACGGTTATTCTGCGTTGGGGCTTTAACCACCCTACGTTTTCCCCGTGTCTATTATCTTCATTACCCAGGTCTCGCAGCACAATCTGCGTCGTATTAACCAATTCGTTCTGGCTGATTTCCTTTTGCCCTGCAAGCTCATGCCGAGAAGAGATAACGGGCAGCATTTTAACGTGACCAAAAAATGAAGAAGGAAAGTTTTCCACAGGAAGATTAATAATGGCGATGTCAGAAATTTTTTCTTTGACGTAGCGCCGCGTTGAACTCAGTGAAGTCTCACGCAGTTTGACCGATGTTAACGGATTTTCAGCACAAAACTGGGTCAGAGGATCGTAAACCCACATCCGATTGCACAAATGGTCAACAGATACGGTGATACTGGATTCATAGCCTTCTGACAGCAGACTGCTCAGACTTTCCAACTGCCTCGCTGTTTCAATCATGGTGCCAGCCTTACGCAACAGCATAGTGGCACTGGCTGTTAGTCGCGTTTTTTTACCTATAACCTCGACCAGCTCGGTACCAAGCTGACTTTCAAGTTTTCTGACCGAATACAGTAAGGTGGTATGGCTTTTATGCAGCCGTGCAGCTGCAGCCTGAACGCTACCCTCCTCACTTATAGCAACCAGATTCATCCATTGATCAAGCGTGGTCTTGAGTCTTTCTGTCATAATAGTGAACACTTAATGACTAAATTATGAAGTTTATTGTGCAATAAATAAAAAATAAGATACAGGAACATTCACTGACCCCATATCCCTGGAGGATTTATGTCGAACATACTGTTGCAGTTGCACTTTGATTTTCATGGCCCATTTGGTGCTGAGATGTCTCATCAGCTGGTCGAACTGGCCGAGTCCATTAACCATGAGCCGGGTTTTATCTGGAAAATATGGACAGAGAATGAAACGAATCAGGAAGCGGGGGGTATCTATTTGTTTCAGAATGAAGAAACGGCACTTGCCTATGTTAAAAAACATTCTGCTCGCCTGAAAAATTTGGGTGTAGACGAAGTAAGCTACAAGATTTTTAATGTTAACGAGCCATTAACTAACCTGAATCATGGCAAAGCCAATTAACAACTTAGTGTTGATAATTCTAAAATTGCTTAATAAATCAAGTTCGCTTTTCGCTCAAAACTGCCCTTCAAACTTGACTTGTGCAGTTACTGATTTTGTTTAAAGCAAACAAGTAATTTGCGAACGGAACTACCCCATTCCTATGGTTTGGACTGAACCACTCTTTAGAGTGATACACTTACAAATGCCAAAATGGCCGAGTTTTGATAACTTATTTTGATAATATTTTGATAACCGTTGCAGTTTGAATAATAAAAAACGGGAACCATCAGGTTCCCGTTTTCATTGAACGCTTAAACACACTTACATGTGTTTAACGATAGCGTCGCCAAACTCTGAACATTTCAGCAGTTTAGCGCCTTCCATCAGGCGTTCGAAGTCATAGGTCACGGTCTTGGCAGCGATTGCGCCTTCCATGCCCTTAACAATCAGGTCAGCCGCTTCGAACCAGCCCATGTGACGCAGCATCATTTCTGCAGACAGGATGATGGAACCTGGGTTCACTTTGTCCTGGCCGGCATACTTAGGTGCAGTACCGTGGGTGGCTTCGAACAGCGCGCAATCGGAACCGATGTTGGCACCAGGTGCGATACCGATACCACCAACCTGTGCGGCCAGGGCGTCGGAGATGTAGTCACCGTTCAGGTTCATACAGGCGATCACGTCGTATTCAGCCGGACGCAGCAGGATTTGCTGCAGGAAGGCGTCGGCGATCACGTCTTTAACCACGATCTCTTTACCGGTGTTCGGGTTCTTGATTTTCAGCCATGGACCGCCGTCGATCAGTTCGCCACCAAACTCTTCGCGCGCCAGTTCGTAGCCCCAATCCTTGAAGGCACCTTCGGTGAACTTCATGATGTTGCCTTTGTGAACCAGGGTCACAGAGTCGCGGTCGTTGGTGATCGCGTATTCGATCGCCGCACGTACCAGACGTTTAGTCCCTTCTTCAGAACATGGCTTCACGCCGATACCACATTGCTCTGGGAAGCGGATTTTTTTCACGCCCATTTCGTCGCGCAGGAACTTGATCACTTTGTCTGCTTCTGCAGAACCGGCTTTCCACTCGATACCTGCGTAGATGTCTTCGGCGTTTTCGCGGAAGATCACCATGTCGGTCAGCTCTGGCTGTTTAACCGGGCTTGGAGTGCCCTGGTAGTAACGCACCGGACGCAGACACACGTACAGGTCCAGTTGCTGGCGCAGGGCCACGTTCAGGGAGCGAATACCGCCACCGACAGGGGTAGTCAGCGGGCCTTTGATGGCAACGCGGTAGTCACGGATCAGATCCAGGGTTTCTTCCGGCAGCCACACGTCTTTCCCGTAAACGTGAGTGGATTTTTCGCCGGTATAGATTTCCATCCAGGAGATTTTACGTTCGCCGTGGTAGGCCTTTTTCACTGCTGCATCAACCACGTGAATCATAGCAGGGGTAACGTCAACGCCAATGCCGTCGCCTTCGATAAACGGAATGATCGGGTTATTCGGAACAACCAGTTTACCCTGGGCATCGACCGTAATCTTTTTACCTTCTGCCGGAACAACTACTTTGCTTTCCATCAACCTCTCCTTCAAGCGCAATTTTTGTTAATGCTTTGTAAGATGCGTGTAGATACTACTGGAATTTTCAGTCCGCGCCAATCCGAAACGGATTCGGTTATAATGCGCCTATCATCCGTAATCTCAACTGTTATGAAAAAATTCTCTGTTAAAAATCACAAAGTTAAACGATTCAGCAAGCCTGCCCCCGCCAAACCCGCAGTCGCACAGGGGCCGCGTCGCGTGGTGTTATTCAATAAGCCGTTCGATGTGCTGCCGCAATTTACCGATGAAGCCGGCCGCACCACCCTGAAAGAATTCATTCCATTTCCCGATGTTTACGCCGCTGGGCGTTTGGATCGCGACAGCGAAGGTTTATTGGTGCTAACCAATGACGGCAAGCTGCAGGCGCAACTCACCCAGCCGGGCAAACGTACCGGAAAAGTCTATTACGTGCAGGTCGAAGGCGCCCCGCAGGAAAGCGACCTGGCCCCCTTGCGCAATGGCGTCACGCTCAAAGACGGCCCAACGTTGCCGGCAGGCGTTGAGCTGGTCGCAGAACCGCAATGGCTGTGGCCGCGCAATCCGCCCATTCGCGAACGCAAATCAATCCCCACCGCCTGGCTGAAAGTCACCCTTTATGAAGGCCGAAATCGCCAGGTGCGTCGCATGACTGCACACATCGGCTTTCCTACCCTGCGGCTGATTCGCTACAGTATGGGTAATCTTTCATTGGGCGAATTGCAGCCCGGTGAATGGAAAACCCTGGACTCACTGTAACCAGCCCGAGGAGCAGCAACGATGAAAACATTAACCGCGCTACTGTTCACCGCCCTGCTTTCGGTTCCTGCCGTTCAGGCCGCCAGTTTTGACTGCGCCAAAGCCGTCAGTGCCGACAAAAAGGCCATCTGCGCCAGCCGTACGCTGAGTGACAAAGACGTGGAAATGGCGACCAAGTACCAGTTTTTACATGGTCTGTTCGCCATGGGAGTGCGCGGTGAGATGCAAGACCAGCAACAGCGCTGGCTGGCGCAGCGGAAATTGTGCGGCAGCGACGTCAGTTGTCTCTCAGGCAGCTATCAGGCCCGTATTACCGAACTGGATGATATCTATCAGCATATCAATAAGCCGCTGTAAGGGACCTTTATGTTTAAACCGCACGTCACCGTTGCCTGCGTGGTTCACGCCGCCGGCAAGTTTTTGATCGTCGAAGAGACGATTAATAACAAGGCGCTCTGGAATCAGCCGGCCGGGCACCTTGAAGCCGACGAAACGCTGGTGCAGGCCGCCGAGCGCGAGCTATGGGAAGAAACCGGCATCCGCGCCACGCCACAGTCATTCCTCAAGCTGCACCAGTGGATCGCACCGGACAATACGCCGTTTCTGCGCTTCTGCTTTGTCATCGAGCTCGAACAGCAGTTGCCGACCGAACCGCACGACAGCGATATCGACCGCTGTTTGTGGCTGAGCGCCGACGAGATTTTGAAGGCCCCTAACCTGCGATCCGCACTGGTCGCGGAAAGCCTTCGTTGTTACCAACAGCCGGAACGTTACCCGCTATCGCTGGTCAGCAGCTATAACTGGCCGTTCTGAGATGAATAAGTGCCGTGCGCCGGCGCAGGCAACGTGGTAAAATCCTGCGCTTGTTTTTTATCAGCACGGTTCGTGTTCAAGTTCGTGAGATCCCCATGTCAGACAACAGCCAGAAAAAAGTAATCGTCGGTATGTCCGGCGGCGTCGACTCTTCCGTTACTGCCTATCTGTTACAGCAACAGGGCTATCAGGTCGCTGGGCTGTTTATGAAGAACTGGGAAGAAGACGATGATGAAGAGTACTGCTCCGCAGCGACCGATTTGGCCGATGCACAGGCGGTATGCGACAAACTCGGCATCGAACTGCATACGGTGAACTTCGCGGCAGAGTACTGGGACAACGTCTTTGAACTGTTCCTGGAAGAGTACAAGGCCGGCCGCACGCCGAACCCGGACATCCTGTGCAATAAAGAAATCAAATTCAAAGCCTTCCTGGAATTCGCCGCCGAAGATCTGGGGGCCGATTTTATCGCCACCGGCCACTACGTGCGCCGCCAGGACGTTGACGGCAAAAGCCGCCTGCTGCGCGGCGTCGACGGCAATAAAGACCAAAGCTATTTCCTCTACACCCTGAGCCACGAGCAGGTTGCGCAAAGCCTGTTCCCGGTCGGTGAACTGGAAAAACCGGAGGTGCGCCGCATCGCCGAACAGCTGGATCTGGTCACCGCCAAGAAAAAAGACTCCACTGGCATCTGCTTTATCGGCGAACGCAAGTTCCGCGACTTCCTTGGCCGCTACCTGCCTGCACAGCCGGGCCCGATTGTCAGCGTTGACGGCCAGACCGTCGGTGAACATCAGGGCCTGATGTACCACACCCTGGGCCAGCGTAAAGGGCTCGGCATTGGTGGTATGAAGGACAGCAGTGAAGATCCGTGGTACGTGGTGGACAAAGACGTCGCCAACAACGTGCTGGTGGTTGCCCAGGGGCATGAGCATCCGCGCCTGATGTCCGTCGGTCTGGTAGCGCAGCAGCTGCATTGGGTCGATCGCCTGCCGCTGAGCGGCCCCTTCCGCTGTACGGTAAAAACCCGTTATCGCCAGCAGGACATTCCGTGCACCGTTACCCCGCTTGACGAAGAGCGTATTGAAGTGCGTTTCGACGAGCCGGTCGCTGCCGTGACCCCAGGCCAGTCAGCCGTGTTCTATCAGGATGAAATCTGCCTCGGTGGCGGCATTATCGAACAGCGTTTACAGGAGTAATCGTGGCGAAGAATTATTATGACATTACGCTGGCCATGGCTGGAATCAGCCAGGCGGCGCTTATGGTTCAGCAGTTGGCGCACGAAGGCCAATGCGACCGTGAAGCTTTCCATACTTCGCTGAACAGCCTGCTGCAGATGGACCCCTCTTCCACGCTGGCGGTGTTCGGCGGAGAAGAGCGCAATTTGAAAGTCGGCCTCGAGACGCTGATGAGCGTGCTCAACGCCAACAATAAAGGGTTGGGTGCCGAACTGACCCGCTACACCATCAGCCTGATGGTGCTTGAGCGCAAGCTCAACGCCAATAAGCAGGCGATGAACCAGCTTGGCGAACGTCTCGGCCAGCTTGAGCGCCAACTGGCGCATTTTGATCTGGAATCAGACACCATTATCAGCGCGCTGGCCGGCATTTATGTCGACGTGGTCAGCCCGCTCGGGCCGCGCATCCAGGTGACCGGCTCGCCGGCCATTCTGCAGAATCCGCAGGTGCAGGCCAAGGTTCGTGCCACGCTACTGGCCGGCATCCGTGCCGCCGTACTGTGGCAACAGGTTGGCGGCAGCCGCCTGCAGTTAATGTTTTCCCGTAATCGTCTGTTTAAACAGGCGCAAAATATCGTTGCTCATTGTTAATCGATCCCAGGAGTTGCTACCGATGGAATTATCCTCACTGACCGCCGTCTCACCCGTTGATGGACGCTACGGTGATAAAGTCAGCGCACTGCGCGCCATTTTCAGCGAATACGGTCTGCTGAAATTCCGCGTGCAGGTTGAAGTACGTTGGCTGCAAAAACTGGCCACCTGTGCAGAAATCAAAGAAGTTCCGGCTTTTGACGCCGACGCAAACGCTTTCCTCGACAAGATCGTCGCGGAATTCAGCGAAGAAGACGCGCAGAGCATCAAGACCATCGAACGCACCACCAACCACGACGTCAAAGCGGTTGAGTATTTCCTGAAAGAAAAAGTGGACGCGATCCCTGCGCTGCAGGCGGTGTCCGAGTTTATCCACTTTGCCTGTACCTCAGAAGACATCAACAACCTGTCACATGCACTGATGCTGCAAACTGCGCGTCAGGACGTGGTGCTGCCGTACTGGCGCAAAATCATCGATTCAATCAAGGGCCTGGCGCTGGAATACCGCGATATTCCGCTGCTGTCCCGTACCCACGGTCAGCCGGCAACCCCGTCAACCGTCGGTAAAGAATTCGCCAACGTGGCCTACCGTATGGAACGTCAGTTCCGTCAGCTGGAGCGCGTGGAGATCATGGGTAAAATCAACGGTGCGGTCGGCAACTATAACGCCCACATCGTGGCTTACCCGGAAGTGGACTGGCATGCGTTCAGCGAAGACTTCGTGACTTCACTGGGCATTACCTGGAACCCGTACACCACCCAAATCGAACCGCACGACTACATTGCCGAGCTGTTTGACTGCGTGGCGCGTTTCAACACCATTCTGATCGACTTCGACCGTGATATCTGGGGTTATATCGCCCTGAATCACTTTAAGCAGAAGACCATCGCCGGTGAAATCGGCTCTTCCACCATGCCGCACAAGGTCAACCCTATCGACTTCGAGAACTCCGAAGGCAACCTGGGCCTGTCTAACGCGGTGCTGGGCCACCTGGCCAGCAAACTGCCGGTGTCTCGCTGGCAGCGCGACCTGACCGACTCCACCGTGCTGCGTAACCTGGGCGTGGGTCTGGGCTATGCGTTGATCGCCTATCAGGCGACCATGAAAGGCATCAGCAAGCTCGAAGTCAATCAGGCACATCTGCTGGATGAGCTGGATCACAACTGGGAAGTCTTGGCCGAGCCGATCCAGACCGTGATGCGTCGTTACGGCATCGAAAAGCCGTATGAAAAGCTGAAAGAGCTGACCCGCGGCAAACGCGTGGATGCCGCCGGTATGCAGGCATTTATCGATGGCCTGGCACTGCCGGAAGAAGAAAAAACCCGCCTGAAAGCCATGACCCCGGCTAACTACATTGGCCGCGCAGCGACCATGGTCGATGAGCTGAAGTAAGCGTTTTGTTCCGATAGCAAAGAGGCGGCCTTTTGGCCGCCTCTTTTATTTCTGTGGCATAAAATCCTGCAGGCGTTTTATCTGCTGCCCTTGCGCATTGAAATTATCGGGACTCAACCACTGCTCGAATCCCGCCTTGATTGCCGGCCAACGGTCAGCGGTTATGGCAAACCAGTCGGTATCCCGAGTGCGGCCCTTGGTGACCACCGCATAGCGGAAAGTCCCCTCATGCAGAAAACCAAATCTCGCCGCCGCCTGTTTGGAGGGCGCGTTGTGACTGTCGCACTTCCATTCGCAACGGCGATAGCCCAAATCCTCAAACAGGTGCCGCAGCATCAGATAAATCGCCTCGGTGGCACTGGAGCGCTGTTTCATCGCCGGTGACCAGCTGACATGTCCAATCTCAGCCACGCCATTACCTTCGTCGATGCGCATATAAGCTACCGTCCCGACCGGTGCCTGGCTAACAGCGTCGAACACCGTCAGATTCACCAGCGTAGCGTTCGCCTGCAAGGTGGTCAGGTGTTGCAACATCGCCGCAGAGCTTTCTGGTCGTTCTATCGATAAATAAGTCCAGTCCCGGCCATCAACCGCCTGCTGGAAAGCGCTGAACAACGCCGCATAATCCCGCTGCGGATCGAGTTGCTTCAGACAGCAAAAACGTCCGTTAAGCGTCTCGCCACCAGGGCGCTTCGCCGCCCGCCAATCGGATAATGGCTCGCCCACCGGCTGCCCAAACTGATTGATCACCATACACTTCCTCGCAGCCTGTCGTTAACGGGTATAGACGATAAACGAACTTCTCTTGCCTATCTTGTCGTACAGCGACCGCGCCGGGGCGTTATATTCCTGCGTCATCCAATAAACTCTGTCGCTGCCCTTCTCATCCGCCAACTGATAGGCCTGTTCGAAGAGTTTTTCGGACACTTTCTTGCCGCGGCCCGCCGGTGAAACGTAAAGATCTTCAATATAACAATAGCCGGCCGAGCTCCAGGTTGAAGGATGGAAAATAAGATGCATGAACCCCAGCAGGTTGCCGTTTCTATCTTCCGCCACCAGGCCATAGACCTGCTGATCTTCGCATAAACGCTCGAAGGTATGATCGGTAACCTGCGCCGAGACGTCCGCACGGTAAAAATGGAGGTACCCCTGCCACAGTTCCAACCACTGCGGCTTATCGGCGTTTTGTATTTTACGTACTGCTGCTTCATGAGTTATTGGGAGCATGGTGCCTCTCTGGTATTAAGTAAGTGAACCCGCAGCCTTTAAGCCACCCTGAGGGTGATGGCGATCAAAGCGTCATCGGGGCTTTTCTGAGAAAAAATAACGTAATACCAGTAGGATACCCGCACCATTGCGAACTGAATACAGACCAATTAATAACAGTGAACAGACCAATTTTGATGTGCAACCGCAGTCAGATCTCAGCCGGCAGTTCGCTGAAAATAGCAGCTAACTTTTTGATGAATCTTACAATCTCATCAGGGGAATAAGCGGCAAAACCCAATACCAGCGCCCCCTCCGTGGGCTGCCCGGTATAAAAATCTATCAGGCCATAGACCTTTATCCCCTGCGCGGCGGCGGCCTGAATCAGGCGCCGCTCAGTTGCTGCGTCCGCCAACGGACAAACCAGTTGCAACCCGCCCTGCGGCAAACGTGGCTGAGTCCAGGCGCCAAGATGCTGATGAACCGCTGCATGCAAAATCTCCAGCCGCGCCTGATAGGTTTTGCGCATGTTCCTTAAATGTTCAGTATGGCAATCTTCATGGATAAATTTGAATAACGTCATTTGCGGCAATGCGGAAGTATAACCATCCTGGAATTGCTTGGCGGCGACCATAGGTTTAATCAGCTGAGGCGGAACGATAATAAAACCGATGCGCAACCCCGGGAATAACGTCTTGCTAAAGGTGCCGATATACAAGGTTCGCTGGTTCTGATCCAGCCCCTGCAGCGATGCCCTGGTCAGGCCGTCGTAATTGAACTCGGAATCGTAATCGTCTTCAATAATCCAGGCTTTTTCACGTTGCGCCCAGGCCAACAGCTTTAACCTCCGGTCGATGCTGAGCGAATGCCCCAACGGATAATGATGTGAGGGCGTGATGTAAACGCCCCGCCCGCCCCCGTCTGCCCGTATCAATGCATCGATATCCAAACCGGATTGATCTACCCCAATCGGTTGGGCGAGTATCCCTGCCGACTGAACCAATTTTTTGGCCCCCTGGTAGCCCGGCTCTTCCACGAACACCCGGTCGCCAGGATTAAACAACACCTGCGTACACAGCGATAGCGCCTGCTGTGAACTGGTCACCACGATCACCTGCTCCGCGCTGGCCTTCACGCCCCTTTCGCGCCGCAAATAGTCAATGATCTCCTCCCGCAGTTCCACCAGCCCCTGAGGATCGGCATACCCCAGCAGGCGCTCGGCTCCCTGTCGCACCGCCTGCCTTTCCAGCTGCAACCAGCTATCGATGGGAAACAGCCGCAAATCGGGCACGGAAGGGGTCAGCGAGTCGCTTCGACTGGTGTGCGGAGTGTGGGCTGCCAGCAGCAAAGAGCGGCCATGCACACTCAGTTCCGACTCCGCCAGTTGAGCGCTTTCGGCAGAGTTGTCAGTCAGCAGCTCGCGGCCAATCAGGGTATTTTGCTGGTAGCTGACAAAACTGCCGCGCCCCACCGCGCGGGCAATATAGCCTTCGGCCTCCAGTTGGGCATAAGTCAGTTCAACCGTATCGCGCGAAACCACCAGCCGCGCAGCCAGTACGCGGCTGGGCGGCAGTTTTGCCAGATAGTCCAGCTCCCCCGCCGTCACCAGTTGCTTGATGGTCAGATGCAGCGCGGCTTTGCGCGTCATGCCTTGACGTAGATGCCGACTAAAGGTGGCCAGGATGATATCCGGCCGGCTGTCACTACTGTGCTTCATGCTGCTCCGGGTCGAAGGCCTGCCGAAGACAAACCTGCGGTATGTATGTTGATAAGTTGATCTGAATCAACTTAGTTGTGAACAAAATGTTTTGAAACAGATCATCGATTGTTTCATTCAGTTCGCCAGTCCTACACTAAAACAACCATACAAGTAGCTTGCTATTTATATGGTTGTTTACTATTCATTTACCCATCCCCGCCTGTTTACCGCTGCTGGAGAGCCGCGGCGTAGGCCGCTATTGCCTGCGCAGGCATTAATTGTGAAGCATGTTCAAGGTGGAATTATGTCACAACAGCACGACGCTACGCCGCCCAGGCGTAACTTTCTAAAAAAGACACTGGCGTTAATCCCGCTCGCCGCCGCAGGCAGCAGCATTATGGCACTGGAAGCCAAGGCGGCACCCGCTCCCGGCGTATCGAGCCACTATGTCCCGGTCTATTTCAACGGTGACGAATGGCGTTTTCTGCTGGCCGCCTGCGATCGGCTGATCCCGACGGACGCTAACGGCCCCGGCGCGGTGGATCAGGGCGTACCGATATTTATCGACCGACAAATGGAAACGCCTTACGGCCACGGCGGACTGTGGTACATGCATCCGCCCTTCGTTCCCTCTCCGCCGGAACTGGGCTATCAGTCCAAGCTGACGCCGCGCGAGACTTACCGTATCGGTATCCGTGAAGTGAATGCGCACTGCCGTCGGCAGTTTCAAAAGGTGTTTGCCGAACTGGGCCACGCTGAGCAAGAACAGCTGCTGAAGGCGCTGGAACATGGCCAATTGGACTCGGAAGCCCTGTCCGGTAAGGCGTTTTTCGACCAGTTGCTGACCAATACCAAAGAAGGCTATCTGGCCGATCCGCTGCATGGCGGTAACCAGACGTTAGCGTCCTGGAAACTGATTGGTTTCCCCGGCGCACGCGCGGATTACACCGATTGGGTCAATCGCCCCAATCAGCCTTATCCCCTCGGCCCGGTCAGTATTTCAAGCAAAAGGAATGCCTAAATGAGCACAATTAAAAAACCACCGGTAGACGTGGTTATCGTTGGGTTTGGCTGGACCGGCGCCATAATGGGGATGGAATTGACCGAAAGCGGCCTGAGCGTGCTGGCGCTGGAACGCGGTGAGCAGCGTGAAACCTACCCGGACTTTGCCTATCCGCGCATTGCCGACGAACTGACCTACGGCATTCGCCTGAAACTGGCACAGGAAATGGCGCATGAGACGGTCACGGTGCGCCACACCCCGGCAGATTTTGCCGTGCCCTACCGCCAGCTCGGGTCTTTTCTGCCCGGTAACGGCGTCGGCGGTGCCGGCGTGCACTGGAACGGCATGCACTGGCGTGCCTTGCCATCCGACTTAAAGCTGCACACCACCCTCAATGAAAAGTACGGGGCCAAATGGATCCCGGAGGGCATGACGCTGCAGGATTATCCGCTGAGTTATCAGGAACTGGAGCCTTACTTCGACAAGTTCGAAAAAGTGTGCGGCACTTCTGGTCGAGCCGGCAATCTGCAGGGAAATATCATCAAGGGAGGCAATCCGTTTGAAGGGCCACGAGCCAGCGAATACCCGACGCCGGCGCTGAAACAGCTCTATTCCGGCTCGCTGTTCGGCAAGGCCGCGGAATCGCTGGGATATCACCCGTTCGCCATCCCCGCCGCCAACTGCTCCGAGCCCTATACCAATCCTTACGGCGTGCAGCTGGGTCCCTGTAATTTTTGCGGCTACTGCGAGCGCTTCGGCTGCTTTATGTACTCCAAGGCTTCGCCGCAAACCACCATTTTGCCGGTACTGACCCAGCGCAAAAACTTTGAGCTGCGCACCCAGTCGCAGGTAATCAAAGTGAATCTGGACAGCACCGGCAAGAAAGCCACCGGCGTCACCTACATCAACGCCCAGGGGCAAGAGGTGGAACAACCGGCCGATCTGGTGATCCTCAGTGCTTTCCAACTGCATAACGTTCGCCTGCTGCTGTTGTCCGGCATTGGCAAACCTTACGATCCGGTGACCGGTGAAGGCGTGGTCGGCAAGAACTACGCCTATCAGATGAACAGCGGTATATCGCTGTTTTATGACCAGAATACCCACTTCAATCCGTTTATCGGCGCAGGCGCGGCCGGCACAGTGATCGACGATCTGAACGGCGAGAACTTCGATCATGCCGATTTGGGTTTTATCGGCGGTGCCTACATCTCGGCCACCCGCACCGGTGGCCGACCTATCCAGCAAATGATGCTGCCGCCGGGTACGCCTGCCTGGGGCGGCGGCTGGAAACAGGGCATCAAGGATAACTACCCGCACTCAATGAGCATCGGCTCCGAAGGCTCGGTGATGCCGTACCGCGACTGCTATCTGGATCTCGACCCAACCTATAAGGACGGCTACGGCCTGCCGCTGTTACGCATGACGTTTGACTGGAAAGACAATGAAATCAAAATGACACAGCACATCACCAGCAAAATGGCGAATATCGCCAATGCCATGAAGCCCAAACAGATAGCAGTATCGGTGAAAAAAACCGGCGATCATTACGATGTGCGCCCCTACCAGTCGACTCACACCACCGGCGGAGCCATTACCGGTGACAACCCTGCCACCAGCGTGGTGAATAAATACCTGCAGTGTTGGGATGTACCTAATGTGTTCGTCACCGGCGCCTGCGCCTTTCCGCAGAATCTGGCCTACAACCCCACCGGCATCGTCGGGGCGCTGGCCTATTATTCGGCCGAGGCGATCCGCACGCAGTATTTAAAAAACCCCGGTCCGCTGGTTCAGGCCTGAAAGCATAAGGAGCTTCATATGAAAGGATTTACTCCCTCGCTGCTGGCGCTGTTGATGCTGGGCACCGCGACGGTACAGGCGGCCGATGACCCGCAATTGGCCGCCCGGCTCCTGCACGGCGAATATCTGGCGCGTGCCGGTGACTGCGCCGCCTGCCACACTGCCCCTGGCGGTGCACCCTTTGCCGGCGGCCTCAAAATGACCACGCCAGTGGGGGCCATCTACTCCACTAACATCACCCCGGACAAACAGACTGGTATCGGCGAATACAGCCTGCAGGAGTTCAGCGACGCATTGCGCAAAGGTGTCGCCCGCGACGGCACCCGACTCTACCCGGCGATGCCCTATCCCTCTTTTGCCAAAATCAGCGATGAGGATGTGCGCGATCTGTACCTGTATTTCACCCATCAGGTTCACCCCGTGGCGCAACAGAATAAAGACAGCGATATTCCCTGGCCGCTGAATATGCGTTGGCCGCTGGCAATGTGGGATCTGGTGTTCCGAGAGGACGGAACTTACCAGCCGGATGCCACCCAAAGCGCCGAATGGAATCGTGGAGCCTATCTGGTGCAGGGGCTGGGCCACTGCGGAAGTTGTCATACGCCACGCGGTATTGGCTTCCAGGAGAAAGCGCTCAACCAAAGCGACAGCGCCTATCTGAGCGGCGGTACGCTTGAAGGCTGGCATGCCGCCAACCTGCGGGCGGATGCGGTAATCGGTTTGGGCAGTTGGAACGCGGAAGATATCACCCGCTTTCTGAAAACCGGCCACAACAACCGATTTGCCGCTTTTGGCTCGATGGTTGACGTGGTTCAGGACAGCACGCAATACCTGAGTGATGAGGACCTACGCGCTATCGCCGGCTATCTGCAATCATTACAGGCAGATAATCAGGAGAAGCCATTGCTGCAAGACGGCAGCACGGCTGCTCTGCTGGCAAAAGGGGATGTCAGTCGCCCGGGCGCTCAAGCCTATCTGGATAATTGCGCCGCCTGCCACCGCAGCGACGGGCAGGGCTACCGTGATACCTTCCCGCAGTTGGCACACAATCCGGCGCTGTTAAGCGATGATCCTTCCTCACTGATCAGCATTGTTATCAATGGTTCCCGTACCCCCATAACCGTTGGTGCCCCTACAGGGTTGACCATGCCGGACTTTGGTTGGCGGTTGAACGACCAGCAAATTGCCGAACTCGCGACTTTCGTACGCAGCAGTTGGGGCAATCATGCGCCGCGAGTTACCGCTGCCGAAGTGCAGGAGATCCGTAAAAACAGCGTCAGCAAACCGACCCATCCTTAACATTTGCGGGCCCGGCATCCGGGTCCGGTTCTCTCATCGCAGCCTCTTCCGTTTAAGTTTGGTTTAACTTTCCCTCGCCATTGTTTATCCAACGTTTATTTGACCTTGTCGATAATGACAGCGAACTAAATATCGATAGCGCTTATTTCCTGCCAAGGTTCTGCGTCCCTTGCGGTAAGAGCCGGTTATACCTACCATAACGTCAAGATCACGATCGGATGGCTTAGGTTGTCGCACGCTATCCCTCACACGCTGCTGAGCGTGTTACCTTTACTGCGTGGGTGACAGGATGTTCACCCGCCGATCCACAGGAGTTCGCCATGCGAGTACTGGTTGTTGAAGATAACGGTTTATTACGCCACCACCTCTCCGTCCAGATGCGTGAAATGGGCCATCAGGTTGATGCGGCAGAGGATGCCAAAGAAGCCGATTATTTCCTGCAAGAGCATGCGCCTGACATCGCCATTGTCGATCTCGGCCTGCCGGGTGAAGACGGCCTGAGCCTGATCCGCCGCTGGCGCGCCCACCAGATGAAGCTGCCAATCCTGGTGCTCACCGCGCGTGAAAGCTGGCAGGACAAAGTGGCGGTGCTGGAAGCCGGTGCCGACGACTATGTGACCAAGCCGTTCCATCTGGAAGAAGTGATTGCCCGTATGCAGGCGCTGATGCGCCGTAACAGCGGTTTGGCCTCTCAGGTGATCGTATTGCCCCCGTTCCAAATCGACCTTTCGCGTCGCGAACTGAGCGTCAACGAACAGCAGATCAAACTGACTGCGTTCGAATACACCATCATCGAAACCTTAATCCGCAACGCCGGCAAGGTGGTCAGCAAAGACTCGCTGATGTTGCAGCTGTACCCGGATGCCGAACTGCGCGAGAGCCATACCATCGACGTACTGATGGGCCGTTTACGCAAAAAATTGCAGGCCGAATACCCTCAGGAAGTGATCACCACGGTTCGTGGTCAGGGCTATCGTTTTGATGCGAAATGATCGCCATGTTCAACAAGGGTAAAAAACCTTTCTCACTGCGCGCCCGCTTTTTGATGGCCACCGCTGGGGTGATCCTGGCGCTCTCGCTGTCCTATGGTCTGGTGGCGGTAGTCGGTTATATTGTCAGCTTCGACAAAACTGCCTTTCGCCTACTGCGCGGTGAAAGTAATCTGTTTTTCAGCCTGGCCCAGTGGAAAGATAACAAACTCACCATTGCCATTCCGCCCGATATCGATCTCAACTTCCCAACCCTGGTGTTTATTTACGACGATAAAGGCAATCTGCTGTGGAGCCAGCGCCAGGTACCCGAGCTGGAAAAACGCATCAATAAAGAGTGGCTGGAAGAGTCCGGCTTCTACGAAATCGATACCGATACCCGTATCAGTAGTGAAGTGTTGGGCAACAACCCCAAGGCGCAGGATCAGCTTAAAGACTATGACGACAACGACCAGAACGCCCTGACCCACTCAGTGGCGGTCAACACCTACGCGGCCACCGCGCGGCTGCCGGCTTTGAGCATCGTGGTGGTCGATACCATTCCGCAGGAATTACAACGCTCCGACGTGGTATGGGAATGGTTCAGCTACGTGTTGCTGGCCAACCTGCTGCTGGTGGTCCCCTTGCTGTGGCTGGCGGCCTACTGGAGCTTGCGTCCCATCAAGGCGCTGGTGAATCAGGTTGGTGAGTTGGAAAACGGCGAGCGAGAACAACTCGACGAAAATCCCCCCAGCGAGCTGCGTGGGCTAGTACGTAACCTGAATATTCTGGTGCGCAACGAGCGCCAGCGTTACACCAAATACCGCACCACGCTTTCCGATCTGACCCACAGCCTGAAGACGCCGTTGGCGGTGTTGCAAACGACGCTGCGTTCATTACGTACCGGTAAGCAGACCACGATCGAGGAAGTCGAGCCGATCATGTTGGACCAGATCAGCCGTATTTCTCAGCAAATCGGTTACTACCTGCACCGGGCCAGCATCAATTCGGGGCAAACGGTGCTGACGCGCGAGATCCACTCGGTCCCAGCGCTGCTCGACAGCCTGAACGTAGCACTGAACAAGGTGTATCAGCGCAAAGGTGTGGTGATCACGCTGGATATTTCGCCGGAAGTGACCTTTATGGGGGAGAAAAACGACTTTATGGAAGTGATGGGCAACGTGTTGGAAAATGCCTGTAAATACTGCCTGGAGTTCGTTGAGATCACCTCCCTGCACTCCGACAAATACCTTACTATCGTCATCGATGACGACGGGCCAGGCATTCCGGAAAGCAAGCGTGAATTGATCTTCCAGCGCGGCCAGCGGGTAGATACGCTGCGCCCTGGTCAAGGATTGGGATTGTCGGTGGCGGCGGAGATTATCGAACAGTACGACGGTTCCATTACCATCAGCGACAGCCCGCTTGGCGGCGCTCGCATGCAGGTCACTTTCGCCCGTCAGCACGATTCCCATCATCACGAGTAAATTCTGTCGCTCTGGCCCCGATCCACGGGGCCAAACTTCCGTTATAATCGCACTCAGGCTCACTCCTCTATCCTGGAATAGAACATGGATTATCAATTAGATCTGGACTGGAACGACTTTTTGCAGCGTTATTGGCAAAAGCGTCCAGTTATTCTGAAGCGCGGCTTCAAAAACTTTATCGATCCGATCTCCCCGGATGAGCTGGCCGGACTGGCGATGGAGAACGAAGTGGACAGCCGTCTGGTCAGCCACCAGGACGGTCGCTGGCAGGTTGCGCACGGCCCTTTCGAGAGCTTTGATCACCTGAGCGAAAACAACTGGTCGCTGCTGGTGCAGGCTGTGGATCACTGGCATGAACCTTCCAGTGCGCTGATGCTCCCGTTCCGTAAGCTGCCTGACTGGCGAATGGACGATCTGATGATCTCGTTCTCGGTCCCGGGTGGCGGCGTTGGCCCGCACCTCGATCAGTATGACGTCTTTATCATTCAGGGTACCGGCCGCCGTCGCTGGCGCGTGGGTGAAAAAGTGCCGATGAAACAGCACTGCCCGCACCCGGACCTGCTGCAGGTTGAGCCTTTCGACGCCATCATCGATGAAGAAATGGAACCGGGCGATATTCTGTATATCCCACCGGGCTTCCCGCATGAAGGCTACGCGCTGGAAAATGCGCTGAATTACTCGGTAGGTTTCCGCGCCCCGAACGGCCGCGAGTTGGTCAGTGGCTTTGCCGACTACGTGCTGGCCCGCGAACTGGGCAGTAAGCGCTACAGCGATCCGGATATTCAGTTGCGTGAGCATCCGGCAGAAGTGCTGCCGCAGGAAGTCGATGCGCTGCGCCAGATGATGGTGGATTTGGTTCAGCAACCTGAACACTTCCAGCAGTGGTTCGGCGAGTTTATCTCCCAGACCCGTCATGAGCTGGATGCTGCGCCGCCGGAGCCGCCTTATCAGGCCGGTGAAATCTACGAACTGCTGCAACAGGGCGAGCCTTTGCAGCGCCTTGGTGGCCTGCGCGTACTGCGCATTGGCGACCAGTGCTTTGCTAACGGTGAACTGATGGATACCGAGCATCAGCAGGCTGCCGATGCGATGTGCCAGAATTTCAGCGTGGATGCCGCCAAGCTGGGCGACGCGATCGAAGATCCTTCGTTCCTGGCACTGCTGACCTCGTTGGTCAACAGCGGTTACTGGTACTTCAAAGACTGAGGCATGGCCTTTAGCGACCAGAGCCACCCGCGTTTCGGCGGGTGGCTTTTTTATGCCCGCAACGCCCTGGTCTGATAACCGTCCAATTCGGCGTCCGACATGCCAGCCTGGGTTGCCGCAGCACAGATCTGCCGCCAGCTGTTGTCGTCTATCGGGATCCCCTGCCGCAACCGCGCTTCACGGTTGGCATCTTCCCACTCACCCGGCACTTCAATCGGTTGGCCGTCACTTGGCGGTGAAGCCTTCACCCAATCGATAAAGGCCTCGGCCTCGGTTTGCATCTCTGGCGCGTCGAAGGCTTCCGGATTGAGGATGATGGTGGTCATGCAGTTGAAAATAGCATCGCTGTTGGATTTCACCGTCGCCGCATGAGTAGTGCGGCCACCGGACAGCGCACCGCCGAGGATTTCGCATAACGTGGCTAACGCATAACCCTTATGGGCACCGAAAGGCAGCAACGAGCCATACGGCTGTTCGTGCATCACCTTGGGTTCCGTCGTTGGCTGGCCGTGTTGGTCGATCAGATAACCCGGCGCGACGCTCAAACCTTTGTTGTAGGCCACGCGGGTTTTACCAAACGCGATGCCGCTGGTGGCAAAATCCAGCAGCAACGGTTTTTTATCCTTACGGGGAAAAATAACGCAGAAGGGGTTGGTGCCGAAACGACGGTCACTGCCGCCGAACGGTGCCACCATAGGATCGCCCACCACATTGACGAAATGGATAGAGATAAAACCGGCTCGCGCACACTGCTCGGCCCAGTGGCCAATGCGGCCAATGTGATGTGAGTTGTGCAACGCCACCGCAGCCAGCCCCAACTGCCGGGCGCGCTCTATGCCTTTTTCCATCGCCTCACAGGCGACGACCTGGCCAAAACCCTGTCCGCCGTCCACCGTCAGCACCGCTCCGGCATCGCGTACCACTTTGGCATGAACGTTAAGCTGCAAATGCCCCTGTGCCAATGACGACATATAGCTGGGGATCATGCCTACGCCGTGGGAATCGTGCCCGGCCAGATTCGCCTGAACCAGGTGATCCGCCACCCGCGCGGCCTCCTGCTCGGTACTGCCGGCGTGGCGCCAAATAGCCTGCACAAACTGCTCAAGACACTGGCGATCGATACGGTGCTCGGTACTGCTCATGATACGGCTCCTTGTGCTGGAAATATATCCTACACTAGGAGCAAATCATTGTTACGGCAAGCAATTATACTCAATCTCATCGAGGTTATTTGGCGCGTTCGGCGGTCAGCGCGGCGATGCGCATAATAACCGAAACCGCCTGTTCCATCCCTTCCAGCGACACAAACTCATGCTTGCAGTGGTAGTTATATCCGCCGGTGAACAGATTTGGGCAAGGCAAGCCGCGAAACGACAGCTGAGCGCCATCGGTACCGCCGCGAATCGGCTTCATGATCGGTTCGATATCACAATCACGCATTGCCTGCTGTGCCAATGCAATCACATGCGGATGCTCTGCCACCTGTTCCCGCATGTTGTAATAGCTGTCTTCAATCGTGACTTCAATATAACAATCGCGCGGCAGACCTTTGCCCACCTGTTGAGCGACCTCTATCATCCGGCGTTTACGTGCCTCAAAACCCTCACGCTCAAAATCACGCAGGATGTACTGCATCTCGGCGCGTTCAACGCTCCCCTTAAAGCTGCTGAGGTGGTAGAACCCCTGATAGCCGCTGGTGGTTTCCGGGGTTTCATCCGCCGGTAACGCCTGCTGAATACGCGTCGCCAACGACAAGGCATTCACCATCACCCCTTTGGCGCTGCCCGGGTGGACATTGTTACCGACAATTTTCACCGTCACCGATGCTGCGTTGAAGTTTTCGCACTCCAACTCACCCACGCCGCCACCGTCCACGGTATAGGCCCATTCGGCATCGAACTGCGCCACGTCAAACAACCGCGCCCCTTTCCCCACCTCTTCATCCGGTGTAAAGGCTACGCGGATATCGCCGTGTGGAATGTTGCGCTGCTGCAGTCGCACCATGGCGGTCAGGATTTCGGCGATGCCCGCCTTGTCATCGGCACCGAGCAGCGTTTTACCGTCGGTGGTGATCAGCGTCTGCCCCAACATCTGGTGCAGGATCGGGAACATCACTGGCGACAGCACTTCATCACCAATGCCCAAGGCAATATCGCCGCCGCGGTAATTTTCGACGATCTGCGGGTTGACGTGCTTACCGGTAAAATCCGGTGAAGTATCCAGGTGGGCAATAAAGCCTATCGCCGGCACGGGCCAGGTAACGTTCCCCGGCAAGGTGCCCATCACACAGCCATGCTCACTGAGCGACACCCGTTCAAACCCCAGTTCAATCATTTCCTGCTGCAACGCACGCGCCAGCTTCAATTGCCCGTCGGTGCTCGGCACATGTTTGACGTTCGCTTTAGATTGCGTGTCGAATGAGACGTAGTTAAAAAAGCGATCAAGTAGTTTATCCATGGTATCCGCCCTCAGAATTTCGCGTTTCATTATGCGGAACCGATCGAGATCAAATATTGAGACAGGTCATTTTTAACCAGATTTAACGGAAATCATTAATTCTTGTGGTGTTTGATATGTCGCCTCCTCCCTTGGTGTACCGTCCATCTTACCTTTCACTCCCCCCCTTATGTGATCCTCTTCACGCCTGGTACCGGTTGTCAGTCATTGACCACCGGTACCTTTTTCCGGCGGCTGATTGCATCGCTAAATCATTCCACCTATAACTGGTTTAAGGCAGGGGTTGCCGCATTCAAAATCATTTTTATTTCGCCATACCAGGGAGTATTACCAGCAACGTCGTTATCCACTAAAATATAAAAAAGGAACTGCCATGAAAGATATTATTGATAATATCTTAAGCAAGCTGCAGATTTTCTCCAAAGCCATGATGGGGCCAATATTCTTTCTGCCGGTAATTGGTCTGATTCTGGCATTAAGTTCTATTCTCACCAATGCCACGCTGGTGAATGAAAACTCCGGCGTATTTCATATCGGCAAAATGATCGGTGATACCTTTTGGCCGCTGTTTGGTAATCTCGGGCTGATTTTTTGCATCGGTATTACCTACGGCCTGGCGAAGGATAAAAAAAGCGAAGCGGCGCTGGTTGCCGTGATGTGCTTTATTATGTTCCTGGGCGCCAACTCATCCTATCTGCAATTAAGCGGTCACATAGCGCAGAAAATCAATGGGGAATATTACGGCACCGGACAAACCGAACTGCTGGGCTTTACCGTGGTGGATATGGGCATTTTCCTCGGCCTGATCCTCGGTGTCACTATCGCCTGGGTGCACAACAGATTGTGTAACGTGGAGCTGAACGGCGTACTTTCCGTCTATGGCGGTTCCAAGCTGGTGCTAATCGCCATGACGCCGGTGATCATGCTGTATGCCGTCGGTTTCAGCTACCTTTGGCCGGCCATTTCACACGGGCTGATTTCCCTGACCGGCTTTATGAAAAGCTCAGGCTCGCTCGGGGTCTTCGTCTATGGCTTTTTCGAAAAATTCCTGATCCCCACCGGTCTGCATCATTTTATCTGGTCGCCGTTTCAGTTGACCAGCATCGGCGGTTCAATTGTACAAGACGGCCATACTGTGTCGGGCTCGCAGGCCATTTTCCTCGCTTATATGCGCGACCCGAGCATCTCCCCGCTGATGAACGAGGCACTGCGCTTTTCGCAACAGGGCATGGTGACCATTTTCGGCCTGTCAGGCGCTGCGTTGGCGTTCTATCACACCGCCAAACCGGAGAAAAAAGTGCTGGCCAAGGCGATATTGATCCCGGCCATCACCACTTCCATTCTGGTAGGCATAACCGAACCGATCGAGTTCACCTTCCTGTTTATCTCACCGTTACTGTGGGTGATACACGCAGTGCTGACCGCGCTTTCGCAAGTTGCGTGTAACCTGTTCGACGTTCGACCCTGGGGTGCCAGCGGCCTGATCGAATTCCTGGTTTACAACCTGCCGTTACCGGTCGCCCTCACCCGCTGGCCACTGTACGTGGTGATTGGTCTGGTGCAGTTCGCGGTGTATTACCTGGTGTTCAAAACCCTGGTGCTGAAGCTTAATTTAAAAACGCCGGGCCGTGAGGATGACGACGGGGTCAAGCTCTATTCCAAACAGGATTATCAGAACAGCAAAAATACACCCAATGAGTTAAGCGGGATTATTATTCGTGCCCTGGGTGGCAAAGAAAACATTATTTCCGTCGACAACTGCTTCACCCGATTACGCGTCGAACTAAAAGACATGCAATTAATTGATGAGGCCGCATTAAAAAGTACCGGAGCAAAAGGCGTGGTGAAAAGCCGGCGTGAAGTCCAGGTGATTTATGGTGTCACCGTCGGAAAAGTGAAGAGTCAGGTCGAAAAAAATTTAGCAGCATTATAACTTTATTTATTGGGAGAAAATTCATGAAATTAACCGTTCTGGGCGGCGGTGGCGTACGCTCACCGTTCCTGGCCAAGTCCATTGCCTATAACGCCCACCGCATCGGCGTCACCGAAGTGGTGTTTATGGATACCGATCGGGAGAAATTGGCGGTCTACGGCGCCATCGCACAGGGTGTCTTCGAGCGTATCCGCAGCGACATCAGGTTCAGCCTGAGCAGCGACGCCCATCAGGCGCTGAGCGGAGCCGATTATATCATCACCACCCTGCGTATCGGCGGTGAAGAAGGCCGCATTCATGACGAACGTATCGCACTCAATCATCAGGTCCTGGGGCAAGAAACCACCGGTGCCGGCGGTTTTGCCATGGCGATGCGTTCTATTCCGGCAATAGTGGAATATTGTCGGCTCATAGAACAGGTGTCATCACCGGACGCGGTACTGTTCAACTTTACCAACCCTTCCGGCATGGTGACCGAAGCCATCATCAAATCCGGCTTCAAACGCAAGGTGTACGGCATTTGCGACGCCCCCAGCGAGTTTATCCGTGAGCTGGCGGAACTGCTGGGCTGTCGTGAGTCCGAGCTTAGCGTCGACTGCTTTGGGCTAAATCACCTGTCATGGTTCCGCAATGTGCGGGTCAATGGCCAGGAGGTTAGCGAGCAACTGCTGGCCGACCCACGCCTGTACCGTGATACCTGCATGAAATATTTCTCGCCAGAGCTGGTCGCGCTGTCCGATAACCTGATGCTCAATGAGTATCTGTATTACTACTATTACCGGGAACAGGCGATCGCCGCCATCGTCGATGCCGGAGAAACCCGTGGCGAACAGATTGCGCTGATAAACCAGCAAATGCTGGCCGACCTTGCCAGGCTGGATATCGCCACGCAGCTGGATCAGGCTTTCAGCGTCTATTTCGCTCACTATCTGACGCGGGAAAACTCCTACATGCAGCGAGAATCCAGCCAGGGTAAAGTCAAAGAGCGTGAGATGCTGACGCTCCAGCAGTTTATCGAACAGCCTGACAGCGGCGGTTATGCCGGGGTGGCGATAGACATTTTGGAAGCGGTAAATAACGGCCAGCAAAAACGCGTGGTGGTGTCGATGCAGAACAACGGGACGCTCGACTTCCTGCACCCGGAAGACGTGATTGAAATCAGCTGCGAACTCAGCAACGCGGGCATTCACCCGGTAAAAATGAATGATATTCCCGACACCCAGAAAAACCTGATCTCCCAGGTCAAAGAGTACGAACGCCTGGCGGTTGCCGCCATTCTGGAAGGGGACCGTCAGAAGGCCATCAAGGCACTGATGGTGCATCCGCTGGTCAACTCTTACTCGCTGGCAAAAACGCTGGTTGAAGAGTACCTGCAGGCTCATCACCAGTATGCCAAGCATTGGCATTAAGCAGGGCTGAAACGGCGCAGGCCTCAACGGCTGCGCCGTTCAAACCAGGCTTTGATCAGGTTCTCAAATCCCAGCAGGCAGTGGCCGAAAAACGGGTTGGGATAGTAAATATCGTGGTCGTACTTTTGCCGGTCCTCATAAATAAAGGTCATATCGGCCTGCTGCGCCAGCGGGCTGTTTCCGTCGCCGCAAAACGCCGCCAGCCGGATATTATTGCGTTTCACCGCGTCGCTCCAACTCAGCGCCGAGCTGCTGTTGCCCGATTTTGAAATCACAATCACCATATCAAACCGGAAACGCATCTCTCGATCGAGGATCTCGAAATCCGGCCACAGCGACAGGTAGCTGTCGATGCCCAGCGTCATAAATTTGTTGTACATGTACTGCGCCACCAGCTGCGAGAAACCGCTGCCGTGGATCAGGATTTTGCCGCTGTCGAGCAGATCAAGGAATTGGGTCTGCTGTTTTAAGCTGGCCGGTGCCGTCGGCTGCGGCTGCTCCTGAAAAGCCGGAGCCATCACCAGGTTGAACTTGATGAAATACACCAGTTCCAGATAGCCGCGAAAGCCCAGCTTTTTCGCCAACCGCACCAGGGTCGAGGGTGAACTGTGGCAACGAACGGAAACCGCACGGATACCCTCGTCAATGCAGGCGTCCGGGTTGTCGAAGATAGCGTTGAGGATGGTGAGATCCGTTTTGCTCAGATCCGCCTGGCTGAATACCTGCTTGAAATTCACCGTCGCCCCTGCTCATTTAACCAAAGAAAGGCCGGCGTCAAACGGCCGGCCAGTTACCCGAGTCAGACAGCGCATTGACCTGGGCTTAAGGCCTATCAGCCCTTTCAACTTTCCCTACCAGGAATTTGTGCACAAAACGTGGTACCACCGCGCTGGCCTGGCCGTAGTGTTTTTCATCAAACTGACTTTCCACCTGGCTGGGCTCCAGGTTGAGCTCCATGGTATGCGCCCCACCCAGCCGCGCTTCATGCACAAAGCCCGCCGCCGGATAAACGTGGCCCGAGGTGCCGATAGCGACAAAGAAGTCGGCCTTGGCCAGCGCCTGATAAATTTCATCCATGCCCAGCGGCATTTCGCCGAACCACACCACGTGTGGGCGCAACGGGGCCGGGAATTGGCAACAATGGCAGCGGTCGTCCACGCTAAGGTCTTCGGGCCAGTCAAAGACCTGCCCGGAGCTGGTGCAGCGTACTTTCAACAGCTCACCGTGCATATGCAACACCCGCGAGCTGCCTGCGCGCTCATGCAGGTTATCGATATTTTGCGTTACCAGCAGGAAGTTATCCCCCAACCAGGCTTCCAGATCCGCCAGGGCACGATGCGCAGCGTTAGGCGCAATGTCCGACGATTGCAGCTGACGACGGCGTTCATTGTAAAACGCCTGTACCAGCTGTGGATCGCGCTGATAACCTTCCGGCGTAGCAACATCCTCCACGCTATGATCTTCCCACAACCCGTCCGCCGCCCGGAAGGTACGAATACCCGACTCAGCCGAGATCCCGGCGCCGGTCAACACCACGACAAACGGCTTTTTCAGCTCGGCCGCCGCCATGGTATCGCGATGAAAAATCCGCGAACGAAAGCGCTGATGCAGCACATGCTTACTCTTGCGAAACTGACACAGCCGATGACGAGTGTGCATTAACTCTCTCCTTACTTTTCCCTGTTAACCAAATTGAGGAACGCCGCCCCGCGTACGCCACCGGCGTCCCCGTAACGGGCTTTTTCAATTCGTGGCAGCTTGGCCACGCGCAACACATGCGCCGGCAAACGCTGCGGTAACGCCTGGTAAATAGCGTCAAAATTCGACAAGCCACCGCCAATCACCACCAGATGCGGATCGATGATAGTCAGCAGATTGCCCAGGCATATCGCCAGGACGTCCATGAAACGTTCGACATGAGCCACCGCCTGCGGCTCACCTGCCTGATAATGCGCAATGATCTGCTGCGCAGGCAAGTGCTGCTGGTAAAAGTGGGCGTACATCCACTCAAAACCGCGGCCAGAAATGTAATTTTCGATGCAACCCTGATGACCGCACCCGCAAGGAACGCGAGGTATATCACGTCCCAACACCTCCAGCGCATCCACCGGCAGACGGAAATGACCAAATTCACCGGCGATATAGTTACGCCCGGAGAGCACCTTACCGTCGACGATTAGCCCGCCGCCTACCCCGGTACCGAGGATAATGCCCAGCACCGTCGGATAGCGACGAAACTCCTCGTCCCAGGCCTCCGACAGCGCAAAGCAGTTGGCGTCGTTATCGATGCGTACGTCACGGCCAATCAACTCGGCCAGGTCATGCGGCAAGCGCTGGCCCATCGCCGCCGGGACGTTGGCGGTGAAAACCGTACCGTCATCGTCGTTGGGCAGACCGGGAATACCGATACCTACCATGCCTTTCTGGCCACAAAACGCATCCGCTTCAAACGTCAGATCGCGCAGCGTCGTCAGCAGTTGTCGATAATCCTCACGTGGCGTCGGCACCCTTTTTTGCCAGATACGCTGCAGATCTGCATCGAACACGCCCAGCTCAATCTTGGTGCCGCCCATATCGAAACCGTAGTACATAACCCACCCTCAGGCTAAAAAAAGGGGCGGCATCTCTGCCTCCCCTGATTTTCATTATTGTCCGCTCAACACTCGCGCCGGATCGATACGGCTGGCGCGCCTGGCCGGATACCAGCTGGCCAACAGGCTGAGCACTAGCGCGGTCACCAGTACAATCACCACGTCCAGCCAGTGCAGCTCAGAAGGCAGGAAGTCGATGAAGTAGATATCTCCCGACAGGAATGAATGCCCCATCAGCTTTTCCAAGCCTTTGATGATGTTGGTCAGCTGCAGTGAGGCGATAACCCCGACCACTACGCCGCTGAGGCTACCCACCAGCCCGGCCAGCAGGCCGTACCAGATAAATATGGCGCGGATAAAACCGTCTTTGGCCCCCAAGGTGCGCAGTACGGCGATATCACCACTCTTGTCCTTCACCGCCATCACCAGCGTGGAGACAATGTTAAAACAGGCCACGCCGATCACCAGCACCATCGCCAAATACATAATCGCGCGGATCATCTGGATATCGCGGTACATATAGCCGTAGGTGCCGATCCAACTCTTGATATACACGTAGGAATTGGTGACTTCACCAGCGTCGCGCACCAGCTTGTTGGCGGCAAACACGTCGTTAACCTTGATGGCAATACCGGTGACACTGTCCCCCATATCCAGATACTGTTGGGCATCGGCCAGTGGCACCATAGCCAGACTGTGATCGAGCTGACCGCTGAGCTGCAAAATCCCGGTGACGTGTAAACGAATGCGCTTCGGTTGCAACAGCTTCATCTGCGGGTCGCTGTTGGGGATCATCACCGTCACATAGCTGCCCTGCTTGACGCCCAAAGCGTCGGCGACGCCCTTGCCGAGGATCACCTGTTGCTCACCGCTTTTGAAATTGGCCCAGGCGTCGCCCTGCACATATTTCGGCAGCGCGCTAAGCTGGTTTTCCTGCTGAGGATCCACCCCTTTCACCCCGACCGCCCGCAGCTGTGCGCCGTTTTCCATCAGACCGGTAAAGTTGATATAGGGAGCGGCGGCCAAAATGCCGGGTACTTTCTCCACCCGTTGCAAAATTGACGACCAGTCTTTGAACGGCTGCTTCACCGGCTCTATTTCACCGTGCGGCACCACCGCCAAAATGCGATTTTTCAGCTCGCGCTCAAAACCGTTCATGGCGCTCAGGCCGACGATCAGCACCGCCGCGCCCAACGCGATACCTATGGTGGAAATCACCGAGATCAGCGACACCATGCCGCCGCGCTTGCGCCCACGGCTGAAGCGCAGGGCCGTCAGAAACGAAAGTGACGCTCCCGCCATTACTCAGCCCCCAACAGCGTCAACTGGGCCTGCAGATGGCCATCGGCCATTTCCAACTGGCGGCTGAGGCGCTTGGCCAACTGCAAGTCATGAGTGACCACCAGAAACGCAGTGCCCTGGCGCACGTTCAATTCGCCGAGCAGATCGAAAATGCTGTCGGCAGTGCGTTTATCGAGGTTACCGGTAGGTTCGTCCGCCAATACCAGCGACGGGTTATTGACCAGCGCACGGGCAATCGCCACGCGCTGACGCTCACCGCCGGAGAGTTCTGACGGCCGGTGCTTGCTGCGCTTTGCCAGCCCGACCGCCGTCAGCATTTCCAGCGCCTTTTCCTGCGCCTGCGCCGGTTTCATCCCGCCGATCAGCAAAGGCATCGCGGCGTTTTCCAGCGCGGTAAAGTCAGGCAACAGATGATGGAACTGGTAGATAAAGCCCAACTGGCGGTTACGCAGCTCCGCCTTGGCGGCCGATGACAGGGTATTCAGAGACTGCCCTTTGTAAATCACCTCGCCGGAGGTTGGTGAGTCCAGCCCACCCAGCAGATGCAGCAAGGTACTTTTACCGGAACCCGAGCTGCCGACAATCGCCATCATCTCGCCCGGCTGCATGGCAAAGCTGACATTGCGCAGTACGTCGGTATGCAGGTTGCCTTCCTGATAGGTCTTGCACAGGTTGTCGCACTGCAACAAAAGATGGTTACTCATAACGTAAAGCCTCAGCGGGTTGTACGGCGGCAGCGCGCCATGAAGGGTAAAGCGTGGACAACAGAGACACCGCCATCGCCGCTACGGCGATAATCGTCACCTGTAGCGGATCCACCGCCACCGGCAGCGATGCGCCGTCAATCAAAGCGCCGAGGATCGGCATCAGGTTATTCAGGTTGCTGGCCAGCAACACGCCCAACAGCGTACCGAGCAGCGAGCCGATAATGCCGGCGCTGGCGCCTTGCACCATAAATACCGACATGATCTGTCGACGCGTCAGGCCCTGGGTCTGCAGAATGGCAACTTCGCCCTGCTTCTCCATCACCAGCAGGCCGAGTGAAGTGATGATGTTAAAGGCCGCGACGGCCACGATCAGGCTAAGCAACAGCCCCATCATGTTTTTCTCCATACGCACTGCCTGGAACAGCTCGCCCTTGCGCTCGCGCCAGTCTTTCCACTCGGTGCCCTGCGGCAATTTCTGTTGGCTGAGAGTATCGACCGTCAGCGGCTGCTGCAGGAACAGGCGCCATCCGGTGATATTGCCCGCCGGGTAGCGTAGCAGACGTGAGGCATCCTGCTGATTGACCAGCATCTGGGTGCCATCCACTTCGCTGTTGGCATGGAAGGTGCCGACCACGGTAAACAGGCGTTGAATAGGGATGCGGCCCATCGGCGTGAACTGGCTGGCGCTGGGCACCATCACCCGCAGCGGATCGCCGCGTTTTACGCCAAGTTGCCCGGCCAACTGCTCGCCGATAATGATGTTGTACTGGCCCGGCTGCAACAGCTGCTGCTTGACGTTGACCAGGAACGGCGTCAAAGGATCGGCTTCGTCCGGATTGACCCCCAACATCACGCCGACCGCCACGCTGCGAGCGCTTTGCAGCACTACGTCACCGGTGGTCAGTGGCGCTACGCGGCTAACGCCCTGCAGGCTTTGTACCGCCGATGCCGGGATCTGCTGAGGGTTGATCGAGCCCTGTGGGCTGGTGATCAACGCCTGCGGCATCAGACCGAGTATGTTGTTTTCCAGATCCTTTTCAAAACCGTTCATCACCGACAAGACGGTGACCAACGCCATCACCCCCAGCGTAATGCCGATGGTGGAAAGCCAGGAAACAAACCGTCCGAAGCGGTCTGATGCCCGCCCGCGCATGTAGCGCAGGCCAATGAATAACGCGACAGGTTGATACATGAAATCCGTTTTGTTGCCGTAGCTTAAGCAAAGTGATCAAGGATAATAAAGGCTATACCCCGTTTAGGGAACCACCCTGACGCCTTTTATTCCGTCGATCGCGCCAGCGGCAGCACGTCACCCGGCATCGCGCTTTAACAGGTTGTAAACCGAGACCCGGGAAATCCCCAGCGCCTCCGCCGCCATGGTGGCTGCCCCCCGCAGTTGCAGATAGCCCTGCTGCTTTAGTTGCTGGATCACCTGAACACGCTGCTCAGACGTAAGCGCGCGCGGTGCAGTGGCATGCGAAGCGGCAAAGTTGTTGATCACTGAAGCAATGTCGGACAGTGAGCGAGCCCCTTCATCCGCCGCCTGCGGCGTGCTCTGTACCACCGCGGTCAGTTGTTGCAGGATGGCGTTGACGCTGTTGAAGATTGAAACGTCCAGGTTAAGGCAGATTGCCGCCACGTAGACCCCCTGGCTGTTGCGCAGACCAATGGAGGTGCTCTTGGCCGGACGCCCATCCGGGAACGCATTGGCATAGTTTTGCACCACGTCCGGAAAATCCGGCGAGGCAATACGCTCAAGCCCCATTTCACTGGCGGCATCGCCGATACTGCGGTTCGACAGGTTATTGGCGATGCTGACGATGGCATGATTCGGTTGCGTCAGATCGTGCAATACCACTTCACAGCTGGGCGCAAACATCGCGCCCAGTGCCTGAACAATTTTTTCCGCTTCGCGCAACAGCAGCGCATTTTCCTGCCTGAGATCGCTCATAAACTTAACCATTTGACAATAACTTTACAAAGAGTAAATTAAAATAATCGGGTAATCAATCAACCTTTCACCAGACGAGGTCGCCATGAGTTCAACGCCCCACTGCATCACCGCCGCCGATATCTCTAACGCCGCCGAAATCCTGGCAGGACATGCCCTGCGCACACCGGTCATGACCTCGCAGCAGGCCGACAACATCGCCGGGGCGCAGCTGTTCTTCAAGTGCGAAAACTTCCAGCGTGTAGGCGCCTTCAAGTTTCGTGGCGCGTACAATTCTATTGCTCAATTGAGCCCGGCGCAGCGCCAGGCTGGCGTGATTGCCTTCTCTTCCGGCAACCATGCGCAGGCAATGGCATTGGCGGCACGGGAACTGGGGGTCAAGGTGACCATAGTGATGCCGCACGACGCACCGGCAACCAAGCTGGCAGCAACGCGCGGCTACGGCGCCAACGTCGTGATTTATCAGCGTCACAGTGAAGACCGTGCTGCCATAACTCAACGGCTGGCAGCAGAACAGGGGCTGACGATAGTGCCGCCTTATGATTACCCGCAGGTCATCGCCGGCCAAGGCACCGCTACCAAAGAGTTGATTGAGGAAGTCGGGCCGCTGGACGTTTTGTTGGTGTGCACCGGCGGCGGTGGTTTGCTGGCGGGCAGCGCGGTGGCGGCACACCACTGGTCGCCCGGGTGCCGCGTTTTCGGCGTTGAACCACAGGCAGGTAACGACGTTCAGCTGGCATTCCGTAGCGGCCAGCCGGTCCAGATCCCGGTGCCAAAAACCATCGCCGACGGTGCGCAAACGCAGCAGGTGGGCACGCTGACGTTCCCGATCATTCAACAGTATGTAGAAGATATTTTAACGGTCAGCGACCAGCAGCTGTGCCGACAGATGCGTTTCTTTATGGAACGGATGAAAATGGTGGTCGAGCCCACAGGCTGCCTGGCCGCGGCGGCGGCGATGAATTCACTGCTCGACCTGCGGGGCAAAAAGGTCGGGGTGATCGTCAGCGGCGGCAACGTCGACGTTGATAAAATCGCCGACTATCTTGCCATGGGCGCGCAGGAATAACGCCGCATTACGGGCACCACAACCTTCAATCTCTGGTCTATGGCTGAGTCATCGGGGCGAATTTATTCGCCCGCTAACGTTACTGGAGCGACTAATCTGCCTGCAGTACATTTGAAAGTCGCCGCTTGAAAGACGACGGGTTTCGCGCTTTTACCTATGTCAGTTTATGGCTCAGTGGGCTAGTATTACCGGGTAAAGGCGCGTTGTAATCTGTGCCGGGCGAAATTTAACACATTGATTAAAGATACCTTAATGAGCACCTCCGATAACCCTAACCGTTCTTCATCGTCATCCTCCCGTTATTCCCTGCCTGAACGCGCAGGCGATTTGCGCCAGTTGGGGCAGCTGACCGGCTCGGCCTGCGCCGTGGAGTGCGCCGAGATCGTCGAACGTCATAACGGGCCGGTGATGTTGATCGCCCCGGACATGCAAAATGCCCTGCGGCTGCGCGATGAAATTCAGCAGTTTACCGACCAGATGGTAACCACCCTGTCCGACTGGGAAACCCTGCCTTACGACAGCTTCTCGCCGCATCAGGAAATCATCTCTGCCCGTCTGTCGAGCCTGTACCATCTGCCGACCATGGCCCGTGGCGTAATTATTCTGCCGGTCAATACCTTAATGCAGCGCGTTTGCCCGCACGAGTTTCTGCACGGCCACGCGCTGGTGATGAAAAAAGGCCAGCGCCTGTCACGCGACAAACTGCGCGCCCAACTGGAACAGGCCGGCTACCGCAGCGTCGATCAGGTGATGGAGCACGGTGAGTTCGCCACCCGCGGCGCGCTGCTCGACCTGTTCCCCATGGGCAGCGAAGAACCCTACCGCATCGATTTCTTCGACGATGAGATCGACAGCCTGCGCACCTTTGATGTCGACAACCAGCGTACGCTGAACGAAGTCGAGGCCATCAATCTGCTGCCGGCCCATGAATTCCCTACCGACAAAAACGCCATCGAACTGTTCCGCAGCCAGTGGCGCGAGCAGTTTGAGGTGCGCCGCGACGCCGAACATATTTATCAGCAGGTCAGCAAAGGCACCTGGCCGGCCGGTATCGAATACTGGCAACCGCTGTTCTTCAGCCAACCGCTGCCGTCACTGTTCAGCTACCTGCCGGAGAACACGCTGATCGTCAATACCGGCAATCTGGAAAACGCAGCCGATCGTTTCTGGCTGGACGTTAACCAACGCTACGAGAGCCGCCGGGTCGATCCTATGCGCCCACTGCTGGCGCCGCCAAGCCTGTGGCTGCGGGTTGACGAGCTGTTTAGCGAATTGAAAGCCTGGCCACGTATGGCGCTGAAAACCGAAGAGCTGCCCGCCAAAGCCGGCAACACCAATCTGGATTATCGCACCCTGCCTGATCTGGCGGTGCAAGCCCAACAGAAAGCGCCGCTGGACAACCTGCGTCGTTTTACCGAAAGCTTCGACGGCAGCATCATTTTCTCGGTGGAAAGCGAAGGCCGCCGTGAAACGCTGCAGGATTTGCTCGGCCGCATCAAGCTCAGCACCGCCTTGATCCAGCATCTCGATCAGGCCGAGCCGGCTGGTCGCTACATGATGGTCGGCGCCTCCGAACGCGGCTTCCTCGACGGCATGCGCAACCGGGCGCTGATCTGCGAAAGCGATCTGCTCGGCGAACGCGTTAGCCGCCGTCGCCAGGACAACCGTCGCACCATTAATACCGATGTGCTGATCCGCAACCTGGCGGAGCTGCACCCTGGCCAGCCTGTGGTGCACCTGGAGCACGGCGTCGGGCGTTACGTTGGCCTGACCACGCTGGAAGCCGGCGGCATCAAGGCCGAATACCTGATCCTGGCCTACGCCGGCGAAGACAAACTCTACGTGCCGGTCTCTTCATTGCATCTGATCAGCCGCTACGCCGGCGGTGCGGACGAAAACGCCCCGCTGCACAAGTTGGGTGGAGACGCCTGGACGCGCGCACGGCAAAAAGCCGCCGAACGGGTGCGGGACGTTGCGGCGGAACTGCTGGATATTTACGCACAGCGCGCGGCCAAAACCGGCTTCGCCTTTAAACATAACCGTGAGCAGTATCAGCTGTTCTGCCAAAGTTTCCCGTTTGAAACCACCCCAGATCAGGAGCAGGCAATCAACGCCGTGCTGAGCGACATGTGCCAACCCCTGGCCATGGATCGTCTGGTCTGTGGCGACGTCGGCTTCGGCAAAACCGAAGTGGCGATGCGTGCCGCCTTCCTGGCGGTAGAAAACGGCAAGCAGGTGGCGGTGTTGGTGCCAACCACCCTGCTGGCGCAGCAGCATTTTGACAACTTCCGCGACCGCTTCGCCACCTGGCCGATCCGCATCGAGATGATGTCGCGTTTCCGTAGCGCCAAAGAGCAGCAACAGGTGATGGACGATGCCGTCGACGGTAAGGTAGACATCATCATCGGTACCCACAAACTGCTGCAGAGCGATCTGCGCTGGAAAGATTTGGGGCTGCTGATCGTCGATGAAGAACACCGCTTCGGCGTTCGCCACAAAGAGCGCATCAAGGCGATGCGTGCCGATGTGGATATTCTGACGCTCACCGCGACGCCAATCCCGCGTACGTTGAATATGGCGATGAGCGGCATGCGTGACCTGTCGATTATCGCTACCCCACCGGCGCGTCGTTTGGCGGTGAAAACCTTCGTGCGCGAATACGACAGCCTGGTGGTGCGCGAGGCTATCCTGCGTGAAGTGCTGCGCGGCGGTCAGGTTTATTATCTGTATAACGACGTGGAAAATATCGAGAAGGCGGCGGAAAAACTGGCTGAGCTGGTGCCAGAAGCGCGTATAGCAATTGGCCACGGCCAGATGCGCGAACGCGATTTGGAACGGGTGATGAACGATTTCCACCACCAGCGCTTTAACGTACTGGTCTGTACCACCATTATCGAAACCGGTATCGATATTCCCAGCGCCAATACCATTATCATCGAACGCGCCGATCGTTTCGGGCTGGCGCAATTGCATCAGTTACGCGGTCGCGTCGGACGTTCTCACCATCAGGCCTATGCTTATTTGCTGACGCCAAATCCGAAAGCCATGAGCACCGACGCGCATAAGCGGCTGGAGGCCATCGCGTCACTGGAAGATCTGGGCGCCGGTTTTGCCCTGGCTACCCACGATCTGGAGATCCGCGGCGCGGGCGAATTGCTGGGTGAAGATCAGAGCGGCCAGATGACCACCGTCGGCTTTTCGCTGTACATGGAACTGTTGGAAAGCGCGGTGGATGCACTCAAACACGGGCGCGAACCTTCGCTGGAAGATCTTACCAGCAACCAGACCGAGGTGGAGCTGCGCATGCCGGCCCTGCTGCCAGATGACTATATCCCAGACGTCAACACGCGCCTGTCGTTCTACAAACGCATCGCCAGCGCGAAAAACGACGCCGAGCTGGAAGAGTTGAAAGTGGAGTTGATCGACCGTTTCGGCCTGCTGCCTGATGCGGCGCGCAACCTGCTGCAAAGTGCGACGCTGCGTCAACATGCACAGAAGCTGGGGATCAAGCGCATCGAAGGTAATGAGCGCGGTGGTTTTATCGAGTTTGGTGAGAAGAATCGGGTCGATCCGGGCTATTTGATTGGCCTGTTGCAAAGCAACCCGCAGATCTATCGCCTGGATGGGCCGACCAAGCTGAAGTTTATGCTGGACCTGACCGACCGCCAGAAACGCCTTAAGTTTACCGAGGAACTGCTGACCGCATTCCGCGAACATACTCTGGCGGCCTGACCTATCCCCCTCCTGAACCTTCAGGAGGGGTTATTCCTGCCGAAAACCAGCACCCAGCGGGGCAAGCTGCATCAGCCTGCTGCAGACCACCCGATTTTTCCCCTGCCGCTTGGCGTCATACAGCGCCTCATCCGTGACCTCTATTGCCTTGTCCAACGCCATGCCGGGCAGGTATAACGACGCACCGATAGAAACCGTGATACGTGCCTCGACGTCTTCATCCAGCAAAAATAACGTCGTTTCCACGCTGCGTCGTATGCGCTCCGCCACACCGCCAATCACCGTCGGATCATAACTGGCGGTGATCACGATAAATTCCTCACCGCCATAACGACCGACGAAATCCTCACTGCGCACGCTGCTTTGCAACAGTTGTCCGACGCGAGCCAGCAGCAGGTCGCCGGCCAAATGGCCGTAGGTGTCGTTGATTCGTTTGAAATTATCCAGATCGAGGATCATCAACCCGCAGGGGCTGCGCTCCGCCTGCTGCTGGATGAGTCGATAGTCTACACTAGCGCGATTATTGATATGGGTGAGGCTGTCGGTGGTGGCTTTATCACGCATAGAGAAATAAGCGTGGATATGGCGCTCTTTGAAATTCAGCCCGTGGAAGCATATTGCCAGACACAGGGCCGAGACCGCCTGATACAACAACACATCTCCCCATAGCGCGCGTATATCTGCCAATAACCAGACCACTCCGATACGGTACAGCGCAATGATGCCAATGGTGAGATAAAACACCCGATTCGACTTTCTCAACCACACACGCGACAACAGCAATGGAATGATGATCGAGCCGATAAACAGATTATCGACGGTCAAGCCTCCCGTAAATGCCAGCGACATCAGGTAGCAGACCAGTCCACTGACCGCCCCGCCATAAAAGGTCACCAGTATCATCGGGATCATGGCAAAGCTGAAATGCAGGTTACCGCTCAACTCCAGCCGGTCCTGATTGAGAAACAGCACCGCCAGCCCGGCAAGCAGGCCAAAGACTATACGCCTCCATCCTTCGGACTGATAAGAAAAAGGCGCATTTTTACTGAGGGCAAAATAGCTGACGGACAGCGTGGCATAGGTAATGCAGGCGTCACTATACAGGGTGGGTATTGACGCGACGTAAGTCATAAATATTCGATAGGCTCCACGGAATCGACAGGGGGATTTAGCGACGAATTTTGAGCATTCCCTGTCTCATCCATTTCGGCATCGTACATATTATTACTCAGGTTAATAATAGATTAGCAGTTCTATGTTATTTCCAAGGTATCTATCCCATAAATTCTGTTCAGGATAATCTGTTGGCAACCAATAAAGGGGGCGACCATGAATATCGATGATGACTTGCATGTGCTTAGCGAACAAGAAACCGCGTTGACCTTCAGCCATTTTGACCATAACACCGCCTGGGAGCTGGGCTCTGCATTGAAATCAGCGGCCGAACAGCGCCGCCTGTCGATCGCCATTGAGATCCAGCTCGCGGGGCAAACGCTGTTTTATTACGCCATGCCCGGCACTACCCCCGATATCGCCGATTGGGTACGGCGCAAACGCAATGTGGTGAAGCACTTCCACAAGAGCTCTTACGCGATTGGCCTGCGCCTGCAGCAACGACAATCGACCCTGGAAGAACGCTATGGCCTGAGCGTCAGCGATTACTCAGCACACGGTGGCGCCTTCCCGATCAATCTTGGTGGCGTGGGCTGCATTGGCACCATCAGCATTTCTGGCTCACCCCAGTTGGAAGATCACAATCTGTTGGTCGGCACCCTGGCGCATTTTCTCGGATTATCCCTACCGGCGGTTCACTAAGCGGTATAACCTGGCCTATTCTTTCTGCGCAGGCCGCCTGACCCGCGGCCTGTCTGTAACTTGTCATTTATCCCGTCCCTGAAAGAGTATAAGTCTGATTTTCCGAAGTGCATTGATGTATATCTAGGAATCGCCGCCACAACAGGCGTATGGTGTCTATCAGCTATTCGAGACGGACCGCATCCGGCCCGCCATTCCGTTCTCTTTTATAGACTTGGTTTACACCTCAGATGAAAACGCATGAAATTAACGGCATCAGGCCGTTCAGCGCGCTGATTGATGCTTGTTGGCGAGATCCTTATTCCCTGCAACGCCTGCTAAAAGATGCCATCGCCGGCGTCACCGTCGGTATTATCGCCATCCCGTTGGCAATGGCACTGGCAATTGCCAGCGGCGTTCCCCCCCAATATGGACTCTATACGTCGGCGGTTGCCGGGATTGTCATTGCCATCAGCGGCGGCTCGCGCTACAGCGTTTCCGGGCCTACCGCCGCGTTTGTGGTGATCCTCTATCCGGTGTCGCAGCAGTTCGGCCTTTCGGGCCTGCTGATCGCCACCCTGCTTTCCGGACTGTTTTTGGTCATCATGGGACTGGCGCGTTTCGGCCGCCTGATTGAGTACATTCCCCTGTCGGTGACGCTGGGCTTTACCTCCGGTATCGCCATCACCATTGCTACCATGCAGGTGAAGGATTTCTTTGGCCTGCAAATGGCGGTGGTGCCGGAACACTATGTGGGCAAGGTTTACGCCCTGCTGCAGGCGCTGCCGACGCTGGACTTCGGCGATACGCTGATTGGCGCCGTCACGCTGCTGATCCTGATATTCTGGCCTAAGCTCGGCCTGCGGGTGCCGGGCCATTTGCCCGCGCTGCTGGCAGGGACGGCGGTGATGGGCATTCTGGCGCTGTTTGACCATCCGGTCGCGACCATTGGCTCACGCTTCAGCTACCTGCTGGCCGATGGCTCTCAGGGGCAAGGCATTCCGCCGATACTGCCGCAGCTGATGCTGCCGTGGGATTTACCGGCCGGTGACGGCAAGCCCATGGCGCTGAGCTGGCAAACGCTGTCCGCCCTGCTTCCGGCCGCCTTCTCCATGGCGATGCTCGGGGCCATAGAATCCCTGCTGTGCGCGGTGGTGCTGGACGGGATGACCGGCAAGAAGCACAACTCCAATACCGAACTTATCGGCCAGGGCGCGGGCAATATCATTGCGCCTTTCTTCGGCGGCATTACCGCCACTGCGGCCATTGCACGCTCTGCCGCCAACGTTCGTGCCGGTGCCACCTCCCCGGTCTCCGCCATCATTCATGCCTTGCTGGTGCTGTTGGCGCTGCTGGTGCTGGCGCCGTGGCTGTCCTGGCTGCCGCTGGCAGCCATGGCGTCGCTGCTGCTGATGGTTGCCTGGAATATGAGCGAAGCGCACAAGGTGGTTTATCTGCTGCGGCGAGCGCCGAAAGACGACATTCTGGTGATGCTGCTGTGCATGTCGCTGACGGTGCTGTTCGATATGGTGATCGCCATTACCGTAGGCATTGTCCTGGCCTCGCTGCTGTTTATGCGCCGCATTGCTCGCATGACACGCCTGAGCGAACTGAGTGCCGACAACGGCCGATTGGTGCTGCGGGTGAATGGTCCGCTGTTCTTCGCCGCCGCCGAGCGCATTTTTAACGAACTGCTGGTGCGCAGCGAAAGTTATGACGTGATCGTATTGCAGTGGGATGCGGTACCGGTGCTGGATGCCGGGGGGTTGGATGCCTTGCAACGCTTTATCGAAGCCCTGCCGGCCGGCAAGCAGTTGGCCATCACCGACATGCCTTTCCAGCCGTTGAAAACGCTGGCTCGGGCACGGATACAGCCGATTGAGGGGAAACTGCATTTCTACGCGACGCTGCCTGAAGCCCTGACGGCGCTGGATGCCTGAATAACAAAAAGCCCGACGAATCGGGCTTTAAACCATAGCGGGCGCAGCATGCTGCGCCCCTACAAATAACAGCTGTGAAAATGTTTAGTTGCTGGTATCCAGCTCCGGGAAGCTCTTCACCAGATCGTCGATGGCTTTCATCTGCACCAGGAACGGCTCCAGCTTGTCCAGCGGCAGCGCGGACGGGCCGTCGCATTTGGCGCTGTTTGGCTCCGGGTGCGCTTCAATGAACAGGCCTGCCAGGCCAACCGCCATACCGGCACGCGCCAGTTCGGCAACCTGCGCACGACGGCCGCCAGAGGCTGCGCCAAAGGGATCGCGAGTCTGCAGAGCATGGGTCACGTCAAAGATCACCGGATGGCCACCCGTCACGTTTTTCATAACGTTGATGCCAAGCATGTCGACCACCAGGTTATCGTAACCAAAGTTACTGCCGCGATCGCACAGGATCACCTGATCGTTACCGCCTTCCTTGAATTTGTCGACGATATTGCCCATTTGGCCCGGGCTGACGAACTGTGGCTTCTTGACGTTGATCACCGCACCGGTTTTCGCCATCGCTTCCACCAGGTCAGTCTGACGCGCCAGGAATGCCGGCAGTTGGATCACGTCAACCACTTCGGACACCGGCTGAGCTTGTGACGCTTCGTGAACGTCGGTAATGATTTTCACGCCGAAGGTTTTTTTGATTTCTTCGAAGATCTTCATCCCCTCTTCCAGGCCTGGGCCGCGGTAGGAGTGGATAGAAGAACGGTTGGCTTTGTCAAAGGAGGCTTTGAAAACGTAAGGGATGCCCAGTTTTTGCGTCACGGTGACGTAGTGTTCACAGATGCGCATCGCCAGATCGCGCGATTCCAGCACGTTCATACCGCCAAACAGCACAAACGGCAGATCGTTCGCTACGTCGATGTCACCAATGCTAACCACTTTCTGTTTCATGCTTTCGCCTTTATTGAAGTTACCCGTCGTGCCGCAAGCCTTGGCCTGTCGCGTTCAGGGCATAGTAAATGAATTAATGCAGCGTGACCTGTTTCGGTTCAATCGAGTGGATCTGTACCTTGATCACTTCGCTGACTGGGTCTTCAGGACACTGTTCGACAAAATAGTTAAGATCGGAAATCGCGATATGGTTGCATTCCAACTGGGCGTAAATCAGCCCGCGGTCACGGATTTCGTAAGGGTCTTCCGGATCGAAGCACAACACCGTTTCGCTGGCGCGCAGCGCCATTTCCATCTGTTTTTCTTCCATCAGGGCGGCTTTGAGCGTATCCAACATCTTACGCACCACCATGACGTTTTCTGACTCATCGAGATCGTCGTCTTCAAGTTCGGCGCCCAGACCCAGGTTGCCCTTGATCCACACTTCCAACTGGTGTTCGTTCAGCGTCTCGCCGTTCAATGGATTGATCAACCACATCTCTTCATCCAGCCAGTCTGCCCGCAGGATCAGTTGAGTGGGGAAAATAACCGGCAGCAGCGGTAAATCCAGATGAGCGGCGATATGAAGGAAAATGGTGCCGAGCGAAACCGGCGTGCCCTGACGACCTTCCAGCACCTTGTCGAGCCAAATAGCGTCGGACAGGCGATACACGCCGCTGGCGCCCCCAAAACCCCAGGTTTTGAAGAACAATTCAATGAGTGCGTCCAGTTGCTGTTCCTGGCTGAGATCCTGCGGCACGGCCGCACGCGCTTCGTCGACCAGCTGTTGCAGCTTGCGTTCGACCTCAGCGGCGGGGAAATCACGCCGCACGGACTGCGATACCAGGATCACGCCCTCGCTCAGCAGCGAGGTGTTAAATTCAAAATCAGCAATACTACTCATAAGTATCCCATCAGAAAGGGTATTTTCGTCGTGGCAAGTTTAATTATCAGGTACAAACAGCCCAATGCCAGCACAAACGCCAGAGTGCGCAGGTTCTGGTTTTTGGTCTTCTTGCCCAATGCGACGTAGCCAAGCAGGATATAGATAATAACGCCAAACAGCTTCTCGGTCAGCCACGAGTCCATACCCAACAGCGGATATAACTTGAACATCACCACCAGCGCGATGCCGCTGACGAACAACACCGTATCATTTATATGCGGGGTTATCTTCACCCAACGTTTGTTCATCATAGCCGAATTGCGCCATTTCCAGAAGAAACGCAATACAAACAAGACAATACTGATGGTGACCGTCAACAAATGCAGATGTTTTAACGCCGAGTAGCTGCCATATCGCTTCCTTATTTAATCGCTGTGTGCTTCGTTATTGTTGATTTTCAGTGATTGCTGCGGCCATTGGCCAAAGGTGACGCGATCGTTACCGCCATAATCGCGTCGGGTATCGATCGAAATAAAACCGGCGGCCTGCAGCAGTGCGCGTACGCTTTCTCCCTGCTGCCAGCCATGTTCAAGCAGCAGCCAGCCCTGTGATTGCAGGTGGTGTGGCGCCTGCTGCACGATAGCGGACAAATCCGCCAGCCCCTGCTGTGGCGCCACCAGCGCGCTACTGGGCTCAAAACGAACGTCGCCCTGTGCCAAATGCGGGTCGGCGGCGTCGATATAAGGAGGGTTGCTGGCGATCAGAGCAAAAGTTTCGCCAGCCAGTGGGGCAAACCAACTGCCCTGAAGGAACTGCGCGTTGCCGATCGACAGCTTCTGCGCATTGTGCCGGGCCAACGCCACCGCATCCGGCTGTAAATCCACGCCGGTCACTTTGCAGTCTGGGCGTTCGCTGGCTAACGCCAGGGCGATGGCGCCGGTACCGGTACCGAGATCGAGAATGGCGCAAGGGGATGAGGGCAAAAGCTCCAGCGCCAACTCCACCAGGCATTCAGTGTCCGGACGCGGGATCAGGGTGGCGGGCGATACCGACAGCGGCAACGACCAAAATTCGCGCTCGCCAATCAGATAAGCTACCGGCTCACCGCGTTCACGGCGCGCCAACAATCTCTCCAACTGATCTTGCTCTTGCGGCGTCAGCACGGTTTCGCCAAACGCCATCAGGAAAGTTCTGGCCCGGCCGGTCACGAAACCCAGCAGGATTTCCGCATCGCGTCGGGCGCTTTCACTCTGCGTCAGGCGGGCAACCGCCGCCTTCAGCCAGGATTGATAGTCCATTACTCCTGCTCGGCGGACAGCGCAGCGAGCTGGTCGGCCTGGTATTCCTGCACAATCGGCTGGATCAGCATGTCGAGCTTGCCTTCCATCACCTCGTCCAGACGGTACAGCGTCAGGTTGATACGGTGGTCAGTGACACGCCCCTGCGGGAAGTTATAGGTGCGGTTGCGGTCTGAACGATCGCCACTGCCCAGCAGATTACGACGGGTTGAAGCTTCCGCCTGCTGGCGCTTGGCCATTTCTGCTGCACGGATACGCGCCCCCAACACCGCCATCGCTTTGGCTTTGTTCTTGTGCTGTGAGCGTTCGTCCTGACACTCCACCACAATGCCGGTCGGCAAGTGGGTAATACGGATCGCCGAGTCGGTGGTGTTAACGTGCTGACCACCTGCGCCTGAGGAACGGAAGGTGTCGATTTTCAGATCGCCCGCGTTGATCTCCGGCAGTTCAGCCTCCGGTATTTCCGGCATCACCGCCACGGTGCACGCGGAGGTATGAATACGCCCCTGCGACTCGGTTTCCGGCACGCGCTGTACGCGATGACCGCCGGATTCAAATTTGAGCTGGCCGTAAACACCGTCGCCAGAAACCTTGGCAATCACTTCTTTATAACCGCCATGCTCGCCTTCGTTGGCGCTCATGATCTCGACGCGCCAGCGGCGCATTTCGGCATAGCGGCTGTACATGCGGAACAGGTCGCCGGCGAAAATCGCCGCTTCGTCGCCGCCGGTCCCGGCGCGCACTTCCAGGAAACAACCGCGCTCGTCATCCGGATCTTTCGGCAACAGCAGCAGTTGCAGCTGCTGTTCCAGCTCTTCCGTCGCGGCCTTGGCCTGTTTCAACTCTTCCTGCGCCATTTCACGCATTTCCGGATCGTCCAGCATCATTTCCGCCGTAGCCAGATCGTCCTGCACCTGACGCCATTCCAGGAAACAGCGGCTGACATCGGTCAACTGTGCATATTCGCGCGACAGCGCACGGAACCGATCCTGCTCGGCAATAACGCCGGCATCGCCGAGCAGCGCCTGCACTTCTTCATGGCGCTCTTGTAACGCTTCCAGTTTGGCAACAATAGAAGGCTTCATGCGTGGTATTAAACCCTGTTAAAAGAGAAAACTAATGCTGATCCAGCCCGAGGCTGTCGCGTAATAATTGCAACCGCTCCACGTCGCCATCGCCGGCGGCCTGCTGGAGGGATTTGGTAGGGGCATGAATAAGACGATTGGTCAGCCGATGGGCCAGCTCGTGGATAACCTGCTCCACGTCGGCGCCCTGCGCAATCGCGGCCAAGGCTTTGGCTTCCATTTCCGCACGGATCTGATCGGCCTGCGAGCGGTAGTCGCGGATGGTTTCCACTGCGCCCTGTGAGCGCAGCCAGGCCATAAAGTTGGTGCTTTCCTGCTGAACGATCGATTCCGCCTGCACCGCCGCGGCTTTGCGCTGCGCCAGGTTGCTTTGAATGATGGCGTGCAGATCGTCCACGCTGTACAGATAGGCGTTGGCCAGCTTGCCCACTTCCGGTTCGATATCACGCGGTACGGCGATATCCACCAGCAGCATCGGCTGGTTGCGACGCGCTTTCAGCGCGCGCTCCACCATCCCTTTACCGATGATCGGCAGCGGGCTGGCGGTAGAACTGATGATGATATCGGCGTCCGCCAGGCGTTCGTCGATTTCCGGTAATGTGATCACTTCCGCGCCAACTTCGTCCGCCAGCAGTTGCGCACGTTCGCGGGTACGGTTGGCAATAATCATATGCCGTACCTTGTGCTCGCGCAGATGGCGCGCCACCAGTTCAATGGTTTCACCGGCGCCCACTAACAGCACGTTCAATTCGGCAAGTGATTCGAAGATTTGACGCGCCAACGTACAGGCTGCAAAGGCCACAGAGACCGCACTGGCACCGATTTCTGTTTCGGTACGTACGCGTTTGGCGACAGAGAAGGATTTTTGGAACAGCCGTTCAAGCTCACCGGAAAGCGACTGGCCGCGTTGCGATTCGGCAAAGGCTTTTTTCACCTGGCCGAGGATCTGCGGTTCACCCAACACCAGCGAATCCAGCCCGCTGGCTACGCGCATCAGATGGCTGACGGCGTCGTTGCCATGGTGCCAATACAGGCTTTTGCTCACTTCTTCCGGGCGCAGATGGTGGTATTCACACAGCCAGGCAACCAGCTGTTCATGAATATGTTCCTGTTGTTCCACGCTAAGATAAAGTTCGGTGCGGTTACAGGTAGACAACACGACACCGCCCTGCACCAACGGTTGTTGGAGCAAGCTGGTTAGCGCCTGTTCGATAGACTCTGGGGAGAAGGTCACCCTTTCACGCAGAGAAACCGGAGCGGTTTTGTGATTTATACCTAACGCCAGCAGGGTCATTGCTTCGAGTAATACTTCTTTTGGTACGGGTTCTCGTTGAACGGCATTCTACTTGATGCGCGGGCTCAATAAAAGTAACAACCGCATCTTCCGTTCAATCGCTGAAATAGTCAGCATCAATCGATAAATCGCTAATAAATACAGCGGGATGACTATTAATTCGACGACATAACATACTGAATTTTAGTGCAGTATGCGATATTCCGCACAGTATTCAGCAATAACGATAGCCCCTAAGCCGCCAGGCGGCGATCAAATATCCGGCGTTTACCAACCTAAAGTGCCGCAACGAAAGGTGGGATCCAAAAGAAAAGAGACCTGTTGGCAAAAAACATGCTTTGCCTGAAGATAAAAAAATGCCGCGCCCGCGAAGCATAACAGCGAAATAACAATGCGTACTGACAGCTTCATGACCTTGTATTCTCCTCCGGCGATAAACTATTGCAGCATACCGCTAGCAACCTCAACTAAACGCCAACGGCCTCCGCCCGACCAGAGAGATATTCTTGTGCCCACAGCGGCAGGGTTGGGCGATTGTGTTAATCTTATCTGCAAACGCAGCGCATACCCCCGAGGCTAACCGCGGTGACAAAGCCGGGCAGATTCAAAGCGATGCAGCAAAAAATTGACGCGCCGGCGCTGCCCCGCTAGCGTAAACGCTGATACCAAGGTCTCGCTGTGCGTGCCCGTAAGGACAAAAGGACAAGAGAAAGTTATGCCAATCCGCAAAGTTAGTTTGCTACGCCTGATCCCGCTGGCCAGCCTGGTGCTGGCTGCCTGTACCACCACCAAACCCAGCGGCCCGGCCACCAGCCCGACATCACCGCAATGGCGCGCCCATGAGCAAGCGGTGCAACAGCTTGAGCAGTATCAGACCCGGGGCTCTTTCGCCTACCTGTCCGATCAGAAAAAAGTCTACGCGCGCTTCTTCTGGCAGCAGTATTCGTCTGATCGTTACCGCCTGCTGCTGACCAACCCACTTGGCAGCACCGAGCTTGATCTCAACGTGCAGAAAAATGTGGTGCAGTTGACCGACAATCAGGGCAAGCGCTATGTCAGCGACAATGCCGAAGAGATGATCCGCAAACTGACCGGTATGGCAATCCCGCTGGATAACCTGCGCCAATGGATGCTCGGCCTGCCGGGTGAAGCCAACGACTTCAAGCTGGATGACCAGTATCGCCTGAACTCGCTGACCTACCAGCAAGGCGGACAGACCTGGACCGTCGACTACCAGGACTACAACAACAGCCTGCAACCGCAGTTGCCAAGCCGACTGGAGCTGAAACAGGGTGACCAGCGTATCAAACTGAAAATGGATAATTGGACGCTCAAATGATCCGTCAGTGGCCATCGCCAGCAAAACTTAATTTGTTTTTATACATTACCGGCCAACGTGAAGACGGCTATCACCTGTTGCAGACGCTGTTTCAGTTTCTGGATTACGGCGACACGCTGACCATCGATGTACGGCAGGATGACCGTATTCGCCTGCTCACCCCGGTGGCGGGCGTGCCGGATGAAGAAAACCTGATTGTCCGCGCCGCACGTCTGCTGCAACACTATTGCGATCGCCATGGGCTGAATACCGCGCCACGCGGCGCCGATATCAGCATCGAAAAGCGGCTGCCGATGGGCGGCGGGCTGGGCGGTGGCTCCTCCAACGCCGCTACGGTGCTGGTTGCGCTGAATGAACTGTGGCGCTGCGGTTTGAGCGACGACCAGCTTGCTGAACTGGGGCTGGCGCTTGGTGCCGACGTCCCTGTCTTCGTGCGTGGCCATGCGGCGTTCGCCGAAGGCATCGGTGAACGTTTGCAGCCGGCCAACCCGCAGGAAAAATGGTATCTGGTGGCGCATCCGGGAGTCAGCATCCCTACCCCGGCGATTTTCGGCGATGCGGAATTAAAAAGAGACACCCCGGTTCGTCCGTTAAGTGTGCTGTTACAGGCAACTTACGCAAATGATTGCGAACCTATAGCAAGAAAACGTTTTCGCGAGGTTGAACAGCTTGTTTCTTGGCTGTTAGAATACGCGCCGTCACGCCTGACTGGCACAGGTGCTTGTGTGTTTGCTGAATTCGACACAGAAACCGCCGCCCGTCAGGTGTTAAATCAAGCCCCGGAGTGGATACGTGGTTTTGTAGCGCGTGGCGTTAACGTCTCTCCACTACATCGCATCCGTTCCGGGCAGATGAAACCGTAGTTCTCGTTTCGCTGCGCAGGGTCATTCACACCTGGCCCTGTAATCCCTGCGCCGCTTCGGTTTCACGTTGTTTTTTTACACACCCGTATGATATTGCGCCGGCGTCGCTAACTGCCCTTAGCGAAGGCCGAATGACAATATCTTCTCTGGACGCATGCCTGAGGTTCTTCTCGTGCCTGATATGAAGCTTTTTGCTGGTAACGCCACCCCGGAACTAGCACAACGTATTGCCAACCGTTTGTACACCAGCCTTGGTGACGCCGCAGTAGGTCGTTTTAGCGACGGCGAAGTGAGCGTGCAAATCAACGAAAATGTACGCGGCGGTGATATTTTCATCATCCAGTCCACCTGTGCCCCTACCAACGACAACCTGATGGAACTGGTCGTTATGGTAGATGCCCTGCGTCGCGCCTCCGCAGGTCGTATTACTGCTGTTATCCCTTACTTCGGTTATGCCCGCCAGGATCGCCGCGTGCGTTCTGCTCGTGTGCCAATCACGGCCAAAGTTGTAGCCGATTTCCTCTCCAGTGTAGGGGTTGACCGCGTTTTGACGGTGGATCTGCACGCTGAACAGATCCAAGGCTTCTTCGATGTTCCTGTAGATAACGTGTTCGGTAGCCCGATCCTGCTGGAAGACATGCTGCAACAGAATCTGGAGAACCCAATCGTGGTTTCCCCAGACATCGGCGGCGTAGTGCGCGCCCGCGCAATCGCCAAACTGCTGAACGACACCGATATGGCTATCATCGATAAACGCCGCCCGCGCGCGAACGTTTCTCAGGTGATGCACATCATTGGTGACGTAGCAGGCCGTGACTGTGTACTGGTTGACGATATGATCGATACCGGCGGTACCTTATGTAAAGCGGCTGAAGCGTTGAAAGAACGCGGTGCCAAGCGCGTATTTGCCTACGCGACGCACCCGATCTTCTCCGGTAACGCCGTGGAAAACATCCGCAACTCGGTAATTGATGAAGTGATTGTCTGCGACACCATTCCGCTGTCTCCAGAAATCAAGGCCCTGAAAAACGTACGCACTCTGACGCTGTCTGGCATGCTGGCTGAAGCCATCCGCCGTATCAGCAACGAAGAGTCAATTTCTGCGATGTTCGAGCATTAATCAGTTCTCTTTTCGGTGCGGCGCCCTGCCGTACCGAAGGGATTGATGGCCCGAAAGCAGAAAAAGAAAAACCCGTTGGTGCATAGCAGCAACGGGTTTTCTACGGGTAGTCAAACATGACCTTAAGCCTTAATGCGCGGCAGATTTCCTTTGCCGTAACGCCTGTTCCCTTCTCTCTTTCTAATCAATGTGACGAACGATGATGATCGTTGCGGCAACGTTTATCAAAGTGTTTTACCCACCAGTAACGATCCGCTACCTGCTCACGACCGCCAATACGCGCACCTACCAGCCACAACAACGCACCCACGAAGATACTCATGATTGCGCCATGGGCGAAAAACTGCGGCAGGTTGAACTGCGAAACTTCAGCAACAATGGAGTATCCGACACCGCCGATCATCACGACCAGGCCCAGCCCCATAAAAAAGTTGCCCATTCTGTCCGCGTTTCTACGTTTCATATGCCACCTCCATAGTGCCATGTGCCAACCGGGATAACTCTCTAACTGGTTAACCCACTTTGATTAGTTAAGTATAGTCTCAGGTTGGACAGGGTGATTGCGGAGACGATCACAAATGGTAAAGAAAACATGACAAAACTTTACCAGAATGAGTCTATTAGCGATCAAATTGAATGATTCCGCTAATGAATTATTCTCTTTTCTGTATATAGTTTCGTCAATGCACGAACGGGCATATCAGGATTTTGTCATTCATGGCGTCGACAGGTAGACTATTGCCCTTTCCATTATATCGATCATAGCGAATCTCCCAGTGAGCAGTATTAAATTGATAGTCGGCCTGGCGAATCCGGGCGCTGAATACGCGCAGACGCGGCACAACGCCGGCGCCTGGTACGTCGATTTACTGGCCCAGCGCCATAACCAGCAGCTAAAAGAAGAGAGCAAATTCTTCGGCTACACCGCCCGACTGAACCTGGCCGGTAACGACGTGCGGCTGTTGGTGCCTACCACCTTTATGAACCTCAGCGGCAAAGCGGTATTGGCAATGGCCAATTTCTATCGCATCGAGCCGGACGAGATCCTGGTGGCGCATGACGAGCTGGATATTCCCCCTGGCGTTGCCAAGATCAAACTGGGCGGCGGCAACGGTGGCCACAACGGGCTGAAGGATATTCAGAACAAGTTTGGCAATAACCCGAATTTCTATCGCTTGCGCATCGGCATCGGCCACCCGGGCGATAAAAACAAAGTGGTGGGTTTCGTGCTCGGCAAACCGCCGGCCAGCGAGCAAAAAATGATTGATGAAGCGATCGATGAAGCCGCACGCTGTACGGAAGTGCTGCTGACTGACGGGTTGGAAAAAACCGTTCGTCGCCTGCACAGCTTCAAGGCGCAAGCCTGATAAACGTTGCAGCGGGCATCGCGCCCGCTGCTGTCGTGCTTAGGTACGTAGTTTGAAGGTTTCTTCGCCGACGTTAGCGTCATCGGTTTGGTAGCCCTCTTCCGCCACGTAATATTGCGGATCGTCCAGTTCATGGCTGCAAAACGGGCCGGCCTGTTTCAACAGGCGTACACAGTCACCGCTCAGATGACGTAGCCGAATGGTTTTCCCCGCCGCCAGATAGCGTGCCGTCAGCTTATCAATCGCCTCCACGCCGCTGGAATCCATCACCCGGGTACCAGCAAAATCCAGCACCACATTTTGCGGATCGTTTTTCGGTTCGAACAGTTCGGCAAAGGCCGTGGCAGACCCGAAGAACAGCGGCCCGTCCAGCTGATACACCGCCACCTCTCCTTCCACCCGATGCTGACGCGCGCGAATACGAGCCTGCTGCCAGGCAAATACCAGCGCCGAAATGATCACCCCGCTGATCACCGCCATCGCCAGATCGGTAAAAATGGTAATCAGGGTCACCAGCAGCATCACCAGCGCATCCGCCTTCGGCATCCGGCGCAGACGGCGCAGCGAGCTCCACTCAAAGGTGTTGTAACACACCACCAGCATCACCCCGGCCAGCGCCGCCACCGGCAGCAGGCCGATATAGCCCGACAGGCTGACCACAAACAGGATCAGCAGTATCGCGCCAACCACGCCGGAAATACGCCCACGCCCGCCTGAAGTGAAGTTGATGATCGACTGGCCAATCATTGCGCAACCGGCGAAACAACCAAACAGGCCACAAACCGCGTTGCCGGCCCCCTGAGCGATGCTCTCGCGGTTGCCGTTGCCTTTCTTGCCGCCCATTTCATCCAGCACCGTCATGGTAAGCAGCGATTCGATCAACCCTACCAGCGCAATCACCAATGCGTATGGCAGCACCACTTTCAGCATGTCCAGGGTAAAAGGCGCCATCGGCAGGCTAAAGTGCGGTAATGCCCCGGAAATGTCCGCCAGATCGCCGACCCGCAGCGTTTGCAGGTTAAAGCCGATTGCCAGCGCAGATACCACGATTAGCGCTGCCAGCGACGCCGGGATAACGCGCGTCAACCGTGGGAAGAACACCACCACCAGGATCGCCAAGGCCACCAGCCCATACATCAGCGGCCCCTGCCCGGCAATCATATGCAGTTGCGCCAGCATAATGACAATCGCCAGCCCGTTCACGAAGCCGTGAATAGCGGGCAGCGGCACCAGTCGGATAAATTTGCCCAGGCGGAAAATACCGATCAGGATTTGGATAACGCCGGCAAAAATCGTCGCCCACAGCACGTACCCCATGCCGTACTGCGCCGCCAGGCTCATCAGCACCACCACGATTGAACCGGCCGCACCCGACACCATGCCCGGCTTGCCGCCAAACAGCGCGGTGACCAGCCCGATAATAAAGGCGGTGTGCAACCCGACGATCGGAGAAAGCCCGGCGACCAGCGAAAAGCCGACCGCTTCCGGGATCATTGAAACCGCCACCACAAAGCCCGCCAGCACCTCGTTCTTGACGGCCGACAGCCTGAAATTGTTCAGGTTAAACATGGATTATTCACTTCTGACAGATAAAACACATTCCCGCAGCACGGGAACCAAGGCCGCAGGGCGCGGCAAACCTCAGGAGGGGGATAGCTTAGGGTGGACTGGGCAAGAAGGACATCCGGCACGTTTCCTGTAGGTTAATCAGAAGTGTCAGTATGTGTAAATGTGATCCAAATCTCAATCAAAAACCGGCACTGCCTCGGCATTTACCCATCACACACAGCCAGATCGAGAAAAACGGCCATTACGTGTATAATGGCGCCATTATTTCGTCCTTTATGCAGTGGGTTAAACCTAACCTGCTGATAGTTAAGATATTTAAGGTGATAACAACATGGGATTCAAATGCGGTATCGTCGGCCTGCCTAACGTAGGCAAATCCACCCTGTTCAACGCGTTGACCAAAGCGGGTATCGAAGCAGCCAACTTCCCGTTCTGCACCATTGAACCTAACACCGGTGTGGTGCCGATGCCCGATCCGCGTCTGGACCAGCTGGCCGAGATCGTCAAGCCACAGCGTATCCTGCCAACCACCATGGAATTCGTCGACATCGCCGGCCTGGTCAAGGGCGCGTCCAAAGGTGAAGGTCTGGGTAACCAGTTCCTGACCAACATCCGCGAAACCGAAGCGATTGGCCACGTGGTTCGCTGCTTCGAAAACGACAACATCATCCACGTTAACAACAAAGTTGACCCGGCTGACGACATCGACGTCATCAACACCGAACTGGCCTTGTCGGATCTCGACACCTGCGAACGCGCGATCCACCGCGTGCAGAAGAAAGCCAAAGGCGGCGACAAAGACGCGAAAGCGGAACTGGCAGCTCTGGAAAAATGCCTGCCACAGCTGGAAAACGCCGGCATGCTGCGTGCGCTGGATCTGTCCGAAGAAGACAAGGCGGCCATCCGCTACCTGAGCTTCCTGACGCTGAAACCAACCATGTACATCGCCAACGTCAACGAAGACGGTTTCGAAAACAACCCGTACCTGGACAAAGTGCGTGAAATCGCTGCGGGCGAAGGCTCGGTTGTGGTTGCCGTGTGCGCCGCGGTAGAATCCGACATCGCCGAGCTGGAAGACGAAGACCGCGAAGAATTCATGGCGGAACTGGGCCTGGAAGAGCCGGGTCTGAACCGCGTGATCCGCGCCGGTTACGAGTTGCTGAACCTGCAGACCTACTTCACCGCCGGTGTGAAAGAAGTCCGTGCCTGGACCATCCCGGTTGGCGCTACCGCCCCGCAGGCAGCCGGCAAGATCCACACCGACTTCGAAAAAGGCTTTATCCGCGCCCAGACCATCGCTTTTGAAGACTTCATCACCTACAAGGGTGAGCAAGGTGCCAAAGAAGCCGGCAAGATGCGTTCAGAAGGTAAAGACTACATCGTTAAAGACGGTGACGTGATGAACTTCTTGTTCAACGTCTAACTCCCGCCTCTGCAGCAAACTCCAAAATCCACGCCCCGGCGTGGATTTTTTGTTTTAACCGGTAATGTTGATTTTGGGCCATACCAACGCAATAATATACATCGTATAAATATAGAGCATTCAATGATCACTACACACGTTTTCATCGCCACCAGCCTGGACGGTTTTATCGCTCGGCAAGATGGCGACATCGACTGGTTATTGCAACGCGACACCTCGGCCGAAGATCATGGCTTCGATACCTTTATCGCTGACAAAGACATGATCCTGATGGGGAGAGGGACTTATGAAAAGGTACTCACCTTCGATAGCTGGCCTTATGACCTCCCGGTACTCGTACTGTCCAAACAACTGGCCAATGAGCCGGTCCCTCCTGCCCTGACAGGTAAAGTTCGGTTCGCCAACCTCACGCCAAAGTATGCGCTTGAGCAGTTAGCCGCGCAGAATGTGCACCGTGTCTATGTTGATGGCGGGCAATTAATACAGTCCTTTCTGCGCGAGGGGTTGATTAGCGATATGGTGATCACCAAGGTTCCCGTACTGCTTGGCTCGGGCAGGCCTCTGTTCGGCTCACTGCAACAGGACATTGATTTAAAATTACTGTCGAACCGGAGCTTTCCTTCGGGCCTGGTGCAATCCCACTATCAGGTATTGCCCCAATGACTCGTCCACGCGGGCGCCCAACCAACGGAAAAGGAGTAACGCGGGATGACATTCTGGATTCCGCTCTTGGCCTGCTGGATGAAAGTGGCGGACAAGGGCTGACGATGCGTACCCTCGCCACTCGGCTGGGCGTCACGCCGATGAGCCTCTATCACCATATTGGTGATCTGGCCGGGCTATTGCGCGCTTTATCCGATCGCGTCTATGCCGAAGCCATGGAGGGGTTGAGCGGATTGGCTGATCCGCGGACAGAAATTCGAACATTGCTCACGCGCTATCATCGCGCAGTCGGCTACCACTCCCAGCTCACGCTGGCAATCTTTGCCACGCCTGAGGCCTTTGCCGGGGTCACCCGGCAGATTACCGCTCGCCTTACGGCCTTGCTGGCTGAGATGACGACAGAGCCCCTACAGTGGCGCGATATTTTGGTTGATCATGCCCATGGCAGCGGTTTGGCCCTTGTCGCGGTGCGGGGAGACTCTCTACGGGCGCAGAGCCTGCAAGAACAGTATCTACAGGCCCTTGATCGTCTGCTGAGCAGCGTGTCAGCGCGCCCGTAGCACCTTATCCACAAGCCCCCACTCTACCGCTTGCTCGGCGCTCATAAAGCGGTCGCGATCGAGCGCGCGCTCAACCTCTTCGTAGCTACGACCGCAGTGTTCGGCGTACAGGCGGATCACGGTGTGCTTGGTGCGTTTCATCTCTTCGGCGTGGATAAGGATATCTGACGCTTGCCCCTGAAAACCGCCCAGTGGCTGGTGCACATGCAGGCTGGCATTAGGCAACGCCATCCGGTGGCCGGCTTCTCCCGCCATCAGCAGGAATGACCCCATCGAGCGAGCGGTACCCATACACAGCGTATGCACCGGTGCGTTGATGTACTGCATGGTGTCGTAGATGGCGAAGCCACTGGTAATCACCCCGCCCGGTGAATTGATATATAAATTTATCGGTTTCTCCGGGTTCTCAGCTTCGAGAAACAGCAGTTGAGCACAGAGCATCTCTGCCACCTGATCGTTGACCTCCCCATTGAGGAAAACGATGCGGTCGCGCAGCAGCCGCGAATAAATGTCGAACGAACGTTCTCCCTGGCTGGTCTGTTCAACCACCATCGGGACGAGCAGCATCGATTCACGCATCGGTGAACTCCCGTTTTTAGATTGGAATAATGTGTTAAACGTCAGGCTGCGTGCATCAGGTGCAATCCACCGTCGTTCGCTGCCGTCAACCTGGCGTCGTCGAGTCGGTGAATGACGCGTAACAGGCTTCCGCCGTCGTCAGCGGGCAGAATTTGCAAAGTCACGGTGCTCTCAAGGTACGGCGGTCGATCATCACGCATTCGATAGCTGATTTCTTCACCCGGCGTTATCGCTAGCGGTTCGGTATCGGCCAGTTCGGCATTCGGTAACCATTGTTCGCGCAATGCCGGGATCCCCATAGCCCGCCAGACTTTCTCTGGCGACGCATCGAGTTGATACTCCAGCACCAGCGGCGGCAGCTGGGCGTCGGTCGGGTTCATTGATCCATGTCCTTTAGCAAAATGTTCAGCCTGTCGATGCGTGCCAGCCAGAAGGCGCGGTATTTGTCCAGCCATTGCGCAATGACCGCCAACCCTTGCGGGTCAACCTGATAATTGACGAAACGGCCCTGCCGCGCCTCGCACACCAGGCCCGCCTGCCGCAACACGGCCAGGTGTTGAGACATCGCCGACTGGCTGATCGTCATGCCTTCACGCAGTGCGCTGGCATTCATGCCGCCAGCGGCCAGTTTTTCGAAGATGCTGCGCCGGGTGGGATCCGCCAGCGCTTTGAAGAGGTCATTTTCATTCATGACTACACATTAGTAGTCACTTATCTAATGCGCAAGTTTAGCGCGGAAAATAATCACGCTCACGCCAAAGAAAGGGCGTAATCATAACGTCACGCTCAAAGCACCGAGACCGATAAACAGCCCGGCGATGGTGGCGCTCATCAGATTAGACAAGGTGGCGGCCAGCAGCGCGCGCAGGCCCAGGCTGGCAATATCCGAAGCGCGTTCCGGTGCTACCGCGCTGAACGCCCCCACCACCACGGCTATCGAGCCAAAGTTGGCGAACCCGCACAGTGCGAAAGAGATGACGGCGATGGTTTTAGGATCGAGCACCGCGACGCTGTCTTTGAGATAGGCTGAAAAATTCACGTAAGCGACGAATTCGTTGATCGCCAGCTTCTGGCCAATCAGCCCGCCGACCACCCCAGCGTTATCCCAGCTAACCCCCATGATATAAGCCAAAGGCGAGAACACATAACCGAACAGCCTTTCCAGGCTAAGCTGTTGCCAGCCAAACAGGCTGCCGACGCCGCCAATCAGGCCATTAATCAGCGCAATTAACGCCACAAAGGCCATTACCACGGTAGCGACGCCCACGGCTATTTTCAGCCCGAGCATCGCTCCACTGGCCGCGGCTTCGATAATGCTCGCCGGGCGTTTTTCACTAAACGCCATCTGGCTGAACTCGACCTGCGACGCCTCTGTTGCCGGGCTCAGCATACGTGCGAACAGAATGCCGCCGGGGATCGCCATCAACGATGCCGCCAGCAGATATTCAATCGGTACGCCAAGGCCGGCATACCCCACCAACATTGAGCCGGCGATCGACGCCATTCCGCTGCAAATGACGGTAAACAGCTCATTGCGGCTCATCTTGTTAATAAAAGGCTTAAGCACCGCAGGCAGCTCGTTTTGCCCTAAAAAGATGGTGGTCACCGCGGCAAAAGCCTCAACCTTGCTGATGCTCAGCATCTTTTGGAATACGTAGCCCAACAGATTAATCACCCACCCCATCACGCCGAGGTAATAGAGAATCGAAATCAGTGCGGTAATAAAAATAATGGCCGGCAGAACATGAAAAGCGAAAACAAAACCTGCGCCGTCAAACAAGACATTCATTTTAGGGCCGACCAGTCCGCCAAAAATAAATGAGCTACCGGCATCGCTGTACGAAATGACTTTATTGACTCCACCGGCAATAGCATTAACCCCCCACTTACCGGCGGGCACATATAACATAATTGCGCCCAACAGCACTTGCAGTATTAATGCGCTGAAAACGGTTCTCAGGCTGATTCGTTTACGGTTGTTGGAAAAAATAAAAGCAATAAGGAGAAGAATACAGATACCTGACAGGCTGCGTAGTAAGTCCATAAATCCGTCCCTTAATACCCGTCGTATTTCAGCGGTAGCGGAAAAGTCATTGGGTATGTAAATGTACCTGTCCTGAAAGGTGAAAAGGGCAAAGCACTCCCCTCCACCTTTCAGGCTGGCGTTTTTATTTAATGTTGTTTATAGGGTAAAACTTAAGGAATAACGCGTCGTCTTAGGCGGCGGCCTCCTGATAACAACAGGCAATTTGCGCGGCCAGCTTGGCGTTGTTGAACACCAATTGAATATTGGCGGTCAGGCTGTCGCCCCCGGTCAATTCAGCCACTCTGGCCAGCAAAAATGGCGTGCTGTCCTTGCCCTGAACGCCTTGTTCAACCGATTCCCGCACGGCACGCTCAATGGCGGCATTAATTTTTTCCTCCGGCACCGCATACTGCGCCGGGATCGGGTTGGCAATCACCATGCCGCCCTCCAGCCCGGTCTGCCACTTGGTGGCCATGGCGCGGGCGATCTCCGCCGGGGCATCTAGCTGAATGCTGACCCTGAAGGGGCTGGTACGGCAAAAGAATGCCGGCAGCGTTTGGGTCTGGTAGCCGATCAGCGGTACGCCGTGGGTTTCGAGGTATTCGGTGGTCAGCCCCAAATCCAAAATAGACTTTGCACCGGCGCAGATCACCGCGACATTGGTGCGTGCCAGCTCCTGCAGATCCGCCGAGATATCAAACGTGTGCTCTGCGCCGCGGTGCACGCCGCCGATGCCACCGGTGGCAAAGACGTGAATGCCCGCCATCTCGGCAATAATCATGGTTGAGGCCACGGTGGTCGCCCCGTGTTTACCGGCGGCGACGATGAACGGCAGATCGCGACGGCTCACTTTCGCCACCTTATGGCCCTCTTTACCCAGCAGCTCTATTTCCTCACGGCTCAATCCCGCCTTCATTCGGCCGTTAATGATGGCGATGGTCGCGGGCACCGCGCCGTGATCGCGGATTTTTTGTTCCACTTCCAGCGCCGTCTGCGCGTTCTGCGGGTACGGCATGCCGTGAGAAATGATGGTGGATTCCAGAGCCACAACCGGGCGTTTGTGGGCCAAAGCCTCGGCAACCTCCGGCGAAATGTCCAGATAGTCATGGGAAATCATGTTATTTTTCATGCTTGTAGCTCCAACAGTTTTTGTACGCTGCCATTCGACAGGTTCGGGTTATTGGTAAATTCGGATGCCAGCGTCAATGCCGAGCAGCCCTGCGCAAAACGAATGCTGTCCGCCAGCGTCATATCTTCCAGCCAGCAATGGGCCAGGCCCGCCATCATGGCGTCGCCGGCCCCAGTCACATTGACGATGTCAACGACCAGTGGCTGCGACCAGCCGTTTTGCCCATCAATTTCGCTGTAATAAACCCCGGCTGGCCCCATGCTGAGCGCCAGGCGTTGTACCCCTTGTTGATGGAACCAGCGGGCCACCGCTGGCGCATCCTGCGGCCCGTGGATCGCCATGCCGCTGAGGATCTCGGCTTCGAGGCGATTGGGCTTGAGAGTATGGATATGCGAGAGCCAACGGCGGATTTTGGGCGCTTTAAATGCCGATACGGTGTCAACAAACACCGGCACGCTGCCGGAGTGCCCGAATAGCCAGGCCAGTGCGTCCTCGGTCAGGTTGCAGTCAACCACCAGCACGCCCGCATGCAGGATCAACTCTTTAGACGTGGTCAATAACGCCGGTGTGAGTTTCTCGAGAATGCGCATGTCGTTAATCGCCACCAGCATTTCGCCGTTGTTATCGAGTAAGGAGACATAGGTCGAAGTATTTTCACCGTGCAATTTATGGAAGCTGTCGACATGTACCCCCGCCAGCTTTGCCTGTTCGAATAAGGTTTCGCCATAGAAGTCGTCACCGACGACGGAAATAAGGTGACACTCCCGGCCTAATAAGGCGACATTCTGCGCAATATTTCTGCCGACCCCACCTGGCGTGCATTTTATTTTTCCCGGGTTGGAATCTTCATACACTAATTTAGAGGAAGCATAACCGCAGACATCCATATTGGTAGAACCTACGGTTACCACATAGCTGTGCTCCGACAATATATAACCCTTACCCTTTATATATCCTTTATTCATTAAATTCATAATGTGCCCGGCGACACCAGAGCGGCTAATACCTAAAACATCGGCAATTTCCTGCTGTGGGATCAAAGGATCACGTCTCAGAAGATGCAATATCTGTTTCTCTCTGCTGGTCATATTGGACACTTGTTTGTTTTTAAACATACGTTTGTTTTATATCGGGCATGAAAAACAGTAAAGTGGGATTAAAGGCTTTAGCGAAGATTTGGGAAGAGGATCGTAAGATGAATGAACCGGGTTTCAGCGTTAATTCTGTGATACCCATCAAATAATAAATTCGGTTTTATCCTTCAAAAAGAGTCAAAAATAATCATTAGCCGAGACACAGCATTTTATTCTTATAATAATCTCAACAAAACAACCGGATAGAGTTTTCCGTGACGCAACCTAACATTTGTTGGGTTTACCGAACCTTACCCTTTTCTGATGGAGCTTGGGCAAGCCGTGTTGTCCCCGAAAAGAGATACCTTTCACATTTGTATTGAAATGAAGTCGCGTTCTGGAAACTTGGTGCCCCTCAGCGGATGCCGAGGGGGCGTGGATAAATCACTAATGCGCTTACAAAGGGGTACAGCCCAGATCGCCACTTGGGGTCTTTTTACCCTCCTGCGACTCCAGCGCAATCCTTGCTAATGGCGTGTCCTCATCATAGCGGGCTTGGGCGCCCAGGCTCTTCGAATAGCGGTTGTATTTCCACCAGGCGTAGCCGAGGAACACCACCAGGCCCCCTACGTTATAAAACACAATGGTCATGATACTGGCGCCGGTCGGGAAGGTTGACGCGATAAAGCCTACGGTAAAAATGACAATCAGCGTGCTGACAATCGCAATCCCCTGCAGCCGGGAGCCCATTTTAAAATCACGCTCCACGCGGTCGTACTTCAAACGCAGGTTCAGATAGGCCAGCATGATGAACAACGGCGGCAACATCGAAGCGGCAGCGGTCATGTTTATCAGCGTATTCATTAACTCCTGCACGCTGTCCGAACCCAACGTCGGGATCAGCATCAGCGGGATCACGATAAAGAACTGCAGCCAGGCGGCGCGGGTTGGCACGCCATGCTTATTCAACCGAATGGTCTTCTCGCCAAAGATGCCCTTGGGGATCTCGGTGAAGAAGATTTTGACCGGTGCGGCGGTCCACATCAGCAATGAGCCAAACATCGCGGTAAAGGAAACCAGCCCGACGAAACGGTTCATCAGCACCGCAGGCAGGCCAAAGTGCGCCGACAGGCCTTCGAATACCTGCACCGTGCCACCGGTAAAGTGCAAATCGGCACGGCTAACGAACACGTTAAGCAGCAAGGACGCTACCGAATACAGCACGCCAATCACCAGCCCGGAAATGACAATCACCTTAACAAAAGAGCGGCTGCCGCCCTTGACGTCGTTGACGTACACCGCAACCGACTCTGCCCCGCCCGCGGCCTGAAAAATCCAGGCGGTAATGCCGAGGAAGGCCCAGCTAAAGCTTGGGGTCATGGCTTCTACGGTAATCGGGTTAGCCGGCTCTATACCGCCAATTACCGCCGCACCGGCCAGAATGATGTAGGAAAACGTCAGCAACAGCATCAACGATGAGGTCACAGAGGTCATCGGGCCCAGCAGTTTGGCACCGCTGTTTGAGATATAGGTCGAAAATGCGAACAGGAAAATACTGATGATCGCGGTAGTTAATGGCGTAAAGACGTAGTCATACCCCAAAAACGCGTAGGAGGCGTAAGCGATGACCCTCGGCAGCAGCGCGGTGAAGAAGAATAAATTCACGAACCAGTAGGTATAGGCGGTCATAAATGCCCAGCGTCCGCCTAACGCGCTTTTTACCCAAGCGTATACGCCCGCCTCGGAGTTTTTATTCAACGAGACGAACTCGGCAATGATCAGGCAGAAAGGAATAAAATAGATAATGGTCGCCACCAAAAATACCGGGGCGGATGCGATGCCAAGCTGGATATTATTATTTATCACATTATTGAAGCTGAACACTGCCGCGAACGTCATCGCCAGCAGGCCAAACTTGCCGATAGTATTTCTATTCGACACAGCCATAGACACTCTCCGAAATTTGTAGGGTACTTATACCCGTCATACTTCAAGCTACATGGGTGTTGGCTGCACTATTCGGCCCATCCTTGGGCCTCACCCCTTACGGGGCCGCTGCAAGCAACGTTCAAATCTGCTCCCGGCAGATTTGCCACTCACCCCAGGATCGATCTTGAGTAAGCTCCTGGGGCTTCGCTCAGTTGCCGCCTACAAGCAACTCGAATTATTTTGGGTATATATTGGAATAAGAGATTGCCGCTATTTATTCATAAAATAGCTGTCTTCGATGGTCACTTTTAAAATGACTTTTTTTACCTGGTGACTTTCTTTGAATCGGTGCGCCTGATGGTTCTCAAAAATAACCACGTTGCCCTCGCCTACGCGGTATATTTCCCCCTGCCCGTTGAAAATTTCGCGGTCGGTTTCATCCTGATAGGCCACTACCGAAGTCAGTTCGCTTTTATCAGCAACCTCAATGTTCTCCTGGCCGGCCAGGTAATAGTGCAGATCAAAATAGCGGCGATTCCCCTCCAATCCACCATGTTGCTGCCCAGGGCCGGACGCCAGTCGGTAGACCAGCGAGTCGCCGACAGAATGAAAGACATTCGGCTCGATATTATTAATATTATTGATGGCCTCCATGCAGCGTAGCCATTTTTTCCCTGAGCGGTAAATGCGCTGAAACTCCGCTAATGATTCGACAATAATCATGAGTTCGCCTTTTCTGACTGAGCGTTATTATTGACCGGCGCGTAATTAAACTCGGCCAGCTTCTCTGCCTGGGTTTCCTGCCGATTGAAAGGCACCAGCGTAAAGCCGTAGCTGAACGGCGACAGATAAACCCGATAAGAATCCAGCACCTCCGATCCCCAGGAGTTGGAACCAAGGCCCAGAATTTGATCGTCAAGGTTTAACGTCAGGTAATCACTTTCTTGCAGCTCGTTAATGTGCTGAGCCTGATGCAGCATGTCGGCGCTATAAGGCCACAGGCTGAAGTTGATCGGCCGTCGCGGCTGAATAAATATCCCTTTGCCTTCGCCATCCTGCAGGCTCAGCCAACGGACTTCTTGGCGGTTGCCGTTATCCTGCGGGAACGGATAGTGTTCAAACAGCTCGCCCACCCGCTGCTGATAATGGCCGATCAGGTTGGCCTGGCAGCTGTCCTGATAGTTTTCACCCGGCCCGCGGCCATAGTATTCCACCTGTTCAAAGCGGCGGCTGAGGCCGAAATCCAGCCCAATCTTCGGAATGACCTGTTGGAAGTCGCCATAAGGTGCACCCGACAGATCCAGGCTGATATGCCCTTGCGGCGATATCTGCCAGCGGTAACGGCAGCGCATGCCGAAATCGAACACCGGCGGTGCAATCAGGGTGCAAACCTCAATCACCAGGTCGTCGCCCTGACGCTCCCAGCGCAGACTGCGGAAGTGATGCTGCATAATCTGCAGGTGATGCGGATGCCAAATCCCTTCGTACTCTTGCTTATGGTTGTCGATCACCGGTTTGAAGAAGGAAAGGTGTGGCGCACGCCCCACCACTTCGTCCCCCGCCACCTGCCAAGAGATCAGTTCACCGCTCAGACGTGAGAAGGCCAGGCTGAAATTGTCGCCGCTGACCACCAACCGGTGGTTTTCTTCATGGCATTGCAGCGGCGAAGCGCGTTTATCTCCCGGCGGCGCAATGAGTAGCGGCGCAGCGGGTTGCAACAGATGCTGATACTGTCCAAGCAAATCACCACTTTCGCTGTAACGGGTGGCGCTGTCCTTATACACGGCAACGTCAATAAAGGTTTCTTGCGTGCCCAGCGCCAACTCAGGAAAATGCAGTTCTTCAGACTCGCCCGGCTGCAGGTGCGGCAGTTTGATGTCATAGCTGGCCAGTTGACGCCCCCCGGCCTTCACGCTGACGACCAGCGTAATATCGGCCAGCGAACTGAACCAATAGCGGTTTTTAACTCGCAGCACCGGCGTCCTCTCGCCTGCGCCGCTGACCTCTACCGGACACAGCACCTGCTTATATTCACGCAGGCCAGGACCGGGGCGCTGATCCGGGTAGATCAGGCCATCCATGCAGAAGTTATAGTTATTCGGGTAATCGCCGTAATCACCACCGTACTGATAGCGTTCGCGTCCCTGCGCGTCATGACTGAGCAAACCGTGATCGCACCACTCCCAGATGTAATGCCCCTGAAGGCTGGCATGGCGGTTAAACACCGACTGATATTCGAACAGGCCTCCCGGCCCATTGCCCATGGCATGGGCGTATTCACACAAAATTCGCGGCTTGGCATGGGGATACTCGCCAAAGGCATTCATCATCGCCACGCGCGAATACATGGTGCTGATCACATCGACCACTTCCGCATCGCGGTCTTCTTCGTAATGCACCAGCCGAGTGGGATCCAGCGCCTTGCAGCGTTTAGCCATGGCGCGGATGTTGCAGCCATAACCGGACTCGTTGCCCAGGGACCAGATAATGATTGAGGGATGGTTTTTCTGCGCCATCACATGGCGCTCAATGCGCTCGACGTAGGCATTTTCCCAGCGAGGATCGTCGGTGATGCGGCTAATATCGCCAACGTTAGCGAAACCGTGGCTTTCCAGGTCGGTTTCCGCCATCACAAACAGGCCGTAGATATCACACAACTCGTAAAAGCGCGGATCGTTCGGGTAGTGGGCGGTTCGCACCGAGTTGATGTTGTGTTGCTTCATCAACACGATGTCGCGCTCAACCCGCGCCATGTCCACCGCGCGCCCTTTGCGATGATCGTGATCGTGGCGGTTCACGCCATGCAGCTTTAAATAGCGTCCGTTGACATAAAATAGCCCCTCACGCACGCCGATCTCACGGAACCCGACGCGCTGCGGCACCACCGACACCAGATTACCGGCGTGGTCATACAGGCTAAGCAGCAATTGATACAGATAAGGGTTTTCTGCATTCCATTGCTGCGGCTGGCTGACCGGGATCTCAAATCGGCAGCGGGAACTGGCCCCGATACTGAGCTCATTTTCCCAGCGTTCGGCGACGCAGGCTTCACCGTCAAAAAGCTGAGCCTGCAGGCGATAACCGCTTGCCACGGACGGGTTCAGGTTGCCAAGCTCGACATCCAGTGCCAGCACTGCGTCGCAATACTGTTCATCGAAATGCGTGACCAGCGTGAGATCATGAATATGGGTGCGTTGTTGACCGATCAGGTAAACGTCGCGGAAGATGCCGGCCATCCACCACATGTCCTGATCTTCAATATACGTCGAGTCTGCCCACTGCATAACGCGAACGGACAGCAGGTTTTCGCCTGCTTTCACATAGTCGCTAAGATCAAACTCGGCGGACAAACGGCTGCCTTTGCTGAAACCGACGTAGCGGCCGTTGAGATACACCTCAAAGTAGGTTTCCACGCCATCAAACTTAATGATGACCTGCTGGTTTTCCCAGTCGCCGTCCAGCGTAAACTGGCGTTGATAGGCACCGGTCGGATTGTTGGTCGGCACGTAAGGCACGTCGATCGGGAAGGGATAGCCCTCATCGGTATACTGCAATTGGCCGTGACCTTCCATCTGCCACATGCCCGGCACGGTGATGTCGCCCCAGTCCGCCATCAGTTGGCTATAGAACGCCGCCGGCACCCGATCAGGGTGTTCGAAGTAACGAAACTGCCAACGGCCGCTCAGCAGTTGAAATGCCGCACTGGCGTTGCGATCGAAGCTTAATGCCTGCGTGGCATTACGATAGCTGAAGAAGCTCGCTCGCGGCGGTAAGCGATTCTCTGACTGTTTTTCTATGTTTTCCCAATGATTCACGTCACGTCTCCCGACAACTTTCAATGGGAGAACGATAGTAAATATTTAGTAAAAACTACAGATCATATTTACCTAATGACGACGGGATCACAATAAATATGAAATGTCTTTTTTAATCATGACGTTAATTTTTGGCCGTTCGGCCTCCCTGTGCTGCCGCAATCGGCATAGGGCACAGGGGACCTTTTCAGGCAACGGTGGTATCGCGCAACTGAAGCGAGCTGGGAACAAAGATCGATAATGGAATGGTCCGTTCGTCACGAATACGCTCAGTCAACAGATTAACGGCCTGAGCGCCCATGGTTTCGGAGGGTATGCGAACGGTTGATAATGCGGGGAAAATAAAGCGTGCCGTGGGGATATCGTTCACGCTGATCAGCGCAATCTGGCCAGGAACCTGAACCGAATGCTCGTGCAAGGCACGCAGTACCCCGATGGCGATAGAGTCGGTCGCGACCAACAGAGCTGGCGGATAACCGCCCTTCTTCTCCAGCATTTGCCTGGCACACTGGTAGCCCGCCTGGCTGCTGAAGTCGCCGGTGTAAATATCCTGCGGCCGCACCACGTTTTTCAAGCGGCCGTATTCCACAAAGGCTTGCTCACGCTGATCGGCCAGCGCCGGATCGTCACGTCCGCCGATAAACCCAATGCGCGAGTAACCGCATTCGATGAAATAGTCGATCACCTTCTGGCTGATCTTGGTCAGATCGACATTGACACAGTCGAACTGCGGATCGTCGATGACACCGTCCACGAACACCACCGGCACTCGCTGCTGGCTTAGCTGTTCGTAAAGCGCAGGCTGTGGCCGGCCGATGACCAGCAGCGCGTCAGCCGCAGGCAAGGGTTTTTCACCGTTGAAGTCGTAGCAGGCCACCAGCGAAACATCCAACTTTTCGCATTGAGTTTCAATGCCATAGCGCATCGCCAAATAGTAGGGGTCGTTAATCTCTATGGCTTGTTTATAGGTGAAAAGCGCGGCGAAAGTCAGCCGATGCCCGCTGTGACGTTTTGAGGGCTGGACTTTGTATTCGAGACGCTCCGCCGCTTCCAGGATTTTTTGCCGGGTTTGCGCCTTCACGCTCAGCGTGGGGTCGTCATTCAGCACCCGCGAAACGGTAGCGACAGACACGTTTGCAGCTTCTGCGATTTCTTTCAGTGTGGCCATAGAGTCTCAACGAATAGACAAAAACGCTAGCTTACCGGGACAGCTCAACGAGGTATACGCCTCGATACTCTCCCCCCTTTAAACCGCCAGAAACGTCCTTTTACCTCCAGCGCGGCGGTAGCTGGTGCTATGCGTAGCTCTGCGGTTCGCAACGCCCGTAGCGAAGATACCCATTTCACCCTTTGTGATCAAGTTAACGATTTACTGATTTTTCGGTATTTTTTACTAAAACATTTACTAATATATTCTCCGTTTACCGCCGCTATGCGACGGTATTTTTATCTCCTCCCAGGGAATGGGGCCGGCCCACATGGCGTTAACGGTTCGAGTTGGCGGGTCCCCCCGCAGGCTCGCCATTGACCCAAACCCAATGCGTGTCCAGATGAAAATTAAATCCAATAATAAAATATTGCCCACGTTACTGCTGATGTTGCCGCTGCCGCTGTTAGCTCAGGAATCCGTGGTGCCAGCGGAACATAACGTTCTGCCGCCCCCCGAACTGACAAATACCGGCCCGACCGCCCTGCGCTTTTACGGCGAGTTGGGTATCGGCGGCAGCGTCTATTTAAACGGGGAGCACCAACACAAATACAGCGATGGCACCTATATCGAAGGCGGACTGGAGATCAAGCACGGCCACTGGTTCGGCCTGCTCTACGGCGAAGGCTGGACGGTACAGGCCGACCATCAGGGTAATGCCTGGACGCCGGACCACAGTTGGGGCGGGTTTGAGGGCGGCATCAACCGCTTTTACGCTGGATACCGCACCGATGACGGCACCGAAATGATGCTTAGCCTGCGTAATGATTCTTCGCTGGACGATTTGCAATGGTGGGCAGACTTTACCCCGGAATACGGTTATGTGATCCCCAATACCCGCGATCTCACCTATGCAGCCAAGCTACAGAACCTGACCGGTAAATTCCGCTACAGCCTGACTGCCGCGCCAGAAAGCCGCATCGACGAGAGCAAGGCGCTGTTGCACTTTGGCAAATATGACCGCTATTCGGATAAGTACCGCTACCGGGCTATGGTCAACGGCTATACGCAATACGATCTGCAGGAAGGCCTGACGTTGTTAAACGGTCTGGAAATCACCGACGGCATGGGACAACTCTATTTGCTGGGGCTGAAAGGGAAAAACCTGGCCGGTCGGGTCTGGCAGCACACCGGCAAGGGGGACGGCAATCACCCGGGCTCGGAGTCGGGCCTGATGCTGAGCGCCATGGTTGAAGCCGCCAAGGGGCTGTATTTCTCGACGGCCTACAGCTACGCCCGCCATCGGCTGGACAATGCGCCGGACACCGCAACCTCTTACGCGCAGGCCGGTATCTGGTACGAATATGCCGGCGGCAAGCTGGCCACCGCGTTGGACAGCAAATTTTATATGACCAACGACAGCACCGACGCCAGCAACTCGGTGTTTCTGATGCAGTATTTTTATTGGTAACGCATAAAGGCAAACATAATGAAGATGATTAATAAACTGCCGCCTCTGGCCCTGGCTATCTCCGCGGCCCTGACGATACCAGGCTGCATCTCTCACCCGGGTAACGAAAGCCCCCTGCGGGCGGAAGCCTATAAAAACGTGATTAATCGCAGCGGTGCCCCACACTATATGCTCGATTACGATTTCGATGAACACCAACGCTTTAATCCGTTTTTTGATCTTGGCGCCTGGCATGGTCATTTGCTGCCAAACGGCCCGGAAGGCATGGGCGGCTTCCCGGGTCCGGCGTTGCTCACCGAAGAATACATTAACTTTATGGCCAATAACTTCGACCGGCTCAGCCTGTATAAAAACGGGGAGAAAGTCCGCTTCAGCATGACCGCCTACAGCATCCCCGGTGCGCTGATCCAGCGGCTTACCGCCCCAGGGATCACGGTTAAACTGACGCTGCGATTCGCTACTGCCCGCACTTCACTGCTCGAAACCCAAATCACTAGCGGTACGCCGCTGGAACTGGTGTGGGATGGCGAACTGTTGGAAAAATACTATGCCAAACAACAAAAACCGCAGTCCCCGCCAACCATCGAGCAGGCATTCCCCGACTATACGCGGCAGCTGTTGCCGACCAGGGACGGCCTGCGGGTTACCTTCGGCAAGGTGCGCGCGGCTTCACAACTGATGACCTCCGGCGAGTCCGAATACCAAATTCATAAATCGCTGCCGCAGCAAACGACGGTCAATGGCCATAGGTTTATCGCCAAAGCCACGATTTCCGGCTCCACCACCTTCTATACCACCTACTCTCACCTGCTCACCGCCGCCGAAGTCCAGCAGGAACAAAGCAAGATTGCTTCGATCCTCGCCGATCCCCAGCGCTACATGAGCGCATCGGCGCAGCGTTGGGAAAATTATCTCGACCAGGGACTGTCAAATCCGCATGCCACCCAGGCGCAGGAACGCGTGGCGGTTAAAGCGATAGAAACCTTAAACGCCAACTGGCGCGGGGCCGCCGGTGCGATGAAATTTGATTCGGTGACGCCTTCTGTCACCGGGCGTTGGTTCTCCGGCAACCAGACCTGGCCCTGGGATACCTGGAAGCAGGCGTACGCAATGGCGCATTTTAATCCTAACGTCGCCAAGGATAATATCCGTGCGGTGTTCGCTTTCCAGATCCAGCCAGACGACCCGCTGCGCCCGTGGGATGCCGGCTTTATTCCCGATTTGATCGCCTATAACCCCAGCCCGGAACGCGGCGGCGATGGCAGCAACTGGAATGAACGCAATACCAAACCCAGCCTGGCGGCCTGGGCGGTGATGGAGGTGTACAACACCACCGGCGATAAACAGTGGCTGGCCGAGATGTATCCGAAGCTGGTCGCCTATCACGACTGGTGGTTGCGCAACCGGGACCATAACGGCAACGGGGTGCCAGAGTATGGCGCCACGCGCGACAAGGCACACAACACGCCGGACGGTCAGATGCTGTTTACCGTTAAACGCGGGCAGCATCAGCAAAAGCTTGCCGGGTTGAACAACTATAATCGGGTGGTACGTTCCGGGCGTTTCGACAGTATTGAAATCCCGGCTCAGGTCGCCGCGTCCTGGGAGTCGGGCCGTGACGACGCCGCCGCCTTTGGCTTTATCGACCCGGATCAGTTGGCCCGTTACCTGGCGCAGGGCGGTAAACGGCAGGACTGGCAGGTGAAGTTTGCTGAAAATCGTGCGGCGGACGGTACTCTGCTCGGCTATTCGCTGCTGCAGGAATCTGTCGATCAGGCCAGCTACATGTACAGCGACAACAGATACCTGGCCGAGATGGCCGATATTCTGGGCCACAATGCCGAGGCCGCTACCTTCCGCAGCAAGGCCGATAAACTGGCGAATTACATTAATAACTGCATGTTCGATAGCACCAGCGGTTTCTTCTACGACATCCGCATCGAGGATAAACCGCTGCCCAATGGCTGCGCCGGTTACCCCATCGTAGAGCGAGGTAAAGGGCCTGAAGGTTGGTCTCCACTATTTAATGGCGCCGCCAGCCAACAACATGCCGGCGCAGTGGTTAAAGTGATGAAGGATCCGCGTGAATTCAACACCTACGTCCCTCTCGGTACGGCAGCGCTGACCAATCCGGCGTTCGGTGCCGATATTTACTGGCGGGGGCGAGTCTGGGTAGATCAGTTGTATTTCGGGCTGAAAGGCATGGAGAGCTACGGCTATCGCGCCGACGCTGTCGCCATGGCCCAGGCTTTCTTCAACCATGCCGACGGGCTGATGACCGACGGTCCCATCCGCGAGAACTACAACCCGCTGACCGGCATGCAACAGGGCGCGCCGAATTTCTCCTGGAGCGCGGCGCACCTCTACATGTTGTATAACGACTTTTTCACCCGGTAATCTGTCCGTCACCCTGCCAGAGTGAATACTGGCAGGGTTAATCAACTGGCTACTGTTTGATCGGGATGACCAGTACGTCGACATTCAATTGGTTGATGGCATGCTGGGTTGATGAAAACAGCTTGTTCCACAGGTCATGGTGATGGCCAAAAACCACCAGGTCGACACTTTTATCCACCACGGCATTCTTCAACTCTTCGATAAAATCACCGTGGCCGATGATCACCTCATTGATCGGGTAATTCACATTCTGGGTCAGCGGCTCCAGCTCTTTCTTGATCTTCTCTTCAAAAGGTACGCCGTCGTAGCTTCGCTCAGAAAAACCAATCGCCGCATGGTAGGTATCGTAGTGGATATCCACGTAGATCAGAGAGAGCCTGGCCTGCAGCGCCGCGGCCAATCTCGCGCTTTTTTCCACCAGCCGTTTTCCGTCATCACTCAGGTCGGTGGCAATCATAATATGTTGATAGCACATAGCGCCTCCTGTCATTGATTCATAGAGACCCCGGTTTGCACGGCAACATTTCTGTTGTCCCGTTATGGATAATTTTAGTTCAGAAACCGGAGGGACGAACGGGCATCTTGCCGTTGGAACAGCCCCGTTACCGGGGCTGGAGATACCATGATGACGCGGGCCGTCAGCCCGTTATTTCTGGCTTTGGGTGTAAGGGGTATATACGCCCGTCAGGCTTTCGAGGAAGGCAACAATATCATCGACATCCTGCTGCGGCAGTTCGGTACCCACCTGATAGCGCAGCATCAGTTTGACCGCCTCATCCAGCGTGGCGACATCCCCGCGATGGAAGTAAGGCGCCGTCAGTGCCACATTGCGCAGGCCGGGCACCTTCTGCCGTAGCCTGTCGCGCGCTTCGCTGGTGACGTTCATGCGCCCGATATCCGCGGCGGTAATTTCCCCAAAATTGAAGTCGCGTTTCAGCCCCAAAGGCTCGAAGGAACGCCCACCAAGAATGGTTCCCCCGTGACAAGTGGCGCATTTGTTGTCCTTAAACAGTTGATAACCGTGTTTCTGCTGCATCGTCATGGCATTGTCATCGCCGCGCAGCCAGTTATCGAAAGGTGAGTCCGGCGTGATTAAGGTTTTTTCAAATTCGGCGATGGCATCCGTAATGGTCTCGCCGCTAAGGCCCTGCGGGTAGGCGGCGACAAAATCACGGGTTAGTACCGGATCCTTGTCCAGCTTGCCGATGATCTCCTCCCAGGATTTGGAAGCCATTTCGATAGGGTTGAGCGGCGGTCCACCGGCCTGTACCTGCAGCGTTGGCGCACGTCCGTCCCAGAACTGCTCGCTGTTGAACACGGAGTTGAATACCGTTGGCGCATTTATCGGCCCTACCGCGCCGCCAACGCCAATCGACGTTTTTCTGCCGTCTACGCCTCCGGTATTGAGCGAATGGCAGTGGGCACAAGAGAGAGTGCTGTCTCCGGAAAGGCGCGGGTCGTGATACAGTCGGAAACCCAGCGCCACTTTCTGTGCGTCGACAGGCAATGCCTTGGGGATCGGCTGAATCGGCTCATTACGGTGTTCCGCGGCAGCCTCGTTACTGGCGTAGTAACGCGCGCGCTGCTGCGCTATCCAGCCAAGCAAGGTCTCGCGCTCTTGCTCATCCACCTGCCCCGCCCAGTGCAAGGCGACATACCGTGTCGGCGGCATGGTCTTATGCTGCATTACCCATTCAATCTTGTTCAGATCGCTTTGTGATACCGCTTTATCTTCGATCAGGCTGGCACGTACAGGTTCCAGATTAAAAGACTGATACCCAAGGCGGATATCGTATTCCATCAGCTGTTTGGCAATGGGAAATGAGGCATAGAAGGGAAGATCGGCAGAAGGTGTATGGCAATAATCGCAGCCCTTTTCTCTCAGCAATCCGAGAATCTGGTTATTCTTCTCCAGCGCAGATCGCGGTGCCTGACTGTACACCGTACGCTGAGTATCGTGATACCAAACATAGCCCGAAAGCCCCAGATAACATAAGACAATGCCGGTAAGGGACATCGCCGCAATACGGGTGACCTTTTTCATTTTCAATCCTTATAAGGTATTGCCCATCCAATAGACAGTCGCCCGGTAATAGTAGAGAGGAAGATGCGCTGCATAATTGATAACAATCAATGAATAACCCAGCCTGCGCCTATAGCTGTAATAGTGTTTGCCTATCAGCGTGCCGAGATAAAATCGGCGGCTAATTTCTTGAAGCATCCCGGCATTGAAATATCCCCAGGATTTCAAACGCCCCTTTATTTTCCAAACCCGGATAGTGCTTTGATTTTATAAAAAATTAATTCGGTAAACGTGACGACAGAAATAAATCACCGGCTCTGCCCGCTCATTTTCATATTGAAACGCTTCTTTAGGGTTTATGCCCCTTCCCTTGTGCTCTGCTCTCAATCGGTCATTTTGGCTAAAAGCGCCGTTGACAGGATTTTCATCAAATGCGAGGATTATGGTATCGAATCGACACCAATATCACATTCAGATAAACAAGCAAAAGGATAAATAACTATGTATATCAATGTTTTTGACACTCATGTACATACCAGGGATGGTCGCTATCTGCATTTCGACGTGTTCACCGACAGCAACGATCTGGCTCGGGCAAGACACTATGCGCAACAGTTCCTCAAACAGAACAACATTGAGGAGGACAATATCAGCCAAAGCAGCTGTGCATTCTGCCACAGCGAGTCCTCCAGCCCTGAGGTGGAGCAGGCTATTGGCCAAACGGGCTATTACATTTTTAAAATGCAGGGTTGCCAGGGGATGTCATGACAGCTTACCGGCCGATAGACTGCGAATTGCATGATTATTTGGAAATTGCCTGCCTCTACGGTTATCGGCTGAACGTTGAATTGGTTAACGGGCAGTGTTTCCAGGCGACGGCGTTAACCACCCAGACGCTGGAGAATGAGGGAGAGTTTATTTATTTCGATAATCAACGGGTTTGCCGCCTGGATCAGCTTTCGGCCATTACCCCGCAAGGGAGTCATGCCCTCTTCGGTCGCATCGCGCTGACGCAATGAGGGCAGGACAAGATTAGCCGATGGCAGGGGTCACCGCACGCGCTGGGCTTCGAACCACACGTTGCACACCGACAGGATCAGCGTGTTGGCATCTTTTACCAGCACGTTATCCCCCGGTACGCCGTCGGTACCCTGATCGGTAATGCCTTTGATTGTGGTATCGGCATGCTGGATCATCACCCGTTCAACCGCTGGCGTGCTGATGCCCAGCATCGGGAAGTCGATATAAGAACTGCTGCCGGAGTTGTCCTCAACAAACTCCTGTGCTTCCACCGTGCTGAGGGTTGCCCCCTCGCTTTTCAACTCGGTACCGTTCCAGGTGAAACTCCCTGCTTTATAACCGATCTTGCCGCCGATCAGGCCTTTCGCCTGCTGTTCATCCCAGCAACCCACGGTTTGGGTCGGCAGGATCTTGCTGATATGCCAGTTGCCCAATAACGTTTTCGGGATCGGTTCCGTCACGCTCTCCGCCGCCTGAACCTGAGCTGCTGATACGCAAGTCAAAACCACCAATGGCAGCAACGCCTTGCGCCACATGTTAAATCGCATTGTCTTTTCCTTTGGCTATTCGCGCCCCGGTTGGGCTTTCCGTCATCATAATAAGCAGGCGGATCCCCCGTCAAAACAAACTGTATACCAGGGCACAAACAGGATACGCCAGGCCGATTATCCCAGTGGCCACCCCCGACGCCCCTCTTCCCCTTCAACCCACTGCGCTTCTCGCGCTAACGGTAAGCGCCGATCGTCCAGATAACGGTAGTGGCGGCGAGCCTGCTCTAGCAGGGTAAAATCCAATGTGGCCGACAGCGCCCCTGCTTCGCGGCCCAATCCGGCGACTTCGCGCCCCAGCGGATCGACAATCAGGCTTTCGCCGGCAAACTGCAATCCATCACCCTCACCGCAGCGGTTGGTCATGGCGACAAACATCTGGTTATCCTGCGCGCGGGCCAGCGCGGCATTGCGATGCACCGGGCCATAGGGATCCATATTGCCATTCGTCACCAGCAGCAATTGGCAGCCCATAACGGCTAACGCCCGGGCATTTTCCGCGAACTCAAGATCGTAGCAAATCAGCAGCCCGATACGCGTTCCACGCCAAACGCCGCATACCAACGTATCGCCGCGAAGAACGGTATTACGCTCATCCGGCCACAAATGGGTCTTGCGATAGTGCAGATAAATCCCCTGCTCCGGCGTGATCAGCACAGTACTGTTGAACACCCCCTTATCGGTGCGTTCAAGAAAGCCAATCACCAGCGCGACATCGTATTGGCGGCTGGCCTGAACCAGTTGCAGCAACTCCGCGCCGTCGCTTTGCAGGGCATAATCGGTGTCACCCTGCGCCGCAGCGAAACCGGTGAGCTGGGTTTCCGGGAACAGGATAAGGTTGCCGCCCTTGGCGTAACGCTCAATGAATGCCAGGGCCTGCGCCAGGTTGTCGGCAACGCAACCTTCACGACAGGGCAATTGGGCCAGGGTTATTTCCATTTTATCCTCCACGCGGAACACAGTAATAATAATGGTAGTATGCCCGAAACAGCCGTTCTGGCTATTCCATGACAGGGGTAACATCAGTGGGTAACAGCAGCCTTATTTCTCCCGAGACGCTGGCCTGGCATCGGGCATTCGGCCAACTGGTCGATAACCTCGACGGGGCGGATTTCTGGCTGAGCTGTGCGCGCCTGTTGAAGGGGCATATCCCGTTCGAAAACTGGGTGGCGCTGCTGTTTTCTCCACAACATCCACCACAGATCCTGGCTGCCAGCGACGAAAGTGACGGCAGTGACGAAGCGCTGTTTCACGATTACCAGAAAGGCCTCTATCTGCTCGATCCTTTCTACCTGGACGCCTGGGCTCGCCAACGCACCGGGCTGTTGCGCCTGGATGACGTCGCACCCGCCAATTTTGCGGCGACGGAATACTATCAACACTATTTCAACCATAACGTCGGCGGCGATGAGGTGCATTTCAACCTGCTGGTGGAGCCGCAGCGCATGCTTTGCCTGTCGTTGGGCGCCTCGCGGCGCTACAGCGATCGTCACCTCGGCATTCTGGCTCTGGTCGAAAGTTGGCTACTGCCATTGATGCGTCAGCGGATGCGTTTCGAAAACGCCAGCGATGATGGCGACAGCAACTTCTCACTGTCGTCGTTGCCCGGCGGCGCGCAATTGACGGAACGGGAAAACCAGGTCAGCCAACTGATGCTGGCGGGCTGTTCTACCAAGGAGATCGCCCGCCGCCTGCAGATTTCTATCGAGACGGTACGGGCGCATAAAAAGCACCTGTACTCGAAACTGGGCATCAACACGCAGTCCGAACTGTTTGCGCTATTTTGGCGCAGCCGCGGAGCCTGAAATCCCTCATAGCAAATCGCTATTAATCATAGAGAATCAGTATTTTATTTTAGCCAGCCGATTATCTAGAGTCAGTGCCACTCTTCAGCCTGCAATAACCAGCAGGCTATTTTGACAAGGACTCTGGGAAATGACATTTACGCTGAAAAAACTCGCCGCAGCGCTGGCGGTAACAAGCAGCCTGCTGCTGACTGCCTGTGGACCGACCGAACAAGATAACCACCACATCAAAGTCGGCATCAGCTCCGGCATCGATCAGGCGATGTGGGCAACCGTACAGAAAATCGCCAAACAGAAATACGATCTGGATGTGGAAGTGGTGACCTTTAATGATTACGTGTTACCCAACGAAGCGCTGAATAATGGCGATCTCGACATCAACTCCTTCCAGCACAAGCCTTATCTGGAAAAACAGATCCAGGAGCGCGGCTACAAACTGGTGGCGGTAGGCAATACTTTCGTTTATCCCATCGCCGGTTATTCCAAAAAAATCACGTCGCTCAGCCAACTGCCTGACGGTGCCCAGGTTGCGGTGCCCAATGACCCGACCAACCTCGGCCGTTCGCTGCTGCTGTTGCAAAAACAGGGGCTGATTGTGCTGAAAGAGGGCGTCGGGCTGCTGCCTACCTCGTTGGATATCGTCAGTAATCCGAAGAAATTGAAAATCGTCGAGATTGAAGCGCCTCAGTTGCCGCGTGCGTTAGACGACAAACAGATCGCCCTGGCGATCATCAACACCAACTACTCCAGCCAAATTGGTCTGTCGCCCGCCAAGAACGGGCTGTTTGTCGAAGACAAAGATTCGCCTTACGTCAATGTTTTCGCCACTCGGGTGGATAACCAAAACAACGAAAACGTGAAAGATCTGATCAAGGCCTATCAGACCGATGAAGTTGCCGCCAGCGCCGCCGAAATCTACAAGGGCGATGCCGTTAAAGGTTGGTAATCTGCATTTCCCCCGTGGCAACCGTCACGGGGTTATCCCATCCTCCCTCACATTTCCCGCCATTTTTTGAACGCTTTTCACCCACCTTGATCACAAATCAAACAATGCTTGTTAGGTGATAAAAGCTGCAATGTTGTATACAAGTTTGCGTAAATGTTTTCTATTTGTTTCAAAAACCTCGGGTGAAAATAATGAAAAATAGAAAAATCAAGCTGTTGCTGGCTGCGGGTGCTCTGGCTGCCGTCGCGGCGCTGGCGGTCGCCGGCAAGGTGGAGAATGCCGACAAAACCTTCCTTTCCGTAGCCACCGCCTCCACCGGCGGCACCTATTACCCGATGGGCGTCGGGCTGGCCAACGTCTGGAGCAACCGCCTGAAGCAGAACGGCATCCAGGTCAGCGGGCAATCCTCTGCGGGATCGATAGAGAATATCGATCTGCTGCAGAAAAACGAGGCGCAGCTGGCGATCCTGCAAAGCCTGATCGCCGTCGAAGCCTACCAGGGCGTACGCAACTTTGAAGGCCGCGCCTACGGCCATCTGCGTTCCATCTCGATGCTGTGGCCGAACGTAGAACACTTTGTGATGCTGGAAAACAAAGTCAAGGACGGCACCTTGAATGACATCGCCGGCAGCCGTTTCTCAGTTGGCCCACAGGCCAGCGGCACCGAGCAGTCCACGCTGATCATTTTGCAAGGGGTTAACCTGAGCAAGAAATCGCTGACGCCGGAATATCTGGGCTATGGCGACACCGTTTCAGCCATGCGCGACGGGCGACTTGACGGCGGCGCCCTACCCGCCGGGGTACCGGCGGCAGCGGTAACCGACATGTTCGCCAGCGGCGTGCCCTCACGCATCCTCAACGTCACCGATGAACAGTTGGCCAACATCAACGCCATCGCCAATTCCTGGTTCCGTTTTAATATTAAAGCCGATACCTACCCACGGCAGAGTAAGGCGGTTTCCACTATCGCCCAGCCCAATATTTTGGTCGCGCTCAATGGCCTGGATGAAAAGCTGGTGTATGACCTGACCAAAACCCTGTTTGAAAACCTGCCGGAAGTGCATCAGGTCCACAGCGCCGCCAAATACATTTCGCTGGAGAATGCGCTGAAAGGCGTCTCTGTGCCGCTGCATATGGGCGCTTATAAATATTATCTCGAGGCCGGGGTCAGCGTGCCCGACTATCTGATCCCACCGGAAGCGGCAGCGCTTGCCGTCAATCGATAAGGAGGTCGTATGAGCACTAACAACCTGTCGCCGCAAAATGCCGTCGATCTGGACAAAGAAGCCGGGGCCGGTAGTCGCCCGCTGAGCGGTATCTATTTGCAGTTGGCCACGGTGCTGGCCATTGCGATTTCCGCTTACGCCATTTATGCCAATGCACTGTCGAATACCCAGGAGTTTTATCGCAATACCACGTTTCTCAGCGGTATCTTAATCCTGGGCTTCATACTGTTTCCGGTATCACGCCGCCACGCCACCAGCAAATTCAACCGCTGGGACTACCTGTTCATTATCCTGACGCTGGTCAGCTACGGCTATTTCTACGCCAGCTATCTGGACTTGCACGTGGTGCGCAAAAGCATTCCCAATACCACCGACTACGTGATGGCGGTGATCGGTATCGGCGTGCTGTTTGAAGCCGCACGCCGCACCACGGGCTATTTCATTCCCGGGCTGGCGACCTTCGCGATCGTTTATGCCCTGTTCGGCCAGTACTTTATGGGCATTTTCGGCCACGGCGGCTTCTCGTTCGAACGCCTGCTGTACCGGCTGTTTATGACCAGCGAAGGGATCTTCGGCATCACCCTGTCCACCGCCTCCACCGCTATCGTGGTATTTATCCTGTTTGGCGCGTTCCTCAGCGTCAGCGGGGCCACGGCATTGTTCAACGATTTGGCGCTGGCGATGGCCGGTCGGCGTCGCGGCGGCCCGGCGCAGGTCGCGGTGATCTCCTCGGCGCTGACCGGCTCCCTGAGCGGCAGCGCGGTGGCTAACGTCGCCACCACCGGCACCTTCACCATCCCGCTGATGAAAAGCATCGGCCTGTCGTCCCGCTTTGCCGGTGCGGTTGAAGCCACCGCCTCCACCGGCGGAATGATCATGCCGCCGATCATGGGCGCCGCCGCCTTTATCATGGCAGGCTTCCTCGGCATTTCGTATACCACCATCGTGATCGCCGCCATTATTCCCGCATTGCTCTATTACGCGGCGCTGATTATTGCCATCGATCTGGAGGCTAAAAAGCAGGGTCTGAAAGGCATCAGCAAAGAAAATATTCCCAAAGTGAAAGCGGTGCTGAAGGCGCGCGGCCTGCTGCTGCTGCCGTTGATCATCGTTATCGGCACCCTGTTGTTGGGCAAAACGCCGATCTATGCCGGGTTCCTCGGCATTATTTCGATCATCGTCGCCAGTTGGATCACCCCCGATACCACCGTACGCATGACGCCGAAAAAAATCGCCGAGGCGCTGAACGAAGCGGCTCGCGGTTCTATTCAGGTGACGATAGCCTGCGCCGCCATCGGGGTAATCATCTGCGTAGTCACCATGACCGGTATCGGCTCCACGCTGGCGTTTAATATCGTCGCGATGACCAACAATACCCTGTGGATGATCCTGCTGGTGGTGATGCTGGTGTGTATCGTACTGAGTATGGGCCTGCCCTCTACCGCACTGTACATCGTGGTGGCGGTCACCGTTTCGCCGATCCTGATCAAAGCCGGCGTGATGCCGCTGGCGGCGCACTTCTTTGTGTTCTGGTTTGGCGCCTTGTCCAACATCACGCCGCCGGTGGCGCTGGCCAGTTACACCGCCGCCAGCATCGCTCGCGCCGACCCGATGCAGACCTCGTGGGATGCCGTGCGCCTGGCGTTACCGGGCTTTATCATCCCATTCATTCTGGTCTATAACCCGATGTTGCTGATGCAGGGCGACGACCTTAATGCGCTGTCAGTGATCCATATGGTGATCAGCGCATTGGTAGGGATTTATGCGCTGTCGATCGCCAGCGCCAATTTCTGGATGATGAAAACCCACTGGCTGGAGCGGATATTGTTTACCTTTGCGGCTATCCTGCTGATTAAACCGGGGCTGCTGACCGACTTGGGCGGCGCGGCGCTGATTGTTACTGCGGCGTCCATGCATCTGTTGCGTTTCAGGCGGAGTCATCCGCAGAGGGCTGTAAATGATCAATAAGGTTACGCGCCAGAAAGCTTCTCATCAGGTACTGGCGCAGTTGAAGGAAGGCATCAGTAACGGCACCTTCCCCGTCGGGGAAAAACTGCCGTCAGAGAACCTGCTGGCGGAGGCCTTTGGCGTCAGCCGGGTGCCCGTGCGTGAGGCGCTCGGCATTCTGGAGGTCAGCGGCATCATCTCCTCGCGGCAGGGGGGCGGCCATCGGGTGGAACAACATTCCCTGCTGAGCAAATACCAGCCGCTGGTGTTGGAAATAGCCGATCCGGATGAAGTGGAAGCGCTGCTGGAAATGCGTGAGGTGATTGAGCAACAGGCGGCGTGTATGGCCGCCGAACGCCATACCGAGCAGGAACTGCGGGCGATTGAATTGGCCCTTAACGACTTCAAACGCTGCACCCTCGACGAAGGTTTGATTGGTCATCGAGAGGATTACCTGTTCCACCGCGCCATTATGCAGGCCTCGCACAACCCGTTTTTCGTGCAGATCCTGGATAACATGCACGAATTGTATCTCGGCGTGCTGGTGTATTCACTCAGCAAGAACCTGGGCCGTCAGGCCGAACGCCAACGGGTGATCGACGAGCACCAACGGGTATTTATGGCAATCAAGGCTCGCGATCCGGCGGCAGCCACTGCCGCTATGCAAAACCATCTCAGTAACGTACGCGGCAAATTGCGCCGCCTGGACCATGAGGAATTAGGATAACCATGCATGACGTGATCATTATCGGCGCAGGTCTGGTGGGGTTGGGCGTCGCCAATGCGCTGCAGGAAACGAACCCCATGCTGCGCATCCTGATCCTGGAAAAAGAAAATGGCCCGGCGGCCCACCAAAGTGGCCATAACAGTAACGTAGTACATTCCGGCATTTACTACACACCCGGCAGCCTGAAGGCACGGCTGGCCAAGCTGGGCAATCAAAGCATGTTCGCCTTCTGCCGCGAGCATGATCTCTATCAGGATCAGTGTGGCAAAGTGATTGTGGCCACCCAATTGAAGGAGCTGGCTTTACTGGAGAATATCTACCAGCGCGGGCGACAGAACGGGCTGGCGGTCAGCCGATTGTCGCAGGCACAGTTAAAGGAGCGTGAGCCGCACGTCAACGGTATTGAGGCACTGCTGGTGCCCGATGCCGGTATCGTCAACTACAGCCAGGTGGCGGCAAAGCTGGCGGAAGTGATCCAGCAACGCGGCGGCGAGATCCACTATGGACAACAGGTAGAAAGCATTACTGAACGCAGTGACGGCGTCAGCATCGGCACTCAGCACACGGCATATCAGGGCAAGTGGCTGGTTAACTGCGCCGGTCTGTTCAGTGACCGCATCGCCGCACTGGCCGGCTATCAGACCGGCATGAAGATCGTGCCGTTCCGGGGTGAGTATTTTGTGCTGAACGAAGAAAAAAACCATCTGGTGAATCATCTGATCTACCCGGTACCGAACCCGGACTTCCCTTTCCTCGGCGTGCATTTTACCCGCATGTACAACGGCAAACGCGACGTTGGCCCCAATGCGGTGCTGGCATTCAAACGCGAAGGTTACCGCAAGTGCGATTTCAGCCTGCGGGATCTGAGCGAAGTGCTCGGCTATCGAGGATTCTGGAAAATCGCCGGCAATTATCTTGGCGAAGGGCTGGCAGAAGTTCGGCGTTCCCTGTCACGCCGGCGCTTCACCGAGAATGCACGTCAGCTTATCCCCGAACTGCAGCCGGAGGATATCCGGCCCGGGCCGGCCGGGGTTCGTGCCCAGGCGCTGACCGCCGACGGCAAACTGGTGGATGATTTTCATTTTGTGAAGGGCCGCCGCTCGCTGCACGTCTGCAATGCGCCCTCCCCGGCGGCGACCGCCTCACTGGAGATCGGCCGCGAGATCGTGCGACAACATCTTGCTGCGCTGTAATGTTAAAGCCCGCTGCCGCGGGCCTTTCCAGCTTACTTTGCCGCGTATTTTTGCATATTGGCCGGCGTCACCAGTTCAAACGGTATCCAATAATAAGGTTCCAGCTTTTCGCCCTTGATCATCCGCTGAGCCACGTCGACCGAGGCCTTGCCCTGGCCGACGGCGTCCTGGAAGACCGTGACCTGCATCTTGCCGGAAGATAATGCTTTCAGGCCGTCCGGGGTGGCGTCGATTCCGCCGATTAGCACTTTGTTGTCCTTTTTACCGGCCTGTTGCAATGCCATGATCGCGCCAATCGCCATCTCGTCGTTGTTGGCCGCGACGATATCAATGGACTCGCCGTTGGTTACCCAGTTCAGCATCAGATCCATACCCTCGCTGCGTGAGTAGTTGGCACTTTGCTTCTGCACCACTTTCATTTTCGGGTACTTCGCCACCACCTGCTCCACGTCTTTGGTGCGCTGCAGTGCACCGGCGTCGGTCAGGTTACCGATCATGATGGCTACGTTGCCCTGGTAATTCGCCAGGCGCGCCAGCTCTTCCATCTGCAAGGTGCCGGACTGCTTCTCGTCGGAGCCGACAAACACCACGCCGGAAGGCAGCGTGCTGTCACCCGGCGTACGATTCACATACACCAGCGGAATACCCGCCTTGGTCACCAACTTGGTGATCGCAGGCGTGCCCGCCGAGTTGACCGGGTCGACGATAATCGCGTCCACCCCGGCGCTGATAAAGCTCTGCACCTGATCGGTCTGGCGACCAACGTCACCGCGGGCATCTTCGAATTGCACGGTAATACCGCGCGCCTTGGCCTCTTTGTCGATCGAATGGCGGATGATGGTGAGGAAATTCTGGTCAAAATAGGCCATCGACACGCCGATAGTTTCCGCCAGTACCGAGGTGGAACAGCTAAGCGCCGCCACCAGCACGATTTTTTTTAGGTATTTCATGGTGATTCCCCTGAGGTAAAAAAAACCGCCGGGCAAGCCGCACCGGCGGAGATTTACGGCAATCAGTGTTTTTTGCGGTTACGGTGCATGTCGATAGACACCGCGGCGACGATAATCACGCCTTTGATAATGTCCTGAATATAGGAGTCCACGCCGATAAAGGTGAATCCGCTTTTAATCAGCCCGAGGATCACCGCACCGATCAGCGTGCCGGTAATGCGCCCAACGCCACCCATCAGGCTGCTACCGCCAATGACCGCGGCAGCAATCGCATCCAGCTCGTAGGACATCCCCATGCTCGACTGACCGCTGCTGACGCGCGCCGCCAGGACCACGCCCGCCAGTCCGGCCAGGCCGCCGGCGATGGTATAGACCGTCACCAGGTATTTATTGACGTTGATACCGGAAACTCTGGCGGAGGTCATGTTGCCGCCGATGGCGTAGATGTATTTGCCGTAGCGGGTATGCTTCAACGCGATGTGGAAGATCACCGCAATCACCAGGAAGATGATCACCGGCATCGCGCCCTGGCCGATTGAGGTGAAGCCGTCGGACAAGAAGCTGACCGGGTTACCCTGGGTGTAATACTGCGCCAGGCCACGTGCCGACACCATCATGCCCAGAGTGGCGATAAACGGTGGAATGCCGGTACGGGTGATCAGGAAGCCGTTGATAAACCCACAAACAATACCGACCCCGATCCCCGCGCCGATCGGGATCGCCGCGGGCAGATCGAGGAGCGCCGGGTACATCGGCGAAATGCTGTCTGAGGTTTGCGCCAGGCTGGCCGCCACCACCGCCGTCAACGCAATCAGCGAGCCGGAAGAGAGATCGATACCGGTGGTGATAATGACCTGGGTCACGCCCACCGCGATGATGCCGATAATCGCTACCTGCAACACGATCAGCAGCAGCCGGTTAGGGTTCATCAGGAATGACTGATCGCGGATGTACCAGCCGAGGATTTCAAAGACCAGCGCGATGCCGATCATCACGATAAAGATGCCGGTATCTTTCGGCATTTTGCCGCTCAGGCCAGAGAACAGGGGCGCTTTACCCGCAAGCGGCTTCTCAATTTTTACATTACTCATGGTGGTTCACCTTTGCGTTATTCAGAGGCCAGCGCCAGGATTTTTTCCTGATCCGCTTCTTCTTTATCCAAAATGCCGGTAATACGGCCGCCGTGCATCACCATCACCCGGTCGCTCATGCCGAGAATTTCCGGTAATTCCGATGACACCAAAATAATGGCGACGCCGCGGTTCGCCAGCTCGCTGATCAGGCGATAGATCTCCGCCTTGGCCCCGACGTCGATGCCACGCGTTGGCTCATCGAGGATCAATATTTTGGGCTGGGCCAGCAGCCAGCGGGCAATAAGCACCTTCTGCTGATTACCGCCGCTGAGGTTATTGATGATTTGGTCCATGGTCGGGGTTTTGATGTTGAGCTTTTTGATCTGCTCCATGCAGTCTTTGGCCATTTGCACATGGCTGACAAACCCGTTCTTGCCGATGTACTCCGACAGGTTGACGATGCTCATGTTCTCAACCACCGACAGCACCAAAAACAGCCCGGATTTTTTGCGATCTTCGGTGAGGAACGCCAGGCCGAGTTCAATAGCTTTTGAGGGTGAATCGACCTTTGCCGCTTTGCCCTCGATAAAAATGCTGCCACCGTCCGCCGGGTGCATGCCGAACAGGCTTTCCATTACTTCGCTGCGGCCGGCCCCCACCAGCCCGGCGACGCCGAGGATCTCGCCCCGTTTCACGCTGAACGAGACATCGTGGAACCAGTCCGAACGCCGCAGTCCTTCCACCCGCAGCACTTCCTCGCCGATATTGTTGTTGAATTTAGGGAACATCTGGGTCAGTTCGCGCCCTACCATCATGGTGATCAGCGACTGTTTGGTCAGGTTTTCGGTTTTATCGCTGGCAATAAAGGTGCCGTCGCGGAAGATGCTCACCTCGTCGGTGATGGCAAAAATCTCGTCCATCTTGTGGCTGATGTAGATAATGCCTTTGCCCTGCTCACGCAGCTCACGAATGATGGCAAACAGATGCACCACCTCGCCTTCGGTCAGGGCCGAGGTGGGTTCGTCCATGATCAGGACGTCCGCGTTGTAGGACACCGCCTTGGCGATCTCCACCATTTGTTGGCTGGCGATGCTCAGCTCACCCACCAGCGTTTCCGGCTTGAGTTTGATGTTCAGCCGCGCCAGCAGCTCGCGGGTTTTCTTGTTCAGTTGGTCATGGTTTACGAAGCCCAGCTTCGCCGGCTCACGCCCCAGCCAGATATTTTCCGCCACCGTCATATAAGGCACCAGGTTGAGTTCCTGGTGAATCATGGAAATGCCCGAATGCAGCGCCTGCAACGTGTCGCTGAAGGTCACCGGTTGGCCTTTTATTTTAATGGTGCCTTCATCGGGGTGATAAATACCGATTAAACATTTCATCAGCGTGGATTTTCCCGCGCCGTTTTCGCCCATTAAAGCGTGCACGCTGCCTGGTTTGATTTTAATTGAGACCTTATCCAGCGCCTTCACGCCGGGAAACTGCTTACTGATGCCTTCAGCCTCAAGAACATAAGGATACATACTGATAACCTCCGCCGTTCGTCAATGCATCCCTGCCGTATTTACCGTCGAGTGCCGGATAAATACGGCAATGGATATAACCGCGCTGCTTTAACGCTTATTTTCTGTTCTTGTCGGCAAATTCCTGATAATTGGCCTTGGTGATCAGCTGATACGGGATCAGGACGTTGCTTTCCACCTTCTCGCCTTTAACCAGCTGAATGGCAGTTTGCACCGCGCCTTCGCCCTGGCCTTTAGCATCCTGGAATACGCTCAATGCCAGATCGCCCTTCTTGATGAATTCCAGCGCGTCCGGAGTCCCATCCACGCCGGCCACCAGCACGCCGCTCTTCTTCGCCTGTTTCAGCGCCAGGATCGCACCAATGGCCATTTCGTCATTGTTGGAGGCGATGGCATCAATCTGCTGACCGGTCAGCACCCAGTCGGTGGTAATGTCGACGGCTTCTTTGCGGCCCCACTTGGCGGTTTGCTTGTCGAGAATTTTGATGCCGGGATACTTGGCCGCCACCTCTTCCACGCCGCGGGTGCGGTCGCGGGTCGCTTCATTGGACAGTTCGCCCATCAGGATCATCACGTTGCCCTTGCCGTTCATCAGCTTGGCCAACTCTTCCATCTGCAGCTTACCGGCCAGTTTGGAATCTGAGCCTACGTAGGCCATGCCCGCAGGCAGCGTCACTTCCGGACGGCGGTTAACGAACACCAGCGGGATCTTGGCGCTTTCCGCCAGTTTGATCATCGGCTTCACGCCCTGGGTATCGACCGGGTTGAGGATAATGGCGTCGACGCCCTGGCTGACGAAGTTCTCAATCTGTTGGATCTGCTGGGCGATGTCCCCTTTGGCATCTTCAAATTGACCGCTGACGTTGCCGTCCTGTTTCATTTTGCTCTGCATGGACTGGCGTAGGATGGTGAGGAAATTGTCATCGAAATAAGCCATTGAAACGCCGATTTTGATGTCTTTTGCCAATACGCTGGCCGGCAGCATGCACATCAATACCGAGGTGACGATCAGTTTCTTCAGCTTCATGTTCTGTACCCTTTAATCGTTAGAGTGAAGAGGCCTGTTGATTTGACAGCTAATGAAAAATATTTTTTACATTCAAACAACAATCCGGTCGGTGATATCCCTTTGATACGGCAGATTTACCGCTTTTCTTCCGTCTTCTGGCAGTGTGTGAAATTTTGATCAATGTCTCAAAATAGATTAAAAACAATCAATTGAAATAAAACCCTTGCCTAACTCGTTACGTCATATCGTAACTTTCAAATGTTTATTTCAAAATTGAGATTATTGAAACTTTTTAACCCAAACAAGCGAAACATGCGTTTTGGAATAACCAAGTAACAAAAACATGACACGGATCTAACAAATGGCGCAAAAGCCATCAGCGTACGCGTTCCTTTAGTGCGTTCAGCGACGAGAAACGATCTGCCGCGATGAAAAAACGCGAGGGGTTCTCTGAGTAAATATGCGAGCGAGCGCGCAGTTTGTGGATCCACGGTTTCATCCCGCGGTTTACTCGACAATACTGAATGGACATGTGTTTTCAGGAGGATCTGACATGCAGCTCAGCAGTAAGGTACGGATGAACCGGCTATTCAATAACGGCAAGTGCCTCGACGTGGCGATTGATCACGGCATTGCCAATGAACCGGATTTTTTAATCGGTCTGGAAGATATTGAACGGGTCATGAATAGCCTGATCGTCGCCCGCCCCGACGCCATTCAGGTGAACTACGGCCAGGCGGATTTGCTGCAATGCTCGACGCAACGCGATAAACCGGCCCTGGTGATGCGTACCGACGTCGGCAACGCTTATAACGCCGCGCGTCACCGTGAAATGTGGGCGGTGTTGCATAATCCGGAAGCGCCGATCCTCGCCGCGCTGCAGATGGATGCCGCGGCCGTGGTGGTTAATCTGTACCTGATCCCCGATGAACCGGGCATTTTCCGCCAGTGCGTGGAAAACATCGGCCGCCTGCGCCATGCCTGCGATCGCTATGGCATGCCGCTGATGGTCGAACCGCTGGTTATGGCGCCGGCCGGTCAAGGATCGGCTTACGGCTCATTGGGCGACGTCGAAAAAATGGTGCCGCTGGTGCGCTTGGCGCGTGAACTGGGCGCCGACATCATCAAAGCCGACCCTACCGAACGGGTGGAAGATTTCCACCGCATTGTTGAAGCGGCGCGTTGCCCAACGCTGGTCCGCGGCGGCGGTAAAGGTGAACTGGGCGCGGTACTGGAGAAATCTGCGGCGCTGATGGCGCAGGGCGCATCCGGCATGGTGTACGGCCGCAATGTGTATCAACACGATAATCCGTCAAAAGTGGTGCGCGCGCTGATGGCGATCATCCATCAGGGAGCCAGCGGCCAACAAGGGCTGGAAATCTATCATCAACCCTGATCCCGGCTTTTGTAATTAAAATAATCCCTCCCCCGGCGGCAGCATGTTATAACCTGCTGCCGGTCGCTGCCCCGCGCCCCATTCCCCGCTAAAATCCTGATACGCCCATTCGGAGAACCGCCATGCCCAAACAACGGATACCGCTGAAACTCAGTACCACCCTCACGCTGATGGTGTCTGCCATTATTGCTTCGGTGCTGCTGGTGGTGTACGCGCTGTTTTTTGTGCAGATGAGTCACGAGGGGCAAGATCAGCAGCGTCAGAAGGCGATGGCAATTGCCGAAACGGTGGCGCTTTCCGGTAACGTCGTTGACGGCCTGCAGCGGGAAGATCACAGTGGCGCGATCCAGCGCTTCGCCGAGCAGGTGCGACATCAAAACGAGCTGCTGTTCGTCACCGTGGTGGACATGAAAGGCATCCGCTACTCGCACCCTAAACCCTGGCTGATCGGCAAGCATTTTATCGGCGACGATTTAGAACCGGCCCTGCACGGGAAAACCAACAGCGCCATCAACCGTGGCGCGTTGGCGCCTTCACTGCGCGTCTTTGCACCGGTCTACGACAGCGAGCGCCGACAGATAGGGGTAGTGGCACTGGGCATCGCTCTCGATACCGTCCACCGGGTGGTGGCCGAAAGCCGCTGGATTATCTATTTAACCCTCGCGTTCGCCGCACTGGTCGGCACGCTGGGTATCTTCTTCCTGGTGAAAGCGCTTAAGCGCATCATGCTCGGTTTTGAACCCTACGAAATCTCTAACCTGTTTGAACAGCGCAACGCCATGCTGCAGTCGATTAAAGAAGGCGTCATCGCGGTCGATAACCAGTCACGTATCACCATTGTTAACGACGAGGCGAAACGCCTGCTGCGCCAAAGTGGCCCCTTCGAAAATCTGCTGCTGGAGTCCGCCAGTAAGTACTGGCCGGCCCAACTGCATCTGGCGGAAGTTTTGGCCAGCGGCAAACCGCTGCGCGACCAGCAGATCAGTTTTAACGGCAGCGAGCTTTTGACCAATACCGTGCCGGTGATCGTCAAGGGCCAGGTGATTGGCGCCATTGCCACCTTCCGCGACAAAACCGAAATCAGCCAGTTGGTGCAGCGCCTGAGTGGTATGGCCCACTACGCCGACGCATTGCGCGTACAGTCGCACGAGTTTATGAACAAACTGCACGTGATCCTCGGCATGCTGCATATGAAGGCTTACCAGCAGTTGGAAAACTACATCATCAACACTGCCAGTAACTACCAGGAAGAGATCGGCGCGCTGCTACGAAAAATACAGTCGCCAGAGGTCGCCGGCTTCTTTATCGGCAAAATCAGCCGCGCCCATGAGGCCGGCATTGAGCTGACCATCGATGAGACCAGCCTGCTGCCGGAAACCGACGACGCGGAAACCCCCCATGTGCTGATCAGCGTGCTGGGCAACCTGATTGAAAACGCCATTGACGCCATCGACGGCGTTGAGGGACACGAGATCAACCTGAGCTTTCATCACAATGAGAATCACTTACACTGTATAATCAGCGACGACGGCCCCGGCATCGATCCGGCTCTCGGCGCCAGTATCTTTGAGCAGGGTGTGTCCACCAAAGGGCCGGGGCGCGGTATCGGCCTGGCGTTGATCCGCAGCAGCCTGGAAAAACTGGGCGGCAGCATTGATTTTGAATCTGAACCGGGTGTACTGACCCAGTTCTTTGTCCATATTCCCTATCAGGCCAAGGGCTGACCCATGATTAACGTATTGATTATTGATGACGACCCGATGGTAGCGGAGTTGAACAAATACTACCTCAGCCAGGTAAGCGGCTTTCACTGTCAGGCCACCGTCGCCACGCTGGCGCAGGCACGCGAGTTGCTGGCCGATACCGATGTCAGTATCGATCTGGTCCTGCTCGATATCTATATGCAGCAGGAGAATGGCCTGGATCTGCTGCCTGGCCTGCGCGAACTGGGTGAAAAAACCGACGTCATTATTATTTCCTCCGCCAGCGACGTGGACACGGTGCAACGCGCCTTGCACTACGGCGTGGTGGATTATCTGATTAAACCCTTCCAGTTCGGCCGTTTCAAAGAGGCGCTGAGCAACTACCAGCAGCAGTCGCAGATCCTGGCACAGCGCGAATTCTCACAGGCCGATGTCGACAGCCTGCTGCGGCGTCAGCCCAACAGCAGCGAGGGCAAGAAACTGCCGAAAGGGTTAACCAGCATTACGCTAAGTACGGTATGCGAATGGATCGAACAGCAGCACGATGGGGAGTTTTCGACCGACAACCTGGCCAACGCTATCGGCATTTCGCGCGTATCCTGCCGTAAATACCTTATCTATCTGGCGGAAAGTGGCATTCTGGGCACCCGCATCCTGTACGGCACCACCGGCAGACCGGTCTATCTTTACCAGTTAAAGCCGGACGCGGTCGCCATGCTGAAAGAGTATTGCCGCTAGACGATGCCCCCTGGGGGCTCATCACGCATCATTGCGTCCAGGGGCCACTCTTTTAATCTCACTACCTTTACACAAAGGTGCGCAGCGCGGCGACAAAATCCTCTTGGCGCGCCACGTTGGACAGATGCACCACCGGCAACACCAGCAACTCGGCTGCCGGGACGGTACGGGCCAACAACTCACTATGCGACAGCGCCGTGACCGGCCTGATGTGGCTCCCCAACTGGCTGTCGGCCCGTTACCTGCGCAGCGGGGAACTGGTGCCGGTACTCAGCCAAATTCGCCTGCTGCCCAGTGAAATCCACGCTGTCTGGCCTCACAGCCGTTATTTACCGGCCAAAACGCGGGCGGCGATCGACATCCTGCTGGCGCAGATGCCAAGCCAGTTGCCAGGGAACTAAAGGTGGCGTTTGTGCCCGGGAAAATCCGTCATCCCGCGCGGCAGGTTGCACAGTTTGCGGTATTCTTGTTTCCGCTTGCCGCAAGGGTAGTGGTACTCGCCATACAGCGTTTTAAGCTGCTGCCGGTTGGCCTGCTCGGCGGCGGCGCGTTGCCGTTCCAATTCAAGCGCCTTCTCATTGGCCAACGCCACGCCCTCGGCACTCCATACTTTATGTTTTAACCCGCTGCGCTTTTGCTGGTACTCCTCAGAGATTTTGTTATCCAGCGGCTGTGCGGCATGGTATTGCCAGTCAACCGACGCCTGCAATGAGAAGCAAGACCACTGCGCCACGCAGGCAAGAAAAATCCGTTTCACTGATAGACTCCCGATATTAAATTCACCTGTTGACTCACAAAACTATCTTCTGGCTATGGCGCTCTTACCGACTAAAAACAGCGGCACAGGCGTTGCCCGACATACACGCGGCAACATCGCGGACTCCAGCGTTTTGCGCTCAAGGCGTATCACGGCAAGACGCGCCTGTTCCGAACGTATTTGCTCTACGTACCACAGATGTTGCAACAGCCCGTTAAACCGTAATCGGTAATCCACACTACTTTCCCCCGTCTCGAAACCGGCGCGCTGAGCGTGCTTGTCGACAAACGAATAGCAACAAGAAGACGCCAACAGGGCGAGTGCCGCTGTCATTAAAGAGGTTAATTTCAAAAGCAAAAACTCCATTAGTGCATGAGGCTAGCAACCGTTGATAAGCAGCAGTTGTTCTTCGCGCGGCAATGCTGATGGATGCGGTTCACTCGCGGCGGCAGCCTTGCCCCTCTGCCCTTTGCAGGCTTTACGCTGAGCCAGCGTATTGTCTTCACTTTGCGTCGATATCAGAGGTCGCTGTTTCTCGTTGCCCATCTCGTCCCAGAAGTCATGAGCCACCTCTTTGAGTTTCTTGCGAAACAGCACCGAAGAGACGCCTTCATGCTCCCGCTCATAACGCGCGGCGGCAGCCTGCTGGCACCAGGGCAATAATAGACATATGAAAATAACGGGGATGCCTTTTTCCACAATAAACTCCTGTAATAAGGCCCATAATTGCGCTCACTCCCATTAAATAATGAAAAGCACTTATTTCTGTTAAAATAAACAACGCGAGAAGAACAACATATTACCTGGCAAAGCGTAAACCTTAATTAAATGAGTGCCATTGGGTTTATAATTCGCAGGATAAATATATTTAGTGAATTAGCGATCCCACAATGTTGACCAATCGATGGTTCCACCGATACTCGGCCCTCTCTCGTTAAGCACCGCAGAAGCCGACTCTCCTGCGCTGATGCGCTGCCGTTGCTCACGTGTCGCCGGCTTTGGCTGTTCCCAGCCAGGGCTTGAAGACGAAAAGCCGGGTTGAATATTGCTGCAACCGCTTAGCATGATTAACAATACCGGGATCCCTTGGTAAAATTTCATATATCCTCCTTTAAAATAAACGCTATCGTTAGCAACGGTAAATAAAAAATGACTTTTTTTAGTTTAATAACCCCGCTCAAACGCGAGCAACGTCAAAACGACCTTATTGATTTTAAATAAGGTGACTAATGATTTAATTGACAATAAAAAGGCTTACAGTACCGACGATAATAATTAATCAATATATTGACGATATGGCGCGCAAAGCACGCCACCGCGCTAGTCTTGGTTATCCGGTTGCCAGGCCAGAAGATCGCCAGGCTGGCAGTTGAGGATCCGGCAGATTTTATCTAACGTCTCCAGCCTGACGCCCTTCACCTTGCCGTTCTTCAGCAGGGACAGATTTTGTTCGGTGATCCCCACCTGTTCCGCCAGTTCCTTCGAACGCATCTTCCTTTTGGCCAACATGACATCAAGACTTACTATTATCGCCACTCTATTCTCACACGAAAGAAAGCTGTTCTTCATTCAGCCGCAACGCTTCCAGGAACACCCGGCTAAACACCAGGATTGCGCAGCCTACGATCAGCGAGCGTACCGATTCGCTGTTGATACCATAATAAATTATTAGCAGCATTTTTTCATTGGCCGTCAGTATCATCACCTGCAACATCCCGGCCAGCGAGGGGAAAAGCACATCGACAATCAGCAGGATACCGATGATCTGTAGCAGCAGCATATTGTTGCGGTGCCAAACGTTGCCGCGATAGAACTGGTAAAACAGCCCGGCGCCGCACAGTAATGCGCTGTAATAAGGCACGTAGGCGAACATGTCCAACAACAGGGTGGCCACTAAAGCCCAGCGTTGCTGCGGAACGGCATAGGCGTTCAGTTCTGGGTAATAGTCACGGTAGGACGCCACGATACTGTCGAACGCCTCGCCCTGCACCCAACCCTGAACAATCATAAACATCTCCACGCCGGTGCTGACAATCAGCATCGTCATGATCAACAAACACAAGCAACGTACATAAAGCGGAAGGTGGATCCGTGGCGCAGCGCCCATAGCGATTTCATCCTTAAAAACAGCAATAAGTTATCGTAAAACGATAATTTATTGCTGTCAACGATCAACTGGACTGATGAGCGGCTGGGTGACAGGCGTAAAAAAGGCCGGAAACCCGGCCCTTTCTCAATGCTCGATGGATTTAGACCAGCTCAATCACATCAAACTTAACTTCACCGCTGAGATCGGCTTCGTAATCAACGCCTTGCAGACCAAAACCGAACAGACGCAGGAACTCGGCCTTGTAGCCCAGGTAATCGGTCAGTTCGTTGATGTTGCTGTCGTCGATTTGTGCCCAGATTTCACGGCAGGTGTTCTGCACGTCGTCGCGCAGTTCCCAGTCGTCCAGACGCAGACGGTGCTTCTCATCGGTATCCGGTGCGGTGCCGCTGTACAGCTTGGTGGCGAACAGACGTTGGATCTGCTCGATACAGCCTTCGTGGATCCCCTGCGCTTTCATGATTTTGAAAACGATAGAGATATACAGGGGCATTACCGGGATAGCGGAGGAAGCCTGAGTCACTACCGACTTCAGTACGGCAACGTAAGCCGCGCCGCCTTTGGCCTTCAGTTTCTGATCGATGGCCTGCGCCGCGCGATCCAGGTCTTCTTTGGCTTTGCCCAGCGTACCGTGCCAGTAGATTGGCCAGGTCAGATCGGTACCAATGTAGGAGTAAGCGACTGCCTGCACGTTGTCCGCCAGCACGCCAGCTTCTTCCAGTGCGTCCATCCACAACTGCCAGTCCTGGCCGCCCATCACTTTGACGGTATCGGCAATTTCCTGCTCGTTGGCCGGTTCAACCACGGCTTCAACCAGCACGTCTTTATTGGTGTCGAGCGCCACGGATTTGTACGGTTCGCCGATAGGTTTCAGCGCAGAGCGCACCACTTCACCGGTTTCCGGCATTTTACGCACCGGCGAAGCCAGCGAGTAAACCACCATGTCGATCTGGCCCAGATCCTGTTTGATCAGGTCAATGACCGTTTGGCGGCATTCGTTGGAGAACGCATCGCCGTTAACGCTTTTCGCGTACAGGCCTTCTTCTTTAGCTGCCTTGTCAAAACCGGCAGAGTTATACCAACCGGCAGAACCGGTTTTGCCTTCGCTGCCCGGCTTTTCAAAAAATACGCCGATAGTGGCCGCACCGCTGCCGAAGGCGGCATTGATACGTGACGCCAGGCCGTAACCGGTGGAAGCACCGATCACCAGCACTTTTTTCGGCCCGTTTTTCAGTTCGCCACGTGATTTAACGTAGGCGATTTGCTCACGGACATTGGCTTCACAACCTGCCGGGTGAGCGGTAGTGCAGATAAAACCACGAATTTTAGGTTTGATAATCATAGTAATTTTTTCTTGGTAGCTAAAAACCGAAGGACAATATACCTGATTTTATCAATATACTTAAGCTGGGTGCATGGCAGATTTGCAACAAGCCCAGTGAGCAGACCAGTCCCACTCGTTAAATCTCAGCCTTGAAGGAAGTGCGCACGTGAGTTTTATCGCCAAATTACACGCCGACGAAGTGGATATTGATCTCAACCTGGTGACTTCCATGCTCACCGACCAGTTTCCGCAGTGGGCGGCGCTGGCGATAGCGCCGGTCGCTATTGCCGGTACCGATAACGTGATGCTGCGGCTGGGCGACGAGCTCTATATTCGTCTGCCGCGCACGCCGTCTGCAGCGGCGGCGCTTGAGCGGGAAAACCGTTACCCGGCGTTGCTAGCCCGTTATCTGCCGGTCCCGGTTCCCGTTCCGCTGGCGCAAGGTCAGCCGCAAGCAGGCTACCCTTTCAACTGGTGCGTAGGCCGTTGGATCCAGGGGCAAATGCCGGTTTGCGGCGAAGGCAGCCATGGGCTGGCGCAACAGCTGGGGGAATTTGTCCACGCACTGCATACCATCCCTGTTACCGAGCCTGAGCTGCAAAAGAGCCTGACCTCCTATCGTGGCGGCCCGCTTGGCGCCAGAGACACCCTCACCCGCAACGCGATAGCGCAATGTGGTGACTATCTCGATACGGACATTCTGCTGCACGTATGGGAAACCGTTAGCCAGATACAGGAGCACAACGCTACCCCATGCTGGATCCACACCGATATCCAGCCGGGCAACCTGCTGGTCAACGAAGGTAAGTTAGCGGCGGTGATCGACTGGGGCGGTATGGCGATTGGCGATCCGGCGGTGGATTTGATTGTCGCGTGGAATTTATTGAGTCAGGACAACCGCGAGGATTTTAAACGCGCCGTGGATACCGATAAAGCCACCTGGCTGCGTGGCCGGGCCTGGGCATTGTCGATTGGCGTGATTGCGTATGCGTATTACGTTGAAAAAGAGCCTGCGCTTGCGCGGACTTCACGCTATCAGATTGAGCAGGTAGCGGCGGACGTTGGGTTATCGCTTTGAGGTTATCAGGTCAGGACATTCGGCCCTGACCTGCATACGACTATCAGACCTTGTTCTTTTCCAACTGCTCAACCAGCGTATAGCGCAGTGAAGAAGCGTCAGCCGGGACGTTTTCCAGTTCGGTCACTTTAACCTTCAGGCGGTAGCGGTAACCGGGCTCGAAGGTAAAACCTTCGATCTGGCTGTAAAACATTTCCCACTGCCCCTGCACAGAGTGGCGAACCTGCATGCATTTCATTGGGGCAACGCCCATGCAATCTACCAGCGCGCTGTTAACCAGCAACACTTCCGTATGATCTCCGTCTTTATTCACGGGTTGGCTCACTTTCGCTCCCTCCTGGCTGCAGCCGGCGAGGCCGACTAAGGCGATAAATAACAACGCTTTGATTTTCAACGTAATGCACCATTGAGACTTTAGGTGGGCCGATAGTAACAAAGCCACTGCCACCGCGGCCAGCAGCATGTTCTTAATTTTCAGTGAACGAGCCGAAACGCCGGCGTATCGCTACAGGTTTGGGTATCCGCGACCTGAATCGCCTGATGGCACATCCCTACGGAACACACACCCTGCTCTTTCTGGCGAGATCGTTACGGTTTTTCGTTCCCTCGGTCCACCTAACCCGTTCCTGTTGACCAGATTTGCCAAGCTCACCTTCTGGGGCTAAGTTTATGAAACTAATAATCCTACAGGGGTTTTCTATGCGTTCGCTTTCTTGCCTTTTGCTCGCAAGTTCCTTGGCTTTATTGTCGGGCTGCGCCAACCAGCCGCAGGTGACCAGCGACTATGACCACAGCACCAATTTTGGCCAATACCATACCTACGGCTTTGCTACAGAGGCCGAGGGGCAGTACTTAACGCTGACGGGTAAATATATTCATAGCGCCATAGCGCAACAGATGGAGCAGCGCGGCTATAAGCTGAGCGCATCCCCAGACCTGTTGGTTTACAGCAGCGCAATGAAACAAAACAAAGTGCAGGTGAATGACTCCCCCGCGCCGATTGGCCGCTGGGGCTACGCCGGCTGGGGCGGATACAATCAAACACTGTGGACCTACACCGAAGGCACCCTGACGGTGGATCTGGTGGACAGCAAGAAGAAACAGCTGGTCTGGCGCGGAACCGCCAGCGACACGCTCAACTCAGACGCGCAACCTGCCAGCCAGGCGCAGCTTCAACAGGCGGTAGCGGCGCTGTTTGCCGCATATCCCTTCCGGGCGGGAGCTGCAAACCGCTGATGGTTTTGAATCATTAACAGGAAAGTTTAGCCACCCGCGCAAGCCCTATTTCAGCCAATAGGGCTTGATGTATCTGTTGCACTGTTAAGCTGACAGATCACCACGTTACCCCCCAACACCTCTCGTCCCCCTCGTAGCTATCATGCAGAAAAACGATCTTCCTCTGTAGCGCGTTTTATTATCGGAATTTGAGTCTGGGGAAAGCCGGGGTTGCAGCTTATTTTTTCAAATTGCAGAAAATTAACTGATAAATCAAACACAAAAAAAGACCGAATACGATTCCTATATTCGGTCTAGGGAAATGGCTCTTGGGAGAGAGCCGTGCGCTAAAAGTTGGCATTTTGTGCAAGGCTTGTTCAGCCATGCACTTTAAGAGTAGCTTACCGCGCTATTTTTGCCAGCCAGCCGCACGGCCGGTGATAGTTTCATTGCGGAATTAATTTCGTGCAATTTTCCATCACCGGTTAACCTCGCACTAAGCCATTGGGGGATAAGCGATTAGTTCGCGCAGAGCTTCTCGGCGCGTTCGCGGTACGGCTCAACACTCATCTTATGGCCCGGATTGGCGGCGTCATCGAGCAGGATCACGTCCAGCGGTTGAGCGCGTTGCTGCCCTGCTTTCACCTGCGCTTCTGCGGCCGCGTTAAGCGGGTACTGCATTAGCGTGCTGTTGTTGAGCACGAACAACGCACCGCCGCTGCGGCACTGCAGCGTCACTTCTTCTTTGGTGAACGCCCACTGCTTGCCGTATTCCAGCTTGGTGATGTTCACCAGTTGGTCTGCTGCCAAAGCACCGGTCGCGGTTGCCAGCAGCGTCATGCCAAGTAATACCGATTTCATGTTATGGCCTTAGGGTTGCTATTTGATTCAATTTTCCCGCAGTTTGGGGGCATCCGGCAAGCCGGAATGTTATACCGGCGCATAGGTTGCAAATAAACTGACCAACAGCAGCACCACCGCCCCTAACCCCAACTCCGCCCAGCAGGCAAGCACCAGCCCGCGCTGCGCCAGCCGTGGCATGCTGCTCATCGCCGGGACGACGGCGTAGCGGTTGGCTAATGCCACCATAACCATCAGCGCCACCAGCGCGGTTTTAAACAGCAGCAGGCGTTGGTACGGAGAATCTACGTCCAACGGCCAACTGCCGAGAATGATCAAACTGTTGATTACGCCGGTCAGCAGCACCAGTGCCACAGCCAGGTGTCCCCAGCGCGAGAAGCGTATCAATGTGGTCACCGCGTCGCTGCGCCACTGCGTTTGGGCCAGATAGCGCAAACAGACCAGCAGCGGCAACAGACTGCCAAACCAGTACCCTGCCGCCAGCAGGTGCAGCGCGTGATTGAAACGATGCAGTGCGCCAAGCCCCCCACCATGCATCGCCGCATGGCCGATAAACGCCATGCTGACCAACAGCAATGTGGAAAGCAGCGCCAGCAGTTGTGTACGACGTGGCTCGGCGAGCCACAGGCTCAGCAATGCCAGCATTGAAATGCCCAGGTGCCAGCGCCAAACCTCGCCAAAGGTGGTGCCCAGTACCGCCCACCACACGTCCAGCCGCCAGGTATCTGCCCAGCCGTCCCCCATCTGCCCGGCCTGAATAGCCAGCAACGCAATAGCGGAAAGCCCGGCAAGCCAGGTGCAAGAGACCAACAAAGGACGCACATCACGGGTGAGATACGGAGAAAGGCGCTGCGTCGACAATAAGGCGGTGAATAAGCTGGAGCCAAACATCAGCATCACCGCCGCAAAGTGCACAAAGCGACACAGGACAAACAGGGTCGCCAGACTCATGGGTCAGTTTACGGTGAAGCTGTATTGGCCCTTGGTTTTATGACCGTCGACCGACACCACATGCCAGCTGACGTTATATTTGCCTGCCGCCAGATCGCCTTCGATAGGCAGATTGACCTGGGTATTGTTGTTCGCATCGAGCTGCAGCTTGCCGGTTTTCACTTCGGCGTTGTCTGGGCCGGTGATTTTAATGCCGCTGAAGTTGGGCTCAATACCCTCGGAGAAATTGAGCGTCAGCACCTTGGGTGCCGGACTCACGCTGGCATCTGCCGCCGGCGTTTCAACTTTTAAATGGGCATGCGCCAGTGCCTGCTGCGAGGACAGCCCGACAAACAGCACGAAAATGGTGGAAAGCAGGCGATAAGAAGTCCGAATTTTACCGATCACAGTGATATCCCTTAAAGCAATAATCGAGGGTGATAAGGAGCCAGGCTAACCGCCAGGGCGATGTATCAGCAGCCCAACCCACCGCAGATGATTGCGCCACGGGTAAACAGAATTATGGGAGTAACCCCCTGTTTTGACTCTCAACCTTCCCTGTAGCGTATCGCGTCAAATGATAACGAGTGTCATTATGCAAGTCGAGCAGAACGCTGGCATTTTGCGATCCAGTAGCACATATCGCTGTAAAACCGCGATAAATGCAGGGCATAAAAAAACCGCGCACCGGCCAACGCCGACACGCGGTTTTCTACAAAAGGATTAGGCCTGGCCGTTACCGTTTTCGCCGGCCGCACCCATTTTCTTCAGATCTTTATCAATGAAGAACAGGGCATTGCCGCTGTTGCCCACCAGCGCCAGTTTATCCAGTACGGACTTGAACAGCTTCTCTTCTTCGTGCTGCTCGGCAACATACCACTGCAGGAAGTTGAAGGTTGAATAGTCATGAGCGGTCATTGCCGCGTGCGCCAGTTCATTAATCTGGCGGGTGATCAGTTGCTCATGTTCGTACGTCTGTTGGAACACCTCTGCCAGGGAACCAAACTCAACCGGCGGCGCGGCGATGGTGCCCAGCAGCGGCAGTGCACCGGTATCACTGAGGTATTCGAACAGGCGCTGCATGTGCTGCATCTCTTCCTGAGAGTGTTCTTTAAGGAATGCCGCGGCACCTTCAAAGCCTTTATCGCTGCACCAGGCACTCATTTGCAGATACAGGTTGGCAGAGTAGAACTCCAGGTTCAGTTGCTCATTCAGCTTTTTGGTCATTTCAGGCGTCAGCATAATCATTCCTTTATTTTGCAGGTATCAACTTAATTTTTCCGCATTATGCCCTGACGAAAACAAAATAAACACACCTGATTTACATCATCGATGATTTAATTTTAAATTAAAACAAAATCAAATAGTTATAAAAAACACCAATTATTCATTTAAATAATTATGATAACTATTTCCATCTGTAAATTTAATCAAAAAGCGAATCATTCTTATTTAAAATAATAAATGAATTGCATTGCTGAACGAATAATAAATAACCTTTTCCGTTACCGATTATTGGTGACCGTCCCCCCTGCGCGCTTCAGGCTTGCCAAGCGCCGCCGGGTGGATTACCTTCTGCGCTGATCCAATGCGGTAACAGTAAGGAGAATACGGTGGGTTACAATTTGGCAGAGCTTTCCAAAGAAGAGATGGACAAAGTGAACGTTGATCTCGCAGCTTCCGGCGTGGCGTTCAAAGAGCGCTACAACATGCCGGTGATCCCCGAAATGGTTGAGCGTGAACAGCCCGAACACCTGCGTGATTATTTCCGCGAACGCGTGGCGCACTACCGTGCCGAATCGCACAAGTATTCGCGCCTGCCGTACGAACCGAAATCCAAATAATAAAAGCCCGCCGTAGTGGCGGGCTCGGTGTCATTTGCCGGCAAATTTGTCGGTCGCCAGCATTAACTGGTGCAGGATGCCGGGCTCATCGAATGAGTGTCCGGCCCCCTCGACAATATGCAGCTCCGCCTCCGGCCAAGCCTTCGCCAGATCCCAGGCGTTTTGTACCTGGCAAGCCATATCGTAACGGCCATGGATGATCACCGCCGGAATATGACGGATCAGCGGAACGTTGCGCAGCAGTTGATCGTCGCTGTCCAGGAAGCCCAGATGAGTAAAGTAGTGGTTTTCGATACGGGCGAACGCCAGCGCGAAATCGTCCTCACCAAAAGAAGCTGACTCGCTGCTGGGCAGCAAGGTCACCGTCTCCCCTTCCCACACGCTCCACAGTTTGGCCGCTTCCAGCTGCACCTGCGGATCCGTTGAGGTCAGGCGCTGGCGGTAAGAAGCAATCACGTCCTTGCGTTCTTCCTCTGAAAGAATCGACAACACACGTTCCCACTTCTCCGGGAAGAAGCGCGAAGCGCCGTCCTGATAGTACCAATGCAGCTCCTGCTTACGCAGGGTAAAGATGCCGCGCAGCACCATTTCACTGACGCGCTGCGGATGAGTCTGTGCGTAGGCCAACGCCAACGTTGAGCCCCAGGAGCCGCCAAACACCAGCCACTGATCGACACCGGCCATTTCGCGCAGCCGTTCGATGTCCTGCACCAGGTGCCAGGTGGTGTTGTTGTCCAGGCTGGCATGCGGCTTGGAACGGCCACAACCACGCTGATCGAACAGCAATACCTTGTAGCGCTGCGGATCGAACAGTTGGCGATGGTAAGGGGAAATACCGCCCCCCGGCCCACCGTGAATAAAGACTGCCGGTTTACCGTTCGGGTTACCGCTCAGTTCCCAGTAGATCCGGTGGCCATCCCCGGTGTCCAGCCAACCGCTGTCATATGCTGCTAACGGCGGGTACAAACCTCGTAATTGTTCCATGGCGCTTCCGTCTCTCTGTGGGTCATACCCTCATCAAAGCCGAAGCCACTCATTTGGTCAACGGTAAATCCTGAAAACTCCTACGCTCCCCAACAAGTTAAGGTTCGTTTGCTTAAAATGAATACGACTTGCCGGCAAAATACCGGCTGGCCGTTGGGAGCCAGCCGTAGAATCAACCTCGCTTACGCAGATGCGGTTCACGCATTTCCTGCGCGGTTTTGGCCTCAATGCTCAGTTCCGCCGTTGGCCGCAACAGCAAGCGCGCCAGGCCAATAGGCTCTCCGCTTTCACGGCAATAACCATAGTCGCCGTTATACAAACGCGTCAGCGCCGCGCTGATTTTCGGCAGCAAACGGCTTTCGCGATCCAACTGGCGAAACAGCAATCGCAAGTCTTCTTCACGCGCGGCCTTGTCCGCTTCGTCACCTGAAACTTCACCGCTGTCGATATCCCGCTTCAACGCATCGATGTGCTGCAGCAGTTTTTGCTGCTCTTCCAGCAAGCGCTGGCGAAAAAAAGCCCGCTGCGCCGGGTTCATGTAGTCAGACTCCGGCATGGCCAGGAGCTGTTGCTGGTTTAACATGGAAACGACTGTCATGGCGCTCTCCGGTTAGGATTTAATTGTTATATTATAACATATCAAATATTTTCAGCAGCCTTTCCTGAAAAACAAAATTCAACCTATAAACAATCGATTAACTAAAACACCTGCTTTCATGCTTGCATCCGACAGGCGTAAGGGGGTTAATGGCTGAGCAACCCACCCAACCATAGGTAACTGAGAGGCCATCATGAGTAAGGGAATGGATAGCAAAAAAAATGCGAAGAAGAAGCCGTTGAAAACCCCTGCTGAAAAACGCGCAGGCAAACGCGCCAAGAAAGGGCAAACGTCCGGCGAGTAAGCGAACTTCTAACCGTAGAGTTAAACCCGCCAAGGCGGGTTTTTTGTTGCCTGAAATAACGTCCCCGCTTTCAACGGTTGGCATTGGCGTAACGGCCCGTTAAGCTAAACCTGTGCAGCCATCCTGAGGAAACCATGAATTTACGCGTAATAGACACTGAAACCTGCGGGCTGGAAGGCGGCGTGGTCGAAGTGGCCTCTGTCGATCTGATTGACGGGCAAATCACCAATCCCATGAGCGATTTGATCAGCCCTGACAGGCCAATTGGCATTGAAGCCATGGCCATTCACCACATTACCGAGCAGATGGTCGAAGGGAAACCGCGGATCGCGGTGGCGATCGGGCGTTATCTCGGCAGCCCCTACTATGTTGCTCACAATGCGGCTTTCGATCGCGGCGTACTGCCTGAAATGAACGGCGCCTGGATCTGCACCATGAAGCTGGCCCGTAACCTGTACCCGGACATCAAATACGGCAACCAATATCTGCGCTACGCGCTCAATCTGGATGTGCAATTGCCGCAGGACACGACGCTGTATCCGCACCGCGCATTGTATGACTGCTACGTGACCGCCGCGCTGCTGCAACGCATCATCAAGGATTCAGGCTGGACGCCGGAGCAAATGGCGCAAATCACCGAGCAGCCGGTGCTGTTGAAGAAGTTTAAGTTCGGAAAATACCGTGGGCAGGAAATTGATCGCATTGCGCAGGAAGATCCCGGCTATTTGCGCTGGATGCTGAAATCCATTGAAGATCTCAGCCCGGACATGAAACACACGCTGAAATACTATCTGATCGGCTGAATAAAGCGGGCAGCGCCAGCCGCCCGCCAGAAGGTTACTCCGCCAGCGCCAAAATAAAGGCGTACTCCAGCGCGATATCCTCGTAGGCCTTGAAACGCCCGGACTTGCCGCCGTGGCCGGAATCCATATCGGTATACAGCAGCAGTTGGCGGTCGTCAGTTTTCAACTCACGCAATTTTGCTACCCACTTGGCCGGTTCCCAATACTGTACCTGCGAGTCGTGCAGGCCGGTGGTGACCAGCATATGCGGGTAATCCTGCGCCTTGACCTGATCGTACGGGCTGTACTGCAAAATGTAGTCGTAATAAGCTCGTTCGTTCGGGTTGCCCCACTCGTCATATTCACCGGTGGTCAGTGGAATGGACTCGTCAAGCATGGTGGTGACAACGTCGACAAACGGCACTTGCGCCACGATGCCGTTGAACAGCTGAGGTGCCTGGTTAATCACCGCGCCCATCAGCAAGCCGCCGGCGCTGCCACCCATGGCGAATACCCGTTTGGCATCGCCGTAGCCTTGAGCAATCAAGGTTTCCGTCACGTCGATAAAGTCGTTGAAGGTATTTTGCTTGTTGAACAGCTTGCCGTCTTCGTACCACAGCTGCCCCAATTCGCCGCCGCCGCGAATGTGCGCCAGCGCAAAGACAAAACCGCGATCCAACAGGCTCAAGCGGCTGGCGCTAAAGGCCGGATCCATGCTGCTGCCGTAAGAGCCGTAGCCATACACCATCAGCGGGTTGCTGCCGTGCACGAAGCTATCTGGGCGATAAACCAGCGAAACCGGCACCTCGACACCGTCGCGCGCCTTCACCCAGACTCGCTCGCTGCGGTAATTTTCCGGGGTAAAGTTTTTCACTTCCTGCTGTTTGAGCATCACACGTTCGCCGCTGTCGAGATTCAACTCATACAGCGTAGTGGGCGTGGTCATCGAGGAGTAACCATAGCGCAGCAGCTCGGTTTCCGGCTCCGGATTGTATGCCAGCCAGGTGGTGTAGGTCGGATCGTCAAAGGCAATGCGCTTCACTTCACCGCTCTGCCAGTGAATTTGTCGCAGTTGGGTCAACCCCTCGCTGCGTTCCTCTACCACCAGCCAGTCGCGGAACAGGCTAAAGCCTTCCAGCATCACTTCCACGCGGGGAGCAATCAACGTCTGCCACTGCGCTTCGTCCGCCTGCTCGCTCTGATACAGGCCGAAGTTTTTGCCGTCCTTGTTGGAACGGATGTAGAAGTGCTGGTGATAGTGATCGATACCGTATTCATGATCCTTGCGGCGCGGCACAAACATCTGCGGCGTGCTGTCGGCGCGATCGGCATCCAGCAGCAGAATTTCCGAGGTGGTGGTGCTGCTTAGGTGGATCAGAATGAAACGTTCGGAGGTGGTTTTTTCCAACCCGACGTAGAAGGTGTCATCCAGCTCTTCGTAGATCAATTCATCAAGCTGCGGATCGGTACCTACCACATGGCGATAGACCTGATACGGTAACAGCGTTTTAGCGTGTTTACGCACGTAATACACGGTGGCTGAATCATTGGCCCACTCGAAGTTGCCGGAGGTGTTTTCCAGCACTTCGTCGGTCCAGCTGTCGTCGCTGAGGTTTTTGAAACGAATGTCGTATTGGCGACGGGAGAGGAAATCCTCCGCTACCGCCAGCCGTTGGTTGTCGGGGCTGACTTCCAGCCCGCCAAGGGTATAAAACTCTCGCTGCTCGGCGCGCTGGTTGCCGTCGATCAGGGTGTCCCAATGTTCGCTTTCCGTCTGCGGCTGACGCACATAAATCGCGTATTCATTGCCCGGTTCGAAGCGCGTCTGATAGCGGTAGCCGTTTCTGACATAGGGGACTGAATGTTCCTGCTGAGGAATGCGCGCTACCATTTCTTCATACAGCGTTTCGCGCAGGGCCTGCTGCGGTTTCAGCGCCGCATCGGTGAAGGCGTTTTCCGCCTGCAGGTAGTCCAACACCTGCGGGTCTGCGCGATCGTCGTCGCGCAGCCAATAGTAGTCGTCCACACGCGTGTCGCCGTGAACCGTAATGGGATAAGGACGTTTTTCTGCCTTAGGGGGGGTCATCATTGTTAAATCATCCGCTTACCTTGATTAAGGCAAGAGTGACACGATTCCCCCCGGCTTGCCAAGCGGCGCTATGCCAGCTCGCGTTTTTTCTCGTTCACGTCGTTTTCTATGCCCTGCTTGACGTCCGCCGGGATCTTCAACGACTGCGCCAGGGCATCCAGATAACCACGCTCCATAAAGTGATCCACGTCGATCACCATGCAGCTCAGGTAATACACTTCCAGCGCTTCATCTTCATTCTTGACGCTCTGGGCGATCAAATCCGGGTTAAGCGGCTGGTCGATCGCCTCTTGCACCCATTTTTGCGCTTCTTCACCCACCTGCAGCTGTTCCAGGCTGTGGTCGATGGCGAGCTTTTCTTCCGCATCGATATGCCCGTCGCTTTTGGCGGCAAATACCAGCGCCTGCACCAGACGTTTGGCACGCAAGTCCACCGGCGTGGTCTGCAGGCCAAACTGTGGTTCGTTCTGGTGGGTTTCTTTCACCCGTTGTTTGTACTTATTCCACAGCACTGCACCAACCGCTGCGCTGCCGCCGATAATCAACGCATTTTTACCGAATTTGCCGACCAGCTTGCGCGAAGACTTATTCGCCAGCAAAACGCCCACCAGGCCACCCAGCGCAGTCGGGGCCAGCAGCTTGCCGATACCTTCCGAACCGCCGATTGAACCGGCCTTTTGCCCAATCATCGATTGGATCTGCTGCATCCAGTTATTTTTCATGCTCTACCCTTTGCGTGAGGAAACAAGGCGTGCAGGCACAAAAAGGCCAGGCCGCCGGTAAAGCGTCAGATTAGGGGATTTTTTGTCAGTTTACGTATGGGGGATGAAAACCTGTGTAGCGGGGAACATTGATGGCGGGAAAAGGCCGACTTCGCCATCAGGCGCCAGCCGGCCACTCGCGGATTAAGGCTGTTCGCCCTCTTCGCCCGGCTGGTCTTCTTCCTGTTCGTATTCCGCCAGTTCGTCACGCATTGCCTGAATCGACTCGCGAGCCAACAGCGCCAAAGTGCGGTAAAAACCGGTGGTGGCGTGAGCTTCTACTTTGCCGAGGAAACGGCCGCACCATGGCAGCAGATAGTCGTCAAACAGCGTGATTTGCGCCTGCGCTTCGTCTTCCTGAGACTGGTCTTCCAGCCAGGAGGCCGCCAGCAACAAAGAACCGAAATGATCGGCCGGCGCTTCTCCGAGCGGCATGCCGCGCTGTTGCAGGAAAGTACGCACTTCCGCTTCGGTTGCCCCTTCAACATAGGCCGAACGGAAAGGTGACACGCTGCATTCGCTGCCGACGAACATGGCGTTGAAGTCGCTGGACAGCAGGTTCACATCACAACCCTGCTGCAGGCGTACCAAGAGTTCGTCCTGTTCCAGCGGCCAGTGCTGTTGCAGCTTGCCTTCTTTGATCAGCGTAAACAGCGGCACCAGCAACGGATCCTGCGGCTGGCGATAAAACAGCGTACCCAGCACGCGGCAAACAACGGAAAACTCATTCATGATAATGCCTTATACAATACGGAAAAATTTGCCGGGACGATGTCACAAATCGGCCAATTCCGCAATCGCCGGCTTGCCGCGACGCTCGAGAAAATCGAGCAGGCGTCGTGGGCTCACGTTGAGAATACGCTCCTGCGGGAACTCCACCTCGGCAATGATGCGTTCGCAGTGCTCGAAACCGCCGAGCGAGAAAGCAATGTGTGAATCCGAGCCCAGCGCTAACCAGCCACCGGCATCACGCACCGCCGCGGCAATCGCCCGGCAATTATCCTCGCTGCCCTTGCGCGAATGGGTGAACGACGAATTGTTCAGTTCCAATGCCACGTCGTATTTGGCCGCGGCGGCAGCAACCGCCGCAATATCGATCGGATATCTTGGGTTGCCCGGGTGGCTGATTATGTGCACGTCACCTTGCGCCATCGCGGCGATCATCGCTTCGGTATTGGCCGCTTTATCCTGCGGTGCAAATACCGGCTCGTGGAAACCGGCAATAATCACGTCGATTTTATCCAGCATCGGGCCGGTGCAGTCGATATCGCCCTGCAGGTTTTTGATGTTGGCCTCGATGCCGCGCAATATGCCCACGCCGTCCACCAGACGTGGCCACACGTGCATGTTCATAAAGTGCCAATAATGCGGCGCATCGGCCATATCCGGGCCATGGTCGGTGATGGCGAACAGTTTGATGCCCTTTTGCCGAGCTTCGACGATGTAGTCATGCAGCGTACTGTAGGCGTGGGTGCTGGCGACGGTGTGCATATGTAAATCAACGGGGTACATTACTTCTCCTTCTTGGCGGCCTGCCGTAAATACGGCGGCAGGCGCGGTTTATTATTCAATTAGCTTAGCAGGTGCATCACCGAAAGATCAGTAACCCAGTTGCACATCCACCACGCCGGCCGGTGTTTGGCCGGATTCAAGCGCACGGATGTTTGCCGCTATCTGATCCATCGCCGCTTCCGGCAAGGTGATGGCAGCAATATGCGGGGTAATGGTGACACGCGGATGACGCCAGAACGGATGCGCCTGTGGCAGCGGTTCCTCAACGAACACATCCAGCGTAGCGGCGGCGATTTGCCCCTGCTCCAGCGCCTGCAGTAAATCGTCCTCAACCAGATGCGCGCCACGCGCCAGATTGATCAGATAAGCGCCAGGCGCCAGGTGCGTAAACAGTTGCTGATTGAGGATACCGGCGGTTTCCGGCGTATTGGGCAGCAGGTTGATCAGCAATTGCACGCCATCGAGAAATGCGGCGCGTTGCTCTACACCGGCAAAACTCTGCACGCCGGCAATCTGTTTAGGGCTGCGGCTCCAGCAACGCACGTTGAAACCAAACTCCGCCAGTTTCAGCGCCACGCTTTTCCCCAACACCCCCGCCCCCAAAATGCCAATGGTGAAATTCTCCTGCTGATGGGGATCGAGCGGTTGCCACTTCTGCTGCTGTTGCAGTAACTGATATTCATCAAAACGGCGGAAATAACGCAGCACATAGCTAAGCGCATATTCCTGCATCTGTTGCGCCATGCCGGTGTCCTCAAGGCGCACCAGCGGAACGCCTGCCGGCAGAGTGCCGGGATGCTGGCGCTCTTGTTCCAGGATGGCATCAACGCCCGCGCCGAGGGCAAAAACCCCTTTTAATTTGCCGCGATTCGCCAGCATCTCATAGGGCGGCCGCCACACCAGCGCATAATCCGCCGGACGATCGTCGCCAGGTTGCCAGGCACGTACCGTCGCCTGTGGCAGACGCTGCGACAGGCCTGTCAGCCAGTCCTGGGCGTTAAAGAAAGGGTGATAAAAAATGATGTTCATCTGTTGTGCGGCTCCCGTCTGTTTTTATGCATTTGCATCCAGACTTCCGCGATTCGCCAACAGATGCAAGCGCTAAAGCTCAAAATGAAAACAGCCCCGACCAGTGGGGCTGTTTTTAGACCGTGGGATCTCAGGCTGCGGCAGGAGCGTCATGCCGGATAAGCCTGCGCAACAGCGGGATCAAAATCAGCATCACCACGCCAACGCCCGCGGCGCCCCAACCCAGTACGCTGAACACCTCGCTGTAGCCAGGGTTAGTTTGCAACGGGGTACTGCCGCTGTTTTCCGGCATCAGGCCGGAGACATAGCCTGCCAGCACCGAAGCAACGCCGGTGACCATCATCCAGCAGCCCATCATCACGCCCTGATAACGCGGTGGCGCCAGTTTGCCGATCATCGCGTAACCGATAGGGGAAATCATCAGTTCGCCGATGCTCTGCAACACGTAACTGATCGCGATCCATTTGAACGCCACCAGCCCGTCGCCGCCGGCCAGGCTAATGCCCAACGGCAACACCAGCATGCCCAGCCCGATGCAAAACAGCGAACCGGAGAACTGCATCGGAATATCGATATTGCAGCCGCGAGCGCGCAGGCGATTGAACCACCAGGCCATCAGCGGGCCACCCACCACGATCACCAGCGTATTGATGTTCTGGATCCACTGCGGCGCCACCTGAATGCCATAAACGTTCAGATTGATATTGTGCTCGGAGAACAGCATCAGCCCCATTGGGGCCAACTGATACAGCGCCCAAAACACCAGAGAGCCTAACGCCAGGATCAGATAAGCCGTCATCCGGCGACGTTCGTCACGTGGGTGGTGGCGCAGCGTCACCACGCATAACATCAGGAAAATCAGTACTCCGAGGCCAATCACGAAGTGGCCGCTGAATTCGGCATGGGTCAGCATCACGCGGATAATGGGCACCAGCGCCACCAACACTGCCAGCCCGACCAGCATGCGCCAGCGGTATTGCGAACGGCTGGCATCGTGCAGCGGGGTGTTGAGATCGGCCAGAATGCGCCAGCGGCTGACGGCGACGATGATCGCCGCGACATTGCCCAACGTGGCGAACAGGAACAGAGCGCGGTAGTTTTCAGTCAGTTGGAAATAGCCGGCCACGGTGAATCCGACAAAGAACCCCAGGTTCATCCCGGCGTAGTTCCACAAAAAGGCCGATTCGCGCCGATCGTCATCCGGTTTAAAGCGCTGGGTCAGCATCATATTAATGCAGGTGACGTTCAGCCCGCTGCCGGTCAGGAACATCGCCAGCCCCCAATAAAGCCCCCAAACGCCCGCCACGGCGATCAATGCACAACCGATCACCTGCAGCACCATGCCCAGCACGAACAGGTTGCGGTTGCTGAGGAAGCGCCCGCCCAGGTAACCGCCAAACATATGCAAACCGTAGTTGAACGCACCAAATACGCCCATCATGGCGTTGGCGCTGCCTTCGCTGAAGCCCAGGCGCTTGGTGGCGTAGAGCACCAGCGTGGAATACAGCACGGCAAAACCCAGGGTGGCAAAGATTTGGATAAAGAACAGTGCCCCGGCGCCCGGGGGGATGGCATGGCGCTGCGGCGCTGCCGTTGTGGAGTCCGATGGAGTCAAAATGAACCTCTACTGCATTATTATTTAATAGGTCAGTCCCTGTCTGCGTTATCGCCGGCGTCTTGCCCGGCAACCTGCGCGGCGGTGTGATATTCCTTGCCAAAACCGCCGTGCCTGCACCAATCTATTTAGCGACACATATGACTAATAATCCAGTATTAATGCATATAACTGCACCATAGATAATCCCACTGCTGATATATTGAGCTAACCAACACCAAAATGTACAAATATTAGCCTGCAAGGTAATTTAGCCCCATGAGGGTCCAGCGGATGTGTGTTCCGCGGTGGTCGATTGCTCGGGAAATCAGCAAATTGCTGCAAGTTTAGCTAAACAGTCATGGTTATGTCACAAGAGGGTTGACGCTGGGATCAGATTCTCCTACATTAGCGCCCGTCGACAGCGCAACGCGTTGGCGATGAAGTAAAACGGTGAGGTGTCTGAGTGGCTGAAGGAGCACGCCTGGAAAGTGTGTATACGCGAAAGTGTATCGAGGGTTCGAACCCCTCTCTCACCGCCATATTTTAAAGAGAAAGCCTGAACGCAAGTTCAGGCTTTTTTGTTGCCTGCGGCGCAGGAAACGCCCTGGCGAAACTGCCTGTGCGTGCGGTTCGCCGTAGTTTTCGGCAAAGCGAACACAGGTTAACCGGACGCGTCGAAACCAAGAAATTCTGCTTGACCGGATCGCCCTCTCTCCCTATAGTAGCGCCCCGTTGCACCAGTGAGTACGCAACAACAAAATACGGTGAGGTGTCTGAGTGGCTGAAGGAGCACGCCTGGAAAGTGTGTATACGCGAAAGTGTATCGAGGGTTCGAACCCCTCCCTCACCGCCATATTTTAAAGAGAAAGTCTGGATTAACCTCCAGACTTTTTTTTGCATCTCATACCGACCGGGAGGCTGAACGCAGCGAATCAAACCCTCCCTCACCGCCCTATTTGACGAGAAAGCCTGAACGCGAGTTCAGGCTTTTTTGCTGTCTGCAATCCGCCTCAGTGCGGTCGGTTGGCCGTCATGTGCGGCTGCATTCCACCTCGGCGCCAGTCACCCGGGGTTTGGCCGTAATGGCGTTTAAAACTGCGATTGAAGGACTGTTGCGAATCGAAGCCGAGTGAAATCGCCACGCTGACGATCGGCTCGCCGCTGTTGGCCAGGCGCTCGGCTGAAAGCCTCAGCTTCTGCATACGGATATACTCCCCCAGCGCGTAGCCGGTCTGGCGCTTGAACATACGCTGCAGATGCCATTTGGAATACCCCGCGCGCCCCGCCACGGTGTTGATATCCAGCTTCTCTTCCAGATTGTTGTCAATCCACTCAATCAAATCAGTAATAAAGCCCGTGCTATTCATGCTGACGCTCCCATGACGTTGGCAGGTAAATCCGCTGCCCGATGTCATTACGTTGCAGCAGTTTCGCACTAAATGCAATTTTTATTATTGCATTTAACGGAGGGGCACTTCTATAATCCACCCAATTAATGTAACCGATATTGATACATTAATGTGACAACAATGTGTTTCAAAACCTAACCGTTGCGCCGATGACGGTGCAACCGCACTGCCGTCGGCCCCAGGCCAGAGTCGTTACCCGGATAACAGGGCCGGGTGTATGGCCTGATCGTGCTTACCCACTGGAAATAAAAAGAATGCCAAGCCAGCCAAACTCATTGTTCCCCTCTCCAGGCCGTCATAACGCCATCGGTTTCGGCGCACGCCTCTCGGCGATTGCGCTGCTGGTCACGCTGCTGGCCGGGTGTGATAACAGCGCCGCCAAGAATGCGGCCCCCCCGCCGCCTGCCGTCAGCGCCGCCGACGTGGTAATCAAACCCATCAGCCAATGGGATACCTTTAATGGCCGAATCGAAGCGGTGCAAAGCGTGCAGTTGCGTCCGCGGGTTTCCGGCTATATCGACAAGGTGAATTACACCGAAGGCGATGAAGTCAAGAAAGGTCAGGTGCTGTTTACCATAGACGATCGTACCTACCGCGCCGCGCGCGAACAGGCTCAGGCCGAACTGGTGCGGGCGCGCAACCAGGCCGCGCTGGCGCGCAGCGAATCCAGCCGTACCGAGAAGCTGATTGGCAGCCAGGCGATTTCGACCGAGGTATGGGAACAACGTCGCTCCTCCGCCGCACAGGCACAGAGCAACGTTTTAGCGGCCCAGGCCCAGTTCGACATGGCACAGCTGAATCTCGACTTTACCCGAGTGATCGCCCCGATCGACGGTCGCGCCAGCCGCGCCATGATCACTGCCGGTAACCTGGTCACCGCCGGCGACAGCGCCAGCGTGCTCACCACGCTGGTCTCGCTCGATAAGGTGTATGTCTATTTCGACGTCGATGAAGCCACCTTCCTGCGGTACCAAAACGATGGCCGACGCACGGCAAAACTGCCGGTGAAGGTCGGGCTGGTGGGCGAAGACGGCTATCCGCATCAGGGCGTGGTGGATTTCACCGATAACCAACTGAACGCCGGCACCGGCACCATTCGTATGCGCGCCCTGCTGGAAAACGCCGAGCGCCGCTTTACGCCAGGGCTGTTTGCACGGGTGCAGATGCCCGGCAGCGCCGTGTTCAACGCCATGCTGATTGACGACAAGTCGGTAATGACCGATCAGGACCGCAAGTTTGTTTATATCGTCGATAAAGACGGCAAGGCGCAGCGCCGAGACATCGAGGTCGGCCGCGTGGCTGACGGACTGCGCATTGTCCGCAAAGGCCTGTCTGCGGGCGATCGGGTGATCGTCGACGGTATGCAAAAAGTGTTTATGCCGGGCATGCCGGTTGCAGCAAAAACCGTGACGATCAACGCCGATGCTTCCGCGCTTAACTAAGCCCCAGCAGGAATTCTGAGCCATGGACTTTTCCCGTTTTTTCATCGACCGACCGATTTTTGCCGCGGTGCTGTCGATCCTGATTTTTGTCGGCGGCGTGATTGCCATCCCGCTGTTGCCGATCAGCGAGTACCCTGACGTCGTGCCGCCCAGCGTGCAGGTGCGCGCAGAATACCCGGGCGCCAACCCGAAAGAGATTGCCGAAACGGTAGCAACGCCGCTGGAAGAAGCGATCAACGGCGTCGAAAATATGATGTACATGAAGTCGGTAGCCGGTTCCGACGGTGTCCTGGTAACCACCGTCACCTTCCGCCCGGGAACCGATCCTGACCAGGCACAGGTGCAGGTGCAAAACCGCGTGGCGCAGGCCGAAGCGCGCCTGCCGGAGGATGTGCGTCGCCAGGGGGTAACCACCCAGAAACAATCACCGGCCCTGACGCTGGTGGTGCATCTGGTCTCCCCTTCCGGCAAATACGATTCACTGTACCTGCGCAACTACGCCACCCTGAAGGTCAAGGATGAGCTGGCCCGTTTGCCGGGGATCGGTCAGGTACAGATCTTCGGTGCGGGCGAATATGCGATGCGCATCTGGTTGGATCCGAACAAGGTCGCTTCACGCGGGCTGACGGCCTCTGACGTGGTTACCGCCATGCAGGAGCAAAACGTGCAGGTTTCCGCCGGCCAGTTGGGGGCGGAACCTATGCCGACCCGCAGCGATTACCTGCTGTCGATCAACGCGCAGGGCCGCCTGCAGACTGAGGAAGAGTTCGGTAATATCATTCTCAAAAGCGGCGACAACGGCGAGATCGTCCGCCTGCGTGACGTGGCGCGTATTGAAATGGGTTCCGGCAGCTATGCGTTGCGTGCCCAGCTCAATAATAAAGACGCGGTCGGGATTGGTATCTTCCAGGCACCGGGTGCCAATGCCATCGAACTGTCCAATGCGGTGCGGGCCAAAATGGCCGAGCTGTCGACCCGCTTTCCGGACGGCATGAGCTGGGAATCGCCGTACGACCCTACGGTGTTCGTACGCGATTCTATCCGCTCGGTAATAGATACCCTGCTTGAAGCGGTGCTGCTGGTGGTTCTGGTGGTCATCCTGTTCCTGCAGACCTGGCGCGCGTCGATCATCCCGCTGCTGGCGGTTCCGATCTCCATTGTCGGCACCTTTGCTGCGCTCTATCTGTTGGGTTTCTCGCTCAATACGTTGAGTTTGTTCGGGCTGGTGCTGGCCATCGGTATCGTGGTCGACGATGCCATCGTGGTGGTGGAAAACGTCGAGCGTAATATTGAAGAAGGTCTGTCGCCGCTGGCGGCAGCGCATCAGGCAATGCGCGAAGTCTCCGGCCCGATTATCGCCATCGCCGTGGTGCTGTGCGCCGTGTTCGTCCCGATGGCGTTTCTTTCCGGCGTTACCGGCCAGTTTTATAAGCAGTTTGCCGTCACTATCGCCATTTCGACCGTGATTTCCGCCATCAACTCGCTGACCCTGTCACCCGCATTGGCAGCGCTGTTGCTCAAACCGCACGGTGCGCCGAAGGACATGCCGTCACGCCTGATTGATCGGTTATTCGGTTGGCTGTTCCGCCCGTTCAACCGCTTCTTTGCCAACAGTTCGCAACGTTATCAGCGTGGGGTTTCACGTGCGTTAGGCAAGCGTGGCGCGGTATTTGTGGTGTACGTGCTGTTGCTGTGTGCCGCCGGGGTGATGTTTAAAACCGTGCCGGGCGGATTTATCCCGACTCAGGACAAACTTTACCTGATTGGCGGGGTGAAAATGCCGGAAGGTTCGTCACTGGAGCGTACCGATGCGGTGATCCGCAAGATGAGCGCTATCGGCCTGAGCGTCGACGGCGTAACCGATGCAGTCTCCTTCCCCGGTTTGAATGCGTTGCAGTTCACCAATACGCCCAACACCGGTACCGTGTTCTTTGCGCTTGAATCGTTAAGCACCCGCACCCGCAGTGCGGCGCAGATTAACGCCGAAATTAACGCCAAGATTTCACAGATCCAGGAAGGCTTCGCCTTCTCGATCATGCCACCGCCCATTCTCGGCATCGGTCAGGGTTCCGGGTATTCGCTGTATATTCAGGATCGTGCCGGTCTGGGGTATGGCGCGCTGCAGACTGCGATCAATACGATGTCGGGTGCCATCATGCAAACGCCGGGCATGGGCTTCCCTATTTCGTCTTATCAGGCCAACGTGCCGCAGTTGGACGCAAAAATTGACCGTGACAAGGCCAAGGCGCAAGGCGTACCGCTTAACGCATTGTTCAGCACGCTGCAGACCTACCTTGGTTCGTCATACATCAATGACTTCAACCGCTACGGTCGCACCTGGAAAGTGATGGCCCAAGCTGATGGTCAGTTCCGCGACAGCGTGGAGGATATCGCTAACCTGCGCACCCGTAACGATAAGGGTGAAATGGTGCCGATTGGCAGCATGGTCAGCATCAGCACCACCTACGGCCCGGACCCGGTGATCCGCTACAACGGTTTCCCGGCGGCGGACCTGATTGGCGATGCCGATCCACGGGTGTTGTCATCGTCACAGGCAATGAGTGAACTGATGATCATGGCCAATAAGCTGTTACCGAACGGTATGAACATCCAATGGACCGACCTGAGCTACCAACAGTCAACCCAGGGCAATGCGGCGATTATTGTGTTCCCGGTGGCGGTACTGCTGGCCTTCCTGGCATTGGCGGCGCTGTACGAAAGCTGGACGCTGCCGCTGGCGGTGATCCTGATCGTGCCGATGACCATGCTGTCGGCGCTGTTCGGCGTCTGGCTGACCGGCGGCGACAACAACGTGTTCGTCCAGGTAGGGTTAGTGGTATTGATGGGGCTGGCCTGTAAAAACGCCATTTTGATTGTCGAGTTCGCCCGCGAACTTGAGCTGCAGGGCAGAAGCATCATGGAAGCGGCGCTGGAAGCCTGCCGTCTGCGACTGCGGCCGATCGTGATGACCTCTATCGCCTTTATCGCCGGAACCATTCCCCTGATCCTGGGGCACGGTGCCGGGGCCGAAGTGCGCGGCGTCACCGGTATTACGGTGTTTGCCGGCATGCTGGGCGTCACGCTGTTCGGGTTGTTCCTGACCCCGGTGTTCTACGTGACCCTGCGTCGTATGGTCACACGTAAGGCACGTCAGCAAACGGTCTAATCTTCCGTTTGTATCAGCCATAAAAAAGCCCGGTTTAAACACCGGGCTTAGTCTGATGACAAACACCCGAAAAATGGGATTTTCGGATGTTTGAGGTAGTTCAGAAGACATAATTCTTTGTTTTTATTCGTCCCAAGAGCAGATTTTTTAACGGCAAAGGACTTTGTCAGCCATAAAAAAGCCCGGTTTAAACACCGGGCTTTTTCTTTGTTTTAGCGTTTAGCGTGATTTATTTTTCCGCTGTCTCTGCATCCTGACCGGCACGCGCCATATATTCCGCACAGGCACGCTTGTCGCCCCGCTCCAGCTCGGCCAACGCGTCGGCTACCGTATGGCGCGCCAGTACTTCCAGCGACGCTTCTTCCGCTTCGTTTACCACCGACTTGAAATACCAACAGGCATTGGCGCTGACCAGGCAGCGGGCCGGCACTTCCGGCCGGGCGGCCCAGATGCGCTTATCGTCAATCACGGACAGGTAAATATCTCGCAGGGTGATCTGCTCCACCGGGCGCCCCAGGTGAATCGAACCATTACGGCCGAGGGTAGAAACGATGATGCCATTTTTGGTCAAGGGCACCATCAGCTTGCGGATAAAACTGGGATTGGCTTCCAGACCGGCGGCAAGGACCGCGCTGGTCGAACGCACGCCCAGCTTTTCAGCCACGGCTACGCTAAGTACCATTTGCAACGCTGTCGGAAAGCGAAAATCTAACATGTTTTTATCTCTGTCTCCGGGAGACCCAATTCTCAGGTTTGGCCGGGGTGGCATCACGCCACAACACCCGCTCAATTGCACAATAATATAACAAACACTGTTGCACTATTGAAGTTATGCCCGGATAAATCGCACGGATACATTAGTGCGGGAAATAGCGTCAGTACTGGCCTGACGGCAAAACGGCGGGGAGTAAATAGACAGAAACCCGCGCCAATATTAATGCCGCTCGCTTAACTGAGTTAAACGATCAGAACTAACACTGTTCGCGGGTTTAATTCTTATCGGGCGATCAGGCTTTGTTCAGCACCAGCTGGCCGCTTTTATCCAGCGGGATCTGGGTGCCGGGATCGTGATCCATGCGGATCTTGCCCTGCTGATTGCCAATCTTGTAGGTCACGTCGTAACCCAGCATTTTCTGTGATTTGTCGTAGACCGTTTTACAACGCTGCTGCGTGCTGGTGGTGGTGTCGTTATTCTGCATCGCCCCCTGCACCTGGTTACCGGCATAGCCGCCGCCCAATGCGCCGACGACCGTCGCGACGTCACGTCCACGACCCCCACCGAACTGATGACCGATGACGCCGCCGGCGACCGCACCCAGCACGGAGCCGGCAAGACGATTCTCGTCCTGTACTGGCGCACGGTGAGTGACGGTCACATTGCGACATTCCTGACGCGGGGTCTTGATGGTTTCTTTGATCGGCGTGGCAGCGAGTACCTGCGCGTATTGCGGACCGGAAGAGAAAACGTCAAGACTGGCAACCGCAGCAATACCCAGAGCGGCTGCAATACCAATACCCACACCGGCTAACATTGACTTGTTCACAGGAAATCCTCCTGAAAGTGTTACCACGCATTTGTACCGGGGACTTTACCGACATTGCACCGCGCTTATTATTTTGCGCATTGGCGGCACGTGGTATTCCGGTTTACGGCGTGCGCGACGCGCCGTCTGTAAACGAGAGAAAGTCTGCACAATGTTCCAGAACCTCGCAATAAGACAATGTGACCAAAAATGCCGGAAATCCCACTTACCCCCAGTGTTTAGGAGGATTCTTAAGACTTTTACCCATAACGACGGGACATTGTGCTGAATAATCAGCTGCTGCCTCCCCGTTCTTGCGGCTGTAGGCATAAAAAAACCCACGCGGGCGAACCGGCGTGGGTGGTCGATAACGGGGCGGTTAGTGCATTTTCAAACGCGGGCGGATCACCCGGTTAATGCCGCCAACCAGCATCATCAGGCCGGTTTTGATGTAGCCGTGCAAAGCGACCTGGTGCATACGGTACAGCGAGATGTAAACAAAGCGCGCAATGCGGCCTTCCACCATCATCGAGCCGCGCATCAGGTTGCCCATCAGGCTGCCCACGGTGCTGAAGCGGGACAGAGACACCAACGAACCGTGGTCTTTATACACGTACGGCTTCAGCGTCTGACCGTTCATCAGCGCCAGAATGTTGGTAAAGCAGCGTGATGCCATCTGGTGCGCCGACTGGGCGCGCGGCGGTACAAAACCACCGCCTTCTTTCGGGCAGGAAGCGCAGTCGCCGATGGCGAAAATGTTCGGATCGCGCGTAGTTTGCAACGTTGGCTCTACCACCAGCTGGTTGATGCGGTTGGTTTCCAGCCCGCCGATGTCCTTCATAAAGTCCGGCGCCTTGATACCGGCCGCCCACACCATCAGATCGGCATCAATAAATTCGCCACCTTTGGTATTCAGGCCGTTGGCATCCGCGCTGGTGACCATGGTGTTGGTCAGCACGCGCACGCCCAATTTGTTCAGTTCCTGATGTGCAGCAGCCGAAATACGCGGCGGCAGCGCAGGCAGAATACGCTCGCCCGCTTCGACCAGCGTCACGTTCAGTGCACTGTTGTCCAGGCCTTCAAAACCATAGCTGTGCAGCTGTTTCACAGCATTATGCAGCTCGGCGGACAGCTCAACGCCAGTGGCACCGCCCCCAACGATAGCGATATTCACCCGCTCTTTTTGCCCCGGCTGCGCCGAGAACTTGAGGAACAGGTTCAGCATCTCGTTGTGAAAACGTCGCGCCTGGTGCGGGTTATCCAGGAAGATACAGTGATCTTTTACGCCAGGAGTGCCAAAGTCGTTCGAGGTACTGCCCAGCGCCATCACCAGAATGTCGTAAGACAACTCGCGCTCAGGCACCAATTCGCCACCCTGCTCGTCGCAGATTTGCGCTAGGTGCAGCGTTTTGGTTTCACGATTGATGTTGGTCAGCGAACCCAGTTGGAAGCTGAAAGAGTGATTGCGCGCATGCGCCAGGTAGCTCAGCGCGTCAACGCCATCATCAAGGGAACCGGTTGCGACTTCATGCAGCAAAGGTTTCCACAGATGGCTGTGGTTACGGTCCACCAGCGTGATTTCAGCTTTATGCTTACGACCGAGTTTATGGCCCAGGCTGGTCGCCAGTTCCAGACCACCGGCGCCACCACCCACGATGACGATTTTTTTCTTTGGCGTTGTCAAAATAACCCCCTAAATGTGAACCAATTGTTGCCCAAGGGTAAAGAAATAATATCCTTAGAATACATAGGGTTCGCGTAAATTAAACCTGCTATCTAAAGCCAGAATAGCATGGGGGGTTATTTGGTAATACCAAAATTGATGTACATCAAACTTTTTTGGTTAAAGGCTGGACGAAGGGAAATTTTGAGGATTGTGATTCAAATAGTTAGCGCTGGGTCACAGTTTCAAATTTTACCGTCCAACGGGCCAAACGGCGCTTTTTGACCGCGAAATACCGCAATGTCTGCCTGTAAAAAGCAAGCATTGCGGCGACATCGCGCGTTATAAAACTGTTAAAGCAGGGTCTTGAATGCCTTGATACGTTGCAGGTGAGGCGAGATATTTTTGAACTTGTGCGTCTGCTGTTCATCCCAGACGATTTCATAGTATTTGTGCAGCAGTTCCGCACTGCGCTGGCTGTCCAACACCTCGTCGTGGCGGGAAAGCACCGCCAGGCAGCGATCGCGATTTTTCTCGCGGAAGTCTTCGACACACTTGGTGGCGATGTCACGGTACTCTTCCGGCCGGTCGATTTTGCCCTGCATATGTTCTTCAGGATACAGATTGGGGTTGAAGATCACCTGTCGGATGCCGCACAGAAAGCCAATACGTTCGGCCCAAAAGCCCCCCAAACCCACCCCACAGATCAGCGGATGTTTATCCCCTTCCTGCTGAACCGCCTTGTCCACCTCTTTCAACAAATGCTGCATGTCATGGCGTGGATGCAAGGTGCTGTAGCTGATAAAGCGCACGTCCGGATCGATAAACTGGAGCTGTAACACCTTTTCATGATTGCCGGGACTGGTTGAATCGAAGCCATGTAGATAGATAATCATGTGGATCCTCGCAACAAGCTGAGGGCCGCGCCGCAGCCCTCATCGTTTACGCCGCATTACGACGCCCTGGGTTCACCCCGCATTACGCTGTTTGTGCTCCTCCCAGCGTTCGCTGAGCGCATTCAATTCCTTATGCGCTTGCTGCCAGCGCGCAGAATCACGCAGCGCCTGACGGGTGAACTGACCGCGATGATATAACTGCTTCACCCTATCTGCTTTGACCGGGGACAGGTTATCCAGCACGCTGACCGCCCCTGCGCGGTTATTGCACACCAGGATCATGTCACAGCCGGCATCCAGCGCCGCCTGGCCACGTTCGGCATAACTGCCCATGATCGCCGCCCCTTCCATTGACAGGTCGTCCGAGAAAATGACGCCGTCAAAGCCCAACTCCTGACGCAGGATCTGCTTTAACCAATAAGGGGAGCCGCTGGCCGGACGCGGGTCTGCTTCAGTATAGATGACGTGCGCCGGCATTACGGCGTCCAGCAGTTGACGGTTAATCAATTCGCGGAAGATCGCCATATCATGTTCGCGGATCTGCGCCAGTGGACGTGGATCGCGCGGCGTTTCTTTGTGCGAATCAGCGCTGACGGCACCGTGCCCCGGGAAATGCTTGCCGGTGGTTTTCATACCGGCGCTGTGCATGCCCAAAATGAACTGCTCAGCCATCACCAACGCCTGCGTTGGATCGCTGTGGAACGAGCGTTCACCAATCGCGGCGCTGACATGGCCAATATCCAGCACCGGCGCGAAGCTGATGTCGATATCCTGCGCGATCATTTCCGCTGCCATCAGCCAACCGGCCTCCTGCGCCAGACGCTTGCCCTCATGGGCAGAATTCAGGGCGGCAAATGACTGTGCCGCCGGCAGGCGGGTAAAACCTTCGCGGAAACGCTGAACGCGGCCGCCTTCCTGATCCACCGCCACCACCAGCCGATCGTGGGAAGCCTCGCGGATCTGCCGCACCAGCTCACGCAGCTGCTGTGCATCGTGGAAATTGCGGGTGAAGAGGATCAGGCCGCCCACCAGCGGGTGTTTTAAGATCTCACGTTCTTCTGCGTCCAGCTCATAGCTGGCGACATCTAACATTACTGGGCCCACGGCCACCTCACTTCATTATTCATTTATACCTGTCTACTTGAAGCTGCCTCTTTGTTGGCTGCGCCTGCACGCCCCAGTCACATAGTTATCTATGCTCCTGGGGACTTACAGACTGGCCGCCTCAATGCAACTCCAATTATTTTAGGTATAGAACATGGGATGTTAAACAAAAACGCCGGTGCAACACTGCGCCCCAGCGCAAAAATTCAGGATCGCCGGTCTGTTGCCAGCGCACTTCAAACCAGAGCAGCATCAGGTAATCCACCCACGGGAGCCAGCGCTGAACCTGCCTGCGCAGCAAGGGCAAATCAAGGTAACCGATGCGAGCATAATGCTGCAAAAATTGCTGTCGGCGCGCGGGTGACCAGGCGTTACTGCAAAACAGCGCGGCGATGTCTAACGCAATATCGCCGTCTGCCGCATACTCCCAGTCAATCAGCCGCAGATTTTCGCCCTGAACGATCAGATTACCCGGATGAACATCCATATGCAGCGGCGCCAGTTTCAACGGCGTTGGTGTGCGGCGGTGCTGAAAGTGTTGATGCAACCGCAGCCAGGCCGGCGTCAAACGCCGACCATCCAATTGCTGCCAATAACGGGCAAATTGCCAAGGCAGGTTCAACGGGTAGCCGCTGGGAGGTTGCCGATGCAAACCGGCCAGCAACGCCGCCAAATCGCCCTGCTCATTGAAGCGAGAAAAACCCGCACCTGTGACAACGTCACCATCAAGCCACTGCAGGATAATCCACTGATTATTTTGCACTAAAACCTGTGGCCCGATGTCCTTCCCACGGCGATGCAGCACTCGCGCCTCGCGCCGACGGCTGACGCCCAGCGCACTTTTCTCTGGGCTTTGCTGACGCGCCAACAGATGTACACCTTCGCCTTCAATACGCCAACTTTCACCGGTCAGGCCCTGCACCGGGCTGAAACGACAACCGGCGGTTTTCACCGCCGGCAGTTCGTTCTCAATCAGTGCTCGCAACGTGGCTTCAGTGTTTGACGGTGCCATTGCCTGACCAGACGATTTCACCGGTTTGCACCAGCATCAGTTGCATATCTAACGTTGGGGACTTCACGTCGCCACTGACGTCGCTGTACAACACGTACTGTGCACTGACGATCCGCGCCAGACCGATGGCTTTGCTGCGTGAACCCAGGCTGTCATCCGCCGACAGGCCCAGCGTCTGTTTGGCACTGACCAACTGCGCTTCCGGCACGATGGAGAAGGTTTGATTGGATGCCAACGCCTTGTGCAGTGCCGAGGTCGCTTTCGCCGTCTGCAATGCACCGTTGGTGTTGTTCTTCACGCTGTCGAGCAACAGCACGCTGCCTGGATTGACGCCATCGGCTTTCAGCATCTGGTTCACCAGCGGCTGTACGCTGCCAAGCCAATCGAGCTGCTGAATTTTCGGCGGTTGCGGTACCGGCTCGCTAACCGGCGGTTGTGGCTGCTCGATCGGCGGCGTTACCGGCTCAACCGTCACCGGCGGCTGCGGTTGCTCCGGTTCCGGCGGACGCGATAAACAGCCGGTTAACGTCAACGCGGCCAGCGCCACAAATAGATACTTTTTCATTAATCCCTCTCCCACTGAACCAAGAGTTTACAAGAATAGATACAGACGCACGCGTTTGGCATCGAGGTTGCCGTTAAGCGAGTAAATAGTGGCGTCTGAATTTGGCGCAATAGTGATGGTGCGCGGCGCCTCAAAAGGCCGGATATCCAGCCCCTGATCGTCATACCAGTAAAAACGATAGTGTACCGTTACCGGTGTGGATTGGCTGTTACTGAGTTCCGAGGTAGCCATCACGCGCCCGGAAGCGTCCGAAATCGACGGATTGTCGGCCAGAATGCCCGCGGTCAGCACCGGCGAATCCATCACTACCGTCTGTCGGTCGTTGACCGCGATGCCTTTCGGGCTGCTGCAGCCCATTAAAATAACGGCGGGTAACGCCAGCGCCATCAGACAACGCAGGGATTTGCTATAGCGCATGATTGACCTCGGTTAGCGTGACAGCAGCGGCCCCAATGAACGGCCACCGACCAGATGCAGATGAATATGATAGACCTCTTGGCCGGCATGGCGATTGCAATTGACTATCAGACGGTAGCCATCTTCGGCAATGCCTTCCTGCTCGGCAATTTTTGCCGCGGCGGTGATCATGCGGCCGAGAGCCGCTTCGTGCTCGACAGTCACGTCGTTAATCGTAGGGATCAGCACATTCGGGACGATCAAAATATGGGTCGGAGCCTGAGGTGAAATGTCGCGAAAAGCGGTGACCAGTTCATCCTGGTAGACCACATCAGCAGGGATTTCGCGGCGGATAATTTTACTGAAAATCGTTTCTTCGGCCATCTGGCGTTCCTTGTAGAGGGAAAAAAGCTGTACGCAGTATGAGTGACAAATTCTACTGCTTTCAACCTGATTGCGCACTTTCCGCGTTGAGTGATGCAGAATCAGGCAACCAGCCAGAATAATTACGCCGTTCCGGGCAGCGCATATCCGATTTTTTCACTTTGGTTATTCACTATTGTTGCTTTACTTGGCCGCGGCCGCCGCCAATAGTAACCCTATGATTAGCAACGGATAGAAATAACATGCAATTCAAAACACTGGCGCTGGGGGCGCTGTTGCTGTGCGGCCATGCCGTGGCTGAACCCCAAAGCATTATCGATCTGCAAGCCAACCAACAACATGTGCGAGCGGCGAAGAACCCGTCTGCCATCGCCTTGATCCCAGCCAATTACCCTTTTGCCGTGCCGGGCAAGTTAACCGTCGCGGTGGCGTCTGAAAATTCCCCGCCGCTGGCGCTGTTTGCCGAAGACAATAAAACGCTGATTGGCAGCGACCCGGATATTGCACAACTGGTGGCAGACAGCTTGGGGCTGGAATTAAATCTGGTGCCCACTTCCTGGGAGGATTGGCCACTCGGGATCAGTTCCGGCAAGTATGACGCCGCAATTTTCAATATTGCCGTGACCAAACTGCGCAAAACCAAGTTTGATTTCGCTACCTATCGGGTGGATACGCTGGGTTTTTACGTAAAATCCACCAGTAAAATCAATTCAATCAATCAACCCGCAGACGTTGCCGGGCTGCGAATCATTGTCGGTTCCGGCACCAATCAGGAAAACATCCTGCTCGGCTGGGACAAGCAGAACCGCGCCAACGGCCTGCCGCCGGTGCAACCGATTTATGTCACCGACGACGCTGCCGCCAACCTGAGCATTCAGTCCGGGCGCGTCGACGCCTACTTCGGCCCCCATTCCACCGGAGCCTACAAGGCGGCGCTGACCGGCAAAACCAAAATGGTTGGCATTGGCCCTAACGTGGCCTATGTGGCGGTCACCACTAAAAAAGACAATGGACTGGTGGCGGCCATCAACGCCGCCATCAATGGGGTGATCGTCAGCGGCGAATACGCCCAGGTGCTGGATCGTTGGGGTGAGCACGATGAAAAGGTCCCGCGCTCAGCCATCAATCCGCCGGGTATCGGCGACTAATCCTCAATTAACTGAGGTGCGTGTGTCCGCATCCAGTTAGCCAAAGAGTCGAGCGTCGGGCGCAGCGTTTTGCCCAGCGACGTAATTTGATATTCAACACGCGGCGGGACCTCCGGAAACACCTGCCGCGTGACCAGACCGCGCTGCTCAAACTGTCGCAGTTGGCGCGTCAACTCTTTCTGAGCAATCGGCGCTACCGCACGTTGCAGTTCACTGAAACGCACCGGGCTGTCGATCAAGATCAATCGGTAAAGGATGGGAATCGCCCACTTCCCTGCAACCAGATTCACGAAGTCCACCATCGGACAAGGTTCGCCCGCTGTCGGCAACCCGGCTAAATTTTTTTCCGTAGCAGAAAGCCCAGCTTTGCTCATTTCATCCCTCTTCGCCCGTTAGTATCCAAAAGGTGCCTACTATGCAAAGGATACTATAGCGCAAATAATGGCCTTATCGACAATAAACAGGAGTGGGCTATGTCACGACTACAAGGCAAATACGCGTTGATCACCGGCGGCACCAGCGGCATTGGTTTGGAAACGGCGCGTCAGTTTATCGCCGAGGGGGCCACCGTGGCGATCACCGGCCGCAGCCAAAGCGGCCTCGAAGCAGCGGGAAAAGAACTGGGTGACGTGTTGCTGTTACGCAGCGACGCCGGAGATATCACTGAACAACGTACATTGGCGCAGCAGTTGGCCAACCACTGGCCGCGCCTCGACGTGCTGTATATCAACGCCGGTGACGTCACGCACCATCCTTTGCAGGAGTGGGATGAACAAAGTTATCAGCGACTGATGGACATCAACCTGAAGGGGCCGTTCTTCCTGATCCAGGCGCTGCTGCCACAGCTGGCTAATCCGGCGTCGATTATTTTGTGCGGCTCGGTCAGTGCACATATCGGGCTGCCGTTAAGCAACGTTTACGCCGCCAGCAAGGCCGGGCTGTTATCGCTGGCCCGAACGCTTTCCGGCGAACTGCATCCGCGCGGCATCCGGGTTAACGGCCTCAGCCCCGGCCCGACAGAAACCCCGGCGCTGGGCAAGCTGGGGTTAAATGATGCCGATGAACAGGCCCTGCGCGACGAGATCCGCGCTCTGGTGCCTATCGGCCGCATGGGTACGGCATGGGAGCTGGCAAAGGCGGCAGTCTTCCTGGCATCGGATGAGTCCGCCTTTATGGTGGGCAGTGAGTTGCTGATCGACGGTGGCGTAGGGAATCTTTAGTCGTGTTGATAATCTGAAAATAAAGACCGCTCTCGCGGTCTTTATTTAATAATTACTCAGCCCACTCCCTGAATAGGGTTGGTGTTAAATGTATAAACTACAATTTTCCAATACCCCTGCTGTTTTTCTAAAATAAAGACTTCCCGATTCAAATCAATTAGCGTTGCGCCATCGCTAATTCGACTAACCGTCGCCCCACGGTGATGGTGAGTACGCACATAAGCCATATTGCCGTTAACGCGAACGCTGTCATAGGCGAATTCTGTTTCAAACTTCTCTTTCTTAAATAATTCGTCATATTGCTGGCGGCGTTTTTCGCTAGTGTCCGCGGTTGGCTTTTCATTCCATTGTGAGTAACTCTCACTCGCGAACAACGATAAAATAGTGTTGGTATCACCCGCATTAAGCGCAGTCTGATAGCGATTTATCGTATCGTAAACGGCTTTTTGTTCCGCCGCTATACCAGCATCAGCAGAAACTTTATAACCTTGATGCGCCAGATTATTTTCAGCCGCGTAGGCTTGAGTGAACAAACCTGGCCCCACCAGCAATAAAGCAGCGATTATTTTTTTCATTGAATATCCTTAACATATTATATTTAACCATGCGGTAAATTACGTCATCATTAAACGACAGATGATGAAAATAATTTAATCAACTTCGCACCTGATTGACAGTGGGCAAATTTAAAAATATTCTTTTAAAAATTTAAATAATGGACGTAGCCAAAATGAATGAATTGCACGCCCTGCGCGTTTTCTGTCAGGTAGTGGAAATGGAAGGGTTCAGCCAGGCTGCAACTAAACTGGGTTTATCACCCGCCAGCATCACTTACAGCATTAACCAGCTCGAGAAGCAGTTTCAACAGCCGCTTTTTAAACGCTCAACCCGCCGTTTTTCGCTGACTGCGGCCGGTGAGCGCTGCTATCGTTCGGCGCAAGAGATATTGCAGCAGTTTGATCGACTGAAGAACGATATGTCGGATGAATTTGAACAACCCCGCGGCCCCTTGCGCGTTGAGATTGCCTCGATGCTCAGCAGTATGCATATCGCCCCTGCACTGCCGGCATTTCTGGCACAGTATCCGGAAATACAGCTCAGCGTGTCGGTAAGCGATCGGCTGGTCAATCCGGTAGAGGATCGTGCAGACGTGTTTATTCGAATCGGCGCCAACGATGTTCCGGATATGGTCAGCCGCAAACTATTCCAACCGCACTACCTGTGTTGCGGTTCAAGTGTCTATTTTGACCATTATGGCCGGCCGGAACACCCGCAACAGTTGCAACAACATGTGCGGCTTGGTTTTATCCGCTCAGGTGAAGCAATGGCAGATCCGTGGCAATTTATTCGTAACGAGCAAGTCTATCAACTGTCCCCCAGCCCACTGCTGAGTTTTAATCATTCGCAGTCTTTATGCGAAGTGGCCAAAAACCATCTCGGACTGGTCTATTTGCTGGATTGCACGTTAGAAAGTTACCTGCTGGCGGGGACACTGGAGCCGGTCTTACAGGAATGGGCTCCCGTTGGCGCCCCCGTCAATATCCTTTACCCAAGGTTGCGCGACCGCAGCCATAAAATACGCGTATTCGTCGACTTTATCAGCACGCTTTTTTCCGGGAAGCAAGAAAAGGGAGCGGCGTAATCTGAGGTAAAAAACTCAATGAGATGAGACGGATAACTACGCCAACCCTGCCTTTTCTACCTTAAATGAAAGGTTAGGCCATAAAACTGTTTGCAGGACCCCGAATATTATAAACATGCGAATTATTTCTCATGAAACAGTTTTACATGTCCGCTTAGAAATGAATGATTCCGTTTACATCAACGCCACCGCAGCCGCTGGAAGCCAGGCCTAGACTGTATGAACAGGGCGTATTGCGGATCCCAAACCGCCAGCCGTTAGTAGACTGACTTAAGGCTATCCCTCCCCCCTCAATTGTTTATCACTGATAACGCTATGGCCAAACCACCGTATGCCATACGCATTAAAGGACATTGAGATCATGAAAATGAAAGTCGTTACTCATGCCACACTGGTCATCCTGCCTCTGTTGTTAAGCGGGCTCGCGCGGGCCAACGATCAAACCATTCCCTGGGCGGAAAATACCGGCGGTGTGGAGTCTAATCATATTGCTGCCGTTGGCCAAAACCTGAATGCCGCTCACCAACAGGTCACCAAGACTCAGGAAGGCGTATGGGCGGCAAATACCGGCAGCATCTCCGACGATGAGAAGGCTCTGACCCAGGGACAAAACCCAACGCCAAAAACGACGCCTTAACGGGAGCTCGCCGTTGCCAGGCCGTGACACTGGGTTGCACGGCTTGGTATCAGCCCAGACCGGGAATGGCGACACCGAAGGTTTGCAGCAGCAGCACCATGTTGAGCAGAATAATAATCACCGTACCGATGATCGATACCAGGCTGGTCAGGCGGCTATTCACGAACTCGCCCATGATGTCGCGGCGACGCGTGAACATCACCAGGGCAATCATCGGCGCCGGCAGCGCCAGGCTCAATACGACCTGGCTGTAAACCAGCGCGTCGGTGGCATTAACCCCCAGAGCTACCACGATGAACGCCGGCACCATGGTGACCATGCGGCGTACCCATACCGGGATACGGAAACCGACAAAGCCCTGCATGATCATCTGGCCTGCCATCGTCCCCACTACCGAGCTGGAAATGCCGGAAGCAATCAGCGACATCAGGAAGATACCCGCCGCCGCAGCGCCAAACAGCGGCGTCAGCGTATGGTAGGCGGTGCCAATCTCCGCCACGTCGCTGTTACCGGCATGGAAGGCGCTGGAGGCCATAATCACCATGGCAATATTCACCAGCCCGGCGACAGATAAGGCAATCACCACCTCAATATTGGAAAAGCGCAGCAGTTTACGCCTTTCACCACTGTCACTGGCCGGCGCACGGTGCTGAGTCAGCCCTGAGTGCAGGAAGATGGCATGCGGCATCACCGTGGCGCCGATAATCCCCACCGCGATGGTCAACGCCTGTGCATCCGGCAACTGCGGCGTAACCATGCCCATGCCCGCCGCAGCCCAATCCACCGGTACAATGAACATCTCGACCAGGTAACACAGGGCAATAATCGCGACCAGGCCGCCGATCATCAGCTCTACCGGGCGGAACCCCTTTTTCTCCACCATCAGCAAAGCGTAGGTAATGACCGCGGTCACCCCCATTCCCGGCAACAGCGGCATATGGAACAGCAAGGCAAGCGCTATAGCCCCGCCGAGGAACTCCGCCAGATCGGTTGCCATCGCCGCCACTTCACTGAGCAGCCACATGCCGATCACCACCGGGCGCGAAAATTGATCGCGGCACATCTCTGCCAGATTACGTTGAGTGACGATACCCAACTTGGCCGACAGCGCCTGAAACAGCATGGCGATCAGGTTGGCCATCACTACCACCCATAGCAGGCTATAGCCGTATTTCGAGCCGGCCTGAATATTGGTGGCGAAGTTACCGGGGTCCATATAAGCAATGGAGGCAATCACCGCAGGCCCGGCGAACAGCAGCGGCGTGAATGCGCCACGCTTGCGCCCGGCAAGCGCGTTACCTATCGCCGTATTGGTTCGTTCGGTTAACGATGTGGTGGTTGCCGCATCACGCATGGTTTACCCTCAATCTTTTTCTGGTTATTTTTCACCCAACACTCTCAGCAATGTAGCATCGGCTACACTTTATGCAAAATGGAAGATACTCTACCTTTGTGTACAAATATTTCTAATTTCCACCCAATGCGTCTGGCGAATTGATAATGCGTCGCCTTTGGACTAACGTATGGCGGAACTGCATTAATCTGCAACTCACTGGATTTACGTTTAAAGGACGTCTCAGAATATGGCAACAAGCGCACCAGATGACGCCGACCGCCCCGTTGTGGCCGAAATGCCAGACGAGGCTGAACATGCCCTGCGCTTCACCCGCGCTCGAGAGGCGCAGTCCAATGCGCTGATTGAAGATTATGTCGAGCTGATAGCCGACCTGCTGGTCACCACCCGCGAAGCAAGAACCACCGATATCGCCAAACGTTTCGGTGTGTCGCACCCGACCGCGATCAAGAACATTGCCCGGCTGAAGAGTGCAGGTCTGGTGGAGTCACGGCCTTATCGAGGGGTTTTCCTGACGGAGGAAGGTGAACAACTGGCGCAGAAGGTACGCCGTCGTCATCGGATAGTGGTCGACCTGCTGGTGTGCCTTGGGGTACCGAACGAAACGGCGGAGTTGGACAGCGAAGGGATCGAGCACCACATTTCCAGCGACACTCTGGCGGTGTTTGAACAGTTCCTGCAAAAACACGCGGAAAAATAGCGCCTCCCGGCTCTTGCTTTCTCTTCAGTCTTAAGGACCCCTGGCTGCGCCGGCGGCTTGAGATCCAATAGGTCTTTCACCCAGTGAGAAAACGCTGGGTGAAATGCAGAGGCTGGAATACTCAACTTCTACATTTGACCAGCAGTGCTAAGGGGAAGTCATTGCATACATGACTACCGAACCAAGGGCATTGTTTCTCTTCTCTACAAAGATCTCGTTATCGAACGCATAGTTACCCGCGGGATGACATATTCTTATGTTCGTCCCCAGGTCCGGATCGTCAACATCGGCGCCAGAACAACTTTTCCTGCTACCTTCAGCATAAGAGTAAGCCGCCGTGTAGGTCACGACCGGCCCTGGCAGCAGGTAGGTCATGGTGATTAATGCCATAGCAAAGACAAAGAACAAAACAATGCAGGCCCCGCCATAAAACTTGAGATAATCAATGTGCTTATTGCTTTTTACGGCGCCACGGCCAATAGCGTAAATTGAAATAAACAAAGCCAGTATCATCGCTGCAACGATCATATAGCGCGTTGTCGAGACACTGAGAAAAGTAATGCGGTAAACCTCTCTATGCCACCACATCACTCCATACACCAACCCTAAAAAAGCGATGGTCGCAGAAAAGAGAAAAGGATAAGAATACTTTTTCACGCTCCAAAATCCTTCTGGCAGATCACCTACTCATTGAAGTAAAACCATTATCTTTGTTGGCACTGCCACATGCAATCATCCCGACGGGTTGCACCACGTTGGTAGAAAATGGCCTTCAGAGATTTATTTAAAAGCCGACAAAAAACCAACAAAAAAGGGAGGCTTTCGCCTCCCTTAAAACTCCCCTGCCTGACCTGAATTAATGGTTACGGATGTACTCGTCCATATCCGTTTTCAGGTTGTCAGATTTGGTGCCAAAGATAGCCTGAACACCCGAGCCTGCGACGACAACGCCGGCAGCACCCAGTTTTTTCAAGCCAGCCTGGTCAACCTTGCTCACGTCCGCCACGCTAACGCGCAGTCGAGTGATACAGGCATCCAGGTTGGTGATGTTCTCTTTACCACCGAAAGCCTGAACCAGTGCTGCAGACATTTCAGAACCGCCCTGGGCAACCTGCTCAGAAGCCGTGTCTTCGCGACCTGGTGTTTTCAGATCCAGTTTGGCAATCAGCACGCGGAAGATGGTGTAGTACACCAGACCGTAGATGATACCGACCACTGGGAACAGCCAGATTTTGCTGCTGTTACCGCTCAGTACGATAAAGTCGATCAGACCGTGCGAGAAGCTGGTGCCGTCACGCATCCCCAACAGGATACAGATCGGGAACGCCAGGCCAGCCAGAATGGCGTGGATTGCGTACAGGATCGGCGCAACGAACATGAAGGAGAACTCGATCGGTTCGGTGATACCGGTCAGGAACGAGGTCAGCGCAGCGGAGATCATGATACCGCCGACTTTTGCGCGGTTTTCCGGCTTGGCCGAGTGCCAGATGGCAATCGCAGCAGCAGGCAGACCGTACATTTTGAACAGGAAGCCACCGGACAGTTTACCCGCAGTCGGGTCACCTGCCATATAACGTGGGATGTCGCCGTGGAATACCTGGCCCGCCGCGTTGGTGTATTCACCAATCTGCATCTGGAAAGGTACGTTCCAGATGTGGTGCAGACCAAACGGCACCAGCGCACGTTCAACCACGCCGTAGATACCAAATGCCACTACCGGGTTCTGATACGCAGCCCACTGTGAGAAGGTCTGGATAGCCGTACCGATAGGAGGCCAGATGAAGGACAGCACTACGCCCAGAACGATTGCCGCCAGGCCGGAGATAATCGGCACAAAGCGCTTACCGGCAAAGAAGCCCAGGTATTCCGGCAATTGAATGCGGAAGAAGCGGTTAAACATATAGGCCGCGATGGAGCCGGAGATAATCCCCCCGAGCACACCGGTATCCGCCAGGTGTTTGGCCGCGATCTCTTCAGCCGGCAGGTGCAGCACCAAAGGCGCTACTACTGCCATGGTTTTCACCATGATGCCGTAAGCCACTACTGCGGCTAACGCGGAGACACCGTCGTTATTGGTGAAGCCCAGGGCAACACCGATGGCGAAGATCAGCGGCATGTTGGCGAAAACGGAACCGCCGGCTTCCGCCATCACGTGGGAGACTACCGCAGGTAGCCAGCTAAAGTTGGCGGAACCGACGCCCAGCAGGATACCTGCGATAGGCAATACGGACACCGGCAGCATTAGCGACTTACCTACTTTTTGCAGGTTTGCAAATGCGTTCTTGAACATAGTTGAGTGTGCTCCTGAGTAATAGTGCTTTGCTACTTTCCGCGATTCTTCGCGTTGCAAGGGGGGGAGAAAAAACCCCTGCAATTCAGGGTGTCTGAGCACCCCTTGAATTTTTACGCAGAGTAAAATAAATAGGCTGCGCAATGTTTGATGGCAGTCACGTTTCAATGAACAAAACCGGGTATTTTTCTTAAATCGCCTATTTTTTGTCAAAAAAGAGGAAAAAACGCCCGCACCTCGCCCTAAAACGGGTGGGAACATTACCCGTTTCGGCGATTAATTACGAGCTTAAAAAAAATTCCAGAATCGATGACTACAGCTATAGCCTAGGCCAAAGATCAGAGTTCGATGTGAAATAAGCGTGAAAAGTTGGCGGTAGTGGCTTCGGCCAGCGTTTCCAGGCTCACGCCCTTCAATACCGCCATGTATTCAGCCACATCGCGCACGTAGGCAGGTTGGTTTTCTTTGCCGCGGTGCGGCACCGGAGCCAGATACGGCGAGTCGGTTTCCACCAGAATGCGGTCCAGCGGCACATAGCGCGCCACATCACGCAGCTGCTCGGCGTTGCGGAAGGTCAGGATGCCGGAAAAGGAAATGTAGAACCCCAAGTCCAACAGGGCTTCGGCCGTGGCGCGATCTTCGGTGAAGCAATGCAGTACGCCGCCACAGTCCTGGGCATTTTCTTCCCGCAGGATCGCCAGCGTGTCTTCACGCGCATCACGGGTATGCACAATCACCGGTTTGTTCAGATCGCGACCGATGCGGATATGCTCACGAAACGAGGCTTGCTGCAGTTCAAGATTGTCTTTCTGATAGAAATAATCCAGCCCGGTTTCCCCCAGCGCCACCACCTGCTCTGCCGCCGCTAAACGGCGCAGTTCCGCATAGTCGTAGCCGCCTTCCAGATTGAGCGGATGCACACCGCAGGAGAAAGCCACGTCGTCGCGTTGGCCAATCAACTGCGTCATGGCCTGATAGCCCGGCAAGGTGGTAGCGACCGCCAGCACGTAACCGACATCGCGCGCCTTGGCTTTGGCCAGTGCGTCATCCACGTTTTGGTGCAGGGTTTGGTAATCCAGGCCATCGAGGTGGCAATGAGAATCTACTAACAACATAATATTTAACTCTTTTACAGCGAATGAGGGTGAGAATAGCCGGTAGCGCCGAGCATCTGCTCCCAGCCAAGTAACTGTTCTGTCAGCAGCAGTTCACGGTTAACGCCGACCACGCTGAGCAACTGGTGGCGGCAATTAAGCCATTGTTGCACCACTTGCTGCAGCGAGCTGCTGCTCAAACAGCTGGCCAGTTGGTGCACCAAGGGTTGCTGATCCTGGTTGAGGGCAAAACTCGCCGCCCCCTGCTGCCATTTCATGGCGTCAACCAGCAATGCGCATAACCAGTGTAGCCGCTCGGCGACGTCTTCGTGATTCAACACCGGCAGCAAGGACAGCATGTCATGCTGCGGCAAAGCGGCGCTCAGGGCGGTACACAGCGCGCTACGCTGCTGCCAACGTTCCGGCTGCAACAACTGCTCGGCGGCCAGAGGAGCGCCATCATGCAGACGCAATGCGGCCAGCAGATCGACCTGATTTCCCGACGTCTGTCGGTTTAACCACTGCAGGCTGAGCTGTTCGTCCGGGCTGGCGAGGTGCCAGTACAAACAGCGGCTGCGCAACGTCGCCAACAGGCGGGAAGGCTCACGGCAGCTCAGCAGGAAATAGGTTTTTTCCGGCGGCTCTTCCAATGTTTTCAACAACGCATTGGCAGCCGCCTCGGTCAGCAGCTCCGCCTGCGGCAACCAAATAACCTTGGCTCCGCCCTGCTGAGCATGGGAGTAAAGGATCTCAATCACCTGACGAATGGGCTCCACGCCAAGACTGCTTTTGCCCTTTTCCGGCGTCAGCACATGATAATCCGGATGATTGCCCGCCAGCATTAACCGGCAGCTATGACATTCACCGCAGCTTTTCTCTCCGTTACGGCGCTGGCAAATCAGCCAACGGCTCAGCCCATAGGCCAGTGCTTCTTCGCCATTGCCCGCCGCCGCGTGCAGCAGCAAGGCATGATGACCGCGATCGGCAGCATATTGCCCGACCAACTGCCGGTAAGGGGTATTCAGCCACGGGTACCAGTTCATTACGCGCCTTCCTGCTGCAGCCATTGGCTGACGCTGTGACGAATCGCTGCCGTCACCTGCTCCAGCGATTGGGCCGCGTCAACGGTGACAATGGACTCGTCCTGCGCCGCCAGTTCCAGGTAGCGCGCGCGGGTGCGTTCAAAGAACGGCAGCGCCTCTTGTTCGATGCGATCCAATTCGCCACGTGCGCGGGCACGTTGCAGCCCCACTAACGGCGGCAAATCCAGATACAGCGTCAGGTCCGGGTGAAAATCGCCCAGCACGGTGTCACGCAGCGAGGCCATAAGTTGCTGATCGACACCGCGACCGCCCCCCTGATAGGCCTGAGAAGACAAATCGTGACGATCGCCAACCACCCAGGCACCACGCGCCAACGCAGGTTTGATCACCGTTTCCACCAATTGCACGCGGGCTGCGTACAGCATCAGCACCTCGGCTTTGATGGTCGGCAGCTCACCGTCCACGCCGCGCTTGAACAGGTCGCGCAGCTTTTCTGCCAACGGCGTACCACCAGGTTCACGGGTAAAGACAATATCGTTGATGCCGTGCTGGCGCAGTACGTCGACCACGGTATCGCGAGCGGTAGTTTTGCCCGCGCCCTCAAGCCCTTCGATAACCACAAATTTACTTTTCATTCTTTTCCTTCAGCGCCTGGCGATAGGCGCGCACCGCCTGATTATGGCTGGCCAGGTTAGTGGTAAATTGATGCCCGCCTTTGCCGTCGGCAACAAAGTACAGATAAGGAGTTTTCGCCGGATTGGCGGCGGCGGCCAGCGAAGCCTTGCCAGGCATGGCAATCGGCGTTGGCGGCAGGCCGTTGATCACATAGGTGTTGTACGCCGTCGGCGTTTCCAAATCTTTGCGGGTGATATCGCCATTATAGCTATCGCCCATGCCGTAAATCACCGTTGGGTCGGTCTGTAAACGCATGCCAATGCGCAGGCGGTTAATAAAGACGGAAGCCACCTTGGTGCGTTCTTCCGGCACCGCGGTCTCTTTCTCAATGATCGAGGCCATGGTCAGCAGCTCTTCGGGCGTTTTGTACGGCAGGCTGGTGTCGCGACCTTGCCAGGCATCTTCCATCGCCTTGGTCATTCGCAAATGAGCACGCTTTAACAACGCAATGTCGCTCATGCCCGCCGTGTACAGGTAGGTATCGGGGTACAGGCGTCCTTCAGGATTAGTCCCCTCCGGCAAGCCCAACGCCACGGCAATTTCCGTTTCGCTTTTGCCCGCCAGCGTATGTTTGAGGTATTTGGACTGTTGAAGCACCGCCAGCCAGTCACGCAGGCGAGAGCCTTCGATAAAGCGCGCGCTGAACTGGGCTTCTTTGCCGCTGGCCAGCAGTTTGAGCATCTCGCGCACCGTCATGCCAGGCGTAAAGCGATAGGTACCGGCCTTAAACTCCGCCAGCTGCGGCTCCACACGCAACAGCCACGGGAACCACATTCCGTTGCGGATCAGCTTGTCACGAACCAGCAGCCCTTCCAGCGCTACCCGCCCGGTACCCGCCGGCAGTTTAAAAATGGCTTCCTGCTGGATCGCCAGAGGCGTATCCGCGAAGCGTTCAATCTTCTGATATCCCCACAACAGCAGGCCCAATACCAGAACAACAATAATAGAAACGAACTTCAGCTTTCTTTTCTTCATCAATCAGCCATCGTTAACAGTGTGGGCGCAAAAAATCATAGAGTTGGCGCGAAGAGTAGTGCCAGGATTGCGCGATGTTCACCGGCAGCAATGGCATTAGCGCATTGCTCACCAGCACTTCTTCGGCGTCGGCCAGCGTCTCCAGTGGCTCACTGACGTAATGTAATGAGTACCGGCTGCCCGCGAGCAGCTCAATCACCCGGCGCCGCATCAGTCCAGCCACGCCCGCCTGGCTCAGATCCGGCGTGAAGACCGCTTTTCCCTTTCGCCAGAACAAATTAGCCGCACAGCATTCCACCAGCATACCGGCAGTGTCAAGCACCAGCGCCTCGTCGGCGGCCGTCTGGTCAAGATGCGCGCGGATCAACACCTGCTCCAAACGATTCAGGTGTTTCAACCCCGCCAGCAGCGGATGACGAGCCAGCGTTACCGGGCTAAGCGCCAGGCTGATGCCCTGCTCGCGCCATTGCAAATAGTGCATCGGGTAGGCGCTGCGAGAAACAATCCGCGTGGGATGCTCACATCCTTTTGGACTGTAACCTCGCCCACCGCTGCCGCGCGTCAGTATCGCTTTGACCACGCCCTGCGGGATAGATTCTGCCGCGCGCACCATTTCATATTCCAACGCATCCCAGTCACAGGCAGGCAGCATCAGCCGCTGTGCCGACTGCTGCAGACGTTCGATATGCCAGGGCAGCAGATCAATCTTGCCCTCAACCACTCGTGCGGTAGTGAAACAGCCGTCGCCAAACTGCAAGCCGCGATCGCTTGGCGCCAGCGCATCGTGTTGCTGCCCGTTTATCCAGTACATAGACTTCCCCTGACCGCTTTGGTTTCCACTACAGAATAACAGGCGCCGACGCCATTAGCAGCAGTTGGCCGCTCGACAAAAGCATCGCCTAGCCGGGCCCCGACGGGTCAGCGCCATAAAAAAAGCCCGGTTTAAAAAACCGGGCTTTTTACCGTCCGCCAGCAGAGGTTATTACACCTTGCGGAAGATCAGAGAACCGTTGGTGCCGCCGAAACCGAAGGAGTTACACAGCGTGTACTGCATATCGCTTACCTGGCGTGCTTCGTGCGGAACGAAGTCCAGATCGCAACCTTCATCCGGGTTATCCAGGTTGATGGTTGGCGGAACGGCCTGGTCACGCAATGCCAGTACGGTGAAGATCGACTCAATTGCACCCGCCGCACCTAACAGGTGGCCGGTCATCGATTTGGTTGAGCTGACCATCACGCGCTGCGCATCGCTGCCAAATACCGACTTCACTGCCTGCGTTTCGGCTTTGTCGCCGGCCGGCGTTGAGGTGCCGTGCGCATTGATATAGCCGATTTGTGACGTGGTCACACCGGCATCAAGCAACGCATTTTCCATCGCCAGTGCAGCGCCCGCACCGTTTTCCGGTGGTGACGTCATGTGATAAGCATCGCTGCTCATCCCAAAGCCGACAACTTCAGCATAAATTTTTGCGCCGCGTTTTTTGGCGTGCTCGTACTCTTCCAGCACCATCATGCCGGCACCGTCACCCAGAACAAAACCATCACGGTCCTTGTCCCAAGGGCGGCTGGCTGCCTGCGGATCTTCGTTGCGGGTCGACAACGCGCGTGCTGCGCCAAAGCCGCCGACGCCCAACGGGGTACTGGCTTTTTCTGCCCCACCGGCCAGCATGACGTCAGCATCATTGTAAGCAATGATACGCGCGGCGTGGCCGATGTTGTGCACACCTGAGGTACAGGCGGTGGCGATCGAAATGCTCGGGCCACGCATGCCGTACATGATAGTCAGGTGGCCTGCAATCATGTTTACTATGGTTGACGGCACAAAGAACGGACTGATTTTCCGTGGGCCACCGTTAACCAGTGAACTGTGGTTCTCTTCAATCAAACCCAGGCCGCCAATACCGGAGCCGATAGCGGCGCCAATGCGGCTGGCGTTAGCCTCGGTGATATCCAGTTGTGCGTCCTGCATGGCTTGCATGCCGGCTGCGATACCGTACTGGATGAAGGCGTCCATCTTGCGCGCATCTTTGCGGGAGATGAAATCTTCTGAATTAAAATTCTTTACCAGGCCTGCAAACTTGGTCGCATAGGCAGAGGTATCGAAATGGTCGATCAGGCTGATGCCACTCTGACCGGCAAGAAGAGCGTTCCATGTGGACTCTACCGTATTGCCGACAGGAGACAACATGCCCAGTCCGGTCACAACTACTCGACGCTTAGACACGTTTGTCCTCCAAGGAGGGAAAAATATGACACTAGGGATAGAAAAAACTTAGGCGGTCGAGTGACCGCCTAGATATGTTCTCTTACTGCTGGCTGGCGTTGATGAAATCAATAGCTGCCTGAACAGTAGTGATTTTCTCAGCTTCTTCGTCTGGAATCTCGGTGTCGAACTCTTCTTCCAGAGCCATTACCAGCTCAACGGTGTCAAGAGAATCAGCACCCAGATCTTCAACGAAAGAAGCGTTATTTAAAACTTCTTCCTGTTTAACACCCAACTGCTCAACAATGATTTTCTTAACGCGTTCTTCGATAGTGCTCATACTCTTAAATTTCCTATCAAAACTCGCTTTCGCGATGGTTTTCGTAGTGTATAAAATGTTGAAAAAGATGCAACTAAATCCCGGCTGGTCAAACCACGATTTTACGCTATTTTGCGGTTTTTACCCCAAATAACGCAAATAGTTTTCGCATTTTTTAAATCATGTACATGCCGCCATTGACATGTAACGTTTCACCGGTGATGTAGCCAGCCTCATCAGAGGCTAAAAATGCAACAGCGCTGGCGATTTCTTTAGCATCCCCCAGCCGATTGGCTGGAACTGATGACAAAATGCCTGCGCGTTGATCATCTGTCAACGCCCGTGTCATGTCCGTCTCAATAAAGCCAGGTGCCACGACGTTGACCGTAATGCCACGCGAAGCAACTTCACGTGCCAAAGACTTACTAAAGCCAATCAGACCGGCTTTAGCCGCCGCGTAATTAGCCTGCCCTGCGTTCCCCATGGTACCGACAACGGAACCGATGGTGATGATCCGGCCAAACCGCTTTTTCATCATAGCTCGCATTACCGCTTTTGACAGACGGAATACGGAAGTCAGATTGGTGTTCAGGATATCCTGCCACTCGTCGTCCTTCATACGCATCAGGAGGTTATCACGCGTAATGCCGGCATTATTCACTAAAATGTCGATTTCGCCAAATTCAGCACGAATAGATGCCAGAACGCTGTCGATAGATTGAGCATCGACCACATTCAATGCAAACCCTTTGCCGTTCGCGCCCAGGTAGCTGCTGATAGCCTCAGCGCCGCTTTCACTGGTGGCGGTGCCGATCACTTTAGCGCCGCGTGCCACAAACGTTTCTGCAATAGCCCGGCCAATACCCCGGCTCGCGCCGGTGACCAGAACAACTTTACCTTCGAAGCTCATTGTTTTCCTCTTTATTGTTCAAGCGCCGCTGTCAGGCTGGCAGCGTCATTCACCGCCGCCGCCGTCAGGGTATCAACAATACGTTTAGTCAGACCGGTCAGAACCTTGCCCGGACCAACCTCTAGCAGCGACGTAACGCCCTGTGCTGCCATAAACTCAACGCTCTCGGTCCAACGTACCGGGCTGTACAACTGACGCACCAGCGCGCTGCGGATCGCTTCTGGATCGCTTTCAGCACGCACGTCGACGTTATTTACCACCGGCACCTGCGGAGCGCTGAAGGTGATGTCCTGCAACGCCACGGCCAGTTTGTCTGCAGCCGGCTTCATCAGTGCACAGTGCGAAGGCACGCTCACCGGCAACGGCAGCGCACGCTTGGCGCCAGCCGCTTTACAGGCTGCGCCTGCACGTTCAACCGCTTCTTTATTGCCGGCGATCACCACCTGGCCCGGGGAATTGAAGTTCACCGGGGAAACAACCTGCCCTTGGGCAGACTCTTCACAAGCCTTGGCGATAGCCGCGTTGTCCAGACCAATGATGGCGGACATCGCGCCAGTGCCTTCCGGCACCGCTTCCTGCATCAGTTTGCCGCGCAGCTCAACCAGGCGGATTGCCGCCTGGAAATCCAGCACGCCCGCACAAACCAGCGCCGAGTACTCGCCCAGGCTGTGGCCGGCCATGATGGCAGGCATTTTGCCGCCCTGCTGCTGCCAAACGCGGAAAATCGCCACTGAGGCGGCCAGCAATGCCGGCTGCGTTTGCCAGGTTTTGTTCAGTTCTTCCGCCGGCCCTTGCTGCACCAGTTGCCACAGGTCGTAACCCAGAACGGAAGAGGCTTCGCTGAAAGTCGCTTCAACGATCGGATATTGAGCGGCCAAATCGGCCAGCATGCCCAGGGACTGTGAGCCCTGGCCTGGGAAAACAAAAGCAAATTGCGTCATTTTTTCTTCCTGTTAATCAGAAACGAACCAGCGCCGAGCCCCAGGTAAAGCCGCCGCCGAAGGCTTCCAGCAGCACCAGTTGGCCGCGCTGGATCCGCCCATCGCGCACCGCTTCATCGAGCGCTGCGGGGACCGAGGCGGCAGAGGTGTTACCGTGACGATCAAGCGTCACCACCACTTTATCCATCCCCATACCCAGTTTTTTTGCCGTTGCGCTGATAATGCGCAGGTTGGCCTGGTGCGGCACCAGCCAATCCAGCTGGCTGCGGTCCAAATCATTGGCCTGCAGCGTTTCGTCAACGATGTGAGCCAGTTCGGTAACCGCAACCTTGAAGACTTCATTGCCTGCCATGGTGACATAGGCCGGCTTTTCCTGATCCTGACGATCCTTGAATGGCAACGTCAGCAGGCCGCCGTAGGTGCCGTCCGCATGCAGGTGAGTCGACAGAATGCCCGGCTCTTCAGAAGCGCCCAGCACCACCGCGCCAGCGCCATCACCAAACAGGATGATGGTACCGCGATCGTCAGGATCCAGCGTGCGAGAAAGCACGTCTGCACCAATCACCAGCGCACGCTTCACCGCACCGTTCTTAACGTACTGATCGGCAACGCTCAACGCGTAGGTGAAACCGGCGCAGGCTGCAGCCAGATCGAAAGCCGCACAATCTTTAATCCCGAGCATCTGCTGCACCTGGCAGGCAGAACTTGGGAATGCGTGGCTCGAAGTGGTGGTCGCCACAACGATCAGCCCGATATCTTCTTTAGCCACACCTGCCATTTCCAGCGCTTTTTCAGCAGCATGGAAGCCCATCGTCGCCACGGTTTCATCAGCGGCGGCAATGCGGCGTTCACGGATACCTGTGCGAGTGACGATCCACTCGTCAGAGGTATCCACCATTTTTTCAAGGTCAGCGTTGGTGCGCACTTGTACGGGTAAATAACTCCCCGTACCGAGAATCTTTGTATACATGTACGATCAGTCACTCTTAGGTAATACAGCTTCAAGGCGCGCAGCAATCCTGTCAGGGACTTGCCGCTGCACCGCCTGCACAGCCTGTTCGATTGCAACTGCAAACGCGTGCGGGTTCGCAGCGCCGTGGCTCTTGATTACGGTGCTGCGCAATCCTAACAGACATGCGCCATTATACTGGTCGGGGTTCAGGTGGCCGAACCGCTTTACCACCCGTTTTTGCAACCAACGGCCCAACAATTTTAACCACCACGCCTGCTTGCCACCGTCTCCGGATGATTTCAGCAGCGATAAAAATACTCTTACCACCCCTTCCATGGTTTTCAGGGTGACGTTACCCACAAAGCCGTCGCAGACCATCACATCGGTTTTCCCGGTGAGAAGATCGTTGCCTTCCAGGTAACCAATATAGTTGATTGCCGGAGTATTTTTTAGCACGGCGGCCGCTTCGCGGATATTATCCAGACCTTTGGTTTCTTCTTCACCAATATTCAGCAGCGCCACGCGTGGTTGCGCAATCCCCACCACCTCTTCGGCCATCACCGCGCCCATCACCGCAAACTGCACCAGCATGGTGCTGTCGCATTCGACGTTGGCGCCCAGATCCAGCACCACGGTTTTACCGCCCAGCTGATTCGGGATCACCGTCATCAGCGCCGGACGTTCAATACCGTCCAACGGCTTAATCAGCATCTTCGCCAACCCCATCAGCGCACCGGTATTACCCGCGCTGACACAGCCCTGTGCATCACCGTTTTTGGTCAGTTCCAGCGCAATGCGCATGGAAGTGCCACGGCTGGCACGAATCGCTTGTGAGGGTTTGGCGTCGCCGGCAATCACAGATTCAGCGGGCACGACTTGCAAACGTTCCAGAAGAACCGGATCGGCTTTGGCAAGTAAAGGAGAGAGGGTGTCGGGATTGCCGACCAGCAGAAGATGAAGCTGTAAATTAGAGGCCAGTGCCTGCAATGAAGCAGGCACTGTGACGCAGGGACCGAAGTCCCCGCCCATTGCATCTAACGCCAGGGTTAGACGAGTCAAGGTACCGCTACTTAGCCGATAACCTTGCGACCGCGGTAGAAACCGTCGGCAGTGATGTGGTGACGACGATGAGTTTCACCAGAAGTCGCATCAACAGACAAAGTGGTGGTGGTCAGAGCATCGTGTGAACGACGCATGCCACGTTTGGAACGGGTTGGTTTATTTTGTTGTACGGCCATGGACCTTACTCCTTAATTACTTACGCTTTAAACTGGCTAATACGGCAAATGGGTTTGGTTTCTCCGCCTCTGGAGGCAGTTTGCCAAAGACCATGTCCGCTTCGGACACTTCACAGTGTTCAGATTCATGTACCGGGACGACAGGCAGTGAAAGAATAATTTCGTCTTCAATCATTGCCAGCAGATCAACTTCGCCAAACTCATCGACTTCGATCGGCTCGTACGCCCCCGGTAATGCCTCAGCCTGCTCATCATTGACGACCGGGCTAAAACAATATGTTGTGTGAACATGGTGTTCGAACGGGACTCCGCAGCGTTGGCACATCAGCATTACCTGGACGTCCGCATGCCCTGTTATCACCGCGAGGCGCTGGTTATCAATATCGAAAGATAACGAGACCTCAACATCACTGTCCACACTGACCACAGAGGCAGCAACACGTGTAACCTGCTCAGGCGCATAGGAACCAACATAGTCCAGGCGTTTCTGAGCGGTACGTACCGCATCAATGGTCAAGGGTAATTTTACCTTTTGCATAGGGCGCGCATATTAACTTTGTAACGACTTAGAGTCAAAGAAAAAGGCCGTAAAACGGCACCTTTCACCAATATTCGCTTCCTCAGCGGCGGACAGTTTAAAATGACCTCTCCATTTACGCTATGGTTTACGAAAAAAATATGCAGAGACTACTCCTCGCCTCCACCTCGACCTACCGCAAGATGCTGTTGGAAAAACTGCATCTGCCTTTTACCTGTGACGCGCCGCAGGTCGATGAAATCCCATTGGCCGGGGAAACCGCCGAAGCGCTGGTCTTACGGCTGGCGACGGCGAAAGCCCAGGCATTGGCCATCGCCTATCCTGACCATTTGATTATCGGTTCCGACCAGGTCTGCGTGATCGACGGTGAAATAACCGGGAAACCGCATACCGAAGAGAACGCCTGCGCGCAATTGCGCCAGGCCAGCGGCCAAAGGGTGACGTTTTATACCGGTCTGGCGCTGTACAACAGTCGCAGCCATCACCTGCAGGCGCTTTGCGAGCCCTTCCATGTGCATTTCCGTGCGCTGAGCGACGCAGAAATCAGCGCTTATGTGCGCCTTGAACAGCCGCTCAACTGTGCGGGCAGTTTTAAAAGTGAAGGTCTGGGTATTGCGTTGTTCGATAAACTGGAGGGGCGAGATCCGAATGGGTTGATCGGTCTGCCGCTGATAGCCCTGCTGGAGATGCTGCGGGCTGAAGGCATCAACCCGCTGGTATAAAATACTTTTACTTACTGGCCTTTGGCCTGCTTGCGCAATACCTGCAGGCAGTGGCGCAACTCCTGGTCCATCGGCGCTTCGATACGCATGGTTTCGCCAGTGCCCGGATGTTCGAACCGCAGTGCCGCGGCATGCAAGAACAGGCGTTTGAGCCCGGTACCGGCCAACTGGCGATCGAATTCACGATCGCCATAGCGGTCATCGAAGGCTATCGGGTGCCCTGCGTGCAAGGTGTGAACGCGGATCTGGTGGGTGCGCCCGGTAATCGGGCTCGCCTTTACCAGCGTGGCATGCTCAAAACGTTCCTCTACCTTGAAGCGGGTTTCCGACGGTTTGCCTTCGCTATTGACGCGCACGATACGTTCGCCGCTTTGCAGAATGTTTTTCAGCAACGGTGCCTGCACGGCCTTGCAATGCGACTGCCATTGGCCGCGCACCAGCGCCAGATAATCCTTCTGCATGCCTTTCAGCCGCAATTGCTCATGCAGCGAACGCAGTGCAGAACGTTTTTTCGCCACCAGCAACACGCCGGAAGTATCGCGATCCAGTCGGTGCACCAGCTCCAGGAAACGGGCTTCCGGGCGCAGCGCGCGCAGGCCCTCAATCACGCCAAAGCTCAGGCCGCTGCCACCGTGCACCGCGGTGCCTGAAGGCTTGTTCAGCAGCAGCAAATGATCGTCTTCATACAAAATGCAATCGGCCAGTGCCGCCACTTTGTCCAGCTTGGCGGAAACCGGCGCGTCTTCACGTTCGGCAACGCGGACCGGTGGTACTCGCACCACGTCACCAGCCGCCAGCTTGTATTCAGCCTTGATGCGTCCTTTATTAACCCGTACCTCGCCTTTGCGTACGATGCGGTAAATCATGCTCTTCGGCACGCCTTTCAGGCGAGCAAGCAGAAAGTTGTCGATTCGTTGACCGGCTTCGTCGTCAGAAATCGTGATTAATTGTACTGCAGGAATGTTCGTTTTCATGGAGCGGGATTCTAAATAGAGCGCGTAAATAGCGCCACTTCTTTTTCTGTGCTTAACTGTCTCTCTGACTGCAGGAGAAACCCTGACGGACAATAAGGCAGCAAGCCGGTTTGAACGTTTGCGATTTCTTCCGCAGTTAAGGAAAAGTCACCTTGCTATAACAGTATCAGCAGTGGAATAATGCGTTTACTTTCCACGTTGATTCTCGTTAAACAGGGAAAACGGTGGAATTATAAAATTTGTCTGATGGCGCAAAAACGCAGCAATGGCGTAAGACGTAATGTGAAATCAAACAATTAGCGGGCTGCGGGTTGCAGCTTGGCCGGCAAATGGAATCAGATCTGTCGACGTAAATCAGAGGCTATTCCCCTAGTAAAAGTGCTGTTTTTCACAAAGAAATACAGGCTTACCGAGATAATGCGCCCCTATGCAGGCGACAACCGTGAGGTTGACGGCTTTGCGAGAAGACACGGGGTTTTCGGTTTTAATCCGGCCATGAGGTTATTTTGCCCGCAGCTTTGTCGATAATGTAAAAATAACGAGTAAGTTAAGATGAAAAGAATGTTGATTAACGCAACTCAGCAGGAAGAGTTGCGTGTTGCCCTCGTAGATGGACAGCGGCTGTATGATTTGGATATTGAAAGTCCGGGTCATGAACAGAAAAAAGCGAATATTTACAAAGGCAAAATCACTCGTATAGAACCAAGTCTTGAAGCAGCGTTCGTAGATTACGGCGCCGAACGACATGGTTTCCTCCCTCTTAAAGAAATCGCTCGCGAATACTTCCCAAGTAACTACTCCTCCCATGGTCGCCCGAACATCAAAGATGTGCTGCGCGAAGGCCAGGAAGTGATCGTTCAGGTTGATAAAGAAGAACGTGGCAACAAAGGCGCCGCCTTGACCACCTTCATCAGCCTGGCCGGCAGTTATTTGGTTCTGATGCCGAACAACCCACGTGCCGGTGGTATTTCACGCCGCATCGAAGGTGACGACCGCACTGAATTGAAAGAAGCGCTTTCTTCTCTGCAACTCCCGGATGGCATGGGCCTGATTGTTCGTACCGCAGGCGTTGGCAAATCGGCCGATGCATTGCAGTGGGATCTCTCTTTCCGCCTGAAGCACTGGGAAGCGATTAAAAAAGCCGCTGAAGGCCGCGCTGCGCCCTTCCTGATCCATCAGGAAAGCAACGTCATCGTACGTGCATTCCGCGACTATCTGCGCCCGGACATCGGCGAAATCCTGATCGACAATCCAAAAGTTCTCGATCTGGCCAAAGAGCACATCGCTGCCCTGGGCCGTCCGGATTTCAGCAGCAAAATCAAACTGTACAGCGGTGAAATCCCTCTGTTCAGCCACTACCAAATCGAATCTCAAATCGAATCCGCCTTCCAGCGTGAAGTTCGCCTGCCTTCCGGCGGTTCGATCGTTATCGACTCTACCGAAGCGCTGACCGCTATCGACATCAACTCCGCGCGTGCAACCCGCGGCGGCGATATCGAAGAAACTGCGTTCAACACCAACCTGGAAGCGGCAGACGAGATAGCTCGCCAGCTGCGCCTGCGTGACCTCGGCGGTCTGATCGTTATCGACTTTATCGATATGACCCCGGTTCGCCACCAGCGTGAAGTTGAAAACCGCCTGCGCGATGCCGTGCGTCAAGACCGTGCGCGTATCCAGATCGGCCGCATTTCCCGTTTCGGTCTGCTTGAGATGTCGCGTCAGCGCCTCAGCCCGTCACTGGGTGAATCCAGCCATCACGTTTGCCCGCGCTGTAACGGCACCGGCACCATCCGTGATAACGAATCTCTGGCGCTTTCCATCCTTCGTTTGATCGAAGAAGAAGCGCTGAAAGAAAACACCAAAGAAGTTCACGCTATCGTGCCAGTTCAGGTGGCTTCTTACCTGCTGAACGAAAAACGTGAATCGGTGAGCGCGATCGAAAAACGTCAGGGTGGCGTGAAAGCGATCATCGTGCCGAACGATCAGATGCAAACCCCACACTACTCTGTGCTGCGCGTACGTAAGGGTGAAGAAACACCAACCCTGAGCTACCTGTTGCCGAAACTGCACGAAGAAGAGATGGCTCAGCCGTTGGAAGATGCGCCGATGGAGCGCAAACGCCCGGAACAGCCGGCTCTGGCCTCGTTCTCGCTGGCCGCCGATGCACCACCACCGGCTGAAGAAGCCGTTGCTACTCAGCCCGCCGTTGCGGCAACAGCAACCAAACAAGCTGCACCAGCCGCTGCCAAACCTGGCCTGTTGGGCCGTCTGTTTGGTGGTCTGAAAGCACTGTTTGCCGGTGAAGAACAGCCGGTTGTCGAAGCCAAACCTGTGGTTGAAGCGCCTAAGACCGAAAGCAACGGTGAAAACCGTCGCCAGGATCGTCGTGGTCAACGTCGTCAGGGTACCGGTCGTAAAGACCGTGGTGAGCGCGGTGAACGTAGCGATCGTCCAGAACGTGGTGAACGCAAAGAGCGCGGTGAAGGCCGTGATAACCGCGATCGTGATAATCGTGAGCCGCGTGAAAATCGCGAACCGCGCGATAACCGCGAAGGCCGTGAAACACGTGAAGTGCGTGACGAGCAGCGCCGCAACCGTCGCAATGCGCAGCAAACCACTGCCACGGTTACCGATGAGCCGCAGTCTGAAGAAGCCGCCAAGGCACAGCGCGAAGAGCAGCAACAGCGCCGTGAGCAGCGTGCCGAGCGTCAACGCCGTCGTCAGGAAGAAAAGCGTCAGGCTCAGCAAGAAGTGGCCGCACTGGAAAGTACAGAAGCTGCTACTGCCACCACCGCCAGCGATGAAGATCACGAAGAACGTCAGATGCAGAACATGCAGCGTCGTCAACGTCGTCCTCTGTCGCAGAAGGTTCGTGTGCTGTCCGCGGAAGAAGAGCTGCATCGCGCAGCGGAAGAGCTGCTGGCACCTAAAACGCCGGTAGCGAAAGCTCAGGACGCGAAACCTGCTCAGGCCGAAGACAGCGTTAAACTGCTGCCGGAAACCGTTGAAGCGCAGGCCGAAGACGATGCACAGGGTGACAACCGCGCTAGTGGCGAAAACGGCATGCCACGCCGCTCACGTCGTTCACCTCGCCACCTGCGCGTTAGCGGTCAGCGTCGTCGTCGTTACCGTGACGAGCGTTACCCAACTCAGTCGCCAATGCCACTGGCGGGGGCTTTTGCCTCACCAGAAATGGCGTCAGGCAAGGTCTGGGTGAGTTACCCTGTCACACAAGCTGCGCAAATGGTTGAAGAGGCTCAAGTTCAGGCTGAAGCTAGCCAAATCGCTGCCGACAACGTCATGGCACCAGAAGCCGTCAGCGTGGCCGCTCCGGTGGTTGCCGCGGTCGCAGAGCAGGAAACCGCACCGGTTAACCAGCCGGAAGCTGTGGCAGTCGCGGTTGAAGCAGTTGAAGAAGCCCAACCGGTTGTTGTAACTGCCGAGCCAATCATTACTGTTCAGGCTGAAGAAACTCCGGTAGCAGCTGAAACACCAGCGGTTGAAGAAACCGCAGTGGTTGAAGCAGCCGCTGCGGTCGAAAAAGCCCCAGCCGTTGAAGCGGCACCAGCGGTTGAAACTGCTCCTGAGGTTGAAGAAACCCCAGTAGCAGAGGCAACACCAGTCTTGGTGGTGGAAGAAACGGCAACAGTGGCAGAAGTCGTCACCGAGCCGGCTGCCGAGCCTGCTGAACCTGTCGTTGAAACTGCCCCGGTTCAGGAAACTGTAGCTCCGGCCGTTGTTGAAAAACCAGCGCCGGCAGTGCAACAGCAACCCGCACCGGTACAGGCTGGTACGCTGTACAAGCATATCGCTACGGCGCCAATGACCAAGGCCCCTGCTCCGGACTATGTGCCTGAGCAGCAGCAGCACAGCGATTGGCAGCGTCCTTCCTTCGCCTTCGAAGGTAAAGGCTCAGCCGGTGGCCATGCGGCGGTAAATCAAGCTACCGCACCGGCAACCAAACCGCAGCCGGTTAACGAATAAGGTAATCTGCTTCGATAAAAAAACCCGCCTGATGGCGGGTTTTTTATTGCCGAAATAAACTCAGGCAATTTTTTTCAATTGTTTGATATCCAGCAAATCTAGCTTGCCGTCAATGCTGGCGACAAACCGCTTAAAATGCTCGGTGGCGTTGTGTTTCTCCAGCGCCTCCGCGCTTGCCCAGCGTTCAAAGAACACGAAAGTTCCTGGCTTCTCGAGATCGCGGTGCAGGTCATATTGCAGGTTGCCCAATTCCTGGCGGCTTGGATCGATAATCTCATGCACCGCATCGCTGACGGCCGAAACAAACTCGGGTTTAGCCTGCAGGGTGGCAATAACTCGCACTTCCATTTTATTCTCCCATTCCAATGTGATTAATGTTGATAACCCGAAAGTTTTGGCTCGGGGATCATTAGAATCCTTGTCACTATGCACCCGATAACCAATTGATTTCAACTTGCCGTGAACAAACAGATGCATCCCAGGCACTTTCCGCTTATCCTTATGCCCCGGCGTGAATAAGCCCCATTATTCGCTTTTACTTAGACCCGAATCTAACCGCCGGAGCCTTGTAACATGACCGCACAGCCTCAAGCCCTGAAAATCCGCCGCCCTGACGACTGGCATATCCATTTGCGTGACGACGATATGCTGAAAACGGTTTTGCCCTATACCAGTCAGGTATTTGGCCGGGCGATTGTGATGCCCAACCTGGCTCCGCCAATTACTACCGTAGAAGCCGCCCGAGCGTATCGCGATCGCATTCAGGCAGCAGTCCCTCAGGGGCACAACTTTACCCCACTGATGACCTGCTACCTGACTAATTCACTGGCCGCGGCAGAACTGGTTAATGGGTTTGAGCAAGGCGTTTTCACTGCGGCTAAGCTCTACCCTGCCAATGCCACGACCAACTCCAGCCATGGCGTCAGCGATGTGAAGGCCATCTACCCGCTGTTTGAGCAAATGCAAAAAATCGGCATGCCACTGCTGATTCACGGTGAAGTGACCGATGCCGCCGTCGATATTTTCGATCGCGAGGCTCGCTTTATTGAACAGGTTATGGAGCCGATTCGTCGCCAGTTCCCGGAGTTGAAAATTGTCTTCGAGCACATCACTACTAAAGAAGCGGCGCAGTACGTGCAAGAAGGCAATCGATTCCTTGGCGCGACTATCACCCCGCAGCATCTGATGTTTAACCGTAACCACATGCTGGTGGGGGGCATTCGTCCGCACCTGTTCTGCCTGCCGATCCTCAAGCGTAATATTCACCAGGATGCGCTGCGCAAAGCCGTTGCCAGCGGTTCGGAGCGTTTCTTCCTCGGTACCGACTCCGCCCCTCATGCCAAACACCGTAAGGAATCGAGCTGCGGTTGTGCAGGCGTATTCAACGCGCCTAACGCTATTCCGGCCTATGCCAGCGTGTTCGAAGAACTGGGCGCATTAGAGCACCTGGAAGCTTTCTGTTCCCTGAACGGGCCAGGCTTCTATGGTCTGCCGGTGAATGCCGACTTCATCGAACTGCAGCGCGTGCCAACCACTCAAGCAGAAGAGATCGCCATGGGCAGCGAAACGGTGGTGCCCTTCCTTGCCGGAGAGACGCTGAAGTGGTCAGTGAAAGCATAATCTTCTTTTTTTAACGCAGCCTATTGCCCCCACGCGCGGTTAACTGTATAAATATCCAGTAAATCGCTTCGGGGGCAATTATGCGTGTTGAAGTCACTATAGATAAAACCAAACCGCTACCGGCAGGCGCCATTGAAGCGCTGACCGGCGAGCTGGGCAAACGGGTAAACCGCCAATTTCCAGATGCCGTGGTTCAGGTGCGTTATGCCGGTTCCAACGGGCTCTCAGTACTGGGCGGCCTGAAAACAGATAAAGACCTGATCGAGGAAATTCTCCAGGAAACCTGGGAAAGTGCCGACGATTGGTTTAGCGCAGAATAATACTGCAAGGTAGTTTTTGCCGGGGGTCGCTCTCCGGCTTTTTTGTATTTGAAGCCTGGCAACGCGCGGTTAAATTTCTGCTGGAAGAAAAGCCTTATCTGGTCTGTACTGAATGCTTTAACAGGAGATCTTTGACATGGCCCCGGACAAGGTTAAAACCGAAGAAACGATGACCTTTGGCGAACTGCTGGCGCTGATTGCCGATCAAAAACGCCGGCTGAGCGTACTTGAAGTGGCATTTTCCTACCTGGCCTTTGGTTTGGATGACAAAGCCAATCAACTATTGATTCACAGCCTGAAGCTGGAATCGCAGAATCAAAATCGTGATGCGGAAACGCAGAATCACTTTGCCCATCTGGCCGCAGAACTGGAAAAACGGTTACATGCCGCCCCGCCCCCTCCTGCTGTTGAATGACGGCGACGTCCCCATGCTGTATGTATTCTCATGGCGTGCTGCAGAATAATCACTCAAATAAATATTTATTTTACAAAATAAGCAGGGAAAAGCTCCACCCGCGAAACCAGATGCGTATACTGTAAAGGCCCACATGATGATGGGCCGCATTGATCCTCGTTAGTCACTCACGGTAGTTACTACTCAATAAGGGGTCTTTATGGACAGAAATGATGAAGTAATTCAGACGCACCCGCTTGTTGGTTGGGATATCAGTACTGTCGACGTTTATGACGCCATGATGATACGCCTTCATTACCTGTCTTCACTAGACCAGACGCCCGAAGACGCCCAAGTAGACAGAACGCTTTGGCTCACCACAGATGTCGCACGTCAATTAATCAATATCTTAGAAGCCGGCATCGCCAAGATTGAAGCAACGGATTACCAGGACCTTGATCGTAGAAAACACTAATTCACCGCACCAAAAAACCTAAGGCGCCAGCGATTTTCTCTGGCGCCTTTTTCTTTGCCGATAGGCAGCGCAACGGGTGCATTGCGGCGCTCAACCTTTTATCATAACGAAATAAGAAACGTATAACAGAGAGGTTACGGCACGTGGAATATGACTTAATTGTTGTGGGCAGCGGTTCGGTAGGTGCGGCGGCAGGCTACTATGCGACTCGAGCCGGCTTGAAAGTGTTAATGATAGACAGCGCCATGCCTCCACACCGTAACGGCAGCCACCACGGTGACACCCGCATCATCCGCCATGCCTATGGCGAAGGCGAAAAATATGTCCCGCTCATTCTCCGCGCCCAGGCCTTATGGAATGCGTTGATAAAACAAACCGGCGAAGAACTGTTTCAGGACTGCGGCGTGCTGAATATGGGTCCAGAGCAGTCTGAATTCATCCACAATGCGCAAAACAGCGCGAAGAAATTCCGCCTTAACACACAATTTCTGAGCGCAGAACAGATTAACCAACGCTGGCCGGAATTCAATGCACCGGAAGGTTACGTCGGCGTGTTTGAACCTGATGCCGGGTTCCTGCGTTCTGAAAAGGCGGTTGCCAGCCTGATCAAGCTTGCCAAAGAAGCCGGTTGCAGCCAGCTGTTCAATTGTCCGGTCACGGGGGTGCAACCTGTCGAGGGCGGTGTCGAAGTGGTCACCTCCGAAGGTCGCTTTCAGGGCCGTAAGGCCGTGGTCACCACCGGTACCTGGGTCAAGGCTTTGCTGCCGCAATTGCCGATTTCGCCGCTGCGCAAAGTATTTTCCTGGCATCAGGCCGACGGCCGCTACAGCATAAACAACCGTTTCCCGGCGTTCACCGTCGAAGCGCAAGACGGCAGCCATTATTACGGCTTCCCTGCCGATAACGACGGACTGAAAATCGGCAAGCACGATGGCGGGCAACCGATGGAAACGCCGGATCAGCGCAAGCCCTTTGGCAGTTTCACCAGTGACGGAACCGAGGTTTTCCACTTCCTTCGTCAATTCTTGCCGGGTGTAGGGGTATGTTTACACGGCGAAGCATGCAGCTATGATATGAGTCCGGATGAAGATTTCATTATTGATACCCTGCCGGACTGCGATCGCTTGATGGTTATCAGCGGCCTGAGCGGCCACGGCTTCAAATTTGCCAGCGTGCTAGGCGAGATTGCCGCCCTGTTTGCCGAGGACAAAACCTTACCGATAGATATCTCTGCCTTTACGCTCAAACGCTTTAAATAACCCTCCTCAATGGACACAACCGCCCCCGTCAACACGTTCGGAGGCGGTTATGCCCCGCAGTTACACGCTGAATTTAGCGTATCAATTTGAAATATATTGGGAATAATATTTCAACGGAAATTTCTGGCGCAAGTATCCGGATTTCCGAATTGATCCCCTGTGGTGTAAGTTCTATTTTACAGCTGATATGCCCCTGGTAATTTCTCGCTCAACAAGGACGTCACCATGAAACTGCTTGTCGTGGACGAATGCTGCTTCACCCGGGTCGGTATCGATAACTATTTTACGGACAATGTTTTCAGCCAGGTAAAATGTTGCCACAGCCTGGAACAAGCAACTCCGCTGCTGGATCACTACCGCCCAAGCCATATCCTGGTCAACCTTACCAAACACTGTCGTTACAGTGAGGATGATGCTCAATTGCAGGCTTTTATCGAGGCCACCCCATCCGCGCTGTTGTTTATTTATCTGGACACGCCGTACCCATACAGCGAAACACCGATGCGCATCGCTGACCACGCTTTCCTGTTCAACAAAGCCACATTACCCGTCACCCTGCGCATGATGCGGGAAAAGCCGGTCTCACTGATGGATTGCAGCGTGGAACACTCTCTGTTCAGCCCGCAGGAGCTGACGGTGATGAAACACTGGATGGCGGAAATGCCCAATTACCGCATCGCAAAAAAGCTGCAAATCAGCTCGCACACCGTTTATGTGCACAAACGCCACATCACAGAGAAAATCAACGCCCGTAATCGGCTAGAATTTTATTCGCTGTATAACGTGCTGCGCTATTTTTATCCGCCGAGCGTTCCCGTCAGCGCTATGTCACCTTCGTTGATGGCGGTATAACCGAAGCCTGCTGCAAAGCAGGCTGTTTTCACACGAAGATTCACCCCGATACCCGACTTTGCCTTCTCGGCAGTATTAACGCTGGCTGCAAAAATACTATAATCAGCCCGTCCTTATCTTTTGGCTGCTGAGAATGCTAAACAAAATACTGTCGGCGATCGTCAACAACGTCCGCGAACATCTGGTGCTGTATATCTGCCTGTGGCTGGTGCTGTTGGCGCTGGACGTCTATTTCTTCTTTATGCCTTAACCCCATGCCGCAGACTTTTCCCCGTTTGCGCTTTTGCCAATTCGGTTCACCGGACCAGGTGATTGCCCTTGAAGATGCCGTCATTCCGGCACCACAGCCCAATCAACAGCTAGTGCAGATGCGCTACGCACCGATAAATCCATCCGATTTGATTCCCATCTATGGTCAGTATGCACACCGTATTCTCCTGCCTCAGGTTCCTGGTTACGAAGGGGTTGGGGTCGCGGTTGATCCTCGCGGTCAATCTACCGACAGACGCGCGCTCACCGTCATGGGCAATGGCAGTTGGCAAAGCTTTGTCACTATCGATAGCGCCAAAGCGATTTGGGTACCGGACGACATCGACGACGCCACTGCGGCACAAATCTACATTAATCCGCTGACCTGCTGGGTATTGCTGACACAATGGCTGCCGCTAAACGCGGGGGACATCCTGATGATTAACGGCGGCGGTTCGGCGATCAGCCTGCTGTTTTGCCAGTTGGCGGTTTTGCGCGGTATCAGATTGGTGGTTGTGGTGCGTAATCCCACCCATCGCCAGGCGCTGCTGAATGCCGGTGCCTGGCGGGTTGTAGAAGGACAATTACTGCAGCAATATCGTTTGCAACAGCTCACGGGCCATGCGGCGCGTGCCGCGATCGACTGCGTCGGCGGTGAAGATGGCTTGCATCTGGCACTTTCGGTCAGCGTGACCGGCGATTTTGTCGCCCTGGGGTTGCTCGGCAACCGGCAGGTGGACTGGCAGTATATTTCTCGCCAACTCCGGCTTCGCACTTCCCTGTTTCACCTGCGCAAATGGAACGCACAGGCAACTGCGGTGCAGTGGCAGGCGGCATTCCAACAGCTGTTCAATCTGGTGAGACGCGGCCAATTGGTGTTGCAAAGTCCGGCGGCTATTTATCCGTTGCGGCATTATAAACTGGCACTGCAACACGCCGCCGACAGCAAAACCCAGGGGAAAGTCTTCTTTACTCCGGGGTAACCGGTTTGCCTGGCTGACCATCGCCGAGAATAACCGCCAATTTATGTCCCCCTTCGGTGGTCTCCAGGGCAATGCGGGTAATAATGGTCAGCGGCACCGACAGTAACATCCCTACCGGCCCCATCAGCCAGCCCCAGAAGATCAACGACAGGAAAACCACCAGCGTCGATAACCCAAGTCCTCGCCCCATGACGCGCGGCTCCAGCATATTGCCAATCACCAGATTGATCGCGATAAAACCTGCGGCTACCACCAGCGCATCACCAAAGCCGTTAAACAGCAACGCCTGGATCAGTGGCGGAACCGCGGCGATCACCGAGCCGATGTTGGGAATATAATTCAGCAAAAACGCCAGCAGCCCCCAAATAAAGGCAAAGCGCACGTCGACCGCAGCCAAAAATCCCCAGACGATGACGCCGTTTTGATCACCAGATAACGCGTGACGCCGTCTAACGCACGCCGAATATTGGCGATGCCTTCGCTAGGTTTATCCAGCGCCTGCTGCAGTTTGTAAGGCAACAGCTGCACTTCAAACAGCATAAATACCACGGTCATCAGCAGCAGGAAAATATTGGTCATGGCCCCCGAGAAACGGCTTAACAGGCGGGTGATCAAATTCATCGCCGAGCTGGGGTCAACATACTGCAGCATCGCTTCGGGGGATATGGTGATGTTGAGGCGATCGGCGTAATGCTGCAGCTCACTCAGTTTTTCCATCATCATGCCGCGGTACTGGGGGAGCGAACGGGCAAATTCGTTCAGCGATGCGCCCAATATGCCGATGAACAACATCAACGCCACCACGACCAGCACCACCAGTAAAGTCACACCGAGCACGCGCGGTATACGCCAGCGTTCTAGCTGCGTTACCAGCGGATTCAGTACCATAGCGAGAAACACCGCCAGTAAGAATGGCACCACAATATCCGCAGCCGCTTTGACGCCGGCGAGAATAATGACCAACATTGCCAGCAAGATAGCCAGACGCAGGCTTCGATCGGTCAACAGGGTTCGGCCCATGACATTTCCTTTGTGTTAATGGTGTGACCCTGCGGGCCATCCGATGTGTCTTATGTTAGCAAACTCTGTTGTCCTGCCGCAGAGGTATTGCTGTATGAATAAACGTCCCGCTTTTGCAGAACATTGACTGGAAATAATCGACAAACTTGACTAGCGATTTATTCTCCAGAACAATCCACGCTATTTACGTAAAATGACAAAAGCTGACAATAATAAATAAAACCATTATTTTTCAATCAATAACAATCCAACAATACACAATCACAATTATTACCTTCAACGATTTCACTGATTAACCTGACGCTATCTCAGCCAAATTCACTGATTAATATTTTAAAGAAGTAACATAGTTAAATTTATTATTGATTTTATGTTTCTTAAAGTTTAATTATTGCAGCCAGAAAATGTTGAAAGTAGGGAAACACCATGCTTTGGAAAAATACCGCCAACCGCTTTGGTCATATTTCAGTGTTGATCCACTGGTTGGTTGCGCTGACGGTGTACGGCATGTTCGCCCTGGGCCTATGGATGGTCACGTTGGGCTATTACGATGTCTGGTATCACCAGGCACCGGAAATTCATAAAAGTATCGGCACGCTGCTGTTCATCGTGATGGTGGTCCGGGTGATCTGGCGTTTTGTTTCGCCGCCGCCCAAACCGCTGGCCAGCTACGGTCGTTTTACGCGCGTCAGTGCGATTCTGGCCCATCTGGCGCTGTATGTGGTGCTGTTCAGTATCCTGATTAGCGGCTACCTGATTTCGACCGCCGACGGTCAACCAATCAGCGTATTCGGCTGGTTCGATATCCCTGCGACCGCCACAGGCATGGCGGAGCAGGCCGATACCGCCGGTACCATTCATCTTTACCTGGCTTGGGCCGTCGTGGTGCTGTCAGTACTGCACGCTCTGGCTGCGCTTAAACATCACTTCGTTGATCGTGATGTTACTTTGAAACGGATGCTGGGTAGCAGCGCCGATTAACCTTTGGACTTATGGAGATTGCTATGTTGAAGAAAACCGTACTGGGCTTGACCGCAGGTGCCCTGCTGCTGAGCGCTGGTTCCGCGCTGGCTGCCGACTACAAAATTGACAAACAGGGCCAGCACGCCTTTATCGAATTCCGCATCCAGCACCTGGGCTACAGCTGGCTGTACGGCACCTTCAAAGATTTTGACGGCGGCTTCACCTTCGACGAAAAAGATCCGTCCAAGGACAAGGTTAGCGTCACCATCAACACCGCCAGCGTCGACACCAACCACGCTGAGCGTGACAAGCACCTGCGCAGCGCAGAATTCCTGAACGTCGAAAAGAATAAACAAGCCAAGTTTGAATCCACCGAAGTGAAAAAGAACGGCGAAGGTTATGCGGTTGTCGGTAACCTGACGCTGAACGGCGTGACCAAACCGGTAACGCTGGACGCTAAACTGATCGGTCAAGGCAATGACCCTTGGGGCGGCTACCGTGCCGGCTTCGAAGCCAACGGTAAAATCAAGCTTAAAGACTTCGGCATCACTACCGATCTCGGCCCGGCGTCTCAGGACGTAGAGCTGATTATTTCCGTGGAAGGCGTTCGCGCGAAGTAATGCAAAAGCGCGGCAAGAACGCCGCGCTTATTTCAGGCTCAGCTGGCTGAGCCTTTATCTTCTTCCGGTGCCGGAATATGCATCGTGGTCTGCAATAACCCTTTCGACTTATTGAAAATCTTGATGCCATTCTCACGGCCGGCGCGGCGTGCACGCTGCTCTTCACGCGGCAGCTTCAGCTCTTCGCGGCAGATCTCGCTGCAGCAACCTTCAAATTTGGCGGCACAGCTCGGGCACTGAATAAACAGCAGGTGACAGCCGTCATTCTTGCAGTTGGTATGGGTATCGCAAGGTGCGCCGCACTGGTGACAATTGGCGATCACATCGTCAGAAATCCGCTCGCCCATGCGCTCGTCAAACACAAAGTTTTTGCCGACGAACTTCAGCGGTAACCCCTGCTCTTTCGCCTTGCGCGCGTACTCAATAATGCCGCCTTCCACGTGATAGACGTTTTTGAAGCCGTTATGCAGCATATACGCACTGGCTTTTTCACAGCGAATACCGCCGGTGCAATACATCACAATATTTTTGTCTTTATTGTCCTGCAGCATCTCGACCGCCATCGGCAACTGGTCGCGGAAAGTATCTGAAGGCACTTCGATGGCGTTCTCGAAGTGGCCGACTTCATATTCGTAGTGGTTACGCATATCGACAAACAGCGTATCCGGATCGTCAATCATCTGGTTTACGCGATCGGCCTGTAAATACTCACCGACATTCGCTGGGTTGAAGCTTTCATCATCGATGCCATCGGCGACGATGCGATCGCGCACCTTCAGGCGAAGTACCCAGAAGGATTTGCCGTCGTCTTCCAGTGCGATATTCAGACGCACCTGATCCAGAGCCGGATGCGAGGCAAACAACGCGGCTTTAAACGCTTCGAACTTGTTCTGCGGTACGCTGATTTGCGCGTTGATGCCCTCTTTCGCCACATAAATGCGGCCAAACACCTTCAGCTTGTCGAACTGAACGTAGAGGCTGTCGCGAAACGCTTTGGGATCGTCGAGGGTGAAGTATTTATAAAAAGAAACTGTGGTGCGCGGCTCGGTTTCCGCCAGCATGCGCGCCTTCAGTTCCTCGTTAGAAATTCGGTTATGTAACACTGGCATGGTGTACTTTCCTGTCTTTCGGAGGTGACTGATTTTGATGCGCGCCAGCCGCCGGCCCACGCGCGGCGCACATAATACCCGAAAATGTAGCTCAAAACAGCATTAACGCACCGGTGATAACAAAGGCTGGAAGCTTGACGTCGCTCACAAATCTCGATATGCCTTAAGGGAGCTTATCCCCTTTTTACCACGGACCTGGAGGACGTCATGAGTCAGCTATTTACCCCGATTACGCTGGGGAAACTGAGTTTGCCCAACCGTATAGTTATCGCACCGATGTGCCAATACTCCGCCGATAACGGCAAGGCCACCGAATGGCACACGATGCATCTCGGTCATCTGGCATTGTCCGGCGCAGGCCTGTTGATTGTCGAGGCCACGTCGGTCGCCCCCGAAGGACGCATCACCCCCAACGATCTCGGCCTGTGGGACGACGCGACGGAACAGGCGCTTGCAGAAGTGATACAAGCGGTAAGAAAACACGCCACTTTGCCACTGGGCATTCAGCTCGGCCACGCCGGGCGCAAAGCATCCTGTGCCGTTCCCTGGGCCGGTGGGGGCCAACTGAACAGGGCAGACGGCGGCTGGCAGACGCTGTCCGCCTCGGATATCCCCTTCGCCCAGCATGATGCCTCACCGGCAGCAATGAGCCTGGAACAAATTGAACAATTGAAAGCGCAGTTCGTTACCGCGGCGAAACGCGCCGAACGGCTAGGTTTTGAACTGATTGAACTGCATGGCGCACACGGTTATCTGCTACACCAGTTCCTGTCACCGCTGTCTAACCAACGTAACGACCAGTACGGCGGTTCATTGCAAAACCGCATGCGTTTACTGCTGGAGATTTACAATGAAGTGCGCGCCGTATTCCCGGCACCAAAAGCGGTTGGCGTGCGTATTTCCGCTAGCGACTGGGTCGAGGGCGGCTGGGATGAACAGCAGTCGGTAGCCTTGGCAAAAGCACTGAAGGAGCTGGGTTGCGACTACATCCATGTTTCCAGCGGTGGCCTTTCGCCATTGCAGAAAATCCCGGTGGGGCCGAATTACCAGGTGCCGTTCGCCGAGACCATCAAGCGGGAAAGTGGGCTGCCGACCATTGCCGTGGGGTTAATCACCGAGCCGGAACAGGCGGAAGCGATTGTCGCCACCGGGCAGGCGGATATGGTGGCGCTGGCGCGGGGTATCCTTTACAACCCACGTTGGCCATGGCACGCCGCCGCCAAATTGGGCGAGAAGGTCAGCGCGCCACCGCAATATTGGCGTTCTGAACCGCACGTATTGAAAGGGTTGTTCAAAAACGACTGATGATTCTGGGGTAGATGCTCAGCCTCTGCCCCGACATTCGGTAAAACCGGAAATCACGATACCTGCCAGCAATGCGACACCTGCCACCAGCAGTAACGGATTTAACTGCAGGTGTGCGCCAACGCTGCCCAACAGTGCTCCTGAGACTAATAAACCCGCACTTAACCATGAAGCCAACATACATCCCCCTAAAAATTTGGGCAAAATTATACGCCGCCCACGACTGCCAACCTTATCCTTTTGAGCGCATCAGCCCAATTAATCGCCAAATCATGTCCATTCATCACTAAAAATTATGTTTTAATGCGGTGTTTTTTCACGTTGCGTGATAAAAGTGCCACAATACTCGGTTATAAACGGCAGAAAATGGATAGACGGCCAAATCTCTTCTGGATGTCAGCCATACTATCACTCTGTTATTATCATTAAATGACTGCTTCTAAGCTGAGAACACATGACTCAAGTTCCCTCTTTTAATCGTTCTTTACTGCATCCGCGTTATTGGCTTACCTGGTTCGGTATCGGTTTGCTCTACTTATTGGTCTTGCTGCCTTATCCGATTATTTATCGTCTTGGCACTCGACTTGGCCGTTTTTCCATGCGTTTTCTCAAGCGCCGCGTGGCGATTGCCCAACGTAACCTGGTGTTGTGCTTCCCGGATATGCCACAGGCCGAGCGCGATGCGCTGGTGGTACAGAATTTTGAATCCGTCGGCATGGGGCTGTTTGAAACCGGCATGGCGTGGTTTTGGCCGAACTGGCGTATCGAGCGTTGGTTCAAAGTCAGCGGACTGGAGCATATCCAAAAAGCGCGCGACAACCATCAGGGCGTTTTGTTGATCGGTCTGCACTTTCTGACGCTGGAACTGGGCGCCCGCATCTTTGGCATTCACAATCCGGGCATCGGCGTTTATCGGCCGCACGACAACAAGCTGATGGACTGGCTGCAAACCTGGGGCCGCATGCGCTCCAACAAATCCATGCTGGACCGCAAAGACGTGAAAGGCATGATCCGGGCTCTGAAACAGGGTGATATTATCTGGTACGCTCCGGACCACGACTACGGCCCGCGCAGCAGCGTGTTCGCCCCGTTGTTCGCCGTTGAAAAAGCCGCCACCACCACCGGCAGCTACGTGCTGGTACGAATGGGTAAACCGGCCATTATTCCCTTTACCCCACGCCGCTTGCCGGACGCTAAAGGGTATGAGCTGATTATGCAGCCGGCGGTGGAAAACTTCCCGCTGGATAATGAGCTCGAGGCCGCTGCGTTTATGAATAAAGTGGTCGAAAAAGAGATCCTGATGGCACCGGATCAATACATGTGGCTACACCGTCGCTTCAAGACCCGCCCAGAAGGCGAGCCTTCACTCTACTGACTTCTGACCCGCCGTTTGGCGGGTTAGTTTAATGACAAACACCCGAAAAACGTGGTTTTCGGATGTTTGGGGTAAAGCTGAAGACATAATCCTTCGTTTTTACCAGTAAACAAAACATAACGTCTAAGTACACAGAACTTTATCAACATCCTGACCCGCCGTTTGGCGGGTTAGTTTTTTATGCCGCAGATCTTGAGAAACGACGGCAACGGTGGGATGGTAAAGCCTTCGTCGTTCATCCAGGAGCCGTTATGTACATCGTTAGCCTGACCTACCATCGCCCGATAGAAGAAGTCGACAGCCACCTCGAGGGGCACATCGCCTGGTTGAAAAAATACTTCCAGGACGGCACCTTTATCGCCTCCGGTCGCAAAAACCCGCGCACCGGCGGTGTGATCCTGGTGAAAGGGATAGATCGTTCACAGTTGGATACCATCGTGGCGCAAGATCCCTTCAATGCCGTGGCTCACTATGAGATAACCGACGTAACCCTCTCGACAACCTCCAGCGGTTTTGAACTGCTCGCCGGGCTTTAAGTAAGCTTTTTTCCGCGCGCACAGCGCGGAATACTGTCTATATTCAATTTTTAAAACTTTATTTCATTTTCAGAATATCCCCTGCCACATCGATTGATGCCGCCTATAATTAAGCGCATACTTACCAGGCTAACTTTTTTGCTTTGCCCCATTGCCTGTGCACACGCGCAAAGCGCTCCTCCTTTTGCAGCAGGAATTTATGGCTTCGGCACCAGAACCCATCAACTGGAAACGCAACCTTTTCGTCACCTGGCTGGGGTGCTTCCTGACCGGTGCCGCGTTCAGCCTGATCATGCCCTTCCTGCCACTCTATGTAGAAACCCTTGGTGTTACCGGTCACGAAGCCTTGAACATGTGGTCCGGTCTGGTATTCAGCATCACCTTCCTGTTTTCAGCAATTGCTTCCCCTTTCTGGGGCGGTCTGGCCGACCGCCGCGGGCGTAAGTTGATGCTGTTGCGATCGGCGCTGGGCATGTCGATTGTGATGCTTTTAATGGGTATGGCGCAGAATATCTGGCAGTTCTTGGCGTTGCGCGCGGTGTTGGGCCTGCTCGGTGGCTTTATTCCCAACGCCAACGCGCTGATTGCCACCCAGGTACCGCGCAATCGCAGCGGCTGGGCGCTGGGCACCCTGTCCACCGGCGGCGTCAGCGGGGCATTGATTGGCCCGTTGATCGGCGGTTTACTGGCCGACCAGTACGGCCTGCGACCGGTGTTCTACATCACCGCCGGCGTGCTGTTGGCCTGCTTTGTTTTAACGCTGCTGTACGTTAAAGAACAATTCACCCCGGTACAGAAGAAAGACATGCTGCATGCTCGCCAGGTTTTCGCAGCACTGAAAAGCCCCAAGCTTATCCTCAGTCTGTTTGTGACCACTATGATTATTCAGGTTGCCACAGGATCCATTGCGCCGATTCTGACCCTCTACGTGCGCGACCTGGCTGGCAATATTCATAACCTGGCCTTCGTCAGCGGCCTGATCGCTTCTGTCCCCGGCGTCGCCGCACTGATGAGCGCACCGCGGTTAGGCAAGCTGGGCGACCGGATAGGTCCGGAGCGCATTCTGGTGTTTATGCTAATCGTATCGGTGCTGTTGCTGATCCCCATGGCCTTTGTGCAAACCCCATGGCAGCTCGGCGTGTTGCGCTTCCTGCTTGGTGCCGCCGATGGCGCACTGCTGCCGGCCGTACAAACACTGTTGATTTATAACTGCACCAATCAGGTGGCCGGCCGGATCTTTAGCTATAACCAGTCATTCCGGGATATAGGCAACGTCAGCGGCCCGCTGATGGGCGCAGCGGTTTCTGCCAGTTACGGCTTCCGGGCGGTGTTCTGCGTGACCGCAATGGTGGTGCTGTTCAATGCAATTTATTCCTGGTGGTGTTTGCAACGACGCCCGACGCGAATGCGTGAAGACACCCTGCAAGAAGAGTAATAGCCGTATTTATCACCAGTTCTGTGCTCAAACAGAGCCGAGTCCCTGTTTACCTTACTTTTAGTATTGATACCCTCTGCGCCTCTCCACCCTATTCCCATAAGAATAATCTCAATGTAATTCCATGTTTTTGAACAGATAATTAACTTTTAGCGCAATAAACCAGCTGTCAATAACAATCCCGCCTTAACCAACATAAAAACCAGGAAAGGAGATGTTTGTCGACTTTTCATCTAAAAAATGGGATACAGGGACTAGACAAAACCATCATCCAGTTATCAAATGGTTAAATAATATCACGCCAGTTGTAAATCATTGGCCAAGTGAAAAAAGGCTAACGCGCTTTCCACGGTTAACGGGCGCTGCAGCAACGGTTTTGTCGGGTAATCCACATTGGGTGGATCACCTTCCTTAAATACACATACATACCACAGTATAAGCTGCATCATTGCGGCGCATTTTATTGGGAAGACGTTATGCAATCCTCTGTTAATAAACAAGAAAGCCGGACCTTCTTCGGCCATCCTTATCCGCTCGGATCCCTGTTCTTTACCGAAATGTGGGAGCGGTTCTCGTTTTACGGCATTCGCCCATTACTGATCCTGTTCATGGCCGCCACCGTTTACGACGGCGGTATGGGGTTGGCACGTGAAAACGCCTCGGCGATTGTCGGCATTTTCGCCGGCAGCATGTACCTGGCTGCCCTGCCGGGCGGCTGGTTGGCGGATAACTGGCTTGGCCAGCAAAAAGCGGTGTGGTACGGCTCGATTCTGATCGCGCTGGGCCACCTGTCGATCGCGCTGTCTGCCGTCATGGGCAATAACCTGTTCTTCATCGGCCTGATGTTTATCGTGCTGGGGTCCGGGCTGTTCAAGACCTGTATCTCGGTGATGGTCGGCACGCTGTATAAGAAAGGCGACAACCGCCGCGACGGAGGTTTCTCGCTGTTTTATATGGGCATCAACATGGGCTCGTTCATCGCCCCGCTGATCTCCGGTTGGTTGATCCGTTCCCACGGCTGGCATTGGGGCTTCGGCATCGGCGGGATCGGGATGCTGGTGGCGCTGGTGATCTTCCGCGTCTTTGCGGTACCGGCGATGAAACGCTATGACAGCGAAGTCGGCCTGGACTCCACCTGGAACAGCCCGGTCGCCAAGAAAAACGGCGTCGGTCGCTGGCTGCTGGCGTTAGCCGTCGGCGTGGCGGTGGTTATCACCCTGATTGCCCAAGGCATCATCGTGATTAACCCGGTAGCGGTAGCCAGCATGCTGGTTTACGTGATTGCCGCCTCGGTGACCCTGTACTTTATTTATCTGTTCGTGTTTGCCGGCCTGAGCCGCAAAGAGCGTGCCCGCCTGCTGGTCTGCTTTATCCTGCTGGTGTCAGCCGCCTTCTTCTGGTCCGCATTCGAACAGAAACCGACCTCGTTCAACCTGTTCGCTAACGACTACACCAACCGTATGATCGGCGATTTCGAGATCCCGGCGGTGTGGTTCCAGTCAATCAACGCCCTGTTTATTATCCTGCTGGCACCGGTATTTAGCTGGGCATGGCCTGCACTGGCACGTAACAAGGTACGCCTGAGCAGCATCACCAAGTTCGTTATCGGTATTCTGTTCGCCGCAGCAGGCTTTGGCCTGATGATGCTGGCCGCGCAGAACGTGCTGAGCAACGGCGGTGCCGGTGTGTCGCCGATGTGGCTGGTGGGCAGTATCCTGATGCTGACGCTGGGCGAACTCTGCCTTAGCCCAATCGGGTTGGCGACCATGACTCTGCTGGCCCCGGAAAGAATGCGCGGCCAGATGATGGGCCTGTGGTTCTGTGCCAGCGCGCTGGGTAACCTGGCTGCCGGCCTGATCGGTGGCCATGTTAAGGCCGACCAACTGGAAATGCTGCCTAACCTGTTCGCACGCTGCTCGATTGCGCTGCTGATTTGTGCCGCGGTATTGACCCTGTTGATCGTCCCTATCCGTCGCATGATGGAAAATACTCAGGGTAAAAGCGCGCAGAAACCGGCGACCAACGCCTGATAGCCTTTTCGCTTGACCCTTTCAGCCAGCGCCCGGTGCGCTGGCTTTTTTATTGCCCCCACACCTGCTGTTGCAACACTACCCGGTAACCGTCCGGATCTTCAAACGTCTGCCCATGGGAATCCCAGTAGGGATTGTAGGCCGCAACGCGCCGAAAACCGGCGGTCAGCATGCGTTTGCATCCTGTAACCCACTCCTGTTCATCCGGCAGATAAAACACCAGCAGATGATCCTGCGTCGGCGCCTGCCCCACCTCCACTCCCCGATGATGAGTAAACTCAAGGTGATAACCCCGTTGCGGGTGCCCGACCATTACGCCATCAAAACCCTGATGATCGCGGAACTCACCCAGCCGTTCGAAGCCCAAGCCCTGGCAGTACAGGGTCGCAATCTCCTGTAACCTGTCGGTCGGGCGGGCAATGCGCAACACCGCGTTAGCTATCGGCATTATTTTCTCCAAAACAGAATAACTTCATACAACGCCATTCCTGCCAGCATTGCCGCAACGAACTGCCAGCCGGCTGACGAGCCCGCACCAGCCAGCACCCAGGCCGGGCCGGGACAGATGCCCGCCATTCCCCACCCGATGCCAAACAGCGCGCTGCCTGCCAATAAGCGGCGGTCGATGCGGCGGGAAGATGGGAGTTGTACTGTTTCACCCAACAAGGTACGTGGTCGGCGGCGAACCCAAAAGAACGCCGGTGCCACCACCGCAATCGCTCCCACCATAACCAGGGCCAGTGACGGATCCCAGTGGCCGGTGACATCGAGAAAAGCCAGCACCTTGGCGGGATTGGCCATTCCGGCGACGATCAGACCAAGGCCAAAGATGGCGCCACTCAGTAAGGCAAACACGGATCGGTACATCACGTTAAACTCCCCCCCACTGGCGGACGGCCCATGCCGTAATAAACCCCAACAGCATAAATACCGCCGTGGCCACTAACGAACGCGGAGACAATCTCGCCACGCCGCAAACACCGTGACCGCTGGTACAGCCGCCGCCCAGGCGAGTACCCAATCCGACCAATATCCCGGCGGCGATCAGCCATAAACTGCTGCCGTTAACCGGCATGTCCGGTAAAGGCCTGGCGATACGATACAGCCAGGGCGAAATCAGCAACCCGACAAGAAATGCGGCCCGCCAGCCTTTCTCTTTGCCCTGCGGCGTCAGCAGGCCACCGGTAATGCCACTGATGCCGGCGATGCGGCCGTTAAACAGCAACAACAGCGCCACCGCACTGCCGATTATCCCCCGCCGACCAGCGCGGACAGCGGGGTAAAATGCAACCAGTCGACGGTCATGGCCTCTCCTCCCGTGCCGGGCAAAAGAGTTGATATAAAGTATTAAGCAGCACCAGCGCCTTCCGATCGCAAACGGCATAGTAGATTTGTTTACCGTCTCGCCGCGTTGATACCAGCCCTTCCTGACGCAATACCCCAAGCTGTTGCGAAAGCGTCGGCTGGCGGATCTCCAGCGCCTGTGACAACTCCCCCACCGACATCTCGCCCTGGCTGAGTTGGCACAGCAGCAGTAAACGATCTTCATTGCCCAGCGCCCGCAGCAATGCCCCGGCCTGCGTTGCCGCCTGCCGCATACTGTCGATATCCATCTTCCCTCCAAACAATTTACTAAATTATATATTGTTTATTTATAGACTATAACGCCTCACCGTACCAGAGGCTGGTATGAAAGGTATCGGCGTGGCATGCTGCCATTATGATTTTCCGTGGACCGGGGATGCCCCAAGAAATGCTGCTTTTTCATGATGCTGTGCCCGCGAACCGCTCGATTGTGCCGGTCGCCAAAGATTATCAGCACGGCGAGTTCGAACCGCTCCATTACCACGACTGTGCACAGTTGATTCATAGCCTGAGCGGCGTAGTGCAGGTGAATACTCGTCTGGGCAGTTGGGTGGTCCCCCCTGGGCGTGGCGTTTGGCTGCCTGCGCGCGTAGAACACAGTCTGCAGATCACCGGCAAAGTGGCGGCAAGAGCGCTGTTAGTCGATCCGCTGGCACGAGCCGACCTGCCGGCAAGCTGCGAAGTGGTGCAAATATCCCCGTTGCTGCGTGAGCTGATTATCTGTGCGATGGACATTACGGCGGATTATCCGGCGGGAGGTCGTGAAGAGCGAATTATGGAGCTGATCCTGGATGAATTGCGTGTGCTGCCAATCCTGCCGCTGAATTTGCCCGAACCGCGCAGCGATGCCCTATTAAGATTGTGCCGGCATATTCAGCAATCGCTGGCACACCCCTGGGAGTTAGAACAGGCCGCTGGTTACATCAACGTCAGCGGCCGCACGCTGTCACGACGTTTTCAACGAGAAACCGGGCTGCGTTTTGGCGACTGGGTGCGCCGCGCCCGTTTGCTGGCGGCATTGAATGCCCTGGCCGCCGGGCATTCGGTGCTGGAAGTGGCGCTGGACTTGGGCTATGACAGCCCCAGTGCTTTCAGCGCCATGTTCCGCCGCCAGCTGGGCGTTGCACCCAGCACTTATTTCGCTAAATAACGCGCAGCCACGTTGAACAAAGCCTGCAGGGAAGCGCTGGCAGAATCGACGTCGATGCCGACCCCGTAAGCCGCCTCTCCGTGCGCCAGCGTACAGCGAATATAGGCCACGGCACGGCTTTGGCTCTGATGCCCCAGCGTGTGTTCATGGTAGTCCTCTATCGCCAAATTCAAGCCAAAGCGCTGGCGCAGCGCATCCACCGCGCTGGACAACAAACCGTTCCCTACCCCCAGCAGCCGTTGCTGTTGCCCTTCGAACAACACCCTGGCACTGAAACTATAAGCCTCGATGCTGTGGCTTTCGGTCTGATAGCTCAGCAACTGCAGCCGCGGTTGTTCCACCAAACCATAGCTGATTCTAAACAGCCGCCACAGCTCGGCGGTGGTCATCTCTTTGCCGCTGCCGTCGGTCGCCTGCTGCACCACCTTGCTGAAATCAATTTGCAATCCACGCGGCAACGACAACCCATGGTTCTGCTCCAGCAACCAGGCAGCGCCGCTTTTGCCCGACTGGCTGTTAACCCGGATCACCGCCTCATAGCTACAGCCGACGTCCGCCGGATCGAGCGGTAAATAAGGCACCTGCCACAGACCGTCCTGCCTATGCTGTTGGGCGGCAAAGCCTTTTTTAATCGCATCCTGATGAGAGCCGGAAAAGGCGGTGAACACCAACTCACCGGCGTAAGGATGGCGCGGATGAACCGGCAGTTGGTTACACTGCTCAACCACCTCCACCACCTGCTTCAGTTGGCTGAAATCCAGCCCCGGCGCAACGCCCTGGGTATACAGGTTGAGCGCCAGCGTCACCAGATCGACATTGCCGGTGCGTTCACCGTTGCCGAACAGACAACCTTCGACCCGATCGGCACCGGCCAGCATTGCCAGCTCGGCGCAGGCCACTCCGGTACCACGATCGTTATGCGGATGCACGCTGATGGTCACCCGGTTGCGCTGACTGAAACGCCGGCAGAACCACTCAATCTGGTCGGCGTAGACGTTCGGCGTACTGACCTCCACCGTGGCCGGCAGGTTGATGATCATCGGCCGCCCCGGCCCAGGCTGCCAGACATCGGCAACGGCTTCACAGATCTCCAGCGCAAACTCCAACTCGGTAAAGCAGAAAGTCTCCGGTGAATATTCGAAGGTCCATGCCGTTTCCGGCTGCTGCTCGCACTGCTGTCGAATACGCAGCGCGCCGTTAACCGCCAGCGCTACCGTTGCCGCCTTGTCCTGTTTGAAGACGATTTCACGAAACATCGGTGCGGTAGCGTTATACAGGTGCACGATGGCGCGTGGTGCACCACGCAACGCGTCGAAGGTACGGTCGATCAAATCGTCTCGCGATTGGGTCAGCACCTGAATACTGACGTCATCCGGGATCAACTGCTCATCAATCAGCGAGCGGACAAAATCGAAGTCCGTTTGCGAGGCAGAAGGAAACGCCACCTCAATCTCTTTGAACCCGCACGCCAGGAGCATCCGGTAGAACTGGTGTTTGCGGGCGTTATCCATAGGTTCCGCCAGCGCCTGATTGCCGTCACGCAGATCGCTGGAGCACCAGCGCGGTGCCTGCTGCAAAGTGCGGCCTGGCCACTGGCGATCCGGCAAGGTCACGGGCGGGAACGGACGGTATTTGATTGAAGGGTCGGTTAACATGGCACTCTCCTGGCGGTAATAAGCAATGCCCTATTATTTCCTGCCGTGATCCCTCCTGCTCCCGCTTAGCGGACAACTATCGTCGCGAAACGGACAACAAAAAAATTTGCATCCTGCGCCAGTGCGGCAACAATTACTTCTGACGTTTGTCATGGCGCTTCGGCGCACCCAGCCCTGAGCAATGCTTATCCTGACTGGAGAAAAATATGAGCCTGTATGCAACCCTGGAAGAAGCCGTTGAAGCGGCGCGCGAGGAGTTTATCGAGTCTGCCGAAGGCGGTAACGACGACGAACCGCCGGTGCCGCAACAGTTCAATCTGCAAAAATACGTGATGCTTGATGGTGATATCATGTGGCAGGCCGAATTCTTTGAACAAGAAGGCGAATCGGTCGAATGCCTTACGTTACGCAGCGGCGCTGCCGCTCAGGCTATTTTCGACGGGGATTATGACGAAGTCGAAATCAGCGCCGAATGGATTGAGGAAAATACGCTGCACGAGTGGGAAGAAGGAGACTTCCAGCTCGATCCGCCGTTGGATACCGAAGAGGGCCAAACAGCCGCCGACGAGTGGGATGAGCGTTGAATGATCACGGGCGGGAGCAGACAATCCCCCGCCCTTCACCCTATGATTTTCTGAGAGGCTGCATGATTATCCGCCAGGCGCGTCCCGAAGATTTCCCCGCGATTTTGCAACTGCAAACACAAAACACCCCGGCAAACTTGAGCGACAGCCAAAAACGCCAGGGATTTATCGTCTCGCGCATGAATGAAGCGCAGCTCACAAGCATTAACCAGGGGCTGGGTATTCTGGTGGCGGTCGAAGGTGAAGCCCTGGCCGGATTTGTCTGCCTGATGCCGACGAATGCGCAACCGCACCCGCCGGTGGTGGATGCGATGCTGGACACGCTGGCCGGCCAATCATTCAAGGGACGGCCACTGAGTGAGCAGCGGGTGTTTCTGTATGGTCCGGTGTGCCTTGACAGCGCCTGGCGTGGCAAAGGCGTGCTGAAGCAGCTCTACGCCGCCGTCAAGGCGCGTACCCGCAAGGAGTTCGACGTTGGCGCGCTCTTTATTGACGACAGTAACCCGCATTCGTTGGCGGCCCATGTACAGGGCTTGCAGATGACGGCGCTGGCTCCGTTCCGCTGTGGTGATCAGGGTTACCAACTGGTGGTATTTGCCACCGGGGATTAGCTTATTCGTAGGGGCCGTGTTGGGCGTCAAACGGCAGCATAAAGGTATCTACCACCATCGACAGCGGCACATCAATGACCGTGATATACCGCCAGGGGCTATCGCGCAGATCCCACTGAACGCCCGGATAATATTGATGGCCGTGCCCGGCCCCCGGCACTGTGCGACTGATAATACTGCCGCAGCCGGTTAACGCCGTGACTCCTGCCACCAGCAATACCAGACGAAGAAGAGAAGAGAGATTCACCAAAATGATTTTTGCCCCGATTGTTTTGTGGGGCCACAACGCCCGGCGCGAATTTTAACACAGTTTTTCACGCGAGTTTGTCGGCGTTGCGTAAGCCAAATACCAAAAAAAACGGGGAACACACGATGCGTATTCCCCGTACAGGTCACCCGATCAGCCTTTAACGCTGCCCCACCGGATGAGCCCGCTCATTGTGCGGCAGTTGCTGATAAAACTCGCGCCAGGCGGCGCCCTGCGGCAGTAGCCAAACCCGCTGATGCAAACGCGACAGCGCGACAGGATCGCTCAGCAGCTCAAGACGTTTGCCTTTCACCAGCTTCTCCGGCCCCAGCTCCAACGCCTCGTTCACTCGCTCTTCACGATTACGCTCGATGGCACCGCGCAGATGGTGACGCGCAGTAGCCAGCGCCGTCGCCAATGCATTGAATGACGGATTGACCACAGCGTGCATAAAGCCATTGCTCAGTGCGCGTTCACGGTTAAGCTGCAGATATTCTTCCGTTGCCACCAGTTCGCGAGGAGGAGAGTACTCTTCCGGGATCAGGAACAGCTTGGCGCGCTTGCTCTTGATACCTAACGTCGCACGGCTCGACAAGACCGAAACGAACGGCGACAGGATCAGCGAGAAGACGATTGGCGACAGCCACCACAGGAAGCGCAGATCCAGCCAGGCCATACCGCCAGCCCAGACCAGACCGAGCAGCATCTGTGAACCGTGGCGTTTAAAGGCTTCGCCCCAAGGGGTGTCATCATCGTCACGCTGTGGCGAGTTCCATACCACTTCCCAACCCAGGAAGGCACTGACCACGAACACCGTGTGGAACAACATGCGCACCGGGGCCAGCAGCACCGAGAACAGCATTTCCATCAGCATCGACAGGAACAGGCGTATACCGCCGCCGTACTCCCTGGCACCCTTCGCCCAGATCAGCACAATGCTCAACAGTTTAGGCAAGAACAGCAGCACCAGCGTGGTAGAGAACAGCGCTATCGCCAGTTCAGGACGCCACTGCGGCCACACCGGGAACAGCTGGCGCGGTTGCAGGAAGTACTGCGGCTCCATCAGGGTATGCACCACCTGCAGCGCGGTAGACAGCGCCAGGAACATAAACCACAGCGGTGCCGACAGGTAGGACATCACACCGGTCAGGAACACCGCACGGTGTACCGGGTGCATGCCCTTGACCAGGAACAGGCGGAAGTTCATCAGGTTACCGTGGCACCAGCGACGGTCACGCTTCAACTCATCCAGCAGGTTCGGCGGCAGTTCTTCATAGCTGCCCGGCAGATCGTAAGCAATCCACACGCCCCAACCGGCACGGCGCATCAACGCGGCTTCCACAAAGTCATGCGACAAGATGGAGCCGGCAAAAGAGCCTTCGCCAGGCAGTGGTGCCAGCGCACAGTGTTCGATAAACGGCTTCACGCGGATAATGGCGTTATGGCCCCAATAGTGCGATTCACCCAACTGCCAGAAATGCAGACCGGCAGTAAACAGTGGCCCGTAAACCCGGGTGGCAAACTGCTGCACGCGGGCATACAGCGTATCCATGCCTGATGCTTTCGGCGCAGACTGAATGATACCGGCGTTCGGGTTGGCTTCCATCAGGCGCACCAGACCGGTGAGACACTCACCGCTCATCACGCTGTCGGCATCCAGGATCACCATGTAGCTGTATTCGCCACCCCAGCGACGGCAGAAGTCGTCGATGTTGCCGCTTTTGCGTTTCACGCGGCGACGGCGACGGCGATAGAAGATACGGCCATGGCCATCTACGTCGCGGCACAGTTCCATCCAGGCTTTCTGTTCCGCCATGCAGATATCCGGGTCGTAGCTGTCGCTCAGCACGTAGATATCGAAATGCTCGAGCTGGCCGGTGGCCGCGACGGACTCATAGGTCGCGCGCAGGCCGGCGAACACGCGCTCGACGTCTTCGTTACAGATTGGCATGATCAACGCGGTGCGATGCGTCGGGTCGATCGGCTCATCGCCTTTGATGGTGGAAGAAATACTGTATTTGTCTTTGCCGATCAGCAACTGCAGGAAGCCCATCAGCGCAGTCCAGAAACCGGCGGAGACCCAACAGAACAGGATCGCGAACAGGATCAAAATGCCGGTTTGCAACACATAAGGCAGCAGTTGCAGCACCGACTGCATCAGATCCTGATCCCACATGGCCATCGGGTCGATCAGCGCCCAGCCCTGATACGGCAGAATCGTTTTCATGTACCAGGTGGCGATGCCGGTCTGCACCAGCATCAGCACCAACAGCACATAACGACGCATCGAGCCGACCACGCGCCAGCGGTTTTCCGCCGCGGCTTCTTCTTTGGAGGCGTGACGGTTGTGTGGCGTGCGTCCCAGCAGAGAATCCCAGAAGCGCGCTACCGGGTTGGTTCGCCAGGCTTCCGGGAACATGCTGGTGCGTTTGATTGGCGGCGTAGCCTTGAGAATGCTGCGCCCTTCCACGTCGGTATCGAAATCTTTGTCGCTAACCGCATCCGGCCAGGCGTCTTCGATTCGTGTTTTGACCGAGGCCAGCGTGACGTCATCGGCAGACAGCGTATTGACGTTGGCATCATCAGCGCCCATCTTGCGATGCAGCGCCTCAAAAGCCTGGGCGTCATCCGCCCCCGGCTGTGGTTTAAGCGCCTCTGACCGCTCAGCGGTCAGAGGCATTGCCGCAAGATAATCCTGGGCAAGTTGAGTAGGCTTATTCATTGGCAGGTAGCTGATAGCTCCAGGTTTCCGACAGGGTCTTATCACCATTGACCAGCGCTGCGCGCATTTCTACCGGCTTCTTGTCGTCTTTCACTTTCAGACGCAGCGTCAGGCGCCAGCCTTTGGTCACTGGATTATAGCGGACATTGTTTTCTACCATTTCACCGTTGTCACCGATGCTCACCTGAGAGGCAACCGGCGTAGCGCCGTCCAAGCCTTTCAGTACCGGGCCAACGAAGTCAACCAGGAATGCCACGCTGCCGTCTGGCTCGCGGATCAGGTTGGACTGCTTCACGTCACCGGTTGAACGCATGGTCTGGCTGACGTAGGCAATGTCCTGCGAATGCAGTTTGTCTTCGTCACGGGTGAAATGCAGGCGATAGCTCAACGCCAGCGGAGTTTTGGCGTCCGGCAGAACGTCTGGCGTCCAGAAAGCAACGATGTTGTCATTGGTTTCATCCGCTGTCGGGATCTCCACCAGTTCAACCTTGCCCTTGCCCCAGTCGCCGCGTGGCTCGATCCAGGCGCTTGGGCGCAGATCGTAGCGATCGTCCAGATCTTCGTAATCCTTGAAGTTACGGCCGCGCTGCAGCAGACCGAAACCTTTCGGGTTTTCGACCTGGTATGTGCTGACGGACAGATGCTTCGGATTATTCAACGGACGCCAGATCCACTCGCCGTTACCGGCATGGATAGACAGACCGTTGGAGTCATGCAGCGCCGGACGGTAGTTCAGGGTTGGCGACGGCTGGCTCGGCCCGAACAGGTACATGCTGGTCAACGGTGCCATACCCAGTTTGCCGACTTTGTCGCGCAGGAACACTTTGGACTCAACGTCCACGGTGGTGTCGCGGCCCGGATAAACCACAAAACGGTAAGCCCCGGTAGCACGCGGTGAATCCAGCAGCGCGTAAATCACCAGATGCTTGTCGCCCTGCTTCGGACGTTCAACCCAGAATTCGCGGAAACGCGGGAATTCTTCGCCGGACGGCAACGCAGTATCAATCGCCAGGCCACGTGCGGAAAGCCCGTAAACCTGCCCTTTACCTACCACGCGGAAGTAGCTCGCGCCCAGCAGGCTCATAATTTCGTCGTTCTTATCCGCACTGTTGATCGGATAAATCACCTTGAAACCGGCAAAACCGAGGTTTTTTACCGACTCCGGATCGTGTTTTACCGAACCGAAGTTAAAGTAGTCCGGGCTGTACTTGATCTGTTTTACGCTGGTCGCGGTGACTTCATTGATTTTCACCGGCGTATCGAAGTACATCCCCTGATGATAAAACTCAAGCTTGAAAGGGGTTTTCAGTTTGCTCCAATAGGCTTTATCGTGATTGAACTGAATCTGTTGGTAATCCGCGAATTTCATCTCACGGAATTGAGAAGGAAGGTTGCTCTTCGGGGCTTCGAAGCCTTTTCCTGCCAGATCCTGCGCCTGCTTGGCCACATCATCTATAGAAAAAGCCCATGCCGGCGAAGTAAACAGCGTGAACAATACGGTCGCACCTAACCAACGTACGCTCGCGGCGCGTGGTTTTTTGGATAATATATTAACTAGCACATCCCCCCCTATTCGTGTGCTCAAATCATTTAAATCCATATTAATGGATTATTCAGCTTTCCGACAACATGATAAATGGATGGTTCATGTTTATGGCTCATAGTTTAAGCAGCTGACTAAACACCAGCGTAGCAAGCCGCGCATCAAGACGCTATGGAAAAATGTGAAACGGTATAGTAGGGTTTGTGATTCGATTTAACCATTGCCGACTTATTAAGCGTGTTAATGACCACTCGATAAAATCACCAGCGGTAACCTATGACTAAAGGCAGCAACCAACGCGAGTTTTTCCTCGATTCGATCCGGGCTTATTTGATGTTGCTCGGCATCCCTTTTCATCTTTCTCTGATTTATTCCAGCCATACCTGGGCGGTGAACAGCGCCAGCCCCTCCTTCTCGCTGACGGTGCTGAACGACTTCATCCATGCTTTCCGCATGCAAGTGTTCTTCGTGATTTCCGGCTACTTCTCTTACATGCTCTATGAGCGCTACGAGCGCCACCAGTGGCTGAAGGTCAGGCTTGAGCGAGTGGCGATCCCCCTGCTGAGTTCGATTCCCTTAATAACTGTGCCGCAGTTTTTCATGCTGAAATACTTCACGGACAAATTAAACGGTTGGGAAAATTTTTCGCTCTATCAGAAAATAAATGTAACAGTTTGGGAGCTGGTTTCTCACCTGTGGTTTTTATTAACCCTGTCATTGCTGACTACCCTGTGTTTTTATCTGTTCAAAAAAATCAAGGCACTTAAAAATAATACCGTTCCTTACCCGATAAATAAAATGACCGGATTAAGAAACATCTCACTGCTCTTTCTTATTTATGCTTTATGCTATTCGGCCGCGCACCGTATTATCCTAATTGCTGCCCCGGGTTTACTTTCCAACGGCCTGTTCAATTTCGTGGTGATGGAGACGATGTTCTATCTTCCGTTCTTCATCCTGGGCGCTTATGCCTTTAAGTACGTGTGGCTGAAAGAGATTTTCCTCAAGCCGTCCCTCGGCGCGCTGCTCGGTTCGCTGTTGCTGTTCATTGCCTATATGCTGAATCAGAAGTTTTTGGCCCACAGCAGCTATATGTTTGAACTGGAAGTGCTGATCAAAACCCTGCTGGGGATCCTGATGGCCAACGTGATTTTCTCATTCGGACATAATCTGCTGAACTATCACTCGCCACGCATCACTTATCTGGTGAATGCATCACTGTTTATATATCTGGTGCACCATCCGCTGACCCTGATATATGGCGCTTTTGTGACGCCGCATATCAACAATAACCTGCTGGGTTTTCTGGCCGGATTGGTGTTTGTCTTCTCTTGCGCCTTCCTGTTATATGAACTGCACAAACGTATCCCGCTGTTCCGTTTCCTGTTCTCAGGTAAACCGCAATAATCCTACTGCCCGGCGGCCGTTTCGGCTTGCCGGGTGCCTACTGTCATACATCTGTCTACCAGAACCACTATCATTCCTCTTCGTGCCGGCAACGCCGTCAGCTTAATCAGGCTCTGAGCACAGATTGCTCACCCCCGTGGCGAAAGTTAAGGCAAAGTTATGCTGGAGCATATTGCCGCTAGTTGTTATAACGGCAATGCATAAGTGGAAATCCACATCCCTGCCTTACGGTAGCGATTGGGCTCAATGAACCCTAAGGGACGGCTTTGTCATCATCGCGACAAGGCTTGCAGCATCTCCCTTCCGTCACGACAGAGAGGATTTTTAATGACTGATAAAGACACTTCGGCTCAGGAAGCCGTGCCAGAAAACGCCACCCTGCTGAAAATTCTTGGCCGGTTGCTTTCCGCACTGGATTCGTCGATCAGCGGCAAGGATCGCAGCATTCTGGTCGCCGAACTTTCCAGCCTTAACCTTGACGGTATCTCAGAGTCAGAAAGAAAACTGGCTGCCGAGCTTATCAGACGGGCCCTGCAGTCACTCGACCATTTATAACGCCTCGCCTGCAAACCATTAAGCCTCCTGGAGGGGGTTTAATGGTTTTTCCTTATCCGGGCACGGAAACGCCCACCATTTATTGCCTAAACCAAATCACAGCAAGCTGATAAATATAGATAAAAGAAAGAAGTTCACCGGTTTCTCCCCACTTCCATATGCTTCTCCGCTTAAATGACAATAAAGGTCAAACTGTTTTATGAATCAGCCTTGGCGTTTTACCTGAAAAACAGGCTATCATCAGGGGGTATCTGCGCTAGCGCGCAACGCCCTTCCCCCCAGCCTGCAGGAGAACGTCATTTTGGATGCCAGCACCATTAACAGTTTGTTCATCATCGGTGCCGTGTTGGTGGGAGCAAGTATTCTTCTCAGTTCATTTTCGTCACGCCTGGGTATTCCTATTCTGGTGATCTTCCTGGCCATTGGCATGTTGGCGGGGGTCGATGGTCCGGGCGGTATCGTTTTCAGCAACTATCCGGTGGCCTATCTGGTCAGTAACCTGGCGCTGGCGGTGATCCTGCTGGACGGCGGGATGCGCACCCGAGTCAGCTCATTCCGCGTCGCGCTGTGGCCAGCACTTTCGCTGGCAACTATCGGCGTAGTGATCACCGCCGGGCTGACCGGGCTGGCCGCCGCCTGGCTGTTCAACCTCGACCTGCTGCAGGGCATGCTGATTGGCGCCATTATCGGCTCCACCGACGCCGCGGCTGTCTTCTCGCTATTAGGTGGTAAAGGACTGAACGAACGCGTCAGCGCCACGCTGGAAATCGAATCCGGCAGCAACGATCCCATGGCGGTGTTCCTTACCATTACGCTGATTGCGATGATCGCCGCAGGCGAAACCACGCTGAGCTGGATGTTCCCTCTCCATCTGCTGCAGCAGTTCGGCATGGGGATTATCTTTGGTCTTGGCGGCGGTTGGCTGCTGCTGACGTTAATCAACCACATTAAACTGGCAGAAGGGCTGTATCCACTGCTGGCCGTCAGCGGCGGCATTCTGATTTTTGCCCTGACCACCGCACTGGACGGCAGCGGCATTCTGGCGGTATACCTGTGCGGCCTGATGCTGGGTAATCGCCCGATCCGCAACCGGCACGGCATCGTGCAAACCTTCGACGGCCTGGCATGGCTGAGCCAGATCGGCATGTTCCTGGTGCTGGGATTATTGCTGAATCCGCATGAGCTGCTGCCGATCGCCATCCCTGCCCTGCTGCTTTCGCTGTGGATGATCTTATTTGCCCGACCGCTGTCGGTATTTATCGGGCTGTTGCCGTTCCGCAGTTTTACCTTACGCGAACGCAGCTTTATCTCCTGGGTCGGCCTGCGCGGGGCCGTACCGGTGATTCTGGCCGTCTTCCCGATGATGGCCGGCCTGCCCAATGCTCAGCTGTTCTTTAATGTCGCCTTCTTTGTGGTGTTGGTTTCCCTGTTGCTGCAGGGCACCACCCTGTCGTTCGCCGCGAAGAAAGCCAAGGTGATCGTTCCGCCGGCGCTAGCGCCGATTTCACGGGTTGGGCTGGATGTTCATCCTGAAAACCAGTGGGAGCAGTTTGTTTATCAGCTGTCGTCCGAAAACTGGTGCGTCGGTGCCGCGCTGCGTGAGCTGAAAATGCCACCGGGTACGCGCATTGCCGCATTGTTCCGAGGCAAAGAGCTGTTGCACCCCAGCGGCAGCACACGACTACGCGAAGATGACATTCTGTGCGTTATCGGTCACGAACACGACCTGCCGGTGCTGGGTAAGTTATTTAGTCAGGCGCCGGTGGTTACGCTGGATGAACGCTTCTTCGGTGATTTTATCCTGCAGTCGGACGCGCGCCTGAGCGATATTTCACAGGTTTATGGCCTGAATCTGCACGAAGGCGTGGATGAACAGCAAACGCTCGGCCAATTCGTCATTCAACTGATTGGCGGCGAACCGGTAGTGGGCGATCAGATCGAATGGGATGGCCTGACCTGGACCATCGCCGAAATGGATGGCAATGCGATCAGTAAAGTCGGCGTAAGAATTGTTACTGACTGATCCCTCCGCATAACCGGTCTGCTGCGCGGCCATGCCCGCAGCGGACCTTTCAAACAGACGGAACTTATAAGCCTGGGAAGGTTCTTAACCTCTGGAATAACCCAAACCGGGCATTCAGCTCCGGCGTTTTAACCTTTACTCTGGGAACATCGCATCGCGGTGATGGGTATCGATTTGAACAGTAAAATTCGATTTCTATCGGCCATGTTGGGGCTCGCACTGACTGTTATAGTGCTGGACCTGGGCGTCGCCGATTTGGTCCATAGACTCTTAATTGGATAACGTTAACGTGGCACAGCAGCAAGAAAAAGACATTCTGGGAAAGATACTGGTTACCGTCTCCGCACTCTGCGTGATTATTGTGGCGGTATTGCTGATATGGGGATTTGTACTGGATTAATCCCCAGCCAGGCGCAGTAACATAGCAACACTACAACTACCGTTTTGTTACAAAACACCGAAATCACTCACCGGCCATTGCGCGTATGCTAAATGCAGAGGGTGATAAAAATGCACCTGATACCTATTAAGTGTTGGCCCGCCTGAAACGGGCTTTTTTTTTGCCTTCAGCCCCCCGAATTCGGGGCATAAAAAAACCGCCGAAGCGGTTCTTTAAAGGCGATGGCAATCAGATTTTACAGCCTTCGCAATCCGCCTCGTCCTCAAGGATCTCGGGGAGTTCTTTCACTTTCTGCGCCGCTTTTTCTTCTGCTTGCGCCAATTCGGCATCGATATCAAAATCGAAAATATCATCACTCATCGTAAATTCCTCAGGCTTTCAGGCTTATCTGACTTCAATGCGTGAGTATAATCGACAACCGCGCGAGCGGAAACCCTCAGTTAAGCACGGCCACCTGAGGCTGCTCATCCTGCGGCTTCTTTGAGTACGCCAAATCGTAGACGTCATAGAAGTCGATCTCGCCTTTATTGGCGATGATTTCCTGCATGCGAGTTTTCGTTGCGGCACCGATCGTCGGTTCATCCAGCAGTGCCTTCACCGACTGCGGCGACAGCGCGCGGGTGAAATACCACTCGCCGTTATAACAAACGCGCAGATCCAGCACGCCAATATCTTCAAAGCGATAGACCGGTTTGATTTCAATCAGCAGCATGGCGAACATGAACAGAACGAAAGCGGTGAAAGCCAAAAACGAGATGAAGCCCATGTAAGGAACCTGATACATCACGGCGATCACGGCAAAATAACCGGCAAACATGGCGAGACACAGATAACGGTGATCGCGAGCAAACTCGCTATTGAAGCGCAACTTGCCGTCACGTCCTTCCTGCCGATTGATCCGTTCGATTTCTTTTACCAAGATGCTTTTAATCGCGTCCATAGCTACAACCTTATGCCTTGGGGGGACATTATTGCTATCAATAATCATTCCTCAAACTAACACAGGTACAGTTTGCCCAGGTAGATCAGTTATGCAATTTAATATCGGTAACTGTTATACCTTCAGCGGCTAGCGCTGCAGCGAGTTTTTGCCCTGGGCAAACATAAACATCCGCTGGGCGATATCGTCGGCCTGTTTGATTTTTTGCTTTTGCGGTTCGTTACAGCGCTGAATAGCACGCGCATAAGCAAGTTCATGCGCCTGATCGATCATCGCAATAATCTTGTCACGCTCCTGTTGAGCCAGGTTGCCCAGCATGGTGGTGATGATTGCCTGATAGGCGTTGGAGGCGGCGGTCAGCGACTTCTCTCTGGCTTCGAGCGCCGCTACACGTTGCAATAACTCCTGCAGTTGCTCGGACTCAGACATGGCGATCTCCTGTTGCCGGGCAGCGAACCTGCCTGATTAGAGTCTAGCAAAGATCGATTGCAACAGAGGAAGATTAAGAAAAGAACCGGTTAGGGTAAAGCACACCCGAAAATCCCAACAAGGAGCCGATAGTGCAAATCAACCCGGGTGCGCTTTATGATAACTGGTCCGAAAAGGAAGCTGGCGCGCTATGCAGGACTCGAACCCGCGTCTATCAATTTTGTAGCCAAAAAAGCATTATAAAACCAACCACTCTGCCAACTGAGTTAATAGCGCATTCCTTTGCTTCGGGGCGTTATTATCCATATTGATGCTATGGATTCAACACAAGTAGGTATGAACAACTGAATTTTAAGAGAAATCTTGTTTTTTCGCCTATTCCTCCCTCAGCCGCCAATTACTTTCTCTCCGCGATAGTTAAACACTGGCACTTTTCTCTCGCCGTCTACGGCATGTTTATTGTTAGTTAAAGCACTGGATGCCACTATAGCGGCTTCTGGGATCAACGTTGCTGTTACGGATAACATTATGAAAGTCACTCCGCGCCGTTTGGCGTTTACTCTGGCCGGCGTCCTGCTGGTCATTACTGCCGTCGTTACACTGATCTCACTGCAAAGCCCCTCTCAGGCCCCCTATGTCACCACGCCGGTTCGCCTTGGCGATATCGAAAACGCGGTATTGGCCACCGGTAAGCTGGATGCTTTCGAACGGGTCAACGTCGGTGCTCAGGTTTCCGGTCAGGTGAAGTCCCTGAAGGTCAAACTTGGCGACCGGGTCACCAAAGGCCAGCCGATTGCCGACATCGACGATCTGCCGCAACGTAACGACCTGCGTAACGCCGAAGCGGCGCTGAACGCGGCCAAAGCGGATTTGCAGGCCAAACAGGCACTGTTGAAGCAGGCAGAATCCCGCTTCAAACGCCAGAAACGCATGTTGAACGATGAGGCCGGTTCGCGCGAAGATTTTGAAACGGCGGAGGCCACGCTGGCCGCCACCCGCGCCGAACTGATCGCGCTGAATGCACGTATTGTTCAGGCACAAATTGAGGTGGACAAGAAGAAGCTCGATCTGAGCTACACCCGCATCCTGGCACCGATGGACGGCATTGTGATTGCCGTCATTACCCAGCAAGGCCAAACGGTAAACGCCAATCAGAGCGCCCCTACCATCGTCAAACTGGCACAGCTGGATGTGATGACCATCAAGGCACAGATTTCCGAAGCCGACATTACCCGCGTTAGCCAAGGACAAAAAGCCTACTTCACCATTTTCTCCGAACCGGACAAAAAGTACGACGCCACGCTGCGCACAGTCGAATTGGCGCCTGAGTCCATCATGAAAGACGACTCCCTCAGCGGCGGCGGTTCCGCCTCAGGCTCCGGCAGTGCCAACGCTTCGGTGTATTACAACGCGCTGCTCGACGTGCCCAATCCGCAAAACCGGCTGCGCATTGCCATGACGGCACAAGTTTCATTGCTGTTGGGTGAGGCAAAAAATACGCTGTTGGTTCCGATTCAGGCAGTGCATAAAAATGCGGACAAAAAACAGCAGGTACAAGTGCTGACCGGGGATAACCGGGTGGAAATGCGTGAGGTGACAACCGGTATTACCAACAACGTCGATATACAAATCCTGTCCGGATTAAAAGCGGGTGAAAACGTAGTGCTGGTGCAGGAAAGCGCCAAGCCAGGCGAAGAAGGCCTGGTACTGTGAACGCCATTATTGAACTGAAAGGCATTGGCCGTACCTATACCAACAGCAGCGAGCCATTAACCGTACTGAAAAACATCAATCTGAAGATTGCCGCCGGGGAGTTGGTCGCCATTATCGGTGCCTCAGGCTCGGGCAAATCAACGCTGATGAACATCATCGGTTGTCTGGACGTGCCGGATCAGGGGGACTATTTCATCAGCGGCCATAATGCCGCTCACCTGTCGCCGGACGAATTAGCCAGGCTGCGCCGCGAACACATTGGTTTTATCTTCCAGCGCTATCACCTGATGCCGGACATCAGCGCGTTGGGCAACGTCGAAATCCCGGCGATTTACGCCAACAGCAAGCGCGACCAACGTCGCCTGCGCGCGGCACAATTGTTGGCGCGCCTGGGGTTGGAAGGCCGTGAACACCACAAACCCGGTCAACTGTCCGGGGGCCAGCAGCAGCGCGTCAGCATTGCTCGTTCGTTAATCAACGGCGGTGAAATCATCCTGGCGGACGAACCGACCGGCGCGTTGGACTCCAAATCCGGCCAGGAAGTGTTGGCGATCCTCAGCGAACTCAACCAACGCGGTCATACGGTGGTGATCGTCACCCACGATATGAAGGTCGCCCAACACGCGCAGCGTATTATCGAACTGCAGGATGGCGAGATCGTCGCCGACAGCGGCCGTAAATCGTTAACTCCACTGCCGGCGATGCAAAAGACCGCGCCTGCCGCACAGGGCTACTGGCAAAGCCTGCTCGATCGTACTCGTGAGTCACTGCAGATGGCGCTGAAAGCGATGAACGCCCACCGCTTGCGCACAGCGCTGACTATGACCGGCATCATTTTCGGCATCGCCGCCGTGGTTACGGTGGTCGCCCTGGGCGAAGGCGCAAAACAGCGCACGCTGGAGAGCATTAAAGATCTGGGCACTAACGTCGTCAGCATTTATCCCGGGCGTGATTTCTTTGACGACAGCATCGACAGCATCCGCACCCTGGTACCGGCGGACGCCGACGCGCTGGCCAGCCAGAGCTTTGTCGACAGCGTCAGCCCTGAAGTCAGCGCCTCAGAGAACATTCGCTTTCGCAGCAAATCGGCCAACGCATCGATCAGCGGCGTGGGCCGCGATAACCTGCGCGTTAGCGGCCTCAAGCTGATACAGGGTCGAAACTTCCTCGATGACCGCAATGCGCTGCAGGAAGTGATCATTGACGAAAACGCGCGGCAGGCTTTGTTCGGCGATTTCGGCGTTGAGCCTCTGGGCCAGATCGTGTTCCTCGGTGCGGTACCGGCCCGGGTGGTCGGCATAGTCCAAAGTAACCAGGATTCGGCCCCCAACCGCATCAGAGTATGGATGCCCTACTCCACCGTGATGTATCGCATGGTGGGCAAATCGACGCTGAGCAGCATTAATGTCCGGTTGAAAGAGGACGTCTCCAACGAAGCCGCCGTCGCCGCGATTAAACAGTTGCTGACTCAACGTCATGGCGTGAAGGATTTTATGCTGTTCAATCTCGACAAATACCGAAAATCGATTGAACACACCTCGATGACGCTGACCTTGCTGATCCTGATGGTCGCCTCGATCTCCCTGATTATTGGCAGCCTGGGCGTGATGAATATCATGCTGGTGTCAGTGACCGAACGCACGCACGAAATCGGCGTGCGCATGGCCGTCGGTGCCCGGCGTAGCGATATCATGCAGCAATTTATGATAGAAGCCGTGCTGGTTTGCCTGATCGGCGGTGTATTGGGCATATTGCTGTCATTCGCCGCTGGTTCGCTGTTTACCCTGTTAGCGGGGGGCATGCTCACCGCCATCTATTCCTGGCAGGCCGCCGCCGTGGCCTTCTGCTGCTCCACCCTGATTGGCATGATCTTCGGTTATCTCCCTGCCCGCAAAGCGGCGCGGATGGATCCGGTCATTTCTCTGGCCAGCGAGTAACTTATGAAAACCTTATCCCCTCTCGCGTTATGCCTCGCGGCCTTGCTCAGTACCGGCTGCGGGAATGCGCTGAAAAGCGAGTATCAGTCTCCAAAGGTGCAGTATCCGGCCGACTGGCAGCAAAACGCCGAAGCCGACACGTCAGAACCATTCAACTGGCGTGATTTCCGCGATCCCCAGTTGGACCGATGGCTGCAACAGGTGATGGCGGCCAATAACGATTTGGCCGCCGCCGCACTGCGCGTCTACCGTGCCCAACTGGCGGCGCAGCGGGCTGATATCGGCACCGCGCCAAGTGTGAACGCAACGCTCAGCAGCGGAGCCAATACCGCCCTTTCAGGCTCCTCAGCCTGGAATAAAAACAGCAGCGCCAATCTCGGCGTCAGCTATGAGGTAGATCTGTGGGGCAAACTGGCGCGGCAACGTGACGCCGCGGAATGGGCCAGCCAGGCCACGCAACAGGATTTGCAAAGTGCGCGTCTGGCTTTGCTCGCCAGCGCCAGCAAGAATTACTGGCGTATCGGCTTTATCAATCAGCGAATCCGCGTCAGTCAGCAAAGCATCGACTATTCCCAACAAACCCTGGGGCTGGTCAAGGCACGCTACCGCGCGGGCAGCGTCTCTTCATTGGACGTGGTGGATGCCGAACAGAACCTGATTAATCAGCAAAGCAGCCATCTGGCACTGCTGCGTGAGCGTCAACAGGCGCTGAACGAACAGACGGTACTGCTGGGTGCGCCGCCGGGAAACACGGTGGTTGAGCCCGAGAGCCTGCCGACCGGTCCATTGCCGCAAATCAATGCCGGCATCCCGGCCAGCGTGCTGCGCCATCGCCCGGATATCAGTGCCAAAGAGTGGCGACTGCGTGAAACTCTGGCTAACGTGGACATCAAACGCACCCAGTACTACCCGGCCTTCAGCCTGACGGGCTCATTAGGTGCCAGCAGCACCGCATTGCTGGAGTTTTTGCGTAATCCGCTGGCAACGGTAGGTGCCGGACTGTCGCTGCCGTTCCTCGAATGGCGGCAAATGGACGTCGATATCAAAATCGCCCGCAGCGACTATGAACTGCAGGTGCTGGAATTCAAGCAGGCGCTGTATAAAGCCATGGCCGACATTGATGATGCCCTGTCGTTACGTACGCAACTGATGGCACAGGAGAAACACCTGCAGGCGGCATTGGCGCTGGCGCGTAAATCTGAACGATTGAATGAAAGCCGCTACCGGCAAGGCTCGGTGCCGATTAATTTCTGGCTGGATGCGCAAAATCGCCGTCGGTTGGCGGAGCTGGCCGTGGATGAAAACCGGTTCGCTCAATACCAAAACCTGGCGCAACTCTATCTGGAGTTTGGTGGATCTGCGCAGTAAGGCTGAGCCTGGCGATCGCGCCAGGCTTTTTCATCTGGAATGCATTAATTTTGCCCGTTTTTACTGCAGTTCTTTCTATACTTGTTTCATCCCTTCCCAGACAAAAAACCACCATTATGAACAATAATTAATCTATTTATGCGCTAAATCGGTGCAAATTGATAAGATAAACTGCTAAATTTGATCGCCGCAAGATATAACGCTAAGCTATAGATGCAAAATAATTAGTCACCTAAATGACATATTCCCGGTGAAAATTGACTTATTACGTGACTCGCATCACACAAAAAAGGCAGTGGCGAATCTGGCAACATCGCAATAATATTAGCCACGCTGATAACTGGGCAGAAGAAGTGAACGAGGATTGCGAATTCACGTACGACTAAAATTGATTAAGGGATGATTATATGAAGTTAAGAAAAAAACGACATAAACCGATGCATATTAATGACATCACCATCATCGATGACAGCAAGCTGAAAAAAGCCATTACCGCGGCCGCATTAGGTAACGCAATGGAATGGTTCGACTTCGGTGTATATGGCTTTGTGGCCTACGCCCTTGGGCAAGTCTTTTTCCCTGGCGCCACCCCTGGCGTACAGATGATTGCCGCACTGGCGACCTTTTCCGTTCCCTTCCTGGTACGTCCATTAGGCGGTATCTTCTTTGGCGCGATGGGCGATAAATTCGGTCGCCAGAAAGTACTCTCCATCACCATTATTATCATGGCGGTCAGTACCTTCTGTATCGGCCTGATCCCTTCCTATGCCTCTATCGGCATCTGGGCACCGGTTCTGCTGTTGCTGGCCAAATTGGCACAGGGCTTCTCGGTAGGTGGCGAATACTCCGGCGCGGCTATCTTCGTAGCCGAATACTCACCGGACAGAAAACGCGGCTTTATGGGCAGCTGGCTTGATTTTGGCTCCATTGCCGGTTTCGTGCTGGGTGCTGGCGTGGTGGTACTGATCTCCAGCATTGTCGGTGAAACCAACTTCCTCGACTGGGGCTGGCGTATTCCGTTCTTTATCGCAGCGCCTTTGGGTCTGATCGGTTTGTACCTGCGCCATGCGCTGGAAGAAACACCGGCCTTCCAGCAGCACGTGGAAAAGATGGAGAAAGACGACCGCAACGCCATCGAAAACCCGCCGAAGACCTCTTTCAAAGAGATCGCGGCCAAGCACTGGAGAAGCCTGCTGGTCTGCGTCGGTATCGTGATTTCAACCAACGTGACCTATTACATGTTGCTGACTTACATGCCGAGCTACCTGTCGCATAACCTGCACTACTCGGAAGATCACGGCGTACTGATCATTATCGCCATCATGATCGGTATGTTGTTCGTGCAGCCGGTCATAGGCCTGGCCAGTGACCGCATCGGCCGTAAGCCGTTTATTATCGGCGGCAGCGTCGGTCTGTTGGCTCTGTCTATCCCCTGCTTTATTCTGATCAACAGTAACGTGATTGGTCTGATCTTCGTCGGTCTGTTGGTGCTGGCGGTGCTGCTGAACTCCTTCACCGGTGTGATGGCCTCCACCCTGCCGGCGATGTTCCCGACGCATATTCGTTACAGCGCGTTGGCGATTTCATTCAACATCTCGGTACTGGTTGCCGGTGCGACGCCGACGGTAGCCGCCTGGCTGGTCGAAGCGACCGGGAACCTGTATATGCCGGCTTATTATCTGATGGTCGTCGCCGTCATCGGTCTGATCACCGGCCTGTACATGAAAGAAACCGCCAATAAACCGCTGCGCGGTGCCACCCCGGCGGCTTCGGATCGTTCGGAAGCCAAAGAGCTGCTGCAAGAAAACTACGACAACATCGAACAGAAAGTCGAAGACATCAATGAGCAGATTGCCGAGTTGGAAAAGAAAAAACAGACGTTGATCGACCAGCATCCAAAACTGGACTAAACAGCGTTCTAACGACAAGCCACCTTCGGGTGGCTTTTTTATTGCCGTAATCCGGTCAACGTCCGAACGTAAATTTGCACAACCTTCCTTCTGCGCCCCATGCGCGACCGCCGTTTTTCACCGGCAGTAATCATCGGGGTATAAGCGGCCACAGTGCGATTTCGGCAAACCGGATTTTGGCACTATTAGCCTGATATTTTATCCCGGCGAGGTTTGATGCTAGGCTTGAAATCAAGTTAACCCATTGAAGAAGATAGCCAATGAGTAGAATGGATATGCCGATCGTTATTGCCGTAGCCATCATGATTGCGATATGGATAGGCGCGTTATTTAACATTGGCGATATCACGCACGCCCTGGCGCGGATCTTCCACTGGATTGAGAGTCTTCGTTAAGGGAGCTTTCCGCCAGCTTAATGCATAAAAAAACCGCCTTTCGGCGGTTAGTCATACGGCTGGCAACTCAGTTGACCTGGCACCAGTTACGCTGCTTCACAATCCCGCCGTCCGGCGAGGTATAGCCGATACAACCCAGCACGCTGTCGAACAGCTTTTCATGAAACACCGGCGTTTTTGCCTTTTGCAGCGCCTTTAACTGATTAAATGCCGCCTGGTGATCGGGCTGACTGAGAAACTTGTCGGATGCCCAGACCATAATTGGCACGGTACGCTGTTCTTTCGGCGCGTGATCGCGCGGCGTGCCGTGGAAATGCATATTTTCCGAGATCGACTCACCGTGATCAGAGGCGTAAAACACGATAGCGTTACGGTTGCGCAACTGATTGAACACCTGCTCAAGAACATAGTCGGTGTACAACAGGCTGTTGTCGTAAGAGTTGATCATCGATTCCGTTGAACACGTATCGTCAATACCCTGGCATTCCGGCTGATAGCGAGCAAAAGCCCGCGGATAGCGTTCGGTGTACATATAGTGTGAGCCTTTGGTATGCAAAATCACCAAGTGTTTTCCCTGAGGATGGCGGTCCAGCGAATCCTGCAGTTCATCGATCAACGCAATATCATCAACGGGTTTACCGGCATTGCGTTTTTCCGCCTGAATGCTTTCTCGAAGAGCATAGCTGTCCGCCTGAGTCTTATTATAAAACCAGGCTTCGCTTTGCATAGAGAATAGCTCGGAGGAAAACCCCTGCTTCTTCAACACCGAGAAGACGTTCATTTCCTTCAGTGTGCGCTGCGGCTCTTCCGATGCCCCGCCTTCTCTGACGAACATGCAACGCAGAGAGAGCTTGGTTGACGTATCGCAAGAATAGCCTTGCAGCACCGCCAGGTTGGCTTCCTTATCTAGATTCGGCGTATTGTCGCGCTGGTAACCGTAAACCCCCATATGATCGCGTCTGGCACTTTCACCAATCACGAATACCACATAAAGATCATTCACGTCTTTTGGCGGCTGGTAGGTGAAATGCGCCGCCGGATCAAACAGATTCCGGCTGTCCTCCGCCTGGCTGTAGGAACTGTAAGTCAGCAGCCCCAGGGCCGAAAGCCAGTTAGACGGTGAATAGCTGCCGGCAACGACCCCGCCATAGCTGGCCATCATCTGATTATTTTCACGGTCGTGTTGATCCTGCACCTGGCCCATCAACTGAAGCGGTAGCCAGCAGAACAGGCCAGCGGCCAGCATAATCCCGCCTTTTTTGACCAATGCCAGCTGATTGCCGCGTTTGAATGCGGCTTCGTGCATCGGGGCCAGCCAAATCAACAGCAGCGGCAACAGGCTCACCAGCACCATCCATACGCCAAAATGCCAGCCTACCGACTCTTTGGATAAATCAACGTCGGTGGTCATCACCGCCGCCAGAATGCCGTAGCCGATATCGACGTGGAACAACACCATGTAATAGCTGGCAGCAACCGAGCTCAGGACCAGCAGCGTGGCCAAAACACGAAACAACCGGCGCCCCAAAAAGGAGATAAGCAGCGTGATAAAGCATACGAGGCAAAAGGCCGCGACAATTTCAATGCCAATCGACAACAGGTTATCGTTATGAAGCTGTTGATAACGACGATAAAAAATAGGGATATTGAGTAATACACCGAGATAGAAAGCGATAAAAAAAGAGACCTGCAACTGGGTCCAACGTCGGAACTTCTGCATTATTGATACCATTCCTGCCAATGTGAGTTCATAGCCATCTGCCAGATACAGGTTGTTGTGAGAGTTTCTCTCCCCCTGCTACTGGGTGGTTATCTGACAGGTAATTTAGGCGGGCGTTGCCAGCGCGGAGAAAAATAACGTTGTTATGATGTAACAATTCGTGTGCAAAACGGCTTTTATCCTTCCTGCGGTAGCGGTTAGGTGCGCTGCCGCAGGAAGATGGTTTATCCCGCTATGGCGTCAGGGATTGTTCACCAACCGCAGCGCTGGGTGCCGATGCCGCGGCCTGATTTTCTTCGCGGTACTTCTGCTTATCCCAGGCACGGAAGAACGGGTAGTAAATTGCCATTGAAATCAGCAGATTGACCACCTGGATCACCGTTCCCGAAATATGGCCTCCGGTTGCCAGATAGCCGCTAATGAAAATCGGCGTGGTAAACGGTAAGGCTATACCAACCGGCGGCGTCACCAAACCGGTTGCCATCGCACTGTAGGTCACGATCACCAGCACCACTGGTGTCAGGATAAACGGCAGGAAGAAGTAGGGGTTCATCACCAACGGGATGCCAAACACCATGGGCTCACTGATATTAAACAGGCAACCCGGCGCGGCGATTTTCCCCAACTGCTTCATCTGCGCGCTACGGCTGCGCACCAGCATGAAGATCACCAACCCCAACAGGGCACCGGTTCCGCCGGGCGCTATCCATAAATCGTAAAATTGCTGGGTAATAATGTGTGGAATAGGCTGGTTGTTCTGAAACGCCACCAGGTTTTCCGACATATTCGCCAACCACACCGGCTGAATGAACACCAATACGATGGCATCACCGTGCAGCCCCAACGTCCACAACAGGCCAATCAGGATCACCGAGAAAATCATTCCCGGCAGCGTTCCGCCCACGTGATGCATCGGGATACCGATCAGCGTAGCGATCATGGTGTTGATATCGCCAAACGGCGTGGCTTCGACGATCAGGCGCAGCAGAAGGATCACTGCCAGTACGCAAAATCCCGGAATCAACGCCAGGAAGGATTTCGCCACCGCTGGCGGCACCCCTTCAGGCATATTGATCACCAGATTGCGGTTATGCACGAACCGGTAGATTTCCGTCGACAACAGCGCCACCACGATTGCCACAAACAATCCCTGGCTGCCGATAAAGTTCATCGGCAGCACGCCTTTGACAATCTGCTCCGCGGCACCTTTCACCGGGGCAAAAAGGGTGTGTTGAGGAATGGTCATGATGAACGCCACTAAAGAAACCGCACCGGTACTGAGCGGGTCCATACCACGGTATTTTTCCGCCAGCCGGTAGGCAATACCAAAGCTGGAGATAATCGCCATGATGTCGTAGGTCGCTTTGACCGGATACAACAGCTTGTCGCGCCAGGCCGCACCGAATACCTCCCCCATCAGGTTGGCATAGCTCGGGATCGGTAAGTAGGCGAAGATCAGGAAAAATGACCCGATCAACATAAACGGCATATTGAGAATTATGCCGTCGCGTACCGATAAAATGTGTTTTTGCCCGGCGATTTTTAACGCCGTCGGCAATACGTAACGTTCCAGAATGCTATTTAAACCCGCCATCATTCCCCCTGCCCGGCCAAGCCGGCATCGTGATTATTATTATGGAATATCGACTTAGTTGAACTGCGGCAAATAGGCTTGGTTAAGGTTCAGCACCTCATCCAGTAAAGATTCTGCGATACCGACGCCGCCAATCAGCGGATTCACCACCAGCGCCAACAGTGCACTGTGACGATCGCCATGCACTGCGGCCTCAATGGTCAAACGTTCGAAATCTTTCACCTGCTGAGTCAGCCCGTTCATGGCCAGCGGCAGCGGCCCGAAGCTCAGCGGGTGAGCGCCCTGTGCGTCGATCACGCAGTTGGTTTCAATCACTGCGTCATTCGGCAGGCCCTGAATCGCGCCATTATTGCGGGTGTTCACCACCAGCACCTTGCCGCTGTTATTGTGAATGGCACGGATCAGCTCGACCGCAACTTCTGAATAGAAGGCACCGCCACGGAAGCTCAACTGCTCCGGTTTTTTATCCAGCGTTGGGTCGGCGTACAGTGCAAATAGCTCTGCCTCTACCTTCATCACCTGTTCAGCACGGGTTCCCTGGGCCGCAGCGGCTTCAAGCTCTTCTTCCAGCATGCCGGCGGTTTGGTAGAAATAGCGATGATATGGGCAAGGGATCGCACCCAGCGCCTGCAAAAACGCCGGCGGCCAAGGCAGATCCTTGATGTTGTTCATCGACAGCGTTTCGCCATTGCTCAGCATCTCCAACACCTGGGCGGTCACATCCCTGCCGCTTTGCGTTACCTGATGTACCCACACCATATGGTTCAGTCCAGCAAAACGGAGATCGACCTGATCATGAGGTGCCTTCAGCATGTCGGCGATCATGTGGTGCATGGTGATCGGTACGTTGCACAAGCCGATAATCTTCGCCTTGCTGTAACGGGAGACCGCTTCGGTGACAATACCGGCCGGATTGGTAAAATTGATGATCCAGGCGTCCGGCGCTACCGCTTCTACGGTACGCGCCACTTCCAGCATGACAGGAATGGTGCGCAATGCCTTGGCGAAACCACCGACACCGGTGGTCTCTTGCCCCAGACGCTGGTATTTCAAACCCAGGCGTTCATCGGCAGCACGGGCTGCCAGTTGCCCGACCCGCAGTTGAGCCAGTACAAAGCTGGCACCGCGAATGGCCGGTTCCAGCTCGAAATGTACCGACACCACCACCTGCTCCAGCCCGTTGCGCTTGAGCATTCTTTTGGTCAGTTCGGCAATGATGCCCACTTTCTCGCGGCCGGACTCTACATCTACCAACGCCAGTTCGGTTAACGGGACGTCCTGATAGTGGGCGATCAGCCCCTCGACCAACTCCGGCGTGTAGCTGCTGCCTCCGCCAATTACGGTTATCTTAGTCATTGCTTTGCCCCTGCGGTAAACGGCGATAAAGCTCGATCATGTCGGTGGCCAGATCTTGAATCAGCATGGCGTTCATCAAATGATCCTGCGCATGCACCAGAATCAGACTGACCGGTATTTTCCCAACCCCTTCATCCATGCCAATCAGCTCCGTCTGCATGCCGTGCGCCCTCCCGATGCCGGCCTTCGCCTCTTCCAACTTAATCTCTGCGGCTGCGAACTGACCGCGACGTGCCAGCTGCAGCGCCGAAAGCAGCGAACTGCGAGCGCTGCCGGCATGGACCAGCAACTCCATAACGCTAGTTTCCAAATCCACCATCACCTCCCCGGCCTTATTTCAGGCGCAGCGATCCCGCCGAGAGTCATGAAATAACCCGCGGTCGATGAATAAATAAAGGATAAAAGGGGCCAAGCCCCTCAGGGTGTTATCAGGCTAACAAGCCCAGTGCCTTATCCAGCACCTTGTCTCCACGCATAGTGCCGTAATCCATCATGTCGATCACAGCGACAGTTTTACCCAAGGGCGCAGCAAGTTCGCAAAGACGTGCGTGTTCATATTTCACCTGCGGCCCCAGCAGTACAATGTCCGCACGCTCGACGATGCGCTCGAAATCCGCCACGGGCACGGCTTCAATCACGATATCCAGCGCCCGTTTTTGCGCCTCAGCTTTCATTTTTTGTACCAGCATGCTGGTCGACATGCCTGCTGCGCAGCATAAGACGATGGTTTGCATTTTCAGTATCCCGGTTGTTAGCCACTTGGCGATGCAAATATAAAACAGTTCCGTAACACGCTTGTAAATACCTTGATTCCATACGATTTGATTATGACTTTTGGATAATCCTTTAAAAACAATGCATTAAAGAATTTTCGTCGTGAAAATTTTTTTCAACACTGTGATCGGCGATCTGATTTTTCATAACCACAAAATTTAAAACCTGTCTTTAACGTTTAAAAACAAAGTGATAAATCACTACCTGATAAACAATGCGAAGAGCATCTCGTTTCAAATCTGTCCTGATTGAAAATTATTTTCATTAGCTTATTCTTCTGGTTATCGCTTTATGCCGTGTGAAAAACAGGCTAATTTGAAGCACAGACCGCCGGTTGGCATTACAGAAGGGACACTGCAGTCATGGATCTCGTTTACCACATTCAGTTTCGCCAGGATCCGTTCAGCCGCCAGGAAGCAAAAGTTGCCCGAGCCATACTGGACAACCCGGGGTTTACATCAACAGCAACCATTGAGCAATTGGCAGAGCGAGCAGGTGTCAGCACTGAGATCGTCGCTCATTTTGCCCAATCCCTTGGCTGTCAGGATCTTAACGACTTTATCGCGCTAATGCGCTCCCCGTCGACGGCAACACCTCCTCCTACTGAGGTAGCCCAACCCGTGCTCGGCGGCATGGATATCGCCTTTGCCTCCGCGGCCGGCATCGGCAAACTGCCTGGCGTCAGCTCCACCACCCTCAGCCGTTTTGCTAAATCCATCGGTTGTGAAGATATTGGCGACATCGTCTATCAGATCCGCGCACGACAAAATCAGTTCAGTCAGCAAGAGGCCAAAGTCGCACAGACCATTTTGGACGATATTGCCTTCGCCTCCTCCGCCACCATCGAATTGCTGGCCAGCCAAGCGGGGGTCAGCCCGGCCACCATTACCCGATTTGCCAAAACCATTGGCTGCGACGATATTCGCGATCTGCGCATGAAACTGGCTCAGGCCAGCGTGAGCGGCTCACGCTATTTGACCGTCCAAGCCACGCCTAATGGCCCACCGCGGCTGTGGCTACAGCGCGTCAACGACGTGGAAACCACCTTGCATCAACAGCTGCAGCAAGTAGAACATGCAGCGCTGATCGATGCTTGCCAGCAGCTGAGCCAATCCAAGAGCGTACATATTTTTGGCGTAAACAGCATGGCGCTTTATGCCAATGAGCTGCAACAGCGCCTGGTGGGCCTGGGTTACCCTGCATTTATCTGCCAGGACGCGGCGCTGATGCGCATGACGGCCTCCACGCTCAGCACGCAACAGTGCGTGATCCTGCTGTCTATGAGTGGGGAAAACAGCGATTTGCTGAACGCGGCCAAACTGGCCGGCGCGACCGGTGCTTATCGCATCGCCCTAACCCCTGCGGGCACTACGCTGGCCGGGCTGGCGGATAAGGTGTTGCCGCTCAGCGGCGGCAGTACGGCACGCTATGGACTGATGCTGACTCTCGACCTGCTGCTGGCGCAGTTATTGCCCGAAAGCCTGGGGTCACAGACGGAAGATTGAGTCTCTGCCACAGCGCCGTTTGCTGGGCCTTCAACGGTAAATATCACCGCTGCGGCGCTGGCCTGAGGTTTTTCCTAATTAGCGGTTTGGCTTACAACTGCCTATTGATGGGAATATTCTTACTACGTTATCGTTAACATTCCACTTAGATATCACCCTAAGTGAAATTTGCACGACTTTATTTTTTTAATGGCTTCTCTGCCAGCTTCGGCTGGCACTTTAAATTTCACCAGCGGTAAAATTCTATGATCGATTACTCCCTTTACGGTCTCCACGATAGAGATATTGAGACATACCGTGAACAAATATACAGCCTGCTCGGCAAAGGCGTTATTCAGGTGCTTTCCGCGAACAAACCCATCAGCAAGCAAAACATTCTCGCCTATCTCATTGCTGAAATCGAAAGACAACCCGACGAGTACTGTCAGAAACTGCACAGAGCAGCAATTGAGGTTATTGGGATCAACGCTCGCTAAGGAGAAACATGCGCAAATCGGATCTGTGCGCGATCATTTCCATCGCCGTCGTCGTGGCCGTGATGTGGGTGGCAAACTGCAGTGCGGATAGGCTTCCGCTACTGGGAAGTGGAGGCTAGGTTCTAACGCCCGTAACAGGCAGTATCCGGCGATCGGCACAGCGATCAAACAGCCGGATATGGCTTGATTAGCTTGCCAGCCATAGTTTCAGGCTGGCCGCAGGGTTTAGGCCGACAAAAAGCCGATAATGCGAACTAACGGCATTCGCCGGTAATCGCATTTTTCCCTTGTGGGCAAACATCGGAGCTTTGCGGGATCACGCCCAGAATCGATCCAAAAGACCCTGAACAGCCAGATAGCATGACAATCGCCAATAAAAATAATCCCCCTTTCATCCAACACTCCTTATCTATTGCACTCTCTGGTTATAGATCACTTCTTACCAAGCGTCTTGAAAAATGGTCCTTGCCCGACAACAAGATAACAGTGATAGCAGAAGAATATTATGATGTGATATGACGAAATGGAATTTCAGGCACAAAAAAACCGCCTTCCGGCGGTCACGACATTACTACTTATTGCTTTGATTATTCTGGAATTTATTTTCCTGGTACCCGGGGCGGGACTTGAACCCGCACAGCCATAAGCCGAGGGATTTTAAATTCATCGCTTACATTCTTAAAAACAATAAGTTACGTAGAAAATCAGAACATGGATTAATAATTGTACACTATAAATTCATGTAGTTATCGCATGATTGAAACCCATCTTCTGAACGATACCATGCATAAGAGCCCCGAGAGACCGAGTTTTCACTTTGGCGACAGAACTCTGACCTTCCACTACTTATCCCGAACAAGGGCTGCCGCATCTCGCAACACACCTTTGTAAAGCGTGTTGCCAACGTTTTTCCGCTTCATCTCTAAATAGTCAGTAATATTAGGACGGTTCACCACCACGCCATTAGCAATCAAATCGATCACCGCGGCTCCAATCTCGTTGGCTATGAACATTGCACGTTGTTCATCAGTTTCCATTGTTCATCCCCGCTGCTCTGTAAATGTGTACGTATGGTGCGCCACACGTTTCTGAAAGTTCCGCATTAAACATCAATACATAATGTTCTCATGTACATGGGCTAGAAAACTTTGCCTTCAGCATGACGCAGTGGCAAAATACAGTAAATCAAATTTTAAGAATTTTGCGCATTGAATACCTTTTTACGTTATGCATCAGTAGGTGTGATGAACACCTGTGCTCATTGGGCTGTTTTTGCGTTCATGCTGCTTGGCGGCTCCTCACAGTCACTCTCTAACGTTGTTGCCTTCTGCATCGCAGTAACCATTTCGTTCTTTGTAAACGCTAGGTGGACATTCAAATCAGAAGCAACAGCATTCCGATACGTGGTGTATGTGTTGTTTATGGGTAGCATGGCATTCTTGGTGGGCTGGCTGGCAGATAAAATGGATGTAAAACCAATTATTACGCTAGTTACTTTCTCTGCGGTAAGTCTATTCTGCGGTTTCATTTACTCTAAATTTTTTGTTTTCAAGGATGATTAATGAAAATTTCCTTGGTAGTCCCTGTATTTAATGAAGAAGAAACAATACCTGTTTTCTATAAATCCGTGCGCGACTATAAACCATTTGAAAATTATAACATTGAGATAATTTTCATTAATGATGGTAGTTCAGATAAAACAGAAAGCATTATCTCTTCTTTATCGTTGGCAGATGAAAATGTGAAGGCTATAAACTTCACACGTAATTTTGGTAAGGAGCCAGCCCTCTTCGCCGGATTAGAGTCATCTACTGGTGATGTGATTGTCCCTATAGATGTTGACTTGCAAGATCCAATAGATGTAATCCCACAATTGATTCAGCGATGGGAGAATGGTGCAGAGGTCGTTTTAGCAAAGCGCATAGATAGAAAATGTGATGGAAGAATGAAGCGTAAAAGTGCAGAGTGGTTTTATAGAATTCACAATAAAATAAGCGACCCTGCAATAGAGGAAAATGTCGGTGATTTTAGACTTATGTCTCGAGAGGTGGTAGATAATATCAAACTACTTCCAGAGAGGAATTTATTTATGAAAGGAATATTAAGTTGGGTTGGTGGTAAGGTGGACGTTGTAGAATACAACAGAGCTGAACGCATCGCCGGCACAAGCAAATTCAATGGTTGGAAGCTTTGGAACTTGGCCATTGAGGGAATAACCAGCTTTTCAACATTCCCACTTAGGATATGGGCATACCTTGGTTTTTTCGTTGCAACTTTATCCTTCCTATATGGCACATGGATGATTTTAGATAAAATAATTTGGGGCAATCCTGTAGCAGGCTATCCATCTATCATCGTTTCCATCCTCTTTCTTGGTGGAGTGCAGCTCATAGGAATAGGCGTCCTGGGTGAGTATATCGGTAGGATTTATATTGAAACAAAATGTAGGCCACGTTATATAGTGAAAAAGTGAGACGGAATTTTAAATGATCTGCAAAAACGACAAAAAAACATTAGCACTGTACTCAGGCTTGGCTCTGTTATTCATATACCCCCTTATCCAGTCTGGGGTATTTTACAGGGATGACTTAGATAGGGCTATCACCGGGCAATATGGATGGCGAGGGCTAGGAAGACCCATGGCTGATATCCTAATGAAAATACTATCTGCAAGCGGTCACTATAATCTTGACCTATTCCCGTACACAATGATTATGTCCTGTCTGTTCATAGGGGCGTCATCTTTATTGTTAAAAAAGCACCTAACCAGAATGGATGTTCAACATCCTGTTTTCGTCGCTGCGTTTTTGATATTCAATCCTTACATGCTGCAAAATATCGCCTATAGATATGATTCCCTTGGTATGGCTTTGGCTTTTTTCCTTTCTGTTTTAGCCTACACTTATAGCAACACAAACCAAATCCGTGAAGTGGCAGTAAAAATAGTTTCCGGAGTACTTGCGTTAACCCTATATCAACCATGTGCAAATATATTTATAGGTCTACTTGCTGCAGATGTTTTTATATTTGGACTTAAAAACCACTTAGAGATACATCACGTTACGAAGCTTGTCGCAAGAAAAGCTTGTGAATTCATTTCATTTTACATTATTTACATGTTGCTATTTTCAACAAAAAGCAACTCTCGCTCAGAACTAATAACCCCAGATACTGATGGCTATAGAACACTAGTTAGCACTGTGAAAAGTTTATATGAAATCGTTGCATCTTACTTTCATGGTCCTGTGTATATTTACTTTTTAATTCCCACGTTATTTTTAATTGCACTTTTAATAAAAAAATCAATTAAAAACAACAACCTAATTTCAACCTCAACACTGGCAATTATTTCTACATTTATTTTTTTAACTTCACTATTAGGCCCAACAATATTTTTGAGGGACTCACCCGTTTTCCCGAGGACATTAATATCATTCTCGGTTCTGTTTGTGATTATAGCCACTTCAATCGTTGAGCTTGCACCAAAAATAAAACACCTTGCGTTAATACCTTTGATTACAGCCTTTGCTTTTAGTGCTCAATTAAGTAGCGCTATGAAATCGCAGCGTGAATATGAAGACTTTGTATTTAACATGATATCCAGAGACATCATAAATCACCCTGATGTGAAACTTATTGGCACAACCGGTCAAGTTAACATTAACGAGAGGGCAAGGCTATTGATGGATAACAAACCATTAATAGGCTATTTCCTTAGTCCTGCATCTGAATTTTTGGCATCATTCCAGTTAATTAATAAAGGCTTACCACAAACCCTGCATGGTTATGGTGACGAGCAAAGTAATAAAAACAAACTTGCCTATATAGTAGGTAAAGGCATCAAACCTTTTTTATCTAACAAGGACTATTCACTTTACTTTTTCGATAATGAAGTCATAGTGTCCTTGGGTTACAGTAAAAACTAATAACTTTAAAAACGGCCCTCCCTACCGAGGGCCTTTGTTTTAGAGCGGTGGATTAGGCCATGCAACTTTATCTGCCAGGTGTGTATCAATAGCCTGAACCTTCTGCACGTACTCCATCCACAAAATAAGAGATGCCTTATCAGCATCAGTAATTATCCCCAACATCAATTGAGTTTGCCAAGCCTGTGTTTTTTTATTGGCCTCGTCCAAAAGTAACTCCTTTTGTGCCTGGGCCTGCGCCTTGTATTCTTCTTTGGTGTAGATACGGGGAATGATTTTTTTACCATTGAAAACCCATTTCCCGGTGTCTGATAGCCCACGCGGCGCAATTTCCTCACTCACTTCAACAACAGATAAATTAATCGGCCAAAGCATAGAAACATCACGTGCCACAGCCCATATGATACCTTCTTCATCATAAGCAACTTTCAGGGTATCGGCGGCAAACTCCTGCTGATTTTCATACCAATCATTGCCATCTTCATCACGGAGATAAGCTACCGCAGAGCCTAATGCTGGTTCGGTGGGAGTGTACTGTTTAAGGTTTTTCAAGTTTTTCATAATCATACCGTTCCTACAGTGGCCCATTGTCCATTAATCAAAACTTGGATGGCAGAATATGCCCCCCACGATCCAGGCCCGTAGTTGGCCCCAGACATTCCGGTGTAAACACATCCCGACGGGAGATCGATTCGTCCCCCCGTGTCAGGCTGAACGGTTCGGCCAGAGAGTCGAACTGCATTGACTAAATTCTGATAGGCCCAGTTTTGCGCGTTATTTTGTGCGTTAGAAATATTTTGGTTAAGCCAGTTACTGAGATAGCCTCCCCATATGGAGCCAGACAGATTCCCATCTTGATAAAGTTTACCTCCATTGCTTCCCCCTGCGCCAACAGTACCCCCGGCACTGAATGAGCCATCATTCCTAAATTCATACCAGCCATCAGCACCACCATTAGCCACATGAATACCAAGAAAGTGATATTCACCCATTCGCTCAGCCTGATATATATCAACAAACAAATTTCCTGCGCCTTGAATCCGCATGCCGTTAGTTTGCCGATAGTTATCCACCGGGTCTTGCAACCCTTGCTTTACAATAAACTCCATGCCTTTAACGAAGAGTGTTCTACCAACGGTTACATCATTTCCTGTGTCTAACCCATCTGTGACCGTGAGCCACTTTGTCGTATCGCCAGATTTATGAACAAAAGTGTCGTCAGACTGCTTTTTGGTATAAGCATCGACATCAGAAGCGCTGGGTTTGTGGGCTTCTGAATAAAACTCAATCCATCCACTCCAGACGCTCCCCGTCCAGGTTCGCCGCCAAACTCTATTACCCGTGCTGCCAGATTGCCCATAACCGATGACCTCTTGAGCAACTCGATAACCCGCCGTTCCAGTCCCTGACTGCCACGTCACCACATTCAGGAATAAGGAGCCGCCAATGCTTCCAGCAGGCCCATTTACTGGATTTTGGATTACATAAAACCCAAAGGTCTGAATCGTGTTCAAGTCAACGTCGGTAAGGGCTTTCAAAGTATTGGACAACCCATAATTACTCACGGTCAGTACCTGTCCTGCCACATCAGTACCAACATCTTTTGTGGCAGCCGTACCTAACTCAAGATTTTTTCGGCCTTCAGCTTTGTTTTGTAAATCCGCTAGGTTTTGCGCTTTTTGTAAGAACAGCCCTGCCGGATCGGCAAGCAAGTTTTTCCAGCCTGCAGCGCTGGTGCCATCTGGATCTGTGGTATTTGCATCAACTGTGCTCCACCATATTTTTGAGCCGTCAGCACTTAAAACCGTCGCGCCTTTAGCATATCCACCGATAGCCTGGGCAAAAACTGAATCAAAGGTGTACTGCCCGCCTGCCTGCGAAAAGCGGATTGCCGCAGTAATATCATTCAGCAGTCCGTTAAAATCCTTCCCGTGTGGCGGAATACCGCCCGCTGCGATAGCAGTCATAGTTAGCGGCGGAAAACCCGAGTCATAGGCAGCATTGCCCTTCTCCTTGGTTTCCTGTGTGGCATTATTGGGGATCGTGTTTTTGTCAGCAGTACCGCTGGCGAACGGCACTGCAATCTGACGCGGTTTATCTGTCAGTTTCATTTTATGCCTTCTGAATTATTGAAACGTTAACACCTGGCGGCGCAGGCAGCGCCCCGGAAGATTGGACGATAGCCAGCTCGGCGGTCGACAGTTCGAACTCGAACACATAGCTCATCTTCATTCCGCCGTCGTTCTGGATATAGGCGCGCCCCCGATCGCCGAACATGTAACGCAACATCCGATTGATATTCGGTATTGAGCAATCGGTGATATTGCTCATGGCTTTCATCATGATCAGACGGCGATAGATCGGGTCCGCAAGTTCAATGGTCTGCGTTGTGCTCTCACCGCTATAGAACGGCGCCTGGTCAAATGGGCGGGGATCTGTCCGCGTTGGCGTATCAATCCGCGCCTCACTGAACCCCAGATAATTAAAATCGTCGTCCACCGTCAGCCGTCGGCTTACGTCCACAATTTTTCCCCACACATCGAGGCCATAGGTCTCTGCGGTTTCGATGTTCCAGATCAGATCGTAAAAATCAGTGATGAACTTATCGGGGGCAACAGCTTCATTGAAACTGCCAATCAGGGCGTTAAGGCGGGGGCTGGCAGCATACTGTGCAAGGACAGTGGCGGCCACATTCTGCAATTTAGACCTCCTTCAGCTCCACGCTGATATTGTTCGGATCCAGCGTAGGGATTTCATCAATGCCAAACGTGAGCGATGAACTGTACGCGCTGCCGTTCCTGCTCAGCGTTATACCGAGAATGTCGACGTTCGCCGGATCAATACCGTAAATACCAGCATAGAAACGCCCTGCAGCTAACGTTGCCGCCGCACGCGCCCGATTACCGCCATCGGCACCATTGAAAGCATCAACAACAGATTTTTGTACTTGTTCATTAATGGCTGACGGCAAATACTCGCTCTTTCTCAGGCTAACCTTCACATAAACACTGACCGGCTTTAGCCCTTGCCAGGTGATCACATACTCAGGATATGGGGGATCATAACCGTCGGTATCCGCAAGGGTGTAAGACTGGTCACCATTCATATCAACCCCCGGCGGCCCCTTGCGCCAAATAGCACCAGCGATGTCCTCCGCTTTCCCGCCATACACACCCACATAGAACGAGTTCTTTTTCAGTGGGTAGTTCGACGCGCCAACTTTCCTTTCTGCCGGTGTGGGGTTGTGCGTAACATAGATATCCACCACTCCGGCGACCTTTGAAAGGATCTCGCCTCTAATAGCATTCAGCGTGTTCCGGGCATTATTGGCTACAGAGTTACGTCGGCGGTGCTCAAAGTCAGCCCGGCTCTCTTCATTATTCCCCGGCACGCCAGCGGCGCGATTGCTCACACCGGACCAGCCTGGGATCGCTTTGTAGACTTTGCTGAGTGCGCCAATGGCGCAACCTATCGGCCCTGTCGTGAGGTTCTGGAAAACAACGTCAATACTGCCAGTGGCGCCAATCGTTGCGTCTGACAGACTGATAAAAAGATATCCCGCTTCATCCTGCGCCATGCTGCCGGCAGGGATCAGCGTGCCCACGAGCCCCGAACAAGTACCGGTTACTGTCGTCCCTGTAGCGCCGATACGGTCAATAAAGTAGATGCGCCCTATTGCATCCTGAAACCGCCCGCTGCTGTAGTCTGGGTTGACCTGATTCGCAATGGCCAGTAACTGATCGTTCTTGTCGGCAATAATTGCTGCGTCACTCATCGCCAATTGTCCCTGCGGGCTCGTCAGACTGGTGCCCATCGAACTCCCCAGGGCGGTCGAAAAGTCGGCCAGGCGGCCGTTTAAAATATCTACCTCATCCGGCACCAGCAGCCCCGTTTTTGAAAACGTGACCGCCGGTACTGCGGTGGTGTAATTGGTGTTTTCATCCGTCATAACAGCACCGTGTATTCGTTAAAATTAGTATCAGTGATCGTCATGACACCGCCTATGCGGCGATCACCATCGGATACCGCCGTGCAGCTCGCCGACGATACTGTCGGCAACTTCATCGCCTCCTGCTGCATTTTGGTATTGATCAGCTGCGTCCCCGGCCAATGGCCAAGAATACGCGGGTAATACGGGATACCGAGCGTGGTGTCATACCAGCACTCACCCAAAAACGTGCTGCAGGCGCAAGCAACATCCTGCGCAACAGCATAGGGATTGTCCGTAATGGCAATATTGCCGGTATCATCCAGCATCAAATCCCAGGTGTTCGTATCGAGAAGAAGCGATCGGGTTTGCATTTTATATCTCCACCTGCAAATTACTGATCATTTGTCAGGTTTTCGCCAGCCTGAGTTCGTTGTAAAGTGCCCGATTGTCGCGCTTTCTCGCAACCATCCCTCAGAGCATCAATAATCTGCTGACTGTTGATTTCTTGATGGATAACTATCTTTCGCCCCAACAGCAGTAGAAACCCGGCGGCTATAAGTCTAAAAGCCTCTTTCATGTTGGTAAATTTTGAGGATCCGTACTCTATGGACAGTCTCATTTTCTCGGTACCCCGTTCAGATGTAACACTCGTGGAAAATGCGCTGACGGTTTGGGGGATTGACTATCGCCATCACGTCACGCTAGCGTTCGACTCCGCTGAGCCCATTCAGTGGGTGGAGTTGATTGTCGAGGTGGCAAAGTCTCCTGCCGCAATGAATTGCCTAAGCGCCGCCATTGGCTATTTCATAGCCAGGAATAAAGGCAAGTTTTTTGAAGTAACAATGAAAAATGGCACAAAAGTCACTGTGAAAGGGCATGATCTAGACGCAACGATCGCACTATTGAAAGAGGCTGAAAGACTCGCCGTAAAAGATGAAACCCCGGATAACGCCTGATTATTCTGGCTTATTCGTCTGCGAGCCGCCCGATTGCACACCGCCATGCACGTGATTACCAAACTCAATGCCATCAATGGTGGCGCCGCCAGACAAGTCGGTTTTACCTTTGGCGGTAAAGCCTTCACTCACTTCCGTCTCGCCATTAAGAGCTATTTTCGGGAAATTGACAGTGAAACTCCCCGTTCCGTTGGCTTCAACATCGGGCGCGTTCAGTGTAATTTTCCACGGGGAAGTAACATTGATCTGCTGATCGGCAAACTCGACGAACTGCACCGGCGCGCCATTAAGCACCCCGCCAAGATAAAGCGCATCCGACAGGCTATGCGTTCGCTTTGATCCTGGCATTGCCGGCTGACGAGTGGTTTTAACCGCGCTGATATCCCGATCACAAATCGCGATAAAGCCAATATCGCCCGCTTTGGGTGGCATGATCACCGCACTCTGTCCCCCCTGAAGCCTCCACACCGGCACGTTATAAATCACCTCATGTGAGATCGGCGAGCCGTTACCCGCAACCGACATCACCATCGGACGAATATCGACGCTTTCTCCCTTGGCTTTCACAACCTGGCCCAGCGTGATAAACACATGGCGCCCGAGAAACTGACGCAATACAAACTCCTGTGCGTTGACGTCACCATTCAAGTCCGCGCCATTAACGTGAAAATTATCCACTTCACCCTCCCGGTTGACGCAATAAATCGCCTGCAGTGCTCCATTGCCCACCCTCTACCCACGAGGTCAGCGTATGTACGGCACCGATGACCGCGTATTGCCCGGAGGCATTCGGTAGTGAGGTTTCCAGTGACAGTTTGCGCCCAATGAATATATCGGCCGAGAAAAGGGTCGTAATACATAGTCCCACGTTGGTAAATATGGGGTAACCGATCAACCCATGCTCTGGTGATACCAGCAGCGTCGGCTCTTTACGTGGCATTCCTCTTGGCCAGATGGTGACCTGCTCAACGTTGATGTCGATCTCTGCGTCAACGGCCCGGGCCGCCTCCAACATCTGCTGCGTGATATCACCCTGCAAATAGGGATCAGGCAGTGAGCGTTTCACCCCCTGATTTTCATACTTGAGTCCTACAGAAGAAGCCAGCGGCATCAGAATGTCGTCTATTGGTACCGTGCCCTCTGCGCTAAACGGCGACACCTTTTTCGCCCGCAGATAAAACATCATGTTGGCAGTAATGATCAGCGGTACGTCCGGTACCTGGTTGTAATCGGCGTAGGCGTCGCTGATGAAGCCTTCAAAAATTTGCCGGTCGCCGGCCCAGACGCGAACGCGATTAGGCTTGGCCCCATCGATCCAAATACCCTTGTAACTCAACGCAGCCATTTGCTGGGGTATCAATCCCCACAGGTACAATGTGACCTGGGTGCCAGCAATTCCTCCATAAGCCGCCAGGCTCACGTAACAGCGGGCATTCTGAATGGTCAATACATTGCCTCGGTCATCGAATTTCTTTCCCTCTGCCAGGGTAAATTCAATCATGATTTTTCGCTGCTGATAGCTCACGGCATTTCCTCCGGTGCCAGGTAGTAAAGTTTGAAACGCTCACCAAGGCCCGACCATTCAGGATCCGCGCTCCCCGCCAAGTCTGCGAAAAACAATTCGCCGGCGAATGGCAGGTAGCCGTAACGCACGATCTTGTTACCGTTCAGGCACAACACCCCCTGCAAACAGGGGGTGCCGTTAATAGTCAGATCGATATATAGCCCCGTGGTACGTTGTGCCAAACGAATTTCACATGCCTGATTATTCAGGGAGACGGTGAACCGTTGAGACTTGAGGGGCTTGAGTACAATTTCCAGCATCAGGTTAAACTCCCCGCCAATTGCTTAACCGCAGCATCCAGCTTTTGCGTTGCGCTGACGGTTACTTCACCTAGCGACTTGGTCACATCCTCAACCGCAGATGAAACCTTGTCAGTAATGGTCCCCACCAGCTCCGAGGTAGAGCGCTGAAGCCCCGACGCCGCCTTTTTCACATCAGACAGGGTTGAGCCACTCGTTGATGAGGTGACATTCTCCGTGTTGGCGCTTGCCCCTTGGGTGATCTGATTATTGGTTGTGCCCGCCTGCGAGGTTTCACTACTGACCGTCACTTCAGCTACATCCTGCACATCCTGAAAAACCGCATTTATCGTCAACAACGTCGGCCCGCCGTCGCTTCGGGTCCGGTAGTCATATTTGGTCAGGTCATATGAAGAGTAGGTCTTGTCCGGGGTTTCAATATCGTAAACTTCGGCCGTTGTACGCATGGTTTCCAACGTGGCCAGCACATCCGAGCGAGAGGTCAGCGTGAGATTGGTCAGATTTGGAATTGCTCCGGAAAACCCGGTCCAGCCTTCCACTGTAAAAGTGATGTGTAGTTCGGCTGGGCGCTGCACCTTGTTATATGAGGTGTAGCCCCCTTTTTCTATCGGTGCAGTGCCAATAGTTGCCTCTCCTCCAACCTCAATCACAACAAATGATGTCGGCGAAAAAGGTTTTGTGCCGACACTGTCGCCGGAAGCGTAATAAATACCATACCCCGGAGAGAGCACGCTGTTGACGACAGATAACAGGCCACCGCCACGAACAGCATTAAGTACGGTGGCCTGATTCAGTGAGAACCTCATGTCGATACTCCCGATGCATACGCGCCCACCAGGCTTGAGCGGTTAATCTTCTGCCTGGCGTCGTCCGTGATCCCTTTAACGTTGTCCGCGGTCGACATCACCTGCAGCGTGCCAATATGGGTGGTTTCGGTGACGGTGGATTGAGGTCCCGCTGCGGGCTGACGCGATTGCGCGGCCATTCCAGCGCCCGGCTGAGGCAGGTTGGCCAGCACCTTCGGCACATACTCCCGCGTTTCCTTTGGTGCTGCCCCAAGGCCTTTACGCATGACGTTACCCTGCCCCCAGTTATAAGCAGCCAGAGCTTTGCCCAAATCGCCATCAAACATCTTCATCAGCTGCGACATATACCGGGCTGCGGCCTGCGCGGATTTTTCCGGGTCGTAAACATCCCGCCCCTTCAATCCGAAGTCCTTCGCCGTATCAGGCATAAACTGAAACAGCCCTTTGGCACCCGCGCCAGATACCGCCTCCGGGTTTCCGCCTGATTCAGTGATCGCGATACTGCGTAACAAGCCAGGCGGTAACTTGAATGTTTCCTCCAGTTTGCTCAGCTTGGGCTGCAGCCAGCCTAACAACGCCTCACCTTCTTTCGTTGGCTGCGGCCGGCGAACTGCCTGTGCGTGCTGCTCTGGCTCGGTGCTTTGTCCGTAGCCGTCACCGCGAGGTATGTTAATGCCGGTTTTTTCCTGGAACCAATCGTGGGCAGATTTCCCCCATCCATCAACCATGTCACTGAATGGCAAATTGTTCAGGGTGTCCGCGACGGGATTATTTTTCAGCGCCGGATACTTTTCTTCCAGCGGCTTAACGACAAACTCCTCCAGCGCCACCAGCGCGGCAATAAGGCCAGCAGGCCCCATAATCGCCCCGCCAAGCCCCTTAAACAGTGAAAGTAGCTTTCCTCCGACTGAGGCGCTCACCAACAGCAAAATGGCGTTCTGCCAACCACCTATGGCTTTGGCCGCCTCGCTGGCGATACCGACAACGCTGGATAGAACATCGAGCACACCCTGTATCGCCGCCTTGATTTCATCCGGGTGCTGCGTCATCCAGGTGGCCAGGTCGTTAAGCCAGTCATTGAACTGCTTGATATAGGGCAGCAGCGCGTTAAACAGGATATAACCCGTTTTCTCAAACGACTGGCTAATCTCCGCCCATTGCTCGCGAAACTTCTTTGCCGCCGCAATGGACTGTTCATCGACACCGGAACGCGACGTAAAGCGGTCTACGTCCTGTAAAGCATGCCCCGAGCCCATCCATTGCTGTGCAGCATAGCCATATCCCAGCTCGCTACCGTAGGCCTGCTGTTGGTCCTTGTTAAGGTTCGGAAACGCTGCCGTTAGTTTGCGGACAATGTCTTCAGTGCCATCCCGGCCGAGATCGACATTAGCGCCAGCCTGGTTGGCGGCCAGTAGCAGGCTTTGAAGCTGAGGATCCAACCCCAGCCCAGACTTTAAACGCGCCTTGGCATCGTTGATACGCGAAAAGGCACCGACAATTTCATTGGCGCTGACGCCAAACGCTTCACCCGCCTTGGTCCATCCATCCAGTGATTTCGCCGACATACCAAAAGCATCGGCCGCCCTCGCCAGTTGGTTCAGGTTATTGGTAAATCCGGTGACAAAGCCTTTCAGACCGCTCAAGGATAATGTGACACCGGCCAGTGCCAATACCTGGGTGCGAATGCTGGAGAAAAACGACGACGCTTTCTTGCCGCTGGTCTCCATGTCCTTCGCGGTTTTTTCTGCCTTCTTGCCGGTCTTATCCAGCGCTTCACTGTTTTTCTTTTCGCCGGTGTCAAACGCCTGCGCCACGTTCTCCATCACCGCGGTCAGCCGATCAAGTCCCGCAACCACCGCCTGCTCACCCGTCTGGAAACTTTTGTCGTCAATACCCAGGGCGAGGACGAGTTCATCAAGGATCATTGCCACTATTTCCCCTCCTGCATTACGCGCGCGTTATGCGCGTCCACCTGGATGATTTCCAACAGATCCCACATGTCCTGCACACCAAGCACCGCGTCCAACTCAGATTTCGTAGCTTTGTCGGCAGAAATCACGGTTGCAATGGTGTGCGGAACGTTGGTGTATTCGACAAGCCCGAAAGGCCTGTCCGGGTTGGCAAAGCGAGGCGGAATATCTAGCGGCCGGCGGTAGCGAAAAAATCCACGTGCAGTTTGAACACCTCAGCGCGCAGATTAAGGCGCGTTGCCACCTCTTCGATATCGCTCTCGATCAGGGGGCGAACCACGGATTTATCCGCAGGGTTTGGCACTGCCTGCACACACATCATCAACTCATCCAGCAACGGCCTTGCTTCTTCCGGAGGAATTTTCGAAATGGCCTTCAACCCTTCGACCGCCATCGCGGCCATGCCCATGTTGCGTATGTTATCCGGGATTTCAACACCGCCACGCCCCATCGCCATCAACGCACGCATGGCCCACCATTCCGCCTGTGACGCAGGCATTTCCTTCACATGGAAGGCTTTCCCCTGATCGCGATTTTCACTCTCAATCGTGATGTATTTCTCTTTTCGTGCCATCAGTTAAATGCCTCCGCAGTGATAGATTCCCACTCAATAATCGCCTGGCTGGCCTGCAAAATTTTCCCGGCATCCGGTAGCGCTTTCCATTGTTTCAGCACGCCATTCACGCATTTATATTGACGTTTTAACGCAGGCAGGATCACCGTGGCGTTGCAGCGGAAAACCGCTACGCTGGCGCGCGATGTCGTGGCCCAGGTGTCAAACACATCTCGACTCTCCGAGTCCGGCATGATGTAGAACGTCTGGTTGATATTGCCGTAGATAAATCCCGCCGACAGCTTGCCGTCGGCACCACGTACTGTCTCGGCAAGGCTGAGGGCATCAGTGCCATAGATGTTATCTGCGGCAAAGCCCTGCAGCTGTACGCCCGTTGGATACAGATTCATTACCGACAGCGTGATAATCACGTCAGCAGAAGTGATAGTGTTACCGGACATTATTGGACCTCCGTCGATGCCAGGGTAAGTTTCTGAATACTGCCACCGTCGCTATACCACAGTGAGCAGCTCGGGCTGGTTCGCTCGGCACGCAGCGCAGGCAACATATCGCCGATATACAGGTAATAGCCGGTGGCGAAAATCGTCGCCGATACGTCTTCCCCGACGGCATTACTGATTTCCAACTTCTGTGCAGCAGACAAGGTCACGCCGGCACGAATACCGCCCCAGGCCTTGAACTGCCCAATGACATCGGCCATCGATGTCGCCACCAATGCCCGGCCCGCGTTGTTGTAAGGGATCGTCTTGTTGGATTTGAACAGCGCCAGTACCGCCCCTTGCAGGTTGGCATTCAGCCAGATCTGCCCGGCGAAACTGTCCAGCCACTTGAAATCGCCGGTGATGGTGCCATCAGCCCAATAATCCTCGACGATATTGTTGGCGGCATACTTGCCGTAAAAGTTGTACCCGTTGGCGATCAGCGCGTCATAATCCGTTTCGTTGGTCACATCAGCGGCCAATCCGTCATATTCACGGAACTTGAACGGTACACGCCCCTCCACACGCACAAAATCCAGCGCTGCGGCATAGCCCAACACCGCTGCCGTTTTTTTCACATCCAACGCCGACACCAGAACAGTGCTACCGTAGTTGTTTACAGTAATGATCTGGTGAGCGATATGGTCGGTACTGCCCTTCACCCGGGCGTTGCCGTCCGTCGTCCAGGCAACATAGAAATAGCGTTTATTTTGACCACTCGCCCAGGCTGCAAAATCCAGGTGCTGTTCAGGCTTGCATTCGAACACCGTGGAAAATCCCGCCCATTGTTGCGACTTGGCAGTGATCCCCGAGAAAGTATCCGCCACCTTTGCCGCCGCGGCCCCCAGCGACAATACCGCACCGGTCGCGCTGGTAAACTTCAACGGCTCCGCTGCGGTTCCGCTGCCAAAGGTGATCGCTGTGGTTTCCGGCTTGGCACCCGCCACGGTGATGATAAAAGCGTTTTGGTTCGTATCGTACGTGACGGTGGCCACTGCGGCGGTCAATGCCGTTTGCAAGGATGCCGCGGCCTCAGCGAAACTGGTTACACTGGTGAAATTGACATCAGCATCAGTTTTTTTGCCATTGATGGACAGCGTCAAAGTACCGGACAGTTTTTTCAATTGCTCAATGGTGACGCCTTTGAACGATCCGCTACGCAGCCAGGCGGCGGCCGGCGCAATGTTGAATCGCGAAAACAGCAGCATGCCGGGTGCTTTGGTCGCGTTGTTGAATCCCTGAAAATACATTACTGCCATCGTGTATTCGTCGGATTCGCCGCCAAAGTAACTGGCAACATCCGGAGCCGAAGAAAATGAGACCACATCACCGATCGGTGCATAGGGGCTGTCGGTCAGCAGCAGGCCATTAAGATCGACTGCATTCCCGACGGCGGCTAATACGCCGGGATTTATTTTTACGTCTTTACTGATTGGAATTGCCATCGAGAGACTCCACTGGAATAGGGTGTATCGTCACGTTGTCGAAAAATGCCAACGGTGCGCTGACCACCGGATTTATTTGTGCCTGAACGTCAAGCGTCCAGCGTGGTTCATACTGCTGTTCGCCGTTGATCATGGTTGTCTGCCTTGGGTCACTGCAGTAGAGCGGCGTCAGAACTGCCCCACCCCGGCGAAAAGCATCGGTTGAATATTCAGAACGAAACAGTGTGGCCAGCAGCAAGGCGTTACGTTCAGCGCCGGCACCGTAAAAATCCAACTGGCAATCCCACCGTGTCGTACGGGTAATATGCTGCTGCCCCATACCGGCAGATACAGGCGCGCTGTAGTTAACAATCCCGGTGGACAACCCAGCCGAATTAAGCGAAGTCATCGCGATAAACTCCCCCTGTGGCATGGGAATGCCATTTTGCTGTGTCCGCTCGATCTCGACGCCAACAAAAAGCCCCTGAAGGAATCCCCCAAGGGCTTTGTAGAGATCGCTTTCTGTTATCGAGAGCGTTACGTCTGTAGACATGCAATCACCCTCGTCCAGTCCGGCCAGTTTTCCGGTACCGACACCACCAGCCAGGTTTCATCGCCGATCACAAACTTATCGCCGCCCTGATCTTTCGGCCGATTAACGCCGCACCAATTGCCATTGGTGTATATCGAAGAGAACACCCCCTGAATATTCAGGTTGTCCAGGTGGCGGATATCGCCCTGGGTAACGGCCTGTTTCTGTACCATCATCGGGACAGGATCGGCATAGCCCGGAACGCGGGAGTAATCCGCGCTTTTGACGCTGCCGGTAGATTTGAAAATCTGCGCCTCAATGAAGGGGTTAATCGCACCGACAGCGCGCGACACAATTCCGTGCAAATTCACTCATCACCTCCATCAACGGCATAATCTACGCTGTTCAACATGTGGTCAGTGTCAATCAGTGGTTTGTCGAACCCTTTGCTCTTGATGGTCGACTCGGCCAGTGGCGGCGAATTAAACTCACGAATGGAACCCTGCAACTGGTTCTTGATCCGTTCGCCCATCAGTCCCAACGCTATCCGAGTATCATAATTTGATGAACGGATCAGCTGTGAGAAATCCCCCGGCCACTGCCCACTGTTGGCTGAAATCATATTGCGGAAAAATGGCCTCGGCAGTTGGAAATAGGACTCGCCCTCCCGCGTCACAACCATTTTCCCGAACTCATTCGCCGCGGCCACCAGGGCAACCGGCGTTCCATCGTCATAGGTCGCATCAGCCAAAAAACCGACCTTCAGGCTTTTGCCCGAAGAGAGGTCTGAAGCAATCTGCGCCAGGCGCTGTTTAAACGCGGCGCCCCCGCGCACCGTGGCTGCCATTACAACCCCAGCAGCGCTTTGACGGCGGACGCATCTTTGGCCGTGAGGATCTGCTTACCAATATCGCTGGCATCACTAATATCCGCCGAAGCCGGCTTGTAATCCCCTGGCTTGGCGTCCGTGGCTGCCGTCCCGACTTTCAGTTCAGAAGTACCGGCCCCGATATCGTGCCGAACAGCAGCCGCATCGGCAGCGGTCAGTACTTTCTTACCGATATCAGTGGCGTCGGTGATCTGGTCTGATGTTACCGCCCCGCCTCCACTGTCCCCAGGGGTCGACACCTCAACGGGATAGCCCCCCATTGTCATCACTCGTGCGGTCATAGCTTGTCTCCAAAAGGTTAGCGCCCGCGGCGCACAGGCCGGTAATAATGCCCCGGGTAACGTGAAGGGGATGCGCCCGGATGATATTGCATCGTCCGGTATGGCGCCGTTGCCTGCCAATAACTTGCACCATAAGGTGTTTGCAGAAACCACCAGGACTGATCGTTGCTACCGCTGCTGTCCACCGACACGGAAACAGATCCCTCCGACGCACTGGTAATGCGGCCGACCAGACCGCCTCCCTGTCCGCCGGTCTGTCCAGAACCAAAGCCCCGCAATGCGCAAAGATGCGCCACCAGCAAGAAAAAAAGCTGTTCGCGCTCTTTCACATCCTGCACTACGCTTTCGTCGGTATTGTCGAGGTAAAGCGTTGAGGCCTGATTGAACAGCGCCTCAAGCAACGTGTCACTGGCCGCCGCAAACTCTGGATACAACTCACGAAATGTCTTGATATCAAAAGTTACGACGCCCATCGGTTACCCCTTGCTCGCTTGGTTCATGGCCTCATCGTCACGCTTGATACCCGGTGCCGGATTATTCTGCGACAACGGCTCAAGCCCTGACTTCACCTTCTCCTGCTCCTTGGCCTGCGAACGAACGCTATTACCGTTGTCCTGGGCAAAGATCACGGCGTTTTTCACGTAAGGCTGATCTTTGTGGATTTCTAACCAAGCCTCCCACAACTCCTTGTCCACAGCAGTGAGACCATACCCACCAATAATGCGCACATCCTCACCACGGAACCCCGCGACAATCGCTTGCTTGCCTTCAACATCCAGTACCAGACCGTTCGGCAATTTGCAGCCGACTGTGACTTGTTCTGCCATTTCTTACACTCCCAACATTTGTGCATAGGCCAGCGGCTGGCGAACGATCGCCCCCCAGGTGCCTGCCGATTTTTTCTGGTGCCATGCAGAAGATTCCGTTACCACAGCGTGCGCGCGCATTTTCTCTGTAAAGGCACAATAACCTGTGTCCTGCTCGCCCAAACGCTCAGCAATCAGCTGTACAACCTCACCGGCATCCGTGGTGTATTCCACAGCGGTTTCTACCGTCAGGTTAGGGAAGTTTTTCTGCAGCAGGTCGGAAACGTTGACCTTGTAGCCGTTGGTCTTGGTCAGGTTCACCTCTGAAGACGGCGACATGCACAGTTTCATCTTGTCAGTTCGCTCGATGTGACCATTGGTCTGCTTCACCAACTGCTTGTAGAGCTTGACCACATCGTCGTAGACCGCCTGGCCGTCCTTGTCATCCCATTTCAGTTTTCCGCCGACTTCATCTGGCGTGATCGGTGCAGAAAGCGACGGGTCATTCAGCAGGCCATAGTTCTCCAGGCCTTCAATGCCGAAGAAATAGGACTTGTTCTGGAACTTGTTCAGCGTCAACGCTGACGACACATTCAGTTCCGCCGCCCAGCCAATACGCGCCGCGCCGTACATATCCAGTTCACGTTCGCCCCAACGGGTGTGCGTCTGATAGTGGTAACTCTGGCGCGGTACCCAGTTGGCATTCGCCGTCACCATGCCGTTGTGGTTGTAGTCACCGTAGGAGCTGACCTCACCAGACGATTCCACAATCGGGAATTGGGCGCTCAGCGTTGTCCAGTCACCTTTTTTAGTTTCACCGAGGATCTGCGCCGCCTTCATTGGCGTCACCAATACGCGAAGTAACTCAGGATCGACATAGTTGGTGAAGTAGGCCGGTACGGCGGAGTTGCTGGCGGTGACCAATCCCGGCTGCGCATCCATCGCCAGCGCATAATTACTTGCGTACTCTGGCGGCAGGTACGCCTGCGCGCCCGGCAGGATGATGCCGTAATCGCGGCTGGCGGTGGCGTAGTGTTGCTTAAATTTATTCATCACTTGCTCCAGGTGCTGATTTTAATACGTTCTTTGGCCGCCGCAGAGCTGGCCACAGAGAATACCGTTTCGGTGAAACCATCGACGGTGGCACCCGCCGCACCGGTAGCAATCTCCCCGGTTGTCAGCGAGGCAAACACCTTCTGGCCTACCGTGGCCGCCGTGGTGGTAACCGCCCAATAATCACCGGCGGTATGCAGGGTGCATTCGCGGCCGGGTTGGATCAGGTTGGAGGCAGCGCCCAGCCAATCAACGATTGACGCCTGACCATCACGCGGCACAAAGCCCGCTGGCGCGCCGGTGCCCTTATTCGATGCGACGCCTTTCACTACCCATGCAAAGCGCCCGATAGTCAGGCCATCCGGCCCGGCGATGAGTGCCCCGTCACCAGCGACATAGCTGGCGTAAGGGTTAAGGCTGGCAAAAGAACCTTCAATCCCCGGTGCGGGGTATTGGTTCATGCTCTTTTGAAATCCTGACATATTAATAACCTCGTTTGAGTTTGCCGGCGGTCGGGAAATCGGCGGCGAAAGAGGAAGCCGCCGCGGAATCCAACGCGAGTTTTGGTGCTTTGGTGGTCTGCTTTTGCTCCACGGCGTACCTCACCATGCTGCGGTAAGCACTCGGATGCACGTCGGTGATATCAATCCCGGCCTGCTCCAGTGCAGTGCGGTAAACTTCATCGGCGGAGTCCATCGCGACAACATCGCCGATCAGCGGACGCACTTCACTTTCTGCCACACGAACAGCCTGGAAGTTTTTTGTAGCTGTTTTGGTTGCCTGATCTGCAGCTAACTTAATTGCTGCATCCATAGCGGGTTTACTGACCGCGTCAGGATCAGGTTTAGCCGGTTTTTTCTCTGGATCATCCTGTACATCGTCAGCCGCAGGCATCAGCACCGCCTTGATTTTCTCCAGCACTTCTTCTGGCACTTTATCGGCCAGCAGCGCCAGTACGCTTTCCAGCGGGTTATCTGTGTCAAAAGCGGGCCCTTGCTCTTCCGGTTCGACAACTTCCTCCGCTGCCTCCATCAGTTCCGCTAGCTCTGCCGGTTCAATATCCATGTCCTGTGCCAGGCGGGTGGCAAATGCAGACTTCACTGCATTGGCGATCGCGTTGGGGCGTTTATGCAGGCCCACCAGTTGCGTGAGGTCTTTCGGCGAAGCATCTTGCGCCAGCCGAGGCTTTAGATAGGCGCCCAGCGCTGCGCGCATAGCGACGCCCTTACGATTTAATTTCATGCGTTGTAACTCCGTTGGAAGGGAATCAAAAACCAGTACATCGGATCCGGCCCGGCCATCGCCGACCAGAGCCACGTGGTTACCGACGATATCCCGCATCACGCCGTCAAATTTGACGCCATCCGGGGTAACGCCTGGGGTCATGTCAGCGACGTAGGCATACGACGATGACAGTTCTCGTTGTTCGTCGGTCTCGATACCGGCGATGGCGGAGTTGTCCCAGATGGACAGCCCGTTAGTCAGATAGGTGCCGTCAAACTCGCTGTTGGCGTGCGTCGTCCCCACCCGCAATTCACGCGCGGGCGCGCCCGGATAATCGGGCTTGTGTCTGCAAAGGATGGGGATGGTGTTGAAGGTTTTTACTGCCTTGCGCAGTTCTTCGGGATCGCGGTACAGCATGTAGAGCTTGTTGGGGTCGAGTCCCAGCTCTTCGGATTTCGGGATTTCACGCCCGTAATAGCCGCAGACGTTAGCCTTGCTGATATTGCTGCGTTCAACTTGCAGCCTGCCGACTTTGTCCAAGTGCCGTACCGAACCCCGGTCAAAAGCCAGTAGTTCGGTTGTCATTCATTACTCCAGTCCAGGTAAAATCGCCTCCCACGTGCAACGGCAGCCAATCTCTTCACTAGGCATTACCCATTTGCCATCAAGAAACATCCCTTTGTCCAAATCGAACTCTTCGCCATCGGCTTTAACGTGCGATGGCCTTGGCTCTTTACCAGCATGAGAATGCCGCCAACGCCCGCGACGAATGCCCAGCGCACGCTGACGTGCTGACTGCATGGTCGAGGTGGCTTTATTGTTCTGGTCCAGAGCGATAAACGCCGCCCTGCGCCGGGTGATGCCATAACGTTGCTGCAGCTCGTTAGTCAGCGTGCCCAGATCACGCCCACGAGAAACCGACTGCATCACCAGCGTTTCGACCTGGGTTAGATATTGTTGAGGGATTGAGCGGATCAGGTTGACGTTTTCGGTGATGGTAGCTTGCAGCGCATTGTTCATTTCCGCCGTCATTTTGAACGGCACTGTGAAACCTGCCTGCTGTAGAGCACTCGACAGCGAGGCATCGCTATTTTTCATCACATCAGAGGTAAAGCGCTCCGCCAGTTTCGCCGCCAGCAGGTCGAATTTACGTAACCAACGGCGGGAAAGTTTACGCATTGCAACCCGCATCATGATAGCCGGTGATGCATCCTGTGCCAGGCCCGTCTGTCGGTATTGCGCTTTTAACCAGTAAAGCGTGCTGTTGTGCATCTCCAACACGGCTTTATCCAGTTGGCGACGGTACCAGGCTTCAATCCCGGCGTTCGGCCGGATCGGCCTCAGGGTCTTTTTCCGGGTTATCCGCTTTATCAATATCCGTTTCGGTGCCTGGCTCTTCGTCGTCGTCGACAATTTCAATCTCCCCACTCAGATCCAGACCGCTGTACGGGCTGTTAGGGTCCGAGGCCAGCTTTTCGCGCACCTCGTTATTGGTTACCGCACCCACGCTCTCGTAAATCTGGTCCGTTTCCGCTTCGGTTTTGCGGATGGTGGCCAGCTGCTCGCGAGTCATTTCATGCAGTGGTTCGAACTCAAAGGTGATGTCCGGGTCAATCTCACCGAACTCCGACAGCTGGATGATGTCCATCACGCGCTTTAGCGGGTGTTTGAGCAATCGGGATGCTCCGGCGGCTATCGTGTCGTAGAACACCTTGATTTCGCCTTCGCTCGAAGCATTCAGTCCCGTCGGGCTTAGTCCGGCAAACTTCACCGAGGGGATCGCACTGACGAAGAACATGTGCTCCTGAGCCTGTGCCTGCAACGTGTCTAACCCACTCAGCGGCGTGTTGAACTGGAAAAACTCTTCAGTGGATTTATCCAGCATCAACAGTCCGCGATTGTCGCGGGTTCGGTTGTATAGCTCTGCCCGTTTGGCATAGTTCGGATCGTTCTTGCCCTGGAGGACCTGTCCCATATTGGTCATGATGCCGCTCAGCGAGAACGAGTGAAGCACATCCCCCACGCTGTCGCGGGTACGTAGCCAGTTACTGACATACGGCTCCGCGATTTGCGTCAACGATAAGCCACCGAAGTTATAAGCCGCTTTCAGCATGTCCGGTACCGGGCGTGATACCAGGTCCAGCATGCGACTGGCGTGCACCGTTTTTCCCATCACATACCATTCCGCCGGCTTGTAGAAATCATCGCTCAGCGGGTTGTCGGCATTGTAGATGCCCGGATATGTCCACACCGGTTCGATAACGCGGAATCCCACCAGCGAGCCGGGGGTGATTTTTTTGTTGGACACGAATAACTTTGATTGCAGCTCTTCTCGGTCTGTCCAGGCTGAAAGGCCCAGAGGGGAGCGGACATCAATATAAATCTGCCCGCGGCCAAAGAAGCCGTCATGTTCGATGGCCAGACGGAACACGTCCTGCACCTTGTAGCGCTCCATCGCGGCGACGAGCAGGGCTACACGTTCAGCTTTGCTCTCGTCACCATCACCGGCGGCTTTGACCTTAATCCACTTGCGGGTCATTTCCTCGGCGATCACGCTGACCATTCGGCGATATTCCGGTAGCTGTGCGAGCTGCGCCAAATACGGATAGCCAGGGAAGCCACCAAACACAAAGTCGGGATAGCTTCCGTTCAGTGAATCGTATGGCGTAGAGTCCATCGCCAGCACAGCGCTACGAATATCGGCTGGGATCACGCCAACCGGTGGCTCATATTGCGCGAACTCCCGGCGTGGTTTTTGGCCTACCGTAGCTACCAGTTCATCACTGATCGCCATGTCTGGAGGCGTCTGCGCTTCCTGTGCCGGCGGCGCCTCATCTTGTTGCTTTCGTTTAAAGGGCCACATCAAATGCTCTCCAGGAAGTCCTCGGAAATCACGAACGGCATCTCAATCGGTGCGAACGCCATAATGAAAGCGTCAGCAACGTTCGGTGATGGAATGTCGCGTTTTTTCAAATCGTCTTTCGTTTCCACTTTCACGCGCCCGTTTTTATCGAAATCACGCTTTGGTGTTGATAACTCAAATTTAAGTTTGTCCAGCAGAGGGCAATCCGAATCGATACTGATCAACTGGTCGTCAGTAAAGCTCTCGCGCTTTTCTTTTCCATTAATCACGTTGTAGGTGTTACGGAATCGATCGGCCACCAGCCACCAGGACTGCGCCTTTATATTCGCGAAGAAATCTTTATTGGTGATCCCGGGCTGATATTCACGTTCAGGTTCGAATACCGCGCCGCCGGCATTAAATTTGAAATACTCGATAGCCGTGGCACCCCAATCACTGGCGCTTTCGCGATCTTCGTTAATCTCGGCAAATTTTGAACCACTCGACGCACCGACACCGATACTGTCGTAAACGATCGCCGCGTCATGCTGTAGCGCAACGTTGTACGTTCGCTTACAGCTTTTCATTAGTTCATCTTCGCGTGCCTTCCACTCGTCAGCCCACAGCGCCACAGAGCCATGCGCATACACGTTGGCGCACTTATCAGCGCCGCTGTCCGCAACGTCAAAACCAACGCGCTTGCGTCCAAGTGGTTCAATATTTAGCGCCTTGTGGGCATCTACGGCCGCCTCAATCCACGACAGCTTGATAATGGCTTCATCGTCATCAGTGCGTGGTACGCCAAGATAAACGTGCTCAAACTGCTCTTTATCGCGGGCTTTTGCCGCTTTTATTACTTTCAATATCGTGGAGCTGAGGAAGGGGTTCTCGTTATAGTTTATTTTTCTAATGAGTGTGTCTGGCGGCGGAGAAACAACAAAATTTCGCCATACAAAATCAGTCGTCAGACGTGGGTTAAACAGAAACCAGCACTCCGAACCTTCTTTACGGATCGTTGGCTCCAGAATTTCCCATTGTGCCTCGGTCATCGCGTGCGCCTCCTCGTTCCAGAGCACGTCGATACTTTCCAGCGACTTTATCTCGTCTACATGGCGCCACAGCCCGTAAAACATAAACTCACTGCCGGTAAAGCGGTTGATTATTTTATTATCCAGAATGCGGAACCGATGACGCAGGCCAAAACGTTCAATTTGAATTTTTAGCAGCGCATATACCGATTCTTCTATTTTGTTCTGGATCTGGCGAGTACAGAGGAAACGCAGCCGATACTTATCCGCAAGATAAACAGCCATTCCCGCCGCATCCCAGGATTTTGACGAGGTGCGACCGCCATAGAGGATCTTATTCCTCGCCTTCGTCGTCCAGAATGGCCGGAGCGCTGGATTCAGTGAGGGTCGTTGGGTTGTCAGCATAGAAATCGTCCAGACCGCCAGAGGCGTCATTATTCGGATCACCGAGTTCGAGTTTCAGGCGATCGACTTCGAGCCCGATTTTCTCCGCCGCTATCACACGATAATTTGTGTCGGCAAACACCTTGCGGATTGTTGCGGTGGTGCCCTCTATCGATTCAATTCGAACGGTATTGCGCATCATGGCTTTGTCCGCCGCACTGATTTTTTCCAGCAACCCTTTTACTTCGTCGGGTTCGGCGTCTTCCAATTGGGTTTTCCAGCGCCCGATATTCTCGGATGCCACCAGGTTATTCGCACGCAGACGGAACAGCTCATCATCAAGCGTCAATGCCTTTGCATCCTCTATCACTTCATCGCTAAGCAGTAGACGACGGGCATAGCCGCCATGTTTAAGCGCAACTTGGTTGTGGGGCTGGAATGCGTTAACAGGTGGGTCGGTACGCGCACCACGTATCGGTTTCGTATTTGCCGATGATGGACTCTCCCCTTCGGAGCCATTTTCGCCGGCGTCAGGATTGGCGGGGGTTGCCTTGGTACGCACTCTTTTTTTTTGCGTACCGCTTTTGCGTACCTGCGTACCTTTTTGCGTACCAGTTTTTACACTGCGTACCCAGCCGTATTTCTTGGCGCGCTTTCTGATGGCCCCCTCACTGATGCCGTATATCTCTGCCAGGTCTCGGAGAGAAAGTTGACCGGCACAGTAATCGCGCTCAAGGCCGCTTTCTTCCGGTTGTGACATAGCGTGCTCCATAAAAAAAGCCACCAGCGCTACCCCCACAGCGAGCCGGAGTAACGAGGTGACTTTGCTTTGCGCATTACGCAGCAGTCTCGAAAGGCTGCTCTGCAATGCAGATTAGTTCATCACACCAATGCATAATTGCATCAATATTCACCCATCAAAACCCGTACAATAACTAAACGTTATTAACGTACCGATTTCCCTGGTGTTGTTGTGTCTTGCCCCTCCTCTGAAGGGGCTTTTTTTCGTCTATTACGCAGCACCTGGATAGATGCTCTGCGGTGGACAATTAAAAACCCACCAATAGGTGGGCAAGTGCGAGGTTAAGCGTAGTTCTGCCGGAAGTGCTCTCTCGCCTCATCACGAGCGAATTCAGGGTGGTTTGGTGAGGCAATCAAAACAATAACGTCACGCGATTGCACACCTATTGGGTTTATCCGATAAATTGTCAGCTCTGCTGTAAGCGCGCTGCCATCGGTATATATTTCATATTTAACTCGTGAAGGCTTATTACTGGTAAAAACATAGGTCTCTAATAATTTAAGAGTTCCAATAGTTGCCATGATTAACGCTCCTTATTGAGTCTTGTTTTTATCATGATGCAAACTCTGCCTCCACTGAATTAGTGTGACTACCTGCCCGGCGCATATTGATAAAGCTGTTTGAAGTGCCAGCGTGTAGCTGAGTGCACCTCCCCAGGTATCACCCTGCAGTTGTGGTTGCTCGCATGGCGCGAATACGGACTCAGGGGGTAACAGCACTACCTGTTGCGGTGGTTCCGGCGTTTTGCTGCAGGAGGTCAATAACAGCGGCAGGCATAGGACTATTGCCACATTTATCGCTTTTAAGTGCATCGCGTAATTTCCTCTGGTACGTTTCCCCCTGCTGGCGTAGTTGCTGATTTTTCTTTTGTTGTTCTGCCATCAGCGTGCGGTTACGGGCGTCCTGTACCTGCATGGTGGCAATCAGTCCTGACTGCTGCGCCAGCGTCTTTTCCTGCTCGGCCATCTGCTGCCGCGACAACTCCAACCGGTGAGACAGCAGCGAGCTATAACCACCAAGGCAAATTGATACCACCAGCAGGAGCAACATTCCCCCGCCGGCCAGTTTTGAGATCCGGCCGCTCATTTGTCCAATCCCCAGCAAGCCAGTTCGGCTTCCTGATCGCGCCGTACTATCTGCCCGTAGCAGTTATTGGAGCGGATACGGCAATCTCGGCCGCCATCGTAAATCCAACGGCGGATTTCGCGGCAGGCGCCGATGCGGTCCCCGGCGTTCAGCTTTTTGTAAAATGTGGAGGTGAAACATTTCCCGGGGCCAATATTCCACGGGCAGAACGACGCGATACCGACTTTCTGCGGCTCGGTCAGCGTCACCTTGATGTTTCGGTCTACCCAATCGAGCGCCTTTTTCTGCTCGGCTGTGTCAATCTGCTTGCACTGCTCAGCGGTCAGGCGCTGGCCCTTCACAACCTTCTGGCCGTTGACCATTGTCACCCCGCCGCAAATTGTCCAGATACCGACACCGTCCTGATATGCATTCAGGCGCTGACCTTCTTTTTCATCCTGAAACTGCGACATCATCACCGGGGCTGATGCACCGGCAGCAATCAACGCCAGCATAGCGGCGCTGAGTTTGGTTTTTATCGAAGCCACTACTCGCCCCCTATCAGATCAACGTCCCGCGCACTGATGTTCTTGTTTGAGCGGTCAATTAGGTACATTTTCAGCAACCTTTCTCGCCGGCACCTGAACCAAATGCCCACGATGCACCCAATAACGGAACTGAGGATGCCGACAAAAATGCCGATCACCATCCACTCACTGGGCGAGAAATAATTTATTGCCCCGAGCAGCAGGCCAACCAGCCAACCGCCATGCGTGGCGCTATCTGCGATTTTTTCCGGCATGGATTTCATCCTTCCCCCTCGCCGGGGCTTGGCCCGATCATCGGGTGATAAAAACGAAAAAGGCCGCACCGAAGTGCAGCCTTATACGTAAGACGGGAGTCATTGGTAACGTATTAAGTATCTGATATCGCGACAACTAACATTTCAGTTACAGCTACCTTGAAAGCATTAAGTAAAAATGGGTAAGTCAATTACTTACAACCACCCTAAACAAGGTTTTAACATCCCTTAATGGTCGATTTACCCCAAACAACTCTCGAACAAGTTCAACCGTTAATCCTGTACGCTCAAGAATATCTACCCAAGCGGAATCGTCCAACATATCTATAGCTTTGGATAGAAGAGTTGGCTCTTCTAATGGTATATTTTCATCACCAGGCTCACTCTTTGTATATCCCTTTGAGTTCAAATGAATATATCCTCGTCGCGCTTGTTCTTGTGAAAGCAAACCTAAAGCCGTCGCTCGATAGATTGCCATCCGAAGGCTAATCTTCCAACGAAGCTTAAATGCCAACATGGCATTCCAATCAAACTGTTTACCACGGATACGAGGGAACTCTTTTATGAAAGACACTCTAGGTACAAGTAAAGCACTCGAGAACTGATCAGCTTGTGACTCTGTTTTTTTATCACCCGTGACAATTCCCTCATGCATAGCCAAGTGCCCCAACTCATGGCCGATATCCGAGCGGAAACGACACATGCTTTTTTTTGCATCATTCCGAATAATTACTGGACGCCTATTGTGGACAGTAAATGCATCCACTCTATCATCAACTCCTGTAACATGAGTTACAATTACCCCCAGTTTTTCTGCGAGTTTCACCATTGACGATATCGGCCCAATACCAAGCCCCCAGCATCTGCGGCATTCTTCAGCAACCCTTTCCACATCATTCATACTAAAAATTTCAGCACCAGATGCGTCAGGAATATTAAGTTCCGGTAATTGAATTTCATCCTCTAAAGCAGAAATCAGTAAGTTTAAGATTTCAGCCCTAGCGAGCACGCTATTGGTTAAAGTCTGCGTCCGCGATTTTTTGCTTCTAAAGTGACAGACATCGCTTTCCAAAGCATACTTGCGCTCTGTAAATAAAAATTCTGGGCGAATATCCAGAACTTTCGCTAACTCATCAAGTAGCAGTTCTGTCGGTTTCGCACCTTTTTCTAACTTACTAACGAATTGCTTTGTTTTTCCTATTTTCTCTGCTAATTCTTCGCAAGAAAAGCCCCTGGCCATCCTAGCCAGTTTGAGCTTATCCCCACGATAATCATCATCAAAGTTAATCACTTGATGTGCCATTGTCTTTTACATCCTGATCATCTTCGCCTTTCTTACGTTTCCGCAAATCGGGGTCTTCAATATCAGTTTCAGAAGGTAGATCTGAAGAGTCCACGGACATAGGCGGAATAGACGCGACTGGCTCATATCGAACCTCACTAACCGCTGCGCCATAGGAGTTGAAGCCAACCAACGCTACAATCCAGCGAGGCAAAGTTATTTCTTCATCATCGTCGTCAATGTCATCATCAGACAAAACAGAGAGGTAAGGTTCAGCCAGAATTCGCCATGTTATATCCTGTTCAGCTTCTGGCTCACTCCCCCCAAAAAGGCTTAACTGCTCAAACTCAGCTTTGTTGCGTACCAAACGATGCTTTTTCTTCGGAGCAGCAATACAGTCCTTGGAAAACTGAAGAGGTACCTTATTCAAGGCAAGAACAAAATCGAGCCCTTTGGTTACCATACTCAGGCCAGAAATATTCTTTTCATTTTTTATCAAATGGCTACGGACCCAGTCATAAGCCCTGACCCCCTTTGACCAGTTACTGTCGAGAGTGTGTCCGTGGTAGTAAAGCTGCTCAAGAACCCCAGCAACCTCTGCCAGCAAGTTCATCACACTCGCCTCATCAAGGTAGGACTGAAACTCCCAACAAGGTGCCAACTGTCTTTCGGTCATATCAAGTTTCGCTTTTTTCAGGATTCGTAAACCTAATATTTTCGCGTTTTCTTGATTTTGTCAACCAAACTTATGTTTTTTTCAATTCACCTATGCAAGCATCGCCGCATGTGTAACCCAATTGAATACAAAAGCCCCGGCGGGTTAGGCCAGGGCTTGAATGGTTGCCGGTCTTTCCCGGCAGTCACTTCACATCGAGGGACGCACTTAGAAACTCCCCACCAAAGGGTTCGATAGTGCGTATCAAAACTAAATGCGCCCTTCTGATGCGCTTTCCAGCCACTCCGGGTAATCCCATCTTCGCAGGCTGAAAAGCTTTTTCTGGAGCGGGCAGTGGGAATCGAACCCACATCATCAGCTTGGAAGGCTGAGGTAATAGCCATTATACGATGCCCGCATTGGTCCGCCATCGAGGCCTCGAACCCCGTACCTACAACTTAATGGTCGTTGCTCTTCCTGCTGAGCTAATGGCGGTTGGTGGCCCTTGCTGGACTTGAACCAGCGACCGAGCGATTATGAGTCGCGCGCTCTAACCAACTGAGCTAAAGGGCCGAGGTGGCGAATTCTAAGTCAGCCACATTAAACCATACAATAACTAATGCTTATCTTTACAAACGCTCATAAAAAAACCCGCACGCGACGGGTTCTTCTCTCGGTACGCATACACAAATGGCAACGTATATTGGAATACTGGGCCATTGGTCCATTGATGTCAACACGTTCGCATCATTTTTTTCTTTTTTCGCTCCTGTTCGCGTTCGATAAACGCATCTTGCAAGGGCTGATACAACAAGTATTCAGCTGCAGATAGTATTTCAACGACTTCCCGCCTGCAGGTTCTGTGTGACGGTTTCCTGTGGGCTGGCGCACCACACCGACGGGCCATTTGCCGGGGCTTTGCTACAGCATGGTAGTAGTTGGCGATCGCCCTATCAGATGAGCCATGCACGTAACGGCTCAGCAGTAAGCCAAACGCTCGGCGATCGATGGCATGCAGTTTGTCCACAACGCGGGTGATCAACATGCCGTCGTCATCGTTGCAGATTGGGCGCTCTGGATAATTGCTCGGCTCAACCGTTGCCATGTACTCTGCGATGATGCTGCTCTGTCGGCGTTCCAGTCGCCCTGTATAAACCCATGCGCCCCACCGCTCCAACCATGGGTGTAGCCAAGCCTCTTGTTCTTCGGTCAGTTTCAGGCCGTCAGCGTTCATAGCTTGCCCTCCCTGCGTAAAATGGCCTGTGTGCGAAAAACTCCTTCGGCGTGAAAAAGACGAAGTTCCTCTCGGCTATATTCGGTCTTGGTTCGCCCATCGCAGGCATCGTGGCACGCGCTACATCCCCACGCTGCCTGCACGTCGTCGGGTTTAATCCCTGTGCCGCAGGTTCCCGCCATGCGGTAATGTGTCAATACGGTGGTTTCTGGGTTGAAATTACAGAACCCAGGGATCCGGATCTGGCAGTCGCGGCCGCGGGCCTCTTTGGTTAATTTGCTCATGATGTATACCCCATGAGCTGGGTCGCGGCATTCTCTGCAGACTGCTGATCGGGGAAGGTACGGAACAGGATGTAATTCCAGAGCACATCGAGCACAGCTTTATAAAACTCTCCGAACTCGATATCGTCCATTTTAGCGAATGAGATCGATTTAGGCTCCTTGCGAGCGCTGCCGTCGGGCATGACATATTCAACGTAAAATCCAGCCTGAATGGTCACCCAGGCACGAAACGCTTCGAAGGATTTTGCAACGCTGATATTACCGGCCCTTTTCTCTGCCACGTCAGCCAAATACTCATCAGCTGCCGCCTGCAAGGCATCTTCGCCGCCAGCGTAATAAGCCAAAAATTTCACATAGCCATTCACAAGCGCTTTGTCGGCTGGGGATATTGCACCCCCAGTCGGTTGCCAGTAGTCAAAACCAAGGTTCAGGAGTGAAAATAGCTTACGGTGAAAGGCTGGGTTTCGGGCTTGCTTGAAATCGGCGTAAAGAACCGATCCTATCTTTTTGGTTTGCAAAAAGTCTCTGGCTTCCCGAGTGGTCGGCACCAGTAGATTTCCTGCTGTCTTTGTGTACGAATACTGCGCCATTGGGAGTCTCCAGTAGCGCAGCAGTTGTTCAGAATTGAATGGGCTGGGTGTTCAGTCCAGCTCATTGATTATAGCGTGTTTCCATCAGGGGCGACAATCGAATAGCCCGCCAATTTTGCCACTTCCAACATCGCGTTAAGTGTCGAAATGTGTTCGTCACCCTTGACCAAACGTAAGCCCACGGTCTCACCATTTTCACGACGAATTACAACAAAGCCATTTTCAGGGAGAAGGTTATTAAGTTCTTCCAAATCAATCATAAACACCTCAATCTTTGAGATTGCTTGTTATCCCTCCATCTCCCTGCATGCCATTAGAGCTAAACCCTTGGATTTTGTCAGGTCAAATAGGTAACACAGATCGTTTAGTCGCATATCGATCGGTTTTAACGATCGACACCTCCGCCTGTGAATATCATGCCACCAATTATACTGTATATTTAACCAGTATCAATTTACCTATTCACCACACAACAGCCCCGCGTTATAGCGGGGCTGTTGTTTCATTACGCAGCCATCCGCCAAACACACAACTCCGGCATGTTTGCCCTTACCAGCGCCTCTGCAAATGGCGGTGGTACCGAGTTACCACAGCGCGCTACCTGCTCCGACTTGGGCCAGCGGGTGCCGTCGATGTCCTTGTCGATGATGTAGCTCCGCGGGAAGCCGTTGGCGTTATACAGCTCACGGGGCTCCAACATGCGCATACAGATGTCGACCACCATAAATTCGCCGACCTGGATAAACTGTGGTCGAAGTGCAGGGAACAGGTGGCTGTTGTCCGGCTCATCACTGAATACGTCCATGAGACGCGCACAGCACCAGGCGTTATAACGTTGGTCATCAGTGATCAGCGTCGGCTCGCATTTCACCTCAGTTAGCCCGAAACGGTCATGCGTCGGCACCGTATGCATCGGCGCATCAACGTCGATCCCTTCCTTTTCGTTGCCGTAGTATTTCTGCAGGTACGCCGTCACATGCCCGATGTGATTACCGCCAGCGGTCAAGGTTGGCGCTGGCGCATTTGTTGGTCTACCGTCCTTGCAAGTGCCGCGCAACTGCACCAGGTGCGAAGTACAAAGCGAGTGGTGATCGACCTGCGTCACCGTGTGCGCTGGCTCGTCCATTCCCAGTCCCGCGCCAGTGTAGTTGCCGCCGTAGTGTTTGATCAGATTGGCCGCGACGACGGCATGCTTGATGCCACCAGCAACGACAGTCCCCAGCGGTGCACGAATATTCAGGATGCGCGGCGCCTGCCCTCTCTGCTCGCCATAACCCATCTGAATCAGCGAGGCGGACGCCAGCGCGGTATGGGACTCGGTCGGGATAGTTGCCATCGGCGAGGCGATGCTGCGCGGCTTGCCGGAATAGGTCGGGCCACCAGCACCCACCAGCACTGCGCTGGCCAGCTGAGTTTTTCCGCCACCGCCAGGCATGATTGTGCCCACTGGCGCATCAGCACGGTTTCCAGTGCTATTCCCAAACTGCCGCACAACCACCGGTGCTGCCACCGCGAAACCGTGGGTTTGTGTGACCGTCTGCAGCGGCAGGCGGCCGGACTGTCCCCGGAAACAGTCGTATTTGGTTCGGTTGGACGTGTGATTGCATTTCACGGCGAACGGCTCGATCAGCAGGTGTTCGGCCTTGCTGGTGACCGTCGTCAACGGTGTGCCTGTAGCGTACTGCCGGCCATCGCCGCCGAACCCGGTTTGCCCGATTTGGACGATGTACGGATCCGGGCAGTCGATAACGTAACGCTTCAATCCTTTCACGATACGGCGCAGCGTGTTGTCCGCCAGCGGCTTCTTGCGCCCCATAATACTGCGCGTAGGAATTGACCAGTCGATGCACTCAGCAGCAGTTCGCCATGGCTGTAGCTGGCCTGCCAGCACATCTGCACTATCCGGCGCGCCATGGGATGGATCCGGCCAGACAACAGACTCACCATCGCAGCGACTGACGACAAACAGGCGCTTGCGAATGGTAGGGGCGCCATAATCGCAGGCTCTCAGCTCTTTGTGATCCACGTTGTAGCCCAGCCCGGCAACCAAGCTGCGGGCGTCGTCGCTGTCGATATCAATCTGCAAGAATTCGCAGGCCTCAGCCAGAGCCGGAGAATCTGGCGCGACTCCATCGCTCAGCATTCCAATGAACGCGCGGAACGTTGCGCCGGTGTACGCCGGGTCGGGGTATAAATTTCCCTTCTTATCGGCTTTCAGCGGCCCCCAAGAACGGAATTCCTCTACGTTTTCCAGCATCAAATAGCGCGGCCGCACCGCCAACGCCCAGCGCAACACCACCCACGCCAGACCGCGGATCTCTTTCTTGACCGGCGTCCCGCCTTTGGCCTTTGAGAAGTGACGGCAGTCAGGAGAAAACCAGCCCAACAACACTGGTAATCCGCCAGTGGAAATTTTCGGATCCACGCTGAAAATATCCTCCGGGTAGTGCAGCGTGCGCGGATGATTCACGGCGTGCATCGCCATGGCCACCGGGTTGTGGTTCATCGCGATATGCGGCTCAAAACCCAGCGCCTGCTTGATGCCCTCGCAGCTGCCACCACCGCCAGCGAACCCGACAACCACCAGGCCGTTTTCCACGGCATCAGGCCGGAAATCAACGATCTGTTTCTGACGCGCCCAGGCGTGCGCCGTTTTCTGTATATCCTGCGGGCTGACACGGTTGAGGAACATCTGATTGATTTGCTGCAGAACTTCCTGCTGCTCGTCGCCGTTCAAATCATGAACTGGCAGCACCGACGATGCGCACTGTTGTACTTCTGTTGGCCAGATACTCATGATTTCACTTCCCTAGCTGTTTCGCCCGATTTTACGAAGATGATCCAGTGCGTTTTGTCGTTCTTTCCGGTGCGCTGCCAGATAGCTGGTTTTTCGTCTGTAAGGGCGACGACTTGGCTAACCGGTATCTGGGTTTCGTTCCATTTGAAGATCAGCACGCCGTGTTGCCGCAGCACGCGGAAAGCTTCAGTGAACCCGGCGCGCAGCTCATCGCGCCATGTTTCGCGGTCAAGCTTCCCGTACTTCTTGCCCTGCCAGCCGTTGGGGCCTACACGCTCTAGGTGCGGCGGGTCGAACACAACAACCGGGAAGGTGCAATCAGCGAACGGCAAAGAGGTAAAATCTGCGATTAGGTCAGGAGATATGACCAGGCGGCGCCCGTCGCACAGGGTGTGGCTCTCGTTGCGCTTATCGCTGAATACGGCGCGCTCGTCCTCTTTGTTGAACCAGAACATACGGGAGCCGCAGCACATATCCAGAATGCTCTTTCCCTTGAGGTTCAGTTGATTTGCTGGCATCACAACACCGCCAAAGCGACAGCCGCCGCAACTATTACCCAGAAAATCACGATCGCCCAAAACAGCGTCGTTAACGGATTGCACACCACCCAGCCTTTTAATTTTGTCATTGTCCCTTCCCCTCTCTGCGTTCGCGCCAGTAATTCAGGCGCGCCCTGAAATGTTCGCGATAGTTTTCCGGTACCGAGTTAATCGCGTCGGTCACTGCGGTGCGCTGTATCTTCCGCGCAGACAGATTCTTGATAAGGCCACTGGCGCGCAGGTCGAGGTTTTCCAGATCTCGATATTCCTGCGGCCAGAGCCCGCGGTTGTGCGGTAAGCCGGGCGGGAGATAATCCGATTGCCCGACCATAGATCACCCTCTCGCTAAATGCTGCTGTTTCTCTGAGTTGACGTAGAACTGCCCGTCAACGTGAGTGAGGGTGAATTCCGGTACTGGTTTTTCATGCCGGGTTATTTCGCAGTGAGGGGAATTGATCATCGTCAGAATGCGGGTCTGTAGGTGACGGTGTGTCAGCCCATGATCGGGGTAATGTTTATTCAGCGCGGTGAGAATGCCATGATAGGTCAACGTTTTTCCCATCATAACTGCCGCCAGGTTACGAGTCGGGAAATCGACCGTGAAAGCTTTTTTCTTACTGGAAGCCCGTTTCGAAGCCTTCGCTGGCGTACGGGCAAATTTCGGAGGTACTACCTGTTCCGGTACCGGTGGTCGGGATAACGTCGAGCCAGAGCGTACCCGGGCGTTGGCGTTCATATGCCAGATAATCAGCGCAGTGTGATCACAGCCGTCGTCAATGACTTCGGCGCCGGGGTCTTTCGCAAAAATTAATTCTGTAGTGCTCATAGGTCTTTCCTTTTGGTTGATTAACACGCTGGTCAGGCGCGATTTAAAACGCTTCGATCTTGGAATTTTTGCTGTAACGCTTTTCTGATGCCTGGCCTTTCTGCCCCAGGCGTGCAGCGTCTTCATCGCTGATGTCTTTGATATAGCCGTCAACCATCAACGCATGCGCAGTACCGCTTACCCCTTCCCTGTTCAGTCGCAACAACAGCTCCATCAGGTTAGGGTCAGCATTTTTGTTGTAGACGGCATCACGATACAAACCGATCCACACATCACAGTCCTGTTCTATCTGCCCGGTGTCTTTACTGTCCGCTGGCCATGGCCGTTTGTCGGCGCGTTCCTCCAGTTTTCGGTTGAGCTGAGTCAGCAGCAATACGGGGCAATCCAATTCCTTCGCCAGGTTCTTCAAGCCGGTGGTGATGTCTCCATAGGCAATGTCGCGGCGTTCGGCGGCCTCGGCTTTCATCAGGGTCAGATAATCGATGGCCACCAATCCCAGTACGCCGCGCTGACGTTTCACTTTTCGGCATTCGTTGCGGATGTGCGCCAGCGTCACACCGGGGGTGCTGTCAATCATCAGATTGGACTCTGCCAGTTCTGCAGCCTTGGCCATCGCCCGAGACATGGCAATGTCATCATCAGGTCCGATGTAAAACATCTCAGAATTAACACACGCCTCCTGAGCCACCATTCTTTCGATGATGCCGTCGTCCGTCATTTCCAGACTGAAAACAAGGGTCGGCAGACGGTGATTCAAAGCAAAGTGCGTGGCGATTTTGTTGTATACCGCCGTTTTACCCATTTTGGGGCGAGCACCGATCACGACCAGCGCACCACGAAGCACCTGTTTCGGGTGCATCAGTCGGTCGAGGCTCTCGATCCCCAGCGTTAAGCCACCAGCACCATCAGGGTCTTCAAAACGGCGATTCATCTTCTCGATCCAGTCCTCCACCACATCCATCGCCGGACGTAAGCCGCCGCGGGTACCGGTACGTGCATGATCGGCCACGGCGGTGACCATCTGTTGCACGGTTTCCAGTTTTTCGGGAGTGCCCATGCCGTTGTTGGCCAGCACCAGCGAGGTACATTCCTGCAGTTTTTCTAGAGTGAATCGCAAAATAGCTTTGTCACGGACGGCATGCGCATAACTCACCATCGCTGCCGGGCTACTGTTTCGGTTGGTTTCAGCCAAGTAGGCAAAGCCGCCAACCTGCTCGAGTACCCCTTTGCTTTCCAGCGCATCATGCAAGCTGATCAGGTCTGTCGGCCGGCAGGCATTTTTCAGCGCACGCAGTTCTTTGAAAATCTCTCTGTGCGCCACCAGGTAAAACGCTTCGGGTTTCAGTATGCCGAACACTGAAGAGGACATATCGTCGTCCGTGTTGAGCATCAGGGAGCCCAGAATCGCCTGTTCCAGATCGATGCTGTAAGGCGGTTGCGGAAGATTGCCAAAATCCATTACAGACGCCCCCGCTGACTTTCCCAGTCAAACGCCAACACTGCTGCGCTTTCCAAAATGCGATCCATGGCGCGATACCCCATGAAATCCTCGAGCTGTTTTACCGTGAAATTGCTGATCAAAACCGTCGGTTTCATCTGCTCATACCGGGTGTTGATAATTTCCGACACAATCAGGCGTTCGGAGTCAGTGCCGTTCTGCATGCCCACTTCGTCGATAACGAGCAGATCCAGCCCACAGTAAAAACCCAACACTTCGTATTCCGTCCTGGTTGCATCCTGTCGCCAAGTATCGCGCATTGCCCGGATCATTCGCTGCGCCGAAGTCAGATACACATCCGCGTCATAATGCTCGACCAGCTCACGCATGATCCCAACAGCCAAATGGGTCTTCCCTGTTCCTGGGCGGCCAGACATCAAGAGGTTAGACCCAGCAGTCTGCATCTGCGGCCACTCAGTGGTGAATTGCTGGCAAATCGTCAGGCACTCCTGCGCCTGTGGGTTCACCGGTACAAAGCTACCGATCGATGCGTCCTGAAAGCGCTTATTCACCCCACAGTGCTCAAGCAGAGTTTCAGTTGTGTTTTTCACTTGTTTGCCAGTCATTGCCTGCCCTCCTGCGTGTTATTTTTCCAACCGATACGAGTTTCATAGCTGCGCCCTTCAAGGTCTGCAGCGGTATCGCTATGCCGCTTCACTCCGGATTGAGCAGGTTGGCTGCTCACCGTCCACGCGTTGTTAAACTCCAACCCCGGGCCAAAGAAGCGCGACGCCTGCATCACATAGCTGGTGCCCACTTGTCCCTTGGCGCCACAAAATGCCACGTAGCGCTGTAATCCTGCCGCCATAGCCTCCGATGTCACCCCAGCCTTGCGGCGAGCACTCCACGCCTGATAGGCCTTGTTCTTGGGGTTGCTGCCCTCACGTTTCGGATACTCTGCCCACAGCTTTTCGAACTCAGTTGGGTAATCGTCTTTTTTGGGCTGCACAGGGGTGCCGTCGTCAGATGGCACAAGAGTGTTTTTGTTTGTATTCAGTACTTGTTTATATTCATTACTTACTTGTAGGGGATTTGCCGGGGCCGGTTCACCCGTCGCCGGTTTAGCCGGGGCCGGATAATCCGTCTCCGGTGAAAAACCACTCGATTCGCAGACCACATACGACATTCCGTCGAAGCTTCCACCATCTGCGCGCTTCTTCTCAGCCTGTAAATATCCAGCAGATGAAAGCTCTTTGAGCAGTCCCCGCACAGCGTCACGGCCTGCAGGTTTACCTGAGTCAGCGGTCTGATTGATCAGGCTGGCAACGGACACTTCCCAGTTATCCGGTTTGCCAAGAAGATAAATCAGCAGGCCACGTGCGCCCCATGAAAGGCGCATGTCTTCGCTGATGTCTTTGTTCAAGGTATAAAATCGAGTGTCTGGGCGTGGCGCCCTTCTGATAGCCATGATCAAATCCCCAGAGAGTCAGCGATCTGCCGGCAGGCGTTCTGGTACTGCTCGGGGGTCATGTCTAGATCACGCAGCGCAGCCTTGCTCTGCTCGTATTGTTCCCAGATCGCATGCGCGGCTGCTTGGCGATCTTCGAAAATTGGTCTGATTTTTGCGGCGTCGGTAGGCATGCCATTTAAGCGCCAGCCGTTCCGGTATGTGATGTGGTCAGTTTGCATATTGGTCTTTCCTAGAATCTGGTAGTTACTGCGCGCTGGTCAGGCGCTGGGTGTCTTGCAGAGCGTTTAGCGCCCCCGCTATTCGTTGAGGGGTATCGCAAGCGCCAAGCAAAATGGCGATCACTGCCGCGGCAAACTCACGGATGGCCACTGACAGCAGATACTGCACGGATACACCGCCCAACCTGGCGCGCCGTTCAGCTGGCAGTGCTGCGGCCATGGCGTCGGCAAGTTCTCGCACCTTCGCCCGGGCGGCCTTAGACTCACCACGCAGCCAACGAAAGATCTGCTGCCGGTTGTTGTTGATGGCGCGCCAGTCTGCCCGGCCGAAAGCATCTTCGATCGGATGCAAGCGCACCGTTGCTGAGTCGTCACCGAACAGGAACCACATCCGGCTGATCTCGATCGCCACATGCTCCTGCCCTTGCTCTGCTGCCCAGGTTGTAATTTCGTCTTTCAATTTTTCGATGTTTTCCACTTCGCGTCTCCTGTCGCTCAAAACTTGATTACGCATAATCAGATTTTGGTGGGGTTGGTTGTTAAGCTGCACCCTTCTGAATCCCATCACGATTTTGATAGAGAGACAGATCGTACTTAAGTGCACCATCAGTGAGCCGTTCAAGACGGGCAGCACGGCCTTCTGGTACTAATTCACCCCAAGCGTAAACGGTAGGTTTTTTAACACCTGCAGCCTTGGCCAGCGCCGCTTTCGTCTTGAAATATGCGATTGCATCTTTCGTATACATGCGAATACCTCTTGTTAGATTTGTCTAACAAATTATGTGTTCAAGATAACGAAGTCAAGAAAATTTAGAATTATCTAACTATGACATTACCCGGTGAGCGCATTCGTGCGCGTAGAAAAGAACTCAAACTAACCCAGCGCGCTCTCGCAAAGATCGTGCAGGTTGCCCATGTCACTATTTCACAATGGGAAACCGGCGACAGTGAGCCGGGCGGGAAGAATCTTTTTGCTTTGAGTAAGGCGCTGCAATGCTCCCCAACCTGGATACTTTACGGTGATGAGAACATGTCGCCGGGTGAACCTTCTGAATTGCCACGCCAACTTGATGGAAGAGAAAACGAACTGCTTGATCTGTTTTCCTCCCTACCAGAATCTGAAAAAGAGGTTCTTTTAACCGACCTTCGCGAAAGAGTTGAGGGTTTTAATCGGTTATTTGAAGAACTCCTTAAAGCCCGCAAACCACAGAAGTAAAAAAATACCCAATGTTTTCATGGCATTGTGATTTTTACGTCCATTTTGTTCGCTTTATCTAACATTTTTCATTGACTGAAAAGTTCGGTTAATCTAAATTTAGTCACATCAACAGCGCACTAACCCTGCAGCGGTTGTTCAGAAATGTTCCGCAAGCCGCGGCGATACACGGCAAAGAATTTGATTCGAAACGGGCCGCCCGGCATTAGCCGGTGTGTTTTGGAGAAGGCGAACGGCAAGTAACCCTCCCTGTCACGGCAGTGAAACCGGTTGACGGCGTAATCCCGGTTAAAGAATGCCCCGTGAGGCTTAAACATCGCTCGTCAGCTCCACGTTACGGAGCACCACTATCAAAGAGCGCGGGCGTGCAAAACTGTATCTCACCCGGCGAACGTTAGTACCGAATCCCGGAGAGGGTTCGCCAATAGCGGGAGAGGATCGCTCTTTTTGATAGTGGTGAATGCCGGGGGCTGCGGGGCGTTGCTCCCGGCCACCACAACCTAAATACCATTGCTGTGTGTAGTCTTCGCCCCGTGCGTCGGGGCAATTTTTTCACACCGCATAAATTGGGAAAGACCTGACGGCGGGAATAGACCGCGGCACCTGACCAGTGCATATGCCATGGAAAGACCAATGATACGGCCGCTAAACCCTGACCAGGTGATGCGGCGCCGGATAACGTAACCGGCAACCTACAGACGTAAAAAAGCCCGCCGAAGCGAGCTTAATTACCCTGATGGGAACCACCCCACCAAGAGGGTGCCGGCTACCAACCGACCTTTCTAGGAAAGACCAATGGCTTGCACCACTGATCTGCAAGCATTATATCAGGAGTTGCTATGAAAGCACTACAGATACCAGTCACGCTCTATATCCACGCGAATGTATCCCGATTCGCCGAACAGAAAATCACTGTTTTAACAGCTGACATGTCCGAGTTTCCGGAGTATGTGCTGCTGGAAACCCGCCAAATCATCATCGATGTCGACCAGCCTGAACCGATTGATCTGATCGGCAAACAGGTTGAAGCACTGCGCACACAGAAAGAGCGCATCGCCGCAAGCTCGCACCAGCAGCAAATCCTCATTGATGATCAGATTCAGCAGTTGCTGTGCATCGAACATTCAGAAATCGACGTTCACGAACTGCCGTACTAAGCGCGCCTGACCAGCGCACAACCATAGGAAAGACCAATAATGGCTATTCATATCGTTTTATTTGATCCAAAGAAAAAGGCTCAGGCCAACGGGGCTGTACCACTCGTTATTGCCCTTGAAGCACCAAACAAGAAAGCGGCCGAAGGTATTGCGATCGGCAAGCTTTACGAAAAATACCCTGAAAGCGTTGATAATTTTTTCAACCCAAAAACTGTGGAAGATCAGCCCGGTCACCCTCGCCCACCGGTCGGAGAATTTGACGAGCAATTCGCGCAGGATAATGTTTTTGACGGTAGTGTCTGGACTCAAAAGGAACCAGAAACGGAACTGCCAACCGGGCCAGTTGACCTGCTGGCGCAACCAGCCAACGTTAAGATTGCAGCCGTTGTCATGTATGGCGACACCGAGATCGATAATAGCCAGCTATCGCTTGTGGTTGACCTGCTGAATGACGACGAGACACCAGACGACACCGGCATGCGCGCGGTGATCGATGGGTTGATTGCAGTGGAAGCAGTAGGCGCTATGCACCAAGCCGGTATTTATAACCTTATCACCGCCATTTTTGATAGTGCTGGCGATCGCATGCCGTCCAGGGAGGACGTAAACGCCTTTGCTCAAGCATGGGTTGATAATCCTCGGGATCGCGAGAGCATCAAGCTGAACGCCAACGTCAATGTGAATAACACCGAAGGAATACCTGATTACAACACGCTGGATATGCACGTCGCACTTTCAATCATGGCCGTTCACCCTACCAACGCGAAAGCCGCCGACGTAAAAAACGCGAAAGAAATTATCGCAGCACGCGATTCCGTATGGCGTGCATGGGACAAAACTCTGCGGGTGATCATCGGTATCCTTAACGTTGATACAGACACCCGCCATGCGATCATTTCCGAAGGGCTGAAAAACCTCAAGTTAGTAAATAACGATGAAGAACGCCTGCACTTTGTGAAAACTCGCCTTGCTGGACATCCGGCATGCACCGAACTGGCGGACTACGGCCAGCAGCCTGAGAAAAATGTCGAGGTGGAAAACCTCGGCGGCGGCCGCTTCTCTATCGACGGCCTAATCGGCAGCAGTGAGCAGCAAACTGAAAAGCAAAGCAGAGAAGCACTAGCCGCCACTTTCAATGAAAGAAGTGAAAAATTGTCGACCGCCCTCGATACCTCGAGTGAAGGCGAAAAAACGGAAGTCGCACAGCAGCAAACCCAAGTTACCGACGCGAAAGCGCAGCAAGCCAAGCAGCAGCTGGATCAAATGGGTTATGGCGTTTATGCCAATGATCCAGCAGAGCAAACACTGCAGCAGCGTGCCGATAAAAACGTGGATCAAGCCGAAGAACTGGTGCGTCAGCTGAAAGCAGACGATTTCCAGCAGCGCGCCGAGCAGGTTGAACAGGTGATTGCCGAGCAACCAGCAGAAGTGCAACAAAATCTCGGCATTTGGAAGCGCGTTATGCGCACGGACCCTCGCTATACGAAACCAGTCGATGCAGAAGGTTTTACAGGTACCAGCATCAACGGCGAGTACATGTTTATGCGAGCAACCGAGATCTTTGGCCCTATTGGTTCAGGGTGGGGATACGAGATTTTCGAAGACGCCATGTTGCCTGGTGCCCCCATGATTGAAAACGTATTCGAGGGTAATAAATTCATCGGTAAAAAAATGCTTCGCGATGCTGATGGCACACTTGTAACCGAGCAGAATCACAGTATTGGCATTCGTTTTTGGTACGTGCAGGGTGATGAACGGAAAGAGGTTATTTCGTTCGGTGCGACTAAATATCTGTATATGACCAATGCGGGAAAAATGAAATGTGACGGCGAGGCCAAAAAGAAAAGTCTTACAGATTCCATCAAGAAAGCTTTGTCAATGCTCGGTTTCTCTGCCGATATCTTCCTCGGGTGGTTTGACTCGGCGGAATACAAAGCGGAAAACGCCACAGAGTTCGCTATCCGGAATGCCAGCGATAAAGCTGAGGACGTGACACGCCTGCGCGAAGAACTAGACGAGAAGCTGGCAAAAGTCGCCGACACCATCACATCGGCCGTGACAGTGAACGAGGCAAGCAAGGTTCATTCATCAATTTCCCGTGAGGTTGAGACGCACCGCAAAGCCGCTGAAGCCAAAGGCGACACCGATCACGCTAAATACCTGGCTGGCCGACTGCGCCGCCTTACCACCTTGAAAGATGAACGCATCGCCATCCTGTCCGAGGAGAAAGCATCATGAGCATCACAGCCATCGCATTAGCATCTGATTACGCCAAGCTGCAGCAGCTGATTGAAACCTCTGACGACCTGACGCCAGAAATGATCGCCGATACACTGGAAGGCATCGAGGGAGCGTTGGGTGACAAGTTGGACGCTGCCTTTATCCACGTTCGTAATCTGGAAGGGTTGGCCAAGACGGTTGATGAAGAAGTTAAGCGCCTGGCCGACCGTAAAAAGTCGTTCGAGAATCGCGCCAAATCCATCCGTCAGTATGTGCTGGCATGCCTGCTGGCATCCGGCCAAGACAAACTAAAAACCACGACCAATACCTTTACTGCGGCCAAAGGCCGGGCCAGCGTGGTGATCGAGAACGCAGACCTACTACCTGATGAACTGGTGACTGTACAAACATTGGTTACGCCGGACAAAAAAGCCATCAAGGAAGCGATCGAGAACGGCGTCGAGGTCAAAGGCGCCCATATTGAAATCGGCGAACGCTCGCTGCAGGTGAGGTAATCAGATGCTTAATCGTTCTCAACGACGCGGAGTGCCCGCTTATATCACCCTGCCCGATGGGCGTGTAGGGACCATCATGACGGATCGCCGTTGTGAGGTTATCTACAACCTGCCGCCAGACGTGAAGATCAGCAGTACTCGACCGCCAACAAAGTTGATTAAGCCTAATCAGAAATAGGCCACCGCCATCGCTAGCATTGTGGGACACCTCACAACAAGGCAACCACAATGCAGCGATGGCAACCAGGCGCACGCCTACTCTCTGACTTCGACCTCAAAATCGGCCGGCTGTCGGCCAGCGTACGGAAAACGCAACTCAGCGATCAAGACGTCATCGAGGCGTGTCGTGTAACCGACGACGCAATCGCCAGGATGATCGAACCGAGGAAAGACCATGCGAAACGATCACGACATAATCACGAAAGAAGAGATGATTGAGTTGACCGGTCACCACTATAAGACGAAACAGTGTGACGCACTCCGCCGGGCGGGAATATTTTTTATTGAGCGTCCGGACGGTCACCCAAAAACAACATGGGGGCATTTCCTGAACCCTGTGAAATACCGAAATTCGCCGCCGAAACCGGTAGCGGAAGAACCAGACTTCGAGGCAATGTAAGTGGCAGGTAAGCGTAAGAACCCCGCAGATAATTGGATGCCATCACGCGTATCCCGCGGCCGGTGCGCCTACGAGTTCAAACACCCTGACGGCAGGACTATAAAGCTCTGCCCTCTCGATGCTGCACAATCCGCGGTCTGGGTAGCGTACGAGAAATTTATCAGCCAGAAAGAAGACAAGGCGACATTTAAGACCTTGGCCGATAGGTTCCTCAACTCTGCAGAGTTTACCGACTTAGCTTTCGACTCGCAGAAGGATTACCAGAAATACGCCAAAAAAGTTATGCCGGTATTTGGGAAAATGGACCCGAACAATATTAAGCCTGAGCACATCAGGAAATATATGGATAAGCGCGGGCTAAAAAGTAAGACGCAGGCAAACCGTGAAAAAACCTTCATGTCGCGGGTGTTTGGGTGGAGTTACGAGCGTGGCTATGTGAAAGGAAATCCATGTAAAGGGGTGAGGCAATTTAAGGAGAAATCTCGCGAGCGCTATATCACTGACGCCGAGTATGACGCTGTTTATGCTGTCGCGCCGGATACGGTGAGGGTCGCAATGGAGGTGGCTTACCTTTGCTGCGCGCGGCAGGCTGATGTTCTTGTGCTAAACCGTGCACAAATTTTAGAACCGGGGATCTTTATCCGCCAGGGGAAGACCGGCGCCAAGCAAATCAAAGCCTGGTCAGACAGACTTCGTGCGGCCATAGCATTAGCCGACACATTGCCAATCAAAGACGGCATTTCCAGCGTATACGTGATCCACCAGCGCAACGGGAACCGCTACACCCGCGATGGCTTTAATACCCAGTGGCGCAATGCAAAGCTGGCGGCAATCGCCGCATATCCGGATCTGGATTTCGATTTCACCTATCACGACCTCAAGGCAAAAGGTATTTCCGATCTGGACGGTTCACTGACAGATAAGCAGGCGATATCTGGCCACAAAAATGCGAGCCAAACGGCAATTTATGATCGCAAAGTGAAAATAGTGCCAGTGGTGGGCAATCAGAAAGGATGAATATTTATGCTGCTTTCAGATTTTATCTTCTGAAAGCATCTTCTGAAAATGTTCCGAAAGGTGATTTAGGGCACAAAAAAACCGCCTTCCGGCGGTCACGACATTACTGCTTATTGCTTTGATTATTCTGGAATTTATTTTCCTGGTACCCGGGGCGGGACTTGAACCCGCACAGCCATAAGCCGAGGGATTTTAAATCCCTTGTGTCTACCGATTTCACCACCCGGGCTCGGGAAAATTGGAGGCGCGTTCCGGAGTCGAACCGGACTAGACGGATTTGCAATCCGCTACATAACCGCTTTGTTAACGCGCCTAAATTCTTGTTTGCCTTTATCAGGCTAAAGCTCGTGAAACACCAGCTTCATCAAATTTGGAGCGGGAAACGAGACTCGAACTCGCGACCCCGACCTTGGCAAGGTCGTGCTCTACCAACTGAGCTATTCCCGCATTAATCAGAACTTACTGATTTTTTTGCTATCTTTCGGCAAATCACCGCTGCCGTCTGATGCGATGCATTCTACTTACCTGACGTAATGAGTCAATAAAATTGTTGTCTCATTACGTTCGTTTGACGATTTTTGCATCGCTTTGATCAGGGTTCCAGCAAATCTTTCCGCGCAGCGTTCAAATATTGGAACATTGACCAGAAAGTCAGCACCGCCGCGATGTACAGCAAACCAAAAGACACATACTCGACGGTGCGATCGGGACGCCACAGCAACCCGACCAGCGACATCATTTGCGCCATGGTTTTGACTTTGCCAATCCAGGACACCGCCACGCTGCTGCGCTTGCCGATCTCCGCCATCCACTCACGCAGCGACGAGATGATAATTTCACGGGCAATCATGGTTGCCGCAGGCAGGGTAATCCACCAGGTGTGATAGTGTTCCGCCACCAGCACCAGCGCTACCGCCACCATCACTTTGTCCGCCACCGGGTCAAGGAACGCCCCGAAACGGGTCGTTTGCTTCCAGCGACGGGCCAGGAAACCGTCAAACCAGTCGGTTATGGCAGCAAACACAAAGATGACGGCGCAAACCATCGGAGCCCAAGTGAACGGCAGGTAAAATGCCAGAACAAAGAATGGGATCAGAACTACGCGAAACAGAGTAAGCCAAGTCGGTATATTCAATTGCATAATGCTACGGTAACTATCTGGCTGGAGTGGGAATTAAGAGTATGTTGCTACATTGCCCTCAGTGTTTCAATGCATTGTAGATCTTTTCTGCCAATGCTTGTGAAATACCCGGCACTTTTGCAATTTCCTCAACGCTGGCGTTCAATAATGGTTGAAGTCCGCCCATATACTTCAACAGCACCTGTCGCCGTTTTGGCCCAACGCCGTCGATCAATTCCAACGCGCTGGTGTTTCTTACTTTTGCCCTTCTCTGCCGATGCCCGGTGATCGCATGGTTATGCGAATCATCGCGGATATGCTGGATCACATGCAGCGCCGGTGAATCCGACGGCAAGGCAATGCCCTCGCCTTCCGGTACAAAGAACAGCGTTTCCAACCCGGCTTTGCGGTCGGCCCCTTTGGCGATACCAATCAGCAAGGGTTTGTTTTTATCCCAGGTCACGTTGAGCGAATTGAATACGTCAATCGCCATACCTAGCTGCCCCTTGCCGCCGTCGATAAAAATAACGTCGGGGATTTTTTTCTCTTCCAGGGCTTTGCCATAGCGACGCTTCAACACCTGCGCCATCGCGGCATAATCATCCCCTGGCGTTATGCCGGTGATATTATAGCGCCGATATTCCGAACGTAGCGGACCATTCGAGTCAAATACCACACAGGAAGCCACGGTTTGCTCCCCCATGGTGTGGCTGATGTCGAAACATTCCATGCGGTTAATTTCGGCAAGGTTGAGCACCTTCGCCAATTCGGCCAACCTCTGATGGATAGTCGACTGCTGGGAAAGTTTGGTGGTTAGCGCCGTCGCCGCGTTGGTACGAGCCAGTTTAAGGTAGCGTGCGCGATCCCCTCGCGGTTTGCTCTGAATCTGAATTTTCCGGCCGGCAAGTTCTGAAAGCGACTCGGCCAGCAGGTCTTTCTCCGGCAGAGTAAAGTCCAATAGAATTTCCGCCGGCAAGGTGCGCATCTGGCTGCCCTGTAAATAAAACTGGCCGACAAAGGTTTGCACCACTTCGCTCATGTCGGTGCCGCCCGGTACTTTCGGGAAGTAACTGCGGCTACCCAATACCTTACCCTGACGGATAAACAGCACGTGCAGGCAAGCCATACCGGATTCGAAAGCCACGCCAATCACATCCAGATCGTCGCTGTTGCCGGAAACGAACTGACGTTCGGTCACTCTTCGCACCGCCTGGATCTGGTCGCGAATGCGTGCCGCTTCTTCAAAGTTCAGTGTCTTGCTGGCGTTTTCCATCCTTTCGATCAACTGGTGTAATACCTGCTGATCTTTACCGGACAGGAACAGGCGCACGTAATCCACCTGCTGCCGGTACTCTTCCTCACTCACCAATCCGGCGACGCAAGGCCCCAGGCAACGCCCAATCTGATATTGCAGGCAGGGACGCGAACGGTTGCGATACACGCTGTTCTCGCACTGGCGTATCGGGAACAATTTCTGCAGCAGCGCCAGCGTTTCACGCACGGCATAAGAATTGGGGAACGGCCCGAAATATTCCCCTTTGGCGTGTTTAGCGCCGCGATGAACCGCCAGGCGTGGGTGGCTGTCCGCGCTGAGGAAGATCAACGGGTAAGATTTATCGTCTCGCAAAAGAACATTATATCGCGGTTGGTATAACTTTATGTAGTTATGTTCCAGTAGTAGCGCTTCTGTTTCGGTATGAGTAACAGTTACGTCTATTTGAGCGATATTTTTAACCAACGTCTCCGTTTTCCTGCTGCCAACCTGTTGGCGGAAGTAACTGGCGAGGCGTTTTTTCAGGTCTTTGGCTTTACCGACGTAGATAACCGTGCCAGTAGCGTCATACATACGGTAGACGCCAGGCTGGCTGGTTACGGTGCTGAGAAATGCTTTGGCATCAAAACGGTCACTCACTGCTTAACAACGTCTCCGCATTGAACAATCCGTGTCGGATAGCCAGGTGTGTCAGTTCGACATCACCGCTGATATTCAGCTTGCTGAACATGCGGTAACGGTAACTGTTCACCGTCTTGGGGCTGAGACTCAGCTGTTCTGAGATCTCGTTAACTTTTTTGCCTTTGGTGATCATCAGCATAATCTGTAGTTCACGCTCAGACAGGCAGCTAAACGGGGTTTCCGTTTGCGGCTCCAGTTGGCTCAAAGCCATTTGCTGAGCAATATCGGACGCAATGTAACGCTGCCCAGCTTGCACAGTACGAATGGCATTCACCACATCCTGCGGCGCAGCGCCTTTACTGAGATAGCCCGCGGCTCCGGCCTGCATCACTTTTGCCGGCAAGGGATTTTCAGTGTGAATAGTCAGCATGATGACTTTAACGTCGGGCGCATAGCGTACAATTTTGCGCGTGGCTTCCAGCCCGCCAATACCCGGCATGTTCATATCCATAAGAACGATATCTACAGCATTGCCACGGCACCATTTCACGGCGTCTTCACCGCACTGGGCCTCCCCGACAACTTTTATACCTTTGATATCTTCAAGAATGCGTCGTATCCCTGCGCGCACCAGTTCGTGGTCATCAACAAGAAGAACGCTAATCAAGGAAAAATCTCCAAAAAGAAGGGAGTAACGCAATCAGCCTCTGTTATAGCCTGAGATATTACTTGTTTTTTAGCCAAGAATGAACACAGATTAATACTTACTTCCGATTAACTTTGCGCAGTGGGCCTGATTTTCGAATTTTAGTCACTCAGGTTGCCCGATAAAACCCTTGTCTGCAGATAAAAAGCCGTCGATGTAAATATTACCCTGAGTGAACCGGGCTCCATGATACTGCGATAATCCAGAAGCGAAGGTAAAATCAGTGTAAGAAATCGCAACACGGATAATATTAACACCAATGCAACAAGATTGTAATCCATTGAAATAAAACAATATGAAAGATTGCTTTTTATCTTGCCTCGCAAGAGTCATTGCGTAAAGAAATTACTCACCCCGGACGTCAGCTCGCAGCCAGGGTTGATGATTTAAATAACCCTAACAAGTTAACAATAACCCGACGGACAAATACTTATTAACTCGAAAAAAATAACTTGGCTATTATTCCCCGGTGGCTCCGCTACCAAACTACCAACACTCCATTCAATAATCACTAGTGACTATGCACTATAAAGTGGAAGTTGATAAAACCACGATCGATGCCGCATTAGCCGCACCGACACGGATATCGCGCTATCGGTGCAGATGGATATCTGCATGCTATGCTATACTCCGCGCCCAGTTAAATACGCATCTGCACGTCTGATTGAATGAAATCGGTGCGGGTGTGCACCACAAAGCACATTGTTTCAGGCTTCGGCCTCAAAAATCAGGAGAGAAAATGAGCAACGTTGACTTCACTACGTCTGCAAACCCGGAAACGCTGGCAACGGAAGTCGCCTGCCTTAAAGCCACGCTAACGCTGATCCTGAAATCGATCGGCCAGGCCGACGCCGGGAAAGTCATTATCAACATGGAACGCTTTATCGCACAGATTGAAGATCCCACCCAGGCCGAGATCTTTAAAAACAGCATTCAGCAGATTAAGCACGCCTACCGCCAATAAGCTATCCCCTTCCGGCCTGCCGTAACCGCGGGCCCGTTTTCCCCCTGCCCCTGTGATTGATCACCCTGACACTTTCAGGCAATGTGTTTTTATTTACGTCAGAGAAACCTATGGGCATCGTGGTAAAAGCACTGATTGGCGCACTGGTGGTGGTACTCATTGGCCTGCTTGCCAAAAGTCGCAGCTACTATATCGCCGGTCTGGTACCGTTGTTCCCTACCTTCGCACTGATTGCCCATTACATCGTCGGCAGCGAACGCTCAATCGAAGCGTTGAGAACCACGCTGATATTCGGCATGTGGGCCGTTTTACCCTATCTGGTGTATCTGATCTCGCTGTATTTCTTTATCAACAGCATGAGATTGTCTTGGGCGCTGGCCGCTGCGGTATTATGTTGGATCGCGGCGGCCTGGCTTTTGATTACCCTGTGGGGATGGTGGCAGGGGCGTTGACTGCCCCGCCAGAATTACGGCCTGCCGGCCTGCAGAACAAATCCGCGTTGCATATCTCCTGCCACGCGGAAATAGCGACTTTCACCGGCACGCAACGTCATCGGTAGCCGGCCGCTGGTATCGCGCCAGATACACAGACTGTTTTCGATCATATCCTGCCCAATGCTGATTTCATTATTGCCGACCGGAACCCGGAACTCAGCCTTTTCTTTCGCCGCCAGCGACGCAGCAAACTCCCCGTTGATATAAACCCCGGTTCGGCAACTGCCTGCCAACATTCCGCTGTCACGTACTACCACCAGGGTCGCATAAGGCGTCTGCGGCATATTTTGATAAAGCAACAGTCGGCTAGGAGGCGGTAATTCGGCCTGCTGCAGCGGAACGGACTGCGTAGCGCAGCCAGACAACAGCAAGGTAGTAACAAATAACGCGGCGTAATGCTTCATCCTGAGCTCCTGGGAAAAACCAGTCTTTATAGTAGCAACAGAATAGGCTGCGGCTGTAGCGCTGGGGTAACATCAATACAAAAATAAGATAATTTCCAGTGATCTGAAGAACATCGGGAGCACAACGGATCGGTCCTCGCCAACCGCGATGTTTGTTAGACAACGCGGTCGATAGCATAAGAAAATTCCGTAGTTAGTATATTGAAATGAATAAGATTTTTATAATTTCCTTAAAGCTTGACCATACGTTTTTGAATGTCTTCGCGAAAGGCGTCACCCACAAAATTAAAACCATCCTCAGTCACATAAACGCGTGAGTAACCATTATCTGATAACGTCGTCACCATGTAACCCGCGCTTATCATCTCTGCTGAAGGCGCATTCATCAGCGTGAGAAAACCGCGTCCCCGGCACCATTGATAAAAACGAGTACGACCGTAACCCAATGAATCCCCAACATCGGAAAGGTTTCTTAACCTGTCACAATCTTCTGATAATGAAGGTAAATCAGCACTGTCTTTAGGTACTTCAGATTTATTCGCCAAAATAAAACTCCCTTTAACGTCTTCATCATCATGACAATCACTTCTCGATCCTGAATCTAAAAAATTTGCGCATGAATTGCAATCGTATTACCGGCAAATTTAATAATAGTTTTAATTTCGATAATTTATAAAAAGCAATAAAAAAGTCCCTATTCTAATTCACGATTCTTTAAATACCTTTGTGTAACCAATAATAAGAATTAATCTTTAGGTAAATATCTTAAAAAATCACTTCCCATATATATCCAATAAAAGTTAGCAGGTACATTATAACAAGCGGGACTATTTCATGATTGGGAGTAACGTTCTTAGCCCTGCACTGTCGGTATTACATCAACCTCGCCTAAACAATAACTATTATCATTTCCAATTTTAACATCAGTTTATTACACTCATGCCCTATCTCGCTTAGGAAGATTCTTAGCGTGTGAATACAGGACGAAAGGAAGAGTTAGGGATACCATGAAGACGTTTAGCTTTTTGATTATTTTGCCATTAATGACATTAACCGCCTGCACCCAGTGGGAGAAACCCGGTGCCGGCAATGCCACCCGCGACATGGAATATGCTGAATGCAAAGCTCGCGGTTACGAACGTTTCCCTCCCGATGTGGTGAGAGATTTTGAGTTTAGCTACGAAAACCAATACCAAAGCTGTAAGAAAGACAAAAAAGACTGCCCGGCAGGTTACCGCTACGAAAAACAGCCCTCGTTCAAGACAGTGCAGAACGATCGTAACGAAGATGCTCGCTCGGCGACCATAGAAGCCTGCATGTATGGTAAAGGCTGGCATGAGAAAACCTATTACTGGCCACAGTGATGGTAATACCAACGGCGCGGTCGGCGCACTGCCCCACGCGCCCGTAAGGATCACTCATCATCGCCGTGCGGCATGCCGGTCCTGGGTTTAGGTTTACCCCCTTGCGGCTTTTTATCTTTTGCGGCCGATAGCGCCCGGCTAATCAACCACAACAAAAGCGGTATTAACAGCAGGCACAGCCCCAGCGTAATCAGTGCATTCGTCATCCGTTTTCCGCCCGATTTGTCCGGTCATCTGCCTGAGTGTAGCAGGCTTATTCGTCAGCCTCGATGTCGTTCAATCGGGCCAAGGTTTCGACCCTTACCGGCGTCAATGGTATCCGCGGTGCCGGTAGCGGCCAGCCAAGCAAATGACGCGCCGCCGTCGCGCAAATCTTCCCCTGACAAGCCCCCATGCCACAGCGGCTGCTCAGCTTGGCCGCCGTCCAGTCAGGAAAGCCGTTTAGCTGGCCTAAGGAAACATCTTCACAACGGCACACCAAAGTTTGCGGTTCTGCCAACGCTTTCAGCGCGGGATTCAAGGCAAAAGTCTGTGCCACAGCATCGGCGAATCGCCTCCATTTATCACGTTGCCGCATCAATCCCTTCGCCCGTTGTTGATTGCCGGTGGCGACATACCCGGCAATGGCTCCTTCCGTCAGCGCCAGTTCGCTGCCCCCTATTCCGGTACATTCACCGGCGGCATAAATTTTCGGCTGGCTGGTTTGCTGGTTCTCGTCCACGGCAACGGCGTCATCACGAAGGCGGCAGCCCAGCAGCATCGCCAATTCGACGTTCGCCACCAGGCCAAAACCGCAGGCCAAGCGTTCGCAGGCCAGCGTCGTCACGCGAGTGCCCGTCTGCAGCCGTATCGCCGTCAGTCGTTGCTCACCTATTGCCTCCAGCACAAAGCTGTCAGGACGATAATGACGGTTGAGCAGGGTAAATGACTGGCGTAATTTGGCTGGCCAACGCCACAACCCGCCAGCAAATGCCGTCAGGCGCATGGCTGACGCCTGTTCTGCCACCCTCACCACTTCTCCCCCTGCTTTGATCACGCTGTCGGCCACCGCCATCAGTAACGGGCCACTGCCGGCAATCGCCACCCGCTCCCCTTTGATCGGCATTCCCTGTTTAATCTGCGCCTGCAACCCACCGGCACCGGTGACGCCAGGCAACGTCCAACCGGGAAACGGCAATAGCAACTCACGTGCGCCACAGCACAAGATCAATGTTTGATAGTCCACCACTCCGCTGCCAGTCGCAGCTTCGTAGAGGATTTTCTGCGGCCCACAACAAGCGATGATTTTCACCCCGTTCAGCAGGGTCACGTTGCTCAGCGCTTCCACCGCCCGCCGATACTGCTGCGCCAGCGCCGGTAGCGCCACGTTGGGTCCGTCACGCCAGATCTGCCCGCCCGGGCGCAGGTTATCATCAAGCACCAGCACCGACTGGTCACTTTCTGCCGCCGCCCGGGCCGCCGCAAGCCCGGCCGGGCCCGCACCGATAACCAACACATCGCACACGAGGTCACTCATTCTCCGTCCTCTCAATCTGCATTCCCGGCTGGCAGAGGGTCTGACACGCCAGCCGCCGCAGGCCGTTCACGGTGACCCGGCACTCCTGGCAGACCCCCATGCCACAAAACGGCGTGCGCACTTGCCCGCTGACCGAAACGCGACAGCTGTCCTCGCCACTCAGACTGAACGCCGCCGCCACGCTAACCCCTTCCGGAACCCAGAGGCTTTCACCGTTAAGGATCACATTCAGTTGATTCTGTTTTTGACTCATATCGCTAACACCTCCGTACTGAACATGCGCGCAGCCAGATAAGGCGTGTCGTCAATCGCCGGGCGATGATGATGGATCTGGGCGGAAATCAGCTCAGCACTGCCCAAAGCGGTGGTGACGCCTAACCCTTCGTGCCCTAGCGCCAGCCACAGCCAACGGTGTTGCGGATGCGGGCCCAACAGCGGCAAACCGTCGGCGGAGGCGGCACGCTGGCCGGTCCAACAGCGAATGACGTTCATCTGTGCCAGCGTAGGCAGAAAAGCGTTGGCGCGCGCCAACATTGCGGCCAGCAACGGAAAATCGATGTCATTGCCTGGGGCGTCAAACTGGCGAGATGAGCCGATCAACAACTGGCCCGTTGGGCGCGCCTGAACGTTAAACGCCACCGAAGTCCCGCCGCTGGCATGGGCGCTGGCGCCATACCCCAATTCAACCAACTGATGATGGATCCTGTGCGGATAGCGATCGGTAATCGCCAACTGCCCTTTTTTGGCCCGCAGCATGGGCTGTTCCAGCAGCCTGTTGGCCTGCAGACCGCAGGCCAGCACCACTGCCGGTGCCGTCAGACGCTCACCACTCGCCAGCACGATGGTCCGATCTTCCAACGCGCAAGCCTCCCCGGTAATGACTCTGATTGCCGACCCGGCGTCGTTCACAAGCCAGCGGGCCACGTTAGGTGCATAGACGATGCCATCGCCCGGCACTCGCAGCCCACCCGCCAAACCGGGGCGTAGCATAGGTTCCAGAGCTGCCACCTGTGCGGCACTTTGCATTTCGCTGGTCACGCCATACTCCGCCATACGTTGGCGCTTGGCTTCGGCAATCGCCATTTCATCGTCCCGCTCTGCCAGCCACATCGTACCGCAGCCACGCCAGGCGCAGTTTTCCGGCAGTCGTTCCACCAGGCTGCGCCACAGCTGCAGTGAGTAGGCGCTTAAGGCCAGCTCGGCAGGGTTGTCGTCCATACACACCAGGTGCCCCATACCTGCGGCGGTCGCACCGGCGCGCTGATTATCCACCAGCAGCACCTGCAGCCCTTGTTGCGCCAGGCGCCAGGCGCAGGCGGCACCAATAATGCCGGCCCCCACCACGATCGCTTCAGCACGTCTGTCGGCAGCCATCAGCGGATACCCCAAACGAAAGGATCGCGCTCATCCAACAGCAGTTGGCTGTCAGCGCACACATAGGCTTGCCCACGGATAAACGGCGTTACGCGATCGCCGTTACGTTGGTAATAACCGCTGAACTGGCTGCCGATCACGCTCGCCTGGCGCCAGATCTCACCCGGTTGCAGTTTGCCGTCGGCCGCCAGACAGGCCAGTTTGGCGCTGGTGCCGGTCCCGCAGGGTGAGCGGTCATAGGCTTTGCCCGGGCAAAGCACGAAGTTACGGCTGTCCGCCTGCGGATCGGCGGCAAACAGTTCGATATGATCGATAACCCCGCCGTCTTCGCCATAAATCCCCGCAGACTCCAGTGCCACCCGCACCGCCCAACAAAAAGCGGTGAGCGCGTCCAGGTTTTGCGTATCGATCGCCAGGTGATGTTCACCGATAAGGAAAAACCAATTCCCACCCCAGGCAATGTCACCCACCACCGGGCCATAGCCGCTCACCTCCACCCTTACCTGGCGGCGGTAGCGATAGGCCGGTACGTTTTCCACCGTCACGCTGCCATCCTCATGCAGCCTGGCATTTACCGTGCCGACAGGCGTTTCAATCAGGTGATCTCCCACGCCAATTCGCCCCAAATAGGCCAATGAGGCCACCAGACCAATGGTGCCGTGGCCGCACATGCCCAAATAGCCGGCGTTGTTGAAGAAAATCACCCCGGCAGCGGCCTGCGGCGAACAGGGCTGGCAGAGCAAAGCCCCGACCAGCACATCATTGCCGCGCGGCTCCAGAATGATGGCGCTGCGCCAATCATCATAATCTTGGGCAAATCGGGCTTTGCGCTCCGCCATACTGCCGCTACCCAAATCGGGAAACCCTTCGATGATCAACCGGGTAGGTTCACCGGCAGTATGGGAATCGATCGCCCGCAGCGCGGTGAAATGCGAAGAAAGTGCCATCGGAGCCTCCTGAGTTAATGAAATGTTATCATTGGCGTTAGACTGACCGAATATGTCAGCGGCGGCTTGATACATTTCGGCTCGGCACATGCAGAAATCAGCACAATCCTTAATTGGATATCCGGTTAACGCCGAACACAGAAAAGCGATGATCCATAAGAATTAGTTATTTATCAAATAGTTATTTTTATGTTATTTCCAGGTTTGTACGAAAGAGGCCATTTTTTCTGCGTGGAATGTGTCACGGAGGGAAAAAGTTTGCGGTGATCCGCATAATTGACGGCTGCGCTTGAAAAGTTACAAGAAAGTTAATATTGATGAGGCGCGTCAAAATGGCCGGCCCGGCCACTCCAGATTCTGTGCCATCCAGCGGGGAAAGGTATTGCCATGCGATTAACTCAACGCCACCAGGTTATCACTGACACCAGGCCCGCTTTCGATGAACAGGAAGATGACGTTTTCGCCGTTGAGCAACTGTCCCGCTGGTGCGACGGCCTGGCACAGCAACGGCCGAATACTCTGCGCGACCTGCTTAATTCCCTGGCGTTGATCGCCCCGCTGTTCAATGCCATGCCCAACGTGGTGTTCTTCATCAAAGACGTGCAAGCCCGTTATCTGTTCGCCAATCTGACGCTGGCCAAACGCTGTGGGTTTAAAACCGTCGCGCCGCTGCTGGGCAAAACCTCGGCGGACGTTTTCCCGGCCCAGCTCGGATCGGGGTATACCGAGCAGGATCTCCGCGTGCTGCGTCACGGGGAGCTGATCCAGGATCAGCTGGAAATGCACTTGTATAACGGACGCGAGACCGGTTGGTGCCTGACGCAAAAGCTGGCGTTGTACGACGCGCAGGGCAAAATCATCGGCATGGCCGGCATTTCGCACGATCTGCAGGAAGCCAAGGCCAATCACCCAGCCTATCAGCGGCTGGCGGCCATCGATGTCTACATTCGCCAGCATTACGCCCGGTCGATCGCACTTGAGGAACTGACGACGCTCACTGCACTTTCCGTGGCGCAGATTGAACGTTACTGCAAACGCATTTTTCATCTCACGCCGCGCCAGATGATCCACAAGGTGCGGCTGGAAAAAGCCACCGAACTGCTGGCCGGCGATATGCCGATTACCGACATCGCCTTGCAGTGCGGCTACACCGATCACAGCGCATTCAGCCGTCAATTCAAAGCCATGACCGGTTCAACGCCGCGCGACTTCCGCACCACCATAACCCTTTAATACACTGATTTATATTAGTAAAAAAATCGCCATGGTGCCTTGTGCATCAGGTTCCTTCTCGTCTGAAACCCCGCCTCACTGTGCCAATTTCGTCATGGCATTCGGCGAAAACCGTCAAGCCCCTGCGAACAATACAGGTCAATCTGTGATTGGATTTTACCAATAATTCACCATTGATTAACAAACTTGGACGACAGGAAAAACACTATGAGCCATAAAGCCATTAGCTGGAGCGGCGTATTCCCGGCGGTCAGCACCCAGTTCCGCAGCGATTTTTCTCTGGATCTCGACGCCACCCACACGGTGATCAAAAACCTGGTCAAAGACGGCGTTTCGGGCCTGGTGGTGTGTGGCACCGTGGGTGAGAACACCTCGCTGACCGTTCAGGAAAAACTGTCGGTGATTGAAGTGGCACGCGACGCAGCTCAGGGTCAGGTCCCGGTGATTGCCGGTATCGCCGAGTTCACCACCGCCTTTGCGCGCAATATGGCGCGCGAAGCCCAGAAGGTCGGCGTCGACGGCATTATGGTAATGCCGGCGTTAGTCTATTCAGCCAAACCCCATGAAACCGCAACGCATTTTCGCAGCGTCGCTACCGCCACCGATCTGCCGATCATGGTCTACAACAACCCGCCGATTTATAAAAACGACGTGACACCGGATATCCTGACGTCACTGGTCGATTGCGAGAATATCGTCTGCTTCAAGGATTCCTCTGGCGACACCCGTCGCTTTATCGATCTGCGCAACGAAGTGGGCGATCGCTTTGTGCTGTTCGCCGGGTTGGATGACGTAGTGCTGGAAAGCATCGCCGTCGGCGCCGAAGGCTGGATCTCCGGCATGTCCAACGCCTTCCCGCGTGAAGGCGAAACCTTGTTCCGTCTGGCGAAGCAAAAACGCTTCGAGGAAGCGCTGGCGCTGTACAGCTGGTTTATGCCGCTGCTGCATTTGGATGCGCGTCCCGATCTGGTGCAGTGCATCAAGCTGTGTGAAGAGCTGGTGGGTCGCGGCAGCGCCATTACCCGTCCGCCACGTCTGGCATTGCAGGGCGATACCCTGGCCGAGGTCACCGCAGTGGTCAAAAAAGCGCTGGCAAACCGCCCTGCGCTGCCGGATGTCGGCCTCTGATCGCCACTCACGCCCGGCGGCCTGCCGGGCTCTGTCACTGACCCAACGGGGGAACCCATGCCCAACGCCCATACCATCAGCGGCCAACAGTTTATCGGCGGTCAACGCCGTGCCAGCGGCGAGGCCCAGCTTGTCAGCCTGCGCGCCGACAACGGCCTGCCGACCGGCCACGTTTTTTTCTCGGCCAGTCACGAAGAAGCCGCCGCCGCCGCCGATGCCGCCGCACAAGCATTCACGGCCTATTCTCAGCTCAGCGCCGAGCGTCGAGCCGACTTTCTTGAGGCCATTGCCGACCAATTAGACGCTCTGGATGAGGATTTCTTCGGCTTCGCCATGCAGGAAACCGCCCTGCCGTTAGCCCGACTGAGCGGCGAACGGGCCAGAACCAGCGGCCAAATGCGACTGTTTGCCACCCTGCTGCGCCGTGGGGATGTGCATGGCGTGCGCATAGACAGCGCATTGCCTCAACGAACGCCGGTGCCCCGCCCGGATCTGCGGCAGTATCGCACCGCCCTCGGGCCAGTGGCGGTGTTTGGTGCCAGCAATTTCCCATTGGCATTCTCCACCGCAGGCGGAGACACCGCGGCCGCGTTGGCCGCAGGCTGTCCGGTGGTGTTCAAGGCGCACAGCGGCCATATGATCACCGCAGAACTGACCGCGCTGGCCATCGAACGGGCAAGAGAACAACAGCAGATCCCTGCCGGGGTTTTCAACATGATTTACGGGGACCACATTGGCGCGGAACTGGTGCAGCATCCGGCCATTCAGGCGGTGGGTTTCACCGGATCGCTTCGGGGCGGGCGGGCCTTGTTCGATTTGGCACAGCGGCGCGCCCAACCGATCCCGGTATTTGCCGAGATGTCGAGCATCAACCCGCTGATCGTTATGCCACAGGCTTTAGCCCGTCGTGGGCAGCAGATCGCCCGCGAGCTGGTCGCATCCTTCACCCTCGGCTGCGGCCAGTTCTGCACCAAGCCTGGGCTGATCATCGGGCTACGCGGCCAAGCATTCAGCGAATTTGTGCGCGAACTGTCCGCACAGGTCAACGCCGCGCCTGCGCAAGCCATGCTCAATGCCGGCACGCTGGCCAATTACCGCCGCGGATTGGCTGCTCTTGATGAGCAAAACGGCATCCGTCACCTGGCCGGTCATCGCGAAGAGCGCCCGCATTTATCAACGGCACAGCTCTATCAGGCCGATTTCGATTTGCTGCTCAGCGGAAACCCGCTGCTGCAAGAGGAAGTGTTTGGCCCGGCAGCCATTCTGGTGGAAGTGGAAGATCGTCGACAGCTGACCGCCGCACTGGACAGCCTGCAGGGGCAACTGACCGCCACGCTGCTGACAGAAAACGAGGATCTGGCCGACGCAGAACCGCTGGCTCAACGGCTGGCCCAAAAAGCGGGGCGGGTATTGTTTAACGGTTATCCGACCGGGGTAGAAGTCTGCGATGCCATGGTGCATGGCGGCCCTTATCCGGCCACCAGCGACGCACGCGGTACGTCGGTGGGTACGCTGGCTATTGAACGTTTTCTGCGCCCGGTCTGCCTGCAGAATTACCCCCCTGCGTTGCTGCCCCCGCAGCTGCAAGACAGCAATCCACTGGGCCTGCTGCGGCTGGTTAACGGGATTTACACCCGTGAACCTCTCCGCTCATCAGCCAACGACTAACCAAATCGCATCTGTCTGCCACCTAATAACAAAAGGGTCATTCCATGACAACCCAAGGCAAATTCAAGAAGCAGCTTACGCTCACCGATCTGACGTTTATCGGCCTGGGCGCAATCTTTGGTTCCGGCTGGCTGTTCGCCGCCAGCCACGTCTCCTCCATTGCCGGCCCGGCCGGTATTTACTCCTGGCTGATCGGCGGCCTGGCGGTATTGCTGCTCGGCATTGTCTATTGTGAGCTGGGCGCAGCGCTGCCGCGCGCCGGCGGTATTATCCGCTATCCGGTGTTTTCCCACGGTGAACTGATGGGCTATCTGCTGGGCTTTATCACCCTGATCGCGTTCTCCAGCCTGATCTCCATTGAGATCGTGGCCGCCCGTCAGTACGCCGCCGCCTGGTTTCCTTTTTTGAGCCAACCGGGCTCCGGCGATCCAACGCTGATCGGCTGGCTGGTCCAACTGTTGCTGCTGTGTTTTTTCTTCGCGCTGAACTACTACAGCGTCAAAACCTTTGCCAAATCCAACAACCTGATCAGCGTGATTAAATTTGTGGTGCCGCTGTTGGTGATCGTCGTGTTGTTCAGTTTCTTCAAACCCGAAAACCTGCACAGCCAGGGGTTTGCCCCCTTTGGCTCCGCCGGCGTCGAAGCCGCCATATCCGCCGGGGGGATTATTTTCGCCTACCTGGGCCTGACGCCGATTATCTCGGTTGCCAGCGAGGTGCAAAACCCGCAGCGCACCATTCCTATCGCGCTGATCCTGTCGGTGGTGTTGTCCACGCTCATTTACGTGCTGCTGCAGGTGGCTTTCCTCGGCAGTATTCCCAGCGAGATGCTGAGCGGCGGCTGGGCCGGGATCAGCCAGCAATTTTCGCTGCCCTACCGTGATATCGCCATCACCCTGGGCATGGGCTGGCTGGCTTTTCTGGTGGTGAGCGATGCGATTATCTCGCCGAGCGGCACCGGTAACATTTATATGAACGCCACACCACGCGTGGTATACGGTTGGGCGCGCGCCGGCACCTTCTTTAAAATATTCACTCGCGTCGACGGCGAGTCCGGCATTCCGCGTCCTGCTCTCTGGCTGACTTTCGCCTTGTCGATTTTCTGGACGCTGCCCTTCCCTTCATGGGAGAAGCTGATCGGCGTGGTTTCCGCCGCGCTGGTCCTGAGTTACGCGATTGCGCCCGTCACCGCCGCCGGCCTGCGCCGCAATGCCCCTGAGCTGCCGCGACCATTTTTCGTGCGCGGCTTCTGCGTGCTCGGTCCGGTGTCATTTATCATCTCGGCGCTGATCGTCTACTGGTCCGGTTGGAATACCGTCTCCTGGCTGCTCGGCCTGCAAATCCTGATGTTTGTGGTCTATATCCTGTTCAAAAATAAGGTGCCGACCCACGCTGTCAGCCTCAAGCAGCAGATTTGGTCCTCGCTGTGGCTGATCGCCTTCTATGCGCTGATTATCATCGCTTCTTATCTCGGCAGTTTTGGCGGCATCAACGCTATCGGTCACCCATGGGACACCATCACCGTCGCAGTCATTGCGCTGGCGATCTACTACTGGGGCGCCTATACCTGTTTACCTCGGGCGAATTTTGCCGGTGATGAAGAAGAGTAAATCCAGAGGAGATATCTGATGACGCAAACCCAGAGGCTGACGTTGGAGCAAGCCTATGAGCTGGCGCTGAAGGCATTGCGCAGTAACGGATTCAGCGCCGAACACGCCGATGCCGTCGCCCAAAATGTGACGGCCGGTGAACGCGACGGCTGCGCTTCGCACGGTTTGTACCGAGTGCTTGGCTGCGTGCGTTCGCTATTGGCGGGCAAAGTTTCCGCCGATGCCCGTCCGACGCTGCTTGATCAGGCCCCGGCGATCTTGCGGGTCGACGCCCACGATGCTTTTTCGCTGCTGGCCTATCGCACGGCGCTGCCGGTTTTTGTCGAAAAGGTACGCACCAACGGCATTGCCGCGCTGGCCATTAACCACTGTGTGCATTACTCGGCACTATGGGCCGATATCGAACCTTTAACCGATCAAGGCCTGGTGGCGTTGGCCTGCACGCCCAGCCATGCCTGGGTCACGCCAGCAGGGGGAAGCCGGCCGTTGTTCGGTACCAACCCTATCGCCTTCGGCTGGCCGCGGCCGCAGCGGCCCCCCTTTATTTTTGATATGGCCACCAGCGCCGCCGCACGCGGCGAGATTGAACTGCATCGCCGTGCCGGTACCCCGTTGCCGCCAGGCTGGGGCATAGATCAACAGGGGAAACCTTCTACCGATGCCCAAAGCGTGTTGCAAGGTGCGATGCTGACCTTTGGCGGCCATAAAGGCTCGGCGCTGGCGGCGATGGTTGAACTGCTTGCCGGGCCGTTGATTGGCGATATGACCAGTAAGGAATCGCTGGCCTACGATCGGCAGACCGGCTCCTCCCCTTACGGCGGCGAGCTGATCATCGCCATGGATCCCGATCGTTTTCTGGGGCCGGATAAAGTGGCGCATTTGACCAGGGCGGAAGCCTTGTTTGCTGATATGAGCGAGCAAGGGGCGCGCATTCCGGGTGAACGGCGCTTTCAACAGCGGCAATACAGCGAACAGCACGGCGTCACCATCCCGCAGGCGTTGTATGAGGAGATTGCGGCTCTCTGTCGCTAACGTTTAATAATGAGGCAGGCCCACAGCGTTAAACTGCGGGCCTGATTTGAAAGGATTACCGGACAACCATCACCGAAATATTGGCATGGCGAACAATGGCCGCCGCATTGGAACCCAGCAGATAGGTTTTCACGCTCGGTCGGCGCGAGCCGATGATGATCAGATCGGCTTCGATTTCCTCCGCCAGTTCCAGTACCTGATCGCGTGGCGAACCGAAGCTGACGGTGTAATCCAGCCGCTCCAGCGGAAGGTCGATTTCCGCCATGATCTGCTTGAGCTTATCCACCGCCTTCACTTCCGCCTTGTTCTCAAACTCTTTGATGCCGAACGAGTAAGCGGTAACGAATGCCGAGGCGTCCGGCAGCGCATGGAAAAAGTGCACTTTGGCACCGGACATTTTCGCCAGGTACACCACATGCTCCAGCGCATGCTCGGTCAACAGGTCTTCTTCAATATCGATCGGCACTAATATGGTCTTATACATATCACATCCCTTCTATGTAACCGTGGTGCCCACAGGGTACTGCCGGGGAGGATAAGGGTGAACCGCTTTGTCGCGCTTTTGTGATCGGCGGTAAATACTGAGTGGGATATTTCCTTATTTAACAAAATATAAACACAACCCGTCTAACGGCTAGCCGAATAATTATTTCAAAGGCGGCTAAATCAGCTGTAAATACACCGCTTTTGCGGTAGCGGCGGTTTTATTGGCCACCGACAGTTTTTTAATCGAGTTACCGATGTGGAAATTTACGGTACGCTCACTCAAGCCCATTAACAGCGCCGTTTCTTCCGAGGTTTTGCCTTCGCTGCACCAGCGTAAAATATCTTTCTCACGCAGCGTCAGCACATCCTTTATTGCCTCGTCGTTTACCGATATTAATGCTTCGCGCAGCGTCTTGTGGGCGGTCTGTGCCAGCCACAGGAAGAAAGTTTCGTTACGTGCCCCGGCCTGCGGGGACTGAGTGGGGATACTCTTACCGGCAAAAGTGAGGATGCCCAACCGGCCGTAGCAATCCTTGACGGACTGCGACCAGCCTTCACGAATGCCGTACTGCGCCATGCGCCACCACAGCTCCGGTTTATCCCGGTAGAACGGCTCGTCCCAATAGAATTGCAGCGTAGAGTGATGGGCCTGCTCGATCATCGGATCCTGCAGGTAGATCCGCAATTTGCGATAGTCCTCAAGATATTGCGCAGGATAATTACCCTCTATCAGCATCTTGGGCCGGCTGGCCGGGTAGCAGGAAAAGACCGTATAAGAGAAGTACTCGAAGCCCAGCGCCTGAGCGCAAGGTGCCAGACGGTTTAAAAAAAGGTCGCGGTCAGACAGGCTGCCAAGCAGATCATCCATCAAAGGCTGAAAGTGAGTGTCCATAACGCGGGTTCTCCAGAGCACAGCGCCGCAATCATTAAGTGAGGTTAACTATAGTGGAGGGCTCAGGGCGACAACAGCCGTTTCATATAATAAAAAATACCATGGCTATAACAAAAACAGCTATTCCCCTGCCATTATTAATAAATAACGACTTTATATTGCACCGGCGCTAAGAATTTCGCGAATAACATAAAGCCTGTTTATTGTAAACCTGTCACTTCTACCGTTAGACAGTCACTCCGCCGCCAATTACCTTCGCCATAGGCACCTGGTGCTTTTTAAATTCAAATAAAATATAAGCATTTGCGAATTTTGCAAAGCAGAAGAATACTCACGGGGATTTTTATGGCAGAGAATAATACGGCAATAAATTCGGTCGCCGTGATTGGCGCCGGAACCATGGGCAGAGGTATTGCCTATCTTTTGGCACTGAACGGCATACGAACCCTGCTTTATAATCGCAGCGCTCATTCTTTGAATCAGGCACGTGATTATATTGTCGGTGACCTGAATAAAAAAATCGATAACGGAAAAATAAGCCAACAGAAAAAAGGCGAGATCTTGTCCAACCTGGTTTTCTCGCCTGTTTTCGACGCTATCGCCGACAGTGACCTGGTGATTGAAACCATTGCGGAACATGAACCCACCAAGCATGAGATCCTCGCGGCCATTGCCGCCACGGTAAAAAAAGAGGCGATTATCGCCACCAATACCTCTTCACTGTCGCTGAATAAACTGGCCGCGGGCATAGAAAATAACTCGCGCTTTATCGGCCTGCATTTCTTCAACCCGGCACCGCTGATGAAGCTGATCGAAATTATCCCGTCCTATTTTACCGCCCGGGTCACAACCTTACGCTGCCAGCAGTTGGTCACGGCGATAGGCAAACAGTTTGTGGTCTGCAAAGCCACGCCGGGTTTTATCGTCAATCGCATGGCGCGGCCTTTTTATCTGGAAGGTTTTCGCCTGCTGGAAGAAAACGTGGCGCTGGCACCGCAAATCGACCGTGCGCTCAAGGCCGGAGGCCACTTTCGCATGGGGCCTTTGGAACTGACTGATTTTATCGGTCAGGACATTAATTATCAGGTCAGCAGCCAGATTTGGCAGGACATGCAGTATGACCCCCGCTACACCCCCGGCCATTTGCAACGTTCGCTGGTGGATGCCGGGCTGTTGGGGAAGAAAAACGGCCGCTCCTTTTTTTCTCCCTCGGCTGACACAGCCCCCCCACCGGCTGCCGGCGGCGGTACGCTGAGCTCGCTGCATTTTTTTGGCGAACATCCGCTGTTCGATCTGCTGCAACAGCATGCCCTCGCGACCTGGGCGCCCCTCCCAATAACACGTCAGCCGGAACACCCGGTGCTGGGACGGTTTATCCAAGTGAATGACAGTCTGGCAGTCAAAATCACCGATGGGCGAACGGCCAATCAGCTTGCCGACTTAGCGGGCCTCGATACCTTCGTGATCGACGTTGCACTGAACTACGCCAACACCGCTTTTCTAGTGGCGGCCCACAGCCAACAGGCTAGCGAGACGAATAAAGCGCTGTTCCTCACGCTGCTGCAAGCGGTGATCCCGCAGGTGGAGTTTGTTAAAGATTCCCCAGGCCTGATCGTCGCGCGGGTTCTGAGCAGCCTGATCAATGAGTCGGTGATCATGGTAGAGAGCGGGGTTTGTAGCCGAGAAGACATCGATATCGCCGCCGTGGCCGGCGTCAACTATGCCGACGGCATTTTTGCCTGGCTGGCTCAGCTCGGGCAGAAAAACGTGAAATCGACGCTGGATAATATGGCGCAACTGCTGCATTCCGCCCGCTATTACCCGCATTACTCGTTGCTGCACACCACAAGGCCCGAGCTGGCCGTCGCGCCCTAAGGAAAAATGATGACGATTAAAGACGATGGGGTCTATCTGATTGACGGTACGCGCACGGCGATCGGCACTTACGGCGGTAGTCTGGCATTAACCCGGCCGGACGATATGGCGGCCTCGATTATTCGGGCGTTGCTGCAACGACACCCAGAAAGCGAGGCGGATGTCGATGAGGTGGTGCTGGGCTGTGCCAATCAGGCCGGTGAAGACAACCGTAACGTTGCGCGCATGGCGGCGTTGTTGTCCGGTCTGGATCAGGGAGTACCGGCGATTACCCTTAACCGGCTGTGCGCCTCCGGGCTGGACGCCGTGATTTATGCTGGCGCAAAAATCAAAAGCGGCCTTAGCGATCTGGTGTTGGCCGGCGGTGTCGAAAGCATGAGCCGCGCGCCCTATGTGATGAGCAAAGGCGAAACGCCATTCGATAAGGGGATCAAACTGTTCGACACCACGCTGGGCTGGCGCTTTGTCAACCCGCAGCTGGCGCAACGCTATGGCAGCGATCCGTTGGGCATCACGGCCGAAAACGTCGCGCAGCAATACCGCATATCCCGCGAGGATCAGGATAATTTTGCCCTGGCGTCGCAGCAAAAGGCCTGGCGGGCTATCGAAAATGGCCGATTGGCCAGGGAGATCACCGCGCTGGATGTTCAGGTCGATCGCAAAACCCGCCAATCCTTCGCGCAGGACGAGTTCCCGCGCCAGACCACGCTGCAAAAACTGCAGGCGCTGAAGCCGGCCTTCAGTCCCGAAGGCTCGGTCACCGCCGGGAATGCCTCCGGTATCAATGACGGTGCCGCCGTGCTGTTGCTGGCCAGCGGTCGCTATGTCAAGCGCAAGTCACTCCAACCGCTGGCGGAAATTGGCGACAGCGCCAGCGCCGGCGTTGCCCCCGCGTTGATGGGCATTGGGCCGATCGCCGCGACCGAGCGTCTGTTAGCACGTACCGGTTTTACGCTGAATGATTTCGACGTCATTGAAATTAATGAGGCATTTGCCGCGCAGGTGTTGGCGACGCTGCAAAGTTGGCGCATCGACTTCGACGATACGCGAGTCAATCCGAACGGTGGTGCCATCGCCCTCGGGCATCCGCTGGGCATGTCCGGCGCGCGTCTGGTGCTTTCCAGCGCGCTGGAGCTGCATACCCGGCAATTAAGCAATGCGCTGGTGACGATGTGTGTCGGTGTCGGCCAGGGTGTTTCATTGGTGATTAAAGCCCTCTAATGTAAGGAATTCCGTATGAGCGTATTGAACATTCTTGAAGAAAAACTGGCCGAAACCAAAAAACAGGGCCGGTTCCGCGAGTTCCTCAACCTGGAACGCAGCGTGCTGGATAAACCCTGGGCCACCAGCCACGGGCAACAGGGTGAGCGCCGTCTGAACGTCTGGTGCTCCAATGACTATCTGGCGATGAGCCATCACCCCAAGGTCATTTTGGCCACCACCGAGGCGGTAAACCGTGTCGGGCTGGGTACCTGCGGGGCACGCAGTATTTCCGGCACTTCGATCTACCACAGCGAGTTGGAAAGCTTGCTGGCCAAAGCCTACGGCAAGGAGTCCGCGCTGTTGTTCACCACCGGCTTTGGGGCCAATGACGCCACGCTCTCGACGCTGTGCGACGCCATTCCCAATCTGATCGTCTTTTCTGATGAGCTGAACCATGCTTCGATGATTTACGGCATTCGCTACAGCAAGGCGGAGAAGAAAATCTTTCGCCACAATGACGTTGCGCACCTGGCCGAGCTGCTGCAGGAAGCCGATCCGCAGCGTCCCAAGCTGATCGCCTTCGAGTCGCTCTATTCGATGGACGGCGACTTTGCCCCGCTGGCACAGATTGTCGCGCTGGCGGAGAAACATCAGGCGCTGACCTATCTGGACGAAATCCACTCCGCCGGCGTTTACGGCCAGCGGGGCTTGGGTTATGCCGAACAACTGGGCCTGCTGGACAAGATCACCATTATTCAGGGGGGCTTTGGTAAGTCCTACGGCGCTGCCGGTGGCTATATCGCCGCACCGCGCGCGGTGGTAGAAGCCGTACGCAGCTGGGCACCGGCGTTCGTCTTCAGCACCTCCTCCCCCGCGCCGGTGGTGGCGGCGGCGCTGGCCAGCTTCAAATACAACCTGGAACATGACAACCAACGCAAACATCTGCTGGCGATAATCGATCACCTGAAATCCGGCCTGCGCGCCGCCGGTATTCCTCTGGTCTCGGAGGACAGCCATATTCTGCCGGTGCTGGTCGGCGATCCACACCGCAACAAGCACATCAGCAAACAACTGCTCGATGAGTACGATATTTACGTGCAACCGGTCAATGCCCCGACGGTGCCGGTCGGCAGCGAACGTTTGCGGGTTACGCCGACCTCGGCCCATACTCATGAGGACGTGGAATATTTCCTGGCGGCGCTGAGCAAAATCTGGGCCGCCAATGCGTTACGGAGAGCGGGATGAAGTTGACGGACTACAACGGCCATTTTCTTACGCTGTGTCTGATGGCGACCGGCACCTTTGCCATCGGTACCGATGCGTTTATCGTCGCCGGCATTCTTGACGAGATTTCCGGCACCTTTGCCGTCAGCCCTGCGCAAGCGGGGCAGTTAATCTCGGTCTTCGCCCTGGCCTATATGGTGTTCGCTCCGCTGACCGCCTGGCTGCTGGGCAACCTCAACCGCAAACATATCTTGCAGCTGGCTCTGGTGTTGTTTATCGCCGGTAATCTGGTTTGCGCCTATGCCGACAGCTTTTTGCAAATCTCCGCGGGCCGCGTACTGGCGGCGCTGGGGGCGGCTTGCTACACGCCGCAGGCCGCCGCCGCCGCAGTCGGGCTGGTGGCGGAAAAACGCCGCGGGCTGGCGATATCGATTGTGTATGGCGGCATGACGCTGGCTATCGCGCTGGGCATTCCCTTTGGCACCTTCCTGGCCAAGCTGATCGGCTGGCGGGAGATCTTCCTGCTGATCGCCCTGTTAGGTGCCGTTGCGCTGCTGGGGCTTTCGCTGGCGCTGAACGCCATCGCCGCGCCGGGGAAACATTCGCTGAAAGAACGGTTGGCCCCACTGCGACAAAAGGCAGTGCTGACCACGCTGCTGATCACTTTCTTCGCCGTCTGCTCCGAACACATTGTTTACAGCTATGTGAGCGTATTGCTGAAGAATACTCAGTTGGGCCCGGAGGCGATTTTGCCCATCGCGTTACTGGTGTTCGGCATCGGGGCCGTCATCGGCAATTTCGTTTCCGGTTTATTGACCGATACCTTCGGCAGTAAATTTGTCCTGCTGTTTTCCGTGTCGATTCAAACCCTTTCATTGTTCCTGCTGGCCTTTTACGTCACCTCACCCTGGTGGGTGCTGGCAATATTTCTGGTATGGGGGATTACCGGCTGGATGTATCTGGTGCCTATTCAGCACCACTTGCTGTCGCTGTCCAAACGTTTTGGCGCGCTGACCGTGTCGCTGAACAGCTCGGTACTGTATGCCGGCATTGCGGCAGGCGGCATGCTCGGCGGCCTGACGCTGTATACCTTGCCTGCTTATTACCTGCCGCTGTTTTCGTTGCCGTTGGGCGCCATCGCCCTGCTGCTGACGCTGTTGTTCTTCCAGGGAGAAAAAAGCCATGACTGACCTGCCACCACCGGTGCTGTATGAACAACAGGACGGCATCGCCGTGATTACCCTGAACCGGCCGGAAAAAAAGAACGCCATCAATTTGGCGATGGCTCGCCTGATCCAACGCTACCTGCAACAGGCCGAGCAGGATGAAAAGGTTCGGGTGATCCTGTTGACCGGTCAGCCACAGGTGTTCTCGGCCGGGATGGACGTCAAAGCCTTTCAGCAGGGCGAACTTCCGGTGGTCGATCCGAATGGCTTTGCCGGCCTGGTGCATGCGCGACTCACCAAGGTGATTATCGCCGCCGTGGAGGGTATCGCCTTCGGCGGAGGGTTCGAGATAGCGCTGGCCTGTGACCTGATCGTCGCCGGGCGGGATGCGCAATTCAGTTTCCCGGAGACCGGGCTGGGGCTGATTGCGGCACAAGGCGGATGTTCGCGCCTGCCGGCGCGCATCTCCCCCTATATCGCCCTCGACTGGTTACTGACCGGTCGCGTTTTAGGCGTGGAGGAAGCCTGGCGGCACGGTGTTATTTCACGGATCAGCGAGGGAAGCGCTCTGGAAGAGGCACGACTGATCGCCGGGCAAATCGCCCAGAAGAACCCGCTGGCTACCCAGGCGGTAAAAGCCATCGTTCGTCATGGGATGACGCAACATGAGGCCCCCAGCTTTGATTACCAACAAAGCTGGGTAGATCAGGTGCGGTTGGCAGCAAAAGTCTTTTAAGAGCATTCTGAGGGAATGGCAATCATTCGCAGTCTAATTTTTAATCACTACAAGACCGCAATTGAGAAGCCATTGACCCCGCTCTGCGGGGATTTTTTTGCCTGGTTAACCCTCGTCTGAGGGAAAAGGCTGCATAAACAAAAAGGTACAAGGCTTGCTCTGGTGCTGATTGATTAAAGGCACCAGGCGCTTGAAATGCTCGGTTTGGCAATGCGTGTCCAACGCTGCCCGATCGGGCCACTCCTCGACGAAAATAAAATGCCCCGGATCCTGATGGTCAATCAACAACTCATAGGAGAGGCACAGCGCCTCCTGACGGGTTTTCTCTACCAATTCGCGATACAGCGGCAACACCGTTTCAATACGGTCGTGCTTGATAAAATCTTCAGCAATCACCTTTAGCATGGCGTCTTTTCTCTTTCAGTTTATCTGTCATGGGTGGCCACTCTACCCTCGAAGACCAGACTTTACCTTCATTAATCGCGGTGATAATTCAAAGCTTGTCATTCAGTGATTACGCGCACAGATATTCATCAGCAGGCTTGAATCACGACCGGCCATGTGTGAATTTTAGGTTAACCAATTGTCAATTTTTGGTTTCTACCAACAGATTTTCCGTGGCTGCACAGGACAGGATAGCGTTCATTGCTGCTTTTTTTTGCCCACAAAGGCCTGACCATTAGTCCTTTAGACCTTTGAGTGAAAACTGAAAACCGACGGTGAATGTTCCGCAGTGGCAATAGGTGCAGGCAAGCTGCCGGCGTTACACCGCCGGCCCCAGTCATTCAACCTGTTTGAGAGGGTAGCCCCGTGAGTAATACGACCAACACCAGTTCCGCGCTCAATTCAGCGATTAAAAAAACGTGGCGCAGATTAATCCCCCTGATGTTCTCTCTGTATTTCGTCGCCTTTATCGATCGGGTAAACGTAGGCTTTGCCAAGGAGGCAATGTCGGTGGATATTGGCCTGTCGCAAACCGCCTTCGCATTGGGTGCAGGGATTTTCTTCGCGGCTTACGCCATCTTCGGCATTCCAGCCAACCTGATGATGAACAAACTAGGGGCAAAAGTCTGGCTTAGCGCCACCACGGCAGTGTGGGGGGCCTTGTCCGCCTGCACCGGTTTCGTCAGCAACGAATATCAATTTATCGCCTTGCGCTTCCTGTTGGGGTTGGCCGAGGCTGGCTTCTACCCGGGTATCCTGTTGCTGGCTTCCCTTTATTTTCCCAATAAGGTTCGAGCCTCCGTGATAGGTATCTTTGTCCTCGGGGTTCCCGCGGCCTTGACCCTTGGCTCGCCCATTTCTGGCGCGTTGCTCGAAATGCACGGCGCGCTGGGGCAGCCAGGTTGGTTCTGGATGTTTGTTCTGGAAGGTTTACCGGCCGTCGTGTTGGGGATCTTCGCCTATTTCTATCTTGACGACAGCCCGGCCAAGGCGCGATTTCTTAACCCGGAAGAGAAGCAGGCGTTGGTGGCACAGTTGGCCCTGGAGCAAACAAATACCGAGGCCAGCAGCGTGAAAGAGGCGTTGAAAAATTCCAAGGTTTGGCACCTGGCTTTTATTTACGGCACCATTCAGGTCGGCGTGTATGGCCTGTTGTTTTTCCTGCCCTCGCAGGTGGCCTCGCTGATGGGCACCAATATCGGGTTTAAGGCATCGCTGGTAGCGGCAATTCCCTGGGCCGTTTCTGCATTTGGGGTCTATTACATCCCGCGTTATGCCGACCGCAAAACCGCCCGCCGCTTGCCCATCGCCATCGGCTGCATGGTGATTGCCGCACTGGGATTGGTTGTTTCGTCCTATGCCGGGCCGACTGTTGCCATTATTGCGTTGTGCTTTTGCGCCGTCAGCTTCCTGGCGGTGCAGCCGATATTCTGGACCTTACCGGCACAGATACTTTCAGGCCCGGCGCTGGCGGCCGGCATCGGTTTTTGCACCACGCTGGGTGCACTGTTCAGTTTCCTGGCGCCGCTAATCCGCACCGAGGCAGAACTGCGCTTCGATAGCCCGCATGCCGGTCTGATCGTACTGGCAATTTTCTCTTTGCTGTGCGCCGCGCTGATTTTTGCACTCAAAGGGTGGGCTACGCAGAGCACCGAGCGTCAGGCTCAGGTGAGTGGGTAAGCCTGGGCTGAAGCCCATTCGATTTAGCTTATATTGAAGCGGTGAATGAGACACTGACCCTACATTTTCTGGGGGTCATCCATGGAGACATTAACCGCTATTATCACCAAATACGGCCCGGAGCCCGGTCTCCTGTTGCTGCTTATTTTTCTGTTTGCATTGGGCAAGTCAGTCATTTTCATTTCTTCGGTTCTGCCGCCCGCATCGGTGACGTTGATGTTAGGCATTGTCGCCGGCAAGCCGGTGCTGGCCGATGCTCATGTCTGGGCGGCGATAACCCTGGGTGCCCTGCTCGGCTCCGTTTTGTCTTTCCATTGCGGCGCATGGCTTCAAAAGCGCCAAAGCGGGAACTGGCTGCCGGTCAGATACCGTGGCGCATTGAACAAGGCGCAATCCGCGTTACAGAACAACGGGATCCCGTTGCTGTTTGTATCGCGCTTTCTGGCCGTGATGCGCTATACCGTGCCATTGGTTGCCGGCATGATTGCCCTGCCGCGCAAGCAGGTCTATTGCGCCAGTGCGCTGTCTGCCGGGGTGTGGGCCGTGGCTCTGATGTCTGTCGGTCAGCTGTTTTAATGGCCGCTCTCGATTATTGAGGACGGAATTCCAACGCGGCATTCTTAACCACAGCGTAAACCGCCGGTGTCGGGGGTTTGGGAAAGCTGGCATTTGCGGTTGCCACTACAGCCGCACGGCAAAGTGCGGGATCACCGCCTTCAGCCCGGACATCTAACAGCATGCCATCCGGAGCCAACTTGAGTCGTAATGAGCATTCCTTGCCGGCGTAGACGCTGTCATATTGAAAATGACTTTGAATAGCCGCTGCGATCTGCGAGATATATCGGTTGATCTCTTGCCCAGGTGCTGGCGCCGTTTTACCTTCCAATCCAGCGAAAAGGTCATCGACTTCGCCTCCTGACACCACAGGTTTAGCCGCAGTGCCCGTCCCCGAGCAGCCCGCTAACAACAGCGTTGCGATAACGAGCAATACTGCCGACAGGCGAGTTTCCGATCCTGAATTAACTTTTCTCATGATTCCCTTCCTTTTAAAACCGCCCTATCCGCTGTTGACGGGGGCCTGTTCAGAATGCAAAAAGCCCACGCAAGTGGGCTTTATCGTAAATCAGTTCTGCCGGGTTACGCGCTTCATTTCTCGCTCGCCCGGCGATTGTGTTTTGACGGATAAAGGCGCGACGAACGCTTTCCACTCTTTGCCACCGGCCTGGTCTGCAGAGGCCTTGTTACGCGACTCGTCGTCGTCCTGTTGCCCCGCACAGCCTGACAGTACCATCACACCCAGAGCCATTATTAGCGCTTTACGCATCTCTATCTCCCTATAGAAAAAATTTTCGCAAATGATAACAAATCTCAACTCTTAGCGTTAGCTGAAAGCCGGCTGTGAATTATAATAAGAAAATATTATCATTGGCGTGATGCCCCACTTCCCTATAAGCAGTGAGTTTCTGATAGCCCATGTATCAATACCCTGAACATCTGACCGGTGAGGTCGCCAACCTGCCGCAGAGATGCGGGGTTTATTTTTTTCACGGCGACAACGGCACCTATCCCCTCTACATAGGCAAGAGCGTCAACATCCGCCGCCGCGTTCAGTCTCATCTACGCAATCCGCGCGAAGCTCGGTTGCTTGCCGCCACCCGCCGCATAACCTGCATCGAAACCGTTGGGGAGATTGGTGCGCTGCTGCTTGAATCCTCCCTGGTGAAACAGCAAAGCCCGCTCTACAACAAGCGGCTGCGTAAAATCCGCCGGCTATGCGCGCTGCAGGTACAGGACTCCCAAACGCGAATCGTATACAGCGATGCGCTAGACTTTTCCCGGACGCCTAACTTGTACGGCCTGTTTCTGCGGCGTGCGGCGGCCGTCGATTTTCTGATCGATATTGCCGATCGGGAGCAGCTCTGTCTGACGTACCTGGATATTGAAAAAGGACGCCCCGGACAACCCTGCTTTCGCCATCAATTAGGCAAATGCGCGGGAGTATGCTGCGGCAAAGAGACCCCGCAAGCGCACCAGAGCAGGCTGCTTGGTGCCCTGGAGCAGGCCCAGGTGCGGCACTGGCCATTCCCCGGCAGGATCGCCATTGAGGAACGACAAGGGCCACTTAAAGCTTTTCATGTCATCAGCAACTGGTTCTACCTCGGTACGGCACCGTCGCTGGATGCAGCCGAAAAACTCAGTTTCCCGGCCGATGAGTTCGATCGAGACTGTTACCGTATTCTTTGTCGGCGGTTATTCCATGAAAGCCGTGAGCACATTCACTTGATTGATACGCCCTGACCCCTGCGTAAGCGGGTTCAACCCGTCACAATTTCACTATCAATATCGATTTTGCAGGGAATGGGTGGTAAGAGATCGAGGTAAATAAATGAGGGAAAACTAAACGTGTACTACATTATTCAACTGAACATTCACGCTAAATTGAGGCGTTTTTTAAGAAACACGGCTCAAAATCGGCCTGACTACTGGCGCTAATGCCAACCCCTTGCCTTCACGAGGTAATCATGAATACAGCATCTGCTGTAATGCTGAACTGTCTGCCGACAAGCTGCTTTATGCCACGTCATTGGCTCACTTTGTATTCCACTGCCCAAGCTAAAAAGAGACGCACCTAAGTTATCAGCGGGCTCCTCCGCAGATAAGGAAGATATTTCTACGATATATTTTAAAACTAATGATTGATTATGGACATGCATTAATATTTACGCTTACATTTACATTTTTTCCGTATTTTTATTGCTGAATTTATGCTAATTTTGCAAGCTTTTGGATAGTGATATTATGGAAAGGATGAATAATGAATAAAATAGCGACCTATCTACTGGCTCCTTTTTTTAAAAGGTTTGAAGCGGCTCTCCATCACAGCAACGATATGATAGTGGATTTAGATGAGAAAATTCACACTTTAAAAAATGATATACTTAGCGAAAACAAAAAAAACAGAGAACTGCTTTCACAGTTGTTTGATGAAACAAAAAATTCAAGTAATGAGTCAAAAAAAACCGCAGATAACTTAAACAAAATAAATGAATTATTAATTGGGTTATCAGAAAAACTAGAAATCGCGATCCCAGAGAATAATCATTCATTACTTGAAATGAAAGATAACATCAACAAAAAAATACTACACATTAATAAAACTTTAAATATAATATCAAAAAAACAAAATCATAGAAATAAAACGCCAACTGTTTTATTTTTAATTCACAACATGAATACATGGTATTCTGTAGCGAACATATACTATGCCTTGTCTGCTGATCCATATCTAAATGTGATAATAGCCAGCATTCCTCGTTCATTTCCTGGGGTAGATGGCTATACCGGAGAAACCGAAACAAGTAATTCGTTAGCGAAAATTGGCGTTAACCACATGAGAGTAAGCACGAGTAATGACAAAGATATAGCTACAATACTAACGACGCTAGCCCCCGACGTTATCTTTAGACAATCACCATGGGATAATGATATCCCTGATGGATTTAGCGCCGAAAAAATAAATTTCGCAAAAATATGCTATATTCCTTACTATGCTATAAATATAGTAAAAAACATGTCGTCAGGTACTGATTTTGATTTTCAATCAAACCAAGCGCTTCACAATAACAGTTGGAGAATTTATTGTGATACCGAGTATGCGTATCAAGAGCTGTGCCGAAACTCGCTCCTGAATGGGATTAACGCAAGATATTTCGGCCACCCAAAACTAGACTTCATTCACACACAAATGATTGAATACTCTAAAGAAAAAACAAATCATAAAGAAGTAAATATTCTTTGGGCCCCACATCATAGTATTGATGATGGATGGCTATCTTTTGGGACGTTCGATGTTAACTATTTTGACTTTTTAACATTTGCAGAAGAAAACCCCAAAATAAACATTATGTTGAGGCCCCATCCCGCGCTTTTTGACTATATGAAAGCAAAATCAGAAGAGACAAAAAACAAGGTTGAAGAATTCATTGCTCGCTGGAATTCATTAGACAATACTAGCATTGACTACAATCATGATTACATAGACTCATTCAAATGGTCTGATATTATGGTAACCGATGGCATATCATTCTTGGTTGAGTATCCACTCTTCCATAAGCCAATTATTTTTCTGGAAAACAAAAATCACGCTGAATTTAATGAAATCGGTATAATTGCTGTTAATTGCAGTCATATCGCCAAGGATTTTATCGACGTTAAAAATATAGTTAATAAATTTGAAAATGGAACTTTAGAAAAAAAACAAACTGCCATCGATAGCCTGGAGGAAATAACCCTTCCGAATAAAGGCAATGTGCATAATCTGATTGCAAAAGATATAAAAACGAATTTGTAAAAAATCAACCTTTGTCGCGCCCATAGTTAGGGCGCGTAATTAGCAAGAGGGCTATGGGTATACGACTATTTCTAATGTCGCCATTTTCATTACCCTATTTTCTTGTAGTACATTACTTTTCTCTCCACCCCACCTCAATACCAATATCTCATCAGAAATTCGTTAAGTTTTAAATTAAATATTTAGCAAAAAAACAATTATCCTTTTACATTAAAAAATATATTCGTACGTATTAAATTATCGAAAATTCCACTATCAAATTTTTTATTAGGAATAGGCATGTAGTTTTTACACATCATGAAAACTTCGCGAAAATCACCAGACCCTTTTCCTACTCCATACGGTGAGATCCCAGAGCTTCCCCGGTACCTCTATTCGGCCACTGGGTAGCAAAATGCCCAAGAGCGTCAAAGGAAATGATTGTGGCACCACCTTGATCATCTAGCCGACTCCTTGTTAAGACTTTCTATCCATGTATCCATTGGATGCCGTACTCGCCACAGGCAGTAGAGTCATCCCGCAAAGGCCAGGGACGACCTCCATTCCTCCGTTCCTTCCTGGGCAACATCCCGAAATATGAGGCGCCGCCATCTTCCTCCAAGCATCGATACGTACTATGACTAGGGTCCTACCATCACGATTATTACGGTTATCATTGGTACAAACGGTAGTGTCTATACTAAGAATTTCTGTTTTTATGACTACTGACACACATGGGCAGCGGATTAATTCAAGCAAGAGTCCCATTATCAATTTTGCGGGAAATCGACGGGATGAAGCGGAAAAAAATAGGCGGGGACGGACCCAGTTTGCGCCAGATCACTCAACTGAACATTCACGCTAAATTGATACGTATTTTGCGAAGCGCGTCTCAAATCTGCGCGTTTGAGAAAAACCGAAAAATAAAAATCCTCGCTAACCGCATGATTTGTTGGCAGGTCGTACAGGCTTCGAACCAGTGCCCCATTGCTTAAGAGTCAACGGCTCTACCGACGGAGCTCACCACCCAACGGCGTAAATTATTCTCCCTTGCCCCCTCGACGTCAAACGCTTACACCCATTAGTTTTTCTCATGCGATATTTCCAAGACCCTGTTATATCAACAAGATAAGTCAGATCAGGGCTGTTAATCTGCTACGACGAGGAGTAACCTTCCGCCCCCAAGACGTCCGATTTGCCTCCTCGGTGTAAAGAACAATCGACTTTTATCCCTCGCATAAATGTTGTAAACATGTTGCACAAAGGTGGCGTTATTGCACTACCTTACTAAAGCCGGGCCAACCGGATAATCGTATAAAAAAGAGCCACTTCAGAGCTCGCTATTTCACTCATGACAGGTAAAACAGGACATCATCAGATGGTAGATCACTCTAAAATAGCCACAGACGCCGCGCCTGCGTCAGAAGATCATCTACGGCGAAACCTAACTAACCGACATATTCAACTGATCGCCATCGGTGGCGCCATCGGTACGGGTCTGTTTATGGGGTCCGGCAAAACCATCAGTCTGGCCGGCCCCTCCATCATCTTCGTGTACATGATCATCGGCTTTATGCTGTTCTTCGTGATGCGCGCGATGGGCGAGCTGCTGCTCTCCAATCTGGAATACAAATCTTTCAGTGATTTCGCTGCCGACCTGCTCGGCCCCTGGGCCGGTTTCTTTACCGGCTGGACCTACTGGTTTTGCTGGGTGGTCACAGGCATTGCCGACGTGGTGGCGATCACCGCCTATGCCCAGTTCTGGTTCCCGGGATTGTCGCAATGGATCGCCTCGTTGCTGTGCGTCTTGCTGTTGCTGGGCCTTAACCTGGCGACGGTGAAGATGTTTGGCGAAATGGAGTTCTGGTTTGCGATGATCAAAATCGTTGCCATTGTCGGGCTGATCGTCGCCGGGCTGGTCATGATCGCCATGCAGTTCCAGTCGCCTACCGGTACCGTCGCGTCGTTCTCACACCTGTGGAATGACGGTGGCATGTTCCCGAAAGGCATCAGCGGTTTCTTCGCCGGTTTCCAGATTGCGGTGTTCGCCTTTGTCGGTATCGAACTGGTTGGTACCACCGCGGCTGAAACCAAAGATCCGGAAAAAGTGCTGCCCCGCGCCATCAACTCCATTCCGATCCGCATCATCATGTTCTACGTGTTCGCCCTGATCGTTATCATGTCGGTCACGCCATGGAGTTCTGTGGTTGCCGACAAGAGCCCGTTCGTGGAACTGTTCGTGCTGATTGGCCTGCCGGCGGCAGCCAGCGTGATTAACTTTGTGGTGCTGACCTCCGCCGCCTCTTCCGCCAACAGCGGGGTGTTTTCCACCAGCCGCATGCTGTTCGGTCTGGCGCAGGAGGGCGATGCGCCCAAGTCGTTCGCCAATCTGTCCAAGCGGGCAGTGCCGGCTAACGGGCTGACCTTCTCCTGTATCTGCCTGCTGGGCGGTGTGGTGTTGATTTACCTGATCCCGAACGTCATGACCGTGTTCACGCTGGTGACCACCGTCTCGGCGATCCTGTTCATGTTTGTCTGGACCATCATCCTGTGTTCGTACCTGGTTTATCGCAAGAAGCGTCCGGCGCTGCACCAGAAATCGATTTACAAGATGCCGGCCGGCAAACTGATGTGCTGGGTCTGTATGGCGTTCTTCGTGTTTGTGTTGGTGCTGCTGACGCTGCGCGATGACACCCGCCAGGCGCTGATCGTCACGCCGTTGTGGTTTGTGATCCTGGGTCTGTCTTACGTATTCCTGCGCAAGAAGAAAGCCGCCTAACGCCACAGGGGGATAGTTCGCTATCCCCCTGAATATCCCCTCTCCTGGCGCCTAGCGCGGCCGTATTCCGTCGATAATCACCCTCTGCACGTTCTCTACCGTCTGCTGAAAAAACGCCTCATCTTCTAACGTTTTACCGGTTACCGCTTCTATCTGGACCCAAAAATCGGCGTAGTGCTGAGTGGTCGCCCACAGCATAAAAATCAGGTGATGCGGCTCTGTCGGCGCGATATGACCTTCGTCAATCCAACGCTCGATCATGGCGGACTTCTCGTCCACCAGCATCTTCAACCCACCCTGCAACTCCTGTTTCAGCAACGGCGCACCCTGGATCATCTCCAGGCAAAACAGCCGTGAAGCCTGCGGATGATGGCGCGAAACCTCAAGCTTCAGCCGTATATATTCACGAATGGCCTGCAACGGCTCCTGATCGGCACGCAGCGCTTTCAGCGGCGCCAGCCAGACATCGAGAATGCCTTTCAGCACCGCTACGTAGAGTTCTTCTTTGGAGGGGAAGTAGTACAACAGGTTGGTTTTGGAAACGTCGGCGCGCTCCGCCACCTGATCCAGACTGGTGCCGTGAATACCGTACAGCGAGAAGAACTCCAGCGCCGCATCCATGATGGTACTGCGTTTTGCAGCTACCGCACGCGAGCGGCGCGTGGGCGGTTTAACGGCTTGTGGCTTCACTGCGGCTCCTTGGCACAATCTGACTCCGGCCAGCATAGCAAAGCCCTGGTATGAAACCCACGCTTTTACCTACCCCTTCCGGGGGATCTTTTGCACCTTTAATGAGCATGCGCGCCTGTTTTTTGTGCAGATAATTTTGACCAAATGGTCTGTTTTGGACCATCCACTCAATAACTGGGCGCCAAATAAACCATAATAATTTGATAAATAAACAATTTTAAAACATGGCATCGGGTTTGCTTTGGTTCAGGCAAGCAGCCTGTGATTGTCCCCTTCACTGACCCGAGGTATTCAAATGAAAATTGGCGTATTTATTCCGATCGGCAACAACGGCTGGCTGATTTCCAGCAATGCCCCACAGTACAAACCAACGTTTGAACTCAATAAAACCATCGTGCAGAAGGCCGAGCACTACAACTTTGATTTCGCCCTGTCGATGATCAAACTGCGCGGCTTCGGCGGCAAAACCGAATTCTGGGATCATAACCTGGAGTCCTTCACCCTGATGGCCGGGCTGGCTGCCGTAACCTCACGCATCAAGATCTACGCCACCGCCGCCACCCTTACCATGCCGCCGGCCATCGTCGCGCGTATGGCTTCCACCATTGATTCTATTTCCGGTGGGCGCTTTGGCCTGAACGTGGTGACCGGCTGGCAGAAACCGGAGTACGAGCAGATGGGCATGTGGCCGGGTGACGAGTACTTTGGTCGTCGCTACGACTATCTGGCGGAATACGTCAGGGTGCTGCGCGATCTGTGGGGCACCGGAAAATCCGATTTCAAGGGCGAGTTTTTCCAGATGGACGACTGTCGCGTCAGCCCGCAACCCCAGGCGGACATCAAGGTGATTTGCGCTGGTCAAAGCGATGCGGGCATGGCTTTCTCGGCCAAATACGCCGACTACAACTTCTGCTTCGGCAAAGGCGTCAACACCCCCACCGCTTTCGCACCGACGGCTGCCCGGTTGAAAACTGCCGCCGACGCCGAAGGCCGCAGCGTGGCCTGCTACGTGCTGTTTATGATCATTGCGGATGAAACCGACGAGGCTGCCCGCGCCAAATGGGAAAGCTATAAAGCCGGGGCCGATACCGAAGCCCTGGCCTGGCTCACCGAGCAGAGCGGCAAAGACACTAAATCCGGCGCCGACACCAATGTGCGCCAAATGGCCGACCCCACTTCCGCCGTCAACATCAACATGGGCACGCTGGTCGGCTCCTACGCCAACGTGGCGCGCATGATGGATGAAATCGCCACCGTGCCCGGCACCGAAGGCGTGCTGCTGACCTTCGACGACTTCGTGCAAGGCGTAGAAAACTTCGGCGAACGCATTCAACCCCTGATGAAAAGCCGGGCAGCCGTTTGCCCACAAACTGCAGCAAGCCGTGAGGTGGCATGATGAAAATTGTTGAAACCCAACCGGTGGTACGCCGCCAGTCACCGCAAGGCGGAGCGACGGTCACCCTGCCCGCCCGTCCTGAGGCCATCGCCTTTGCGCCGCAGGAAACCGCATTAATCGTGGTCGATATGCAAAATGCCTACGCCTCGCAGGGGGGATATTTGGATCTGGCCGGGTTCGACGTTTCGACCACCGCCCCGGTGATCGCCAACATCAAGCGTGCCATCACTGCCGCGCGCGCCGCGGGCATTAAGGTGATTTTTTTCCAGAACGGCTGGGACAATCAGTACGTCGAAGCCGGCGGCGAAGGCTCGCCTAACTGGCACAAGTCCAACGCGCTGAAAACCATGCGCCAGCGCCCGGAATTGATGGGCAAGCTGCTGGCCAAAGGCGATTGGGACTACGACCTGGTGGATGAACTGCAACCACAGCCTGGCGATATCGTGCTGCCGAAACCGCGCTACAGCGGCTTTTTCAACACCCAGCTCGACAGCCTGCTGCGCTCTTACGGCATTCACCATCTGGTGTTTACCGGCATCGCCACCAACGTTTGTGTGGAATCCACGCTGCGCGACGGCTTTTTCCTCGAGTATTTCGGCATTGTGCTGGCCGACGCCACCCACCAGGCCGGCCCGGCGTTCGCCCAACAGGCGGCGCTGTACAACATCGAAACCTTTTTCGGCTGGGTGTCGGACGTCGACAGTTTCTGTGACGTTCTCGCCGCTCCGCTTAGCCAGACGGCATGAGTTTTGCCTGTTTAAACCCAAAACAACCTTCACCAGGAGCGCGACAATGCCAAAAACAGTGATCACTCCACCGGGCAGCGGCAAACCGCTGGCTCCCTTTGTTCCGGGCACCCTGGCCGACGGCGTGGTGTATGTCTCGGGTACGCTGGCCTTCGATAAAGACAATAACGTCGTTCACGTCGGTGACGCCGCGGCACAAACACGCCACGTGCTGGAGACCATCAAAAGCGTGATCGAAACCGCCGGTGGAAGCATGGACGACGTGACCTTTAACTCGATCTTTCTCACCGACTGGCAAAACTATGCTGCCATCAATCAGGTATATGCCGAGTATTTTCCCGGCGATAAACCGGCCCGCTACTGCATTCAGTGCGGGCTGGTGAAGCCGGACGCATTGATTGAAATCGCCACAGTGGCCCATATCGGCCGCTGAGCCATTGAGGATCGAGCATGTACTTTGAGATTTTGGGAAAAGATACGCCACTGGCGCCGACGCTGGTGCTGTCCGCAGGCCTCGGTGGCTCGGGTAGCTTCTGGCAACCGCAGATTGACGCGCTAACCCGGCATTTCCGGGTGGTAATTTATGATCACTATGGCACCGGCCGCAGCAAAGGCGTGGTACCGGACGGCTATAGCATGGCCGATATGGCGGATGAAGTAGCGCAACTGCTGCGTTCGTTCAGTATCGAACGCTGTTATTTCGTCGGCCACGCACTGGGCGGCATGATTGGCCTGCAACTGGCGCTCACCCAGCCGCAGTTGCTGGAAAAACTGGTGGTGGTCAACGGCTGGCCGGCGCTGGACAGCCAGACCCGGCGCTGCTTCCACGTCCGACAGGATCTGCTGCTTAACAGCGGCGTTGAAGCCTATGTGCGCGCCCAGCCGCTGTTTTTGTTCCCCGCCGACTGGCTATCGCAGCACGAAGCCTTGCTAGGTGAAGAGTTGCAGCACCAAACCGCGCATTTTCAGGGCACAGAAAACCTGCTGCGCCGCCTGAATGCATTGATCAATACCGATTTCCGCCCTCACCTGGCGGACATCACCACACCAACCCTGGCCTTGTGCGCTCGCGACGATCTGCTGGTGCCCTATCTCTGTTCGCATCAGTTGGCGGAAAGCCTGCCCAACGGCGAGCTGGCGCAGATGACCTACGGCGGCCACGCGATGAGCGTGACCGACAGCGAAACTTTCAACCGCACCCTGCTGGACTGGCTATTGAAAACGCCGAACGCCAGCAGCAGCCTCGCCCTCTAGCCCGGAGATACCTTATGCAAAGCCAAACAGGGTTTGCCGATGCACCGCTGCAACCAGCGTACGTAGAAAAACAAGACTTCCGCGATGCCATGGCCCGCCTGGGATCGGCGGTGAATATCATTACCACCGACGGCCCCGCAGGCCGCGCCGGTTTTACCGCCTCTGCGGTATGCAGCGTCACCGACACGCCCCCCACGTTGCTGGTGTGCCTGAACCGCTCGGCGTCGGTGTATGCGGTGTTCAAGCAAAACCAAACGCTGTGCGTCAATACGCTGGCGGCAGAGCACGAATCGCTGTCGAATCTGTTCGGCGGCAAAACGCCGATGGACATGCGATTCTCCGCCGCTCGCTGGTCTACGCTGGTGACCGGCGCCCCGATTTTGCACGGCGCGCTGGCTTCTTTCGATTGCCAAATCAGCCAGATTGTCAGCGTCGGCACCCACGACATTCTGTTCTGTCAGGCGGTGGCATTGGCGCGTAATGACCACAGCCACGGCCTGGCCTATTTTGACCGGCGTTATCACTCGCTGTTGAAACAATGATCGGCGCGTAGCCGCAACGCTCGCATCTGTAACCCTAACCTGCACCTCAATATTTTGGAGATGACGATGGCGAATACCTGGTTTCCCCAATGGCGGATGAAGCAAGGCAATCTGGACGGTGCGGTTGTTGCGCCCGATGAACGGCTGCCAGTGACCCAGACGTTGGTGATGGGTTTGCAGCATGCGGTGGCGATGTTTGGTGCTACGGTACTGATGCCTTTGCTGATGGGCTTTGACGCCAATCTGGCCATTCTGATGTCCGGTATCGGCACGCTGCTGTTTTTTCTGGTGGTCGGCGGTCGGGTACCGAGCTATCTCGGCTCGAGCGCGGCATTTGTCGGGCTGGTCATCACCCTGACCGGTTACAGCGGCCAGGGCGCCAACCCCAATATTGCCCTGGCGCTCGGTGGCATCATCGCCTGCGGGCTGGTGTATCTGCTGATCGGTTTCGTGGTGATGAGCGTTGGCACCCGTTGGATAGAGCGGCTGATGCCGCCGGTAGTGACAGGGGCGGTGGTCATGGCTATTGGCCTCAACCTGGCGCCCATTGCGGTGCGCAGCGTTTCAGCCTCCCATTTTGACAGTTGGATGGCGGTGGTCACTATCTTGTGTATCAGTTCGGTGGCGGTTTTTACCCGCGGGCTGATGCAGCGGTTGCTGATCCTGGTTGGCCTGATCGCCGCCTATTTGATTTACGTCGTGGCGACCAACGGTTTTGGCCTCGGCAAACCGGTAGATTACAGCGCACTGAGCCAGGCCCCTTGGTTCGGTCTGCCGCAATTCACCGCCCCGGTATTTAACCTGCATGCCATGCTGCTGATTGCCCCGGTAGCGATCATTTTGGTGGCGGAAAACCTCGGGCATGTGAAAGCGGTAGCGGGCATGACCGGCCGGGATCTTGACCCTTATATCGGTCGCGCCTTCGTCGGCGACGGGTTGGCGACAATGCTTTCCGGCTCGGTCGGGGGCACCGGAGTGACGACCTATGCCGAAAATATCGGGGTGATGGCGGTCACCAAAATCTACTCCACGCTGGTGTTTGTCGCCGCCGCAGCGGTAGCGATTGTGCTGGGGTTTTCACCCAAGTTCGGTGCATTGATCCACACTATTCCCCGGCCGGTGCTGGGTGGTGCTTCGATCGTGGTGTTCGGCTTGATTGCCGTCGCCGGCGCGCGCATCTGGGTGCAAAACAAGGTTGATCTGGGGGATAACGGCAACCTGATTATGGTAGCGGTAACGCTGGTGCTAGGTGCAGGGGACTTTGCCCTGACCCTCGGCAACTTCACCATGGGGGGCATTGGCACCGCCACTTTCGGTGCCATTATCCTCAATGCGCTATTGCGCAACCGTAAAATCTTGCCACTGGCAGACAGCGCTACCCGTTAGCACCGCGGCCCGGCTTGCCGGGCCTTATTCAACCAACGCCGCCTTTGCTTTACGTCGAATACGCATTTCGCTGACCAGCACGCCCAATACGATCAGCGCGCAACCCAATAGCGCTACGCCCGGCAAACGCTCGCCTGCAATGCGCCCCACCAGCCCGGCCCACACCGGCTCGCCGGCATAAATGACCGTGGCACGGGTCGGCGAAACGCTTCGTTGCGCCCAGTTCATCGTCACTTGAATGATGGCGCTGGCCAGCCCCAGACCGACTGCGCTGTAGAGCAGGTAATTGCTGTAAGGCGGTACCGACTCGCCGGTCGGTACCATCATCAGAAACGCCGCCAGCGAGGCCGTTGCCAATTGCACCACCGTCACCCGCTTAACGTTAACCTTGCCCGCATAGGCACCAATCAAAATGATCTCGGCAGCCATGCCCAGCGTGCCAATCAACGTCAGGATCTCGCCGATGCTAAGCGCCATATCGGCACTGCTTGGCGCGGCCAAGAGCATCAGGCCACTGAAGGCCAATAACACGCCGACCCAGGCCATAACGCCGGGGAAACGCCCGAGCACCAACCACTGCAATAACGGCACCATCGGCACATACATGGCGGTGATGAACGCTGACTGACTGCTGCTGATGGTTTGCAGCCCCACGGTTTGCAGGCCGTAACCGAACATGATGGCGATACCGATAAACACGCCCGCTTTCAGCTCGTACCAGGTCAATCCGCGTAAGCTGCGCAGGGAGAAAAACGTCAGCACCAGCGTAGCCGCAGCGAAGCGCAAACCCACGAAGAAGAACGGCCCGCTGACCTGCATCGCAAGATGGACCGCCAGAAAGGTTCCGCCCCAGATCATGGTGATGAAAATCAGCACCGCTTCCTGCCGCTTTATCGTGGGAATGAAAGTGAAAATAGAGGATTTTTTTACTGCAGACACCGGCTTGCCCTTCCTGCTGGGTGCAATATAATGCACAGATCCTGCCAGTATGAGGTAAAGCCCTGGGATGAGCAATACGGTGAACAGCGGTAAACATGAAGCGCCCAAGGTGTTGCAATACCTGAGCAGCAACCTGCGTGGCTATCGCCAGCAGGCGGGGCTAAGCCAGGTGATGCTGGCGGAAAAATCCGGCGTCAGCCGCCGCATGCTGGCCGGCATCGAGGCCGGTGACCGCAACGTCAGCCTGGCGGTGTTGGACAAATTGGCCGAAGCATTGAATATCGCCTTCACCGATCTGATCCAGGCTCCCGAAGCGCGCGGCAGCCATTTGGTCGGCGAATTGGCATGGCAAGGCGTACAGCCGGCAAGTCAGGCTCTGTTTGCCGCCAGCGTGCCTGCTCGTCAGCGGGTTGAGCTTTGGGAATGGACGCTGATGCCCGGCGAGCACTACGATTCTGTGCCGGATGCCGAAGGCTGGAGTGAAATAATCTACGTGATTACCGGCAGCCTGACGCTGGTGCTGGAACAGCAAACCCTGACGCTGGACGCCGGCCAAACCCAGGTGTTCAACAGCGATCAGCACTATGCCTACGCCAACCGCACCGATTTTCCGCTGCGCTTTATCCGCAACGTCACCTTCTAACCCGCATACTCAGCGGGTTGTCACCTGGCTGTCGTACAGATGTCATGCGCCTGTCGTGGCGGTCAACGGCCTCAACTCCTACACTTGGCCTCAATGAAGGTTCATTTTTGGAGCGTGCAATGCAAACTTACCGCATCCGGCAATTACGGCTGGAAAAAGGCTGGTCTCAGGAACAATTGGCCAGCATTGCCGGGCTTAGCACCCGTACCGTTCAGCGCCTTGAAAATGGCGAGCAGGCCAGCCTGGAAACCCTGACCGCGATAGCCGCGGCGCTGGAGTTACAGATTGGCGATCTCAACCAGCCGCCGCAACAGGAAAACAGCGACAGCAGCCAGGCCGAGCAGGCGATTCGCCGACAGGTGGAGGAAGAAGGCAGGCTGCTGCGCATGATAGTGAGGTTCGCATTTATCGCAGTGCTGTTGTTCGCCATTAACTGGTTTACTCATCCGCAATATCTGTGGTCGCTGTGGGCCATGGCCGGCATGAGTATCGCGGTGATTATGCGCGCGACGCGCACCCTGCTGTTACGCGACTTCTTCAGCCGTTGGCAACGCCAGCGCCTGGAGCAAAAGCTCAAGCGCCTGCACTGAGTTTCAGCCAGTCAGCCAGCCGGGCCAGCGCGCTGCCCGGCCTGATTTCTTGCGGCGTCAGCAGACAATAACCGCTACCGTCCGACGTAAAACCAAAGGGGGCGCTCAGTAGCCCACCGGCCACATCATCCCGCACCTGCTGCCAAGGGCCGATAGCGACGCCTATCCCCGCCACCGCCGCCTGCAAACTGAAGTAAAAGTGATCGAAACGCTGCTCTGGACAGCCTTCCAGCGACACACTCTGCTGCTGAGCCCAATGCCGCCAGGCATCAGGCCGGGTGGCCGAATGTAACAGCACCGCATCGCGGCTCAACTGCGGCTGACCCGCGTGGAGAGCGATAAAACGCGGCAGCATTTCTGGCTTGCATACCGGCCCGACTTGCTCGTTGAACAGCCACTGGCTGTGCAGCTTATCGCCCCAGTCAAAATCGTTGCGCCGTAGGGCGGCGCTGATGCCGTCGTGAAACGAAAATGGCCCGCCGCCCGCGACCAACTGCAGATGGATGTCCGGGTGCGCCAACTGAAACGCAGGCAGGCGGGGTATCAGCCAACGCATCAATAGCGTCGGCTCACAGGACAATACCAGCGGTGCGTCCTGTGCCTGCTGCCGCAGTTGTTGCGCAGTCTGCTCCAGGATGCCGAATGCCTGCTGCGACGCCTGAAACAACATCCGCCCGGCGGCCGTCAGATACACCCGCCGATGACGACGTTCAAACAACGCAATACCCAGCTCATCCTCCAGCGCCCTGACCGCACGACTCACCGCCCCGTGCGTCAGGTTTAAACTGTTCGCCGCCTGGGTGAAACTTTCCAGCCTGGCCGCCGCTTCAAAGCATCGCAATCCGCCCAATGACAGTGGTCGGCTTATTTTGCGTGAGTTTTTCTCACCGAAATCGTCAGTTTTCATCGTTTGTCACCGTTGGCCATTCCCTTTATAAATCAGCCACTCTCTTCTGATTCATCTACAGGATTACTATGACCGAACTCATCGCTGTCGTCACCATCACTTTACTTGCCGTCATTAGCCCAGGGCCTGATTTCGCCATGGTGTCGCGCAACAGCCTGTTGCTTTCCCGTCGTGCCGGCGTGGTGACCGCTTGCGGCATTGGCGCCGGGGTGTTGATCCACGTGAGCTACACCCTGATCGGCGTCGGCGTGCTGATCCAGCAATCGCTGTGGCTATTCACCCTGTTGAAGATGATTGGCGCTGCCTATCTGATTTACCTGGGTGTCAGCATGCTGCGTAATGCCGGTGCTGCCCCGGTTTCTGCCGGCGCGCCCCCCACCGCCGCCAGCGATTTCGCCGCGCTGAAAACCGGCTTCTTAACCAATGCGCTGAACCCGAAAACCACCATTTTTGTCGTCAGCCTGTTTATGCAGGTGGTTAATCCACAGACGTCGTTGGCGGTGCAAATCGGCTACGGCTTGTTTATCGCCCTGGCCCATATCCTGTGGTTCAGCGCCGTTGCGCTGCTGTTTTCCGCGCCGGGCATCAATGCGCGACTGCTGCGCCTGCGTAAAGGCATAGACAGGGTATTCGGTGGCCTGCTGATTACCTTCGGTGCGCTGCTGGCGATAGCCGGGATGAGATAAGGCCACAAGGCCAAGTTCCGCATTCACTCCTATGCTTAGGAAGCATCTCTTTCATCCACCACAGCGGAGAACGGAACATGGCGAAAATTTTGGTGCTGTATTACTCAATGTACGGACATATTGAAACCCTGGCGAACGCGGTAGCGGAAGGCGCACGCAAGGTCAGTGGCGTAGAAGTCACCCTAAAACGCGTGCCGGAAACCATGCCGGCAGAAGCCTTTGCCAAAGCCGGCGGCAAGCAAGATCAACAGGCTCCTGTCGCCAGCCCGCAGGAACTGGCCGATTACGACGGCATCATCTTCGGTACCCCAACCCGCTTTGGCAACATGGCGGGCCAAATGCGGACCTTCCTCGATCAAACCGGCGGGCTCTGGGCTTCCGGCGCGCTGTACGGCAAGGTAGGCAGCGTATTCTCTTCCACCGGTACCGGCGGTGGTCAGGAGCACACCATCAGCTCAACCTGGACCACGCTGGCGCACCACGGTTTCATTATTGTGCCTATCGGTTACGGAGCACCCGAGCTGTTTGACGTTTCACAAACCCGCGGCGGCACCCCTTACGGAGCAACCACCATTGCCGGTGGCGACGGTTCGCGCCAGCCCAGTGCGGAAGAGCTGGCCATTGCCCGCTTCCAGGGTGAACACGTAGCGAAAATCACCGCCAAGCTGAAAAGTTAAGCTATCACCTGACCGATGGGGCCGCGGATTCCTGCGGCCCCATCTTGTTGCCAACCCCCGGCAAGGTTAAAATGCCGCTCAGCCTGCCATTCACTACCTGAACGTCACGGTCGAAATTCGTTCTGCCCGCCAATCACCGGCCTTTGCCCTGATGACGGGCGTTCTGTTTTTGCGCATAGCGAAGGGAAATAAGTCAGTGTCTAAAGATTTTGATGAACTAATAAGAGACATGGATCTTATTATTGAAAATGTAGACAGTTTCAAGGCTATGGCCCCGCGCGCACCCGAGCCCCCCGCAGCACCGCCTGCGGTTCATCACTACGATTCGTTCTGCGAGAATGTGGCGCTGAAAGTGGTGTTGAAGGTGCTGCTCTCGTCGGTGGATAAGATCGTCAAGGTACAGATTGCCAATAAGGTCGAGCAGGAAATTGCTCAAATAGAACAGCAGGTGGTACGTGCCGGCGGTGGGCCGGTGTCCCCGAGGATCTGGCGCAAATGACGCAATACGTGCGTCGCACCGTAAACACCCTGTTGGAATAATCGCCATTGCGATTAAAAAACGTGCCAACCCTTTCAGGCGATATGAATTTTTACGTTATTTTTATATCGCCTGCCTTATTCTTTCAGGCTTAAAGAATAAATTGACTCATTGCCGTCAGGCAACTCGGGCGCAAGTATTATGGTCAAGAATAAGCAGATATTGGTCGTTATTCATCTTTGCAGTTTTTTAGTTTTCCTTTACAGCCTGTCAATGATCCCGCCCCTGCTGGTGGCGCTGCTCTATAAAGAAAAAAGCGTTTTCTCCTTTTTCTATACCCTGGTGATTGCCGGATCGCTCGGTGGGTTAGGCTGGTTCAGCACCCGTCAGGCCAAAGTACAATTGCGTACCCAGGACGGTTTTCTGATTATCGTCATGTTCTGGCTGCTGTTTTCGATGATCAGCGCCCTGCCGCTGTGGCTCGATGACACGCTGAACGTCAGCCTGACGGACGCGATGTTCGAAGGCGTGTCCGGCATTACCACCACCGGCGCTTCGGTACTTAACGATGTCTCGGGCATACCTAAATCCTTTCTCTACTACCGTTCCCAGCTCAACTTTATCGGCGGCCTCGGCGTCATTGTGTTAGCCGTGGCCGTGCTGCCGCTGCTGGGTATCGGTGGCGCCAAGCTTTATCAGTCGGAAATGCCCGGACCATTCAAAGAAGAACGACTGACGCCACGGCTGGCCGATACCTCGAAAAACCTGTGGCTGATCTATCTCGGTCTGGGGCTGGCCTGTACGGTGGCTTTCCGCATTGCCGGCATGCCGTGGTTCGATGCCCTTTGCCATGGGATTTCCACCGTATCGCTCGGGGGATTTTCCACCCGCAACGAGAGTCTGGGCTATTACGACAGCTCGGCGGTCGAAATGGTCGGCGGTATTTTCTCCATTCTGGCGGCGGTAAACTTCACCCTGTATTTCGTTGCCGTAGGCCGCCGCAGCCTGAAACCATTGTATAAAAACCCGGAGCTGCGCTTCTTCCTGCTGGTGCTGTCGATTATCGTGGCGATTGTTTGCCTCGAGCTTTACCGTTCCGGCATGTACGGCGCCAAGGACTCCTTCGTGCATGGCTTCTTTCTCACCAGTTCGATGATGACCGATAACGGCTTGGCCACCGCCGACTATGCCAAAATGCCTTCTCACACCATTATGTTGTTATTGGCGGCGAGCTTTTTCGGTGGCTGCGTGGGCTCCACCTGCGGCGGCATCAAGGCGCTGCGTTTTCTGATCATGTACAAACAAAGCCGGCATGAGATCAACCAGTTGGTGCATCCCAATGCCGTTTACACCATCAAGGTCGGCAACGCGCCGATTCACGATCGGGTGTTACGGTCGGTCTGGAGCTTTTTCTTTCTGTACGTTTTTTTCAGCTGCTTCTTCATCTGGCTGCTGAACCTGATGGGCTATGATCTGGTGACCTCTTTCGCCACCGTGGCCGCCTGCATCAATAACATGGGGTTGGGCTTCGGCGAAACTGCCGCGGGGTTTGGCACGCTCAGCGATGCGGCGAAATGGTTGATGTGCGCGGCGATGCTGCTCGGCCGCCTTGAGATCTACCCCATGCTGATATTGTGCTCGCGTGCCTTTTGGCGTTTTTAAGGCTTTGTAGCCCGCCATTTACAGGCTGTTTTAATCCACCTTGCTGTACCAATGCTGACACATTCGTAACATGAATGTGTTGCATTGTTGTATTCGTTTCACTGCGATAAGTTACAAGTACTGTAAATACATACAGTATTATTATAACTTATTGAGGATATGAATATGCGTTTTAACAAGATGTTAGCTCTGGTAACCGTCCTGTTTACCGCCCAGGCTTCCGCCGAGGCATTGGAATCTATCGACAACTGCGCGGTCGGTTGCCCCACCGGTGGCAGCAGTAACGTGTCCATCGTCCGCCATGCTTATACGCTGAACAACAACAGCACCACCAAGTTCGCCAACTGGGTGGCTTATCACATCACCAAAGACACGCCGGCCAGCGGGAAAACCCGTAACTGGAAGGCCGATCCGGCACTGAACCCGGCAGATACATTGGTACCGGCAGATTACACCGGTGCCAACGCGGCGCTGAAAGTTGACCGCGGGCATCAAGCGCCGCTGGCCTCACTGGCGGGCGTCTCTGACTGGGAATCACTGAACTACCTTTCCAATATCACCCCGCAGATGGCCGATCTTAACCAGGGCTCCTGGGCACGGCTGGAAGATCAGGAACGCAAGCTGATTGACCGGGCGGACATCAGTTCGGTGTATACCGTGACCGGCCCACTGTACGAACGCAATATGGGAAAATTGCCGGGCACCCAGAAAGCGCACACCATTCCCAGCGCTTACTGGAAGGTCATCTTTATCAATAACAGCCCGGAAGTGAACCACTATGCGGCGTTTCTGTTTGACCAAAACACCCCGAAAAATGCCGATTTCTGCCAATATCGCGTCACGGTGAATGAAATCGAGAAACGCACCGGGCTGATTATTTGGGCTGGTCTGCCCGACGACGTACAGGCTTCGCTGAAAGCCAAACCGGGCGTGCTGCCAGAACTGATGGGTTGCAAGAGCTAAAATAATGACCAATAACCCGCTACGGCGGGTTTTTATTGGTCAATATAATGACGGCGTCTGTGATTTAAATATAAACATTACTTATTAATACCCCATTTTAAACCCGTCCTAATAGCGGAAATAATGTTATTTACCGTCATTAATTATCTTTAAATACCCGCCACGGCACCGTTCACTCTCCCGCCAAGCGGCCACACCTCCGGTCTTTTTTATTCTTTCTGTGCTTTTTTATCAGTGCGTTTGAGCAAGTTTATTGCCGAAAAGTTATCGGCAAGTTAATATCCCGCCAAATTATTAGATACAGAACCGTAAACAATGCATTTATCCCATTGTTGATTATTTTTTATCTCTCTTTACCCCTTCTCTTTTGCCTGCTTTGGCAATAACACCTGTTTTGTGAGAAAAACACATGGAAAATTTGTTATCAGACGATGGTGAGTTACCGACCAAAAATGGAACCGGTTTCAGTCGACGGGAAGTGCTGCTGGGGCTGGCCTCAACCCTGCTGGCAACGTCATTGCTCAGTTACCCGTTCCTCAGCCTGGCAGAACAACATACCGCGGCGGCCAACCCTCTGCAGTTTGCTCGTTTCTTCAAAATATCCCAGACATTGAGCGAACATGAGGACATCGATCAGGGAATGTCGGCGCGTATTTTTACGGCCTTACATAATCAGAATGATCAGTTCGCCACGCAGGTTGAGCAGCTTGGTGGGCTGTTACAGTCGGATCAAAGCGCAAAACAGCTGCAACAACTGGCCATTCAGGCCGGCTTGCAGGCCCTGGTGACCGCCATTATCACCGCCTGGTATACCGGCACCGTCGGCCACGGCCAAACGGCTGAGCTGATTGCCTATAAAGACGCGTTGATGTACCGCCCCGCCAGCGACGCGCTGATCGTTCCCACCTACTGCGGCAATGGCCCGTTGTGGTGGACCGCTCCCCCTCCAGCGGTCAACGCTTCCCTGTGATCTGAGAGTCTTCTGATGAAAAAACCTGAATTTACTGCCGATGGCAACGCCTCGGCCGATATCGTGATCGTGGGCTCCGGCATTGTGGGCGGCATGATGGCCGATCAATTAGTCAGCCAGGGTTATTCTGTGCTGGTGCTGGAAGCAGGCCTGCGTATTGAACGCGCCCAGGCCGTAGAAAACTGGCGCAATATGCCTTTTGATAACCGCGCCGGCTCCGATTATCAAGGGTTGTACCCGCAATCCGAGTTCGCCACTGCTCCGCTCTATTTTCCTGAAAACAACTATGTCGCCCTGAGCGGCCCGAGCGCAGGCAGCTTCAAGCAAGGGTATCTGCGTACCGTCGGCGGCACCACCTGGCACTGGGCCGCGTCCTGCTGGCGCCACCTGCCCAGCGATTTCCAAATGAAAACCCTGTACGGCGTTGGCCGCGACTGGCCGATTTCCTATGATGAACTTGAGCCGTACTATTGCCGGGCCGAAGAGGAAATTGGCGTGGCGGGCCCTAACGATCCGCAGCAACAGTCGCCGGTTGAACGCAGCAAACCCTACCCAATGGATATGGTGCCCTGGGCGCATGGCGATATTCGTTTTGCCGAAGTGGTTAACCCGCACGGCTACCGTTCAGTCCCGATCCCACAGGGGCGCAGTACCCACCCGTGGAAGGGCCGTCCAACCTGCTGCGGTAACAACAACTGCCAGCCCATTTGCCCCATCGGCGCCATGTACAACGGCATTCATCATGTTGAACGTGCTGAAATGAAAGGTGCGGTGGTGCTGGCGGAAGCGGTGGTCTACAAGATAGATACCGATGAACAAAATCGGGTCACTGCGGTGCATTGGCTTGACAACAAAAAGCAGTCTCACCAGGCCACGGCCAAGGCTTTCGCTCTGGCCTGTAACGGCATAGAAACGCCGCGCCTGTTGCTGATGGCGGCCAACGATCGCAACCCGAACGGCATCGCCAACGCTTCCGACCAGGTCGGTCGTAACATGATGGATCACTCCGGTTTTCACTGTACTTTCCTGGCGAAAGAGCCCCTGTGGCTCGGGCGTGGCCCGGCACAGAGCAGTTGCCTGGTCGGCCCACGTGACGGTGAGTTCCGCAAAGACTACTCGGCCAATAAGATGATCCTCAACAACATCAACCGGGTCGTACCTGCAACCCAGAAGGCGCTGGAACAAGGCTTGGTCGGTAAAGAATTGGATGCCGAAATACGCCGTCGCGCCGCTTACGGCGTCGATTTATCCATCAGCCTGGAACCGTTACCAGACCCAAATAACCGCCTGACGCTGAGTAAAACCCGCAAGGATGCCCACGGTTTACCTTGCCCGGACATCCACTACGATGTCGGCGATTACGTGCGTAAAGGCGCAGAGGCCGCACATAAGCAATTGGAACATATCGGCCAACTGTTCGACGCCGAAGAGTTCAACATCACCACCAGCCTGAATGCCAATAACCACATAATGGGCGGCACCATCATGGGCGATAACCCAGCAGACTCGGTGGTCGATGGCAACTGCCGCACCCATGACCATGCCAACCTTTGGTTGCCGGGCGGCGGCGCAATTCCTTCCGCCAGCGTGGTGAACAGCACCTTGACCATGGCGGCTCTGGGCATCAAGGCCGCCGATGACATTGCGCGGGCACTGGCGGTGAAACCATGAAAAAACAGGCGAAACTGACGCTATTATCCCTGCTGTTGCTCGGCGGCAGCGCCGTGCAGGCGGCGGATAACGGAGAGTTAAGCGGTGCGGCGTTGATTAAAAAAGGCGAGCAGATTGCTATCTCCTCGGACTGCCAGGCCTGCCATACCAACCCCGAAGGCGGTACTCCCTTTGCCGGCGGCTATGGTATCAGTTCCCCTATGGGCGTGATTTACGCAACCAACATCACCCCATCAAACGCGGAGGGCATTGGCAGTTATAGCGAAGAGCAGTTTGCTCGTGCCGTCAGGGACGGGATCCGTGCCGATGGCACCCACCTCTATCCCGCCATGCCCTATACCTCTTATACCAGGTTGAGCGATGCGGACATCAAGGCGCTGTATGACTACTTTATGCACGGCGTGAAGCCGGTCGATCAGAAAAATACGCTGACCGACCTGCCCTTCCCGTTCAACCTGCGCTTTAGCATGGCCGCCTGGAATCTGCTGTTTCTCAAAGACGGCCGATTTGCACCCGATGCGGCCAAAAGCGAGCAATGGAACCGGGGGGCTTATCTGGTTAACGGGCCTGGGCACTGCGACACCTGCCATACCCCGCGCAACCTGCTGATGGCTGAAGACAGCAGTCAGGCTCTTGCGGGTGGCATGGTCGGCAGCTGGTACGCTCCCAATATCACGTCAGACCCGATCAGCGGTATCGGCGGCTGGAGCAACCAGCAACTGGTGCAGTACCTGAAAACCGGTCGGGTGGTCGGCAAAAACCAGGCTGCGGGCGGCATGGCGGAAGCCATCGAAAACAGCCTGCAATATTTTTCCGATGACGATCTGGCGGCTATCGCCGTTTACCTGAAAAGCACCGCGCCTGTCAGAGATGCCAAGGATAGCCAGCCGGCCGACAGTTTCGGCAAGCCGTTGAACGTTGAGCCTCAGCTGCGCGGGTTGCAGCCTGCCAATGCCAACAACACCGTTACCGACGGCGCAGCGTTATTCAGCGGCAACTGCGCCAGTTGCCACCAACCGGACGGCAGCGGCAGCAGAAACCAGGCTTATCCTTCACTGTTCAATAATACCGCCACCGGTTCAAGCAATCCGGCCAACCTGATCTCGGCCATACTGTTCGGGGTCGAGCGGAAGGTGGGCGATCAGCACGTGCTGATGCCGAACTTTGGCCCGCTGTCGTACGTCAATCCGTTGAACGACCAGCAGATCGCCGCTATCAGCAATTATGTGCTGCAGCAGTACGGCAATCCCGCAGTGAAGGTCAGCGCTGCGGACGTAACCGTATTGCGCCTGGGTGGCCCGGTGCCACTGCTGGCGATGCTGCAGCCTTATATGGCCCCGGCAATCGGCATTGCGGTGGTGGCGTTGATCTTTATGGCATGGCTGTTGGGGAGAAAACGACGCTGAATTGATGACTGCAGGCTGGGGAGCTATCCCCGGCTTGCAGGCATTGCCGCATTTCCACAGGGATAGTTCGCAGACCGAATCTGAAAAGAACGGGGCTTATTGCGTTTGATTTTCCACACGGGTAATACCGTGTTTCTTCATCACTTCTTCCATGGTCAGATTGTCATCATCCGGCGTTTCGTCAATCACAACATCCTGCGGGCGGACATAAGGCTTGGTTGCGCGTTTGAACATCCACCACCATACGAACACCAGAAAGGCACCGGACTTCAGAAAGATCATGGTCCATAACGCTATTTGATACCAGCTCATCTTAATCTCCATGAAAGCGTTAAACGCGAGCGAATGGACCTATTTTAACCCTTGGCTTGATCGGATCAATAGTAAACGGCAGATCCCTCCGGGTTCAGGCCACTGTTATAGGGATTTCTATCATGATCTGCTCTACCTGCCGCTAAAACCCCCTTGAACTGCCTCAGAAACCCTGCCCGCAGCCTGATCCTGTTTTTGCCCGCATTTTGTCATAGTGAAAGCCATGCAAGATCCTTTGCACCGGTTTTTCCCTGAAAAAAGAGTGAATTACCCTTTCTCATCGCAATGTTTTTATATAGCTAAAACGTCTAACCAAACCACTTAAAACAGCCTTTTTGACCATAAAAATGTAAATTGCCCCGATTTTTCTATATACTCGCGGAGTTTAATTTCTTGGGCAGCCTGTTTGCCCCTCTTTTTATGGAGTTGTTTTAACGGACTATCCCATTCCCTAACGGACTAGCAAGAAGGTATTCTATGAGCCAAAACGACACTGAAATTGTGGCACGTCGTAGCCATATCAATCCTCCGGTATTTTTTATATCTGCCGCTTTAATCATCGTCCTGGTGGCCTTTGCCGCCTTCTATCCTGAGTTAGCCGATCGTAAGTTCAAGGCGCTGCAACAGGGTATTTTCACTAACGCCAGCTGGTTTTACATTCTGGCGGTCGCCCTGATCCTGCTGAGCGTGACCTATCTGGGGTTATCGCGTTACGGCAATATCAAGCTCGGGCCGGATCACGCCCAGCCAGACTTCAGCTATGTTTCCTGGTTTGCCATGCTGTTTTCTGCCGGTATGGGCATTGGTCTGATGTTCTTTGGCGTTGCCGAACCGGTGATGCACTACCTTTCTCCCCCGACCGGGACACCGGAAACAGTGGAAGCGGCTAAACAGGCCATGCGCCTAACCTTCTTCCACTGGGGCCTGCATGCCTGGGCGATTTATGCCATCGTGGCGCTGATCCTGGCGTTCTTCAGCTACCGTCATGGCCTGCCCTTGACGCTGCGTTCCGCGCTCTATCCCATCATCGGCGATCGCATATACGGGCCGATTGGCCACGCAGTCGATATTTTTGCGGTAATAGGTACCGTATTCGGCGTCGCGACCTCCCTGGGCTACGGCGTGTTGCAGGTTAACGCCGGGCTTAATCACCTGTTCGGCTTGCCGATCAATGCAACGGTACAGGTGGTTCTGATTGTCGTGATCACCGGGCTGGCAACGCTGTCGGTGGTTTCCGGGTTGGATAAGGGCATCCGCATTCTTTCCGAACTGAACCTCGGCCTGGCGGTGCTGCTGCTGGTCCTGGTGGGTACGCTCGGCCCGACCGTGCTGTTGCTGAAATCCTTTGTTGAAAACACCGGCGGCTATCTTTCCGATATCGTCAATAAAACCTTTAACCTGTATGCCTACGAGCCGAAGTCCAGCAACTGGCTGGGAGGCTGGACACTGCTGTATTGGGGCTGGTGGCTATCCTGGTCGCCGTTCGTCGGCATGTTTATCGCCCGCGTTTCACGCGGACGTACCATCCGTGAATTCGTTACCGGCGTGTTGTTCGTTCCGGCGGGCTTTACGCTGCTGTGGATGACCGTTTTCGGCAACAGCGCCATTAATTTGATCATGAACGAAGGGGCGCGCGATCTGGCCAATACGGTGCAAAACGACGTAGCCCTGGCGTTGTTCAACTTCCTGGAGCACTTCCCGTTCTCTAATATTCTGTCGTTTATCGCCATGGCGATGGTCGTGGTGTTCTTCGTCACGTCGGCAGACTCTGGGGCGATGGTGGTTGATACGCTGGCTTCGGGCGGTTCGGATCAAACCCCCATATGGCAGCGGATCTTTTGGGCTTCCCTGATGGGTCTGGTGGCGATTGCGTTGTTGATTGCCGGCGGTTTAAGCGCATTGCAAACCGTGACTATCGCCAGCGCCCTGCCGTTCTCGATGATCCTGCTGGTCTCAATCTACGGGTTGTTAAAAGCCTTACGTATCGACGCCTACAAACGCGACAGCCAGATGATGACCACGATTGCGCCGACCGCCGCGCGCAACCCGATCTCATGGCAGCGGCGTTTGCGTAATATTGCCTATTTCCCGAAACGTTCTCAGGTAAAACGCTTTGTCGGTGAAGTGGTTCAACCGGCGATGGCGCTGGTGGAAGCCGAACTGGCCAAGCAAAATACCACCTCCTCGATTGACGATTCGCAAGACGATCGCATCCGTTTCGAAGTTGATTTAGGGGAAGATCTGAACTTTGTCTATGAAGTGCGCCTGCGCGCTTACATTCAACCGGCCTTTGCTCTGGCGGGGTTGAAAGATGAGGAACGCGACGAGGAACATAAATACTATCGCGGTGAGGTTCATCTGAAGGAAGGGGGCCAGGATTACGATGTGATGGGCTGGACGCAAGAACAGATCATTCACGATATTCTCGACCAGTACGAGAAGCACCTGCACTTCCTGCATTTGGTTCGTTAGTGGTTGCTTTGCCAGACAAACCGTCCCAGCCGGGGCGGTTTTTTTATGGGTCCACGGCGGCGATTGCCATCTTTCAAACCCAATAAAAAACCCCACGCTCAGAGAGCACGGGGTCATAATTTATGGCGGAGGAGCAGAGATTAAAACAACACCATTAATACATTGATATATATGCATTTAAATGAGTTCTATTTATATAGTTATACACCAAACTATACACAGAAGATCTTCCTTATCTGAGTAACACTCTCATGTGCCCAAAATCGCCGTTCAAAAACATGAAAAAAAATATCACATGTACAATTCTTAGTTATCAATTTAACACCTGATTATGGATTCATTTTCCCTGAAAAAATTCCCTATATATAACCAGAAGGTGGTGGGTTCGGTAGGTTCAGTCGGTTCACGCGATTAACTAGTTGACTGGAAAGGAATATATTTATCATTTTGAACCGACCTATGGGTGGGGTCATGAGGAATCAAAGTAGGTTCAGTTGCGTTCTACAGGTAGGCGAACTCAGAACATGACAATTGCAACTCATTGATTATAAGGGTGAGCACCGTGCACTCTGAATTTTCCATGAGAGATAATGCGAATTTATGTTGAGGTTCGAGTGGACAAGAGCAAGCAGCTTCCGCCAGACGCAGCTTCGGCATTGACTATCGAGCTGAACAAACGCTTGCAGCGGAAGTTTTGTGATATCAAAGCTACAGTTCGCCTATCTGTCTATCAACCAGCCTTACGACACCCAATCCCTGCACTGTACCCGCAGCAGAGGCACGATACCCCGGCATCGGCGCCGGTCTATAATACCTCCGAACCTACTTTTGCGGCGCAACGATCGTTTTCAACGATCAATCTGCAACTAATTGATCGGTAATACCCATTTGCAACTCCAAAACAATACACGCACCATTCATAATGATTTTCATATGGAGGTGTATCATGTCTGCGTACAACATGACGTTTTGCAGAACGTGCGGGTTATGGATAGGCGATGAATCTGACTGGTCCAATGGCGAACCGGGTTACTGTGAGAAATGCAAGCCAGCATCGATTTTAAAGCGCGTGGCAGCAAGAATCGGAAACATTATCCGAGCGGTATATACCGGAATTATAAAAAAATAAAAATACTATCAGCACCAGGGCAAACTCATTGAGGCGGCTCAACCGCCTCTTCACTTTTCGTTCAATTATAGGTAATTCAGCGTGAAATTAGCCACAGCCTGATAATCGCCCGGTTTAATGTTTCCCGGTACACCATCACCCTGAAGATAAGCAGCAAAAGAAAGAGTATTATTGCCATTTTGAAACGCAAAACTTTTACTTGGCTGATCCAGCTTAATCACCTCACCCGCACCATCTGTAAATGCAATACTGGCGCCACTGGCTGTTCCTGAAATACCAAGACGCCCATCTTTACCTGCCGCTCCAGAAAAAGTGACATTTACGCTCTTGCCCCCACCGGCTTCGCAATTCTCCAGATTAATTGAAAAATTGCGAGGTGTTGATTTGCCAGATCCATTACCGGCCTGCAAAACCGTATCGGCAATCTGACCAAAATCGATAGTTTGATCAACACTTTCAGGTGATAGTGAGCAGGTAGGCTGCGTACTAACAATGCTCCCAACCATCGCTGCCTTGCCATGCCCTTGATCAGCTACAGCATAGACGGAACCTACCATTCCCAGAGAGAGAATTGAAACCGCCATTAATTTCTTTGCAAACATAGTAATCTCCGTATTTTAATTGCGCCGTGATTGGCAAAACCAAAATATAACCACAAATAAGAAATGGAAATTCTTAGCTGTTGTGCCAAAGACAGATAAAAACAATCACCTCGCATCACCAGGAAGTTAATCGAAATAGCCAATGCCATCGGATTTCTTTTTCTTCTTCGCACCTTTACTGCCGGCAGGTGGTTTAATATCTTTTGCCAGGTTAAACGCCATCGTCAGGCCTGAGCTGCTCAAAGAAAATGCAAGGGACTCGATTAACCAGGTGCGATCCTCTTCCTCACCAAATCCCGCCGTTGTTATCCGGCTTTCGGCCGTCAACGGCACATACTGCGGCCGGCCCGGGCCGCTTAGCGTCATTCGCCTTTCGTTCCGGTTGGCCTGCGTCATTTTTGATTTGGCGCTGCTGTCCGCCTGGGCTTTGCTCGGCTGCGTGAAGGGGTTGGACTGGTCAGGCCCATCATGCTCCAGTGATTGCGTTTTCGTTCGACCATCAGCGGGGTCGAAATAGGCAACGCTCACTTTGCCCTTTTTGCCCTTACCGTCTGCAGTCTTCGCCGGCTTTCCCGTTGTGGCCCCGCGCTGGCCATCTGAATAGCTCCACGAGGATAGCGCCTCCCGGGTTATCGTTACGTTACTGAGGGCGCCACCGCTGGCGGTGGTCGCCTCCCCCTGCTCCAGGAACAACCAATAACCACCGGCGGCCTTGCTTACCGCGTTATGCGCACGCGCCAGGCGGGTCATAAGCGCCGCGTCGGACTCTCTCACCTGGTCAATGTGTTCTATCGCGATACTGGCCAGCTGCGTGGCTATTTTGGGGATGAGGCCGTTATCGGTGGCCACCGTTTTCACAATGTCCCCCAGCGTCACGCCGTCCCAGCTGCGGCTTTTCTGGCTCTGCACATCACCTGGCTGTTTTTGCGCGTTCATTGGGGCCGATGTGGCGTAAAGCTGGATCTTGCGCGGTGGCCCGCTACTGGCGCGGCCAGACACCACAAACCAACCCTTATCAACCAACTGGCCATTAAAGCCCAGGGCAACGCTCAGACGGGCGCCTTTTGACGGGAGTTTTAGCGTTTCCGACAGGAGGGTAATTTGCAGTTCATCAGTTTTGCCCGTGGCGCCGCCGTTGTCCGTTAAGCTGAGATCCACCAGGTTTTCACGAATGATCGCGGTTATATCCCGCCCCTCCGCAATAATGCGGAATTCTGGCCGGAATTCGGCCGGCTGTTTTTGTTGCATCGGTTAATCCCATAGCTGGATCGGTGATTCAGGCGTTGGCGTCTCTATGTCCGGCAAGGTAATGATTAACCCTGCCGGATAAACAGCCCCCAGCGCCGCCAGTTCGCGATTAGCGCCTAAAACCGTTACAACGGTCTGCGAAAGGTTCTCCGTGCCGTAGTGGGCCGCGCAGACGGCATCCAGCACGTCACCCTCACGGGTTAGATAGGTCATCGGCATAATGTTTTATCGTGATCGAGTAGGTTTTCTTGCGGGGGGCGCCACCCGGTAAAAACAGCGGCGTCGTGTCGGAAAATTCGGTAACAACCCACCAGCCCAGCACATCGCCGGCGCTGCTCACCAATTGCTGAGGCTCGGCTTTGTCGGCCAGATCATAAAGCGCATCGATGCCGGCCACACCGTTCCGAAACTGAGAATGCGCTTCCCCGTCCATTTTGACCGTCCTGGCGGATTTCCCTGTGTACTGCAGCAAGTCCTGTTTGCCGATCCGCTCCTGTTCACTCCAGCGCCAACTTGCCTCCCGCGTCAGCTGGTTATAGGTCGCCGTGTCGATAGAAAACTCAAAGTTGCCGAGCATCATCATAATGCTGGCGCTGTCCGCCGGCCGCCGTTCATCGTAGGCGCCCGTGATCGTGCCGATAATGTCCACCATTACCAGACCTCCGCAGGGTCATGCATTGCGTTGTTACCGTTAAATACATCCAGGTTTTTCATTGACGTTACGGCGCTATCCGCCACCGCCTGCGGGTCCTGGCCTGGCTGAGCGATCACCGTCATGTTGACCTGCTGCCGGCGATTGTCCGTAACCGGCGCTTTCTCACCGCTACCCGAGCCGCTAATACTCCCTATCATTTCTGAGAATTTACTGAGTACCGGATCACCTTCCTCTTTATTCACCGTTTTATTAAATATATCGTCAATATTTTTATCGTATGCTTTATTGTCTCTAAACATCCAACCTTTAGAGTCTGTATTAGCTTTTACAGCTTCTTTTACCAAATTAGGATTAGCTTTCAATTGTTCATCAAACCACGCGCCTAACCCATTCCTTTCTGCTGTATTCCTGGCTATTTCAGTTGAACCATTAAGACTTAGAGAGCGTAATACATCTTTTTTATCTTCATTTTCATCAGGGACGAATTTAGATAAAAATCGGGCAACACTCATGGCTACTTTGCTAAATGTGATTAAACCGTTACCAAATTCAATTAACGCAGGGATCCAGGATTCTCTAATGGTGGAGGCGATAACCTCAATGCCTCCATTTTTAAACCAGTCGGATAGCTCGTCCGCCAATTCTGTCACCATCGGCGCCAGGTCGTTACCTAACTTGCCGGCGATTTCTTCAACAGAGGATCCCCAGACCGTGCGCAAGTTATTGAAAGCAATGTTGCCACGAATGGCCCCATCAGCGCCCTCCTTCGTCACCAGGTTGTATCGTTTCTGCTGATCCATCATCTCCTTGTAACTTTTGCCGGTCAGGCGCATGTAGGTCAGGATTTTATTGGCTTCACCCCCCATCAGCATATCGACCGCGGACGCCGCCTCCTGCTCGTCTTTATGCGTCAGCGCACGCCCCATTATTTTTTCAAACATCTGCTCATTGTTCATGCCGGCCAAATCGCCGGCACCGAACCCCAGCATTTTAAAAGCATCATTGAGGGAGCTTTGTTCCCCGGTCGCTTTATACTCGCCGACCTTGTTTTTTAACTCTTCCAGCAAGTCGCCAAAATTTTCACCATTCAGCCCCATCTGCTGCGCATAACTATCCCAGGCGTTATAGGTTTCAACCCCCACCCCATAGGTGCGGGCCTTACCTACAGATTCAGCCGTTTTTGCATTCATACTGACAGGGGTCATTACGGCACCAATACCGGCACCAATTAAACCGCCTATTGCGGCAACCCCTAACCCCGTGCCGACCGTCCGGCCCAGACGCCCGCCGAGCTGCCCTACTTTTCCCCAGCGCTCGCGGCGCCGCTCCAGTCGCTCGGCCAGTTTTAAATTGCGATTCAGTTCCTCCTGCTCATCATTGGCCCGCTTGATGGCGCGGCCCACTTTGTCATATTGCAACTTTAATTCATTAATGTTTTTCCCTTCATTTTTCGCCTTTAAAATTGCTTCCCGCAATTTCTTTTGCTGCGCGGTCAATTTTCCCGATTGTTGGGTAACTGTTTTTAAGCCTTTATTTAATCCGGCTGTAGATTGTCCCCAGCTTGAGTCGATATTGCCGCCAAAATTAATGGAAGCATTCATTTTCTGGCTAATGCTTGTCATTTATATGCTCCAATTCAATTTCTATAAATTGACAAAACACTGAGAATGGCATGGTTAACCAGTCTGCCATTGTGTAATGCAATCGACGGCCCATAAGCCTTAACGCTTTTTGGATTTCGCTTTCTGTCGCTCGTCCGGTGGCAGCAAAAAACGGTTAAACGCTGCCTCAACCTGCGCATAGTCTGCGGCAGTCAATAAATACATATCCTCTATATTCATATCGCAAAGGTTCGCCATCATTCCCGCGTCTTTTTCGACTGCGTTCCCAGGGTTTTTAGAGTAATCGAGGCGGTCCCTTAGCAATGGCTCACGCATATAGACACTCGTTAATTGACTGCCATCCTTCAACGTAAGCGGGGTGTAAAATTTAATTTCTTCTTTCTGACCTGGGTAATTCATATAAAGCTCCAATAAAAAAGCGGCCCACGGGCCGCTTGATAGCAAGGGTGATTAAGGATTAAAGGCGGATTTTGGCGGCGATGCCGCGCAACTGATCCACGCCATTCACACGGCGAATAAAGCGCTCCGTGTCGATTTCGAACAGCTCGCGACCTTCAAACGTTTGTTTGTAGTAATTGATCGCGATTTCGACCGTGGTCGCCTTTTCTGACAGTGCCTGATTATCCCGGGCGTCAGGCGTAATTTTCGAAACAAATCCCTCTATCTCGTCAATCGCCCCCAGTGCGCGGCCGTTGCTGAGATAGCCCTCATAGGCCGCAAAGCGATTGCGATTGCCCGTCACAAAACCAAATCGGGTCAGCATGTCCGTATCGATGCCATAAAACTTGATCTGGCAGGTTAGCGCCTCCATGCCGTCATCCATCGGCGTGGGGGCATCCTGCGCGCCGGTGCGCAGGTCTGTTTTGACGATCGACAGTTCCGGCGGCGTGTACTCATGCGCGCCCTGGATACGGAAACCGCCGGCAAAAAATGTCCAAGCTCTTACCGTTGCTTTATCGCTCATACCGTCCCCAGCTCCTCTACTGCATATTGATTATTAATGCGAACCCGCATCGTGATCCGTTCTGTGGGTGATTTCGGCCCAAAGTCATAATCGATATAGACCTCACCGGCCGCTAGGGTTTCGGTGGTGTTCAGTTCCTCATCCAGCCAGGCCCGGCCGCCAAAAATGGCTTTGAGCTTGGTCAGCGTGCGCATATAGGAGTTAATCGTGCCCAGGATGTCATCGATATTCTCCAGGTCGAGCGGCCGATCGACGTACAGCAAAGCCGTCTCCTGGATACTGTCCTCGATAACGTCTGCAGTACGTCGCACTGATTCAAACTGCCATTGCGGATCCTGGATACACAGGCGGTTACCCCAATGCCGAAAACCATCACGGCGGATAATGGTCGTGACGTTTTCCATGTTCAGTAAGTTGGCCTGGCAGTTACGATCGCCGAGGATAAACTCGTCTACCTGTTCAACGCCGAGGATGTTCGCGATCGCCTGATTGGACTTGCTCCACCACCAGCCCTTTTCTAAATCAATCCGCGCGCGCAGGCCTGCCGCCAACGCGGAATAAGGGCGAAAGGTGATTTCACCGTTGGCTTTCACTTTCGAGACTCGCGGGCGTAACAGCTCCACCCGGGCGCCATACATTTGGCGGCGGCTGACAACCTCCTGAGCCGTGGCCATCGATTCACAATCAACATAGGCCACCGCGCGCAATTTGTTTGCGGCCGTTTCCAGCGCTTTCCCGATCACATCGTCTTCACTGAAACCCGGGGCAATCAAAATGCGCGGCCGGTAACTGGTGATCGATTCACTTAATGACCAGGCGCCCATAGCGGCGATAAGATTAGCCCGCATGTCCTGCTCTACGGCAAAGGTCTGCTCTGTGAGCAATTTCGCCCCGCCTTCGGTCGTTAACTTCACGCCCTTTTCCGTACTCAGCACGGCAGCGGCTTTACCTTCCGCTTTATCCGCCGCACGCACGACAATGATCAGCGCGTTCGTTTGGTCCGTGATGTCCGTAATCGCCTCGCCCAGCGTGCCGGCGGCGCCGAGGGCGCTTAGTTGGGTGCCGCCCATCACGGCCACCGGCGTATTCAGCGGAAACGGCTCATCGGTCCCGCCGGCTAACAGGGCCGTGAATGGCGCCACAATCCCCGGCGCCGTGGTTTCAACGGCAATGATTTTGCTATCAGCCACCGCCTTCACCGCTGCAGCCACCTCGGCCGCGGTCGCGATTATCACGCCCTCTGTATCTGCGCCCAGGATGATCGACAGCACCCCGGCCGCATAGCTGGCCGAGGTTTTCGCCTCTGCAGCGCCGGCGACTGCCTTAACACTGTACTGATTGCCCAGGCGCCCCGGCTCTGAGGCGTTAAACGTCAGCTCATTATCCAGCAACGGGGTGCCCGTGGTCCGGCTTGCTACCGTCCCTTTAGACGCGTTTGGCGCCGTACCCACCAGCCCGATAATCGCGGTCTGAATGGTTGTCACGGCTACCGAGCCGATATTCAGCTCTATTGTTTCCACACCATGTAAATCTGCCATTGTTATCTCCAGGCATAAAAAAACCGCCGGCGGCGGTCAGGGGGTTGTTTTATCAGGCTGGCAACGCGGGCCAGGGGATATCGGGGGCCTGGCCGATATCAACACGGCTTAACAGCACGCGGTATTTTTTCCAGTTGGCCAGGCGTTGATCATCGCCCTCTTCGCTCATTCCTGTCTCTGCAGCGTCGTTAAGCAATTCAATCTGCTGATCTGCCTGCTGCCGCAACTGCTGCCGGATTTGCGCGGCTTGCTCTACAGCGGCCCGCTGTTGGGCATCGGTATCTGTTACCCACTGCTCACCGTCCCACTGGTCCCAGGGCGTTGCTGGCGGCGTAAAGGTGCAGTCAGGGGGCAAGATAAAATAGGGGTCGGGCACTGCCTGGGGGCGACCGTCGGCGGTGTAGTAGGTCTGCCCTGATCGGTCTTCAATTTGCTGCCAGCCGTCGCCCGTATGCAAAACCGCATGGCCAGGTTCTGCAGCCGGCGGCGCGGCGGTTACGGCCCATTCAGGCAGCGCGGCCAGCTCCATCATGACAAACTGATTTCCACGCGGATCCCAATAGGTTGATCCGCGCACATCGGGAATATACGTCCAGCTTGTGCCATCCCATACGCCCGCCTGGCCCGCCTTCGGGTTACACTTCAACGGGGTGCAATTCGCCGGTAGTCCCGTGTGCGGCGCGACGTAAAAATTGAGGGAGCCGGTAAAAATGCCGGCATCGTCAAAGCGGTAAACCCATACCCAACGGGGAATATCCGAAAACTCAAAGCTCTCTGTCATGCCAGCCTCACAATGTAGTTAAATGCAATGTTATCAACGGTGTTTCTTGCTGCACCGAACGCATCGATACGCAGGCCGTGGCCGTGCCAGCCAATATCTACCCAGTGGGAGTGATTGGGTGTTGCCTCTACCAGAGGGAAGTCTGATAAATCTCGGCCTAATTCAAATGAAAACCGTTCACTCCAGCCGCCATCAATCGCAGTGTTTGAGTGATAACCGCGAATTTTTGGCTGAAATGCCCCGGCTTGCGTCGTTTCTTTACTGCCCAGGTCAGCACTGCCCACTTCACCGCCGTGGCCGTGACTCTTAACCTCACCATCAGCCAACGATAACGGGCCGCGATCATCCGGTTTCCCCAAAATAGTCCGGCCTCGCATGTCGGGGAAAACACCCGACGGGTACGCCTGCGCCGTGCGCGGATAGGCGTTTTTATCAAAGGCCTGTCCCAGCATTAAGGCATGGCCAGGCGGCGGGGAATCACCCGAGAAAGGCAGCGGCACAATCGGTTGCTGTTCTTCTATTGCAAACGTCCCGGCTTTACTTCTTAGGCCTCCGGTTTGGGTATCAAACTCCCAAATACACTCCATCCCGCTATCACCGATAGCATGGATGACAGGATGCGCGTGCATATCCGTTCCTGGCATAAGGTAGCCAAAGCTGACGGCCGTCGGCCACCCTTTGCCTTTTCGAGTGCCTCGCCCTTTAACGAGGGGGATATAAGTGCTTCCTGGCGTCACAGACCAGTGATAATCAGGTGAATAAAATGGGGCGTGGTTATCTAATTGCTCCTTGTACATGCCTGCGCCGGCCGGTATGCCGTTAGTGCCGTTTGCCTGGAACATTGGGGCGCCCAGGTCGCCCGTCGCCGTGTCGCCCTTCCTGAAAAGATAACGGGCGTCCGCTTCTTCAATCGTCAATACCGATACATTCGGATCAATCTCCAGTACCACGTTTTCCGCGTGTACCAGCGGCATGGCAAAGCTAATCACCAGCTCTTTTACGATGGAGTCGTTTTGCTCCGGTAGATAGCTGTCGGGATAGGCGCCATAGGCAATCAGAACGCCGGCGCTACTCATCAGCCCGAACTCACGGACCACTTTCCCTGGATATTCACGGGCGTTTATAACTGCCTGGCCGGCAATCATGCCGCTACCCGAATCCCCTTGCGTAAAGGGCACATCCCCAAATTTATTAACCAGCTTGGTTACTGCAGGGTCAGGGGTCACAGAGGCCCCGCCACCATCACCAAACGCGACGATCGGGATAGTGACCACCTCACCGGCCTGATAAGCCGTCTCTATCGCCTCGGCGCCGACGGCGGTTAAAATTAATCCTGAGGCCATTATTTTTTCTCCACTTCAATCACTGCAGCCGTCGAATAATCGTTAGGGTCCCACGGCGAAACGCTGCCGGTTGTCGCAGAGGTTAACCGCACAAACCGACTGAAATTTGAGGGACTCCCCGGGGAAGCAGTAACCCAGCGGGCTTCCTCCGAGGTTGAACCCATCCAAAACTTGCGCCAGCCGTAGGCTGCCATGTTTCCCCACTCCCCCCACAGATGCCCCATTTCGCGGACCTTCGTTCCGCCGGCTTGCGGCCAACGAATTAAATCCTCAACCAGGCACATTCTGCCGCCCTGTTTTTCAATAAACGCAGGCATATCAGATTGGCTAAGCTGAATATCTGCCGGCGTGGGAACAAGGTAACGAACAGGGTTGATTGCGTGGCTGATCGAGCGGTTACGGGCATCTGTCCCCGTGATAGCGACTGCCCCGGGACCGGTGATTGTTACCGTTCCGTCACTGGCCACCGTCGCCGGGCCTGTTACGTGCCAGGTGATCGCGCCAAAGTTGCCTTGCGTTACCAGCGTGTAAACAGCCCCATCAAACGACGACGTAGGCGCAAACTCCGACGTCATCCAGCCGTTGATATGTACACCGATAAACTCAAACACAGGGATGATTGAGAATGACTCAGATGCAATCATGTAGCCGGCTAAAATCGCCTTACCGTCCAGGCTGCCTTTAAACGACACATCGAACCAGGAGCGCAGGTTTTTACCTTTCATTACCGCGCTTTTCAGGTCCTGCACGTCCGTTAACGTGATCGGCCGGTCGTCCTGGGTCACATCGAGAGAGAACGTGTAAGGCTCTCCCCGGGGCGTTTTTTCGAACCACTCGACTACATCGCTAGCGAACGGTGAAGAGGATAACGACATTTCGATCGCCGCCCGGGTCCCCCTGTGTCGATGGATATACGCCGCCCGGGCGATTGCCGCCCGTTTCTCCGCCTCTGTCCAATCCGTGTTCCAGGTATCCACGCTGTACTCCCACGCCAGCCACGGCAGCAGATCAACAGGGCACAACGCCGGATTTTTCACTATCCGGATCAGGTCAGGGATAGAGAGCACCTCCTCAATTGTCGCCTGCTCCAGGGCGCGCTCTGCCGGGATGGCATTGGGCGGGAGGAGGGTTTTAAATTTATTCGGCATTAATGATCACCTTACGCAGCGTCACTTTTGAGCATCGCGGCGCCTGCCCCATTGCCATGCTGATATCTGCAGCGGGTGAAGTGAGTTTTACCGTCACTATTCCGGCTTGATGCAATGCGCGGTCAATGGCCGAGCACGACACCAGCCGGCCGAGACGGTTAACAATAGCCAGGTACTTGGCCAGCTCATCCTCTGCCGCTTTCATCACCGTGTCAGTGTCCGGGCCGTAGGGGATTTGGATATCTGCAATGACTTCAAAATCCACCATTTCCGCCGGCTTCACCGTGACAAAATCGGTCAGCGGTCGAACCTCTTTTTTATTGACCGCTTCGGCAACCTTTTTCAGCACCTCCGCCGACGGGATCCCCCCATTGGTCCGGGACAACACATAGAGATACACCTCGCCAAGCAGTTGATGATCTTCGGGGCCGTATGCCCGAACATCTAAAACGTCAGGGTCTGCAGACGCGGCAAAAAAGGTGTAGGTGTTTTCGGCGCCGGCGGTACTTAACCGGGACCATGCCAGTTGTATCCGGGTTCTAAACGCCTCGTCGTCTTCATAGACTGGTGCCACTGGCGGGACGGCGTTCGGGTCGCCCGGTGTTATCAGCAAGCGCAACACATCAAAATTAGCGCCCAACTGGTCCAGGTCGTTCCCTTGGGCGCTTGCCAACAGCACCGCACGAATAGAGTCATTCATGCCCTGGCGGATCAGTGTTGAGTGATACGCCAGGACCTCCCCTTGTTTAAACACCGGGTCAGACTCCAGCAAGGCATCATAATCCGGGTCCAGCTCGCGGAGTCGCGCCAGCCAGCCGGCAAAAATCAGCGCGGGGTCAGGGACTTTCACCGCGTCAGGAACGGGCAATTCTGAAAGGTTAATCGTCGCGGAATTGGTCGCCATTTATCGTTAACTCCTCCAAAGTGATCGGGTAGCCCGTTTCTGTGTTGATGCCGTAAATCGTCAAATCAAATTGCCCGTCGCCGGCAAACTGGACCGCTACCGTTTTCACCTGCAGACGCGGCTCCCACTTCGCCAGGGCACTGGCCGTGGCGGCAATGATATGCACCCGTGTGCTTTCGTCCTGGGGGTTGTCCACCAGGTCCAGTAAATCGCTGCCGTAATCCCGGACCAGAACGCGGCTACCGATCGGCGTGGTCAGGATGTCAAAGACGGACTGGCGCAAGTGAGACGTATCCGCCAGGCGTTTACCGTTGGCTGCATTAACTCCCTGCATAGTGCCCCCATAAAAAAAACCGCCGGAGCGGGTTACATTTGGTTGTTCGGTTTGTCGGTGTCCCCGCCATGCGGATCGGGGTGGTTATGGTCGTTGAAAATTTCCCGGATCCGGTCCAGAGAGCTTTTGCCGTCGGAGATTTTCCCTGTGGCGGACAGGTCCCCGGTGACTGCAGTATCCGCCTGCAGTTCCGTTTTCCCTTTCACCGTCAGCGTGTCCGTTATCTCTACCGGCCCGCGTAACGTCCCTTTACCGATAATTTCATAGGTGCCACCCTCCGGTAGCGTCAGCGTAAAGGCGTGGGCTTCGCGGTTGTAGCGAAACTCGGCGCCGTCGCTGTATCGGGTGATGTGCTCCGCGTCGCTGCCTTCTGGCGCCGGCATGACGCCCGTATTACCACCGGGAAGCACCCGCCCGTTATTCAGTTCGCCGGCCTCAGATAACACGGTCACAGGGTCCCCAACTGCGCAGGGGTTGGACTCCGTGCGATTTGCGCCTGAAAAACCCATACACAGAGGAAGCCAGGCTGTGATGATATCGCCCAGTTCGACGCGGCAGGCCGGTTGCTGGCCATGCCGTACAGAATGAATAACCCCCCGGCGGACCATATTGGCAACCCGGCGCTGCAGGTCTGATAACGCGTCATCACTCATCGCCGGCGGCCTCTTTTTTCTCGTAGATAAGCCTGTAATCGTCAACGTGCGCACTGCCAATATTCGGGGCCTTGCCCAAAAATACCTTTTTCAGCGGGCCGGCTTTCGACTCAAACGGATCTTCACCCATCGCCGCCACCTGGGTGAAGGTAATGCGCCACACAATATAGGCCGCCATCTCCGGATCAAACTCGTCAGGGTCAGCACTGACAAACTGCGCCGGCTCCAGCCCTTCAAGCCCAAACGTTTTGCCCTCTATCCATTGACTAAGGTCAGCGGCGGCCGTGCGAACATATATCTGCGGTTTTGAAATGTCAGCCGTCGCCGATCGATCAACAACAACAAAGAGGTCATGCTCAAACTCTACGCGTAACTGACCATCCCCACTGGGAACATTCTTCCAGCCAATAATGGAAAAATACACGGCCGGCGTGGCCAGTTGCGTCACGGTTTCCGGGTAATCATTTGCATCAGTGACCCAGGAAATTTCACGCAGCGCAGATAAAACCGCCTCATGATAGTGGGCCATTAAAATCGGTGTAGGCATTTACATTCTCCGGCCGTCCAGGTCTATCCGCTTTTTAATGCGCCCCCTGATGTCATTCGTAAACTCTCGATAGAAATTGGTCGCCATATCGGGAAATGAATGGTCTTCAAGGTGATCCAGCACCGCTGCATAAATATCAATTTCCGCCTCACGGGCACGGCGGGTCTGGGGGTCACGTATTAGTACCGTACGCCGCCCTTCCTTTTTTGACCGAGCAACCTCACCGTCAGGGAAATTCATCGCCGGCAGCAAAGCACCTTTAGGTTCAAAGCCCACCTCGTTCAACTTTCGCCGACGGGCGGCAATAAACCGGCCAGACTGCGGATCTCTGCGGTTATGGTGTGGTCGCGCCCGCCCCTTAACCCGACCTTTGAGGTCTTTAACCTTGATAGCGTTCAAGCCAAACCAGATCTTCCCCTCGCCCAGTTTATTACTTGTGTCGGTGATAGTGCCCCGGGAGCCTTGATAAGACAGCACACGTTTCTCTATCATTTTCATGTCCCGGGGAGCGAGTCCCGCCTTGAGATCTCCCCGGGCCGACCTTAGAGACTTTGCTAACGTACGCTTCAATGCCCTGCTGTATGCATTACGGTATTGTTTATGATTAGCGCCGGCGGCGACGGCTATTTGTTGCAGCACCTGCAGGTCAATATCAATCGGCAGGTTTCGGCGTAAACGGCTTTCACGGGCCATATTATTTACTCCATTTGTCAATCGCTGGCGCGGGCTTACCTGGCACCCCACGCGCCAATGTGACAACACAGGTTCCTGTGTCGTCCGGGCCGACCTTCACCACCCAAAAGGACTCTGTGCCAATCTCCACCCGATCTTTAGGTTTCAGGCCTACAATCAGCGCCGTTTTAACAAATAGCCGAGGGGCGACGTCCTGAACCGTTGCGGCGCCATAAGGCAGGGAAGTATCAGCGGCAGGCTCATCGAAAACGGCACGGACAGGCGTCGGCGCACCATTGATAGACACCTCCATTTCCCGCCCCATCACCTCAATAATTCGGCTGTCAGCATCGAAAAGGGCCTCATCAAAAAGGTTATCGAACCCATCCATGCCGCCCCCTTAAAGCTCTGTCGCGTGGCCAGCGTCTTCCAGGTCGTCCACGTCCGAGGCCAGAACGCGGACCGTATCGCCGGCATACGCCATTTTCACCGGTTGATTTCGCGTTTCATGCAATGCGTTGATATGCAACGTCGTCAGCACGCGAACCGGTACCCACTCTATTTCGCCTTCTGATTTTGGCGCCATTGGCTGGCGTTGTTCGGTGGTCGTCTGCAGCAACGGACCGGAACCAGACGCCCCACCGGTGCCACCGTCTGTACCGTCGCCGTCTTCCTCCAGAGCCTCGATTTCCTCTTCGGCTTCACGGATCCGCAGTTGCAGATCTGCGATAGTCCCTTCTGTGCTCAGCTCACGGCCCAGCACCTTACCCAGCTCGTCCAACTTGGTGATCAACTCGTCTTTATTAGCCATTGTGTTCTCTCTCTAAAACAGGGGAAAAGGGGCCGTAGCCCCTGCCTGATTAATCGGCGTTATGCGATTGTGATGACAACGAAATTGTCAGGCTCTGGCAGCACCATGAGCGGGGCGGATTGAGTCATCGTGTATTCGCTGCTCACGTCGCCTTTTGTGATCCAGTTTTTCGGATAACGTTTAGCGACGGTGATCCCTTCTGCGACAAATTCCGCATCATGGATCATGCCGTAACAGCGGATACCATCAGCCAACGTATTCCCCAGCACAATGGTGTTATCCGGCATATAGCGCGCTGTTTTGCCGTCCTCTTTCGCGTATTGGCCTTTTGTCACAACAATAGCCAGGTCGCCGTAATAGCCCTTGAAGGAGACAATCGCCCCCAGGTCTTTCAACGCCGTTTCCAGCTGAGAATTAGACCCGCGACGGGTATCCATCTTTTCACGGAACAACTTGAACCCGTTCAAGGCGCGCCAGGACAACCCGTCCATCACGGCAATATTGATGGCCCCGTTACTTTGGTCAGCGTACATATCCAGATCAAACGTTGGGTCAAAGGTGTCCTGGTCCTGTTTTGACCAGGCCGCCGCGCCGCTCTGAATAATGTTGTTTGCAGGGTTTCGACCAAAATCGACTTCAACTTTCTCGAATTGCTCCCCCTCCATCAGGTACTTACCCTTTAATACCGCCTGAACAGCCTGCATTTCTTCAACCTGAACAATGGATTCCTCTTCCTGTTTCAGATTCTGCGCAATAACACGTTCACGCCTGTACGCCGGATCCGCCAACATTGCAGGGTCCTCGCCCGGCAAACGGTCAACGACCATATCCGGTGTAACCTGGTGTTTCGGTTTGACATACCCGGGCTTTAGCGTGCGTGTCATCCCCCCCAAATTACGTAAAACCTTGCCCTCTACCTGAGGAGAAACGTACATGGCTATCGGCGCCCGACCGGTAATTTTGTCCAGCATCACCTCTTTGGTATCGAAAGTGATTTCACGCTTAAAAAACAGATTCAGGAACAACGCATTAAACTTGAGTTTGTCCTGGGTTACGCCAATCAGTTGACGCGTGGTAAACAGGCCCATAGGCCCTCCTTCTGGTAATAAAAAGGCCGCCAGGCAGCCTTTAGTTATGAGGGGGAAACCGTCTTAAGCAACGCTGAGGGCGGTACCGATAAACGCATTTTGTTTTAACTGATCGGTCACACCGTCAGGCCAGGCGATCACCTCAATAGCAAACGTCCCCGACTTGTAATAGGTCAGCAAGGGTGCGATGCCATCATGTGGTAGCGCCAACACGGCGACAGCCGTTCCTGCCGCTGCGCCATCCCAGGCCACCAGTAAACCACCTTCGGCCGCAAGCATCAGAGGCGTCAGTGCCAGAGTTGCCTTGGTCAGCCCACTGCAGGCCTTTGCGGTGTGTGCCGTATCGCTGCCGGCAAAAACTCGATGATCATTACGCTGTTCTACGGTCATGCATTTTCCCCTTGCGTTAAGAATGACGCTAAACGCGATACCCCGTCTTGCGCCTTGTTTTCACCGCTCCCCTGGCCCAGCGCTTCGGGAGAATCAGCCATCAGGCGATCAAGTCCCGTTTCAGTCCGGGCCTGAGCGCTTTCCGGCATACTGGCAAGAATGCGCTGGGCATTTTCTACCGTCATGCCTGGCGTAGCTGCCAGGGCACGCGCAGAGACGCCCCGGCCTTTGGCCTCATCACAATCTAAAATCCCCATGATGCGGGCATTTTCGGCCTGAATGGCATTATTAACGGCCGCTGTTACACTTCCTGCGGGCTGAGCCGCTGCCGGATCCGCTGCCGTTTGTGCTGTGGCCACTTCCGACCCGGTTGGCGTATCCGCTACGGTTTGGGTTTGATTTACTGACATTTGGCCTCCTATAGACCGGGTTACTTTTGAGTTACTGATAGCCTCACGCATGACCGCTAACGCATCGGTGTTGATAACCAGTTCATCAGACAGACCTACGTCTATCGACTCCTGGCCGGTATACACGGCCGCTTCGGTATCGAGCACCGCCTGAACAGAAATACCGGTATAGCCCGATACTTTGTCCGCAAAGGATTGCCGGATGGCGTTCATTTTTGCCTGAAATGTTGCCCGAACTTCTTTTGGCAAGGCTTCCCAGGGATTCCCGTCCACCTTGTGAGCACCGGCAAAAATAAGGGTGATATCGACACCGGCTTGCTTCAGATTGCCGGCGTAATTACTGTGGGCCATCAACACCCCGATAGAGCCGGCTTTAGCCGTTTGCGTGACCAGGCGCCGAGAGCACGCGCTGGCCAGCAACTGCCCGGCGCTGCAGTTCATATCGTTGGCCAATGACCAGATCGGTTTTTGATTACGCAGGCGGGCGATCATATCGGCCGCATCAAATCCGCCGGCGACCATTCCGCCCGGGGTATCCATATCAAGCAAAATCCCGTCAACGCCGGGATCGTTAATTGCCGCTGTTATCCTGGAAACAATCCCGTTGTAGCCGGTCATGCCAGAATACGGACGCAAAGCGGCGGACTTGCTGACCAACGTCCCCGATATCGGGACAATGGCGATCCGGTCCTGGATGTCATAGCCGTTATCCGAGACAGTCATTCGTCCGGGACCATAGGACGCGGCTAATTCGGTCATTTGCGGCGGTGATAAGACCGTATTTGTTGTGCCATCAATCAGGCGCCCCACGCCCAGCTCGTTACCCAACGCGCAAAAGAAAACCCGCGCGTAGGCGGGTTCTAATAAAAGCGGCTCATTGAGTGCCATGCTGGCGATATGGGGCAAGTTACGCGCTTGATCCACGCTGACCTCCCTCGTTTTGTGTAGAATTCTGCAGCTGAGCCTGGAAAGCTGCAGCCACCCACGCAGGCTGTGTTAAGCCGGCTGCCTTGCGTTCTTCTGCCTCCCGCACCTGCTGGCGGAAAATCTCCTGATAGTCTTCGCCCAGCTTGCCGCATTCCTTTTCAAAGGTACTTAAACCCGCCTCTATCAGCATGACGGACTCCTGCACCTCTTTCAGGCCATCAATGGCCATGCGGCCGGCGCCGATCCATTCTGAATTACTCCAGGCACATCGCGCCTCACTGAATGAGAAACGTGCGCGGGATGGCATTTTTACCACCCCACGGATCAATGCTTCCTCCAGCCAACAGGAAAACATCATGCTCGCCTGGCGTGACGCAATAAACTTGCGGCGACCAAGGAAGTAACGCCAGGATTCATTAGCCGATGCCCGGGCACTGGAGTAACTCACCTGCGAATAATCGCGGGAAAGCTGCTCGTAGGACACGCCCAGGCCGGCTGCGATGTATCTCAGCAACGACTGTTCAAAGACTGAATAGCCGTTATCCGCGTTCTGCGCGGTTTTCAGTTCCAGTTTGTCCCCTGGGAACAGGTGCGGGACTTTGGCGCCGCCAAACTTCACTTGCGCGGCCTGGTAATAAATCAGGTATTGCTCCAGGAATTTATTCATCGGGGGTTCCTGGCCTTTCACGTTCCCTGCCCCCAGGATGTAATCAAACGCCTTTTCTGTATCCAGCTCAGATTCAATGGTTGCGGCATACATCGCCTTAACGATCGCACTCTGCAGCTGCGTGTTCTGCAGCGTATCGAGCATCTTCATTTGCTCCATCACGCTGTAAAACCGGTTGGCTCCACGCGTCTGGCCATCCTCCAGGGGTTCAAAAATGTGGATCATCGCCGGCCGACCATTTGCCAGCTCACGGGGCACGTAGGAAACGCGGCGGGTGCCCCAGCTCGGATAGCTGTCATCCACCACGTTGTAACCAATGGCGGCACCATATTTGTCCAGCGAAACACCGGCGCGCTGCGTTTTGCTGTCGAGCACTCCGGGCGCGTTTCGGATACGTTTGGGGCTGACCATTTTAAACTGTGTTCGAAACAGCCGATGCGGAGCACGATCCCAGCAAGGCTGGGTAAAGACCTCCCCGTTAAACGCGTGCATGGCCACGCCTTCACGGATCATCATCGTAAAGGTTCGTTTGCGCTCCACGTCCAGGCAACAATCAGGGTCCTCTGCGTACTCTCGCCAGGCCGCCTCTATCTCGTCAGAAAACGCCCGGGATTCTTCCTCTGCGATACCGAGATATCGCCAGTTTGGTCGATAGCTAAGACGAAAGAAGGAGCCGACGATATGATCCTGGTGCAACTGCACGCCATTGGCCGCATAACCGTTATTTCGTACCAGGTCATCCGCCCGGGCGTTCCCCCGTTCAAATTGCGGCAGTAATGCGGCGTCTACGCTTTGTGAAGACGGTTGCCAGCCGGCAATTTGGCCACCAAAGCCCACACCGCCACCGGTATAACCGGCGTATTCACGCAGCGGCGTCGCGCCATCCGGGCCGAGTAAAGTTAGATTTTTAGTCATACCCCGAACCCCACCGGGCCACGGCGCCGACTGGCTAACCCCAGTTGAACCTCTAAATCAGAGATATAGGCGCGCAGCTCGTTTAACGTGGCGGAGGTGAATGTCACGGCGCGCCCGTCTTTTTGAATCGATGCCACACGTTTACCCGTCAGCAGTTCGTGCAAGGCTTTTCGGGCTTCTTCCAATTGTGCCAGTGTCGCCACGTTATCCTCCCAATTGAGCCGCCAGGGCGGCCAAGTCATTATTATTTCTGGCCTGCTGGCCGGACGGTGATTGTTGGCGGCTGGCCAGTAACACATCCAAATCCAGCTGCCAGCGCGAAACGCTGATACGCAAAGCCGCCAGGGCATAAACAAAACAGTCGAGGGCCTCGTTTCGGCGTTTTTTGGCGTCCCAGAGCAATTTAATTTTCCCTTTCTCATATTTTTCTATGAGTTCCTCTGCCGTCATCTGCTCGGCTTCGGTCAGGTCGAAAACTGCCGGATTATTCGGGTAGTGAATAAGCCCAGGAACGGGGGAGCCATCAGCGGAGCGTTCCAGTTTGTAGCGGCTGTAAATGACTTCTTTGGCGACGTCAGTGCCGATTTCTGTCAGAAAAACGCCGTGGCTGTTTTTCTTGCGCGGCATGTTGGCCACTGGCTTCCCATAAACGCTGGCGCCCTTGATCGGGATTACCCGAAAGAGGCCCAGTTTTTTCGAGCGGTTATAAACTATCGTCTGGTCGATACCGCCGGTGTCCCAACAAACGCGGCCAATGGTCATGATCGTGCCGTCGGCCAGCTGATACTGTTTGTTGATGGCCTCATCAACACGCAGCAACGTTTCCTCTTCATCGTGCCGCTCCATGATAATCACGCGGTCGATCAGGAATGCCTCTTCACCTGGCGCCCAGCCCCAAACACGCATTTCGTAACGGTCGAGCTGGGAGTCAATGCCGGCAGTGAGGTAAACCACACGATCGGGCACCTCTGCCCGGTAATGTTCTGCCAGTTCAACCAGGGTTTCAGGTAATGGCCGCTCCCCCACTTCCTCGGCCCAGGTTTCGCCTAGCGTCGTGTTGGTGAACGTTTTCAGCTTGCCCGGGTCGCCCTTCGTCTTTCTAAAGTCCTTAACGATTTGCGCCCAGGTAGTAAACGAGCTGTAAGCGGTCCAGATGTGAAAGGATACTGATTCAGGGGGATCAACCTCCTGCCCCGTCGATTCGAACCAGCGGAGGCCATCAGACGTGTAAAGGCCCGTGTTTTCACAGATATAACGCGCACCACTAAAATTAAGTTCCTGCTGGCGTATCACGCAGGCGTTATGCTCACAGAGATAAAAAACCGTCTTCGGCTTCCCTGATTCCCACTTAAAACCGTATGGCGTTTCACGATCGCCGAACTTTAAAAACTGCTCCTCGCCGCAATGTGGGCATTTCACATGAAAACGCATCAAATGCCCGGATTCACTGGCGGCGCGTTCTATCTGGCATATGCCCCTGATTTTCGGTGTAGATCCGCGTATAGACTTTGGCCACACTGAGCCTTCTATGCGCTTATCACCCAGGAACGTCGGTGAACCCTCTTTCTCCACATCCTCATCAAAGGCGGCCAGTTCGTCATAGCCAACATAATCGACCGATTTTTCACGGTAGTTTTTTGCCGCTTTACCTCCCAGGCACCAGAAACCCCGACCGTTCGAAAAACGCTTCATCGAAAGCGTGTTATCGCGGTGTTTTTTTCCGTACCAGGGCGCCATTGCCAAGAGACTGGGAACGTCGCGGATCGTCGGTTCGACGTGCGACTTCATAAAATTTTCAGCGTCGCCATCCGTCGGCTGCCACAACAGCCCGTTTCGCTGTTTGTGCTGGATAAAATACGCCACGACGGCCAGCAACATTTTTGAATAGCCGACGCGCGCCGACTTAATCAGGTTTACCTCCCGGATGTCATCGCTCCCCATTGCGTTCATGATCGCAACCTGAAACGGCATCGTTTCCCAGCGCCCCTCTTGATAGGAGGATTCTTTGGGGAGGTAATAAAATTCGTTAGCCCATTCGACCGCCGTCATAGGAACGGGGCGGAATAGCGAACGCAGACCGGCTGCAACCCAATAACGCAGCCGATCAATCCGTTTGTTCGATATACTCATTCAGCAACCCCGGAAGAATTTCATCCAGCGCAGCCGCTTTATTCATGGCTTTCACCACATCCCGCTTTAAAAATTCGATATGCCGATTTTCCAGTTCAGGAAAGCGCCGCTGCATTGAGAGAGGAATGCCGTCAAGAATGCCGGCAATCTCCCCCGCAACCTTTGACAGGACAAACATGCAGAAGCCGGTTTCCACTACCTCGGCGGAGTCTTTAGCATTCTTTAATTCCTGGCCGTCGGCCTGAGCGCGGGTTAAACGGTAGCGCTCATAATCGATAGTGCCGGGCTGTAAGGCCTCATCCCCGCTTTGCTGCAGGGCGTCCAGCTCTTTACGCAATATCTCGTTTTCTAGCGAGGCCTCGCGGTCGGCGTACCAGGTAATAACGTCCTTTGTCGAATAGGTATTTTCCCCGCCTTTACCGCCGTTCCCCTCGCCGGCCACTACCGGCATTCCTTGCGATTGCCATGTGGTGATCGTGCGCGTTGAAACTTCGAAGAGATCCGCCAGTTGTGCCTTTGTTACATTCATAACCCCCCCGAAACTCCTTTTTATTAACATTTTTTTAACCGGGAAGTGATTTCCCGAAAATCGAGAGGATCTCGATAGGATCACTTCCCGCTCTGGCTATAGGTGAATTAAGTAAAAACAATGCGTTAGGTGTTAAGTGAGAAGGAAGTAGGATCCGCGTCCAAAAAGCTCATAAATAGCGACTTTTCGCGCGTCTCCCGCCCCTCGGTGTTTTGAACTCCAGGAAGGACCCGCGAGAGTTGATAGCCATTCTCATTTAAGTGATTTCATCGGACGGTAAAGGCCAAAACGCTGTACAAATTTGTTTGCAATAATCAAAAACCCACCATGTGGTGGGCTTAGATTAGTTTTTAGTTGAAGCCTTTTTAATTATCTGGTCTGCCTTTTGTTTCAGGCTTCGAGATTCCTTGATCGTTTCATCGACTGTTTTCCCGTCCATTATTTTGAGATACAGCCTTTGACTCGCATCATCATCGTTAATACCCTCCGCGCCACCTGTCATCATATAAGCGTATAAACGTATATCAGCGGTTGCTTGCTTCAACTCGTCTTGCTTATCTTTAGGCAAAGCTTCAAGTACTTTCTCACCTGAATAAATCAATGCTTCTCTGCTAGAACCATCAAACCGGGGAGCTTGATCGCAACCACTCAACGCGAACATAAATACCATTGGTAACAAATAACGTTTCATTCGTCCTCCTGACGTATTAGTTATGGCTTGATGTTACCGGTATTTATCCCAAGCATATAGCCCTGCGCTTTATGAGGCCTTGGTTGATTGCTTTACCGCCCGCACCGCGTCGGCTTCCTGTGTTCCCTGCAGTTGCCTATTCAGCTTGTCCACCGTGACCAGTAGCGGCTCAAGCCAGTAAACAGCCTGGCCAGGTCAATCGGCAGCCGGCGGCAACGGTGGCGGTATGTGTTGCAGTAGCGCCGGCGGCAAGGCCTGGCACTGCGCCGGCACGTAAACGGTTCGCGTAGTTGAGCACCCGCTGAGCAACAACAGGATTAACAAACTGCCGGCCAACCGGGTCACGCTTAACAATCGTGCGGATTTCATTCTGCGACTCTTCTGATTTCAGACCGACGGCTGTTTGATACCCAGCAACCGCGCCGGCTATTTGGTTCATTCGGTTAAACTGAAACGCCTGGGTAGCGATAGCCTCCCCCTGTAGGGAGTTATCGGCCTGCAGCTGGCGCGCCTGCCCCTCGACCCGCTCTGCTCGTTCTGAGTAGTACGAGACGGACCACAGCGAAATAGCCAGGTCAGCAACAAGCACTGCCACCAGGCCTAACCGCCAATACTTAAGCTACGCGGCTATCACGCGGGGATCTCGACGTGGGGAGCGTCCAGGAACTTCGCCGGCTTATCTTCTGGATTATCCGTCCAGGTGAGCCCAAATCGCAGCTTTACGCCAAGCTCCTGACCAGTCTGCCACATGGCCACCAACACAGGCAGCCAGCATTTATAATCGTTCCAGTCGGCACCAACGGGCAGCAGGTCTACCGCATTCCCGGAAAGGTGGCGGCTATTCATGGTTTTGCTCGCGCCGGCGTCTTTCAACTGCTGTTGTCGTGCCTTGGTGCGCAAGCCTCCAATAACGGTAAAATTAACAGGTGATAGCTCAAGGGCGCGGCGTACAACAGCCACCAGCTCGGAATTGACGCCTTTTAAATTGCCTTCGCTGCGTTCGCTGAAACGATAATTAGCGGTCATTTTTCGGTTTATCCTTCTCTTCCATTGGCACATGCGTTTTCATCGTTGAGAAAGCGCGGAGGATTGCCAGGCAACGCTCGACACCTATTCCACCGATCACAACGCCAATCAGCAGCGCGTTGTCTTGGCTCATCCCGAATAGCTCAAGGGAATTGATAACGCCGAGAGAAATCAGCAAACAAATGGCCCCGGCGATAACGGCATCCAACCACGATTTGCCATCACGTAAGGTCAGTAAGGTAGCCATGCCGAACGCAGCGAATGAGCCGTAAAGCACTGGCGCATTGGTTTTCATCCACAGCAAAGTTGCCTCCAGGAATCCCGGCGGCAGGTGTTGATTATTCATTGCCCGGCTCCGGGTTTCAGAAAGTAAAAAGCCACGCTTATGCGTGGCAGGCGTGGCATTCAGATATCACATGAATTTGACATTATTTGATTGTCAACTAAATAAATAACTACCCCGTGTGGGTATGTTGTTAAAAACAGGAAAAAACCGTTTCTATAACTAGATTAACTCTTACCTATTTAGTGAACTCAACCATGTCAAAATTTCAATATCTCAGCAATACAGCGGATAAACTACAGTGTGCAGTTTTTCCCAACGCAGAATTTAACGACCTTCTCAACGATAAAGGCTGGGAGCCTGTACCCTATCAGTTAGATAAACATAACGCCCCCCCTCAGGACGTTGTTTCCATCATGAACTTTCGGGACGTTAGCCTAGTTGCAGCCTGGCGTATTTATCGTGGGCTATCACAGCATGCAGTAGCAAAAAAACTAGACACGACTCAATCGGCTGTTTCGCAATGGGAATCAACGTTTTCAAAACCACAGAAGAAAACACGCATGAAGCTTGCGGCTATCTATGATTGTTCCCTTGAACAATTGACCACAAAGACGGTGGAACCAATAGTGGGTTGAAATCTGTTCCAACCGTTAACACTAAAGAGATATCCTGTCTACCTCATCTATAGGGATACACCAATGGTAAGATTCCAGACCAAAGACCATCGATATTGCGACAATTAGATGCATAAACATTTTAATGTTGCGATATAAAATCTCTTTTAATGCCGATAATTAGACAGTCATTGCCAAGCAGCTAGAATATTTACACTGGCCTAGAGCCAGTCCATGTAGATAGTTGTTCTTACCCCTTGCCCTGAGCGACCTTGCGGTTTCAGGGCTTTTTTTAAATAACGAAGGTAAAAATGCGTGATTGGTTCGCCTTAATGGCATTGGCTTTTAGCTCGGGGGTTATGTTTACTTTGTTATTTATCGGTGAAATTTGGAGTTATTAAAAAGCCCCGGCAAATGCCAGGGCTTGGTGTCGGTCTTTCCCGGCTGTCACTTCACATCGAGGGACGCATTCAGATAACCCAGGGTAGGGATTGATAGTGCGTATCAAACCCAAATGCGCCCTTCTGATGCGCTTTCCAGCCACTCCGGGTAATCCCATCTTCGCAGGCTGAAAAGCTTTTTCTGGAGCGGTCAGCGGGAATCGAACCCGCATCATCAGCTTGGAAGGCTGAGGTAATAGCCATTATACGATGCCCGCATTGGTCCGCCATCGAGGTCTCGAACCCCGTACCTACAACTTAATGGTCGTTGCTCTTCCTGCTGAGCTAATGGCGGTTTGGTGGCCCTTGCTGGACTTGAACCAGCGACCGAGCGATTATGAGTCGCGCGCTCTAACCAACTGAGCTAAAGGGCCGAGGCGCGCATACTAATGCAGCCAGCATAACCACACAATACCCATTGATATTTCTTTACATATCAACGGTGCTTTTCTGACTCGAACTTCTCGCTCAACGCAATGCCGTCCGGCAGCAGTGCCCAGGCGACGTAGAAATCGTGAGGGGTCAGTTCTTCCATCAGCCAAGTGTGAATACCGATGTGGTAAACCTCACCGTCTTCCTCTAATGCCCGGATGTGTCCTTCGTGCCAGCCGTCGCAGGGATTGAGAACCAGCACGCCATTACCCGTGGGGTTGGCAGTTTGCTGTCGGGTCGGAATACAAGACTCTGGTTACGTGCATTGACATTTACCTGGCTCCATAACGACACAAAACACACCATTGCCGGGGGGCGATGATAAGCGGTGTGGCGAAGTCACCAGCCTTTTGGAATTCCACAAGCTTTTTTTATCGCTGGCGGATAGACGTTCTTTTTCAGGCAATACCGACCACCTTAAGCGAGACAGCATCATTAAAGCCCTCTGCCGCCTGTAACCGCTTCAATACCAGTGAGTAAGATATGCGCAGCTTGGTATCCATGCTGCGCACCGGTATGCAGTGAATATAATTCCACTCCAGCAGCATGCTCAGGCCCAGCAGTGCTGGATTTAGCTATGGCGTTCAAGCACTGTAATGAACGGCATCCGTGCAGTGCGTTAGGTTATAGTCCACCGCTGAAATAGCTGCGCGGCAAACCTAAAAAAACAGGTATTATATCTAAAAATATAGGGGAAAATCTACCTTTTGACGGCTATGACAGATGTCGGTTATTTATACCGGAATCTGTACACTTAGGCCTAGACTAATAAAAAACTCATGCACTTATGCTTTGTATAATCGAGATAGGGGAAGATATTCAACATAACTTAAATTACCTATTACTTTACCATCTTCAGAAATTAGATTATTTAGCTCATAATTATACGTAAACTCTGGAATTCCCGAGTTGTGCTTCATATCAGAGCGGGAAACATCTTTTGCACCCTCTGTAGGAATAAATTCATTAAAGCATTGCAGACCTTTTTCAACATTTTCCCTTATGGCATTTTTTGATGTAAAGGTCACACCTTTTCCTCTGCAGGAGCGCATGCGTCTAACCTCGCCAGTGGAGCCTATGGTATTAGAAGCGCTTGCGCATAGCTCCAAGGAGACGAGCCCATTAACCAATACTACGTTTGGCTGTATGCCAAAGAAAGCGGGGTCCCAAATAGTTAAACAAGCAAGCTTTCCTTTTTCCACTGAACCAACATGCTTATCTATCCCTAAAGCAATTGCTGGATTTATTGTATATTTACTTATATATCTCTTTACACGATAATTGTCACCAGAATCCTCGTCATCACCATCAAGCGGTCCATATTCATCTTTCATAACATGGGCTAACTGCCATGTTTTTCTGACAACATCTCTAACCCTGCCTGGACTTAAATAACCAGAAGCGATAATTGGGATAAATCCTTGATCATGTAACACTGACTCTGCCGCGATAACACCCTCATACTTTGATGTGTCATAGAGATGATTTATAGCATGACCCTTTTTAGAAAGGTTATGCTGCATACTCATTACTCCCATTGAATCATAACATAAGTTTTGTGTAAATATCAAACCAGACGATGTAGAAATAGGAATTATGTTAGCATACTTCGAACAAACAATTGAATCATTCGGGCCTCCACAAAACCCAGATATATTAACAGCAATTGCAGTTCGACTTGACAGTCCAAGAGGTAAATGCTCAACAAACCCTCTTGTATTACATGCATCCATTTTGAATAAGAACGGGACGTCCTTCTCATTCGCCACTTCTGAAATTTTGCTTATGGAATATGATGTTCCCTCTCCATATTCGTTAAGATAAAACCCAGAGGCAACACTATTATATAATAAATCATCAAATCGGTCAGTATTATATCCTTGCGCAGCCCCATGAAGCATTATATTAATAGGAAGATTATCCAATAGTTGGGCGCCTTGATTGACTTCATTTTCTCCTATTGAGTATGCACCACTTTCTTCTGCATTTATTGTATTTACCCCACAACAGGAAACTGTTGTAATCCCTGAATTTAAATATTCATCAATGGCATTACGACTAAACGACAACGCGTAGCAATCAACAGCCCCAGCCGTAACTATCATTCCTTTAGCTTGGATTACTTTAGTCGCCACTCCTATAACCAATCCTGGATCTACTTTATTATGAATGTCTGGGTTACCAGATTTTCCTACACCACAAATCCTACCATCTTTTATCCCAATATCAGCCTTAAATATACCTGTATGATCAACTATTAACGCATTAACAATCACTGTATCACAACAATATGCCGAGGGTAATGATGAATTTTTTCTTGCTTCACCATATCCAGTTACAATCTCATCTCCATAACCACAATAATCATTTTCAACCCGAATAGTGAGATTTGTATCTGATAGCCTTACTATGCAATCAGTGGTTGGACCATATCTATCAACATAACCTTCAAGATCAAGAAATTCAGCATTACCATCATAACAATCTGTAACAACAAGGTCTTGCTTCTTCATTCCTATAGCAGCTATTTTTTTCTTATCACCAGGTTGGAAAAGAAGCAAGTCTCCAGACGGGATATAAGGTCGCTTCCCCTTCAATATAGCACCGTCAGGATACAGTTTCAGGGATAAATTAACTTCAGAAAGATCAGAGTGAGACCGGATATACATGTCATTAAATGAACTATTGATAACATCAACCGCTATCACATCTTCATCGGTATTTACAAGGCATGGATCAACAATACTTGCAATACATTTATGACTAGGGATTATAATTTCACCTGGATGTATCTCACCATCACTAGCTATAATGCCAAGATCATCAAAAACAATAGTGCTAGCCCCAGTAACAAGCATAACTTCGACTGAAATTGACTTTACCAAATTGGCAACCCCTGGAAGTAGAGAGATATCGCCATTCAAAAGGTTATTATTTATTTCAATTTTAACTTTTTGTTTAATAGAATGTAAATCACTACTATCCCTCGCCTCAATAAGCGCGAGGTATTTTACATATGAAACGAACTCCGGGTAATTCATGTTTTTAGCGGTAAATTTATTATTCATGTCCCTTCCAAAAAATAGATCGTACGCTAAAGAAAATTGGTTTGACACTTCAACACCATAACTATTCTGATCACTATGCAACGGATAGTTATTCTTGAAAGGATTAACTGCAAAACCACCTTTGTTAATCTTGCCAAGTAAATTTGGTGTCCCATAGCGACCATCGCATAAAAGCCAGCCATCCGGTATAATATTTCCATTAAACGGTATAATAGTACCCTTTCCAACATTCACCATAACAGAGCCTTAGCATTAGCATGTTTTCATATAAAATAAAGTTCAATTTTAAAAATCCCCCTGTAGTGTTAAACCTACTGACGGCGAGTCAGAAATACGAGAAACTAAATGATTTAATAAATTTTGAAATTGTTTTTCTTTTTTCTTCCAGAAGCTTACTTGTTTCAATAGAAAAACAGTCTTTTGCTGATTTTTCTTCTTTTACTCCCGATTTTAACCTGATTGGTGCGCGGCATTCATAAATACCAAATGCTGGGGATACTCGTCGAGTCTCAAAATCTCCTAAATAAAATGTATTTGAAGATAAATGACCTACCTGCCTTATGCGTGATGGGTTCGTTGTTGGGACTCTTCGATCATCATATTGAGCATTGAAAATTACATAATCTGTTACATCCAGAAGGCCTAAAGCGTTTCTTGTAATTGAACGAGCACTTCTCACTTGATTCCCTTCAATACGAAGAAGCGCTGCAAATTCTTCTTGCCATCCATACTCTCGATAAAGCCCCAAAGCCTGTTGACGTATCCCATAAGCATAATTTCCCAATGCCAGAGCAAGCAACGAACCGTTAATATCATAAAAATTATCACTAGGTGTTATTTCATAAATCCAAGCAGAGTCCCCCTCTTCATAGCCCACAACAATTTCAGCCATTCGTTCGATAGCCCCCCAATTACTTGTTGTTGATATAAGAGCGCTTATTTGATCTCTTATATTTTCACCACTAACATGCCTAAGTAGTGATGGATCCCCCCCCAAGATGTAAATCCTAAATTAAATATATCTGCAGGACCTCTTGAGTCGATTCGGTACACGACATTCACTGGAGGGATAGCATATACAACTGCGGAAAAAAACAAAGTAAAACATAAGATTAATTTACGTGAAAAACAACACCTTAATACATTAAAAAAAACCACCCACCCCTCCACGTTAATTAGTTATAAAAAATCAACCTTTAATCAGGATTGCATAAATTTGATCACCATTCTCTTTCATACAAAAAGTTGCACTAACGCCAGTGACACTTGCAATTGTAGCTAAATTAATCATTGGAATATAACCCGCTTGATATGGAGCCCTATAATAAATCTTACCTCCTATTATTTTCCCTGCATCATATTTTAAATTCGCGTAAACATTTTCCTCCCCATCATAATTTGTTGTTGCTATAACATTTAATACCTTACCTGTATATTCATGATAACCATTGCATATATTAGGGTTTTTCATTTCAATTTCACTTGCATTGGAATTGGTATTAAATAAAACTGACAGTGCTATAGAAAAAAATACAGATGTTTTTAAACGCATAAACCCTCCAAAAAAACCATAATAACCCTACTCATTTCTTTTAACCCCACCTTGAACATGTATACCTACTAATCGATTAATCTTTCTTAAATTATCTAAATAGCAAACTTCGATATAATCAACCTTCCACCCATTATGAGCAGTCGTGAGCATTCGCGCACACATGTCAGACTTGTATTGATCTTCAATCAATAATGGAAAATAATCTTCTTTTTTATTAATGTCTGACGTGATATCCACATTGTTTTTATTTGATATTTTATTAATTTTATAATCAACCCCGCAACTATGCCTCAATTCATTATTCAACACAGCAACAGATGATTCTTTGAATGAAACTATACTTCCATAGTACTTTTCCACTCCTAAAGTTTCGTCACATTGAAATGCGCCAGCATAGCATGCTGACACCTGGAAAAGTGCAAAAAACAAACCTAAAATTGACTTTTTCTTCCTCATAGTCATGCCTTTTTTTGAATTAAAAAAAACAAAAATTACCATTAAAAAAACTCTACAACTGAAATGGATAATAGCCCCACCAACTTTATTCATTACCAACATACATTATATAAGCCAAAGAATAAATTTCTGATGAACGACAATCTGAGGTTCCTTCACACCTTACATTTTCGCCTTTCTGCTCACCTTCATAAACACCTTTTTCCTCTTTACGTTTTTTTTTGTCATTGTAACTTTCTTCCCTTACTCCACTTCCCTCTATAATTTTTTCCGTTAAATTTGGAGTACCATTTTTTCCATCACATAAAACCCAACCGCTAGGGATAATATCCCCACTATAATTAGTGATACCACCAATAGGAAACTGTTTCATTACTACATCCTTTTTTAATTTCAATAGTTAGGTGTCATCCACCTTAAGTCAACTTATAAAATTGACATCCTCGATAATCCTGGAGACTAAACTCTTAGATAGGGTAGCCCGGACTACAAAAATACGATTTTTTCCCCCTGAATTCCGCCAACGGGCTGTTCGTATAGTTCTGCGAAGTTAGAACGAATACTATTCAAAAGAGGTAGTTCTTAGCCCCGTAGCCCCAAAGATTAGCTACCCGCCGGAGACGTACGCACCAGGCAAAGATGTGCGTACATATCGTTTATTATCGACGTTAGCGTTGAACGTACTAGAACAGGCATTGAGGTTCAGATGCCCCAGCTGTGGTGCCATTCTTCACGAGAATAAAGGCCCTCAGTATGTGTCGCCAGCATACACACAGTGACTTCAAAATGAAGGGCTGCTGACGTCAATAGACTGCACCGACGACTCATGCGACAACGCGATACTTGAGCATGCTAGCGGACTCTTTAAAGCAGAGGTGGTAATCGTACGGGCTGGGAAAAATGCACCGATGTGAAGCTAGTCATGCTGACGTAGGTGGACTGATATATCAATAGGCGATAACTGGAGCAACTTCCTGCAAAAATTGAACAAGCATATTGCGCTTCCATCATGAGCAGTGGTCTCACAACCTGAGTTCGCAGACAAATCACTCTTTCGGAAAACCAAGGCGGTTGACATCACTTTCTTTAATCTTTATTGGTTATGGGCAATAGCCATCGGATTGACATTTTAGTAATAAGCCTGGTTCGTACAGGAATGCGGCCTTGGAAGACTCCAGCAGACAAGCTAGTTCTTCAAACACAACCTGAAAGGTTCTGAATGATTTGCGCTGCGAAGCGTGGGTATATTGCGGATACAAAAAAGCCCCGCAAAGGCGAGGCTAAATAATTTGGCTAGTTGCGGTTAAGGTACGCCACTATTTGGATAAATTACGCCAAACTTATGCAAAATGCAACTCATTGCTTAAAAACGTCGACATCCGTGTCGAGATTGCTTTATTTGGTTATTTTTTGGAACTCAGTTGCGGCCACGCCTTCCTCGATTTCGCATTTCGCCACCAGCGACTCATAGAAGGGCTTCCAGTTCCGTGACCAAGACGATTGTGTCAGTTCAGGCAGTAGCGCTGTAATCGCCCTGTGGGCTACGGATGAGGGCATGCGGCTAAAGCCTTTGCTGCCGCACCGTTCGCAGTCCTTGATAACAGGAGACGCGCTCGCCTTGGTTGCCTCACGGTCGAGCGCCTTCCCGGTTCCCTTGCAGTTCCGACAGCGCTTGTGGATCTTGCCCTTACCGTTGCAGGTCTGGCACATCTCACGCACCATCTGCCGTTTGGTTGTCGGCGCGATTTTCTCCTCACCGTCCATACCGATGTAACCCGGGTAGATCACAACATCACGCTCGATATCCACCAGCCCTTTTCCGTGACAGTCGTGACAGGTCACACTGGCACCGGCTGAGTGCGAATATTCCTCATAAGCCAGCGCGGCAAGGATCTGCATACAGCGGGCCATGCGGCGACCGGCGACTTTACCGACATGCTTAGGTGCCTTCTTCATCGCATACAAAGTCAGTTCTGCAATGGCTCTTTCCCGATCTTCACTGCTGATGCCGGTTTTACCCAGGAACGCCGCCATGCCGAAGTGGGCCTTTGATTCTGTCAGCCCCAGCGCAGCCATAACATCAGTGCCAGTAATACGGTCAGCCGAGGTACCCGATGAAGAGTCCGTAATTGCCAAGCCCTGCGGGCTGAAGTGCTTTAACGCCGCTTCCAGTCTCATTTTCGCCACCTTTCACGCAATGAAATCAATACGTCAATTGTTGCACAAATTGCAACATAACTCACTTTATTGCATTTTACGAAACAACACCACAACCAGCACTAAGCCACTTCATGCATGCCGATCAGATTCAGATACACCCCGTCGCTGTCGGCATTCATATCCTGATAGCGTGGGTGATCCAGATACCACTTCAGCACATCGAGCGCCTCAGCGCGGGTGATCGGTCTGATCGTCTCCAGCAAATGGTCAAGATATTGTTCCCTATCCCACAAGTGCGTGTCTTCATGGGCATATTCATCGGGGTAAAGTTCTTTGTGTGCGCCGCCACGCATTGATGATAACCAATCCCAATACTGGACCTCCCTCACAACATCGCTCAACGTGTAAGGCTCGGGTAACACATCAGTAAAGGCGAACTCCCCCGGCCCTTTTGCCATGTAATCGCAGTAAATCTCCCGACACGGCCCGTACACCTCCTCAATCCGGCACTCAGCCGCGACGGGTTCGAATGCCGCCTCAAGATTGCCAAATACACCACGTACAGAGCCGGCCTTCTCGTGCTGTGTTTTTGCCTGGTCGATATAATGCTGAGGATTGTCCATCCACATAGTGGAAAACACCGAGGTCCAGCCCGCGCCCTGAGTCTGCAGATAGCGCGTATAATTGGCCTGCGCTTGCTTCGGTGTGATGGTCAGCTTTTTCAACCCTTCTTCCACTGCCGCAATGTGCGCAGGTTCGCCGGTCTTAATCACCTCCAGTACCCACAAATACGCATCGGTTTGCTTATCGCCTGTGACAGCACGCTGAAGCGGCAACGGTTTGGGAATAGCTACCGCCGTGGAGTATTTTCGCTCAGGGATAGTGAAAAGCACCCGGTGTTCAGGATTATCGCGAAACAGCCCCGATCGGCGGCACGTGGTCTTTACCGTGTTAAGGTTCACGCCGGTGAGGCGGGAAATGGTTTTATACCCCTTGCCCTCTCGCTTGAGGCGCAGGATTTCGGCTTTCTGGTCTTTCATTTTGCACACCCCGTGTTCATCTTGGAATTGGCGACCCGCTGACCGCCCCCCTCGTTATTGGCCCTGACGCTTGCCACCACTGCGCACCGTGCGTGCACTGATAACCGAATCGGCCAGCACCTGATACCCGGTGTTCATCTGGCCATCACCGCCGGTCCATTGGTTGATGTTCATCGTCCCGGATACGCTGATGAGGTCGCCTTTGCTGTGCTTTGCCAGAAAGTCCGCCTGCTTGCCAAACGCCGTAACCGCCAGCCAGAAGGTGGACTGTCCATCATCGGCACCATGACACGGCAACGACACTGCCATACGTCCAAGCGCCATCGAATGCCCGTTGCTGGTGGTCTTGATTTGCACGTCAGCCACCAGCCGGCCGTGTGCTGCGATATGTGCGGTCATTACACCTCCTCCTCGGTGTCGTCCGGCATCATCAGCACGACGAAGCGCGGCTGCTTGCCGTCGATTCTCAATGTTTTTTTGGTCATTCCCTTGGCGGGCTTGTCCAGCATTCCTGCATCGGCCAGAGCCTGAGCAAAGGCGACGGGGTTAGCTCCAGCGGCGATCTCGTCACGAAACACCGCCGGATAGGTATGAAATATCAACGTCTCAAGTCCTGGCCGTTCTTCCCGATAACCCGCCAAATCCCGGATCGGCAAGTCACGCGGGTCGCTGTTGGGATGCGGCATATACCGGCTATAACCAAAGCGCTGCAAAAAGGCTTCCGCCTGCTCTACCCATGCCTTGGCCTCACGGTTACCCATACCGAATTCATTCACCCAGGCATTGAAACTGTGCTGCAGGGCATCGCGGCTTTCCTGCTCGCCCCACCCGGTCAGCGATTTCGACAGGATCAGGGCACCTTCCAACACAGCAAAGCGTGACGCCACCCGGCGAACCTGCTCGCTGGCTTCTTCGGGCAATAATCCCAACCACCGGCGTTCAGCAGCGCGAACCGCATCAACCGCCTCCTTTTTCTGGATGGCAAGCTGGTTGATCCACTCACGGCCCACAACACCATAGTTCTGCTTGCAGGCGTCGCGCATGGCATCAGCATGCGTCTTACCGTCGGCATAACCGTGATACTGCGTCGCTTTAGTGATCGGCACGTTAAGCAGGCGTACCAGTTGCCCGGCGTTAATTTTTCCGCCATCAGCCCGGATATAGCTTTCCATATCAATCTCACCGGTACTGAAGGCCATCGCCCGCCAGCGCTTGATATCCCTGTTGCCGCCATCCTTTGCCCCCTGGATCTTGCCCACGCCGTTGAAGAGCGCATAAGCCGCATCAGCCACCGCCTTGCGGTTACTGCCCTGGCCGATTTCATCCAGTGGCATAAATCCATCGTTGTGTGCCGCCGCTTCGTTCACCAGCCCGAGCGCCGTTGAATACCAGGTCAGCTTTAACGCGTCCGGCTCACCGTAAACCGTACTGGCCGCATTGCCGGTGGTCGTCTTCCCCGCTGATGAACCTCCGAACAGGTGAACACCAAAGCCATCAGCCCCCGCGATACCGATCAGCGGTGCCGCCAGTGCACAGGCAATACCCAGCATCATTGACGGGTTCCCCTTCGCCAGCATGGCCACACTGTTACGCCAGCTCTCCGACGTTCCTTTGACGGTATAACCCCGTGCGGCGGCTGAACGCCCATTGAACAGCACCGGTTTTTCAGGTTTCCCCAACACCTCACCATCGGGCATGATGTAGGCGCCACATTGCCACCCACTGGCGCTGGCGATCGCCCACATGTCACGTTGACCACTGCGCTGCAGGTGATCGGCAAGAATGGCCCTCAGACCGCTCTTTGAGGTGACCAGCATCCCGCCAGCCTTGAGTTTGGCCCAGCCGTCACGTTCACCAATATCACGCAGGGGCACGGCTTCCGTACGCCGTTCATCACTGCCTTCCGGTGTCCAGGCGAGGATCAGGTAGCGCTCTGCATCATCCTCGCCAACACCGACCACCTCAGCCAACGTTGATAGCCAGCTTTCCTTTTCATTGATCTCACCGGTATCCCGATCGGTTTTAGGCTCCACCCAGTACAGCCCACCGTTCCGGGCATCAACATAAGGTTTCAGTCCAGAAGGTGCTGCCTGCTTTCGTGCCTGCTCCGTCTTGTCTGTGACCTGATTGAACAAGCGATTTATCCGCTCGCCGTCAGAAAGGGCAAACGCCAGGGTTTTGCGCTCAATATATTCAAGCACCAGCGCCTCACGTTTTTCCCTGGCAGCTTCTGGCGACCTGTGCGACTGGAAACCATTGTCAGCCAACCATTCTGGACTCACGGAATCACCAAGAACCATAGTGTTCAGCTTTCTCGCCAAATCGCCTTCCGGCGTTGCCTGTTTGGTCCGCTTTACCGCTGCTGCCGCTTCGTTCCGCATGACAGGCCTGCCCATCACCCAGCGATAAACGCTGGAGAACAGTGCATCCGGCCACTGCGCATGTGCGACGCCATCCGGTGTTTTGATTGAACTACTCATCAGTGCATCACCTCTTCAGGAAGTGGACCTTTGTCAATCAGCTCGATAGCCTCGAAAAACACCAGTTTCAGCCTTTCTACCGCTTCGATGCCTAACGGAGTCAGCCACTGGGGAGAATCTGGCGGTGCCACCTGTGCATACATGTTCAATGCCATCCGGGTACCTTCCTCTTCGCCCAGATGTTCAATCATGGCACCTTCCATATGACTGGCTACGGCGAAACGCATGGCGCGGGGATACATCGGCAAAATATTCAGATTGCCATTAACTTCATGCGTGAAGGACGGTGCGCCGGTTAATTCGGTTTGGTAATTCCGCCAGCAATCCACAAAACGCCAGCGCCAGAACAGCAACGAATCTGCGTCTGATGGGTTACCGGTGTAGAGGAGCCAGAACACCATTAACTCAGATTCCAGCAGCCCACAACTGTGCTCGCGATCATTGACCCACTGCGGAATATCTTTCACCAATACGGTTGCAACAAAAACCTTTCCGTCCTGCTCGTGAACAGTGATATCACCCAACCCACCTTCAGACAGGCCAGGTGTCAGAATGAACTCGCCAGAGCGAATAATTTCAGGGGGAATTTTCGTTGCCATTAATACATCTCCAAACCAAGGGTGTTGCCCTTCGGATTTTTCAGCGCCATTTCCACCGCATTGCTCATCAGTGACGCCATAAACGCAATACCTTCCGGCGTTAATTTGCTGTTGTCTTTATTCAACATGCAGGAATAGGTAGATGCCAATAATTTGAGGCTGTTGGCCTGCCCGTATTTTTTGTAGCACTCCGCTTCAAAGCAGTCCATCAGGCAACGGTGTACCGCGTCCGCGCTCAGTTCACCAAGGATGACCTGCTGGCGATTGACCGTAACCGTACATACCGGGTGTCCACCGCTGCGACGCTTGCAATAATCCACAAACGCCTCCGCAATGTGCTTGCGATTTAATTCAATTGAGTGAGTCATATTATTTCCTTACCGAATTCCGGCCGAGTGAAGCCCCCGACCGGCGTCGGTATTAAATTTGTTGATGGCAATTAGTTAATATTTGGCGTCAGCGTTTCTTTTTCTGCTCTCGCTCCCTGATAGAGAAATCAGCCTCATCCGCATTAAATTTAAGTGCTGCCGTAATGCCAGGGATATACATCAGCATTTCACCGAGCGCATGCAGATCTGTTCGCGCCATATTGTCGGTATATTCTTTGTTGTCACATGCCCAGAAAGCGATATTGCCGATTGCTCCAAGCCCGGACAGTAACCCCTCATATGCACCTTCGGAGTGCATGCGGATAAATTTGAGCTGTTCGGTGTCTTCGTTGCTGATATCGGTGCGTGACAAAATCTGTTCGATATAGCTCACAGTTCACCCCCGAAGAGTTTGCCCAGATCAATGCCGTACACGTCCAGCCATGCGCCTGCTGGCCAGGACTTAACACTGCCGTAGCGTGGGTCTGGCACATCAACCGCCGTGACGCCTCGCTCTTTACACCACTTGCGCAGCGCAGCAAACTTAAATTCGCGCTCGGTCTTCTTCTCCACCTTGGTGATCGTCGCATGCTTCACGCTTTCGCCCAGACGTTCTTCCAGATCCCGGCATTTACGGGTGGCCGCACTAAGTTTGCCAAGGGCAGAGGCTTCGCGCTTGCGACTAATCTGCGACTTGGTGCGCTCCGCATAGTTGGCCCGTTCTTCTGCTGCGAGGCGGCCCTTTTCGGACTCGAGAGCTATCTGGATGATTTCCAGCTTGGACAGTTCCACTGGCGCAGGTAATGCCTTGGCATCGCGGTGGGTAAAGTAGAACTCAGTCAGGTCGTTGTAGTATTCCCACGCCTGATCGGTTTCTAATATCTTCGCGTGGTTGGCAGCTCCGCGCTCAGTCCATAGCGTGAGAGATCGTGCTTTCGAGGAAATTTGCACACCGCTGAAAGAGTTGCGCAAAATTTCTACTTCTTCCCCCCTCAACTTGAAGTAATGCTTCCCCTCAACAAAGCGCGTTTTGTTGCGATTGAAATTATTCGTGATCATCTGCTCAGTCGCACCATACCCAGCCGCCAACTGCTCGGTAGTCGCCACACGCTGCCCGCGATACTCGATGACCTGCAGGTCTTTGGCCTCGACGGCCATCAGTTCGGTTTTCTTAGCCATTGCACACCCCCTGCTCATTTTCCACCGTGGACTGTTCGCCGAGATCCAGCGCGTTAGCTGCCCGTTGAGTGAAATCCTCGGCAACATCCACCAGCGACATGACGTATTTCTGCATATGTTTGTCCTGCGCATTGATAATGAGCTGCGCGCAGTTCAGCAGATCCAGCGAGCGCTGCAGGTGCAACAGCACATCCTCACTCACCTGATAGGTGTAGGTTTTACTCATTTTCAGCCTCCGCGCCACGGCGGGCGATTTCCTCAATCAAATCGACGAGTTCAAAACAGATCTGCTCCTCACGCTCGCTCGACGTCAGATAGCCAGCAGCAGCGGCCAACACCTGGATTTTGGCAAGGGCATTGATGGCATCTAATACCTTTACGCTACGCATGGTGACCTCCCGCCATCAGCCCCAGCAGATAAACGAAACCAGCCAGGCTACCGAGTGTGATAAACAGAACACCGGCCACCAGTAGCAGATCAGCCATAACTTCCGACAGCATTTTGTAGTTACGAGGTTTGCGCATGTTCTACCTCCCTCAGGCGGTTTTCTTCCATTAACCAGCAGACCGGCTCAGCGGCAAGGTTGAGTGCCATTTCAGCCAGCGTTTTTACTTCGTCGGCATCAATCACATCTGCTGCCACCGCCAGCGACGACAACAAAGCATGCAATTGAATAGCTTTATCCCTTGCTTGCCCCAGCGCGATTTCATGTGGCATTTTTAACCTCCCGGCGACGTTGCTCCTCCATTAGCCAACATGCAGGCCCACCAGCCAGATCAATCGCCAGCGTGACGAGTGTATTCATGTCCGTAATATCGATTTCGTCAGCACCGATATTCATCGCTAACAACAACGCGTTTAATTGGTCTGCCTGTCGGCTCATCTCTGGCAATGAAGTTTCATGCGACATTGGCAACCTCCAGCTCCGGGCGTTCCGGTGATACATACCAGCCAGCACGCTGCGCCAGTTCAACGAAGGATTCGACCGAGCAGCAAAAATGATGATCGGGGATCGGCAGGTTCGAAGTGATAACGCCGTTCTCGACGAACAACATCACTCGACCAGTAGTGCCAGGGTAAATACCGAGCAGGGTCAGAATTTCAGGGGGAATGTTATGCAATGCATAGCGCTTACCGTTCTCATGGTTAGCGAACTCGCCATGGTGGCATTCGCGGAAATCCTTAATTGCCTGTTCAGCATCAGAAATATTAGTGAATACCCCTAAGTGATGTCGCTTACCGTTGTTCGTACACATCGCAAGCCATTTTCTTGAAGGTTTATGCCAACTAACACCCTTCACACCAGATTTGTTATTCCTGTACATCCGTTGGTTACGGCAATTTTCCACGTTAGTCGCCGAGCGAAGGTTGCAAATACGATTGTCGTCTCGAACACCGTTGATATGATCGATTTGATCAGAAGGCCAACTGCCATGAACATAAAACCAAGCAAGCCGATGAGACTTATACATTTTCCCCTTTATCTTGATCTCGATATAGCCTCCTTGTTTCAGGCCGCCAGCGATATAGCCAACCCTTGCAGCGCCTCGATTAACCTTCCATGTAAAAACACCAGATTCCTGATCGTAATGCAGGATCTTTTTTAAATATTTCTGCGTTAATTCAGACATTTAACCACCTCCGATGCAGACTGGCGCTGTTCGTAAACCCACATAAAGCCGTCGTCAGTGGAGAAGATTTGCAGGCGACAAGGTGCTGCCGTGCGGATTTGAGCGGCAAAGGTCAGCGTCCAGCGAGGGAATTTGGCGCGAGCGTCAACCTCGGTATCTGCCTCAGCTCGCAGCACAGTCGGTGTGGAGTCGGGGAATTCGTTAGGGGTAGCCAGAAACAAGAATGTGAATTTCGGCCGAGTTTGGGTATCATGTGAACATGCCATAATGTAAGTCTCAGTTACGTTGTGGTTAGAGGCTCCAGGCGGACTGCAATCCACTGGAGCTTCGCTATTATTGAATGCTGCAACATCCAACTGGCACCCACTATATACATCAAGTGGCACCCACATCAATCCTTTTTCGAAATTATTTTTCGTGTATACTGGCACCCACAAAAAAACACGGAGACCAGTAATGTCGCCAAATAACATCAACAATAAATCACAGAAGATGAGCGCTCGCGTTCCGCACGAAGTAGCGGAAGCAGTTGAGTTAGTCAAAGATGAAGGCGAAAGCACTGCCCAGTTCATCGTTACCGCCATGCAGGGCGAGATTAAACGCCGGCAGCGCAAGAAACCCAAGGAATCGCCAGAGGGCTGACCTACACTTTTTGTGCAGGTTGAGATATGACCTACGAAATTTTCGTAGTGCCGCTCCCGCCGTTCTGCAATATACTGACAGTGCTTCTGATTGAGAAAGCAGTCGTCCCAAAGGGCAGCATTTGCGGTGCTGCCTTTTTCTTTCCAAGTGCCGGGCATCATTTGCACACCTCCCCATCAGCGAACTCAAGCCCCAGAGTGAAAAAGATGAATTGCTTTGCGGCCCGATCTGCATTCTCGATCGCTTTCTTCTCTTTTTTACGGCGGTGCATTTTCATGCTGCCCTTGGTGCCGTTTTCCCGCTTCGAATATTCCTCGGCCTTAACGAGAAAATCGGTGATCTGTTTTACCGAAAAATCCTTCAATGAGGCGAAGCTGAGGTTTGCCAGATCCAATGCCTGTGGCTGGGTTTCTTGCTCGGCAAGGTCCAGCAACCAAATACGCAGCTCCCTAGCGATCTTGGTACGCGAAAGCATGCCGATCAGGTGAGCGCCGCGAAGAGAGAACAGCCGGATTTGAACGTATTCTAACTGATTGTTTTTATTGCTGACCGTCACTTTGGTCACCATCGTCATGCTTTCAGTAAACTCTTCCTTGTGACGCTGGAAAATCTTGTTCACCTGCTTTACATCCGCATACCCGAGCAGCTTGGCCAGTTGCTCAGCCGTGAACCATATTTTCCCGTCACCATTGTCGAAGGGAATTACCACCTGGTTGTGGAATTTAAGCTCCGCGATATTGGCGCTGACGCTGAATTTAGGGTGAGTTTGGCCCCGACCAAGAATGGCCGTACTTTTCAATTTCATTGGTTATTCCTCGTTAAAGCTCTTGTTTACTGAGGGTGAATAATGGAGACAATTCACCGCAACAGCACGCAACAAATGAACACCCGGTATTCTTTCTCAGGCGACCTCCTTGCGAGACTCGGCAATACGTTGATTGACCCAGTCATCAATCTCGCTTTCAACGAAGGCAATGGCGCGAGTGCCAATTTTTACAGATGCAGGGAATTGCCCCTGGGACATGAGGCGGTAGATCCAGGCCTTACTGTAACCAGTTCGGCGCTGAACATCAGGAAGGCGAATTAGACTCTGTGACATTGGTATAGCTCCTGTAGTGTATCGCGGTCTACGGGAGCTATCTTGCGTGATTCTTAAAATTCTATGGGCAATATTGCAAATAATAATTGAAATATTTCACTTCTAGTCGATATCCGACAACCAGTTCTCGACAGTAACACCACTCGGACAATGAAGTCCTTTTGACTCCAAGTCCGTTCTAATCTGGGCCATTTTACCATCAATGTATTTTCTTGGATTTTTTGCTACATCTTCGTCATACATGAGAATCAAGAGGTTCTTAATGAATTTCGCTTGGGCATTTACTGTTTTCTTCGACTGTTTAGGCTTGTTTGTTATAGAGGGTGTATTTAGAGTTTCTACAAGTTTGTCTAAATTAGGTGTCCTGGCCACAAAATATACATCTTCTGGGAAGGTTGGTGCTGGAATGTACCGTTGATGTGCATCTGGGTCCCACATGCTGATTGACTTAATGCTTTCGAATAGACCTATTATGTTTTTGAAAGCCGGATGGTTAATGTCTCCAGCAACTGAAGCTGCTGTATATAAACTTTCCAACTCACGATCCACATTAATGAACTCCTGTAGTTGGAAAAGTCCTGTGGGCCCAGCGCTTATTGTTACCCCTCGAATGAGATCTTGCTTTTTTGATGGTTTTGGAAGACGCAGGTGATCACAATATTGTTCTTCGGCAAATAGTCGCTCGATACCTAACAAAGGAGTATCCTGAACACCACTTAAACTGGTCAAATCGAAGGCTAGAGGAACAGCAAAATCAATAAGTCTCTCTGGTGAAAAAGATTCACCAACATACACCCCCCAATTATCGTGAACATAAACTTCTTTATACTTCGCTGCTATGTGCATTTTTACCCTTTGAATCTCAACTTTCTTAGCTATTTTCGGTGACTGCAAGTTTACCGATAAAGTGAGGTGCCCATCCAATGCAAACCGCAACACATCCGTGACCGCGACTTGTTCCTCAATCTTATTTTCGAGATATTTAGCTGCTTCCTCGAGACTTAGCCATTTTCTCAGGCAATTCAACTTTGACAAAGATACCTCCTGTATCTCTTTTCCTGTAGTGGGCACCATAAATTAGCCACGGTTTTAGATTTTTCCAGAACAATCGTTCTGATTCATTCGGCGTCAAACCACAATTATATTGATGAGATCTGAACTGGCTGTAATATCCCGTTATGTAATTCGTTATCGCTATACTGGTTTCGCTATAATTAGCGTATCTATTATCCGGCACCCACTCCGTTTTCAGACTTCTAAAAAACGTTACATCGGGTTGTTATTCCAGCAACTCAGGCTTGGCTTTAACTGATATCTCCATAGTAACGGTCCGAAATCAATCCCTGCCGGGATAGTGACTATCTTGATCCGAAAGACACAGCAAATTAGCGGATTTTCCTCGCACTTCCCAGGCCAGGGACAGCGATTTCGCTGTCAGTGCAGAATCCGGCGAAAATAACATCGTCCAGCCAAGTTGGTTTACGGGGAAGATCAAGTGCAACGGCTAAATAAGCCCAACGTTTACCCGTCCAGATATAATTCCCGTCACTGAACCAGACATGATTAGGCTCTGTTACTGCTACTGCAAAATGGCGTTCCAGATAATTGGGGATCTCCAAGTGTTCCTTAGACGCCTTTTTATATAGATGGCCAGGCTGCTGACAATTGATGATACTAAGTTTTTCCATTAACTTTGTTGCTCGCCAGCGGCTCATTTTTACGCCTTTGGTGGTGACCATTGCGGCAATATTTCTTGCATCTGCAGAGCCATTACTTTCACGAACAAGACTGAGTAATGCCACGTGTGTGGCATCAGGCCTCTTTGGTGCCGCCAGTATTTATAGCTGCTGCGATGAACCCCAAACACGTTGCACATAACGGCAACAGGAAACAGCGCCTTAAGTTTATCAACTAATGAGAACTGTCCAGGGAGTCTGACATCAAGATTGCGGTAGTCTTTTAAATACATATCGTTAAATTCAATGCGTTGCATTCTTTTCTTCAGCTCACGTTTTTCAATCTGCTCAGGTATCATGGGTGAAACTATGGGTGATTTTCCCGCTCGTTCTTGTTTCAACTAGAGGACGTATTTTTCCATTGTGGATTTGCCAACATTCATTGCCATGGCAGCAGCGGTAACGGTGTAATGCTGTTCGAGTACAAGCTGGGTAGTTCCAAGGCGAAACTCGGGGCTAAAATTGTGTCTGTGACGTCCGATCATAATGTCACCTGTTTTTGACTATTAGGCGATGATATCACCTCGATTCAGGTGGCCAAATTCACTATGCCACTACATCCCTCATATGCTTTTGCACCAACTGATGGGGCAGCGACATTCAGTAACGGACCTAGGTGATAGCGATTTTACTGTCGCACATGATGCGCTGTCTATTCATCTAGCCCTTTCACACATCGATTGATTGTTTCAACATATGAAGGTAGGTTCAAACAGCCTAAAGTCGGTTCAAACTCGGTTCAACAATTCAACAAAAGCCATTATAAAACATATAAATAATTAATTGAACCTACCGAACCGACTGAACCTACCTACTTTTCTCACACATGAGAGAACACCTTGAGACGATCCCCCCCTCTGGCGGCAGCTTACGAGCGCTCCTGCGAGTCGATATAGTCGGCATACCACTGCAGCATTTCTCTACGTCCCTCAAGGTACTGCGCATGGTTGTAGGTACCCCTGATGCTGTTCTTATCGACGTGAGCGAGTTGTAGCTCGATCCAGGAGCTATTGAAGCCCTGTTCGTGCAATACGGTACTCATCGTATGTCTGAAGCCGTGACCGGTCGCTCTGCCGCTGTATCCAATGCGTCTTATCAGAAGGTTCATTGTCATTTCGCTGATTGGCTTATCGCCACGGCCTCGCCCAGGGAATGCCAGTTCGCCCCGCCCACTTATTGGGTGGACGCGATGCAGTATCTCAAGAGCTTGCTTTGATAGAGGCACCATATGGCTACGCCGCATTTTCATTCTCTCCGGCGGGATTTCCCAAATTGCATTATCCATATCAATTTCACGCCACAATCCACCGCGAAGCTCACCAGGGCGCAAGCCGGTAATAATCAGCAGCCTTAAGGCAAGCTTGACCACTTCGCTGCCACGATATCCATTTACTCCGTAGAGAAAGTCTGGCAATTCATCTGATTTCAGGTGAGCGTAATTATCGCGCTTATGGGGTTGAAGTGCGCTGGATAGGTCGGGGGCTGGGTTATATTCAGCTCTACCTGTAACAATGGCGTATCTCCAAACTTCAGCACAGCGCTGTCTAACTTTGCGTACTTTTTCGGTTGCGCCTCGACGTTCCATTTTAGATAGCACGTCTAATAATTCGAGGGGTTTAATATCTTTAATTGGACGGTGGCCAATATAGGGGAAAACGTCTTTTTCAAATGCGTTCATCATGTCCTTGCTGTATCCCTCAGACCAGCGTTCGACATTACGTCCGTACCATTCTCGGGCAATAACCTCAAACGTATTAGCCTGCTCCAAAAGCAACGAGCGTTTATTATCTTTGCGTACGTCACTCGGATTTTGACCATTGGCAACCAACTTACGCATTTCGTCGCGTCGCTCTCTAGCCTCGGCCAGAGTCACCAATGGGTAAGTCCCCAGAGAAAGCATCTTTGCCTTGCCAGCAAATCGATATCGAAAACGCCATGCTTTGGAACCGTTGGGTTCAACTATGAGAGACAACCCGAAACCATCAGTTATGCTGTATTGCTTGATATCAGGCTTTGCACGCCGAATTTGGAGATCAGAAAGAGGTGCCATGTGTATAGTTTTCCTTGCCGATGTGTATAGCTACTATGAACGCGAAAAACTATACACAAAACTATGCACACATGTATGTAGATTTGAGTTGATTTGGGTAGACGTTGAAATATCGAAGATCGATTGAAAGCTGGATGGTAACTGGATTTAGTAGACTTTAAGAGAGGTTAATAGAGGTTGGAATGGCGGAGGAGCAGAGATTCGAACTCTGGAACGGTTTCCCGTCGACGGTTTTCAAGACCGTTGCCTTCAGCCACTCGGCCACCCCTCCGCAACGAGGCGAACTATAAACAGAGCTGATCCGCTTGTAAAGCCCAAGGCCGTTCAACCGAACGAAAAACCAGCACCTCACGCTTGAGCGTTGAAGAAACCGCCAACTCCGGCTCAAGGTTGCAGCAATGATAACTAAGGGTAAAGATTGGTAAACAAACTTTAATCAAACGCTTGCGCTGCCTATCATCGTCACTAATTTTGTGATGACCTGACTAAGAGAGATCATTATGGACCGTATTGTCGTCTCATCCTCCTCGCGCGACTCTTTGCTGAGTACGCATAAGGTTCTGCGTAACACCTATTTTCTGCTTTCACTGACGCTGGCTTTCTCGGCACTCACCGCAACCGCCAGCACCATGCTGGGGCTGCCGGCACCGGGCCTGCTGCTGATGCTGGTCGGCTTCTACGGGCTGATGTTCCTGACCCACAAGCTGGCTAACAGCCCTGCGGGCATCCTGGCGGCATTCGCCCTGACCGGTTTTATGGGTTATGCCCTGGGCCCCATCCTCAGTTCATTTATTAATACCGGAGCCGGCGACCTGATCATGCTGGCGCTGGGAGGCACCGCAGTGGTGTTCTTCTGCTGTTCAGCCTACGTACTGACCACCCGCAAGGATATGTCGTTCCTGTCCGGAATGATGATGGCCGGTTTTGTAGTACTGCTGGTGGCGGTGATCGCCAATCTGTTCCTGCAGATCCCTGCCCTGCACCTGGCGATTAGCGCACTGTTTATCCTGTTCTCCGCCGGCGCCATCCTGTGGGAAACCAGCAACATTATTCACGGCGGCGAGACTAACTACATTCGCGCCACCGTCAGCCTGTACGTATCGTTGTACAACATGTTCATCAGCCTGTTGAGCATTCTGGGCTTCGCGCGCAGCAACTGATTCGGCGTCTGAGTCATACCCAAAGCCCCGCTCCGGCGGGGCTTTATTTTTTGCGGCGGTAAAAGTTTGCTAAACTGGCGGCCGTTCTGAATTACCCGTTACCGAGGCAGTATGTTGGAGTATCAAGGTCAGGTTATTGAAACTGACGCACAGGGTTACCTGAAAAACAGCGCCGACTGGCACGAGGCCCTGGCGCCGCTGCTGGCCGAGCAGGAAGAAATCACGCTAACCGAGGCGCATTGGGAAGTGGTGCGTTTCGTACGCGGCTTTTACCTGGAATTTAATACCTCACCGGCGATCCGCATGCTGGTCAAAGCTATGGCGCAGAAGTACGGAGAGGAGAAAGGCAACAGCCGCTACCTCTATCGCCTGTTCCCCAAAGGCCCGGCCAAACAGGCAACAAAAATCGCCGGTTTGCCGAAGCCGGTAAAATGCATCTGAGACGCTAATAGCTAATGCTGAAGCCTTGATAATCTGCCGTACCGCGCGGTTCCACCAGCACGCGATCGACACGTGCGCTACGCGGACCGCCGCTTTTCAGCCATTCCACCAGTTTATCCACCTGCGGTTGCTCGCCGCAGGCCACCACCTCGACGCTGCCGTCATCAAGATTGCGCGCATATCCGCTTAATCCCAACGCCGTCGCCTGATGCTGGGTGTTGTAGCGAAACCCTACCCCTTGCACCACGCCATAGACATACGCAGCAATACAAACTTGTGTCATAATCGGCCCCTTATCGAATTTCGTTTATGGCATTTTCTGTGCGTTCGCACGGCAATGTCACTCTTTTTACCTAGCTGGCAGCATTCTTAATTATGACCGTACGCCTGTTTCTCGCCAAAGGACGTGAAAAGTCCTTACTCCGTCGCCACCCATGGGTCTTCTCCGGTGCCGTTCAACGTATTGAAGGTAAAGCCCTGTCCGGCGAAACCATCGATATTCACGACGCGCAGGGAAAATGGCTGGCGCGCGGCGCCTACTCGCCTGAATCGCAAATCCGTGCCCGTGTCTGGACTTTCCAGCAGGATGAAGACGTTAACATCGAATTCTTCATCCGCCGTTTACAGCAGGCACAAAGCTGGCGTGATTGGGTTGCGAAGCGCGACGGGTTGGACGGATACCGTCTGATCGCCGGTGAATCCGACGGCATGCCGGGCATCACCATCGATCGCTTCCAGAATTTCCTGGTGTTGCAATTGCTGTCTGCCGGCGCCGAGTATCAGCGTGCTGCGCTGATTACCGCTTTGCAGCATTGCTACCCGGAATGCGCCATTTACGATCGCTCAGACGTCGCGGTGCGTAAGAAAGAAGGCCTGCCGTTGGCGCAAGGACCGGTATTAGGTGACCTGCCCCCTGCTCTGTTGCCAATCACCGAGCATGGCATGAAGCTGTTGGTGGACATTCAGCAGGGCCATAAGACCGGTTTTTACCTCGACCAGCGCGACAGCCGCCTGGCTGCCCGTAACTATTCCGCCGGCCGCCGCGTGCTTAACTGCTTCTCTTATACCGGCGCATTCGCGGTATCTGCATTGATGGGCGGTTGCTCACAGGTGATCAGCGTAGATACATCGCAAGCGGCGTTGGATATCGCCAAACAGAACGTTGAACTGAACCGGTTGGATCTGAGCAAGGCCGAGTTTGTGCGCGATGACGTGTTCCAACTGCTGCGCAACTACCGCACGCAGGGTGAAAAATTCGATCTGATCATTATGGATCCGCCGAAGTTCGTCGAGAATAAAAACCAGCTGGCCAGTGCCTGCCGCGGCTATAAAGATATCAACATGTTAGCGCTTCAGTTGTTGAATCCAGGCGGTATTTTGCTGAGCTTCTCCTGCTCCGGTCTGATGCCTACCGATTTGTTCCAGAAAATTTTGGCCGATGCCGCTGTAGATGCCGGGCGTGATGTACAATTTATAGAGCAGTATCGTCAGGCTGCCGATCACCCGGTAATTGCGACTTACCCTGAAGGGCTGTATTTGAAAGGGTTTGCGTGTCGGGTGATGTAACTTGAAATACGCTGTTTTGCCCTCATATAGAGAGCAAGGCACTGTTTCTCAGGAGGTCATCATGATTGCCAGCAAATTCGGTATCGGACAACAGGTTCGGCATAAGCTGCTGGGGTACTTGGGGGTGGTAATTGATATCGACCCTGAATACTCTATGGAACAGCCTAAAGCTGATGAAATAGCGGCGAATACCGATCTACGTTTCGCCCCTTGGTACCACGTGGTGATGGAGGACGAAGAAGGCCAACCGGTGCATACCTATCTGGCGGAAGCACAGCTGGATGGCGAAGCCCAGGATGCCCATCCTGAACAACCTTCACTGGACGAGTTGGCGGAATCTATCCGTCACCAGCTCCAAGCCCCGCGCCTGCGCAACTGATTAGCCAGGCCTGAGAAACACCCAATAAGGGCCTGGCATTTGTCAGGCCTTTTCTTTTACCGGCTTTCAGCGCTCCAGACCCAGGCGAGGAAGCTCGATTTTAGGACAACGGTCCATTACCACCTTCAATCCTGCCTCACGTGCCAACGCCTCGGCCTGTTCATTAATAACGCCAATTTGCAGCCATAACGCTTTGGCACCAATCGCAATCGCCTCTTGCGCTACGCCATACGCCGCCTCCGAATTACGGAACACATCAACCATGTCCACCGGGTGCGGAATATCTTTCAGCGTGGCATAGGCCTGCTGGCCAAGCAACGTTTGCCCTGACAGCTTGGGGCTGACCGGCGTTACCTGATATCCCTGTGACAGCAAATAAGCCATGACACCAAAGCTGGGCCGGGATGGATTATCACTGGCACCCACCAGCGCAATGGTTTTCACCTGCTTGAGCAGGTCGGCAATCTCGTGGTCTTGCATCTTCAGCTCCAATCATCAACGGGCGACTTCCCTATTTCGAGTGTACTCTATCGGCTTTAAATCGGCTAAACGCAACCATGCGGAAACTCCCGGCCACTTTTGCGGTCTGATGCTGTCACTGCCAGCATATCCGGCTCAAATAAATGTCCAAATGAAAATAAATATGTACATTTGTAAACCAAACCGTAATGCTGAAAAACTTTGACACAATCTATGGCGTATTCAACACTAATAGCGATGCCACTTATAAGGAGATAACCATGAAATTTGGTCTGATGGTTGCGGGGCTGCTCAGCATCAGTATCAGCATGCCTGCCGTGGCTACGACCCTGAAACTCTCCCCGGACATCGATCTGCTGGTGGTCGACGGCAAGAAAATGACAGGAGCGTTGTTAAAAGGTGCCGACAGCCTGGAGCTGGATGGCGGGCAACATCAGTTGCTGTTTAAAGTGGCCAAGTCTGTACGTTCAGGACAGCACGAACAAACTGCCTATACCTCCCCTCCGCTGATCGCGACCTTCAGTACGCAGAATGTCAGCTCCGTTGCCATTGAGCTGCCGCGTATTGAAAATGTACGTGATGGCCAAAGATTCGATAAAACGCTCAACTATCAAGTGATTGATAAGAACGGTAACGCGCTGGCGATGAAACACGACGTGCTGCATGCCGATGGCGCCACGCTCAGCGTCGATTTGGAAAAAGTCATGGCGGACTACAACAGTCAAAACCGCCCGGCCTCGGTGCCGGCTTTCACCCAGGTGCGCGCGACTACGCCTTCCTCTCCGCTCGCCAGTGCCGCGCTGAACTCCCCCACGGTCACTTTGAAGGGTGAAAACGTTTCCGAACAGATGCTGCAATACTGGTTCCAGCAGGCGGACAAAGAGACGCAAAAGCGTTTCCTCCATTGGGCGAATAAACAGCCCGTGCGTTAAGATTACCGGCGCCTTTATTTAAAGGCGCGCTTTCTTCGCATTTTCAGGTGTAAACGCTAGGCAGTGAAAAACAGTTTCAGTAATCTGTCGCACATCCCCTGATTAGCGAAGGACATCGAGATGGAATTTACTACCCGCACTATCGCCGCGCGTAAACACATTGCGCTGGTGGCACACGATCACCGCAAACAAGCCCTGCTTGCCTGGGTTGAAGAAAACAAATCCGTCCTTGAGCATCATCAACTGTACGCCACCGGCACTACCGGTAACCTGATCCAGCGTGCCAGCGGCATTCCGGTGCAAAGCATGTTAAGCGGCCCGATGGGAGGCGATCAGCAGGTCGGCGCGCTGATTGCCGAAGGCAAAATAGATATGCTGATCTTCTTCTGGGATCCCCTCAATGCGGTTCCCCACGATCCGGATGTGAAAGCGCTGCTGCGTCTGGCGACGGTATGGAACATTCCCGTCGCCACCAACCGCTCAACGGCGGATTTCCTGATCGATTCTTCACTCTTCAAACGTGAAGTGGAAATTGCCATTCCTGATTATCAGCGCTATTTGCAGGATCGCCTGAAGTAACGCTCGCGGCCTGGTTTCCGCCAGGCCTTAATTTTAAGGCTTCTTCTGAGCAGGAACGCCGAGATCCTGCAGTTGTTCGACGAAGACCGACGGACGTTCACGATCCTGCAGTAACCAGACCTGGTGCTTGGCGCGAGTCAGCGCTACATACAGCAGTCGCCGCTCTTCGGCATCCGGGAAATCTTCCGGCTGCGGCAACAAAACATCCTCCAATACCGACTCACGCGCGACCGCCGGAAAACCGTCGCTGCCTTGGTGCAAACCGGCGATGATCACGTACTCCGCCTGCTGCCCTTTACTGGCGTGAATGGTCATAAACTCGAGGGTCAGTTTTGGCCAACGGGTCGCCGCTTTTGCCAGCGCCTGCGGTTTCAAATGGTGATAGCGTGCCAGCACCAGAATTCGCTCATCCGGCTTGGCATAACCGCTCAGCTTGTCCAACAGATTTTCAAGCTGCTCATTCGGTAATAAAATCACCGATTTCTTATTGCCCTTGCTCAGGCTGTTCAACGGTTTTTTCAGCTGATGCGGGTTCTGTTGCACAAAACGGTTCGCGATCTCGCCGATACGATCATTGAAACGGTAAGTGGTATCGAGCGCACACTGGGCACCTTCGCCAAAGTTCTCGGCAAAGGCGGTGGTCAACGTCAACTCGGCCCCGCTGAAGCGGTAAATGGCCTGCCAGTCGTCACCTACCGCAAACAGACAGGTTTGTTTATTTTGTTTACGCAACGCTGCCAGTAATTGCGCACGCTGGGGTGAAATGTCCTGGAACTCGTCCACCAGGATGTGTTTCCACGGGCTGACGAACCGACCTTTCTCCAAAATATTGACCGCCTGGTGGATCAGGCCTGAGAAGTCCACCGCCCCTTCCTCTTTCAACGCTCCTTTCCAGGCCTTGAGCAAAGGAGCCATTAAGCGAATGCGTTTTGAGAACAGGTCACGGACCTCTTCATCCGCCTGTTCGATCATTTCTGCCTGGCTACCGCCGTGCATGCGCATCAGGCCCAACCAGCGTTCGAGTCTGCCGGCCAACCGCTCCGCCAGGCGCTTGTCCTGCCAAAAATCGCCTTCGGGCACTTCCCATTCCAACTCTTCAATCAACCATTGGCGCCAGCCTTTAGCCTGGGCTTTTTTCTCTGCGCACTGCTGCTGCCAATGAGTAATCAGCAAAGCCCGGCGAGCCTTGCTGTCGGTTTCCAGCTTACTGATCGCCGGCACCTTGCGATTGCCCTGTTGGATAATCTGTAGTGCCAGTGCATGGAAGGTTTTGGCCTGGATAGCCACGCCGCCCAGCCGTTCCTGAATGCGTTCGTTCATCTCTTCCGCCGCCTGGCGACCGAATGCCAGCAGCAGTATTTGCCCGGGTTCGGCCTCCTGACGGCGCAATAGCCAGCCCGCGCGCGCCACCAATACCGAGGTTTTTCCGCTGCCTGCTCCGGCCAATACCAAGACCGAGTCTTCACCGTTAACTACGGCGCGACTTTGCGAGTCGTTCAGCGGTGAGCTTTCTATGCTCTGGAAGAAATCCTGGTGCGTCTCCAGCATCCGTTCGGTCCACTGCCGGTTACGCTGCTCCACGCTGTGCAACCCGTGCTGCAGCCATTGGCGGCAGAGTTGATAATCTTCCCGACAGTTGTCAAATTCCTCCAGCCGTGCAACCGGCATGGGCAAAGCACCGAAAGACTGGCGAATCTGTTGCTGCAACTTGCCCAGTTCGGATTTCTTAAACCACTTATCCTGCTGCTCAATTCGCTGAATATGTTCGACCTGTTGCTGCAAAACGCCGGCGCTGACCTCGCTCATCTCAGCGCTCCATTGCTGCCAGGCCTGCTGGAGGTAATGATAGAAACGCTGAGTTTCCTGCCATTCAGTCCCGTGCAGGCGCACCACTTTTTCATCCGGCAGCTCAAACTCCAGCTCGCCCCAGACGATGCCGCGCTTGCATCTAACCTGAATCAACTGATTGAAAGGAATAAGGTATTCATGCTTTTCACCGCTCACCTCGACCCCGGCGTGCAGCAACCGCACGCGGTTATAAGGATGCTGAGCCAGGTGTTTCCCCAGCGATGTCGCTTTAAGTTCCATATCTTCGCGCCATGACTATGTTGAGATTAAATAACGGATATCTGCCAGTTTACCTGCGATAAGCAGTGGCACTCTAGCGCTAAAAAAAGGGTAGAATAGATTTTGCGTTTTGATAGCAAACGCAACCGCATCGCGGTTTGGCCATCATTAGAGCAGAATGACGACTATGCGTACTGTACTGAATATTCTTAATTTTGTGTTGGGCGGTTTTGTCACTACCCTGGGCTGGCTGATCGCCACGGTATTTAGCGTGCTGTTGATCATCACCCTGCCACTGACTCGCTCCTGCTGGGAGATCACCAAGCTGTCGTTACTGCCGTTCGGTAATGAAGCTATTCACGTTAATGAGCTTTACCCGGAAAAAAGTAATGCGCTGCTTTCCGCCAGCGGCTCGCTGCTGAATATTGTCTGGCTGATCCTGTTCGGCTGGTGGCTCTGCCTGTCGCATATCGCCGCCGGTATTGTGCAGTGCGTAACTATTATTGGCATTCCGGTGGGCATTGCCAATTTCAAAATCGCCGCCATTGCCCTGTGGCCGGTTGGGCGTCGCGTGGTCTCAGTAGAAATGGCGCAACAGGCCAGAACTGAAAATGCCCGTCGTCAGTATCAGCAGCGTTAATTTTTTCTCCGCCCGAGGAGTTTTTTGTGCTCTCTTTTGCACCAGCAATACGCCGTTATGCCTACAACAGCAACCTGCTTTATGACCTGCGTATTTTTATTGCGCTGGCCGGCGCAGCCGCCGTCCCCTGGTGGCTCGGTATTCCGAAACTCACTATTCCCCTGACTCTGGGGGTGGTGGCGGCGGCGTTGACCGATTTGGACGACCGCCTGACCGGCAGACTACGCAACTTGCTGATTACGCTGGTGTGTTTCTTTGTTGCCTCCGCCTCCATTGAACTGCTGTTTCCCTACCCCTGGCTGTTCGCGCTTGGCCTGACGACCTCCACCTGCGGCTTTATTCTGTTAGGTGCTCTGGGACAACGTTACGCCACCATTGCATTTGGTGCCTTGCTGATCGCGGTTTACACCATGCTCGGCACTTCGATGTATGACGCCTGGTATCAACAGCCTATGCTGCTGATCATTGGTGCCCTGTGGTACAACCTGCTGACGCTGATAGGTCATCTGATCTTCCCTATCCGTCCTCTACAGGAAAATCTGGCGCGTTGTTACGACCAGTTGGCGAATTATCTGGACGCCAAAGCCAACCTGTTTGATCCCGATGCCGAACAGGATGCAGACCTGCCCTGGATGGATGTTGCCATGGCCAACAGCACGCTGGTGACTATCCTCAACCAAACCAAGGCTTCATTGCTGACGCGGTTAAAAGGCGATCGCGGCCAACGAGGCACCCGCCGCACACTGCATTACTACTTCGTTGCGCAGGACATCCATGAACGCGCCAGCTCCGCGCACGTTCAATACCAGGCGCTAAGCCGACAATTCCGTCATAGCGATATCCTGTTCCGCTTTCAGCGCTTGCTCAGCATGCAGGCTCGTGCCTGCCAGCAGTTGGCCCAGTCGATTTTGATGCGGCAAAAGTATCAGCATAACGTTCGCTTCGAACCGGCCTTTGGCCGCATTGATGAAGCTTTAGCGCGCGTTACCCTTACCCCGGAAAATCGCGAGTTGACCAAGGCGCTGTCGCACCTGTTGAAAAATTTTCGCGCGATTGACGCACAGCTGGCAAATATTGAATCCGAACAGGCATTGGCCAACGGCCAGGTGGAAGAGAACAGCCTGTCGGATGACCGGCTCACCGGCTGGAGCGATATTCGCTTGCGCATCAGCCGCCATCTGACGCCGCAATCGGCCTTGTTCCGCCATGCCATTCGCATGTCTGTGGTGCTGTGTATTGGTTATGCCTTTATTCAATTTACTGGGATGCAGCATGGCTATTGGATCCTGTTAACCAGCCTGTTTGTCTGCCAACCCAACTACAACGCCACTCGCCGCAGGCTGGCATTGAGGATAATCGGCACACTGGCAGGTATTCTTGTCGGGCTGCCAATCCTCTATTTTGTGCCCTCGGTGGAAGGCCAACTCGTGCTGATTGTGATTAGCGGCGTTTTGTTTTTTGCTTTTCGCACCGTGCAGTACGCACATGCCACCATGTTTATCACCCTGTTGGTATTGCTGTGCTTTAACCTGCTGGGCGAAGGTTTCGAAGTCGCCGCGCCGCGCGTTTACGACACGCTGCTGGGTTGCGCCATCGCTTGGGCCGCAGTCAGCTTTATCTGGCCTGACTGGAAGTTCCGGCAATTACCCACGGTGGTCAGTAAGACGCTGAACGCCAACTGCCGTTATCTGGATGCCATTTTGGTGCAATACCATCAGGGAAAAGACAACGGACTGTCCTACCGTATCGCTCGGCGGGATGCGCACAACAGTGACGCGGAGCTGGCATCGGTGATTTCAAATATGTCTGCCGATCCCAAAGCCAATAAAGACGTTCAGGATGCGGCCTTCCGTCTGCTGTGTTTGAACCACACCTTATTGAGTTATATCTCGGCGTTGGGGGCACACCGTGAACGCCTGAATAATCCTGCGACCCTGGATCTGCTGAATGATGCTGTCTGTTATGTCGATGGCGCCCTGCATCAAGAAGAGCAGGACAGTGGGCGCATCACTCAGGCGTTGGAAAGCCTGGCTGAACGAATTCAACACGCGGCGCCGGAACCGGAAAGCAAAGATCAATTGGTGTTGCAGCAGATTGGGCTGGTGATTGAGCTCTTGCCGGAACTCACGATGCTGAATGCGCAAATAGGTAAGTCGGCATAATCATTCAGGGCCTTTCATAAGGCCCTGGACTCTTGGGTTATGGCCGTGGCTAAGCAGCATCATGGTGCGGTCAAACCAGTGCGTCAGCTCGCTGCGTAATTCCGAAGGCAAAGCGGCGTGATGATAGCCGGCGATGGCCCCGCCTAATGAAAGCAGCACCCGCAACCCCAAATTTTTTTGCTGCTGCAGTAGCCGAAGATAACTGCGCTTGGCCCCGTTTAACCGCAAATCATAAACATTACGAATACCGGCTCGCCACAGCAAACGTTCCATATTGATGTCGATATTCGGTAAGGTTTTTAACCGACTCTGGTTGTCCGCTTTAATCTCTTGCTCCCGACGCGCTTCGCGAATGGCCTGCCAGGCTAACCCAACCAGTTCATCCCTATCACGCCACAAGGTCTCATCTACCCAGTAATAGCGCATAGTGATAGGCACACCGCGTTTGGAGTAAACCATATTGACCATACCGCGTGAGCGAAAGACCGATTCCAGCCCCTCCGTAGCGCGAAGATAAAGCTCTCCTTCAGCGATAACCGCGAACATGATGCCGTCGGCCAGTACCCCGTAGCCCCCGAACTGCGAGCGAGTAGTGATAGTGCCCAATGCGCAAAAACAGGCCTTGGCCTGTGCGATCCTTCCCGTTGATTTCCCTTTCATAACGTCCTCCTGGTGTGGGTTAGCGTTCTATCATTTCCCGTATCAATGAAATAAAACTAACGTGAACAAGTAATTAGAAAAATACGCACTATCCATGGGCATGCCAATCACAAAACTCTGCCGTATAAAAAATGATCGCAATTATGCGAGGTGCTACGAAGATTTGGGTTGATCTTACTGACAACTGGATGTACTGTATAAACATACAGTGACACTACGGGCGGGATACTTTATGCGTACTCAATCACTCTACAAAACCCATTTCAGCCACACCTCTTTTGCGGTGAACAATGCTGCAGAAAACACAGATGCCGGCAACAAAAATGGCCTTATCAGTGAACTTGTTTACAACGAGCATCAGCCCGCAGTGGCGCAATTGTTGCTGCCTTTGCTACAGCAGTTGGGCATGCAGTCGCGCTGGTTGTTATGGCTGACTCCACAGCAAAAGCTGAGTAAAAGGTGGCTACAGCAGTCCGGCCTGCCGGTTGGGAAAGTGGTGCAGCTGAGCCAAATCAGTCCGCTGGACACGGTCGAAGCGATGGAAAAAGCGTTACTGACGGGAAATTACAGTGTCGTACTCGGCTGGTTACCCGATCTTACGGAAGAAGATCGTCTAAAATTAAGACGCGCGGCAGAATTAGGTAACGCTTATGGCTTCATTATGCGTCCTCAACGTGACATAAACCCGATTCACGGACAGTGTTCCACCCTAAAAATTCACTCTTCTTTGTATCATTAAGTAAATTTAGGATTTTTCCCATCATTTTCATCGTTCTTCAAGGGAACCTTTATGGGATCAGGGGAAAAGCGAGTGCGGCTGCGGTTCCGCGGCCCAAAACGAAGGCTGAATTGCTCGTTTTTTTGCCGGTTAATGTTAGTAAATATGTACGATTCCGCGTTTTTTTTTAGAGCTTTATCACATCACACTTGTAACTTTCGCGCCACGTTGTAGACTTTACATCGCCAAGGTTGCTCTATAACGCCAGATAAACTGGCCGAGTAACAAACGAGGGCTCAAACCTTGGCGAAGGAATTTAACCAAGGGCTTAAAACAGCTTTAAAGCTCATTGCCTATTTGGATGATAACGAGGCGCAAAATGAAAAAGACAGCTATCGCATTAGCAGTGGCACTGGCTGGTTTCGCTACCGTAGCGCAAGCCGCCCCAAAAGATAATACCTGGTACACCGGTGCTAAACTGGGCTGGTCCCAGTACCATGACACTGGTTTCTACGGCAACGGTTACCAGAATGGTATCGGCAATGGTCCGACCCATAAAGATCAACTGGGTGCTGGCGCGTTCCTGGGTTACCAGGCGAACCAATACCTGGGCTTCGAGCTGGGCTATGACTGGCTTGGCCGTATGCCTTACAAAGGCAGCGTGAACAACGGTGCTTTCAAAGCACAGGGCGTTCAACTGGCAGCTAAACTGAGCTACCCAATCATCGACGATCTGGACATCTACACTCGTCTGGGTGGTATGGTATGGCGTGCTGATTCCAAAGCTAACTACGGCAATGGCACTCGTCTGAGCGACCACGACACTGGCGTTTCTCCGCTGGCTGCAGTGGGTGTTGAGTACGCACTGACCAAAAACTGGGCTACTCGCCTGGACTACCAATTCGTTAGCAACATCGGTGATGCAGGTACTGTCGGCGCACGTCCAGACAACACCATGCTGAGCCTGGGTGTTTCTTACCGTTTCGGTCAGGATGATGTTGTTGCTCCAGCACCAGCTCCGGCTCCAGCTCCAGTTGTTGAAACCAAGCGTTTCACTCTGAAGTCTGACGTGCTGTTCAACTTCAACAAATCCACTCTGAAAGCAGAAGGCCAACAGGCTCTGGACCAGCTGTACACTCAGCTGAGCTCCATGGATCCTAAAGATGGTTCTGTTGTAGTTCTGGGTTACACCGACGCCGTTGGTTCTGACCAGTACAACCAGAAACTGTCTGAAAAACGCGCTCAAAGCGTTGTTGACTACCTGGTATCTAAAGGTATTCCTTCAGACAAAATCTCTGCACGTGGTATGGGCGAAGCTGATTCCGTCACTGGTAACACCTGTGGCTACAAAGCTGGTCGTGCTACCAAAGCACAGATCGATTGCCTGGCACCAGATCGTCGCGTAGAGATCGAAGTTAAAGGTATCAAAGACGTTGTAACTCAGCCACAAGGCTAAGCTACCACTCTTAGTAAAAAACCCCGCTATGCGGGGTTTTTTTTCGCTCAAAATCAGCGGAACTGGCTACGTGCACCCTTTCACGGAATCACGGAATCACGGAACGGGACTTACTGTTCGTCTTTACCGAGAATGGCTTTTAAATCCTGTTTCAGCGATGACATCTGACTGGCATACTTCTCTTTACGTTCCGCATCTTCAATCAGCTGGACCACGGTTTCTGACAAAGTCACGCCGCGGCGACGAGCCAGGCCGGCCAAACGCTGCCAAACCAAAAACTCCAGATCGATAGATTTTTTACGCGTATGTTGGTGTTCTGCGTTAAAATGACGTTTACGCCGTGCGCGGATCGTCTGCTTCATCCGGTTATCCAGTTCCGGATTCATATGGTGGCTAATCCACGTCAGCACTTTTACCGGCTCATTTTCCAGCTTCAGCAGCTCTTCAATGGCTTCCTGAGCAAGGCTGTTTTCAATGTGGCGGGTAATAGCTTCCCCTTCCCGATGCTTCTTCACCAGGTACTTCCATTTCCAACCGCTCTCCAGATTTTCCAGTTGCTGATATTTCATCATGAGCTCTTCAGTGACCGCGTAACTTTAATTAAGCATAACAGCTTTACGCCGAATTTCCCCGGCAATTACCCCTCTTTTAGACTGTTTTTTGCACAGTCATCGCGCGATGTCAAACTCCCTGACACCAACTACGACTCTGCATGTATCAAGCTGTCGTTATTCTTGTATAATCGCCCTTTCCCTTTTTGACGATTGCATCTAACACTTTGACCAATAACCGACTTGAATGGCAATCACTGTTGCCGGACGTTACGCCTTATCAAGCGATATTTGATACCGCCGCGCAGTTGGCGCCCGTGTCCTTTGCTTCCATTCAGCCTCGGCTGGAAAATGCACTGACGCTGTTTTGCCATCCACAGTCGCCACCGCGTTTCATGCTGTTGAAAGCGCAGGAAACGCGTGAGTATCTGGCATTGATAGCCCAGGCAGTTGAGCAACTGCAACCGCAGAATACCGCGTTTAAGGGCAGTCACTATGTGATCCAGGGCAGCAAAGTCAGCGTTGAACCCGCAAGCCAGGGTGATGAAGCCTTTGCGGCCGGTGGCGCCTGTGTGTTTCAGGAGTGGATCGAGCCGGAGCAGCTGTTTGGCTGCGTCAGGATCCACAACAATGAAATCAGCTTGCAACCTGGTCTGGTGCATAAAGCCAACGGTGGCGTGCTGATCCTGTCGGCACGTTCCCTGCTGGCTCAGCCGTTACTGTGGCTGCGCTTGAAGCAAATGATCACCCAGCGCCAATTCCATTGGGTTTCCCCGGATGAAACGCGACCGCTGCCGATTGCCATTCCCCCGATGCCGTTGGAATTACGGCTAATCGTTGTGGGCGATCGCCACGGCCTGGCCGATTTCCATGATATCGAGCCGGAGCTGAGCGAGCAGGCGGTCTACGGCGAATACGAAGAAGATCTGCAACTCACCGAAATCGATGACATGGTGCAATGGTGTGGCTACGTCAATGCCCTTATCGACGAGAAGCAGTTACCACCGCTGGCCGCCGATGCCTGGTATCCGTTAATGGTTCAAGCCGTGCGTCACAGCGGCGATCAGGGCAATCTGCCGCTCTCCCCACTGTGGATCAGCCAACAACTTTCTGAAGCGGCGCTGTATGCCGAGGAAGAGAGCATCACCGCCAAAGCATTCGAAGCCGCATTGAATGCCCGCGAATGGCGTGAAAGCTACCTCGCAGAGCGGATGCAGGATGAAATTGAGCTGGGCCAAATCCTGATTGAAACCGAGGGGGAAGTCGTCGGCCAGATCAACGGCCTGTCGGTGTTGGAATATCCTGGCCACCCACGCAGCTTTGGCGAACCATCTCGCATCAGCTGTGTGGTGCATCTTGGCGATGGCGAATTTACCGACGTCGAGCGCAAAGCCGAACTTGGCGGTAATCTGCATGCTAAAGGCATGATGATTATGCAGGCGTTCCTGATTTCCGAACTGGAACTGGACCAGCCGCTGCCCTTCTCGGCTTCAATCGTGTTTGAGCAATCTTACGGCGAAGTGGATGGCGACAGCGCCTCACTGGCCGAGTTATGTGCGCTTATCAGTGCACTCTCGTCGCAGCCAATTACCCAGCAGATTGCGGTAACCGGCTCCGTCGACCAATTCGGCAATGTTCAGCCCATTGGCGGCGTCAACGAGAAGATCGAAGGCTTTTTCGAAGTTTGCCAACGTCGCGGTTTGACAGGCAAACAGGGCATCATCATGCCCGCTACCAACGTGCGCCACCTGTGTCTACGCCAGGACGTAGTCGATGCGGTGCGCGAGGGGCAATTCCATCTGTGGGCCGTCGACAGCGCCGCAGAGGCCTTGCCATTACTCACCGGTTATCCTTACTCTGATGAACAGCAACCTAATCTGTTGGCTGCGATTCAGGAACGGATTGCACAGGTGAATCCGCAGGAACGCCGGCGCTGGCCGTGGCCACTTCGTTGGCTCAACTGGTTCAACCACGGCTGATCGGACTTGTTCAGCGTACACGTGTAAGCTAATCTGCGCCCTTCATTAAAATAAGGTTTACTGAGAACATGGTAGAAAAACGCGACTCCTATACGAAAGAAGACCTCGAAGCATCCGGCCGTGGCGAGCTGTTTGGCGCCGGCGGCCCGCCGTTGCCGGCAGGTAATATGTTGATGATGGACCGCGTGGTCAAAATGACCGAAGACGGTGGTACCCACAACAAAGGCTATGTGGAAGCGGAACTGGATATCAATCCTGACCTATGGTTCTTCGGTTGCCACTTTATCGGCGATCCAGTGATGCCAGGCTGCCTGGGTCTGGATGCCATGTGGCAGTTGGTAGGCTTCTACCTCGGCTGGCTGGGTGGCGAAGGCAAAGGTCGTGCGCTGGGCGTGGGTGAAGTTAAATTCACCGGCCAGGTATTGCCGACCGCGAAGAAAGTCACCTACCGCATCAACTTCAAACGCGTGATCATCCGTAAGCTGATTATGGGTGTGGCTGATGGTGAAGTTCTGGTCGACGGCCAGGTGATTTACACCGCCAGCGATCTTAAAGTGGGCCTGTTCAAGGACACTGCTGCGTTCTAATCGCAGTCACGGCGGCCCTTCCCGGTCGCCGTTTTATTTCCCCGCCGCTATTATGCCCTGTGCTTTAAACCTCAGGTTCATGGCGGCTAAATAGTAACTACAATTATTGTAGTTACCAGGAGGTATGCCATGCAGAAAACCCGTTTTGACAACATGCCATGCCCAGTAGCCCGCTCACTGGACCGCGTGGGAGAATGGTGGAGCATCCTGATACTTCGCGATGCGTTCCATGGCCTATCGCGGTTTGATGAATTCCAGCAAAGCCTGGGGCTTTCGCCCACCATATTGACCCGCCGCCTGAGATACCTGGTGGAAAGCGGTATCCTGCATAAGCAGCGATATCAAACCCGGCCAGTACGGTATGAGTATCTGCTCACCGAACGCGGCAAAGATTTCTTCCCAGTGCTCGCGGCCCTGTTCCATTGGGGAAATACCCATTTGGCCGATGACGGCATTAGCGCGGAACTGGTCGACCGCCGTACCGGGCAGCCAATACGCGTAGAACTGATCGACAGCATTACCCGGCAGCCTATCGCGCTGCATAATATTACCTTAGCGCCAGGGCCGGCAGCGACCGACGGTATGCGCCAACGCGCGGCCCTGATGCAGCAGAACCTTTCTGCATTCCCCCCGAATCATCCAAGGAGTCACTATGAACAGTCGTCGTATAGTCATTACCGGCATGGGCGCCGTTTCGCCACTGGGATGCGGCGTAGAGGCTATCTGGCAGCGTCTGCTGAATGGCCAGTCCGGTATTCGCCCTCTCCCGGAAGAGATCGTTGCCGACCTGCAGGTTAAAATCGGCGGGCAGGTGCCTTCGTTGGAACAGGATGCCGAGGCAGGTTTTGACCCCGACAGCTCCGTAGCGCCAAAAGACCAAAAGAAAATGGACCGCTTTATTCTGCTGGCGATGGCGGCGGCCGATGAGGCCATTCGTCAGGCCGGCTGGACAGCGGATACGGAAGATAAGCAGGAACGCACCGCGACCGTGATTGCCTCCGGTATCGGTGGTTTTCCGGCGATTGCTCACGCGGTGCGCACCACCGACAGCCGGGGAGCCAAACGCCTTTCGCCATTTACCATTCCTTCGTTCCTGGTCAATCTGGCGGCCGGTCATGTGTCGATTAAGCACCAGTTCAAGGGCCCGATCGGCGCCCCCGTTACCGCTTGTGCAGCAGGCGTCCAGGCTATTGGCGACGCGGTACGCATGATTCGTAACGATGAGGCCGATATCGCGCTATGTGGCGGTACAGAAGCCGCAATCGACACCGTCAGCCTCGGGGGCTTTGCCGCAGCGCGCGCCATGTCCACGACATCACCTGAAGAGGCAGAAAAAGCCTCCCGGCCATTCGACAGTGCCCGCAACGGTTTTGTCATGGGGGAAGGTGCCGGCATGTTGGTTATTGAAACGCTGGAACATGCGCTGGCGCGTGGTGCCACACCACTGGCAGAAATTGTCGGCTACGGTACCAGTGCCGATGCCTACCACATGACCTCCGGTGCTGAAGACGGTGACGGCGCCTATCGCGCAATGAAAATTGCGCTGAAACAGGCCGGTGTCACACCGGAGCAAATTCAGCACCTGAATGCCCACGCGACCTCAACACCCGTCGGTGATTTGGGTGAGATCAACGCCATTAAACACCTGTTCGGTACCGGGGGCAGCATAGCCATCACTTCGACCAAATCTGCTACGGGACATTTACTCGGGGCTGCAGGCGGGCTAGAAACCATATTTACGGCGCTGGCACTGCGCGATCAGATCGCACCAGCCACGCTGAATCTGGATAATCCAGACCCGGCGGCCGAGGGATTGCATTTGGTGGCCAATAAAGCGCAACCAATGACCATCAACTACGCGCTGTCGAACGGCTTTGGCTTTGGCGGCGTGAATGCGAGTATCTTGCTGAAACGCTGGCAGGAATAAGACGGTTTAAACAAAAACCTCCGCCCGGAGCGGAGGTTATTCCTTTTTTTTGACAGAGAGCCGCTTAAGCGGTCACAGCCCTGTCTTCCATGGCTTCTCGCCAACCTCCCAGCCATTGAGACCGGGCGTCCACAGATGATTGGTAGGGACAATATTCCCTAGAACGCCCTAAGATACCTGCCTGATAACCTCGTGAATGCGCCCTTTCCAGACGATCGCGTTTCTGTCTCTTCATGCCTCGTTTCCCTCATATTTGGTCTGGTGGAAAGAAAACAATGGCTGCTTTTTGTGCAGCCACGTATAAGCAATAGCGCTAAATGAAGGGAAGATCAATGCGCAAAATTCACGCCAATGTCATATTTGTGAGCTACACACGCAGAATTGGCTAAGTGGCTGATATGCCGAGGAAGAGGTTAACTGATTGAAATCAAATAAAAATCCCTCCCGACGAAAAGTTTTAATATTTTTCATCGGAAGGGATTAGACCTTTTTAGTCCAAATTATGACTAAAAACGACCGGCCTGCGAGGCGATGGACTGCGCCTCTTGCTGCCAGCCTTGCGCCAGGGTACGAACTAACGCATCGTAACCATCCTCGCCCTGTTTCAGCTCCAGGCTGAATGGCCGTTTGGTCAGCTTGCCTTGATGACTCAGCACCCATTCGCCACGAATAATCGCCTTGCCATCAAAACGACCGTGGAAACCGCTGACCGTCACGTTCAACACATCCTGATCGCTGCTCATCGGCTGGGAGGAGACCACCCAGCCCGGCAATGCGCTGCTCAGGTTAGTGACCAGCGTTTGCTGCAGCTGCTGGTCGAGCGGGCTGGCCCACAGGTTATTCTGAGCAATAACGTACTGCACATCATTGGTTTGATAAACCACGCCGTTCTGCGCCAGATAATCCGCCACGGTGACGTGTTCCAACCACAGTTGGCGAGAAGTCTCACCGCCGCTCACCTGTGTCGGCACACCCAGCGCCGGCAGTTGGTAGTAGGTTTTCTGTGGTGTGCTGCTACAGGCGCTGAGTACCAGCGCCAGGGCTACAGGAATCCATTTCATCATTTATTGGCCTTCTTCGGCTGAGGATCGTTACTGCCCGCGGCTTCAAATACCAGCGCGTTGCTCTTTTCATTCAGGGTGCGCAGCACTGGCTGCAACTCACGCAGCACCTGATCGAGACGTTGCATATCGCCGACCATCTTGTTGTAGGCCGGTGAACCTGGCTGGAAGCCTTTCATGCTGCGATTCAGCTCCTGCAGCGTTTTTTGCATATCCTGCGGCAGTGCCTTCATCTCTTTACTGGCGATGATGTCGTTCAACGATTTCATGGTCTGTTGCGTCGACTTCATGGTTTTCTGACTTTCCGCCAGGGTCTTGGTCGCTTCGTTGATCATCGGATTCAATGGCATCGCGTTGATCTTATCCAAGGTCTGCATCAGTTTCTGTTGGATCTGCGCCAGACCGCCGCTGGTAGTCGGCATCAACGGATAACCAAACAGCTCACGCGGCCCTTTCCACGGTTTCTCCTGCGGATAGAAATCCAGATCGATGTACAGTGAACCGGTTAGCAGGTTGGCAGATTTGAGCGCAGCACGCATACCGCGAGATTCAGCATCTTTCAGATGGCCTTCAATATCGAAATTGCCGCCCAACTGTTTTTGGAAACGATCGGGTTCGATGCGGATCAGCACCGGGATCCGGTAATCGTTATCCAGACGCTGCATCATACCTTCTTTATAGAATGGCACTTGCGCCACGGTCCCCAAACGGATGCCGCGGAACTCAACTGGCGCACCCGGCTGCAGGCCACGGATCGAGTCGGAGAAGAACATCAGGTAATCTTTGTGTACGGTGTACAACGAATCCTGGATGCTGCGTTGGTTATCGAACAGCTGATATTCGGTTTTCTCTTTTACCTGCTCACCGCGATCCCAACCGTCCGGCACGTCAAAGCTGACGCCACCGCTGAACAGCGTAGCCAGGGATCCCATTTCTACCCGCATCCCCTGCGCAGACATGTCGAAGGCCACGCCGCTGTCTTTCCAGAAGCGAACGTTGCTGGTCACCAGTTGGTCGTAAGGTGCGGAGATGAACAGCTGATAACGCATGGCGCGCATTTTCGGATCAAAATAGCTGGTCTCTACCGAGCCGACACGGTAGCCGCGGAACAATACCGGATCGCCGGCATTCAACTGCCCCGATTTCTCACTGTCCAGTATGATGCGCAAACCTTTGGCGTCCGGAGAAGCCAACGGTGGTGCATCCAGCAGTTGATAATCGTTTTTCTCTTTACCTTTTTTGCCCGGCTGCAGCTCGATGTAAGCACCAGACAGCAACGTACCCAGACCGGAAATGCCTTCACGGCCAATCTGCGGTTTCACCACCCAGAAGGCGGTATCCTCGCGCAGCAATTTCTCCATGCCGGAGTTTAACCGAGCCTGCACCACCACCTTGCTCAGGTCATCGCTCAGGGTCACGGTTTCCACTACACCGACGTCAACGCTACGGCTGGTGATTTTGGTTTTACCCGCCTCCAAACCTTCAGCGGTTGTGGTGACCAGCGTCACCTGAGGCCCCTGGTGGCTGAAATGGTAAAACAGGATCCAGGCGCCGATCAGCGCAGTGACGATGGGGATAATCCACACCGGCGACCAGCGCTTGATCTTTTCAACGTCCGCGACGCTATGATTATTTTCCGTCACCTTGCGGCTCCTTTTTTATTGTTTCATTTACGCGATCCCAGGTCAGCCGGGGGTCAAACGTCATGGCAGCAAACATAGTGAGGATCACCACCATGGCGAACAGCAGTGCGCCAGTAGCAGGATAAATACTCATCAATTGTCCCATCCGTACCAATGCCGAAAGCACGGCAATCACAAACACGTCGATCATTGACCAGCGGCCAACGAATTCAACCACTTCATAAATCAGGTGCATCCGTTCGCTGTCAGCCCGGGGTTTATGCCTGCCGTTAGCATCCCAGCACAACCAGCCAATCGCCAACATTTTCAACGACGGCACCATGATGCTGGCGATGAAGATCACCATCGCCACCGGATAAGATCCCTCGCCCCACAGCAGGATCACCCCGGCCATGATGGTAGAGGTGATTTTGTTGCCCAGGGCTTCGGTAACCATAATAGGCAGCAGATTAGCCGGAATATACAGCATGATAGAGGTGACAAGCAGTGCCAATGTCCATTGCAAACTGTGGCGGCGACGGACATAACCTTTGGTGTGGCAGCGTGGGCAACGGGTCATCTCGGCCGGCAGAATCGCCGTACAGCATTGGCAAGAGCGCAGGCCCTGGCGCAACCCGATGTGCCCAACCTGCATTGGACGATCGAGCCGCGGTGCAGGTTCAATGTCATTCCATAACCAGCGGCGATCGACACATTGGAAGGCGCGCACCTGCAGCAGACAGAACAGGCAATAAGGCACAAAGCTGCTGCCGATACCGATATCGCCATAGGCCATCAGCTTGACGAAGCTGACCAACACCCCTGCGAGGAAAATCTCCACCATGCACCAGGTTTTAAACTGGAACAGCATCTTGGCCATCCACTCTTTCAGGCCAAGGGGGATACGCACTCGGGCACACAGCACAATGATCGCCACCATGCAGAACGCAGGGATCAACTGTACGAACACCATAAACAACGTGGCCATGCTGGCGTAGTCTTCCGCCACCATCACCTGCGGGATCTGGATCAGTTTGATTTCGTTACCGAGGCCGGCAACGCGCATATTGATAAACGGGAAAATATTCGCCAGCAGCAGCATGAACAATGCGCTGAGGGCATAGCCAATTGGCCGCTTGCGCGGTTCCTGCCAGCGGGAGCTGAGGGTCGTTTTACAACGCGGGCATACCGCTTTTGAACCATATGCCAGCGGCGGCAACGCCACCAACATGTCGCATTGTGGACACAGCATCAGATTGTCCTGTTGCTGTTTTGCGTGTGTTGCGTGACTGTGCTGCTCGTGATTCTCGTGGGAACACACCATAATCCTCCTTAACAACGTCGCTCACCGGTACGGCAATACCGTCCGCAGCAGCGCGCGGACGGTATTCTCAACGGTTAGCCGTTTTTCATCGCTTCCAACTCTTCCCAACGGGCGAAGGCTTCTTCCAACGCTCCTTCGGCGGCGGCCAGCGCCGTCAACACCTGTTGTGTTTCGCTGTGAGGGCGCGTGAAGAAATCAGCATCGCTCATTTGCGCCTGCAGTGCTTCAATTTCCGCTTCCAGCTGTTCAAGGCGTTGCGGCAACTGTTCCAGTTCGCGTAACAAGTTATAGCTCAGTTTAGCCGCCGGTTTCTTGGGCTGTTCAGCCTTTTTCTCCGCCGCCGGTTTATTCTGTTCAGCCGCGACCTGGCGAATAGGTTTTGCCGTTGCGCGCTGGTGGTGCGCATCGTAATAGCCGCCGACAAAGGTGCTGATCTCGCCGTTGCCTTCAAAGATCCAGCACTCGGTCACGGAGTTGTCGACGAATTGACGATCGTGGCTCACCAGCAGCACGGTGCCCTGATAGCCATCGATCAACTCTTCCAGCAGCTCCAGCGTTTCGACGTCAAGATCGTTGGTTGGTTCATCGAGAATCAATAAGTTGCTTGGCTTCAGGAACAGCTTGGCCAGCAACAGACGGTTACGCTCGCCTCCTGACAATGCTTTCACCGGCGTCATGGCGCGTTTCGGATGGAACAGGAAGTCCTGCAGATAGCCCAGTACGTGGCGGGAACGGCCATTGACCATCACCTCCTGCTTGCCTTCTGCCAGGTTGTCCATCACCGTACGTTCCGGATCCAGTTCGGCGCGGTGCTGGTCGAAGTAGGCCACTTCAAGCTTGGTGCCGCAATGTACGCGACCGCTGTCGGCCTTCAACTGGCCAAGCATCAGCTTCAGCAAGGTCGTCTTGCCGCAGCCGTTCGGACCGACCAGGGCAATCTTGTCGCCGCGCTGCACCTGAGCGGAGAAATTGCGCACCAGCACTTTGCCGCCGACCTGATAGTTGACGTCTTCCATCTCGAACACGATCTTGCCGGAGCGTACCGCTTCTTCAACCTGCATTTTGGCGGTGCCCATCACTTCACGACGTTCTGAACGCTCATTACGTAACGCCTTCAGCGCACGTACGCGGCCTTCGTTACGGGTACGACGCGCCTTGATGCCCTGACGGATCCACACTTCTTCCTGCGCCAGCTTGCGATCGAATTCGGCGTTTTGCAGCTCTTCTACGCGCAGCGCTTCTTCTTTGCTCAGCAGATACAGATCATAATTGCCCGGCCAGGACACCAGCTTGCCACGGTCGAGATCGACAATGCGCGTCGCCATGTTGCGGATAAAGGAACGGTCGTGGGAAATGAACACGATGCTGCCCTGGAACTCTTTCAGGAAGCCTTCCAGCCAGTCGATGGTGGTAATGTCCAGGTGGTTGGTCGGTTCGTCCAGCAGCAATACGCGTGGAGAGCTGACCAGCGCACGCCCCAGCGCCGCTTTACGCAGCCAACCGCCGGACAGCGAGGAAAGCTCCGCGTCCCCGTTCAGGCCCAGCTGCAGCAACACTTCGCTGATGCGGCTGTCGAGTTGCCAAAGCCCCTGGTGATCGAGGATTTCCATAATCTGCGCCATACGCGTCAGGTTTTTTTCGCTCGGATCGGTTTCCACCAGGTGCGAAATCGCGTGATAGGCCTTCAGGTGTTCCGCCTGCTCGGCCACGCCTTCGGCCACGAAATCGAATACTGTCCCGCCGATATTGCGCGGGGGATCCTGTTGCAGACGCGCAACGATCAGATCTTGCTCGTAAATCACCCGGCCATCGTCCAGCGGAATTTCTTTACCGAGGATCTTCAACAGCGTGGATTTACCTGCGCCGTTGCGCCCAACCAGACAAACGCGTTCGTTGTCTTCAATATGAATTTCGGTGTTATCTAAAAGCGGCGCATCGCTGAAGGACAGCCAGGCACCGGACATGCTGATTAACGACATAGTAATTATTTTCCTTCGCCGGCGTGGGTAACCAGCCAGCAGTTATGAATTTGACGGTTACGGGCAAAGTCCTGCGACTGCGTCTGGGCGGTAATTTCTTTCGCCTCCAGACCCAGGGCGCTCAGGCCGGCCATATCCATCTGGAAACCGCGCTTGTTGTTCGAGAACATGATGGTCCCGTTACGACGCAGTAACCGTTTCAAATCTTGCATCAGCACCAGGTGATCACGCTGAACGTCAAAAGTGTTCTCCATCCGCTTGGAGTTGGAGAAGGTCGGCGGATCGATAAAGATCACATCGAATTGTTCGTCGGCATTTTGCAGCCATGACAGGCAATCCGCATGGATCAATCTGTGCTGTTTGCCGGTCAGACCGTTAACGCGCAGGTTTTTCTCTGCCCATTCGAGATAGGTACGCGACATATCCACCGTGGTGGTACTGCGCGCACCACCCAATCCGGCGTGTACGCTGGCGGTGCCGGTATAGGCGAACAGGTTGAGGAAGTCTTTGCCCTTGCTCATCTCACCCAGCATACGGCGAGCAATGCGGTGGTCGAGGAACAGGCCGGTATCGAGATAGTCAGTCAGGTTAACCCACAGCTTGGCGTTAAACTCTTCCACCAGCAGGAACTCGCCCTTCTGTGCCAGTTTTTCATACTGGTTTTTGCCTTTCTGGCGCTCACGGGTTTTCAGGATCAGCTGATTGGACGGCAATTCCAGCACCGCCAGCGTGGCATTGATCACATCGAACAGACGTTGACGCGCTTTCTGCGCATCGATGGTTTTCGGCGGCGCATACTCTTGTACCACCACCTTGCTGCCGTAGCGGTCTACCGCCACGTTGTATTCCGGCAGGTCAGCATCATACAGGCGATAGCATTCAATGCCCTGCTGTTTGGCCCACTTGTCGAGCTTCTTCAGGTTCTTGCGCAGGCGGTTGGCAAAATCTTCCGCGACCTGAATGCCGCCGGAGCCCTGTGGGTTCTCCGCCAGTTGGTAATTTTTCTGCACGCAGTCCAGCGGGCCATTTTTGGCCTTGAACTGGCGTTCGGCACGCAGCTGCAGGCAGCTCAGCAGTTCCGGCGATGCGCTAAACAATGACAACTGCCAACCGCCGAATGCGCTCTTCATGATGCGGCCCAGCATATTATGCAAGGCGATCAGCGCCGGCTCACTTTCCAGACGCTCACCGTACGGCGGGTTGCACACTACGGTGCCCGTCGGGCCTTCCGGCAGTGGATTGGTCAGTTTGGCTACGTCGTTGACGTTAAAGGTAATCAGTTCGGCAACGCCTGCACGACGGGCATTGCCGCGCGCCATTTCAATCACCCGACGATCGATATCAGAACCGAAGAAACGTGAGGTGGTTTCTTGCAAGCCACGGCGTGCACGCACCTGTGCTTCGGTGATCACTTCGCGCCACAGATCGACGTTATGGCCATTCCAGGCGGTAAAGCCCCAATGTTGACGGTGCAGACCCGGAGCGCGATCGGAAGCTATCATCGCCGCCTCGATCAATAGCGTCCCCGAGCCACACATAGGATCAAGCATCGGAGTCCCCGGCTGCCAGCCGGAGCGTTGCACAATCGCCGCCGCCAGGCTCTCTTTCAGCGGTGCCTGGCCGGTCAGATCACGGTAACCACGTTGATGCAGGCCTTCACCGCTCAGATCGAGCGCTACGCTGGCCATATCGCGCTGCAGGAACACATTTACGCGAATATCCGGCTGCTGCTTCGCAACCGTCGGACGCTGGTCGAGTTTGCGAGTAAAGCTGTCGACGATGGCGTCCTTAACCTTCAGCGCACCATATTGGCTGTTGCGGATCTCTTCGTTCACGCCGCTGAAATGCACGGCGAAGGTTTTATCCACGCCGAAAATGTTGGTCCAGTCGATCGCCTGCACGCCCAGATACAGATCCAGATCGCTGTGCACGCGGAATTCATTCAGCGGCAGCAAAATACGTGAGGCCAGACGGCTCCACAGCAAGCTTTGGTACAGAAGACGATCGTCACCCTGAAAATGTACCCCACCCTGCACTACTTTACAGGCGTGAGCGCCCAGCGCTTCCAGTTCGCTTTTTAACAGTTCTTCCAGTCCACGCGCCGTGCTGGCAAACAGAGAGTTCATATCGTACTTATCACCAAAAAGAAAATTGTTGCGCATTATAGCTAATCCAGACCGCTTGTCATAAAGTTGCTCCCTTCTATTTAATAATCGCACGGGGATAAGGGTGATTACGCTTTCGAAAATTTACGTTCATCCGGTGAAATCGCTTCGTGGTTTGCAGCTTTCGCACGCGCAGGCTTCCAGCAGTGGATTGGCTTTCGACCGTACCTTTATGATCACCGAACCGGATGGCACCTTTATTACCGCGCGCCAATATCCGCAAATGGTGATGTTCACCCCGGCTCTGCTGCCCGATGGGCTATTCCTGACCGCGCCGGACGGAGAAAGCGCCGCCATCCGCTTCAGCGATTTCGCCCCTGAGGCGCAACCGACCGAAGTTTGGGGCAATCATTTCACCGCCCTGATTGCGCCGGCAGCGATTAACAGCTGGCTGAGCGGTTATTTCCAGCGTGAAGTGCAGCTGCGTTGGCTTGGCCCCGAGCTGACCCGCCGCGTGAAAAAACACCCGGAAATCCCCCTTTCTTTCGCCGACGGCTATCCTTATTTGCTGATCAACGAAGCCTCATTCAACGATTTGCAGCAGCGTTGCCCCGGCAGCATCAAGCTTGAGCAGTTCCGCCCCAATCTGGTGGTCACCGGCGCGAATGCCTGGGCCGAGGATGGTTGGCAGGTGATCCGCGTCGGTGACGTGATGTTTGATCTGGTCAAACCCTGTAGCCGCTGCGTGTTGACCACCGTCAGCACCGAACGTGGGCGCAAGCACCCAAGCGGCGAACCCCTGAGCACTCTGCAGAAATTCCGCACGGCTGATAACGGCGATATCGATTTTGGCCAGAATATGGTGGCGCGCAGCAGCGGTATTATCCGCGTCGGCGATAGAGTAGAAGTGTTATCCACCAAGCCACCACGCCCGTATGGCGCTGGAAAAGTGGTTGAGAGCGTGCAGGCACCGCAGGACAGTGAACATAGCGTCACTATCGAATACGCGGGAACGGTGTTTACCGGCAATAATCAGCAGATCTTACTGGAGCAGTTGGAACAGCAAGGGCTCCGCGTGCCTTATTCATGCCGTGCGGGAATTTGCGGAAGTTGTCGCATCACTTTGGTCAGTGGCGAAGTGGCGCCGCTGAAGAAAAGTGCGGTAGCCAACAATGGCACCATCCTTTGCTGCAGCTGTATTCCAAAAAGCGATTTGACGCTGGCGTAATCGCCGTTATACCGCCCTGTCGTAAGCCGGGGCGGAGGTTTCATCTTGCGCGCAGGGTTTAAGGCGATCGTGCATCACTTTGATGGCGTCACCCAGAACCATAGTGCGACCAGCGACGGAGAGTTGGTTTTGCGCCAGCAGGCACAGGCTGGCGTTATCACCGGCTTCCACCACCAGCAGACGCGCTTCAACGCCGCTCTCCATCACCTTCACCGCCGCTAATTCGCCATTTTTCGGCTGCAACGGGTAATGCTGCTGCGAGAAATGCCAGCTTTTCGGCATCAGCGGTTTCAGGAAGCGATAGGCCACCAGGGCATTTAATACCAGTTCGGCGCGTTGTTCATGGCTGAGCTTTATCTGTTTGCACTGCTCTTCATAATTAAAATAAAGCGCCGCGTCATCCACACAGAAAGAACACTCATCAAAGGCATCCGGGGTTAACATTTTGGCAGGAAAACGCGAGCGGAAGATCATCCCATTGGCTAAATCCAGCATTAGCCGATCGTGTTCGGCGTCAAAATACCAACGCCAATTATCGTCAGGTTTTATCTTCATGTCTTATCCTTCTCGCTGCCCATGCCACGCCGTATTTACCCTAAAAGGTGATTTTATCACCACTCAAGTCGCTTAAACATCGGATAATTCCGCGAACGATATTTATGCTAGTGGACAAAATATAGACGAGCCGGGGGAAGAAATAAACCCCCGGCTGAAAATGAAAGGAAAAATATTAGATGTAGTTAACGATATCTTTAATCAGGCGCGGACCTTTGAAGATAAATCCGGAATAAATTTGTACCAGCGAAGCACCGGCCGCCATTTTTTCCCGTGCGGCCATCAGGGAATCAATTCCGCCAACGCCGATAATCGGTAAACGCCCTTGCAGCTCTTGCGACAAACGACGGATCACTTCGGTGCTGCTCGCCTGCAGCGGACGACCACTCAGGCCCCCCATTTGTTCGCAATAATTCAGCCCCTGGATCAATTTACGATCCAGCGTGGTATTGGTCGCGATCACACCATCAATATTATGGCGCACCAAACTGTCGGCTATTTGGATCAATTCTTCTTCTGAAAGATCCGGCGCGATCTTTACCGCCATCGGCACATATTTGTGATGGCGCGCATGCAATTCCTGCTGCTTATTTTTAATGGCGGCCAAAAGATCGTCTAACGCTTCGCCGTACTGTAAGGATCGTAACCCCGGCGTATTGGGTGACGAAATGTTAATCGCGATATAACCGGCATACGGATAAACTTTATCCATACAGATCAGATAATCGTCTTTTCCTTGCTCGACCGGGGTATCTTTATTCTTACCGATATTAATCCCCAGAATACCGCCGAAATGGGATTTCTTAACGTTTTCAACCAGATTATCCACGCCCTGGTTATTAAAGCCCATTCGGTTGATCAGGCCTTCCGCTTCCACGATGCGGAACAGACGCGGTTTATCATTGCCCGACTGCGGGCGTGGCGTCACGGTGCCAACTTCGACAAAGCCAAAGCCCATGGCACCAAATGCGTCGATGCACTCGCCGTCTTTATCCAGGCCGGCGGCCAAACCCAAAGGATTTTTAAAAGAGAGCCCCATGCAGCTTACTGGCTTGGTCGGCACAGACTGGCGAATAACAAATTCTAACGGGGTGCCGGTGACGCGGCGGAGCTGATGAAAAGTCAATTCATGCGCACGCTCGGGATCGAGCTGGAACAACGCTTTTCTGATGAGGGGGTAGTACATGTACTCTCCTGATTTCCCGGTTGCAAACCGGGGGCGTATTATCCGGTATCCCTTGGCCAATTGGAATTGATTAAAAGCAAAAAAAGCGTTTTTAACGCAATCGTTTCCCCTGACGGGGAGCCAATGCCCCGCCAATCCGCATTTACGCATATCAAAATCAAAAAATGAGATTTAAGTAACCCGCCTCTTTGCTGATAGGTTTAAAACACTTCTCGACGATTTTTTAATTAAACCTAACTTTTAGTTATAAGGAGTGGTAATGCGCGTTATATCACTGTCCGGCAGCCCTCGCATCCCATCACGTTCAGCGGCCCTGCTTTCCTTGAGTAAGAATTGGTTGCAGCAGCAAGGCGTAGAAGTGATCTCCTACACCCTGCACGACTTTGACGCAGAAGACTTGCTGTACGCCAATTTCAATAGCCCGGCGATAAAAGCCTTTACCGAGCAACTGGCTTTGGCCGACGGCCTGTTGGTCTCTACGCCGGTGTATAAGGCCTCGTTTTCCGGTGCGCTGAAAACCCTGCTGGATCTGCTGCCTGAGCGAGCGCTTGACCATAAGGTGGTGTTACCCCTGGCTACCGGCGGTTCTATTGGTCATATGTTGGCAGTGGACTATGCCCTCAAACCGGTGTTGGCGGCATTGAAAGCTCAGGAAGTGCTGCACGGGGTGTTCGCCGACGACAGCCAGGTGGTGTTGAGCGGTGAAGATATCACGCTGTCCGACGGGCTGGCATCGCGGTTGGAAGAAGCTCTGGAAAGCTTCTACCTGGCACTCGGTCGCCGTAAACCGCCCCAGGCAAAACTCTCCCCGTCTCTGTTTGCGCGTCAAACCGCCTGACAGCACGCTCTATATAAGGAAAGAGAATGACGCGACTTTCATCACTTGGCCGTTGGCTTGGCACTGGCGCTTTGGCCGGCATCATCTCACTGGCGTGGATCAATTCCGCCAGCGCACAGGATCCGGCGCAGTTTCGTATCGGTTATCAAAAAGGATCGGTCAGTCTGGTATTGGCAAAATCCCACCGCCTGCTGGAACAGCGTTTCCCCACTACCAAAATCAGTTGGATCGAATTCCCTGCAGGCCCGCAGATGCTTGAGGCGTTGAACGTCGGCAGTATCGATCTGGGCAGCACCGGCGATATTCCGCCGATCTTTGCCCAGGCCGCCGGGGCGGATCTGCTGTATGTCGGCGTAGAGCCACCTAAACCCAAGGCGGAAGTGATCCTGGTGCCGGAAAATAGCCCGATCAAAACCGTCGCTGATTTGAAAGGCCACAAAGTCGCCTTCCAGAAAGGCTCCAGTTCCCACAACCTGCTGCTGCGTTCGCTGCAAAAAGCCGGACTGAAATTCACCGATATCCAACCGGTTTACCTGACGCCGGCAGATGCCCGCGCCGCATTCCAGCAGGGCAACGTCGATGCCTGGACCATTTGGGACCCGTACTATTCCGCAGCCTTGTTGCAGGGCGGCGTGCGGGTGCTGGGTGATGGCACCGATTTGAATCAAACCGGCTCCTTCTATCTGGCGGTGCGCACTTATACCGAAGCTAACGGGCCGTTTATTCAGCAGGTGCTCGATGAGTTGACCAAAGCGGATGCACTGACCCAAAGCGACCGGGCGCAAAGCGTCACGCTGCTGGCGAACGCCATGGGGCTGCCGGAAAAAGTGATCTCGTCTTATTTGGATCACCGCCCACCGACCGCCATCAAACCGCTGGACGCACGCACCATTGCCGCCCAGCAGCAAACCGCCGATCTGTTTTACGCCAACCGTCTGGTGCCCGTGAAGGTCGATATCTCGCAACGCATCTGGCGCCCGAGCGCACAATAATTTTGGAGAATAGACGATGAGCCTGAACGTATTCTGGTTTTTACCAACCCATGGCGACGGCCACTATCTCGGCAGCACCGAAGGCGCGCGCAGCGTCGATTACGGCTATTTGCAGCAAATTGCCCAAGCGGCCGATCGGCTGGGGTTCGGCGGCGTGTTGATCCCCACCGGCCGTTCTTGTGAAGACTCCTGGCTCGTGGCCGCCTCGCTGATCCCGGTCACTCAGCGGCTGAAGTTCCTGGTGGCTTTACGCCCCGGCATAATTTCGCCCACCCTGGCGGCTCGCCAGGCGGCGACGCTGGATCGTCTTTCCAATGGTCGAGCGTTGTTCAACCTGGTTACCGGCGGCGATCCCGAGGAGCTGGCGGCGGAAGGGCTGCATCTGAATCACGAAGAACGTTACGAGGCATCGGCAGAGTTCACCCACGTTTGGCGAAAGGTGCTGGAAGGGGAAACCGTCGATTTCGATGGCAAGCATATTCAGGTGAAGGGGGCAAAGCTGCTGTACCCGCCGGTGCAACAACCGCGTCCGCCGCTGTATTTCGGCGGATCCTCTGCCGCTGCGCAGGATCTGGCCGCCGAACAGGTTGAAATGTACCTCACCTGGGGAGAACCCCCGGCGCAGGTGAAAGAAAAAATTGCCGAGGTCCGCGCCAAAGCGGCGGCCAAAGGTCGCAAGGTGCGCTTCGGCATTCGCCTGCACGTGATCGTGCGTGAAACTACCGAAGAAGCCTGGCGTGCAGCAGACCGACTGATTGCCAATCTGGATGAAAAAACCATCGCCGATGCACAAAAGGCATTTGCCCGCTTTGACTCTGTAGGGCAACGACGCATGGCAGCCCTGCACGGCGGCAAAAAAGACAATCTGGAGATCAGCCCCAATCTGTGGGCCGGGGTGGGCTTGGTCCGTGGCGGGGCCGGTACTGCCCTGGTCGGCGACGGCCCGACGGTGGCGGCGCGCATGCAGGAATATGCCGATCTGGGCATCGATACCTTTATCCTGTCCGGCTACCCGCATCTGGAAGAAGCCTATCGCGTCGGCGAACTGCTGTTCCCCCATCTTGACCTGGTGGAAAACCAAATCCCCACGCAGCGCAAACCGGTCAAGGCCCAGGGAGAAGTGGTGGCCAATATCTATATTCCGCAAAAAGCGTCGCAAAGCTGAGGAGCCCCCTTATGGCTAAGGGTACACAACGCATATTGCACCGGCTGGCCCCCTGGGCATTGCCGGTAGCGCTGGTGGTTATCTGGCAAATCTCCGTCGAGGCGGGGTGGCTGTCGAACCGTATTCTGCCGGCACCGAGCGCGGTCGTCACCGCCTTCTGGACGCTAACCAAAAGCGGCGAGTTGTGGCAACACCTGACGATCAGCAGTTGGCGCGCACTGATCGGTTTTAGCATCGGCGGCAGCATTGGGCTGGTGCTGGGCTTTATCACCGGTCTGTCGCGTTGGGGCGAGCGCCTGTTGGACAGCTCCGTGCAGATGATCCGCAACGTGCCGCATCTGGCGCTGATCCCGCTGGTGATCCTGTGGTTCGGCATCGATGAATCCGCCAAGATTTTTCTGGTGGCGTTAGGCACGCTGTTCCCCATTTATTTGAATACCTATCACGGTATCAAGAATATCGATCACGGCCTGCTTGAAATGGCGCGCAGCTACGGCCTGAGCGGTTTCCAGCTCTTTGCTCAGGTGGTTTTGCCGGGCGCTCTGCCGTCGATTATGGTCGGCGTTCGTTTCGCGTTGGGCTTTATGTGGCTGACGCTGATCGTGGCCGAAACCATTTCCGCCAATTCGGGTATCGGTTATCTGGCGATGAACGCACGTGAATTCTTGCAGACCGACGTGGTGGTGGTGGCGATTGTGCTTTATGCCCTGCTCGGCAAGCTGGCGGACGTCAGCGCACAGTTGCTGGAACGCGTCTGGTTGCGCTGGCACCCGGCCTATCAACTGAAACAAGGAGAAGCGCTATGACGACTCCCGCTCGAATTCCCCAAGGGACGCCGGTCACGCTCGAGTCCATTGCCAAGCGCTACGGTAACCGCACCGTGCTGGACAATATTCAATTGCGCATCAGCGCGGGACAGTTTGTCGCCGTGGTCGGCCGCAGTGGCTGCGGTAAAAGCACGCTGCTGCGTCTAATGGCAGGACTGGAAAAAGCCACCAGCGGCGCCTTGCTGAGCGGGAATGCGCCCCTTGCCAGCGCCAGAGACGATACCCGCTTAATGTTTCAGGACGCCCGCCTGCTACCGTGGAAAAAGGTGATCGACAATGTGGGCCTTGGCCTGCGCGGTAACTGGCGTGCCGATGCGTTGCAAGCGCTGGAAGCCGTCGGGCTGGCCGACCGCGCCAACGAGTGGCCAGCGGCCTTGTCCGGAGGACAAAAACAACGAGTGGCTCTGGCACGTGCGCTGATCCACCGTCCACGCCTGTTGCTGTTGGACGAACCTTTGGGGGCGCTCGACGCCTTGACGCGGATTGAAATGCAGGGATTGATTGAAGGGTTGTGGCAACAGCACGGTTTCACCGTATTGCTGGTGACGCATGACGTCAGTGAAGCCATTGCGTTGGCGGATCGCGTCATTTTGATTGAGGAAGGCCGTATCGGCCTGGATCTGACCGTCGACCTGCCGCGCCCACGACGCAAAGGGTCAGTCAAACTGGCAGAGTTGGAGGCCGAGGTGCTGGACAGAGTATTGTCTCCGCCCTCCCCCTTAAGCCAGGCCACACGCCGCGCAGCAAATTAAAAAAGGGACGGCATGCCGTCCCTTCCTAGACTTACGCGTCGAGCGCCTTGGTGATTTTCTCGAACAGGTCGCCGGACAAATTCTCCAGCCCTTTCAACTGTTCAAGCGCTTTGCGCATTAATGCCTGACGTGAAGCATCGTAGCGTTTCAAGCGGATCAAAGGTTCGATCAGGCGAGCAGCAATCTGCGGGTTGCGCTGGTTCAAATCACTGAGGATTTCCACCAGGAACTGATAGCCACTGCCGTCCGCCGCATGGAACGCCGCCGGGTTGGCAGAAGCAAAGCCCCCAATCAATGAGCGTGTGCGGTTTGGATTGCTCAGGCTGAATGAACGGTGTTTCAGCAACCCACGCACTTTGGTCAGCACGTCCGCCGCCGGGCTGGTCGCCTGCAGCACAAACCACTTGTCCATCACCAGACCATCCTGGTGCCAGCGTTCGTCAAAGGCCGCCAACAGCGCGTCGCGGCAAGGCAATTGCGCCGCCACCGCAGCGGCCAGAGCCGCCAGCGAATCGGTCATATTATCCGCCTGGCGATACTGCTCCGTCACCAATCGGTCGGCCAGCGCTTCATCGCCAAAGGCCAGGTAACCCAGGCACACGTTGCGCAGCGCACGTTTCGCGATGTCAGCATGTTCAACCCGGTAGCCGTCGGTCTTGTTAGCGTGATAAACCGCCAGCCACTCATCGGCCATTTCCTTCGCCAGACAGCGGACGATCGCTTCGTGCACCACGGCGATCGCTTCAGGATCGATAGTGGCAAATAGCTCGGCAATTTCACTTTCTGAAGGCAACGTCAGGATCTGTGCAGCCAACGCCGGATCCAACTTCTCGTCCAACAATACGGCGCGGAACGCATCAACAACGTGCAGCGGCAGCGACAACGGCTGTTGTTGCTGATGTTTGGCCACGTTCAGTTTGATGTAGGTCGCCAGCAGGCTCTGTGCCGCATCCCAACGGGCAAACTCATTGCGAGCATGCTGCATCAGGAAGGTCAATTGCTGATCGCTGTACGGATAATCCAGTTTAACCGGTGCAGAGAACTCACGTAGCAGGGACGGTACCGGCTTGTGCGCCACGCCATCAAACACGAAGGTCTGTTCCGCTTCGGTGACGTTAAGCACGTTATTGATCGGCGAGCCGTTTCTCTGCAGGGCAATCACGTTACCTTGTGCATCGTACAGTTCAATATCCAACGGGATGTGCAGCGGCAGTTTTTCCGGCTGATCGGCGGTCGGCGCGGTTTTCTGGCTGACGTGCAGGCGGTACTGGTGGTGCTCGGCGTCATATTCGTCACGAACCGTCAGTAATGGCGTACCGGACTGGCTGTACCAGCGGCGGAACAGCGACAGGTCAACGTTGGACGCATCTTCCATCGCCTGAACGAAATCGTCACAGGTTGCCGCACTGCCATCATGACGCTCGAAATACAGCTGAATCCCCTTCTGGAACTGTTCTTCTCCCAGCAGCGTATGCATCATGCGGATCACTTCAGAACCTTTCTCGTACACCGTCAGGGTGTAAAAGTTGTTCATTTCAATCACTTTGTCCGGACGAATAGCATGCGCCATTGGGCTGGCATCTTCGGCGAACTGCGCACCGCGCATAACGCGCACATTATCGATACGGTTGACCGGACGTGAGCCCAAATCGGAGCTGAACTCCTGATCGCGGAATACCGTCAGCCCTTCCTTCAGGCTGAGCTGGAACCAGTCACGACAGGTCACGCGGTTGCCGGTCCAGTTGTGGAAATATTCGTGGCCGATCACCGCCTCGATATTCAGGTAATCCTTGTCGGTGGCGGTTTCGGCTTTCGCCAGCACGTATTTGGAGTTAAAAATATTTAACCCTTTGTTCTCCATCGCGCCCATATTGAAGAAGTCGACCGCGACGATCATATAAATGTCGAGATCGTACTCCAGGCCAAAACGGGTTTCGTCCCATTTCATCGAGTTCTTCAGCGAGGTCATTGCCCAATCGGCGCGATCCAGGTTGCCGCGGTCAACGAACAGCTCCAGCGCCACTTCGCGACCGGAACGGGTGGTAAAGCTGTCGCGCAGCACGTCGAAATCACCCGCCACCAGCGCAAACAGATAACAGGGTTTTGGGAAAGGATCTTGCCACTGCACCCAGTGACGCCCATCTTCCAGTTCGCCCTGCCCCACGCGGTTGCCGTTTGACAACAGGAACGGGTAACGCGCCTTGTCGGCCACGATGCGAGTGGTAAACCGCGCCAGCACGTCCGGGCGGTCGAGATAATAAGTAATGTGGCGGAAGCCTTCAGCTTCACATTGGGTACACAGCGCTTCGCCGGACAGATACAGTCCTTCCAGCGCGGTGTTTTTGGCCGGGTGGATATCATTGACAATAGTCATGGTAAATTGTGCTGGCAATTGCTCGATAACCAGTTTGTTATCCTGCAACTGATAGGCTGTCCACGGCTGACCGTCGATCTCAATACTCACCAGCGTCAGGTCTTCACCGTTCAGCACCAGCGCCGCATCGGCAGCGCCCTGGCGTTTGATTTTGCTGACGGCAGTGACGCGAGTGCTCTCTGCATCCAACTCAAAATTCAGGTCAATATCAGTGATGGTGTAATCTGGCGCGCGATAATCGTGGCGATACTTCGCCTGTGGCTGTTGTGTCATAAAAACCCTTTGACGTCTCAGTGAGTTACAGGTGCCAGGCTTTCATCATTCGCCTATTTCGCCGTCGGAAAAGAGCAGAAATTTCGATGAGCCTGATTGTAAATAAACTGTATCACAGCTACAAAAAAAACCCAGAGAGACCAGGCCACAGGAGCGGAGAAATCGGAGGTGGATCGTAATCCTGTCGAAGAATTGCCCACGCCATCAGGCTCCTTCACCTGATGCGGCATCAAAATCAGCATTAAATGCTAAAGATGCCCTGCGGAGTTGTACGTTTTCCAGATGAGAACATCGGCGTCAAAAGTGCGAACTTACCCTATCTCACGGGGCAGCCTTCCCTGCTCAACGGCACTTTGCAGGCAATCTTCCCTTATTGGGTATAGCCAAGACAGGCCGGGAGACTCAGTGATATAATTAGCGGATCGGGCTCAAGGACGCGTAGTGCATATGAAAGTAAAATATCTGATCTATTTTTTTACCTTTGCCCTGATGTCCTCATTTGCCCTGTTTATTTCCGATGAGTTGTCGGAAGCTGACACCGAGTATCGCGACAACCAACTCAATCTATACAAAATTACCCGAGCCAAAGAGATTTCAGAGGCTTTTCAGGCCACACTATTGGCACATCGCCTTAAACGTTTAAGCCTGATCGACCCACGTATCACTCCACATCAGTGGCAAGACGCCGATCGCGTAGCGCGGGAGAAAATCGCCCACTTTCGACCGCACATCGACAGCGAAATCTCGCAACGGCTCGGCATCAGGCAAAAAATTGCCGCGCTTTCCATGCTCAGTCTGATGGAACAATTGCTCAATAATGACAACCTGCAGCTTTCGCAGGTGACCGAAGCCAATGCCAATCTGTTCAATATCAATAGCGCTTACTATATTTCCCAGGCCAGTAAAAGTTACTACCGCTATAGCTACGATAACCGCATGGTCGATGGCGATTCATTTATGTTTCTTGAGGCAGTGCGATTAAATAACCGGCTGAACATGTCGGTGACCGAACTCATCGATCAGATTATTGACGTCAATACCAATCGACTGGCGCGCAAAGACGCTTATCTGAAAGCAATTCAGCTCACCGGCGTATTGAATTCGTTGAGTACTCGGCTGATTTTTATGAAACTTACCTATAACGACGTGAAAACTACTGCACTGGTGAATGAGATCCTGGGGCAGCTGTCAGCTCAGCAGATCAAGATCATTACCGAGGGATTATATACCGCCGTAAACACGCATACCGCCTACCCTACAGACGCTATTTATCCCTATGTTAAAAACCTGAGTGAGCTCTCACAACGGCTCTATCAGCGCAGTTTCGAAATGGAGACCGCCGCCTCGCAGAGCAAGATTTATGACAGCCAAACCGCCATTGACGGCATGATTTCGCTGGCGGGTCTGATTGCGCTATTTATCTTCCTGCCTACGCTGGTTTACTGTTCAAATATCAGCCGCTGGCTGACGAAAACGCATAATAATATTTTGCGCTTGTCCCACGGCGATATGAATATCGCTCGCAACGAAGTGTTCTACGGCCAGGAGTTGATAGCCATCAGCGACGCTATCAAACAGCTTAAACAGTACCAGTTGGAAAAGGTAACGCTGGAAAATGAGAAACACCTGCTGATTAAAGAGTTGGAAGCCTCCTCCTATCTCGATCCTCTCACCAATATCTATAACCGGCGCAAATTCTTCCTGGAGTGCGAATCGCTGGCTGCCGGCAGCTACCCACTCGCTTTTTGTCTGATCGACATTGATAATTTCAAAAGCCTCAATGACACCTACGGCCATCACGTAGGCGACCTGGTGCTGGTGGCATTTGGCAAGCTGCTGCAAAGCACCTTCCGCTCCAGCGACATTTTCTGTCGCTACGGTGGTGAAGAATTTGCCGTGATCCTCGGTAACTGTACGCTGGAAAATGCGCAGGAAGTGATGTCCAAGCTACGCGAGCGTACGCACCAGTTCAGCCTGACACTAACCGATGGGCAAAACGTCCGCTTCACCACCAGTTGCGGCATTGCCCAGGTCCGCGATATCCGCTTGTTGCCAGCAGCAATCAAACAGGCGGATGAAGCGCTCTATTTTTGCAAGAAAAACGGCAAAGACCGGATAGGCATTCACACCCAGAACGGTTTTATCTGAATTGTTGTTTAAAATAATTAACATTATAATTTTTATGACTAATTAGGCTAAGTCATTCACCTTACAGACTTATCTGACTTTTCTGTCGGCATCCTGATGGCAAGCAGAGATAAAGGCACGTTTAATCCTCGACCGGCTCCGATGAATTGTGGTGTGATGCAGCTTCAATAACAGGATAATCCGGGTATACTCCCCCCACTTTTTTATGATTATCCGGATTTGGACACGCGCCTGACGAGGATGCAGTAACGCGATATGACTCAATACGCCTCCCCGATTTTGACATCACTGCTTGATACTGATGCTTATAAGCTTCATATGCAGCAAGCAGTGTTCCATCGCTATCCTGCTATCAGCGTGGCGGCGGAATTCCGCTGCCGCGGTGACGAGCTGCTTGGCGAATATGCCGACGAGATCCGTGCCCAGATCGCACTGATGAGCCAATTGGCGCTAACAGACGCTGAGTTCAACTATCTTTCCGGGCTGCCTTTCTTCCGCGAGGATTACCTGAACTGGCTGCGCGAGTTTCGTTACGATCCGCAACAGGTCCAGATCGAAGATCATGCGGGCAAGTTGCACATCCGCATTGCCGGTCCCTGGCGTGAAGTGATCATGTGGGAAGTCCCACTGCTGGCAGTGATCAGTGAGGTGGTGCACCGTCACCGCTCCCCGGAAGTCACGCCTGAGATGGCCGTCGCTCATCTGCGCAGCAAACTCGAGCATTTTAAAGCCATGAGCGCTGACGTGGACATTTCTCGCTTCAAACTGATGGACTTTGGCACCCGCCGTCGTTTCTCGCAGAGTGTGCAGCAGGCGATTGTCAGCACCTTGAAAGACGAATTTCCTTATCTGGTCGGCACCAGCAACTACGATCTGGCCCACCAGCTTGCTCTGGCGCCCGTGGGTACTCAGGCTCATGAATGGTTCCAGGCGCATCAGCAAATCAGCCCGGTATTGGCCAACAGCCAACGTGCAGCTTTGCAAGCCTGGCTGGATGAATATCCGGACCAGCTCGGCATCGCGCTGACTGACTGCATCACCATGGACGCCTTCCTGCGTGATTTCGGTCCGCAGTTCGCCCAGCGTTATCAGGGCCTGCGCCATGATTCGGGTGATCCGTTCGAATGGGGCGAGAAAGCCATTGCGCATTATCAGAAGCTGGGCATCGACCCGATGAGCAAAACGCTGGTGTTCTCCGACAATCTGGATCTGGATAAGGCGATGGCGCTGTATCGCCGTTTCTACCAACGCGTCAATCTGGTGTTCGGCATAGGTACGCGTCTGACCTGCGATATCCCGGGGGTTAAACCGCTGAACATCGTGATCAAGCTGGTCGAATGCAAAGGCAAGCCGGTGGCTAAACTGTCCGACAGCCCGGGCAAGACCATCTGCCAGGATCAGGCCTTTGTGAAAGCGTTGCGCAAGGCCTTCGATTTACCGCTGGTGAAGAAAGCCAGCTAAGCCACACCGCCCTGCCAACGCGAAAAAGCCGGCTGAAGACCTCACGCCGGCTTTTTTCTTCTTTATAAGAGACTTCGCCGTGCTCCCTTTTCGCCCAGAGCCAAGAAATGTTGCTCCAATCCGGCGATTTCTGCTTGTGCTCTGCACCGCGGCAAGTAACATAGCAACATCCCCATATTCTTGGGTTGTAAGCTATTTCTAAACCAAATTATTAAGAGAGAAATCTATGAGCGTAGTGCCTGTAGTCGACGTACTGCAAGGCCGTGCTGCGGTTGACAGTGAAGTCACCGTGCGCGGTTGGGTGCGTACCCGGAGAGATTCTAAAGCTGGTATCTCCTTCCTGGCCGTCTATGACGGTTCCTGCTTTGATCCGTTACAGGCCGTCGTTAATAATTCTCTGCCGAATTATCAGGATGAAGTGTTACATCTGACCACCGGTTGCTCGATTGAAGTGACAGGTAAAGTGGTCGCCTCTCCAGGCGAAGGTCAGAGTTTCGAACTACAAGCGACTGAGATTAAAGTGGTCGGTTGGGTTGACGATCCGGACACGTACCCGATGGCGGCCAAACGCCACAGCATCGAATATCTGCGCGAAGTGGCGCACCTGCGCCCACGTACCAACCTGATCGGTGCCGTTGCCCGTGTTCGCCATACCCTGGCGCAGGCTATTCACCGCTTCTATCACGAGAATGGTTTCTTCTGGGTTTCCACCCCGCTGATCACCGCTTCCGATACCGAAGGCGCCGGCGAAATGTTCCGCGTTTCCACGCTGGATCTGGAAAACCTGCCACGTACCGATAAAGGCGCTGTCGATTTCAGCCAGGACTTTTTCGGTAAAGAAGCGTTCCTGACCGTTTCCGGCCAGTTGAACGGCGAAACCTACGCCTGTGCGTTGTCGAAAATTTACACCTTCGGCCCGACTTTCCGCGCCGAAAACTCCAACACCAGCCGTCACCTGGCCGAGTTTTGGATGATCGAACCGGAAGTCGCCTTTGCTGACCTCGAGGATATCGCGGAACTGGCAGAGAAAATGCTGAAGTATGTGTTCCAGGCCGTCTTGAACGAGCGTATGGATGACATGCAGTTCTTCGCAGAACGCGTAGACAAAGATGCGATTGACCGCCTGAAGCGTTTTGTTTCTTCCGACTTCGCTCAGGTTGATTACACCGAAGCGGTGGAAATTCTGATCGCCTCTGGCCAGACTTTCGAGAACCCGGTTTCCTGGGGTATCGATCTGTCTTCCGAGCATGAGCGTTATCTGGCCGAGAAACACTTCAAAGCGCCGGTGGTGGTGAAAAACTATCCGAAAGACATCAAAGCTTTCTATATGCGTATGAACGACGACGGCAAAACCGTTGCGGCGATGGACGTGTTGGCTCCGGGCATCGGCGAGATCATCGGCGGTGCTCAGCGTGAAGAACGTCTGGACGTGCTGGATCAGCGTCTGGATGCCATGGGCCTGAATAAAGAAGATTATTGGTGGTATCGTGACCTGCGTCGTTACGGCACCGTGCCACACGCCGGCTTCGGTTTAGGTTTTGAGCGTTTAATCGCCTATGTCACCGGTGTGCAAAACGTGCGCGACGTAATTCCGTTCCCTCGCACACCACGTAATGCAACCTTTTAATTAATCAGATAATACATTTTCTAATTAATTTAGTTACAAAACCAAGGCCAGCTTAGCTGGCCTTTCGCATTTTTTAATATTGACGAGCGTCACAAAGTTCCGTGAATATTACATTTAGTTACAAATACTTTCTTTTTGAAACCTCATTAGGACATTGGTAGCATTTTCGTTCTAGATTAACCTGCCCGTGAATGGAACACTGCGTGCAGACACAGGACGACACCAATCTATCAACAATAGTTCCAAAAGAATTATTGGCGGCAGTGGCAAAGGTGTCCGAATAACACCAATGAGGGTAATATAATGATGAAGCGCAATATTCTTGCAGTGGTAATCCCAGCTCTGTTAGCCGCTGGTGCAGCTAACGCTGCTGAAATCTACAACAAAGACGGCAACAAACTGGATCTGTACGGTAAAGTTGACGGTCTGCACTACTTCTCAGACGACAAAGGCAATGATGGCGATCAGACCTATGTTCGTTTCGGCTTCAAAGGTGAAACCCAGATTACTGACCAACTGACCGGTTACGGCCAGTGGGAATACAACGTTCAGGCTAACCACTCTGAATCTCAAGGCACCGAAGGCACCAAGACTCGTCTGGGCTTCGCTGGTCTGAAATTTGCTGACTACGGTTCATTCGATTACGGCCGTAACTACGGCGTACTGTACGACGTAGAAGGCTGGACAGATATGCTGCCAGAGTTCGGTGGCGATACTTATACCTACACCGACAACTTCATGACTGGCCGTACCAACGGCGTTGCGACTTACCGTAACAACAACTTCTTCGGTCTGGTTGACGGTCTGAACTTCGCTGTTCAGTACCAAGGTAAAAACCAGAACGACGGCCGTGACGTTAAGAAACAAAACGGCGACGGCTGGGGCCTGTCTTCTACTTATGACATCGGCGAAGGCATCAGCGTAGGTGCAGCATACGCTTCTTCCAACCGTACCGATGATCAAAAACTGCGTTCTAACGAACGTGGCGACAAAGCTGATGCATGGACCGTTGGCGCGAAATACGACGCTAACAACGTTTACCTGGCAGCTATGTACGCAGAAACTCGTAACATGACTCCATTCGGCGGCGGCAACTTCAGCTCAACCTGTAATGCTTCTACCGATTGCGGCGGCTTCGCCAGCAAAACTCAGAACTTCGAAGTGACTGCACAGTACCAGTTCGACTTCGGTCTGCGTCCAGAAGTGTCTTACCTGCAGTCTAAAGGTAAAAACCTGAACGTCCCAGGCGTGGGTTCTGACCAGGATCTGGTTAAATATGTTTCTGTTGGTACCACTTACTACTTCAACAAAAACATGTCTACCTACGTTGATTATAAAATCAACCTGCTGGACGACAACGAGTTCACCAAAGCTACTGGCACCGCTACCGATGATATCGTAGGTGTTGGTCTGGTTTACCAGTTCTAAGTTGTCTCACTTAACGGCGGTTCACCGTCGGCTAAGTTAAAAAACAGGGCTTCGGCCCTGTTTTTGTTTTTGCGCTACGCGTAAATTTTTATCCTGCCAATGTCCCCTTCTTCCTCATTTTTTATGCTGAATCTGCGCCCTTCACAAGATCGCTGTGTTTTTCTCGCAAACGGTTGGCAAAGCGCATAACTGGCGCTACCCTGATGCTTCTGTCTGCTTAACTCCGAGCCATGGAAGCACCTGACATGTTTGAAAAAATCACTGCTGCACCTGCCGATCCGATTCTGGGTCTGACCGACATTTTCCGCGCCGACGCGCGCCCGAACAAAATCAATTTGGGCATTGGCGTCTACAAAGACGAAACCGGCAAAACGCCGGTGCTGACCAGCGTGAAAAAAGCTGAGCAGTATCTGCTGGAAAATGAAGCCACCAAAAACTATCTCGGCATTGAGGGCATCCCCGCTTTCGCCAACTGCACGCAAGAGCTGCTGTTCGGCAAACAAAGTCCAATCATTGCCGACAAGCGTGCGCGCACCGCGCAAACGCCTGGTGGCACCGGCGGCCTGCGTGTGGCAGCTGACTTCATCGCCAACCAGACCAGCGCTAAACGCATCTGGATCAGCAACCCAAGCTGGCCGAACCATAAAAATGTGTTTGGCGCCGTCGGCCTGGAAGTGCTGGAATATGCCTACTACGATGCGGCCAATCATGCGCTGGACTTCGATGGCCTGCTGAACAGCCTGAAACAGGCTCAGGCAGGCGATGTGGTCCTGTTCCATGGTTGCTGCCATAACCCAACCGGCATTGACCCTACGCCTGAGCAGTGGGCTCAGTTAGCCGAGCTGTCTGTGGCTAACGGCTGGCTGCCGCTGTTCGACTTTGCTTATCAGGGCTTCGCGAAAGGTCTGGAAGAAGATGCGCAGGGCCTGCGTATTTTCGCCGCCAAGCATCAGGAACTGATCGTAGCCAGCTCGTACTCGAAGAATTTCGGCCTATACAACGAACGCGTCGGCGCCTGTACTCTGGTGGCTGCAGATGCGGATACCGCTGACCGCGCCTTCAGCCAGGTGAAAGCCGCCATTCGCGCCAACTACTCCAACCCGCCGTCCCACGGTGCTGCGGTGGTTGCGACCATCCTGGGTGATAATGCGCTGCGCGCCCTGTGGGAGCAGGAGCTGACCGATATGCGTCAACGTATTCACCGCATGCGTCAGCTGTTCGTGAATACTCTGCAGGAGAAAGGCGCAGAGCAGGACTTCAGCTTTATCATTAATCAGAACGGCATGTTCTCGTTCAGCGGATTGACCAAAGAACAGGTGCTGCGCCTGCGTGACGAATTTGGCGTTTACGCCGTTAACTCCGGCCGGGTTAACGTCGCAGGCATGACGCCAGACAATATGGCGCCTCTGTGCGAAGCCATCGTCGCCGTGCTGTAAAGGTTACGGTTTCAAATAAGCAAAAGGGGCGCTTAATGCGCCCCTTAGTTATTTCTGCCGGGAAATAACCTTACCAGATGGCCGGTTCTTCTCGCAGGAACGGATTGGTTTCACGCTCTTGACCGAAGGTAGACATCGGTCCGTGCCCCGGGATAAACGCCATGTCATCCCCCTGTGGCAGGAGCTTGGTGCGGATCGAGTTGATTAATGCCTGGTGATCGCCGCGTGGGAAGTCGCTGCGACCCACGCCACCGTTAAACAATACGTCACCCACCAGCGCCAACCGCGCCTGCTCATTAATAAACACGATATGGCCAGGAGTATGACCCGGGCAATGCAGCACCTTGAGCGTCATTTCACCCACCTGCACGCTGTCCCCTTCTTCCAGCCAGCGAGTTGGCGTCAGAGGCGCACACTCTTCCAGACCAAACATCCGGCTCTGTGCAGGCAAACCATCCAACCAGAAAGCATCTTCCTTGTCCGGACCGTAGATCGGTACCTGATAGTGTTCCGCCAGCTCAGCCGCTGCCCCTACGTGATCGAGATGGCCGTGCGTCAGCAGGATCTGCGTGACCGTCACGCCCTGCCTGGCAATTTCGGCCTTTAATTTCTCCGCTTCGCCGCCGGGATCGACCAACGCCGCCTGTTGGGTACTTTCACACCAGATCAGGCTGCAATTCTGACTAAAAGCGGTAACGGGAATAATTTGGTATTTCATAAGGCTCCAACGACAACAGCGCCATACCCTGACGGGCTGGCGCTACTCACTTATGGTGCACAGCGATTACCAGGTCCGCACCGGGCCGGTATCGATGTGTACAAAGTTGCTACGTGGGTAATATCCTACACCACCGGCGCTCATTTTTAACGCCGCTTTGCGGATATTGCTCAACTGGATGCCTTCGATATGGAAGTCCATCGCCTGGCCCTTGGTATGATAGCTGTGCTTGGCCACACCGCGGCTGCGCTCACGCAGCTCATTGTTGGTATCCAGGGAACGATAACCTGAAACCAGCTGTACCGGTTTGTTGGTGCCCAACAGACCCTGCAGGCGATAGAGGTGATCAAATAGACGAGGATCGATCGACTTGACTTTATTGGCTCGATAATCACGGAAGAGATGATTAAGACGAACTAATTCGTCTTTATTATATCCCTTGCCATCGAAGAATTCGGCTTTCAAGGATTCGCCCGTATGCATATTATTAACGACAAGAATACGCGGGCGCGAAGTAGAAAGACTGGCAAAGGCTTGCCCAGGGAGCAGCGCTATGCCCACAGCGGCGCTACCTAACGCCAGCCACTTACGGCGATGATGATCAATTTTGTCCATGTTTCTGTTAAACCCGGCAAGAATATCAAAATATATGCACAAAACAGCGCACTGCCTGAACCATAACCGCCCACACTGATTGAGTCAACCCGTGATATCCCGCGGTTTGCAGGCACTCACGGAATGAGTGCCTGCACCATGGCCCGATATTCTGACCGTTATTTATTTATAATTACTGCATTTATTGCATTAATTTTTCGGCCTGAGCCAAAATTTGTGCACCCGATCTCACCGTATCATCGTAATTGTAAATATCTGTACGGAATTGTGGCTTTCCATCATCAGAGACCCAGGCGGTTAAATAATACAATTTAACCGGAATATGCTGGCGGATATTTACGTAGGTGGTATTTCCCTGTTTTAGGGTGGAGGAAACACGGGTATTGTTCCAGCCCGCATCCTGCAACAGCATATTCGCCAAATCCGAAGCCTTGTTGACCCGCACGCAACCCGAGCTCAGGGCACGAATGTCTTTCTGGAACAGGTTATGGTTCGGCGTGTCGTGCAAATAGATGGCGTCCGAACTCGGCATGTTGAATTTAAAACGCCCCAGCGAGTTGGTCGCTCCCGGAGCCTGGCGGATCCGGTACGGGAAGTTACGGGCCGACACCATATTCCAGTCGATCATTGCCGGGTTGATCACCTCAGCATCGTTGCTCCAGCCGGAAAGCACGGTATAACCGTGTTTTTGGAAGTAGCTGCCGTCACGCATCGCCTTCGGCACAATGTCTTCGCGCACCAGCGTGGTCGGCACGTTCCACGGCGGGTTAACTACCACATTGTTCAGTGCACTGTTCATCAACGGCGTCTTGCGGCTGGGCCGCCCTACGATCACCCGTGACGAAAGTACCTCATTGCCGTTCAGGTAATAGGTCAACGAGTAGTTAGGAATGTTGACCATAATTCCGGTGTCAACGCGGCCGGGAAGAATGCGTAAACGCTGGATGTTCAGGGCCAGCAGCGAAGCTCGCATTTGTGGCGTTACGTTAAGCCATTCGCGGGTGCGTACGCCAATCACGCCATCAGCGCTCAACCCTTGCCATTTCTGGAAGCGTTTAACGCCCTCAACCAAATCGGCAGTATAGCGATTGTCCGTGACCGTGACCGGACTCTCCTGCTGCTGACTGAACGGCGATTGCGGTGACGGCGCCAAGTCTTTTACCGGCGCGGCGGCCGGGCTGACTACCGCACTCTGGGCCTCGCGATTTTTCTCTTCATCTACCGATAAGCCACCATCGTCTGGCTCATTGCGCGAACCGGTCAATACCGCAGGCGGCTCCTGCGCCTCTGCCGGCGCGGCAGAAGTGGTCAGCATACCGTTGCGCGCCAGGATCTCGCGCAAGGCAGGAATATCATCGCTCAGTTGATCGGGGCGCAAACTCGGGCCATTGGCCATCTGCGGCCATGGGCGTCCATCAGCCAGCATGTCGCGTAATGCCTGATGCATCTTGGCGTATTGCGGGTGCTGTGGTGCCAGCGAGTTGACATACGGCACCGTTTTACCCTGACGCACCGCCAACTGCCACTGGTTAATCACCGTATTCGGCGGCAAACCGAGCTTGTAGGGAATGTTGCTATACAGCCAGCTGTTGCCATTGGCGCCGATCGATGAAACGAACTGCAAATAGCCCAACATCGCATCAGACAGTACGATATCGCGGGCCACACCGGTAATGGCTGGATTGGTCAGCAATTTCACCCATTGGGTGAACTGCGGCTGAACGCCAGACATCGCCAACTCGGCCAACTGCTGCTGAAATTGCTGTACCGCTTCGCGATCCTGCCACATCAGTTGCATCCGGTTCGCTGCGTACAAAGGAGCAAGCGTTGAAAGATAATGTGGCGTAATGCCCGTCGGCAACGCTGCGAGCAATTCCGAACGACTTTGCGCAACTGACATGCCGGAAGACGCCACCGGGAATGCAGGAACGGTTGCCCATACGGGTAGCGACGACGCAAGACCACATGCCATTGCACAACTCAACGCCAAACGTCGTACCTTGTTTCCATTTCTAAGCAACATCCATTGCCCCCTGTATGCTCACAAAAAATACAACCAAGACAGCTTATTAGTTTCAGTATACGAACAGAAAAGCCATTTTGCCCTTTGGCACTAATGAATAACTGTAATTGATTAAGCTACCCGTTTAAAAGCGGATAAAAAAGCAGGACTATCATCCATGCGTACAAAAAAATAGCCACCCCAGGGCGGCTATTTTCAGATTATTAGCGGGCTTTTTTGCGCTTACGGCGTTTCAGCCGCGGTGACACCCAGTGCCGCAGGCGGTTCGTTAGCGAAACCGCGCAGCCCCACAACGTGTACGTGTTCATGGTTCTGGAACACCTTACGCACCAGCTTATACGTGGTCCCTTTTTCCGGGCTGATGTTTTCCGGTGCGGCGATGATCAGCTGCATTTCCAGGCGGTCGCACAGCTCAAACAGGGTCGCGATGGATTTGGCATCCAGTCGAGCCGCTTCATCGAGGAACAGCAGACGGCATGGGGAGATATCTTTACCGCGCAGGCGGCGAGATTCCTCTTCCCAACTCTGTACCACCATCACCAGAATCGACATCCCGGTACCGATCGCTTCACCGGTAGACAACGCGCCGCTCTCGGCACGCAACCAGCCGTCGGAGCCGCGGAATACTTCTACTTCCAGCTCGAGGTAGTTACGGTAATCCAGCAGCTCTTCACCGATGGTCTGCGGCGTGCGCTGGCCCATATCAATCTGCGGATTCAGGCGCTGGTACAGCTTGGCCAGCGCTTCTGAGAAGGTCAGGCGGTTGCTGTTAAACAGATCCTGATGCTGTTCCTGCTGCTCAGAGAGCACGTCCAACAGGGTCGCATGCGCTTCACGCACGTTGACGTTCAATCGCACGCTTTTCACCTGGCCGAAGGAAACCGCCTGCAAGCCCTGGTTGAGCATGCGGATACGGTTCTGTTCGCGCTGGATGGTTTTGCGAATGATGTTCGCCACGCTCTTGGAACTGATCGCCAGCTTCTGCTCACGGGCGGTCAGTTCTTCGGTCAGACGGCCCAGCTCGATTTCCATCTGCTCGATAGCCTCAACCGGGTCATCAGTACGAATGATGTCCTGACGAATACGCTCGCGCAAATGCTGGTACACCGCGATATAGAACTGGATCTTGCGTTCAGGACGCTTAGGATCTTCCGACAGACGCAGCACGTCGCGCAGATGTTCGTTATCCGATACCGCCAGACGCAGCGCACCGAGCGCCTTATCCGACATCGAGCGCAGTTCGTCGCCGTCCATATAGGCCAATTCGCGACGGTGCAGACGACGTTCAACCCCGTTGTCTTTCACCATGCGCATCACTGCGCACCAGCCCGCCTTGGCGGTCACCACCTGCTCACGCAACTGATGGTAATCACGCTCAAGCTTACGCAGTTTCTTCTGCAGACCGTCCATTTCCGCTTCGCAGAAGGTCAGCTGTTTTTCCAACTGGTTGCGGCGCGCGCGGTTGTTGCTCAGGCCGGCGTGCAGTTCATCACGACGTGCGCGGGCACGGGCTTCAGCATTGGCATCCGCCTGTACGCCAATGTCGACCAGCTCCTGGCTCAGTTCTTTCAGCATGTCGCGCTTGGCGTCATACGAGCTTTTCAGCGACGCCAACACTTGGCTGTACTGAGTAAACTGGGTCTGGTACTGACGTAACTGCTCGCGGGCACGGGTACGTTCCGCTTCCGCGTGTTCAAGACGTTGGCGCAGCTTGTCGTTCAAATCGTTGTTGGCGTTTTGCATACCGGCAGAGTCGGTATAACCGAAGTGCGCGCGGCGCTGCACCACTTCGATCAAGGCAAACGCCTGCTGTTTAGCCTGACGCTGTACGCTTTGCGCCTGAATGTAATCCTGCTGTAACTGCTCATGTTGCTGCGGATCGCTCTGCAGCACCGACAGCAACGGCTCCAGCTTGGTCAGGGAAACGCCGTGCTGCTGAATATGACGCGCGGCATCCTGCGCCTCTTCCAGCTCTTCACGGATTTCTTCTACGCGATCCTGCAGGGTTTCATCGTTTAACAATGAGACCAACGGCATCAGGCGGTTCAGCGCGGAGATGCCTTCTTTCGCCTGCTCATATTGCTGGCGTTGCTGCTGGTTCTGCGCTTCATGGTTGTTCAGCGCACGCTCTACTTCACCGCGACGGGATGTGAGGCTGCGGATTTCCGCTTCCGGATCGGCGTCAAACGCCACCGCCAGATGAGAGCCGATGAAGCGGCTGAAGGCCTGATGCGAACGCTGGGTCTTTTGCACGTCGAATGACAGCGTGGCGTAACGCTCGGCCAGCGTTTCACGCTCGGCGTGCAGCACTTCAAGGCGGTTTTCGCGGGCAGCGCGACCAAACAGCGGCACTTCCGGATAACGGGAGTAACGCCATTGACGATCGGCGGTTTTCACCAACACCGCGCGGTCCTGCTCTTCAACGGCGAACACGCTGTCATCGAATGACTGCGGATCCCCTTCGATCAGATAGAGATCTTCCGGGCAATCTTCCAACCCTTCCAGCATTTCGCGAACCAGCGACAGATCCGGCACCACGATCGCGTGACGCGACGGGCCATACAATGCGGAGAAGTAAGGCGCATCGTCGATAGTGACATCGTCGTAAATTTCGGAGAGCAGCACGCCGCCAAAACGTTCGGCCAGCGTAACCAGGCGTTGGTCTTCGGCCCCGCCCGGCTGGCTGAGACGTTCGATCTGCGCTTCAACCGCACGCTTGCTGGCAGCCACTTCGTCACGCTCAACGGTGGTTTCACGTTCGCGCTCCAGCAGTTGCTGCATGTACTCAGTCACCTGCTGGCTGCTTTCCAGCGGTTCGCCGCTCTGCTCGCTGAGCTGGCTCAGAGCATCCTGCGCCGCTAACCAGACAGGGGCGCGGGTGGTGAGCTCACGAATGCGTTGCTGAATTTGCTCCAGTTCCTGGCGCATTTCCATCCGACGTTCGCCGGCCTCGCTGACGCTTTGCGACAGCGACTCCAGACGCTCTTCCAGCTCTTGTTGCAGAGCATCGAGTTCATCCGGCTGATACTGCTGACCATGGCGCTTGCAGAATTCCTGCAGCAGGCGCTCGGCATCCTGCTGGGAGCGCAGACGTTGTTCCAGCTCGCTCAGGCGCATGCGCAATGGCTGTACGCGTTCGGCAAGGTGTTGTTGCGATGGCCAGTCGCGCAGCAATTCGCGCGCGCACTGCCAGGCTTCGCTGCGGCTGACCTGACCGGCGATTTTCCCCACCAGCTGATAAGCCTGTTCAAACTGACCGTGCGCGGCATCGGCCACGCTCAGTTTCTGCTCGAGCATCAGCAAGGCTTCCGTCGCCTCTTGCTCGCGCGCCTGGAAAGTATCCAGCCACTGTTCGGCATTTTCGGCGGTCAGCTCCGGCAGTTGGCACAGTGCTCGCGCACGTTCCAACGCCTGCAACGCTTGCTGATATTGAATGGCGCGGGTCTGCTGCACGTCCAGCGCCTGCTGGTAGTCGGCGAGTTGGCTTTTCAGCTCATCCACTTCCAGTTCGGCCGCCTCGGCGCGCGCTTCGTTTTCGGCCTGCTGTTCGCTGGCCTCCGCCACCACTTCGTTCTGTTCTTCCAGACGGTAGGTCAGTTCTTCCAGATCGCCTTCATAGCGCTCGATCTTTTCCTGCTGACGCATCGCCGTCTGCACCAGGTTAAGGTGATCGCTGGCGGCCTGATAATCCGTTTCCAGATCGGATTCTGCGCCACTCTGCTCCGCCAGTTCGCGCGCCATTTCCACATGGCGATACTGCTCAGCAGCCAGCTGTTTGCGGCTGCCCAACAGATCGCTGCGCAATGCCAGCGCGCCGTCCAGATGAATACGCCGCTCATTGGCATGGCGCATATAGTCCGCTGCCACGTAGGAGGTGGCTTCTGAAATCAGGTGTTTGAACAGATCGCGATCGCTTTGGGTCACGCGGATCGCTTCCAGCGTCATGCGGTTTTCACGCAGCGCCGCTTCCATGTCCTGGAAGGCCTTGCGCACACCGCTGTTTTCCGGCAACAGATAGTCGCGCAATGAGCGGGTGATGGCGCTGGAAATACCGCCGTACAGTGAAGCTTCGATCAGGCGATAGAACTTGCTGCGATCGGACGATGAACGCAAGCGTTTCGGGATCACGCCCAGATCGAACATTAGTGAGTGGTAGTCGGTGATGGAGTTGAATTGCTTGAACTGCACGCCTTCCATCTCTTCAACGCGCTCTTTCAACTCCTGCAGTGTCAGCACGCGCGCCTGGCGCTCGCCCACCGTTTGGGTCAAAAGTTCTGTCGGCTGTACTGCCGTTGGCAGGCCCTGGATGGTGAATGGCTTGATGTCCACTTTACGGTCACGACCGGCCACCTGTTGCAGGCGCACGCCCACCACGACACGCTGGTGGCGTGAGTTGATCACGTCGAGAGTGGAATAACACACCCCGGCACGCAGCTTACCGTGCAGGCCCTTGTCGCGCGAGCCGCTGGTGGCGCCGGCTTCGGTGGTGTTACGAAAGTGCAACAGCGTCAAGTCGGGGATAAGCGCAGTGACGAAAGCCGCCATGGTGGTGGATTTCCCTGCCCCGTTACCGCCGGACAGCGTGGTCACCAACTCATCGAGATCAAAGGTGCGGGCGAAGAAGCCGTTCCAGTTGACCAGCGTCAGCGAGCGAAATTTACCGCGTTCAATCATTCCTGTTCATCCTCTGCACTGTCCGGTGTGGTATCAAGCTGCGAATCTTCAGCATCGCTTTCATCAGTCAGCGACAGGCTGTTTTCAACCGGCATCGCTTCGCCGTCACGGATCATTCGTAACTGCGCTTCACGCGGATCGTCTCCGCTGCGCACATCGGCGCCAAAGCGGAACACCGCTTCAGTGATGCGGAACTTGCTGCTGTCATTGCCCATGAAGTAGATCATGCCCAGACGACGCAGGCGGTTCAGTGAAGTGCGCACTTTTTCGTGCAGCTTCTGGCGATCGAGATCCGAACCGGTAGAGCGCTGATTAACGAACTTCAGCAATTTGGTTTCGTCCGCCAGGCTCAGCAACTCGTCGTACAGCTCCTGATGGCTGAAGATCCCCTCATGCGCCAGACGCTCCGGGCTGAGGTAGAGATAGCACAGGATTTTCCCCACCATCATGTCCAGTTCGGATAAAACCGAACGCGGGATCAGGGTAGTGGACCGTGGACGCAGATAGAAGAACCCTTCTGGCGCGCGGATCAACTCCACGCTGTAGCGGGCGTAAAACTCTTCCAGTTCATCCTGGAAATCCATTAAAAAGGCGTGGTTGTCCAGCTCATCGATACCGATGTGACGACCTGCGCGCAGATGGCTGTCCAGCGCAGGGAACAGCGCGTTAGACAATGCCTTGGCCAGCTTGACTGGCATTACTTGTTCAATATTTGTCGATGACATGGGCCTGGACCTTGGCTCCGTAATCATTGATTGCCTGCCATTGTGCCGGCAACCCTGAAAAATCTGCTTCAGCCACACCAAGGCGCACTGCCTGGTCGACCACTATACGTGCCACATCGAAATGACGGGCACGCGGATATTGCGCCAGATAATCGCGCATCACCGCCCCTAAATTGAGCGGCATCTGTTGTTCCTGATAAATCTTCAACGCCTGTTCGATCATGGCCGCCAGTTGCTCGCGAATTTCGCTGAACTCCTCGAATTCCAGATCCGGCGGCAATTCCCCGGTCACTTCCTCGCTGCGCAAGGCCAGCTCTTCGTCACGCATATCCAGCAGGCGATCGGCGTTGGCATGGGTCAGTGTCCATGGATTGTCGAAATAGTTCTGCACCGACTGGCGCAAACGCTGGGCGAACACCCGGTTCTTGTCCATGTCGATCGCGGTACGGATAAATTTGTGCACGTGGCGGTCGTAGCCAATCCACAGGTCGATAGCCTGCTGGCCCCAACTGATGATGCGGTCGAGCTTGCTTTGCAAGTCGAACACCAGCTTATCGACGAAGCCCAGCTCCGCGCCACCCAGTGTAGCATCCTGAATGCGCAGCAGGTTGGCCTGCAGCTTGTCGCCTGCCGCCTCCAGAGTATCCTGCAGTTCACGCAGGGTGCCTGAGGTTTCGGACAGCAGCATCTCACAGCTGGAAATGGCTGCCCGCCAGTCCTGGTTCAGCAGCGCGGCGATATCATCTTTTACGCCCTGCTGCTGTTCATCCATCACCCGTTGGGTCATGTCGATGCTGTCGAAGATTTCCGCTACCGAATATTTCAGCGGGGCAAATACGTTGCGGTGCCAGTGGAAATCGTCACCGCCCTCTTCGGCGGCGTCGGCGGCGCGTTTCAGCTCCTGCGCCACGATCGACAGCTGCATCGACAGACGCAGCGTGGAGAATTCGCGCTGACGAATATAGTAATCGGTAATGCCGATCCCCAGCGGCGTCAAACGGTAAATTGCGTTACCGTCCGCCAGTTCGCTGGTGAAGCGGTTTAACAGGCGCTGGCGCACCATGTCGTTAATCGCATTGTTGGCGCGGACCGCCACCGTTTCATGCGTCTGTTCGAAACCCTTGCTGACATGGCGAAATGCATCAACCAGCTCACCTTCGCTCATCTCGCCGTCCAGCCGCTCGCCGTTCAATGTGGCGATAGCAAGCAAAAACGCGAGACGCTCCGTAGGGAGCGAAATAGAGAAATCATTTTTCCGTGCCCAGGCGACCAGTTCGGGTACTGTCTGGGAAAATTCACTCATAGTTCGTCCTTCAGGTTTGGTTTATGCGCCATGACGTGAATATAGCGCCCCAAACTCACGTACGGCTCCTGCCGGCAATAGTGCTGTTCAAGCGCCAGTAACTCTTCAAATTTTTGCGTCTGTAACTGCCTGCTTTGCAGGTAATCGTGGAACACCCGCACGCCGGTTTTCCCGCTGATGTGCATGCCCAATTGTTCCAGCCAGCCGTATACCTGTGGCGGACTATGTGGATATTGCGGTGACAACGAACGCTTTCTGCGTCTTCTGACCTCGGGGTTCACCAGTTGGAAATTACCCAACACCACGTTACGCATCAAGAGGCCATTGGCATTAAAGAACATCAATGACAGCGCGCCACCTGGCAGCAGGCAGTCGAACAACGCCCGCAGTGCCGCTTCAGGTTCGGCAATCCATTCAAGCACAGCATGAAACAATACCAGATCAACCGGCTGTTCCAAATGTTGGCCAATATCCTGTGCTGAACTTTGTATGAATTGCATGTTCTGGCTCACACCTTTCTGCTCAGCCAGTAATGCGGCGCGTTGGATCATCTCACCAGAAAGATCGCACAACAACACCTGATGTCCTAATTCTGCCAATTGGCAGGCCATATGGCCTTCGCCGCCGCCGGCATCCAGAATGCGCAGCGGCCGCTGCGGCAACTGGGCCAACAGCGTGGTCAGATCCTGCCAGACTACCGCCTGACGGATTTTCCCTTTGGTGGTGCCGTAAATATTACGCGCAAACTTTTCAGCAATATCGTCAAAATTGCGATCCTGCATGGACAACGGCTCCGCTGATCTTATTCTGTTGGGGGCAAAGCGCCAGCCCATTCAAACCTGCTATTTTGGCACAGACTGGCTTAGAATGAATCTTCTTGCGGCCTGAATGTGCCCGGATGTCGTTTTTTCGCCCAAAAGGACCTGATTTTTGATGCTGTTTAACCTGAAAAAGTTCATTGGCGCCATTTTAATGCCGTTACCTGCGCTGCTGCTGTTAATGGGACTGGCGCTGTTGCTGCTGTGGTTCACCCGTTGGCAAAAAAGCGGCAGGGTCATTTTGACGGTGAGCTGGCTGTTTTTACTGCTTTTCAGCCTGCAGCCGGTGGCCGACAGGCTGCTACGCCCAATCGAATCGGAGTATGTCACCTATCGCGGCACTGACCCGGTAAAGTATATCGTGGTGCTGGGGGGCGGCTATACCTTTAATCCCGATTGGGCCCCCAGTTCCAACCTGATCGGTAACAGCCTGCCACGCGTCACGGAAGGCGTGCGCCTGTATCTCGCGCATCCCGGCGCAAAAATGGTGTTCACCGGAGCCGGGGGGCCAATACTCTGAGTAACGCGGCGACGGCGGCGAAGGTAGCGGAAAGCCTGGGAGTGCCAGGCAGCGACATGGTGCTGTTGGATCGCCCGATGGATACCGAGCAAGAGGCGTTGCAGGTGTCGAAGCTGGTCGGGCAACAGCCCTTTATTCTGGTGACCTCGGCTAACCATTTGCCACGGGCGATGCGCTTCTTTGAAGCCAAGGGGCTGCACCCTATCCCGGCACCGGCCAACCAATTGGCCATCAGCTCACGTTTGAATATCTGGGATCGCGTGGTGCCATCGGCTATGTTCCTTGGCCACAGCGAACGCGCCTGGTATGAAACGCTCGGCAGCCTGTGGCAATGGCTTAAAGGGGCCGATGAGGTTTCTGTCGACTAAACAAGCTTAACCGGCAAGCCAGGGCAGCAGCTGTTTGGAAGCATAATCAAACGGTTGCCGATCCAGCTTGCCGGTATGAATCAACCGCCCCACCGCCTCCCACACCACATACAACCAGCGCCGCACCAGGAAAGATTCCGCCACCGGCGCACGTTGCAAATAATAAAACAGCAACTGACTGGGCATTCCTGCCTCACACAGCCTGAAAAGCTCATATTCCCGTGGCGCCCACAGCATCATTCCAGGGTTCAACATCGCCAGTAATTGATCGCTTTTGGGGTCTTTTAACATACTGCGTAGCGACAAGTTGCCGTGCACCAGCACGCAGGGATCGTCGAATCCGACAAAAAAATGGGTCAATGCTTCACGTGTGCGATACAGCACGCGACGGTCTGCCATCGTCAGCTGCGGCGAATTAAGGTTGCTGACCGTTGACCACAGCACTTCCACCCGCTGTTGATACCAGCAGAACCAGTCGTTTTCCTGAGTGCTGTCGACCGTGCCGACGCAGCCGTGGCTGTCGATGCGGTGCCAGGCTAATATGCCGTCGACCACCTGTTCCATCAACGAATTCCAGCGATCCGGTGTGCGCGTCGGCGCTTCTGCGGATACGCCCCGCAAACGTTCTATCAGCAAGATCTCTTTATAGGGTGATTGCTGGGTATAGACCACGCCATACACCGTCGGCAAACGAATATCGCCTTCGCGCGCCAGCATCGACAGCTTATAGGCCTCCTGCTGGGCAATCCCTTGGCAGACAAAGCTTTTCGCCATCAGCGGAATAGCGTACCCCTGTTGGTCGTACAGTGAATACATGTGTGCATAAGGCTGCTCGCTGACGCGTTCCAGTCGGCTGATAGACTCACCCAGCACAATACTCAGTTCAGCGCGTAACTGCTCCATAAGGAAATAGCCTCAAGAGATAGGAAGAGACGCAGCTATCATCGAACGCTAAGCAGATAAATTCTTCAACGCAGATCAACAAAATGGGGATATAAGAAGGGAAATGATAATGCCGCCGGTGCGCCGTGTGGCGCACCGGCGTTCAATGATCAGCTTTTCATGCTGTCACGGACACGCTGCAAGTCTTCCGGCGTATCAACCCCCACGCTCGGCATTGCCTTGGCAACCGCCACGTGGATTTTTTCGCCGTACCACAGCACCCGCAACTGCTCCAGCAGCTCAATTTGTTCCAGTTGGCTTGGTGCCCAGGTGACATAACGGCGCACAAAGCCGGCGCGATAGGCGTAAATGCCGATATGCCGCAACAGGCTGTCGCCGATGCTCTCTTTGGATTGGGCGAAACGTTCACGATCCCACGGAATGGTGGCGCGTGAAAAGTAGAGCGCATAGCCCTGCGCATCCATCACCACTTTGACCGCATTGGGGTTGAAAGCTTCTTCCGCACTGTCGATCGGCACTGCCAAGGTAGCCATACCAGCCTGGCTGCCCGCCAGGTTTTCAGCCACCTGCCGCACAATGACCGGAGGAATAAGAGGCTCATCACCCTGAACGTTAACGATGATTTCGTCATCATTAAAGCCATAATGCTCGATCACTTCAGCCAAACGTTCGGTGCCCGAATTGTGATCGGCCCGGGTCATGCAAACTTCACCACCGGCCGCTTTCACCGCTTCGGCGACGGCTGGGTGGTCGGTCGCCACAATAACGCGGCTGGCACCGGACTCGCGCGCACGTTCCATGACGTGCACCACCATCGGCTTACCGTGAATATCGGCCAGTGGTTTCCCAGGCAAACGGGTTGAAGCATAACGAGCTGGAATAATAGCAATGAAACTCATGCGTGTTTCTCATCCAATGACAGCGCCCGCGCCTCATTTTCCAGCAGAACCGGAATGCCATCACGCAGCGGGTAGGCCAGGCCATCCACTTTACACACCAGTTCCTGGTTTTCTTTGTTGAAATAGAGCTTGCCGTTGCAGACCGGACAGGCAACGATTTCGAGTAAACGGTGGTCCATGCATCCTCCAGGGTGGAGATCTTACGTAAGGAAAGTGGGTGAGGATAGCATAACGCTATGCGCCAGGTTAATCACCGGCTGCCTTGCTGTTGCGTTTTAATCTGCTGCAGGGATTGAACTGGCATTGGCGCAGGCGTAGAATTTTGTGATTCAGATCACAAAAAGATATTTCTCATGATCAAACGTATTCATAAGATCATCGCCATGTTTGCCAACTTCAGCAACTGAGGCCACCCCCTTGTAACGAGCGGCGCTGGAATTCGTTTTACCCACGCCGACAACGCCGTTCGTTATTCCACTTCCCAACCCTCGCGCCATTCGGTCGCCAGCGGTGCCGGAATATCACCCAAAATAACCTGATTTGCACCGTGCCATTTTGCACTGCGGGTGATGGCTTGCCGAATATCCTGCATACGCTGTTTGCCAAAACGAACTTTGGTTTGCGGATGAAAACTGATGATTTCAAAGATCCCCTGTCGACGATGCATTTTTGCATCAATGCGACCAATCAGTTCTCCACGTTGCAACACGGGAAGGGTGAAATAGCCATACTGCCGTTTTTCTTTTGGCGTGTAACACTCCAACCGGTAATCGAAATCGAACAACTCCAGGGCGCGGCGGCGATCCCAAACCACTGGATCGAAGGGAGAAAGCAGAGTGGTTACGCTTGATTTCAGCTTTCCTTGCTCCGCCAGGTGCAGTTCTGCGGCCAGCGAATGGTGTACGTAAAACTCCCCGTCCAATCCGTCGATCAACACCGGCAGCACTTCTCCCTGCTGCTGTAACCCGGCCAGGAGTGCCTTCGGCGCCACTCGCTTCAGTCGGTAGTAATCTGCCAGCCATTCAGCCTTGAATATCCCAAGGAAGCGACAGGTACGCTTCAGCATCTCATGCCGCGCATGATCGGCCGCCAATACGTGCCTGTTATCATCCCAATGGGGCATTAGCCTTTCAGTAAGATCATAAACGCGGTGGAAGTTGCGTCGCTCGGCCACCATAAGTTTGCCGGCGGTAAACAGGATCTCGAGATGCCGCTTTTCCGGCTTCCAATCCCACCAACCGCTGTTACCTTTCTTCTCGGCGCTAAAATCCGCCGAACGTACGGGGCCAGTGGCTTCAATATGTTGCAGCAGTGCATCAATTGCGGTGCGATGGTCCTGCATCCACTCTTCGGAATACTTCCAGCCCATACCCTGCGGCTGCAGCATACGATGTCGCAGCAGGCCAAAATCTTCAATGGGTAAAAAGCAGGCTTCATGTGCCCAGTACTCGAACACCTGTCTACCGGCCAGCGCCTGCTCCAGCCATTCGGGCTGATAATCACCCAAGCGGCTGAACAGCACCAAATAGGGGCTGCGCGCGACAACGCTGATGGTATCGATTTGCAGGAGGCCCATACGCTGAATGGCGGCAACCACATCGTCGGGCTTGGCTTTACGTTTTATCGGGGTTAACAACCCCTGTGCGGCAAGGTGGAGCGCACGGGCGGCAGTAAGAGAAATAACGGGGGTGTTCATCCTGATATCCGAAGTGATTGAGCAATCGCTTGATAATAGTGGATATCGGGGAATTTATCTTCGCCAGTGCTTGGGGTGGCGGCACCGGCACTGGCGAGGAAGGGATGGGTCAGAACGCGATAACGTCTGCCGCTGACAGCCCATGAGAGCTGCGATAGATCGAGAACTCAACGTTCTGACCTTCGTTCAATGATTTATTTTTAGTATTGGCGATAGAACGACGGCTTACATAAATTTCGTCGCTACCATCTACCGGTGAAATAAAACCATAGCCTGCGGCTTGATCAAACCATTTCACACGGCCCATTTGTAACACAGTATTTTTAAACATAACTTATATCCTTTTACTTGAGCATCCATAACAACGTCTTTTTTATTATTGTTGGACGCTACCAGCCCATCCTAAAGTTTTTCGTTACAAACCTCTCGTGAGCAAAAAATAAAAAACCCGCACTATGGCGGGCTTGTTGAACTTAATATCTTCCGCAATGAATCAGCATTAACGCATCATCATGGTTGTATTAAGATCGTTTTACGCTATTCCCTGTTTTCTTACAGAGCAACAACGTTGGCGGCAGCCGGCCCGCGCGGGCTGTCCTGGATGGTATACTCAACACGCTGGCCTTCAGCCAGGGTTTTGAAACCGTCGGTCGCGATTGCAGAGAAATGTACGAATACATCTTTTCCACCGTCGTTCTGTTCAATAAAACCAAAACCTTTGCTTTCGTTGAACCACTTCACCTGACCAGTCTTCTTAGACATTACACATTTACCTTTTAAATATATATACAAAACCTGCCATAAGGCAATTTAGGCCGTTTTTAGAAACATTACTTATGGGAGGTACTTAGAAGGTTCGTCTTTGAAGCGGAATCAGATGATAACGTTTTTGGAGGAACTGCTTAACTCTATACTCGAACATAAATAGGTCTGTATCACAGGCCGACTTGCATTTACTCATAAATCTATTCTTTGCACAAGAGGTTTATTGCCTTATTTTTATCATTACTTCGAATTTGTTTTTATGTCTATGATTGTGCATGAGTTAATTTATCTTTTTTTATGTAAAAATCTTGGCGTTATTGCCTTCTGGACGGCCAATGTTACCGCCCTGTGCTGTTCAAATGAGAGCTAACGCATAAAAATCTAATATGCTTGCTCAAGCTATAACAAAACCCAATCGACATGGCTAAACTTGAGGTGAAAACAAGGCAGATGGCCTTTCAGCCAGCACTTATGCCGTCAAAAAAATAATTTTTCAGATTATACTGAATCAAGGAGCTATGCGCATGACCGCCCAGCAGTTCGTCTCACCGAATGAAATCCGCGCCAGATTCTCCCACGCCATGTCAGAGATGTACCAAAAAGAGGTACCTCTGTACGGCGATTTGCTCGAACTGGTAGCGGAAACTAACAGACAGGTCCTGCGCGAAGATGCCGCATTGGCTCATCAATTACAAATTACCGGCGAAATCGAACGGCTGGCCATGGAGCGTCACGGCGCTATCCGGGTGGGAACTGAGCAAGAACTGGCGACCCTGCGGCGGCTATTTAACGTTATGGGCATGTTCCCGGTCGGTTATTACGATCTGGCCGTGGCAGGCGTTCCGGTCCACTCCACCGCATTTCGTGCGGTGCATGAAGACGCGCTGCAGATCAGCCCCTTTCGCGTGTTCACTTCGCTCTTGCGACTCGAGCTGATTGATAATCCGGAACTACGTCAACTGGCGCAACAACTGTTGGCACGTCGTAGAATATTTACCGAGCGCGCACTAGAGCTGATCGCCTTGCAGGAAGCCCAGGGTGGGTTGGACGAGAACCAGGCCGACGAATTTGTCGAGCAAGCGCTGGAAACCTTCCGTTGGCACAGCCGGGCGACGGTCAGCGCAGCCGAATATCAGCAGTTGCACGACCAACACCGTTTGATTGCTGACGTGGTCGCGTTCAAAGGCCCGCACATTAACCACCTGACGCCGCGCACCCTTAATATCGACCTGGTTCAACAGGCAATGCCTGGCCGAGGCATCACTCCCAAAGCGGTGATTGAAGGGCCACCGCCGCGTCGCCGCCCTATCCTGCTGCGCCAAACCAGCTTTAAAGCGCTGGAGGAAAACGTCGATTTCGTTGAGCATGACGGCAGCGCCGTTCACGGGCACCATACTGCCCGCTTCGGTGAAATAGAACAGCGCGGCGTTGCGTTGACGACGAAAGGCCGCGCACTCTACGATCGTCTGCTGCAGGCTACCAACGATGCACTGCAGGCACCACCCAACGAGAAAAACGCAGATCGCTACAATCAACTGCTGGCGCAAAATTTTCAGGCGTTTCCGGATGATTATGCCACCCTGCGAGAGCAGCAGTTGGCCTGGTTCCGCTATTTCCCGACCGAATGCGGGCTGGCAGCCAAAGACTCATTGGATCAGCACAGCACGCTGGAACAGTTGATTGCCAAGGAATATATCCGCTTCCAGCCATTAGTGTATGAAGATTTCTTGCCGGTCAGTGCCGCGGGTATTTTCCAGTCGAATCTCGGCGATACCAGCCATGCGCAATACAACGCAACGTCCAGCAAAGCGGCGTTTGAACTGGCTTTGGGAGCCGAGGTGATCGATGAGCTATCGCTGTATCAGCAAACACAGCAACGCTCGATAGACGCCTGCGCGCAAGCCTTGGGGCTGCACGCGCTAGCGGTTTGAATTATTGCTTCAGCAGGGCTTCGATGTTTTGCAGCAGTTGCTCAGCCTGCTCGGAGGGAAGTACCGCATCAACCGGTAAATACCACCAGTTAGGCTGGGCAAAGGCCCGGCATTTGACCGCATCTTTTTCAGTCATCAGCAGCGTTTGTCCAGGGGTTACCAGCGCCGCCAGCGGGTCATGTTGGTATTCCTGATGATCGGCAAACGCCACTTCTCTTTCAACATCCACACCCAGCTTTTCCAGCGTAGCGAAGAAGCGCGGCGGATGGCCAATGCCGGCCATCGCCACCACATGCGGCAATTCAACCGCGGGCCGGCGTTCGCCAGTGGCAACATTCACCGCTTCGCGCGCCTGCAATCGCATGGCAATTTCACCCGGTTGCGCCACGCCACCGTTGCTAATCAATGCATCAACGCTGTTCAAACGCGAAACGCGTTCGCGCATCGGGCCCGCAGGCAACCACCAACCGTTCCCGAAGCGGCGTACACCATCGATCACGACCAATTCAAAATCGCGCTGTAAGGCGTAATGCTGCAAACCGTCATCGGTAATCACGACATCAAGTCGGTGCTGCTTAAGCAGCGCCTGAACCGCTTCCGCACGGTTCGGCGAGATGGCAACCGGCGCGGCGGTACGTTGATATATCAGAACCGGCTCATCCCCGGCCTGCCGGGTAGTAGTACTCGCATTGAGTAACAGCGGATACGCCTCTGCTTTACCGCCATAACCGCGCGAAACGACACCCACCCGGTAGCCACGCTGCTGCAACTGCTCCACCAGCCAGATCACCATCGGGGTTTTGCCATTGCCGCCGGCGGTGAGATTTCCCACCACCACTACCGGTACCGGCGCACGCCAGCTTTTACGCAGGCCGCAACGGTAGCTAAGCCGAATCAGTCCGCTGACCAGGCCATACAGCCAGGACAGCGGTAACAACAGCAAATAAACCTGCGAACTTCCTGACCAGATGCGTTCGATCATTATTGACCAAACTGCATACGGTGCAGCTGGGCATAGGCGCCCTGCTTTTCGATCAATACGGTATGCTCGCCACGCTCGACGATACGGCCATCCTCAACCACCAGGATTTCATCGGCTTTCTCAATCGTCGACAGACGGTGCGCAATCACCAGCGAAGTGCGGTTTTTCTGCAATTCATCCAATGCGGCCTGAATAGCACGCTCTGATTCGGTGTCCAGTGCCGAGGTGGCTTCATCGAGGATCAGAATCGGGCAATCGCGCAGCAAGGCACGGGCGATGGCGATACGCTGGCGCTGACCGCCGGAAAGCATTACGCCATTCTCGCCAATTACCGTATCCAGACCATTTTCCATTTTCTCAATGAAATCCATGGCGTAAGCCATGCGCGCTGCCTTCTCTATCTCTTCGCGGGTATAGCGTTCCTCACGCGCGTAAGCGATGTTGTTGGCGATCGTGTCATTGAACAAATGCACATTTTGCGAAACCAAGGCTACCTGATCGCGCAACGATGCAAGCGTGTATTCGCGCAGATCGTGACCATCCATCAGGATCTCGCCTTCCTGAACGTCATAGAACCGGGTCAGCAAATTGGCGATGGTCGACTTGCCCGATCCTGAACGGCCCACCAACGCCACCGTTTTACCTTCTGAAATGCTCAGATTGATATCACGCAGCGCTGGGGTTTCTTTGCCTGGATAGTAAAAAGTAACATTGCGGAATTCGATGTCGCCTTTCGCACGCGTTACTTCGCGGGTACCGGTGTCTTTTTCCTGCTCCATGTCCAGAATCGAGAACAAGGTCTGGCACGCGGCCATCCCACGCTGGAACTGCGCGTTGACGTTAGTCAGTGACTTCAGCGGACGCATCAGAGCGATCATCGAAGAGAACACCACGGTGATGGTACCGGCAGTCAGGGTTTCCATCACGCTTGGGAAGCTGGCCGCGTACAGAACAAAAGCCAGAGCCAGTGAAGCGATCAACTGAATGATAGGGTCAGAGATAGAGGAAGCGGAAACTAACTTCATTCCCTGTTGACGCATGCGGTTGCTGACCGAGTTGAAGCGATCGGTTTCAACCTGCTGGCCACCAAAAATCAGAACTTCCTTGTGGCCCTTCAGCATCTGCTCGGCGCTGGTAGTCACCTGCCCCATGGTGTTCTGCATATTTTTACTGATATTACGGAAGCGCTTGGAAACGATGCGGATCGCAATAGAGACAATCGGGGCCAGGACGATCAGGATCACCGAAAGCTGCCAGCTGTAATAGAACATCATGGTGAACAGCGCGATGATCGACGCCCCTTCACGCACCACGGTCACCAGTGCACTGGACGAGGATGAAGCGACCTGCTCGGAATCATAAGTGATGCGAGACAGTAATGTACCGGTAGATTGTTGGTCGAAGAAGGACACCGGCATTCTCATCATGTGGCCAAACAGACGACGACGCATGTGCATCACCACCATGCCGGAAACCCATGAAATGCAATAGCTGGAAACAAAGCCCGTCGCCCCGCGCACCACCATCAGGCCAATAACGGCCAATGGCATCCACAGCAGGATAGTGCTTTCCGTTTTCCCAAAACCGTCATCCAATAAAGGTTTAAGCAAAGACAGCATAAAGGCGTCGCTGGCTGCGTTCATTACCAACGCAATGGCGGCCACGATCAGCCCGGTCTTAAAAGGTGTGATCATCGGCCAGAGGCGACGGAAAGTCTGCCAGGTGGAGAGATCTTTATCATTCATCATGCAAATACCAGCATCGGAAGAAATAGCGGCCCATTTTACTCATTATCACCCTCTACGCCAAACCGCTGATGGTACCAACGGGGCATTATTTGTTCACGAAAGCCTTTAATTTGCCAATCGTTGTCGAAAAAAAGTACGGATAACTGACCGGAGCGCGATGTATCGCGCCATATGATGCCATTTTCCCGATATCTGGCGACCACTTTAACCGCAGGTAATCGCCATTTATTGTAACGCGATGCGGAAGCTATTGCCGCTTCCGGCGCTACAGCACGTAAAAATGGCGGAGTGGATGACGTTTTACTGCCATGATGGGGAACCTGTAATATCGTCGCGCGCAACAAATGGCGCTGATGCCGTACCAGCTGTGCTTCCGACCTTTTCTCTGCATCACCGGTCAGCAACAGGCTGTATTTGCCATCATCGATACGGATGACGCACGAGTCGTCATTTCCCGCGGTCTTTACTGCTTTCGGTGGCCACAGCACCTGGAATTGCAGCGATTGCCATTGCCAACTTTCCCCCGCGACGCAGGGTAAGTGGCCAGCGCCAAGCCGCGGACTTCTCACCGTCGCCAGCGGGAATGCCTGCTGCAATTCCTCAAGACCACCGATATGGTCCAAATGATCGTGGCTAATGACGATTTGATCCACCGGCAGCCCACGCCAGTTAAGAAAGGGGACGATATTGCGCGTGGCCGCGCTGCCCGTCCCCCAACGGGGCCCAGTATCGTACAATATCGCGCGGCCATTCTTTTCAACCACCATGGCCAAGCCATGACCAATATCGAGCATATCTACGCGCCAGCGATATGACGGGGCTTTCTCCCGCCACAGCAGGCAGCACACTGCCAGCGTTACCAGCACCGAGACATAGCGCAGCCACCAACGAAAGCGCCAGAAAATCACCATCAACCAGCCCATAATGCTGATAACCAGCGATACTGCGCCAAGGTCAAGCCACCCGTTTTTCAGGTAGTGTAATGGGGTGAAAACCCACGCTAGCGTGAGGTCTGCTGCCCACCACAACCCGGTACTCAACGGAGGGAAAATCCCCAGTACCACGGCGAGAAGGATCAGCGGAACCGTCACCAGGGAAACCAAGGGTACGGCCCAAAGATTAGCCGGTATAGAGGTCATACTTAGGCCAAGAAACAAGCCTGCTTGCATCGGCACCAGCAACAATGTGATACCAAACTGGATATGCAGCCAACGCAGCGGAGCCCAATACCATCCCACGCGAAAACGGGGACTGAGGGGGACCCATTCAAACCAAAATATCAGGCACAACACCGCCGTCGCCGAGAGCCAAAAGCTGTCGGACAACACCGCCAGCGGATCGCAAATCAGTATCAAGCCGATACACCACAACCAAACTTGCCAAGAAGAACAATGAATGCCCCGTATGCGCAACAGCATCCAGAGCGTCAACGCCAGGCCGGTTCTTACCGCCGGTGGGTGCGCGCCAGCCAACCAGATATAACCTAGCGCCCCGAGCCAACTGGCAATCAGAGGGAAACGGTAGCCGATTCGGTGGGCAGGTAACCAAAACTGAATTACCCGCAGCAAAGACCAAATCAAAATGGCCACCATCGCCACATGCAGCCCTGAAATGGCCATCAGGTGAGCAATACCGGTTTTTAACATCAGCGAACGCAGTGAAGGCTCTAGTGCCCCGCGCTCACCAAAGGCCAAAGCCAGTAAAACGGCCTGATAACGAACCGTACCAATATTGCTTTCGGCATGGCGGATAATTCGCTGTCGCCAGCTACAGGCGGGATCCTGAAGTATGGCGCTCTTTACCTGTGCCGTTAATGGTTGACGCTGCGAGATAGCCCAACGTTGGCTGTCGAAGCCCCCTTCATTTAAATTGCCATGCATCGGTCGCAGGCGCAGTTGCATCTGCCAACGCTGTCCGGCGCACAAAGGTTGCTCTTTGGGTTGCCACAGTGTGGAAAACGCAATGGATGGCACCAACCACCTGCCATTAATCTGTTCTATATGCATTACCGTCTGCTTGCGTGCCGTAGCCGCAAGCGCAATGCTGCTAACTTCGACCACGGCATGCACTACAGGCCCCTGGCTCAGGCGGTTGATTTGGTCGACCAGGTTTCCGGCAGTGAATACCGCCCACAGAAAGCCTAAAACCCCCCATGCCATAAATCGGCATAGGGAGCCCCTGCACCACAGGTAACAACAGATGGGCAAAATGACGCATAGCATTATTCGTGCGTCAGGCAGATGCGGCATGAAAAGCAGGGGCAGAGTGCCGCAGATAATCGCGATGATCGCCAAATCCAGCGAGGTCTTGATAGGGTGTCTCCCGGTTTGGGGCAGCTATTCAAGCCGCCAACATCACGGGATTGTTCACATCAAGACCAGGTTCCACCAGCCATAATCTAAAGACGTGCGCGAGGCGCCGCACAATAACTGTGACCGTTACCTTCAGGGGCAACATGTTGCGACGTAGTAAGCAGAAAAGTGCAGAATCAACCGGTCAATCTCAGCGTTCAGGCCAAAAAAAACGGCGCCCTAGGGGCGCCGTTTTATATTTCAGTACAAGCAACAACTCTATGGAAGTCAGTGACTAACCATAGATATTGGCGCGGTCACGCAGCTCTTTGCCTGGCTTGAAGTGAGGAACGTACTTGCCGTCCAACTCAACTTTATCACCAGTTTTCGGGTTGCGACCCACACGCGGAGCACGGTAGTGAAGAGAAAAACTGCCGAATCCGCGGATCTCAATGCGTTCACCATCGGCTAACGTAGCAGCCATATGTTCTAGCATCTCTTTCACTGCATCCTCAACGGCTTTCGCCGGTACATGAGATTGCTGGCCAGCAAGTCTTTCAATAAGTTCAGACTTGGTCATAGTTCCTCCAAGCTTTGCAGCTAAACTACCGTATCGGGGCGATTAAAAAACCGCCCCCCGTCATTACTCGCCTTTAGCCGCTTTGAAAGCTTCAGCCATAGCGTTAGAGAAGTTGCTCTCTTCCTGTTTGTTGTTAACAGTAGCGATTGCGTCTTTCTCGTCAGCTTCGTCCTTAGCACGTACGGACAGGCTTACTACGCGGTTCTTACGGTCAACGCCGGTGAATTTAGCTTCAACGTCGTCACCCACATTCAGAACCAGAGTTGCATCTTCAATGCGGTCGCGAGAGGCTTCAGATGCACGCAGGTAACCTTCTACGCCGCCTGCTAATTCAACTGTAGCACCTTTGGCGTCAACTGCAGTGACTTTACCAGTAACAATAGTACCTTTCTTGTTCATAGACAGGTAGTTATTGAACGGGTCTTCAGCCAGTTGCTTCACGCCCAGGGAGATACGCTCGCGCTCTGCATCAACTTGCAGAACAACCGCTGCGATTTCGTCGCCTTTCTTGTATTCACGAACTGCTTCTTCACCTGCAACGTTCCAGGAGATGTCAGACAGGTGAACCAGGCCGTCGATGCCGCCGTCCAGGCCGATGAAGATACCGAAGTCAGTGATAGACTTGATTTTACCTTCAACGCGGTCGCCCTTGTTGTGGGTTTCTGCAAACTGCTGCCATGGGTTGTTTTTGCACTGCTTCAGACCCAGGGAGATACGACGACGCTCTTCATCGATGTCCAGAACCATAACTTCCACTACATCGCCCACGTTAACAACTTTGGACGGATGGATGTTTTTGTTGGTCCAATCCATTTCAGAAACGTGTACCAGGCCTTCAACGCCTTCTTCGATTTCTACGAAGCAGCCGTAATCAGTCAGGTTGGTTACACGACCAGTCAGCTTGGTGCCTTCTGGGTAACGTTTCGCGATAGCGACCCATGGATCTTCGCCCAGTTGCTTCAGGCCCAGGGAAACACGAGTACGCTCGCGGTCGAACTTCAGCACTTTAACAGTGATTTCGTCGCCAACGTTGACGATTTCGCTCGGATGCTTAACGCGTTTCCAAGCCATATCAGTGATGTGCAGCAGGCCGTCTACGCCGCCCAGATCAACGAATGCACCGTAGTCAGTGAGGTTCTTAACGATACCTTTAACTTCCATGCCTTCCTGCAGGTTTTCCAGCAGTTGATCACGTTCTGCGCTGTTCTCTGATTCGATAACCGCACGGCGAGAAACTACAACGTTGTTGCGTTTCTGGTCCAGCTTGATGACTTTGAACTCAAGCTCTTTGCCTTCCAGGTGCAGAGTGTCACGTACTGGACGCACGTCGACCAGGGAACCTGGCAGGAACGCACGAATACCGTTCAGCTCTACAGTGAAGCCACCCTTAACTTTGCCGTTGATAACACCGACGACAGTTTCAGCTTCTTCGTAAGCTTTTTCCAGCGTGATCCAAGCTTCGTGACGCTTAGCTTTCTCACGGGACAGCAGAGTTTCACCGAAGCCATCTTCAACAGCGTCCAGCGCAACATCAACTTCGTCGCCTACCTGGATTTCCAGCTCGCCCTGTGCGTTTTTGAATTGCTCAGCCGGGATGGCAGACTCAGATTTCAGACCGGCGTCAACCAGTACTACGTCTTTGTCGATAGCAACTACAACGCCACGAACGATGGAACCCGGACGGGTTTCGATTGTTTTCAGGGATTCTTCAAAGAGTTGAGCGAAAGATTCAGTCATGTTTAATCTTCAGGGTTCTATAGTTTAACGTCCATTTAGCATCCCGCCGAATGGGGTTGTTTCACATACCCCGCCATTGGCTCCATGCCGACAGGGTTTAGGTTACAGGGGTAAAATTTTACCCGATATAGTTCGATACTGCCATGACAAATATGACAAAAAGCCAATAACGCCGCCGCGCTTACTGCTGAGGCAACGCTAAAACTTCATGTGCATATGTCAGCGCACGCTGGATGACTTCGTCGATCGACATGCTGGTTGAATCCAGCACGAGGGCGTCGGAGGCCGGCACCAGTGGCGCGATAGGCCGATTACGGTCACGGTCATCCCGTTCCTTTATCTCGGCTAAAAGACGTTCAAAGTTAACATTAAAGCCCTTTTCCTGCAACTGTAGCATGCGGCGGTGCGCACGCTCTTCAGAACTGGCATCCAGGAAAATTTTTACCGGCGCATCGGGGAATACCACGGTGCCCATGTCGCGTCCATCGGCAATCAGGCCCGGGGCCTCGCGGAATGCACGCTGGCGCCGCAACAAGGCTTCACGCACGCGCGGAAAAGCCGCTGCCTGCGAAGCGGTATTGCCGACGGTTTCAGTGCGGATCTCATTGCTGACATCCTCACCTTCCAAAATCACCTGCAGTTTGCCACCTTCGGCAACAAAGCGAACATCGAGATGTGCGGCCAGGGGAACCAGCGCCTCCTCAGAAGTGATATCAACCTGATGATGCAGTGCCGCCAGTGCCAGTACGCGATAGATCGCACCGGAATCCAGCAAACGCCAACCAAGGGATTCGGCCAGCGCCTTACACAAAGTACCTTTGCCTGCGCCACTTGGTCCATCAACGGTTATCACCGGAGCTGTAGCCGTCATTTCTCTCTCCTTCAGGTAGAAAACCTCACAGGGACATAACCTGCCGTCAGCACAATGCGAAAGCATAATTAAAAGCGTCCCTGCCGCCTGCCCAGTCGGGGCAGTCACGGTGGCGTATTATACGCTGCCAAACGACTAACTGTTACCCTGGAACTGTCTGGTTGTTGAAAATAAGCGTACGTCCGCGCAAAAGTATAGTGGACGCCCGTAGCCTGCGGGCGTTAAAAACGATAAAGGCCCAATTAAGGGCCTTAAAAAAAAGCATCTGACTGTGGAATTATGCCAATTGACTGATGCGCGCCAGCTGTTCGAAGTAATCCGGGAAGGTTTTCGCGGTACATTTCGGATCGAGAATGGTCACTGGGGTGTCCGATAACGCCACCAGCGAGAAGCACATCGCCATACGGTGATCATTATAGGTGCCGATATCGGCAAATTTCAGCTTGGCCGGTGGCACCACGTGAATGTAGTCTTCCCCTTCATCCACCTCAGCCCCCACTTTACGCAGCTCCGTCGCCATCGCCGCCAGGCGATCGGTCTCTTTAACCCGCCAGTTGTAGATATTGCGGATGGTGGTCGGGCCTTCGGCAAACAGGGCTGCGGTTGCGATGGTCATTGCCGCATCAGGAATATGGTTCATGTCCATGTCGATACCGCGCAGTTCACCGCGACAGCATTCAATATAGTCATCGCCCCAGGTAATACGTGCACCCATTTTTTCCAGCACGTCGGCAAACTTGGTGTCGCCCTGAACGCTTTTTCTACCAATGCCGGTAACGCGGACAGTACCGCCTTTAATCGCCGCCGCCGCCAGGAAATAAGACGCGGAAGAGGCATCCCCTTCCACCAGATAATCACCCGGTGAGCGATAGGTTTGGCTACCGCTAATGTGGAACACGCGATAGTTGTCGTGGCTGACTTCAACGCCGAAAGTGCGCATCAGATGCAGGGTGATATCAATGTACGGCTTGGAAACCAGCTCGCCCTTGATATGGATATGGGTGTCCTGTTTGGCCAGCGGTGCCGTCATCAGCAATGCGGTAAGAAACTGACTGGATACGCTGCCGTCCACGGTCACATCACCGCCCTGGAAGCCACCGCGCAGGCGCAATGGCGGGTAATCGGTCTGCTCCAGATAATCAATCTGCGCGCCACCCTGGCGCAGGGCATCCACCAGATGACCGATTGGGCGCTCTTTCATCCGCGGTTCGCCGGTCAACACCACATCATTGCTGCCCAGGCACAGCGCCGCCGCCAAAGGGCGCATCGCGGTGCCTGCATTGCCGAGGAACAGCTCAAGCGGTTGATTAGCCACCAGCGGGCCGGCAACACCTTCGACTGTACAGGTGGTACGATCGTCTGACAGTTGGTAACTCACCCCTAATGCCTGTAGCGCATTCAGCATATGGCGCACGTCATCGCTGTCCAGCAGATTGGTCAGCGTCGTCGTCCCCTCCGCAAGCGCAGCCAGCAGCAGAGCACGGTTGGACACGCTCTTGGAGCCAGGTAAGTTGACGGTGCCATTGACCAAGGCAACCGGTTGTAACGTCAGGGAATCCACCATGTGAACAAAAATCTCCAAAATCTGATAAACGAAACGGCCCCGGGATAATGCCGGAGCCGCTTTAACGCAAAAGGACAACAGCGAAGGCTACCTGCTCACGGCAGGCGCCGGACTTAACCGTGACGACGTTCGAAGTCGACCATAAAGTCGGTTAAGGTCTTCACCCCGGCCAACGGCATTGCATTGTAAATAGAAGCACGCATGCCGCCAACCACCCGGTGACCTTTTAACGCCTGCAGGCCAATAGCTTCTGCTTCGCTGAGGAAGACTTTATCCAGCGCAGAATCCGCCAGTTGGAACGGCACGTTCATCCAGGAGCGGTTGGCATGCGCCACCCGGCTACGGTAGAAGTCAGAGCTGTCGATTGTCGCGTACAGCAATTCGGCCTTGGCCTGGTTGCGTTTGTGCATCTCTACCAGGCCGCCCTGCTCTTTCAGCCATTTGAACACCAGGCCGGACAGGTACCAGGCAAAGGTCGGCGGCGTGTTGAACATGGAATCGTTTTCGGCCAGCACGGTGTAATCGAGGATGGACGGGACTTCGCGACGCGCTTTGCCCAGCAGATCTTCACGTACGATCACCAGGGTCAGGCCGGCCGGCCCAATGTTTTTCTGCGCACCGGCGTAAATTACGCCGAAACGGCTGACGTCCAGCGGACCCGACAGAATGGTGGAGGAGTAATCGCCAATCACCACTTTATCGCCAAAGTCAGGTAACTCATCGATCGCTACGCCGTCGATGGTTTCATTCGGGCAATAGTGGACATAGGCCGCGTCATCGCTTAACTGCCACTCTTTCATCGGTTTGATGCCGAGCAGGCCGTCGACGTTGGTTTTCACGTCAATGGTGTTTGGCGAGCAGTATTTTTGCGCTTCGGTGATGGCGCTGTGCGCCCAATAACCGCCGTCGATATAGTCCGCGGTGGTTTTGTCACCCAGCAGGTTCAACGGCAACGCAGCAAACTGTGCGCGAGCGCCACCGTGGCAGAACAGCACTTTATAATTGGAGGGGATCTTCAGCAGATCGCGCAGATCCTGCTCGGACTGCTGGGCAACTTCGATGAACTCTTTACTGCGATGGCTAATTTCCATCACCGAGGTACCGAGGCCGTGCCAGTTGCACAGCTCCTGTTCTGCACGACGCAACACTTCAACCGGCAGCATTGCCGGGCCAGAGCTAAAATTATAAACCTGAGTCATTTCCCCTCACCACATTCACTATTCGCCAATGATACTGGCCTACCGAAATACGCCCGAAGTAACCCATCGGTTTTATCACTCACGCCCCCCGCCTGCAATGGTTATTCGCCCGATGCCGGGAAAGCCTTGAACGTGACGATAACAGGCTCTGCCAAATCACCGGTATTTTCTGCAATAAAACGCTGTGAAGGTGGCCAATTCAGTGGGTTAACGCGGTTTTTTATGCTGTATTCAGCCAACATGGCTAGGGGGCTCCAGGGCCCCCGAATGAGGAAAATGCACTCAGTATTGATTGAACATCTGCTGGATCTGTTTGGCGTCCTTGGTCTGCGTCAACGCCAGTTGAAGCAGGATCCGCGCCTTCTGCGGGTTCAGCGTACCGGAGGCGACAAAGCCGAACTTCGCGTCATCCACTTCAGCGTCTTCGGTGGTGGAGCCAGTGGGCACTCTGGAAGAACGCACCACGGCGACACCGTTATGTGCGGCCGTCGCCAGCGTATCGAACACCGTTTTATACAGGTTGCCGTTACCGACCCCGGCACTGACGATGCCTTGATACCCTTCGGCGATCAAAGCCTTCGCAGGGGCATCGGAAGCATTGGCGTAATTGTAGATAATGCCTACCTTCGGCAACGCTGTCAGGCTGGACACGTCAAACGGGGTCTCGGTGGTGTGCTTGCGCTGCGGCGCACGCTGGTAATCAACCTTGCCGTTGTGGATGTAACCAAGCGGGCCGAAGTTAGGCGACTGGAAAGTCTGCACCGACGTAGTATTGGTTTTTGTCACATCGCGTGCATCCAACACGCTGTCGTTCATCGCCACCAACACCCCGCGTTTCGCCGATTGCGGATCTGCCGCCGTCACCACTGCGTTATACAGATTGAACGGACCATCAGCGCTCATCGCCGTTGCCGGGCGCATTGCCCCGACGATCACCACCGGTTTGTCACATTTGACCGTGAGATCCAGAAAATAGGCGGTCTCTTCCAGCGTATCTGTGCCGTGGGTAACGACAAAGCCGTCAGTTTTGGCGCAGTCGGCGTTGATTTTCTTCGCCAGCTTCAGCCACACCTCATCGTTCATGTCCTGCGACCCGATGTTCACCACCTGCTCGCCCTGCACGTTGGCGAGGTTTTTTAGCTCAGGCACAGCACTCACTAAAGCGTCAACGCCCAGTTTCCCCGCCGTATAGTTGGATTTCGTCGCCGATTCGCCACCGCCGGCAATGGTGCCGCCGGTCGCCAACAAGGTAATGGTAGGCAAAGCCAACGCCGAACCGCTCGCCCCCGCCAACAGTAGCGCCACGGCGCTGAGTTTCACTGATTTCATTGAGTTTCTCCATGATAGATAACCCGCTGAATTATGGCCCTTATCCCTAAAAAAACTGTGACTTTGCCACCGCTTTAGGAATACATGGAGCTTGAGCGTAAAACCCCGTATCATTGCGCGTTTTTAGTACGCTCAAAAAGTGAAGACAATGACGCAAACAAAACAAATAAATTTCAACAATTTGATTTATATGTAATTTTTACATTAAACTGACGTCATCATTTAGTTTTCGGCCCCACCACGTACCCCACGGTAAAATGTGAATGCATATCTTTGATCCTCACTGATAGTGAACCAGGTAATTATATTGAGCGTTTTTCAATCATCAATTTAACTCTTGATTATGGATTTATTTTCCCCGAAAAAATTCCCTATATATAACCAGAAGATGGTGGGTTCGGTAGGTTCAGTCGGTTCACGCAAGTAACCGGTTGAAATTAAAGGAATATATTTTTCATTTTGAACCGACCTATGGGTTGGTTCATGAGTCGATAAAGTCGGTTCAGCGGCGTCCTAAAGGTAGGTTAAATGGGGACATGACAAATGCAACTCATTGATTATAATGGGAGTGCCGGGAGTTCATCGCAAAGTCGAGTGCTGGTATCTCCGCAGCACCAGTGCAATTGTCTCTCCCAGAACGGCATAGAGTTGATGGCTAGCCAAGCATGTAAAGGATGGAATGTTGAATGAAAACCTCTGAACTGATTGACAAACTAAATAAAATTGCCAAAACAGTTCCGTTCGATGCGGAAATAGTTACTGGTGACGACTGGTTATGGCAGGGTGTTGATAAGGTCTACCATAACCCACCGCATACCTACATTCAGTTTGATTCCTACGAAGAGAATGAATGGGGTGAGGATGAGGAAAATCGGCGCCGTGCATCGATAACGGAACTCGCAACGCGAGCCCACATGATCGAACAGGTCATAGAAATGATTGAGGCGACCCCAGATCATTCGAAGGAAAAGATTATCAGCGAACTGGGTGGGTGGGCTGCAAAAATGCAGTCGATGGCCGATGCTTTGAAAAAACAATGAAGCCGGGATGCCCCGGCATTTAGCATTATGGTTCTGCAGCTTCGAATAGCTGTTCGTCTGGAGCTGGTTCCTCAGTAAGTTCCCCCCACTGGCATTTCAAGCCGTAGGTCAATCCAACGACCGTCTGGAATATCCATCCCCTCACTCTATCCCGCGACGACCATGAAAATCAGGATTCGCTATTTCACTCTGCCATGCCTATAAATTTAACACCCCAATAGTTACATCAGCTTCGGTAAACGATCGTTTTCAGCGATCAATTATGCGTAAATCGATCGGCAATACCCATTTGCAACTCCAAGAAAACACACGCAATATTAACAATGGTTTACATATGGAGGTGTATCATGTCTGCATGCAACATGACGTTTTGCAGAACGTGCGGGTTATGGATAGCAGAAACCACCAGTTGGGCTAACGCCGAACCGGCCTACTGTGAGAAGTGCAAACCAGCATCGATTTTAAAGCGAGCGGTAACAAGAATCGGAAACCTTATCCGAGCGGTATTTATTGGTATTGTGAAAAAACAACAGTAGAAACAGCAAGCCAGATTGATAAAAGAGGCGAATTAACCCGCCTATTTTATTATTAGTTATCACGATAACATTTACGCAATTAAGAATACGTCAGCGACAGAAGCTAAGTGTAAATACCTATGTAGATAATTGGTCAAACCTGCATTCATTATCTTCAACCAACAGAGGCACCATACCTACAAGATCTGAAAATGAACCTACATTTATCCATCATAACCTGCATTACCATCCCCCATTAACAGTTTCAGGAATGTTCTGTGTCATCAGGTATACGACCGTTTTTTGATAAACTTCCCCGCCAGCGGCCGCTTTCAGAAGCCCCTCTGGATACAAGCGTAAGAAATATCCCGATAGCTAACGGTATGATAAGAAGCATTGATTTTGTTGAAATTGCATACCCATAAATATAATTTTCCAGACTTACCGCAATTAAAGGAAAGATAAGGAAAACAAGTGAAGCTTGAAAGGCAGTAGCTTTTTGCTGAAGTGCAAAGTAACACAGAATTCCAAAAACACCGGCAAATGCCCCGAGATACACTGTGGCTAATATTGAATTAACTGAAAAACTCGAAAATTGCGGTCTTTCGAAAAGGTACCCTGCCATAGTCAGTATTAACCCAGCTAAAAAGCATGGAAGCGCGTTAAATGTTATAACAGAAACAGCAAAGCTTCTTTTCTTGCATTGAGTATATATTGTCGCATGTATAATCACGGCAAGAACAAGTGCAAGTATCCCCTGCCAGTGACTCTCTGAATTTGTATTCGTTTCATTTAGGAGAATCCCCATCAGTGCCACTATAGCAATAGCTAAGCCACCTATCTGTATAGTGTTTGTCTTTTCATTCAGGGACAATATAGATGCGATCAAAACTGCCACAGGCATATTCGCAAATATAATAGAGGCAAGTCCTGAGCTGACATAAGTTTCACCATAAATCATTAATGAGAAAGGAATTGCAAAATAGAAAATGCAGATCACCAACTGAAATAATCGCTGTCCGGGCGGAAATAATAGAGGTGTTTTCTTAAACCATGCAATACTGATTAAAAAAGGTGCCGCAAACATAAACCTCATCCCCGTTGCAAATACAGGGGGAATTGTTTCAGCGGCAATCCGCATCGCCAGCCACGTCGTACCCCAGGTCAATGCAACCAGTAAAAATAATATTGACACTGTTACTTTACGCATAATGCTCCCTCAGGCAAAGAAACTAATGTAACTTTTCAAAAGGAGAAAAATATTGTTTTCTTTATTGTTTTTTTATACGTTTAGAGAAGATTTTTCTATGTCACAAGGATGGACTTATGCTGGACAAGAAAGACAAAGAACTACTAAAACTGTTGCAATGCGACTGTACCCTGAGTCTGCAGGACCTGGCAGAGGCTGTCAATTTAACACCTAATCCATGTTGGAAACGCATAAAACGTCTTGAGGACGAAGGGTTCATTATTGGTCGGGTTGCCCTGCTGAGTAAGAGCAAGCTTAATTTATCACTTACAGCCTTTGTGATGATAAAAACCCGCAACCACAGCCATGAATGGTATAAGGACTTTGTTTCACAAGTCGATGATATGGTTGAAGTGATCTCCCTTTTTCGTACCACGGGAGAATATGATTATCTCCTACAGGTGGTAGTTTCAGATATGAAGGGTTACGATGATTTCTATAAAAAACTAGTAAGGTTAGTTAATGAATTAAGTGATGTCACATCCAGTTTCTCCATGGAGGAAATAAAATACACTACTCAAATTCCATTACCAGGTTAACTGTTTCGTTATTTATTTTTAATGTCAGTTGCCATAAACAAGCGTTTTATGGCAACCATCCTCTGACATTCGCGATCTGAATAGCGTTAATCGAAATAGCCAATGCCATCGGATTTCTTTTTCTTCTTCGCGCCTTTATTGCCGGTAGGCGGTTTAATATCAGTGGCCAGGTTAAACGCCATCGTCAGGCCCGAGCTACTCAAAGAGAACGCCAGGGACTCGATTAACCAGGTGCGATCCTCTTCCTCACCAAATCCCGCCGTTGTTATCCGGCTTTCAGCCGTCAACGGCACATACTGCGGCCGGCCCGGGCCGCTTAGCGTCATTCGCCTTTCGTTCCGGTTGGCCTGCGTCATTTTTGATTTGGCGCTGCTGTCCGCCTGGGCTTTGCTCGGCTGCGTGAAGGGGTTGGACTGGTCAGGCCCATCATGCTCCAGTGATTGCGTTTTCGTTCGACCATCAGCGGGGTCGAAATAGGCAACGCTCACTTTGCCCTTTTTGCCCTTACCGTCTGCAGTCTTCGCCGGCTTTCCCGTTGTGGCCCCGCGCTGGCCATCTGAATAGCTCCACGAGGATAGCGCCTCCCGGGTTATCGTTACGTTACTGAGGGCGCCACCGCTGGCGGTGGTCGCCTCCCCCTGCTCCAGGAACAACCAATAACCACCGGCGGCCTTGCTTACCGCGTTATGCGCACGCGCCAGGCGGGTCATAAGCGCCGCGTCGGACTCTCTCACCTGGTCAATGTGTTCTATCGCGATACTGGCCAGCTGCGTGGCTATTTTGGGGATGAGGCCGTTATCGGTGGCCACCGTTTTCACAATGTCCCCCAGCGTCACGCCGTCCCAGCTGCGGCTTTTCTGGCTCTGCACATCACCTGGCTGTTTTTGCGCGTTCATTGGGGCCGATGTGGCGTAAAGCTGGATCTTGCGCGGTGGCCCGCTACTGGCGCGGCCAGACACCACAAACCAACCCTTATCAACCAACTGGCCATTAAAGCCCAGGGCAACGCTCAGACGGGCGCCTTTTGACGGGAGTTTTAGCGTTTCCGACAGGAGGGTAATTTGCAGTTCATCAGTTTTGCCCGTGGCGCCGCCGTTGTCCGTTAAGCTGAGATCCACCAGGTTTTCACGAATGATCGCGGTTATATCCCGCCCCTCCGCAATAATGCGGAATTCTGGCCGGAATTCGGCCGGCTGTTTTTGTTGCATCGGTTAATCCCATAGCTGGATCGGTGATTCAGGCGTTGGCGTCTCTATGTCCGGCAAGGTAATGATTAACCCTGCCGGATAAACAGCCCCCAGCGCCGCCAGTTCGCGATTAGCGCCTAAAACCGTTACAACGGTCTGCGAAAGGTTCTCCGTGCCGTAGTGGGCCGCGCAGACGGCATCCAGCACGTCACCCTCACGGGTTAGATAGGTCATCGGCATAATGTTTTATCGTGATCGAGTAGGTTTTCTTGCGGGGGGCGCCACCCGGTAAAAACAGCGGCGTCGTGTCGGAAAATTCGGTAACAACCCACCAGCCCAGCACATCGCCGGCGCTGCTCACCAATTGCTGAGGCTCGGCTTTGTCGGCCAGATCATAAAGCGCATCGATGCCGGCCACACCGTTCCGAAACTGAGAATGCGCTTCCCCGTCCATTTTGACCGTCCTGGCGGATTTCCCTGTGTACTGCAGCAAGTCCTGTTTGCCGATCCGCTCCTGTTCACTCCAGCGCCAACTTGCCTCCCGCGTCAGCTGGTTATAGGTCGCCGTGTCGATAGAAAACTCAAAGTTGCCGAGCATCATCATAATGCTGGCGCTGTCCGCCGGCCGCCGTTCATCGTAGGCGCCCGTGATCGTGCCGATAATGTCCACCATTACCAGACCTCCGCAGGGTCATGCATTGCGTTGTTACCGTTAAATACATCCAGGTTTTTCATTGACGTTACGGCGCTATCCGCCACCGCCTGCGGGTCCTGGCCTGGCTGAGCGATCACCGTCATGTTGACCTGCTGCCGGCGATTGTCCGTAACCGGCGCTTTCTCACCGCTACCCGAGCCGCTAATACTCCCTATCATTTCTGAGAATTTACTGAGTACCGGATCACCTTCCTCTTTATTCACCGTTTTATTAAATATATCGTCAATATTTTTATCGTATGCTTTATTGTCTCTAAACATCCAACCTTTAGAGTCTGTATTAGCTTTTACAGCTTCTTTTACCAAATTAGGATTAGCTTTCAATTGTTCATCAAACCACGCGCCTAACCCATTCCTTTCTGCTGTATTCCTGGCTATTTCAGTTGAACCATTAAGACTTAGAGAGCGTAATACATCTTTTTTATCTTCATTTTCATCAGGGACGAATTTAGATAAAAATCGGGCAACACTCATGGCTACTTTGCTAAATGTGATTAAACCGTTACCAAATTCAATTAACGCAGGGATCCAGGATTCTCTAATGGTGGAGGCGATAACCTCAATGCCTCCATTTTTAAACCAGTCGGATAGCTCGTCCGCCAATTCTGTCACCATCGGCGCCAGGTCGTTACCTAACTTGCCGGCGATTTCTTCAACAGAGGATCCCCAGACCGTGCGCAAGTTATTGAAAGCAATGTTGCCACGAATGGCCCCATCAGCGCCCTCCTTCGTCACCAGGTTGTATCGTTTCTGCTGATCCATCATCTCCTTGTAACTTTTGCCGGTCAGGCGCATGTAGGTCAGGATTTTATTGGCTTCACCCCCCATCAGCATATCGACCGCGGACGCCGCCTCCTGCTCGTCTTTATGCGTCAGCGCACGCCCCATTATTTTTTCAAACATCTGCTCATTGTTCATGCCGGCCAAATCGCCGGCACCGAACCCCAGCATTTTAAAAGCATCATTGAGGGAGCTTTGTTCCCCGGTCGCTTTATACTCGCCGACCTTGTTTTTTAACTCTTCCAGCAAGTCGCCAAAATTTTCACCATTCAGCCCCATCTGCTGCGCATAACTATCCCAGGCGTTATAGGTTTCAACCCCCACCCCATAGGTGCGGGCCTTACCTACAGATTCAGCCGTTTTTGCATTCATACTGACAGGGGTCATTACGGCACCAATACCGGCACCAATTAAACCGCCTATTGCGGCAACCCCTAACCCCGTGCCGACCGTCCGGCCCAGACGCCCGCCGAGCTGCCCTACTTTTCCCCAGCGCTCGCGGCGCCGCTCCAGTCGCTCGGCCAGTTTTAAATTGCGATTCAGTTCCTCCTGCTCATCATTGGCCCGCTTGATGGCGCGGCCCACTTTGTCATATTGCAACTTTAATTCATTAATGTTTTTCCCTTCATTTTTCGCCTTTAAAATTGCTTCCCGCAATTTCTTTTGCTGCGCGGTCAATTTTCCCGATTGTTGGGTAACTGTTTTTAAGCCTTTATTTAATCCGGCTGTAGATTGTCCCCAGCTTGAGTCGATATTGCCGCCAAAATTAATGGAAGCATTCATTTTCTGGCTAATGCTTGTCATTTATATGCTCCAATTCAATTTCTATAAATTGACAAAACACTGAGAATGGCATGGTTAACCAGTCTGCCATTGTGTAATGCAATCGACGGCCCATAAGCCTTAACGCTTTTTGGATTTCGCTTTCTGTCGCTCGTCCGGTGGCAGCAAAAAACGGTTAAACGCTGCCTCAACCTGCGCATAGTCTGCGGCAGTCAATAAATACATATCCTCTATATTCATATCGCAAAGGTTCGCCATCATTCCCGCGTCTTTTTCGACTGCGTTCCCAGGGTTTTTAGAGTAATCGAGGCGGTCCCTTAGCAATGGCTCACGCATATAGACACTCGTTAATTGACTGCCATCCTTCAACGTAAGCGGGGTGTAAAATTTAATTTCTTCTTTCTGACCTGGGTAATTCATATAAAGCTCCAATAAAAAAGCGGCCCACGGGCCGCTTGATAGCAAGGGTGATTAAGGATTAAAGGCGGATTTTGGCGGCGATGCCGCGCAACTGATCCACGCCATTCACACGGCGAATAAAGCGCTCCGTGTCGATTTCGAACAGCTCGCGACCTTCAAACGTTTGTTTGTAGTAATTGATCGCGATTTCGACCGTGGTCGCCTTTTCTGACAGTGCCTGATTATCCCGGGCGTCAGGCGTAATTTTCGAAACAAATCCCTCTATCTCGTCAATCGCCCCCAGTGCGCGGCCGTTGCTGAGATAGCCCTCATAGGCCGCAAAGCGATTGCGATTGCCCGTCACAAAACCAAATCGGGTCAGCATGTCCGTATCGATGCCATAAAACTTGATCTGGCAGGTTAGCGCCTCCATGCCGTCATCCATCGGCGTGGGGGCATCCTGCGCGCCGGTGCGCAGGTCTGTTTTGACGATCGACAGTTCCGGCGGCGTGTACTCATGCGCGCCCTGGATACGGAAACCGCCGGCAAAAAATGTCCAAGCTCTTACCGTTGCTTTATCGCTCATACCGTCCCCAGCTCCTCTACTGCATATTGATTATTAATGCGAACCCGCATCGTGATCCGTTCTGTGGGTGATTTCGGCCCAAAGTCATAATCGATATAGACCTCACCGGCCGCTAGGGTTTCGGTGGTGTTCAGTTCCTCATCCAGCCAGGCCCGGCCGCCAAAAATGGCTTTGAGCTTGGTCAGCGTGCGCATATAGGAGTTAATCGTGCCCAGGATGTCATCGATATTCTCCAGGTCGAGCGGCCGATCGACGTACAGCAAAGCCGTCTCCTGGATACTGTCCTCGATAACGTCTGCAGTACGTCGCACTGATTCAAACTGCCATTGCGGATCCTGGATACACAGGCGGTTACCCCAATGCCGAAAACCATCACGGCGGATAATGGTCGTGACGTTTTCCATGTTCAGTAAGTTGGCCTGGCAGTTACGATCGCCGAGGATAAACTCGTCTACCTGTTCAACGCCGAGGATGTTCGCGATCGCCTGATTGGACTTGCTCCACCACCAGCCCTTTTCTAAATCAATCCGCGCGCGCAGGCCTGCCGCCAACGCGGAATAAGGGCGAAAGGTGATTTCACCGTTGGCTTTCACTTTCGAGACTCGCGGGCGTAACAGCTCCACCCGGGCGCCATACATTTGGCGGCGGCTGACAACCTCCTGAGCCGTGGCCATCGATTCACAATCAACATAGGCCACCGCGCGCAATTTGTTTGCGGCCGTTTCCAGCGCTTTCCCGATCACATCGTCTTCACTGAAACCCGGGGCAATCAAAATGCGCGGCCGGTAACTGGTGATCGATTCACTTAATGACCAGGCGCCCATAGCGGCGATAAGATTAGCCCGCATGTCCTGCTCTACGGCAAAGGTCTGCTCTGTGAGCAATTTCGCCCCGCCTTCGGTCGTTAACTTCACGCCCTTTTCCGTACTCAGCACGGCAGCGGCTTTACCTTCCGCTTTATCCGCCGCACGCACGACAATGATCAGCGCGTTCGTTTGGTCCGTGATGTCCGTAATCGCCTCGCCCAGCGTGCCGGCGGCGCCGAGGGCGCTTAGTTGGGTGCCGCCCATCACGGCCACCGGCGTATTCAGCGGAAACGGCTCATCGGTCCCGCCGGCTAACAGGGCCGTGAATGGCGCCACAATCCCCGGCGCCGTGGTTTCAACGGCAATGATTTTGCTATCAGCCACCGCCTTCACCGCTGCAGCCACCTCGGCCGCGGTCGCGATTATCACGCCCTCTGTATCTGCGCCCAGGATGATCGACAGCACCCCGGCCGCATAGCTGGCCGAGGTTTTCGCCTCTGCAGCGCCGGCGACTGCCTTAACACTGTACTGATTGCCCAGGCGCCCCGGCTCTGAGGCGTTAAACGTCAGCTCATTATCCAGCAACGGGGTGCCCGTGGTCCGGCTTGCTACCGTCCCTTTAGACGCGTTTGGCGCCGTACCCACCAGCCCGATAATCGCGGTCTGAATGGTTGTCACGGCTACCGAGCCGATATTCAGCTCTATTGTTTCCACACCATGTAAATCTGCCATTGTTATCTCCAGGCATAAAAAAACCGCCGGCGGCGGTCAGGGGGTTGTTTTATCAGGCTGGCAACGCGGGCCAGGGGATATCGGGGGCCTGGCCGATATCAACACGGCTTAACAGCACGCGGTATTTTTTCCAGTTGGCCAGGCGTTGATCATCGCCCTCTTCGCTCATTCCTGTCTCTGCAGCGTCGTTAAGCAATTCAATCTGCTGATCTGCCTGCTGCCGCAACTGCTGCCGGATTTGCGCGGCTTGCTCTACAGCGGCCCGCTGTTGGGCATCGGTATCTGTTACCCACTGCTCACCGTCCCACTGGTCCCAGGGCGTTGCTGGCGGCGTAAAGGTGCAGTCAGGGGGCAAGATAAAATAGGGGTCGGGCACTGCCTGGGGGCGACCGTCGGCGGTGTAGTAGGTCTGCCCTGATCGGTCTTCAATTTGCTGCCAGCCGTCGCCCGTATGCAAAACCGCATGGCCAGGTTCTGCAGCCGGCGGCGCGGCGGTTACGGCCCATTCAGGCAGCGCGGCCAGCTCCATCATGACAAACTGATTTCCACGCGGATCCCAATAGGTTGATCCGCGCACATCGGGAATATACGTCCAGCTTGTGCCATCCCATACGCCCGCCTGGCCCGCCTTCGGGTTACACTTCAACGGGGTGCAATTCGCCGGTAGTCCCGTGTGCGGCGCGACGTAAAAATTGAGGGAGCCGGTAAAAATGCCGGCATCGTCAAAGCGGTAAACCCATACCCAACGGGGAATATCCGAAAACTCAAAGCTCTCTGTCATGCCAGCCTCACAATGTAGTTAAATGCAATGTTATCAACGGTGTTTCTTGCTGCACCGAACGCATCGATACGCAGGCCGTGGCCGTGCCAGCCAATATCTACCCAGTGGGAGTGATTGGGTGTTGCCTCTACCAGAGGGAAGTCTGATAAATCTCGGCCTAATTCAAATGAAAACCGTTCACTCCAGCCGCCATCAATCGCAGTGTTTGAGTGATAACCGCGAATTTTTGGCTGAAATGCCCCGGCTTGCGTCGTTTCTTTACTGCCCAGGTCAGCACTGCCCACTTCACCGCCGTGGCCGTGACTCTTAACCTCACCATCAGCCAACGATAACGGGCCGCGATCATCCGGTTTCCCCAAAATAGTCCGGCCTCGCATGTCGGGGAAAACACCCGACGGGTACGCCTGCGCCGTGCGCGGATAGGCGTTTTTATCAAAGGCCTGTCCCAGCATTAAGGCATGGCCAGGCGGCGGGGAATCACCCGAGAAAGGCAGCGGCACAATCGGTTGCTGTTCTTCTATTGCAAACGTCCCGGCTTTACTTCTTAGGCCTCCGGTTTGGGTATCAAACTCCCAAATACACTCCATCCCGCTATCACCGATAGCATGGATGACAGGATGCGCGTGCATATCCGTTCCTGGCATAAGGTAGCCAAAGCTGACGGCCGTCGGCCACCCTTTGCCTTTTCGAGTGCCTCGCCCTTTAACGAGGGGGATATAAGTGCTTCCTGGCGTCACAGACCAGTGATAATCAGGTGAATAAAATGGGGCGTGGTTATCTAATTGCTCCTTGTACATGCCTGCGCCGGCCGGTATGCCGTTAGTGCCGTTTGCCTGGAACATTGGGGCGCCCAGGTCGCCCGTCGCCGTGTCGCCCTTCCTGAAAAGATAACGGGCGTCCGCTTCTTCAATCGTCAATACCGATACATTCGGATCAATCTCCAGTACCACGTTTTCCGCGTGTACCAGCGGCATGGCAAAGCTAATCACCAGCTCTTTTACGATGGAGTCGTTTTGCTCCGGTAGATAGCTGTCGGGATAGGCGCCATAGGCAATCAGAACGCCGGCGCTACTCATCAGCCCGAACTCACGGACCACTTTCCCTGGATAATCGCGGGCGTTTATGACTGCCTGGCCGGCAATCATGCCGCTACCCGAATCCCCCTGCGTAAAGGGCACATCCCCAAATTTATTAACCAGCTTGGTTACTGCAGGGTCAGGGGTAACAGAGGCCCCGCCACCATCACCAAACGCGACGATCGGGATAGTGACCACCTCACCGGCCTGATAAGCCGTCTCTATCGCCTCGGCGCCGACGGCGGTTAAAATTAATCCTGAGGCCATTATTTTTTCTCCAATTCAATCACTGCAGCCGTCGAGTATCTATTCGGATCCCACGGCGAAACACTGTTGGTAAGCCCGAATTTCAAACGCACATACAGTTTGTAATTTGAAGGATTCCCCTGAGAGGCTGTAACCCATCTGGATTCCTCCGATGTCGATATCCCCCAAAATTCGCGCCATCCATACACCGCCATATTCCCCCACTCTCCCCATAGGTGACCCATTTCACGCACTCTATTACCTACTGCGGGCCAGCGAATTAAATCCTCAACAAGACACATTCTGCCACCCTGCTTTTCAATAAAAGCAGGCATCTCCGCCTGCTCAATCTGAATATCTGCCGGCGTTGGGATAAGGTAACGAACAGGGTTGATTGCGTGGCTGATCGAGCGGTTACGGGCATCCGTCCCCGTGATAGCGACTGCCCCGGGACCGGTAATTGTTACCGTTCCATCACTGGCCACCGTCGCCGGGCCTGTTACGTGCCAGGTGATCGCGCCAAAGTTGCCTTGCGTTACCAGCGTGTAAACAGCCCCATCAAACGACGACGTAGGCGCAAACTCCGACGTCATCCAGCCGTTGATATGTACACCGATAAACTCAAACACAGGGATGATTGAGAATGACTCAGATGCAATCATGTAGCCGGCTAAAATCGCCTTACCGTCCAGGCTGCCTTTAAACGACACATCGAACCAGGAGCGCAGGTTTTTACCTTTCATTACCGCGCTTTTCAGGTCCTGCACGTCCGTTAACGTGATCGGCCGGTCGTCCTGGGTCACATCGAGAGAGAACGTGTAAGGCTCTCCCCGGGGCGTTTTTTCGAACCACTCGACTACATCGCTAGCGAACGGTGAAGAGGATAACGACATTTCGATCGCCGCCCGGGTCCCCCTGTGTCGATGGATATACGCCGCCCGGGCGATTGCCGCCCGTTTCTCCGCCTCTGTCCAGTCCGTGTTCCAGGTATCCACGCTGTACTCCCACGCCAGCCACGGCAGCAGCTCAACAGGGCACAACGCCGGATTTTTCACTATCCGGATCAGGTCAGGGATAGAGAGCACCTCCTCAATTGTCGCCTGCTCCAGGGCGCGCTCTGCCGGGATGGCATTGGGTGGGAGGAGGGTTTTAAATTTATTCGGCATTAATGATCACCTTACGCAGCGTCACTTTTGAGCATCGCGGCGCCTGCCCCATTGACATGCTGATATCTGCAGCGGGTGAAGTGAGTTTTACCGTCACTATTCCGGCTTGATGCAATGCGCGGTCAATGGCCGAGCACGACACCAGCCGGCCGAGACGGTTAACAATGACCAGGTACTTGGCCAGCTCATCCTCTGCCGCTTTCATCACCGTTTCAGTGTCTGGGCCGTAGGGGATTTGGATATCTGCAATGACTTCAAAATCCACCATTTCCGCCGGCTTCACCGTGACAAAATCGGTCAGCGGCCGGACCTCTTTTTTATTGACCGCTTCGGCAACCTTTTTCAGTACCTCCGCCGACGGGATCCCCCCATTGGTCCGGGACAACACATAGAGATAAACCTCGCCAAGCAGTTGATGATCTTCGGGGCCGTATGCCCGAACATCTAAAACGTCAGGGTCTGCAGACGCGGCAAAAAAGGTGTAGGTGTTTTCGGCGCCGGCGGTACTTAACCGGGACCAGGCCAGTTGTATCCGGGTTCTAAACGCCTCGTCGTCTTCATAGACCGCCGCCAATGGCGGGACGGCGTTCGGGTCGCCCGGTGTTATCAGCAAGCGCAACACATCAAAATTAGCGCCCAACTGGTCCAGGTCGTTCCCTTGGGCGCTGGCCAACAGCACCGCACGAATAGAGTCATTCATGCCCTGGCGGATCAGTGTTGAGTGATACGCCAGGACCTCCCCTTGTTTAAACACCGGGTCAGACTCCAGCAAGGCATCATAATCCGGGTCCAGCTCGCGGAGTCGCGCCAACCAGCCGGCAAAAATCAGCGCGGGGTCAGGGACTTTCACCGCGTCAGGAACGGGCAATTCTGAAAGGTTAATCGTCGCGGAATTGGTCGCCATTTATCGTTAACTCCTCCAAAGTGATCGGGTAGCCCGTTTCTGTGTTGATGCCGTAAATCGTCAAATCAAATTGCCCGGTGCCGGCAAACTGGACCGCCACCGCTTTCACCTGCAGACGCGGCTCCCACTTCGCCAGGGCGCTGGCCGTGGCGGCGATGATATGCACCCGCGTGCTTTCGTCCTGGGGGTTGTCCACCAGGTCCAGTAAATCGCTGCCGTAATCCCGGACCAGAACGCGGCTACCGATCGGCGTGGTCAGGATGTCAAAGACGGACTGGCGCAAGTGAGACGTATCCGCCAGGCGTTTACCGTTGGCTGCATTAACTCCCTGCATAGTGCCCCCATAAAAAAACCCGCCGGAGCGGGTTACATTTCGTTGTTCGGTTTGTCGGTGTTCCCGCCATGCGGATCGGGATGTGTGTGGGTGTTGAAAATTTCCCGGATCCGGTCCAGAGAGCTTTTGCCGTCGAAGATTTTCCCTGTGGCGGACAGGTCCCCGGTGACTGCAGTATCCGCCTGCAGCTCCGTTTTCCCTTTCACCGTCAGCGTGTCCGTTATCTCTACCGGCCCGCGTAACGTCCCTTTACCGATAATTTCATAGGTGCCGCCCTCCGGCAGTGCCAGCGTAAAGGCGTGGTCTTCGCGGTTGTAGCGAAACTCGCCGCCGTCGCTGTATCGGGTGATGTGCTCCGCCTCGCTGCCTTCTGGCGCCGGCATGGCGCCCGTATTCCAGCCAGGGAAAACCCGGCCGTTATTCAGTTCGCCAGCCTCAGATAACACGGTCACAGGGTCCCCAACTGCGCAGGGGTTGGAGTCGCTGCGATGGGCGCCGGCGAAACCCTGGCACATCGGGAGCCAGGTTGTGATGTTATCGCCTATATCCACTCGGCAAAACGGCTGCTTGCCATGCTTTACCGAATGAATAACCCCTCGGCGGACCATATTGGCAACCCGGCGCTGCAGGTCTGATAACGCGTCATCACTCATCGCCGGCGCCCTCTTTTTTCTCGTAGATCAGCCGATAGTCGTCAATGTGCGCGCTGCCGATATTCGGAGCCTTGCCCAAAAATACCTTTTTCAGCGGGCCGGCTTTCGACTCAAACGGATCTTCACCCATAGCGGCCACCTGGGTAAAAGAAACCCGCCAGACGATATAATCATCCAGCGCCAAATCAAAATCATCGGGTCCCACCCGGTCAAGTTGCGCAGGCTCCAACCCTTCAAGCCCAAACGTTTTGCCCTCTATCCATTGGCTAAGATCAGCGGCAGCCGTGCGGATATAAACCTGGGGTTTTGTGATTTCATTGGTGGCGGAGCGGTCAACAACAACAAAAAGATCGTGCTCAAACTCAACACGTAATTGGCCATCAGAGCCGTCAGTTTTTTCCCAGCCGGCAATAGACAGATACACCGCTGGCGTTTCCAGCTGCGTGACCACTTCCGGGTAATCATCGGCATAAACTACCCACTCAATTTCGCGCAGCGCAGACAATATCGCGTCGTGATAGCTGGCCATTAGAATCGGTTTTGGCATACATCCCTCACACGTTGATCCGTGCCTTAATACGGCCTTTTAAATCCGTTTCAAAGTGATGGAAAAAGATATCTGCGACGTCTGAAAACACATAATCTTCGATGTGATCCAGCACAGGGGCGTAAATATCAATTTCAGCCTCTTTTGCTCTCCGGGTTTGTGGGTCCCGAATTACGATTGTGCGCCGATTCTCACGCTTGCTACGGGCGATCTCACCATCTGTAAATGTTTTTGCCGATAGCAAAGCACCTTTAGGCTCAAATCCTACAGCGGCTGTACTTCTACGCTTCCGGGCTTCGATGAAACGCCCCGTATTTGGGTCCCTACGGTCATGGTGGCGACGCAAACGGCCTTTCACCTTCCCCTTTAAATCCTTCACTTTGATCGCATTAAGGCCAAACCATACCTTTGCCTCATCAAGGCCTCCATTTCTGGTTAACCGGAATGACAATAGACGACGGCGAATAATCGCCGCGCTACGAGGTTCAATCCCTGTTTTCATGACCTCAACGGCACGCTTTCTCACCGTCACCGCCGTTCGCTTTAATGCCCTGCTATATGCATTCCGGTATTGCTTATGATTGGCACGGGCAGCAACCGCTATTCGCTGCAGTACCTGCAGATCGATATCTATCGGTAAATTTCGACGCAATCGGCTTTCACGGGCCATATCATTTACTCCATTTGTCGATCGCCAGCGCGGGCTTCCCTGGCACTCCGCGCGCCAATGTAACAACACAGGTTCCTGTGTCGTCCGGGCCGACCTTCACCACCCAAAAGGACTCTGCGCCAATCCCCACCCGATCTTTCGGTTTCAGGCCTGCAATCAGCGCCGTTTTAACAAATAGCCGAGGGGCGACGTCCTGAACCGTTGCGGCGCCATAAGGCAGGGAGGTATCAGCGGCAGGCTCATCGAAAACGGCACGGACAGGCGTCGGCGCACCATTGATAGACACCACCATTTCCCGCCCCATCACCTCAATAATTCGGCTGTCAGCATCGAAAAGGGCCTCATCAAAAAGGTTATCGAACCCATCCATGCCGCCCCCTTAAAGCTCTGTCGCGTGGCCAGCGTCTTCCAGCTCGTCCACGTCCGAGGCCAGAACGCGGACCGTATCGCCGGCATACGCCATTTTCACCGGTTGATTTCGCGTTTCATGCAATGCGTTGATATGCAACGTCGTCAGCACGCGAACCGGTACCCACTCTATTTCGCCTTCTGATTTTGGCGCCATTGGCTGGCGTTGTTCGGTGGTCGTCTGCAGCAACGGACCGGAACCAGACGCCCCACCGGTGCCACCGTCTGTACCGTCGCCGTCTTCCTCCAGAGCCTCGATTTCCTCTTCGGCTTCACGGATCCGCAGTTGCAGATCTGCGATAGTCCCTTCTGTGCTCAGCTCACGGCCCAGCACCTTACCCAGCTCGTCCAACTTGGTGATCAACTCGTCTTTATTAGCCATTGTGTTCTCTCTCTAAAACAGGGGAAAAGGGGCCGTAGCCCCTGCCTGATTAATCGGCGTTATGCGATTGTGATGACAACGAAATTGTCAGGCTCTGGCAGCACCATGAGCGGGGCGGATTGAGTCATCGTGTATTCGCTGCTCACGTCGCCTTTTGTGATCCAGTTTTTCGGATAACGTTTAGCGACGGTGATCCCTTCTGCGACAAATTCCGCATCATGGATCATGCCGTAACAGCGGATACCATCAGCCAACGTATTCCCCAGCACAATGGTGTTATCCGGCATATAGCGCGCTGTTTTGCCGTCCTCTTTCGCGTATTGGCCTTTTGTCACAACAATAGCCAGGTCGCCGTAATAGCCCTTGAAGGAGACAATCGCCCCCAGGTCTTTCAACGCCGTTTCCAGCTGAGAATTAGACCCGCGACGGGTATCCATCTTTTCACGGAACAACTTGAACCCGTTCAAGGCGCGCCAGGACAACCCGTCCATCACGGCAATATTGATGGCCCCGTTACTTTGGTCAGCGTACATATCCAGATCAAACGTTGGGTCAAAGGTGTCCTGGTCCTGTTTTGACCAGGCCGCCGCGCCGCTCTGAATAATGTTGTTTGCAGGGTTTCGACCAAAATCGACTTCAACTTTCTCGAATTGCTCCCCCTCCATCAGGTACTTACCCTTTAATACCGCCTGAACAGCCTGCATTTCTTCAACCTGAACAATGGATTCCTCTTCCTGTTTCAGATTCTGCGCAATAACACGTTCACGCCTGTACGCCGGATCCGCCAACATTGCAGGGTCCTCGCCCGGCAAACGGTCAACGACCATATCCGGTGTAACCTGGTGTTTCGGTTTGACATACCCGGGCTTTAGCGTGCGTGTCATCCCCCCCAAATTACGTAAAACCTTGCCCTCTACCTGAGGAGAAACGTACATGGCTATCGGCGCCCGACCGGTAATTTTGTCCAGCATCACCTCTTTGGTATCGAAAGTGATTTCACGCTTAAAAAACAGATTCAGGAACAACGCATTAAACTTGAGTTTGTCCTGGGTTACGCCAATCAGTTGACGCGTGGTAAACAGGCCCATAGGCCCTCCTTCTGGTAATAAAAAGGCCGCCAATTGGCAGCCTTTAGTTATGAGGGGGAAACCGTCTTAAGCAACGCTGAGGGCGGTACCGATAAACGCATTTTGTTTTAACTGATCGGTCACACCGTCAGGCCAGGCGATCACCTCAATAGCAAACGTCCCCGACTTGTAATAGGTCAGCAAGGGTGCGATGCCATCATGTGGTAGCGCCAACACGGCGACAGCCGTTCCTGCCGCTGCGCCATCCCAGGCCACCAGTAAACCACCTTCGGCCGCAAGCATCAGAGGCGTCAGTGCCAGAGTTGCCTTGGTCAGCCCACTGCAGGCCTTTGCGGTGTGTGCCGTATCGCTGCCGGCAAAAACTCGATGATCATTACGCTGTTCTACGGTCATGCATTTTCCCCTTGCGTTAAGAATGACGCTAAACGCGATACCCCGTCTTGCGCCTTGTTTTCACCTCTCCCCTGGCCCAGCGCTTCGGGAGAATCAGCCATCAGGCGATCAAGTCCCGTTTCAGTCCGGGCCTGAGCGCTTTCCGGCATACTGGCAAGAATGCGCTGGGCATTTTCTACCGTCATGCCTGGCGTAGCTGCCAGGGCACGCGCAGAGACGCCCCGGCCTTTGGCCTCATCACAATCTAAAATCCCCATGATGCGGGCATTTTCGGCCTGAATGGCATTATTAACGGCCGCTGTTACACTTCCTGCGGGCTGAGCCGCTGCCGGATCCGCTGCCGTTTGTGCTGTGGCCACTTCCGACCCGGTTGGCGTATCCGCTACGGTTTGGGTTTGATTTACTGACATTTGGCCTCCTATAGACCGGGTTACTTTTGAGTTACTGATAGCCTCACGCATGACCGCTAACGCATCGGTGTTGATAACCAGTTCATCAGACAGACCTGCGTCTATCGATTCCTGGCCGGTATACACGGCCGCTTCGGTATCGAGCACCGCCTGAACAGAAATACCGGTATAGCCCGATACTTTGTCCGCAAAGGATTGCCGGATGGCGTTCATTTTTGCCTGAAATGTTGCCCGAACTTCTTTTGGCAAGGCTTCCCAGGGATTCCCGTCCACCTTGTGAGCACCGGCAAAAATAAGGGTGATATCGACACCGGCTTGCTTCAGATTGCCGGCGTAATTACTGTGGGCCATCAACACCCCGATAGAGCCGGCTTTAGCCGTTTGCGTGACCAGGCGCCGAGAGCACGCGCTGGCCAGCAACTGCCCGGCGCTGCAGTTCATATCGTTGGCCAATGACCAGATCGGTTTTTGATTACGCAGGCGGGCGATCATATCGGCCGCATCAAATCCGCCGGCGACCATTCCGCCCGGGGTATCCATATCAAGCAAAATCCCGTCAACGCCGGGATCGTTAATTGCCGCTGTTATCCTGGAAACAATCCCGTTGTAGCCGGTCATGCCAGAATACGGACGCAAAGCGGCGGACTTGCTGACCAACGTCCCCGATATCGGGACAATGGCGATCCGGTCCTGGATGTCATAGCCGTTATCCGAGACAGTCACGCGTCCGGGACCATAGGACGCGGCTAATTCAGTCATTTGCGGCGGTGATAAGACCGTATTTGTTGTGCCATCAATCAGGCGCCCCACACCCAGCTCGTTACCCAACGCGCAAAAGAAAACCCGCGCGTAGGCGGGTTCTAATAAAAGCGGCTCATTGAGTGCCATACTGGCGATATGGGGCAAGTTACGCGCTTGATCCACGCTGACCTCCCTCGTTTTGTGTAGAATTCTGCAGCTGAGCCTGGAAAGCTGCAGCCACCCACGCAGGCTGTGTTAAGCCGGCTGCCTTGCGTTCTTCTGCCTCCCGAACCTGCTGCCGGAAAATTTCCTGATAGTCTTCGCCCAGCTTGCCGCATTCCTTTTCAAAGGTACTTAAGCCCGCCTCTATCAGCATGACGGACTCCTGCACCTCTTTCAGGCCATCAATGGCCATGCGGCCGGCGCCGATCCATTCTGAATTACTCCAGGCACATCGCGCCTCACTGAATGAGAAACGTGCGCGGGATGGCATTTTTACCACCCCACGGATCAATGCTTCTTCCAGCCAACAGGAAAACATCATGCTCGCCTGGCGTGACGCAATAAACTTGCGGCGACCAAGGAAGTAACGCCAGGATTCATTAGCCGATGCCCGGGCACTGGAGTAACTCACCTGCGAATAATCACGGGAAAGCTGCTCATAGGACACCCCCAGGCCGGCTGCGATGTATCTCAGCAACGACTGTTCAAAGACTGAATAGCCGTTATCCGCGTTCTGCGCGGTTTTCAGTTCCAGTTTGTCCCCTGGGAACAGGTGCGGGACTTTGGCGCCGCCAAACTTCACTTGCGCGGCCTGGTAATAAATCAGGTATTGCTCCAGGAATTTATTCATCGGGGGTTCCTGGCCTTTCACGTTCCCTGCCCCCAGGATGTAATCAAACGCCTTTTCTGTATCCAGCTCAGATTCAATGGTTGCGGCATACATCGCCTTAACGATCGCACTCTGCAGCTGCGTGTTCTGCAGCGTATCGAGCATCTTCATTTGCTCCATCACGCTGTAAAACCGGTTGGCTCCACGCGTCTGGCCATCCTCCAGGGGTTCAAAAATGTGGATCATCGCCGGCCGACCATTTGCCAGCTCACGGGGCACGTAGGAAACGCGGCGGGTGCCCCAGCTCGGATAGCTGTCATCCACCACGTTGTAACCAATGGCGGCACCATATTTGTCCAGCGAAACACCGGCGCGCTGCGTTTTGCTGTCGAGCACTCCGGGCGCGTTTCGGATACGTTTGGGGCTGACCATTTTAAACTGTGTTCGAAACAGCCGATGCGGAGCACGATCCCAGCAAGGCTGGGTAAAGACCTCCCCGTTAAACGCGTGCATGGCCACGCCTTCACGGATCATCATCGTAAAGGTTCGTTTGCGCTCCACGTCCAGGCAACAATCAGGGTCCTCTGCGTACTCTCGCCAGGCCGCCTCTATCTCGTCAGAAAACGCCCGGGATTCTTCCTCTGCGATACCGAGATAGCGCCAGTTTGGTCGATAGCTAAGACGAAAGAAGGAGCCGACGATATGATCCTGGTGCAACTGCACGCCATTGGCCGCATAACCGTTATTTCGTACCAGGTCATCCGCCCGGGCGTTCCCCCGTTCAAATTGCGGCAGTAATGCGGCGTCTACGCTTTGTGAAGACGGTTGCCAGCCGGCAATTTGGCCACCAAAGCCCACACCGCCACCGGTATAACCGGCGTATTCACGCAGCGGCGTCGCGCCATCCGGGCCGAGTAAAGTTAGATTTTTAGTCATACCCCGAACCCCACCGGGCCACGGCGCCGACTGGCTAACCCCAGTTGAACCTCTAAATCAGAGATATAGGCGCGCAGCTCGTTTAACGTGGCGGAGGTGAATGTCACGGCGCGCCCGTCTTTTTGAATCGATGCCACACGTTTACCCGTCAGCAGTTCGTGCAAGGCTTTTCGGGCTTCTTCCAATTGTGCCAGTGTCGCCACGTTATCCTCCCAATTGAGCCGCCAGGGCGGCCAAGTCATTATTATTTCTGGCCTGCTGGCCGGACGGTGATTGTTGGCGGCTGGCCAGTAACACATCCAAATCCAGCTGCCAGCGCGAAACGCTGATACGCAAAGCCGCCAGGGCATAAACAAAACAGTCGAGGGCCTCGTTTCGGCGTTTTTTGGCGTCCCAGAGCAATTTAATTTTCCCTTTCTCATATTTTTCTATGAGTTCCTCTGCCGTCATCTGCTCGGCTTCGGTCAGGTCGAAAACTGCCGGATTATTCGGGTAGTGAATAAGCCCAGGAACGGGGGAGCCATCAGCGGAGCGTTCCAGTTTGTAGCGGCTGTAAATGACTTCTTTGGCGACGTCAGTGCCGATTTCTGTCAGAAAAACGCCGTGGCTGTTTTTCTTGCGCGGCATGTTGGCCACTGGCTTCCCATAAACGCTGGCGCCCTTGATCGGGATTACCCGGAAGAGGCCCAGCTTTTTCGAGCGGTTATAAACTATCGTCTGGTCGATACCGCCGGTGTCCCAACAAACGCGGCCAATGGTCATGATCGTGCCGTCGGCCAGCTGATACTGTTTGTTGATGGCCTCATCAACACGCAGCAACGTTTCCTCTTCATCGTGCCGCCCCATGATAATCACGCGGTCGATCAGGAATGCCTCTTCACCTGGCGCCCAGCCCCAAACACGCATTTCGTAACGGTCGAGCTGGGAGTCAATGCCGGCAGTGAGGTAAACCACACGTTCAGGCACTTCTGCCCGGTAGTGTTCGGCCAGCTCGAGCAGGGTTTCAGGTAACGGCCGCTCCCCCACTTCCTCGGCCCAGGTTTCGCCAAGCGTCGTGTTGGTGAACGTTTTCAGCTTGCCCGGGTCGCCCTTCGTCTTTCTAAAGTCCTTAACGATTTGCGCCCAGGTGGTAAACGAGCTGTAAGCGGTCCAGATGTGAAAGGATACTGATTCAGGGGGATCAACCTCCTGCCCCGTCGATTCGAACCAGCGGAGGCCATCAGACGTGTAAAGGCCCGTGTTTTCACAGATATAACGCGCACCACTAAAATTAAGTTCCTGCTGGCGTATCACGCAGGCGTTATGCTCACAGAGATAAAAAACCGTCTTCGGCTTCCCTGATTCCCACTTAAAACCGTATGGCGTTTCACGATCGCCGAACTTTAAAAACTGTTCCTCGCCGCAATGTGGGCATTTCACATGAAAACGCATCAAATGCCCGGATTCACTGGCAGCGCGTTCTATCTGGCATATGCCCCGGATTTTCGGTGTAGATCCGCGTATCGACTTTGGCCACACTGAGCCTTCTATGCGCTTATCGCCCAGGAACGTCGGCGAACCCTCTTTCTCCACATCCTCATCAAAGGCGGCCAGTTCGTCATAGCCAACATAATCGACCGATTTTTCACGGTAGTTTTTTGCCGCTTTACCTCCCAGGCACCAGAAACCCCGACCGTTCGAAAAACGCTTCATCGAAAGCGTGTTATCGCGGTGTTTTTTTCCGTACCAGGGCGCCATTGCCAAGAGACTGGGAACGTCGCGGATCGTCGGTTCGACGTGCGACTTCATAAAATTTTCAGCGTCGCCATCCGTCGGCTGCCACAACAGCCCGTTTCGCTGTTTGTGCTGGATAAAATACGCCACGACGGCCAGCAACATTTTTGAATAGCCGACGCGCGCCGACTTAATCAGGTTTACCTCCCGGATGTCATCGCTCCCCATTGCGTTCATGATCGCAACCTGAAACGGCATCGTTTCCCAGCGCCCCTCTTGATAGGAGGATTCTTTGGGGAGGTAATAAAATTCGTTAGCCCATTCGACCGCCGTCATAGGAACGGGGCGGAATAGCGAACGCAGACCGGCGGCAACCCAATAACGCAGCCGATCAATCCGTTTGTTCGATATACTCATTCAGCAACCCCGGAAGAATTTCATCCAGCGCAGCCGCTTTATTCATGGCTTTAACCACATCCCGCTTTAAAAATTCGATATGCCGATTTTCCAGGTCAGGAAAGCGCCGCTGCATTGAGAGAGGAATGCCGTCAAGAATGCCGGCAATCTCCCCCGCAACCTTTGACAGGACAAACATGCAGAAGCCGGTTTCCACTACCTCGGCGGAGTCTTTAGCATTCTTTAATTCCTGGCCGTCGGCCTGAGCGCGGGTTAAACGGTAGCGCTCATAATCGATAGTGCCGGGCTGCAAGGCCTCATCCCCGCTTTGCTGCAGGGCATCCAGCTCTTTACGCAATATCTCGTTTTCTAACGAGGCCTCGCGGTCGGCGTACCAGGTAATAACGTCCTTTGTCGAATAGGTGTTTTCCCCGCCTTTACCACCATTACCAGCGCCGGCCACTACCGGCATTCCTTGCGATTGCCATGTGGTGATCGTGCGCGTTGAAACTTCGAAGAGATCCGCCAGTTGTGCCTTTGTTACATTCATAAATCCCCCGAAACTCCTTTTCATTAACATTTTTTTAACCGGGAAGTGATTTCCCGAAAATCGAGAGGATCTCGATAGGATCACTTCCCGCTCTGGCTATAGGTGAATTAAGTAAAAACAATGCGTTAGGTGTTAAGTGAGAAGGAAGTAGGATCCGCGTCCAAAAAGCTCATAAATAGCGACTTTTCGCGCGTCTACCGCCCCTCGGTGTTTTGAACTCCAGGAAGGACCCGGAAAGCTTAAATGCATTTGGTTTTCGGCAAGTTACAAGTATAAAAAAGATCTAGCTCCAATTTCTCCGGCCATATTTGTAGCAAAATTCTCCTTGGTATATCCTTTCGCCCCCAACACCTAAGATCGAAGGAGGTTCGTCATGGACATTAACAAACTACAATCACTTTTTCGCAAACACGCAAATCACATTGCAAGAGTGAAAGGCTGGAGCTCCGAGGGCGAAGGTATCCCATACTATAAGGCTTGGCTTCATGCTGAAATTTTGCTGCGGCTTGACTTGCTCATCATTGAGCACCGTAATAAGTACTCCGCCGACTGGGAACCACTTCTTGGAGGTAGAGCTCTCAGTCACCTAATTTTTGTTCGTACCGGTTGGTCACCAACTCAGATAACTGCACTTTCTTTCTCAGAAACTCTTCTCGTGCTTCACCAAGAACTGATAGCTCTGAATATCCCAATGGAGGTATTGGTTTTACCTGATTCGGTGAGAGATGGCTTAGCCTTTGAAATTCACCACCAATATCCCGGTCAAACTGCACTACCTCCATGCTCAGAGGATGAATGGAATCCGTCATTTTCTGAGATAACCCAAGGCTTGCATAATCATTGAGCAGATGTTCCGAGGCTTGGAGCTCGATAAAAGACTCTCTGGCCTCATCCAAATGCTCACGGTGAAATTCAAGCGCCAAAATTGCGTTTGCCTTACCCAGAAGCCATAAAGCCAACCCCTTCCCTTCTAGCCCACCAGACCAAATGTGCGGACTGTTTTGATATACGGTAAGTTGAACGACATCTTCCATATATACTCCATTTATGTTGTTTTGGGTTTTAGATAAGAAAGCCATCAGCTTGCTCGTGCTCTCGGTGGATGCAAGATAATGGCTTTAGTTATCATGCGGTACGTAGCAGTCTCGGATAATTGCTCTGTGGTTAAAAAAAAGGTCGCCAGTAGCGACCAAAAGAAGTGTTTCGGATGTTAACGAAATGATATTTATTGCGTATTAATATTTTTTTGAGCAACCATCATCAATCTATTTGCCATATCATTTAAAACATATAAATCTCTACGGCGAGTCCAAGCTTGAGAAGATTGGTTATCATACCATACGGGAAGAGTTACCTCCTTCAGTGCATATCCTTTAACATTACGCATTTGACATGTCATCACGCAACGCTTCACATGATCGCCATGCCCGATAACAGCTGCTGTCCCAACCGCCGCTGGATTACCCCCGAAATATTTATTGATGATAGCTTGCAATACACCATCAGTACTAAGATAAGTTAGATTTCCTTGCCCATCCCATTCTGGCTCAATCGAAACAATGTCTTCCGCGGGGATATCAGGATACATTTCTTTTGAAGACAAGTAGCGTGCAATTTCCCACTGAACATACATACGCATTGGTTTCATGCGGTAGACCCTGGCACAGCAATCAGCAAGGTCATTGTTCATTGGTCCTGGTTGCGCCAACTCATTCTTTGACCCAGTAACATTTTCACGGTTACCAAATGCAAAAGCAATAATGATGCTCGTATCCCCTATAGAGCCATAGGGTGGATGATTATCAAAAATGGTAGCATCTAAATGCCCTGCCAATACAGAGGAAACACTCTTGTCCCCAAGATCCATTGTTAGCTTATTACACAGAACACCGTGAAAAATCTCATCTTTAATTTTTTTAGCCCACATATAGACTCCTTGTTAAAGTTATAACTTCATTTCTCGATTTATGATTAGCAAAAATCTCGCTAATCTGCTTTGTAAACTCGAGAGTTAAACATTAACTTTTATCTATGTTAACTTTCACTCCATCATAGTTGTGCCATCGCTAGCAAATAAACATCTCCGTGAAAACAAGTAGTAAACCCCTTGAAAATAATTTTAATACAATCATCTAGCCAAATCGTGGGGAAAATTATGTATCCCATTGAGTTAGGCATATCGAAACGCCTCATCATGGCTGGAAGAGCTCCGTTCGTTCTAGCCGAGAATGGGTTTCATACCTTTCCCGATATCTATGATGACCTTTTCAAAAGCAATGAAACCTGGCGGCCCCTTACTATAATTTTCATATAATCTTAAGGTATAAAAAAACCACCGTTAAGATGGTTTATGGTTGATGCGCCAAAAAATCATTCGCTGAGTATAATATCCTGTAATACAGGGTTAGATATTTTGGCCTCAGGTGAAATTCCTGCAATGGGAATTGATAATTTTGTCATTACGGGTACTTCCATTGTGCATCCGTCACGACTAAATATCAGAGTGTTTGTCTGCAGGAACATACCCTTGAACTCACCTATCGGCATGCCATAAAGCTGAAATTGCTTTCCTACAGCCGGACCAGTTCCATTACTTTCGTCCATAAAATCGGCGATACTCTTCATACATCCTCCTTTGATTGCGATCGCCTGAAGAATATACCTTAAGCTTGATAAGGATATGAAGAGTCAAAAAATCTCAGTGCTCTCTCGCCATTGGTTCAGAGTGGCCACCTGGCCGGTGCAGATTGATAAAGCTGTTTGTAATGCCAGCGTGTAGCTCAAGGCATCGCCCCAAGTGTCGCCCTGCAGGGTTGGCTGTTCGCAGGTTTTGAATACCGATTCAGGGGGCAACAGGACGATCGGTGCTGGCGGCGTTGGTATCCGTTCCGCGCAAGAGCTCAAGAACAGCATCAGGCATCCGCTGAGCAGCACACTTGTCGTTTTTGATCGCTTCACGGTATTTCCTCTGGTACAGGTCGCTTTGCTGGCGTAACTGCTGTTCCTGCTGTTGCTGGGCAGCCATCAGTGCACGGTTCTGAGCATCCTGTGTTTGCAGAGTGGCTATCAACCCGGCCTGCTGTGCCAAGGTCTTTTGCTGCTCGGCAGACTGTTGCCGTGCCAGATCCAATCGATGCGATAACAACGAGCTATAGCCACCAAGGCAAATAGCGGTAAGTAGCAGCGCCACTAATCCACCGTTCTTTACCACCGCCAACCAGCTATTCATGCCGGATAATCCCGATGTGGTAACTGGAAGTGCGGCCCGTCCTTCAGGGTTTTCCAATCACCGCCCCACTCGATCGGCGTGGCCAACTCCGCGCCTACCTGCTTAAAGGCTATGGCGATCTGCTCGTAGTATTTCCATTCCCAACTGATATTGCTGCCAAGATAGGCCACTACGTCTACAGCATGCCCGGTCAGATGGCGGCTGTTCATCGTCTGGCTGGCGCCGGCTGCAACCATCTGTTTTTGACGTTCTCGGCTACGAAGCCCTTCCGTGATACCGAAATCTACGGGTGATAGCTCAAGTGCCCGGCGTGCAACCGCTACCAACGCGGGGTTGACGCCAACGAGATTTTTCTCGCTGCGTTCGCTGAAACGATAATTAGCGGTCATTTTTCGGTTTATCCTTCTCTTCCATTGGCACATGCGTTTTCATCGTTGAGAAAGCGCGGAGGATTGCCAGGCAACGCTCGACACCTATTCCACCGATCACAACGCCAATCAGCAGCGCGTTGTCTTGGCTCATCCCGAATAGCTCAAGGGAATTAATAACGCCGAGAGAAATCAGCAAACAAATGGCCCCGGCGATAACGGCATCCAACCACGATTTGCCATCACGTAAGGTCAGTAAGGTAGCCATGCCGAACGCAGCGAATGAGCCGTAAAGCACTGGCGCATTGGTTTTCATCCACAGCAAAGTTGCCTCCAGGAATCCCGGCGGCAGGTGTTGATTATTCATTGCCCGGCTCCGGGTTTCAGAAAGTAAAAAGCCACGCTTATGCGTGGCAGGCGTGGCAGGCGTGGCATTCAGATATCACATGAATTTGACATTATTTGATTATCAACTAAATAAATAACTACCCCGTGTGGGTATGTTGTTAAAAACAGGAAAAAACCGTTTCTATAACTAGATTAACTCTTACCTATTTAGTGAACTCAACCATGTCAAAATTTCAATATCTCAGCAATACAGCGGATAAACTACAGTGTGCAGTTTTTCCCAACGCAGAATTTAACGACCTTCTCAACGATAAAGGCTGGGAGCCTGTACCATATCAGTTAGATAAACATAACGACCAACACCCCCCTCAGGACGTTGTTTCCATCATGAACTTTCGGGACGTTAGCCTAGTTGCAGCCTGGCGTATTTATCGTGGGCTATCACAGCATGCTGTAGCAAAAAACTAGACACGACTCAATCGGCTGTTTCGCAATGGGAATCAACGTTTTCAAAACCACAGAAGAAAACACGCATGAAGCTTGCGGCTATCTATGATTGTTCCCTTGAACAATTGACCACACAGACGGTGGAACCAATAGTGGGTTGAAATCTGTTCCAACCGTCAACACTAAAGAGACATCCTGTCTACCTCATCTATAGGGATACACCAATGGTAAGATTCCAGACCAAAGACCATCGATATTGCGACAATTAGATGTTTAAAAATTCTAATATTGCGATATAAAATCGTTTTTAATACTGACCATTAGACAGTAATTACCAAGCAGCTAAAATAATGACACTGGCCCAGAACCAGTCATGTAGATAGTTGTTCCTACCCCATTAGCCCTGAGTGACATCGCTGTCTCAGGGCTTTTTTTTAACAATGAAGGTAATTATGCGTGACTGGTTTGTCGTAATGGTGTTGGCTTTTAGTTCTGGAGTTATGTTTATTTTGTTTTTTATCGGCGAGATATGGAACTATTAAAAAGCCCCGGCAGATGCCAGGGCCTGTAGTCGGTCTTTCCCGGCTGTCAGCTATTAACCCTTGGTTTTTATTCGCAACAATATTTATTGCGGCGTCCCGAGGTTTTTGGTCTTTCCCAACGGTCACTCCACATCGAAGGACACAAGAGTATGAGCAAAGATTGCGCCCTTAGATGCTTTGGAACTACAGTGCCGGGTGCCTCCCGGTGAGCCTTTGTCCAGCATCCCTGACTCGCGTCCTTTTAAGCATTAACTCACATTGCTGATTCGCCCCACCGCTAGGGGGATTCACTGTAGAAAGAACACCTTAATCGAGATGTTTTAAAAAATACATAAGCAAGCCAATTTTTCAGAAAACACTTGGATAGCAAGTAAAGGGCCCATAGACCGGGCCATGGGTTCGAATGGTTGCCGGTCTTTCCCGGCGATCACTTCACATCGAGGGACGCATTCAGATAACCCAATATAGGGATCGATAGTGCGTATCAAAACCAAATGCGCCCTTCTGATGCGCTTTCCAGCCACTCCGGGTAATCCCATCATCGCAGGCTGAAAAGCTTTTTCTGGAGCGGGCAGTGGGAATCGAACCCACATCATCAGCTTGGAAGGCTGAGGTAATAGCCATTATACGATGACCGCTTGGTGGCCCTTGCTGGACTTGAACCAGCGACCGAGCGATTATGAGTCGCGCGCTCTAACCAACTGAGCTAAAGGGCCGAGGCGCGAATACTAAAGCAGCCAGCATAACCACACAATACCCATTGATATTTCTTTACAATCAACACGCCCTACCTGAGCGCGGCCTCTACTGAGGTCTTCAAGTCCCATCGGGAATTTGGCAGCCCCGGAAGGAGTCGAACCTTCTTCGCTCGGTTTTGGAGACCGGCGCTCGCCCGGCGGCGTGGCTATAAAACGCAAAAACCCCGCCATTGCTGGCAGGGTTTCGATGATATTTTTATCGTGATGTGCTTTGGATGCTTCCTTCCACAATTTGAAGGCTACACGCCAAGTTCGGACAAATCAAGCATTCGTTCAAAAAACATTATTGCGTCACCTTGGTGAATTCTGCGTCCGCCACCCCTTCCTCGATCTCGCATTTCGTTACTAACGCCTCGTAGAATGGCTTCCAGTTCCGCCGCCACGTCCTTTCATTCAGGTCGGGCAATAGCGCAGTGATCGCCCTGTAGGCCACGGATGACGGCATACGGCTGAAACCCTTCCCGCCGCACCGCTCGCAATCTTTAATCACCGGTGCGCCGCTGGCCTTGGTTGCCTCACGATCGAGCGCCTTTCCGGTTCCCTTGCAGTTTCGGCAGCGCTTATGGATCTTGCCCTTACCGTTGCAGGTCTGGCACATCTCACCCACCACCTGCCGTTTGGTCGTTGGCGCGATTTTCTCCTCACCGTCCATGCCGATGTATCCAGGGTAAGTCACAACATCACGCTCGATATCCACCAGCCCTTTTCCGTGGCAACCGTGACAGGTCACACTGGCACCTGCTGATTGTGAATAATCCTCATAGGCCAACGATGCCAAAATCTGCATACAGCGGGCCATGCGGCGACCGGCGACTTTACCGACGTGCTTCGGTGCCTTCTTCATCGCGTATAAAGTAAGCTCTGCGATAGCTCTCTCCCGGTCTTCGCTGCTGATGCCGGTTTTACCCAGAAATGCCGCCATGCCGAAACGAGCCTTTGATTCCGTCAGCCCCAGCGCAGCCATAACATCAGTGCCAGTAATACGGTCAGCCGAGGTACCCGATGAAGAATCCGTAATTGCCAAGCCCTGCGGGCTGAAGTGCTTTAACGACGCTTCCAGTCTCATTTTTGCCACCTTTCACGCAATGAAATCAATGCGTCAATTATTGCACAAATTGCAACATAACTCACTTCATTGCATTTTACGCAACAACACCACAACCAGCACTAAGCCACTTCATGCATGCCGATCAGATTCAGATACACCCCGTCGCTATCCGCGTTCATATCCTGATAGCGTGGGTGATCCAGATACCACTTCAGCACATCGAGCGCCTCAGCGCGGGTGATCGGCCTGATCGTATCCAGTAAATGGTCAAGAAATTGTTCCCTATCCCACAAGTGCGTGTCTTCATGGGCATATTCATCGGGGTAAAGTTCTTTGTGTGCTCCGCCACGCATTGATGATAGCCAATCCCAATACTGGATCTCCCTCACAACATCGCTCAACGTGTAGGGCTCGGGTAACACATCAGTAAAGGCGAACTCCCCCGGCCCTTTTGCCATATAATCGCAGTAAATCTCCCGACACGGCCCGTACACCTCCTCAATCCGGCACTCAGCCGCGACGGGTTCGAAGGCCGCCTCAAGATTGCCAAATACACCACGTACAGAGCCAGCCTTCTCATGTTGTGCTTTTGCCTGGTCGATATAATGCTGAGGATTGTCCATCCACATCGTGGAAAACACCGAGGTCCAGCCCGCGCCCTGAGCCTGCAAATGGTGCGTATAATTGGTCTGCGCCTGCTTCGGTGTGATCGTCAGTTTTTTCAACGCTTCTTCCGCTGCCGCAATGTGCGCAGGCTCTCCGGTCTTAATCACCTCCAGTACCCACAAATACGCATCGGTTTGCTTATCACCTGTGACAGCACGCTGAAGCGGCAACGGTTTGGGAATAGCTACTGCCGTGGAGTATTTTCGCTCAGGGATAGTGAAAAGCACCCGGTGTTCAGGATTATCGCGAAACAGCCCCGACCGGCGGCAGGTGGTCTTTACCGTGTTAAGGTTCACGCCGGTGAGGCGGGAAATGGTTTTATACCCCTTGCCCTCTCGCTTGAGGCGCAGGATTTCGGCTTTCTGGTCTTTCATGAATTGCACACCCCGTGTTCACCTTGGAATTGGCGGCCCGCTGACCGCCCTCCTCGTTAGTGGCCCTGACGCTTGCCACCACTGCGCACCGTGCGTGCACTGATAACCGAATCGGCCAGCACCTGATACCCGGTGTTCATCTGGCCATCACCGCCGGTCCATTGATTGATGTTCATCGTCCCGGATACGCTGATGAGGTCGCCTTTGCTGTGCTTTGCCAGAAAGTCCGCCTGCTTGCCAAACGCCGTGACCGCCAGCCAGAAGGTGGACTGTCCATCATCGGCACCATGACACGGCAACGACACTGCCATACGTCCAAGCGCCATCGAATGCCCGTTGCTGGTGGTCTTGATTTGCACGTCAGCCACCAGCCGGCCGTGTGCTGCGATATGTGCGGTCATTACACTTCCTCCTCGGTGTCGTCCGGCATCATCAGCACGACGAAGCGCGGCTGCTTGCCGTTAATTCTCAACGTTTTTTTGGTCATTCCTTTGGTGGGCTTATCCAACATGCCCGCATCGGCCAGGGCCTGAGCAAAGGCGACAGGGTTAGCACCAGCGGCGATCTCGTCACGAAACACCGCCGGATAGGTATGAAATATCAACGTTTCAAGTCCTGGCCGTTCTTCCCGATAGCCCGCCAAATCCCGAATCGGCAAGTCACGCGGATCGCTGTTGGGATGCGGCATATACCGGCTATAACCAAAGCGCTGCAAAAAGGCTTCCGCCTGTTCTACCCAGGCCTTGGCCTCACGGTTACCCATGCCGAATTCATTCACCCAAGCATTGAAACTGTGCTGCAGGGCATCGCGGCTTTCCTGCTCGCCCCACCCGGTCAGCGATTTCGACAGGATCAGGGCACCTTCCAACACAGCAAAGCGTGACGCCACCCGGCGAACCTGCTCACTGGCTTCCTCGGGCAGCAGCCCCAACCAACGGCGTTCGGCAGCACGCACAGCTTCAACCGCCGCCTTTTTCTGGCTGGCAAGCTGGTTGATCCACTCACGGCCCACAACACCATAGTTCTGCTTGCAGGCGTCGCGCATGGCATCAGCATGCGTCTTACCGTCGGCATAACCGTGATACTGCGTCGCTTTGGTGATCGGCACGTTAAGCAGGCGCACCAGTTGCCCGGCGTTAATTTTTCCGCCATCAGCCCGGATATAGCTTTCCATATCAATCTCACCGGTACTGAAGGCCATCGCCCGCCAGCGCTTGATATCCCGGTTGCCGCCATCCTTTGCCCCCTGGATCTTGCCCACCCCGTTGAAGAGCGCATAAGCCGCATCAGCCACCGCCTTGCGGTTACTGCCCTGGCCGATTTCATCCAATGGCATAAATCCATCGTTGTGTGCCGCCGCTTCGTTCACCAGCCCGAGCGCCGTTGAATACCAGGTCAGCTTTAACGCATCCGGTTCACCGTAAACCGTACTGGCCGCATTGCCGGTGGTCGTTTTACCCGCCGACGAACCACCGAACAGGTGAACACCAAAGCCATCAGCCCCCGCGATACCAATCAGCGGTGCAGCCAGTGCACAGGCAATGCCCAGCATCATTGACGGGTTCCCCTTCGCAAGCATGGCCACACGGCTACGCCAGCTCTCCGACGTTCCCTTGACGGTATAACCCCGTGCGGCGGCGGAACGTCCATTGAACAGTACCGGTTTTTCAGGTTTCCCCAACACCTCACCGTCGGGCATGATGTAAGCGCCACTCTGCCAGCCGCTGGCGCTGGCAATTGCCCACATGTCACGTTTGCCACTGCGCTGTAGGTGATCGGCAAGAATGGCCCTCAGACCGCTCTTTGAGGTGATCAGCATCCCGCCAGCCTTGAGTTTTGCCCAGCCGTCACGTTCACCAATATCACGCAGGGGTACGGCTTCCGTACGTCGCTCATCACTGCCTTCCGGTGTCCAGGCGAGGATCAGGTAACGCTCCGCATCATCCTCGCCAACGCCCACCACCTCCGCCAACGTTGATAGCCAGCTTTCCTTTTCATTGATCTCGCCAGTATCCCGATCGGTTTTAGGCTCCACCCAGTACAGCCCACCGTTCCGGGCATCAACATAAGGTTTGAGTCCAGAAGGTGCTGCCTGCTTTCGAGCCTGATCCGTCTTGTCTGTGACCTGATTGAACAAGCGATTTATCCGCTCACCGTCAGAAAGGGCAAGTGCCAAGGATTTGCGCTCGATATATTCAAGCACCAGCGTCTCACGTTTTTCCCTGGCAGCTTCTGGCGACCTGTGCGACTGGAAACCATTGTCCGCCAACCATTCTGGACTCACGGAATCACCAAGAACCATCGTGTTCAGCTTTCTCGCCAAATCGCCTTCCGGCGTTGCCTGTTTGGTCCGCTTTACCGCTGCTGCCGCTTCGTTCCGCATCACAGGCCTGCCCATCACCCAGCGATAAACGCTGGAGAACAGTGCATCCGGCCACTGCGCATGTGCGACGCCATCCGGTGTTTTGATTGAACTACTCATTAGTGCATCACCTCTTCAGGAAGTGGACCTTTGTCAATCAGCTCAATAGCCTCGAAAAACACCAGTTTCAGCCTTTCTACCGCTTCGATTCCCAACGGAGTCAGCCAATGGGGAGAATCTGGCGGTGCCACCATTTGTGCATACATGTTCAATGCCATCCGGGTACCTTCCTCTTCGCCCAGATGTTCAATCATGGTGCCTTCCATATGACTGGCTACGGCGAAACGCATGGCGCGGGGATACATCGGCAAAATATTCAGATTGCCATTAACTTCATGCGTGAAGGATGGCGCACCGGTTAACTCGGTTTGATAATTCCGCCAGCTGTCCACAAAACGCCAGCGCCAGAACAGCAACGAATCTGCGTCTGATGGGTTACCGGTGTAGAGGAGCCAAAACGTCATTAACTCAGACTCCAGCAGCCCACAACTGTGCTCGCGGTCATTGACCCACTGAGGAATATCTTTCACCAATACTTTTGCAACAAAAACCTTTCCATCCTGCTCATGAACAGTGATATCACCCAGCCCACCTTCAGACAGACCTGGAGTCAGAATAAACTCGCCAGAGCGAATAATTTCAGGGGTAGTTTCCGTTGCCATTAATACATCTCCAAACCAAGGGTGTTGCCCTTCGGATTTTTCAGTGCCATTTCCACCGCATTGCTCATCAATGACGCCATGAACGCAATACCTTCCGGCGTTAATTTGCTGTTGTCTTTATTCAACATGCCGGAATACGTAGACGCCAATAATTTGAGGCTGTTGGCCTGCCCGTATTTTTTGTAGCATTCCACTTCAAAGCAATCTGTCAGGCACCGGTGTACCGCGTCAGCGCTCAGCTCGCCAAGGATGACCTGCTGACGATTGACCGTCACCGTACACACCGGGTGTCCACCGCTGCGACGCTTGCAATAATCCACAAACGCCTCCGCAATGTGCTTGCGATTTAATTCAATTGAGTGAGTCATAGTATGTCCTTCCCGAATTCCGGCCGAGTGAAGCCCCCGACCGGCGTCGGTATTAAATTTGTTGATGGCAATTAATTAACGTTGGGTTTCAGCGTTTCTTTTTTTGCTCACGATCATTAATGGCAAAATCGGCCTCATCCGCATTAAATTTAAGTGCTGCTGTAATACCTGGGATATACATCAACATTTCGCCGAGTGCGTGAAGATCTGTTCGCGCCATATTGTCGGTATATTCTTTGTTGTCACATGCCCAGAAAGCGATATTGCCGATTGCTCCAAGCCCGGACAGTAAACCCACATAGGCACCTTCAGAGTGCATGCGGATGAATTTCAGCTGTTCGGTGTCTTCGTTGCTGATATCGGTGCGTGACAAAATCTGTTCGATATAGCTCACAGTTCACCCCCGAAGAGCTTGCGCAGATCAATGCCGTACACGTCCAGCCATGCACCCGCCGGCCAGGACTTGACGCTGCCATAACGCGGATCAGGCACATCGACCGCAGTGACCCCGTTCGCCTTACACCAACGGCGCAGATCCACGAATTTGTACTCACTGCCGGTCTTACCTCCCACCTTGGTGATGGTTGCATGCTTCACGCTTTCGCCCAGACGTTCTTCCAGATCCCGGCATTTACGGGTGGCCGCACTAAGTTTGCCAAGGGCAGAGGCTTCGCGCTTGCGACTAATCTGCGACTTGGTGCGCTCCGCATAGTTGGCCCGTTCTTCTGCTGCGAGGCGGCCCTTTTCGGACTCGAGAGCTATCTGGATGATTTCCAGCTTGGACAGTTCCACTGGCGCAGGTAATGCCTTGGCATCGCGGTGGGTAAAGTAGAACTCAGTCAGGTCGTTGTAGTATTCCCACGCCTGATCGGTTTCTAATATCTTCGCGTGGTTGGCAGCTCCGCGCTCAGTCCATAGCGTGAGAGATCGTGCTTTCGAGGAAATTTGCACACCGCTGAAAGAGTTGCGCAAAATTTCTACTTCTTCCCCCCTCAACTTGAAGTAATGCTTCCCCTCAACAAAGCGCGTTTTGTTGCGATTGAAATTATTCGTGATCATCTGCTCAGTCGCACCATACCCAGCCGCCAACTGCTCGGTAGTCGCCACACGCTGCCCGCGATACTCGATGACCTGCAGGTCTTTGGCCTCGACGGCCATCAGTTCGGTTTTCTTAGCCATTGCACACCCCCTGTTCATTTTCCACCGTGGACTGTTCGCCGAGATCCAGCGCGTTAGCTGCCCGTTGAGTGAAATCCTCGGCAACATCCACCAGCGACATGACGTATTTCTGCATATGCTTGTCCTGCGCGTTGATGATGAGCTGCGCACAGTTCAGCAAATCCAGCGATCGCTGCAAGTGCAACAGCACATCCTCATTCACCTGATAGGTGTAGGTTTTACTCATTTTCAGCCTCCGCACCACGCCGGGCGATTTCCTCAATCAAATCGACGAGTTCAAAACAAATCTGTTCCTCACGCTCACTCGACGTCAGATAGCCAGCAGCGGCGGCCAACGCCTGGATTTTGGCAAGGGCATTGATGGCATCAAGTACATTAACGCTACGCATCGTGGTCCCCCACCATCACTCCCAACAGATAAACAAATCCAACCAGACTACCGAGTGTGAAAAACAGAACACCGGTCACCACCAACAGCTCGGCCACAATTTCCGACAGCATTTTGTAATTACGAGGTCTGCGCATTTTTCTTCTCCCGACGATGTTGTTCTTCCAGTAACCAGCAGGCTGGCCCACCAGCCAAATCAAAGGCCAATGTGACCAACGTTTGCAGATCCGTCGTATCAAGCTCGTCCGACGCGAGGGTCATGGCCACCAGCAGCGCGTTCAGTTGGTCGGCCTGTTTGCACGCCTCGCTCAGTCCATTTTCATGCGACATGGGCAGCCTCCAGATCAGGGCGTTCAGGTGACACATGCCAGCCAGCACGCTGTGCCAGCTCGATGAAGGTGTCGAGGGTGGCGAGAATCTCTCCGTCGCCGATCATGCGTTCGCTGGTAACTTTGCCGTTCTCAATGGTCAGCATGATGCGAGCTGAATAGTTTCCGGCAATGCCGGGAATTTGATTAGGCTTGTGCATAGCGCACCTCCATAGAGGTTTTCTCTACGGTTGAAGGAGTGATCATTTCCATCACCCCTTGGATCGGCAGACGGGCAGCCAGTGAGAGGATAAAGTGCGGTGCCAGAATGCGGCGGGCGTCACGTTCGGTTGCTGCTTCCACAGACAGGCGGCACGGCACGGATTTCAAATCAATACGATTGAGGGCGATAAATCGCCAGAGGTATGTTTTCGCGGGCCGAGTTTGGGTATCATGTGAACATGCCATAATGTAAGTCTCAGTTACGTTGTGGTTAGAGGCCCAGAGCGGATTGCCGTCCTTCTGGGCTTCGTCATATACGCACCTTAAATAACTCAAGGTGGACTCCACTTTAAATCCAAGGTGGAGGCACGTCAATACTTTTTCTGCTTTATCTTTTGTGTATACTGTCCTCCACCAACAACAGGAGGTTTCAGCTTTGGCAACGAAAGCAATTAATGCAAAATCACAGAAGGTGCAGGCTCGCGCCCCGCATGAGGTAGTGGAGGCGATGGAGTCAGTCAAAGAAGACGGAGAAACTACAGGGCAATTCATTGTCACTGCCATGCAGGGCGAGATTAAACGCCGGCAGCGCAAGAAACCCAAGGAATCGCCAGAGAGCTGACCTACACTTTTTGTGCAGGTTGAGATATGACCTACGAAATTTTCGTAGTGCCTACCCCGTCGTTCTGCAATATACTGACAGTGCTTCTGATTGAGAAAGCCGTCATCCCAAAGGGCAGCATTTGCGGTGCTGCCTTTTTCTTTGTAGTAATCAGCCATCATTTGCACACCTCCCCATCAGCGAACTCAAGCCCCAGAGTGAAAAAGATGAATTGCTTTGCGGCCCGATCTGCATTCTCGATCGCTTTCTTCTCTTTTTTACGGCGGTGCATTTTCATGCTGCCCTTGGTGCCGTTTTCCCGCTTCGAATATTCCTCGGCCTTAACGAGAAAATCGGTGATCTGTTTTACCGAAAAATCCTTCAATGAGGCGAAGCTGAGGTTTGCCAGATCCAATGCCTGTGGCTGGGTTTCTTGCTCGGCAAGGTCCAGCAACCAAATACGCAGCTCCCTAGCGATCTTGGTACGCGAAAGCATGCCGATCAGGTGAGCGCCGCGAAGAGAGAACAGCCGGATTTGAACGTATTCTAACTGATTGTTTTTATTGCTGACCGTCACTTTGGTCACCATCGTCATGCTTTCAGTAAACTCTTCCTTGTGACGCTGGAAAATCTTGTTCACCTGCTTTACATCCGCATACCCGAGCAGCTTGGCCAGTTGCTCAGCCGTGAACCATATTTTCCCGTCACCATTGTCGAAGGGAATTACCACCTGGTTGTGGAATTTAAGCTCCGCGATATTGGCGCCGGAGGTGAATTCAGGGTGAGTTTGGCCCCGACCAAGAATGGCCGTACTTTTCAGTTTCATTGGTTATTCCTCGTTAAACGGAGCGGCGGCTATATGGGTTATTAACGTTTGTAACGGCTGGTGGATTTCGAACCCACCACAACACATCACTGAGAAGCCAGGCGCATGAATTACGGCCAAAGTGGCAGCGGGCCGGGAACTTACCTTCATTTTCAAACTGCCAGCGGGTGGTGCGGGATAGGCTGGTAATATCCAAGCACTCACGTTCGCGGATGCGTTTATCGTAGGTGAACCCATACTCCGCCAAAATGCTGCGGCGCTGTTCTGGTGTGGGTGGTGTAAAGGTGGCCTCTAACATACTGTCTCCTTTTGTTTGGAAGCTATGGAGAACAGTTTAGCGTTAAAATACTGGATAAAAACCCAGTAACAAGATTTGTTGTTGTATGAGAAACCATACAAATGTGACGCCCCAACAGTTCTAGTCATTAGTTCGCCTCCGCTGCTGCTTTGGCTTTGCGGCGTTCATGTGGATTATGTACACCACCGATAGCTGGAGGGTTACGAATCCACCAAAGAAGGTCGCTCAATAGCCAGGCGCACGTTCTGCGGCCAATGTGCCGGCGGGCAGGAAATAAGCCTTTCTGTTCCAGTACGTGAGCTGTGGAGCGACTAATACCTGTAATGTGCTCACGTTCTGGTTCTTTGGTATTACGGTCGGTTCGTTCGCCATATTCAGCAAGAATGGCTCGGCGCTGTTCAGAAGTTGGCGTGATAAAAATTGGTTGAACGTCTAATGGGTCAATCTGTTTGTTTGGCATATAAGCCTCCACTGTCTTAATGTTGCTTGGTGGAGGCTATTCTTTACCTAATCAAATACTCTCGCATTACATGAATTTTATAAATGTTTATCTACTTTCTTTAAAGGCAACAATTTTCTATCTAACAATTCTCGCCTGCATTTTTCTATAGAATAAAAATTGAAGATTTTTTCTAGATTTGGCTTAATGGTCTGAGTGATGTTTGTTGCATCATAGTCGCCTTGTGGGTACACAGACACAGCCAAGACACCATTGGTTATTTTATTATCGGTTTTACCTTCCCAAATAAGCAAATCTATCAAAGGGAAAAGCGAATAATCCAATATTTTCTTTTTCACCGAATCCCAACCATAGCCGTTATGCTCCATTTCCGGTTTGGCATTTAACGCTTCCCTCCATAGCGGCAATAGCTTAATCATATCTTTAAGAATGAGTTCATCCGGCCAACTCAAGTCAACTTTCAAATACATATTATTTTCATACTCTTCATCAATGAAAGAATTTACGCTTTTAGGGTGAAAGAGAAATTTATCTATAAATTTAGACGTTACACTTAATCCCTTTTCTCTTGCATACTCCTCAACATTTGTATGAATACGATAATGTTCATGCATAGAAAGAGGTTCAACGCCTCCTGATTTAGCCAGCATTCCAAAGGCTTCATTCCCACCCTCAAGATCTCTATGTAGCAATTCTGATTTAGCTTTAGCATCGGCAATCACACCAGTGCCGATAATTGATTCGATCTCAACTAACTCCATAAGAGCGCTAAAGGCATAGGTATCCCACCTCGCCGATAACTGGTAAAACAGCTCAGCATCATTCATAGAGCAAAAACTTTCATAATTTTTCAGATTGAACCATTTAGGCAAGCCTGCCTTTAATTTGATCCTTTTCATTTTTCACCGACCTTTAAAATAACAATATTTTCATGGTTGTCTGCAAATAAGTCCAACCGCTCAACCCACTTATTGAGGGCATCCAGTTTCTCCGGTAGGTACTGACTACGGTTGTAAACTGCCATTACGCCGCCCAGAGTGTGACCAAGTAGTAGCTCGACGATGTGAGGTGCAATCCCGAGATCGCTCATTCCTGTGGAAAAGGTTCGTCGCAGATCATGAAGTCGCCAGTGCTCAGAGTGCCCCAGCCGCTGGCACATTTTGCGCCCTGTCTGGCTAACAGCGGAGTCGGTTTTCACTTCCCCCAGCAGCAACCCGGATTTTTTGTTTTGCTGCTTTAGCTGCTCAATAAGCGGGCATAGGCGGTCTGGAATAGGCCTGATTATCTTCTCGCCGTTTTTGCTGTGTGCTTCAGGAACGGTCCATAGTTTGTCGCGCAGGTCCCACTCCTTGAGCTCCGAAAGCCTGACTTCACCGGTACGGGCACCAAACGAGATAAGAAGCGATACCAGGTTGGTATAATACGGCGAAAACGAATCGTTTTTTAAGCCTACGAGCAGGTCTGTCAGTTCCCTGCTAGTCAGGACCCTTTTCCGCTTACTGGTTTTGACCCCAATATCCTGCATCGTCAGCCCATCGAGAACATGGCAAACGGCATAACGGCGTATACGGCAAAACTTGAAGGCTTGCTGACCCATCTGTAAAACCATCCCAGCGACGCTAGGAGCGTTTTTCTTCGTTCTGGATAGGCAGGTAAGCCAATGGTGAGTTTCGCAGTCTGAGAGCGCCATATCGCCGATAAAGGGGTATATGTGATTAGCGAACCGCTCCCGATATCGAACATCGTTCACCAGGTTTCCATCAACATACTCTGTGAGCCAGTATTCGAGAGCCTCTTTCACCGTCACCGGCTTTAGCGTTTCTTCCCTGCCAAGTTTGAACATTCGCTGAGGGTCTCGCCCTTCTGCCAGCCAGGCGCGGCACTGGTCACGCTTTTCTCTGGCCTTTGCAAGGGTGAGATCAGGGTATTTTCCCAAAGCGAGCATCAAAGCAGGGGTATCACGCCCGCCAAGGCGATACTTGTAGAACCAACTGATAGAGCCGGCCTTACTGACCCGAACCATTAACCCTGCCCCGTCAGAGATCTTGGACTCTCGTTCGCTCTGCCTACCCAGCAAAGCCCTAAGTTTCTTGTCCGTGAGCTTGTTCATTCCATAAGCCATGCATAGCCTCTCGCGTGATTTTTCTGCATCTCGTTGCTGTAGGGTCGGTTCAATCAGCCTAAAGTCGGTTCAAGGTCGGTTCAATAATTCACAAAAAACACTTATATAACAGACAAATAAAATATTGAACCTACTGAACCGACTGAACCTACCCTTTTTTATCTCACGTGTGAGAAGATATCTTCCAAGGTTGAGGTAACCCTGAGGGTAACGCCATCTTCATGGCAGGCTGTTTTTAGTGTTCAGCTCGGCCCCACCACGTACCCCACATTTTGCTGCAAGAATGAGAAAACGTCAAAAAACACTGGAACAATATACAGCCTTAAATTTTGATAACACATTGAAAAACAAAGGCAAAATAAAAACACCTGTCAACATGAAAACATGAAGTGAAGACGATGACGCAAACTTTTATCCCTGGCAAAGACGCCGCGCTGGAAGACTCTATCGCCCGTTTCCAACAGAAATTAAGCGACCTGGGTTTTAATATCGAAGAGGCCTCCTGGCTGAATCCGGTACCTCATGTATGGTCGGTTCATATCCGCGATCGCGATTGCCCGCTGTGCTTCACCAACGGCAAAGGCGCCAGCAAAAAAGCTGCTCTGGCCTCCGCTTTGGGCGAATACTTCGAACGCCTTTCCACCAACTACTTCTTTGCCGACTTCTATCTGGGGAAACAGATTGCCGAAGGTGACTTCGTGCATTACCCGAACGAGAAGTGGTTCCCGATCCCAGCCGATGACTCGCTGCCGGCCGGTATTCTCGATGAGCGTCTGCATGCTTTCTACAATCCGGATCAGGAAGTCAACGCAAGCGATCTGATCGATCTGCAGTCCGGTAATGGTGATCGCGGCATTTGCGCCCTGCCGTTCTCTCGCCAGTCAGACCAGCAGACCGTTTACATTCCGATGAACATCATCGGTAACCTGTACGTGTCCAACGGCATGTCCGCGGGTAATACCGCCAACGAAGCGCGCGTACAAGGCCTGTCCGAAGTGTTTGAGCGTTATGTGAAAAATCGCATCATCGCCGAATCCATCAGCCTGCCAGAGATCCCGGCCGAGGTACTGAACCGCTATCCTGGCGTGGTAGAAGCCATCGCCAAGCTTGAAGAAGAAGGCTTCCCGATCCTGTCTTACGACGCGTCGCTGGGCGGTAATTATCCGGTGATCTGCGTGGTGCTGTTTAACCCGGCTAACGGCACCTGTTTTGCCTCGTTCGGTGCCCATCCTGATTTCGGCGTGGCGCTTGAGCGTACCGTCACTGAGCTGCTGCAGGGCCGTAGCCTGAAAGATCTGGACGTGTTCACCGCACCGACCTTCGACGACGAAGAAGTGGCGGAGCACACTAACCTGGAAACCCACTTTATCGACTCCAGCGGTTTGATCTCCTGGGATATGTTCAAACAGGACGCGGATTACCCGTTTGTCGACTGGAGCTTCAGCGGCAGCACGCAGGAAGAATTCGCGACGCTGATGAGCATCTTCGACAAAGAAGGCGCTGAAGTGTATATCGCCGACTATGAACATTTGGATGTCTACGCCTGTCGCATCATCGTGCCGGGCATGTCCGACATCTACCCGGCGGAAGACCTGCTGCTGGCCAACAACAGCATGGGGGCGCACCTGCGCGATACGTTGCTGGCGCTGCCGGGCAGCGAGTGGGAGCCGCAAGAGTATCTGGCGCTGTTAGAGCGCCTGGACGACGAAGGCCTGGACGACTTCACCCGCGTGCGCGAGCTGCTGGGGATTGCTTCCGGCAAAGACAACGCCTGGTCTACCCTGCGTATAGGCGAGTTGAAGTCAATGCTGGCGCTGGCCGGCGGCGATCTGGATCAGGCGCTGATCTGGGCCGAATGGACACAGGACTTCAACTCTTCCGTATTGAGCCCGGCGCGCAGCAACTACTACCGTTGTTTGCAAACCCTGCTGCTGCTGACACAGGAGCCTGAACGCGATCCGGCGCAATACTATTCCGCCTTCGTGAAGATGTACGGCCAGGAAACGGTGGATGCCGCCTCTGCGGCCATCAGCGGTGAAGAACGCTTTAACGGCCTGTTCACTGTCGATAGCGATCTGAAAGCCTTACCGGCACATCAGGCGCTGCTAGCGGCCTATGAAAAACTGCAGACCGCCAAGCGTCGCCATTGGGCGCAGGCATAATCTCAGTATCTGTGCGCCGGCGGCCTTCTGCCGGCGCAACACCAAGATAGAAAAAATAACAAAGAATTATTTGACGGTTAAATAGCCGTTTTTTTGTTTTATTTTTTTGCCTAATTACGCACTTAACGGTAAACAAGATAAATAAAACAGCAGTTGTTACGGACCGGTAAAATAATAATTAACCGATAATTAAACCTTGCCGCTCTGAAAGTGACAAAATGCGCTAAAATTTAACCTATTCAAGGTTGACGCGGTCGCAAATTCAAAATTATTTGCAAACATTAAAAAATTGTTTTTCTTTAAAAATCAATAAATTAACCAAATAAACCTTGCGATTTATCTGGTTTTTGGCCGTTTTAGTTTCCCGCCTTATGATCCAAATCAATTTTTACCCTATACTGCTTTGCTAGTATCTCATTGCGTTGTTTTAACCCTTAAAAGCGAGAGTTAGTGTGAAAGCTGACAACCCCTTCGATCTGATATTACCTGCAGCAACGGCGAAAATCGCTGAAGATGCAGGTGTGTATAAAGCCACCAAGCACCCGCTGAAAACGTTTTATTTGGCGATCACTGCCGGCGTCTTTATTTCAATCGCATTCGTATTTTATATCACTGCGACTACCGGCACTGCCGGTGTGCCTTTCGGCCTGGCAAAACTGGTCGGCGGCATCTGCTTCTCTCTGGGGTTAATGCTGGTCGTGGTTTCAGGCGCCGACCTGTTCACTTCCACCGTGCTGATTGTCATCGCCAAAGCCAGCGGCCGCATCAGCTGGTACCAGTTGGCTGCCAACTGGCTAAATGTCTATATCGGCAACCTGATCGGCGCCCTGTTCTTCGTCGCGCTCATCTGGTTCTCCGGCGAACACATGGTGGCCAACGGCCAATGGGGACTGAACGTCCTGCAAACCGCCGACCACAAGTTGCATCACACCTTTGTTGAGGCCGTCTGCCTCGGCATCCTGGCTAACCTGATGGTTTGCCTGGCCGTGTGGATGAGTTACTCAGGCCGCAGCCTGATGGACAAAATGTTCGCCATGATCCTGCCGGTCGGCATGTTCGTCGCCAGCGGTTTCGAACACAGCATCGCCAACATGTTTATGATCCCTATGGGTATCGTGGTTAAAAACTTCGCCACGCCGGAATTCTGGCAAGCCATAGGGGCAGCACCCGAGCAGTTTGCTCATCTGACCGTAAGCAACTTTATCATCGACAATCTGATCCCAGTCACCATTGGCAACATCATTGGCGGCGGTTTACTGGTTGGGTTGACTTACTGGGTAATTTATCTGCGCGGTGGTGAACAACAGCACTAAGCTGTTAGTTATCGCGCGCCGAGTTAGAACTCCACAATTAAAGGTAGGTGTATAATGACCGAACTTAACGAGAAGTTAGCCAAAGCTTGGGAAGGTTTCAGCAAAGGTGACTGGCAGAACGAAGTCAACGTTCGTGACTTCATCCAGAAAAACTACACTCCTTACGAGGGTGATGAATCCTTCCTGGCTGGCGCAACTCAGGCCACCTCCACCCTGTGGGAAAAGGTTATGGAAGGGATCAAACTGGAAAACCGCACCCATGCGCCAGTTGATTTCGACACCAACGTTGCCGCGACCATCACTTCCCATGACGCTGGCTACATCGCTAAAGAGCTGGAAACCATCGTAGGTCTGCAGACTGACGCCCCTCTGAAACGCGCGCTGATCCCATTCGGCGGCATCAAAATGGTCGAAGGTTCTTGTAAGGTCTATGGCCGCGAACTGGATCCACAGCTGAAAAAAGTGTTCACCGAATACCGCAAAACCCACAACCAGGGCGTATTCGATGTTTACACCAAAGACATCCTGAACTGCCGTAAATCCGGCGTGCTGACCGGTCTGCCAGATGCATACGGCCGTGGTCGTATCATCGGTGACTACCGCCGCGTAGCCCTGTACGGCATCGATTTCCTGATGGCCGACAAACTGAACCAGTTCAAGTCACTGCAGACCAAGCTGGAAAACGGCGAAGATCTGGAAATGACCATCCAGCTGCGTGAAGAAATTGCTGAACAGCATCGCGCTCTGGGTCAGATCAAAGAAATGGCTGCCAAATACGGCTGCGATATCTCTGGTCCTGCTACCACCGCACAAGAAGCTGTACAGTGGACTTACTTCGGCTACCTGGCCGCGGTGAAATCTCAGAACGGCGCAGCAATGTCCTTCGGCCGCGTGTCTACCTTCCTTGACGTGTTTATTCAACGCGACATCGATGCAGGCAAACTGACTGAAGAACAAGCGCAGGAACTGATTGACCACCTGGTAATGAAACTGCGTATGGTGCGCTTCCTGCGTACCCCTGAGTATGATGAGCTGTTCTCCGGTGACCCAATCTGGGCGACCGAGTCCCTGGCAGGTATGGGCGTTGACGGCCGTACTCTGGTAACCAAAAACAGCTTCCGCTTCCTGAACACCCTGTACACCATGGGGCCGTCTCCGGAACCGAACATGACCATCCTGTGGTCTGAAAAACTGCCTCTGAACTTCAAAAAATACGCGGCGAAAGTGTCTATCGACACCTCTTCCGTACAGTATGAAAATGACGACCTGATGCGCCCAGACTTCAACAACGATGACTATGCCATCGCCTGTTGCGTCAGCCCGATGATTGTCGGTAAACAAATGCAGTTCTTCGGTGCCCGTGCCAACCTGGCGAAAACCATGTTGTACGCAATCAACGGCGGCGTTGATGAAAAACTGAAAATGCAGGTAGGCCCGAAAGAAGCGCCAATGATGGACACCGTGCTGGACTATGACAAAGTCATGGAACGCATGGACCACTTTATGGATTGGCTGGCCAAACAGTACGTGACCGCGCTGAACATCATTCACTACATGCACGACAAGTACAGCTATGAAGCTGCGCTGATGGCACTGCACGACCGTGACGTTTATCGCACCATGGCCTGCGGCATCGCCGGTCTGTCGGTTGCGGCTGACTCCCTGTCCGCCATCAAGTACGCTAAAGTCTCCACCATCCGTGACGAAGACGGTCTGGCTATCGACTTCAAAATCGAAGGTGAATATCCGCAGTTCGGTAACAACGATGCTCGCGTTGATGACATCGCCTGTGACTTGGTAGAACGTTTCATGAAGAAAATTCAGAAACTGCGTACCTACCGTAATGCGGTACCGACTCAGTCCGTACTGACCATCACTTCTAACGTGGTCTACGGCAAGAAAACCGGTAACACTCCAGACGGTCGCCGCGCTGGTGCGCCATTCGGTCCAGGTGCTAACCCAATGCACGGTCGCGACCAGAAAGGTGCTGTAGCCTCCCTGACCTCCGTAGCCAAACTGCCGTTTGCTTACGCGAAAGACGGGATCTCCTACACCTTCTCCATCGTGCCAAACGCGCTGGGTAAAGACGACGACGTGCGTAAAGCCAACCTGGCGGGTCTGATGGACGGTTACTTCCACCACGAAGCGTCTATCGAAGGTGGTCAACACCTGAACGTTAACGTGATGAACCGTGAAATGCTGCTGGACGCGATGGAAAACCCTGAGAAATACCCTCAGCTGACCATCCGCGTATCTGGTTATGCCGTTCGCTTCAACTCGCTGACCAAAGAACAACAGCAAGACGTCATTACTCGTACTTTCACTCAGTCGATGTAATTGCCCCATCCGGGCGGGGTTTCCCGCCCGGTAGTCAAGCTGAAATTCGGGGCCGGATCTTTCCGGCCTTTTTAGCAAATGCACTACCCTGACTCACTCAGAGTCTGTTTTGCCAGATAGCTATACTGAATGGAATTGGTGGATATCCGGCAAAACAGTTATCCGGCGTAATAACCGGCCAACAGGCATCGTTTCACCCCAGTCGTCGGGCCTTGCCCGGTTGCTGCATCGCTGATCCCTGGCTGGCGGTTATGAGCCTACTTTTAGACTGCGTTTGACAGTCAATATTGGAGAAAACCCCGCAATGTCAGTGAAAGGTCGCATCCACTCCTTCGAATCCTGTGGCACCGTAGACGGTCCGGGGATCCGCTTTATCGTCTTCTTCCAGGGCTGCCTGATGCGCTGCCTGTATTGCCATAACCGTGACACCTGGGATACCCACGGCGGGAAAGAAGTGACCGTTGAAGAGTTGATGAAAGATGCCGTCTCTTATCGTCACTTTATGAATGCCTCCGGCGGTGGCGTAACGGCCTCCGGTGGTGAAGCCATACTGCAGGCAGAATTCGTCCGCGATTGGTTCCGCGCCTGCCATGAAGAAGGGATCAATACCTGTCTGGACACCAACGGCTTTGTACGCCGCTACGATCCGGTGATCGATGAGCTGCTGGATGCCACCGATTTGGTGATGCTGGATCTCAAACAGATGAACGACGACATTCATCAGAATCTGGTCGGCGTTTCCAACCACCGCACGCTGGATTTCGCCCGCTATCTGGCGAAACGTAATCAACGCACCTGGATCCGTTATGTGGTAGTGCCGGGCTGGTCCGATGATGACAAGTCAACGCATATGCTGGGTGAGTTCACTAAAGACATGACCAACATCGAGAAAATCGAACTACTGCCCTATCACGAACTGGGTAAGCACAAATGGGTGGCGATGGGTGAAGAGTACAAGCTGGACGGCGTCCATCCGCCGAAAGCGGAAACCATGGATCGCGTGAAAAGCATTCTGGAAAGCTACGGCCACAAAGTCATTTACTGAACCCGTTAGCGATAACAAAAAACCCGGCACACGATGGCCGGGTTTTTTATGCTCAGGCGGCAGCCAACGGAGTGTGGTGACGATCCGGCTTTCTCAGCAGCATCATCAGATAGACCAGGGCAACGGCGGCAATCATCACAAACAGCAGGCGGTCGGAATAATTTTGCATCAGCAGCGCCGTCATCGACGGGCCAAGCAGACTGCCGATGGTATAGCTCATCAACAATGCCTGGTTCATCGCCACCAGCTCATGCGGCAACGCTTTTTCACAAGCCCAGGACATCGCCACCGGATATAAGGTGAACCCGGCACAACCGAGAATAAACAACGCCGGTGCCATCGCATAGTTGCCAAGCATGGCGATGCTGGCAAGGATCACCACAAACACCTGAATGCGCAGCACCAGCAAACGACCATAGCGGTCTGCCAGACGCCCAACCGGCCATTGCCCGACAATGCCTGAGCTGACCAGCAATGCCATCCAGTAACCCACGTTGGCGTCACTCATGCCCTGATGGGACAGGTACAGCGGCATCAGGCCGTATAGCGAGCCGAGTACAATGCCGGAAATGACACAGCCATTAATCCCCAACCGCGCGCTACGGCGCTTCAACATTGGCCAAACCGCAGCCTGTTGGGGTTCGTCGTGCCGACTGTTAACCCGGGCAAACAGCATCGGCAGCGTGGCACTGAGCACGATGGCCGTGACCCATGGCACCACATTCAACAGTTCGGTCGATACCATGCTCAACAACAGTTGGCCGACAACCGTACCCAGGTAATAAACCATCATATAAGCCGCCAGCAATTGCCCACGGTTAGACAGATTACCGCTCCGCAGCAAGGCGCTTTCGACGATCACCCAGATCCAGGCGCAGCCGATGCCGGCAAAGAAACGCCAGCCCATCCAACTCCAAAAATCGAGCGACAATGCCATACCGGCAGTCGCCACGGCGAATACCACACAGGCAAGATGATAGCTGCGGGTAAAGCCAATGCGCTGGATGAGTTTGCCCGCAATCAGCGTGCCGACCAGATTGCCGGTAAAGTAAGAGGAGCTTACCATTCCTACCTGCCAGGTTGACAACTGAGCATGAGTCAACCAAAGAGGGACTAGCGTATTCAATACGGCGATAGAGACCGTGAGCAGCAACAAGCCACAGAGCAGCAGGAGCACTGGGCGGGAGTATGCGGACATAGTGAGATTGAAACCGAACGCGCAATGAGAGTGCGCGCATCATGCCACTGGCGATAAAAAAGTCAATCAGCTCTTATATGTATACCGCACAATTTGTATTACGCGGCCTATTTAATGGCGGAGTGACCGCCGGCGCCTGCAATTTTAGGCACCTGACGGCCATTCATTTTTTATCAGAAATACAGTTCTAAAGATTCAACTTCAGCCGTGCATTCCGCACCCCAGGCACCCAGGGTGATTTGCGCCAATTGCGCCAATCCCTGATAGAAAGGATGCTGCGCATTGGCTTCCAGCAGTTCCAGATAGCGTGGTGCCCATGGCAACAAATGTTTCGTCAGCAGTTGCTCGACCAACCCGCCCTGACGTTCTTCGGCCAGCCACGCCACCATCATCAGCAAAGTGCCAATATGATCTTCCGGCTCATTGCGATCGTGCTGAGCTTCAATGCCGTTGGCCCGTAACCACTTGCGCAACCGCAGGGTAGAATGACCAAACAGCACGTTCTCTTTGTCCAGATACACCGAACCCCATAATGGCGCCGGTAAGGTATCAGGCCCCACAAACAGACGTTGGTAAGCTTCCGCCAGGGATTCATCCTGTTGATCTTCAATACCGGTCGCAATCAGCGCAGCCGCCGTCTGTAACCGATCAGCATCGCCGTACGGCCACTCTTTGACCCACTCAGATTCAGACAGGGTTGCCAAGAGCTGTTGGCCGTCTTCACTTTCTGGCGGCGCGTACAGCAACACACCCAGTACCCGCCCCGTTAAAGCGATATTTTCAAGCGTCATAAATCAAGGATCCTTTTAAGGGCGCAGTTTATCACTGCGCCTCACTACAATATTAACCGGCCACCGCCATGCCGACGGTCATATGCAGGCCGTAGAACACGCCCCGCCCGACCAGCTCACCGGCGATAACCAGAATCAAACCTAAAGCCATTCCCATCACGCTAGCGTTACCACGGCGCAACAGCGGGCAGATCCAGCAGCCCAACCCCAGCACCACCAGCACCAAACGCCCAACCATTAATTGCCCGTACTGTGGGATAAGCGCTGATGCCCGCTGTACCGAACTGCTGATGCTGGCCAGTTCGTAGCCTTGCATCATAACGGTCCCCAGACTGACCAACAGCGCCACCACGCTCAGAGTAGCCAGTGAATGCCGGGTTGTAACATCCAGCCCCGCAAAACGCAGCAACAAAACGCCCAGCATCGGCCCCCCGATCGGTACCGTCAGGAAAAAGCTCAGCGTAGTGTAACCGTTATGCCAGGTTGGCACCGTATCGATTTGATATACCCGCGTCATCATGTAAACAAAGACCAGGCCCAGTGCCATGGTCACCCACAACCACACGCGCCCCAATAACGGCGGTATTTTGCCCAATACCGCCAGCAGCCAATAACAACCGCCGACGGCGAAGAACAAGGCGCCAGCGGCTATTTCGTTACTCAATGCCGAAGCGCCAATGCGGTTCAACGAGTTAAACGCCCGCCACGGCGAACCGAGGTGCAGCGTGGAAGCCATGAAAGCGATGCCCATCAACAACCACAGGAAGAACATCGCGCGGTGAACTGCCCTGCGCTGCTGTTCGTTCAGGTTACCGCCAATTATGGCGAGCCCCATGACGATAACCCCTCCTACCACACATTGTCCCAATACGGTAAACAACATCAGCGGCCATTCTTGCCATCCCATACCCATATCAAACCTCCCTTGGATTGGCCAAATAGCCAGTGGTGTCGCCACTTGGGCGGCTGTTGGCATTGGGTTTTACCACCAGGCACGGTCGGGTAAAATGCGCCGCCGGCAAGGGGGCCACCTGCGCCAGAGAGCCATGCTGCTGCCGCAGTTGCTCAATCGGGCCAAAATCCAGGGCCCGCAGTGGACAAGATTCCACGCAGATAGGTTTATGGCCTTCGGCTACCCGCTTATAACAGCCATCGCACTTGGTCATGTGGCCCTTGGTCGAATTGTACTGCGGTGCGCCGTATGGGCAGGCCATATGGCAGTAGCGACAGCCGATACACACCTCTTCATTCACCACCACAAAGCCGTCTTCCCGCTTGTGCATCGCGCCGGTCGGACACACTTTGGTGCAGGCGGGATCTTCACAGTGGTTGCAGGCAATCGACAAATAATAAGCGAATACATTTTGTTGCCAGCCGTCGCCATCCTGGAACCAATCTCCTCCGGCATATTCATAGATGCGGCGGAAACTGACGTTCGGCGTCAAATTTTTATAGTCTTTGCAGGCCAGTTCGCAGGTTTTGCAGCCAGTGCAACGACTTGAATCGATAAAGAATCCATATTGCTGAGTCATTTGGTCCTCCCTTACACCCGGGGTAGTTGGAGTTGCATCGCGGCGGCAACTAAGCGCATCCCCAGGATGCGTACAGGTAGTACGTGACTGGGGTAAGCGCAGGCGGCCAACAAAGATGCGGCTTCAAGTACGCAGGGTTATACCTTTTCGATTTGAATCAGGTTGGTATGCTGCGGATTACCCTTGGCCAACGGCGAAGGCCGGTGGGTGGTCAGGGTATTCATACAGGCACCATGGTCGACACGGTCACCGCGCATATCGGCCTGATGCCAGGCTCCCTGCCCCATCGCGACAACGCCAGGCATGATCCGCGGCGTCACTTTGGCTTCGACACGCACTTCGCCACGCCCATTAAATACCCGCACCTTGTCGCCGCCGATAATGCCGCGCGACTGGGCGTCCAGTGGGTTGATCCACACCTCCTGACGACAGGCCGCCTGCAACACATCGATGTTGCCGTAGGTCGAGTGGGTACGGGCCTTGTAATGGAAGCCAAACATTTGCAATGGGTAAGTGTTGCGCAGAGGATCGTCCCAACCTTCAAAAGTAGAGGCGTAAATTGGCAACGGGCTGATGGTTTCATCTTTTTCCAACTGCCAGCTGTCGGCGATCTCAGCCAGCCTGGAGGAATAGATTTCTATTTTGCCGGAAGGCGTTTTTAATGGATTCGCTTCGGGATCCTGGCGGAATTTTTTGTAGGCGACAAAATGCCCATTGGGATCTTTGCGCTTATAAATCCCCATACTGCGCAACTCTTCATAACCCGGCAACAGCGGATCCCTGTCCTGCATTTTGGCGTACAAATGTTGCAGCCATTGCGCCTGGGTACGCCCTTCGGTGAACTTCTGATGCACCTCTGGCCCCAGCCGACGCGCCACTTCACTCAGCACCTCATAGATGCCCTTGCGTTCAAATTTGGCGGGGGTTGCAGGCTGGATAAAGATCAGGTACCCCATGTTGCCGGCATAGTCGTTGGGAATAATGTCTTCCTGTTCGACGGTCATCAGATCCGGCAGTAAAATGTCGGCATATTTGGCCGACGAGGTCATAAAGTTTTCGAGCACCACGATCATTTCGCACTGGGATTCGTCCTGCAAAATATCGTGGGTTTTGTTGATGTCGGAATGCTGGTTGGTGATGGTGTTACCGGCATAGTTCCAGATGAACTTGATCGGCACATTCAGTTTGTCCTGCCCACGAACCCCGTCGCGTTTGGCGGTCATCTCCGGACCGCGCACTATGGCATCGGTCCAGCTAAAACAGGAGATTTGCGCTTTGACCGGGTTTGCCAATACCGGCATCCGCTCAATGGTAATGGTGTAGGTTGATTCACGCGCCCCGCTGTTGCCGCCATTGATGCCAACATTGCCGGTCAGGATAGGCAGCATGGCGATTGCACGCGAGGTCAGTTCGCCATTGGCCTGTCGCTGTGGCCCCCAGCCCTGGCAGATGTAGGCTGGTTTCGCCGTGCCTATTTCCCGCGCCAGTTTGATAATACGTTCGGCCGGAATGCCGGTAATTTTCGCCGCCCACTGCGGCGTTTTTTCAACGCCGTCTTCACCTTGCCCAAGAATGTAAGCCTTATAATGCCCATTTACCGGCGCATCGGCTGGCAAGGTTTTTTCGTCATAGCCGATGCAATACCGATCCAGAAACGGTTGGTCGACCAACTGTTCGCTGATCAATACATGCGCCAGCCCGGCAACCAATGCCGCATCCGTGCCGGGACGAATAGGGATCCATTCGTCCTCACGTCCGGCGGCCGTATCGGTATAACGCGGATCGATAACGATCATGCGCGCATGAGAACGTTCACGCGCCTGCTCCAGATAATAGGTAATGCCGCCGCCGCTCATCCGCGTTTCCGCCGGGTTGTTACCGAACATCACCACCAGCTTGCTGTTTTCGATGTCAGACGTGCTGTTGCCTTCGTTGCTGCCATAGGTATAGGGCATGGCGCAGGCGATTTGCGCTGTGCTGTAGGTGCCATACTGGCTGAGGTAACCGCCATAGCAGTTCATCAGCCGAGCGACCAGCGACGCATTCGGTGACGAACGGGTAATGTTGCCGCCGACGATGCCCGAGGTGTAATTGATATATACTGCTTCGTTACCGTACTGTTCGACGATGCGTTTTAGGTTGTCGGCAATGCTATCAAAAGCTTCTTCCCAACTGATGCGTTTGAACTTGCCTTCACCCCGCTTGCCAACGCGTTTCATCGGGTAATTCAGACGATCGGGATGATTCATGCGGCGGCGAATAGAACGGCCACGCAAACAGGCCCGAACCTGGTGGTCGCCATATGCGTCCAACCCGGTGTTATCGGTTTCGACCCAATAGACTTCGTTATCACGCACGTGCAAACGCAAGGCGCAGCGGCTGCCGCAGTTGACCGAGCAAGCCCCCCAAACCACTTTATCCTGCGCGTTTTTTTGCACACTTTCGCTGATTGAATCCGCCAATGCGCGGCGACTAAACGGTAAGGCTATACCCCCCACGGCCATAGCCAGCCCGACGATACCGCCGGACTTTACCAAGGTGCGACGGCTAACGCCTGCAGACACTTGGCTGTTTTCTTTGTTTTCCGACATAACTCACTCCACGTTTTACCCTGGTATTGATAAACGTCATGCCTTTGACTCAAGGCGGCGAGCAGAGGAGACAGAACTGATGTCTGCTGATGAGCTTGAGTAAAAACCCTCCTCTATACAGGGATATTACTCAGAAGTGGGTAGTGAACTTTGTCTGCTATCAATAAAGCGGGGGAAGGAGATGAAAGAAAAAGACCTTTCGAACAAAAGGATAATAATTTTCTTATAAAAAAAGCGCCCGCAGGCGCTTTTCATAGAACTGGCAATAAGTTAGCCGATATATTCCAGGCCGCCCATATACGGACGTAATACTTCCGGCACCTGAACACGGCCATCGGCCAGCTGGTAGTTTTCCAGCACGGCAACCAGCGTACGACCGACTGCCAGACCAGAACCGTTCAGCGTATGCACCAGGCGCGGCTTCTTCTCGGTTTTGCTACGGCAGCGAGCCTGCATGCGGCGTGCCTGGTAATCCCACATGTTGGAACAAGATGAGATTTCACGGTAAGTGTTCTGCGCCGGCAGCCACACTTCAAGATCGTAGGTTTTGCATGAGCCTGCCCCCATGTCGCCGGTACACAGCAACATTTTACGGTACGGCAGGTTCAGCAGCTGCAGCACTTTCTCCGCATGACCGGTCAGCTCTTCCAGCGTAGCCATGGAGTCTTCCGGACGGACGATTTGCACCATCTCGACCTTGTCGAACTGGTGCATGCGGATCAGACCGCGGGTATCGCGACCATAAGAACCGGCTTCGGCACGGAAACATGGCGTATGCGCGGTCATCTTCAGCGGCAGTGATTCTTCTTCCAGGATTTCGTCGCGTACCAGGTTGGTCAACGGCACTTCTGCAGTTGGGATCAGCGCGTAGTTGCTGCTGTCGGATTCCTCTTCCAGCGGTTTGGTGTGGAACAGATCTTCACCAAACTTCGGCAACTGGCCGGTACCGTACAACGTGGCGTGGTTAACCAGGTAAGGCACGTAGGTTTCCTGGTAGCCGTGCTGTTCGGTATGCAGATCCAGCATGAACTGGGATAACGCACGGTGCATGCGGGCGATTTGCCCTTTCATCACCACAAAGCGTGAACCGGTCAGTTTTACGGCGGCGGCGAAGTCCAGACCACCGGCGATTTCGCCCAGATCCACGTGATCGCGTACCTGGAAATCATACTGGCGCGGCTCGCCCCAGCGGCTGACTTCCTGGTTATCGCTGTCGTCTTTGCCATCCGGCACTGCATCATCCGGCAGGTTCGGGATCGCCAACGCATAATCGCGGATTTCAGTCTGCAGCTGATCCAGAGCGGCCTTGGCAATATCCAGCTTGTCACCCAGCTCGTTGACTTCGCGACGCAGCGGCTCAATGTCTTCCCCGCGCGCTTTAGCCGCGCCGATGGATTTCGATCGGGAGTTACGTTCTGCCTGCAGCATTTCAGTTTCTACCTGCAGAACTTTACGACGCTCTTCTTGAGAACGCAGCAGATCCAGATCGAGTTTAAAGCCTCGGCGAGCCAGTTTGACGGCGACTGCGTCTAGCTCATTACGCAGCAGATTGGGATCGAGCATGCTAATCCTGTGCTTATTGTTATTGAAAGAAAATTTGTTGTTTTATGCGGCTGTTTAAAAGCCGCATAAAGGAAGAGTGGTACCCGCTAACCTTACCGCAACGGCAACGCTAGCGGTAGCGTTTTGTCTGGCTATTTTGATCCTGCTCAGCCAGCCATGCCAGCTTTTCGCCGATTTTACCTTCCAGCCCGCGTGAGGTTGGATGATAGTAACGCGTCCTGGCCATTTCAGCTGGGAAATAGTCCTCGCCGGCGGCATAGGCATTGGGTTCGTCGTGAGCGTAACGGTACTCTGCACCCAGCCCCATTTCCTTCATCAGCTTGGTTGGCGCATTGCGCAGATGTTCGGGCACATCATAATCCGCCCGCTCTTTAGCATCGCGCAGCGCCGCTTTGAAGGCGGTATAAACGGCATTACTTTTTGGCGCGCAGGCCAGGTAAACGATCGCTTGAGCAATCGCACGTTCACCTTCGGCCGGACCAACGCGGGTAAAGCAGTCCCAGGCGGCGATCGCCACCTGCATACCGCGCGGATCGGCATTGCCGACATCTTCCGAAGCAATGGCCAGCAGCCGGCGCGCCACATACAGCGGATCGCCTCCGGCGGTAATAATACGCGCATACCAGTACAGCGCAGCATCCGGGGCGGAACCTCGCACCGATTTATGCAGCGCCGAAATAAGATCGTAAAAACGGTCGCCTTTATTGTCGAAGCGCGCGCTGCGTTCGCCGGAGACTTCTTTCAGTAATTCCGGCGTCAGCACGCGAATGCCTTTGGCGTCGATCTCCGCCATGTCCGCCATCATCTCCAGGCTGTTCAACGCCCGGCGCGCATCGCCGCCCACCAGTTCCGACAGCATGCGGCGGGTCTCTTCCGGCAGCTCGATATTCTGGCCGCCAAACCCCCGGCTGTTGTCCTGCATCGCCTGATCAAGCACCTGGCTGATATCTTCTGCCGTCAACGCTTTCAGCAAATACACGCGGGCGCGGGACAACAGCGCCGAGTTAAGCTCAAAGGACGGGTTTTCGGTTGTCGCGCCAATAAAGGTAATGGTGCCGTCTTCAATGTGCGGCAGAAAGGCATCCTGCTGGCTTTTGTTGAAACGGTGTACTTCATCGACAAACAAAATGGTGCGACGACCGGCGTCACGATTCTGTCGTGCCCGCTCAATCGCCTCACGGATTTCTTTGATGCCCGATGTCACGGCGGAAATTCGCTCGACGTCCGCCTGGCCGTAGCGGCCGATCAGCTCCGCCAGCGTCGTTTTCCCGGTGCCCGGCGGCCCCCATAGAATCATCGAATGCAGTTGCCCCGCCTCGATGGCGCGCGGCAAAGGCTTACCGGCAGCCAGCAGGTGTTGCTGGCCGATGTATTGCGCCAGCGTGGTTGGCCGCATCCGCGCGGCCAATGGCTGGAACTCATTCTGGGAAAAATCGAGCGACATGTTACTCACGCGGACCTCACTGGCGCTGGTCGTCCAGCGTCACCCCCTTCGGCGGGGTAAATTTGAATTTGCTGGCATCAGCCGCAACGTTCTGCTGACTTTTCAGCGCGTAAGAACTGCGCTGACCATCCTGCTCAACCGCAGCAAAACTGCGGATAGTGCCGCTGTTGGTCACGGTAATGGCGAACTGCTTCAGGTTGCCGCTGCTGGATTTTGGCGTCAGCTCAAAATCATCGCCTTTCTGCTTAACGTTGTACTGTTTCCAGTCGTTGGCGTTATTGCGGGTAATCAGCATAAATGGCGTATTGCCGGTCGCATTTTTCAACCAGGTCGCGGTGACTTGCTCAACAAAAGGATTGTAGAACCATAAGGTTTGGCCATCCGACACCAGCACGCTCTCGTCCGGCGAGGTCATATGCCAATTAAACAGGTTCGGACGTTTCACCCAGAGTTCACCTTCCCCCTGCTGTACCGCAGCACCATCGCTGCTGGTCACGGTCTGGGCGAAGCTGGCGTGGAAACTGTTCACTTTCGCCAGGCGACTTTGCAAATCCTGCGCAGCGTCGGCCAGCACAGAGGTGGAAGCGAATCCCGAAAGCAGACAACAGGCAACTAACAGTTTTTTCATTATTCCAGATACCTTATGAAATGCGTTTACCGCAAGGCGGTGCCGTGCGGGTCAAATTAACCCTTAACACCCTTACTCTACCCGAAGCTATCCGCAGGCAGATAGGCCAATGTTCTGAGAAGCCGAGGGTTTACGCTTCTTTGCACAAGGGCCGCCAAGCGGCCCTTCAGAGTGCTGACAAAGTCCTCTGTACTCAAAAGTTAGGTTTTATGCACTAATAAAACAAAGGATTATGTCTTCAGGTTTATCCCAAACATCCGAAAACCACGTTTTTCGGGTGTTTGTCATCAGTCTAAAGGGCCGCTAAGCGGCCCTTTATTATTAAATAACAACGACTAAAGATTCATCAGTCATGCCGTGGCGGTGCCAGCACCTCGCGGTTGCCGTTGTGCCCCTGCTCGCTGACAATGCCCTGCGCTTCCATCTGTTCGATGATGCGCGCGGCACGGTTATAGCCGATACGGAACTGACGCTGTACGCCGGAAATGGAGGCGCGGCGTTTATCCACCACAAACTCCACCGCCTGGTCAAACAGCGGATCCAGCTCTTCATCACCTTCCAGACCGCCGCCAGCACCACCCTCACCGTCGTCACCACCGTTGAGGATACCCTCTTTATATTGAGGTCGCTCACGCGCTTTCCAATCCTTAACTACCGCATGCACTTCCTGATCGCGCACAAATGCACCATGTACACGGACCGGAATGGAGGAGTTAGGAGCCAGATACAACATGTCGCCCATCCCCAGCAGCGATTCAGCACCGCCCTGATCGAGGATAGTGCGCGAGTCAATCTTGCTCGACACGGTAAAGGCGATACGGGTCGGGATGTTGGCCTTGATCAGGCCGGTGATCACATCCACCGAAGGACGCTGTGTTGCCAGCACCAGGTGGATACCCGCCGCACGCGCTTTCTGCGCCAGACGAGCAATCAGCTCCTCAACCTTTTTACCAACCGTCATGATCAGGTCAGCGAACTCGTCGACCATCACCACGATGTAAGGCTCTTTCTCCAGAACCGGCGGTGTGATGTCCATGCTGTCGGTCGGTTTCCAGAACGGATCCGGGATTGGACGTCCCATCGCCTCGGCCTGATCGACACGTTCGTTGTAACCTGCCAGGTTACGCACGCCGAGCGCAGACATCAGCTTGTAGCGACGCTCCATCTCGGCGACGCACCAACGCAAGGCATTGGCGGCGTCTTTCATGTCGGTAACCACGTCCGTCAGCAGGTGTGGAATACCTTCATAGACCGACAGCTCCAGCATTTTCGGGTCAATCATGATAAAGCGCACTTCTTTCGGCGTGGCCTTATACAGAATGCTCAGGATCATGGCATTGACCCCAACCGATTTACCGGAGCCGGTGGTCCCCGCCACCAGCAGGTGCGGCATTTTTGCCAAATCGGCCACCACCGGCTCGCCGGAGATGTCTTTACCCAGAACGATCGCCAACGGCGATGGATTATCGCGGAATGCCGGGCAATCCAGCACTTCTCGGAGATAGACCGTCTGACGTTTAACGTTAGGCAACTCCAGGCCGACGTAGGGCTTGCCGGGGATCACTTCAACCACACGCACCGCGGAAGTTGACAGTGAACGCGCCAGGTCACGCGACAGGTTGGAAATACGCGCTGCTTTAACGCCCGGCGCCAGATCCAGTTCGAAACGGGTAATGACCGGGCCTGGTAAAATGTCTACCACATCGGCTTTTACCCGATAATCGGCCAGGCTGGCTTCGACCAAACGCGCCTTCTGTTCCAACGCGAAGGAATCCACCGGCTCAACCTCTTTCGGCGCTTCGGTCAGCAGATCAAGCGTCGGTAGAGGCGTGGTCGGTTTTTGCAACGGCATATCGTTGCGCATCAGGAACGGGTGGATCAGGCTGTCCATTGCCGGCTGCTGCGGGGCCGTCGGCGCAGGTTGCGCTACAGGCTGCTGATAGGCCGGTGGTTGCTGTTGCGCTGCCGGTTGCTGATAGGCAGGTTGAGCAGGCTGATATGCTTGTGCCGGCGGAGTCTGAGGTTGCGTTGGCGGCACATAAGCCGGCGCGGCTGGCTCAAACTGGCCGAAAGGCACATCATCCTCGCGTTCGCTTTGTTGCTCAATGCGATCTTCAAGCTGTGGCGACAGGGTGAACAATGGCTCAACCGGGCCATCGTCAACCAAATCATCCATCGGCGAGAAGCCGAACGCATTACGAGTATCTACTGGCGTAGTTGGCTGTACCGAAGGCGCAGCCTCTTGCTGCCCATAGCGCTGATTCTGCTGTTCGGCAAACGCCTGACGCAGTTCGGCCTCTTGCAGAGCAGCCTCATCATCCTGGTTATCCTGCGCGTACTCCTCGCCATAACGTTGGTTTTGCTGCTCGGCAAACGCCTGACGCAGCGCCGCTTCCTGCAAAGCTTCATCGTCTTGATCTGACGGAAGAGCATTGGCATTCGGCAATGGCTCGTCGTCCCCACGGTTACGCTGTTCCTGTTCGGCCATGCGCTGCGAAGGCAGCTTGATGCCGTAAGAAGCCAGTTCACGTCGGGTTGGGATGCGCACCGGATTCGGACGCGGCAACTCAGGCCCCAGGCCTTGTTTGACCTGCGAGTTAGCGTCGCTGGTGGCCGTAAAGGCCGGCATAAAGGTATTGGCGGCAACAGCGCCGGCAACTGCCGTTGCTGCAGCCTGCGCCTGAGGTTTCACGCTGCCGAACGATGGCACTGCAGGCTCACCGGCACTGAAACCGGCCGGAGCAGTGATGTCAGCGCTATCGCGTTGAGCGGCGGAGAAATCAAACGGAGAACGATCGTGCGACGGTGATGCTGCCGGCGCGTCCCAGTTCCCCATACGCGGTTCGTCATCGTCCTGGTAAGGATCGGCCGGACGCGTTACCTTCGGCGTCGGCGTCTCTTCAGGAATTTCAAATGAATACAGCGGTGGAGCACTGTTTTCCGCTGGCGTACTCATCGGACTCTGGTTCACCGAGGCCGGAGCCGTTGGAGCTACCGTAACCGACGGCGCCTGTGCCACAACCGGGGCTGCGGTAACAGGTTCACGAGCCACCGCTGGCGCGACAGGCGCGACATCGGCATCTTCGTCGTCATTCGCCCGCAGGCCGCTGAGCAATGGATCCTCAGCCTCTTCCGCCGCAATTTTGGCGGTTTCCGTCACCGAAGGCGCTGAGAACAAGACGTCGTCTTCCGCCGCGTTGGCCACAGCCGCCGTCGAGGCCGCAGCAAGCGCTGCTCCTTTCTCTGCCGATTCTGGCTGATCTTCGACGTAACGGTCGTCATCGTCGTGATAACGATCGTCACGGCGCGAACGGTTGGTCATAAAGGTGGCCGTCCCCAGCACCACGCCGCCGATCCTCTCGGCAATCACCAGCCATGACCAGCCGGTAAACAGCGTAAGGCCCGCCGCCCAAACGCAAAGCAGCGCCAAGGTTGCGCCGATGCCGTTGAACCAGGGGAGCATGGCGTTGCTCAGCAAACTGCCGATAACGCCGCCGGAGGCAAAGTAATAGAGATCGTCGACGTTCAGTGCCGCCAGGCCACACGAAGTGAGCACCAGCGCCAATGTGCCGATCAGGCGCAGTGAAAGCGCAAAGTAATCGATGTATTCGCCGCTGCCGCGCTGACGATAAGCCGCCCAGCACAACACCAGCATGATCGGCGGTATCGCATAGGCGAGTACCCCGAAGGTGAAGAACAGCGTGTCGGCCAACCAGGCCCCGACGCCACCGCCCAGATTATGAATAGGCTCATGCCACGCGGTCTGCGACCAGCTTGGGTCAGAGGGATTGAAACTGACCAAGGCAGCCATGAGGTAAATGGCAAATATGGCTACCACAATCAACACAGCTTCGAGCAAACGGCGACCGCTGCTGAGTTTTCTCAAGGTAACTTCTTTATCTTCTGTATATTCCTGGCTCAAGAAAGGCTCTCCAGGTTCCTGTTAGCTGACATAGCAACAGCGCCGAGAAGCTTCCCCGGCGCTGAAACTGTATGGATAAACAGGAGTGTAACCAATTTAATCAGGTTTTGCACCTGCACCCTACCGTGTTTTGATAACCAGACGGTTGCTCTGTTTCACTTCTTCCATTACCACGTACGTACGGGTGTCGTTAACCCCCGGCAGACGCAGCAAGGTTTCGCCAAGCAACTTACGGTAAGCGGACATATCCGGCACGCGGGTTTTCAACAGATAGTCGAAATCACCGGACACCAGATGACACTCCTGAATTTCTTCAAGCTTCTGAACTGCTGAGTTGAATTGCTCAAACACATCCGGCGCACCGCGGTTCAGCGTGATTTCCACGAAGACCAACAGGGACGCATCCAGATAATGCGGGTTGAGCAACGCGGTATAACCATGAATAAAACCCTGGCGCTCGAGGCGGCGCACGCGTTCTAAACATGGGGTTGGGGATAACCCCACGCGCTTCGAAAGTTCAACGTTCGAAATACGCCCATCCTTTTGCAGTTCGTTGAGGATGTTGCGGTCGATACGATCGAGATCTTTACCCGGGCGTTTCTTATTGTCTGCCATTATTATTGTCTCTCTTATTTTCTTCCCTGCACTTGCCACACCCTAGCCAACGTCAATGTGTAAGGGCTCGTTCCAAGCGAAGACCCGATGCCTGTCATATGCTTCACTACCATCATTCACCGCTGTGCAGCCTGTCTGTCAAACTCTGCACAAGGTGTTTTAAGCAAGAAGAAAGGTGCCATCCGCTTGCGCGATGTTCCTCCCCTGCCGCACGCAGATCCGGCAACGGCGCAAAATCCTGCGCCAACGCCGCAAATACGTACGATTTACTGCAGGTGGGAGGATAATTTCTTCTTCCTATGATGTTTTCGCAAATGCGCAGCGGATTGTCAAAGTAAAAGAAGCAAAATCAGAAGAACGTACCGTCATGAAAAGTTAGCACCCCGTTTTTAGTTATGAATCGCTGGCTTAAAAACGCCGTGGGCAAGGCACTTAAACCCGCTTGATGTGCTGTTTCCGGCCGTTTGAGTACCAAACGCCCGCAAGCGGCTTCCATAAGTTAAATTGCTGCGTTTTGCGCTCGCTTAAGCAGCAAAACAATAATTAATAGGCAATGACTATCAAACAAATCGTTAACAACATCCCCTGACGCTTTTTTTAATGCCGCATTTTCCCTACAATCGAATCCATTGTCCGCCATTGTGGGAAAAGAGGTTATTCATGGGCACGGCTAAACACAGCAAATTATTGATTCTGGGCTCCGGCCCGGCTGGCTACACCGCCGCGGTTTACGCAGCGCGCGCCAACCTGAGCCCGGTGCTGATTACCGGCATGGAACAAGGGGGTCAGCTGACCACCACCACCGAAGTGGAGAACTGGCCGGGTGATGCCGAAGACCTGACCGGTCCGGCGCTGATGGAGCGTATGCGTGAGCATGCAGAAAAATTCCAGACCGAGATCGTGTTTGACCATATCACCAGCGTTGATCTGCAGAACCGTCCATTCCGCCTGTTTGGCGACAGTGGCGAATACACCTGTGATGCGCTGATTATCGCCACCGGCGCATCAGCCCGCTATCTTGGCCTGCCGACAGAAGAAGCCTTCAAAGGCAAAGGCGTTTCCGCCTGCGCTACCTGCGACGGTTTCTTCTACCGTAATCAGAAAGTCGCCGTTGTAGGCGGTGGTAATACGGCGGTAGAAGAAGCGCTGTATCTGTCCAACATCGCGGCCGAAGTTCACCTGATCCACCGTCGCGACAGCTTCCGTTCAGAGAAGATCCTGATCAACCGGCTGATGGAGAAAGTGAAAAACGGCAATATCGTGCTGCACACCGACCACACTCTGGACGAAGTTCTGGGTGACGAAATGGGCGTTACCGGCGTACGCATTCGCAGCACTAAAGCGGAAAATGAAACGCGTGAACTGGCGCTGGCCGGCGTATTTATTGCCATCGGCCACAGCCCGAACACCAGCATTTTCGGTGGCCAACTGGAGCTGGAAAACGGCTATATCAAGGTGCAGTCCGGCATTCACGGCAATGCCACCCAAACCACCATTCCGGGCGTATTCGCCGCTGGCGACGTGATGGACCACATCTACCGCCAGGCGATCACTTCCGCCGGAACCGGTTGTATGGCTGCGCTGGACGCAGAGCGTTATCTGGACGGTATTGCCGACGCAGAAGTTCTGTAACGGCACAGACTGTCACCCTGAAAAGCGGCTATTTATTAGCCGCTTTTTTTGTATCTCAAACATCATCAGGCGGGTCTTCGATGCAGAATCTTCTCCACTGGCGTCTGTTGGTTGCCGTAGCCGACAGCGGCAAGATCACCCTGGCGGCAAGTCAATGCGGCATGACACAGTCTGGCGCCAGTCAGGCTATCGCTCAGTTGGAAGAGGCGTTGAACACTTCGTTGTTGGTTCGGCTACCGCACAGCGTTACGCTAACGCAAAGTGGTGAACAGATTGTCAGCCATGCCCGCACCATGCTGGCCGAACTCAATGCAATCCAACATTGCGCGCAGCAGGCGCAAAGTTCACACGCCGGCAAAATACGCCTGGCCAGTTTCCCTTCAGCATTTGCGCTGTTGTTACCCCCGTTGCTACGCAAATTTCACCGCCGCTTTCCCGCCATTGAACTGGTGCAGTTGGAAGGTACCGATCTGGAGGTCGAAAACTGGCTGGCATTGGAAGCTGCCGACGTGGGCATAGTGTTGAATCCGAAACCGGAACGGCAAAGCCACCCGCTGGGAAAAGACCTATGGCTTGCCGTGACGGCCACTGCTCATAAGCTTGCCAGAAACCGCCAGCCGATAGATTTCAATGAACTGGTCAAACAGCCGTTTGTCTTGGCTACCGGAGGTTGCCAGCTCAATGCTCAGTTGCTGGCGCAGCAGGCAGGTTTGGCGCTGACGGATGTCCGCGTCACCGTCAGTGACTGGAACACCGCGCTGACGCTGGTACGTGAAGAGATCGGCGTATCGCTGGTGCCCGCATCGGTGATACCGGCCGATACGCCAGGCATTTGCGCCCTGCCGCTGAGCGCGCCACTTTATCGCCATTTTGGCCTGGTTTGTTCATTCGCCGGTGCAAGCTCCGCACCAGTGCAAACTCTGTTGCACTTTCTACAGGATCATTTGCCGTTGCCCGTCAGTAGCTGAGCTGATACCGGGTTTCTGAGATTCTAATTTTTCTGCCGGCGGCGCCGACGGCATTCTGACGGCCAAGCGATGTCGCTTTTTGCCTCAGGAATATGCCGATGAAACTCTATTTTGCGCCCGATACCTGCTCCCTCTCGCCACATATCGTGCTGCGGGAATTGGATTTGCCGTTCGAACTGATCCGCGTCAATAACCGCACCAAGCGCAGCGCCGACGGCGGAGACTTTTATCGGGTTAATCCCAAAGGTTACGTCGCCGCGCTGATGCTGGACGACGGGCAGGTGATCACCGAAGGCACTGCCATCGTGCAGTATCTGGCGGATTTGCGCCCTGAGGCCGGGCTGGCCCCACCAAACTCGACCTTCGAACGGGTGCGCTTGCAGGAGTGGCTGAACTTCATTACCTGCGAGATCCACGCGGGATCCAGCCCGCTGTTCAACTCAACCCTGCCGGAAGAGGTCAAAACGCTGTTTCGCGACAAGCTGCGACGCCGCCTCGATTTTGTTGCTCAGACGCTGGACGAACCGGCGTTTCTACTGGGAGAAACTTTCAGCGTCGCGGATGCCTATCTGTTTACCGTACTGCGCTGGATGGATCAGTTTTCCATCGACCTAAAATACTGGCCATCGATAACCCGTTATATGTCGCTGATTAGCCAGCGCAGATCCGTGCAAACCGCCCTGGCGGCGGAAGCAGCCAGTCAAGCGGTGCCCTAATCATGCTGTCGCGGTCTGTTATAGCGATATTTGACCGCTTTATTATTTTCAGTCTGCCGGGTGAAGAGGTAACATTGGCCTTCACTTGTTCGCTTCAGGTTGGGGCAAACACTTTTTTTAACAGTACGTTAACCTTGCCTGTAACAATAGGCACCGGCGACGCAGACTCATATCTGATGAAAAAAACCAGACAGCAGCAATTAACCCGTTGGCTCAAAACTCAGAGCACCCTGGCGCAGCGTTGGTTGCGCCTTTCCATGTTGTTGGGGCTAATCAGCGGCATGCTTATTGTCGCTCAGGCATGGCTGTTGGCCGCCCTGCTCCACGCCCTGATTATCGAACAGGCGCCACGTGAACAGTTGATTGCGTCGTTTATCTGGTTGGCAGCTACCTTCGCACTGCGGGCCGTGCTGAGTTGGCTGCGTGAACGCGTCGGCTTTATCTGCGGACAAGTGATCCGCCAGCGCATGCGTCAGCAGGTGCTGGATAAACTGCAACAACTCGGCCCCGCCTGGATCCAGGGAAAACCGGCCGGCAGTTGGGCCAGCATCATCGTCGAACAGATCGAGGATATGCAGGACTACTATTCCCGTTATTTACCGCAGATGTATCTGGCGGTGTTTATCCCCCTGCTGATCCTGATCACCGTATTCCCGATCAACTGGGCCGCCGGTCTGATTCTGTTGACCACCGCGCCGCTGATCCCCATGTTTATGGCGCTGGTCGGCATGGGTGCCGCCGATGCCAACCGACGCAACTTCGTGGCGCTGGCACGCCTGAGTGGTAACTTCCTCGACCGCCTGCGTGGGTTAGACACGCTGCGCTTATTCAATCGGGCGCAGGCGGAAACCGAGCAGATTGCCAAATCGTCTGAAGACTTCCGTAGCCGCACCATGGAGGTGCTCCGTCTGGCTTTCCTGTCATCGGCGGTGCTGGAGTTCTTTGCCTCCATTTCTATCGCCGTGGTGGCGGTCTATTTTGGCTTCTCGTTCCTTGGCGAACTTAATTTCGGCAGTTATGGCACCGGCGTCACGCTGTTTGCCGGCTTCCTGGTGCTGATCCTGTCACCGGAGTTCTTCCAGCCGTTGCGCGACCTGGGGACTTTCTACCACGCCAAGGCGCAAGCCGTGGGTGCCGCCGAAGCGCTGGAAACCTTTCTCAGCGCCGAGGGCGAACAAATGGGCAATGGCACACAAATCCTGGATGCCGATGCGCCGCTTGAGCTGCAAGCGCAGGATCTGGAGATCCTGTCGCCCAATGGCGTGCTGCTGGCCGGGCCGCTGAGCTTCACTCTGCCCGCCAACCAGCGCATTGCCTTGGTCGGGTTAAGTGGTGCCGGGAAAAGTTCGTTGCTGAACCTGCTGCTCGGGTTTTTACCCTATCGCGGTTCTCTGCGGATTAATGGTATCGAACTGCGCGAACTGGCCGCCGAAGGCTGGCGCCAGCAACTCGGCTGGGTAGGACAAAATCCGCATCTACCGGCGCAAACGCTGCGTGCCAACATACTGTTGGGCAATCCGCAGGCCAGCGAAGCCCAACTGCAACAGGCCGTGGAGGACGCCTATGTCGGCGAGATCCTGCCGTATCTGCCGCTGGGGCTGGATACCGAAGTCGGCGATAACGCCGCGCGCCTGTCCGTCGGGCAAGCGCAACGTGTGGCAGTCGCCCGGGCGTTGATCAGCCCGCGCCGTTTGCTGCTGTTGGATGAACCGGCCGCAAGTCTCGACGCCCACAGCGAGCGGCAAGTCATGCAGGCGCTGAATGCGGCTTCGCATCAACAAACCACGCTGCTGGTGACTCACCAGTTGGAAGATACCGAAGATTACGACCAGATTTGGGTAATGGAAGGCGGACACATCGTCCAGCAAGGTGATTACGTCACGCTGAGCGCCCAACCGGGCCTGTTTGCCAACCTGATCGCTCACCGCCGCGGGGATCTATAATCATGCGCGTTTTGCTGCCGTTCCTGGCGCTGTACCGTCGTCACAGCCTGCTGATTTGTCTGGGCATTCTGCTGGCCATCATCACGCTGCTGGCCAGTATCGGCCTGCTGGCTCTGTCCGGTTGGTTCCTCGCCGCCTCCGCCCTGGCCGGGCTGGCGGGCCTGTTTACCTTCAACTACATGCTGCCGGCGGCCGGCGTGCGTGGTGCCGCCATTTTCCGCACCGCCGGGCGCTATGCCGAACGGGTCGTCAGCCACGACGCCACCTTCCGCGTGCTGTCTCATCTGCGGGTCTTCACCTTTAAAAAGATCCTGCCGCTGTCGCCGGGAGGCATTGCCCGCTTCCGACAGGCCGATCTGCTGAATCGACTGGTGGCGGATGTCGATACGCTGGATCATCTGTATCTGCGGGTAATTTCACCGCTGGTCAGCGCCGCCGTGGTGATTGTCGTGGTGACTTACGGCCTGAGCTGGCTGGACGTTTCACTGGCCCTGACGCTGGGCGGCATCCTGCTGTTGCTGTTGCTGCTGGTGCCGCCGGTATTTTACGGTGCCGGCAAGCCGATTGGCGGCCAGTTGACCGCCCTGCGCGGCCAGTACCGTACCGATCTGACCGCCTGGCTTCAGGGCCAGGCTGAGCTGGTGGTATTCGGTGCCGTGGATCAGTTCCGCGCGGCTCTGGATGCCACTGAAAAACAGTGGCAGCGCCGTCAGTGGCAGCAAGCTTCGTTGGGCGGCATGGCACAGGCTTTGATGATCCTGGCCAGCGGCCTGACCGTGACGTTGATGTTGTGGCTCACCGCTGCCGGTATCGGTGGCGACAGCCAACCCGGCGCGCTGATTGCGTTGTTCGTGTTTGCCGCACTGGCTTCGTTTGAAGCCTTGATGCCGGTAGCCGGCGCCTTCCAGCATATGGGTCAGGTGATCGCTTCCGCCACGCGGGTGAAGCAGGTCATCGATCGACAACCGGAAGTGATCTTCCCTGCCGATGGCCCAACTGCCGAAAACGGTGCCATGCTAAGTCTGCAACAGGTCACCTTTACCTATCCCGGCCAGCCGCAGCCGGTGTTGCAGGACGTCACGCTGGAGATTGCCGCCGGTGAACACATTGCATTGCTCGGCCGCACCGGGTGCGGCAAATCGACCCTGTTGCAATTGCTCACCCGCGCCTGGAACGCCGACAGCGGGCAGATGCTGCTCAACGGCCATCCCCTGGCCGCTTACGATGAAACCACGCTGCGTCAGATGACCACCGTCGTCAGCCAGCGAGTGCATATCTTTAGCGATACGCTGCGCGAAAACTTGCGTATCGCCGCGCCAACGGCGACCGATGAACAACTGCGCGAAGTGTTGCAGCAGGTCGGTTTAGACAAGCTGCTGGAAAACGAAGGTCTCAACGCCTGGCTGGGAGACGGCGGCCGGCAGCTTTCCGGCGGCGAACAGCGCCGTCTGGGCATTGCTCGTGCATTGCTGCATCAGGCACCGCTGCTGTTACTCGATGAGCCGACCGAAGGCCTGGACGCCGAAACCGAACAGCAGATCCTGGCGCTGCTGCGCCGACATTGCCGGGGAAAAACGCTGATCCTGGTGACCCACCGCCTGTATGGGTTGGAACACCTTGACCGGATTTGCGTGATGGACGGTGGGCACATCGTTGAGCAAGGCGACCACCTCTCCCTGATGCGCCAGCAGGGGCGTTATGCCCAGTTCCGTCAACGTATCAGCGGGATACCGCTGTAAAAGAGCCTGTAGAGGACGCTGAGACCTTATATGCGCATTGTTAAGCTGTCATCGCAGTCGCTGGCGTTCCCCTCTCCTGAGGGCGCGCTGCGCGATCCTAACGGTTTGCTGGCTATCGGCGGTGATTTGACAGCGCCTCGTCTCTTGGCTGCCTATGAGCGCGGCATTTTTCCCTGGTTTTCCCCCGGGGAGGCCATTTTGTGGTGGTCGCCCGACCCACGGGCGGTGCTGTTTCCTGCCGAACGCCATATCAGCCGCAGTCTGAAACGCTTTTTGCGCAGCAACCCCTTCCGCGTCACGCTAAATCACGACTTTGCGGCGGTGATCGCCGCCTGTGCCGATCGGCCGGAGGAAGGCACCTGGATTGGCCCGGAGGTGCAGCGCGCTTATCTGCACCTGCACCGCCTCGGTTTCGCCCATTCGATAGAGGTGTGGCAGGATGACAAGCTGGTGGGGGGCATGTACGGCGTGGCCCAGGGCGCCCTGTTCTGCGGCGAATCCATGTTTAGCCGTACCCCCAACGCGTCCAAATGCGCTTTGATGGCTTTTTGCCGTCATTTTGCCGCTTATGGCGGAGAATTGATTGACTGTCAGGTGCTTAACGCTCACACTGCCACGCTGGGAGCGAAAGAGATCCCCCGAAGACAATTTTTGCAGCAGCTCAGCCAACTTCAGCGCAAGCCATTAGCGCCAGAGTGTTGGGCACCGCAAGTGTTACCCCCACAGCAGGTTGAACCACCCTCCCCAACAAACTAATTTTGCGGAAACGGTGCAATGTTCGCCGACACTTCTTTACATAATGTGGGTTTTTCGGCATTATCTTGCCGGTTAAAAACTAAGGTAGTTAGACCTAGAGGATTCGATGGCCAAAGAAGACAATATTGAAATGCAGGGCACCGTTCTTGATACGCTGCCGAACACCATGTTCCGCGTTGAATTGGAAAACGGGCACGTGGTAACCGCACATATCTCCGGTAAAATGCGTAAGAACTACATCCGCATCCTGACGGGCGACAAAGTCACTGTAGAGCTGACCCCGTACGACCTGAGCAAAGGCCGCATTGTCTTCCGTAGCCGTTAATCGGCTCACTCGTCGCCAGCCGATGGCGGCACCGAGGATGTAATGCCTCCGGAGCCCTTTCCGTTTACCCCCGTAGCAACGTTCAACATCGAGTTGCGAGAGCGCAGGTAAACTGAGAGGGCTCAATCATTTCTGTTGTGGTGAAATTCACCCATAAAAAAAGCGATGCCGAAGCATCGCTTTTTCTTTATCTGACCCGGCCTTAGTGCACCGCACCTTCATCCGCTTTACGCATCGACGCGCTGAGGAAGTGGTAAGTCAGTTTCTGATTGTCCTTGTCCAGCTCGACTTTCACCGAACCGCCGTCCACCAGTGAACCAAACAGCAATTCGTTGGCCAGCGGTTTCTTCAGGTTTTCCTGCATCACACGCGCCATCGGACGAGCGCCCATTGCACGGTCATAGCCTTTCACTGACAGCCAGTCACGCGCTTCATCGCTCACTTCCAACGACACGCCCTTCGCATCCAGCTGCGCCTGCAGTTCGACGATAAACTTATCGACAACCTGCTGGATCACCTCGGTCGACAGATGGTTGAACCAAAGAATGTTGTCCAGACGGTTACGGAATTCCGGCGTGAACACTTTCTTGATCTCTTCCATCGCATCGGTGCTGTTGTCCTGCTGCACCAGACCAATCGATTTACGTTCGGTTTCACGTACCCCGGCGTTAGTAGTCATCACCAGGATCACGTTGCGGAAGTCCGCTTTGCGGCCGTTGTTATCGGTCAGGGTACCGTTGTCCATAACCTGCAACAACAGGTTGAACACGTCCGGATGCGCCTTCTCGATTTCATCCAGCAGCACCACCGAGTGCGGATGCTTGAGCACCGCGTCGGTCAGCAGACCGCCCTGATCGTAACCGACGTAGCCCGGAGGCGCGCCAATCAGACGGCTGACGGTATGACGTTCCATATACTCGGACATATCAAAACGCAGCAGCTGAATATCCATCGCCTTCGCCAGCTGCACCGTCACCTCGGTTTTCCCGACGCCGGTTGGCCCGGCAAACAGGAAGGAACCGACCGGCTTGCGATCGTGCCCCAAACCAGCACGGCTCATCTTGATCGCTTCAGTCAGCGCTTCAATCGCCTGATCCTGCCCGAATACCAGCATTTTCAGACGATCGCCCAGACTTCTCAGTACGTCGCGATCGCTCGCCGACACGGTTTTCTCCGGGATACGCGCAATACGCGCCACCACAGATTCGATGTCGGCCACGTTGACGGTTTTCTTGCGTTTGCTTACCGGCATTAACCGGCTGCGGGCGCCCGCCTCGTCAATCACGTCGATAGCCTTGTCCGGCAAATGACGGTCGTTGATGTATTTCACCGACAGCTCGACCGCCGCACGCACCGCTTTGGCGGTATAACGCACGTCGTGGTGCGCTTCGTACTTGGTCTTCAGACCGTTGATGATCTGAATGGTCTCTTCCGGCGTCGGCTCGGTAATGTCGATTTTCTGGAAGCGACGAGCCAGCGCGCGGTCTTTTTCAAAAATGTTACTGAATTCCTGGTAAGTAGTGGAACCGATAACCCGGATCTTGCCGCTGGAGAGCAGCGGTTTAATCAGGTTGGCGGCGTCTACCTGCCCACCGGAAGCCGCACCGGCGCCGATGATGGTGTGGATCTCATCGATAAACAGAATGCTGTTTTTATCCTGTTCCAACTGTTTCAGCAACGCTTTAAAACGTTTTTCGAAGTCGCCACGGTATTTGGTACCGGCCAGCAATGAACCGATATCCAATGAATACAGCGTGCAGTCCGCCATCACTTCCGGAACGTCGCCCTGCACAATGCGCCAGGCCAGGCCTTCGGCAATCGCCGTTTTACCGACGCCGGATTCCCCCACCAGCAGCGGGTTGTTTTTGCGACGACGGCACAGTACCTGAATAGCACGCTCCAGTTCAGGGTCACGGCCAATCAAAGGATCGATGCCGCCTACCCGTGCCAACTGGTTGAGGTTGGTGGTGAAGTTTTCCATACGGTCTTCCCCTCCGGACTGCTCTTCATTCACCGGGTTTTCCGCATTCGGCGCTTGGCCCGGCTCGTCTTTACGTGTGCCATGTGAAATGAAGTTCACTACGTCGAGACGGCTGACGTCGTGTTTGCGCAGCAGGTAAGCCGCCTGCGACTCCTGCTCGCTGAAAATCGCCACCAGCACGTTGGCGCCGCTGACTTCGCTGCGGCCGGAAGATTGCACATGGAATACCGCACGCTGCAGTACGCGCTGGAAGCTGAGCGTCGGCTGAGTGTCGCGCTCTTCTTCGCTGGCGGGCAGCGTCGGCGTGGTTTGTTCAATAAAGGCTTCCAGCTCCTGGCGTAACGCGGCCAGATCCACCGTACATGCCTCTAGCGCTTCTCGCGCGGCAGGGTTGCTGAGTAACGCCAGCAACAGGTGCTCCACGGTCATAAACTCGTGTCTGTGCTCACGCGCTCTGGCGAAAGCCATGTTGAGACTGAGTTCCAGTTCTTGATTGAGCATAAGCACCTCCCCAATAGTTGCCTAAATCTAGGCTTTTTCTAGCGTACAAAGCAACGGATGCTCGTTCTCCCTCGCATAACGGTTCACATGGACGACCTTGGTTTCCGCCACCTCGGCGGTAAAGACACCGCAGATCGCCTTGCCTTGATAGTGGACCGTGAGCATCAGTTGCGTTGCGCGTTCAATATCATAAGAAAAGAACTTTTGCAGAACGTCAATCACAAATTCCATCGGTGTGTAATCGTCGTTGTTAAGTATAACTTTATACATAGACGGCGGTTTTACCGCATCGATTTGTTTTTCCTCGGCCAAATGTTCGAAATTTAGCCAACCGTTGTTATTGCCCATCGCTGCTCATCTTCTCTGCTCTGTCCTTTAATATGGGGACAGGTTCCGGTTATTCAAAGTGGGGTATCATTACTATTTTATCATCTTCGCCATCATCCCGCCGCACTGGAACGTGCGCAAAAATCTCTGACGAATTGTTACCAAACAATGTCAAGATCGTTACCTGCTTCAAACTTTGATGAACTGCTCCCTGCCGACAAAAGCCGATCCCTTGACGTGATGATCATTTGCTCTAGAGTGTAAATTCGTGAGCTGGTGGTGTTTTAACCACTTTCAGGCTCATCTGCTACCTGCTTCTGGCGGGTGCGAATTCAGTTATTCATCTCACCTAAAAATAGCGTTGCGAGGGATGTAAAAGCATGGAGACGGGTACTGTTAAATGGTTCAACAACGCCAAAGGGTTTGGGTTTATCTGTCCTGAAGGCGGCGGCGAAGACATATTCGCCCATTATTCTACGATTAAGATGGATGGGTACCGGACACTCAAAGCCGGCCAGCAGGTCAGTTTTGATGTGCACCAAGGGCCAAAAGGGAACCATGCGAGTCTTATTGTGCCACTGGAAAGCGAGGCCCTGGCCTAACGCGCATCCACAGAGTCAGTTTGAAACACCCCGCTAAAAAATGCCAGCCGCCGTGTGACTGGCATTTTTTATTCGCTGATTATTCGCGTGCCAGCGCGTCAATCGGGTTAAGCCGCGCCGCGCTGCGGGCCGGAAGATAACCGAACACCACGCCGATAGCGGTGGAACAGACAAACGCACTCAACAGGGCCGCCGGAGGGAAGCTGATTTGCCAACCCGGCAACACCAACTGCACCAACAGGCCGATGGCAAAGGACAGCGTAATCCCCAAAGCACCGCCGACCAGACACACCAGCACCGCTTCAATCAGAAACTGCTGTAGTACGTCGCCGGAGCGTGCCCCCACCGCCATGCGGATGCCGATCTCACGCGTGCGCTCCGTCACCGATACCAACATGATGTTCATCACGCCGATACCGCCGACCACCAGTGATATCACCGCCACCAGCGTCAAAAACAGCTGCAGCGTACGCGTGGTTTTCTCTGCGGTCTGCACCAGGCTGTCCATGTTATAGGTGAAGACGTCTTTCTTGCCGTGGAGCAGCGTCAGCAAGCGCGTCAGCTGTTGCTCCGCCTCCTGGCTGTTGTAACCATCACGAATGCGCACGGTAATCGAATCAAAATAGGCGTTCCCCATCAGCCGATTGGCCATGGTGCTGTAGGGCACCCAGACGTTCAGCGTCTTGCTGCTGCCGAACATAGATTGCTTTTCCTTCGCTACCCCCACTACCGTCGCCGGCATATTGCCCACCAGGATCACCCGGCCTACCACCTCTTTCTGATTCGGGAACAGGCGGCGCTGGGTGTTGGCGTCGATCACCACCGTCTGCGACTGTGATTGCACCTGCAGTTGATCAATGCCGACGCCCTCAGTAAAGGTCATGCCGTACACGCGGAAAAACTGTTCGCTGACGCCGTTAACGTTGGCTGCAACATCAACGTTACCCAGCCGCAGCCGCATACTGCTGGCGATGCTGGGCGACAATGCGCTGACGTAAGGCTGCTCGCGCAACGCGGCAAGATCGTCGTACTTCAATGCCTGGCGGAAAGTCGGATCGTCGTCACCAAAGTCCTTGCCGGGATAGATATCTACCGTATTGGTGCCGATGGATTTGATATCTGCCAGCACCATCTGTTTGGCTGCATCGCCGATCACCAGGATCGAAACCACCGAGGCGATGCCGATAATAATACCGAGCATGGTCAGCGCAGTGCGCATCTTACTTGCCGCCATTGCCCGCCAGGCCATCACCAAGGCTTCGCGGAAACGTCCGATAGTCTGCTGCCAGGACGGCGCCGGCGTAACCATCTCCAGCGGTTTGGCGTTCGGGTTGCTCTGCCCATCAGGGCGTGAATCGGCAATGATTTCGCCGTCGCGGATTTCAATGATCCGCTCAGCCTGCTTGGCCACGGCCGGATCGTGGGTCACGATAATCACCGTATGCCCCTGCTCGCGCAGCTGCTTGAGGATGGTCATCACCTCTTCACCGGAATGGCTGTCGAGGGCACCCGTCGGTTCATCCGCCAGGATCACCTGACCGCCATTCATCAGCGCACGAGCAATACTGACCCGCTGCTGCTGACCTCCGGAAAGCTGGCTAGGTCGGTAACTGACGCGCTCGCTTAGCCCCAGGCGCTGTAACAGCGCCACCGCACGCTCACGTCGTGCCGCCTTGCCCAGCCCGGCATATACCGCAGGCACTTCGACGTTATGCGCCGCGCTCAAATGCGGCAACAAATGATACCGCTGGAAAATAAAACCGAAATGTTCACGCCGAAGCCGAGCCAACGCGTCGCTATCGAGCGTCGCCACGTCCTGCCCTGCCACCCGATACACGCCGGCGCTGGGCTTATCCAGGCAGCCGAGAATATTCATCAGCGTCGATTTACCGGAGCCGGAGGCGCCCATAATGGCCACCATTTCGCCGGCCTCGATGCTCAGGCTCACGTTCTTCAGCACCGCCACCGTCTGATCGCCCGACTGATAGCTACGGCTGATGCCGCTCAGTTCCAACAATGCGGCCATCAGAGAGGCTCCGCGCCGCCGCGGCTGACGATCACTTCGTCGCCGATATTCAGTCCGCTGAGGATTTGCACGTCAATATTATTACGCAGGCCAATCGCCACTTCGCGCTTTTCCTCCTTGCCCTGCTTGAGGATCGAAACCTGATAGCGGTTATCCGCAATTTGATCGCCCAAGGCCGCCAAAGGGATAATTTGCGCCTGATTGACCCCCGCCAGTTGAATATGCACCTGCGCCGTCATTTGCAAACGCAGTAACCCCTCGGGGTTCGGCACTTCAAAGCGCGCGTAGTAGAAGATAGCGTTATTGACCTTTTCCGGCGTTGGTTGGATATCTTTCAACACGCCATCAAAGCGTCGATTAGGATCGCCCAGCACGGTAAACCAGGCTTTTTGCCCCGGCTTCAGGCTGATGACGTCCGCTTCCGACACCTGGGCTTTTACCAACATGGTGCTGAGATCTGCCAGCGTCAAAATGTTCGGCGCCTGTTGCGCCGCGATCACCGTCTGGCCTTGAAGCGTGGTGATTTGCACCACGTCGCCATCCATCGGCGCTTCAATGCGGGTAAAAGCCAGATTGATTTTTGCCGTGTCCAGGCTGGCCTGGTTTTTGGCGATTTGCGCATGAATGGTGCCTACCTGCGCCTTCTTCACTGCCAGCTGTGTGGCGGCCTGATCCAGATCCTGACGCGAGACGGCCTGCAGTTTGGCCAAGGCCTGATTGCGCTGCAGCGTAACCGCCGCCAGCTGTTGTTCCGCTTGCGCCTGCTGTAACTGGGCATGGAGCTCGCGCAGCGTCGCCTCGCCCTCGCGGATGCTGTTTTTCGCCTGCTGCGGATCAATCACGCCGAGCAACTGGCCTTTCTTCACCCGGTCGCCAATTTCGACGTACAGGCTTTCCAACTGCCCGCTGACCTGCGCACCCACGTCCACCTTGCGAACCGCGTCGAGCTGACCGGTCGCCAGTACGTTTTGCTGCAGACTGCCCAGGGTGACCTTCACCGTTTTAAACTGGGTTGGCGTCGGGTGCCCAAAGTGCCAGACCGCCGGCACAGCGATTACCGCCGCTACGATCAGCGCGATTATCCAGCGTCGTTTGTGTCCTTTAAACCACGTCAAAATAGGTTCCTGCCTGTTGCAATTCATACTGCCAATAGCGGCAGCGGGGCTAAATTATCACGCACGGTGCGGAATAACTAAACCTTAGCTCAACACAATGTGGAGACACGCTTGGTTACAGTTGGGCATTGACCTCTCGTTTAGTGAAGCCTTGATGAAATAGCACCATTCAATACAGTCAAGGATTTCATCATGTCACAGCTCAGCTACCCACTCGTATCTGCACGTCCGCTTAACAGCTGGCAACTGATGACGGCGCTGATCAATGGCGAAAAGACGCCGAGTAAAGCCTGGAAAAAAACGTCATTCCGCTTGAAGTTTATCGGCCGTTCGTTATTTTGCTGGCGCACCACCAGCGGCCTGCTCAGCACGCTGGCGTCCAATCCCCTGCTGGATGAGATCCTGAACGCGCAACCCAATCTGCCGTGCAAACTGCATCGTCCGTATCTGGCAGCCAACATGAGTAAAATCGAGTGCTTATTTGCCCTGCGCGACCACTACGATCTCAGCACCCAACGCATGCCAATGAAAATGCTGCTCGGTCATCTGAAAAAGCCTTTTGTGCTCGCCAGTGCCGAAGGCAAGAGTGGCGCCGCGGTGTCACTCGAACTGGCGGCCATCGACAACCTGAACAAGGAAGGCGAAGCCACCCTGCTGCTGCGCAACGCCAACGGTATTATGTTAGCGGAAATCACCTTTTCGCTGATGCACTATCAGCAGAAACCGACGCTGTTTATCGGCGGGTTACAGGGAGCTAATCATCAGGTACCGCATGCTGAAATCCAGCAGGCCACCAAGGAGTGTCACGGATTGTTCCCGAAACGCCTGGCACTGGAAGGGATTTGCGCTCTGGCCCACCATTTGGGCATTCAGCAAATCGTGGCGGTCGGCAACGCCACCCATATCTACCAGAACTGGCGTTATCACAGTAAAAAGAAAGACAAGCTGCATGCCGACTACGATCAGTTTTGGGTATCCATGGGCGGCCAGATGCTTGAAAGCGGCTATTTTTTATTGCCGAAGAACATCACCCGCAAACCGATCGAAGAAGTGGCCAGCAAGAAACGCGCTGAATACCGCCGTCGCTATCAACTGCTGGACGAGTTGGAACTGGGAATGGCAGAGCACTTTCGTGCCCAGCCCCGTTTTACTTCGGTCTAATCGGCGCGGCCACGCGCCAGCCAGGTCACACGCGAAAACATTTTCTTCAGCAGTGGCGGCACCGAGTCCGTGCCCCACTGGCCGGCTTGCACCGCTACTTCGATCGCCAAATCGGGTTTCGAGGAGTGATGCACCGCCTTGAGGATCACCTTACGCACCGGCATCTGCGTATTCTTCGGCACCGAGGCCACCCGGTAGTAGACCGGGCTGAAGCCTTCGCGGAACATAAAATGCTCCATATCCGGTGCCGGTAACGCGGTCAGTCGGTCACGCTCGTTATCGTCGTGGTTATCCAACATGCTGCGTACGGTATTGGCGTACTTTTTCCCCGCTTCATCACCGTCCACCAAAGCATGCCATTCAATGCCCATGCGACGGGCGAACTTCAGCAAAGGTTTTAATCCGCATTGGGCGAACTCGATCACGCGTACGCCCTCTGCCTCAAAGTGATATCCGCACTGACGCGCCAGCTCGCTCAACAGCCAGACCTCGGTCTCGCCTTCCACCAGCAACCAGCAGCGGGCAAACAGCGAAGATGGCCGATTAAAACGAATATGAAAAGCAATGCGGCGCCCATCCTCCGGGCTCAGCCCACGCGGTCCCAGGCGGTAAGTGGCGACGCGCCCGGACTCACGCACCAACCGACAAACATGCTCTACCGGCACCAGCGACACCAGTTCACTGGAGTTGGTGGTGGTGATCCGTTGCAACGGCAACTGGTTAAGCAGCCCCCAGGCCACCGACAGCATAATCGGATGCAGACGGGTTTCCGGGTCTTCCACCAGCAGCAGCGGCCGGGCGTGCGGATCCAGCTTGATGCTGCCCTTGGCCTGCAGCAGCGTAGAAAACATTCCCAGCAAGATAAGCCGCATGCTACGGCTGTTAGGTTCTGCCACCATACGGTTGATGCTGTCCAGGGAGCGCCATGCCTGCTGATCCTGATCTTGATCCAACCTTTGCCGGCGCGGCCGGGAGACCTGCGAACCCTGCTCGGCAAAGTAATGCTCCAGCAGTTGCTGCATTGCTGCCAACCCCTGCCGCAGCTCGGCGTTAGTCAGCTTTTGCGGGTTGCGTACCAACTCTCGCGTCAATTGATCCAACTGCTGGGACAGGGCCTTATTGTCAGCCGGGTTTTCATCGTTCAACGTGCTGGGCCGCAGACGGCGGATGAAACGCGCATCGCGCAGGCGCAATACCGGATGGATGCGAATAATGGCATGTGCCAGTTGCTCAATATGATGCAACTGCATCGCGTTACCGTCGGCATCCAGGAAGCCGCGCCAGGTACAAACCGTGCCGTCATCGGCCAGTTCGCCTTCACAGCGGTAATAAATTCGGTTGAGGTTATCCTCGCCTTTGACCCACAGCGGCGAAAGGTGGCGGTAACGGGGGAGATGAGCATGGCCGATGTCTTTCTCACAGAAGGTAAAGACCACCTGTAAATGCCGTTCTTTGGCCTCTTCCTCGCCAGGGGGGAAATGAAAGTCATGCCCTTCAAAACGGTACAGCTTTTGCTCCGGCGCCAGCAGCAGGGTCAAGGCGTCCAACAAGCTGGATTTACCCCAGGCGTTTTCACCCAGCAGCAGCGTGTTGTCGTCCAACATCAGCGACAGCCGGTTAATGCCGCGAAAACCTGCAATCTCGATACGCTCTAAGAACATCTGTCGCCTCCCGTGCGCGCTGCCACCGTCCTTAATGGGGTGACCTCTCTGAGCATGGTCAAAAAACCCCTTGCAGGTCAAGAGGACGACGTCAAATCTGCCGCTTTACTCCAGTCGCCGTTTTGGTTAGCGTGTGGTGCCTCGCCGGTCATCCTGGCGCCATCTGCCGAACAAAGGACGTAAGCTTCACCATGTATTCAGGACTGCTGATTATTCTCTTACCGCTGTTTGCCGGTTACCTGGTTCCATTACGCAGCAGAACGTTACTGCAAACCATTAACCGTCTGCTGAGCTGGATGGTTTACGTGATCCTGTTTTTCATGGGTATCAGCCTGGCGTTTTTGGAAGATCTGAGCAGTAATCTGGTGCTGATTTTCCAGTATGCCTCGATGTTCTTCCTGTGCATTCTCGCTGCCAGCCTGCTGATGCTGGCGCTGCTGGAACATAAAATGCCGTGGCGGAACAGCCATAAACAGGAAAAGCTGCCCTCGCGCCTGCATATGGCGCTGGAATCGCTCAAACTCTGCGGTGTGGTACTCGGCGGCTTCCTGCTCGGCCTGACCCAGTGGCAATGGTTGCAGTTTGCCAATAAAGGCAGCGAATACGCGTTAATTTTCCTGCTGTTGCTGGTCGGCATCCAATTGCGCAACAGCGGCATGACCCTGCGCCAAATCGTACTTAACCGACGCGGCATGATGGTGGCCGTGGTGGTGACGGTCAGTGCACTGGCCGGCGGGGCGCTGGCAGCGCAGCTGCTGGGGTTGCCGATCAAAGCCGGGCTGGCCATGGCCTCCGGTTTTGGCTGGTATTCGCTTTCCGGCATTCTGATCACCGATGCCTACGGTCCGGTATTGGGCAGCGCAGCCTTCTTTAACGATCTGGCACGCGAGCTGGTGGCGATTATGCTGATCCCAAGCCTGGTAAGACGCAGCCGTTCCTCTGCGTTGGGCCTGTGCGGTGCCACCTCCATGGACTTTACCCTGCCGGTATTGCAACGCAGCGGCGGGTTGGAAATGGTGCCACCGGCGATTGTGCATGGCTTCCTGCTAAGCCTGCTGGCACCGGTACTGATCGCCCTGTTCTCCTGACCTCTTTTCCGGGGGCACCGCCCCCGGAAAGCGTAATAATTCCCATCCGCACAGCGAAATTGCGCTAAATCAAACTTCCCTTTGGTTACGCCATAAAAACCTTTTTAAGCCTCGGTTGCCGATCTATGCTCTTAAACAAGCATTTAAAATGCAACTTTAAAAAAGGAAGCGATTATGTTCTGTGTGCAATGTGAACAAACCATTCGTACCCCGGCAGGCAACGGCTGCTCTTATGCCCAAGGCATGTGTGGTAAAACGGCGGAAACTTCGGACCTGCAGGATCTGCTGGTAGCGGCATTACAAGGGCTGTCAGCCTGGGCTCTGCAGGCACGGGCTCTCGGGATCGTCGATCATGATATCGACAGTTTTGCCCCGCGCGCCTTCTTCTCCACCCTGACCAACGTCAACTTCGATTCTGACCGCATCATCGGTTATGCACGCGAAACTATCACCCTGCGCGAATCACTGGCGGCACGTTGCCGCCTGCTGGATGCCGGCGTAAGCGTCGATCATCCACTAGCCACGTTGCAGTTGGCCGGTGACGATATGCCTACTCTGCTGCAACAGGCGGCTCAGTTCGCTCTGAATACCGATAAAGCCGAGGTCGGCGACGACGTGCACGGCCTGCGCATGCTCTGCCTGTACGGCCTGAAAGGCGCGGCGGCCTATATGGAGCACGCCCACGTATTGGGTCAATATGACGACCAGATTTACGCCGACTATCACGCCTTTATGGCCTGGCTCGGCACCCAGCCGCGTGATGTGGATACCCTGCTCAACAACGCGATGGGCATCGGCAAGATGAACTTCAACGTGATGGCCATTCTCGATCACGGCGAGACACAGGCCTATGGCGATCCGCTGCCAAGCGCGGTTAACGTCCGTCCGGTGGCGGGTAAAGCCATTTTGATCTCCGGTCACGATCTGAAAGATCTGCGCATGCTGCTCGAGCAAACCGAAGGGCAGGACGTGAATGTCTATACCCACGGCGAAATGTTGCCGGCACACGGCTACCCGGAGCTGAAAAAATTCAAACATCTGGTGGGGAACTACGGCAGCGGCTGGCAGAACCAGCAGACCGAGTTTGCCAAATTCCCCGGTCCTATCGTGATGACCTCCAACTGCATTATCGATCCTAACGTCGGCAACTACGGCGATCGCATCTGGACGCGCAGCATCGTCGGCTGGCCTGGCGTCAACCATCTGGAAGGAGATGACTTCACCCAAGTGATCGCCCAGGCTCAAGGCATGAAGGGGTTCCCGTATACCGAAATCGAACATATGATCACCGTCGGCTTTGGCCGTCAGACGCTGCTCAACGCTGCCGATACGGTGATCGATTTGGTGGCGCAAAAGAAACTGCGTCACGTCTTCCTGGTGGGAGGCTGTGACGGCAGCCGCGATGAACGCAGCTATTTCACCGATTTTGCCCGCAGCGTCCCGCAAGACTGCCTGATCATGACGTTGGCCTGCGGCAAATACCGCTTCAACAAGCTGGATTTCGGCACCCTGGAAGGCTTGCCGCGCCTGCTGGATGTCGGCCAGTGCAACGACGCCTATTCTGCCATCATGCTGGCGGTCAAACTCGCCGATACGCTCGGTTGTACCGTCAACGAACTGCCACTCAGCCTGGTCCTGTCTTGGTTTGAACAGAAAGCGATCGTCATCCTGCTGACGCTGCTGTCGTTAGGGGTGAAAAATATTGTCACCGGCCCGACGGCACCGGGTTTCCTGACCGAGAACCTGATGGCGATCCTCAACGACAAGTTCGGCATGCGTCCGATTACTACCGTTGAGCAGGACCTGCACGCCCTGCTTGGTTGATCCCGTTTTTTGGGGCCGCAGATGCCGGCCCCTTTGCTTTTGAGGTGCCCTATGACCCAGCCCAGCCCACTTTGTCCTAACCGTATGCAGGTCCATTCGATCCAACAGGAAACCGCCGACGTCTGGACGTTAAACCTGATCTGCGACGTTTTTTACCCTTATCAAGCCGGCCAGTTTGCGCTGGTCAGCATTCGCAATAGCGAAGAGACGCTGCGCGCCTATACCTTGTCCTCTTCCCCCGGCCAAAGCCGTTTTCTCAGCATCAGCGTACGTTGCCTGCCGGACGGCATCGGCTCCCGTTGGCTGACGTGTGAGGTTAAACCCGGCAACACCCTGTGGCTGTCTGACGCCCAAGGCGAGTTCAGCTGTGAACAACACCCGGCCGACAGCTACCTGATGTTGGCTGCCGGCTGTGGCGTCACGCCAATCATCTCCATGTGTCGCTGGCTGGTGGCCAATCGTCCGACCTGTGATGTCGCGGTGATTTTTAACGTACGCACCCCTGCCGATACCATTTTCGCCGAGCAGTGGCGCGAGCTTTGTGCCGCTCATCCGCAACTGCGGCTGACGCTGATGGCCGAACAAGATATCCGGCCAGGGTATCTCAGCGGGCGGATCAGTGCCGAAGTGCTGCGCCAGGTCGCGCCGGATATCACCGAACGCAGGGTGATGACCTGCGGTCCTGCGCCTTATATGACCCAGGCGGAGCAACTGTGCCTGCAGCTTGGCGTGCCGGCTTCCCGTTTTCACAAAGAACAGTTTCATACCCCGGCGGAAACCGATAGCGGGCAAGGTGCAACTTTAATGCTGCGCTCCGCCCGGCCGTTGGGTGAATACCACGTCCCGGTAGGCAGCACGCTGCTGGCAGCGATGGAAGCCAACGCATTGCCGGTCAACGCGGCCTGTCGCGCCGGGGTATGCGGCTCGTGCAAAACGCGCATTCTCGAAGGCGACTACACCACCACCAGCAGCATGACGCTCACACCGGCTGAAATCGCCCAGGGCTATGTGCTGGCCTGCAGTTGCCAACTGCAGGGCGACGTTACCCTCGCCTGACGCTTACCGCCCCATCGCCAATGATGGGGCATTTATCGGCAAGCAGGCTTGGCACTCCCCTTCTACACTTTCCCGGTTGCGCGCTTTTATTACGTTCATCTGCTCAATAATCAATAAGCCATACCCGAGGAATTCAGACGATTGAAAATCAAGGGTATTTCTATCATGTTTGGGGGAAGTATGAAGCAAACCGTAGCCACGCTGATCGCCAAAACTCTGGAACAGGCCGGTGTGAAACGCATTTGGGGCGTCACCGGCGATTCACTTAACGGCCTCAGCGACAGCCTGCACCGTATGGGCACCATCGAATGGCTGGGTACGCGCCACGAAGAAGTCGCTGCCTTTGCCGCCGGTGCGGAAGCCCAGCTTACCGGCCAACTGGCGGTCTGCGCCGGATCTTGTGGGCCAGGTAACCTGCATCTGATCAACGGTCTGTTCGACTGTCACCGCAACCACGTACCGGTACTGGCCATTGCCGCCCATATTCCCTCCAGCGAGATTGGCAGCGGTTATTTCCAGGAAACTCACCCACAAGAACTGTTCCGCGAATGCAGCCACTACTGCGAGCTGGTTTCCAACCCGGAACAGCTGCCGCGGGTGCTGGAGATTGCCATGCGCAAAGCGATCCTCAATCGCGGGGTGTCGGTGATTGTGCTGCCGGGGGACGTGGCGCTGCGCATGGCACCGGAAGACGCCAGCATGGTATGGCACACTCCGGCATTGCCGCTGGTGCAGCCGCCCATGAGCGAGTTGAACAAGCTGGCCGCAACCCTTAACAAGGCAAAAAATATTACGCTGATGTGCGGCAGCGGCTGTGCCGGTTCTCATGATGAAGTGGTCAAGCTGGCCGAACTGTTGCAGGCACCGGTGGTGCATGCTTTGCGCGGTAAAGAGCATATCGAGTGGGACAACCCCTATAGCGTCGGCATGACCGGTCTGATCGGTTTCTCTTCCGGCTATCACGCCATGATGAACGCCGATACCCTGGTGCTGCTCGGCACCCAGTTCCCGTACCGCGCCTTCTATCCTACCAACGCCAATATCATTCAGATCGACATCAACCCAGGCAGTATCGGGGCGCACTGCCCGGTCAATATGGCGCTGGTGGGCGACATCAACACCACCCTGACCGCCCTGCTGCCGCAGTTGGAACCCAAGAGCGACAGTGCCTTTCTTGACAAGGCCCTGGAGCATTACCGCAACGCGCGCAAAGATCTGGACGGCCTGGCCACCGCCAATGACGATCAGCCTATTCACCCGCAGTATCTGGCGCAACAGCTCAGCCAGTACGCCAGCGACGACGCCATCTTCACCTGTGACGTCGGCACGCCGACGGTATGGGCGGCCCGCTATCTGAAAATGAACGGCAAGCGCCGCCTGCTCGGTTCGTTCAACCACGGTTCGATGGCCAACGCCATGCCGCAGGCGATTGGCGCACAGGCAACCGAACCCAACAAGCAGGTGATCGCCATGTGCGGCGACGGCGGTTTCACTATGCTGATGGGCGACTTCCTGTCGTTGGCCCAGCTAAAACTGCCGGTCAAGATTGTGATCTTCAACAACAGCGTTTTGGGCTTCGTAGCCATGGAAATGAAGGCCGGGGGCTACCTGACTGACGGCACTGACCTGCATAACCCTGATTTTGCGGCGATAGCCAATGCCGCCGGCATCAAGGGCATTCGCGTGGAGAAAGCGTCGGATCTGGACGGCGCACTGCAGGAAATGCTGGCGCACCCCGGCCCGGCATTGCTCGATGTCGTCACCGCCAAGCAGGAACTGGCGATGCCGCCGCAGATCAAATTCGAGCAGGCCAAGGGCTTTAGCCTGTATATGCTGCGGGCGATCATCAACGGCCGCGGCGACGAAGTGGTCGAACTGGCGAAAACCAACTGGTTGCGTTAATTGACCCATCCCGGGAACAACGATCGCTGTTCCCGGTATTTTTTCTCTTTAGTCATCAGAAAATCTGGCTATGATGAAAACCGCATTCCCTTTCACATTAGCTATCCCCAATAGATTTCAAGTTGCAGCCAACAACGCTGCGGCTTGAAAGATCAAGGGGATAAGGAATTTTTATGCTTATTGATCTACGCAGCGACACAGTAACCCGCCCCAGCGCCGCTATGCGTGAAGCCATGGCCCAGGCCGAAGTCGGTGATGACGTTTATGGCGATGACCCTACGGTCAACGCACTGGAGGCGGAAGCGGTTCGCCTGTCCGGTAAAGAGGCGGCGCTGTTCTTGCCGAGCGGCACCCAGGCAAACCTGGTAGCGCTGCTGAGCCATTGCCAGCGCGGTGACGAATACATCGTCGGCCAGCAGGCGCATAACTATAAATACGAAGCCGGCGGTGCCGCGGTACTGGGTAGCATCCAACCGCAGCCGATTGAAGCCACCCCGGACGGTACCCTGCCGCTGGACAAGGTCGCGGCGGCAATTAAACCCGATGATATTCACTTTGCCAGAACCCGTCTGCTGAGCCTGGAAAACACCATCAGCGGCCGCGTGTTACCGCTGGCGTACCTACAACAGGCCTGGCAATTCAGCCGTGAACACAAGCTGGCACTGCATATCGACGGGGCGCGCATCTTCAACGCCGCAGTTGCGCTGAATGTGCCGCTGAAAGAGATCGTGCAGTATTGCGACACCTTCACCATTTGCCTGTCGAAAGGGCTGGGCGCACCGGTAGGCTCGTTGTTGTGCGGCAGCGAAGCCTTTATTCAGCAGGCGATACGCTGGCGCAAAATGACCGGCGGCGGCCTGCGTCAGGCCGGTATTCTGGCCGCCGCGGGACTCTATGCGCTGGAGCATAATGTCGAACGGTTGCGGGAAGATCACGATAACGCCAAGTGGCTGGAACAGCAGTTGCAAAACATTGGCGTGGAGATCGCCGAGCCGGGCGCGCAAACCAACGTACTGTACCTGCGTCAGTCCCCTGAATTGGCGGCAAAACTGGGCCCCTGGATGCGCGAGCGCGGCGTGCTGATCAGCAGCGGTCCGCTGACGCGTATTTTGACCCACCTCGACGTCAGCCGTCAGGATTTACAGCACGTGGTCGATTTGTGGCAACAATTCCTCAAGCAGCATGCCTGATGCATGCCTCAACGGGGCGCTAACACGCCCCGTGTTTTAGAGGATCCAGCGGCCGTAAACCCAATACCAGATCGCCAACGTTGCCACGACGTTCAACACCACGCTGAAGATAAACCAACTTTTGAACGGCTGTTTTTGGGTTTTGTGACGGAACAATTGCTGCGCAACGATCGCCCCAATCCAGCCCCCCACCAGCCCGAACACCCATAGCGTGCTTTCAGGCACCCGACGCCAACCCTTGCGCGCGGCCAGTTTATCGACACCGTACACCAATAACGTCAGCAGGTTAGCCAACAGCCACCACATCCAAATCGGATGCAGGAAAAATAAACTGGCGATCAGCGCCAGACCTAACAGGGCATAACAAACGGCATTGAGTTTCATATTTTTTCGGCTTAGCACAGACAAACGGTGCGTAGTGTGACGCTGCCTTAAGGTGGATGCAATGTCCGCATAACCACACAAAAAGTGCATTTAAACCCTGAGTTTGGCATGCTGTCATCGACTTCCACTGCATAAGGCAGCGCTAATGACACCTCAACGCGTATTGGTTCTTGGAGCCAGCGGCTATATTGGCCAGAACCTGATCCCCCACCTGATCGAACAGGGACACAGCATTACCGCCGCCGCGCGCCGCCTTGAATGGCTTCAGGAGCAGCATTGGCCGCAGGTCAACTGCCAGTACGTGGATGTCTACCAACCAGAAACCCTGACCGCCGCGCTGTGGGAGATCGACGCCGTTTATTATCTGATCCACGGTATGGGCGACGGTGATGACTTTATCGAAAAAGAACGCCAGGCGGCGGAGAATCTGCGCGATGCGCTACGCAACGCCAGCGTAAAACAGGTCATTTTTCTCGGTGCACTGCAGCCGGAAGGCGAGAGTTCACCGCACCTGGTGGCACGCAAGCTGACCGGGGAGATCTTGCGCCAGAGCGGCGTACCGGTCACCGAGCTGCGCGCCAGCATCATTGTCGGCCCCGGTTCGGCGGCCTTCGAAATTATGCGCGATATGGTCTACAACCTGCCGGTGCTAACCCCGCCGCGCTGGGTGCGTTCCAAATCTTCGCCGGTCGCGTTGGAAAATCTGCTGGTGTATCTGGCCGATCTGCTGGCGCACCCGGCGGAAGAAAACCGCATTTTTGACGTCGCCGGCCCGGAGTACATCAGTTATCAAACAATGTTTGAACGCTTCATTGCCATCAGCGGCAAAAAACGCTGGCTGATCCCCATCCCCTTGCCCACCCGGTTTATCTCGGTATGGTTCATCAGCATGATCACCTCGGTGCCCACCTCGATCGCCAATGCGTTGATCCAGGGGTTGAACCACGATCTTCCCGCCGACGGTAAACCGCTACAGGCTCTGATTCCACAGACGCTGCAAACCTTCGATCAGGCGGTGGCGGCTACCCTGCGGCGCGAGGAAGAAGTGGTCGACTCCGCCGACTGGGGCTACGATCCGGAAGCGCGAGCCCGCTGGCGACCAGGCTATGGCTTCTACCCGAAACAGGCGGGCTGTTCGCTGGAAACCCAGGCCTCCAGCCAGGCGCTGTGGCATACGGTGCAGCAACTGGGCGGGAAAGAGGGCTATTTTTACGCCAATATCCTGTGGAAAATCCGTGCCCGCATGGACGATATGATCGGCAATCGCGTGGTTTATGGCCGCCCCCAGCGTGAGACGTTGGCCATTGGCGACCTGGTCGATGGCTGGAAGGTCATCACCATTAAACCGCTGCGGCAGTTGGCGTTGCTGTTCGGCATGAAAGCGCCGGGGCTGGGCCGGCTGGTTTTCACCATCAAAGATCATGGCGACCACCGCACCCTGGATGTGCGTGCCTGGTGGCACCCTGCCGGTTTTAGCGGACTGCTGTATTGGTTCGCCATGATGCCCGCTCACCTGTTCATTTTTCGCGGTATGGCGCGCCGTATCGCCAGGCTGGCCGAAGAGAACCCGCGCAATATGTCCTGACCATCGCTTATTTGTCGATCAACCGCACAGTTTACTGCTGCGGTTAGGGCCTTTCCGATTGCATAGCGCACGAAATAACGGAAGAATGGCATCTTATTTGCTGGAACGCCGCTGAAGGCCGTCAGCATTCTGATTTTTGGTGAGAATAGAGTTCGTTATGAAGGTATTGGTCACCGGTGCAACCAGTGGGTTAGGCCGTAACGCCGTTGAATATCTCCGCCGCCAGGGCATTAAAGTGCGTGCCACCGGCCGCAACCAAGCCATGGGCAGTCTGCTGGAAAAAATGGGCGCGGAATTCATTCATGCCGATCTCACCAACCTGATCTCATCGCAGGCCAAAGCCATGCTGGCCGACGTGGACGTGCTGTGGCACTGTTCCAGCTTCACCTCGCCATGGGGCACCGAAGAAGCCTTCGAACTGGCCAACGTGCGCGCTACCCGTCGCTTGGGCGAGTGGGCAGCGGCCTACGGCGTTTCACAGTTTATCCATATCTCTTCGCCGGCGATCTACTTCGATTACCATCACCATCGCAACATTACCGAAGACTTCCGCCCCGCACGCTATGCCAACGAGTTTGCGCGCAGCAAAGCCGCCGGTGAACAGGTGATCCAGCAGTTGGCGATGTCCAACCCGCAAACCCACTTCACCATCCTCCGCCCTCAGGGGTTGTTCGGGCCGCATGACAAAGTGATGCTGCCGCGCCTGTTGCAGATGATCAAACGCTACGGCAACCTGCTGCTGCCACGCGGCGGCGCGGCACTGGTGGACATGACCTATCTGGAAAACGCGGTGCACGCCATGTGGCTGGCCACCCAGAAAGAAAATACCCCGTCCGGCCGCGCTTATAACATCACCAATCAGCAGCCACGTCAGTTGCACAGCGTGGTGCAGCAGTTAATTGACGAGTTGGGGATGAAGTGCCGGATCCGCTCTGTGCCCTATCCCATGCTCGATATGATGGCGCGCGGCATGGAGAAACTCGGCAGCAAAAGCGAGAAAGAGCCGGTACTGACCCACTATGGGGTCGCCAAGCTCAATTTTGATCTGACGCTGGACACCACTCGTGCCCAGCAGGAGCTGGATTACCGGCCGATAGTTTCGCTCGATGAAGGCATTTCCCGCACCGCTCGCTGGCTAAAAGAACACGGTAAACTGCACGGCCTTTAATTAGCGAGCTGCCCCGTACTTCAACAGCAAGGCATCAACGATCGCCTCCGTCTCCGCATCCGGCTCACCGCGATAATCGCTGGGCCGGAAATGCATCTGAAACGCCGCCAGCACGTTCTTCTGCTGCCTGACATCCCACCGAGCGTCAATACCATAACCGTAACGCGCCAGCTTTTCGATCAAGGGGGCCAGGGGCACGGCCGCCTGCTTGTCGCGGCCGGCCAGTAGCTTCTGCACCTGCTGCTCGTCCGGCCAGGCGCCAATACCGGCCTGCGCCAGTTGCCGCCAGGGGAATAACGGACCCGGGTCCTGTTTGCGTTGGGGCGCTATATCGCTGTGCCCCACTACGTCTGTCGGCTGAATGCCATAGCGTTGGATGATATCGCGGCTCAGCGGGATCAACAGGGCTATTTGCTGTGGCGTATAGGGCTGCCAATGGGTAAACAACAGGGTCCGGTTGAACCCGCGATTGACTATTTCAATCCCTATCGAGGTATCGTTCAGGTTGGTTCTGCCGCGCCAGGTGCTGGCCCCGGCATGCCATGCGCGCAGGGCTTCAGGCACCAGTTGAAACGCCACCGGTTTGCCCTGAACCAATGGCGGGTGCGCGGGCAGCAGATAGTGCGCGCTGACGTGTTCATCCGTCAGGGTTTTAAGCGAGGAATGGAAATCTTCTGCGGTGTAATGCATCACCAGAAAACGAATGCGCTGGTCTGCTCCCTGCGCCTGATGCAGGGTTTCCAACTGATAGTCGCCCCGGTCTATGGTGGTGCTTTGCGGTGCGCTTTGGCAGCCGGCAAGCAATGCGGCAACAAATATCCCTGGCCAAATTTTCACGAATCCCTCCTGCCGTCGAGCGGCTCAAATTTGTAACTTAAATTGATTAATCTGTATCCAATAATCAAGTTAATCAATAAATGATGACAGAGAGGCCAGATGTGCAAGTGAGTGTTGCGCCGCGCTGGCGGACTCCATGGCAGATGATAGCTTCATAGTATTACCTGCGCTGATAAAAGTGAGTCGCTCATGTTCAAGCTCAACCCTGTCGCCTGGCTGATCTGCATCGCCATGCTGCCGCTCAGCGGCTGTGACCAAAAAACGGTAGCCAATACCATGGGGGGAACCGCGCCTGCTGTGGCCACGCCCGCGGCAGCATCAACCTATACGCCACTGAGTGCCGATCAATTGTATCAACTGGTCAGCCCGGTGGCGCTTTTTCCTGACAAACTGTTGGCGCAGGTGCTGGCCGGTGCGGGTTATCCCGATCAAATCAGCGCGGCGGATAACTGGCTGGCGCAAAACCGGGGGTTGCAACCGGCCGCGCTCACCGCAGCCGCTGGCGCTCAACCCTGGGACCCCAGCGTACGCGGTTTGGTACAATTTCCTGACGTGCTGGATCAGATGGCTAAAAATATTCCCTGGACCACCGCGCTGGGCAGCGCTTATCTCAACGACCCTACCGACGTGATGAACGCCATTCAGGTCATGCGCCAACGTGCCGCCGCCAAAGGCACGCTGAAAACGTCGCCGCAGCAAAGGGTGGTCATCACGCCTGCAACCCGTTACGTTGAACCGCAACCCTATCCGCAAAGCGTCGTGGTTGCGCCGGCGCAAACCATTGTCATCGAGCCCAGCCAACCGGATGTGGTTTACGTGCCGCGTTACGATCCCTGGGTGGCCTATGGCGAACCTGTCCCGGCCTACCCGAGCTATCACTATCAGAGTGCTTCAGGCTATAGCAGTGGCGATATGCTGGCGGCAGGCGTGATCAGTTTTGGCGTGGGCATCGCGGTCGGGGCATTGATCAATCAGCATCATGACAACTGGCATAGCTGGGACGTGCGCTGGAATGATCGGCGTCAACCGGTGGTCTATAACAATGCGCCTTATATCTCGCACTCCACCACGGTGATTAACCGTGTCACCAATATCAACCAATACAATAATGTGAATCGCAGCACCACGGTGAATAACTACCACAATGCGCCAGTCAATCAGGTGCCGCATTTTGCCGCACCAACGCCTTATGCAGCCCCTAAGGTTGCCAACCTGCAACAGCCACATTTTACGCCGCCCGTCGCAGCCAATGAACGCCAGCCGATGACGGCGCCGAACTTTACCCATGCAGCTACGCCAGCGCCCCATGCGATGACACCGGTCGCCCATGTTCAGCAGCCAATGACCCTGCCGAGTTTCGCTCATTCAACACCGGCAGCCGTGCGCCCGCACCCAGCGACAGTCACGGCCCCCGTTCATCAGGCCGAGATCCGACCGGCTCGTACGCCTGAACAACATCTACCGACACCTGTCAGCGTACAGCAAAGGGCGCAGTTGCCGGCCGTTAAACCTGTCGAACACGTCGCGCCCAAGGCTAACGTTATTCGCCCGCAGCCGGTTCAACCACGGCCAAATGCCATGATGTCGCATAGCGCACCAACGCCGTTCCATCAGCCACAGATTCAACAGGCACAGCATCACCCTGCCCCAGCGGCCAAACCGCAGGAACATCGCCCGCTAAAAGTGGAAGAACACAAGGTAGGATAAACGAATGCCCCCGGTCATGGCCGGGGGCAAAGAAAGGATTAGCGGCTGACTTTCACCGCGGTACCGCTGACGGTCACCATTAACATGCTGCTGTCTTTACCCACGGTTTCGTAATCGATATCAATGCCGACCACCGCATTGGCGCCCAATTCTTTCGCTTGCTCCTCCAACTCCCGGAAGGCAATCAGGCGCGCTTTACGCAGCTCTTTCTCATAAGCGCCCGAACGGCCGCCCACGATGTCGCGCACGCCGGCAAAAAAATCGCGGAAAATATTCGCGCCCAAAATGGCCTCGCCGGTGACAACGCCGCAGTACTCGGTAATAGTAAACCCTTCCAGGGTCGGGGTAGTGGAAAGCTGCATGAAAACTCCTTGCTTGATTGATTCATCGCACTTATCTGACCATTGATTTGGCATTATGTTCTGTATTGAAATGGCACGCAGTACGAATGCAAGGCCAGAAATCGCATTTATACTGTAGGCTAATGGTCTTCATGGTAGAGACTTTCACATAAGGTAATGAGATGAAAACAAAAACGATTGCGGCTGTTTTGCCCTTAGCGCTGTTACTGAGTGCCTGCACCACCGTCGAACCGGCATTCAAGGATATCGGCTCCCGTACCGGCGGTTGTGTGGAAGGCGGCCCGGATACGGTCGCACAGAAATTTTACGATCTGCGCCTGCAACAGGGCGCCGCTACCACCCTGCCCGACAGCAACCGTCTGGCGCAGTTGCAACCTTACCTGAGTAAAGTGCTGTATCAGGATCTGGTGACCGCCAACCAGAACCCGGACAAACATCAGGTCACTGGCGATCTGTTTACCGGCAACGCGCAGGGACCGACCAGCGCCACCGTCGCCAGCGCTTCTACCATCCCGAATACCGACGCAAGAAATATTCCATTGCGCGTACAGCTCAGCTACCAGAAGGACGGCGGCAGCGCGGTCAACTGGCAGGATGAGGTGCTGATGGTGCGTGAAGGCACCTGTTGGGTGGTGGATGATATCCGCTATCTGAACGTGCCGCCGCATGCCGCCAGCGGCACGCTGCGTCAGGTATTGGAAAACCAGTAAGCTCACACGCCCCACCGTCATCTGCTTGATGCCGGTGGGTAAAAAAATGCCTTGATTCCGCTCAACATTCGTTCACTTTGAGAATTTTCGCTACATACCTCACAGCGTGCACGACAAATCCCCCTTCGAACCTGACTCGCGGTATCTTGTGCTATTCTTTTACTATCCTGCCGCGCAGTAATAAATTTTAACGCACAAAGATTGCATAAGTATTCTGTGGAAGTTAACATTCGCGGCATCAATATCTATTCAATTCTGGCGCATGAGCATTCAACTTAACGGTATCAACTGCTATTACGGCGCACATCAGGCGCTGTTTGACATCACGCTGGATTGCCCAGCAGGGGAAACTTTAGTGCTGCTGGGTCCAAGCGGCGCGGGGAAAAGTTCATTGCTGCGGGTGCTGAACCTGCTGGAAATGCCGCGCTCGGGTCAGTTGCAGATCGCCGGCAATCAATTCGACTTCAAGCAGGCTCCTGGCGAGAAAGCCATTCGTGAGCTGCGTCAGAACGTCGGCATGGTATTCCAACAATATAATCTCTGGCCTCACCTTACCGTGGTGCAAAACCTGATCGAAGCGCCGTGTCGTGTGCTTGGCCTGACCAAAGCTCAGGCGATGGAGCGTGCCGACAAGTTGCTGAAGCGTTTGCGCCTGACCGATTTTGCCGACCGTTTCCCGCTGCACCTTTCCGGCGGCCAGCAGCAACGCGTGGCCATTGCCCGTGCGCTGATGATGGAGCCGCAGGTGCTGCTGTTCGACGAACCGACCGCCGCGCTGGATCCTGAAATCACCGCCCAAATCGTCAGCATCATTCGCGAGCTGGCCGGCACCGGGATCACCCAGGTGATCGTCACCCACGAAGTGGAAGTGGCGCGCAAAACCGCCAGCCGCGTGGTCTACATGGAAAACGGCCACGTAGTGGAACAAGGCGATGCCAGCCACTTTGCGCAGCCGCAGACCACCGAGTTTGCCAATTACTTATCACACTAACAATTTTACTTGCTGTAATTTGGGGAGTTTGCGATGAAAAAACTAATAATCGCCGCCGTTCTGGCTGGTATCAGCGTTTCCGCCTCTGCAGCCGAAACGATCCGTTTCGCTACCGAAGCTTCTTATCCTCCGTTTGAATTTATTGACGCCGGCAACAAGATCCAGGGGTTTGACGTCGATCTGGCCAATGCCCTGTGCAAAGAAATGCAGGCCGAGTGCAGCTTCACCAATCAGGCTTTTGACAGCCTGATCCCGAGCCTGAAGTTCAAGCGCTTTGACGCGGTCATGGCCGGTATGGACATCACGCCTGAACGTGAAAAACAGGTGCTGTTTACCAAACCGTATTACGACAACTCCGCGCTGTTTGTCGCCCAGAAGGGCAAAGTTGCCGACGTAGCGGCGCTGAAAGGCAAAAAAGTGGGCGTGCAGAACGGTACGACACACCAGAAATACCTGACCGATAAGCACCCTGAAATCACCACCGTGCCTTACGACAGCTATCAGAACGCCATTTTGGATCTGAAGAATGGTCGCGTTGACGCGGTATTTGGTGACACCGCAGTGGTCAACGAATGGCTGAAACAGAATGCCGCTCTGGCCGCGGTAGGCGATAAGGTGACCGACAAAGACTACTTCGGTACCGGGCTGGGCATTGCCGTTCGCCAGAAAAATACCGATCTGCAGGGCAAGTTCAATGCCGCCCTCGACAAGATCAAACAGGATGGGACTTACGAAACCATCTACAAAAAATGGTTCCAGCAGTAATCTATCCCCATGAATGAAATTCAACCTCTAGCAAGCGCCGCCGGGATGACCGTCGGCCTTGCCGTTTGTGCCCTTATCCTCGGGTTGATCCTGGCGATGCTGTTTGCCGTCTGGGAGTCATCGCGCTGGAAAGTGGTCAGCTGGCTCGGCACCGCCTGGGTTACGCTGTTGCGCGGCCTGCCGGAAATTCTGGTGGTGCTGTTCATCTATTTCGGCTCATCACAGCTGCTGTTGATGCTGTCCGACGGCTTCACCCTGAACTTTGGCCTGTTCCAGCTGCCCGTCCAGCTGGCGATTGATAATTTTGAAGTCAGCCCATTCCTGTGTGGCGTAATTGCCCTCGCCCTGCTCTATTCCGCCTATGCGTCACAAACATTGCGCGGGGCGCTCAAAGCGGTGCCACAGGGGCAATGGGAATCCGGCCAGGCTCTGGGGATGAGCACTGCAGCGATTTTCTTTCGCCTGATCATGCCGCAGATGTGGCGCCACGCCCTGCCAGGGCTGGGCAACCAGTGGCTGGTTTTACTGAAGGATACCGCGCTGGTGTCGCTGATCAGCGTTAACGATCTGATGCTGCAGACCAAGAGCATCGCCACTCGCACCCAGGAGCCTTTTACCTGGTATGTGATCGCGGCGGCCATCTATTTGGTGGTGACCCTGTTTAGCCAGTACATCATCAAACGCATTGAACTGCGCACCACGCGTTTTGAGCGGGGGCCAGCCTGATGTTTGAGTTCTTGCCGGAAATTATCAAAGGGCTGCACACAAGTCTGACGCTGACCGTTACCGCGCTGATCGTGGCACTGCTGCTGTCATTGGTGCTGACGGTGATCCTGACGCTGAAAACGCCGATCCTGACGCCGCTGGTGAAAATCTATATCACCCTGTTCACCGGTACGCCGCTGCTGGTGCAGATCTTCCTGATCTACTACGGCCCCGGCCAGTTCCCGGCGATCCGCGAATATCCGTGGTTGTGGGATCTGCTGTCGCAGCCGTGGCTGTGTGCGATGATCGCATTGGCGCTGAACAGCGCGGCCTACACTACCCAGCTGTTTTACGGTGCGGTGCGGGCGATCCCCGCCGGTCAGTGGCAATCTTGCGAAGCGCTTGGCATGTCGCGTGCCCAGTCGTTGCGTATCCTGCTGCCCTTTGCCTTCAAGCGTGCGCTGTCGTCTTACTCCAACGAAGTGGTGTTGGTGTTCAAGAGCACCTCGCTGGCCTACACCATTACCCTGATGGAAGTGATGGGATACAGCCAGCTGATGTATGGCCGTACCTACGACGTGATGGTGTTTGGCGCTGCCGGGTTGGTCTATCTGTGCGTCAACGGCCTGCTGACGTTGTTGATGCGCGTGGTCGAACGTCGGGCGCTGGCATTCGAGCGCCGCAACTGAGCCCGCCCCCTCAGGTTTCGGAGCCCTGCCATCGTGCAGGGCTTTTTTATTTTCGTCGTAATTTTTTAATCATTTATATTGCATATTAATGCATTAAATGTCAGGGTAAACGTCGATAAACAGCCGCCAAAACCTTTGGGTTATTGTCAGTAAAATCAAGCGGTGAAGAGATAAAAACACGCAGACTTGCAGACAGGAGCTTTACGCATGAAAAAACTATTACTTGCCGCTACGGTATTGGCGGGCATCGCCTTCAACGCCAGTGCAGCTGAGACCATTCGCTTCGCCTCTTCCGCCACCTATCCCCCCTTCGAATCGCTGGATGCCAGCAACAAGATTGTCGGGTTTGATATCGATCTGGCTACCGCGCTGTGCAAGCAAATGAAAGCCGAATGCACCTTTACCAATCAGGCGTTCGACAGCCTGATCGCCGCCCTGAAATTCAAAAAATACGACGCGGTGATTTCCGGTATGGACATCACGCCAGAGCGCAGCAAGCAGGTTTCCTTTACCCAGCCTTACTACGCCAACTCGGCAATCGTCATCGCGCAGAAAGGCAAATTCAGCTCGCTGGCGGATCTGAAAGGCAAAAAGATTGGCATGGAGAACGGCACCACCCATCAAAAATACATGCAGGATAAGCACCCGGAGATTAACACCGTCTCTTACGACAGCTACCAGAACGCCATTCTCGAACTGAAAAATGGCCGTATTGACGGCGTGTTCGGTGATACCGCGGTGGTCAACGAGTGGCTGAAGAATAACCCGCAATTGGCGCCGGTCGGCGAGCACGTTACCGATGCTCAATACTTCGGCACCGGCCTGGGCATTGCTGTGCGTCCGGACAACCAGGCGCTGCTGGCCAAGCTGAATGCCGCTCTGGACGCCATCAAGGCCGACGGCACCTACAAAGCCATCAACGACAAGTGGTTCCCGCAGTAAGATCTCTCCAGGGCGTGTTATGCACGCCCTATTTCAAACTGTATGCTTATTGCCGAAACGCCTTTAGTGGCGCACCAGCAGAGTCAGCACTTCGTAATGGGCGGTATGAGGGAACATATCGAACAGTTGCACGCGTTCAATGCGGTAATCCGGTAACATCTCAATGTCTTTCGCCATCGTCTCGGCGTTACAACTCGAATAGAGAATATAGCCGGGCGCCATCTGATTCAGATAGTCGCACAAATCCTTGCCGATGCCGCGCCGTGGCGGATTAACCAGCACTAATTGGGGGACGCTACCCTCAGCGGTGGCAAATTTCGTGGAATCCAGCGCCTGGAAGTTAACCTGTTGCAGACCGAGCGTTTTCGCTGACTGACGCGCACAGGCAATCGCCTCGGCGCTGATCTCAATACCGGTCAGGCGGGTATCCGTCTGCGCACAGTGCAGGCCAAATCCCCCCACACCGCAGAACAGATCCCACATGCTTTCAATACCCAATGCACGAACCCAGTCACGAGCGGTAGCGTACAGTTCAGCCGCCACCTTTGGGTTGGTCTGGAAAAAACTTTGTGGGCGGATATACAACGGCACCTGATTGAATTGCTCTTCCAGCGCCTGCTGTTCGGTCAGCGGGATCTCCAGCTCTCCTTCCATAATCGCCATATGCACCGGCTGAATATTGGCGGAGATCACCCTGAGTTGTGGCAATTGCTGCTGTAACCACGGCAACGCCGCTCGCAGCTGTGCCAATTTACTCTCCGAGCGCAGTACAAAGCGCAGCATCACGCCGCCGCTGTGGGTGCTTTCGGTCAACAGCAGATACTTCAGTTCCCCGCGCTTACGCGCCACGTTATAGGGCGTCAAACCGGCGCGGGCGATAAAACTTTTCAACACCGCGAACATGGGCGCAAAACTGGCGGGGTACAGTGGACAGCCACTCAGATCAACCGGCGTGCCATCGCGGTGCAGCATGCCGAGCAACGGGCGCTCTACGCTGCCGCTGACCACCATTTTGGCCTTATTGCGAAATGCGCTCTGCTCGCCGGCAATCGGCGCCAGCCAATGCGCGACGTCGCGTTCGGCCAGCAGGGATTGCAGGTGATGCTGTTTGTCTGTCAGCTGCTGCGGGTAAGGCTTTTCCAGCCACTGACAAGAACGGCAGGTGCCCGCCGTATACAAGGCGCAATGCATTAAGTTGACTCTGAGTTCGGGGTGAATAATTAAGGGCGCAGAGTTTATCACTCTACGCCCTTAAAATCTCAATTGCGCGCGGCGAAATAGCGGCGGCTAGTGGCAGGAACGAACAATAAGGCTAGGATGACGACATCGGGGATTTTCTGCAGGATTAACACGTGCAGAATTTGGCCGCTGGTCTCGCCCTCCACGGTGAAGACTTCGGGCAAAAAGCTGCCGATGGTCGCCAACAGCAAATAACCGACCACCGCACACTGACAGGCCACATAGACCCAACGCCCCCAATTGCGACCGCGCATTACCGCAAAACCGCAGCTGATTTGCAGGCACAGCAGCACCAGACCAGCCAAAAATATCAGGGTGGAATCCCAGGCCTGGGCGCTGGTGCTGACAAACTCCTGAGCGCCATCGACGCCCAGTTCACCCAACAGCAACAGCACGCTGATGCATTTGATAGCCACCATCGCCGTACCGGCCACCATCACCGGTACTGGCGCATCTGAAGTCGTTCTCATTCCCTGCCTGCTGTTCAGCATGTCTGCCATGTCCATGTTCCGCAACGAAAACGCCGTCTATACCCTCATCTTTCAAGTTGCAGCGTGGTTACCTGCGCTCACACCCCAGTTACTTAAGTAAGCGCCTGGGGAAGAGCGAGCTGGCCGCCTGGCTGTAACTCTAAAGCTGTAGGGTATATTCAAACGAGATATATAAAGTCAGGTAATCAATTGCAATACCAATAATTGCAAAAATAGCAGGTTTAATCAGACTCAGCTACGGGCGGCCTTTTGTAATTCGCGCGATCGCTGTTTTTCCGAGCGAGCCATAAACCACCAGGCGATCAGACCGATAATCCCCACCACCAGCAGGATCAAACTGGCCAGGGCGTTGATTTCCGGATTAACCCCCATACGCACGCTGGAGAACACCAGCATCGGCAAGGTGGTCGCGCCCGGCCCGGCGACAAAGCTGGCAATCACCAGGTCATCCAGCGACAGTGTGAATGCCAACATCCAGCCGGCAACCAGCGCCGGTGCAATCATTGGCAGCGTGATCACGAAAAACACCTTCAACGGCGTCGCGCCCAAATCCATCGCGGCCTCTTCGATCGAGCGATCCAATTCACGCAGGCGCGAACTGATCACTACTGAAACGTAGGCAGTACAGAAGGTGACGTGCGCCAGCCAGATGGTGAACATGCCGCGTTCCGACGGCCAACCCAACGTATGCCCCATCGCCACAAACAGCAGCAGCAGCGACAGACCGGTAATCACATCCGGCATAACCAGCGGTGCGGTTAACATAAAGGCAAAGCCGGTTGAACCACGAAAACGGCCAAAACGCACCATCACCACCGCAGCAATCGCGCCAAGCACTACGGCGGCGGTCGCTGAAGCGGCAGCAATGGTCAGGCTGAGCCCGACGGCGCTGATCATCGCCGAATCATGGAATAACGCGGTATACCAACGCGTCGACCAGCCCGCCCACACCGTCACCAGTTTTGAACTGTTGAACGAGTAAATCACCAGCATCAGCATCGGCGCATACAGGAAAGTGAAACCAAGCACCAAAATAGCGATACGCCACGGTGAGCGCACTACCGGCAAGTTGTTCATCCCTGCCCCCCCATTTCCTTGTTCTGGTGCTTGTGGAACCAGATAATCGGCAAAATCAACAGCAGCAGCATCACGGTGGCAACCGCCGAAGCTACCGGCCAATCGCGGTTATTAAAGAATTCCTGCCACAGTACCCGGCCAATCATAATACTGTCAGGCCCGCCCAGCAGTTCCGGGATCACGAACTCGCCGACCGCTGGAATAAACACCAGCATCGAACCGGCAATGATACCGCCGCGGGTCAGCGGCACAATCACGCTGAAGAAGGTTTTCAGCGGTTTGGCGCCCAGATCCAGCGAGGCCTCCACCAGCGAATAATCCAGCCGCGTCAAGGCGGTATAAATCGGCAGCACCATAAACGGCAGGTAGGAGTAAACCACGCCGATATAGACCGCCAGATTGGTATGCAGGATCACCAGCGGCTGATCGATAACCCCAAGCCACAGCAAGAAATTGTTAAGGATACCGTTGTTTTTCAATATGCCCATCCAGGCATAAACGCGGATCAAAAATGAGGTCCACGACGGCAGGATCACCAACAGCAGCAAAATATTGCGGGTTGATGCTTTGCTGTGCGCCACTGCCCAGGCCAACGGATAACCAATGATCAGGCAACATACTGTTGACACCGCCGCCACCTGCAGCGACTGCAGATAGGCGTCCAGATACAGCGGATCGTCGGTCAGTTGCAGGTAATTGGCGAAGTTGAGCGCGATGTCCAACTTGCCGTCAGCCCAACTCATCAGGTCAGTGTAGGGCGGGACCGCCAGCGCCAGCTCCGCCAGGCTGATCTTGAACACAATCAGGAACGGTAGCAGGAACAGCAACGTCAGCCACAGCAGCGGCACCGCAATCACCAATTTGCGGCCGTGGGCCATTTGCAGGCGCTGGAAAAAGGCTTTCAGCGGGCCGGGTCCGTTGGCCGGCGGTTCCGGCGGCGTGCGTTCAGCAAGCATTGTCATAATGATTATTCCTCACCTTCGCCATTCACACCGTTAACACGACACAGCTGTCGGCTTCCCAACACAGCCGCACTTCGTCGCCCCAGGTCGGCATCCCTTTGCGGAAACGGTGACCGTTTTGCAATTGGGCGCTGAGCATCTGGCCGCTGAGCAGCTTCACGTGGTAGATCGACAAATCGCCAAGGTAGGCAATGTGCACCACCTCCCCCACGGCAAAGTTGCAGCCATCTTCCGGGATCTCTTCGCACAGCATGATTTTTTCCGGTCGCAACGCAACCTGGATCGGCACCCCGTCCACCACCGAGGCGTCGGAGTCTACCTTGATCGCATGACGCAAACCGGGGCTTTGCAGGATCAGGGCATCGTCCTGACGCTCTTGCAGCACGCAGTCAAATACGTTCACCGAACCGATAAACTCGGCGCTGAAACGGCTGTTCGGGTGTTCGTAGATCTCTTCCGGCTCGCCGATCTGCACAAACTTGCCGCGATTCATGATGGCGATACGGCCTGCCATGGTCATCGCCTCTTCCTGATCGTGGGTGACCATCACGCAGGTCACGCCGACGCGCTCAAGAATGTCCGTCACTTCCAGTTGCATGCGGTCACGCAGTTTTTTATCCAGCGCGCCCATCGGTTCATCCAGCAGCAGCAGCTTTGGCCGCTTGGCAAGGCTGCGCGCCAGCGCCACACGCTGGCGTTGGCCGCCGGAAAGCTGGTGTGGCTTGCGTTTGGCAAACTCCTGCATATGGACCAGCGACAGCATTTCCGCTACCCGCTCGGTGATTTCCCCACGCGGCATCTTGTCCTGTTTCAGGCCGAAGGCGATGTTTTGCTCCACCGTCATGTGCGGGAACAGGGCGTAGGACTGGAACATCATGTTAATCGGCCGCTGGTATGGCGGCACGTGCGACATGTCTTGCCCATCGAGCACGATTTGCCCTTCCGTCGGCTGTTCAAAACCGGCCAGCATGCGCAACAGCGTCGACTTGCCGCAGCCGGAGGGGCCCAGCAGGGCAAATATTTCGCCTTTGTAGATGGTCAGGCTAACGTCTTCGACCGCATTTTGGCCGTCAAAGGTTTTGGTGAGGTTACGGATTTCCAGCAGAGGGGTGAAGACCTTCTGCGACTTGGCTTGAGGACGAGGGATAGCGTCGTTCAATCGGGGTGCTCTCCGGTGCAAACAGTACAAAAAACCACGGCGATTGCCATGGCCCAAAATGGCAATGCAGGCGGGTAGCCCCGCCTGCTGGTCAAGACAACACTGAAAGCCGGGCCCGGCATTTTGGGCCCTGAGTACTAGCGTCCGCTTTTAACTTTAGTCCAGGCGCGGGTAATCACACGATCCAACTTCGGCGACTGCACGTTCAGCGTGAACAGCTTGGCACGCAGATCGGCCGGCGGGTAGACGTTCGGATTATCACGCACTTCCGCTTTCACCAGCGGAGTGGAGTCCTTCACCGCGTTGGCGTAATAGACGTAGTTGCTGATGCCGGCCATCACATCGGGCTTCATCAGGAAGTTCAGGAACTGGTAGGCGGCGTCCTTGTTTTTGGCATCTGCCGGCATGGCAAACATGTCAAAATAGGTCAGGGCCCCTTCTTTAGGAATGGCATAGGCCACGTTCACGCCGTTCTTCGCCTCTTTGGCGCGGTTGGCCGCCTGCATCACATCACCGGACCAGCCTATCGCTACGCAGATATCGCCGTTCGCCAGGTCATTGATGTATTGGGAAGAGTGGAAGTAACGGATGTTCGGCCGCAGCTTAAGCAGCAGATCGTTGGCCGCACCGGTGTAATCCGCTGCGTTGGTGCTGTTGGGATCCTTGCCCAGGTAGTGCAATACGGTAGCGTAAACTTCGCTCGGCGCATCCAGGAAGGAAACACCACAGCTTTTAAGCTTCTCGAGGTTCTCTGGCTTGAGGATCAGATCCCAGCTGTCGACCGGCGCATCTTTGCCCAGTACCGCCTTCACCTTGTCGACGTTATAGCCGATGCCGGTGGTCACCATCAGGTAAGGGATACCGTACTTGTTGTCCTTGTCATTGTGTGCCACCAACTGCAGCATTTCGGGATCAAGGTTTTTGTAGTTCGGCATCTTGCTCTTGTCGAGGGGCTCGAAAATACCGGCCTTCGACTGGCGCTCAAGGAAGTTGGATGAAGGCACTACCAGATCATAACCGGTGCTGCCCGCCATCAGTTTGCCTTCCAACACTTCATTGGAGTCAAAGACGTCGTACACCACTTTAATGCCGGTTTCTTTCTGGAATTTGGCTAAGGTGTCCGGCGCAATATAGTCGGACCAGTTATAGACGTGCAGCGTTTTTTCCTCGGCTGACGCCGTGACGGACGCGACCATCAGCAGGCCGGCAACAACACCCGATAACCACTTTTTACGTTGGGTGACCATCCGTAACTTCCTCCAAAACAGGGGTGAATCATAGAATTGAACTTGTATCGCAAACTGATACAAAACCTTTCCTGATCGAGCGCAATCGTTGCAACCGCGGATTGAATAGCTATGCAGTTGATTGCAGACACCTTTTTCAACTGCCCAGCCCGCATGGTCACCTGGGGAATCGCAAGCCCTTAGCAGAATCAGCAGCATAACCGCTGTTGCCAAAACGCACCAGCCTCCGGGGGCAAAAACGGCTTTTATCGATTTTTTATGCAGTTTCTCTCTATGTGATACGCCATTAATGGCATAAACGGCGAGAAATATCGGGCAAAAGAGGGTAAAACGCAGAATATATTATCGTGGAAGGGAATAACGGCAGCATGCCGCCAGAAGGGCGACATGCATAATCTACAGCAGGGATCAGTGCAACATTGGCAGGCGTTCGGCGCTAGCCGGGTTCTCTTCTTCGTCACCCATAAACAGCAGATCGTTCGCCCGCGCCTCGAGGATCACCATGGAGATCTGCTCTTCGCCCTGCTGCATAAAGTGCGTGAACTGTTCCAGCGTGACGCCCACGGCGATACTTAGCGACTGACAGACGATCAGCTTCGGCAGGTTATCATCCTGGATATCGACAAAGGCTTTGATGGTCAGCGAACTGGCGTTGATCTGGCTGAGATCGGCCACCAGAGGGATCAGCGCGGTCGGCTTCACCTCGGCCAGGGCGGAAAACAGAATAACGTTGTCCACCAGATCGAGTTTGGCGTCAAATACGCCGTCGAAGTTTTGCATGTGCGGCAGGTGCAGCGCCTGACAGGAATCGCACTCAAAGAATGAAATGCCCGATTGATCCAGCCAGCGTCGCAACAACGCCAAATCAGGGACAATGAGTGAATCCATAATACCAGCCTCACAATATTCAAAACGCGAAAAGGCGCATAGCTTACGGAATATTCCCCCGCGATGCCACGACCAATACGGCTTAATTCGCTATTTGGGCAAATATCGCCGGGAAAAAACCGCAAAGCTGTCGATTGCAAAGCCGATTTTGGTCGGCAACATCAGCCGCCCGACTTGAGACGAAATCCCGCTCTGGCGCGCGGCTCGATATACTCGATCATCATGCCGGCAATATCCAATCCCGTGGTGGTTTCCACCCCTTCAAGCCCCGGTGAGGCGTTCACTTCCATCACCAGCGGGCCGCGAGTCGCTCGCAAAATATCTACCCCGGCGACGTCCAGTCCCAGCGTGGTGGCCGCCTTAACCGCAACAGCTCGCTCTTTGGCGGTGATGCTTACTTTGCGGGCGGTACCGCCACGGTGCAGATTGGACCGGAACTCTCCGGGCTTGGCCTGACGCTCAATCGCGGCCACTACCTTGCCGCCGACCACCAGACAACGCACGTCACTGCCCTGTGCCTCGCGAATATATTCCTGCACCAGGATATGGGCGTTAAGGCCGCGAAAGGCGTCAATCACGCTTTCCGCCGCCTGGCGGGTTTCCGCCAGCACCACGCCGATACCCTGCGTCCCCTCCACCAGTTTGACCACCAGTGGCGCACCGCCGACCAGCTCAATCAAATCACCGGTATCGTCCGGCGAATGGGCAAAACCGGTGATTGGCAGATCGATCCCCTGGCGTGCCAGCAACTGCAGCGAACGCAGTTTGTCACGTGCACGGGTGATCGCCACCGACTCATTCAGCGGGTAACTGCCCAGCAGCTCAAACTGGCGCAGTACGGCGGTACCATAAAAGGTGATGGCGGAGCCGATGCGCGGGATCACCGCATCGTAGCGTTCCAACTGACGGCCGCGATAATGAATGGTCGGCGCGGCTGGGTTAATGTTCATATAGCAAGAAAGCGGATCGATAATATCCACGCTGTGGCCGCGCTGCTCTGCCGCCTCCACCAAACGCTTGCATGAGTACAGCGTTCCATCGCGCGAAAGAATGGCAATTTTCACTCGTCACCCCAAAAAGGCAATCACCTGCCAGGCAGGCCTGCACCGACGGCCGTCACTCAGGCGCGCGGCTCACTGTCGTTTTTATCGACCGGCGAATGAGGCTTATGCCGATCGTTCTGCGGCGGCTGACCGCCGCGCATTAGCGGGCCGAATCCTTGCACCACGCGCCAAACCAAAAAAGCCGCCGCCGGGACCATCAGCGCCACGCCGAGGAAAATCATGCCCACCGCTGCCTGCTGGGAAGCCAACCAGCCCGGCAATTGAACGTGACCGTGAATGCTCAGATAAGCCAGCACTAATGACAGCATGCCCAGGCCTTCCAAAACCAACACCGTACGGGGTAAGTCACCGAATGAACGCATATTTTTCTTCTCCAGAAGCTCTGCCTCCAGTGTAGTGAATTCCCCCCGATGGCGACAGCCCCGGCGGCTTAATCGGTTAGATGAATCAGATTAACAGGTAATTCCTGCTTTTTTTTCGCTGACCCAACGGGCATAGTAGGCGCCATCAATGCGGGTAATGCTCAACCTTAAGTCTTTTTTGACTGACAGAATGTCATTGCAGTTGCGATTAAATTATTGAATATCAATCTAAGGAGTGTTGCATGTTTGCAGTTATCTTCGGGCGCCCAGGCTGTCCTTATTGTGTCCGTGCGAAAGAGTTGGCGGAAAAACTGACTGAAGAACGTGACGATTTCAACTTCCGTTATGTTGATATCCACGCTGAAGGCATCACCAAAGCCGATCTGGAAAAAACCGTTGGCAAACCGGTAGAAACCGTTCCGCAGATCTTCCTCGATGAGAAACACATCGGCGGCTGCACCGATTTCGAAGCTTATGCCAAAGAAAACCTGAACCTGTTCCAGTAAGTTTCAGGCAAGAACGACAAAAAGGCGCTCAGAGCGCCTTTTTTTATTGCCGTTCGCGGCGGTGACATTGCAGATAAGCCTGCAACAAGCCGCCGATAAACAGCGCCAGCAGCGCGCCAAACATGCACCAGAATACCGCGCTGGTGGCGTAAGCCAATTCCTGCCAGAACGAATAAGAGGGTGTTAACCAAAAGTGGCGGATGATCAGGCACAGCGGCAGTGCATAGAGCGCACCCAGTAACGGGCAGAGAATGCGTTTTTTACTCGACAGATAACTGGCAACCACGCCGGGTATCACGAACAGCAACAGGCCGGTCTCCCCCGATGCTCATGATCGGTACTGCCAAAGACTCCGCTCTGCTGGCCGAGATACACCAGGCTGAACAGCAGGAAACAGCTCAAAATACCCCACCAATACCGTTCGCTCGCCATACCCTACTCCCCCTTAATCTGTTACCACACCGTAGAAATCAGCCGTGTCACAAAGCCGGTGACGCCTTGCCGAAGAACGGCAACGCTGAACTGAACTTTTTCCTTGGCTACTAAAAGAGAGCTATCCCGCTAAATTTCAGGCTGCGTATCCTCGGCCCCGGCGGCTATGCCGTTGGGCAGAGCACGTCTCTGGCTGCAGACGACGGCGTTGCGGCTTGAAATACAACGAGTAAAAATGCGTTCGGCGGCGCAGGAACTCAGCTTTATGCTGGCTGTCATGCGCCATAGCGACTAGAATAAACGCCGCCGATCGATGGTTCGAATCGCCTTCCGCTGGTTAGTTATTTATGACGTCGATTTTTGACTGAATTTATATCTTATAGTTATCTATATCAAGCACTTACTGGTAAACAATAAGTTATCCTCCGTGAACATAAACGTCGCTAGTTTGTTAAACGGTAACTACATCCTGTTACTGTTCGTGGTACTCGCACTGGGGCTGTGCCTCGGTAAAGTCCGTCTGGGCTCCGTTCAACTCGGTAATTCCATTGGCGTTTTGGTGGTTTCGCTGCTGCTTGGCCAACAACATTTCGCCATTAACACCGAAGCGCTAAATCTCGGCTTTATGCTGTTTATTTTCTGCGTTGGCGTGGAAGCCGGGCCCAACTTTTTCTCGATATTTTTCCGCGACGGTAAAAATTACCTGATGCTGGCGCTGGTAATGGTCGGTTCCGCGATGGTGATCGCCATCGGTCTCGGCAAACTTTTCCATTGGGATATTGGCCTGACCGCCGGCATGCTCGCCGGATCCATGACCTCAACCCCAGTCCTGGTAGGCGCCGGCGATACGCTGCGCAATACCATCACCAACGGCCCGGCGCTGCTGGCGGCACAGGATCATCTGAGCCTCGGCTATGCCCTGACCTACCTGATTGGCCTGGTGAGTCTGATTTTCGGCGCACGTTACCTGCCTAAGCTGCAACACCAGGACCTTTCCACCTCCGCTCAGCAAATTGCCCGCGAACGTGGCCTGGACACGGACAGCCAACGCAAGGTTTATTTGCCGGTTATCCGCGCTTACCGCGTGGGACCAGAGCTGGTGGCCTGGGCCGATGGCAAAAACCTGCGCGAACTGGGCATCTATCGCCAGACCGGCTGCTATATCGAACGCATTCGTCGTAACGGTATTTTGGCGAACCCGGACGGTGACGCGGTGCTACAGGTAGGCGATGAAATCTCGCTGGTTGGCTACCCCGATGCCCATGCACGGCTGGATCCCAGCTTCCGCAACGGCAAAGAGGTCTTCGACCGCGATCTGCTGGACATGCGCATCGTCACCGAAGAGATTGTGGTCAAGAACAGCAATGCGGTGAACAAGCGCCTGAGCCAGCTGAAGCTGACCGATCATGGCTGCTTCCTCAACCGGGTGATCCGTAGCCAGATTGAAATGCCAATCGACGACAGTATCGTGCTCAACAAGGGCGATGTACTGCAGGTCAGCGGCGACGCTCGCCGGGTGAAAAGCGTGGCGGAGAAGATTGGCTTTATCTCGATCCACAGTCAGGTCACCGACCTGTTGGCATTCTGCGCCTTCTTTATCATCGGGCTATTGATTGGCCAGATCACCATCCAGTTCAGCAACTTCTCGTTCGGCATCGGTAACGCCGCCGGCTTGCTGATGTCCGGCATCATGCTCGGCTTCCTGCGTGCCAACCACCCGACCTTTGGCTACATTCCGCAGGGCGCGCTCAATATGGTGAAAGAGTTCGGCCTGATGGTGTTTATGGCCGGTGTTGGCCTGAGCGCCGGTGCCGGTATTGGCCACAGCCTGGGTGCCGTTGGCGGCCAGATGCTGATTGCCGGACTGATCGTAAGCCTGGTGCCGGTGGTGATCTGCTTCCTGTTCGGCGCTTACGTGCTGCGCATGAACCGTGCCCTGCTGTTTGGCGCCATTATGGGGGCCCGCACCTGTGCGCCGGCGATGGAGATTATCAGCGACACCGCACGCAGCAATATCCCTGCCCTGGGCTATGCCGGTACCTATGCTATCGCTAACGTATTGTTAACCCTGGCCGGTTCGCTGATTGTGGTGCTGTGGCCGGGGATCCTCGGCTAAACGATAAGCAATGAAGATGAATCAGTGGCAAAAATATTTTGAAATTTTTATCCCCGGTGAGAACTTTCCTTGCCGGGGGTAGTCTGAATTAGTGCCACTGCTTTTCTTTGATGTCCCCATTTTGTGGAGCCCGTTAGTCCCGCCTTTTTAGGTTCAAGACTATCGGGTTTTTTGTTGCCTTGAAAAAATATCCTTATAAAACAATGCCACACAAAGCACATAACTCCCCTGTGGCGACAAAGTGGCGACAGCCATTTTACGGGCATAAAAAAACCTGCTTTCGCAGGCTTCTTGTTAAATCCAAAGTGTTCCCTGATTGCTTCGGGTTGGGTGTGGCGGAGCGATATCAACTTTGCCCGGTGATACGATCTGCCGCTGAATAGATTCCAACGTCACAAAAGTACAACTGCAATTTATGTTTTGGCATTGATGATAACGCTCTTTAGTATTCTCACTTAGATAGCGGCTTGTGCGGGCATGGGCGGCAGTTCGGCAAAGCGGGCAATGCATCATGTTGATATTCCCTTCTCAATCTCTCATTTGTCGCGATAATACTCCGCCCGATCGAGAACAAAACCACCTTTAAGTGAATTTACAAAACATCAATTCACATTACGAGACTTCATAAATCACATCCGACAGCAAAACTTCAAACTCCAGTGCCGTCGTAAAACCGCCGTTACTCAAATTGTGCGTGACTTTGCTCACTATCCAGTCTTGCGCATCGATCGCCGCTTTAAACCCGCTGACGCGTACCGGCGTTTCCGGCGTGATGTTAGCCCGCCCCATCGCCAGCGACAGTGAGAACTCAGCCACACCGCGCTGAAGCTTTTCCCACTTTGCCTGTGCTGCCCGCATCGCGGCGGCCTTGGTGGCGTAAATTTTGGTGATCGCAAACACGTTATCGTCAGCCCCCACCAGATAATCGCCTTTCGCTGCCTCCGCCGGTTTCCCCGGTTTTTTACTGCTGCCCGGTTTCGCCTTCGGGTGTTGCAGCGCGCGCAAATGCTGCTCTTTTGGCTTGCGCTGCAGCTTCACTTTCTTCGGTTTCGGCTGTTTTGTGTTGAGCCAGCTCGCCGTAACGCCGGTATAGGCATCCCGATCGGCAATGCTGAAACTGTGCTGATCGCCATCCTGCCGGGTGATGGTATACACCGGCAATGGCTTCCCGCCTACCGTGGCGCCGTTCCCCGGTCGCAACAACAGCAGAACGCCATTTTTCACCGCCGCCACCGCGCCGTTGAGCGTTGCCAGCCGGGTAATAAATGCCGCATCCGTCTCCTGCGTCTGGTCGATATGGCTGATTTTGATGGTGCCCAGACCGGCGGCCAGCAAGGCTTTCAGCTTATTACGCGCAGCCACCTTCTGCACAATGTCGCCCAGGGTGGTGTCGTGGTAGGACTCATCGCGCCGGGTGTTCAGCGAGCCGCGAAAATCCGCACTACGCGCGCGAATAGTCAACGTGTCCGGCGCGCCCCGGTGTTCGACCTCATCGACCGTAAACTGGCCTTTTGGCGTCAATGGCGAGCCTTGCCAGCCGAGCGCCAGCGACAGCACCGCATTGCGCTGAGGCATCGCCATCAGTCCGTCGCTGTCATCCAGTTCGATGTCGAGCTGGTCGGCCTCAAAGCCCCGGTTATCCGTCAGCGATAACGAAATCAGCCGCTTGCGGATGTTCTGCGTGATGTCGTTATCCTGCAGCAACAGCGAAAAATCCGGGGCAACTCGCGCCCCGGCTGGCAGGCTTACGCCGCTTTTCATGATAACAACCCTCCCATAGCACCGGCGGCCTTCCCGGCCATCTCTCCGGCTTTATCGTACAGCTCCCCGGCCTGCTGGCGCAGATCGCCAAACATCGCCGACAGGGATTCATCGACCCGCTTCAGGTTGAGCGTGAACTCTGTGCGGCGCGGGCTGCCGTCGGCGAAAAACTCGGAGTGCGTTTCAGAAATCGACTCGATCACAAACATGCCGTAAATCGTGCCGGTGCCTTCAATCAGCGGCCACGCCCGGCCCTGCTCGGCCATCAGTTGCAGCGTCAGCAGTGACCAGCGGCCGCCGGTGATCTCCGGCAGCAGCACCCCGGACAGCGTGATTTTTTCCTCATCCATCCCCAGAAATTGCGCCGCCGGGCGCAGGCCAACGCGGGCGTTGCTCGGCCAGCGATATTCCGCGTTGCGGCTCATGGACTGATACGGCAGCGTCTGCAGCATAAAAACAAACAGGCCCAGCGTTAACATCATGGTTTTACCCTTCGTAGTTCATGCGGCTGCGCGCGGCGGCCGCGTGTTTGCGTCGTTCGGCCTCAAGCTGGCGCGAGACTTCGCGCGCAATAGATGCCGCGTCTTGGCCGGGGGCGCCGTACACCTGAATGGTGATCGGGGCTGGCGCCGTAGCGGGTGCGGCAGCCGGGGCCGACGCCATCACCGGCGTTGACAGCGATAACATCGCCGCCGACAGCGCCGCCGTTTTCCGGCGCCCGGTGACGTTCGCCGGGCCGTTGACAATCTCCGGGCCTCGCTCGCCGACGATGCCGAACTGGCCGCGCGGGATGATGCCGCCCTTGTCGAATGCCCCCGCATAGCCCGGCCCCGGCATCAGCTCAGGCGCCGGGCGGTTGTATGAAATCGCCGGGTTAACCTCCGCCTCATCGTCGCCAAACTTCATCCAGTCAGGCAGCATATCCGTGAGGCCGGAAAACTTGTCTTTCAGCGCCTGCCAGCGCTCGCTAATGCCGTCAATGACCCCGTTAATCATGTTCATCCCGACTTCTTTGAACTGCCCCGGCAGCGCTTTAGCCCCGTTTACCAGCCCCTCCCATTTGCCATTAAGCCAGCCGGTCAGCCGATCCCATGCCTGAACCGTGGCGGCGCTCAGCGCCAGCCATGCCGCGTTAACACGCTCGCCGATGGTGTCCCAGACGGCGGCGGCACGCTCCGCAATGCCGCTCGCAACGCCCCAGATGCCGGTCAGCAGGCCGGGCAATCCGCCCAACAGCTGCAGCGGCAGGCTCAATCCGACCGCGATCCACTCACCGAACATGCGCCCATAGCGCGCGGCAGTCTGGAGTTCGGCCTGTGAAGATTTCACCGGCTCGATCAGCTTGCCGAACCACTGCCAGACGTTGCGTACCATGCTCAGCAGCGGCGTAAATGCGCCTGCCAGCGGGACAAGCGCGGCGCGCATCGGCGCGAAAGCGGCGCTGAAGCCTTCGCCGATACCCGTTAAAAAGGCGCTGAGAGGTTCCCAATATTTACGGATAGTCAACGCCACACCGGCAATCACCGCCGCCGCCGCGACCACCGGCAGGGTGATCACACTGAATGCGGCCGCAATCCCGGCGCCGACGGTGGTAAAGACCGTTCCCAGCAGCCCGGCCCCGGCGATCAACATATTGACCCCGGCCATTACCGGCCATGCGATAAGGCCCAGCGCAGCGAGGCCGCCGATCAGGGCCGTGACGCCCGCCGTGACTTTCACCAGTGTGCCGACCAGCTCAGGATTGGCCTTCACCCATGCTCCCGCCTTGGTGAGCCATTCGGTGGCGGAAACCGTGAGTTTGCGCAGCGCTGAATTCTGGCCGTCGAACACCTCAATGCGAACATCTTCCCACGCCGAAAACAGGTTTTTCAGGTCGCCGTCGAGGTTGTCCACCTTCACTCTGGCAATCTGGGCCGTAGCCCCTTTTGACTGGGTGACTGTGCTGTGTTTTTCGCTCAGCTTGCCGTTACCGGCGGCGTCAATCAGCTTGATAGCGCCTTTCATCGCCTCTTCGCCGAAAATGACTTTCAGGTATTCGGCCTGCTGCGCGGTGCCGAGCTTGTTGGTTTTAAACGAGCCGTTAATTTTCTTGAGGATGTTCGCGATCGGGAGCATGTTCCCTTTGCCGTCCTTGGTTTTTACGCCCAATTCTGACAACGCATCAGCCGCCTGCCCGACGGGCGCCTGTAACCGCGTAAACATCGCACTGGCCGCCGTACCGGCCATAGACCCCTTGATGCCGTTATCGGCCAACACGCCCAGCAAGGCGGTGGTGTCCTCGATACTGGCCCCGGCCGCCTCGGCGATCGGCGCGACGTACTTCATCGCCTCGCCAAAATCCATCAGGTTGCTGTTCGAGCTGGTGAAGCCTTTGGTCATCACATCCGCGACGCGCTGGATCTCGTCTATCGGCATGTTAAACGCCGATTGCATGTTGGTGATGATGTCGGCCGCGTCGGCGATGTCCAGATCGGAGGCCAGCGCCAGATTGACCGTTGATTCGGTCGATTTCAGAATGGCATCGCCGTTAAAGCCGGATTTCGCCAATACGGATTGCGTGCGCGCGACGTCCGTCGGCGAAAACGCGGTCGTGGCGCCAATATCCCGCGCCTGCTGACGAATGGCGGCCAGTTGCTGGTCATTCTTCGATAGTCCGAGCGTGGCTTGCGTGTCTGACATCTGCCTGTCGAACTGCACCCCCGGCGCAATAAACGCCCCTTCAGCGACCAGCCCGGCGGTAGCGATACCCAGCCCGGCCGCGCTGGTATTACGGACAGCCGCGGTTGCCGATTGCCCGGCACGGTAACGCGCGCCGACGCGCTTAACCTGCTCTTGTTTCTTGCTCAGGCGATCCAGCTCGCCGCGCTGGCGGCCCAGCGCTGTCGTGGCTTCGCTGGCGCTGGCCTTCAACCGGCGCTGTTCGGCGCTCAGGTTCCGGGTGGCAATACCGTCGGCGTTGAGCGCGTCACGCTGGCGCTGCACCGACTGGCGCAGGCCGTTGTATTTCGTCTGCAGCTCGGCGGCGGCGCGCGTTGATGCCGCCAGCAAGCGCGCTTGCTGCGCCGTGGGCTTTTCCGTCGCCTTGAACTGGACGGCCAGCGCGGCCGCCTCTTCCTTGGCTTTCTTCAGTGCCTTGCCGGTAACGGCAAGCTGTCCCTGCGCCTTGCGAAATCCCTCAATCCGGGCGCTTTGCGCGTCCAGAGCCTTGAGGGTTTGTTGCGTGGTTTTGATGTCACCGGCAAGCTGTTTGCTTGCCTGTTGGATACTCTTTAGCGGGCGGGTGGCTTGGTCTACGGCCTTCAGCAAGACCTGAAGCTGCAGGCTTTTACTCATCGTGATTAACTCCGCTGCGTTGCAGTGCCTTGTGGCGCCAGTTCAACAGCTCCGTGAGCGTCATTCCGGCCATTTCAGACGGCGGCCAGTGGAAGATCACCGCGATGTCCGCCATCAGGTCATCAACGCCCAGCCGGGCGTCGGGGATTACGCTGCCGAGTTCGGCGACAAAAAACCGACCACTTTCCCGGCCAGCGCCACCAAATCCGGCAGCTCAAGGCGCGCGCATTCTTCTTTTGTCAGGTTCGGCACGGTCACACGCGGCAGCACAACCAGCAGCGCGTCAACGTCGGCGTTGGCGATCGCCGCCAGCCCGACGCCGCGCAGCGCGCCCGCGTTCGGTTTAATCACCTGCACATTGGTGATGGTTGTTTCACCGCGCTGGATCGGGGTGTCGAGGGTAACGGTATTTTCGTTTACGTCTTTCATGATGTTCTCTCAAATCAGGGGGAAAGGGCCAGCCCAGCGGGCTGGCGCAAAAATTACAGGCCGATCGCCTTGCGATGCTCGGCCAGCCGGTCAACGCCGTTGACCTTTTCGACCATGTTCACGGTATCGACCTCGATCAGCTCTTTGCCGTCCACGGTCAGCTTGAAGTAAGTACACTCGGTGGAAACCTTGGTTTCGGTATCCTCGCCCTGCTTGTACTCGCCAAAGTCAATTTCTTTGTGGCGGCCACGCATCACCACTTCCACAGCAGACACCTCGCCGGTGTCGTCACGCTGGAAGGAACCGGCAAAGCGCAGCGGCACGGCATCGACGGCGCCCCACTGTTTCAGCACCAGCTCATCAATGCCGCCCATCGACCACTCAACGGCCAGCGCGTCATCGTCCAGCCCCATATCGATGGAGGCCGCGCCGTTCATGCCGCCGCCCCGGTATTTCTCCAGCTTGCGGGTGAGCTTCGGCAGCGTCAGCGAGGACACCACGCCCATATAGCTGTAGCCGTCGTTGAACAGGTTCAGGTATTTCAGTTTTTTCGGCAGTGCCATGTTCTAACGTCTCCTTTAGCGGTTCACGGATGCCGCAAACGTCGCAAGATAGCGATCGGTGATGCGCTGGCGCAGGGTTAAATCTTCCAGCGGCGGCACCGGCGTGTAGTCGTAATCGATAAACAGCTTGCCCGCCTTCAGGGTTTCCTTGGTGTTGGCGCTTTCGTCGTACCAACAAGTGCCGTCGATAATCAGCCCGGCGGATTTCAGCTCGCGGAATTTCGCGTTGATACCGTCAATCATGTCGCGCACCAGCGTAGGCGTTACCGGGCGGTCAACGGCCCATAGATGCGCCTCGGCCATGGTATCGGCCAGCACCTGCGCGGTGCGGGTGTAGTTCTCGAACAGGAACAACGGATCATCGGAACAGGTGCGGGAACCCCAGAATTTAAAGCCGTCTTTACGAATAAGGGTGGTGACGCACGCTTGGTTTAGCAGGTCGGCATCGGTGCCGGGCGCCTGCAAATCCCAGAACACGCTGGCGGTGATGCCGGTCACGCCGTTAACACCGACGTTTGAAAGCGTCTTATGCCAGCCGGTTTCCGTGTCGATTTTGGCACGCAGGCCCAGCGCGCGGGCGGTGGCGTAGGCGATGTCGCTCTGGTTGGCGGTGGTGTTCCAGCTGACAAAATCCGGCCAGATCAGCATCAGCTCGCGCTGACTGAAATTGTCGCGGTACTTGGTAGCCTCCTGCACGGTTTTGCAGCCGTGGGCGCTGATATAGCCGAACGCGCGCAATTGCTGGCAAATCCCGGCCAGCGCCGTCGCCACCTCCAGCGAATCCAGCCCCGGCACGCCGAGGATGCGCGGCTTAACGCCCAGCTCAGCCTGTGCAGATAACAGCGCTTTCATGCCGGTGTAACGGCCTTCAGCGTTCGCGCCGCCGATGATGTTGGAGGTGGTTTCCGCCGCGTCTTTGCCGGTGGCAACGCGAACAACCACCGTGACCGGCTTCGCCTGTTCGGCGATCGCCCGCAGCGACGCCGCCAGTGTGCCTTTTTTACCGGCCTTGCCGGAGGCGGCCAGCACGTCGGTGATCAGTACCGGGGTATCGAGCGGGAAAACCGACGCGTCGGCATCCTCCGCCGTGCAGACCATGCCGACGATTGCCGTCGATACGGTGGAAATAACGCGGGTGCCGTCGTTGATTTCGACGACGCGCACGCCGTGATGATAATCGCCCATTAATTTGCTCCGGGTGGTGAGTAGGTGCAGGCATGATGACGCCCGGCGCGCCGGGCCGCACGCGATGGGCGCTGGAAGGCCGACCAGACAACAGGCCGGGCCGGATTGGGGAAATTTTTGGGTTACAACGATCGTTCGCGCCGATCAATAGCGTTGCATTGATCTACGCAATCAATTGGACGCCGGAGAGCCGGGCGGGGTAAGGTCTGGAGGTCAAGCGCGGCAACATCAGGGAAAGCCGCAAACACAAAGCCCGCATCGCTGCGGGCTTTTTTCATGGCGCTAAGGGCATCAGTTCGAAAGCACGGACTTTCGAATGGCACTTTTCCTAAGATTTCTCACTTCAGCACTTTTTGCTTGTTCACCCCTCCAAAGTGGTATACTGTCGCCAATAGACGACACACGCCTCTCATCGTCACATGCAAATAGTTCATGTAGCTATCATCACGAAATTTCGCCCCGCCGTGGGGCATTTTTTTAAGTCTTTGTCCTAAATTCGTTCCTTACCTTTCGTAATCACTTGCCATGATTTTAGAATATTCCTAACCTGAAAGTGTTATTTAGGGTTCGCAATCCCTTATAACAACCTTTGTAACGTTTGGTACACCAGAGACGAATCTTTGCCCGCTTCGGTGGGCTTTTTCAACAAAACTAAGGATGAGAATGTTTGCTCTAAAAAATGACACCTAGATTAAAGGCCCCCTATCGGCTTTTTACTTGGAGGTTGTATGAGTATTCATCACCTTACTGAAAGCGATACACAGCGTTTAGACGATATGAGCAAGGCTTTGGGGAGATGTGTTATTGCTATCCTCGTTCGAAAAAAAATAGTCAACACCGATAATATTCTTTCTCAAATAGTCGCAGAAATGGAAAAAGCATCTGATAACGATGAATTCCAGTTATATCGCAACACATTAGAGTTTGTAGGTACTCTTTCAAAATAACCGGGGAAACGTAACGATGAAAAATGAAATTGCAACCGCAATTACAATAGGAAGCATACTGCTGTTCGTCATCTTGATTGGCGCTCCCAATGTTGTAACAACCATGGTGCCATGACCATTTTCTGTTAACTACCACAATAAAAGCCCCGCATCGCTGCGGGCTTTTTATTAGACGTTGGGTGCAACAGGCCAATCAATATTCGGCGCATTTTGCGGATTGATGCGGTTCAACTGCACCCGGTAAGTTTTCCAGAGCCTGAGCTGCACGATTTCGTCTTCCATCGCTATCCCTAAATCGACCGCATCCTGAAGCGGCGCAACAGCCTTACCCGCAATCGCCAGCAATTCATTTTTTCTTGCCTCGACCTTCGCCATCATTTCTTCAGCGGAATAGGCGCGCGGGCTCACCTTCTTACCGTCAAACACCCACTCACCATTCGCCAGACAGCGCTTTGGCAGCTTCGTCGGGTTCAGCTCAATAACCGATAAGCCAATCGGCCACAGCATCGACACATCACTGTTAATCGCGCAGATAATGCCGCTTTCGTCATAAGCCAATTTTACGCTGTCCGGCGAAAACAATTTTTGCGCGGCGTACCAGTCAATACCGTTTTCATCCTGAAGATAAATCACGTTCTCGCCGAGGAATAATTCTTCCGGCGTGTATCTCTTCAAATTCTTAATATGTTGCATTTTACACCGTTCCAATTGTTGCCCATGTGCCGTTAATCAGCACCTGAACCGCTGAATAAGCGCCCCAGATTGAGGGGTTGTAGTTTGAGCCGGACATACCCGTATAAACACAGCCCGACGGTAAATCGATGCGCCCGCCGGTATCCGCAATAACCGTGCGCCCGGCCATGCGCACACCCTGAACCAGATTCTGATAGGCCCAGTTCTGCGCATTGTTCTGCGCAGCCGAGATATTTTGATTAAGCCAGTTGCTGAGGTAGCCGCCCCAGCAACTGCCTTGAACGTTGCCGTCTGGGTGCCACGTCGTCCCGCTGGAGGTGGTGATCGCAGGCCATTTACCGCCGAGATGAATACCCGACTCAAAAGCGGCGGCGCCGGTTCTGACATCCACAGAGAACGGACGCAGGGCGTTGAATGTGCCGTATTGGTCATTTTCGTTTGTCAGCAGCAGATAAAGCCGATTGCCGTCATTGCGCCAGAAGGAACCGAACCCGCCGCCGACCATGCGATAATTATCAATATGGGTAGATTGGATCTCCGCGCTGGTCTTTAGCGTCCCGGTTAACTGCCCGCCGGTCTTCGCCAGATAGCGGCCATCTGCTTCGGTTTTATTCCAGGCGTTAACGTCACCGGCCAACAAATTCACATCAGCGGACAGTGGCTTACCGTTCACCTTGATGGATCGGAGTGCGTATTTTTGGACGGCCTGCGCGTCAGTCAGGGCGCCAACATCGGCCGCCGTTGGTTTGTAGTCCGTCGTATAAACTCGCGCCCAGCGGAGCGAAGCCGTGCTGTCTTTTCGCATCGAGCGCAAATAAAACGCCATATCGCCGGAGCCTACGGCAAATTGCACATTGCGGAACTCGTTCACTTTCCCGGTAAACAACACCCCCATGCCGCCCGGCACGGGATACCCCTTATTGGTAGTGGCAACCAATGACTCAACGGTAAAGCCATTTTCGCGATTTAAGTCATCGTCAGCATTGGCGGTATTTTCGTTCGGGAATACGATACGCGGCAGAGTTAACGCCCCTTTCATCGTGTCGCCGGTCTGTTTTACATAGCGGCCATCCGCTTCGGTTTTGTTCCATGCGTTGACATCACCGGCCAACAGATTGACATCGCCGCTCAGCGGCTTACCGTTGACTTTGATAGAGCGCAGCGCATATTTCTGCACGGCCTGCGCATCCGTCAACGCCCCTGTTTCTTGGGCTGTAGGTGGCTTCGCCGTCGTATAAATGCGCGGGTTCGACGCCTGATTAGCTTCAGCCCCCCAATGCAACTCGTCATCAGCCCCAACACCAAGGCGCATTAACGCCTTTCCGGCGACTTGGAATCCGATTGAGAGATTTCCCTGAGCAGAGAGACGGCTCATCACCAATGGCGTATGCTGATTTCCCTCAATATTGAGTGTGCTACCCTCTGTTTCTGCGTTGCCGGTCTTAATCGCCAGTTTTTTTACTGTGCCGCCGGAAAGCATCAGAAAACGGCCATCGGCTTCTGTTATGCTCCATGCCCCGACGTCTGCCGCAGTCGGCTTAAATTTGGTGGTGTAAGCCTGAAACCAAGTCACACCGTTTTCCGCGATATTTGAACGGCCAAAGAATGCGTTTCCGTTGTTTTGTACCGCCATATACGCGCCCGACGGGCCACCGTCGCAGGGCAAACTCAGCACGCCATAAACATCGCCGCCCGGTGCATTCTTTGATGAGCCATTAACCCGATAGATTTCCCCCTGATTGCAATACGCATCTTCCCGGTGACGTGAGCCGCTTCCCAATCCAAAGGCTCCGACCTCCATCAGTTGCCCGCCATCTACCCCGACGTTTTTCGTCGCGGCCGTACCTAACGCCAGATTGCCACGCGCGGCGGCCTTGTCGGGCAAGTCGGACAGATTGGCGGCCTTCTTCATGCTGGCATCGCTGACCGTTTTAAGCGCCTTCGGCGTGCTGGCTTTCGTTTCGTCGGTGCTGGTCGTTGCGCTGCTCAGCTGTACCAGCCCTTTCGCCGTGGTGCTGGCGTCCGGGTGGTTTCGGGTTTTCTCATGCGCGGCGATCGCGTCGGCCACAAAATCCTTGGTCGCCAGCACGGTGTCGCCACCGGCGATCACCTGAATCGCCTCGGTGCTGCTGACAATCAGGATCATGCGCAGCGTCTGCGTGCGGCCGCTGCCTTCTTCCAGCTTCGGCTTGTAACTCTCCGCCATGTTGCTGACGGCAATCAGCGTCCCGGCCTCATCATAGAGGCCCATCTCACGCAGCCAGAAGCCGCCGACGTTTGCCGGAATAATCATCTCGGCCAGAATGTGATTTTTCAGCGCCTTATCGATAGTCAGCCCGTTGAGTGCGGCGCGGTATTTCTCGTTGACCAGCTTGGTCTGGGCCGGGTTGGGTGTCGGCAGCGTGCCGTTCCCGTCACCGACGGCCATACGGACAATTTTCAACTGCGTGCCGCCCGCGCTGGCGGCGGCAATCTTGGCCGCCCCGGCGGTGGTAATAATCGCTTTGTATTTGCTCATGATTTTCTCTTATCCGGGGTAAACGGTAATGACATCGCCATCAATGGCGGCCGCGCCGGTGTAAATCCGGCCGGGGATGTCCTGCAAAATGTTGAGGCCGATCAGGTGGCGGCTCAGGGGCTTGGCGTCGGCGATCAGGCGCTCCATTTCCTGATACATTTCCTCGGTGATGCCGGTTTCCAGCACGCCAATATCCAGCCGGAAGGTGCCGGGCGGATCGGCGCCATCGGTATGGAACCACTCAATGACATTAATCAGGTAGCCGAGCGGCTCAACCACGCGGCGCACGGCGCCGATGGTGCCCTTGTGCCGGTGTATGTAGAACGCGGCCGAAACCACGCCCCGCTTCACGTCCTCCGGCCACGCCTCATCCCAGCGATCGACAGAGAACGCCCACGCCAGATAGGGCAGCAGATGCACCGGGCAGGTTTTCGGGTTCCACAAATCACGTAGGGGAACCGGCACGCGCTCCAACTCGGCGCACGCGGCAGCGGCGGCAACTTCCAGCGGTGAGGAGCCGACAGGCAATAGACGGTTAGTCATCGGCGCGCCCTGGGGTAATGTTCACACCGGTGCAGTAACCCGCCTGCGTTTTATCCAGCACGATGTCGGCGGCCGGTTGAGCAACTTCAACACGTTCAACACCTTCCACGGTCAGCGCCGCGATGATGCCGGAACGCCGGATACTGCGGCCTAAGCGGCGCATGGTCAGTACATAATTTTGCAAACGTTGTTTCGCCTCCGTGAGGATCGGCGCAACCTCCGGGCCGGGATAGAGAAACAGCGTGGCATCAATGCCATAGCGGGTTATTTTGGCCGCTTGCACGATGACGCGATCGGCGACCGGGCGCACGTCCTCATCATTCAGCGCATCGCGGACAACCTGCAGCAGTTCGGGGCTGGCGGTGCCGTCGCCGTCCCGTGACAACACGGTGACGGTCACATTAGCCGGTGATGGGCTGATTGCCGTCACATCAGCCACCCGGCCATCGGCCGAGCGAGCGTGAAAACGGTAGGAACCGGCCGATCCCGCCGTGCTCATCCCTTCGAAAGCATCCTGCAGACGCAGGCGGTAATCTTCATCCGCTTCCATGATTGCCGGTGTCGGCGGGATAGTACTTTCATCCGCCGGGGCGATCACCAGTCGCGGCGTGTTGAAGTTGGCGCCGAGCTGGTCGAGGTCTTCGCCGGTGGAATACGCCAGCATCACCGCTTTCGCGGCATCGTTGACGCGCTGGCGTAGAATCACCTCGCGGTAGGCGTTTTCCTGCAACAGCTTAACGATCGGCTCCGACTCCAGCGCCAGCGTGCGCGCGACGGCCTCCCGCTGTTCCTCCGGGTAAAGCGAAATCAGCGTCGCCTTACGCTCTGCCAAAATGTCTTCATAATCCAGCACCTCAACGACGATCGGCGCGGGCAGCTGTGAAAGGTCAATCGTTGCCATGGTTTCAGCTCACAGGAACAGACAGCGACAGCGCGCCGGGGGCATCGGTGCGGGTGCCGGTGATGTCGATCACCATCTTGCCGTCAAAAGTGGTATTAAAGGCGATGCCGGTCAGCTTAACGCGCGGCTCCCACGCCAAAATCGCGCTGTAACAGGCGGCCATGATCTGCAGGCGCAGCGCGTCGTTCTGCGGCTGGTCGAGCAGCTCAGAGAGCAACGAGCCATAAGCCCGGCGCATCGGGCGCGAACCCTGCGGCGTGATCAGGATGTCCGCCACGGACTGGCGAATATGCTCGATGTCCGTCAGCGTGCGGCCGGTGCCTCGGTTCATGCCGATATATTTGGCGCTGTTCATGTTGGTTCCCCCGTTTTCCCGCCGCCGGTCTGGACGCCGCCGTGGGTGTGCGTATCAACAACAATTCCATTCGACGAGAACGAGCCGCCGCTGTGCTCAATGTTCCCGCGCATCTCCCCGCCTTTTTGCACTTCCAGCGTGCCGGTGGTGAGTTTGTTGGTGCAGACCACCTCCGGCGCATCGAGCGTGATTTTGTCAGCCTTAACGATCACCACTTTAGTGCTGGCGGTGATGGACTCCAACGCCTGCACGTCAGCGGTTTTAATGCCTGACACACTCAGCGCGCCGGTTTCCGGTTCGTACTCGATGACCGCGCCATCCGGGAACGCGATATGCAGCGCATCCGCCGACGCAGACGGGGCCGGGAAGTCGTCAGAGAAAATGCCGCACAGCACAAACGCGGTATCGAGTTCGCCACCCAGCGCAAAGATCAGCACCTGCTCACCGACAGAAGGCGCCGACCAGCTGCGAGTACGCCCGGCGCGACAGGTTAGCCAGTTGAGCCAGTCGGTAAGATTGCCGCCGGTTTCGACGCGGCACAGGCCGTTATCAAGGTCAACGGTGCTCACGGTGCCGATGCGTATCAGGTTGCGCAGCAGGCGCAAAATGTCGTGTTGATTGTTCATGCTGGAAGGATGCCGCCCGGCGCGGGCGGCGACAATAAGGAGAGGTTGGAAGGCTAAAGACACAACAAGCTAAAAATTTGCTAATATCGTTTCGGATTTTTTAAGGAGAGAATAATGTTTGGAATAGAGCAGACGTTCCCAGAAACATTCAGATTTTTCTTTTCATTAATTTGCGCTGCAATTATCATTTGGCGCTGCGGTGGGATTTCCGCACTATTCCGAATTCTATTGAGAATTGCCGGATTGAACTTCAAAAAAGGAGTCTTAGGCAGGGCTGACGATGAGATATTCTACACTCAGAAGTTCATGTTATTAAATGGCGTTAAAGTTGCAAACACCAAGGATGCAAAATTATTATCTAATGGATTACTTACAGGCGAGATTTCAAAAAAGAATTTTTACTTCACCTCTTTCTTCGGAACCGTAGGAAAAAGCAAGTCATCTCCTCATGATACCGCCCTCTTAGTTGCCATAATCATCATCATAATAGCATTCTCTATATCACTATTAAGTAGCTTCCCAAAATCGGGTTATACAAACTTCAACTATAAAGACACATCACTTTTAGTTTCCCAAAATGATGTAATCATCCCTGCAGGGATATTCAAGGAAAACAAAACATTAAACATTAGTGCTTGCACGAGAATCATTAAAACACATCCATATGATGCATATCGCGCAGCATGCGAATACATTGCATTAAAGGATGAGAAAAAAAACCAAGAGTTAATTGATGCAATAAACTCTTGGGATGACATGAGAAAAATATCATTTGTTATATTCATGTCCATATTGATTTTTTCCGCATGCTTAATCTGGGGAATAACCAACCATAAAAAACTAAATGAACACATATTTAAATGTAGAGAACAAGAACATAGGTTTGGTATCAATTCAAATCAAGAAGGTGGTAAATAATTATTTCCTCTATAGCTTTAATGTCGCTGATTGAATACCCAAGTAACGGACGGGCCTCATATTTTACCGCCTCGCTGTGCTGCGTCGGCCGATCGCGCAGGCCGTAATGGTGAACGTTTACCATGCGTTTCACACGCCCGACAAACTCAACCACGGCCGCATCGCTGTTACCCTGGGCTTTCAGGTAACGGGCCGTGCGCAGCTTGGAGAACATCGCCCGATCGCGCAGGCGCTTTTTGCTGCGAAGCCGCGTTTTGCGCTGCGCGTAAGGTGTGCCGTCCGGCGCCTGCTGGCGTTTGATGTGTTGCTGTTGACCGGCGCGCAGTCGCTTTGACACGGCAACGGCCAGCGACTTACGCGACTGCGGCGACAGCTTGGCAATCAGCCCGGCCAGCCGGGTGTCAAAGGGGTTAAGCTCGCTCATGCCATTCACTCACTAATTCGCCGTGAACAAAGAGCTGCATCGGCCGCGTCACGTCCTCCGGTAACGGCGGCTCCGGCAGGTGCTCAACATGCAACGCGCCATCGCCTTGCTCTTTCACCAAAACACGTTCGGTCAGCTGCAGTGACACGCTGAAATCGTAAGAGCCGTTGTTGTTAAAGTCGCTCGCAAAGGTGATCCCGGTGCGGCGCTTTTCCTCCGTTGCCATAATGTCCGGCTGGTTCTCCCGTAGCCATGCCTGAATCGGCACCATGATTAAATCCAGATCGCCGGTATAGTCCAAAAACAGCAGGTTCAGCGTATAACGGTATTCATGTGACAGCGAGGTAGCAAGCGTAGCGGCCACATTGCCGCGCTCTACCCGCACTTGCAGATTTTCAGGGTTGCGCTGTAGCCACGGCAGGCAGCTTGTTAGCTCAGCGCGGAGCTGTTGCGGTTTTAACATCGTGTTGTTCCTGACAGTGTTTTATCGTTTCGACCTGCACCGCGCAGGCCGCCAAGGCGTTTTCAAGCTGGCGAATATCGGCGCTCAGATCGCCGTTAGTCGCCGGGCGGCTGGCCGGGATGTGGCACGGACTCACTTTCGGACAGCCAACGTAGATAATCCGCGGCGCCGGTGAAGCCGGGGCGCTGGTGCAGCCGGGCAACGTCAGCAGGCAAAGCAGTGTTAAACCAATCGCGTAATTGCTGATTTTCATTGAGTAACCTCTGTATTTTCTGCTCGCGCGTCAGCGCCAGCCGGTGCGCGGCGGTGAGATCGCCCCTTAACTTTTCCTCTTCCTGCGCCAGCACACCTACCGCCGCCTGCAACGTGTCGATCGCCGCGCGGGTATCGGTCAGCGCCGCCGCTATCCGGCCGTTCTCCTGCCGGGCGCTTTCCAGCCGTTCACCCAACGTGACAATCTGCCATTTCATCCAACCGGCGACGACCAGCGCCAGCACCAGAAACCACCCGATCGTGCGGCTCATGGCGCGGCCCCGATCAGGCAGTGTGCCAGCTCAGCCGCCCGGCGCCGTTCCAGTCCCGGCGATTTGACGCCGTTGACGAACACCCAGCGCGGCAACTGTTGGCAGGCGCTGCGCCAGTCCTGCCGCTTGATGAAACCGGCCAGCGTAGAGCCACAGGCTGCCGTGACGCCGACGTTAAAGGCAAAGGACACCACCGCGTCATAAACCGGCGGCGGCATCGTGACAGGCATACAGCGCCCTATGCCGCGCTCCACGCGATACACGTCGGCGATGAGGTTAACGGCAGCTTGGCGCTCGCTGATAACCTTGCCGGGCTTTACCCCGGCCGTGTGGCCAATGCCGCTTGTCCAGACGCCCGCCTGACACTGGTACGGCGATAAACGACAGCCCTCAAAATCGGCCAGCAGGCGCAACCCGGCCTCAGAGCTCTGCAGCGCGCTGAATTGCGGCAGCAGCACCGCCAGCGCCAGCACAGCGGCCACGCTGCAGCGTTTAGCGATTGAGTTCATCGTAAACCCTCCGGCTAACGCCTAGCTTGTTCAACAGCTGGTAGCTTTTGCGGCGGTAGTACCAGTTAACGAGGAACGTGCCGACGCCCACGGCGGCGCCAACCATAAAGGCGATGTCCTGCGGCGAATACTTGCCAATCCACGCGAGGAACATCGCCACCGCGTAGGCTAAAAATGAGGTGATGCGCTCCATGTTTTTAATCCCATAAATTGACGGTTTCACGCTGCGGCGCGGCGGTCACGTCCGGCAGCTCAACCGGGTGGCCGTGGGGCAAAATCGCCCCGGCAGCGGCCAGCCCTTCATTTAGCGAATAGACCTGCTCAACCACGCCCTGCGTGCGCCCGTAGTAGCGCCAGCAAATCGCGTCAACGGTGTCGCCCTGCAGGGCGTAGACTCTCATCAGAGCAGCCCGATGATGCAGTGGCTACGCTCGGCCACGTTACTGATCGCGTTGCGGGCGTTGCGCCACAGCTCGCCGATCGAGGCTTCGACCACATCAGCCTTGCGGCCGCCAGTGGCGGTAGTGTCGAAACTGCGGTATTGCTCCGAGAGCGTCGCCATGGTCATCGCGCTAACGGCATTGCGGTATTCGCTCACCCGCACGCTTTCGCCGTCGAGCTGTTCGCCCGGCACATCCTCAAGCCGCTGATAGCCGTCGGCCATCTGGTCGCGGCGGAAAGTGAACAGCTCGGCGTTCACCTCCGCGATCGCGCTTTTAATTGCCAGCCGCAGGCGCGGGGCGGTGATGGTGCCTTCAATGCGCATCACGTCGCGCACGTCCGCCGGGTCAATGTCCGGCCAGAAAAAGACGTTTTTAACGATCGGCTCATCCTCCGGGCGCGGGGCTGGCGCGTCCGGGCGTGGCCGCTTAATCACAACGGTGCTCATATGACCTCAGAAAGTTAGGGGGCGGTGGACGACGGCGTTGACGAGGTGAAACCTGTCGCGGCCGTCGTGCCGCCCGGCGCGGGGCGCGTTCTGTCAGCGGCTGGCGGCGGTGCGTATTGCCCGCTCCAGCCGTTCAATGTCTTTTTTCACGCCGCAGCCGTTATGCAACTGCAGCGCACGCTTAAGGTGGTTCAATGCCAGTTCAGCCCTGCCCGCCGCGCGCAAGACGTACCCGGTTATTTTGTGCAACTTGGCGCGCACTTGGTCGGGCATGTCTTCTGCGTCGGTGAGTTCCATCGTCTGCGTGAGGTGGTCAATGTTGACCGGCTCCCCGGCCTCAAAGGCGCGGGTGGCAGACTCGGCGACGTCTTCTGCGATGAGGTATGGCGTGGAGCGTGCGAAATTGCCCGGCGGCGCTAGCTGGTAGCGCAGCGCATAGCGGGCGATGTCCAGCGCGCCGGGAATATCCCCGGCATCCAGACGCCAGATCATGACCGTCATCAGAATGGCGTCCTGCGCGCCGCGACCTTCGGCAAGCACACCGGCAACCCAGGGGGCATAGTCCGGCAGCAGTTGGCGCTTGAGTTCGGCCTTACGCTCTTGTGAGCGCACCTGTTTGAGCTTTCGCTTATCTTCATTGAGTTTAAGCATCATCCGTTCATAGCCGTTGGCGTGGCGCAGCGGGTCATTCTCCCGCTGCGCGGCCTCGACCGCTGACTGGCGCATAAGGTGACGGCGGGCAGGGCTGGTCATGATTATTTACCGCCTTTCGCTTTGTCGTCTGCCGGTGCTTCCTCCGGGGCTTTCACCTCGGTATCAGCGGCAGGCTCCGCTGGTGCGGCGGCTACTTTGACAGCCTTAACAATGGCCTCGGCCAGCTCGGCGATTTCATCTTTTTTTGGTTCCGTCGGTAACAGCTTAATGTTCTCCACCAGACAGCCGCAGGCGTAATCCTCCACTACATAATCCTCATTGATGGATTCATAGTTTTCGATGCGGTCACGCTTCGAGTTTTCCACCATATGGCGTCGGTGCGTGTCCTCCTGCCAGTAGATCGACAGGTTATCCATGCGCGTAATCAGCAGCGCATCCGCCGGGAAGTACGGCACACGCACAGCAGGCAGGTTGCCGATGCGTTTCTGGCTGATAATCAGATCGGCGGCCAGCGCTTCGGTGTTGGGCTGTTCCTGATTGACCAGCGGAAAATACTTGTCGGCCAGCAGTTGGCGACCGCAGATCACCACCAGTTCCGGATCTTCCTGATACCATGGCGCGATAAGGGTGTTGGTGGCATCCATCACCAGTGCGTCGAGGTTGGCGTAATCGCCACCGGCGCCCACGCGGACTTTTTCAGACACCACGCTGCCGTCCTCCCCCACGACTTTATTCATCACGCGGCCCGGCGCATTCTCGCGGTACTTCTGCAACCAGCCCGGCCCGATGTCTTGCAACAGCGGGAATTTGACGCGGTTGGAGGTTTTAGCGCGATGAGTACCGTTAAAGCCGATCATGATGCGGTCAAGCGCCTGACGTTCAACAATTGCATCGCGTAAACGGGTCTGGAAATCCTGATAACGGGCCCACAGGTCAAGGGTGTTGTAGCGGATGTGGAAATCGTAATTCACCTGCTGGCAGAAATAGCCTTCTGCATCCAGCGAGGCAAAGTCGGCCGTTTCGCGTTCATCGCCGCCGGCGGTGTCGGTGGTGCTGGCGATGGAGCCGCTCACACCTAAACCGACTTTCTCTCCCTTCATTTCCTTAACCGGCACGATATTGATGCGGGTCAGGAACGTCGAGGAATCCTGTACGCGGGTCATGATGGTTTGCGTGACGGACGGCTCAACGCTGAATTTTTTATCCAGATCGCCGGTCGCTACGCCATTCAGTTCGGCGAGGCGAGACAGAAAAGCATTAAATTTAAAACGAGTTTGCTTGCGCATTTTTCTTCCTGTTTTTGTTCGGTTTTATCGGGTGTGACTGCCTTAGCAGTCGGTCAGCACGTCTTGCGCGCTGTTGCCGCCGGTGGCCTCTGGGCGGGCCTGCTGGCTGAAATCTTCCGAGGTGGAAAGCTGGGCTTGCAGCGCGCTGAACGCATCGCTGCCGGTTTTTACCTGTTGCTTGAGGTCGGCAACCTGCTTGCTCAGTGCAGCGAATTTCTCGGTAAAGCGGGTGTCCGCTTCCTGCAACTGCTCGGCCACGGTCATCACGGCGCCTTCCATCTCATCAAATCGCACATCGTCGGTGGCCTGCTTGCGGCTAAACATCGCTTTGATGCGGGCAGAGAATGAGGTTTCCGGGTCAGCGACCGGCTCAAAATCGAAATGGACTTCGAGCGGCGCGGAGAACTCGACATTCTCGTGGCGGCGGCAGAACTCCAGCATGTCAGTGCCGAGGCTGGCCGGATCATCGGTGACGGCCAACCCGACCAGATAAGACTTGCCGGTTTTGGCGAAATCGCGGCGGATCTCCATCGAGGTGAAAACTTTTTGGCCCGCGCCGACCATCGACACCAGATCTGCTGTCGGGGCCAGACTGGCGTACAACGCCCACTTGCCGTGCAACAGCGGTTCGTCCGGCTCGTCGATTTTCTCGGCCTTCAGCTCAACCACGCCGCCGTAACGACGAAAATAACCGTCCGGCAAAATCCCCTTGATGTGTTCCATGTTGATGCGGGCGCCGTACACCTTCGGGCTGTAGGTCGCGGCCATCTGCTGAATATCCGCAGCGCCGATCTCGCGGCCGTCAACGGTGTCGCCTTCAACGCCGATGCGGAAAAACTTAGTAACTTTCTTTGCCATGTAAACGGCTCCGGTTGTGGTGATTGGGTTCGGGGCTAGTTTCGGGGGAATGGCGCCGCGTCTCAACGCGTTGCGGTTGGAAGATCTTAGGCACAACAAGGGCTTAATGCGAGCCGCCCGGCGCTTTCGTAGCCTTGTCGGCATGAATACAACACCGGCAACAACCATCATCAGCGATCCGCGCCGCCAAGCTGCCTTGCTCTACTGGCAGGGCTTCTCTGTGCGCCAAATTGCGGAAACGCTGAACCTCAAGGGGCCGACCGTGCAGAGCTGGAAACTGCGCGATAAATGGGATGACATCGCGCCCATTTCCCGCGTGGAACAAAGCATGGAAGCGCGGTTGATTCAGCTCATCATGAAAGACGTCAAGGAGGGGAAAGACTTCAAAGAAATCGACCTGTTGGGCCGCCAGATTGAACGGCTGGCGCGGGTTAATCGCTATTCGGCGACCGGCAACGAGGCGGACTTAAACCCGAACGTCGCCAACCGCAACAAAGGCGAGCGCAAGCCCGCCGAGCGCAACGTGTTCAGCGAGGCCGCCGTGGAGAAGCTGCAAAGCATCTTCACAGAAACCACCTTCGAATATCAGATGGGATGGTATCGCGCCGGGCTGCAACACCGTATCCGCAACATCCTGAAATCGCGCCAGATCGGCGCCACGTTCTTCTTTGCCCGCGAAGCATTACTTGATGCGCTGACCACCGGCCGCAATCAGATTTTCTTGTCGGCCAGTAAGGCGCAGGCGCATGTATTCCGCAATTACATCATTGATTTTGCCCGGCTGGTCGAGGTTGACCTGAAAGGCGATCCGATGGTGCTGCCGAACGGCGCCCGCCTGATGTTCCTCGGCACCAACGTGCGCACCGCGCAGAGCTACACCGGCAATCTGTATCTGGATGAGTATTTCTGGATACCGAAGTTTCAGGAGCTGCGCAAAGTCGCCAGCGGGATGTCGCTGCACAAGCGGTGGCGCACCACCTACTTTTCCACGCCGTCGAGTCTGGCGCACTCCGCTTATCCGTTCTGGTCAGGGGAACTGTTCAACAAAGGCCGCCGCAGCAAAGCCGACCACGTTCAGCTCGACCTCAGCCACAGCCACCTGTCAAAAGGCGTGCTGTGCGGCGATGGGCAATGGCGCCAGATTGTCACGGTTGAGGATGCGCTGACCGGCGGCTGTAACCTGTTCGACCTCGATCAGCTGTCGCTCGAATACAGCCCGGCTGAGTATCAGAACCTGCTGATGTGTGAATTTGTGGACGATACCGCGTCGGTATTCCCGTTCGCCGAGCTGCAAGGCTGCATGGTCGATACGCTGGAAGAGTGGGAGGACTTCAACCCTTACGCCGTGCGACCGATCGGCTATCGCCCGGTGTGGATCGGCTACGACCCATCGGAAGCCAACGGCGGCGACAGCGCCGGGTGCGCGGTGATTGCACCGCCAATGGTGGCCGGGGGCAAGTTCCGCGTGCTCGAGCGCCACCAGTGGCAGGGCATGAACTTTGCCGCTCAGGCCCAGAAGATTAAAGGCCTTACCGAAAAATATTGCGTGGAGTACATCGGCATCGATGCGACCACCGTCGGCCAAGGTGTTTTCCAGCTGGTACGCGAGTTCTTCCCGGCCGCGCGGGAAATCAAATATACCCCGGAAATCAAAACCGCCATGGTGCTGAAGGCAAAAGACACTATCGGGCGCGGCTGTCTGGAATACGACACCAGCCACACCGACATCACCGCCGCCTTTATGGCGATCCGCAAAACCATGACCGCCAGCGGTGCGCGCTCCACCTACACCGCCAGCCGCAGCGAAGAAGCCAGCCACGCAGATGTCGCGTGGGCGATCATGCACGCCCTCTTAAACGAACCGCTGACCGCAGGCAGCGGCCACAGCAGCCCGAACATTTTGGAGTTTTACTGATGAGCAAGCGCAAAGGCCGCAAGGCATTTACCCCCCCGGCGCCAGCCCCGGCAGCAGAGCAGAAGCAGGATTTTGAGGCGTTCACCTTTGGCGAGCCGTCAGCTGTGCTGGATAAGCGGGAAATTCTGGATTACATCGAGTGCACCACTAATGGCAAGTGGTACGAGCCGCCGATCAGCTTCGATGGGCTGGCACGCAGCGTGCGCGCCGCCGTGCATCACAGCTCGCCGATGTACGTTAAGCGCAACATTTTGGCGTCTACGTTCATCCCGCACCGGCTGTTAAGTCAGCAGGAGTTTAGCCGCTATGCGCTGGATTATCTGGTGTTCGGCAACGCCTATTTAGAAGAGCGCCAAAACCGGCTCGGCGCGCCGCTGCAGCTGAGATCCTCCCCGGCCAAGTACACGCGGCGCGGCGTGGATCGCGGCTCGTACTGGTTTGTTCAGGACTGGAAAGAGGCGCACCGCTTCAAGACCGACAGTGTTTTTCACCTGATTGAGCCGGACATCAATCAGGAACTGTACGGCCTGCCGGAGTACCTCAGCGCGCTTAACTCCGCCTGGCTGAACGAGGCGGCGACGCTGTTCCGCCGTAAGTATTACCAGAACGGGGCGCACGCCGGTTACATCCTGTATATGACCGACGCCGCGCAAAGTACCAGCGACGTTGACAGAATGCGCCAAGCCATGCGCGACACCAAGGGCTTAGGGAACTTCCGCAATTTGTTCATGTACGCCCCTAACGGCAAGCCGGACGGCATTAAGATTTTGCCGCTATCCGAGGTCGCCACCAAGGACGACTTTTTTAACATCAAGAACGCCAGCCGCGACGACCTGCTGAGCGCACACCGCGTACCACCGCAGATGATGGGGATTATCCCGAACAATACCGGCGGTTTCGGGGACGTGAAAAAGGCCGCTCAGGTGTTTGTGCGCAACGAGTTAACGCCGCTGCAAGAGCGCATGAAGGAGGTAAACGACTGGATCGGGGAGGAGGTGATTCGTTTCAATAATTATGAGTTGCCCTCAGATTGACAATCTGGCCGCCAGATTGGCGGCCTAACATTATTTTTTCCTTTTATTGGCATTATAAGTTTTCTTTGCGTTAGCCAAATATTTTTCATTCATCATCACTTTCTTAATAAACTCATCCACTAACTCATGAGAGTAATAGTGAAGTTCTGGATTTTCATTCTTATGATGATACTTATTGTTGCTTGACTTCCACCCATTCTTACATACAACAGCATCAAAACAGTTTCTATTTATTGATTTCAAACCCGTTTTCTTATCCGTATTAACAAGGTGTTTATCAATAACTGCATAATCAAATCTTTCAAATAAAACCTTATTAATCTCTTCAATAATTCCACTTTGCAAGTATGGGTGGGTTCTCGCTCGATCTACTGGCTTTTCGATAATAAGAGCTTTTTTTAAGCCTTCGATACCTTCATCTGCTTTAGCAAGTGTAATCGTCCTCCCATCTTCGTCAGATGTTGCGAATACAAGTTTAACATTTAGTGGTACAGCAAACTCTATATCATTATTATCATCAACATCAGCCTGTAAAGTAGTCGCAAGTTCAAGGATATCATCTGCAATGTTTCCATAGGTTGACTTCAAAACGGAAATTGGTGGTGATTTGAAATCACCTACTAATGATATCATTCCTGTATGGTTGTTGTTTAAGAACGAAACCTCTGTGAACTTTTCAAAACAAGATGTATAGTTCAACACACCAGACTGAAATATCCTTGATGTTATCCCCTGTATTTCTGGCATGAGAAGGTGAGCAGCCTGATCTCTAAAATATGTTATCTGCTCAATGTTTTTTCTGATTTTAGACTGAGCTGAGAAATTTTTATCCAAACAATCTCTGAGAGAAATCGTTTCTTTAAATCCTTTTTTATTTCCTTTTTTAAAAATACTATCCTCACCATCTTTTTCTATCAGCATAGCTTTAAGTAATTGTTCCCATGCGGTACAGAAACACATCACGAACGCATCCATTCTATTTTCTATTGATGGTCTATTATATAACTCTAAAGCCAACAACATATTATCTCTTGATTTAGATAATAATGCCTTGGCTAACTTCGATTGGCAATTATGGCCAAGACCTCTTCGATGCTTGCTCTGCGAAAGTAACTTGGCAAACTCAACGGTAGTTATGTTTTGACAATTCGATGCTTCATATACATCAGTATCAATCTCACTTATAAAATCTGATAACTGCCCTTTCCCTAAATAGGTTTTAAATGTAGCATTTTTCCAGCCAGTTACTAATAAAACATCTTCCTTAGTAAAACTAGCACCTTCATTTTCTTTTTGTTTAAGGAATTCAAATAGTGCTTCTAACGACTTTGTTATTTTCATTATTTTATCCTATTGCTGTGTTAATCTAACATAAGGCTAACCACAAATATTTTTACTAATAGAATAATGCCTGAATCAAACAAAGATCAAGTATATAAAGAAACAATTCCGATGATAATTATTGCACATGATATGGAATGGGCTCTTTAAGAGCCCATTTACTTGTCATGAGTGTTTTTCGATAACTAAATCAACGCCTTCATTCAGCAGCTCGTTAATCGACTGCCCGGTGGCCTGTGCGGCAAGGGCTAGCGCCTGATGGCGTTCCGGCGACAGGCGGGTGGTTACTTTGCCGCTGTACGACTTGTAGGGCTCGATGCCGTCTTTTTGGCACTCATCGAGAAAGACCGCGAGTGAGATCGCGCCTTCTTTCTTCAGCTCGTCCACGCTGTAGGCGTAGAAGTCAGCACCACCGTTCAGCCCGACAAACTCGCCTCTGAACATTTCAATTTCAGGGTCGAAGTTGATGACGGCCGTATGACCGTCAATTTTCAGTGTATTGTTCATCATGGTTTTATTCCTAAGCTATCCAACCAGATCCGAATGGAGTTAACCGCCCCCTTGTCAGTGGTAGGTCTGGGGTGTGGCCGGTGAAAGACTCTTTTTTCACCTTTCAACAGCACCGCGATCCTGGAACCTTCCCTTTCGTGAATCTCCGCCCCTAATGCGGTAAAAAGCGCCTCAATATCAGACCACTTTATAGAACCGTTGACAGGCCGGGCAAACACATCTGACAGCGTTTTTTGGTGTCGTTTGTTCATAGGGTTTATAGTATCACTTTATGACACCATTGCAAAATATTATGGTGTCGTTTTTTGGTGTCACTGATTGGCGATGTTATGCAGTGCGCTGTAAGCGCCTGAGAGCGCCATCATGGCGCCACGACATCAAACCCCATTCTCATACAAGTATTGCGATAAATCGCCGTTACGGGACGCTGGCGGCTCTTTTGGGAGGGGTTCAACACGGCTTGCGCGCAATGCTATCCCCGCCTCGCCTGCCCGCTTCATGTGTCGCTTTTAATGCAGTTGCATGATCCGGCGCGATCCGCGCCAGTGCTGGCGCGGCGGGGGTAAAAATAACACCGGATCATCATGCGATTTCATGCACTCTATGCATGCATGGGCTATCAGCAGAGAAAAAGGTATGTATTGTGCTGATAACGCCCCTCGTCAATCAGCCTGAACACGTGGCCGGACTGGTGCTTGATGTAGTAATTAGCCTCTTCAGGCGTTAGGTGTGTGCCGAGCCGGTTTGCGGCGTGAATGAAATCAACGGTCTTTATGCGGCGGCCCTTACCGTTCTCGTTGAAGTTTAACGCCGCCATAAACGCCCCAGCTAAGTTTAAATCTCGTCTCATGCGTCACCTATGGATTAAGAGATCGCGGCGAGTTGCCTGATCACTTCTGCTTTTTCAGGGGCAATGCTGGTTTTCATCTCCCCCGCCAGTTCTGAAATCCATATCAGTGCAATGTCTTTGTCTTTCGCTTGGCTCTCATAACAAACCCCCAGACGGGCGATGAGTTCAATTCTTTCTAAAACAACTACTTCATCCACTGCTTGCACCCTTTCCCTCCGATGCTTAATTACTGTATGCATATACAGTATATGCTTATCAGATTTAATTGCGCAAGAAATTATTGGAAGCCCGCCCAATCGCTAACCGCTGGATAGTGCATTGAAATATCACCAAATTTGACTTTAGCGCCGCGTGCCAGTGCTTCCAGTTCCGAGCGTGTTGGCTCGATGCCGTGTAGTGCCAGCTCTGAGTAAATTCTGGGAACGCGATCGCGTTCAGCAGCGGTTAATCTTGCTGAAGGAGCTGGCTCCGGCCGGCTATATGGGTCAATGCTTATCTGTTGCCTGGTTATCTGCGGGGCATCTGCACGTAAACGCGCCATAACAGACCGTGCAACGGTCATGTCATCCCAGTCAATTGGAGTGTCTGGATGGTGTTCCATCACCGCCACAGCCTCTACAGGCTCGCCATCCTGCGTATTTTCGGTGCCACCGCTGCCGACCAACCCACAGTTATTGACAGGACTCCGAGGCGCGCCGGAGGCGCTTTTCAAAGTCAAAGGCTCAACGGCAGCGGCTTTAGCGACGATGCGCCATTGCGTGGTGCGGGTTTCATAAACGCGATCGGCGCCGATGTGCGGAGCAAAAATCCCCGCGATTTTCTGTACTTCTTCGTCATAGGCGTTGCGCTCGTCGGCAACCCGGCGGGCTACACGCACAGTCTGAACGTCGCGAGCAACGTTAGGGCCACCCTGCGCCAGAATGTAAGCGGCAAAGTCACCGGCATCAGCAGCAGCGCGCACCGCCTCAACGGTTTCGTCAAACTCATCAGCCAGACTGACAGAACGGATCTTACGGCACTCACGCCATGCGCCGCGCGACGGCAGGCCGATAAAGTGGAATTGAGGGATACGCCATGTTGACGCCCACGCGGTGACGGCGGCCGCCGTATCAGTCAACAGCTCGCCGGTTTCATGATCGCGCTCGCCGTCCAGCGCGTAGCCGTCAATGTTTTTTGCAATGTATTTGGCGATATAGCCCGCCGCTCCGCCTTTGTTCAGGTGCTTGCAGTCAAAACGGTTTTTGGCGGCGCCGCGTTCGTCCCCATCTTCAGCCATGGCATAACGGCGCATGATGTCGATCACCTGCTGGCGCTGTTTTTTGGAGGTAAACAGCATCATATGCCAGTGCGGCGTCGCATCATGGTGCGGTTCGACAACGCGCACGCCGTAGACCTGCAGGCCCGCATCTTTAAACGCCGTGCGGATCTTGCTAAACAGCTTCACAAGATAGCGCTGGCCGTCTTTTGGTGTGTACGCCTCTTCATCCCATTTGTGATTAAAATGCACCTTCGGGCTGTTCTTGCCGACGGCGCGCGTCGGGTGATATTTGGATGGGGTGGTGATGGTGATAAACATCCCTTTATCGCCACGGATAGCGGCGGCCTGCTCAACACCGGCGATCATCGCCATTAACTCCATACGACGAATTTCCGGGTTAGAGATACTTGCCATCACCTTGTCGATGAGGCTGAAGCGTTCGCCGGTTTCGACGTTCTCAAGCTCGCGGCTGTTCAGATAATCAAAATTGGACTGTCGGCGCGCTTTCACATCGCGGATTGCCTGCCGACTGGCGTAGGACGACGCCCCACGGTTCACATTGCCGACGGCGATCAGCAACGCCTCGCGCCATTGCGTCCGCAGGGCTTTCAACTGGCGCTCCCACCACTCGGAATTAACCAACCGTGACAGACTGGCAATCGCTGACCGGGCATCCAGTTTGCCTTTGCGGTATTTGCGCCAGTGCATCGGGGTGATGTTGAAGGCGCGCGCCATACCGGCAATGCGGCCATAAAATTCTGATTGGGTGGCATCTTCGAAAAGCCCGGCATTGTCGCCGCCGTTCTCCGCCACAAACTCATCGCAGTAATCTTCGTAATTCTGCAGAAGTTGACCGGCCACCCGATCGGCAAGGCGGCGTAACTCTTTGTCATCCATGCCGGGCAGAGCTGCGTAGTTATCGACCTCAGCAGAAAACCGTATTGAAGCTGCGAGGTTCATCGCGTTTTTGGCGCTCACCGTTTGCAGGCGCGGCCAGATGCGGCGATCGAACTGGAATACCAGCCATTTGTTGGCGTCGTGCAGCCCTTTGCTCTTGAGCAAGTTGGTGTAACGCGTCAGGAACATGGCGCTGAGGAAGCGCGGCAGGCGGCGGATATTGGTTAAAACAGCTTGCCCCTGAGCGAGTTCCTCACGGGTAAGCGGTCTTACCGGCCCGGCAACTGCCGGGCGCGGTTCGTTCCATGGGTAAGCGTAGGCGGGTGCCGCTTGGCTCATTGCACTTTCGCGCCGTTGGCGTGGGCACAGTTGCCGCAGTAACGCTCATTGCAAGCAGAGCACAGGCCAACAACGAAACCAGCGGCGCGAACATCTTTGGCATGCTGAGTGCGGCAACGAGGATGCGTTTCACAGGACAACAGTACCGGCGTAGCCAACTTGGCGCGCGCCTCATCACGCTCTTTTGTGAGGTCTGCGATCTCGTCTGTTGCCGCTATCAGCGTTGCCTCGATGTCTTTTACGTGACGCTCAAGCCCAGTGATGAGTTGCTCTGCTGCCTCGGCGCGTCGCTTCATCTTAATCAGGTCAAATTCGTAATCGACGCAATTCGAGATTAGTGACCGTTCTATCTCCCCAATTTCTGACAGCAGGGCGGAGACGTACTCTTGCGAGTAAAGCGGCTCACTTGTGAATCCCTTTGGTGCGGTATAGCTATTACTTTTTACCGACGCCACGGCACCATCTAGGGTGCGCACGACATACATAACCGGCTTGCTCAGCTTATTGTCCATTTGCAGCCTCACACACCGCAAAAGCCTCTTGGCACAGGTTGCCAATGCGACCTATTTCCGCGCCCAATGTTGCAATGCTATTAACACTGGAATTGCGGACGCTGTGATGAATAAGGCCGTTAACAAGCTGGTTAATCGTAGGGTAATAGCCAATAGCCTCGTAACGCTCTTGGCCTTCGCTTTTTCCTGTTTTCCCTACCTTCACCGTATTAAGAATGAATTGCAGATTATCGCTGGTGATAACAAACTCAGAGCCGATTTTAATTTCCATGTAATTTCCTTAATCGTAATTTTGGTTTTCTGGTCTGCGTGCAAATTCTGAATCGCTCAAATCAGCCGCAATAAAATGACCTGCCAGCAACGCCAGCAGGCCGAACAAAATAGAGAACTCCGTCATGCCTTCCCCGCGTATTGGTGACTTTGCGTCTCGCGGATCTGCTGACAGCTTACGCATGTATCAACGCCGGGAACGGCAGCGCGACGCGCGGCAGGAATCGGAGCATCACATTCTTCGCAAACAAAGGCAGAAGGCAGCGCGGAGGATTTGCGAGCATTGGTAATCTGCGCCTCCAATACCAGCGCTTGCCGCTCCTGTTCGTAGTCCATCAAGTCGGCCATTAGTGCAACTCCGATTTTGTATTCAGTTGAATTAGAGCCTGTCGCCCTAATTCCGCGACACGGTGCGATTCTTTAATGACATCGCTAATGCTTGTAATTGATTGATGAAATACGCCTCGATTAACGGATAAATTAATCAGGTCAGAGATCAGTTTTAACTCATTAGAGTAAACCGCTCTTGTTGGATAATGTTTCTCCTTGGTTTCTTTGTCTGTTTTTACATCCGCCAGAATTAAAGCTTCCGGGTTAGTCCCCTGCGCTTCAATTTTAATGATGGCGAAGGTGCCATTAACTTCAACCACGTTAGCCATTAGTGCAGCTCCTGCGCTTGATTCTCTATCGACTCGGCCTCTTGGCGGAGCAGCTCTACAGCCTCGGCAGCCGTTAAGCCGTTCTTAGAGATATGTGCAGCCAAACGTACCAAACGAGCAGCGGCGAGATCGGCTTGGTTCTTACGCTCATCAAGGCGGGCGTTATCAAGCAACACAGCCACCTGTGAAATATCGCTACCTTCCTTTGCTGGGTCTAACCCCATAAAAATCACATTCGACATATTTAACCCTTATTTCAGACAAAGCGATGCCCGGCGGGTTAACGCCAGAATTACGCAATGCGGTTAATTAACGTTTAATTCGCAATCATCATCACTGATAAATCGCGGCAAGGTTTTTGATAAATCAATCAGGTCATTCAGCGCCCACACAATTTGTTTACGCTCTGAATAACTCATTTCTGCAAACTTCATTTTTATATGCCGCTCTTTCAGCCCGGCATGAAAACAAACAGTTCTGCGGATATGTTCCGGCGACTTATCAAAAGCCTCTTGCGCCTGATTCTGCTTATGAGGGAACAGCTCACGCTTAATCTGTGAAATGCGCTTAATGCCGATCGCTTTTTGTGTTTCAGTAGCCAACAACATGACAGCCCCAATTAACGGCAGAAAAAACGGCGCAGCGGTGAAACAGGCTTAGCCGTTGACAGGCCACGCAGTAAGGCCGCCTGATCGTGACGTGGGCGCCAGCGCTTTCCGCCCGGCAGTTCAATAAAACCATGTTCAAAATGCCGCGATGGGCTTTGTTGTTTCAGCAGTGGGGCGATAGAAATAACCACGGTGATCACCTCAGCTTAAACCAGCAACAGCGCCCAAGCCGCTGATAACGTCAACGGTGGAGGCTAGCGCCGGGGTGGATTGGATGCGGTTCTGAACGGTCAAGCCGATCAGCGACAAATGGCGGATCGCCGTGTTGACGCTTTCAAGCAGTGCGCTTTTGCGTATCGGCGTTTTGTGGTCGCCATGCACGGCGGCGGCGGCAACGTTGCCGATTGCGGCAGTAGCGTGCAGCGCGTAGGCAGAGATGTTCCCGGTGCTGGCTTCGTTGACCGGTACAGATGGCATGCAGTTGATTTGTGCTAGCAAGGCATCGAGCAAGCCAGCGTCTTCAGTAGCATCAGTAAGCGCCAATAACTCCGCACAAGTGAGCTGGTGCGGCTGTTCCGGGTTCAGTTTGTTGCGTAATACCTGCGGCCTCATACCAATGCTATCGCCAAGCGTAACCAAGTTATGACGCACAGAGAACTGGCGGCAGGCCATATCAAAATGTGGATGTTTTGAAACCTCGTAATCAAACATTCCTCTCCCCTTTTGATGGTGGCAGTATCTCAAACCGAAACCGAAACTTCACATTTCGATAGTGCATCTAGTGTTAGCTTCACCATATTGATGAGTACTTTTTCACGTTTCCCATCCTTAGATAGACGGTGACGGTATGATGACAAGCGCCCATCAGCGAGCATGTCATCAACAGTGCTCTTAGATAACCCAGTGAGTTCACAGTATTTTTCTATGCTTACGTGAGGTGTAGGAACCGTGATTGAAATGTTTTTACGCATAGTGCAAGATCCTCCGATGACCTGTGGCGGGTCGCGATAAGTGGTGGTTATTGGCGCTGAAAGCCAAAATCTCCGTTTCGAGGTAAATTTATTACTCCGATTCGGATTAGTCAATTAAATTTACTTTGTTTTGGTGGTGTATGGAATTTAATCAGGGTGCTAAAGCAGCAATCGAAAGGATGGTTGAGGCCTACGGAGTCAAGACAAAACTGGCCCTATGTGAAGCATTAGGAGTAACTGCAAGTGCTCTTTCTAATCGACAAGTCCGTGATTCTTTCCCTGCTGAGTACGTACTGAAATGTGCTCTCGATACAGGTGCTTCATTGCGGTGGCTAACATATGGTCAAGGTGAGATGTTTGAGCAAAACGTTATCACGGCCCCTTCTGCACTCTCAGTCCCATCGAAGAAACTTCTAGGTCGTCAACTGCACGACGGAGATACCTTATTATTAGATAAGGAATTTCTCCCTGAAAATATAAAAGACCCAATAGTTATAACTGATGGAAACACTCATTACATTGGCACGCAAACATATAACGAAATTTATGACGGCACATGGCTTATAAATATAGATGGAAATATTAGCATAAGAGAGATCGTGCGTATTCCTGGAAACAAAGTGAATATATCTGATCTAAAGCACTCTTTTGACTGTGCTCTTAATGAACTCAATGCGATAGCTAAAATCCTTATGAAATGCACATTAGAATAATAATCATCTCTAAAAAAGGAGATAATAATTATGAAAAAAGCAATAAACTTCAAATTTTTACAGTTAAATGAGCGAAAGCTCTCAGAACAATGGATGTTTTGGTTGTCTATTTCAATCCCCTTGGCTTTGTCAATAACCTTATCCATTCCCCTATGGTTGCAAACAAAAATAAACATATCGGCAGAAGGTTATGACAATTTCTTGCGAATATTTAAACTACCAATTGGTGTGTTATCCTTATCTATTCCACTAGTAGCCATAGTTGCACATATTCATAGAACTATACAAACAGCAGAGCAGATACAAACAACTAGAAGAAAAAACGCTGCGGATAGTTTTTTCTCGCATCATAAATTTATGATTGAGGCACTTGGAAAAGTCGCAACTAAAGACATTGCGTTATCCAACTGCCCTGTAGAGTACAAAATAGGAGACCCTTATCAACTATATGATAATTTTTTCACACACTCGTCATATGAAAATGGAATAAATACATCATTTTTAGTTAAAGCCACATCATCAATTGAACGTGAAATAAATAAAATAGAAGGGTTTTTAATTAAATCACGAGATAATGAAGACAATAAAATTGAGAAGATATACTCATTAAGAGAAATTTCAGATTCAATTAAAACCATTGAGAACGATCTCACTATAGCTGTACCAAAGTTCAAAACAAACAACCTTGTCATGGATCGAGTTGACGGTGTAACGGTATTACATGTCATGGATTATCGCGACGAACCTGAGCTAAAGGAAAGGCTAAGGTCTTTAGTCTATATCACAAAAAAGATATTCCAAATAATAAACACACCTTATTTAGAACCTGATACAGTTTGTTTTTACTCAAATTTATCAACACCAAATTACTATTTTTTTAATGAGGTTTTTGATGATGTTGTTCTTACAAAAATGAGCATTCGCCACGGCATAACAGTGAACGGTGCAAGTAAATATGATAAGCACTACCAAGAGTACTCCAGCACTTTAGCGAAAAGAAAGGCTGCTAATGCTGTATAAAAGACAATAATCAAACATTGACCACTGTGATTGCATACAGTTAAATACCCTCCAAATTTCAAGAGGGACTACAATGGCAGTTCGGAAACAAACATCCGGTAAGTGGTTATGTGAGTGCTACCCTGCTGGTCGTGAAGGCCGCAGGGTACGTAAACAGTTCGCAACCAAGGGTGAGGCCTTGGCATTTGAACGCTTCACTATGGAACAAGTAGATAACAAGCCGTGGTTAGGCGAAGCGATTGATCGCCGTAAACTGAGTGAAGTCGCTAAACTATGGTACAACCTACATGGCCAATCCCTCACCGCTGGTGAACGTACCTACAAAAAACTATGCCTTGTGATTGAAGCTCTGGGCGATCCCCCTGCTACTACCTTCACCGCAAAAGACTTCGCGCATTATCGTGATAAACGTTTGTCCGGTGAAATCTACTTTTCCGAGAAGTGGAAGAACGGTGCAGAACCAGTCACCGTTAATCTTGAACAAAGCTATCTAAGCGGTATGTTCAGCGAGTTGGCCCGGCTTGGCGAATGGAACCAACCCAATCCGCTAGAGAACATGCGTAAGTTCACCGTAGCGGAAAAAGAAATGGCGTGGCTTACTCACGCACAAATCACAGAGCTATTAGCAGCCTGCAGCAAAGGCGATACTGATTTGCCGCTTGTGGTCGAGGTATGTCTAAGCACCGGCGCACGTTGGCGAGAAGCGGAAAACCTCACCCGGTCACAGATAACACCCCATAAGATCACCTTCATTCGAACCAAAGGCAAAAAGAACCGCAGCGTTCCGATCAGTAAAGCACTGTACAAGAAGTTGATAACGCTGGGCGATGATCGTCTATTCAGCGAATGCTATTTTCGCTTTATGGCGGCGCTCGAAAACACCAGCATTCAGTTGCCCAAAGGCCAACTGACCCATGTGTTACGCCATACCTTCGCGGCGCACTTTATGATGTCTGGCGGCAACATTCTGGTGTTGCAACGCATCCTCGGCCATCATGATATCAAAATGACGATGCGCTATGCTCACCTTGCACCGGAGCACCTCGAAACCGCTCTGCAATTCAACCCGCTAGCGACGATGCCAAGTGGCGACAAAGTGGCGGCATAGATTGACAATCCCCGTATTTCCTCATCCTTCACCGACATTAAAACTCTTTATAAAACAACTAACTTATTGATTTTACTATTGTGATGAGGAAATCGGGTTTTTTGTTGCCTGAAATAAAGTGAGCCGGTGGTTCGGCCCAACAAAACCATTAAATTCATTGATGCTCAGACGTGACTTATAAGCAGGCGTAACTCATCCGAAAATTGCGGTGAACTCAAAGATTGCGCGAATAACTCACCCATTTCGCCATGTCTTGATGGGATATATTCCCACCGCACACCACCATCCCGATCACCGCATTGACGGGCAGCTTGGGCACAATGGTCAGCACAGCGGGAATGAGCGTTCCGGAAGCCAATTCGACCCACTGCTTAGCCTCTTCGCCAAAAGCGATCATCCCTTCGATGGCAGCCTTATCTGAAACAACCACTATGTCTTCGACATAAGCTTGAGCATGCGCAAGCATCATTTCATCAATGACGGGCACCCCCAGCGTGGAAATAATGGACGTGACCTCAATCTCGACAGGTTTCCCGGCGCCAAGCGCCTGATGCATTGAATTGGCGCCCGCAGTTTCAACACCCCAAATTCTGATCTCCGGCTTGATGGTTTTCAGCGCCGTCGCCACACCGGCCAGCATGCCACCGCCACCTACAGCAACAAAAACATCGGTTAAATCAGGACAATCGGCGATAAACTCAAGTGCCAGAGTGCCATGCCCTTCGGCTATCAGCGAATCGTTACAGTCATCGATAACTATATAACCTTCGGCTGCCAAGGCCTTCGCTCGCTCAAACGCCGCATGAACATCCGTTTCTATCATGATGCTACTGCCCAACTGACGGACCCGGTCGATAGCGGTGGAGGGTGCGCTGGGTGGCATAATAATTGTGACGTCAGCGCCAAAGATTTTCGCAGCCTCGGCGATCGCAATACCAAAATTACCGCCGCTCACCGCAACAAACCGGTTATCTTTAAGCTCATCCGCCAGTTTCAAAAATTTGTTAAGCACCCCTCGGGCTTTAAAAGAACCGCCAAGCTGGGTGTTTTCCAGCTTCAGGAAGACGGGCCGCAGGATCTTTTCAGCCAGTTTCGAACCGGGAATGGCCGGCGTGCGAATCACTTTCCCAGATAAACGCTCCGCTGCTTCAATGATGGCGTTAAATTCAATTAATTTTGTCATGTTGGCCCAGTTAGGTAGATTGCGTTGCTGTGTATCGACACCAAACTACATACTTTTACTGCCGTTTTCTATTGCTATACCCCACTGTGCGACACACAAAAAAGCCCGTTTGGGGGGGTATGGCCAACGGCGCAATGCACTCCCCCAAACGGGCTTTTATCCGGTAATGACTTAGCCGTGCTAATGGTTAGCACGCATCGATATTATTTCTGCTCGGCCTTGTTCACCGTCTCTTCGGCTTTCCACACGCGGTATTTCACTTCCACGTCTTTCGGCACATAGACCACAATCGGCAAGCGGCTGTTGTAACGCTGCATGGACGCGTCACCCAAATTGGCAGCGATAAATTTCTGCTGTTTGCTATTGTCTGGGCACCCCATCAAGGTGGAGGCCGGATCGGACAGTTTTTCCAACACCAGATAGTCATAGCCCCAGCCGGAAAGGGTTTTGCTTTCCAGCGTGCCGCCGATCATGTGGTGGTTGCAGTCCACTTCCAGCGTTTTGCCGATCAGCAGTTCCACCTTGAAGTTCTCTTCGTGTTCCTGTTTTGGCAGGTAAATCACCTGACGGCTCATGCCTTTTTCCGCTTTAGGGTATGGCGCGACCTTTTCCAGCGGCTGTTTGCTGATATCGGTGTCTTCGGCAGAGGTGGCAGCAATGGCGCTGGCGGAAACGGCCATCAGCAGGCCGGAAAATACGACGGATGCCTTGTTCATGTTTTATCCCTACAATGATTAAATGCTTCGCCCATAAGCTAATACACTCCTGACAAGCTCGCCAGCAGTTTAATCTTCTTTACAATGGACAATGGTCAGCAACAACAACCATAATGCCGACCAAAAATCAGGATAAGCAATCAGCGAGATGCGTTTTCAGCGATATAAGCCTTCACCACCTGGTAGACATAATCCTGACACGCAAGCCCGGTCTGCGGATCGTATTTACCCTGGTTGGTAATATTGTTGGATAGGACGCGAATGCCGACAAAAGGAATATTGAAAGCCGCGGCTATCTGAGCGGCGGAAGCCGTTTCCATCTCTTCTACCAAGGTATGATATTTTTCGCGGAAGTCACGAATGCGATCCAGTTCGCTGTTCCAGACGTCGGCGGAGCCAATCACTCCTTCAACGACCTTGCCCTGCGCGTAGCTGCCCTTAACGCTCTCCGCTATCGCCAACAGTTTAGCGTCTGCCGGGAATTGACGGATCGTATGGGGATTTTTATCCTCACCGGCGCTGCCTTTCGAAGCCAGCAAATCCATAGGTTGCCACTGCCGTGAATCACTGCCTTCGCCCTGTGCTTTTTTCGGCGTTTTAAACGCGCCCAGGCTAACCGAATATTTTCCCAGCACGATGTCATACACTTTCAGCGCAGGATCGTGGCCGCCGGCAGTGCCCTGATTGATGATCGCCACCGGGCGGAACTCGGTCGCGGCGATCGCCGTAGCCGCCGCCGCGTTAGACATGCCTTTCAGCGTTTCCGACACCACGACCGGATAACCGTCCACGGTGCCGCGCCAGAAGCGCCAGCCGCCAATTTGTTCTTCATGCGGGTTGTCCAGACGTTGGGCGAAACGTTCCGCCTCCACCGGCATTGCGCCCTGAACCACAATCGGCCCGGGGACAACGCCCTGCTGCGCCACCGTCAGAGGAGAAATCAGCGCGCCACAGACCGCCAACAGCACAAGATTCAATTTTTTTGTCATCGCCACATCTTCCCAATAAAAAGCAAACGATTACCTTAACTGAAAGCCGATAGCTCGCCTATCCCTTTCTCGCAGCAGGCTTGCCCGGGCATTAAGGTTTTCTTAAGACAGAATTATTACAGTGGGGATCTCTATCTCTCTGATTGAATCTGAGCCCTGCGTGAATCCAAAACCTTCACTAAATCAATCCTCAACAACACCCCAAATTCAGACTAACGCCCTTTACTCGCTGCCGGCATCCTTTTACCGTTGGCAGGTTTTTGGGTTGATAGCCAGTGGGTTGCTGTTTCTTTGGCTGTCGCGCAATGAACAGCTGGACTGGGCCATCAGCAATTACTGGTTCGACGCCGCCAGCGGGCATTTTCCGTGGCAGAACAATCACTGGCTGGACTTGATTAACCACCGCCTGCTGAAAATCGGCGTGATTACCGGTGCGGTGCTGGCGCTGTTCTGGGGCATTTATCGCCGTAACCCGCGCATGATTGTCACTATGCTGCTGATCGGCATTGGTCCCTTGGTGGTCGGGATTCTTAAAGCCACCAGCGCACATTCCTGCCCTTGGGATTTAATCGAATACGGCGGCAAGGCGATGTCCTACCCTCTGTTCGGCGCAATACCGGCAGTACCTGGACCGGGGCGCTGCTTCCCTGGCGGTCATGCCTCCAGCGGCTTTGCCGTGATGGCGCTGTTTTTCCTGTTTTATCCGCAACGCCCACGCCTGGCTTACTGGTGTTGGTTCGGCGGCATTGTGCTCGGCATGCTGATGGGTTTTGGTCAGGTCATGCGCGGCGCACATTTTCTTACCCATAACCTGTGGGCGGGTTGGTGGGTCTGGCTCAGCCAACTGGCTGTTTATTGTATGGCGAGCGGGTTTGTCCGCCGCAAGACGAGGTAACTATGATAGAGCAGTTGAATTATCTTCTTTTCGCCTGGATCAACGCGACCCCGGCGTCCCCCGAAGGATCGATCGATGTCGCCACCTTTCTGGCGCGCGATCTGATCGCTATCGTGCCGATGCTGATTATCGGACTATGGCTGTGGGGGCCGCAGAACCAATTGGTGTCGCAACGTGAAGTGGTGGCCAAGACGACAATTGCTCTGCTGTTTGCCATGCTTTCTGCCGCCACTATCGGCATGCTGCTGCCACATGAACGGCCATTCGTCGCCGGTGTGGGGTATACCTTCCTGGCGCATGCGCCGGACAGTTCATTCCCCAGCGATCACGGTACCGCCATCTTTACTTTCGCACTGGCTTTCCTGTTCTGGCACCGTGTCTGGTCAGGGATATTATTGTTAATCGTGGCGGCTGGCATCGCCTGGTCCCGTGTCTATCTGGGTGTGCACTGGCCGTTGGACATGGTGGGTGGCTTCCTGCTCGGTCTGGTAGGCTGCCTGTTTGCCCAACTGGTGTGGAACCTGTTCGGCGACATCATTGCCGCCAAACTGACGCGCCTGTACCGTTTCCTGTTCGCCTTCCCGATCCGTAAAGGGTGGGTTAAAGAGTAATCTCTTTTCAGACAGGGGCGGCTCCGCCCCTGTTTCACACCACCCCGGTGGTGACACTGAAGGCTCTCATTTTCCCCGCCTCTATCACCATTGCAGGCAGTTTGTCGCCCTTACCGGTAGCCGGTTGGATAAACCTGAACAAACGCTGGCTGCCCTGTTGTGTGACGGGGCGCAGACCATAGTTAAATTGTGCGGTGGAAAAACGCGTGACGTATCGTCTGCCCTTTGAGGCCAACATAAAAAACTCGGCCTGATCGACATACAACGACAAATCGTCCGAACACAGCACGCCCCGATCGGCGATGCTCCCCGTTGGCATCAAGGCCGGTGCCGGTAAATTCTGCCGGAAAATGGCTGCTGGGATGCAGCCATAATTTAATTGGCAGACATAATTCAGCGGTAAAGGCGCTTCGGCGAGATTAGTGATTTGCATATCAATGGAAAATTGTGCGCTGTCCGCCGTCAAGCTCACCGCCGGGCGCAACCTGCACTGCCGATCGGCAAGTTCGCCACTGCCGTACAGCGTCAGGGTATTCCCCTCTAGCTGCAACGCTACACGCTGCATGTTTAATTCTGATGATGAACCATCCTCATACGGCCAGGGTGAATGGAAAGCAACGCCGCTATGAGGATGGCAACGGGCCGCCTTGACGCTACGACGGCCCGACTTCAGCGAATAGCCATCAAAATCGGCATCCCAAATCGTCATCCCACTGTAGGGCAATACCCGCAGCGAGCCGCGGCTATTTTCCAACGTCAGCATCGGTCCTGCCTGAGCACAATCAACAGCGGTAACCACGAAATCCGCATTGCGGAAAACTTCATCTGGTTGTGTCCCAAACCGCTGTGGCACCAGATTTATTAGCATATCCATAGTTTTTCCCCTGGGTGTTCTCGCAGGTCAAACCTGCATTCAGCACCAAAATGTTATTTAAATAACATATCATCACTGCCAATGTTATACACCACACAGCCTAAAAACGATGATCTGTCCTTCATTTTTAAAATCACGCTATCCTAACCGTCAGATGAATGTTATTATTCTAACATTATTCACATTGTGCTTTGATCAAACCTCAACAAGGAATCGAAATGACGACTGAAAACATTGATTACGCCCGCTATGTCGACCACACCCTGCTGGCGATGGATGCCACCGAAGAGCAAATCGCCAAACTCTGTGAAGAAGCGCAGCAGCACAACTTCTACGCCGTTTGCGTTAACTCCGGCTATGTGCCGCTGGCTGCGCATCTGCTGCAGGAAAGCGAAGTGAAAATCTGTTCGGTGATCGGCTTCCCTCTGGGTGCCGGCCTGACCGTAGCCAAAGCTTTCGAAGCCAAAGCGGCGATTGCAGCCGGCGCGCAGGAAATTGACATGGTGATCAACGTAGGCTGGCTGAAAAGCGGCCTGCTGGATGAAGTCAAAGCCGACATCGCCGCCGTGCGCGAGGTTTGCGCGGCGATCCCGTTGAAGGTAATATTGGAAACCTGCCTGCTCAGCGATGCGCAGATCGTTCAGGTTTGTGAAATGTGTCGCGAACTTGATGTGGCCTTCGTTAAAACCTCTACCGGCTTCAGCACCGGCGGTGCTCGTGAAGAACACGTCAAGCTGATGCGTGCGACGGTAGGCAGTGAGATGGGGGTTAAAGCATCCGGCGCCGTGCGCGATCGCGCAACCGCCGAGAAGATGATCAAAGCAGGCGCTACTCGTATCGGCACCAGCTCTGGCGTAGCAATCGTTTCCGGTGATCAGGCTGCCGCCGGCAGCTACTGATAAACTGAGGCGCCTCAGTACCGGGCGCGCGCCGTGATAATCTGATGCGGGGTAATGTGTCCAGCCTTAGGCTGGTCAACTATTACCCCGCATTTGTGTGTTCGGCCCTGGAGAATGGCTCTTAACCCTGTGGGAAGACAGATGGAAACTCGGCGCGAAGAACGAATCAATCGGTTAGTCCAGGCGTTAAAGCGCTCTGACAAGATCCACTTAAAAGATGCCGCCGTGCTGTTGGGCGTTTCAGAAATGACCATCCGCCGCGATCTCAGCGCGGAACCGGCCGCCGTGGTGCTGTTGGGTGGCTATGTGGTCGCCGATCCCCGCAGCAATGGCGTCACCAACTATTTTGTCTCCGATCAAAAGGCCAAACAGGTCACGGAAAAGCGTCGTATCGGCCTGCTGGCCGCAGCGTTGATCAACGAAAACGACACCGTATTTTTCGACTGCGGCACTACCACCCCGGCGATCATCGATGCCATTGCCGACGATCTGGTGTTCACCGCAGTATGCCACTCGCTAAATACCTTTCTGGCGCTCCAGGACAAACCGAACTGCAAAGTGATCCTGTGCGGCGGTGAATTCAAGCCGAACAACTACATTTTCACCGCCGTCGGCCAGCACAACGAGCTGGATCATATCTGCCCGAATATCGCCTTTATCTCCGCCGCCGGTCTGAGCCTGCAGCATGGCGCCACCTGCTTTAATTTTGACGAGCTGGAAATGAAGCACCGGGCAATGGCCATGGCACAGCAAAAAATCCTGGTGGCCGATCACAGCAAGTTCGGTAAAACCAAGCCCGCCTGCATTGGTCCGCTGACGCAGTTCGACCGGGTGATAACCGATCGTCAGCCCGAGCCGCAGTTTGCGGACTTTTTCAGTGAAAACGCGATCGCCATTCGTTTTTAAGCTGAATTTTACCGTCGGTTCCAGCCGACGGTGCCCTTTACTGGCTCCCTTCTCTTCTCTTCTCTTCTCTTCTCTTCTCTTCTCTTCTCTGCAAAAATTGAACAAATAATCTTCGATTGATGCGCAAATCTCTTTATCCACAGCCAATCTCAGGTTAATAAATTGCAACAGTTCTTCCTGCTTATTCCTTTAGCACGGATAAATCCCACACAATATTACTTTCATGCCCGGTATCTACGCGGTTTTATATGATAAATCGCAATAACATCTACAAGATAAATATCAACAATTACGCAACCAATCCGGTTTAAATATAACCAATTTGGTTTATTTATATGATGAATGGTTAAGCATTTTTATCCGCTATCCAGTTAAGTAGTTTACCTTCGTTATTAGCGGGATATTTTAAATAAAACCAGATAAAACAATTAATTAAAAGTTAATTCACTTAAAATCACAATGTGATCTACGTCACTAAAACCGCTTATTCCGGGTTTTTAGCTAGATCCAAACCCACGCTTAAAATATATTGCTCGGCTTGCTGACAACGGCAGCGTTTTATCTGGTTACAGATCGTCCACACCGGATAAATCCTGAAACATCCATGAGAGCGTTTTCAGCATGAAATCTTACACAAGTGCGCAACATATGCATGAAAAACCAATAAAAAAGCAATTAACCGCACATATTACGCATTTGAGAGCATGATCACGGTTGTTTCTACTGTAAATCGTTATCTTGCCGCCAACGAAAATCGGCAGGCCATGACCTTCCGGCAGCAGTATCGATGTGAGGCCCTTCGGGAGCGGAATATCATTTGATTAATTATCCGCCACACTGGCCAACGGTAATTAGCATAATAAACAACCAGGGGGACGCCAATTATCCCCGCAAGCAACACCTGATTCTTACCGATGCCGCCATCTGCTCTTGCGACATTCGGTTTTAACCTTAAGTTTTGCCTTTAATTTTAAATTAACGTGTTCACTTCGGAGATATTTATGGACACTACACAGACCGGCACCATTGCCTCTGCGGCTTCTGGCTCTACCAGTACCTGGCGTAAAACCGACACCATGTGGATGTTGGGCCTGTACGGCACCGCGATCGGCGCAGGCGTTTTGTTCCTGCCAATCAACGCCGGTATCGGTGGTTTGATTCCCCTGATCATCATGGCCATCATCGCTTTCCCGATGACCTTCTTCGCCCACCGTGGCCTGTGCCGTTTCGTGCTCTCCGGTAAAAATGCCGGTGAAGACATCACCGAAGTAGTTGAAGAACACTTTGGTATCGGCGCCGGTAAGCTGATCACCCTGCTCTACTTCTTCGCCATCTACCCAATCCTGCTGGTTTACAGCGTGGCGATCACCAACACCGTCGACAGCTTCATTACTCACCAGTTGGGCATGACGTCGCCACCGCGCGCCATTCTGTCGCTGATCCTGATCGTGGGCCTGATGACCATCGTTCGTTTCGGTGAGCAAGCTATCGTGAAGACCATGAGCATCCTGGTGTTCCCGTTTGTTGGCGTGCTGATGCTGCTGGCTCTGTACCTGATCCCTAACTGGTCCACCGCCATCTTCGACAACGTTTCCCTGTCCGGCGCCGGTACCGGTATGGGCCACGGACTGATCATCACCCTGTGGCTGGCGATCCCGGTCATGGTGTTCTCCTTCAACCATTCGCCGATCATCTCCGCCTTTGCGGTAGCCAAACGTGAAGAATACGGCCAGGAAGAAGCCGAGAAGAAATGTTCTCGCATTCTGGGCTTCGCTCACATCATGATGGTGTTGACCGTTATGTTCTTCGTGTTCAGCTGCGTGCTGAGCCTGTCGCCGGAAAACCTGGCTGAAGCCAAGGCACAGAACATCTCCATTCTGTCCTACCTGGCCAACCACTTTAACAACCCGATGATCGCCTACATCGCGCCGGTTATCGCCTTTATCGCCATCACCAAATCGTTCCTGGGCCACTACCTGGGCGCACGTGAAGGTTTTAACGGTCTGATCGCCAAATCGATGAAGAGCCGCGGTAAAACCATCAGCACCAACAAGCTGAACCGCATCACCGCCATCTTCATGCTGGTGACTACCTGGATTGTTGCGACCCTGAACCCAAGCATCCTCGGCATGATCGAGAACCTGGGTGGTCCAATCATCGCCATGCTGCTGTTCCTGATGCCGATGTACGCTATCCGTAAAGTGCCTGCCATGCGCAAGTACAGCGGCCACATCAGTAACGTGTTCGTGGTAGTGATGGGCCTGATCGCCATCTCCGCAATCCTGTACAGCCTCTAATCCAGCCCGGCCGGCGCCCTGTGCGCCGGCTTCTCTGCACGGCCCCCTTTCCTGCATTAACGCCTAACACCTGAAGAAGGAGGCGAAACCATGGTCAGCGTTTTCGATATTTTTAAAATTGGTATTGGCCCATCCAGCTCCCACACCGTCGGTCCGATGAAAGCCGGCAAGCTGTTCGCCGATGAGTTGATCGCCAGCCAGCAGTTGATGGATACCACCCGCGTCGTGGTGGACGTCTACGGTTCGCTGTCTCTGACCGGCAAAGGACACCACACCGATATCGCCATCATTATGGGCCTGGCGGGTAACCTGCCGCACGACGTGGATATCGACGGTATCGCCGGTTTTATCCGTGACGTTGAGCAACGCGGTCGCCTGCTGATGGCCAAGGGTCATCACGAAGTGGATTTTCCGCTGCAAACCAGCATGAACTTCCACAGCAATAATCTGCCGCTGCATGAAAACGGCATGCGCATCAGCGCCTTCGCCGACGAACGTCTGCTGCACGGCAAAACCTATTACTCTACCGGCGGCGGTTTTATCGTCGATGAGGAACATTTTGGCCTGTCGGAGGCGAATCCGGTTCAGGTGCCCTTCCCGTTCAATTCGGCGCGTGACTTACAACAGCACTGCAAGGACGCCGGCCTTTCGCTGTCCGGTCTGGTGATGCAAAACGAGCTGGCGTTGCACAGCAAGGCCGAGATCGACGCGCACTTCGCCGAAGTCTGGCAAGTGATGCGTGCCGGTATTGAACGCGGCATGAATACCGAAGGCCTGCTGCCCGGCCCAATGAAGGTTCAGCGCCGCGCTGCTGCTCTGCGCCGTATTCTGGTGACCGGCGACAAGAACAACATCGATCCGATGAACGTAGTTGATTGGATAAATATGTTCGCCTTCGCCGTGAATGAAGAAAACGCCGCCGGTGGCCGCGTGGTGACCGCTCCAACCAACGGTGCCTGCGGCATCATCCCGGCGGTACTGGCCTATTACGACCAGTTTATTCGCCCGGTGAACCCTAATTCCTATAGCCGTTACTTCCTGACCTCCGGCGTCATTGGCGCGCTGTACAAGATGAACGCCTCTATTTCGGGTGCAGAAGTGGGCTGTCAGGGGGAAGTGGGCGTCGCCTGCTCCATGGCGGCGGCCGGTCTGGCAGAATTGATGGGCGGCAGCCCAGCTCAGGTTTGCATCGCGGCGGAGATCGCCATGGAGCACCATCTGGGGCTGACCTGCGATCCATTGGCTGGCCAGGTTCAGGTGCCCTGTATCGAACGTAACGCGATTTCCGCGGTGAAAGCGGTCAATGCAGCACGTATGGCGCTGCGTCGTACCAGCGAGCCGCGGGTGTGCCTGGATAAGGTGATTGAAACCATGTATGAGACGGGCAAGGACATGAACGCCAAATACCGTGAGACGTCGCAGGGCGGTCTGGCGATCAAGGTGGTCGCCTGTAACTGATAAAAGCAGAGGGCGCCATCATGCGCCCTCTGTTTGATAACAACGTGGTCTTTGAACCCTCGTGATAACTAGCCGAACACGCTGCCGAACCACTGGGTCAGTTTCATCATCACCATATCCCAGATACGACTGAAGAAGTTCCCTTCTTTCACCTCTTGCATCGCCACCAGCGGATATTGCTCGATGGTTTTGCCGTCAAGCTGGAAATCGATGGTGCCAACCACCTGATTTTTTGCCAATGGCGCTTCCAGCGTCGGCTGGTTCAGCTTGTAACTGGCCTTCAGGTTTTTCATCTGCCCTTTCGGGATAGTAACCGCCGCATCTTTCGCTACGCCCAACGGCACCTCGCCAACGTCGCCAAACCACACTTTCTGGGTAACAAACGGCTTGTCGGTTTTGATAGGGGTGGCGGTTTCGTAGAAGCGGAAGCCCCAGGTCAGCAGCTTTTCACTTTCGCTAAAGCGGACGCGATCGCTCGGCGCGCCCAGCACTACCGAGATCAAACGCATCGGGCCGTCGGTGGCCGAGGCCACCAGGTTATGACCGGCGCCACCGGTGTAGCCGGTTTTAATGCCGTCAACGTTCAGGTTGGAGCTCCACAACAGACGGTTGCGGTTAACCTGGCGGATCTTGTTGAAGGTGAACTCTTTTTCTTTATGCAGCGCATATTCATCCGGCACGTCGCGGATCAGTGCCTGACTCAGCAGCGCCATATCACGCGCAGTGCTGTACTGTCCTTCCGCATCCAGACCGTGCACCGTCAGGAAATGGGTGTTCTGCAGGCCCAGCGATTTGGCGTAGTTGTTCATCAGGCCGACAAACGAATCCTGGCTACCCGCGACATAATCAGCCAGCGCGATGCTGGCGTCGTTGCCCGACTGAATGACGATGCCTTTGTTGAGCTCCATCACCGGCACCTGGTCGCCCGGCTTGATAAACATCAGCGAGGAGCCACGCAACGCCGGGTTACCGGTTGCCCAGGCATCTTTACCTACGGTGACCATGTCTTCCGGCTTGATCTTGCCGGCCTTGATCGCCTGGCCAATCACGTAGCTGGACATGATCTTGGTCAGGCTGGCGGGATCGAGCCGGGTATCGGCATTGCCCTCCGTCAGAATTTTGCCGCTGTTGTAATCCATCAGCACAAAAGCTTTGGCATCGACCTGCGGGGCAGCCGGCGCTTCCGCCGCCTGTACGACAGGCGCAGCCAACAACAGGATGCTGACGCTAAAGGTTAATTTTTTCAGGGTAGTGGAAAAGTTTTTTTTCATCATGACGTCGCCAGAGTATCCATTCAAATCATTGAAATAGCGTTAACTTTCAAACATATTCACGTTTTCAGCCAACCAGCGAGAGTGGCCCGATACGCGTTTTCCAACCGCAAACTCCCTGCGGCCCCATGACGGGTTGAGCGGCGTACCGAAAATGCCCTTGCTGTGAGTTTATTAGATTCATCTTATTTTTGCAGGGTTTAGCGCGAATTTTCAGCATTTTTACATAACTGTACGCTGTTACGCGTAAATTGGATGAAAAGCCGACGGCGCGTCGTTTTTTTAAACGGCCCACGGCCATACGGCTGAACATCTGCACCGCTGAACATCCATGCCTCCATACGTCCAAATTGAATTAATATATTCCAAAAAAGCATATTGAGTGGTTATTTGTTCTTTTTAATGGGCTTATTGACAGCGCTATCATCCAGATAACGGCTTTAAACCGAATTATTCTGGAGATCCTCATGGCAATACCGCATTCCGTCATCGATATGATCGGTAACACCCCGATGCTGGAACTGACTCAGTTTGATACCGGCCCCTGCCGCCTGTTCGTCAAGCTTGAGAACCAAAACCCCGGCGGCTCCATCAAAGACCGCGTAGCGCTGTCGATGATCGAGCAAGCGGAACGCGACGGCAGCCTGCAGCCCGGCGGCACCATCATTGAAGCCACCGCCGGCAACACCGGCTTGGGCCTGGCGCTGGTGGCGGCCCTGAAGGGGTATAAGCTGTTGTTGGTGGTACCGGACAAGATGAGCCGCGAGAAGATTTTCCATCTGCGCGCCCTGGGAGTAGAAGTGGTGCTGACCCGCTCCGACGTGGGCAAGGGGCACCCGGCTTACTATCAGGATTACGCCAAACGGCTGGCCGACGAAATCCCCGGTGCGTTTTATATCGATCAGTTTAACAACCCGGCCAACCCGGCGGCCCATACCCGTACCACCGCGCCGGAACTGTGGCAGCAGATGGAGCATCAGGTCGATGCCATCGTGGTTGGTGTCGGTTCCGGCGGCACACTCGGCGGCCTGAGCCACTATTTTGCCGAAGTCTCGCCACAAACCGAGTTCGTGTTGGCGGATCCGGCTGGCTCGATCCTGGCGGACTATCTTGATAACGGCCAGATCGGCGAGGCCGGCAGTTGGCTGGTGGAAGGGATCGGCGAAGATTTCATTCCGCCGCTGAGCGACTTTAACCAGGTGCGCAATGCCTATCGTATCGGCGATGCCGAAGCCTTCACCACCGCGCGCGATCTGCTGCGCAAAGAAGGCGTGTTGGCAGGCTCATCCACCGGCACCCTGTTGGCAGCAGCGCTGCGCTATTGCCAGGCACAAACAGAGCCGAAACGCGTGGTCACCTTCGTCTGCGACAGCGGCAACAAATACCTGTCTAAAATGTATAACGACCACTGGATGCTGGAACAAGGCCTGCTGAGCAAGCCGCAGCATCAGGATTTACGCGATTTGATCGCCTACCGTCATGACGAAGGGGCCGCCGTTTCGGTCGCACCGGAAGACACGCTGGCTATCGTTCATGCCCGCATGCGGCTGTATGACATCTCGCAGCTGCCGGTGCTGGAAGGCGATCGGGTTGTCGGCCTGATCGACGAGTGGGATCTGCTCAATGCCGTGCAGGCGGACGCCAGCCACTTCAGTCTGCCGGCCGCCCGCGCCATGACCCATTCGGTCAAGACGCTGCAAAAAGAAGCCAGCTATCAGGATTTACTGGCCACCTTCAATCACGGCCACGTAGCGGTCGTCCTCGACGGTGAGCGTTTCCTCGGTTTGATTACCCGCACAGACGTGCTTAACGCCTGGCGCCAAAAATTACGTTAATAAGGAATGATTGTATGGCCAAGTTTGATACGTTGACGGTTCATGCCGGTTACACGCCAGATGCCACCGGTGCGGTAATGCCGGCCATTTATGCGACCTCCACCTACGCCCAACCGGCGCCGGGGGAGCATACCGGTTATGAATATTCACGCAGCGCCAACCCAACGCGCACCGCATTGGAGAGCGCCATTGCCGAACTGGAAGGCGGCAGCCGTGGGTATGCCTTTGCCTCTGGCCTGGCCGCCTGTTCAACGGTGCTGGAGCTGCTCGATCAGGGTAGCCATCTGGTGGCGGTCGACGATCTGTACGGCGGCACCTATCGCCTGCTGGAGAAGGTCCGCAGCCGTACCGCAGGCCTGCGCGTCACCTATGTTTCCCCGGCGGACCTTGCCGGGCTGGAACAGGCAATCGAACCGGATACCAAAATGATCTGGGTTGAAACGCCGACCAACCCACTGCTGAAATTGGCTGATCTGAGCGCCATCGCCACCATCGCTAAAAAACACGGTTTGATCAGCGTAGCGGACAACACCTTTGCCTCGCCTTATATCCAGCGTCCGCTGGATCTCGGCTTTGATGTGGTAGTGCATTCCGCCACCAAATACCTCAACGGCCATTCCGACGTGGTCGCCGGTGTCGCTGCGGTGGGGAATAACCCAGAGTTGGCCGAGCAGCTCGGCTTCCTGCAAAACGCGGTGGGCGGCATTCTCGATCCGTTCAGCAGCTTCCTGACGCTGCGCGGCATCCGCACCCTGGCATTGCGTATGGAGCGTCACAGCAATAGCGCCTTGCGTATTGCCCAGTGGCTGGAAGGCCAACCTCAGGTAGAAGAAGTCTACTACCCTGGTCTGCCGAGCCACCCGCAGCACGCGTTGGCGGCCAGGCAGATGAGCAGCTTTGGCGGCATGATTTCCGTACGGCTGAAAGGCGATGATGCCTATGCGCGCCGGGTGATCAAACGTTCACAGCTGTTTACCCTGGCAGAGAGCCTCGGCGGCGTGGAAAGCCTGATCAGTCAGCCGTTCAGCATGACTCACGCTTCTATCCCGCTGGAACAGCGGATGAAAACCGGTATTACGCCGCAATTGCTGCGCCTGTCGGTAGGGATTGAGGATGCGGAAGATTTGATCGCCGATCTGCAGCAGGCACTGGCAGAGTAATTCAAAACAATCGGGTCGAACATGTTCGACCCGACTCACCCGGTTGGGCGCGGTATGCGGCCTCCTCCCTTAAGCAACCACATCCTGGTAATAACGCTGCGCCACATCCGGATGGGAACGGATGCGTCCTTTCAGGTAGTTAAAGCCTACGTCGCGCAACAGCGGATTATGCGGATCGCTGGTTGGGCCATGGGCTTCCGCGGCCAGATATTCAGGCAGCTGATACACAGGCACCACCGCGTCCAGTCGCGCCCCGAGGAAGAAAGCAATCGACAGTCGATCGCTCCCCGCCGGCGGCGTCTCCACCCGATGTACCGTGGCGCGCAGGTAGCCGTTGGTTGCCAGCTCCAGCAATTCGCCAATGTTGACCACAAAGGTATCCTCAAGCGGTTCGGCGTCAACCCAGCGCCCTTCATCCACTTCAACCTGCAGACCTTTCTGCCGGTCCTGCAGCAGAAAGCTGAGAAAACCGGAGTCTTTATGGGCGCCAACCCCCTGCCCGCTCGCGGTCGCTTCACGCCCTGGATAACGGATCAGTTTGATATGTTCATTGGGTTTGTCGCCGTAGAGCGAATCAAATGCTTGTTCCGGCAGTGAAAGCGACAGGGCAAAGGCGCGCAACAGCCGCAGCGACATGGCGGTCATCGCCTGCTGCCATTGCAATAACAGCGGTTTCAGTTCGGGCAATGCCTCCGGCCATTGGTTCGGCCCTTGCAAACGCGCCCAGCGTGGGGTTGATTCAGCCAACGGCAGCGCCGCTCGCTCTGCACCGATATCAAACTGTTCGCGCCAGTCCGGCTGGCCGCGGGTCAATTCAGCCGCCGCACGGTTATAGCCGCGAAAATGCGGCGAATGCACCATCTGCACCGCCAGTTTGTCGGCTTCCGGCAGGGCGAAAAACTGCCTCGCCAACCGTTGCAGCTGTGCATTCAGGGCACTATCAACGCCGTGGCCACGCAAATAGAAAAAGCCGACGTCACGCGCCGCAATACGCAAACCGTCAAGAAACGCCTGCCGCTGCCCGGCGTCGCCATCAAGCTGCGAAAGATCCAGCAGCGGCAGCTTCTTCAGCGTCAGTGGGGGTGTCATCATCCTGTTCCTCTTCATCCCCGACAAAAATCGGGCCGGTATAAAGGCGAATTATCAGCATCTTCAACTCCTGGATAGCCAGCGTATTACCCCTATAGTTACCACTGCGGCTCAAGCGTCAGCCAATATTGTTGCGTTCTAAGTTATGCAAACCTTCAACAAAGCGTCGCAAAACTGTCATCAATGCGACTTATGCTCTGCGCAATTTCGTTGTCGCCACTGGCTGGCGACTAACGCTATCCGCTATTCTATAAACAGCCCCATTCCCCCTCCCTGCCTGCCGGAGAAATACTGATGGATTTAGCCTTATTCGACCTGGATGAAACCCTGATTGATGAAGACAGCGCCAGCCTGTGGATGCGTTGGTTGGTCACTGAAGGGTTTGCACCGGCGGAACTGGAACAGCAGGAACAGCAACTGATGCAGCACTATTATCAGGGCAAGCTGTCCATGGAGGACTACATGCAGGCCACGCTGGCGCCGCTGGCCGGCCTGAGTACCGAAACGGTGGCCGGCTGGGTGCAGCGCTATATTCGCCGCGATATCCTGCCGCGAGTCTACCCTGCCGCCCGCGAGCGGCTGCTGTGGCACCGCGAGCGTGGTGATTGCATTCTGGTCATTTCCGCCACGGGCGAGCACCTGGTGGCCCCCATTGCCGCCCAGCTTGGCGCCGACGGCGCGCTGGCCATCGGCGTCGAAGTGCAAGACGGCCGCTTCACCGGCAACACCTACGGCACCATGACCTACCAACAGGGCAAGGTTATCCGCCTGAAAAAGTGGTTGGCTGAACATCCGGAACTGAGCTTCGAGCACAGCCACGGCTACAGCGACTCCCTCAACGACAAGGCGATGCTGGAATACGTCGACAGCGCCACGGTGATCAACCCCGACAGCGAGCTCAACGCGTTGGCGCTGGAGAATGGTTGGGAGATCTGCCGCTGGGAGCGCTGAATGTGTCGCCCACGTCGGCAAAAAATGCCTTCCAGTGTGACAAGCGCTGAATTGTGGAGTAGGAATAATTAGTTAGGTTGATTAACCCACGTAAAAGAGGCGTTCTATGCTGACCATTTGGGGTCGTGAAAATTCGAACAACGTCAGGAAAGTGCTGTGGTGCGCCGCAGAGTTGGAGCTGAGTTACAGCCATATCAACGCCGGAGGCGCTTTCGGCAAGGTGAACGACGAACTCTACCGTTCATTGAACCCGAATGGTTTAGTACCGCTGCTGCAAGACGGTGACTTTGTGCTGTGGGAGTCCAACACCATAGTGCGCTATCTGGCCGCGAAGTTTGGTAGCGAACCTTTCTACCCGCAGGATCTGCAGGCGCGTGCCAGTGCCGAAAAATGGATGGACTGGACCACGGCCACCATTGTCAGTCACTTTAGCGTGGTGTTCTGGGGTTTGGTGCGTACCAAGCCGGAACTGCGTGACATGGCGAAGATCGAAGCGGCGATTGCCACACTGGAAAAGCATTTCGACATTGTGGAAGACACCCTGGGTCATCAGCCTTACCTGTCCGGTGAAGACTTCGGCATCGGCGATATCCCGCTGGGCAGTTTCGCCTACGCCTGGTTCTCCATGCCGATCAAGCGCCAAGCTCGCCCGAACATGGAGCGCTGGTATAAGCAACTGACCGAGCGGCCAGCCTATCAGCGCGGTGTGATGAGTGAGTTAACCTGAGTTTCCTGCGCCCCGCATCCGCTGGGGCGCAATTCTCTCCTGGAGCCCTACCCGCAGCAGCTTGCCGTTGCTTGCATCGGTTAACAGGTAAAGATAACCGTCAGGCCCGAGCCGCACTTCGCGAATGCGTTCACCGCGATCCTCCAGCAGCCTTTCTTCAGAAACCACGTTGTCTCCCTGCAGCGTCAGGCGGATCAGCGCTTCCTGGGCCAGCGCACCAATAAACAGCGAATGCTTCCAGGCAGGGAAACGCGGCGAATCATAGAATGCCATGCCGCTGATACCCGGCGACACCGGCCAATAATGCAGGGGTTGTTCGGTGCCCGCGACCTTCTGCCCTTTCGCCTCCGGGATCGCCAGCCCGGAGTAATTGATGCCATAGGTGGCTATCGGCCAGCCGTAGTTTTTCCCTGCCTGCGGAATATTGACCTCATCGCCACCGCGTGGACCGTGTTCGTTCTCCCACATCACCCCGCTCCACGGATTCAACGCCAGCCCCTGAGGATTGCGGTGACCGTATGACCAAATTTCCGGCCGCTTGCCGGCCTGGCCGACAAAAGGATTATCCGGCGGTACCGCGCCGTCGGCGGTTAAGCGCACCATTTTGCCCTGTAACTTGTCCAGATCCTGCGCCGTCGGCCGCTGATTATTCTCCCCGAGCGCGATAAACAGATTCCCCTGACGATCAAACGCCAGCTTGCCCCCAAAATGATTGCCGACCGACAGCTTGGGTTGCTGGCGGAAAATCACCTTGAAATTCTCCAGCCGTCGGTTGTCGGTGCTAAGTTGCCCGTAGCCTACCGCCGTCCCCGCTTTACCCTCATCGCCCGCTTCGGCGAAGCTGAGGTAAACTCGTCGGCTGGTGGAAAAATCGGGCGCCAGCAACACTTCCAGCAAACCGCCCTGGCCTTCGGCATATACCTGCGGCACACCGGCGATAGGGGCCGAAAGCCCCTGGCCCGGCTGCCACAGCCGTAAACGCCCCGGCCGTTCGGTGATTAACATTCCCTGTTCGCCGGGCAGAAATGCCAGCGACCACGGGTGTTCCAACTTGTCCTGCAATTGCGTTACCGTCGGCGCGGCGTGCAGCAAGCCGCTGAACAACAGCAAAGCGGCTATCATAGTCAATCGGTGCATAGCGTCCTCCTGGACAAAAAACAACCTACTCAGTGTAGTCCAGCAGGCTGATTTTGACGTTTGTTTTAAATTTCAACGTGTTGCCTTTTAGTCAGACTGTGCTTAAGTTAAGGGTTCACCAAGGAGGAAAGATGAACATCACCGTAACCGAGACGCTCAATGAAGACACCCTCGACGTTATTCGTCAGGGGCTTAGAGCCCACAACAGCCCCTATGTGGATCCCAGCTTGCGTAAGCCGCTTGGCATTTACACCCGGGACACCGCCGGCCAGGTGGTCGCCGGCCTGACCGGCGAGACCTGGGGCAACTGGCTGAGCGTTGAATGGCTATGGGTAGCGGACTCGCAACGCGGCAGCGGCCTGGGGCGTAAAGTATTGCTGGCGGCGGAACGGGAGGCGAAAGCACGCGGCTGCCGCTATGTTCGTTTGGATACCTTTAGTTTTCAGGCGCGGCCGTTCTACGAAAAACTCGGTTATCAACTGCAGATGACGCTGCAGAATTACCCGGTGGAACATGAATGTTACTTTCTCACCAAAACCCTAATTGAATAGCAGGTGACCTGATGGAAACCGCAACCATGGTTGTGAATTGCGTGGCATACAAGGCCGGTGAACGGCTGGGCGAAGTGACCATTGATGATATCAGCGAGGTGGTCAAACAGCCGGATACCTTCGTCTGGCTCGGGCTGTGGCAGCCGGAAGACGCCTTTATGCGCAAAGTGCAGGAGGAGTTCGGGCTGCACGATCTGGCGATTGAAGATGCGCTGTGCGCCCACCAGCGACCGAAGCTTGAAGCTTACGGTGACTCGCTGTTTATCGTGGTCAAAACCGCGCAATGGGGCAATGACGAAATTGAGTACGGCGAAACACACTTCTTCGTGGGCAAGAACTTCCTGATCACGGTACGCCACGGCGAATCACCGAGCTACGCCCCAATCCGCGCCAAGGCCGAAGAGAACCATAAGCAAATGTGCCGCGGCCCGGGCTTTGCCTTGTATTCGGTGTTGGACTTTGTAGTAGATAACTACCGTAGCGTGGTGGCGAAGTTCGAGGCGACCATTGAAGGCATTGAAGCCAACATGTTCAAATCGGAATTTGATCAGGCCGCCATCGAGAACGTCTACACCCTGCGGCGGCACCTGCTGGCGCTGCGCAATGCCGCGATGCCGATGGACGAAATCTGCAATCAGTTGATCCGCCTGCATGAAGAAGTGATCCCGAAAGAGCTGCGCGCCTACGTACGCGACGTGCAAGACCATGCGCATCAGGTGGTCAGCAATATCGACGATATGCGCGAAATGCTGACCAACGCGATGCACGTCAATCTGGCGCTGGTCACCGTAAAACAGAACGAAGTGGTGAAACGCCTGGCCGGTTGGGGGGCGATCCTGGCGATCCCTACGGTGATTTTCAGCCTGTACGGCATGAACTTCGCCGACATGCCAGAGCTGAAGTTCCCCTGGGCCTACCACGCCACGCTGGGGGTCACCGTCGTCGGCTGCTTCTTCCTCTACCAGAAGCTGAAGCGCTCCGGCTGGCTTTAAACGAGGATGGGGCTGCGCATGGCAGCCCCTGATTACCGGTTACTCGGGCTGTACCTGCGGCTGTGGGCTTGGTCGGGTCAGTAAGCTGCCCATCACGAAGGCCGCGCCGCCTGCCAGCAAGCCGCCGTAGATGGGGCTGTTGGCTTCAATACCCTGATAATACATCAGCCCCAAAACGCTCAGGCTGCCGGTCAGCATGCTGGCGATAGCGCCGGTGCTGGTGGCCCGCTGCCAGAAAATCGCGCCAATCAGCGGGATCAGCATGCCGCCCACCAGCAGGTTATAAGCCAGCGTCAGCGCCGCCATCACATCCCGCACCACAAACGCCAACCCCAGCATGATGCAGCCCATGATCAGCGTAGTAAATCGCCCGGCGGTCAGTCCGCCCGAGGGACGCTTGCGAATCGCCGGCAATACGTCCTCCAGCGCGATGGTCGATGACGCCAGCAGGCAGGCGCTGGCGGTCGACATCAGCGCAGCCAGTGCGGCGGCGGCCACCAATCCGCTGACGCCCGGCGGCAGTACCGCCTGCGCAATGGCGGCAAAAGCCCCGTCGGTATTAGCCAACTGCGGCAGCACCAGCTTGCCGGCCATGCCGATCAACGCACCGGCTACGCCATACAGCACGCAATACACGCCGGCCCCTAACCCGGCATAACGAGCAATAGTGTTGCTGCGGGCGGTAAATACCCGCTGCCAGATATCCTGACCAATCAAAATGCCGAAGAAGTAGATCAGGAAGAACACCGCGATAGTATCCAGCCCGATGGATGATAGCCGGTAGTAGCTATCCGGCAGTTGGCTACTGAACGCCGTCCAACCCCCGGCTTTGACGATGCTCATCGGCATCAGCACCAACATCATGCCAACGGTCATGATGATAAACTGGATAATGTCGGTCAGCGTCAGTGACCACATGCCGCCCAACGTTGAATACAGCACCACCAAACCGCCACCGAGCAAAATCGACGTGATAAACGACAGATCAAACATCACCTGCATCACGCTGCCGATGGCAATGATCGACGTCACCGCCACCATCAGATCGTAGGCCAACATAATAGCGCCGCTGGTGACTCTGGCCGCTGGGTGATAACGACGCGACAGCACCTGGCTGACGGTGTAGAGCTTTAGCTTAAGCAACGGCTTTGCCAACACCATGCTCAGCACCACGATGCCCGCCCCCAGCGCACCGCACAGCCACACGCCAGAGATGCCGTAGGTATAACCCAGTTTGACGCTGCCGATGGTTGACGCACCGCCCAGCACCACCGCAGACAGGGTGCCCAGATACAAACAGGGCCCCAGATTACGTCCGGCAACCAGATAATCCTCTTTGGTCGTCGCCCGGCGAACGCCTAACCAACCCACCGCTCCTATCACCAAAAAGTAAAACACTACTACCAGCAGATCGAGATTCATGAGTCACTCCGCATGTTTATTATTGTTATTGGATCCAGGCGCAACGGCTCCGCCGGTCAGGTATGGCGACGTCTTATCGCCCAGGCAGCACGCATAACATTTCAAACAGCAGGTTGGCCGCCAGCAGCGCGGTATTACCGGAACGATCGTAAGGCGGTGAGACCTCCACCACGTCGGCGCCGATCAGATTCAGCCCCCGGCATCCTCGGACAATTTCCAGGCCCTGCCACACCGACAGCCCGCCAACTTCCGGCGTGCCGGTACCCGGAGCAAACGCCGGATCCAGCCCATCGATATCAAAGCTGAGATAAACCGGCCCACTGCCCATCTGCTCGCGCACTTCAGACATCAGCGGCGCTAAAGAGCGATACCAACACTCTTCCGCCTGCACCACGCGAAACCCCTGCCGGCGCGACCAGTCGAAATCGGCAGCTTCATAGCCGCTGCCCCGCAGCCCTATCTGCACAACCCGTTGCGGTGCCAACAGCCCCTCTTCAAAAGCGCGACGGAAAGTGGTGCCGTGCGCCAGTTGCTCGCCAAACATCTCCTCATTGGTGTCTGAATGCGCATCCACGTGAATTAAACCGACCGGGCCATGACGGCCGGCGGCGGCACGCAGGATCGGCAACGTCAGCGTGTGATCGCCTCCCAGCGTCAGCGGGATGCAGCCATGGGCCAGAATGTCGCTATAGGCCAGTTCGATACGCCGAACGCTGTCCGCCAGACTGTAGGGATTGATGGCGACATCCCCCAGATCGGCAACCTGCAACCGTTCGAAAGGGGCAGCGCCGCTACCCATGTTGTACGGGCGGATCATCACCGACTCCTGACGGATCTGCCGAGGCCCATAGCGCGTGCCGCTGCGGTTTGAAGTGCCAATATCAAGAGGAATGCCAACGAAGGCCGCATCCAGACCGCGCGCATTTTCGGCAACGGGCAGGCGCATCATGGTAGGGATACCGGCAAACCGCGGCATGTCGTTGCCACTTTGGGGTTGATTAAGCATGTGTTTTCCTCGTTCTGGCATGATTTAATTTCAACATTTAGATAACAAATACAGGCTACCCCGATGGCCGACAGGGCTACCATTCCATCTTTGTGATGTAAGCATTGAAAACACCGATGTTTTGTAACGCTTTGAACTATTGGTTTTATTTGTAATCTGTGACATAAAAAGAGTGATTTTGGCCCATCAGGGTGACGCCATGGATGTTACCAATCGGTTAACAAGGAAAGTTTTGCGGAGGAAAAGATGCTCACAAATCTAAGCGACATCGATCTGCGGCTGCTGCGGGTGTTCGTCGCCGTCGCAGAAGCCCATGGCGTCAGCGCCGCCCAGGAGCCGCTGTTGATGAATCAGTCGACTATCAGCACCCATCTTGCGACGCTGGAAACCCGGCTGGGGTTTCGTCTGTGCCAGCGAGGGCGATCCGGCTTTATGCTGACGCCCAAAGGGGAGCGCATATTGATCGCCTGCCGCACGCTGTTTAACGCCGCACGCGACTTCACCCGGGTCAGCCAGTCGCTGAACGGTCTGCTGACCGGCGATCTGCAAATCGGGCTGGTGGATAATCTGGTGTCGCTGCCGGGCAACCCCTTCAGCCGTGCTATCAAACAGTTTCAACGCCGCCATCAGGACGTGCAGTTGCAGTGCCGAATTTGCGCCCCCGGCGAAATTGAACAGGGGCTGCTGAATCAGCAGCTCGATTTGGGCATCGGTTATTTCGGCCAGCAGTTGGAAGCATTGCAGTATCAACCCTGGATAAGCGAAACGCAGGCGGTCTACTGCAGCAGCGATCATCCGCTGTTTACCGCAGAGCAACCGGGTCGCGAACAAATTGAGAATGCGCGTTGGGTCAAGCGCGGTTATCTGTTGGCACAGCAGCTCTGCCCGTTGGCGCCGTTAAACCTTGGTGCCGTCGCCCACCATATGGAGGGGGTCGCCCATCTGGTGCTCAGCGGCGAATATCTCGGGTACCTGCCGACCCATTATGCCGCGCGCTGGGTTGAACAGGGAGCACTGCGGCAGTTAGGCGGGCAGGCGCTCTCCTACCAGGCAACCCTGAGCCTGGTGACCCGGCCCGGAGCGCCAAAGGAGGCTTTGTTGGCGCTGATAGAGGATTTGAGCGGATTGGCGCGAGCGCCACAGACAAAAAACCCCGCAGGCGCGGGGTCAGATACTGATATTAATTGACCGGCATGCGCGCCGGATCCGGATACTGATATTCGAACCCCAGCTCATTGCAGATGCGGCTACCGTCCACCAGGCGCCCACCCTGCTCTGCCTCAATGGCGAACTGCGGCGGGGCCAGATGCAGCTGTTCGGCCAGCGCCGGGTAAAATTCACGCTTGGTGGGATGGGCCGGGGCGCAAAGGTTATAAACGTGACCGCCTTTCGGCAGTTTCAGCAACAGTTGAATCGCGGCGATCACATCGTCCTGATGCACCAGATTCACCCCTTGCGAACCGCCTTTGACGTCGACTTTGCCGGCCAGGAAACGACCGGGGTGACGATCCACACCCACCAGTCCCGCCAACCGCAAGATATCCACCGACGTGTTTGGCAGTTCATGCAGCCAACGCTCCAGTTCCACCAGCACTCGCCCCGAAGGCGAAACCGGCTGCAGCGGCGAATCCTCGCGTACCGTGCCGGTAGTTTCACCGTATACCGAAGTCGAACTGGTAAACAGAATACGCGGTACGCCAAAAGCCATCGCGCTGTCCACCAGCATGCGTACCGCATTGAAGTAGTTCTCGCTGCCCTCGACAGTGCGGCGCGCAGGTAATGTCACCACCAGCGCATCGACGCGCAGCAAAGACTCCAGATCCTCGGGTTCGCAAATCAGCTCCGGCGTCATTTCCAACTGATAACATTCAATGCCGCTCATCCGCGCGGCCTCAACGCCATCCGGCGTCGTTTTACTGCCAACGACGTCAAACCCGCGGCTCATCAGCGACAGGGCCAACGGCATGCCCAGCCAGCCCAGACCAATAATGGCTACCTTTTTCATCACCTTCCTCTCCTGAAGATCGCAGCGCTTTACCCATTAAGGCTACGCCACTGCGTGAAGTGATACAATCCACCCAGTTTAAGCTTAGGTAAAGTCGCGTCCAGCTAATAACTCAACCTGTTTCAATAAATTAAATTTATGACCGTAAAAAAGGGTTGCGTGACAGACGGCGGATAGTTTAGGTTAATTAGCAATTGAGTTTGTAGCGACTTTATACAGAGAAAACACCATGACACGCATTCAGTTCAGCCACCATCATCACCATCATCCTGACTAGTCTTTCAGGCGATGTGTGCTGGAAGACGGTTTTTTAATCTTCCAGTGGCGCGCAGAATGCAAGAGAGAGCCCTCGGAAGATTTCTTCCGAGGGTTTTTTTTTGGCTCCGGACAGACAGAAAAAATAATTTTTAAAATAAATTCAAATACCCCAAATAATTCGAGTTGCTTGTAGGCGGCAACTGAGTGAATCCCCAGGAGCTTACTCAAGTAAGTGACTGGGGTGAATGAAGGCAGCCAACACCCAAGCCACTTGAAGTATGACGGGTATAAAATTACAGATTAAACAGAGGTTACCATGCTGGACAAAACACGTTTACGGATAGCAATGCAGAAATCGGGCCGCCTGAGTGATGAATCCCAGGAGTTACTGGCGCGCTGCGGCATTAAAATCAACCTGCAGCAACAGCGCCTGATTGCCTTCGCGGAGAATATGCCGATTGATATCCTGCGCGTCCGTGATGACGATATCCCAGGGCTGGTGATGGACGGCGTGGTCGATCTGGGGATTATCGGTGAGAACGTGCTGGAAGAAGAGCTGCTCACCCGCCGCGCTCAGGGCGAAGATCCCCGTTACTTCACCCTGCGTCGCCTGGACTTCGGCGGTTGCCGTCTGTCGCTGGCTACCTCGCTCGACACGGAATACACCGGCCCGCAAAGCCTGCAAGACGCCCGCATCGCCACCTCTTATCCGCACCTGCTGAAACAATACCTCGATAAACAAGGTGTGCGCTTCAAATCCTGCCTGTTGAACGGTTCGGTGGAAGTGGCACCGCGTGCCGGTCTGGCTGACGCCATCTGTGACCTGGTCTCCACCGGAGCCACGCTGGAAGCCAACGGCCTGCGCGAAGTGGAAGTGATTTACCGCTCGAAAGCCTGCCTGATCCAACGTGACGGCGAAATGCCGGAAGCCAAACAGCAATTGATCGACCGCCTGATGACCCGTATTCAGGGCGTGATCCAGGCACGCGAATCCAAGTACATCATGCTGCACGCGCCGAGCGAGCGCCTCGACGAAATCGTTGCGCTGCTGCCGGGCGCGGAACGCCCAACCATTCTGCCACTGGCCGGTGCGCAAAATCGCGTGGCAATGCACATGGTCAGCAGTGAAACCCTGTTCTGGGAAACCATGGAAAAGCTGAAAGCGCTCGGTGCCAGTTCGATTCTGGTGTTGCCAATTGAGAAGATGATGGAGTAACGCCATGTCGACTTTCAATACTCCGGTCAATTGGGCAGGCTGCAGCGCCGAACAGCGCGCGGCACTGTTGATGCGCCCGGCGATCGCAGCCGAAGACAGCATCACCCGTACGGTGAGCGAGATCCTCGACAACGTGAAGGCCAACGGTGACCAGGCGCTGCGCGATTACAGCGCCAAATTTGATAAAACCGAGGTTGGCGCGCTGCGCATCACCGCTGACCAGATCGCCGCCGCCAGCGCTCGTCTGGGTGATGATATAAAACAGGCGATGGCAGTCGCGGTCGCTAACGTCGAAACCTTCCACAATGCACAAAAGCTGCCGCCGGTGGATGTGGAAACCCAGCCGGGCGTGCGTTGCCAACAGGTCACCCGCCCAATCGACTCGGTCGGGCTGTATATTCCCGGTGGCTCCGCGCCGCTGTTTTCTACCGTACTGATGCTGGCGACGCCGGCACGTATCGCCGGTTGCCGCCGCGTGGTGTTGTGCTCACCGCCGCCGATTGCCGATGAAATTCTCTATGCCGCGCAGCTGTGCGGGGTAAAGGAAGTGTTTCAGGTTGGCGGCGCACAGGCGATTGCCGCTATGGCATTCGGCACCGACTCCGTACCGCGCGTGGCGAAGATCTTCGGGCCGGGCAATGCCTTTGTCACCGAAGCCAAGCGCCAAATCAACCAACGGTTGGACGGCGCAGCGATCGATATGCCGGCCGGTCCTTCCGAGGTGTTGGTGATTGCCGATGCCGGTGCGACGCCGGCGTTTGTCGCCTCTGATTTGTTGTCGCAGGCGGAGCACGGCCCAGACTCGCAGGTGATTCTGCTGACGCCGGACGCCGTTATGGCACAGGCGGTAGCCGAAGCGGTCGAACAGCAGCTGGCGCAACTGCCTCGCGCCGAAACCGCTCGTCAGGCGCTGGCCAGTAGCCGACTGATCGTCGCCAAAGATCTGGCCGAGTGCGTGGCGATCAGCAATCAGTATGGCCCGGAACACCTGATCATTCAGACCCGCGATGCCCGCGCCCTGGTCGACAGCATCACCAGCGCCGGTTCGGTATTTCTCGGTGACTGGTCGCCAGAGTCCGCTGGTGACTATGCGTCCGGCACCAACCACGTATTGCCGACCTACGGGTATACCGCGACCTGTTCCAGCCTGGGCCTGGCGGATTTCCAAAAACGCATGACGGTGCAGGAACTGACGCCACAAGGCTTTATGAACCTGGCCGCCACCATTGAAACCCTGGCTGCCGCCGAGCAGTTGATTGCCCACAAAAACGCCGTCACCCTGCGCGTTGCCGCACTGAAGGAGCAAGCATGAGCATTGAAAACCTGGCGCGCGCCAACGTTCGCGAGCTGACCCCGTATCAATCGGCTCGCCGCCTGGGGGGCAATGGCGATGTGTGGCTGAACGCCAACGAATACCCGATCGCCCCGGAATTCCAACTGACCGCTCAAACCTTTAACCGCTATCCGGAGTGCCAGCCGGCACGGGTGATCGAGCGCTACGCCGATTACGCCGGGGTTAAAAAGGAACAGGTGCTGGTCAGTCGTGGGGCGGACGAAGGCATTGAACTGCTGATCCGCGCCTTCTGCGAGCCGGGCAAAGACGCCATCCTGTTCTGCCCGCCGACTTACGGCATGTACGCCGTCAGCGCTGAAACCTTTGGCGTGGAGCGTCGCACCGTGGCGGCCAAAAAGGACTGGCAATTGGATTTAGCTGCCATTGCCGACAGCCTGGATAACGTGAAACTGATTTACGTCTGCAGCCCAAACAACCCAACCGGTAATCTGATCGATCCCAACGATCTGCGCACCCTGCTGGAAATGGCTAAAGACAAGGCGATCGTCGCGGTTGATGAGGCCTATATCGAATTCTGCCCGCAGGCCAGCGTGGCCGCCTGGCTGAGCGACTATCCGCACCTGGCTGTCCTGCGTACTCTGTCAAAAGCCTTCGCGCTGGCTGGCTTGCGCTGTGGTTTTACTCTGGCCAACGAGGACTTGATCGCCCTGCTGCTGAAGGTGATCGCACCTTATCCGCTGTCTACTCCAGTCGCCGATATCGCTGCACAGGCGCTCAGCACCGAAGGGATCCGCGTGATGCGTCAGCGCGTTACCGAGATTGCCGCCAACCGCAGTTGGCTGCAGCAGGCGCTGCAAAACTGCGCTTGCGTTGAGCAGGTTTTCGCCAGCGACAGCAATTACCTGCTGGCTCGTTTCACTGCATCCAGTAATGTGTTTAAAACCTTATGGGATCAGGGCATTATCTTAAGAGACCAAAATAAACAACCTGGGTTGTCCGGCTGCCTGCGCATCACCATCGGCACCCGTGACGAATGCCAGCGCGTGGTTGACGCGCTGTCTGCCCTGCCCGGTGCAACCGAGACTCGCCAGGAGCCAATGTGAGCCAGAAATTCCTCTTTATTGACCGTGACGGCACGCTGATTGCTGAACCCCCAGAAGACTTCCAGGTTGATCGCCTGGACAAGCTGGCGCTGGAGCCGAACGTCATTCCTTGCCTGCTTGAATTGCAGCAGGCAGGTTACCAACTGGTGATGATCACCAATCAGGATGGCCTGGGTACCGCCAGTTTTCCGCAGGAAACCTTCGATCCGCCGCACGGCCTGATGATGCAGATCCTCAGCTCCCAGGGCATTCACTTCGAAGATATCCTGATCTGCCCACACCTGCCGGCGGACAACTGCGATTGCCGCAAACCCAAAACCGCGCTGGTCAAAGGCTATCTGGAGCCCGGCGTGATGGATACCGCTCACAGCTACGTGATCGGCGATCGCCCCACCGACGTTCAACTGGCGGAAAACATGGGCATTCAGGGCTTGCGCTATCAGCGCGATACCCTGGGCTGGAAAGAGATCACCCGCCAACTGACCCAGCGCGATCGTCATGCGCAGGTTAACCGCGCCACCAAAGAAACCCAGATCGACGTCAACGTCTGGCTGGATCGTGAAGGCGGCAGCAAGATCAAAACCGGCGTGGGTTTCTTCGATCACATGCTGGATCAGATCGCCACCCACGGCGGCTTCCGCATGGACATCAATGTTAAGGGCGATCTGTATATCGACGATCACCACACGGTAGAAGACACCGGTCTGGCGCTGGGCGAAGCCCTGAACAAGGCGTTGGGCGACAAACGCGGCATCGCACGTTTCGGCTTTGTGCTGCCAATGGACGAGTGCCTGGCGCGCTGCGCGCTGGATATCTCCGGCCGCCCGCACCTGGAATACAAGGCTGAGTTTAACTATCAGCGCGTCGGCGATCTGAGCACCGAAATGGTCGAACACTTCTTCCGCTCGCTGTCTTACACCATGGGTTGCACGCTTCACCTGAAAACCAAAGGCAAAAACGACCATCACCGCGTCGAAAGCCTGTTCAAAGTGTTTGGCCGTACGCTACGCCAGGCGATCCGCGTTGAGGGCAATACCCTCCCGAGCTCGAAAGGAGTGCTGTGATGAACGTGGTGATTTTAGACACCGGCTGCGCCAACCTGTCTTCTGTCACCTACGCGGTGCAGCGACTGGGTTATCAGCCGCAGGTAAGCCGTGACCCGGAGATCGTGTTGCGCGCCGATAAGCTTTTCCTGCCGGGCGTCGGCACAGCGCAGGCGGCCATGGATCAGTTGAAGCAACGCGAGTTGATCGATTTGATCAAAGCCTGCACTCAGCCGGTGCTGGGTATTTGCCTCGGTATGCAGTTGCTGGCAAAAAGCAGCGAAGAGAATGGCGGTATCGACACGCTGGGCATTATCGAGACGCCGGTCACCCAGATGACCGACTTCGGTCTGCCGCTGCCGCACATGGGCTGGAACCAGGTGTCGGCACAGGCCGGCCACCATCTGTTCCGCGGCATTGAAGACGGTGCCTACTTCTACTTCGTTCACAGCTATGCGATGCCGATATGCCCAAGCACCATCGCCCAGGCGAACTACGGCGAGCCCTTCACCGCCGCCGTGCAAAAAGACAACTTCTTCGGCGTGCAGTTTCATCCAGAACGTTCTGGAGCAGCCGGTGCGCAACTGTTGAAAAACTTTCTGGAGATGTAGGCAGCATGATTATTCCAGCTTTGGATTTGATCGACGGCAACGTGGTGCGTTTGCATCAGGGTGATTACGGCCAACAGCGCGACTACGGTAACGATCCGCGCTCACGCCTGCAGGACTATCAACAACAGGGTGCACAGGTATTGCATCTGGTCGATTTGACCGGTGCCAAAGATCCTGCTGCACGCCAGATCCCGCTGCTGCGCCAACTGCTCGCCGGGGTTAACGTGCCGGTACAGGTTGGCGGCGGCATTCGCAATGAGCAGGACGTTTCGGCACTGCTGGAAGCCGGTGCGACCCGCGTGGTCATCGGCTCCACCGCAGTGAAACAACCGCAGTTGGTGCAGGGCTGGTTTGAGCGCTATGGCGCAGAGGCCATGGTGCTGGCGCTGGACGTGCGTATCGACGCCGACGGCACCAAGCGCGTGGCGATCAGCGGCTGGCAAGAAAACTCAGACGCCACTTTGGAACAGGTGGTGGAGCAGTTCCTGCCCTACGGCCTCAAGCACGTGCTGTGCACCGATATTTCCCGCGATGGCACGCTGGCTGGCTCCAACGTGGCGCTGTACCAGGAAATCAGCCAACGCTATCCGCAGATTGACTTCCAGGCATCCGGTGGCATCGGCAACCTGGACGATATCGCCCAACTGCGTGGCAGTGGCGTTAAAGGTGTGATTGTGGGGCGTGCCCTGTTGGAAGGTAAGTTTAGCGTTGAGGAGGCAATCGCATGCTGGCAAAACGGATAATCCCGTGCCTGGATGTCAAAGACGGGCAAGTAGTGAAAGGCGTGCAGTTCCGCAACCATGAGATCATCGGTGACATCGTGCCGCTGGCGCAACGTTATGCGCAGGAAGGTGCGGACGAACTGGTGTTCTACGATATCACCGCCTCAAGCGATGGCCGTGTAGTGGACAAAAGCTGGGTGTCACGGGTGGCGGAGGTGATTGATATCCCCTTCTGCGTCGCCGGTGGGATCAAAAGCCCGGAAGATGCCAGCCAGATCCTCTCTTTCGGCGCCGACAAGATTTCCATCAACTCTCCGGCGCTGGCCGACCCCGATCTAATTAGCCGTCTGGCAGATCGCTTTGGCGTACAGTGCATCGTGGTGGGTATTGATACCTGGTTCGAAGCCTCAACCGGCAAGTATCACGTTAACCAATACACCGGCGACGAAAGCCGCACCCGCGTCACTCAATGGGAAACCTTGGATTGGGTTAAAGAAGTGCAAAAACGCGGTGCCGGCGAGATTGTGTTGAACATGATGAACCAGGATGGCGTACGCAACGGTTACGATTTGGAACAGCTGCGGAAGGTCCGTGAGGTATGCAAGGTGCCCCTGATTGCCTCCGGCGGCGCGGGCACTATGGAACACTTTCTGGAAGCGTTCCGTGATGCGGACGTTGACGGCGCCCTGGCCGCGTCGGTGTTCCACAAGCAAATCATTAATATCGGCGAACTGAAAAAGTTCCTGGCCGCCCAAGGTGTGGAGATCCGCCTGTGTTAACAGAACAACAAAGAAGCCAGCTCGACTGGGAAAAAACTGACCACCTGCTGCCGGCGATTGTGCAGCATGCCGTCTCCGGCGAAGTGCTGATGCTCGGCTACATGAACCAGGAAGCGCTGACCGCTACCGAGCAAAGCGGCAAGGTCACCTTCTTCTCTCGTACCAAGCAGCGCCTGTGGACCAAGGGCGAAAGCTCTGGCAACTTCCTCAACGTAGTGAGCATCACCCCAGACTGTGATAACGACACGCTGTTGATTTTGGTCAATCCGATTGGCCCGACCTGCCATCTGGGCAATACCAGCTGCTTCCACCCGGCCGCCAGCGATTGGGGTTTTCTGTATCAGTTGGAGCAACTGCTGGCGGAGCGTAAATACGCCAGCCCCGACAGCTCTTACACCGCCAGCCTGTACGCCAGCGGCACCAAGCGTATCGCACAGAAAGTCGGTGAAGAAGGCGTGGAAACCGCATTGGCCGCGACGGTGAACGATCGCGAAGAGCTGACCAACGAGGCCTCCGATCTGATTTATCACCTGCTGGTGCTGTTGCAGGATCAGGATCTGGATTTGAGCAAGGTGATTGGTCGACTGCGTGAGCGGCATAAAAGATAAAATTACGTCATGAATGCCACAATTTTTTGGCATAAAAAAACCGGCATTAAATATCATCGGACGATATTTTAATGCCGGTTATTGACTAGAATCTTATATCAATAATTTAGATATATTTCTTCCAGAATTTCTTCCTGTTTATACGCTTATAGCCTTCTTTCCAGTAGCTCTGCTCAAACATTTCAGAATACTTATGCCCCTGAAGCAAGCGTTCTTTTAGACTTAATTTCTCCGCCAAGGCAATGCGGCCATTATTGGCCCCCGCAGCCTCCGAATGAGTGATGCCAACCAACGCATCCAGCTCGTAGCTGCTTGGATTTGACACAAGCTCAAAGAAAGGTTCGGATAGCAACCGGCTACTCATGGCCTCTGACGGTACAACCGCAAGAATAGAAGAAATGTATTCAAAGAATGACCGAATACCTTTTTGCAAAAGCTGTGCTTTTTTAAGATATTCCAACTCCTCCTCACTCACATTTTCTTTCACTGGCTGAGTTTTACCATCAATCTTTTGGTAACCTTTGGTCGACCCGGTATTGTCCGCCATTGCAAACTCCAACAGCTCGACCCCACCAGAGAGGATCAAATCATGTTGATTTCTAGGCTCCCCAAAATTAGTCAACCAACCTTTCATGTCATTATAATAGGATTTGTTATCCTTAGCCCCTTCAAAGGTTGCCAAGTATAGCCCGCTTATTTTCTTATCTGCCCAGATATCCCCTAAAGCACGGCTGAAGACTGATTGAATGTTTCCCATCCAACCAATATCGACTAACGCCACTGAAGAATAATCACCTACTGCTTCTTTGAAATAATCTGAGAATTCATCCCGATATTTCTTGTTTTGCAGCAAAGCATGCATGAACAGCTTATTAATCAGCCAATGGACTTTATCACGCTCGCCGTGGCTTGGAACATAGTTTACGTCAGGGAAGCCAACGTCGTGAATATCGGAAAGATGCTCTTCAGCATTTAGTCCAATAACAGAAAGAATGTTTTTTATGCTTTTTCTATTCTTACCACCAAACAGATGCCAGATACGATGCATTGGCCAATCAGTCATTCCCATTTTGTAAGTAGATGCACGGGAAAGATAAACATACTGATAGTCGAACTGGCGATCTTTATTATAGAAATCAAGGAAAATATCGCGAATCAAATGCGCATCTCGCGCCAAAAACAATAGCTTCTCAACATTAAGTTTTTTGGCCGTAGCATGGATCCAGGATGTGTAACCCAACATCAATGGACCAAAGATCTTGAAACCAATCTCAGTGAGCGGGTCATCAGAAAAAAACTGTCTCGCCTGAATATTCGTTACCGAGATATTAATAGACTCGCCAATAACATCTTTAATCTGCCAATGACGTGAAACACCGCCATCATATTCAGACCAATCAGCATGTAGCCCATCTATCGAATGATGCTTTGCCATTTCAACGTCAGAATGCTTATTATCGCCAATATGCAACCAACGTTTTCCAGTAAGGTTAAGTTTATTCCTAACCTTAGGATATAACTCTCCGGAGTGTTTAGACACCCCTTCTTCACCTGAAGAAAAAATGGCAACATCATCAAGATTTTTGTAGCCAGCATTTTCCAGTAACTCGCGTAGCACTTTCGAAGGTAAATACATATCGCTGATAACGATAATCTTACATCCTGCGGCCCTGGCCTTATTAAAAAGATCTTCTGCCGCTATACTTTTAAAAAGAACAGCCTTCTCCATCTCTATTTCTAGAGAAATAAGCATGTTAATAACATGCTTAGGCAATGTCGGGATCCTTTGGCTGACCTGATCATAGATGTCGGATATCAGAATTTCAGGCTCGCCTCCGTGCAAACTTACCTTATGTTGCCTGGCTTTTTCTTCCGCCTTTTCCCTGATAACAGAAAAATTATCGACCAAATCGGGCCATGCGATATATTGACTATCATACGATAAATTGGCTTGAATCAGTGAAAACAAGTCCTTGGGCCGCGCAATTTTTCGACTCAAAAGTGTATCAAATATGTCGAAACTCACGAAGTCGTAATTATTAAAATCCATAGTTCCTTCTACTCCTGAGCATAATTATTCAATGGCCGAAGTGATGACAAATTTTATTCTCAATCGAAGCTATTCGATGAAACATAGTTTCGTTAAAGATAAAATTAGAAATAAACCGACAGGTATAATCGTCAGAGGTATTTCTAGCTATACTATTGAGAATGACTTTTGATGAAAAACCATACTCTTCGGCATGAATAATGCTATAGTTGCCCAGGTTAAAGTCATCTTCCCGGCGGAAATGATAAAAAGACAAAGATTCGGGAACGATCCACACATCATTCTTGCTCATAAATGAAATCAAGAACACCCAGAAAAACGCTGGCTCCATGATATTATGAGACACGACAGTGCGTATAAATGCAGAAAAGTCAAAAATGCATGACGATGCTGGGATACTATTTCTATAATACAACGCATCGATATTCACCGGGCCAACCGAGAAATAATGATTCCACGGTTCGGTTCTGTCGATCTTTATCCTGTTGCCTTCAGCTATTTCATAAACTTTATTAACATGGCTGGCAACAGCACCAACAGATGGGTATCTGACTTTACTCTTTTCAAAAACGGAGATACAACGGGATAAATACTCTGGCGCCCAAGTATCGTCGTCATCAAGAAAACATGCATACTCAAATGGGAAGCTGTGTAGTGTTTTAATAAGTTCTTCCTGAGAAGAGACAGCATGAATTTTGTCGCTTTCAGAAATAAAAACCAACTCTTCAATATCTGACGGTATACCAGAACCGTTAGTCATGATAAAAACTTTATAATTTTGATATGATTGATTCTTCACGGACTCAAGAGCTCGCAAAAGCAAGCGCTTCCTAGTCTCATGATGTCTCAAAATAATAGCAACTGAGCCTTTCATAATTCCTCTATGAATACTATCTAGGCAAATTAATTAACATGGAAACATATTAAATAATTATAGTAACCTCTGATTCACTACCGATATAACAATTCAAGACCGATATAACAATCAAAGATCAAATCTTATAATAGCAAAAGCCGGGCATAGCCCGGCTATCTTATATTAATTAACTTATTCCATCCATTCGGTATGGAATACGCCTTCTTTGTCGATACGTTTGTAGGTGTGAGCACCGAAGTAGTCACGCTGCGCCTGGATCAGGTTGGCAGGCAGAACCGCTGAACGGTAGCTGTCGTAGTAAGAGATAGCCGCAGAGAAGGTCGGCGTAGGGATGCCGTTTTGCACCGCGTAAGACACCACGTCACGCAGCGCCTGCTGATATTCGTCAGCAATCTGCTTGAAGTAAGGTGCCAGCAACAGGTTAGCGATATCCGCGTCCTGTGTATAAGCGTCGGTGATTTTCTGCAAGAACTGTGCACGGATGATGCAGCCGGCGCGGAAGATCTTGGCAATGTCGCCGTAGTGCAGATCCCAGTTGTTTTCTTTGGAAGCCGCTTTCAGCTGAGAGAAGCCCTGCGCATAGGAAACGATTTTGCCCAGGTACAGCGCGCGGCGCACTTTCTCGACGAATTCGGCTTTGTCACCGCTGACTGGCGTCACTTTAGGACCGGTCAACACTTTAGATGCGGCAACGCGCTGGTCTTTCAGTGAGGACAGGTAACGTGCGAATACCGACTCGGTGATCAGCGACAGCGGCTCGCCCAGATCCAGAGAGCTCTGGCTGGTCCATTTGCCGGTACCTTTGTTGGCAGCTTCGTCCAGGATCACATCAACCAGGTATTTACCTTCTTCATCTTTCTTGGTGAAGATATCTTTGGTGATGTCGATCAGGTAGCTGTTCAGTTCGCCTTTGTTCCACTCGGCAAAGGTGTCAGCCAGTTCTTCATTGCTCAGGTTCAGCGCCTGCTTCAACAGGGAATAGGCTTCTGCAATCAGCTGCATGTCGCCGTATTCGATGCCGTTGTGCACCATCTTCACATAGTGACCGGCGCCATCAGCACCGATGTAGGTCACGCAAGGCTCGCCTTCCGCTACCGCAGCGATTTTCTCCAGGATTGGCGCCACCAGCTCGTAAGCTTCTTTCTGGCCGCCAGGCATGATTGAAGGCCCTTTCAGCGCGCCCTCTTCACCACCGGAAACACCGGTACCGATGAAGTTGAAGCCTTGATCAGACAGTTCGCGGTTACGACGGATGGTGTCCTGATAGTAGGTGTTGCCACCGTCGATCAGAATGTCACCTTTATCCAGGTGCGGAGTCAGGGAAGCAATGGTCTTGTCAGTCGCTTCACCTGCTTTCACCATCAGCAAGATGCGGCGTGGTTTTTCCAGCGATTCAACGAACTCTTCGACGGTGTAGTGCGGCACCAGGTTTTTACCTGGATTCTCGGCAATAACTTCATCAGTTTTATCGCCTGAACGGTTAAAGATCGAAACGGTGTAACCACGGCTTTCGATGTTCAGTGCCAGATTGCGGCCCATTACCGCCATGCCGACAACGCCGATTTGTTGCTTGGACATTGAAGAACTCCTGTCTGAGGATGACCCTGTTAACAACTGTGGCCAACAGGTTTTGTGATGTGGCACACATGTTAACTCAGGATTGAGCCGCGTGGGTAGTGATTGGTGCGATAGGCTTTATAACAGATAATAAACCATCAGAAATTATACAGTTGTGCCAATAAACGTTGTTTGGCTTGCTGAATCAGAACCCTTCCCGGCTGGCGGTCAATGCGTACTACAGGTGACAGCAGGGGTACCAATGCGTCCGCACTGATATCCGGCCTGACCATAGGCCAGTCAGACATGGGTTGTAAGCTGGCGAATTTGTTGTCGTAATAATCTGACCACGATAACGCAATACCATCGATACCCAGACTTGCAGCAATGACCTGAAAGTGGAAGCGTGAACTGATGCAAAAATCGTTAGTGGCAAATGCTAAACCATCTTGCCAAATCTGTTCGAACGGCACGAAACTTGCGTGAGGAAAACGCTCCTGCACCTGGTGAAAAAACGTACCATCTGTTCCTGGACGAAACTCATAAAAATTGATCGCGGCCGCAGGATAAATCTGACAAAACCTGGCTACGACCGTCTGCAACAGCGTCAACAGATTCTCGGCTAGAATACCATCTTCAGACAGTTCGGTATGGATACACAGATGAAGAGTGGGTTGTTCACGCTCCACAAGACGTCCGGTTGGAGAATCAGGGAAAGCAAAATAATCGTCCCCGGAGAAACCCAGTACAGGAATTCCAAAAGATTCCAATACTTTATAGCTGGCTTCGTCTCGTACATCAAAGTGATTAAACTGACGGATGAACGGTGCTAATTTAGCAGCATTTTCAGGCGAGAGCGGCTGCAATCCAAGCCCGGTTGCGTAACAGGCCAACTGATGCTTTTCAGCAAAATAAGCCGCAAGTTCTATCAATCGCGCATTGGCCCCCCAGAGTTCATTGATGTATCCCCCCCCAACAGATGGATACTTTCCGCAGAGATAAAGACCTCGGACATTAAGCGCTCACGAATCGGTAGCGCATGAGGATCGGCAAATTTGTCCTGAACGGACCCCTTGTCACCCAGCGCTTGGGCCAAACGCCATAGATAATCTACACATTTAACCCCCGGAAACAGCTCCGACGCCACCACAGCATCAACCGCATCAAGATAGATAACGCTATCAGGAAACTGCCGTTGCAATTCATTTATCCAGTATCGCGTTAGCATGTCATCACCAAAATTTGGCATACCTGCGGCTGAAACTAAATACAATGTTTTCTTCTGTACTGATGGAGCTTGAACATCCCTATCCTGCCTTTTCGTCCATAATTTCGCGAAAAAAGCCAAAATAGTGCCCCTCAAATTAATAGTTCCCGGTGGCAATTGCGCGCTGATAAAGTTTCAGAGTGTCATCAATAATCAATGATGATGCAAATTTGCTTTCAATTCGCTCACGACTACGAACCCCCATCTCTACACGCTTGTTTGGACTGGTAAGCAACTTTTCTAACTTTTCTGCCAAAAGCTTGATGTTACGTTTCTCCACTAAACTGCCCGTGTATTCATCGATGATAAGACTTTGGCAACCACCAACATCGTAAGCGATACAAGCACGCCCTACGGACGAGGCTTCAAGCAAGATACGGGGAACACCTTCAGAATATGTGGTAGGCAGTGCCACAACGTTAGAAGCCTCGATAAGACTGTAGACATCCGTACAGCGGCCAAGCCAGTTTATCAGCCCCTGCTGATGCCACTCTTCGATTTGTGACAAGGGTATAGCGTCAGGATCATCAACAATCGAAATCCCTGCTACATTGAGAACAAAGTCCACGCCTTTAAGCGCCAGTCGCTTTTTCACCTCAACCAAGTCACCCAGCCCCTTGCTCCACAATAGGCGACTCGCAAACAACACAATCGGTTTTTCGCGGTTGATTTCCAGTGAATAATGATAAATATCCGGATTGATACCGGCACCATCGATCACCACTGTTTGGCTTTTTTTGGCTTCAGTAATGGCAATGAGTCGATCGCGATCGTGCTCATGTTCAAAAGCCAACAGACACTTTTTATTCTTAACTATATGATTATAGGAGTGTAGCGTCAGAAAGCGAATAACGTTCATTGACAGCTTATCTTCCATAAACACGCGCCCCAGCCCAACGAAGCCAAGAATGATAGGCTTGTTATAAAAGCGGGCAAAAAATCCCCCCATCAAGCAAGGCTTGATGGTGATGCAGTGTAGAACATCCGGATTAATTCTTCTGAGCAGTTGCCATACCTTGACCAACGAACTGAAAAAATTTATCGGATTAACAGACTGTTCCGAGATAGAAGAGTCATGGCAAATGAAACCTTTTTCTGTCAGCGTTTGCTGAATGTCGCCCCCCACAAAATGGCTGACAACATGAATTTCATAGCCTGCAGCCTTAGCTGCCAAGGCTCTTTCAACCCAGTGAAGTTCAAAGTACCAATCCGAGTTGATAAAATAACAAATCTTTTTCATTAAACTCTTACCGGCTAATGTCGTTTACCATTTTTAAGTGATATACCGTCAACAATACCGCGTATTACATATCTAATATATTCGATTTTATTACCTTGAGAGGTAAAAGAAAGTAAATATTTAGCAATACGTAACACGATGGCTCCAAATGAGTAAGGCCTCTCATTTTTTTTAAACAACATTCTAGAAAGAAGCAAATTCCTGACCAAGTAATACACCTTCCATGGTGGATTTATTCCCCCACCGGCTGGTGCCACATCATGCAAGAACAGCAACTCTGGTGAGTATCGAAAGCGATACCCCTGTTGACTCAACCTGTAAGAGAAGTAAAGATCATCATAATAAATAAAAAGCTCCGAGCGGATAGACTCTGTGTTGGCAGCTAAAACGTCTTTGCGAATTATTGCACCAACGAATGAAAGCGTAATCACCTCTGACGCCTCCAGCCCTGTCGGAGTGTAGCGATCAGGTCTTGCAATATAATCGAGCGTGCGCATCAGTGATGTTGGCATCTTACTGAAGGGCACGTTCATTTTACAAAGCATGCCTTGCTTATCTATCACACGGCAACAGTATGCAGCATGATTGGTTTGTTCCAACTTAGCAAAACGCGCCAACAACTCAGCTTGCGGGTAAGCATCATCATCAAACATAAATACCCAATCGGTATCTATTTTTTCAGCAATGAATTCCGCTCCGAGTTTAAACCCACCGGCACCGCCATCATTTCGACCGGCGCGGAGCACGTGCAGGCGCGTATCCTCAATACCTTCCAACCAGGCCTGAGTATCATCGGTTGAAGCATTATCAACAATAACAATGTGCTCAAATGACAACGCAGCAGTTGCCATCCAGCACTGTTTCAATTTTTCCAGGCGATTAAAAGTAACAATTAACGCCGTGGCTTTCATCTGATGCTGACCGTAAAGACTGGCATAGTCGTTTTTTGCTCCAGACTGCTCAGATAAATCTCAGCGGTTTTCAACGCTTCGGCAATAGTCACGTCCATATCCAGATAGCGGTAAGTCCCTAAACGGCCGATGAAAGTCATACCGTTTTCTTTTTCCGCCAAATCGACATATTTTTCCAGAAGGCTCATTTCACCAACTTGTCGAATTGGGTAGTAAGGAATGTCGTTTTCCTCGCATGCACGGCTGTATTCTTTGTAACAAACCGAGCCTTCATGCTGCTCCCAAGGCGAAAAATATTTGTGTTCAGTGATACGCGTGTAAGGCACTGATTGTTCACAATAGTTCATAACCGCACACCCCTGATAATCACCCTCCACCGAGAATTTTTCAAAGTCTAACGTACGGTAACCTAAACGCCCAAACTGGAAGTCATAAAAAGCATCCAGTGGCCCGCTGTAGAAAACATGATCATACTGCTCGCGATCTTGCGGCTGGAACTGTACGCCTAGCGATACGGTAATGTTTGCATGGTTTAAAATACCTTCAACCATTTTGGTATAGCCATCTTTCGGCATCCCCTGAAACTTATGATTAAAATAGTTATCATCATAATTAAAGCGGATAGGCAAACGTTTAAGGATCGATGCTGGCAGTTGCGCCGGAGACATCCCCCACTGCTTAATGGTATAGCCTTTAAAGAAGGCTTCATAAAGCTCTTTGCCGACAAAACGCAGAGCCTGCTCTTCAAACGATTGTGGCTCAGTAATGCTGCGGTCACCCTTTTCAGCAATTAGCGCTTTGGCTTCCGCTGGCGAACAGGTTTGTCTAAAGAATTGGTTAATCGTATGAAGATTTATCGGCAACGAGAAAACCTGACCACCAACAGTCGCTTTAACCCGATTCACGTAGGGCATCATGGTGGAGTAACGATTAACAAAATTCCATACCTGCTCGTTGTCAGTGTGGAAGATATGGGGGCCATAGGTATGCACCATAACGTCCGTCTTCACATCGCGGGCATCGTAACAGTTTCCTGCAATATGATCCCGGCTGTCGATGATTTGGATCAAATGCCCCTGCTCTGCCAGTTGACGGCCGATTACCGCACCAGAGAAACCAGCACCCACAATTAGTATTTTTTTACTGTTTATCATTAAGTTACCCAAGAATTGCGCGTCTAACTTTGTAGTAGTATTTCGTCATAAAATTGCGTCGCGACGTGCCTATTGGTGCCCATTTGTTAAGCATGGGCATCAGAGCGCGTTTTAATTTAGTCTGCAGCAAAACCGGCGTATTACTCACAAGTTGCACTGTAGGAACATGTGATACTGCGGTGCCAATCAGACGTTCATAAGCTTCATACGCCCATGGCGTATTCACGATATTTTTATGATAGTTATCAAAAAAGTCAACGCGACGCGTGTTCCACGGTTTATTCTCACCCGCAAAATGAATCATCTTCGGATCTCTACGCGCCTCAAGAAAATTCATATAAGTTTTGAAGGGTAGATTGGGAAAGAAATCTTCCGTATTGCCGTTACCATGATAAACATTCCACTCCATTGGCAAATAGTGCACGCGGCCATGGAATACCTTATTCATAATATCCTGATCCAAGAACCAATAGGTTTTGCTTTTCATCGCATCCATCAGGCTGGAAAATGTATTTTCTTGGTTCATCTGCGCGATATTAAATACTAAAATCCCAGCTTGGAAATAGCCATCTGGGTTATCCATTCCCAATGAACTTTCCAAATACTCTTTGGCTGGCATTACACCATCACTGGACTGGGACATCGCGCCGAACAAAACGAAGCCCTCCATAACAATGTCTTTTACCGCAGCGATCAAATTATTCCCAAGAGGGATACTCATTAACTCAGCCAAGTCACTTTCAACTACCGTGTCCGCATCAATAAATATTACTTTATCAAACTCGGAAAATAGATTTGGGATAAACAAACGCGCATAGGTTGCAGCACTAAAATGAGCACGAGTAAAGACGTCTTTTATCTCAGTGAAAGCATTCACGTCAAAAAAACGAAGGCTAACATTCTTAAAATCGGCAACAAGCGATAAGAAGCGGTGCTTGTTTTTTAAATAAACCCCATTCTCCAGAACAACCAGATCATAATTTAGCTCTGGATTTGCATGAGCAAGAATAGAATTAATTAACGCCGCACCACTAATAGCATAATTATCATCAAAACAAATCACTACAGGAACATTTCTTGTCGAAAATGCAGGTTTTAGAGTAGCATTGAAAGTTTCTTTTTCGATAAAGGTTCGTTGTAACTCCTTAACTTTAAAAGAGTTCTGCTCGATTTGGTACGCCAGATAAATATTTAACAATCGTTCAGATATATGACCAACAACGCGCTTCTCTTGCGCATTATAATTTTTAAAGCGAAGTTTATCCTCAAGCCTTTCCAAAATCGCGAATAGCCACTCAGAATAATCATTGAAGATGTCCTTCCGCATAACAAACATATTAGTATAATAACCATCTGATGAGTTATTAAACATATCTGCAGCAGACTTATACTCCGGATAAATATCTGAAAGAATTTCTAATGCGGCATCGTAATCTTCAATATGCAGGTAGTTAGAAACTTTATAATGTTGATAGTTGTTCTTACTACCTGCAGCACTAACATCCCATTTTTTCGGCAAGATAATATCAACACCTGCCAGACAATCAGATATATTCTTATCGTTTAAACCAAATTTTTCATGATATAACGCATCAATCTTATCATAATTAATTACGCCCCAGTTATCTTCCGGGACTTGTTGATCTTCAGAAAAGTTAAAATGACGTCGATAATGCATAAACCCAACATAGTCTGCTGGTTGCGCATTCTTCCATACCCAATAATGAGCGGTCAATTCACAGTAAAATGGGTTTTTGAAAGAGATATTATCGCCAGAATCGTCACCAGGACAACCGATCTCATTTAAATTATTTGCCTTACCAACATGTATCGGCTGAATCAGTGTGGAATCAAGAAATGCACTGGGTTTATGATGGCAAGTGTAAATTTTAATAGAATTCATTTTAATTACCTAATAGTCATAATCATAAATTTCAGGCCATTGCTATTTTATATTGAGAGATAACAGAATGGGCTTCCCCCATGTCTCTCATTTTATGGTTTTCAATCCAAATGACTTTATCACAAATTTTTTCAACATCTTCAAGATTATGACTAACAAAAAGAATGGTAACGCCCTTTTTCTTAAATTCATTAATAGTATTCAGACATTTTCGCTGAAAAGCAATATCACCTACTGCCAGAACCTCATCGATGATTAATATGTCCGGATCTACCTGTGTTATTACGGAGAACCCTAACTTCGCCAACATACCACTTGAATAGACACGGATGGGTTCATCGATAAACTCACCCAATTCAGAGAACTCTATAATTTTATCCAGACGTTGTTTTAATTCTTTACGACGTAGCCCCAATAAGGTGGCATTAAGCCGTATATTTTCACGCCCAGTGAGTTCAGGGTGGAATCCCCCGCCCAACTCCAGCATCGATGCAACACGCCCAACGACGCTAACTGTACCCGACGATGGTTTCATTACTCCAGCTACCAAACCAAGTGAAGTACTTTTTCCTGCACCGTTACGACCAATAAGTGCGACGGACTCTCCTTTCTGTACCTGAAAGCTGATGTCTTCTATCGCTAAATAACTTCGGCCACTTAGCAAGCTCAACGCACGGCGTGGATTAAAAATCAATTCTTTAATGCCAGATCCAATATGATGATATAATGGATAGCGCTTAGTGACATTTTTAAATTCTATAGCCAAGCTCATTATAGTATCTCTGCAAATCTGTACTTTAATTTATTAAATATGCTAGTGCCAATGATGACGAATAAAAGAGCATATCCATAAAGCATACCAACTTGATGGTAATCAATAACCCCATTCATAAAGAGATCCCGCCAACTCAGTATCATATTTGCCAGCGGGTTATAATCAATCAAGAATTTGTACTCTTTTGGAATCATGTCACCAGAATAAAGAATCGGCGTGCAATAAAACATAAGCATAATGCCTAGCGTCACGAACCTTTCTAAATCACGGAAAAAAAGATTTAATGTCGACAACATCATAGCAATACCAAAAGTCATCAACATTTGGGCTATACCAATTAATGGAACACCCCAAATCCAGTCAACCGAAGGGCGCATGTCGTACACATAGAGGAAAACAATGATCACAGGAATGGTGCATAAAAAATGCAAACACTCCATGAGCACATTACTGAAAGGGATAACCGAGCGTGGGAATACTGTTTTCTTTATTATTTGCGCATTTGCTATAAAAGAATATAGAGAATTTGTCGTTGAACTAGCAAACCATTGCCATGGGAAAAGACCAGTAATAATGAATATTGTATAGTTTGGAATCTGAACACGCATGACCAACTTAAAGATAAAGTAATAGATCATGGCAAAGAGCAATGGATTGGCAATTGACCATAAATAACCGAAAAAACTACTTTTATATCTTACTTTCAATTCTTTCTCTGTGATGACTGCAGCCAAATCCCAGAGGTAACCTAAGCTATACTTCATATGAAAACTCGATTTAAGATTAAAATTCCCTAGCAATTGAAACCTAATGTTATTTCAACTGGCATCGATAATAATTAGTAACACTTCCAAGTCGCAGAATCGACCGAGTGAACTTCAGGATATTTTTCAAGAGCATTTGTAACCACGCTACCGCCCCTGGCATTGCGGCAACCAGAGCACTCTCATCATAACCGATTGATTTTAATATAACATTCAGCAATGCATATCCCTTAACACTCACCATGGCAACAGTGTCTTTTCATGGCGAGTGATGAGGATCCACGTTACATCCAGCCGTTTCATTTTACTTTAGGAATCGGCTGGATTCATCAGATCACTCTAATTCAAGCTAAGAGTTGGTCTCTCAGCCATGCAGTAAAGTCCTTACCTTGCGTAGAATGACGAAGTCCATATTCAACGAAAGCCTTCATGTATCCCAATTTATCGCCACAGTCATGGGAACGCCCTACCATTGCAAAAGCATCTACGGGATGTTGTTCCATTAACATTGCGATAGCATCTGTTAACTGAATCTCACCACCTGCGCCATAGGGTGTTTTCTCAAGCAATGGCCAAATATCCGCAGCCAGCACATAGCGACCAACCACTGCCAGGTTCGAAGGCGCTTCATCAACTGAAGGTTTCTCGACAATGGCGTGCATCGGCACACTCTGCCCCGGAGCTACTGGAGCACCACTGCAATCAACTACGCCATATTTAGAAACGTCTTTTTCAGGCACGGGCTCAACCATAACCTGGCTGCGGCCACTCTCGCCAAATATGGCGATCATGTTTGCTAAATTATCTTTTGCCAAATCACTTGCGACATCATCCATTAAAACATCTGGCAGCAGCACGGCAAAAGGCTCATCGCCGATCAGTGGACGAGCACAGAGAATCGCGTGGCCTAATCCTTTGGATTGGCCCTGCCGCACATGCATCAGCGTGACCCCTTTGGGACAGATCGATTGTACCTCATCCAGCAGTTGGCGCTTGACACGTGATTCCAGCATGCTTTCCAGTTCAAACGACGTATCAAAGTGATTCTCAATGGCGTTTTTTGATGAGTGCGTAACAAGAATAATCTCTTTAATACCGGCTGCGACACATTCATTCACGATGTATTGGATGAGAGGTTTGTCAACGACCGGCAACATTTCCTTCGGGATAGCCTTTGTCGCCGGTAACATGCGGGTACCGAGCCCAGCAACTGGAATGACAGCTTTTAGCATTTCTGTGGGGACTCCCAACAACTTCAGGTTCATTAATGCAACACGTCAAAAATCATCATAATGGCGTTTCATGGTCATTAACTGTTCTTAAGCGCGCTGCCAAAACGATATCAGTTTTCTTCGGCCTGAAGTATACACCGATGTTAGGCGTTAATACATTAACACGACATAGACAAAACGTTATCTGTCTAACGGTTAGTCGCTAACCGGCAGAAAAACACATAACACACTGAAAAACAACAATAAAAAACCAATTCACGTCCACTTGACACATTAACGAAATGAGCAATTGTGTATAATATACCGCTACCAATGCATCAAGACTTATTAGATAGCATAATTATAATACCTAACGTAATCATAATAATCCTTATTGAGAATGCTTATTAATTCTTTATTTTGATTGTCAATGAAAGCCTCTAACCAAACCAACAAAAAAGCCCATATCATATGGGCTTTTGAGAATTGTACTTAGATTTTCGCTAACTCTTGCTGCGGTAACCCTGTGGGTTATTTTTCTGCCAGTTCCAGGTATCGCGCATCATATCGTCAATACCGCGACGCACTTCCCACCCCAATTCCTTGCGCGCTAAATTGGCATCAGCCCAGAAAGCGGGCAGATCTCCGTCGCGCCGCGGTAAGATTTGATAAGGTATCTTCACGCCTGACGCCCTCTCAAAGCTCTGCACCATACTCAATACCGAGTGACCCACGCCTGCCCCGAGATTGTAAGCTTTAAAACCATCAACGTTCTTAAGATGGTCCATAGCCATCAGGTGCCCCTCAGCCAGATCCATCACATGGATGTAATCACGCTCGCCAGTGCCATCTTTAGTCGGATAATCTCCGCCGAATATACCCAGCTTTTCCAGCTTTCCAATGGCCACCTGAGAGATATAAGGCAACAGGTTGTTTGGAATGCCATTTGGATCTTCACCAATCAAACCAGATTCGTGCGCACCTACCGGATTGAAGTAACGCAAAGCGATAATGGAAAATTGCGGTTCCGCTTTAGCGAAATCCTGCAGAATTTGCTCAACCATCAACTTTGACGTGCCGTAAGGACTGGTGGTACCACCAATCGGCGTGGTTTCTACATAAGGAACCGGGGAGTTCGCACCATATACCGTAGCTGAAGAGCTGAAGATAAATTGAGCCACACCGGCACGACGCATTTCCTCTAGCAGCACCAACGTACCGGCAACGTTGTTTTGATAGTATTCCAGCGGCTTACGGGTCGATTCCCCCACCGCCTTCAATCCAGCGAAATGGATGACGGCAGAGATATCATGCGCATCGAATATGCTACGCAGGGAGTCGCCATTTTGGATATCCCCCTGATAAAAGGTAGCCGCTCTGCCCGTTAACTGTTCGACACGATGCAGTGATTCTTCTGACGAGTTCGACAGATTATCCAGCACAATCACTTCTTCACCGCGTTCCAGCAAGGCTAATACCGTATGAGAACCGATATAACCGGCACCACCGGTAACTAAAATTGCCATTCACCACTCCTTATGCGCGCCTGAAGCGCCAACGACACAAATTCTATTACTTTCTCAATCCGATAGCCTTTGGGAGTTACAGCCTAAAAATGGACAAGACAGCAAAGTGCTGACAGTAACCTCCATCGACGTCATTGTCTTTAGGATAAATCATATGTGCTCGATGGCAACGCCCATGATTGAGTCCGTTTTTATTGATCACAGCCCCGCTTATCGAACTCATTCAACAAACAGGGCTGCAAAACGCAGCCCTGTTCTGATACAACACCATCACGGCGAATTTAGCGAGACAGTATCGCTAAAATCTCATCCGTCATTTCTTTCATGAGGGCCACGTCTGCACGTGACTCAACATTGAGACGAACTACCGGCTCGGTGTTGGACGAGCGCAGGTTAAAACGCCAGTTACCAAACTCCATGCTGATACCATCGGTGTAGTCAACCTCGACTGCCCGCGACAGATAATGTTGTTTGACGCTTTCAATTGAAGCTGCCGGCTGTGCCAGTTTGATATTGATTTCCCCTGAAGATGGGTACGCCGCAATACGGTCCTGCACCAATTCCCCCAGAGTTTGTCCTTTAACACACACCAATTCAGCCACCAGCAACCATGGGATCATGCCGCTGTCGCAATAGGCGAAATCGCGGAAATAATGGTGCGCACTCATTTCGCCGCCATAAATCGCGTCTTCCGCACGCATGCGTTCCTTAATAAATGCATGCCCGGTTTTCGACATTACTGGTACCCCGCCCGCTTCGCTCACCACATCGATGGTGTTCCAGCTCAGGCGTGGATCATGAATGATTTTTGCACCGGGTTGTTTTTGCAGGAAAGCTTCTGCCAGAAGGCCAACAATATAATATCCTTCAATAAAGTCGCCTTTTTCGTCAAACAGGAAGCAACGGTCAAAATCGCCGTCGAATGCAATCCCCATATCTGCGCCATGTTCACGCACCGCATTGGCGGTATCTGCACGACATTCTGGCAATAACGGGTTGGGGATACCATTCGGGAAGGTACCGTCCGGCTGATGGTGAACCTTGATAAATTCCAACGGGACGTTCAAAGCTTTAAGGGAGGCTTCAATCGCATCGATCACATGACCGGCGGTACCATTACCAGAGTTGATCACCAACTTTAGTGGCTTAAAGTTCTCGACGTTCACATAGGACAGCACATGTTGCACATAATCTGCCAACACATCCTGACGAACATAGCTGCCACGAGTCGCGGCCGGCTCAGGGAATTGGTTTTTCTCCGCCAGCTCCTGAATTGCGCGCAAGCCTGTATCACCGCTGATAGGACGTGAGCCTTCACGCACCAGCTTCATTCCGTTGTAGTCAATCGGGTTATGGCTGGCTGTCACTTCCACACCGCCATCCGCTTTCAGATGAGAGGTGGCAAAATAGACTTCCTCTGTGCCGGTCATACCAATGTCGATCACGTCGGTGCCGGCGTCCTGCAGACCCTTTGCCAACGACAGCTTCAAGCTTTCGCTGGTCAGGCGTACATCGCTACCGAGAACGATGGTCTTCGGTTTTAGGAATTCGCCATAAGCGCGCCCAATGCGGTAGGCGATATCATCATTCAGTTCCTCACCCAACTTACCGCGCACATCATAAGCTTTAAAACAGGCTAACTTTTCCATCACCAAATCCTTTAATTAAACTCGGCCGTACCGATCATGTAAACGTTCAATGTCATCTTCTTCCAGGTAAAATCCTGATCGAACCTCAATGATTTCAAGGTCGATTTTCCCAGGGTTCTCCAGGGTATGGACACTGCCGGCAGGGATGAATGTAGATTGATTCTCAGATAAGAAGAATTCTTTGTCTTCAACATTCACTTTCGCCGTACCGCTAACGACGACCCAGTGCTCTGCTCGATGAAGGTGGCGCTGTACTGACAATCCCTCACCAGGACGAACAATGATCTTTTTGACCTGGAAATGCTCGCCGTTGTCGATATCACAGATCTTGCCCCATGGGCGATAAGAAGAGGAGTGCTGACGGAAGTGATGAAGATTGCGTTTTTTGAGCTCATCGACCACTTTCTTAACGTCCTGAACGCGATCTTTTGTCGAAATCAACAATGCATCATTGGTATTGATCACGATAAGGTCGTCCAACCCAATAGTCGCAACTAGCGCAGCGTCAGATGATATATAGTTATTATTCGAATCGATGGAGATAATCTCGCCGACGTTAACATTTCCGCGAGCATCTTTTTCGGAAACCTCCCACAGCGATGACCATGACCCCACGTCGCTCCAACCTGCATCGATAGGGATCACCACCGCATCCTGTGTTTTCTCCATGACAGCATAATCAATGGAGTCGCTAGGGCAGTGCTTGAAGATTTCCTGATCAACGCGAATAAAGTTCATATCGCGCTGACTGGCTGCCACGGACTGTTGCGTAGTGCTGAAAATTTCTGGGCTAAACTGTTGTAGTTCTTGCAAAAATTTGGCAGTTTTAAACATAAATATGCCACTATTCCAACTAAACTCACCACTTGCCAAATATTCAACGGCTTTTTCAAGGCAAGGTTTTTCTACAAAAGCGTCAACTTTAAAACATTCGCCAGAAAGTGCATTGCCACGCTTGATATAGCCGTAGCCCGTTTCTGGATGTCCAGGAATAATACCGAAAGTCACCAAGTTATTTTCAGTAGCATGTTGAATAGCCGCTTTTATTGCCGCGTGAAAGTTTTCCACTTTCGTAATCAAATGATCTGCGGCCAACACCAAGAGCATGCTGTCATCATCTTCTTCTGCGGCCAGATGTGCTGCCAATGCAACAGCTGGCGCAGTATTGCGTCCAACCGGTTCTAAGATAATGTTTGTCGCAAGCTGCCCGATTTCACGCAGTTGTTCCGCGACCAGAAAACGATGATTTTCATTGCAGATGACCAACGGTGCGGCGACTTCGACGCCCTCCAGTCCAGATAAGCGCTGTAAAGTTTGCTGCAGCAAACTAAATCCACTGTCATCAATGGAAAGGAACTGTTTGGGGAATGATTCGCGCGACAGTGGCCACAACCGGCTGCCGGTACCACCGGCCATAACCACAGGAATTAGTTTTGACATTATTAACCCTTAACTCAGTCGTCTGTCTTATAAACGAGAGTGCGGCGTAGCGCCAGCCAACCCAGCATTATAAAAGTCATACAATTACATACAGAAGTTACATGTATGTTAAAAACCCCTGCCTATGCCAATATCTTCCCATAGATCTATACGCAATGATTTATAGCGAAAAGTACTGTTTTACAGGCGAGGCAGGAGCACCACCGGTTGCTAACATAACGTATTGAGACAAAAAAGAGCAGCTTGAGGCTGCTCTTTCAGACAAATACTCATGGTGAGTATTTGAACCATTTATCCCTACCCGGTCAACGATTCATAGAGAAATACTGCGCCACTCGTTTCACGTCCTTTTCGTCAAGCGTTCCAGAGTCACTCAACAGGGTGATCCAGGACTTTATGTAGGTGTACTTAGCCGAAGCCAGGTCTCGCTGCGCGCTGTAAAGTTGTTGCTCGGCATTCAGCACATCGACGTTGACGCGCTGCCCTGCCAACACGCTCTGGCGGGTGGCCGTTACCTGCGTTGTCGCCGATTTTACCGCCAGTTCATACGCCGCTAATTTTGCTCGACTACTAATGCAAAGATTGAACTGCTTACGCAGATCGTTCAGCGTGGTACCGACTTGTGCATCCATTTCATACATCGCCTGCCCATAGCGTGAAGCCGCCTGACGAGTCGACGCGGACACCCCACCGCCGGCATAGATCGGCACGCTCACCTGCACGCCGATACTGTCGGTGCGGTATTTTTGGTTAACCGTGTTATCACTGCTGGAGTCATTTTCCGAATGGGAAGCATAGAGCTGAACCTGCGGCATGAAGCCCGCTCGGTTTCTCTCTACCTCATACTTGGCGGCATCAACGCCATGGCGAGAGGCAGCCAACATCGGGTTATTCTCCAGGGCAATTTTTTGCCACTCTTCAAATTTCGAAGGGATTAACGGCGCCACCTGGAATTTACCGGGGCGCAGTACCTGTAGCTCATCCAGTTGATCGAGCGGTACGCCAATAATCACCTCCAGCTCGCGTTGTGCCGCATCCAGGGCATCACGTGCCTCAATTTCCTGCGCCTCTGCCAGACTGTAGCGCGCCTGGGTCTCTGAAACGTCGGTAATGGTGCCTTCACCCGCGCTCATTAAGCGATCGTTCAGCGCCAATTGCTCTTTGTAAGCCGCCTTTTGCGCTGAGGCCAGCGCAATCTGGTCTTTGGAGTAAGCCACTTCAACATAGGCGGAGATCACCCGCACAGCCAGATCGAGATACTTACTGCGGTAACGCTCATCTGACATCAGCGTTTGCGCCACGCCGGCCTTGTAACGCGCATAGGCTTCGTAATCGAACAACGGTTGCGTCAGCGTTATCGAACTGGAATGGCTGCGATACTGTTGTCGTTTGGTCGCCTCACCAAGGCTATTGCCAAAAATGTCACTCGCCGGATACTTTTGCGTCTGCCAGTTACGGGGTGAATTCTGGTAATTGGCCGACACCTTCGGCAGCAGCCCCGCCCTGCCGATGTTTTCGTTTTCATCCCCCGCTTCTTTTTCTTTTATAGCCGCCCGAAAGGTCGGATCTTTTTCAAGTGCCAGCGAATATGCGTCTAGAATCCCTATCGAATGAACCGGCGCAGATATCGCAAACAAGAGGGTACTGATAGCAAGGCCAGCAACCTGTCGTTTAAATTGAATCAAAATTATTCCTCGGTTAATGAAGTATGAGCGCGATCCAAAATAGGTTTAAACAAATAGCTCAGCAGTGAGCGCGACCCTGTCTTCACGAATACCTCAACAGGCATACCCGGTTTAACATCCTCCCCACCCAGCATTTTCATGCCTTCTGGAGATACCGTAACCTGCATTTGGTAGTAGGGTTCGCCATTGGCCTTGTCAACCAAACGGTCGGCAGAAACCAACGTCACCGTCCCCGGAATTTTCGGGGTTTTATTCTGGTTGAAAGCGGTAAACATCAAATCCACCGGCAACCCGTTGTACACCTTGTCAATCAGCTCTACCTTCAGGCGGGAATCCACCACCAGCGTAGCCTGGCTAGGTACAACGTCCATCAGGTGGTCACCCGCTCCCACGACGCCCCCCTGAGTAAAGATATTTAATCCGACTACGGTGCCATCCACCGGCGAGGTGATAGCGGTGTTGCCGAGATCAAAATTCGCCATTTCCAGCTTGTTTCGGAATTCACTGGCGTCCATCTGCGTTTGCGCCAGTTGGGTTCTGACCTCGCGCTGATAGTCGGCAAAACGCTGATCGATCCGCTGCTGAGATTCCTGCAGCTGTTTTTGTACTTGGCCGATCCGCCCGACGGTTTCATCGATGCTGCTGTTAACTTCCGCAAACTGGCGCTGTACTTCAAGATAACGGTTACGCGGTAAATAGCCGTCGGCAGCCAGTTGTTTCATGCTGTTCATCTGCTCACGCAGGCTGGAAAGCTGGATCTGTTTATTGACCCTGGAATCCTGCAGGCCTTTTAACTGGAAGCGCATACCGTCCATCGACTGTTTATAACCGTCGACTTCGCTTTGCAGCCCCTGACGGCGCGAGGAGAAGAGCTGGGTTTGCAGCGCGATGATCTCGGCAACCCGCGGCTGAGCCTTGAGTTGTTCGAAGACCGGCGAGAAAGTCACTTTGCTTAATCCATCACGTTCAGCAAGTAGGCGGCCTTCGGTGGCCAGGGTGGTGTAGTATTGATCGCGCAGAGAATCAACCTGCGCCTGCGCCTGTACCTGACTCAGTTGCACCAATACTTCACCGGCTTTAACCCTGTCGCCTTCTTTTACGGTGATGCTTTTAATGATGCCGCTGGCTGGCGCCTGCACGGTCTTGCGGTTGCCGGAAACAATCACCGAGCCTGGCGAAGCAACCCCTTTATCCAAAGGTGCAAATGCAGCCCAGGCGAAAAAACCAAACAGGCCAAGCCCCACCACCAACCATCCCATGCGGGTAAAACGCCGCTCGTCCTGTGGGATCTCTTCTGAATACGAGTCTTGCGGCTCGCCAATGTGCGTAGACATACCAACTCCTTCGACTGCAGGCGGCGCTTTTGCCCCGCCCGGCAAGTTCACGGCTTAATTAATTTGAGTTTTTGGGATATTGCCTTCGTCCGGCTCGGAATTGACCGCACGCACGGCTTGCTGTGGAGTCTGCGCTTTTTGCGCATTGGCCAGGGCTTGCAGAACCTGCTGCGTTGGGCCAAACGCATTGACGCTACCGTTGACCAACAGCAGCAGCTTGGTGGTCATCGACAGCAGGTTGGTGCGATGGGTAATCAGAATCACCGTTTTATTACGCTGCTTGAGGAACAAAATGGCCTGATTCAGCGCTTTCTCACCGGCGTCATCCAAATTGGAGTTAGGCTCGTCCAACACGATCAGAGATGGATCGCCATACAGCGCACGCGCCAGGCCAATTCGCTGCTTCTGTCCGCCGGATAACCCTGCCCCGCCGTTACCGATGATCGAATCGTAACCATTAGGGAAGCGCAAGATCAGTTCATGCACCCCGGCCAGCTTGGCGGCTTCAATAACTTTCTCGGAGTCGATATCGTTAAAGCGAGCGATGTTTTCAGCGATGGTGCCGGCAAAGAGTTCGATATCCTGCGGGAGGTAGCCAATGTAAGGCCCCAGCTCATCTTTATTCCACTGGTAGATATCAGCATTATCAAGACGCACAATGCCTTCACTGACTGGCCAGATACCGACCAGTAAACGCGCCAGCGTAGACTTACCGGAAGCGCTTGGCCCGATAATCCCCAGCACGTCGCCCGGTTGAATAGCAAAGCTGACATTGTGCAACACCGCATCGGCTTTTGATCCCGGAGGGGTGGCGGTGACGCCTTCGACCGAGATGATCCCTTCAGGACGGGGAAGCGACATCCCCATTCCGCGCGGAGGATGCTTATCAAGCAGTTTGACCAAACGCTGATAGGACAGTTTGGCTGAGCTCCAGCTTTTCCAGACGTTAATCACCTGCTCGATGGGCGCCAGAGTGCGCCCCATCAAAATAGAGCCCGCGATCATCATGCCGGGCGTGATATGCCCATCAATCGCCAACCATCCCCCTAGCCCCAGGACCAATGACTGCAGAGAGAGACGAACAAATTTGGTGATGGAACTGACGGTAGTCGCGCGCTCGCTGGCAACACGCTGGCTATTGAGAAATCTCTGATGCAATCCAAACCAACGTCGTTTTAGATTAGGCAGCATGCCCAATGCTTCGATCACTTCAGCATTGCGCAAATTGGTACTTGCCAGGCTGCTGGACATGATCGATAACTTGCTCGCTTCGCCCAAGGGTTGCTTGGAAACCATTTCGTTGACCACCGCCAACGCAACCAGCAGCAATGAGCCAACCAGAGCAAACAAACCCAACCACGGGTTGAACAGAAAAATCACCAGCAGGTAAATCGGGAACCAGGGCGCATCGAAGAAAGCAAACAGTGCGCTGCCGGTCAGGAACTGCCGTACGGTAGTCAAATCACCCAGCATCTGCCCTGCATCGGAAGAACCATTCTTAAGGTTAGATTCGTACGCTGCCGTATAAACCCGCGTATTCAAACGCATATCCAATTGGCTACCGATACGGATCACCACCATGCTGCGCACATACTCCAGCAGCGCCATCATGCCGAACATTCCCAGCATAATCAGCGTCAGCATCAGTAAGGTGATTTCATTGCGCGAAGGAAGCACCCGGTCATAAACCTGGAGCATATAGATTGAAGGAACAAGCATTAACAAGTTAATAAATGCGGTGAATATGCCAACGGTCCAAAAAACTTTACTGCGTGTCCGTATAACATCCGCAATTTCATTGCGCGGTATAAATTGATTCACATTCTGCCCTTACATCATGTGCACTGTCAGTCCAATCCGCATTGATTTCTTCTAAGGAAATTCCTAAAAAAAACAAAAATAAAGAAAATCCGAAAGAAGCCTCCCCAAACATGCTCGAGACTGCAGATACTTTTTTTAACTATAGGTAGAGAAAGCACATATCAGCAAGGCAATACGTAAAAAAAAACCGCAGAAACATTTGTTAGAAATGCAGGGAAAACAACAAGATGAAAGACATGATGAAATATGAGGGAATTATGAGGAATGGAATAAGTTAGAGATAATGATGCCGATCACAAAATAAAACAATACGGGAAGTTTGACCTCCCCGTATTATTTAACTAATAACAGTTTCAATGGAAACTATTAACCTGCAGAGCTTACCTTATGCGTAATGCAAAGTATCCAGTAGTTGCTGATGGTTCTGGCCTGTCAGGTAAACGACGCTGTCGTTAGCATCCAGCGTGTGGTTATTGTTGTTATCAATAATCACATAAGAGCTGGCATTATCGCCGGTACCGCCAAACACCACTGACGCCACACCCACTTTAGCCGTCAGTGCGTTGCTGCTACCAAGGCCGAGGATACCGCCCAACAGGCCAATAACGCCGTTGGTCAGGCCGCCAACCAGAGTACCCAGCAGCGCATCCAGAGTATCAGAAGCACGAGTGCCGTAATCCGCCACCGCGGTGCCGCTGGTATTGCCGGAGATGGTCAAAGCAGAGGCTGCATCAACGATCTTGTCTTTGGTGCTGTCAAAGTCGGTAATGGTAACACCGGCCTGAGTGGTACTGGACTTCAGTTGATAGGTATTCACACCATTGCCACCGGCCAGGGTGGTGTTACCCAGAACGTTGAAGCTGTCAGCCGCGCCGGTCCCTTCTACAGTCAGTTGATAACCGTTCAGGCCCAGCGTGTTCAACAGTGGGGTCAGCAACGCTGTAGTTACCGCACTCAACGGCAGGATGTTCAGCAGTTGAACGATAATACCGTCACCGGTACCGGCATGGTTTGAATCAAGATTCAGACCGGCGGTATTGGTGGATGCGTTAACATCACGCACATTACTGAAGCCGCTGCCAAGCGTTAAATTCAGAACATGATCGCCAGTAACGTTTATGTTCTGAACCTGCGCGTTGGTACCAGCCAATGAGACGATATTGCTAAACGAGCCCGTACCGCCAGACGCAATATTCACCGTACCTAATGCCGTTCCCAACAACGCACTGCTGCTACTGGTCAGACTGATAGCGCCAGCATTGACGTTTGAAGAACTTACTGCATCGAAATTGATATTGAAGTGGTCGGTCGCATTCTGAACAAAAGTGAAGCCCAGGGTGCTTGCAGATGTTGCATCGCCCTTCACTTCCAGTTGTGCAGCGTTACCGCCCGCAGCGTTAATGACACTGGCATTGGTTAAGCCAGAGATCACAAAACCTTGAGAGCCCAGGTTAGTTGCTGCTGCGCCTTGAGTTACCGTGCCCCCAGTAGTCCCTTCAACTGTCGCCGTCCCGTTGGTTAAACCAAAATCAAAGACGTGCGTCGGTGTGGTTACGCTGGTAGTGGTTGGTGAACCGATCAATGGCGTGGTAATCAGGGTACCAACAGATTTGCCGATAAATCCTGTCAGATCAATCTTCTCGAAATTCGAGAAGTTATTAGCATTACTGGTGACAACGCTGCTACGAATGCCCAAGGCGTTTTGGTTAGTCACAACAGACTTGGTGATAAAGTTGGCGGAGATAGAGTCAATACCTGACCCACCATCGGCTTTAATGGTGGTCGCTACCGTGTTAGCACCGTTTGATACTCCATTACCCGCCCACGCCAGGCTGTCGTTACCTGCACCAAGGTTAAACTGACCGGTGCCGGTGGCAATATTAGCCGTTGAAGTAACAACCACTGCGTCCGCACCCGAGCTGGCGTTCAAAATGACATTGCCGTTGTTGACGGTAATGCCTACGCCCGGGTTAACGCCATTGTCTGACAGGTTAACCGTTGCTGCACTGGTGCCGTTAATGGTCAGGTTCGCCAGGTGATCGGCGAACTTCAGGTTAACGACACTGGCCGCGTTGGCGTTTAACAACACATTTTGCAGTACGGCGGTTTCAGCATTACTGATCTGGTGTGAAGCACCGGTGTTAACCGTGCCGGTGGCATTGCCGCCAGCGGCGGTTGCAGTGAGTGAAGCTGCTGTTTTGTACAACAAGCTGGTGCCGATATCGAATTCAAACCCGTGCTGTTGAGTAACAGTAGCGGCATCGGTTGCGGTTGAAGTGCGCAGATCGTTGATAATTGCCTGAGTAATGGCTGATTTATCAGAGCCTAAAGCAGCATATACCGCCAGTTGGCCAGCATTAGCCGCAGTACCATGCACCGCAGTATAAACATGCTGGATAAAATCATCGCCTGTCAGCTGTGCGCCTTTACGTTGAAATTCTGCAGAACCTAAGACAGAACTGATGAAATTTTTATACGTAGTAGTACTTAACGATAGATACTTACTCCAATTATCTAAAGCACCAGCATCAATACCACGCTCTGGTACAGCTAAATACACAGCAGCAGCTTGCTCCTGAGCAGTTAAACCAGCAATTTTTCCTTGAGCATACGTAACCGTTGCATCATTAAAATGCTGCTGCGCAACAGTATCTGTAGATGAGACAGCACCGCGAAGAGAGGTGATGATTTCTGCAACGATCTGACCACGCGTGCTCCCACCTGTTAACTCACTCAGATAATGAGAGAGCTCAGTGGAAGATGGTGCACGTTCATAACTGGCAGTGAATACACGCAGAAGAAAGTCATTGTTATTTAAAGAAGTTAGATATGAACGATCGGCGACAAATTTATCTGCAATTTGCGCAACTGATTTGGTTCCTGCATTCAAAATAGAGCCAAATAAATTCACATTACTTGACTGCGCGACTAAACCCAAAACATGATATATAGCTTGTACATCCGATGCCCCCTGACCAGCCGCCGCAGGACTTGTGGCAGGGAACAATACCTTGTTAATTTGCGTATCAAAGTTATTCTGAGACGTCGTTATCGAAGAATCAAAACCTTGATAATTAATAAGGTCAGAAAGCACCTTAGAAATTGACTCGGACAAACTAGATGATGCCAATAGATCCTGCAGTGTTGTAGTTAGCGCAGCACTGCCGTAGGCTTTTGTATAAACAGCTTGTAGAATATTTAAATCACTTTGGCCCCCAAATAATGCCGAGCCATCTGCCGACGAAAGAAGGTTGGTGACATAAGTGCTGGCCGTAAGTGTCCCACTCTCGAACTGCGCACCAACGCTATCATAATCTGAACTTGACGCATTTTTCCCCAGAACAGCATACAAAATTGCAGCTGCCTCTTTTTGAAACGCCAGAGAAGCCATAACAACCCCCTTCGAGGTGAATTTCCGATTAAGCAAAAACCTGTCTCATCGCAAAGAATAACTAAGCATGAGAATCAGGAAGTTATAAAAAACATCAACTTACCAAACAGGAAAAATATTTAATGAACGTTCTACCCCCTAACTCTAACGAATTACATCTATCTAAGTTAAAGAAAGGCCATAAACTAAATATTGTCAAGGTGGTGAAAAGCACTCATTACTGGAACAAGGAGAAAACCATCACATTGATTAATATAATTTTTTTAATACACCAGTGTTTTTCATTACAAAATAAAGACAGCCAAAAAATTTTGGGCAAAAAAAACATCCTAAACATATCAAACCCAAAAACGAAAAAATACACACTGAACTCTCGATAAAACATAAAGTTAGGAAAGCCGGACAACGCTACCAATCTAAGGATTTTCTTAAAATTCGAAATATCGCGTTAACAACATTAAATTTATAATCATAAGCATAGGATTTTTATTTTAAAAAAAGCTTACCCCCTTAGTCAGCCTATAATAATATTTTACTTATAACACAAATAACCATGCGATTAGTGTTGTTAATGATGGAGGTTGTCTTAGGGATAATAAAGATGCTTAGCATTAACACTGGAAGGGGGAAACTAAGAGGAAGATGATTTTGGAAAGAATAGTACCAATGATGATTATATACATTCAAATCATGGCAATTCGAGGTAGGACGGAGAGGTAGCAAGTTTGAACAACAATAACAATCGAAATCAACACGCCGATGTTATTCAAAAAACTTCGGCGTGGTAATCATACAATAGTACAGGATGGTCTCAGCTCCCACGATTAACTAAAACAGATAATATAGTGTCTTTTACATTCAATTTTTCGTCTCCATAATTACTGACCGTAATCATTATAAGATCGTTCATTGGGATAAAAGCAGTAAAAGAGGTTTTTTCAAGTAGCTTAGAAGAGGTAACTGAGGTCACTACCCATCCAACTTTGACCCCTGATACTGGGAATTTAAAAGTCATACTTTCGCCCGAAGCTAGAACAATCATTAGCGCATCACTACGGCCACTAATATTAGCGAACTTTTCAATATTCCAGATACCTGGAGAGCCACCTTCGACGCAAACCCATTCTGATGGCATACCTGCCACCGGGCTAACTTCAATAGCTCTATCTCCAGCTTTGAAGTAACCTTCTTTTGGCAACCCAAAAAAATATATTTTATTACCAAAAGTCGAATAGTCGGTATCAATCAGATGGCTTGCACTCATCATACCGGTGAAAATATCTTTCGCTGGGGATTCAATATGATTGTTCTTTATCAAAATCCGACCTGTAGGATCAGACCCCAAATGGAAAACTGAGAAGGGTGATGATAAATTAATTTTGTTTGCAGTAAAAATAAGATTGGAGATTTTATTAAGCCGAATATGCCCCTTGCCATCATTATTAATTACATTACCAACAAAGCTAATATCCCCACTAAACTTGAAGTCTGCATATTTATCACCACCATTTTTCTTAAGGCTACTTCCGAAATAGTTGGCATTTACGATGCAATCTGTTGCACTAAGCAAAGTACTACTATCACTAATGCGATTAGACGATATCGTAGCATTGGTAGCCGAAATGGCTGGATAATCCGCATTCTTTTGAAGACCAGATCTTTCAACTATATTTTCTGAAATAATCGTGTTTTCTACACTTATACCATTAGCAGTATAAAAGGCTATCCCCGCCTGACCTGTATTTTTAACTGTATTTCCGGAAACAATTGTTTTCTTGATCGGATATTTTTGCGGATTGTTATAAACAGCGTTATCAACAATAATACCAAAACGATTAACTGTATCAATATCATTCCCGAAAACCTTTAAGTTTTGGATATTAGTGAAGGCAATGCCATATGATGTGTTACTTATCGAGTTACCACTAACCAAGAGGTTACTAAAAGTAGTACTTGAACCAGTTTTCTCATCATTAAGTGTTATCCCTCCTCCCAGAGTTCCCTTTAAACCAAAAATATCTGTCGCAGAGAAAATTCTGTTACAGATAATTTTCCCATCATAAGAAGGCGAACCACTAGTTTTCAGGAGAATCCCATCACCATTATGTTCATAAATATCATTATTAAAAATCAGCCAAGAAAAACTCGCCCGTATCGCAATACCCTCTTCACCCAGCTTGTGTACAAGACAATTTTCAACTCTGAAATGCGAAGAATCGGATATAGATATCGCGTCCGTGCGATAACTGATATTTAAAGAAATGAGTTCGAAATTAGAGCATCCGCGAACAACGACTCCACTACAAGACTTCCCCCATAGGCCGGTGTTTTTTGATGAGGATAGAGTTATATTCGAAAGACTAAAATCTTGTTGATTTTCAATTTTAAATATATTTAAATCATTACTATCGCTATCTAAAAAAATAGTACCACCACCGAAAACATGGCAATTTGATGGTAATTCAAAATCCCCAGAAGTGACTCTATAATAACCTCCAAGAACAATCTCAACGATATTTTCCGATGATAAATCCTTGGCTCTTTGAAACATCAGATTAAACTCTTGATAACTATCTTTAATCTCTTCACCTGAGGTTATTGAATTAGCTTGAGCGTGTTCATCACCAATATTCTTCTTGATAAACATTTCTGGATTAAGTTTTACGGTTTTTGCCCTATTGTGCTGAAGAGAACCAGGACTCTTTTTATCAAACCTTTTTATCTCAGGAATAGTTGAAGTGCTTATATCAGCAGCTGAAGAGACTCTTACAGCTGCAACACCTGCTGCTGCAATAAAAATATTTTTGACAAGCTTTCTTCGTTCCATAATCCAAGCACCTATTATGTAGGGATAAAATCACAAACGAAAGGATCAATAAGCACCATCACGTTTTAATACTACCGCAATAGTTTTAAAAAGAATGGCAATATCATTCCAGAGGGCCCAGTTCTTAACATACCACGCATCAAAATAAACCCGGGTGTCGTAATCAATATCATTACGACCGCTAACCTGCCAAAGTCCAGTCATTCCAGGCTTTGCCATCAAATAATAATCAACATCACCTGCATAACGTTCTAGCTCCGCCTCAACCACCGGGCGTGGGCCAACTAGGCTCATTTCACCTATAAATACATTCCATAGCTGAGGTAATTCATCTAAACTCGTTTTACGAATAAAAGCGCCGATCTTAGTTATTCGTGGATCGTTCTTGAGTTTAAAATCCTTATCCCATTCTTTCTTAGCTTCCGGATCTCGCTCAAGAAGTTCTCTGAGTACTTCTTGTGAGTTTGTAACCATTGACCTAAATTTAAGACACTTGAATTTTTTTCCGTCACGACCAATGCGTTCATGACCATAGATAGGTTTTCCACCATCTCTAGAAACTTTATAAGCAAGAAATAACAAAACTGGGGTTAATACAAGCATGATAAAAAATGAACCTGCAATATCAAACGTTCTTTTAAGAAAACGTGATGATCGTTTAGCTAAATTATTGCTAACGCGTAAAATCATTACTTCATGACTGAATATAAACGACATGTCGGTACCATACAGTGGCACACCACGTAAAGTAGGAATGACAGAAACAGAACGGCAATTATGCTTCGCAAGGTTCTTCAACCACCAATCTCTCAGTGCATGTTGTTCAAATTCAAGCGCTATGATGAACTGTGTATTTTCAATATCAGAACATTGCCACAGCTCTTGTTCATTGTTGATAACGGGTATACCAAATTTATTTTCATGACAGGGAATATCGGTACATACAAATGCCGCAACTTCGAATCCTAGAACCTCTTCGCTTTGAAGAGCCGCGTAGGCCTCGAAAGCATTTTTACCCGACCCGATGATTATCGTATGCTTTTTCCAAATATTCAGTTTGTTAAGAATTTTTTTCGTTAGCGTTCTCCCAACAGGGACCAAAATCACAATTAGCGCCCAAGAGATCATCCAAACGTATCTCGAAAAATTCCATTTTGAGAAAGCGACTAATGCCAAGTCGAGAATCGCGAAAATAATAAGAGTTCTGACAATTTCTTTTAATTCAAACCAAAATGGTTTCCTATAGGTATAATGTCTTAACCTTGTCCAAAACCAAAAAACACAAAGTAATGATAAAACAAATTGTGCCAGTGCTCTTATTGCAAACTCGTCTTGAGGAACAAATTCATCCAAGCCACCAAACACTTTGTAGATAATCAAATACGAAAGGTAAATAGAAATATTAAAGAAAAATACATCTGAAAGTGCTAAAGAGAATTTAGTGACATAATTTGCCATAAACCCATTTATTTTATTCATGATTTTCGCCCGAGACTAACACCATTGACAATTTAAATACAGAAACGAATGATTTTTGACCATGTGTTAATAACCTTACCAAAGTAAAATAAACACTTAGACTAAGGAAAATATAACAGAATTGCAATAACTGAAAGTAAGCTAAAGCATACTCTTACCCTTCATTTTTTCATGCTTAATCAATGACAACCCCATAGATTTCACTCTTCATTATTTTATAGAAAACACAAAAAGCATCAATCAGAATCTATTAATAAATCTTCGTATATTTTGTTAGTCTTCTCTATCATTTGTATAGCTGTGTATTTTTCTAAAAATACGCGATTGGCATTTTTACCTAATTTTTTCCAAGTTTCTTTTTCTGTGTTTTCAAGATAGCTAATCAGGCTTTCAATATCCTCAGATTCGAAAAGTAAACCATTATAACCATGCTCAATCATCTCTGGAAAAGAACTACAATTACTCGCTAAGACTGGTATACCATGACTCATAGCTTCTAAAGCCACCATAGCAAACCCTTCCCAGCGACTAGGCATAACCAATACATCAGCATACATAAAATACGGGACCAATCTCTCAGTACTCAGCCAACCAGTATATACTATTTGAGGTCTTTCTTTTGGCGGCTCTTCACCATGTACAGCACTGCCAACGGCTGTCAAAAAAATAGGTTTTCCTTCAAGCAACTTCATCGCGTCAAGTAAAATATCAAATCCCTTCTGATAGTCAAAGCGACCTACAAATAAAACGTTAACGGCTTCATTTTTATACGGACTGACTAATCCTGGTTTGAATATAACGTCTGGTACGCCATTGTGAACCACTTTGAGTTTTCTTTTTGGCAAACCAAATTTTATAGCACTATCTTTTTCATGTTGACTAACACAGATAATTGCATCCGTTGCTGGAGAAAACAACCGTTCCAGTAATGCAAATAATTTCATTTTTTTAATATTGCCACGCATCATAAAAGAAAATGCATGAGGACAATAGACCACCTTAGGCCTACGTACTGGCAATAGAATAATCAAGCCAATCCTACCCAATACGCCAGAAAAGGTACTATGAAGGTGAACTAAGTCAGGATTAAATTTATAGACGGTTTTAATGAACAAAAAAAAGAAATTTAAAAAAGAACGTAAGTTACGGCCAGTCCGTGAAAATGAAAGAATATTATCATCAGCAATGGAATATAATTCAGACAACTGTTCACTTGGGGCGATACACTTAACTACATTCGAATTATCCTGAATTTGGCCAGTCACAATTTGACGAACTACAGTTGCCACCCCACCCTTTATTGTCTCCGCTGCATGTAAAATTTTCATTTAATATTCGACCTGAACGTTTAAAAATGAATCGACTATATCACTAATCCTTTGAGCTGAAGTATTCCAAGAAAAACGCTTTATATTTTCGTTCCCTTTTTTTATCAGTTCTTTTCGCAATTCCGGATCCGAAATAATTTTCTCCATCGCATTTTCAATAGCTTTAATATTACTTGGGTCAAAATAAATCACACTATTTTTTAAAACTTCGGGCATAGAAGCAGTATTCGATGAAATAACAGGACAACCACATGACTGAGCTTCCAATGGTGGAATACCGAATCCTTCATAAAATGATGGGAAAACAAAAGCTAATGCATTTTGATAAAGCTTGATCAATTCCTCATCATCAACCCTGCCCATAAACTCCACTTTATCGGACTGAGAAAGCAACTTAGAAAAATCCTGCTTAGAGAAACTTACTGCTGTTTTGCCTATTATCTTTAAAGAGATATCATACTTCTTCGAGATCGTTTCAAATGCAGACAACATTCCATGGAAATTTTTATGAAAATTAGGTGAAGAGACAGCAAGAAGGTATTCGTTTCGCGTATCTGAGAAGTCTTCATTTAAATTATGAAATGCATTACTTACTGCATTATAGATTACAGATATATTGTTTTTAGGGTATTTAAAAACACTATGAATTTCGTTTTTTGAAAACTCACTCACTGTTAATAAATGCCGACTATTCTTTAGAATCCTGGGAATTAAAACACCGTATACCAATCTGAATTTCTTAGAGAAACTTGCTGGGTAACGCTTATAAGTAACATCATGATGAGTAACAATCTGGTTTTTATAAAACGCAGGTGCTGTACTACACAAATTAAGTAATAGAGGTGAGTCCTTTCCCTTTAAAAATTTAGGTAATTCTATTTGCTCCCAATAATGCCCTTTTTTTTCACCAATTATTTCAATATTAAATTCATTGAGAATAGATTTATTTAAAACCTCCTTAGGCGCCAAGATAACTACATCCTTTCTTATTTTATTTAGCTGGCGTGATATTTCTTCAGCAAATCGTTGCACCCCTGTCATTTCTTGAGTCAAGAAACGCCCATTGATATATAGCATACTCCTCCCGTTTTAAAAAAATTAAAAGATAAGATATTACATCAAAGTTAAAGAGTCTTTTTTTACCTTTTCTCTAATTAAATAAAAAAGTAATAATAACTTAGCAAATGTTACTATTATCATTGGGGTGGGTTGTAAGACAACACTAGTACCACACATTATCCACATGATATTAAAACAAATGGCATTATAAATGACGTTAACTGGTAGCGACATGTTCATTCTCGTCATATATAAACCAGCAAACAGTGCAAAAACTATAGTTATACCGAACCCGATAAGACCACCATTTTTTATTTGAGTGAGTAACGGTGTCTGTACGCTTTTTCTATAGTTTGCTGTCCCGTTTTCTACATCGATTTCTTTTATCTCACCTTGGTCGTCAGTATCCGATGGGGAGTAATACTTCCCTCCGTACCCAATGCCTATTGCTACAGCAGGAAATTTGCTACCTGTGTATTCCCAATAATCCCCAAACTGACTAGAGCGAGTGTTCATTGCTTTACTGTTCGATAACATTAATACAGCGGATAACGCCGCAACCAACCCAACAGTTAGAAATGACATTTTAACTACAGCGATCTTTCCTCGAAACGCATTAACAAAGAATTCGTATACAACATAAATAAATGCCAACAAGAAAATAAATTTATACATATTGGAAAACATGACCAGACCAATCAGAGCAGAACATATATATATTAATTTATATTTTAAAGGCTTAGTGAATAGCAGTGATGTTAGTAATAACGCATACAATACAAAATAAGTAGTTGCCTTATCTTGGTCAATGATCGTTATTTTCATTCCGTATCGTTCCCAGACATAATCGTGGAAGATTAAACTAGAGATAAACCCTGAAATGAGGTTAAGTACATCTATAATACAAAAGATAGTGAACAGTTTATAGAAATCGAAATCTTTTAGATTTTCACACGCCTTTTGGAAAAGAAATATTAAAACTAAAAAATAAATAATCCCTCGACAATAAATGATCTGATCGTTTATTTCTCCTTGCCCACCGCTTTGAATATAGGAAATAAACCCCATGGTGGAAACAACACCCAGTAATAATGCCTGTAATGTTATATATTTAGTAATTATTGATGTACTTTTTACTATTTGGTAAGTGAACATACTTCTCGTGATGATTTTTTTGAAGCATACAAAGGAAAAAATCAACAAAAAAATAACATCTATCGGGGCTAGAGGGCCTGCAACTTTAAAATGGTATATAGCAGTCCGAGGGATTGCGATATTGAAGTCATGGATAGGCTTCACCATTATATTATAGGAAGAATATGAACAAATTATATAAATTAAGAAAATCAAAACAGTATATATGTTGAATTTATTTTTCTTTGCTGTTTTATAAAAATAAATGAGAGCTAAAAATAAAAAAACAAAGAATAATATTGAATCTTCTAAAATTAGAATACCCATGTAACACCCCAATTTATAAAAACAATACTAGTTATATTTGTCACAAGGTGTTTTCCATCACTTCTGGTACATCCTCATTATTAAATTGTTGACGATATACCATTAAATAGTTAGAGGTGATCGTACCCTGGCTGAACATGGCGATTTGCCTCTCGGTTACCTCAACTATCTCCTTAGGTGAAATTCCTGCTATTTCCTTACCTATAAAATAAATATTAGGTAAAAGATTTTTTAATTCGGTGATACCACCAACAGAATTTGTCATAACAACTTTATTTGCCAGCACACATTCAACAATTACTCGACCAAAAGGCTCTTGCCATTTCACAGGCAAAAATGCAATATCAATTCGGGATAGAAAACTCTCTACTGTTACAAAGCCTAGCAACTTTATATTGCTATCTGAGGCTTTTTTTTTCAACTCTTTACCTTCGGTATCATTTGAAAAGCGACCTGCCGCATAATATATAGATCCGGGATTTCTTTTCGCATAAGCACAGTAATCGTCAAACCCTTTATCCCTTGTCAATCGACCGATAAAACCAAATCGAGTGATGCTAGATTCTTTTCCTGTAAATATTGGTTTATTTACAGCATTATAGATGAAATAATTTTCACTCTCGGAGAAAAATCCATTTTCAATATGAAAAGTTTTTATAAAATCACTAATTCCGACATAAGAATCAATATTACTACTAGCAAGTCTCTTAATAAATGACCAGAACTTAACAGGTAATGAACTTGTTGCTATGTTACCACTGTCAGAATATAGAGTTGAGTTCGGATGCAGCAAATAATAATCCCGTGAGGTATGGATTAGTTTTATTTTTCTTTTTTTAACCTCTTTCCAAATAGCTACAGAAAAACCACAAATATTATTAGTGTGCACAACATCTGGTCGAAAATCATCTAGTTCTCTTCCAAAAGATTTTGCCATCAGTGGATTATAGTTATCAACTAAGTGCCAAATTATTTTTTGAAACGCTGTTTTTTTACCAGCCTCATTATCAAATGGCCAATATATATTCTTAAGAGGTAAGTAACTAACATCGACCCCATTAATGCTGGCTGATTTTTTAATGTTATCATCATGTAAAGTGACAACGCGTACCATATGGCCTTTCTTTACTAATTCCTCAGCCAATAACTGTACAGAGACTTCAGCACCCCCGACTTTATATGGTGAGTATATAGTATTAACAATCAATATTTTCATGATTTCAACCAAACAATGAAGTTATGCCATTGAAAATTATCATTCCTAAGTTAAAATAGTCTATTGCTACAATAACTATAATACAGAATCCCGCAGTATAGATCCAAGATAACAAATACTCTTTAAAACTTACACCAACGACTGGTTTTATAAATAATGGGTAAACAGTAATGCTCATAATTACTTGAGCAACGGATAATGACATTGCTACAAGTGTAATACTCCCGGCAATAAGTGACAGACTGACAACAGAAACGACAATTAAACTCGCCCAAACATTCCAGATAAATTCTTTTTTAGTACTGCCATTCGCTTGAGAGATTGCGCCTGTTAGGCCCCCCATAGGCCTTAATACTCCAAGGAGGAGCATATAGGGTATAAGAGTAGCTACCTCTTCATGTTCATTGCCATAAAGCAAACGGACGCCGATGTAAGCCCCCAAACCGATGAGTAAATATACTGCAGCACTGATATTCACAATTACAGATACAGACCGAATAAATAAATTACGCAATTCTGTTACAGCGTGCTGTGTCTCCGCAAATCGCGGCAGTGTCAATCTATTTATTACTGGTGTCAATAACTTAAGGGGTTGAAGTATTAACTCTTTAGCCAAAGAATATACACCTAAAAACTCAGCTCCTAAATATTTCCCAATGATAAATGAATCGGCTTGAGTTCGTAACTGATTGATTGTCTGTGAGCCTAGTTGATAACCGCCGTAACTCACGGCGGCCTTAAATGTTTTGCCACAGAATTGGAATGTAGGATGCCAATTTTTATCACTAAACAAAAGCATTAGGAACAGCCGAAAGAATGCATTTAAAAACTGTCCAATAATTACAGCTGCGATTGTAAATTGCATGGCGAGTATAAGAAAGATAGTAGCGAGAAATGACAATACTTTAGCTATCATTTCTATTTTAGCTAATAAAATCAATTTTTTTGTTTTTACAAAACATGCCTGGTATTGTGACATTGCCCCTAATATAAAAAAGTTAGCACTAACCAAAAAAAGCAAGTACGTTAACTCTTTAATATTATAAAACAATGATAGCGGGTAGGCTATAATTGTAATCAACCCACCTGTAGCCAGCCCAAAAAAGACATTAACCCAAAATATTGTACTCTGTTCTTTCCTTTCTAAGGTCTGCCGATGGATAAGATAACTACTCATTCCCATATCTTGCAAAACCATAGCTACCATAAGTACTGCGTTGACAATTGCCAATATACCTAACTGTTTTACATCAAAAGCTCGAGCGACAATTCCTAACTGCACTAACTGTAGAACTGCAGCTAACACGGTACCTGCCAATAACCAAATAGCCTGTTTTTTTATTTCGCTACCCATGCTTAATTAGCTCAACTAACTTATCATTCAAAATTTCTTGATTAAATTTAGTCTCAATAACTTTCCTTGCTTCTAATGTTATTTTATATACTGCTCCAGTTCCTTGAGCAATTCCCTGTATAATATCAGCTAGCTGAGTGAAGTTTTTTTCATCAGCCAACCATCCTGACTTTTTATCTTCAATTAATTCTGGAATTCCACTGTGCCTTGTTGATACAACAGGCAAGCCCGTTGACATAGCCTCCATAAGGGCTACGGGTATACCTTCCATATCTCCGTTTGCAGCAGTAACTGATGGCAATAAAAACACATCCGAGCTTTCTAGCATTTCTCTAACTTTTTCTTGTGGCTTAAAACCTTCCATAGTGACACTCCCCTGCAATGCTAATTCATCAATTAAATGCACTAAGCTCGCCTCTAATGGTCCGGTACCTACAATAGAAAAATGATAGTCAACACCACGCCTTTTTAACTCTGCGCATGCATGTAAAGCGTATTCCAATCCTTTTTTCTCAATTAATCGGCATACACTCGTTATTTCAAGTGGAGAGTTAACTTTATTTCGTAATTTAAATGTGAACTGATTAATATCAATTCCCATTCGGCAAACATGAATTTTACTTTTGTCACACCCCATGCCTGCTAATTTTTCAGCCCACAGCTCGCTAATGGGTAATATAAGCTCACCTTTTACAAATAAATCCTTATAATCTTTTCTATAATCTGATATTGTTTTCGTATGAGATACATCTAAGCCATGGAATACGGTGGCTAATTTACCATGTAATAAACCAAGATCTCTCAATTTATTAGCAAGAACACCCACAGTTCCAAAATGTGCAATAAAACAATCGGATACAATCTGGTCCGAGTTTTTTGATAAAATATAAGGAAGCAACAAATTTAAGGAATGACGTCCGTATTTAAAAAAATTCAAACATCTTAGAACTGGTATTTTGTTCAGATCATGCAGTATACTAAAAAATCTTTTTTTTATTTTTTTTTCACCACTAACATCTTCTGCCGGCAATAAATATCGCGTCCTACTCAGCAAATCATAATCTTCAACAACAGCATGCTTTTTACTATAGTCGCCAGGCCAAACCGAAACTATTTTTACATCAAGCCCTCTATCAATAAGCCCAACTATTTGATGGATAACAAATGTTTCTGAATAATTAGGGAAACGGTCCAAAAAAAAAGTCACAGTCACACTATCCACCTATTCTTTTTAATAATTCTTTAGTGATTTCAGTCCCTTTATCTCGCTCATTAGCAATTGATACAGCAACCTTTTCTTTTAAAAGTACAATTTCATCCAGCATAGCGGTGATTTTTATCACCAAACTGCCATTAATCAACGATTCAACATCTGCAGACAATTCTGGTAATTGTAACTGTTGCATAATTCCTGCAGATTTATGTTCATAGTTAATAGCTACTGCTGGAGTGCCAAAGTTCATAGAAATAATAGCAGAATGAAGGCGAGTGCCTATTGTAAGCTGACAATAAGAAAGAATATGCCCCAGCTCAACATCATTAAGTTCATCCATAACAACATGAAATGAACCTGTATCATTTACCCTACTGGCGACTTGTTGAGCAACCATTCGATCATCTTTATGATAGCTATCAATGCCAGTGCAAGTTGAAACACAAAGCACTTGAAAACCAGTTGCAATCAATTTTTTAATCAAGTTTGAAAATGCAATTTCGTATTGCTCTTGAGTTACACCTAAACGCTTATCAAAAGGTGCGAGTTCACGCATTGTAATCGCGACTGTAGGCTTTTGCGAGATTAGCTTCAGCCAGTGCTGGATGTTATAACTACTTTCATCTATTTGAGATTTATTATCAACTAACCAGGCAGTGTCCACTCCATGAATAACCTGTCCCACTGGGATGTTGCCTTTCTTCATTAAGTCAAGACTAATTGACTCTCGAAGGACTAACATCTCGACCCGAGAAAACACCAGTTCCGCGATTCCCCTAAATACATTATTTTCAAATGGGCCAACACTATGACCAATCATATAAATTGGCTTTTTAGCAAGTAATGCACAAAGAGCATGCTCGAATTGGTTGATACCATACAAATCAACGAAAAAGGAACCGCCTACTTGAATAATTGCATCATATGTCGAAATTACTCTGATATGCGTTTCGAATTCTTTAGGCATCGGGAAGTATTTCAAAATGCCGTTACCGTTTACTTTAGATGCTAATACACGAGGTAACAGCCTATTAATCATTGCTTTCTTGATCTTTCCAACCAAACCACCTTTACTCTTAAAATGATAGCGATATAGTTCATCATCTTTAATATGACGACCAAGCAAATAGCTAGAACTGACAGGATAGCGACTAATAATATCGATTGATGTGTCAGGGAACACATGTTCAATAGATTGAACCAGGCCTCTTAAAATGGCCCCATCGCCACGGTTTCCACAAGTGTGATTTCCCACAAGAAGTAATTTCATGAGTGCATCCTGACAAAAATTTATATGATATGAATTAAAACAAACCAACCAGCACTATAGTGCTGGTTGTAAAATAATCTATTTAGGCTTTATCAGATGAACGATACTCATATTGATAATAACCATAACCACCATAATAACTGCTTGCCCTTTTTTCGACAGCGTTGAGTATCACGCCTTTAATATCGATTCCGTTTTGCTCAAATCGACGCACACTAACTTCTATTTCTTTCACTGTATTCATACTAAAACGTGCGATCATGAGAGCGGTACCAACATGATGACCAATAATAGCTGCATCCGTTACTGCCAAAATAGGTGGTGTATCGACCAGTACGATATCGTAATTTTTACTCGCCCAATCAATCATTTCTTTAAGGCGGGCTCTCATCAGTAATTCTGATGGATTAGGAGGAATCTGTCCGCGAGGAATAAAGTCCATCCCTTCAATTTCAGTTTTCCTGATCGCATTCTCGAACGTTGTTTGTTGAGATAAAATATCAGACAAACCGTTTTGCCAACCTACTCCAAGTAAAGTATGTGAATAACCTTTACGCATATCTGCATCAATCACAAGTACCCGTTGCCCTGCCTGTGCGATTACCGCCGCCAAATTTATACTGACGAAAGTTTTACCAATATTTGGGCTTGCACCAGAGATCATCAAAACATTATTTTTTGACTCAAGCATGGCAAAATGTAAGCTCGTTCGTAAACTCCGAATTGCCTCAATCGCTAAATCAGCAGGGTTACCTACAGCTAAAAGACTATTGGAACGGGTATTCGATTTACGCTTGGAAGACAATAATGTTTCTCTGTCTTTTTTCTGCTGCCATTCGGAGAGCGGTATGCTTGCATATACATTAATACCGTCTTGTTCCAGCTGTTCAGGGGTCTCGATTCCTTTATGTAACATCGTCTTCAACAATACGATTGCTACAGAAAGCATTCCTCCCAGGAAAGTCGCTAGAAGTACTATAAGTGTTTTTCGCGGTTTTACGGGATTTGGCTGAGTAACAGCAGGATCAACAATACGTACATTACCAACGGTGCTGGCCTTAGTAATGCTTAACTCTTGCTGCTTATTTAATAGTTGCATGTAGATTTCTTTGCCAGCGTCTACATCTCGAGTCAAACGAATAATTTCTTGCTGTGTCTTTGGCATACCGCTGACACGTTTATTTAGCTTCCCTTTTTCTTGTTCAAGTGTAGCTCTTTTTTCCATTAAAGCGCGGTAAGCCGGGTGTTCACGGGTATACAATTTTGAAATTTCTGCTTCACGGAAAGTTAATTCATTCAGTTGTGATTCAACAGAAACTATCGTATCTAACACTGATTTAGCTTCGAGCGAAAGATCTACCGAGTCATTTTGCTGTCTGAAGCGGTTTAGTTTATCTTCTGCAATATCTAGAGCTGCCCGTACTTCCGGAAGCTGCTCTTTCAAGAAGTTGAGGCTTTTGGCCGCTTCTTCAGATTTACGCTCTACGTTTTGTAACAAATAGTTTCTAGTAATACTATCCAGAGTTTTACGCACCAGCGTCGGGTTCTCGCCAATCAGGCTTAGTGCCAATACACCTGTATCTTTGCCCTTATCCTGTACCGTCAGTGACTCCAATAAATTGTTAATAGTTATCAGTTTTGGTTGTTTTACGATTAGAAATTCTGTACCAGGTTTAGCAACGAGATCACTAATTAACAATGAAATACCATTGCCACTAGTGACTTCACCTACCTTCCCTTTCAGAATTTCAGTGCCGTCATTGCTCAAAGTATAATTTTTATCATCGATAACGGTTAGATCCAATGGGATATTCTCCCAGGACGCTGGTACGTTGAGGCGAGATAACGCAATTTCGCCTGGCACTTCCCCCTTCAAACGAGCCCAACCACGACCGAATACGGGAAAATACTTTTGCTCAACGACAGTATCTAAATTTAGATCATCAATCGTCTTTCCTGTAACCATTCTGGACTGAATCAGTTCAATCTCAGTAGAAGAACCTGGTTGGCTAGACGGCATCATATCCGACAAATTATTTAGCAGTGAGTTTCCAACATTTTGTTCTACCTGGACTAATGCATCTGATTGGTATACAGGGGTGGCGAAAAGCGAGTATACGATCCCCACCACAGCAAAAAGTGCCGTTACGCCAATAATGAGCCAGCGATGGTCTAACAGTGTTCCTAATAATCGCCCTAAATCGATCTCATCATTACTACTGCCTGCTGCAGTATTCATCTTTGTAGTTTCAGTCATTGTAATCTCTGGTTAACGATTTAACGCCTGCGCCCATTTCTCAGCGCCCTCGGCAAGTAAGCGGTATACGAATTCAAAAGCCTCATGACTCTTTCCATAGGGATCTGGTATTTCCCGCTGCCCAAGCCAATGGGCAAAAAGCATCGTTTTTCCTCTAACCTCAGGGGCTAAACGACATACAGCGTCGATGTGACCTTTTTCCATAACTAAAATAAGCGAATACTCTCTACACATCTCTTTGGTCAGTTGCTTTGCAATATGCCCATATAGTGACAATTGATGTTCTTCTGCTACCTCAATTGCCATAGCATCCGCAGGTTTACCAATGAGGGCACCAACACCGGCAGATGATATTTTTTTGCCCGGAACCAATTGCTGCAAAAGCCGTTCCCCGGTGGGGGAACGGCAAATATTGCCAACGCAAACAACCAATATTGAATCAAACATCATTCATTCCTATGGCCAATTACGAATACGCAATGTACCTTCAGTGAGGTCATTAAAGCTGGAGATTGTCGGTGCCAACTGACTGATCAAACGGTTCCAGCGTACGATTGGAGCAGCCGTCACATAAACAACATCATAAGGCTGCAATTGGAACTCAGCCCCCATCACCATTGCAGTGGCATCCGCCATGTTAAGCTGGTATATATCGGCCAGCTTATTTCCTTGGGTGCCATGGAGAGGACGGATAACGAATACCCCCGTAGCATCTGCTGCCGTTTGACTAATCCCTTCACTATTCCCCAGCGCCTCGGTCAGGGTCATTCCGCTTCTATCCATTTTCAGCGTCGCCGGTGCTTTGACTTCACCCATAACGAACACCTTGAGATCGTCATTGCGCGGTACATAAAGGATGTCGCCCGGATACAGCAGTCGGTTCTGAGTCAAATCGCCATTTTGCATCAGTTTCTGCAGTGACAAACGCTGCTCCTGACCGTTATGGGTTAGTACTATGTTTCTCCAATCGGCATTATCGCTAAGTCCCCCCGCAGCATTGATTGCATCAAGCACCGTGAGAGGAACGTTCGTGATAGGCTGCTGTCCAGACGTTTTAACTTCGCCAGTGACGTATGTTTTTTGAGAACGGAAAGCTGCAATATTGACGTCAACCTGTGGGCTTTCAATATATTGTGCCAATCGATTTGAAATTTCCGCGCGTACCTGACTCGCGGTTTTACCCGTAACCTTCACCTTGCCAATATAAGGATAGAAGATTGTGCCGTCAGATTGCACCCAGTTACCGGTATCACTAGCGCTACGGTACTGGCCAGCTGGAGTCGTTAGTTCAGGGTGATCCCAAACAGTTACGTTTAAGACGTCACCAACCCCGATTCGGTACTCATAAGTACGCAATGAGGCTTCCAGCAGGGAATTAGGTTGCGCAACTACCTTTGCAGGGCGCAATTTCTGAATTAATTTTGGCGTCACAGGATAAACATTCACGAGATCGTCAATATCGAAGTCACTATCCTCCTGTTTTACTACGCTTTTCCCAGTAGTATTCAAATGTTGCCCTGGGAGGACCGTACAGCCACTGATTATACTTATTGATACCAATACCGATATCATTTTCAATTGTCGTTTTGCCATCGAGTTATCATCACTTTCAAAGTAAATGTATCCGCAAAGCTACCAAGCTAGCCTACCTTGGCTGCATATTGTAACCTTACCAAACTGCATTGTTACTGACCTGGATTGAGGTATCTACGCCAAGGCAGGCGCTCTTCAAAGATAGCTGAAATATCGGACCGTTAAGCCATTGTTGAAGTTAAAAGAGTTAGTATGGCTTATTACAAAAGTGTGGCCTTGCTGCTGAAAAATAGCCTTATCATAGTGCCAATAGCTATTAAATCCACTGAATTACAGCACACAGTGGGTTTTGTTGCACAATCGTTGCGACCTATCACTTGAACGCCGCATTATTCCACAAGCTATCAGATACTAATATAAAAACATTTATGTGAAATGAGGCGGCTAACGTAATAAACAAGACATGTTTATGCCAGCCGCCCAAGATTTGAGGGATATCACAACTTCAGCGTTTCAGCCCATTCGCGAAACGCTTTGCCTTGGGTAGGATGGCGTAAGCCGTAAGTGACAAACGCTCTCAGATAGCCCATTTTTTCGCCACAGTTAAACGACTCACCCACCAACTCCATCGCCTCGACCGGCTTGTGTTTTAACAGTTCAGCAATGGCATCTGTGAGCTGAATTCTTCCCCAAGCGCCTGGCTCTGTTTTCTCCAACAGTGGCCAGATATCCGCGGACAAAACGTAGCGCCCTACTGCAGAATAATTCGATTTCAACTGAACCTCACGGCCCGGTTTCTCGATAATAGAGGTCATCCTCGAACTCTCACCGGGTTGCAAACTGTTGGTTTCACATTCCACAACGGAGTAATCATGCAGGACATGTTCATCAGCAGCCTGTACCAGCACCTGACTCAAGCCCGTTTGTTCAAAGCGAGCAATCATATGCGGTAAGTTGTCTTTCTTCAGATCGGCTTTCGCATCGTCAAGCAAGACATCCGGTAACAGAACCACAAAAGGTGAATCCCCTACCAGAGGTTTGGCACACAGTACAGCATGCCCTAAACCTTTAGGCTGCCCCTGACGAATATGCATCAGGGTTACCCCTTTAGGGCAAATAGACTGCACCTCATCCAGCAACTGGCGCTTTACGCGCGCTTCGAGCATCGCTTCCAATTCGAACGAGGTATCGAAATGGTTTTCTATCGCATTTTTTGATGAATGCGTCACCAAGATGATCTCTTTAATCCCGGCAGCGACGCACTCATTGACAATGTATTGAATCAACGGCTTATCAACGATTGGCAACATTTCCTTCGGAATAGCCTTGGTTGCAGGCAGCATACGCATACCCAGACCTGCAACAGGAATGACAGCTTTCAACTTAGTCATGATAATCCTCTATCGATCTTGTGATCGTATTTTAGCCGTAACTCTTACTTGCTGTTCAACGTCTGCTTCAACCATTGGGTAAAGCCTTCGCCTTCCGAGCTGTGACGCAGACCATACTGCACGAATGCCTTCATATAACCCAACTTATCACCACAGTCGTGTGATTTGCCGCTCATGTGAAAAGCCTCGACGGTTTCCTGCCCCATCAATGCCGCAATGGCATCGGTAAGCTGAATTTCATCACCGGCGCCCGGCAAGGTTTTTTCCAGCAGTGGCCAGATATCGGCAGACAGAACATAACGTCCCACTACCGCCAGATTAGAAGGCGCATCTTCAAGCGCTGGCTTTTCAACGACCGCCGTCATCGGGGTACTCTCACCTGCAGATAAGGTTGCACCACCGCAATCGACAACCCCGTATTTAGAGACGTCTTGCTCCGGTACCGGTTCCACCATGATCTGGCTAAAGCCAGTCTCCGTAAAACGTTCGATCATCTTGGCCAGGTTTTCTTTACGCAGATCTGCCGTGGAATCATCCAGCAATACGTCAGGCAGCAAAACGACGAAAGGCTCATCACCTACCATAGGTTTGGCGCACAACACCGCGTGCCCCAAACCTTTAGCCTGACCCTGACGCACTTGCATCACCGTCACATCTGCCGGGCAGATAGTCTGTACTTCTTCCAGTAACTGGCGCTTAACGCGCGATTCCAAAACCGCCTCAAGCTCAAACGAGGTATCGAAGTGGTTTTCGATCGCATTTTTGGAGGAGTGGGTGACCAACACAATATCTTTGATCCCGGCGGCCACACACTCATTCACAATGTACTGAATCAGTGGTTTATCGACCACCGGCAGCATTTCTTTAGGAATAGCTTTTGTCGCCGGCAACATACGGGTTCCCAGGCCAGCTACAGGGATCACAGCCTTCAGTCTCTTTTGCATTTTTTTATCCACAATCTAATAACTATAACGTAGCCGACTTAAGCCTGTTCCCAGATACTTACGAAACCGGGGCCGTATGATTTGGACACGCTACCGCCCCTGGCTTTCAGCTACCAGTGCACTGTCATCGTTCTCTATGGGTTGATTGGGGGTTCCAATCTCACTTTGATGTAAATTAGGGGCCGTATTCGTTTGTTAAGCGATAGATAGATCACAGAAAAAACAAAATAAATACGCCCTTATAACCAAACGATGATACTTGTAAATGTTTATGTGGCTAAGATTCTTATACTATTACCTTATCGATACAAGCCTAAGATACCCGTTGGATGCCCTTTTCAGAATAAGACTACCCACTGGAGCAGACTGAACAAAGTGTAGCAGCCAGCCAAACCTATAACGGATTGATTTTTAAAATTTATACTAACGCTGATTTTATCATCAGGCGTCTGATGCCATGCTCCGGCCAGGGACTCTCTTTTCCGAAAACCACCTATTTCTCGCCACAGTTCATTCCGAATGCCCTTCAACGGGGTGATTTTTTATGCATTATTTTAGTGATTTCCGTCATGTTGCATCCTTAGCCTTCCAGGCCATGGTTTAAAAGTTGAATTTTCCCGGTGCAACACCCATCATTCACTGGCGGCATAAGCCGTCGAACTTACAGGTGAAATTGGGCGTATGGAATGGATCGCGGATCCAACAATTTGGGCCGGCCTGGCCACTCTGGTCGTGCTGGAAATCGTTCTGGGTATAGACAACCTTATCTTTATCGCCATTCTGGCGGAAAAATTACCTAAACATCAGAGAGATAAGGCTCGCGTCGTAGGCCTGTTACTGGCATTGCTGATGCGTTTGGCCCTGTTGGCCTCCATCTCATGGTTGGCTACGCTGACCCAACCGCTGTTTTTTGCCGCCGGACATCCGTTTAGCGGTCGCGACCTTATCATGCTGATTGGGGGGATCTTCCTGCTGTTCAAAGCCACGATGGAGCTTAACGAACGGCTGGAGGGTAAAGATGAAGAGCAACATGGCTCGCGCAAGGGTGCCCGTTTCTGGCCGGTGGTGGCGCAAATCGTGGTGTTGGATGCCGTATTCTCGCTCGACTCGGTGATCACTGCCGTCGGTATGGTTGATCACCTCGCCGTCATGATGATTGCGGTTTGTATCGCTATCGGCTTGATGTTGCTGGCCAGCAAGCCCTTAACACGCTTCGTCAACGCCCACCCGACAATCGTTATCCTGTGCCTGAGCTTCTTGCTGATGATCGGCTTTAGCCTGGTCGCCGAGGGCTTCGGCTACCATATTCCAAAAGGCTATTTGTACGCTGCAATTGGCTTCTCGGTGATGATCGAAGCGTTGAACCAGCTGTCGCAGTTCAATCGGCGCCGCTTTCTTTCCAAAGTGCGACCATTGCGCGAACGGACGGCAGAGGCCGTGTTGCGCATGCTGAGCGGCAAACATGAAGAAGCGGAAGTCGACAGCCACTCAGCCAACCTGCTGGCCGACAGCGACAGTGAGAGCGGCGAGATTTTCAATCAGCAGGAACGCCATATGATCGAACGCGTGTTGGGCATGGCCCAGCGTACGGTAAGCAGCATTATGACTTCCCGCCATGATGTGGAATACCTTGAGCTGAATGACCCACAGGAAAAGCTGACCCAACTGCTGGAAAAAAATCAGCATACACGCATCGTGGTGGTGGAAAACAGCGCCAGTGATGAACCGCTCGGCGTTATTCACACCATTGACTTGTTGAAACAACAGCTTACCCAGGCCCCGCTAGATTTACGCGCGCTGGTGCTGCAACCGCTGATCTTCCCCGAGCAGTTAACCCTGCTGAGCGCGCTGGAACAATTCCGTCAGGCGCAGACGCATTTTGCCTTTGTGGTCGATGAGTTCGGCTCGGTGGAAGGGATCGTCACGCTGACCGATGTGATGGAAACCATCGCCGGTAACCTGCCGGAAGCCGGTGAGGAAGTGGATGCCCGGCATGATATCCAGCAAAATGAGGATGGCAGTTGGACCGCCAACGGCTATATGCCACTGGAAGATTTGGTGTTGTATCTGCCGTTGCCGTTGGAAGAAAAGCGTGAGTATCACACGCTGGCCGGCCTGTTGATGGAGCACAGCCAGCGTATTCCTCAGGAAGGCGAGCAGTTGCGGATCGGTGACTACCTGTTCGAACCGCTGGAAGTCAGCAGCCACCGTATCTTGAAAGTGAAAATCACCCCGCTGTCGGTGCCCGAGCCGGACTACGAGGTGTAAAGCCTGGCCGGGTATGACCCGGCCCCTTTTATAAATGCTGGGGAACCAGCAGCTCCGTCGCCACAATCACCACGATTAACCCGACAATCACCGGCACCGAAGTGCGTTTTACCACTTCAAAAGGCGAGATTTTTGCCATACCGGACACCGCAACCACCACGCCAGATACTGGCGACAGGGTGCGCCCCAGATTTGAAGCCTGCAGCATCGGGATCACCAGATAAGCCGGATTAACCCCCATCTGCGCCGCCAACTTGGGAATGAGCTCAACGAAAGCATAGAAAGGTGCGTTCCCCGAACCGGTCGTCATGGCTGCCAGCATGGTAATCACCACCAGTACCAGCATCATGATAATGCCACCGGTACCGAACGACTGCGCCAGACTGATCAGCCCGCTGATAAATCCGACGGTGCTAAGCCCCTGTGCGAAAACGCCAGCTGCCACCAACAGCATCACGACGCTGGCAAAAGCATCCGCCATACCGCGATAAGCAACCTCCAATCCCGTGAACACCTGTTTGGCGCTAAAACTGCGCAAGAATTCGATTACCGCTGCCAGTAACATGCACCCGACCAACACGGTGATGATATGCAGTTCCGGCCCCCATTTACCGTCAAATACCAACACCCCGAGGATGGGGGTGAAAGGCAGCACGGCGTAGAACCCCGGTGCGTGAGTAGTGATTTCACTCACATCCATAATGTGATGCTGTTCGTTGCCCTTTTTGTCCAGATAACGTTGCCAGAAGAAATGCGCGATGGCCATGCAGACAATGGCCGCAATGGAAATGGGCAAAGTGGTTTTAAAAGCAAAATCGACCAGCGGCATTTCCGCTGCCTTGGCGGCCAATACCACATCACCGGAGGTTGGCGCCAGGATAATCGCCGCAGGCGAAGCGCAGATAGCCGCCGCTGCACCGCGGCTGATGCCGACATTAACCATCAACGGGAATAGCGTTGCCATCAGCAATACGCCCAGGCCGGTAGCGGATGATACCGCCAGTGACATCAGGCAAGCGACAAAGTAGGCTGCCACCATTAAAAGATAAGGAGAGTTGATCATCTGCAATGGACGTGAGGCCAGCTTTACGACGACATCATTAGCACCAATGTGCGTCATATAAGCTGCAAAGCCACACAGCATCATAATCATCATGCCAAGATCGCCACCGCGACTCATCAGCAAGATTTTGACGTATTCGATGATGTCAGTCGCACGCCACCCGGTAGTGGCAGCACTGGCAGGCAACAGGCTTTTGCCCATCAGGGCGCTGATTGCCAACAGCAATAAGCCCCCCACCATCAACACTCCGGTAGCGGAGTAACCCTTGATGATGTAGCGGCCAACGCCCGCCGCGACGACCGCCCCAATCAGAAGCTCTATCATATTCCCTCAACTTATCATTATCGTTATTGACCATGCCAAAGCGTATAAATCGCCTTACTGCGCACACTCTGCACAAACTCAGTCAAATGCATCATGATGTTCGTCAATGTTACGGGAGGAAATTATTGGGGGGAGAAACACTTTACGGGGTTTATCAAAAATGCGGGCCGAGAACCGACCCGCATCGTTAAGATTAGAGTTTATCGAGCAGCTTTTTCAGATCCTGCCCTTCGCGTGAATCCTGGTTCTTTTCTGCCCATTTGTTCAGCGCGTCCTTCGCCCGGTCCTGCAGCGTTTTACGCAATATCTGATCGACCTGCAATTGGTAGTTAAGCTGGTTCCACGGGCCATAAACCCGCAGTGGGATCGGCGTTTTCTGCAGTTGTTGGATCAGATCGTCGCGTCCCTGCCAACCGCCGGTTACCCGGACATTAAGCGCCATATCGCACTGTTTGCCCGGCATATCCACGGTACCGCCGCCACTCAGGTTCAACAATGGGGAATCTGCGCCCAGCTCGGTAATTTTTACCGTGCCCCGGTTAAGGCTGGCCTTCGCCGACAGTTGTTTCACTTCGGTATAACGTTGATATTCGTCTTGCCCGCGTACGCTGCTGTCGTTACGCGCCACCGCTTGCTGAATCAACTGTTGAATATTCAGACCATGCAACTGCGCGTCCTGCATCGTCATCTGAGCCGTGCCCTGCCAACGTCGTTCAAATGACTGTGAGGTAAAGCGATCGCCGGTTAAATCCCCCTGCATGCTGAATTTGCCGGTCAACACCTGTGGCATCTCGAACGCTTTCAAAACGGTGCCAAGTTCAACCTGTTTCACAACCGGCTGCACCGTGATGACCGGACGGCTCCCCCGTGCGTCCAACGTCCCTGGCAACGCAAAATCACCGCCAGCCAACTGTCCGGAGAGCGAATGAGATGTCAACAACCCCTGCCGGTTATCCGCTTGCAGCACCAAATGGGCAATGTTCATGCCGCGATAAGTCAGTTGAACCACGCTTAAATTGAGTTGAGCATTAAAATCTCGCAGCACCTCAAGATTGTGCTGAGGATCGTCCATTTGGCTGGCTATGACCGGTGCTGAGGTCACAACCTGTGATGGCTGAGCTTGTGAACTGCTGGCTTGCCAACCGGTAAATGTATCCAAATTAAGCACAGTGGACGCCAGGTTAAGCGTGTAGGCCGGGATTTCACCGAACTTAATGTCGGCGTCACCGGTGAACGTGCTGTCATTTGCGCTAACGCTAAGCTTGCTTAGTGCGACTTGCTGTGGCGTTTGCTGATATACCACCTGAGCGCTGCCTTCGCCCTTAATACCGCCGGCCAGAATGTCAGCACCTTCCAGTTGATAACTGAACTGGCTCACATTGGCGGCAATGCGTCGTGGAAATTGCTGCAAATCGATATCCGCCGCCATACTGAAACTCAGATCGCGCTGATTGCGGTTCACCCGGCTGGAAAGTTCCATTTGCGCCTGGCGTTTGGCATTTTGCTGCAGGGTGAGGTTGATATCGCGAACGTTAATCTGCTCGTTGTTGGCACGCTGCCAGATCAGCAGACTGTCCACCACGCGAAGATTATCGATATCAAATTTCCACGGCGCCTCTGCCGACTCTTCGGAATGGCCCGCGGGGGCGATCGGTGCGTCAGGTTGGGTCTGCTCTTCACTGTCGGGCGTCAGGCGGATAACGGCGTTTTTCAACATCACCTGTTTCACAAACAGCTGATGCGATAACAACGGCAGCAGTTTGACATCCAGCCGCATGTTGTCGGCGCTCACCACCGGCGCAGTGGCTCCGGGGGCTGTCAACGTCATGCGCCCTGCAAGGATGCTGAGCTGTGGCCAGATGTGCCAGCGCAGCTCACCGTCCAACGTCAGATGATAACCGCTCTTTTGTTCGACCTTCGTGACCATATAGGCGCGAAAATCATTCGGATTAACCAACAGCACCAGCGCAGACATTCCCGCCACCAGCACCACCAGCAAAATCACCAAAGTCGTCAGTAATCTTCTCATGCCATCCTCTTGTCAACGCCCCACCGACAGTGCTTCCAGCGCTGTTAGTCCTTGTCGATTCGACTGGCTACCGCACCCTGCTGATCGCGGTATTTTGCATCCTGCCGGCTGTTGTAAGGACGTGCCGCCGGCCCAGAAAGCGGTTCAAAACTCAGCGCGCCAATCAGCATGCCCGGGCGTAATGCCAATGGCAGCTTACCTGAATTATAGAACTCCAGAACAATTCGGCCCTGCCAGCCTGGGTCGATACGGTGTGCGGTAACGTGCACCATTAATCCCAGGCGCGCCAGAGAAGAACGCCCGTCCAGCCACCCCACCAGATCGTTTGGCAGCGTTACCGACTCCAGCGTCACCGCCAGCGCCAGTTCGCCCGGATGCAGGAAGAAGGCTTCGCCTTCTGGCAGAACGATTTCATCACTCATCACGCGATCCAATGCGGCACTGACTTCGTCTTTCGGCCCACTGAGATCGATAAACGCGGCGGTGTGGCCGCGAAACACGCGGAACTGATTGCCTAAACGGACATCCACTGTGGCCCCGTTAATACGCTCAATCGGCGGACGCGGTGAAATCACCAGCTTTTCGCAATCCAGCCAGGCTTCTATATCACGGTCGCACAGTCTCATTTCTTTATCTCCATCAGGCGTGTCACTAAAACAAAAATTGCCACACAACGGGCGAAAGGTCTACGCCGCAGCGCAAATAGTTGCCCGCTGACCGGAAACACAGGTTTTCCGGCCATTGAACGGCATTATTCAAAGAATTGGCTGATTTTGGCTTTCAGAATATCGATCGCAATGCGGTTTTTGCCGCCACGAGGGACAATAATGTCGGCATATTGTTTGGAAGGTTCGATAAACTGCAGGAACATCGGACGAACGGTTTTCTGGTATTGCGCCATTACCGAATCCATTGAACGACCACGCTCATTCACGTCGCGCTTCATACGACGCATCAAGCAAATATCCAGCGGCGTATCGACAAAGATCGAGAAGTTCATTTCCTGACGTAAACGGATGTCCGTTAACAGCAGGATCCCTTCCAAAATAATCACCTTTTTCGGTTCCAGGTGAACAGTCTCTTTTTTGCGCGTGTGTTCGGTGTAGCTATACAAAGGTAACTCTATCGCCCTGCCCGATTTCAGCATTTGCAGATGCTGGAACAGCAGATTGTGATCCATGGCGCTCGGGTGGTCATAGTTTGTTTTGACCCGTTCTTCCATGGTCAGGTGTGTCTGGTCTTTGTAGTAACTGTCTTCAGGAATAACGCCGATATGTTCATCGCCAACCTGATCGCGAAGCTCACGATACAACGTACTGGCGATAAGGCTTTTTCCGGAGGCAGATGCGCCGGCGATACCAATAATGACGCACTGATGCGGCTTGTCAGTCATAAAATTAAAGACCTGATTTCGTAGTGTGAAGGGGGGGACTAAAACGCGACAATTATAGGGAGTTAGCGGGCATTGCGCCAGACTATATTGGCGCTGGTGGTTGCTATCTGCAGTTATTTCGCCACAACGGTGCTTGCAACGTTTTAAGATTATTGCGTCTAGGGCAATTGGGCGTCACGAGATAAACTCCCCTGCTTGCTCATCATCCTACCCATGGGGTGCTGTATTTTATCGGAGTCTGACGTGCTGGATTGGTATTTTCTGACATTTTTTGGCGACAGCATGTTGCTGTTGCCATGTTCATTCATTCTCTTTGTCGTATTGGTCGTCCCGCGTGCCACCAGAACCGCCGGCTGGCAATGGGCGTTGATCTTCGGCAGCGCCGGCGCTGTGGTATGCGTGTCCAAGCTGGCCTTTATGGGCTGGGGGATTGGCATCGAAAGTTATGACTTTACCGGTTTTAGCGGTCATTCAGCCCTGGCCGCCAGCATCTGGCCAGTATTCCTCTGGACGCTGACCGGACGTTTTTCCCATGCCGTACGCAGCATGGCGTTAGTGTTCGGCTTGGTCCTGCCACTCACCATAGGGCTATCGCGGTTGGCCATTCAGGTGCATTCACCTTCGGAAGTGGTTAGCGGGCTAGTGCTTGGTTATCTGGCCAGTACCTTATTTCTGTTGCTGCAACGCGGTAAGGTGCGGCCACAGCTTTCATGGCCGAGAATTATCGCCGCTCTGGCCTTACCACTGGCGCTGATGGGCAATCGACAACCGGCGCCCACGCAAGGCCTGCTGGAACATATTGCTGTAACCCTCGCGCACATCGAACACCCTTATACCCGCGCCGATTTGCACAAACACGTCACAGCACCATAAGAAAAACCCCGGAGATAGCCGGGGTTTTTATTTTCCTGCCTGCGGCGATTACAGCGCGCGGAAAGAGATTTCCGTCGGGATCGCCTCGCCCTGCCAGTACATTTGCGCAGCAACCCGTCCGGCAAGTTGGCGATACAGTTCGGCAAACTCGCTGTCCGGTCGGCTTATCACCGTTGGCGCACCGCGATCCAAATCCTCGCGCAGAGAAATGTGCAGCGGCAGTTGCCCCAACAGGCGGCTGTGGTATTTCTTCACCAGCTTCTCCGCCCCGCCGGTACCGAAGATCGGTTCGTGATGTCCGCAGTTGCTGCAAATATGCACGCTCATGTTTTCCACGATACCCAAGACCGGCACATGCACTTTTTCAAACATCACAATGCCCTTGGCGGCATCGAGCAGCGCAATATCCTGCGGTGTTGTAACAACCAGAGCGCCAGTGACCGGAATATTTTGCGACAGCGTCAACTGGATGTCGCCGGTGCCCGGCGGCATATCCAGCACCAAATAGTCCAGATCCGGCCACAGCGTGTCCTGCAGCAGTTGCATCAGCGCCTTGCTGGCCATTGGGCCACGCCAAACCATGGCGTTGTCATCAGTCACCAGATAACCGATCGAGTTGGTCGCTAACCCGTGGGCCACGATCGGCGCCATGTGCTGACCATCCGGCGAGGTTGGTCGCTCGTTTTCGGTCCCCAGCATGTTCGGAATTGACGGGCCATAGATGTCGGCGTCCAAAATACCGACCTTGGCGCCTTCTGCCGCCAGCGCTAACGCCAGGTTAACCGCTGTGGTGGATTTGCCCACCCCGCCCTTGCCGGAACTGATGGCGATAATATTGCGCACGCCCTTGATGCCGGCCTGATCGTTGGCGCGTTTCAGCGTGGTGATATCATGCTTCAGTTTCCAGTCAATCGCCTCGGCGCCGGTCACGCGCAGCAGTTCTGCGCTGACGCTGTCTTTGAGCGCCTCAAAACCACTTTGCCAGGCAAAGGGCATGGTCAATTCAATATGCAGCACATTATCCAGCAGCGCGCAGTGGTGAATTGCCTTCAGCGCAGTCAGATTGTTTTTTAACGTCGGGTGTTCAAAGGCGGCCAGTACACCGGTCACCAGGGCACGCAGAACTTCGGGGTTGGTCTGCTCGGGGGATTTTGCGTTCATCCCGGCTCCTTGATTTTGAATGGATAGCTTCCCGCTAAGCATATCAGAAGTGAGCGCCGGTCGGCGCATGTCCGCACAAAGAAACCGCCCTAGCCGTAGCGGGCGCGATCGGGTAACATCGAAGACCCTTTTTATTCATTACAGAAACCAAGTTCTCACTATGGCTCAAGTCGCGAAAAAATTATTGGTGACGTGCGCGCTACCGTACGCAAATGGTTCCATCCATCTCGGTCACATGCTCGAGCATATCCAGGCAGATATCTGGGTTCGTTACCAACGAATGCGCGGCAACGAGGTTCATTTCATCTGTGCGGACGACGCGCACGGCACGCCAATCATGCTGAAAGCTCAGCAGTTGGGCATCAAGCCGGAAGAAATGATTGCGGAGATGAGCCAGGAGCACCAACAGGATTTCGCCGGTTTTGGCATCAGCTATGATAACTATCATTCCACCCATAGCGATGAAAACCGTGAACTGTCGAGCCTGATTTACGGCCGCCTGAAAGAAAACGGCTTTATCAAGAACCGCACTATTTCCCAGCTGTACGATCCGGAGAAAGGCATGTTCCTGCCCGACCGTTTCGTCAAAGGCACCTGCCCGAAATGTAAATCACCGGACCAATACGGCGACAACTGCGAAGTCTGCGGCGCGACCTACAGCCCGACCGAGTTGATCGAGCCGAAATCCGTGGTTTCCGGGGCAACGCCGGTATTGCGTGATTCAGAGCACTTCTTCTTTGATCTGCCGTCGTTCAGCGAAATGCTGCAGGCCTGGACCCGTTCCGGCGCGCTGCAAGAACAGGTGGCAAACAAGATGCAGGAGTGGTTCGAATCCGGCCTGCAACAGTGGGATATCTCCCGCGATGCGCCGTATTTCGGCTTTGAAATCCCGGACGCGCCGGGCAAATACTTCTACGTCTGGCTAGATGCGCCTATCGGTTACATGGGTTCATTCAAAAACCTGTGCGACAAGCGCGGCGATCTGGATTTCGACGAGTTCTGGCGTAAGGACTCCACGACCGAGCTGTATCACTTTATCGGTAAAGACATCGTTTATTTCCACAGCCTGTTCTGGCCGGCGATGCTGGAAGGCAGCAACTTCCGCAAACCGACCAATCTGTTCGTGCACGGCTATGTGACGGTGAACGGCGCCAAGATGTCCAAATCTCGCGGCACTTTCATCAAGGCCGGCACCTACCTGCAACACCTGGATGCCGACTGCCTGCGTTATTACTACGCCGCCAAGCTGTCTTCACGCATTGACGATATCGACCTGAATCTGGAAGATTTCGTGCAGCGGGTGAACGCCGACATCGTCAATAAAGTGGTCAACCTGGCTTCGCGCAACGCCGGCTTTATCAGCAAGCGTTTCGGTGGCCAACTGGCCGACAAGCTGGCCGATCCGGCGCTGTACCAGACCTTCGTTGACGCAGCGCAAAGCATCGCCGATGCCTACGCCAGCCGTGAGTCGGGCCGTGCAATCCGTGAAATCATGGCGCTGGCAGATTTGGCTAACCGCTATGTGGACGAACAGGCTCCTTGGGTGGTGGCGAAGCAAGAAGGCCGCGATGCCGATCTGCAGGCCATCTGTTCCATGGGTATCAACCTGTTCCGCGTGCTGATGACCTATCTGAAACCGGTGCTGCCGTCACTGACCGAACGTACCGAAGCCTTCCTCAACTGCGAGCTTACCTGGGACAGCATCCAGCAACCGCTGTTGGAGCATCAGGTCAACGCATTCAAGGCGCTGTTCAACCGTATCGACCTGGATAAGGTCAATGAAATGGTTAGCGCCTCGAAAGAAGACATGGCGGCAACGAAAGTGGTCAGCGGGCCGTTGGCGGACGATCCTATTCAGGAAACCATCACCTTTGACGATTTCGCCAAGGTTGATATGCGCATTGCGCTGATCAAGAGCGCCGACTTTGTTGAAGGTTCAGACAAGTTGCTGAAGCTGCAGCTGGATCTGGGCGGCGAATCACGTCAGATCTTCTCTGGCATTCGCTCCGCTTACCCGGATCCGAAAGCGCTTGAAGGCCGTCTGACCATCATGGTCGCCAACCTGGCACCGCGTAAGATGCGCTTCGGGATTTCTGAAGGCATGGTGATGGCTGCCGGCCCAGGAGGGAAAGAGATCTTCCTGCTGAGCCCGGACAGCGGCGCACAGCCAGGAATGCAGGTGAAATAACACCGGTTTTCCAACCTCTAAAGGGTCGAGCTTGCTCGGCCCTTTTTATGCGCTTAGTCCAGTAGTGATACGCCAGGCTTCAGGCTAAAACCGGCAAGTAATCCCTCTCCAGGAGGTTACCGAGGTAACCTCTTTTTTTACATCGCCTCTTCCCAGACGGCCAAAATGAGCTATGTTATCCATACTGGTTTTATCACTGTATGCATAAACAGGTCTGATATGAAGGGATTCCCACCGCTGATTAACGCCTTGCTGGTCAGTTCGCTGGTACTGACCATTGGCCGCGGCGTAACGCTGCCGTTCATTACTATCTATCTGACCGGGCATTTTCATCTGCTGCCCAAAAGCGTCGGCATCATTCTGGGTATCAGCCTGGCGATCGGCATTTTCGCCAGCCTGTATGGCGGCTACCTGGTAGACAAATTCAACAAAAACACGCTGATCCTGATTTCCATTCTTTTGTTCGCCCTGAGTTTTTTCGCTATCCCGTGGATCCCGCGGCCGGGGGGTATCGTTGTGGTTTTGGCTATTTTACATACCGCCTATTCCGTATTGGGCATCACCATTAAAGCGTGCTTTGCCGACTGGCTGCCGGTCGCGCAGCGCATCAAAGCCTTTTCAATAAACTATACGCTGGTCAACGTCGGCTGGGCGGTTGGATCATCGTTGGGGGTACTGGTGGCAGGTCTGGATCCGCTGTTGCCGTTTTACCTTTCCGGTGGATTGGCTTTATTCACGGTGGCGACGCTGAACGTCATCCTGCGCAGGCAGTCCGCTACGGCCCCGGTCGCGCTGGATGCAACGCCCGCCGCGCGCCTTAATTTTCGCCAGACGCTGACCATCCTGCGTAACGATCGCCGGCTGATTTACTTTACCCTTGGCAGTACGCTGGGTGCGGTGGTTTTTGGCCAGTTCTCCGGCTATTTATCGCAATACCTGATCACCGTTTCTAATGCAGAGTTCGCTTATCAGGTCATTGGGGCGGTGATGATCGTCAATGCCTGTATCGTCATCGCCCTGCAGTATCTGCTCAGCCGCGGCATGCGTCAGGAAAATATGCTGCGCTGGCTGGCGCTGGGCACGCTATTTTTCATTCTGGGGCTGATCGGTTTTTGGCTGGCCGGGCAATCGCTCTGGCTCTGGATCCTTGCCATGGCGATATTCACCCTGGGCGAAATCATAGTGATCCCGGTGGAATATATGTTTATCGACTTCATCGCGCCACAGCACCTGAAAGGCAGCTATTACGGCGTACAAAACCTGAGCGCTCTGGGCGGCGCCATTAATCCGGTACTGTGCGGTTTTATTCTCAGCTACGCCGCGCCGCAAATGATGTTTCTGATGTTGATTGCTGCTGCGCTGCTCAGCCTGCTATTCTTTTTTCTCGGGCATCGCCTGGCGCAGAGGCAACAACAGAATGCCAACTTCGCCAGTGCAGAATAAACCCGCGTCCCTTTTCATCGCGGTTGTCAACCAGCCCCATCGGCATGGTAGCCATAGAGAGAATTCATGGTGTGATTTGTGGCGAAGATCACAGTTTAATTGTATGATGAATGCATCGGTTAAACGGGATTAAGTTATGGCCAAGCTACTCACTCTGTGCTGGAAATACCTGAGGGCATTCGTCCTTATCTACCTTTGTCTGTTCGCCGGCAATGCCATCGCGGCTCTGCTGCCGATCGCCATTCCGGGCAGCATTATCGGCATGCTGTTGCTGTTCGCCCTGCTCTCCACCCAAATTCTGCCGGCCAAATGGGTCAAACCCGGTTGCCACCTGCTGATCCGCTATATGGTGCTGTTGTTCGTGCCTATCGGCGTGGGAGTGATGAAATACTATGACCAAATTATCGAGCATCTGGGGCCGCTGGTGGTGTCCTGCATCGTCAGCACCCTGATGGTGTTGGTGGTGGTCGGCTACACCTCACATTATTTCCACCGGGAGCGCAGCATCATCGGCAAGCCTGATGCCGCGGAGGGCGAAAAATGATCCATGAAATCTGGTGGTCATTACCGCTGACGCTGGCCATCTATTTTGCAGCGCGCAAACTGGCGCAATGGCTGAACATGCCGTTGCTGAACCCACTGCTGGTGTCGATGGCGGTAATCATTCCCCTGCTGTTGCTGACCGGTATTCCTTATGAGCGTTATTTTCAGGGCAGTAAAATCCTCAATGACTTGCTGCAACCGGCCGTAGTGGCACTGGCTTATCCGCTGTATGAACAGCTGCATCAGATCCGCGCGCGCTGGAAGTCCATTATCGCCGTCTGCTTTATCGGCAGCCTCACCGCGATGATCAGCGGCGGCGCCATCGCTTTATGGATGGGGGCCACACCGGAAATTGCCGCTTCCATCATGCCAAAATCGGTCACCACGCCCATCGCCATGGCGGTCGCAGAGTCGCTCGGCGGCATTCCGGCAATCAGCGCCGTTTGCGTGATTTTCGTCGGTATTCTCGGCGCTGTTTTCGGGCATACGCTGTTCAAAGTATTGAAAATCACCACCCGCTCGGCACGCGGGTTGGCAATGGGGACCGCGTCACATGCGCTCGGCACGGCACGCTGTGCGGAAATGGACTATCAGGAAGGGGCATTTGGTTCACTGGCCCTGGTGATCTGCGGCATCATCACCTCGCTGCTGGCGCCGTTTCTGTTTCCGGTACTGTTGCACCTGTTTGCCTAAGGCCTAAAACTTGCGATACATCTCGCATTTATCGTTTTCATTGCATTGATTTCATCAATAAAGAGATTTGCATCACACTTTATTCGCGCCGGGCTGCCTAGAATGTTATCCCGTTAACCTGTAGAGAGAGTTTCTATGCACCCGCGTTTTCAAACCGCTTTTGCTGAACTGCCCGCCACATTGCAATCCGCCCTGCTGCCTTATTTTGATGCGCCTGATTTTCCGGCCATGCTCAAGGCGGAACAAGTGGATGCTATCAAGCAGCGCTGCGGGCTGGATGATGATGCTCTGGCATTCGCTCTGCTGCCGCTGGCGGCGGCCTGCTCGTTAGCGCCGATTTCGCAGTTTTATGTTGGCGCCATTGCTCGCGGGCAGAGCGGCAACCTGTATTTTGGCGCCAACATGGAGTTCAGCGGCGCGCCGATGCAACAAACCATTCATGCAGAGCAGTGTGCCGTGACTCATGCCTGGCTACGCGGCGAATCAGCGTTAGCCTCCATCACCGTTAATTACACGCCTTGTGGTCACTGCCGTCAGTTTATGAACGAACTCAACAGTGGTACCACGCTGAAAATTCGTCTGCCCGGTCGCGAACCGGCCACCCTGGGCGACTATCTGCCGGATGCCTTCGGCCCGAAAGACCTGAATATCGCCACGTTGCTGATGGACCGCGTCGATCATGGTTTCCAACTGACGCTGACCGACGAACTGGAGATGGCCGCGTTGGCTGCCGCCAATCAGAGTCACGCGCCCTACAGCAATGCCCACAGCGGCGTCGCACTGGAAGCCGAAGACGGGACGATTTATAGCGGTCGCTATGCGGAAAACGCAGCCTTCAACCCCAGCCTGCCACCGCTGCAGGCCGCACTGATTCTGATGAACGTCTCCGGCGGCGACTGCCAAAAAGTGGTTCGAGCGGTGCTGGCCGAGCCCGACAGTGCCATCCTCACCCAATGGGATGCCACCCGCGCCACGTTGGCCGCGCTGGGTTGCCAAAATGTCAGTCGTATCACTTTCTAAATCTGCCCCCCGGCGGTGCTGCCTGGCACCGCTGTTACCAGCCCCGCCAGCCGATTACAATGGCATTCACGTCCTAAAACACTTTCTTTAGTTAAATTAGGACTTGATCGTCGATAATTACGCCAATTTACCTCATGATCCGATAACAATTGCTGTACATATTTCCCCGATCTTTTAGGATCTAGCCCATAAAGTTATCCGATACGTTGAAGAGCAAAAGCCATGGAACTTGAATACGAAAGCAAACGCCCTCTCTACATCCCTTATGCCGGCCCTATTCTGCTGGAATTTCCGCTGCTCAATAAAGGCAGCGCTTTCACCGAGGATGAACGCAGCCATTTCAACCTGCACGGGTTGCTGCCAGAAGCGGTAGAAACCATCGAAGAGCAGGCGGAACGTGCCTACCGCCAGTACCAGGATTTCAAAAACGACAGCGATAAACACATTTATCTGCGTAATATCCAGGACACCAACGAAACCCTGTTCTATCGCCTGCTGGAAGCGCACCTGAGCGAGATGATGCCGATCATCTACACGCCGACGGTGGGCGAGGCCTGTGAGCACTTCTCCGATATTTACCGCCGGGCGCGTGGGCTGTTTATCTCCTACCCTAATCGCGACCGCATTGACGACATGCTGCAAAACGCCACCAAGCAAAACGTTAAGGTGATCGTCGTCACCGACGGTGAGCGCATTCTCGGTCTGGGCGACCAGGGTATCGGCGGCATGGGCATTCCAATCGGTAAACTGTCGCTGTACACCGCCTGCGGCGGCATCAGCCCGGCCTATACCCTGCCGGTGGTGCTGGACGTCGGCACCAACAACCCGCAGCGCCTGAACGATCCGCTGTACATGGGCTGGCGTCACCCGCGTATTTCAGGCGACGAATACCACGCCTTTGTTGAAGAGTTTATCCAGGCGGTCAAACGCCGCTGGCCGAACGTGCTGCTGCAGTTCGAAGATTTTGCGCAGAATAACGCCACACCGCTGCTGAACCGCTACCGTGACGAAATCTGCTGCTTCAACGACGACATTCAGGGCACCGCAGCCGTCACGCTGGGCAGCCTGATCGCCGCCAGCCGCGCCGCCGGCAGCCAACTGCGCGATCAGACCGTCACCTTCCTGGGCGCCGGCTCTGCAGGTTGCGGCATTGCCGAGCAAATTATCGCGCAGATGAAATCCGAAGGCCTGAGCGAAGACGAAGCCCGCGCGCGCGTCTTTATGGTCGACCGTTTCGGCCTGCTGACCGACAAACTGCCTAACCTGCTCGATTTCCAGAGCAAGCTGGTGCAAAAAAGCGAGAATCTGACCGCATGGCAGACAGAGAGCGATGCCATTTCCCTGCTGGACGTGGTGCGTAATGCCAAGCCAACCATTTTGATCGGCGTTTCGGGCCAGCCAGGCCTGTTTACCGAAGAACTGATCCGCGAAATGCACAAGCACTGCCCGCGCCCGATCGTCATGCCGCTGTCCAACCCAACCTCCCGCGTGGAAGCCCGCCCGGAAGACATCATTAACTGGACCGAAGGCGCTGCATTAGTAGCAACCGGCAGCCCGTTTGCGCCGGTGAGCTACAAAGATCAGGTATTCCCGATTGCCCAGTGCAACAACTCCTATATCTTCCCGGGGATTGGATTGGGCGTACTGGCCTCCGGCGCCACCCGCGTCACCGACGCGATGCTGATGGCCGCCAGCCGTGCGCTGGCCGACTGTTCGCCGCTGGCGACCGACGGGCATGGCGCACTGCTGCCGAATATCGACGATATTCAGGGCGTGTCCAAGTGCATTGCCATGGAAGTGGGTAAAGCGGCACAGCTGCAAGGCGTTGCTGTGGTCACCTCAGAAGAAGCGCTGTCGAAAGGCATCGAACACAACTTCTGGCGCCCGCAATACCGCAGCTATAAGCGCACTTCATTCTGATTTGCACAGTTAAACATCAGGCCCGGCTCGCCGGGCTTTTTTTATGCTCAAACCGCCTAAAAATGCGGTGCAATGCTTGCTTGATAGGGCGTCAAGCTTGCGTCGGCCTGTCAGGTAAAGTAGCCTTGAGCCATCTTTTTTGGCCCCTGTGCGCGTAAGGCAATAACATGTGGAAACGCCTGATAATCAGCCTGTTCATCATCACTGCGCTGTTGATGCTTTCGGCTCTCGCGCTCGATCGTTGGATCAGCTGGAAAACCGCGCCTTACGTCTATGACGAACTGCAAGGCCTGCCTCATCGCCAGGTCGGCGTGGTACTGGGCACGGCCAAATATTACCGCACCGGCGTGATCAACCAATATTATCGCTACCGCATTCAGGGCGCGATTAATGCCTATAACAGCGGCAAAGTGAAATACCTGCTGCTGAGCGGCGACAATGCCCAGCAAAGCTACAACGAGCCGATGACCATGCGCCGCGATTTGATCGCCGCCGGCGTGGCGCCCAGCGATATCGTGCTGGATTATGCCGGTTTCCGTACTCTTGACTCTATCGTCCGCACCAGAAAAGTGTTCGACACCAACGACTTCATCATTATCACCCAGCGCTTCCATTGCGAGCGCGCGCTGTTTATCGCGCTGCATATGGGGATCCAGGCTCAGTGCTACGCAGTACCTTCGCCAAAAGACATGATGACGGTACGGGCACGCGAGATCTTCGCCCGCCTTGGCGCGCTGACCGATTTGTACATACTAAAACGCGAGCCGCGCTTCCTCGGGCCACTGATCCCCATTTCCGCCATGCATACCGTACCGGAAGATGCCCAAGGCTACCCGGCAGTTTCGCCAGAGCAATTGGTTGAGCTGGAACACAAGCTGGCTGCGGAAAAACAAAAGGCCAAATAAGCTTTATGCCGCCCTGGAAACAGCAACGGCCAGCATTTGCTGGCCGTTTTCATAGCTGAGACACAACTATTTTTTCTTGGCGTATTTTAAGGAGTCCAACGCCACGGCGAAGATAATGATGCCGCCCTTGATGATGTACTGCCAGTAAGGGTTAACGCCAATGTAGGTCAGGCCGTAGTTGATAACCGTAAAGATGATGACCCCGGTCACGACCCCCAGAACCGTCCCGACGCCGCCGGCAAAGGACACCCCGCCCACCACGCACGCCGCAATGGCGTCCAGTTCATACATAAAGCCCAGGTTATTGGTGGCGCTGCCGATACGGCCCGCTTCCAGTAAGCCGCCGAAGGCGTAGAACACCCCGGACAGCGCATAAATCATGATCAGGTTCAGCGGCACGTTCACGCCGGAAACCTTGGCTGCCTCAGGGTTGCCGCCGATGGCGAAAATATTTTTGCCGAAGCGGGTTTTATTCCACAGGATCCAGACAAAAATAATCGCAATGATGGCGTAGAAGGTGATGTACGACAGCTTAAAGTCGCCAAAACGCAGGAACCCCTGGGCAAAGGTGGAAAACTTGGGATCAAACCCCGCCACTGGCGAGGCGCCAACGGAGTCGTAATACAGCGAGTTGATGCCGTAAACGATGATCATGGTGCCCAGCGTGGTAATAAACGGCGTCACATTGAGGTAAGCGATGATCAAACCGTTCACCAGACCGATCACCGCACCCACGGCGCACACCAGCAGGATCACCAGCGGGATCGACCAGGTTTCCATATGCGGGAATACCTTGTTCACGTTATCCATCGACTGCAACAACGTCGCCGCGATCACCGCCGCCAGGCCAACCTGGCGCCCGGCGGACAGGTCAGTCCCCTGGGTAACAATCAGCCCCGCCACGCCCAGTGCAATAATGATGCGCACCGAAGACTGGGTCAGGATATTGCTCAGGTTCATTAGACTGAGGAAGGTCGGGTCCTGGATAATAATAATTGCCAGCAGCACCAGCAACACTACGTAAATGCCACCTTCCTTGAAATAGGTGAACAAAGTTTTTTTATTCAGCGCGTTCATAATTCTGATCCTTAAAGGTGCAGGGATGCGAGACGTAAAATTTCATTTTGCGAGGTCTGTTTGGTGTTGACGATGCCCGCAACCTGACCATTACTCATCACCAGTATTCTGTCGGTAATTCCCAAAAGCTCCGGCATTTCAGACGAGACAATAATGATCCCCTTGCCCTTCTTCGCCAGTTCGGTCATCAGCTGATAAATTTCGAATTTGGCGCCGACGTCAATGCCGCGCGTCGGCTCATCCAGCATTAATATTTCCGGCTGAGTCAGCAGCCAACGGCCGATGATCACCTTCTGCTGATTACCGCCCGACAGCGAACCTATGTGGGTATGGTGGCCCGGGGTTTTGACCCGCATGGCATCGATCACCCACTGGGTATCGCTTTTCATGCGGGAGTTATCCAACAGGCCGATTTTATTTTTGTAGTTGCGAATATTGGAGATCAGCGAGTTGAACCCCACGTCCAGATAGGCATAAATCCCGGTGGAACGACGTTCTTCGGTGACCAGTGCGAAACCGTGGTTTATCGCCTCATTGGCGCTGTGGTTGTTGATGGTTTTACCGTGCAGCTTGATGGTACCCGCAATTTTTTCGCGGATGCCAAACAGGGTTTCGACGATGTCGGTACGTTTGGCCCCCACCAGCCCGGCGATGCCGAGGATCTCGCCCTGATGCAGATCGAAAGAGACGTCGCGAATCGAAGGCTGGCGCAAGGAGGTCAGGTTCTTCACCTCCAGGATCACCTCGCCCGGCGTATTCTGTCGATCGGGGAAACGCTGGCTGAGCGAACGCCCCACCATCATCGAGATGATCTTGTCCATATCCAGCCCTTCCAGCGGCTGGGTGGCGATCCACTGGCCATCACGCAGAATGGTGATTTCGTCGCACAGCTGGAAGATCTCTTCCATCTTATGCGAGATATAGACGATGCCGCAGCCGCGTTCCTTCAGCTTGCGGATAATGGTGAACAGGTGGTTCACCTCTTTTTCCGTCAGCGATGAAGTGGGCTCATCCATAATGACAATCTTGGCGTCATAGGAGAAAGCCTTGGCGATTTCAATCATCTGCATTTGCGATACCGATAGCGTGCCCACTTTATCCCGCGGGTTAATATCAATATCCAGCTCGTCGAATATCGCCTGGGTATCTTTCAGCATCTTGTCCTGATCGACAAACATGCCCTTGGTCGGGTAGCGCCCCAACCACATGTTGTCCATCACGGTGCGCTGCAAGACCAGGTTTAATTCCTGATGCACCATGGACACGCCGTGTTCCAGCGCCTCTTTAGAGCTTTTGAAATCTATTTCCTGGCCCTGAAAAATAATACTGCCGGCATCCTTTTTATAAATGCCGAACAGGCATTTTAATAATGTCGACTTCCCCGCGCCGTTCTCTCCCATTAATGCATGAATGGAGTGCGGACGAACGCGCAGATTCACATTATCCAATGCCTTGACGCCGGGAAATGATTTATTGATATCAGTCATTTCCAGCAAAAATTCGCGTGGGCTGTCGGCCATAAATACACCTGGCTATGTGATCCGACACCTTCCAAACCACCGCCTGATTAGCTGCAGCTTGAAACTCATCGGATCTGGGCTGTGATTTTAAGAAAAATTACCCCGCCGGCGGCTTTCCTGGTGTTGGCGCTGGGCAGCGCACCGCAGGCGGGGCCATTCAGAACTTACTTAACAAATTTGGACAAATTGTCCTTATCTACGCCAACGTAAGGAATGCGCACCACTTTATTGTCGATTTTATATTGGGTGCCGTCGGCAGCAGGTTTGCCCGCAGCCAGGTTTTTCGCCAGCTCGAAGGTGGCTTTGGCCTGGTTGTCGGCATCGTTCAGCACCGTCCCCGCCATTGCGCCGGATTTCACCATCGCCAGAGCCTCTGGCAAGGCATCGACACCGAATACCGGGATGCTGGATTTGTTGTGCGCTTTCAGCGCTTCTACCGCCCCCATCGCCATGGCATCGTTGTTGGCGATAACCACTTCGATTTTGTTGGCGTTAGGGCCGGACAGCCAGGCGTCCATCTTGTCTTTTGCCTGTGCGGTGTCCCACATCGCGGTGTCCATCTGCAGTTGCTGAGTTTTGATACCGTCGTCATTCAGCGTTTTCACCACGTAAGTGGTACGTGCTTCTGCATCCGGATGGCCCGGTTCACCTTTCAACAACACGTACTGGATCTGGCCGTCTTTATTCAAATCCCAGTTCGGGTTGGCCTTCCAGTGTTTCTCAATCAGTTGGCCCTGGATCACGCCGGACTCTTTAGAGTCGGTGCCCACGTAATAGGCTTTGTCATAGCTGTCCAACGCTTTACGGGAAGGCTCTTTGTTGTAGAACACGATAGGGATATCGTTTGCGCGTGCCTTATCAATCACCACCGGAGCAGCCGCTGGATCCACCAGGTTGATGGCCAACGCTTTAACGCCCTTGGCGATCAGCACGTCGATCTGGTCGTTTTGTTTGGATTGGTCGTTCTGCGAGTCATTCATCAGCAGGGTGACATCCGGAGAGGCCTTGGCGTCTTTCTCGATTGCCTTGCGCACCACCGACATAAAGTTGTCGTCATATTTATAAATCGTGACGCCAATACGGGTATCTGCGTGAGCTGCGGCGCCAAACATCATGGCTGCGGCCGTCGCGGCCAGGGTGAAAACCTTCTTATTCATTGTGTGTCTCCGGTTTATGTAGGGTCTTGCTCGGTATTAGGCCAAGGGTTACCGGCGGTGAATGCACGACCGGGCCTGGCAGTTTCCCTGTCATCCGTGAATCATGTTATTCCTGAAAAATGTGGCGCCAGCGTGAGATAAAACAGCAGCGGCAAGTGCCTTTACGCTGGAAAACGCCTAGAGCATAGACGGCGTGATGTTAATAATCTGTGAATTTTCTCACAGATTGAAAACGGTTACACAAGATTAAATGTTCAGAGAGTGACCGCCGCCTCACTTTGCCAAGGGGCCACAGAATGGCGTCGGACCAGGGTCGGCATAAACAAATGGCGGGCCTGCGGCTCCAGCTTGCCTGCTGCGCCCAGCAAGGCCAGTTCGGTGGCCAGCGTCGCCATGGTGACAATCGGATAACGTACCGTGGTGAGCTTGGGGCTGGTGTAGCGGGCGATGGGGATGTCGTCGAACCCCACCAGCGAGAAGTTTTGCGGTATTGTGATACCGTTTTCTTTCAGCACCGCCATCGCCCCGGCGGCCATGGCGTCGTTGTAGGCGAATACCGCACTAAGATGCAGGTTGCGGCCAAGCAGTTCGATCATCGCCTCTTCCCCGCCCTGCAAATCTGGCGAACCATAGGCGCGCCAGCTGTCGGGCGTTGCCAGCCCGGCCGCCGCCATCGCCTGCGTGTAGCCTTGCTGGCGCAGCGGCCCGTCTTCGATTGGATGGTTCGAGCCCAGATAACCAATACGCTGGTGGCCCTGCGACAACAGCAAACGCATCGCCATCTCTGCGCCACTGACGTTATCGAGCCCGACGCAGCGATGTTCATAGCCGGGTATGATTCTGTTGATCAGCACCATACCCGGCACCTGATCGAGAAAGGCGATCAGCTCGGCATCACACAAAGTTTTAGCATGAACAATCAAGGCGTTGCAGCGTTGGCGAATCAGCACCTCGATGGCGTGGCGCTCTTTATCCGCCTGGTGATAGCTGTTACCGATCAACAGATATTTGTGGTGCTGTTGCGCCACGGTGTCTACCGCTTTCACCAGTGCGCCGAAGAAGGGATCGGAGACGTCCATCACCACCACCCCAAGGGTATCGCTGCTCTGGGTGGCCAGGGCTTGCGCATTGGCATTGGGTCGATAGCCCAGTTCAGCCACCGCCTTCAATACCTGCTCGCGCGTCTCTTTGCTGGTCAGGGCGCTGTGATTCAGCACGCGGGAGACGGTCGCCACAGACACGCCCGCACGCTTCGCCACGTCGCGAATGGTGGTTGGGTGAACAGAGGTCATGAAGGATCCTGAGGTCGGGGTAGTTGACAGTGGCGCTATCCTACCCCGTTTGTCATCCTCCTCTGCGTGAATTACGTCACAGGAAAGAAAACGTTTACATACATTTTTTTAACCTACCTGCGCCAGATCTCAATTCACCGCCTTGGGCTCTACCTTGCCGGTAGCCAGGGCGGTGAGTTTGCGCCACAGCCACTCCACCGGTCCCTGCTCGAAATAGCGCAGCCACAGGTTTGAAAACAACAGGTTAGCCAGCCAGACCAACGGAACGAAAGCCAAAAGTTGCAGGCGGTCAAACTGTTGATACAGGCCAAAGCGATAAAACAGCGTGGTGCAGATCAGCGTTTGCAGCAGGTAATTGCTCAGCGCCATGCGCCCGACCTGCGTCAACAAGTGCCCAATGCGCAAACGCGACAACGTCGGCCAAAAACCGTAGCACAGCGCCAGATAGCCCATCGCCTGCAGGGGCGCCCCCAGCTCACGTGGCACCTGCAATAAAAAACCGCTCCAACGGTAGTCCCAGTGAAGATGCCATTGCAGCACCACGGCCGGCAGTTGGATCAGCAATGAAAGCGGTATCAGCCATGCTGCCTGCCGGCGGTAGTAACCCGGTGAATAAGTGCCGCGTAGCCAGCCACTGCGCATTAAACCGGCGCCGAACAGCATCAGCCCCGCCAACTCCCAACCGTATTGCGCGCCAATCGCCAGCAGGCTGGAGGAGAGAAGATCGGTGCGGCTGCGCCAGGCTTCCATCCCGCCCTGCAGCTTCCAAAACTTCTCATACTGCAGCTCTGCCACGCCGGGTTGCCAGAAACTGCCAGGTTCACCGTGCGAAATGAAGCCCAACAACAACAGCACCCCGACGCCAATCAGGTACAGCACCACGCCGGTTTTCAACAGTTGATAGGTTTCTTTCGCATCGCGGATCATCCGCCAGCACACCAGCCCGATCAGCCCATAGGCCAGCAGGATATCGCCGTCCCAAAGGAAAATGGCATGTCCCAGGCCAAACAGCACCAGCCACGACAGCCGTGCACGTATCCAGCCTTTGCCGCGGCGCAGCAGCATCTGCAGCCCGGCGCCAAATAACAGGGCGAACATCGCCAGGAATTTAGCCTGCGCGAAAATGTCCAGCAGCGCCCAGGTCCAGGCATCGCGCGTTGTAGGCAAGCCCAGATAGGCCGGATTGAGATAGGCCGCCTTCGGCAGGCCAAAGGCGCTAATATTCAGCAGCAAAATGCCAAGGATGGCGATACCGCGCACGCAGTCCAGCGTGGCGATGCGCGGCAAAGGAGCCGTTGGGCTAGTGTTCATTATTTTATCGCTGTATTCCGCTCATTAAAAAGGCGCCCGCAGGCGCCTGTTACCATTCTAGCGACCCATCACGACTGGTGATGGCGCACCGCGCGCAGGAATTCCTGACGGGTGTTCTGGCTGGACTTGAACAGCCCGCCCAGAGAGGTCGTGGTGGTGGCGCTGGTCGCGTCACGGATACCGCGCGCCTTAACACAATAATGGACCGCATCAATTGATACCGCCACATTATTGGTGCCCAGCAAGGTTTGCAATGCCACCAGGATCTGCTGAGTTAAGCGCTCCTGCACCTGTGGGCGCTGGGAGAAGAACTGCACGATACGGTTGATTTTCGACAGCCCAATCACCGCATCCTTGGGAATGTAGGCAACGGTCGCCTTGCCATCGATGGTGACAAAATGGTGTTCGCAGGTGCTGGTCAGCGTGATATCACGTACCGTCACCATTTCATCCACCTTCATCTTGTTTTCAATGACGGTGATTTTTGGGAAGTTGGCGTAGTCCAGGCCGGAGAAAATCTCATCGACATACATTTTGGCGATGCGGTGCGGAGTTTCCGCCAGGCTGTCGTCGGACAGATCGAGATTAAGCAGCTGCATGATTTCGGTCATGTGCTCTTTAATACGACGTTTACGCGTTTCGCGATCCAGCACTTCGCCGCGCAACGGAGTTTCCAGACCGCGCTCTTCGAGCGCCGCGTGAACCAATGCAGCTTCTTTACTTAATGATGATGTCATTTCTTCTCTCCAACGGACTTGAACTCACCCATCCGGCTGTTTTACCGAGCAGAGGGATGAATTGCATACTCTCCTGACGACAGACGTTTCCGCAGTTAATAACGTGAACCCAGTCAAGATTTTGCCCCCACTCTAGATGAGAGCGAGGGGATTATCCAGTGATTGTGTTTCATCCGCAGGTGAAATATTCGCATTTAGCACAATCAGGCCGGCTGCGGCTATTCCACGTTTTTTGTACGGAATTTAATCACTGCGCCATCGGTTTTCGCGCCAGCTCGCGCGCCGACGTATTGACCACCAGCAGACCGGCCACAATCAGCGCCGCCACGGCCACGTACAATGCCGGTTCCAGCCGGTGGGTCAATGCGGTTGACAACGCCGACAGCGTCGGACCAACCAGTTGGCCAATCGCATAACCGGTGGTCAGCAGTCCCGCCATATAACGGGCATGGTTGGGGGCCAACTCACGGCCATGCTGGATCGACAGCTGCACCACGCTGAGGAAGCCGCCACCGGTCAGCAACGCGCCCAGTGCCAAGCCGGCAACTCCCGGTACGATTTCCGCGCTTAACACCCCCAATGCCTGTACCCACAGGGTGATAGCCAGCCGGGTTTGAGTGGTCAGCCGGTGACGGGTCAGAATACCGATGACAATCCCCAGCACCGCCGCCCCACCAAAGATCGGCCAGACAAATTGCGCGAACAGGCTGCCGGGAAAACGCGCCGCGGCCATTTGCGACAAAAAAGTGGCCGGCAGAATATAACCAAATCCCGCCAGACTGTAGCTCCACACCAGACGTTTCAGCGCCGGAGTCAACAACAATGGCTCATGCGCCACGTCAGGACGATGCAATTCGCCGGTCTTCGGCAGATTAATGCTGATCGTGCCAATCAATACCAGCGCCAGTACGCCGTAGACCAGCCAGGCCTGTGACGCGGTCAACGCCAGGCTGTGGATCCCCACCGCCAGCATGCCGCTGATAAAAATCCCGGCTCCCGGGCCGGCAAATACCGCCGCGCTGAGCGCCGGTCGGCCGTAGTGCGCCAACCGTTCGTTGGTCCAGGCCGCTACCAGTACCATCGACCAACCGCTGGCCCACCCGATGAAGAAACGTACCGCTCCGTGCCACCACTCCCCCTGCACCCAGGCGGAAAGCAGCGTCAAGATCACCGCCCCCCACACGCCCAACCACAGCCGACGTTCCACGTGTCGGCTGGCGCGCATGGCGTCATAAGCGCCACACAGATAGCCCAGATAGTTAATGGCGGCCACCAGCCCGGCGCCGGTCAGAGTAAACTGATGCTCAGCAATCATCAGCGGCACCTGCGGGGTAAAGGCGAAACGGCCAATCCCCATGGCAACGATCAACGCGATAAAACCGCTCAGGGCAATTCTTAAGGCCATGTAGAGTTATCCATACTGTTAAAAGAAAGTTGCCAGTATCATGCAGCAGTATTACACTCACAAAAACTGAATAATACTCATCAAGTTCATCACGAAAAGAGAAGATAATGGATCTGACCCAGCTCCGCATGTTTTGCAGCGTCGCCGAAACCGGCTCCGTCGCCCGTGCCGCAGAGCAATTGCACCGCGTCCCCTCGAACCTGACTACACGCCTGCGTCAGCTCGAACAGGAACTGGGCACCGATCTGTTTATCCGTGAAAAACAGCGACTGCGCCTTTCGCCGATGGGCCATAACTTTCTCTGTTATGCCAACCGTATCCTGGCACTGAGTGAAGAAGCCATGAGCATCACCCATGCCGGTGAGCCGGCGGGTAACTTCGCCATCGGCTCGATGGAAAGCACCGCCGCCACCCGGCTGCCCACCCTGTTGGCGGCGTATCATCAGCGTTTTTCGCAGGTATCGCTGTCGCTGACCACCGGCACCTCCGGCGAGATCACCGAGCGAGTCCGCGCCGGTACGCTGGCGGCCGCGCTGGTCGACGGGCCGGTACAGTATGACGAACTTAATGGCTGTATTGCCTTCCCCGAACATATGGTGGTGATCTCCTGTCTCGACCACCTGCCGATCCATAACGCCAAAGATGCCAAGGGCGAAACCCTTTTTGCGTTCCGCGCAAGCTGTTCTTACCGTCTGCGGTTGGAGTCTTGGTTCAAGCGCGAAGGTGCGCTGCCAGGCCAGATTATGGAAATCCAGTCCTACCACGCCATGCTGGCCTGCGTCGCCAGCGGCGCCGGGCTGGCGATGATCCCGCATTCGGTACTAAGCCTGCTGCCCGGCCATGAACGGGTGAAAGTACACACCCTGCCGGACGACATTGCCCAAACTGCCACCTGGCTACTGTGGCGACGCGACGCCTTTGGCCCGAACGTTCGCGCCCTGAAAGAACTGATTATTGAACAGGCAGAAACCGTTGCGGTTGAAAATACTGCCCATGACTTACCCGATGCTATCGACATAGCCTGATTTAAAAAATAGACCACTGGAGACTATGATGGAAATGATCAAAACCCGTGCCGCCGTTGCCTGGGGACCGAACCAGCCGCTGAAGATCGAAGAAGTCGATCTGATGCCACCGCAAAAAGGCGAAGTGCTGGTGCGGATCGTCGCCACCGGTGTCTGCCACACCGACGCCTACACCCTGTCCGGTGCCGATCCCGAAGGCGTGTTCCCGGCAATCCTCGGCCATGAAGGCGGCGGCGTGGTGGAAGCCATCGGCGAAGGCGTGACCAGCGTGGCGGTAGGCGATCACGTGATCCCGCTGTACACCCCGGAATGCGGCGAGTGCAAATTCTGTAAATCCGGCAAAACCAACCTGTGCCAGGCGATCCGCGCCACCCAAGGCAAGGGCCTGATGCCGGACGGCACTACCCGCTTCTTTAAGGACGGCAAGCCTATTTTCCACTACATGGGCACTTCAACCTTCTCCGAATACACCGTGGTACCGGAAATCTCACTGGCCAAAATCAGTAAAGAAGCGCCGCTGGAAGAAGTCTGCCTGCTCGGCTGCGGCGTGACCACCGGCATGGGCGCGGTTATCAACACCGCCAAAGTGCAAAAAGGCGATACCGTCGCCATCTTTGGCCTTGGCGGCATCGGTCTGTCGGCCATTATCGGCGCACAGATGGCCGGTGCAGGTCGCATCATCGGCATCGACATCAACACCAGCAAGTTCGATCTGGCGCGCAAGCTGGGCGCTACCGATCTGATCAACCCGAAAGACTACGATAAGCCGATCCAGGACGTGATCGTTGAACTGACCGACGGCGGCGTAGATTTCTCCTTCGAGTGTATCGGCAACGTCAACGTAATGCGTTCAGCGCTGGAATGCTGCCATAAAGGCTGGGGCGAATCCGTAATCATCGGCGTCGCCGGTGCAGGCCAAGAAATCTCTACCCGTCCGTTCCAACTGGTGACCGGTCGCGTCTGGCGCGGCTCTGCCTTTGGTGGGGTGAAAGGCCGTTCGCAACTGCCGGGTATCGTCGAGCGTTATATGAACGGCGAATTCGCGCTGAATGACTTTATTACCCACACCATGGGCCTGGAGCAGATTAACGAGGCGTTCGATTTGATGCACGAAGGCAAATCCATTCGTTCCGTTATTCACTTCGACAAAAAATAAGCCAGGAGGCAGAGATGACCTTGTCATTAGAACTTCTCGAAGAGCACCGCATGTTTGGCGGCTGGCAACAGCGTTACCGCCATGCGGCGCAGAGCCTGAATTGCAACATGACTTTCAGCATCTATCTGCCGCCACCGCGCGATGATAACCCGCCGCCGGTGCTGTACTGGCTGTCGGGGCTGACCTGCAATGACGAAAACTTCACGCTGAAGGCCGGTGCGCAGCGTATCGCCGCCGAGCTGGGACTGGTATTGGTGATGGCCGACACCAGCCCGCGCGGCGACGATGTGCCGAATGATGAAGGCTACGATTTGGGCCAGGGCGCAGGCTTCTATCTGAATGCCACCCAAGCACCGTGGGACAAACATTTTCGCATGTACGACTACATCAGCGATGAGCTGCCGGCGTTGATCAACCAGCATTTCAGCGTCAGCGAGCGCCAGTCGATTTTCGGCCATTCGATGGGCGGCCACGGCGCACTGATGATGGCGTTCCGCAATCCGCAGCGCTTCCGGTCGGTATCGGCGTTTGCGCCGATCGTCAATCCCTGTCAGGTGCCCTGGGGACGTAAAGCCTTTGCCGCCTATTTGGGCGACGACGAAAGCCAGTGGCTGCAGTATGACAGTTGCCACCTGCTGGCCAACGGCGCGGAAAAAATGCCGGTATTGGTGGACCAAGGTGACGACGATCAGTTCCTGGCAGATCAACTGCAGCCGGCAAAACTGGCCGAGCTGGCACGCCAGCGCGACTGGCCGCTGATCCTGCGCATTCAGCCGGGCTACGATCACAGCTACTTTACCATCGCCAGCTTTATCGAAGACCATCTGCGCTTCCACGCCGAACATCTGTTCCGCTGATCATAAAACCGTAACAGTGCTTGCGATAATCGCTATCGCAAGCACTTATTACGGCGACTGCTTATTCCCGGCCATTAAACCAATAATAAAAATTCTCAACAGAAGTCAGTACCGCCTTCACGCCAAAAAAGGCGAAAACCGCCACGGCAATATCCACATAGCTATTATGAGGTTTCATAAGGGCCAGTGAAGAGTATTGAATTAAATCAAATGATATCCATATCCATAAAGCGACATATATAACATCTTTCATTTGATATTCCATTGATGCGGTGGATATTACCAACGGCACTGACCATTCACACTATTAGGGCTATTATTTCCACCCGAAATTAAATCAAGATCCTGTGATGTTAACTCACGAATAGCCATATTATTCACTCCATGAAGTAAAGTGATTAGATCCTCACAAACAAACACACCGGACAACCATGGCGATAATATAACCATGAGAATGAAACGCAAATTTTAATTATTAAAAACGTGACGAGGGCAATAGGTTACTCAAGTATTCCGCAGTTAATTACCGACAACACTAAAACACTCTATTTAATTAAAAAACTAAAAACTTAGCGTATTAACCTTGAGGTAAATTAATCTTATCCGGTACGTTAGCCTTCTCTCACGCTAAAAATCATGAAATATTTTCGATGCCGTTATACCAGCGGTAAAAAGCTTGCATCAGGTTACAGACCTTCCAGATACCAAAATACACCAGTAGACCAATAACCACATCGACATAGCTGATATCGGGGTAGGCTACCAGAAGCGACGAATTGCGTACCAGGCTGAGCCCCCCCAGATAGGTGATGATGTAAATCAGCATGCCTGTTTTAATTCCCTTTTTACTCACATTGCTCATAGCCAACTCCTTTGGACTAAAAAACGGTTATCCCTTCAACTTCGGATCCAACGCATCGCGCAAGCCATCCCCCAACAGGTTAAACGCCAGCACGGTGATAAATATCGCCAGGCTGGGGAAAATCGCGACGTGCGGCGCAATCACCATATCCGCCCGCGCCTCGTTGAGCATTGCGCCCCATTCCGGCGTTGGCGGCTGGGCACCCAACCCGAGGAACGACAGGCTGGCGGCGGTGATGATTGAAGTGCCGATACGCAGGGTAAAATACACCACAATCGACGAAATTGTCCCCGGCAAAATATGCCGCATGATGATGGTCCAGTCTGACGCGCCAATGCTGCGTGCCGACTCGATGTAGGTCAGATGTTTCAACACCAGGGTGTTGCCCCGCACCAACCGGGCAAATGCCGGAATGCTGAAAATGGCCACGGCAATAATCACGTTGGCCATGCCGCTGCCCATAATCGCCACCACGCCGATCGCCAGCAGAATGCCAGGAAAGGCGAACAGCACATCGCAGATACGCATGGTAATGCGATCCCACCAGCCTTCGTAATAGCCCGCCAGCAGACCCAGCAGCGTACCGATCAGCCCGCCCACCAGCACCGAGAACACTCCGGCGGCCAGCGAAATACGGGTCCCCATCAGAATGCGACTGAAAATGTCCCGCCCCAACGAGTCCACCCCCAGCCAATGCATCAGCGAAGGCCCTTCGTTCAGGCGGTCGTAATCAAAATAATTTTCCGCGTCAAAGGGAACCAGATAGGGTGCCAGCAGCGCAGCAAACACCAACAGCAGCACCAATAGCGCTGCGACCAGCGCAACGCGTTGCTGACGGAACCGCCGCCAGAATTCATGCCACGGCGTTCGTACCGCGTTAGGATCGATTGTCGGCATCGCCTTCAGTGCGGCGTCGCGTCGCCAATGCTTAATCATGCAGCGCCCTCATTTGTATCGTATTGCCGGGTTAATTGCCGCATACAGCAGGTCCACCAACAGGTTAATCAGAATAAACTCCAGCGAAAACAGCAAGACTTCGGCCTGGATCACCGGGTAATCACGCATCTCCACCGAATCGACCAGCAGCCTGCCCAACCCCGGCCAGTTGAAGACCTTCTCCACGACGATCGAGCCGCCGAGCAGGAAGCCAAACTGCAATCCCATCATGGTGACGACCGGGATCATCGCGTTGCGCAGCCCGTGTTTCACTACCACCATGGTTTCCCGTACGCCTTTGGCGCGCGCGGTACGCATGTAGTCTTCCTGCAGCACCTCAACAAACGAAGCGCGGGTAAAACGCGCCATCACCGCCGCTACCGCAGCCCCAAGGGTGATGGAAGGCAAAATATAGTGCCGCCAACTGTCAGCGCCCACCGTCGGCAACCAACCGAGATTGACGGAAAACACCTGCATCAGCAGCATACCCAGCGCAAAGGCGGGGAACGAAATCCCGGAGACCGCCAGGGTCATGCCGAGACGATCGGGCCAGCGGTTGCGCCACACGGCAGACACCATGCCGATGCCCATACCGAAAATCACCGCCCACAGCATGCTGCTCAGCGTCAGCCACAGTGTCGGTAAAAAGCGCGAGCCGATCTCTTCGCTCACCGGGCGCTTGGAAACCATCGAGGTACCGAAATCCCCCCACAGCGCATTGACAAAAAAGTGCACGAACTGTTGCGGCAGCGGCTTGTCCAGCCCCAGATCCTTACGCACCAGCTGCACTACCGCTTCGTCGGCCTCCGGCCCTGCCGCCAACCGCGCCGGATCGCCAGGCAGCATATGGACGAACAAAAACACCAATACCGCGACAATCAGCAGCGTCGGGATCAGGCCCAGCAGTCGTTTAAGAAAATAATTAAGCATCTTGGGTGCGTCCCTTCACCCCGCCCTCCAGGAGAGCGGGGATCGGTGCCTTATTTAAGATCGGCATTATCAAAGTTGAACGAGGTATCCGGCATCACGTAAAAGCCGCTCAGCTGTTTATTGTTAGCCGACAGCAAGCGTTCGGTGGCCAGGAAGATCCACGGCGCATCTGCCCAGATACGATCCTGCGCGTCCTTGTACAGTTTCTGCTTCTCGGCGCGGTCAGTGGTCGCCAGCGCGCCGGTCAGATCCTGATCCACCTGCGGATTACTGTAGAACGCGGTATTGAACTGCTTCGGCGGCGCAGCCTGGGTTGAGAACAGCGGTGACAAGGCCCAGTCCGCTTCACCGGTTGATGCTGACCAGCCGGTATAGAACATACGTACGCCGGTGTCTTTCACCCCAACGCTTTCCACCTGGGCCGCGCGCTGACCGGCATCCATCGCCGTCACCGTCACTTTCACGCCTACCTGCGCCAGCTGCTGCTGGGCAAACTGCAGCACTTTCTGCGCGGTGCTGTGGTTATGAGACGACCACAGGGTGGTGGTGAAACCGTTAGGATAACCGGCCTCTTTCAGCAGTTCGCGCGCCTTGGCCGGATCATAAGGCCACGGCTGGTAACGGGTGGCAAAATCGATCGCCGGCGGCACAGGGCCTTCCGCCGGAACGGCGTAGCCGGAGAACGCGACCTTGATCAGCGCATCTTTGTTGATGGCGTAGTTCAACGCCTGACGCACTTTCAGGTTATCGAATGGCTTTTGAGTCACGTTCAAGCTGATATAACGCTGCAGGATCGACGGCGCGGCCACCAAATCGAGCTTGGCATTGCCTTCCAGCACCTTGGCCTGCTCATACGGGATCGGGAAGGCAAAGGTCGCTTCACCGGTCTGCAGCATGGCGGCGCGGGTATTGTTATCCACGACCGGCCGCCAGGTGATGCTGTCGAGCTTCGGCAGCCCCTGTTTCCAGTAACCGTCAAACTTTTTCACCTTGACGAAATCGGTCTGGTTCCAGGTCACGAACTGATAAGGGCCGGTCCCCACCGGGTGGAAACCAATCTCTTTGCCGTACTGCTTCAGCGCGGCCGGCGAAATGATCACCGCCGCCGGGTGCGCCAGGTTGTTGATAAAGGCCGAGAATGGCGCTTTCAGCACGATCTTCACCGTATTGGCGTCCACCACTTCGGTTTTGTCGATCATTTTGAACAGGTTGTAGCGCTTGAGGTGATTGTCCGGGTTGCTGGCGCGATCCAGGTTCACCTTCACCGCTTCGGCGTTAAACTCGGTGCCGTCATGGAATTTCACCCCCGGATGCAGCTTGAGGGTGTAAGTCAGGCCGTCTTTGCTCACCTCATAGCTGTCCGCCAGCACGTTCACCAGTTTCATGTCTTTATCGAAACCGAACAGGCCCTGATAGAAGGATTTGGCCACCGCCTGCGACAGCGTATCGTTGGCGTCATACGGATCAAGCGTGGTGAAATTGGACGCGACGGCGATCACCGCATCTTTCGCAGCCCAGGCTGGGCCGGCGACCGCGGCCGCCAGCAGCACGGCGCCCGCTAATGCCTTACGTTTGAATGAGTGCTTCATGGTGCTTGTCTCTCCTGAGGTCACTAAAAGGCACCGGCGATCGGATGGCGGGCGACAAAATGCCCCGGTCCAACCTGCACTAGCGGTGCGGTAACGGGTTCATCGCCCAGCGCGCGGATCGGGCTGGGGATTTCATCGACCAGCAGCGGCTGGCGTTTATAAGCATGGTTAGGATCGGCCACCGGCACCGCCGCCATCAGCTTGCGGGTGTAAGCGTGCTGCGGGTTCTCAAACACCGCCCGACGTGGGCCAATCTCGACAATCTGCCCGAGATACATCACCGCAACGCGGTGACTGATGCGCTCTACTACCGCCATATCGTGCGAGATAAACAAAAAGGCGATGCCGAACTCACGCTGCAGATCGAGCAGCAAATTGACGATTTGCGCCTGAATCGACACGTCGAGCGCCGACACAGATTCGTCGGCGATCACCACCTTGGGATTAAGCGCCAACGCGCGCGCAATGCAGATTCGCTGCCGCTGGCCGCCGGAAAACTCATGCGGATAACGACGCGCATGCTCCGGTTTAAGCCCGACGCGTTCCAGCAGCCAGGCCACGCGCTCTTGTGCCGCCTTGCCACGCGCCACGTTATGTACCAGCAGCGGTTCCATGATCGAGAACCCGACGGTCAGACGCGGATCGAGCGAGGCGTAAGGATCCTGGAAGATAAACTGAATGTCCCGCCGCAGGTGCTGCAGCGCCGGGCCTTTCAACTGATTGATTTGACGACCGTCAAAGGTAATGGTGCCGCGCTGGCTGTCCACCAGCTTCAACAACGAGCGGCCAGTCGTGGATTTGCCGCAGCCGGACTCTCCCACCAGCCCCAGCGTTTCGCCGGGGTAGAGATCAAAACTGACGTTTTCCACCGCATGCACTTGCCGGGTGACGCGATTTAAAATACCGCTGCGGAGGTCAAAGCGCGTAACCAGATTTTCTACCCGCAGGATCGGCGTCGACCCTGGCGGTACGGTATCCTGTGGCCCGCCATTGTCTGCGCCGTTCGGCAACGGGAATTTCGCCGGGAAGTCCAACTCCGCCATTGATCCCAGTCTGGGCACCGCCGCCAGCAGCGCTTGGGTGTAGGGCTGCTGCGGCGCGGCAAACAGTTCGCGCACCGACCCCTGCTCCACCTGTTCCCCCTGACGCATGACCAGTACCCGATCGGCTATCTCCGCCACTACGCCCATATCGTGGGTAATAAAAATCACCCCCATCTGCATTTCCTGCTGCAGTACGCGGATAAGCTGCAGGATTTGCGCCTGAATGGTGACGTCCAGCGCGGTGGTAGGTTCATCGGCAATTAATAAGGCCGGCTTGCAGGACAGCGCCATGGCGATCATCACCCGCTGGCGCATGCCACCGGAGAGCTGATGGGGATAACGGTTAAGTACGTCTTTGGCCTCGGGAATGCGTACCAAATCGAGCATCTGCAAGGCGGCTTGTCTGGCGGCGCGGTGGTCCATCGCCTGATGCAGGCGCAGAGATTCGGCGATCTGTTCCCCTACCGGGAATACCGGGTTCAGCGAGGTCATCGGTTCCTGAAAGATCATCGCCATATCGGCACCGCGCACCGTGCGTAAAGTGCCCTGACGTGCGTGGGCCAGATCGAGCACCTCGCCGTTACGCCGACGAAAGGGCATCGTCCCGCTGACGATGTTGCCACCGCCCTGTTCGACCAGGCGCATCAATGCCAGAGAGGTGACAGATTTACCCGAACCGGATTCACCGACGATCGCCAGCGTCTCGCCACGATCGAGATCGAATGACAGGTTGCGCACCGCTTCTACGGTATCGCCCTGCTGTTGAAACTGGACGCTCAGATCGCGCACCGACAGCACGCGCTGCGGCGGCAATAATAGCCCGGCGTCGGCCGCAAGCGGCATTAAGGCATCGGTCATGCACCCTCCTGGCGATCGGTCAGCGGTAAATCCCTACGGACGGCGCATCGCCGACATAACCGAAACCGCGGTACATGCCTTCACTGTTGAAAGGCAGCGCCACGTTGCCGTGACTGTCGATGGCAATCATGCCGCCGCTGCCACCCATCGCCAGCAGTTTTTCCATCACCACCCGGTCAGTAGCCTGCTGCAGACTGAGCCCGGCGTACTCCATCAACGCGGAAACGTCATAGGCCGACACGCCGCGCATGAAGGTTTCCCCCGTACCGGTGCTGGAGACCGCCACCGTGGCATTGTTGGCGTAACAACCGGCACCGATGATCGGCGTATCCCCCACCCGGCCGGCCTGTTTGTTGGTCATGCCGCCCGTCGACGTTGCGGCCGCCAGGTTGCCCAGGGCATCCAGCGCCACCGCGCCAACGGTACCGAATTTACGATCGGGGTCGATCGGCTCACCGCTTTGCGCAGCGCCATCGTGATCGAGCAACACACGCCCAAGCTCTGCCTGAGCACGGTGCAGTTGGTCAAAACGTGGTTGGGTAAAGAAGAAATCGGGTGCGACCATTTCAAGATCGTGGGCGGCGGCAAATTTCTCCGCACCCTCCCCAGCGAACAGCACGTGCTGGCTGTTTTCCAATACCGCGCGCGCAGCCAGCACCGGATTGCGTATCCGGCTGACGCAGGCCACGGCACCGGCATCGCAGGTGCTCCCATCCATCACACAGGCATCCAACTCGTGGGTGCCCTGATGGGTGAATACCGAGCCTTTACCGGCATTAAACAATGGGCACTCTTCCAGCAGCCTTACCGCCTCGGTGACCGCATCCAGGGCGCTGCCACCCTGGGCCAGGATCTGCTGGCCGGCGGCGACGATATCGGACAACGCCTGAATATACTCCTGTTCCTTTTCAGCACTCAGCGCCGCACGGGTAATTGCGCCCGCGCCGCCATGAATGGCAATCACTGGTTTGCTCATTTGCCTGTCACCCTGTGTTAATCCTGTCAATCCCGCCCCTCATTGAAGGGGAAATAGATTCACCTCGGCGGCAGCCCACAACGCGGCGGCCGGCAAGGCGACGGGTATAATTATTATTCGGCCTTTTCCCGACTATATTTAGCCGCGCAATCGAAGTAAAGCATAAAGTCTTCGCCCAGCTTTTAGCGTAGCCCGCTTAGATTATTTCGCACATTGAAATAGCTTAATGGAATAAAAACAGAGGGTTATAAATTGGAAAAACCGTTCTGAATAACGATTGGGATTTTTGGTAGAAACCCGTGAGGGGCACACAGTAATTACCGGCAAAAATAATCGATATCTCTAAATATCCGGCCGTTGTGCGTTCAACCTGCTGTTTTTTAGCCGGCTGAACGCAGATGATCAATATTTAGAATCCTGACCCCGGCAACAGCAGAAAAGCTTCCTCCTCCGTGGTAGAGACTCGGCCTAATATCGCATTACGGTGTGGATAACGGCCAAAGCGGTCAATAATGGCTTTGTGCCGCACTTCAAACTCCAACTGATTGGCATTGCCCAGCTCGGTATACAACGCCAAAGCCTGTTGATGAATCAACGCCGACTCTGAATGCATAAAGGGCAAATAGAGAAAGCCCCGTTGCTCTGGCGTAAGTCGTTCACATTGCCCACTACGGACCGCTTCCTGTGCCAGCACTAACGCCATACAGTCGCTGGCAAATGAACGCGGCGTGCCGCGGAACAGGTTGCGACTGAACTGATCGAGCACGATCACCTCGGCCAACCGCCCCTCAATGGTTTCTCGCCAGTGCGCCAGCTCGCCGGCGGCGGCGGCCTGCCAGATCTGACCAAAGCGCGTATGCAACAGGCGATCGAAATCATCGTCCTTTTTGAACCACATTGCCGGTTCGATCTCGTCAAACCAAAAGTCTAATACCTGTCTGTGCATCACTGCCTCCCGTTGTTTACTTCAGCATAGCATCCTTCATAATACCCCCACTTTGCCGCTATTTGTCGCGCACCCTGATTACGGAGTTCCTTATGGATCATTGCCATACTTCCGATCTTATTTCCCTGGAGCAGGCGCTGGAGAAGATGCTCAGCCAGATCTCCCCCCTTCAGCAGACCGAATCCATTGCCCTGACCGCCGCCGCCGGCCGCATTACCGCCGCGCCGGTCATTTCGCCGATTGATGTACCGCCCTTCGCCAATTCGGCCATGGACGGCTATGCCGTGCGCCTCGCCGATCTGCAAGCCAACGCGCCGCTGCCGGTCGCGGGCAAAGCTTTTGCCGGTGCTCCGTTCGACGGCGACTGGCCAGCCGGTACCTGCGTACGCATCATGACAGGCGCGCCTGTCCCCGCAGGGGCCGAGGCGGTGATCATGCAGGAGCAGGCCGAGATCAGCGATGCCGGCGTGCGCTTCACGGCCGAAGTGCAAGCCGGGCAAAATATTCGCCTGGCGGGGGAAGATATTCGCCAGGGTGCCGGGGTTTTACCTGCGGGTATCAGACTGGGCGCTGCGCAGTTGCCGCTGTTGGCCTCGCTCGGTGTCGCCGAGGTGCAGGTGGTACGTAAGCTGAAGGTGGCGGTGTTCTCCACCGGCGACGAGTTACAGCCGGTCGGGCAGCCGCTGCAGGCGGGCCAAATCTATGATACCAACCGCTTTGCCGTACGCCTGATGCTGGAACAGTTAGGGTGCGAAACGCTGGATCTGGGCATTATCCGTGATGACCAAAACGCGCTGCGCGCCGCCTTCGAGCAGGCAGACCGCCAGGCCGATGTGGTGATCAGCAGCGGTGGCGTCTCGGTCGGTGAAGCCGACTACACCAAGCAGATGCTCGACGAGCTGGGCGAAGTCGGCTTCTGGAAGCTGGCGATCAAACCCGGTAAACCCTTTGCCTTCGGCAAGCTCAAGCAGGCCTGGTTCTGCGGCCTGCCGGGCAACCCGGTTTCTGCAGCGCTGACCTTCTACCAACTGGTGCAGCCGCTGTTGGCGAAGCTGGCGGGCCACAGCGACTGGCATTTGCCACCGCGTTTGCAGGCTCGCGCTCTGACCCCCCTGAAGAAAGCGCCGGGACGCCTTGATTTTCAGCGCGGTGTATTTAGCAGCAACGCTCAGGGCGAGCTGGAAGTGAGCACCACCGGCCATCAAGGGTCACACGTGTTCAGTTCCTTCAGCCAGGGTAACTGCTTTATCGTGCTGGAGCGCGAACGCGGCTCCGTGGCAGTGGGCGAAAAAGTGGACATTGAGCCCTTCAACGCCTTGCTGAGGAGCTGAGCATGCTGCCGGAATTAACCGATGCCGAAGCGCTGCGCTATAACCGCCAGATTATCCTGCGTGGCTTTGACTTCGACGGCCAGGAAAAACTGAAGGCCGCCCGGGTACTGATTGTCGGCCTCGGCGGTTTAGGCTGCGCCGCCGCCCCCTATCTGGTCGCGGCGGGCGTCGGCCACCTGACGCTGGTTGATTTCGACACCGTTTCACTCTCTAACCTGCAGCGCCAAATCCTGCACCGCGACGCGCGCATCGGTATGGCGAAAGTTGAATCGGCCCGTCTCGAACTCAGTGCCATCAACCCACATGCTCAGATTGAAACTGTTGATGCACAGCTGGACGACGACCAGATGGCGGCGCAGATTGCCGCCTGCGATTTGGTGCTGGACTGCACTGACAACGTGGCGACGCGCAATCTGCTAAATCGCCTCTGTCATGCTCAGCGCAAACCCCTGGTGTCCGGCGCGGCGATCCGCATGGAAGGGCAGCTCAGCGTCTTCACCTATCAGCCCGGAGAACCCTGCTACCGCTGCCTGAGTCGGTTATTCGGTGACAACGCCCTCACCTGCGTCGAGGCCGGTGTCATGGCACCGCTGGTCGGCACCATCGGCACGCTGCAAGCGATGGAGGCCATCAAACTGCTGACGCAGTACGGCCAACCGCTCACCGGAAAACTGCTGATGTTTGATGCCATGACGATGCAGTTCCGCGAGATGAAGCTGCCGAAGGATCCGCAGTGCGAAGTTTGCGGCGGGGAATAGCAGAGACAAAAAAGGCGGGAATGCTCCCGCCTGAGATTTTTTGACAAAGGGGGATAAAAGCGTGGTTTTTCCCCCTTTGTGTTATCAGCCGAAAATCAATAAATTGATTTTCCTGATTTGTTTTCAAAACCTTTAGCGCCTGCCGCCAAACATTATATGTTTGTCAGCAGTCTCTGGCGGGAATGCTCCCGCCCGAGTTTGATGACAAATTCGTCACCGGTTATAGCTTCGGGCGCAGCATGCCGCGCCCCTGCCGCTGGGTTACACGATACCCTGGCTACGCAGATAATCTTCGTAGTTGCCGGTAAAGTCAATCACTTTGGTCGGCGTCATTTCCAGTACCCGGGTCGCCAACGAGCTAACGAATTCACGGTCGTGAGAAACGAAGATCAAGGTGCCTTCGTACATTTCCAGCGCCATGTTCAGCGACTCGATGGATTCCATATCCAGGTGGTTGGTCGGTTCATCCATAACCAGGATATTAGGACGCTGCATCATCAGCTTGCCAAACAGCATGCGGCCCTTCTCACCCCCGGACAACACCTTCACTTTCTTCTTGATGTCGTCCTGGCTGAACAGCAAACGGCCCAGCACGCTGCGCACCGCCTGCTCGTCGTCTTTTTCCTGCTTCCACTGGCTCATCCAGTCGAACACCGTCAGGGTGTCATCGAATTCGTATTCGTGATCCTGAGCGTAGTAACCGATCTTGGCATTTTCAGACCATTTCACGGTACCGCTGTCCGGCAACGTATCGCCCACCAGCGTTTTCAGCAGGGTAGATTTACCGATACCGTTCGGGCCCAACACCGCCACTTTCTCGCCCACTTCAACCATCAGGTTGAACTTGCTGAACAGAGGACCGTTGTCGAAACCTTTGGCCAGCGCTTCCACTTCCAGCGCGTTACGGAACAGTTTTTTGTCCTGTTCGAAACGGATGAACGGGTTCTGACGGCTTGAAGCCTTAATTTCTTCCAGCTGGATCTTGTCGATCTGGCGGGCACGTGAGGTTGCCTGCTTGGATTTGGAGGCGTTGGCACTGAAGCGGCTCACGAACGATTGCAGTTCGTTAATCTGCGCCTTCTTCTTGGCGTTATCCGCAACCAGACGTTCACGCGCCTGAGTGGCCGCCGTCATATATTCGTCGTAGTTACCCGGATACACGCGCAGTTCGCCGTAGTCCAGATCCGCCATGTGAGTACAAACCATGTTCAGGAAGTGACGGTCGTGCGAAATGATAACCATGGTGCTGTTACGTTCGTTCAGCACCTGCTCCAGCCAGCGGATGGTGTCGATGTCCAGGTTGTTGGTCGGTTCGTCGAGCAACAGAATTTCCGGATCGGAGAACAGCGCCTGCGCCAGCAATACGCGCAGTTTGAAGCCCGGCGCGATTTCGCTCATCGGGCCATAATGCTGTTCAACCGGGATGCCGACGCCGAGCAGCAGTTCGCCGGCGCGCGCTTCGGCGGTATAACCGTCCATCTCGCCGTAGGCCACTTCCAGATCGGCCACTTTATAGCCGTCTTCTTCGCTCATTTCAGCCAGCGCATAAATGCGATCGCGCTCTTCCTTCACCGCCCACAGTTCGTTGTGGCCCATGATGACGGTGTCCAGCACGCTGTATTGCTCGAAAGCGAACTGATCCTGACGCAGTTTACCCAGGCGCTCGTTCGGATCGAGGAACACGTTGCCGCCGCTCGGCACCAGATCGCCGCCCAGGATTTTCATAAAGGTAGATTTGCCGCAGCCGTTGGCGCCGATCAAACCATAGCGGTTACCGCCGCCAAACTTAACGGAGATGTTTTCAAACAGCGGCTTACTGCCAAACTGCATAGTGATGTTGTTAGTGCTTAACACAGCGCTCGCTCTTCATATCATTGGGAATGTGATTTGGCGCGCATTATGCCATAACGGGCAACAGAGATCGCGGGAAGTTTCGGTGACAATTTGAGCAAAGGTACGGCGGCAGCCGAAGCCAGACAATACTCGGTACCACAAGGCCGGATACAATAAATCCCATCCGCTGAGTTAAGGGGCAGCTAATACACTCACCAGCATCCGTGCTTTAAGATACTGAAATAGACATCTTTAAACTTTTCTTTCCTTAAAATATCCCCTTTCAATACCGAAACCGGTTGATCCCACAGTGGGGTGAAATTGGGTTCGCCGGTTTTGTTATTGAGCTTTTTTAAGCCACAGGCAGCATAAAGTTTCGCTTCTGGGGTCGCCTGCGGGTTATTGGCAATACGCAAGAAAACGGCCCCCGCGTCCTGGTAGGTTAGGATTTCTATTACTTCGGTTTCTCCGGCACTACCAATGCCAACAAACCCGTTCATTCCCAAAGAGAAATGAGTCACCTTGGATAAATTATTTTCTGTCGCTTCACGGTGTTGATCAGCGGCGTAACCGTTGAGGGAAGAGAAAGAAACAAAAACCAAAGTCATAACGCTCAAGATCCTTTTCACAAAAACCTCCCTATTCAGCCAAGAATGAAAGTGACGATCGGACCAGCTCGGTGCGCCACACTACCACGGTATTTAGTCGATTTTATAGCGGACCGGAATGTGCCTGGCTAAATTTTTGTTGATGCAGAACCTCGACAAACGCCCGTGACGCCGCGCTACGGTAGGCGTCCTTACGCTGCAACAGCACCGCTCGGCGAGCGGGCATGACCTCGTTAAGCCGTACCGTGTGCAACTGCGGGTTTTCCTGCGCAACCGCTGCCGGTAGCAGGGTAGCCAGTTGGCCACGGCGCACAATTTCAATGATGGCGCCAATTGCGTTAGCCTCCATTGCTACCCGGGGGCGGATCCCCTGTCGACGACAATAATCGTCGATAAACTGACGGGTAGCGAAGTCCTCGCTTAATAACACTAGCGGTTGCTGTTCGAACACCTGCGCACTCAAAGGCTCACGCTGTTGAACCAGCGGGTGCTGAGCCCCAACCATCATATTCAGTGACTCGGTAAACAGCTCCTCGGCCACGATGTCCACCGATTGCGCCTGACTGAACGCGATCCCCACATCCAGCCGGTCTTCCGCCAGAAGCGCCTCGATCCTGTCCTGCGTCATTTCATGAATACTCACCGAAACGCCCGGATATTGCCGATAAAAAGCATCGATAACAGGCCCCACCAGATAGGCGGTAAAGGTTGGCGTCATCGCCAGCCGCAAATTACCGCGTTCCAGCGTCGCCACGTCGTGGATCGCCCGAGTGCCGGCTTCCAGATCCTGCAGCGCCAGCCGGGCATAGCGCATCCAGGCCATACCGGCGTCGGTCAGGCGCACCGTTCGGCCAGAACGATCAAACAGAGGCGTCCCCAGGTTTTCTTCCAACTGCTTGATTTGTTGCGACAGCGTCGGTTGCGAAACGTGTAGCGCTTCGGCGGCGCGGGTGAAGTTGCCCTGTTCGGCAACGGCAAGAAAATAACGGATGTGTCGCAGCAGCATAACGCCTCAACTATTAGTAATTCCTATGGAGACCATTATAAATGGGTCTTAGACCCTATAGCCAGAGTGGCGCATCATGCCCCCATCGCTTAACAGCATCCTGATGGAGACAGCATGAAAGAGGTTATTGAGGGTTTTTTGAAGTTCCAGCGCGAGGCGTTTGTCGAACGGTCCGAACTGTTCCGGCAGTTGGCCACGCGCCAGAACCCACGCACCCTGTTTATCTCATGTTCCGACAGCCGCCTGGTGCCGGAACTGATCACCCAGCGTGAGCCGGGTGACCTGTTCGTGATCCGCAATGCCGGCAATATCGTGCCTTCGTTTGGCCCGGAGCCGGGCGGCGTAACTGCTTCTGTGGAATATGCCGTCGCCGCACTCGGCGTGGAAGATATCGTGATCTGCGGACACTCCGACTGCGGCGCAATGACCGCCATCGCCACCTGTCAGTGCCTGGATCATATGCCAACCGTAGCGAATTGGCTGCGTTACGCCGATTCAGCCAAGGCGGTGAATCAGGCCCATCCGCATACCTCTGAAAGTGAACGCGTCAGTTCGATGGTGCGTGAGAACGTCATCGCACAACTGACCAATATTAAAACCCATCCTTCAGTGGCGCTGGCGCTTGAGCAGGGCCGGTTGAAGCTGCACGGTTGGGTCTATGACATTGCCAGCGGCTGTATTGAAGCGCTGGATGGCGAAACCCGCCGCTTTATTCCACTGGCCACCAATCCAAATGTCACGGCTACCCCTGCCGTATCCCGTTTTTAATCTCAATAAGGAGATAACATGACACAGTCCCTGCATTATTCATCCCCACGCGAAACCTTGACCGACACCATTATGGCCGCCAAGATCCGTAAAAACCTGACCTTCGAAGCGATCAACCAGGGTACCGGGCTGAGTCTGGCCTTCGTCACCGCCGCTCTGCTGGGTCAGCATCCGCTACCAGAACAGGCGGCGCGTGTGGTGGCCGCCAAGCTCGATCTGGACGAAGACGCCATCCGTCTGCTGCAAACCATTCCGCTGCGCGGCAGCATCCCTGGCGGTGTGCCGACCGATCCAACCATTTATCGCTTTTATGAAATGGTGCAAATTTACGGCTCCACGCTGAAAGCGCTGGTGCATGAGCAGTTTGGCGACGGCATTATCAGTGCGATTAACTTCAAACTGGACATCAAGAAAGTGCCGGATCCGGACGGTGGCGAACGCGCGGTGATCACGCTAGACGGTAAATACCTGCCGACCAAGCCTTTCTGATCCTGACGATGCCGGCGATAGCGTCGCCGGCATTGGATGCTTTTCTCCGCGGTCTCTGCGCTTCACCCCATCTATTCACCGTATCTGATAAGGCTCAGGCGTTCTTCCTCGGTAGGGGCGACAAAATATTGCGTGAGCAGATCGAAAGTCTCTTCACTGAGCACAAAGGGATGTTCACCTTGCTCATTTCTGTGTTTTATTCTGCTCTTGCACTGCGCATTGCTGACGTCCAGAAAATGCAGGCAGTGCGCTACACCGGCCTCCTCCGCCAGTTGTCTGGCCCATAAGCGCCGATCCGGCGTATTCATCGGAAAATCCAGCACCACCGACAGACCATGCCGCAGCAGTTGCACCAAATGCTCGCTCAGCACCTGCCGCAGGTTGGCGGAATAACGAACGTAGTCCTGTAGGGTTTTCATCTGCTGGTCATATAATGTTGCCAACCAGCTATCTTCAACGATCAGCAGCGTATGGGGCTGCTGCGCAAGTCGATTTGCCAAGGTTGATTTGCCGGAGCCGGCTTTGCCGCACATCAAATGTAAAACGGCGTGGGAGGAATTATTCATGGCGTTCTCCTGAAGGTGAGTACCGGCAGGAGGAAAAGATGACCCGCCTTACCGGCGGGTTTTAGCATGACAGAGACGCGCTATCCCACCACTCCGAGAATGGTGATAATAATCTGCGCGAATGAAACCTTGTTTATGCTCATACATTATCAATAAGGCAAATCCCCACATATTGTCAACAACGCTGTGCCTCACAGAGTCATAACTGATAATGGCCGCGCACTTTACCCTGCGTGATAGCCGCGGCTGTCATGCGGGGTCTGTTCTCGCTGATCCAGACCATAGTCCCGCACCACCTCAGCCACCCGCAGGCGATACTGTGCCAGCACGCCATGGCGGCCCCGTTTCTGTGCGGCTCGGTGCTGCTCGACATTTCGCCACTGCTGTACCGCCGCCTCATCACGCCAAAAGGACAGTGACAGCAGCCGCTGCGGATCGGCCAGGCTTTGAAAACGCTCAATGGAAATAAAACCGTCAATTTCTGCCAGTAGCGGCTTCAGATCGGCGGCCAAATCAAGGTAGGTCTCACGCTGACCGTCAGCGGCCTGCAGCTCAAAAATAACGGCAATCATAGGGCGCTCCTGTCAGAGGTAAAACTCAGGCACACATTCATTTTGTGAACCCATCCTAACGGTGGACGCACAGCCATACTTCGCCTAACCTCGAAGTATGAATAACATCGATATTGAAGATCGTCTGGCGGCACTGAGCGGTGCCATTGCCGACCGCACCCGGGCGCGCATGCTGTGCCTGCTGATGGATGGTCGCGCTTATACCGCCACCGAACTCAGCGCCGCGGTGGACGTTGCCGCCTCTACCGCCAGCGGCCATCTGGCACGCCTGCAGGAACAGCGACTAATCGCCTGCGTCAAGCAAGGGCGTTACCGCTATTTCCGTCTGGCGGGGCCGGAAGTCGCCGCCGCGCTGGAAACGCTAATGGCACTGGCCGGCGTCGAAAAGCCCGTGGTGAAAAGCACCACCCCGACGTCATTGCAATTCGCCCGCACCTGTTATGACCATCTGGCCGGCGAGATAGCGGTAAAACTGCATGAGCGCCTGCATCAGCTAACCTGGTTAGAGGGTGAGGAAGACTACCGACTAAGCGAGGCAGGCCTAGCGGCACTTACTCGGTTAGGCGTCGACTGTTCCCCTGCGCCTTCGCGAAGGCGCTTCGCCTGCGGTTGCCTGGACTGGAGCGAGCGCAAGGCCCATCTGGGTGGTGCATTAGGTGCGGCGATGCTTACCGCATTTATCCGTCGTGGCTGGATAAAACGCCAGTTGGAGAGTCGTGAACTGCAGCTCACCGCCAGCGGGAAAAAAGCGCTTAAAGCACATTTTGACCTCACTGTTTAACCTCACAACAGGTTAGTTTTGGTGCAATACTCAATAAGCAAACCGTCAACCCGAGGACTCCCCATGCTCGATCAAACCCAATTCCCAATCACCAAACTGTGGCCGGCGCAGCATCCGGAGCGGCTGCAGCTCTATTCGCTGCCCACGCCGAACGGGGTAAAAGTTTCTATCATGCTGGAGGAGATCGGCCTGCCGTATGAAGCGCACCTGATCGACATCGGCAAAAACGAGACCTGGACGCCAGAGTTTCTGTCGCTGAACCCCAACGGCAAGATCCCGTCCATCATCGATCCCGATGGCCCTGGCGGCAAGCCATTACCCCTGTTCGAATCCGGTGCCATTCTGCTGTATCTGGCGGAAAAAAGTGGCAAGTTCCTGCCGCAGGATCCGGCTCTGCGTTATGAAACCATTCAGTGGGTGTTTTTCCAAATGGCAGCCGTTGGCCCCATGTTCGGTCAGCTCGGCTTCTTCCACCGTTTCGCCGGTCGTGAATACGAAGATAAACGCCCGCTTGAGCGTTATAAGAATGAGTCGAAACGCCTGCTGGGCGTACTGGAAAGCCGGCTTGAAGGCCGCGACTGGATCATGGGCCAGGATTACACCATTGCCGACATTTCACTGTTGGGCTGGGTGCGTAATCTGATCGGCTTCTACGAAGCCCGCGAGATAGTCGATTTCGACAGTTTCCCACGCGTAGGGCAATGGCTGGAGCGCGGTCTGGCACGACCGGCGGTGCAACGCGGCGTCAACATTCCCGCCCGCAGCGAATAATGGCTTGCCTGGGATAGCCGCCCGGCTATCCCTTTTGCGTCTTCTTTACCGTCATAAAAGTGTCACACCCCTGCATTACCCTCCCTGCCTAACAAGTTCGTGTTATACCCCTATGATTTTTAAGCCACAGTCAGGCACCCAAGGCGCTTACTCCAGTAAGTAACCTGGGGTTAGCGAGTACTGGTAACCACGCTGTAGCTTGAAAGGCGACCGGGTATTTATGTTTTTTTATTACGACAAGGAGCTTTCCCCGATGTTGCAGCCTGTTTCCCTGATCGCCAGTGCCGTGTTATCCGCCTTATTATGCTCCAGCGCCTTCGCCGATGAGACGCCGGCCAACGCTGCCGGACTTTCCGAGCGTGCGGCTCGCGGCAATATCGTTGAACCCGGCGGAGCACGTCGCCTGAGTGGCGATCAAACCGCGGCATTGAAAGCTTCGTTGTCTGATAAAACGGTCAAGAATGTGATTTTGCTGATTGGCGACGGCATGGGCGATTCGGAAATCACTTCGGCGCGCAACTATGCCGAAGGCGCAGGCGGCTATTTTAAAGGCATCGATGCCCTGCCGTTAACCGGCCAATACACCCATTATTCGCTGGACAAGAAAACCCACAAGCCGGATTACGTCACTGACTCCGCCGCCTCGGCGACTGCCTGGTCCAGCGGCGTAAAAACCTACAACGGTGCACTGGGCGTTGACGTTAACGGCAAAGACCAGCCGACGCTGCTGGAAATCGCCAAAGCGGCGGGTAAAGCCACCGGCAACGTCTCCACCGCAGAGTTGCAAGACGCCACACCTGCGGCGCAGATTTCCCACGTCACCTCGCGTAAATGTTACGGCCCGGAAGAGACCAGTGAAAAATGCGCAACCAACGCGCTGGAAAACGGCGGCCGCGGTTCGATCAGTGAGCAGTTACTCAAAGCCCGCGCCGACGTCACCTTAGGCGGCGGAGCAAAATCCTTTAATCAGTTAGCCAAAAGTGGCGAATGGCAGGGAAAATCACTGAAAGAGCAGGCAACTGCATTAGGTTATCAGTGGGTGGAAAACCTCGATGCCCTGAACGCCGTTAACGTCGCCAATCAGCAAAAGCCGCTGTTGGGGCTGTTTGCCGCCGGCAATATGCCGGTACGCTGGCAGGGGCCGAAGGCCAGCTATCACGGTAATCTCGACCAACCGGCGGTGACCTGTCAGAACAACCCGGCACGTACGGCGGATATCCCGACGCTGGCGGTCATGACCGAGAAAGCCATCGACCTGCTGAAAACCAATAAAAACGGATTCTTCCTGCAGGTTGAAGGCGCATCGATCGACAAACAGGATCATGCCGCCAACCCGTGCGGCCAGTTCGGGGAAACTGTCGATCTGGATGAAGCCGTGCAGAAAGCATTGGAATTCGCCCGTGCCGACGGCAACACTCTGGTGATCGTCACCGCTGACCATGCTCACTCCAGCCAGATTATCGCCGCCGACGCCAAAGCGCCGGGCCTGACGCAAATGCTGACCACCAAAGATGGCGCGCCGATGACCATCAGCTACGGCAACTCGGAAGAGGATTCGCAGGGCCACACCGGCACCCAGCTGCGTGTTGCCGCCTACGGCCCGCATGCCGCCAACGTCGTCGGTCTGACCGATCAGACAGATTTGTTCTATACCATGCGTGACGCCATGGCGATCAAGTAAGCTAACGACCCCGTCCACTGATTAATTAAACCCTGTTCATCGTTGCTCACGCCGGCGATGAACAGGGTTTTCGCCGTTTGAAACCTCCAGGCTACTGCTATATTGTGGGACCTGTATTCCTCGCAAAAATGTTCTGCCCTGTCCGTAAACAAACCAATGTGATCCCACCCGACAATAAGGATGAGCTCTTGCATTTGATTACCCTGCCCTTCGACACCGAACGCCTGCAACTGCGCCGCTTCACGCCCGACGATCTCGAAGCCTACTCGACTTACCACCGTTTGCCGGAGGTCTATCGTTATCTGTATGCCCCCACCCCGGACAACGCACAACTGGCCGATCAGCTTGATCAGGCGATAGCTTCGCGCTTCAGTCAGGACGGCGATATTTTTTATTGCGCCGTCACCCTAAAGGACAGCGGAGAGTTGATCGGTGAAGTGTTGTTGAAACTGGCTAACCGCGCAGCATTACAAGCCGAGATCGGTTATATCTTCAGCCCGGCCTATGCCGGTAAAGGTTATGCCAGCGAAGCCGTGCAAGGGGTGTTGGATCGGGGATTTAACCAAGTGGGCTGTCACCGCATTTTTGCCCGGCTCGATGCTGCCAATAAGGGGTCTATCGGGGTCGTCGAACGTCTGGGGATGCGCAAAGAGGCGCACCTGCGACAAAACGATCGTTTCAATGGCCAATGGGGTGATGAACTGATTTATGCACTGCTGAAAGAAGAGTGGCCGTCGGCAGCAATGAAGGCCCGCCGCTAAGCGTCAACCAGCATTTTGGCCGCACTGAAATGCCCGGCGGCCATTTTCATTTTGTTACCTGCTGCTATTTGCCATTATTCCATAAATATTGTGTGATAATGGCATATCGTTTAAATCAGCGGCAATTAGACCTTATTAATTTAGCGGTTATATTTAAATAAAAATAATAAATGAATGATTCCTGCCTTTAATGGGCTTTTTTTAGTTACAAAAGTAGTTTTTAACAATATTGCAAACAATAATATCCCCGCAGTAACCAGAGTTGAACAACCTGTCCCCAGACAGCCTGTAATAATCCACTTTTCGTTAAGAAAACGATTAACAAAAAGACATTATCACTGTCACTCGGCTTAGCCGGGCGGGTTAGTTTTACTTATTTCCAGGGTAACTCCCGATAAATTCTTTCACCTGCAATGAGTAGAATTTACACACAAGAGATTTGATTCAATGAGAAAATTACTCGTCCTGATCTTCTGTCTGAACCTGTTCGGCGTTACGCAACAGGCGACGGCGGAAGAGAATAAGTCCGTTGATGTGGTACTGATCGGCGGTGGCATCATGAGCGCCACGCTGGGGACCTACCTGCATGAGCTGGAGCCAAACTGGTCCATCGACATGTATGAGCGCATGAACGGCGTGGCTGAAGAAAGCTCCAACGGCTGGAACAACGCCGGTACCGGTCACTCCGCCTTCGCTGAAATGAACTATACCCCGGAAAAAAAAGACGGCACCATCGACATCAGCAAAGCCGTGGTGGTTAACGAGTCTTTTGAAATCTCGCGTCAATTCTGGTCTTATCAGGTGAAAAATAACGTCCTGAAAGATCCAAAATCCTTTATTAACAGCGTGCCGCACATGAGCTTTGTCTGGGGTGACGACAACGTCAACTTCCTGCGCAAACGCTATGCCGCACTGCAACACAGCACCCTGTTCCGTGGTATGGAGTACTCAGAAGACCCTAACCAGATTAAACAGTGGGCTCCGCTGGTGATGAACGGCCGCGATCCGGCGCAGAAAATTGCTGCGACCCGCATGCCGCTGGGTACCGACGTTAACTTTGGCGTGATCACCCACCAACTGGTGGACACGCTGACCAAAAACCCGAACTTCAAGCTGAACCTGAGCCATGAAGTCCGCGACATCAAGCGCAACGCCGACAACACCTGGCGCATCACCGTGGCCGATCTGAACCGCGACGGCAAAGAAACCACCGTGAATGCCAAATTCGTGTTTATCGGTGCAGGCGGTGCTTCTCTGACGCTGCTGCAGAAAACCGGCATTCCCGAAGCCGAAGGCTACGGTGCCTTCCCGGTCGGCGGTCAGTTCCTGGTCACCACCAACCCGGAAATCGCTGACCAACACCTGGCCAAGGTTTATGGCCTGGCCAGCGTAGGTTCACCGCCGATGTCGGTTCCGCACCTGGATACCCGCATGCTGGACGGCAAGCGTGTCTTGCTGTTCGGACCGTTCGCCACCTTCTCCGGCAAGTTCCTGAAAAACGGTTCACTGTTCGACCTGCTGCACTCCCTGAGCACTTCGAACCTGATGCCAATGACCCACGTCGGGCTGGACAACTTCGACCTGGTGAAATACCTAGTAGGTCAGTTGATGATGAACGACGACGATCGTTTCGCTGCGCTGAAAGAGTACTTCCCTGAAGCCAAACAGGCAGACTGGAAACTGTGGACCGCCGGCCAACGCGTGCAGATCATCAAAAAAGATGCAGATAAAGGTGGCGTACTGCAGTTCGGTACCGAAGTGGTCAGCTCCGAAGATGGCAGCATTGCCGCTCTGCTGGGTGCATCACCGGGCGCATCAACTGCCGCACCGATCATGCTGCACCTGATGGAGAAAGTGTTCAAAGATAAAGTGGCTACGCCGGAATGGCAGAGCAAACTGAAAGAGATCATTCCGTCTTACGGCCACAAGCTGAACGGCGATATTGAAATGACCAACAAGATCCGCGGCTACACCAGCAGCGTCTTGCAGTTGGACTATATCGAAGTGAAGCCGGAAACTAACTGATCCCCGTCTTTCCCCTCTTTGCTCAAGGCCGCCACGTGCGGCCTTTTTCATTTCCCTGCGACCCAAAGAGCACGTTTAGCCACCTTTTTCCCCCGGGTTAACACTTGCGTAACCCGTCTCCGCGGCCTATTATCAAAGCATCAACTTGGATAATTACTGTTACCTACTGTGACCTGAATGTCGTACCCGCAGGAGAACTAAAACAATGGATCGCGTTAATATCATTCACGATTTGCTGGACTGGATTGAAACCCATCTGGATCAGCCGTTACTGTTAGACAACGTAGCGGCGAAGTCAGGCTACTCCAAGTGGCACCTGCAAAGGATGTTCCGCAGCACTACCGGGCATGCTTTAGGCAGTTACATCCGCGAGCGTCGACTGTCGCAAGCCGCGCAAGCGCTGCGTTCGACCCCGCGCCCTATTCTCGACATCGCCCTGCAATTCCATTTTGATTCCCAACCGTCTTTTTCACGCGCATTTAAGAAACAGTTCGGCAAAACGCCGGCGGTTTACCGTCGCACTACCCGCTGGGACGTTGCAGAGATGCATCCACAGCCGATAGAACCGCTGAACGGGCATCGCCATGAGTCCCCTGGCGTGCATCTGTGGTATGCCGGTAAATGCCTGGACAGTGTCTGTACCAACTGGGTTGGTCAACACTGAGAGAAATTGCATTAAAAAAGGGGTTCAGCCTGCGCTGAACCCCTTTTTTTACGGCAAAATATTACTTAAAGGTGACGTCGATATTGGCCGACGCGGTGAATGGCCCAACCTGTGGATTGGTATTCAACCATTTCAGACTGGCCAAAAAGTTCTTTTCAACGATGGTGCCGTTGACCAGGCCCAGATCAACCGGGGAGTTCATCATGATCGGCGTGTTTGGTGTCGCCGCCTGCGAAATCAAAATACCGAAGCCGCTGTTGCTGGTTGGCATAATCAGACTGTTATCCTGCAAGGGATAAGTGGTGCTGAAACTGGCCTGCAAGGTTTCCCCTTTGCAATCCTGCCCGGTTGTCGGGTCAGACATGTTAGCCGCAACGGAGAAAGGAACCTGCTTCTCGATTTTGCCGGCCACCGCATTTTGACGCGGAATGGTGCCAAAGTTTACGGTTGAACCGTTGTTAGCCACCACGGTAATTTTCGGGTTACAAGAGATGAACTGAATATTGCCCAACCCGGAAATATAGGCGTTAAAGTTACTGTTCGGCGTGCCGTTCAGACCACCAACCCCATCCACCTGAAATACCGAATAGGCGTTGTTGTCATTGATCTTTCCACCCGCCGGAGGTGCCTTGCCCGTAGCCTTAATGTAAATGGCATAGGAAACCGTCACCGTCAGCGACCTGGCCGGACGAAGGCAGGTATTACCGGAGCGACGACATTCAGTCCCTGGTCCCACGTCTTGTTTGGCGTTTTTCACCGGTTTGATATCAATGCTGTTGTAAGTCACGCCAACTTCAATCGAGTTATGGATCTGGCCCATGCGAGCCTGGGGATCCCAATACAGGTACGCATTTTCCCCACGCGGGTTATTCCAGTCATCCACACACTGAAAAGTCGAAGTAAAGGTCTGTGAACGCCACAGCAATGCCCCAGGGGCTGTATTGGCCGTTGACACCTTGATCGCCTTATCCAGCACGATATCCTGACGAATGTTGCCATTCTGCTTACAAGACAGTGCAAAGCTGCTCTGCGAGAACGTCCCCAGCGTGACCAGCAGCCCTGCCGCCAGCCCGAGGTTTTTATGTTTTAACAACAAAGAAGACATATTCATTCCTTTTACGGTTTTCCGCAGGTCAGCGAAAGTTCCTGATAGCCCATCAGCTGTTCGGTCGCCGATTTCAGTTCCGGCACCACCAGTGAACAGCTGTCGCCGGCATCGCTGCCCCATTTAACCAACAGGCGATCCCCTGCGGATGCGCCGGAGATATAAATATCCCCATTGGTACCCACGGTACCGTTGTTCTTGCCGTCGGCGCTAAACACGTTGGCGCCGATTGGCGGTACGCTGCCGTCCAACAGTTTACTGTGTACCAGCAGGCTTTGGCCTGTATGCGTTTCAAATTTCACGCGGGTAATGGCGCCATATGTCGGTACCACGTCGCGGGCCGCCATTGGGATATCCAGGCCATTGCCGATATCTTCGGTGCGCAATGCCACGCGGTTATGACGATAAGGTGAGGCCGAGGTCATCACCGCGTAACCGAAGCGGTCGATAGCCACACCCGGCTGGTTTTCCAGACGGACGCCCTTGGCATCTTTGGCCTCTACCAGCACAAAGGTATTTTGCAGCGGCTGGGTCAGCGTCACGCCGCCGGAGTGCGCCACGATACCGCCCGAAACACCCAGGGTAGACTGCTGATAGTCTTTGCTGTAGCTGTAACCGGCATTGACGGTACCCATGCTGCCCTGGTAGCCGACGTTAGCCGAGCTGGTTTGGCCGGAGTAACGATCGTGGCCACTTTGCACCGCGTAGTTCAGACGGTTATCGTCCAGCGCGGTACCACTCAGGCCAGCGCTGTATGTATTACCGCTCTGCTTGCTGTGACCGGCGTTGAAGCTGGCCGTCATATCAGACGAATCGCGGCTGAAGAAGCTGAACGGAATAGAGACGCTCATGTTGATGCTGCGATCTTTATAACCGTAGTTGCTGCGGCTGTCCTGATAGAACACGCCATAGCTGATATTTTTGTAGCTGCTGTTAAAGCCGGTTTGAACCGTACGATCCTGGCCGGAGCCGCCCCAATATGACTGGTTGCTGATATTGGTGTACAGCGTTGAGTTACCGGCAATACGCTGGTTAATCGACAATTCTACACGCTGGCGTTTGTTGTTGAAACGGCTGGTGTAATAGGTACGGCGACGTGATTCCGCCCAATCCGGTACGCCCAGATTGCGGTCATTCTCATCGTAGTAATCGTTACGGTAGAAACCGTTTTCATAGCGATCGCGTTCCGCAACCGCATCAGAGAAATCATAGTAACCGGAGGTCGAGTAACGGTAACCGGCGATCTGGAATTCGGTGCCCCAATCGTTGAGCGATTTGGAGTACAGGAAGCGGAAGCTCTCCCCCTGTTTGTCATCACCGTTGACCAGGTTGGTGTCGGAATAGGACATATCGAAGGAAACCGCCCCCCAGACACCCATGTTTTTGCCCATGCCCACTACTGCCGAACGGTAATTTTCAGCGACCAGCACCCCGCCGTATGGCGTAATGTCATACGCCATGCCGTGGGACAAGGTGCCTTGCACAAACTTCGGCTGGTATTTGGTGGTGCCGTCATGGTATTTACCGGCGGTCATCTGATAGTCCCAGATCCCTTCACGCAGCATGTTTGGCACGGAAGAGAACGGCACCACGAAAGAGGTTCTTGAACCGTTGGCCTCAATGACCGTGACGTTCAGGTTACCGCTCAAGGTGCTCGGGAAGATGTCGGTCAGCGCAAACGGCCCCGGCGGCACGTTGGTGCTGTAAATGGTGTAGCCGTTTTGTCGGATCTCAACGCGGGCGTTGGTCGACGCCACGCCACGCACCACGGGCGCATAACCGCGCTGGCTTTCCGGCAACATATCGTTGGCGCTGGAAATCTGCACGCCGCGGAACTGAATGCTGTCGAATACGTTGTTATTGGTGTTGGTCTGGCCAATCACCAGACGGCTGCGCAGGGAAACGATATCGGTTTCTGCCCAGCTCGAAACGGTATTCCAGTGCGTGCCGGCACCCGACTGCTGGTTCAGCGTCGAGTTGTTACGCAGACGCCAATTACCGACATTGATGCCATTGTTCAGGCTCAGGAAGTAATAGTCGGATGTTTTATCGTTGGCGTTATTGCGGTAATTATTGTGGTTGCCGCTGAAGTTATAGTTGACGAAACCGGCGTTAATCCCACGATCGTAAACCTTGGGCGAGATAGCACCCTGCGGACGTGGCTCCAGGAACACCTGCGGCACTTCCAAATCCATACGCTGTATGGCCGCGTCGTAACTCAGCTTGGCGCCGGAAATTTGCTGCGACAGGGCGTAGCACTGCGCGGCGCCTTCGGTTTTCATGTCACCCGGCAGTTTAACACCGTAGTCCTGGTAATCCTGCGCAGTCAGGCAAGGCGTTACCGGCGTATCTTTGGCGTCTTTTTTGAATTCGATGTCGCGGTGATCGATACGCTGTCCGTTCAGGTAAATATCGAACGGATATTTACCTGGCAGAATATCATCGCCGCTGGACAACGCAGCCACCTGGGCAATGTTGTCATCGCCATGGATGAAGGAGGTGTTGAACTGCTCCTCCGCCATGGCCATATGAGAGAATGAAAATGGCACCGCAGAAAAATAAATTACACCATTAATCAGCCTGACCAAACGTTTTGGCGTGAGGGTTGTTATTCTTTTATGTGCCATTTTTTGTTCATTCCTTGAAGGGCTTAAATCAATTTAATGCAACGTTCTTAATCTCGGTGTGGCCGCCGTAATCGTTGATATAGGTGAACGACATACTGTTGGCCGACTGCGCGCCCTGTGGCAGAGCAATCCGCAGGCTATCTTGCGGTTTCACCATGTCGGCATTCACTTTCCAGCTTTTGCCACCGCTTTTCAGCGTCAGTACACCCAGCGTCACAAACAGTGGACCATTGTTGGTCACCACCAGATTGCTGCCCTGACGCTGCCATTTCAGTGCCTCTGCCTGCTGTTGCAGGTTGGCCTTCAAGGCTTCTGGGCGATAGAACAGTTTGATACGGGTACGGATCGCCACCTGCAGCACGTTGTCTTGCTTAGGCGTTGGCGGAATTTCCTGTACGTTTACCCAGAGCAGACTTTCTCTGTCCTGCGGTAACCCGCTGCCGGAATAAATAAAGCGCAGAATTGCGTCTTTTTTGGCAGCCAGTTTTAAAATAGGTGGAGTGACCACGATCGGTAAATTCTTCGGCATCTGGCTTGAATCGCCAGTATCCAACCAGGTTTGCACCATATAGGTGTCGTCGCTGTCATTGCTGATTGAGAGCGATGCGGATTTACTTCCGCTGTTATAAATTACGCGCGTCGAATCAACCTGAATTCCGGCAAAAGCATTTACGGAAAACGCGAATAAAATACAAGAAAGCACTTTTTTCATCGGAATATCTCAACTCTCAGAATTTAGCCGTCCGTGGCCAATAGCTCTATCTATCCTGCCAGCGAATTAAATTACTTGTATTCGATGGTGAAGGTAGCGTTAGAGTTTGCCTGACCCGCAGTTACCAGATCCTGGTAAGATTTATAACGAGCGCGCAGGTTGAAAGTCGCAGAACCTGGGTTGTCGCCATCAGCAGCAACAGAAACGGTCGCTGGGGTAGCAACTTCCTGAGAGATTGGCAGAGTTGCGCCGTTGTTATCCAGGATTTCAACGCCAACGCCGTTAGCGCCGCCAGTTACAGCCAACAGCTCTGGGTGGCCAGCTGGGGTGTTACCGTCGAAACGCAGGGTGTAGTTACCCGCTTCACATTTCTCCAGGCTAATATCGAAAGCTTTAGCACCGCTGGTAGAACCAGAAGTTGGGAATGCGGTAGTAGGGTATTTACCCAGGTAAACTTCTTTATTCTGGTCTTTATCAACAACTTTACAGGTGGACTGTACGATTTCACCGGTGAATTTAACGTTGCCGCTTGCAGCAGTAGCGTTATAAGCAGTAGCAGACAATACCAGCGCGGCCAAAGGCAATAATACTTTTTTCATTTCCAGCTCCATAGAAAAACAATAAAATAATCGATTCAGTGACAGACGAATATATAGTTCCCCGGCACTGAGCATACACTCAGCGATAGCACTCCTTGCTTAAAAGGAGTGTTGCCTCGATGAACCCATTGCCGGACGAAATATAGACTAAGCGCATTCTTATTGTTAAATCGTTTAAAACATTCATAACCCCCCTCTTGATAGGAATAAACTATCAACAAATACCTATCGATCGATGTTGACGATTCAATCGAATAGGAATAATCTGTGTTTTGGAAAGTCATGCAGTCAGACATTTTTCTTTAAGGCCTGATTAACAGCATATTATTCCGTATATTTACATTTTGTTACCTTTAGAGCCCTTTGGACTTCACGACTAAATGCGCGTTAAATGGTCTGCAAGCGACATTTCACAATCACGTCGCACCAAATAAGACATTTACCTATAAACAGCCTGATATTGAATTAATTTTAGTTAAAAAACAGGTAGTTACATATCAATCAAGGGATTGAGGAATGCGCAGTTCTTTTAGAGAGAAAAATAACGGAATTAATTATGTTTTCCAGCCAATGTTCGCAAAATCCGGACAATTGCTGGCCGTTGAGTGCCTATCTCGATTCACTTTTAATAGTGAATATGCGCATTTCTCTCCTGAACAGTTCTTTCGTACTGCCGATAGCGAGACCCGAATTGAGATTCTGTTAGACCAGGTCAGTCTGATAGAGAAATATAATCACTGGTTTCATGAGAATCAGGTTATAGCCACGCTGAATGTAGACGACCATTCACTGCGTTCGTTGGCCAATAGCCATTTTGCAGAAAGAATTAGCGCCACTCGCTGTATACATTTCGAAATCAGTGAGAACTCAACCCGTTTGGTTAAAGATCGCGTTCATGGCGATCCTTCACTAAAGAGCTATTCATTTTGGCTCGATGATTTTGGTTCTGGCTATGCGGGTTTTTCCGCGCTGTATAACAGCCAGTTCCGCTTCGTTAAACTCGACCGCTTTTTGTTATGGGACTTTATGAAAAAGTCCGGCGGCGACGGTTTAATGCGCGCTTTATTGCGCTTTTTTTACCTTAATCATTACAAGGTAATTATTGAAGGGGTTGAAACCCCCGAGCATAAAAAATGGCTGGACGAAATGCCATATTACGCACTGCAGGGAAAGCTGTGGAAGGAATCCGACATCAAGGATTTGAACTCGCTTCTTACAGCTGAATACTTTTAACTCATTATGGGTGTTTGCCATTATGTCTAAAAACAATGTCCTTGTTATTAGTGAGTGTAAGTACAGCTATGTCGGCCTTTCGGTGTTACTGAAAAAACATTACGGCAAGTACGATATCAGACTGTTTTCAGATTTTATGCACGGTGGCGCCAAGGCGGAGAAAATAATTAAGCACGACATCGCCCTGATCTTCACCTCACAAAATCTGGAGCAAAGCGTTAACGTCATTGAAAGCCTGGTGTCTTTGCATCAGCAATACAACTCCAAAACGCGTCTGTTGGTGTTTTATGACGATGAACGCGTGGTGAAACTATTGTCGATCCTGGGCATCTCCGTTGAATTGGTGTCTACACGCATTCCACTTTATTCGCTGCAGGAAAAAATACAGAACCTGCTGGAAAGCAAAGAGCCCGGGGGGATAAAAATGCAGAAAACCCGCGAGCTTAGCCCGGCGGAAAGCGACGTTATCTTCAACCTGTTGCGCGGTGACAGCCTGCTGCATATTGCCCAAAAGCGCGGCACCCACCCCAAAACGATTTTCTCTCAGAAATACAGTGCGATGAAAAAGCTGCGTCTGCGCAGCATGAGCAGTATTTTCGTTGCCAGCAAGTAACTCCCTCCTCCCCTTCAGGCTGCCACCCGGCGGCCTGAAGGGCGGACTCAACGTTAAATTAATGTAACAATCAACAATAAAGCAGTAACAGCCACATAACACTCCTGTCTATTGGTTAGGATCCGCTCAGCAAACTTTCTGTGAGCCATGTCGTCTGGACTAATAAAAACATCAGGAGATGTTATGAAGTCATCATTATTCAGCCGTTATACCTGCCTTGTCTTGAGTCTTTTGCTGACGTTGGCGTCTTTGGCGCTGTTGTCCCATAGCCCCTGGTTTTGGCTACCGACGATCATTTTTGGTGGTCTGAGCGCTCTGGGCATTTATGATCTGACCCAACAACGCCACGCCATCTGCCGAAACTATCCGATCATCGGCCGACTGCGCTTTTTCTTCGAGTTTATTCGCCCGGAAATACGCCAGTACTTACTGGAAGAAGATAACGCGCAGATCCCGTTTTCACGTACCCAGCGCACGCTGGTTTACCGACGCGCCAAAAACGAAATGGGCGATAAGCCGTTCGGTACCCAGTTGGACGTTTATCAAACCGGCTACGAATGTATCGGGCACTCCATGCGTCCGGTCGAGGTATCTGACCCCACCAGCTTCCGCGTGACGATCGGCGGTCCAGATTGCAGCCAACCCTACTCCGCGTCGATCTTTAACATCTCCGCCATGAGCTTCGGCGCCCTGTCGGCCAACGCCATTCGCGCCCTCAACCTCGGCGCGGCAAAGGGCAATTTCTACCACGACACCGGCGAAGGCAGTATCAGCCGTTATCATCGCGAAAATGGCGGCGACCTGGTCTGGGAATTGGGCAGCGGTTACTTCGGTTGCCGCACCGCCGACGGCCATTTTGATCCGCAACGCTTCGCCGAGCAGGCTAAAAAACCGCAGGTGAGAATGATTGAAATCAAGCTCAGCCAGGGTGCTAAACCCGGACATGGCGGCATACTACCGGCGAAAAAAGTGGATGCGGAAATCGCCGCAACGCGCGGCGTACCTGAAGGGGTCGACTGTATTTCTCCGGCTTCGCACAGCGCCTTCAGCACCCCAATTGAAATGATGCATTTCATCCAGCAGCTACGTGAATTGTCCGGTGGCAAACCCGTGGGCTTCAAACTCTGTATCGGCCACCCGTGGGAATTTGTCGCCATCGCCAAAGCCATGTTGCAAACCCAGATCTTGCCGGACTTTATCGTGGTGGACGGCAAAGAAGGCGGAACCGGCGCAGCACCGCTCGAACTGTCCAACTATATGGGCATGCCGCTGCGCGAAGGGTTGTTATTCGTCCATAACACCCTGGTGGGCTGCGGACTGCGCGACAAAATCAAGATTGGTGCCAGCGGTAAAATCATCAGCGCCTTCGACATCGCCAGCGTGCTGGTGTTGGGCGCCGACTGGGTGAACTCAGCCCGTGGTTTTATGTTCGCCGTCGGCTGCATTCAGTCGCAAAGCTGCCATACCAATCACTGCCCTACCGGGGTCGCCACCCAGGATCCACTGCGACAGAAAGCCCTGGTGGTGCCAAACAAGGCCGAACGCGTTTATCACTTCCACCAGAATACGGTGAAAGCGCTGGCAGAAATGCTCGCCGCGGCGGGCGTCAGCCGCCCTGAGCAGTTGACTTCGCATCATATGCTGCGCCGTATTACTTCAACCGAAATCAAGGTCTACGCCGACATCTATTACTACCTGGAGCCTGGTGCACTGCTGCAAAAAGAGATCGAAAGCGATTTTTATGCGCGCATGTGGCGCATGGCGACGCCAAACAGTTTCGATCAGGCGATCGCCCTGCCGGCTTAAGGGGTACGTTTGTACCTGCTGAGGTGAAAGATAACGGGAATGAATTGCCCCCTCGCCTCGGGGAAGGACATTGGAGAGGGGGTTGCTTGCTACAGCGGCCCTCCCCCTCAGCGGCGAGAGGGCATGTGGGTTATGGCTTACGCGCCGGGGTGTCGCCGGCCACGTAATAGTCGGCAGTGCTACGCGGCAACGGCGTGCGCTGACGAATACGATCGGCAATCTTCTCGGCGATCATGATGGTGGTGGCGTTCAGGTTACCGGTGATGATCAGCGGCATAATGGACGCATCCACCACCCGCAGGCCTTCCATACCGTGCACTCGCCCTTGCCCATCCACCACCGCCATCTCGTCTTCGCCCATTTTGCATGAGCAGGAAGGATGGAAGGCGGTTTCGGCATGCTCACGCACAAAAGCGTCCAGCTGTTCGTCGGTCTGCACTTCTGGCCCCGGGCTTATCTCGCGGCCGCGGTATTCGTCCAATGCAGGCTGCGCCATGATTTCGCGCGTGATGCGAATGGCATCGCGGAACTCCTGCCAGTCCTGTTCGGTCGCCATATAGTTGAACAAGATGCTCGGATGTTGGCGCGGATCCTTCGATTTCACCTGCACCCGGCCACGGCTTGGGGAGCGCATTGAACCGACGTGCGCCTGAAAACCGTGCTCTTTCACCGCGTTGCTGCCGTTGTAGTTAATCGCCACCGGCAAGAAATGGTACTGAATGTTCGGCCAGGCGAACTCTTCGCGGCTGCGGATAAAGCCACCTGCTTCAAACTGGTTGCTGGCGCCCACGCCGGTGCCGTTGAACAGCCACTCTGCGCCGATCTTCGGTTGGTTGAACCATTGCAATGCCGGGTACAACGACACCGGCTTTTTACAGGCGTATTGCAGGTACATTTCCAGATGGTCCTGCAAGTTCTCGCCCACGCCGGGCAGATCGTGCACCAGATCGATGTCCAGGCGGTTCAGCAGCGCCGCTGGACCAACGCCGGAACGCTGCAAAATCTGCGGCGAGGCAATCGCGCCGGCACACAGCAACACTTCACGACGCGCTCGGGCACTGTTGATTTGGTTACTTTCGCCCTGCAAGTAGTCAACGCCCACCGCACGCTTACCCTCGAAGCGGATGCGGTCGGTCAACGCGTGAGTGACAATCTTCAGGTTTGAACGGGAACGAGCCTGATCCAGATAACCCCGAGCGGTGCTGGCGCGACGGCCTTTCGGCGTGACCGTGCGATCCATCGGGCCAAAGCCTTCCTGCTGGTAGCCGTTCAGGTCATCAGTACGCGGATAACCCGCCTGCACACCGGCCTCCACCATTGCGTGGAACAATTCGTTATTACCGGCTTTCGGCGTGGTCACGCTGACCGGGCCGTCGCCACCGTGATAATCATTAGGCCCGATATCGCGGGTTTCCGCCTTGCGGAAATATGGCAGGCAGTCCAGATAACTCCAGTCCTCCAACCCCGGTGCTTTTGCCCAGTTGTCGAAGTCCATCGCGTTGCCGCGGATGTAGCACATGCCGTTAATCAGTGATGAGCCGCCCAGCCCTTTACCCCGGCCACACTCCATGCGGCGGTTGTTCATGTGCGGCTCAGGATCGGTTTCATACGCCCAGTTGTAACGACGGCCCTGCAGCGGGAATGCCAGCGCGGCCGGCATCTGGGTGCGAAAATCCATCCGATAATCCGGGCCGCCGGCTTCCAGCAGCAATACGCTAACGTCAGCGTCTTCGGTTAAACGGGTGGCTAAAACGTTACCGGCTGAGCCGGCACCGATAATGATGTAATCGTATTCCATACATTATCTCCTAAATATTCGTATGCCTGAATGATGCGAATGGCTTGAATATCGCATGCTGAATATATCAAGGCAGTTTTGGATGCAAGAAAGGATTATCCCCTATGGATTTCGCGTTACAGCTAGGCGGCAAGAGCGTGGAACCCCAGGAGCTTACTCAAGTAAGTGACTGGGGTCCGCGTTCGCAGCCAACAACGCTGTAGCTTGAAAGACGACGGGGATATTTAAAAGATGGAAATATATTCGCCCAGCTCGACTTGTACCGATTTGACCTGGGTGTAATGTTCCAGCGTACTGAGGCCATTTTCACGGCCGACGCCAGACTGCTTGTACCCGCCGACCGGCATTTCCGGCGCCGATTCACCCCAGGTGTTGATCCAGCAAATGCCGGCCTCCAACTGGTGGATCACCCGATGCGCCCGGGTCAGATCGTTCGTCACCAAACCGGCAGCCAGGCCGAAGGTGGTGTCGTTCGCACGGCGTACCACTTCTTCTTCGCTGTGGTAAGTGAGAATGCTCATGACTGGCCCAAAGATCTCTTCGCGCACGATCTCCATCTCGTCACCGCAGTCGGTAAATACGGTCGGCGCCACATAAGCCCCTTTGGCGTATTCCCCCTCAGTCACACGTTCGCCGCCGCACAACAGCCGAGCGCCGCTTTTCTTGCCGCTTTCGATGAAGCGTAATACCGACTCCATATGCGCGAAGCTGACCAGCGGGCCGAAGTTGGTTTGTGGATCGGTAGGATCCCCCAGGCGAATGCGCTTAACGCGCTCGAGGATTTTGGCTTCGAACTCGGCCTGCAACGCTGCGGGGACAAATACTCGAGTCCCGTTGGTGCACACCTGGCCGGAGCTGTAGAAGTTGGCCATCATGGCGATATCGGCGGCGCGATCCAGGCAGGCGTCGTCAAAAATAATCAGCGGGGATTTGCCACCCAGCTCCATGGTGACTTCTTTCAGCGTCGAACCTGAGGCGTTAGCCATCACTTTCTTGCCGGTTTTTACACCGCCGGTGAAGGACACCTTGGCAATGCCGGGATGATCGGTCAGGTACTGGCCGACTTCTGCGCCGCTGCCGGTGACCACGTTGAATACGCCGTCCGGCAAACCGGCTTCGGTATAGATTTCCGCCAGCTTCAGCGCCGTCAGGGAAGTGACTTCACTGGGTTTGAAGATCATCGCGTTGCCTGCCGCCAGTGCCGGTGCGGATTTCCACAGGGCAATCTGGATCGGGTAGTTCCAGGCGCCAATACCGGCCACCACGCCCAGGGGCTCACGACGGGTATAAACAAAGGCGCTGTCACGCAGCGGGATCTGCTGGCCTTCGATCGCCGGGATCAGACCCGCGTAATATTCCAATACGTCGGCACCGGTAACGATATCCACCGCCGTGGTTTCCGACATGGCCTTGCCGGTATCCAACGTTTCCAGCGCGGCCAGTTCGTCGTTGCGTTCGCGCAGAATATCCACCGCTCGGCGCAGAATACGAGAACGTTCCATCGCCGTCATCGCCGCCCACACTTTCTGTCCGCTGGCTGCACTGGCCACCGCACGGTTGACGTCTTCAGCGCTGGCAGACTGGATCTCGGCAAGCACTTCACCGTTCGCCGGGTTAACCGCGTTGAAAGTTTTTCCATCGGTACTGTCTACATAGGCACCATTAATATAGAGCTTCTGTAAGCCAAAACGGGACATAGGTTCTCCTTGGGTTATCCTCAGGGTGGCGTTTGCCCCCGGAGTTGAAACGTAATGTATTCGGTCGTGAGCGCGATCGCCTGCGTCTGGTTGAACGCCGCGCCGCGCAACGCACTGCGCAGCCACAGGCCGTCAATCAGTGCTGCCAATCCTTTGGCTGCCAGTCGCGCCTGCGCCTTGGGCAGTTGGCGACTAAATTCGGCACACAGGTTGGAATACAGCCGACGGCCGTTCACCTGTTGCAGCCGATTAAGCTGCGGCTGGTGCAAGCTGCTGGCCCAAAACGCCAGCCAGGTTTTCATCGCCGCACTGTTGATCTGGCTGTCGTCGAAGTTACCGGCGACGATCGCCTGCAGCCGTGATGCCGGGCTCTGGTCGCTTAATGCCTGTAGCCGCAGCTTCACCGCCTCGCCCAAATGGCTAATCAAATAGCGCATTGTGGCTTCCAGCAGGCCGTTCTTATCCTTGAAATAATGGCTGATGATGCCGTTGGAAACTCCGGCCCGCCGCGCTATTTGCGCGATGGTGGCGTCATGCATTCCCACTTCGTTCACCGCGGCCAGCGTGGCATCTATCAACTGCTGCCTTCTGATTGGCTGCATTCCTACCTTTGGCATAATTCGACTCTCACAAAACCGACTTCGGCCTCGTCTCAGCGGCGGGATTTCACGCCCTTTTCACCTGCTGAACTTGGTCTTCATGCTCACTATTAAACTTTTTTTTGATTGAACGTTCAATAAAAATTGCATATATTTTATTACCGCTTGGTTACAAATATGTACTTTTCGGTTGTGGAACTGGCTGATTTTTGTGAGGTATTTAACGAATCTGACCAAAATCAGTGTCTGTAAGCGGTTCCCACCACGAAACGATTTTCTGTTTCGTTAACAAGCAAAGCGGCAATCTTTGGCAAGCAGAATAGCGATTGCCGCGGCTTTATATCCGCACTTTTCCGGACGGCGCCGATGCGTCCGTTCAGGCTGGTGTGTGGGCACGATTTTACTCAGTTGTTAAAAAACAGAGGAAGACGATGACAACACGCGAAACCTCCTCAAAACCACAAAAGGATGGCCTTAATCCGGTGGTTTTCTTTACCTCGGCGGGGCTGATTCTGGCCTTCTCGCTGATGACCATCTTTTTTACCGATTTCTCCGGGCGATGGATCACCCGCACCCTGAATTGGGTTTCAACCACCTTCGGCTGGTATTACCTGCTGGCCGCTACCCTGTACATCGTATTTGTGGTGTTTATCGCCGCGTCGCGCTTCGGTTCGATCAAGCTCGGGCCAGAGCAGTCGAAACCCGAATTCAGCCTGATGAGTTGGGCAGCGATGCTGTTCGCCGCCGGCATCGGCATCGATCTGATGTTCTTCTCGGTCGCCGAACCGGTGACGCAATATATGATGCCACCGGAAGGCCAGGGCCAGACGATGGAAGCCGCCCGCCAGGCCATGGTGTGGACACTGTTCCACTACGGGCTGACCGGCTGGTCGATGTATGCGCTGATGGGCATCGCCCTCGGCTACTTCAGCTACCGCTATAACCTGCCGTTGACCATCCGTTCGGCGCTCTACCCGATTTTCGGTAAACGCATCAACGGCCCGATCGGCCACAGCGTAGACATTGCGGCCGTGCTGGGCACTATCTTCGGCATCGCCACCACGCTGGGTATTGGCGTAGTGCAGTTGAACTACGGGCTGAAAGTTCTGTTCCACATTCCGGAAAACCTGACGGTTCAGGCCGCGCTGATCCTGCTTTCGGTGATCATGGCGACCATTTCGGTGACCTCAGGTGTTAACAAGGGCATCCGCATTCTGTCCGAACTCAACGTGCTGTTGGCGTTGGGGCTGATCATGTTCGTGCTGTTCTTCGGGGATACCGAATTCCTGCTCAATGCGCTGGTGCTCAACGTTGGCGACTACGTTAACCGCTTTATGGGAATGACCCTTAACAGCTTCGCCTTCGATCGTCCGGTAGAATGGATGAACAACTGGACCCTGTTCTTCTGGGCCTGGTGGGTTGCCTGGGCGCCGTTTGTCGGCCTGTTCCTGGCGCGTATTTCGCGTGGGCGCACCATCCGCCAATTTGTAGTCGGTACGCTGATTATTCCTTTCGTGTTCACCCTGCTGTGGCTGTCGATTTTCGGCAACAGCGCGCTGTATCAGATCATTCACGGTAACGCCGCTTTCGCGCAGGAAGTAATGCAGTATCCAGAACGCGGTTTCTACAGCCTGCTGGCTCAGTATCCGGGCTTCACCTTCAGCGCCTCGGTGGCAACCATCACTGGCCTGCTGTTCTACGTCACGTCGGCGGATTCAGGTTCACTGGTTTTGGGTAACTTCACCTCGCGTCTGAGCGACATCAACAACGATGCGCCCAACTGGCTACGTATTTTTTGGTCAATAACCATTGGCCTGCTGACCATCGGCATGCTGATGACAGACGGCGTGCCCGCGTTGCAAAAAACCACGGTGATCATGGGCCTGCCGTTCAGCTTTGTGATCTTCTTCGTGATGGCCGGATTGTATAAGTCATTGCGGGTAGAGGATTACCGCAAAGCCAGCGCGTTGAACACCAGTGCGCCAATGCCGGTGTCCAGCAATGACGTGCTCAACTGGAAACAGCGCCTGTCGCGCGTAATGAATTATCCTGGCACGCAGTACACGCAGAAAATGCTGGATACTCGTTGCCGACCGGCAATGCAAGAAGTGGCGCGTGAGCTGGAACTGCGCGGTGCCAAAGTGGAATTCAGTGAGGTACCGCCGACCGAAGATGAACGTTTGAGCCATCTGGAGCTGCTGGTGCATCTGGGCGAAAAACAGAACTTCATCTACCAGATCTGGCCACAGCGTTATTCGGTGCCGGGCTTTACCTATCGCGCCCGCTCCGGCAAGTCGCACTACTACCGGTTGGAAACCTTCCTGATGGAAGGCACCCAGGGCAATGACCTGATGGATTACAGCAAAGAGCAGGTGATCGGCGATATTCTCGATCAGTATGAGAAACACCTGAACTTTGTGCATATCCACCGTGAGGCGCCGGGCAATACCCTGACCTTCCCGGGTTAAAACACAATAGCTCCCACTATTTTAATAACAGTGGGAGCTAACAAGAAAAACCCAGTTCGAAATCCTATAATTCCCCCAAGAGATCCTTCTCGATTTCATCAAATAATTCAATAACATGAAATTCATCATGCGATCCCTCTCCCAAGAGTTCGTATTAGCACATTTATCATTCCCAAGATGAGCATAAGGAAAATCTCATTTACACAAAAAAAGGCTTCCTGTACCGACTTACAAGGCAGACTGTGAAATAACCACCTATAATATGACATTCACAATAACTGGTATGTAGTTAGTTAAAAGAATAATTACCAAAATGATAATCATTAATAATTCGGAGTATAATCATGGCTCAAATACAATATGAAAAACAAATAGCAAGTATTTATTATACTTTAATACAAAAAAGTCCTACGGAGAAAACACTCAAAAAACTTAGTGATAGCTTAGAAAAAAATGGACCTATCGTTCTTGAAAAACTAATATCTGATCTCATGAAAACTCCTGAGGCAAAAGCTTTATATGGAAATTATCATAACAATTTCCAAGTTATGTATGCCTTTTTTGAATCTGTCCATGGACGAAAAATGGGAGAAATAGAGTTTAAACTCTGGTCCAATGATTCAAGTCTTGACCTTAACCATAATCTTTTCCGTATCGTCAATGAACTTGTTACTAATACGGCCCCCTGGCCTCAATTAAATGACAACTGGTCTATCACTGATGATTATGAGTACAACTATCCTGAACAGCGTATAACTGATAGAGAGCATTTCCTAGACAACGGTAATCTTATATTGTACCCAGGAGCATCCAATATATCCCCTTCAGGAGAGGCTTCCTTTAATATTCAGGGCATATTCCATGTATTAGGTGCAGGTATAACCCGTGACGTAACAGAATTTTGGGCACCACTTATTAACAATGGCGAAAAAACACTGCTACAAGCCACTGAGGAATTTATAAACAGTCGACAGTATTTAAGCAAGGTCACTGAAAAATCATTCATTAATAGAGTATTCGAGAACAGCTTTGAACGTTTAGCGAATGATACTGAATTAAGTTTTTACCTTAACTTATTATCCACAGGCTCTTCTCGTGCAGAAATTACAATAATAATAATGAATGCATTAAGAGAAAGTTCAAATGAACAGGACCTCATAGCCCAAGCACATTTAGCTTCAGCTTCATATGTTTACAAACCTGGAGAACTCCCTAAGTTAGAATATCAAGAATATATTGCCGTATTGTATCTTGCTGGTGCAGGGAGAAATTTAAACTCTGAGGGATTGTTTGGATGGACTCAAAAACTAGCCTCTGGGAAAAGTTATGAACAAATGGTAGAAATTCTAATAAACACATCGGAATTTAACCGCACATCAACTCACCTAGATATTGAATCTTATACAAAAAAGATATATAACTTCGTTTATGGACATGACGCAAGTAACGCTACTATAGAATATCTAGTCTCCCTTAGAGAGAAAAACAAAATAATATCAACCATTACAAAAGACCTATTAGAGCTAAAAGTAACATCAGAAGATGAGTTTAATGACAAATTTCAGTTCGCACATAGAATAGCCGAAAGTTTAAATTATAAAAAACAAGCAACTTTAACAAACAAAGAAATAGGTTCTCCAGAAAGTACCGTTAACTCTGGTTTATCACATAATATCAGCCTGGCAGAGTCAGCTCAGCTTGAAAATGTCACGCTAAATTTAACAACAAATAACGCAGTAGACCTTTCCTTAGCTGCAAACATTAAAGAGCTGATTATTAATGGCAATCAAGAAGCAAAGATAAAACTGGCCGAATATAAGAATACTAACTTCTCCACAATAAATATAGAAGGCCATATCCTTGAATTAGAAACCGGGAATACAAATACTTTAATTATATTAAATGAACTATATGAAATCTTGAAATCACCCACTCACTTTTACTTTGGTTCCGGTAATGACTTCCTTGGCTGGAAAGGAAACAATACAAACGACTTAGGGAATAAAATAAACGCCTCATTTACAGCTGATGGCGGAGATGGGTTCAATATGCTTTCCGCAAACTTCATCAACTTATGGTCTGAAGTCACTATAGTAAAAGGTCTAAATGGTACTCCTGACACACAAACGGTAAAGTACACAAGCAATCTAAACCAATTCAAAAATTTCGGATTGATTGATTTATATAAATATAATGGACAAGTATCCACATTAACCTACACAAAACAAATTGATGGTACAGTAGTCAGATCCTCGTCAATAGCAAGTAACACCTTTGACTATGCATTTATCGACGACAAAATTGGCAATATTCATAATATTGGAAAAAAAGGTTTCTCGTTTGTCAACGTCACTAACCAACAACAATCAACTACACCTGATAAAATTTCAGTTATAAATGTCAGTAAAGAGGCAGCCAATATTTACGTTGGAAACCATAGCAATAATCCTATTACGGGCGATGGAGGAGATTACATATTCAAATTCAAGAGTGATGTCAGTGAGCTTAATTTCTTCACCAACCAGAGTAATGGTGAGGACAGGCTGAATAAACCAGCTGGTTTGGCTGGCCCTAAAGAATTTGTCAGAGCGGGTGAATTTTCATTGTTAGGTGATAATTTAAAAACCGTAAATATAAATACAAACGGTCAATCTAACGATAACAACGTTATATCATTAGACCTCACATCGTCAATTGTGAACAAGATAGTTATTAGTGGTGAACATAAACTAGGATTAGTAACAACAGTAATTAATTACGGAGGTAGTACAAACTTGCTCGTCGATGCTACAAACTCATCAGGAGTCGACATTTCAATAGGCTCTGGCATCAACCCTGTAATGGGCAAAAAAATCACTGTATTAGGTGGCTGGGAAAGTAACAAGTTCTCACTATCCGAATCAGCACGAAACGATAATTATAGCGAAGCAAAATTTATAGGCGGTGACGGAGATGATTATTTCGATATAAATAATATAGTGACTGCAATTGGTGGTAAAGGCGTCGATTTTTACAACATAATGTCATACTCAAAAAACACAAGTACCATTTTTGATTTCAATGCAGCTGAGGACATCATAGGTTTAAAGAACGATAATATTTATATATCCGGGAAGAAGTCTGGTGAAAAGATACCCTTCACAGATAAAGTAAGTGGAGGAAACAAACTGGATGACTACGGATATATAGAATACTTGTCCAACCCATCATTACCTTTGATATTTAATGGTAAGGTTGGAGTGGTATCAACGTTGGATAGTCTACTAAACAAAGACACATATATCGTTGCCGATCTTAACAACAACAAGATATTTGATAGCAATGATGCATTGATAAAAATAAATGGTCAACCTGATACTGCCGAATTGGCAGGACAACTATACTACTGATTAAATATCTTTAAACATCGTGCATAGCCCTTTGCTGAGAGAGTGATCTGATAAAAATTAAAGGGGCTCAGCCTGGCTGCGCCCCTTCTCATCTTCTTTGCTCTTTATATCCCGCCATCTTCTTCCCTATTTATACAGATTCGCAGTGCCGTAGACATGATTGTTGACGGTGACAGAGGTAATATGATAATCACTGGCTCCCTGTTGCTTGGCATCTGCGGCGATCGCTTGCTCAAAGTCATTTAACGTTGACGCCAGACTGGAAACCATGCCGATTTTCTGCAGTTGTTGAGCGTTTTCCGCCGTTACTGGCACCGCAGCCAAAGCGGTTCCGCTGAGGCAGGTCAAGACTACTGCCAGGATAAGATTTTTCATGATAAATACCTCACGTTGCTGAAAAGACCGGCGGTCCAAACCGCCGGATTTGGCAGGGGTGCTACTGCCCCATAGCGTCTTTTTGCATAGCGTCTTTGCTCATACTGTCTTTCTTCATGCCGTCATGCTTCATGGCATCTTTACCCATGCTGTCTTTCTTCATGCCATCATGTTTCATGGCATCTTTGCCCATGCCGTCTTTCTTCATGCAATCCTTGCCCATACACTCTTTTTTCATGCCGTCTTTGGCCATACCGTCGTGCGACATCTGGCTCATGCCGTCTTTTTTCATCGCGTCTTTGCCCATGCTGTCGGCGGCATTGGCACCGAGGGAACCTAACATCAACGCGCTACACATCATTACTGCGAATAACTTTTTCATGGTATTTCCTTTTCTCATTTAAAAAGCACCTGTGTGCCGGGGATAGTTGGGGCCGTCGTTAGCTGCCGCCAAACCAGTTGTAACCTTGATCTTCCCAGTAGCCGCCGGGAAAGCGGTTGGTGATCTCTATGACCTGAATATGTTTCGGGTTCTTGTAGCCGAGTTTGGTCGGCATGCGCAGCTTCATCGGATAGCCGTATTTACGTGGCAGGATCTGGCCATCGTAAGTCAGCGCCATAATGGTTTGCGGATGCAGCGCCGTGGCCATGTCGATGCTGGTGTAGTAGTCGTCGGCGCATTTGAAGCTGACATAGTTGGCGCTCAGGTCCGCGCCGATCGCCTGCAGAAATTGCGCAAAGGGTACGCCCCCCCACTTACCGATGGCGCTCCAACCTTCAACGCAGATATGGCGCGTCACCTGGCTGATTTGCGTCATGCTGTGCAATTGCGGCAAGGTCCACGGCTGCTTATTCAGCACTAACCCACTGACCTCCAACCGATAATCCTCGCCATTGATATCCGGCGCTTCTTCCTCGGCGTAAAACGCGTTGAACGGGAACGGACGAGTAATCTGCGACTCGGCATACACCGGTGCCAAATGGTCGGCGTTAAACAGCCACCCCTGCACCCGATCGTTAAAGCGCGAGATACGGCTCAACGCCTGTTCCACATGGGTGTTGTCGCTAAGGTCACAGCCGGTGAGCATCGCAATGCCACCCAGCGTCAACCCGTTACGCAGAAAACGGCGGCGTGAAGAGGAGGTCAATTGGCGCGCCAACAACTGCTGTGCTTCCCTGACAATCTCCCGGCCTTCACTCAGGCTGATAAGGGGTTTATCTGTTTTCATCGGGTTCTCCTTAACGTCCACGCAGCATGGCCAACAGCGTGCGTGGTACCAGCGCCACCATGACCAGGTGCACTACTACAAACCCCACCAGCGCCGACATGGCGTAAAAGTGGATATAACGTGCCGCTTCATAGCCGCCGAGCAATTCGCGCAGCAGCGGAAATTGCACCGACTTCCACAACACCAGGCCAGATATCACCATCACTACGCCTGCCACCATCACAAACAGATAAGCAGCTCGCTGTACCATGTTGTAATGACGCAAATCGCTATGACCGAGTTTGCCCCGTAGCGCCGCCAGCAGATCGCTCAACAAGGCTTTTGGGCTGAGCGGCCAAAATTTGCGTTTCAAACGGCCGCTGAACAGATTGATCAGCAGATAACACAACCCGTTGATCCCAAACAGCCACATGCCGGCGAAGTGCCATTGGAGCGCCCCACCCAACCAACCGCCTAGCGTCAGCTCATTGATAAAACTGAAGTTGAACAGCGGGGAAGCGTTGTAGATGCGCCACCCGCTGGTGACCATGATCAGCATCGCCAACGCATTCAACCAATGCGTCAGGCGCAGCCACAGCGGGTGGATCAGTGCGGGTTTCTCCGGCGTAATGGACATGGCCATGACGTCTCTCCTGACGGTGGCGGTTTCGATGGGCTGAGTATCCGTCCGATTTGTTCCCCAAGACCTCACGCAAAGTTAAATAAAATGTGATAACTCAGGCTCCGGTGGTTGTGTAGACTTCACTAAGGCCTGGCAATCAGCGGTGAGAGAATGGAAAAGCCAAAGAAAATTTTAATCGTCGAGGATGACGGCAATATCGCGGAGCTGCTGCAGTTACATCTGCGCGACGAGGGTTATGACATCAGCCATGCCGCCGATGGCAATCTGGGGATGGCGATGCTGGAACAGGGCGGCTGGGACGCATTGATCCTCGATTTGATGCTACCGGGGATCGATGGGCTGGAGATCTGCCGCCGCGCGCGCAACATGACGCGCTACACGCCGATCATCATCACCAGCGCGCGATCCAGCGAGGTACATCGCGTGCTGGGGTTGGAACTCGGTGCCGACGACTACCTCGCCAAACCCTTTTCGATGCTGGAACTGGTGGCCAGGGTTAAGGCACTGTTTCGCCGTCAGGAAGCCATGAGCCGCAACCTGAAAATGGACGCCGGCACCTTGAGCTTTGACGGCTTGACCATCGATCCGATTGCGCGTGAAGTACTGTTGAATCATCAAGCCATCGACCTGACGCCGCGTGAATTCGACCTGCTGTATTTTTTTGCCAAACACCCCGGCAAGGTCTTTTCCCGCTTGAGCCTGCTCAACCAGGTGTGGGGATATCAGCACGAAGGCTATGAGCACACCGTGAATACCCACATCAACCGGCTGCGCATCAAGATTGAAAGCAACCCGGCGGAACCCGAGCGCATCCTCACCGTGTGGGGTATGGGCTACAAATTCGCGGCAGCGCCGCAAGAGTGAATCATGAAAAACCTTACGTTAACGCAACGTCTGACCCTGATCTTCGCACTGCTGATGGTGGTCAGCTGCGCCATATCCGGCTGGATGCAGGTGCGCAGCAGTACCCAGTACAGCCAGGCGGTGATCCAGCGGTTGTCCGGTAATCTGGCGCAGCACATTGCCGACAGTAACCCGCTGTTGGGGCAAAACGGGCTGAACGCCCCCTCGGTTCACAGCCTGTTCGATCAGCTGATGGCGGTAAACCCCAGCGTTGAGGTCTACCTGCTCGACAAACAGGGCAATATCATTGGCAACGCCGCGCCGGCCGGCCACCTGAAACGCCAGAAAGTGGATCTGCTGCCGCTGCAGGCCTTGTTCGATGGCGCCAGCATGCCGGTTTACGGCGATGACCCGCGCAACCCGAATGCCAGAAAAGTGTTCAGCGCCGCACCGCTGAAGGTCAATGGTCAGGTTGAAGGCTATTTGTACGTGGTGCTGCTGGGCGAAGACTACGACGCGCTGGCCAGCAACGCGCTGTTTAGCTCTGCGGTTTCCATGGCGCTGTGGTCATCGGGCCTGATGGTGCTGTTCAGCCTGTTGGCCGGCGGATTCGCGTTCTATTGGGTCACCCGGCCAATCCGTCGTCTTACGCGTCAGGTCAGCGAGCTGGACAGCGGCGGCATCGCTGCGGTACAGGCCTATGCCGCGCTGCCTGTCGACGCCGCCGGACGCGACGAGGTCAGCCGACTGCAGCAAGCCTTCAACAGCATGGCGCAACGCATCGCCTTACAGTGGCAGTCGCTTTCACAGCAGGACCAACAGCGCCGCGAGTTTATCGCCAATATCTCGCACGACCTGCGTACCCCGCTGACTTCGCTGCACGGCTACCTGGAAACGCTGTCGGTAAAATCCGCCAGCCTGAGTGAAAACGATCGCCAACGCTATCTGGAGATCGCGCTGGCGCAGAGCCGCAAGGTCGGTCGGCTGGCGCAGGAGCTGTTCGAGCTGGCACGGCTGGAGTATGGCGTGGTGAAACCGCAGAAAGAGCCGTTCTCGCTCAGTGAGCTGGTGCAGGATGTGTTCCAGAAATTCGAGCTGGCAGCCGAGGCTCGCCAGCAACGGCTGCTGGCTGATATCGCCCCGGGCATTCCATTGGTGTTCGCCGATGTCAGCATGATTGAACGCGTGTTGACCAACCTGCTGGACAACGCTATTCGCCACACGCCACAGGGGGGCGAGATTGAAGTGCGTCTCTGGCAGCAGGCAGGCAAGGTGCTGGTTCAACTTAACGACAGTGGCCCCGGTATCCCACAGGAGCTGCGCGCCGATCTGTTCGTTCGCCCTTCTATTCTGAGCAGCGCGCGTCGCCACGCCAGCGGGCTGGGATTGATGATCGTGCGGCGCATTTTGTTGCTGCACGACAGCGATATCCAACTGATCGAACAACCGCAACGCGGTGCCTGCTTCCGCTTCTCAATCCCGCTGCGTTAGCGCGTTATTATTCGTTGAGGCAGCTTTTATCGATGCTGATAAATTTGTCGTTATAGATAATAAATTTCTGCCCTTTCTGGCGAATACCGGCATGAGTCAAAGTATCGCCAGGACGCAGGTATTCGGTTACCCCTTCTTCGTCGGTACTGTCGCAACCGGGCTTGATCAACAGCTTGAAGTAGGTGTTGCCAGTATTGGTGACGGTGCCGCGCTGTGAATCGAGCCGATAGGCAAAATTGGTCTGACGCGGCCGCACCACCAAAATGGTGTCCATTACCACGATTGGCTCCAGCGTCACGCCAGTCGCCTTTTGCCCTGCGGGATCGAATAAACGGGTCGGAATTTCTCGGAACGATACCCGGTAATAGCGTTCGCGGTTATCCTGCGGCCCGCGGTAAAAGAACTTGTAATATTCGCTCTGTCCCGCCTGCAGCTGGAGTTGACGAGGGGCAAACAGCAGTTCGCCATCGGCCGGTTTGCTCCGCGTTTCGCTATCACCCGGTCGATCAATGGCCCGCAGCGTCACCTGATAAATACGCGCGCTGCGGTTATTGTTCAGCACCCGCTTGGCGGTGAAGGATTGGTCCTGATCCATCGCGAACGTCAGGGTGCCAACGTTAATCGCGCTGGCATAAAATGGCAGGCACAACAGCCCGAGCAGCAAGCTTCTCACAGCCTTTCCCCTAGTTAATGTTGCGCCAGGTGGCTTCAACATGGATCTCCCCGGCGGCGCTAACGTCGCCGTACCAACCATTGCCTTCAATCGTCCTCAGTGAAATCGGGTTATTCATCGGGATACTGAATTTCACCCGTGTTTTGTTTAACACCCCTACCTCGCCGGAAATGTCATTCCACGGCGTACTGCTCCATAACGCATTCGTCATGTCATGCCACTGCCCGTCGCAGCCGGCGTCATAATCCTGCTGCCCGTTGGTGCTGGTAGTGATGCTCAGCGTCGCCGGGAACGGTACTTTGGTGCTGTTATCCGCCGAGGAAAAAATGCAGTAGCTTCTGCCGCTGAGGGCCTGTGTCGGGCCGGTGGCCATGACTCTCACCTCATCGGCAGCGGTTTTACCACTGGTGGTAACAATATAAGTAAACTCCAGTGGTGGCTCACCCGGTCCAACGTAACCTTCACGATGGGGGGTATTGTCATAGTCGTCAGAAATAATGCTAATGCTGAAATCGCGCGGTTTAATAATCAGCTGGTTTGAGGTGGAAAACTCATACCAGCCGGACTCCGGCGACGTGGTGTTCTGGAAGCGGAAGTTAATCAGGTCGCGAGTGCCACTGTCGGAGATCCCCAGCTTCACCATCTGCTTAAAGAAGTTGCTGGCGAAAAAGACGTAGATGGCATTGCTGCTTTTCAGCTCGTTAAAGGTGTAATAGCTGCCGGTACCGGAAGTGTTTTTCCAGGTGTTGCCGTTCAGACTGAACTGCAGGTCGGCGGCGTTAACCGCCGAGGACAGCGCCGCATGGTTAATGGCCGGGAACACGTGAATCGAGGTATTGCTGACGCTGCCATCGGTCTGCAGATCGTAGCTGACCATTTTGCACATGATGCCGGCGCGCGCACCGATAGTCTGGTTTTTACAGTCGGCATTCCCCTCACCGATGATCGGCACGCCGTCGCTGTTAACAAACACTTCCGATACCGCGTTGGTGTTGATAAAGCGCAGATGCGCGGCCTTGCTGTGGGTCACGGTGCGTTTGTACCAATTACCGCTGGCCTGGTTCTGGCACCGTCCCCCAGCGCCGGCATCATAAGTGGCCGAGGTCTGGCAGCTATTAATCTGCATGCTGAATGCATCGCCGGGGGCCATCTGCTGTAAATATTGGTAGAAACTCGGCGACATCATGCCGTGCATCCATTTTGCGCCGCCCGGCGTCACCACCGCACCATAAAACCCTTTTTCATCGGTGCTTTGCGGCAGGATCAGGCTGGTGTCCATATTACAGCCCGCATACCAGTTAATGCAGCGCAGGCCGAGGAACGGATTTTTTATCGGGGCATTTTCCAGCCACATGTCAAAGCGGTTGTTCGCCGACAGGCCGGTGTTATAACCATTGTCCACATAGCCCAGGCTCTGCTGATAAATGGTGCCGGAGCCGCCGTATTTCAGGCCGGTCCATTTATTCGCACCGGTCATGCGCGGATCCAGCACCCCGGACGGCGTAACGAAAAAGTTGTCGTCGGCGTTGTTTTCAACGAACACGAACTTCACGGTCGCGGCGTTTGGCCAGTTGGTAACGGTAACCGCTGCACGCAACGGCAGGGCCACCCACAGCATAAGCAGCAGCGCAATTTTAGCCTTCATTGATCGTTTCTCCTGCCTGCATATTGTTGCCGGCATAGGTTTTCAGCCCGGTACAGACCACGTCACCGACCCACACGGCGCCCTGAGCCTTGCTCAGATCCAGATCCACTTCGCAGCTCTGGTTACCGCTATGCGTAAAGTCGATAACCGGGAATTTCTTATCGACGTCCATAATGAATTCGCCTTTGTCATCGGTGCGGGTGCGCCCGATATGGTTTTTGATATAGGCGTTGGCCAGCAGCGTGCCGTCTTCAGCCTTGATGCGACCGAACACCGTCACCATCTGTTTGATTTCTGGCGTGATCACCGCCACGTTACCCGGATACAGCGTCAGCTTGCTCTTGCGTTTGGTGACGATATCGAAGCTTTCCGCCGAGTTTTTATTGTTCATCAACTCCACTTCGTACTGACCGTACGGCGACAACGGCACATAGTTTTTATTGCCGGTCAGCTTGACCGTCCGTCCGTCGACCCGGGCGGTCAGCATGCCGTCGTTTTCAATACCGGTATTAAAGATGATGCCCGCATTGCCTTCGCTTCGGCCGCTGGCCGCAATATCACGCCCCTGCCAACCCACGCTGCCGCTGGCGGACAGGCTTGAGTTGACGTAACCGTCGGCGGAGCTGCTGACGTTGACCGTACCGGCGGAATATTTGGTATCAAAGCGCGCGTATGCACCGCCGTTCAGGCTGTTATCGCCGTTGGTGTCCCCGGATATCGCCCGCGACAGGTTGGCGCCGAGGGTGCGGATCGGCCCGTTTTGAATATCCTTGCGCGCCGCCAGGTTAGCCGTGGTATAGCCGTTTTGATTGGAAACTCCAGCGCTGAGCCAATTGCCCATCGGCAAAGAGAAGTCCAGCGCAATATATTTACCGGTATTTGCGCTGTAGCCACCGTTGTTATAGCGCTGTATGCCGGCGCGTACGCCCAGCGTGCCAAAACGGCCAGTAAACACATTTTGATAATAATCGGCGTTGTAGTAATGACTGTTGTTCTTCTTATCGTCGTTGTAGCTGAGACTCAGGCTACCCAACGGCGACCATAGCGCACCAAAATTCATCGTGCCGCCGATGGCACGGTTATATGCATCGTTTTGCAGCAGTTTGTCGCCAATCGAGGTTTTTTCCTGATTGATCCACAAACTGCTGAAACCGCCAGGCAGTGCTGCGCTGACGCTGTTAACCAGGCTCCATGAGCTGTCGGAGGCCGCCATGTTCTGCAGGTTGAACTGAATCGACTCGGTGAGCGGTACGCTGATGCGGCTTTCACCGACCGCGTTGCTGTCAAACGAATAGCCGGACAGCGCCCAGTTGAGCCTGTTTACGTTGCCGGTAGCAGAGGCACCCAGCAGATAAGAATCTTTCGCCGGTCGCTGACGTTGGTTATCGCCGCGCCAGTCGTCCATACGGATCATTCCGCCCCAAAACTGCCAGGCCAGCGGCGCATTGGCACCACGATTGGGGTTGAACAGTTTGTTCACCCGCTGCATGCGCTTATCTACCACCTTGCCGTTGACCACCACTTCGACTTCGACGTCATAAATGCCGTAAGGCAAGTTACCGGTATCCACTTCATGGTTACCCATGGCAAAATTTTGTACGCTGAGCAGCCGCCCTTCACGCGACAAGTGCACTTCCCCCGCCGATGGGAAAAATGCCACGATCGGCGTCAGCGACTGGCTGTTATCAAAAACGGTAGAGTTGGCACGGTTACCGTAGGACAGGCCGTAGATCTTGCTGGAGTTGATGGTGGTGACCGGCCCCAGCGACTGCAGGTTCCAGCTGTCGAGCATGCCGGCGGCAAAGCGGCGGCCGGCAAAGTCGCGCTCGTACATCGCCTTATACAGCGTAGCGTTTTCGTCGCCGCTGCCGATGCCGTAAATCGAACCGTTCACTTCCACGTGGTGCTCGCGCAGAGCGGTAACGCTGTTGAGTGACAGGTAACTGGAAGTGTTGCCCTCGCTGGCACGGGTGCGGTTATCGTAAATACCAAGGTTATAGTCCAGCGTGCTGCTGACGGCATTGACGCTCGACGCGCCAATGTCGCTGGAGCGCGCGCGGAGCAGGGTTCCCATCGCGGACGCTTTCACCACCAGCTGTAAATTGAGCTGACGGAAATCCAGCGCCAGCCAGGCGTCGGGCGTCAGCGCAATACGCTGCTGCCGATCAAATGCGGCCTCCTGCAGCGCCTGCAGCTGTTTGATGGTTTCCGCAGTCAGCGGTGTCCCCTCGTCACCCTCTTCCAGGGTAATTTGGCGAATTTTTAGTTGGTCGTTTTCGAGGTACAAAAAGGCATGGCCAATACGGCGGTCGTCTTTTACACCGCTGTTTTTTTCAAAGTGCAACAGCAGGGGGATGCTCATGCCTTCGCGCAACGCCAGGCTGAAGGTCTGGGGGATCAAAACGCCATCAATCTGGGTCAGTCCGGCAGCCATCGTCGTCTGACCCGGCAACAGCACGGCAGGAAGCACAAGCGCGCCGGCGGCAAGCAGGGTTTTCAACAACACATCATCCAGCGCACCTTTCACATCCACTCCTTGAATTCTTGTTATGAGTTCCATTCCGTATAGGCTTTGCCGTGGGTTACGCAGTCCGTTATTTCACCGGGATAAACTGGTCGCCATGCCACAGCGCAACGCGACCCTTCTTGTCGCGGACGTCCACCTTGCTGAAAGCTCGAGCCTTGCCCGGCATGACGAAATAGTTTTCCTTGCAGTCATTCCCCTCTTTCTTGTCGCGGCAATTACCGTAGGCCACCACCTTAAAGGTGGCGTTACCGGTGTTTTTGATCTGGCCGTCGGCAAACTGATAGTCGAATTGGTCCTGCCGTGGCGCCACCACCAAAATGGTGCCGATACGTGCCGATGTGGTGGCAACCGCGTTGCGTTTAGCCGAGTTTTTCCCCACATCGCTCAACGCCTGATCGAACCAGACAATGCGGTAATACCGTTCCTGGTTGTCGCTGGGGCCTTTGTAATAGAAACGGACCACGTCGCTGGCATTGGCCGGTAATATCAGGCTGGCCGGCGACAGCAACATTTCATCTTTACTGCCCATCGGGAGCACCGTGCCGGACTCCAGCGGGCTGGAAATTCGCTCGATCTTGATATTCACCAGACGACCGCTGTCGGTGGTGTTCTTGATTTCTTTACTCAGACGCGCGCTATCGCTGTGCATGAACGAGCTGATCTCACCGACGTCGAGCGCGAAAACAGGTTGAGACAGCGATAGCAACAGGCAGGCGGCGAGAGAGAGTCGTTTCATAACGGTATTCCAGTGACGTTCTTCAGCGGGGTGGAATAAGCAGGGGATTGCCCCCTGCTCTAAACCAGTAACTCGGGGATTACGCAGTCCAGGTGGCGTTGAATTCCACGCTCACATCACCGCTCCAGATACCTTCCGGCAGGGTGCTGAAATCGGTGACCGCAGTGGTACCGTCAGAGGTGGCGCCAATAATGGTGAAAGTGAACTGATCTTGTGCGCTGGTGCGGACAGCCTGATTGTAAGCGTTGGATAACGCGCTCAGGTTGCCACCCAAAATGCCGGCAGAGGTGTCGATCATGGTGGTTTCCGCCGTTTTCTCTACCGCTGCGCCGTTGTAGTTCACGCCGACATTCAGGGTTGAGCCAGAGGTATCCAGCTGAGTCAGGGTGTTTGAAACCAGTTTAGAAGTCAGTTTGAAGGCAGTTGCAGTGGCATCCCCTTCTACGGTCACGTCAAACAGACCTTTCTGGCTGTTGAAACCCTTGATGCCTTCCGCATAGTTGAAAGACAGGCTGCCGATTGGGGTAACAACCAGTTTGCTGGTGGTGTCTTTCTTCGCGGTAGCAGACCAGGTAGCCAGCGCCTGAGCGGTAACGTCGGCGGCTTGAGCAGTGCTGACCGCAGCGAAGGCGGAAATGATTGCCAGAGCCAGTGTAATTTTCTTCATGGTAAAACTCCCTTCAACTTTAAATATGATTGTGCGTCCATTAGCCTGACGTGCCTTAATCAGTCACTTGCATGAGTGCTTTTAGCCAGTCTGCTTGACGGAGAAAAGAGTAACCGCATCAAATCAAAAAAGAACCATTAACTACCAATGGTCAAATATTTAGATTTTTATTCTTACTTTAATGTTTATTTTGCTTCCGGTAAGTTAAAAGGGCCATGTAATGATGCTGCAGGGAACAAAACACCTATTGTTTTCATCCCCTCTAAAACCACGTTAACGGTATATAAAACGCACTATTGCGTCAGCGCATAAATAAGGGCGACAGGTTTATTTTTGTAGGATGTTTAATTTGATGCAGATCAATTCATCTGGGTGACTGGCAGGAAATAAAGGGGGGATAAGCGCTTGGAACGAGAAAGTATTAAACCGCCGGCGCGGCGTGTGCCATTACAACCGACGGCGAATTTTTAGGCCGGGTGTTGAGTCCTGAAGGCCAAAATCAGGCGCATAAACCCTGCTTGATTAAGCCTCAGCTTACGCATGATATTCAGCTTATGGCTACTGACCGTTTTACAACTGCGATGGGTAATACTGGCGATATGTCGCGGATTGGCGCCGGCGATCATCATCGCCAATATTTGCCATTCGCTACGGGACAAGGGTTCTACCGCGGATATCAACGCTTCCTGAATCGCCGGACTACGGTAACTTACCCCCGTGCCGACAGCGTCAATGGCCTGATACAAGCAAACCAATGGATCGTCTTTTGCCACCAGGGATAAATGCGTTTGAGCAGCCAGAATGGTCAATATGCTGGCATTGGTCACTTCAGTAAATATGATCAGTGGCGTCTTGGGCCAAATATCCTTTATCGTCAGGATGAAATGTAATACATCATACAAACTCTCACTTTCATTATACAGCTCCATTATGAGGATTTGTTTCTCATTCTCCTTTAACCCTGCCTCCACTGCCCTGATGCTGTGCACAAATTGGTAGTGTATGGGTTCGGTTCCAATAAGTGCCCGTAATCCTTTTCTCACCCAGGGGTTGGGTTCGAAAAAGAGAATGTCCTCCCTGAAAGAGATATTTTTCATAATCTATTACCATAATTAGGTATCACAAAAGCGGTTGGCGCGGAAATGCAAGGCAGCGCCGGCGAGCAAAATATAAGGCCTGCATCGAATAAATGCTGCATTATTAACCAGGCGGTGCAAATTAAGTATTTAATATCAAGACAATAAAGATTGGTGGCATATTCCTTTCCCCCGGGGTGGCGTTCATCCTGACACCGATTGATGATTAATTAAGAATTGCGGCGTTGTCGCTTTCGAGTCCAGAGCAAATCTCTACCCGATGTTCGCGTAAAATGCGACAGCGCAGAAAAAACAGTCGGGAAATGCCCGAAATGTAAGAACGTACCTGATTGCTGCGTACTACCAACAGGAATTCGTCACCGCTGCACTCTGCCGTTTGCGGGCCCGCATAGGCCAGAATGTCGCGACTTAGAGCAGCACTGACGGCAGTTGAGGCGCCCGGCATCAACATAAACACCTTACAACTGCTGACTTTGCCAAGATAGATTTCTTGCCGGGAAACCGAACCGGTGAGATAGGTGGTAATGCCAACCGCCAGCATAATTACCCCCAATGCCACTACGCTGACTATCGCCCACCAGCGCCGGGAATACCCGGTATAAACCGCTTCGGCTGCGGCTGAAGAGCCTGACGAAGGCGCTATTTCCGCTTGAACCGGCGCCGGTGGAGGGGAATTTATATCTCCATTTACGAAACGATCTTCCGGCCCTTCGCAAGACTCCACCCTAATTTCATATCGCAGCATAAAACCGACCTTGGGGACGGTGACAATCACCTCGTCCTCAATGCCCAGATTTTTAATAACCCGACGTAATTTACTCACACATTGGTTAAGATTATTGTTGCCTGACACCATGCCATAATCATCCCAAACCTTCTTGAATATTACCTCCCGCCCCACTGGCTCGCCATGATGCGTAATCAATAGCAGCAGTAACCGCTTCGACGGATTGGAAATAGAGATGGGATCGTCAGGAAACTCTGTCAGGCTCATGGTTCCCGTATCCACGTCAAAAATGATGTGGTCATTAATTCTATATTTCATTTTTCACAGGTTTCACTCTAGGATTATTTATAGCCGGCGTTAAATGTTAATAGAATATTAAGCAATATTTAATCAGGTTAATTAGCCAACCTTAGCCACTGACCCTTCTGAAAATCAATTAACGCCACAAAGTAAATATTTCTCACCTTATCATTTTTGATATAAGAATTTTCTCATATGCCATAACCAAAGATTATACAAACATCCACATCATTGATATATTTATATGTAAAAGATCTTAAAGTTAGTTTTTTGTTTTGTAAATTACCGCCTTTAAGCTGAAAATTCTCGTCATTCCTTTAATGCAAGCAATTTTAATAACAACGTAACGATGAGTGAATTTTGCCAAAAGGGGTCGCCGCCAAAAAACCGGGCCTAGGCCGCAACATTGCCCTAATTCTGGTCAGAATTAATCTTTTGATCCGGAGGTGATTGGGTTAGCCCAGCGGTAAATGAAAGTAAATAGTTTCGACCAGGCCGGATAAACGGATTTGGCCGCCCCAGCCAATCAAATCCGGCGTGGGAAATAGGCTATTCTTGCGCGGGGAATATCAGGCTGAAGGTGATGCGAGCAGTATTTTCTTCGACAACACAATGGGCGTGCGCTGTGCCGCCATGCAGTGTCATTATCGCACGGACGATCGCCAGCCCCAGTCCGCTGGCATGGCTGCCGGAACTGCGGGCGGCATCGGCACGATAGAAGCGGTCGAACAATTTGTTCAGATGCGCCGGGGAGAACGGCGGGCCCTGATTGATAACCAGTATCGCCAGCCCACCATCGGCCTGACTGACAGCCTGCAGCTGTACCTGACTGTTTTCATCGGCATAGCGTACCGCGTTGGAGACCAGGTTACTCAATGCGCGCTGAAACAGCATAGCATCCGCCATCCATTGCCCTTCTCCCTGGCAGACCAACGTAATGCCGCGTTCTTCCGCCAAACCTTCGAAGTAGTCAGCCACCCGTTGCAGCTCTTGCGCCACATCAAGCCGCTGAGGGTTCAACACCGCTTGCCCTTCGCCGGCGCGCGCCAGAAATAGAATATTTTCCACCATACGGGAAATACGCTCCAGCTCCTCCATGTTGTTCGACAACAAGGTTTCATACTCTTCCACACTGCGCGCCTGATACAGCGCTACCTGACAGTGCCCCATCAGTGCCCCTACCGGCGTGCGGATTTCATGGGCCAAATCGGCGGAGAATTGCGTCAGGCGCAGATAACCTTCATTCAGGCGATCCAACATGGCGTTGAACGAACGGGTCAGTTGCTGCAATTCCTTCGGTACCCCGTGCTCGCTCAGGCGAGTCGACAGCGTGTTCGGGGTGATCACCGCCGCCTGCGCCGCCATTCGCCACAGTGGCTGCAGTCCGCGGCGCATCACCCAGTATCCCAGCAATGCAATCAGAATAAATGCCACCGCGACGGCGGCGACGATCCGCCAGAGATAACGCGCCAGCATCTTCTGCTCATTGACCATCACATGGGCAGCCGAAATTTGCAGCAGGTTACCGTCCTCCAGCCTGACCAGTGCCGATGCAGCTCGCAATGGCACTCCTTGAGCGGTCACTCCGCCTTGAACCGCGCTCAAGCGCTGCGGCGTGCCGACCGGCGTCGGGATCACCGGTGGCAGGATCAACCTCGCCGGATTCACGTTGATTAACGGTTTTTTCCCCGGCTGCTGAAAAATCAGCACGTCCTGTTCGTTACCCAGCATATTTTCGAACAGGCCGGTATTCGCCGTCAGACGCTCCAACGGAAAACGCTGACTCAGCAAATTGCGGTAATACTCCACCCGGCCGATAACCTGCAAATCGCTACGGGTAGTCATCTCCTGACGCATTGCACCGTACAGGTAGCCGCCCGCGCCGCTAACCACCAGAGCCGCCACCAGCGCAAACAACATGGCGCTGCGCAACGTCAATGACAAGACGCGCCAACGCTGGATCACGGCCTTCATGAACGCGGTTCGCAAACGTAGCCGATACCACGCACGCTGTGGATCAGCTTGACCTCGAACGGCCGGTCAATCTTGGCACGCAGCCGCTTGATGGCGACATCCACCACGTTGGTATCGCTGTCAAAGTTCATGTCCCAAACCTGGGAGGCGATCATGGTGCGTGACAATACCTCCCCCTCACGTCGTACCAGAAGATGCAACAACATAAATTCTTTATTGGTCAGCGCGATCACCTGCTCCTGCCGCACCGCTTTACGGCGCAGCACGTCGAGCTGCAGGTCGGCTATCACATAGTGATCGGCTTCACGCACCGTGCCACGCCGCAGCAAAGTGCGCAGACGCAACACCAGTTCCGTAAAGGAGAAGGGCTTAATCAGGTAATCATCGGCACCCAGTTCGAGGCCATGAATGCGATCCTGCACCCCATCTCGTGCGGTCAGAAATAGAATGGGCACATCACTTTTCTTGCGCAGTACCTCGATAATCTGCCAGCCGTCCAGCCCCGGCAACATTACGTCCAGCACGATAGCGTCATAGCCGTGTTCCAGTGCCCGAAACAGGCCGTCGGTGCCGTTACGTGCCAAATCGACGCTGTACCCCGCCTCTCCCAGCCCCTTTTTCAGGTAATCACCCGTGCTGATGTCGTCTTCAACCACCAGTATTCGCATTATCGCCACCTCATGACTCTTGCGGAAATACTAGCAGTTCTGGCGGACATTCTTGATGACATTAATGTCATCAAACGGACATGGTGCTGTCCCCGGTGTTCAACCATGCTTAACCGGCAACCTAAACAAAGGAGAACTTTATGATTACCCGTCATCGTTTTGCCGGTTTACTGCTTTCCACTCTCATGCTGTGCAGCGGTGCGGCCGCCGCAGCGCAAACCCCAGGCAAGGTGATTGCCCCGCTGCGTGGCGTTATCGATCAGGTGAGCGACACCAGCCTGCAGGTCACCGATCGCAAAGGGGAAAAGGTCAGCGTCAAGCTCAATGACCAGACCCGAGTGCTGAGCGTGTCGAAGGGCACGCTGGATGATATCAAGCCGGACAGCTTTATCGGCACCGCTGCCGTACCGCAGCCTGACGGCTCTTTGAAAGCGTTGGAAGTGCACGTGTTCGCAGCCAGCCTGCGCGGCACTGGCGAAGGCCACTCGGCCTGGGAATCCGCCGACGGTAAGGTCGACACCATGACCAACGGCACCGTGGGCAAACTGGTGAAGTCCAACGGCCGCACCCTGACCGTGACCTACGGTAACCAGCAAAAAACCGTTAACGTGCCGGAAGATGTGCCGATCGTTACCCTGGATCCCGGTGACCGCAGCCTGTTGAAACCGGGCGCGCATATCGTGTTGTTCTCCGCCACGGACGATAAGGGCGAACGCGTCGCTACCCGCATTTCTGCCGGCAAAGACGGTACCGTTCCACCGATGTAATTCAGGAGTGCATGATGAAAAGCAACGCGCCGCGGCCGGTGCATCGCTGGCCGGTCCGCCTGACCCATTGGATTAACCTGCTCGCCATGGTCTGCATGTTCATGAGCGGCTGGGAAATCTATAACGCTTCGCCGCTGTTCGGCTTCCGCTTTCCGCCGCAAGTCACGCTCGGCGGCTGGCTGGGCGGCGCGATCGGCTGGCATCTGGCGGTGATGTGGCTGCTGGCCTGCAACGCGCTGTGTTATGTCTTGTGGAGCCTGTTCAGCGGCCACTTGCGGCGCGATCTGCTGCCGCTTGGCCTCGGCGCGCTGCGGCGCGATATCTGGCAAGCCGTAACGCTGCGGCTCAAACATCAGCATGGTCATTACAACGCCATTCAAAAACTGATGTACCTCGGCGTACTGCTTCTGGGGCTGCTGCTGGTGCTCTCCGGACTAGCCATTTGGAAACCGGTGCAGTTACAAGGTTTGGTTAGCCTGTTCGGCGGCTTTGACATTGCGCGTTACGTACATTTTTTCGCCATGGCAGGCATTGGCTTATTTGTGGTGATTCACCTGCTGATGGTGATTATCGTGCCGCGCACGCTGTGGGCAATGATAACGGGTGGCAAACATGACGGATAAAAAACAACGCCCCATGGCACCGGGGCTGGAACCGGCACAAAAGAAACAGCTGGTTAATTTGCAGCGCCGCCTGATGCTTCGCTCCGGCCTGACGCTGGGTGGCGTCGCCATGCTGACCGGCTGCAACCTGCAGGACGGTGACCAGGTGGATAAAGTGCTGTGGGCAATGTCCCGCTGGAACGATCGGGTGCAAGCCTGGCTGTTCAACGGCCAAAAGCTGGCGCAGACCTACCGTTCGGATCAGATTACCCATCCGTTCCCGTTCAACGCGTATTACCCGGAATACAACGTTCCGGAAGTGGATCTCGCCAGCTACCGGCTGGAAGTCTCCGGTAAAGTAGAAAAAAAGGCCCCCTGGACGCTGGAGCAACTGCAACGCCTGCCGCAGCAAAGCCAGATAACCCGGTTAATCTGCATCGAGGGCTGGAGTGCCATTGGCCAATGGGGTGGCGTGCCGCTGCGCAATTTCCTGCAGCACATCGGGGCGGATCTGAACGCCCGTTACGTCGGATTCAAATGCGCGGATCGTTACTATTCCAGCATCGATATGGCCACCGCACTGCATCCACAAACCATTCTGGCGCTGGATTTCGGCGGCAAGGCGCTGCCGGCCGATTACGGTTACCCGCTGCGGCTGCGGGTGCCGACCAAGCTGGGCTTCAAGAACGCCAAACATATCGCCGCCATTTTCGTCAGCGATACCAATCCCGGCGGTTACTGGGAAGATCAGGGCTATAACTGGTTCAGCGGCATTTAATTTCTGCGTAGCGCTGCGCACAGAGCTCCCCCCCCCCCCGCTGGTGCATTTATTCCGACGCTGTTAATACGAGGCTATGTTCAGCTTTTCTCCCCGGTCGTCATCAGCGTGATATCCGCCTGCAGGATCGCCTCTCGCGCTGCGGCGGGCAGATTATCATCGGTAATAATCGCGTCAAATACCGCAATCGGCAACGCCAGATAGGTGGCTATTTTACCGTATTTTGAGGTATCGCTGAGCAGGATACAGCGGCGACTGGCGTCAACGATGGCTTTCTTCACCATCACCTTATCTTCATTGGGCGTCGACAGGCCGCGCATGCTCCATGATGAGGCGGAAATAAACGCCAGGTCGATAAACAACCCACGTAGCGCCTGAGCCGCCGCTTCACCAACGCAGGAACGGTTCTCGCGACAGACGGTGCCGCCGGTGTGAATGATCTTGCACTGGCTGTGTTCTATCAGGTAGCCCGCAATCACAAAATCATTGGTGACCACCGTCAGATCTTCGCGCTCACTGAGGTGCTTTGCCAATGCCAGCGTAGTGGTGCCCGCATCCAGATAAATGCAGCTGTTGGGCGGGACCTGCCGGGCAGCCAACTGACCGATGGCCGCTTTCTGTTGGCTGTACATCCCTTCCTTATCCTGATGAGAAGGTTCAATCGCCACCCGTTCAGCAGATTGCACCCCGCCTGACACTGCCAGTACCGCGCCCTGCTCCTCCAGTTTTTGCAGATCGCGGCGAATCGTCATATGCGACACTCCCAGCCGCTCGGTCAATTCGGCAATACTGACCACCCCGCGTTCTGATACCAGCGCTAAAATTTGCTGATGGCGTTCTACAGGTATCACGGTTCCCTCTCTTTTTACCGCAGTGATAATAATTGTGATTTTACGTCAATTTTCGTTCGATGAAAGCAGCCATTTTACAGGCCGTGAGATCGCTCATGGTATCGATGACTTATTTTAAATATTTTTAAAACAGTGAGATAACTCGACATCAACCTTTTTAAGCGCATCTATTAAGGCTTCTCTCAATGTTAATAATTGTGATATCGATCGCTGACTCAGCGCATCAATGCGCTTACATTTAACACAACAAAACAAATTATCACTAAAATTAACACGAGGTGCCAAATGACACAGCCAGGGGATTTTGCAGTTTGCATCGTAGGGTTAGGTTCCATGGGAATGGGGGCGGCGAAGTCGTGCATTAATGCCGGGCTGACGACTTATGGTGTCGATCTTAACCCACAGGCGCTGGCCACATTGCAGCAGGCCGGGGCCAAACAGGCTGCCACCAGCGCAGATGGATTCGCCTCTGAGTTGGATGCGTTATTGCTGCTGGTGGTTAACGCTGCCCAGGTCAAGCAGATCCTGTTCGGCGAAAACGGCCTGGCGGCGAAGCTGAAGCCCAATACGCCAGTCATGGTCTCTTCCACCATCTCCGCTGCCGATGCCAGGCAGATAGAACAACAACTGCTGGCGCTTGGCCTGAACATGCTTGACGCTCCGGTTTCCGGTGGCGCAGCCAAGGCGGCTGAAGGCCAAATGACGGTGATGGCATCCGGCGCAGAATCTACATTCCAACAATTGCAGCCGGTGCTGGACGCCATTGCCGGCAAGGTCTATCGCATTGGTGAAGAGATTGGCCTGGGTGCCACGGTGAAAATCATCCACCAATTGCTGGCCGGGGTGCACATCGCCGCCGGAGCCGAGGCCATGGCGCTGGCTGCCCGCGCCGGTATTCCTCTGGATGTCATGTACGACGTCGTCACCCACGCGGCCGGCAATTCCTGGATGTTCGAGAACCGTATGCGTCACGTGGTTGACGGCGACTATGCGCCCAAATCGGCGGTGGATATCTTCGTGAAGGATCTGGGGCTGGTGGCGGATACCGCCAAAGCACTGCATTTCCCGCTGCCGCTGGCATCTACCGCTTTTAATATGTTTACCGCCGCCAGCAATGCCGGTTTCGGCAAAGAGGATGACAGCGCAGTGATCAAAATCTTCTCCGGTATCGACCTGCCGCAAAAGAAGGAGAACGCATAATGCTGCTCGGCGTAATTGCAGATGATTTTACCGGCGCGACCGACATTGCCAGTTTTCTGGTGGAAAACGGCCTGTCGACGGTGCAGTTAAATGGCGTACCGCATGATGAAATGCCGATTGAAGCGCAAGCGGTCGTTATCAGCCTGAAATCAAGATCCTGCCCAGCTTCGCAGGCAGTTGAACAATCTTTGCAGGCGCTGGCCTGGCTGCAGCGCCAGGGCTGCCGGCAATTTTACTTCAAATATTGCTCAACCTTCGACAGCACTGCGCAGGGTAATATCGGCCCGGTGACCGATGCGCTGCTTGATGCGCTGGGCGAAAGCCAAACGGTGATTTCCCCGGCGCTGCCGGTCAACGGCCGGACGGTGTATCAGGGCTATCTGTTTGTATTGGATCAACTGCTGTCGGAGTCCGGCATGCGCCACCACCCGGTGACGCCGATGACCGACAGCAATCTGCTGCGGTTGATGGAAGCACAGGCTCAGGGACGCTGCGGACTGGTAACGGCCGCAGAGATGGATTGCGGTGCCGGCGCGGTGGTGGAAAAGCTGCAACAGCTGGCGCAGCAAGGCGTGCGATATGCGGTACTGGATACGCTCAATGGGCAGCACTTGCTGACCCAGGGCGAAGCGCTGAAAAATATGAAGCTGGTGACCGGCGGATCGGGCCTGGCCATCGGCCTCGCACGGCAATGGGCTCAGCCGGGACAAGGTCGTCCGCAGGCCGCGGGAGCCCCACAGGGGGAGAAAGCGGTGGTCCTGTCCGGCTCCTGCTCCGTCATGACCAATCGACAGGTCGCCCGATATCGTCAACAGGCCCCGGCCATGGCTATCGACGTGGCGCGTTGCCTTAGCGAATCTGACCGCGCGACCTATGTCACAGAACTGGCCGACTGGATACAGCGGCAGGAAAATGCCCCGCTGGCCCCGCTGCTGTATGCCACCGCCGAACCGGAGAAACTGCAGCAGGTTCAGCAACAATATGGCATGGCTGCAGCCAGTCAGGCAGTGGAGTCACTGTTTGCCGGGGTGGTTAAACAGCTCCAACAATCAGGGTACCGTCGCTTTATCGTTGCCGGCGGCGAAACCTCTGGCGTAGTGACGCAGGCGCTGGGCATTCGCGGCTTCCACATCGGCCCCAGCATCTCTCCCGGCGTACCCTGGGTTCGCGCCATCGAACAACCGGTTTCACTGGCCCTTAAATCGGGCAATTTTGGCGATGATAACTTTTTCGCCCGGGCACAAACGGAATTCCCATTATGACAATGACGACCGAACAACAGGCACGCGAAGAGATGGTGCGCCTCGGAGCCTCGTTCTTCCAACGCGGCTACGCCACGGGCTCCGCCGGTAACCTTTCGCTGTTGCTGGCGGACGGCACGCTGCTGGCAACCCCGACCGGATCCTGCCTGGGCGAACTGCAGGCCGAGCGGCTGTCGAAAGTCAGCCTGAACGGCGAATGGCTGTCCGGCGACAAACCCTCGAAAGAGATCAGCTTTCATCGCGCGCTGTATCTGAATAATCCGGAGTGCAAAGCGGTGGTGCACCTGCACTGTACCTACCTCACCGCGTTATCGTGCCTGCAAGGGTTGGACGTGGAGAATGCCATTAAACCCTTCACCCCTTATGTGGTGATGCGGGTCGGCAAGGTGCCGGTGGTGCCGTACTACCGCCCGGGTGATTTACGGCTGGCGGAAGATCTGGCCAAACTGGCACCGACCCACCGCGCCTTTTTGCTGGCCAATCACGGCCCGGTGGTTACGGGCAAGGATCTGCGGGCGGCAGCGGATAATACCGAAGAGATGGAAGATGCCGCCAGGCTGATTTTCACCCTCGGCGACCGCCCAATACGCTATTTGACCGATGATGAAATTACCGAGCTACGGAGCTGAACCATGCCTAAGTTTGCCGCCAATTTATCGATGATGTTTAACGAACTGCCATTCCTGGAAAGGTTCGAGGCTGCCGCAGCCGAAGGTTTCACGGCAGTCGAGTTCCTGTTTCCCTATGACTATCCGGCCGAATTGCTGACGGAACAACTGCGCAGCAACGGTTTGCAGCAGGTGCTGTTTAATACCGCGCCGGGCAATGCCGAAGCCGGCGAATGGGGGCTGGCGGCGGTGCCGGGCCGCGAGCAAGATGCGCGTGCAGATATCGATCGCGCCCTGGCTTACGCCATTGCGCTGAACTGCCCCAACGTGCACGTGATGGCCGGCGTCGTTCCCCCTGGAGCGGACTGGCAGCGCTATCGCGATACCTTTATCGATAATATTCGCTATGCCGCAGACCGCTTCGCCCAGCACGGCATCAAGGTGCTGATTGAAGCGCTCAGCCCACAGGTTAAGCCGCATTATCTGTTTTCCAGCCAGCACCAGGCAGCCGAACTGGTCGAGGCCATCGATCGCTCGAACGTCTTCGTACAGTTCGACTTTTTCCATGCTCAGTTGGTGGACGGCAACATCAGCGGGCTGATGCATTCGCTGGCCGGCCGCTACGCCCATATTCAGATTGCCTCGGTGCCGGATCGTCATGAACCGGACGACGGCGAACTGAATTATCCGTGGCTGTTCGACCAACTGGACGCCATCGGCTATCAAGGTTGGATCGGTTGTGAATACCGGCCGCGTGGCGATACCACCGTCGGGCTTGATTGGCTAAGGCCTTACCAGTAAGGCACTGCGCCAACCCAGGGATTTCCAAAACATAAAAATTAAACGCACCCGTATCGCCAACCGGCGATCGCGGTGCCTGACTCTTACCCGATTAAAGGCTATTTCATGTCTACCTCTATGCTTTTGATGATTGCCGTATTAGGTGTGGTACTGCTCTTGCTGATGGTCATCAAGGCCAAGATCCAGCCCTTTGTCGCCTTGCTGGTGGTCAGTCTGTTGGTGGCGTTGGCCAGCGGCATTCCTACCGGCGAAGTGATGAAAGTGATGACCGCAGGTATGGGCGGCGTACTGGGTTCGGTGACCATTATCATCGGCCTGGGCGCGATGCTCGGCCGTATGATCGAACATTCTGGCGGTGCCGAATCGCTGGCCCAGCGCTTCAGCAAAGCTTTGGGGCCGAAACATACCGTGGCCGCCCTGACCATCGCCGCATTTATTCTCGGCATTCCGGTCTTTTTCGACGTCGGCTTTATCATCCTGGCGCCGATCATCTACGGTTTTGCCAAGGTCGCTAAAGTTTCGCCGCTGAAGTTCGGCCTGCCGATGGCCGGCGTAATGCTGACGGTTCACGTCGCCCTGCCGCCACATCCAGGCCCGGTCGCCGCAGCCGGGCTGCTGAACGCCGATATTGGCTGGCTGACCATTATCGGTCTCGCGATTTGTATTCCGGTAGGCGTGATCGGTTATTTCACAGCCAAGCATTTGAATCGTAAAACTTATCCACTGTCGATTGAGGTACTGGAACAGCTGCAGCTGGCAGCGCCCGAACCGGCGCCGGAAGGCAAAGCACCATTGAGCGACCGCATCAATCCGCCTGGCGCCGGGTTGGTGGCCGCGCTGATCGTCATTCCTATCGCGATTATCATGCTGGGCACCGTTTCGGCCACGCTGCTCGAGCCGGGTTCAGCACTGCGCGACACGCTTTCGTTGCTCGGCTCACCGGCGGTAGCGCTGATGATTGCCCTCTTGCTGGCATTCTACTTCCTGGCCATTCGTCGCGGCTGGAGCCTGCAACACACCAGCGACGTCATGGGGGGCGCTCTGCCGACCGCCGCGGTGGTGATCCTGGTTACCGGTGCCGGTGGCGTATTCGGCAAAGTCCTGGTGGAGTCAGGCGTGGGCAAGGCATTGGCAGACGTGCTGACCACCATCGGCCTGCCGTTGATCCCGGCAGCTTTTATCATTTCGCTGGCGCTGCGCGCCTCTCAGGGCTCCGCTACTGTAGCGATACTCACGACTGGTGGCCTGTTATCGGAAGCGGTTAGCGGGCTTAATCAGCTGCAATTGGTACTGGTCACTCTCGCCACCTGCTTCGGCGGGCTGGGCTTATCGCACGTAAATGACTCCGGCTTTTGGATCGTCACCAAATACCTCGGGCTTTCGGTCGCCGATGGCCTGAAAACCTGGACGGTACTGACGACGATCCTTGGCCTGAGCGGTTTCCTGTTCACCTGGTTACTGTGGCTGGCGGTGTAATTTCTCTGGCATACTGCACAGACCGCCTCTGGCTCTGTGCAGGAAAAAAATAATGCCTCTTATCACTACCGCACCGCTGTTGCTTACCGAACGTTTACGCCTTGATGCACATACGCTGGACGACTTTGACTCGCTGGCCGCCATGTGGGCCGATCCTGAAGTGGTTCGTTATATCGGCGGCACGCCGAGGGATCGTGAAGACTCCTGGGGCCGCCTGATGCGCTACGTCGGCCACTGGGCGTTGCTGGGTTATGGCTACTGGGCCGTGCGCGATAAAGTCAGCGGCGCTTACCTTGGCGGCATCGGTTTTTCCGACTTCCAGCGCAATATCCATCCGGCGCTTGATGCCCCCGAAATGGGCTGGACGCTGGTGACCTCGGCACAGGGTAAAGGCTATGCCACCGAAGCGCTGCGCGCGGCTTTGGCCTGGGGAAAAGACCATTTACCGGGCGATAAGGCGGTATGCATTATCTCCCCGGAAAATCAGCCCTCATTGGCATTGGCGAAGAAAGTCGGTTTCAGCGAAAGTCATCGCAGCGAGTACCACCAAAGCCCAATTCTGGTGATGCACTGCCCGCTATAAATCGGCAACCTGACCCGACGCGGTAGCCAAAGCGACCTGGACAAAGTTATCCCGTAGCGCATCAGGCTGCTGCGGGTTCCAGGCGATACCGACTTGCCATTGGGTCTGTTCGCCGCTCAGCGGCAGAATATCGATGCCCGCCGGCGCAATATGCGTGACGCTATGCGGCAGCAGAGCAACGCCAATGCCGGCGGCAACCAGTGCCAGCAAGGTTTGAATATCACCGGCCTGCTGTACCACGTTAGGTGCCAGTTGATGGGCGGCAATAAAACGCAGCGACTGGTCGCTCAGCCCGCGCCCACGCTTGGGCGTCAACTGTAACAACGGTAAGGTGTTGAATTGCTCCATGAGGGTGTCCGCCCGCAGCGCCAGCGCCGAAGGCGCCGCCAGCACCAATCGGTCACTCAGCAACGCACTGGCGCGCAACGGCGTACTGACAGGTAATCGCACAAATCCCACCTGCAGCTCCCCCTGCAATAGCAACTGATATTGCCGTTCTGAAGGCAAGTCTTCCAACCCCACGGCAACCTCGGGAAAGCGATGACAGAAAGCGGCCACCAACTGCGGCGCCAGATGAAAGCTGGACAGGCCAAAGCCGATTGCCAAACGCCCCGCCTCCCCCCGTACCACCTGCACGGCTCGCTGCTGAAACTGCAGATGCTGAGCGACTAACGTTTGAGCTTCAGGATAGAGCCGTTGGCCGCTGGCGGTCAGTTGCGCCCCCTGACGGCCACGGTTAAACAAGCGGGCGCCCAGCAGCGTTTCCAACGCCTGGATCTGTTTGCTCAGCGCCGGCTGGGTGATGCACAGCCGCTCTGCCGCCAAGCGATAATTGCCCTGTTCGGCCAGCACCACGAAGGCGCGGAGTTGTCTTATATCCATTCCGTTAGGTTATCAAAAAAGGAATTTAATTGATTATACAGTAATCAATTGTTTTGCTGTAATCAACGCCAGATAACAGCCAAAAGGTAATCCTATGACAAACTCTCTACGCGCCGCGACGGTGCAGTTTCAGCATCGCGCCAATGATAAAAACTATAACCTGTCGGTGATCGAGGGCTTTATCACCCGCGCCGCCGCCGAACAGATCCAGCTGCTGACCTTCCCGGAAATGTGCATCACCGGCTATTGGCACGTACGCCACCTCAGCGCCGGTGAAATTGGTGCACTGGCAGAGCCCATCGCCGACAGCCCTTCGCTGGCGCGCATTCGCCCGCTGGCCGAACGCTATAACATGGCGATCGGCGTCGGGCTGATCGAATTGGGAGAGGACGGCAAATATTACAATGCCTACGCCGTTTGCCTACCCGACGGCAAACTTCACGTTCACCGTAAACTGCATGCCTTTGAACACCCGGCAATCGCCAGCGGCGACAGTTTCACCGTGTTCGACACTCCATGGGGTATCCGAATGGGGGTGCTGATCTGTTGGGACAATAACCTGGTTGAGAATGTCCGCGCGACCGCATTGCTGGGGGCAGAGGTGCTGTTGGCACCGCATCAGACCGGCGGCACTCATTCGCGTAGCCCGCACGGCATGAAGCCGATCCCACTGGAAATTTGGCAACGGCGGCAGGAGGATCCGGCGGCGATAGAGGCGGCGTTTCGTGGCGAACACGGGCGTGGCTGGCTGATGCGCTGGCTCCCGGCACGTGCCCATGACAACGGTTTGTTTGTGTTGTTCAGCAACGGAGTGGGACGTGACGATGACGAAGTACGTACCGGCAATGCGATGATCCTCGACCCTTATGGCCGCATTCTGGCGGAAACCTGGGCGGCAGAAGATCAGATGGTCACGGCCAACCTTGATCTGTCGCTGATCCCGCTCAGCACGGGCCGCCGCTGGATCCACGGTCGTCGACCGGCACTGTACGACATTCTTACGCAGCCGCAAGGCTATGAGCGAGATGCCCGCAGCGCGCGGTTTTCAACGGAACCGGCGCAAAAACTGGGCAAGTGACCGACGCCGAATGACAGGCAAAAAAAATCCGCCCGAAGGCGGATTTTTATCTGATGCGGCCAACTGCGCCACATGCTCATGCCCGCAGGCATGGAGAAATCTTAGAAACGGTAGCCTACGCCAACGCTCCAGATACCAACGTCAACACTGCGGATACGGCTCTGCTCGTAACCAACGTCCAGTGCTACGTCCTGGATTGGGTTGAACTGCAGGCCAGCACCGTAGGTGAAGCCGTAGTCGCTGCTGCCGTTACGGTCAGTACCGTTTTGAGCGTTGTCGATGTTTTTACCGTAACCAACACCCACTACACCGTAGATGCTTGCCCAGTCGTTGAAGCGGTAAGCTGGACCGGCAGTGATAGAGTTGTACTGAGCTTTACCGTAGTAACCGTTCTCAGAACCGTTCTTCTCTACGTGGGTAAAGGAACCGATAACACCCAGTGGGTTGTTGTCGAACTCGTAACGGTATTTCAGGTTGAAACCGTCGGCTTTGTTAGCAACGCCTTGGAGATCACCCTGCGCATAGCCAGCGGATACGGTGCTCTGACCAGCGAATGCGGTACCTGCGGTTACTGCTAATACACAGGCTGCTACTGCGGAAAGACATGCAATTTTTTTCATAACCACCTCAAACGCGTTATATTTTTAAGTAAATCCATTTGTTCATGCATTGAAAATATAACAAAAATTAGCGTGAAACTCTGCCTTAAAATGAGTGTCTAATGCTTTATATCGTGTAACATTAGATTTCAAGAACAGTGTATCTACTTCATTTCGCTCTATTTTCGAGCCGCATTCTACGCGTTTCTGTGATAAGAATCACCTATTTAATATCCAGACAATTCTTAAAAAAAGAGCACTTTTTGACCATAAAAGCTGTTCTGGCGCCGTAAGCCAGCGCTTTTTTTCGTTGAAAATGCTTTTCTCAGACACATTTACCGCAATTCATTTACACTGCCGTCATCCAAACATCGACCTCTTCCCAGATCGTGGGAAATGCATAAAAGGCTCTAAAGGATGTCTTCGTCTGCAACCGCAAAAGCGTCTTCTACGCTGCTGCCAATCTGCCTGTTGGTCATCGCTATGGTCTCCATCCAAAGCGGTGCCTCCCTGGCCAAAAGCCTGTTCCCGCTGGTCGGCGCAGAAGGCATCACCACGCTGCGTTTGAGTATCGGCACGCTGATCCTCTTTATTATCTTCCGCCCGTGGCGCATGCGATTTGCCGCCGGCAGCCGACTACCGTTGTTCATTTACGGTCTGGCGCTGGGCGCGATGAATTACCTGTTCTATCTTTCCCTGCGCACTCTGCCGCTCGGTATCGCCGTGGCATTGGAGTTCACCGGCCCGCTGGCGGTCGCCATGTTCTCTTCACGCCGTGCGATTGACTTTTTGTGGGTGGCACTGGCGATCGCCGGACTCTGGTTCCTGCTGCCGTTGGGCCATGACATGGGCAGCATCGATCCCTTCGGCGCCGCCTGTGCGCTGGGTGCCGGCGCCTGCTGGGCGGTCTACATTATCTGCGGCCAGAAAGCCGGTGGCGACCACGGGCCGGGAACCGTTGCGGTGGGCTCACTGATTGCCGCCGTGGTGTTTTGCCCGATTGGCGCCTGGCAAGCCGGCAGCGCACTGCTGAACGTTGATATCCTGCCGGTCGCCCTGGCCGTAGCTATCCTCTCTACCGCGCTGCCCTATTCGCTGGAAATTATTGCGTTGCCAAAAATACCGGCGCGGACTTTCGGTACATTGATGAGCCTGGAACCGGCACTGGCTGCGCTTTCGGGCATGCTGTTCCTGAATGAACACCTGACGACGGTGCAATGGTTGGCGCTGGCTGCGATCATTACCGCCTCCATGGGGGCGACCCTGACCATCAAACCCAAACCGCAAATCGAAAACCTGTCCTGAGTGTTGGCTACGCCTGCATTTGCCCAAAGCGGAATGCAGGCGGGTTAACTGTTTTCACGCTGGCAAACAGGCATACTTTTCCCCGCAGTCCCCCCAGGTAGTTATGGAAATAAACCCGATAGGGTTAACCACATGGAGAATCAAAGTGATTTATAACACGCTGTTTAACCCACGCTATGGCCGTGGGCTGTCACCGACACTGGTCGAAACCATCACCGCTGTGCGTCAATACGATCTCGCCGAGCTGGCTCAGGGGCGGCATGGGATAAAGGGTGAGAAGATCTTTATGGAAGTGATGACGCTAACCACCGGGCTAGCGGAAACCCGACGTGCAGAGCTGCATCAGGAATATGCCGCCATTCATCTGCTCCTCGGCGGTGAAGAACGCATTGATTACGGTTTGCCGGGGGATTGGCAAAGTGAGTTGCCTTATGACGATGCACGAGATGTACAACTGCTGGATATCATACGCCACCGCCAGACGCTGGCGATGTTTCCCGGTATGTACGCCATATTTTTACCTCATGAGCCGCACAAAGTCGCTTGCCAACTTAATGTATCGATGCCAATCAAAAAAGCGGTGATAAAGGTGCATTACACCCTGCTGCTGTAATTGGCCAGCCGGTCTATCTGGATGACCGACCTCCCATCACGCTGAGCGAAAGCCACCCTGATCAATACTGGGGCAAAGCGCGTATAAACCTCGCCGTCTGCGCCGGAGAGCGCAGTTGGATAAAGCGGATATGGCGATACCGGGCATCGTTCATATCCGCAAGGTAGCCGGCCCGGTTTTTACGGTAGGTCTTGATGGTCCATAAAACGATGGAATCACGGCTGAAAAAGGAACGGCGGAAGCTCTCGCGGTTACCGGTGCCGGGCCACAACTCGGTACCTTGCCATGCGCGTGTAGCGGCACGACGCACCGCCTGAAACAGCGTACGACAAAAGCCATAATCTACCCATACCACCCAATCAACGCTTTCCCATTTAATCGTTTTGGTCCGGCTGTAATTGCCGTCAAGCACCCAGCCGGACTCCGCCTTGGCCAGCGCCTGCGCGACCTGCGCCAAAAACTCGTCATCGGGTGTACCCTGCCATTGCGGACGCCAAAACAGCTTGTCCAGCTCGATATGAGGCAGCGCAAACTTTTCCGCTAGCTGGCGCGCCACCGTGCTTTTGCCACTGCCACTGGTTCCAACGACGTTAATTTTCATGGGAGCGAATTCTGAGATGGAGGGAAATAGCTTAGCGGGATGTTATTCGTCTATCAATATGAATTAACAGGCAATTAATAAAATGAAATAAAAATGATTTAGAATGACGAATTTTGATGAAAATATAAATGAAAATGGTTATTAAACGCCTTCCTGAAATTATTACCCTGCGGAACCACCCTCACGAGAGAGGACGAAACAATATCATTACAATTCAAACCATTAGTAAAAAAATAAATATATCCCTATAACCTTACCCTTACTGGAGTTAATTTTCAATTCGTTAGAACCTATTTATCCAATAGCCATTTTCGGCCTGCAAAATGCTATATCGCTGCTATAATTACTCCCGTGACAAAAATAGGACAACGAACTAACGAGAGGATATCTGATATGAGTACCGCTAAACTGGTGAAAACGAAATCTTCTGAGCTGCTTTACACTCGTAATGACATGGACGAAAAAACCAAACTGGAAGCCATCAAGGCGTTGAACCATCAGGTGGTTCAATTTACCGACCTGTCGTTGATCACCAAGCAGGCGCACTGGAACATGCGTGGCGCCAACTTCATTGCCGTGCATGAAATGCTGGACGGGTTCCGTACCGCCATCATCGATCACCTGGACACTTTTGCCGAGCGCGTGGTGCAGTTGGGCGGCGTAGCATTGGGTACCGTGCAGGTCGTGAATGACAAGACCCCGCTGAAAAGCTATCCGACCAACATCCACAGCGTGCAGGAACACCTGAAAGCGCTGGCCGATCGCTACGGTGTGGCCGCGAACGACATTCGCAAGGCCATCACAGAAGTCGCTGATGAAGATACCGCGGATATGTTTACCGCTGCGTCACGCGATCTGGACAAGTTCCTGTGGTTTATCGAGTCCAACATCGAATAAATCTGCGCGACAAACAATCAAAGCGTTCCGCATTGCGGGATTGAACAGGCTGCGGGCTTTGCCCCGGCCTGTTTTTCTTTTACGCCGCTTGAATTGCTCAAAAAACAGCCCATAGTAGATAAATAGTAGATAAAACGAACTGATGAAGACTCAGCACTAGCGAGGTGATCATGGCAAGCGGATGGGCGGCAGACGGTGCCGTACAAGATCAAATCGACTCTACCGTCGATGATGCCGTACAGCGTGCCAGACAGGCGCTGGGACAGGGCGAAAGCGAACATTACTGTCAGGAATGCGGAGAGGAAATCCCTCTGGCGCGTCGGCAGGCGCTGAAAGGCGTGCGTTATTGCCTGGCCTGCCAAACCGAGTTGGATAAAAAGCAGGCGGCAAGCAGTTTATATAACCGTCGCGGCAGTAAAGACAGCCAGTTGCGTTGAGCTTATCGACGCAAAATATCCCCCCGGACCTCTCTGACAGAACACTCCTGCACCAAATGCAACAAGCTTGCGGCATAAAAGTTAGAGTTAGTTATCAATATTGAAGCGAAACCGTTAACTATCGGTTGTTTCAACCCCATTATTTGGTTAATGATAGACCCATGCACCACCAGGTCGCCAAAAGCACCATTTTGGGGCCTCAATTTGGTGCATAAAAATAATAATTCGACCTTCAGAGCCAACATCACACCGCAACTCTTTGTTTTTATAGTAGTTGAAAACATGGCACGATTTTTTCATGGCACCAACTGCAATATAAAAAATGGGTAATCCGCAACCTGTACAGGAAATTCCTCTCATGAAGTCAATTTTTAAAGTCTCCCTGGCCGCACTTTCGCTGGCCTTTGCCGTAAGCTCCCACGCAGCAGACAAACTGGTCGTCGCCACCGATACCGCGTTCGTTCCTTTTGAATTCAAACAAGGCGATAAATACGTTGGTTTCGATATCGACCTGTGGGCCGCTATCGCCAAAGAACTGAAACTGGATTACACCCTGAAGCCTATGGATTTCAGCGGCATCATCCCGGCACTGCAAACCAAAAATATCGACCTGGCGCTGGCGGGCATCACCATTACCGAAGAACGTAAAAAAGCCATCGAATTCTCTGACGGCTACTACAAAAGCGGCCTGCTGGTGATGGTTAACGCCAACGATAACAGCATCAAGGGCATTGACGATCTGAACGGCAAAGTGGTGGCGGTGAAGAGTGGCACCGGCTCCGTGGATTACGCCAAGCAGCACATCAAAACCAAAGACCTGCGTCAGTTCCCGAACATCGATAACGCCTATATGGAACTGGGCACCAAACGCGCTGACGCGGTGCTGCACGACACGCCAAACATTCTGTACTTCATTAAAACCGCCGGCGCCGGCAAGTTCAAAACCGTTGGCGACTCGCTGGAAGCACAGCAATACGGCATCGCCTTCCCTAAAGGCAGTGACGAACTGCGCGTGAAGGTGAATGGCGCGCTGAAAACACTGCGCGACAACGGCACCTACAACGAAATCTACAAAAAATGGTTCGGTACCGAACCTAAATAACGGATGAAGTCAGTCACTGATTCACTTAAGCACAGGGGTGGTGCCTTAGCCCCTGCGCTTTGTTGTATCTGATTCCCACGTTTGGGATCACCGGGAGAAAACACCATGCAGTTCGACTGGAGCGCCATCTGGCCCGCCATCCCTATCCTGTTAGAAGGCGCCCAAATGACCCTGTGGATTTCGGTCCTCGGTCTGATTGGCGGCCTGATCATCGGCCTCGTTGCCGGTTTTGCCCGTACCTACGGCGGTTGGATTGCCAACCACATCGCCCTGGTATTCATCGAAGTTATTCGCGGCACGCCTATCGTGGTGCAGGTGATGTTTATCTACTTCGCCTTGCCGATGGCGTTCAGCGATTTGCGCATCGATCCCTTTAGCGCGGCGGTGGTCACCATCATGATCAACTCCGGCGCCTACATTGCGGAAATCACTCGCGGCGCCGTATTGTCGATCCACAGCGGCTTCCGTGAAGCAGGTCTGGCGTTGGGTCTGTCGCGCCGCGAAACCATCCGCTATGTCATTATGCCACTGGCGCTGCGCCGCATGCTGCCGCCGCTGGGTAACCAGTGGATCATCAGCATTAAAGACACCTCGCTGTTTATCGTGATCGGCGTGGCGGAACTGACCCGTCAGGGCCAGGAAATTATTGCCGGCAACTTCCGCGCGCTGGAAATCTGGAGCGCCGTGGCGGTTATTTATCTGATTATTACCCTGGTGCTGAGCTTCGTGCTGCGTCGTCTGGAAAGAAGGATGAAAATCCTGTGATTGAATTTAAAAACGTCTCCAAGCACTTTGGGCAAACCCAGGTGCTGCACAATATCGACCTGAAAATTAATCAGGGTGAAGTGGTGGTGATTATCGGGCCTTCCGGCTCCGGCAAATCCACGCTGCTGCGCTGCATCAACAAATTGGAAGAGATCACCAGTGGCGATCTGATCGTCGACGGTCTGAAAGCCAACGATCCCAAGGTTGACGATCGTCTGATCCGTCAGGAAGCCGGCATGGTATTCCAACAGTTTTACCTGTTCCCACACCTGACCGCACTGGAAAACGTTGCCTTCGGCCCGATCCGCGTACGCGGTTTGAAAAAGCCGGACGCGGAAAAACTGGCGCGCGAACTGCTGGCCAAAGTCGGCCTGGCGGAGCGTGCACATCACTACCCTTCCGAGCTTTCCGGCGGCCAACAGCAGCGCGTGGCCATCGCCCGTGCGCTGGCGGTAAAACCGAAAATGATGCTGTTTGATGAACCGACCTCCGCACTTGATCCGGAACTGCGCCATGAAGTGCTGAAGGTTATGCAGGATCTGGCGGAAGAAGGCATGACCATGGTGATCGTCACCCACGAAGTCGGCTTTGCCGAAAAAGTGGCTTCGCGACTGATCTTTATTGATAAAGGCCGGATTGCGGAAGACGGCAACCCGCATGACCTGATCAACCACCCGCCAAGCCCGCGCTTGCAGGAGTTCTTGCAGCACGTATCCTGATTTACCCTACCCAGCGGTGGGCCTGTTCCGGGCCCGCCGTTTCTATATGGCAATAGCACGCGTTATCACTCCCTGCGCCTCTTCATTTTCTACTATATTCTTTGTTTTTCTTAACATTTGTAATTAATCCGCCGATTTACAGAGCCCCAAGAGAGGATACATGCCCGCAACCGCATACTCCCGATTCGGTTCTCATCTGCGAGAACAGCTGTTTCCCCTGTTGCTGCTGCTGATCACTTATGCAGTTTCTCCACTGGCAACGGCGCAGCCCGCACAGGATCCCGCGCCCAGTGGCCAAACCGAGCAGCAAAAAGCCTCCTACGCGGCGCTCGCAGATATTCTGCAAGACGACAAAGCCCGTGCCGAGCTGATTAACCATCTGAGACAGGCTGCGGATCAACCAGCCGCAGCACAGCCCAAGTCAGCAACGCCCGAGCCGTCAGACTCGCTGAGCGAAAGCCTGACCAGTTTGGCGCAAGACAGCCTTAGCACCCTCGACAAGAAGTTAAACTCGAGGCAAAAACTGATCGACTCTGGGCCAAAACGCACTTTCCATCCGGACGTTTTTTTTCGGGCTTTGGGCTATTTTCTGCTGACGGTTGCGCTGACCTTTGCCCTCTTCCATCTGATCCGCCGGATAATCCGCCCGCTATACAAACGCATCGGCAACTGGGGACACAACGCCAAACTTCAGCATGATTCGTGGTACAAACTGCCAACGGCGATCCTCGGCGCCTTCGCTATCGATTTGCTGGTGTTGTTGCTGGCACTGACTGCCGGTAATCTGTTTGCCCGTCATGTCCACGCCGACAACGCCACCATATTGCGGCTGCAAACCCTGTTTCTTAGCGCCTTCGCGGTGATCGAGTTCTTCAAGGCGGTGCTGCGGCTGATTTTTGCACCCAATTTCGATTACCTGCGTCCTTTTGCGTTCTCCGATGCCGTCGCCCATTACTGGAATACGCGTCTTGCCTGGCTTAGTGGCCTGATCGGCTACGGCCTGATGGTGGTGGTACCGGTAGTGGCGACACAGATCAGTTACCCCGCAGCCGCCGCAGCCAATCTGGTCATCATGCTGGCACTGACGCTATACGCACTGGCGTTGATCCTGCGTAACCGCAAGCCGATACAGCTCCAGATTAACCTGTTGGCCGAACGATCGATGGCGTTCTTCAGCATCATTCTGCGCGGTTTGGGCCATGTCTGGCACCTGCTGGCGATCGCTTATTTCCTGGTGCTGTTTGTCCTGTCGCAATTTGATATTGGCAACAGCCTGAACTTTATGATGACCGCAACGGTAAAAAGCCTGGTGGTTATCGGCGTCGGGGCGTTGATCTCCGGCCAACTGACTCGCTGGATTTTCCGCCGTATTTCGCTGCCGGATGATGTCAACCGGCGCTATCCGATGCTGGAACGACGTATTAATTCCTATATTCCCAATGGGTTGAAAATATTGCGGGTGATGGTGGTGCTGACGGTCACGCTGCTGCTGTTTGACGCCTGGCATCTGATCAACCTTTACCAGTGGGCAAGCAGCGAAAACGGGGAAAAAATCGTCGGCGGTCTGGTTCATATCCTGCTGATCCTGGTGATTGCGGTTATCAGCTGGACGCTGATGGCCAGCGTTATCGAACATCGACTGGCGCTGGAGTTGAGCAACGGCATCCGTCCCAGCGCGCGTGAACGCACGCTGCTGACGCTGTTTCGTAACGTGCTGGCCATCGTTATCAGCACCATTACCATTATGATTGTGCTGTCGCAGGTGGGGATTAATATTGCCCCGCTGCTTGCCGGGGCCGGGGCGTTGGGGCTGGCCATCAGTTTTGGCGCGCAAACGCTGGTAAAGGACGTGATCACCGGCGTATTCATCCAGTTTGAGAACGGCATGAATACCGGCGAGTACGTCACCGTCAGCGGCATTACCGGTACGGTTGAGCGCATGACCATCCGGTCGATTGGCCTGCGGGACGATTACGGCGTCTATCATATCGTCCCCTTTTCTTCGATCACGACGCTGGCGAATTACGCCCGTGAATTTGGCGTGTACCGCGCCAACTACAGCGTTAGCCGTGACGAGGATATCGATCATGTCCATGAGGTGCTGCATCAAGCCGTCGCCGCGTTGAAACAAGACGAACAGGTGAAGAGCTTTTTGGTGGGCGAACCGGTGTTCAACGGCGTAGTGGCGCTGGGCGATCGCTCCTTCACCACCCGGGTGACCGTACGCACCCAGGCATTAAAGCAGTGGGTGGTGCAGTATGCCCTCGACCGTCTGGTCAAAATACACTTTGATCAAGCCGGTATCGCCATGCCGCAACAGGCAATGCAGCTTTCTTATGCGCCAGATACGCAACAGTCGGCAACAAAACAAGTTGAGTGAGAATGACGCTAACCCCCGCAGGGGTTAGCGTCACCGACCTCAGTGCAACGACTCTCCCTGCTGCACCGTGGTAAACGTCTGCATCAGTTTGACCACATCCTGCATACCTATATTCACCCGATTAATCACTTCACCGGCATCGTGCGTCAACGCCACGCCACCGCCAGCCTGTTCCACACAGACCGCCATGCCGGCTATGGCCGCCGCCACTCCCTGCTGAATAGATTTGGTGATACGTTCAATTTCAGTCGCCGCCTGGCGAGACTGTTCCGCCAGGGTACGTACTTCATTAGCGACAACGGCAAACCCGCGCCCATGCTCACCCGCATGCGCTGCCTCAATCGAGGCATTAATCGCCAACAGGTTGGTTTGAGAGGCGATTTTACGGATTGCCTCCACCATAGTGCCTATCTGCTGTGAACCAATGCCCAGCTCACTGACCACCGCGGAAGTATCGCGCGCGGCCGCTTCGACCTGTTGCATGCCTGCGACCGCCTGCTGGACGATCACGGCCCCTTGTGCAGCGGTCCGGTCAGTATCCAGTGATAAATGGTGGGCATTACGCACCATTTCTTCTTCGTGCTGCTGTTGGATCATCTGCCGGGTGATATCTTGAGCAATTTTCACCACTTTGACCACTTGCCCATCATCATCAAGAATCGGATTGTAGCTGGCCTCCAGCCATACCCGCTCTCCGCGTCGGTTCACCCGTTCAAAACGCCCGGTGATAAACTCGCCGCGTGCGAGACGCCGCCAATGCTGGCGGTAATCGTCAGAATGGGCAAACTCAGGTGGGCAGAGCACCGCATGCGCCTGTCCCCGCGCCTCCTCGATTCGGTAGCCCATCAATTTCAGCATATTGTCGTTGGCGGCAAGGATCTTGCCGTGCGCGTCAAAGGTGATCATTGCCATCGAACGGTTTAGCGCCGACAGCAGGCTCTGATGCTCCTGCGCCTGGGTGATGCGCTCCGTCACAACGCTGGCGATCTTGACGATCTCCACCACCCGCCCCTGTTTATTCATCACCGGGGTATAGGTGCCCTGCAGCCACACGGCCTCTCCGTCTTTGCGAATGCGTTTTATATTATCGGTAATGGGCTTGCCGTTATTTAACATATCCCAGTGTTTGCGATATGCCGGGCTGACGACATATTCCGGGGAACAAAAGAGGCGGTGATGCTGGCCGATAACTTCCTGTCGTTGAAATCCCATCGTTTTTAGAAATAAATCGTTAGCGCGCAGCACGGTGCCATCGGGTTTAAATACGATCATGGCAACGGCATTTTCTATCGCGCTCAACTCGGCACGGCTGTGGGTGTTTAACTGACTGAATCGTAACAGCATAGGGTTAAAATCCTTCTGGCAGATGATTTAGCAGACAAGTGCTTTTCATTTTATTTTTTCTGCACGCAGCGCCCACACGCAGACGTGCATCACCCTGAGAAACAGGCAGGCCTAATTCTCCTGGCAGATAAAACTCACCGGATTAAAATATCAATTAAGTAAGGTAACTATTGTGTTTTGAATAAATAACTTATTTAAGATTTTTAGTATTGGACGACGTATTGAGAATAACGCAACATGCGGAAATTGAAAGGGAAACGCGAAGATTTATGGGTGCCGGTCAAATAACCGGCACCCAGGGGAAATTAACGCCAGCGTTCTGCCGCCCAGGCAGCCTGCTGTTCCGCGTCGTGGAAGGTCCAGGCTACAAAACGGCTGATCTTTTGCCCCTGCGCCATCTCAATGGTGCGCACTTCGGCGGCGCCGGCTAGCTTCAACGCGTGGTAAATCGATGGCAAAGTGGTATTTTTGGAGATAAGCGAGGTGAACCACAGGCAGTTTTGCGCCTTACTCACGCTTTCCTCTACCATTTTACGCACGAAGGCTTCTTCGCCGCCTTCGCACCACAGCTCGTTATTTTTGCCGCCAAAGTTCTGTACCGGCTTATCCGCCACCTCACCCTTGCCCAGCTTATGCAGTTTGCGGCGGGTACTGGCCTGCGCTTCCTGCTCTGAACCGTGGAACGGTGGGTTACACAACGTGGCGTCGAACTTCTCCGCCACGCCAATGATGCCGTTAAAGATAAACTCAGGCTGTTTTTGCAAACGTAAACGTACGCTGTTTCTCAGTGTCGGGTTCATCTCGACAATCATTTTGGCCGAATTGAGCGACACCAGGTCGATCTCTGAACCGGTAAAGCGCCAGCCGTATTCACGCAGGCCGACGATCGGGTAAATGCAGTTGGCGCCAATGCCTACGTCGAGGATCGCCACGCCTTTACCACGCGGTATCTCGCCGCCGTTGCTGGTCGCCAACAAGTCGGCCAGGTGGTGCAAATAGTCGGCGCGTCCTGGGATCGGCGGACACAGATAATCGGCGGGAATATCCCAATGTTCGATACCATAAAAATGTTGCAGCAACGCACGGTTGAGCATTTTAACCGCCGCCGGATCGGCAAAATCTACCGAAATATCGCCCCAGGCATTCGGCTTGACGAACGGCTCCAGCGCAGGGCAGCTGGCGATCAGCGCCGGGAAATCATAGCGCGAGCGATGACGGTTACGCGGGTGCAGGCCGCTTTTCTGCTGCGGGAAGGTTTTCTTTTTTTCCACCGTGACGGGCTCTCTTAAAGGTATTTCTGGCGCGTAAGATACCATAAAGCAGCGGCAAACTTGCAGCCGACGGGAAACCCGTCAGAATAAAAGTTCTGTTTAGCCACCCCAGGTCACTTATGAGCAGTCAGTCCCGATATTACTACGAACCCGCGACAGGCCATGGTCTGCCGCACGATCCCCTGAACGCCATCATCGGCCCACGCCCCATCGGGTGGATCTCATCGATCAGCGCGAGCGGCCAGCGCAATCTGGCCCCCTACAGCTTTTTCAACTGCTTCAACTACCGCCCGCCGATCATCGGTTTCGCCAGCAGCGGTTGGAAAGACAGCGTGGCAAACATCGTCGAAACCGGGGAGTTTGTCTGGAATCTGGCGACGCGCCCGCTGGCCGATGCCATGAACAACAGCTCGGCCAGCCTGGCCCGCGGTGAAGATGAATTTGCCTTTGCCGGCGTGACGCCGCTGCCCAGCCGTCGGGTGAAAGCGGAAAGGGTGGCGGAAAGCCCGGTGAACTTTGAATGCCGCCTGTCACAGTGCATTCAGTTGCAAAGCGCCGCCGGGGAAAAGGTGGATACCTGGCTGGTACTGGGAGAAGTGGTCGCGGTACATATCGATTCGTCACTGCTGGACCAACACGGCGTTTATCAAACCGCTGCTGCCGAGCCTATCCTGCGCGCCGGCGGGCCGACGGCCTACTATGGCATCTCGGAGCAACACCGTTTCGATCTGGTTCGCCCGGATGCGCAAAAACGATAATAAACGGCCCTTTCTTCCTCTGGAGGGAGGGCTCAATTAATAATCAAATAAATTGAATGATATTATCAATACTCTCCGATTTCATCCTTCCTGTCACTGCGCAATAATCACTCCATCGAAAGGCAAGCGCCTTTCTCCCTTAAAAACCAGACAGGAATGACCATCATGAAAAACATCAAAACTTTTGCTGCTGCTATCGCTCTGAGCGCCGTCTCTTTCACTTCTTTTGCTGCCGACTACGTCAGCGCACAAGATGCCACACAGTTTGAGAAGGCCGGTGTGATCTCTGCCAGTGGCGCGACCGACCTGAGCAGCCTGAAAGCGCAACTGTCCGCCAAAGCCGATGCGGCCGGTGCCAAAGCGTTCACCATTACCTCCGCTGGCGGCAACAACCTGATGCACGGCACCGCGGTAATCTACAAGTAATTAACGGATTACAATGAAAAAGCCCGCCGATACGCGCTATCGGCGGGCTTTTTTATGGCTATTTAATTCAGGCGGGCATTAATCGCCGCGGCGAAATCACGGCACATCTTTTCATCGCCTTCGGCGTTATCGGCCAGCACGCGATCGCCATCCACCACGCGGATATGTGCCGCCAAATCGAAGTCTGCCGCCGGCTGTGGCCGGGCAACTGCAGCCGCTATGGTTTGCTGTGCAGCCTGCCAGGCCTGCGCCACTGTCTGGTTGCAGGCCTGCGCCAGATAGTCCGGGTTGAAACCTTCACCGGTCAAACTCCGCAGCGTGTCATCGTGGCTGACACCGTTACCCGGCAGCCAGTAATGACGCGCCAGATCCGGACCAATTGCCGGGTTATCGGTAAGGTAACCGTCGCGCTGCAAGAAGAAGTGTCGCGTCTGCTCAACTGCCATCAGCGCCAGCAGATAGCCCTGATATGAGCAGGCCGATTCCAGCGACAACAAATGCGGGATCGCCAGCGTCGGCCGCGGGCTGCCGCTGATGCCCAATATTTTTTGCTCAACTTCACGTGCCAGTGCGGTTATCGCTTCCGGCGTGCGCTGTTCGTCATCCCACTGATACAACGCCCACTCAAAGTAAGGCACCAGTAAAATATGACGTTCGTTGAACGCACGCATCGGCTGACGCGCAGCGATGCTGGCCTCAATCAACGTATCCGGCACGGCCTCACCCGCCGCGTTTTTCGCATAGCGTTTCAACCAATCGGCGTCGTCCAGCAGGCTGTCACAGAACATCGACTGGGTTTCGGCGTAGGCCATGGAGGTCGGGGGGAATTCCTGCGAAAAACAGGGCGCATTCTGGCAGATATTGGCAAAGTGCGCGGCGTGACCGCCTTCGTGGAACAAGGTATTTAAACCATGAGCCCCGCTACCGACCTGATCCGGCTGCGCCAGGCTGGTAAAGTTAATGCGTGCCGGTAGCCATTTGCCCTGCTGGATAAACGGCGGCACTGGCCCATGCATAAACCCGTTTTCATACTTGCCCTCGCGCACCAGCAGATCGAGATCCATCTGCGCACCGCGAAACCCGATATGCAGCCGTTTAAAGCTGTTGATCCAACGCTCCAGCGACTGGGCAAACGGGAAGTATGGATCCAGTTGGCGGGTCACATCACCGGCGCTGGCAAAACGTACGTTCCAGGGTTCCAGCGCCTGTTCACCCTTCTCCGCCGCCAACTGCTGCAGGCTGCGTGAGTTGGCTTCGCGAGTTTGCTGCTCGAAGCGATCAAGGATGGCGAACAGCTGTTCCGGCGTCATACGCTCGGTTTTGTTCACCTTGTAGTCAAAATAGTTACGAAAGCCCATCTGGCGAGCAAAACGGTTTCGCAGGCTAATCAGCTCCGGCAGGCCGTTATGCAACAGCCACTGCTCCAGTTCACGCAGCGCGTTCTGCGAGCTGCGGCGATACTCTTCATTTTCATTGGTCGCCTGATTGGTCAACAGCTCGCCGAGCGAGGCATTTACCCGCTGCCCGGCGGCATTCAGATGGCTGACCGGGTTAGCCTTGCGGCGGGTATAAAGATCCGCCTCAGCGCTGATGATTTGATCCAACAGCGTTTGAGCCTCGGCATCTTCAATCGCGTTGCAATCAAAAAAGCGTAGCCAACCGTTCAGCCCGTGCTGCAGCGCATCTCGCTGAGCATCGTGCGGCAGGGCCTCCAGCCCGGCCAACAGTTGACGAATTTCCGCTAACCGACGCGGCTCGGCGATAAAACGCTTATAGGCGCTTTCCGCCGCCGAGAAGCGGGCCGAAACGCCCTCACCGCCAATGCCCATATAGTTTTGCCAAAACAAATCTTCTTTGGTGCGGTGCACCTCAAGATAGTCCTGATTCAATTGATTGAAGTAATCGAGAGCCTGTTGCATAACCATCCTTTCAGCCGATTAGCGAAATATTCCAGTATAGACAAGGGTTTTACGCGCTGCGTAAACGTTCAAGTCCCTGTTCCAGGGTGTCGACTTCACCGGCGGCCAACAGGCAGCAGGCGATCTGGCGTTGGATCGCCAGCGGGATCGCCACGTCCCCCGCCAGGCAACGCTCAGTCCAGCGAGCGGTGGTTTCTGCATCCTTGGCTGCCGGCAGCTCCGGCGTGGGATCCTGCTCCGGACGCTCCAGCAACACTTGCTGCTCGCCGTTAACGATGTAATGGATCTGCGGGCAGCGCTGAGGATTGGCGTACGCCTCCCCTTCGGTGCCGTGCATCAGCAAGCCACGGGCGCCGATTTGACGGAAGAAAGAAGCCACCCGACCGACGTATTCCGGATGCGACACGCTGGCAATGCGCAACACATCCTGTTCACCAAACGGCGTTGCCAGTTTGGCCAGCGTATGGGCGCTGTTACGTACCCCCATGCGCCAGCGCAGGCCAAGTTGCAGATCCAAAGGGGCAGACAGCGCCGAGACCGGGATAAACACCGTTTCGCCGTTATCCAAACGCCGTTGGGCATGGGCAGCGTCTGGCGACCAGGGCAGGCCCAGCGCCTGAAAAGTTTCCGCGCTGGTAACCCGGGTACTGTCGTCCAGCACGCCGTGCACCACTACCGGCAACCCGACGCGCGTCAGCAACAACGCCAACAGCGGTGTCAGGTTCGCCTGCTTGCGTGCTCCGTTATAGCTTGGCAGTACCACCGGCATCGGCCGTCCCTGCGGCACCTGCAGACGCATCACCTGTTGCTGCATCGCCTGATAAAAACCGAGCATTTCCTCTTCGGCTTCGCCTTTAATCCGCAGGGCGATCAGAATACCGCCCAACTCCAGTTCGCCCACCTCACCGGCCAGCATCTTTTGATAGAGCTGGAAAGCGGTTTCCCGATCCAGATCGCGCGCATGGTTTTTGCCACGGCCGATTTCTTTGATAATTTTGGTGTAATCCATCGTTCTGCTGTCCCCTGATCCAATCTGGGATCAGCATACCCTATCCGCGTCGACGCTCAACCTCATCCGCCAGTTGCTGCTGGTCCGAATCGCCTGCTCGCAGCCCGGCGATCACCCCATCAGCGTCTTCGGCACTGCGGTTTTGGCTCATTTTCCATTTGCCCAAACGCTCGGTTACGGCTATCTCAATGCCGACAATGCCCTGGATCTGTGCGGCAATATAGTGGGCCGGAGCATCTTCCATTCGCCAGGGTTCAGGTTGACGCCCCTCCTGCAGCGCAGTTAAACCCTCCAGCTGTTGTCGCAGCCAGCGGGCATCTTCCGTGATCCGTGGCGTACCGCGCAGCTGTACCACGCTGTAATTCCAGGTGGGTACTACTTTGCCGCTCCGGCGTTTGGTCTCATACCAACCAGGGGAAATATATCCGTCTCTTCCCTGAAAAATCACCAGGCACTCACTGGCGGCCTGTAACAGCCGCCAATGGGAATTGGCACGGGACAAATGCGCCCGCAGCAGGACGTTACCCTGCTCATCGGCATCGATTAAAAAGGGCAGCGGATCCGCCACCAGGCCCTGCTCCCCCTGGCTGATTAACATGCCGAGCGGGTTGGCGCGCACCAGCGCAATTTGAGCGTCCAGTTGGTCTTCACGGAATGAGGCAGGCAGATACATTACCTTGGCTCCTTGGGGATTTACGGTTGGCGGTAAATAGCAATAACACCCGCCATGGGTTTACTGAAGGGCCAGTTTGCGTTGTTTTTGGATGATCCACCTCAGCAAGCCGAAGGCAACGGCCATCGCCAGCAGGTTGTAAACCATCGCGCCGGCAAACGCCTGTCCGTAACGTTCTGCGCCAGCACCGCCCGCCAACAGGGGAACAAAAAACGCGCCGCTGGCGGCAATCCCCAACGCCCCGCCCACCTGCTGCACGGTCGAAATGACCCCGGCGGCCATCCCGGCCTGATGCTCTTTCGCCAGCCCGAGCACCAAATTAAGCAAAGGCGTCATGCTCAGCGCCTGGCCGGAGCCCAGGATCACCAGCCCCGGCAATAACCACAACGGTTGTACCAATGCCGCGCCCGACAGCACCTCCACCACCAACAGCGCCATGCCGGCGGCATAGACTGCGACGCCAAGCGCCAGCACGCCGTTCCCCCAGCGTTGCACCAGCCCCGGTGCCAGGAACGAGGCCAGCATAAATGCCGCGCTGGCGGGGGCAAACAGGCTACCGGCCTGAAACGGCGTCAGGCCTATTCCCGCTTGCAGCAGCAGGGCAAAACACAGAAAGAACGAAGAGGCGGTCGAGTAAATCGCCAGCACCACGGCCACCCCGGGGTAAAACTGCCCTGCCGCAACAGCGCAGGATCCAGGACCGCATCCCCAGAACGCTGCGCCAGACGCCGCTCCCAACGAATAAAAGCCCACAGCATGCCAATTCCGCAAGCCAACGCCGGTAATACCCACCAGGGCCAGCCGCGCGATGGCCCTTCCAACAAGGGCACTAGCAGCAACAGCAAACCGGTCGCCGCCAACAGCAAGCCCATGCCGTCCAGCCGCTGTGCTTGTTCAAGACGTGACTCGGGAATGCGACGCGCCGCCACGATTGCCAATACGCCAATCGGCAGATTGATCAGAAAAATCATACGCCAGCCGCTGCCGAAAACATCGGCTTCAATAATGAACCCGCCGAATATCTGGCCGAAAATCGCCGCCAGCCCCAGCGTCATCCCCAGCCAGGCAAAGGCGCGCCGCCGCTGATGTGGGTTGTACAATACGCGCATCAACGCATATATCTGCGGAAACAGCAGCGCTGCCGCCGCCCCCTGAAGAAAACGCGCAACGATCAGCATACTCAGTGACGTAGCCATACCGCACAGCGCCGACATCAGCGTAAACCCCAGCATGCCGAGGCTAAACATACGCTGTCGCCCAAAGCGATCGCCCAGACGTCCACCGGCTATCAACAACACGCCGAATGCCAACTCATAACCGGCAATGATCAACCCCACGCCAGCGAAACTGGCCGCGAACTGCTGCTGGATCACCGGCGCCGCGACGTTCACCACAAACAGGTCAAACACCGTCAAAAAGCCGCCCAACAGCAACACCGGTAACCCCACCAGACGACGATCGCCTTGTGCTAATGACTGTTCCATACGTGCCTCCAAAGATTACGATGGCGGCAGTATGGAACATGTCATAAACTGTTACTATATAGCCAGTTATACTATTACTAACAGCAACAGGACGGCCGCTATGCCACCGCGTACCCTCAACCGAACCCGTCAGGATCTGGCGGATTTCCTGCGTCAAAAACGCGAGAAGCTGTCACCGCAGGCCGTCGGCTTACCGAGCGGCACGCGTCGCCGTACGCCGGGGTTGAGGCGCGAAGAAGTCGCCGCGTTGGCAGGCGTAGGATTGACCTGGTACACCTGGCTGGAGCAGGGGCGGGAAATCAACGTTTCGGTCGATTTTCTGGAAAATCTGGCGCGGGTATTAAAGCTGGATGCGACCGGGCGCTACCATCTGTTTTTGCTGGCGCATCAACGCCCGCCGGTACCGGTCGGTCATCAGTGGTGTCAGGTTTCACCGCTGGTGCGCCGCTTGCTGGACGATCTGCAACTGCGCCCGGCTTACGTGATGAATCTGAGCTGGGACATCATCGCCTGGAACCCGGCGGCGGAGCGGCTATTCTCGATTGGCGATCGCCCGGCGGATCAGCGCAATATGCTGTGGATGCTGTTTGCCGATCCCCAACTCAATCAACGGCTGGTGGAATGGCAAGCGCAGGCACCGCAAATCCTCGCCAGCTTCCGCCGCGACTATGCGCGTGCGCCACAAGACGCCACCATGCAACAGCGGGTGCAGGCGCTAGAGCAGGTTTCGCCTCAGTTCCGTCAGCTATGGCAACAGCATGACATTCACGGTCGCTGCCAGGGAGAACGTACGTTCATTGTGCCGGGCGCCGGCCAGGTAACCTTCGAACATGCGTCGTTTATTGTCGATGAAGAAAATCATTTGCGGCTGGTGATGTACAGCGCGCTACCGCAATGCCCGGCCAGCGCGGCTTTTGAAGCATCCTTACAGGCGTAAGGCTATTTGCGGCTGTCAAAAATCAGCTTGCAGGCCAGCCCGGCGAACACGCCGCTCAATAGGTAATTCGGCCAGCGCGCACTGAAACGGCGGCCGACAAAACGGTTTTTCATGCCGCTGACCGCCAGGATCAACCCACCGTTAATCACCAACCCCACCAGATTTAACACCGTCGCCAGCAACAGCATTTGTACCACCAGCGAACCGGCGTGTGGATCGATAAACTGTGGGAACAGCGCTAAAACGAACAGCGCCATTTTTGGGTTAAGAATGTTGGTGAATAATCCCTGCCGGAAAATGCGTGCAGCCGGTACCGCCGCCAACCCCGCAGAAGCCTGCAAACTGCTGCCGGATCGCAGCGTTTTCCACGCCAGATACAGTAAATAGGCTGCCCCCAACATGCGCACCGCATCATAGGCCAGCGGGACCGCGACAAACAGTTGCGACAGGCCTAACGCCGCCGCCAGCGCGTGGCAATAGGTACCCAGTTGGATCCCCGCCAGTGACGCGAAACCGGCACGGCGCCCCTGGCTAACGCTGCGCGAGGCAATCAGCAACATATCCGGCCCAGGGGTCACCGTCAGCGCCAGACAGGCCCCGGAAAACAGCAAAATGGTGGAAGCATCGATCATAAGTCACCCGTACGCAGCATGGTGGGAAGCAGGCTTTATCATAGCCGCGCCACCGGCGTTTACCAGCGCCAAATCATTGCCACGGCGCTTGGGGAGTGAAGGCCGCCAGCAGGGCATCAATGGCGACCCTCACCCGTAACGGCATGCCGGTCCCTTTTAGCCAGACCACGTTAATCGCCAGCCCCGCACCGCAGCTGCCGGGTAAAACCTCACGCAACGTCCCGGCCGTCAGCGCATCATGCGCCAGCCAACGCGGCAGCATGGCAACCCCCTGACCGGCGCAGGCAGCCCCCAGCACCGCCTCCATATTGCCCAATCTCAAACGGGCCGGTGGCAACAGTCGCTGAGATTTCCCCTGTTCATCCAACAAATGCCACGGCTGGCTACGCCCATCACGCAGTAAGCCAATCGCCTGATGCTGCAACAGTTCTGCTAGCGTGCTCGGTTCCCCCTGTCGTGTCAGATAACCCGGTTCAGCACAGAGTATTTGCCGCTGCTCACCCAGTTGCCGGGCGGTGATGGCCGCGGCATCACCCGGCGAACCGATACGCACTGCCAAATCGATCCCCTCTTCCGCCAAATCTGCCGCACGGTTGGAAAACAACGCTTCGATGTGCAATTTCTGGTAACGGTCCGCCAATGCCAACAGCGGCGGCATCACCCACTTTTGGCCGAACAGCACCGGCAGCGATACCCGCAGTCGTCCCTCCGGCGTTTGGGCCCGAACCGCCAGCTGATTTTCCGCCGCTTCCAGTGCCGCCAGCGCCTTCAGGCAATCGTCATAGAACAACTGCCCTTCATCGGTCAGCGACAGGCTGCGCGTGGTGCGTTGGAACAACCGCACCTGCAGCCGCTGTTCCAGCCGAGCCACGGCTTTACCCACCGTTGAACGCGAAAGGCCCAGTTGCTCGGCGGCACGGCTAAAACCACCGGCCTGCACCGCCTGCACAAAGGCGCGGATTGCATGTAATCGTTCGCTGGAAATCATGATACCTGCCCTATTGGCGATATTAATTCGCCTATTAAACGATGAAACAACGCCACTGGCTACCGCCTTAGCTGAGTAAACTGGACGCACTCTTCTCTGCCAGGAAACCCCTATGAGCGAACGCAGTGAAATTCTGACCGACAGCGGCACACCCCAACTATGGCGTCTGCTGATTGGCATCAGTATCGCCAGCTTTTTGGGCTGTATCGATTTCACCATCGTCAATACCACCATCCCTGCGATCCAGCGTGAGCTGGCCGCCAGCCTGAGCAGCGTACAATGGGTGATGACGTTGTTCGTGATGGCACTGTGCGCCTTTATGGTCAGCGCCGGGCGACTGGCGGATCTGTATGGCCGTCGTCGGGTGTTGTACTGCGGAATGCTGACGTTCGCCGCCGCGTCGTTGGGCGCCGGACTCTCAGGCAGTATTGAGCTGCTCAACGTCTGGCGTTTTGTGCAGGGCGCCGCCTGCGCGGTACTGTACACCGCCACTACGGCCATTGTCGCCGATGCCTGGCCACCGCAGCAGCGCGGTCGTGCAATCGGCATTTTGCTTGCGGTCAACGGCCTGGGTCTGGCGATCGGCCCGGTGGCCGGTGGCCTGTTGGTCGGTTCCCTGGGCTGGCGCTGGGTGTTTCTGTTGAACGTGCCGCTGATTGCGCTGAGTTTCGCCTTCTGCCTGGGAACCGTTCGAGAGTCTCGCGCCCAACAAGGCAGCAGGCTGGATATCCCCGGTTTATTGCTGTTGGTGATCGGCGTTGCCGGGCTGCTGCTGGCCATCAGTCAGGGCAGCCAATGGGGATGGCTGAGCGCAAAAACCGGGTTAATGGCTGCACTGGCGCTCGCCGCGCTCGGCCTGCTACTGCCGGTTGAACGACGGGCACATTCGCCGCTGGTACCGCTGGTTTTGCTGCGGCGTCCCGCCTTTTTGCGCGTTTGCCTGATGAGCGCGCTATTGGCCTTTTTCTACTGCGCCGCTTTCTTTTTGATGCCGATTTACCTGGAAAACACCCGCCACTACCAGGGAACGATGCTGGGACTGTTGTTGCTGCCAACCACCGCGGTGATGGCAGCCCTCTCGCCCTGGGTCGGCAGATGGGTGGATAAATCCGGCCCACGCGCGGCGTTGATCCTCGGTTTTGCCGCCCTTGCCGGCTCCGCGGCCCTGCAAAGCCGGTTTAGCGTCGACAGCCCGCTGCCGCTGCTGCTCGGGGCCTTCGCCCTGATGGGGCTGGGCTGGGGCTGCATTCTCGGCCCGCTGGTGTTGGCGACGCTCAACAGCGTCAACGAATCGCAAAGCGGCGGCGCGTTAGGCATCACCTGGACACTGCACAATCTCGGCGGCGCCGTTGGCCTGGCGGTGGCGACCCTGATTTACCCGAGCTACGGCTACACGCCGGTGATGTTGTTGCTGTTGGCGCTGTCATTGTTCGGGGGCCTGCTTGCCGCCTGGCGCAGCCGCTAGCCGAACGCGGCGCTCCCCCAGCAGGTTCATGCCTGCCGCCGCCAGCAAAATGAGGGCAGCGCCGGCAAACTGCAGCGCCACCAATCGGTGACCGACGCCAGGCGATCTACCAGCATGGCGGCGATCGGATAAATAAACGACAGCGAACCTGTCAGGTTGGTCGGCAACTTTTGGATCGCGCCATACAGCAACACATACATGATCCCGGTGTGCAATACGCCCACCGTCACCAGCATACCCCACTGTCCGGCATTGGCCCGCGCGTGGAAATCTACCATCGGCAACAGCATCAGCGCGCCGACCGTTACCTGGATCAAGGCGATCAGGTGCGGTGGCGTCCCTTTCAGCCGTTTGGCGGCCAGCGCCATCAGCGCGTAAAAAAATGCCGCGCCCAGCGACAACAAAATGCCCATCAGGTAGTTGTTCTGTCCACCGGCCTGTTTGGGCTGCGCCAACACCACCAGCGTCATGCCGATAAACGCCAATGCCAACCAAAACAGCTTACGCAAGGTCAGCTTCTCGCCGAGAAACAGCGCCCCCAGCGCCACCAGCATGAACGGCTGCGTGTTATACACCGCCGTCGCGATGGAGATCGACGCATAGGAATAGGCAGCAAACAACAACAGCCAATTAACCACCAGCGCTACGCCGCCGGCGATTGCCACCAGCAACGTAGTACGCGTCAGGCTGTCGCGCCGCAGCTGCCCCAGCGCAGCACAAATGGCCAGCAGCACAAGCGCCCCTACCGCACAGCGCCAGAACACCACGTTGATCACCGGCTGGCCGGACATCAGCACAAACCAGCCGATGGTACCGGAAATCAGCATCGCGGCGATCATCTCCAGCGAGCCGCGTTTTATCTCTGCATTCATCTTGGTTTCCTCACAGTAAGCCTAGGCACTTAGCTTGCGGCTTTCCTGCAGCGGTTTCCATGGCATAAAAAAGGCAATAATGCTTAAATTCCTTTTTAATTAAGGCATGAGTTAAAAAAAACCTAATGGAGAGCCAATGGATGCTATCGATCGTCAAATCCTGAACCTGCTGGCAGAGGATGCGCGGGTGTCGCTGAAAACCCTCAGCGCCAGCGTCGGGTTGTCGTCACCCAGTACCTCGGAGCGGCTGCGGCGGCTGGAGGAGAGCGGCGTGATCCAGGGCTACACCCTGAACGTCAATTTGCAGGCGTTGGGCTACGCTTTTCAGTCGCTGGTGCGCATCAAACCGCTGCCGGGCATGCTGAAAAAGGTCGAGCAAATGATTCAGGAGATCCCGGAGGTGGTTGAGTGTGACAAGGTGACCGGCGAAGACTGCTTTATCGTGCGTCTGGTGGCGCATTCGATGGAGCAACTCGACCAGATCCTCGATCGGCTGGCCGAGCGCGCACAGAGCAATACCTCCATCGTCAAAACAACGCCGGTGAAACGTCGCCTGCCGCCAATGCTGTGATTAACGGGTACGTTTGCGGGCGAACGGGCTCTTGCGCTTCTTGCTCTTTTTCTCCGCTTCGGCGGCGGATTTAAGCGCTGCCTGGTGCGCCTTGTCGGCTTCAGGCACCTCACGCTGTTCGATGGGGAACACCGGCAATGCCGCCAGCAGGCGCGAGCCGTAGCTTTTGGTCAGCAGGCGGCGATCGTAAATCACGATCTCGCCGTGGCATTCGTTGCTGCGGATCAGTCGGCCCACCTGCTGGATCAGGTTGAACGAAGCGCTCGGCAGGCTTTGTACCTCGAAGGGATAACGCTTCAGCGACTTCAGCCACTCGCCTTCGGTCAGGATCACCGGGCTGTCGATCGGCGGGAAGGCGATCTTGTGAATATGCACCTGGGTCAGCAATTCCCCTTTCAGATCCAACCCTTCAGCAAACGACTGCAGGCCGATCAGCACGCTGGCAGTGCCTTTTTCGACCCGCTTGCGGTGCTCTTCCACCAAGCGATAACGCGGTTGATCGCCCTGTACCAACAGCATCAGGCGCAAATCGGTCACGTAGCTGAGGAAGGTCTGCATCGCACGATGACTGCTGAACAGGATCAGCATGCCCTTGTGTTTGCCGCTGGCCTGCTCGGCGCGGAAAAAGCGCGCCATCTCTTCCAGATGCTCAGCTTCGTTGGCCATCGCCGGTTCGAAACGCATGTTCGGGATGACAATCTTGCCCTGCTCAACGTGGTTAAACGGCGAAGACAGGGTTTCGAAACGATCGCCGGCTTTCTCGCTCAGCCCGCTCATTTCCTGCAGGCGCGCAAAGCTGTTCAATGAACGCAGGGTCGCCGAGGTGACGACCACATGCGGCACCTTGCGCCACAACAGCTTTTCGAGCTGGTCGCTCACGCGAATGCCTACGCAGTGCAAATACAGGTGCGTCACGTTATCGCGCAAATCGCGCGTGACCCATTTGGAGATCGGCGCATTGGAAGACTTGTCCAGCGCCGCCAGCCGCCACAGTTTGCTCATCGCTTCCAGATAACCCAGGGTGCGGCTCATCTGAATGATTGAACGGTGCAGTCGCACGATATCGTGCTTACCGGTTTGCTCGCTGAGATCGTTGAGGATAAATTCCGCCACCCCACGCAACGCGTCAGTCAGTTTGAACAAGCGTGCGCTGGTTTCCACCATCGCCGCAGGCAGTTCGCCCATTTCAAACCGGTGTTCGGCAATCACGGTGTCGGTCAGCAGATAGGCGCTGACCTGATGCTCGAAAATCTGGATCAGCTCACGCATCTCTTCGCAGTGATTTTTCAAACGTTCGTCGTTGGTCAGCCCCGGTGGGCTTTTCGGGCGATATTGCGTCATGCACTGTTCAACCTGACGCACGATCATGTCCAGTTGCAAATTGGTCGACAGCGCGGTGATTTCACCGTCAATCTCTAGCGCGTCACGCGCCACTTCCGGCAGGTGATGGCCTTCGTCCAGCACCAGCAACAGCTCTTTCGGGTTGGGCAGTACCGATTCCGTTTCCAGCGCCGCCATCACCAGCGCATGGTTAGCCACCACCACGTCGGCGGTTTCAATCTCTTTACGGGCGATATAAAACGGGCATTCGCGAATGTAATGGCAGTTACGCCCCAGGCAGTTGGCCTTGTCGGTGCTCAGTTTGATCCATAGCGGATCGTCGATCGTCAGCTGATAATGGTCTCGCAACCCATCCCACTCATGGCGGCTGAGCGCTTTGCTCAGTTTCTGGCACAGCGCCTGCTCTTCCCCGCTGGAAGGCGCCAGTTCGTCATCCAGGAACAGCGTCAGATCGCCCTGCTCGCTGACGTCGGTGCTCAATGCCGCCAGATTACGCGGGCAAACATAGCGCCCGCGGCCAAAGGCACCAGTGAATTTCAAATCGGGAATGATCTTCTTCAGCAACGGCAAATCCTTGCTGTAGATCTGATCCTGCAGCGCCACGTTGGCGGTACTGACCACCAGGGGTTTGCTCTCCGCGCGGCCTACGGCGATCCCTGGGATCAGGTACGACAGGGTTTTGCCCACGCCGGTCGGCGCCTCAATCGCCAGGTGGCGCGGATAATCTCCGGCCAGGGTTTTCGCGACTTCGGCGATCATCTGCCGTTGCGGTGCACGGGAAATAAAATCCGGTATTTGTTGCTGCAGGGCTTTGTACCACTGGCCAATCTGATCTTTAACTGCGGGGGAGAGCGCCATTCAACTCTGTATCTCAACGAAATGATGGCGCTATTGTCCCACAGACCGTCGGCTGCGTCAGCCTAGCCTTCGATCATTGAGGCGCGACCCGCACTGAACGACCACTCGTCCTGTTGGGTGGTGGTAATCACTACCATCACATCCTGCGGGCTCAACTGCAGGTTTTCTTCCAGCAACGCCGCCAACCGCTGATAAAAACGCTGCTTGGTGGCGGTATCGCGCGGACGGCCAATGGTGATGTAAAACAGCACATAATCCGCCGAACGTGGGCCGCCGAGATAATTGGGATCGTAAATCAGCTCGCCGGGGCGGTATTGATCAATGGCCTGAAACTTGTCGGCCGGCGGCACGCTAAAAGTCTCGACCAGCGCCTGGTGCAGGCTGTCAGATAAGGTTTTCAGGTATTGCGCTGACTTGCCCTGATGCAAAGCGATACGGCTGAATGGCATGGGACTACTCCTGTTTCAATTCGCGCAGGCGTGCCACGGCAGAGGCCGCCGCTGGCCAACCGGCATAAAACGCCAGATGAGTGATCGCCTCGGCGAGCTGTTCAACGCTCACGCCATTGCGTTCGGCCAGTTGCAGATGAAACGGCATCTGCTCCACGCGGTTGAGCGCCACCAGCGCCGCCACGGTGATCAGACTGCGCTCGCGCGGCCTAAGCCCCGGTCGCTGCCATACATCGTCGAATAATACGCTGTCGCTGAGCTGTGCCAACTTGGGGGCAATGTCGCCAAACGCCTGCTGGCCAGCCTGTTGGGAAGGTTGCATCTTGCACTCCTGCTGGTTAAGGGAAGCTTTACGCTACCCTCAACCTGCATGGGTGAAAATCGGGATTTTCAGCATCAATCATTCACATAAACAGGACAATAAGCCCTCCTGATGCGCTGAAGGAAGTCGTCAACGTATAAATCTCACGCATGATTTTTGGCAGCGACCTGATGGGCATCACGGGGAATTCTAAGCGCCCGTAGAAGAAACAGACGCTTTCCGCGAGATTTTTAATCGTTCGACATGGAAATGAATATTTTGTCATAAATAGATCACATAACTACGGTAAAAAATCCTCGCTGCAAACAAACAGGCGGCACAGTGAAACAGCAGTACTACTGATGATAAGCGTCTTTCAATCGAATAAAGCAGGGTAAATCATGAAACGTAATCTTCTGGCCGTTATTATTCCGGCACTTTTAATTGCGCAGACAGCACAGGCAGCAGAAATCTACAATAAAGACGGCAACAAACTTGATTTTTACGGCCGCGTAAAAGCACTGCACTATTTCTCTGACGATGCCGGTAATGATGGCGATAAAACCTATGTGCGTATCGGTTTTAAAGGCGCTACTCAAATTAACGATATGCTGACTGGTTATGGCCAGTGGGAATATCAGATCGCAGCCAACCATTCTGAATCCGACGGCACGAAAGATACCAAAACCCGTTTGGGCTTCGCCGGTCTGAAATATAAAGATATCGGTTCATTCGACTACGGTCGCAACTACGGCATTATCTATGACGTCGGCGCCTGGACGGATATGCTGCCTGAGTTCGGTGATGACGCCTACGTCAAAACCGACAACTTTATGAACGGCCGTACCAACGGCGTGGCCACCTACCGTAACAATGACTTCTTCGGCCTGGTCGAGGGTCTGAAGTTCGCGGTACAGTACCAGGGCAAAAATGAAAACGACGGTCGCTCCAGCAGCAAAGCGAACGGCGACGGTTGGGGCCTGTCTTCCAGCTACGAGATCATCGACGGTCTGAGCGTGGGCGCTGCCTATGCCTCTTCCAACCGTACCGCCAGCCAAAAAGCGGGCACCTTCGGTAAGGGCGACAAAGCCGATATTTGGGCCGGCGGCCTGAAATACGACAACAACGATGTTTACCTGGCAGCGACCTATTCGCAAAGCCGTAATATCGCGCCAATCTCCGGCACTGCCACTATCAACAATAATTCCACTTCCGTAAGCGGCTTTGCCAATAAGGCGGAAGGTCTGGAATTGGTTGCGCAATATCAGTTCGACTTCGGTCTTCGTCCATCGCTGGGTTATGTTCAGCAGAAAGGCAAAGATATTGAAGGCATCGGCGACGCCGACCTGGTGAAATATATCGACGTTGGCGCCTACTACTATTTCAACAAGAACATGTCAACCTATGTCGATTATAAAATCAACCAACTCGACAGCGATAACAAGCTGGGTCTGAAAGACGACAACGTGATTGCCGTCGCCCTGACCTACCAGTTCTGATGTGATGAATAACCACCACTGCAAACCTTAGCTTCACTTTATACCCAGAGTTACTTCGCCGGGCGGCAACGCCCGATTTTTTCATTTGTACTTTTATCGCCTGTTCCTGCCTCATTTACCGCTGCATATCCCGTAACCGCACGCGGAAACTTGCCTTATAAAACAATCGGGTCTAGATGTATAGCTTCCGCCTTAGACAGGGAAAGCTCATGCACACCGATGAAAGCTTCGAGTACCAAAGCGCCCTGCGCTACAGCAGCGACGAGCTGGCGCAGATCCTTTGTCATTGTTTTGAAAACTATATTGTACGTTTCGTGATTGACGGTGATACCTTCGCCCGCCGTTTTGGTGCCGAAGACCTCAGCCTGAACGACAGTATTATCGTTACCCACCAGCAACAACCGGTAGCGCTGGCGCTGATCAGCCGCCGTGGCCTGCACAGCCGGATATCGGCACTCTCCATCCGTCCGGAAATGCGCGGCAAAGGCTTGGGAAAAGCCTTGATGAAACGCATTGTCGCCGACGCGCATCAGCGCGGCGATCGTCAACTGTCATTGGAAGTGATTGAAGGGAACGAGGCCGCGTTGGCGCTCTACCATCGGGCCGGGTTGCAAATCGTCCGCACGCTGACCGGGCATCTGGCCGCTACGCCGGTACTTGCCGAAGTTGCGCAGTTGCAAGAGATCGACCCGCTGTTCGTCTCTCACCGCCTGATTGCCGAGGGTGCCACCAACCTGCCCTGGCTGATCGCGCCGGAGACATTGTTCAAGCTACCCGGCAAACCCCATGCTTTCAGCCTTGGCTACCAGGCCTATGCGGTGGTGCAGTTGGGAGCCGACAAGTGCTTTTTGCGCATGATCTACGTGCCGCCGCAGCACCGCAGCCAGGGCCATGCCCGCACCATGCTGGCTGCATTACAGGCGAAGTTTGCGCCGTTACCGCTGGTAGCCAACGTTTACGTTCCTGAAGTGGCCGCCCCCTTCTTCGACCGACTCGGCTGGCAGCAGGACGCGTTGCGCCAGTTTGAAATGACGATGACCTTGAACACACCACAATAACAATCAGAGAGTGATTTATTTATGGCAGGAATAATGAGACAGAAAATGGCCCTCGGCGCGGCGATCGGCATTGCGCTGGTGACCCTGACCGGCTGCGTGCAGCCAGCAAAAACCGATCGGCAGGCACAACAGCAGTTGGCTGAGCAATCCGTGCTGGCGCTGAACTGGTTCCAGCAATCCGGCGAATATCAGGCGCTGACGCACCAGGCCTTCAACAGCGCCAGGCTGGCCTTTGATCAGGCCAAGGCCGCGCCGGGCAAGAAGAAGGCCGTGGTGGTCGATTTGGACGAAACCATGCTGGATAACAGCCCTTATTCCGGCTGGCAGGCGCAGCAGGGCCAACCTTTCGCCGCTGCCACCTGGGCGAAGTGGTCACAGGCGCAACAGGCCGGCGCGGTGCCAGGTGCCGTGCAGTTTGCCCGCTACGTCAACAGTCATCAGGGCACCATGTTTTACGTCTCCAACCGCAAACAGTCTGAATACGCCGCCACGCTGGCCAATATGCAAAAATTGGGCTTCACCGGCATGTCGGAAAAAACCGTGCTGTTAAGCGGTGATACCTCCAACAAGCAGGCGCGTTTCGACGCAATCAAGAACGCCGGTTACGACATCGTGGTTTACGCCGGTGACAACCTGAACGACTTCGGCGCCGCGACCTACCACAAAGATAACGCGCAGCGGCGGGCGTTCGTCGCCGACAACCAAAGCAAATTCGGCACCGAGTTTATCGTGTTGCCCAACCCGTTGTACGGCGATTGGGAAAGCGGCATGGCGAAGGACTATAACAAGCTGACGCCAGAGCAAAAGCTGCAGATTCGCCAACAGGCAATCAAGGCCTGGAACGGACAGTAACCTCCCAAGCCTTGCAGGGACGGCGCTGGCTGCGTTCTGATTAAGGGGGCGATACGTTCGCCCCCTTAGGCGATAACGCTTGAAAAACGACGGGGTAGTCAGAGCAATTTATACATATAACTGGTGGCATCCAGCGCACCGCCATTGCTGGCGCGTGCGTATTGCGGAATGCTGCCCGCCAGTTGAAAGCCCAGCCGACGGTACAGGCCTTCCGCCGTGTCGCCGGTCAGGGTATCCAGCACCAGTAAATGCCGTTGATGCTCAACCGCCAGCTGTTGCACCTGCAACATCAGGCTGCGGGCAATGCCCTGACGGCGAGCATCCGGGTGCACCATCAGCTTCACCACCTCCGCCCGGTGGCGGCCGTTATCAGGCATATCCAGCAGCAGTTGCACCGTACCGACCACCCTTCCGGCATCTCGATCTCGGGCCACCAGCAGCAGCCTTTCCTTCCGTTCAATAGCCGGCAACAGACGGTGCCAGAACGCCTGCGCCTGCTCAAGGCTAAACGGCATGACAAAACCGATGCTCGCCCCCTGCGAGACGCTGGCATGCAGCATCGCCGCCAGTTCAGGGATCGCACTCTGTACCGCACTGACGTTCAATTGCTGTATCTCAATCATGATTATGGCCTGCAGATAACGAGGGTGTAATGGGCCGGCTCGGGGCCGGGTGCATGAAATTTTGAAGCGCCGAACAAGCGGTAACGCAGGCAATCGCCCGGTTCTAGCTGAAAAGTTCGCGCCTCCAGCGTCAATTCAAGCCGGCCTTCCAGCAGCCATAAATGGTGTTCAAGCGCGTGAATCGAAGGGGCGTCATAAGCGATCACCGCGCCGGCCTCCAGCGTGCCCTCGATAAATTCCGCCTTATAGAGGGCGGCGGGCGGTGATACCGAACGACGATGAAAACCGCTGGCGCGATCAACCCACACCGTCTGCTGTTCGCGATGCAGCAACTCTGGCGGTTCGTCCTCAACCTCGCTGAGCAGCCGTGACATGGTCAGCCCATACGCCGCGCACAGTTTGTTCAACAACGAGGCAGTCGGGCTGGTTTCCGCACGCTCAACCCGCGATAGCGTTGCCCGGCTGATGCCGGTTTGCTGCGCCAACGCTTCCAGCGACCAGCCCTGCTGCTGGCGTAAATCAGACAGCCGTTGCGCCAAGCGAAGGTCGGCGCTGTCCACTCCGTTATCCATGATCTCTATAGCCCTGATATGAAAATCCCATATGAGAGAAATAATCTCAAATACGGGATTCGTCAATCAGATTTTAAAGTAAACCCTGCGAAGTTATAAAAACCAGCAGGCGGCACCCGCCTTATTCAGGACGAACGCATTCGCTCACAGGGGTGGCAGAGAGCGACAACCCCGGCGATGCCAGCGCAATTTCGGCATCGCTGGTTGCCACAACAGGTGGAGTAATCGCCGCACAGCGCCAGGCGCTAAAGACCGCCAGCAGCGGCGCCAAGGCAAACAGCAGGAACAGCCAGCGCGCGGCGGAGGCGGCACCCGGTGCCCCACCCGGCACGTTCAGTCCGGCCAGGTTGGCGACCATCCCCGCCAACGCGGCACCGAACGCGGTGGCAAACAGTTGCACCGTAGTGATCGACGCGCCGGCAATATCCTTATCCGCCTCTGGCGAGACTTGCAGAATACGCGTCAGCAGATGTGGCCAGCCAAAACCGATACCAAACCCCACCACTGTCAGAGCGATGACAATCGGCGTCAGTGCCGACCAATGACCACCGGAAGGCGTTGGCATCAATACGCCCAGGGCCAATAGCCCGACAAACACAAACAGCGGCCCGCTGATAATGGCCCGGCGCATACCCGCACTGCGCCAGCCCGAACTGAGGATCTCCGACAGCGTCCAGCCCGCCGCCATGGTGGCTGCAATATAGCCGGAAATCAGCGGTGACTGCCCGTGCAGCGTTTGCAGGAAATAAGGCACGAAGATTTCGCTGGTCATGCCCACAACCAGCAGGGAGACGGTGATATACAGCGAAGCCAGAGGGGAACCGCGGCGTAAAGCGCCTTGAGGCAGTAGACGGGCGCGGGAGTGCGCTTCACGGCGAATCAGCCAAACCATCATCAGCACGGCCAATGCAATACCGCCAAAATTGACCCAGGCGCTGTCGGCCAGGCTGCCGGCGGATACCACCAGCACCGCCACCGCCAGCAGCAACAGCTGGGCTACCGGCAGCGGCGCTGCCTGCTGTTGCGGTTTGCCTTTCGGCAGGATCAGGAAGGTGAACCCGGCGTACAACACCATGATTGGCAACAGGATGCCGAAGGCCCAGCGCCAGGCGTTCAGTTCGGCGAAAATGCCGCCCACCGCCGGTCCCACCAGCGTAGCAATACCCCACATCGCCGAAATCAGCGCCATTGCCCGCGGCCAAAGTTTTTGCTCGAACACCAGGTTGATCATGGCGTACGAAAGCGCGAAAATCAGCCCGCCGCCGAACCCCTGCACGGTGCGACCTATCAGCATCACCGGCATCGACGGCGCCAATGCACACAGCATTGCCCCGGCAATAAAGAACAGCGACGCCACCAGATAGGCACTGCGTGCACCGTAACCACTGAGCAGACGTGCAGATAACGCCGATCCGAGAATCGACGCCACCACAAACAGCGTGGTGTTCCAGGCATACAGATTCAGGCCACCAATATCCTGCACCACCGAGGGCAGAATGGTGGTGGCGACCAGAATATTGATCGCATGCAGCGCTACGCCGAGTGAGAGCGCGATCGCACTGGCGCCATTTTTGCCGGAGAATAAGTCGGCCCAGCGGCTATCATCGTTGGTTATCACGGTTGTCGTCCTGTTTTCAGAGGAAGGGCATTGAGTTAATAGTGATATTGCGTTAAATTTAACAAGAGTTAACTTGGAATAATGGTAGGGCGAGGCGGAGAAATATGTCAAGAATAAACTTGGAAAATGGCGGTAGTCCCGCACAATCGGTCAGTGACCGTTTGCTGACACTATTAAAAACCCGCGGCCCACAACAAGCGTCTGATGCAGGAAAGGTTCTTGGCACCACAGGTGAGGCTGCGCGCCAGCAGTTTGTCAAACTGGCCAAAGACGGGCTGGTTGAAGCCGTGGCGGAAACCCGCGGCGTCGGCCGACCGGTGCAGCTCTGGCACCTGACCGCCGCCGGCAATGCGCGCTTTCCGGATACCCATTCAGAATTGACGGTACAGTTGCTGCGCACCGTACGCGACAAGCTGGGCGAGCAGGCGATTGAATTATTGATTGACACCCGCGAGCAAGAAACGCGGATTAATTACAAGCAGGCGATGATTGGCGCTACCGACTTGCAGGAACGGGTTCAGCGTCTGACGGCCATTCGTTGCCGCGAAGGCTATATGGCCGAATGCCGTACTCAGGAAGACGGCTCCTTTCTGTTGGTAGAGAACCACTGCCCTATTTGCGCCGCCGCTACCGTTTGTCAGGGGTTCTGCCGTGCTGAGCTGAGTATTTTCACCGAGGTGTTGCAGGCGCAGGTTGAACGTTCCGAACATATTCTGGCCGGTGCACGCCGCTGCGCCTACCGTATTTCGCTGCTGTAATCGGCACTCGGCTCAAGGCTATCTGCAGGCTGGCGTTCTCTCTCGATTCTCATCGATTCGCCAGCCGACCTTGCCGTTAAAAAATAGTGAAAAGCGTTGCTAATCTTCCGTGCGATCGGGTTTACTGAGTCCTCTAATAATAACCTCCCTGCAGAATAAATATCCATGCTGAGCCAAAGTAGCCGTAACGTCCTGCCGTTAATCGGGGCGCTGTTCACGTTATATATTGTCTGGGGTTCTACCTACTTCGTTATTCGTCTGGGCGTGGAGAGCTGGCCACCGCTGATGATGGCCGGTATCCGCTTTTTGGTCGCCGGTATAGTGCTGTTCAGCTTTTTAGCGTTGCGCGGCCATGCATTACCAACCCTCAGGCAGTGGCTGGCCGCTGGCACTATCGGTATCTTGCTACTCGCGGTGGGTAACGGTCTGGTGACCGTGGCGGAACACCAGCACGTACCTTCTGGTATTGCCGCCGTTATGGTCGCGACGGTACCGCTGTTCACCCTGTTCTTCAGCCTGTTTTGGGGCATGCGCAATACCAAGCTGGAGTGGGCAGGTATCGCATTGGGCCTGGTGGGGATCGTATTGCTCAATACCGGCAATAACCTGGTGGGCAACCCTACCGGTGCGTTACTGATCCTGCTGGCTTCCGCCAGTTGGGCCTTTGGCTCGGTGCTGGGGTCACGTATTTCGCTACCGGCCGGACCGATGGCGGGCGCGGCGGAAATGCTGGTTGCCGGAGTGGTTCTGCTGGTCGTCAGTCAGCTCAGCGGCGAACGCCTGACGCAGATGCCCAGCGCCAAAGGTTTCTTTGCGCTGGGATACCTGATTATCTTCGGTTCCATGTTGGCCATTAGCGCCTATATGTTTTTGCTGAAAAACGTGCGTCCGGCGGTAGCCACCAGTTATGCCTATGTCAATCCGGTGGTGGCCGTGCTGCTCGGCATCGGTTTTGCCGGCGAATCGCTGGCACCGCGTGAATGGGCGGCGCTGGTGATTATCGTAGCGGCGGTGGTGCTGGTGACGCTGGGCAAATTCCTGTTTGCTCGCCCGGTCAGTCGCATAAGCAGGGAAAGGTAGGGGCGCTGCACGCTGCGGCCGAATTAATCGGGGCGAATGTATTCGCCCCCTACAGCGGCTGGAGTGACAAATCTACCGGAAACAGATTTAAACGCTGCAGCTTGAAAGACGACGGGTATTAAAACGATTCTTGTTTCATATTACGAAGCGTCTATAATTCCCGTTGTTCCTGGCAACCTGCGAAATCATCCCCATGCTGAAAAAATCGTTCATTATCGTTATCTTTCTCTGTGCCTTTGGTTCACTCGGCGGCGTATTCCTGGCCGGGCTGAATATGTACACCCGTTCCACCACGCCGCTAGAAGAGGCCGCCACGTCACACGAAGCCGCCGCCACTGCCACTCCGGCAGAGAGCATTCAGGCCAAGTGATGCGTCCCGCGCTGGCAGCGTTGTTGTAAAAAACGCTGCAGTCGCCCGACGCGCGCCGGTATCTGCAAAGGGCGCGGTAACCGCCTCATTTCTCCATTTCAGCAGCAACTCCCCTTCTCTTCCTTCGCCAACCGTTGGTGCGATTTTCTGCTTGCTGCCGCAGGCATCATTATTTAGCGCCGCCTGAACACGGGCCAGTCATAAGCTTACAGCGTTGTCACTCCGCGGCTGGCGGCCTGCTGCTCCAGCTCGGTGATTATTTGATATGCCGAACGCGGGCCAGTCATAAGCTTACAGCGTTGTCACTCCGCGGCTGGCGGCCTGCTGCTCCAGCTCGGTGATTATTTGGTATGCCGAACGCGGCACCAGGCTGAAATCGCCGATCAGCAGATTGTCGCTTACCGCTTCGCCCAGCATCGCCTTCGCCCCGGCACGCAGTATTTCCAGCTGTTCCGGCGGGGTCTGCGACGAGGTAATCAAGGGTAGCCCCGGCACGCTGGCCGTTCGTCCAATAATTTTCAGCCCGGCCAACGCCTGGGGCCGTGCCCGTTTCAACAGTTCCAGGCTGACGCAGTCGACGGCAGCAATGTCTGCCTGCCGGTTTTGGATCAGCTTGAGCGACTGATAGTGCGCCCCGGAGGCGATGGCAGCACTGAAGAAGCTGCCGTTCTGTGCCAAGGGTGCGATCAGCGCACGCAAGCTGTTATGCCCTGACTGAGAGTCGGTACTGTTGTATGCGGCGATCCGGCCGCGAAAATCCGCCAGCCGCTCGCCAGGGTCGTCGTCGCGCACCACCAACCAACTGCTGTAATTCGCGCCCTCACAACCCTCGACGCGGTAGTGATAAGTCCCGATCAGCTGCACCTGCTGCAGGCTGCTGACCAGCGGATAACCGCAGGTTTGGCTGAGCAATAAATCATCCTGTAGCCAGTGCTGAGCCAGGTCGTGCGGCCAGACGAGCTGTTCAGGAGCCAGCGGCAATCCCAACTGCAGTAATTTATCGCGCAGCACTCGCCAGAAAGATTCGGCCGGTTGATGAGTCACGCCATACATCGGCAAAGATACTTGCATCCTATTCCCTTACCCCGCAGAAGAAGCCGCCTGCGTCTGCTGACGCCAGGCGGTGAGATAGCGCACCCAGCGCTCAAACAGCATATCGGTAATGATCGCCAGCAGCGCCACCACTACCGCACCCTGGATCACGTAGGCGGTATTAAAACCGCTCAGGCCAATGATTATCGGCGAACCAAGCGTTTTGGTGCCGACGGTGGAAGCGATTGCCGCCGTGCCGATATTGATGATCACCGAGGTCCGAATACCGGCAACAATCACCGGCGCCGCCAGCGGCAGTTCGACGCGCCACAGAATTTGCCTGGCGCTCATACCAACCCCTTGCGCAACCTCGCGGGTCGCGCTGGGTACCGATTCAATACCCGTCAGCGTGCCCTGCAAGATCGGCAGCAAACCGTACAGCACCAGTGCGATAATCGCCGGCTGTTCGCTAAAGCCCATCACAGGTACCGCTACCGCCAGCACCGCCACGGGCGGAAAAGTCTGGCCGACCGCTACCACGGTTTCCACCAGCGAACGAAACGCCTTACCGGCAGGGCGCGTCACGCCGATCCCGGCCGCTACGCCAATCACCACGGCGATCAGACTGGAGACCGCGACCAGCAACAGATGTGCCCACACCAGCGAGATAAAACTGTCCTGCTGATACACCGGCCTTTCCAGATCGAGAAACCAGGCTGCAAACAGGCCATGCAAATGATTCATGCCAAACACCAGCGCCAGCAGCAGGGCAAAGGTCCAGGGCAGCGGATCGCGCAGCCAACGCAGGGCTTTAGGCGCACTCATGACAGCGCCTTTTGGGCAATCAGATCGTTGAAATACAGCACGCCGAGTGCCTCTCCTTGCTCCCCCACCACCGGCAAGCATTCACTGCCGCGCGCCACAAATACCGACAGCGCTTCACGCAGGTTCATGGTGGAGGAAATAGGTTCACCGTCCGCATGCCCGGGCCGCACCCGTTCCGCCACCGTGCCTAAAGAAAGCAGTTTGATGCCGCGATCGCTTCGGCCAAAGAAATCGCGCACAAAATCGTTGGCCGGAGCAGTCAGTAGCTCCAGCGGCGTGCCTTGTTGCACCACACGGCCCTGATCGAGCAACACGATGCGATCGGCCAATGCCAGCGCTTCGTCAATGTCATGCGTCACCAGTACGATGGTGCGCCCGGAGAGATGATGAATACGCGCAATCTCCGTCTGCAGCGCGGTGCGCGTTACCGGATCGAGAGCGCCAAAGGGTTCGTCCATCAACAACACTTCCGGATCGGCAGCCAACGCGCGCGCCACTCCCACCCGCTGCTGTTGCCCGCCGGAAAGCTGGTGCGGATAACGGTGTCGGAACAGTTCCGGCTCCAGGTGCAACAGCTCCAGCAGTTCGGTCACCCGATCGCGGATCCGTGCCCGCGGCCATTTTAGCAATTGCGGTACGGTGGCGATGTTCTCCTCTACCGTCCAATGCGGAAACAGGCCGATCGACTGAATGGCATAGCCCATGCGGCGCCGCAGATCCTGCGGTTTGAATTTTTGGATCTCTTCATCGGCAAAGTAAATTTTGCCCTGATCGTGTTCGATCAGCCGGTTGATCATTTTTAATGTGGTGGATTTACCGGAGCCTGAGGTACCGATCAGTACGGCAAATTCACCTTTGGCAATCTGCAGCGTCAGATCGTCCACCGCCGGCTTACCCTGAAAAATCTTGCTGACCTGATTAAACTGAATCATCGGCGTGACACTTCCAAAATTGAAACCATAAATTTAAACAGCGAATCGACGATTACCGCCATCACGATCACCGGGATCACGCCCAGCAGCACCAGATCCAGCGCGCTGCTCAGCAAACCCTGGAAAACGATGGCGCCGAAACCTCCGGCACCGATCAACGCGGCCACCACCGCCATGCCGACGGTCTGCACCGCCAGAATGCGCACGCCGGTCAGAAACAGCGGCAAAGCCAACGGCAGCTGTACGCGAAAGAAAATCTGGCCGCGCGTCAGTCCCATACCGCTGGCAGATTCGATCACGCTGGCGGGCACGCTCTGTAACCCGGCCACCACGCTGCGCACCAGCGGCAACAGGGCGTACAACACCAGGGCGACTATCGCCGGCGCCATGCCAATGCCGCTGACGCCGTGTTCCGCCAGCCAGGGCACCGCCTTCGCCAACCCGGCCAACGGTGCGATCAGCAGGCCGAACAGGGCAATCGACGGCACGGTCTGGATAATGTTCAGCGTGGAGAAGATCGGGGTTTGCAAACGGGATGAACGAAAACACAACACCCCGAGCGGCACGCCGATCAGCAGCGCCGGGACCATCGTCGCCAGCAGAATACTCAGGTGCTGCAACAGCGCGGCATCAAACACATCTTGCCGGTTGTAATACTCTTTCAGCAGCGAAAGCTGATCCAACTGATGGCCGAACAGCAGCGCCAGCGCAGGCAATATCACCAGCAGGTTGCCGAGCATGCGCCACAAATGCGAAGACGTGATGCGGGTGATGGCATCGGCAGCCATCAGCAGGCTCAGCGCCAGCATCAGCCAGCAGCCGCTGCCCCAGGAGGTACGCGCCAGTTTGGAACCTTCCTGCGCCAACTGCTGCGCGGCATGCCCGCTCAGCCAGAAGGTGAGCGCCAGCAGCGCTGCAGCCGCCAGCGCAGTCAACAATGCATTGCGCCTGAGCGGTGCCAACAGGCTGAGCACTGCCAGCACCAACAGCGGGGCCAATAGCCACAGCGCCGGGCCGTGCAGCAGGGAAATCAGGGAAATGCTCTTGCCCGACAGCAGGCGATTGGGGGCATAGCTGAGGAACGGCAGGCCAAATGCGGCCAGCAGCAACAGAACAAGCAGCGTCAGTAATACGCGGTTTTTTACGGCAATAATCAAAGAAACTCTCCGGCTCCATAGTCAATGGGCCCTGCTCTCCCTCTCTCCCATTGAGAGAGAGGGAATATCAGCGCTATCCCTTAACCAATCCTTTTTCTTTCAGATAAGCGGCCGCAACCTGTTTGGCATCCTGACCTTCCACCGCGATCTGCGCATTGAGTTTTTGCAGCGTCGGGCCGTCCAGCGTTGCAAAGACCGGCTTCAGCAATTCGGCGATATTGGCGTGCTGTTTCAGCGCGGCTTCACGAATGATCGGTGCCGGTGCGTAAATCGGCTGCACCCCTTTTGGGTCTTCCAGCGTTTGCAGACCCAGAGCCGCCACCGGGCCATCGGTGCCGTAAGCCATGGCCGCGTTCACGCCGGAGGTTTGCTCCGCCGCCGCTTTAATGGTCACCGCCGTGTCCCCTCCAGCCAGCGACAGCAGCTGATCCTGATTCAGCTTAAAGCCATAGGCATTCTGGAATGCCGGCAGTGCGTCCGGACGTTCGATAAATTCCGCCGAGGCCGCCAGTTTGAACTTGCCGCCGCCGTTGATCCATTTGCCCAGATCGGCCAGCGTCTTCAGGTGGTTGGCGTCCGCCACGTCCTGACGGATGGCAATAGTCCAGGTATTGTTGGCCGGCGAAGCATCCAGCCAGACAATTTTGTTCTTGTCGTAATCGAGTTTTTTGACCTTCTCAAAACCGGCCTGGGCGTTCTTCCACGCCGGATCTTTTTCATCGGAGAAGAAAAATGCGCCGTTGCCGGTGTATTCCGGGTAGATGTCAATCTCGCCGGAGGTGATCGCCCCGCGCAGCACCTTGGTGGTACCGAGCTGTAATTTGTTGGTGGTTTTGATGCCGTTGGACTCCAGCACCTGCACGATGATGTTACCCAGCAGCGAGCCTTCGGTATCGATTTTTGAGCCCACGCGCACCGTGTCGGCCGCCTGAGCCACGCCGATACTCGCGGCAAGTAAACCCAGTGCCAAAGCGAAAACGCGACCACGTAATGGGGTGATTGCCATACTTTTTCCTCTTGTTGTGTATTTTCCGGCTATTTGGCCAGATCGATTGGAAAATCCTGAGACGCGCGTTTCCATCGCACGATAAAAGTCTCCGCCGGCCAGGCTTCGGTTTCGCCCTGAACTTCCTTTAGCGGCTCGCCGGCGTTAAACGGATGAACCTCAACGGCGACCGGGGTAAAAGCGTATTCGCTGACCCATTGGCCATAGCCCCGCACCACAAATCCCTGGCTGCGCTGCTGGTAAGCACCGCGCTCCGCCAGATAGACCTGCCTTAAACCGTACCACGGCAAGCCGGGGAGATCATGGTGAACTAAATGATAGTTCAGATTGAGAAACAGCAGCCGCCACGGCCAAGCCGCCTCATTAATAATAGAACGTGCCTGCGGAGCTTCAACGGCGCGGTGCTCAAAAAACGATCTTATCTTGGTCAGCGCCAGCGCTGGATAGCCGATCGCCAACAGGTAAAACACCGTGCCAATGCCATGTTGCTTCAGCCAAACCAGCACTGCCGCCAGCAGCAGCAGATGCACCAACCACATCACCAACGTGCGCAGTTCACCGGCGGCAATCGCTTTCAGCGCATTAACCCCCGTCGCGACGATATCCAGCGCCGGACCGAACATAATCCGCCCGCTAAGCGTATTGCGCACCTTGGCCAACAGCGGAAACAATCTGGGATAACGCCGCCACTGTGTCTGACTGAAATAATAACTTTCGGGATCTTCATGCGGGTCGGTCAGATGTTCATTGCGGTGATGCTGAATATGCGAATCGCGATACAGCCCATAGGGATACCACACCGCCAGCGGCAACAGGCCAAAGAGTTGATTGATGCGGGGCCACCGCGTCGGATGGCCGTGGATCAGCTCATGCTGCAACGACATATACCAGGTGGCCAACAAAATCAGCAACGGCGTGCCAAGCCAGGGTCCCAGCGACTGCCAGTAGTGCACCACGCCAAACCAGCCGCCGTACACCGCCGCCATGATGCCCCAGGTCGGCAACTCGCATCGCCAATACCAGCGCTGGTTAAGCTGTTGGATCCAAAGGCGTTGTGCAGAATGCAAATAGTGGCTGTGGCTTTTGGCTGAGGACATGCGGCGGCTCGCTGTGGGTCATTTTCCTCAGTATCTGCGAGCAGCGCAGGCGCTCAAAATAACGAAAGCGGTAAAGCAAAGTTAAAAATCAGCTATTTATGCCGCTTTTATTGATGGCGCTCCCATTATCGCGCGTTCATTGAATTCAACGCCGTCCGCCAGCAGCGATTGCTGGTAAGATCCGAGTCGAAAAGCCTTTGCCCACGTTAGCAATAAAAATTCGTCACATCAGGAGGTTGCATGCGTCAACGGATCATTGTCTGCCCAATCATTGAGAATAATGGCGAGTATTTACTCTGTAAAATGGCTGATGACCGCGGTGTTTTTCCCGGCCAGTGGGCATTGTCCGGCGGTGGCATGGAACCGGGAGAGACAATTGAGCAAGCGCTCCGTCGTGAGATCAGAGAAGAATTAGGCGAAGCCCTGCAGATCACACAGATGACACCCTGGACTTTCAGAGATGATGTCCGCACCAAGACATATCCTGACGGGACACAAGAGCCTATCTATATGCTGTATCTGATCTTCGATTGTGTCAGCGCCAATCGTCAGATCACCGTCAATGAAGAGTTTCAGGAAGTGGCCTGGGTGAGGCCTGACAAGTTAGGTGAACTTGACCTCAATGAGGCCACCCGCATCACCTTTGCGCAGAAGGGCATGTTGTAACAGGTATTTTGCTCACCGCATCCCGGCACCCGATGCGGTAAGCCATCGGCATCAGGGAACGAAATCCAGCACCGAGCTGTTGAAAAAGGCGTATTCGGTCTGACTGGTCATTTTGGGCAGTTTGGCGCGCTGTACTGCCTGACTTGCTACAGCGCAAAACTCAGCATCGCCTGCCAGTACCTTGAAGTCCTTCAGGGAGCCGTCCGGTAACAGATGAATGCTGATCGAACAGGTTTGGGATTTGTATTTGCCGAGCGTCGGCATTTCTTGCGTAATGGCACGCCGCATTCTTTCCGGGTAGTTGCCCGACGGCGGCTGCACCGATGCCGCGACAGCCATCGGTTTTTCCAGCCCTGCAGCCTCGGAACGGTGGTCCGTATTACAACCGGCCAGCAACGGTAACAACGCTACCAAAAGCCACATCCCTGTTCTCATCATTCTGCATCCTTGTCGTTCCGCACAATGGCGGGGCATCAAGATGCCGGGTACAGGCTCCCGGCATCGGCACACTGCTGCAAGCGTTCACGCCACCACTTGGACGCCAAACCGGCGTTATTCTCACGCCAGCCAAAATAAGCGACGTCGCTGCAGCGCTCAGATTCGACGTTTTTCGCGACCAACTCGCCACTTTTCAGGTAAGGTTCAGCCAAATAACGCGGCAAATAACCACAGCCGAGACCGCTGAGCTGCACCCGCAACTTGGCGTCGAAACCGAACACCGTCAAGGTGTCCTGCTCCTCGAGAATATTCAGGTTCTGCGGTGCGTTCACCCTTGAGGTATCACGCACCACCACGGCACGGTGCTGACGGATCTCTGCCTTCGGCAAAGGCTCCGCCATTGTCGCCAGCGGGTGTTGCGGTGCGACGGCAAATACGTAGTCCAACCGACCCAACTGACTAAAAGCATAGCCTACCCGCGACGGGGGTTCACAAATCGCGCCAATAATAATATCCGCACAACCATAAACCAGCGACTCCCAGGATCCCGCCAACACCTCGTGACTAACGCGCAGCCGGGTATGGTGATTCTGCTGATAAAACTCTTCCATCAGCGGCAACAGGCGCTCAAAAGGAAACGAGGCATCAATGCCAAGCGTAATTTCGCTTTCCCAGCCGTTTTCCACATAGCGAGCCTGTTGCTCCAAATCCTGTGCGGCGCGCAACAGCACCCGGCCCTTTTCCAACATCAACTTGCCGGTATCGGTGAATTTGGCGCGGTGGCCTGAGCGATCGAGCAAGGTGATGTCGAGATCGCTCTCCAGTTTTTGCACCATATAGCTCAACGCCGAAGGTGTTTTAAACAGCACGGCGGCCGCCGCCGCAAATGACCCATGCCGATCGAGCGCATCCAAAATCAATAACGCTTCCAGGTTTAACCTCATCGCTCCCTCTCCGTGTATAAAAAAACTCAACAAGACGGCAAAAATTCTGCACTATCTTTGAAATCAGCCCCTGCCTACCATGCGGTTTATCGACGTTACATTCACCCGTTGTTAAACATAAGTCTTTCTGGGAAGGTAAATAATGTCTAAGTTTCAATTGCTTGATAAAGATAATTCTGCACTGATTTTCATTGACCACCAGCCGCAAATGTCTTTTGGCGTGGCCAATATTGATCGCCAGCAGCTGAAAAACAACGTGGTCGGTCTGGCGAAAGCCGGCAAGATTTTTAATGTTCCCACCCTTTTCACCTCGGTTGAAACCGAAAGTTTCAGCGGCTATATCTGGCCAGAACTGTTGGCGGTTCACCCAGAAATCACCCCGATTGAACGCACTTCGATGAACTCCTGGGAAGACGCAGCCTTCGTAAAGGCCGTTGAAGCCACCGGTCGCAAAAAGCTGGTGATTTCCGCGCTGTGGACCGAAGTCTGTCTGACTTTCCCGGCGCTGATGGCGCTCGAGGCAGGCTATGAAGTTTACGTGGTCACCGACACTTCCGGCGGTACCTCAGTGGATGCGCATGAGCGTTCCATCGACCGTATGGTGCAGGCCGGTGCCATCCCGGTAACCTGGCAGCAGGTGCTATTGGAGTATCAACGCGACTGGGCGCGCAAAGAGACTTACGACGCGGTTATGGAACTGGTGCGCGAACACAGCGGTGCTTACGGCATGGGCGTTGACTACGCTTACACCATGGTGCATCACGCCCCGGCGCGGGTGGCAAAATAAACCTTAACCCCGGCCGCGTCGCCGGGTTTTTTCTGGAGTCGGTGCTATGGCCCACCCGCAGCATGTCACGCTAGTTATCACTCACCGTTTGGCGCCGGGGCAGGAACCGGCCTACGAGGCCTGGCTGAAGCGCATTATGCCCGAAGCCGCCAACTTTGCCGGACATCTGGGCGTTAACGTGATCCGCCCCACCGGTCATGAGCAGGCCTACACCGTACTGGTCCGTTTTGACAACCTCGACAACCTGTCCCAGTGGGTGAATTCACCGCTGCGCAAACGCTACATCGAGGAAGTTTCGCCGCTGCTGCTGGAGAGCGACAGCATTGAAATTCGGCCCGGCGCAGAATTCTGGTTCACGCCGCCGAGCGCCAATACCCGCCAGCCCGCCAAGTGGAAACAATTTTTGATCACCCTGCTGGTGATTTTTCCGTCCACCAATCTGGTGCCCTGGTTTTGGGGAAACCTGTTGCCGCAGTTGAACGGCACGCTGGTCGGCCACCTGCTTAATGACGCCACCGTAGTTGCCCTGGTGGTCTTCCTCTGGATGCCGATAGTCACACGCATATTTCATCAATGGCTCACCCGCCGTTAGGCGGCCTGCCGGGAGAACATTATGAGTAACTCTGCTTCCCTGATTATCACCAACGGTAAATTTCACACCGTCGATCGCGAGGCGCCTACCGCCCAGGCGGTTGCTATCCGCGACGGCAAATTCCTCGCCGTCGGCAGTGAAAACGACGTTATGCAGCATGCAGGACCTGAAACTCAGGTGATTGACCTGCACGGCCACACCGCCGTCCCCGGCCTCAATGACTCGCACCTGCACCTGATCCGCGGCGGTCTGAACTACAATCTTGAGCTGCGTTGGGAAGGCGTGCCGTCGTTGGCCGATGCGCTGCGCATGCTGAAAGAGCAGGCACTGCGTACCCCCAGCCCACAATGGGTACGGGTGGTCGGCGGCTGGACCGAATTCCAGTTCGCGGAACGCCGCATGCCAACGCTGGACGAAATCAATCAGGCGGCGCCGGACACCCCGGTGTTTATTCTGCACCTGTACGATCGCGCTTTACTCAACCGAGCCGCGCTGAAAGTGGTGGGCTACACCAAAGACACGCCAAATCCGCCGGGGGGCGAGATCCAGCGCGATGGCAACGGCAACCCAACCGGCATGCTGATTGCCAAGCCTAATGCCATGATCCTGTATGCCACGCTGGCCAAAGGGCCCAAGCTGCCGCTTGAACAACAGGTCAATTCCACCCGTCAGTTTATGCGCGAGCTCAATCGCCTGGGCCTGACCAGCGCCATCGACGCCGGCGGCGGCTTCCAGAACTACCCCGATGACTATCAGGTGATTTCCGAACTGCACGATAAGCAGCAACTCACTCTGCGTATCGCCTATAACCTGTTCACTCAGCGACCGAAGCAGGAGCTGGAAGATTTCCAGCTGTGGACCGACATGCTGAAACCCGGTCAGGGCACCGATTTTTACCGTCATAACGGTGCCGGTGAAATGTTGGTGTTCTCCGCCGCCGACTTCGAGGATTTCCTCCAGCCGCGTCCGGATCTGCCGGAAGGTACGGAAGATGAGCTCGAGCGCGTAGTGCGCCATCTGGTCGAGCACCGCTGGCCGTTCCGCCTGCATGCCACCTATGACGAATCCATCAGCCGCATGCTGAACGTGTTCGAAAAGGTGAACCGCGATATTCCGTTCAACGGCCTGCACTGGATCTTCGACCACGCGGAAACCATCTCCGAACGTAACATCGAGCGGGTGAAAGCGCTGGGCGGCGGCATTGCCGTACAGCATCGCATGGCATTTCAGGGGGAATACTTTGCCGAACGCTACGGCAAAGAAGCCGCCGGTCGCAAAAATGCTGGCGGCCGAGTTGCCGGTAGGGTTAGGCACCGACGCCACCCGCGTGGCCAGTTATAACCCGTGGACGGCGCTGTATTGGCTGGTGTCCGGCCGTACCGTTGGCGGTATGGCGATGTACGACGACAGTGCGCGATTGGATCGCGAAACGGCCCTGATGTTGTGGACCCAGGGCAGCGCCTGGTTCTCAACCGAACAGGGTAAAAAAGGACAGATTAAGGTCGGACAGTTAGCCGATCTGGCCGTGCTGTCGCAGGATTATTTCAGCATACCCGAGGAGCAGATCAAGGGGATTGAATCGGTGATGACGGTGGTGGACGGCAAGGTGGTGTACGCCGCCGGCAGTTTTTCACCGCTGGCGCCGCCGGCAATTCCGGTACTGCCTGACTGGTCGCCGGTGACCCAGGTGCCGGGGCATTATCGCTCTGCCCCTCCTTCAGCCGCGGCCCGCGTCGGGGTGCTGAGCCAGGCGCACCAGTGTTGCGGCCCTTGCGGCGTGCACGCGCATCAGCATGACGTCGCCCGCCGTTCCAGCATTCCTGTTTCAGACGACAATGCCTTTTGGGGCGCATTCGGTTGTTCCTGCTTCGCTTTTTGATTGGCAGGCTATCACCGCAGCAAGTTATCAAGCTAATAGCTTATTAACTTATTAGCCAGTTAAGCTATGACACTCTCAAGTTGTGAGCGTCATAGCCCTTGGTTAATCGCGATTAATTTCCAGCCAGCGCCGTTGTTCGGCGGAGGCGGCTATCGCATCCAGCACGCAAGATACTTTCCAGCCCTCTTCAAAGTCAGGCCACATGCGATCACCGGCGGCAATGCCGTTAACCAGGTCGCGGATCTCCACCGTTTTCTGATCGTTAAAACCAATGCCGTGCCCTGCGCTAATACAGAAGGCGGCGTAATCCGGATGCTTAGGGCCTACCAGCAGCGTTTTAAACCCTTGGCGCTCCGCCGGCTCATCGTGACGATACAGCTTCAGCTCCGCCATTCGCTCCTGGGTGTAACTTAACGTGCCCTTGGTTCCGGTGACCACGTAGGTCAGCCCCATCTTGCGCCCGCAGGCAATGCGTGAAGTCTCGATGGTACCCATGGCGCCACCGGCAAAACGCACCAGCGCGCTGGCCTGATCCTCATTTTCAACCTGATGCATCAGCGTAGGGTCTTTCGCATCCGGGCGCTGTTTGATGATGGTCTGCATATCGCCGGAGACCGCCACAATGTCACCCACCAGGTAATGCGCCATGTTGACAATATGCGCCGCCAAATCGCCCAGCGCGCCTAACCCGGCCGTGGCCTTGCGGCAGTGCCAATCGATAGGCGTACGCGGATCGGCAAGATAATCTTCATTGTGGGTGCCGTAAAAATGCACCACTTCGCCAATCTCGCCATTGGCGATAATTTCGCGCGCCAGCTGGCTGGTCGGGTTCTTCATATAGTTGAAACCCACCAGCGTTTTAACCCCCTTGGCGCGAGCGGCCTGCACCATTTCAGCGGCGTCTTTGGCGTCCAACGCCAGCGGTTTTTCAGAATAAACGTGTTTGCCGTGACGAATCGCTTCCAGCGCCATCTCCTTATGCAGGAAATTCGGCGCGCAGATATCCACCACATCAATAGCCGGATCGGCCACCAGCTGGCGCCAGTCGGCGGTCGAACGAGAGAAACCAAATTCCGCAGCGCGCTGCTGCGCCAGCTCCGGCGTCACTTCCGCCAGCATTTCCAACACCAGTTCCCCCTTCAGTGGAAATACCGTGGCAGCCTGCGCATAAGCAATAGCGTGGCAGCGCCCAATGTAGCCGGTGCCAATTAAACCAACGCGTACCTGTTTCATCACCCTCTCCCGTTGCCTGTATCCGTAATCTGGTCAGCGCGCCACCCAATGAAACGCGCCGTCTGTGATACGGTTATATGAAATATAAATTTCAATAACAAGCAAAGAGAAAAATAAAACTCATATCCGTGATGCCGTTCATGAAACCTTGCAGACGGGAATGTAACGAGGCAGCCTCGAGGGTACGCTGCGTCTTCTGGCCAAAGATGTCAGGCCAAAATGAATATTTTATTTCATATCACGGCAACCCGTTGGCACCATACAGCAAGAAACCCGGCCGCTGTTGCAGCCGTTGCAAATACCCTTGTAACCCTGGGTAATCCGGGCGCGAGAAAGGCGTCATCAGCCAACGATTGAGCGACAGCCCAATGACCACATCCGCCAGGCTAAAGGTCGTGCCAGCAATATAAGCATTCCCCTGCGCCAAATGCTGTTCGAGCATGCCCATTAACCTGTTCCACTCCCGCTCCGCCGCTGCCAGTCGCTCCGGATCCTGGTAGGCGGCATCCTGGCGAACTCGCGACATGAAAACATAGCGCCAGGCGTTGTTGAGATCGGTGGCCTGCCAGTCCATCCACATTTCTACCGCTGCCCGTGCGCCCGGTTCTGTCGGCAACAGATCCTGACGCCCTTCCCGGCCCGCCAGGTAACGACAAATCGTGTTGGATTCCCACAGCACCCGATCGCCGTCAATCAATACCGGCACCAGGCCATTGGGGTTGAGGGCCAAAAACTCCGGTGTTTGCGTAGAGCGAAAACCACTGCCCCAGTCTTCTCTGGTCAGCGGCAACGCCAGTTCATGGCTGGTCCACAATACTTTGCGCACATTGATCGACGAGGCCTTACCCAACAATTTCAACATTTATGTTCTCCAAAAAGGCTTGCGCCCTTCTTGCATTGCCTGCGCGCGCGACAGACCAATGTCCGCCAGTTGGGCATCGTCCAACTGCAACAAAGATCTACGGGTGCGATAACGCTGCAGGTACAACTGCCAAAGTGGAAATCTCGCCCGGTGCTGTACCGGTTCGCCCTCAACAGAAATGCTCATCACAGATCCTCTTTCGGTTTGATCACGAAACCTATGATGCTGATCGCGCGAAAAACAATACAGATTCAGGGCGTTGATATTTTTTCCATACAAAAGCTGTCTCTGCCTATCTGAATGGTCTAATTTAATCTCATCTGTACCGGTTTTTTCCTCAACCACTCTCACTTTGGGTATCTGTATGACACGCTACGCCACCCTGGCCGCGCTCCTTAGTCAACGCATCGAACAGGGGCTCTATCCGGCCGGCGATCGTCTGCCGTCGGTGCGCGCACTAAGCCTGGAACACGGCGTCAGCATCAGCACGGTGCAACAGGCCTATCGCCTGCTGGAAGAGAGCCAACTGGTGGAAGCGCGCCCCAAATCCGGCTATTTCGTACAAAGGCGCCGCACTCTGGCCGAGCTTCCCGCCGTCACCCGTCCGGTGCAGCGACCGGTGGATATTTCGCAGTGGGAGCAGGTACTGGAACTGATCCGAAATAAACCACGCGAAGATGTGATCCAGCTCGGCCGTGGCATGCCGGATATCAGCGAACCTACGCTGAAACCGTTGACCAAAGCGCTGGGCACCCTGGGCCGTCACGGCGATCTGCGCAGCCTGCTCTACGACAGCATTCAAGGCGTTATCGGCTTGCGTGAACAAATCGCCCGGCTGCTGCTGGACTCCGGTTGCCAGATTAGTGCCGACCAGTTGGTGATCACCACCGGCTGCCACGAGGCGTTGTTCACCGGCCTGCGCGCCGTCTGCCAGCCGGGGGATATCGTGGCGGTAGACTCCCCCTGCTTTCACGGCACCATGCAAACGCTGAAAGGGTTGGGCATGAAGGCGTTGGAAATCCCTACCGATCCGCTGACCGGGATCAGCCTGGAGGCGCTGGAACTGGCGCTGGAGCAGTGGCCGGTGAAAACCATTCTGTTGACGCCCAACTGCAATAACCCCTTGGGTTACATTATGCCGGAGGAGCGTAAACAGCGTTTGCTGACGCTGGCGCAGCGCTACGATGTGACGATCATCGAAGACGACGTATACGGTGATATCGCCTACCAATACCCAAGGCCTCGCACCATCAAATCCTTCGATGAAGACGGCCGGGTATTGCTGTGCAGCTCGTTCTCCAAAACGCTGGCCCCCGGCCTGCGCATCGGTTGGATTGCCCCAGGTCGTTATCTGGAGCGCGTGTTGCACATGAAATATATCGGCACCGGCTCTACCGCGACCCAGCCACAACTGGCGATTGCCGAATTCATCCGTCACGGCCACTATCTGCAACATCTGCGGCGCATGCGTACCCGCTACCAGCAGAACCGGGACGTGATGACCGGATGGATTATGAAGTACTTCCCGCCCGGTACCCGTGTTAGCCAACCGCGCGGCGGCTTTATGCTGTGGATTGAGCTGGATGAAGCGTTTGATACCCTGCGGCTAAATCGCCATTTGGAACAACAGGGTGTGCAGATCGCCGTCGGCAGCATTTTTTCCGCCTCCGGTAAATACCGTAACTGCCTGCGTATCAACTATGCGCCCAAGCTGACGCCAGAGATTGAACAAGCGGTGCAACGGGTTGGCGAGACCATTCAAATGCTGATGCTGGCGCACACCCCAGAGCGCGACATCACATTGGCGCGATCGGATTAAACTCTGGCGCAATCGGATTATCCGCATGTGGACGAACCTTCTAGAGTAGAACCTCTTCAACAAGCAGGTACAGGAAGGTGGTTATGTCTCAGTCTCAGGTATGGTTAATTACCGGCAGTTCACGCGGTTTGGGCCAGCAGCTGGCGCAGGCTGTTTTGGCCGCCGGCCACCGTCTGGTCGCGACCGCACGCCAGCCACAGCAGTTACAGCCGCTGGTGGAACAGTACGGTGAGCAAGTGGTCACCGTGGCGCTGGACGTTACTGACGCCGTGGCCGCCAAACGTGCGGTACAGACAGCAATAGACAGCTTCGGCCGACTGGATGTGGTGGTCAACAATGCCGGCTATGGCAACATCGCGCCGGTGGAAGATGCCGATGAAGCCGATTTCCGCGCCCAGGTCGATACCAATTTCTATGGCGTTTTTAACGTCACCCGCGCGGCGCTACCGGTGCTGCGTCAACAAGGCAGCGGCCATATCATTCAGATCTCCACCATAGGCGCACGCCTTGGCGTACCGGGTCTGAGCGCTTACCACACCGCCAAGTGGGCGGTCGAAGGCTTCTCCGAATCGCTGGCAAAAGAAATTGCGCCCTTCGGCGTGAAGGTGACCCTGGTTGAACCCGGCGGTTTCCGCACCGACTGGGCCGGCTCATCAATGACCATCGCCCCTGTCAGCGCCGCTTACCAGGCAACGCTTGGGCCCATGCTAGACTACTTGCAACAGCATAACGGCCATCAACCCGGCGACCCGGCCAAGGCCGCGCAGGTTATCTTGCAGATCGCCGAGATGGATGAACCCCCGCTGCGCCTGTTACTCGGCAGCGATGCGGTATTTATCGCCGGACAGGTGCAGGCCGAACGGGAAGCGGCGGATGCCAAATTCCGTTACCTCAGCCTGAGCACCGACCGGGACGATAGCCAACCGGATCACGAAACCATGGCGGCGTTGGTGGCCGGCAAATCATAAGGAACACCATGAGCAGCGATCAAATCCCGGTCTCCAGCGCCTTAGCCATTCGTCTCAAAGCGCTGGGGGTGGATATTGAAAAGCTTGGTCAACTGGCCGGCCTCCCCAGCGGGCTGCTCAGCCACGGGCGCGAAAAGGTCAAGCTTTCCACCAGGCAGTTCTTTGATATTTGGCAGGCGCTCCCGCGCCTGACCGATGATGCGGCCTTTGGTCTTCGCCTCGGCAGTGACGTCGCACCGGAGCATTACGATATCGCTTCGGTCGCGGCGCTGCATTCGGCGACGCTGGGGGAGGCCTTGCAAAAAGTCGCCCGCTACAAGCGGTTGGTGTGTCCCGAAGAACTGACGCTGACGGAAGACGGCGAGGCCGTGCGGTTGCACACCCGTTGGACCATGGCCGAAGGTCATGCCCCTGAGCTGTTGGTGGACGCCATGTTTGCGTCCATCACCACTCTGTGCCGTCGTGGCACCGGCCTGGCTATTCAACCGAGGGCGATTGAACTGACGCGGCACCACGATCCCGCTTCGCCGTTGCTGCGCCATTTTAGCTGTCCGATCCGCTTCGACGCCCCGTTGGACGTGCTGGTGTTTGATCGTGCGCTGATGCAGCAGCCCTTTATCACCTATAACCAGGACATGCTGGCCGTGCTGCTGCCTGGGCTGGAAGCCGAGTTGGCCAAGGTCGAGCAGGACGACAGTTTGCCCGCACGGGTGATGGCGATCCTCACCCGTAGCATGCGCGGACAACGACCCAGCGTGAACAGCGTGGCTGCCGAGCTGTACCTCAGCCCACGCACCCTGCAGCGTCGTCTGCAACAGCACGGCTACAGCTATCAGCAACTGTTGGATAAAACCCGCCACCGTACGGCCTGTCATCTGCTGTCGGATACCGATCTGGAGCCCGGTGAAATTGCCTTCGTGCTCGGGTTCGAAGAACTGAATTCATTTAGCCGCGCCTTTATGCAATGGGAATCACAAACGCCGAACCGTTGGCGTCATCAACGCATCGCCGGGCGTCAGGAGAACAGGTTATGAAAGTGATAATATTCGGTGCCAGCGGCATGGTTGGGCAAGGCGCACTGCGCGAATGTCTGCTCGATCCGCAGGTGACGGAAGTGCTGAGCATCGGCCGCAGTGAACTGGCGCAAAGCGATGCCAAGCTCCGCCAACTGACGTTGCCCGATCTGAGTGATTTGTCCGCCCTGGAGACTCAGCTCAGCGGCTACGACGCCTGCTTCTTCTGCCTTGGCGTATCTTCCGCCGGCATGAGCGAAGCACGCTACCGTGCCCTGACCTACGATCTGACGCTGGCTGCGGGCCGCCCGCTGGCGCGGTTAAACCCGAACATGGTCTTTATTTATGTCTCCGGCGTCGGCACCGACAGCAGCGAACAAGGCCGCAGCATGTGGGCGCGGGTCAAGGGCGCAACCGAAAATGCCTTGTTGGCGCTGCCGTTCCATGCGGTGATGCTCCGCCCGGGCGTTATCGTGCCGCTGCACGGCATCCGGTCCCGAACCCGGCTTTATGATCTGCTGTACCGGCTTTTTAAACCGCTGTGGTTTGGCGCCCAACGGCTGTTTCCCAATCAGGTCACCACCACCGAACGTATCGGACTGGCAATGTTGGCCGTGGCACGGCGCGAGACCGACTTGCGCATCCTTGAACCGGTGGAGATTAACCGTTTGGCCCTGCCCTCGGCGGGTTGATTCTGCTATGTTAAAGCCGCGCGCGTGGGCCACCTGTGCCACGCTTTCGCCACTGCGACAGAGACAGACCCATGCCGTCAAAAATTTTATTCAGCGCCTGCCTGGCCGGTTTTAAAGTTCGCTATAACGGTTCCGATAAACCGTTGCCCCATCTCACCCTGCTGCGCTGGCAGCGCGAAGGCCGTTTGGTGGTTTGCTGCCCGGAACTGGCCGCCGGCTTCTCCACGCCACGTCCCTCAGCAGAAATCACTCCGGCCGCCGAAGGGGCCACGGTGCTCGCGCAACGGGCTCGGGTTATGGAGATCAGCGGCGGTGACGTCACCGACAGTTACCTGCTTGGCGCCCATCTGGCGCTGGAAACCGCGCGGCGCCACGGGTGCCGCTTTGCCCTGCTCACCGACGGCAGCCCGTCCTGCGGCAGCCAATTTATCTACGACGGTTCTTTCAGCGGCCAGACCAAACCCGGCAGCGGCGTCACCGCCGAACTGCTGCGTCAGAATGGCATTGAGGTCTTTTCCGACCGTCAGTTGGAGGCGCTGATCGCCCGGGTGGAGGCCGAGGAGCTACCCTAACGCTGCAGGTGCTCCGCCAGCCGCTGTTGAAGATGGGAGATCCCCTGCGGGTGATGGATAAAGCGGTCGAGTGTCATCATCTGCCAACGCTGCCCTTCATCGCCAAAGCGGATGGCGGCAATCTGCTGCGGGGTGATTTCGCCCAGCATAAACCAGGTCGGTGGATAGCCGGCGAAAATCCCCTCGTAGCGCTGCTGGTGACGAACCTGCCCCGCGGCAATCCGCAGGCCGAACTCTTCCAGGGTTTCCCGCTGCACGCATTGCAGCGGCGTTTCGTCGTTTTCGCGCCCGTCACCGGGCAGATCCCAGCAGCCAGGCCAGGGAATGTCGGGCTTGTCGTCTCGCTGATAGGTCAGCACGCTGTTGCCGCACAACAGCGCGATTTTCGCGCCGCCAAAATGCTTATCCGTCATCCCGCCTGGCTCCCGTTTTCGCCATTGAGCTAACATCTTACCTCATCGGAGTGCGCGCTGGTGTATAGTGAAAAACCGTTTTCACCACAGGCGAACAATGACGATGAACTCTCCGTTTCTGGTTACTCCCCAATGGCTTGCACAACATATCAACGATGAAAATCTGGTCGTGGTCGATGTCAGAATGTCTCCGGTCGGCCTGGTACCGAAAAAAGATATGCTTGCCGAATTTGAACGCGGTCATATCCCGGGCGCGGTGTACTTCGATATCGATGACGTCGCGGATAAAAATACCGATCTGCCACATATGCTGCCCACGGCGGAAGCCTTCAGCGCGGCGGCAGGCAAGTTGGGCATTAGCGATCAACACACCATTGTGTTCTATGACGAGGGCAATCAGTTCTCTGCCCCACGCGGCTGGTGGACCTTCCGTAACTTTGGCGCGCAGCAGGTTTATGTGCTGGACGAAGGCCTCAACGGCTGGACTGCGCTGGGCCAACCGCTGGAAACCGGCGCAACGCAACGCACGCAGCAAACCTTCAACGCCCGCTTCAATGCAGACGCGGTAGTCACTATGCAGCAGGTGGAACAGGCGCTGAACACGCAGGTGCAGATCCTCGACGCACGCGCCGCGCCGCGTTTTTACGCTGAAGCCCCAGAGCCGCGCCCTGGCCTGCACCGTGGCCATATTCCCGGCAGCATCAATATTCCTTACGGCGAACTGCTGGAAAACGGCCGCTTCAAATCGCTGGAAGCCCTCAAGAAAACCTTCAGCGACAAGGGCGTCGATCTCAACGGGCCAATCATCACCAGCTGTGGCTCCGGGGTAACTGCGGCAGTGCTGGCTTTTGGCCTGCTTTCCCTCGATGTAAAACAGGTGAAACTGTATGACGGCGCCTGGACCGAATGGGGTGCGCTGAGCGGCAATCAGCCGATCGAGCAGGACTAGTTTTTGATTCTGTCGGCCACGATTTGCGCCAACCGTTGAATGGCTGGCGTTGGAGTTTCTTGTGCGCGATGCAACACCACGCCAAGCGGGCTTAACGCCGGTAACATGCCGGGCGGCAGAAGGGATAATCCCAACGGCAGCCCGGCGTCGGTGCGTACCGTCACTCCCAGCCCGGCGCTGACGGCGGCCCATACGCCATTCAGGCTACGGCTGGTAAAGGCGACACGCCACGCAATCCCGGCGCGATCCAATGCCTGCGTCGCCGCACTGCGCATCAGGCAAGGGGCGTCGAACATCACCAGCGGCAGCGGTTCATGCCCACTGCGCCAGAGCGACAGATCAAAATCAGGCGAGGCGATCCAGTGCATTTGCCTTTGCCCCAGCGCCTGGTGAAATGGCGTGCTGATGCCCCCGTCCCACGCCAGCGACAAATCCAGCTCCCCTTTCAATACCCAGTCGATCAGCTCGGCATTGCGGGCGATCCGCGCTTCGATGCGCACACGCGGATGCGCGCGAGTGAAACTGCCCAACACCTGCGGCAAAAAGGTTTCCCCGAAGTCCTCCTGTAACCCCAAGCGTACCCGGCCATGCAAATCCAGCCCGCGCACCGCCGCGGCGGCCTCATCGTTCAGCTCCAGCAGCCGGCGGGCGTAGCCCAGCAATGTCTCGCCGGCCTCGGTCATCACCATATTGCGCCCGGCCTTGCGCAGAATCGGGGTGCCAACCTGTTGCTCCAGCTTTTTCAGGTGTGCGCTGACCGCCGAGGTTGAGCGCCCCAGCCGCTCCGCCGCTTTGGCGAAACTGCCCAACTCAATACCGGTAACGTAACTGCGCAGATCTTCGAGATCAAAGGTGACACGCCCCATACTGACCGTCCCGTTTTTAAGAACCATTAATCAAAATAATACCGATTTATGGATAAAGATGGCGCGTCAGGCATCGCGGGTCAACCGCTTTCAGCAAGGCGTTCGGGAATACTCTTCCCCCTGCCCGCCGGTGACGACGGGGCTGCCATTCAGCATGAGGTAAAGCCTGACGCCAGGCGAGCACGGGTAAAAATCGGTTTTCACTCTTTGACCACACAGTGCCACGGGTTGACAGCCTTATTTGATATTGATAATCATTATCACAATAAAGTTTTCAATAACGATTTGCAGGATGCGACTCGTTGAGGTCACCGCTATGCCACAGTCCCTGATCACGCCTTATGTCACCCGTTGCTGTATCGTTGGCGGCGGCCCCGCCGGGCTGATGCTCGGCTATTTGTTGGCTCGGGCTGGCATTAACGTGACGGTGCTGGAAAAACACGCCGATTTTCTGCGTGATTTTCGCGGCGATACCATTCACCCCTCGACGCTGGAAATCATGCACCAGCTTGGCCTGCTGGAAGCATTGCTGGCTCTGCCACACCAGCGTGCGGAAACGCTGCATGCCGAGATCGCCGGGCGTGACATTCGGCTGGCAGACTTCACACGCTTGCCAACCCGCTGCAAATTTATCGCCTTTATGCCGCAATGGGAGTTTCTCAACTTTCTGGCAGAAAAGGCCGCCGCCTTTCCCGAATTCACACTGATCAAGTCCGCGCAGGTGCACCAGCTGTTGTACGATCGCGGCCAGGTCTGCGGCGTGCTGGCGGACACGCCGGAAGGGCCGATCCGCGTTCGCTGCCAGTTGGTGATAGGTACCGACGGACGCAACTCGGTGGTGCGTGAACAGGCTTCTCTCAGCAGCCACAGCTTTGGCTCACCGCGCGACGTGTTGTGGATGAAAATCGATAAACAGGAAGGCGATCCGGCCTGGTCGATGGGCCACACCGGACCAAAGCAAAACTTCATCATGATCGACCGGGGTGAATACTGGCAGTGTGGCTATTCGATCGACAAAGGCAGCTTCGAGGCGATCCAACAAGACGGGCTGGAGAATTTTTTACTGCAGATTGCCGAGGTGGCACCGTTCCAGGATCATCGCCTGCAAACGATCGTCAGTTGGCAACAGGTGAAACTGCTCAGCATCCGCATCGATCGTCTGGATCAGTGGGCCAAGCCGGGCGTGCTGTGCATTGGCGATGCCGCGCACGCCATGTCACCCATCGGTGGCGTTGGGGTGAATCTGGCGATTCAGGATGCAGTCGCGACCGCCAACGCGATCATTCCCCCGCTGCGCAGCCAGCGCTTGCAGCTAAAACACCTGCAGCAGGTACAGCGACGCCGCAACTTCCCCACCAAAGCCACTCAGTTCCTGCAAATCAAAATGAGCCAGCGCAGGCCGAAAAAACGCCGTGCCGGCGAGAGCTCCAAACTGATGGCCCGGGTAGGCAACAGCCGTTGGTTGCCACATTTGTTTGGCCGGATTATCGGTCTGGGATTCAGGCGCGAGACGCCGAAACATTTGGACTGATCGGGCTCAGCCAGGATCAGGAAGAGGAGAGGAAAAGCGCTAAACCGGTAATATTGGCGTGCTCAACCCCCCTCCAGAAGCGTCATCCCCATGCGATCGGCCAGTTCGAATAGATGTATTAAAACGCTTTTATCTGTTACTGATACCGTGCTAACAGCAATAGATAACTCGTTTCCATTAAAGCGTCAGGTTCACTGGCTTCGCTTTCAATGTCGACTGCAGCTACCGGAACCTTCACTCCAGCAGACTTTGTCACCCTATCCCACGCAATCTCCAGCATTTGCATCGCCGTATTCGGATCCACCGCGGGGTCATTGACCATGTCCGTCAGTTTTTTACGCAAAGCGTTATTACCGACGTGACTCTGGCCTTGGGGGTGATGAGCATCGGGATCGATTTCAACTACCAGGAATCGCGCCGAACCTTTACTTGGCTTAAGATGCTGTAGCTGATCGGCAGTGAGCATCTGCATGGCCGTGGATGTCCCTGTCGACGATGGGTGTGTTGTTTCTCGGTCATACTCCCTCCGGTATGCGGATATTGAGTAAATTGAGTATGCGCTGGATTGCCTAAATCCTCGCCAACGGCCCTGTTCCTATCCATCAAGAGGTTTACATGTTCAGTATTCGCCAGGCTTTACGCCATGATTTAGCGCTAGTTCGTGACGTCGGTATTCGTACTTATCAGGCCCATTTTGGCGAACTTTGGCACCATAAAGCGGAATTGGATGCTTTTTTGGCTCAGGACTTTGCGGTCGAAGCCCTGGAGCAGACCCTGCAGGATCCGGACGTGTGCTGGCTGTTGGGCTATGAAGACGAGCGTCTGGTGGGCTATGCACGGCTGAACTTCAACAGCCTGCTGGCGCCCACTCAACAGACGGGCGCAGAACTGCAGAAAATCTATTTCCTGCCGGAATATGCCGGCCAGGGTTATGGCCAGCGTTTTTTTGAACAGGTACAGCAGCGAGCACTCGAACGCCGGCAGACAACGCTGTGGCTGGAGGTGCTAAAGCGCAACACCAGCGCCCAGCGTTTTTACCAACGTCAGGGGCTGAGCATTTGCGGCGAGACCTGCTACACCAGCGCCCAAGGTTCCATCGGCATCTGGTATATGTCGAAAGCGCTGTAACTCCAGCGCTCAAGCATGAGATTAACCCGGAAACTCCAGCGTGCCGGTCAGATCCCCCAAGGGTTTCTGGCCACGCGTCGCCATTGCCTTATCGCGATCTGCCAGCCCTTCCAGCGTTGGCAAATCAAACACCCGACTGATGAATCGCAGGATGGATCCGGTATCGTACACTTGGTGATCGACATATCCCTTACGGGCGAACGGTGAGATCACCAACGCTGGAATGCGCGAGCCAGGTCCCCAACGATCCCCCTGCGGCGGTGCAACGTGATCCCACCAGCCGCCGTTTTCATCGAAGGTAATGACCACCACGCTGTTATCCCACTGCGGGCCATTACGCAGGCTATTGATAATATGGGCAATATGACGGTCGCCGGCTTCGACATCCGAATAGCCGGCGTGCATATTGAGGTTGCCCTGTGGCTTGTAGAAAGCGACCGGCGGTAAGGTGCCCGCTTCCACCGCCGCCAGGAATTTATTGCCGGCGGTTGAATCGCCAATGCCGCCATCACGCAAATGAGCTTCGCGCGCCTGCGGGTTGGCCGGCCCCAGATTTTCAAAGTAATTGAACGGTTGATGATGATACTGAAAATCCGGTGCGCCGGGGAAATCACCCTGATCTTTGCGGTTGTCCAGCGCGTACTGCCAACCACCGGCGTACCAAGCCCAATCGATCCCTTTCTGGCTGAGCAAATCACCAATGTGCGGGTGTTTCTGTGGCGGCATAACGTTGGGCATCGTGGCATCCGCCAACGTCGGATCTTTCTCATCCTGCGTCCATGACGGCCAGTACGGTGGCGCCATGGTATTGACCGCGTAACCGTCCGGCGTCAGCAGGCTTTTGCCGAACAGCGGAATGCCGAATGAAGCGCTGACCGGCGAATCGCTCAGCGGCTTTAAACGCCAGTCCGTCACGTCGTCGCTTTCAAGCTGAGCAATGCCGTCTTTGGCGACAGAGTTTTGCACGTCGGGGTAGAACGGTGGGCGGGCGCAAATCAGATACTGATGATTGAGGAACGAGCCGCCAAACGCCCCCTGGAAGAAGTTATCGCACAGGGTAAATTCCTGCGCCAACGTCCATAGCCGCAGGTTGTATGCGCCGTCGCCGTAATAGCCCATGGTCAGAGCACCGGAATCGGCCCAGGCGACGAATTTGTCATTTTTGCCGCCGTTGATCTGCATCTGGTTCTGATAAAACACGTGCCACAAATCGCGAGTTACCACGCCATGCGGCAGGTTTTCCCCCTGCGGCCCGGTCAGCACAAACGGCTGGTTCGGCAGTTGAGTGGTAAAAACCGCATCTTCGTCGATTTTGTAGTTAACATGCCCGACTTCCTGAGCCTTCGGCACCAGGCCTTTCCAGATCGGCGGCAGCGTATCCAGCAGTTGACCATCGCGATCGCGCTGCTGGTACTCCTCCGGCTTGAGCGCCGACAGCGGTTTTTCTACCCCGGGGAAATTGGCGAACAGGTTGTTGAAGCTGCGGTTTTCGGCGTAAATCACCACCACATTCTTCACATAGCGCCGCAGCAACGAGTTTTGTGCACTTTGCGGCAAAGCGTTTAGCAGCACTTTCTTGTTCCCCTCCGCCGCGGCTCCGGCCAAGGGGACAAGGGAGGCGCCAACGCCCAATGCCGTCGCCCCCGCCAAAAAGCGGCGACGCGCCGGGTTGCTCGGTTGCTGCTGTTGATCCTGCGCCGACGGCGGCAAATCATTCTGTGGTTTATCGCTCATGCCTGTTCCCTTAAAAAATTTAACCTGTTGATTTATTATCAATTTATTTAAGAGTCATTATGCTATGGCACAATTATGAACGAAATGTGACAGACTGCGGCAGGTTAGCATTTGGCAACACTTTCGCGAACTTCGCCGCAGTTTTATCAAAATGCCGCCCCCTCAGCGCCTATCGCGAGTCCCGTTGCAGCATCAACAACATCAGCGCCAGCGTATTGGGCACCATATACAGTAAGGCACCCAGCTGCACCGCCAGCGGATCCTCCTTGGCCTGCCAGGCCATAAACCAGTCGCCGGCGACCACCATAAAACCGATCCCCCATACAGCAATCGCACATAGCGCACCCAGCATGGCCCAGGCTTTGCCTCTGGCGAACGTCGCATAAGAGTGACCCATATGTTTCACCATCAACACTATGCCCAAGGTTGCCGCGATCCCGGCCAGAGATTCCAGCAGGGTAATAAACGCCAACCCGACCATTCCGGCCCAGGGCGCGGTGATGGCACGCCACATCAGACCGGGCACCTGATAGGTATTTTGCATAGTTAGCAGGGGCCCCACGGCATGCCGGGCGGTATTGGCAAAATCCGCAGTATTGTTCAGCAGGCTGAAAATCCCCCACAGGGCCGGGAACAGTGACAGGACGATACAAGACAGGCGTGAGATATTGATTTCGTTCATAATTATCCTTAATTATTTTTTCCAAAACGATAAAATTCATATCGCTTACTTAGCCTAATCCATCCTGTTAGTCGGGAGAAAGAACTATGTCCTTGATCTTCTGCCACTCCATTTTATTTGTCAGAAATTATATCGCCACCAGCCCGCGTACGCCGTCCTGCTCCATCGCGCTGCCTGCCCCGCGCTGAATGATGCTGCCACGCGACATCACCAGATAGCTGTCTGCCAATTCGGCGGCAAAATCATAGAACTGCTCTACCAGCAGGATCGCCATATCACCACCTGCCGCCAACTGCTTAATCACAGCGCCGATCTCTTTGATCACCGAAGGTTGGATCCCTTCGGTCGGCTCATCGAGGATCAACAACTGCGGCCGACAGGCCAGCGCACGCCCAATCGCCAACTGCTGTTGCTGCCCGCCAGAGAGATCGCCACCGCGCCGATCTTTCATCTGCAACAGGACAGGGAATAACTCATAAATATGCTCCGGCACCTTACGTGCCTCCGTGCCGGAAAAACGCGCCAACCCCATCAGCAAGTTTTCCTCTACCGTCAGGCGCGGGAAAATCTCTCGCCCCTGCGGCACATAGGCGATCCCCGCTTGTACACGCTGGTGCGGTTTTTTGCCGTTAAGGGCCGTTCCCTGCCAACTGAGGGTGCCGCTTTTAACCGGGATCAGCCCCATCAGGCATTTCAGCAGCGTGGTTTTCCCCACGCCGTTGCGCCCCAGCAGGCAAGTCACCTCACCGATGCGGGCCTCAAACGACAGGCCGCGTAAAATATGGCTGCCGCCGTAGTATTGATTCAGCTCGTTAACCTGCAACATAGTGGTTCCTCAGCGCCCCAAATAGACTTCAATCACCTGCTCGTTGGCCTGCACCTGCGCCAAAGAGCCCTCCGCCAGCACCTGGCCCTGATGCAGTACGGTGACATGATCGGCGATGGTTTCGACAAAGCCCATGTCGTGCTCTACCACCATCAGCGAATGCTTGCCCGCCAATGCGCGGAACAGCTCGGCGGTGTACTCGGTTTCCGCATCCGTCATTCCGGCTGCCGGTTCGTCGAGCAGCAACAGGTGCGGCTCCTGCACCAACAGCATGCCAATCTCAAGAAATTGCTTCTGCCCGTGGGACAGCAGTCCGGCGGGCCGATGTCGCTCATGGCCCAGCCGCAAGGTTTTCAGCATTTCATCGATACGGTCGCGCTGTTCGCCGCTCAGCCTGGCGCGCAGGCAGGTCCACACCGATTTCTTCGCCTTCTGGGCAATCTCAAGATTTTCGAACACCGTCAGTGCCTCAAACACCGTAGGCTTTTGGAACTTGCGGCCAATGCCGGCCTGGGCAATCTGCATCGGATCCAACGCGGTCAGATCGACCGTTTGATCGTAAAATACTCTGCCGCTGTCCGGCCGGGTTTTGCCGGTGATCACATCCATCAAGGTGGTTTTCCCCGCCCCGTTTGGCCCGATCACACAGCGCAATTCCCCTACGCCAATCTGCAGCGACAAATCGCTCAGTGCGCGAAAACCGTCGAAGCTGACGTTGATCTTGTCGAGCAACAGCACCGGATCGGTTTGCTGGCGATGTTTATCCGCCGGCAACGGTTGGGTAAACAACTCGTCGGTCATTTGCAGCGAATTCATTGTGATTTCCCTCTGCGTAGCAGGCCGATAACCCCTTTGGGCAAGAACAGCGTGACGATGATAAACATCAGGCCAAGGAAGAACTGCCAGTATTCCGGGATCGCCATGGTGAACCAACTTTTGGCGCCGTTGACGATACCGGCACCGAGCAGCGGCCCCACCAAGGTGCCGCGCCCGCCCAGTGCCACCCAGATAGCGGCCTCGATCGAGTTGGTCGGCGACATTTCACCCGGGTTGATAATGCCCACCTGCGGCACATATAACGCCCCGGCCAGGCCGCACAGCACCGCCGACAGCGTCCAGACGAACAGCTTGAAACCTTTTGGATCGTAGCCGCAAAACGTCAGGCGATTTTCCGCATCGCGCACCGCGGTTAACACCCGGCCAAACTTGCTGCGCGCCAGGGCAAAGCCGATCGCCAAACTGGCCGCCAGCAACAACACCGTTGCCAGAAACAGCGCCACCCGCGTGCCGGTCGCGGTGATCGGAAAACCCAGCAGCGTGGTGAAGCCGGTAAAGCCATTGTTACCGCCAAACCCGGTTTCGTTGCGGAAGAACAGCAGCATGCCGGCATAGGTCAATGCCTGCGTCATAATGGAAAAATAGACGCCTTTGATTTTTGAACGGAAGGCGAAGTAGCCGAAGACAAAAGCCAGCACGCCCGGCACCAGCACAATCAGGCACAATGCCCAGGCGAAATACTGGGTGCCGCTCCAAAACCAGGGCAGTTCGCTCCAGGACAGGAACGCCATAAAGCTCGGCAGGCCCTCTCCCGCCGCCTGGCGCATCAGGTACATGCCCATGGCATAGCCACCCAGGGCGAAAAACAGCCCATGACCCAGGGACAACAACCCGGCATAGCCCCACACCAGATCAAGCGCCACCGCCACCACGGCATAGCACAGAATTTTGCCTACCAGCGTCAGGGTATAGGTGGAGATCGCCAGCGGGTGATCCGCCGGTAACAACGCGAGAAACGGCATGATTAACAGCGTCAGCAACGCCAGCCCGCCGATGCCGAGCGCCAGCCGGGGGGCCTTTTGCACCCCGGTTACAGTCAAAGGTTGGCTCATCAGTCATTCACCCTGCCCTTGAGGGCAAATAGCCCCTGAGGACGCTTTTGAATAAACAGGACAATCAGCGCCAGGATCAGGATTTTACCCAGCACGGCGCCAATCTGTGGTTCGAGAATTTTGTTGAGGATGCCGAGGCCAAAAGCCGCCACCACCGTACCGGCCAACTGGCCCACGCCGCCAAGCACCACCACCAGGAAGGAGTCGATGATATAACCCTGCCCCAGCTCGGGCCCGACGTTGCCCAACTGCGACAAGGCTACGCCGCCCAACCCGGCAATGCCGGACCCCAACCCGAACGCCAGCATATCGACACGGCCGGTGGGCACACCGCAACACGCGGCCATGGCGCGGTTTTGCGTCACGGCTCGCACGTTCATGCCCAGTCGGGTTTTATTCAGCAACAGCCAGGTGAGGATCAGGACCAGCGCCACAAACACGATGACGGCAATGCGGTTCCACGGCAGCACCAGATTCGGCAGGAGCTGAATACCGCCCGACAGCCAGGCCGGGTTTGCGACCTCCACGTTTTGCGCACCGCACAGCACCCGTACCCCTTGGATCAGCACCAGGCTAATGCCCCAGGTGGCCAACAGCGTTTCCAGCGGTCGGCCGTAAAGGTGGCGGATCACCGTGCGCTCCAGCGCCATGCCGATGCAGGCCGTGATGGCGAACGCCACCGGCAGCGCCACCAGCGGATACAGCGCCAGCCACTGCGGCGCAAACTGCTGAAACAGCCCCTGTACCAGATAAGCCGAATAGGCGCCAAGCATCAGCATTTCGCCGTGCGCCATGTTGATCACCCCCAGCAGGCCATAGGTAATTGCCAAACCGAGCGCCGCCAACAGCAGGATCGAACCCAGCGACAGACCGGTAAATGCCTGGCCGATCAGGTCACCGATCATCAGCCGATGTTTCACGCTGCTCAGGCTTTTCATCGCTTCGGCACGTACCGCGGCGTCCGGCTCATGGCCTGTCTCCGTCAACGCCTGCAGGCGCGTTTGCGTTTCAGGATCGCCCGAGCTGCCAAGCAAGCGCACCGCGTTAAGGCGTACCCCGGCATCGGCATCGTTCAGTTGCAGATTCGCCAGCGCGATGCTCAATGCCTCATGCACCCGGCTGTCTTGTTCCAGCGCCAAACGCTGGGTCAGCAGCGGCAACTGATCGCTTTGCGCCTCGCGCTGCAGGGCCTGCGCCGCCTGTAAACGCACCGCCGGGTCCTCGCTGACCAGCCGATGCGCCGACAGTGCGTTGGCAATCAGGATGCGCAGCCGATTGTTCAACCACAGCTTCTTCGGTGTGCCGACCGGGGCAGCGCTGCCAGACAAGGGCTGGTAGTTTTCGCCCTGCTGGACAAAGGCATGTTTGGCGTCGTCGATCACCACACTTTCTTGTTTCAGCGCTTGCAGCAGCGGCAGTCGCGAAGCATCCGGCGCGGTGGCCCATGCCTGTAATAATTTGGCTTGCTGCGTGCGATTGGCCGTAGCAAATTCATCGGCCGGCCCCGCCTGCGCGAACATCGGCAGGCAGCACAGCAGAAAACACAGAGGCCTGAGTTGGCTTAAAGAGAAAAGTTTCATCGGGTGTCTCGTCGCAATGGGGCGTCGTAGCCTGCCCCCGCCGCAGCGGGGGAACCGGGTTTTACTGACCGCCTTTTACCGGGTGATCCGGCTTTTTGTCGTTGCCGGCAATGTACGGGCTCCACGGCTGAGCGCGAACAGGCGCATCGGTCTGCCACACCACGTTGAACTGGCCGTTGCCTTCAATCTCACCGATCATCACCGGCTTATGCAGATGGTGATTGGTGGCGTCCATGGTCAGGGTAAAGCCCGATGGCGCAGCGAAGGTCTGTCCGGCCATGGCGGCGCGCACCTTATCAACGTCGGTAGTTCCGGCCTTCTCAACCGCCTGCGCCCACATGTGAATGCCGACATAGGTCGCTTCCATCGGGTCGTTGGTCACGGCGGTGGCGTAGTTCGGCAAGTTATGGGCCTTGGCGTAGGCTCGCCATTCGCTGACAAACTGCTTGTTGGTCGGGTTATCCACCGACTCGAAGTAGTTCCAGGCCGCCAGGTTACCCACCAGCGGTTTGGTGTCGATACCGCGCAGCTCTTCTTCACCGACCGAGAAGGCAATCACCGGCACATCGGTAGCCTTGATCCCCTGGTTGGCCAGCTCTTTGTAGAAGGGGACGTTGGAGTCACCGTTGATGGTGGAGATCACCGCCGTTTTGCCCCCGGCGGAGAATTTTTTAATGTTGGCGACAATGGTCTGATAGTCGCTGTAACCGAACGGCGTATAGACCTCTTCAATGTCTTTATCCGGGATCCCTTTCGAATGCAGGAAGGCGCGCAGTATCTTGTTGGTGGTGCGCGGATACACGTAGTCGGTTCCCAACAGGAAGAAGCGTTTGGCCGCTCCGCCGTCTTCGCTCAGCAGATACTCCACCGCCGGGATTGCCTGCTGGTTAGGCGCGGCACCGGTGTAGAACACGTTCGGCGACATCTCTTCCCCTTCGTACTGCACCGGGTAAAACAGCAGGCCGTTGAGCTCTTCAAACACCGGCAGCACTGACTTGCGCGACACCGAAGTCCAGCAGCCAAACACCGCCGCCACCTTGTCCTGACTCAACAACTGACGCGCCTTCTCGGCGAACAGCGGCCAGTTGGAGGCCGGATCCACCACCACCGGCTCAAGCTTTTTACCCAACACGCCACCTTTGGCGTTGATATCGTCGATGGTCATCAGCGCCACGTCTTTCAGCGGCGTTTCAGAAATCGCCATGGTGCCGGACAGCGAGCTCAGGATACCGACCTTGATGGTGTCGGCGGCCTGTACGCCCCAGGCCATCCCCATGCCGATCACGGTGGCGGACAACGCAAAAGCTTTTATAAAGTGACGACGTTGCATAATTCAAACTCCTGATGTTGATGTTAGAAAACCCACCTTGTTAAGAAGAATTAACCCTAGGAATTTCGAGTTGCAGCCAACAACGCTGCAGCTCGAAAGACGCCGGGTTATGGCTGACGAAGCCGGGCCTGATGCAGCATATGCAGAGTTATTTTTCTTACTTCAGCCTTGCTGACGGCAATATGGTGACTGAGCCGCGTTTGCGCCTCCTCGGTTCGGTGTTGCAAGATCGCCCGCAAAATGGCGGCGTGTTCGTTGTAGGTCGCCTCCACCCGGCTTTCCTGGGTGAAATCGAGCCGACGAATGATGCGAATTTTCTCGGTCAAATCGCGGTGAATACGCGCCATTTCTCCATTCCCCGCCGCCTCGACCAGCGCCATATGAAACTGCTCGTCGTGCACTGAGACGGTTTTTCCCTCCTCCAGCCGCGGTTCGTCGATCCAAAAACGGGTAAGCGCCGCCAACTGCCCCGGCACCTCGCCCATTGGCCGAGCGCATAGCCGTTTTACCGCTTCGCACTCCAACACGATGCGCAGGTCATACAGTTCTTCGAAGTAGGCAAAATCGAACGGGCGCACCTGCCAGCCGCTGCGAAAATGCACCTCTACGTAGCCCTCGCGCTCCAGCCAGAACAACGCCTGACGCACTGGCGTACGGCTGACGTCCATACGCACGGCAATTTCGTTTTCGCTGAAGCGATCGCCCGGCAGCAGGTGAAAATCAAAAATGTCGTCCTTGAGCTGCAGATAGATACGTTCCGCCAGCCCCTCCGGCCGAGCCTTGCTGCGGTTATTGGTGATTTGCATCGCATGCCTCTCCGTGGGCGCGGCATAGCGCGCCCCGATGTGAATGATTGAGCGTTAGCTGGCGTGTTCCAGCCACAGCAGCGCATCGCCCGGCCCCACCGGTTGCCCCTGCTGGCAACTGATGCGCTTGATGATCCCGGCGCGCGGCGCGGTGACCGCCAGCTCCATTTTCATCGCCTCGACCACGATCAGCGGTTGACCGGCTTCCACCCTCTGCCCCGGCTCGACCAGGATCTTCCACACGCTGCCATTCAGGTCGGCGCTGACTAGGTCGCCATCCACCTCTTCCTCATCAGTCTGCGGTGGCAACAATTGGGCCTCGGCCTCCGCCTCCTCCGCCTGCCAGCGCGTCACTTCGTGGCTGAATGCTTGTTGTTGGCGCTGCTGGAAGGCGCTGATGTCTTCCGCGTTTTCCGCCAGAAAACGGCGGTAATCGGCAAAATCGAATTCGCTGTCCTCAATGCGGATCTGCGCGCGCCCTTCGCGGAACGCCTCGCGCTGCTCATCCAGCTCCTGCTCGCTCACCGGGTAGAAACGCACCTGATCGAAGAAATGCAGCAGCCAGGGCTCGCCGGGGTTGAACTGCGGGTTTTTGAGAAATTTGTTCCAAATCGGCAAGGTACGTCCGACCAACTGATAGCCGCCCGGCGAATCCATGCCATAGATGCACATGTACATGCCGCCGATGCCAACCGTGCCTTCGGCGGTATGGGTGCGCGCCGGGTTGTATTTGGAACTGAGCAAACGGTGCCGCGGGTCGATCGGCACCGCGCAGGGTGCGCCCAGGTAGACGTCGCCCAGCCCGAGGATCAGGTAGCTGGCGTCGAAGATGATGTCGCGTACCTTCTCGCGGCTGCCGAGCCCGTTGATGCGCTGGATAAAATCGACGTTGTTCGGCAACCAGGGGGCCGACGAACGCACCGTCTGCTGGTAACGTTCCACCGCGCCCAGCGTGGCGGAATCTTCAAACGCCATCGGCAGATAAACCGTTCGCGTCGGCACTTTCAGCTGGCTGACATCACCCAACGCCTGTTCGCGCGCCAACAAGCGCTGGAGTAAATCGGCCTGACTGATACTGCGGCTGTCATAACGGATCTGCAGCGATCGCACGCCGGGTGCCAGCTCCTCCACGCCCGGGATCACGTCCTGCTTGAGCGATTGCATCAGCAAATGGATGCGCAGCCGCAGCGCCAGATCGAGCACGTTGTCGCCGTACTCCAGCAAAATGTAACCATCCCCGGCCTGGCGATAGACCACTGCCGGCCGACTGTCGGTGGCCGGTAACGCCGCCACTATGGCGGCGGAGGCAGTCGTGCCCGGCATCAGATCCGGCGGTGCCAGGGTGATGGCCTTCACCGCCGCCAGGGCTTCGATACTGCCGAGCTGCGCCTGCTCCAGCGACTGCGCCTGCTTGAAACCGATAGGATGAAAACGGATGCGATCCCCCGGTTTCACCTGACCGACCTTCCACAGCTCCGCCCTGGCGATGGTCACCGGGCAAACAAAGCCGCCCAGGCTCGGTCCGTCGCGGGTAAGGATCACCGGGAAATCGCCGGTGAAGTTAATCGAACCGATGGCATACTCGCAGTCGTGCACGTTGGACGGATGCAGCCCCGCCTCGCCGCCGTCCTGTCGCGCCCATTCCGGTTTAGGCCCGGACAGGCGTACGCCCAACCGGTTGGAGTTGTAATGCACCTGCCATTCGGCGGCAAAGAAACGTTCGATGGATGCCGGGGTAAAGAAGTCGGGTGCGCCGTGCGGACCATACAGCACGCCGATATTCCACAGATTGCCGTACTGCGGGATCAGGCTTTCGTCCATTGCCTGTGGGGCCGCAATCGGCGCCGGAGTCGTGGCGGCAGCCAAACCCGGTTGCGATACCGCCAGCATGTCCGCCACGCGCAGGGTACGGCCGGCGTGGCCGCCAAACTGCCCCAGCGCAAAGGTCGAACGGCTGCCCAGATACACTGGCACGTCAAAACCATTGCGTACCGCCAGATAGGTACGGCATCCCCGCTGTGCTCGCCCCAAACGCAGTACCTGACCGGCACGCACCGCTATCGGCTGCCAGTAGGCCACGGCCTCACCGTCCAGATCGGCGGGACAATCCGCGCCGGTCAGGGCAATGATGGCGTCGCAGTGAAAGCGCAGGGTCGGCCCCTGCAGGGTAAACTCCAGCCCGGCGGCGCTGGGGTGGTTGCCGACAATGCGGTTGGCCAGCCGGAAAGCGAAGTCGTCCATCGGCCCGGACGGCGGCACGCCGATATCCCAATAGCCAACACGGCCGGGATAATCCTGCACGCTGCTGTAGGTGCCCGGCTGCAGCACTTCAATGCTATTGGGTCGGAACCGGAAGCTGTCCAGCATGCGTGTCCAGACGCTGCCGTTCTGGAATTCCTCGGTCGCAATCACCTGTCGCAGATAGTCCAGGTTAGTGGCAATCCCGTGCAGTCGGGTTGCATCCAGCGCGACACGCATTTTCTCCAGCGCCTGGCGGCGGTCTTCGCCATGAACGATCAGCTTGGCGATCATCGGGTCATAAAAGGCCGACACTTCGCTACCGGTGGCCACCCAACCGTCGACGCGCACGTCGTCCGGAAAGTGCACTTCAGTCAGCACGCCGGGGCTGGGTTGGAAATGCTTCAGCGGATCTTCGGCATAAATGCGCACTTCAATCGATGCCCCCTGCGGCGCTCGTTGCAACGCCGCCCAGTCCAGCGCATCGCCCGCCGCCACCTGCAACATGCATTCAATCAGATCCAGCCCGGTGACACATTCAGTCACCGGATGCTCCACTTGCAGGCGAGTATTCACTTCCAGAAAATAAAACTCGTCACGCGCAGCGTCGTAGATAAATTCCACGGTGCCGGCGCTGCGGTAGTTGACCGATGCCCCCAGCGCCACTGCGGCTTGATGCAGCGCCTGACGCGTGGCGGCGGGCAGATTCGGTGCCGGGGTTTCCTCCACCACTTTCTGGTTGCGGCGTTGCAATGAGCAGTCGCGCTCACCCAGCGCCACCACCCAGCCCTGACCGTCGCCAAATATTTGCACTTCCACGTGCCGGGCCTGATCGACAAAGCGCTCAATAAAGGCCCCGGAGTCGCGGAAGAACTGCTCGCCCAGGCGTTTTACGCTGTCATAAGCCTCACGCAGCGCGGCTTCATCGTCACAGCGCGTCAGGCCAATGCCACCGCCACCGGCGGTACTTTTCAGCATCACCGGATAACCAATGCGGCCGGCGGCGCTGACCGCCTCCTCAACGCTGTTCAGCAGGCCCGTACCCGGCGTCATCGGCACCTGCGCCACCGCCGCCAGCTCGCGAGCACGGTGTTTCAGGCCAAACTCGCGGATTTGCGCCGCCGTCGGACCGATAAAAGCGATGCCCGCCGTTTCACAGGCGTCGGCAAACTCGGCGCTCTCGGAAAGGAAGCCATAGCCCGGATAAATCGCCTGCGCGCCGGTTTGCGCCGCGGCCGCCAGGATCTTGTCGATGCACAGATAGCTGTCAGCGGCCTTGTCGCCACCGAGCGGTATCGCCAGATTAGCCTCGGTCACGTGCGGCGCATTGCGATCGGCATCGGAATAGACCGCTACGCTGGTGATGCCCAAACGTTTCAGAGTGCGGATCGCCCGGCAGGCAATTTCGCCGCGGTTGGCAATTAATACGGTAGTAAACATGATCATGCCCCCTTCTGGCTGGCGATATAGTGGCGCCATCCGCCAAATTCAGTGATGTCCGTAGCGCCCTCTAGCGCCCAGGGTTCGCAGATAAAGCCTTTCACCCGCCGCCCGTCTGCCAGCAGCAAGGTGCCCATGCCCAGCGGCGCCGGGATCTCGGCCACGAACTCGCCAAAACGCGCCAACGGGATATCCCATAGCTCGACGCTGATGGCGGCCCCCTGAGCGGCTTTGACCATCCCCGGCTTTGGCGGTTGGCTATTGGCGAGGGCGTACAGGCGATAGCACGGCGCGGTAGTGGTTTGCTCTACGAGGGTTGCCGCGCGTTGCACGAGCTGGAAATTCAGCGGCATATCGCTGAGGTGCGCACCGACCACCGCTACCCGCACGTGCTGGCTGGATGGCGTCAAGCATTGAGAAGCAGGCAACCGGCGACCCGTTGCGCCAAGCGGCAGATCCTGAGCCTGCTGCCAGCGCAGGCCGAACGCCGCTAATGCACGATCGTGCCAGGCGGGGGCAATCAGGGTGATACCGGCAGGCAATCCGTCGTCACGCATCGGCGCGGGCAGCGCCAATGCGCTCAGATCGGCCAGGTTGGTGAAATTGGTGTAGGTGCCGAACTGCGAGTTAAACAACACCGGCTCTTGCTCCATTTCTGCCAGAGTGCGGATCGTCGGCGAGGTCGGCACCACCAGCGCATCAAAGGGAGCCAGTCGCTGCTCAATCTGCCGCGTCAGTTCGGCACGCAGATATTCCGCCTTGTAAGCATCGCAGGCGCTGTACTTCAGGCCGTTATTGACGATGCCGCGCACCACCGGATTGATGGCCTGCGGGTTGGCGCTCAGCATCGCTTCGACCGCCACGGTGCGCTCCGCCACCCAAGGGCCGTAGTAGAGCTGCTCCGCCAGCACGCGAAACGGCGTAAAATCGAGGGTTTCCAGCGTCACGCCGCTGCTTTTCAACTGCGCCAGCGCCCGCTGAAATGCCCGCTCGGCCTGCACATCGCCGAAAAATTCGAGTTGCGCAGGCACCGCGAAACGAGGTGACGCAGGTAAATCCGCCGGGGCGGTGCGGGGGTTAATGCGGGAATAGGCATCGGCTGCGTCATAGCCGCCGGCCAATTCGGCCACCAGCGCTGCGTCCGCCACCGTCAGGGCAAACACCGATACGGTGTCATTCAATCGGCAAGCGGGCACCACGCCACGGTTCGACAGCCCGCCTTTGGTCGGTTTCAGGCCGACAATATTGTTGAATCCGGCCGGAACGCGCCCCGAACCTGCGGTGTCGGTGCCCAGAGAAAACGGCGTCAGGCCGCGCGCCACTACCGACGCCGAACCGGAGCTGGAACCGCCGCTGACGTAGCGACTATCGAAACTGTTGACCACTGCGCCGTGTGGCGAACGGGTGCCCACCAGCCCGGTCGCAAACTGATCGAGATTGGTTTTACCGATCGCGATGGCACCGGCAGCGCACAAATTGGCGACCACGGTGGCATCCGACGCCGCCAGATAAGCGAACTCCGGGCAGGCCGCGCTGGTCGGCCAGCCGCCGACGTCGATGTTGTCTTTTACCGCAAAGGGTACGCCAAACAGCGGGAGCTGGCTGATATCGCCGGCGAGCGCTTCAAGCCGCTGCGCCAATCTTTGGTACTGCACTTCACGCTGTGCGGCGCTGGCAAGATACAGCCAGGCGTTGTCATCCACCGGCAGGTCGGCGGCCAGTGCAGTCAGGGTAGCGCGCACGCAGGCAATGCGCTCGTCGGCCGGGCGGGTGTGATAGTGGTGTTGCCATTCGCTGAGGGTGAAACCGCGTAGCGTATTAACAGGCTGGGTCATCGGCTGAATTCCATCTAGTACACAAGATGGGATTCAATAGAGCAACCGACGTGCCAATTTTTAATCGTATGATTTCAATGAATTATAATTAAAACTTATGACAATAAAATAATCATCCTGCACCAGCGCTGCACAATCGGCGAGCAAAAAAGGTGCAGTACACTTTCTGTTATTACAGCGCTGGCGGGGCTTTCTGGTATGCACCACGCTCTCGACTCACGCGGCTAAATGCCGCTTTTCGATTGATCACAAACAAGCCGCAGCCCACTTTGATGAATATATTAGCGCCAAGGGAACTGGGTTGATGACGGAAGTAACCCGTCACTGCCATATCGCCTCGCGAACTTTAATCGCTCGGGGTAACAGCCCCAAAGCGTAAAAACGGTCGGCTATCGCCTGCTGCTGGCGAATGATATTTAAATCCATTCGGCGTGTCTGATGGCTGCGACGAGCCAGTGCGTGGGTGAGCGAGGGGATACCTTGCCCCAGTTCGGCCGACAACAGCGTTGCCGCTTCGTCGCGATGGGCGTCAATATAGCGCCCGGTTTGTTCCAGCGCCGCCATCAGGCCGTGCAGCAAATCGGAAGAGTGGCCGGCGAAATCGCGGTGAGCAAGATAGAACTGATGGTTGCTCACCCGCCCTACGCCGTTGGCGATAACCCTGAACTGCCCGCTTTGTTCGGCATCGCTCAGCAAGGGATCCCACATCATCCAGGCATCCACCGCATGATGATCGCTGGGGGTCAGCGGGTATTTTGGCGGCGCATAAACCACCCGCACGTCTTCCAGCGTCAATCCGGCTTCATCAAGGATCTGCAACAGCAGATAATGCACATTGGAGCCTTTATTGACCGCAATCCGCTTTCCGCGCAGGTCGGCAAGAGTGCGGATCGGGCTGTCATCGGTAACCAGCAACGCCACGCTTTGTGGTGCGGCCGGTTCCCAGGCAACGTACAGCAATGGGCTGTTACCGGCCTGAGCAAATAAAGGAGGAACCTCGCCGGTAGTGCCAAAATCGATCTCTCGGTTAGTCAGGGCATGCAGCAACTGAGGACCGGCAGGAAACTCGCTCCACAACACGCTCACCCCACTGTCGGCCAGGCGCGCCTCCAGCGACTGGCGGGCCTTGAGTATTCCCAGGTTGCCAAACTTCTGGTAACCAATACGCAGTTCGCGTTCACGGCTGCCGGTCTCCCGGCCTGATTTTAACGCCGTGCCGCCGACGCTTCTCCTGGCTTTGATTAAGCCAAGATGCCCCAGATGGGTACGCAGCGTATTACGGCTGATGCCCAACAGCGCCGCGGCCTGCAACTGGTTACCCTGGCTCAGTTCAAAAGCATTGCGCACCAGCGAGTCGATCACCCGCTGGTAGAGGGGGCCATCGTTACCCGCCAACTGCTGGCGAAGGAAGCTGTCCAGCGAAGCATCCCCCTGAGGCGGCAAGCTGGCCATTTCAGCGCTTAGCCTCAGCTGCTGCGGCGTAATCAGCGGCGCTTTGCTGAGCAGCACCGCATTATGCAGGGTGTTTTCCAGCTCGCGGATATTCCCCGGCCACGGGTAATCCATCAGCGTGGCCAGCGCCTCTGCGCTAAGACGCAGTTGAGGGCGCCCCAACCGCCGCGCGTACAGCGTCAGGAAATGCTCAGCCAACAGTGGAATATCCTGCCGCCGCTGGCGCAAGGGAGGCAGAGTCACGGCGGCCACGTTGAGCCGGTAATAAAGATCTTCACGAAAGCGGCGTTCGCGGATGGCATTCGCCAGATCCACATGGGTAGCGGCCACGACGCGGACGTTCACTTTTACCGGCCGATGGGAGCCCACCCGGGTCACTTCCCGTTCTTGCAATACACGCAGCAGCTTTACCTGTAGTGGCAGGCTTAACTCACCGATTTCATCCAGCAGCAAGGTGCCCCCTTCTGCCGCCTCGAACCAACCCTGGTGGCGATCCACCGCCCCGGTGAAAGCACCTTTCTCATGTCCAAACAGTTCCGACTCGGCAAGGCTCTCCGTCAGCGCGCCACAGTTCACCGCCAGAAAGGGGCGATCGCGCCTTAAGCTGTGATGGTGCAGATAGCGGGCCATTAGCTCCTTACCCGTACCGGTTTCGCCCACGATAAGCACGGTGGCGTCCGTCGGAGCCAGACGATCCAGAACGTTTTGGAAGGCAAGAGAAGCGGGGTCAATTAACCGCGGACCGGAGCTTTGCATCGTCGATACCTTTAAGGGAACAGTACAGAAACAATACCGACAGCGGCCAGACAAGACGAGAGGCTCAACCGCCCCCGTTGCTGCAAATGCAACAGCCTGCCATCAGTCACTGCTGCATTTGCAGCAAAACCGTCCACGACAAAAATCGCTAACCCGTTAATAGATAAGAACAAAAATAACCAATCATTTTGGCATGCTTTCTGCTTGGTTGTTTATAACCAAGCATGGATATTCTATTGAATAAATTAAGATATCGTTATATAGGAAATGACTAATGAGCGAACGGCAGGCGCAAAACATCAACGTATTCTGGTTCTTACCGACCCACGGCGACGGCCGTTATCTGGGCACGACCGAGGGCGGAAGAGCCGTAGATCTGCCTTATTTGCAACAGGTTGCGCTGGCGGCAGACAACCTTGGCTATTACGGCGTGCTGATCCCAACCGGCAAAAGCTGCGAGGATTCCTGGCTGGTCGCGGCCGCACTCGCCCCCCTCACCAAACGTCTGCGCTATCTGGTCGCCGTGCGCCCTGGGTTGCAGCCCCCGAGCCTTGCCGCGCGGATGGCCGCCACGCTGGATCGCCTTTCGGAGGGACGCCTGTTAATCAACGTGGTAACCGGTGGCGATCCCATCGAGAACAAAGGCGATGGGATCTTCCTCAGTCACGCCGAGCGCTATCAGGTCACCCGCGAGTTTCTGGAGGTCTATTCTCGCCTGCTGAAAGGCGAAAAGGTCGATTTTCAGGGCGATTATTTGCGGGTTGAAGGCGCTGAAGTGCTGTTCCCGCCGGTACAGGAGAACGGGCCGCCGCTATTTTTTGGCGGCTCGTCAGAGGAAGCGCTGGAGGTAGCGGCGAGCCAGATCGACACCTATCTCACCTGGGGAGAACCGGTTGAGCAGGTGGCGGAGAAAATTGCCGTGGTGCGTCGGCGCGCCCAGGAGCGCGGACGCACGCTGGACTACGGCATTCGCCTGCACGTCATTGTTCGGGAAACGGAAGAGGAAGCCTGGGCTGCCGCCGACAAACTGATTGCCCATTTGGATGATGACACCATCGCCGCCGCACAGAAAATTTTCTCGCGTATGGACTCGACCGGACAGGCCCGCATGAGCGCACTGCACGGCGGCTCGAAGGACAGTTTGCGCATCGCCCCCAACTTATGGGCAGGCGTGGGGCTGGTGCGCGGCGGCGCAGGTACCGCACTGGTCGGCAATCCACAACAGGTTGCCGAACGCATCCGTGAATATCAGGCATTGGGGATCACTAATTTTATTTTCTCGGGTTATCCGCACCTGGAAGAGGCTCACCGGTTTGCCGAACTGGTGATGCCACTGTTGCCGCTGGCGGGCAACGTCGAAAAACGTCAGCGCACGGTTAACACCGGGCCATTTGGAGAAACCATCGGCGGCGATCGTCGTCCGGTGAAAAAGTGAAACTGAGGAGAAAACCATGAGCAATGAACCGATCAAGTTCGCCTACTGGGTCCCTAACGTGTCGGGTGGCCTGGTGATCAGCCAAATCCCTCAGCGTACCAGTTGGGATGCAAACTATAACCGCAAGCTGGCGCAAATTGCCGAGCGCGCCGGGTTTGACTATGCCCTGACGCAGATCCGCTTTACCGCCGGCTATGGCGCGGATAATCAACATGAGTCGGTGACATTTTCACAGGACTTGCTGGGAGCGACGGACAAGCTCAAGGTCATCGCCGCCCTGTTGCCGGGCCCATGGAATCCAACCCTCGCCGCCAAACAGATTGCCACCATCAGCCATCTGTCCAACGCGCGTATTGCGGTCAATATCGTCAGCGGTTGGTTCCGGGGCGAGTTCAAAGCCATTGGCGAACCCTGGCTGGATCACGAGGAACGCTATCTGCGTTCGGAAGAGTTCATTCGCTGCCTGCAGGGCATCTGGCAGCAGGACAGCTTCACCTTTGCCGGTGATTTCTACCGCTTCCGCGACTATTCGCTGAAGCCGAAACCGCTGGATCCACAACCGGAGATTTTCCAGGGAGGCAGTTCAAGAGCCGCGCGGGATATGGCCGCACGAGTGTCCGACTGGTACTTCACCAACGGCAACACCCCGGAAGGTATCCGTCAGCAGGTTGAAGATATCCAGCTAAAAGCCGCCGAAAATCAGCACAAGGTCAAAATCGGCGTCAATGGCTTCGTCATTGCCCGCCAAACGGAGCAGGAAGCGCAAAGCGTACTGCGTGATATCCTGGACAATGCGAATCCGGATGCGGTGAAAGGGTTCCAGTCTGAGGTGAAAAATGCCGGTAGCGCCTCCCCTGAGGGGGAAGGTAACTGGGCGAAATCGACGCTGGAGGATTTGGTGCAATATAACGATGGATTCAAAACCAACCTGATTGGCACCCCGCAGCAGATAGCGGAGCGGATCGTCGAACTCAAACAAGCCGGCGTGGATCTGATGCTGCTGGGCTTCCTGCATTTTCAGGAAGAGGTGGAATTCTTTGGCCGCGAAGTGATCCCGCGGGTTCGCGAGCTGGAACGCCAACAGCAACCGGTGTTAAGTCATGGCTGATCGGCAGATTGTCATCATTGGCGGCGGCTTTAGCGGTACCGCGCTGGCTATTCATCTGGCGCGGTTGGGCCAATCCGGCCTGAAGGTGATCGTTATCGAGCCTCGAGCCCAGTTGGCTCAGGGCGTGGCTTATGGCACGGTCGATCCGGCGCATCGCATAAACGTCCCTGCCGCACGTATGCAGCTTTCCGCCGCCGAAGAAGGTGACTTCGACCGCTGGCTGAGGGCTGAGGGAGGCCTCAAACAGGATGACAAAGCGCTCTGGACGGATGGCAGCCTTTATCCGCAACGGGGACGGTTCGCCGCCTATATCGTCGACAAGCTGGCCGCTGCGCTGGAAACATCGCCGGTAGAGGTCACCCATGTTCAGGATTATGCCGTGGCGCTGCAAAATGCAGAGGTGCTGACGGCCTCCGGGGATAGATATCGCGCGGATGAGGTGGTGCTGGCCATCAGCCACCCTCCCCCTGCCGTACCGAGACAACTACAGCAGGTGCCGCAAGACCATCCAGGCCTGATCGCCAACCCGTGGCAGACAGATGCGTTAATCGGGGTGGAGAAGAGTGCGCGGGTGGCTATCATCGGTTCAGGGTTAACCATGTCTGACGTGGTGGCATCGCTTGACCGCCAGGGGCATCGTGGGCCGATCCTGGCATTCTCGCGCCGCGGCCTGCTGCCCCGGCCAAATCTGACCGGTGAGTCGCCGCCTCGCCAGCTTGATGATCGGCGTCCACAGGCGGACAGCGCCCGCGCCTGGCTGCGGCGAGTCCGACAGGAAGTAGCGCTGGCCGCCAAGGAAGGCCTGCCCTGGCAAGGGGTACTGGATGACATACGGCTGAACGGACAGCAGATTTGGCAACGGCTTTCGCTGAAAGAACAGCGGCGCTTTCTACGCCATCTGCGTCCATGGTGGGACGTGCACCGTTACCGCATTGCACCGCAGGTCAGTGAGGTATTGTCCCTGCTACAGCAAAATGGGCGCCTTAAGGTGCTGGCCGCCAGCCTTAAGCAGGTTGAGGTAGACAAAGAAACGCTCATTCTGACGGTGAAAGCACGCGGTAAAGCCGCCACGGAAACTCTGCGGGTGGATAAACTGATTGTCACAACTGGCCCGGCGCACGGTGCGTTGCTCAACAGCGATGCGCTGCTGAAGCAGCTCGCAGCGGAAGGGGCTATCCAGCCCGATCCGCTGGCGCTGGGAATTTGGGTCGATGGCCACTCGCGAGCGATTGATCGCCATGGAAAAAGTAACGATCGTCTCTATGTGGCAGGCCCCGCCGCCCGCGGACGCTTCGGTGAACTGATGGGGTTGCCGCAGGTGGCGCAACACGCAGAATCGCTGGCGCAGCAATTGCTCGGCGCTTCGCCAATCCCCCCTGCGAGCTGAAGCCGTTGACAAAGTGCTCTGTTGTTTAATGGTAGGGGCGCTGCATGCTGCACCCAATAGCATAATCAATGAATTAAATCGGGTCGAACATGTTCGACCCCTACCGGTTTAGCCTTTTCGAGCGTTTGTCAGCAGTCTGAGCCCTGTTTGGGTTTGGCTGCACCGCCATTAAAATAGAAACATGATTAATAATTACCAGGAAAAATAAATACGCTCCGTTACAAAACCTTAAGCTATTTTCCCTCGAGGTATCGCTATTACTTTACTGCCGGGCTTTGGATAATAGGTCTCAGGCCAGTTCATGTTATCTGTATGTTTCAAATAAAAACGAAAAGTTAAAAACAAAGATAATATGGCCCTCAAATCCCGCCCCCAATTAATCACTAAAGTTTTATCGTAATCTGCCGAAAACACACAGCACTTCTCGCGGCAAAATAGTGTTATTTGCCGCACTGGCACCTCACTGAAATCTCAGGTTGTACTATGTTTGAACGATTAAAAATCTCCCACGGGCTAATGGGGATTTTAACCCTATTCTGTATTATTCAGATATTCTCCGGCGCATGGAGCATTCTGGATGCCTCAGGCACCAATAACCGCATTACACAAATCTCCTCCGGCTTTAATCAAATCATGGCAATGGATAATGCCTACGCTTCCGTTACCGAGATCCGTGAAGACGTGCTGAAAGATGCCTTGATGCTCAGCACGCAGCCACAAAATCACAATGCAAAAAAATCTCTGGGCGAACTTCGCCAGCGCCTCACTGAAGTTGATAAATTGATGGAAGAATTTTATCAACTGTCACTGAAGGATCAGGATGAACAAGCGCGGACCAAGAACGTCAAGAATCTGTATGAAAAAGCACGCGGCGACCTGCTTAAATTAATTATCAGCCTGGAAGATGGCGATATCTCCCGTTTCCAAACAATTATGCACAATAGCTCAGCCACGCATTTCATGTCTGCGCTTGATGAGACCTCAGCCTACGTTGCCAACGATATTATTACTCCAGCGGGTATTGCGGCACAGGACAGTTACCATAAAATGGTGCCTTTATCGTTGACGTTTATTTTTATCTTTATTCTGCTAACCGGTGTGGTACTGGTCTGGATAAGAAAATATGTGATCAACAAAATCAATCAGATTATCGACTATCAAGCTGAAATTGCACATGGAAATTTGGCGATAGAAATTAATGCCAGTGGGAATAATGAAATTGGCAAGCTGATGCAAGGGCTCGTCAATATGCGTGATGAGCTGGCGAATACCGTCAGCGCCGTCCGTTCAGGAACGCAAAATATTTATACCGGCGTGCAGGAAATTGCCGCGGGTAACAACGACCTCTCAAGCCGCACTGAAGAACAGGCAAGTTCGCTGGAAGAAACGGCGGCCAGCATGGAGCAGCTTTCTGCTACGGTGAAAAACAACGCAGAGAGCGCCGGTGCAGCTACCTCGTTGGTCAAAAGCGCTTCGCAAAGTGCCATCAACGGCGGCGAGATTACTCGCAAAATGGTGGTCACCATGAGCGATATCGCCGACAGCTCACGCAAAATTGGTGATATCACCAGCGTCATTGACGGCATTGCCTTCCAAACCAATATTTTGGCCCTGAATGCGGCGGTGGAAGCGGCCCGTGCAGGTGAACAAGGCCGTGGCTTTGCCGTGGTCGCCGGTGAAGTGCGCAACCTTGCACAGCGCAGCGCTCAGGCAGCCAAAGAAATTAAAACGCTGATTGATACATCGGTGCTGCGCGTCAGTCAGGGCAACGATCTGGTAGAGAACGTTAACGGAGCCATGACGGAGATTGTAACCGCCATCGGTCAGGTCACGGAAACCATGCAGGAGATCTCAAGCGCCTCAGAAGAGCAAAGCCGTGGGATTGCACAGATCGCGCAGGCTGTTAACGAAATGGATAAGGTGACTCAGCAGAATGCCGCGCTGGTTGAACAATCAGCTTCCGCCGCCAGTGCACTGGAAGATCAGGCCAATCACTTGAACCAAACCGTCGCCGTTTTCAAACTATCCACGTCCGCGCCCGCCGCGATTAATGTCCGGCCGCAGGTTATTACCGCAGCGAAAGGACCAGCGCTTGCCGATGATGACGCGGAGAATTGGAGCCGTTTTTGAGACGCTAAATAAGAATTAAGCTCGATTTTGGTTCATATCGCAGAAAGAACAACGCCAACAGGATGTTGGCGTTGAGAAGCGGTTTTCATCAATGGTGGCGTAACTTATGCGCCGCGCAGGCGTTGCGCCAAGCCTTTGAGGAAATAACGCAGCATCTGATCGCCGCACGGGCGGAAGTTTTTGGTGCCTTCTTTGCGGAACAGCGCACTTAGCTCCGGCTTGGAAATGCGGAAATCTACGGCGGTGAAAATCTGATGCATGTCGGTATCTTTCAACTCAAACGCCACGCGCAGCTTTTTCAACACCAGATTATTGGTGATCGGCAGTTCCACTTCCGGCGCCGGGAACTTGTCGTCCTTGCCGCGTTTGAAAAACACCAGACCGTTCAGGAAGTGAGCCATCACTTCGTCCGGGCACTTCTCGAAACCTGGCTCACCTTCTTTGATGACGTAAGCACCCATTGCCGAGACCGCAACATCGAAATTATCCAGCTTGATAATCTCGACCATTTTCGCGTCGTTAATACTCAGCATGTAGCGCACGCTGCGCAGCACGTCATTGTTGATCATAGAATTGCCTTTAGCTTGTAAACCGGAAGGCGTGCTCGCGTTGTTAAATCAAATAAGTGCCGCACGCCTTGAATATGTGCGGCAGTATAAGGATCAGTGCAGGGTTTCTCAATCAATTTGGCTTTTGGGTTATCAAACCGGCACCATATATATACCCTAAATAATTGGAGTTGCATCAAGGCGGCAAGGGAGCGCATCCCGATGAGCTTACTGTAGTAAGTGATTCGGGTAAGTGAGCGCAGCCAACACAGAGGCAGCTTCAAGTATGACGGGTATAGGTTATTCAGTAATCCGTTCCAGCCCTACCGGCGTGAGGCAATAGCTCTGCTGCTTGCCCTTTTCAGCCAGCCGGACATGCTGCATCTCGTTGGTGATAATCAGGCGGTTATCCGGTTCCTCATGACGCAGTTGAATCACCTCGCCGCCGTAGCCGGAAATTGGCAACACGACCGAACGAGCCTGTTGCTCCTGGTTACCCACCACCTCATCGCTATACAGCACGTTACCTTCCGCATCCGTGTAGCTAACGGCCGCATAAACATCCGTGAAGTAATGATGTGCAATCCCTGCCCCAATCGACAGGGTGAAAGTTTTCTTCACCAAATCGACCGTACCGGTCAGGAACTGACGATCGCCAATGCCTTTGCCGGCAATGGTAAAGGCATTGCCCAGGTGATCTCCCGGCCGGGTATTGTGAGCCGGAATGCAGTCCTGATAGCTTGCCGATAACTGCTCGCGCTGTGGGCTGTCGAAGGTATTGATCGCCAGATAGATATCGTCTTTAAACTCACTGAACGGCGCTAAATAGGCCTGACGGTATTCACGCAGACGCTGTACCGCTGCCTCAAGACGCACCAACAGAGCTGCCTGCGGATCTCCCGACAAGGTTTCGTTCTTCAATCCGTATTGGGTGATCGTCAATACGTTGGTTTTATTTTTATTATCAATGATATCCGGAGAGGCCGGTGCCACCCGTACGCGTCCCGGCTCCACATGATAGATTTCAATTTTGTCGCCGACGGCAAGAGGCAACTCATCATGGCTCAGGCTCGCGGCGGTACCCTGGATATCCTTGCTGAAGATCACCGCATCTTGTGCATTGCGCAGGGTGATTTTGGCATAGGTCTCTCCGGGGAAGTAAGAGTGCGGTTCCTTGCTGGTAACGTCAATCACCACTTTGCCCCTGCCGCGATCGGCCACAACCGTGGCGAAAACGGCATCACTCAGCCCCAACAGATTAATTTCTTGCGTGGCGATCGGCGACGCAACTTTTTTAACCAAGCCGAGCTTCAGCGCGTTATCGCCCTGTTTCAGCACCAGGTAACCCTGGGCCAACTGATACTTCCGGTCTTTGCCGGTAGGCAGTCGCAGGGTATAAACGCCAATCGGTAGCTCTTTCAGCACCAGGGTTGAGCTGTCGATCCGCATTTTGCGAACGTAACGTGCCCCTTCCAGCAGGATCAGATCTTCGCCGTAAATCTGGGCGAAATCGTCAATGTCAAAGCTCAGGGTAACGTTGCCTTTCAGACCGGTAGCCTTTAACTGGGCTGAATCCACCAGACGCAGGGTGGAGTCAAGCTTCAACTGCGTTTTCACCGCATCGAGATCCTGCGCGGCAACCAATTGATAGAGAGGATAAACCGCTTTCGCATGGCTAAAGACATTACGCTTCTGCTGGGCCGGTGTGACGTAGCCGCCGACCAGTTGGATAAATGGCGTAACGTCAATCTGCTCGCCGGAGACCGCAAAGCTTTCGCTGAGCATATCCAGCAGCGCATGTTCGGAAGGAACAAAGCCTGGGGTGTTGCAACGTTTACGGTATTGCTGATTAAAGTGGGTGAAGGCATTTTTGCCCGCCTTATCCACCATCAGAACCGCAAAGTAGAGTTTCGAGCGCAGGTCCCATTGATTAAGCGGAGTAGCTTTGGCGATAAAATCGACAATAACCTTCTCCACGCCGGCCATATCGCCATGCGCATACAACCAGCCTTCTTGATATTTGCGCGCCCCCAGCATCACGTCCTGATAACAGGCAGCATAGATATTGTTCCACATCTCACCGGTGGCGAAGTATTTATCGCCCATAAAATGGCCCTGATAACCATGGGCAATTTCATGCAGGCTTCCCCAGTTATTGTCTTTCGGGGTTAGCCAGAAACTGCTGACCGAATTACTGGTTTCCGCCGTCCAACGACCACCGTAATAAGCAGCGCCGGCGCCATTTTTATCGGCCTTAATAAAGTAGCGATTTTTGATATTAAGATCCGAAGCATTCTCAGCCTCGAATGACACCCCCGCCAGCGCATTATAAAAAGTGAAAATACGATCGTAATAGGCGATCAGGCCGTCGATGTTTTTAGCTTCGCCCAGCGCCTTCAGCTCTTTTTTGCTGATTTTTGGCACCAGCAGCGCCGCGTAGTCGGACTCGACAAGTGCAAATTCCGCATCCTGATTATCCCAGCGGGCGAAGAACGCCGTTTCGTTTTCGCCTTTACGGTAGACCGGCAAGATTTTCGACGTGTCCGGGTACTCAACCTCCACGACGGGCGCCCCAGCCGCGTATGGCGTGTCGATAAACGGCACGGATACGGCCTTCACGCTGGCCTCAACCCAGCTGCTGCCGATAGTGAATTCGGCCTCGGTTTTGCTGTCGTCGTTCAGCAAGCGCAGCTTCAGCTTGCCGCTAAAGGCCGCATTGGTCTGGCGAACTCGCACCACTTGGCCGGCGGCGAGAATAATCCCCAGATGTTGACGATCGTGGTCAATCCCTTTGCTCATGCCCGCAGCATCTAACCAAACGGGTCGCGTCAAAGTATAAAGTGATTTTGATTTAGTGATAGTTGGCATCCTGCATTCCTCAAGGTTATTTTGTCCTCTAACAGACCTGGATAAAATAATTAAGAATGCACTTACGCACTAATCGATAGCGATTACTGAAGTACCACACAACACATAGAACAGCGAGGGGGATAAATCCCATAAAATAAAAAGGCGCAACGGTGACATTGCGCCTTAATCATAATTACCTGGCTATTTATACGCTGCGTTAATCTTGTAAGTGGATAACGCAGCATCAGAAGCCAAATATGTCCAACCGCCAGTGAAATAGTGTCGGGGCTTAATCGATTTGGCTTTTCTGCTGATACAACGGAATGTCTTCGCCGATGATGTATTTATTACGCAGGATCGACGACACCTTATCCATAATCATCACCACCACCACCAGGATCAGCGTGATAAACATCACGACGTCCCAATTCCACAGCCGCATGTTTTCCGCATACACCAACCCTATGCCGCCAGCCCCCACAAAGCCCAGCACTGCCGCCGAGCGGGTGTTGGATTCAATCTGGTAAAGGCTTAACGCCAGAAAGGTCGGGAACGACTGGGTGAAGATACCGTAACGGTGCTTTTGCAGGCCGTTGGCCCCCACCGCCGTCAGACCACGACTCGGGGATTTATCGACCGCCTCATGCCCTTCCGCATACAGTTTTCCGAGCAGACCAACGTCCTGCATCACGATCGCCAGCACCCCGGCCAGCGGCCCCATACCAACCGCGCGGACAAAAATAAGCCCCCAGATCGCCATATCGATGCCACGAAAAATATCTAAAAACCGCCGCACCACCACCGATATGGGTCGCAACAGCGGCGTTGACATCACGTTGCGCGCTGCGAAGAACGACAGCGGCAAGGCGATCAGCGAAGCGGTAATGGTCCCGGCGAACACGATGCCGATGGTGATGAAAATCTGCTGGAAATAGTACATGAACGGCCAGTTGACGAAATCATGCCAGACGAACATGCGCATAAAATAGCGGCCAAGCTGATGGCATCCGTTAACGAACTGCGGCCAGGAGATGCCGAAAAACTGGAAGAAGAACAGGTAATACAGCGCGATCGCTACCGCGATAATGCCGACGGTGCGCAGGTAGCGACGCTGCTGCGAGAATATTTCCGGATGCTGCTGCTTGAGCGCCTGCATTCCTTCCGCCGTGAGCGTTGGTGCTGTGATCATTTTTTCCCCTCCACGACCCGTTTGCGCAGTTCGCCCGAGGCATAGTCCAGCAGCGAAACCACCAGAATAATCAGCAGCAGCGTCATGCTGACCTGGTCATAGCGATCGAGTTTGATATTGGTCATCAGCTCTTGGCCGATGCCGCCCGCCCCCACCAGCCCCAAAATGGTCGACTGACGGAAGTTGATTTCCAGGCGCATAAAGCTGTACGACAAGAAGACCGGTTTTACCTGCGGCCAAAGGCCAAACCGCATGCGCTGCAGCGGCGTCGCGCCACAGGCCGCCAGCCCACGTACCGGCTTGTTGGACGCGGTTTCGATCGATTCATAAAACAGTTTGGTCAGGCTGCCGATGGTGTGCAGCGCCAGGGCTAAAAAGCCCGGAATGGCACCGATGCCAAACGCCATCACGAACATGACCGCCCAGGCCAGCTCCGGCATGGTGCGCAAAAACGCCACCAGCGTTCGGATTGCCAGCCGCAACGACGCCGGGCTGTGGGTATTATTGGCCGCCAGGAATGCCAGCGCCCCCGCCACCAGTACCGAAAGAATGGTGGCCGCCAGCGCCAGCTGCAGCGTTTCCCAAATCAGCGGCAGTTGGATATTCAACCGATAGCCCCAGTAGGCCAAAGAGCCTTCGGTGCGGCCATCGGCGAACAGCAGATTCCAATGCAGGGTGGGGATGGTTTCCGCCAGATAATCAAAGAAGTGAGGAATGGAGACCCACACGGTGTGCAGGTTGAACTCGGCGATGCTGCCGGCGCCCAGGTAGAGCGCCACCAGACCGAGCGACCAAAACAGCGTCTCGCGCTTTTGCTTGCTGCGGATCTGTTGGTAGTAGTGCGCAAAATCTGTATTCAAAATAGGTTTCCGACGTGAGGAATTCAGCGGGGCTCGGCCAGGCCGAGCCCCGTCAGCATTAACGGTCGCCTTTGGTCAGCTCACGTTTCATGTCGATGATGTTCTGGTATTCCGCCAGAGTGGTGTCACCGATGTGCTGTTTACCGCCCATGGCCTTGATGAAGCACTGGTGATCGTCCTTATCCAGCTTCTTGATGGCCGTCACGACCTTGGCTTTGAAATCAGCCGGCAGCGAGTTGCTCACCAGGATTGGGCCATTCGGGATCAGCGGCGACTGCCAGATAATGCGCAGCTGTTTCATCAGATCGGGATGGTCCATACGGATCATGCGGTTGAACGCGCCGCTGGTATAGCCGGTGTTGTAGTCGCCGATCATCGACGCCCAGGTCACCGCGCCTTCGAACTGGCCGTTCAGCACGCCAAGGATGTCCTGCTCATGGCCGCCGGAGAAGGTGACGCTAGAGAAGGCGTTGTTATATTTATTGTCTACCGTGCCGCCGAACAGTTTCTTGAACTCCTGGTTCGGGATCAGGAAACCGGAAGTGGAATCCGGATCGGCGAAGCCAATGGCCTTGCCCTTCAGATCTTCCAGCTTTTTATACGGGCTACCGGCTTTAACCACTACCACGGAGTGGTAACCGCGAGATTGGTCTACGTCGTCAATCGCGATGCCGACGATATCTACCGCTTTCGGATCCTTGATATAGACCGAGGCAAACGACGACGGTGACATGCTCAGCACCAGATCGATTTTGCCGCCCAGCAGGCCCTGGATCACGCCAGAATAGTCAGACGAGTTGCGCAGCTTGGTGTCCACGTTCAGTTCCTTGTCCAGGAACTGCTTCACGCACTGGTTGTCGCCGATTTGCTGGGTGGCGTTCTGTCCGCCAAGAATGCCCAGATTCAGTTCTTTAGGTGCATCCGCTGCGGCAGCATTAAATACCATCATCGCGCCGGCCATCACTGTGGTCAGACTCAATACTTTTTTCATTACAATGCCTTGTGTGTGTAAAGGTAAAAGTGAAGATAAAGGTTCTGGTGGTTAATGGATCTGATTGGCTTCCTCGCCGTACAGCTGGTGCAGTATCCGTTCGTTCAATTGCGAAGGGTGGCCGTCAAACACGATCTTGCCCTGTGCAATGCCGATCACCCGGGTGCAATACTCTTTTACCAACTCGACCGAGTGCAGGTTCACCATCACTGCGATGTCGTTTTCGCTGACTTTTTGCAGCGCATCCATAATGCGACGGGTATTTTTCGGATCGAGCGACGCCACCGGCTCATCGGCCAGCAGGATTTTGGGGTTTTGCATCAGCGCGCGGCAGATCGCCACTCGCTGCATTTGACCGCCTGACAGGTTTTCGGCGCGCTGCAGGGCATGCGGCAACATATTGAGCCATTGCAGCAGCTCGATAGCACGGGCGCGGTCGGTATCGTCAAACAGTTTGAAGAAGGATTTCAGGGTCGAGGTGTGGCTCAGTCGCCCCAACAGCACGTTGGTCATCACGTCCAGCCGTGGCACCAGGCAGAAGTCCTGGAAGATCATGCCGCAGCGGGCACGCCATTGCCGCATCTGACGAGGGGAAAGCTGCGCGATATCCTGAGCTACGCCGTCATCCTCAAAGTGCAGCATCTCGCCACAGCTCGAAGGAATGGTGCCGTTCAGGGTATGCAGCAAGGTGGATTTGCCGGCGCCGGAACGCCCGATCACCGCCACGAATTCACCGACGTGCAGATCGAAGTTGATGTCATCCAGCACGCGATGCTGAGATTTATACGCTTTTCCCAAACCTTTAACCGATAACACTTTTTGTAGTTGAACCGGTTGCTGCCCTGGAAAATCGGTTGGTGCCAGTTTTAACAGTGCCTGAGCCATATGATTTCTCTGGTTTCAGTGACTAATCATTATGGGCACCTATTAACGGATAAGTTTATGACAACGGGATGATGCTTTTATGGCCGGGAAATGACGCGTGCCATCATTTCCCGCTGGGGCTTATTGAAAGTGAATGACACCCTTAATTAACTGCTTGTTGTTGATCACCTGCGCTTCGTAATGCTCCGCCAGGGTATCGAAATCAAAATGGTGTGAAAGCATCATCTGCGCGGTGATTTTCCCTGCCGCCATCAGCCGCCCCACCTTGGCAAAGTCTTCGCTGGTCGCGTTGCGGCTGCCCATCAGGGTAGTTTCCTTTTTATGGAACTCCGGATCGGAGAACTGCAGGTCGCCCTTAAACAAGCCGACAAACACGATGCTGCCGCCGTGGCGAATCAGATCGACGGCGTGGTTCATCGCCTGCGGGTTGCCGGTGGCGTCAATCACCTTGGCGGCCAATTTGCCGTCGAACTGGCCGCGCAGCGCCGCATCAAAGCGTTCATCCTGCGGATCAAGCGTTGGTAACTGCAACACCTGCTCGACGTGCCACCGACGCTCGGCGCTGGTATCCGCCACCACCACCTGCGCGCCATCGGCTTTGGCGATCGCCGCGACGCCCAGCCCGATAGGCCCGGCGCCCACCACCAGCAGCTGATCGTCCGCCGCAATTCCGGCACGGCGCACCGCATGAGCGCTGATGGCAAAGGGCTCAATCAGCGCCGCCGCTTCAGGAGCCACATCGTCTACCGCCAGCAGGTTGCCGATCGGCACGCTGAGGTATTCGCAAAAACCGCCATCCTGATGAACACCCATCACCGAAATATTCTCGCAGCAGTTGGTTTTGCCGCTTTGGCAGGCGCCACAGCGGTGGCAAGAAATATACGGCATTATCGCCACCCGCTGGCCCACCTGCCAGTCAGTGGTGTTATTGCCGACGCTGACAATTTCACCGCATATTTCATGGCCCAATACGCGTGGATAACTGAAGAAAGGCTGATGACCGGACCAGGCATGAATATCCGTGCCGCAAATGCCGACGGTGATTATTTTGATCACCACTTCCTGCGCGGCAGGAAAAGGCACCGGACGCCGCTGATAAACTAATTTTGTCGGCTGCTCACACACTAAGGTTTTCATTGTTGTCATCGTTTTTCCTCCACTAATGATGAGGAGGTTATTAAATAAAAACCGGAGCGCCGCCGATATGTTCAGACAAATCTGTGAGGTATCGCTAAATAAACCGATTTAAATTGGTTTTAAATGCATAAAAAACACCTGAGGCACAGCATGAGCAGAACCCAAAACCTGCGGCAAAACGTGGTAAACCAGATGATCGACAGCATCAATAACGGCCACCTGCGCTCGCCGCTACCGTCTCAGGCCGCCCTGGCCGAAATGTACAATATCAGCCGCACCACCGTGCGCCATACGCTGGCGCACTTGTCCCAGTGTGGCGTGCTGGAAAAAGTCGGCGATGACTACGTTATTTTACGCCGGGCACTGCCGCAAGATGGCTTCGACTGCCAGAGCCTTTCTCTTGACGAACAGGGGAAAAAGTTTGAAAAGGCGTTCTACCAAATGATCAACCAAAAGCAGCTGCGCGCCGGCGATACCTTCAGCGAACTGCAGCTGTCGCGTGCGGTCAACGTGAGCCCGGTGGTGGTGCGGGAGTTTCTGCTGCACTTCAGCCGTTACAACCTGATCGACAGCGTCCGGCGCGGTCAGTGGAGCATGAAGAAATTTGATCAACGCTACGCCGAACAGCTGTTTGAATTGCGCCAGATGCTGGAAACGCACGCCCTTTCCCACTTTATCAATCTGCCGATGCACGACGAGCGCTGGCTGCAGGCCAAAGAACTGCTGAGCCGTCACCGCCAACTGCGGGAAAACATCAGCGACAACTATCGCCTGTTTTCCCAGTTGGATCGCGATTTCCACGGGCTGATCCTCTCCGCCGCCAACAACCCGTTCTTCAACCAGTCGCTGGAGATCATTTCCGTGATTTTCCATTTCCACTACCAGTGGGATGAAACCGATCTAAAACAGCGCAATATCGTCGCCATTGAAGAACACATGACCATTCTCAGCGCGTTGATCTGCCGTAACGATCAGGAAGCCATCAACGGCCTGCACCGCCATCTGGACACTGCCAAGCAGTCCATGATCCGCTCGATCAATCAGAGCATCGCCTGATTCGGGGTGGCGTTCTTTATTGATAAAAAACACCCCCACAGCATTTAAAACCGATAAAAAGCAGCAAAATATTGGCTGCTGCACGGAACCGCGACAAAACACACCGCCAACTCCATTTCGCCCACTAGGCTTACTGCCGACCACCTGCTAATGCACTTCCCAGGGGAATACCCGGAATAATAAATATTATTAATGCGAAATTCTGGAGGCAAAGAAAGATGGAAAGAACCCATACCGTCGATAGCGGCAAACCACAAACGGATCCCTATTCCGATAACATAATTCCTATTCCGCCGGAGGGCATGTTAGTCCGCTCGGCAAAAATTAAAAAAATCCAAACTATGGCCATGTTGTTGCTATTTCTGGCGGCAATAATCAATTTTCTCGATCGCAGCTCGCTCTCAGTGGCGAACTCCACCATTCGGGAAGAAATGGGGCTGAGCGGTACCGAAATCGGCTTGCTGCTGTCGGCTTTTTCATTGGCCTACGGCATCGCCCAACTGCCCTGCGGGCCGCTGTTGGATCGAAAAGGCCCACGTCTGATGCTGGGGATCGGGATGTTTGTCTGGTCGCTGTTTCAAACGCTGTCCGGCATGATCCATAACTTCACCCAGTTTATCTGGGTACGTATCGGGCTGGGGATCGGCGAAGCGCCAATGAATCCGTGCGGCGTAAAGGTGATCAATGACTGGTTCAACATTAAAGATCGCGGCATGCCCATGGGCATTTTCAATGCCGCTTCGACCATCGGGCTGGCGATCAGCCCGCCGATCCTCACGGCCATGATGCTGGCCTTCGGCTGGCGCGGTATGTTCATCACCATCGGCGTGTTGGGGATCGCCCTGTCGATCGGCTGGTACATGCTGTACCGCAACCGGCAGGACGTCAGCCTGAGTGCTCAGGAACAGGCCTATCTGAACGCCGGTAGCGTCAGCGCGCGGCCTGAACCGATGAACTTTCGCGAGTGGCGTGGGCTATTCAAAAACCGCACCATGTGGGGCATGATGATCGGCTTTAGCGGCATCAACTACACCGCCTGGCTGTATCTGGCCTGGCTGCCGGGTTACCTGCAAACCACTTACCATCTGGACCTGAAAAGCACCGGGCTAATGAGTGCCATCCCCTTCCTGTTTGGCGCCGCCGGTATGTTGTCGAACGGTTTCGTCACCGACTTTTTAGTTCGGCGCGGAATGGCACCGCTGAAAAGCCGCAAAATTTGCATTGTGGCCGGCATGCTGCTGTCCGCGTCCTTTACCGCCGTGGTTGCCCAGGCTACCACCACCTACAGCGCGGTGTTGTTGATCGGCATGGCGCTGTTTTGTATCCACTTTGCCGGCACTTCCTGCTGGGGTCTGATCCACGTGGCGGTAACCTCGCGCATGACGGCCTCCGTCGGCAGCATTCAAAACTTCGCCAGCTTTATCTTCGCTTCGTTCGCGCCGGTGGTCACCGGCTGGATCCTCGATACCACCCACTCTTTCAACCTGGCGCTCATCCTCTGTTCCTGCTTCACCCTGATAGGTGCGCTGTCGTATATCTTCGTGGTTAAACACCCGATCGTTGACAGCGCCGCCTAAGGATTTCACTCCGCCGCCCTCTCCCACCGTTGAGGGCGTGCGTTCAACACAGGCTAAAGAAATCCAGCCCCAACGCGCCTTTCACCTGTGCCAGCGTCTGCTTGCTGATCTTATCGGCACGCTGGGTGCCCTGCTGCAGAATACGCAACAGCTCGCCCTTGTCGGCCAGATACTCGGCCCGACGGGTACGAATTGGCTCCAGCAGGCTTTGCAGGCAATCTTCCAACAGGCGTTTGATTTTCATGTCCCCCAGCCCGCCACGACGATAATGCGCCTTCAGATCGGCAACCAGATCGGCATCCTCACAGAAAGCATCCAGATAGGTGAACACCATATTGCCCTCCACGCGGCCGGGATCCTTAACGTTCAGGTGACCAGGATCGGTAAACATGCTCATCACCGCCTTGTGCACCTGCTCGGCATCGGCGCCCAGAGTAATGGTGTTGCCGCGCGATTTCGACATCTTGCCCTGCCCATCCAGCCCCGGCAGGCGGCCGACGTTGCTCAACAACGGCTGGCATTCCGTCAGTACCGGTCTGCCAACGATGCGATTAAAACGCCGCACGATCTCGTTGGTCTGCTCCAGCATTGGTAGCTGATCGTCACCAACCGGCACGTGGGTCGCGCCAAATGCGGTGATGTCCGCCGCCTGGCTGACCGGGTACACCAGAAAACCGGCCGGCAGGCTGCGGGAAAAGTCTTTTTCGATAATTTCGCTTTTCACTGTGGGGTTGCGCTCCAGCCGTGCCACGCTGACCAGATTGAGATAATACATGGTCAGCTCAGCCAGCGCCGGCAGCGCAGATTGCAGGCAAATCGTGGTTTTCTGCGGATCGATGCCGACCGCCAGATAGTCGGCGACCAGATTCAGCACGTTGGCGCTGATTTTTTGCGGATTGTTGCCGTTATCGGTCAGCCCCTGCAGGTCCGCGACCAGCACCGTTTGCTGATGCTGTTGTTGCAGCTCAACGCGCTGGCGCAAGGATCCGACGTAGTGGCCTAAATGCAGGGATCCGGTGGCGCGATCGCCGGTCAAAATGGTGTAGCTCATTGCATTGCTCCTGAAAGTAAATACACCACCGGATCAACGCAATAAAAATGCCGCCAGAACCGGCGGCATTGAAAAGAGGTGTGAATACCCGTGCCGCCTTCAGAGGAGGCGCCACCAAGACTGGCTGTGAGTGGAGTGCATCGGCATATTCATGCTTTTAAGGTATCCCCCCACTGCGCCGGTTGTCAATAACCGCACGCTGCCAGGCCGCCGCCTGTTCGCCGGCGATACGACAAAATGCCTCGATCAGCGGTGAAGGGGTGCGTAACGCCAGCGCCAACGTATAGGGCACCGGGCTACCTGCGCCACTCAGTTCGCGGAACACCACACCGGGTGATTTCAGTACCGCAAACAGAGCCGGCATCAGTGCAATCCCCACCCCACCGGCCACCAGCCCGCCGATGGTTTGCATCTGCCGAGCTTCCTGCACGATACGCGGGCTGAACCCCGCTACCGCACAGGCCTGCAAAATCGCCGCGTGCATCCCCGGCCCATAATGTGCCGGAAACAGCACCCAGGGCTGATCGGCCAAATCGCTCAGCGTCACGTGCCGTTGCGTCGCCAAAGGGTGGTGATCCGGCAGCGCCAGCACCATGCGATCCTGTAAAAAAGGCAGAATCTGCAGCTCATCCTGCGGCGCTATCGGCAGGACCACCATGCCGATATCGGCGCGATCGTCGCGCAGCGCGATCAGCTGTTCGGCGGTGGTGGCCTCCTGCAAATGGAACTCCGCCTGCGGGTGCGCCTGACGAAACTGGCGCAGGATCCCCGGCAGCAGGGCATTGACCGTGCTATCGACAAAGGTCAACCGTAGCGATTCCGTCAGGCCACGCGCCGCACGTCGGGTATTGCCAAGGGTGCGCTCAAACTGCGCCAAGGTCCGCCGCGCCTCGATCAGAAACACCTGCCCAGCCTCGGTGATGCGCGTGATTCGGTTGCCGCGTTCCAGCAACGGGACACCCAGCTCCTGCTCAATCTTTCTGATGGCGGCCGTCAACGGCGGCTGCGCCATGTGCAATCGCTCGGCAGCGCGGTGAAAGCTCATCTCTTCGGCGACGGCGACAAATTGCCGCAGTTGGCGTAGCTCAATCACGTGATACCTTTTTCGTATTTTGGAAGCATAAATAGAGTATTGGATGTATCGATAGCGAAAGCCAATACTTTCCGAACCCTCAAGTGCTGCGCCATTCCGGCGTGGACCACGGGCATAGGAGAATCAGCTATGACGCAACGTACAGCAGTGATTACCGGCGGATCCAGCGGTATTGGGCTGGCCATCGCCCAGAAACTGGCACAACAGGATTACCGCATCGCCATCGTGGCGCGTAACCCTCAACGCCTGCAACAGGCGGCGCAGCAAATTGGCCACGGCACCCGCTATTATGCGGCGGACTTGAGCCAACGTGGCGCGGTGGAAGAAGTGGCCGCCCAGTTGGCAGCCGATCTCGGCACTTTGGATGTGCTGATCAACAACGCCGGTTTTACCCGGGTGATTGCCGCCGATACGCCCCTGGCGCAGGCCGAGCAGGAATGGGACGCGGTGATCGACGGAAACCTGAAAAGTACCTTTTTGTTTACGTTGGCGATGTTGCCACACCTGCGTAAACCGGGCGGTCGCATCATCAACCTGAGTTCGATCGCCGCCCAATGCGGCAGCGGCAGCGCCGGTGCTCTGGGCTACTCTGCCGCCAAGGCCGGCGTGCAAGGTTTTACCCTCAGCCTGGCACGCGAACTGGGCGAAGCAGGCATCACGGTTAACGCCATTGCGCCGGGCTTTATCGCCGATACTCGCTTTTTCGGTACCGGTTTGCCGCAGGATCGCATTGACGCCATCGCGGCCGAAACACCGATGGGGCGCACCGGCCGGGTAGAGGATATCGCCAGCGCCGCGCTGTGGCTGGCTTCGAAAGAGGCCTCTTTCATCACCGGAACCGTTACCTCGATTAACGGGGGGGCGCGGGTCGGTTAAGAAAGCGTTACATTCCGCCATTTGCGTTCTCCGAGCGTCGCGTTAGGGTGAAGGAAGATAACCTGAGAAAAGGAACGCGATATGAAGATCGGATTTGCCGGCCTGGGCGGTATGGGCAGCGCGATGGCCGCCAACCTGTTGCAGGCTGGCTATGGGGTAAAGGTATGGAACCGTTCGCCCCAGGCAGCACAGCCTTTGGTGAGCGCCGGGGCCGTGCAGGCTCGGCAGCCGGAAGAACTGGCGGAGGTGGACGTACTGATCACCATGCTGGCCAACGATGCCGCCACCGAGCAGGTAGTGGTGGAAAGCGGGCTGCTGCAACAGCTGCGGGCGGGAGCGATTCACATCAATATGGCGACGGTCTCGGTGGCGTTGGCCAAACGGCTGGCGTTGCTGCACGCGGAGCGCAACGTCGGTTATATCGCCGCACCGGTGTTGGGGCGAGTGGACGTAGCAGCAGCCGGCAAGCTGAATATTCTGGCGGCGGGCGATCCGCTGTTGCTCGCCAAAGTGCAGCCGCTGTTTGAGGTGCTCGGCCAGCAGACCTGGCATTTTGGCGACCAGCCCGAACAGGCCAACATCGTTAAAATCGCCGCCAATTTCACGTTGGCCAGCGCCATTGAGGCGATGGCGGAAGGCAGTGCTCTGGTGCGCAACTACGGCGTTTCCGGCGCGGATTATCTGCACATGCTCACCAGTACCCTGTTTGCCTCTCCGGCTTACAAGGGTTATGGAGGGTTGATCGCCGAAGAAAAGTTTGAACCTGCGGGTTTTAAATTAAGCCTGGGGATGAAAGACGTCGGCCTGGCGCTGGAGGCCGGCGCCAACAGCCACACGCCAATGCCGTTCGCCAGCGTGCTGAAGGACAACTTCCTCGACGCGGTGGCGCAAGGCGACGCAGATTTGGATTGGTCGGCGTTGGCCAAAGTGGCGGCACGCAGAGCCGGATTGAAGTAATCCTGATAGGCCCGGATCGCTCCGGGCTTTTTATTTGGCCGTCAGAAACGAATTTCTGCCGTTGGCAGTGCGTCGATCAGGACACCAAAGCTTTCGATATTCGACAGTGTGGCGTTGTGATGGGCGCGGATCTGCAGGCCGGAGGCATGCGCTTTGTCGTGGCTGGTATGCGCATCGGCCGCCAGCGTCACCGGGTAACCCAGAGCTGCGGCGCGGCGAGTGGTGGTATCCACGCAAAATTCGGTGGAATAGCCGCAAACCACCAGATGCGAGATACCGTTCGCAATCAACAGCGGCCCCAATCCGGTACGCAGGAATGAGTCCGGCGTGGTTTTCTCTACCCGATGATCGCCGGCCTTTACCTGCAAACCGGGATCAAGTTGCCAGGCGTCACTGCCGTGCGCCAACTCATCATGCTGCGTTTGATGCTGAATGAAAATCACCGGCACGCCGGCCTGACGGGCAGCGGCGCTCAGGGTGTTAATGCGAACGATCGTCGCTTCGGCATCCGCCGGCGGCGGTGTAAACAACCCTTTCTGCACATCAATAACCAACAGCGCTGACTTCATGATTGGCTCCAGAGAATAAATTCCGTCTCAGCATACCGGCTGACGCGGGCGGAAGATATGGTCAACGCCCTGCTCACGCAGTTTGTTAACCAACTCATGCCCCCCATTCGGCGTCGCATGCGCCAGCAGACGCTCGGCTTCAAATACCGGGCTGGCCCAGAAAATATTGACCGGATCGCCATACTGTTTCGGCAAGCTCAGATGCTCGTGATACGGATAAAAGGAGGAAGACAGCACGTAGCCCTCATAACCCTGAGGCGCAACTTCGGACTCCAGGGTATGCCCTTCGCCAAACCAGGTGATTTTTGACCAGGGCACGTGGGCGAAACCGGCCAACGCGCTGGCCATCTGTATCGCATTTTCCTCGGTCATGTATTGACCGTCGATGGCGATACCCATTTCCATACGGCGATAGCGGGAGGCGTCGTCGTTAAACAGGATCTCTACCCACGGCATCGGCCGGATGCTGACACCCAGGGTAAGGAAATAGTAGATGCCGTCGCGTTCATGCTGAGTGATCGCCATCGGCGGCCACTTGCCCTGATCGATGGCGTAGTATTTCACCGAGGGGCCAAAATGCTGCTCGTAATGCGCCTGATAATCGCTCTGCATCTTGGGCCAGGGATTCCCTTCCTCCCGCTGCCAACTGCGCCAGAACTGACGGGTACTTTCCGCCAGTGCATACTGGGTATTGGTGGAAGCGGAACCGAGCGGATAAGCCAGCGGGCTCTCTTTAATGCAGCTGGCGGAATAACATACCGAATGGTCGATATACAGGCTCCAGCCGGGGATCACCGCCAGCAATTGGCCGTAATACCACAGTGCCGCGCCGTCGTCGCTCTCGGTCCAAACCACCGTCAGCCCTTCCGGGTTCAGCGGCGCTTCCCCTTCCAGATTGCGGCAAAACTCGGCCGCCAGCATCGGTGGCTGCCCCAGCGCCAGTGCCGCGCTGTCTTCCTGCTGCGGCGCAGCGGCCAGGTTACGCAGCCAGCAAGCGCGCACCTGAAAACGCTCGCTATTTTCATCTGTAGGGTAAATATAAAAATAAGCAGCCCGGTGATCTTGCTGAACCACCGCGACCAGCGTCTGGTTCTCATTACTGACTTCAGCAAGTACGTGTGACTCGTTCATATAACCTCAAATAGGCTCAAGGCGCAGAATAATGCTGCACGCTAAATAAAATGGAAATTGGCTTTTATCCAGTGTAAAGCGCATTACCGCTCGGATCACCCGTAAAAGTCTCAAAAGTGCCCCGAAACATCGGGTTATTGGTAAGAATTATAGTCTGCGCCGATTCAGGCCTGTCGGTTAATTCGGCGCAGCGCACGCTGATATGAACCATTACGCATTGAGGCGCGCAGCACTTTACCGACGCCCCCTGCACCGGTGCGCACCAGGCGGCGGCGTAAGTTTCCGGGATGAAAATCAAACTGTTGTTGCGCCCAGTCAGGCAGCAGGTCGATACCCGCCTGCATCACCAAAGCGCCAAAAGGCCGGGCCAATGCGCTGGGAGCCGGCGCGGCCAGCAGAATACGCGCGACTTCCCGCGTGCGCTCATCGCACACCAATTGCGGACGCATCCGTTGCAGATACTCCTCTACCGCCGTGCAGGAGGTTGGGATTTCTTCAGCCCCCAAGGCTGCGGCTACGCGTGCAGCCTCACGGTAATATTGGTCCTGCTTTTCACGGGGAAGAGACGGGTTGCGGTAGCGTAAATGGCTGGCCAAAAAACGGCTGCTTTCCACCACGTGTACCCAGGTAAGCAACTCAGGATCGCTGGCGGTGTAAGGCCTGCCGTCGCTGCTGACGCCGTTGACCTGCAGGTGAATAGCTTTGACTTTGGCAATCAGGCGTTCGGCTTCGGCGGTGGGGCCAAAAGTGGTGACGGAGACAAACTGGCTGGTACGGCGCAGGCGGCCGAGCATATCTTCACGAAAGTTGGAATGATCCCACACTCCCGCCAACGCCAGCGGGTGCAGCATTTGCATCAGCAAGGCGCTGACGCCCCCGCACAGCATCGAGGTAAAATCGTTGTGCACCTGCCAGATAACCGACTGCGGGCCGAACAGGCCGGGATCCCCCGGCGGATTTTCAAAATCAATGCCGCCGAGCGCCAGCCCGGTCAGGCTGATGACCTGTTTTTCTATCGCTGCGCGTATCACTTCCATCCTGACTGGCCCCGTTTAGCTTCTGGCGGCCAGTGTAACATGAAGCGAAATACGGCTTTTAACTCCGCGGGTCGCTATCGTTGAGCAGCACAATTTTACCGGCAAAGCTGCGATCTTCCAGGCGACGGTGCGCCGCCGCCCCCTCTTTGAGCGGGAAGGTTTCGATGTGCGGGATAGCAAACTCCCCATTCTGCCAACTGCTGAACAGACGCTCGGCCCGCGCACGTCGCGCCTCTGCGCTATTGAGGTAAGTCCAGAGATCGCCCCCCACTACGCCTTTGGAATCCATCATCAGCTGATAGGCAGAGATCGCCGGTGCCTCGCCCCCGGCCATGCCGAAGGTGACCACCCGACCGCCGGGGCGCAGCGCGTCGATGCTTTGTTGCAGGGTGATGCCCACGGAGTCAAAACCGTACTCAACGCCGCCGTCGGTCAGAGCGGCAATCTGCGTGACCCAATCCTGCTGATAAGTGAAGGCCGCCACCGCGCCGTTGTTTAACGCAGTCTGCTGTTTATGCGCCGAAGAGACAACGGCGTAAACCTGCGCGCCACGCGCCACCAGCATCCGGGTAAGGATCTGTCCGACACCGCCGGCGGCGGCATGCACCAGGGCGCGATCGCCCGCCTTGACCTGAACGCTGTCATTGATCAGGTACTGCGCCGTCAGCCCCTGCAGCAAAATAGAGGCGGCTTCAACGTCGCTCAATGCCTGCGGCAGACGCAGCGCGTGCTCCACCGGCACATTGATGCGAGTGGCATGACAAAAAGGTACGTCAGCGAAACCAATCCGCTCTCCGAGTTGCCACCCCTGAACGCCCTCACCCAAGGCAATGATGGTGCCGACCCCCTCGTAACCGCCAATATGGGGGGGATTGCCGTGCAGCACGTAATTGCCCTTACGGCGATAGATATCGGCAAAATTCAGCCCGGCGGCCCCCATGCGTACCTGTACCGCACCCGCAGGTACCGCCGGCGTCGGCAGCTCAAGGTATTCGAGCACGTCCGGCCCGCCAAATTGTTCAAACGCTAATGCCTGCATATCGCCACTCCGGAAAATTTCCGCCAATAACACACTGACGGTCGATAGATTGATTATCGCAAAGCGCTATACTCGGCAACAGTGGCCTAAAAAGCATTCAGAAAACACCAGGGGTTTATAATGGATCGATTAACCAGCATGGCGGTGTTTGTGCGGGTGGTGGAAAAAGGCAGCTTCGTCGCCGCCGCCGAAGAGATGGCTATTTCACCGACCATGGTTGGCAAACACATTCGCGCTCTGGAACAACGGTTGAATGCGCCGCTGCTTAATCGTACTACTCGCCGCCAGGGGCTGACCGAGGCCGGTCGGGTGTTTTACGAACGCTGCCGCCGACTGCTGGCCGATGCCGACGCGGCCGAAGCCAGTGCGCGGGCGCTGTTAAGCTCCCCGAGCGGGCTGTTGCGCATCAGCGCGCCGGTCACCTTCGGCAACCGCGTTCTGACACCGATACTGACCGAGTTCCTGCAACGGCACCCGGAGGTGGAAGCGGAAGTGGTGCTGTCGGATCGCAAGGTGGATTTGATCGAAGAAGGCTACGAGGCCGCGTTTCGCATCGGGCCGGTGGCGGACGACGGCCTGGTGGCGCGCGCCCTGCCCGATTACCGCATGACGCTGGCTGCCTCGCCGGATTATCTGGCACAGCACGGTGAACCCACACGGCCGGAGCAGCTCAGCGCACACTGCTGCTTTGGTTTCAGCCAGTGGGATGGCAACCACTTTTGGCGGCTGTTGGGGCCGCCGGGAGAGATCAGCGTACCGGTCAGGCCTCGATTGAGAATGGACTCCGGTGAAGGGGTACGCCGGGCGGCATTGGCGGATTTTGGCATCGCGCTGCATGCCACTCTGCTGCTGGATGAAGATATCGCCGCCGGCAGATTGGTCCGGGTACTGCCGGAGTATTCACCACTGCCGCGCCCGATGCACCTGGTCTATCTGCCCGAAAGGCGGCAATCCGCCAAGCTGGAAGCCTTTATCGCCCTGACCGTAGCCAGACTCTGGGGCCGGGTTTAAAATAAATGAGTCCAAATACGGGAGTTACCATGTTCACTATCCGAGCTCGCGCGGCAGAAGACAATGCGCAACTGGTGGAGATTTGGCAGCGTTCGGTACGCGCTACCCACCATTTTCTTACCGAAGAAGACATCGCCAAACTCTATCCGTTGGTGCTGAACGATTACCTGCCTGCGGTCAACGTTTGGGTTGCCGTGGACGGCACCGGCCAGCCCTGCGGTTTTATCGGACTGAGCGGCAACAAAGTGGAAATGCTGTTTATCGATCAGGATCAGCGCGGCAAGGGCGTCGGCAAGGCACTGCTGGAGCATGCGGAAACCTTGCATAACGAGTTGCAGCTGGACGTCAATGAACAGAACCCGCAGGCCAGCGGTTTTTACCGCCACTACGGGTTTGAAATCACCGGGCGTTCCGCGCTCGACGGCCAGGGCAACCCTTTCCCACTGCTGCACATGAAGCTCGCCAAACGCTAACGCCAATCCCTCGGCCATGGTCTGCCCTGGCCGTCGTTTTACCATCACTTCCGCCCATCACTTGATATACCAAATCAGAATAACTAATAGAATTTACATTCTTCCTGTCACTATAAACCCCCGGTAGGATTGGCCCGTATTCACCAGCAACAGAGGTTCCGTCTGCCCTTATCCCAAGAAGCCGATCCCTTTCCGGCGTGACGCGCTCCGGACGGAATTCTGTGATGTATTAAATAAGGATTCGCTTCTCTATGATCGTTCTTTCGAACGTTTGCAAAACTTTTGACAGCGCACAGGGCCGCGTTGTCGCAGTGGATGACGTCAACCTGACGGTCGAGGCCGGGCAAATCTACGGCATCATCGGCTACAGCGGCGCCGGTAAAAGCACGCTGATCCGCCTGCTGAACGGGCTGGAAACGCCCAGCAGCGGCAGCATTCAGGTTGAAGGTTTCGATATCGCCGGAGCCGAAGGCAATGCCTTGCGCCAGGCGCGGTTGAAAATCAGCATGGTGTTCCAACACTTCAACCTGTTGTGGTCACGCACCGTCAGTCAGAACATTGCTTTTTCCATGCAAATCGCCGGCGTGCCCAAAGTACAGATTAAACCGCGAGTGGCGGAGCTGGTCGCACTGGTTGGGCTGCAGGGCCGCGAAGATGCTTATCCGTCGCAGTTGAGCGGCGGACAAAAACAGCGCGTCGGCATCGCCCGCGCGCTGGCCAATAATCCGGGGGTTCTGCTGTGCGATGAGGCCACTTCGGCGCTCGACCCTCAAACCACAGACTCGATTCTCGATTTGCTGCTGGACATCAATCGCAAGCTGAACCTGACCATTGTGCTGATCACCCATGAAATGCACGTCGTGCGCAAAATTTGCCACCGGGTGGCAGTGATGGAAAACGGTCGCATCGTTGAGGAAGGCCCGGTGATTGACGTGTTCACCCGGCCGCAGCAGCCGATCACCCAACAGTTCGTCAAACAGGTTTCGCAATATCAGGAAACCGAGGAAAGCTTCAATCCGCTGTTGAGCCAACATCTGTCGGGCGCGATTTTCAAGCTGACGTTTGTCGGCGTGCAGACCCATCAGGCGGTGATTTCTGACGTTATCCTGCGTTACAAGGTAAGTATCAACATTCTGCACGGCAAAATCAGTCAAACCCTGAATGGTTCCTTTGGCGAACTTTACATTCACGTCGAAGGCAACGACCTGCAAATCGACAGCATGCTGAAGCTGTTGAAAGAGCAACAGATCGCCGTTGAGGTCATTAAACATGCTTGAGTCACTGTTCCCTCACCTGCGTCTTGATTCGTTGTTGAACGCCACCTGGGAAACCCTGTATATGACCGGGATCGCCGGTTTGGCGACGCTGGTACTCGGCATCGTCCTCGGGGTGTTGCTGTTCCTGACCTCCCGCGGTCAGCTGCTGCAAAACCGGGCCGTCTATTCGCTGATTTCAGTGCTGGTCAACGTGTTCCGCTCCATTCCTTTCATCATTCTGATCGTGTTGTTGATCCCGTTCACCAAGACGTTGATCGGCACCATTCTGGGCGCCGATGCGGCATTGCCGGCGCTAATCGTCGGCGCGGCACCGTTCTACGCCCGATTGGTCGAGATTGGCCTGCGCGAAGTCGACAAGGGAGTGATTGAGGCGGCGCGATCGATGGGCGCCAAAACCAGCACCATTATCTTCCGCGTGCTGCTGCCGGAATCTTCACCGGCACTGGTTTCAGGCATTACCGTTACCCTGATCGCGCTGGTGAGCTACACCGCGATGGCCGGGGTGATAGGCGCAGGCGGGCTGGGCAATCTGGCCTATCTGGAAGGTTTTCAACGCAACCACGGTGACGTGACGCTGGCCGCAACGCTAACGATTTTATTGATCGTTTTCGTTATCCAGTTCATTGGCGACACCCTTACAACCACGCTCGATAAACGATAAATAACCAGGGAATAATGATGATGAAAAAACAAATTATGTTGCTGGCTTTCGCCTCACTGACCGCGTTGGCCTCTTTGGGTGCCTCGGCGGAAACCAAGCTGGTGGTCGGCGCATCTAACGTGCCGCACGCGGAAATCCTCGAGCAGGCCAAACCGATTCTGGCGAAGGAAGGCATAGATCTGGTGATCAAACCTTTCCAGGACTACATCCTGCCGAACACCGCGCTGGCCAGCCACGATATTGACGCCAACTATTTCCAACACGTGCCTTACCTGAATTCGGTGCTTAAGGATCATGCCGACGACAAGAGCTACGACTTTGTCAGCGCCGGCGCTATCCATATCGAACCTATCGGTATTTACTCCAAGAAGTACAAAAGCCTGAAGGATTTACCGGACAACGGCAAAATCATCATGCGTGACGCGGTGGCGGAAGAAGGTCGTATTTTGTCGATCTTTGAAAAAGAAGGCGTGATTAAACTGAAGCCGGGCGTGAGCAAGGTGGATGCGCGCATTTCTGACGTGGTGGAAAACCCGAAACACCTGAAGTTCCAGGCCAATGTGGAAGGTGCACTGCTGCCGCAGATGTACAACAACGACGAGGGCGATGCGGTGGTGATTAACGCCAACTACGCCATCGACGCCGGGCTGAACCCGACCAAAGACCCGATTGCGGTGGAAAGCGGCGAAAACAACCCTTATGCCAACATCATCACCGTGCACAAGGCCGACGTGAACAAGCCGGAAATTGTTGCGCTGGTGAAGGTGCTGCACTCCAAGGCGATTCAGGATTTCATCCGCGAAAAATACCAGGGTGCGGTGATCCCGGTTAACCAATAATACCGACCAAGGCCGCAGCGATGCGGCCTTTATTCCTGTCGTGTGCCCTGCTTAGACCTTATTGCCCACCTGACTCAGGCGCGGCCAGACCAGCATCAACGCATCAACCAAACGCAACAAATCTTCACGGCTGGCGCCTTCGCGTGCCTGAGTCGACATGCCCTCAATGGTACAAATGATAAATTTGGCCAGCAGCGCGGTATCGGTTTTCACCAACAGTTCGCCCTGTTCTACCTTGCGGTCGAAGCAAGCCTTCAGGCTGGCCTCCTGCATATGATGCTTTTTGCGCAGCATCTCGGCCACATCACCGGAAGAGGACGATAACGCCGCGGACGCACAAACCATCAGGCAGCCGGACGGTTTTTCCGGATCGGTGAACAGCTGCGCCAGAGAACGCACATAATCCTCGACGAGGTCCGCCACCGGCAAATCCTGCTCCAGCCGTTGGTTGATGCACGTGGTGTATTTTTCCAGGTAGCGCTCTACCGCTGCGCGGAACAACCCTTCTTTATTGCCAAACTCCGTATACAGCGTAGGCGCTTTGGCACCGGTCACCTCGACCAGATCGGCCATCGAGGTGGATTCATAACCATGCAGCCAGAACAGATCGAGTGCGCTTTCCAGCGCACGGTCGCGATCAAACTGCTTCGGTCTGCCACGCGTTTTTTTGGCACAGACTTCTTCACTGATGCTCATAGACCCTCTCTTATCCCGCTCCGCAGCAGGGCTTGCCAATTAAATTAACGGTCATTATAAAAAAATATTGCGCTCTCGTCGAGAAGAGATTACCATTTAATTATCGATCGTTAAGTAATTGGCGACAACCAATTCAAATACGCCCATTTACGTTGATAAAACAGGAATTAACATCATGAAAAACTTAAAAATGACGCTTGCAGCCCTTGCGCTGGCCTCTGTTTCATTCGGCAGCTTCGCCGCCGATCTGGTTAACAGCCAACCGGCAGATCAGCAGAAAGCCGGGGTGATCACCGTCAGCGGAGCTTCAGACCTCACCGCTCTGGAAGCCGGTTTGGCGGCCAAGGCTGACGCAGCCGGGGCAAAATCGTTCCAGATCGTTGGCGCAGGCGGCAACAACCAACTGCACGGCACCGCATTAATTTATAAATAACAATAAGTTGATTAAATAATGCTGGAATGGCTACGGCTTTTGGCCTTCCAGCAAAAAGCTGTCAGAAAAAATTAATTAACGAACACTAAAAAAATAGTTGCAAAGCGTCGAACAGGCGTCTAACATTAAATTATCGATCGTTAATTAATTTAACGACCCAACAGACAAAACCGTATACAGAATATAAAGATAGGAATAAGACTATGAAAAACCTGAAAATCACCATCGCAGCCATCGCACTGGCCACCGCTTCATTCGGCAGCTTTGCCGCCGATTTGGTTAACGCTCAACCGGCAGATCTGCAAAAAGCCGGCGTAGTCACCGTCAGCGGTGCATCCGACCTGACCAGCCTGGAAAACAAACTGGCGGCCAAAGCGGATGAAGCAGGCGCTAAATCATTCCAGATCATCTCAACTACCGGCGACAACAAGCTGCACGGTACTGCGATCATCTACAATTAATGGCTGAATCAGTCATTGCGCAAAGAGGCGGCCTTGGGCCGCCTTTTGTTTTATGGATGGTACTCAGTCACTTTGCAGATTCTTGAGCAGGTAGATATTGCAGCCGTGGTGGCCGGTATTGCCGCGTCTTTCCGTCAGCAGCGTAAAACCCAGCGCATAATACAATCCCAGCGCCTCTTTCAACTGCTCGGTGGTTTCCAGATAACAGTAGCGGTACCCCGCTGCCCGCGCCGCTTTCAGCGCCTGCACCACCATGTAACGCGCCATGCCTAACCCGCGTACGCTGGGTTTGAAAAACAGTTTTTGCAGCTCGCAGTAACCGACGTCACCGCCCGCCAAAGGGGCAATGCCGACGCCCCCCACTACCTGGCCTTCCTGTTCCAGCACCCAATATTTTCCGCCGTTATCCTGGTAAACGCCGGTCAGGCGATCCAAATCGGGATCGTGCAGACTAACGCCTTCCATTTTATCCATGCCGTACTCGCGGAATACGTTGCAAATAATCCCCGCCATCGCGGCATCATCATCCTGGGTTATCGGACGAACCCGCAAAGCGGCGTCACGCTGCTTACGTGCGTTACGTAATGCCGAGGTCATCTTTTTCATCGCGGCCGTAGTGGCAGCCAACTCATCATCGTCCAACTGCGCCAATGCATCCTGCATAAAACCATCGGCATTGGTGTCTATCGCCGCCAGCGTTTTACGGCCCAAACGGGTCAGTTGATTCAGGTTGTGGCGTTTATCGTGCGGATAATCCACCGCTTCAATCATGCCCGCGGCAACCAGGCTACGCACCGCCCGGCTGGCACTGGCCTTATCGATACACAACCGGGTGGCCAGTTCGGTCACGCCCAGGGGTAGCGTGCTGATCTCAATCAGAATATGGATCTGTAATGGTGAAAAACGGCTGCCGTTACTCTGTTTATTCAGCATGCCCAGTTCTCTGACCAGGTTGCGCGACAATGCCCTGAAATCTCTGATGTTCACAATCAATGTCCCCGTTGGTACCAGCGCTAAAACACTTCACTTAGTTGATAGTGTTACCTAATATTCATTACCATAACGGATTTTTAAACGGTGTGAAATCTCAACCTGACGAGACACCTGCAGCAATCTGTTGCCTCAAGCAGAATTACATTCTTTACTGAATTAAATTTACAAAATAAAAATCCATAAAATATATATTTTACAAATAATAAACCCATCAAAAACCGGATAATTCAGCAAACCAGATAAAATACGAATGACATCCTTACACAATCCATTGTATTTGAATGACTTATTTAATCCCCAATAGCGCCAATTATGTCGATATTCAGTTGTATTTTGTTACATATCCATGGCAGGATTGCCCCGTTTAAATAGCACCTGTTATTTCCCCTGCCGTTTAAATTCCTGGCGCAAAACGGTCTGTTTTGTGCGCTTTTATAATCATGGAGAGATTGTATTCCGATGAAAAAATCACTCGTTGTCTGCTCAGTCGCCCTTTCCGTCAGCCTGCTGGCAGGCTGTGCTACTGAATCCTCGCGCTCTCTGGAAGTGCCTAAAGTGGCGTCCTACAACACCAGCTACCAGGGGCAGCGCAGCCCTATCTCCGTCGGCAAGTTCGATAACCGCTCCAGCTATATGAACGGCATCTTCTCCGATGGCGTCGATCGTCTGGGCAACCAGTCAAAAACCATCCTGATCACCCATCTGCAGCAAACCGGCCGCTTCAACGTGCTTGATCGCGCCAATATGGATGAGTTGAAAACTGAAGCCGGCATTAAAGGCCAAACCCAGACGCTGAAAGGCGCCAACTACGTGATCACCGGTGACGTGACCGAATTCGGCCGTAAAGAAGTGGGCGATCACCAGCTGTGGGGCATTCTGGGACGCGGTAAAACGCAGGTGGCCTATGCCAAGGTCAATTTGAATGTGGTCAACGTACAGACCTCAGAAGTGGTTTACTCCACCCAGGGTGCCGGCGAGTACCAACTATCCAACCGTGAAATCATCGGCTTCGGCGGCACCGCCAGCTACGATTCCACCCTCAACGGCAAAGTGTTGGATCTGGCCGTACGCGAAGCGGTCAATAACCTGGTTGCCGGTATCGAAAGTGGCGCATGGCGCCCTGCTAACTAACGGAATAGAAGCAGCAATATGATAACTAAAAAAATGGGTGGGGCGCTGTTCGCAGCGACCCTGCTGGCCGGCTGCGCCGCGCCAAAAACGCTCTACAACTGGGATGGCTATCAAACTTCGATTTACCAATATTACCAACAGGATGGCCAAAGCCCTGAACAACAGATTTTGACGCTAAAAGAAATTGCCGAAAAATCTCGCGCCAAGAATAAAGCCGTGCCGCCGGGCCTGCATGCACAACTGGGGTTGCTGTACAGCAAAACCGGCAATACCGGCCAGGCCATGACCGAGTTCAATACAGAGAAAACGCTGTTCCCGGAATCAGCGCCGTTTATGAATTTCCTGATGGCTAAGGATAAGGGGAGCTTTAAATGAAACGTGCATTAGGTTTCTTCAGCGTCGCCGTTACCCTGCTGTTGAGCGGCTGCGCCAAACAAGCACCTTACGATTATGCAGCCTTCCACGAGAGCAAGCCGAAATCCATCCTGGTGCTCCCTCCTGTCAATCAGTCGCCGGATGTCAAAGCCAGCCATAGCGTCCTTGCCAGCACCACGCTGCCGTTGGCGGAAGCCGGTTACTATGTGCTGCCGGTCGCCGTGGTCGAAGAGACTTTTCAGCAAAACGGCCTGACCAACGCCAACGATATCCGTGCGGTCAGTATCCAAAAGCTGCATAAGATCTTCGGTGCCGACGCTGTGTTGTACCTGGATGTCACACAATACGGCACCAGCTATATCGTTATTAACAGCGAAACGCGCGTTACCGTGAAAGCCAGGTTGGTCGATTTGCGTAACGGCAAGCAACTTTGGGCCGGCAGCGCTACCGCCTCCAGCAACGAAAATAACAACAACTCCAGCGGCGGTCTGCTGGGTATGGTAATCAGCGCCGCCATCGCGCAAATTGCCGATACCATCAGTGACAAGGGGTTCGATGTTGGTGCCATCGCCAATACCCGCTTGTTGTCAGCAAACGGCCAGAACGGCGCCATTTTGTATGGCCCGCGCTCACCGCATTACGCCAGCCAACGCTAACCTCCAAGGGCGGCATATCCGGCCGCCCAAACCTGGTTTCCCTTTTGCCAAAAGTAGCCCATGCTGTAACAGTGATGGGGTGAGCTACCGCTCATCTTGCACCTCCTTTTGGCAAACAGGACGGCTTGCTCATGACGAAAAAAACCACGTTGCTGCAGTTTTTCCATTGGTATTACCCCGATGGCGGTAAGTTATGGCAGGAAGCCGCCGAACGCGCAGAGCAAATTGCCGGGATCGGCATCACCGACCTGTGGCTTCCCCCTGCCTATAAAGGCGCTTCCGGCGGCTATTCGGTAGGTTACGACAGCTATGATCTGTTCGATCTCGGGGAGTTCGATCAAAAAGGCAGTCGCGCCACCAAATATGGTGATAAAGAGGCGTTGGCTCTTGCCGCCAACCGGCTACGCGACAACGGCGTAAGGGTCATTTACGACGTGGTGTTTAACCATAAGCTCGGCGCCGACGAAAAAGAGCAGGTGCACGTATACAAAGCGGACGCCAACAACCGCAATGACATCAACGATCAGGGTTTTGACGCCCTGGCCTATACCCGCTTCACCTTTCCAGGGCGGCAAGGTACCTATTCCAAATTCATTTGGGACTATAAATGTTTCGGCGGAGTGGATTACGTAGAACAGCCCGATGAAAAAGGCGTTTTCAAAATCGCCAATGATTACGGCGACGACGGCTGGAACGATCAGGTCGGCGACGAGAAAGGCAACTACGATTACCTGATGGGCGCCGACGTTGAGTTTCGCAACCCCGCCGTGACGGAGGAGCTGAAATACTGGGCTCGCTGGCTGATGGAGACTCTGCCCTGCGACGGTTTCCGGCTGGACGCCGCCAAACACATCCCGGCCTGGTTCTTTAAAGAGTGGGCTGATCATGTGCGTGACAGCGCGCAGCGCGATCTGTTTATCGTCGCCGAATATTGGTCGCACGATTTGGCAGCGTTGCAACAGTATATTGACCTGGTCGAGGGCAAAGTGATGCTGTTCGACGTAGCCTTGCACCTGAAGTTTCATCAGGCATCCAAGCAGGGGGACGGGTTCGATATGGCGCAGATTTTCACCGACACCCTGACCGCCGCCGATCCGGCCCATTCGGTCACGCTGGTCGCCAACCACGACACCCAGCCGCTGCAATCGCTGGAAGCTCCTGTCGAACCCTGGTTTAAACCGCTGGCCTATGCTCTGATCCTGCTGCGCGAACAAGGCGTACCCTGCGTGTTCTATCCCGATCTGTACGGTGCCAGCTATAAGGATAAAGGCAGTGACGGCCAGGAATACCAAATTGATATGCCGGTGATCCCGGAATTGGAAAAGTTGATCCAGGCGCGTCAACGCTTTGCCAACGGCGTGCAAACCGATTATTTTGATGATAAAAACTGCGTCGCTTTCACCCGCAGCGGCACCGCCGATGCCCCTGGCTGCGTGGTGGTGCTCACCAACGGAGCTGAAAGCGGCAAAGCGGTTTCGCTGGGCGATGCTCTGGCACATAAAAGCTGGCGTGATCTGCTCGGCAACCGTCAGGATGAGGTCATCACCGACGAACTGGGGCAGGCAACTTTCCCGGTTAACGGCGGCAGCGTCAGCGTTTGGGTGTTGGCGGAAACCCTGTAGCGGGTGCGCCGTTGCGGCGTTCGGTCGCAACGGCGGCAAACTATTTTTTGCCTTTCAGGTCTAAATTGGGGTAACACCTTAGCAAACCATTCACACCGGAGCCTAAATAGGGTACAAGGCTGCATGAAAATTCCAAAACGACTCCAGCCATTGGTAGATGATGGTTTAATTGACGACGTCATCCGCCGTTTGAAAAGTGGCAAAGAAGCCGACGTCTTTATCGTGCGCTGCGGCGAAGAGATCCGCTGCGCCAAAGTCTACAAAGAAGCAGAAAAACGTAACTTCAAGCAGGCCGTGAACTATCAGGAAGGGCGCAAAGTGCGCAACAGCCGTGATGCGCGCGCCATGAGCAAAGGCTCTAAATTCGGCCGCCAGCAGCAGGAAGAAGCCTGGCAGAACACCGAGGTCGATGCGCTGAACCTGCTCGCCAAAGCGGGCGTTCGCGTGCCGCAGCCGGATATCTGTCTGGATGGCGTATTGCTGATGGAACTGATCACCGACGAAGAAGGCCTGGTAGCGCCGCGCTTGAGCGATGTTACCCTGACGCCGGAACAGGCACGGGCCGATCACGCATTGATGATGAACTACGCGGTGCGCATGCTGTGTGCCGGGCTGGTGCATGGCGACTTGTCGGAATTCAACGTGCTGATGGACAAAAACGGGCCGGTGATTATCGATCTGCCGCAGGTGGTGGATGCCGCCGCCAACAACCACGCCAAAAGCATGTTCGAACGTGATATCAACAACATGTCGCAGTTTTACGGTCAGTACGCGCCAGAACTGCTCGGCAGCAAATATGCCAAAGAGATTTGGGCGCTGTACCAGGAAGGTAATCTGACCCCGGCGAGCGTGCTGACCGGCAAGTTTGTCGAGAGCAACAAACGCGCCGATGTCGGTTCCGTCCTGGAAGAGATCCAGGCGGCCAGCGAAGAGCACCAACGCCAACTGATGGCCCGCAACGAAGAAGATTAATCCTCCGGCCCTTTTTATCGGGCCGGGGTTTATTCGATCCTGACGACGTCAGGATGGCGTTCCGTCGCGGCTTCGTGGTAAATGTCCCCCAGATAGCCGGCTATCTCGCTTTCGGTCAATTCATCCGGCAACACGATGTCGTAACTGCGCGCATACTTGCGCTCCGGCAACGTCACGCGAAACAGCTGCCACTGCCCTCCTGCCCGTTTGACCCCCAGCAGGCGGCCGAACACATTAAAAATCATCACCCGCATTCCCTCCCCGGCGCGTTTTAGGCTATAACACAAGCTAGCCCCGTCGCATCGAAAAGGAAAGACAATGACCGCTAATGCGCCACAGTTCTGGCGTGATCCGCAGCTCCCCTTCGTGGAAGCTCGCGCCATTGAAGATGGCCGCAAGGTTTGTTACGCCCTGCACAGCCATGAAATCTTTTCCATCGGCGCCATCACCGACGGCACCAGTATTTATATTAACGGCAGCCAAGCGTTGCAGGTGAGCACCGGCGATGTGGTGATCATCAATCCGCAGCAGGCCCACGCTTGTAACCCCATCGGCGACCAGCGCTGGTCATACATCATGTTTTATATCGATGCCGCCTGGCTGGGTAAATTGCAGCAAGAAATCGTCGACGGCGACGGCCGTTTTATCCCCTTCACTCAGGTGCTCAGCCGTGACCCCGAACTGTTTGGTGGCCTGAACCGGCTGTATGAGCTACTGATCGACCCACTGCGCTGCCATTTGGAAAAACAGATCGCTCTGGTGGAATACTTCAGCGATTTGCAGACCTCTTTGGGGAATACGCCAGTTACCCCCTACGAGCACCCAAGATTGGCGGCCGCAGCAACCTTTATCAACGCGCATTGCACCCAACCGCTCACGCTGGAAGCCATCTGCCAGGCGGCAGCGCTTTCGCCCTCTTACCTGATACGCGCCTTTAAACAGCGTTACGGCATGACGCCGCATGCTTATCTGGTTAACCAACGCATTCAATTCGGTCACCGGTTGCTGAAACGCGGTTATCCGATCGCCGCAGCGGCCAGCGAAAGCGGCTTTGCCGATCAGGCGCACTTTCAGCGCACCTTCAAACTGTTGCTGGCCGCCACCCCCGGCCAGTACCAAAACCCACGCTAAATGCCGTCGGCCAACAGATAGCAGGCGCTGGCTGCCAACAGCAGCGCCATCAAGCGATTAAAACGCCGTACGTTGCGTGCCTGCTGCAGCAGGCCGGTCAACATCGCGCCGGTGTAAGCCCAGCAGGCCACCGAGGCATAACAGATCACAAAGTAAATTACCGCGAACTGCCACAGCAGCAGGCGATCGCCATCGGCAACAAACGCTCCCAGACTGGCCACCGACGCCAGCCAGGCCTTGGGGTTCAGCCACTGCAACAGCGCGCCGTACCAGAAAGAAGGGGCTTGCGGTTGACTACCCTGCCCCAAGCGGCCGTCATCAAACGCCAGTTGATACGCCATAAACAACAAAAACGCGATGCCCGCCCACTGGATAACCTGCGTCAGCACCGGCCACAGCACCAACAGCGTGTTCAGCCCCAGACCTAGCAGGATCAACAGCAGAGTAAACCCCAGCGTGGCGCCCGAAACATGGCGCAGAGTGGCGTTGAAACCGAATTGCGCCCCCGCGCTCAGGGCAACGATATTGACCGGACCGGGGGTGATGGATGAGGCCAGCGCAAACGCGGCCATGGAAAGATAGATATTCATTAAAGGCACCTGAGAAAGAGTTCACAGATGCCAGACTGACGGCTTGGCTTGTCACTGTATTGAACAGAATTACCCTACGCCGGCGCTAACCCGGCATCAGGCCGATAAAGCTGGTTTTCTTGCGTGGGCCGGTCATCAGCGCTTCCAGTTTCTCCACGCATTGCAGATAGTGCGGCGTCTTTTTGTGAGCGGCGACCGCCTGCTCGTCCCGATAGGCTTCATAAATATAAAACCGCGTCGGGATGGATTCATCTTGCAATACGTCAAAACGCAGGTTGCCCGGCTCTTCTATCGCCCCCAGGTGATTGGCACGGAAGACCTCAATAAATTCGTCGATTTTGTCCTGTTTAACGTTAATTTCTACCAGTGTGACGTGCATGGCGACTCCTTGTTAAACCTCGAAGGTCAATGTTCTTTCCAACCATAGGTTTAATCCCACAGATTGCCCCTCCGCAAGGGTAATTTTGCTGCCTGGCTCACAAATCCCGCCAGGCCTGTCGCTTCCCCCACCGGGGCGAACAGTACGGCATCTATAGTTAAGGTTCCTCCCCAGAGAGTGTGAGCTATGGATAACTATTTGATGGCGCTGGATGCAGGCACCGGCAGCATTCGCGCGGTAATCTTCGATCTGGCGGGTAACCAGATCGCTCAGGGCCAGGCGGAATGGCGGCATTTGGCCGTGCCGGGCGTGCCCGGTTCCATGGAGTTTGACCTCAGCCACAACTGGCAGCTGACCTGCCAATGTATCCGCCAGGCGTTGCAAAACGCCGGTCTCTCTGGCCAGGCCATCCGTTCCGTGGCCTGCTGCTCCATGCGTGAAGGCATCGTACTCTACGATCGCGACGGCGTGCCGATCTGGGCCTGCGCCAACGTTGATGCCCGTGCCAGCCAGGAAGTCAGCGAACTGAAAGAGCTGCATAACCATAATTTTGAGCGCGAGGTTTACCAGTATTCAGGCCAAACGCTGGCGTTGAGCGCCATGCCGCGCCTGCTGTGGCTGGCGCATCACCGGCCGGACATTTACCGCCAGGCGGCAACGCTGACCATGATCAGCGACTGGCTGGCAAATATGCTCAGCGGTGAATTGGCGGTAGATCCCTCCAACGCCGGTACCACCGGCATGCTCGACTTGGTCAACCGCGACTGGCGTCCGGCGCTGCTCGATATGGCCGGACTGCGTGCCGATATGCTGTCGCCGGTGAAAGAGACCGGCTGTGTGCTGGGACACATCACCGAACAGGCGGCACAGCAAAGCGGCTTACTGCGCGGCACACCGGTCGTGATGGGCGGCGGCGATGTGCAACTGGGCAGCCTGGGGCTGGGGGTGGTACATGCCGGGCAGACAGCCGTGCTGGGCGGCACCTTCTGGCAACAGATCGTCAATCTGCCGGAACCGGCCACCGATCCGGAGATGAACATTCGCATCAACCCACACGTGATCCCCGGCATGGCACAAGCGGAGTCGATAAGTTTCTTCACCGGGTTGACCATGCGCTGGTTCCGCGACGCCTTCTGTGCCGAAGAGAAGCTGCTGGCGGAACGGCTGGGGGTCGATGCCTACAGCCTGCTGGAAGAGATGGCGGCGCGCGTGCCGCCTGGGGCCTACGGCGTGATGCCGATATTTTCCGACGCCATGCATTTCAAGACCTGGTACCACGCCGCGCCGTCGTTTATTAACCTGTCGCTCGACCCGGAACGCTGCAATAAGCAGACCCTGTTCCGTGCGCTGGAAGAAAATGCCGCCATTGTGTCGGCCTGCAATCTGGAACAAATCGCCAGCTTCTCCGGCGTGCAGGCCCGTTCGCTGGTGTTCGCCGGCGGCGGCTCGAAGGGCAAGCTGTGGAGCCAAATCCTTAGCGACGTTACCGGCCTGACGGTGCGTGTGCCGGTGGTGAAAGAAGCCACCGCGCTGGGTTGCGCGATTGCCGCTGGGGTGGGGGCGGGACTGTACGAATCGTTGGCGCAAACCGGGGAACAGCTGGTGCGTTGGGAGCGAGAATATCAGCCGGATATGGCCAACCATGAGCTGTACCGGCAGCAAAAAGAAACCTGGCGTCAGGTGTATGCCGATCAGCTCACCCTGGTCGATCACGGCCTGACCACCTCGATGTGGAAAGCGCCGGGCTTGTAATACACGACCGGGTGCAGCCTGCTGCACCCATCGCATAAGCTTATACCAATTAAACATTTAGCCAGCCTGATGGCCGATAGCCCATGCCAGACTGGCCGCGCGCGATTATTCCCCCTCAGAAACAGTGTAACCACCGCAAACGGATTTATCCGCCGCAGAGGCCTGCGTAAATTGTGATCTCTGTCACTCCGCGCCTACCGCGCGGTTTACGCATCCACCTGGGACGAGCGGTACTATGCTGAATAATAATGAGAAACCTGCACCATCACCCTGGCTGGCGATCTTCTCGCTGACCGTCGCCTGCTTTGTGATGGTTACCACCGAATTTCTACCAATTGGCCTGCTGACCAATATCGCCCCATCGCTGGACGTCAGCACCGGCAAAGCCGGACTGATGGTGACCATGCCCGGTATCGTCGCCGCCATCGCCGCCCCTGCCCTCAGTCTGGCGGCCGGTCGGCTCGATCGTCGTCTGCTGATGCTGGCATTGAGCGTGCTATTGACGGTTTCCAACCTGGTCTCCGCACTGGCGGTAAACTTCCCCATGATGTTGCTGGGCCGCGTGCTGCTGGGCATTTGCGTCGGCGGTTTTTGGGCCTTTGCCGCCAACTACGGCCGCCATCTCGTGCCGGAAGCCAGCCAGGGCCGGGCCACTGCGCTTATCCTGAGCGGCATTTCGGTCGGTGCCGTTTGCGGCGTTCCTGCCGGTGCGTTGATTGGAGACCTGTTCGGCTGGCGCGCCGCTTTCTTTGGCAGCGCGGTGCTGGCGGTCGGGGTGTTATTGGCACAGCTGCGCCTGCTAACATCGGTACCCCCCACCCGGCCGGTTACGCCACGCGATCTGCTGTTGCCGCTGCGTCTGCCAATGGCGCGTACCGGGCTTATTGCCATCGTGCTGCTGTTTATCGGCCATTTTGCCGCCTACACCTACCTGAAACCGCTGCTGCAGCAGGTATTCGTCCTCAGCCCGTCGGCGATTTCGCTGCAGCTGCTGGCCTATGGCGCCATTGGCCTGCTCGGAACCTTTTTGGGCGAGAGGCTGGCCGAACGCAGCCTGCGCGCCACCTTTATCCTGATTGCCGCCATGTTGGCCGCCATCCTGATTGTGTCGCCGTTCCTCAGCGGCATCGCCGGGGCTACGCTGATGGTGATGGTATGGGGGTTGGCGTTCGGCGCCGTGCCGGTGTGCGCTACCAACTGGATGTTCGCTGCGGTACCGCAGGCCCCGGAGGCCGGCCAGGCACTGTTGGTCTGCGTGATCCAGATTGCCCTGGCCTCCGGCGCGCTGCTGGGTGGAGAAGTGGTTGACTGGCAGGGCGTCAGCAGCGCCATGTTGTTCGGTGGCGCACTGACCCTGTCCGCCGCGCTGGTATTCGGCCTGACCTTGCGCTCCGGCATGATTAGCGCTAAACAGTCATAATCATTATTTACTGGCAGAAACACTCCCCGGCTTGCCGCCGGGGTCAGACGGCTGACAAAGTCCTCTGTGCTTAAAAGTCATGTTTTGTGTACTAATAAAAACAAAGAATGATGTCTTCAGGTTTACCCCAAACATCCGAAAACCACGCTTTTCGGGTGTTTGTCATCAAATTCACCCCGGCTTGCCGCCGGGGTTTGCACTGAGAGCGCTATGGATCATCATTTACTCGCTATCCGGGTGTTTAACCGCGTGGTGGAAACCGGCGGCTTCACCCGTGCCGCGGACTCGCTGCGGATGCCCAAAGCCACCGTCACCAAGCTGATCCAGAGCCTGGAAGATCACCTGCAAACCAAGCTGTTCAAGCGCACCACCCGCAGCGTGTCGGTAACGCCCGAAGGCGAATGTTACTACCAACGAACGGTTAAATGGCTGGCAGAGCTGGAGCAAATGGAAGGCAGCATGACCGAGTCGCAGAGTGCGCCGCAGGGCGTGCTGCGCATCGACGTTGGCGGTGCCACCGCTCGCCAACTGCTGTTGCCGGCGCTGCCGGACTTTATTGCCCGCTATCCGCAAATACAGATTGATCTGGGCGTGGGCGATCGACTCATCGACCTGATCAACGACAGCGCCGACTGCGTGATCCGCAGCGGTCCGCTGGCCGACTCCAGCCTGATTGCCCGCCGGTTGTTCGAGCTTGAATGGGTAACCTGCGCAACCCCGGCCTATCTGGCTCATTACGGTACGCCGCAGCATCCCTGCGATCTGGAACTGGGGTATCCGCTGGCACACTATCGTCATGCGTTGAACGATCGTATCCTGCCGCTGCACTTCGTCGATCGAGGCAAAGAAATCGATATCCAGCACCGCTATCACGTCAGCGTCAACGAAAGCAATGCGCTGCTGGCGGCGGCGCTGGCCGGATTGGGTATCATCCAAACCTTCCGTTTTATGGCACAACCGCATCTGGACAGCGGCGAGCTGGTCAGCCTGCTGCACGACTGGCAACCACCGGCTGAGCAGATGTATGTGGTGTACCCTTCCAACCGCCATCTGAGCGCCAAAATGCGGGTATTTATCGATTGGGCGATCGAGACCTTCAAATAGGCGAAAATCGTCGCTATAGTTGTCTGCCCTTGGGCAAAAAATGAACCTAATCATGCGTATCGAACGACTTTCTGCGCATCGCCAGCGCATTGGTGAACTGGCCGCTTTACTGCATCAGGAGTGGCAGGACTTCCCCCCGTGGAGCTGCCGAGAGAAAATCAGCCAGCGCCTGGAACAGCGCTGTGAACCACTGCACCCCGGGCTGGCGCTGTTGGCTCTGTCACCGCAACAACAGATCCTCGGAACCGCCAGCCTGATCGTTTACGAACTGGCAGATAAGCCAGAGCGCAAGTTCTGGCTGGGGGAAGTCTTTACCCATCCACAACACCGCGGCCAGGGCGTGGCTAGCGAACTGATCGCCCAGTGCATTGCCCACTGCCGACGGGAACAGATCACCGCGCTGTATCTCTACACGCCCGACCAACAACCGCTTTATCAGAAACTGGGCTGGCAACCTGTTGAGCAACGTGAAGTTTGTGGCGAAACCGTCACGGTGATGTGCCGCACGCTGTAAGCCGGCGCTTTGTGGTATTATTTTACGCATTATTATTATCACCCGACGGGCATACACCATGGCATATATCCCAAAAAACTACGCGAGGCTGGAGACTGGCTACCGCGAAAAAGCGCTGAAAATCTTTCCCTGGGTCTGCGGACGCTGCTCGCGTGAGTTTGTGTACTCCAACCTGCGCGAACTGACGGTTCACCATATCGATCACGACCACAGCAACAACCCGGAAGACGGCAGCAACTGGGAAATGCTGTGCCTGTATTGTCACGACCATGAGCATTCAAAATACACCGAAGCCGATCAGTATGGCTCAACGGTTGTTGCCGGTGAAGATGCGCAAAAAGACGTCGGTCTCGCGACCCATAACCCGTTCGCCAACCTGAAGTCGATGTTGAAAAAGTAGCGTTCTGGCAGCCTCATCATTAGCAGCTTAATAACTTATTAAGCTGCTAAATTAAAAAAATCCTTCCGCTTGTCCCCCCTTCCCAGAACATTCCTACTTACCCGCTGACTACGTTACCAGCAAAATAGGCTGTAAAGTTAACCGCATACTGGCTTGGCAAGCCGCCGACATTGGTGCATATTGTTCAGGCTCTGTTGTAGTTAACCTGTTTAGTTATCAACCTAATAAGCATATTAACTTAATAAGTTACCAGCTTAATAACTTGAGAGATGGCAGCATGATTGTTTTGATTGGCTCGCAAAAGGGTGGCGTAGGGAAATCGACCAAGGCGGTCAATATCGCCGGATATCTGATCCTCAAGCAGGGAAAAACGGCCATCATCGTCGATGCCGACGATCAGAAATCAATCATGACCTGGTATAACGATCGTCAAAATGTTGAAGGTCTGCCGCATATTCCGGTGGTTGCCGCCTCGGGTAAAATCAAAGAGACGCTGCTGGAGCTGGATCGCCATTACGACTATGTGATTGTCGACACCGCCGGCCGCGACAGCGCCGAACTGCGCTCGGGCCTGTTGGCCGCCGATCTGTTCCTTTCTCCGCTGCGCCCGTCGCAGATGGATCTGGACACCGTCGGGTATCTGTCTGAAATGTTCGCCACGGCGCAAGAATATAACGAGAAGGTGAAAGGCTACATCGTGCTGAACATGTGCCCGACCAACATCTTCATTAATGAAGCCAACGAAGCGGCGCAGGTATTAAGCGAATACCCGGAACTGACGCTGGTCAGTAACCGCCTGTGCGACCGCAAGATTTACCGCGACGCCTGGGGCGAGGCGATTACCGTGCATGAGGCGCATAACGAAAAAGCGCAGGCGGAAATCGAAAGCCTGGTGAAGGAGGTGATCCTGTGAAAAAACGCACCCCAACCCACCGCATGTCGGAAGACGAATTTATCAATAGCGCCACGTCGCACACTTTGCTGGTTCCCGCCCCCGAAGCCAAGCCGCAGGGTCGCAAACGCACTTACAAAGCCATTTCAGTCAGCCTGACCGATAATCACGTCGACGCCATCGATGAAATCATTGTGCAGGCGGCGCGTAACGGCGTGGTGCGCATTACCCGCTCCGATATCATCAAGCTGGCGATTGACGGCCTGGCGGAGAAGAGCGAAGAACATCTGATGCAACTGCTGAAAAAGCTGTAATAGCCTCTTAACCTGCCAACTTAATAAGCCATTAGCTCACCAGGTTGGCAGGTAAAAACCCCTGTTCACGCAGTATCGCCTGCCCCTGTTCCGCCTGAATAAACTCGGCCAAGGGCTGTGCCCGTCCATCCAACAGACACAAACCGTAGTCGGCCTCAATCGTCAGCGAAGGCGGTAACTGCCGCACCACCAGCTCGGGAAACCTTGCCAACGCCGCACCATAGCTGGCGTAACCGAGGAAGATATCCGCCTGCCCACTGTTGAGCAGATACTCAGCCGCTGGCCGGTCCATCGGCAACGGCGCCGAATCTGGGCCACCCACCAGAGCCAAAGCCCGTTGCCGCAGGGCTGTCCCCTGCCCCGGCGCCAGGGATTCAATACGTTCAAATAATTGCAGCGCATAGTCACCGGAAGGATCGGCACCCGGCGTTGAGGTCGCCACCCGCCAACGCGAGTCCAGCAGTACCGCCAACAACGGGCGTTCTGTTAGTCCGGCACTATTACGTACCGTCGCGCATAACCGGTTACGGGCAAAAGTTTGTACCCGTGGCGATAAATGCAGATCGACCAATCGCTGCGGATGCGCCAGATTGGCCGAAGCGAAAACATGCGGCCGTTCACCGGCTTCAATGCGCTGACGCAGCAGGCCTGCGGGACCAAATACCGCATCTACAACCTCGCCGGTTTGTGCCTGAAACGCGGCCAGCAGCGGCCCAAATGCCACACGCAGGCTACCGGCGGCAAACAGCAGAAGATTACTCATGATGACGCTCCCTTTGACTGCGATATAAAGGCACCAGCGTTTCAAACTGCCGCCCCTCAATCTGCAAAGCCACCCGCTCAATCGCCAAATCAAACAGTGGTGACAAGCACTCGGCCGTCAGCACCCTGGCACAGGGCCCGATTTGATGCTGTCCCTCGGCCCCCAGCAGCAAGGCGCGATCGGCCACCGCATGAGCATGGTTGGGTTGATGGGTCGAAAACATCACCGCCATCTGTCGTTCCCGCGCCAGTGACGAGATCAGGCTCAGCACCCGATCCTGGTGATGAAGATCCAATGCCGAAGTGGGTTCATCCAGTATCAGCACCTCGCAGCTCATCGCCAGTGCGCGGGCAATCAGCACCAGTTGCCGCTGTCCGCCCGATAAACTGCCAAATTCGCGGTCGGCAAAGCCCAACATATCCAGCGACTGCAGAGCTTCTTTCGCCAGCCGATGATCCTGCGCCGAAGGGGAGCGGAACAACCCCACATAACGCGCTCGCCCCATCAGCACGATATCCAGCACCCGATAGGCAAAAGGCGCCGTGAAATGCTGCGGCACAAAACCGATGCCGCCGGCACATTCAACCGCCCCCTGTTGCAGCGGCAGGGTGCCGAGCAACAGCTGCATCAGGGTACTTTTACCGCGCCCGTTGGGCCCCAGTACCGCCAAGACTTCGCCACGCGACAATTGCAGGCTCAGCGCGTTAAACAAAGGCGCTTGGCCGGGCCAACCAAAACTGAGATCTTGAGCCGTCAGTAATGTCTCAGCCATGCCAACCTCTCAGTTGCGCACGGCGCAACAGCAACGCAAACAGCGGTGCGCCAATCAATGCCGTTAAAATGCCCAGCGGAATTTCACTGCTGCTCAGCGTGCGTGCCAAATCGTCGATCAACACCATATACAACGCCCCCAAACACAGAGAAGCCGGTAACAGACGACGATGATCGGGGCCAACCAGCAGCCGGGCAACGTGCGGAATAACCAACCCGACCCAGCCAATGCTGCCGCTGACCGCCACCTGTGCGGCGACAATCGCGGCGCACAGCGTCAGGATCAACCAGCGGGTGCGCTCGACGTTAATGCCCAGTGCAGCGGCATCCTCATCCCCCATCGACAGCAAATTGATTCTCCAGCGCAATGCCAATAACAGCCCGCCAGCCAACAACAACGGCAGGAAAAGCATCAACAGTTTATTGTCGTCGGCGGTGGCGAAGCTGCCCAGCAGCCAGAACACGATGCTCGGCAGTTTCTCTTCGGTATCGGCCAGGTATTGCAACAGGCTGACGCAGGCGGAGAAAAAGCCGCTGAGGATCACCCCGGCCAGCACCAGCGACAAAATATTGCGCCGGGCGATGGCGCTGGTAATGGCAAAAATCAGCAGCAACGCTGCCATACCGAATACAAATGCAGACAGCAACAGCGCGGCCATCGGCAGGCTGAGTAAAATCGCCAGCGTGCCGCCAAAGGCCGCACCGGAAGAGACGCCGATGATATGCGGATCCACCAGCGGATTACGAAAGACCCCCTGCAGCGCGGCGCCACACAGGGCCAGAGAGGCACCGGCCCCCATAGCCAATAACACTCTGGGTACGCGAACCCCCAGAATCACCTGACGTTGAACCGCATCGATAGCGCCGTTCGGGCCGGTCAACGGCTCGAGCAGGATCATCAGACTGTGAGCTGCCGATACCGGGTAACGGCCAATCCCCAGCGACAGCAGCGCGCAAAACAACGTCAGCAGGAGCAGCCAGCCAAGCCTCATTGCTCGCTCTGGCAACAGCTGCTGCGATAATACTGCCGGTAATAGGCATCCACCCGCTGCTGCAAATTGACGTCGCTAAAACGCTGCGGATACAGCTTTTTCGCCATCCAGAGTTCACCCAGCGCCAACGCTTCCGGCATCGGGTAACCCCAGGCCTTGGCGTATTCCGGCATCAGATAGACGCGTTTATTTTTTACCGCGTCAATCCCCTGCCACTGCGGCGAACTGAGGATTTGCTGCACCACCTCGGGATAACGCTCCTGAACGAAAATCACCGCCGGGTTCCACTTCAGCACGTCTTCAATCGATACCTGCTTAAAACCCTGAATATCCTTCGCCGCCACGTTTAGTGCGCCGGCATGCTGCATCATCAGCCCGGTGTATTTGCCCGAACCGTAGGTGGTTAAATCCGGATTGGCCATATACACCCGAACCCGTTGGTCCGCAGGCAGGTCTCGCAGCCGGTCGGCCACCAGCGTTCTCTGCTGAAAGACGTCCTGGATCATCGCTTCTGCCTGCGGCTGGTGCCCCATTACCGTGCCGATCAGGCGGATACCGTCCTGCAGGCCGAGGTTATAGGCCTGGTCTTCATCATTGAGTACCGGGTTCATTTTCCCGGCCTGATCCGCCGCCTCACGGCGCAACGAAATAGCCACCACCGGAATACCGGCCCGTTCAATCTGGGCAATCATTTCCGGCGGTGCGTAGTTAGCGACAAACACCACCTGCGGGTGCAGGCTGAGCAGGCTTTCGATGTTCACCGAGGTGAGATCGCCCGGCATCGGCATTTTTGCCAACCCAGGTGCCAGCCGCAGATAATTCGGCCCCAGCTGTTTCTTCCAGCTACTGAGCACACCCACCACCTGCGGCAGCGCGTCGAGCTGCACCAGCAGGTTCAGCGTCTGGTGTTGCAGCACCACCGCGCGGGTGATGGTATCGGGCAATGTGACCTGTCTGTTGAGTTGGTCGGTGACCTGGCGATCCGCCTGTGCGGCGGAAGAGAAAAGAATAAAAATCAGCAACAAGCGTTTGAACATGGGGGTTTCCGGTGAGTTATCGTTATATATAAAATCATATAGCGATAGCTGTGGCGAAACAATCAGCGGGATCAAAACAACGGGATTTTCCGTGCGAAAGCAGAACGGTTATGCGTTGAAGGGCTTGGGATCTCAAAAGCAACGCAAACCCTCTCCCACCGCGATGAGAGAGGGCCAAAGAGGGTGATTACTTCAACGTAAAGCTCTGTGCCTGTACGTTGTCAGAGTCCAGGCCGACAAACACGTTAAACTTGCCCGGTTCCGCGCCCCATTTCAGGCTGGCGTTATAGAATTTGAGATCCTCTTCGGTGACAGGCAATTCTACCGTCTGCGCCTGGCCCGCTTTCAGCATCACTTTCTTAAAGTTGCGCAGCTCTTTCACCGGACGGCTGACCGAGGCGGTCACGTCCTGCAAGTACAGCTGCACAACGGTGGCACCATCATATTTGCCGGTATTCTTCAGCGTGACGCTGGCGGTGATCTTGCCGTTGCGCGCCATTGTCGGGCTGGAAAGTTTCAGGTCCGACAGGCTGAAGCTGGTGTAGCTCAGGCCATAACCGAAGGGATACAGCGGACCGTTTGGCGAGTCAAAGTAGCGCGAGGTGTATTTGCCCGGGTTTTCCTTGCCGAACGGACGGCCGGTGTTCAGGTGGTTGTAATACATCGGGATCTGACCGACCGAACGCGGGAAGGTCATCGGTAACTTGCCCGACGGGTTGTAATCGCCAAACAGCACGTCGGCAACCGCATTACCGCCTTCGGTACCGCTGTACCAGGTTTCCAGCATCGCATCCGCCTGCTGGCTTTCCCAACTCAGCGCCAGCGGTCGGCCGTTCATCAGCACCAATACCAAAGGCTTGCCGGTGGCTTTCAGCGCCGCGATCAGGTCGCGCTGGCTTTGCGGGATAGTAATATCGGCGCGGCTGGACGCTTCATGCGCCATGCCCTGCGATTCCCCGACCACTGCTACCACCACGTCGGCTTTCTTCGCCGCCTGTACCGCTTCGTCAATCATCTGCTGCGGTGGACGGGTGTCAAACGCCACCGCCGGCTCATACTCGTTCAGGTAGTCGATAATGCTCTTGTCCTGAGTGACGTTGGCCCCCTTGGCATAGAGGATTTTCGCCTTGTCGCCCACCGCACGTTCCAGCCCTTCGCGGAGGGTCACCGACTGTTTGATCACCCCAGCCGCTGACCAGCTGCCCATCACGTCACGCTGGCTGTCGGCCATCGGCCCGACCAGCGCAATGGTCGCCTGTTTGCTTAACGGCAATGTCTGCCGGTCGTTCTTCAACAGCACCATAGTCTTACGCGCGATCACGCGCGCTTCGGCACGGTGCAGGCGGCTTTCGGCATTGGTGTCCTGCGGGTCGGAACCTGCCGGGCCAAGATGGGTGTAAGGGTCTTTAAACAGGCCCATATCATATTTGGTGTTCAACACGTCGCGACAGGCACGGTCAATGTCGCTTTCCGACACCAGCCCGTCTTTCACCAGCCCCGGCAGGTATTGGTCGTAATATTCGTCGCTCATGCTCATGTCGACGCCAGAGGTGATCGCCAGTCGTACTGCATCACGCGCGTCCGCAGCCACACCGTGTTTTATCAGCTCTTTGATCGCACCGTGGTCGCTGATGGTGATGCCCTTGAAGCCCCACCGATCGCGCAGCAGGTCCTTCAGCAGCCATGGGTTAGCGGTGGCCGGAATGCCGTTCACCGAATTGAGCGACACCATGACGCCACCGCTGCCGGCTTCCACCGCCGCTTTATAGGGCGGCAGATAGTCCTGATACATCCGCAATGGGCTCATATCGACGGTGTTGTAGTCGCGGCCGCCTTCAGTAGCGCCGTACAGCGCGAAGTGCTTCACGCTGGCCATGATTGAGCCGGGCTTGGACGGGTCACCGTTTTGGTAGGCATCCACCATCACTTTGGCGATTTTGGATACCAGCCAGGTGTCTTCACCGAAGCCTTCAGAGACCCGGCCCCAACGCGGATCGCGGGTGATGTCGACCATCGGCGAGAAGGTCATGTTCAGGCCGTCGTCGCTGGCTTCCTGCGCCGACACCCGACCGCTGAGTGCGATGGCTTCCAGATCAAAGCTGGCCGCCAACCCGAGGCTGATAGGGAACACGGTACGTTGGCCGTGCACCACGTCATAGGCAAAGAACAGCGGGATTTTCAGGCGGCTGAGCTGCATCGCCTGATCCTGCATAACGCGGATATCCGGCCGGGTGACGGTGTTGAAGATCGCGCCAATCTGCCCCTTGCTGATGCCGTCGCGGATCGCCTCTTTCGGGTTATCCGGGCCGACGCTGATTAACCGCAGCTGGCCGATTTTTTCTTCCAGCGTCATCTGCTTCATCAGGTTGGAAACAAAGGCATCGCGCTGCTGGGCATTAACGCCTTGCGTTACGGCGTTTTCCTGTGCAAAAACCGGGCTGATGGCCAGACCGGACAACATACTCACCACACAAAGCCATTTCATATTTTTTATCTCAGGCATGCTCCCGTCGCAGACCGCGGCGGAGATGATTAATCGACGTGAAAAGGCAGTGTGCCATACTCCTTTTCACCGCAGAAATACTTTGTAATGTTAAAGGTTACAAGCTATTAGCGCAGGCCGGGCGATAGTTTTTCAGCCGGGTGCGGCTTTGCGCCGCCTCATCGCCCAGGAAATCCACCAGCGTAGTTAATGCCGGCGATTGCACTGCTCGTTCAGGATAGACCAGATAGTAAGCCGCACCGCTGAGCACGCTGAGTGGGAACGGCGTAACGATACGCTGCGCCTGAATGTCTTCCTCCAGCAAACATAAATCACCGATGGCGATGCCAAAACCCTGCAGTGCCGCACTCATCGCCAGATCGAGCGTATCGAAATGCTGCGCCTTACCGGAAGGCAGCGTTTCCTGCCCCGCCGCCTTTAGCCACAGCAGCCAGTCGCGGCGATCGCGCGTGGGATGTAACAGCGTTTTCTCCGCCAGATCGGCCGGCGTCGGCGGGCGAGATAAATCGGGCAGGTAAGTCGGCGTGCAGACCGGCGTGAGAATTTCATCGAACAGATGATGCACCGTCAGTTTTTTGCCCTGCGGCTGGCCGAACACCACCGCGGCATCGAAGTGTTCCGCAGCGAAATCCAGCCCGTGCGATACCGAAGCGGTCAGCTCAATATGCATTTCCGGTCGCTCGTTTTGAAGCCGGATAATACGCGGCAACACCCAGCGCATGGCACAGGTCGGGCACTTGATCCGCAAGGTCCCCGGCTGCGCCCCGATTCTGCTCAGCGCCTCATCCAACTGTCCCAGGGCTTGCTGCACCGGGGCCAACAGCATGGCTCCCTGCGGTGTCAACGTCAGGCCTCGCGCGCGTCGGCTAAACAACGGATAACCCAGATGCTGTTCCAGCCCCAGTATTTGCCGGCTGACCGCGCCCTGCGTCAGGTGCAGGCTCTGGGCGGCGTGAGTGAAATTAAGACGCTGGGCCACCACCAAAAAGGTTTTCAATACGTCGAGCGACGGCAGTGATGACGACATGGCGAGTTCCTTGATATCCCCTGAAATTCCAAGGATTCCCCCAAATAATTGGAACGACATCAAGGCGGCCAGTGAACGCAACCCGATGAGCTGACATGAGTCAGTGATTCGGGTAAGTAAGCGCAGCCAACGCCGAGATCGTTTCAAGAATGAAGGGGAATCAGTCATGATCTGAGTGCATGGCAAGTATGACAAACTTTCCCTTGTTGGCCTACCGTCATTGATGCTTAATCAAGCGATATCCCCTATCCCCTGGAGCCACTCATGCAGAGCGCCTGCGCACAACGCTCGAAGTTGCCGGACGTCGGCACCACTATTTTTACCGTTATCGGCCAGCTCAGCGCCGAACACCAGGCCCTGAATCTGTCGCAGGGCGCGCCAAACTTCGCCTGTGAACCGCAATTGGTTGAGGCAGTGTCGCAAGCCATGCGTGCAGGACATAACCAGTACGCACCGATGAGCGGCGTGGCAGCATTGCGTATCGCGCTGGCGGATAAAGTTGAACGTTTATATGGCGCACGCTATGACGCCGACGAAGAAATCACGGTCATTGCCAGCGCCAGCGAAGGGTTGTATTCCGCCATCAGCGCACTGGTGCACCCTGGCGATGAGGTGATCTATTTTGAACCGGCGTTCGACAGCTATGCGCCGATCGTGCGTCTGCAGGGCGCCACTCCGGTGGCGATTAAACTGTCGCTGGAAGATCTGCATATTGACTGGGATGAGGTCGCTGCGGCCATCAACAGCAAAACGCGGATGATCATCGTCAACAGCCCGCACAACCCAACGGGCAGCGTATTCGGTGAACATGATATCGAACGGCTGACCGCCCTGACTCGCAATACCGACATCGTCATTCTGTCCGACGAAGTTTACGAACACGTGGTGTTCGACGGCGATATTCATCACAGCATGGCACGCCACCCGCAGCTGGCCGAACGCAGCGTGATCGTTTCGTCGTTTGGCAAAACCTATCACGTCACCGGCTGGCGCGTCGGTTACTGCATGGCACCGGCGGCGCTGATGGACGAGATCCGCAAGGTACACCAGTTTATGGTGTTTTCCGCCGATACCCCGATGCAGTATGCCTTCGCCGAAGCCTTGGCTAACCCGCAAAGTTATTTAGGGCTGGCGGCTTTCTACCAGCAGAAACGCGACCTGCTGGCGAACGCCCTGCAAGATTCGCGCTTTGAATTACTGCCCAGCCGTGGCAGTTTCTTTATGCTGGCCCGCTTTAGCGGTTTCAGCAGCGAAAGCGACAACGATTTTGCGGTGCGTCTGATCCGCGAAGCCAAAGTCGCCACTATCCCGCTGTCGGCGTTCTACAGCGACGGCACCAATACCGGCATTATTCGACTGAGTTTTTCAAAAGATAACCAGACCCTGCTGGAAGGCGCACGCCGTCTGTGTCAGGTGTAATGCATTCACTTTTGCTTTGACCATGGGAAAAGGGCTCTGAATATGAAATCACTGAAAACGTTGATCGCCGCAGGCTGTCTGCTGGCCGCCGGTTCCTCGCTGGCGGCGGAAAACACCTTGCGTTTTGGCCTGGAAGCGCTGTACCCACCGTTTGAATCCAAATCTGCCAGCGGTCAGCTCGTCGGTTTTGATATCGATCTGGGCAATGCCGTTTGCGCCGCCGCCCAGTTGAAATGCAGCTGGGTTGAAACCTCTTTCGACAGCCTGATCCCGGCGCTGAAGGCGCGCAAGTTTGACGCCATCAACTCGGCGATGAACGTCACCGATCAGCGTCGCCAGGCCATCGACTTCACCGATTCAATCTATCAGGTACCGAACCGCCTGATCGCCAAGGCCGACAGCGGCCTGTTGCCGAACGCCACCTCGCTGGCGGGCAAACACGTCGGCGTGCTGCAAGGCTCGATTCAGGAGACTTATGCCAAGGCTCACTGGGCGCCGCAGGGCGTGGACGTGGTGTCTTATCAGGATCAGAACCAGGCCTATCTGGACCTGACCGCCGGGCGTCTCGACGCCACGCTGGTGATGGCCCCGTCGGGACAAAGCGGCTTCCTGGCGCACCCGGACGGTAAAGGCTTTGCCTTCGTCGGCGATGCGGTCAGCGACGACAAAATCCTTGGCGAGGGCATTGCTTTCGGCCTGCGTAAAGGCGATGAGGCGCTGAAGAAAAAACTGAATGAGGCGATCGTCAAAGTGAAGCAGCAAGGCACGGTGAGCGAGCTGGCGAAGAAATATTTTGGCGATATTGACGTAACGGTGAAGTAAAAATCAGGGGCGAAAATCGCTTCGCCCCTGACTGTTTTAGCGATCGAATACCGAACTGTTCAACGCACGATCCTGCTGATGGCGCTCCAGCGCCAGCTCAATCAGACGGGTAATCAGTTGGCTGTAGCTGATGCCGCTGGCGGCCCACAGTTTGGGATACATGCTGATATTGGTGAAGCCCGGCAGCGTGTTGATCTCGTTGATCACCACGTTGTTGTCTGGCGTCAGAAACACGTCCACGCGCGCCAAACCGAAACATTCCAGCGCCCGGAAGGCTTTCAGCGCCACCTCACGGATTTTGTCGCTCACCTCCGGCGTAATCGCCGCCGGTACCACGACCTGAGCGCCCTGCTCGTTGATGTATTTGGTGTCGTACGAATAGAAGGCGTCGCTCAGCACGATTTCGCCACACAGGCTGGCCTGCGGATCATCATTGCCCAGCACCGCACACTCGATTTCGCGGCCGACAATCGCCGACTCCACCAGCACTTTGTGATCGAAACTGAACGCCAGCGCCACTGCGGCCTCATAGCCGGCGCGATCCTGCACCTTGCTGACGCCCACCGAAGAACCCTGGTTAGCCGGTTTAACAAACAGCGGCAGCCCCAGGCGTTCACTGAGCTGTTCAAACGTGAATTTGGCGCGGTTGCTGCGCGTCAGGGTTACAAAGGGCGCGACCGCCAGCCCGGCATCACGCAGCAAGCGTTTGGTGACGTCTTTGTCCATGCTGACCGCAGACCCCAGCACGCCAGCGCCGACGAACGGCAAATTCGCCATCCGCAGTAGCCCCTGCAATGAACCGTCTTCCCCCAGCGTGCCGTGCACTATCGGGAACACCACGTCGAGCTGGCCCAGCGCACCGGCGCTGCCTGACTCGATCAACTGCTGTTTTTCCTGACCGGGGATCAGCGCTACATTTTTATTTGAGCGGTTCAACGCAATCAGCGCCGGGTTTTCCGCATTCAGCAGGTAGTTGGACGCATCGTTGATGTGCCAATGCCCCTGCTTGTCTATCCCCAGCAATGTGACGTCAAACTTCTCTTTGTCTATGGCATCCACAATGTTTTTTGCCGACTGCAGTGAAACCTCATGCTCCGCCGATTTACCGCCGAAGATCACCCCAACACGTAATTTGGTCACGCCCTAATCCTTCTGAAAAATCATGGCAAAAAAGTCGTTTATCACAATAAACGCATTGCCCCGTGGCAGCAATCGTTGCAACCCGGAAAATGACCACCCCACGGAATGCCAAATTGCGACCATCCAAAACGTATACACTTCGTATATTACTCACTGAGGAGCAGCCTATGGGCATTGTGAAAATTTCAGACGCGCTGCATGACGATCTGCGCCTCGCCAGCCTGACGATGACGCGTTCGATCAACGCGCAGGCGGAATACTGGATCAAGATCGGCATGCTGGCGGAGTTCCATCCGGAACTGACCTACCCCCAACTGGTAAAAAAAATGATGAAAGATAACGCGATGACGTTAAAGGAGATTGTCGGGTGAAACAGATTGTGATCAAAACACCGGAAGAGATTGTCAAAATGCGTCACTCTGGCGCGCTGCTGGCAAAGGTGTTTGCTATGCTCGATGAGGTGATAGTCGAAGGTATCTCCACGATGGAGATTAACGACCGCGCCGAAGCCTTTATCGTTGATGAGCTGAAATCGCGCCCGTCTACAAAAGGACAGTACGGTTTTCCCTATGTGCTCAATACCTCGATTGACGAAGTGATCTGTCACGGCGTTCCGTCGGTCAGCAAAATACTGCGCTCCGGCATGATCGTTAACGTCGACATTACGCTGGAACACGACGGTTATATTGCCGACTCCAGTAAAATGTACTGCATTGGGCAGATCACGCCGCTGGCCAAACGGCTGGTGAATAACGTGTATGAGTCGATGTGGCAAGGCATCCGCGTGGTGAAACCGGGCGCGACGCTGGGGGATATCGGCCATGCAATTCAACAGCATGCAGAACAGGCCGGATACAGCATCGTGCGGGAGTACTGCGGCCACGGTATCGGCCGCGAGATGCACGAAGAGCCGGCGGTAATGCACTTTGGCAAACCGGGTACCGGAATGGTGCTGCAGGAAGGCATGGTGTTTACCATCGAGCCGATGATCAATCAGGGCGACCACCGCATCAAGCAAAAGAAAGACGGTTGGACAGTGGTTACGCGCGACAAAAAGCTGTCTGCCCAGTGGGAGCACACCGTGGCGGTCACCGCCGACGGCGTGGAAATCCTGACGCTGCGCGACGAAGAGCGCCAGGCTGGTTACAAAGAACGATACTAAGTCATTAAGCCATTAAGCTACCAAGTTAATGACTTACTAAATTAATCACCTCATGGATTTCACCGGGCAATCGACAAGGCTGCCCGGTGGAAAACGACGGGGACGACAGGGAGATCGGCATGACGCAGTCCACCAGCGCCACCAACCAGGCGTTTCTCAGTAAGCTCAAAAGCATCGTCGGTGGCCCGCAGCTGCTGACCGGTGAACGCAGCACCGAACGTTACCGCAAAGGCTTCCGCTCCGGCGAGGGCCAGGCGCTGGCGGTGGTGTTCCCGACACGCCTGCTGCAGTTGTGGCAGTTGCTTGAAGCCTGCGTCGCCGCCGATAAAATCGTCATCATGCAGGCGGCGAACACCGGTCTGACCGAAGGTTCAACGCCCAGCGGCAACGACTATGACCGTGATATCGTCATTATCAGCACCCTGCGGCTCAACCATGTGCAGGTGCTGGACAATGGCAAACAGGTGGTCGGCTTCCCCGGCAGTACGCTCAACCAGTTGGAAAAATTGCTCAAGCCTTATGGTCGCGAACCGCATTCGGTAATTGGCTCGTCCTGCATCGGTGCTTCGGTGATCGGCGGCGTGTGCAACAACTCCGGCGGTTCACTGGTCAAACGCGGCCCTGCCTATACCGAGATGGCGCTGTACGCCCAACTGGGTGAAGACGGTCAGTTGCGTCTGGTTAACCATCTGGGCATTAACCTCGGGGACACGCCGGAAGAGATCCTTACCCGCCTGGAGAAAGGCGACTACCGGCCGGAAGATGTCGAGCACGGCGAACTGCGTGCCTCCGACAATGAATACGCCAGCCGCGTACGCGACGTTGATGCCGATACGCCCTCCCGTTTTAACGCCGACAAGCGCCGCCTGTACGAAGCCTCCGGCTGCGCAGGCAAGCTGGCGGTATTTGCCGTGCGGCTGGACACCTTCGAGAAAGAAGGCAAAGAGCAGGTGTTTTACATCGGGACCAACGACACCGCCGTACTGACCGAACTGCGCCGCCACATGCTGAGCAAGTTTGACAACCTGCCGGTTGCCGGCGAATACATGCACCGGGATATTTTTGATATCGCCGAAGTGTACGGCAAAGACACCTTTATGATGATCGATAAGCTCGGCACCGATCAGATGCCGACCTTCTTCACTCTGAAAGGCCGCATGGACGCCAGCCTCAACAAGCTGCCGTTGCTGCCGCATAACCTGACCGACCGCCTGATGCAGGGCCTGAGCCATCTGGCGCCCAGCCACCTGCCTAAACGCATGAAAGAGTATCGCGAGCGCTTTGAACACCACCTGCTGCTGAAAATGGCCGGGCCGGGCGTCGAAGAGGCGCAGCAGTACCTGAGCCAATACTTTGCTCAGGCCAACGGAGCGTTCTTCGTCTGCACCCCGGATGAAGGCAAGAAAGCTTTCCTGCACCGCTTTGCCGCCGCCGGAGCCGCGGTGCGTTACCATGCGGTGCACGCCGACAAGGTCGAGGATATTTTGGCGCTGGATATCGCGCTGCGCCGCAACGACACCGACTGGTTCGAAACCCTGCCGCCGGAAATCGACAGCCAACTGGTGCACAAGCTGTATTACGGCCACTTTATGTGTCACGTCTTCCATCAGGATTATGTGGTGAAAAAAGGCGTCGACAGCCATGCGCTCAAGGAAAAGATGTTGGAGATCCTCAACCAACGCGGCGCGGAGTACCCGGCGGAACATAACGTCGGCCATCTGTACACCGCCAAGCCGGATCTGCAGGCGTTCTACCGCAGCGCCGATCCCACCAACAGCTTTAACCCCGGTCTGGGCAAAACCAGCAAGCGGAAGCACTGGGCCGGTAACGGTCAATAACCTTCTTCCCTCCGGCTCGCCGCTCTACGGGCGAGCCCTCCTTCAAGATGCTTCCCTCTTTTGCAATCTTAAAGATGCATTTTTATTGCAACTTTAAAGTCTGCTGATTATTATGCGGTGTAAATAAGAATCAATAACAAATTTGTCATGACGGATACGTGACATCTGCCCTGACGTTCACCGCAAAATTAATGAGAAGGAACCTACCATGAGCCAGACCCTCGATTCCGCCCAACTGCTGTCTGCACTGGACAAAGTGATGGTGATCTCCACCACCGACCTGCAAGGCACCATCACCTATGTCAACGACCTGTTTTGCCAGCTCACCGGCTTTACCCGGGAAGAACTTGTAGGGCAACCCCACAACATCGTGCGTCACCCTTCCGTCCCCAAGACCATCTACAAAGAGATGTGGGATACCATTAAAGCCGGAAATATCTGGACCGGCATCATTCCCAACGTTGGCAAGGGTGGCGTGCTGTATGTGGTCGACACCACCGTGCAACCACTCTATGACGCTCAGGGCAAAATCGAGGCCTACATCAGTATCCGCCGTGTGATCAACGATCTGATGACCGATTTCGACTCCGTCGAATTCTCCAAAGAACAGTTCGACAACCACTACGATAAGTAAGAAACATGGCCGATATCATCGAACGTATCCTGATTGGCTACGGTTCGGAATCGGGCAAAGCCCAGGCGCTGGCTACGCGTTTGGGCGAGTTACCTTTTCTGCACCCTTACGCCCCCACCCTATTGACCCTCAACGAAATTTCACCGGCAAACCTGGGGAAAGGCGACCTATTGCTTATCGTATCCAGTTCGTTTGGTGACGGGGAGCCGCCCGCCAACGCCGAGCTTTTTTTCGACGCTCTGGCACACACGCCAAACCTCACGCACCTGCGCTACGCCATTTTCGGCTTGGGCGACACGGCGTACCCGCGTTTTTGCGGTTTCACGCAATGGCTTGACGCCGGGTTGTCCGAACGCGGCGCGCAGGCCATCGTCAACCGCGTTGATGCCGACGTAAACTTCGAGAGCTTTTTCACTACCTGGTCAGCCGTAGTGGAACAGGTGATTGCGGGGGATTGGCAGGCCGGTCGCGATCTGCATCTGCGCGTCACCGCCTATGGCGAGGACAACGCTTTTGCCGCCGGCCTGCTGGAGCGCCGTTCGCTCAGTGCCCGCGCGCCGCATGCCTGGCATCTTCGTCTGGATATCAGCGGCAGCGGCATCGCCTACCGGGCAGGCGATACGCTCTACCTGTTGCCGGAAAACGACGAGGATTTACTGCTTCGTCTGTCAGCCTGGTTCGACCGGCCGGAGGCCGCAGAGGCGTTGCGCCGCCGGGAACTGCGCCAAATAAGCAAAGCGATATTGCGCGAACTGGCGCAGCTTACCGGCAGCGAAGACCTTAAGGGGATGCTGAAAATCCGCCAGCGCAAAGCGCTGGAAGCCTACCTGTACGGCGCCGATCTGCTGGACGTGCTGCAAGAGTTTTGCACGCCGCAGTCGGTCACTTTGGATGATCTGCTAACGCTGCTCCCTGCCTGCTTACCGCGCGCCTATTCGATCGCTTCGGCTTCGCGAGAAGACAGCCTGGATTTGTGCGTTCGCGAGGTTCGCTACGAGCGTAATGGGCGCGCCCGAAACGGCACGGCCACCGGCTGGTTGCTCGATAACCCGGGCCCCTTCCGTGTCTTCTGCCGCGCCAATCCCAACTTCTACCTGCCGCCCGATCCGCAAACTCCCGTGCTGTTCATCGGCACCGGTACCGGTATCGCCCCGTTGATAGGCTTGCTGCGTGAATTGGCGATCGACGGCGGACAGCGAGAAACCGCCTTAATCTTCGGCGAAAAACGCCGTGACGAAGACTTCCTATACCGCGAAGAGCTTGAGTCGCTGTGCAAGGATGGCGTACTGAATCGGCTCATTACCGCGTTTTCCCGCGATGGTGCCGCAAAATACTACGTGCAGCACGCGATCGAAGAACATGCCGATTACGTGAGGGAGCTGCTGCTTAAGGGGGCACACCTCTACCTGTGCGGCAACCGACAGTATCTTGAAACCGCCGTCGCGCAGGCGCTGGAAAAGGCTTGTGCTCCAGGGGACGAAACCGCGACGGACAGCCTGTGGCAAAGGCTGACGCAACAAGGGCGTCTGCATCTGGAGCTGTACTGAGAACGGTTGCGGAGTGCGCCGTTTTTAGGTTGCGCCCTCCGCCAAACTTGACTATCTTGAAGAGGTTAATCACTCCCTGTATTCAGGAATATCCATGACAGAGTTTGCGCACGCTACCGATCCTGCGAACACGCCGCTTGCGGCCGTCGTTCTGCTGTGCGCATCCTCAGCCCCACCCGCCGTTTTCTCTGTCGTTACCGCGGTAGCCGCTTACCCACCACACGCCGTGGTTGTGCGTTAAGCCAAACCGAATTCCTCACCTCCAGCTTTCCTTGCTTTGCGCTCAGGCGTAGAACGCCGCGCGTGCTGGAGCTTGTTATTTTCACGACAGGTGAAAACAAAATGCGATTGATTTCTCACTGGGCCAACGTCGGCTTGGCTACGCTATTCGTTCTGCTCTGGAGCAGCGGCGCAATTTTCTCGCGCTGGGGGTTGGAGCATGCTTCCGCCTTCGCTTTTCTCTTCTTTCGTTGCGCCATCGCACTGGCGCTGCTGTTGGCTATCGGCCTGTGGCAACGGCAGTGCTTGCCGGCTCCGGGCACCCGTCTTCGGGTGGCGCTGATCGGTCTGCTGATGATCGGCAGCTATCAGATTTGTTATTTGCTGGCGCTGGAACAGGGCATTACCCCCGGCGTATTGGCGACGCTGCTCGGCGTTCAGCCGATACTCACCCAGTTCATTACCGAACGCCGCTGCTCAGGGTTGCGCGGCTTGGGCCTGCTGCTGGCGATGGCCGGACTGACGCTGGTGGTGTATCAAAGCCTGATGATTGCCCACTTCTCACTGGTCGGTATGCTGTGCGCCTTTATCGCGCTGGGCTGCATAACCGCCGGGACTTTGCTGCAAAAAGGGCTTAGCCAACCGCCGCTGGCGGTATTGCCGCTGCAGTATGCAGTTGGGCTGCTGATGTGTTCGCTGGTGCTGCCGTTTGAACCGCTGCGGGTCGATTGGAGCCTGGCATTTGTTCTGCCGCTGCTGTGGATGGCGGTGGTGATTTCGGTGTTGGCCACCTTCCTGCTGTACCGGCTGATCCAGCGCGGCAATCTGGTGCAGGTCACCAGCCTGTTTTATCTGATCCCGGCGGTAACCGCCCTGCTGGACTATCTGCTGCTCGGCCACGCGCTGGCGGCCATCAGCATGCTGGGCATGGCGGCCATTCTGCTCGGGGTGATGCTGGTGTTTCGCCAACCTTAAATAGCAAAAGCCCCTCACGCCAGGCCGGCGTGAGGGGCTAACACTCAATCACTTCAGAACAACCAGGAACCATACCCCCACAGCAGCACCGTAACCCCAAGCAATAACTCAAGCAGCAGGATGCCGATGGCAAAGGTAGAGCTGGAGAAAATAAAGCCTTCTTTACTGTCGATATTCAGGAAGTGAGGTATGCCCAGGTTCAGCAAATAGCCTGAATAACACAGGCCAATCACGCCGACAAACAGACACAACCACACGACGGGATATAACGCCACGATGCCGCTGAGGAACATCGGGGTGGCGACATAACCGGCGAACACCATGCAACGATGCAAGCTGGGACGAACCTCATAACGGCGCGCCATCCAGTGGATCACTTTCCCCATGATAGCTACGCCTGCCAGCATCAGCAGATAAAACGCGACCGCCGTATAGGAAGCCGTAAACATATCGAGCCGGATAGCGTGCCCTTCGCCGGAAAGCCAGCCCAGTTGGGTGGTACCGATAAACGCGCAGATCACCGGGATCAACGCCAGCAACAGCACGTGGTGGGTGTAAAGGTGCGAGACGCTTTCGTTCTCGCTTTTAATGTGTTCGAACTCGGTGCTTGGATGCGCCAGAAGTCCCCAAACATGATTAACCATGAGACACCTCCTCCATCGCCGTAGGTCGCGATCGGCGAACGAATTTACCCCTCTGACGGATTGCTAACCGTACGAGGATTGCGGCCACGGGGCTCTCTCCCCTGTACTAATTATAGTCTTTCGCTGAAAAAACGTTCAGAAAGCGCAAACGCGGCGGCAGTTTGTTTTATAATTCCCGCCTGCTTATCCGCCGTGAGGAATGCCATGTCATCCGCCATCAAGATTCGCCAGGTCGGCATCGTCGATGTCGACGCCGGGCAAAATGTCACCGTCGTAGAGCCCTGTAATCTGTACGGCTGCCGACTCGGTGACGGGGTGTTCGTCGGCCCCTTTGTCGAAATCCAAAAAAACGTCAGCATTGGCGCCCGCAGTAAAATCCAGTCTCACAGCTTTATCTGCGAATATGTCACCATCGGCGAGGACTGTTTTATCGGCCACAACGTGACCTTCGCCAACGATCTGTTCAAAGATGGCGCCCCCAATGCCGATCCGGCAAGCTGGGGCCGCACGCGGATTGGCGACGACGTCTCCATCGGGTCCGGCGCCACGGTACTGGCGGTGGAAATCTGCAGCGGAGTGGTGATCGGCGCCGGTGCGGTGGTCACCAAAAACATCACCCGCAAGGGGATTTACGCCGGCAATCCAGCCCGCCTGCTAAGGGAACTGACCCCATGAGCGAAGCGATTCAAATTACCCCGGTGACCCAGTTGCCCGACGGATACTTGACCGGCTGCGACTTCAGCTTTCAGATTGCCCACTACGCCCAACCTATTTTCAACGCGCCGATTGACAGCTGGCCGCTGCTGCCGGTGACGCCGTTTCGCAAGCACTACCCGCTGGCACCGTTCGTCAATGATGAAAGCGAAACCTTTCTGGCGCGTCATCGCGGGGAGGCGGTCGGCCATATCACGCTGAGCAATAACTGGAATGGCTATGCGCTCATCGAGGAGATTGTCGTCAGTGCTCATGTGCGCCGACTCGGCGTCGCCACCGCGCTGCTGGAGAGCGCACGACTCTGGGCGCAACGTCACGAAACCGCCGGGCTTATGCTGGAAACGCAAAACACCAATTTGCCTGCCTGCCGCTGCTACCAGCGCTTTGGGTTTATCCTCGGCGGCATCGATCATCTGCTGTATCGTGCTCAACCTGATATTCCCGATCACGAAATTGCCCTGTTCTGGTATCTGCCGTTTAACAGCGAAATCGGGTATTAAGCGATCGCCGAACGTTGAGGCTATGTTTAAACATTAACCATCCTGGCCATGGTGAGAACTGTTATCATTTCTACGATCACAAGCCGAACCATTGGAGGGTAAAATGTACAAGGTAGTTTCAATGATATTGGCTATTGCGCTTAGCGGTTGTGCAGATAAAATTCCGGTCGGGCAAACACCTGAACCCATCACTACCCCACCTGCAGATCTCAAGGCCAGCATGGACAACGACACGTTAAACAAACTCAATGAGCTTCTCGCCCTGCGCGCCAAGGCAACGCCCGAACAACGGCAGGATAACGGCCGCATGATCGACCTGCTGTCGCGACCTTTCCTCGGCACGCCCTACGTCGCCAACCGGCTGATTGGCTCGCAGACTACGCCGGAAGAACTGGTGATCGACTTCCGCGGTCTGGATTGCTTCACCTACATCGATTATGTCGATGCGCTGCGCCAGGCCAACAGCCAGGCTGACTTTGTACAGCGGCTGATTCAAATCCGCTATGCCAATGGCGATATCAGCTTCCTGAAGCGTAAACACTTCTTCACCGACTGGTCGCATCAGGCCAAAACCAACGTAACGGACGTTACAGCCACGCTCAGCCCGCATACCGTGACGCTGGTGAAAAACCTCAATCAAAAATCAGACGGCAGCAGCTATCTGCCAGGGCTGAAAAACGTTCGACGCAGCATTACCTACCTGCCCAGCGAGGCGATTGACGACAAGGTTCTGGCCCGGTTGCACACCGGTGATTACATCGGTATTTATACCAACCTGGCCGGTCTGGACGTCACCCATACCGGTATCTATATCATGACCGAAAACGGCCCAGTATTGCGCAATGCCTCGTCGCGTAAAGAGAATATGCAGGTGGTGGACTCACCGTTTATGGAGTACGTCCAGGCTACGCCAGGCATCGTGGTGCTGCGCGCCAAATAACATTCCCCTCCCCCTTCAGGCTTTGCGCTTGCCGCTAACGGCGTAGCGTTTTGCAAGAGGGGGATTTAAAACTTCCCGTTATGAGCTATAAGCGTTTGTGCTGAGCAAGCGTTTGACTTCCCCGCAGGTTCAGGCTTAGCTAGCAGCACAAAACCAACTGATTTCATTGTTTTTTTCAGGGAGCACTCGATGACCAAAAGCTGGCGTTATACCCCTCTGCTGGCGGCGTTTGCCGCGGTGCTGGCACTGCAGGGCTGTGAACAGAAAACCGATCAGAATCACATCAAGGTAGGGGTCATCAACGGCGCGGAACAGGACGTAGCGGAAGTCGCCAAGCAGGTGGCGAAAGAGAAATACGGCCTGGATGTTGAACTGGTCGGTTTCAGCGGTTCATTGCTGCCCAATGACGCCACCGACAAAGGTGAACTGGATGCCAACGTTTTCCAACACCGGCCATTCCTCGAACAACAGAATAAAGATCACGGCTACAAACTGGTGGCGGTAGGCAATACCTTTGTGTTCCCGATGGCCGGCTATTCGAAAAAAATCAAATCGCTGAAAGAGCTGCAGGACGGCGCGGTTATCGCTATTCCGCTGGATCCCACCAACCTCGGCCGTGCGCTGCTGCTGCTGGAAAAAACTGGCCTGATTAAGCTGAAACCGGGCAAGGGGCTATTGCCGACCTCACTGGATATCAGCGCCAACCCGCATAACTACAAGATTATGGAGCTGGAAGGCGCACAGCTGCCGCAGCTGCTGGATGATCCGAAAGTCACCGTGGCAATCATCAGCACCACCTACATTAATCAAACTGGCCTGACGCCAACCAAAGACGGCATTTTCATCGAAGACAAGGATTCGCCGTACACCAACATCATCGTGACGCGTGAAGACAACAAGGACGCGCCGAACGTACAAAACTTCATCAAAGCCTACGAGTCGGATGAAGTGGCCAAAGCCGCCGAAAAGATCTTTAACGGCGGTGCGGTCAAAGGCTGGTAAAACAGCGCTCCACTGGCGAGCACCTGTGCAGGTGCTCGCACTTTTAATCTCTCCCCAAGTTCAGTCCCCTACCTTCGCCGCCCTCGGTCCGGCAGCCAGTCAAAACCATTCCGCAGCTCATTACAGCCCCGAACGCCAGTCTCACCGCACCGGGTAAATCATTGGCCGCGCAACACCCAACATTCTCTGCGTTCATCCCCGTTTACAGCCACATTTGCGGGGCGACGGCCAAAAATTGCTTTGGCAAAAGTGTCGACTACAATTCAATCGAAATACCTCCCTACAAAGTCATCATTCAATAATATTAGAGGTGATTATGTTACAGAAACACGAAAACGTAATAAGTATGACTACGCTTAGCCGTCAGGCCACCCAACAATTAACGCCGTCGTTTTCTGCATTGCCCCATACGCAACACGCTGACGGAAAATACCGCTTACGGCGCTATTCGGTAGTCAAACATCTCAATGGCCATGTGGTAGAGGTTGGCCAACGCAATTTCGTGCAGTCCGATGAGATCAATCACTTCCAGGGCAACGTGGTACGCCATTTTGAACCCATTGATAGCGACGTGTTGCAAAGCGCCGGCATGGATGAAATGTGTAATCTGTTCGCGGAAAGTAATGATTTACCCGAAGGCGCGGAGATAGAAATTCACCAGATGCGCGTGGTCGCCATTCATAATGAAACGCAGGTCGCGCCGGAAGGGATCCATCAGGATGGTTTTGATCATATCGCGATGATTGCTATTCATCGGCAGAATATTGTCGGCGGCGAAATCATGTTATACGCCGATAATCACCAGCCTCCCTTCTTTAAAAAAGCGCTGGCGGACGGCGAGGCCGTTTTACTGGCGGACAGCAAGTTATGGCATAACGCCACGCCGATCAGCGCCATTGTCCCGGAAGAAGAAGGACACCTGGATATATTTGTCCTGACTGCCCGCGGAGAAAAAGCATGACTTTTACGCCCGAACTCGCCAGAGCCCAGTTTAGCGCGCTGACCCAGCATTATAACGATCAACCGGTGATCTTCTTCGATGGCCCTGGTGGGTCTCAGGTTTCACGAGGCGTACTGGAAAAAATGACGGACTACCTGGGGAAATATAACGCCAATCTGGGCGGGCACTATTTTTCCAGCCACGTGACCGGCGAAGTGATGAATAATGCCAGGGAGTCGGTGCGCGCCTTATTAAACGCGCCGACGCCCGATAACATCATTTTTGGCATGAATATGACCTCGCTGACATTCCATCTCAGCCGAATCATTAGCCGTCACTGGCAGGCCGGCGATGAGATTATCGTCACCGAACTGGATCACTACGCCAATGTCTCCAGTTGGCAACAGGCGGCAAACGATAAACAAGTCACCGTGCATCAAATCCCCCTGCAACAAGCAGACTGTTCTTTGGATGTTGCCCGGCTGTGCGAACAGATCACCGCTAAAACCCGTCTGGTGGCAGTGACCTACGCGTCCAACGTGACCGGCAGCATCGTCGATATTAAAACCATCACCGAAGCCGCTCACCGGGTCGGCGCTCAGGTTTATGTCGATGCCGTGCACTATGCCCCACACAATCTGATCGATGTGCAGGCATTGGGCTGTGATTTTTTAGTGTGCTCCGCCTATAAATTCTTTGGTCCGCACATCGGCATGGCCTATATCGCGCCGCAGTGGTTACAGCGGCTGCAACCCTATAAAGTCGAACCGGCTACCGACGTGGGGCCAGGACGTTTTGAGACGGGTACTCAGAGTTTTGAAGGGCTGGCAGGAGTCACGGCAGCCGTTGACTACCTGGCGCAATGGGGAACGCCCGGCGCGTCCTTAAGGCAGCGTTTGCAGGAAAGCTTTGCCGACTATCATCGCCATGAAGAGAACCTGTGCCGTTATTTTTTGCAGCACCTACAGCAAATAGACGATGTGCAACTGTACGGTTCCCCTCAGGCGGATTGCCAACGCCGCACGCCCACCTTTGCACTGACCTTTAAGCGACATGCCCCCGAACAGGTTGCGCGCCGATTAGGCCGGCACAATATCTGCGTCGGCAGCGGGCACTTCTATGCGCAAGGCTTAATCCAACGGCTGAACCTGCAAGACAGCGGCGGCGTATTGCGCATTGGAATGATGCATTACAACACCCTGCAGGAAATCGACACGCTGTTTGAGCTGCTCGTTAGCGAAAGGTAGCAGCATATAGATCCACAAAGCCCAGCCCCCTGGCTGGGCTCAGACTGCTGACACCCCTGCATATGGGTTAAGTCGGTAGGGGTCGAACATGTTCACCCGATTTAATCTGTTGATTATGTAATAGGTCGCAGCATGCAGCGCCCCCACTACGAAACAACAGAGCACTTTGCTAATGTTCCCTAAGGCAAACGCCCTCCTCCGTTGCCAAAAATATCCTTAACTCCGCTATTGACCCTCACGCTACGTCAGGTTTTAGTATCCCGGAACGCACAAGGGAGGAGCACACCGATGTTATTGAAAGTGGGCGAACTGGCCCGCCGTTCCGGCATTACCGTCCGGACGCTGCATTATTACGACAGCATTGGCTTGCTGGTTCCTTCTGCGCGTTCCGACGCCGGGTATCGGTTATACAACCGGGCTGACATCACTCGCTTGCACCACATTCAGGCATTGCGCCGAATGGGCGTCTCGTTGGCAGAGGTCGGGGCAATTTTGGCGCGTTCGGGGATGGCGCTCACTTCGGTGATACAACAGCAAATCGTCATGCTGGAGCGGCAGTTGGAACAGACCGCTGCGCTGCGCGATCGTCTGCAGCATATGCATGCTCAGCTCACCGCCGGGGACGAACCGGAACTGAACGACTGGCTGACTACGTTGGAGTTAATGACCATGTACGATAAATATTTTACCGCAGACGAACTGGCCCAATTGCCTTTCTATCAGGCCGACCCGAGCCGCAATCAGGAGTGGGCTGAGTTGGTCAGCAGCATGCGCCAATTGATCGATGGCGGCGTTGAACCTCAAGCGTTGCAGGCCCAGGCGTTGGCGCGTCGTTGGATGCTGATGCTGGAACGCGATACGGCGCGTAATCCGGCGTTTCTCACCCGACTCAACGCCATGCATGCCGATGAGCCCGCGATACGCGAACAAACCGGCATTACCCCGGCTATGACCGACTATGTGACCCGTGCATTCGCCGAAACCAAGCTGTCAATCTACCAAAAATACCTGTCGGCGGAAGAATACGCCCATGTGCGCCAGCACTACTTTACCCGCCTGCAGGAATGGCCGGCACTGATCGCCCAGTTCCATCAGGCGCTGAATGAGGGCATACCGCCAGAGTCAGCGCGGGCAAAACAGCTGGCAGCCCAATGGCTTGAACTGTTCCAGTCCTACGCCGGTCCCCACCCGGCCACCCAGATGAAAATCCGCCAGGCCATGGAGCAGGAACCGACGCTGACGGAGGGCACCTGGCTGACCCCGCCGCTATTACGCTACCTGCAGCAGGCGGTGGCGCACTTCATGCGCGGCTAGCCCGGTTTTTTCCCCCGTCCGAATGCTGCTCGCAGCGGCTCCCGGCGCATGGCGAAGATCGTCATGCGCCATTTTTTCGTTTCGCGGATGGGTATAACTTTTTTTTATCTTCAGCATAAGAAAGCCCAATTTTCCTTGTCGCCAGGCGCGGCGCATAATGCGCTTATCTTCTGATTTCCAAGGTAAACATGAATCACTATGCCCCACACCGCTCCGCTGATCCTCACCGACGCTACGCCGGACGACATAGCCGCCATCCAACAGATTTACGCCCATCACGTGTTATTCGGCGCCGCTTCGTTTGAAGAAACGCCCCCCACGCAGGAAGAAATGCGGCAGCGGCTGAGCAAAGTGCAAGAGGCCGGGCTGCCCTGGCTGGTGGCCAAGCGGGGTCATCTCGTCGTGGGCTACTGTTACGCCACGCCTTATCGACCGCGTCCAGCCTATCGATTCACCGTGGAAGAATCGGTATATATCGCCGAAGGGCAACAGGGTCAGGGCATCGGCAAAGCGCTACTGATCGAGCTGATTGCCCGCTGCGAACGGGGGCCGTGGCGCCAAATGTTGGCTGTCGTCGGCAATGCCGGGGAAAACCATGGCTCGCTGGCCTTGCATCAAAAACTGGGGTTTGGCAGCGTGGGGACGCTAAAGGCGGTAGGGTTTAAATTGGGTAAGTGGCGCGACACCCATATCATGCAGCGTGCGTTAGGCGCAGGTGGCGACAATCCCCCCTGATGGGCTTGCAGCGAGCAATTTGCGAATTATCGACTACAGTAAATAATGATTTCATCAGGTTAGCGAAAACTCGCGCCGTCATTCAAATCAATTGGGAGAGACGAATGAAAATCATTCTGTGGATTGTCGCTATTATCTTTATCGTTGGCCTGCTCACCATCACCGGCGTGTTCAAGCTGATCTTTTAAATGACCCCGCGCCGACAGGCGCGGGATTAGCTTAGGCCTTTAAACGTCCCCGGATCGCCCCCAGAGCCGAAACCACCAGCAGGACTACGCCGCCGGCAACCAGACCAAACACCACGTTGAGCAAGGCGGGAATCACGCCCTGCAGGATCTGACCGAAGGTAGGCACCACGGTGGCGTACGACGCCCAGTCCTCAAACAAATGATGCACCGGCGGCAAGCCGTGGGTCAGGATGCCGCCCCCGACCATAAACATGGCGATGGTGCCGACTACCGACAGGGTCTTCATCAGATAAGGTGCCGCACTGACAATACCGCTGCCGATTGAGCGGGCCAACGCACTGCTTTTACGGCTCAGATACAACCCCAGGTCGTCGAGTTTGACGATGCCGGCCACGATGCCGTAAACCCCCACCGTCATCACAATCGCGATACCGCACAGCACAATCACCTGCTGGCTGAAGGTCGCCCCGGCCACGGTGCCCAGAGTAATGGCAATAATTTCGGCCGACAGCACAAAATCGGTGCGGATAGCCCCTTTCACCTTGCGTTGTTCATAGGCCGCCACGTCTTCATTGGCGTTCAGCGCCTCTTTATTCTCTTCCCCATCCTGTTTTTTGTGGGTCAGGCTGTGAAACACCTTCTCGAACCCTTCGTAACACAGGTAAGCCCCACCCACCATCAGCAGCGGCGTGATCGCCCAAGGGGCAAATGCGCTGATCAGCAACGCCAACGGCACCAGGATCGCCTTGTTGATAAACGAGCCCTTGGCCACGCTCCACACCACCGGCAGCTCGCGATCGGCCTTTACGCCGGTGACCTGCTGCGCGTTAAGTGCCAGATCGTCTCCCAATACCCCGGCGGTTTTTTTCGCCGCCATCTTGGTCATCAGCGAGACGTCGTCCAGCAGTGAGGCAATATCGTCGATTAAAGTCAGTAAGCTACTTCCAGCCAAAGTGGTTCATCCTTTTCATATTCACGAGTCACGATCTCTTCGTCGAGATTCATACTACAACATTAATGATTGTCGATTTGCTAATGAATATTTTAGTGGAGAAATAACGATTGGGAGGAGAGACGGGGGATAAACAGGAAGTATTGCTGGATGATTGCCCAGGTGGTTGCAGCAAATCATCCAGTGGGTGAAAGCGTATAGCCGTGCCGGTCATCAGGTTACCGCGCCCTAAGAAGCGGCGATAACCGTTAAAAAAAATCACCCGGCATTCAGGCTGCTCTGGTTATTTTTCAAGGCTTCCAGCGCGCACTGCTGGTCAAGATCCCCACCCGGTGCCCCACCAATGCCAATGGCACCGATGACCATGTCCCCAGATTTCACCGGTACGCCACCTGCCAGCAACAGGAAGCCCGGGATATCGCGCAGGTTTGCCGCCCCTGGGTTAGCCTGAGCATTCTTCATCACGTTTTCCGTCGGGTTTTTGGTGCTGAGGGCGGTAAACGCCTTCATGCGGCTGGCTTCGATCGTATGCGGACCGGCGTTATCCATTTTCTTGATGACAAGCGGGGTACCGGCGCGATCGACCAGCGTGACGGCGACGTTATAGTTTTTCACACTGCAGGCCTGAATAGCGCTCTGAGCCAGTTTATCGGCCAGGTCGAGGGAAAGGTTTTTTTCACTGAGAACGCCGCCGGCCATGCTGGCGAACGACGTCACGCTGCTGAGTAAAATGATGCTTGAAATGATGATTTTCATACTGGCTTGCTCCTTGCTTGTCCCTTGTGGATATCAGGAATAGTAAAAGGTGCAGCCGCAGCACACTATTGGCGTGATTACCTACGCGATTAAGTAATTTTACCTAGAATGCCTTTGGGACGGGACTTGCGCCCCATTTTCATCAATAACAAAGCGTTGTTACATTTTTTTCAGCAGCGCCAGCTCGCCATATTCGTTCATCAGTTTGGGCAGAGAATTGACGTCCAGCTTGGCGAAGATATTGGCTCGGTGGGCCTCCACGGTGCGCGGCGACAGTGCAAAAACGCGAGCGATCTCCTTGCTCGAATTCCCCTGCATAATGTGCTCAAAAATATCCTGTTCGCGGGCAGTCAACGTAGCCAGCCGGTGTTGCATCAGGCGTATTTTTTGTTGCCGCTCCTGCAAGTTCTGCTGCTGTTCCAATGCGCTGCCGACCACTTCGAACAGCAAATCGGCGTCGATCGGTTTGGTCAGGAATTCGAAGGCACCGTTTTTAAAGGCTCGCCGGCATAAATCAATGTTCGCGTGCCCGGTCATGATGATCACCGGGATCGCCAACCCTTGCCGTTGCCATTCCTCCAACAGCGTCAGCCCGGTTTTGCCCGGCATCCTGATATCCAGCAGCAGACAGCCGGTTAAACCATGCAGCTCACCGACGCCTTGCTGAAACGCCAACGCACTGCTGTAAGTACGGGTTTGCCAACCGACGGTACCCAGCAAGGCGCTAAGCGAGGAGAGAATGGCCGGTTCGTCGTCAATAAGGTAAATGGTTTGGTTCATCATCTCTCCTCAGGGTGTATCGGTAACCAGAGTCGGAAGCAGGCCCCTTGCCCGACAATATTCGTCGCTTCGATGGTGCCGTTAAGACGTTGGATCAGCGTATCCGTCAAGGCCATCCCCAATCCTATGCCCTGGGCGCGCGTGGTGAAAAACGGCATAAAGACATGCTGAAGAGCCTGTTCCGATAGCCCTGGGCCACCGTCAGTCAGGGTTAAAGCAATCCCCTCGTCGGTGGCCGTGGCTGCCAGGTTGATCCAGGCCGTCCCGACAGCATTATTTTCTTGCGCCTGAATCGCATTGCTGGCGATGTTGTGCAGAATTTGCTCTATCCACAGCGGCGGAGCAAACAGCCTGGGCAAATTGTCAGGAATGCTGCTGTTAATTTTGACTTTATTGCCCCGAATTTCATTGTCCAACAGCGTCCTCACCCGGGCCCAGAGTGCGCCCAGCGCGACGGGTTGATAATCGACTCGCTCACTGGTCAGCTTCTGACGAAATTGCTGCAGCAATGCGTCGGTGCGCTTGATCTGAACCACGGCGGCCTCAAGCAACTGCGGCAGTTGTTCGGTGTGCTGTTGCCGAACCAGGCGCAAGGCCGTTTGGTTGTAACTCAAAATCGCGGTGAGGGGCTGGTTAAGTTCATGCACGATACCGGCGGTCAGTTCGCCCAGGGTATTGAGCCGTGTGATTTCGGCGTAATGGGCACGCAGATCGGCGATATCTCGCCGCCGACGGTTGGTTCGATATTGGTTAATCAAGTAAAGCACCAGTCCCCAGAACAATGCAGGGGACAGGATCAGGGACCAGGGCAGCGTAGCCCAGTTCGGATCGTCACCGGCGGCCAGCACAAAAGGCTGCGACTGGCTGGCTATCACCTTTTCCCATTGCCAATAGTAGGAAGCCTGCGCCGCCCCGCGCTCAAATAAGGTCTGACCGTTCCAACGCACCACCAGGTGCCGGAAGCCGTTTTCTCCCACCAATTCGTTCATCAATTGGTTCAGATCGATCAACAACGACTGGTTACCGGCATTGAGCCAGTAGCGCCCATTTTGTTCCACTACGATGAGCCGTCGCGGTTCAATACCAGGATGAGAACGCCAATCGATGATTTGCGGAAAGATCCTCTGCACTTCCCGGCTGTATTGGCTGGCCGGCAATAACGGAATGATGGCGTCGTGCTGTGAAAGCTTCACCGTCACGTCGCGATAAAGTATACGAAAATCAGCGCTTTTCTCTTCGTACTGCTGCTGCAAAAAATAGGCTGTCAGCCCGCCGCTGGAGAGCAGAGCCAACGCTAACCAGCCCATTATCTTGAACATACCCATCCATCCCTGCGCAAATTTTCTGAACGCTTAAATACCATAAAAGAGCGGGTGCGGGTATCTCAGCCGGCATCACCGGCAGGCACGTTCAGTTGCCAGGACAGGCCAAAGCGGTCGTTCAACCATCCGAAGCGCGCGCTGAAACCATAATCATCAATCGGCATAAGCACCTCGCCGCCCTCTGCCAAGCGGGCGAAGATCCTTTCAAGCTCCGCCTCGGTGGCCAAGTTCACGTGAAGCGAGACCGCCGGGGTAAAGCTGAAGTCATGGCTGACCGGGCTGTCAATAAACACCAGATTATGCCGATCAAAATCGATGGTAGCCTGCTTGATCCGTCGCGGCCCGCCATCGCGCTCATCAAAATGCAGCAGTTGCTGAACCTGGAAACCGGCAAACAGTTCGCTATAAAGATCTATCGCCTGTTGGGCCTGGCCCTGAAACATGACAAAGGTAGAAACGTGGCTCATGGGATGCTGCCCTCGCGTGCAATATGGTATTAATTGATGATAGCGGATGGATACGCCTTCACGGCGATTGAAAGGAGGAAATATGACCGTCATCCACCGTCAGGCCCAATTGAGCGATCTTGCCGGCCTGCAGGCGCTGTACAGGGAGTTACGCCCGCAGGATCAGCCGCTGCGCCCGGATAATGCCCAGCGTACTTTGCAACGCCTGCTCGACAATCCGGCGATTCGTCTGGTGGTCAGCGTGGTCGATGACCAACCGGTGGCGACCTGCATGCTGGCGATGGTGCCGGGGCTGGTGCATCAGGGGCAACCCTTCGGCATCATTGAGCACGTGGTCACTGCTCAGGTGTATTGCGGACAAGGTATTGCTTTAGCGATGCTTGAATACGCATTGCAACTGGCATGGCGGAAAGGTTGCTACAAAGTGATGCTGCTCTCCGGTCAACAGCGCACCGGGGCACATCAGCTGTATCTGCGCGCCGGGTTCGACGGCGATCGGGAGCGGGGTTTTGTGATCCGGCGCCCTGAGGGACGGTAACGGCCTGCGAACAGCTCCGCAGGCCACAGCATCGATTATTCGGTTTCGTTCTTCGCCAGACGGGCGTCTTTCTGCCGACGGTAGTCACGGGCAGCGGCAGGGATTGGCGTCACCTTACCGGTTTCGATCCAACTGCGCAGGCGGTTGGCATCGGCGAAGTGGGTATACTTGCCAAAGGCGTCCAGCACCACCAGCGACACGGAATGACTGCCGATCATGGTGCGCATCGCCAGGCAGTGTCCCGCTTCGTTAGTGAAGCCGGTTTTGGTCAGCTGGATGTTCCATTTCGGGTTGTATACCAGATGATTGGTATTGCGGAACGGCAGCGTATAGTTCGGATCCTTGAAGCTCGCCATGCGTTCGGTGGTGGTGCTGAGCTGGCCAATCAGCGGATATTGCTTGGTAGCGATCAACAGTTTGGTCAGGTCGCGGGCGGTAGAGACGTTTTTGATCGACAGCCCGGTCGGTTCCACATAATGCGTGTTGGTCATGCCCAGCGCCCTGGCTTTGGCGTTCATCGCTTTGATAAATGCACCGTACCCACCCGGGTAATGATGCGCCAGACTGGCTGCAGCGCGGTTTTCCGACGACATCAGCGCCAACAGCAGCATATCTTTACGGCTGATCTCACTGTTCAGCCGTACGCGCGAATAGACCCCTTTCATCTCCGGCGTCTGGTGAATATCCACCGACAGCATTTCATCCAGCGGCAGATGGGCGTCCAGCGTCACCATTGCCGTCATCAGCTTGGTGATGGAGGCGATCGGCACCACTTCATCCGGGTTGCGGGCATACATCACTTTGTGGGTCTGCATATCCACCACCATGGCGCTGCCGGAAGCCAGCTCAGGCTGGGCGGCCCGGGTGACGGCGTTATTTTCGCTGGCCAGCGCGCGCGGCGCGAAGCCTGCCCCTGCCTGCAAAGCGAGCAGGGCTAGTACCAAAACACGTTTTTTCACATGCATTACTCTGTCACTGAAGAAGATGAAGGTCTTATTTGGCCGAATTATATGTGAGGGGTCTTCCGTTGGCACTGGGATTATGTCAGCCGATTTGTGACAAATTCTGTCGGAGAGATAATTGCGCAAACCGCGAGCGCTCTGGGATGAACGCCCGCGTTGAAAAAGTTACAGTGCCGGTTGCCAGGCCGACTGCGGCAACAGGTACAACCCAGGGGCCTGGCGTGCGCCGTCCCCGACGATATGGCCAATGCCTGCCGCCATCACCGCCAGCGTCACATCGAAGGCATTCAGGCTGTCGCCGTAGCCCGCCGTCAGATTGAACATTGAACCATTGGCCAACAAGTACAACTGTTTGTCGCCAAGTTGGTAGGCATTTACAAACGGCATAGGCTCGCTGTGCGGCAGGTTCTGCAGGAAACCGACGTCAATTTCCGCCGTTACATGGCCGACGTTGAGGATGAACACCCCGTCTTTCGCCTGCTGCAGATGCTGCGCTGACAGCACGTTTTTTGCCCCGGTTGCCGTGGCAATTACATCGGCCTGGCCGACCGCGCTGGCCAAATCAACGACCGCCCAGCCGTCATAACGCGCCTGCAGCGCACGCGCCGGATCGATTTCCGCCACGATCACCTGGCCGCCGTAAGCTTTCGCCGCTGCCGCAACGCCCTGCCCAACCAAACCATAGCCAATCACCAGCACGCATTTCTCATGCAGCGTCAAATGGGTGGTCTGGAAGAAGGTATGCCAGGCGGTCAAGCCGACCATGTGACGGTTATGCAGCCCTTCTTTTACCGGCAAATCGTCCCAGTTAAAAATAGGATAGCGCGGTGCCATACCGTTCAGTCGACTGATGCCGGAACCTGTCGCTTCCAGCCCGGCGATAATCTGCGGGCCGTCCGCAGACTGGTGCAGGCGGGTAGTCAGATCCGCCCCCATTTCGCACAGGTGGGTAGGCCCCCAGGCCAGTGCGCGGTCAAACGATGCCGACCAATCGGCGTCGCTCATGTCGCGCCAGGCGTGAGCCTGTGCCCCACGGCGTTCCAGCCAGGCGACCACGTCATCCTGTACCGTGGTCGGGTTGCAGGTGGTCAGATAGATGGCAGCGCCCTTATCCAACAGGCCCGCCACCAGCGGGGCCATTTTCAGATCCAGGTGCATATTGCACGCCAGACGCACGCCGCTTAAATCCGGCAGTGCAGCAACGGCCGCCCGGGTACGCGGCATGTGACGCATCGCCCAGTTCAGCTCACTTTCAAAATCCTGATACATCTGTCGCTCCTCTACTGCGCCGCGCCACCGGGGCACGGCAGAATGATTTAACCACTGCGGCTCAGGCGCTTTATCGCCTGTGGCGACAGGCCAAACAGACGGATGAAGGCCCGCCGCATACGCTCCGGGTCACTGAACCCGACGGCGCGGGCAATGCTCTCCAGCGCTTCGTGACCTTCTTCAATCCTGACCCTGGCGGCCTCAACTCGCAATTGTTCAATCACCTTGGCCGGCGTCTGACCGGTTTCGGCGCGGAACAAGCGGCCAAACTGCCGCTCACTCAGACAGGCGGCGTCCGCCAGATCGCCCACCGTCAGCGGATGATGGAGGTGTTCGCGAGCATAAGAGAGCGCGTTGCGAATGCGATCTGAAGACGGGTTGAGTTCCAGCAGCAAGGAATACTGCGACTGCCCGCCCGGACGGCGGTGATACACCACCAGTTGCCGCGCAACGCTGGCCGCCAATGCGCTGCCGAGATCTTCCTCGACCATCGCCAGCGCCAAATCGATACCGGCAGTGATGCCCGCCGAAGTCCAGATCGCACCGTCGCGGATATAAATACGATTGCTGTCGACGCGGATACGCGGATAACTCTGTTGCAGCCGTGCGGCATGGTACCAATGAGTAGTCGCGCGCTTGCCGTCCAGCAACCCGGCAGCCGCCAGTATAAATGCACCGGTGCACACGCTGGCCATGCGCCGTGCCTGCCGGCTTTGCCGGTGCAGAAACGCCAATAGCCCCGCCGACTGGGTGGCGACGACGTTGCCGCTGCCTCCGGCAATCAATAGCGTATCAAGGCGATGTTCGCCAAACGGCTGAGTGAGCACTTCCACACCCGAAGAGCTCACCACGCTGCCGCCCCGCTCCGAGAGCGGCAGACACCGGTAGGCCTGGGTCGCCGTAAACTGGTTGGCATTATCAAAGGCCGCCAGTGGCCCGGCGAAGTCGAGCAGATTAAAGCCGGGGAAGACCACAAAGCCGATATTTTTCATCATGGCGCTTTTTGAGGGTTATCCGTCATATCAGCCAAAAACAGGGTCGCTATTATGACCCAAAGCAAATGACAAAACTGAGGCGAATATCATGTCTGAACCATTAGTGATTGTTTTTCCGATCTATCAGGGCGTCACCCAGCTGGACTTTACCGGACCACTGCAGTTCTTGCGACACATGCCGGGTGCCGAAATTGTCGTGGCCTCCGTCGGTGGCGCAGATATCAGCGCCGAAGGATTGCACTTTACCCAGTTGCAGAAGCTGGAAGAAGTCACGCGTTGCGACGTGCTGTGCGTACCGGGCGGCGCCGGCTGCACCCAGGCGCTGGAAAACGACGCCTTTATGAGCCAGCTCCGCCGTCTGGGACTTGATGCCCGCTATCTGACCTCCGTGTGTACCGGTTCGCTTATCCTGGCCGCTGCCGGTTTGCTGCAGGGCAAACGCGCCGCCTGTCACTGGAGCATGCGCGAAAGCCTGGCGCTGTTCGGTGCGATCCCCAGTCATGCCCGGGTAGAGCGTGACGGTAACGTCATCAGCGGCGGCGGCGTGACTGCCGGCATCGATTTCGCCCTGGCATTAATCGCCGAATTGCACGATGAGGAAACCGCGCAAATGATCCAACTGTATCTGGAATATGCGCCGGCACCGCCTTTCCAGGGAGGGACGCCGGAACTGGCGCCGGCGCATGTTCTGGCTCGGGTTCAGGCGCAAATGGCCGACAGTTTGCGGCAACGTCGGGCGTTGGTGGCGCAGATTGCCGCCCGCGGCTAGCGCACAGGGCGTATACTTAACCTTATGTGTTAAAGACATAGGGGATCAGAATGGCGGATTTAGCCCACTACATTACGGACTACGGTTATTGGGCGCTGTTTATCGGCTGTCTGGCCGAAGGCGAAACCATCACGCTGCTGGGCGGCATTGCGGCACATCAGGGACTGTTACATCTGCCCTGGGTTATTGCGGTGGTGGCGTTGGGCGGCACGCTGGGGGATCAACTGCTGTTTTTCCTGGGCCGTCGCTTCGGCGGACGGGTCATTTCACGCATGAAAAGCCAGGAAAAACGCATCGAACGCGCCAGAAAGCTGATCGCACGCCACCCAATGCTGTTCGTGATTGGCGTACGTTTTATGTATGGCTTCCGCATTATCGGCCCGGTTCTGATCGGCGCCAGCAAGCTGCCGCCGTCGCGCTTTGTGCCACTGAACATTTTGGGCGCCATCCTGTGGGCGACAATCTTTGTGCTGCTGGGCTATTTTGGTGGCGAGGCGATCGGCCGCTTTATCTCGGGCTTCGACAAAAGACTCACCAGCGTGCTGTTCTGCGCGCTGGTGATCGCCGCCATTCTGCTAGTACGGTTTTGGTGGCGCCGTCGGCATGCCGATTAAGCTTATCGGTTCAGCATCAGTTTCACACCGAGCAAGGCCAACACTCCGCCGCCTACCCGATCGAACCAGGCTTTAAAACGCAGGTAGGCGCGACGCGGACGTGGTGATGACAACACAAAGGCCACGAAGGCATACCACAGGACGTCAACCGTCAGGGCGATCACCGGCAGAATAATGTACATCAGCGGCGAGATTTTATGGCTGAGCAAGGCGGCAAACACGCTGCCGAACACGATGGCGGTGTTCGGGTTGCTCAACTGGGTCAATAGCCCCGTGGTAAAGGCCTTGCGAAGGCCCAGAGACTGCGCGCCGACGGCCTCCACGTTCAACGGTTGACTCGCCCCACGCAGCATTTTGAACGCCAGGTAGACCAGGTAAGCGCCCCCCAGCACTTTCAGCGTGGAGTACAGCCATGGCAATGCCAACAGCAATGACTGAAGCCCCAACAGAGCCACCAGCGCAAAAATAAAGCAGCCGACGCCCATACCCAGCGCCACTGCCATACCGTCGCGGCGCGACGATGCCACGGCCGTACGCGCCACCAGAATAAAGCTTTGTCCCGGACTCATTGCCCCCAGCGCAATGGCGCCAGTAATGCTCAATACCGATAATGCCGTCTCGCTGATCATGCTTTTTGCTCGTTCGTAAATGCCACGGTTCAAAGTAGCTCAGCGATGAAAACAAAAGCAATACGGCCGCCGGGATTATTCCGCCTGCGACGCGTCGCGCATCAGGGCCACCAGTTCGCGGGCGGCCTTATCCAACGGTCGGCTTTTCAGCCAGACAAGGTGTATCGGCAATCGCAGCTCATTTTTGGTGTTTTTGAATTTCAGCCTGATCAACCGCCCCTGAGCTAACAATGGTGCGGTCAGCGATAGCGGGAAATTGCCCCACCCCAAACCCGCCTCGACCATGTTCAGCGCCATCGGCAGGCTGTCGGTGCGCCAGTAAGATTCCGCCACCCGCGGCCGCAGATCGGCGATCGGCAAATCACGGCTGGCCACCATTATCTGCCGCACGTTGACCAAATCCTCGAGGAACAGCTCATCCGGCGCTCCCTGCAACGCCGGGTGCCGTGGCGAAAGCATGGCAACCAGCGATTCCGCGCCGACGAAGTGAAACTGTTCCTGGCTGTTGATGTTTAGTCCGCCAAATGCCAGGCAAACGTCGACTCGTTCTTGATGCAGCATATGCACCACGTCATCCTGCGGAGCGGTCAGCACTTCAATATTCAGCAGCGGATAGCGCTCCGCCAGCGTGTTGATCGCCGTCAGCAGGCCACTGCTGTTGATGTCCGAGGCAACGCCAATCGACAAGGTACTCTCCAGCCCTTGCGACAGTTCGATAGCGTGGTTCTGCAACTGCTTAAGCTGTTCGGCTATCAGTCGCGCATGGGGTGCCAGGGCCAATGCCAACGCGGTCGGCGCCGGCTCGCGGTGCGAACGATCAAACAGTTGAAACCCCAGTTCCGCCTCCATATTGGCGATCCCCATACTCACCGCCGAAGGTACGCGGCGCAGCGAACGGGCCGCGGCGGAAAACGAACCGCGATCCAGTACCGCCAGAAACAGCTCAATATTGTCGCTGGAAAAATTCATTGCACCTCCTGTCAGTAAAACTGACAGCTCCTGACTTTTTCTATCAATGTAGTTGACGTTATCTTACCCGCCAGACGGCAAAAGGTCACCCGACCAAAAAGCCAAGAAATCAGTCAGGAGATGAGTAATGCAAGGCGTTAAACGCAAACTGGTGTATGTCACCGCCTATGAAATTATCGGCATGGCGATCTCAGCGCTCGGGCTGGCGCTGCTTTCCGGCAGCGCCCCCAGCAGCACCGGGCCGCTGGCGGTGATCATTACCACTATCGCCGTCACCTGGAACTTCATCTACAACTCGCTGTTTGAGCTGTGGGAAAGTCGCCAGGCCTCACGCGGCCGTACGCTTAAACGCCGTATTCTGCACGCCGTAGGCTTTCAATTAACGTTAGTGGTTTACCTGATCCCGCTGATTGCCTGGTGGATGGGAATTACGCTGTGGCAGGCGCTGCTGCTGGATATGGCCCTGATAGTGATTATCCCGTGCTACACCTTTGTGTTTAACTGGGTGTTCGACAAGGTATTCGGCCTGCCGACTTCGGCTCTGCCGGCCGGTGAATCCGCCTAAAAATCGGCCAAATCTCTCCCTTTATTATCTCCCGCCTGCGGACAATATCACCACAGGTTGGGAGGTCTTATTATCCCCCTCCTTTCACCTCACCCATTAATAAGAAAAATTCCCTGTAGTTTGCACGGTAATTATTATTATGTGATTTTAATCACTTTTTATTCCTCGATATTTCCGTCTTGATAAAATCAACCATCTTATTGAATAATATATTCTTTTATATATAGAACAAAAAACAAACACACTTGTTCACGATTTATACGCAGGATTTTTTGCCACATTTACTGAGAAAAGGTAGCATGCTTCGCCGTTATTTCGTGGCGGCTTGTATACACAATAAACAGCAGAATGATGCCATGACCTCATTCTCATAAAGATTGTCCATAGCAATCGTTTGCTCTGAAGCCAGAGCAGGGTAATTCCATAGACAGGTAAACAGGACGGATAATGCAATCAAATAAAAAGTCTGCGCATGACAAGCACGCAGCCAGAAGACGATGGTTAGACTCCCATGAATCCGGTTATCACAAAAGCATGGGCAATCGACAAATACAGATGATCGCTATCGGCGGTTCAATCGGTACCGGCTTGTTCCTCGGTACCGGTGGCCGTCTGGAATTGGCCGGCCCGGCACTGGCGCTGGTCTATCTGGTGTGCGGTATATTCTCTTTCTTCATTCTGCGCGCATTGGGCGAATTGGTTCTGCACCGCCCGTCCAGCGGCAGCTTCGTGTCTTATGCCCGTGAGTTTCTCGGCGAAAAAGCCTCTTACGTCGCCGGGTGGATGTATTTCCTCAACTGGGCAATGACCGGCATCGTCGATATCACCGCGGTGGCGCTGTACATGCACTACTGGGGCACCTTCGCCGACGTCCCGCAATGGCTGTTCGCGCTCTGCGCACTCGGCGTGGTTGCCACCATGAACATGATCGGCGTGAAGTGGTTCGCCGAAATGGAGTTCTGGTTCGCCCTGATCAAAGTCGTCGCCATCGCATTGTTCCTGGTGGTGGGGGTCGTGTTCCTCGGCACCGGTACCCCGGTGGCCGGCAACACCACCGGCCTGCACCTGATTACCGAAAACGGCGGCATGTTCCCGCACGGGCTGCTGCCAGCGCTGGTGTTAGTGCAGGGTGTTATTTTCGCCTTCGCCGGGATTGAGCTGATCGGCACCGCCGCCGGTGAGTGTAAGGATCCGGCCAAAATGATGCCAAAAGCGATCAACAGCGTGATCTGGCGCATTGGCCTGTTCTACGTCGGTTCGGTGGTACTGTTGGTGCTGCTGCTGCCGTGGAACGCCTACCAGGCGGGCCAAAGCCCGTTCGTTACCTTCTTCAGCAAGTTGGGCGTACCTTATATCGGCACCATCATGAATATCGTGGTGCTGACCGCAGCACTTTCCAGCCTCAACTCCGGCCTGTACTCCACCGGTCGTATCCTGCGTTCACTGTCGATGGGCGGGTCAGCGCCGAAATTCATGGCTAGAATGAGCAGCCAGCAAGTACCTTACGCCGGTATTCTGGTGACCTGCGGCATCTATGTGATTGGCGTTTTGCTGAACTATCTGGTGCCTTCGCGGGTGTTTGAAATCGTGCTGAACATCGCTTCGCTGGGCATTATCGCCTCATGGGCGTTTATCATCGTGTGCCAGATGCGTTTGCGTAAAGCCGTACGCGAAGGCCGTGCCCAGCCGGTATCCTTCAGAATGCCCGGCGCGCCCTTCACCTCTTGGCTAACGCTGGCATTCCTGCTGGCGGTCGTCATCATGATGGCGTTCGACTACCCGAACGGCACCTGGACTATCGCCACCATTCCGGTGCTGGCGGTGCTGCTGACGCTGGGCTGGTTCGGCCTGCGCAAGCGGGCTCAGGAAGTGAAGCTGAAACAGCAGGCTCACGAAGAAGCCCACCACTGAGTCTCTTAACTGCCCCTTTAGGGGCAGTTATTCGTAGTAGGGGCGCTGTATGCCGCGCCCTACCGCATAATCAATCGGTTAAATCGGGTCGAACATGTTCGACCCCTATCGGTTAACCCTTATGCGGGCTTGTCAGCCCTCTGAATTTTTTATTCTTAGAGTCGGCCGTAAAAGGTCATTCTGGCGCTCTCCGACAGCGCGATATCCGGCTGGGCATTGTAGGCCAGCACCACCAGCATGCGGGTGGTATCGCCTTCGGTTGGCGTGACGCGGTGCATGGCATTGCGTCCCCGGAACAGCACCAAATCCCCCTCTTCGATCGCCAAGGTCTTAACCGCCCGTTCGCCGTCCAATACCTGCGACACGCCAGCGTAATTCATCTCCCCACGATCGGCATCCCGCAGGTTTTCCACGTACTCGAATTGCCCACCGGCGCGCGGTTTCTGGATCAGCAGCGTGATGGCAAACGACGAATTGTCAAAATGCCAGCCCAGCTCCTGCCCACGATGGGCATAATGCAGATTGATTGAAGACAGCCGATCGGCGTAAGGGTACAGCTGTTGTTCTTGCAGTACCGCACAGAGGAAATCGCGGAAGGATTGCGCATCGTACAGCGTACGCAGCGGCGACTGCGCCGGGATATCCTCGTCGGTAATGCACCCCTTGGAAGAAACCACCAGCCGGTTGCGTGGGTGATCGGCCGGCAAGGCGTCGTCCTGCGGTTTCAGGTAGACATTGTGCTTGCTGGCGGCATAAAACGCCGCAGGGCTGTGCTCTGCCCCCTCCAAACGCACCGTCGCCAGCGCCGCAGCGGTCAAAAAGCCGGGTAGCACCAGCGCCCCTGCCGCATCCAGCGTCGCCCTGCAACGGGCTTGAAAGGCAGCATCGCCAATCGGGTTGGCGGATAAATCAATGATATGAGCAAGTTGCTGCATGCTTAACTCCTGAGGGCATAAGGGCCGGATAACCTCACTGTAGCGAATGTCGGATTGCCGTAATAACAAAAATGCGTTAAGGATGAGCTAACCAATTCTTAGCGATAGCCACCATGAACGCACCTTCCCGCAGCCGCCTGCCCAAACTGAGCGCCATTCTGGCGTTTGAAACCGCCGCCCGTACCGGCAGCCTGGCCAGAGCGGCAGACAGCCTGGCGCTGACCGCCGCCGCCGTCAGCCAGCAGATCCGCCAGCTCGAGCAGCATCTGGGCATCACACTGTTTATCCGTGCCAAAAGCGGCGTGACGCTGACTGAACAAGGGGCGGATTACCTGGCCTACGTGCAGCAGGCGTTTGAAACGCTGCGCGTGGCGCAACAGCATGTCGATCGCCAACGGGGCCAAGAGGCATTGACGATTTTTGCCTTGCCGGCCCTGGCGTCAAAATGGCTGAACCCGGCCATCGGCAAGTGGCTGAACCAGCATCCACAGATGGATATTCGCCTGCACGCCACCCACGCCGAGGTCGATTTTGCCGCTTCAACGGCGGATTTTGCCCTGAGCTTTGGCGATCAGGACTATCCATTGATGGAAAAAGTGCGGCTGTTTCAGGACTGCGTGCAGCCGGTATGTAGCCCGCAGTTACAGAGGATCGGCGACTGGACTCAACAGCCGCTGATTCAGGTGGATTGGGGAAAGGAAAGCCAGTTTCTGCCGGGCTGGCATGAGTGGTTCAGCGCCGCCGGGTTACCACCGCCGCAGCGGCGCGGCCTGACTTATAATCTGACCTCGCTGGCGATTGACGCCGCGGTTGAGGGCCACGGCGTTTTGCTCGGCCAGCAGCAGCTGATCCAGCGTGAACTGGCTCAGGGAACCCTGGTGCCGCTGGCAGAACCGACGCTACCGCTGAGCAAGCCTTACTATGTGGTCTACCCGCAACGCACGCTGGACAAACCCAAAGCCGCCGAATTTCTGGCGTGGCTGCAAAGCATCGCACCGGCGGACAGCGCGGGGTAAGCGGCGTCGCAATGTTTACCCGTCTTTGGACATCATCTCGCCCAGCAGCAGATTCGTCGCGCGCGGCAGATAAACTTCGTTGCCTGCGCCTGGCGTGAGCGTCAATTCGCCAATGTAGATCTGGTCGCGAGTGAGATAAAAATCGACGCGGCAATAATCCAGATCTGCCGAGACCGCTTTCGCCACCTGGATCATTTCATCCCAAAACACCGGTTTCTGGTTCAGCGTATTGATCTGCGGAATGTCACCCTGGGTGAAAAAACAATGGTGGGCATATTCGTCCAAAAACTCCAGCGAAGTCGGCTCTGGCCCGCCACGTAACAACTCAACGAATAAATAAGAGTATTTGCCGTTAAACACGTGCACTTTGTAATCTATCAGCTCACCGTCGCATTCAATATCCAGCAGCTCCTCAACAATAATTTTCTGCGGAATATTGGCGTAGTGTTTTTCTCGAAATCTTTTCCAATAGGTTATTCCAGACCATTCCCTAAGAATTTTCGTAATATCCTGGTAGGTGACCTTGCTTTTATCTTTAACTATCTTGACCTGCTGAGAGGCATTATTGGTTTTGATAACAAATGATTGTGGCAAGGCCAGGTAGTCCCGTTCGCTAAAATTATCTACGATCATGATAATGGGCGTTAGGTATTTATCTGAAACCCGCTGAGAAATATACTCTCTGACCGCCACCTTATCCGCTAACATACTGAAATCATTATGCGGGTAGCGCATGCGCTGATAAATCTTCTCTGAAAATGTTTTCGGGTTTTTGAAGCTAATCCAAGAGCCGTGGGCAAGATAATGGCTGACTTGGTAATAGATAAAATCGGGTGCCGCCCGATAGAGTCGTTTTGCGAGTTTTCTCATTCTTCTCTTTCTTCCATGAACATAGCATACGCAGGAATGCTTCTCACATTCCGATTATTGCATCTCAATTATAAAACCCTGCGGGGCATCCCTTACAGTGGGTAAGGGAATAATCGGACGATTCCTATTATTAGAGGCGACAGGGAAAGTACCAATGAAATTAAAATTCATAGATATCAATATTGTGAGAAATGCGTTTTGGATGATATCCGAAAAAATGGTGTCTATTCTGGGGGTCATTTTCATTACCGCCTATATGGCGAAATACATCGGCCCGGAAAGCTTCGGCAAGATAACCTTCGCCACCGCTATTTTCGCCATTACCCAAACGCTGGCGCTGCTCGGCTCCGATACCGTGCTGTTCAAGCGGATTAGCCGCAACCCAGGTTCCGGAACCGCCCTGATGTTTTCCACCAATCGGCTGCGACAGGGCTGCTTTGTGCTGCTCTCTGCGGCAATATTGATTTACACAGGGCTGCGTGAAGATTTCATTACCTTCTATTTTTGCGCCGCCACCTTTGTCGCCAGCTTCTTCTCGCTCAGAGACGTGTTCACCATTTATCACGACGCCCGGCTGGAATCACGCTTCAATACGCTGGCTAACGTAGCCGGGTTGGGCAGCGCACTGCTGGTGCGTTATCTGATTATTTATCTTGATCTGCACCTGTATTTCCTGGCAATCCCGATCGTGATGGTTTACCTGATCCCCTATCTGATTCGCCACCATATCTACCACCGCCGTTATCCGCGCTTTGTCGCGCCAAAACGCGTACGGCGTAAATATGTGCGCTATTTGCTCGCCAGCGGCCTGCCACTGGCAGTATCCAATGTCTCCATTGCCATTTATACCCGGCTGGCGCAGCTGTTCCTGATGTGGTTCGTCTCGGCGCAAGCGCTGGGCATTTACTCGGTTGCCATCACCCTGGCAACCGCCTGGATGTTTGTTACCGATGCGGTGATCACCTCGTTTTTCGCCAAAATCTTCGCCTATCACCGCGATGACGCAATGCGCACCGCCGCCAAACTGAATGGGCTGGTGCTGGCCATCGCCGCCGCCATCGTGGCCGGTATCGTTTTGCTTGGCAAACCGGTCATTGTGTTGCTGTACGGGGAGCAATATTTGGCAGCCTATCCGGCGATGGGCGTCTTGGCGGTTTCAACGCTGCTTTCCGCGTTGGGCACCGTAGCCTACAAATACATTGTGCTCTTCTCCGGCTATGGCTTCCTGTCGAAGAAGATGTTTCTGGTGTTTATCATCAACATTCCGCTGTCGTACTTTCTGATCCGCCAGTACGGCATGATGGGCGCCGCTTATAGCACCCTGCTGACAGAACTGTTGTCACTGACCCTGCTTAACTACTTCTTCCGCCGTGGCGCGGTATTGCAAATGCATCTGCGTTCGCTGAACCCCTGGACCTATATCAGACGCACTCAGCACGCCGGTTGAGGTTGGTAGGCTTCGGGGAGCAAAGCACATTTATCTGCATGAAACCGTTAATTTATGGGATAGTTTGTGCCCGGTACATGCGAGGTAGAACGTGGGTATGGATCTCTCTGACAGGCATATTCTTATTGTGGGCGCAGGCATTATCGGCGCGACCATCGCTTATCATTTGGCTCGCCGTGGTGTGAAGATCACCGTCATTGACCAACACCACCCGGCATCAGGTGCCACCGGCAGCTCTTTCGGCTGGATACACAGCACGGTGAGTGATGATGCGCCCGATGTCCTGCTCCGCCGTACGTCCGTGGCCGACTGGCATCGGCTGGAGAAAGAAGTGCCGGAGCTTTGGCTGCATTGGACCGGCGCACTGAGTTACGACAGCGATTCATTGGCGGCTCAGGCCCATGAAAAAATGCTTGAGCAATCCGTGATCTCCCAGCTTGAACCCGCGATGAATAATCCGCCTCCACAGGCTTATTATGCAAAACAGGATGGCGCCGTTGACCCGATCGACGCCACCCACGCCTTGCTGGATACGGCTTGCCGCCTCGGCGCTGTATTAAAAACCCAGACGCCGGTCACCGGACTCGTCAGGGAAGGCAATGCCATTACCGGCGTTGACACCCTGCAGGGAACGTTCAACGCAGATTGTGTCGTGCTGGCCTGCGGAACGGGTATTTCCCCTTTGCTAAACGCCATTGGCATCTCACTTCCGATTAAAGCTTCGCCGGCAATTTTGCTGCGCTACAGCACGCCGGACCACGTCATCAATACCCTCATTTCAGGGGATGATATAGAAGTTCGCCATGCCCGCAACGGCGATATCCTAGCCGCTGAAGATTATCCGGCCGTTGGTGGTGCTGATGAGATGGCTTCCGACACCTTGGCGGCAATAGCCAAAAGGTTGAAAGGGACAGGATCCGCACGCCTGCTCAGCCAATCGGTGGGACAACGGCCCGTACCCGAGGACAAATGCCCCGTCATGGGGTTTATCGGTGAGGTTACTGGGCTTTATGTGGCCGTGATGCATCCGGCGGTAACCTGCGCCGCCACGGTTGGAAGGTGGGTCAGTGAAGAACTGATCGACGGTAAAAACCGGGAAATCCCCGAGCGTTATCGACCCACGCGTTTTTGCGAAAAATAGCAGGCCACGCAGTAAAACCGGGCGAAATTCAGGGTTGGAATGAATATCGCCCGCTCAGATCATCAATGCAAACAACGGCCCAAATTAAGACGCTGCTGGTTATGGGTTAGGTCACTTCATATGCAGCACCAGGGCGCCAGCCAGTACCGTCAGCACGCCTGCCCACTGCAAGGCAGATAGCCGCTCGCGCAGTAACAGCGCGCCGAGCAGTGCGGCAATGCCGCCAGACAGGGTGCTCAGCACCGTCACAATCGCCAGCGATCCGCTACCGGCCCCCATGGCAAATGCGCTAAAGCCCGCCAGACTCAGCAGGCTGGCCAGCAACAGCACTCCACCCTGCCGCCAACTGGGCCGGGCCATCAATGCGCGTCGGTCAGTATTCAGCGCTAGCAGAGCCGTCAGCCCCACCGTATAACCAAGCCACAGGCTAAGGCTCGGCCCCAGCACCGGCAGCGTGTATTTCCCTTGTAACCAGAAACCGGTGCCATAACAAAAGGCGGCGATCAACGCAAAGGTCACTGCGGGCAAAGTCGAGCGCGATCTGCCCGGCTGACGCCCCGGGCTCACGGCAGTCAACATGACGCCCAGCAGACACACCGCCAGCCCTGCCAGGGTCAAAGCTCCCAGCCGTTCACCGCTGATCCACGATAACAGCGTAGTGACCGCCCCGTAGCTGGTAACCAGCGGCGCCACCATCGCCGCCTTGCCAATGGCAAAGGCCTGCGACAGCGCAAGCGTTCCCCCCACGGTCAGGCTCGCGGCCAGCAACGCCAGCCCCCAAATGGAAGCTGAAGCTTCTAACCAAGGAGCCGAAGTGGCCCATAACCACGCGCTAAAAATCACAAAGCCGATCGCCTGCGAGAAAAATACCGCCCTGCGCACCCCCACCGCTCGGGCGTTAATGCCAATCAAAAAATCCGTGCTGCCCCAGCACAGCGCGGCGGCCAGCCCCATCATTACGTCCACGCGATACTCCCGTCCGATTGTTGCCCCAAAAGTAAGCAAAAAATCGCTTGTGGAACATCGATAGATTGGCAATATGGTTGAATGAAACTCAAGCTGAACGCTCAACCTCGCCTGCCGTCGCTGAAAGCCTTGCATACCTTCGAGGTTGCTTCCCGCTGCGCCAGTTTTACCGAAGCGGCGGAAGAGTTGAACGTGACGCTGGGTGCGGTCAGCCGCCAGATACGTCATCTGGAGAACGAGCTGGGGGTGGAACTGTTTCACCGCAAGGGCAATGCGGTAGCGCTTAACGAGACCGGAAAAAGGCTGGCGATTGATGTCACCCGCGCGCTGACGCTGCTGCAAAAAGCCAGTGACCGCGCCCGGCCAGAGCAACAGCAAACGCTGAAACTGACCTGTACCCTGGGGATCGCCAGCCATTGGCTGGCGGCACGTTTGCCGGCGTTACGCCGTGCCGATCCCGATGTTTCGCTGGTGTTGGATGCCAACGAAAGCTTACGCGATCTGGCCAGTGGTGAAGCCGACATTGCTATCCGCTATAGCCCCACGGACAACCCGCCGCCACACTCGCACGAACTCCTCGCCGATGCCTTCGCCCCGCTGGCAAGCCCAAGCTTTCTCGCCGCCCATTCAGCGCCGATCACCGCCGCTGACTTGGCATCGTTGCAGCTGATCCATTCGCCGTGGAAAGACGGGCATAAGCTCGGCGTTGCCGGTTGGCAGGACTGGTTTGCCGCCTTTGGCGAAGGCACCACCGCGCCACGCGGTATAATCACCTTCAACAGCGTCGGGCATGCGCTGCAAGAAGCCATCGACGGCAATGGCGTGGTGCTCGGTAGCCTGGCGGTCGCTGAGGACGCCCTGGCTGCCGGCAAGCTGGTTCGGGTGTTTGGCGAAAACCAACAACTGCCCGCAGCCTATCAATATCGCCTGTGCTGGGCGGACAGCGCATTCGTTAGCACCACCACCCGCCGCTGGGTGAATTTGCTGCTGCAAGCGGCAGGCAAGCCCTCGGCGTTCTGACGCAGCACTTATTGCTCCCACAGGTGCGAAAAATCCATCTATTTTATATATCCAAAATAATTCGAGTTGCATCGCGGCGACAACTAAGCGCATCCCCGGGAGCGTACAAACAGTACGTGACTGGGTAAGCGCAGGAAGTCAACAAAGAGGCAGCTTGAAGTATGAAAGATATAATCAAATTTTTTACTGCGAGACAAACCGTGGACAGACAACGCTACCTGCAACATATTGGATTCGCAGGCATCCCCCAACCAGACCTCCTGACGCTGCAGCAATTACACCGTGGCCATATGCTGCGGGTTCCCTTTGAGAACCTGAGCATTATTTACCATCAGGGCATTGATCTGGAAGAACAGGCGCTGTTCAATAAAATTGTCGAACGCAACCGCGGCGGTTTTTGCTATGAGCTGAACCGGCTGTTCGCCCTGCTGCTGAAAGACATCGGTTTCAAGGTGAATTTTATTTCCGGCGAGATCCGCGCCCGCGATGGCAGCTTCGGCGCGCCCTTCGATCATATGGCGCTGATGGTAGAGCTGGATCAGCCGTATCTGGTGGACGTGGGGTTTGGTGATTCGTTCCTGACGCCGCTGAAAATCACCACCACCGAGCAGCAACCGCAAACAAGCGGCACCTTCCATTTGGAACAGGAAGGCGAGACCTACTATCTGGAACGCCGCAATGGCGATAACCGTTCGCACGCCAAAACCCTGTACCGCTTTACCCTGCAAGCCCGTGAATCGAGTGAGTTCAACGGCATGTGCCACTACCACAGCACCTCGCCGCAGTCGCACTTCACACAAAAACTGGTGTGTTCCCACGCAACAGAAAATGGCCGCGTGACGATCAGTGAGAACAAGCTGATTATCACCGAAGATCACCACCGTCGGGAGTCGACGCTGCATTCGGAACAGGAGCGCCGTAAAGCGCTGATGCGCTATTTTGGGATTGATCTGGACAACTGACGCTCTGAATTAACTATGGCATGGCCCGGTGGCGCAGTATAAAAAGGGCTAAGCCGCCAGCAGGGAAATAACGCCCCTTTCAATAGGGGAATATTCCTTCTATTTTATAGCGCTACAAAAATTAAATATTTATGCTTTCCTTCCGCCATCAAAATATAAGACACAGACTATTGACAATTTAATTAACACCTATAAAAACGATTTAATAATGATAATTTATAAAATTTTACAATTGGCATATTATTTTGTTTATAAAGCAATTTTAACGATATATATCCCACGATAATCAGTCATGGCAGCTCATAGCACTGATATATTTTTCCAGATAGGGTAGTCTTTATCTGGCAGTCGCAATTATTTAAACGACGTACCCCAAGGAGCTATGCATGAGTGACAATGAAAACAGCAAAACGCAGATTGATAATTTACGTGATGTGGTTTCTCAGCTGAAGGAAATGAGACACTATGCACAATCCAATACCGAGACGCTGTCTGCGCAATGGCTGGCTTTCGACCAAGGCGAATATAAACATAAGGAATTCGCTGGGGCGATTGGCGACCTGCTGAATAAACAGGGTGCCTGCCTTGAAGGGTTGGAAAAAACCATTCAGGATATCGAGATAGAAATAAATCGTCTCGACAGTGAGTCCTGATAATACGAATTTATGCTAACCCGCCTTAGGCGGGTTTTTATTATTCCGAGCGGCAAATTACCCGGGCGATATCTTTTGAATTATTCAAAGCGCGCACTTCGCCGAACAGCTCGGTCGCCTCGTCATATTCCTTACGTAAATAACCCAGCCACTGCTTGATGCGTGCCACGTGATAAAGGCCGGTATCGCCCTGCTTTTCCAGCTGAACATATTTTTGCAGCAGCTGCACCACCTGCGGCCAGGGCATGCGCGGTTCATTATACTTCACTACCCGGCTCAGGTTCGGCACGTTAAGCGCGCCGCGCCCCAGCATCACCGCATCACAGCCGGTGGTTTGCAGGCAATCTTGTGCGCTTTGCCAGTCCCAGATTTCACCGTTGGCGATCACCGGTATGGTCAGCCGCTGGCGGATCTCGCCAATCGCCGCCCAGTTGATGCGTTCCGCCTTGTAGCCGTCCTCTTTGGTGCGGCCATGCACCGCCAGTTCGGTGGCGCCCGCCTGCTGGACCGCGTCGGCAATTTCGAAACTGCGGCTGTCGCTGTCCCAACCTAACCGGACTTTTACCGTGACCGGCAGATGATCCGGCACCGCCGCACGCATCGCTTTGGCCCCCTGATAAATCAGCTCCGGATCTTTCAGCAGCGTCGCGCCACCGCCGCTGCCGTTGACCAGCTTGGACGGGCAGCCGCAGTTGAGATCGACGCCATAGGACCCGAGTTCAACCGCACGGGCGGCGTTTTCCGCCAGCCACTGCGGATATTGGCCCAGCAGTTGGATGCGCACCAGGGTGCCGGACGGCGTGCGGCTGGCATGATGCAGTTCGGGGCACAGGCGATAGAAAGATTTGGCGGGTAACAGCTGATCGACCACGCGCAGGAATTCGGTGATGCACAGGTCGTAGTCGTTCACTTCGGTGAGTAACTCACGCACCAAAGAATCGAGAACGCCCTCCATCGGAGCCAATAATACGCGCATGATTACCCCTGCTAAAAAAGACGCGCAATGATACGGGCGAATACCCGCATCAGACAAGCATCCAGGGGAATAAAAGCCGGCTAGCTCAAACGGCGTATCGGTTCATTGGCGAGAAACGCCACGATGTCTTCGATCGCTTCGCGGAAATAAATGCCATAGTTATCATCCGCCACGTAGCCCAGATGCGGCGTCGCCAACACATTGGGCAGACGGCGGAAGATATCGTCGAGCGGCAGAGGCTCGACCTCGAACACATCCAGCCCGGCCCCGGCTATTCGCTGGTTCTGCAAGGCGTCAATCAACGCAGCGCGGTCGACAATGGCCGCACGTGAGGTGTTGATCAGGTAAGCGGTTTTTTTCATTGCCTGCAGCTCCTGCTGGCCCACCAGCCCGCGCGTGCGTTCACTCAGCACCAGATGGACGGAAACAAAATCGCTTTGTTCAAACAGCGCCTGTTTAGATTCCACCAGGTGAACCCCCTGCTGCGCGGCTTTTTCCGCCGTCAGATTTTGGCTCCAGGCCACCACACGCATGCCAAAGGCCTGCGCGACCATCGCCATCTGACTGCCAATCTTGCCCAGGCCCAACAGCCCCAACGTTTTCCCTTGCAGCGTCACGCCCAGCGCCTGCTGCCAGGGGCCGTTATTACGCAGCCCGGCGTTTTCCGGCACGATATGCTTCGCCAGCCCAAGCAACAGCGCCCAGGTCAGCTCCATCGGCGCGGCCGAACCGCTGGCGGTACCGCAGACCACAACGCCACGTTGCGCCGCCGCGGCCAGATCAACAGACGCATTGCGCATACCCGAGGTGATCACCAGCTTCAACTTAGGCAAACGCACCAACAGCGAGGCCGTGATTGGCGTGCGCTCGCGCATGATCACCAGAATGTCGCAATCCTGCAGGTGCACGGCCAACTCCGCTTCGTCGGTAAAATGCTGGCTCATGGCGAATACTTCTACCCGATCGGCAATAGCCGACCAGTCCGCCATGCCAAGCGCCACCTGCTGATAATCATCAAGAATTGCACACTTCAATTTCATCTTCGGCTCCGGGAAGCAGAGACAGTCAATCAGCGCGTACGTCGATCAGCACCGGGCAGTCGGCGTTTTCTATTACCAAAGCGCTGTGCGAGCCTCTCAACAAACGGTTAAAGGGTGAAAGATGCCTGCGGCCCATAATAATCATGCTGGCATTCAGCTCTTTAGCCTGAGCCACTATGGTTTCCGCCGGTTCTCCGGGCACTACCTTGCCACGCGCGCTGACACCGGCATCTTTCAATTCACTCAGCGCCTGACGCACTACGGCTGCCGCTGCGCCTTGTTCATCCTGTGCGCAGCCAAAATCCGCCGGATCTTCACCGACGGCAATGTCATAGGGGCCCGTCGTGGAATAGCTGAGGTCCACACAGCATAGCACCACTACCGTTGCCCGTTGGGCCAACCCCTGTTCAGCAGCCAGTGAAATAACTTTACGAGCGGTGGCGGAATTATCAACTGCGACCAACAGCGTTTTCATCGTCTTCTCCCGTCAATCTCGCGATGTGCCTTTACCAATCTCATCGATCAGCGCCTCTTTGCATTTGAGGATCTCCTCACGATAGCGAGCTTCGTTTTTGATCAAGCGACTGCTGGGCACTAACAGGCTGATGGAGAAGCGCCCGAGGATAGTGTCGATAGCCACCGCCATGGTGGAGACGCCTTCCAGCGTTTCTTCCCGGTCGTAAGCCAGCCCGGTACGGCGTATGTCAGCCAAGCGATCCATCAGCCCGGCAAAATCACGTACCGTCAAGTCAGTCACCGCCTGATAGGCTTCACCCAACAGATCCCGCGCCGCATCATCGCTGTTCAACGCCAGTAGCGCGCGCCCGCCGGAGGTGCTGTACAGCGGCAAATTCATGCCGATGCGCGGTACGACTCGCAGCTCTCGATCCGCCACGATGTAGTGCACCACAGCCAACTGCAGCCCGCTGGCTCGTCCCAGAGATACCGTCTCACCGGTAGCATCGCTCAATGCCTGCAACCAGGGGGTGGCAATTGCCACCATTTCAGTATGTACGCTGGCAATCAGCCGCAACAGCGACGGCCCCAGGCGTACGCCTCCGGCTCCGCCACGCACCAGTTGTACAGAATCCAACGCATTGACAATACGCTGCACGGTGGAGCGCGGCAGATCGACCGCCGCAGCGATTTCCCCCAGGCTCATGCCGTTCGGCTTTTCACCCAGGGCATCAAGGATTTTCGCTGCACGGGTAATGACCTGAATGCCACCGGCCCTTTCATCATCACAGTAGGTTGTAGGTTCAGACATTGAGGCTCTCTCCCTGACTTTTGGCCCACACTGTAACATTTTTTTATTCCCTCAGACACGATGTACCACATTGCAATACAGCGAACCACAATGTAGCATGCATCACATTGTACCACCATGCAATACAGTGCATCGTTAGTTTCGTTACCGGAGTCACACTATGAATGTTCAGCCTGCGCCTGCCGCTGCACCGCATCCTTTCACCCTGCGCCTGGCATTAGGCCTGGTGGGGGTACTGATTGCTGCCCTGACTTCGGGGCTGAATGACCGGTTAAGCGATCTGGCGTTGGCGGATATTCGTGCGGCTATCGGCATTGGCTATGACGAAGCCAGTTGGATCACCTCGTCTTATCAGGCTGCGGAGGTGGCAGCAATGATGGTCGCGCCCTGGTTTGCCGTGACGTTCTCACTGCGGCGCTTTGCCCTGGTGATGGTCAGCGGATTTGCTGCGGTCGGCGTACTCCAACCCTTAATCTCAGATCCCACGCTGTTTATTACGCTACGAATCGTTCAAGGTCTGTTTGGCGGTGCCCTGCCGCCGCTGCTGATGACGGTCGCGCTGCGTTTTCTGCCGCCGGATATCAAACTTTATGGTTTAGCCGCCTACGCGCTCACCGCCACCTTTGGTCCCAACGTCGCGGCGCCGCTGGCGGCGCTGTGGACCGATCATCTGGGCTGGCAGTTTGTCTTCTGGCAGGCTATCCCGCTGTGTTTTATCGCTTCTTTATTGATGGGATGGGGGCTACCGCAGGATCCATTACGCCTTGAACGTTTACACCAGATTGATCTGTTCGGCATGCTGACCGGTTGCAGTGGCATTGCATTGTTGATCCTGTCGCTAACGCAGGGAGAGCGGCTCGACTGGTTTAATTCGCCGTTGATTAGCCTGATGCTGCCGGTTTCCATCGCATTGCTGGTAACGTTTTTAATCAACGAATGGTATCACCCGCTCCCCCTGTTCAAGTTGCAAATGCTGAAGCGGATAAACCTGTCTCATAGTCTGCTGACGCTGGCAGGCGTACTGATACTGGGGCTGTCCGGCTCACTGCTTCCTTCATTCTATTTCTCGCAGGTTGAAGGTTTTCGCACCGCACAATTCGCGCCACTGGCGCTGACCATTGGCTTACCGCAGTTAGTGATAGCACCGCTCGTGGCTACCCTGCTGAATTTCCGTTGGATTGACTGTCGCTGGATGCTCGCCGCCGGCGCGGGCCTCATCGTCAGCGCTTGCTTGCTGGGTATGCAATTAACCGATGATTGGGCACGGCAAAACTTCTGGCTGATCCAGAGCCTGCTGGCGTTTGGTCAACCGATGATGATTTTGCCGGTCCTGATGACCTCCACCAGCGTCGTGCTGGCACCCGAGGGGCCTTTCGCCTCGGCGATGTTTAACACCGTACGCGGCTTCTCGACCGTGGCGGCGGGGAGTCTGGTGGAGAATTTCATGAGTCACCGGGAGAAGTTCCACTCTCAGGTGCTGGTGGATCGACTGGGCAATAGCCCATGGCTAATGACCGCAGAGAACTCAGAACAAGCTAGCGGTGACATGCCGTTATTGCCGGACGGATCGGTCAGTTCTGCGGAAAACCTCGGGCATTTTTCAACGTTGGTAAAACATCAGGCGATGATCCTCAGCATCAGCGATGCCTATCTGCTGATTATCTGCTGTGCCCTGCTGCTGGTGCTGTTGACTGCCTGGCTACCGACCCGCGTCTACCCGCCGCAAACCCTTTTACCTTTAGTTCCAAAAACATCAGGATCATAACCATGAGCTTCACTCCTGCAAAACGAACCTTAACTCTGGCGCTGCTGCTGGTCATCCTGCTGGCCATCGCTTTCTTTGTCTATTCATCGCTTACCCGCCACCATTTTCGTACCGACGACGCGGTGGTGACGGCCGATTACACACTGGTGGCCCCCAAGGTTTCCGGCTATATCCGCAGCGTCAACGTAACCGATAACCAGCAGGTTAAACCCGGCGAAGTATTGGCCACTATCGACGACCGCGACTATCGCGTGGCGCTGGAAACGGCGGAGGCCAATCTGCAAATTAGCCAGGCCAAGCTGGCCAGTATTCAAGCGCAGCTGGATCAACAACAGGCCAATATTGCCCAACAGGAAGCCGGCGTCAGCGCCAGCCAGGCCACGCTCAATTATGCAGGGCAGAATGCCGACCGCTATCGCCGGCTGCTAAAAACCGGCACCGCAACCGCGGATGAGCAGCAAAAGTCCGCCTCCGCGATGCAAACCGCCGCGGCACAGCTGAAGCAAAACCAGGCTGGCGTGGTCTCTGCACGCAAAGAGGTCGGGGTATTGCAGGCCAGCAGGAAACAGGCCGAAGCCAATATTGCCGCCTCACAGGCCAGCGTTGACCAGGCACGCCTCAATCTTTCTTATACACAAATCATCGCACCCATTGCCGGCACCGTGGGCCAGCGAGCGGTACGCGAAGGGGCCTGGGTCTCTGCCGGGACGAGGTTACTGGCGGTAGTGCCACTGCAGCAGAGCTATGTCGTCGCCAACTTCCTGGAAACCCAGTTGGCCAATGTCTCCGCCGGCCAACCGGTATCGATCCGCGTAGATGCGCTGCCCGGCGTAACGCTGCGCGGTCATGTCGACAGCATAGCGCCAGCCACCGGCGCCACCTTTGCCGCCATCAGCGCCGATAATGCCACCGGCAACTACACCAAAGTGGTGCAACGCCTGCCGGTGAAAATTCTGCTGGAGCCGAACCAGGCTGACCTGGCACGGTTGCGGGTCGGTATGTCGGTGGTGCCGGAACTCGAAATGCGCTGAGAGTTTTTGCCCCTCGCTTTGACGCGATCATCTGGGTTTCACGTAAAAAAAAGCCACCGTAAACGGTGGCTTTTTTATCATCAGTATCAGCTTACTCGGCCGGACGGTTGCGCGGACGACGCGAAGGTGCGCCTGAACGCGGTTTGCCATCACCCTGTGGGCGGGCGCTGCCGCCACCGCGGTTTTCACGCTGGCCGCCGTTGCCACTGCGCTGGCCGCCACCGTTACCGGCGCGTTGACCACCGCCGTTGCCGCGCGGCGCACCACGTCCACCACCCTGACGGCCGTTAATGATCGGCTCCGCCTTGATGCTTGGATCCGGCTCGTAGCCTGGCAATGCGATACGTGGGATTTCACGCTTGAGCAGGCGCTCGATATCGCGCAGCAGCTTGTGTTCATCCACGCACACCAGCGAGATAGCCTCGCCGGTACGTTCTGCACGACCGGTACGACCGATACGGTGTACGTAGTCTTCCGGTACGTTAGGCAGTTCGTAGTTCACCACGTGTGGCAACTGATCGATGTCCAGACCACGCGCCGCGATGTCGGTAGCAACCAATACGCGAATTTTACCATCTTTAAAATCGGCCAACGCACGGGTACGAGCGCCCTGGCTTTTATTGCCGTGGATCGCAGCGGCCGTGATGCCGTCTTTATTCAACTGTTCGGCCAGGTGGTTAGCACCGTGCTTGGTGCGGTTGAACACCAGCACCTGCTTCCAGTCACCTTCACCGATCATCTGGGACAGCAATTCCCGCTTACGCTTCTTGTCTACGAAGTGCACGCTTTGTTCGATCTGCTCGGACGCGGTATTGCGGCGCGCCACTTCAACCGATGCCGGGTTGTGCAACAGCTTGTTGGCCAGCCCTTTGATATCGTCGGAGAAGGTCGCAGAGAACAGCAGGTTCTGACGCTTGGCAGGCAACTTGGCCAGCACGCGGCGGATATCATGGATAAAGCCCATATCCAGCATGCGGTCGGCTTCGTCCAGCACCAGAATTTCAACTTTGGACAGGTCAACGGCGCGTTGGTGTTCCAGATCCAGCAGGCGACCCGGTGTTGCCACCAGAATGTCGACGCCGCCGCGCAGTTTCATCATCTGCGGGTTGATGCTCACACCACCAAATACCACCAGCGAACGCAGGCGCAGATATTTGCTGTAGGCTTCGACGTTTTCGCCGATCTGCGCTGCCAGCTCACGGGTTGGCGTCAGGATCAACGCGCGTACCGGACGGCGGCCTTTGACCGGATGGTCATGCTTACTCAGCAGCTGCAACAGCGGCAGGGTAAAGCCAGCGGTTTTACCGGTACCGGTCTGGGCGCTGGCCATCAGGTCACGACCTTCCAATACGACAGGAATCGCCTGGCGTTGAATTGGCGTAGGTTCGCGATAGCCCTGTTCTTCAACAGCGCGCAGAATTTCAGCACTTAAGCCGAGGGTTTCAAATGACATAAAGAGAAAAACTCCAGATCCCCCCTAACCTAACAGTGTTCGGTGCAGTTTCCTGGGAGGATTATCAGACGGGACATTAAGCATGACCACGAGGGATTGGCACAAACTGCAGTGCACCAAGCGGGCGATTGTAGCAGAACTCGAACAAGAAAACGCAATTTTACTGGCTCAAAGCACAATATGCCGGGAATTCAGCCTAGTCCGAAAAAATAACCTTAAATAAACGATGCCTACTGGTTGCATTTTACCCAAGCTGGCATAAAGTTAATCATATGATTGATTAACTTTAGCGAGTGCCATCAATGCCAAATAATCAGACCGCCAGCCGGGCACGGGGTGAGCAGGCGCGACAGCAGCTGATCGCCGCCGCCATCGAGATGTTCGGCGAATATGGCATTCAAGGTGCCACCACCCGCGATATCGCCCAGCGCGCCGGGCACAACATCGCCGCAATCACCTACTACTTCAATTCCAAAGAAGGCCTGTATCTGGCCGTTGCACAGTGGATTGCCGATTTTATCCAGCAGGCGTTTCGCCCCCTGGCCGACGAGATTGATCGCTTCTGGCAGTTGCCGGCCACCGAACGCCTGCCGGAGCACTACCTCGACCACCTGAAGCGCGGCCTGCTGGCGTTCAGCGATCTGATGACGCAACCGCAGACGCTGAACCTGAGCAAAATCATGTCGCGCGAGCAGCTTTCCCCCACCGATGCCTACCCGCTGATCCACCAGCAGGTGGTCGCACCGCTGCATGACAAGCTTTGTCGCCTGCTGGCGGCCTACACCGGCCTGGATGGGCATTCGACCAAAATTGTGCTGCATACCCACGCGCTGATCGGCGAAGTGCTGTCGTTTCGCGTGGCGCGGGAAACCGTTCGCCGTCAGGCCGGCTGGCAGCAGATCGGCGCGGCCGAGGCGGAACAAATCAGCGAGGTGCTGGCTGAACATATCGAGATTCTGGTTAATGGGCTGCGCCAACGCTATGGCGCGTAAATTCAGGCAGGGAGTGTTATGAACAAGAAACGCAGTGCCCTCATTGTGGCGGCTATTGTGCTGATCGCCGCGGCCGTTTACGGGGTTTGGTATTACCAGCAGCAGCAGGACAAACCGCTGACGCTGTATGGCAACGTGGATATCCGCACGGTGAATTTGGGCTTCCGCGTCGATGGGCGGCTGGCGTCGCTGACGGTGGATGAAGGCGATGCCCTTCAGCCGGGGCAATTGCTCGGGAAACTGGACGACGCGCCTTACATCAACGCCCTGCAGCAGGCGCAGGCTAACGTCGGCAGTGCCAAAGCCAAACTGGCGCTGCTGCTGGCCGGTTATCGTACCGAGGAAATCGCCCAGGTGCGTTCGGAAATGGCGCAGCGCCTGTCCGCGTTCAGCTACGCCGACAGCTACCTGAAACGTCAGCAAGGGCTGTGGGCGAAAAACGCCACTTCTGCCGATGCGCTGGAAGATGCCCGTACCGCACGCAATCAGGCGCAGGCCAACCTGCAGGCGTCAAAGGACAAGCTGGCGCAATACCTGAAAGGCAACCGGCCGCAGGAGATTGAAGAAGCCAAAGCCAATCTGGCGCAGAGCGAAGCCGCACTGGCTCAGGCACAGCTTAATTTACACGACACCACTCTGGTTTCCCCGTCGGCCGGCACCGTACTGACTCGGGCCGTTGAGCCAGGCACCATGCTCAATGCCGGCGGCACGGTATTTACTCTGTCGCTGACCCGTCCGGTCTGGGTACGCGCCTACGTGAATGAAGCCAACCTGGGTAAAGCAACGCCGGGCACCGAACTGGAAATTTATACCGACAGCCGACCGAACAAGCCCTATCACGGCAAAATCGGTTTTGTCTCACCGACCGCTGAATTCACGCCGAAAAGCGTCGAAACCCCAGACCTGCGAACCGATCTGGTTTACCGCTTGCGGGTGATCGTCACCGATGCCGATGACGCGCTGCGCCAGGGGATGCCGGTTACCGTTCACTTTGCCAAACCTTGAGGGGACGGTGATGGAACAGGTGATTGAGCTGGAAGCGCTGGAGAAACGTTTTCCGTCGCTGCAAAAACCGGCGGTCGCCAGCCTGACCACCCGGCTGACCAGCGGCGCGGTTACCGGGCTGGTTGGCCCGGACGGCGCCGGAAAAACCACCCTGCTACGCATGCTGGCCGGTTTGCTCAAACCCAGCAGCGGAACGTTACGCGTCGCCGGGCTGGATCCGATCGCTCAGGATCGCCAGTTGCATGCGATCCTCGGTTATATGCCGCAAAAGTTTGGCCTGTACGAAGATCTGACGGTGATGGAGAACCTGACGCTGTATGCCGATCTGCGCGGCGTCACTGGCGATCTGCGTAAACAGACTTTTGATCGGCTGCTGACATTTACCGATCTCACCCGCTTCACCACCCGACTGGCGGGCAAACTGTCGGGCGGCATGAAGCAGAAGCTTGGGCTGGCTTGTACACTGGTCGGGCAACCGCAGGTGCTGTTGCTCGATGAGCCCGGCGTCGGCGTCGATCCGATCTCGCGCCGCGAGCTGTGGCGCATGGTGCATGAGCTGGCCAACGACGGCATGCTGATCCTGTGGAGCACTTCCTATCTGGACGAAGCGGAACAATGCCGTGAAGTGCTGCTGCTCAATGAAGGGGAACTGTTGTTCAGCGGCGCACCTAAAGATCTCACCCAGCGCATGGCCGGGCGCACGGTGTTGATAGCACCACCAGCCGGCAGCCACCGTGCCTTGCTGCAACGGGCGATCTGCCTGCCTGCGGTCACCGACGGCGTGATCCAGGGCAAATACCTGCGCCTGATCCTGAAAGAAGGCGAAGATCACCGCCAGGTGTTGCAGGCGTTGGATCTGCCGGACGCCGAGCTGAGCGAAGCGGAACCGCGCTTTGAGGATGCATTTATCGATTTGCTCGGCGGCGGGCCGAACAGCAAGTCGGCGCTGGCGGAAATCATGCCAACCGTCGAAGGGGAAAGCACAGAAACCGTGATCGAAGCGCAGGGACTGACGAAGAAATTCGGTGACTTTGCCGCCACCGACCACGTGGATTTTAAAGTGCAGCGCGGCGAGATTTTTGGCCTGCTGGGCCCCAACGGGGCCGGTAAGTCCACCACTTTCAAAATGATGTGCGGGCTGCTGGTGCCAACCGAAGGCAAGGCGTTGGTGCTGGGAATGGACCTGAAAACCAGCTCGGGCAAGGCGCGCCAGCATTTGGGCTACATGGCGCAAAAATTCTCGCTGTACGGCAACCTGACGGTGGCGCAAAACCTGAAATTTTTCTCCGGCGTGTATGGTCTGAGCGGCAAGGCCCAGCGCGAAAAAATCAGTGAGATGTCCCGCGCCTTCAACTTCGACCCCATCATTAACCAGACGCCAGATTCCCTGCCGCTCGGCTTCAAACAACGGCTGGCGTTGGCCTGCGCGCTGATGCACGAACCGGATATCCTGTTTCTCGACGAACCCACCTCCGGTGTCGATCCCCTCACCCGGCGTGAATTCTGGCTGCATATCAACGGCATGGTAGACAAGGGCGTCACCGTCATGGTCACCACCCACTTTATGGACGAGGCGGAATATTGCGACCGCATCGGGCTGGTGTATCGCGGCAAAATCATCGCCGCCGGGACCCCGGACGATCTCAAGCATCAGGTGGCCAGCAGCGAGAACCCCAACCCTTCGATGGAGCAGGCATTTATCGAACTGGTGCAGGGTTATGATCAGGAGGAAAAAGCATGAATAGCGAAACGGCCAGCACCGACGACAGCGGTTTCTCCTGGCGGCGGTTGCGCGCGCTGTGCCTGAAAGAGACGCGGCAAATTATGCGCGATCCGAGCAGCGGGCTGATCGCCTTCGTCATTCCGCTGATGCTGCTGTTTATTTTTGGCTACGGCATCAACCTGGATTCCAGCAAGCTGCGGCTGGGGATTTTGATGGAACAACAAAGTGAAGAGGCACGCGATCTGGCTAACGCTTTTACCGGTTCGCCCTATATCGAGCCCACTATCAGCGACAATCGCCAGCAGTTGATCCAGCTGATGCAAGCCGGGCGCATCCGCGGGCTGGTAGTGATCCCCAATGATTTTGCCCAACGTATGGCGCGGCCGCACGACAGCGCCCCCTTGCAAATCATTACCGACGGCAGTGAACCCAATACCGCCAACTTCGTTCAGGGCTATACCCAGGGAGTGTGGCAAATCTGGCAACAGCAGCGCGCCACCGACAGCGGGCGCGAAGAAAAACCGCTGATCGACGTGCAGATGCGCTACTGGTTTAACCCGGCGGCCATCAGCCGGCATTACATCATTCCCGGCGCCATCACCATTATCATGACGGTCATCGGCGCTATCCTCACCTCGTTGGTGATCGCCCGCGAATGGGAGCGCGGCACCATGGAAGCGCTGCTTTCCACTCAGGTGACGCGAACCGAACTGCTGCTGTCGAAGCTGGTGCCATACTACTTCCTCGGCATGATCGCCATGGTGCTGTGCATGGTGGTTTCGGTGTGGGTGCTCGGGGTGCCCTATCGCGGTTCTCTGCTGATTCTGTTCGTCATCAGCAGCCTGTTCCTCGCCAGTACGCTCGGCATGGGGCTGCTGATTTCCACCATTACCCGCAACCAGTTCAACGCGGCGATGGTGGCGCTGAATGCCGCCTTTCTGCCGTCGATTATGCTGTCCGGCTTTATCTTCCAGATCGACAGCATGCCGGCCATCGTACGCGCCGTCACTTACATCATCCCGGCGCGTTACTTCGTCAGCACGCTGCAAACGCTATTCCTGGCGGGCAACGTCGGCACGGTGTTGATGATTAACCTGCTGTTCCTGATCGCTTCTGCGGTGGTATTTATCGGCCTGACGGCCTGGAAAACCCAGCGGCGGCTGGATTAAGGGGAAAGAAGATGTTTCACCGTCTCTGGACGTTAATCATTAAGGAAATGCAATCGCTGCTGCGCGACCCGCAGACCCGCGCCATTCTGATTTTGCCGGTTATTCTGCAGGTGCTGCTGTTTCCCTTCGCCGCCACGCTGGAAGTGACCAATGCCACCATTGCGGTGTACAGCGAAGACAGCGGCCATGCCTCGGTCGAGCTGACCCAGCGCTTTGCCAAGGCCAAGGCCTTCTCCCACGTGCTGCTGTTGCGCAGCCCCCAAGAGATACAAAGCGTTATCGATAACCAAAAAGCGCTGCTGCTGATCCGTTTCCCGGCACAATTTTCACGGGATATCGCCAGCGGCAATACGGCCCCGCTGCAGTTGTTGCTCGATGGGCGTAACTCCAACAGCGCACAGATCGCCGCCAACTACGTGCAGCAGATTGTGCAGGACTACCAAAATGAGCTGATCGGCAACCGTGCCAAGCCTAACAACAGCGAACTGGTGGTGCGCAACTGGTATAACCCGAATTTGGACTACAAGTGGTTTGTGGTGCCGTCGCTGATCGCCATGATCACCACCATTGGCGTGCTGATAGTGACTTCGCTGTCGGTGGCGCGCGAACGTGAACAGGGCACGCTGGAGCAACTGCTGGTGTCGCCGTTGACCACCTGGCAGATTTTTATCGGCAAAGCGGTGCCGGCGCTGATTGTCGCCACCTTCCAGGCCAGCATAGTGTTGCTGATCGGCATCTTTATCTATCAGATCCCGTTCGCCGGGTCGCTGCTGTTGTTCTACGGCACCATGTTGATTTACGGGCTGTCATTGGTGGGGTTCGGCCTGCTGATTTCGTCGCTGTGCGCCACCCAGCAACAGGCGTTTATCGGCGTGTTCGTGTTTATGATGCCGGCCATCCTGCTCTCCGGTTATGTTTCACCGGTGGAGAATATGCCGGTGTGGCTGCAAAACCTCACCTGGGTAAACCCCATCCGCCACTTCACCGACATCACCAAACAGATCTATTTGAAAGACGCCAGTTTCAGCATCATCTGGCACAGCCTGTGGCCACTGTTGGCCATTACCGCCACCACCGGCAGCGCCGCTTACGCCATGTTCCGCCGCAAAATTGCATAAAAAAAGACTCTGCGATCGAGATCGCAGAGTCTTTCTCTTCGCTGTAAATCCTATGGATTTCATGCTGCGGCTAGGCGACCAGCTCGTGTATCCCCAGGAGCTTACTTAAGTAAGTAACTGGGGTAGGCGAACGCAGTCAACAACGCTGCAGCTTGAAAGACGACGGATTTAACGGCGGTTGCCGAAAATGCGCAGCAACATCAGGAACAGGTTGATGAAATCGAGATACAGCGTCAACGCGCCGACAATGGCGTATTTGCGGAAGCTGTCTTTATCATCGGCGTTCAGTTGCTCGCCCATGGCCTTCAGTTTCTGGGTGTCATACGCCGTCAGGCCAACAAACACCACCACGCCGATGTAGGTAATCGCCCACATCAACGCCGTGCTTTTCAGCCAGATATTGACCAGCGAAGCCAGCACAATGCCGATCAGCGCCATAAACAGCATGCTGCCGAAACCGCTCAGGTCACGCTTGGTGGTGTAGCCGTACAGGCTCATCGCACCGAACATGCCGGCGGTCACCACGAAGGTGCTGGCGATCGAGCTGTAGGTGTAAGCGATGAAAATGCTGGAAAGCGTCAGCCCGGTCAGCGCCGAATAGAGCATAAACAGCGAGGTGGCGACCGTGCCACTAAGACGATTGACCATGCCGGAAATAACGAACACCAGCCCCAACTGCGCGATGATCAGGCCAAAGAAGGTGATCTGGCTGGAGAAGATAAAGTTAAGGATCGCAGGCGTATTGGCCGCGTACCAGGAAACAAACGCCGTCAACAGCATACCGCAGGTCATCCAGCCATAAACCTGCGCCATATAAGCCTGAATGCCGCTGTTGGCACGTTCGACGATTGAACCATTAGAGCGTGGATATCGGTCCATGACGGTTACCTTTTGCGTATGAAACAAGATTTCGACCCCCATTTGTGGGGCTCGGCCTGCTATAAGCGTACCACATAAAACCCGATGGCAAAGCGGCAAAGGTATTGATTTGTTTCCGCTGTTTAACGGTTATTTATCTGCGTTATGCCAGCGTTCCGCCGCCTGCCGATCGCTGTCGCGCGCATCGACCCAACGGTCTCCCTGTCCGACGGCTTCGCGTTTCCAGAAGGGCGCCCGGGTTTTCAGGTAGTCCATGATGAACTCGGCGGCCTCGAACGCCATGCTGCGGTGCGCACTGGTCACGCCAACGAAGACAATCTCATCACCGGGAAACAACTCGCCAACGCGGTGGATCACCGTTGCGCGCTGCAAGGGCCAACGGCCACGGGCTTCGTCCAGGATCTCCGCCAGCGCTTTTTCGGTCATGCCAGGGTAGTGCTCGAGCGTTAGCGCACTGACGTTATCGCCCAGATTATGGTTGCGTACCTTGCCGGTAAAGGTGACCACGGCGCCATCATCGTCGCACTGCGCCAACCACTGGTATTCGTCGCCGACGCTGAACGGCGCCTCACCCACGCGGATACGGGTATTTTCCACTCTTAACCCCCGGTTACCGGTGGAAAGAAAGCGACTTCATCGCCGGCGCGCAGCGGATGTTCGGCCGCCACCAGCGACTGGTTCACCGCGGTCAGCAGCTTGCCGGACTCCAGCGCCAACGCCCAACGGTCACCGCGTTCACACAGCGCCTTACGCAGCGCTTCAACCGTCGGGTAATCTGCCGGCATCGATAAATCGCCGGTGCCAACCAGTTCGCGTACCTGAGCAAAAAACAGAATATTAATCATAGCTCCACCTTAAAATCACCGGATTTGCCGCCGCTTTTCGCCAGCAGGCGCACCGGGCCGATCACCATGTCTTTCTGTACCGCCTTACACATGTCGTAAATGGTTAACGCAGCCACTGATGCCGCGGTTAAGGCCTCCATTTCAACACCGGTCTTGCCGGTCAGACGGCAGCAGGTTTCAATCCGTACCCGGCTGTGTTCGGGCTGTGCCTCCAACTGCACTTCGACCTTGCTCAGCATCAGCGGATGGCACAGCGGGATCAGCTCCCAGGTGCGCTTCGCGGCCTGGATACCGGCGATGCGCGCCGTGGCGAACACGTCGCCCTTATGGTGGCTGCCATCGATAATCATCGCCAGCGTGGCCGGCAGCATCTCGACGAAGGCTTCGGCGCGCGCCTCGCGCACCGTTTCTGCTTTGGCTGAAACGTCGACCATATGAGCTTCGCCCGCGGCGTTAATGTGAGTTAGCTGCGTCATAATTTTTATTTCTTTAGATGTGGCAGAAAGTTGCACGGGCGGTGACGCGCGTCCAACTGCTCTTCAATAATACGTTCCCAGGCGGTGCGGCAGGCGCGGGTCGATCCCGGCATGGCAAAAATCACCGTCTGGTTGGCCATACCGGCCAGCGCGCGCGACTGGACAGTGGCGGTGCCAATCTCTTCGTAAGACACCATGCGAAACAGTTCGCCGAAGCCTTCCACTTCACGATCGAACAGCGGCAGCAGCGCTTCCGGGGTGTAGTCTCTGACGGTAAAGCCGGTGCCCCCGGTGATCAGCACGGCCTGCACCGTTTCATCTGCGATCCACGCGGAAACGCGTGCGCGGATCAGATATTTGTCGTCTTTGACGATGGCGCGATCCACTACCCGGTGTCCGGCTTCAAGCGCCGCTTCTTGCAGGTACTGGCCCGAGGTGTCTTCCGCTTCGCCACGGCTGTCCGAAACGGTCAAAATAGCGATATGTACCGGAATGAATTCACTGCTGGCATGACTCATTGTTCACTTTGCTCCTATTCATAGGATACCCAATAGATTTCAAGTTGCAGCTAGGCGGCAAGGCCGTAAATCCCCAGGAGCTTACTCAGGTAAGTGACTGGGGTGAGCGCCCGCAGCCAACAACGCTGCGGCTTGAAAGATGCCGGGGATCAGCCGCCGATAAACGACAGGTTCTGCGTTATGCCACTGTTACCCTGATGCAGGAAGTGAGTCTGTTTCTTACTCAGCAGCCCGCCCTGGATGCGGTCCTTCAGTTCATCAAGCTGCTGATCATTGGTCAGCAGATCGCGCAGACCAATGCCCTGCTCGCCGAACAGACACAGGTGTAAATTGCCGATAGCGGAAACACGCAGCCGGTTGCAGCTGGCGCAGAAATCTTTTTCATACGGCATGATCAAGCCCACTTCGCCCTGATAATCCGGATGGCTGAACACCTGCGCCGGGCCGTCGCTGCGGCCACGCGGCTGACGCTGCCAGCCCTGCTGTTCCAGCTGCAAACGGATCACTTCACCGGAAACGTGGTGCTTGCGAAACAGATCGCCCCCCTCGCCGGTTTCCATCAGTTCGATAAAGCGCAGTTGAATCGGGCGGTCTTTGATCCAGTTAAGGAAGGCGCCCAGCTGTTGGTGGTTAACGTCACGCATCAGCACCGCGTTGACCTTCACCTTGCTGAAACCGGCGGTAAAGGCGGCGTCGATGCCGTCCATCACCTGGCGGAACTTGTCCTGCCCGGTAATGGCATGAAATTGGCGGGGATCCAGGCTGTCGACGCTGACGTTGACCGCCGTCAGGCCGGCATCACGCCAGCCGGCGACGTCGCGCGCCATACGGTAACCGTTGGTGGTCACGGCGAGCTGGCGGATGGCCGGGTTTTCACGCACGGCAGCGATGATCTCGGTGAAATCGCGGCGCAGAGAAGGCTCTCCGCCGGTCAGGCGCACTTTTTCGGTGCCCAGTTCGGCGAATGCGCGACTGACGCGTCGGATCTCATCAAGCGACAAGAATGTTTTCGGGCTGCCGTTCGGGCGGTAGCCGTCCGGCAAGCAGTAGGTGCAACGAAAGTTGCACACGTCGGTGATCGACAGGCGCAAGTAATAGAACTTGCGCTCATAAGCATCAATGAGTTGCGGCACCATAACACCTTCCAAAGTCGGGAGATGCGAACGTTTCCGCTCTGCACCCTGGTGGCTGACTTCGCCACGGCCCAAGCGCCATATTGTTCGCAGGAACAACGTAGGCCCAGAGGCTAGGAGTTTTGGTCTCAGTTCCCGCAGTCGGAGTAGCCGGAACGAAACCGTGGTTTTCATCGGAATTCTAGCGCTAAACAAACGCGATAGCCAACGCGCAATTTCGCTATATAATTGTGTATACAGCGATTTTAGGCGATTCCTAATCTGATAAACCATGATAAACAGCCTTTAGGGAGACGAATTGACCGGAATCACGCAAACCACACTCTTTTTCGCGTTTTTACGCCAAATCCGCTACTTTATGCGGGCAGTTAAGCCCCCTTGTAAGGAAATTTATGCGTAATCGAACCCTGGCCGATCTCGATCGGGTAGTGGCATTAGGCGGCGGTCATGGTCTTGGTCGCGTGATGTCTTCCCTGTCGTCTTTAGGCTCCCGTTTAACCGGTATTGTCACCACCACCGATAACGGCGGTTCTACCGGCCGTATTCGCCGTTCGGAAGGGGGCATTGCCTGGGGCGATACCCGTAACTGCCTGAATCAGTTGATCACCGAACCGAGCGTGGCTTCCGCGATGTTCGAATACCGCTTCAGCGGCAATGGCGAACTGTCTGGGCACAACCTCGGCAATCTGATGTTGAAAGCCCTGGATCACCTGAGCGTACGCCCATTGGAAGCGATCAACCTGGTGCGCAGCCTACTGAAGGTGGACGCGGCGCTGATCCCGATGTCCGAACAGCCGGTGGACCTGATGGCGCACGATCATGAAGGCAACCACGTTTACGGCGAGGTGAATGTCGATCAACTGACCGACATGCCACAGGAGCTGATGCTGTCACCTCACGTCAACGCAACGCGCGAAGCGCTGGATGCTATCGCGCAGGCCGACGTGATCCTGATAGGACCGGGCAGTTTTCTGACCAGCCTGATGCCTCTGCTGTTGCTCGATGACCTTACGCAGGCTCTGCGTCGCAGCAGCGCCAATATGATTTATATCGACAACCTCGGACGCGAATTAAGCGTCGCGGCGGCAGCCTTGACGCTGAAGAACAAGCTGGAATTGATGGAGGCGAAAATTGGCCGCCAAATGATCGATGCCGTCATTGTCGGACCAACGGCAGATACCCGTGAAGTGCAAGATCGGGTGGTGATCAAACAGCCGCTGGAAGCGCAGGATATTCCTTACCGCCACGATCGTCAGTTGCTGCGCCAGGCGCTGGATCAGGCGTTGATCGAGTTAGGTGCCCGCGCCTGAGCGTTTATTTGCCGCCACGTAGCCACGGGTTATCGCTGGCGGCCTGCTCAACCATGTCGAGATAAAGATCTTCCACCTGTTTGCGCGCCCAGGGCGTGCGACGCAGAAATTTCAGGCTGGACTTGATGCTGGGATCGCTGCTGAAGCAGTTGATGCGAATGCGTTCAGCCAGCCCTGACCAACCGTAGTTTTCCACCAGTTTATTCAGAAGCTGTTCCAGAGTGATGCCGTGCATCGGGTCTTTGGACTGGTGTTGGGTCATGGTCGGTGGCTCGCAGTAGTCAAATGGCCGCACACCATAATCAGCTTTGGCGGAGGCGACAAGGATTTTATGTTTTGGCGGCGCCGCGGTCTGCAGCGCGCCAATGGGTTATGAAATGGCAATAAACTGCTCGCGCAGCTGGTGGATTTCGTCACGCAAGCCCGCCGCCTGCTCGAACTCCAGGTTTTGCGCGTGGGTATACATCTGCGCTTCCAACTCGCGAATCTTCTGATCCAGCGCTTTTGGCGTAAGATTTTGGTACTGAGCGGCGTTTTCCGCAGCTTTGCCCTTCCCTTTGCCCTTGCTGCGGGTACTGGGTTTACCCAACTGCAAAATATCGGAAATTTTCTTGTTCAGGCCCTGCGGTACAATGCCGTTTTCTTCGTTGAACGCCTGCTGTTTGGCACGGCGACGCTCGGTCTCGCCGATCGCTCTGGCCATCGAGTCGGTAATTTTGTCACCGTAGAGGATAGCTTTACCGTTGAGGTTACGCGCCGCACGGCCAATGGTCTGGATCAATGAACGTTCGGAACGCAGGAAGCCCTCTTTATCGGCATCCAAAATTGCCACCAGCGATACCTCTGGCATGTCCAGCCCTTCACGCAACAGGTTGATACCCACCAGCACGTCAAACTCGCCCAGGCGCAGGTCACGAATGATTTCGACCCGTTCCACGGTATCGATGTCCGAGTGCAGGTAGCGCACCCGCTCGCCATGCTCTTCCAGGTATTCGGTCAGATCTTCCGCCATGCGTTTGGTCAGCGTGGTAACCAGAACACGCTCGTTGATGGCCACCCGCTTGCGGATTTCGGAAAGCAGATCGTCCACCTGGGTGGTCACCGGCCGCACTTCGATTTGCGGATCCAGCAGCCCGGTTGGGCGCACCACCTGATCGATAATGTCACCACCGGATTTTTCCAGCTCGTATTTGCCCGGCGTAGCAGACACATAGATAGTCTGTGGCGCCAGCGCTTCGAACTCTTCAAAGCGCAGCGGGCGGTTGTCCAGCGCCGACGGCAGGCGGAAACCGTATTCCACCAGCGTTTCCTTGCGTGAACGGTCGCCTTTGTACATACCGCCGATTTGCGGAATGGTCACGTGGGACTCGTCAACCACCAGCAGACCATCTGCCGGCAAATAGTCGAACAGCGTCGGCGGTGGCTCACCCTCGCCGCGCCCGGACAGGTAGCGCGAATAGTTTTCAATGCCGGAGCAGTAGCCCAGTTCGTTCATCATCTCCAGATCAAACTGGGTGCGCTGCGTCAGACGCTGTTCTTCCAGCAGCTTGTTATTGGCCAGCAGCACCTTGCGCCGCTCGGCCAGATCCACCTTGATCTCTTCCATCGCCTGCAGGATCCGCTCGCGCGGCGTCACATAGTGCGATTTGGGGTAAATGGTAAAACGCTGCACCTCTTGTTCGATCTGGCCGGTCAGGGGATCAAACAGCGAAAGCCGTTCGACCTCTTCGTCAAACAGCTCGATGCGCAGCGCCAATTCATCCGATTCCGCCGGGAAGACGTCAATCACTTCACCCCGCACGCGGAACGTCGCGCGCTGGAAAGCCTGATCGTTGCGGCTATATTGCAGCTCCGCCAAACGACGCAGGATCGCCCGCTGATCGATGATCATGCCTTTGGTCAGATGCAACATCATCTTCAGGTACAAATCCGGATCGCCCAGGCCGTAAATCGCCGATACCGACGCCACCACGATCACATCGCGGCGTTCCAACAGCGCTTTCGTCGCAGAAAGGCGCATCTGCTCGATGTGTTCGTTCACCGAGGCATCTTTTTCGATAAAGGTGTCGGAGCTGGGGACGTAGGCCTCCGGCTGATAGTAGTCGTAGTAAGAAACGAAATACTCGACCGCATTCTCGGGAAAGAACTCTTTCATCTCACCATACAGCTGCGCCGCCAAAGTTTTATTGGGCGCCAGCACCATGGTGGGTCGGTTGAGATCGGCGATCACATTAGCGACGGTGAATGTCTTGCCCGAGCCGGTTACGCCCAGTAGCGTTTGGTGAGCCAGGCCGTCTTCCAGGCCCTCTTCCAGCTTACGGATGGCTTCCGGCTGGTCGCCGGCCGGCTTGAATTCGGAATGCAGTTTGAACGTTTTACTCATTGACTCGGCTACCCTGTGGAGATGCGCGCGCTCAGGCGGCCATGGAGCTGCTGCTCGGTGAATGGCCTCTAATTATGGAAAGCCCCGGCGATTTTCGCCAGTGCCTATGATACTGGATATAAAACCAGCTTCAAGCGGTTCGTTGCTTTGGCGTGCGTCAATCCGGGCTGAATGCACCGCCAGAGTTACAGCGGCGTGACATTTTTATTGTCAATAACAGTTTTATCCCCAAAATCCGCCACGAATTAACTTATTGATAGCACTGTGGCGAAAAATCATACATAGGCACTTCATCAATACAGAGGCCGCTTGATTTTAGTTAATTTATTGATTAATAATGATTTTATAAAAAAGACGAGATTGCGGACAAAGCGAACAGAACCCGCGTCCGCTCTCGCTTTAAACCGGTTTTCTAAATCTAATGCACAAGGTTATCCACAGGAATAGTGGATAACTCTCACCGCCCCGCCCCCGGCGGGAGTTGCAGAAAGAACGCTTTTTGGCGTTTCTTCTCGCCAAGATGGCTTTTTTAGTTATTTTTTCACAAAAATATCGCTTTGTTTATGCCGATTAATGCTAAAAAGACCCATTGCCAAAAACAGATTTGTCCCATTGTTACCTTCCTTTGCTGCATCTTGAGGCGAGCGATGAAATAGCTTGCACCATAACTCTTCTGCTCAGCACCGGAAGAGTGCAAAAATCGTCCGTGTTAACTTTCCCGCTATTTTCCGCTATTCCACCCAGCCCGCGTCTGGCGCGCCAGGCCGTTAACAAGGCAATAACAATCTCTGATTTACAGCGTTCAAAAAGTTGGCCCAAGGGTTGCATTACCCTTTGACGGCGAAAGTGGGCTCGGGGAAATCTACGCCCCGAAACGGCAGAATGAGCTGTTCGGGGTTTAGCGTCACGCCAATACGAATCAACTGACATTGGCGACATAAACATGAGAGAGCGCTAACGAATGGCCTTTAGGTGCCATTTTCACCTATGTATTGCTTGCTTAAGTCAAAACTTAACTACCTCGTTGAAGGTAGCAGATCAGCATTTTGTTCCAGACATTGAAACACTCGGGAAAGAAACCGCTAAGGCGGAAATCGCAGTAGGGAGTGGATTAAGCGAGGAAGAAGGGGTTCGTCCCCCTTCCCTGCACCGGCCGCCTGCGGTTCCGGCGGGTGAAATCGGCGCGGCCTGTTAACGCCGCGTTACGCCGACGCCCGCTATGGGCGTACAACCACGAGTGGAAGACAGGTCTTTGAGGAGAATGCCGGATGTTGAGTTTAAGGTCAGTGAATCAGTTTTATGGGCAAAACCATACCCTGTGGGATATCAATCTGGAACTGCCGCGTGGCCAATGTACGGTGCTTATCGGCCGTAACGGCGTAGGCAAAACCACGCTGGTCAACTGCATTATGGGTCATTTGCCGGTGGTCAGCGGCAGCATGACCTGGCAGTTGGCAGACGAACCCCCGCAAAATCTGCTGCAGCAGCCGGTAGAAACCCGAACGGAGCTGGGGATCAGCTACGTTCCCCAGGGGCGACAGATATTTTCACAACTCAGCGTTGAGGAAAACCTGCAGGTGGCGCTGATGGCCGGACGCGATAAATCCCGCCGCATCCCGCCGTTGATTTATAACCTGTTTCCCAACCTGAGGGAGATGCGCGGACGTCGGGCCGGCGATTTGGGCGACGGTGAACAGCAGCAGCTGGCGATTGGCCGCGCACTGGTACTGGAACCAGAGCTGCTGATCCTCGACGAACCCACCAGCGGTGTTCAACCGTCCATCGCCGCCGATATCGGCAACGTGATCCGCAAACTTAACCGGGAACTGGGCATGACTATCCTGCTGGTGGAGCACAAACTGCCCTTTGTCCGCCGCGTGGCAGATCGCTTTTGCCTGATGGATAAGGGCCGCAGCGTGGCGGATGGTACGCTGGAACAGTTGGATGAGGACTTGATCAATGCCTATCTGGCGGTGTGATAAGCAGGGACGCAAATAATGCGTCCCTGCTTTTAATTAGCCGATGCTGAATTAACACCTCTGCCGTTGTACCAACGCAGACAGAACGATAGAGACTGGAAGTGGTCAGACACGCCCTCCATATTCAACGGGTTTTCACATCCAATATACTTGAATCGAGGGTTAGATCATGGCTGATAATGATGCACAATTTATCCAATATAGCGATCTGAACAGTAAAGCCTGGACGCTAAAAGAGCGTCTCGATGTGGCGGGTATTTACGTCAAGTCGCGCGACGAGTTGGTCAAAGCGCAAACCTTCATTAAAGACACCTTAAAAAGACCGACAACTGTAAAATTCGCCTCCCCGTTTGAGACCTGGATAGCCCCCAAGACAGATATCGACGTTGGCTTCGTTTATATTGACGGCAATGGTGTAAAAATCACCACTAACATTCCAAGTGGCACTGAAAACGATCACCACTACTTTATGCGTTGCTATGCGACCTCGCTCGCACTGGATAATGGTGTCCCCATTCGGCCAGCGCCAATCTTAAAAAACTTTAGCGTCAAAGGGATCGGTGCAAAGAAAAAAACTGCGTTACCTGATATGGCAGATGAAAAAAAAGACGAATACAACTTTATTGACGGGATCTTGTTTGATTCGCCAGAAAAAAAAGATCCACAGGGAAATCTGCTGGGAGGCCTGCTGGGGAACTTTTCCGTTAATAACGTGTATATTTCTGGTTTTTATTACGGTATGTATTTTGGCGCTAACGCCTATATTGGACATCACTACGCCTGTGAGGTCATCCGTTGTTATGAATGTGTACATATGCCATCTGCTGAATCCGGTGCTAAAAACTTTGGCGAAGGGATTAACTTCTTTGGCGGTACACTCGGTAACTCGCAAGGTCTGGCCATTGGCAACCAGAATCCGAACGGTGCATTTCGTTTTTTCGGTACATCAATAGATTACGCTGGTGCTATTGTAAATGTGCAAGCGGGGAGCGTCGAATTGCACGGTTGCCATATCGAGTTCAATAATGAAAATAGTCCGCTTACTGATTTCCCGTTCCGCTGTAGTGCCAACCAAAACGCCTCGCTACTTATTCAGGGGGGTGAAATTATTACGCTGGAAGGCCCCCTGACCAAAGAATACTGTTTTTTTGCCGAAGCTGGCAGCAGTGGAATTATCGTCGAAAATGTCAAATTTTATGGTGTGAGAACCACGACAGGACGTTATTTCGGCGGCACCGGTGACTTCGTGATCCGTAATAGCCGCCTCGATGGTGGCGGCGGAGGCAAAGGTCTTCAAACTTTAACCACCATGAATAATAACAAGATTAAAGACGGAAGTTTTTCATTCACGACGAAACCTATAGGTTGGGAAGTCTCTGGCGGTAGCGTCAGCGATCCCTTCACCTCAGACGCCATCACTATCGCCATCGAATCCGGTGCAGGCACTAACGGCAGTAATGCGTTAAAAGTGACAAAATTGGGCAATACCAACGCCAATGCGGGCCTAAGGTTGATTGTGCCAGTATCGCAATATGAACAGCTAGGTGCTTGTTTTACCCTGAAAACACTGAATGGCGGCACCGGCAATTTATTTTCCACGCTGCACTATGCCTGTATTCAGGAAACCGAAAGCAATGGTGTGTCGATCATCGCGAAATCGGATGCCGCCGCCTGGGATGGCATGCTAAACACCAATGATTATCTCGAATTCAAAGAATACCGATTTAATAGCAACAGGCGAAAAGTGCCGGTTTGGGCAACTCACGTTATCTTGTCATTCAATTTGTATGCTTTAGCTAAAAACGGGGTTTTATACGTGGATAACGCTTGCATCACCGCCATGTAAATAGGCAACCAGCCGATCTCCGTCCATGGCGAATACCCTGGACGGAGGATCTAACGCTTAAAAGGGTAAAACGCTCAAATCCAGATACTGCCCCAGCGCCTGTCGTTCGGCTTCGGGCAGATGGGGGATCTCCCCCAGCAGCGGGGCCGGTAACATGCGGCGCAGCGTGGCCATATATTCCTGATGGCGGCGACCCGGCGCGCAGACGTCATTGGCGATCCAACCGACCAGCGGCAATCCCGCCTGCCGGATAGCCTGTGCGGTCAGCACGGCATGGTTGATGCAGCCCAGCCGTATTCCCACCACCAAAATGACCGGCAGTTGTTCCTGCTGCACCCAGTCGGCAAAGGTATGTTGCTCACTAAGCGGCGTAAACCAGCCCCCGGCACCTTCGACCAACAGCCACTCGGCCCGCTGCTCCAGGTGACGTAACCCGGCGGAAAGCTGAGCCAGTTCGATCGGCCGCCCTTCGTCGGCGCTGACAATGTGCGGTGAGGTCGGTTCTGCAAACACATAAGGGTTTACTTCGTCATAGCTTAGCGCCACCGCGCTGTTGGCCTGCAATGCCAACGCATCGCCGTTACGTAGCCCTTCCGCGGTCATCTCGCTGCCTGAAGCCACAGGTTTGTAGCCAGCCGTGCGGTAACCCGCCAAATTGGCTGCCTGCAGCAAGGCGCTGCTGGCCACAGTTTTGCCCACTTCGGTGTCAGTGCCGGTGACAAACCAACGCTTAATCACGATAAATCACTCCATAAACCAGATGATAGCTGAGCGGAAATTGTCCACGGCGGCAGGGATAGGCTGCCTGCAAGGCGGCGAGGCGCTGTCGGGACAGTAACCCAGCCTCTCGTCCCTGATGCAAATGGGTCGCACCTATCCCCTTGAGGGATCGCATCAACGCCATTACGTCCGGGTAATTCAGGGTTTGCCATTCCGCCTGCAGGTGATGGCGATAACCCGCACAGGCCGCCTCAATCTGCGCCAGCGGCAGAAAATCATTAACATGCCGCTCACCGTCCACCTGCTGCCAGGCGTCACCCAATTCATGCAGCGAACCTTCAGCCAGGGTGGAAAATAAAATCACGCCGCCCGGGCGGGTAACGCGGTACAACTCTGCCAACGCCCGCGGCAGATCGCTGCACCATTGCACCACCAGGCTGCTGAAACTGATATCCACGGCAGCATCGGCTAAGGGAACATTTTCGATGTCGCCCAACAGATAATGATCCGCTGCCTGCTGCTGGCGGGCAAAGGCCAGCATACCCGGTGCCAAATCGAGTGCCGTCACCTGCTTGCCCAGTTCGCGCCAGCGGCGGCTGAAATAACCGGTGCCACAGCCGGCATCGAGCAGTTGCTCGCCCCGGTGCTCCTGCGCCATCCCCAGTAAGCGCTCACCCACATCACGCTGTAATACCGCCACCGCGTCATAACTCACGGCCGCGCGGCTAAAGGCCGAGGCGACCGCTTGCTTGTTAACCTGTTCAAACGCTGACGTCATGCAATACCTCCAGCAGACGATCGATATCCTGTGGCTGATGCGCCGCCGTCAGGGTAATACGCAAACGCGCACCGCCCGGCGGTACCGTTGGCGGGCGGATCGCACTCACCCACAGGCCTTGCGCACGCAGGTGCTGCGCCAAATCAAGCGCTCGCTGATTATCCCCCACCAACAACGGCTGAATGGCGGTTAGAGACTCCGTCAGCGTCAGCGACAACTGGGCCGCCCCCTGGCGAAATCGCTGAATATTCGTGTTCAACCGCGTGCGTAATTCGTCACCCTGCTGGATACAATGCAACGCTGCCTGCAGCGCACAGGCCTGTGCCGGCGGCATCGCCGTGCTGTAAATCAGATGGCGGGCAAACTGCAACAGGTATTCAGCCGTAGATTCATCGCACAGGACCGCAGCGCCACTGAGGCCAAAGGCTTTGCCGAAAGTGACCACCAACAACTCGGGCCGTACGCCCTGCTGCCAGCAACTGCCGCGCCCCTGTTCACCCTGAACGCCAATGCCGTGTGCGTCGTCAACCATCAACCAGGCGCCTGCCTCGCGGGTCAAACGGTGCAGCTCTGCCAAAGGGGCACTGTCGCCGTCCATGCTGAATACCCCTTCGGTGACCGCCAACGTCTGGCCGCCGCAGGGTTTTGCCAGCAAATCGGCCAACGCCTGCGGTTGGTTATGGCGAAAGCGTCGGAGTTGGGCCGGTGAGTGAGCTGCCGCCTCCAGCAGCGAGGCGTGGCTAAGCCGATCGGCCAGAATGCGATCCTCGTCCTGCATCAGCGCCGCCAGCAGCGCCTGATTGGCGGCATAGCCAGAGATAAACAGCAGCGCGCGCGGATAACCCAACCACTGCGCCAATTGTTGTTCCAGCGCCTGATGCGCAGTACAAAAACCGGTGACGTGGCCGGAACCGCCGGACCCCACGCCATATTGCTGCGCACCCTGCTGCCAGGCAGCGATCACCTGCGCATTCTGGCTCAGGCCCAGATAGTCATTGCCGGAAAAATTCAGGTAGCGCTGGTCGTTAAGCTGAAGATGGCGGCCATTGCCGCCCTGATTCACCAAACGGTGGCGGTAAGCGGCACTCTGTTGCCGCTCCTCCAGCGCCTGTTCAATACGTTGTTGCCAGCTCATTACAGCGCCGCGTTGTAAAACTCAGCGGTATCGGCCTGCATCAGGCGCGCAGCCAGCACTTCTTGTTGCTGGTTGTCGCCGTGCTCGGTTTCGGTCTGCTGCGGGTTGAGGCCCAGCTTGCGGAACAATTGCAGATCCTTGTCCTCTTCCGGGTTTGGCGTGGTCAGCAGCTTGCAGCCGTAGAAGATGGAGTTGGCACCGGCCATAAAGCACATCGCCTGGGTTTGTTCGTTCATCTGCTCGCGACCGGCTGAAAGACGCACGTAAGAAGACGGCATCATGATGCGTGCCACTGCGATAGTGCGAATGAAATCAAAAGGATCGACGTCGTCGTTGTCCGCCAGCGGCGTCCCCTTAACCTTCACCAGCATGTTGATCGGCACGCTCTCCGGCGGCGTGGGCAGATTGGCCAACTGTACCAGCAGCCCTGCGCGGTCACGCACCGTTTCTCCCAGCCCAACGATGCCGCCGGAGCAGACTTTGATACCCGCACCACGCACCTTGCCCAACGTATCCAGGCGTTCCTGATAGCTACGGGTGGTGATGATATTGCCGTAGAATTCCGGCGAGGTATCCAGGTTGTGGTTGTAATAATCCAGCCCGGCTTCGGCCAAGCGTTCCGCCTGTGAGCCATCCAGCGTGCCCAGGGTCATGCAGGTTTCCATCCCCATGGCCTTCACGCCTTGCACCATCTGCTGCAGGTAAGGCATATCGCGCTCGTGCGGGTTTTTCCACGCCGCGCCCATACAGAAGCGGGTCGATCCGTTGGCCTTGGCCTTGCGCGCCGATTCCAGCACCTGTTCCACCTGCATCAACCGCTCCGACTCCAGGCCGGTTTTGTAGCGGGAGCTCTGCGGACAGTACTTGCAGTCTTCGGGACAGGCGCCGGTTTTGATTGATAACAGCGTGCTCACCTGCACCTGACGCGGATCAAAATGCTGGCGGTGAACCGTCTGGGCTTCAAACAATAACTCAAGCAGGGGTTTATCAAACAGGGTCTGGGCGAGACCCACTGTCCAGTGAATGCGATCGGCCATCACGGCGTCTCCAAAAATGAAAAAAGTGTCGTCAGTTTAGATATTGTGGATATACTGTCAACCATTACACACATGATTTGGTTTACAAGTATGTCTGTCACTGACTCCGATCTGGAATTCGATCAGCGCCATATCTGGCACCCTTACACCTCGATGAGCCACCCACTGCCCTGTTATCCGGTAGAGGCCGCCAGCGGCGTTGAACTGCAGTTGGCCGATGGCCGACGCCTGATTGACGGTATGTCGTCCTGGTGGGCGGCCATTCACGGATATAACCACCCGCAGTTGAACCTGGCCGCCACGCAGCAGTTGGAAAAGATGTCGCACGTGATGTTCGGCGGCATTACCCACTCCGCCGCGATTGAACTGTGTCGCAAGTTGGTCGCTATGACGCCGGAAGCGCTGCAATGCGTGTTCCTGGCGGATTCCGGGTCGGTGGCGGTGGAAGTGTCGCTGAAGATGGCGTTGCAATACTGGCAAGCGCGCGGGGAACGGCGGCAGCGCATTCTGACCCTGCGTCACGGCTATCACGGCGATACCTTCGGCGCGATGTCGGTATGCGATCCGGACAACTCGATGCACAGCCTGTATCAGGGCTATCTCGCGCCGCACCTGTTCGCTACCGCGCCGCAGTGCGGTTTCGATCAGGCCTGGGATGAAAATGATATCGCCCCGTTCGCCGCGCTGCTGGAACAACACGCCGGTGAAGTGGCGGCGGTGATCCTGGAACCGGTGGTCCAGGGGGCGGGCGGCATGCGCATCTATCACCCGACTTACCTTAAACGGGTACGCGAACTCTGTGACCGCTATCAGGTGCTGCTGATTGCCGACGAGATCGCTACCGGTTTCGGACGCACCGGCAAGCTGTTCGCCTGTGAACATGCCGAGGTAGTACCGGATATTCTGTGTCTGGGCAAGGCGTTGACCGGCGGCTATATGACGCTTTCCGCCACCCTGACCACCCGCCACGTGGCGGAAACCATCAGCAACGGCGCTGCGGGCTGCTTTATGCACGGTCCTACCTTTATGGGCAATCCTTTGGCCTGCGCGGTGGCGAATGCCAGCCTGTCGCTGCTGGCGGAAAATCGCTGGCAACAGCAGGTGGCCGCCATCGAGACCCAGTTGAAACAGCAGCTATTGCCGCTGAAAATGCAGCCAAAAGTAGCGGACGTGCGGGTATTGGGGGCGATTGGCGTAGTGGAAATGCGCGAGCCGGTGGATATGGCGCAGCTACAGCGCGGATTCGTCGAGCGCGGTGTGTGGATCCGCCCGTTCGGCAAACTGATTTATTTAATGCCGCCTTACATCATCGAGCCTGAACAGCTCAGCAAATTGACCGCCGCAGTCACCGCCGCGGTCCAATAACAGATTACCAATGCTGGTCCAGATAACGGGCCAGCAATACCAGACACAACACCCACAGCAAAATGATCATTACCGCCGCCATCCGCCCGGTAGGATTGTCGATACGCCTTTGCGCCTTCTCGCGGAACTCCACCATCAGCGGCTTGGGGATCAACCGCACCGCCAGCATTATGCCCAGCGGCACAATAATCACGTCGTCCAGATAGCCCAGCACCGGAATAAAGTCCGGGATCAGATCGATAGGCGATACCGCATAACCCGCCACCAGCAGGGCGATCAATTTGGCATACCAGGGCGTGCGCCGGTCACGGGCGGCCAGCCAAAGAGCATAAATATCGCGCTTGATGCCCTTGGCCCAGCGGCGCAGCCAACCAAACCACGGCGTACGTTTTTTTAATGAAATCATGATTGCTTGTATCGATCTGTGAATTATTGATGTCGCGTATGTAGCTTCGGCGTTAACGAGGATAACTCATAGAGCAGGCCGCTGGCGAGGCGCAATGAGGCTTGTGTTATTACGTCAAAAAGGTCTAGCTTAGGCATTCAGCTTTTACCGACCAATGGAGTCATTATGAGCTTTCGTTTGTACAGCAACGATTTGCAGGACGGCGCGAAAATGCCGGAGCGCCAGGTATTCAACGGCATGGGTTATCATGGCGATAATCTGTCGCCGCATCTGGCCTGGGACGGCGTGCCGGAAGGCACCAAGAGTTTCGTGATTTCGGTATACGATCCCGATGCCCCGACCGGCTCCGGCTGGTGGCACTGGGTGGTAGCCAATATCCCGGCTGCCACGCGTGAACTGCCGCAGGGCGCAGGTTCCGGCAAGGGCGGCTTGCCGGCCGGCGCCGTGCAGACCCGCACCGATTTTGGTTCCGCCGGCTATGGCGGCGCGGCGCCACCGCAGGGAGAAAGCCACCGCTATCACTTCACCGTCCACGCACTGGACGTAGAAAGTATTGAGGTGGATGAAGGTTCCAGCGGCGCGCTGGTCGGTTTCAACGTGCACTTCCATAGCCTTGGCAGCGCCACGCTGACGGTGAAATACAGCTGATTTTCGGGAAAAACAACCCCAACCCGAGAGACTGTAGGGGCGCAGCAAGCTGCGCCCTCATTATTCATTCACCCTTACGGCAACCGGGTATCATTTACTTCGCTAATACGCTTACCCACATCGGGCCTTTACCCACCGGGTAACGTGCCAGAGTGGTCAGCTTGCCGCTGGCCTGATCGATTTCATATACCCCGATATGCTCGGACTTCTGGCCGGACGAGATCACAAAGCGGCCGCTGTGGTCGATGTTGAAGCCGCGTGGCTGCTCTTCAGTCGGGTGGTAGCCAACGACCGACAGGGTGCTGCCATCTTCGGAGACGCTGAAAATGGTCAAAATGCTGGCGGTGCGGTCGCTGGTGTAGAGGAAGCGGCCATTCGGCGTGAGGTGAATATCCGCCGCCCAACGGGTGCCGTTGAAATCGGCAGGCATGATATCCAGCGTTTGCGCCAGGGTGTATTTAGCGCCGTTTTCACTGATGGCCAGCACGTCTACCGTGCCGTCCAGCTCGTTGACGCAGTAGGCAAATTTGTCGTTAGGGTGGAATGCCATGTGGCGCGGGCCAGCACCGGCGGCGGTTGCAACCGCTTCCTGAGCATGCGGCGTCAGTTCACCCTGTTGATCCAAATTGAACAGACGAATGCGATCTTCTTTCAGGCAAGGCACCAGCAGCAGCTGATTGGTCGGATCGATATTGGCCGAGTGCGGCGCAGTTAACCCGTCAATCTGCTGAAGAGGTGCGCCCACTACGCCGTCATGGCCGATCGGACTGACGCTGGCGCAGTTGCCGCTGTAGGAGGCGGAGAACAGATAACGCCCCTGCAAATCGGTGGAGATGTGGGTCGGGCTGCCCGGCAGCGGTGCCATGCCCGCCTGTTGCAGCGTGCCGTCCGCCTCGATGCGGTAGCTGACGATGCCGAACGCCGGGCGCACGCCGACGTACAGGTGCGTTCGGTCCGGGTGGATCGCCATCGGTTGCACCTGACCCGGGACTTCGACGGTTTGCAGCAGCGCCAGGGCCCCTGCATCGCCTAGCTGCCAGACGTGAATTTGTTGGCTTTCCGGGCTGGCGACATAAACGATTTGCTTCATGTGTTCTCCTTGAATAGGGTAAGAGAGAAACCGGTTTCAGGTTTTTCGGTTTCCCCTAGCTTACCTCACATCCGTGACATAACAACCCTGTGTTGCTGAGGAAATCTGTGCTGTTTTATCCATCGCTTATCCGGTGTACCATCGGTTTAATTTTGTTGCTAACGATAATGAGATCCCTATGAGCTACCGCGTCATTGCCCTCGATCTGGATGGCACCCTGCTGGACAACCAAAAACGCATTTTACCGCAGTCGCTGGCAGCCCTGGCGCAAGCGCGCGCTGCCGGTATCAAAGTGATTGTCGTCACCGGCCGCCATCATGTGGCGATCCACCCGTTTTATCAGGCGCTGGAGATAGACACCCCGGCAATCTGCTGCAACGGCACCTATCTGTATGACTTCCAGCAGCAAAAAGTGCTGGCCGCCGATCCGCTGGCCAAAGATCAGGCCAAACTGGTGCTGCAAATGCTGAAACAAAGCGGCATTCACGGCCTGATGTACGTGGACGACGCCATGCTGTATCAGGAACCCAGCGGCCACGTCACCCGTTCACTTGCCTGGGCGGAAACCCTGCCGCCGGCGCAGCGCCCAACGCTGTTGCAGGTCAACAGCCTGGTACAGGCGGCCGATGAAGCACAATCCATCTGGAAATTCGCCACTTCGCACGCCGATATTCCCGCTCTGCGCCAGTTTGCCGAAACGGTGGAAAAAGAGCTGGGACTGGCCTGCGAATGGTCGTGGCACGATCAGGTCGATATCGCCAAAGGCGGCAACAGCAAAGGGAAACGCCTGCAGCAGTGGGTCGAGTCGCAGGGCCTGAGCATGGATCAGGTGGTGGCGTTCGGGGATAACTACAATGACCTCAGCATGCTGGAAGCGGTAGGCCTGGGCGTGGCGATGGGCAATGCCGATGACGCTATCAAGCAACGCGCCGATTTGGTGATCGCCGATCACCTGCAGCCTGGCATCGCCGAGGTGATCCGCACGCGCGTGCTGGGTCAGTAATTCGTGATTGCCCTCCCCGCGGGGAGGGCGCTATTTAACGCGCCTCGCGGCTGATCGACACGCTTTTCACCTGCGCATACAACCATTGACCCGGTCGGATCGCCAACTCATCACGCGCCCACGGCGTAATACGCGCCCACAGCACGCTCTCTCCCACCGCCAGTTTCACCTCCACCTGCCCATCCACGTCCAGGCACTCGGTCACCTTGGCCGGCAGTACGTTGCGGATACTGCTGTTGACCGGCGGCTGCAGCACCAATGAAACGTCGGCGGCGTTGATTCGGATGCGCAGTTGAGCGCCCAACGCGGCATCGACTCCGCTGACCCACAGGCGTTGGTCGCCCAACGCCAGGGCCGTCATGGCGTAGCGCGCATGATGTTCAATTACGCTGACGCGCAGCACGCTGCTTTGATCTTCACGCTGCAACCATGGCCGCAGTGCGCTGCTGGCCCACACTTCTTCCAGCCCGCCGAATGCCCTTACCTGACCGTTATCCAGCACCATCACCTGCTCGGCCAAACGCAGAATTTCATCCATGCTGTGGCTGACGTAAAGGATCGGCGTATTGACGTCCTGCGCCAACCGCTCCAGATACGGCAGCAGTTCGCGCTTGCGCGGCAGGTCCAGCGACGCCAGAGGTTCATCCATCAGCAGCAACTCCGGCGCGGTCAATAAAGCACGACCAATCGCCACCCGCTGTTTTTCACCGCCGGACAGCGTCAACGGCAGGCGGTTGAGCAAGGGTCCGATACCCAGCAATTCAACAATGTTGTCGAACTGAGCACGCATACTGGTCGCCATACCGTATTGCAAGTTGCCACGTACCCGATAATGCGGGAACAGGCGCGCGTCCTGGAACACGTAGCCAATCCGCCGCTTCTCCGGTGGCAGGCACAGGCCGCTGGCGGTATCCACCAGCGTACGGCCATTGAGCACAATGCGGCCTTGCTGCAGGCGCGTCAGGCCGCCAATGGCATTGATTAAGGAAGTTTTACCCGCACCCGACAGGCCAAAAATCGCGGTGATGCCCTGCGCGGGCAGATCGGCGCGCACGTTAAGGTTTAAATCCCCAAGGCGTTGGGAGAAATCCAGCTCCAGCATTTACACGCCCATCCGTTTACGACCCCAGCGGGCCAGCCACTCGGAAACCATCAGTGAAAGCAGTGACAGCACTATGGCAATCACGCACAGGCGCGCGGCGGCGGCTTCAGCCCCCGGCGTTTCAATCAGGGTATACATCGCCAGCGGTATGGTACGCGTCTCGCCGGGAATGTTGGAAACAAAGGTAATGGTGGCGCCGAACTCGCCCAGAGAACGGGCAAAGGCCAATACCACACCGACAATCACGCCGGGCAGCGACAGCGGCAGCGTGATGGTGAAAAACACCCGCCACGGGTTGGCCCCAAGGGTGCGGGCTGCCTGTTCCAGTCGGGTATCCACCGCCTCCAGCGCCAACCGGATGGCGCGCACCATCAGCGGGAACGCCACCACGGCAGAAGCCAGCGCCGCACCGCGCCAACTAAAGCTGAAACTGAAGCCAAACCAGTCATACAGCCATTCGCCAATCACGCCGCGCCGCCCCATGGCGATCAGCAATAAATAGCCGACCACCACCGGTGGCAGTACCAGCGGCAGGTGAATAATACTGTCCAGCAGCGATTTACCCGGGAAGCGGCAGCGTACCAGCACCCAGGCCATCAGAATGCCAAAGGGTAAACTGCACACCACCGCCAGGGCGGACACTTTCAGGCTCAGTTCAACGGCCTGCCACTCGTACTCACTCAGGATCATTTACGCGGGGAGAATCCATAATGTTTGAAAATAGCAGCCGCTTCCGGGCTCTTCAGGTAGCTGTAGAACGCGCTGACGGCCGGGGTTTGATGACCTTTCACAATCGCCATCGGGTATTCCACCGGTTTGTGGCTGTCTTCCGGGAAGATGGCCACCACGCTGACTTTATCACTGGCTACCGCGTCTGAACCATAAACAATGCCCAATGGCGCTTCGCCACGTTCTACCAGTGCCATGGCGCTGCGTACGTTGTTGGCCCGGGCCAACTTAGGTTCCAGCGCGGTCCAGGCTCCGAGATTCTGCAGCGCTTCCTTGGCATAAATGCCGGCCGGCACGTGGTCCGGATCGCCCACCGACAGGCGGCCGCCATTGAGCAGTTTTGCCCAGTCGGTTTGCTTGTCGAGCGTGATTTTAGCCGGTTTGGCGTCTTTTGCCGCGATCAGCACCAGTTCGTTGCCCAACAGGGTATAACGGGTGTCTTTGACCATTTGCTGTTTGTCGATGGCGTAATCCATCCACTGCTGATCGGCAGAGATAAACAGATCGGCCGGGGCGCCCTGCTCAATCTGGCGCGCCAGCGTGGAAGAGGAGGCGAATGAGGAAACCACCTGCACATCCTTGCCTTTCTGGTATTGGGTCGCGATATCCTGCAGTGCGTTAGTCAGCGAGGCGGCCGCAAAAACGGTAATTTTATCCGCTGCCGATGCCTGCATAACCATACCGGATGCCAATACGATACCGCCGACCCACTTAGTCCATTGCTGTTTCATTGTTTTCTCCGCAAGTTAACGTGCATTATCAATCACTCTTCGTTATATAAAAAATAATATAACGTCGCGCAGAAGCTTGTCATGCGGTTTATCGGCAGGGTGTGAGATATCTTGAAATACCCGTCATACTTCAAGCTGCTTGGGTGTTGGCTCTCCTCGTTCACCCCGGTCACTTACCAGAGTAAGCTCCCGGGGATTCACTGCGTTGCCGCCTACAAGCCACTCGAATTATTTAGGGCATATATCTACCTGCCGAACGACGCCGGCAGGCTTTGAAATGGGGATGGGTAACGATCAGTGCTGGGTACGATTTTCTTTCGAACGGCCCACTTTGGAGAAAATGTTGAACACTTCCGCCAAACCGTAGATCAGGCCGAGGATGATGGCCATCACAACCGGAACCATGACCACAGCGAACAGCAAACTTTTCAATAAATCCAACATGGTAGCCTCACTTAACTGCCCATTGAGCGGTAATGAACACCGCCACGTAAATTCTAGTTTAAACCAAAAAACCGACTAAAACGGGGTTATTTTAAAGACTGGGCGGAATTTGTAACCGGCCAAACGTGCCATTTGTGCTCCGGTGGCGTCTATCGACCTGCGGCGAACGCTATTGAACAGGGTAATAGATCAGCGGCGCGGCATAATCGCTAACCGCCGCCAGCCTGGCCTCTACCCCATAAACCCTGTCTATCGTCTCCGATGTCAGCACCTGCTGCGGGGGGCCGAACGCGTGTAAACCGCCCTGCTTTAACAACATCAGCCGGTCACAGTAGCAGGCCGCCAAATTCAGGTCGTGCAGCGAAACCACTACGCTGATGCCCAGCCGCCGCAATAACGCCATAAACTGCTGCTGATGGGCAATATCAAGATGGTTGGCAGGCTCATCCAATAACAGCCATGGCGTTTGTTGCGCCAGCGCGCGTGCCAGATGAACGCGTTGCTGTTCCCCGCCGGACAGCTGATGCCATTCACGCTCGGCCAGGTGCGAAATGCCGACCTGCTCCATCGCCTGCCCGGCAATGCGATAATCTACCGCGCTGAATCCTGCCCAGCGGCTGGCGTAAACCAGACGCCCGAGCAACACCACGTCTTTCACCGCAATGGCAAAGGCGCCGGGCCCGGACTGTTCGAGGAAAGTCATGGATTTGGCTCGTTCGCGCCCTTTCATTGAGGCAATATCGGTTTGCTGCAAATACACCCGGCCACGGCTGGGGGAAATCAATCCCGCCAGTAACTTGAGCAGCGTAGATTTTCCGCTGCCGTTGACGCCGAGCACGCCGGTAATTTCACCGGGCCGGGCGTGAAAACTGAGGTTATTCAGCACCACTCTTTCTGCCGTTGACCACCCCAACCCTTCGGCACGCAGCCCCGATAACCGGCTTTCAATGTTCATGCATTTATTTTCCGATACAGCAAGGCGAGAAATACCGGGACACCCAACAACGCGGTCAAGACGCCCACCGGCAGTTCGCGCGGTTCAAACAAGGTTCTGGCCAGGGTGTCCGCCGCGACGGCAAACAACGCGCCGCACAGCGCGCTGGCCGGCAACAGCAACCGGTGACGCGGCCCGACCAGCAGTCTGGCGACGTGCGGCACCGTCAGCCCAATAAACCCCACCGCGCCGCTGAATGCGACGATAACGGCCGTCAGCGCCATGGTAATGCCGTACAGCAGCAGCTTCAGCGGCGCCACCGCCACTCCCAACGACGCCGCGGTCAGGCCGCCGAATGCCAGTGCGTCCAGCTCGCCCGCTTTCATCCAGCAAACCGCCAGTGCCGCCGCCAGCAGCAGAGCGCAAAGCCCCACCTGCGACCAGCGGGCGTCGCTGAAGGATCCCAGTAGCCAGAACATCACGCCACGCGTGGCATTGGCGTCCGCTTGCCACAGGGTAATCAGCGAGGTCAGTGCCGAAAGCAGTTGCGTGACCGCGACCCCTGCCAAAATAAACAGCGATGACTCGGCGTTCAAGGAACGCCCGGCGAGCAGTAAAACCAGGGCAAAGGCCCCGGCCGCACCGATAAATGCTCCGCCAGACACCGACAACAGGCCGCCGCCGAGCCCCAACACCAGCACCAGAACAGCACCCACGCCTGCCCCGGAAGAGATCCCCAGCACCCAGGGATCGGCCAACGGGTTGCGCGTCAGCGACTGCAGGACGGTGCCGGCCAGGGCCAGACCGGCCCCTGCCACCGCGGCCAACAGCGCCCTCGGCATTCTCAATGACCAGATTATCCGTTGATAAATCTCGCTACCGTCCTCGGCGTTAGCGGCGCCAGGGGCAGACAAAATACGCCACACGTCATGCAGCGATATTGGCGCCGGTCCGTACAACGAGGCAGCGAGCAAAAATAGCGGCAACGCCAGCGCCAGCATGCACAACCAACCGCCTGAACGCCTGGCCCCCCGGCGTACCGATCCGTCCATACTATTTCCAGCCTGCAATCACGTAGTCATCCAACAACTGCCAGACAGGCCCTACTTCGGTAAACCCCGCCTGCGTCAGGCTGGCAAGTTGGAAATCCAATGCCGTCGCCGGAGGGACAGGACGCCCGGCGAACAGCTTTTCCCGCTGTTGCCGATATTGCGCCAGCTCCGGCAACTGCTGCACCTTGTCAAACCACTGCTCCCAGTCTTCGACACCGTTGCGCCAGGCCTGTTGCTGCGTCTGGTTATCGTGCAGTTCAGCCAACGTTTTAACGCGTGGCTGTCGATGGTCATAACGCTGGTGGTCAGCATTCAAAAATACGCCCCCCGTGGGCAGCCGTTCGGCGATGTTGCGATACAGCACCGTCAGCTGTTCCGGCATTAACCAGTGCAGCGCCGTGCTGGAAACCACCGCGTCAGGCATTGCCCCCTCGAGCGATGAGAAACACTCAGGATCGGCGAGATCGGCCTGAAGAATGCGGATCCTGTCGCCATATTCCGCAAGAGCACCGCGGGCGATGGCCAACAATAACGGATCGAGATCCATCGCCGTCACTTTGGCCTGCGGGAAACGCTGAAGGATGCGCAGGCTTAGCGATCCCGGCCCACAAGCCAGATCTAGTACGTGAAAATCCTCGCCGACCGAAAGCGCTAACACCTCGAGTTGGGCATTAAAACGCGCTTCTCGCTCGGCGATGTAAGCCCCTTGTTGCTGATCCCACGAGGTCAACAGTGAGGAGAATGAAAGAGAGGACATATCAGGGTTCCTTTTTGAGAATGGATGATCCTAGGGCCTGTTGCTGCAGGCCCTGAATTAAACGTTGCAAGGCTGCCAGGGTACGCACCGAGGGATCCAGGTCGTAGCCGGGCAAAATGACATAGCGTTTTTGGCGCACGGCGCGCAGGGTTGAGGTCAGGGGGTGATGCTCCAGAAAATGGATCTTATCTTTGGCACTGTCGCCGAGGCCGCCACGGGGTAAATCGCCCAGCACAATCACGTCGGGATCGCGGGCGGCAATGGTTTCCCAGGATACGGTGGGCCAAAGCTCGGGCAGATCCCCAAACAGATTTTGACTGCCAATCTGACGGGTCAACAGTGCAGGTGCGCCGCAGCATCCCGCCACATAAGGGGTTTGCGTACCGGCATACCACCAAAGTAGCCGCTGTTGGGGCAAGGACACCGCCTGACGCTCCAGTTCCCGCAGTTGTGACTGCTGCTTTTTAATTAAGCGCTCAGCTGCGCCGGTGACGTGAAAAATTCGGGCAATTTCACGCAGTTCGGCAAAAATACCCTCGAAGCTCGCCGAGCGGCTTACGGTACTTTGTTGGCCACTGCAGACGTCAGGCGAGAGATAGGTAGCGATTCCCCACTCCGTCAGCCGATCGCGGCTGGGCGTTTCCGGGCTGTTAAACCAGTAGTAACTGGCCGAATAGACCAAATCCGGATTGAGCAACAGCAAAGGTTCCGCCGCCGGCGGTGCGGCGGCCGACAACTGGCTCAGGGCTTTGCCCCGCGTCGTCGGAGACGGAGCCGTATCCCGTGCATAGTCATAACCGATAATGCCGACGATGCGCTGCGCCAGTCCCAGCGCCAGCAGGTTTTCCAACGCGGGGTTGGCGTAAACCAGCACCCGCTCAGGCGCCGTGGGGTAGCGGTACGCCTGGTCACAGTTGTTGAGGGTGACAGCACCGGCCTGTGCCAGCGCATGAAACGACAGGCCCAGCGCCACCAGCAGGCAGATTATCGGCTGCATGGCAGGATCAGAACCTCACCGAAATAAAGCTTTCATAGGTGCGCGATGGCGCGATCAGCACCTGATCCGGGTAAGTACGTTGATAGGCATACAGCTGGTTAGTGACGTTTCTGATACGCACGCCCACCCCCACGGTCCGGGTGATCTGATAGTCCGTCGCCAGATCGAGCGTGGTGTAGGACGGCATTTTACGCTGGTTGGCGTCGTCGTTATAACTGCTGCCCACGTAGCGCAGCGATGAGGTGAGCCCCCACTGTTCCGTCGGCATATAACGTGCCGTAAGGTTGGCGGTCCAGTCAGGGATGTAGGCCGGACGATTACCGTTATAGCTACGTAACGGGCTGCCGCCGCGGTACTCATCATAACGGGCGTGGGTGTAGGCCGCATTGGCGGCCAGCTCCCAGCGATCGCTGGGGCGCAACATCAGGCTTAATTCCACGCCGCGCGAGGTCTGCCGGCCAACGGCATTTAGCGTATCCGGCTGCTGCGCATTGGGCGCAAACAGGTTGTCCTTGCGCAGTTCGTACAACGCCAGCGTGGCCTCTCCCTTGTTATCCCAAAACTGCCCCTTGGCGCCGACTTCCCATTGGCGTACCCGGGTAAGCGGCAGACCGGTTTGCGCCGGACTTAAAAAGAACAGGTCGTTGCCCGGCTCCTTGCCGGTGGTGTAGTTGGCGTAAATATTGATGTTATCGGTCAACGCATAGCTGGGGCCCAGGCTCCAGACGCTGAAGGCGTAGGTTTGCGCGGAGCGCTCTTCTTGCGGGCCCTGAAAATGCCAATCCATATCCATATGGTTGTAGCGCAACTGCCCCAGCAGGGTTAAACGTTCAGTCAGGCTGAAGCGGTCTTCCATAAAAGCGGCGTACTGGTTTTGCGTAACGTGGCGAACCGGAGAACGTTGGCTAGCGGTGCCCTGTGAAAAACTTTCTCTGATCGGTGCCTGCAGCGGAACCTCTTCGGAACCGGGGAAGCCGTTGGAGTAGTACTGAAAGCGACGTTTACTCAGATCAAGGCCGACAATAAACCGGTTATCGAAGCCGCCCAACGGCCGGTCGAACACCAGGGAACTGCGGTTGCCGATCAGGTCGTCATCGTGGGCCAGCGCCCCGAACGAATCGCGATTGACATAGCCGGGCTGGGTGGCCGCCGAGATGCGAAAGCGTTCCACATTGCGCCATTCGCGAAAGCCGCTGTAATAGTAGAACTGGTTATGCAGCTCAATTTCAGGCGTGGTGAACCAATCCAGGCTGGCCTGAAACGACGTGGCGTTGCTCTGGATACGGCTGTCGGTCAGGTTGTTGTAGTTGATATCGCGCAGTTCGCGGGCGATGTTCCCTTCCACCAGCGGCGTGCCGTAGTATGGGTTGTTGGTGCGATTGAGCATGCGATCCAGGCTTAACGTCAGCAGGGCATTATCAGACAGTTTAAACAGCAGCGCGCCGGATACCCGTTTCTGTTTGTCACGCTCATATTGCACATTGGTGCCGCTGTCGCTGCCGCTGACGTCCAGACGATAGGCCGCCACGTCGTCGACTAACGTCCCTCCCGCACCCAGGTGCAGGCGCTGGCTGTTATAACTCGACAGGCCATAGTCGAACTCGATGGGCTGGCGGCTGAAGGTCGGCTGGCGCGAAAGCAGATTGACGCTGCCGCCGGCGGCGCTCAGGCCATTGAGCACCGATCCGGGGCCGCGCAACACTTCTACACTGCCGTAATGGGAAGGATCCGCTAGCTGAAGGGTGCTGCCCGGCGTTTCGACGCCGTTATACAGCCAGGACACCGGCCTGAAGCCGCGAAGTGAAAAGTTATTGCTGAGCGTGGGGGAAGCCACACCGGACATGCCGGGAGCACGCTCGACAACGGCGGCGAGCGATTTATCACCCCGCTGCTGGATAGCCTGTGCGCTGATAACATCAATACTGCGTGGGGTTTCTAGATTGGTCAGCCCCAGGCGCGAAGCCGACTGGGTGACGACCTCCAACGAGCCATAGGTGCTCTGGGGCTGGCTGGATGCCTGCACGGTTAAGCTGTCTTCGCAACGTGATGACTTTTCGGTTTTGTCGCAAGCGCCGACGGCCAGCGCGGCGTTCGGCAGGCTTAACATCAAAGCGGTAATCAGGTAATAAGGTGGTTTTTTGGGCGTGACGAAACCCAGACGTGCAGCACTCATTTACAGCATCCCTTTGGTGAAATAAAAACCCGCCGTGGTCGGCATCAATCATTATATTTTTTGTTATGTTATAACATTTCAATAACTGAAGGCCAGTTTTTATTGTTACCGAGCCCTGGCTGTTGCCGACGCATCCTTTGGCGCTTTGCGGCTAAATCGGCGACAATAAGGCTTTTGCAGCCGACAGGACGCGTTATGCAGGCCGAAATTCTTCTTACCCTAAAACTTCAGCAGAAGCTGTTCGCCGACCCGCGCCGCATCGCGCTGCTTAAACAGGTCCGGCACACCGGTTCCATCAGCCAGGGCGCCAAACTGGCGGGCATCAGCTATAAAAGTGCCTGGGACGCGATTAACGAAATGAACCAGTTGGCGGAGCAGACGGTGGTGGAACGTGCCACCGGCGGCAAAGGCGGTGGCGGTGCGCAGGTGACTCGCTACGGTGAGCGGTTGATCCAGCTTTACGATCTGCTCGGGCAGATCCAACAAAAAGCCTTCGACGTGCTGCAACAGGACGAGTTGCCGCTCGATAGCCTGTTAGCGGCAATCTCGCGTTTCTCGCTGCAAACCAGTGCCCGCAACCAGTTCTTTGGCACCGTGATCGAACGCGATCACCAGCAGGTGCAGCAGCATCTGGATATTCTGCTTAACGACGGCAAAACCCGTCTCAGCGCGGCCATCACCCAACAGAGCGCCGATCGGCTGCAGCTATCCCCCGGCAAGGAAGTGCTGGCGCTGATTAAAGCCCCCTGGGTGAAACTGAATACCGATCCGGCCCTGGTCGGGGCAGCGGACAACGCATTGGCGGGCGTGGTCGCCAGCATTCAACCGGGTGCCGATCACAGCGAGGTGCTGGTCACGCTGACGGGCGGTGAAACCCTGTGCGCCACCGTGGCCAACCCAGAGCTGCAGCAGCTAAAACTGCGCCCCGGCAGCCAGGTTCACGCCTTGTTTAACGCCGATCGGGTGATTGTCGCCACGTTGTGCTAAACGCAACGTAACGTTGCATTTTTGCCGATTGACATCGCTCCGCAATGCGCCTATTTCTAAACAAAATAATTGCATAAAAAGGAACAGGTGATGTCGTCGTTGCACATTTCGCAAGGTTCATTTCGCTTAAGCGATACCCGTACCCTGACGCTGGAAGCGCTGGAGATTCAGGCCGGCGACAGCTGGGCCTTTGTCGGCGCCAACGGCAGCGGCAAATCCGCCCTGGCACGCGCGCTGGCCGATGAACTGGTGTTGCTCAACGGCGAGCGCCGCAGCGATTTCAAGCATGCGGTGCGCATCTCCTTCGAACAGTTGCAAAAGCTGGTCAGCGACGAATGGCAACGTAACAATACCGACCTGCTTAGCCCAGGCGAGGAAGATACCGGACGCACCGCAGCGGAAATCATTCAGGAAGAGGTCAAAGACCCCACGCGCTGCGCGCAGCTGGCGGAGCAGTTCGGCATTACCTCGCTGTTGTCACGTCGCTTTAAATACCTTTCTACCGGCGAAACGCGCAAAACCCTGCTGTGCCGGGCGCTGATGCCACAACCCGATTTACTGATCCTGGATGAACCCTTCGACGGGCTGGACGTGACTTCACGCGCTCAGTTGGCTACGCTGTTGAATGACCTCTCCGGGCATGGCTATACCCTGGTGCTGGTGCTCAATCGCTTTGACGAAGTGCCGGACTTTATCCGTAACGTGGGCGTGCTGGCCGATTGCACCCTGGCAAGCCAGGGGACGCGCCGGCAGGTGATGGCGGAAGCGCTGGTAGCGCAACTGGCGCACAGCGAGAATCTGGATGGCCTGGCGCTGCCGGAAACCGAAGATCCGGCGCAGAAAACCACGCTGCCGGCGGATCAACCGTTAATTATCCTGCGCGACGGGAGGGTCAGTTACAACGATCGACCTATTCTCAATCACCTCGACTGGCAGGTTAATCCCGGCGAACACTGGCAGATCGTCGGCCCGAACGGCGCCGGTAAATCGACGCTGCTCAGCCTGATCACCGGCGATCACCCTCAGGGGTACAGTAACGATCTTACCCTGTTCGGCCGGCGGCGCGGCAGCGGGGAAACCATCTGGGATATCAAACGCCATATCGGCTACGTCAGCAGCAGTCTGCATCTGGATTACCGCGTCAGCGCCAGCGTGCGCAACGTGATCCTGTCCGGTTTTTTCGATTCGATCGGCATTTACCAGGCGGTATCCGATCGCCAACGGCAATTGGCTGACCAATGGCTGGCGTTGCTGGGGCTGGGCGGTGCAAACGGCGAGGCCCCCTTCCACAGCCTTTCCTGGGGTCAGCAACGGTTAGCGCTGATCGCCCGCGCACTGGTCAAACACCCGGCGCTGTTGATCCTCGACGAACCGCTGCAGGGGCTGGATCCGCTCAATCGCCAGTTGGTCCGTCGCTTTGTCGACGTGTTGATCGGCCAGGGAACGACCCAACTGCTGTTTGTCTCCCACCATGCGGAAGACGCGCCGCAAAGTATTACCCACCGCCTGAGCTTTGTCCCTGACGGCGACGGCTACCGTTATCAGTTGGATACGCTGATCTGAAATCCTCGATAATCCGCGCGGATGGGTAGCCCCGCTACTCATCCGATGACATATCCGGCAACACTTCCTCTGCAACACATCACATTTGGCCTTTTATCATAAGGAGTAAAGGATCCGCTTCTGGAGACACCATGTCCGCCGCACTGATTATTATCGATCTTATCGACGATCTGATTGGCCCCAAAGGGCGTGCGAACCATTGCCGTGAGCAGGTGTTGGCACTAAACCTGATTGCCAACACCAACGCCGCCGCGGCTTACGCCCGGGTACGTAAAATTCCTGTGATTTGGGTGCGCGTCGGTTTTGCCGACGATTATCACGACATTCCCGCTCACTCTCCGCTGTTCAGCCACCTGAAACAGATTGGCGCACTGCGTCTGAGCAGCCCCGGCTGCCAATGGGATAAGGATTTGCAGGTGCTGCCAACGGATATTCAGTTCGAAAAGCACGGCGTTGGCGCCTTTGCCGGTAACAATTTGTTAGCCTGGCTGCAGCAGCATCGCTGCCATCATTTGCTGCTAGGCGGGGTCAGTACCCCACTGGCGATCGAAAGCACCGCAAGACAGGCGCACGACGCCGGTTTTCAGGTGACCGTCTTGCAGGACTTATGCGCCGCACCGACGCAGGAAATCCACCAGCAGAGTCTGGATATCCTGCAGAACCTGGCGGAAATCACCCGTTCGCAAGCCTGGATGAAGGGTTAACAGCACTATTTCACCCACTGCACCGACCTTTATCGTCATTTCGCTGTGCTACTATCCGGCATAGTGCCCAACTCACCGATCATTCGCACACCGATAAAGCAATGATTGCCTTCGGTAATGGGTACCGTGTGCATATTTTAAAGGGACATAGTTATGTGGGGCGTACTGGCTTCTTCGTTATTCTTTTTGCCATTTAACCGGCTTATTGCCTGGTTGATTCTGGCCGCATCGGCGGGGATGGGCATGTACCACGCGGTACTCACCCCGCTCAGCCTGACTTGCTTATTAGGCATTGCCGCCCTCGCAGGGCTGCGACACCATTTTCGGACACGGCGTAATCTGGCTGTCCCACTTGAAGTGTTAGTGGTTTTAAGCTGTGTGGCGCTATTCCTGCACCTGGTGCCGGGGATCAATAACCAATTGATGATCGACGGTGATAAAGCAGGCCCGTTAAGCGCACCCTTCACCATGTATTACAACTTTGACAAGGCGATAGTGCCCTTCCTGTTGTTCGCCTGTCTGCCAACGTTGTTTAAACGCGATAAACCTGAAAAAAGCGTAGGTACATCGGCCTGGACGGCGCTGATTATCAGCGTTCCGGCCTTGCTGTTGCTGGCGGTGGCGCTTGGTGGCCTGAAGATTGAGCTGCATACCCCAGCCTGGATCCTGCCGTTTATCATGGCCAACCTGTTCTTTGTCTGCATGGCTGAAGAAGCGCTGTTCCGCGGTTATCTGCAGCAACGGCTGAGCCAATGGTTGGGGGCTTGGCCGGCATTGATCATTGCCGCGCTGATTTTTGGCGCCGCGCATCTGGCCGGTGGCATGCTGATGGTCATTTTCGCCACGCTTGCCGGGTTGATTTACGGCCTGGCATGGATGTGGAGTGGCCGCTTGTGGGTGCCGATTTTATTCCACTTCGGACTTAATCTGACCCATCTGCTGCTGTTCACTTACCCGCTGTACCAGCATTCCTGATCGCCATAACCGGCAGGTGAACGCCTGCCGGTTACCAGTGTGAAAACGCTATCACTTCCAGCCTGATGCCAACTTTTTCAGCTTTCCCCCTCCTACACTGCCAGCGGTTTTCTCACTTGCATCACGCAGTGTAAACGATTCCATTTTTCGCTCTGGATCACCTTTTTCCCCCGTGGGACGTGCTATCTTTTTGCTCATAGTTATCCATTTGTATGAGTCAAGGGTAGGTTAGCGGCAGATGAAAGCGATTACACCGCGCCGCATCGCCCGAGAAAAAGGAACCACCATGACGGATTTTAACCCCGTAGATCATCCCCATCGCCGCTACAACCCGCTGACCGGCCAATGGGTATTGGTCTCGCCACACCGTGCCAAACGGCCGTGGCAAGGCCAGCAGGAGTCAACACAGCAAGAAACGTTGCCGCAGCACGATCCCGACTGTTTCCTCTGCCCGGGCAACACCCGTGTTACCGGCGATAAAAACCCGAACTATCAGGACACCTACGTATTCACCAACGACTTTGCCGCGCTGATGACGGATACCCCGCTGGCACCGGAAAGTCAGGATCCGTTGATGCGCTGCCAGAGCGCCCGTGGCACCAGCCGGGTGATTTGTTTCTCGCCCGACCACAGCAAGACCCTGCCGGAATTGCCGCTGCAAGCGCTGGAACGAGTGATTGCCACCTGGCAGGAACAGACCGCCGATCTGGGACGCAGCTATCCGTGGGTGCAGGTTTTTGAAAACAAAGGCGCCGCGATGGGCTGCTCTAATCCGCATCCGCATGGACAGGTTTGGGCCAACAGCTTCTTGCCGAACGAAGTCGAGCATGAGGACCGGCTGCAACGCGAGTATTTCCAACGGCACTACTCCGCGATGTTGACGGATTACGTCCAGCGCGAACAGGCTGACGGCAGCCGTACGGTAGTGGAAACCGAACACTGGCTGGCCGTGGTGCCCTACTGGGCGGCCTGGCCGTTTGAAACGCTGCTGTTGCCGAAGAGTTCAGTGCAGCGCATTACCGATCTCAGCGCCGAACAGAGCCGTGACCTGGCCGTGGCGCTGAAAAAACTGACCAGCCGTTACGACAACCTGTTCCAGTGCTCCTTCCCCTACTCCATGGGCTGGCACGGCGCCCCGTTTAACGACGCAGATAACCGCCATTGGCAACTACACGCCCACTTCTATCCGCCGCTGCTGCGTTCCGCCACGGTGCGTAAATTTATGGTGGGTTACGAGATGCTGGCAGAAACCCAGCGCGATTTGACTGCAGAACAGGCCGCAGAACGTCTGCGTGCCGTTAGCGATGTTCATTACCGTGAAGCCGGAGCCCAACAATGAGTTTAAAGAACCTTACCCACACCCTTTTTACCGAACGTTTTGGCTACGCGCCCGCACTGACTATCCAGGCCCCGGGCCGGGTGAACTTGATCGGTGAGCATACCGACTATAACGACGGTTTTGTGCTGCCGTGCGCCATCGATTACCAGACGGTGATCGCCTGCGCCAAACGCGACGACCGTCAGATCCGGGTGATCGCCGCCGATTACGACGCCCAGCAGGATCTGTTTTCGCTCGACGAACCGATCGTCAGCCATCCAACCCAACGCTGGTCCGATTACGTACGCGGCGTGATCAAACACCTGCAGCAACGCAACAGCGATTTTGGCGGTGCGGACCTGGTGATTTCCGGTAATGTGCCGCAAGGTGCCGGCCTCAGTTCTTCCGCCTCTTTGGAAGTCGCCGTTGGTCAGGCCATGCAGGCACTGTATGCCCTGCCGCTGGATGGCGTAGCGCTGGCCCTCAATGGGCAAGAAGCAGAGAACCAGTTTGTCGGCTGTAACTGCGGGATTATGGATCAACTGATTTCTGCGCTCGGCGAACGGGATCATGCTTTGCTGATCGACTGCCGAACGCTGGAAACCCGCGCAGTATCGGTGCCGGAAGATATCGCGGTGGTGATCATCAATTCCAATGTGAAACGCGGTCTGGTAGACAGCGAATACAACACCCGCCGCAAGCAGTGTGAGGAAGCCGCGCGCTTCTTCGGTGTCAAAGCGCTGCGCGATGTCAGCCCGGATCTGTTTTTCCCGATCCAGCATGAGCTGGATCCGATCGTCGCCAAACGAGCGCGTCATGTGATCAGCGAAAACGATCGTACACTGGCTGCTGCCGATGCGCTGGCCGCTGGTGATATGAAGCTGATGGGCAAACTGATGGCGGAGTCGCACGCCTCGATGCGCGATGATTTTGAAATTACCGTGCCGCCGATCGACCGGCTGGTGGAGATCGTCAAAGCCGTTATCGGCGACCGCGGCGGCGTACGCATGACCGGCGGCGGTTTTGGCGGCTGTATCGTGGCGCTGATGCCACAGGCGCTGGTCGAGCCGGTCCGCGAGGCAGTTGCACGCGAATACCCGCTGCAGACCCATGGGCTGAAAGAAACCTTTTACGTCTGTAAGGCGTCAGAGGGGGCCGGCAGATGCTGAGCGACAGTCAAACGTTGGCCCCTGACGGCCAGCCCTACCAATTGACCCAGTTGAAAAACGCTGGCGGAATGACGGTAACGCTGATGGATTGGGGCGCCACCTGGCTCTCCGCGGTATTGCCACTGAAATCGGGCAGAACGCGCGAGTTGCTGCTGGGGTGTCGTACCCCAGCGGACTACCTGAATCAAGCGGCCTACCTGGGCGCTACCGTCGGGCGCTACGCCAACCGCATCGCGCACGCCAGCCTGCAGATTGATGGCAAACCGCATCCGCTGGTCGCCAATCAGGGAGAACACCAGCTGCACGGTGGGCCGGAAGGCTTTAATGCCCGCCGCTGGCGCATTACCCAACAGGATCAGCAGCAGGTGAGCTACGCCTTGCATTCGCCAGAGGGTGACCAGGGTTTCCCCGGCAATCTCGACGTTCAGGTCAACTATCGACTCACTGCCGACAATCGACTGGAAATCAGCTATCAGGCGCGGACCGACAGCGCCTGTCCGGTCAATTTAACCAACCACGCCTACTTCAACCTCGACGGTGCCGGAACCGACGCCCGCCATCAGCGGCTACAGCTGTTTGCCGACCGCTATCTGCCGGTCGACAGCGAAGGCATCCCCTGTGCCGATCTTACCCCGGTGGCAGACAGCGGCATGGACTTCCGCCAGCCAAAAACGCTGCTGCAGGATTTTTTGAGCGATCGCTGTCAACAGCGGGTAAAAGGCTACGATCATGCCTTTTTGCTACATCGTACCTGTGGCGCATTGGACTGCCCGGCGGCCCATCTTTGGTCGGCTGATGGCCAGGTACAAATGAGCGTCTTCACCAGTGCGCCGGCGTTGCAGCTCTACAGCGGCAACTATCTGGGCGGAACCCCGGCACGCGAAGGCGGCAGCTATGCCAATTACGCCGGCGTGGCGCTGGAAAGCGAGTTTTTGCCGGACAGTCCGAACCACCCGGAATGGCCGCAGCCCGACTGTTGGCTGCAGCCGGGGCAACAATACCTGAGCGCCACCCATTATCAGTTTTATCCTATCTGACCCGCTACGCCCCTTGCCACGCGGCGAGGGGCCGTTTGTTATAAATGCTTACCTTTTTACCCCGCTGCCGCGCCGAGGGCTGCCTTTCCTTATTCCAAAGCGCGCACTAGAATCAGGCTACGGTGATAAGCACAACACCTTGTGCAACGTCACAATTTTCGGCCACCCCGGCCGGCCAATAGCTGAAGGAACACCTATGCGTCTGATTACTGCACTTCCATTACTGGCGGGTTTACTGCTGAGCACCAATCTGATGGCTGCCGAGACCGCAGCAAAAACGCCATCACCGGCACAGGCCGCGCAGCAGAAACGCATGACCGATTGTAATCAACAGGCCACCAGCAAAACGCTGAAAGGCGCGGATCGCTCTACCTTCATGAGCACCTGCCTGAAATCCGAAGGCACCGCTGCGACCAAAACGCTGACTCCGCAGCAGCAGAAAATGAAAACCTGTAACGCCGACGCCAAGACCAAAAGCCTGAAGGGTGACGAGCGTAAAACCTTTATGAGCAATTGCCTGAAAAAAGCAGCCTGATTGCCCTTCCCCACGGCACGGCCGAATCTCCCTTCGCCGTGCCGCACTCCCTATCTGCACCAGCCTGATCGATTCAGCTTTTCCTCAGAACAGCACTTACTTTGCGGCAAGAAATTGGCTATGGTTAAACACTATCGATTGCCGAGCCCCCGGCCGCGGCAATATAATGATTTTCGTTATCATTGAAATGTCAGATTATTAAGGAGTTAAGCTATGGCTGTAACTAAGCTGGTTCTGGTGCGTCACGGCGAAAGCCAGTGGAACAACGAAAACCGCTTCACCGGTTGGTATGATGTTGATTTGTCCGACAAAGGCCGCACCGAAGCGAAAGCAGCAGGCAAACTGTTGAAAGACGAAGGTTTCTCTTTTGACTTTGCTTACACCTCCGTACTGAAGCGCGCTATCCACACCCTGTGGAACATTCTGGACGAACTGGATCAGGCCTGGCTGCCGACTGAGAAATCCTGGAAACTGAACGAACGCCACTACGGCGCGCTGCAGGGTCTGAACAAGGCTGAAACCGCAGAAAAATACGGTGACGAGCAGGTTAAGCAATGGCGTCGCGGCTTCGCCGTTACTCCACCAGAGCTGACCAAAGATGACGAACGTTACCCGGGCCACGATCCGCGTTATTCCGCGCTGACCGAGAAAGAGCTGCCGCTGACCGAGAGTCTGGCGCTGACCATCGATCGCGTGATCCCTTACTGGGACGAAGAAATTCTGCCACGCATCAAAAGCGGCGAGCGCGTTATCGTTGCTGCACACGGCAACTCCCTGCGTGCGCTGGTGAAATACCTGGATAACCTGAGCGAAGACGAGATCCTCGAGCTGAACATCCCAACCGGCGTGCCGTTGGTGTATGAATTTGACGAGAACTTCAAGCCAATCAAACGTTACTACCTGGGTAATGCCGACGAGATCGCTGCTAAAGCGGCCGCCGTGGCAAACCAGGGTAAAGCGAAGTAATTTTCGCCGCATGATCTAAAAAGCCCCCGGTTTTGGCCGGGGGCTTTTTTATTGGAACCAGGCAGGTTTATCAGCCGCGGCGCGCTTTCACCGCTGTTGCCAACTCGCGCAGCACGGTTTCGGTGTCTTCCCAACCGATGCAGGCATCGGTGACGCTCTTGCCATAAACCAGCGGATCGCCGCTTTCCAGGTTTTGGTTGCCCTCCACCAGATGGCTTTCAATCATCACGCCCATAATCGCCTTTTCGCCGCCGGCAATCTGCTTGCAAACGTCAGCATTCACTTCCAGCTGCTTTTTGAATTGCTTGCTGCTGTTGGCATGGCTGAAATCGATCATCACCTGCGCCGGCAGACCCGCTTTGACCAGGCCTTCTTTGACTTCTTTCACATGTGCCGCGCTGTAGTTCGGCTCTTTGCCGCCGCGCAGAATAATGTGGCAATCGCCGTTACCGCTGGTGTTCACAATGGCTGAATGGCCCCATTTGGTCACCGACAGGAAACAGTGCGGTGCGCTGGCAGCATTGATGGCGTCAATAGCAACCTTGATGGTGCCGTCGGTACCGTTCTTGAAGCCAACCGGGCAAGACAGGCCGGAAGAGAGCTCGCGATGCACCTGAGATTCAGTGGTACGTGCGCCGATCGCGCCCCAGCTCATCAGATCTGCCAGATACTGCGGGGTGATCATGTCGAGGAATTCGCCCGCCGCCGGCAAACCGGTATCGTTAATATCCAGCAGCAGCTTACGGGCCAGACGAAGACCGTCGTTGATCTGGAAGCTGTTATCCATTTGCGGATCGTTGATCAATCCTTTCCAGCCCACGGTGGTACGCGGCTTTTCAAAATAAACCCGCATCACCACTTCCAGCTCGCCGCTCAGTTCCTGACGCAGCGACAGCAGGCGACCGGCATACTCTTTCGCCGCTTTGGTATCGTGGATTGAACAAGGGCCAATCACCACCAGCAGGCGATCGTCACTGCCGCGAAGGATCTGATGAATGGCACTGCGTGCCTTTGACACCGTCTCTGCTGCACGTTCAGTAGCCGGAAACTTCTCTAACAGGGCCACCGGTGGCAGGAGTTCCTTAATTTCTTTAATGCGTAAATCGTCGTTTTGGTAATTCATAACTTTTCCATTCGGTATCGAGAGGCGGTATTTCGCAGAGCATAGATCCAACCAATTTAGCCTGTGCGGATAACGCTGTAAATCACCTTTGCCACCTGCCGAATGAACCTCTAAATTAACAGTGGATTGTGCTGTTTCATCAGGGGAGCGCAGTGGCTCCTTTTTCGTTATGCTAACGGCCAGGATACTGTTACTCGAGCCAAGCCATGCCCTCTTTGTTATTAGTTGATGACCACCCGGTGGTTCATGTCGCACTGGAAGCGGCGCTAATCAAGTCATCCCGCCGCTTTCACCTGCAGGCGGTGCAAGACGACGTTCAGGCAATGGCCCAATTGGCCACGGCCGACTTTGCGCTGGTGATCCTCGATATCGGTCTGCCACAGGTGGACGGTTTGCAATTATTGAAAAAAATCCGCCGCCACTATCCGCAGCAACCGATCCTGATCTATACCGCACAGGAAGAAGATATCTACGCCCGTATGGCCTATTCGGCCGGCGCCAACGGATTTGTGCACAAGGGCAGCCGTCTCGAAGAGCTGGTGCTGGCGATTGAAACCGTACTGGATGGAAGCTTGAGCTTTCCCGCCACCGCCATGACCGAGGAGGCGCTACCGGCAGAAGGTACACTGCTGACGCCAAAAGAACTGCAGGTGCTCGGGCTGCTCAGCAAAGGCTTGTCCAATCTGCAAATCGCCGAGATGCTGAACATCAGCAACAAAACCGTCAGTACCCACAAGAAGAATATTCTGCGTAAGACCGGCGCCAGTAATCTGTTGGAGCTGGTGGCGGTGTTTAAAGAGCTGGCGCCATGATGCGTGCGCTTTTGCTGCTGGTAACGATGTTGCTGTGCGTCGGCAGTCTGGCGCACGCGGCGCAGCCGGTACGTTATCAATTGGTCAGCAACCTGAATATCCCGCCCGACCTGCTGATCGCCAGCGAGAAAAATCCCTGGCGCGACGCGACGCTGCGCATCGGTATCATCAGTGAAAATACCAGCCCTTATAATATTATTGTGGATGACGACCTGTACGGTCTGAATGCCGACTACCTGGGCTATGTTCAACAGGTCACCGGCATCCACTTTCAGATCTACGGCTTCTCCGATCTGGCGAAACTTGAGCAAGCGTTGCATGACGGGACTGTCGATCTGGTGTACGGCATTCCGCAAAACGAAGCGCTACACGGCCTGAAAATTTCTCAGCCTTATTACGTCAGTAACCTGCGCGTACTGCGGGATCGCAGCAACGATCGCAAAGTGATGCTCAACTCCGCCAATGCCCGGGTGGCGATCAGCACCCTGACCGATATGCAGGCCGGCAATGCGCTAAAGACGGTGTCGTCCCACGTACAACGCTATGACAACAACCTTCAGGCGGTGTATGCCCTGCTCAATGGCAGCAGCGACTACTTTATTGCCGATGAAGCCAGCGCCAGCTTTATTATCGACCAGCTGCAGCTCGGCCAGCTTTATCAGATCGAAAGTACCCTCAACCTCGGCAACCTGTCGTTCGTATTTGCCGCCGCCAACCCGGCGCTGATCGAGACCCTCAACGTGGCCATCGCCGACACCCCGATGGAGTTGATGAATGCCATCCAAAGCCGCTGGAGTAAAAAGATCCCCAGCTATCTCGATACCGGCAACGCCGATCTGACGCAGATGGAGAAAAGCTGGGTGAAGACTCACCCCACCGTCTATTACGCCGCCATCGAGAATAACTTCCCCTTCGCTTACCGCGGTTCCGGTGGGCAAGCGCGCGGTTATGCCATCGACATTTTGAATATCATTGCGCAAAACACCGGGTTGCGCTTTGTTCCGCTGTGGGCGCGCAATGCCGAACAGGCCGATCAACTGGTGCAATCCGGCCAGGCCAGCTTTCGCACCGCGTTACCATTGGCGCGTGGAGTTAAAGCGCGCTACAGCGCAAGTATGCCCATCCACCGTTCGCTGTGGGGGGTGTATGTTGGCCAACACGACAACGGGATTTCCACCTGGAGCGATCTGGCCGGTAAACGCATTGGCGTACTGCAGGGCGATCTGGCACAAGGCCTGGTGCCTGCCAACGAAGAACAAATCCGTTTTGCCGACAGTAAGGCCATGTATGACGCTCTGGCTAACGGCCAGTTGGATGCGCTGGTGGATAACGTGATTTCGGCAAACTTTGTCGCTTTGTCTCGTTACTCCGGGGCGATAAAGTTGGCGTTCGCCGCCAATAATATTGCCTACCCGGTAGCGTTCGGCGTGCGGCAGGATCAGCCATTGCTGTTGGCTATCCTCGATAAAAACCTGATGCAGATCCCGTCGGAAACGCTGCAATCACTGCGCGATGAGTGGATTGTCGATCGTAGCAACCTGATTGACGCCGTGAATGAAAACCGTATGCAGCCACAAACCACCTGGCTGCTGGCGCTGCTGGCTGCGGCGATCCTGTTGCTGTTGGGGCTGACCCTGCGCCGGTTTATCCTGCAGAGACGGGATAAGCGCGAACGGGAAGTGCTTGAACAGGCTCGTCGGCATGCGGAAGCCGAAAACCGAATGAAGAGTAAATTCCTGGCTACCGTCAGCCATGAATTGCGTACTCCGATGCACGCCATTCTTGGTTTGTTGGAGCTGGAGCTGAAACGTCAGCCAACGCCCGAGGGGCTGCCGGTGATCTACAGCTCGGCATCATCGTTGCTCAACCTGCTCAATGACTTGCAAGATCATGCCCGACTGGCCACCGGCTCGTTAACCTTAGCGCCCAAGGCCGTAGCTCTGTACCCTTGGGTGGCCCACATTAGCGCCCTGTACCGACCGCTGATTGGCGAACGCCCGGTGACACTAAACGTGAGTGCGGCCGACAACCTGCCCGCAGCCGTTCTTATTGATGGTGAGCGTTTACTTCAGGTCGCTAACAATCTGATAAATAATGCGATTAAGTTTACACCGCGCGGCAGTATTCAGGTCAGCATCGGCTGGCGTGAGCAGTCTGCACAGCAGGGAGAACTGTCGCTGACGGTGACCGACAGTGGGTGTGGCATCGCCGCCGATGAGATTGGCAAACTGTTCCAGCCGTTTTACCGCGCGCGCGGTGCGCAGCGAGTATCCGTGCAGGGAACCGGATTAGGGCTGTCTATTTGCAAGGAAATTATCGAACAAATGGGCGGTCGGATTGAGTTGCACTCGCGTCTCGGCGTCGGCACTGAGGTTTCCCTGTCGGTACCGGTCACCGAGGTTGCTCTTGACTCGGCGACACAGCAAACCGATAAGCCGCTCAACCTGCCGCCGCCGAGTTTGCGCGTGGCGCTGATTGACGATCACCCTACCAATCTCTTGCTGATGGAACGACAGCTGCGCCACTTCGGTCTGCAGCCGACGCTGTTCGAGCAGGGTTACCCACTGTTGAAAGCCCATCGTCAGCAGCCGTTTGACCTGCTGTTTATTGATTACAATATGCCGCGTCCGGATGGCCTGACGCTGGCAAGGCTGATACGCCGCGACGAGCAGCGCCATCATCGTCCGGCTTGCCAAATTATCCTCTGCTCGGCGGACGTGCAGGAATTTACCCGTATCCCCCCGGAGCGGGTGGCCATAGATCGCTTTTTAACCAAGCCTATTTCACTGGACGCTCTCGCACAGACGCTGCCACAGCACCCCCAAGCGCTGGAGCAGCAGTTAGTCCTTACTGACCTTCAGCAGTCCCTGGCCGATATGGCCGGTAATGACCGACCGATGATCCAACGTCTGGCGACAACGCTGCTGACAACGCTGCGGCAAGACCAGCAGCGGCTTGAGCAGGCGGTACTAAGCGAGGACTGGCTGCAGCTTGGGCAAGCCGCGCATCGCATTAAGGGCAGCCTGTTGATGCTGCAACTGCCGGCGGCAGCCAGCCTGTGTCAACAATTGGTGGACAGCGGGCGTGAAGGAACATTGCTTCAGGCCACCTATACTGAATTAAGTGCGTTAGTGGAACAGATACTGATAGAACTGGATGGTCTGGTCAGCGCTAACGCGTCGTCTATTGTTATGCACCATAAGGATGAATAATGTCGGACAGTCCGCACGTACACCAGCCGAAAGACAGTAATAGTAAACGCCTACTGACCGCTTTTTTAGTCACCGCGGTATTTATGATCGCCGAAGTTGCCGGTGGGTTAATTTCAGGTTCACTGGCGCTGCTGGCCGATGCCGGCCATATGCTCACCGATGCCGCTGCGCTGCTGGTCGCCTTGATGGCGGTGCACTTCTCACAGCGCAAGCCCAATGCACGCCATACCTTTGGTTATCTGCGCCTAACCACCCTCGCGGCCTTCCTCAACGCCGCCGCGCTGTTGGTGATCGTGGTATTCATCCTGTGGGAGGCGATACGGCGTTTCTTCGAGCCACAGCCGGTGATGGGTACGCCGATGCTGATTATCGCCATTGCGGGGCTGCTGGCTAACCTGTTCGCCTTCTGGCTGCTGCACCGCGGCAGCGAAGAGAAGAACATCAACGTGCGGGCTGCGGCGCTGCACGTGTTGGGGGATTTACTGGGGTCGGTGGGGGCCATTGCCGCGGCGATTGTGATCCTGACCACCGGCTGGACGCCGATCGACCCGATACTTTCGGTGCTGGTGTCCTGCCTGGTGATACGCAGTGCCTGGCGGCTGCTGAAGGAGAGCTTCCACGAGCTGCTTGAGGGGACGCCGCAAGAAGTGGATATCGCCAAACTGCAAAAAGACCTGTGCCTGAATATTCCTGAGGTACGCAACATCCACCACGTCCACGTCTGGCAGATTGGTGAACAGAAGCTGATGACGTTGCATGCGCAGGTGATACCGCCGAATGACCATGATGGCTTGCTGCGCCGCATTCAGGGCTATCTGTTGGAACACTACCGGATTGGCCACGTGACCATTCAAATGGAATACCAGCATTGCGATACGCCCGACTGCGGAATTAACCGGGCTCCCGAGCCGAGTGACCACTCACATTCCGGTTCGCATTCTCATCTGGGGCATCATCATTAATACCATCGGGGCGCCTTCTAGGGCGCCCCGGCGATATTTTAAGGTGCGGAAGACAAAGGCCGCGATTGGTTGTTGCCGGCACTTTTGATCCACAGCCAGGAACCGTTCAGTGCGATCAGCGTCAGGATCACGTATTCCAACGCCATGGCGTAAACGCCCTGATAGGCAAAAATCGCTACGCTGATCACGTCAATCACCACCCACAGCAACCAATTCTCCACGTACTTGCGCGTCATCAGAATCATCGCGACGATCGACAGCACCATCATCGCTGAATCCCAGAACGGGAAGGCGTCCGGTTGCAACTCAGGCATTTGCACGCTGAGGCCCAAGCCCTGCATTACCGTCACCGCAACCTGAGTCAACCAGGCGAAAACGCGGTCGATATTAAAGGTCATCAGTGCAATGCCGATCACACATACCGCCGCCCAGCCCAATGCCTTCGGCAGCGGTAACCAACGAATCTTCAGCTCGGCCTGATTATCCTGCGTCTGACGACTCCAGGCGTACCAGCCGTAGATATTGGCAACAAAGAAGAACAGCTGCAGCAGCAGACTGGCGTAAAGCTGGATTTGGAAGAAAATCACCGCGAACAGCGTGACGTTAATCAGGCCGAACAGGTAATTGATGATTTTCTCTTTGCTGGCATACCAGATACACAACAAACCGAACAGGGTGCCGATCGCCTCAATCCATGACAGATCATAACCCCCTGCACCCAGCGGGATATGCACCAAGATATTGCTGGTACTGAAAAAGCTCATTTTATTATCCTTATTAAACGGTTAAGCGTTCCCTTTTACCTGCATTTTTAATTGGGCAGCAAAATCCAACATCCGGTTCAGCGGGATTAGCGCCTTTTGACGTAACGCCGCATCCACGTGGATCTCATGCAGTGCACCGCCCTGCTCCAGCCCGTCGGCAATCGCCTTCAGGCCGTTCATCGCCATCCATGGGCAGTGCGCACAGCTGCGACAGGTGGCGCCTTCACCGGCGGTCGGCGCTTCAAAAAGCTCCTTGTCCGGGCAGGCCTGTTGCATCTTATAAAAAATACCGCGATCGGTGGCGACAATCAGCTGCGGATTAGGCAAAGTTTTCGCCGCCTGTATCAATTGGCTGGTTGAGCCTACCGCATCGGCCAGATCAACCACCGCCTGTGGCGACTCAGGGTGCACCAGTATCGCCGCGTCAGGGTATAAGGCCTTCATGCGCATCAGGGCCTGGGTTTTAAACTCGTCATGGACGATACAGGCCCCCTGCCAGCACAATACGTCGGCCCCTGTCTGCTTTTGCACGTAGTTGCCCAGGTGACGGTCCGGGGCCCAGATGATTTTCTCGCCCAGGCTGTCGAGGTGCTCAATCAGTTCAACGGCGATACTGGAGGTAACTACCCAGTCCGCACGGGCTTTTACCGCCGCCGAGGTATTAGCGTAGACCACCACGGTGCGATCGGGGTGGCTGTCGCAAAATGCATGGAACTCTTCTTCCGGACAGCCAAGATCCAGCGAGCACTCTGCGTGCAGCGTCGGCATCAGCACCTGTTTTTCCGGGCTGAGGATTTTGGCGGTTTCGCCCATAAAGCGCACGCCGGCGACCAATAAGGTCGAAGCCGGGTGATTACTGCCAAAGCGCGCCATTTCCAGCGAGTCCGCCACACAGCCGCCGGTTTCCTCCGCCAGCGCCTGGATCTCAGGATCGGTATAGTAATGGGCCACCATCACCGCATTGCGCTGCTTGAGCAGGGTTTTAATCTTCTCACGATAAAACGCCTTCTGCGCGACGTCTAACGGCACGGGTTTGGGCGGGAACGGGTACACCGCCGCATTAACATCAAACATTTCACTCATCGCTGCAATCTCTGTGCTAGGCTGGGTGTCTGCTGCCCGGGTATTACCCATCGCAACCCCCTTCGTTTTATATACTAAACAAAATACCTAAAATTGAGCGAAAAGTCCGCTGATATTTTCAATATCACGCCGATGAAGTTTAATGGATTGAATTTTTGATCAAAGAGAGAGATCTGCAGGGGGAAAGTGCTCTCGTGATAGAGAGAATGGATTACGCTTGCCAACTAAAATGGCGAGAGCGGGATGGTACCGGAGATTTTGTCGAACCTGAACGCAGCTTCTTACCTACGATGCTCGGCTATGTGATTTTTGATTCTGGGAAAAGTACCGAAGGACTCTGAGAGATGGTGGGTCGTGCAGGATTATTCGGCCTTTGGCCTCACCCTGCGGGCCAGCGCAAGCGCTGTTCAAAATTGACAGGCAATTTTGTCGAACCTGAACGCAGCTTCTCACCTACACGATTTGTGCTATATGCTAATTCAGATTTTTTAATTAGGGGGAGTATTTCTTTAAGAATGGTGGGTCGTGCAGGATTCGAACCTGCGACCAATTGATTAAAAGTCAACTGCTCTACCAACTGAGCTAACGACCCACTGGTGTGGTTTACTGCTGAACCGCGTAAGCAGGAGAGGAACTCGCTGCAAGAATGGTGGGTCGTGCAGGATTCGAACCTGCGACCAATTGATTAAAAGTCAACTGCTCTACCAACTGAGCTAACGACCCACTGACGTGGTTTACTGCTGAACAGCCAATACAAACCGAAGCCTGGATTGAGGAAAAACAATTCTGAAATGGTGGGTCGTGCAGGATTATTCGGCCTTTGGCCTCACCCTTCGGGCCATCACTTGCGTGATGTTGTCTCGCTTCGCGAGACTCGAACCTTTACGGTTCTCACCCTGACGATTCCACATCGTAATCACATCTAAAAATGGTGGGTCGTGCAGGATTCGAACCTGCGACCAATTGATTAAAAGTCAACTGCTCTACCAACTGAGCTAACGACCCACAGCAGTGGTGGGTGATGACGGGCTCGAACCGCCGACCCCCTCCGTGTAAAGGAGATGCTCTACCAACTGAGCTAATCACCCACTGACGTGGTTACTGCTACTACTTCAGAAATTGGTGGGTCGTGCAGGATTCGAACCTGCGACCAATTGATTAAAAGTCAACTGCTCTACCAACTGAGCTAACGACCCAATTTCCTTGCTGCTTTAACATCTTGCAAGATGTCTTGGCAACGGCGGCATATATTACTAATTTATCTTGGCAGCGCAACCTAAATTTTTGAACAAGGGGTTCAACTGCTTGTTCTTCACGCGAATGAGCCCAGAAAGCGGTCAAATCGACTAACTTCTGGGCTCATTATTTTTTCTGACTAACCGGCTACGCGACTTTTCGCCTGTTTGGCCGCCGCACTGGTTGGGTATTGTTTAATCACCTGCTGGAACACAGCTTTGGCTTTATCGGCCTGCCCTTTCTCCTGCATGATGATACCTACCTTGTACATGGCGTCCGGCGCCTTAGGTGACTTTGAGTAATTCTTCACCACGACCGCATAATAGTAAGCCGCATCGTCTTTCTTACCCTTGTTGTAATACAACTGGCCTAGCCAATAGTTGGCATTAGGCTGGTAAGTAGACTTTGGGTACTGTTTTACGAAGGTCTGAAAAGCAGAAATCGCCTGGTCATACTGTTTTTTTTCCAGCGCCAATGAAACAGCGGCGTTGTAGTCGCTGTTTTCATCACCCTTGCTGGCCGGCGCTGCTGCTGTAGCGCCCGCAGACGCATTGTCAGCACCGTCGGAGGACGCAGCCGCTGCTGCTCCACCCGCGGCACCCGCTGCGGCAGCAGAGCTCTGAGCGCCGCCCTGGCTGATGCTATCCATCTGCTGATAGATTTGCTTTTGGCGTTCAACGACCTGATTCAGTTGATATTGGCTTTCCTGGATTTGCCCGCGGAGCGAGTCAATATCGCGCTGATTGTCAGAGAGTTGTTGCTGGAGTTGGTTTAAAAGCTGGCCTTGAGCATTGCTGATGCGCTCAAGCGAGGTGACACGGTCTTCGACCGAGCCGGAGCCGACATTACTGATTGGCGCTTGGGCAGTAGCGGCCCATGGGACCGCTACGCCAACCAGTAACGACAGACTCAACAAGTGACGTCTGAAGTTACTGTTCATGCGATTCTCTTAGTAAACCAGAACTGCACGACGGTTTTTAGCATAAGCCGCTTCGTCGTGGCCCAGTACTGCTGGTTTTTCTTTACCGTAAGAAACGATAGAGATTTGGTCAGCTGAAACGCCTTTACCTTGCAGGTACATTTTCACGGAGTTAGCACGACGCTCACCCAGGGCAATGTTGTATTCCGGCGTACCGCGCTCATCCGCGTGGCCTTCTACGGTCACTTTGTAAGACGGGTTGTTACGCAGGAATGCAGCGTGCGCGTCCAGCATCTGAGCGAACTCAGAGCTCACGTCATACTTGTCCAGACCGAAGTAAACAATGTTGTTCTTCTGCAGTTCTTGCATCTGCAGACGAGCTTGTTCTTCAGAAGACAGGTTGCTGCTGCCGTTTTCTGTACCAGTGCCAGCGCCAGCGCCCAGACCAGATTGGTCGTTGTTTGCGCTTTTGTTAGAACTACAAGCTGCTACAGCCAGGACTGGCAGTGCCAGCAGAAGCCCTTTCAGCACTTTGTTCAGTTGCATTTCTTTAATCCTTTTATAGTTTGCCATACATATTTACACATGCATCACAGATACGGCGACCAGGCAGGGAATTTGACCTGTCCATCAGTTGCCGGAAGACGCGCTTTAAAACGCCCATCAGTCGATACCAGTTGCAACACGGAGCCCATACCTTGCGTGGAGCTATAGATCACCATGGTGCCGTTTGGCGCAATACTAGGCGTTTCGTCCAGGAAGGTGCCGGTCAAAACTTGAACTGCACCCGATCCGAGATCTTGTTTGGCGATATGCTGAGCACCATTGTTTGAGCTCACCATCACCAGGAATTTACCATCAGAGCTGACTTCAGAATCCTGATTCTGAGAGCCTTCCCATGTCAGACGCTGTGACGCACCGCCACTGGCACTGACTTTATAAATCTGTGGCCGGCCACCCTGATCGGAGGTATACGCCAGAGACTGGCCATCCGGGAACCAGGTCGGTTCGGTATTGTTGCTGCGCCCGTCGGTGATTTGAGTGATCTGGCCAGAGCCCAGATTCATCACGTACAGGTTCAGGCTGCCGCTTTTAGACAGCGCGAAGGCCAGACGGCTGCCGTCCGGTGAGAACGCCGGTGCACCGTTGTGGCGCGGGAACGAGGCGATCTGACGGATAGCACCGTTAGCCAGGGTCTGAACCACCAGCGCAGAGCGGCCGCTTTCAAAGGTCACGTACGCCAGTTTGCTGCCGTCCGGCGACCAGGCCGGGGACATCAGTGGTTCCGGTGAACGGTGTACCACAAACTGGTTGTAGCCGTCGTAATCCGCTACGCGCAGCTCGTACGGGAATTTCCCGCCGTTAGTCTGCACAACGTAAGCGATACGGGTACGGAATGCGCCCTTGATACCGGTCAGCTTTTCAAACACTTCGTCACTGGCGGTGTGAGCAGAATAACGCAACCACTGCTTGGTCACTTTATACTGGTTCTGCGCCAATACGGTGCCTGGAGAACCTGAAGTGTCCACCAGTTGATAAGAGATCAGGTAGCCGCCGTCCGCACCAGGTTGAACCTGTCCGACCACGACTGCGTCAATGCCCAATGCAGTCCAGGCCGCCGGCGTCACTTCAGACGCGGTGGTCGGTTGCTGCGGCATGCGCGCTACGTCAATTGGGTTGAATTTGCCGCTGTTGCGCAGGTCTGCGCCGACAATCTTGCCAATATCTTCCGGAGGCGTGCCTGGGCCAGCCCATTTAAACGGCACCACACCAATCGGGCGAGCGGAGTCGACCCCTTGGGTGATTTCAATGCGAACTTCCGCGTGAAGAACGGAGGCCCACAGTATTAAAAAACCTAACGCTACTCGAAATGCCTGCTTCATCTCATCTCCCTTATCCAGGCGGGATGCCTGCGATAAATTAGCAGAATTTTAACAAACCAACGCAAACAAAACTACATAATCCCTGTTGGTTACCTTAGTACATCCCTGCGATATGACTTAGCTAATCAACCGTTATTGTGGCTTAAATACAAGGGTCGAATTCTTAAAGTGCTGATAAACGGCATCGCTCGGTGGTTTCGGGATCTTCGCCTGATTCGCAGCAGCTACAGCCGCCTGGCACAGGGCAGGATCGCCACCTACCGATTTCACGTCAATCAAAAAGCCATCAGGCCCCAGCTTGATGCGTAGGTCACAGGTCTTACCGGCAAACGAACTGGCATCATAAAACTTATTCTGAATTGCTGTGCGAATCTGCCCCGCATAGCCATCAATATCGGCACCACTCGCCCCTGCAGCCTTGGCATTGCCCTGACCGGCCGGTTTACCGTCACCCTTCGCTTTAGCCCCGCCGCCTTTCGGCGCGTTTTTACCGTCCGCCAGGTCGCCAAACAGATCATTGACGTCCGAAGACTGAGCTGCAGCTGCGGCAGCCGCTTTCTTCTTGGCGTCTGCGGCTTTCTTGGCAGCAGCTTTCTCAGCGGCGGCTTTTTTCTCAGCTTCTGCAGCCGCTTTTTTCTCGGCATCAGCTGCGGCTTTTTTCTCGGCTTCTGCTGCAGCTTTCTTCTCGGCTTCGGCAGCGGCCTTTTTCTCTGCAGCTTCGGCAGCAGCGGCTTTCTTCGCTTCTTCCGCCTGTTTCTTGGCGGCAGCGGCAGCAGCCGCTTCTTTCTTGGCTTCAGACTCCGCTTTCTTCTGCGCGTCGGCCTGTGCTTTAGCGACTTTATCTGCCTCGGCCTTGGCCTTGGCGGCGGCCGCTTCCGCTACTTTCTGTTGTTCTTTGGCTTTCGCCGCGGCGTTCTCGGCCGCTTTTTGCTGTTCAGCAGCCTGCTTTTGTTGCTCCGCCGCCTGTTTTTGCTGCTCTGCGGCCTGCTTCTGCTGTTCAGCCTGTTCTTTCGCGTCCTGCGCCGCTTTTTCCTGCGCAGACAAACGCTCTTTCTCCAGCTCTTTCAGGCGCTGTTGCTCCGCCGCTTGCTTCTGCTGAAGTTCTTCGGCTTGTTGTTCCGCTTTTTTCTGGCGCTGCTTTTCAGCACGCTGCGCGTCGTTACTCTGCTGTTGCTGGCGGTTGTACTGCTCCACCACTGCCCCGGGATCGACCATCACTGCACCGACGACAGAACCTTCGCCACCGCCGCCGGCACTGTTCATGTCGACGTTTTCTTGCAGCGATCCCCAAATCAGCAGGGCAATCAATACAAAGTGCAGAACGACCGAAACAATAACGGCGCGGTTCAGCTTATCGTTTTGCTCAGTTGCCTTTACCAAAATAGATTCCCAAAAACTGGTGTTGCTTATACGGGGTTCCTGAGCCAATGGCACAGGAACCGGGTTGCCACTGACCTTAGGGTCAGATTGGCTGGGTCATTAGTCCCACGGAAGCCACGCCCGCCTGATGGAGAATATTCAATGCCTTGATAATCTCATCGTACGGTACTTCCTTCGCCCCACCGATCAAAAAGACCGTTTTCGGGTTAGCCGCTAAACGCGACTTGGCTTCGGCGGCAACCTGTTCCGGCGGCAGCAGCTCCATGCGGTTGTGATCCACCACCAGGGTGTATTGACCCACGCCTGAAACCTCAAGGATCACCGGCGGGTTATCATCGCTGGACACCGTCTTGGAATCGGTGGCATCCGGCAGATCAACCTCAACGCTCTGCGTGATAATCGGCGCCGTTGCCATAAAGATCAGCAACAGCACCAGCAACACGTCGAGCAACGGAACGATGTTTATTTCGGACTTCAGCTCGCGCCGATTACGTCCACGAACTCTCGCCATGCTACCTCCTACTTATTTGCTGTCGCTGGAGAAGGCCTGACGATGCAGAATAGCGGTGAACTCTTCCATAAAGTTGTCGTAATTCTGCTCAAGCTTGTTGACGCGCTGGTTGAGGCGGTTATAGGCCATAACGGCCGGAATAGCGGCGAACAAACCGATGGCGGTTGCGATCAGTGCTTCGGCGATACCCGGTGCTACCATTTGCAGCGTGGCCTGCTTCACCGCGCCCAGTGCGATAAAGGCATGCATAATCCCCCACACGGTGCCGAACAGACCGATATACGGACTGATCGAACCCACGGTGCCAAGGAAAGGAATGTGGTTTTCCAGCGTTTCCAGCTCGCGGTTCATCGAGATGCGCATGGCGCGTGACGCCCCTTCGATCACCGATTCCGGCGCATGGTTGTTAGCGCGGTGCAAACGAGCGAACTCTTTGAAACCAGAGTGGAAAATTTGCTCTGAGCCGGTCAGGCTATCGCGACGCGCCTGGCTTTCCTGATACAGACGGGAAAGCTCAATACCGGACCAGAATTTGTCTTCAAAGGCTTCGGCGTCACGCGTGGCCGCATTCAGGATGCGGGTGCGCTGGATGATGATCGCCCAAGAGGCCACTGAGAAGCATATCAAAATCAACATGATAAGCTTAACCAGCAAACTCGCCTTCAAGAATAAATCTAGGATGTTCATGTCAGTCACTGCTTAAACTCCGCGACAATAGACTTAGGAAGCGCTATCGGCTTCATTTGGTGTGGATCAATGCATGCAATCAACACATCGGCCTGACTCAAAAGAGTCCCGTCAGAATTGACAATGCGTTGGGCAAACGTGAGAGAGGCCCCGCGCATTGAGGTGATTTCACTCTGCACTTCCAGCTGTTCGTCGAGACGAGCCGGAGCCAGGTAATCCACCGTCATGCGCCGAACCACGAAAGCGACATGTTCACTGAGCAGCTGCTGTTGATGAAAGTTGTGATGACGCAGCATCTCGGTGCGCGCTCTTTCAAAAAAGGCGACATAGCGGGCGTGATAGACCACACCACTGGCATCGGTATCCTCGTAGTAAACGCGAACCGGCCATCGAAACAACGTATTACTCACTCTACTTCCCAGCAATGCAATTTAACGGTGCTACTATACGCAAGACGGATCGGGTTGGGAATGGGTTACAAGAGGGGAACGAAAATAATTATGGGCCGGAAGGGCCCATAACGCGGGGATATAGAAGAGATTATAAAGAAACGTAAAGTAATCCTGCGGCGAGGATCACAATTGCCGGAAGTGGCGCAAAAAAAGCGCGCCATAACGTCCGCTGCGGTTTGAAACCAACGCCGTGAACGACCCCGGCGCAAACAGCCCAAATCAGCAGCAGCCCTTCCCAAATCTCCAGCGAGCTGGTCTTCGCCGCAAAGCGGGTCGGATCCCAGAAAATACAGCCCGCTAAAATCAACGCCAGCACCAGTGAAAGGGCCCGGACCGGGCCCTTGTCAGTTATGGCGTACAGCTTGTCAGTTAATGACGAACTCATCACTTACCGTCTTGCTGTGCTTTAGAATCTTCGTGGTGCTCAAGCGCCAGCGCCGTGATGATACCGAAGGCACAGGCAAGAAGCGTTCCGAGAATCCAGGCAAAATACCACATGGTTTAGCTCCCTATCCTTAATACAGCGAATGCTTGTTGTTCTCGACAAAGTTCTTGTCGAGACGGCCGAACATTTTGTAGTACGACCAGCTGGTGTACCCCAGAACGATAGGCACGAAGATCGCCGCGACAACGGTCATCACTTCCAGCGTCAACAGACTGGAGGTGGCATCCCACATGGTCAGACTGATGTTAGGCACGGTGCTTGACGGCATCACGAACGGGAACATGGTCACACCGGCAGTCAGGATCACGCAGGCAATGGTCAGTGACGAAGTCACGAATGCCAGCGCGTCTTTCGACATGCGGGAGAACAGCACCGTAAACAGCGGCAGCACTACGCCCAGAGCAGGCAGTGCCCACAGCAGCGGATACTTGTTGAAGTTGATCAACCATGCACCGGCCTGGTGAGCCACTTCTTTACGCATCGGGTTAGACTCCGCCATGGTATCCAGCGCCGAGGTAATCACATAACCATCGATGCCTTTCACCAGCCAAATGCCGCCCAACAGGAAGAACACTGCCATCACCAGCGTGGAGATCTGCGCCGCAGCACGGGCACGCAGGTGGATCTCACCGCTAGTACGCATCTGCAGGTAGGTTGCCCCCTGGGTCACCAGCATGGTCAGGCTGACGACACCCGCCAACAGGCCAAACGGATTCAGCAGTTGGAAGAAGTTGCCGGTGTAGAACAGACGCATGTATTCGTCCATGTGGAACGGCACGCCCTGCAGCAGGTTGCCGAACGCCACGCCGAATACCACCGCCGGCACAAAGCTGCCGATGAAGATGCCCCAGTCCCACATGTTGCGCCAGCGGCTGCTTTCCAGCTTCGAGCGGTAGTCAAAACCGACCGGGCGGAAGAACAAGGCGGACAGCACCAAGATCATGGCGACGTAGAAACCGGAGAACGCCGCCGCATAGACCATTGGCCAGGCGGCGAACAGCGCACCACCGGCCGTGATCAGCCACACCTGGTTACCGTCCCAGTGCGGCGCGATGGAGTTGATCATCACCCGGCGCTCGGTATCGGTTTTACCGATAATGCGCACCAGGATGCCGACCCCCATGTCGAAACCGTCGGTGACGGCGAAACCGATCAGCAGTACGCCAATCAGGACCCACCAGATAAATCGCAGTACTTCATAATCAAACATACGTGGACTCCTGTTTAGCGCGCTTCCTGCACGGCGGCAGTCGGTTGTTCAAAGTGGTAGCGGCCAGTTTTCAGGCTGCTTGGACCCAGACGTGCAAATTTGAACATCAGGTACATTTCAGCCACCAGGAACAGGGTGTACAAGCCGCAAATCAGCCCCATCGAGAACAGAATGTCGCCCGCAGTCAGTGAAGAATTGGCAACCGCAGTCGGCAGCACCTCACCAATCGCCCAAGGTTGACGACCGTATTCAGCCACAAACCAGCCGGCTTCGATGGCAATCCACGGCAGCGGCAGGCCATACAGCGCCGCACGGTGTAGCCACTTTCTCTGGCCAATGCGGCCACGAAGCACGCTCCAGAACGACAGACCGATAATCAGCAACATCAGCACGCCACAGGCCACCATGATACGGAAGGCGAAGTACAGCGGTGCTACGCGTGGGATAGAGTCTTTGGTCGCCTGCTGGATCTGCGTTTCCGTCGCGTCGGTGACGTTCTGGGTATAGCGCTTCAGCAGTAAACCGTAGCCCAAATCCTGCTTGGCTTTATTGAACTCGGCACGAACCGCCGGATCGGTATTGCCACTGCGCAACTCTTCCAGCAGTTGGTAGGCTTTCATCCCGTTGCGGATACGCACTTCATGCTGCGCCATCAGATCTTTCAGGCCGGTGACCTGAGTATCCGTTGAGCGGGTGGCAATCAGGCCGAGCGCATAAGGAATTTGGATCGCGTAGGAGTTTTCCATTTTATCCTGATTCGGAATACCGAACAGGGTAAAGGAAGCCGGAGCCGGTTGAGTGTCCCATTCGGCTTCGATGGCGGCCAGTTTGGTTTTCTGCACGTCACCCATTTCGTAGCCGGATTCATCACCCAGTACGATTACGGACAGTACGGCAGCCATACCGAAGCTGGCAGCGATTGCGAAGGAACGTTTGGCAAAGGCAGTATCACGGCCTTTCAACAGGTAGTAAGAGCTGATACCCAGTACGAACATCGCACCACAGGTGTAGCCGGCAGCTACGGTGTGAACGAACTTAACCTGCGCAACCGGGTTGAGCACCAGTTCGGAGAAGCTGAGCATCTCCATGCGCATGGTTTCGAAGTTAAAGTCCGAGGCGATAGGGTTCTGCATCCAGCCGTTGGCCACCAGGATCCACAGCGCAGAGAAGTTTGAGCCCAGTGCCACCAGCCAGGTTACGGCCATGTGCTGCACCTTGCCCAGACGATCCCAGCCGAAGAAGAACAGGCCGACCAGCGTCGATTCAAGGAAGAACGCCATCAGACCTTCGATGGCCAGAGGGGCCCCGAAAATATCACCGACGTAGTGTGAGAAATATGACCAGTTGGTCCCGAACTGGAACTCCATGGTCAAACCGGTGGCCACACCCAGAGCAAAGTTAATTGCAAATAACTTGCCCCAGAATTTGGTCATATCTTTATAGATTTGTTTGCCTGACAGTACATATACCGTTTCCATAATTGCCAGCAAAAACGCCATGCCTAGCGTTAATGGGACAAATAAGAAGTGGTACATCGCCGTTAAAGCAAACTGTAAGCGCGACAGTTCGACAATATCAAACATCTTGACTCCTTGCTCCTCGCAGGAAGACTCCGACATGCGGTTATCGATATGACTTCGGGTGAAGCTACCGGTAACGCCCCGCAGTGAATGCCCTTAAACACAACAAAAATTTGATCCAGCTTCTCCGCTTTCAACCATGCATTCGACGCGGGCCGTACTGGCCAGTGCACTAAACACACCACTGAAAACCGACAACGGGTAACAAATGCAACAAGATCAACCATCCATATTCACCATGGATGATACTCGCCCAATCCCACACAATAAATAGGTTTTTACGTGATATGGGTTAGACTTTTGGTTACAGGTCAAATTTTAGCCCAAAGAGGTACTCAGCCCTAATTTGATCTGGAACAATTTAAGCCTATCTGAATTTTATTTCCAGATTCAGCTCACAATTTCTCATAATTATCTTGTGGTTATGTTACATAATGGTTTCGTAGTCTATCTAGGTACTTTTTGTGTTAAATAGATGTGATATTTAATGGTTATCTGTATTTAAATGAAGTCTCGAGTGTGAATGATGTTAACGTTTATTAACCTGCTAATAGGACAAGCTTAGCTTATTTTTTTACTCTGATAATTGTAGGCAATAAAAAGAATAATTATCGATAAAGCAGCGCTTAAATACGTCCGCCCGTCCCTCCCCCCTTTAATTGATGCCGCTAACGCTCACCACGGCCACCGCAATGCCCTATTCCCTCTCGCGCAGGCAAAAAAAACAGGGCCAGACACTTGGTCTGACCCTGCTTGAATACGGACTACCGCAGGTTAAATTAGCGGTTCAGAACCGCTTTAACTGCCTCGCCGATGTCAGCCAGGCTGCGCACGGTTTTAACCCCTGCCGCTTCCAGCGCTGCGAATTTTTCGTCCGCAGTGCCTTTGCCGCCGGCAATGATGGCGCCGGCATGGCCCATACGCTTGCCTTTAGGCGCGGTAACACCCGCGATGTAGCCAACTACCGGCTTGGTCACGTGTTCTTTGATGTACGCCGCTGCTTCTTCTTCTGCGCTGCCGCCGATTTCACCGATCATGACGATCGCTTCAGTTTGCGGATCTTCCTGGAACAATTTCAGGATATCGATGAAGTTAGAACCTGGGATCGGGTCACCGCCGATGCCTACACAGGTAGACTGGCCCAGACCGGTATCGGTGGTTTGCTTCACCGCTTCGTAGGTCAGGGTGCCGGAGCGGGAAACGATGCCCACTTTGCCTGGCAGGTGGATGTGGCCTGGCATGATGCCGATTTTGCACTCGCCCGGGGTGATAACGCCTGGGCAGTTCGGGCCAATCATACGCACGCCGGCTTCATCCAGCTTCACCTTGACGGTCAGCATATCCAGCGTCGGGATGCCTTCGGTAATGGTGATGATCAGTTTGATGCCTGCATCGATAGCTTCCAGAATGGAGTCTTTGCAGAATGGTGCCGGTACGTAGATAACGGACGCCGTGGCGCCGGTCGCTTCTACCGCTTCACGCACGGTGTTGAACACCGGCAGGCCCAGGTGCTGAGTGCCGCCTTTGCCCGGCGTCACGCCACCGACCATTTTGGTGCCGTAAGCGATAGCTTGTTCGGAGTGGAAGGTCCCCTGGCTACCGGTGAAACCCTGACAGATAACTTTGGTGTTCTTATCGATTAAAATGGACATTATTTACCCTCCACTGCCGCAACAACTTGCTGAGCCGCATCAGTCAGGCTGGTCGCAGCAATGATATTCAGACCGCTGTCCGCCAGTTTCTTGGCGCCCAGTTCGGCGTTATTCCCTTCCAGACGCACCACCACCGGGACGTTAACGCCCACTTCGGCTACTGCGCCAATGATACCGTCAGCGATCAGGTCGCAACGCACGATACCACCGAAAATGTTAACCAATACCGCTTTCACCTTGTCGTCGGACAGGATGATTTTGAAGGCTTCGGTCACGCGCTCTTTGGTTGCACCACCACCTACGTCGAGGAAGTTGGCTGGCTCACCGCCGTGCAGCTTAACGATGTCCATGGTCCCCATCGCCAGGCCTGCGCCGTTAACCATGCAGCCGATGTTGCCGTCGAGAGCAACGTAGTTCAGCTCCCACTGTGCCGCACGGGATTCACGCTCGTCTTCCTGAGACAGGTCGCGCATTTCACGCAGCTCAGGTTGACGGAACAGTGCGTTACCGTCAGCGCCCAGTTTACCGTCCAGACAGATCAGATCGCCCTGCTTGGTCACCACCAGCGGGTTAATCTCAACCATCGCCAGGTCGCGCTCCAGGAACAAGGTCGCCAGGCCCATGAAGATCTTGGCGAACTGGCCAACTTGCTTGCCGGTCAGGCCCAGTTTGAAGGCCAGTTCACGGCCCTGGTAAGGCTGTGGGCCTGCCAGTGGGTCGATGGTCATTTTGTGGATCAGTTCCGGCGTTTCTTCCGCAACTTTCTCAATCTCAACGCCACCCTCGGTGGATGCCATGAACACCACACGACGGCTGGCACGGTCTACTACCGCGCCCAGGTACAGTTCTTTATCGATGTCGGTCGCGGCTTCTACCAGGATCTGGTGAACCGGTTGGCCCAGCGCGTCAGTCTGGTAGGTCACCAGACGCTTGCCCAGCCAGGCTTCAGCGAAAGCGCGGATATCTTCTTTGCTGTTTACAACTTTAACGCCGCCAGCTTTACCGCGGCCGCCAGCATGAACCTGACATTTAACCACCCACGGGCCGGAGCCGATTTTGGATGCGGCTTCTTCCGCTTCACGCGGTGTGGTACAGGCGTAACCGGTTGGTGCCGGCATGCCATACCGAGCAAACAGCTGTTTTGCCTGATATTCGTGTAAATTCATGATGTTCTATCCATTCAGTTCTGAAGGTTTTAGCCGAGTCATTTTGGCGGAAAACCGCATGACTTTCGTCGGCCACATAGCACAGAGTGTGGGCGCGGCAATCTCTGTCATCCTTAAAGCTGCATCTTTGTTGGCTGCCTTCTCTCACCCCAGTCACATAGTTGACTATGCTCCTGGGGATTCGCTCCGTTGCCGCCGCGATGCAACTTCAATGATTTAAGATATACGCGCCCATCAGGGTTATACGTCCAGCAGCAGACGAGCCGGATCTTCCAGCATCTCTTTTACCGTCACCAGGTAACCGACGGATTCTTTACCGTCGATCAGGCGGTGATCGTAAGACAGTGCCAGATACATCATTGGCTGGATCACAACCTGGCCTTTAACCGCCATTGGGCGATCTTTAATGGCGTGCATGCCCAGGATGGCGCTCTGCGGTGGGTTGATGATCGGGGTAGACATCAGTGAACCGAATACGCCGCCGTTGGTAATGGTGAAGTTACCGCCGGTCAGCTCTTCCACAGTCAATTTGCCGTCACGGCCTTTAACTGCCAGCTCTTTGATTTTCTTCTCGATGTCCGCCATGCTCATGGTGTCTACGTCACGCAGTACCGGGGTTACCAGGCCGCGTGGGGTAGATACCGCAATGCTGATATCGAAGTAGTTGTGGTACACCACGTCGGTACCGTCGATGGAAGCGTTCACTTCCGGGAAGCGCTTCAGGGCTTCAACCACCGCCTTGATGTAGAAGGACATGAAGCCCAGACGTACACCGTGACGTTTTTCGAAGGCTTCACCGTACTGCTTGCGCAGGTCCATGATCGGCTGCATGTTGATTTCGTTGAAGGTGGTCAGCATCGCAGTGCTGTTCTTCGCTTCCAACAGGCGCTCGGCCACGCGTTTGCGCAGGCGGGTCATCGGCACGCGTTTTTCGCTGCGGCTGCTCAGAGCAGGCTGCGGTGCGGCTTCGACGGCGGCAGGTTTGTCGGCTTTTTTGCCGTTAGCCAGGTGCGCTTCCACGTCTTCACGGGTGATACGGCCACCCACGCCGCTGCCCTTGATGGCGGCAGCATCGAGATCGTGTTCGGCAATCAGACGGCGGATCGCCGGGCTGAGCGCGTCGTTGCTCTCTTCTTCCAGGCTGGCAGTCGCGCGCTGTGCAGGCGTGGCTTCTTTCTCCTGGCTCTTCTCGGCGGTCGGCTTGCCGGAGCTGTCGCCCGGGCGGATGCGGCCTAGCAGTTGGCGAGAAAGCACGGTTGCGCCCTCTTCTTCCACGATCGCATCGAGGATCCCGGCTTCACTTGCCGGAACTTCCAGAACCACTTTGTCAGTTTCGATTTCAACCAGAACTTCGTCACGCTGGACGCTGTCACCTGGTTTCTTGTGCCAGGTGGCTACGGTCGCATCCGCAACCGATTCAGGAAGGTCAGGTACCAGAATATCTACGCTACTCATTTAGCTTTCCCTTAATCTTTAACAATATTCAGCGCGTCATTAACCAGAGCCTGTTGCTGCTTCTGGTGTACGGACATGTAACCGACTGCCGGAGAGGCAGAGGCTGGACGTCCTGCGTAACGTAAAGAAGCCCCGAACGGCACCACTTCACGGAAGTTGTGTTGGCTGCAGTACCAGGCGCCCTGGTTCAGCGGCTCTTCCTGACACCAGACGAAATCATGCACGTGAGCATACTTCTCCAGCACCGCCTGAACGGCCTGATGCGGGAACGGGTACAACTGCTCGATACGGATGATAGCCACGTCTTTCTGGTCGTTCTTGCGGCGTTGTTCCAGCAGATCGTAATAGACCTTACCGGAGCACATGACCACGCGTTTGACCGCTTTCGGATCCAACTCGTCGATCTCGCCGATAGCCGGCAGGAAGGTGCCGTTAGCCAGCTCTTCCAGAGACGAGGTTGCCAGCGGGTGACGCAGCAGAGATTTCGGCGACATCACCACCAACGGACGGCGCATACCGCGCAGCGCCTGACGACGCAGCATATGGTAGACCTGTGCCGGAGTGGACGGGATGCACACCTGCATGTTCTGCTCAGCACACAGCTGTAGGTAACGTTCCAGACGCGCAGAGGAGTGCTCTGGACCCTGGCCTTCGTAACCGTGCGGCAGCAGCATCACCAGGCCACACATACGGCCCCATTTCTGCTCGCCGGAGCTGATGAACTGGTCGATCACCACCTGAGCGCCGTTGGCGAAGTCACCGAACTGCGCTTCCCAAATGGTCAGGGTGCGCGGTTCTGCGGTGGCGTAACCATATTCGAACGCCAGTACGGCTTCTTCCGACAGTACGGAGTCCCACACTTTGAACTCGCCCTGCCCGCTGTGAACATTGGCCAGCGGAACGTAGACCGAACCGTTTTTCTGGTTGTGCACCACAGCATGGCGGTGGAAGAAGGTACCGCGACCGGCGTCTTCGCCGGAAAGGCGAATCGGGATGCCTTCATCGACCATGGTGGCATAGGCCAGCGTTTCCGCCGCGCCCCAGTCGAACGCTTTGTTGCCTGCCGCCATCTCGGCGCGGTCTGCGTAGATTTTCGCTACGCGTGACTGCATTTCGATCGCTTCCGGCACGGTGCTGATGCGACGGGCCAGTTCCTGCAGGCGCTTCATCTCAACCTTGCTTGGGTACTCTTCATCCCATTCGTGGTTAAGGTACGGCGACCAGGTAAAGCTATGCAGGTTCATCGGACGCCACTCTTCAACCACGCAATCGCCGCGGTCGAGTGCATCACGATACAGGTTGACCATTTCCGTGGCATCTTCCAGGCTGGCGACTTTTTGTTCGGTCAGCACGTCAGCATAAAGCTTGCGCGGCGTTGGGTGTTTTTTGATCTTCTGGTACATCACCGGCTGGGTTGCACTTGGCTCATCGGCCTCGTTATGCCCATGGCGACGGTAGCAGACGAGATCGATCATCACGTCACGTTTGAAGGTGTTACGGAAATCCAACGCCAGGCGGGTCACAAAGGCCACCGCTTCCGGATCGTCAGCATTTACGTGGAAGATCGGCGACTGCACCATCTTGGCGATGTCAGTACAATATTCGGTAGAACGCGCATCCAACGGGTTGGAGGTAGTGAAACCAACCTGGTTGTTGATCACGATACGCACCGTGCCGCCCACTTCGTAGCCGCGAGCCTGCGACATGTTCAGGGTTTCCTGAACCACGCCCTGGCCGGTAATGGCGGCGTCACCGTGGATGGTGATTGGCAGTACCATATTGCTGCGCGCTTCGTCCAGACGGTCACGACGGGCACGAACTGAGCCCATGACCACCGGGCTGACGATCTCCAGGTGCGACGGGTTAAACGCCAGCGCCAGGTGAACCATGCCGCCTTCGGTTTCTACGTCGGAGGAGAAGCCCTGGTGATATTTAACGTCACCGGTGCCGAGGTGTTCTTTATGCTTGCCGGCAAACTCGTCGAACAGATCGGCAGGTTTTTTGCCCAGTACGTTGATCAACACGTTCAGACGGCCGCGGTGGGCCATGCCCAATACCACTTCGCGCGTACCGTTCTTACCGGCGTGACGCACCATCTCTTTGAGCATCGGTACCAGCGCATCGCCACCTTCCAGCGAGAAGCGTTTCGCCCCTGGGAATTTGGCACCGAGGTAACGCTCCAGACCTTCCGCTGCGGTCAGTTCGTTCAGGAAGCGGCGTTTCTCATCATCGGTAAAGCTGGCGTGCCCCACCACCGATTCAATACGCTGCTGGATCCAGCGTTTCTCTTCAGTGTTGGTAATGTGCATGTATTCCGCACCGATCGAGCCGCAGTAAGTCTGCTTCAGCGCGGCATACAGGTCGCCCAGCTTCATGGTTTCTTTGCCGATAGCGAAAGAACCCACGTTGAAGGTTTCCTGGAAGTCGGCTTCGGTCAGGTTGTGATAGGCGGGTTCAAGGTCAGGAACTTGCTCACGCTGCCACAGACCGAGCGGATCGAGGTTGGCATGCTGATGTCCGCGGAAACGGAAGGCGTTAATCAGCTGCAGTACCTTGACCTGTTTGGCATCGGTGTCTGGGTCGTTGATGGTGGTGTTGTAACGCGCGGAGTCTTTCGCCAGGCGGCGGAAGTAGTCACGCGTTTGAGAGTGAAGCTGATCGGGTTTTACACCCGCGGTTGGTAGCTGTTGAAAAATGGAACGCCAGCTATCTTCAACGGAGCCCGGATCGGTTAAGAAGTCTTCATAGAGCTGTTCTATGTAAGACTGGTTCGCGCCCGCCAGATAGGAGGAATCCAGCCAGGCCTTCATTGCGCCGTTCTGCATCATGATCCCTTAAGCTTTGAAGCTTTAGTTTTCGCCGTGGTTAACATAATTACCGTGATGGATACGGTTTGCCGTAGAAACGGTTCACTCGACGTACTTTTACGGTACGTTCTGCTATGGACCTTGCGGTCCCTTACAAGGAACCTCTAAAAACCGGCGGGCGAACCTGGCTGCATAGTGCCGCAGCCACGGGTCAGTTTTTAGAGGCTCCCTCCTTTGTGATGTGCGCCGGAAGCTGCCCGGCGCAGCATCTCATTCCACTTATGCGCCGCGTTGCAGCAGCATAGACTTGATATGACCGATAGCACGCGTCGGGTTCAAGCCTTTAGGACATACACTGACACAATTCATAATGCTATGGCAGCGGAAAACACTGAAAGCGTCGTCTAGATCGTCTAAACGTTCTTCCGTTTCCGTGTCACGGCTGTCAATCAGGAAGCGGTATGCCGCCAGCAGGCCAGCCGGGCCAATGAATTTGTCCGGGTTCCACCAGAATGATGGGCAAGAGGTCGAACAACAAGCGCATAAAATGCACTCATAAAGTCCGTCCAGCTTGGCACGTTGCTCCGGCGATTGCAGGTGCTCACGCGCCGGCGGGTTCTTGCCGTCGTTCTGCAGGTAAGGTTTGATCTTTTCATACTGGGTGTAGAACTGCCCCATATCCACCACCAGATCGCGCACTACCGGCAAGCCAGGCAGCGGGCGGATCACAATCTTGTTGTTGCCTTTGCGCAGCGACGAGATCGGGGTGATGCAAGCCAGGCCGTTTTTACCGTTCATGTTGATCCCGTCGGAACCACACACGCCTTCACGGCAGGAACGACGGAACGACAGGCTAGGATCTTTTTCTTTCAGCAGGATCAAGGCATCCAGCAACATCATGTCGCGACCTTCTTCCGCTTCCAGGCTGTAATCCTGCATGTGCGGAGCGTCATCAACATCCGGATTGTAGCGATAAATTGAAAATTCGAGTTTCATCAATCGATCTCCGCAATTAGTAAGAACGCACTTTCGGCGGGAATGCCGGGCGCAGCTTCGGTTGCATGTTCACTTCACGACGCGTCATGCTTTCCGATTGCGGCTGATACAGCGAGTGACACAGCCAGTTGGCGTCATCACGTTCCGGGAAGTCGAAGCGGCTGTGTGCGCCACGGCTTTCGGTACGGAAGTTGGCCGACACGGCGGTGGAAAACGCGGTCTCCATCAGGTTATCCAACTCCAGACATTCGATGCGCTGGGTGTTGAACTCGCTGGAGGTATCGTCCAGACGTGCGTTCTTCAGACGTTCACGGATCACTTTCAGCTCTTCCAGGCCTTTCGCCATCGCATCGCCTTCGCGGAATACCGAGAAGTTGTGCTGCATGCAGGCTTGAAGTGCCTTACGGATTTCGACCGGATCTTCACCTGAACGGGTGTTGTTCCAGCGGTTCAGACGATCCAGCGATGCTTCTACATCAGAATCGCTGGCATCACGGCTTTCGCCCTGCTCCGCCAGAGACTCATGCAGATGCATGCCGGCGGCACGACCGAACACCACCAGGTCCAGCAACGAGTTGCCGCCCAGACGGTTGGCACCGTGCACTGAAACGCAGGCAATTTCGCCCACGGCGAACAGGCCCGGGATCACCACGTCTTCGCCTTTTTCGTTCACGGTCAACGCCTGGCCGGTCACTTTGGTCGGAATACCGCCCATCATGTAGTGGCAGGTTGGGATGACCGGAATCGGCTCTTTCACCGGGTCGACGTGCGCGAAGGTGCGCGACAGTTCCAGAATGCCCGGCAGACGGGATTCCAGTACTTCTTTGCCCAGGTGATCCAGCTTCAGCTTGACGTGTGGGCCCCATGGACCGTCACAGCCGCGGCCTTCGCGGATTTCAATCATGATAGAACGGGCTACGACATCACGGCCCGCCAGGTCTTTGGCGTTCGGCGCATAACGCTCCATGAAACGCTCGCCGTGTTTGTTCAGCAGATAACCACCTTCGCCACGGCAACCTTCGGTCACCAATACCCCGGCGCCGGCGATGCCGGTCGGGTGGAACTGCCACATTTCCATGTCCTGCACCGGCACGCCGGCGCGCAGTGCCATGCCGACACCGTCGCCGGTGTTGATGTGGGCGTTGGTGGTGGACTGGTAAATGCGGCCTGCACCGCCGGTCGCCAGCACGGTGGCTTTAGCTTTGAAGTAAACCACTTCACCGGTTTCGATGCAGATAGCCGTGGTGCCGACCACTGCGCCATCCTGGTTTTTCACCAGATCCAGCGCATACCACTCGGAGAAGATAGTGGTGTGGTTTTTCAGATTCTGTTGGTACAGGGTGTGCAGCAACGCGTGACCGGTACGGTCAGCTGCCGCCGCGGTGCGTGCCGCCTGTGCGCCACCGAAGTTCAGTGACTGGCCGCCGAACGGACGCTGATAAATGCGGCCTTCGTCAGTACGGGAGAACGGCAGGCCCATATGCTCCAGCTCCAGAACCGCTTCCGGGCCGGTTTTACACATATATTCAATGGCGTCCTGGTCACCGATATAATCGGAACCCTTCACCGTGTCATACATATGCCATTCCCAGTTATCATCGTGGTTGTTACCCAGGGCTACGGTGATGCCACCCTGTGCAGACACGGTGTGGGAACGGGTCGGGAATACTTTGGACAGCAGGGCACAGCTGGAGCCTGCTTGAGAAATTTGCAGTGCCGCGCGCATACCTGCGCCGCCTGCACCGATAACAACAGCATCAAACTCTCTGATCGGCAGTTTCATCTTACGCACCCCACACTACGATTGTTCCGTACAGTAAATAGACCAGCAACACGACAACAATCGCCAGTTGCAACACCAGACGTACCGCCAAAGGCTTGACGTAATCCGTCAAGACCTGCCACAAACCGACCCAGGCGTGAACCAGAATCGACAGCAGCGTCAGCAGGGTGAACACTTTCGTAATAGAGGTGGCGAAAAAGCCGCGCCAGATTTCGTAGGTGAGATCCGGAGCCGTAACGAAGAAGCCCAGGATATACAGAACATACAGGGTGATGACGATAGCGGAAGCACGCAGTAACAACCAGTCGTGTACGCCGTTGCGTCCTAATGCAGAAACATTGTTTACCATACGAGGACTCCAGCCAGAACTGACAGCACGACGGTCAGACCGATCGCCACCTGGGCAGAACGGGTACCGGCAGCTAAACTCTCTTCGATATAGCCAAAATCCATTAACAAGTGGCGAATACCACCGCAAATGTGATAGGCCAGCGCCGTGAGGATGCCCCAGAATATGAATTTGACAACGAAGCTATTCATGATGGCGGCAGCCTGCATGAACCCCTCTTGGGAAGAGAGAGACAGGCCCAGCAGCCAGAGGAGGATACCCACGGCAACGAAGGTAATTACGCCAGAGACTCGGTGTAAGATGGACGCTATCGCAGTTACGGGAAACCGGATCGTTTGCAGATCCAGGTTGCCAGGTCTTTGTTTTTTCACGTTTTTGCCCACACAGCTCTTATTATTTTCCTTCCTCCGGCCTGGGCGGGGATCAGACAGCGTTAAGAGCCAAAACCCTCACACGTCACGCGCTCAAACAACAACATCCTCTGTGCTTAAACGGCGCGTAGTTATAACGCTGGGTGCTCCTACTTCAGGGTATCCCGGAGACCTGGCGGCAGTATAGGAGGATCACATTCTGATTACAATTCCCATACAATCCCTTTGGTAACATTTCCCCCGAACAGTGATTTAGATCACGAATTTCACAATTGGCACAAAATTAATTATCTGATTTGACAAGAGATCAACAATTCCATTACATATAGGGGCACAAACGGTCCTATGATGCGCTATAGGTCAGCAGATACACTTCCCCCTGTGTTCAAGATATGCAACAGTGTATTTGGCAGAACCTATCCCAATGGCGGTTTTTGCCGGACATGTTTGCAGCAGTTCGCCGCAGATTAAACAAAATAAGGCATATAAAACAGTTTATTGGGATAGGTTCAACAACCCCCGAACACGTCGTAGGTAAGATTAACAGAATATAACGAATTCCGATGAATCGTTAACAACTGGTCACCCGCCTCGTTCGCCTGGTTAGCACTCTGTACCCTACCCGCGCATTTGCGCAGTCGCTCACAGAGTTAGCGTCCGCACCATTTTTTGCGGGCAACCTGAGGAGAATTAAGGTATTTCAGTTGTTAGAGGTTTTTAAAATAAGGCGCTAAGGAGACAGTAAATGACTGATAAGAAAGCGACGCTAACCATTAATGATGGTGAAGCTCCAATCGAACTGGGCGTATTATCCCCGACACTGGGCCCCGATGTCCTCGATGTCCGCGCCCTGGGCTCCAAAGGTTATTTCACGTTTGATCCCGGCTTTACCTCTACCGCTTCCTGCGAATCAAAAATCACCTTTATCGACGGTGACAAAGGCGTGCTGCTGCACCGCGGTTTCCCGATTGAACAGCTGGCGAAAGAGTCTTCTTACCTGGAAGTGTGCTACATCCTGCTGTACGGCGAGACCCCAACCGCAGAAGAGTTCGAAACCTTTAAAACAACCGTAACCCGCCACACCATGATCCACGACCAGATTACCCATCTGTTCCGTGGTTTCCGCCGCGACTCGCACCCAATGGCAGTACTGTGCGGCGTGACCGGTGCCCTGGCGGCGTTCTACCACGATGCGCTGGACGTCAACAACGAGCGTCACCGCGAGATCACCGCGTTCCGCCTGCTGTCCAAAATGCCTACCGTGGCGGCCATGTGTTACAAATATTCCCTGGGCCAGCCGTTCGTTTACCCACGTAACGACCTGTCCTACGCCGGTAACTTCCTGCACATGATGTTCGCAACCCCGTGTGAAGAATACGTGGTGAACCCTGTGCTGGAACGCGCAATGGATCGCATCCTGATCCTGCACGCAGACCACGAGCAGAACGCTTCCACCTCTACCGTACGTACCGCAGGTTCTTCAGGCGCTAACCCGTTTGCCTGTATCGCAGCCGGTATCGCCTCCCTGTGGGGGCCGGCACACGGCGGCGCCAACGAAGCCGCGCTGAAAATGCTGGAAGAGATCAAAACCGTTGAGCACATCCCTGAGTTTATCAAGCGCGCCAAGGACAAGAACGACTCCTTCCGCCTGATGGGCTTTGGCCACCGCGTGTACAAGAACTACGACCCACGCGCCACCGTGATGCGCGAAACCTGTCACGAAGTGCTGAAAGAACTGAACAAGAAGGACGACAACCTGCTGGAAGTGGCGATGGAGCTGGAACACATCGCGCTGAACGACCCGTACTTCATCGAGAAGAAGCTGTACCCGAACGTCGACTTCTACTCAGGCATCATTCTGAAGGCAATGGGTATTCCTTCATCCATGTTTACCGTAATCTTCGCCATCGCCCGTACCATCGGCTGGATTGCACACTGGAACGAAATGCATGACGAAGGCATCAAGATTGCCCGTCCGCGCCAGCTGTACACCGGCTATGCCGAACGCGATTTCAAATCCCAGGTGAAAAACAAATAACGCCGCTTTACCCTACATAAAGCAGCACAAGCCGCCCGATGGGCGGCTTTTTTTTGCTATTTCTGACAGCCTGGACACCAATAAAAGGGCCTTGAAGACAGCGTCGTGCGTTCGATCATCGCGCCGCAACGTTCACAGGGTTCACCGCTGCGGTGAAACACCTTGAAACTGAATAACGCGCCGTGATGACGGTTCTCATCCACCTGCCCACGAGTCTGGTAAGACAGCCTCGGTACCGCCAGCAGGGCCTTTGCCAGCCGTTGCAAAGCCTCCGGTGACAGATCCTGCGGCTTATGCTGCGGTGCCAGTTCGGCCTGCCAGAGAATTTCGGCGCGCAGGTAATTGCCCAGCCCGGCGAGAAACGCCTGATCGAGCAACATGCCACCCAGTTGCCTGCGACGAAACTTCGGCGACAACAGTCGCTGTTCTACCGCGGTTTCCGTCAGCGTCATATCCAGCACGTCGGGGCCGATCCGTTGCAAAAACGGATGCTGTTCAATTTCTTCGCGCGGCCCCAGGGTAATATCTGACGCGCTGTACAACAGAATTGCCCGCTCCGCCGTTTCCAGCCGTACGCGCAGATCCCGTTTGGTTTCCGGCGTTTCCCCCGCGTTCACCACTTTCCACACGCCATACAATTGGTTATGGCTATAAAGCGTCAGCCCATTGGAAAAGTGGGTCAGTAACGCCTTGCCGCGCGGTTCGATAGCAATGATCCGCTCACCGATTAACCGGTCGCGATAGTGTTTAAGCTGGGGAAAGGCAAAACCGACGTCGGTCAGCGGCTGGTCGATCACCGCCGCCGCCAATGCATCTGCCGCCCGGCGAATCTCCGGTCCTTCCGGCATAGAATCACTCCTGAGTAGCCCCCGACGCGACAAACCGCGCCGGGGGTAAAAACGGCGATTAATGCGTCGCGCCGCCGACGACTTTCAAATCGTGTTCAACCTGCAGCGCAATGGAAACGGCCAATTCCAGCGCAAACAGGACCGTGGTTGCCGCCATGCTGGGGGCACCAGGATGGGCGGCAGCCTGCTCCGGTAGATAAGGGATATGAATAAATCCACCCTTGATCGCCTGTTGTTTGCTCAAACGGTGCAACAAGCCATACATCACATGGTTGCAAACGTAGGTGCCGGCCGTTTGCGATACCGAAGCAGGGATACCCGCTTCACGCATCGCCTCGACCATAGCCTTGACGGGCAAAGTGCTGAAATAGGCCGCAGGCCCCTTTTCAACGATAGGCTCGTCTATCGGCTGCTGCCCCTGATTATCCGGAATACGCGCATCGTCGATATTGATTGCCACGCGTTCCAGCGTAATGTCAGTCCGTCCACCGGCCTGGCCGATAGCTAACACCATCACTGGCTGCACGTCATCAATCGCCTCATTGAGCGCTTCCAGCGCCGCGCCAAATACGCAGGGCAGCTGGCGTGCAATAATGCGCGCGCCGGAAAGCTCCATATCATTGAGTTGCTTTACCACTTCCCACGAAGGATTAACGCGCTCGCCGCCAAAGGGCTCAAAGCCCGTGATCAATACCTTTTGCATGCGTTCTCCTTAAAGGAACATCAGGAAATAAAGCAGGAACACGTTCACCAGCAGCAGCAGCACCCCGGTCGGCACCTGCGCCTTGATCACCGCATTCTTGTCCGGCAATTCCAGCAACGCCGCCGGTACAATATTAAAGTTAGCAGCCATTGGCGTCATCAGCGTGCCGCAATAGCCGGAAAACATGCCGATGGCCGCCATCACCGCCGGGTTACCACCGTGTTGCAGCACCAGGATCGGAATACCGATACCGGCGGTGACGATAGGAAAAGCGGCAAAGGCGTTACCCATCACCATGGTCAACAGCGCCATACCGATGGCATAAACCGCCACCGCGATGAAGCGGTTATCCACCGCCAGATACTCTTGAGTCAGATGAGAGATGGCGGTACCGACGCCTGCGGTGGTAAACAGCAGGCCCAGCGTGGCGAGGATTTGCGGCAAAATAAACGCCCAACCGATGGAGTCCAGCAGGCGGCGCGCTTCCTGAATCGGCTGCAGCGCTTTCTCATGGGTCATTTTCACCGCAATGACCAACCCCAGCAAACAACCGACGGTCATCGAGAACAAAGTAATCAAGGTTGCGTGGTTACCGCTGCCGAATACCGCCGTTTGCAATGCCGGAATATTGTTGAACAGCAGCACGCCAACCACCGTCACCACCGGGATGGCCAGTGCCGGAATAAACAGCCGGTTACCCAGACGTTTCGCGCTCTCTTCGCGCTGCTGTGGGGTACGTTGATGATAGCTACCCAGACGCACACCGCCAAAGCCGGCGATCAACGCCATCACCACGACCACCACGCCGACGATAATATGCAGCATGCGTTTTTCGTTGCTGCCCTCCCCCAGCACGTCGCCCAACAGGCTATAGGTCCAGTCGCCAACCAGGAACACCACACCGTACAACGCCCAGAACAAACCGGTGGTAATACGCCGCGGGTTGGCGCGATCGCGGAACGACATCACGGCGACAATCAGCAGCACCACGCCGGCCAGCCAATAGAGATATTGTTGTTGGAAAGTCATTGGGCATCTCCTTTGGCCTGCAGTGCCGCCTGATTAAGCTGCGACAATTCAGCGCTGAGCTGCTTATCCATCCGGTAAAGTCGAAACGCATGGATCAGGAAGGCGAAGATAGCGGTGGGAATGCCCCACAAGGCGATATGCAGCGGCTCGGTCTGGATACCGCCGGATTCCAGCATAAAGTTGTGCATGAAGATGATCGCGCCGAAGGCCACAAAAATGTCTTCGCCAAAGAACAACCCGACGTTATCCGTCGCGGCAGACATGGCACGCAGGCGGTGACGCGTACGCTCCGGCAGCTCACCGTAACGGTTTTCCGCAGCCCCTTCCGCCATGGGTGCTAACAGCGGACGCACCATTTGCGGGTGCCCGCCCAGGCTGGTCAGCCCCATGGCGGCAGTAATTTCACGCACGAACAGATAGACGATCAACAAACGTCCAGCGGTGGCGCTTTTAATCTTGGCGATCCATGCCTGTGCACGCTCTTTCAAACCGTGGCGTTCCAGCAAACCGATCACCGCCAACGGCAGCAGCAGGATCAGCGGCAGGTTACGGGTATTCAAGAAGCCCTCACCGAGTTTTTCCAGGATCACATCCAGCGGCATCAATGCCGCCAGCCCGGTGATAATGCCGGCGACAATCACCACCAGCACGGGGTTAAAGCGTAAAACAAACCCGACCACGATGGCGGCAATGCCAATCAGTGGCCATAAGTTAACAACCTGTTCCATAGCGCCTTCCTTTTCCCCTCGTCTTTCAAGCCACAGCGTTGTTAGCTGCATGGGCAAACGCCAGTCACTTACTTAAGTAAGCTCCTGGAGATTTACCCCCTTGCTGCCTGGCTGTGACTCGAAATCCATTGGGTATTATTGTGTTGTGTGTTGTGTATGTTTAATTATTTTTATTCTGCGCTGACGTTAATGCCTTCCACGGCAAAACGTTGGCGCAGCGTGCGCGCGTATTCCAGCGCATGTTCACCGTCGCCATGCAGGCAGACGGTTTCGGCCCGAACAGCGGCCCAGGTGCCCTCCAGAGTGCGAACCCGATGGTGGCGTACCATTTCCAGCGTTTGCGCCAGCGCCAGTTCGTCGCTGGTAATCAAAGCCCCTGGCTGGCCCCGTGGTACCAGCGTGCCATCGGCCTGATAACCGCGATCGGCAAAGACCTCTTGTCGCGTCGCCAAACCTTGCTTTTCACCGGCGCGGATCAGTTCGCTGCCCGCCAGCCCCACCAGGCGCAAAGCCGGATCGACTGCTTTAACCGCGCGGGCAATGGCTTCCGCCAGCGCCGGCTCCACGGCCGCCTGGTTGTACAACATGCCGTGCGGCTTCACGTGCACCATTACCCCGCCTTCTGCACGGGCAATCGCCGCCAGCGCACCGAGCTGATACACCACCTGCGCATACACCGTTTCCGGCGGCAACTGCATGCGGGTACGACCAAAGTTCTCGCGATCGGGAAAACTCGGATGCGCGCCAATCGCCACGCCGTACTGCAGCGCCCAACGCACCGACTGGCGCATGGTTTGCGCATCTCCGGCGTGAAAACCGCAGGCGATATTGGCCGAACTGACCAATTGCAGCAGCGCCTGATCGTTAGCGCAGCCCTCACCCAGATCGGCATTCAAATCAACGTTCATCTAACCCCAGGCAATCTGTTGGATAAAGTGCTCCTGTTCGGCCTTGGCGCGCTGCGCCTGGGCCAGGGTACAGGGTACAAAGTGGATAGCTTCGCCCAGACGGATTTGCGCCAGATGATAGAGATCGGCTTCGATCACGCAGGCAATGCGCGGGTAACCACCGGTAGTTTGAGCATCGGCCATCAACACGATAGGCTGACCGTTATGCGGCACCTGCACCACGCCCGGCAACAGGCCATGCGACAACATTTCGCGTTCGGTGGTACGGTTCAGCGCGCTGCTGCCGTGCAAGCGGTAGCCCATGCGGTTGCTCTGCGGGCTCAGTTGCCAGGCAGTACGCCAGAAAGACTCTTTCGCCTCTTCGCTGAATTCGTCATATTCCGGCCCCGGCAAGGCCCGGATACGGTTGTTGAACAACAGTTGTTTCACGCCGGTGCTTTGCTTTTGCAATTCGCGCCCCGCTCCCAACGGCAGGCAGTCGCCATCTCGCAGGTTACGTCCTTCCAGCCCGCCAAAAGCGGCTTTGTTGTCGGTGCTGCGTGAGCCGAGTATTTCCGGCACCGCGATACCACCGTCTATCGCCAGATAGCTGCGCATGCCACGTTTTGGCATTTTCAACATCAGCTGTTGGCCCGCATTGACCTGATAACGCCAGCCGGTCCACAGCGGCTTGCCGTCCAGTTGCGCATCACAACCGGCGCCGGTCAGCGCGATCCAGCCTGGCCGGGTAAATTCGGCGCTAAATTGCCCGAGGGTGATTTCCAACCCGGCGGCATTCGTATCGTTACCCACCAGCAGGTTGGCGATCCTCAACGCGGGTTCGTCGAGCGCGCCGCCCTGGCTGACGCCCAGACGACGGAAACCGTTACGGCCCAAATCCTGCACCGTGGTGTAAATGCCCGCACGCAGGATCTTCAGCATACGCCCTCCTTCTGTGGCACAAACCGCACGCTGTCGCCAGGGCGCAGCAGGGTGGGCGGCATTTCATAGGGATTAAACAACGCCAGAGGTGTACGGCCAATCAACTGCCAGCCGCCGGGCGTCACCAGCGGATAAATACCGGTCTGACTGCCACCGATACCCACGGAGCCAGCCGCCACCGACAGGCGCGGTTCGGCACGGCGCGGGGTTGCCAACTTGTCCGGCATGCCGCCCATGTAGGAGAAACCAGGTTGAAAACCAAGGAAATAGACTACGTAATCCGCAGAGGAGTGGCACTCCACCACCTGCTGCGGAGTCATGCCGGTGTGGCGCGCGACCTCATCCAGATCGGGCCCGTCCTGGCCGCCGTAGATCACCGGAATATCCACCTGACGTGATTCCGGCACCAGGATCTCCTCGCTGTCCCATCCCTGTTGCAACAGCGCTAACATCATTTCGGCATCGGCCTGCGGCGTCTTCAGCAGCAGCGTAAGGTTGTTCATGCCGGGCACCACTTCGCGCACGTCGGGATGATGATTCAGCTTTTCGGCCAGCGCCCAAATCCGCTGCTGGCTTGGCAGCGTCACCGGCGGCGACAGTTCAAGCACTACCGCGCGTTCACCTAACAAGTAACATCGTGCTCGTTGCACCCTTTTCTCCTTATTATTATCGCGATGAAAACACATCAGTTATGCGCGACAGCGCTCCGGCTGTCAATAGAACAACCTTCGAGAAAATAAGGGATTAGGCTATTAAAAGGATTCAGCCTCGGTATAAACCGGGCTGGATCCTCAGAGGGAAATCAGGCGGGATTCGGGATATCGATAAAGGTCACATCAAAACCATGCTGCTCAGCCAGCCATTCACCCAGCGCCTTGACGCCACCACGTTCAGTGGCATGATGCCCGGCGGCAAAAAAGTGAATGCCCATTTCACGCGCGCTGTGAATGGTTTGCTCAGAAACCTCTCCAGTAATGAAAGCATCGACGCCAAATCGCGCGGCGCTGTCGATAAAGCCCTGACCGCCACCGGTGCACCAGGCCACACGGCGGATATGCGCCGGGGCGTTATCACCACAGTGCAGTACGGCCCGCCCGAGGCGGCTCTCAATACGTTGCTGCAGTTCAACGCCGGTCAGCGGTTGCTCAAATTCCCCGTGCGGCACCAGCGGTTCCACTTCGCCAATCACCCGAATGCCCAGTTGATGCGCCAGCTGCGCGTTGTTGCCCAACACCGGATGCGCGTCCAGCGGCAGGTGATAAGCGTACAGGTTGATATCATTGCTCAACAGCGTTTTCAGCCGAGTGCGCTTCATGCCACGTACCGAGGGCGCCTCGTTTTTCCAGAAGTAGCCGTGATGTACCACAACGGCGTCGGCCTGGTGTTCCACCGCCGCATCCAGCAGCGCCTGACAGGCGGTAACGCCGGTAACGATACGCTGCACATGGGGCCGCCCTTCCACCTGCAACCCATTAGGGCCGTAATCCTGAAACGCGCCGGTATTCAGTTCGGTGTTGATCAACTTTTCAAGATCGAGGTTACGCATAAAAATTCTCTCTTCAATTCAAAATGTCTGGCGGTCGCCCTGTTCCATCAGGATAAATTTCACGCCCAGATCGTTGCCCTGTTCCAACTGCTGTTTGATGGTCGCCCGCACATCTTGCCCTTGCTTCAGGCTGGGTTTGATATGGCTGATGACCACCGGGAAATCCTTCAGCGATCCTTCTCCCCCACTGTACTGGGTCAAATTTTTCAACTCTTTCAACAACCATGCCGGCGTCAGGTGCCCGTAGAGATTTTTATCTTCAACCTCGTTGGGATAGGAGCTTTCGATGATCATGCCTTTCAGCTTTTTCTGCTCGATGAGCGGCCCCAACGCGCGCCAGGCGCCGTCCAGATTGCGCGACTGCTCAAGCGCATCCGGGCCGGTATCGCCGAAATAGGCGAAAGAGCCGCTGCGATCGGAGACCAGCAGCATCGAAGAAGGATACCGATCGTGGCTGAGCGGATACATTACGCCGCTCAAACCGGTCACGCCCAGGGTCACACGCTGCTGCGGGCGCACGGTTTGCAGCCGGTAAGTCCCCAACCGCGATCCGTTGCCGGAATCGGTGAAGTTGGGCCAGGCCTTCCAGTTAAAGTAATGATTGCGCAGGGTCAGAATGGTATCGGCCTGGGCATAGATATTCTTCTTGCTGTCCTCCGGCGAACCGATTATCAACCCCGCCACATGGTCCAGATGACCATGGCTGATAAAGTAAGCGCCGATCAGTTGGCGGAATACATAACCCTGCGGAGTATAAGGCGCCGCCAGTTCAGGGGTCACCTGCGGGAAACTCCCCTTCTCCAGCCCTTTGGCAATACCCGGTAACAACGAGCCGGCATCCAGCGCCAGATACTGCGGTTGGTTGTCGCTGCGGATCAGATAAGAGGTCAGATTGCCGTCGCTAACGCCGCCATCCACGCCCAGCGCCACCACGTCAAAACCGGCCAGCGCCAGGGCTGAATAGCCGCTCAGGCACAGGGCCAGCACCTTTTTCATCATTATTTCGCTCCTTGCTGTTGCCTTAATATTCCCCGCGCTTCGCCGCCTCAAAGGCCGCCAGCGTTTCCAGCCGCGCCTGCTTGTGGTCGACAATCGGCAGCGGATAATCCAGCACGCGCTGCTGTTGTTCTGCCCAGCGATGGGGTTGATGGATAGCATTGTCCGGTACATCCGCCAGCTCGGGCAACCATTTACGGATAAAAGTGCCTTGCGGATCAAAACGTTCGCCCTGAGTGGTCGGGTTAAAGATGCGGAAATACGGCGCGGCGTCGGTACCGGTGGAGGCCGCCCACTGCCAACCGCCGTTGTTGGCCGCCAGATCGCCATCCAGCAGTTGCGACATGAAATAGCGCTCACCTTCGCGCCAGTCGATCAGTAAGTCTTTCACCAGAAAACTGGCGCTGATCATGCGTAACCGGTTATGCATCCAGCCGGTTTTATTCAATTGGCGCATAGCGGCATCAACGATCGGATAGCCGGTGGCGCCCTGCTGCCAGGCCTGCAGCAGCTCACGGTCGTTCCGCCAGCGTACCTTATCCGTCCAATCGATAAAGGGACGGTGCTTGCATAACGCAGGATAGGCCACCATCAAATGCCGATAAAACTCGCGCCAGATCAGTTCATTCAGCCAGCCAAAAGCGCCGCCGTCGGGATTTTCCAGCACCTGTGGGCATTCAGCACGCAGGCGGTTAAAGCATTGGCGCGGTGACAACACGCCAATCGCCAAATAGGGCGACAGGCCGCTGGTACCGTCAATGGCCGGCAGATCGCGCTGCTTAAGATAGTCCTGCACCTGCTCCCGGCAAAAAGAACGTAATCGCTGCAAAGCCGCCTCTTCCCCGCTTGGAAAATCCCCGGTCGGCTCTGCCGGTGGATAATCGAACGCCTCGGGTACCGCAGGGGTGGGCAGTGCGCCACCGGCTCGCGGTTTGGGGGCGGGAACAGAGCGGATGTCGGATTCGGTCAGACGCTGGATAAAGGCTTTACGAAAAGGCGTATAGACCTTGTACATTTCACCGCCGCCGGTTTGCACGCTCCCCGGCGGCAGCAGCAGGCTGTCGTCGAAACTCTGGCAAATCACCTGCCCGGCTAAACGCTGTTCCAGCCGTTGGTCGCGCTGGCGCTCGTTGATTTCGTACTGGCGATTGTAAAACAGCGCATCCACCCGCTCCTGTGTGCAGTACGCCACCAGCCAATCCACTGCAGCTGAGAAGTCGTCGCATTGGTGATAGCTAAGGGGAATGCCGCGCTCGGCAAGGGCCTGCTGTACCTGCAGCAAACCCGCATGGATAAACGCCGCCTGACGTGGCGCCATTTGGTGCTGCTGCCATTGTTGCGGCGTGGCGATAAACACCGCCAGCACCCGAGCTTCGGGATCGCTACAGGCGGCGTGCAGGGCTTTGTTGTCGGTGATACGCAAATCGTTACGCAACCAGACCAGATGCGTGGTCATAAAACTCCTTGTCAATCAGTGGCCATAACGCAGGCGCAGCGCCTCGGGATAGGGCTCGAAATAGCGTTGGTCGGCCAGATAACGATCGGGGTATTCGGCCATGTAATGTTTGAGCAGGGTTATCGGTGCCAACAACGGCTGCACGCCCTGCCGATAACGATCGATCAACTGCGCCAGTTCCTGGCGCTGCGCGGAGCTCAGATGATTGCGGAAATAGCCCTGCACATGCATCAATACGTTGGTGTGGTTACGACGGGTAGCCTTGTGCGCCAGCAGTTTCATCAGGCGACTGCGGTATTCGAGGGTGAAGGCTTCCAGCGAATCCCATTTATCGATGCCCGCCACAAAACGCCCAAGCTCCCGGTATTCCTGCTGCGAATGCGCCAACAGCGACAGCTTATAGCGACTGTGAAAGGCGATTAGTCCGCCGCGGCTCAGGCCTTTACGCCACAGCATGTTTAACTCATACAGCGCATAAACGCGTTCGACAAAGTTCTCCCGCAGCGTTGCGTCGTTCAGCCGCCCGTCCTCCTCCACCGGCAGCCAGGGCATTTGCCGCAGTAGCTCGGCGGTGAACAATCCGACGCCACTTTTACGCGCGCCGCTACCGTTCTCATCATACAGACGGACCCGCTCCATGCCGCAGCTTGGCGAGTTGGCGCAAACAATGTAACCGCACAGGTGCTGCAAAGCGGCGATTCGCTGCTCGGAAAACTGCTGCATGCGCTCGGTTACGTCAATGCTATCGTCATTGCTGTGGCGCAGTGCCACGTGATGTTGTTTTTTGATCAACCGCAGCGCCGGGCGCGGGGTCGGTAAACCGATGGCCATTTCCGGGCAAATCGGCTCAAAACGCACAAAAGGGGCCAGTTGTTCCACCGCAAAGGCCAGCCGTTTATGGCCGCCGTCAAAACGCACCGTCTCACCAAGCAGGCAAGCGCTGATACCGACCGGAATTTTGTCACTCATTGATAGGCTCCCGCAGCGTTGGATGTGACTAAAAGTGTAGAAGAATTCGCGCTATGACACGAACGCTATCGACACCATGCCCGAACCGCAGCCATAAAAAAACCCCCGCTGGAGAGCGAGGGTTTTCGTTGGGGCAAGCTGCGATCAGTAGAAATCGCAGGACGCCAGTTCCGCCTGTTGCAGCCAGACCGGCTTATCGCTGGTTTTTGACCAGACGCGGTGCAAATAGCTGTAAAAACGGGCGCGGTCGCTGCGGAACAGCATTACCGGTAAAGCCAACACACCTGCCAGGATCACTGCGCTGCGGCGCAGGAGAATCCGATGCAATGAATAAGCGTGATAAGTAGACATGCGAACCTCCTCAAAAACGCCTGGCCGTTGATTTACTGCGAAACAGCGCTGGCGTAAACAATAGAAACAAGACCATTTGGTAACTGGACAAAATTTTAGCGCAATTGATGAAAGTTTACTACTCATCCGACCACTGAATCGCACAAAAAATCGCAAATAATTCGCCTAATCCGTAATTTTGTTACATCAAGGTTAATAATTAACTAACCATTGGTTACATTGTGGTTATTTACGCCCTGTTTACGCAAACCTTCATCTTCACGCCCCCAAACAGGAGTCCAATCGCGCTACGCCCCCCAAAATCGAGGCTAAAAAGCCATTTTCTGCTGTAATTTCAGCCATTTTTATACTTTTTTTACACCGGCCAACGCTATTTTTTCATCTTCTTTCTACCGCCCTCCCTACACTCGCTCTATCAAAAACTACACCTCTGGAGGTGTCCCGTGAGTATCAGCGTTATTGGTGGTGCGCTGTTGGTTCTGCTGCTGTTGGGCTATCTGGTTTATGCCCTGTTCAATGCGGAGGATTTCTGATGGCAGCTTCAGCCTTTTTATTGATTGCCAGCTTCCTGCTGGTGCTTCTGCTGCTGGCGCGACCGCTGGGCGGTTTCCTGGCACGCCTGATTGAAGGAGAGCCGCTGCCGGCGCTGCGTCGGCTGGAAGCCGGCATTTGGCGTTGCTGTGGCACAACCCCCGCCGAAATGAACTGGTGGCAATACTCACTGGCGATCCTGTGGTTTAACCTGCTCGGTCTGGTGCTGCTGTTCGCGTTGCTGATGGCGCAAGGCTCGCTGCCGCTTAACCCGCAGGGCTTCCCCGGCCTGTCCTGGGATCTGGCGTTCAATACCGCGGTCAGCTTTGTCACCAACACCAACTGGCAAGCCTACAGCGGTGAAAGCACTCTCAGCTATCTCAGCCAAATGGCCGGTCTGGCAGTACAGAACTTCCTGTCCGCCGCGACCGGTATCGCCGTGGCCTTTGCGTTGATCCGCGCCTTCACCCGTCGTTCCAGCGCCACTATCGGCAACGCCTGGATCGATATGTTCCGCGTGACGCTGTATGTGCTGCTGCCGATTTCGCTGTTGATCGCTTTGTTCTTCGTCAGCCAGGGCACGCTGCAAAACTTCCTGCCCTACCTGCACATCAACACGCTGGAAGGCGCGCAGCAGACGTTGCCGATGGGGCCTGTGGCCTCTCAGGAAGCGATCAAGATGCTCGGCACCAATGGCGGCGGTTTCTTCGGCGCCAACTCGGCTCACCCGTTCGAAAACCCGACCGTGCTGACCAACTTTGTGCAAATGCTGGCGATCTTCCTGATCCCCTGCGCGTTGTGTTTTGCTTTCGGTCAGGTTGCCGGTGAAAACCGCCAGGGCCACGCGCTGATCTGGGCGATGGCGCTGATCTTCGTGGTTGCCGTGGTGGTGGTGATGTTCGCCGAACTGGCGGGTAACCCTCATCTGGGCGAATTGGGCAGTGCCAGCAACATCAATATGGAAGGCAAGGAGTCGCGCTTTGGCATTCTCGCCACCAGCCTGTTCTCGGTGGTGACCACCGCGGCGTCCTGCGGTGCGGTCAATGCGATGCATGACTCCTTCACCGCGCTGGGCGGCATGGTGCCGATGTGGCTGATGCAGATTGGCGAAGTGGTGTTTGGCGGTGTTGGCTCGGGCCTGTACGGCATGCTGTTGTTCGTCCTGCTGACGGTGTTTATTGCCGGGCTGATGATCGGGCGCACACCGGAATACCTGGGCAAAAAGATTGACGTCTACGACATGAAAATGACCGCTCTGGCGATCCTGGTCACGCCGACGCTGGTGCTGTTGGGCACTGCGCTGGCCATCGCCACCGACGCCGGTCGTGCAGGCATCCTTAACCCGGGCGCGCACGGCTTCAGCGAAGTGCTGTATGCGCTGTCTTCCGCCGCCAACAACAACGGTAGCGCCTTTGCCGGCCTGAGCGTCAATACGCCGTTCTATAACCTGCTGCTGGCCTTCGCCATGTTCGTCGGCCGCTTTGGGGTGATCCTGCCGGTGCTGGCCATTGCCGGTTCGCTGTGTGCGAAGAAACGTCAGCCTGCGGGCAACGGTACTCTGCCAACCTACGGGCCGCTGTTTATCGGTCTGCTGATCGGCACCGTGCTGCTGGTGGGCGCATTGACCTTCGTACCGGCGCTGGCGCTGGGACCGGTGGCCGAACATTTGCAACTTTGGCTGGCCAAATAACAGGCGCATTCCCGTCGCCTTTCGAGCCGCAGCGTTGTTACCTGGCACTCGCTCACCCCAGTTACTTACTCAAGTAAGCGCCTGGGGATGAGCGAGTTGGGTGCCTAGTTGCAACTCGAAATCCATAGGGAATGAAATAAAGAGAGAGATTAAGAGATGACTCGCAAACAACGTGCGCTGTTTGAACCGGCACTGGTCCGTACCGCGCTGATCGATGCGCTGAAAAAGCTGGATCCACGCACCCAGTGGCGTAACCCGGTGATGTTCGTGGTGTATATAGGCAGCATCCTGACTACGGCCATCTGGCTGGCGATCCTCGCCGGACAGACCGACGGCAGCGCGGCTTTCACCGGCAGTATCGCTCTGTGGCTGTGGTTCACCGTGCTGTTCGCCAACTTTGCCGAAGCGCTGGCCGAAGGGCGCAGCAAAGCCCAGGCGGAAAGCCTGAGGGGCACCAAGAAAACCAGTTGGGCGAAAAAATTGGCCGCGCCGCGCCGTGATGGTGCCACCGAGAAAGTGTCCGCCGAAAGCCTGCGCAAGGGTGACATCGTACTGGTGGAAGCCGGCGATACCATCCCCTGCGACGGCGAAGTGCTGGAAGGTGGCGCCTCCGTGGACGAAAGCGCCATTACCGGCGAATCTGCCCCGGTGATCCGCGAATCCGGCGGTGACTTCTCGTCGGTGACCGGCGGTACCCGCGTGCTGTCCGACTGGCTGGTGGTGCAGTGCAGCGTTAACCCGGGCGAAACCTTCCTCGACAGGATGATCGCCATGGTGGAAGGCGCCAAACGGCGTAAAACCCCGAACGAAGTAGCGTTGACCATTCTGCTAGTCGCACTGACCATCGTGTTCGTGCTGGCGACCGCGACGCTGTTTCCGTTCTCGCAGTACAGCGTGGACGCCGCCAACGGCGGTTCGGTAGTCACCATTACCGTGCTGGTGGCGCTGCTGGTCTGCCTGATCCCTACCACCATCGGCGGGTTGCTGTCGGCCATTGGCGTGGCCGGGATGAGCCGAATGCTGGGGGCCAACGTGATCGCCACCAGCGGGCGTGCGGTGGAAGCCGCTGGTGACGTTGATGTGCTGCTGCTGGACAAAACCGGCACCATTACGCTGGGTAACCGTCAGGCCTCCGAGTTCTTGCCTGCGCCGGGCGTGAAGGAGCAAGATCTGGCCGACGCGGCCCAGCTGTCATCCCTGGCGGATGAAACGCCGGAAGGCCGTAGCATCGTGGTGCTGGCGAAGCAACGCTTCAACCTGCGCGAACGTGACCTGCAGGCGCTGAACGCCACTTTCGTGCCCTTCTCCGCCCAAACGCGCATGAGCGGCGTCAACGTGCAGGACCGGATGATCCGCAAAGGCGCGGTGGACGCCATTCGTCGTCACGTGGAGTCCAATCAGGGCCACTTCCCGCAGGCGGTGGACGAACTGGTCGCCAGCGTGGCGCGCACTGGCGGCACGCCGCTGGTGGTAGCAGAAGGCCCGCGCGTATTGGGCGTGGTAGCGCTGAAGGATATCGTCAAGGGCGGCATTAAAGAGCGTTTCGCCGAGCTGCGTAAAATGGGCATCAAAACGGTGATGATCACCGGTGATAACCCACTGACCGCCGCCGCGATCGCCGCCGAAGCCGGGGTAGACGACTTCCTGTCAGAAGCGACGCCGGAAGCCAAGCTGGCGTTGATTCGCCAATATCAGGCGGAAGGCCGTCTGGTAGCGATGACCGGTGACGGCACCAACGACGCCCCAGCGCTGGCTCAGGCTGATGTGGCGGTGGCGATGAACTCGGGCACTCAGGCCGCCAAAGAGGCGGGCAACATGGTCGATCTGGACTCTAACCCGACCAAGTTGATTGAAGTGGTGCACATCGGCAAACAAATGCTGATGACGCGCGGTTCATTGACCACCTTCAGCATCGCCAACGACGTGGCCAAGTATTTCGCCATTATCCCGGCGGCGTTTGCGGCAACCTATCCGCAGCTTAACGCCCTGAACGTGATGCATTTGCACTCCCCAGCCTCCGCCATTATGTCGGCGGTGATCTTCAACGCCCTGGTGATCGTATTCCTGATCCCGCTGGCGCTGAAAGGGGTGAGCTATAAACCGATGAGCGCAGCGGCACTGCTGCGACGCAACCTGTGGCTCTATGGCGTGGGCGGTCTGTTGGTGCCTTTTGTCGGCATCAAGCTGATCGACCTGATCCTGGTCGCCTTGCACATCGCCGGTTAATCATTGAGAGGAAATGAAAATGTCTTATTTACGCCCTTCGTTGGTGATGTTGATCCTGCTGACGTTGATTACCGGTATCGCCTACCCGTTGCTGACGACCGGACTTTCACAGCTGCTGTTTTCCGGCGCGGCCAACGGTTCGCTGCTGTATCAGGGCGATAAGGTGGTCGGCTCCGCGTTAATCGGCCAAAACTTTACCAAACCCGAGTATTTCTGGGGCCGCCCTTCTGCCACCGGCGATTCGGCCTATAATGCGATGGCGTCCGCCGGCAGCAACCTGGCCGCCACCAACCCGGCGCTGGATAAAGCCATCGCCGAGCGTGCCGCGCAATTGCGTCTGGCCAACCCGGCGATGAAGGGCCCGATCCCGGTCGATCTGCTGACGGCTTCGGGGAGCGGACTGGATCCGCAGATCTCTCTCGCGGCGGCGCAATATCAACTGGCCCGGGTTGCGGCGGCGCGCCAACTACCGCCGGAGCAAATCGCCAAGCTGATTGATCAAAGCACCGATCAGGCCACCCCCAACTTTATGGGCGAGTCGGTGGTAAACGTGCTGAAATTGAACCTGGCGCTCGACGCATTGAAATAATCCGTTGCGTGTTAAAGGATAAGTATCGGGTTCGGCGTGCCGAACCCGATATATATACCCAAAATAATTCGAGTTGCTTGTAGGCGGCAACTGAGTGAATCCCCAGGAGCTTACTCGAGTAAGCGACTGGGGTGAGTGAAGGCAGCCAACACCCAAGCAGCTTGCAGTATGACGGGTACATTGCTGCAAAAGGAACTCCGATGGTGGATGAGGAACAACAACGCCCTGACCCTGACAGCCTGCTGGCGCTGGCCAATGAAAAGCCCCGCGGCCGGTTGAAGGTTTTCTTCGGCGCCTGTGCCGGGGTGGGCAAAACCTACGCCATGCTGCAGGAAGCCCAGCGGCTGCGCAGCCAGGGGTTGGACGTGCTGGTCGGCGTGGTGGAAACCCATGGCCGCAGCGAAACCGCAGCGCTGCTGAACGGCTTGGATCTGCTGGCGCAAAAACGCATCCAGCATCGCGGACGCTTAGTGCAGGAATTTGATCTCGATGCCGCGCTGGCACGCCACCCGGCACTGATCCTGATGGATGAGCTGGCGCACAGTAACGCCTACGGTTCGCGCCATCCGAAGCGCTGGCAGGATGTGGAAGAGCTGTTGGACGCCGGTATCGACGTGCTGACCACCGTCAATGTCCAACATCTGGAAAGCCTGAACGACGTGGTCGGCGGCGTGACCGGCGTGCGGGTACGTGAAACGGTGCCCGATCACGTGTTCGACGAGGCCACCGAGGTGGTGCTGGTTGACCTGCCGCCAGACGATCTTCGTCAGCGATTAAATGAAGGCAAGGTGTACATTCCCGGCCAGGCCGAGCGCGCCATCGAGCACTTTTTCCGCAAGGGCAATCTGATCGCGCTGCGCGAACTGGCGCTGCGCCGCACCGCCGACCGGGTTGATGACCAGATGCGCGCCTTTCGCGATACTCAGGGCCGCGAGCGGGTATGGCACACTCGCGACAGCATTTTGCTGTGCGTGGGGCATAGCAGCGGCAATGAGAAACTGGTGCGTATCGCGGCGCGGCTGGCGGCCCGATTGGGTTGCCACTGGCACGCGGTGTATGTAGAAACACCGAAACTGCACCGCTTGCCGGAAAATCAACGCCGGGCGATCCTGCGGGCGCTGCGGCTGGCGCAGGAGTTGGGGGCTGAAACCGCTACCCTGTCTGAACCTTATGAAGAACGTGCGGTGTTGCGCTATGCCCGCGAACATAACCTGGGCAAAATCATTATCGGCCGCCGCAGCGAACAACGCTGGAAACTGCGCGGCAGCTTTGCCGATCGTCTCGGTCGCCTGGGACCCGATCTCGATCTGGTGATCGTCGCGCTGGAAAACGACACCCCTGCGCCGCAGGGGAAAGAACATGATGGCCGCAACTTTACCGAAAAATGGCGCATGCAATTGCGCGGCTGCGCCGTGGCCGTTGCACTCTGCGCCCTGATCACCCTGCTCTCCCAATGGTTGTTGCCGGGCTTTGACCAGGCCAACCTGGTGATGGTGTATCTGCTCGGGGTGGCGATCGTCGCGCTGTTCTTCGGCCGTTGGCCCTCGGTACTGGCGGCGGTGATTAACGTCGCCAGCTTTGATCTGTTTTTCGTCCAGCCTGAATGGTCGTTTGCCGTCAGCGATATGCAGTATCTGCTGACCTTCGGCGTCATGCTGATCGTCGGCATCACCATCGGCAACCTGACCGCCGGCGTGCGTTATCAGGCGCGAGTGGCCCGTTATCGCGAGCAAAGAGCTCGGCACCTGTATGAAATATCACGTGGGCTCAGCCAGGCGCTGACCACCGAAGATATCGCCAAAACCAGCCGCCACTTCCTTTCCAGCAGCTTCCAGGCCAAAACCGTCCTGCTGCTGCCGCAGGAAGACGGCAAGCTGCAGCAAATGGTTGGCGAAACGGGCGGGCTGCTGTCGGTGGATGAGGCTATCGCCCGTTGGAGTTTCGACAAGGGCATGCCGGCCGGCGCCGGTACCGACACCTTGCCTGGCGTGCCTTACCAACTGCTCCCGCTCACCACGTCGAAACAAACCTTCGGCCTGCTGGCTATCGAACCCAGTAACCTGCGCCAACTGATGGTGCCGGAACAACAGCGGCTGCTGCAAACCTTTGCGGTGCTGATCGCCAGCGCACTGGAACGATTGCATCTGGCGCGCAGCGCCGAGGAAGCAAAACTGGACGCCGAGCGGGAGCAGCTGCGCAACTCGCTGCTGGCGGCGCTGTCCCACGATTTGCGCACGCCGCTGACGGTGCTGTTCGGTCAGGCGGAAATTCTGACGCTCGATCTGGCCGCGGAAGGCTCCAACCATGCTCCGCAGGCCAGTCAGATCCGCCAGCAGGTATTGAGCACCACGCGGCTGGTGAACAACCTGCTGGATATGGCACGCATTCAATCCGGTGGCTTTAACCTGCGAAAAGAGTGGCAGTCGCTGGAGGAGATCGTCGGCGCTTCGCTGCACATGCTGGAACCGCTGATGACCCAACACCAGATCAAGGTTGAGCTGCCGCCGGAGCTGATATTGGTTAATTGCGACGGCAGCCTGCTGGAGCGGGTTTTCACTAACCTGTTGGAAAATGCCAATAAATACGCCGGTATCGATGCTACTATCGGCATTCGCGCCCATACGCTGCCCGACTGGCTGGAAGTCGAAGTCTGGGACGATGGCCCAGGCATTCCTGAAGGGAAAAAACAGCTTATCTTCGATAAGTTTTCCCGCGGCAATAAAGAGTCGGCCATTCCCGGCGTAGGTTTGGGGTTAGCGATTTGCCGTGCCATTATTGAAGTGCACGGCGGCCGCATTTGGGCGGAAAACGGCGCTAACGGCGGTGCCAGCTTCCGCTTTGTGCTGCCGCTGGAAAAACCGCCGGAAATAGACAGTGAAGCCTTTGATCTCTAAACAACTCCAGGGAGCCTTGTGAGCAGCACGCCAACCAATATTCTGATTGTCGAAGATGAGAAAGAGATCCGGCGCTTCGTCCGTACCGCGCTCGAAAGTGAGGGGCTACGGGTGTTTGAAAGCGAAACGCTGCAGCGCGGGCTGATTGAAGCCGGCACGCGCAAGCCGGATCTGATTATTCTCGATTTAGGGTTGCCGGACGGTGACGGGCTTAACTATATCCGCGATCTACGCCAGTGGAGCGCCATTCCGGTGATTGTGCTGTCGGCGCGTAATGCCGAAGAAGACAAAATTGCCGCGCTGGACGCCGGGGCGGATGACTATCTCAGCAAACCGTTTGGCATCGGCGAACTGCTGGCCCGCGTGCGAGTCGCCTTGCGCCGCCATTCAGGCAGCCAGCAGGAGAGTCCGTTGGTCAGCTTTTCCGAAATCACCGTCGATCTGATCAACCGCCGGGTACTGCGCCAGGGTGAAGATCTGCATCTGACACCGATAGAGTTTCGCCTGCTGGCCGAACTGCTGGCCAACTCCGGCAAGGTCATCACCCAGCGTCAGCTATTAAGCCACGTCTGGGGACCGAACTACGTCGAACACAGCCACTATCTGCGAATTTATATGGGGCATCTGCGGCAAAAACTGGAGGCCGATCCGGCCCGGCCAAAACACTTGCTGACCGAAACCGGCGTCGGTTACCGCTTTATGCCATGAGGTGAAAGGGCGCAGCATGCGGCACCCCTACACGTTTTGGCCTTTCTTCAGCCCCACCATAAATTCTTTGAACGCCTCGCGCAGCGGGGCAAACACCGGGTGCTTGCGGTTTTCGATCATCACTTCAGAGAACAGCTTCAAGCCGACGGCGAAGGCCGCGCTGTTATTTTCGCCAAAGTTCAGATCTTCGCGCGCTTTGATGCGCTCAACGATGCCAAGAATATCGTCGTGGTTTTTCACCTCAAAACTCAGTGGCGTTTTCTCAACGGGCTCGCCTTGGCGATCGCTCAGGGCTTCAACGGTAATGCGGAAACGGTGGCCAGGCATCAGTTGTTTTCCTTATCTGTATCTGTTGGAGCAATGTTCATTTCACTTTCAATTGCCGCCACCGCGGTGAGCAGCGCCGCATTGATGCGTTCGACCTGCTGTGGCGAAAGGTCGGCGCGCATCACGTTGCCACGCAACAAACTGCGCAGGCGGTTCATGGCGTCGGAGATGCCTTCCGCCAGATTGCCATGATGATGGTGGCCGCGACCGGCACCGGCCAAACGGGCCAGGATCACATCGACGACGGCCTGGTGTTTTTGTAATTCACTCTGGCCCAGCTCGGTGATCTGATAGCTTTTACGGCCGTTGCCGCTGGTGATCGGCTCGAGGAAATCCTGCTCTTCCAGCAGCGTCAGTGTCGGATAAATCACCCCTGGGCTTGGTACATAGAGACCGGAAGACGCCTCGTCGATCGCCTTGATCAGTTCGTAACCGTGGCTCGGTTTACGCGCCACCAGCGCCAGCAGCACCAGCCGCAGATCGCCGTGTTCAAACATGCGGTGACGGCCGCCACGACCGCCGCGCCCTCCCCGGCCATGCTCTTCACCATGGTCGCCGCCAAAATGATGGCGACCGCCACGACGACGATGGTGATGTTCATGCCCTTCTTCGCTGTCATGGCGGCAGCCGTGACGACGGTGTAAATCTAAACGGTGAAACATAGTCTGTACCTCGCATTGGATAATCAGCTTACGAGGTGATTTAGATATATCTAAGTCACTTCGATATATCTAATCTAGATCGATATATCTAAATGCGCAAGAGGGGAGAAACGAAAAAGATATATCTAAATTGCAGACATAAAAAAAGCGCTGTTAAAACAGCGCCTTTTTTCAAGGGAGAGAAGCCTTACTTGGCAGAAGCCAGCACTTCGCTGACGATTTCTACCGCTTCGTGCTCGATCTTTTCACGGTGCTCAGCACCGAGGAAGCTCTCACAGTAAATCTTGTAGGCTTCTTCGGTACCAGAAGGACGTGCTGCGAACCAACCGTTGTCGGTCATCACTTTCAGGCCACCAATCGATGCGCCGTTGCCCGGTGCCGCCGTCAAACGTGCGGTAATAGGATCACCCGCCAGAGTATCGGCTTTGACCATTTCCGGTGACAGCTTGGACAACGCCGCTTTCTGCGCAGAAGTTGCCGGTGCCTGAATGCGGTTGTAGCTCGGGGCACCAAAACGCTTGGCCAGGTCTTCGTAGTGATGCTGCGGATTTTCGCCGGTCACTGCGGTGATTTCCGCCGCCAACAGGCACATGATGATACCGTCTTTATCAGTAGACCACGGGGTAGCATTGAAACGCAGGAACGAAGCCCCTGCGCTCTCTTCGCCGCCAAAGCCCAGGCTACCGTCATGCAGGCCATCAACGAACCATTTGAAGCCCACCGGCACTTCCACCAGCTTGCGGCCCAAATCAGCTACCACGCGGTCAATCATCGCGCTGGAAACCAGCGTCTTGCCTACCGCTACGTTAGCACTCCACTGTGGACGATGCTGGAACAGATAGTTGATGGCAACCGCCAGATAATGGTTCGGGTTCATCAGCCCCGCAGGCGTAACTATGCCGTGGCGGTCGTAATCCGGATCGTTGGCAAACGCCAGGTCGAACTTGTCGCGCAGCGCGAGCAGGCCACCCATCGCCGGTTCTGAAGAGCAGTCCATACGGATCACACCGTCGTGGTCCAGGTGCATAAAGCGGAAGGTCTGATCGATAGCATCGTTCACCAGCGTCAGATCCAGCTTGTAATGCTCGGCGATACGCTGCCAGTAGGCGATGCCGGAACCGCCGAGCGGATCGACGCCCAGCTTCAGGCCGGCACGCTGAATCGCAGGCATATCAACCACGTCCACCAGCCCTTCAACATATGGCTGCACCAGGTCCTGCGCATGCACACGGCCGCTGGCCCAGGCCTTATCCAGCGATTGACGCTGAACGCCTTTCAACTGCAGAGACAGCAGTTCATTGGCGCGCTTTTCAATCACCGAGGTCAGATTGGTGTCCGCCGGGCCGCCGTTGGTCGGGTTATATTTGATGCCGCCATCTTCAGGCGGATTGTGGGACGGGGTGATCACGATGCCATCGGCCAATGCCCCACCGTTACGGTTGTGGCACAGGATGGCATGGGAGACCGCAGGCGTTGGCGTGAAGCCATTATTTTCCTGCACGATCACATCAACGCCGTTGGCGCTCAACACTTCCAGCACTGAAATGAAGGCAGGCTCCGACAGCGCATGGGTGTCTTTGCCCACGTAGCATGGACCGGTCACGCCCTGCTGATGACGCACTTCGGCAATCGCCTGCGCGATAGCGAGAATGTGGGCTTCGTTAAAGCTGTGGCGCAGCGCACTGCCGCGATGGCCTGAAGTCCCGAACTTGACCGCGTGTGCGGCGTTGCCCGCTTCAGGTTGCAGTACATAGTACTGCGACGTCAGCTGGGCTACGTTGATCAAATCGCTTTGCTGAGCCGGCTGCCCGGCACGTGGGTTATTCGCCATCGACATATCTCCCTAATCCCTGTCCTGCGGCCTGGCAATATGTCGCTCACGGCCACCATGACGGGCTGTTCGCTAAATTAGATAGTGCCGCAAACTTTTTCAGTCAGTTCCGTCGGGAACTGCATAGCCTGCATGATGTGTTCAACCATGCTGCGTTTGCGACCGGTATTGGTATTGGTGATCACCCAGTAAGGCGTGCCCGGAACGTGCTTTGGCTTGGTGTGCGTTCCGTTCGCCAACAGGGTTTGCTGATCGCCGGCAAAATAGGTACGGGTACGGCCATGCAACGCATCGGTGGCGCTGGCAAAGCCGGCCGCATCGAGGGTATACAGGGTGGAAAGTACCAGCATAAAACGGTTTACCGCTTTGCTCTGTTCGGCGTACTCGTCCGACAACAACAGTTCACGCACGGCACGCACGCGATCGCGCGGACGCGGCACGGCGACGATCTTATCCTGTTCGGCGCTCTGAGCGCTGGCAGCCGGTACGGCCCGCAATGGCTGGCCTGCGGTAAATTTCAACATACGGCGCAAAATATCGGACGCGCTCTCACCAATATGTTGCGTGTGGCTGGCAATATAGCGGTAGAGCTCTTCGTCGACTTCAATAGTTTTCATCTTTATCCAGTACTGTTTTTTTCTACTTAGAACCTGAAGCCAGATCCGGCATTCAAGCCATGGGATTATAAGGTTAAAAGCGCAGAGGCGAACATAACAATGTGCCCCAATGCGGCAAAAGCAGACTATTACCTATAGCCCACCGGACACCGGCGCTGCCAAACCTGCACCTTACCATGAAAAATCCACGTTTTATCCTATGGATTTTAAGTTGCAGCAAGTACAGCGAACAACCCTGCCGCTTGAAAGGCGACGGGTTTATTCATCGAGTGTTTTAATCATGATAACCTAATCTGAATCTCTCTCAGTATGAACTTCGCCATGAAATTACATTATCAACTGCTGGCCACCGAGTCCGATGCATTGCCGGTGATCCTGATCCACGGGCTGTTTGGCAATTTGGACAACCTGGGCGTGCTGGCGCGCGACCTGAACCAGCAGCACAGCGTAGTTAAAGTCGATCTGCGCAACCACGGCCTGTCACCGCGTTCTGAGGTCATGACCTACCCGGAGATGGCGCAGGATCTGCTGACGTTGCTGGACGATTTGCAGTTGGAAAAAGTGATTGTCATTGGCCACTCGATGGGTGGCAAAGCGGCCATGGCGCTGACGGCAATCGCCCCTCAGCGCGTGGAGAAGCTGATCATCATTGACGTTGCGCCGGTGGACTATCAAACGCGCCGCCACGACGAAATTTTTGTCGCGTTGCAGGCGGTAAGCGCCGCCGGCATTACCCAACGCCAGCAGGCGGCGGAATTGATGCGCGGCTACCTGAATGAGGAAGGCGTGATCCAGTTCCTGCTGAAATCCTTCCATCAAGGCGAATGGCGTTTCAATCTGCCGGTGCTGATCGAAGAGTACGAGAACATCACCGGCTGGCAGGAAGTGCCGGCCTGGCCTCACCCGACGCTGTTTATCCGCGGCGGCCTGTCGCCTTACGTGCAGGACAGCTATCGCGAAGATATTGCCCGTCAATTTCCGCAGGCTCGCGCTCACGTCGTTGCCGGTACCGGACACTGGGTTCATGCAGAAAAACCGGAGGCGGTGTTGCGCGCCATTCACCGCTTTCTCGGCGAAGCCTGAGTCGCGCCAGGCCCAACAAATGGGCCGTTTCCCTCCCAAAGTCACCATCTGATGAAAAAACGCGCTAAAGATAACGGCTTAGCGCGTTTTCGGCTCAGTTAAGCATTGTCGTCGCTCTACCTGCTGGGGTAATATGGCGCGCTATAATTTTGCCGCCGTGCCGAGCGTGTTCGCTAACGTCAGGCTGGGGTGAATTTGGGTTAGGGTTTATTGGCCCGAAGTGTGTTAACCGAACCGTCCGGAAGCGTGTAAGCGCTTTTTGATGCAAACTCCCTTGCAGTACCGCTACCTATGGCAAAAGAACAAACGGATCGCACGACGCTGGATCTGTTCGCAGATGAACGCCGTCCGGGGCGCCCGAAAACCAACCCGCTATCCCGAGATGAACAGCTTAGAATCAATAAGCGTAATCAGCTTCGACGCGATAAAGTCCGTGGCTTACGGCGTGTGGAACTGAAGATCAACGCGGATGCGGTGGACGCCCTGAACAAACTGGCGGAACAGCGTAATATCAGCCGCAGCGAGCTTATTGAGCAAATGCTGCTGGCACAACTGGCGGACGAGCAGCCAGAACATTGATCATTGCAGCCGCACATGCGGCGCGGCGTTAAGGATGACGCCCGATCAACACCGCTTTATTCCACCCGGCATCGCATTAAAGTGATAAATACCCGGGGTAAATTTCTGGCATGATACGCACTTACCGGTAAGAGATAATCTCTTGCCATGGCATCATTTTAATCGGTGTTATCGTAGTCTACGCTAACATCGTGAATGCAATTTATTGAATTTAAAGGTTATACGCGATATGGCTAATGTAGGCATTTTCTTTGGCAGCGACACTGGCAATACCGAAAACATTGCCAAGATGATCCAGAAAATTCTTCAGCAGCAGTTTGGTAAAGAGGTGGCTGAAATTCATGACATCGCCAAAAGCAGCAAAGAAGATCTGGAAGCTTTCGATATCCTGCTGCTCGGTATCCCAACCTGGTACTACGGCGAAGCGCAGTGCGACTGGGACGATTTCTTCCCAACGCTGGAAGAAATTGACTTCAACGGCAAGCTGGTTGCGCTGTTCGGCTGTGGCGATCAGGAAGACTACGCAGAGTATTTCTGTGATGCGATGGGTACCATTCGCGACATCATTGAACCGCGTGGCGCCGCGATCGTAGGCCACTGGCCGACCAAGGGTTACCACTTTGAAGCGTCCAAAGGCTTGGCCAACGACAGCCATTTCATCGGCCTGGCCATTGACGAAGATCGCCAACCTGAACTGACCAACGAACGTGTTGAAGGCTGGGTAAAACAAATCGTCGAAGAGCTAAGCCTGGCCGAAATCGTCGGGTAACGCCAAAGGTTGAACAAAAGCCCTGCAAAGTGCATAGTGTGCCGGCAGGGCCATCATTGGCAGTACAAATTACTGCAATAGAAGCTACAGATTTGTAACTTCCCACACCATCAAGGTAGACTGAGTTTTCGGTTTATCCCATTCATCAAGACGTTGCATGTATAACATGCAATTGTGCAATTATAGCTTTGTTAACAACCGGCGGTTTCCATTTAGAGCAACCGGTTCTATAATGAGACGCAATTAACTCTTTGTGCCGACCGATGCCAAAGGCGAGAACGCCTCAACTTGATTAGCATAGTAACAGGACTGAATCCGCATGACTGACAACAACACCGCATTGAAGAAAGCCGGCTTAAAAGTCACGCTTCCGCGACTCAAAATCCTGGAAGTACTGCAAAATCCGGAATGCCATCACGTCAGTGCGGAAGATCTGTACAAAAAACTGATAGATATGGGCGAAGAAATTGGCCTGGCTACGGTTTACCGCGTACTGAACCAATTTGATGATGCCGGCATTGTGACCCGTCACAACTTCGAAGGCGGCAAGTCCGTGTTCGAATTGACCCAGCAACATCACCACGATCACCTGATTTGCCTGGATTGCGGCAAAGTGATCGAATTCAGCGATGAGTCTATCGAAGTGCGTCAGCGTGATATCGCCAAACAACACGGCATCAAGCTCACCAACCACAGCCTGTACCTGTACGGCCACTGTGAAACAGGTGACTGCCGCGAAGACGACACCCTGCACGACAAAAAATAATGTCCTAACCGGCATTGAGAACCGCCTTAACGGCGGTTTTTTTGTGCCTGCGATAATAGGATAAAAAATCCCCGGACAGGCCGGGGAAAGTTTACAGCGTTAAATACAACAATTGCAGCGGCACTTCTCTACAGCACTTCTCTCGCTTCCCACTTACACTCTCAGCACTCCCTCACCCGCCGACACGCGGATGGGCAAACCTCTTCACAGCTCATACTCAAGAAACAGCAACCGATCAAAAAACAGCGACCAGGCGTGATCGAATACACCTCGAACACGGAACCCCTTGTTCAGATAGATTTGGCTGGCATCACTGCGTTGCCATACGCACAGCACGATATTTTTCGCCTGGTGCTGTTGTGCTCGCTGCCTTATCTGCGCAAACAGCTGGTTAAAATGCCCTAGCCCGCGGAATTGGCTCTCAATCGCCAGACTGCAGATGAAATAGTCATCCTCAGTGCACTGGCTTTGGACAAAGCTGTCATAAGCCTCATCAAGCGGCCTTATTTCATCGCGATAATGATAATCCGCTTCTATGCCATACAGCTCGCTAATGGTGGCCGCATTAAAAAAACCGACAAACTCTCCACGCCGATCGTAAGCTACCGTGATCAGCCCCAGATAAGGCTCAATATTTTGCGCCTGCTGTAATGACACCAGATCCAGCCCGGCTCGATTGCCAACAGAACAGTACTCAAGGTAGCTGGTACTGAAAATCAGCTTCGCCATACGGGTTTTATCTGTTTCACTCGCCTGGTGTCCAGGCAGAAAATGCAATGCCCCACCCGGCTCCGGCAAAACCGCCCCCCCTACCCCAGCGGTCGGACACCAGTAATTACCCGCCGTAATCTGCCGCCGGTTATCGGCGATCAGGTACTCGCCAAATAGCTGGTTTACCCGATCAAGCGTGCGGTCATGGGAAAGTACGGAATAATAGTGGTAATGGTCAATATCGGAACGGATCTGCGCTGGATAGGCCATACGCGGCACTTCATCAACGGTAAATATTTCCGCATAACGTGCCAGATCCAGCGGCTGCTCAAGCTGCCAGTCCACCTGCTCCAGCCGGCTGACGCATTGCCGGTAGCTGTGTTGCTCTTCCTGCGACAGCGGTAGTCGTTCATTGGTGATCACATCCTCCAGCAGACGCATTCCGCGAATACCGCAGGTGACGACCTGTGGGTGCGCATCATAATGGACGCCATAATCCTGGCAGAAGCGATCGTGACTGAGGAAAGAGCGGCCTATGTGGCGACTCCACAGCTGATAAAAGGGATCAAACAGTTTGCGTTCATAATCCGAATTCTTGTCCGGGACTTCGCCGCTTTCCGCCGCATAGATCTGATCCAACCCCGCCAGCATTCGGCACAGTGAGATATCGCCCTTGCGGCTGACTATCATGCCGGTTTCATCGAGAAACAGATTCAACCAGCTGACGTGGCTGACCTCGCCCTCAGCCAGGAACTGAAGATAATCAGGCACCTCTGGTTTGATCAAAAACAGCGTCGCCGACCGGTGGGGTATGGTATCGATATCCATATACAGCCCCCCCATCTCGATCAAAATCAGAAAACGGAAGTAGTCGGAAAGCGTGGCGTAATAGCGCTTATCGTGCAGTTGATGGATAAAGCCCAGGTTGTCGCCGACCCTTTTTTGCGCCAGTTCGCTCAGCGAATGCACCTGCAGGCGATGGTTGCCCGCATCATACTCCCCCAGGTAGCCGCCTTTTATCACCGGTACGGGGATGAAATACGCATCCCTTGCCAGCTGCTGTGCGTCCCAAACCCATAACATGCCGACCCAGTCATTCGTCTCGGTGCTAGCCACCGCCTGCTGCGCGGCCCCCCACTGGGAGATAACCTCTCTGGCGTCGTCAGGTATCGCGCCCCCCAGCCAGATCCGGTGCAGCCGTTTTTCACTCGCAGCCAGCGGGCGAGTAGGCACACAAAATAGTGAAGAACAGCGGGCGGCATCGAATAAATGTCCATGTGCAGCCCGCCACTCACGCAGTTGCGCGACACCGCGCTGATAACGCTCCAGCAGCAGCAACGAAGCCTCACGTTGATATTTCACAAACTCAAACTTTAGATCGTTGATCCGCGCCTCATATTCAGCCCGGAACAGATCATCCTGCATAACCCCCAAATGCCCGTCGTTAAGCTTCATCGGCCAGCATCCTTATCGATGACAGCGGCACCGAAGAGCCATAACCCTGTGGATTTTTGCTCTGCCATGACCAGGCATCGCGCACCATTTTTTCCAGACTGCGTTTGGCTTGCCAGCCCAGCTTCTCTGCCGCCAGAGACGGGTCGGACCAACACTCGGCAATATCTCCCGCACGCCGGGGATTAAATTGGTAGGCGATTTTGAAGCCGCAGGCGCGTTCAAACGCCCGAATAATCTCCAGCACCGAGTAGCCTTTACCGGTGCCCAGGTTATAGACGTTAAATCCTGGCTGCAGGTTATCCAGCGCTTTTAAATGCCCTTCGGCCAAATCCATAACGTGAATGTAATCACGTACCCCGGTACCATCGCTGGTAGGGTAGTCGTTGCCATACACCGGCAACACCGCGAGTTTGCCAATAGCCACCTGCGCCAGATAAGCCAGAAGATTATTGGGAATGCCGGCGGGATCCTCACCAATCAAGCCGGACTCGTGCGCCCCGGCCGGATTAAAGTAACGCAGCGCGGTGATTGCCATCTGCGGTGCCGTTGAAGCGAACTCCGCCAGGATCTGCTCGACAATCAGCTTTGAGGTTCCGTAAGGATTGGTGGTCTGCCCAACACGACAGCTTTCCGTCAGTGGGGTATATTCTGCCGGCCCATAGACGGTGGCTGAAGAGCTGAAAATAAATTGCTTAACGCCAGCATGGCGCATTCTGTCCAGTACGATCAATGAGCCGGAAATATTATTTTGATAATATTTCAGTGGCTCTTCGGTAGATTCTCTGACCGACTTCAAACCCGCAAGATGAATAACCGCATGAACATCATGCTGGCGAAAGATATGATCCAGCAAATGATGTTGCTGGATATCTCCCTGATAAAAAATTACTTTTTTACCGGTTAATCGCTCCACCCGAAACAAAGACTCTGGCGAACTGTTGGACAGGTTGTCCAGTACGACAACTTCCTCCCCCCTTTCTAACAGTGCCAATACCGTATGCGAGCCGATATAACCGGCGCCGCCCGTCACCAATATAGCCATCATATATCCTTGTTTGTGTTTAAAAATAAACGACTCACTCAGAAACCACCTAGACTTCCCGGGTTTTAAAACCGACAGGTAAAGCAATACAAAGCAGTAATATGGCTAACAGATAAACGGAGGAATGCGGCCCGTACTCGGTCAGGATCCCTTGTAATATTCCGGCCAGGATCACACCGGTGGAAATGCTGTTGGTGAACAACGTGGTGGCCATGCCCGCCCGCTCCGGCATCAAGTCCTGGAAATACAGCATGCCGACGGTGGCGAGAATGCCGATAAATATCGCGTTAAACAGCTGCCAGACCAGCAACCCAGCGGCCGAGGTAAACCACAGCATCCCGGCATAAAACAGTATGCCGGCCACCATCGCCCCCGCCATCATCAGGCGCTTGCCCACCCGATTTACATATCGGCCTACCAGGATCATGATGGGGATTTCTATCGCGGCCGCGATGCCCATCATCCAACCGGTCAGACTTTGCGGCAAACCCAACTCGGCCGTGATATACAGCGGCACATCAATCAGATACATGGCGCTGCAGGTCCACATCAATACCGAGGCGAAAAACAACCGGCTAATATCTTTATCGAAGACCGTTTTTTGCGGTATGCCGATTTCATTGCCCACAGGCGGGCGAGCCACCTCGGGTAATATCCACCAAGCCAGCAGCGTGACCAGCAGGAATATGCCGGCAGCAAACATAAACATCGCCGTAAAGCCATAATTCACCACCAGCATAAAAGCCAATGGCGGGCCAAAGACCCAGGCCAGAGAGAGTTGGGCGCGCATGATGGCGCTGAACATCGCCACGTTTTGCGATGACCGTTCCCCGTATTCACGCGCCAGGGCGAATAACTGTGGTATCGCAGTATTGGCGATGGCGGTTAACAGCACGCCTGCGGTAATTAACGTCAGATAATTGCGATTAAAAGCAAATAGCAGACAGTTTCCCGCCGCCAATAAATAACAGATTAAAATCAAATGGCGCCGGTCACGCTGACGATCTGATTTTTTCGCCAGCAAAAAACTGACAATAATGCCGACCCCGGCATTAACCGCATAAAAAAAACCGACCCATAATGAAGTCACCCGAACCTCGGTGGTGAGGAACAGGCTCAGGGTCGGTATTTGCAGTGCCCCGGCAATGCCAGAAAAAAAAGCAACGACCATAAAGGTCAGCCGTATCGAATTCATCGCTGATTACCGCCGGTCGCTGCTGTTAACCATCAATAACGGCCCGCCTGCGAACAGACGGGCCGTGGTTCAGGAGTTACACTTTCTCGGCGCGACTATAACGCTTGCCGTCCGGGCTCACCGCGCGGATTTGTACTTCACCGCTAACCCCAGGCTTGGCCTTGGCATCGTAACGCTGCCACTGCTTGCCGCCGTCGGTGGAATATTCAATGCCCAGACCCGGCAGCGAAATATTGGCTTCCAGCTTGCCTCCCACCACTCGGGCGCCTGGCACCGGCAACCGGTAGTTCACACCACCTTTGTCCAGTTTTGCCAGTTCACGCTGACCGAGCAGGTTGGCAAAGCGCAGCCAATCGCGGTCCAGCTTCTTGGTATCGATGAAGTGGGTTTCGCCGCCTTTATACTCCCGGCCCGCCCGGTAATCCTGCTCCCACTCTGCCCGGTGCCATGCGCGCTCGGCCACCGACAGCGAACGAGGGAAGATCATGTACTCCATTTGCTCGTCGGTACGCTGGGTTTCGCTCCACATCTGCGCGGAAATACCGTAAGCCCCCGGCCAGGGCTTGTCGCTCTTGGCGGTAAAGTGATTACCATCGCGATCAACCGAGGTTTCGGCGTTTTGCGGCAGGTTGTTTGGCGCAAAGCTGAACATTTTCTGTTCATCGCTGAAACGCGTTCCCCAGTAGTAACCACGCTCGTCCGGGTTCACCTCATACGGGAAGTCCATGTAGACATAATCCGGGTTTGAAAGGATCAGTTCGTAGCCCTTGTTCGCCCAGTCGTTGGCACTGTCGAACCCGCCCCAATACAGCGTATCCCAGAAGTTAACCCCGACACGCTGGGTAGCAAAGGCCTTGGCGTTTTTGGCATCTTTCAGGCCATCCTGCCAGGCTTGCATTCTGTCGATCCCATGCGCTTTCACCAATTGGCTGACTTCTACTCCGAAGTAGCTTGGCAGGTGCTCCATATCGGCGACCTTGCCATCTTTGATCATCGCCTGGCAGACCTGAGATTTTGCCCATGGCTTGTCTTCTTTGCTCTGATCGATGATGCCTTTGCCGGCTTCCGGCTTGTTCACATCAGTATAACCAGCACCTAACCGGATGTTTTTCGCCTCGTCACCGCCAAAGTGCCAAGTACTCAGCGGCTGCCCGGCCTCTTTATGCATCTGGGCAATCTCGCCGATCACCTTGTCGACAAAACGTTTGGATGAATCCAGGCAAGGGTTGAGGTAGCTTTGGCGGTTGAAGTACTGCACCGAGGTGGTGTTAGAGGTATCGGTTGGATCCACTAAACGGAACTCGTTGGCCTCTTGTTCTTTACCGGCGGCATGCAGTTTCTTATAGCGCGCTTCCATTGAGACCACCGCCGCACGGGCATGCGCCGGCATATCGATTTCCGGGATCACTTCAATCTGGCGCGCCTTGGCGTATTTGATAATGTCGATGTAATCCTGGCGAGAGAAGAAGCCGCCATAAACCTCCGGCCCCTGGCCATACTGCGGCAACAGGCAGGTGGTTTCGCTCAAGTCGTGGCAACGCTGCCCACCGACTTCGGTCAGTTCCGGCAAGCCCGGAATGGCGATGCGCCAACCTTCGTCATCACTCAGATGGAAGTGGAATTTATTGAGCTTGTACGCCGCCATTTGGTCCAGCAAGCGCAACACCGCATCCTTCTGGTGGAAGTTACGTGCGACATCCAAGAAGATGCCACGATACTGGAAGCGTGGCGCATCTTTGGCCTCCAGCGTAGCGATTTTGGCGCTGCCTTCGGTAGGCACTAATGACAAGATGGACTGCAGGCCATAGAACACTCCGGTCTGATCGAAACCAATGACTCGCGCTTCCTGCTTGCCGATGATCAATTCATAAGCGCCCGGTACCGCCAACTCGCCTTTGAATTTTCCCGGTTGGATATCGGTTTTGATCGGATAATCGGCTGCGTTACTGGTTATTCCCAACAGCGCGAAACGCTGGGCTACGGCGTCCGCCGCCGGTTTGGACAATGCGCTCAGCTCCAATGCAACGCCTTTGCTCAGATCAACATCCTGCGCATACACTTTAACCTGCAACGGCGTTGGCACTATCTGACCGCGTAACGACGCGGTGGGTAAGGTTTTTAGCTCGGCGTTTTTCGTAAAGCGCGAGGCCGGCGTCATCAGGATGTTATTGTCGTCTTTGGTACGCTTCCACTGGTCGCCGGTAAAGGGCGCAACGAACTGGTTCAGATCTTCGGTATCGGTATTGACCAGAATTTTAGGCTTGGCATCGCCCGAGGTGGCGTACCAACGTGGCACGAAGTCGGTTTTAAACAGTTGCCAATATTCAGTGATAATCGGGATCTCTACCGTTTTCCCCGCAGGGAAGCCGGTAAATTTGTCGGTAGGTTCCAGCTTGTACAGATCACCGGTCAGGTGAGATATCTTGAACTGGTCGTTATCCACCCGCAGGGTCTGACGAGCGCTGTGAAAGTAAATCGCCCAGTCCTGACCGTTGATCTCCTGATTGTCGTTGGTCAGGCCGATCAGTACCTTGTTGCAAGCCGCCCAGTCAGCACCCAACTTGCCGCAATCCAGACCGTTTTCGGCTGCCCGGTTATCGACCATTTTCAAATTCAGTTTCAGCTGGCTCAGTTGATCCACCAGCGGCTGATTGGCCATCGCGTTCCCCACGCTGCCAAATAACCCAATGGTTGCCGTCAGTGCGGCAAGCGCGCTCAATTTGAATTTATTCATTTTTATCATCGTCCTTAATTGTTGTTATCGCGGATCTCTTTCCAAATCTGGCCACATTTGGCGTCATAAGCCTGGCCGTTACCGCTATGAACTGCCTGAATGCAGTTTTGATAATCCATCACCCGCACCGTTTCTTTCTCGGCGAACTGTTGATGCTGTTTCTCTTGTTTCAGTACGTTCAGCACTGCCTGGCATGACTGCAACTTTTCCGGTGAGCCCTCCGCGGTGTTGATACAGGCGCTGTAGGCCTGTTTCAATTTGGCATCTTCCGGCGGCGCCGCAGGCTGTACGCAGGCGCTCAACGTGGCTACCGCAGCCAACATCATCATGATTTTTTTCATCGTGTTATTCCCGTTAAATGACCCCGGCGCTGCCGCCGGGGAATATACCCGCCATCTTTCAAGCCGCAGCGTTGTTATCTGCACCAGCTGCAACTCGCAAGCTCTAGGTATGTTTAGAAAATGGTGAATGGCGCGATAACCATGAATTTGACGTCTTTCTCGTCCTGGAAGATGTTGCCGTAACCCCCGCCCCAGCTTGGGATATTGGTGTGGTTGTCGTATTGGGTGTAATGCAGTTTCAGCAGCGTGCCTTTGGCGCGGCCTTCCTGAATGGTATACATGGCGTCCAGGCTCCAGGCGCTCTCTTTCAGACGCTGGCTCTGATCGTACATAGGGTTGGTGCTCGGTTTGGCGTCCCAGGCGTAAACGTAAGAACCGCCCACCGCCATGCCCGGCAGGTTCCAGTTGCTCAGGTCGTACATCACCCCGGCATAAACCGCTTTTTCGCCGTTGGCGTTAAAGTCGGAACGGTTATCCCACCACACGTCGAGGCGGCCGTTGGAAGAAGCATAGGTTGGCGTCATGCGCTGCAGGAAGTAGCCCTGGTTGCCTTCGGCCTTGACCATGGTCCCTTCCAGGCGCCAGTTGAACTGGCCAGTGGTGTAACCAAAGGTCAGCGCCTGCAGCCAGGCCAGGCCGTCGTAAATACTGTTCGGGTCGTTCTTGTCGTTAATGCGGTCTTCAGTGCCATAGAATTGGTAACTGGTGGTCAGCGGGTTGCCTACCAGATCGAATTTATAAGACGCCTTGGTGAAGTACTGATTCACATAGCCCTGGGCTTGGCCGAATGCCGCCTCCAGCACCAAATCGTTTTTGAAGTCGTATTTGGCACCCAGCGAGTGCAGATAGGAGACACCGGTTTTTTTATCGTTCTGGCGGAAGTCGTCCATCTCGATATGCCATGGCGCTTTATATTTATTGGTCCACATATAAGAGAAGCTCAACTCACCGGCATCGCCGTAGTCAAACTTGGCACCGGCCTCTGCACCCTGATAGGTGCCGGGCATAAAGCTCCAATGCGGCGCCAACAGAGTTTGGCCGCTTGGCTGGATATAACCGCCACGTGCCCAGACGGGGCCATATTTGAATTTACCGGCGGCTTTATACAGGCTGATGCCGCCTTTGTCGCCGGAGTAGTCTTCATCGTAGGTACGGTTTTTGGAAGAGAACGCGATTTCATTCGGGTGGCCGCTGGCGCTGGATTCAGCCAGCTCGATGGCGGTAAAGGCGCCGACGTCCAGGCCGAACATGTCCCAGGCATAGCCCGAGGCAAAATCCAGGCTCAGGTTGGCCGTCGAATGCGACAAGTTGGTGGTGTATTTATTATAATCGTCACTGGTCGGATTGAGATCTTTACGGTCACGCTCACGTTGCCAGTAATATACGCCGCCGGTCATCGTGGAATCATCGATAAATCCTGCGGCTTTCGCCTCAGGGGCCATGGCAAACCCTGTTCCCAACAGCGCACCCGCGACTGCGAGCGCCAGCGTTTTACGCTGAGCACCGTGCGTACCCATAATGAAATTCCTCTTTGACTTAACTTTAAAAGTTGCAGCCGCCCGTGTTCACCACTGCCCTGCACGACTGCCAATAAAAACCCAATCGGGTAAAAAATATTGCTGACAGGGCTAAAACCCCACAGCACTTATTGCTACAGACAGACTATTTTTCGCGACGCGAATTATCAAATGAAATATCAGAGAGATTTGTCAAAGTATGACAAAGAGCACATATCGATGAGATTTTGTTACGCGGCTATGCAAGGAGAGTGTCGAATAAAAAATTCAATAAAATCAGAATAAATAATGATATGAGGTCAATATAAGACGATTAATGGTTTCAGCAGAATCAAAAAAGTCAGCCAGAGGAAAAAATATGAGAGCGCTCTCTAGATGACATTAATTCGCATCACGAATATATAAGACAATGTTATATGAGTGATGATTTATATCAAGAAATTACGGATACAACGGCCAGAGAAAAATTTAAACATTGATTGAGCGAACTACATCGCAACAGGAAAGGTAAATAACGGCGACAGACATAAAAAAAGCGCAACCGAAGTTGCGCTCTTATTGCGTTAACCACTTATCACTCAGGCACCGATTTTAGCCCAGGTGTCGCGCAAACCAACGGTGCGGTTAAACACCAGATGCTCTGCCGAGGAGTAACGATTATCGGCGCAGAAATAGCCCTCACGCTCGAACTGATAGGCTTTTTCCGGCTGTGCAGTTGCCAGGCTTGGCTCCACAAAGCCGTGCTTGATTACCAGCGACTCAGGGTTAATGGTGGCAAGGAAGTCCTCTGCCGCTGCCGGATTTGGCACGTTGAACAGACGATCGTACACGCGAATTTCCGCCGGCAACGCGTGCTCGGCAGACACCCAGTGGATCACGCCTTTCACCTTACGGCCATCGGCAGGATCCTTGCTCAAGGTATCCGGATCGTAGCTGCAGAAGATAGTGGTGATCTCGCCTTCAGCGTCTTTCTCCACGCGTTCCGCTTTGATCACGTAGGCATTACGCAAACGCACTTCTTTCCCCAGCACCAGACGCTTGTATTGCTTGTTGGCTTCTTCGCGGAAGTCAGCACGGTCGATATAAACCTCGCGGCTGAACGGCACTTCACGGCTGCCCATTTCCGGCTTGTTCGGGTGATTAGGCATCGTCACCATTTCCACGCCGGAAGTCATATTTTCAATGACAATCTTAACCGGATCCAGCACCGCCATCGCACGCGGTGCGTTGTCGTTCAGCTCTTCACGAATGCAAGCTTCGAGCGCCACCATTTCAACGTTGTTATCCTGCTTGGTCACGCCGATACGCTGGCAGAATTCGCGGATGGATGCGGCGGTATAGCCACGACGACGCAGGCCGGAAACGGTCGGCATACGCGGGTCATCCCAGCCTTCAACGATTTTCTCGGTCACCAACTGATTCAGCTTGCGCTTAGACATGATGGCGTATTCGAGATTAAGGCGTGAGAATTCGTACTGACGCGGATGACAAGGGATGGTGATGTTGTCCAACACCCAGTCATACAGGCGACGGTTGTCCTGGAATTCCAGCGTACACAGCGAATGGGTGATCCCTTCCAGCGCATCGGAAATGCAGTGGGTGAAATCGTACATCGGGTAGATGCACCATTTGTTGCCGGTCTGGTGGTGTTCCGCGAACTTGATGCGGTACAGCACAGGATCGCGCATCACGATAAACGGTGACGCCATGTCGATCTTGGCACGCAGGCAGGCGCTACCTTCGGCAAATTCGCCGTTGCGCATTTTTTCGAACAGCGCCAGGTTTTCTTCCACGCTGCGACCGCGGTACGGGCTGTCTTTGCCCGGCGAGGTCAGGCTGCCGCGATATTCGCGGATTTGCTCAGGCGACAGCTCGTCGACGTAGGCCAGCCCTTTGTTAATCAGCTCTACCGCATAGTGGTGCAACTGATCGAAGTAATCTGAGGAGTAACGGACGTTGCCGCTCCACTCAAAGCCCAGCCACTCCACGTCGTGTTTGATCGACTCAACGAACTCGATATCTTCTTTTACCGGGTTGGTGTCATCGAAACGCAGGTTGCACTGGCCCTGGTAATCTTTGGCGATGCCAAAGTTCAGGCAAATGGATTTAGCATGGCCGATATGCAGATAACCATTCGGCTCCGGCGGGAAACGGGTATGTACCGACGTATGTTTCCCTGAAGCCAGATCTTCATCGACGATCTGACGGATAAAATTGGTTGGGCGGGCTTCAGCCTCACTCATTTCACTATTCCTCAATGCAAAGCGCTACACATAACCGCCTATGATCCAACAAGCCACGCCCGGAAACAACCGTTTGTTTCACGAAAAATGCGGGGCGTTGCACCACGACAGATCGCCGCACCACAACGGGGCAGCTTTCGTCACCTATCGCCAATAAAAAAGCGGGAAGAGATTGCTCTCTTCCCGCCAAAGGTAGGGTGCGTTCCGTCATGACTCGTTAAACACCCCGGGTACTACTCAGGTAAATCGGTTTACTTTTGGATCTCGAACAGTTTGGTCTGGCCTGCGACCACAGAACCGGTCGCCAGCGCCGACAGGCCGGCGTAATCGTCAGCGTTGCTGACCACTACCGGGCTTATCATCGAGCGTGCGTTGGCGTTCAGGAAGTCCAGATCCAGTTCAAGGATTGGCTGGCCGGCTTTCACCTCAGCGCCCTCTTCAACCAGACGCTTGAAGCCCTGACCGTTCAATGCCACGGTGTCGATACCCATGTGCACCACAATCTCCGCACCCTTGTCGGTTTCCAGGCAGAAGGCGTGGTTGGTGTTGAAGATTTTCACGATGGTGCCGTCAGCTGGCGCCACGACGGTTTTATCCGTTGGGCGAATCGCCAGACCGTCACCTACCGCTTTGCTGGCAAAGGCTTCATCAGGAACCTGATCCAGCGCCACTACTTCACCGGTGACCGGAGCCACCAGCGACTCGAAGGCCACTTTCACCGCATTAGGCACCGCCTGTGCTTTTACTGCGGTCACACCGGCTGCCGGTGCCACTTCTGCCGCAGGAACCGGACCGGCTGCGATAACCGCACGCATACCGTCGGCAATGGCTTCCGCTTTAGAGCCCACGATGACCTGAACGGTTTGCTTGTTCAGTTTCACCACGCCGGAGGCACCCAGGCGTTTGCAGCTTGCATCAAGCACTTTCGAAGAATCTTTCACGCTCAGACGCAGACGGGTGATGCAAGCATCAATGCCGGTCAGGTTGTCTGAACCGCCGATGGCACCGATATAGCTGCGAGACAGCGCGCGCAAGCCTTCGTCGGTGTTGCTGTTGGCTTCCGGTGCAACGATATCGTCAGACGCATCTTCACGACCCGGAGTTTTCAAGTTGAATGCACGGATAATGATGGAGAACAGTACGAAGTACACCGCGAAGGCGACCAGACCCATCACGACCAGCATCCAGACGTTTTTACTGGCGGCCGGCAGGTTGTACATCAACACATAGTCGATGGCGCCTGCAGAGAAGGAGAAGCCGGCGTGAATGCCCAGCAGGGTGGCTACAAACAGGCTGATACCGGTCAAAATGGCATGGACCAGATACAGCAGCGGAGCCAGGAACATGAACAGGAATTCAAGCGGCTCAGTCACACCGGTCAGGAACGCGGTCAGTGCCACAGACAGCAACATACCGCCAACCATTGGGCGACGCTCTTTCGGCGCGGCGAAATACATGGCCAGTGCCGCACCCGGCAAACCGAACATCATGATTGGGAAGAAGCCGGACATGAACATCCCGGCAGTGCCGTCGCCCGCGTAGAAGCGGTTGATGTCACCGTGGAAGATGGTGCCCGCGGCATTGGTGAATTCACCAATCTGGAACCAGGCGATGGTGTTCAATACCTGATGCAAGCCGGTTGGGATCAGCAGACGGTTAACGAAACCGAAGATGCCGGAACCCACAGCGCCCATGGACACAATCCATTCACCGCCGGCGTGGATGGCATTCTGAACCGGTGGCCAGATATAACCAAAGATCGCCGCAAGGATTAAACAGAAAAAGCCGGTTGCGATAGGAACGAAGCGTTTACCGCCGAAGAAGGAAAGAAACTCAGGCAGTTTGATGCCGGACCAGCGGTTATAAACCGCCCCGCCCACCAGACCGGTAATAATACCGGCCAGCACGCCCATATTGATCGCCGGGTTGATGGTGACCATCGCTTTGGTCAGGATGAAGTAACCTACCGCACCCGCCAGTGCCGCTGAACCAGCATTGTCTTTCGACCAGGTTGCTGCCACACCGATAGCGAAGATCAACGCCAAATTATCAAAGATTGATCCACCGGCCTGTGCGATGAACGAAATATTGAGTAAGTCGGGCTGGCCGAAGCGGAGCAAAAGCGCCGCCACGGGCAGTACTGCGATTGGCAGTTGCAACGACCTGCCCAATCTTTGGAAAAAGCCGAGTATGTTCACCTTAATATTCCCCCTAATGCCCTTTTATGGGCTTTATCATATTTTACGCTAGCGCCATCACACACTGCGATTAACTCTGGACGAACGACAACAAAGTGGAGTGTAAAAAAATTATTTCGTATCGCAAATTAAAACCTCCTTTTTTGTGATTTATATCACCAAAAAGCAGTCTTAAGCTGCCACATTGCTAGCCATCACACAAAACTTATTTTATCATTAAAAAAATCATCGAACCTGACGCATCACGTGAGAATCATAAACCTGGGTTAGGCTTAAGACTCTCGTTCAGGCACGAACCAGTATAGCTTTAGTTTACTTACCCCAAGAGGTGTTAGATGAGACTTATCCCACTGAAAGATACTGCACAAGTCGGCAAATGGGCCGCACGCCATATCGTCCAGCGCATCAACGCATTCAAGCCTACTGCGGAGCGTCCGTTTGTGCTCGGCCTGCCAACCGGCGGCACTCCGCTGGAAGCGTACAAACATCTGATTGCGATGCACAAAGCAGGTGAAGTAAGCTTTAAGCATGTGGTGACTTTCAACATGGATGAATACGTTGGCCTGCCGCAGGAACACCCGGAAAGCTATCATACCTTCATGTACCGTAATTTCTTTGATCACGTTGATATCCCACGCGAAAATATCAACCTGCTGAATGGTAATGCACCGGACGTTGATGCCGAGTGCCGCCAGTACGAAGCGAAAATCAAATCCTACGGCAAGATCAACCTGTTCATGGGTGGCGTTGGCATCGACGGTCATATCGCGTTTAACGAGCCGGCTTCATCTCTGGCCTCGCGCACTCGCATCAAAACCCTGACCGAAGATACCCGCATCGCCAACTCCCGCTTCTTTGGCGGCGACGTTAGCCTGGTACCGAAGTTTGCACTGACCGTAGGCGTGGGCACGCTGCTCGACGCTGAGGAAGTGATGATTCTGGTGACCGGCCACGCCAAGGCTCAGGCGCTGGAAGCCGCTGTGGAAGGCAACATCAACCACATGTGGACCATCAGTTGCCTGCAGTTGCATGCCAAAGCCGTTGTGGTGTGCGATGAGCCATCCACCATGGAGCTGAAAGTCAAAACCGTTAAGTATTTCCGCGAATTAGAAGCGGAAAGCGTGAAGAGTCTTTAATTCCTGCAGGGGGCTACGATGTTCGCTTTAACCCACGGCCGTATTTTTACCGGCCACGACGTACTTGACGACCATGCAGTGGTAATCGCTGATGGGCTGATTGAACGAGTTTGCCCGCTGGCTGAACTGCCGGCCGGCATTGAAACGCGCGATCTGGGTGGCGCTATCCTGGCCCCCGGTTTGATCGACGTGCAGCTTAACGGTTGCGGCGGCGTGCAATTTAACGATTCGCTGGACGCCATTTCGGAAGAGACGCTGGAAATTATGCAGCGTGCCAACGAAAAATCCGGCTGCACCAGCTATCTGCCGACGCTGATCACCAGCAGCGACGAATTTATGAAGCACAGCATCGAAGTGATGCGCGCTTATCTGAAAAAACACCAGAATCAGGCGTTGGGTCTGCACCTTGAAGGGCCGTACCTTAGCCCGTTGAAAAAAGGCACCCATAACCCGGCGTTTATCCGCAAGCCGACCAGCGAGATGATCGACTACCTGTGCGCGAATGCCGATGTGATCACCAAGGTGACGCTGGCGCCGGAAATGGTAGAGCCACACTTTATCAAGCAACTGACCGACGCCGGCATCGTGGTGTCCGCCGGTCACTCGAATGCGACTTACGAACAGGCCCGCACCGGTTTTGCTGCCGGCATCACTTTCGCCACGCACCTGTATAACGCCATGCCGTATATCACCGGGCGCGAACCGGGGCTGATGGGGGCAATTTTCGACACGCCTGAAGTCTACACCGGCATTATCGCCGACGGCCATCACGTGGCCTGGGCGAGTATCCGTAACGCCAAACGCATGAAAGGTGATAAATTGGTGCTGGTCACCGACGCCACCGCCCCGGCGGGTGCCGATATTGACCAATTTATTTTTGCCGGTAAAACAATATACTATCGCGATGGGTTGTGCGTGGACGAGAACGGCACCCTGAGCGGCTCTGCGCTGACCATGATTGACGCGTTGAAAAACAGCGTTGAACACGTTGGCATCGCGTTGGATGAAGCGCTGCGTATGGCGACACTCTATCCGGCGCGTGCTATCGGCGTGGACGATCGTTTAGGCACGATCGAAGCCGGTAAGGTGGCAAACCTGACCGCGTTTACCCGCGACTTTAGCATCACCAAAACGCTCGTTAACGGTAACGAGGTTTAACTAACATATATACCCAAAATAATTCGAGTCGCAGGTAGGCGGCAACTGAACGAACCTCAATGAGCATACACTGGTATGTGATTTGAGTGAGTAAAGGCGGCCAACACCCCTGCGACTTGAAGTATGAAGGGTAGACAGCGAGTAAAATTATTGATGAGTACTGGCGGACAGGCACAGATAGGGAACGTTGACTTAGTCAAACAACTCAACGGCGCGGCAGTTTACCGCCTGATCGACCAGCAGGGTCCGATCTCGCGCATTCAAATAGCCGAACTGAGCCAGCTAGCGCCCGCCAGCGTCACTAAAATTACTCGCCAGCTGTTGGAGCGCGGGCTGATCAAAGAAGTCGATCAGCAAGCCTCCACCGGCGGCCGCCGCGCCATTTCCATTGTCTCCGAAACCCGGCATTTCCACACCGTGGCCGTTCGCCTCGGGCGTCATGATGCCACCATCACCCTGTACGACATGAGCGGAAAATCGCTCGGTGAAGAGCACTATCCGCTGCCGGAAAGGACCCAGGAAACACTGGAAAATGCGTTGTTCACCGCCATTGCGCAATTCATCGAAGACTACCAGCGCAAGCTGCGCGAACTGATCGCCATCGCGGTGATCCTGCCAGGTCTGGTTGACCCGGCGCTCGGAGTGGTGCGCTATATGCCGCACATCAGCGTCAGCAACTGGCCGCTGGTAGACAACCTGCAGCAACGTTTTAACGTCACCAGCTTTGTCGGCCATGACATCCGCAGCCTGGCTTTGGCCGAGCACTATTTTGGCGCCACCCGCGACTGCGAAGACTCCATTCTGGTGCGTCTGCACCGCGGCACCGGTGCCGGCATTATCGTCAACGGTCAGATTTTCCTGGGTAATAACGGCAACGTCGGCGAAATCGGCCATATTCAGATCGACCCGCTGGGCGAACGCTGCCACTGCGGCAACTTCGGCTGTCTGGAAACCGTCGCCGCTAACGCCGCGATTGAACACCGCGTGCGCCAGTTACTGACTCAGGGCTACCCGAGCAAGCTGACACTCGACGACTGCAGCATCTCCGCCATCTGCAAGGCCGCCAACCGCGGGGATCTGCTGGCCAGCGAAGTGATCGAACACGTCGGCCGCTACCTCGGCAAAGCCGTGGCCATTGCCATTAACCTGTTTAATCCGCAGAAAGTGGTGATCGCCGGTGAAATTACCGAGGCGGAAAAAGTGCTGCTGCCGGCGATCCAAAGCTGCATCAATACTCAGGTGCTGAAGGACTTCCGCAAGAACCTGCCGGTGGTGACCTCCGAACTCAATCATCGCTCGGCGATCGGGGCTTTCGCCCTGGCCAAGCGAGCAATGCTCAACGGCGTGCTATTGCAGCGATTGCTGGAAAGCTGATCCGCCGCCTAAGGCAGGTGTGTTATCTTCGCGTTTTGCCTGCCGCCAATCATGAGAAACAGCAACAATGACAATCAAAAACGTTATATGTGATATCGACGGCGTGCTGCTGCATGACAACACGCCAGTTCCCGGCGCCGATCTTTTCCTGGCGCGGATTCAGGAACAGGGCATGCCGCTGGTGGTGCTGACCAACTACCCGTCGCAGACTGCGCAGGATCTGGCGAACCGCTTCTCCGCCGCCGGGCTTGAAGTCCCGGAAAGCGCGTTTTATACCTCCGCCATGGCCACCGCCGATTTCCTGCGCCGTCAGGAAGGCAAAAAGGCCTACGTGGTGGGCGAAGGCGCGCTGATCCATGAATTGTATAAAGCCGGTTTCACCATTACCGACATCAACCCGGACTTCGTGATTGTCGGGGAAACCCGCTCCTACAACTGGGACATGATGCATAAGGCCGCCTACTTCGTGAATAACGGTGCGCGCTTTATCGCGACCAACCCGGATACTCACGGCCATGGCTTTGTGCCTGCCTGCGGCGCGCTGTGCGCCCCGATCGAGAAAATCACCGGCCGCAAGCCGTTTTACGTCGGCAAACCAAGCCCGTGGATCATCCGCGCCGCGCTCAACAAAATGCAGGCGCATTCGGAAGAAACGGTGATCGTCGGCGACAACCTGCGTACCGATATCCTGGCGGGCTTCCAGGCCGGTCTGGAAACCGTGCTGGTGTTGTCCGGCGTCTCGACGTTGAACGACGTGGAAACCATGCCGTTCCGCCCGAGCTACATCTTCCCTTCCGTTGCCGATATCAATATTTTCTAATCGCTGAGGTGGCCATCGCGGCCACCCCAGATTGTTGACAAAGGGGGATAAAAGCGTGGTTTTTCCCCCTTTGTGTCATTCAGCCGAAAATCAATAAATTGATTTTCCTGATTTATTTTCAAAACTTTTAGCGACTGCTGACAAACATTATATGTTTGTCAGCAGTCTCAGGTGGCCATCACGGCTACCTTATTTTCGTCCCAATTTGAATTTAATTTATTATTGTCGCGAAAAGGTTTCACCCCGCCCTCGTTAAAAATCCGCACTATGTATTTACGCCCCGCCAATAATCCCTATTGACGGCGTGTGGAATTAATCTTACCTAAAATAACGAGGTTACTATGAGCTCCGATAACATTATCAATGCACAAGCTGCAGATGACGCAGCCGCCATGCCGGATATGTCGAATAAAAAAATCATGATGGGTTTTTGGCACAACTGGGCCGCCGGCGCCAGTGACGGTTATCAGCAGGGCCAATTCGCCAATATGAACCTGACCGACATCCCGGCCGAATATAACGTGGTGGCCGTAGCCTTTATGAAGGGCGTGGGTATCCCAACCTTCAAACCTTACAACCTGTCCGATGCCGAGTTCCGTCGCCAGGTCGGCGTATTGAACAGCCAGGGCCGCGCGGTACTGATTTCTCTGGGCGGCGCCGACGCGCATATCGAATTGAAAACCGGCGATGAAGACAAACTGAGCAATGAAATTATCCGTCTGGTGGAAACCTACGGTTTTGACGGTCTGGATATCGATCTGGAACAGGCGGCTATCGGTGCAGCCAATAATAAAACCGTTTTGCCTGCCGCACTGAAAAAAGTAAAAGCGCATTATGCCGCCGAAGGTAAAAACTTTATTGTCAGCATGGCGCCAGAATTCCCCTATTTGCGGACTAATGGGACTTACCTGGATTATATTACCGCTCTCGAAGGGTTTTATGACTTTATTGCACCGCAATATTATAACCAGGGCGGTGACGGTATTTGGGTCGATGAAGCCAATGGCGGCAAAGGCGCCTGGATCACCCAGAATAACGACGCGATGAAAGAAGACTTTCTGTATTACCTGACCGAAAGCCTGGTTACCGGCACCCGCGGCTACACCAAAATCCCGGCATCCAAATTTGTGATCGGTTTACCTACCAACAATGATGCCGCCGCCACCGGTTATGTGGTCGACAAACAGGCGGTCTATAACGCTTTCGCGCGCCTTGACGCCAAAAGCTTGTCGATCAAGGGCCTGATGACCTGGTCGGTGAACTGGGACAATGGCAAGAGTAAGGCTGGCGTGGCCTATAACTGGGAATTCAAAACTCGTTATGCCGCGCTGATCCAGGGAGGAGTCACCCCGCCGCCGGGAAAGCCTGAAGCGCCTACCGCGCTGAACGCCAGCGCGATTACCGCAACGTCGCTGACGTTGAACTGGGCTGCGGCAAGCAGCGTCAAACCGATTAGCCACTATACGGTTTACCGTAACGGCAGCGCCATTGGCCAAACCGGTGGCCTGTCGCTGCAGGACAGCGGCCTGACGGCAGCCACTCAGTACAGCTATTTTGTCACCGCCACCGACAACCAAGGCAATACGTCGCTGCCAAGCAGTGCGCTGGCAGTTAAAACCTCGGACGGCGGTACGCCTCCCGATCCGGGCGTGGCCGAGTGGCAGAACAACCACAGCTATAAGGCCGGTGACGTGGTGACGTATAAAGGCAAGAAATACACCTGCCTGCAGGCGCACACCTCTAATGCGGGATGGACGCCGGATGCGGCCTTCACCCTTTGGCAGTTGATCGCCTGATAGTCGGCAATGAGTTGCCGGTAAAATTACCCGGCAACTCATCCATTGATTGAAAAAATGAATATTCATCAATTTTTATATCATTTAACTGAACATCCGCTAATTTTAGACCTCCCCCAAACAACTATTTTTCGGCGCAGCGCTAAAACGCTTGCATCCCCTGCCGGTTTTGACGCATTTTCATAAACACAACGCAGCAAAACCGCGCCATCGTTGATGCAGCGGCCATGCTGCCTATAACAGCAAATACAACATCACAGTCTATGCCCAAAATAATTCGAGTTGCTTGTCGGCGGCAACTGAGCGAAGCCCCAGGAGCTTACTCAAGGGGTGAGTGAAGGCAGCCAACACCCAAGCCACTTGAAGTATGACAGGTATAAAAAAGTCGTTAGGAGAGTCGGTATATGTGTTCTATTTTCGGTGTGCTCGATCTGAAGTCCGATCCCGTTGAATTGCGTAAGAAAGCGCTGGAGCTGTCCCGTCTGATGCGCCACCGCGGCCCGGATTGGTCCGGTGTTTACGCCAGCGATAAAGCCATCCTGGTGCATGAGCGCCTGTCGATTGTCGACGTCAACAATGGCGCCCAACCGCTGTACAACGCTGCGCACACCCACGTTCTGGCCGTTAACGGCGAGATCTACAACCATCAGGCGCTGCGCCAGCAGTTTAGCGATCGCTACCAATTCCAGACCGGCTCCGACTGTGAAGTGATCCTGGCGCTGTACCAGGAGAAAGGCCCTGACTTCCTCGACGAACTGCAAGGGATGTTCGCCTTCGCGCTGTACGATTCAGAGAAAGACGCTTACCTGATTGGCCGCGACCATCTGGGCATTATCCCGCTGTACATGGGCCATGACGAATTCGGCAACCTGTATGTCGCCTCTGAAATGAAAGCGTTGGTGCCGGTTTGCCGCACCATTAAAGAATTCCCGGCGGGCAGCTACCTGTGGAGCCAGGACGGCGAGATCCGCGAATATTATCAACGTGACTGGTTCGATTACGACAACGTTAAAGACAACGTGACCGACGCCAATGCCCTGCGCAACGCGCTGGAAGACTCGGTGAAAAGCCACCTGATGTCCGACGTACCCTATGGCGTCCTGCTGTCCGGCGGCCTGGATTCTTCGGTGATCTCCGCCATTACCAAAAAGTACGCGGCACGCCGTGTCGAAGATCAAGAGCGCAGCGAAGCCTGGTGGCCACAGTTGCACTCCTTCGCCGTGGGTCTGGAAGGTTCACCGGATCTGCGCGCCGCGCAGGAAGTGGCAAACCACCTGGGCACCGTGCACCATGAGATCCACTTCACCGTACAGGAAGGTCTGGACGCCATTCGCGACGTGATTTATCACATCGAAACCTATGACGTTACCACCATTCGCGCTTCCACTCCGATGTACCTGATGTCACGCAAGATCAAGGCGATGGGCATCAAGATGGTGCTGTCTGGCGAAGGCGCGGACGAAGTGTTCGGCGGCTACCTGTACTTCCATAAAGCGCCGGATGCCCGTGAGTTCCACGACGAAACCGTACGTAAACTGTTAGCACTGCATATGTTTGACTGCGCGCGCGCCAACAAGGCGATGTCCGCCTGGGGTGTGGAAGCCCGTGTGCCCTTCCTGGATAAAAAATTCCTCGACGTGGCAATGCGCATCAACCCTAAGGACAAAATGTGCGGCAATGGCAAAATGGAAAAACATATCCTGCGCGAATGTTTTGAATCCTATCTGCCGGCCAGCGTCGCCTGGCGCCAGAAAGAGCAGTTCTCCGACGGCGTCGGTTACAGCTGGATTGACACGCTGAAAGAGGTCGCTGCCAAGCAGATCAGCGATCAACAGCTCGAAACCGCACGTTTCCGTTTCCCGTACAATACGCCGAGCTCCAAAGAAGGCTACCTGTATCGCGAAATTTTCGAAGAGCTGTTCCCGCTGCCAAGCGCGGCAGAATGCGTGCCTGGCGGCCCGTCAGTGGCCTGTTCCTCAGCCAAAGCCATCGAATGGGACGAGTCATTCAAGAAAATGGACGATCCTTCTGGTCGTGCAGTCGGCGTTCACCAATCCGCCTACAAATAATCACGCCGGGTTTTCTCCCCAAGGCGGGCCTCCGGGCCCGCCTTCAGATTATTGACAAAGGGGGATAAAAGCGTGGTTTTTCCCCCTTTGTGTTCTTAGCCGAAAATCAATAAATTGATTTTCCTGGTTTATTTTCAAATCCTTTATCGCCTGCCGCCAAACTTTATATGTTTGTCAGCAGTCTCAAGGCGGACCTCCAGGTCCGCCTTTTTGCTGATGTTTTCAACCATTAATTGCCTGAATTGATGCTTTTATCGCCATACTGTTCACAACCCAGACAAACGACACATCCAGCCGCTTTTTCGGGAAAAAACTTGTTGACGCAAAACGGCCATATACGCATAATGCGCCCCGCAACGCCGATGAAGGTTGCGCGAAAAAAGATGGCTACGTAGCTCAGCTGGTTAGAGCACATCACTCATAATGATGGGGTCACAGGTTCAAATCCCGTCGTAGCCACCATCTTTTTTGCGGGAGTGGCGAAATTGGTAGACGCACTAGATTTAGGTTCTAGCGCCGCAAGGTGTGCGAGTTCAAGTCTCGCCTCCCGCACCATTTCTTTTCATCGAGTTGCAGGCAACAGGTGGGGTATCGCCAAGCGGTAAGGCACCGGTTTTTGATACCGGCATTCCCTGGTTCGAATCCAGGTACCCCAGCCATCTTTTTTAGGATGGGGATGTTGCAAAAAAGTTAAACGTGTTGATGGGGTATCGCCAAGCGGTAAGGCACTGGTTTTTGATACCAGCATTCCCTGGTTCGAATCCAGGTACCCCAGCCATACCAATGCTGTTGACTTTTAAAGTAAAATATCGAAAAATGGCTACGTAGCTCAGCTGGTTAGAGCACATCACTCATAATGATGGGGTCACAGGTTCAAATCCCGTCGTAGCCACCATATTTTACTGTTACACCATTGGGGTGTCGCCAAGCGGTAAGGCTCTGGTTTCTGATACCAGCATACCCAGGTTCGAATCCTGGCACCCCAGCCACATTTAGAAAAGCCCGCTTCGGCGGGCTTTTTGCTATCTGGAATTTGGCGAGACCGGATGAATAAGGGCGCGACATTGAACTGCGCCCTTGTAGGAAGGGCCGCCTACAGCCCCAGCGCGTATTTCAGCGCATGTTCCTTCAACTTGCCCGCCCGTTGGGCCGCCATCAACGCAATATTGCGCGCCACGCAAAGCGGCGACAAATTATTGCTGAAAGCGGTATAAAACAGATCCATACCACTTTGCATCAGCAAGTTATCGGTGCGACGGCGACGCTGATAACGCATCAGTACCGCTTCGCTGCTCCAGTCTTCACCCAACTCGCGTGCATCACACAAAACCGCCAGCAAGGCTTCTACGTCACGATACCCCAGGTTTACTCCCTGCCCGGCTAACGGGTTGATGGTATGTGCCGCGTCACCGAGCAACACCAACCCCGGCAACACATAGCGTTGCGCATGGCGGCGCGCTAACGGGAAAGATCCGGCCGCATGCACCTTCACTTCCCCTAAGCGGGCAGGAAAGGCTTCGGCGATCTCTTTCTCAAGCTGCGCTGGCGGCATCGCCTGCAGCTGGCGGATGCGCTGCGGGCTGTCGTACCACACCAGCGAGGCCCATTGATCATACAACGGCAGGAAAGCCCGGGGACCGGAAGGGAAAAACTGCTGCCAGGTCGTATCTTGCTGCGGCTCGCCGGTATCGACGGTGATCAGCATGCAGGACTGGCGGTACTGCCAGCCGCTGGTACCGATAGCGGCCAAATTGCGCACCTGCGAGTTGGCTCCATCGGCCCCCACTACCAAACGTGCTTGTAGCGTCTGTGAAGAGTCCAGCGTCACTTGCCAGTGGTCGTCATTCCGCTGCAGCGAACGCAGCCTGGCGGGGCAATAGAGCGTCAGATTTTCGCACTGCTCCAGCTGTTGCCAGAGCGCCAGTTGCAAAATACGGTTTTCTACCATAAAACCCAGCTCCGGCAGGCCGAGCGAGGCGGCGTCAAACGCTACCCGTGAAGAGGCCCACTCCCAGGTTTCCAATCGGCGGTAAGGCGCCGAGCGCATCGCTTGCACCGCCGGCCAGGCGCCGAGTTGTTTCAGCAACCCCACCGAGGTGCAGCCGATGGCGGAAATACGCAGATCCGGCGGGCTTTGCGCATCGAACGCCTGCGGAGCCTGATGTTCCAGCAAGGCCACCGACCAACCGGCCTGCGCCAGCCCCAATGCGGCGGCCGCGCCGACCATCCCGCCGCCTACCACCACGGCGTCATACCGTTTTTGAGATACGTTCATATTGGCTATGTTTTCTTAGTGAATTATCGCCATTCCCACCGGCATGGCGTTTGGCTCCAGTGTAACGGATTTTTAATTTGGCTTCAGGTCGCATGGTGTTTTCCCCGCGCTGGTCACAACGGCGTCAAATGTTTACAATAAGCGCCCTGCATGTCGCGTATCGCAACTTTCGTCCGCACTGAGTAATGGCAAGTCAATGACCAAAAAACTACATATCAAAACCTGGGGCTGCCAGATGAATGAATATGATTCATCGAAAATGGCGGACTTACTGGGAAGCACACACGGTTACCAATGGACCGACAACGCTGAAGAAGCGGACGTGCTGCTGCTGAATACCTGCTCGATCCGCGAGAAAGCGCAGGAAAAAGTTTTCGCCATGTTAGGGCGTTGGAAACTGCTGAAAGAAAAGAACCCGGCGCTGATCATCGGCGTCGGTGGCTGCGTGGCCTCACAGGAAGGCGAACACATTCGCAGCCGCGCGCCTTGCGTCGACGTCGTGTTCGGGCCGCAGACCCTGCACCGCCTGCCGGAAATGCTCAACCACGTGCAGGGCACCCGCAGCCCCATCGTCGACATCAGCTTTCCGGAAATCGAAAAATTCGATCGCCTGCCGGAACCGCGTGCCGAAGGCCCTACCGCCTTCGTCTCCATCATGGAAGGCTGCAACAAGTACTGTACCTTCTGCGTGGTGCCTTATACCCGCGGTGAAGAAGTCAGCCGCCCAAGCGATGACGTCCTGTTTGAAGTCGCCCAACTGGCGGCGCAGGGCGTACGCGAAGTCAACCTGCTCGGCCAGAACGTCAACGCCTATCGCGGCGCGACTTACGACGGCGAAATTTGCTCGTTTGCCGAACTGCTGCGCCTGGTGGCGGCCATCGACGGTATCGACCGCATCCGTTTCACCACCAGCCATCCGATTGAATTCACCGACGATATCATCGCGGTTTATGAAGACACACCGGAGCTGGTGAGCTTCCTGCATCTGCCGGTACAAAGCGGCTCAGACCGTATACTGACCATGATGAAGCGCGCGCATACCGCGTTGGAATACAAAGCGATCATTCGCAAGCTGCGCAAGGCGCGGCCGGACATCCAGCTCAGCTCCGATTTTATTATCGGCTTCCCGGGTGAAACCCAGGCCGATTTCGAACAGACCATGAATCTGATTGCCGAGATCAACTTTGATACCAGCTTCAGCTTTATCTACTCGTCCCGCCCTGGCACACCGGCGGCCGATATGGTCGATGACGTCAGCGAAGACGAAAAGAAACAGCGTCTGTATATCCTGCAGGATCGCATCAACCAGCAGGTGCTGCAGTTCAGCCGCCGGATGCTCGGAACCGTACAGCGTATTTTGGTGGAAGGCACTTCCCGCAAAAGCGTGATGGAACTGGCGGGCCGGACAGCCTGCAACCGCGTGGTGAACTTTGAAGGCACGCCGGATATGATCGGTCAGTTCGTTGATGTGGAAATCACCGAGGTTTTGACCAACACACTGCGTGGCGCAGTGGTGCGTACCGAACAGCAGATGGACCTGCGCGTGCATGAATCCCCGCAGTCAGTCATCGCCAGAACCCGAAAAGAGAACGCGCTGGGCGTCGGCATTTATCAGCCCTGACGCCCTCTCCGCAGTGCAGTAAGCCGTGGCGCCCGACGCCACGTCAGCGATTATCCTTATGACTTATCAGCCGGGTCTCGATGCCCGGCCATTTTCTTTTTTTTATTTTTTTGATTAAGAGGCGACATAACATGCAACTCCCACACTGCCCGAAGTGCAACTCCGAATACACCTACCAGGATAACAACCTGTTTATCTGCCCTGAGTGCGCCCACGAGTGGAGCGACAGCGCGCCGGCGGACGACAGCGATACGCTGATTGTCAAAGACGCCAACGGCAACCTGCTGGCCGACGGCGACGCCGTGACCGTAGTGAAAGACCTCAAGGTCAAAGGCAGCTCTTCCATGCTGAAAATCGGCACTAAAGTGAAGAACATCCGCCTGGTGGAAGGTGACCACAACATCGACTGCAAGATCGATGGCTTTGGCCCGATGAAGCTGAAATCCGAATTCGTGAAAAAGAACTGATCGCCAGCCCTGAATCTCCCAAGCATTACGCGGCTGTTTTGGCCGCGTTTTTCCTCCTTCGACCCTTGAATTTTGCCGCCGACGCACAGATAGATCATGGGTAAACTTGCGCCAGTGCGGCGCACCATGAATAATTCAAGGTAGAGAGTTCAGGCTTGGCCCTGGACGCGCGTACCGAAAACCAACCAGGCCCGATATGAGCCTTGAGGAATAGTTTGAACGTCGCAACACAAGAAATTTTGTTAGAGCCGGCAGACAATAAGCGATTGCTCAGCCTGTGCGGCCCGTTTGATGACAATATCAAACAACTCGAACGCCGGTTGGGCATTGAGATCAACCGCCGTGACAACCGTTTCAAGCTGGTCGGCAAGAACCCTTGCGTGGTTGCCGCCGCCGATATCTTGCGCCATCTGTATGTGGACACCGCCCCCATTCGCGGCGTGATCCCGGATATCGACCCGGAGCAGATCCATTTAGCAATCAAAGAAAGCCGGGTGCTGGAACAGGTTGCCGACAGCGTGCCGGATTACGGCAAGGCGGTGACCATCAAAACCAAACGCGGCATGGTGAAACCGCGCACGCCGAATCAGGCGCAATACATTGCCAATATTCTCGATCACGACATCACCTTCGGCATCGGCCCGGCCGGTACCGGCAAGACCTATCTGGCGGTCGCCGCTGCGGTGGACGCCTTGGAACGCCAGGAGATCCGCCGCATTCTGCTGACCCGTCCAGCGGTTGAAGCCGGTGAAAAACTGGGCTTCCTGCCGGGGGATCTGAGCCAGAAGGTCGATCCTTACCTGCGCCCGCTGTATGACGCCCTGTTCGAAATGCTGGGCTTTGAGCGCGTGGAGAAGCTGATCGAACGTAACGTGATAGAAGTCGCGCCGCTGGCCTATATGCGCGGCCGTACGTTGAACGACGCGTTTATCATCCTCGACGAGAGCCAGAACACCACCATCGAACAGATGAAGATGTTCCTGACGCGTATTGGCTTCAACTCCAAGGCGGTCATCACCGGTGACGTGACGCAGATAGACCTGCCGCGCAACCAAAAATCCGGCCTGCGCCACGCGGTGGAAGTGCTTTCTGACGTCGAAGAACTGAGCTTCAATTTCTTCCATAGCGAAGACGTGGTACGCCATCCGGTGGTGGCCCGCGTGGTCATCGCTTATGAAGCCTGGGAAGCCGCCGAACAAAAACGCAAAGATGCGATTGCCGAACAACGTAAACGCGAGGCAACCATCGCCTCCGAGCAGGAGACACCATGAGTCAGGTGATTTTGGATCTGCAGATTGCCTGTGCAGACAGCAACGGCCTGCCGGATGAAGCCACCTTCCAGCGCTGGCTGGAAGGCGTGCTGCCGCAGTTTCAGGAGGAGGCCGAGGTCACCATTCGCCTTGTGGATGAAGCGGAAAGTAACGAGTTGAACCTGACCTATCGCGGAAAAGACAAACCGACCAACGTGCTGTCTTTCCCGTTCGAAGCTCCCCCGGGTATCGAGCTGCCGCTGCTGGGCGATCTGATCATCTGCCGTCAGGTGGTTGAACAGGAAGCCGTCGAGCAAGAGAAGGCGCTGGAGGCCCACTGGGCGCATATGGTTGTCCATGGCAGCCTTCATCTGCTAGGGTATGACCACATCGAAGACGATGAAGCCGAAGAAATGGAGTCTTTGGAAACCGAAATCATGCACGGACTGGGTTACCCGGACCCGTACCTGGCGGAAAAAGACCCCCTCTGACGTCAGCTGATTTCCCCGCAGCCCCCGTATGGGGCTGCCGCTGACTCCCCTAACTCTGACATGAGTGATATTAACTAAAACGCCATGAGCGACGACCATTCACAAAGCAATGACAGCCCCAGTCCCAAGAAGGGGTTCTTTACTCTTATCCTTAACCAGCTGTTCCACGGCGAACCCAAAAACCGTGGCGATCTGGTAGAGCTGATCCGTGATTCCGAGCAAAACGACCTGATCGATCCCGATACCCGAGACATGCTGGAAGGCGTGATGGATATCGCCGAGCAGCGCGTGCGCGATATCATGATCCCGCGCTCCCAGATGGTGACGCTCAAGCGTAACCAAACGCTGGAAGAGTGCCTGGACGTGATCATTGAATCCGCCCACTCGCGCTTCCCGGTGATCAGCGAAGATAAAGATCACATCGAAGGCATTCTGATGGCCAAGGATCTGCTGCCGTTTATGCGCGCGGAATCCGAGGAATTCAGCATCGACAAGGTGCTGCGCACCGCCGTGGTGGTGCCTGAAAGCAAGCGAGTAGACCGGATGCTGAAGGAGTTCCGCTCCCAGCGTTATCACATGGCGATTGTCATTGACGAGTTCGGCGGCGTGTCCGGCCTGGTCACCATCGAAGATATTCTGGAACTGATTGTCGGCGAAATCGAAGACGAATATGACGACGAAGACGATCTGGATATCCGCCAGCTCAGCCGCCATATGTATACCGTGCGAGCGCTGGCGCCGATTGAAGACTTCAACGAAGCCTTCGGCACCCACTTCAGCGACGACGAGGTCGACACCATCGGCGGCCTGGTGATGCAGGCCTTCGGTCACCTGCCTGCACGCGGGGAAACCATTGAAATCGAAGGTTACCTATTTAAAGTTGCGATGGCGGACAGTCGACGTATCATCCAGGTTCATGTAAAAATTCCGGACGATTCTCCGCAACCGAAACTGGAAGAATAAATCAAACATGGCTAAAGCCTCTTTCCTTGAACGCCAGTGGGTTCGCGCCCTGCTGGCGCTGTTGACCGGCGCCAGCGGCACGCTGGCGTTTTCCCCTTACGATATCTGGCCGGCGGCCCTTGTCTCTCTGTTCGGCCTGTTGGCCGTAACCCTGAACCGCACCACCAAACAGTCTGCCTTGCTCGGTTTTTGCTGGGGTTTCGGTCTGTTCGGGACGGGAATCAACTGGGTTTACGTCAGCATTGCCGACTTCGGCGGCATGCCTTTCTCCATCAACATTTTCCTGGTCGTGCTGCTGGCGGCTTACCTGTCGCTGTATACCGGGCTGTTCGCCGGGTTGCTGGCACGTCTGTGGCCGACCACCAGTTGGTACCGTTTAGCGATTGCCGCGCCCGTGTTATGGCAAGTCACCGAGTTTTTACGTGGCTGGGTGCTGACCGGTTTCCCCTGGCTGCAGTTTGGCTACAGCCAGATTAACGGCCCGCTGAAAGGCGTGGCGCCGTTGCTCGGGGTAGATACCATCACCTTTATGCTGATGGCGATCGCCGGGCTGTTGGTGTACGCCGTCAATCAGCGCCGGATCGCCGCGGCTGGGGTTGCCGTCGCACTGCTGTTGCTGCCGTGGCCGTTGCGCCAGCTGCACTGGTTTACCCCGCAACCGGACAAGGCGGTCAACGTCGCGATGGTGCAGGGCAATATCGCTCAGTCGATGAAGTGGGATCCGAAAGCGTTGGTCAGCACCTTGCAAACCTATTTGGACGAAACGCGTCCTTATATGGGCAAAGCGCCGATCATCATCTGGCCGGAGTCTGCCATTCCGGATTACGAAGCCAGCCAGAACGGCTTCCTGACCATGATGGATGACCTGATGCGCGCCAAAAACAGCAGCCTGATCACCGGTATTGTTGATGTGCGTGCTACGCCGCAGGGCCAGCAAATCTACAACAGCGCCATCGTGCTGGGCGAGCCGACGCCGTACGTTTATCCGGCCAAGGACCGCTATAACAAGCACCATCTGGTGCCGTTTGGCGAGTTTGTGCCGCTGGAAACGCTGCTGCGCCCGCTGGCACCGTTCTTCGATTTACCGATGTCTTCATTCAGTCGTGGCGACTACGTCCAGCCACAGCTCAGCGTGAAAGGCTATAACCTGACGGCGGCAATCTGTTATGAGATTGTTCTCGGCCAGCAGGTACGCGACAACTTCCGGCCGGACACCAACTTCCTGCTGACCATCTCCAACGACGCCTGGTTCGGCCATTCCATCGGCCCATGGCAGCACTTCCAGATGGCGCGCATGCGTGCTCTGGAGCTGGGTCGCCCTCTGTTGCGCAGCACCAATAACGGCGTCACCGCCGCGGTAGACGCCAACGGTGAGGTGATCGCAGAGATCCCTCAGTTCACCCGCAAGGTGCTGGAGGTGAAAGTCACACCAACCACTGGCATAACACCTTATGCACGTTTTGGCGCCACGCCATTGTGGATAATCACCCTGCTGCTTGGCGGCCTGGCGTTGATCCTCGGCCTGCGCCGTAAATAAGCCCACCGGGGCGCTGCCCGTCAGCGCCCCGTTTCCCTCATCCACCTTGCAGCTTGCCACGCCGCACTCTCCTACGCGGCTAGCATAAAGCGTCGCCAAATCAATGCTTCTGGCACACTCCTTGCTTTAATTACTCTGTTATGGAGAGCCGATTTACTTTTACTGACGTTTTGTCGCACCTGTGCACAACTCAAGAGCATGACCGGCACCACAAAGGTGCATTGGGGTTTTGTTGCATTAATTTGGTGCGCGTGGCGTCTCAAAAAAAGAAACATTTTAGTTTCAATCCATTCACAATCGGCTATTTTCTAACGGTTATGTGTTCTAAGACTATCTTTATACTTGAGCAATAAATCTCCATTTAGAATCTGATGCTCTTTGAATTTGAGCCACCACAACAGCAAAGGAGTTGGACCATGCAAATGCGTAAATTGGCGTTATCGTTACTGCTGATCGGTATGGCAGGTAACGTAGCCCATGCGGAAGAACTGACCGGTACGCTGAAGAAAATCAAAGACAACGGCGTCATCGTTGTCGGCCACCGCGAATCGTCAGTGCCGTTCTCCTACTACGACAACCAGCAAAAAGTTGTGGGTTACTCCCAGGACTACTCCAACCAAATCGTTGAAGCGGTTAAGAAAAAACTGAACGCTCCTGATCTGCAGGTCAAAATGCTGCCGATCACCTCACAGAACCGTATCCCGCTGCTGCAAAACGGCACCTTTGACTTCGAATGCGGCTCGACCACCAACAACCTCGAACGCCAAAAACAGGCGGCCTTCTCCGATACCATCTTCGTGGTCGGTACCCGTCTGCTGGTGAAAAAAGGCTCTGACGTCAAAGACTTCAAGGATCTGGCGGGCAAACCTGTCGTGGTGACCTCAGGCACCACCTCTGAAGTGCTGCTCAATAAACTGAACGACAGCGGCAAGATGAACATGCGCATCATCAGCGCCAAAGACCACGGCGACTCCTTCCGTACCCTGGAAAGCGGTCGTGCAGTAGCCTTTATGATGGATGACGCCCTGCTGGCGGGTGAACGCGCGAAAGCGAAGAAGCCGGACCAATGGGAAATTCTGGGCACACCGCAGTCGAAAGAAGCCTACGGCTGTATGCTGCGTAAAGACGATCCTGAGTTCAAGAAACTGGTCGATGACACCATCGCTCAGGCTCAAACTTCAGGCGAAGCAACAAAATGGTTTGATAAGTGGTTCAAACAGCCTATTCCACCGAAGAACCTCAACATGAACTTCGAACTGTCCGACGACATGAAGCAACTGTTCAAAGAGCCTAACGATAAAGCATTGCACTAATAGAACAAGAGCTGGGGCGGCCGCCAGGCCAAACCAGCCCTGTTGATGGCTGGGACAGACAGGAATACGGGAGGCCGTTCCCCTCCCGTATTTTTCCCATAACGCATTACCGATGCCCGCACACATAAGTCAGCCCGACTGGCCGCGGCGCCCTCGGCGTTGAATAGTCATCAATCTTTAGGCGCTCTGCGCCCGCTTAACGGAGTTTGTTATGTCAATAGATTGGAACTGGGGTATCTTCCTGCAGCAGGCCCCGTTTGGGAATACCACCTACCTCGGCTGGATTTGGTCCGGCTTTCAGGTCACGGTAGCCCTCTCCGTCTGTGCATGGATTATCGCTTTCTTTGTCGGTTCGCTATTCGGTATTTTGCGTACCGTGCCCAACCGCTTTCTTTCCACCCTCGGTACCTGTTACGTCGAACTGTTCCGTAATGTGCCGCTGATCGTCCAATTCTTTACCTGGTATCTGGTGATCCCGGAACTGCTGCCGGCGAATATCGGCATGTGGTTCAAAACCGAACTCGATCCTAACGTGCAATTCTTTGTTTCCTCGATGCTGTGCCTCGGGCTGTTTACCGCCGCTCGCGTCTGCGAGCAGGTACGTGCTGCCATTCAGTCACTGCCACGCGGTCAAAGAGCGGCCGGGTTGGCGATGGGCCTGACGCTGCCGCAAACCTACCGCTACGTGCTGTTGCCGAATGCCTACCGGGTGATTGTGCCGCCGATGACCTCGGAAATGCTCAACCTGGTCAAAAACTCTGCCATCGCTTCCACTATCGGGTTGGTCGACATGGCTGCCCAGGCCGGCAAACTGCTGGACTACTCTGCGCATGCCTATGAATCCTTTACCGCGATTACGCTGGCCTATATCGCCATCAACGCCGTGATCATGCTGTTTATGCGGTTGGTAGAGAGAAAAGTGCAGTTGCCCGGCAACTTGGGGAGTAAATAATGTACGAATTTGACTGGGCATCGATTGTCCCAAGTTTCCCTTATCTGCTGCAGGGCCTGTTGATCACGCTGAAGATCACCGTGACCGCCATCGTCGTCGGTATTCTGTGGGGAACCGTTCTGGCGGTAATGCGCTTGTCGCCCATCAAACCGATCAGCTGGTTCGCTGCCGTTTACGTCAACCTGTTCCGCTCCGTCCCGCTGGTGATGGTGCTGCTGTGGTTCTACCTGGTGGTTCCAAGCTTATTACAACAGGTTCTAGGGCTGTCGCCGAAAACCGATATTCGCCTGATCTCGGCTATGGTAGCCTTTTCCCTGTTTGAAGCGGCTTATTACTCGGAAATTATCCGCGCCGGTATCATCAGCATCTCACGCGGCCAGTCCTCCGCCGCGCTGGCACTGGGCATGACCCAATGGCAGTCAATGAAGCTGGTGATCCTGCCGCAGGCGTTCCGCGCCATGGTGCCGCTGCTGCTGACCCAGGGCATCGTACTGTTCCAGGATACCTCCCTGGTGTACGTACTGAGCCTGGCTGACTTCTTCCGTACCGCCTCGACCATTGGCGAGCGCGACGGCACCCAGGTTGAAATGATCCTGTTTGCCGGCTTTGTCTACTTTGTTATCAGTCTCGCCGCCTCGGCGCTGGTAAGCTATTTGAAGAAAAGGACTGTTTGATGATATCCCTGAAAAATGTTTCTAAGTGGTACGGTCACTTTCAGGTTCTGACCGATTGCACCACCGAAGTAAAAAAAGGCGAGGTGGTGGTGGTCTGCGGTCCTTCAGGCTCGGGCAAGTCTACCCTGATCAAAACCGTCAACGGTCTGGAGCCGATCCAGCAGGGCAATATCCTGGTGAACGGTACTCCGGTCAACGACAAGAAAACCAATCTGGCGCAGCTGCGTTCCAAGGTCGGTATGGTATTCCAGCACTTCGAGCTTTTCCCGCACCTGTCGATCATCGATAACCTGACGCTGGCGCAGGTGAAAGTGCTCAAACGCGACAAAGACGCCTCGCGCGAGAAAGGCCTGAAACTGCTGGAGCGCGTCGGCCTGACCGCACACGCCAACAAGTTCCCCGGCCAGCTTTCCGGCGGCCAGCAGCAACGCGTGGCTATAGCCCGAGCGCTGTGCATGGATCCTATCGCCATGCTGTTCGATGAGCCCACTTCGGCGCTCGATCCGGAAATGATCAACGAAGTGCTGGACGTTATGGTCGAACTGGCCAATGAAGGCATGACCATGATGGTGGTAACCCACGAGATGGGCTTTGCCCGTAAAGTGGCGAACCGGGTGATCTTTATGGATGAAGGCAAAATCGTCGAAGACCGTAATAAAGACGACTTCTTCAACAATCCGGAGTCCGAACGCGCGAAGGACTTCCTGGCGAAAATCCTGCACTGATGCCTCGCCTGCGCCCCGCCCGGGGCGCAGTTTCATTCCCTCTTTCCGGCACTAAAAGCACTTGTTTCTCTCCGATTTTGATCCGATGCTCATTGGATAACAAATAAGGAGATAAACATGCCCCGCCCTATCATTATCGATTGCGACCCCGGTCTGGACGATGCCATTGCCCTTGCCATGGCGCTGAGTTCACCAGAATTGGACGTTAAAGCCATTACCACCTCCGCCGGTAACCAGACGCCGGAAAAAACCCTGCACAATGCGCTGGGTCTGTTGACGTTGATGAAGCGTGAAGACATTCCCGTCGCTGCCGGTGCTGCCGCGCCGTTGATGCGAGACCTGGTGATTGCCGACTACGTTCACGGCAAAACCGGCATGGGTAATACCCATCTGCCAACGCCCGCCATCCAGCCGGTGGCGCAAACTGCCGTAGAGCTGATCGCCAGCCTGCTACGCAGCAGTGCGCAGCCGATCACGCTGGTGGTCACCGGCCCCATGACCAATATCGCGCTGCTGCTGGCCCAACACCCAGAGCTGAAAGGTAACATTGAACGCATCGTGTTTATGGGGGGAGGTATGAATGCCGGCAACACCACCCCGGTGGCAGAGTTCAACATCTATGTCGATCCCGAAGCCGCCGAAATGGTGTTGAAATCCGGCGTGCCGCTGACCATGGCAGGGTTGAACGTGACTCACCAGGCGCTGGTGCTGCCACAGGATATCGAACGCATCCGTCAGATAAACAACCCGGTGGCGCAGGCGGTGGCCGAAATGCTCGACTTCTACCTGCCGCTGTACCTTAGCCATCCCCGTGGGCTGCCCGGTGCCGCGATGCACGACCCCTGCACCATCGCCTGGCTGCTGGCACCACAGCTGTTTGGCAGTATCGAACGCTGGGTCGGCGTGGAAACCAAAGGGGAATATACCCTCGGCATGACCGTAGTGGATATCTTCGGCCAGAACGGCAAGCCGGCCAACGTTGAAGTGCTGACCGATATCGATCGCGAAGGCTTTATCGATCTGTTGGCCGAGCGCGTAGCCCGCTATTGACCACCGGGCGGGAAACCGCCCTGACATTCAATATTTTTGATTTAACTCAGCGAATTTTTACGCTATCACTGGCCCAGGCTTGCCTCTAAGATGCTGTTAAACGCACAGCATCGCTGACACCTTAGACCAAGCCTGGAGATAGCCCAATGAGTCGTATACTGGTCCTGAAATCAAGTATCCTGGGTGATTACTCCCAGTCTGGAAAATTAGTCGATTTTTTTGTTCAACAGTGGCGTGAAGCACACCCCAATGACAGCTTTACGGTTCGCGACTTAGCCAACCCGACACTGCCGGAGCTGGATGGTGAAGTGATTGGCGGGTTTAGCGCCGGTGACAAACCTTTAACACCGCATCAGCAAAAGACGCTGACACTTTCCGATGAGCTGATCGCCGAGCTGAAATCGCACGACACCATTATCATCAGCGCGCCGATGTACAACTTCAACATCCCGACGCAGTTGAAAATCTATTTCGATCTGGTGGCGCGCGCTGGCCAAACCTTCCGCTACACCTCTGAAGGCTCTGAAGGTCTGGTCACCGGCAAGAAAGCGATTGTGATCTCCAGCCGCGGCGGTATCCACGCGGATACGCCAACCGATCTGATCACGCCGTACCTGAAGCTGTTCCTGGCGTTTATCGGCATTACCGACGTCGAGTTCGTGCTGGCGGAAGGCTTTGCTTACGGCCCTGAAGCAGCAGAAAAAGCCGCTCAGGAAAGCCGGGTTGCGGTGGCACAGAAAGTGCCGGCCAAAATCGACACAGCCCCGCAGGCTGAAGTGGCTACGGCCTCGGCTGGCGGAAGCTTTCTTGGCAACCTGATGAAAAAACTGTTTGGCTAAGAGCAGCGCCTGCCCTGAGCTTTTCCAGCGGAGAGGCCAGGGCGCGCAGCAAGCTTAAGGTTCGAAAGGCCGACGCTGGAACTGGTCATGACCGCATTTCGGGCACAGCGGCAGCACTTCCGGCGTGTAAAACGCCAAATGATGGTGGCATTTTTCGCACACCAGATTACCCAGCCCGACAACCTCACCGCTGTGGTAAACGCCATGGTGGCTGACGTCCTTGAACACCTCGCGCCATTCCAACTGAGTTTTGTCGGTAATATCCGCCAGCTCCTGCCACAGGCTCTCCTTGATGACCCGCATGAAAACGCTGTCGGTAAACTCGTCCCGGCTCTCCTGATAACTGCGAGCGAACTCTTCCAGATCGCGCCGTACCGCCTGTGTAACCTGCTCAACTTCGTCGCGCGTCAGTTCACCCGCTTCGCTTAGCCGTTTTTCTGCGCTCGCGACCAGCGAGTCAATATCACGCTCGCCATTTTTCAGGCGTTCTGTCAGAGATGCCACCAATTCGCGGTAGTACTGAGCAACCTTGTTCATAATCTCTCCTCGATGAACTTACGTGACTGGGCTTACCTCCTAAACTATCCCTTATCATTTTAGCCGTAAATTGCTGATGTCACTTGGCAAGACATGGTTTCCTCAAGATGTGAGTCTTATCATGGCCGGTATTTTTTAAATACGTCGAGTCGGGCGCTTGGTGTTGTTGCCGGGAGGTCTTATCAGCTATGCTATGCGGATCTATAAGTACTCAACAGAATGCTACAGAAATCCCCCCGATAGGTTTCGAGTCACGGCCAGGCGGCCAGTACGTGAAACCCAAGAGCTTACAAAGGTAAGTGACTGGGTTGAGTGTACGCAGCCAACAACGCTGTGGCTTGAAAGATGAAGGGGGAGCTGTTTTACACCTACAGGACCACCAGCCGCCATGCAAGAGCAATACCGTCCAGAAGACATAGAATCGAACGTACAGCTTCACTGGGAAGAGAAGCAAACTTTCAAAGTTACCGAAGATGCGAGCAAGGAAAAGTATTACTGCCTATCCATGCTGCCGTACCCATCAGGCCGTCTGCACATGGGGCACGTTCGTAACTACACTATCGGCGACGTGATCTCGCGCTACCAGCGCATGCTAGGTAAAAACGTGCTACAGCCTATTGGCTGGGATGCGTTCGGCCTGCCGGCGGAAGGCGCTGCGGTTAAAAACAACACCGCACCGGCTCCGTGGACCTACGACAATATCGAATACATGAAGAACCAGCTGAAACTGCTGGGCTTCGGCTATGACTGGGATCGCGAGATCGCCACCTGCGATCCGGACTACTACCGTTGGGAACAGTGGTTCTTCACCAAGCTGTACGAAAAAGGCCTGGTCTACAAGAAGACTTCCGCGGTGAACTGGTGCCCGCACGATCTGACCGTGCTGGCCAACGAACAGGTGATCGACGGCTGCTGCTGGCGCTGCGACACCAAGGTTGAGCGTAAAGAGATCCCACAGTGGTTTATCAAAATCACCGACTACGCCGATCAGCTGCTCAACGATCTGGACACGCTGGAAAGCTGGCCAGAACAGGTCAAAACCATGCAGCGCAACTGGATTGGCCGTTCCGAAGGGGTGGATATCACCTTTGACGTAGCGGGCAGCGACGAAAAGCTGACGGTTTACACCACCCGTCCTGACACCTTTATGGGCGCGACCTACGTGGCCGTAGCCGCAGGTCACCCATTGGCGCAGCAAGGCGCGGTGAACAACCCGGCGCTGGCTGAATTTATCGAAGAGTGCCGTAACACCAAAGTGGCCGAAGCCGAAATGGCGACGATGGAGAAAAAGGGCATGCCGACCGGCCTGTTCGCCATCCATCCGCTGTCCGGCGAGCAAGTGCCAATTTGGGTCGCCAACTTTGTGCTGATGGAATACGGTACCGGCGCGGTGATGGCGGTTCCGGCTCACGATCAGCGCGACTGGGAATTTGCCACCAAATACGACCTGCCAATCAAACCGGTCGTTCTGGCCCTCGACGGCAGCCAACCGGATGTACAAGCTGAAGCGATGACCGAGAAAGGCACGCTGTTCAACTCCGGCGAGTTTGACGGTCTGGATCACCAAGACGGTTTCAACGCCATTGCCGACAAACTGGTCGCCAAAGGCGTTGGTCAGCGCAAGGTTAACTACCGTCTGCGCGACTGGGGCGTTTCCCGCCAACGTTATTGGGGCGCACCAATCCCGATGGTCACGCTGGAAGACGGTACCGTGATGCCAACGCCAGAAGACCAACTGCCGGTGATCCTGCCGGAAGACGTGGTGATGGATGGCATTACCAGCCCGATCAAAGCCGATCCCGAGTGGGCGAAAACCACCGTTAACGGCCAACCGGCGCTGCGCGAAACCGACACCTTCGACACCTTTATGGAGTCGTCCTGGTACTACGCGCGCTATACCTGCCCGCAGTACGACCAGGGGATGCTGGATCCAGCCGCTGCCAACTACTGGCTGCCGGTCGATCAGTATGTCGGCGGCATCGAACACGCCATCATGCACCTGATGTATTTCCGCTTCTTCCACAAGCTGCTGCGTGACGCTGGCCTGGTCGACTCCGACGAGCCGGCAAAACGCCTGCTGTGCCAGGGCATGGTGCTGGCAGACGCCTTCTATTACACCGGCAACAGCGGCGAACGCGTCTGGGTTTCCCCGGTCGACGCCAACGTTGAACGTGATGACAAAGGCCGCATTATCAAAGCCACCGATCCACAAGGTCGTGAACTGGTCTATGCTGGCATGAGCAAAATGTCGAAGTCGAAAAACAACGGCATCGACCCGCAGGTGATGGTTGAGAAATACGGCGCAGATACCGTCCGTCTGTTCATGATGTTTGCTTCACCGGCAGAAATGACGCTGGAATGGCAGGAATCCGGCGTAGAAGGGGCAAACCGCTTCCTGAAACGCGTGTGGAAACTGGCCTACGAACACCTGGAAAAAGGCGCCGTTCAGCCGCTGAACGTGGCAACGCTGAGCGAAGATCAGAAAGCGCTGCGCCGCGATCTGCACAAAACCATTGCCAAAGTGACCGACGATATCGGCCGTCGTCAGACCTTCAACACCGCGATTGCCGCCGTGATGGAACTGATGAACAAGCTGGCCCGTGCACCGCAAGAGAGCGAGCAAGATCGCGCCCTGCTGCAGGAAGCGCTGTTGGCAGTCGTTCGCATGCTGTATCCGTTCACTCCGCACGTGTGCTTCTCACTGTGGCAGGCGCTGGGCGGTGAAGGCGATGTGGATACCGCAGCCTGGCCGCAAGCCGACGAGCAGGCTATGGTCGAAGACTCCAAGCTGGTGGTGGTGCAGGTCAACGGTAAGGTTCGCGCTAAAATCACCGTGGCTGCCGATGCAACCGAAGAGCAGGTACGTGCGCGTGCCGCTGAGGAACATCTGGTCGCTAAATATCTGGACGGGGTCACGGTTCGTAAAGTGATCTATGTTCCGGGCAAATTGCTTAACCTGGTTGTGGGTTAACACAAGGAGGCGTTGTGCGACATCGTATTCTGACGTTGTTGCTGGGGTTGGCGGTGCTGGTCACCGCCGGCTGCGGTTTTCACCTGCGTGGTACCACGCAGGTCCCTTCGGAAATGAAGACGCTGCTGCTGGACAGCTCGGACCCTTATGGTCCGCTGACCCGCGCGGTGCGTGAGCAGTTACGTCTCAGCGACGTGACCATCGTCAAGGATGCCAAACGTAAGGATCTCCCTTCCCTGCGCATCATTGGCGCCACGGAGAGCCAGGATACCGCCTCTATCTTCCAGGACGGTAAAACCGCTGAGTACCAAATGGTACTGACCGTTCAGGCACAGGTGCTGATCCCGGGTCACGATCTGTATCCGCTAAACGTTAAAGTTTTCCGTTCGTTCTTCGATAACCCGTTGACCGCATTGGCAAAAGATTCCGAACAGGACATTATTCGCCAGGAAATGCGCGAGCAGGCCGCCCAACAGCTGGTACGTAAGCTGCTGACGGTGCACGCTGCGGAAGAAGAAACCCAACAGAAAGCCGCTGCCGCCGGTGAAAAAGCGGCCAGTCGCATAGATCAATGATTCGTATTTACCCTGAACAACTTGCCGCGCAGCTCCGAGAGGGGCTGCGCGCTTGTTATTTATTGACCGGCAACGAGCCGCTGCTGCTGCAGGAAAGCCAGGATCTGATCCGCCACGCGGCCCAAGAGCAGCAGTTCACCGAGCATTACAGCATTTCGCTCGACGCCCATACCGATTGGGATGCCATCTTCAGCATCTGTCAGGCCATGAGCCTGTTCGCCAGCCGTCAGACGCTGCTGCTGATCTTCCCTGAGAACGGGCCGACGGCACCGATCGGCGAACAGCTGATCAAACTGGCCGCACTGCTGCATGACGACATTTTGCTGATGCTGCGTGGGCCACGCCTGACCAAAGCGCAAGAAAACAGTGCCTGGTTCAAGGCGCTCAGCCCGCACGGCGCTTACGTCAGTTGCCAGACGCCGGAACAGGCGCAGCTCCCCCGCTGGGTCGCTCAACGAGCCAAAACCCTGAAGCTGGAACTGGACGACGCGGCAAACCAACTGCTGTGTTACTGCTACGAAGGCAACCTGCTGGCGCTGTCGCAGGCGCTGGAGCGACTGTCGTTGCTGCACCCGGATGGCAAACTCACGCTGCCGCGCGTTGAACTGGCGGTAAATGATGCAGCCCACTTCACACCATTCCACTGGCTTGACGCCCTGTTGGCCGGAAAAAGCAAACGCGCCTGGCATATCCTGCAGCAGATGCAGCAGGAAGATGTCGAGCCAGTGATCCTGCTGCGAACCCTGCAACGGGAACTGCTGCAGTTGCTCAACCTGCAACGCCGCATGGCGACAGTGCCTTTGCGTACGCTATTCGATCAATACAAGGTTTGGCAAAACCGCCGTAACCTGGTAACCCAGGCACTGCAACGGCTGTCCGGCACCCAGCTGCGGCAAGCGGTTCATCTGCTCGCGCAGATAGAAATCACCCTTAAGCAGGATTACGGCCAGTCGGTCTGGTCTGAATTGGAAACCCTGTCGATGCTGCTGTGCGGCAAACCTCTGGCCACGAGTTTTTCAGATGTCCACTAATCCGCAAGACACTCCCGTTCTGCACGCCCTGTTTGGCGGCACCTTCGACCCTATCCATTACGGCCATCTGCGGCCGGTGGAAGCGCTGGCCGCAGAGGTTGGTCTGAACCGGGTCACGCTGCTGCCGAACCATGTTCCGCCGCACCGCCCTCAGCCCGAAGCGAACGCTCAGCAACGGTTGAAAATGGTGGAATTGGCCATTGCCGGTAACCCGCTGTTTGCGGTTGACGATCGTGAACTGCATCGCACCACCCCTTCCTATACCATCGAGACGCTGGAAGCCATTCGTAAAGAACGTGGCGCCGCCTTGCCTCTGGCGTTTATCATTGGCCAGGACTCGCTGTTGACGCTGCACAAATGGCACCGCTGGCAGTCGCTGCTGGATACCTGTCATCTGCTGGTGCTCGCTCGCCCTGGTTACAACGATCGCATGGATACGCCTGAGTTACAGCAGTGGCTGGAGCAACATCAGGTGAGCGATCCCGCCCAGCTCAGCCGGCATCCTCACGGATTTATTTATCTGGCCGATACGCCACAGCTGGAGATTTCGGCCACGGAAATTCGTCAGCGCCGCCATCAGGGACTCAACTGTGACGACCTGTTGCCGCGTTCAGTACAGCGCTATATCGAGTTACAGGGTTTATATCGCTAGCAACAGCCGCGTGATATACTGCGCCGCTATTTTTCAGGTATTCGCTGAAAACCCCGGAATCCTTAGCTGGCCGGGCAGTCACCAGCTGGCTTTCAGCGGCATCCTGCCGACTTATCATTGATTCAGGCCGCAAAACGGGCAAGCTGCCCGCCGCAGTCGAATGAACAGAACACACCCGAGGGGGAACCTTTGCAAGGTAAAGCGCTCCAAGATTTCGTCATCGATAAAATTGATGACCTGAAAGGCCAAGACATTATCGCTCTGGATGTACAAGACAAATCCAGCATCACCGATTGCATGATCATCTGCACCGGGACCTCTACCCGTCACGTGATGTCGATCGCCAACCACCTGGTGCAGGAAGCCCGCACCGCCGGTATGGAACTGTTCGGCATGAAAGGCCAGGAAGCCTCCGACTGGATCGTTGTCGACCTGGGTGACGTGATCGTTCACGTGATGCAGGAAGAGAGCCGTCAGTTGTACGAGCTGGAAAAACTCTGGAGCTAAGCGGTGAAACTGCAACTGGTAGCCGTCGGCACTAAAATGCCAGACTGGGTGCAGACCGGCTTTATGGATTATCTGCACCGCTTTCCGAAAGACATGCCGTTTGAGCTGACCGAAATCCCGGCGGGCAAGCGCGGCAAGAATGCCGATATCAAACGCATTCTGGAAAAGGAAGGCGAGCAGATGCTGGCTGCGGTAGGCAAAGGCAATCGCATTGTCACGCTGGATATTCCCGGTACGCCGTGGGAAACGCCGCAGTTGGCGCAACAACTCGAACGCTGGAAGCAGGACGGCCGCAACGTCAGCCTGCTGATTGGCGGTCCGGAAGGGCTGGCCCCGGCGTGTAAGGCCGCCGCCGAACAGAGTTGGTCGCTCTCACCGTTGACATTACCGCATCCTTTAGTGCGCGTGCTGGTGGCCGAAAGCCTCTATCGCGCCTGGAGCATTACAACAAATCATCCTTACCACCGGGAATAACCGGTGGTAATAGTGACAGAGTGAAATAAAGCAGCGGGATGAAAATAGAACGTAACCCTTTTCGCGACTATACGGCCGAATCCGCCCTGTTTGTACGCCGCGCCCTGGTGGCGTTCTTGGTCATCCTGGTGCTGACCGGCACCCTCATCGCCAATCTGTATAACCTGCAAATCGTCCGCTTTGAGGATTACCGCACCCGCTCCAACGAAAACCGCATCAAACTGGTGCCGATCGCGCCCAGCCGCGGCATTATTTACGATCGCAACGGCACTCCGCTGGCGCTCAACCGCACCATCTACCAACTGGAGTTGATGCCGGAAAAGGTCGATGACCTGAAAGCCACGCTACAGGCGCTGCGTTCGGTGGTCGATTTGACCGATGATGACATCACCAACTTCGAAAAAGAGCGCAAGCGCTCGCGCCGTTTCGTCTCTATCCCGGTGAAAACCGCCCTGAGCGAAGTGCAGGTGGCGCGTTTTGCGGTTAACCAGTTCCGCTTCCCCGGCGTAGAGGTCAAAGGCTACCAGCGTCGCTATTACCCTTACGGTTCCGCCCTGACCCATGTGATCGGCTACGTGTCGAAGATCAACGACCGTGACGTCGAACGCCTGGATAAAGACGGCAAGCTGGCCAACTACGCCGCGACGCACGACATCGGCAAGCTGGGCATCGAACGCTATTACGAAGAAACCCTGCATGGCAAAACCGGCTACGAAGAGGTTGAAGTCAACAACCGTGGCCGGGTGATCCGCCAATTGCATGAGCAACCGCCTTCCGCCGGCAAAGACGTCTATCTAACGCTGGATCTCAACCTGCAGCGCTATATCGAGCAGTTGCTGGTGGGCAGCCGTGCGGCAGTGGTGGTGAGCGATCCGCGCACCGGCGGCATTCTGGCTATGGTGTCCAACCCCAGCTATGACCCGAACCTGTTCGTCGACGGCATCTCCAGCAAGGATTACCAAGGGCTGCTCAACGATCCGAACCGGCCGCTGATCAACCGTGCCACGCAAGGGCTCTACCCACCCGCCTCCACGGTGAAGCCGTATATTTCCGTTTCGGCGCTCAGCGCCGGGGTGATCACCAAGAACACCATCGTCTTCGATCCCGGCTGGTGGCAATTGCCCGGCTCGGAAAAACGCTTCCGCGACTGGAAAAAATGGGGCCACGGCCGCCTGAACGTCACCAAAGCGTTGGAAGAGTCCGCGGATACCTTCTTCTATCAGGTCGCTTACGACATGGGCATCGATCGCCTTTCAACCTGGCTGACCAAGTTCGGTTACGGCGAATATACCGGCATCGATCTGTCAGAAGAGCGTTCAGGCCTGATGCCGACTCGTGACTGGAAATTCAAGCGCTATAAAAAACCCTGGTATCAGGGCGACACCATTCCGGTAGGTATCGGCCAGGGTTATTGGACGGCGACGCCGATCCAGATGGCCAAGGCGCTGACCACCCTGATTAACGACGGCAACGTCAAAACGCCGCACCTGCTGCAGAGCACCCGTATCAATGGCGTGCTGGTGCCTTTCCAGCAGGAAGAGAGCACGCAGATCGGCGATATTCATTCCGGCTTCTGGGAAATTGCCAAAGACGGCATGTATGGCGTGGCCAACCGCCCAAATGGGACGGCACGCAAGTACTTTGCAGGTACGCCATACAAAGCCGCGGCGAAATCGGGGACCGCACAGGTATTCGGTTACGAAACCTATAACGCCCACAAACTCGCAGAGCACCTGCGTGACCACAAACTGATGACGGCCTTCGCTCCCTTCGATAATCCGACGGTTTCGGTCGCCATCATTCTGGAAAACGGCGGTGCAGGTCCAGCGGTCGGGACGATCACTCGTCAGATCCTCGACCATATCTTGCTGGGCGACAACAATACGCAATTACCGGACGCGGCTCCGCTGCCGCCTGGTGTAGAAGGTGATTAAGGTAGAACATGACTGAAAGCCAACAAAAAGCGTCGATCTGGACCAAAATCCATATCGACCCCACATTCCTGCTGTTAATTCTGGCCCTGCTGGTCTACAGCGCTTTCGTGATGTGGAGCGCAAGCGGCCAGGACATCGGCATGATGGAGCGCAAGATCGGCCAGATTGTCATGGGGTTGATCGTCATGGCCGTCATGGCGCAAATCCCGCCGCGGGTCTATGAAAGCTGGGCACCGTATCTGTATATTTTCTGCGTGATACTGCTGATTTTGGTAGACGCTTTCGGCCAGATCAGTAAAGGCGCCCAGCGCTGGCTGGATCTCGGCTTCGTGCGTTTCCAGCCGTCAGAGATCGCCAAAATCGCGGTACCGCTGATGGTAGCGCGCTTTATGAACCGCGACGTCTGCCCCCCTTCTCTGAAGAATACGGCGATTGCGCTGGTACTGATTTTCCTGCCTACGCTGCTGGTTGCCGCACAGCCGGATTTGGGCACCTCGATTCTGATCGCCGCCTCCGGCCTGTTCGTGCTATTCCTGTCCGGCATGAGCTGGAAGCTGATCGCCGTAGCCGCCGTGCTGCTGGCGGCCTTTATCCCGGTGCTGTGGTTCTTCCTGATGCACGGCTATCAGCGCGACCGCGTTATGATGCTGCTCGATCCGGAAACCGACCCCCTTGGCGCCGGCTACCACATTATTCAGTCGAAAATTGCTATCGGCTCAGGCGGTCTGTCCGGTAAAGGCTGGCTGCATGGTACCCAGTCACAGCTGGAATTTCTGCCGGAACGCCACACCGACTTTATCTTTGCGGTGCTGGCCGAGGAGCTGGGGCTGGTCGGGGTACTGGTGCTGCTGGCGCTATACCTGCTGGTGATCATCCGCGGTCTGATGATCGCCGCCAAGGCGCAAACCACCTTCGGTCGAGTGATGGTCGGCGGGCTGATGCTGATTTTGTTCGTTTATGTGTTTGTTAACATTGGTATGGTCAGTGGTATTTTACCGGTAGTTGGCGTACCTTTGCCTCTGGTCAGTTACGGGGGTTCGGCGCTGATTGTGCTTATGGCTGGGTTCGGCATTATCATGTCGATCCACACGCATCGGAAAATGATGTCTAAAAGTTTATAAGAGGTGAGTAATGCGTAAGGAATGGCTTTGGGTCGGCGTAGTCGCGGTATTGCTTTCCGCCTGTACCGCCCCGACCACGGAACAGCAAGCGCCGCCGCAGCAGCCGTATAACGGACCGGTGGTGGAAATCGGTGGCGTTGAGCCTCAATATGAACCCTATACCCCTAATAACCTGCAGGATTATAAGGTTAATGGCGACACTTACCGCATTGTAAAAGATCCTCAGAACTTCTCGCAGACCGGTCTGGCCAGTTCCTATGGCGAAGAAGCCAGGGGGAATACCACCGCGCTGGGGGAACAGTTTGATCCTAACGGCCTGACCGCCGCACACCCGACGCTGCCGATCCCAAGCTACGTACGCGTGACCAACCTGGCCAACGGTCGCCAACTGGTAGTGCGCGTTAACGATCGCGGGCCTTACACCAAAGGTCGCATCATCGATTTGTCACGAGCCGTCGCCGATCGTCTGAACCTGTCCAATAACACCAAGGTCAAGGTTGATTTCATCAACGTTGCCCCGGATGGCACCCTCAGTGGCCCTGGCACCATCGGCACTACCGTCGCCAAACAAAGCTATGCCCTGCCCGCTCGCCCGGATCTGGGCTCCAGCAGCATGGGAACTCCCATTCAACAGGACGTCCCAGTAGCCAGCGGTGCCGCCGTGCGCCCGATTGACAACGGCAGCCTGAACACCGGCGACGTGGCTCCGGCAAGCAGCGCCGGCAATAGCCGCAGCGGCTTCCTCGGCGCGCCAAGCGCCGTACCGGCCGGCGTGTTGGAAGGCTCAGAGCCTGAACCCGCCGCCATTGCCGCACCGGTCGCCGCGACCGCCGCCGTTGCAGCAAGCAGTGCCTCTTCAACAGGCGGCTATGTGGTGCAGGTCGGCGCGCTGAGCAGTGCCGAGCGCGCGCAAAGCTGGCAGCAAAGCCTGAGCCAAAAATTCGGTGTACCGGGTAAGGTTGCCGCCAACGGCAGCGTCTACCGCGTACAGCTCGGCCCGTTCAGCGACCGTCAGCAAGCGGCTCAGTTGCAGCAGCGTCTGGCCACTGAAGCGCAGCAACAATCTTTTGTCACTGCCGCACCCTAAACATAGACCGGCGGGCAATCGCGACCGATAAGCTGATTTTTAGCTGAAACATTTTCTTTCAGCAAAAGCTTGTAAAGCGTGATAAGTCAGAGGATTGACTAATGCCTGCCAGGATCTCATCTGTTATAGTGTGGCTCGTTTTTTAACTTTACCCTCATGGATGTTGTAGTCTCGATCATGAAACAAGTAACTTCTTTTCGCTTAATCAAGAGCATAGCGCTCGGCACCGTTATCGCGATGAGTGCAACCACCGTTGCGCATGCCGATGACGTTAATATCAAGACCATGATCCCAGGCGTGCCGCAGATCGATGCGGAATCCTACGTCCTGATTGATTACAATTCCGGTAAAGTTTTGGCGGAGATGAACGCCGATGCGCGCCGTGACCCTGCCAGCCTGACAAAAATGATGACCAGCTACGTCATCGGTCAAGCGCTGAAAGCAGGCAAAATCGGCCAGGAAGATCTGGTGACCGTAGGTCAAGACGCCTGGGCAACCGGCAACCCGGTATTCAAAGGGTCTTCCCTGATGTTCCTCAAGCCTGGCGACCGCGTACCGGTCTCCAAGCTGACCCGCGGCATCAACCTGCAGTCAGGTAACGACGCCTGTGTGGCCATGGCCGACTACGTGGCCGGCAGCCAGGACGCATTCGTTAACCTGATGAACACCTACGTCAGCAAGCTGGGCCTGCAGAACACCCACTTCCAAACGGTACACGGCCTGGACGCACAGGGTCAGTACAGCTCCGCACGCGATATGGCGTTGATCGGCCAGGCGCTGATCCGCGACGTGCCGGACGAATACGCGATTTATAAAGAAAAAGAGTTCACCTTCAACAATATCCGCCAGATGAACCGTAACGGTCTGCTGTGGGATACCAGCCTGAACGTGGACGGCATCAAAACCGGCCATACCGACGCCGCGGGCTATAACCTGGTGGCTTCTGCGACCGAAGGCCAGATGCGTCTGATCTCCGCAGTGCTGGGCGGTCGTACTTACAAGGGCCGCGAAACCGAGAGCAAGAAACTGCTGACCTGGGGCTTCCGCTTCTTCGAAACCGTTGCGCCACTGAAAGTAGGCAAAGAGTTTGCGTCTGAGCCAGTCTGGTTCGGCGATGCAGATCGCGTTGAGTTGGGCGTAGACAAAGACGTTTACCTGACCATCCCACGCGGCCGCATGAAAGATCTTAAAGCCAGCTACGTGCTGAACACCCCGGAAATTCATGCGCCACTGGCTAAAAACCAGGTTGTCGGCAGCATCAACTTCCAGTTGGACGGTAAAACCATCGACCAGCGTCCGCTGGTAGTGATGAACGAAGTGAAAGAAGGCGGTTTCTTCAGCCGTATCGTCGATTACATCAAACTGATGTTCCACCACTGGTTCGGTTAACAGTTGAAATGGGCAAAATTGCCCCCATATACTGATTAACATTAACTCCCGCTCCGGCGGGAGTTATAATTTATAGACTCGCTATATCGATAGCCGCACTCTGGAGCGCACATGAAAACTAAACTGAACGAACTGCTCGAATTCCCTTGCTCATTTACCTACAAGGTAATGGGCCTGGCACAACCCGAGCTGGTAGACCAGGTGGTTGAAGTGGTGCAGCGCCACGCTCCTGGGGACTATAACCCGCAGGTTAAACCTAGCAGCAAAGGCAATTACCACTCCGTGTCCATCACCATCAATGCCACCCATATTGACCAGGTGGAAACCTTATATGATGAGTTGGGCAACCTTGAAATTGTCCGCATGGTGCTGTAATTCCAGCACAATCCTCTGCTTTTCAACCCGGGCCAGAGCATCCTCTGCCCGGGTTGCGCATTTTGAGTCAGCTATCCCAAAAGGATTGGAGCTGCATCAAGGCGGCAAGCGGCCGAATCCCGCTGAGCTTACTTAAGTAAGTGATTCGGGTGAGAAAGCGTGGCCAACACAGAGGCAGCTTCAAGCATGAAGGGTATAAATGCTGGTCGCGGGCCAGAGCGCCCGGTATAATGGCTTTACCACTTCTGTAACCTGACGATGACTCTTTTGCAACCAGACAAGATCATTTTGCGTCAGCTGGGGTTGCAGCCCTACGAGCCTGTATCCCAAGCCATGCACAACTTCACCGATCGCCGAACCGAAGCCACGCCCGATGAGCTGTGGTTGGTTCAGCATCAGCCCGTATTTACTCAGGGCCAGGCCGGTAAAGCGGAGCATCTGTTAATGCCGGGTGACATTCCGGTGATCCAAAGCGATCGCGGTGGCCAGGTAACCTACCACGGGCCGGGGCAACAGGTGATGTACGTGATGGTCGATCTGAAACGCAGCAAGGTTGGCGTTCGCCAACTGGTCACGGCTATCGAAGATACCGTTATTAATACCCTCGCCCACTTTCACATTGAATCGCGTGCCCGTCCGGATGCGCCCGGTGTTTACGTGGGGGAGCAAAAGATCTGTTCGTTGGGTTTGCGGATCCGCAAAGGCAGTTCATTCCACGGCCTGGCCCTGAATGTGGCCATGGATCTCACCCCTTTCCAGCGTATCAACCCTTGCGGTTACGCCGGCATGCAGATGGCGCAGGTCAGCGCGCTGGCGCCCGGCGTCGGCATAGAAGACGTACACCCCGTCCTGGTACAGGAATTTGTTCATTTACTCGGCTACCCGAAGGTCGAGCTTCGTAACTGGAACCTGCACGATTATGAGTAAACCAATTCAGATGGAACGCGGCGTCAAATACCGCGATGCAGACAAAATGGCGTTGATCCCGATTAAAACGGTGGTCACCGAACGGCAGGAGCTATTGCGTAAACCCGAGTGGATGAAAATCAAACTCCCTGCCGACTCTACGCGCATTCAGGGCATTAAAGCCGCAATGCGTAAAAACGGTCTGCATTCGGTGTGCGAGGAAGCTTCCTGCCCGAACCTGTCTGAGTGTTTCAACCACGGCACCGCGACCTTTATGATCCTGGGCGCAATCTGTACTCGTCGTTGCCCGTTCTGCGACGTAGCCCACGGTCGTCCGGTAGCCCCGGATGCCAACGAGCCGGAGAAACTGGCTCAGACCATCGCCGATATGGGCCTGCGCTATGTGGTGATCACCTCGGTTGACCGCGACGACCTGCGTGACGGCGGTGCCCAGCACTTTGCCGACTGCATCGCTGCCATCCGCGCGAAAAACCCAACCATCAAGATTGAAACCCTGGTGCCTGACTTCCGCGGCCGTATGGATCGCGCACTGGAAATTCTGACCGAAACGCCGCCGGATGTGTTTAACCACAATCTGGAAAACGTGCCGCGTGTTTATCGCCAGGTGCGTCCGGGCGCCAACTACGAGTGGTCACTGAAGCTGCTGGAACGGTTCAAGGAAGCGCATCCGCATATCCCAACCAAGTCTGGCCTGATGGTCGGCCTGGGGGAAACCAATGCGGAAATCGTTGAGGTTATGCGCGATCTGCGTCGCCATGGCGTCACCATGTTGACCTTGGGCCAGTATTTGCAGCCAAGCCGTCATCACCTGCCGGTGCAGCGTTACGTCAGCCCGGCCGAATTCGATGAAATGAAAGAAGAAGCGATGGCAATGGGCTTTACCCATGCAGCCTGCGGTCCGTTTGTTCGTTCCTCCTACCATGCCGATTTGCAGGCAAAAGGGATGGAAGTGAAGTAATCGCAGCAATGATTTGTTACGTTTCACCCTGCGGAAACGGCAAAAAACGGATGTCCTCGCGGCATCCGTTTTTTATTGCCTGGCAGAAAGCGTGATTAAACGTCTTTCTTTTCGACGCTCTGCGGGTTGGCCTGGCTTTCTGCGGTGTTGGCTGGCGGTGGGGTGGTATCGTCGCCCACGGCCTTTTTAAAGCCCTTCAGCGCCGCACCTAAATCCGCGCCCAACGTGCGCAGTTTGCTGGTACCGAACAGCAAGATGATCAACACCGCAATCACCAGAAGTTTGGTAATACTGATCCCTTCCATACTCACCTTCTTATTCATATAGCGCTGCGAATGCAGCGAGAAAACAAACCTTGCCTGCGGGTATTTACCTACTTTCTCTGGAGCAAGACAACAGCAACATGTAACAGAGTGAGATCCCCACCACGGCTCAATTTTATCCGCACTGGGCATTAATCAGACTGTTCTGAGTTTAGAAGCCGCGTGGTACGCTGTCACCCTGCTCATTATGGAGTTGCCGGATGTACAAGCCATCAGTCATAGATACCCGAAAATCCGGCCTTAGCTTTGCCAGACGCACCTATCTGCCGCGCATCGTCGGCCTGGGCATAGGTTCTCTGTGCGTATTTTCAGTTTTCTACACCCAAAACACCGCCCCATGGTTGTGGGTCCTGCTGATTTTGCACGGCTTTATCTGGCCACACCTCGCCTATCAATGGGCACGACGTTCGTCCCAGCCGTTCAAGGCCGAAATCCGTAACCTGCTGATCGATTCGTTTTTCGGCGGCCTGTGGGTGGCGATGATGGCCTTCAACGCCTTGCCGTCGATAGTAATCTTATCGATGATGGGAATGAACAACATAGCCGCTGCGGGTAAGCCGCTGTTCTTCAAAGGCCTGGCGGCACAGTTGGCCGGCGCTCTGACGATCGGCGCCCTGATGGGCTTTCCCTTTCAGCCGGAAAGTACGGTATCGCAGGTCTACCTGTGCCTGCCAATGATCTACCTCTATCCGATACTGCTGGGGTTAGTCACCTACCGCACCGCCAAACGGCTGGCGGAGAAAAAGCAGGAGCTGCTGCGCATCAGCATGCGTGACGGCCTTACCGGGTTGTACAACCGCCGCCACTGGGAGCATTTGCTGCATCATCAATTTGACAGCTGTCGCCGTTATCAGCACACCGCAACCCTGATCCTGATGGATATCGATCGCTTTAAAACCATCAACGACACCTTCGGCCATGCGTTGGGGGACGAAGCGCTGGCGGTGCTGGCGGAAGAACTGTTAATTGGTCTGCGCGCCGTAGATATTGTCGGACGCTACGGCGGCGACGAATTTGGCGCAGTGCTGCCCAACACCAGCGCCGAGCAGGCCAGCATTGCGTTATTGCGCATTCAGGAACGGCTCAATGAGGTCATTTTTCGCGAAGCCCCGCAACTGCGGCTCAACATCAGCGCCGGCATTGCGGATTATCACAGCGAGATGAGCGGCTATCTGGACTGGCTGAAAGCCGCAGACAATGCGTTGTACCGCGCCAAGAACAACGGCCGCAATCGCCTGGAGCTGGCCGTACCCGGCCATTGACGCCCAGAGTGACGACTTCCGCTTTTTCTGTCACTTTTGCTACTACAAAACGGGCTGCGCTGGGTGTAACATCCCCTATGCACAGCTAAACAGCCGTGCCGAACAACGGAGATGACATTCCTCCATAACCGCCCTCACAGGCTGATGATGTCTACGTAACCTCTCAGAGGGGTGCGTAGCGTTACGCCTGAACCTTTCTGAGTTTTATTTCCCCTTGAATGAAAGGTAGTTTCGACCATGTTGAGTTCTTTACTGGCAGTTTTTATTGGCGGCGGTCTCGGCAGCGTGCTGCGCTGGGCCATAAGCATGAAGATGAACCCGCTCAATGCGCACATCCCGCTGGGTACGCTGGCGGTGAACCTGCTGGGCGGTTTTATCATCGGCCTGGCTATGGCGATATTCACCCGGATGACACACCTGGATCCGACCTGGAAACTGCTGATCACCACCGGTTTTTGCGGCGGCCTGACCACCTTTTCCACCTTTTCTCTGGAAGTGGTGTATTTACTGCAGGATGGTCGTTTCGCCTGGGCGTTGGGCAATATGCTGCTCAACCTGGCGGGATCGCTGGCGATGACCCTGTTGGCGTTTATGCTGGTCATCTGGATCAACGGGCAATAAGTGATTTCGTTGCCTTAATGTTTCCTTAATCTCCCGTGCGCATAATCTCATCCAGTCACCCCAACTGGATGAGAACTCAGATGCCAAGCCTGCCAAGAACCATCACTGAAGTTGCCGCAACCCTGCTGTGCCTGCTGGTTGTTGTCGCCTTTATCAAGGTATATCTGTTCGCCTAAACCGCAGCGCTTCCCCACCTTTACCCTTGCCCTATTGCCTATTGCCGTTGTTGCATTACAATTGAGAATGAACGTTCACACCCAGAAGGTGAACAACACATTTCTTGGCAAAGGATCGGGACATGATATCCACCAGCGACAGCAAGCAGGCTAAAGTGCAGGCCCGCCGCGATCAGATTGTCGACGCCGCAAAACTCTGCTTTCGCCAGCACGGTTTCCACGCCGCCAGCATGGCGGAAATCGCGCATGCCTCGCAGCTGAGCGTTGGCCAGATCTACCGCTATTTCGACAATAAAGACGCCATCATCGAAGAGATCGTCAACCGCATCATCGCCAGTAAAATGCGCCGCCTGGAAGATCTCGGCGACCATATCAACCTGATCGCCGGCACTCTGGCAGCACGCAGCCTGTTTCAGCAACCGGGCGAAACTGAAACCGATCACATGCTGATGCTGGAAGTGACCGCTGAAGCCACCCGTAACCCGACGGTGGCGAAAATGCTCAGCGATGCGGAAACGCGCTTGTTTCATCATGTTTGCCAAAGCCTGCGTCGGCTCTACCCATATTTCAGCGAGCAGGAAATTGCCGCCAGGGTGGAATTTATTGCCGTATTAAGCGAAGGCACCGGCTATCGCATACTCACCACACAAAAAGCCGACGTCAGCTTGCTGAACGGCTTATACCAACAAGCTATCTCTCACCTGTTCAGGAAACCTTAATCCCTATGACCAGACCATTAGCCAGACAACGTCTGGTGTACGCGCTCGTGCTTGGCCTGCTCGCCTCACTGGGGCCGCTGTGCATCGATCTCTACCTGCCCGCTCTGCCGGAGATGGCCGGAGAGCTGAATACCTCTACCGCCACGGCACAGCTCAGCCTGACCGCCGGCCTGCTGGGGTTAGGCGTCGGCCAGCTGATTTTCGGCCCTTACAGCGACAAGCTCGGCCGCATGCGTCCGCTGCTGGTGTCGTTAGCGCTGCTGCTGTTCGCGTCACTGTGGTGCGCGTTGGCGCCGAATATCGACCAGTTGTTGATTGCCCGCCTGTTGCAAGGGCTGGCCGGGGCCGGTGGTGCCGTCATTTCGCGCGCTATAGCCCGCGATCTCTATTCCGGGCATGAACTGACACGGTTCTTCGCCCTGCTGATGTTGGTTAACGGCCTGGCGCCGATCGTTGCGCCAGTGCTGGGGGGAGCCATGCTGCAGTTCATGGACTGGCGAGGAATTTTCGGCGTGCTGGCAGGTATCGCAGTGCTGCTGTTTACGCTAGCCAGTTTGAAGCTCAGCGAGTCACTGCCCGCGGAACGTCGCAGCCAGGGCGGGATTTTGGCGATGTTGCAGTCGCTGGGCGGCTTGCTGACCCAACGCCAATTTATGGGCCTGTGCCTGACGCAAGGTTTCGTCATGGCCGGGATGTTCGCCTACATCGGCGCCTCTCCTTTCGTGCTGCAACAGATTTACGGCCTCAGCCCACAGATGTTCAGCCTGTGCTTCGCCATCAACGGCGTCGGGCTGATTATTTCGGCGCAAATCTCCAGTCGCCTGAGCATACATTGGGGAGAAAGAAAGGTGCTGAAAGGCGGCTTAACGCTGGCTGCGGTTTCCTCGCTGCTGCTGTTGCTGGCTGCCAGCCTGCACGCCCCGCTGGTGCTATTGCTGGTGCCGCTGTTCTTCTCGGTAGCGGTGATCGGCATCGTGGGCCCTACGGCGTCATCTTTGGCGATGCAAAGCCAAGGGGACAAAGCCGGCAGCGCCTCCGCATTGATTGGCGTGAGCATGTTTGCTTTGGGTGCCTGCAGCGTGCCACTTACCGGCCTGGGCGGCACCTCCAGCGTGTCGATGGCGCTAACCATCGTCGGCTGTTATGCCATCGCCATCCTGCTGTTTAAGCTGCTGGTACGTAAACCGCAGGCGTAAATCGTCGTAAAAAGGCAATAAAAAACCCGCTCTGAGAGCGGGTTTTAAGAATTTCGGCTACTGTAGCTTAGATAGCGATAACGTTAGCAGCAGATGGCCCTTTGGCACCGTTCGTGATTTCAAATTCTACACGCTGGCCTTCAGCAAGAGTTTTGAAACCATTGCTAGCGATGGCAGAGAAGTGAACGAAAACGTCCTTGCTACCATCTTCCGGAGTAATGAAGCCGAAGCCTTTGGATTCATTAAACCACTTAACGCTACCTTTAATCTTAGACATCAAACTTACCTTTAACGTGAATGTAAGACACAAAACGTGTGTCCAGTACAGTACAGCAATTAGACGGGATTTTGTCCACAACCTGGATCACATAAAAACGATAAAAAGTGAAAAAATCCGTCTCCCCCGCTGTAAACCACCCAGCCCCTTGGCCATTGCCGCCACGGGCAGTCCAATCCTCTCTAAACCCCAGCGAACAGCGGTCGAACGCCTGTTTGATGGGGCGTCAATGCGTATTGACGGCGTGATGCAGACACAATCGCTATGAAATATAACCATATAGTCTTTTTGCTTCCGGCCGCGCTGCACTAGGGTTAAAACTTGTTAACCACTGTGAGCCAAGACTATGACCAGCCAACTGGCCGAAAAAATCATCGCCTATCGCCGTGAACTGCATCAGAACCCTGAGCTGTCCAACCAGGAGTTTGCCACGACCGCCCGCCTCACCCGTTGGCTGGAAGAGGCCGGTATCCGTATTTTGCCGCTCGGGCTGAAGACTGGCGTAGTGGCCGAAATCGGCAGTGGCAAGGGGCCGATCATTGCGCTGCGTGGCGATATTGACGCCTTGCCGATCGAAGAAATTTCCGGCGTGCCGTTCAGCTCGCAAAACAGCGGCGTGATGCACGCCTGCGGACATGATTTTCACACGTCGGTCATGCTCGGCGCCGCGCACTTGTTGAAAGCGCGTGAGGCGACTCTGCCCGGTACGGTGCGTATTTTCTTCCAGCCGGCAGAAGAAACCTTTAACGGTGCCCAACACCTGATCGACGCCGGTGCGCTGGATAACGTGGCGGCAGTGTTCGGTTTGCACAATGCCCCCGAATTGCCGACCGGCACCTTTGCCACCCGAGCAGGCCCGTTTTACGCCAACGTCGATCGTTTCCAAATTCTGATCACCGGCAAGGGCGCGCACGCTGCCAAGCCGGAGCAAGGAGTCGACACCATCGTCACCGCCAGCCAGATCGTTACCGCATTGCAAACCCTGCCCAGCCGCAGCTTCAGTTCGCTGGAATCCCTGGTGGTGAGCGTCACGCGTATCGAGGGCGGCAATACCTGGAACGTTCTGCCGCAGACCGTAGAGCTGGAGGGCACGGTGCGCACCCACAGTGATGCGGTTCGCCGTCAGGTACCGGATAAAATCCGCCAGGTGATTAACGGCGTGGCCGCCTCGCTTGGCGCAGAAGCAGAATTGCGCTGGCAGGCTGGGCCACCGGCGGTCATCAACGACCCACGCTGGGCAGCGTTCAGCAAAACCGTCGCCGCCGAAGCGGGTTACCGGGTGGAAGAAGCCGAGTTACAAATGGGCGGCGAAGACTTCGCGCTTTATCTGCATCATGTCCCGGGCGTGTTCGTCAGCATCGGTTCGGCAAGCGAGTTCGGCCTGCACCATCCGCGTTTCAATCCGGATGAACAGGCGATTTTCCCCGCTTCGCAATATTTCGAACTGTTGGCGGAGCGCACGCTGCAACAATTAACCACGGTGCCGGAAAAAGCCACCAGCAACGTGTAAACCTGTCTGATTATTATTTCGCGGCGTAGAGTATTCTGCGCTGCGATTTATTATTTCCCTCACCGTTACATTTGCTATTTTCAACATTTGAATATGCTGTTTTGTTGTTTTACATCCTGATGACGCTAATCAATAGTGGAGCTCTAAAGAGAGCGCCACACCGGCATTTAACAGGGTGAAAGCAATGAGCAACAGTGCGAATAATCAACGGCAATTACGTCTTGGCGCCATTTTGCATGGCGCGTCGGGAAATATGTCTGCCTGGCGGCATCCGGATGCCACCGCCGACGCCAGTATTAATCTCGATTTTAATATTGCCACGGCGAAAAAAGCCGAACAGGGTAAATTGGATTTCGTGTTTGTTGCCGACGGCTTATATATCAATGAGAAGTCCATCCCGCACTTTCTCAATCGTTTTGAACCGCTAACCCTGCTTACCGCCCTGTCCGCAGCGACCGACAAAATCGGCCTGGTGGGCACATTATCCACCTCCTACAGCGATCCTTTTACCGTGGCTCGCCAGTTCGCCAGCCTCGATCACCTGAGTAAAGGCCGGGCGGGCTGGAACGTTGTCACCTCGCCACTGGAAGGATCCGCGAAAAATTTCTCGCGCGCCGAACATCCGGAACACAGCTTGCGTTACCGCATTGCCAGCGAATACCTCGACGTAACCAAAGGGCTGTGGGACTCGTGGGAAGCCGACGCCTTCGTGCGCAACAAGCAGAGCGGCGAATTTTTCAGTGCCGGAAAACTGCATACCCTGAACCATCAGGGAGAGTTCTTCTCTGTTCAGGGGCCACTGAATATTGGCCGTACGCCGCAGGGCCGTCCGATCCTGTTCCAGGCGGGCGCTTCGGAAGACGGCAAGCAATTGGCGGCCAAACACGCCGATGCCATCTTCACTCATCATGAATCGCAACAACAGGCGCAAGCATTTTATCAGGACGTCAAAAAACAGTTGGTGGAACAAGGGCGCGAACCGGATGACCTGCGGATCTTCCAGGGCGTCAGCGTGATCGTCGGTGACGATAATGAAGACGTGGAGCGTCAGTATTGGGAAACCGCGCGCCTGGTCAGCATCGAAAATGCGCTCAATTATCTGGGCCGCTACTTTGAGCACTATGACTTTTCGCGTCACCCGCTGGATGAACCCTTCCCAGACATTGGCGACCTGGGGCAAAACAGCTTTCGCAGCACCACCGACGCCATCAAACGCAACGCCCGTGAGCGCAATCTGACGCTGCGTGAAGTGGCGCTGGAGGCGGCCTCACCACGTCCGGTATTCGGCGGTACGCCGGAAGCGGTGGCCGACGGCCTGCAAAACTGGTTCGACACCCAGGCCGCCGACGGTTTCATCATCAGCGGCGGTACGCCAAATTCATTCAGCCACTTTGTCGACCGCGTAGTGCCCATTTTGCAACAACGCGGCCTGTTCCGCAGTGATTACAACGGCGACACGCTGCGCGATCACCTTGGCCTGAAGCAGCCACTGAACCAATTTACCCAATAAAAATAATATTATTTTCAGGGATAGCTGCTATGCGAAATACCTTTACCGTCACCGCCGTTGCCGCACTCCTGGCTTCGTTAAGCCTGGCCGGCACGGCGCTGGCAGCCGGCACCGGCATCGATTTAAAAGCCAATGAAACCCGCATTCATGTGGCTAAAAACCCGCAGGCGATCGCCAAACTGCCGCAAGGTTTCCATTTCGTGCAACCGGGCAAGTTCACCGTGGCGATTGCCGCGCTCAATACCCCGCCGCTGGCGCTGTTCGCCTCGGACAATAAAACGTTGATTGGCAGCGAATCCGACATCGCACAGTTGGTCGCCGACAGTCTGGGCCTGGAACTGAACGTGGTGCAAACCTCGTGGGAAGACTGGCCGCTGGGCGTCGCCTCTGGCAAATACGACGCCGCCATCACCAACGTCACCGTGACCAAAGAGCGTAAGACACGCTTTGATTTCGCCACCTATCGCATCGATTCCCTCGGCTTCTACGTGAAATCGGGCGGCAAGATCACTTCGATTAAAGAGGCCAAAGACATCGCCGGGTTGAAGATCATCGTCGGCTCAGGCACCAACCAGGAAGCCATTCTGCTGGACTGGGACAAACAGAACCAACAACAAGGGCTGAAACCGCTGCAGCCTGTCTACGTCACCGATGATGCCGCCGCCACACTGGCTCTCCAGTCCGGCCGCGCCGACGCTTATTTCGGTCCCAATGTGATGGGTGCCTACAAGGCTGCGCTCAATGGCCGTACCAAACTGGCGGGCACGGTAGACGGCGGCTGGCCAAAAGTGGCGCACATTGCCGTCACCACCAAAAAAGGCAATGGCCTGGTGTACGCAGTGAACGAAGCGCTGAACGGGGTGATCCAGGGTGGGCAATACGATCAGGTATTGAATCGTTGGGGTGAGAGCGTCGAACGCATTCCGCACTCGGAGATCAACCCACAGGGCTTGGGCGATTAGGAGCATACAGATGGCAAATGACGTTTTTATCCAAACGCTGCCGGACGATCCGCTGATCGAACCGGTGATCGCAGGGTTGTTCGACGAGTACCGCCGACGCTACGGCAACTATTTTGGTGACCAGGAGCAGGAAACGCTGGATCTGTACGCCCCACCACAGGGTGCCTTTATCGTGCTGCTGCGGGCCGGAGAGCCCATCGCCATGGGCGCTTTCAAACGCTACGATCCGCAAACTGCCGAGCTCAAGCGTATCTGGACCCGAACAGACCTGCGCCGACAGGGGCTGGCGCAGCGGGTATTGCAACAGTTGGAAACGCTGGCGCTGGAACAGGGTTATCGTCAGCTCTATCTGACCACCGGCTTTCGCCAGCCGGAGGCCGTGGGCCTGTATTTGAGCAACGGCTATCAGCCACAGTTCGATCCCAGCGTAGACAGTGAAGTCTACAGCCGCCCGCCCTACGACGGCCGACTGCCGTTTCGCAAAAGCCTGACAACAGCGGACGCACTCTGTTGTGCGCCGGAAAGGAAGATTGCCTAGGGGGCAGCCCCCTTCTTAACCCTTTTTTATCTGTTTCAGGAGATCTGCAATGTCCAAACAAGAAGTGTTAAAAGTGGTTCCCGCACGCTACCCGCTACGGCTGGTGGGCGCGCTGTTTTCAGTCTTTATTCTGGCGGCCATCGTCCAGTCGGTGGCGGCTAACGAACGTTGGGAATGGGGCGTATTCGCCGAGTGGTTCTTTGCACCGGCGGTGCTGTCGGGGTTGGGGCAGACCTTGCTGCTGACGCTGCTTGGCACCCTGTTCAGCATCATCTTCGGCACCCTGCTGGCGCTGGCGCGGCTGTCACGCTCTTATCTGCTGGCCTCGCTGGCGTGGGGGTATATCTGGCTGTTCCGCTCACTGCCGCTGATTCTGGTGCTGATTATTTTGTATAACTTTTCATACTTGTACGATGCGATTTCGTTAGGTATTCCCTTTACTTCTGTGGTGTTCGCCAGCTATCCGACCATCGATATTCTCAGCCAGTTCTCCGTGGCGGTGCTGGGGCTGACGCTGGTGCAATCGGCCTATACCGCAGAAATCATCCGCGGCGGCATTCTCGGCGTGGAATACGGCCAGCATGAGGCCGCGGCGGCGCTCGGTCTGCCGGGTTATCGGCGCACCTTTCGTATCATCCTGCCGCAGGCGCTGCGCTCCATCGTTCCGACCGGTTTCAACGAAATCATCAGCCTGGCGAAAGGCACTTCCATCGTTTACGTATTGGCGCTGCCTGAGCTGTTTTACACCATTCAGGTGATCTATAACCGCACTCAGCAGGTGATCCCACTGCTGATGGTCGCCACGATTTGGTACCTGTTCATCACCACCGCACTGTCGGTCATTCAGTATTACATTGAGCGCTATTTCGCCCGGGGCGCGGTCCGCGAACTGCCGCCAACGCCATGGCAGAAACTGGCCGGCTGGTTAAAACGTTAGGAGGATCCCATGTCCGAAGCCATTGATTATTATGCCCTGCGCGAAGCGCCGGTGCACAACATTGTCCCGGTACCGGCCCGCGGCCTGATTGAGATCAGCAACGTGAGCAAATATTTCGGCAAGCATAAAGCGCTGGACGACGTCAGCCTGACGTTGCAGCCGGGAACCGTCACGGTCATTCTTGGCCCCTCAGGTTCCGGCAAGTCCACCCTGCTGCGGGCCATCAACCATCTCGAGCGCGTCGACGAAGGTTTTATCCGTATCGACGGCGACTACGTCGGCTACCGACGCAAGGGTGACAAGCTGTATGAGCTGAAAGAAAACGCCATTCTCAAGCAGCGCATCAACGTTGGCTATGTGTTCCAGAACTTCAACCTGTTCCCTCACCTGACGGTCCTGGAAAACATCGTTGAAGCGCCGGTGGTACATAAGATTTACTCGCGAGCCCAGGCCAAAGAGGTCGCTTATCAACTGTTGGATACCGTCGGCCTGCGGCACAAGGCGGATGCCTACCCGCGTCACCTGTCCGGTGGTCAGCAACAGCGTATCGCCATTGCTCGTGCTCTGGCGCTGAATCCAAAGGTGATTTTGTTCGATGAACCGACTTCGGCGCTGGATCCGGAACTGGTTGGTGAAGTGTTAGACGTCATCAAAGGACTGGCGGATCTGGGAGTTACGCTGGTGGTGGTGACCCATGAAATTGGCTTTGCGCGCGAAGCGGCGGATCAGATTGTCTTTATGGTCGATGGGCAAATCGTCGAACAGGGCAATGCGCGACAGGTACTGAACCATCCACAGCATCACCGCACCGTCAACTTTCTCAATAAGGTTCTGTAACTGCAGGGCGCCCAACGGCGCCCCGTTCTATCATGCCTGCGCGAAACGGCGCTTTTCGGCGACGAAATCCAGCGGTTTGATGCCGCGCTGGTTGCGATCTTCTTCTGTCTGCAACGCTGACGGAATAAACCAGGTCACTTCAAACAACAGTCCGTCTGGATCGTGACCGTAAATGCTCTTGTGCACGCCATGGTCTTCCTCCAGCCCAAGAATGCCCCGCTGCGCCAATTGATCGCGAATGCGCTCCAGTTCGTCCAGGCTATCGACTTCCCAGGCCAGATGATACAACCCGGCCGGAGGTTCGTTTTCCGCCGGCGGCTCGCCGTTGGCGCGAAAAACACCGGCCCGCTGCTGCCCCAGGTTCTTGCTGAACAGCGCCAAATCGTGATCATTATCCGAATCGGCCGCCTGGGTAAACACCGCTTTATCGGGGCTGCCTGAAGGTTTGAGCTTGAATCCCAGCACCTGATGATAAAAGTCCGCGCTGTGCTGCACGTCACTGACATACAACACCGCGTGGTTAAGCCGTTTAATTCCCATCGATTTTCCCTTTCAGAAATGAATAAAGTCAGGCTGAAAATAGCATGCGGCCACCACGCGGCTAAATGCCGTTATCGCATTATCAAATGCCGGGCACGCAATCTGTCACTGCAAGGCATTCCGCGCTATCATAAGCACTGTATTGAACGACTTTATGAGAATGATGATGAACGGCAAGATAACGACTTTTTTTGAAGACAAAGGCTTCGGCTTTATTACCGATGAGAACGGGGAAAATCGTTATTTTCACGTGATTAAAGTGCAAAACCCGGAGCTGATTAAGAAAAACGCGGCGGTGACTTTCGAACCGACCAACAACACCAAAGGCCCGTCGGCATTTGCGGTCAAGGTGCTGGCGTCGAGCAAGTACATCATCATCGCCAACGAAAGAATCAAAATCACCAGCATCAAATCCTTCAATACTTTCACCAAGGAAGTGCCGGTGAAAGCGGACGTGGATAAAGAAAATACCGTGCTGTCGGTTGGCCTGCTGATGAACCGCATCCGCCCACAGTCTGAGGACGCGTCCCAGACCATGCAAACGCTGCGTATGCTGACCATCACCACCTTCCAGAACGACACCCATACCTTCTCCGAGCACGAGATCGACATGGACGAAACGCTGAAAGTGCTTAAAAGCCTGTAATCCCTTTCCAGGCGTATAAAAAACATTCAAAGCAATTTGATATCACCTGTGTTAGCGTGGGTTTTCACCTGACACAGGCCATTTATTATGTCTGATACCAGCAGTGTTAAAGGTTTCATCAACCGCTCAACCCAAATCGCCTGCCCGAAATGCGCCTATGTGACGACTCAAAAGTGCTCGATGCTGCGGCAAAAAGTCATGCTGATCTGCCCAAACTGCGGCACCGAGTTTGAACCCAAGCAGAACTGACGCCTTTATTTAAACAGAATGTGGTCCACGCTGTTGCCACTGATCACATTAAACGACTCCACCCTGTTACGCCCCTGCGACTTGGCGCGATAAAGCGCGATATCTGCCATATTCATCAGCTGTTCCAGCGATTTCACCTCATTCATCGCCAGATTGGCGACGCCAACGCTGATAGTGATTTTTAGCGGAACCTTGCCACCAGGATACAACTCGGTTTTTTGCACCAATTGCCGTAAATGCTCCGCCAACGCCACACCCTGCGCCGCCAGCGCGCGCGGCAACATAATGGCAAACTCTTCACCGCCCAAACGCCCAAACAGTTGATCGTGACGCAGTTCGCGCCTGACAATGTGGGCGAATGAAGCCAACACCTGATCGCCGGCCAAATGACCGTGGGTATCATTGATTTGTTTAAAGTGGTCAATATCGATCAACAGCAGCGACACCGCTTCTTTCGATTTATATTTGTGCTCCAGCATTTCACCGGCCTTACGCGTCAGTGCATTACGCGCCAAGACGCCCGTAAGGAAATCATGATTGGCACTGTGCTCCAGGCGCCGCAGCAGCTTACGGTTAACCGCGATTGAGCTGGAAAGGATCAGCGGCCCCATGACCAACATGGCAATGCCCAGACGGGCTGACATCAGCGTATCGAGGTAGGCATTATGGTTGTTCGGCGTTTCATACAGCATCAGGTTAGCCGAAATACTGCTGATCTCGGTCATGCCGGTTAGCAATGTCAGCAGCGTCACGGTGAACAACTGATAGCGGACCGCGCACCACAGCAACGCAGGGATCGGAAAAGCAATCGCCCCCGGCCCGCCGATATACACGCTAAATACCAGTGAAAACAGCAGCGCCAATAGCGGCATACTGGCACGCAGCTGCCAATTGATCTGCAGGCGCAGCAGTTGTTTAAGCCGCGGAGCGGCCAGCAATACCGGCAGCAACAGCAGGTTGGTCGAAAATTGTTCGCTGAACCACGCCAGCCAGGCGATAATCGCCGTGTTGTTGTACAGGCTGTCATTGCGCAGTATCGACAGTGTCGATGCCACTGCCGCACCGCTCAGGCTGGCAGTAAACATATAGAGGATCGCCTGAGGTTTGCCCATTCGGCGCTGCGACTGCGGCAACAGCAGCATCACACCGTAACCGGTAGCAATCAGGGACATGTTGCAGGCATTCAACCACAGCGCCAGCGACAGGCTTTCACCGTTGGTCAAATCGGCGGCGATCATCCCCAGATAGGTGATCAACCACCCCGCAGGGCTGGCATAGGCCGGTTTGCGTAATAATAGACCGAGTAAAATCGCATTCACCGGCCAAAACAGAGAAAGCGAACCTATTGGACGTGTAAAAATACCCAGCAGGGAAAGTAAATAGGCCAGCAGAAAAAGCGTGATCAACTGGATGGCGACCGGCAATCCCTGCTTGGCGTTTATTCTGGCGTTCATCGCCTTATCCATATATTTATAATCACCAGAGCAATTCTATGCATATTCCCTCGCCCGACATGATGAGGAAGACATAACAATCAGAGTTAAAATTAAAAAATACAGACAGATCAGCAACAAAGATACATTCGTTTTTAATTAACAGAATGCTCTTAACGCCATCGCTCACCGGTATCCTGCAATGCGAAACGGATTTTCACCCGCCCGAAAATAATGTTCAAGGATATCTAACAGCATAGCGTAAACCATCGCCGATGATCACAACGCCAAAACCATAATAATAAAATGGGTATTTTACCTACCGCTCAAGCCATGCTGCCGGTTATTATTTTCCGGTAAGACGCAACGAAGCGCAATTCATAAAAAAAGCCCGCGCAATGCGGGCTCGCTTGAAGAGCAGCTAATTGACAGTTACGACACGATCATTGCATGACCCTGTTGCCGCTCATTGTATCGCCGGAAGCTTAAGCCCACCTTAGCAACAAAAAACCCGGCCTAGGAACCGGGAATATTTGTACGAAATGCAGTGTTAGCCCAAGCAGGCTAATAACGCACACTAATTTACGCCCCAATTGTGTAGAAAAAATGAGCGCCCCAAAGCGTGCGTATGAATAAAAGCGTACCTGGCTAATCTCCCCCCCTGCGCGTGCAAGGGGATAATGCTTACGCCAATTTGGCGGCAAATGCCGCAACGCGCTGGCCGTACAGCGTAGCCGTTTCCAGATCGCCCGACAGCATTTCATCCACGCCGGCGTCTGCTGGGGTCTGCACCAGCAGACCAACGGACCCGCCGAGGTTGTTCACATCGGTACGTTGCGCCGCCTTGGTATTGGCCGGCATCAGCCCCAGACTGACCCACAGACCACCATGCTGAGAGGCCAGCGTTTGCAGCGCGATCAGCGTCACCTGCTTATCGCCGTTCAGGCTGGCGCTGTTAGTGAAGCCACCAAAAACCTTGTCCTGCCATTTGCGGGTAAACCAGGCTTTTGAACTGGCATCGGCGAATTTTTTGAACTGCCAGGACGGGCCCCCCATATAGGTCGGCGAACCAAAGATAATGGCATCCGCCTCATCCAGTTTTTGCCAGGCTTCATCGCTGATATTGCCTTCCTGATCGATAGCGATCAGTTCAGCTTCGGCACCTTGCGCCACCACGTTTGCCAAACGTTCGGTGTGGCCGTAGCCGGAGTGAAAAATTACCACTGTCTTCGCCATTAGAAACTCCCTGATCGTTGTATAAGGGTGCCTATGGCACCCGGGGATACTCTGATCCAATCTAATCAACTGTCTCCGGGGTGAATACCAAATTTATCTGACAGAGTTATTCAAAAAAACCGGATACTCGTCAGCTCACCACCACCAGCTAGCCCTGCTGCCGGGCGAAGTCAATAAACACACGCAGCGGCCGCGGCATTTGCCGATTAGCGGGATAATAAAGGTAAAATCCGGGGAAAGGCGGCGTCCAGGCCGTGAGCAACGAAAGCAACCGGCCGTCCCTCAGGGCCTCAGCCACCTGGCTCTCGAACAAGTAGGCAATCCCCAGCCCATCCATAGCAGCACGCACCAGAACCTGCGGTTCATCCACGATCAAGGGCCCCTCCACTGCAATCTCCAGCTTTTCGCCACCGCGCTCGAACTCCCAGCGATAGAGACTGCCATTCGTCGGCCAGCGAGTATTTAGGCAACGATGCTGTCGTAGCGCCTCCGGCGTCTGTGGTACGCCGTAACGAGCCAGGTATGTCGGCGATGCGACGACACACATGCGTTGCTCGCCTCCCAGCGCAACCGCCACCATGTCTTTTTCCAGCCGCTCATGCAAACGTACGCCCGCGTCGAAACCGGCGGCAACAATATCCACCAGCCGATCGTCCACGCTTAGATCCACCACAATATCGGGATAATGTGCATTGAACGGCGCTAACAACGGGGCCAGATAATAAATCGCCGCCAAACCGGACGCGTTAAGGCGTAGCGTGCCCGCGGGTTGTAAACGCAGCGCAGCCGTCTGGGTGACGGCGGCCTCAATCTCCGCCAATGCTGGCGAAAGGCGCGCTAACAGCTGCTCCCCCGCTTGGGTGAGGGCCACGCTGCGAGTAGTGCGATTCAACAGCCGAACACCAAGCCGGGTCTCCAGATTACGCAGAGTCTGGCTGAGTGCGGAAGCGGACATACCCAGTTGCGCTGCGGCACGGGCAAAACCGCCATGTTCCACAATGGCAGCAAAAGCGCGCAGCTCTGCAAAGTCACTTCCTCTCATTATGCCTCCTGTGCTTAATAATTCATGAAGATTATAGCGTATTCAATCAGAGTATCGCGGGGCCTATTCTGGGGAAAAACCACAGAGGAATGCACGATGCATACATCACTGGCCCGAAACCACTACCGTCTACTGGGCCGTTCCGGCCTGCGCGTCTCGCCGCTGGCACTCGGCACCATGACCTTCGGCACCGACTGGGGCTGGGGGGCGGAACAGGCGGAGGCCCGCCGTTTGTTTGACGTTTACGTCGAGCGCGGCGGCAATTTCATCGATACCGCCAACCGCTACACTGAAGGCAGCGCCGAGCGTTTTGTCGGGGAGTTCGCTGCCGGACGCCGCGATCGGTTGGTAATCGCCACTAAATACACGCTGCCCATGCAACCCGATAATCCCAACTCCGGCGGCAACCATCGCAAGAGCATGGTGCGCTCAGTGGAAGACAGCCTGCAGCGCCTTAATACCGATTATATCGACCTGCTGTATCTGCACGCCTGGGATTTCACCACACCGGTGGAAGAGATCATGCGCGCCATGGATGACCTGGTGCGCGCCGGCAAGGTGCTGTATCTGGCCGTGTCGGATCTGCCCGCCTGGCAGGCCGCCAGAATGCAAACCCTGGCAGAGTTGCGCGGCTGGTCACCGCTGATTGGCCTGCAGATCGAATACAGCCTGCTGGAACGCACCGTAGAGCGTGAGCTGATCCCGATGGCACAGGAAATGGGCCTCGGTGTGATCCCTTGGTCACCGCTGTCCGGCGGTATCTTGAGCGGCAAATACAGCCGACGTGATTTGCAGCCCATGGGGGAAGAGAACGGGACAAGGCGCGCAATGGTACGCAATAAGGGCATGCTGACCGAACGCAATCTTGTGATTGCCGAACAGGTACAGGCGCTGGCCGACGAATCCGGCTTCAGCGCTTCGCAAGTGGCCCTGGCCTGGACGCTGCGTAACCCGGCGGTGACCGCCCCCATTATTGGCGCACGTACGCTGGCGCAATTGGAAGATAATCTGGGGGCATTAGACGTCCGGCTCACAGAAGAGCAATGGCAACGGCTGGAAACTGCCAGTGCCATCGAGCTCGGTTTCCCCCATGATTTTCTGGCGTTGCAGGCCACGCGCGACATTATGTTTGGCGGGCAAATGATTGAGCGCAGGTAAAAAAAATCCCGCACAAGGCGGGATAAACTTAACAGGGATGGGGTAATACACTACAGGGAATGGATAACACACAACATCATCGGGTAGCTGTTAAATTACCAGCCACAATGTATAGAACTGTCATGCCTGCGTAAGGTTGCTCCGACAGATGTAACCTTGGATGGAAATGTGACATTTTTACTGCGGCGCCGCTTGTTCATCGGCGCCAAAGTCCCGGCACCGCCCTCGCAGAAATGATTAATAAACAATCAATAAAGGGCTATTAACCCCGAGCAATGCTAAACTGAGGCTCCTTACATCTACCCGGTGAAAGATATGTCTATCTTTGATGCCCTTAAGATGTTCAGCGACTCATCAGTAAAAGTGACCTGCCCGAAATGCGCTCACGTATCTGAACAAAACAGTCGCAAAATGCGTAAAAACATCACCATGATCTGCCCTAAATGCGGGCACTATTTCCTTCCTGACGAAAAATAGCCCCCTCTCATTGGCGATACTGTATACCGTAAGCAGCCGGCGCTATCGCGGCGGCACAAAGCGGTCTGGATGGGATGACGGCTGTTAACGGATTTCAATGCTGATATCGGGGTAGGCCTTCTCACCGTCGCTGAGATAATGGCCCAACGACCGATAGGCCAATACATAAAGCGCTGTAGCTGCGCACAGGCAAAATAGCGTTACCAGCAAGAATTTTGATTTACGCACGGTGAGATTCTAATGGGCATTTGGCTTTATTTTAACGCCGCAGCATAAACAAAAGCTCAATTGTTCACCGATCTGATCGCACATAAACAAAGCCCCAGCGCAGAGCCGGGGCTTCAATATCGAATTATTCAGATAAACGAATCAACCCGGTCCCCTCTTTCCCTCTACGGTGGAATAGCAAGACAGTTGAGCAATGCCGTTCGCCAATCGTGGAGGCCGTATTCAGTGTTTATCCGGCAAGCGAGCCAACAGCAGTTCTCGCCGCCGTCCGCTGAAATACTTCAGCATCAGCGCCAGGCAAACCAACCAGGCAGGGATCAGCAACAGGCTAAAAATGGCCGCGGCGGGATACTGGTAACGCAGCAGTTCCGCACCGGCGAGCACGCCGAATATAGCGCCAAAACGCCCTACCCCATACATGCTGCCCACCCCGGTGGCGCGGCAGCTGGTGGGATAATAGGAAGCAGACAGTGACGCCAGCGCAGATTGCCCGCCACCGGAAGCAAATCCCATCAAGAACACCAGTGAACCTAACAGCAGTGTATGAGTGACGTTACCAACCGCCAGGCCCACGCCATAGGCCAATACTCCGGCGACCAGATAGGTCAGCGCCAGGACCTTATTGGGTTCACGGCGATCCATCACCCAACCTATCACTATTGACCCCACCCCACCGCCTAACGGGAACAGCGCACTGATATGTGAAAATTGCAGCACCGACAGCCCCGCCTCTTTTAGCAACAGGGGCATCCAGCTAACAATCATGTAAAACACCAGCATGCTCATAAAACAGCTCAGCCACAGCAACCCTGTGACGGTGCGATGCGGAGAAGTCAGAATGGCACGGATAGCGGAATGTCCGTCGGCTATTTTTTCCGCAATGACGAAGTGCTCAGCCCGCTCGACCCCTTCCTTCTTTATGCGCTGTAAAACGGCGCGAATACGGGCGCTGGGATAGCCCTTAAGCACCATATAGCGTACCGACTCCGGCAGTAGCCACGGCAGTGCTACACACAGCAGGATAGGCACCACGCCCCCTACCACCAACACTGAACGCCAGCCAAATGAAGGGATAAGGTAACCGGCCAGCAGGCCACCGACAGCCGCACCCAGCGGGAAACCGCACAGCATGGCACTGACTATCATGGTGCGCCGCTTACTGGGGCAATATTCGGACAGCAGCGTGATGCTATTGGGCATCGCAGCCCCTAACCCTAATCCGGTAATAAAACGCAGCAGGGTCAATGATCCTATCGAAGTTGACCAGGCGGTTGCCAGACTGAACACCCCAAACAACAATACGGAATAGATCACCGCCGGTTTGCGGCCCACCCTGTCTGCCAGCGGCCCGGACAGCAGCGAACCAAACGCCAGGCCAAACAACGCCGCGCTCATGGCGGGCCCCAGTTCGGCTTTCTGCACTCCCCATTCGTCCAGCAGTGAAGGGGCCACGTAGGCAATCGCAGCCATGTCGTAACCGTCCATGAAAATCACCAAAAAACACAGCAGCAACAGTAGCCATTGGAACGGGGAAAATGGCGATTGATCGATAAAGGCTTCAATATCCAGAGATGCACCATGAGACATGAGGTCAGGCTCCTGTCAGCGAAGAGGGGGGACTCTGCGGGCTGCCACGGGCTGGCGGCAGCCGGAGAGCGATTATAGTTTTATGCAGACATTGCTGATTTCAGAGTAAAAGTCCAAAGAGTGACGCCCGCCCTCGCGCCCCATGCCGGACAGTTTGCTGCCGCCAAACGGGGTGCGCAGATCGCGGGCATACCAGCTGTTAACCCAGACGATGCCGGTATGAACACGCCGAGCCAGGCGATGCGCCCGCCCTACCTGACTGGTCCATAACGCGCAGGCCAGACCATATTGGCTGTCGTTGACCCGTGCCAGCACTTCCTCTTCGTTATCGAAAGGCGATATGTGACATACCGGTCCAAAAATCTCTTCGCGCACGCAGCGTGCGTCGTCGCCCAGGCCGGTCCAAATGGTTGGGCGGATCCAGGAGCCGTTATCGCGCTCGTCACCGAATACCGGTACCTCACCGCCGGTGATCAGGGTGGCTCCTTCGCTACGCGCCAGCGCGAAATAGGAAAGCACTTTATCCCGATGCTTTTGCGACACCAGCGGGCCGAGATCCACGCCCTCCTCATCGGGATAACCTATTTTCAAGGCTTCGGCCCGTTCTTTTAATGCCGCGACGAAACGATCGAAGATAGGGCGCTCGACATAGACACGTTCAGAGCACAAACACACTTGCCCAGTGTTGAAAAATGAGGAGCGTGTTACGCCAGCGACCGCCGCCTCAAAGTCAGCATCGGCAAACACCACCGCGGCATTTTTCCCGCCCAATTCGAAAGAGATCTCTTTTACGCCATCCGCCACCGCTTTCATGATGGCGCTGCCCGTACGAGATTCGCCGGTAAAGGAAACGGCGGCAATCTCCGGCTGGCGGGTAAGGTACTCGCCTGCGGAACCCGGTCCGAAACCGTGGATCAGGTTAAATACCCCGGCAGGCAAACCGGCCTCATGCATTACATGCGCCAGCAGCGTTGCCGAAGAGGGGGTTTCTTCCGACGGTTTGCACACCACGGTGTTACCCATGGCCAACGCTGGCCCGAGTTTCCAGGTCAGCAGCAGCAGCGGCAAATTCCAGGGAGAAATTACGGCCACCACCCCTAGCGGTTTGCGGACCGTATAGTTGAACAGCAGGCCACCATCGGCCTGTGGCGTTTCGCAGCATTCATTGACCGAGGTTGCAGCCAGATCGGCGAAGGTACGGAAGTTGGCAATGGCGCGGGGAACGTCCAGCGTACGCGCCAGACTCTCGGGGCGTCCAGTGTCCGCCACTTCTGCCGCGACAAATTCGTCAAAACGGGCTTCGATACCCTCGGCCACCCGGTGCAATAGCGCCACACGTTCCGGCACGCTCAGTTGCCCCCAGGGCCCGGAGAGTGCGGCATGGGCGGCTTTGACCGCTGCCGCTACCTGCGCTTCCCCCGCTTCGGCAACTCGCGAAACGAGGTGTCCATCAACGGGGCTGATATTGTCGAACTGCCGGATCCCATCGACAAACTGGCCGTCGATATACAAGGGTAAATCCGGCGCGGATTGATAAATTGCCACGGCACTGTTCCTCCTGAGTCACAAAGCGGCACGAAGAAACCTGCCATTGGCGTCTAAAAGCAACGCCGTTGGAGGGGAACTTCGACCGGGTATCGTTACGCAGTGTAGGGAGCCGTAGAAATAAGATGAAAATGAATAAAGCGGGCTTTGCTATGCCGTTTGGTTATAGCCAGGCAACGCATTGTCTTCCTGAACCGCCAATTTCAGGCATTCAATCAGTTGCCTGCTCGCCGGCGTCAAAGGCTTATCTTCACGGATGGAAAACCCGACCTCGGTGGAGGGGCCCACGTCGCCAAGCGGCAGTTGGAACAGCAGACCGGCCGCAATAAAGCGCCGCGCCGCGGCGGTCGGCATCAGGCCAAGGAATGAAGAATCCACCAGCAGGTTGACGTTGGTCAGCAGTGACAATGACTCCACGATATTTTCAGGGGCCGGCAGCCCGGACTCCTTGAAGAATTGATCGGCCACACGCCGGGCCGGCGAGTCGAGCGGCGGCAGGATCCACGGCCATGACGCAAGGTGTTGAAGGTTAAGATTGGCTTCTTGCACCAGCGGATGGCGGCTGCCGGCCACCACGCAAAGGCTGTTGCAATATAATGCCCGGTGACTCAGCGCCATGCGGGCGGTCAGAGGCGCATCGGGCTCGGGCAAACGCCCTACCACCACATCCAGCTCACCGGTCGCTAATGCAGGAAATAAGTAATCCTGCGGCCCTTCCCGTACGGTGACCAGAATTTTGGGTGCTCGCTCTTTCAGCAACAAGATGGCGCGCGGCAACAAACGGGCGCTGGCCGAGATCTGCGTTCCCACCACAACATGGCCGGTAACGCCGCCCTTGAAGGTGTTCAGCTCATCGGTCAGGTAGCGCAGCTCGGCAATCACCGATTTAACCCGCTCTCCCAGCAAGACACCACAGTCCGTTGGGGTAACGCCCCGATTATTACGATCGAACAGGATGGTATCCAGCTGTTGTTCCAGTTCGCGGATCGCTTTGGTCACGGCGGGCTGGGTCAGATTCAGTTCCCGAGCCGCACGCGCAATCGACTGATTGCGTAATACCCGGTCAAAAATCAGCAGTGGACGCAGCTTGAGCCGGTTCAGGATCATATCGCTCACGTTAAAAGGGGAACGTTCATTCATTGTCGTTTACTCCCAAAAATCGTCTGGCCCAGGCACCAAGTCTGGCGACTATGGGATAACTTTAAGGAATAGCAAAAGCCACTTTATTCATTTTTCGCTTATTGGCCATCTGATTAGACTGCCCTGTATCCACTCTCGCCGGCTGGCTAAATCGTGTTCGCCAACGCTCTCTTTTTTCAAGAGGCTGGCTCACGACAATACCCAGCCGCAGGGAAAACGGCCACGTTCACGCGTGGCGCATAACAGGAGAGTCATGTGTCAAATTCACTGAAGCCTGAACACCATGAAGCGGCCAAAATGCTCAGGCAGGCCGCCGAGAGTGGCCGCCCCTGCGCGCCGGTTCGCCACCTGGTGGGTTCACAGGATATCGATGCCGCCTATGCCGTACAGCGGGTCAATAACCAAGAGCGGATCCAAAAGGGACACCGGCCGGTGGGCAGCAAAATCGGGCTGACGTCGGCGGCGGTACAGCGCCAACTGGGGGTCAATCAACCGGATTTCGGCCAGCTGTTCGCCGACATGGCGCTGTGTGACGGTGAAGAGATTGCCGCCGGTCGGCTGATTCAGCCCAAGGTGGAAGCCGAGATCGCCTTGGTACTTGAACAGGATCTGCCCCATGAAAAAAACACGCTCGCCGACCTGATCCGCGCCACCGCCTATCTGCTGCCCGCTCTCGAAGTGGTTGATAGCCGCATCGCCGGCTGGGATATCTCGCTGGCGGACACCATTGCCGATAACGCCTCCTGCGGTCTGTTCGTGCTGGGCAACCGCCCGGTGCTGTTGAAGGACGTCGATCTGCTGGGCTGCGGCATGGTGCTGGAGCGCGCTGGCGAACCGGTTTCGGTGGGTGCCGGAGCGGCCTGTCTGGGCAATCCGCTGCTTGCCGCCTTGTGGTTGGCGGACACGCTGGCGCAACGCGGCAACGCATTGCGAGCCGGCGATATCATCCTCACTGGCGCATTGGGGCCGATGGTAGCGGCCTGCGCTGGGGATATGTTTAGCGCCCGCATTGAGGGCCTCGGTCAGGTCAGCGGCCGCTTCGCTCCTGCCGCAGGAGGTGATCAATGAGCAACTCAGCGCAAATTGCCGCTGCAATCATCGGTTCGGGCAACATCGGCACCGATCTGATGATCAAGATCCTGCGCCACGGTCAGCACCTGAAAATGGCTGCGATGGTCGGAATCGATCCTGCCTCCGACGGCCTGGCCCGTGCGAATCGGCTGGGCGTGGCGACGACGTCCGAAGGCATTGATGGCCTGCTCGCGCTGCCCGATTTCAGCGAAATCAAAGTGGTTTTTGACGCCACCTCGGCCGGGGCGCACGCGCACCACAATAAACTGCTGCAACAGCATGGCGTTCGGGTGATCGACCTGACCCCGGCAGCCATCGGCCCCTACGTGGTGCCGGTGGTAAACCTGGCAACCCAGAGCGATGCGCCAAACCTGAATATGGTCACCTGTGGCGGACAGGCCACCATTCCGATGGTGGCCGCCGTCGCCGGCGTCACCGAGGTTTACTATGCCGAAATTGTCGCTTCGGTCTCCAGCCGTTCTGCGGGGCCCGGCACTCGCGCGAACATCGACGAATTTACCGAAACCACCGCGCTGGCATTGCAAAGTGTGGGCGGCGCAAGGCGGGGCAAGGCCATCATTATCCTCAACCCAGCCGAACCGCCCTTGATGATGCGTGATACCGTTTTCTGCCTGACACCACCGAGCGATCGCCAAGCGATTACCGACGCGGTCGTTGCCATGGTGGCCAAAGTGCAAGATTACGTACCCGGCTATCGCCTGAAGCAGGAAGTCCAGTTTGAAACCATAGCCCCGGCCGACGCGCATCTTTATCCGGATTTGGGCCCGCAAGGAGGCCTGAAAGTGTCCATCTTCCTGGAGGTGGAAGGGGCCGCCCACTATTTACCGGCCTATGCCGGCAACCTCGATATCATGACGTCAGCCGCACTGGCCTGCGGTGAGCATATCGCAAGGCGTTTGCTGCAGGGTCAGGGAGCATGAAGATGAAAAAACTCTATATCTCCGATGTCACTTTGCGTGACGGTTCCCATGCCGTACGCCACCGCTATTCATTGCCTCAGGTGCGGCAAATCGCCGCCGCATTGGATCGCGCCGGCGTGGACTCGATCGAAGTGGCCCACGGTGATGGGCTATCCGGCTCCAGCTTCAACTACGGCTTCGGCGCGCACAGCGACGTCGAGTGGATTGCCGCTGCCGCAGAGTCGGTCAGCCATGCCCGGATCGCGACGCTGCTGTTGCCGGGTATCGGTACCGTTCACGATTTGCGTAATGCCTATGATGCTGGCGCGCGGGTAGTGCGCGTCGCCACTCACTGCATCGAAGCGGATATTTCGCGCCAACACATTAGCTATGCGCGTGAGCTTGGGATGGACACCGTCGGCTTTCTGATGATGTCCCATATGGCTGAACCCAAACATCTGGCACAGCAGGCGAAACTGATGGAGTCCTACGGGGCCACCTGCGTGTACGTGGTCGATTCTGGCGGCGCCATGCTGATGCAGGATATCCGCGATCGCTTCCGCGCTCTGCGCGAGGTGCTCGATGAAAACACGGAAATCGGCATGCACGCTCACCATAATTTAGCGCTTGGGGTCGCCAACTCGATTGTCGCAGTGGAGGAAGGCTGTCAGCGGGTCGACGCTTCGCTGGCCGGTCAGGGCGCCGGTGCCGGCAATGCGCCGCTTGAGGTCTTTATCGCCACCGCCGAACGTTTGGGCTGGAACCACGGTTGCGACCTGCTGCAACTGATGGACGCGGCAGACGATCTGGTGCGTCCATTGCAGGATCGTCCGGTACGCGTCGATCGTGAGAGTCTGTCGCTGGGGTATGCCGGCGTCTACTCCAGTTTCCTGCGCCATGCCGAAAAGGCGGCGGAGCAGTATCAACTTAAAACCGCCGATATCTTATTGGAGGTCGGCCGTCGGCGTATGGTCGGCGGCCAGGAAGATATGATCGTTGACGTCGCCCTGGATTTGCTGGCCCAGCGAAACAGGCTTCAGGAGAACATTGCATGAGCAAAATCATGGATCTTACCGCACTGGCCACTCAGCTAGACCAGGCCACACTCAGCCAGCAAGCCACCGCACAGTTAACCGGACAGCAGGCTCTGGATCTTCCCACGGCCTATCGGATTCAGGCTGAAGGGATCCGGCTGCGCGAGCAGCGTGGAGAGCGTCGCGTCGGCCTGAAGCTGGGTTTCACCAGCCGCGCCAAAATGCAGCAGATGGGCGTTGACCATCTTATTTGGGGAGAACTGACCGATGCCATGCAGATTGAAGAAGGAGGAACACTGGATCTGCGCGAGTTGATCCACCCGCGCGTGGAACCTGAACTCTGTTTTATCACCGGCAAAGAGATCAATGGCCCGCTGTCCCTGGCCGAAGCCGGCCGGGTGCTTGAAGGGGTATGCCCTGCGCTGGAGATTATCGATTCCCGTTACCGCGATTTCCGCTTCACCCTTGAGGACGTGATTGCCGACAACTGCTCATCCGCCAAATTCGTCGTGGGGGCCTTGCAGAACCCGCAGCGCGCCATCGATAACCTGGGTGTGGTGATGAACTTTCATGGGCGTCCGGTGCAGGTTGGCAGCACCGCAGCTATTCTTGGGCATCCATTGCGTGCACTGGTGCAGATCGCCAACCTGTTGCATAAACAAGAACGCGTGTTGCCTGCCGGCTCGGTGATCCTCGCAGGTGCGGCGACCGCAGCAGAAGCTTTACGCCCCGGGCTGCACGTCAGCGTCGATATTTCCGGTTTTGGGCGAACGGCATTTCATACCGAGGGCGAGCCATGAGTAACCAGGCTGTGGTTGTTAAAGGAAAAGCCACCCCACGCGGACGCTTTCCACACGTGAAACGGGCCGGCGATTTTCTGTTTGTCTCCGGCACCAGCGCCAGATTACCGGACAACAGCATTGCCGGGGCCGAAGCCGATGCCATGGGCGCAACCCGCCTGGATATCGACGTACAGACTCGGGCGGTGCTCGATAATATCCGCGACATTCTGCGCAGCGTCGGAGCCGACCTGAATGATGTTGTCGAGATCGGCGCTTTTCTCGTCAATATGAACGATTTTGCCGGTTATAACGCGGTGTATGCCGACTATTTTGACTATGACGGCCCAACCCGCACCACCGTGGCGGTACACCAACTACCCCACCCGCACTTGTTAATTGAGATCAAGGCCATCGCCTATAAGCCCCAAAAATAACCTGTGCATATCCTCTGCCCTACAAATCGGAGAATAACAATGTCTAACTTCAAATATGGATTTCCGCTCAACTTCAATACTTGGCTAGACAGTAACGCGCATCGGCTCAAACCCCCGGTCAATAACCAACAGATTTGGCAGGACAGCGATTACATGGTCACCGTCGTCGGTGGGCCGAATCAGCGCACCGATTTTCACGATAACCCGGTAGAGGAGTTCTTCTACCAGTTTAAAGGGAATGCCTATCTGAACATCTGGGATGACGGCCGTTACGACCGCATCGACCTGCGTGAAGGGGACATTTTCCTGATGGCACCCCATGTGCTTCATTCTCCTCAACGCCCGGAAGAGGGCAGCCTTTGCCTGGTGCTGGAACGGATGCGCCCGGAAAATGAGCCGGACGCCATACAGTGGTCATGCGCGGCCTGCGGCAACCTGATCAAAAGATATGAAATGAACCTCAAGAGCATCGTGGCGGATCTCCCCCCGGTTTATGAACAATTTTATGCAACCAGCGATGAAGAACGCCGCTGCAGCCAGTGCGGCGAGATCCACCCAAGCCGCGATGCACAAACCTGGCATCGCACACTGAAGGCAACAGAAACCCGATGAAAATAGATATCCACTCGCATTTTTTCCCTAAAATCAGCCAACAAGAGGCTGCCAGGCTGGATGTTGAGCGGGCTCCCTGGTTGGCAATCCACGGGCGCGAAGGCCAGATCATGCTCAATGATAAGCCTTTCCGGCCGGTCTATGACGCCCTGTGGGATGCCGAACGCCGCCTGGAACAGCTGGATGAACAGCAGATCGATATTCAGATCATGTGCGCCACGCCGGTCATGTTTGCCTATGACGTCGCTCTCGATCGCGCCCTGCCCTGGGTCCAGTTGATGAACGATCGGGCGCTGGAGATGGCGTCTGCCAACCCGCGACGGCTGAAGGTGCTGGCGCAGGTTCCCCTGCAGGACAGCGAGGCCGCCTGCCGCGAAGCCAGCCGGGCAAAAGAGTGTGGTCATATTGGCGTGCAAATAGGTAATCACGTGGGGGCAAAGGATCTGGATCATGAATCGCTGATCGTCTTTCTGACCCACTGCGCCCACGAGGGTATCCCGGTGCTGGTACATCCCTGGGATATGATGGGAGGCTCGGAGCGCATGAAGAAATGGATGCTGCCCTGGCTGGTAGCAATGCCGGCGGAAACGCAGCTGGCAATCCTCTCTTTGATTCTCTCCGGCGCCTTCGAACGCTTGCCGCGCAGCCTGAAACTCTGTTTTGCCCATGGGGGCGGCAGCTTTGCCTACCTGATGGGGAGGGTCGATAACGCCTGGGAGCAGCGCGATATCGTGCGTGAAGATTGCCCGCATAAACCTTCAAGCTATCTGGATCGCTTCTTCGTCGACTCCGCCGTGTTCGATCCGCTGGCTTTACAACTCCTGGTGGATACCCTGGGGGCGGATCGCGTCATGCTGGGCTCGGATGCCCCTTTCCCGTTGGGGGAGCAACAAATTGGCCATTTGGTCAGCAGCTCTGCCTTGCCGGAGAACAGCAAACGCCAGATTTTGGGCAAGAACGCGCAGTCGTTTTTCTCGTTGCCAAACGAATAATATCCACGCATCGGGAACGAAAATATTCGTTCCCGATGCGACTTCCTTTCCGGCCGATGGGTACTGTTTTGATAGCCCGTCAGAACTTCCAGGTAAAACTGGCGTTAACGCTATTGTCCTGGTAGTTTTGCGACAACAGCCCGCCATAGCCCAGCGACAGCGTGGCGTTCTTGTTCACCGCCACTTCCGCACTGGCTTTCAGCACCGCACCGTCACGCGACGCCGACACGCTGTTCACCACGAACGGTGAGCTGCCGCCGTTGAACTTCAGCCCGGTACCGCGAGCCAGATCGCCGTACTGATGCTGCCAACCCAGCTCGCTGCGCAGCGCCACCGCGGTGGTTTTGCTCGCCTGCCACTCGGTGTCCGCACGCAGCCCCAGCGTCGAGACCGTCGCGTCGGTGTGTTGCTTGTCACCGTGCAGCGCCGCCGCCCCACCGTCTTCCGCGATGCCGTTGTTCTGGAAGTTGATGTACGCCAGGTTGGCGAACGGCTCCAGATTCACCCAGGCCGCTTTTATGCTGTATCCCGCTTCGGCGAACACCTGCTCGGTGCGCGCGCTGTACTTCGCGGTTTCGCGATCCGACTGCATGCCGTAGTTCACCGAGCGTGAGGTATCGAAACGGTGCCAGGTGTAACCCCCACCGGCACGCAGCGCCAGTTCACCGAACTGTTTGCCGCCGTACACCGCCAGGTGGTAGTTGTCGCTGTCAGCATTCGAGCCATAACCGCCGTTCAGCGAGGTGCGGGTATAACCGGTCGCGCCCCCTAACCGCCATGCATCCGCCAGCGCCGAGTCCAGCCCCACCAACACGCCGTAGGTCGATGCCTGATAGCCCGTGGCGTTGGCATCGCCCGACGCGTGGTCCCAGGCCCCCAGCAGCTGTGCCCAGGCGCCACCGTCGTCGTCCGCCTTGATGTCCGGCGAGGTCGCCAGCCCTTCCGCCTGCCGCAGGCGACCGTTAAGGGCGTCGCGCAGGTAGCGGCTGTCGTTCACCTGTGCCGAGGCGATATCCGCGTGGATCTGCCCCGACAGCTGGCGGAATGCCTGCCGCGCTTCCCCCACCGAACCGGCGTTAAGGATGCTTTCAAACACCGGGTTGCCCGCCACCAGCGCATCTGCCGCCACCGCCACCGCCCGCTCGTTCTGCGTTGCCGCCACGCTGGCAAAACGGGTGTCATTACGGCCGACATTGAGCGTCACCTGATTTGGCTGGTAGGTCAGCCCGGTACCGAGGAACAGGTAGTTTGGCGCCACAGCATCAAACTGCCCGTTGATGCCCTGCTGGGCGGTCAGAATGTTGTACTGCTGGCCCAGCAGGCTGCGAACCTCACTTTGTGACAGCAGGTTGCCGCTGTTCTCCAGTGATACATTAACGTTACCGCCATTCAAAATAGCCGTACCCGCACTGAGAATTCGATCGCTCTGACCGTTTGCCGCCACCTCTACCCAATATTGCGAGCCTGGCTCAAAAGCCACCCTGTCGGCTACATGCAATACGCCTATCGAGTGGCCCGGCGTGACCACACCGCCCTGATGGACGGTTAATCTATTCACCACCCCGTTGCCGCTGAGCAAGCCGCCCTGATTAACATCTAAAGTCGAGTTTACTGCCCCATCGGCGATGACGACGCCGCCACGGTTGATATCCAGGGCTGAATTTAATCCCCCGCTAATAACCAGCGTTCCGCCGTTAACCACTGACTTATCGCTGTATTGCGCATTGCCGGAAACAATCAGCGTCCCCTGATTAACCTCCAGCCCGCCAAAACGATCGTTGCCTGCAAGCGTCAGGCTGCCCTCACCATTTTTAATCAGCTTGCCTGGCCCCTCGATATCGTTTTTCCATTCGTCGGATAAGGAAAAACCAACAACATCATAGGCAGGGTTAAAAGTCTGATTGACCACCAGAGAGTCGTATAGATAGGCCGGGCCGCCGTAAGCTTTGGGTAAATCTATAACGCCCCAAAACGAGTCAGGGTTACCCGATTGTATCGTCCATCCCGCTAAAGAATTGCTCGGGTAAGCGGTGCTGGCCAAAATGCTGCGCCAGTTGGCCTCGGTCAAATAAGGGAAACGCAGGCGTAATAAGTAGCCGGCTTTATCCGGCATATCATCCGGGGTAATACGAGGTACATCGGCAGACTCTTTTTTTCCGTAGTAACCTATACTGTTGCTTGAATACAACGGGGTTCCAGGTTGCGTAGCAGCGATGCAACCTCCGGTATTTTCGTGACAACCCTTGGCTATTTCACTTCGGGTTGCCTTTGCCAAATCGGCGAGCGTAGCCGCAATGCTGTCATCGGCCAACAATTGCGCCAATGAGAAATAGCTGCCGACTCGCGAAGCTATAGTATCGGTTGGGAAATGAGCGCCCACGATCACTCGGCTTTCGCCAAATTGCAGGGCGCGCGAAAATATCTCACTCCCTCGTTCAGGGAATATCAGTGACAAAGCGATAGCCTGTTTAAAACCCGACCACGTATGTCCACTCGGGAAGGAAGAACCTTTCACCGACAGGTAATTTTTTATGTAATCACCCTTTTCGTCCAATACCTGATAAGGCCTTCCCCGCTTAAATTCATCTTTCAGTATAAAATCGAATGAGCGCGTTCGACCGCTGTTGGCATCATAGGCATAGGTCGCTGTTTTATATAATTCGCTTATTTGATTATAAGAGGTTATTGAGCGAAGATCCGGGGCGTTGGCTTGCTCACCTAATGCTGCAACAGCAAAACTACGATAGATATATTCTGATGATTGATCTTGATCGTCATAGGCCAACCCATAGCGTTCGCCAGTAATAGCCGTATATTCATTACTGGCTTGCCGATCCCATTCTGATGCCTGAGAACCTTTCCCCGGGTAGCTTGTCAGCACTCGCTCATGCAAGCTGTCAAACCACCCCTGCCGCTGTGAATATAAACTTTCTTTTGTTGAGGTAATATCTATCTCAGCCCATGAAAAACCAGAGCAGGCCAGAGTTATTGCCAGTATTGAGAGTTTTATTTTCATTATCATTCCATAATAATCAAGAAAGCACGCCAATAAGCGTAAGCGCGATAACTTAGTGGAATAATGTGACAGGATAATGACAGCGAAGTTGAACGTGGATAAGTTTAATTTTCGAAAAAAATTAAGCCACTTAAATTAAAAAACGATTTAATTTATTATTTACACTTAAATTAATATCCATTTTTTCTGGCGTGAATTTATTTAGGATGTAAATAAATGATCAGAGGACGATAGCGCGATGCCGGTTTTTTGAGCCCAAAGGGCGTCCATATCAAATCGAGACAATGGAGGAGATATTGATGCTATTGGCGAAGCTTAATGGTACGCCCTACAGGGCTCGAACCTGTGACCTACGGCTTAGAAGGCCGTTGCTCTATCCAACTGAGCTAAGGGCGCATTGGGATGCGGCAACCGGGAGTTGCGGGTTGGATTATACGGTCAGAGATCATTGAGTCAATGCCTTTTCATGACGTTACGGCAGTCGCCGTGCTTTATGATGAATTTTCAACCATTGCCGCCGCTCTGCGTTGAGTTAACCGCGTCATTTTCCTTGGGTTAAATCCGACAGTTGGCGGCTGTTGCGCTGGGCCAGGCCGGAATCAGAGGGCTCAGGAAGACGATCCGACTGTTGCTGTTCTGCCGGGCGCTGCAGGCAAACGCGGGCCGAGCGCACCATCGCGTTGATGTTTCCCCAATCGGCATGCTGAGCCGTCAACAGGGTGCAAGCCGCCGATAACGGTTGCTGTAAGACTGCGCTAACCGGTGCGGCGTTTAACGAAGCCTGCGCCATTGGCCCCCATACCAGCAGCATAAAACCCATCCCTTTGATGTTTCTCATGCGCGCAGCCTCCGGCACAATGCGCCCAGGCGCGTTCTCCATGAGGGCGGTGTTTTGTGTGCGGCAAGCTGATGCAGCGCAATTAACTGCGCGACGTCAGCCGGGTGCAAGGACGAATCGAATACCGTTTCCCCCACGTGCCTTGGCTGGCATGCCTGGCTATCAAGAGGCAGATGTAAAAAGTGCAACCGGGTAATGAGCATCATGATTTTGACTCCCGTACCGCAGTGTGAATAGCCACAGCTTACGCAGCGAGCGGTAAAAAAGGCGTAGAGGATCATTCCGTTGGTATAAAAAAAGCGTAAATCGCCCCCGACAAACGCCGTCGATCGCGATTCAGCGCCTGACAGCGCGCTCCGCTTCTGACAAAATAGCGCTATCCCCGCTTTTCTTAATTGATGGATTTCCTCACTGATGTCAGCAAAGATTATTGATGGTAAAACGATTGCGCAGCAGGTTAGAAACGAAGTGGCTGAGCAAGTTAAACAACGTCTGGCTGCCGGGAAACGCGCGCCGGGCCTGGCGGTAGTATTGGTTGGCGAGAACCCGGCCTCACAGATTTACGTCGCCAGCAAGCGCCGCGCCTGTGATGAAGTGGGCTTCCTCTCCCGCTCTTACGATCTGCCTGCCACCACCAGTGAGGCTGAACTGCTGGCGCTGATCGATCGGCTGAACGCCGACGCTGAGATCGACGGCATTTTAGTGCAGCTGCCGCTGCCGGCCGGTATCGACAACGTCAAGGTGCTGGAGCGTATTCATCCGGATAAAGACGTCGACGGTTTCCATCCGTACAACGTTGGCCGCCTGTGCCAACGTGCGCCAAAACTGCGCCCCTGCACCCCACGCGGTATCGTCACCCTGCTTGAGCGTTACAACATCGATACCTATGGCCTGAATGCCGTCGTGGTTGGCGCGTCCAACATCGTCGGCCGCCCAATGAGCATGGAGCTGCTGCTGGCCGGGTGCACCACCACCGTAACCCACCGTTTCACCAAGAACCTGCGCCACCACGTTGAAAACGCCGATCTGCTGGTCGTGGCGGTCGGCAAACCGGGCTTTATTCCGGGCGACTGGATAAAACCTGGCGCTATCGTGGTGGACGTCGGCATTAACCGTCTGGAAAGTGGTAAAGTGGTCGGCGACGTGGATTTTGACGCCGCAAGCGAACGCGCCGCCTACATAACTCCGGTTCCGGGTGGCGTGGGTCCAATGACCGTTGCTACACTGATCCAAAATACCTTGCAGGCCTGCGAGGAATATCACGACGTTCAACCTAAATAAGTAAGGCAGTATGGAAACTTTTAATCTGGATAATCACCCGCACGTCGAACTGTGCGACCTGCTCAAATTCCAGGGCTGGTGTGAAAGCGGCGGTGCCGCCAAAGAAGTCATCGCCGATGGGCAGGTGAAAGTGAACGGCAAAGTCGAAACGCGCAAACGCTGCAAAATCGTTGCCGATCAGGTCGTGGAGTTTAACGGCGGTAAGGTTGTAGTTAAGCCGTAATCCCCGCTCCATAGAAAAAGGCGCTGAAGATTAACTCAGCGCCTTTTTTGTTTGTAGCCTAAAGCGGATTACTTACGGCGCCAGGTGGTTCCCTGCGGGCCATCTTCCAGCACGATGTTCATCTCATTCAAGCGATCGCGCGCGGCATCCGCCAACGCCCAATCTTTGGCTTTACGCGCATCGTTGCGCTGCTTGATCAAGGCTTCGATCTCCGCCACTTCACCATCATCGACCTGTGCGCCGCTCTGCAGGAACTGTTCAGGTTCCTGCTGCAGCAGACCGAGCACCTTCGCCAGCTTGCGCAGTTCTGCAGCCATGCCGTTCGCCGCCGTCATGTCTTCAGCTTTCAGACGGTTAACCTCACGCGCCAAATCAAACAGCGCCGAGTAAGCTTCCGGCGTGTTGAAGTCGTCGTCCATGGCTTCACGGAAACGGGCTTCAAACACGTCGCCGCCGGCCGGTTGGGCGTTGGCATCTGTGCCACGCAGCGCAGTGTACAGGCGTTCCAGAGCGGTACGGGCCTGCTTCAGATTCTCTTCGCTGTAGTTCAACTGGCTGCGATAGTGGCCGGACATCAGGAAGTAACGCACGGTTTCAGCGTCGTAGTAACCCAGCACGTCGCGAATAGTGAAGAAGTTATCCAGGGATTTCGACATTTTTTCTTTGTCGATCATCACCATGCCGGAGTGCATCCAGTAATTGACGTACGGGCCGTCGTGGGCGCAGCTCGACTGGGCAATTTCGTTCTCGTGGTGCGGGAACATCAGATCGGAACCGCCACCGTGGATATCAAAATGGGTGCCAAGCTGCTTGCAGTTCATGGCAGAACATTCAATGTGCCAACCCGGACGCCCTGCGCCCCAAGGCGACGCCCAGCTCGGTTCGCCCGGCTTGGACATCTTCCACAGCACGAAGTCCATCGGGTTGCGTTTCACGTCGTCGATTTCTACGCGCGCACCGGCCTGCAGCTGATCCAGATCCTGGCGTGACAGCAAACCGTATTGCGGATCGCTGTCGATGGAGAACATCACGTCGCCGTTGCTGGCCACATATGCGTGATCGCGATCGATCAGGCGCTGGGTGATCTCAATGATCTCGGCGATATGCTGGGTCGCACGCGGTTCAATGTCCGGTCGTTCGATCAGCAGAGAATCGAAGTCGGCGTGCATCTCCGCCAGCATGCGTGCGGTCAGTTGATCGCAGCTTTCGCCATTTTCAGTCGCGCGGCGGATAATTTTGTCGTCAACGTCGGTAACGTTACGCACATAGTTCAGCGAGTAGCCGAGATAGCGCAGATAACGTGCCACCACGTCGAAAGCAACGAAGGTACGCCCATGTCCGATATGACACAGGTCATAGATGGTTACCCCGCACACGTACATGCCCACTTTACCGGCATGAATGGGTTTAAATTCCTCTTTTTGACGACTCAGGGTATTAAAAATCTTTAGCATCGGGACATTCCGTGGTGTGCGTGATAACAAAAATGATAACCAGGGTTAAGGTTGTTCACCCAGCAGCGTATTGAAACCCGAAGCCTGATCTAATGCAAGGTTAAGGCCGCGCTTTGCTGAGCTCAGAGGTGGAAAACGGTGATAAATCAGCGATTGCCACAGATGTTATAATATAACAAATTGCGATTTACCACAGCCTGAGCGCGGTTTAGCCGCTGCTGACTCATTACAGGAGATATGTTATAACGGCGGTCTGATAGTTCACTCGCTCCATGTGACATCTCACTTCATCTTGTTAGGACTAAAACTATGGTTACTTTCCACACTAATCACGGCGACATCGTTATCAACACCTTCGCGGACAAAGCACCGGTTACCGTTGAAAACTTCCTGAACTACTGCCGTGACGGTTTCTACAACAACACCATTTTCCACCGTGTTATCAATGGCTTCATGATTCAGGGCGGCGGTTTTGAGCCGGGTATGAGCCAGAAAGACACCAAAGCCACCATCAAGAACGAAGCCAACAACGGTCTGAAAAACACCATCGGTACCCTGGCAATGGCGCGTACTAACGATCCACACTCCGCGACCGCACAGTTCTTCATCAACGTAGCAGACAACGACTTCCTGAACTTCCGCGGCGAAAACGCCCAGGGTTGGGGCTACTGCGTGTTTGCTGAAGTGGTTGAAGGCATGGACGTGGTTAACAAGATCAAAGCCGTGAAAACTGGCCGCAGCGGCATGCACCAGGACGTACCGGTAGAAGACGTGATCGTCACCAGCGTTACCGTCAGCGAGTAATCGCAGCTGAATGAACACGCTGTTCATTGCAGATCTGCACTTAAGCGCACAGGAACCGGCAATTACTGCCGGTTTTCTGCGTTTTTTGCGGCAAGATGCCATACACGCCGAAGCCCTGTACATACTCGGCGATCTGTTCGAAGCCTGGATCGGCGATGACGATCCCGAACCGCTGCATGCTGAAATCGCCGCGGCGCTGAAAACGCTGCAACAGGCAGGCGTGCCCTGCTACTTTATCCACGGCAACCGTGATTTTCTGGTGGGCAGGCGCTTTGCCCGTGCCAGCGGCATGCAACTGCTGCCGGAAGAAAAGGTGCTGGACCTGTATGGCCGCAAAATCCTGATCCTGCACGGTGACACGCTGTGTACCGACGATCGGGCCTACCAACAGTTCCGCCGAAAAGTACACAACCCACTGATTCAAAAATTGTTCCTGGCAATGCCTTTACGCTGGCGCCTTAAGATCGCCGCTAAAATGCGTGCCCGCAGCCGGCAAAGCAACCAATACAAATCGGACGCCATCATGGACGTCAACCCGCAGGCGGTTGAGCAAACCATGCTGAACCACCAGGTTCACTGGATGATCCATGGCCACACGCATCGTCCGGCCGTGCATGAGTTGACGCTGAGCAACGGCAAAGCTCACCGTTTAGTGCTGGGTGCCTGGCATGAAGAAGGCTCGATGATCAAAGTCAGCGCCGACGCCGTCGAACTGATCCAATTCCCTTTCTAAGCTTCTGACTTAACGCGCGGGTATAAAAATTCGCGCTTTTGACGATCAAAACCGGCGACGCAACCGTTTTCCTTGCCGTTCGCTCATGGTATGCTCTACGCCCTCATTCGGCCTCCCGCCGCAGGCAATCGGCCGTCGTTTGTACAATTACAGGAGCCTTACACCCATGGGAGCCAACGCCGCTTCAGCCACTCACGCTGAGGTTAAAATCGCAATTGTAATGGGATCGAAAAGTGACTGGGCCACCATGCAGTTTGCGGCCGAAGTCCTGACCTCACTCGACGTCCCGTTCCATGTCGAAGTCGTTTCCGCTCATCGCACGCCAGACAAGCTGTTCAGCTTTGCCGAACAGGCAAGCGCCAAGGGTATTGACGTGATCATTGCCGGTGCGGGCGGTGCTGCGCACCTGCCGGGTATGCTGGCGGCGAAAACCCTGGTGCCGGTGCTGGGTGTGCCGGTGCAAAGCGCTGCCTTGAGCGGCGTGGACAGCCTGTATTCCATCGTGCAAATGCCGCGCGGTATTCCGGTGGGCACCCTGGCGATCGGCAAGGCCGGCGCCGCCAATGCTGCACTGCTGGCAGCGCAAATTCTGGCGTTGCATGACGCTGAGTTGGCGCAACGCCTGGCCGATTGGCGTCAGGCGCAGACTGACGAGGTGCTGAATAACCCGGACCCGCGGGAGGAAGCATGAAGCCGGTTTGCGTACTGGGTAACGGTCAATTGGGGCGTATGCTGCGCCAGGCCGGTGAGCCGCTGGGGATCGCCGTCTATCCGGTTGGCCTCGACGCCGAGCCGGAAGCGGTACCTTATCAAAACAGCGTGATCACCGCCGAAATCGAGCGTTGGCCGGAAACCGCGCTGACGCGTGAGCTGGCGACCCACAACAGCTTCGTTAACCGCGATATTTTCCCCCGTCTGGCGGACCGCCTGACGCAAAAACAGTTACTCGATCAGCTCGGCCTGGCCACTGCCCCCTGGCAGTTGCTGACCGACGTCGCCGAGTGGCCGCAGGTTTTCGCGACCCTGGGCGAACTGGCTATCGTTAAACGTCGCGTCGGCGGTTACGACGGCCGGGGTCAGTGGCGTCTGCGCCCAGGTCAGGAAGCCGAACTGCCGGCCGATGCCTATGGCGAATGCATCGTCGAACAGGGGATTAACTTCTCCGGCGAGGTCTCATTGGTCGGCGCACGCGGACACGACGGTAAATCGGTGTTCTATCCGCTGACCCATAACCTGCATGAAGAAGGCATTCTGCGCACCAGCGTGGCGTTGCCGCAGCCCAATCCTGCGCTGCAACAGCAAGCTGAACAGATGCTGACGGCGATCCTTGATGAACTGAACTACGTCGGCGTCATGGCGATGGAGTGTTTTATCGTTGGCGATCGTCTGCTGATTAACGAACTGGCGCCTCGGGTCCACAACAGCGGCCACTGGACGCAAAACGGCGCGTCTATCAGCCAGTTCGAACTGCACCTGCGTGCCATTCTCGCCCTGCCGCTGCCGAAGCCGGTCGTGAGCACCCCGTCGGTGATGGTCAACCTGATCGGTACCGCGGTAAATCAGCAGTGGCTGGCGTTACCGCTGGTGCATCTGCACTGGTACGAGAAAGAGGTGCGCGAGGGCCGCAAGGTTGGGCATCTCAACCTGAACGATCCCGACGCCGGTGCGTTGCAACAGGCATTGCAGGCTTTGGCGCCGCTGTTACCGGCCGAATACCAAAGCGGTTTGGCCTGGGCGCAACAAAAGCTGGCTTAAGCGTTACGCCGCACTAAAAACAAAGGGTTCAGCAAGCTGAACCCTTTTTTACTGTCGATGAAAAACTATTGGCGGTAGCCCTGCGGGTTTTTACTTTGCCAGTTCCAGGTATCGCGCATCATCAGATCAAGGCCGCGTTGCACTTGCCAGCCCAGCTCCTGTTTCGCCAGGCTGGCATCGGCCCAGAAGGCAGGCAGATCGCCCGCACGGCGCGGTAAAATCTGGTAGGGAATGGTTACCCCCGAGGCTTTCTCAAACGCCTGCACCATTTCCAACACCGAATACCCTACCCCCGAGCCCAAATTATAGGCTTTGAAACCGGCGATCTGTTTTAAGTGGTCCATCGCCGCCAGGTGACCCTGAGCAACATCCATCACGTGAATGTAATCACGCACGCCGGTGCCGTCTTTGGTCGGGTAATCGCCGCCGAACACGCTCAGGCTTTCACGCTGGCCAATAGCGACCTGCGCGATATACGGCAGCAGGTTATTGGGAATGCCGCTGGGATCTTCACCAATCAGCCCCGACTCATGGGCGCCTACCGGGTTGAAGTAGCGTAGCGCGATAATCGAAAATGCCGGTTCGGCCTTGGCAAAATCCTGCAGGATCTGCTCCACCATCCATTTTGAGGTACCGTAAGGGCTGGTGGTACCGCCAATCGGCATATCCTCGCGATAAGGCACCGGCGCATTTTCACCGTACACCGTGGCGGAGGAGCTAAAGATAAACCGGTGAACGCCGGCCTGACGCATCGCTTCCAGCAGGACCAAGGTGCCCGTCACGTTGTTTTGATAATACTCCAGGGGTTTCTGGGTCGACTCCCCTACCGCCTTCAGACCGGCGAAGTGGATCACCGAAGCAATCTGCTGCTCGTTAAAGATCCGCTGCAAGCAGCCTGCGTCCTGTATATCACCCCGATAGAACTTTGCGGCTTTGCCCGTCAGCTGCGCTACGCGTCGCAAGGACTCTTCAGACGCATTGACCAAATTGTCCAGCACCACCACATCCTCACCCCGTTCCAGCAGCGCCAATACGGTGTGCGAACCAATGTATCCGGCACCGCCGGTCACCAAAATCGCCATAATATCCTCCTGTCGTCAGCATCTGGCGTTAACGCCAGATGCCTGAACGAATATCCTATGCCCAGCCTGTCGGCTAGCGCGAACCAATGTTGCGTAACGGTTTACCGGCCATCAGATTGCGTTCGATATGCTCCAGCGAGATATTTTTGGTTTCCGGAATCAACGCCAGCGTGATGAAGATAAATACCAGGTTAAGCGCTGCGTACACCCAGAAAGTGTGCGCGCTACCCAGCGAATTGAGCATGGTCAGGAACGTCGCCCCGACGATCATGTTGGCAATCCAGTTGGTGGCGGTAGAACAGGTTATGCCAAAATCGCGGCCTTTCAGCGGCTGGATCTCTGAACACAGCACCCAAATCAGCGGGCCGGCGCTCATGGCAAAACCGACAATAAACATCAGCAGCATGATGATGGCAAAGTATTGCTCGGCCGGCGAGGTCATGCCCACATTCATCATGGTCCCCAGCGCGCCCATGCCCACCGCCATGACGACAAAGCCCAGCGTCAGCGTCGGTTTGCGCCCCCAGCGGTCAACCAACCCGATGGCGATAAAGGTCGCCAGCACGTTAACCAGGCCGACAATCACCGTCCCCCACATCTGCTGTGCGGTACTGGCAAAGCCCGCCAGGCCAAAAATTTTCGGTGCGTAGTACATGATGACGTTCATCCCGGTGAACTGTTGCATCACCTGCAGCAGGACGCCAAGAAACACGGCACGGCGGAAGTTTTTATTGTCTTTAAACAGCGCCCAGCCGCTCTGTTTCAGCTTAAGGCTTTCGCGAATTTCATTCAGTTCGTGCTGCGCCTGAGCGCTGGTGTCACGCAGCTTTTCCAATACCTGGCGCGCCTGCTCATGGCGATTGCGCGAAGCCAGCCAGCGCGGGCTATCCGGCAAGAAGAACACGCCGATCAACAGCAATACCGCAGGGATGGTGATCACGCCCAGCATCCAGCGCCAAGCGCCGGTATAGCTGAATGCGGTATCCGACAGGTAGGCCGCCAGAATGCCGATGGTAATCATCAACTGATACATCGAGATCATGCTGCCGCGAATTTTCTCCGGGGCAATTTCAGACAGATAAATCGGCGCGGTATAAGAAGCCACCCCCACCGCCAGCCCAAGCAGCACGCGAGAAATCAGCAAGATTTCCACGTTGGGAGCCGCGGCTGAGCACAGTGAACCGACGACAAACAACACGGCGCCAATCATCAGGCTGTATTTACGCCCGATACGGAAATTCATCCAGCCACTGCCCACGGCGCCGACCGCCGCCCCAAACATCATTGAGCTGACCACCCACTCCTGCTGGGAGCTGGTGATGTTAAACGAGTCGGTGATAAACGGCAGAGCACCCGCAATAACCCCGATATCCAGACCGAATAGCAACCCAGCCAGTGCGGCCAGAAAACAGACGAAAAAAGTCATCCCTGCATTGCTCTGGCTCTTTTCAGCCGCCGACACTTTGACGGTAGTACTCATACAGCCTCCAAACGATAACGTGCTTAAGTTGCCCGTATGATAGGAGGCAATTCGCCAGAGAGAAGTGAGTGCGATCACATTAGTGGAAACGATTACATTTATTATTTGTTTAGATAAAAACAGAAACACAACCTTAAAAACAACACTCACCACTGATTTTAAAGGCTAAACATAAGCATTCATGCCCTAATATGGTGGTGACAGCAATATCATTTTACCTTGGCCGCTCCCAATAAATTGAGTAACCCGAAGGCAGAGTGTAACCGATTTCACGCAGAGTTCGGCCAAGAGGATGGCCGACAGATCGAGGCAGGGATTGAAAGCGGTAGTGTTAACGAGAAACGGGTCGTGCGGAGAGTAACGTCGACCGGCCCCTGACAATGGGCCGGTCGATAACCTGAAGGAACTAGCCGTCGTAGCTGCGGAACAGCGCCTGACCACGTAGCAAACGCACGCCCAGCCAACCGCCACACAGCGACAGCAACAGCGCGCTGAGCAACGGCAGTGCCCACCACAGCACCGGTGTCGGTGCCCACGGGAAGTCAAACACCTGGCTTTGCAACAGCCACAGTGCCGCCTCAGCGCCCACCGCAGCGGCGATGCCCGCCACCAGCCCCAGCAGGGCAAATTCACACCACAGCGTACTGCGCAACAGGCGCTTGCCTGCGCCCAGTGTGCGATACACCACCAACTCCTGACGTCGCTGACGCATCCCCACCTGCACCTGAGCCATCAGCAACAGGCCGCCACACAGCACCACCAGCACCACCATCACTTCCAGTGCGCGGCTGACCTGCTGCAGCACGCCGCCCACCTGTTTGAGGATCGAGCCGATATCCAGCAGGCTGAGCGTCGGGAACTGGCGATTAAGCTGGGTTAACATCTGGCCGTCCCCGTCATAGCGGAAACTGGTGAGCCAGGTTTGCGGCTGGCCATCCAGTGCACCCGGCGGGAAGATAAAGTAAAAGTTCGGCTTCAGACTTTCCCAATCCACCTGCCGCAGGCTGGTCACCTTGGCGCTGAACGACTGGGTATCGCCACTGAAGGTCAGCGTATCGCCCAGCTTGATCTTGAGCCGCCCGGCAATACCCTGATCCATCGACACTTCGCCGGTCTTAGGCGGCCAACTGCCCGCAAGCAAAGGATTGTGCGCTGGCAAATCCGCCAGCCAGGTCAGGTTCAGTTCGCGATTCACCGCTTCACCGCCCGGATCGTCCTCGTGCACCCGTTCGGTCGCCACCTGCTGGTTAATCTCGGTCAGGCGAACACGGACAATCGGATAGTAGGTCTCAGGTGCAATTTGATGCTGTTGCAGGAAAGTCTTCACCTGCGGCACCTGCGCTTCGGTCAGGTTCAACAGGAAGTAGTTTGGGCTGTCCGGCGGCAGTTGTTGCTGCCAGCGCTCGAGCAGATCGCCACGCAACACCAGCAATAACGCCAACAGCATAAACGACAGCGAAAAGGCCGCCAGTTGGCTCACCGTCACCCAAGGCTGATGCAACAGACGGTTAACCGCCAGACGCAGCGCCAGGTTTTTAAGCGTAATACGACGCAGCAGCAGCAGGCTGCCCCAACCGATAGCGCCCAACAGCAAGGCCAGCACCAGAATACCGGCCAGGATCGACCACAGCAGCGTGCTGGCGCCCATCAGCGCGGTCAGCAACGCTACCACAATCACCGCCGTCACCGGCAGGAAGTAGCGCAGCGGCCAGACGTTAGCCACCACATCGCGACGTAGCACCCGCAGCGGCTGAGTCGCCAACAGCTGCCGGTATGGCCGCAGCCCCACCAGCAGCGAAATCATCAGCAACGCGCCGATCGCCCACAGCCACGGCCAGGTCCCGGCGGCAGGCAGCTCCCCCGGCAACACCGGAGCCAGCAGGCGGATCAACACCGCCTCAAATCCCAACCCGATAATCCCCCCGCATATCGCAGCCAGCAGGATCACCGCCAGCCACTGGCCGACAATCAGCTTACGCAGCGCACTACGACCGGCACCCAGCGTTTTCAGCACCGCGATCAGATCGTAACGACTGCGGCAATAGTGGCTCATCGCCACCGCTACGGCGGCAATCGACAGCAGCAAAGTCAGCAATGCGGACAACAGCAAGAACTGCTGCGAACGCTGCAGCGATTTGCCTAATGCGCTGCCGGATTCCTGCAGTCCGAACCAGCGCTGATCCGGCCCAAGCTGCGGCGTCAGGCGATCTTCGTAACGCTGAATATCCTGCGCAGCTCCGGCAAACATATAACGGTAGGTCAGGCGACTGCCCGGCTGCACAGCCCCGGTTTTATCCACGTCCGCCAGATTGATCATGATACGCGGCGCGGTCTGGAAGGGGTTAAAGCCGGAATCCGGCTCCTGAATGATTTCACCGGCAATACGCAGTTGGGTGTCGCCCACGTCCAACGTATCCCCCACCTTTACGTTCAACAGCGCCAGCAAACGCGGTGCGACCAATACGCTGCCCGGCGTCAGCTTGGCATTAGCCGGACGGGTCTCCAGCTTGCCGTACAGCGGATAGGCCAGATCGGTGGCCTTCACGTCCGCCAATTGCGGCCGGTCTCCGGCGTAGGTCATGGTGGTGAACGACAGCTGCCGGCTGACCTTCAGCCCCTGCTGCTGCGCATCCAGCAGCCAGCCTTCCGGTACCGGCCGGGCGCTGCGCAGCACACGGTCACCGGCGATAAAATCGCGGCTCTGTTGGCTCAGGCCCTTGTCCATACGATCGCTGATGCTGCCCAATGCCAGTACGCAGGCCATCGACAGCGTCAGCGCCAGCCAAACGATCAGCAGCGACGGCGAGCGCCACTCGCGCCAGAACCAGCGCCAGATCATGCTTCCTCCCACAGCTTGCCTTCGCGCAGGCGCAGCCGCCGCTGGCAGCGCGCCGCCAGGGTTTCATCATGAGTGACCAGGATTAAGGTGGTGGAGAAATCGCGGTTGAGTGAAAACAGCAAATCGGCGATGCGCTCGCCGGTCTGGCGATCGAGATTGCCGGTCGGCTCATCGGCGAACAGCACCCGTGGCCGCCCGCTAAACGCCCGCGCCAGCGCCACCCGCTGCTGTTCGCCACCGGAGAGCTGCGCCGGCAAATGATCAAGGCGCTTGCCCAAACCCAACTGTTCCAACAGTTGCACCGCCTGCTCACGGCTCTGGCGGTCACTTTCACCGCGCAGCAGCGCCGGCAACTGCACGTTTTCCAGCGCATTGAGCGTCGGTACCAGCATAAATGATTGAAATACAAAGCCGACATTTTTGGCACGCAGCGCGGCGCGGCCCTCTTCGTCCAGCGCGGTCAGCGATTCGCCCAACAAATGCACCTCCCCTTCGCTGCCGTCGTCCAGCCCGGCGAGGATCCCCAGCAGCGTTGACTTGCCCGAACCGGACTCGCCAATCAGGGCAATTGTCTGCGCGGGTTTGACAACCAGCTCGACTCCGGTAAGGATGGAGAGCTGATGCTCACCCTGACCAACGTGTTTACTAAGATGATGAACTTCAAGAACGTTTTCCGCTGGCATCTTCCCTTCCTTTTGCTGTTGGGATTATTCAGTTTACGCGCTGTCGCCGCCGATACCCTGTTGATTTTAGGCGACAGTTTAAGCGCCGGTTATCGCTTGCCGGTGGCGCAGGCCTGGCCGACGCTGTTGGCCGATCAATGGCAGAAAAAGCCGGGCGATCCGCAACTGGTCAACGCCAGTATCAGCGGCGACACCGCTGCACAGGGGCTGGCCCGCCTGCCCGAATTGCTTAAACAGCACCAGCCGCGCTGGGTGCTGATTGAATTAGGCGCCAACGATGGTCTGCGAGGTTTCCCGGCACAGGACCTGCAGCGCGATCTCGGCCAAATCATCACCTTGGTACAGCAGGCCGGCGCACAGCCGCTGCTGATGCAGATCCGCATCCCGCCCAACTATGGTCGCCGTTATACCGAGGCCTTCAGCGCGGTTTACCCTCAGTTGGCTAAACAGTTCAACATTCCGCTGCTGCCGTTCTATATGGAGCAGGTGGTGGTAAAAGCGGAATGGATGCAGGATGACGGATTGCATCCCAATAAGGATGCCCAACCGTTTATCGCCACCTGGATGGCGGAACGTCTGGAACCTCTAGTAAAACATGAGTCTAACTAAATAGCGTTGTACACTAGGTAAAGTTATGCAAAAAGCAGTGTTGATAACCGGCTGTTCCAGCGGGATTGGATTGATTGCGGCACAGGATCTGCGTAACCGTGGCTACCGCGTGCTGGCCGCCTGCCGCAAACCGCAGGACGTGGAAAACATGCGCCAGCTTGGGCTGGAAGGCATTGAGCTGGATCTGGACGACAGCGACAGCGTCGAACGTGCCGCCGCACAGGTGATCGAACTGACCGGCAATCGGCTGTACGGCCTGTTCAACAACGGCGGCTTTGGCGTTTATGGGCCGCTGAGCAGCATTTCGCGCCAGCAGCTGGAACGCCAATTCGCCACCAACCTGTTTGGCACCCATCAGTTAACCCAGTTGCTGTTGCCGGCAATGCTGCCGCACGGCGAGGGGCGCATTATTCAGACCAGTTCGGTGATGGGGCTGGTTTCCAGCGCCGGACGCGGTGCCTATGCCGCCAGCAAGTTTGCGCTGGAAGCCTGGTCCGATGCTCTGCGCATGGAGCTGCACGGTACCGGCATTCAGGTCAGCCTGATTGAGCCTGGCCCCATCTCCACCCACTTTACCCAGAACGTCAATCAGGCGCAGAGCGACAAACCGGTGCATAACCCCGGTATTGCCAAGCGCCTGACGCTGCCGCCGGAAGCCATTTTGCCCAAATTGCGCCACGCGCTGGAAAGTCCAAGGGCTAAACTGCGTTACCCGGTGACCCTGCTGGCGCACGCGCTCAGCGTATTGCGTCGCATCCTGCCGGGCCGCTGCCTGGACTGGCTGCTGCGCAGCAACGGTTAATTGGGCCGGCGGGGTTGAAGAACGCCACTCCGCCCCCATTTAAAAGCCAATGGCTCCGCAAGATCAGAGAGAAAATACATGCTAGCTCAAGCTGTTGTTGATATTAACGAAACTAACCTGCACCAGACGCTGGAACAGTCAATGTCCCTGCCGGTGGTGTTCTACTTCTGGTCGGATCGCAGCCAACACTGTCTGCAGCTCACCCCGATACTGGACAAACTGGCGGCGGAATATGCCGGTCAGTTCGTGCTGGCAAAAGTGGATTGCGACGCCGAACAGGCCATCGCGGCCCAGTTTGGCCTGCGTTCTTTGCCGACGGTGTACCTGTTCAAAGACGGCCAGCCGGTCGACGGATTCCAGGGCCCGCAGCCGGAAGAGATGATCCGCGAATTCCTGCAGCGTTTCCTGCCCAAAGAAGAAGATTTGAAGCTGGCGCAGGCGACTGAATTGCTGGCCGAAGGTAATGCCACTGAGGCGTTACCGCTGTTGAAAGACGCCTGGCAAGCCAGCCAGCAACGCAGCGATATTGGCCTGACACTGGCAGAAACCCAGATAGCGCTGAACCGCACTGAAGATGCCGAAACCGTGCTGGCGACCATTCCGCTGCAGGATCGTGATACCCGCTATCAGGGTCTGGTGGCGCAGATTGAGCTGCTGAAGCAGGCTGCCGACACGCCGGAAATTCAACAGTTGCAACAGCAGGTGGAACAGCAACCGGAGAACGTCGATTTAGCCGTGCAGCTGGCGCTGCAACTGCATCAGGTCGGGCGCAATGAAGAAGCGTTGGAGCTGCTGATGGGGCATCTGAAGAAAGATCTCGCCGCCGCCAATGGCAACGCGCGCAAGACGCTGATGGATATTCTGGCCGCGCTGGGCACCGGTGACGCATTAGCAGCTAAGTACCGGCGTCAGTTGTATTCATTACTGTATTAATACCCGTCATACTTGAAGCTGCATCTGTGTTGGCTGCGTTTGCTCACCCCAGTCACTTACTTAAGTAAGCTCCTGGGGACTTACAAACTTGCCGCCGTGATGCAACTCCAATTATTTAGGGTATGGCCTTAGTTATTTGGGACAGATCCCCAATGGATTTCCCGCCACATCTAGGCGGCAAACGCGAGAAGCCCTGGGAGCTTAGATAACTAAGTGACCAGGGCTCGAGCGTGCAGCCAACAACGATGTGGCTGGAAAGACGAAGGGGATATCAGCGATAAACACGAACCCCACCGTCCACCCCCTTCGGGCTGAACAACACCTGCCATAGCTGAATATCCCGTGCACGGAACGCGCCGGCGCAGGCATTCAGGTAATAGGTGAACATCCGCTCGAACCGCTCGGAATACTCTTCGGCCAGCTGCGGCCACGCCCGTTTGAAATTTTCATACCAGGCCATCAGCGTTCGATCGTAATCGGCGCCGATATTGTGCCAATCCTCCATTACAAAACGCCCTTCGCTGGCCTCGGAAATATGCCGTACCGATGGCAGGCAGCCGTTGGGGAAAATGTATTTGTCTATCCAGGCGTCGACGTGCAAATTGGTTTGATTGGCACCTATGGTGTGCAGCAGGAACAGCCCATCGGGCTTGAGGTTGCGCGCTGCTACGCGGAAATACGTGTCGTAGTTCTTCGGCCCCACGTGTTCGAACATGCCGACGGAGACAATGCGGTCAAACTGACGGTCAAGATCGCGATAATCCTGCAGTTGTATCTCCACGTCTAATCCCTGGCAGCGTTCCTGCGCCAGCTTTTGCTGTTCGGCGGAAATCGTCACGCCATACACGGACACGCCGTAGTTTTCTGCCGCATATTGAGCCAATCCGCCCCAGCCACAGCCGATGTCCAGCAGTGACATACCGGGTTTCAGCTGCAACTTCTCGCAGATCATTTTCAACTTGGCCTGCTGCGCCTGCTCCAGCGTGTCAGCGTCTTTCCAATAGCCGCAGGAATATTGCATATAGGGATCGAGCATCGCGCGGAACAGATCGTTACCGATATCGTAATGCTCCTTACCCACCTGCCAGGCGCGTTTACGCGACTGACGGTTAAACAGCCGGGCATAGGCGATGCGCGCAACGTCGCTCAGGTTTTTAGGCAAGCGCTCATCGACGCCCGCCTGCAGAATGCGGGTAAATAGCACATCCAGTCGCTCACAGTCCCACCAGCCATCCATGTAGCTTTCGCCGAACCCGAGCGATCCCTCCTGCAAAATGCGTTTAAACAACGCCGGATTATGTACCTTGATATCGCAGGCGCGGTTGCCGTTGATGGCTACATCGGCGGAGGACAACAATTCCTCCACAATGCGATACCAACGATCTTTTTTCGGGGCGAGTTCATCAACACTGATTGAGTCCATAACAATCCTTGGCGCTAGATGTCATTTCAAAAAGCATAGTCGCAAATATAAATGACAAATATTTGAAGTGAAAAACGGCAATGCTTTTTACTCTAGCCAAGGCGGACAACGTCATGAAATGAATTAAAATTATTGGAAACATGCCAATTTGGAATGTTAATGGCACAACGCCCCTGATTTATTAGTCTTTGCACGGTAGCTGGCGTAATATTCGTTTACATATGTCCGACAGGAGGTTTGCCATGTTTACCCTTATTCCCATCGTGATTGTCGTCGCGCTAATCATCGTATTTGCCGGCGTCAAAATTGTTCCGCAGGGGTTCCAATGGACGGTGGAACGCTTCGGCCGCTACACCAAAACGCTGATGCCAGGTTTAAACCTGGTGGTGCCTTTTATGGACCGCATCGGCAGAAAAATCAATATGATGGAACAGGTACTTGATATTCCATCTCAGGAAATCATCTCGCGCGATAACGCCAATGTGGCCATCGATGCGGTGTGTTTTATCCAGGTGGTGGATCCGGCCCGTGCCGCTTATGAGGTCAGCAACCTGGAACTGGCGATCGTCAACCTGACCATGACCAACTTCCGTACCGTGCTCGGCTCGATGGAGCTGGACGAAATTCTCTCGCAGCGTGACAGCATCAACAGCCGCCTGCTGCACATTGTCGATGAGGCCACCAACCCCTGGGGCATTAAAATCACCCGTATCGAGATCCGTGACGTACGTCCACCGGCAGAGTTAATCTCGGCAATGAACGCCCAGATGAAGGCCGAGCGAACCAAGCGTGCGGATATTCTGGAGGCTGAAGGCGTACGTCAGGCTGCTATCCTGCGTGCCGAAGGCGACAAACAGTCGCAAATCCTCAAGGCGGAAGGTGAGCGTCAGTCTGCGTTCCTGCAGGCGGAAGCCCGTGAACGTGCCGCGGAAGCCGAAGCTCGTGCGACTCAACTGGTGTCCGATGCTATCGCCAGTGGCAATATCCAGGCGGTGAACTACTTTGTGGCGCAGAAATACACCGATGCGCTGCAGAAGATCGGCTCCGCCAATAACAGTAAAGTCATCATGATGCCGCTGGATGCCAGCAGCCTGCTCGGTTCAATTGGTGGCATTGCCGAGCTGTTGAAAGACACCAAAGGCAAGTAACCATGCTCGAACAAATTGCAGCAAACCCGCACTGGTTCTGGCTCTCCCTTGGCGGGCTGCTGCTGGCGGCCGAAATGCTCGGCGCCAGCGGCTACCTGTTATGGAGCGGCGTATCCGCGGTGGTGGTCGGCGCGATTGTCTGGTTGTTGCCGCAGTTGGCCTGGGAATGGCAGGGGGTGATTTTTGCCGTGCTGACCGTGGTGGTGGCCTACCTGTGGTGGTATTGGCTGCGCCAACGTCCGGCGGCGGCCTCCAGCGGTTCGCAGGTACTGAACCAGCGCAACCGCCAGCTGATTGGCACCCGCGCCACGCTGACGGAACCCATGCACAACGGCATGGGGCGCATTAACATCGGCGACAGCAGTTGGCGTGCGCAGGCCAGTGACGATCTGGCGGTGGGCACCGAGGTGGAAGTGATCGCCGTCGAAGGCATAACGCTGGTGATCCGCGCGCTACCTCAACAATCCCGTTAACTCATTAAGCCGGGAGGGTCCCGGCTTTTTTGTTTATGCAATCAATGCCGAGTTTAGAACAATGACTTTTGAGGTTGCAGGATAGGTCACTTTCCATGGCAGACTGTCGGAAGGATAGTGTTCAATAGTTAATTGTGTATCTGCCCCCGAAGACTTGGCAGGACTGTCGGGTTGCCTTTGATCTGCCAGGTTTTAACGAATAAGGCTCCGTCTCCGAATATTTTAACCGCTGAGTCAATGGCATCTGCCGTTTGTTGGATTGTCAAATTCTGTGGCAGTTGGGTGACGCTTGCCATAGTTTGTAAACTAACGGACTTGTTGTTGTTCACAATCAGATTATCAATGTTCGCATTTGCCTCCATCAACACTACCGGCAGCATGTTATTTGCCGACTTGCTGTTAAATACCAAGCTACCAATTGTTGCTGGTTTCTTAATGCTGCAAAGACTCCCTCCACTTCCGAAAGCACTTGCATATTCATTAACCGTAATCTGATCTATAACCAGACCACTCATGTTAAGATCTAAAGCCTTATTGCCAATCAGACGACCGAACGTTAATTTACCAATGCGACTATCCAACTGAGTACCAGACGCACTTAATCCTGGATGTACCCGGCACGATGCTATAGAAATATTGTCAATGAGGTTGCCTTCTGAACCATCATGTATTTCCACTCCTCTAATACAGTGCCCAACAGTAACATTATTGATTCGGTGTTTGCTGCCACCGACATACACTGCCGGCGCTCCGTTTAGAATGGCAGAAGCATTCGTCTGTTCAAGATAGTAACAGTCGCCACCCACAATATTGTCGCAAAAATTATTTTTTCCATCGACAATGACCCCACCACCACCCCATGTTCCACATTTAACATCAATGACATAACAGTTTGAAGTCATTCCATCGAGTTGACTATCCTGCCCTAAAGCAACAATAGAACCAGACACATAACCAGGCTCAAAAGTACTGGCTGGTATTCCCGCGCCAGCAATAGTGACTTTAGCAACAATATTTTTATTGCCCTTAACTAAAACCCCATCGCCAAGGCAATAACCACCTGTTATATTACTGACCACATTATCATTGTTCTTAACGACAATTAAATTATCCCTACACTCATCGACACTCACGTCGAAAGCGACGGAGTCGCCCATTAATACCATACCGTCACAAAATCCCCGCACTGTCATATGATAGAAGTAACTTTTGTCTCCCGCGACAAAACCGTTATGTGAAGACACCTGGTGATAAACACTTTCACGCTTTACCCAGCCATATAACGTGCCACCAAACATTTCCACACCATGCAAATAGTCATAAGCCTCAGAAGTAGAGGTTTGATTAGCAAAAAATGGTTTCAGATGACCTGGCTTAGCCTTAATAGTTGCACCATTCAGATTAATAACTTTCTTACCAGAATTACCATTCTTAATACGTACGGTGTCAGACGTCATATAAGTTGCCCCCTGCTGACAAACCGTATCATATGTTGTCAAAAAAGCGGCCGTTAGTGCGTTAGTATCATCTGCACTACCATTGCCACGGGCACCAAACATATTTGGCGATACCAGAGACTGACTGTTTAACGCACGAACCCATGTCCACTGTGAATTGGGTTTTATATAAATTCCTGCATCATCAATAAGGTCAGGATCAGTAGAAGAAATGAAAACCCCACCGCCAGACTGCAATTGATCATCTCCGTGCCAGCCTGAATAATAAGAAACAACCTCGATAAATTCATTAGCCGAGGTAGGGATAATAGTTCGTAATGTTGCGATATCAGGACAAGTATTCATAACGAAAAACCTCTTAGTAAGCGAAGTCCTTATGGACATAGCAACAATAAAAGGCATTTGGTAGGGGATAAATGGGAGTAAGTTGTATGGTTGATCAATGAACATAAGTTCTGTGATCTAGCTAATAACCGTTATCTTTTTCACCGTTTCTCTGTGTGGCAACACCCTGCCAGGTTATTAATGATCGGGCACTCTGCTCCGTCATCCCCCGGGCACTGATCCGCCAGCGCCAGTAAACGCTGGCGCATCTCACCCAACTCGGCGATGTGCTTTTCAATGTCCGCCACTTTTTGCAGGGTGCGTGCTTTCACATCGGCGCTGTGACGGGCCGGATCGTTGAACAACGCCACCAGTTCGCCGCATTCGTCCAGGTTAAACCCCACCTGCCGCGCCTGACGCAGCAACGTCAGCTCCTCAATGTGCTTCGGGCTGTAGCTGCGGTAGCCGTTATCGGTGCGGATCGGCGCGGTAACCAGCCCTTTCTCTTCATAGAAGCGGATTGCCTTGCTGGTTAAACCGGTTTTTTTCGCCACGTCGCTGATATTCATTTATCCCCCTTGACCTTCCCCTTGCTGGAAGGTTTAGACTCCATTCTTAGTGAAAATAGGCTAAGCGGTCAACCTTTAAACACCGCACCTGAGCGAGGAATCGAATCATGTCACAAACCACAGTGCTGGCATTGCAGGGGCTGACCTGCATGAACTGCGCGCAGCGGGTGAAAAAAGCCCTGGAAAGCCGCGAAGATGTCGAACAGGCAGAGGTCAATGTCCACTATGCCAAAGTCACTGGCGAGGCGTCGAGCCAGGCGCTGATCGACAGCGTAGTCGCTGCCGGCTATCAGGCCGCCGTGGCGCAACAGCCGGATACCGAGCTGCAGTTGAACGGTCTGAGCTGCATGCACTGCGCTGCCAGCACCCGCAAAGCGCTGGAAGCGGTGCCGGGGGTGATTGCCGCCGACGTCAGTATCGACAGCGCCAAGGTTTACGGTGACGCCGCTTCCGAGGCGTTGATCGCCGCAGTTGAAGACGCGGGTTATCACGCGAGCCTTGCCGGAGCCGCTACCTCCCCAAAAACTGAGCCGTTGACTGAATCAGTCCCTGTATTGCCGGAAACCCAGGCAACGGCCTCGTCTCCCCTTCCGGCAACCTCTAATGGCGATGATGATGACAGCGTGCAGCTTTTGCTCAGTGGCATGAGCTGCGCCAGCTGCGTCAGTAAAGTGCAAAATGCACTACAAAGCGTATCCGGTGTAGATCAGGCGCGCGTCAATCTGGCGGAACGCAGCGCGCTGATCACCGGCAGCGCCGATCCACAAGCGCTGGTCGCGGCGGTCGAGAAAGCCGGTTACGGCGCAGAAATGATCCAGGACGAAACCGAACGCCGCGAGCGCCAACAGCAAACTGCGCAAGCCAATATGAAGCGTTTTCGCTGGCAAGCCGCGCTTGGCCTGGCGCTGGGTATCCCCTTGATGGCCTGGGGGCTGTTTGGTGGCAGCATGTCACTGACGCCGGAAACTCAGCGTCCGTGGCTGCTGGTCGGCCTGCTCACGCTGGCGGTGATGGTGTTCGCCGGCGGGCATTTCTATCGTAATGCCTGGCGCGCGCTGATGAACGGCAGCGCCACCATGGACACCCTGGTCGCACTGGGCACCGGTGCCGCCTGGCTGTATTCAATCAGCGTCAACCTGTGGCCGGATTTCTTCCCGATGGCGGCGCGGCATCTGTACTACGAAGCCAGCGCAATGATCATCGGTCTGATAAACCTGGGCCATGCGTTGGAACAACGCGCTCGCCAACGCTCATCGCAGGCGCTGGAACGGCTGTTGGATCTGACGCCGCCGACGGCGCGCCTGGTGACCGACGATGGCGAGAAAAGCATCCCGTTGGCGCAGGTGCAGCTCGGCATGACGCTGCGGCTGACAACCGGCGATCGTATTCCGGTAGACGGTGAGATAATTCAGGGTGAAGTCTGGCTGGATGAAGCAATGCTGACCGGCGAGGCGGTGCCGCAACAAAAAAGCGTGGGTGATACCGTACATGCCGGGACGGTGGTCGATGACGGCAGTGTGCTATTCCTTGCCGGCGCTATCGGCAGCAAAACCACCCTGGCACGCATCATCAAGCTTGTGCGTCAGGCGCAGAGCAGTAAGCCTGAGATCGGTAAGCTGGCGGATCGCATTTCTGCAGTATTCGTCCCGACGGTAGTGGCTATCGCCCTTTTCAGCGCCGCAATCTGGTATTTCTTTGGCCCGCAACCGCAGCTGGTTTATACGCTGGTGATCGCCACCACGGTCTTGATCATCGCCTGCCCTTGCGCACTGGGTTTGGCGACGCCGATGTCGATCATCTCCGGAGTGGGCCGCGCCGCCGAATTTGGCGTGCTGGTACGTGATGCCGATGCCTTGCAGCAGGCAAGCCAACTCGACACCCTGGTGTTTGATAAAACCGGCACCCTGACCGAAGGTCAGCCGCGGGTGGTGGAAATCCTCACGTTTAACCAGGTGAGCGAGCAGCAGGCACTGCGCTGGGCTGCCGCATTGGAACAGGGCGCCAGCCACCCGCTGGCCCGTGCCATCGTTGATCACGCCGAAGGACAAGCGCTGCCGCAGGTTGAGCAGTTCCGTACCCTGCGCGGTGCCGGCGTTAGCGGCGAAGTGGACGGCATGAAGTTGCTGCTGGGCAATGCTGCGTTATTACAACAGCATCAGGTAGCCATCGCCGAGCTGGACACACAGATGCAGCAACAGGCAGAGCGCGGCATTACGCCGGTGCTGCTGGCCGTCGAGGGTAAGCCGGCCGCGCTGTTCGCCATCCGTGATCCGCTGCGCGCCGACAGCGTGGAAGCGCTACAGCGCTTGCACCGTCAGGGCTATCAGTTGGTGATGTTAACCGGCGACAACCCGGTGACCGCCAACGCCATTGCCAAAGAGGCCGGTATCGACCGGGTGATTGCCGGCGTGTTGCCGGAGGGCAAAGCCGAAGCGATCAAACAGCTGCAGGCGCAGGGTCACCGCGTAGCCATGATCGGCGACGGCATCAACGACGCGCCGGCGCTGGCGCAGGCCGATGTCGGCATCGCCATGGGAGGCGGCAGCGATATCGCCATTGAGACTGCCGCCATCACCCTAATGCGCCACAGCCTGAACGGCGTCGCCGATGCGCTTGAGCTGTCTAAAGCCACATTGCGCAATATGAAGCAGAACCTGCTGGGAGCCTTTGTTTACAACACGCTCGGCATCCCGATTGCCGCCGGGGTACTGTATCCGTTAACCGGCACCCTGCTCAGTCCGGTGGTGGCGGGCGCGGCTATGGCGCTGTCCTCCATTACCGTGGTCAGTAACGCCAACCGACTGCTGCGTTTTAAACCCAAACGCTAAATACCCAAGGGGCGCAAATAGTGCGCCCCTTTTTCTTTGGGATAATTCCTTCACTCTTCAGGCTTTCTTGTCCGGCGGATAGCGTTTAGCATGGGGAATCCTCACCTTGCCAAGCCAAGGGTGAACACGCTATTCAGGAGCCACGCTGTATGGGTCAACTGTTACGCCGAATCGCCGCCTTTCTCGGCCTGATATCCCCGATGACTTACGCCTACCCGGCGCTGGATATTCGACTGCCCGGCGATCGTCAGTTCCATCTGGTGGGCAGCATTCATATGGGCACGGTGGATATGTCGCCGCTGCCGGCCAAGCTGGCAGCTCGCCTCAAACAGGCAGATGCCCTGATTGTTGAAGCCGACATCACCGGTTCCGCCTCGCCCTTTGACCGCATCGAACAGCAACCGGAACTTGAACAGCGGCTCTCAGAGTCAGAATTTCAGCAATTACTGACGCTGTGCCAGGAGCTGGGTGCCGACGTCGACAGTTTTTCCACCCTGCCCGGCTGGCAGGTAGCGTTAATGATGCAAGCCCGTCAGGCTCAGCGATTGGGATTACGCGCCGAATACGGCGTGGATTATCAACTGTTGCAGGCGGCCAGAGACCAGCATAAAAAGGTGATTGAGCTGGAAGGGGCGGAACACCAGATGAGTATGCTGGAACAGTTACCGGAGGGAGGAATGGCATTGCTGCGCGACACGCTGGAGCACTGGCACACTAACGCGCGCTTGCTGCAAACCATGGTGAGTTGGTGGATAGACGCGAAACCCAGCGGTATGCTCGAAACCCTGCCCGCCACATTCAGCGCCGATTTGTACGACGTGTTGATGCACCAACGAAATCGCGACTGGCAACAAAAGCTGGAGGCGTTACCGCCAGGAAATTACGTGGTGGCGGTAGGCGCACTGCATCTGTATGGCGAGGATAATCTGCCGGCGATGCTGCAGGCGCAGTAAAAAAGTGGCCAATATCGCTACTGGCCAGTCAAAGAGGAATTTCTTGTATTTTAGTTATACGCATAGCAACCGTGTTAACGGTTACAACAGACAGGGTAGCAACCCAGTGAACATCTTGGCAACCCGCTTTACGCGGCTGCCACTCAGGTTGCTGTTACCGTTATATTTTTGTAATTTTGTTGCATCCGTTTGCAACCTCCCACTTAACGGGGAAGAGGAAAACACATGACGCCCGCAGTGATCCTGCTTGAGAAACAAAAAGTCGCTTTTACCCTTCATCCTTATCATCACGACAGTGCTGAAACCAACTTCGGCGATGAAGCAGTGAAAAAATTGGGGCTGGATGCAGACCGCGTCTATAAAACGTTACTGGTGGCGCTGAACGGCGACGCCAAACATCTGGCAGTGGCGGTCACGCCGGTAGCTACACAGTTGGATCTGAAAAAGGTCGCTCGTGCGCTCGGCGCCAAAAAGGCAGAGATGGCCGATCCGCTACTGGCGCAGCGCGTGACGGGTTATCTGGTCGGCGGCATCAGCCCGCTGGGGCAAAAAAAGCGGCTGCCAACGGTGATCGACAGCCCGGCACAGCAGTTCGCCACCATTTATGTCTCCGGCGGTAAACGCGGGCTGGACATCGAACTGGCGGCGCAAGATCTTTGCCGGCTGTTGGCCGGCAGCTTCGCCGATATCGCCAAGCGCGACTAGAAGCCTGATGACGCGGCCGCAGTCCCAACGTCGGCCGCGGGATCTGATTACTCCGTCGGCTTATTCCGTATCCCCATTCGCGGCAACAACATGGGAACATGTCGGCAATACCGCTGATAATCCGCCCCTAAAGCTTTAAGCAGGCTACGTTCTTCAAAATAAACACCCACCAAAATATATAATGTCATACCTGAATTAAATAATAGACGCCCAGCGGTCATCTCTGGCGTGAACCAAAATGCCAGTAACATTCCCGTCATCATGGGATGCCGTGTCAACCGGTAAAATCCTCTTACCTGAAAAGGCAAATCGGTATATTGGCGTTCTCTCCATTGCAGCCAGGATTGTCGCAAGCCAAATAAGTCGGTGTGGCTGATCATGCAGGTTGACGCAAAGACCACGAGCCAGCCTAGCGCACTAATACCGTTAAGCCCCCATGCGGCAACACTGTCTGGCGGTAGCCGCCACAAGACGCCCGGCAGTGGTTGCCACACAAGCGCCAGCAGCGCCAACGACGCACCGGCAATTAACACATAGGAGCTTCTTTCCAATGCCGGGGACAGCGCCAAACGGGCCTTGAACCTCTCATGGGCCATAACGGAATGCACCAAGCCAAACAGCAAAAGCAAAACGATATTCACCAGCCAGGGCCATACGTCGGTATCCTCCCTAACGGCGACCATATTTCTCAGCCCCCAGCCGTTAAGTAATAAAATAAGCAAAACAAAGCCAACCAACCCCAAAAAATAGCCGACGACGCCATATAAAAGCACTGCTGCCCTGTACATTTCATTTCCTCTTCAATCACGATTATTTCGCTGAGTTTTATTCCCTGGAAAAATTATGATTTAAGCAAGATAAAATCATTAACCCTAAAGGTATAGACAAAGAAAATAGAAATACAATTATGCAAGACAGGGAAAACAATATTGAAATTAATAATATTCGAATTCTTTTATACTGGAAGTGTGGTAATGCGGGGAAAATCGACGGCGGCTTTTAACCGGTAAAAGCCGCCATAATATTATTGATAAACGATCTCGCCTTTAGGCTCATAAGCCGCTGCGTCCAGCGGTGAGTGCTTCTCGATGTATTGCTTCAAGACTTCGGCATCGATAAACCCGGTGTTGACGTAGCTTGGCAGGGTATCCAGCTTCGGATAACCGTCGCCGCCCAACGCATTGAAGTTCAACGTGGCCATACGGTAGGTTTTGTCCGCCTGCAGCGGTTCCCCCTTGATCTTGACGTTGCTGACGCCCTGACCGTCCGCCGTTAGGCTAACGTTGGCAAACTGCGCATAGGCCCCGGAATCTACCTTCATGTTGGCGACTACAGCCAGGTATTTTTCCACGTCGCTGCCTTTCATCTCGACGTAGACCAGCGTATTGCCGAATGGCTGCACTTTCAGCACGTTTTTATAGGTGATATCGCCGCCTTCAATCGAGTCACGCACCCCGCCACCGCTCATCACCGCAAAGTCAGCCTCGGCACGTTCCATCTGCGCTGCCAACAAGACGCGTGACAGGTTGGTCTGTACAAAGCGCACTTTGCTGCGGTCGCCTTCCAGCTTGCCGTTGACGCTGCCAATCTTGACGTCCAACTGCGCCTTACCTTTTTCCTGGAACGGCGTCAGCAGCTTCATCATGGAAGGATCTTCTGCGATCTGTTGGGTGTAAAACACGCGCTCACTGGTGCCGTCGGCTTTCTCCACCTTCTTCTTCAGGTTGACCGGGATCAGTTGGTAATGCACCAGCTTCAGCTCACCGTTACGGAACTGGAAATCGGCGCGGCCCACGTACTTGCCCCACTCATGCGCCTGCACAATCCAGGTGCCGTTCTGACGATCCGGCGCGCACGGCGTGCCCGGCACATAATCCACCTGCTTGTGGTTCTCGCCCGCCATACAGACCGGATCCTGCGAATGACCACCAACGATCATGTCCAGATAGCCGGCAGGCAGGCTGCGCGCCATCTCAACATCGCCCGGCGCGTTGGAGCCGTGATTGCCGTCATCGTAATGGCCCATGTGCGTTGCGGCGATAATCACGTCCGGCTTTTCGTCCTTACGCAATTGCTCCACTACCTGTTTGGCTTCCTGTGCAGGAACACGGAACTCGATGTCGGTAAAATACTCCGGGTTGCCAATCTTGGCCGTGTCATCCGTCGTCAGGCCGATGACCGCAATCTTGATCCCCTGCTTGTTAAATAAGGCATAGGGCTTGAACAGACGCTGCTGGGTGCTTTTTTGATAAATGTTGGCCGACAGCAGGGGGAAGGTCGCCCACTTTTCCTGCTGACGCAGCACGCTGAGCGGGTTGTCGAATTCATGGTTACCGATCGCCATTGCGTCGTAACCCACCAGATTCATGCCGCGGAAGTCCGGTTCGGCATCTTGCAGATCGGATTCCGGCACGCCGGTGTTGATATCACCGCCCGACAGCAGCAACAGACTGCCCCCCTGCGCTGCGACTTCCTGACGGATGCTGTCTACCAAGGTTTTCTGTGCACCCAAGCCATATTCGCCATGATCGTTCTGCCAGAAATGGCCGTGGTGATCGTTGGTGTGCAAAATGGTGATGTCGTAGGTCTTATCCTTTTCCCAGGCGCTGGCGGCTCCCGACAGGAAAGTCAGGGATACGGCCAGAGCGCATGCGGTGGTTTTTAGCGAAAAGCGCATGGCAGAACTCCATATGATCATTAACGGCTTTTTTGAGGTGACCGAAATTGTAACGCGAAACAAAGCCCTTTGATTTCAAATTTTTGCGATATACGTCAAATTATGTCGGATATGGCAAATATTGAACAACTTGCTAAGATATCTGCTCTGTCCTCTAAAACTTACCAGGCTAATAATAAAATGACCGACCGTAGCGATACTGCCATGCCACCGGCCAAGGGCAGCGCGGTTAAAGGGACTGCATTCTCGATTCTCGGTGCCATCAGCGTCTCTCACCTGCTTAACGACATGATTCAATCGCTGATCCTGGCGATTTACCCGATCCTGCAGGCTGACTTCAGCCTCAGCTTCGTGCAGATCGGCATGATTACTCTGACCTATCAGCTCACGGCTTCCTTATTGCAACCGTTAATCGGTTACTACACGGATAAACACCCGCAGCCCTATTCGTTGCCGATCGGCATGGGCTTTACGCTTTGTGGGCTGCTGCTGCTGTCCGTCGCCAATACCTTCCCGCTGGTGCTGCTGGCGGCGGCGCTGGTCGGCACCGGTTCCTCGGTATTCCACCCTGAGTCCTCCCGCGTTGCGCGCATGGCCTCCGGTGGCCGACATGGCCTGGCTCAATCGTTGTTCCAGGTCGGCGGTAACTTTGGCAGCTCTCTCGGCCCCCTGCTGGCCGCGCTGATTATTGCGCCTTATGGCAAAGGTAACGTGGCCTGGTTCTCACTGGCCGCGCTGTTGGCTATTGTGGTGCTGTTGCAAGTCAGCAAATGGTATCAACATCAGCACCGGGCAACAAAAGGTCAGCCAAAAGCGTCCTCGACGGTGAAACCGCTGCCAAAACGTACTGTCACCTATGCGCTGGGCATCCTGCTGGTGCTGATTTTCTCCAAATACTTCTACTTGGCCAGTATCAGCAGCTATTACACCTTTTATTTGATACATAAGTTCGGCGTTTCCGTGCAGAATGCGCAGTTTCACCTGTTTGCATTCCTTTTTGCCGTAGCAGCAGGAACCATAATTGGCGGGCCTCTCGGCGACAAGATAGGGCGTAAATATGTCATTTGGGGCTCAATACTGGGTGCGGCGCCATTTACGCTGGCTTTACCCTATGCTTCTCTCTACTGGACCGGCATTTTAACCGTCATTATCGGGGTAATTCTCGCTTCGGCATTTTCGGCCATTCTGGTTTATGCACAGGAGCTGATCCCCGGGAAAGTGGGTATGGTTTCCGGTTTATTCTTCGGTTTTGCTTTTGGTATGGGGGGATTAGGCGCAGCCGTTCTTGGTTATGTCGCAGATTTGACCAGTATCGAATTGGTCTACCAAATCTGTGCTTTCTTGCCACTGATCGGCATTATCACCGCATTACTGCCTAATATGGACCATAACTCGTAATACCCCTGATAAAACCCGGCTGAATCATTGCGCTCAGTCGGGTTATCTCCCGAACAAACCAACGTTATTTGACTTATTTAGTGTTAAATCTCCTTACTGCCCTGCCCAAAGCGGAATCCTCTGCTTTTTCGCAAAAAAGCTCAATTTAGCTAAGCAAGACGCGAACAAATGCAATAAACTAAATGTATCTTTTCGTAACTTTGTTGCGTTTCCCCTCTGCTGCCATGCATAGCTAGAAGGAGTCTGGATGCATAATTCAACACCCTTAATCACCACCATTGTCGGAGGGTTAGTACTTGCCTTCCTCCTCGGAATGCTGGCGAATCGCCTGCGCATCTCCCCGCTGGTGGGGTATCTTGCCGCAGGCGTGCTCGCCGGCCCTTTTACCCCCGGTTTTGTTGCCGACACCTCGCTGGCACCGGAACTGGCGGAAATCGGCGTGATCCTGTTGATGTTCGGTGTTGGCCTCCATTTCTCGCTTAAAGACCTCCTGGCAGTTAAACATATCGCTATTCCCGGTGCCGTAGCACAGATTGCCGTCGCCACTCTGTTGGGTATGGGGCTATCAAAGCTGCTCGGCTGGGATTTGATTTCCGGCCTGGTGTTCGGTCTCTGTCTTTCTACCGCCAGTACCGTGGTGCTGCTGCGTGCGTTGGAAGAACGCCAACTGATCGACAGCCAACGCGGGCAAATCGCCATTGGCTGGCTGATCGTTGAAGACCTGGCGATGGTGCTGACGCTGGTATTGCTGCCTGCGTTCGGCAACATGCTGGGCAATGACAACGCCAGCAGCGGCCAGTTGCTGACTGAGCTGGCAATCACCATTGGTAAAGTCATCGCCTTTATTGCGCTGATGATTGTGGTGGGCCGCCGGCTGGTGCCGTGGATCCTGGCGAAAACCGCCAGCACCGGCTCGCGCGAGCTGTTTACCCTTGCCGTGTTGGCACTGGCGCTCGGCATTGCCTATGGCGCGGTGAAGCTGTTCGACGTTTCCTTTGCCCTGGGAGCCTTCTTCGCCGGCATGGTGCTGAACGAGTCGGAGCTGAGCCATCGCGCGGCCCACGATACCTTACCGTTGCGCGATGCCTTCGCCGTGCTGTTCTTTGTGTCGGTCGGCATGCTGTTTGATCCGATGATCCTGATCAACGAGCCGCTGGCGGTGCTGGCAACGCTGGCGATTATCGTGTTCGGGAAATCGGCGGCAGCGTTCCTGCTGGTGAAAATGTTCGGCCACTCCAAACGCACCGCGCTGACTATTTCTGCCAGTCTGGCGCAGATTGGCGAGTTCGCCTTCATTCTGGCCGGCCTTGGGATCACGCTGGGCATGATGTCGGAGCACGGCCGCAATCTGGTGCTGGCCGGGGCTATCTTGTCGATTATGTTGAATCCGTTGCTGTTCACGCTGCTTGAGCGTTATCTGGCCAAAACCGAAACCATGGAAGACCAGATAATGGAAGAAGCGGTGGAAGAAGAAAAGCAGATCCCGGTCGATATGTGCAACCATGCGCTGGTGGTCGGCTATGGCCGCGTCGGCAGCCTGCTGGGGGCAAAGTTGGCCGAAGTCGGTATTCCGCTGGTGGTGATTGAGAACTCCCGCCCACGGGTGGAAGCCCTGCGTGAACAAGGCATCAAAACGGTGCTGGGCAACGCTGCCAATCCGGAAGTGATGGATCTGGCGCGACTCGACTGTGCACGCTGGCTGTTGCTGACCATTCCCAACGGTTACGAGGCCGGTGAAATCGTGGCTTCGGCACGTACCAAGCGGCCGAACATCGAGATCATCGCCCGTGCGCACTACGATGACGAAGTGTCTTATATCTCCGATCGCGGGGCGAATCAGGTAGTGATGGGCGAACGAGAAATCGCCAACAGCATGCTGAATATTCTCAAACTGGATACGCTGAGCGAAGAAGAGAAAATGGGCGGTTGCCCGATCTGATCGGCGATTCGATATAAAAAAGGTCCGGCATGCCGGACCTTAATCTGATAACAAGTTGTTTTTGAACCCGAGATAGCCGGGCCTAGCGCACCGAGGGGCGGTTATGGGACACATCCTTGTGTCCCACCCTGCGGGCCGACTTGGACGTCGTTCCCATTTGCTCCCGGCAAATGGGTCGGCGGGCAAGCCGCTACGACCCCTTCGGCACGCTCTCCCTAATAACGGGCTTTATGAGTAATCTAAGGTCCGGCTTGCCGGACCTTTTGCTTGTTAGCGTTCCCAGTAAGACTCTTCCAGACTGTCTTCCCGCTCCGGCAGGCCACGCGTCAGGCGCGGCGAATGCTGATTCAGCACCTGATAGCTGACACGGTTAGCGTATTTACACACCTGCGCCAGCGAGGAATAGGTCAGATAGCTGCGAACGTGCTTGCTGGAATTAGGCACGTTATTGCGGTGATAACCGTTGGCGGCGATATCATGCAGCAACGCCGACAGTGCGCCATCGCCGGCACCGTTGGTGTTCATGATTTTCTCCGGCCCGCCCATGTAAGGCGCGATGTGCGAATAGATGCGGAACGGATTTTCACAGCTTTCACGGCGCATAGCGCGGCTGAACTCATAACGGTTGAATTCGGCAATATGCCCCGGCAGCAGCGGATGCTGGGTTTCCCGCTTATTCGACTCTTCGGTATAACCCGCCATATACAGACCGTTTGGCCCGGCGGTGCACAGCACCAGATCCACCCATTCGAGCGCCATGTCAGAGGCAGTCAATGGATCGCTCAACCCGGTCAACTCCAGCGCTTCATCTTCGTTCATCGCCAGGATCGACACGTGTTGTTGCAGGAAGTCGCGCCACCATTGCGGGTTATCGGCGATCACGTACTTGGTGCCCAGCGTCAGTACTACCGGTACGTCGTGCTTTTTGGCAAATTCAATTGCCTGCATGGTGGCAGCCGGCATAGGCTCCCCTTCCTTGCAGCGCACCAAATATGACGTCAGCACCAGCGCCGAAGCACCGGCAATCACCTCTTCCTTCACGCTTTCCGGCCGCAGTTGATTCATCTGCCCGGGGCTGATGGCAAAGGTCCGTTCGCCGCTTTCGCCGATCAGCGTAAAGCAGCGGCCAATAGCACCGTCAACCGCCTGCAGGTGGTTAAGATCGGTACGGCTGGAGGTGTTGCACAGATAGCGATAGGCGTAGCTGCCAATCTTGATATTGCTGCACATCACGCCGAGCAGAACGGAACGGTCGTCCGCCAGCACGGAGTAGTTGTGCAGAGTATTGCCGATGGTGCCGCCGGCAAATTGGTGGGTGATCAGATTATTGTCGATCAGTTCCTGATACAGCGCCTCGGCGACGTCATCCTCAATCACCAGGGAGTGCCCCAGGCTCAGACCGTAACGCTGGACGAAGGCATCGTCCACTTTGGCTTCGATATCCACCAGCGTCTGATCGATACCGACGATATAGGAGGTGCTGATTTCATTTTCAGGCTGAGCTTGCTGCAAGAGCGGATCGCGGGCGTTCACCGGAAAATAGTGTTTGGACTTACGTTTACCAGGAAATTTCATTTATTTGGCGGCAGTGGCAGTTAACAGGCAGAGAATGTTAGCACATTCCTGCCCGATTGATGATGACTGTCACTATTTTGCGCTCTGGGGATCAGAGGTGCTGCGCCACCAGTTGCTGCATCATATCAATGTGCGCCGGTTCGTCGTTCAGCGCAGAAATGTACTCAAACTTCTCGCCGCCCGCCTCGAGGAAGATTTCGCGGTTTTGCTCTTTGATTTCTTCCAGTGTTTCCAGACAGTCCGCCGAAAAACCTGGGCAGATAAGCTGAATATGTTTAACGCCTTGCGCAGGCAGGCCTTTGAGGGTTTCGTCGGTATACGGCGTCAACCAGGGTTCACGGCCAAAACGCGACTGGTAGGTCATCATGACCCGATCCGGCGCCAACGGCAAAGTGTCGGTCAATGCACGAAACGTATCCTCACAACGCTGCGGATAATCGTCGCCAAGGCGTGCATAGCGCTTGGGAATGCCGTGGAATGACAGCACCAGCCGGTCCGGTTGGCCATGCTCGGCAAACGAACGCTCCACGCTTTGACGCAATGCGGCGATATAGGCCGGGTGTTCGGCATAGTCGCGGATAAAGCTGATCGACGGCAGGCGGCGATAGCCTTTCAGTATGCGCGCCACGCCGTCCCACACGGCTGCACTGGTTGAACAGGAGTATTGCGGGTACAACGGCAGTACTACCAGATTGGTCACGCCCTGTGCCAACAGCTTGTCTATCGCTTCGCCCAGGCTCGGTGAACCGTAGCTCATGCCCAATTCAACCGGCGTGTTCGGCATACGTGCGGCCAATGCGCGCTGTTGACGGCGGCTGTAGACCAGCAGTGGTGAGCCTTCGTCCATCCATACCGACTTATACAGCTTGGCAACGCGCGGCGAACGGATCGGCAGGATCGCACCGTTGAGGATCGGCCACCAGATCAATGGGGCTGTATCCACTACGCGGTCGTCACTGAGGAATTCCTTCAGATAGCGTTTTACCGCCGACGAGGTCGGAGCATCCGGCGTGCCCAGGTTCACCAGTAATACCCCGTGTTTCTCTTGCTTCATCTCAGTTCCCCTTGATTCCTTGCAAGCTAACCCCCTGTTCTGGGTCAGGGGGTTAACGTCGATTAATGGCGCCTATTGTAACGGAAAAGCGCCTCGTCGGAACCGATATCAGCAACAGGCGTTGCCCATGATAAAGGGGAATGATATTAACTCTGCGCCAGTCGCCAGACCGCCGCCACATTACGCGCCGTCACCTCCAGGTTATCGGCCGCTTCCGCCAACGCTTCCTCCAGAGAGACAACGCGATCGAGCACCGAAAAAGCGGCGTCAATACCGTGCTGGTGCACCACCTGATAATCTTTCGACAGGCTGCCGGCAATGCCGATCACCGGCAAACCAAAGCGTTTGGCCACCCGCGCCACGCCAATCGGCGTTTTGCCGTGGATAGACTGACTGTCCAGTCGCCCTTCGCCGGTGATCACCAGGTCGGCATCACGCAACGCCTCTTCCAATTGAAGGGTTTCGATCACGATCTCAATACCGGGGCGCAACCGGGCGTTTAGCATGCCAAGCAACGCCGCCCCCATTCCCCCTGCCGCTCCTGCACCGGGCGCGTTGATAACCTCACGCCCGGTAGCCTGTTCCAGCAATGTGCCGTAATGGCGCAGCGCCGCATCCAACTGCGTGACCATTTCCGGCGTGGCCCCCTTCTGCGGGCCAAACACCGCGGAGGCTCCGTTAGCACCACACAAAGGATTATCCACGTCGCAGGCCGCCGTGATGCTCACCTGCTGCAGACGCGGATCCACCCCGGAAAGATCGATATAGGCCAACTGCGCCAGCGCGGCCCCTCCAGGCGGCAAAGCCTGTCGATTATCGTCCAGCAGTCTGGCCCCAAGCGCCTGCATCATGCCGGCCCCGCCGTCGTTGGTGGCGCTGCCGCCAATGCCAAGAATAATCGTCTTAACGCCGCGATCCAACGCAGCCTGGATCAGCTCACCGGTGCCATAACTGGTGGTCATGCGCGGATCTCGCTGCGCCTTGGGAGCCAGATGCAACCCGGAAGCCGCCGCCATCTCGATAACGGCAGTTTCTCCCTCTCCCAGCAAACCATAGAAGGCCTGTACCGGCTGGCCCAACGGCCCAGTGACCGCGACCGTGACGATTTCCCCGCCCGTAGCTGCCACCATCGAATCCACCGTGCCTTCGCCGCCGTCCGCCATGGGTAGCTTCACATACTGTACCTGCGGGAAGATCTGGCGGAAGCCGCGTTCGATGGCTTCCGCCACCTCCAACGCACTCAGGCTTTCTTTAAACGAATCCGGCGCAATCACCACTTTTTTCAGCGTTTTCATTACTCTTCCTTATCCCGCCAGATTAAATACGCCAAACATCAACGCCGAGACGGCCGCGATGGTAAAGCCGACCAGTGTTTCATAAGGCAGTAGCTTCAACCGTTGATGCACGGCCATATTGACGCTGCCGCCGGTGGCATGGAAGAAGCTGCCGTGCGGCAGGTGATCCAGCACCGTCGCGCCGGCATGGATCATAGCCGCCCCCGCCAGCCCGCTGACGCCCAGCTCCAGCAGAGTGCTGCTGAAGACCCCGGATGCCACGGCGGTACCGGCAGTTGTCGAAGCGGTGGCCATCGACATTAATGCCCCAGAAAGCGGAGCCAGCAGCCAGGCCGGCATGCCGGTGCTGCTCAACCCGCTGATGAGCACGTCCTTCAGCGAAGAGTTGGCGATAATGCCTGCCAGCGTACCGGTGCCAAGCAGCATAATCGCCACCGGCGCCATACGGGACAGGCCGGAAACCATAAACTGGTTGCACTGGCGGATGCGGCCCATCAGCAATGCGCCCACCAGACCGCCCAGCGGCAGCGCTATCAGCGGATCGATGGCAATACCGGCGATCGGCCGCAGCGACAGCAGAACAATGGCAACCAAGGGTGCGCTGATCGCCGCCGCAAAGCCCGGACTAATGCCTTCGGCTTGCTGCGTCAGCTCTTCCGCCATCACCTTATCGCCCTTATCACTCAAACGGCGGGCCAGCAGATAGGCCACGATCAATCCGCACAATCCTGGCACGATACCGGCCATCATCACCGAGGTCAGCGGCACGTGGAAGTTGTCGGCTGCGGCAATGGTGTTGGGGTTTGGTGACATCACGTTACCGGCCTTGCCGCCGCCGATCATCGCCAGCAGTATCGCCGCACGCGAGATCCCGGCCTTCTGAGCGATGGAAAGGGCAATCGGCGCCACGGTGATCACCGCAACGTCGATAAATACGCCCACTGCCGTCAGGATCAGTGTAGCTACCGCCAGCGCTAACAGCGCACGGGTTTCCCCGACTTTGCGGACGATGGTTTCAGCGATGGTGTGCGCCGCGCCGGACTCGATCAACACCCCGGCCAGCACCCCCGCCGCCAAAATGCGCATCACGGCATTGGTAATGCCCTGCGCACCGGTGATCATCAGCGTCACGGTCTGCACCAGATCGGCGCCGCCGCATAATCCGCCCGCCAGCGCACCGGCAATCATGCCGTAGGCAGGCGGGACCTTGCGTAAAATCAGGACGATAGCGACGACCAATGCCACCAGCGCCCCAAGCGTGGATACCGTTGTCATTATTGTTTTCCCCGTTGTTGGTGTGGGGAAAACATATCCTGAGCGCCGGACATTGGCGTGAGAGAAAGCCACAAAAACATGCGCGCGCACACAGCGGAAAGTTGTGGTTTTACACAACTCAGCCGTGCATCAGCATGCCGATATACAGCTGCAAGGCGTCCGTTAACTGATTGATTTTTAATTCAGTAATGGCTTCAATACGCTGCAGGCGATAGCGCAAGGTATTGACGTGAATATGAAGCTCGGCGGCGGTCTGCGTCTGATCACAATTCCGCGAAAAATAGTGCCTCAGCGTGCTGCGTAATACCCCTTTTTCATCCTGTTCGCCCAAAACCTGCCAGGGGCGGGAAAGCTCTTGAGCCCGCCAGTCTTCACCCAGATCGCACAGCAGTGACGGTAGCGGATAATCTTGGTAAAACAGCGTCTTGTGCCGTAACTTCAAGCGTTTCGCCATCGCCTGGGTGGCGCGAGCCGTCAGGCTTGAACGGTGCAACCCTGCTTCGCCGCTAAAGAAACCACCGACAATCAACCGCAGGTTGAAACGCGACTGAAGCTGGCTCTGTAACTGCTGCGCCTGTTTGCGCTCCTGCTTCACATTCCACTCCCCTGCACCAGACTGGCAGGACGCAGCAGGATCATTTCGTTGAACCCGGTGATGGCGATCAGCGCTTCGCGCTGAGTCTGCTCCAGCTCCGTCAGCAATTCACGCAGCAGGTGCGGCTGCGTGTCCTGTAATTCCGCGATCCAGACAATCCGTGGCTGTTGCAGATCTAACCCCAGGTAGGCGGCCATCGCCTCCAGCGAGCCTGATGCCGGCTGCGGCTGCAGCAACTGATTGGCCAGTTCCTCGCGGTAGCGTTTTTCCCACTGATGTTGATCCAGCAACGCCGCCTGCTCCACCATCATTTCGGCCGCCATTTTCACCAGTTCGGCATAGGCACGTACCTGCGCGGGTTCACCGGAAATACCGATCACCCCCACCTGTTGGCTGTGAAAACTGAAGGGCAAATTGATGCCGGGCCGCACTCCCTTGAGGTGCGCGGCAGTCACCGCATCGATTTCCACCACCCGGTTTTCGGTCAGCGCCAGAACAGCGCCTTCATGACGCTGAAATAGGCGTGAGGGATTGCCGGAAGCGATGATGACGCCGTTGCTGTCCATCACATTGACAGAATGGCTGATGATGCTCATCGCCCGCTGCACGATCTGGCGTGCGGTGGATTCTGCCAGCAAATGGGTTGGTCTGAGCATGCGGATTGTCCCCGGGGATTAAGATGGGGGAGTTATACGCCATTTCTCTCGGTGGATTAAAGGGCACAGGCGCAACAAGCCACGGCGATCACAATTCGGCGGGTAAATAATAAAAAAAACGCCAGGCGGATGAGGCCTGGCGCTATGCACAGCAATGAAAAACCGATTAGCCGAGGATGTTCGCCAGTTCGGCGCTCACTTCGGTCACTTTGCGGGTGCCGTCGATTTTACGGTATTGGGTGTTACCTGCAGCAGCTTCTTTGCTGTAGTAGGAAATCAGCGGTGCAGTCATCTGATGGTATTCCACCAGACGTTTACGTACGGTTTCTTCCTGATCGTCTTTACGAGTTGTCAGTTCTTCACCGGTCGCGTCGTCTTTACCTTCCACCTTCGGTGGATTGAATTTAATGTGGTACACGCGGCCAGAAGGGGCATGTACGCGACGGCCAACGATGCGATCGATAATCAGCTCGTCCGGTACGTCAAATTCCAGCACGTAATCCACATTGATGCCGGCTTCTTTCATCGCGTCAGCCTGTGGAATGGTGCGCGGGAAACCGTCCAGCAGAAAACCTTTACGGCAATCTTCCTGGGTGATGCGTTCTTTAACCAGTGCAATGACCAACTCATCGGTCACCAGCTTGCCGGCGTCCATGATTTCTTTCGCCTGCTTGCCCAATTCACTGCCGGCCTTCACGGCTGCGCGCAACATATCACCCGTGGAGATTTGCGGAATACCGTATTTCTCCATGATGAATTGAGCCTGAGTACCTTTACCAGCGCCCGGAGCGCCCAGCAGAATGATACGCATTGCGTAAATCCCCTTGCTATGTAGTTTTTATAAAATTGCGAAAACGCTCAACCATACCATTTCAGGGGGGCTGGCTCAAGGTACGCGAGGAAATCGATTGCGGCGCCAAAGGGAGGAAACAGAGAATAAAGCGCGGAAAATCGGCAGGAAAAACAAAAAAATACGCCCAAAATTCGCGGATTTTGGGCGTATATACTCGGAATTATGCGGACAACAGTTTATTCATACGACGGATAAACTGATTTGGATCCTCCAGGGTGCCGCGTTCAGCCAGCAGTGCCTGATCCAATAACAGATCAATCCATTCGGCGAATTGTTCGTTATCGCCCACATCGGATGCGCGTTTGACCAACGCATGCTCCGGATTCAGTTCGAAAATGTACTTCACCGCCGGCGCTTCCTGGCCCGCAGCGGCAAACAGCTTCGCCATCTGGGTGCTCATTTCGTCGGCATCGGTGATAACGATAGCCGGCGTGTCGGTCAGACGGTGCGTCAGACGCACGTCCTTCACGCGATCGCCCAGCAGGGTTTTCACACGGTCAACAAAGGGCTCCAGCTGCTTCTCGGCGGCCTTCTGCTCTTCGGTTTCGTCTGCCAGCTTGTCCAACGCGTCATCTGCCTTGCTGACGGATTGGAACGGCTTGCCGTCGAACTCGGTCAGGTAGCTCATCATCCATTCGTCGATGCGGTCGGAAAGCAGCAGCACTTCGATGCCTTTCTTGCGGAACAGTTCCAGGTGCGGGCTGCTCTTGGCGGCGGCATAGCTGTCGGCGGTGATGTAATAAATCTTCTCCTGCCCTTCTGCCATGCGGCCCACGTACTCTTCCAGCGAGACGGTTTGCGCCGAGCTGTCATTGTGGGTGGAAGCAAAGCGCAGCAGCTTGGCAATGGCTTCTTTGTTGCCACCATCTTCCGCCGGGCCCTCTTTCAACACCAGACCAAACTGCTGCCAGAACTTCTGGTAGCCTTCCGCATCGTCTTTAGCCAGTTTCTCCAGCATCTGCAACACACGCTTGGTCAGCGCACCGCGCAGGTTCTGGGTCACACGGCTGTCTTGCAGGATCTCACGCGAAACGTTCAGCGGCAGATCGTTGGAATCTATCAGGCCACGCACGAAACGCAGGTAGTTCGGCATGAACTGTTCAGCGTCGTCCATGATGAACACGCGCTGCACGTACAGCTTCAGCCCGTGCTTGTGATCGCGGTTCCACATGTCCCATGGCGCCTGGGCAGGAATGTACAGCAGGCTGGTGTATTCCTGCTTGCCTTCCACCCGGTTGTGGCTCCAGCTCAGCGGATCGGTAAAGTCGTGCGCGATGTGCTTGTAGAACTCTTTGTATTCTTCGTCGGTCACGTCAGCCTTGCTGCGGGTCCACAGGGCCTGCGCCTTGTTGATTTTTTCCCAGGTGACGGTGCCGTCTTCTTCGTTTTTGCTTTCAATCTCAACCGGCAGTGCAATGTGGTCGGAGTATTTGCCGATCACGGAACGCAGACGCCAGGCATCGAGATACTCATCTTCGCCTTCGCGCAGATGCAGGGTAATTTCGGTACCGCGATCTTCTTTGCTGATATCGGCAATGATGTAATCGCCTTCGCCGACAGATTCCCAGAACACGCCTTGATCGGCCGGAGCGCCCGCGGCACGAGTGCGCACGGTGACTTTATCCGCCACGATGAACGCGGAGTAGAAACCCACGCCGAACTGACCAATCAGCTGGCTGTCTTTGGCCTGATCGGAACCGATGGATTCCAGGAAGGCTTTGGTACCTGACTTGGCGATGGTACCCAGGTTTTCAATCACTTCCTCACGGCTCATGCCAATACCGTTGTCGGCAATGGTCAACGTACGCTGTTCTTTATCGAAGGAAAGGCGCACACGCAGCTCGCCGTCACCTTCATACAGCTCAGGCGTCGACAGTGCGCGGAAACGCAGCTTATCGGCGGCATCCGAGGCGTTGGAGATCAGCTCGCGCAGGAAAATTTCTTTATTGGAGTACAGCGAATGAATCATCAAATGAAGCAGTTGTTTTACTTCAGACTGGAAACCACGGGTTTCTTGACCTTTCATACTCATTGATTACCTCAAAGACAATAGCTACCAAAAGCGAACAATGAGGATTAAGTGGGGACAAGGGCGTTGTTTTTCAAGCGGCTGGCGGGAAATTTTTGCAGATAGCTGACGGGGCCAAATAGCCCCATCAGAGGAAAACATCAAAACTTGATAACGTGACGACCGGCCAATGAATGCGACAACGTGGTACCGTCGACCATTTCCAGTTCACCGCCCACCGGCACGCCGTGGGCTATGCGGCTGGCGACCACGCCATACTGGCCGCACATCTCGGCGATATAGTTGGCGGTTGCCTCACCTTCCACCGTCGGGTTGGTGGCCAGGATCACTTCAGTGATGCTTTCTTTTTCCAGCCGTTGCTCCAGCCGATCCAGACCGATATCACCGGGCCCAATGCCGTCCATCGGCGACAGATGGCCCATCAGCACAAAGTAACGTCCGGCGAACTGGCCGGTCTGCTCGATGGCGTGAATATCCGCCGGGCTTTCCACCACGCAGATCTGGCCGTTTTGCTGACGGCGCGGATTGGCGCAGATGGTGCAAACGTCCTGCTCGGTGAACGTACGGCAATCGGCACAGTGGCCGATCTCTGACATGGCGCGGGTCAGCGCCTGCGCCAGACGCATCCCACCGCTGCGATCGCGCTGCAACAGCTGGAACGCCATACGCTGCGCCGACTTCGGGCCAACGCCCGGCAGGCAGCGCAACGCCTCCATCAGTGTTTCAAGGAGCGGGCTGGTCTGCATTAGAACGGCATCTTAAAGCCAGGTGGCAGTTGCATGCCGCTGGATACAGACGCCATCTTCTCTTTCTGGGTTTCGTCGATACGGCGCGCAGCATCGTTAATCGCAGCGGCGATCAGATCTTCCAGCATGTCTTTGTCGTCTTCCATCAGACTCTGATCGATCTCCACACGACGGCAGTTGTGCGCACCGTTGATGGTGACTTTCACCAGACCGGCGCCAGATTCGCCAGTCACTTCCAATTTGGCGACTTCTTCCTGCATCTGCTGCATTTTTTCTTGCATTTGCTGGGCTTGCTTCATCAGGTTGCCCAGACCGCCTTTACCAAACATAGTCGTCTCTCGTCGCTAGGGCCGCGCACTTTACGCGGCGTTTAAATGGGGCGAATACTCTCTTCATCCAGGTCTGCGTCGAAGAACCGGCGCAGCGTTTGGATATTGGTATCCGCAACGATCGACTGGCGCGCCTGCGCCAGTTTTTCTTCATAAATGGCTTGGCGCCACTCCAGCGGAGTCCGCTCCGCCGGATTATCGTCTTCCACCACGGTCAGTTCAACCGGACTGCCGTACAGCTCGGTGAGTGCATCGGTCAACACCTTCTGCGCCGAAGGCGAGTTCAGATGGCGCTGCGACGACCGCAGATGGAGACAAATTTTACCTGGTTCCAGCACTTCTTTAACCGCGTTCAACGCCAGTTGCTGCACCAGTTTTGGAATTTTCAGCTTATCGATTTCTGCCGCCCAGGCATCGCGTTCCAGCGACTCCACCACCAGCTTGGCTGACAGTTCGGGCGTTTTTTCATGCTCAAGAGCCGTGCGCAGCGCTTTTGGCGTCGCCAGCGGTTCCGGCTCGGCCTCTGGCTCGGTCTGTGCACGCCAGCGATAAGCTTCCGGCTTGGCCGGTTTTTGCTGAACAAGTTTTTCCGCCTGGCGCTGCTGGCTGCGCTCAGTCACGGAAGCCAACCGCTCCAGTGCTGAGTTTGCCGGCCGCGCTTTTCCTGGCGCCGCCGGTTCACTCTTTTTTGGTGTGGATGCTCCCTGCCGCAACAGCTGGGTGCGCGCCTTTAATAATTGCGCGGTGGCATCCGGTAAATTAGCCTGCTGATTATTCTGTGGCGCAACCTGGCCTAACGGCGGTGGCGCGTCCTGAAACTGTGGTGGCTGAGCCACCTGCTGAGCCTGCGGTTGCGCCATCTGCGCCGGTGCGGTTTGCACCATCGCCACCGGCTCCGGGATCACCGCTTTCGGGTGAAACGCCAGCGCACGCAGCAGGGTCATCTCAACCCCCATACGGCGATCCGGGGCAAAGGCCAGCTCTTTACGGCCGACCAGCAGCGTTTGGTAATAAAGCTGTACGTCCGTCGGCGGCAAAGTACGCGCCAGCTCACGCAGCCGCTGTTCAATGGCAGCGTAATGATTGTCCAGTACCGATGGCAGTAACTGCACCATCGCGATCCGGTGTAGCAAGGCCAGCGTTTCGATCAGCAGGTTTTCCCAGTCAACACCGCGTGAAGCGGCTTGCGCGACCTGCGCCATCACCTTTTCGCCATCTGCGCTCACCAACGCTTCGAGGATTGCCAGCGGCTGTTCGTCGTCCAACGTACCGAGCATTTGGCTGACGGTGGTGGTGGTCACCTGCCCTTGCCCCATCGCGATAGCCTGGTCGGTGAGGCTCAACGCGTCACGCATACTGCCGTCGGCAGCACGTGCTATCAGCTGCAGCGCGCGCTGGTCGCTGGTGATTTGTTCTGCCTGCAGAACCGTTTCCAACTGGTTGCGGATCTGCTCGACATCCAGAGCCTTAAGATGAAATTGCAGGCAGCGCGACAGGATAGTGACCGGCAGCTTTTGCGGATCGGTCGTCGCCAGCAGGAATTTGACGTGAGAAGGCGGCTCTTCCAGCGTTTTCAACAGCGCATTGAAGCTGTGACGCGAGAGCATGTGCACTTCGTCAATCAGGTAAACCTTGAAGCGGCCGCGGGCGGGTGCGTACTGGACGTTATCCAGCAGATCGCGGGTATCTTCCACCTTGGTTCTGGACGCGGCGTCGATCTCGATCAGATCAACAAAGCGCCCCTGCTCAATCTCGCGGCAGTTGTCGCATTGACCGCACGGCGTGGCGGTGATGCCGGTTTCACAGTTCAGGCCTTTGGCCAGCAAGCGCGCAATGGTGGTTTTACCCACGCCGCGCGTGCCCGAGAACAGATAGGCGTGATGAATCCGCCCCAGCGAGAGGCCGTTAGCCAGCGCAGTCAGGACATGTTCCTGTCCGACAACATCTGCAAACGTTTGAGGGCGCCACTTACGGGCAAGAACCTGATAGCTCATTAATACCGGAAAAGTCGAGTAATCTGGAGGGTCATGCTAACACAGCCCCGCGGCGATCCGCGAGGCCGTTGTGGTAATGCAGATCAGTGGCCGGCGAAGTTGACCAGGCAGTAGCATTCAATACCCAAAGAGTTCAAACGCGCTTCACCGCCGAGATCCGGCAGGTTGATAATGAAAGCGGCGTCTTTAACCTCACCGCCCAGACGGCGGATCAGTTTTGCGGTGGCTTCGATGGTGCCACCGGTTGCCAGCAGATCGTCCACCACCAGCACTTTATCACCGGCACTGATGGCATCGGTGTGTATTTCCAGTTGGTCAGTACCGTATTCCAGCTCATAGCTTTCGCTGAGCGTCGCGCGCGGCAGCTTACCCGGTTTACGCACCGGAACAAAACCTACGCCCAGCGCCAATGCTACCGGTGCGCCAAACAGGAAACCACGCGCTTCGGTGCCAACCACTTTGGTCACGCCCGCTTCGCGAAAGCGCTCAACCAGCAATTCGATGCTGGCAGCATAAGCCAGCGGGTTTTCCAGCAGGCTGGTGACGTCACGGAACAGTATGCCCGGCTTAGGGTAATCCGGAATGGTTTTGATACTGTCTTTAATAAACTGAAGCTGCTGTGCAGTAGCGGTCATAATTATTGCCTGATAAAACTGCCTGATGACTTGCGCGCCGATCGTCTGGAACCCGATCCCGGCATAAACAGGGAATGGGAGGCCACCCGCGCACGAAAACGCCCAAATCTATGCAAACTGACGGACAAATGCAACTTTCCCCTGCATCTTTCAAAACGCAGCCTGAAAGCTATTGAATATCATAGGCCACAATCAGCGCTGTTTTTGTTGCGATAAGTCAACAACCGGCAAGCGCAACATGAAGGTCAGCAAAATAGCCAGCATCAGCAACAGCACTCCACGCACCCACCAGATTTTCACTAGCCACAACGAAAGTGCGAATGTCAGCACAATCACCACCACCGCCTTCCATTTAGCCCCTGGCGGTAAGGCGCGATGCTGCTGCCAATGGCGCAGATAAGGCCCGAACCAGGAGCGGTACAATAGCCAACTGTGGAAGCGTGGTGACGAACGGGCGAAGCACCAGGCGGCCAACAGCAGAAACGGCGTCGTCGGCAGCAGTGGTAATACCACGCCCAACGTCGCCAACACCACCGCCAACCAACCGAGGATAATCAATAACCAACGCGTCATGCGAGCCCTTGTCCATCAACCTGTCTGGCGTTACTTTATCACCGCCTTCCCCCGTGCCACCAGCCGCAACGGGCGGAATATATGCACGGCGCTTGTTTCACGACGCGATCGCGGGCAAGCTGAGCCCACTAACACCCCAATGGAGCCGACGTGAGCACCCAGCGTCTTTTAGAAGCGTTAGAACAACAAATCAAGGTATTGGCCAGCGAGATCACGCCCCGCGGCGACGCGCCGATCCCTCAGGCACGCTTCGATACTGCGCTGTTTTCTAACCGCGGTACACGGCTGCGCGATTATCTGGCCGAAGTGCAAAAGAACTTCGCCCAGTTGCAGACGGCGGCCAACGACAATCGCACCACTCAGGTGGCCTTTCTGGCTGAAAAGTTGCTGGCACAGCTCACCGCACTGCAACGCGAGCTGGCAACCCAGACGCTGCGCCGTAAGAATCAGCCCAAAGAGGTGGCAGCGGTCGATCTGTATCACAAGCTGGCCGAACATCAGGATTATGAACGTCGGATCATTGCAATGATTCAGGATCGGGAAAGCCTGCTGGGAAGGCAGACGACGCTGGCGGCACAGCAAAAGCTTCAACATGAACTGGCTGCGTTAGAAGGCCGACTGACGCGTTGCCGTCAAGCGCTGACGCGCATTGAGCGCAGTATTGAACGTAAAGAAAACGGTTTTTGAAGATTTATCACAATATTTTAATGATTATTCCCCCCAATCGGGCTTGTTCACTATACTCAGCCGAACGAAGTATCATTCATCTCAATTAAAACGTGGGTTTTATGTCTCTAGAAAATGCCTCACCAGAATTGCAACTGGCGGTAGATCTGATTTACCTGCTGGAATGCAATGAGATCGATCCCGCCACCGCGCTGGCGGCGCTGGATATTGTCAAACGTGACTACCAGGAAAAGCTGCAGCGCAACGGCGTTACCTCCCCATATCTGCCTGTCGGGCAGTGAAAAGGGTTCAGCCTGCGCTGAACCCAGGATCCTCGTGCTACTCCCCTACCGATGAGCCGTCCTTATCCGACGATAGCGTCCGTTTTACTTCCTGCACCTCGTTGCCCTGCTGATTGTGCAAATAGACCTCGAGCTGGTTGAAAGCAATGTTGATGTCGTTTTCGCGACACAGGCGTTCGATAGAGCGATTCAGTTCGTCAACGGTATAGCTGCGGTCGCGTAGCTCACGTACGTAAAGGCGCAGTTCATGATCCAGCGTGCTGGCACCGAAATTCAGGAAGAACACCTGCGGCTCCGGATCGCTCATCACGCGTGGGTTATCATGCGCCGCCTTGAGCAGCACCGCTTTCACCTTATCCAAATCGGAGCCGTAGGCCACCCCTACCTTGATTAAAACGCGGGTGATGGTGTCTGACAGCGACCAGTTGATCAGCCGTTCGGTCACAAATGCCTTATTCGGAATGATCACCTCTTTGCGGTCAAAGTCAGTGATGGTGGTGGCACGAATGCGGATTTTGCTGACCGAACCGGAGAAAGTGCCAATAGTAATGGTGTCGCCGATACGGATCGGCCGTTCGAACAGGATGATCAGGCCGGAAACAAAGTTGGCGAAAATCTCCTGCAGCCCGAAGCCCAACCCGACGGTCAAACCGGCGGCCAACCACTGCAATTTATCCCAGGAAACACCCAGCGAGCCCAGTGCAGTGACCGCGCCCACAGTGGTGATCAGGTAGGTGAGTATGGTGGTGACGGCGTAAGACGTCCCCTGCCGCAGTTGCAGCCGCGACAACACCACCACTTCCAGCAGACCGGGCAGGTTGCGCGTCATCACGTAAGCGACAATCACCGCCGCTATCGCTACCATCATGTTGCCCAGCGTCACCGCCTGCGCCACGCTGCTGCCGGCGACAGTGGTGGTGTAATGCCACAGCGTAATGCTGTCCAGGTACGAAATGACCGTCACCAAATCTGACCAAATGCCATACAGGGCGCTGGCGAAGATAATAAACAGCACCATGGTGGTCAGCCGCAGCGACTGCTGGTTGATCTGATCGAGCGCCAAAGGCGGCTCCTCAACCGGTTCAACCCCTTCAGCCCCCTCTTTCTCCTTGGCCAGGCTCTGACGACGAGCTATCGCGCGGCGGTAAGCCAGACGGCGCGCCGCGACGCTCAGCCCGCGAATGGCGGTCAGATAGACGATATTCCACAGGAAGAACAGATACAGGCTGTCGATCCAGCGGCCGGCTAACCGCAACGTGGTATAGAAATAGCCGGCGAACATCAGCCCCAGCAGGATCAGCGGCGTAGCGGCAATGGCGGTGACAATGATCAGCCGTACCGCGTGCGAGCCCTTTTCACGCCAGCTGTCGCGGCACAACGGAAACACCAGCACTGCCAGCAGTGCCAACGTCAACATCACCACCACCTGGCCGATAACGTCTTCCACCAACCGCAGTGGTGCTTTCTCGCCCAGCACCGACCAGAAAATCAGCGGTAACAGCGCCAGCCCAAGGCGCACCGTCTGACGACGATAATGCGCACAAAGCTCGGCGGCGAAGTTGAAATGCCGTTCGCAGATGCCGCCAGGTGCCAGCGTGCGGTAGGTAAAGCCGAATATCAGCCAGAACAGCGCCAACTGTTGCGACAACGCCCAGAGAAAGTCACTGAGACCGATTTCTACACGGTAACACCAGAAACCCACCCCCAACAGCAATGCCGAACCGGGCAGGACCTTCAGCAGAGTCAACACAATGGCCCTGGGGGTGTGCATCTGGCTATCACGCTTTAACTGCCCCACGTCATTGGCCAGTTTCTGCAAATGGGTGTCTATCAGCTTGTAACGCCAGCGCAACAGGCCGATCAGCAACAGCAGCGGGATCAGCATGACCAGTGAATTCAGTCCGCCCTGCAATATTTTGCCGAAGTCGACTTTGAAATCGAGCGCAGCCAGTTGATCTCTAACCGCCCCTGGCAAAGCTTTCAGCCACGCCAGATCGACCGGTTTGTTGCTGTTTACCCAGAAAATCTGCTGAGTCAGGGTATCGCGCAGCGAGCTGTTAACGCTGGTTAACTGCTGTTGGTTGATCTGCAGGCTGATCGATTGTGCCAACTGATTGCTGAGCTGTTTATTTAACTGATCCAACAGTTCACGGCGCATATCGACGATTTCATTCAGAGCATCCAGCACGTCGGCGCTGGCTTTTTCTTTGCTGTCGGCGACCAGTTTGTTGATGTAATCGTCCCCCTTGAACAGGTCGTCGCGCTGCTGGTTGATATCAAACTGTTCCAGGCGCAGATCGGCAATACGCGTGCCCATATCCGCCACCAACGTGCCCTGCGGCAGGCTTTGTTGCTGCTGATACAGAATGCGCGACAGCACCAGACTGCCTTTCAGCACCTGGATCTGCTCCTTGAGATTACGCTCCGCCTGCAGGCCGCGATCCAGCCAGTTCTTCACCCGAATATTCTGCTGGAACAGTACGTTGCTCTCTTCCGTGGCGGCAATCAGCCGCTGGCTGAGCTGGCGGTTAACGTCCAGCTCTTTGCTGACCAACTGGTCGTGCTGGATATCCGTAGCGTCTTCCGGATTCTGCGCCTCTTTGGCGGTTTTTTCCGACAGCGTCAGGCGCTTGCTGTTGACCACTTCTTGCAACAGTTGCACGTTGTGGTCGAGCGCATCGATATGCCCGGTCGTATAATCGCGCTGCTTCTGCAGCAAATCTTGCAGGGTAGTGTTGGCTTCCAGACTTTTGCGTTGCAGATCTATCTGCGCGTTGAGCAGCGTTTGCTCGGTGGCCAGCATCACCAGTTGGCTGTCACGCAACGAGTTTTGTCCCGGCGTCTGATCGTTGATCTGGTTACGAATTTCCTGCAGCCGCTGAGACGCGGTATACATGCTGCTCTGCACCCGTTCCGGTTGAGTCTGTAGCGAAACCAGCTGGCTGTTATAGGTGGACAGGTTTTCCTGCGCCGTCTGCAGGTCATCGAGCGTCTGGTAAAGCCGGGTTTCCAATTGGCGCAGGGAAAGCTGCAGCAGTTCGGCCCGGGCGGCCGCACTGTCGACCGGCGTTTTGAGCGCCGCCAGATCGTCGGTGACCTGGCGCAGTTTGCCCGGTGCCAGCTGCAGCTGTTGCTTAAGCTGCGCGCCATCCTGCCTGGTGCGATCGATGGCATCCAGCAGTTCTAGGGTTCGGGTAAGGTCTTGCTGCGTGAGTTTATTGATCGGCGTCAGCGTCTTTTGCTTATTCAGCGCATCAAGCTGGCTTTGTATTTCACTGCGTGACGGCACATCGCCATTGAGTGCCGCATAGGCTGCAGGTTGGCAAACCGCACAGAAAGCGATCAACAAAAACAGGGCGAAGGCGCGGGAGAACTCCACACCGAACAACGACACGAGCGGCAGAAAAAGGCGTTTGGCTAACCTGCGATGCATGATTTGGCTTCGAATCAATAAAGAAGCCTAAAGATTATCACGATCGCAGAGAGCCAAAGAATAAGAAAAGCGTTGCGGGTGATGTACAAATGTCGCGGGCTTAGAAGGTCAATACTTTCTCCGCCGCCAACGTCCACTGTGCCAGTTCCACCAGCGTTCCGATTTCCACCCCGTCCGCCAGCGGCAGCCGACTGACTCCGCGCGCATCGGCACAGGTTTTACACAATTTCACCGGCACCTGCTGCGCGGTAAGAATTTCCAGCATTTGCTGCAGGTGATAGCCTTCATGCGGCTGCTGCCCGGCAATGCCCGCGACCACCGCATCGGACATCAAAAACAGTTTCAGGTTGAGATCGCTCTGCTGCTCTTTCAGCGCAATCGCCAGACGCAGCGCGTTAAACAGCGATTCGTGACCATAAGCGGCGCCATTGGCGATCAAGACAACGGATGACATGGTATTTCTCCTATAAATGATGATGTTCTGCACTCAACGGTTGTGCCGCCAGCTCCCCCTCCTCCGGTTTTATTCGCAAGGTGGGGCTGAATTGGGCCATTTCGATAAATGAGTCGATCAACACCGCCGCCTCGGCTTTCAGATCAAAGCTTTCTGGCATAAAAAGCCAGTTTTCCATCAGGCCGGTAATGTAGGCGCGCAGAATGATAGAAGCGCGGCGGGTATGTAAATCAGCCGGCAGTTGGCCGTGGCGCATACTGTTGCGCAGCACGGACTCAATACGGTCGTAACCTTCCAGATAGAGGACTTTACGGGCATCTTGCAACGGGAGCATCTCACCGACAAATTCACACTTATGGAAAACGATCTCCATCAGGGCACGTCTGCGTGCGTCATCTACCGTAGCCGTCAGAATATAAATTAGAATTTCGCGTAAAATACGCAGTGGATTCTCAGGGTACTTTGCCTGATACTCTAGTTCGAGATCGCCTATTTTCGACTCTGATAACTCCCAAACTTCGTTAAACAGGTCTACCTTATTCTTGAAGTGCCAGTAAATTGCGCCACGCGTCACCCCAGCAGCGGTGGCTATATCGGTGAGGGACGTTGCAGAAACGCCACGTTCAGAGAATTCTCGCACCGCAGCGTCAAGAATGTGCTGTCGAGTTTCTTGCGCTTGCTGTTTGGTTTTTCGTGCCATGGCGTTGTTTTTTCGGGGAAGTGAGATTTACATACATTCGTGTATGTATGTACCATAGCACGCACTAATAATTAACGCAGCAATGGGTTTTAAAGCTTGTGATCCATTGATCATTTTGAAATCGGACACTTGAGGTTTTTCTATGAACAAAAACAGAGGGTTAACGCCTCTGGCGGCAGTTCTGATGCTTTCAGGCAGCTTAGTGCTAACAGGATGTAACGATAAAGAAACCCAACAGCAAGGCGCCCAGGCACCGGCTCCCGAAGTGGGTGTAGTGACATTGAAGGCAGAACCTCTCAACATCACCACCGATCTTCCTGGCCGCACCGCTGCGTATCGTATCGCCGAAGTTCGCCCTCAGGTTAGCGGCATTATCCTGAAACGTAACTTCGTAGAAGGCAGCGATATCAAGGCAGGTACTTCCCTGTATCAAATCGATCCTGCTACCTACCAGGCGGCCTATGACAGCGCTAAAGGCGATTTGGCGAAAGCCCAAGCCAGCGCGTCTATCGCACGCGTGACGGTCAACCGCTACAAACCATTGCTGGGTACCAACTACATCAGTAAGCAAGATTACGATAACGCCGTTTCTACTCTGCAGCAGGCTGACGCCGCTGTGGTCGCCGCAAAAGCGTCCGTTGAAACTGCCCGCATCAATCTGGCTTACACCAAGGTGACTTCGCCAATCTCCGGCCGCATCGGCAAATCTGCCGTGACCGAAGGGGCTCTGGTTACCAACGGCCAAGCCACTGCTCTGTCCACCGTGCAGCAGCTTGATCCGATGTACGTCGACGTGACTCAGTCGAGCAACGACTTCCTGCGTCTGAAGCAAGAACTGGCAAGCGGTGCGCTGAAGCAAGAGAACGGCAAAGCCAAAGTGAAACTGCTGCTGGAAAACGGCGCGCAATACGCTCAGGAAGGCACGCTGGAATTCTCTGACGTCACCGTTGATGAGACCACCGGTTCCATCACCATTCGTGCGGTCTTCCCTAACCCGAACGATACGCTGTTGCCGGGCATGTTCGTTCGCGCCCGTCTGGACGAAGGCGTGCGCAGCGACGCATTGCTGGTGCCGCAGCAGGGTGTGACGCGTAACCCCCGTGGCGATGCTACTGCACTGGTGGTAGGTGCTGACGACAAAGTTGAATTGCGTACGCTGAAGGCCGATCAGGCTATCGGCGACAAATGGCTGGTTACCGACGGTTTGAAAGCCGGCGACCGCGTGATTGTCACCGGCTTGATGAAAGTCCGTCCGGGCGCTCAGGTAAAAGTGCAGGAAGTTGACACTCAGGCGCAAAAGCAGCCGCAGTCTGAAGCGCAGAAGTCATAAAAAGGAGCCGGTAAGACATGGCTAAGTTCTTTATAGATCGCCCGATTTTCGCCTGGGTAATCGCCATCATCATCATGTTGGCGGGTGTGTTGTCAATAATGAAACTGCCGATTGCGCAGTATCCTACTATTGCACCACCGGCGGTCAGTATTTCCGCAAACTATCCAGGCGCGGATGCCAAAACGGTGCAAGATACCGTCACTCAGATTATCGAACAGAACATGAACGGTATCGATAATCTGATGTACATGTCTTCCACCAGCGATTCCTCTGGTAGCGTCACCATTACATTGACGTTTGAATCCGGTACCGACCCTGACATTGCGCAGGTTCAGGTCCAGAACAAACTGTCGTTAGCCACCCCGTTACTGCCGCAAGAAGTGCAGCAACAGGGTCTGAAAGTAGAAAAATCCAGCAGCAGCTTCCTGATGGTGGCCGGCTTCGTTTCCGACGATCCGAACATGACCCAGGATGACATTGCGGACTACGTAGCTTCCAACATCAAAGATCCTATCAGCCGTTCATCCGGCGTGGGTGAAGTGCAGCTGTTCGGTGCCCAGTACGCCATGCGTATCTGGCTGGATCCGAACAAACTGAATAATTTCCAGTTGACCACTTCGGATGTCACCTCATCCATTACCGAGCAAAACAACCAGATCGCCGCAGGGCAGCTGGGCGGTATGCCACCGGTACCGGGGCAACAGCTGAACGCCTCGATCATCGCGCAGACTCGCCTGACCTCTCCTGAAGAGTTCGGTAAAATTCTGCTGAAGGTGAATAGTGATGGTTCTCAGGTTCGCCTGAGCGATGTTGCGCACATTGAACGCGGTGCAGAAAGCTACGCGGTAACCGCACGTTACAACGGTAAACCGGCAGCAGGTTTGGGGATCAAACTCGCCACCGGCGCCAACGCCCTGAATACCGCTAAAGGCGTAAAAGATGCACTGACCAAAATGGAACCGTTCTTCCCGCAGGGGATGAAAGTGGTTTACCCATACGACACCACCCCGTTCGTTAAAATCTCCATCAACGAAGTTGTGAAAACGCTGATGGAAGCGATCTTGCTGGTGTTCCTGGTTATGTATCTGTTCCTGCAGAACTTCCGTGCGACGTTGATCCCAACTATCGCGGTACCGGTAGTATTGCTGGGGACCTTTGCGATCCTGGCGGCGTTCGGATTCTCGATCAACACCCTGACGATGTTCGGTATGGTGTTGGCGATAGGCTTGTTGGTGGATGACGCCATCGTGGTGGTGGAAAACGTCGAGCGTGTAATGTCCGAAGAGGGACTGTCGCCGAAAGAAGCCACCCGCAAATCGATGGGCCAAATCCAGGGTGCGTTGGTCGGTATCGCCATGGTGCTGTCAGCGGTATTCGTGCCAATGGCGTTCTTCGGTGGTTCAACCGGTGCCATCTATCGTCAGTTCTCGATCACCATCGTTTCCGCGATGGCCCTGTCGGTTCTGGTAGCGATGATCCTGACGCCGGCACTTTGCGCCACCATGCTCAAACCGGTTCCGAAAGGCGATCATGGGATTAAAACAGGCTTCTTCGGCTGGTTTAACCGCATGTTCGAAAAGAGCACCAACCACTACACCGACAGCGTAGCCAATATTCTGCGCAGTACCGGGCGTTATCTGGTGATCTACCTGCTGATCGTCGTTGGCATGGGCCTGTTGTTCCTGCGCCTGCCGTCCTCGTTCCTGCCGGAAGAAGACCAGGGCATCCTGTTGACCATGGTTCAGCTGCCGGCGGGTGCGACTGAAGCGCGTACCGCTAAAGTGCTGGAAGAAGTCACCGACTACTTCATGACCAAGGAAAAGGACAACGTGGTCTCGGTGTTTACCGTAGCGGGCTTCGGCTTCAACGGTAACGGCCAGAACAACGGTCTGTCATTCGTCAGCCTGAAAGACTGGTCCGAACGTTCCGGTGAGCAGAATAAAGTGCCTGCGATTGCCGGCCGCGCGATGGGTGCGTTCTCTCAGATTAAAGAAGGCCTGGTGTTCCCGTTCAACCTGCCGGCGATTATCGAACTCGGCACCGCGACAGGCTTCGACTTTGAACTGATCGATCAGGGCGGCTTAGGCCATGAAAAACTGACCGAAGCGCGTAACCAGTTGTTGGGTATGGCGGCCGAACATCCGGACCTGCTGGTGGGCATGCGTCCTAACGGCCTGGAAGATACGCCACAGTTCAAACTGATCATCGATCAGGAGAAAGCCAAGGCGCTGGGCGTGAGCATCACCACCATCAACAGTACGCTGACTACCGCACTGGGTGGCACCTACGTTAACGACTTCATCGACCGCGGTCGTGTGAAGAAGGTCTACGTTCAGGCTGATGCGCCATTCCGTATGCTGCCAGAAGATATCAATAAATGGTTTGTTCGTGGCGGCACCGGCCAGATGGTTCCTTTCTCCGCGTTCTCTACGGCGAAATGGGAATACGGTTCTCCGCGTCTGGAGCGTTATAACGGCCTGCCATCCATGGAAATTCTTGGACAAGCGGCACCGGGTAAGAGTACCGGTGAGGCGATGAACATGATGGAAGAGCTGGCGTCCAAACTGCCGAGCGGTATTGGTTACGATTGGACCGGTATGTCCTATCAGGAACGTCTGTCCGGTAACCAGGCGCCTGCGCTGTACGCCATTTCGATTCTGGTCGTATTCCTGTGTCTGGCAGCGCTGTATGAAAGCTGGTCGATTCCGTTCTCGGTCATGCTGGTACTGCCGCTAGGGGTTATCGGTGCTCTGCTGGCAGCAACCATGCGCGGCATGAACAACGACGTTTACTTCCAGGTGGGGCTGTTGACCACCATAGGTCTGTCGGCGAAGAACGCCATCCTGATAGTGGAATTCGCCAAGGATCTGATGGAGAAAGAGGGCAAGGGTCTGATCGAAGCGACGCTCGATGCGGTACGTATGCGTCTGCGTCCAATCCTGATGACCTCACTGGCCTTCATCCTCGGGGTACTGCCGTTGGTTATCAGTAACGGTGCAGGCTCCGGCGCACAGAACGCGGTAGGTACCGGCGTTATGGGCGGGATGATTACCGCCACCGTGCTGGCCCTGTTCTTTGTTCCGGTGTTCTTCGTGGTGGTTCGCCGCCGCTTCGGCAAGAAGTCTGAAGACATAGAACACAGCCATCCGGTCGAGCATCACTGATAACTCAGTGCTGTTTCCCTCCTGAAAAAAGGCCGCTTATGCGGCCTTTTTCTTTTGCTTCATCTGCTTAATGCAAATCACTCTCATTAATTTCGCTGCGGATGCATTTTGTACTTGATCCGCTCTGCCGTGCAGCGCATAATTATTGTTATAGTATAACATTACATGGGGTGCATCATGAAAGCAGGTATCCATCCAAATTATCGTACCGTGGTATTCCACGACCTGAGTGCCAATGCCTACTTTAAGGTGGGATCGACCATTAACACCGATCGCACTATTGAGTTGGACGGTGAAAACTGGCCGTATGTCACTATCGACGTCTCTTCCGCTTCGCATCCGTACTACACCGGCAAGCAGAAGGAGTTCTCCAAAGAGGGCAGCACTGCACGTTTCCAGCAGCGTTTTGGCCGTTTTCTTGGCAAGAAGTAAAAGGGAATCAACATGCAGGTTTTGAGTTCATTGCGTTCGGCGAAGAATCGCCATCCGGATTGCAAAGTCGTGCGCCGCAAAGGTCGCATCTATGTGATCTGTAAAACCAACCCGCGTTTTAAAGCGGTACAGGGACGTAAGAAAAAGCGTTAACTTCCGTAGTGTCATCTGTCGCAAAGCCCCGTTGCTGCTCAACGGGGCTTTTTTTATGGAGAAAGCCGAAGTGTCATCAGTGTCCCCGCCATCATAACGGGGACATGAGGGTTTATTTCATACTGCTCAGTAAGGTATCGACATTGTGTTTGAATGCCTGCACGTAGTTCGCTGCCGGCCCCTGCGGTTGGGATAACGCCTCAGGATATAGCTCACCACCGGCTTTTGCCCCGGTCGCCGCAGCAATCTGCTTCACCAGGCGCGGGTCGGTCTGGTTTTCAATAAAGTAGGCGGTCACCTTTTCCTGTTTGATCTGCTTGATCAAACCGGCCACGTCGCTGGCGCTGGCCTCTGCTTCGGTAGAGAAACCGACCGGGGCAAGGAAGGTTACGCCATATTCTTGCCCAAAGTAGCCAAAAGCATCGTGGCTGGTCAACACCTTACGCTTTTGCTGCGGTACTGCGGCAAACTGCGTTTTGGCCCACAAATCCAGCTTCTGCAACTGTTGGATATACTCTGCGCCGCGCTGGCGGAAATAATTGGCGTCTTCAGGATCGGCGGCAATCAGCGCGTTCATCACGTTTGTGGCGTACTGCACACCATTTTTCATGCTGTTCCAGGCATGAGGATCGGTGATCTCTTTGCCATCGTCTTCCATCTGGCGCGAATTTATTCCCTGCGATGCGGTAATGACCTGCCCTTTATACCCCGAGGCGCTAACCAGCCGATCGATCCAACCTTCCAGGCCTAAACCACTGACGAACACCACGTCGGCCTGTGACAGCACCTTGCTGTCCTTAGGCGAAGGCTCAAAGCTGTGCGGATCGCCGTCCGGCCCTACCAAGGTGGTGACCTTAACGTGCTCCCCCCCTACCTGCTTGACGATATCGCCCAGGATGGAAAAACTGGCAACGGCATCTACGGTTTTCGCCATCGCCAACGGGCTGGACAGCAGAGCAGCGACTGCCAGCGTAATAGGTAAACGTTTCATACTTTCTCCTTGCACATGACACTTCTCAACGGCGCGCCAGGGAAAAGATCCCCCCACGCGTCCCAAATAGAATCGACCCAAAAAAGATCACGCTGGCACTGAGCACAATAGCCGGGCCGGCAGGCAACGAGGCGTAATACGACCACTCCAGGCCGATCAAACTCGATAGCATGCCGATGCCCATCGCCACCGCCAACGTATGTGGCAGATTACGGGCCCAAAAACGTGCGCTGGCGGCAGGCAGCATCATTAGCCCTACCGACATCAAGGTGCCGAGGATTTGGAAACCGGCCACCAAATTGATCACGACCAGCGCTAAAAATAACCCGTGGATCAGTGCTAACCAGCGCGGGGCGCTAACGCGTAAAAAGGTCGCGTCGAAAGACTCAATCACCAGTGCGCGATACAGCGCCGCCAGCGACAAAAGTGAAAAACTGGCTATCGCCCCGACCATGAAAATGGCGTGCGTATCCACGGCAAGGATTGAGCCGAACAGCACGTGCAGCAAGTCGACACTAGAGCCACGCAAGGAGACAAGTGTGACTCCCAGCGCCAGGGATCCCAGATAGAAACCGGCAAAACTGGCGTCCTCTTTCAACGGCGTTCGACGACTGACAAGCCCGGACAGCATGGCCACGGCGAGCCCGGCGATAAATCCCCCCACGCCCATCGCCACCAGCGACATACCGGAAATCAAATACCCTATCGCCGCCCCCGGCAGCACCGCATGCGACAGTGCATCACCCACCAGGCTCATGCGCCGTAGCAGTAAAAAAACGCCCAAAGGTGCGGCGCTGATCGACAAGGCAAAGCAGGCCACCAGCGCACGCCGCATAAAACCGAAGGAAGCAAAGGGATCAATTAATGTCTCAAGCAACATCACTGCGCCCTCCTCTGCTGCACAGCGGAGCGCTGGCAATATTTAACGCAGGAATATGTTCCAACACGCTGTCGGCTTTACCCCAGTGGCAACACTCTGCGGTCAGCAACAGCGCCTGTGGGAAGTGATTCGCCACCATCGACATATCGTGCAATACGGCAATTACCGTTTTTCGTTGTTGATGCAAACCTGCGATCACCTGAAGCAATAACTGAACGGTGGAACTATCGATGCCGGTAAAGGGTTCATCCAATAAAATAAGCGGTGCCTGCTGCACCAATAATCGGGCAAACAACACCCGCTGAAGTTGGCCACCGGATAACTCGCCGACGGGAGTGCGCGCCATAGCGGTCATGTTTACCCTGTCCAGCGCCTCGCTAATCTGCCGCTTCGCGTGCTTATTCAACCCACCGAACATCCCACTGGTCGGCCAGCTCCCCATCGCCACCAGATCGCTCACCAGGATCGGAAACTGGCGATCCAGTTCCGCCTGTTGGGGTAAATACGCCATACGCGGTAATTTGTTGCCGCTAAAACGTAAGTTCCCGCCCTGCAGCGGTAAAAGCCCAGCCAGTGTTTTCAGCAACGTAGACTTACCTGCGCCGTTAACACCAACCACGGCGGTCAGCGATCCCACGGCGAAATGCCCGCTAAGTGGGGGAAACAACGGCGTTCCGCCATAGCCGATGACGGCTTTTTGTAGCGTTATCATGGCAGCGCTACCGCCCAATGGATGCCCAACCAGAGTAAGCCGAGCAGCAAAGCGGCAATACCGCAGCGCAGGCCTGCGGAAGCGGTGAACAGCGAGTTCAATGACGGCAGCTCGCCATCTTGTGGTGTGGATGTCAGTTTCATGGCCAAACGAGAGAGAATTTATTGTTACAATATAACATCACAATCATTTCTGTGACTCAAGCACCCTCTCGGTGATTAATGCAACCGAACGTAACAATAAAGTGATACCAGCGTTGACCAGCGCCATTTTTGGAACACCAGCGGAACTCTTTCAGAGATATACTGAGAAACACCAGGGTTATTAACCGGTAAACAGCGTTGAGTTACTGTAAAAAGCATCTGGTTAACGAAAAGTTTACCGACGTATGGATGAAAAAGGAGTAAGATTAATAGATAGGATCGCTATACGGTCAGGCATTAAATGCAGGTAACTCTTAGCTACAGCACAATGATAGAAGCACTTTCTGTTAAAAAACTAAAGAAAGTGATTAACGATAGAATGTCCGAGTTGGTGCCGGCATTGACCAGCGGCTTGAGTTTTTATTCAGAAAGCGCACGGTATAGTGAAGGTTCATTAGAAATACTTGATATTGATAAATTGAGCGACCTCGAGTATTCAATGAGTTACCGCTATAAATGGACAATTTTCAACGCCTGTCTGGATATCAACGCCGAGGAATACATCAACGAAAGCGTGATTTTTAGCGTGACTGAATCGGGGTTGCGCTTTGACATCATTGATAACTCCCGTCCATCTACTGCAGATGAATTGTAAGTTTACGTAATAACAGCAGGCCAGACGTGGAGAAATGATTTATATTCATTATATAGGAAGTTTATTTTATCACCGTCATTAAGCTACCTCTGTCCATGATGTAAATCAGCTTACTCACAGAGTGTTATCAACACCGAAATTAAGACTTACGGAGGGGATGATATGGATGAGTATTCGCCTAAAAGGCACGATATTGCTCAGCTGAAATTCTTGTGCGAAAATTTGTATGATGAAGGCATAGCCACGCTGGGCGACAGCCACCACGGCTGGGTGAACGACCCAACGTCTTCCGTCAACCTCCAGCTTAATGAGTTGATTGAACATATTGCTTCGTTTGTGATGAGTTATAAAATTAAATACATGGATGAAAGTGATTTATCGGAGTTAGTCGAGGAATATCTCGATGATACCTACACGCTGTTCAGCAGTTACGGTATCAATGATTCCGATCTGCGTCGCTGGCAAAAAACCAAGGCGCGATTATTCAGAATGTTCTCAGGAGAGGGCATCTGTACGACAATGAAATCTTAGGGGATAATTATCCCTAAATTATTCTATTCTACGGTTTATAACACCAAAGGTTATCATGACTAAAACTGATTATCTGATGCGTTTACGTAAATGCACCACTATTGACACCCTTGAACGCGTTATTGAAAAAAATAAGTATGAGCTTTCGGATGACGAATTGGAGCTGTTTTACTCTGCAGCTGACCACCGTCTGGCTGAGCTCACCATGAATAAGCTCTACGATAAAATCCCAACGGCCGTTTGGAAGTTCGTACGTTAATCAAGGCTCGAGATGCGTTGAGCCGATAGACTATCGGCCTCAATGTCAGGCAAATTCTCGTATTTATCTCATTGACTTACTGCACTTTCATCCGCCGTTGAAAATCCTGTAATAACAATTGGAAACAATCCTCAATTAATGCCGGGTGATTTCTGTGTGCACTGCGCATTAATGCCACGGTACGGCTAAGCATCGGTTGCTGCAGTTGAACCACGGTTAATTCATCGTCTTTCAAATGGGTGGTGTAAAGCTGAGGTAAAATAGCGACCGCTAATTCCGAACGTACCAATCCGTATAACGTCTCCAGAAAATCGACCTGGTAGCGTGCGATTAAATTCAGACGGTGGCTTTCTGCCAATGCCAGTACCAGCCGGCTGATATTTCCCTTGGAAAAAACCGCAATATCACGCCGGGCTAATTGCCGCCATGGCAGATGATGTGATTCAGCCAAAGGGTCATCACGGCGCATAACCACCACAAAGGGATCTTCCTGCAGCGGATATATCTCCAACGACTCCGGCACGGAACTATCGAGCGCCCCAATACCAAAATCAATCATGCCGTTCTCTAATTGCAGCAGCAGAGAATCATTAGTTTGATCGTGAAATTCTACCCCCAGCCGTGGAAAGTTCGCCGCCAGCAGCTGTGGCACGGCCGGAAACAACAGTCTGCTGACCGAAGGTACCAACCCGATGCGCAAGGTCCCGTCGCCCCCCGCCAACATAATGCGCTGCATATCGTCAAAGGACGCCTGCGCCACATTCAGCAGCCGCTCGGCATGCGGCAGAATTGCCGCTCCCTGTTCGGTCAACGTCACCGCAGAAGCCGTGCGATTCACCAATTTTCCACCCAGCACCAACTCTATCTGTCGCAGCGCGCTACTCAGTGCCGGTTGGCTGATCGCCAAACGGTTCGCGGTATCGGTAAAATGCCTTAGCCGCGCCAGAGTAACGAAATATTGAATCTGCTTCAGAGACAGCGCGGGCAAGCGGCGCCAGGGTTCAGACATGTCAGGTTTCCATTCGCCAACCAAGTAAACGTTTGCGACAGCATAAACGTTTCTTATCAGGCAATAAATTAAATCATCTGTGCAAAGCCTGCCCGCCCCCCTAGAGTAACAACCCTGTCATCATGCCGGGTAATTACCATGACCACTCATTACACCAGCGCGGGCGAACGCCAACGCGCGGTGAAGGCTGCATTAGGCCAACTTCCTTTTGATTTGCTGCTGACAAACGCTGCGCTGGTTGATATGGCCACCGGTGAAATCCGTAGCGCTGATGTCGGCATCGTCGGCGCACTGATTGCCAGCGTTCATCCCTGTGGCAGTATGACCGAAGCCCTTCAAACGCAAGACTTGGCCGGCGCATATCTGAGCCCCGGTCTGATCGACACCCACGTACACGTTGAAAGCTCGCACCTGCCGCCGGAAAAATACGCCGAAATCGTCGTTGCCCAAGGCACCACTACCATTTTCTGGGATCCACACGAACTGGCCAACGTGCTCGGCGTTGAGGGTGTGCGTTACGCGGTCGACGCCAGCCGTGGTCTGCCGCTCAGGGTGATCTGTGCAGCACCATCAAGCGTCCCTTCCACTCCAGGTTTGGAAATGTCCGGCGCTGATTTCGGCGGTCATGAAATGGAAACCATGTTGGCCTGGCCGGAAGTCGGCGGGGTTGCCGAGGTGATGGACATGCACGGCGTACTGAACGGCAGCGAACGCATGCTGGATATCCTCAACGCCGGGCTGAACAGCGGCAAGTTGATCGAAGGTCACGCACGTGGGCTAAGCGGCGCTCAGCTTCAGGCCTATCTGGCCGCGGGCGTGACGTCCGACCATGAGCTGACCTCCGGTGCCGATGCGCTGGAGAAACTACGCGCCGGACTGACGCTGGAGATCAGAGGATCTCACCCTTACCTGCTACCCGAGATCGTTGCGGCACTAAAAACGTTGCCACACCTGTCCTCGCAGGTCACCGTCTGCACCGACGATGTGCCGCCGGATATGCTGCTGCAAAAAGGCGGCATTGTGGCGTTACTCAATATGCTGATCGAACAGGGGATGTCGGGAACCGACGTATTGAGGATGGCGACGCTTAACGCCGCTATTCGCCTGCAACGCAACGATCTGGGCTTGATTGCCGCGGGCCGCATTGCCGATCTGGTGGTCTTTGATTCGCTCACTCAACTGAGTGCGCGGCAGGTCTACGTCGCAGGAAAGCTGCTGGCGCAGAACGGAAAAATGCTGACACCGCTCAGTGCAAACCCGAAAGTGACGGTGCCGCGCGATACGCTGCGGCTCCCGCCACTGACTCCCGCAGATTTCATATTGAAAGTCCCGGCGATCCGCCACGGTAAAGCCACCCTGCGCCATATTAAAGGCGCGCGTTTTACCCAGTGGAACGAAACCACCGTCGAGGTTCGCGACGGCGAAGTGCAGATACCGGATGGCTTTAGCCTGATCTGGGTGAAACATCGCCATGGTCGCCACCAGGCCACCCCGCAACTGGCACTGTTGGAAGGCTGGGGGGAACTGCGCGGTGCCATCGCCACCAGCTACTCACACGACTCGCATAACCTGGTGGTTCTGGGCCGTAACGCAACCGATATGGCGCTGGCGGCCAATGCCCTGATCGCCTGCGGTGGCGGCATGGCCCTAAGTCAAAACGGGGAAATTCTGGCTCAGGTGGCGATGCCGATTGCCGGCATGCTTTCAGATTTGCCTGCCGCGGAATTGGCACAACAATTTAAAAAACTGCGCGATCTGAGCGCACAAATCGCCGATTGGGAACCGCCCTACCGGGTTTTCAAGGCAATCGAGGGCACCTGTCTGGCGTGTAACGCCGGGCCGCACCTGACCGATCTCGGCCTGACCGACGGCACCACGCGCCAAATTGTCGAACCACTGATCGCCTGCTGGGAAACCCCGGCGTAAAAATAATCATAATAACAATATATACCCTATGGATTTCTAGTTGCAGCTAGACAGGCACGCTCACTCATCCTCAGGCGCTTACTCAAGTAAGTTACTGGGGTAAGTGAGTGTTGCCAACAACGCTGCGGCTTGAAATACGACGGGTAGCAACGGAGATTGTCTATATGGCTGAGAATTCAGTAAATGCTCCAACACCAGGGGGCTGGCTGCAACGGCGTTTTCAACTGCATGCGCGGCAAAGCAATGTCAAAACCGAATGCCTGGCCGGTATCACCGGTTTTCTGGCTGCGGCCTATTTGTTGGTGGTAATCCCCGGATTGCTGGCCATCGGCGGCATGGATAAGGGCGCGGTGACCACCGGCACCATTCTGGTGTTTGTGATCGGCAGCTTGCTTATGGCGTTTTACGGTAATCTGCCGTTTATCGTTGGCCCAGGGATCGGCGGTTCGGTGTTGGTCGGCGTGACGTTGGCGGGCAGCGAAGACATAGGTTGGCAGATTGGGCTGGGTATCGCCTGCTGGTCCGGCATTTTGTTTTTTGCCCTGACTCGTCTTGGGCTGCGCGAGGTGGTTACCCGCTCGGTACCGCAGTCCATCAAGCTGGGGCTGACCGCCTCTATCGGATTATTTGTTGCGGTGCTGGGGTTCCGTAACGCCGGGCTGGTACTGGCCAATGCCAAATCCAATGCGCTGATGCTGGGTGACTTCACGGCACCCGGTGCGTTGATCGCCCTGTGCAGTCTGTTTCTGGCCATTGGCCTGCAGGCTCGACGCATCCCGGGCGCGATTTTGTGGGCGATCCTGGTCGCGACTCTGGTGGGTATTCCATTCGGCGTCACGCACCTTCCAGCCAGTCTGATGGCAATGCCACACTCATTGGCCCCTGTGCTCGGCCACGTCGATATGATTGGTGCATTGAATATCGCCTTCCTGCCTTACCTGTTTGTCTTTTTCGCCTCGGAGTTTTTCTCCACCATGGGCACCACGCTCGCCGTCGGCGGTGAAGCCGGGTTACTGGACGAGCACGGCAACATGCCGCACATCAACCGGCCGTTTATGGTGGACTCGATCGCAGCGGCTCTCGGGCCCTGGGTCGGCATTCCAGCCGCCACGGCGCTGATCGAATCGTCAGCCGCTGCCGAAGCCGGTGGCAAGACTGGATTAACGGCGCTGGCGGCAGCCATCATGTTCTTGCTGATGCTGCTGTTTACCCCCATTGCCCTGATGATCCCGAAAGAGGCTACCGCACCGGCATTGATCCTGATCGGCCTGAATATGTTCAGTGGATTGCGCAAAGTCGATTTGGCCAACTTTACCGACGGCCTGCCGGTGCTGATGATGGTGATGATCACGCTGATTGCCAACAGTTTCGGCACCGGTATCGCAGGTGGGCTGCTGTTTTACATCATCATCAAGGTGATTGCCGGCAAATGGCGTGAAGTCCCGGTCGGGCTTTACCTGTTGGCTATCCCGCTGGCGTACTATTTCGCTACGCTGGTGAAGCACTGAGGTGAATTGCTGGCGAGCAATCGGCGCCGGCAGTTTTCCTGCAGCGAGATTTTTACGGCGATAGTAAATACGAGAGAGTAGTGAAAGAATGATGCGGCGCTGAAATTGGTGGAGGCCCTGCCAGCTACATCCCGGCACACACGTCACCTGCTGCGGCTGCTTCCTTCCGGATCTGACCGAGTTCACAAGTTAGTGTTGCGGGAGAACCAACAGGGCCCCCATTGACGGCTTCTGGTACTGCGAAGCGGTGGGCATTATCGGTGATGACCAGCCAAATAGCAAGCCAACCGGGGCCAACCGCTGTTTTCTTACCCACCTCGGCTGTGGCACACTTTGATCTTGGGATTTCGCCGCAGCAGGAACACAGAAATGGAATCAGAAGACGCCTCATTCAGCCAGCGGGTGTTTCACATCGTGGCCGCCATTCCTTATGGCAAAGTGACGACCTACGGTGAGGTAGCGCGTCTGGCCGGTTCACCACGTGCGGCACGTCAGGTGGGCGGCGTATTGCGTCGCCTACCGGAAGGCAGCAGCCTGCCCTGGCATCGGGTGATTAACCGGCACGGGCAGATTTCGCAGCAGGGCGAGGACTTCCAACGCCAACGTCAGGCATTGCTTGGGGAAGGGATCATTTTTGGCGCCCACAGCACGGTGGATCTGTTGGTTTACGGCTGGCGCTGGTGATAAAAAAACAGCCTTTGGCCGGAGCGCAAAGGCTGTTGATAGCTTACTGCTTCAGGACCACCGGATTACGGCATCGCCGTTGGCGTTGCCTGAACCGGAATGCCTTGCACCGGAACCAGCAGCAGGTCGGCACGGGTGCCGTTACGGTTCACCACTTCCTGGATTGTGTCGGTAATAAAGATCAGCTGCCCATTAACCGTGATTGCCGCGCTCAGGATAATACGCGCATTAGGCTGAATATCAGCCGGGTTGAACGGCAATACAAAATTAAACGGCGCCTGCTTGCCGTCGGTACGTACCGCACGCTGGGCGATCACTTTAGACGGAGCGTCCGCCAGTGAAGCATCAGAGAGCGTGACGGTCAGTATCGCATCCGGCGGCAGCGCAATGCGCTGGCGAATGTTAACCGAACCAGTCACCGCCGGGCCCTGAATCTGCGTTTGTGCAATCGCCGCGCTTCCCGCCGTTGGAGTAGGCACATTGCCACTCTTCTGGGCACAGCCAGCCAGAGTGAGGGTTAATGCTGCAGCTCCACCTACGATTTGCCAGAGTTTCATGGATCGGTCTCCTTTTTTATTATCAACACGTTGGTGGCTTCCACCACCCCACCCATTAAAGTTAGCACAAAACACTGAAAAATCCATTTAACACTGCCTATTAATCACTTACCCCCCTAATAATGTTCAGTATTCAGCCAATTTTCTCTGTGCCATAACGCAATATATTGACGTCTTACCGTGATATTCCGCACACTGAGCAAAATGATTATTATAAGGGTAGTAACTTTATGAGCCAGGCACTGCAAAACCTCCTTGATCTGCTGGATCTGGAGAAAATCGAAGAAGGGTTGTTCCGCGGCCAAAGCGAAGATCTGGGGCTACGTCAGGTATTTGGCGGTCAGGTGGTTGGTCAGGCACTTTATGCCGCCAAACAGACGGTTCCGGCAGAGCGAAGCGTACACTCGTTCCACAGCTATTTTCTGCGTCCAGGCGACAGCAGCAAGCCGATTATCTACGACGTGGAAATCCTGCGCGACGGTAACAGTTTTAGCGCCCGTCGCGTCAGCGCCATTCAACATGGCAAGCCGATTTTCTATATGACCGCCTCTTTCCAAAGCCCGGAAGAAGGGTTTGAACATCAGAACACCATGCCGGATGTGCCGCCGCCGGAAGGACTGATGTCCGAATCGGACATTGCCCAAAAGTTGTCGCACATGCTGCCGGATAAAGTGCGTGAAAAGTTTATCGGCCAGAAGCCGATCGAAATGCGCCCGGTCAAATTCCACAACCCACTGAAGGGCAGCGTGGAAGAGCCGCACCGCTACGTTTGGTTCCGCGCCAACGGCACCATGCCGGACGATCAGCGCATCCACCAATATTTACTGGGTTACGCGTCAGATTTTAACTTCCTGCCGACGGCGTTGCAGCCTCATGGCGTAGGCTTCCTGGAGCCGGGCATGCAGGTGGCGACAATTGACCACTCAATGTGGTTCCACCGCCCTTTCCGCATGGATGACTGGTTGTTGTACGTGGTCGAAAGCACCTCCGCTTCCGGTGCCCGTGGATTTGTGCGCGGGCAATTTTATACCCGTGACGGCGTTCTGGTTGCCACTACGGTGCAGGAAGGCGTCATCCGCCAGCGAGAAGCCTAAGCAATTCACCCTTCAATGGAATGCCAGTCAGGTTGGCTGGCATTTTTGCTTTGTGCCTTCACAAATGGGCGGGGCTCCTGCTCAGTCAAGGGTTCCCGGTGCCAAATCCGGATGATCTTTCAGCCACCCGATGACCTCAGCAGCCGCTCTGTTCGCGGGGAAAACGGGATAGAACACATGTTCAATCGTGCCATCCCTGATGATCAGCGTTAAACGCTTAATCAGCCGCATACCCTCCACGTTCATCGTGGGTAAACGCAAGGCGTCGACCAATGCAAACTCAGCATCGCTCAAGATGGGGAAAGTCAGCCTGAGTCGGTCAGACAGCTCTCTCTGATAATCCGTTGTTTGCGTGCTCAACCCAAAGATCCTGATCCCGAAGGTGGTAAACACCTCCTTTTCGGCCTGAAAAGATAAAGTTTGCGCTGTGCAGCCACGGGCTCCGGGGATAGCGTCCCAACCTGCCGGCAGATTGCCGTGGGGCTCGCCGGTCCTCGGATAGGCATAAACAACCGTTCGCCCCGGCAAGATAGACAAGTCTACCCTCTCACCAAACGTTGAGTGAAAACGCAGGGCCGGCATCGGCATGCCGACCAGATGATCGGCCGCACCGTCATCCACCGGGCATGGCAGGTCGTCTGGCAATAACGCGGGATTGCCCATGTGATGTTTATTCGCCATGCTCTGGCTCCCTATTCAAATGAAAATACTTCCTCATCGTTCGGCGAAGAGTTAACGCTTACTTTTTCATCACGGTGACAAAAGCATCAGAAAACTCAACCCTATCCCCTTGATTTACACTACTGAAATCGAGATCCCAGCAGGAATCAAACAGAACTATGACTGTTGACCCCATAGTGAAATAACCTATCTCCTCGCCCTTCTTGTAAAACAAACAATCATTATAAAAAGACTCATGGGTGTAGAGCCGGTTATAGTTGACCTTTCCTCCCCAAGTCGTGACTATCCCCCCCACCATAAATGCGCCTACAAAAATAACGGACATCCTGCCATGCTCCGTCATAAACTCACAAATCAGCCGTTCATTACCCACATATAATTCTTTATCATTTTTTACATTCTTCTCCCTGACCGATTTAAAATCTCCGGGACAATAAATGGTATTAATCAAGAAACCGTCGAACGGCATATGTATCCTGTGATAATCCTCCGGCGCCAGGTATATATTCGCAAAACGGCCGCCATTGTAGCCCTGCGTCATTTCATTATTAAAACCAAAAAGCCTAAAGATGGAATACTCAACCCCCTTGGCTTGCAGTAACGTATTCTCTTTTATCTCGCCATGGGCCCCCATACGCCCATCACAAGGCATACAAAGCTCCATTGAATTCAATAAATTGACTTTATTCTTTGTTTCTTCGCTGAGCTCTCTGCAAAAAAAATCCTGGAAGCTGCTGTAGTCCTTGATGTTCTTCTTCTGGTAACGTGACAGATCGATTGACTTTGCCTTGCACAGGATAAAAATAAAAATATAGTGAACGTTAAAAAAACTGGCTTCACTCATCCGCTTACCAATTTTGAATAGGTTTGTACGTAGCAGCGATAAAAAATCAACGTACCCTTTCATTTTAATCCTTTTTTCCATGCAATCTTGGCGACCAATCTTCAACAGCCCCAGTGAGCAATCTTTTCATAAACAGTTTCCGCCAAGAGGCAACCAAGGGTAATTCCAACATACTGGTCAGGGTTTCTTCATCAAGAGATTTAGTAAAAATAACTTTCATTATCTCCTGCAAACTCCATTTATCATTGGTCCTGTTAATCAAGGTAATTTCATCGCCCAAACCGACATTTCCCTGCTGAATCACCCTGAAATACCAACCGGTGCGGTAGTTAATTTGTAGCATTTCCGAAAAATAGGGAATGTCGAATCTGTCATTTAACTTCCAACAGGGTAATCGACCTTGTGAAACCTCCACTACTGCCGTCCCTATGCTAAAAATGTCGCCGACAAAGACCTGGCTTTCATCCAAACCGATAGTGCTAAAATTCTCGCCAAATGCGCCGGCATTCTCGAAAAAGGGACAGTCGGGAAATTCTGCCTTCCACTTTTTATAATGTTCCAATGGATAAACGTGTACCGCTTTTTCGGGCCCGCCATGTACCTTCAGGTCGCCGATCTCATCACCCTCAATGCCTTCATAACCTACTGAAACCAGATGATTAACCTCTTTTTTGAATATGCCGGTAAAGCTGTCAGGACGAGTGAAAGGAACCACTTTTCCTACGTAAACAGAATTCACTATTCCTTTCATCGTTATCTCCCACTTAATACGTATTAATACAAATAAATAAAACAAACAGTACAAACCAAGGCCATTATAGAAAAAGCACTTGATAATGCAATTAATATAAGGTCAATAAAAACAGTGCATTACTTAAAAAGGGGGAATATCGTTAAAAAAGAAAAAGGGCGATGTCTCCATCGCCCTTTCTGCATCATCATTATTTTTCGAGTTATTTAGCGCACTGCCCTTCTTCAAGGCTTATTGGTTGTAGGCACTCTCACCATGGCTGTTGACGTCCAGACCTTCGCGCTCCTGCTCTTCCGGTACGCGCAGCCCGACGATAGCACCTGCCACTTTGAAGGCAATGAAGGCGGCCACTCCAGACCATACCAGCGTGATCACCACGCTCAACAGTTGGATCCATACCTGATGCCCCATGGTAACGCCTTCTGCGTACCCGGTTCCGCCCAGCGAGGCGGAGGTGAACACGCCGGTCAGCAAGCATCCGACGATGCCGCATACGCCATGTACACCGAACACATCGCAGGTATCGTCCACTTTCAGCCATTTCTTCAGCGTGACCACGCCCCACAGACCGGCAATGCCACCGACCAGACCGATAATCAACGCCCCGCCAACCCCTACGGTACCCGCAGCAGGCGTGATGGCAACCAGCCCGGCGATACAGCCGGAACAGGCCCCCAGCAGAGAAGGTTTACCGCGCACAATCCACTCGGCAAAAGTCCAGGAAAGAATAGCGCCTGCGGTTGCCACTACGGTGTTCAGGAAAGCCAGGGCCGCAATGCCGTTAGCCGCGCTGGCAGAACCGGCGTTAAAGCCGAACCAGCCGATATACAGGATAGAAGCGCCGGTAAATACCATCGGCAGGTTATGCGGTTTGAAAGCTTCCTTACCGAAACCAGCACGCTTGCCGAGCAGATAAGCGCCCACCAGGCCGGCACTTGCCGCATTGATATGCACCACAGTGCCGCCGGCAAAGTCCAACGCGCCATCAGCTGCCAGGAAGCCACCGCCCCACACCATGTGGGCAATCGGCAGGTAGGAAATGGTGAACCAGATAGCGGCGAAAATCACTACCGCCGAGAAGCGGATACGCTCGGCAAAGCCCCCCACCACCAGCGCGACGGTGATACAAGCGAATGAACACTGGAACGCTACGTGGATCATCTGGCTAAAGGTCCCGGTGACGCTGTCAATGCCAATGCCTTTCAGCATCGCCGTCTGGAAACCACCGAAGAAGGCATTACCTTCGCTGAACGCCAGACTGTAGCCATAAAGCACCCACAGAACACACACCAATGCGAAGGTGACGGTGACCTGGGTCAGCATGGAGAGCACGTTTTTGGAGCGCAGCAAACCACCGTAAAACAGAGCGACACCCGGCAAGGTCATGAACAGCACCAAAGCGGTGCAAATCATCATGAAGGCGTTGTCGGCCTTGTCTGCGACCGCCGGAGCGGCCAGGGCCAAAGAAGGAACCATGGTTACCGTACTCAGGCCCAACATGGATAAAAGTTTTTTCATTATCAATCCATCCCCATTACTTTACTGAGCCTGTGATTACAGTGCTGCTTCGTCTGTTTCGCCGGTGCGAATGCGAATGACACGTTGCAATTCGGCAACGAAAATTTTGCCGTCACCGATTTTACCGGTGTAGGCCGCTTTACTAATCACATCAACCACTTCATCCAACTGATCGTCGGCGATAGCGATGTCGATTTTTACTTTAGGTAAAAAGTTGACGCTGTATTCGGCTCCGCGATAGAGCTCAGCGTGCCCCTTCTGGCGACCAAAGCCTTTTACTTCGCTTACGGTCAGCCCCTGAATGCCTACAGAGGATAGGGCTTCACGCACGTCCTCCAGCTTGAATGGTTTAATCACCACGGTCACCAGCTTCATATTGCCCCTCCACGAATTAAGCCCAAACTCACCCCGGTACGAGACTTATAAAGCAAAGGCTATGCCACAAATGGTTTTGTACGCGGATTCAGCAAATTAACCGGCAGGATGGGGATCTGGCATGCGACGAGCGACTAACAGCACGCGACCAACTGATAGGCTGATTAAATATTGCGCACTAATTTGGTGCGTAGCGCGTCGAAAAAGTGCAGCGAGAGGGATTTTAAACGGGCTTGTGCCTGTTTGTGGTGCGTGGCGACAAAAGAAAGGGGCCGTTAAAACGGCCCCCAGATCATGCGGGTTGTGTTTCTTCGCGATTGGCAGCGGCCAATTCTTCACCTACCAGTTGCAGCTGGTACATCTGGTAGTAACGCCCCTGCTGAGCCAACAGTTGCTGATGATTGCCTTGCTCGACCGCCTGACCCCGGTGCAGAACCAGAATGGAATCGGCATCGACAATGGTCGACAATCGGTGAGCGATCACCACCAGCGTGGTATGTTCACGAATCAAACGCAGTGCACGCTGAATAGCTTGCTCAGTGCCTGAATCGATGTTGGCGGTCGCTTCGTCGAGGATCAGGATCTGCGGCGCCTGAACCAACACCCTGGCCATCGCCAATAGCTGTTTCTGGCCCACCGACAGGTTGTTACCCTGCTCGCCCAGCCGGGTGTGAATCCCCTGCGGGAAGCTGCGTACCAGCTCAGCCAATTGCACCGTTTCCAGCGCCTGCCACACTATCTCTTCACTGATGTTACGGCCCAGCGTAACGTTGGCCAGCACCGATTCGGCGATCACCACCGGATCCTGCTGCACCATTGCCACCCCCTGCCGCAACGTACGGTGCGACAGACTGGCCAGCGGACGACCATCGAGACGGACTTCGCCCTGATTGACCGGGTAATACCCCATCAGCAGGTTGGCCAGCGTGCTCTTGCCGCTGCCGGTATGCCCCACCAACGCCACAAAACCCCGCGACGGCACCGACAGCGAAATATGCTGCAGCACCTTTTTGTCATCCCGGTAGGCAAAGCTCAGGTCTTCAATATCAATGCGGCCACTCTCGAGCGGGCGATCGTCCGTTCCATAGCTCTGTTGACGGCGATCCATCAGTTCGAAAATACGCTCACCGGCTACCACCGCCTGCTGCAGAATCGACTGCTGCGACGTCAGCTCAATCAACGGCTCATTCAGACGCCCGAGGTAGTTGATAAAGGCATAGAGCACGCCCACGCCAATGCTTCCCTCACCGCTGAAACCAAACAACATCAGCAGGCCACACAGCACCAGCGCCGAAAACAGGCTGAGCAGCGGACGCAACAGGAAACCATCCAGCCGCAGAGTCTGCATACGCGCGGTGTAGTGCGAACGGCTGGCGGCGCTCATGCGTTCACCAAAGCGGATCTGTTGGCGGAACTGCTGGATCACGCCCATGCCGTTGATCACTTCGTTAAAGCCGTCGTTGATGTCTGCCAGATAGCTGCGCACCCGGCGCACAATCGGGATGCTGTAGTATTGGTAAATGCCCATCACCACAAACACCGCCGGGAAGATGCAGATCGCCACCAGCGCCATACGCCAGTCCAGGCTGAACATCGCCACCAGCATGGCGCCAATCAGCGCAGCGCTTTTCAATACGGTGGACACTACCATGACGTACAGATCTTTAATCACCTCGGTGTCATTGGTCACTCGCGAGATCAACTGCCCCACCGGCTGCGTATCAAAAGCGCTGAGCGGCTGACGCAACGCGGCGTCCATCACGTCGGTACGCAGGCGTTGAACCACCCCGACCGCGGCCTGATTGAACAACAACGCTTGAAAATAGTGCAGCGCCGCCGCCAACAGCTCCAGCAGAATATAGGCCGCCGCCAGCCCGCAGACGATCATCAGCGGCAACTGGCCCTTAGCCACATAGTTATCGATAAAATAACTGATCAGGATCGGCCCGGCGACTTCCGCTGCCGCCGCAACCCACAACATCAACACCGCCAGCCCCAGAGGTTTGCGGTATGGCGATCCATAAGCCAGCAACCGTTTCAGCGTCGGCCACAGCTTTTGCATCTTATTCATTGGCCAGTATCTCCTCGCCGCTTTCCGGTGCCTCATCCAGCGCCGCTTCCAGTTGCTGATAGCGGTACATATCGCGGTACCAGCCCGGTTGGGCCGCCAGAGACGCATGTTCGCCACGCTGAGCCACGCCGCCGTGTTGTATCACCAGAATTTCGCTGGCTTCGGTCAGTGCCGAAAGCCGGTGTGCGCTGATAATCACCGTCCGGTTTTGTCCCCAACTGCGCAAATTGTGCAGGATTTGGTGTTCGGTTCGACCATCTACCGCCGACAACGCATCGTCGAGGATCAAGATTTCTGCATCCAGCAACAATGCACGGGCAATAGAAATACGCTGTTTCTGGCCGCCGGACAGCATCACGCCACGCTCGCCCACTTCAGTTTCATAGCCTTGCGGCAGGCGCATAATGTCTTCATGCACGCTGGCCAACTGGGCCGCACGCTCAATCTGTTCCTGCGTCGCGCCCGGATTCCCCAGCGCAATATTGTTGGCCACGCTGTCCGAGAACAAGAATGGCGTCTGACTCACCACAGACAATCGCGAACGCCAGTCGTCGAGCTTCACCTGGGTCAGCGGCAATCCCTGATAGCTAATCTGACCATCATCCACATCAAACTGGCGCTGGATCAACGACAGTAACGTTGACTTACCGGCACCGGTCGGGCCACACAGGCCAAGCATCTGACCCGGCTCCAGCTTCAACGTGACATCGTGCAACGCCGGGTGATGATTGCCAGGATAGTGGAAGGATCGGATATCGACGGCCAGGCTGCCACGCCCCGCCGGCAATGGATGCTCACCGTCGGTCACTGCCGGCGCTTCCTCCAGCAGGCTGCGAATGCGGCCGTATGCCGCACTGCCGCGTTCAACAATGTTGAACATCCAGGCCAGCGCCAGCATCGGCCAAATCATCAGGCCGAGGTACATCACGAAGCTGGTCAGTTGCCCAAGCGTCAGGGAGCCATTGACCACCATCCAGCTGCCACCGCCAATAGCCAACAGATTGGCGGTACCGATAGCGATGTAAATCGTCGGGTCAAAACGCGCATCTACCCGCGCTACGTGCATATTTTTGGCGCCGGTTTGGGCGGCCACTTCGGCAAATTGATTGGATTGGTGATCCTCCAGACCAAACGCCTTGATCATGCGGATGCTGGTCATGCTTTCCTGCGCCTGATCGTTCAGGCTGGAGAACGCCGCCTGCGCCGATTTAAAGCGCTGATGCAACTGATCGCCGTAATACTTGATAACGATCGCCATGATGGGCATAGGGATCAACGATAGCAGGGTCAACTGCCAGCTAATTTGGGTGCTCATCACCACCAGCACCGCCAAGCCCATTACCAGCGAATCGACCAGCGTCAACACCCCTTCACCGGCAGCGAAAACGACCCGATCGACATCATTGGTGGCGCGTGCCATCAGATCGCCGGTACGGTGGCGCAGATAGAAAGCCGGGTTCTGGCGGCTAAGCTGGCGATAGAAATTTTCACGCAGTTCGACGGCAAGCTGATAAGACGCGCCAAACAGCAACACTCGCCATACGTAGCGCAGCAGGTAGACCACCACGGCGGTGCCGAGCATCAGCCCCAGCCATGCCATCAGCACGCCGCTGGACATCTGTTTTTCGGTAATACCGTCGACAATGATCCCCACCAGCTTGGGTGGCAACAGCTGCAGAATGGCAATGATGATCAACAGCACCACTGCCCCCAGGTAGCGGCGCCACTCGCGGCGGAAGTACCAGCCGATTTGGGTAAATAGTCTCACGCAGTTTTATTCCAGGATGTAGATGTAATAGTTTTTTCTCTCGATCTGCCTCAGCAGAGTAGGATACCACCGTTACTTTGCCAATTTGGTGAACTTTTCACTCAGGAACCGGCAGGGCGGTGGTGTATTTGATTTTTTCCATCGCGAAGCTGGAAGTGACGTCGATCAGCCCAGGTACCCCGTTCACCAGACGCTTGTAAAAGCTGTCGTAGCTCTTCATATCAGCTACTTCCACCTGCATCAGGTAATCGTACTCCCCCGCCATGCGGTAAAATGCCAGCACCTCCGGCATCTGCTGGGTCAGTTGCACGAACGTCTGATACCACTCGCTGCTGTGCTGCTGGGTTTTGATCAGCACAAATGCCGTCAGGCCCAACCCGAGTTTTTCATTATCCAGCAGCGCGACCCGCCCACGGATATAGCCTTCCTCTTCCAGCCGTTTCAGCCTTTTCCAGCAAGGCGTCGACGTCAGATTGACCGCATCGGCCAGCGCCTGCAGCGGCTGGGTGCAGTCCTGTTGCAGCATGCACAGTAACTTACGGTCTGTTTTATCTAACATATCGTCAACCAGGAGAAAAATTTTCTCTCATTAAGCGATTAAACAGGAAAAATGGCAATCCTTTTTTCCCGGCGGCAGGCTATATTATGCAGCAAATAAGCCCCCTATTCTGAGGCCAGACGATGACAAACTCTTGGGTAAAATATGCTATCGGTGAAATAGAAGCGGATTTCCAACGCTCCGCCGACACGCACCTGATCCGCCTGAACCTGCCCGAATTTCCCGGTATCTGCCTGTACCTGAAAGATGAAAGCACTCACCCGACCGGCAGCCTGAAGCATCGGCTGGCGCGCTCGCTGTTCCTGTACGGCCTGTGCAACGGCTGGATCACCGAAAACACCACGATTATCGAAGCCTCTTCAGGTAGTACTGCCGTGTCCGAAGCTTACTTCGCCCGGCTGATTGGCCTGCCGTTTATTGCCGTGATGCCTTCCTGCACGGCACGCCGCAAGGTTGAGCAAATTGCGTTTTACGGCGGCCGCTGCCATTTCGTCGATCACGCGGCACAGATTTACGCGGTCTCCGAGCAGTTGGCGCAAGAACTGAACGGCCACTATATGGATCAGTTCACCTACGCCGAACGCGCCACCGACTGGCGCGGCAATAACAACATCGCCGACAGCATCTTCCGCCAGATGGCGCGTGAACCCTTCCCTGTCCCTAAACATATCGTGATGAGCGCGGGCACCGGCGGTACATCTGCAACGCTGGGACGCTATATTCGCTATCAGGGGCACGACACCCGCTTGACGGTCGTCGATCCGGAAAACTCGGTATTCTATGATTGTTTCCACCAGCGCGATCGCACCCTGATCGGCAGTTGCGGCAGCAGGATCGAAGGTATTGGCCGCCCGCGCGCCGAACCCTCGTTTATCCCGTCGGTGGTCGACAGCATGCTGCGCGTTCCGGACGCGGCCAGCGTTGCTACCATTCATTGGCTGGAAACGGTACTGGGCCGTAAAGTAGGCGCCTCCACCGGCACTAATGTATGGGGCGCGCTGCAATTGGCAAAACAGATGCGGGAAAATGGCGAACAGGGTTCTATCGTCACCCTGCTATGCGACAGCGGTGAGCGCTATCTGGATACCTACTACAACCCTGAATGGGTGAGAAACAATATCGGCGATCTGACCCCGTATCTGGCGCAACTGGCAGACTTGTAATCGCCCCCGGCAGGCGAAAAAAAGCCGGGTAAGTCATACCCGGCCGGCTGCCAATAAAGCCTCATAATTCGGGGAATAGGTGAGGTAAGGTGAACGCAGCCAATGTTGCAAATAGTGAGCCACCGCCTGCTGTTCGCAATGGCCGATAACCTGTAGTTGTGGCAGTGAAGACTTCAGCTGCGGCAGGGCATTGCCCATCACCACGCCGTGCCCTACCGTCGCCAGCATTTCCCTGTCGTTCATGGCATCGCCAAACGCCATGCAGTCCGCCATCTTCAGCCCCAGATGGCGGCTCAACGTATCCAGCGCGGTGCCTTTGTTACACCCCAACGGCAAGACCTCCAGGCACTCATAGGCAGAGAAACAGAGATCAACGCGTGCTCCAAACTGTTCTCGTAGCTGAATCTGTAGCTTAAGCAGTTCCACATGTGGTCCAACGAAGCACACCTTGCTGTTGCCGAAGGCCGGTAAACGACGCACTTCGGTAAGCTGATAACGGAAGCCGCTCAGATGATGAGCCCGCAACATTTCTTCCGGTACCGCAAACTCGGTCATCCAGCCTTCGTCACGGAAGACGTGCATGCTGGCAACCGTATGCCAATGGGTGTGCAGCACCTCTTCGGCTATGTCAGCAGGCAAATCGGTGGCGTGAAGTTGTTGCCCCTGATGATCGTAAACCCGCGTACCGTTGCCGGTAATCAGATAGCCTTGCAGACCCAGTTGCGCCATGATCGGCTGCGCGTCCAGGTAGTGACGCCCGGTAGCGAAGGTGACAACCATCTCCCGTTCAACCAGTTGCTTTAGCACCGCCAGAGTTTCCGGCCCGACCCGGTGATCCGGTGTCAACAATGTGCCATCCATATCAAAAGCCGCCAGGCGATACATAAAGACCTCATGAGTGTGAACGCGATTACAGTCCCTGCAGTATGAGATGGTATTTGCGGAAGTAATAGTGAACAATTCTGGAAAACTGTTCCGGATTTCGATCATGCGCCTGACCCATCGTCTCAGCCAGTATCAACGCCTGTATCAACAGCTCGGCGCTGCGCCGGTGGCCATCACCATCGGCGAACTCGCAGCCCTGTTCTATTGCAGCGAACGCCATGCTCGCACGCTGGTACAACAGTTGCAGGATCAGGGCTGGCTAAGCTGGCAGTCACAGCCCGGTCGCGGCAAGCGGGCTCGCCTGCAGTGTTTGAAAACCCCGGACGAGCTGCGCGCCGCCCACTTGCAGCGCTTGCTGCATGACGGCGACCACCAGGGCGCGTTGGAAATGGCGCAGTTGGCGCCGCAGCATTTGCAGGAGTTGCTCAGCCCGCATCTCGGCGGCCAGTGGCAAGCAGGCAGCCCAACGCTGCGTATCCCCTATTACCGCACGCTGGAATCTCTGGATCCACTGACCCTGACCGGCCGCGCCGAACAACATTTGGTTGCCACCCTGCATGCCGGCCTGACGCGATTCATTACCGGCAATCCTGAACCGCAATCCGATCTGGCCCATCACTGGCAAATCAGCCATGACGGCCTGCGCTGGCAGTTCTTCCTGCGCAGTCAATTGCGCTGGCACAACGGTGAAATGCTGACCGGCCAGCAGTTGTTGCAAACGCTGGAAAAGCTGCAACGACACTCTCGCAGTCGCCCCAGCCTGGCCAACGTTAAGGCCATCAGCCTGCCGCATGCGCTGTGTCTGCAGTTTGATTTACAGCATCCCGACTACTGGTTGGCGCATCGTCTTGCGGAATTGCCTTGCCTGCTAACCCACCCGGAGGCCGCAGGCATTGGCGCTGGCCCTTTCAAACTGACGCTAAACGAGGCGCATTTGGTACGGCTGGAACAGCATCCGTTTTACCATTTGCAGCATCCTTATCTTGAGAGCATCGAGTATTGGATCACCCCGGAGCTACAGGTCGACGCGGCTTACACCAGTTGCCAGCACCCGGTGCGCATAACCATCGGCCAGCAGGAAGAGATGGCGCTGGCACGGCCGGTGCAACGCAGCATGAGCCTGGGCTGGTGCTATCTGGCGGTCAATTTGAAACACGGCGTGCTCAACGAAGCCCAGGGCCAAAAACTGCTGATGTTGATCCAGCAATCTGGCCTGTTGGCCAATCTGCCGGTACCAAACAGCGTCATCACCCCCAGCCACGAAATGCTGCCAGGCTGGGCCATCCCTCGGCATCAGGTCGATGATGAGATAGCCCTTCCCGCCAAATTGACGCTGCTGTATCGGCCACCGGTAGAACTGGAAACGGTCACTGTGGCTCTGCAGCAGCTATTAGCACGCCACGGCTGCGAGCTGGAACTGCGTTATTACGCGGGTAAACGCTGGCAAAGCGCCGAACAAATCGAACAGGCCGACCTGCTGCTGGCCGATAACCTGATCGGTGAGTCACCGGAAGCGACGCTGGAAAGCTGGCTGCGGCAAGATACGCTGTGGCGCGGCATTCTGCCCGACGATCGCTGGCGACATCAGCAGCAAACGCTGCAGCAGATCCAACAGTTGCCTGCACAGCAACCGCGTTATGAGCAGTTGAAAGAGTATTATCAGCAGCTGATGAGGGCGGCGATCATCACGCCCTTGTTTCACTATCAGTATCAGATCAGCGCACCGCCGCGCATTCATGGGGTTACCCTGACCGCCCATGGCTGGTTCGATTTCTGCCAGGCCTGGCTGCCGCCGCCGCTGGACTCGACAGAGCCGCTTTCCCCAGACTTAATGGGCCCGGCCCAGCGGTAACCCGCTATTTCTGCTACCATTGCTGCCGCAACGCATTTTTATCCTACCGCCCGAGTGTTCATCGGGTAGGGTCTCAGCACTAAATTGAGGTAATTTTATGAAACGCGCGGTTGTCGTTTTCAGCGGTGGACAAGATTCCACGACCTGCTTGATTCAGGCATTGCAACAGTACGACGAAGTTCACTGCGTCACCTTCGATTACGGTCAGCGCCATCGCGCCGAGATTGAGGTGGCTCAAGCGCTGTCGGTGGCCCTTGGGGCCAAGGCACATAAGCTGCTGGACGTTGGCCTGCTCAATGAACTGGCGATCAGCAGCCTGACCCGTGACAATATCCCGGTTCCGGCTTACGGCAGCACCGAAGCCAACGGGTTGCCGAGCACTTTCGTGCCGGGCCGTAATATTCTGTTCCTGACGCTGGCGGCGATTTATGCCTACCAGGTCGAAGCCGAGGCGGTGATCACCGGCGTTTGCGAAACCGATTTTTCCGGTTATCCCGACTGCCGCGACGAATTTGTCAAAGCGCTGAACCAGGCAATAGTGCTGGGCATCGCACGCGATATCCGTTTTGAAACGCCACTGATGTGGCTGAACAAGGCTGAGACCTGGGCACTGGCAGATTACTACCATCAGTTGGATCTGGTTCGGCAGGAAACCCTGACCTGCTACAGCGGCATTAAAGGCGACGGCTGCGGTGAATGTGCCGCCTGTCACCTGCGCGCCAACGGCCTGAAGCAATACCAAATCAACAAGGCGGAAGTGATGGCGAGCCTGAAACAGAAGACCGGCCTGGTCTGAGTGAATAACGGCGGCAAACATTGCCGCTCGTTGCTTTAGCCTTCTTCCGACAGCGTGAGCACCTGAAGGTGTTCGCGCAGTTGCCCTTCAATCGGCAACGCCCGCTGAGTTTTCAAATCGACGCAGACAAAGGTCAGCATCGCATCCGCGACCGGCGCGCCCGTGGCATCCTGCGTCACCTTTTGGCTCAGCACGCCGCTTTTACCGTTAAGCTGCACCATCTGACTGTCGATACGCAACTTGTCCCCCAGCACCGCCGGCGTACGGTAATTGATATTGATATTAACCACGATAAAGGCGATGTTGTTTTCCGTCATCCAACGGAAGCCCTCCTGGTTCTCCAGCCAATCCCAGCGCGCCTCCTCGAGAAATTCGAGATAGCGTGCATTGTTAACATGTTGGTAAACATCGAGATGATAACCACGGACTTTGATAAAGGTCTGATGCATAGGGAACGGCCACTCCTGCCTGGTGATTACAGAAAGAAGGAGCCACTGATGGCTCCTTCACTCGTTTGGTCAAGTCGCCAAACTGGTAAGACCTGTAAAATGTAGCAGAGGAAAAAGGGCTGCATCGGTACTTTGCCATGCAGCCGTGATAGATATCACATTTTGAGCCGCGCACGGTTCCGTTCAAACAGGGCGGGCCCAATACCCGGCACTTCCTGAAGCTGCTCAATCTGCGTAAAAGGACCATTCTGCTCACGGTAGCGCACGATGCTTTCCGCTTTCTTCAAACCCACCCCCTTCAGTACGCTGGCCAACTGCTCGGCATCGGCCTGATTGATACTGACCGATGCCTCATCGTCGATGCCGACTGCGGCTTCAGTGCCTTGCCCTGCTTTCACCGCCGGTGCTGATAACACCGGCTGATCGGTCGCGCTCTTTTCCTCAGCGGCCATCGATGGCCCGGCCAAACCTATCAGGGCCGCGGCCAGCAAAACTTTGAGGCTGAAACCATATCCATTAACCGCTTTCATTTCTGCAAGTTGCATGCTGTATCCTCCTTGTGTTTAACAGCAAGCTCACCTTGCCGCAGCGGGTGAACTTCAGCAATTGGCGGATAACAGATATGGAAAAGGCCGCGAAAGCGGCCTTTTGGAATTGCATTGCGTTGCAGAAAACTGCGGCGCGTTACTGAGGCTGTTGCTGCTCAGCGGCACCCATGGTGATTTTGGCTTCTTTACGCAAGCTGGCCAGCAGCGAGTCAAAGGAGACGCCGGTAGCGCCTTCTTCCATTTTGCTGACGAAGGTTTTCATTTCTTCCGCCGACAGGCTGCCTGGCGTCACGGCATCAAGTGCAATCAGCACTACGTTGTCCTGACGGTCTTGCGACATGCCGTATACCGGTTTGCCTTCCTGCGGGTGGGGCAGCGCGAACACGCTCTGCACCAGTTGGCTGTCTTCCGGCGCGCGTGCCATCTTCTGCACGCTGCCAAAGCTCAGGCCGGCCGCTTTCATCGCTTCGTCGCCCTTGCCCTGTTTCAGCTCAACCAACAGCTTTTCGCCCTGCAGTTTCGCTTCCTGTTCGGCTTTGTTGCGCTTGACCAATTCCGCCACGCGATCTTTTACCTGATCGAACGGCTCAATGCCTTCTGGCTTGTGGCCTGAAACGCGGATCACGAAGGCACGGTCGCCATCAACGGTGATTACATCGGAGTTGCTGCCCGGAGAGCCGCCTTCGCCAATCAGTGAACCGTCGAAAATCGACTGGATGACAGGTTTGAAGTTCAGCGCAGCCGGAATGTTGTCGCGGGTGAACCAATCGGTCTGAGTCGCTTTCACGCCGGCGGCTTCTTCGGCTGAGGCCAGAGATTCGTTATCGCTGGTCGCCGCTTCACTCACCTTTTGCTGCAGCGCGTAATAGGCGTCTACCGCCTTCTCCTGCTTAACCTGCTTGGCGATGGCATCACGCACTTCGCTAAGCGGCTTCACTTTTTCCGGCTCGATGTCGTTCAGACGTACGACCAGATAGCCCACAGAGGACTTCACTGCACCGGAAAGCTGGCCTTTTTCGGTCAGGTTTGCCTGTTTCAGCTCGTCTGCCGTGGTGTCCGGCTCCAGCCAGCCCAGCTCGCCACCGGTACGGCGTGAGATGATGTCGGTGGATTTTTCTTTCGCCAGGGTGGCGAAATCGCCGCCTTTTTTCAGCTCGTCCAGCACCGCATTGGCTTCCGCCTCGGTTTTCAGCTGGATCACGCTGTAGTTTTTACGCTCAGGCTGGCTATAGCTGCTTTTGTGCTGGTCGTAATAGGCGCTGATATCCGCATCTGCTACCGTCACCTTGTCCTGCATAGAGGCGGCGTCCATCGGGATGTAGCTTACTTTGACCTGCTCCGGCGCAATGAAGCTGTTCTTGTTCTGGCTGTAATAGTCTTTCAACTCGTCGTCGGTCACGGTTTGCTTGGCCTGCAACGCTTTCAGATCCAGCGTCGCCAGGCGCACATCGCGCTGCTGCAGCACCAGTGACGTCATCCCTTGCGCTTCGGTTGGCAGGATGAAACCTGACTCGCCGAAGGCCTGGATCACCTGCTGATTAACCAACTGCTGACGCATTGACTGCGCAAAGTTATCGGCGGTGTAACCCATGCGGCTAATCAGATCGAGATATTTAGCGTTATCGAACTGGCCGTTTGTCTGGAAGTAAGGCGCTTTACGGATGGCTTCTTTCACCTGATCGTCACTGACGCTCAGGCCTAATTTCTTGGCATATTGGTCCAGCAGCATGTTGTCGATCAGCTGTGACAGTGCCTGATGGCGCATCTGCTGCATATAGCCTTCGTTGCCCGCCAGTACGGAGAACTGGTCACCCAACTGTTGCTGCATGCGGCTGCGTTCGCTTTGGAAAGCCTGTTCCAGCTGAGCACGCTCGATCACCTGGCCATTGACCTTCGCTGCATAATCACCGGCACTCCCCTGATAGCTGACCACCCCTGTCAAAAGAAATGACAAAATGATCAAGCCCAGGATGATTTTGAGCACGACGTGATTAGCTGCCGCGCGTAAATTGTCCATCATAGTGTGACAACACTCCGCTGTGATGTGGATTAAAAACACCCTTGTGCAGGCGCGTTCCCTGCGACAAAAATAAAAAAAGCGCATCAATCTGATGCGCCTTATATCTTACCTTACCAGCACCGTTGCGTCAGGTGATTGTTTATTGCTAAACCCTGCAACGCTAAACGGTTAGACGCAAACAATCAGTTTACTGCGTCTTTCAGCGCTTTCCCTGCACGGAAGGCCGGAACTTTGGCTGCCGCGATTTTGATCTCTTTACCGGTCTGTGGGTTACGGCCAGTACGGGCAGAACGCTCACGCACGGTGAAAGAACCGAAACCAACCAGCGCCACGTCATCCCCTTCCTTCAAGGATTCGGTAACAGATGCAATCACTGCATCTAAAGCACGCCCAGCTGCCGCTTTGGAAATATCAGCACCTGCGGCAATTTTGTCGATCAGTTGTGACTTATTCACTCTATCATCCCCTCTAGAATTCAATCGTCGCACCGGAAAATCCCTACGGTTGCGACAGCGCAGCTGTTATATCAATCCCATCGAACCTTGGCAAGCCACCGAAAGCGTGACAAAACGCGGGCCGACAGCTTTCTAACTTAGCGGTACAAAAAAAGACTGGCAAGTCCGAAATGACTTGCCAGCATAAGTTTTATCAATGGTTTTTGCGATTCGTCACTATTTTGCCGCTACCGGCAGTGCGCCGAAGGCCGGATTCTGCAACGCAAGGTTCAAAACCTCATCGATTCGCTGCACCGGATGAATCTCCAGATCGGCGATAACATTGTCCGGAATTTCTTCCAAATCGCGCTTGTTCTCATACGGGATCAGCACGGTTTTAATGCCGCCGCGATGCGCAGCCAACAGTTTCTCTTTCAAGCCACCAATCGGCAGTACCTGACCACGCAAGGTGATCTCACCGGTCATTGCCACATCGGCACGAACCGGGTTGCCGGTCAGGCAAGACACCAGCGCGGTACACATGGCGATACCGGCACTCGGGCCGTCTTTCGGCGTCGCGCCTTCCGGCACGTGCACGTGAATATCGCGCTTCTCGTAGAAATCGGCGTTGATACCCAGTTTGTCTGCACGCGCACGGACCACGGTCAGCGCAGCCTGAATCGATTCCTGCATCACTTCACCGAGAGAACCGGTGTAGGTCAGCTTGCCTTTGCCCGGCACGCACGCGGTTTCGATGGTCAGCAGATCGCCGCCCACTTCCGTCCACGCCAGGCCGGTGACCTGGCCCACACGGTTTTCGGTATCGGCACGGCCGTAGTCAACACGCTGGACACCCAGATAATCTTTCAGGTTCTCGCCGTTGATCTCGATATGCTTGATCTTCTTGTCCATCAGCAGCGTTTTCACCGCTTTACGGCACAGCTTGGAGATTTCACGCTCCAGGCTACGCACCCCGGCTTCGCGGGTGTAATAGCGGATAATGCCAATGATGGCGCTGTCGTCGACCGTCAGCTCACCTTTTTTCAGGGCGTTACGCTCAAGCTGCTTCGGCAGCAGGTGCTGCTTGGCGATATTGAGCTTCTCGTCCTCGGTGTAGCCGGACAGGCGAATCACTTCCATACGGTCCAGCAACGGCGCAGGTATGTTCATCGAGTTCGAGGTAGCAACGAACATCACGTCGGACAGATCGTAATCCACTTCCAGGTAGTGATCGTTAAACGCCACGTTCTGTTCCGGATCCAGCACTTCAAGCAATGCAGAAGCCGGATCGCCACGCATGTCGGAAGACATCTTGTCGATTTCGTCCAGCAGGAACAGCGGGTTTTTCACCCCGACCTTGGCCATTTTCTGGATCAGTTTACCCGGCATCGAGCCGATGTAGGTACGACGGTGACCGCGAATTTCCGCTTCGTCACGCACGCCGCCCAGCGCCATACGCACGTACTGGCGACCGGTCGCTTTGGCGATCGACTGCCCCAACGAGGTTTTACCTACGCCAGGAGGCCCCACCAGACACAGGATAGGCCCTTTGATTTTGCTTACGCGGCTCTGTACTGCGAGATACTCAAGAATACGGTCCTTGACTCGCTCCAGGCCATAGTGATCGATATCGAGCACTTCTTGCGCTTTAACCAGGTCTTTTTTAACCTTGCTGCGCGCATTCCACGGCACCTGCAGCATCCAGTCGATGTAACCACGAACCACGGTCGCTTCCGCAGACATGGGTGACATCATTTTCAGCTTTTGCAGTTCCGCTTCGGTTTTTTCACGCGCGTCTTTCGGCATTTTCGCCGCTTCAATCTTGCGCTTCAGCGCTTCATGCTCGTCCGGCGCGTCGTCCATCTCGCCCAGTTCTTTCTGAATCGCCTTCATCTGCTCATTCAGATAGTACTCGCGCTGACTTTTTTCCATCTGCTTTTTGACGCGGTTACGGATACGTTTTTCAACCTGAAGCAGGTCAATTTCCGATTCCATCATCGCCATCAGGTATTCCAGACGTTCGGTGATATCGAACATCTCCAGTACCGACTGCTTGTCGCTGAGTTTCAGCGGCATGTGCGCGGCGATGGTATCCGCCAGGCGTGCAGCATCGTCGATGCTGTTCAATGACGTCAGCACCTCCGGTGGAATTTTTTTGTTCAGTTTGATGTAGCCTTCAAACTGATTGATTGCGGTGCGCACCAGGACTTCTTGTTCACGTTCGTCAATCGCCGGTGACTCAAGATATTCTGCCTGGGCGGCAAAGTGCTCGCCGCTGTCGGAAAGCGTAGTAATACGTGCCCGCTGCAGGCCTTCTACCAGCACTTTTACCGTGCCGTCTGGCAGTTTTAGCATCTGTAAAATCGACGCTACGGTGCCGACAGAGAACAAGTCATTAATGCCAGGTTCATCCGTTGAGGCCTCTTTCTGTGCCACCAGCATGATCTTTTTATCATGATCCATTGCTGCTTCGAGGCACCGAATCGATTTTTCCCGGCCAACAAATAACGGGATCACCATGTGCGGATAAACCACCACGTCGCGCAACGGCAAGACGGGGATTTCAATGCGTTCGGAACGCTCAGGGTTCATAGAGCTCTCTCTTAAGTTTAACTTCCGCCAGGTTGAGGGGAATCTCATGAGACGCAAGCATCAAACGTTTCATAAAATCTGGTTAATGAGTATATGGGGATGAATCTCTTACATTCAACGGCAAGAATGCAGGAAAAAGAAATGGGGGATAAAATCCCCCATTTTGACATTAACTTTCTGGTTTGACTGGCGAATTATTCGCCTGAAGCCTGTGCTTCCGGTTTGCCGTAAATCAGCAAAGGTTTGGACTGGCCGGCGATAACCGATTCATCGATCACCACTTTGTCGACGCTGTCCATGGACGGCAGGTCATACATGGTGTCCAGCAAGGCGCCTTCTACAATGGAGCGCAGACCACGTGCACCGGTTTTACGCGTCATGGCCTTCTTGGCGATGGCGTTCAGCGCTTCTTCACGGAATTCCAGCTCCACGCCTTCCAGATTGAACAATGCCTGATACTGTTTGGTTAAGGCATTTTTCGGCTCTTTCAGGATCTGGATCAGCGCTTCTTCGCTCAGTTCGCTCAGGGTTGCCACGACCGGCAGACGACCGATGAACTCAGGAATCAGGCCAAACTTGATCAGATCTTCCGGCTCAGCCTGCAGCAGCAGTTCGCCTTCGGTCGCTTTCTCAGCTTCACCCTTCACGGTCGCGCCGAAGCCGATACCGGAACCGGTATTGACGCGCTGACCAATCACCTTATCCAGGCCGGCAAATGCGCCGCCGCAGATAAACAGGATTTTCGAGGTATCAACCTGCAGGAATTCCTGCTGAGGGTGCTTACGGCCACCCTGCGGCGGAACCGCGGCAATGGTGCCTTCGATCAGCTTCAACAGGGCCTGCTGCACGCCTTCACCCGACACGTCACGGGTGATGGACGGATTGTCTGACTTACGGGAAATCTTGTCGATTTCATCGATGTAGACGATGCCGCGTTGTGCTTTCTGCACGTCGTAGTCGCACTTCTGCAGCAGCTTCTGGATGATGTTCTCCACGTCCTCACCCACATAACCGGCTTCGGTCAGCGTGGTGGCGTCGGCCATGGTGAAAGGCACGTCCAGGAAGCGCGCCAGCGTTTCTGCCAGCAGGGTTTTACCGCTACCGGTCGGGCCAATCAGCAGAATGTTGCTTTTGCCCAACTCGATACCGTTGCTGGTATCGCCGTTACGCAGGCGTTTGTAGTGGTTATACACAGCTACCGCCAGCACTTTTTTCGCCTGCTCCTGGCCAATGACATAGTCATCCAGGTGGTGGCGAATTTCGTGCGGCGTCGGCAGCGCACTGCGCTCACGATGCGGGGCAACTTCTTTAATCTCTTCGCGAATAATGTCGTTACACAGGTCAACACATTCATCGCAGATATACACTGACGGACCGGCAATCAGCTTACGCACTTCATGCTGGCTTTTGCCGCAGAAAGAGCAGTACAGCAGCTTTCCTGAACCGTCTTTGCGCTTATCTGTCATCAGTAAACCTCTTCTTTAGTCTTTGTCCCGCAGGAATATCACGGCGGCAGTGCGCCCAAAACGCATACCGGGAACGCCGATTATGCTCACCAGAGCGAGCTGCGCCCGCTCTGATTACTATAGCCTATCGGCTCGCACATATACCTCGCCAGCCGCGTGGTACTTACTTGCGGTGCGTCAGAATGCCGTCAACCAGACCGTATTCTACCGCTTCTTCCGCGGTCATAAAGCGATCGCGCTCGGTATCGCGTTCGATCTGCTCCAGTGACTGGCCGGTATGCTCTGCCATCAGCTCGTTCATGCGCGCCTTCACCTTCAGGATTTCACGCGCATGGATTTCGATATCCGTCGCCTGGCCCTGATAACCGCCCAGCGGCTGGTGGATCATCACGCGTGAGTTCGGCAAGCAGAAGCGTTTGCCCTTGGCACCCGCGGTCAGCAGGAAAGAGCCCATCGAGCACGCCTGGCCCATACAAATAGTGCTGACGTCCGGCTTGATGAACTTCATGGTGTCATAGATTGACATGCCGGCGGTGATCACGCCACCCGGGGAGTTAATGTACAGGTAAATGTCTTTTTCCGGGCTTTCCGCTTCGAGGAACAGCATCTGCGCCACAATCAGGTTGGCCATGTGATCTTCGACCTGGCCGGTCAGGAAAATAATGCGCTCTTTCAGCAGGCGGGAATAGATGTCGTAAGAACGCTCCCCGCGTGAAGTCTGCTCTACCACCATCGGCACCAGGGCCATGTTAGGTGCAAATTGATCTCGTTCGCCACTGTATGACATTACCGTCTCCTAATAGAAATTGCCTTGGCGGCCAGGGTTACACCCTATTACACCGATTCTACTTGAGAACGGTCATGATGACTATGCTCAAGCATTCGACCCGCGCCACACGTACCCGACGGTTTTTCTCATACCGCGCACTCTGGCAAACAGCCCATACCCATCATCTTTCAAGTCGCAGCGTTCAAATCTGTTCCCGACAGATTTGTCGCTCACCCCAGTGACTTACTCGAGTAAGCGCCTGAGGATGAGCGAGCTGGGCGCCTGACTGCGACTTGAAAGCTACAGGGTATATATACATTTTACAGATTGGGGCCGCTGACAGAATTTCAAGCCCAACTGCGTATTTTAACGCGGCCAGCATTGTCGACGATGACCATCATGCCAGACTGTCCCAAGAGCAACAGGGTAAATATAGTGCATATTGTCACGCTTAACCTGAGATTAATCAGCTACGTGGCAAAAAGAAAAGCCCGCAACCGAAGGTTACGGGCTTTTTTAACGCCGGGGCCGGCAAGCCAGCCCCGAAGGCGCGTTAGATTGCGCCCTGGCGTACAGACATTACGCCTGTTGAGTCTGGTTCATCAGCTCGCTGAAGGTAGTGGCTTTTTCAGTCACTTTCGCTTTTGCCAGCAGGGCTTCAACCGCTTGTTCTTCCAGAGCAACGTTGCGCATGTTGTTCATCAGCTCTTTGTTTTTGCTGTAGAACTCAACAACTTCACTTGGATCTTCGTAAGCGGAAGCCATTTCTTCGATCAGCGTCTTAACGCGATCTTCGTCAGCTTTCAGATCGTTGGTGCTGATCACTTCGCCCAGCAGCAGGCCAACAACTACGCGACGCTTAGCCTGCTCTTCGAACAGTTCGCGTGGCAGTTCCAGCGCTTGCTTCTCGTTGCCGCCGAAACGCTGTGCAGCCTGACGGCGCAGAACGTCAACTTCGCCGTCGATCAGCGCAGCAGGAACGTCGATTTCGTTAGCGCTGACCAGACCGTCGATTGCCTGAGTCTTGATGCGGTTACGCACTGCGCCTTTCAGCTCGCGCTCCATGTTTTTACGCACTTCAGCACGCAGGCCTTCGATAGAACCATCAGCCACGCCGAAACGTTTGATGAATTCTTCAGTCAGCTCTGGCAGCTCACGCTCTTCCACTTTCTTCAGAACGATAGCGAATTTAGCCGCTTTGCCCTTCAGGTTTTCAGCGTGGTAATCTTCTGGGAAGTTAACGTCGATAGTGAATTCTTCACCGGCTTTATGACCGACCAGACCTTCTTCGAAGCCTGGGATCATGCGGCCCTGGCCCATAGCCAGTACGAAGTCAGAGGCTTTGCCGCCTTCAAACTCTTCGCCATCGATAGAACCGGAGAAATCTACGGTTACGCGGTCTTCAGCTTGCGCTGCGCGATCGCTGTCTTTCCAGGTCGCCTGCTGCTTGCGCAGGGTGTCCAGCATGGTGTCAACGTCGGCGTCGTTAACTTCAACAACCGGCTTCTCAACTTCGATGCTGTCCAGGCCTTTCAGCTCAACTTCCGGATACACTTCGAATTCAACCGCGAAAGTGAAATCTTCACCTTCTTTGTACTCGCCCGGCACGTAGTTTGGTGCGCCGGCCGGATTGATCTTTTCTTTGATGATCGCATCAACAAAGCTGCGTTGCATCGCTTCGCCCAGCACGTCTTGACGAACGGAAGCGCCATAACGTTGCTCAACGATGTTCATCGGTACATGGCCTTTACGGAAGCCATCGATACGAACGCTTTTTGCCGCGTTGATCAGCTCTTTTTTAATAGCCTGCTTGATAGTATCAGCGGGTACAGTAATAGAGAGACGGCGCCCAAGGCCTTGAGTGGTTTCTACTGAAACTTGCATCTTGTTACCTCAAAAAAATCACAGTGCTCGGTCAACTCCGTTCCAAGAACCAGGACGGCTACATTACAGAACCGAGTTTCCTGATGACAGAAGCGTCCCGAAACCATTCCGGAAAAATAAGACGCGACATTATAGCGGCGCAAGCGGAGCGAGTCGAGGAAAGCAAGGCGGCGGCGGCGCGCTAAAACTCACACTTTTGCCGATTTGATCGCCAAAAGGCCGCCGAAGCCGACCCGGCCTTCGCTGCATTACGCATCGGCTATGTCGTCGTCAAAAACAGAAACGGCCCGCAGGCCGTTCCAAAATTCGTCTGTAGTAATACCCCAAATCGTGGTCAAAGTTCCACTGATACCGCAAATTTAGCCGTCAGGCCAAGGTTCCGGCCCCACGACAAGGCGGAGACGCCGGCACGGTATCCTGCAACCCTTCCCACTCTTTCAGGGTGTAGGTGTGCAACGCCAGCGCATGTACGCCATCCGCCAACTCCTCTGACAGCACGCCGTAAATCGAACGATGCCGCGTCAGGAAGCGTTCGCCAACGAAGCGATCGCTAACCAATACCACCTTGAAATGGCTTTCTGAACCCGCCGGAACGTTATGACGATAACTTTCATCAACGACTTCCAGATACGCGGGCTCAAACGCCGCCCTTAACTTTGCTTCTATTTGCTCGCGAATCATAGGATCTCCTTACTACACCGGCAGAGGACCGCCCCCATCTATTTCAATCTTAGCCGCTTTCGTCCCTTTTAGACCATTCCTCAGGTAAATTTCTCTTTTTTGCGGACAAAAAACGGTCAACATCCGCCGTCGCTTGAGGTTTATCTGATTGAGACGGCCAAAAAAGCATGTTTTTATCAACGGCAGGTAAAAATTTGTCACTCCATTGCGTTCTGCGCTTCCTCCGGCCGGCGGCGATGCTATGATGTCGACAATTTGTTGTTGGCTATCCCGCTCTGATTATTACAGAAAGCTTGCTCAAACCCGCTTCGTTAATCTTGGCAGTTTGCGGCGGCTTAAAATCCATCGAGAATGAGACAGTAACTATGTTAAAAAAACTTTGCCTTCCACTGTTGGCCGCACTGATGCTGGCCGGCTGTGCCACCAGCAGCAACACCCTCAATGTGACGCCGAAGATCGTCCTGCCGCAGCAGGATCCGACCCTGCAGGGCGTGACCATCAGCATTAACGGCGCGGATCAGCGTCAGGACCAGGCGCTGGCGAAAGTGAACCGCGACGGCCAGTTGGTGACGTTGACGCCATCACGCGATCTGCGCTTCTTGCTGCAGGAAGTGCTCGAGAAACAAATGGGCGCACGCGGCTACATGATTGGCGCTGATGGCGCAGTTGATCTGCAAATCGTGGTCAATAACCTGTATGCAGACGTCTCCGAAGGCAACCTGCGCTACAACATCACCACCAAGGCTGATATTTCTATTACCGCCCAGGCCAAAAACGGCAACAAACAGGTGAAAAACTACCGTTCAACCTATAACGTTCAGGGTGCCTTCACGGCAACCAACGAGAAAATCACTAACGCGGTCAACACCGTGTTGGGCGACGTTATTGCCGATATGGCGCAAGACACCAGCGTCAACGACTTCATCAAGCAAAACGCGCGTTAATCCGCGAACGCCTTGTGCCGCCCGAACCATCGGGCGGTGCAGACAGGGAACTCATGTCGAAACAGTATCTGAATATCTTTACCCAGCGTAATTCCGCCATCCTCCTGCTGCTGGGCTTCGCGTCGGGTCTGCCCTTGGCACTGACCTCCGGCACGCTGCAAGCCTGGATGACCGTCGAAAACATCGATCTGAAAACCATCGGCATTTTTTCGCTGGTCGGTCAGGCCTATGTGTTCAAATTCCTCTGGTCGCCCTTTATGGATCGCTACACCCCGCCCTTTCTCGGGCGGCGGCGCGGCTGGTTACTGATCAGCCAGCTGTTGCTGGTGGTGTCGATTGTGGCGATGGGCTTTATGCAGCCGGCACAGCACCTGTGGTGGCTGGCGGCATTGGCGGTACTGGTGGCGTTCTGTTCTGCGTCACAGGATATTGTTTTTGACGCCTATAAAACCGATCTGCTGAGCGCAGAAGAACGCGGCACCGGTGCCGCCGTCTCGGTATTGGGTTACCGGCTGGCGATGCTGGTGTCCGGTGGGTTGGCGCTGTGGCTGGCGGACCGCTACTTAGGCTGGCAGTCGACCTATTGGTTGATGGCCGGTTTGATGTTGATCGGTATTGTTGCCACCCTTTTGGCGCCTGAACCCGACGACAGCATTCCGGCACCGCGCACCATGGAGCAGGCGGTAGTCGCTCCGCTGCGTGATTTCTTTGCGCGTAACAATGCCTGGCTGATTTTACTGCTGATCGTGATGTACAAGATGGGCGATGCCTTTGCCGGCAGCCTGAGCACCACCTTCCTGATCCGTGGCGTCGGCTTCGATGCCGGTGAAGTCGGCTTGGTCAACAAAACGCTCGGCCTGTTCGCCACCATCGTCGGCGCGCTGTTTGGCGGCGTGCTGATGCAACGCCTCAGCCTGTTCCGTGCCCTGATGCTGTTCGGCATTCTGCAGGCGGTTTCCAATCTCGGCTATTGGATACTGGCGGTCACCGATAAAAACATCATGACCATGGGCAGCGCCATCTTCCTGGAAAACCTGTGTGGCGGCATGGGCACCGCGGCCTTTGTCGCGTTGCTGATGACGCTGTGCAACAAGTCATTTTCCGCCACCCAGTTTGCCCTGCTGTCGGCGTTATCTGCCGTCGGACGGGTATACGTCGGGCCGATTGCCGGATGGTTTGTTGAAGCACACGGCTGGCCACTGTTCTATTTATTCTCGATCGTTGCCGCGGTGCCTGGTCTGCTGCTGTTGCACCTGTGCCGTCAGACGCTGGAATATACTCAACGCACCGATAACTTCATGCCGCGTACCGAATTCCGCCAGTTTTACCGCTGGGCATTGCGCCTGCTGACGCTGGGCTGCTCCTTGCTGGGCCTGTGGCTGCTCCTGCTTATCACCAATGCGCTCGACTGGACCCTCTTGCCGAACCTGGCCGATCGGTTACTGCAGATGGGCGCCGCGCTGAGTCTGGTGGGTATTGCGATGGGGAGCCTGCTGGACTATCTGGCACTGCGTCGTACCCGGCTGGCCTGATCGAGTCGACCGGCCATCGTGCCGGTCGACAAAAACGCATCAGAGTGATGTATTTATTTAGTTAAAAAATATAATTCCCGTCCAAATTATTTTTTTATCCGAGTACGGCGCTCGGAAATAAAATTAAATTCACCTTTAAGACACAATTATTTTACATTAAATAAACCTTTCATTCGTATTTCAAAAAAGCGTTTTCACCTGAAAGATTCATCATACCTTTAGTTTTCCTTAACATACGAATTACCCGGAACGATTCAGCGCGCCAACGCGTTGTTGCCATTAGTAAATTGTCACGTAGCGTGACATCTGTGACACCCTTAACAGAAAGTGTCAACAAGGCGCTGACACTCCCTTAAGCATGTTTACAGTACTGCAACCTTCCCGTAAAATGCCCGCACACATGAAACGACAATAGAGCCTTTGTAATTGAGGTCGTTAGATGAGACTTAAGAAATACAATAAAAGTATTGGGATGTTGTCATTAATTGCCTCCACTGTAATGCTCAGTGGTTGCAATATGGTATTGATGAATCCCAAAGGAGCAATTGGTGTTGAGCAACGGACACTGATTATCACTGCAATCGCATTGATGTTGATCGTAGTGATACCAGTTATCTTTATGGCGTTCGCCTTTGCCTGGAAGTACCGTGCTTCCAACAAAGACGCCAAATACAGTCCGAACTGGTCACATTCCAACAAGATCGAAGCGGTCGTCTGGACCATTCCTATCATTATCATCGCCATCCTGGGCACCATTACTTGGAAGACTACCCACGAACTGGATCCGTTCAAGCCAATTGTCACTGACAAGAAGCCGATGACGATCGAAGTGGTGTCGCTCGACTGGAAATGGCTGTTTATCTACCCGGAACAAGGTATCGCGACGGTTAATGAGCTGGCCTTCCCGAAAGATGTTCCAGTCGAATTCAAGATCACCTCTAACTCGGTAATGAACTCGTTCTTTATTCCTCAGTTAGGTGGGCAGATTTATGCGATGGCCGGGATGCAGACCAAACTGCACCTGATCGGCAATGAAGCAGGCAAATACGACGGTATTTCAAGCAGCTTCAGCGGTCGCGGGTTCTCCGGCATGAAATTCACCGCCATTGTCACCCCAACCGAAGGCGACTTCGATCAGTGGGTTGCCAAGGTGAAAGCATCGTCGAATAACCTAAACGCCACCAGCGACTTTAACAAACTGGCAGAGCCGAGTGAAAACAACCCGGTCGAGTACTTCTCCAGTGTCAAACCGAATTTGTTCAAAGAAACTATTGGCAAATTCATGGGTGATATGGACATGCACAAAGGCGCTACCGCGCACGAAGGTATGGACATGAGCCAGGGTATGGACATGGGTGAACATGCTCACGCCGGAGCCGAGGAATAAACTGATGTTGGGAAAATTAACGATTGATGCGGTTCCGTACCACGAACCGATCATCATGGTCACCGTTGCTGCAATTGTTATTGGGGGCCTGGCACTGCTGGCGCTGATAACCTATTTCGGCAAGTGGAAATGGCTATGGAGCGATTGGTTGACTTCGGTTGACCATAAAAAAATTGGTATCATGTACATCATCGTGGCAATGGTTATGCTGCTGCGTGGTTTTGCCGATGCCATCATGATGCGTAGTCAGCAGGCGCTTGCGTCCGCCGGCGAGGCCGGATTCCTGCCGCCGCACCACTACGACCAAATCTTCACCGCCCACGGCGTCATCATGATCTTCTTCATGGCGATGCCTTTCGTGGTCGGTCTGATGAACGTAGTGGTACCTTTGCAAATCGGTGCGCGCGACGTTGCCTTCCCGTTCCTGAACTCCCTGAGCTTCTGGTTCTTCGTGGTGGGCGTAGTGCTGATCAACATCTCTCTGGGGGTTGGTGAGTTCGCGCAGACAGGTTGGCTGGCGTATCCGCCGCTGTCGGGCAAGGAATACAGTCCTGGCGTCGGGGTCGACTACTGGATCTGGAGTCTGCAGATTTCCGGTATCGGTACCCTGTTGACCGGTGTGAACTTCTTCGCCACCATTCTGAAGATGCGTGCTCCTGGCATGCCTCTGATGAAGATGCCGGTGTTCACCTGGGCGGCTCTGTGTACTAACGTCCTGATCATCGTTTCTTTCCCAATTCTGACCGTAACCATCGCGTTGCTGACCCTGGATCGCTATCTGGGCACCCATTTCTTTACCAATGATATGGGCGGCAACATGATGATGTACATCAACCTGATTTGGGCCTGGGGTCACCCAGAGGTGTATATCCTGGTTCTGCCGGTGTTCGGTGTGTTCTCCGAAGTCACCGCGACCTTCTCGAGAAAACGTCTGTTCGGCTATACCTCACTGGTATGGGCAACCATCGCGATTACCGTTCTGTCGTTCATCGTATGGCTGCACCACTTCTTTACCATGGGGTCCGGCGCGAACGTAAACGCCTTCTTCGGTATTGCCACCATGATCATTTCCATCCCTACCGGGGTGAAAATCTTCAACTGGCTGTTCACCATGTACCAAGGCCGCATTCAGCTCAACTCCGCTATGCTGTGGACCATCGGCTTCATCATCACCTTCTCCGTGGGTGGTATGACCGGTGTTCTGTTGGCCGTGCCGGGCGCGAACTTCGTGCTGCACAACAGTCTGTTCCTGATTGCCCACTTCCATAACGTTATCATTGGTGGTGTGGTGTTCGGTTGCTTCGCAGGCCTGACCTACTGGTTCCCTAAATCCTTCGGCTTCACGCTGAACGAAAAATGGGGTATCCGTGCGTTCTGGTTCTGGATCATCGGCTTCTTCGTTGCCTTTATGCCGCTGTATGCTCTGGGCTTTATGGGTATGACTCGTCGTATCAGCCAGAACATCAACCCAGAGTTCCACCCACTGCTGCTGGTAGCGGCTGGCGGCGCGGCTCTGATTGCCTGCGGTATCCTGTGCCAAGTGATTCAGGTGTTCGTCAGTGTGCGTGACCGTGAGCAGAACCGTGACCTGACCGGTGACCCATGGGGTGCTCGTACGCTGGAGTGGTCGACTTCGTCTCCACCGCCGTTCTATAACTTTGCCGTAGTGCCACAGATTCATGACCGTGATGAATTCTGGGACATGAAAGAAAAAGGCGTAGCTTATAAGAAACCGGCTAAATACGAACCGATTCATATGCCGAAGAATACCGGTGCCGGTGTGATTATTGCTGGCTTCAGCCTGGTATTTGGTTTCGCGATGATCTGGGACATCTGGTGGATGGCGATCGCTGCCTTCGTAGGTATGATCGTGACCTGGATTGCCAAGAGCTTCGATGAAGATGTTGATTACTATGTGCAGGTTGATGAGATCGAGCGCATTGAAAACCAACACTATGAACAAATCAGCAAAGCAGGCGTGAAACATGTCAACTGATACTCTGACTAACCATAACGCAGCCCATGCAGAGCATGGGCACCACGACGCAGGAGAGACCAAAGTCTTCGGATTCTGGATCTACCTGATGAGCGACTGTATTTTGTTTGCGAGCTTGTTCGCGACTTATGCAGTACTGGTGAACGGGACCGCTGGCGGTCCCTCTGGCAAAGACATCTTCGATCTGAAGTTTGTCCTGGTTGAAACCTTCCTGCTGTTGTTCAGCTCCATCACCTACGGTATGGCGATGATCGGCATGAACAAAGGCAAGGTTAGCAGCGTTAACACCTGGCTGTTCCTGACCTTCCTGTTCGGTCTGGGCTTCGTTGCGATGGAAATCTACGAATTCCATCACCTGATCGTTGAAGGCTATGGCCCGGATCGCAGTGCGTTCCTGTCCAGCTTCTTCGCGCTGGTTGCGACCCACGGTCTGCACGTAACTACCGGTCTGGTTTGGATCATCATCATGATGATTCAGGTCAGCAAGCGTGGCCTGACCGCAACCAACAAAACCCGTTTGATGTGCCTGAGCCTGTTCTGGCACTTCCTGGACGTGGTCTGGATCTGCGTCTTCACCGTTGTTTACCTGCTGGGGGTTATGTCATGAGTCATTCATCCCATGAAACTTCTCACGGCGGCGCAAGCCACGGTAGCGTCAAGACCTATCTGATCGGCTTTATTCTGTCGATCATCCTGACGGTGATTCCATTTGCGATGGTGATGAGCGGTACCGCCTCTCACTCAACCATCCTGGCGGTTGTTGTTGGCATGGCAGTGATTCAGGTCGTCGTTCACCTGATTTACTTCCTGCACATGAATACCTCATCGGAAGAGCGCTGGAACCTGGTGGCATTGCTGTTCACCGCTATGATCATCGGTATCGTTGTTGTGGGTTCACTCTGGATTATGTACAACCTCAACATCAATATGATGGTCAGTTAAGAGTCGAGCTGCACGTGATGATTAAGCAATACCTGCAAGTAACTAAACCAGGAATTATTTTCGGCAATTTAATTTCTGTCGTCGGGGGATTCCTGTTGGCTTCCAAAGGAAGCATCGACTATCCCCTGTTTCTCGCCACCCTGGTGGGTGTCTCGTTGGTTGTCGCTTCGGGCTGTGTGTTTAACAACTACATTGACCGCGACATCGACAAGAAAATGGAGAGAACGAAGAATCGGGTGCTGGTAAAAGGCCTGATCGCGCCGAGTGTAAGCCTGGTTTACGCTACCGCCCTGGGTATTGCGGGCTTTGCGTTGCTGTATATTGGCGCCAACCCGCTGGCCATGTGGCTGGCGGTGATGGGCTTTGTGGTTTATGTCGGCGTCTACAGCCTGTACATGAAACGCCACTCGGTATATGGCACGCTGATCGGCAGCTTGTCGGGCGCTGCACCACCGGTTATCGGTTACTGTGCGGTCACCAACGAGTTCGATGCCGGTGCGTTGATCCTGCTGGCTATCTTTAGCCTGTGGCAGATGCCGCATTCCTATGCGATTGCCATCTTCCGCTTTAAAGATTACCAGGCGGCCAACATTCCGGTACTGCCTGTCGTCAAAGGCATCTCGGTGGCGAAGAACCACATCACCGTCTACATCGTGGCGTTTATGGTTGCTACGCTGATGCTGACTTTGGGCGGCTATGCCGGCTACAAATACCTGATCGTCGCTGCGGCGGTAAGCGTTTGGTGGCTGGGGATGGCGCTGCGTGGTTACAAAGCCGAAAATGACAGCGTTTGGGCACGCAAACTGTTTGTGTTCTCGATTGTTGCCATTACCTCGCTCAGCGTGATGATGTCTATCGACTTCAGCGCTTCGGCCTCGCCGGAAACCTTGATGACTTACGTCTGGTAAGCCAAATCGTCTGTGAATGGGCCGCTTAGCGGCCCATTAAATTGATGACAAACACCCGAAAAACGTGGTTTTCGGATGTTTGGGGCAAGGCAGAGATATAATCCTTTGTTTCTATTAGTACTCAATGCATTACTACTAGCTACTGAGGTCTTTGTCCGCTCTCTATGGGCCGCTTAGCGGCCCATTTTATTTGTCTCGCAGAAAAACCGACGAACTGTAATATCTGCTAAACAACATTAGATTTACCCCCCCCTGCCCTTCACACTAAAATGACGCAGTTTTAACAGAAGCTATCCCATCAGGCGTTATCACCGATAACCTGACGGAATGGCTTTTAATGAGGTTTTAATGAACGATAATGCAATGACCCCGCTGGAACGACGGGCGACCTGGGGATTAGGAACGGTATTCTCACTGCGCATGCTCGGCATGTTTATGGTGCTGCCGGTACTGACCACCTACGGTATGGCGTTGAACGGCGCCAGCGAAACGCTGATCGGTATCGCCATTGGCATTTACGGCCTGGCGCAAGCGGTGTTCCAAATTCCCTTCGGCCTGATTTCCGACCGCATCGGCCGCAAGCCGCTGATTGTCGGCGGGCTGTTGATCTTCGCGCTGGGTAGCGTGATCGCCGCCGCCACCGACTCCATCTGGGGGGTGATCCTCGGCCGGGCATTGCAAGGTTCCGGCGCTATCGCCGCAGCGGTGATGGCACTACTGTCTGATCTCACCCGGGAACAGAACCGTACCAAAGCGATGGCATTCATCGGCGTCAGCTTTGGTATTACCTTCGCCATCGCCATGGTGGTCGGCCCGATAGTCACCCACGCTTTTGGCCTGCATGCGCTGTTCTGGATGATTGCCGTGCTGGCATTGGCCGGTATCGTCATCACCCTGGCGGTCGTGCCTTCCGCCAGCAGCCACGTGCTGAACCGCGAATCCAGTATAGTCCGTGGCAGTTTCAGCAAGGTGTTGAGCAATTCCCGCCTGCTGAAACTGAATTTCGGCATCATGTGCTTGCACATCTTGTTGATGTCCAGCTTCGTGGCACTGCCATTAGCGATGGAAAAAGCCGGTTTGGCGCCCAGCGAACACTGGATTGTCTATCTGATCACCATGCTGGTGTCTTTCGCCGCCGTAGTGCCGTTTATCATCTATGCCGAAAAGAAGCGCCGCATGAAGCAGGTGTTTATGGGCTGCGTGGCGGTATTGTTCTGTGCTGAAGTGCTGCTGTGGCTGTCCGGCGCGCATCTTTGGGGCATTATTGCCGGCGTTCAGTTGTTCTTTATGGCGTTCAACGTGATGGAAGCGATCCTGCCTTCCCTGATCAGTAAAGAGTCGCCGGCGGGCTATAAAGGCACGGCGATGGGGGTTTACTCCACCAGCCAGTTTATCGGCGTGGCAATTGGCGGCAGCCTGGGAGGCTTTCTGTACGGCCTGCAGGGCGCGGGATTGGTCTTTATCGCCGGGGCAGTTTTAGCCGCCATCTGGTTCATGGTCAGCAGCACCATGCAGGAACCGCCGTACGTGAGCAGCCTGCGTATTACGCTGTCGGAACTGGCAGTGAAAGACTCGGCGTTGGAAAGCCGCCTGAAGGCCCAGCCGGGTGTAGCAGAAGCGATTGTGGTGCCGGAAGAGCGCAGCGCCTACGTAAAGGTCGATACCAAGCAAACCAACCGCGGCCAGTTGGAAGCGCTGGTGAATTCGCTGTAAAGAAAAGGGCCGGCAAGCCGGCCCCATCAATATATTCTTCTTGGCGAAAGGATCAGTCGCGGAAGTTTTTGAACTGGAAAGGCTGCCCCAGATCGGCACCGCGCACCAGCGCCATCACGCCCTGCAGGTCGTCGCGTGATTTACCGGTTACCCGTACTTCATCCCCTTGGATTTGCACCTGAACTTTCAGCTTGCTGTCTTTGATCAGCTTGACGATTTTCTTCGCCTGGGCGGCTTCAATACCCTGCTTCAGCTTGGCTTCCACACTGTAGGTTTTACCGCTGTGGGTCAGCTCTTCGGGGATCTCCAGCGCGCCGCCGTCAATGCTGCGCTTGCTGAGTTTTTCACGCAGAATATCGAGCAGCTGCTGCACCTGAAAATCAGATTCGCTGGCAACCTTGATGCTTTCGTTTTTTTCGTTCAGCTCAAAGCTGGCCGGCACGTTACGGAAATCCCAACGGGTGCCAAGATCGCGCGTGGCGTTCTCAACGGCGTTACGTACTTCTTGCATATCAATTTCGGAAACAATGTCGAAAGATGGCATACTTCTTCCTCCTGAATTAGAGCCTAATGCGATAGGCGATTTCGATGCCGAGCATGATAACCGCTTTAGCGCCTCAGACAAAATTTGCCGGCCCCGCCGCGCAGCAGAAAAGTCTATAATTATAGGATAGATACTGGGCGTTCTTTCCGTTACCCCAAGGAGTCTGGATGAAAATAACTGTTCTTGGTTGCGGCGCGCTCGGACAGCTGTGGCTCTCCCGGCTTTATCAGCAGGGCCACGACGTACAGGGATGGTTACGAGTACCGCAACCCTTTTGCGCAGTGAACGTCATTGAGCCTGAAGGCCTCTCGTTCAACCGTAATTTGCCCACCAACGATCCTGAACATCTGGCCCAGAGCGAACTGTTGCTGGTCACGCTAAAAGCCTGGCAGGTCTCTGGGGCGGTTAGCGCCCTGCTGCCGAAGCTGCACCCGCGTTGCGCCATCCTGCTGCTGCATAACGGCATGGGCACGCAGGACGAGCTGCCGCCGAACAACCAGCCGATACTGCAGGGTACCACCACCCATGCGGCACGCCATGACGGCAGCACTATTATCCATGTTGCCGGCGGCACCACCCATATCGGCCCGACATCTCCGGCGGCGACTTCGCTCAGCCACCTGGCGGAAGTGCTGCATCAGGCACTGCCTGACGTCGCCTGGCACAACAACATTGCCTCGGCGAACTGGCGCAAACTTGCGGTCAACTGTGTGATTAATCCGTTAACGGCCCTGTATAACTGCCGCAATGGCGATTTGCAGCGCTATCCGGAACAAATTGAGATTATCTGCCGTGAAGTCGCCGGCGTGATGGCGATGGAGGGTTACCATACCTCCTGCGAAGGCTTACAGCAGTATGTGATGGAGGTGATCCAGAGCACTGCGGACAACGTCTCTTCGATGCTGCAAGATATCCGCACTCAGCGGCATACCGAGATCGACTACATTACCGGCTATCTGCTGCGTCGCGCACGCAGCCACGGCGTGACTCTGCCGGAGAACGCGCGACTGTTTGAATTGATTAAGCGAAAGGAAAATGAATATGAGCGTATCGGCGCTGGTCTGCCTGGCACCTGGTAGCGAAGAAATCGAAGCCGTCACCACGATAGATCTGTTGGTTCGGGCGGGCATCAAAGTCACTACAGCCAGCGTAGCCGGCGATGGCGACCTGACCATTGTCTGCTCACGCGGCGTCAAGCTGCTGGCAGATGCGGCGCTGGTGTCTATTGTCGATGATCCCTTCGACGCTATAGTGTTACCCGGCGGCCTGAAAGGTGCCGAGTGTTTCCGCGACAGCCCGCTGCTGGTGGAGAAAGTGCGTCAGATGCATCTGCAGGGCAATATCGTCGCCGCCATTTGTGCCGCACCCGCGCTGGTGCTGCAACATCACGATCTGTTCCCCGTCGGCAATATGACCGGCTTCCCGGGGCTGAAAGAACAGATCCCGGCCGATAAATGGATGGAACGACGTGTGGTATACGACGCGCGCGTTAATCTGCTCACCAGCCAGGGGCCGGGAACTTCGATGGAGTTTGCGCTGAAGCTGATTGATCTACTGCTGGGGAAAGCCAAAGCGGCGGAGATTGCCGCTCAACTGGTCTTGATTCCGGGGATGTACGACTTTCGCGATTAAATCACAGGGGCGGTTTACCCGCCCCTGGATTGATTACGGACGGTAAACCTTGACGTTGCTGTAGCCCTGCTCCAGCAAATACAGCGCCTGCAAGCGGCTCATCACGCCACGTTCACAGTACAGCAGGTAGGTTTTGCTCTGGTCCAAATCGCCAAACTGGGTGCTGAGTTTGTAGAACGGCAGCGGTTTCACCTCAACCTGATCCAGCTTCAGCGGCTTGTCTTCCTGCTCGTCATTAGAACGAATATCCAGAATCACCTCGTCAGCGCCAAACGCCGCCACGGTTTCCACTTCGGTAACCTGTTCCTGCGTCTGCTCGGCGATGGTGCGAATGTCCACGTTCTTGGCTTCGCTGACCACGCGATCGAGAATGCTGAAGTCAAAGTGAGCTTCTTCTTCTTCGATTTTGGCTTTGACCGCCTTCACCGTCGGGCTTTTCGAGATCACGCCGCAGTATTCCGGCATAGTCTTGGCGAAGTCTTCGGTGCCAATCTCACGCGCCACTTTGATGATGTGCTCTTTGTCGTGGGAGATCAGCGGACGCAGAATCAGCGTATCGGATGCGTTGTCGATCAAACGCAGGTTAGTCAGCGTTTGGCTGGAAACCTGTCCCAGCGCCTCACCGGTCACCAGAGCCTGCACGCCGTAACGCTCCGCTATCTGTGAAGCGGCGCGCACCATCATGCGCTTAAGCACCACGCCCATTTGACCGTCTTCGACCTTCTCGAGGATCTCACCGACCACAGGTTCAAAATCGATGGCGATAAAGCGCACCTTGTGCGAACTGGCAAAACGGTTCCACAGGTAGTGAGCCACCTGCCGCACGCCAATTTCATGTGCGGCGCCGCCCAGGTTGAAGAAGCAATAATGCACGCGGCAACCACGGCGCATCAGCATATAGCTGGAAACGCCCGAGTCGAAACCACCGGAAATCAGCGACAGCACGTCTTCCTGAGTGCCCACCGGGTAACCGCCAATGCCTTCACGACGGGCTTTGACCAGCATCAGCTTGTCGTCTTCGATTTCCAGGTTAACCGTCACCTGCGGGTGCGACAGTTTAACGCGCGCGCTCTCAATGTGCTGGTTCAGACCGCCACCGACGTAACGCTCAACGTCTTGCGAATTGAAGTCCTGCTTGCCGCGGCGCTTTACGCGCACGCAGAAAGTTTTCCCCTGCAGTTGCTCGCGGTAGGCCTCCAGCGTCTGCTCAAAAATATGGTGGATATCGGTATAGTCGCGGTCTTCCACTTCCAGAATGTGGTGAATGCCGGGAATGCGCGTTAACGCGTCGGCAATTACCGGCCGCTGGTTTTCATCTTTGGCGCGAACTTCGATATGATCCCAGTGACGGACGACCGCCAGTGTTTCATCATACTGCTTCAGGACGTTACGGATACTGGTCGAGAGGATCTTGATAAAGCGCAAGCGCACAGATTGGCTCTTGATGGTGATTTCCGGGAACAATTTAATGATAAACTTCATGGCGGTCTTTATTGTCAGAATTACGAGGGAAAAGGATTTACAATGTATATGCGATTGATAAAACCCACGGGGTTGCCGAATGTTTTATCAATCGCATTTGCGGCGCAGAGTATATCACTATCTGGTGAGCCTCGGTGCACAAAACCACACATGCGCGCCATGATTTGCCAATCAAGATCCGCTAGGATAGGCTCTGGCGCCACTGTTCACATGATGATGTAAAAAGAAAATTATGCCGAAAAAACCTGCACAATCAGACAGTACAGAGCAAAACGTCAGCTTTGAGAGCTCCCTCAGCGAGCTGGAAAACATCGTGACGCGTCTGGAATCGGGTGAGTTACCGCTGGAAGACGCGCTGAATGAATTCGAACGCGGCGTGCAGTTGGCGCGTCAGGGCCAGCAGAAGCTGCAGCAGGCGGAGCAGCGCGTACAAATTTTGCTTAACGACAGCGCCGATGATGCTGCGCTGACGCCTTTCACACCGGATGCCGAGTAATCACCATGTCCGTAACTGTCCAACAGACCGCTTTTTCTGACCAGTTGCAGGCCTTGCGCCAGCGGGCCGACCGCACGCTGCTGGATTTTATCGCACCGTTGCCATTCAACGATGGCAATATGGTGGCGGCAATGCGTCACGGTGCACTGCTTGGCGGGAAACGCCTGCGTCCGTTTCTGGTGTACACTACCGGGCAGATGTTTGGCGTATCACTGAATAATTTGGATGCTCCCGCAGCTGCGGTAGAATGCATTCACGCCTACTCGCTGATCCATGACGACTTGCCGGCCATGGACGACGACGATCTGCGTCGCGGTCAGCCAACCTGCCACATCAAATTTGGCGAGGCCAATGCCATTCTTGCCGGAGATGCATTGCAAACGCTGGCATTCACCATTCTGGCCGATGCCGACATGCCCGACGTGGCGCTGCGCGATCGGTTGGCGATGGTTTCCGAGCTGGCCACCGCCAGCGGCGTTGCCGGCATGTGCGGTGGGCAATCGCTGGATCTGGAAGCCGAAGATAAGCAGATAGGTCTGGAAGCGTTGGAACAGATCCATCGCCACAAAACCGGCGCGTTAATTCGCGCAGCAGTTCGCCTTGGGGCTCTGGCCGCCGGTGAACCCGGCCGTAAAGCGCTGCCGCAGCTTGACCGATACGCCGCCGCGATAGGCCTGGCTTTTCAGGTGCAGGATGATATTTTGGACGTGGTCGGCGAAACCGAAAAAATCGGTAAACGCCAGGGGGCGGACCAGCAACACGGAAAGAGCACCTATCCAGCTTTGCTCGGGCTTGACAGCGCGAAAGCAAAAGCGTGGGATCTCTATCAGGAAGCTTTAGCTGCATTAGACACTTTGGCAGCACAATCTTATAACACAGCGCCATTGCGAGCGTTAGCCAGCTTCATTATTGAACGCGACAATTAACGTGTGACGTTAACTCCTCTGATATGAGTATCGAATGAGTCTTGATATAGCCAAATACCCGACCCTGGCGCTAGCGGAAAATCCCGATGAACTCCGTTCGCTGCCGAAAGAGAGCCTGCCGAAACTGTGTGACGAACTTCGGCAATACCTGCTGGACAGCGTCAGCCGTTCCAGCGGCCACTTTGCCTCCGGGCTGGGAACCGTCGAACTGACGGTGGCGTTGCACTATGTGTACCACACCCCCTTCGATCATCTGGTGTGGGACGTGGGTCATCAGGCTTACCCGCATAAAATTTTGACCGGTCGCCGCGACAAGATTTCTACCATTCGCCAGAAAAATGGCCTGCACCCTTTCCCATGGCGTGCGGAAAGTGAGTATGACGTGTTGTCGGTTGGTCACTCCTCGACTTCGATCAGCGCCGGTCTCGGCATGGCGGTAGCTGCGGCTCGCGAAGGCAAAAATCGCCGTACGGTTTGCGTTATCGGCGATGGCGCCATCACCGCCGGTATGGCGTTTGAAGCCATGAACCACGCCGGTGACATCGATCCGGATATGCTGGTGGTGCTTAACGACAATGAAATGTCGATTTCGGAAAACGTCGGTGCGCTGAACAATCATCTGGCGCAGCTGTTGTCCGGCAAGCTTTACTCCACCCTGCGTGAGGGCGGTAAAAAAGTGCTGTCCGGCCTGCCGCCAATCAAAGAGCTGGTCAAGCGTACCGAAGAACACCTGAAAGGCATGGTCGTGCCGGGCACGCTGTTCGAAGAGCTAGGCTTTAACTACATTGGCCCGGTCGACGGCCATGACGTTCAGGGACTGGTCGCTACGTTGAAGAACATGCGTGACCTGAAAGGCCCGCAACTGCTGCATATCATGACCAAAAAGGGCCGTGGATACGCACCGGCAGAAAAAGACCCGATCAGCTTCCACGCGGTACCCAAATTCGATCCGGCCAGCGGTACCCTGCCGAAAAGCGCCGGCGGCCTGCCGACCTATTCAAAAATCTTTGGCGATTGGCTGTGCGAAACCGCCGCCAAAGACAGCTCACTGATGGCGATTACCCCGGCAATGCGTGAAGGCTCGGGCATGGTGCAATTCTCCCGCGACTATCCGCAGCAATATTTTGACGTAGCGATCGCCGAACAGCACGCGGTGACCTTCGCTGCCGGGTTGGCGATTGGCGGCTACAAACCGGTGGTGGCGATTTACTCCACCTTCCTGCAGCGCGCTTACGATCAACTGATCCACGACGTCGCGATTCAAAATTTGCCGGTGATGTTTGCCATCGATCGCGGCGGTATTGTCGGCGCTGACGGCCAGACTCACCAGGGTGCGTTCGATCTGTCATTCATGCGCTGCATCCCGACTATGGTGATCATGACGCCAAGTGATGAGAACGAATGCCGCCAAATGCTCTACACCGGTTATCACTATAACGAAGGCCCAAGCGCCGTACGTTACCCTCGCGGTACGGGTACCGGCGCGCCGCTGGAGCCCCTTAGCGCGCTGCCGATCGGCAAAGGCGTTGTCCGCCGTGAAGGTGAAAAACTGGCGATCCTGAACTTCGGCACCTTGCTGCCGGAAGCTGCGCAGGTGGCGGAAGCGCTCAATGCCACGCTGGTGGATATGCGCTTCGTAAAACCGCTGGACGAACAGCTGGTGCTGGAGCTGGCAGCCAGCCATGACGCGCTGGTCACGCTGGAAGAAAACGCCATTATGGGCGGTGCCGGTAGCGGTGTTAACGAGTTGCTGATGGCCAAGCGTCGCGCTATCCCGGTACTGAATATCGGCCTGCCGGACAGCTTTATCTCACAAGGCAGCCAGGAAGAGGTGCGTGTCGATCTGGGTTTGGATGCCGCAGGGATACAGCAGAAGATTGAGGTCTGGCTGGCGCAATAATTTTCGCGCCTGATTTGACCGACGCCTCCGCATTGCGGAGGCGTTTTCATTTGCGTCGCCCGAAAACCCGCTACAGTTAAAGTTCTGTGCTGATACCGGGAGGAAAGCATGAAGTATCTGAAACTGGGCAATACCGACCTGAACGTTTCCCGCATCTGCCTCGGCTGCATGACCTACGGTGAACCCGACCGTGGCAACCATGCCTGGACGCTACCGGAAGAAAGCAGTCGCCCGCTGCTGAAACAGGCGCTGGATGCCGGCATCAACTTCTTCGATACCGCCAACAGTTACTCAGATGGCAGCAGCGAAGAGATCGTCGGCCGGGCGCTGCGCGATTACGCTCGCCGTGACGAAGTGGTGCTCGCCACCAAAGTCTATTTCCCGATGAGCAATCTCGAGTCTGGGCTATCGCGCGCTAAAATCATGCAGTCCATCGACGATAGCTTGCAGCGACTGGGCACCGACTACGTTGATCTGTTGCAGATCCACCGTTGGGACTATGAAACGCCGCTGGAAGAAACGCTGGAAGCGCTGCATGAGGTGGTGAAAGCCGGCAAGGCGCGTTATATCGGCGCGTCTTCGATGTACGCCTGGCAGTTCGCCAAGGCACTTTATACCGCCGATCTGCACGGCTGGACGCGTTTTGTCAGCATGCAGGATCAGTACAACCTGATCCAGCGGGAAGAAGAGCGAGAGATGCTGCCGCTGTGCGCCGCCGAGGGTATCGCGGTGCTGCCCTGGAGCCCGCTGGCACGTGGGCGCCTGACCCGTCCATGGGGTGAAACCACCGCGCGGCTGGTGTCCGATCAGGTCGGCAAAAACTTGTACGATGAAACCGAAGGCATTGACGCCATCATCGCAGAACGCGTGGCGAGCATTGCGCAAGAACGCGGCGTATCTCGGGCGCAAATCGCTCTGGCATGGCTATTGAGCAAGCCGGTCGTCAGTGCGCCAATCATCGGCGCGTCACGTCATGAACATCTGGAAGACGCCGTTGCTGCCGTCGATCTTGAATTAACCCAGGAAGAGATAGCCGAGCTGGAAACGGCTTATGTGCCGCATCATGTGACAGGATTTGAATAGCACAGTGAGTATCAAGGGCGCAGCATGATGAACTGCGCCCTTGTCATCAGAACAGCCCGGCAGGCCAGTGATGACCAATCAGGTAGATGATACCGGCGGAAATCACCCCGGCGACGATGTCGTCGATCATAATCCCCATGCCACCGTGCACGTTGCGATCGAACCAACGGATCGGCCACGGCTTCCACATATCCAGAATGCGGAAAATCACAAAGCCCGCGGCAACCCATTGCCAGTCGTTGACCGGCAGCGCCATCAGCGTGATCCACATCCCGACAAATTCGTCCCAGACGATGCTGCCGTGATCATGGACCTTCATATCTTTGGCCGTCTGGTGGCACAAATAAACGCCGATGCAGATGCTGAACATCACCAGCAGCGAATAGAGTTGCCACGGCAGTTGGATCAACAATAACCAGAACGGGATCGCCGCCAGCGACCCCATGGTGCCCGGTACCACCGGTGACAAACCGCTGCCGAAGCCGGTTGCCAACAAGTGCCACGGATTGCTCATCCGCAAGCGACGTGTTGCTTCATCCATGTTACGCCTGCCCTTCGCTGAAATGATCGAAACCGTGCCATGGCAGCTCAACCGCTTCATCGTTGCGATAGAACTTGATGCCTTCCGAAAGCGGGCCAATCTGACCAATGCAGGTGTAATCCGCGCCCAAATGGCTCAACGCCACTTCCAACGCGCCGCGATTGATCTCCGGTACGGTGAAGCACAGCTCGTAATCCTCTCCGCCGGTCAACGCCCAGCGTAACGCCTGTTCAGCATCGGTGTGGCTGCTTAGCGCCTGCGACAGCGGCAGCTCATCCAAATTGATGCGCGCACCGCACTCGGAGGCTTTCAATACGTGCTTCAGATCGGAAATCAGACCGTCCGAAATATCAATCGCCGAGCTGGCCAGATCGCGCAGCGCCTGCCCTTGCAGCACCCGCGGCTGGGGCCGCAGATGGCGCCCAATCAGGTAATCGCGAGCATCGGCGTCCGCCACCTGCAGGCGATCCTGCAAAACAGCCAACCCGGCGGCGCTGTCACCCAGCGTACCGGTGGTGTAGATCCAATCGCCAATACGTGCGCCGCCACGGGTCAACGCCCGGCCGGCCGGGATCAAGCCGTGGATCGTCAGCGTCATGCTCAATGGGCCACGCGTGGTGTCGCCGCCAATCAACTGCATGCCGTAATAATTAAGTTGTTCGAATAGACTGTCGCTGAACGCCTTCAACCAGGGCTCATTCACTTCCGGCAGGGTTAATGCCAGTGAAAGCCAGGCTGGATCCGCGCCCATAGCCGCCAGATCGCTCAGGTTAACTGCCAACGCTTTGTAACCGAGATCGGCCGGATCGATGTCCGGCAGGAAGTGAACGCCCGAAACCAGGGTATCGGTACTGACGGCCAAAAGCTGTTTTTCTGCCACTGTCAGGAGTGCGCAGTCATCTCCAATGCCCAACTGTACGTCCCGGCGCAGACTCTTAAACCGGTCAAAATAGCGGGCAATGAGGTCAAATTCGCCACATGCCATGGTCGATGTTCCAATAGAAGAAATTAAGGCCGGGGATACCGGCCTTAATTTTTTATTTTTTCTTGCGGATGCTTGGTGCTGCTTTATCCAGCACGCCATTCACAAACTTGTGGCTGTCTTCAGCGCCGAAGGTTTTCGCCAGCTCGATCGCTTCATTGATAGCCACCTTGTACGGCACGTCCTCACGCATTTTCAGCTCAAACAGCGCAATGCGCAGAACGGCTCTTTCCACCTGGCCCAGCTCTTCGAGCTGACGCGACAGGTAAGGTGCCATCAGGCCATCCAGCAGACCTGCATTCACCGCCACGCCGGACAGCAGCTCCCGAAAATAGGCGATGTCCACATCTTTGACATCTTGCTCCGTCAGGAACTGGTGTTCAACATCGGCAATGTCATTTTTAGACAACTGCCAAGAGTAAAGCGCTTGAACAGCGCACTCACGAGCGCGGCGACGAGCAGCAGGTTTCACGGAATTCCCCTTAACTAAATTCAGGCTTTAATAGCTTTGATAACATTAATCATTTCAAGTGCGGTCAGAGCAGCTTCAGCACCCTTGTTGCCCGCTTTGGTGCCGGCACGTTCGATAGCCTGTTCGATGCTCTCGGTTGTCAGCACGCCAAAGGCAACCGGGATTTCAGTGTTCAAAGAAACACTGCCCAGGCCGGAGCTGGCTTCGCCCGCGACATATTCGAAGTGCGCGGTGCCCCCACGGATAACGGTGCCCAGTGCAATAACCGCATCGTATTTGCCGGTGTTAGCCAGCACGCGTGCAGTCAGCGGCAGCTCGTAAGCGCCCGGGACCCAGACAACGGTGATGTTGTCGTCAGCAACCTGGCCAATGCGCTTGAGTGCATCGATAGCACCTTGCAGCAGGCTGTCGTTGATGAAATTGTTAAAACGTGCAATTGCGATCGCCACACGGGCATTTGGAGTAGCAACAACACCTTCGATAACTTTCATGGGCTTTCCTTAAAAATGGGTTCAATACCCCGCAGGGGGGCGGATTCTATCACATTCTTTATCTGCCTGCGCGGGCGGTTTTGTAAAACGCTGACCGCCCCGGCTCGCGGGCATTAAATTCAGTATTTTGCCTTCAACCGCAGCCGCAAATCGGGGCCAATTTGCCGTACTTCGCTGAAAACAAACTCCGGCGCATCGGCCAGACGCTCAAGGCCTGGCAGTTGACACAGACCGCGGCCATTATCGCCCAACAGTTTTGGCGCGATGTACAAAATGAGCTCATCGACCAGCCCCGCCTGCAGCAAGGCACCGGCGAGCTGTGCACCGCCCTCTACCCAGATCGAGTTCACCTGGCGTTTCGCCAGTTGCATCATCATCACCACCAGATCGACTCCGCCGCCGTGCGCCGGAAACGTCAGTTGCTCGACGTCCTGCGGCCAGGTTTGAGCGTCCGCCTGCAGGCGTGCCAACCAGGTTGCACCCGGCTGATTAACCACCCGATGCTGAGGCGTGACGCGATTTTGGCTGTCGAGGATAATGCGCAACGGCTGGCGCAGGTTTTCACGCGGATAAATGCTTTGAGTTTCGGCGTCCAGCTCATCCCAACGAACCGTCAGTGACGGATCATCAGCCAGCACCGTAGCGCTGGTGCTGAGAATCGCGGCGCTTTGCGCCCGCAACCGCTGCACGTCCTGACGCGCCTGCTCAGAGGTGATCCATTGGCTTTCGCCAGAGGCCATTGCCGTGCGCCCATCCAGCGAGGCACCCAGCTTCAGTTGTACATAAGGGAAGCCGGTGCGCATGCGCTTGAGGAAGCCCAGATTCACCGCCTCGGCTTCGGCCAGCATCACACCGTGGCGTACGTCCAGCCCGGCCTGCTGCAGCTTATACAGACCACGACCGGCGACCTGCGGATTAGGATCTTGCATCGCCGCAACCACACGGGTAATACCGGCGGCGACCAATGCATCGGCACAAGGCGGCGTGCGGCCATGGTGGCTACACGGCTCCAACGTGACGTAAGCCGTGGCACCACGGGCTTTTTCGCCCGCCATGCGCAACGCATGCACTTCCGCATGGGGTTCACCGGCGCGCAAATGGTAGCCTTCGCCGACGATTTCGCCATCGCGCACAATCACGCAGCCGACGTTAGGGTTAGGTGCCGTAGTAAAACGCCCCAGCCGCGCCAGTTCGAAGGCGCGCGCCATATACAATTCGTCGTTATGCATCAAAGCTCCCTTAGTCCTGCAGACGGGCGATCTCTTCGCCAAATTCGCGGATATCTTCAAAGCTGCGATAAACCGAGGCAAAGCGAATATAGGCCACTTTATCCAGCTTTTTCAGCGCATCCATCACCAGGTTGCCCACCAGTTTAGTCGGCACTTCACGCTCGCCGGTGGCACGCAGTTGGGATTTAATGTGGTTAATCGCGTTTTCCACGTCGTCGGAGCTGACCGGGCGCTTTTCCAACGCTTTCAGCATGCCACGACGCAGTTTGTCTTCGTTGAAGGGCTCGCGAACTTCATCGCTTTTTATTACCCGCGGCATCACCAGTTCAGCCACTTCAAAGGTGGTGAAACGTTCATTACAAACCAGACATTGGCGGCGACGGCGCACCTGCGAACCATCACCCACCAGGCGAGAATCAATGACTTTGGTATCAACGGCGGCGCAGAAAGGGCAATGCATAACACGTCCTGATAAACGTTTTCATAGTTAAGAACAGTTTACCCCGAAGTGCGGTCACAACAAAGGCCGCCGGTTATTTGTTGCGAGCCCCTCTTCGAAATAGCGCCCCAAAAGGCGACGAACATGACTTTCCCCACCAGGCGGGCTAAGCTGATATCAGGAGATGTTGAATAGGAAATACCCGCCATGACAACCCGTTACCCCAAAATTTGCCTGCTCAGCGCACTGGTTCTGCTGGCCGGATGCGCACAAACTCGCGAAGTGCCGAAGCTGCGTAACCAGGTGGTTGAACTGAATCAGAAACTCACCATCCTGACCAATCAGGCCACGGCGCTGGAACAGCAAAACCAGCTGAATCAGAACTCCACAAGCGGCGTCTATCTGGTGCCTGCTGCCAATAATGCCGCCCGTCTGCACAGCAATCTCGGCGAACTGAGCGTGTCACTTAGCCACGTAAAAACCGAGGCTAACGGCGCCCAGGCCTTGTTGCACGTTCGCACCTTGTCACAAGCCTCCTTGCCTGCGTTCAAGGCGGTAGTAGAATGGGGCCAGCTAGATGCGGCTACCGGTAAACCGCTGACGGCCGATGCGCTTTCACAACCTATCGCCACCGCGGACTCGCTGCTGCCAAAAACAGAATACAGCTTTGAGCTGCGTTTCAGCGGCCTGACGCCAGAGCAATTAGGCTATGTGCGACTGCACAGCGTAGAGCCCACTACGGCCGCCGTCCCTCAGCACTAAGCTTTTGAATGCCCACTCCCGGCCTTGACCGAGCGTGGGCCTACCGCTTAGCTCAACCGCTGCAGCCTTGCCGGCAACCCTTGGCGCACCGCCGCGCCGCTGACCCAATCCAGCCAGCTATTGCTGATTTCGCGGGTCGGATCGGGCAAACCGAGGTCATTGAGATTAATGCCGGCGGCAATGCGTGCATCCGCGGCCAACGGTTGACCATCCAGTGTGTGTGTCCGCGCGCCCATCTCACGATGGCCATAACCATGCTCAATAGCAATTACGCCAGGCATCACGCCATCCAGCAGGCTGATCTGGGCTTCGACGCTGCCTCCCGGAGTCTGCAACCTGACCCGATCGCCATGCCGCAGCGCATAGCGTCGCGCATCGGCCGGATTCAGCGCCACCAGATTGACCGGTTTCACCGCACGCAAGCGATCGATCGGTGCCGTAGAGCTGCTCATCAGATGCGATTTGAACGACATCAAACGGAATGGCCATGCCTCTGGCGGATAGTGCTCCCCGACATCAGAGCCGTCGGCAAAACGCGGCGGGTAATAGGTCGGACAGCCGCTATAGCGTTCTCCCGTCATCGCATGGCGGTGGCGGGCCACCTCTTCATTCCAGATATTCAATCCCTTTTTCCACTGCGGGCCGGTTTCATCGCCACGCCAGGCCTGCTCATAAGGCGCAAAACGCCCACCGCGCGCCAGCAGATAGCCCACACGCAGTCGCTCATCCGCTTTCAACACGCTATCCAGCGCCGGTTGCAGGCGATCGACCCCGGTCAATCGCAGCTCGCTTTCCGTCGCCTCGGGCAGCGGTTCACCGGCAAAGGCCACGTTGGCCGCCGCCCGCAGATAATAATCTTCGGCATTGTGCAGCCCGAAGCGGTTACCCTGTAGATCCTGCAATGCGCCGTCGCCAAAGCCCGGTAAACCCATTGCTTTAGACAGCGCAATGACAAAGCTCTCCAGCGCCACCGGCTGCCCATCGGCCGTTTTCGCCGTACGTGACGGCACCACCGGCCAACGTGCAGTGCTCGCCCGCACCATCACACCGGACCAGGGGGCGGTAAAGCCCCAACTCTCGAAGTTATGCGTATCCGGGACGATATAGTCCGCCAGCGCACTGGTTTCGTTAATAAAAGCATCGATCGCAATAAACAGCGGTAGCTGCCGCGGGTCCTTCAGCCGACGCTCAACCACCTCACGCAGACCGGCCACGCCATACAGCGGGTTGCCCATATGGCTGATCCAGGCTTTTAGCGGGTAGGGATATCCCATCAGCGCCGGTGCCAACTGTTCGGTGAACTGACCCGCCACGAACGGGTACCAAGGCCCGCGCGCCGGGTAAGGTTTTTCCCCTTGCTCAAGCTTGCGGCGATATTCGTCGGATTGTTCATACGCCTGCTTGCTGCGTGATAGCACCAATCCTTTCGGTTTCACCATGCCGGGAAACGTCTTGAGGTTATAGCGTGGCCCGTCGGCAAACTCTTTGAATTTGCCGCCGCCTACCGAAACACCGCCCTTAAGGTTCAGGTTGCCGATCAGCGCGTTGAGCATCATCACCGCCCAACTGTTATAAAAGCCGTTGCCGCTCATCATGCCGCCGTGGGCAATCACCGCCGCTTGCCGTTGGTAAGAGGTGAATTCTTTGGCCAGTGCGGCAATGGTCTCGGCACTGACGCCGCAGCGCGCGCTGTATTCAACCAGCGTAAAGCGCTCAGCCGCCTGTTGCAGACACAGGAAGCTCGAACGCACCCGAACCTGCGAACCGTCGACCAACTGTAATGGCTGATCCACCCGCAACGGCCCCTGCAGCGCCAGGTTGGCCGCTACCGGCTGACCGCGCTGCTCATCCCATACCAAAGGCGAACTCTCTGACTCTCCTGGCGTGCTGCCGTCCAGATGTTCCTGACGCAAAAACTGTCCGCACAAGGGGTGATCTTCATCGGTGACTACCAGGTGCGTGGCATTGGTCCAGCTTTTTTCACCGGCGGCCTGCATTGCCACCTCGCCTGGCAACGCCAGGTAGTCTGCGTTATAACGTTCCTGTTCGATAATCCAGCGGATCATCCCCATGACCAACGCAGAGTCTGTACCGGGCAACACCGGCACCCAACGGTTGTGATCGTTGGCCAGGGTCGTGGTCAACGGCAATGCCGGAGCCACGACCACGTAACGAAACTCGTCGCGCATGCGGGCATTGGCCAGTTGGCGCCCCTGGCGCTTGAACGGGTTGCCGGACTGCGCCGGTGAAGTGCCGAGAAACAGGCCAAAGCGCAAATTATCCCAGTCCGGTTTGACGTGGGCATTGGTTTCCAAATCGCCCATTAAAGCCCCGGAACCGGCACGATAGGCCAATCCACAATAGGCACCATGATGACCGAAGTTACGTGTCCCGAAGGCGTTTTGCGCGAAACGTTTGATGAACGCGTCCCGGCCTTCATCGCCGGCATTGGTGACCAACAGTTGATTGGCCTTGGGGCCCAACGAAGGCTGAGCCGGATCGAGCGGCGTGTCGAGATCGCGGATAGCCCGCAGCCCCTCGATCGGCCCTTCGCCAAACAGATCGCCGCCCTCCACCACTTCCTGAATCAGCTGTTCAAAGCTGATGCGTTGCCACTGCCCGCTGCCGCGCGGCCCTACCCGCTTCATCGGCTCCAGCACGCGGTAAGGGCTGGTTAATCCCTCCAGCAAGGTCGCGCCCCTGGCGCAGGCCGTCGAACGCTGTTCAAGGCCCTCATCGCCCCCCAGACGGTTGAGCGCGTCCGCCACCGGCAAAGCGTAGGGAAAGTGACGATCGTGAGATAGCGGATGGTAAGGATTACCGGCGATCCGCAAGATCTGGTGGTTCTGGCGATCCACCCTGACCCGCACCCCGCATAGCGTCCAGCAGCCAAAACACTGGGTCATCGATACTGCCTGCTGTGGGTTGGCCTGCCAACCATCGGGGTGCCGACGCCCTTCGGTCGGCAAGGCGTTGGCGCTGATCCTGTCCAACGTCAATTTACCGCTGCTGCCGTCGCGCAGCCCGGTAAACACCTTCTGCACCATCTCGCTGTAGCTGGCGCCGAACAGCGTCAACCCGCCCAGGGCCAGGCCGCCTTTTAACCACTGACGTCGCGTTGACTTAGCCATAATGTTTTTTCTCCATCAACTGATGCTGTAATTCACGGATCCCAATGATTAACGCTATCCACAACCCCAAAGTGCCCATAATCGCCAACAGCCCTTCGCTGCCGAGCGGTAGCACATAGGGATTGGTTAATACGTTGAACTTAGGCAGCGTCTGGGTTTGCATCAGCAGCAGCCAACGCACACCCCAGCAGAGCAACAGCGCGACCATGCACTGGCCCAGCAACCCTTTTGCCCCCAGCGCTTGGCTGCGAACTCGCCAGGCCAGCGCCAACAACAACAAGATCGAGACGACAACGGCGATGCCGGCCAAACGCCAAACCACGCCTTGACTTGCCAAGCGATGCAACGCGGCAGAGGACGTGCTGCCATCCAGCCACCAGCCAAGGCAAGAGAAGCACAGCAACAGCAAACTCACTGCCTGATAGCCAGCCAGACGTGGCTGCCATTGCGGTTCGTACCGCAACCAGCAGGCCAACAGCGGCGGAACGGCCTGCACAGCGGTAAGCAACAGCAACCAGGGCAACCACAGGCTGTACCACAGCGGCTGCGCCCTGAGGACGGATACCTCGCGCCCGGTATAGAGCAAGATGCTGGCTGCCGAAAGCAAGGTGGCCAGCGCCACCCAACGTAGCCATTTTTCCTCGCGCCAGGACGGGAATATCTGCAACCAACGCGCCCAGAAGGGCAAGGTTTCCGCTCTCAACCGACTACGCATCAGCAGCGCGAAATAGCCCATCACTAGCAGGGTAAACAGCGGCAAGAACAGCGAGCCGAGCGACATCCACGACCAGGGCGTAAAGTGCGCGTAAAAATGCCAGATACGGGCAGGTTGGTGCAGATCGGCACTCAGAGCCAATGGCGCCACGGTGCCGCTCACGACTGCCAACGAGACGGCGGCCAGTTCCAGCCGGACCGTTTTATTGGGTTCACGCCAGCGCAGCCAGACGGCAATAACGACGCTGCCGCAGGCCAAACCGATGAAGAAGAAATACTGCACCGCCCAGGGCAGCCAGGCGATCTCCTGCGGACGGGCCATGATTTCGCGGATCATGCGTGCACCTCCTGCCACAACGCCGGTTGCCCCCGGACATGGCTGACGAAAGCCTCATCCAGCCCCAGATAGAAAACCTGCGGATGCGTGCCCTGCTCAGGCTTGAGTACCTTGAGCTGAGGCTGGTGCTGTTCCAAAGTGCGCCTCAACACTCCCTGACGATCGTTAAGATCGCCAATCATCCGTGCGCCTCCGACACAGGATTCGACACAGGCCGGTAGCAGTCCGGCATCCAGCCGATGCACGCAGAACGTGCATTTGTCCGCGGTTTGAGTTTCATGGTTGATAAAGCGCGCCTCATAAGGGCAGGCCTGTACGCAATAGGCACAGCCAACGCAACGGGTGTTATCGATCACCACAATGCCGTCCTGCCGCTGGAAAGTGGCCTGTACCGGGCAAACCGGCACGCAGGGCGGGTTATCGCAGTGATTGCACAGCCGTGGCAACAGCACGTTGGTGGTCGATGCCTGGCCCTCCAGGGTGACCTGATATTGCAGTACACTGGTGCGAAATTGCCCCTGAGGCAGTTGGTTTTCCACCGCGCAACTGACCGTGCATGCCTGACAGCCAATGCAGCGACGCAAATCAATCAGCATCGCCATGCGTTTTTCGCCGTTGCCTTCGCGACGGGCCGGCTGTAACTGCCAACCTGACTGCGCCAGCGGCACCAGCGCAGCGCCGGCGGTGAGCACACCTAGCCGTTGTAAAAACTGACGTTTCCCACTGTCCATTGATTTCTCCCAATAAGTACCTGCCGGGGAACTGATACAAGGGAGTGTAAAAAGGGCAACCGGTCGCCAATATTGTGGTTTACCACATTACCGTCGACGGCTTGATCCAGGACAATTCAGACCGGTGATGGGGATCATAAAAGCGGAGATGATGTGAAAAGAGCAGCGCTACTTCTGTTGCTGGGCAGTTGGTTGAGCTCAGCCTGGGCGGAACAATGGACGATAGCGGTGCTGGCGCTGCGTGGCGATGCCCATGCGCTGGTCCAATGGCAGCCGTTGGTCGATCACCTTAACCGCCAGTTTCCCGCTGACCATTTCCAACTGTCGCCAGTGAGCCTCAGCGGTATGAAAGAGGCCGTCCGCAGCGAGCGCGTCGATTTTCTGCTCACCAACCCGGCTCAATACGTTCAACTGGATAACCGCTATCCACTGCGCTGGCTGGTTTCACTGCGTTCAGCCCAACCCCCTCTGCAGGGCTCAAGCAACGTCGTCGGCAGCGTCATACTGGTGCGCAGCGACAGTCTAATAACCACGCCCCGCCAACTGACCGGAAAGAACGTCGGTGCCGTCGCTACCGATGCTTTTGGCGGCTACCTGCTGGGTTACAAAGAACTGCTTTCCGCGGGGCTGAACCCGGAGAAAGATCTGCAGCTGCACTTCAGCGGTTACCCGGCGGATGCTCTACTGTATCAATTGCGCGATCGGGCATTGGATGCGGTGATTGTGCCGGTTTGCCTGTTGGAAAAAATGCAGGCGGAAGGATTACTGCAGGCCGGTGATTATCACGCACTGCTGGCGAAGCAAAGCGACCAGCGCTGCCTGACCAGCACCGAACTGTACCCTAACTGGTCCTTTGCCGCCTTAAATCACGTGCCGGACCGGTTGGCAGACGAATTAACTCGCCAGTTGCTGCAGATGAACACCCCCGGTTTGCCGGTTTGGGGAGCCCCGGCGTCATCACGTCAGGTTAATCAGCTGCTGCAGGATCTGAATATCCACCCGACGCAGCGTTCTCTCTGGCAGGAACTGTACCTTTGGGCACAGCAGCATTGGCTGCTGCTCAGTGGAATTTTCGGGGTGATGGTATTGCTCGGCGCCAATCATCTGTGGGTAGGTTATCTGGTACGCCGCCGCGGGCACCAACTCGAACAAATGCATCAGACGCTACGCGCCAGAGAAACTGCTCTGGCCCGGGCGCAGCGCCTCAGCGCCCTGGGCGAAATGGCCTCCGGTTTTGCCCATGAGCTTAACCAACCGCTGGCGGCGATCCGCCACTATGCGGAAGGGTGTCGTATCCGTCTGGAGCGCAGCGACAACCAACATGAACTGCTGCCAATCCTCGAACAGATTGGCCAGCAGGCGCAGCGTGGTGCGGAGAGTATCGTTAATTTGCGACGCTGGGCCAGCAAAACACCCCATGACGAAAATGCACAATGGCTGTTACTGCGCCCGCTGGCGGCACACGTCATCCAATTGATGCAGATCGAACAACAATATCCGCAGTGCCGATTAACCATTAACATCCCGTCGCAGAGTCAGCTGTACAGCCAGGCGACGTTATTAGAGCAAGTGCTCACCAATCTGTTGAGCAACAGCCTGCAGGCGGGTGCCCGACAAATCACGCTGCGCCACGAAGCCGACGCACATCAGCACCGGTTGCTTATTGAAGACGATGGCGGCGGGCTCAACGCCGAACAACTGGCACTGCCGTTCGTGCCCTTCCGCAGTACCAAACAGGAAGGTCTCGGGTTAGGGTTGGTGATCTGCCAGCGGCTGTTGAAGGGCCAAGGCGCAGAGCTGACGCTGGAAAATTACTTAGCTTCCCCACAACGACAGGGGCTACGCGTGATTCTGCACTTCCCTGTCATTCAAAAGGATCCCAGCCATGGCGCTGATACATCTGGTTGATGATGATTTTGCCGTTACCGACGCCTGCCGCTTTTTACTCGAAGGGCTGAATTATCGGGTACAAACCTGGCACGACAGTCAAAAATTCATCGACAGCATCGATCCCTATCAATGCGGCGTCGTCATGCTGGATATCCGGATGCCGGGGATTGACGGGCAACAGGTTCATCAACAGCTGCGGCGGCAAAACAGTACGCTGGCGGTGGTGATCGTCACCGGTCACGGCGATATTGCCATGGCCGTGGAGGAAATGAAGCTGGGAGCCGTCGATTTTCTACAAAAACCGATCGCCGCCGCGCCGCTGATTGAAGCACTGGAGCGCGGCATTATCCATTCGCAACGTCAGGTTGAGCAACGCCAACGGCAACAGCTTTTCGGCGCGCTGACACCGCGCGAACGCGATATTGCCCGTGCGGTAGCCGCAGGAATGACCAACAAACAGATCGCCGAACATCACTTTATCGCGGTACGCACCGTCGAAGTGCATCGGGCCAGAGTGATGGAAAAAATGCAGGCGGGTAGCCTGGCAGAACTGGTGAACGCGCTTAACCGACTAACGCTAACCAGTCTGGATTAGCGATTTTCAGGCAAAAAAATGCCGGTCGGGATAAACCGGACCGGCATCGTATTTCAACTCACCGACAGATTACGGCAAGAGAGAAGGCTGATCTGCGCCCTCTTTCTCCACTTTCTGCTGCAGCATGTGTTCACGTTTCATACCCAGCTTCAACGCCAGCGCGGACGCCACGTAGATGGAGGATACGGTACCGATAGACACACCGATCAACATAGCCAGAGAGAAGCCGTGCAGCATCGCGCCGCCGAAGATGTACAGCATCAGCACCACCATCAGGGTGGTACCGGAGGTCATCAAAGTACGGCTCAGCGTCTGGGTCAGCGACACGTTCATGATTTCGTAAGGCGTCCCGCGGCGGATCTTGCGGAAGTTCTCACGAATACGGTCGGAAACCACGATGCTGTCGTTCAACGAGTAACCGATAACCGACATCAATGAAGCGACGATGGTCAGGTCAATCTCGATATGGAACAGCGACAGCACGCCCAAGGTGATGACCACGTCGTGCGCCAGCGCGATAACCGCCCCCAGCGCCAAACGCCATTCGAAGCGGAAACCGACGTAGATCAAGATACTGATCAACGCCACCAGCAGCGCCATGCCGCCGTTTTGCGCCAGTTCGGTGCCCACGCTCGGGCCGACGAACTCTATGCGTTTTACGCTAGCGTTTTTGTCGACCGAATCGTTGATCACGCCGATCACTTTGTTACCCAGTTCCTGGCCAGCGGTACCGGTCGCCGGTGGCATACGCACCATCACGTCACGGCTGCTGCCAAAGTTCTGAATAACCGGGTCCTGGAACCCGGCTTTTTCCAGCGTATCGCGCATCAAATCGAGGTTGGCCGGTTTTTCCAGGCTGATTTCAATCACCGTACCGCCGGTGAAATCCAGACCCCAGTTAAAACCGCGTACCGACATAACGGCGATTGACGCGATCAGCAGCACCAGCGAGATGCCGAAGGCCACGTAATCCCAGCGCATAAAGTCATAGACTCTACGGCCGTAGTTGAGTTGTTCAACAGTATAATCCTGTGCCACAACGCACTCCTCAGATAGACAGCTTGTTAATGCGTTTGCCGCCGTAAAGCAGGTTGACGATGGCACGGGTACCGACAATCGCGGTGAACATGGACGTCGCCACACCGATTGCGGTGGTAATCGCAAAGCCCTTGATCGAACCGGTACCTACTGCGTACAGAATGATCGCGGTGATCAGGGTGGTGATGTTGGCGTCAACGATACTGGAGAACGCGCCTTTATAGCCCTCATGGATCGCCTGCTGAACGGAACGTCCGTTCTTCAGCTCTTCCTTGATACGTTCGTTAATCAGTACGTTGGCGTCGACCGCCACCGCCAGCGTCAGCACGATACCGGCAATCCCCGGCATGGTCAGCGTCGCCCCCGGCAGCAGGGACATCACGCCGACAATCAGCACCAGGTTGGCGACCAGCGCCGTGGTGGCGATCATGCCGAACTTACGGTACCAAACCACCATAAACACGATGGATGCCACCAAGCCCCACAAGCAGGCTTCCAGACCTTGGGTGATGTTCTGTTGTCCCAGGGTCGGGCCGATTGTACGCTCTTCCACAATCTGGATTGGCGCAATCAGCGCACCGGCACGCAGCAGCAGCGAAAGCTGACGTGCTTCGTTCGGGTTGCCGATACCGGTAATACGGAAGCTGTTGCCCAGACGTGACTGAATGTTCGCCACGTTGATCACTTCTTCCTGTTTCACCAGAATCGCACGGCCATTGGCGTCTTTCTTGCCGCTGTCCTTGTACTCCACAAACAGGGTCGCCATCGGCTTGCCGATATTGTCCTTGGTGAAGTTGGACATCGCAGTGCCGCCGGCACTGTCCAGCGAGATGTTCACCTGCGGTTGGTTATATTCGTCGGTGCTGGAAGTGGAGTCGGTGATATGGTCACCGGTCAGGATCACACGCTTGTACAGCACGACAGGCTGGCCTTCACGGGTGTCTTTCACTTCTGAGTCGCCTGGGACACGGCCATTTGCCGCAGCCGTGACGTCCGCATTGGTGTTAACCAGGCGGAATTCCAGCGTAGCGGTAGCGCCGAGGATCTCTTTGGCGCGAGCGGTATCCTGAATGCCCGGCAGTTCGACCACGATGCGGTCGGAGCCCTGACGCTGCACCAGCGGTTCGGCAACGCCGAGCTGGTTAACGCGGTTACGCAGGATAGTGATGTTCTGCTGTACCGCGTATTCGCGCGCTTCGCTCAGACGGGCATCCGTCAGGTTGGCTTTCAGGGTGTTGCTGCCGTTGGCAGAGAACACCATATCGCGCTGACGCGGACTGAGGTAGCTGATGGCCTGATCGCGGGCAGCATCGTCACGGAAACGCACTTCCACGCCGTTGTTGTCCAGCTTGCGGATAGACGCATAAGGAATGCCCTTTTCACGCAGCTCGCTGCGCAGGGTATCCATGGTCTGTTCCTGCAGCTTGCTCAGGGCAGTGTCCATGTCGACTTCCATCAGGAAGTGCACGCCACCGCGCAGGTCCAGACCGAGTTTCATCGGTTCGGCGCCCAGCATGGCCAACCAGGCTGGTGTGGCCGGCGCCAGGTTCAGCGCAACCACGAACTTGTCACCCAGTTCCGCCATCAGGGCTTCACGGGCACGCAGCTGAATATCAGGATTGCTAAAGCGAGCCAGAATGGCGCCATTTTCCAGCGCAATCGACTTGCTCGTAATCTTGTCTTTTTCTAATACGGTACGGACTTGGTCCAGTGTAGTTTCACTGGCGGCGACACCGCGCGCGCCAGTGATTTGTACAGCCGGATCCTCACCATAGATGTTGGGAAGCGCGTAAAGCAGACCGATGAAGATCACCACGATCAGCATCAGATACTTCCACAAAGGATAACGGTTTAGCACGGCAATTCCCTTCGGGAAAACAAAATTACAGGGCCTTCATGGTACCTTTCGGCAGAACGGCCGCCACGAAGTCACGCTTGATCATCACTTCCGTGGTGTCGTTCAGCGCAATGGCGATAATGCCGGTGTCAGCCACTTTGGTCACGCGGCCAATCAGGCCACCGGTGGTCAGCACTTCATCACCCTTGCCGATCGAGTCCATCAGCTTCTTGTGCTCTTTAGCGCGTTTCTGCTGTGGGCGCAGGATCATGAAATAGAAAATCAGACCGAACACCACCAGCATAATGATCAGAGAGTACGGGCTTCCCTGAGCCGGAGCCCCTGCGGATGCGACGGCGTCAGAAATGAAAAAGCTCATTGAAATTCCCTCATTAAGTTATCAATTATTAATTCAAGCGTTTAAAGGTGGAATCGGCTTACCGATCCGACCGTAGAAATCCGCAACAAACAGCTCTAATTTACCCTGTTCAATGGCCTCGCGTAAACCCGCCATCAGGCGTTGGTAGTGACGCAGGTTATGAATGGTGTTCAATCGGGCACCCAGTATTTCGTTGCAACGATCAAGATGATGCAAGTAGGCGCGGCTGTAATTGCGACACGTATAGCAATCACAGTCTTTATCCAGCGGAGAAGTATCATCCTTGTGCTTGGCATTACGGATTTTTACCACACCGTCAGTCACGAACAGATGGCCGTTACGGGCATTACGCGTTGGCATCACGCAGTCGAACATATCGATACCGCGACGCACGCCTTCAACCAGGTCTTCCGGCTTGCCGACGCCCATCAGGTAACGCGGCTTATCTTCCGGAATTTGCGGGCAAACATGTTCAAGAATGCGGTGCATATCCTCTTTTGGCTCACCGACCGCCAGGCCGCCCACAGCGTAACCATCAAAACCGATATCCACCAGCCCTTTTACTGAAACATCACGTAAATCTTCGTAAACACCGCCCTGAATAATGCCGAATAACGCATTTTTATTATTCAGTTCGTCAAAACGCTGGCGGCTGCGCTGCGCCCAGCGCAGTGACATTTCCATCGAACGCTTGGCGTAGTCCCAATCTGCCGGGTACGGCGTACATTCGTCGAAAATCATCACGATGTCGGAACCCAGGTCATACTGGATTTCCATCGATTTTTCCGGGCTGAGGAACACCTTGTCGCCGTTGATCGGGTTACGGAAATGAACGCCTTCCTCTTTAATCTTGCGCATTGCGCCCAGGCTGAACACCTGGAAGCCGCCGGAATCGGTGAGGATCGGGCCATGCCACTGCATGAAATCATGCAGATCGCCATGCAGCTTCATGATTTCCTGGCCTGGGCGCAGCCACAGGTGGAAGGTGTTGCCCAGCAGGATCTGCGCGCCGGTCTCTTTCACTTCTTCCGGCGTCATGCCTTTTACCGTGCCGTAAGTGCCGACAGGCATAAAGGCCGGGGTTTCCACCACGCCGCGGTCAAAGATCAGGCGGCCACGGCGAGCGCGGCCATCGGTAGTGTCTAATTCGTACTTCACAAAGCCTCCAGCATCAGAGAAACAGTCTGATGTCGTTAAAACAGGGCCGCGCCAGATGCGCAGCCCAGAAAATCAGGCGCCGACGGACTCTTGCTCCGCCTGCGGGTTACGGCTGATGAACATCGCATCGCCATAGCTGAAGAATCGGTACTGCTCGGCCACCGCCTGCTGATAAGCATTCATGGTGTTTTTATAACCGGCAAAGGCGGAAACCAGCATAATCAGCGTGGACTCCGGCAGGTGGAAATTGGTCACCAGCGCGTCAACCACCTGATAATGGTAGCCGGGGAAGATAAAGATGCTGGTGTCGCCGAAGAACGGGGCAATTAACGCCTCCTTGCTGGCGTTGGCGGCGCTTTCCAGGGAACGCACCGAGGTCGTGCCTACCGCCACCACGCGCTTGCCGCGAGCTTTACAGGCCAATACCGCGTCAACCACGTCCTGCGGCACTTCCGCATATTCGGCGTGCATGACGTGTTCTTCGATGGTTTCCACCCGCACCGGTTGGAAGGTGCCGGCGCCCACATGCAGCGTGACAAAGGCCATCTCGATGCCCTTCTCGCGCAGCGCGGCCAGCAGCGGCTCATCGAAGTGCAGCCCGGCGGTAGGCGCAGCGACGGCACCCGGCTTCTCGCTGTAGACCGTCTGATAAAGCTCGCGGTCAGCGTCTTCGTCCGGGCGATCGATATAAGGTGGCAGCGGCATGTGGCCGACGGCATTGAGGATAGTGAACACGTCGCGCTCATCGTTGAAACGCAGTTCGAACAGCGTATCGTGACGCGCCACCATGGTGGCGGCGATGCTTTCATCGTCGCCCAGCAGCAGGTCGGCGCCCGGCTTAGGGGCCTTCGACGCGCGAACATGCGCCAGCACACGATGGTCATCCAGCACGCGCTCGACCAGAACTTCAATCTTGCCGCCGCTGACCTTGCGGCCAAACATGCGGGCCGGGATCACCCGGGTATTGTTGAACACCAACAGATCGCCGGCTTCCAGATTATCCAGCAGATCGGTGAATACGCCGTGCGTCAGCGCCCCGCTCGGCCCGTCCAACTGCAGCAAGCGGCAACCGCTACGCTCAGATTGGGGATAGCGGGCAATCAGGGACTCGGGAAGTTCAAATGAAAAATCGGCGACGCGCATGGGTATTCACTTCTTCAATTGTATATACCCTATGAATTTCAAGTTGCAGTTAGGCGGACAGCTTGCCCATCTCCGGGAGCTTACTTGAGTAAGTGACCGGAGTGGGCAAGTGCAGCCAACAACACTGCGGCTTGAAAGGCGACGGGTATGTTGGTCATAAAAAACAGGCGGCCTAGTCTAAAGCTGTGGGCGGTCAGCGGCAAGAAATAAGGAGGATTTGCATGACTTCAGGTATAGTTGCCGGATGAATTTTCTCGCTCATCTCCATTTGGCCCAGCTTGCGGAAAGCTCGTTACTGGGCAATCTGTTGGCCGACTTCGTGCGCGGCAACCCCGCAGGCGAGTACGATCCCGAGGTGGTGGCCGGCATTATGATGCACCGCCGCGTCGACGTATTGACCGACAGCCTGCCGCAGGTCAAAGCCTGCCGCGACTATTTCTCTGCAGAACACCGGCGCGTAGCGCCAATCACGCTCGACGTGGTATGGGATCACTTTCTGGCTCGCCACTGGCAGCAACTGGAACCGTCCCTCAGCCTGCACGGCTTTACCCAGCAAGCCCGCAGCCAGATCGTGCCGCATTTGCCACTGACGCCGGCGCGCTTTCAGAATTTGAATGGTTATCTCTGGCCGGAACGCTGGCTGGAGCGCTACGCCGAACTGCCGTTTATCGGCAACGTGCTGGCGGGCATGGCCAGCCGTCGTCCACGCCTGGCGGCGCTGGCGGGATCTTTCGCCGACGTAGAGCACAATTATCATCAGCTTGAAACACAGTTCTGGCAGTTTTACCCACAGATGATGCAGCAGGCAAAAGAGAAAAAGCTGTAAGGTCAAACCAAACCCATTGAAAATGCGACGCTTTACAAGAAATTGCTTTTTAAGCCTTGCCCTTTTACGGGAAAAGGTTATTTTTAAAGCTCGCTAAATTTAATCAACGACTTTGATAGGTAAAAGCTATCTCATTGATTGGTCTTTTACCCTTTATTCACCCAGTCGTGGCCCCTATACTGGCCCTTGTTTTTACATCAACCCCTTAACACCTATTACAGGAGTAATTATGGTCCTGGTAACTCGTCAAGCCCCTGACTTCACCGCAGCTGCCGTACTCGGCAATGGCGAAATCGTTGAAAACTTCAACTTCAAGAAGCACCTGAACGGCAAACCGGCCGTCCTGTTCTTCTGGCCGATGGACTTCACCTTCGTATGTCCTTCTGAGCTGATCGCTTTCGATCACCGCTATGAAGAGTTCCAGAAGCGTGGCGTTGAAGTGGTTGGCGTTTCATTCGACTCAGAATTTGTCCACAACGCATGGCGTAAAACCCCAGTCGAAAATGGCGGCATCGGGGAAGTGAAATACGCAATGGTTGCTGACATTAAGCGTGAAATTCAGAAAGCTTACGGCATCGAGCACCCAGAAGCAGGCGTTGCCCTGCGTGGTTCTTTCCTGATCGACAAAGACGGCGTGGTTCGCGCTCAGGTTGTTAACGACCTGCCAATCGGCCGTAACATCGACGAAATGATCCGTACCGTTGACGCATTGCAATTCCACGAGCAGCACGGCGAAGTGTGCCCGGCTCAATGGGAAAAAGGCAAAGCAGGTATGGGCGCTTCTCCAGACGGCGTAGCTAAATACCTGTCCGAAAACGCTTCCAAGCTGTAATTTCAGCCCGTTAGCGTATCAACCGGCCCTCGTGGCCGGTTTTTTTTTGCGCCAAATTAGGGCGTATTGCCCAGTTATCGTGCTTCATTTCCTTGTTTCCGCTCACATTTCCCCGGCGGTTTTCCGCACGTATCCCTATCAGCAGCTAGTATCAATAACGCTGGCCCACTCTTTGCACGACACCGGTGGCAAGCCAAACACAATAAAAAAACTGACAGGGTAGGAATAACTATGTTTTTACAGAAATGGAGCAAGCCGCTGACCATGGCGGCGCTGCTGGTCAGCAGCAGCCTGTATGCCGCATCCAATCCGGCGGTCGAAGCCAAAAACGGCATGGTGGTAACATCGCAACATCTGGCCTCTCAGGTCGGCGTCGATATCCTGAAGCTGGGCGGTAATGCCATAGACGCAGCCGTGGCTGTGGGTTACGCGCAGGCGGTGGTCAACCCGTGCTGCGGCAACATCGGCGGCGGGGGCTTTATGACAGTGCACCTGGCTGACGGCACCGATACCTTTATCAATTTTCGTGAAACCGCGCCGGCGGCGGCCAATGCCAACATGTATCTGGATGCCGAGGGCAACGTGAAGAAAGGTGCCAGCCTGTATGGCTATCTGGCGGCGGGCGTGCCGGGTACGGTACTGGGAATGGAAACTGCGCGCGTTAAATACGGCAAGCTGAGCCGCGAACAGGTCATGGCGCCGGCCATCAAACTGGCGCGCGAGGGCTTTATCTTGACCCGTGCCGATACCGATATTCTCGATACGACCGTCGCGCGCTTTAAGCAAGATCCGGAATCCGCCAAAATCTTCCTGCGCGCTGACGGCACGCCACTGCAGCCGGGCGATCGCCTGGTGCAAAGCGATTTGGCCAACACCCTGACCGCTATCGCCAAAGAGGGGCCAGACGCCTTCTACAAAGGCAAAATCCCCCAAGCGGTAGAGGCGGCAGCCAAACAAGGCGGCGGTATCCTGACCGCGGCCGATTTCGCCAACTACAAAGTGACCGAAACCCCGCCGATCACCTGTAGCTATCGCGGCTATAAATTTGTATCGGCGCCCCCACCCAGCTCAGGCGGCGTGACGCTGTGCGAAATCCTCAACGTGGTTGAGGGTTATGACCTGAAAAGCATGGGCTTCAATTCGGCAGCGGCAATCCATACCATGACCGAAGCGATGCGCCACGCCTATATGGACCGTAACACCTACCTTGGCGACCCGGAGTTCATCAAGAATCCGATCGACAGGCTGGTCAGCAAGAGCTATGCCGAAGAAATCCGCAAGAAAATCGTCGCTGACAAAGCCACACCGTCGGAAAACGTACAGCCCGGCATGGAACCCCACGAGAAGCCGGAAACCACCCATTACTCGATTGTCGATCATGATGGCAACGCCGTCTCTACCACCTATACCGTTAACGGCCGCTTTGGCGCGGTGGTGATCGCACCGGGCACCGGCTTCTTCCTCAATGATGAAATGGATGACTTCACCGTCAAGGTCGGCGAGAAAAACCTCTATGGCCTGGTGCAGGGTACCGCCAACAGCATTGCCCCCGGTAAGCGCCCACTATCGTCGATGAGCCCGACGCTGGTGACCAAAGACAATAAAATCTTTATGGTACTCGGCTCGCCGGGCGGCTCCCGCATCATCACCATCACCCTGCAGACCGCGCTCAACGTGATTGACCACGGCATGGCGCCGCAAGAGGCGGTAGATGCGCCACGTATCCACCATCAGTGGTTGCCGGATGAGGTTTACTACGAGCAGCGCGGCGTTTCTGCCGATACGCTTAAAATCCTTGCCGGTATGGGTTACAAGATGGTTGAGCAAACGCCGTGGGGCGCGGCGGAGCTGATTCTGGTGGGCCTGCCGGGTGCCGCCGGAGTCAGCCCGGCCAACTCCGGCAACGATTCGGCAGTGTCCGGCAAGGTGCGCGAAGGCTACCTGTACGGTGCCAATGACGTTCGCCGCCCAGCCGGTTCTGCCGTGGGATATTGATCGGCTCATTGGGCGTGTGAACGCCCACTCACTGAATTAAGGGCCGGGATACCGTAATGCCGTTCACTTAAGGTGTTTTTTAGGCCTGTTCAATATTTTTTCGGTCGATAAACGGGTAAAGCTCCATGAGGCTCTTAAGCTCCGACCGAGCAAGGCGGCGTTGTCAGGGGCAACCGGCCAGGGAAGGCCGGTTGAGGCGAGACTAACAGGGAGGTTTGTCGTAGCCGACCCGCCCGACAACGCGGGTGCAGCGAGGGTATCCGCGCAGCGGACAGAGGGTGTTAAGCGAGGGCGCGGGTGGAGGGGCCGCGCCTACGGCCCCTCCCATTGCCGTTCATTGCGGTGGCAGAGAAATGCGGGATATTGACGGCAATTCTGCCTGCACTGAGCCTTCAGGGACCGAATAAAAAATGCCCGTCAGGCTTAAGTGAACAGCATTGCAGAATATCGGCCCTTTTCTGTCTTAACCCAGCCGCCGCCACAGGGTCACGGACTCTTCACCCAGCTGCAGCGCCATCGCATTCTGCGTTTCTTCCATTTCGCCCTTTCCTTCCAGCCGCTGCCATTGGCCTGCGGCCAGCAACGGCGTGTACGGCAACGTCACTGCACCGCTGCCAGCACGCTGCAATGCCACCAACACCTGTTCTTGTTGATAGAGACGCACAAATACCAAGGTCTCTCCGACCGCGTGCAGCACCTGACAGCCACCGCGACGCAGCGCCAGGCTCTGTTTGCGTAGCGCCGCCATTCGCTGGAACAAAGCCAGCAGGGGCCGATCCCAGTGGCTCTCATCCCACGGGAAGGGTTTACGACAGAACGGATCGTTGGCGCCATCCAGGCCAATTTCATCGCCATAATATAAACAGGGCACACCGATCCAACTCATCAGCCACACTGCCGCCATCTGCATCCGCGCCCGGTTGCCCTGCAATAGCGTCAGAAAGCGCGCGGTATCGTGGCTGTCGAGTTGATTGAACTGGATCAACTGGCGGCCATGCGGCAAGCCTGCCCGGTAGCCGTCCATCCATTGTGCGCACTCCGCCGCCGACATCCGCACCGGGTGATGCGCGACGTCCAATCCGGCGAGAAACCCCCTCACCGGCAGGGCAAAGCCCATGTAGTTCATCGCCGCATCTTCAACGCCGGCATGCAGCCAGCGCCGCGCATCGCCAAAATGCTCGCCCAGTACATAGGCCTGCGGATTTTCCTGCTTAACCGCGTGATAAATGCCTGCCAGATGCCGCAGGTTGCCGGTGGCCCCGCCGTTTTCACCCAGCATATGCACCACGTCCAGCCGCCAGCCGTCAATGCTGTAGGGCGGGCGTAACCAATGGCGCACTACGCTGCCCTCACCGCGATAAATCGCCTCCGCCACCTGGGGTTCGGCAAAGTTGAGCTTCGGCAGGCTGGCGTTGCCCTTCCAGTCAAGCGCACGGCCATCCGGGTAGAAATTAAACCAGCCACGATAGGGAGAATCCGGGTGGTGGCAAGCGCCGCTGTCGCCTTGCTGGTGACGATCAAACCACGGGTGGGAATCGCCGGTATGGTTAAATACCCCGTCGAGTACCAGTTTCATCCCCACCTTGTGAGTGCTCACTCGCAAACGTTGCAAGGCGACGTTGCCGCCCAAATAGGGATCGACCTGATAATAGTCTTCGGTATCGTATTTATGCACGCTGGGTGCGGTAAAGATCGGGTTCAGATAGAGCGCCGTCACGCCCAATTGCTGCAGGTAAGGCAATTTTTGGCTAATGCCGTCCAGGTCGCCGCCATAGAAGGTGGACGCGGCGTGTCGGTCCTCCAGCGGCTGCTGCCAGTCACAGCGAACGACATCGCAGCCGGCGGCATGGTGACGATAGCTGCCGCTCTGAATGCCGTGTTCGCCGCCGCTGCTGGCAAAGCGATCGGGAAAGATTTGATAGAAAATCTGGTCGGCCACCCATTGCGGGCTGCTGTCGGGCACGTCGACGGCAAATTGCGTCAATTGTCCCGGCGGCGTCAGAGACTCTCCCTGTGGACCGAACCATTGCTGGCGGTCGGCCCAGACCAGCTTGAAGCAGTAACGGCGGGTTGCCTCGCCCTCATTCAGGGTCAGGCTGGCCTGATATCGCTGCAACCCGCCAACCTGCTGCCCTTTCATGATCAGCAGCCATTCTTCATTGTCCGGCTCGGCGCGTAAAAAAACCTGTTCAGGCAGTTCATTGCCCTGTAACCACAGCGTGATATCCAGGCGTTGTCCCTTCTTCACCACAAAAGGCGGGACCGGTTGATGCCAGGCGTTAAGCATGACTTTCCTCCAGCTGTACAAAACGAAATCGACGACGTTATTCAATGCCACGAACAATGCCACGTTGAGTGTCAGTCCCCCTCCTCTCTGGCCGGTAAACTCGGGGAGGAGCCGGGGGGTGGAGATAAGCAGTCAGCGCTAACCCTATGTAAAAAAGGGTAAACAGCCGCACATTATGACCCGTAACCATTAGGCTAACGTCTTTTGAGTGTATTGGATATTTTTCGCGCATTTTTTAAAGGAGCGGCAATGCAACAACAGATAACCCTGTGGCTGGAAAAATTCGGACTGGAATTTAGCGGAGTCATGTCCCTGCTGATGGTGCTGGGACTGATCGTCCTGATTTCGGTAGTGATCCACCTGGTGTTGCACCGCGTGGTGTTGGCAGCAATCCAACGCCGTGGCCAACGGTCGCAGCGTGTCTGGCAGCAGGCGATCACCCAGTACAAGCTGTTCCAGCGCATGGCACTGTTGCTGCAAGGGGTGATCATTAATCTGCAGGCGGTGCTGTGGCTGCACGCCGGCAGTGAGACCCAGGCGATTATTGTCACCGCCGCTCAGGTGTGGATCATGGGCTTCGCCCTGCTGTCGCTGTTTTCCTTACTGGACACGCTGCTGGCAATGCTGCGCCAAAGCCCGATCTCCAATCAGTTGCCGCTGCGCGGTATTTTCCAGGGCCTGAAGCTGGTCGCGGCGATCCTGATCGGCATCATGATCGTTTCACTGCTGATGGGAAAATCACCCTTGCTGCTGCTCAGCGGCCTGGGGGCGATGACTGCGGTGCTGATGCTGGTCTTTAAGGACCCGATCCTCGGCCTGGTGGCCGGCATCCAGCTTTCCGCTAACGACATGCTGAGCATCGGCGACTGGCTGGAAATGCCGAAATACGGCGCCGATGGCGCGGTGACCGACATTGGCCTCACCACGGTGAAAGTGCGCAACTGGGACAATACCGTGACCACCATCCCGACTTACGCGCTAATCTCCGACTCCTTCAAAAACTGGCGCTCCATGTCGGAATCCGGTGGCCGCCGCATCAAGCGCAGTATCAATATCGACACCACCAGCGTGCATTTCCTGTCGGAGGAAGAACAACAGCGCCTGAACCGTAACCCGCTGCTGCAACGCTACCTGAACGATAAAACGCAGGAGCTGAGCCAGCATAATCAGCAGACTGGCGTAGATCTCAGTTCACCGCTCAACGGCCGCCGCCTGACCAATCTTGGCACGCTGCGCGCTTACCTGGTGGCCTATCTGCGCGCTCACCCCGGCATTCACCAGAATATGACGCTGATGGTGCGCCAGTTGGCACCGCTGCCAGAAGGTTTACCGCTGGAGATTTACGCTTTCACCAACACCACGGTATGGGCTGAATACGAGAGCATTCAGTCGGATATCTTTGACCATATCCTGGCGGTGATTAACGAATTCGATTTGCGGGTGCATCAAACGCCGACCGGTAACGACATGCGCAGCATGCTGAACCCCCTGCGACAGGCGGCAGACATTTCCTGACGCAGGCTGACGTAACTGTTTCTGCTGGTAATTATTCTCCGCCAATTGCCAGCAGATATCTCCAGCCTCTTTTCTTGCTCACCTAAAGCGGTGTTAATACGCTCACCCAGCCACCGGAAAGAAGAGATGCCATTGCTGAAACAGGTAAAACATCGGCTGTTTACCCTGCTGGCCACGCTGTTGTTCATCGGCTGTCTGCACAGCGCTTCGCTGGATGAAAGCCGCATGAGCCGTACTCTGCAACCGTCGCTTAGCGCCCTGAGCAGCAACATGCAGGATATTCGCGAAGTGCTGGCACGCTGTGCCGGCGAGGGGAAAGAGGAAAGGCTGAGCGACAGCAGCCTGCGTATCGAAGCGCGCGCCTCCGGTGACGACGAACCTGAGGAAAAGCATTAAAAAAACACCGGCTCATGGCCGGTGTTTTCATCTTCAATCCTGTTGCTGCGCCAGCGTCGCCAGCTTCTTCTGGCGGTTGACCTTGAAGTAATATCCCGCCAGCAGCACCGCCACCCACACCAGCCCGGCGTACAGCGATACGCGAGTCGTTGGGAAGTAACCAATCAGACCGATGATAAACACCAAGAAGATGATCGCTACCACCGAGGTAAACACCCCGCCGCGCAGTGGGAACGCCAGGCCTTTCACCTGCTCTTTGCTCAGACTGCGACGGAAGGCAATCTGCGAGAACAGGATCATGATCCACACCCACACGGTGGCGAAGGTCGCCAGTGAAGCAATCACCAGGAACACGTTTTCCGGCATGATGTAGTTGAGATACACCGCCAGCAACAGCGCCAGCATCATCACCACCACTGTGACCCACGGGATCCCGCGTTTGGACACCTTGCTGAACATCTTCGGCGCATGGCCCTGCTCGGCCATGCCGTGCAGCATGCGGCCAACGCCAAACACATCGCTGTTAATCGCCGACAGCGACGCGGTGATCACCACAAAGTTAAGGATGCCCGCCGCCACGGTAATGCCCATATGCTGGAAAGTCAGCACGAACGGACTGCCGTTGGTACCCACCTGATTCCACGGGTAGATAGACATAATGACAAACAGCGTACCGACGTAGAACACCAGAATACGCCACGGTACCGAGTTGATGGCCTTGGGAATGGAGGTTTTCGGGTCCTTGGCTTCACCGGCAGTGATACCGATAATCTCGATACCGCCGTAGGCGAACATCACCAACTGTAGCGACAGGATCATGCCGATAAAGCCGTTGCTGAAGAAGCCGCCGTTAGACCACAGGTTATGGATGCCGGTCGGCTGCCCACCGTTGCCAATCCCCCAGATGATGATACCGATACCGGCGGCAATCATGATGATGATGGTGGCGACTTTAAAGAAGGAGAACCAAAACTCCAGCTCACCGAACACCTTCACGCTCATCAGGTTGATGGCGCCTATCACCAGCACCACGCTCAGCACCCAAATCCAGTGCGGTACCTCAGGGAACCACACGCCCATATAGATGCCGAAAGCGGTCACGTCGGCAATCGCGACGATCAAGATTTCAAAACAGTAGGTCCAACCGGTGATATATCCGGCCATCGGGCCCAGGTAGTCCTGTGCATAACGCGAGAACGAACTGGCCTGCGGGTTGTTGACCGACATCTCGCCCAGCGCACGCATGATGATAAAAGCGACGAAGCCGCCAATCAGATACGCCAGCAAAACGCTAGGGCCGGCCATTTTAATCGCGTCCGCCGAACCGTAGAACAGGCCGGTGCCGATAGCCGAACCCAAAGCCATAAAGCGAATGTGACGGGTGCTGAGACCGCGTTTTAGCTTATTGGGCGTGGGAGCGGTGGGTGACTGTTGTTGCATGAAAATAACCCGTGTTTTTTAAACGTAAAAAAGCCACGGACAAGTCCGTGGCCCAAAATTTAGCCGGGGGATTAGGAGTGCGCGGTCACTTCGGAACGCGTACAAACCCGGTCATAAATCGCGACCAGCACCAGCATCAACAGCGAAGGCGACAACCATGCCAGACCCTGTTCTGCCAGCGGCAGGTGATTGGTCCAATCCGGCAGCACTTGCTGGAAGGCGGACGCTTTCACCGCGTCAAGGATACCAAACAACAGGCTGACTAACATCACCGGCGCGATAATACGCGGCGCGCTGTTCCACCAACGCAGGGTGAAGCTCAGCACCACCAGCACGATACACGGCGGGTAAATCGCGGTCAGCACCGGAATGGAGATTTGGATCAGATGGCTCAGGCCCAGGTTGGACACCACCATCGAGAACAGCCCCAGAATAAACACCAGCGTCTTGTAGGAGAACGGCAGATATTGGGCAAAGAACTCGGCGCAAGCGCAGGTCAGGCCAACCGCAGTCACCATACAGGCGATGAAAATCAGCGCCGCCAGGAAGAAGCTGCCCAGCCCACCGAAGGTGTTTTGCACGTAAGCATGCAGGATCACCGCGCCGTTGGTCGCGTCGGGTACCAGCACGCCGCTGCCGGAGCCCAGCTTAAACAGGCTCAGGTAAACCAGCGTCAGGCCCACACCGGCAATCAGCCCGGCCAGGATGGTGTAACGCGTCAGCAAACCGGCATCTTTGACGCCGCGGGAACGCGCAGCATTAACGATGACGATGCCGAATACCAGCGCGCCCAGCGTATCCATGGTCAGATAGCCGTTGACGAAGCCGGAAGAGAAAGGAACGTTCTGATAAATGTCGGTCGCCGGGATAGGCGTACCTGCCGGCCAAACCAGCGCGGCGATGCCGAGCGCGCCCAGCGCAACAATTTTCAGCGGTGCCAGTACGTGGCCCACGGTATCGAGCAGGCGGCCCGGATACAGCGAGATGCCGATCACCAACGCGAAGTACACCAGGCTGTAAATAAACAGCGGCATGGCGCCATCACCGGTCAGCGGTGCAATGCCCACTTCAAAGGAGACGGTCGCGGTACGCGGCGTGGCGAACAGCGGGCCTACGGCCAGATAGCAGACGGTAGCCAGCAACAGACCGGCGCGACGGCCAATCGGCGAGCTCAGGGCGTCAATGCCGCCACCGACGCGCGCCAGGGCGATCACGGTCATCACCGGCAGACCGACGGCGGTGATCAGAAAGCCGATAGCTGCGGTCCAGACGTGTTCACCGGACTGTAAACCGACCATCGGCGGGAAAATGATATTCCCGGCGCCGACGAATAAGGCAAAGGTCATAAAACCCAATGCGATAATATCTTTTGACGTTAAACGATGACTCATACGATGTCGTGTTGCCTGTTCAAATGAAAAAAAATGCCCGATATGGAGGTAGCGTTAAGCCCCATCCGGTTGCCGGCTTGCCATTTCATCGCGAGACCAATAAGAGCAGAAAACGCATAACGTCCGGCGTTTTGTCCTTATTCGAAAGTGACCACTCATGATGATGGGCAGAGTTTTAGGAGTTATAAATGGAGGTTTAGTCCGACAACGGAGGCTAAGTTAAACGTTTATAGCGTTGAAAGGCAAGTCGCATGACAAAAAGCAGAGCTATCGACCAGATTATCTTTCGACACCAGTCGATCATAGGGGCTATCAATAAATATACAATACATGATTTGTATCATTTTTGAGCAACGCATTCACAAAACGTGAATAAGATGCCTCATGACCGCGCGAAACCGCCAATAAACCACCAGTTTCCGCGCGGTCTGAACCGATTTTTTGCCCTACCAAACCTGCTCGGCAATATTCACCACGCTTTGCAGCTTATTCCACTGCTGCTGCTCACTCAGGCTGTTGCCCTCTTCAGTCGAAGCGAAACCGCACTGGGTGCTGAGGCAAAGCTGTCGACGGTCGACAAACTGCGCCGCCTCTTCAAGCCTTTGTTTCACCTGCTCAGGGTTTTCCAGTTCCCCGTTTTTGGTGGTAATCAGGCCCAGCACCACCTGCTGTTTGCCCGGCTTGATAAAACGCAGCGGCTCGAAACCACCGGAACGCTCATTGTCGTATTCCAGGAAGAAAGCGTCGATATTCACCTGACCAAACAGGATCTCCGCCACAGGTTCATAGCCGCCCTCGGAGATCCAGGTGGAGCGGAAATTACCGCGGCAAACGTGCAACCCGATGATCAGATCCTCCGGCTTGTCAGCGATCGCCGCATTCAGCACATCCGCGTATATGCGCGCCAGAAGATCCGGATCCTCTCCACGCTCGCGGATCTGTCGCCGTTGATCGTCAGAGCACAGGTAGGCCCACACGGTGTCATCCAGTTGCAGATAGCGGCAACCGGCATCATAAAACGCCTTGATCGCCTCGCGGTAGGTCTGCGCCAGATCGTCAAAATAGGCGTTCAGATCCGGATAAACCTGGCTGTCGATGGCCTTACGCCCACCGCGAAAGTGCAGCACGCTCGGGCTTGGAATGGTCATCTTCGGCACCGCATCACCGGCGATGGCCTTCAGAAAACGAAAGTCCTCCAGCATCGGATGCTGCGGGTTGAAGCCCAATTTGCCGACCACCTTGATACTGCGCGCCCGCGTCTGTACGCCGTTAAACTGGATCCCCTGCTCCGCGTCATAACCTTCCACGCCATCCAGCCCTTCCAAAAAGTCGAAGTGCCACCACGCTCGGCGAAACTCTCCATCCGTCACGACCGCCAAACCGAGATCTTTCTGTTTTGCCACCGCCAGACGGATCTGTTGGTCTTCAACTTCCCGTAACTGAAGGGCATCAATCTCGCCCTGCAGAAACTGTTGGCGAGCGGTTTTCAGCGCCGCAGGGCGTAACAGACTGCCGACAACGTCAGCGTGAAAGGCAGAATTGCAATCGCACATAATATGACTCCCGCTAGCCGGCAGAAGCTCAGGCCTTTGCCTCAGTGATTTACAGTGTGAACTATTGCGCCGGGTTATCAAATAGACTTCCAGACGTCTAGATTACTTATAATCAGCATGCTGTCACGTCGACTGAGGGGCGGCAACGGAAGAATTTTCACAGGGGATGAAAGAAATTCATGTTGGGCACTCAAGGTGCCCAGAGGCAGGCTTATTGCAGGCCCAGCGCCAGGCGGGTTTTCTGCAGAGTCTGTGGCGGCAGTGGCAGATAGCCGTCGTGATTGACCAGATTTTGCCCGGTGTCCGACAGCACGCGATCGAGAAATGCCGCCGTCAGCGGCTCCAGCGGCTGGTTGGGCGCTTTATTAATGTAAATATACAGATAGCGCGACAACGGATAGCTGCCGTTACGCACGTTGGCATCATTTGGCGTCACATAGTTTTGGCCGGTCTCAGCTAACGGTAACAGCCGTACGCCGCTGGCGCGAAAACCGATACTGGCATAGCCGATACTGTTCAGCGAACCGGCCACCGCCTGCACGACTGAAGCCGAGCCCGGCAGCTCATTGACGCGCGGCATAAAATCGCCGCCACACAGCGCACGCAGTTTGAAATAGCCGTAGGTGCCGGAGGCCGAATTACGTCCAAAACGTTGCAGCGCACGCTGTTGCCAATCACCGGTCAGCCCCAGTTCCCCCCACCTCGTCAGAGGCTGGCTTTCGCCACAGCGCAGAGTCGCGGAGAAAATTCGGTCGAGCTGCTGCAGATTAAGACCGCGCAGCGGATTGTCCTGATGCACCAGCACCACCAGCGCATCGACCGCGACCGGTACCGCCAACGGCGCATAACCGTAACGATGCTCGAATGCAGAGACTTCCGCGGCCTTCATCGGGCGACTCATCGGGCCAAGCTGCGCTGCACCAGCCGCCAATGCGGTTGGCGCCGTGGAGGAACCGGCGGCCTGGATTTGCAGATTAACGTTGGGATAATGCTGGCTGAAGTCCTGCGCCCACAGCGCCATCAGGTTCGCCAGCGTATCGGAGCCGACGCTAGACAGGTTGCCGGACAGCATGCCATCCGGCTGTGCCAGCGCGCCTCGGCTTGCCAACAGCGCCAGGCAAAGCAACAGCCCTCGGGTGATTCGGATCATGCCAGCCTCTCGCGTTAATTTTTCACCGCATTCTCTGACAAAGCTGCGGGAACAATCAACCGGTTAGGCAAGGTAAAGATAAATCGGGTGCCGATGCCCTGCTCGCTAAGGATCTCCAGCCGCGCATCGTGGTGACTGAGCGCATGCTTGACGATCGCCAACCCCAACCCGCTGCCGCCGGTCTGGCGTGAACGGGCTTTGTCAACGCGGTAGAAGCGTTCGGTCAAACGGGGAATATGTTCGGCCGCGATACCCGGCCCATTATCACTGACCTGAAACTGCGCGCCGTTTGGCGTCTGCTGCCAGCTGACCTCAATATTGGTGCCTTTCGGCGTATGATTGACGGCGTTATACACCAGATTCGACACCGCACTGCGAAGTTGGTCATCGTTACCGAACACTTTCAACTGCTCATTCACCCGGAAGGTGATCTCGTGGTTGCCGCCGCTCAGCGATTGCGCCTCACGTTGTAACACCCGCAACATCAGGGGGATATCAACCCGCTCGTTCATTTCAACGTTAGGCGCCGCCTCGATGCGCGACAGCGTCAGCAGTTGCTTGACCAGTCCGTCCATGCGGCGAGTCTGCTCCTGCATGGTGCCCAACGCCTTACCGCGCAGCGAACCATCCAGCTCTTCGTCGCTCATCATTTCCAGGTAACCCTGCAATACCGTCAGCGGCGTGCGCAGCTCGTGGCTGACGTTAGCGAAGAAGTTGCGCCGAGCCCCTTCCAGTTGACGCATCTGGGTCACATCGCGGGCTACCATCAATAATTGCCCTTCGGAGTAGGGCATCACACGAAACTCGACGTAATGCTCGTTATTCAGTTGCAGCGTCAAAGGGCGGGAGAACTCCTGCTGTTGCAGATAGTGACTGAACTCCGGATAACGCAACAGGTTGAGAATGTGCTGGCCATTGTCTTCCGGCCAGCGGAAACCCAGCAAATGCTGCGCCAGCCCGTTGCACCAAAAGATATTGCCTTCGACGGTAGTCATCACTACCGCATCGGGCAGCGATTCCGCTCCGCTACGGAAGCGTTTGATCAACAGCGCCAGCTCACGGCGCCGACGACGGTTCCGTTGCTGCATCTGATACAAGCCGTAAAACAGCGGTTCCCAGCTCCAGCGGCCAGGCGGCGGCGTCATGCTGCGGTCAACCCACAGCCAGTGGGAAAGTTTGAGTTGATTGTAGAAATTCCATACCAACGCCGCCAGCACGGAGGCCAGCAGCAGCCAGGGCAGATAACCGAAAATCAGCCCCAACAGTAAGGCAGGCAGGCAGAAAAGGGCCAGCTCCAGGGCCAGCCTCTTCCAGGATAGACGTTCTAACACGGCATATTCTCCAGCGCGGCGCGATCAGTAGCGCGTTGAGAATCGGTAGCCGGTGCCCCGAACGGTTTGAACCATTTTGTCATGACCACTGGTCTCTAACGCCTTACGGAGCCGACGGATGTGCACGTCAACGGTGCGGTCTTCCACATAAACGTTAGTGCCCCAGACGTGATTAAGCAACTGCTCACGGCTATAAACGCGTTCAGGATGGGTCATAAAGAAGTGCAACAGCTTGAACTCGGTCGGCCCCATATCCAGCGCTTGTTCGTTAGCCATCACGCGGTGTGAGGAAGGGTCCAGGCTCAGCCCTTGCATTTCAATCACTTCTTCCACCGCCATCGGTGAAATACGGCGCATTACCGCCTTGATGCGCGCCACCAGTTCCTTCGGTGAGAAGGGTTTGGTGATGTAATCATCCGCCCCGACTTCCAGGCCGCGCACCCGGTCTTCTTCTTCACCGCGCGCGGTCAACATCATCACCGGAATATCGCGGGTCAGCGCTTCACGCTTCATATGTTTAATAAACTGAATGCCGGATCCCCCGGGTAACATCCAGTCGAGCAACACTAAATCAGGGAACGGCTCAGACAGGCGCGTCACGGCGCTGTCATAATCCTCAGCTTCCAACGGTTGGTAACCATTCTGTTCCAACACAAAGCACACCATCTCACGGATCGGCGCTTCGTCTTCCACCACCAGTATGCGTCTTGCCATCGTCAATCCTGCCAATGTGTTAGCGATCACAGTTGATTGCGGGCGCCATTATGCGTCAGTTTTGTGACACTTTTATGAAAAAAGCGGGCTGTTATAGGCAGTAAGCATAGCGATTATTTCCAACGTCAAAGAAAAATCATTCAGTTGTCATAATGATTGCGTCACGACAGCCGCCGCAACGCCCTTTATAATCACCGCCATTACCCTATCGCCCCGGGAGTGTCATGCGCCTGATCCACACCTCTGACTGGCATCTTGGCCAGTACTTTTTCACCAAAAGCCGCGCCGCCGAGCATCAGGCATTTCTGCGCTGGCTGATCGAACAGATCGAACAACATCAGGTGGATGCGCTGATCGTCGCCGGGGATCTGTTCGATACCGGCTCGCCGCCAAGCTACGCCCGCGAGCTGTATAACCGCTTCGTGGTGGAACTGCAGCGTACCGGCTGCCAGTTGGTGGTGTTGGGCGGCAATCACGACTCCGTGGCCACCTTAAATGAATCGCGTGAATTACTTTCCTGCCTGAATACCACCGTGATCGCCAATGCGCAGAGCGAAATCGAACAACAGGTGCTGGTGCTGAATCAACGCGACGGCCAACCGGGTGCGGTATTGTGCGCCATTCCTTTTCTGCGCCCGCGCGATCTGCTCACCAGCCGCGCCGGTGAGTCCGGGGTGCAAAAACAGCAGGCGCTGCAAGAGTCTATCGCCGACCACTATCACACCCTGTACCAGGCCGCCTGTGCGCGCCGTGATGCGCTGGGCTTGCCGCTGCCCATCGTCGCTACCGGCCATCTGACCACCGTCGGCGTCACCACGTCCGACTCGGTGCGCGACATCTATATTGGTACGCTGGATGCCTTCCCCGCACAGGCGTTCCCACCGGCCGATTACATCGCGCTGGGGCATATTCATCGCGCGCAAAACGTCGCCAAATCTGAACATATTCGCTATAGCGGCTCCCCTATCCCGCTCAGTTTTGACGAGTTGGGCAAGGCCAAAAGCGTGTTTATGGTGGATTTCGCGGCGGGTGCCCTGCAGCAGGTCAGCGCGTTGGAGATCCCAAGCTTCCAACCGATGCAGCTCATTAAGGGAGATTTGGCGCAGATCGAGCAGCAATTACGGCTGTTCGCCGATTATCAGGGTGAATTACCGGTATGGCTGGATATCGAAGTGGCTACCCAGGATTACCTTAGCGACATTCAGCGTCGCATTCAGCTGCTGGCCGATCAACTACCAGTAGAGGTCGTGCTGCTGCGCCGCAGTAAGGAGCAGCGTCGCCAGGCCATTGAACAGCAAGACAAAGAAACGCTCAACGAACTAAGCGTCACCGAGGTCTTTGAGCGGCGGCTGGCGCAGGAACCCGAGATGGCCGAAGCGCGCAAACAGCGAATGAGTCAGATGTTCCAACAGGTGGTCGAAGCCGTACGGCACCAGGATCAGGAGCCAAGCCAATGAAAATCCTCAGCCTGAGATTAAAAAACCTCAATTCGCTGCAGGGGGAATGGAAGATAGACTTCACCGCCGAGCCCTTCGCCAGCAACGGATTATTTGCCATCACCGGCCCCACCGGCGCGGGTAAAACCACCCTGCTGGACGCCATCTGTCTGGCACTGTACCACCAGACGCCGCGCCTGAATGTCACGCCAAGCCAAAATGAGCTGATGACCCGCCACACCGCCGAGTCGCTGGCGGAGGTCGAGTTTGAGGTTAAAGGCATCGGTTACCGCGCGTTCTGGAGCCAGCGCCGTGCCAAAAACTCCCCGGACGGCAACCTGCAGGCGCCGAAGGTGGAGCTGGCGCTGCGCGATGACGGCAAAATCCTGGCCGATAAAGTCCGCGACAAGCTGGATCTTACCGCCGCGATCACCGGACTGGATTTCGGTCGTTTTACCAAATCGATGATGTTGTCTCAGGGGCAGTTCGCTGCCTTCCTGAATGCCGATGCCAATGATCGCGCCGAACTGCTGGAAGAGTTGACCGGCACCGAGATTTACGGCCAGCTTTCCGAGCGCGTTTTCGAGCAGCACAAGCAGGCCAAAACCGATCTGGACGCGTTGCATCAGCGCGCCAGCGGCATTGAGTTGCTGAACGAAGAACAGCGCCAACAGCTGGAAAGCCAGCTCGTGGAGCTCAGTTCGCAGGAAAATGCCCTCAGCGAACAGACCCAGCGTCAGCAACGGGCGTTAAACTGGCTACAGCAATGGCAGCAGACGCAGCAGAAACAGCAGGAATACCAGCGTCAGTTGAGCGCCGTACAACAGGAGCAGGCTGAAGCAGAACCGCAACTTCAGCAGTTGGCGCGCAGCGAGCCGGCAGAGAAACTGCGCCCACTGCTCAACGAACGCAACCGCTGCCGCAGCGATCAACAGGCGCTACAACAGCAGATTGCTCAGTTGACGCAGCAACAGGAGCAACAGCTTGCCCAGATGACCCCGTTGCAGCAGGCAGTGGAACAAGCACGTGCTCAACTGCAGGCGCATGTCGAACACCAGCAGATCCAACAACGGCTGATCGACGAGCAGATCGTCCCGCTCGACCACCAGATAACCCAGTTGCAAAAAACGCAGACAGAACTGCAACAGGCCTGCGATGCCGCCACGCAACAGTACGCTCAGCAACAAGCGGAGCTGGAACAACTTGAGGTTTTACGAGCCCGGCTCACCGCCCAGGCCGGACAGCAGCAGGAGCAGCTTAACGGCCTCACTGCCGCACTGGCAGCGCAGCAACAGCAGCAAAATGCGCTGGAAGCCCAAGCCCCCCTAACAGCGCTGCGCCAACGTCAGACCGAACTGGCCGAGCTGCGTCCGGTGCGCCAGCAATTATTTACCCTCTCCTCGCTGTTTGGCCAGGTCAGCGAACGTCTGGAACAACAACGCAAGGAGTTCACGGCCCGTCAGACCCAGCTCAGCGAGCTTGAAAAGCAGCTTGAAGAAACACGCCAGCAGTACAAACAGCAAAAAGCACATCAGACGGACGTAGAGAAAGCCCTTGAGCTGGAGCAACGCATCGTCAGCCTGGAGGCGGAACGCGCTCGCCTGCAAACCGGCGAACCTTGTCCACTGTGCGGATCTTCCGAGCATCCGGCCATCGAACAGTATCAGGCGGTAAAACCCTCTGAGACAGCACTGCGTCTGGCCGATATGCGCGTCAAAACCGAGGCTTTGTACACCCAGGGCACCGAGCTGCGCACCCGCTGCGAAAGCCTGAAAGAGCAACTGCAGCGCCAGCAACATCTTATCGGCCAAGATGAACAACAGCTGGCCGCTCATCGTCAGCAATGGCAAACCCTCAGCACGCCTCTGGCGTTTGATTTTGATCTGCAGGACACCGCTCGCCTTAGCCAGTGGTTAAGCGACTGCGACAATGAGGAGCGTCAGGCTCAGGCCAGTCTGCTGCAACACGAGCAGGCAGCCCAGGCGGTACAGCAGGCTAAAGACCGGTTGGCCGCACTGCAGACACAGCAGCAACAGGCGCAGCAAGAAAAGGCACTGCTGGACGAGCGTTTCAAACTGCTGGAAAAAAGCCACGCCGAGGCCCAATCGCAGCAGCAACGCCTGCAGCAACAGCGTCAAGAAGCAGATCAAGCTCTGGGCGAACAACGTACGCAGCGGCTGGCGCTGTTTGGCGAACAGCAAATCGTGCAGGTGCGAGAACAGCTGCGTGCCCGGCAGACGGCCTGCGAACAGGCTATACAACTGGCCGCAGAGCACTGGCAGAAGGCGCAGGAACAACGCGATCGTCTTGGCGGGCAACTCACTGGGTTGCAGCAACAGCTGTTGCACCTGGCCGAACGGCTGCAACAGGCGGAGCAAAATTGGCTGCAAGCGTTGTCCACCAGCGAATTCGACGACGAAGCGGCCTTCAACGCTGCCCTGTTGAATGACGATCAGCGCCAACAATTGCAACGGCGCAAAGAGCAGTTGCAGCAACGGCAGGTTGAAGCCAGCGCCCTGCTGACCCAGGCCGTAGCCAATCTGGAACAGCAACGCCAACAGCGTCCGGAAGGGCTGGATGAAAGCCAGGCCGATCCCCAAACCCTGGGCCAGGATCTGGCCGCGCTGGCGCAGCAGCTCAAAACTCTGCAGCTCCGACAGGGTGAAGTGCGCAACCAGTTGGAAAGTGATGCCGCGCGCCGTCTCAATCAGCAGTCGCTGTTTGAGCAAATCAGCCAAAGTCAGCAACAGTACGACGACTGGAGCTACCTCAATCAGCTCATCGGCTCCAAAGAGGGGGATAAATTCCGTAAGTTTGCCCAAGGACTGACGCTCGATCATCTGGTGTATCTGGCCAATAACCAGCTGGGGCGGTTGCACGGCCGCTATCTGCTGCAGCGCAAAACCAGTGATGCACTGGAATTACAGGTGGTGGACACCTGGCAGGCGGACGCACTGCGCGACACTCGAACCCTGTCCGGCGGTGAAAGCTTCCTGGTGAGCCTTGCGCTGGCGCTGGCGCTGTCCGATCTGGTCAGCCACAAGACCAGTATCGATTCGTTGTTCCTTGACGAGGGCTTCGGTACGCTGGATGCGGAAACTCTGGACACCGCGCTGGACGCACTGGACAGCCTGAACGCCTCCGGCAAAACCATCGGCGTGATCAGCCACGTTGAAGCCATGAAAGATCGTATTCCAGTGCAGATTAAGGTGAAAAAGGTGAACGGCCTGGGTATCAGCCGGCTGGAGCCGCAGTTCCGGCTGGAATAACGTTACCCTGAGCTCGGAAATGTGACCGTGGCGTCACTCCCCGGTCAAAAACATTGAGCCGCCGCTGACAAGGTTTATGATGCTATCGATAACAGGATTGTTACTGTAAATATACAGGCAAAACCTGACGCACGGGATCGCTCCTGGACGTCAGGTTTTTTCGTTTTCAGCATGCTGAAACATCCGGGAAAAACCATGAAGATCGCAAAAATACTTAATAATAACGTGGTGATTACGCTGGACGACCGTCAGGAAGAGACGGTGGTTATGGGAAAAGGTATCGGCTTTAAAAAGAAGGCTGGCGATCTGCTGGACGAAAACCTGATCGAGAAGGTCTTCACCCTTAACGGCAGCGAAATGGCCGAGCGCTTTAAAACGCTGCTGTCGGAGATCCCCCTGGCCTGCGTGACCACGGCCGACAAAATCATCACCCTCGCCCGCCAGCGCTTGCCGGGCAAGCTGCATAACATCGTTTATATCACGCTGACCGATCACATCCACTTTGCGCTGCAGCGCCATGCCCAGGGGCTGGACATCAAAAACGTGCTGCTGTGGGAAATCAAGAAGCTCTACCCGGCCGAATTTGCCGTCGGGCTGGAGGCACTGACGCTGATCGCCGAACGGCTGGGCACCACGCTGCCGGAGGACGAAGCCGGGTTTATTGCCCTGCACCTGGTCAACGCCCAGTTGAACGATGAAATGCACAACACCCTGCATATCACTCGCGTCATGCAGGAAATCCTGAATATCGTCAAATACCATTTCCGTTTTGACTACAACGAAGAAGCCCTGAGCTATCACCGCTTTATCACTCACCTGAAGTTCTTCGCCCAGCGTCTGCTGGGTAAAAACTACGTCGACAGCGATGACGACTCACTCTATCTGGTGGTGAAAGAAAAGTACCCTGACTCCTTTGCCTGCGCAGGCAAGATCAATCAGCACATCGAAAAAAACTATCAGCATCAACTCACGCGGGAAGAGATGATGTTTCTGACCATTCATATCGAACGGGTGCGCAGCGAAAGCGAGGCAAGATAGGTTTAGCGACGGGCGTCAAACACCCGAATGCCGTACGGCGGAAACCAGCGTCAGCCCTTCGGCCTGTGCCTGGGCGAGCAGCATGCGATCGAAATCTCCCAAATGCTGGCCGCGCTGACAAACACCATATCAGCGCATGGGTATCCAGCAGCGGACGCCTCATTCATCAGCTAAGTTAGCTAAAGCATAGAGCGCATCTGGTTTTTATACGGTGAATGGATTAAAGCGCGAGCAGGCCCGCGCTTTTTTGCAACGGTTACACTTGCGGCCACAGCCAGGCTGCACCGCGTACGCCGCTGGAGTCACCGTGAACGGCTTTACGGATCGGGGTTTCACACTCGCCACCGAAAACCCAGGATTTCACCAACTGCGGCACACGCTGATAAAGACGGTCCACATTGCTCATACCGCCGCCCAACACCACCACGTCCGGATCAAAAATATTGATCACGTGCGCCAGCGATTTGGCCAACCGCAGCTCATAGCGGCTAATGGCTTGCTCCGCCAGGGTATCTCCCTGCGCCACCAGCGCCATGATCTCATGCCCCTTTAGCGGATTACCGCTCAGGCGCGAATAATCGGTGGCAAAGCCGGTGCCGGAGATAAAGGTCTCGATACAGCCCTGCTTGCCGCAGTAGCAGGGAACCTCTGCACGAAAACGCAGTTCGTCATCGTCCAGCCACGGCAACGGGTTATGCCCCCATTCGCCAGAGATGCCGTTACCGCCCGAATGCGCCTGGCCGTTGATTGCCACCCCTGCGCCGCAGCCGGTGCCAATAATCACCGCAAACACCGTTTGTTTGCCGGCGGCCGCGCCGTCGGTAGCCTCCGAAACCGCCAGGCAGTTGGCGTCGTTGGCGATACGGACTTCACGCGCCAGCATCGCCGACAGGTCTTTGTCCAGAGGTTGGCCGTTGAGCCACACCGAGTTGGCGTTTTTTACCAAGCCGGTATAAGGCGACAGCGTACCGGGAATGCCTACCCCGACCGATCCCTGCTGCCCAGTATTTTCTTCCGCCAGTTTCACCAGACCGGTGATGGCCTCCAGCGTTTGCTGATAGTCATGGCGCGGCGTGGCAATACGATGGCGGAACAGTTCCCGTCCGTCGTTGGCCAACGCGATCACTTCAATTTTGGTGCCACCCAGGTCGATACCAATGCGCACGATTTTTCTCCTCAATGCACAACAACGTTGCTACAGCCTAATGTAACCGGCTTTCGGGATCACCCCATTAACGCCGAGTGTGACGGCGATGGCAATTTCCGCATCAGAACCGCACCGGCTGCCGCTTATTAATTAGCCATCGGGTACACTGGATTTTATCAGTTAACCTATTGATAACATTTTTACGCATCATAAAATTCGGAGAGCAGCGATGAAACCTGCCATATTGATCGTCGACGACGATCCCGCTATCTGTGATCTGCTTTGTGACGTGCTCAATGAGCACGTGTTTACCGTACATGCCTGCCACCGGGGCAGCGAGGCGCTGACGCTACTCAGCCAGCAGCCGGATATTGCGCTGGTGCTGCTGGATCTGATCCTGCCGGACACCAACGGCCTGCTGGTGTTACAGCAGATCCACCGCCTGCGTCCGGATCTGCCGGTGGTGATGCTGACCGGTCTCGGCGCCGAGTCCGACGTGGTGGTCGGCCTGGAAATGGGCGCCGACGACTACATCGCCAAACCCTTTAATCCACGCGTGGTGGTCGCTCGCGCCAAGGCGGTTTTGCGCCGTACCGGTGCGCTGGCGTTGGAACCTGCCGCTGTCGGCCAGACCAGAGCGGAGGGCTGGCAGTTCAACGGCTGGTGTCTGGACACCAACCGCTGCACGCTGCACAACCCTCAGCGCCAGGCTGTCGATCTGACTCAGGGCGAATACGGCTTGTTGCTGGCGCTGGTACAACATGCGCGTAAAGTACTGACCCGCGATCGCCTGCTGGAGCTGACCCACGGCGAAACGCTGGAGGTCTTCGATCGCACTATCGACGTGCTGATCATGCGGCTGCGCCGCAAGATCGAAATCAATCCGCATCAGCCCGAACTGATCCGCACCATTCGCGGGCTGGGTTACGTCTTTGCCGCCGACGTCAGCCAGCCGGTGGCTGCCGCCTGATAAAATCCTGCAGCTCCGGCAGCGGCCGAGCACCGTCGATAGCATTGGCGCACAGCAGATTGAAACGCGCACAGGCATGCGCCAGCTGCAGTGTCTCCACCAAAGGCCAGTCTTCATGGCTGGCATACAGCACGCCGGCGCAGAACGCATCACCGGCACCGACGCTGCCGACGATTTCAGTTTCCCTCACCTGCCACGAGGGTTGCCAACGCGCTTCGCCACCGCTCTCCAGCCCGTAGGCCCCTTCCGGGCAATGGATCACCACCCGCCGCCGCACACCGGCCTGCAATAATTGTTCTGCGGCCTGCGCCATCAGTGACTGCTGTAACGAGCCATTAGCCGTACGCAGCGCCAGTCCGGTAAACTCACCGGCTTCCAGCTCGTTGATCACCAGATAGTCCAGCCAGCGCAGCGCTGGCAACACCAAAGACCGATAGCGAGGATCGCCCTGGCGCGACACCAGATCCAACGAAGTCTGGTAACCACGCTGCTGCATTTGCGCCAGCAGGCGTGCGCTACGGGTGCCGAATTCCTCATCCGGACAATCCAGGCTGTCGAGCAGCAGCAGATAGCCCAGGTGGAAAATTTTATGATTGCTGTGCAGCGCGTCAAAATCGCCGAGGTCCAACAACCGATTCGCGCCCGGCGCATGGAAAAAGGTCCGCTGTCCACCCGGCTCGGTCATCACCTGCGACATCGAGGTCATCGCCGTTTCGCTGCGACGCACCCGGCCGCTGTCGACTTGGTACTGCGCCAGCATTTGCAAAATATAGTCACCATCGGCATCGCAGCCGATCAGCCCCAGCGCCGCCAGCGGCAACCCGGTTTCCATGCGCGCCAGCGTCAGCAATACATTAAGCGGCGCACCGCCGGTGGCACGCTGGCTATGTTCAATCTCCACCAGCCAGCCCGGCTGAGGCCAATGCGCAATTTGATGGACATGATCCACCAGCATGTTACCGGCAGAAACAATGCCACACCGGCTCATCACAACCGCCCGGCGCTGCCGAAAATATGCATCTGCTGCTGCACCACTTCGCTGATCGAGCGCTCTACCGCCAACAGCACTTCGGCAAACTCATCATAAATCGCGTGACGCTGCGTCATCCGCTGTTCAATCGCCCCCAGCGCCGCTTGCGACATGCCGGTATAAAAGTTGATTTTGTGAATGCCCAGGCCGATTGCCCGCTTGAAGTCTGCATCGCTGATGCCGGAACCGCCGTGCAGCACCAAAGGAATGCCAGCCTGCTGCTGGATAGCCGCCAGACGTTCGAAATCGAGCTTAGGTTCGCCCTTGTATTTGCCGTGCGCGTTGCCGATCGCCACCGCCAGTGCATCGATGTCGGTCAATTCGACAAACTCGCGTGCCCGCTGCGGGTCGGTAAATTTATTGCTGTCGGCCTCACCATACAGAGCACCGCCTTCGTCACCGCCGACGGCACCCAGTTCGGCCTCCACCGAGACGCCCACCGCATGACACATGCGCACCACTTCCTGCGTTTGACGCACATTTTCTTCATAACTCAGGCCGGAACCGTCAAACATTACCGAGCTGAATCCGAGACGCAATGCCTGCACCACCGCCTCAAAATGCAGACCGTGATCGAGGTTCAACACCACCGGAATGTCGTGCTGCGCCGCCTCACTTTTGATCGCCGCGACCAAAGACTCCAGCGACACGTACTTAAAGTGGACTTCGGCAATATTGATGATAAAGGGCGATCGCGCGGCCTGCGCCGCGGCAAACAACGCGCGCAGAAAATGGCTGTCGAGCACGTTGAACGCACCCAGCGCATAGCCGTGTTGACGCGCGTGCGCTAACCCCTGTGCCAGTGAAATCAATGCCATGGTGCATCTCCTTAATCAATAAAGCGCAAGTATTCGTTACACAGCAACCACTGGGGCGGCTGATCCTCTTCGATCTGGCTAAAGCGGCTGAGCGGCGTCAGGAAACGGTTATCGTTGTCGTCGTCATTCACCGTCGAAACCTCACCCACCAACACGTCGCCGAAACCTTCCTCGCCCCAAAAGCTGTGATAGATGCCCGGCGTCAGGCAGATGCTTTCCCCCGGCGCCAGCCGCAGGCGTGAACCGGGAGCATGAGTCTGTCGGCAACCGTCCAGGGTCACGGTCACCGGGCTGTCGGCCAGCCCTTCCTGCGGATCGGCGTTATGCAGCTCGACGATCAGGTTGCCACCACCGCGATTGATGATGTCTTCCCGCTTGCGCCAGTGGAAATGCATCGGCGTCACCTGTGCTTCGCGGCAATGCATGATTTTCTCCGCATAGCATTTGGCATAAGGTTGACCGCCGGGCGAACCGTTTCGCAACGTGAACAGCGTTAGCCCCTTGTGAGCAAAATCCTCGCCGCCGAACGCCGTGACGTCCCAGCCCAGTTTCAGGTCGAATACCTCCTGCCACGGCTGACGATCGAGCTGACGCCAAACGGTTGGGCTAAAGTGCGCAAAGGGCGGCAGATGGACGTCGAAGCGGGCAAAAAAATGCTGGGTTTGTTGCAGAATCTGGTTCACGGCGGAACGGTTCATATCGCCTCCGAAAGTGGGGATGAAATGAGGGGTCTGAGTAGCAGACCCCACCGATAGCAGGTTATTTCACCGTCCAGCCTTTGTAGCTGCCGATATTGTTTTTATCGATCATGGTGACCGGGATCAGCACCGGCCCGGTTGGTGCGGGTTTACCCTGCAGAATTTCGTAACCGATCTCGACCGCCTTGGCCGCCATCACCTGCGGATCCTGTGCAGGGGTTGCCACAAACAGCGAGTTGCCGCGCTTGAGCGCCTCTTCGCCATCTGGCGATCCGTCTACGCCAACGATGAAGAACTCGCTGCGCTGCGCCTGCTTGGCGGCCAGATCGGCACCGATCGCCGTAGGATCGTTAATCGCGAATACGCCGTCGATCTTCGGATTGGCCGCCAACAGCGCGGTCATGATCTCCAGCCCACCTTCGCGGCTGCCCTTGGCGTTCTGGTTATAGGACAGCAGCTTGATCTCCGGGTGTTTCTTCAGTTCGGTCATGCAGCCTTCTACCCGGTTCTGTACCGCGGACACCGGTGGGCCGTTGATGATCACCACGTTGCCTTTCTCTTTCAGGCGATCGCTGATGTATTTACAGGCCATGGCGCCGGCCTGGGTGTTGTCCGAGGTGATGGTGGCATCGGCACCTTCGGCCGCTACGTCAACCGCCACCACCACGATGCCGGCGTCTTTGGCGCGTTTCACCGCCGGGCCGATACCCTTGGAATCTGCGGCGTTCAGGATGATCATATCGACCTTGGCGGCGATAAAGTTATCGATCTGCGCCACCTGTTGACCGAGATCGTAACCACTCGACACCAGCGTCACGTTAACCTTGTCACCGGCCAGTTCGCGCGCTTTCAGTTCCGCACCTTTGGTGATCTGCACAAAGAACGGGTTGGCCAGATCGCCCACCGTCACCCCTATCGATTTCAACTCTTTCGCCTGCACCAACGAAGCACTGCCGAGCGCGGCGGTAACCAGCAAAGCGGTAATCAATGGTTTGAAACGCATAGTGTTTTCCTCATTATTTTCTGAGATACGAAAAACCTGCCCCGGTGGGCGCCAACCAACCTTTCTTTCTCACTCAACCTTGCCCTATGGATTTCCAGTGGCAGCGAGTGCAAGTCACAACGCTGCGGCTTGAAAGAGGACGGGTAGATCAGTGTTGATAATTGCGGGTGCGGTACTTGTCGATTAATACCGCGATGATGATCACCGCCCCTTTGATCACCAACTGCCAAAAATAAGAAACGCCCATTAACGTCATGCCGTTGTTCAGGGTGGCGATAATCAACGCCCCTACCAGCGTGCCGGTAATGGTACCGATGCCGCCGACGAAGCTGGTGCCGCCAAGAATCACTGCGGCGATCGCATCCAGCTCATAGCCCATACCGAGGTTGCCGTTGGCGCTGTAAAGCCGGGAGGCGCTCATCACCCCACCCAACCCGGACAGCAGGCCGCTCATGCCATAGACGAACAGCAGCACGGCACCGACCTTGATCCCGGTCAGGCGCGCCGCCTGCATGTTGCCGCCTACCGCGTAGATATGAACCCCCAGCGTGGTACGGCGCAGAATGAACCAGCACACGGCAATCACCGCAAAGGCAATAATCACCAACCAGGGGATAGGCCCCAGGTAAGCGTTGCCGATCCATTCAAAACTGATATTGGAATTGATGATGGTGGTGCCGTCCGCCAACAGATAAGCGGCACCGCGCAGTGCGGTGTAGGTACCGAGGGTGACGATAAACGGCGGCAGGCCAGCGTAGGCCACCAGAAAACCATTAAACAGCCCCATGCCCAAACCGGCCAACAGCGCCAGCGGGATCGACATTCCAGCCATGCCAGGCATCAGTGACACCGCCATCGCTACTACCGCGGTGGTGCCCAGCATCGAACCGACCGAAAGATCGATGCCGCCGGTCAGGATGATGAAGGTCATGCCCGCCGCCAACACGATGTTGATCGACGCCTGCCGGGCGATATTCAGCAGATTGGCATCGGTAAAGAAATTCGGGGCAACAAAGCCGAAAACCGCGACGATCAGGATCAATATCGGCAAGATACCGACGGTTTGCATCATATCGCCCAACAGTGCCCGTTTCAGCGTCGGATTTTTTGCGCCTGGCGGCAATGGATTCGAAGTCATGGTCGGCTCCTTGAGCGTAGGGATGGAATTATTCATGCGGTAGTCGCCTGCGGTTGGGTGGTGTCAACGCCGGTGGCCAGCGTCATGATGTTCTCCTGGCTGATCTCACCGCCGCCCAGTTCCCCGACAATGCTGCCTTCGTGCATCACGTAAACCCGGTCACTCATGCCGACCACCTCAGGCAATTCACTGGAAATCATCAGGATCGCCACGCCCTGCTGCGCCATCTGGCTCATGATGCGATAGATCTCGCTCTTGGCCCCCACGTCCACACCGCGTGTCGGTTCATCGAGGATCAGGATCCGTGGGCCAATGGCTACCCAGCGTGAAATCAGCAGCTTTTGCTGATTACCGCCGGACAGGCCGCCGGCTCGCACCTGAGCATGCGGCACGCGGATATTCAGCAGGCCGATAGCGTCACTGGAAATACGCTGCGCCTTGCGGCGATTAAGCAGGCCATAGCGCCCGTCACGTTCCAGCGTCGCCATCACGATGTTTTCATGCGCGGCCAGATCGAGAAACAACCCCTGCTCCTTGCGGTTTTCGGTGAGGAAGCCGATGCCCAGAGCAATGGCATCGCGCGGCGAGTGGATACTGGCCGGCTTGCCGTCGACTTCCACCGTACCGCCGCTGGACTTGCGCACACCGAAAATCAGCTGCGCCAGTTCGGAACGACCGGCGCCCACCAGCCCGGCAAGGCCGACAATTTCACCGGCGCGGACCTGAAGGCTGACCGGCTTCACCTTTTTGCCGTCAGTCAGGCCGTGCAGCGTCAGGCGAGGTTCCCCCACCGGGATGCCCTGTTCCTTATTGAACAAGTCGCTCAGCGGGCGGCCCACCATCATGCGCACCAACTCGCTGGCGGACAGCTTGTCGCGCATCAGGCTGCCAACATACTGACCGTCGCGCAGCACGCTGACGCGATCCGACAGCTCGTACACCTCCGCCATGCGGTGGCTGATATAAATGATTGCCATGCCTTCATCGCGTAGCCGTTTGATCAGCTCGAACAGTCGATGCGTTTCGCGTGAAGAAAGCGCCGCAGTAGGCTCGTCCATCACCAAAATGCGGCTGTTACGGTGCAGCGCACGGGCGATTTCCACCTGTTGCTGCTCGGCGATGGTTAATTTCATCACGCGATCGCCGGCGCTGAACTGCGCCCCCAAACGATCGATCACCTTCTGCGCTTCCAGCAACATCTGCCCGCGCTTCACCAGGCCGCCACGCTGGATCTCGCTGCCCAGAAAAATGTTTTCCGCCACCGTCAGATTCGGGGCCAAATTCATTTCCTGGTAAATCAGCGTGATGCCTGCCGCCAGGGCATCTTTTGGCCCCTTGATGGCGAACGGCTGCCCATCGATAAAAATTTCCCCGCTGCTGGCGATATAAGCGCCGGCCAATATTTTCATTAAGGTACTTTTACCCGCGCCGTTTTCACCCATTAGCGCGTGGATCTCACCGCGATACACCGTCAGGTTGACGCCTTTCAGCGCATAGAACTGACCAAAACTCTTGGCGATGTTGTGCATTTCCAGAATCGGGGTCGCGCTCATCGTCATACCTCAGGTTGCGGTTCGGATGGCATGCAGTTAACCACGCATAAATAAATGCAAAATGTCAGCGCCCGTTCATCTTTGTCATATTGTTAATGGGACGGGGATTTATACTGCGAACAGTCAGTTACGGGGGATTCGATGCGCAGACTGCCTTTCCTTGCCGGCGCGCGTGGGCGCCTGTTGATGTTCAATCTGCTGGTGGTGGCGGTGACGCTGATGGTCAGCGGCGTGGCGATCTTCGGTTTCTACCATGCGGGCAAGCTGCAGGAACAGATGCAGGCGCAAACCCTGGCAGAAATGAACGGCAGCATGGCGCTGAGCCGGGATACCTCCAACGTGGCGACCGCGGCTATTCGGCTCTCGCAAGTGGTGGGTGCGCTGGAATACCAGAGCGAATCCGCCCGGCTGAAACAAACGCAACTGGTGCTGCAAACCTCGCTCAGCCGGCTGGCAGACGCCCCGTTGGCCCACAGCGAACCGGCGCTGGTCAAGCGCATCATCAGCCGCAGCAACGCGCTGGAAAGCAGCGTAACGCGCATGCTGGATCTGGGACACCAACGGCATCTGCAGCGCAATATCCTGCTCAGCGGGCTGTATCAGTCGCAGAGCACGCTACGGCATATCGCCACCCTCAATCAGCGCAATAACCTCAACCAGCCCTCGCAGCCGCTGCTTAGCCAGATCGACCGGTTGCTGGCGATCGCCATACAGACCCCTACTCCCAAGGCCGCAGCCCAGCAGCTCGACAACGTTATGGCCTACTGGCCGCAACATAGCCCGGATGTCCTGGTAGACGAGAAAATGCGGCAGTTTCGGCTCAGCGAACAGCGCCTGCTGCCCGAAACGCTGGAACTGGAGCAAAGCGACCTGGCCCTGGCCTATTACACCTACCATATCAAAGCGTTAGTCGCGATGCTCAACGACGATATCAACCTTTACGTGCAAAAGGTGGCCAACGAGTCGGAGCTGCGCACCCACCAAACCCATCATGAGCTCAGTTCCATAAGCTGGTTTATCGGCCTGTTCGCGTTGCTGGCACTGGTGATTACCGGCTTCGCCGGACTGTATATCTACCGCAATCTCGGTTCCAACCTGACGGCGATCGCCGGTGCCATGACGAGACTGGCGCGCGGCGAACGTGACGTCAGCGTACCGGCGCTGCAACGCCGCGACGAACTGGGCGAGCTGGCTCGGGCATTTAACGTCTTTGCCCGTAACACCGCCTCGCTGGAGCAGACCTCCCGCCTGCTGAAAGAAAAAAGCACCCAGTTGGAAACCACCTTTCTGGCGATGCGCGACGGTTTTGCGCTGTTTGATAACGACGGTCAACTGGTGGTGTGGAACCCGCAATACCCCTTGCTGCTGGGGCTCAACGAACACCAGCTGCACCGCGGCTTGCACTACCGCGAGCTACTGCAGCAGGTTACGCCACCGGCGGGTCAACGTTGGGAAGCGGTGCTGGCCAACCTGTCTAGCGAACTGCCACAGCCGCAGGAACTGCGCCTGAGCGATGGTCGTACCGTAGAGCTACGCTTCAGTCCGGTACCGAACCGTGGCGTAGTTAACGTGGTGCTGGAACGCACCGAGCGCAAAGCGCTGGAAGAAGCGCTGCTGCACAGCCAGAAAATGAAGGCGGTCGGCCAGCTCACCGGCGGCCTGGCGCATGATTTCAACAACCTGCTGGCGGTGATTATCGGCAGCCTGGAACTGACCACTCAACAAACGCAGGACGCACAGACCGAACAGCGCATTATTCGGGCGCTGAAGGCCGCCGAACGCGGCGCACAGCTTACCCAGCGGCTGCTGGCCTTTTCCCGAAAACAGGCGCTGCACCCGCAGGCCATCACGCTGCAATCGCTGGTGGAAAATTTGCAGGAGCTGTTGCGCCATTCACTGCCCAGCACACTCTCGCTGAGCATCGAGGCACAGCGCCCTGGCTGGCCTGCCTGGATCGATGCCAATCAGTTGGAGAACGCGCTCATCAACCTGGTGGTCAACGCGCGGGATGCGATGGAAGGCCGCAGCGGCGTGGTGAATATTCGCATCTACAACCAACGGGTGGTGCGCAGCGGCGGCAAAAAGCAGGACATGGTGGCGCTGGAAGTGATTGATACCGGCTGCGGCATGTCGGAAGAGGTGAAGGCTCAGGTGTTCGAACCCTTCTTCACCACCAAGGCAGTAGGCAGCGGCAGTGGCCTGGGGCTGTCGATGGTTTACGGCTTTGTCCGCCAGTCCGGTGGACGGGTACAGATTGAAACCGCGCCGGGCAAAGGCACGTTGGTGCGCCTGCAGCTCCCGCGAGCGCCTGCGGCGGCGATAGAGGAAGTTCCCGCCCCGCAGCTCGAAGAATGCAAGAACACGGATAATCTGGTGCTGGTACTGGAAGACGAAAATGACGTTCGCCATACGCTGTGCGAACACTTGCACCAGCTCGGCTACCTGACGCTGGACAGCGCGGACAGTCAGGAAGCTTTGGCGCTGCTGCGCCAGACGCCGGATATAGACATACTGATCAGCGACCTGATGCTGCCGGGCGAACTGGACGGCGTGCAGGTGATTGGGCTGGCGCGAGAGATTAACCCACAGCTTACCGCCCTGCTGATCAGCGGCCAGGACATCCGCCGTCAGCACGAAGAAAATCTGCCAAACGTTGAACTGCTGCGTAAGCCTTTCAGCCAGCGGCAACTGGCGTTGGCGCTGCAACGAGCACGACGTTCAAACGCGGACGGCGACGCAATTCGGAGGGAATGAGGCGATTTTTCGCCTCTGATTCGTTATTATGCCGCCCTGCTTTTGATGAATAAGCGTGCCAGGTGCACGCCCAGCCAGGGATAACATTATGCTGTGGTTTAAGAATTTGATGGTTTACCGTTTGAGCCGCGAAGTTGCGCTAAACGCGGATGAAATGGAAAAACAGCTCAGCGCTTTTGCTTTCACCCCGTGCGGCAGCCAGGACATGGCGAAAACCGGCTGGGTCTCCCCTATGGGCTCCCACAGCGACGCATTGACGCATGCGGTTAACGGCCAGATCGTCATCTGCGCACGTAAGGAAGAAAAAATCCTGCCGTCGCCGGTCATCAAGCAAGAGCTGCAGGCCAAAATTGAACGCCTCGAAGGCGAACAGCACCGTAAACTGAAGAAAACCGAAAAAGACGCGCTGAAAGACGAAGTGCTGCACAGCCTGCTGCCGCGCGCCTTTAGCCGTTTTAACCAAACCTTTATGTGGATCGACACCGTTAACGATCTGATCATGGTTGACGCCGCCAGCGCCAAGCGCGCGGAAGATACCCTGGCGCTGCTGCGCAAAAGCCTGGGCTCTCTGCCGGTAGTGCCATTGACCATGGAAAGCCCGATCGAGCTGACGCTGACCGAATGGGTGCGTTCAGGTGAACTGCCGGCCGGCTTTATTATTCAGGACGAGGCGGAACTGAAAGCGATTCTGGAAGACGGCGGCGTGATCCGCTGCAAGAAGCAAAACCTGATCAGCGATGAAATTGCGGTACATATTGAAGCCGGCAAACTGGTAACCAAGCTGGCAGTGGACTGGCAAGAGCGCATTCAGCTGGTGCTGGCGGATGACGGCTCGTTGAAGCGTCTGAAGTTCGCCGATACGCTGCGTGAGCAGAATGACGATATCGATCGTGACGACTTCGCCCAGCGTTTTGATGCCGATTTCATCCTGATGACCAGTGAGTTGGCGGCGTTAATCAAAAACACCATCGAAGCTCTGGGTGGTGAAGCCCAGCGTTAAGTACACAAAGGCGCAAATCGCTGCGCCTTTGTTCCACATGAGTAGCTTCGCAACACAGATAGCATACCCAAATTAATTGGAGTTGCAGCTAGGCGGCAAGTGCGGGAATCCCCAGGAGCTTACTCAAGTAAGTGACTGGGGTGGGCGCATGCAGCCAACAACGCAGCAGCTTCAAGTCAGAAGGGTATGAATTACTTGCTCAAATAACGGCACAGATAAGCGGTTGCATCGGCAACCTGCAGGTTGAACTCACTGTGGCCCGGTACGAAGAACTTCTCACCCGGCATAAACACCTGCCAGTCCGGCGAGCCCGGCAGCAGGACTTTCAACGCCCCGGTAATCACGGTCATTTCTTCCGGCTGTGCGGTGCTGAAGGTGTACTCACCCTCTTCCATCACACCGACGCTGGTAAGGCCGATGCTGCTACTATCGAAACCGATAGACTTCACTTTTCCGGCAAAATACTCGTTCACTTTCAGCATAGACTGGCACCCGCGTAATCAACTTTATGGGAAATCCATATTGGGGGATTGTGGTTGATCTGTCACTGGTTTTTCACGCGAAATGCGATCGCGACGCAGAGTAAAATTCTGCCGGGCAATGGCTCATCAGCCAGCCACTCTGGATCCGCTGATAAAAACGCGCCAGACAGCCGCTGTCATTCGCCAGGCTAAGGATTTATTCTATATTAAATCAGTTAATTAGCTCAGCCGCCAACTTGGCGACCAGCACGTTGGACAGCAGCACCGGTATTTCAAGCCGCGCCTGCAGGAAATCGCGATGCTGGCGGTGATAGCCGATGCAATCCAGCACCACCACCTGCGCCCCTTGTCGCTGCAACTCACTTGCCGCCCGTTCCAGCACCGCGTCGTCCGCCAGATAGGGACTGGCCACGGCGAAACAGGGCGGCGTCGCCAGCCGTTGCCATTTGCCTGCTTGCTGGCTGATTTGCTCCGCTACCGGCACCACAATGCCGACCCGATGCTGGCTGACAATGGCGGAAATCAGCGGCGGAATAATGCGATCCGGCTCCAGCAACAGCGCGCGTTCGGCGTGCAGTCGGCCAAATTCTCCGGTGCATAGCAGCAGGATCACTTCACAGCCCTCGGCTTCCAGCTCACGGATTTTCTGCTGCAATCCCTTTTCGACCCGCGAGGCGCCCAGCCTCACCTGCGTACCGTCCAACAAGCGTGAAACCAGCACCTTCTCACCGGCCATGGGAGCGTAGCCTTGGTCAATCTGGCTGAGGCTCAGTCCGTCCAACAGCCCGACATGCCTCACCTGATCCGCGGGCAGAAAGGCCGACAGCAGCGGCATGATGTCGTTACGCGGCGCCTGGCCGATAGTCAGCGTGGCAAATGAGGCATTCATCCGGTTATTTCCTTTTTTGCAGGTGGCTGAGGCTGCCGTACAACGCCAGAAGCTGCGCGTATTCATCGGCCTGGTAAAACTGGCAGGTACCGCGCCCGAACTCTTTCGCCACTTCCACCGCAAACTTCACGGTCAGCGCAATATCCACTTCATGGCTGGCACCGGTACCGCAGCCCGGCACCACCGACTCGGTACAGATCGCTACGCCAACCACCGGCGCAGAAGTCGCGGTGGAAGGTTGCAGGATGCTGTTCAGGTGATGCACCCCATTGCCGTACGGCGTAATGTCCTGCGTGGTGATCGGGAACGTCACCGCCGGACGACCGCTGGTCATCTCCATAATCCGCAGCAAGTCTTCCGCCACCCGCAGGATGTAGCCTTCTTTCACCGTCGGCGACAGCGCGTAACCTTTGTGATTGATGATGCGGTTGCCTTTGGTGGTGTCGATAGACAAGATTGCATCGGCTTCCGCCACCACTTCATTGTCGTTCATCGTCACGTCGTCGATTGGCGAATCCATAAAATCGACCGGATCGTGCGGGCGGGTTGGCGCGTCAGGGCAAATATGGGTAGTGATAATGACATCCCCCTGCAACACGTCCCCTTTGCGCTGCATTTCTGCCAGCTTCAACGCGCTGGCAATCGCGGCAATTGCCCCGTCGCCGTCGGACACCAAGCCGATGCGCGTAGGCCGCGCACCGATACCGCCCAACCGGCCGACAATGCCCAGGGTTGGCGCATCCCCACCCTGGTTTTTACCGGCGCTGCCGGGGATATCGATGCGCACGAAATCGGTGGCGCCTTTCGGTCCGCTGGCTCGCAACGTACTGGCCCGGATGCCGGGATAAGACGCAAACAGATCGACGACGTCCTGACCGCTCACGTAGGCATTATCTATTAATTCAAAAACCTGCAGCGTTTGTTGCAAACTCATAATCGGCTGACCTCACAATTTAACCGGGGGGTTATTTCCCTTTGCTGGAAAAAATCGAATTGAAAAAGTTGTACAACGCGTCACCGGCAATAAAACCGGCCGCCATGATCTCCATCGGCGTGCGGCCCTTGTCGCCCCAGCGACGGATAATCAGGATGCGCAGCGCAATGCCAAGGAGCACCGCCCACCCCGCCAACGCGTTGTTGATCAGCAGGCCCGTAGCTAACAGCACGCCGAGCTGGCGTTTGGGCCCGCCAATCAGCTGCACGATGGCCCCGGGAATGGCCCAGATCAGCAAGCTGAAGGCAATGCCCGGCTGAGCGCCCGCCTCAATGGTTTTGGCGTACACCCGCGCTACCGGTGGGATCAGGTCCTGCAGGAAGTAGCTGCTATAAGCGAAGTACACCACCGGGATGGCAATAACAAAGGCGATCAAGGCGGCAAACAGTTGAATGCGACGCCCCAACAGCTCCTGCTGCAAATCTTTGCCGTAGCCGCGCAGAATAAAGCCGGCTTTCAGATCAAACCCCATGTCGGCAAACGCCGGGCCAGTGGCGGCGGTAAAACCGGTCAGCACGCACAGTGCCACCGGCGGAAAACCGATCAAGATGCCGATGATCAGGGTGATTAGCGCCACCGCAAAGGCCGGGAACCAGCCAGAGTGCATGGCGGCGATACCGACGATCAACTCATGCACAAAGGCAGCAAATGCAGCGTAAATCACAAACAACACCAGCATGGTCAGCGACATCTCGCTATACAGCCCGCTGGCCAACGCCAACAACGCAGCGATAACGATATAGCCAACGGCTCCCAGCCCCAGCGCCTTGCTGACTTCGCTATCTGCCTGGCTGTAACCGGCGGCGTCGACGTTTTTGCTACGGATCACCTGCACCACCTGGATCAACGCCACCAATCCGGCGCCAACCATTACCCCATGAGGAATAAAATGCGCATTGATGTCGAAACCCGCCATAGGTTCTGCGTAGGCGCGCAGCAGCAGGCCGACGCCAAACATCCCCAAAGCCCAAATATTGCCGATAAATGCGGTACCGAAGGCCGCCATCGGGATTTTAAGCATCGACCCGGCGATCCCCACCGCCACGCCCACCACCAGCAACCAGGCCTGTTTGCCCCCCCGATCGCCGGCCTTGATGGCTTCCGCCGCCGCAACGCCTGGCGGCCAGGCGTTGGCGGCAGGAAAGATTTTGGTGTCAAACATGCGATACAGCAGGTAGGCGTCAAGCAACATTGCCACGGCCACACCGCAAAACATCGGCAGGATCAGCTGCGGCTGCCCCATCACATAAGGCACGGCAATGGGCATCAGCAATGAATTGGCAGCGCCAAAGGTGGCGGAGGAAATCACCGTTTGCGCCAGGTTTTGCGTATGTACCGATCGATAACGCTGGAACATCTGCAGCGGAATGCGCGCCAATAGCATCGCGAACAGCGCCCCGATGATCGACGTATTGGGGGTCACGCCCAACGTAGTGATTAGCTGCACACCGATGATCGCCCCAACGATGGACAGAATCACCATCACCAGCAGCGTACCGATATCTTTCAACGGATTTATGGTGGTATTGGATTTCATAGAGTCAATTTCCCTGAATATTCGCTGGCGCATGGCAAAGGTCATTTTTCGGCGTCAGGCTGCCGTCGTAGTTCCGATATTTGGAACTACGATTTGAATTAATAATTTTTTGACCCGTAACCTTAAGTGAAATAACTAACGAATTCCCTGGTGTTGGCTTTCATTAATTACTCCGTGCTAGCAGAACTATTTCGATGCGTTATTTGATCTGTTGCCAATAATCATCACCGAACTTTTCCGCTAATTGCCGAGATACCGTCATCAACGCTTCTAATACGGCAGGAGAAAACGGTTGTTCGTCCGCTTGGGTGGCAAAGGATAAACAGAGCCCCACCGTCTCATTGCGGTGTTTATTGGTCACCGCCGTCGCCAGCGAACTGATCCCCTGCAAGGTTTCGTTACGCGCCAGGGACCAACCCTGCCGCCGAATTTGCGCCAGCTTGCTCAACAACGCATCCGGCGATTGCGGGGCGTTGGGCGAAGCCACGTGGTAACCCGCGGCATAGCGCGCAATAGCCTGTTCATCGCTAGCACGCGCTAAAATTGCCCTGCCCACCGACGTTTCCGCCGCCGGTGAACGGCTGCCCGCCGGCGTCACTACCTGGAGGAAGTGACGGCCCGGGAACATACGCATCACCATGATCTCCTGCCCCTCGAGCACCGAAACATAACCCGTGCAGCAAGTCAGTTGACTGAGCTGCACCATGCTGGCCGCCACGCTGTCCACCAGCGGCGTCGACAGATAGTGGCTGGAAACCGATAACAGCAAACGACCGATTTTATACAGCTTGCTGTCGGGATCGCGCTCCAGCATGCCCTGTGTTTCCATGGTCTGCAGCAGGCGCGATACGGTACTTTTCGGCAGCGCCAGTTGGTTCACCACATCGCTGAATGAAATACCGGGTTGCCCGTGCATCATTCGTTGTTGTGAAAATAACTTTAATACCACTGCGGCATTTTCCAGGGTTGTCATGGCACGCCTTGTTCCACTATATGGAACTTAGTTCCTGTTCGATAATTAGAAACTAAAACTCGCACAACTTATCGTCAAGCAGTTTATTTTTTACGCTGCGGAAAATTAAAGAGAATGATGCTTTTGAAAATAAAATAGCGGACAGATCGCCAAAGTCATGAGGGAAATTAATTTGCACATCTACTTAAGCTGGGGGAAATATCAGCACAAGCTGCTGAAAACGCCATTCACCTGAGCAAACAAAATACGCTTTGCCACCCCAGAATCAGAAGCGAGCGTTATGCAGACTGAAATCGATCGGCACAGTTAATTCCACCACACCGTTATAGAAAGTGTCGCCCGGCAGCGTAGGCAAAACGAAACGCGTCTTTGGGATAACGTTTAAGGCGGTTGAGACGACTACGCCTGCTGCAACAACATCAGCATATGGCGTTGAAACAACGCCTGTAACTCGGAATTGGACATCTCTTTTCCCAGAAGTGAAACACCCATAGGGGCGATAAAAATCACAAAAATGATGATCAATAAAAGACTGGAAAACAGAGGCTATAGCGGTAAAAACAAGAAACCGGCTTTACGCCGGTTTCTGAGGGATAACGATTAGTCTTCCAACGCAGGGTCCTCATAGCGGTGCTTGGCATCCAACGCTTCCTGCTCGGTTGCATGCTCGCTGAGCAGCGTGTTGGGTTCTATATCGTCGGTGCGCACCTCGAAACGGTGCATATGCAAGCTGGGATCGCCCCGGTCAACGGCGACCACTCGGGCGGTTCTCGGATAGCCTGGTCGGTTATTTTCGCGCATGTTGATCTCCCGTGTGATTCCACAGGATTAAGTATAGCAGCGCGATTTATACCGACATGCGTGACCCCAGATCGCGATCGGCGTGATCGCCCTCCATCAGTTGCGTCAGTTCATCGCAGGCGCAGATTTTGCCGTCACGTACGGTGAAATGCGCCAGCACCTTAACCAGACTAAGGCTGCCATCGCGCTTTTCCACCCGCACCCTATGATGCGTCAACACCGAATCGTCCTGCCCGGCAATGGCGACCATCTCCAGCGTCATGCTGCGAGTCAACTGCTTGAGCAACGCCATATGTTGCACAAACTGCATGTAGTCCAGCGTCTTGCCGTCCACCTGTTGACGGTAATCCGCACTGAAAAGCTCAGCGATCAGCGTCGGCTGATGTTGCGGGGCGGCGACAACCTTTTGCAAGGCATCGAGCACCAGGGCTGTGGAGGTTTTCGGGGTCATGGTCGATCTCCAGAATTGAATGACTCGGAGATCATAAAACGAACAGAGCATGGCATAATAACCACACTCGGACTTTTAATACTGCAAATCGGCCAATCATTATGATCCTGCAGAGCCAGCGACTTTGGCATGAGAAAAAACACCTGACGCCCTGGCACCAGCATGCCAGCGGACAGATCTACCTGTTGACCCACGGCATGATGGCGTTGGAAACCCGGGAGCGCCAATGGGCAATGACCGCCGGCAGTATCGGCTGGCTGCCACCCAACTGTGCGCACCAGGCACTGGCATGCGGCAACGTCATCGGCTGGAGTCTGTATCTGCCGGAGTCCTACTGTGCGACGCTGCCAGCGCAGCCGCATCTGAGCCCTGCCTCCGCATTGATTCAGGCGTTAATGGAACGTATTGCTCCTTTTGCGGGACAAGAGCTGGATCCGGCGCAACAACGCCTATTGCGGGTCTTGTTGGATGAGATTTCTGTGGAAGAGAGCGTACCGCTGCAGTTACCGCTACCGCAGGACGCCAGGCTGTTGAAAATCGCCCGCGCCCTGCTGAATGAACCCGCCAGCGCGCGTACCCAGAGTGACTGGGCCGCCTGGGCCGGGGTGAGCGTGCGCACCCTCAGCCGCCGTTTTATCAGCGAAACCGGTGTGACCTTCGCCCGTTGGCGCCAGCAAGCACGGGTGATTCGCTCGCTGGAGCCGCTGTCGCGTGGTGAATCGGTCGGTCGCATCGCCGGTGAATACGGTTATGACAATGTCAGCGCCTATATTGCCGCCTTCCGTCAGCGTTTTGGCACCACGCCGGGGCTGTATTTTAGTCAGCCTCAGCCGGTAACAGCGCCTGACGCGTCGCGTTAAGAAACTGTTCTGACAGCGCATCGCCCTGCGTTGCCCTTGCCAACGTCAGTGCCCCCACCAGCATCGCCATCTGCACCAGCGCCTGCTGTTGTCGTTGGGGTTGTTGTTCATCTGGCGAAAGCGACTCCAGCCGCGCCAACATGGCTTTCACACCGCTCAGGTAAGCCTGATGCACGGGTTTATCCGCCTCTTCGCGCGCCACGTCACCGGCCAGAGCGGCAACCATGCAGCCTTCGCCCGGGCAGTCGCGGTGCCTGACGTTCAGATAAGCGTCAACCAGAGTCTGTAAATTGTGCTGGTCGGGCTGACGGCTGGCGGCTTCCCAGCGCTGAGCGGATTCCTCTACCGCCCTGCGGCTGGCCACCGCCGCCAGTTCGTCCTTGGAAGCAAAATGGCCATAGAAGCCACCGTGCGTCAGCCCCACGGCCGCCATCAGATCGTTAACGCTGACGCCATTCAGGCCGCGTTCGCGAAAAAGCTGTGAAGACACCTGCTCAATCGCCTCGCGATTGCGCTCCATCTGCTGCTTTGAAACCCGTGCCATGGCGTTTTCTCCTTATCAATCAGGCATCATCTTAGGCTATCCATCGACAGCGCTCAATAGATGATGCCTTTCATCCAAAGAGTCAGGCGCGCGGGGTGCGCGGCGCGGCAAAGCGGGAACTGTCACCGCCCTGTGCACGCGCCAGCGTGTCGGCAATCTGCCGGTGAGGCGTGCCCGGTTCAATCGCGCTGACCCGATCCAGACGCGCCATCTGCTGCTCGTCCAACGTCAAATCAAGCGCCGCCAGCGTATCCTCTAACTGGTCCAGCGTGCGCGAACCCAGAATAGGGATCAGACTGGTGCTGGAATGCGCAGCCCTGTTGCGCAGCCAGGCGATAGCAACGTGGGTCGGCAGGGCCTGGTGTTCTTGCGCAATCGCCAGCACTTCATCCAGCAACGCGGTGTCTTTTTCGCGATGCACCAGGCGCCCCAACTCACTCAATCGACCAGCATCGCTATGGCGATACTTCCCGGTCAACAAACCACCGCCCAGCGGCGACCACAGGGTGGCGGCCATCCCCAGCGCTTCGGCCATCGGCAGCAATTCACGTTCTGCGGTCCGCTCTACCAGGCTGTATTCCACCTGTATACCTGCAATGCGCGCCCAGCCACGCAATTCTGCCAGCGTATCTGCACGGGCAATGCGCCAGGCGGGGAAGTTGGACAATCCGGCATATTGGATCTTGCCGGCGCGGATCAGATCGTCAAAACTGCGAACGATCTCTTCAAGCGGCGTCAGGTTGTCGGAAAAATGCGCCCACAGCAGATCGATACGATCGGTTTTCAGCCGCTTCAGGCTGTTCTCTACCGAGGCAATCATGTTTTTGCGGCTGTTGCCGGTATAGGCAATACCCGCGTCCGGCGCTGCACCCAAGGTGTATTTAGTGGCGACCACGAAACGGTCGCGTTCGGCGGCGATAAAATCCCCTACCATCTGTTCTGACTGGCCGAATTGGTAAGTATCAGCCGTGTCGATAAAGTTGCCGCCGGCGTCGACATAACGATCGAAAACCTGTTTGGCCTGTTCTTTTTCCGAACCGTAGCCCCAGCCGGTGCCAAAGTTGCCGGTTCCTAATGCCAGTTCAGAAACGCGCAGGCCGGTATTGCGGCCAAAGGTGGTGTATTTCATGGTAAAATCTCACGATTACGTTGCATTTATCAAAATAGATGATGATCATCATTATTTTATATATGTCACTCATCATTTATAAAAGCAAGCGCAATCTGCGGCGAAGGCAAAAACCAAGGGAAGATATGAAGCGCTCGGGCACGCGGCACGGTGCCCGAAAATGTCAGAGGGGATTACTTTACCGTTTCCAATTGCAGTACGGCGAGGATCTTTTCAACCACCTGCTGTGGGTTACCGGTGCCGTCCATCACGTAGTGCGCGGTCTCCTGATACAAGGCCTCGCGTGCGGCCAGCACTTCCAGCATCTCCTCAGCGATCGGACGACCGGTCAACGTGGGGCGTTGCGCGTCTTGCGGGTACTCTTCCAGCCGCTGCGCCAACACCTCGGCCGGTGAGCGCAGATAAATGACGGTGCCGTGCTGACGCATAAATTGACGGTTCTCTTCCGCCAGGATCGCGCCGCCACCGGTGGCAACTACAGTTGACGGTTGAGTGACGGTTTGCAGAGCAATGCTTTCACGGCGGCGAAATCCCAGCCAGCCTTCATTTGCGACCATTTCCGCCACGCTCATTTGCGTGGTCTGTTGCATAAACAGATCGGTATCGGTGAATTGATAGCCCAGCGCCAACGCCAGTGCACTGCCCACCGTGGTTTTACCGGCGCCGCGCGCGCCCACCATGAAAATGGTTTGTGTCATTACGGGTTGTCCCTTATACGGTGACTTGAATGCGTTAGCACGCCAGAATCCAGCGTGCAGATCGTGCGATGGCGTAGTTGCTGCATCATACCGCCATCAGCCTGTATTTCAATATTTACGATAGTGTAAACTCCATGGCACAGCGGCTGCCTGCGGCAAAACCCTGCGCCACCTCTTCCGCCAACCTTGCCCTCAACGACGGGCTGAGCCGTTCGGCGGCTATCGGACTGAACCCCAGACGCCGGTAATAAGGCGCATTCCAGGGCACGTCAATAAAAGTGGTTAGCGTCAGGCGCTGCGCGCCCGATAACGCGGCCTGTGCCGCAACCTCGACCAGCAGGTGGCGCCCGATGCCCTGACGTTGCCAGTTGGCAGCCACAGACAGTTCAGCGATATGCCAATCCTGCTGTTGCGGCACTACGGCGATAAAGCCGGCAACCTCCCCCGCCGCACCTTCCGCCAGCCATTCATTCTGTCGCTGAATAAAATCAGCATGCTGCTCTGCGCTCATCACAGGACCTTCAGCGATAAAACGCCAGCCCGGTTGTTGATGGAACAGCTGCGCCGCCGAGCGCTCAACGGCTATCAGTTGAGCGATATCCTGCGGCTGCGCCAAACGGATTTGCAGGCTCATCGGGTTCTCCTTAACAACGGGGCCGGCTATTTAACCAGATTTCCCCGACGGCAGATACCTGCTCGCCGGGACGTATTCCTGTACGAAAAATCAGAAGTCGACACTGGCGCGCAGCACCACTTCTCGCGGTTCCCCTACCGCCACGCGCAAATTGCCGCCGCTGGAAGGGTAATAGGTTTTATCGAACAGATTCTTCACGTTCAATTGCCACTTCACCCGATAACCCTGCACCGGCATGGTGTAAGCGGCGAAGGCATCGGCAACGGTGTAATTATCAAGACTGAAACTGTTGGCGGCGTCGCCTGGACGACGGCCAACATAACGCGCCCCTGCGCCAATGCGTACGTTGTCGCCGCTATACAGCCCCGGGGAGCCCAGATCCTGCGTCAGGAACAGCGAGGCGGTATGGCGCGCCACGTTGGTCATCTCCTTACCCTTGTTGTCCGGGTCATCAACCACACGCGCGTCGGTGTATGCGTAAGATCCGATCATGCTTAACGAATCAGTGATGTTGCCGGCAACATCCAACTCCACGCCTTGCGAGCGTACTCGTCCGGCGGTTCGGGTGACGGTTTCACCATCCACCAGTTCGCTGACCATCACGTTACGTTTGGTTATGTCGAACAACGCCAGGGTCCCGGTAACGCCGTTGGGCAATTCGACCTTGCTGCCGACTTCCCAGGCCTTACCCTGTTCCGGCGGCAATGAGCCAATCTGGCTGGCAATGGACGAGTTTGGCTTGAAAGACTCGGTGTAACTGCTGTACAGCGACACATAGGGCGTCAGTTTGTAGACCACCCCGGCGCGCGGCACCAATTTGCCGTCGGAGCTGTCGGTGTTGGTGACAAACGGCCGCCCTTTACCGGCAAAAACGTCAAAAGCGTCATAACGCAGCCCGCCCATCACCAACCATTTATCGGTCAATTGAACGGAATCCTGCATAAACCAGCCGTAGCTGGTGAGGTTTTCACGCTGATCGCTGTCTTTGGCACTGACGGCGTTCGAGGTTGGCATCAGGCCATACACCGGATCATAGATATTGAAATCGCTGTTCTTCTTGCCACGGATCATATCGCCGCGGTAGGTACGGTTATCTTCAAAATCAAAGCCAAACAGCATCTGGTGGTTGATGCTGCCCCAGTCAACGTCACCGTTGAGCGTCAGCTGTACCGCGTTGGCATGGCTGACAGCATGGGCGGTGGAGTCGGCCTGGCGCGACAGCACGCCAGTTTCAGGATCCAAAGCCAGCGCGCGCGCCTGATTGTCACTGTAACTGTTACGGCTATAGGCGTAGGTCAGAGAGCTTTTCCAGCTTTCATTCAGCACCTGATCAACCTGCAGGGTGACGCTGTCCTGATCGCCCCGCGTGGCGTTATAACTTTCGTCGAAGCGGCGGTCGCGCGGCGTATTTACCGGTTTGCCGGTGCGAGAATCAATGATGGTGCCGCGGTCGAACGGCACCAGATATTCCATATGTTCGTAGGCAACGCGTACCGTGGTGCTCTCGCCGTACCACATCAGCGACGGCGCAATCACCGTTTGGCGGTTACGGCCAAAGTTACGCCAGTAATCGGTTTCATCGTGATCGACAATCATCCGGTAGGCGAACCCGGAGGTACCAAGCGGACCGGTGACATCCAACTGACCGCCGCCGCCCTTGAAGCTGCTGCCCCAGCCTTCCACATGGGTGCGCTGCTGCAGCTGCGGCTTTTTGGTGATCATGTTGATCATCCCGCCCGGTTCCCCCATGCCGTAAAGCATCGAAGCAGGGCCTTTCAGCACCTCAACCCGCTCAGTGGTCGGGGTAAAATTACGCGCCTGCACCGAACGCACGCCGTCACGCAAAATGGAGCCGTCGCGGTTATCACCAAAACCGCGCTTCATCACCGCGTCCTGGGTACCGCCCAAGGTGTTCGCCTGGGTAATGCCACTGACGTTATACAGCGCTTCATCCAGGCTGCTGACCGCCTGATCGGTAATCACCTGCTGCGGCACCACGTCGATTGCCTGCGGCACATTCAGCAGGCTGGTCTCGGTTCGGGTGCCGGTCACACTGGTCAGCGGCTGATAACTTTGCACGCCCTTCGCAGAGGCCTGGCCGACCACCACCAGGGTTTCCCCTGGTTCTTTTTCGGCGGTTTTGTCGGCGCCGATCGCCGGTGCAGACGCACAGGCCGCCAGAGGCAGTGCGCACCACCAGCCGCGCTGGGTATTATTCATTTTGTAACTGACTCCAATAGGTCCCTGAAAAAGGTAACGGCAAAAATTGTTGATAGAGTTGCTTAAAGGTCTGTTGCGGGTTGATGTCAGCAAACAGATCCGGGTAAAACGCTTTGGCGAACATTTCGACCGCCACGACGTGGTACGGGCTGAGATAGAAGTTGTGCCAGATACTCCAGGCCTGATGATTTTTTATCGCTTTCAGGTTGGCGAGCATCGGCTGTTTTTGCATGATCTGACGGAAGCTTTCATCCGCTTCCTGCTGGGTAACCAGCGGCCCCAGACGCAAATCGGAAAAGCGCTTACCCTGTGGACCTGCCATGCCGGTGGCAATGTAAATATCAGGATTGGCGGTCAGAATGGTTTCCGGGTTCAGTTCGCCATAAACCCCTTTGATACTGGCGCTGGCGATATTGTCGCCGCCGGCAAAGGCCAGCAGATCGCCGAGATTGCCATGAGCCGCGGTGGTGCAGCAGGTTTCACGCCGCCCGAGGTGCAAATGCAGCATGACCTTGGGCTTTGGCCCCCGATAGCCAGCCAGGCGCTGCTGGATCACCGCCATATGCTGCTGGTAGAAGTCGATAAACTGCTCCGCACGCTGCTGACGGTTGAGCACCGTACCCAGCAGTCGAACGCTGGGTACGGTGTTATGCAGCAGGTCGATCCGTAAATCGACGTAGATAACGGCAATACCCGCCTTACTCAGCGCCGTTAGCAGCAAATCGCTGTCGCCCTCCTCCTTCGCATAGCGGGCAAGGATCACCAGATCCGGTTTCAACTGGATCAGATTTTCAATGTTAACCTGGCGGAAGTTGCCCTTGCTGATAGAGGGTATGGCTTTGATCTGAGGAAATTTCTGCGTATACAGCTGCCAGCTTTGCGCATCGAAACGCGCCATGTCTTCCGGCCAGCCGACAATACGTTGCGCAGGGTTACCCGGCTCCAGCAACGCCAGGGTATACAGCATGCGGCTTTCGCCTACCACGATGCGCTGCGGATTATCCGGCACCTCAACCTGGCGGCCAGTGATGTCGGTGACCATTTTCGCCTGAACGTTAAAAACGCCAAGCAGCAAGGAAAACAGCAGTAACATGAGGGAATTGCGCATGGGTAAGCCGGATCGGTAAAATATGCGCGCATGATAATCACTCTCATTAACACTTTCAATCACAACGCTTGGCGGATCGGTTAAATCCGCTGAATCACGCTATTTCGGCGCTGATACGTGAAAAATCGCTGTAAATGCCGTTTTATAAAGTTAAAAAATCGGTCGATAATGCGATCTGTGGCAAGCCAGATTGCAGATAATTCAGGAGGTACCGAGATGGCCCAACGTATTATTCCATTGGCGGAGTGCCCACAGTTCAGCGACGTTTGCGCCGCATGGGCGTTTGGTCAATGGGGTTCGCAACGCGGCGGTTCACTGGAACGCACGCGTCAACGCTTTGCACAGTGCGCGCAGCCGAGCGAAGATTACACCACCCTGCTGGCGGTCGAGGACGAACGCCCATTGGGCATGGCCAGCCTGTGGCCGAGCGACGATCATCATCGGATGGACCTTTCTCCCTGGCTGGCCGGCGTATTCGTCCATCCGGATCACCGTCGCCAGGGCATTGCACAGCGGCTGGAGGCGGCCATCGTGTTGTTGGCACGCCAACGCAATCACCCCGTATTGCACCTGATCACCGATAAATCCGAGGCGCTGTATGCGGGTTGGGGCTGGCAGACCATCGAACGCCGACGGCAATATGATGGCGAAGTGGTGGTGATGGAAAAAAAGCTGGGCTAACGCGGCGTGCAAATGTAAACCAACGCCGGCGGGAAGTTGCGCACCACCCGCAGCCGCTTCCAGTGAAAATAGCGGGACAGCAGCTTTTCCGACAGGTGGCTGTACTGAAACAGCACCAAGGTTCCGTTGCGCGCGAGCAAACGCTGCTGGGCCTGCTGCAAAATACGCATGCTGATTTTTAGCGGGATCGACAGCAACGGCAGGCAAGAGAACACCACGTCATAATCGCCGGCCATCTCTTCAGCCGAGCGATCCATCACCTGCAGACGACGATCGTCAATTTTCCGCAGCTGATGAACAAAATGAGATTGGATTTCAAAGGCCTCGAGCGAAGCATCTGCACGCATCCGGCCTAATATCCGCTTGGTCAGCACGCCGTCCGCCGCGCCCAGTTCGGCGATCGACAGCGCCCCGGTCCATTCAACCTGATTCAACATCGCCTGACATAGCCAGGGGGAAGAAGGTGCCAGCGTACCAATGGTGCGCGGCGAAGCCATAAACTGCTGGAGGTAGGAAAAGTGGTTTTTCAGTTGCAGCCGTGTCGCGTTTAACATTGGGGCCTCCTTAGGTTGAGTAGTCACCAATCTGACCCCAATTCCTTAAGTATTCATTAACATGTTTCCTAAAACCGCCGATACAGTTGTAATAAAATGCAACCGAGCGCAGATAAAAAAGGGTGTGGACATCATCATCGGGTAATCAAGTAATTGCATTACCGGTCAGATTATTATCCACACCCGTTTATTTTATCGGCCACCTGTTACAGTGGCCGAATTTTATTTACTGCAGACGATTAACGATATATTTCTGCATTACCGCGCCAGTTGCTGGAATCCCCCGGGGTGTCCAACCCGATAATACGAATGCTGCTGGCGCCGTCCGCCTGAGCTTTTTCTTTCAGTGCGTGAACCGCATCGCCCGGAGAACCGCTAACGCCGGAAACCGACACTACGCCAAGGCTTTGCATACCGCTGGCCTGCTCTGTATTGATCTGTTTTACCGATGACAGCGGCGCTGCAAAGGAAGAGAATGAAGCGGCTGCCAAAAGAACTGCTGCGATGCCAGGTAATAGTTTCATAATGAACTCCAGATGTTTTTGTTTATTTTCTCGTATCAGTGGAGTTAATTATCTACCAGGCAGTGAAAGCAGACGTAATCCAATGTAAAGAACATCAATCATTGTGATGAAAATAAGGAGGAAGTACGTGCAGGTATGTCTCTGGCAGGACAAAGCGGGTCTATACCGTCACTCTACCCCTGACAGATGACAATTTAAAGTCCGTTTGGCCAAGGAATATAAAAACCGCCCCTTTTAAGATTCTTCTCCCCGTAACCGCGACTGAACTACGCTATTTCTGAAGGTTATCATTATGGAAGGACTCCCTATGTCGCAAACCTTACTGCGTGTTCGTGATGGTCATGGTGCTTCGGTTTCGTTTTCGGAACTGCTGTTCGATCTGATTTACGTTTTTGCCGTTACCCAGCTTTCCCACTACCTGCTGCACCATCTGACGCTGACCGGCGCGGTGGAAACGCTGCTGCTGTGGTTCGCCGTTTGGCTGGCCTGGCAATACACTGCCTGGGTCACCAACTGGTTTAACCCGGATACCCGTCCTATCCGTATTCTGCTGTTTGGCATTATGTTGTTGGGCCTGTTCGCTTCTTCTGCTCTGCCACAGGCCTTTGGCGAACGGGGGCTGACTTTTGCGCTGTTTTACGTGGCGATCCAGGTGGGCCGATCGTGCGTGGTGCTGAACCTGCTGCTCGCCGGCCATCCACTGAAACAAAACTTCCGCCGTATTTTTGGCTGGATGTGTATTTCAGCGGTGTTCTGGATCCTTGGCGGCCTGGCGGAAGGTCATAACCGACTGTTGCTGTGGGCGCTGGCAGTATTGTGCGAATACGTTTCGCCGATGTTCGGTTTCCGCTTACCGGTGCTGGGTCGCTCCGACAGCAGCAGCGAATGGACTATCGAAGGCCATCATCTGGCGGAACGCTGCCAACTATTCGTGATCGTAGCGTTGGGGGAAACCATTCTGATTACCGGTTCGACCCTCAGCGAAATGGAGTCCTGGAGCGCACCGGTGCTGATTGCCTCACTGGTGGCGTTTCTCGGCAGCCTGGCGATGTGGTGGGTCTATTTTGATACCAGCAGCAAAGCCGGCAGCCATGCTATCAGCCAGGCGGAAAACCCCGGCCAGTTGGGCGCTAACTTCCATTACGTACACGTGGTGCTGGTTGGCGCGATCATCGTCTGCGCCGTTGCCAATGAACTGGTGATCGCCCACCCTGACGGCCATATCGACAATGTGACGGCAGCAGTGCTGCTGCTGGGCCCGGCGATTTACCTGCTCGCCAACGCACTTTACAAGCGGTTGGTGTATCGTCGGTTCCCGCTTTCGCACCTGGTGGGATTGATCGCTTTGGCGGTATTGGCGCCGATAGCTTACCTCACCGATTTACTGATGGTGAATGGCCTGACCACGCTGATTATGGTGGCCGTCGCGGTGTGGGAGAGTATTTCACGCGGCAGAACGCCGCAGGCCGGCGGCGTTCACTGATAAACCAGAAAACAGGGGGCAGCGCGCTATTGAGACGTCGCCCCCTGTTGCCTTATTTACTTCAGCGGTTGCGGTAGCGTCAGCACCCACAGCTCGCTAAGCGATTCCGGTTTCTCCAGCGGTTGCAGCTCGATACGGGTGGATACCGCTTTGCCGTCCAGGCTCAGGCTGCCCTGTTTATCCAGCTGATAATCGCCGATTTTCTTGGCCTTGGGTTGTGCGTCCACCAGCTTGGCCTGCAGGCCAAAATCGTTATCGTTAATCACCGCCAGGGTGCGATCGTCAATTAGCGACAGGCCCTCTACCTTCTCCTGTTGCCAACCCAATTTACGCAGATCCACCACTTCACGTTTCTGCGCCAGCTTCACGCCGCGCTTGGCGAGATCTTTGGCATCGTCAAACTCCAGCGCCTTGCCTTGGCCGTCGAAAGCCGTCAGATCGCTCGCCTGGCTGAGATCGACCAGATAGATCTTATTGATCATCTGCTTGTCTTTATCGCTGCCCTGCTCAACCAGCAGGATATGTTGGTTGTCCACCGCCACGATGTCACCCACCTTGGCGTCTTTGGCTTTTTTATAGCTGTCGATATCGATCGGATAGCCGTACATGGCCGTTTTGCCGCTGGCCGGATCAAAACTGACCAAGCGCGTAAACTGCGCCTTGTTTTTACTCTTGCCGTCGACGTCGAGCGTACTCTGCACCGCAGCCAGAATGCGTCCGTCCGGCAAACGGGTGATCCCTTCGAAGCCCCGGTTCGGCTGGCGCCACTTGATGATATTCGGTAACCCGCTGGCCACCGCTTGCTCCCCCTGCTCCGGGGTCGGGCCGTATTTGGCGAGGATCTTGCCCTGATTGTCGATATGGATCAGGAATGGACCATATTCATCACACAGCCAATAGCCGCCTTTACCGTCCGGCGTGATGCCTTCGGTATCCAGCCCACGTCGATCGCTTTCCAACGTTTTCAGCGTGTCGCTCAGCGCCACTTCATTGGTTGAACCAATCAACCCCGCCGGTAGCGGTAATCCGCTGATAGGGCCTTGCTGGTCATGCAGCGGGCGCAAGTTGCTGGCGACCGCCTTGCCGTCGCCAACGCGAATGTCCATCAGCAACGGCACAAACTGCGGATTAGCGAAGATTTTCGCTTCCTGATCGCCTACCGCAGGCGCGTCGGCATTCGGGCCGCGATCGGTCAACGTCGTTAACAGCAAGTCCTTACCCTCACGCCCATTGAATACCAGGCCCGATCCGATACCCACCGGTAATCCTTGCGGGAAATTCTTGGCGAATGCTCCCTGATAACTCACATGTTCGCCACCCGGAAAACTGACAATATAACGCGCCACTTCAACGTCGGTGGCAGCATAAGAAAACAGGGGGAACAACGCGCTGATTAACAGCGAAACTGATTTTATTTTCATGATGTTGGCTCAGTGTTATGGGGGTAGAGTTGGCAGCTTGCTAAGGTATTAGTCTTACATGACAGCCTGATGACAAACGGACCTAATGCTATGAATTGCAGCAACAATTAAATATGGCAAATAGGAATTAGCAATTAACGCAGACAATTCGAATGGAAAAAACAGATAGAAAATCAAATTTAACCATAGCTATTTTCCGCTAAAAATACCTATACCAGCTAAGCTTAGGGTAAATTCTTATAACAGCGATAAAAAAAACAGCAAACGCACGAAAAACCTTAGAATAGGGATGAAGTCGCATAGACAAAATTAATTCCCGGGGATTTAATACCCGCTGTTACTCAAGGTGCATTAAGAAATTACTTATAGAAACCTGCATTAATTTAAAAAGGTGTTCTATAGTTTTTAGTGCTAACGCCCGTTAGTATTTTCCGTGGGATGGAATCTATGTCAAAGCGACTTTTTGCCGAATTTTTTGGCACATTTTGGTTGGTGTTCGGTGGTTGTGGTAGCGCAGTATTAGCAGCTGCATTCCCACAACTGGGTATTGGTTTTCTTGGTGTCGCACTCGCTTTTGGTCTGACTGTAGTCACTATGGCTTATGCCGTTGGCCATATTTCTGGCGGGCACTTTAACCCGGCCATTACCGTAGGTTTATTTGCCGGTGGTCGCTTCGCCGCGAAAGACGTTATTCCCTACGTGATTGCTCAAGTGATTGGCGGGATTGCTGCAGCGGCGGTGTTGTATTTGATCGCCAGCGGCAAAGCAGGTTTTGATCCTACCGGCGGCGGCTTTGCTTCCAACGGTTACGGTGAACATTCACCGGGCGGTTATTCTCTGCAATCCGCGATTGTTATTGAATTGGTATTGACCGCATTCTTCCTGATCGTTATTCATGGCGTGACCGATAAGCGTGCACCGGCAGGATTTGCTCCGCTGGCCATCGGTTTGACATTAACGCTGATCCACCTGATCAGTATTCCGGTAACCAATACTTCTGTTAACCCGGCACGCAGTACCGGTGTAGCAATATTCCAGGGAACCTGGGCATTGCAACAGCTTTGGGTATTCTGGCTGGTGCCATTAGTCGGTGGTGCTATCGGCGGCCTGATTTATCGCTGCCTGTTGGAAGACAAGAAGTAATTTATACCCGGTAATGTTCTGTCAGGGCAGCCGCTATATCCAATGGACTTCCGGTTATCGCTAATCACGCGGTAATCGTAAAGATAAAGGGTATATAGGCTGCCCTGAAATTATTTATCCTCTGACCGCCTCAAACATCATAATATCGCTGGTGAATGAGCCGTCCGGCTGAATGGCAAAATGCTGCAGCACCTCTTCAGAAACCCCCTGTTGCAACGCTCGGATCGCGGTAACGAAATGCTCCGGCGTACGCATACGTGCGACCCAACTGCTGAATTCCAGATATAACCTGTCCGACGTCACTTCCCGTACCAGCAGCCCTGATTCAGTCAGTAACCCCAACCATTCACCCGGCGCATAATTGCGGACATGCGAAGTGTCGCGCAGCACCTCAACGGTTTGCAGATAGATATCCAGCAGCGGATGTCCCGGTGAGACCACATCCATAAAGATCGCTCTGCCGCCCGGTTTCAACACCCGGTGCACTTCGCGCAGCGCCTGGCCGACATCATGCCAATGGTGAGCCGAATAGCGGCTAATCACCAGATCGAAGCTGGCGTCCTCAAACGGCAGTGATTCCGCGACGCCCTGCTGCACCTGAATATTATTGAAACCTTTCTCTACCGCGGCCTGGCTCACTACCGCCAGCATTTGCGCCGACAAATCGTAGGCCACAACCTGAGCCACTTTCGCTGCGGCGGTAAAGCTGGCATGCCCGGCCCCACACCCCAGATCCAGCAGCCTGGCATCGGGATAAGGCTCCAGCAACTGAGCCAGTCGCTGCAGATCCTTCCCCTGTGCATGAACTGCGCTGGTCAGATAGGCGCTGGCCTGCTCACCAAATTGACGATCGACCGCATTTTTATGGCTGTTGCTGTTGCTCATATGTGCTTCCTTTTTTGTCTGGCTTGCGCCGGTGCCGGATGGCTTTTTTATTACTATAATCAGCTTAATATACGGGTACAATATGAGCAGTTATCCTAGTATGAGAAGGTACCAGCCTATGCAATCTGAAGCCTTATCCGGCCCCAAAGCCCTCGGCGCTTTCCTGCGTGCGCACCGTGAACGCATCACGCCGGAAATGCTGGGCTTACCCACCGCACCACGCCGCCGCACCAGTGGACTGCGCCGTGAAGAGCTGGCGCAAATCAGCGGTATCAGCGCCACCTGGTATACCTGGATCGAGCAAGGCCGCGAGGTATCCATCTCGCCGCATACGCTGGCGCGTATCGCCAAAGTACTGCGGTTAGGGCATGCCGAGCGCCACTACCTGTTTACCCTGGCGCGAGTCGCAGACCCCGAACAGGAACAACCTCACGAAGCCGACAACAGCGCGGTGCTGCAAAGCGTTAACCAGGTGACGGTGCCTTGCTACCTGCTGGATATCACCTGGAATGTCGTCGCCTGGAACCCGGCGGCGGAAAGCCTGTTCTGTGGTTGGCTGGGCCAAGCCGCTACGCCCAATCTGCTGCACTTTATGTTTTTCCACCCGTTAGCCAAAACGCTGGTCAGCGACTGGGAGGAACGGGCACGCCGCGTGGTCGCCGAGTTTCGTGCCGAAACCAGCCACCATCAAAATACCGAAGAGATGCGCGCTTTCGTGCGCAACATGACGCACAACAGCGAAGCCTTCCATCACTGGTGGAAACAGCATGACGTACTGGCACGCGAGGGGGCGAGCGTACCTTCTCTCATGTGCAACACGGGGAGCTGCGCTATCGTCAACTGACGTTTAATCCATCGGAAAATAGCGGTCTGAAACTGGTGATGCTGATCCCTCTGACGTAACGGGTAACAAATTCATAAACAGGTTTACCTGCCATTTATTTATTGGTTCATCTAAACGCGCTAGGGTGACAGTTACCGATGATATCTATCATCCAGTATCGTTATTCATCTCCTAGAGGTAATCCTATGCAATCCGAAGAACAACGTCTTATCGATGGTCTGTTTGGCCGCTTGAAAGAAGCCGAGACCAAGACGGGCCAGAGGGATCTCCAGGCAGAGCAGCAAATCAACCAACACATCCGTGAACAGCCTTCCGCACCTTATTACATGGCTCAGGCGATGATCATTCAGGAAGCGGCGCTGAAGCAGCTCGACCAGCGGGTGAAGGATCTGGAGAGCCAGATTGCCCAGCAACAGCAAAATAACGCCAACCAACAAAGCAGCGGCGGCTTTCTGGCCGGGCTGTTTGGTGGCGGTAATCGCAACGCGCCAAGCCCGCGCGAGCAGTATCAGGCGCAACAGCAGAATAACGCGGCATGGAACAATCAGCCGCAGGCGGGCTATGCTCAACAGCAGCAACCAGCCTACAGCCAACCGCAGCAAGCAGCACCTTCACGTGCCGGCGGGTTCCTCGGCGGGGCATTGCAGACTGCCGCCGGCGTGGCGGGCGGTGTGGTGCTGGCCGACATGTTGACCGGTATGTTCCGCCATTCACAACCACAGGAAATTGTTAATATTATCGATGAAACGCCGGCAACACCGGTGGATGACAGCGCGATGAATAATTTCGACGCGTCCAACAATCTCGATACCTTTAACAACGGCGGTGATAGTCGCTTCCTCAACCAAGATAACGGCTTCCAGAACGCGGATTATCAAAACGACGATAACACCGATTTCGCCGACGACGACTACAGCGACGACGATTCGTTTATCTGATCCTTCCCCCCTTTCCACCCGGAGAGGGGGGTTTCTGTTTCTTCTTCCGCACCGCTGGTCTACAGTTAAACCTGTCCAATCACAGCAGGTTACGCAAGCTATGCCGAAGATGAACCCTATCGCCCCCTATGCAAGCCCTCGCCTGTTGATGCGTCCGCCGGTGGCCGACGATTTGCCGCGTTTTTACGCCATTTTTGGCGATCCCGACACCCAGCGTTTTAATCCCGCAGGCCCCATCGCCAGCGAAGAACAGGCACGATTGGCGCTGACGGGGCGGATCGAAAATTGGGCGCAACACGGCTATGGTTCCTGGGCAATTGCACTGCGTGAGCAGCCGGAATGGGTCATTGGCTTTGGCGGGTTGTCCTGGCGGCCGCTTGGGGCTCAGCGGACGGTGAACTTGGGCTATCGTTTTGATACGCAGGTTTGGGGCAGCGGCTTGGCCACTGAGTTGGCGCAGGCCTCGCTGGAGTATGGTTTCAAGCATCTGCAGTTGACAGAAATTTCGGCTATTGTGCGCGAAAAAAATCTGGCCTCATGCCGCGTGCTGGAAAAAGCGGGGTTACGTTTGGTCGATACTCTGGATGACGTGCCCGGCGATACGCCAAGCCTGGTTTACAGCATTACGCGCAGTGAGTATCAGGGCTGCTGAACCGGCGGTTCATCATTGATCTTCGCCAGCGCCCGACGGTAGGACTTAACCTTTTGGCGCTTCTTCAACCAGGTGGTGGTTGAGACAATAAAAATTAGCCCGGACATGGTCAGCACGCCGATCGGGTGGCCGTAAAACACCATAAGGGCGAAATAAATAGCGGAGACAATCGCCACCCATTTTGCCGTATTTCCCACCGCATTCTTCTCCTGACTCAAACGGCGGATGTACTCTTCTTCACTGATCCCCATACGCGCTCCTTTTTAGCTGAACGTTCCACTATATTGGGGCGGAATGATGATAATTCAATCGATTAAAGGGTAAAGAAGCGTAAAGCTCAGCGAGATTGCTCACGACGATGGCGCAGATAACGCCCCGGCAAAACCTCTCCAGGCAACGACGTGCCAGCATTGCGGCCAAATAACCTATAGCGATTGCTCGCCACTGCATTGTAAAACCTATCCGCCAGCCGCTGCGGCAAAAAGCGCGCCAGCGCCAACAGGCGAAATGGCCAGCCAAGCTGACGCAACGCCTGAAAAAACGCCGCCGAACGCAACCAATGTCGGCCCGGTTCAAGATAGACGATGGAGTCAAAACGATCGGTGGGCAAGGCCAGCCAATTCAGAATTGCCTGACCTTCTTCGGATTGCACCGTGGCCAACAGGATCTTGCCCTGTCGATCGGCACGAATCAAAAATCTCACCAGCCCGTGACACAAATTACATTCGCCATCGAATAACAGCACCCGGTCACCGGGCTGGAGATAAGGGGGGAGCGTTGACGGATTCATCCTGCCTCCTGAGGTTTACCCCAGACTAACGCGCATTCCCCTTCAGAACCAGCGGGGCCGCTTACGGCGCTGGGGACGCAGGTGGCGTATCCGGCAATGCCACTACCGAGATTCGTACTTCGTAATGCTTGGCGTTACCGGCGGGGATCACCGAAGTCAGCTTATTGATGGTTTCAGTGGGATTATCGCTGGCGGAAGTCGCACAGAACAGCTCACCGCCGTGGCAGAAGCCCGGTTTAGGCATATGCCCACCAGGGAAAGGAGGTAAGCGGAACTGCTGTTCTGCAGGGGGGACGTTTTTTTCTGCCGGAGCCGGAGCGGAAAGCGCGCTAACGCTGAACAGCGTCACGGCAGCCAGCACAGGAAGCGTCAGTACTTTGATTGCATTTTTCATGTTGTCGATCTCATTTGCCGGGATTGGGCCTAACCTACCCCGCCCCCGGCCGATGAGAAAGCCGCTTTTCACGACCTTTGCATCCCAATGATCTTTGCTTACATCCCTCCGCTAACGTGATGAAAGCTTAAGGATTGTGTAAAGGTCGTTTGGCTTTTCTTTCTATTTTGATTACTTGCCTTTGGTCAGCGTGCTGTAGCTGGTCATCAGGTTGCGGTAATCGGGAATGTGGTTGGAGAACAAGGCCCCCAGCCCTTCGACATCGTTGCGCCAGTCACGGTGCAGCTCACACGCGACGCCAAACCAGGTCATCAGTTGCGCGCCTTCGGCTTCCATACGGCTCCAGGCCGATTGACGCGTCAGCTCGTTGAAGGTGCCGGAAGCATCGGTGACTACGAACACTTCGAAACCTTCGTTCAGGGCAGACAACGCCGGGAAGGCCACGCACACTTCGGTGACGACACCGGCGATAATCAACTGTTTGCGACCGGTGGCTTTCACTGCCTTGACGAAGTCGTCGTTATCCCAGGCATTTATCTGCCCAGGGCGTGGAATAAAGGGTGCATCGGGGAATTGAGCTTTGAGTTCAGGGACCAGCGGGCCGTTGGGGCCGTCTTCGAAGCTGGTGGTCAAAATAGTCGGCAGGTTAAAATACTTCGCTAAATCACCCAGTGCCAGTACGTTGTTTTTAAAACGATCGGGATCGATATCGCGTACCAGTGAAAGCAGCCCTGCCTGATGATCCACCAGCAAAACGGCAGCCTGATCCTTATCGAGGCGTTTGTAATTTGCAGTCATGGTTTACTCCTGTGGGGTGTTGATTATTACGGTTAAAGGTTGCCTTGGCCGAGAGGCCAAAGTGCAGAGGTTACCTAAGTGTAGAACCGGATCCGGAGGTGTTTTTCCGGATCGGCTCTAAGGTGTGCGGTGAGGGCTTAGCCGGCGTGCTTCTCTGCCGTCATGCTGCCGAACTTGCCGCCGTTGAAGTCACGGAAAGCCTGCTGGATTTCCGCGTCGCTGTTCATCACGAACGGGCCATAACCGACGATAGGCTCATCGATCGGCTCGCCGCTCAGTACCAGCAAGCTGACATCATTGTTGGCTTCGAGGGTGATTGAATCCCCTGCACGGTCAAACCTGACCATTTGGGTTTCGCGCACCACTTCCTCACCGTTTACATGAATCGCGCCATGCAGTATCACCAGTGCCAGCGTATGCCCTTCTTCCACCGTCAACGTGGTGGTGTGACCGGCATTCAGCTTCATGTCCCAGACATTAAGCGGGCTAAAAGTGCGCGCAGGACCGGCGTGGCCGCCGAAGTTACCGGCAATCACCCGCACCTGGCCTGCGCCGTCCGCCAGTGGAACCACCGGGATATCCGCATTCAGCAGCGTCTGATAACCCGGCTCAGCCATTTTGTCCTTGGCCGGCAGGTTTACCCACAGCTGAACCATTTCCATGGTGCCGCCGTTGCGCGAGAAATCCCGTGAATGGAACTCTTCGTGCAAAATACCCGAGGCGGCGGTCATCCACTGTACGTCACCGGGGCCAATCACCCCGCCGCTGCCAGTGGAATCACGGTGCTCCACTTCGCCTTGGTAGACGATGGTGACCGTTTCAAACCCGCGATGCGGATGCTGACCCACGCCGCGGGTGCCGGAGGCAGAGCGGAACTTGGTTGGCGCAGCATGATCCAACAGCAGGAACGGGCTCATTTCTGCCCCCAAATCGTTATAGGAGAACAGCGAATTCACCAGGAAACCGTTGCCGACCCAGTGGGCTTCAGGGCTGTTGTAAATACCGAGGATCTTTTTCATCTTGAACTCCTGTTTCAGGTCTCACGACCTTAAGTTGATGTCAGAAGTTTAATCCTGCGGCGTTTGCCGCAGTAGTAGGCAAGATGTACACTCAGTGTTCTACATATAGAACGATGGTAAGGGCAGGCAATGTTCACCGATTTGAACGATCTGTTTTATTTCGCCAGCGTAGTCGACCATCAGGGCTTCGCCCCCGCCGGCCGGGCGCTGGGTATCCCCAAGTCCAAACTGAGTCGACGCATAGCGCTACTGGAAGAACGCCTGGGCGTACGCCTGATCCAACGCTCGACGCGACGGTTTTCCGTCACCGACGTCGGTCTGAATTACTATGCGCACTGCAAGGCCATGCTGGTAGAAGCCGATGCCGCACAGCAAGCCATCGAACAAACCCGCGCCGAACCCTGTGGCACGGTGCGCATGACTTGCCCGGTGGCCATTCTGCACACCCGGGTCGGTAGCATGGTGGCGGCCTTTATGGCCGATTACCCGAAGGTCACGGTGCATCTGGAAGCGACTAATCGCCGGGTAGATGTGGTGGGTGAAGGCCTGGATCTGGCCATCCGCGTGCGGCCGCCGCCGCTGGAAGACAGCGATTTGGTGCTGAAAATTTTGGCGCAGCGCACCTGGTGCATCGCCGCCAGCCCGGCGCTGGTTCGAACCCTGGGCCCAGTGGAAAAACCGGAAGAGCTGCATAAATACCCCACCCTGGATCTCGGTCCGGCACGCGCACAGCACCTGTGGCAGTTGACCGGGCCGCAGGGAGAAAAAATGGAGTGGGAACACAGGCCACGGCTGGTGACGGACGATATGCTGATGCTGCGAACTGCGGCGATTGCCGGTGCAGGGATCGTGCAATTGCCGTCAATGATGATGCGTGACGATATGCTGCGCGGTGAGTTGGTGCAGTTGCTGCCGGGTTGGCAACCGCAGGGCGGCGTGGTGCATGCGGTTTACCCGTCACGCCGCGGCCTGCTGCCGGCGGTGCGGCTGCTGCTCGACTATTTGGGGCAGCAGTTCGCCAGCATCGAAGAGGAGTGATCAGGCGGTAATTTCGATGGCGTTACCGTCCGGATCACGGATGATCGCCTCATAAAAACCGTCCCCTGTCCAGCGTGGCGCCGCCTGCAGGATCCCCTCCTGCTGCGCGCGCTGCGCCAACTGATCGACACGGCTTTCCTCTCCCACCGACAAAGCAATATGCGCCCAACCCACACGTTCACTGGCCTGCTCCGCTGACAGCAGATCCGGCAAACTCATGATCTCCAGCGTTGGCCCCGCCGCAAGGCTGACAAAGCAGGAAACAAACCCCGGACGGTTCCGGCTAACGTATTGTTCCCCGGCAACGCCGTCAAAATACCGCTGCCAGAACGTCACCTGGGCATCAATATCGCGGGTCCAGAGTGCAACATGGGCTATTTTCATCTCAGTCTCCAATGGGTGAATCGCTGTACAACACTTTGCCGCCACTGTGCGTGATCTGCTGTTCGAGCTGCGGATGACGGCCAGGCGGCGTGACTAAATAATCGACCCGATGGGCGGGCAAAAAGCTGTAGGGGGCATAGGTGTTGAGTTTGTCACCGGTACATAGCACCGCCAAGTTGCCTGACCGCGCCAGCAGACGCTTCTTGAACTGGGCATCCTGATAATTCAGCGCCGAGAAACCGCAGCCCGGGTCATAAGCACAAATGCCGACGAAAGCGAGGTCAAAGTAAAAATCGTCGATTTCCTGTACCGCCTTGGCGTCCACACAGCCGCCAATGTCGGCATCCAGCTCGCCGCCGATTAAAATCGTGCGGATCCCCGGCTGTTCCAGCATTTTGCCGGCAATAGTCAATGCGTTAGTCACCACCGTCAGCCGCAAATCGCGTGGCAACAGCTCGGCCAAATAAAGGTGCGTACTGCCGGCATCGAGGAAAATAACCTGCCCTTCCTTGACCAATGCCAGCGCAGCCAGCGCCAGTGCCTGCTTCTCGTCACCGCTCAATTGCAGCCTTGCGCTGATAGGGCCGGTTGCCGGCGTGGGTGCCAGCGCACCGCCATAAATGCGTTTACACAGGTTTTGTGCCGCCAACTGGCGCAGATCGCGCCGAATGGTGGCTTCGGTGGTTTTCAGGCGTTCCGCCATTTCAACCGCCAGCACTCGCCCCTGCTGCTGCAAGGTAGCGAGGATCGCGTCGTGGCGCTGATTGGGCAACATTTTGGACATTCGGCTTCTCGATGGCGAACAAGTGATCACAAATGTACACAAACGTGCATAAACGTACAAATTTTTATGCAACGCTACGCAATGGCAGCGCTGGGCTAGACTGAAACTTTACGTCTCAAATAAAGGACTATTGATGACCTCAGCCGTGCTTTATCCCTTATTCCCCGCCGCAGCAACCGTCATTGGCGCCGCCATCGCGCTGTACCGCCGCCCTGGCGATGCCGCCATGCGCATCATTCATCACTTTACCGCTGGTATCGTCTTTGCCGCGGCCGCGACCGAAATTCTGCCTGACCTCAAGCAACAATCGCCCTGGGCAGTACTGCTCGGTGGTGCCGCAGGTGTGCTGATGATGCTGCTGGTCAGGCGTTTGGGCGAACGGGCTCAGGGGCCGGTGGGCTTTGTGGCAACCGTCGGCGTGGATATTTTTATCGATGGCCTGGTGCTGGGCATCGCCTTCGCTGCCGGTGCAAAAGCGGGCCTGTTATTGACGCTCGCGCTAACGTTGGAAGTGCTGTTTCTGGGGCTGTCGATCGTGGGCGATTTACGTGATTTTTTCGGCCGACGGATAAAAGCCATGCTGGCGATTGGCGGCCTGGCTCTGCTGTTGCCACTAGGCGGTATGCTGGGTGCGCCGATTGCCATGCTGGGGGCATTCTGGCTAACCGCGTTTCTGGCCTTCGGCCTGATTGCCTTGCTCTATTTGGTCACGGAGGAGTTGCTGGTTGAGGCGCATGAAGGAGGTAAAGATACCCCGCTCGCCACCGCGATGTTTTTTGTCGGTTTTTTACTGCTGTTGCTGCTGGAAGAAGGGATGGGTTAAAACTCAGGAATTTTACGGGGTTATTACCTCACCCCAAGTGATTTGGCTATACTGAGGCGAGCAAGGTTACCGCAGAACGTAACGGCTTGGGCGCTAAGGGAAAAGGATGCTGTCAAAAATTGCGAAGTGGCTATTTCAATTGCCGGGCAGGCTGTTTGGGGGCATTTTCAGGAGCCGCCTGACGATTTTTATCTTCTTTATGCTGATTGCCGCTGGGGTTTTCAGCGCCAAACGCTATCTGCGAGCCGATCAAAATGACGATGAGTTTGTCGCGACGGCTACCACAGATTACAACCGGGCCATCCAGCGTGAAATGCCGATGCGCGAAGCACGCGAACAATGTGGTGGCCCGCTGCATGACAATGCCGGGCAACCCTGGCCTCTTTCGGCTGGCTACCTGCATCAGCCGGAAGGCAAAGCCGCCAACCCACTGCAACAACTGACGCTGGATAATCAAAACAACAATTTTGCGGTGTTGGTCAAACTAGAGACGCCGGGCGCGCCACAGCGTTTGGCGGAAGTTTTTATTCCCGCAGCCGGCAGTTTTAATATCAAAACCAACCCGGCCGGGGAATACGTGATGAAAATTAAAAACATCAAAACCGGCTGTAACTTCCGCTCCAAACCTTTCACCCTGAGTCGTCATCAGGATTGGCGGCTGTCGCTGAAACTGCAAACGGACGGCAGTGTGCAATACCAGCCGATCAGCGACCGCGAGTTTTAATCGCGAGGCTTATTTCTTCACCGGATGATCGCGGCGGAATAATTCCCAGCTTTCGATTTCCTGACCGTTCGGCAAGGTACAGGTGGAGTACTGGCCGTCAGCATTTTGCTTGGCGTTCAGCTTGCCGCCGATCTTGGTGCAATACACGTCCGCCGGGTTCGCCATGCCAATTGGTTTTACCTGCGGCGGCGGTGGCGCATCGTTAGATTTCATGCTGCAGCCCTGTAATATCGCCATCCCTGCCAGCAGGGAAACCATCAGAATTTTTTTCATTTTTTCTCTTACCACTCCCGGTCTATTTCACGCCGCGGATAGCCGGCCCATTTGAAATACGGCGGGGAAAGTTAAAAACGGCGCAGCCTGAGCCTACCGCCGTTTAAGCTATCAGGAAATAAAGGATGCGCCCTGTTTCAGGACCAAATCACAGGCTTTTTGCTTCACTTTTTCAGTGATTTGCGAAGTGCCCAGGCTGTTCAGATCCAGACTCTTGCCTTCGCCGGTTTTCAGCAGGCCACCCAGCCCTTGCTGGTAGTCCTGGCTTTTGGCGTTCTCTGTGCTGGTGATGCCCAGTTTGCTCAGCAACTGGTCTTTCACCGCTTCGGTGCCGTTGGCCGACAGGACGTTATTTTTCACGCAGTACTGCAGGATGCCGGCCGCGTTGGTCATGCTGCTGGAGCTCAGCGCCTTGTCGCCACCGTTCAGTAAACCGGTAAGTGAAGACAGTGAAGTGCCACTGGTGCTGCCACCCGATTTACTCAGTTCACCGGCCGCGCTGCTGAGGGAATCCATCAGTCCGGCAGCCTGAGCGGCGCCGCAGGTCATGGCGGAGGTCAATGTCAGCGCCAGCAGTAAACGATGCTTGGTGTTCATGGGGTAAAGCTCCTGTTTATCTCGCCATCCTTTCGGCATCCCCCTAGCCATTGGCGACGGGAAAAAGCGGATGGGCGAATCGTGTGCAATCAGCGCAATGCGCTGGGTCACATCTTCGGACGCCACCCGCGGCGACAAGTTCCTTTTAGCCGGCAATACGGCGTTTTTTCAGAATTCAGGTAATTTTTTGGGCGAAGAATGTACAGCTCGGGGGCTATGGGCCGCCAAACTGGGCGACCCGCCAGGGATCAGAACTGCCAGCGCAGCCAGGCGAAGAACACGTTGCCGTTATTATAGGTGCCGGGAATATAAGTGGCCTGGAAGGTCAGGCGCTTATAACCGATAGAAGCCAAAGGCAACGGGGCCGGAATAGGAATGTAATTCCAGTTATCTCGCGCAGTGACACTGGCGGTGAAGCCCAGACCCAGTCGGAAGTCCTTGTCGTCCAAAGGACGCCAGATCTTCTCATAAGCGTAACCGCCGATCGGCTCCCACTTATTGAATGAATCTTTGAATGCCATCAGATAGATACCGTGCCAGTCACCGTCGCTGTCGTAACGCGAAATACCATAGCCGGCGCCCCAGGGGCGCTCGTTGTACTTATCGATATGTTCGTCGTCGTAAGTCCAGCGGTTATGCCAGGTGATGGCCGGTAGATAAATGTCTTTATTCGGCGAGTTGTTCCAGGTTTCCGCCACGTTATCGGTGAAACGCTGCCACAACCCCGGTTTTTCAGCCTGCGCCGCGCTGCCATTTTCTGCACCAACCTCAGCGTAAGAAGGTAGTGCAGGAAATAGCAGCGCCACTGAGCAAGCCAAAATTGTCCGTTTAAAAAACATCATCAAACTCCTGTAAAAAATAAGGCCGGCGATTCTTACCGATCGACCCATCAAGATCAAGCTGTATCTTATTTATCCAACCGTTTTCTCCTGCCTCGTTGTCACTTGGTTAAGTTTAACCGCAGGCAAAGGGAAACTGGCCCGGCGGGTCGACTCCGGGCGCTCAGGCTACTGCGCTCCCTATGCACCGTCTGTCGGAATACTCCGCAATAATGCCGCTGCCGAAGTAAAACCCGGCGGCTCACCAGCCTGCTAGCGAACTTCTTTCCTGCTCTGAACGTAGCGAAATCTTTACTGCCGCCCAAAGAGCAACTGTAATCGCCGTCACGCTTTTCGTGGGTTCTCTCCCCTCATTTTGCGGCAATCTCAATAAGCTCAAGGCCCTGTCAGGCGACACGACTGTAAATTTGCAGTTACAACGCTGTTTTAGAGACCTACAACGGCAAAAACGGATGACTTCCCACCGTCATTTTTAGCGGCAGGCAAAAGTACCGATGATCATCCCGCGCGCCATGTTCCGGCCACAGCCGTCATATTTCACATATCTATTACATTAGGTGAAAAATACCACCCACAACATCGCTGCGGTTAATCGCCCTCACCCCCAATGTAAACCCGCAAATACAACAAGCTACCCTCTCATGCGCCCCACTCAACTTGAACAAGCCGATAGTTTAAATAATTGTTAAAGCTAACGAGCATGACCCGGTCTGCAAGGGCTGAACGTTTATTGAATTGCTCATAACACAACATCGCCAGCAAGTTATTTGCTGCTCTCTGCCTGATAAAAGAAAGATAAAAAATCCGGAGAAACACATGAAAATCACTATCGGGACATTCATCCTGCAACAGCTCCGCACCCTGAACATCGATCGTATTTATGGCGTACCCGGCGACTATAATCTGGCGCTGCTGGAATTGATCGAGCACGACAGCAATATTGAATTTATTGGCAACTGCAATGAGCTGAATGCGTCCTACGCGGCCGACGGTTATGCACGGTTAAAAGGGGCTGGGGCACTGATCACCACCTACGGCGTCGGCGATCTGGCCGCGCTGTCCGGCATTGCCGGGGCTTACGCCGAGTCCGCACCGGTTGTCTGCCTGGCCGGTACCCCGCCGCTGCACGCAATGAAAAATCATGAGCTGCTGCACCACACGCTGGCGGACGGCAATTTTGATAACGTCATGAACTGTTTTAAACAATTCACCGTCGCCCAAGCGTTGATCACGCCAGAAAATGCGGCGATGGAGATCCCTCGCGTTATTTCCCGTGCCTGGACGGAAAAGAAACCGGTTTATTTACAGTTACCTTCTGATATTTGTGATGTGGAAATTGAAATCACTCAGGCAATGATCGCGCCGCAATTGCCAGCCAGCGACCAATATAATGTCCAGTTGGCGGCCATGGCATTGCTGGCGCGAATAAAACAGGCAAAGAAATCGATTATTCTGGTCGACCAAATGGTGGATCGCTTTCAACTGCAGCAATTAGTGATCGAGGTCGCACATAAATTTGCCATTCCCCTCACCAATATGCCGACGGCCAAATGCATCATTCCGGAAACCACGCCGGGTTGGATGGGCGGTTACAGCGGCAACCTTTCGCGCCCCGAACTCTATGAACATATGGCGCACGCCGACTGCGTGCTGAGCTTTGGCGTTCGCCTGGTGGACTCGACAACCGGGTATTTTTCGCACCAGATCCCGGCTGACGCGCAAATTGATATTCAGCCGTTCTCCGTGAAGCTGGGCACCACCTCTTACCCGGCAGTGGCGACCGCCGACCTGTTGCAGGCGCTGCTGGCACTGGGTGAAGAGGTAACAGGCCACCCGCCGACACCCCTGCCTGAAGCGCGGCATCGGTTGGCAACCCCCAGCGATGCCCCTATCGATCAGGCTTACTTATGGCAACGCATACAACGCTTTATTCGCGCCGATGACGTAATTGTGGTGGAGAATGGCACCTCGGGCGCGGCGATTGGCGGCATGCGTATGCCGGACGGTGTTCAGGTGGTCAATCAACCGATCTGGGGCTCGATTGGCTATACCCTGCCGGCGCTGCTGGGGACCATGATGGCCGCACCGGATCGCCGGCATCTGCTGTTCATTGGCGACGGTTCTTTCCAACTTACCGCTCAGGAAGTTTCCACCCTGCTGCGCTACGATCAGAAGCCGATTATTTTCTTGATTAACAATGATGGTTACACCATCGAACGTTATATTCTTGGCGAGAACTCGTCGTACAACGATATCGGCCCCTGGGACTACGCAAAACTGCCGGCGGTGCTCAATACCCAGGCGAAGCCGTTCAGCGTGGCGGTAGAAACTACCCACCAGTTGGAATTGGCGCTGGAACACGCCTCGCGTCAGGATCGGCTGGCCTTTATCGAAGTTAAGGTGCCGATGATGGACACCCCGCCGGTGATGAAGGAATTCTGCAACCGCTGCAATAACTTTAACTTCGGCTTGACCAACCCGCGTCGCGCTTAACCGCGTCAACATCCGCCGTAGCTCAATGCGCGGCGGATCCCTCCAGACCTTGCACCACCTGCCGCTGCAAACTTTGCAGAAGCGGGTGTTGTCGCCGGTGGCCCAAACGCAACGCATGTGCCACCTTCGGCAAGGGTAACTTACGCTCAAATACCGTCTCGATCCCTACCCGCCGATCGACAGATTGCTGATTAAGCAGGCCAATCCCCATACCGGCAGAAATCGCTGCCAACATGCCGGATATCGAAGGACACTCCACCGAGACCTTGTGGGCAATGCCCGCGGCACTCAGGCGCTCTTCAGCCAGCCGGCGATAAAAGCAGTCTGGCCCGTAACTGACCAATTTCACACAGTCACCAGGCTGAAAACGCCATCCTGGCGGCACACACCAGTGAATTTGTTCCGTTGCCAGCACCACATCTTCGGTGCTTAACGCATCGCAAAACTGCTGATGCAGTACCAGGTCCAACTCTCCCTGAGCCAAAGCGTTACGCAATACCTGGCTTTGATCGATGACCAACTGCACGTCAACCTGCGGATGTTGATGGGTAAAGGTCGCCAACAAGGTGGCCAACCGGGACAGCGACATCTGCTCTGTGGCGCCAAAACGCACTGTCCCCTGCAATAACGAGGGGGGAAAAATGCGCCAATGCCCGATCGTGTGCCTGCAAAATCTGTCGTCCATGCATCAACAGCGCCTCACCGTCCACGGTGGCGATCAAAGCGCCTCCCTGGCGATCGATCAGAGTGCGGCCCAGCTGTTCCTCCAACCGTTTGATTTTCCAACTCACTGCCGACTGACTGAGATTTAGCTGTTTCGCCGCACGCGTCATGCTGCCGGTGTCGATTACGCTCTGCAGCGCCCGCAATGCATCGATGGATAAACGCTGGTTCATAAACGCCCTCATGACAAAAGTTGGATTGAATCACCATAACTTGTCATTGGCGTCATGAAAAGACGAGGGGTAGGGTGATATTCAACACGGTAATGGGGAGAAATCATCATGAGCGGCTTAACTTCTCAGGTTAATCAGCAGGTCATTATTCAAGGGCATCGGATTGCCACTGGCGTACAGGGGACGGGTGTGCCACTGGTGTTGGTACACGGAACCCCCGCCCATTCGATCATCTGGCGAAATTTGCTGCCCCGCCTGACGGTGGCCGGCTTCCAGGTTTATTACTATGATCTGCTGGGCTACGGCGCATCGGAACGCCCATTGTCCGCAGAGACCTCGATTATCGCACAGGCGGATTTACTGATCGCCCTGCTGAACCACTGGCAACTGGATTCCGCCCACGTATTTGGCCACGATATTGGTGGCGCGTTATCACTGCGCGCGGCCTTCGGGAACGCTAATCGCTTTCGCTCGCTAACCATTGCGGACATTTGCAGCTACGATTCCTGGCCTTCACCCACCTGGCGCAGCATCCGCGATAATTATCGTCAGTACGCCGTCATGGACCCCTTACAACATCAACAAACCCTAACGCGTCAGTTGCAAATGGCCGTGTTCAACAAATCGCTGATGATGGGAGAGCTGTTGCAGAGCTATCTGGCCCCGATCGTTGGCGTGCTCGGTCAACCGGCCTTTTATCAGCAACAGATCGCCCATTATGATGCCCGCTATACTGATGATTTCGCGCAGCGTCTGCCAAAACTGCGCCTACCGGTGCAAATCCTGTGGGGAGAAAACGATGAATGGCAGCCGGTCAGTTACGCCTACCGTTTACAAGCTGACATTCCCGGCGCCAGGCTGCAGGTGATCCCGCAGGCGGGGCATTTTCTTATGGAAGATGCACCGGAAGCCGTATCCCAACAGCTGGAGACCTTTATTCATTCACTTTAAATCGGGCGAATGCGCTCAGGAGAACACAATGCAATTGATAGGCATGCTGGATTCACCCTATGTGCGCCGGGTCGCTATTTGTTTGAAATTGTTGGAGATAGAGTTTGAGCACCAGGCAATTTCAGTGTTCAGCGGTTTTGACCGGTTTAAAGCCATTAATCCGGTGGTAAAGGCCCCAACGCTGGTGCTGGCCGACGGCCAGATCTTGATGGATTCTTCGCTTATTCTGGAATATGCCGCAGGTATCGCCCCCTCTGGCAGAGCTTTACTGCCAAACCAGGGGGCGGCGAGACTGAACGCCCTGCAGTTGAACGGGCTGGCATTGGCCGCCTGCGAAAAAACGGTGCAAATCGTTTATGAACAGCAGTTGCGTCCGCTAGAAAAGCAGCATCAGCCCTGGCTGGATCGTGTTCGGGGCCAACTGCTGGCGGCCTACGCCGAACTGGAAAAACAGTTGCCGCAGTCCGCCGTGTCATCATTTATGGGCAGCGCAGAGGTCAGCGTGGCGGTGGCCTGGGGCTTCACCCAACTGATGCTGCCCGGGCAGATCAGCGACCAGCAACACCCGACTTTGGCGGCATTTGCTGCTCAGGCCGAACAACACCCGGCGTTTATCAGCACTCCGCAGGTTTAACCTGCCGAAGCGCGCGTCATGCAGCGTTGGCTCCGCTCATCCACCCGTTTGGCAAACCAGGCGGTGGTCAGCTTACGGGTGATTTTCGGGCTTTCCAACTGAATGCCTGGCAGCATTTCCCGCGGCAGTTTCTTGCCGGTGGTTTTCTCTGCCAGCGCATACACCCGCGCATACAGGTCGGTATCGGCAAATTCGGGCAGGTCCCCCTTCTCCAGCGCCCGGCGAATTGCCGAGTCGCTCATATTGAGCCGCTTGCCAAGGGTACGCACCGCCAGCTCGGTGGTGCCGGGTTTGTCGGTGCCGTAGTTAATCAAGTCGCCATCCAGTGCCAACGGAATGCCCGTCGTGCGGCTGACCGCACTTTGGAAAGCGGCGTTGCGGCTGGCGTACCAACCGGCATTGAAGTCGGCGAAGCGGTAGATCGGCTGGCTGTAGTCAGCCGGGTAACCCAACAGGTGGGCAATGCCGAAATACATGCCGCCGCGGCGGGTGAACACTTCACGGCGGATCGAGCCGTCGATCGGATACGGATAACCTTTGGCATGCGCTTCGGCAAAGGCGATGCTGACCTGCATCGGCCCGGCGGTATGCACCGGGTTCAGGCTGCCAAACAGCTTTTGCCCCATCGGCACCGAATCAATCATATCGTCAAAGATATCGCTCAGGTCTTTTTCGGTGCGAACCTTATCCAAACGCTCGCTGTAGCTCTTGCCGTTCGATGACTTGATCAGCAAAGCGGTATGCACCAAAAAGTTGGGAATATGCAACTGATCAGCGCGGCGGTCGATCTCTTTCCAGGCGATTTTGGGCAGCCCCGGCACCGGCGGATTGGCCTGGAAGGTCGACTCCTGCTCGGTTACCGCCAGCACTGAACACAGGTTTTGGTCGCTGGGCTCGATACCCTGTGCGGCAAAAGCGGCGGTGATATCGGTGGCCCAGCCCTGGCGATCGGCGGTGTTAGCCGGCATCAAGCGCACCAGTTGAGCTTTGACGTCAGCCGGGCGTTGCACCGGTGAAGTCGTGGTGGTTTTCGTGGTACAACCGGCCAGCACCAGCAGCGCGGCCAGGCTCAACGGACGCAAGGTCATCGGGTTGATAAAACGGCGAATTGGCATCTTTTCCCTGATCGTTTTGACATACACTGCAGTGACGTTAGCCCAGCAGCGGACCCCGATCCAGTCTAAATGTATTGGGTGCCAGGAAATACACCTTTAAGCAATCGCCGCAGGGTAAGACATCTTGCCTCGCACACTCTGAATCACACCTTTCATGATCGCGGGCATTTTCAATGAACCGATAAACATGTATTTTATATGCAACATATAAAATCGTTTATTCGCCCACACCAGGGCAACGCAAAATTTAAGGAGAGACGCATGAATGAGCTGCTTTGTTATAAAACCCTGCCGGTATGGAACAGCGCAACGCTGCCGGAGAGTTTCCAGCAAAAGCACAACACCCAAAGCGGCACCTGGGCCGAACTCACGCTGCTGAGCGGCAGCCTGACCTTTGCGTTGATGACCGAAGAGGGCGAGACCACCGAAACCTGGCAGTTCAGCCCTGAGAGCCAGCCGCCGTTTATCGAGCCACAGCAATGGCACCGCATCGTTTCATTTTCCGATGATATGACCTGCCAACTGGCTTTTTACTGCTCACCGGAAGATTACTACCACAAAAAGCACCAGCTGACGCGCACCCATTCCGAGGTGATCGAAGCCGTGCAGCGCATAAAACCCGGCAAAGCGCTGGATCTGGGCTGCGGTGGCGGACGCAACTCGCTCTATCTCAACCTGAAGGGCTTTGACGTCACCGCCTGGGACAAACATGGCCCGTCGATCGACAACCTCAATAGCCTGATCGAGAGCGAAGGGTTGTCGCACATTCGCGCCAGCGTGCAAGATCTCAATACTCACACCTTCAGCGGCGATTACGACTTTATTCTTTCCACCGTGGTGTTTATGTTCCTCAGCCGTGAACGGATCCCGGGGCTGGTGAAAAACATGCAGGACAGCACCCTGAACGGCGGTTACAACCTGATTGTCGCCGCGATGGATACGCCGGACTACCCTTGCAGCCTGCCCTTCCCCTTCACCTTTAAACCGGGCGAGCTGAAGGAGTATTACGCCGACTGGGAAATCCTGAAGTACAACGAGGATGTCGGCCAACTGCACAAAACCGACGCCGCCGGCAACCGTATTTCACTGCGTTTCGCCACGCTGCTGGCGCGTAAGCCCTAAAATCCCTTCAAATGGTGCCGCTCGATACGATATTGACCGGCGCCGGCCTGTAGCAAAATACGGCAAACAACATGAAGTTTAATACGTTGCCAACCTGGCGCTGCGGCGTTAGGATCGCGCCCGGCTACGGGTGTAGCCAGTGTTATTGGCTGTCAGTTCCGCGCATGGAGAGGTTATTGTGTTAGAGAGTTTTGGCGTCCTGAATCTTTGGACCTATTTGGCCGGGGTGGTTTTTATCATTATCCTGCCAGGCCCGAATACGCTGTACGTGCTGAAGACCGGCGTGACGCGTGGCGTACGTGCTGGTTATACCGCCGCGCTGGGCGTGTTTATCGGCGATGCAATCCTGATTTTCTGCGCCTATATTGGCGTGGCTTCGCTGATCCGTACCACGCCGTTCCTGTTTACCCTGGTACGTTTTCTCGGCGCGATTTACCTGCTGTTCCTCGGTGCGAAAATTCTCTACGCCACCTTTATCCAGAAAAATGCGGCGCAGCAACAACAGATTGAAGGCGGCCACAGCATCCTGCGCAAATCGCTGACGCTCAGCCTGACCAACCCGAAAGCGATCCTGTTCTACGTGTCGTTCTTCGTGCAGTTTATCGACTTCAACTATGCGCACACCGGCCTGTCGTTCACCATTCTGGCGCTGATCCTCGAATCGGTCAGTTTTATCTACATGACCACGCTGATCTTCTCCGGCGCGATGCTGGCGCACTTCTTTAACCATAAGAAAGGCCTGGCAAAACTGGGTAATGGCCTGATCGGCCTGCTGTTCCTCGGCTTCGCCACTCGTTTGGCCACCCTCAGCTCCTAGTTCGCCGCATTAACGGCTGATCCCCTCAGCCGTTTTCTCTACTCTGTCACGCACGACAAACCGAATGTCAGACAGACAAAAGCCCTCCTTCTCTGCCTGCTATAGACTTTTAAGGTTAACGATAGCGACCTTTTTTGTCTGACAGGAGGGCGTATGCCTGACAATAACGTAGCAGTGATGGACAGCGTTTCGCGTTTTCTCGATCGTCATCATGGGCTGTATATCGACGGCCAATGGTGTGGTTCCACCGCCGAAGGCCGGCTGGCGGTGTATAACCCCGCCAATGGACAACAAATTTCCTCCACCGCCGACGCCAACGCGCAAGACGTCGCTCGCGCCGTACAATCGGCCCATCAGGCGTTTACCTCTGGGGTCTGGGCGCAACGTTTACCTGCCGAGCGCGAGCGTATTTTATTGCGCTATGCCGATTTGGTTGAACAACACACCGAAGAACTGGCCCAGTTGGAAACGCTGGAACAGGGCAAGTCGATCAATATTGCCCGCATGTTCGAGGTAGGCTGCACGCTGAACTGGATGCGCTACACCGCCGGGCTGACTACCAAGATCACCGGCCAAACCCTGGACGTGTCGATCCCCATGCCGCCGGGGGCCAAATATCAGGTGTATACCCGTAAAGAGCCGATTGGCGTGGTGGCAGGCATTGTGCCGTGGAACTTCCCGCTGATGATCGGTATGTGGAAAGTGATGCCGGCGCTGGCCGCAGGTTGTTCCATCGTGATCAAGCCCTCGGAGACCACGCCGCTCACCCTGCTGCGCATGGCTGAACTGGCGACCGAAGCCGGCATTCCACCGGGGGTATTCAACGTGGTGACGGGTAAAGGTACCGGCTGCGGCAAAGCGCTGACCGAACACCCGCTGATTGCCAAAGTGAGCTTCACCGGCTCCACGCCGGTCGGCAAAGGCATCGCCCGCGCGGCGGCGGACCGGCTGACACGCGTGACGCTGGAACTGGGCGGTAAAAACCCGGCCATCGTGCTGAAAGATGCCGACCCGCAGCAGGTTATCGAAGGCCTGATGGCGGGCAGTTTCCTGAACCAGGGGCAGGTGTGCGCCGCCAGCTCGCGGATTTATATTGAAGCGCCAATCTACGACACTTTGGTGGCCGGGTTCGAGCAGGCGGTGAAATCCCTGTCCGTCGGACCGGGCATGGATGCCAGTGCGCAGATCAACCCACTGGTCTCCAGCGACCACCGCAATAAAGTGGCGGCCTATCTGGACGATGCCAGATCCAAGCACGCTGAGTTGATCAGCGGCGCGACCGGGCCGGACTCGCAAGGGTTCTATATTCCGCCGACGCTGGTAATTAACCCGGACGACAAGCTGAACCTGACGCGCGAAGAAGTGTTTGGCCCGGTGGTCAATCTGATCCGCGTGGCGGATGCTGAAGAAGCATTGCGCAAAGCCAACGACACCGACTACGGTCTGACCGCCAGCCTGTGGACCACCAGTCTGCAAGCGGCGATGGCCTTCACGCCACGAATTCAGGCCGGCACGGTGTGGGTCAACACCCATACGCTGATCGACGCCAACATGCCTTTCGGCGGCTTCAAACAATCGGGTAGCGGCCGTGATTTCGGCCCGGACTGGCTGGATGCTTATACCGAATCCAAATCGGTGTGCATTCGTTACTGAACAGCGCCTTAATCGCCAGTAGCGCCCTCCAGGGCGCTACTGATACTGCTTACGGTATTCGCTGGGCGAAACGCCAAAACGGCTTTTGAAGGCGGTGGAGAAATGGCTGTGATCGGCAAAACCCCAGTCATGGCCGATAGTGACCAACTTTTGCCGCTCAGGCGCCGTGCGTAGCACCTGAGCGCACAAATCAAGACGGCGGTGCTTGATATATTGCGCCACCACCAGTCCCTGACGGGCAAACATCCGGTACAGGCTGCGGACCGAAATGCCCAGTTCAGTGGCGATCCACTCAGGCCGTAACTGAGGCGACTGGATATGCGTATCGATAAACGCCAGCGTACGGGTGAAAGCCTGCGGGAAAACCTCCGCTCCCACTTCAGGTTCCACCAGCGCCGGGCGCAACAGAGTTGCCACGGCACTGAGTATCGCCTCGCTCTCCGGTGCGCTCATCTGCGCGTCCTGCATGCAGCCCAAGACCAGTTGCCGACTGAGGCGCGCCATGCTGCTTTGCCCATCCAGCCGTCGTGCGAATTGCAGATCGCTAAAACGTGCCGACCGTTCGAAATAGCTGCGCGGCATCAGTAATGAGATTTGGCGGGAGTCCTGTTGAAAGGTAAAACTGCTGGTACGTGAAGCATCGATCAGCGTGACGTCACCGGCGGACAAGACTGCCTGTCGGTCACCCTGCTCCATCAATGAACTGCCGCGCAGTTGAAAGACCGTGAAAAAATGCGAGCCGTCGCTGCGGTTAATTTCTTTTTGGGTTCGATACAGGCGGGTTTGCGTCGCATCCACCACGCTCATACGTAACGCGTGGGCACGAAATTCCTGCATCGCGCCGCTAAATCCCGGCCCCAGAGTTCGGGCGCAGAACCGGCCGCAGGCGGAGTTGATTTTCGCCAACCACTCTTCGAAGCCAACCTCCCTGACCGGTACGGAAATTGCCATGGATCCCCCCTTCACACATCAGCGATGGACGCGTTCGAACCGCAAGCGGCAATGAACAGAAAATCAACATAACAACCCAGTAACATACAAGCAATGCCGACAGTGGGATCTGGCGCTGGGATCACAAATTGCGCCTTATGGCTCCAGACATGAAAAACCCGGCCGTAGCCGGGTTGATAAAAACGGGAAAATCGGGAGGATTAAGGCTGGCTATCCAGCAGATAACGCACCACGGCCGCGTATTCTTTTGCATAGCCGTCAACGCTTTGGCTCGCCATTCCGGCATTATCGATTTTGTACTTGCCGGAGACATAAAACGAGGGGGTTGCCCGTACGTCCAGCGCTTTCACCGCTTCATTCTGCTTGGCAATCAAGCCCTTCACCAACAGGCTGTGGCGCGCATTTTCATAGGCCGCGGCATCTACGCCGGCGGCGGCAAACACCCGCTGAATATCCTCTTCACTGTTGATGGCGCGCTTCTTTTGCAGTTCGTCGAACAGCAGGCCTTCGATTTTATCCTCGATGCCCATCACCATCGCGATCGACCAGGCTTCAGTCAGCTCATTGCCCAATTTGCCCATCAGGCCGACATGATATTTGGTCAGCTTGGTGCCCTCAGGCAGCGCCTGGCTGACGGTGCTGCCCACATGGTAGGTTTCGGCAAACTGATAACAAGGGCCGCAATAAAAAGAGAAAAACTCCACCACCGCAGGGGCTGACGCCACCGGTTTATCCAGGCGAGAATATTGCTCGCCAGCACGGTAATCCGCCGCCACGGCGACAGCAGGAAGCAATAGCGCCAGGAGCGCACCGGCGAACAGCCGATTAACTTTAGCCAACATAACTACTCCAATTTAGATGAGAACATTGTCCCTAACGGCGGTGTTTATAATCAAATTATCGGAACAAGACCAGTTTTTATTACCTTGTGTTTATGTGGGATTGGCTCACATCAAGGGGCCATGCGGGCCGTCAGTGGCGTTCTGCGCCCCAGACGTCATGCTACACAACCGCCTCAGAAGAGGCGGCAGCGAAATGAGCATGCCGTTAATTAATAACAACATTGGTGAGTATGGATTCACTGCGGACAAGAAGACTTATGCCAAGAATACGCTGCGTCAGCCTTCACTGACGCAGCGGGATCACACTCAGTTTTTTGGCAGTTGAATACGGACTACGCTTTCCGGTTTGCCGGCTTTGGTGCTGGCTCCGTCATTCTTCACCGTCACGAACAACACGTTGTTGCTGGTGTCCAGCGCCAGGCTGTTAGGGTGCGGCGGCAGTTCTACGGTTTGCAGGCGCTTGAGGCTGTTTGAATCAAACACCGTCAACGTACCTGCGCCATGATCGACGCGGATCCCTTTGCGGTTGGCGACGTACACACGCTGGTTGCGATCGTCCAACAGCAGGCCAATTGGCACTTCATCGGTCAGTTCGCTGGCCAACACTTTGCCGCTGTCCGCATCCAGCGCAAACACCCGGTGACCGCTGCTGCGCTTCACGTAGTCACGCTCAAGGTGGGTATTGCGGTAGTTGTCGCGGTCGATCCCCTGATCCACCCCTAACAGACGGTTATTCTTCCCGTCGTACACCAGGTTCAGCAGCTGATCCGCTTGAATCTCTTTGGTGGAGGTGATCGCCAGGGTATCGGCATTCAGGGTAATCAGTTGCCCCTGCATGTTAGAGACAAATACGCGCCGTCCTTTCTCATCCAGAGTGATGCCCACCGCGTTGTAGCCGAAACCGGGGATCATTTTCTCCAGCTTTTGAGTCCGGGTGTTGACCACAAACAGCACGCTATCTACCCCAAAACCCAACCCCGGCAAGAACAGGCGGCCGCTCTGCGCGTCATACTTCATTTCGCGGATGCGGTACTGGTAGTCTTCAGTGATCTTGAAGCGCTTAAGCTCCTTGAGCAGGAACTCCAGGCGCTTGCCGCTGATACCGGCCTCCTTGTAGGTCTGCTCCAGCATCGTTTTTTCGGTCACTGGAATGCTGTCCAGCGCACGGTTGGTGGTGGTATCCACCACGCCGACCGAGCCATTGAACCCTTGAGTCAGATACAGCCGGTGGCCGGCATCATCCAGGGCTACGCCGAACCCCTTCACCTGCAGAGGGATCTCCGCCTGCACCGCCAACGTGGTCGGATCCAGACGCAACACGCGGGATTTCGCCTCTTCCTTCCAGTCCGGTGCGCTGACGAACAGCGACTTCTGGCTTGGGCTGTAGGCCATTTCCACCAGCGCCGACGACAACGGCTGGCGCTTGATATCCTGCTGAGAGATCCCTGCGTCACGGGCCTGCGCCGCACCGGCCACCACCAACGACGTTGCAATCAACAGCGACAGTAAAGCGCGGGGTGTTCCTATTGTTCCAGACATCCGTTTATCTCCATGAAAGTAATAAAGTCAGTTAGGGTGAACAACGTTATTGCTGTGGCGCCGGCGGCAAGGCCGACAGTGGCATGTCCCCGCTGGCCTGTTGGGCAAAGTGAGAGAAAACGTGCTGAATAGTTGCAGCGATCAACCCCGCCTGTTGCGCGGTGTAATGATCGGTACGGTAGGTCATCATCACGCGAAGGGATTTCACGCCGTCGAGGTTTTCTTCCATCACTTCAAACTGCAAACCGAGCAGCGATTCGGTTTTCTCCGGCTCCACCTGACGATAGGCCACCGTGCTGCCGTCCTGCAGGGTAAATGCCCCGTTCAGCTTGATACGGCTGTGGATCTGAATGAACACTTCGAACATGTGGTTCTTGCGGTCGGCATGAGCGCCAAACAGCCCTTCTTCCACCAGATCGATAGGAATATCGGTGTAAGGCATAGAACCGTTGATGGTGTTTTTCACCTGGTCAATCAGCCCAGCGACCGTCAACTGGTCGGCGAAGCGCACCCGGTGCACCACCACCGTGGTGAAGTAGCCGATGGTGTCAAAGAACTCGGCGTCGTTACGGCCGGAGGTGGAAGTCCCCACCAGCAGATCCGTCGGACCGCCCAACAGGCGCAGCGCCGTAGTGATACCGGCGTAGACCACGTTGAACAGTGAGGCGTTGTTCTTCCTGGCCTGCGCGTACAACCCCTCAGCCACCGTTGGTGCGACGTCAAATTCCAGCCATCCGCCGTTGACGTCTGCATCGGCCGGGACTGCAGGATGGTGCGAAGGTTCCTGCTGGAACAGCGGCTGACCGACCGGTGCATCGCGCAGGTTATCGAGCCAATAGTCCAGGTGTTGCTGTGCGACGCCGCCGGCCTGCTGCTGCCGGGCAAAGGCATAAAACTGCGGCACTTCACCTTTCCACTGCGGCTTCTGCCCAGCCACACGGTGGCTGTAGGCGATGCCCAGCTCGTCCATCATCAGGTTCAGCGACCATTCATCCAGCACCACATGGTGGAACAGCAGCGAAAGCAGTTGCCGGCCGGTTGCCGCGTCACGCAGGAAGGTAGCGCGCAGCGGCAGCTCGCGGGTCAGATCAAAGCGGTGGTCGCCGGCCTTGGCCAACAGTTCGCTGGCGTTACCGGCCGGTGTTTCATAAGAGAAGTGGAACCACTCGTAATCGAGCAGTTCAGCCGCAGGCACGACCTGTTGGCGAACCTCCCCCTGATGTTCGATAAACAGTGAACGCAATACGCTGTGGCGCGTCATGACGTCGATAAACGCCTGACGCAGGGCCATTTCATCCACCGGATCGAGGAAATTGATGGCGAAAGGCAGATTGAAAATCTCGTCGTGACCGAAGGCCTCGTACACTTTCCACAGGGAGTGCTGGGCCAGCGACAGCGGTACCTGGACGACCTCATCCCGCTGCTGCGTATTGGGCGCTTGCACTGCCGGTGCCGTAACCGCCTGACGTTTGGCGTAGGCCGACAGCCCTCGGGCCGTGGCGTGACTGAACAGGTCGTTAATGTTGAGTTCGATACGGTGCAGGCTTAACAAGCGACCGATGACGCGGGTCGCGACCAGCGAATGCCCGCCGCGATCGAAGAAATCTTCATCGACGGTCATGTCCGGCGCCACCAGGGCATCGCGGAATTCCGCCAGGATCAATTGAGCGATTTCATCATTTTCTTGTTGTTGTGCATCCTCTCCCGCCAGAACAGCTTCGGGCTGGGCCAACGGTTGCTCAGCGGCAGGCAGCAGGGCTGTCGTGATCGTCCGTCCGGCGAGATAAGCGACGAACTGCTCCAGCAGGAACGGCGCGACATGCGGGGTCAGGCGCGGATCCGCCACTAGCTCCAATACCATCGAGTCCGGCTCGGGCAGGCTCAAAGCCAGCATCAGTTCAAAAGGCGTATGCAGCGGCGGTAACAGCAGGCGTTCAGCGTTAACCCCATCCAACTGCAGCGCCACCGAAGGATCCGCCAGCCAGCTCACCAGAAGCTGAGCCAATTCTGGGTTGGGCGCTTCCGCCGTTTGCTGTGCCAGCAGCCGGCTTTCCGCCTCCTGATCCGCAGGCTGCAAGGTCAGGCGTTTCAATCGGCTGGCGCCCTGCCAGCCGTCCATACCGTTCGCCTGTTGTGCGTCGTCGAGCGGCACGCACAACTGCACCGGTTGCCCGCCGGACTGAGCGGCGATAAAGCGGCCAAAGCGAACGGCGATCGCCGCCAGTAAGGTGGTTGGGTTATCGGTTACGGGCAAAATCTTGCGCGCCACGCGGGTCGCTATACGTACCCCGGCCTGCGCCAGACGCTCATCCTGTGCTGCCAATTGTCGGTAGTCCCGCAGCGCTGTCGCATGGCGTGGCCACGGCAGAACCAGCTCCGTCGCTTCCGGCAATGGCGTATTCAGTACAACCGGCGGCAGAGTGTCCGGGACTGGCAGGGGATCATGGCGATTATACAGCGCCGACAGCATCGTCAATAATTGTCGACACGACAGCCTTTCAGCCAAAATGTCGTGGGCAACGACGCCCAGCACCGAACCAGCACCGGTAAACAACAGAAAACGAAGCGGCGCTTCGCTTGCCAACTCAAGAGGCGTCGCCTGCGCCTGCAACAGACGGCTTACCGCCTGCTGTTCGTCCGCGACAGGCTGAATGCTCACCGGATTCAGCGTTGCGTTGCCGCCCAGTTTGCGTAAGCCTAGCTCATCGTCGAAATCGTAACGAACGTCCAGTTCCGGCATCAGCCGGGTCAGGGCTTCCAGCGCGCTGGCCAGTCTGCCGATATCCGGCTCGCCGCCCAGTCGCCAGGCCATCGCCTGCTGGCAACCGCCGTCGCCGCGCTGCTGGTGCATGAACCACGCCAGTTCTTCCGCTTCGCTCAATGGCTGTGAGGCATCCGCCGCCCGCTCGCCCAGCGTCTGAAACGCCAGGTCCAGACGCTGGGCCTCGTCATCGCTGAGAATATTGTCAAAATAACCGCTCACTGCTCTATCTCCTTGTGCCCGGCCATACCGGAACCTCGGGGGGAACGCGGGTCATAAACAGGGGCGTATCCACCACAGATCGCTGACAAACTCGCGCAAGCGCCAACAATCCAAGGCGTGAATACGCCCCTGCTGCAGACCGATTGCTATCGCATCAGAATGTCAGTTCCAGCGCCGCACCGATCATGCGTGGACGCTGCTGAGTCGCGGTGTAGACGTCGTTGCCGCTGACCATCACGCGACGTTCCGAGTCAAACAGGTTCTGCGCATACAGGGTGGCGCGGCCATAGGCGAAGGTGTACGCCAGTTGAGTATTCGCCGACCAGTAAGATCCGATGCGCCCGCGAGAGTCGTTGTCGTACTGCGAGTAGTAGGAGTCCGAGAACGCCACGTTGCCGCTCAGTTCCAACCCGGCCATCAACTGGTACTTGGCGCCCATGTTGGCGGTATAAGCCGGCGCACGCGCCAGTTCATGCCCATCTACGCCGCTGCCCGAGAACTTCTTGATCTTGGTCTTCAACAGACCGACGTTCGTGAACAGTTCGAAGTCCCAACGCGGCTGCCAGGTCGCCCCCATTTCCGCGCCGTAGGTTTCTACCTTGTCGGCATTGCGGATCACCGAGGAGTTCGGCCCCAGGGAATACGGCAGCTGCATGTCCTTGTAGTCGTTGTAGAAGATGTTGCTGGTCAGGATGACGTTGGCATCTTTCAGGTGGTGACGGGTGTACAACTCATAGTTCCAGACATATTCCGAACCATAGGTGTAATTGACTACCGGCGTGCCGATGGTGATGCCTGCGCCACCGGCGTTATAGCCGCGCGCCACCTTGGCGCCGTAGGTCTGGGTATCCGTCGGTTTCCAGGCCAGATCCAGCTTCGGCAGGAATACGTCGTAGGTTTCATCGAAATCGATACGCACGGCCTTGCTGCCGCCGGTACGCTGACGGTGCTCGCGCTCCAAACGGCTGGCGGCGGTGATATCCACCTTCGGCGTGATGGCGTAGGTCAGCTCGGCAAAGGCCGAGTTGGTGTCGGTTTTATCCTTGAAGGTCGAACCGCCGAAAATGTTAACGAACTCAACCTGCTTGGAGTGGAAATAACGCAACCCTGCCAGCCCGCGCAGGCGGCTGTCTGGCCCACCAAAACGCGCCACCGGCTCTACGTGCACCTCTTTTCCGCCGATATCGGCGTACGGCAAGGCATAAGCCGTAGGACGGTTAATATTGAAGTCGGTATAAATAACGCGGTTTTCCAGCGTCAGGCTGTCGGATTGCTCCCAGGACAGATCCCAAACGCCGCTGTTGGTGTTGCTTTTAAACACCGCTCGGCGCGGATCGTGGCGCAGGCTGGTCGGGTGAACCAGCGGGTTGAGGCTCTCGTTTTGCGGCGAGGTACTGCCAAAGTGGTTAAAGGTCAGCTTGGTGGTCAGCTCGCGCAGGCCTGCCGGATTGAACAACAGTTTGGCACGAGCGGTAGTGGCTTCAACCTCACGCGGATCGCCCACCGGCTCATAAGCAGGAAGATCGACATCGCTGCGGCGACGCTGGCGATCGACGCTGACGCGGAACGCCAGTTGATCTTCCACCAGCGGGCCTGAAACCATAGCGGACAATTGCGAAGAGTGCTGGTTGCCCGCACCGCCCTTGAAGGCACTCTCCCAATCGAAAGTGGGATCCTTACTGGCCATCACGATCGCACCGGCAATGGCGTTACGCCCCTGAATATAGCTCTGCGGGCCGAGGAACACTTCGACGCGATCCAGATCCCACAGCGACTGCGGGCCATAGGCCTGCTCGTTATAGGTCAGGGAGCGACCATCCAGAGACAAATTGAGGCGCGGACGGGTGCCGCTGAGGAAGGCGTTGGCGCCGGTGTTCGGGCCGGAGCCGTCGATACCGCGCACGGTGGGCAGATCGTTACCGATGCCGACATCCATGACGTTGGCCGTCATGCGTAATAAATCGGGGATCTGCAACGCATTGGGCATAGCGGCGATCCGCTCACTGTCGAACACCTGCACGCTGGAGCCGGTGTCGAAAATGCTGCGCTTTATCTTTTCGCCGGTCACCAGCAGGCTTTCGGAGTCCTGCCAATTATCGTTACGTTTGCTGTCGGCGGCTTCCTGCACCTTTTCGTCCACTGCGGCGGCGTTAACGCTGCCCACAGATAAAGAACAAAGACCCAGAAAGAGTGAGGAAAATGCCCCAATGGCCTGCAAGCCTGCTTTTTCCTTGTTTCCTACGATTTTATGCCTTTGAGCCGCTGAATGCTTGCTCATAGATGTATTCTCCTTTCATCCCAGATGCACAAAAATATGTTTTATTTCACATAGGTAACGACGCTGATTCTCACACTGACAATGGCATTGCGGCCTTCCTGACCTTGCTATTGCATATCCCTGCCGCAGACAGCCGCCCCACCCCAGATAAACCGGGGGCGGACGCAGATTTTTTGTCTGGAAACGTAAAGAAATGTTAATAATGATAATATTTTACATTTTTTAATGCAAATCATTATCAACTAAACAAATAAACAGGATACAGAACGGGTAAAGTGCTGAACGATAAAACGCAGTTATTGTGGGTTCTTTAAAACCAATAATTTCAATTAAAATGAATATAAAACATAATTATATCGGTATTAATATTTTCTATAAGCGAGCGAGAACCTCCCCTTTCCACATTACCCTTACGTTTTATACCAACAAATAAAAATAGTAATAATTTTCATTCCCATTAACATTGCAATATATTCTTACAGTCTCTCAATACTGATGGAAACCCGATGAAAGCGTTGACCACGATGCAGGCCGCCTACTGGGTAGGTCGGCAATCCGAAGCGCCGCTGGGGGGCGTATCCGCCCACCTGTATGCGGAATTTAACTGCTGCGACCTGGACGTCGAACGACTGAGACAGGCCGTTGCCGCCCTTTACCTGCATCACCCTATGTTGCGCCTGTGCATCACGGCCGATGGCCAGCAGACCATCAGCCCCTGCGGCCCTGAACATGGCCTGCATCTGGACGATTTCAGCCAGTTCGATACCCCCGAAGCGAGCCACCGGCTCACAGCCAAACGGCAGCAAAAAAGCAGCCAAAAACTGCCGCTGGAACAAGGTATCCCCTGCGATATCAGCCTCAGCCTGCTGCCGGGCGGCCACAGCAGGCTGCATGTTGATCTGGATATGATCGCCGGCGATGCCATGGGTTTCCGCGTGTTGATGGAGGATTTGGCGCGGTTTTATCACCAATGTCCGGCATCCCCCGCCGACAATGGCGTACCCTACTTTGACTATCTGGATCGTCACTATGCCGATACCGCGCAGCAGGCACGTCGCACTCGCGCTCAGGCCTGGTGGCGTGAACGCCTGCCTCAGCTGCCGCCGGCACCACACCTGTTGCGCACGCCGGATATTTGCCGCAGCGATCGGCTGGCGCTGCAACTGAGCGCGAGCGAAACCAAAGCGCTGGAAGATGCCGCCAGAGCGCACGGTATCACGCTGTCATCCCTGTTTCTGGCGCTGTTTGCCGTTACCGTCGGCCATGGCTGGAACATGTCGCGCTTCAGGCTCAACGTGCCGCTGTTCCACCGGGATGAAGCCAACCTCGCCCCGATCATTGGCGACTTCTCTAACCTGGTGCTGCTGGGCGTGGAGCTGAACCCGGTTGAAAACTTGCCGGCTTTCAGCCGCCGCCTGATGGCCCAGTTGGCGGAGTTAATAGCTCACGCCGATTACCCCGGCGTCAGCGTGATGCGCGATTTGTCGCGCCTGCAAGGCAGCATGCAGCCTTCACCCGTCGTGTTTACCGCCGGGTTTGGCATCCGTGGCAAAGCGTTGTTTTCTGACAACGTCACTCGTACCTTTGGCCCGCTGGAGTGGGTAATTTCCCAGGGGCCGCAGGTGGCGCTGGACGCTCAGGTGGCACACGCCAACGGCGGCATTCTGATCAACTGGGACGTCCGCCTGGACGCCTTCCCTGATCGGCTGTTACCGCAGCTGTTCGCCACTTACGGCGCCTTGCTGAAACGGGCCGCCAACCGGCCGGACAGCTTTAATCAGCCACTTTCGCAGTGGTTGGCGCAATGCTCCTCAGCGGGCCAGGCACGTCAGATGCCGGTTCGCCAACTGCTGCACCGGCTGCTGGCGCGGGTCGCGCCGGACGCCAGGCTGGGTGACGATGACGATATCCGTACCCTGCAACTGCCGCAGGACGCTCTGATGGCCCTATTGGCGGTACTTAACAAATACCTGCCGGTAGCGCTGGCGCCGAAGGATATAGAGGCGAACCCGACTCCGGCCGCTCTTGCCGCAGTGATCTGCGAGCGAGCCCCCAATGCCGCCGAGGGCGCTCAACTGTTATTGCAGGTGCTGGCACCCAAAGCCTGATACCGATCCGGGCGCGTGGTCTCATGCGCCCTGCTTTCTATTTCGTGGGTTAGTGACAATCAATAGGGAAATACCATGGAGACACCACTAAGCGCACTGCAGCAGGCTTACCTGCTCGGGCGCAGCGAACAATGGCCGCTCGGCGGCGTAGCGATGCACGACTTTCGCGAATATCGCGGTCTGGGACTGGATTTGGCCCGCCTGGAAAGCCGATTGAGCGAACTGGTGCAGCACTACGCGGCGCTGCGCACCTGCATCGATACCCAGCGTTTCACCCAACACGTGCGGGCAGAGGCCACGCTGAATCTGGATCGGCACGATCTGCGTGCGCTCGACCATCAGGCAGCGCAACGCCAATTGGCTGACTTGCGCGAGCAATATTCGCATCAGCGCCACGATCCCGCGCAGCCGTTGTGGCGTATTGCCGCCATTCAGCTCTCGGAGACGCAGGACGCCACCGGCAACCCCTACGACACCGTGATTTTCACCAGCTTCGACGCGCTGATCCTTGACGGCCAGGGTATCTCCACCGTCATCGCCCGGCTGTTCGACGACGCCCCGCTGCCGCCTGTCGTGCCGCCAAGCCCACCGGCTGCAGCCACGGCGGAACAGCGTCAGATTGATGCCGCCTACTGGCAAGCCAAGCTACAGGACGTCACCACGCCGTCGGCGTTACCGTGGCGCACCCCGCTGGCCAATATCAAATCCTCTCGCTATCGCCGCGCCAACCTGACTTTGCCGCGCGAGGTTCTAAAACAGTTCTCGCGCCTGGGATCCTCCCATGCCCTGCTGCGCAACAGCAGCCTTTCGGCTCTGATCCTCGATACGCTGGCGCAATGGACCACCGACGGCGAACTCTGCGTCGGCGTGCCGGTGGCGTTTCCTGCAGCAAATGGTGCGCTCAGCAACGCCTCTACCTTTGTGGCGGTACGCTATTCCCGCCTGGGGGGCACCTTTATCAGCCGCGCCCAGGCCTTGCAGGACGACGTGCTGGGGGCGCTCGACCATCTGGCATTTTCCGGCGTTGACCTGGCGCGGCAGTTGCTAAACCTCAGCCAGGGCTCCCCGGCGCTGCCGGTGATCCTCACCAACTGCCTGGGGTGGGAGACGCTGCCTGGCAACGCGCCGGTTCGCTACCATGACGGCGTGACCCAGACGCCGCAGGTGGCGATCGATATCCGCCTGACACAAGATGCCGACAAGAACCTGCTGCTGTGCGTCGACTACGCCGAGCAGGCGTTGGATGGCGAGCAAGTGCAGGCGATGCTGGACGCATTGCAACGTCGGGTAATGTTGATGTGCCGGGACGGCGATGTGGAAATTCCCCCCGCGCAATTTATCGATTACCAACATTACCGCCATAACCACAGCGAGACGTCATTCAGCGCTTACCCTTATCTTGCGCAGTTGGCCGACAGGTTGTTTAACGATCCGCAGCCGCGCCCCGCGTTAATCTGCGACCAACTAAGCCTGACGTACCCGGAATTGGGCCAACGGGTTAGCGCAGTGATGGCAAATCTGCAACAGCGTGGCCTGAAGCCAGGCAGCGTGCTGGCCTTGTATCTGGCGCGCAGCCCGGAGCATGTAACCATTTCACTCGCCTGTGCGCTGTTGGGCATTATCTGGGTGCCGATCGACATCAACTCGCCGCCGGAACGCACCGCCTATCTGCTGACCAACTGTCGGCCGGATCTGGTGGTACACAAGGGTGAACTGGACACCTCGTTCGGGGTTACGCCAGAGGAACTGCTTGACCCGACGGCGAGCGCCGCCAAGCTGCCGGACAGCCAGACGCTGACCGAGCGCAGCGTCAGCACCGAAGCCAGTTATTATCTATATACCTCCGGTACCACCGGCAAACCGAAATGCGTGGTGCTCAATAACCGCGCCACCGCCAACGTTATCGGCCAGACCCTGCAGAGCTGGGCGGTCACCGCCGACGACGTGATGATTTCGGTCACGCCGCCGCACCACGATATGTCGATGTTTGATCTGTTCGGCTCGCTCAGCGCCGGTGCCACGCTGGTGTTACCGGCACCACATCAGGAAAAAGACGCCATCAGTTGGAACCAGTTGGTTGAGCGCCATGGCGTCAGCCTGTGGTGTTCGGTCCCCGCCATTCTGGAAATGCTGCTTACCTGTAAAACCGACGACAGCCTGCGTTCGCTGCGACTGGTGGCTCAGGGGGGCGATTACATCAAACCGGCGACGGTACAGCAATTGCGCGGCCTGCGTCCGGACATCAGCCTGTTCTCGCTCGGTGGCCCGACCGAAACCACCATCTGGAGCATCTGGCACCCGATAGCGCCGCAGGACACCGGCACCGTGCCTTATGGTCAGCCGCTGCCGGCTAACCAATACTTTATCTGCCATGACGACGGTACCCACTGCCCGACCGGCGTGGTCGGCCGCATCCACACCTCCGGGGTGAATCTGGCGCTGGGGTATCTGGAGGACGGCGATTTAAAACAACATGATTTCGTTACGCTGGATGGGCCCGACGGGCAACCGCTGCGGGCCTTCCGTACCGGCGATCAAGGGTACTATCGTCCGGACGGCAATATCCTGTTCGCCAGCCGGGTGAACGGCTACGTGAAAATCCGTGGCGTGCGCGTTTCGCTGCCGGAAATTGAAGATGTGTTGCGCGGACACGAGGCTATTGTCGATATCGTGGTAGTGGATTACCCTGGCGGTGACAATGGCGAAGCGACGCTCGGGGCGATGTACCTCACCCACGACGGCAAACCGCTGTCGCTGGCGGCGATCCGCGCTTTTTCGACCGGCTACCTTCCTTGTACCCATATCCCGACACGCTTTATTCATACCGAGTTGCTGCCGCTGTCGGGTAACGGCAAGACCGACCGTCACCGCATCCGCGCAGCCTTCAGCGCCGATCGTGCCACTCCGGGCCTGAATGCCTGTGCGGCACCGCTGCCGAGCGCGCCACCGGCGCACAGCGGCAAGATCCTGTCGATCTATTTGCAGGCCATCGGCGCAACGCCGCGCCCGGAATGGGGAGAAGAAACGGCCTTTATCAGCATGGGGTTGAAGCTGCCGCACATTCGCCAGGTGGCGGCGCAGCTTAACCAGGCCTTTGGCACCCAACTGCCGCCAACGCTGTTAATCCCCTGCAAAAATGCGCGGGAAGTGGCGGCGTTGTTGGCACGTTAAACGGTTCAAACTAAAAGGGGCTGCATGCAGCCCCCTATCACCTCATTCAAACTTATATCGGGTCGAGCATGGCCCCAACCATTACGCTGACCTTTCGGCCATCAGGCGGGCACCGCCACCAGTTCGCCGAGCGCCGTCTCCAGCGCTTCTTCCCGCAACGCACGCAGTAAAAACGCCTGCAGGTCACGCCCGTAGTCTTCGATCCCATCGCAGGCAAACTGCTGCACGTAAACATCGATATCCAGGTGCAGATCGCCAGCATCGGTGCGCCCGCGGAAGGTCAGGTTAGCGCCGTCGCCAGATCCTCCTGCCAGTACCCGTCGCGTACAGGTGCAGCCGCTGAAACCGGCGGGATCAAACGGCTGGACGTTGATAAACGGCGAGATAAACAAACGAGAGGCCGGCGTCACACCGCGATCTGCGGCAATGTGCCGCAGACGGTAGCCTGCGTGGCTGCGCAGCTCACGCAGCATCTTCGCCATGCCCGACAGAAAATGGCCTAAAGTCTCTTCCGCACGCAGCGATACCAAAAGCGGCAGCGTATTGACCGCCAGCGCCGGCGTATTGGTGGCCTGGCTGCTGCGGCGGTTCATCACCGGCATCCACATGGTGCGCGAATCGCCCTTATCATGCGGCAACGGCGGCAAGGTAAAGAACAGCCAGGCGGCGGACAGGGAAAGCAACAGGTCGGGCCAACCGATACCGCTACGTTCCGACAGCCAACGCAACCGCTGCGGGATCTCCTCCGGCAACAGCGCGCTGGTACTCAGGGATTTCACGCCATATTCCCTGCCGCCTTTGCGCACCGTTGGCAAGATCTGCGACGGCGGCAAATACCGCTGCCAAAAATGCCGATCTTTAGCGCAGCGTTCAGAAGCCGCATAGGCCAGTTCATGGTGCTGAAAAGCATGAATCTCGCCCAGTGCGTGCCCTGCCGCGCTGTCGTCGAGGAAATGCGCATACAGCGCGGCACAACGATGTTCAACCAACGCCATGCCAAAGCCATCAATCACAATATGGTGGGCGCGCACGTACCAAATAAAATGCGAAGGCCCCAGCCTAATCAACCACACCGCGGCCACCGGCTGGCTGCACAGATCCAGCGGTTGATCGACATCCGCCTGCATCAGCCGCATCGCGGTCTGGTAAGGATCGGGCTGTGCCTGAAGATCTAGGCGATTAAGTTGCGGTATTGCCTGGGGATCATAACGCTGCTGCGGCAAGCTCTCGCCAGTGCCGCCGTGAAAACGCAATGCAAACGCCTGCGTTTCCGCCATCGTCTGAGTGATAGCCCGACACAGCGCCTCTTCATCTACCGCGCCGCGTAGTTCGGTGACGTGAGCGACGGTGGAAAAAGGCTGTCCGGGGTGCAAGGTAAATTCGTCCCAGAAGTCTAACTGCGCCGGTGTCAGCGGCAGCCATTCAGTAGCCAAAACAGTTTCCGACATGTTACCTACCTTTGATAAGCCATAAACAAATGTTGAAACAACGGAAGCGAAAACCCCGCTGCCGCCGATAACGACCAAAAACGGGGTAAATGGCGGACACGACTGGATGACCAGCCTATGGGCTGCCCGGCGTGATCCTTATTATTGTGTTGTGGTTGGCGTGCCTGACCTCCCTGGCGCACGTAAAGCGAGATGGCGTAGCCGCCTTTTCCAAGGCCAGGGCAACGCACTGAAGATGTTTCGGTTCGGTTACAAATGAAAATGATAATAACACTTATTATCATTTTCATGAATATAGAACAACCTGTTCATGCTGCAAACTTACTTGACGGGGAGAGTGCGGTTGAGGAGTGATCGAGGGCTAAATGGCGGGACTATGGGGGCTCAAAATCAACAAAACAGGGACCTTCTGGGGCGGTAAAAGCAAGTACCGCCCCGTTCTAACGGCATGCACCTGCCATTATTGGTAAATTACCGCCACGCCGTGCAGTTTATTGCCTCCGCTGGCGGAAATAATGCGGTATGAACTGGCTCCGGCCCGATCGGCTTTCTTCGCCAATTGCTTTTCCAGACCTGAGAGCGTCAGTGCTCCGCTGGCGGAGACCACGCCGATTTTAGTCAGCCCCTGCTCGGAACTGACGCTGTTGGCCGCAAAGCTGCTGGTGGACACCACCGCCAGGATAAACGCCGCCATGACATATTTAATCGCTTTCATATAACCACCTCATTGGATTGACCAGACCAGGTTCTGTCTGGTGAGGTGATTCTAAGTGGGGGTTGCTGACCCCAAAGTGACCCGTCGATAACATTTTTGTCAGACAACCGGAAAAGCGGGGTTATTTACCTAAGCATACAATTTCATGGGCTATCTTGACGCCCGGCCGGTCTGCGGCCGCCGATCAATCTTCATTCCCCAGTTCCCATATTCGCGATCAATCACTTATATTTAAATTGAGGGCTGCCTGAATGCCACTGCGGCGGCAGTGTCCTCAATCAACCTGAGGGAGCCATCCATTTTATGCGTTTAAAACAAAGCACTGCGGGTCTGTTGTTGGCAGGAACCGGCCTGTTGACGGCGGGCAGCGCACTGGCCGCCACGGATACCCTGGTCTACTGCACCGTAGCCTCGCCCGAATCTTTCAACCCGCAGCTTTCCAGCTCCGGCACCACCTTTATCGCCACCTCGCAGGTGCTGTACAACCGCCTGCTGACGCTGCGTGAAAGCGATAAAACCCCGGCGCCCTCACTGGCAACCGAGTGGACCATCAGCCCGGATGGCAAAACCTACACCTTTACGTTGCGCAAGGGCGTGAAGTTCAACAGCAACAAATACTTCACTCCGACGCGCGACTTCAACGCCGAGGACGTGGTGTTCACCGTGATGCGTCAAAAGGACCCCAACCATCCGTATCACAAGGTGTCCGGCGGCAACTACGAGTACTTCACCGACACCGGGCTGGACAAGCTGATCACCAAAGTGGAGGCGGTGGATAACGACCACGTGCGCTTTACGTTGAGCCAGCCTAACGCCGCTTTCCTCGCCGACTGGACGATGGACTTCGCCTCGATCCTTTCCGCCGAATATGCCGATGCCATGCTGAAAAAAGGCACTCCGGAATATGTCGATAACTGGCCGATCGGCACCGGTCCGTTTGCGCTGCAGCAGTACAAGCAGGACTCGCTGATCCGCTACATCGCCAACCCGCATTACTGGCAGGGCGAAGTGGCCAGCAAACACCTGATTTTCTCCATTACGCCAAACCCGGAAACCCGGCTGGCCAAGCTGAAAACCAACGAGTGTCAGATCATCCCTGCCCCGCTGGCGGAGCAGTTTGACGCCATCAAGAGCGATAAAAACCTGCAGTTGCACAATATCGACGGCCTGAACGTCGGCTATCTGGCCTTCAATACCCAGAAGAAGCCGTTCGACAACGTGTTGGTACGCCAGGCGCTGAGCTATGCGGTGGACAAAAAGGCCATCGTTGCGGCGGTATTCAAAGACAGCGGCACGCCGGCCTATTCGATACTGCCGCCGGGCATGCTGGGCTATAACGACAAACTGCCCGAATACGCTTACAACCCGGAAAAAGCGCGTGAACTGCTCAAGCAGGCCGGGCTGGAGAAAGGGTTTGAGACCGACATCTGGTCGATGCCGGTAGCCCGCCCTTACAACCCGAATTCACGCCGCATCGCCCAGATGATCCAAAACGACTGGGCGAAAGTGGGCGTGAAAGCCAAAATCGTCACCTGGGAGTGGGGCCAGTACCTGGCCGGGCTGCGCAAAGGGGAACAGCAGAGCGCGCTGTATGGCTGGATGTCGGATAACGGCGACCCGGACAACTTCGCTACCCTGCTCAACTGCGCCGGTGTGCAAACCGGTGCCAACGCGGCCCGCTGGTGCGACAGCAGCTACGACAAACTGATCCAGCAGGCGATTCAGGTTAGCGTCCCGGCCGAACGCGCCAAGCTTTATCAGCAGGCACAGGTGATTTTTGCCCAACAGGCTCCGCTGCTGCCGCTGGCTAACGGCAAGGTGTTCTACGCCACCCGCAGCAACGTCAGCGGCTATGTGGTTGACGTTAACGGCAGCGACTTTGCCAAGGCCAAGATCAACTGAGTGAAAGTGTGGCACCCGCGTTGGGTGCCGTACCGGCAATCCGCCGGATGAAATTCTCATCCGGCGCTTTCCTCTCCTGTAACATTTGGTTACTCTCATCAACACTGTGATTTAACATCAAAAGGTAACCCGGTGCAGAACTCTTATATGCCGATACAGATCCGTCTGCACTGGCTGGTGGCGATCCTGGTGGTCGTGACCTGCACGACGATTGAGCTGAGAGGGCTTGCCATACCGGGCACCCCAGTGTGGTACGTGCTGGTGGTGACCCACTTCAGCTGCGGAGTGACGGTATTTGTTCTGATGCTCGCCCGCTTGTTTCTGCGCTGGCGCCACACCAGCCCCGCTATCGAGCCGAAACCGGCAAAATGGCAAACCGGCGCGGCGCATCTGGTGCACAGCCTGATTTACCTGCTGCTGCTGACGTTACCGATTCTGGGCGTCTATTCCCGCTATTTGGGGGGAAAGAGTGGTTTTTATTCGGCCTGCCAATGCCGTTCGCCGAGATTGCCGACCGGCCACAGGCGCGAACGATTATCGGCTGGCACAAGACGCTGGCGGCTTTCGGCTATTGGCTGATCGGGCTGCATGCCGCCGCCGCGCTGTTCCATCACTATATCGTTAAGGATAATGCGCTGGTGCGTATGCTGCCTTGGTTGAATCGGCGTTAGCCCGAAATGACAACCCCAACATTGCAATAATAAGCATATAAATATAAGCCATTGGAAATAGTCCATTGGCTTATTAATTTCCAGGCGCCAAACGGTTAGAAAAATTTATATACGCCGAGTTGTATCTATCCCGGATCTTGACTAAGGTTATTCATACAAAATATAAGCCCATGGGCTGACAGAGTTCCGTAAGAAAAAATTTTTATCCACTCATTGCATTTATCTTAAAAAACGCCAGTTGTTTTTAAAGTCTGCTATGCCATGCCCAATGACGGCACAGGGCCACATAGTGCTACCCATGATTTCATTAATTCAATTCTATCGGCTACACACACGGAAAAGTTAATCCAACTTTTCCAAACTTAAAAGTCAGGAGAAGAGTAATGAAAATAATGACTGGCGTTATTTTACCTACGATTGCTGCCATCACGATGGTCGGCATGGCTCACGCGGCAGACACTAAACAACCGGTGACTGGCAAAGTGCAGGTGACATTGGAACACGTACACGCCGTGCAACAAAACGGCAGCCCCGCCCCGCAGCACGATGCCGCCTGTATGAAAGAACTTTCGATGCCAACCTCCAAGTATGTCGGGATGAAAGTCACCAGCGAATACACCGTCAATACCAGTTCGATGATGATGTCGGCTAAATCCATGCTGCCATCGCCGATGGCCACGCAGCCGCTGGAGCTTACGGTTGATTTATCAGCACTCGGCATAGAAGGGGTTTATGCATTTGGTGCCTTCAAACCCAATGTGTTGCCTAAGGATTATGTTTACTTCACCATCGGCAAAGATTTTAAAAACCCCGTCAGCACCTTTATGATTATTAATGAAGGTAAAGAATATAACTGCGTTATTTCCAGCTCAAACAAGGCGATGAGTAAAGAAGAGCGCAGTCATCTTATGGTTAAAAAATAATTTTTATATTTATTAGAAAATAGTGGGATCGGCGGGAAGGGTTAACCGCCGCCCCATTATTTTATCTTCTGTTTTCATTATCTTTAATAAACATCTCTGGGTTCTAATAAAGAATGGCCGCTATAGTGAAAGCGGACATCATTGTGCGTGCTGTTCGCTAATTTTGGTTCAAACGACAAGATAAAATCCGCTCATAAAAAGAAGGACGCAGAGTGTAAAATGAATTATAATGATTATCAAACAGATCATAGAAACATTCAGTGATGGCACAAAGACTGCCCACCTAAATTGAATAAAAAAGGACTTTTATCAATGAAAAATCTATTAGCATTCACTTTTACCGATTTAGTTTCATTTATAATCCCCGCTATTATTGGTTTACTCATATTCACCAAAAGACGCAAAAGTAATAAAATTACTGCAAACTGCCTCTTATTATGGTTTTTTTTAATAATTGGATCATTTTGCGAGATCTTAAGTAATATTTACACAACGTATTCATATCGGCACAATCATTTATATAACAATGATAATATTAAAACTATTTTTAATTACGATGTCTCTGGCATTGTTTTTTTTGCAATTGTCATGATTGTTGCTATTATTCTTTTTATTCAGGAGCTACGTCTCAGAAAAATCGTTCGATGAGACCAAGTTGACGGCATGACATTGGTCGTCATGCCGTCAATAATATGATGGCGTGATGGTCGCTAAAAATGCAATATGATTGCTGGCATAAGGCGATATTGAATAATATAAACCAAGGGTCGGCTTTTAGCACAAAGCGGACAGGTCCGAAGAACATGACGTCTACAATGCACGAAGTGCGGACGTTGACTGACTGTAACGTCCGTAAGAGTTGATAGAAACTGCAGCAGGTGAGTATTCCTAAGGCATCATGAGCATCTTAAATGCATATCACAAGATCGATATACATAGACATTCTTACACTTCATTTATAGCGCTACCTTCAATGAAGGTTTTCCTAGCAACATTACCAACGACATTGGTCGAAATACCATCAAACGTACCACCAATAACGCCGCCCACGAGTGGAATCATTTTACCTAAGTTGATCGCACCTTTTTCACCAAATTTAGTTAGCAGTCTAAAACCAACCCGTTTGTTAATTGCGAAAATCGTTTCCTTCGATATGCTTTTAATTAACTGAGTGGACATCTTCGAGCCAATAATGATCCCTGTTCCTTTAAGGATATCTTTTGCAGCATTACCAGCTAAGCATGAGTACACTAGAGCTTTGACACGATCATCTTTCACATCATATCCTCCCATGATAGCAATTGCTGTTATCATGCGGATTTGGACATAAATCACGGTTGCAATGCTTGCTGGAATTGCAACAGGCATAGTAATTATCCCCCCAAGCCCGGAAACAAACCCAGTAGTCGCAGATTTGGTGTTTTGCCATCTGATGAGAGAATTAACCTTATCCGCTAAGTCCGCCTCACCCTTTTGGTAGTTTTCAGCCATTTCATAAGAAGAATCCGTTCCCGGAATAGTACCATCCAATGCTTTATCGTAAGCCCAATTAAGGGCTACCATTATTTTTCCTTCGCTAAGTTTTTCAGCCATTTTATTTCCTATTAAAATAGAAATGAAGAGTTATAAGCTTATCGACCACGATTTGATTTTCTTGATATTTAAATTATTCTTAGGCTGTTTTTTTACTCTTGGCCGCCAGTCGTTATGCCCCTTTTTGGCACCAAGCTGACTGTCAGATTAGGTTTCGCTGAGGCCTGCAACAATGCCAGTTCTGGTATGAACCAGCATACAAAAAGGGCGCAGCATGCTGCGCCCCTACATGAAATCTCAACGCCATACTAAACGTTAACTGCGAACCAAATCGTCGCCGTAGCCGATCCACTTGTAGGTGGTCAGAGCGTCCAGGCCCATTGGACCGCGGGCATGCAGTTTCTGCGTGCTGACCGCCACTTCTGCACCCAGACCGAACTGGCCGCCGTCGGTGAAGCGGGTGCTGGCATTCACATACACCGCGCTGGAGTCCACCGCACGCACAAAGTGCTCGGCGCTGCTCAGTGAACGGGTGAGGATCGCGTCGGAGTGGCTGGTGCCGTGGGTACGGATATGGTCGATGGCCTGATCGATATCGTCCACCAGCGCCACGTTCAGATCCAACGACAGCCATTCGTCGTCATAATCTTCTGCCGCCACCGCCACCACCGTTGCCGGGCCGTCTTGCAGCAGCGGCATGGCATTCTCCGCCGCGTGCAGGGTAACCCCCACCGCCGCCATTCTGGCACTCAGCGCCGGCAGGAACTCTGCGGCGATGCTGCGGTTCACCAGCAGCGTTTCCAGCGAGTTACAGGCGCTTGGGCGCTGAATTTTGGCGTTCTCTATCACCGTCAGCGCCTTGTCGAAATCAACGCTGTCATCAACGTAGGTGTGGCAAACGCCGATACCGCCAGTGATCACCGGGATGGTCGACTGTTCGCGACACAGCTTGTGCAGACCCGCGCCACCGCGTGGGATCAGCATATCGACATAGCGATCCAGGCGCAGCAGTTCATTCACCAACGCGCGATCCGGGCTGTCGATAGCCTGCACCGCCGCCGCCGGCAGGCCGCACTGTTCCAGCGCCTGCTGGATCACCTTCACCGTCGCCTGATTGGTGTGGTGGGTTTCTTTACCGCCGCGAAGGATCACCGCGTTGCCGGTTTTCAGGCACAGGCTAGCAACGTCGATGGTGACGTTTGGCCGTGCTTCATAAATCACGCCAATCACGCCCAACGGCACGCGACGGCGTTCCAGTTTCAGCCCGCTGTCCAGCAGGCTACCGTCCAACACGTGACCGACCGGGTCGTTTAAACGACATACCTGGCGCACATCGTTGGCGATCGCCGCCAGTCGCGCCGGGGTCAGTAGCAGGCGATCGAGCAGCGCTTCGGTCATCCCGCTGGCGCGTGCCTGCGCCATGTCCTGTTCATTAGCCTGTAAAATCACTTCGCTTTCGGCTTCCAGCCGATCGGCGATAACCGACAACACCTGGTTTTTCTTCGCCGTGCTCAGCACCGCCAGTTGCCAGGAAGCCTGTTTGGCGCCTTTCCCCATTTGCTCTAGCATGCTCACTCCTTAACTGACTATCATATCGTCACGGTGCACTGCTACCGGGCCATATTCATAACCGAGAATTTCGCTGATTTCCTGCGAGTGATGGCCGGCAATCATGCGCATCGCGTCGCTATTATAGCGGCTGACGCCGTGGGCCAAATCGCGCCCCGCCAGATTGCGGATGCGGATCACTTCACCGCGGGAGAAATCACCTTTCACTTCGCGAATGCCCTTCGGCAACAGTGAACTGCCGCGCGCCATAATCGCATCGACCGCGCCGTCGTCGACGGTGATCTCACCGGCCGGCGGTGCGCCGAAGATCCAGCGTTTGCGGTTTTCCAACGGGGTTTCCAGCGCGTGGAAACGCGTGCCCACCGGTTTACCCTCAATAACGTCCGCCACCACGCCCGGCTTGCTGCCGGCAGCAATGATCACGTCGATGCCGGCGCGACAAGCCACGTCGGCAGCTTGCAGTTTAGTGCCCATGCCGCCGGTGCCCAGGCCGGAAACGCTGTCACCGGCAATGGCGCGCAGCGCATCGTCGATGCCATGCACTTCGCGGATCAGTTCCGCCTGCGGGTTATTACGTGGGTCGGCGGTGTACAGGCCTTGCTGATCGGTCAGCAACAGCAATTTGTCTGCCCCGGCCAGGATCGCCGCCAGCGCCGACAGGTTGTCGTTGTCGCCCACCTTGATTTCTGCGGTCGCTACCGCGTCGTTCTCATTGATTACCGGCACGATACGGTTGTCCAGCAGCGCGGTCATGGTGTCACGCGCGTTGAGGAAGCGTTCGCGGTCTTCCAGATCGGCACGCGTCAGCAACATCTGCCCGACGTGGATGCCGTAAATGGAAAACAGTTGCTCCCACAGTTGGATCAGCCGGCTCTGCCCGACCGCCGCCAGCAGCTGCTTGGAGGCGATGGTGGCGGGGAGTTCGGGGTAACCCAAATGTTCGCGCCCGGCGGCAATCGCGCCGGAGGTGACGATAACGATGCGGTGACCCGCTGCATGCTGTTGTGCGCACTGGCGTACCAGTTCGACAATATGAGCACGGTTAAGACGCAGCGATCCGCCGGTCAACACGCTGGTGCCCAATTTCACAACCAGTGTCTGGCTGCCGTTCATAGTATTTCTGCCGTGTAAGATGAGAAGAATAATGCAAAGGACTTTGTAACAGGAGAGACGCGTTATGCCAACAGGCACAACGCGAAATCAGCAGAATACTTGTGGTCTAACGGGGTCAGGCGGAAAGTTTAATCAGTTTTTCTTTGAAATTCTCGGCCGGTTCAAGCGTCAGTTCCATGGTGGTCAGCAGCTCGCCCAGACGACGGTGGAAATCACGCAGGGTGGTTTCCAACTTGGTTTTCACTTCAGCATCTTTAATCTTTTCCGGCGTCCAGTGCCCATCTTTATCAAACAGGCCAAACTGATAGGCGTAGGTGAAACGCGTATCTTCGGCATGCAGTTCGATCCACCAACCCCAGAACTCGCGCTTCTCTGGAGCGGGCTTAACATTGACGCACACGGCTAAACAATCAAAGAAAAAACGGTCGTTCTCACACTGCCCTTCACGCAGGTACGGCCCCAAGCTGGCGAAACGTTTCATTAGTCGGCTTTTAGGGTGACCACTCGGTAACGTCATTCTTTAACCTCCTCAATGTAGACCACTCTTTTTAACAAACTGTTAAAATTTAGCAACTAATTAACGCATTTTATCTTTCATCCAGTGGGTCATTTGCAGCAACGCCTTGTGGAAACTGCTGTAGACAGGGGCGCGCGGTATGGCGATCAGTTTGCCGTCCAGCGAGGATGATGCGATCAGCTGCGCTTCTTCTTTCGGGCTGAGCGGATCCTGATCCCAGTAACCGGCCAGCATTGGCGTCGGGCAACGGCGGCCCAACAGCCCTTGGGTTTTCAGCGAATAGCTGTTCAGTTCCACCTTCAGCACGTTATCCGACGCGTTGGCCATCCCCATCCGGCTGGCCAGCACATCCATGTACATGTCCGGCACATGCTGTTGCGTTTTGCTGTCGCACAGCAGGCGATGCACCACCGGCCCCAGACAAGCCACGCCCCGCAGCCGCTGTGGCTCCAGATAGGCCAGGCGTACCGCCACGTTGGCACCAAAACGGAAGCCAAACGCGGTGACGCGCTGATGATCGACCCACGGCACCGAAGCCAGCTGGATCAGCACCTGCTGATGCAGGAAGCTGGAATCTTGCGTCAGCTTCCACTTGTATGAAGAGCCGATGGAAGGCATATCGATGGTCAGCATGGCGATGCCGTGCGGTGCCAGATAATCGCGGAACAGGCGGTGGTAGTCAGTTTGCAGCGTGTCCAGGCTGCCGCACATCAACACCGTCGGGAACGGGGCCTCGCCCTTTTCCGGCAGGTGCAGGAAACCATTGATGCTGCTGCCGCCCTCAATGCGGAACTCCAGCTCTTTCAACTGATAAGGCAGCAACAGCGCGGCTTCTTCGTAAGCCCGACAGGAGAGCGCTTCGGCCTGCTCGGCCAGTTCGTCCCCTTTCAGGTGCGGGTAGCCAGCGATGCTGTAAAAATTGGCGGCGTTGAGCCAGTGCTGACCGCCGATCAAAGGATCCTGCTGTTCCAACGCGCTCTGTTGCCAGCGCATGCCCTGGTGAACCCATTCGTAAATCCAGTTGCCGTTACGGTAACCGACCACGGTATCCAGCCATTTGTCGTTGGTGTGCTCCACATCGGCGACTGCGATGCGCGCCAGCACTTCGTTGATTTCGATCGGATCAACGCCGCGCCAGGCCCACAACAGCGGGTTAAGCATGCGATACCAGTTGCTGACGGTGTTGCCTTCCAGCGTGGAATGCAGATCTGCGCTGACTTTGTTGCGCGCGCGCATCACCAGCGTCGAGGTCTCAGGATGTTTAAATGAGGGTTTGAACAGAATTTCAGAAAGGTTGGCTTGTGCCATGGTAACAACAGCCTCCGTAAATCTGGCTATAGGCCGCAAACAGCCTAATCAACTGGAGGTAGTGTACCTAACTCTGGGGCGATAAACCAAAATAACGAAAACGCCCGGCGAAACCGGGCGTTTTAATGGAACAGCCTGTCGAACTTAACGACCGCCGATCGGTGGTACGAAGGTCACCGCCATGTCCCATGGCTGTTCGATCCAGGTATCCTGTGGGATATCAACCACATAATCGTCCACCAGCGGGCGACCTGCCGGCTTGGCGAAGATGGTGACGAAATGCGCTTTCGGGTACATCTCGCGGATCGCTTTTGCAGTACCACCGGTATCCACCAGATCGTCGATGACGATAAAGCCTTCGCCGTCGCCTTCAGCGCGCTTGAGCACTTTCATTTCGCGTTGGTTGTCATGGTCATAGCTGGAAATGCACACGGTATCCACATGGCGAATACCCAGTTCACGCGCCAGTAAGGCTGCCGGCACCAGGCCGCCGCGGCTTACGGCAATAATGCCTGTCCATTGGTCTACGGGCAGCAGGCGGTGAGCCAGTTTGCGCGCTTGCATTTGCAGCATGTCCCAGGTAACAACGTATTTTTCGCTCATAGAATGGTGTCCCAGCCAGCCAGGGTGTGGCTTATTCAGTAATCAGGGGAAAAAAGGTTGCGCGAGATTATAGAGACTGGGCGCGCCGAATACCAGTTGTACCGTGGAAATCATAAGTATTTCCTCTGGTGATTGATGCTGAAAAAATGAACTGCAGCGCAGCAAACTAGTGTGATCAAGCGCTTAAACAGCACAATTCGGGACGGGCACCGCCCGGTAGAAAGTGATATTCTCTGGAGATCGTGCCAAAACCGCACAGATGCCCCTAACCCTAACCGAGCGGTATTCCCGCTATGCCGTGAATGCCGTTACAGGAGACTTATTGTGTCTGAATTGTCTCAACTTTCGCCACAGCCGCTGTGGGATATTTTTGCCAAAATCTGCTCTATTCCACACCCTTCTTATCATGAAGAAGCGCTGGCGCAGCACATCCTCGAATGGGCCAAAGAGAAAAACCTGCACGCCGAGCGTGACCAGGTAGGCAATATCCTGCTGCGCAAGCCGGCCACCAAAGGCATGGAAAACCGCAAGCCGGTTGCCCTGCAGGCGCACCTGGACATGGTGCCGCAGAAGAATAACGACACCGTGCACGACTTCACCAAGGATCCGATTCAGCCGTATATCGACGGTGAGTGGATCAAAGCGCGCGGCACCACGCTGGGCGCCGACAACGGCATCGGCATGGCCTCCGCGCTGGCTGTGCTGGCAGACGACAGCGTCGAGCACGGTCCGCTGGAAGTGCTGCTGACCATGACCGAAGAAGCCGGCATGGACGGTGCGTTCGGGCTGCAGGCTAACTGGCTGCAGGCGGATATCCTGATCAACACCGATTCCGAAGAAGAAGGCGAGATCTACATGGGTTGCGCCGGCGGTATTGATTTCATCACCACCCTGCCGCTGCAGCGTGAAGCCGTACCGGCCGGTTACCAGACCCTGAAGCTGACGATCAAGGGCCTGAAAGGCGGCCACTCCGGCGCGGATATTCACGTCGGCCTGGGCAACGCCAACAAACTGCTGGCGCGCTTCCTGTTTGATAATGCCGTGGCGTTGAATCTGCGCGTACTGGACCTGAACGGCGGCACCCTGCGCAACGCCATCCCGCGTGAAGCTTCTGCCGTGGTTGCCGTACCGGCAGCTAAGGCCGATGAGCTCAAAGCACTGAGCCAGGCGTTCCTGGCCACCCTGCAAAATGAGCTGTCCGCTAAAGAAAAGAACATCACCGTTCTGCTGGAGCCAACCACCAGCACGTCTCAGGCGATGACCGCAGACAGCCAACTGCGTTTCCTGGCACTGCTCAACGGCACGCCAAACGGTGTGATCCGCATGAGCGACGCGGTGAAAGGCGTGGTGGAAACCTCACTGAACGTGGGCGTAGTGACCACCAGCGACAGCGAAGCAGAAATCATCTGCCTGATCCGTTCGTTGATCGACAGCGGTAAAGATTACGTGGTCGGCATGCTGACCGCGCTGGGCCAGTTGGCCAACGCCAAAGTGGCCCCGAAAGGCGGCTACCCTGGCTGGCAACCGGACGCTGACTCACCGGTCATGCATTTGGTACGCGAGATCTATCAGGATCTGTTCAACAAGACGCCAAACATCATGGTGATCCACGCGGGGCTGGAATGCGGCCTGTTTAAAAAGCCGTACCCGAATATGGATATGGTGTCGATTGGGCCGACCATCACCGGGCCACACTCGCCGGATGAGCAGGTGCATATCGAAAGCGTGGGCCTGTACTGGAAACTGCTGACGGCACTGCTGAAGGCTATCCCAGAGCGCGCGTAATTTGCCGGGTTCGGTGTACTGAACCCTAAAAAATACCGGGCTGTGCAAGCAAGGGCGCAATATTGCATTGCGCCCTTGTTATTCCCACGGCAGCAACAGCTGGCGCTCAAGCTGCGGATCCAGCAGCGTCACGTGCAAGCCTACCAGCCGCACCCCACGCCCTTCACGTCTTTCGCTCCATGCCTGACGCGCTACATTGATCAAATCGTCTTTATTCAGTACTGGCCAAACGTGTTCCTGGGTTGTTTGCTGGAAATCCTGAAACTTCAGCTTTACGCCTTGGCGGGCGATATGCAGATCCGGTTTTACCTTGCGCAAGCGCATTTCCAGTTCCGGATACAGTTTGTCGACGATCAGCGCTTCGCACTCTTCCCAGGCATGAATGTCCTCCGCCAGCGTGCGTTCTACCCCCACCGACTTGCGCAGCCGCTCTGGCGAAACCTCACGCAGATCGATGCCCTGACAGCGTTCCCAAAGTACGCGGCCAAATTTGCCAAAGCGCTTTAACAACGCCGCAAGATCGTACTGCTGCACGTCGGCGCAGGTGATCAACCCCACTTCTTCCAACCGTTTGGCGGTCACTTTTCCCACGCCCGGGATTTTACTCAGCGGCAGTTGCTGTAAAAATGCGGGTACCTGCGCCGGAGTAATAACGTATTGGCCGTTCGGCTTATTCAGCTCCGAGGCGATTTTGGCGAGGAATTTGATGGGCGCGACACCGGCAGACGCGGTGAGGTTCAGTTCATCGGCTATCGCCTGGCGGATTTGTTCGGCGATCAGCGTCGCCGAGCCGTTGCACTGGCTGCAGTCAGTGACGTCCAGATAGGCTTCATCCAGAGACAGCGGTTCGATCAACGGGGTGTAGCGGGCAAAAATTTCACGGATATGCAGCGAGGCTTCCTTGTACGCCGCCATGCGGCCGGGCAGCAGCTTAAGGTGCGGGCAAAGCTTGAGCGCCATCGCCGTCGACATGGCACTGTGTACGCCATAGCGACGTGCAGGATAGTTGGCGGTGCTGATCACCCCACGCCGGTCGGCGCTGCCGCCAATCGCCAACGGAATATCGCGCAGGCTGGGATCGTCGCGCATTTCTACCGCCGCGAAGAAGCAGTCCATATCGACATGAATGATTTTACGCATCGCCCCTCCAATAATACTGTATAAGTATACAGCCAATAATGGAAAGCTCAAGCCTCGGCAAAACTCGGATCAGCTCGGATAAAACAGGGTTTCACCCAATTATCTTCGACTTGTTAAAAAAGCGTAATTTTTGAATAGTACGCTGTGGCAAATTAATCGCCTCAGTTATTGATAACAATAAACCTTGCACAGGAAGGTGCCCTACATGAAAGCATTATCGGTCTATTTATTCGCTTCAGCATTATCCCTGATATCCCTTGCCGCGAGCGCAGCCCCTGCCATTATTGCGCACCGCGGTGGCACTGCCGACGCACCTGAAAACACTCGCGTCGCAATTGAAACCGCACTGAAAAACGGCGCCGACGCCATTTGGATCACGCTGCAGGAATCCAAAGACGGCGTTATCGTGCTATACCGTCCCTCAGACCTGAAAGCGCTGACCAACCAACAGGGCCTGGTCTCCGCTTACACCGCCGAACAACTGGCGAAAGTTGACGCCGGCTGGTCATTCGCCAAAGGGGAAACGCACCCGTTCCGGGGGAAAGGCATTGGCATTCCTCGGCTGGATGAAATACTCAACGACTTCCCCAAGGTCAATTTCTATCTGGACATCAAGTCACCGGATGCCAATCCGGCCCAGTTCGGTAAAACCTTGCTGGCAACCCTGGAAAAAACCGACAGCCTGAACCGCACCCGCGTTTACTCCACCGATGCCAAATATTTGCAGGCGCTACCGCCGACTATCAAGCGTTTCGAAACCCGCGATGAAACCCGCGACCTGCTGGCGAATATCAGCCTGTCGCACCTGTGCGAACTGAAGCCGGATAACCAGAAGCCGCGCTGGTACGGGTTGGAACTGAAACGGGAAGTGGAAGTGGTGGAGAAATTTACCCTGGGCGAGGGGCGCTCCAAGGCGTTTCTGACCTGGGATAAAGAATCGATCGACTGCTTCCGTTCGCAAGGCCCAGCGCACATCATTCTGTTTGGTATTAACACCCCGGCAGACTACCAGCAGGCGCTGGCGCTTGGGGTAGACGGGGTGATGGTCAACTCACCGGCCGATGCGAAAAACTTTCGCCAGGCCAAATAACCGATAAAAAAAGGGGCGCTGCATGCGCCCCTTGTAGTCAGATAATCCGGTGCTTTTCCAGCTGCTGCTGGCGCAACGCCTCTTTCTCCAGGCGTTTTTTACGCGCATCGCAAGGTTCCGGACAGTCGCAGACCTTATCCATCCCCAGCGCCGTAATGCCGCCGCAGCTGCCCTGCAGGCTTTTACGTTTAAACACGTAGCCCAGGGACATGCCGCCGACAATCAGCAGAAACAACACGAAGGTGGCGACAAATACCGTCAACATAGCGACCTCACGAGTGCTTGTTCAAATAGGGTTTAAACGCCTCAGAGTAGCGTTCTTCAAAACCGGCGGCGGTTTTCACAATCATGAACACCGGGATCCCCATCAGGTTCGCCAATGCCATGCCGCGTTCCGGCCCCAGTACGTTTAATCCGGTCGACAAACCGTCTGCAGCCATACAGGTTGGGCTCAACACCGTGACCGACACCAGATGGTGATGGATCGGCCGGCCGGTGATCGGATCTATGGTATGCGAATAACGCACGCCGTCCTGTTCGAAATAGTTACGGTAATCCCCCGAGGTGGCTATCGACATCTCACCGGGCTGGATCACCAATTGCGCTTTCTGCTCCATGCCGGCGGTCGGCCGCTCAATGGCGATGCGCCACGGTTTTTTCTCACCGTTGTGGCCGCGAGTGCGCACCTCGCCGCCAATATCGACCATATAGTTTTTCACCTGCTGCGACTGCAGGTACTGGGCAATCACATCCACCCCGTACCCCTTGGCGATCGAGGAAAGATCGACATACAGCTCCGGAATGCGTTTGACCAACGCGTTGCCCTGTACCGACAGCTTGTCGATACCGGTCCAGGCGCGGCGCTGTTCCAGTGCGGCGGCGCTCGGTACCTTGTCCGGCCGCCCTTCCGGCCCGAAGCCCCACAGGTTAACCAACGGCCCGACGGTCACGTCCAGCGCGCCGTCGGTAACGCGGTTGATACGCAGCGCCTCCAGCACCACTTCTGCCGTCGCGGCCGACACCGGGAAGGGTTTATCCACTGCGCGACTTGCGTTGAAGCGGCTCAGTTCCGAGCCAGGACGATAGGTGGACATTTGGTCGTTCACCAACTCCAACCGTTTGTCGATCTCCGCCTGTATCTTGGCGGCGGACGGCGTGTCGTCGCCGGTGACGTAGCGGATCGAATAGGAGGTCCCCATGGTTTTACCCTCGAGATTCACCTGCTCCGGCCCGCAACCGGTCAATAACAGGGTGGCGCTCAGCACCACCGTCGTCATCCAGCCCTTCATTGCCCCTACGCGCATTTAGCCACCAAAGTCATCCAGCATGATATTTTCGTCTTCGACGCCCAGATCTTTCAGCATTTTGATCACCGCGGCGTTCATCATTGGCGGACCGCACATGTAGAATTCGCAGTCTTCCGGCGCCGGGTGGTTGCGCAGATAGTTTTCCAACAGAACATTATGGATAAAGCCGGTGTAACCCGTCCAGTTATCCTCTGGCTGCGGATCGGAAAGCGCCACGTGCCAGGTAAAGTTTTCATTCTCTTCCTGCAACCGATTGAAATCGTCCTCGTAGAACATCTCACGCAGCGAACGCGCGCCGTACCAGAAGGTGATTTTGCGCTTGGACTTCAGGCGATTGAGCTGGTCAAAGATGTGTGAACGCATCGGTGCCATGCCGGCACCACCGCCGATAAAGATCATTTCGGCGTCGGTATCCTTGGCAAAGAACTCGCCGAATGGCCCGGAGATGGTCACCTTGTCACCGGCCTTCAGCGACCAGATATAGGAAGACATAATGCCCGGTGGCACGTCAGGATCGCGCGGCGGTGGCGTAGCGATACGCACGTTGAGCATGATAATGCCCTTTTCATCCGGATAGTTCGCCATGGAATAAGCGCGCACCGTGGTGTCATTCACCACTGAGCGATAGCGGAACAGGTTGAATTTGTCCCAGTCGCCGCGGTACTCCTCCGGCACATCGAAATCGGCATAGCTGATGTCGTGCGCCGGCGCCTCGATCTGAATAAAACCACCGGCACGGAACGGCACGTCTTCACCGTCAGGAATTTTCAGCTTCAGCTCTTTGATAAAGGTGGCTTTGTTATCGTTGGAGATAACTTCGCACTCCCACTTCTTCACGCCAAAGATTTCTTCCGGCAGCTCGATTTTCAGGTTTTGCTTCACGTTCACCTGACAGGCCAGGCGGCAACCCTCTTTCGCTTCACGCTTGTTGATGTGCGACAGTTCAGTCGGCAGGATATCGCCGCCGCCCTCTTTGATCACCACCCGACATTGCCCGCAGGAACCGCCGCCGCCACAGGCGGACGAAACGAAGATCCCCTGGCTGGAGAGCATATTCAGCAGCTTGTCGCCCGCCGGAGCGGTAAAGCTTTTGTCCAAATCGCCATTCACTTCCACCGCAATATCGCCGGTGTTCACCAGCTTCGATTTGGCGAACAAGATCAGCAGTACCAGCACCATAACGATGGCGGTAAACATCGCGACGCCTAAAATAATTTCCATAAATTCTTCCCGCCTTTACAACTGAACACCGGAGAAGGACATAAAGCCCAACGCCATCAGCCCGGTGGTGATAAAGGTAATGCCCAGGCCGCGCAACCCTGCGGGGACATTGGCATACTTGAGTTTTTCGCGGATCCCCGCCATCGCGACTATCGCCAACATCCAGCCCGTGCCGGAACCGAAGCCGTACACCACCGATTCGGCGAAGTTGTAGTCACGTTGCACCATGAAGGACACACCGCCGAAGATGGCGCAGTTCACGGTGATCAGCGGCAGGAAAATGCCGAGTGCGTTGTACAGCGACGGGAAGAAGCGATCGAGGATCATCTCCAGAATCTGCACCAGCGCAGCAATCACGCCAATAAAGGTGATGAAGTTGAGGAAGCTCAGATCAACGCCTTCCACCAGCGCGCCATCACGCAGGATCAGGTTGTAGACCAGGTTGTTCACCGGCACGGAGATGCCGAGCACCAGGGTAACCGCAATCCCCAAACCAAAGGCGGTCGAGACCTTCTTCGATACCGCCAGGAAGGTACACATCCCCAGGAAGAACGCCAACGCCATGTTCTCTACGAACACTGCGCGTACAAACAGGCTGATATAATGTTCCATCGGCCATTACTCCTTTTCGATCTGCGCTGGTTTCAGGGTGCGGAGCGCCCATATCAGCAGGCCGATGATAAAGAACGCGCTCGGTGCCAACAGGAACAAACCGTTTGGCTGATACCAACCGCCGTTCTGTACCGTTTCCAGCACCGGGATGCCGAACAGCTTGCCGGAACCGAACAGCTCACGCAGGAAGCCAACCAGCACCAGGATCACCCCGTACCCCAGCCCATTGCCGATACCGTCCATGAAACTCTCGATGGGCGGCGACTTCATGGCATAGGCTTCGGCGCGCCCCATCACGATACAGTTGGTGATGATCAGGCCAACGAACACCGACAGCTGTTTGGAAATCTCGAACGCATAGGCGCGCAGCAGCTGATCGACCACGATCACCAGCGAGGCGATAATCGCCATCTGCACGATAATGCGCACGCTGTTCGGAATATGGTGACGGATCAACGAAATAAAGAAGCTGGAAAACGCCGTAACCAGCGTTACCGCGATGGTCATCACCACCGCCGTTTCCAGCTTGGTAGTCACCGCCAGCGCGGAGCAGACGCCCAACACCTGCAGGGCAATCGGGTTGTTGTCGAACAGAGGCCCTAAAAGGACCCGTTTAATCTCTTTGGAATCAGCCATTTTTCAGCGCTCCTTCACGAACTTTTTTCAGGAACGGGCCAAAGCCGTGCTCGCCCAACCAGAAGTCAAAAGTATGCTGCACGCCGTTGGAGGTCAGCGTGGCGCCGGACAAGCCGTCCACCCCGTGTTCATCTCCCTGACGCGCCCCGCCTTTCACTACGCGGATCGCCGGTTGCCCGTTATCGTCAAACAGCTTTTTACCGACCCACTGCTGGCGCCAGCTGGCATTCTCAACCTCACCACCCAGACCCGGGGTTTCCCCTTGCTGGTAGTAAGTAATGCCTTTCACCGTGTTACCGTCATTATCCAGCGCAACAAAGGCGTACATCATTGACCACAGGCCCGTGCCGTAAACCGGCAGCACAATTTTGTTCACCGCGCCGCTGTCGTCACGCACCAGATAGATTTCCGCCTGGTTACTGCGGCGTTTGATGCCCGCCGGATCGTCAGCCGCCGGCAACGCCGCACTTTTGCTGTCATCACGCAATGCCGCAGCCAGATCGAACGCCGCGGCCTTGCCGGTAACAAACTCACCGCTGTTTAAATCCAGCAACCGGGGTTCGATGCGTTGGGTGAACAGCGTTTTGACCTGCTCGCCCTCCATTTTCGGTTGCAGCAGGCCGGCCACGTCGAGGATATTGCGCTGCTTGTCGAGCAGCTTTTGTTCCTGCTGTTTGGACTTCAGGCCGACGGCGGAACCCGCCACCACCACAGAACACACCAGGCACAACAGCAGTACCACCAGCAGCGTTTTACCGATGCTGTCGTTTTTAGATTCATTCGCCACGGGCTTTTCTCCGCTTGATGTTGGCCTGCACCACCAGATAATCGAACAGCGGCGCGAACAGGTTGGCGAACAGGATCGCCAGCATCATGCCTTCCGGATAGGCCGGATTGACCACCCGGATCAGCACGCACATCACGCCAATCAGGATGCCGTACCACCATTTCCCCTTATTGGTGAACGAGGCGGAAACCGGATCGGTGGCCATAAAGATCATGCCGAAGGCGAAACCACCTAACACCAGGTGCCAGTACCACGGCATGGCGAACAGCGGGTTAGTAGTAGAACCGATGGAATTAAACAGGAAGGCGGTAGCCATCATGCCCAGCATCACGCCGGCGACGATGCGCCAGGATGCCACACGGCCGAACAGAATTATCGCCCCGCCAAGCAGGATCATCAGCGTGGAAACTTCGCCGACGGAGCCGGGAATGTTGCCGAGAAACGCGTCCATCCAGCTGATTGACTGGCCGGTAGCGACGTTGCTCAGACTGTGCGCCCCACCCGCGCTCCATTGCGCCAGCGGCGTTGCGCCGGAGAAACCGTCGGCGGAGGTCCACACCAGGTCACCGGAAATCTGCGCCGGATAAGCGAAGAACAGGAAAGCGCGCCCCGCCAATGCCGGGTTAAGGAAGTTGCGCCCGGTGCCGCCGAAAATCTCTTTCGCCACCACCACGCCGAAGGTAATCCCCAGCGCGGCCTGCCACAGCGGCAGCGTGGGCGGCACAATCAGCGCAAACAGAATCGAGGTAACAAAGAAACCTTCGTTAATCTCGTGCTTGCGAATGATAGCGAACAATACTTCCCAAAATCCGCCGACCAGAAACACCACGGCGTATATCGGCAGGAAGTAGCAGGCACCCAGCACCATTTTGCTGACCCAGCCGGCGTCCGCCGCCAAAGAAGCCCCCAACCATTGCGCCAGCCGGTAGTGCCAGTCGCCCGCCAATACCTGTTGCAGCTGATCGCCGCTGTAGAGGTGATGCAGCGCCGGAATGGCCTGTTGGCCAACGTTGTACATACCCCAGAACATCGCCGGGAAAACGGCCAGCCATACCAGGATCATCATACGTTTCAGATCGATGGCGTCGCGCACGTGCGAAGCGCCGCGTGTCACCAAACCCGGGGTGTAAAACACCGTCGTCGTGGCTTCAAACAGCGGGTACCACTTTTCCAGCTTGCCGCCCGGAGTGAAGTGATGCTCGATTTTGTCAAAAAAGTTCTTCAGGCCCATCGGTTATCCTTCCTGCTCAATCTTGGTCAGCACGTCGCGCAGCACCGGAGCGTATTCATACTTGCCGGGGCAGACGAAGGTGCAAAGCGCCAGATCTTCTTCATCCAGCTCCAGACAGCCCAGCGCCTGTGCACTGTCGCTGTCACCCGCCAGGAGGTCACGCAGCAGCAGCGTCGGCAGAATGTCCAGCGGCATCACCCGCTCATAGTTGCCGATCGGTACCATGGCGCGTTCGCCACCGTGGGTGGTGGTCGAGAAGGCGAACAGCTTGTTTTTCAGGAAATGGCCCAGCGTGGTGCGGGTGATAGAGAATTTATCCGGCGACGGCGCGATCCAGCCGAACAGCTGTTTATCACGCCCTTCTTCCAGCACGGAAACCTGCGAGTGGAAACGGCCAAGATAGGCGTTAGGGCCGGCGACGTGGGTGCCGCTCAGCACCGAGCCTGAAATCACCCGGTTTTCACCGGCTTTAAGACGGCCGGCGGTCAGTTCATCGAGGCTGGCCCCCAGGCGGGTACGCATCAGTTGCGGCAGTTCCACCTGCGGGCCGGCCAGCGCCACCACCCGTTCGGTATCGAGCTTGCCGGTAGTGAACAGCGTCCCTATAGCGATCACGTCCTGATAACCGATATGCCAGACGGTTTTTTTCAAACTGACCGGTTCGAGGAAGTGGATATGGGTCCCCACCAACCCGGCAGGATGCGGGCCGGCAAACTCGTTATAGGTCACCTGTGCATCCGGCTGCTTGCCCAGGTTCGCACCTGATGCGTGACAGACGTGGACTTTACCGTCGGTCAAGCGTGCCAATACCGATAACCCGGCGTTAAATGCCGCCATCTGTTCGGTAATGATCACCAACGGATCGGCAGCCAGCGGCTGGCTGTCCATGGCGGTAACGAAAATGGCACGCGGCGTCCTTCCCGGCACAGGAGTTTTGCTGAAAGGGCGGGTGCGCAACGCCGTCCACAAGCCGCTGGCGATCAGTTCGCTTTCGACCTGCTCGCGCGGCAACATGGCCAGTTCCGCCATCGGGTAATGGGCAAACTCCAGCTGTTCGTCACCGCCATTTTCGATGGCGATCACCACCGACTGCAAGACGCGCCGTTCACCACGGTTGATGGCTACGATACGGCCGCTGGCTGGCGCAGTGAAGAATACGCCGGGGGTCTTTTTATCTTCGAACAGCGCCTGACCTTTCTTAACGCTATCGCCTTCCTGCACCAGCATGGACGGGCGCATTCCGACGTATTCTTCCCCAAGCAGGGCGACATGCTGAATGATTGGGCCGTCATGAATTGCCTGAACCGGTGTTCCGGCAATGGGCAGATCTAACCCTTTTCTGATTTTAATCATAAGATTTATACGATGTTGGTTAGTTTCACACGTCTTACCGGCCCCAGAGGCTGGTGCTGACGATGCCTGGATGATGAGACTGCATCAGCAGCCTCTGGGTTAAGCGCAACGGCATCACGCTCAACATGAAATCTTTCGCACTGACAAAATGGGGTCGCGAACATTCCGTTGATAACTCCTGGATCCATTTTTGCGCGCTAAAAACGCTGTTAATACTTTGTTGCCGCAGGGGTGATTCAATCCCCCGAGAAGTAAGCTCAACACCTCATTCTGCGGACGTAACAGCAGATTAATTCGAGCCGGGATATTAACATTTTTCACAACATTTTTCTGCGCTGGGCAGTGACCTGAGTCAAGCAAACGCAATTAAATTTTCGCTGTTTTACTCCACCAATCGTTAAAATCTGCCTGTCGATTCACTTTTATCGAAGTTTGTAGTTTTTTTATACACATCGCATATTGCTAAAAAAGAACACGCTGGTAATCTGACGGTGTTTTAAGACCGTAAAACAATAATCAGTGGCATGTTGGCCATGTCTACATTGAGCCAGCAGATAAATATAAGCAGGAATAATAATGAGCAAAATCGCGTTGTTGTTTGCGATGCTTTTTTCTATGCCGATGATCACGGCCTGCAGCGCCAGCGAGCAGGTTCCCGAGGCGCCGGTGGTTAAGCAGCAATTAGTGGGTTCACCGGTTTATATTCAGATATTCAAAGAAGAACGCACGCTGGAGTTGTATGCCAAAATGGGCAATGAATTCCGCCTGGTGAACTCTTTCCCTATCTGCAATTTCTCCGGCGGCCTGGGCCCGAAACGTCGTGAAGGTGACTTTAAAAGTCCGGAAGGCTTTTATAGCGTCGACTCGCGCCATCTGAAACCCGACAGTAAGTATTATCGGGCAATAAATATCGGCTTCCCTAATGATTACGATAAATCACAGGGGTATTCCGGCGCTTATCTGATGATCCACGGTGAATGTAAATCGATTGGGTGTTACGCGATGACCAACACCTATATGGATGAGATTTATCGTTATGTCGAAGCTGCGTTCGCTTATGGTCAGAGCCGGATTGATATCAGTATCTACCCGTTCCGCATGACCGATCAAAACCTGAAGCGACACAGTTCGTCTAACTACATCGCTTTTTGGCGCCAGTTGAAGCCGGGTTATGACTACTTCGTCAAAAACCATCAACCGCCAATGGTGGGGGTATCCAACGGTCAGTACGTGCTGGGCCAACCGTTGATGAGCAGCAGCCAGATGACGCAGTATGCGTCAACCACGGCTCCCGCCGTCAGCACCAATCCCTTCGCTCAGGCCAAGCCGCTCACCGAAGTGAAATAACGCGAATTCGCCTGGTGCGATCTTGTGCCAGGTTTCATTCGCCGTCAGCGGTTGGGTGGCAATCACCGTGACCACATCGTTAGGTGTGGTCTGCTGCTGGAAATCAATCTCCACGTCCTGATCGAGTAACGTCGCTTTCCCGAATGGCGCACGACGCGTGATCCAATACAAATTGGTGGAGCAGTACGCCATCACAAAGCGCCCGTCCGACAGCAGCATGTTGAATACCCCTTTCTGACGCAGTTGATCCGCCAACAGCGCGATATAGCGGAATACCGGCGGCCAACGGCTCGGGGTACGAGGGTATTTCAGGGAAAGCTGGTGCAGCAACCAGCAGAAAGCATATTCGCTGTCAGTCTGGCCGACCGGGCGGAAGTTGCCGGTTTCCAACTGGCGATAGCCTTTCAATTGGCCATTGTGCGCGTAGGTCCAGTTACGGCCCCACAGCTCACGGGTAAAAGGGTGGGTATTCTCCAGCGCCACTTCACCGCGATTAGCCTGGCGGATATGCGAAACCACCGCACAGGACTTAATCGGATATTCTTGCACCAGACGGGCGATCGGCGAGTCGAAACTCGGCTGGGGATCTTTAAACGTGCGGCAACCGTTCCCTTCATAGAAGGTAATGCCCCAACCATCTTTATGTGGCCCGGTACGGCCACCGCGCTGAACCAGCCCGGTAAAGCTAAAGCAAATATCGGTCGGTACGTTTGCGCTCATCCCGAGCAGTTCACACATCGCTTGCCACTCCTTAACCACCCTGACGCCGTCTATTGGAGCGCGGCACGCGCACCCCAATACAATATTAGCGGGGGCAGTGCACCCCCTAAAGCCGTTAAGCCTTAACCATCTCTTTTTCGATCAGCTGAATCAAGATGTGGATCGCTTTGATATGAATTTCCTGGATGCGATCGGCGTAACCGAAGTGCGGTACGCGGATTTCCACGTCTGCGGAACCGGCCATTTTGCCGCCGTCTTTGCCGGTCAGGGTGATCACTTTCATCCCTTTGGCACGCGCCGCTTCGATAGCTTTAATGATGTTGCCGGAGTTACCTGAGGTGGAAATGCCCAACAGTACGTCGCCTTCGCGGCCTACCGCTTCCACATAGCGCGAAAACACATACTCGTAGCCGAAGTCGTTGCTGACGCAAGACAGGTGGCTGACGTCGGAAATGGCAATTGCCGGATAGCCTGGGCGGTTTTCACGGTAGCGGCCGGTCAGCTCTTCGGCAAAGTGCATGGCGTCACAGTGGGAGCCACCGTTACCGCAGGAAATGACTTTCCCGCCGGCTTTGAAGGAGTCGGCCAGCAGCACTGCCGCACGTTGAATGGCATCGATATTGGCATCGTCATTGATAAATTTCGCCAGGGTATCGGCAGCTTCGTTCAGTTCACTGCGAATAAGGTCGTGGTACATGAGGAACCTCTTGTTATCGTCAATCTTCCGCCCCGCAGTGTACCGGATCGGGGAAAAACCGAGAAGCACTCTGAGTCAAACAGCGCCTTCGTTGAGGTGCCGCTGAGGTTTTTGATGATTGGTGCGGTCAGATTGTGACTTAAGTTGTAATTAAACTGTAAATGCATTGATAAAAATATGGGCTTGTACTAAAACCTATTACATACACACAACAGGTCAGACCTCTTGCCACTTTGGAGCTTCTTATGATGGTTCTTAGTATTGTTGTTTTACTGGCACTCATTGGTGTGGTGTTCTATCACCGAGTGAACCTCACCCTCAGTAGCCTTATCCTGCTGGCATACACCGCCGCCATGGGCGCCATCGGTCTTTGGACCTTCTGGATGCTGCTGCCGCTGGCGATTATCCTGCTGCCGCTGAACATCACGTCACTGCGCCGTTCGATGCTGTCTGCACCGGCGCTGCGTGCGTTCCGCAAGGTAATGCCGCCTATGTCCACCACCGAAAAGGAAGCGATCGAAGCCGGTACCACCTGGTGGGAAGGCGATCTGTTCCGCGGGACGCCGGACTGGAACAAGCTGCATAATTACCCGAAACCGCAACTGACCGCCGAAGAGCAGGCGTTTATTGACGGCCCGGTGGAAGAAGCTTGCCGCATGGCCAACGACTTCCAGATCACCCACGAACTGGCCGATTTGCCGCCGGAACTGTGGGCGTACCTGAAAGAACACCGCTTCTTCGCGATGATCATCAAGAAAGAGTACGGCGGCCTGGACTTCTCTCCTTATGCTCAGGCTCGCGTGCTGCAAAAACTGGCTGGCGTTTCCGGCATTCTGGCGATCACCGTTGGCGTGCCCAACTCCCTCGGTCCGGGCGAACTGCTGCAGCATTACGGGACTGACGAGCAGAAAAATCATTACTTGCCGGGCCTGGCGCGCGGCGACGAGATCCCTTGTTTCGCCCTGACCAGCCCGGAAGCGGGTTCCGATGCCGGCGCTATTCCGGATGTCGGTACCGTCTGCATGGGTGAGTGGCAAGGCGAGCAGGTGTTGGGCATGCGCCTGACCTGGAACAAGCGCTACATCACGCTGGCACCGGTGGCGACCGTGCTGGGCCTGGCGTTCAAACTTTATGACCCGAACCACCTGCTGGGCAATAACGAATCACCGGGCATCACCTGTGCGCTGATCCCAACCAGCACTCCGGGCGTTGAAATCGGTAACCGTCACTTCCCGCTGAACGTGCCGTTCCAAAACGGCCCTACCCGCGGTAACGACGTGTTCGTACCTATCGATTACATCATTGGCGGGCCAAAAATGGCCGGTCAGGGCTGGCGCATGCTGGTTGAATGTCTGTCGGTAGGCCGTGGCATCACCTTGCCTTCCAACTCCACCGGTAGCGTGAAATCCATGGCGTTGGGCATTGGCGCTTACGCCCATATCCGCCGTCAGTTCAAAATCTCGATCGGCAAAATGGAAGGCATTGAAGAGCCACTGGCGCGTATCGCCGGTAACACCTATGTGATGGATGCCGCGGCTACGCTTATCACCAGCGGCCTGATGCTGGGCGAGAAACCGGCGGTGCTGTCGGCCATCGTGAAATACCACTGTACCCACAGAGGCCAGCAGGCAATCATCGATGCAATGGATATTGCCGGCGGTAAAGGCATCATGCTGGGCAAATCCAACTTCCTGGCCCGTGCCTATCAGGGCGCGCCTATCGCCATCACGGTGGAAGGCGCGAATATCCTGACCCGTACCATGATGATCTTCGGTCAGGGCGCTATCCGTTGCCATCCTTATGTACTGGATGAAATGGCGGCAGCGCAAAATAACGACCTGAACGACTTCGATAAATCGCTGTTCGGCCATCTGGGCCACGTCGGCAGCAACAAGGTGCGCAGCTTCTGGCTGGGCCTGACCAACGGCCGCACCAGTGGTACACCGACCAAAGACGCGACTCGTCGCTATTATCAGCAGTTGAACCGCCTCAGCGCTAACCTGGCGCTGCTGTCGGACGTTTCTATGGGGGTGCTGGGTGGTAGCCTGAAGCGCCGCGAGCGTATCTCCGCTCGTCTCGGGGATATTCTCAGCCAAATGTACCTGGCTTCCGCTACGCTGAAACGTTTTGAGGATGAAGGCCGTCAGAAAGAAGATTTACCGCTGGTCCACTGGGGCGTGCAGGACAGTCTGCACCAGGCGGAACAAGCGTTGGACGATCTGCTGCGCAACTTCCCGAACCGCTTTATCGCCGGTGCGATGCGCTTCGTGATCTTCCCGTTCGGCCGCGTGCATACTGCACCTTCTGACCGTCTGGATCACCAATTGGCCAAGATCCTCCAACAGCCGTCTGCCACCCGCAGCCGTCTGGGACGCGGTCAGTATCTGACGCCGAGCGAGCATAACCCGGTCGGCCTGCTGGAAGCCGCATTGGCGGACGTGATTGCCGCTGAGCCCATTCACCTGCGTCTGTGCAAGGAGAGTGGTAAAAACCTGCCATTCACCCGACTGGATCGTTTGGCACAGCGGGCGCTGGAAGAAGGCAAAATCAGCGCCGATGAAGCGAAGATCCTGGTGAAAGCCGAAGAGAGCCGTCTGCGTTCGATCAACGTGGATGATTTCGAGCCGGATGCGCTGGCGGCCAGTAAGCCGGAAAAGTTGCTAAAGCAGGATAAGCGCCAGAAGCACACCGAAGCCGCTTGACTGCAATAAACACATATACCCAGGGGCGATAATCATCGCCCCTTTTTTATTTCCACTGAGAAATGCGCAGCCGTTCGCAACGTTAACAGAACGGCTAATTTAACCCTGGGAATAATCAGATAGACTGCCGGTGGGTGCTCTGGATCTTTCTGTCCGGAGCTTCAATTTAGTCGAGGATAGAAAGAGAAAGGCCCCGAGTCGATACATCAACCCGAGGCCACTCTGAACGTCTAAGCAACGTCAGGTTAGCCTCTTACCCGCCGGAAGGCAAGGATAAGGAGGTCAAAAATGCAGCAGGAACGGGTCGTTCTTAGGCTGATGATTATCTGCATAACGCTTGTCGCGCTGATGTGGATCACTCGCGGTTCACTGTGTGAACTGCGCATCAAACTGGGGGACACGGAGGTTGCAGCCATTTTGGCTTACGAACCCGAACGGTAAGGCAACCCAACGGCGGGGGCATTGCTCCCGCCTGTTGGTTGTTACGACAGATCCATGAGCACCCTTCCTCACCGTATCCGTCAGGTTGCTAGCCATTTTGGCGGATCCGCGCCAGCAGCGCATCGATATGTTCGATCTGCGACGCATTAACGATCAGCGCGCGACCCAGACTCAATGCGTGGCGCTGGCATTCTGCACGCATCTCGGCATCGCTAATACTGTCCAGATCGGCAACGTGTGCCAGACCAATAGTTCGGCGAATCAGTTCGCTGCCACAGTAACCGACTGCATCCGCCCACACCTGCTGCAGGAACTGCTCGGCGTAACCCGGCACCGCCAGCGCCGGCTCACGAGTGTATTGGTGACACAGCGCCAGGAAGCGATCGGCAAAAATCAGCCAGAGTTCGCGCACATCCTGCAGACGTTGTTCTCGCCCGGCGGCGGCGTCACGCGGCCCTAACAGCCCCGGCAGGCCGCAGTAGTTCAGCAACAGATTGCCCAAGGCGCTGCCGACGTCAAACCCGATCGGGCCATAGAAACCAAACTCGGCGTCTATCGCCTTCAACTTGCCTTCCGCAACAAAAATTGAGCCGCTGTGGATGTCGCCGTGCAGCAACGCTTCCGCCTTGCTCAAAAAGCGGTGTTTCAGTCCTGCCACCGCCAGCTTCAACGCTGAATCGTCACGCAGCTCTAGCACCTGGGGCAACAGCGCAGGATCAAACTGATTACGCTCATGATCGATATAGGGATCGGTAAAGAAAAGATCTTCGGTGATCTGACACAGTTCTGGGTTGGTGAAGCGGCTGACTTCGGCTTTTTTCGCCTGTGCCGTCTGATAAAAGTCAGAGGTATGAAACAGGGTCTGCGCCAAATATTCTGCCAGTTGCCCGGCCGCCAGAGGGTAATAATGGCCCTTGAGCAATTCACTGCGCCAGATGTGGTGGTCGGAAAGATCTTCCTGCACCATCACCGCCAGCTCGGGATCGTGATGCAATACTTTTACCGTATGCCTTGGGCAAAAACCGCCGTGGGTCAACAGGGTTTCCGCTTCAATTCGCGCCCGATCCAGGGTCAGTGGCCAGGATTCGCCCACGCAGCGTACGTACGGCAGCGCCTGTTTAACGATCACCCTGCTCACGCCCTCGCGATCGCGGATCTTGAACACCAGGTTCAGATTGCCGTCACCAATCTCGTCAGCGCTCACCAGCGCCTGCGGATCGGCTAACTGCCCGTATTGGCGGGCATACTCAACGGCATCGGCAGCAGTAAACGTACGATAATGCGACATTCCCAACCCCTCTTTCCTGTCTCTCTGACACAACGATTATTATTTTTTAGACGTAAAAGCATTTGGACGTCTATACATCCGGAAGTCATGTTGGCAGAATAGCTTTCCAGATGCAATAACTACGCAACAAGGAATTAACCGCCGATGCAAGCGCTTAACACCACCAGTTTGACCCTGCGTGACAACCGACTTTGGATCCTCGATCAGCAGGCTTTGCCGCAGGAAAAACAGTGGCGAACCTGCGACAGCGTAGAGGAACTGGTTGATCATATTCACAGCTTGCGGGTGCGGGGCGCACCGCTGATCGGCCTGTCCGCCAGCCTGCTGTTGGCCCTGTTGGCAGAACGTGGGCTGCCGCGTGGACAGCTTGAGCAGGCACTGATCACTCTGCGTGCTTCAAGGCCGACGGCGGTCAATCTGATGAACAATCTGGACCGCATGAAGCTGGCGCTGGCGCAACCGCAATGGGTGGCGGCGATGGTTGAAGAAGCCTTGCGGCTAGTGGAAGAAGACCGCAAATTGTGCGATCGCATTGCCGACCACGGGGTCGAACTGGTCAAACCCGGCAGTCGCCTGCTGACCCATTGCAATACCGGTGGCTTGGCGACCGCTGGCGTCGGTACTGCCATTGGCGTGCTACTACGCGCCCATCAGCAGGGCAAAGTGCAGCAGGTGTGGGTGGATGAAACCCGGCCGCTGCTGCAGGGTGGCCGCTTGACCGCCTGGGAGCTGGGCGAGTTGGGTATTCCTTATCGGTTGATTTGCGACTCCATGGCTGCCAGTCTGATGGCGCAGGGCCAGGTCGACGCCGTATGGGTGGGTGCCGATCGCATCGCCGCCAACGGTGACGTTGCCAATAAAATAGGCACCTACAGCCTGGCAGTCCTGGCGCATTACCACAACATCCCCTTCTACGTTGCCGCCCCGCATACAACGCACGACCCCCACTGTCCGAACGGCGCCGCCATCCCTATCGAGCAGCGCGCCGCAGCTGAGGTGACCGGTGTGTCGGGCAGTTTTGGCTCATGCCAATGGGCGCCAACCGATGCGCAGGTTTACAACCCGGCATTTGACGTCACGCCGGCGAAGCTTATCAGCGGTTGGGTGTTTGACAGCGGCGTGATTACGCCACAGCAGGTCAATGATGGGATCTTCCAGCGGGCGTTAGGCTAACGCCCGCGCAGTATCAGTTGAGACGCGGATAAGCATCGGCGATTTTATCGCCGGTGAAATGTGCCACCCAGCCTTCCGGGTTATCGAACACGCGGATCGCCGTGAAATTCGGCGCCGATCCCATGTCAAACCAATGGCGAGTGTCTGCCGGCACGGAAATCAGATCGTTCTTCTCGCACAGGATCTGGTAGATCTTGCCGTTCAGATGCAGACAGAACAGCCCCGCGCCTTCGACAAAAAACCGCACTTCATCTTCACCATGGGTGTGTTCGGAAAGAAACTTCTCGCGCAGCACTTCGCGCTGGGCGTTGTCCGGACGCATGCTGATCACATCCCAACTCTGGTAGCCTTTTTCCGCCACCAGACGATCAATTTCATGCTGGTAAGCGGCAATCACCGCCGCCGGTTCCGGGTTGTCACCCAGTTCACGATCGGCCTGCCAGCGTTCAAAACGCACGCCGATTTGTGCCAGTTGCTGCTGAATAGCTTCGGCGTCGCGGCTCTGCCACAGCGGCTGCTGCGGCTCTTTATCGCTGAAAATCGTCAATCCACTCATGAGGCAAACTCCCCTAAATCGATGTGATCAAAACGGTTAACCTGCGGGTGCCGGCTCTGCGCATCGGCGTCGTCGCGGATCAGCTGACAGGTGTGCCAACCGGCGGCTCGCGCGGCATCCAGCTCTTGATGAATATCGGAAAGGAACAGCAGCTCGTCGGCGGCGATACCGATTTCATTGGCAATATTGCTGTACGAGGCGGTTTCACGCTTGGCCCCGACGTGGGTATCGAAATACCCGCTGAACAATGGCTGCAGATCGCCGGCATCACTGTTGCCGAACAGCAGTTTCTGCGCTTCCACCGAGCCGGAAGAGTAAACGTATAGCTTCAGCCCCTGCTGCTGCCAGGCGCTTAGCTGCCCGGCCACTTCAGGGTATAAATGCCCGCGGAAATCACCGTTGTGGTAGCCGCTGCGCCAGATGATGCCTTGCAGTGCCTTCAGCGCGGTGGATTTGCGATCTTCGTCCATAAAACGGTAGAGCGCGGCAATAAGCTGCTCAATATCCGCCTGCGGTTGGTCAATCTCATGTCGCAGGGCAGCCAGCGGCGCAGCCACCTCAGCCTCTGCCTGGTGCTGACGGATAAACGGTGCCAAACGTTCACGCGCATAGGGAAACAGCACCTGATGAACAAAGCGGATATCGCTGGTGGTACCTTCAATGTCAGTGACGATGGCGCGGATCATTTTGCCTCCAGTAAACGGCGTTGCAGTTCGCACTGGAACAGGAATTCCAGTCCTTCAAGGTGACGACGAGCCTCCGCAACCTGGCGGCCCCAGCAATACAGGCCGTGACCCCGCACCAGAAAACCGTACTGCAATGGCGTCACTTCGGCATAGGCCGCGACGCGTGCGGCCAAGTGCGGAATGTCCTGATCGTTGTCGAAAATGGGGATCGCTACGGTATCCAGATGAGAGCTCTGCCCGGCGAGAGATTTTTGCATCTCATAGCCCTGCAACACCAAACGCTCACTGGATTCAACGCGTGACAACACTGTCGCATTCACCGAATGCGTATGCAACACCGCGCCAATCTGCGGGTACAGCCGGTAAATCAAGGTATGCAGGCCGGTTTCCGCCGAGGGTGTGCGGCCACTCGGCACATGGTTGGTGGCGGTTTCCACCAGCAGGAAATCCGATTCGCTCAGGCTGCCTTTATCCTTGCCGGATTCGCTCACCAGACAGTGTCGGTCATCAAGACGCAGCGACATGTTGCCGCCGGTCGCCGGGCACCAGCCCTTTTCGCCAATCCAGTGACAGGCAGACAACAGCGCTGTAAGTTGCGGATTTTCGGTCATTATCGTTTCCCGGTCAGTAAGGTCGTCCAGCAGGTGAAGCTTAGAATGATTTGATTAATGATTAGATTTTTTCTTCATTTAGCCATCTAAGCGTCTTGATTGCCAAATACTAACATCGTGTTATATTGACGGCAACATAAGCGCCAGGAGTATTAGCCTGCTATGAGCACTTCAGCATTGATTCCCGAAAGCAAACTGCCCGCTCTGGGCACCACCATTTTCACCCAGATGAGCGCGCTGGCAGCGCAGCATCAGGCAATCAACCTGTCTCAGGGTTTCCCCGATTTCGATGGCCCGGACTACCTGAAAGAGCGTCTGGCCTGGCATGTCAGCCAGGGCGCAAACCAATATGCACCGATGACCGGCGTCGCGTCTCTGCGCGAAGCCATCGCCGAGAAAACGGCGGCGCTGTATGGCTGGCTGCCGGACGCGACCACCGAAGTTACCGTCACGGCTGGGGCTACCGAAGCGCTGTTCGCCGCCATCAGCGCGTTGGTGCGTCCGGGAGATGAAGTGATTTGCTTCGATCCCAGCTATGACAGCTATGCGCCGGCGGTCACCTTGTCCGGCGGTACGCTGAAACGCATTGCGCTGCAGCCGCCGGCCTTTAGCGTCGATTGGAGACAGTTCGAAGAATTATTGTCGCCCCGCACCCGCCTCGTGATCCTCAATACGCCGCACAACCCTTCCGCCACCGCCTGGCAGGCGGAAGATATGCAACAGCTGTGGCATGCCATTAGCGAGCGTGAAATCTATGTGCTCAGCGATGAAGTCTATGAGCATATTTGTTTCGCCAAAGGGGGACATGCCAGCGTGCTGGCCCACCCGCAGCTGCGTCAACGCGCCATTGCGGTGTCATCCTTCGGCAAAACCTTCCACATGACCGGCTGGAAAGTGGGTTATTGCGTCGCCCCGGCAGCGCTGAGTGCGGAAGTGCGCAAGGTACACCAGTACCTGACCTTCTCGGTTAACACCCCGGCACAGTTGGCTCTGGCCGATATGCTGCGCAGCGAACCGGAACACTGGCAGCAGCTATCTGCGTTTTACCGCGCCAAGCGCGACCGTTTCGTGCAGGCGCTGTCCAGTAGCCGACTGGAAATTATACCCTGCGAAGGGACATACTTCTTACTGACGGATTACAGCGCGGTCTCGGATCTGGACGACGTGGCATTCTGTCATTGGTTAACCGAGCACGTAGGCGTGGCGGCGATCCCGCTGTCGGTCTTCTGTGCCGATCCTTTCCCTCATAAATTGATCCGGCTGTGCTTCGCTAAACAGGATGCCACGCTGGATGCAGCTGCGGAGCGGTTATGTCGACTTTAAAAATTACCCTGTTGCAGCAACCCCTGGTGTGGCGAGATGGCCAAGCCAATCTGCAACATTTTGACGCCTTGCTGGCCCCCTTAAGCGGCCGCGATCTGATCGTATTGCCGGAGATGTTTACTACCGGTTTTGCCATGGATGCCGGGGAAAGTGCACTGCCGGAACAGCAGGTGATTGACTGGCTGCACGGCTGGGCGAACAAAAACAACGCGCTGGTTGGCGGCAGCGTGGCGCTGAAAACCGCCGAGGGCGCGGTTAACCGTTTCCTGTTGGTGGAGCCCAACGGCCGGGTGCATGCCTACGATAAGCGCCACCTGTTCCGCATGGCGGGTGAACACCTGCACTATCAGGCAGGCAAACGGCGTGAAATCTTCGAATGGCGCGGCTGGCGCATCCTGCCGCAAATCTGTTACGACCTGCGTTTTCCGGTCTGGTCTCGCTACCAGCAGGATTACGATCTGGCGCTTTACGTCGCCAATTGGCCGGCACCGCGCAGCAAACACTGGCAAACGTTGCTGGCGGCACGGGCCATTGAGAATCAGGTCTACGTGGCCGGCTGCAACCGCGTCGGCGAAGACGGCAACGGTCTGAACTACAGCGGTGACAGCCTGATCCTTAGCCCGCAGGGCGAAACGCTGGCGCAGGCGGAACCCGGCATTGCCGCAAGGCTTGACGCGGAACTGTCGCTGGAAACCCTGCAAAGCTATCGCAGTGCCTTCCCGGCCTGGCGGGATGCCGACAGTTTCCTGCGCCACGATTAAGCATTTCGGGCGCGGTACAGGTACACCGCGCCCGTTGCTTCAGGAAAGCTCTTCTTCCGCCGCTTTTTCTTCTGTCCCCCAATGCGGTTAAACAACAGGTTCAGCAACAGCGCCACCAGGCACGAGGCACTGATGCCTGAATGCAGCAAAGTACGCACCCAGTTCGGAAACTGATCGTAAAAGGTCGGCATCACGATAGGGATCATGCCGAAGGCAATCGCCGTTGCTACCACCACCAGATTCATGTTGTCCTTATACTCAACCTTGGCCAGAGTGCGGATGCCGCTGGCGGCCACCGAGCCGAACAGCACCACACCCGCGCCGCCCAAGACCGGCAGCGGAATGCAGGCCACCAGTCGCCCCAGGACCGGCAACAGCCCCAGCAGCACCAGAATCGTCCCGCCGGCGCTGACCACAAAGCGGCTCTTCACGCCGGTGATCGCCACCAGCCCGATATTCTGGGCAAACGAGCTTTGCGGAAACGAGTTGAATACCGGCGACAGGGCGCTGGACAACATATCGGCACGCAACCCGTTGGCGATACGGCGCGCATTCACCGGCGAACCGACAATTTCACCGACGGCCATCAGCCCGGCGGTGGTTTCCGTGAGTAATACCAGTACGATCAACAGCATGGATAGCACTGCGCTCAGTTCGAAGGTTGGCCAACCGTAGGCAAAAGGCGCGGGGAATGCCAGCCAAGGCCCGTGGCCTACGGCAGCGAAGCTCAGCTTACCCACCCACGCGGCCGCCACACAGCCGACAGCCATCGCCAGCAGCACCGATAACCGTTTTAACGCCGGGGAACCCACCTTGTTCAGCAACAAAATAACCGCAAGTGTGAAAGCCGCCAGGCCAATATTTCCGGTTGATCCCCAATCTGCGGCCTTGGCGTTGCCCCCCATCGCCCAGCGTACCGCCACCGGCATCAGCGACAGCCCAATCACCGTCACCACGGTGCCGGTCACCACCGGCGGGAAATAGCGAATAATCTGCGAGAAAAACGGCGCGATCAGTAACCCAATCAACGACGCCGCGATCACCGCACCAAACACCGCAGGCAACCCGCCGTCGCCAGTGACTATGGTCACCATGGTCGCGACTCCCGCAAAGGAAACGCCCTGCACCAACGGCAAACGAGAGCCGAAACCCGGCGCACCAAGCGTTTGCAATAACGTCGCCAAACCGCTGACAAACAGCGCTGCCGTCACCAGCAGGCCAATTTGCGCGGCGTCTAACCCTGCGGCAGAACCTATGATCAATGGCGGCGCTATGATGCCGCCATACATGGTCAGAATATGCTGCAGGCCGTAGGCGAAGGTTTTTGCCAGCGGCAATTTTTCATCTTCCGGGCAGCACGAAGCCGCGCCCTTATCCTGAGACAGAGCCATAGATACCTCGTCAATGCGGGTTAACCGCTAAGGGCGTTTAGCTGCCCCGGTAGGTTGAATAGGAATACGGGCTGATGAGCAGCGGTAAATGGTAATGCTGCGCCGCATCCTTGATGACAAAATCGATGATCGCCGTGGCGTATAACGTTTCACGATTGTCTGCGGTAAAGTAACCGCCCACGTCGGCATGCAGGCGGTAATGCCCCGCGGGCAGCTCATCCGGCGTTAGCTCACGGGCGCGGCCATCGGCATCGGTGGTGCCTTCGGCTATCGCCCGCCATTGCCCCTGCTGTTCCCGCTCCAGCCAGACTCGCACCTTTGCCGCCGGTTTACCCAGGGAGGTATCCAAAATATGGGTGCTGATATTACTCATCGCTCAGTAACTCCTTAAAACGCAGCATCACGATTTCGCGCAGCTGTTCGGCGGTTTCCTGCCGCTCCTGCTCCACGTCGTTGTTCAAGCGTCGTTCCAGCTCACTCAGAATGGCTCGCCCATCTCGACCGGCGGCACGGATCAAAAACACCTGGCCAAATTGCTGTTCATAACGCCGGTTGCCCACCAGCAGCGCTTGGGCCAATTCCGGATCCCGGTCATTGACCGCCGACTGTTCACGCTTGGAGAACTGCGCCTCTTTCCCCTGGCCTGCGGCACGTTCGCCAATGCGCGGGTGCTGCGCCAATGCCTGGCTGACCTCTTCATGCCGCCAACGCTGCGCCGCCTGCCAGGCCACCGCCAACGCGGCATCGCTGCTGCTGAACGGCCGGGCCGCAATCACTGAAGCTATCCAGCTCGCAATGTTCACGCAGGGCCGCAGCAAACGCTCGGCTTCCGCCACGGGCAATTGATTAAACTGCTGCAGGTTCATCGGTGTTCTCCCAACTGGCCACCGTCTGGCTGTAGGCCTGAATAGCCAGCGCCACGTCGGTCTGGCTTACGGCTTCGGCCGGATGATGGCTGATGCCGCGATCGCAACGGACAAACAGCATGCCCACCGGCCAGCAAGCCGCCACGGCAATCGCGTCATGCCCGGCACCACTGGGCAAAGCCATGCTGCGCCCCTGCACCGCCGCCACGCTCTGCTGCCAACGTTGCTGCAAATCTGCATCACATTCCGTTGCGTTTATGCGATAAAACTCCTCGCTGGCAAAACCTAATCCGCGACGTGCACAGATCTCCTGCGCTCGTTCCAACAGCTGCGTAAGCAATGCCGCCAGCGGGCCATCTTGCGGGCCGCGAACGTCCAGCGACAGTTTCACCTCACCGGGAATGACGTTAACCGCCCCCGGAAGACTTTCGATACAGCCGACAGTCGCCACCAAATGTTCATCGCGGGTACGGGTTATTGCTTCAACCGCCACCATCCACTCCGCCGCGGCCGCCAAGGCGTCTTTGCGTTGCCCCATCGGCACCGTGCCTGCATGGCCTGCCTCGCCGCTAAAGGTGCAATGGAGTCGACGCGCGCCGTTAATCGCCGTCACCACGCCCAGGGCCAGATCGGCGGCCTCCAGACAAGGCCCTTGTTCAATGTGCAATTCCAGATAAGCGCAGATATCACCTGGTGCTCGCCGCGCCTCAACCACCGCCGCCGGATCCAGGCCAAACTCGCGCAACGCCTGCGCCACGCTGATGCCCTCGGCATCAGTCCGCGCCAACCACTCGGCTGGCCACTGGCCGGTAATGCCCCGGCTGCCCAGCAGGGCGACGCTAAATCGCGTCCCTTCTTCATCGGCAAAGCCAATCACTTCAACCGCCACCGGCAGACGCCGCTGCTGCTGATGCAAATGCGCCACCACCTCCAAGGCGGTCAATACGCCGAGCATGCCGTCATAACGGCCGGCATTGCGCACCGTATCCAAATGCGAACCGAGTAACAGCGCGGGCGCACCTGGCGTTTGACCTTCGTAGCGGCCACAAACATTGCCAACGGCGTCCTGCCAGACCCGCATACCGATACTGCGCATCCAGTCGCCTACCAACAGGTTGGCGCGCCGATGCTCCGGCGACAGATAAACCCGCGTCAGTTGGTCTGGCGTAGCGCTGATCGCCGCCAGCGCGTCGCAACGCGCCATCACCCGTGCGGCCGCCTGTTCCGCCTCCTGGACGGTTAACCGCAACGCCATCACCGGCTCCCGTCGTCGTAGGTGTTCCACGCTGCCTGCAGCGCTTCCCCCTGCTTGCTGGCGAAACCCAGACGGTTCAGCACCGCTTCCAGCGCAGTCAAGGTTTGCAGCACACAGTCTTTACGCGCGTTATAGCCCATGGTGCCGATACGCCAAATCTTGCCCTGCAGCGGGCCAAACGAAGTGCCAATCTCGATGGCAAAATCATTGAGCATCATCTGCCTCACCTGCTCGCCATGCACCTGCGGCGGGATCACCACCCCCAACACGTTGTTCATGCGGTTATCGAGATCGCCGAACACCTCAAGCCCCATGCCCTGAATGCCGGCCAGCATCGCCGCGCCGTGCAGCCTGTGGCGAGCGATGGTGTTATCCAGTCCCTCTTCCAGGATCACCCGGGCACATTCGCGCGCGGCGAACAACATGCTGGTGGCTTCGGTGTGGTGATTCAGACGCTCGGGGCCCCAGTAATCCATGATCATGCCGAGATCAAAATAGTTGGAGTAGATCATCTCATCGTCGCCGTCGGCATGGTCGGCAGTGCGGATCCCCTGCTCCACGCACTTGCGACGGCGGACGATCTCTTCGAACTGCGGGCTTAGGGTGACCGGCGAACTGCCGGACGGACCACCCAGACATTTCTGCAGGCCTGCGGATACCGCATCCAGCCCCCAGGCATCGGTTTCCAGCGGGTTACCGGCGAAGGATGCAGTCGCGTCGGTATAAAACAATACGCCGTGGCGGCGGCAGATATCCCCCAGTTGATCCAGCGGCTGCAGCATGGTGGTCGAAGTGTCTCCCTGCACCGTCAACAGCAGACGTGGACGCACCTTCTTGATCGCATCTTCAATCTGATCGGCACTGAACACTTCCCCCCACGGCGCCTCGAGGGTGTGCACTTCGGCACGACAGCGGCGGGCAATTTCACACAGCAAATGGCCAAAACGGCCAAACACCGGCACCAGCACTTTGTCGCCGGGGCGGATGGAGGAGACCAGCATCGCTTCGATGCCCGAACGGGAGGTGCCGTCGATCAGCATCGTCCAGCGGTTTTCGGTACGAAACAGCGCGCGATACAGCTCCATAACCTGATTCATGTAGCCGGTCATTGCCGGATCATACTGCCCAATCAACTGGCTAGACATGGCACGCAGCACGCGCGGATCGGCGTTGATCGGCCCTGGCCCCATCAGCAGACGGGCAGGTGGGTTAATCTGATCGAACTGGGTAATATCCAACATGTTAATTCCTTACCAGCTTAATAACTCAGTAAACTCAGAACTCAGCACGCGCCTCATGGCATATCACGCCTCGGACAGGCCGCGAACTGAAGCAATAAACTGTTTCAATTCCTGCGTTTGCGGATTGGCGAACAGCGTGCGGCTGTCGCCTTGCTCCCACGCTTTGCCCTGGTGCATAAACACCACCCGGTCACCGACCTCACGGGCAAAGTTCATTTCATGGGTCACCAGAATCAGCGTCATACCCTCTTTGGCCAACTGCTCCAGGACTTTCAGCACCTCGCCCACCAGCTCAGGATCCAGCGCCGAGGTAATTTCGTCGCACAGCAACACCTTCGGGTTCATCGCCAGCGCCCGGGCAATCGCCACCCGCTGCTGCTGCCCTCCGGAAAGGTTAGCCGGGGAATAATGCATCCGCTCACCCAGACCAACCTTGTTCAGCATCTCTTCCGCCAGCTCGCGGCATTCCGCCGGGCTTTTCTTCAGCACCCGACGCGGTGCCAACATCACGTTTTCCAACGCGGTCATATGGGGAAATAGATTGAAGTTCTGGAACACCATGCCAATGGAGCGACTGATCTCACGCGCCTGCGAATCACGGTCGGTGATGGTCATGCCACCCAGTTTGATGCTGCCTTCCTGGTACCCCTCGAGCCCGTTGATACAGCGTAACAGGGTGCTCTTGCCCGACCCGCTACGGCCGATAATCGAAATCACCTGGCCCATATCGATATCCAGATCCACGCCCTTCAGCACGTGGTTCTGGCCGTAATATTTTTGAACCTGATTAATTGTGATGAGCGGCATGGAACTTCCTCTCCAGATAATGGCTGTAGCGCGACAGCGGGTAACACATCAGGAAATAGCCCAGCGCGACCAGGCCGAACACTTTAAAGGGTTGATAAGTGACGTTGTTTAACATGGTGCCTGCCTTGGTCAGTTCGACAAAACCAATGATCGACGCCAACGCGGTGCCCTTGATCACCTGAACTGAAAAACCGACGGTCGGCGCAATGGCAATGCGAACCGCCTGTGGCACCACTACCCGCACCAGGGTCTGGCCGAAGCTCAGCCCAAGACAGCGCGACGCTTCCCATTGGCCTTTGGGCAACGCGGCGATGCTGCCGGACCAGATATCCACCAGAAAAGCGCTGGTAAACAGCGTCAGTGCCAGTGCCGCAGCGGCCCAGGGGCTAACATCAATGCCGAACAGCGCCAGCCCAAAGAAGGCCAGGAACAGCTGCATCAGCAGTGGCGTGCCTTGAAACAGCTCTGAATAACAGCGGACAAAACGCAGCGCCCACCGGCGCTTGCTCAGGCGCAGCAATAACAGCGGCAGCGTCACCAGTGTGCCGCCAAAGAACGCCGTCAGCGACAGCAACAGCGTCCAGCGCGCGGCCAGCAGCAGGTTGCGCACAATGTCCCAGTCGGTAAAAGTCAGCATCAGTTCTGGCTCCCTAAAAAGCGGCGGCCGGCGGCCAGCAACAGTTGGCGCATCAGTATCGATAGCAGCAGGTAGAACAACGCCGTCACTAAATACACCTCAAAACTGAGGAAGGTGCGCGACTGGATCAGGTTGGCGGCAAAGGTCAATTCTTCGAACGACACCTGCGACACCACCGACGAGCCCAGCATGACGATAATGCACTGGCTGACCAACGCCGGGTAAATGCGCTGCAGCGAAGGCGGTAACACGATGCGCAAAAATGTCTGGCTGCGGCTAAAGCCCAGCACCCGCCCGGCCTCCCACTGCCCTTTCGGCGTCACCTGAATGCCTGCGCGTATAATTTCGGTGCTGTAGGCGCCCAGATTAATCACCATCGCCAACAGAGCCGCCTGCCCGGCGGTCAGCTTCCACCCCAGGCTCGGCAGACCAAAGACGATGAAGAACAGCTGCACCACGAACGGCGTGTTGCGCACCACCTCGACGTAAATCCCCCAGGCACGGCTAAACAGGTTGGCTTTGCCGCTGCGGATCGCCGCCCCGAAAATCCCCAGCGCAACGCCCATCAGGGTGGCCAGTGCCGTCAACTCAATCGTGGTTAGCAAACCGGCCAACAGCTCCGGCAGATAGGGCCACAGCGCGGGAAAATTTAGCTGATAGGTCATCGGGTGCTCCCATTACGCGCCAAGATGGGCGGGCAGCGGCGCTTTCAGCCATTTTTCCGACAGCCCATTCAGGGTGTTGTCTTTCAGCGCTTGTTCAATCAATTCATCCACTTTGGCTTTCAGCGCCGGTTCGCCCAGACGCAGGCCGACGAAGCATGGCGAATCCTTCAACATAAACTTGGCCACCGGCGCTTTGGTCGGGTTCTGTCGCGCCAGAGCGCTCACCACCAGATTGCCGGTAGCAATGTATTGCACCTGACCGGACAGGTAGGCCGACAGCGTGGTGTTGTTGTCTTCGTAGCGTTTGATCTGCGCGCCCTTCGGCGCAGTGTCGCTCAACACCATGTCTTCTACCGCCCCGCGCGTCACGCCAACGGTCTTGCCTTCCAATTGAGCGGCATCGCTCAACGCGGTGTCTTTAGGGCCAAACACCCCCAGGAAGAACGGCGCATAGGCACGGCTGAAAGCGATAGCCTTTTCGCGTTCAGGGTTTTTGCCCAGGCTGGAAATCACCAAATCCACTTTGTTAGTCTGTAGATAAGGGACGCGGTTGGCACTGGTGACCGGTACCAGCTGCAACTTAAGTTTCATCTTGTCGGCCAGATACTGCGCCATATCGATGTCATAACCCTGCGGCTGCAGATCGGTGCCTACCGAGCCAAACGGCGGGAAGTCTTGCGGTACCGCTACCCGCAACACGCCGCGCTGCTGGATTTCTTGTAGTTGATCCGCCATCACCGACGTGGCCTGCGCCATCAACAGCACCGCCCCTAACGCCGCTATCCCGATTTTCTTGAAGTTCATAGACTATCCCCGATGGTGAAATGATGAAACAAAAGATTCTTTGATTATCACTTTGCAACTAATGTGCCAATCGGAAGCGGCAACCAGCTTAACCTTTGCTGTCTTTGAGTTAGGGGGCTAAGAGGAAACTCCCCTGCCATGACTGTGGCAGGAGGAAGGGATATCACGGAGAAAAATGCGCACCATCAAAGTGCGAAGGCACCAAAATGGCGCGGAAATTAGCGCTGTTCCAACTCATCCAGATCGCCATACAGATCGGCGATCTGATGGATCCGTTGGCGTCCTTGCGTCAGCGTCTCATGCAGCAAGGCATTGCTGAGCAGATTGGCCAGGCTCATGGCGACGGAATAGCTGTCAAAGGCGGAAACGCTATCCAGCGGCGCCGCCAGGTGCCAGTTCGCCAGTGGGATCAGCGACTGCGCCTGCGGTTCGCACACCAGCAGCGTCGGAACCTGCTGAATCTGCAACTGCGTCAGCAAGGCCCGCAACTGACGCGGCCGGCGGCGAAAAGCCACAACTACGGCCACGTCCCCGTGGTCCAAATCGACCAGCTCTTCCGCCAGCGTTTGCCCGGGCTGCGGCATCAATAACACCTGCTCACGTACCTGCATCAGTTGCTGGCGCAGGTGCATGGCAATCGGATAACTGTTGCGAAACCCCATCAGTACCACACGCCGAGCCTGCACCAGGGCGGCGATCACCGCATTGAACTGGCCGGCGTCAATATGGTTCACCCACTGAGTAAGGTTGGCCATTTCCTGCTTGTAGTGCCGCGCCAACAGGGTGTTGCCCTGCACCGCGTCACGATTATCGGTCAGCGGCATACCGCTCTGGCGCAGGGTGCGCAATTCATCACGCATTGCACGGTAGCTTGGGTAGCCCAAGCGTTTGAACAGGCGGCTGACGGTAGCTTTGGATACGCCGCTCAGGCGCGCCAGCTCGGCGCTGTTGTAGCTGATCAGGTCGTCAAAGTGATCGAAAATAAAATCGGCTACCCGCTGTTCCTGCGGCGTAAGCTGCGAATATTCCCCGCGCAGGCGTTCATCGATCTGCTTCATTGCTGCTCCTGCTTGTAACCTTTGTTTCAGCGGAACATAGCACGGCCAATCTACCCGCTGGCAAGCGTTTATTACCGCCGAAGAAAACATGGAACGCCTCTTGCTTGTCTTTGAGACAGAAGCTGACCTCAAACAAGGGCCAAGAAATGATTAACAGTAATACCGCGCCATTGGGCATGGCCGTCACGCCTCACCACCTCGCCAGCGAAAGCGCGCTGGCGATTCTGCGTGAAGGGGGTAACGCCATCGAAGCCATGGTCGCCGCCGCCGCGACTATCGCCGTGGTTTATCCGCACATGAATGGCCTGGGCGGTGACGGTTTTTGGCTGATTGTGCCGCCACAGGGCGATCCGGTGGCGATCGACGCCAGCGGCGCTGCCGGTTCCTTAGCCACGCTGGATTTTTACGCCGGTGAAAGCCACATCCCGCATCGCGGACCCAGGGCGGCGCTGACCGTTGCCGGCACCGTTGGCGGCTGGCGTGAAGCGCTAGACTATTCCGGCGAGCTGGGCGGCGAGCAGCTGCCGCTACCGCGTCTGCTGGCCGATGCCATTCGCTATGCGGCGGACGGCATTCCGGTTACCGCCTCACAGGAGGCCGCCACACGCAGCAAATATCATGAACTGGCGGATGTGGAACATTTTGCCCGCACTTATTTACCGCAGGGGGAAATCCCCCTTGCCGGACAGCGTTTCTGCCAGCCACGGTTAGCGGATACCCTGATTGCCCTGGCCGAAGAGGGGTTGGACAGCTTCTATCGCGGCCGACTGGCGCAAAGCATGGCGGCCGATATGGCCCGGCTGGGCATGCCGCTCACCGCCCAAGATCTGGCGGATTATCGGCCGCGTCGGCGCACACCTTTGCGACTTGAGCATCAGAAAGGTGAAGTCTTCAACCTCACCCCACCGACTCAGGGCCTGGTGTCGCTGGCGATCCTCGGTTTGACCGATCGCCTACCCCTGGCCAGCAAAAGCGAAGGCGCAGTGGTGCATGGCATCGTCGAGGCCACCAAGCTGGCTTTCGGTCTGCGTGACCAATTCATCACCGATCCACGCCAAATGACGCAGGATCCGCAGGCACTCCTGACGACAGAACGCCTGGATACGCTGGCCAAGCATATCGATCCTGAGCATGCCGCGGCCTGGGGCAAAGGCAAGGGGCCGGGCGATACCGTGTGGATGGGCGTGATGGACAGCAGCGGTCTGGCGGTGTCCTTTATCCAAAGCATTTACCACGAATTCGGCAGCGGCGTGGTATTGCCGCAAAGTGGCGTGCTGTGGCAAAACCGCGGAGCGTCCTTCAGCCTGGATGCCGCCCATCTGCTGGCACTGGCGCCAGGCAAACAGCCTTTCCACACTCTGAACCCCGCGGCAGCTCGCCTGTATGACGGACGCACCTTGGTGTATGGCTCCATGGGCGGCGACGGCCAGCCGCAAACCCAGGCGGCGGTGTTTGTTCGCCATGTGGTGCAGGGCCTGCCGCTGCAGCAGGCGATCAGCGCGCCGCGCTGGCTGCTGGGCCGCACCTGGGGTGAAAGCTCTGACTCACTGAAGCTAGAAGGTCGCTTTAGCGCGGAAACCGTCGACTACCTGCGCCAACGGGGCCACGACGTGGAGTTGTTACCGGACTTTAGCGAAGCGGTCGGCCATGCCGGCGCTATTGTTCGCCATACTAACGGCATGCTTGAAGGGGCTTTCGATCCCCGCAGCAACGGCAGTGCCGCCGGCTTCTAGCCGCCATTTATATTGGGGAGAAGTAAAATGAAAAACCAACCTGTCGTCGACTGGGCGGCCTATATCAGCCAAATGGAAGCGATACTGGCGCTGGAAATGGATGACGCGCGCCGTCAGGAACTGCTGACCCAGTTCAATCGCATTGCTGCACTGGCGGAACCCTTGATGGCCTTTCCGCTCGATCCACGCCTGGAGATCGCAGGAGTGTATCGCGCATGAATTCGTTAAGTGCCCTATCGATCGCCGAGATCCGCGCGGCCCTGAAGCAAGGTGCGATTTCTGCACGTGAGATTGCCCAACAGACGTTAGAGAATATTGACGCACGGGATCCGGCGCTGAACGCCTATACCCACATCACGCGCGAACGCATGTTGAGCGAAGCCGATCACCTCGATCGCGCACGTGCCAAAGGTCTTCCATTGCCGAGCCTGGCGGCGATCCCTTACGCGGTAAAAAACCTGTTCGACGTCACCGGCGAAACCACCCTGGCGGGGGCCAGTCTGTTCAGCGATAACCCGCCGGCCAAACAGGACGCCTGGGCGATCGGCAAACTGGCCGGCCAAGGTGCCTTGCTGTCCGGCATGCTGAATATGGACGCCTATGCGTACGGTTTTACCACCGAAAACAGCCACTACGGCGCGACGCGTAACCCGCATGACACCACGCGTATTGCCGGTGGCTCCTCAGGCGGTTCGGCAGCGGCGGTCGCCGCCGGGCTGGTGACATTTTCCCTCGGCAGCGACACCAATGGGTCAATACGCGTACCCGCGTCACTGTGCGGCATCTTTGGGCTGAAGCCAACCTTTGGCCGTCTGTCGCGCAGCGGTAGTCAGCCATTCGTCGCCAGTCTGGATCATCTCGGCCCCTTTGCCCGCCGGGTGCGAGATCTGGCAACGGTGTATGACGTGATGCAGGGCACGGATATTGAAGACCGTTTTCAGGCGGATAAACCGGTCACGCAAACCGAATCGCTGTTGCCCCGTGGCCAACAAGGCCTGCGCTGCGCGGTGCTGGGCGGGTATTTTCAGCAATGGTGCAACGATGATGCTAAAACCGCTGTAAGACAGGCTGCGCAGGCACTGGAGGCCGTGGCTGAAGTTGAATTTCCGCAGGCCGAATTGGCCCGGTCGGCAGCGTTCATCATCAGCGCCGCCGAGGGGGGCAATCAGTATCTGCCGCTGTTGCGCAGCCAGCCAAACCGCTTTGAGCCGCTGTCGCGTGAACGCCTGCTGGCCGGTGCCATGCTGCCCTCCGCCTGGTATGTGCAGGCGCAGCGCTTTCGTACCCATTTTCAGCAACAGGTGCTGCCGCTGTTCGAACGCTGGGACATCCTCATCGCCCCCGCAACGCCCTGCAGCGCCACGCCGATCGGCCAGGAAACCATGCATATCAACGGCACGGATCTGCCGATCCGCGCCAGTATGGGCATGCTGACGCAGCCGGTCTCTTTCCTCGGCCTGCCGGTAGTGACGGTGCCGCTGAAAACCGACTCTGGCCTGCCGATAGGCCTGCAGCTGATTGCCCCCCCCTGGCGAGAGGATCTGGCACTGCGTGCCGCCTATGCGCTGGAACAACGTGGCGTGGCAAGATGTGTTTTACCGGGAAAACAGGACTAAATGATGAAAAGTGAGTATATCGATCGTCCGGCGGTGCTGGCAGAGGTGAACGCCGCCTTTTACCGTTACGAACAGGCGCTGATCGGCAATGATATTGAGGTGCTGGATGAGTTGTTTTGGCACGATGGTCGTACCGTCCGTTACGGCGCGACGGAGAATTTGTACGGCATCGATCAGATCCGTGACTTCCGCCAACAGCGTCCTTCCAAAGGGTTGGATCGCCTATTGGAGAACACCGTTATCACCACCTACGGTGACGATATGGCCGTCGCCAGTACCGAATTCCGCCGCCCCGGCAGCGAAAGCGTTGGCCGCCAGATGCAAACCTGGGTCAAATTGCCCTGCGGTTGGCGCATCGTCGCCGCGCACGTGAGCTTGATGGCTTAAGGCAAACCCGGCGCACAAAAAATGGATAGTCTGGCATGTTGAGCCTTATAGTCGTCAGAGGTATTACCTTTAGCTAACTGAGGCTACTTATGACTACGGCTACATCGATAAAAATTGATGATGAGCTCAAGCAACGGGTGCAACAAATCGCGGCCACGCGTCAGCGAAGTGCGCACTGGATTATGCGCGAGGCTATCCGTGAATACGTCGAGCGAGAAGAAAAGCGCGAAGCGCTGCGCAAAAGGCCGTGGCATCCATTCGTAGCAGCATCAATATCCTGGCCCATCATCCTCAGGCCGGTCGGCCCATTGAAGATATGGAAATTGAATTTAGGGAATGGCCGAACGATTTCGGCAACAGCGGCTATATTGCCCTGTATCATTTTGATGGCAGCACCGCTGTACTGCTGGCAGTGCGCTATCAAAGTGAAGCCGGTTACTGACCGGGTCCCTCAACACCAGTACGCCATAAAGTTAACGGTGGAGCGATCGAGATCGCGTTCGCCAATCAGATAACGGCGTAGCGCCTTCACCGCGGAAGACTCTGCCGCAACCCAGGCGTAGAAGCTTTTCGCCCCTTCGGCTCGTTCCCACAGCAGATCGCCGCCCAAACTGTTTTCCGCCAGCGACTGCGCTTGCGTCCGCGCCGATTCGGGAATATTTACCCGTTGGCGCACCGACTCCACCAGCAGCGTACCGTGCATCTGCTGATGCCCGACGTCACGCGGCAGCCAATAGACCTCGGCGAATGGGAAGCGCTCCATGTTCAGGCAGTCGCCCGCCACAGGAACCTCGAAGAAAGCCTGTACCCGCGGCGGATTGGCCCGCTGCGCCAGCTGTTCCAGAATGCCTACCGCCGCCGGTACCGCCGTCTCGTCGGCGATCAACAGCGCCTGCTGCAGCTCGCTCGGGGGAACCCATTCGTAACCGCCGCTGTCACCGTCAAAATCGGCATTGGGGGCTACGGTTTGAATAACATCCCCCGGTTTGGCATGGGTCGCCCACGCCGAGGCCGGGCCGTTCACGCCATGCAGCACAAACTCGACGTCCATTTGATTCTGTTCGGCACGCAGCGCCCGCAGCGTATAGGTGCGCATCACCGGGCGTTGATCTTTCGGTATCGCCATATAGTCGCGATACCAGTCGTCGCTGTTTTCCAGACGCAGGATCTGCCCCTCTTCGGCCGGGAACAACAGTTTGATGCGCTGATCCGGCGCCTCCAGCTTCATGCGATGGACATCCGGCCCCTCGAAAACGCAACGCAGCAAGGAAGGTGATACGTTTTCTTTTATTTTCAGTGTGATATCAAAAATTCTGTAGCTTGATGCGCCGGACATACTTGTTACTCTCCCGCAGAATTTGCACTGATGCGGTGCTGGCGCCACAGCCAGCCGCTGATGCCCCCCAGCAGAACCGCCATCGTCAAAGCCGCCGCAATCAGCTGCGACTCACCATAAAATTTGGCCACCACCGGCACCATCAATGCGCTCAGGCCGTAACCCAGCGTATGGCTGGTAGCAATGGCCCCCGACCCTTTGCCGGTAGACAATTTCTCGTTCAACATCAGTTGATAACCCGGCGTCGCCATGGCTGCGCCAAAAGAGGCCAGTGCGCAACCAACATAGAATAGCGCCAAAGGCTGAGCGCACATCAGGCCCAGTCCCACTATCATCAGCACGGCGGCAATCAGCAGCAGCTGCGACGCGCTAAAACGCTGCGGGCGCACCACCAGAAACTGAGCCAACAGCGTACAGGCCGCCGCCACGCTCAGCAACACCGCAACGTGATGACTGACGGTGGTGGCGGAATGACTGAATAAACCGGTCAAATGCGGTGCCAATCCCAATTGCATCAAGCTGACCGACGCGGCCAGCAACAGTGCGCACAGCAGGTAAGGCACCATATTGAGGCGAAGTCGGTTTTGCTGATGGGCAACCGGCGGCAGCGGTGGATCGTTATGCTGGCGGCACACTACCAATAGGGCGATCAATGGCGCAAGCGCCATCAACCACAGCGGCGCCATCGGATGAATCGACAACGCCAGCGCGGCGCACAGCGGCCCCAACAGTCGCCCGCAGCTCAGCCCGGAACTGATGGTCGCCAGCGCCGACATACGCTGTTCATAGCCGGCACGCTGTAGCGCCCAGGTCTGGCTCGCTGGCACCATGCCGGACACCGTCAGCCCGTAGATAATGCGTGCCGCAATCAGGCCGCCCAACCCCAGCGTCGATGAAAGCCAGCCAGCCGCCAACCCCCAAACCGCCAGTGCCAGTAAAGCAAAACTGAACAAATACCCTGCTAACGCCATGGTTACTACGAACTTGCAGCCGCGAATTTCAGACTGCCTGCCCCACCAGGGTGACCCCACCAAAAACAGCATCGAGCCGAGCGTCAATAGCCCGGCCCAGACTGAAAGCGACAGCTGGGTCATGCTGACCAGCACCGGCAACGCCACCAGCAGGCCGTTTTGCCCGATACCCAGCAGCCCGGCGCACAACGCCAGCGGCCAGTTGGAAGGAGACGTATTCGCTATTGGCGGTGATTTAGGGGGAGATGAAATATGCATCAAACGTAAATTTACCGTTAATAAAATTATAAGGTTATGTTCAATTCATTGAAAAATTGTATCATACGACGATTGATAACAATAAATATTATTGATATAAGAATCATTCTCAATTGATTCAATAGTGAAATGGGATCATGACAATCCAGTTTGAAACCGCGACGACCGACGTGGCTGCGCAATGTTTTCTCAACGCGTTGATGCGTGAAACCCGGGACTGGCAAATCGTTCCGGCGGCCAACAACCAACAGTATCCGCAGCTTCATATTCCACTTTCGCCTTCTCAGGCTATCCGCATCACTTTACGTCACACCTCCCCCACCCAACATCACCAGTATCTGTTCCCTGCCCGCTTGCATCAGCAAGACGACGGCGCTGGTGTTGCGCTGAGCGTGGAGCAACTGGTGACCCTGTTGCTGGAAAAACCGTCGGTGAAGGGGGAACTGCCGGATGAGGTCGTTACCCGTTTCCGCCAGCGCGTACTGGAGAGTCATGACAATACCCAACAGGCGATCGCGGTTCGCCTGGACTGGCCGACGCTGCGCGACAAGCCGCTCAACTTCGCTCAGGCGGAACAGGGGCTGTTGGTAGGCCACGCCTTCCACCCGGCGCCTAAATCCCATGAACCTTTCGACGAACAGCAGGCGCGCCGTTACCTGCCAGATTTTGGCGCCCGTTTCCCGCTGCGCTGGTTTGCCGTCGATAAAAATCACCTGTGCGGCGACAGCCTGAACCTGACGTTGCAGCAGCGCCTGCAGCGTTTTGCCGCCGAAAGCGCACCGCAACTGCTGGCGCATTTTACCGATGACGTCTGGCTGTTGCCGATGCATCCGTGGCAGGCCGACCATTTGCTGACGCAGACCTGGTGCCAGGAACTGGTGACCCAGGGATTGCTCAGCGATCTGGGCGAAGCCGGCGAGCGCTGGCTGCCAACCAGCTCTTCCCGCTCGCTGTACAGCGCCAGCAATCGCGACATGATTAAATTCTCCCTCAGCGTGCGCCTGACCAACTCGGTGCGTACCCTGTCGGTAAAAGAAGTGAAGCGCGGCATCCGTTTGGCTCGTTTGGCGCAAACGCCACGTTGGCAGCAACTGCAGGCACGTTATCCCACCTTCCGCGTGATGCAGGAAGACGGCTGGGCCGGGCTGCGTTCTGCGGACGGGACGATTCAGGAAGAAAGCCTGATGGCACTGCGCGATAACCTGCTGTTTGAGCAGCCGGAAAGCCAGACCAATGTGCTGGTGACCCTGACCCAGGCCGCACCGGACGGCGGCGACAGCCTGCTGGCGGCGGCGGTGCGTCGTTTAGCCGCCCGACTGAATCTGCCGGTGCAACAGGCCGCTCATACCTGGCTGGATGCTTACTGCCAACACGTCTTACTGCCGCTGTTCAGCACCGAAGCCGATTACGGGCTGGTGCTGCTGGCCCACCAACAAAATATTCTGGTGGAAATGCAGCAGGATCTGCCGATCGGCATGCTGTATCGCGACTGTCAGGGCAGCGGCTTTACCCGCGATGCCGGGCCGTGGTTAGAAGAAATTGGCGAGGCCGAGGCGGAAAACCGCTTCAGCGAACAGCAGTTACTGCGTTACTTCCCTTACTACCTGCTGGTGAACTCCAGCCTGGCGGTCACTGCGGCGTTAGCCGCGGCCGGCTTCGACACTGAAGAACAGCTGATGGCCCGGGTGCGCGATGCGCTGAGTGGTCTGCGTGCCAACGCCAAAAACACCCTGTGTCTGGACTACGTCCTCGACAGCAGCCACTGGAACTGCAAAGGCAACTTCTTCTGTTATCTGCATGACCACAACGAAAACACCATCGTCGATCCGGCGGTGATTTATTTCGACTTCGTCAACCCGCTGCGCCAGGGAGCCGCTCAATGATGCCGCAAGCCAAACTGACGCATGCCGGCAACGGTTTTTGCTGCGAGCAGATGGGAAAGGCGCTGCAACTCAGTCTGGGCCTGGACGGTAGCGCGGTGTTGCACTATCCGGGGCCACTGCCGCAGGACTGGCTGGTGCAGGCGCTGGACCAGTTGCTGGTGGCGGCACCGCAGCTCAGCGGTGTCACCTTGCCCTATGCGCAATGGTGCGAAGAACCGCAGGCACAGGCGCTGTTCGCGTTAGCCAGCAGTGACTATCTGGCGCGCGAAACCTTTTATCAGTTACCGCTGTGGCTCGGTGCCGAACGCCACTCCGCGTCCGGGAAAATGCAGTATGACGCCGAGCGTAGCCTGTGGTTCCCACAGCGACCCGCTCGCCCCAGCGGCGAGGTGTATCGTCGTTACGATCCGCAGCTCAAGCGAACCCTGAGCTTCCGCCTGCCGGAAGTGGCACACGACGCCGAGCAGTTCACCCGCTGGATGAATTCACCGCGCGTGGATGCCTTCTGGGAAATGAGTGGCCCGCTCGAAACCCAGGCCGCCTACCTGCAGCGTCAGTTGGACTCCAGCTACTGCTATCCGTTGCTGGGGTGCTTTGACGATCGCCCGTTCGGCTATTTCGAAGTCTATTGGGCTCCGGAAGATCGCATCGGCCGCCACTACCGTTGGCAGCCGTTCGACCGCGGGCTGCACATGCTGGTCGGTGAAGAAGACTGCCGCGGCGCGCAATACATCCGCAGTTGGCTACGCGGCCTGACGCATTATCTGTATCTGGATGAACCGCGCACCACGCGCGTGGTCGCCGAACCGCGCGCGGATAACCAGCGACTGTTCCGTCACCTGCCGACAGCCGGCTACCACACAGTCAAAGAGTTCGATTTCCCGCATAAGCGCTCGCGTTTGATCATGAATCAGCGTGATGAATTCTTCCGGGGGCTTCAGTATGAACACCGTAGATTACGCCGACTGGCAGCGCGTAAACCGCCAGATGATCGCCAAGATCCTCGCAGAGCTGGAATATGAACGCACGCTGCAGGCCGAACAATACGGCGAACAATGGCGCATTCTGCTGGGCGACGCTCAGTATAGCTTCAGCGCCGAACGCGGTATTTGGGGTTGGCTGCACATCGATCCGGCAACGCTGGCCTGCGATCAATCGCCGTTAGCCGCCGACCAAACGCTGCGCCAACTGGCTCAGGTGTTGAAAATGGACGATGCGCAGGTCGCCGAGCATCTGGAGGATTTGTACGCCACGCTGCGCGGCGATATGCAGTTGCTGTCCGCCCGTCACGGCATGAGCGCACAGGATTTGATTGCCCTGGATGCTGACGCGCTGCAGTGCCTGTTGGCCGGACACCCCAAGTTTATCTTCAATAAAGGTCGTCGTGGCTGGGGCCTGGCCGCGCTGCATCAGTACGCGCCCGAATACCAGGGGCAGTTCCAACTGCACTGGGTGGCGGCTAAACGCGGCAGCTTTGTCTGGTGCGCCGACGAAGAGTATTCACTGGATAACCTGCTTAACAGCGCGATGGACAGTGCCGAACGCCAACGCTTCGACCGCCGCTGGCGCGAGCTGAAACTGACCCATGACTGGATCCCGGTCCCGCTGCACCCCTGGCAGTGGCAGCAAAAGATCGCTTTGCACTTCCTGCCGCAGTTGGCCGAAGGGGATCTAGTGGAACTGGGTGAATTCGGCGACAGCTATCTGGCGCAGCAATCGTTACGCACGCTGACCAACATCAGCCGCCGTTCCGCTTTCGACATCAAGCTACCGCTGACCATTTACAACACCTCGTGCTATCGCGGCATTCCGGGCAAGTACATCAGCGCCGGGCCGGCCGCTTCCCGTTGGCTGCAGCAGATTTTTACCGAGGACGATACGCTGAGCGCCAGCGGTGCCGAGATCCTCGGCGAGCCGGCGGCAGGCTATATGACCCACCCGACCTACGCCTCTTTAGCCAAAGCACCTTATCGCTACCAGGAAATGCTGGGGGTGATCTGGCGTGAGAATCCCTCTTGCTACCTGCAGGAAGGCGAACAGGCCATCTTGATGGCGACGCTGATGGAAACCGACAACCACGGCCAGCCGCTGATTGCCGCCTATATCGCCCGTTCCGGCCTGAGCGCTGAAGCCTGGCTGCAGCAGATGTTCAGGGTGGTGGTGGTGCCGATGTACCACCTGATGTGCCGCTACGGCGTAGCGCTGATCGCCCATGGGCAAAACATCACGCTGGTGATGAAAGATCATGTGCCGCAGCGCGTGCTGTTGAAAGACTTCCAGGGCGATATGCGTCTGGTGGATCAGGACTTCCCCGAGGCAGCATCACTGCCGAAAGTGGTGAGAGACGTCACCGTGCGCCTGTCCGCCGACTATTTGATCCATGATTTGCAAACCGGGCATTTCGTCACCGTGCTGCGCTTTATCTCGCCGCTGATGAAGGCCTGTGGGGTCAGTGAAACCCGCTTCTATCAACTGCTGGCACAGGTGCTGAAAGGCTATATGGCACAGCATCCGGACATGGCGGAACGCTTTGCGTTGTTTGATCTTTTCAAACCACAAATTATTCGCGTGGTGCTCAACCCGGTAAAACTCACCTACTCAGAGCAGGATGGCGGTAGCCGCATGTTGCCAAACTATCTGCAGGATCTGGATAACCCTCTTTACTTGGTCACCAAGGAGTTTGCCCAATGAATCAGCCCCTGGATTTCATCGGCATTGGTATCGGCCCGTTCAACCTCAGCATTGCCGCACTCGGCAGTGAAGTTGCCGGTTTTAACAGTAAATTCCTCGAACGCAAGCCGCACTTTTCCTGGCATCCCGGCATGATGGTGCCGGATTGCCATATGCAGACCAGCTTCCTGAAAGATCTGGTCAGCGCGGTATCGCCAACCAATCCCTACAGCTTTCTTAACTACCTGGTGAAAAGGAAGAAGTTTTATCGATTCCTGACCACCGAGCTGCGTACGGTGTCGCGCGAAGAGTTCGCCGACTACCTCGACTGGGCCGCCAACGGGCTGAAGTCGCTGGAGTTCAGTCAGGATATTCAGAGCGTCGATTTTGACGACCAGCAGCGCCAATTCATCGTCACTACCCAGCGTGCGACTTACCGGGCGCGCCACGTCTGCCTGGGCATAGGCAAACGCATCAAACTGCCGGACTGCGTTACCGAACAAAACGATCGCTGCTTCCATGCCAGCGAAATGACGATGCGCAACCCGAACCTGGCCGGAAAACGCGTCACCATCGTCGGTGGCGGTCAGAGCGGTGCAGACCTGTTCCTGAACATCTTCCGCGCCGAATGGGGGCAGCCAGCGCAACTGAATTGGATCTCGCGTCGCAATAACTATAACGCGCTGGATGAAGCCGCCTTCGCCAACGAGTACTTCACGCCGGACTACGTTGACAGCTTCTATGGCCTGAACGACGGTGCCAAGCAGCGCATGCTGACCGAGCAGAAGATGACCTCTGACGGCATCACCAGCGATTCGCTGCTGGCTATTTACCGCGCGATGTATCACCAGTTTGAAGTGTTGCGCGAAAAGCCCTGGGCGCACCTGCTGCCAAGCCGCTCGCTGGCGGCAATCCAGGCCGCAGGCGATGGCTGGCAGTTGGTTACCCATCACCATCTTGATCAGGGTAAAGAAACCTTCGACACCGACGTGGTGATTTTCGCCACCGGCTATCAGCAGGATCGCCCGGCGTTCCTCGAACCGCTGGCCGATCGCCTGCTGACCACCGCCGATGACCAGTTCCGCGTAGCCCCCGACTTCAGCCTGGAGTGGGAAGGCCCCAAGGAAAACTGCCTGTTTGCCGTTAATGCCGGCATGCACAGCCACGGCATCGCCGAACCCCAGCTCAGCCTGATGGCCTGGCGTTCGGCACGCATTCTCAACCGGGCTTTAGGACGCGACCAGTTCGATTTAACGTCCACCCCGGCGGTGATCCAATGGCGTAGTCGGCAGCCGGGTATTCCGTCCCGCGCCGAGCACGTCATGCTCAATTACACCGAGTTTTAACTACACACCAATATGGGACACTCTGGAAAATAACGATGAAACGCAAACACCTCTGGGTATTAAACCCTTGCCTGCTGGCGATGCTCGCCCCTACGGCCTGGGCAGAAGAACAAAAAAGCGAAGAGCAAATGGTGGTTTCCGCCAGCCGTACGCACCGTACAGTGGCAGAAATGGCGCAGACCACCTGGGTGATTGAGAGCCAGGAAATTGAGCAGCAAGTCCAGGGCGGCAAAGAGATCAAGGACATGTTGGCGCAGTTGATCCCGGGCATGGACGTCAGCGGTCAGGGGCGTACCAACTACGGCATGAACCTGCGCGGCCGTTCAATGATGGTGATGATCGACGGCGTACGTTTGAACTCATCGCGCAGCGACAGTCGCCAGTTGGATTCGATCGATCCCTTTAATATCGATCACATTGAAGTGATCTCCGGTGCTACCTCGCTGTACGGCGGCGGCAGCACCGGTGGCTTGATCAACATCGTTACCAAAAAAGGCCAGAAAGAGCAGCAGGTTGAACTGCAGATCGGCGGTAAAACCGGCTTTGGCGGCCACACCGACCACGACGAGAACGTAGCGGCAGCGGTCAGCGGCGGCAACGACAACGCCTCGGGCCGGTTGTCGGTCTCCTATCAGCGCTACGGTGGCTGGTATGACGGCAAGGGCAACGAAGTCCTGATTGATAATACTCAGACCGGCCTGCAATATTCCGATCGCCTCGACGTGATGGGCACCGGCACCATCAATATCGATGACCACCAGCAGTTGCAGTTGACCACTCAGTATTACAAAAGCCAGTCCGATGGCGACCACGGCCTGTTCCTGGGGGAAAATTTCGCCGCGGTGACCGGCAGCGCCAAGGCGTACAACAGCGGTAATCTCAATTCGGATCGTATTCCAGGCACCGAACGCCACCTGATCAACCTGCAGTACTCCAACACCGATTTCCTCGGTCAGGATCTGGTGGCGCAGGTCTACTATCGCGATGAGTCGCTGACCTTCTATCCGTTCCCGACGCTGGCGGGCAAAGCCCCGAATTATTACGTCAGCAGCATCGGCGCTTCCCAGCAAAAGACCGACTTTTACGGCGGCAAACTGACGCTGAACAGCAAGCCGATCGAGGCCCTGACGTTAACCTACGGCATCGACGCCGAGCATGAGACGTTCAACTCCAACCAGCAGTTCTTCGATCTGGCGAAAGCACAGCAGTCTGGCGGTATGGACCTGCAAAACGCCTATAACACCGGGCGCTACCCGGGCTACAGCACCACCAACCTGGCGTCCTTCCTGCAGGCCAGCTACGACATCAACCCTATCTTTACCCTGAGCGGCGGCGTGCGCTACCAGTACACCGAAAACAAGATTGATGACTTCGTCGGCTACAACCAGCAGCAGGCTATCGCTACCGGCGCCGCCACCTCGGCTGATGCTATCCCGGGCGGGAAAACGGACTACAACAACGCCCTGTTCAACGCCGGCCTGTTGGCACACCTGACCGAACGCCAGCAGACCTGGATCAACTTCTCGCAGGGTTACGAGATCCCGGATCCGGGCAAATATTACGGCAACGGTACCTATGCGCTGAACAACGGCCACTACCAGTTGAACAAAAGCGTCAACGTTGGCGACTCCAAGCTGGAAGGCATTAAGGTTAACTCCTACGAACTTGGCTGGCGTTACACCGGCGATAACCTGCGCACGCAGATTGCCGGCTACTACTCCCTGTCCGATAAGAGTATTTCGATCAACAAAACCGACATGACCATTAACGTCAACTCGGACAAACGCCGTATTTACGGGATGGAAGGCGCGGTCGATTACTTCTTCGAAGACAGCGACTGGAGTGCGGGCACCAACTTTAACTTCATCCGCTCCGAGACCAAGGTCAACGGCGAATGGAAAAAGCTGGTAGTGGATACCGCCAGCCCATCCAAAGTGACTGCCTATGTCGGCTGGGCGCCGGGCGACTGGAACCTGCGCCTGCAGTCACAGCAGACTTTCGACGTATCGGATGACGGCGATTACACCAAGGCAGGCTCTACCCAGGGACGTAAAATTGATGGCTACAACACCATCGATTTCCTCGGCAGCTACGCGTTGCCGGTGGGTAAACTCAGCTTCAGCGTGGAAAACCTGCTGGATAAGGAATACACCACCGTTTGGGGCCAGCGCGCACCCATTCTCTATAGCCCGACCTATGGCTCACCCGAGCTTTACAGCTATAAAGGCCGCGGCCGTACCTTTGGTCTGAACTACTCCGTACTGTTCTGATCCATGCCCGAGCGCAATCCTGCGCTCAAACATAACGAAAAGGGCCACATCGGCCCTTTTTTACTTCTTAAAAGGATGCTGTGCCAGCCAGTGGTCAGCAATATCCTGACGTCGACATACCCAAACCCGATCGTATTGCTCGATATAGTCCAGGAATCGCTGCAGCGCGCGAAATTTGCCCGGACGGCCCAATAAACGGCAGTGCATGCCGATCGACAGCATCTTCGGCGACTCCTCGCCTTCGGCATACAGCACGTCAAAGCTGTCTTTCAGATAGGTAAAGAACTGCTCGCCGGTGTTAAACCCCTGTGGCGAGGCAAAACGCATATCGTTGGCCTCGAGGGTATAGGGTACGATCAGGTGCGGCTTTGTTTCACCATTGGCGCACTGCACCTCGGTCCAGAACGGTAAATCGTCTCCGTAATAGTCGCTGTCGTATTGCAAGCCACCGTGCTCTACCACCAAACGACGGGTATTGGGACTGTCCCGCCCGGTATACCAACCGAGCGGTGCCTGGCCGAACAGATCCCGCAATACCGTCATCGCCTGCTGCATGTGCTGCCGTTCGGTCACTTCATCCATCTGCTGATAGTGGATCCAGCGCCAGCCGTGGCTGACCACATCGTAACCGGCATTTTTAATCGCTTCGACCACCTGCGGGTTACGCGCCAGCGCCATCGCCACGCCAAACACCGTCAAGGGCAGGCCGCGACGCTGAAACTCATCGTGGATGCGCCAGAACCCGGCGCGTGAACCATATTCGTAAAGGGAATCCATCGACATATGCCGTTCTGGATAGCTGGCCGCGCCGATGATATCGGAAAGAAACTGTTCGGAGCCGGCGTCGCCATGCAGCACGTTGTTTTCAGCCCCTTCCTCATAATTGAGGACAAACTGCACCGCGATGCGCGCCTGACCAGGCCAACGAGCATGCGGCGGACGACCGGCGTAGCCGATCAAATCACGGGGATAATCTTTATTGAACGCGAAATCACTCATCGTTGTTTCCCCTTACCGATCACCCGTTAAAATGACTGAACATGCCGGACAAAGGTTTTGCCCGCGGAAAATCCAGATCGCCGTGCTTGCTGGTGCTCAGACCGAGCGCGCTTAGCGATTCGATCATTTTTACCGCAGCGCTGACGCCGTCGATTACCGGGATCCCCAATTCCAGCGTCAGTTCGCGCGCCAAATCGGCCATGCCGCCGCAGCCAAGCACAATCGCCCCGCTGCCATCCTGTTGCTTAGCCCGGATGCACTGCTCACGCACTTTTTGCTGAGCCCGACCGCTACCGTCCTCCAGCGCCAACACCGGCAGATCAATCGCATGCAGCGCCGCACAGTGCCGCTCAAAACCGTATTGATGCAGTAAATGCCTTGCAATGACCAACGTGCGCGGCAGCGTGGTAACAATGGAAAAACGCGTCGCCACCAGCGTCGCCATGTGCATTGCCGCCTCGGCGATACCGACCACCGGCTTGTCGGCCAGCTCACGCGCGGCCAGCAAACCCGGATCGCCAAAGCAAGCAATGACATGACCGCTCACACCGGCTTCTCGGCCGGCTTTCACCTGCTGCAAAACGCCAATGGCAGCAATGGCTTCGTCAAAATGTCCCTCTATCGATGGCGCCCCTTCCTGCGGGCAGACCGCCAGGATTTCGGTGCCCGGCGCAGCCACCGCACGCGCCGCAGCGGCGATGGTTTCGGTCATTGCCTGGCTGGTGTTCGGATTGATGACCTGAATAATGCAGCGAGTTGTCATAGCGTCTCCCGTGGATCGGCGTCGGCAAAAATATGGGCGAAATCCGGCGTTTCATTCGCGTCGTGGTTAAACCGTAAATTAGCCACAATATCGTCAAAATGGCGGACCATATGATCTGCCAGCGCCGCGCTGTCTTTCCCCCTCAACAACGCCAGCAAATCGCCGTGATCGTGGCAGCGACATCCCTGCTGCCAGGGTGAACCATAAACGGCAATCGCCAGCGACGATCGCAAAGTGAGCTGCGACACCATTTCGGTCAGCACCTGATTACCGGCGATAGCCTGCAGTTGAACGTGAAACGCGGCGGACAGGCGGATCGCCGCAGCGCCGTCCTGATCGCGGTGCGCCTGCTGTTCCTGCGCCACGATCTCCTCCATCGCCAGCAGATGATTTTCGTCGCAGTGGGCAAGCACCTGCGGCAGGTTGGTGCATTCCAGCATCTTGCGCGTCTGGAATACCTGGGTTGCCTCGTCCTGCCCGGGCGTAGCCACCTGTGCACCACGTTTGGGCAGTTGGGTCACCAATTGCACTGCGGCAAGGCGCTGCAGCACCCGACGGATCCCGGTTCGGCTTACGCCGAAGGTCTCGGCCAAGGCTTCTTCCGGCAATTTGCTGCCGGGCAGCAACCGATGTTCGACAATGGCTTTCACCAACGAGTTGTAAATATGATCGTCTTTATCTTCAATGAAATAAGTGGCCTGTTGCCCATGCCACGCGGCGTTGGTACCGATCGTCGTGCCAACCATTTTTCTGCTCCCCGTCCCCTTGAATAGTCAAATCGTATACAAGATGAAGATCTTTTGTATACAAAAAAGAAAAGTCTGGCCTGGATCCTGCAAAAGCCCTCTCAGCAACCTTTGCCAAAAAACAGATAACAACATCCGGGTGACGTTCTTGAGAGGAGCACGATTTATGCCAAACCCTAATGAAAACTACAGTCCCAAGCTGTGCAACGACGATCTGGCACCAACGCGTGACCAGAACTGGAGCTGGTACAACATTTTTTCTTTCTGGATGTCCGATGTACACAGCATGGGCGGCTATGTGGTGGCCGCCAGCTTCTTCGCCCTCGGCCTGTCGAGCTGGCAGGTCCTGATTTGCCTGCTGGTGGGGATTTGCATCGTGCAGTTTTGCGCTAACCTGGTGGCCAAGCCCAGCCAGCTCGGCGGCGTGCCCTACGCCGTCTTAAGCCGCCAGGCGTTTGGCGTGTTCGGCGCCAATATTCCGGCGGTGATCCGCGGCATGATCGCCTTCGCCTGGTATGGCATCCAAACCTATCTGGCCTCCAACGCCCTGATGCTCACACTGCTGAAATTCTTCCCGTCGCTGGAACCGATGACCCAGCCGCATTTTCTTGGGCTGTCGCAGCTTGGCTGGGTTTGTTACATCACCATGTGGCTGCTGCAAGCGATGGTGTTTTGGCACGGTATGCAGGCGATTAAGCGTTTTATCGACATCGCCGGGCCGGCGGTTTACGTGGTGATGTTCGCGCTGGCTGGCTGGATTGTATACCGCGTAGGTTTCTCTAATCTCTCCCTTACTCTGGCGAGCAAAAACCTGAGTGCCGGTGAGCAAGGCTGGCTGATGCTGACCGCCACCGCGCTGGTGGTTTCTTACTTCTCCGGCCCGCTGCTTAACTTCGGCGACTTTACCCGCTACGGAAAAAGTTTTGCTGAGGTACAGCGCGGCAATCGCTGGGGTTTACCCTTCAACTATCTGCTGTTTTCGTTGGTAACCGTGGTGATCGTTTCCGGCACCCTGCCATTGTTCGGGCAACTGATCACCGATCCGATCGAAACCGTCACCCGCCTCGACAGCGATATCGCCGTGGCCCTTGGGTTGCTGACGATGATCGTCGCCACCATCGGCATCAATATCGTGGCCAACTTTGTCTCGCCGGCCTTTGATTTTTCCAACTGTTCGCCGCAGAAGATCAGCTTCCGTACCGGCGGGATGATTGCCGCCGTCGGCTCGTTCCTGTTGACCCCCTGGAACCTGTTCCAGTCACCCGAGCTGATTCACTACACGCTGGACGTATTAGCGGCCTTTATCGGCCCGTTGTTCGGCATTCTGTTGGTGGATTTCTACATTATCAAACGCGGTGAACTGCACGTCGACGACCTGTACAATGCCACGCCAGGCGGCCGTTACTGGTATAAAAACGGCTTCAATCCGAATGCGATTTGGGCACTGGTACCCTCAGTGATTATCGGGTTGGCGATCAGCTTCACGCCGAGTTTGCATCAGGTGGCTAACTTCAGTTGGTTTATCGGGGCAGCGTTGGGTGGGGGCTGTTATCGCATCATTGCTCGCCGGGAGTGGGCAGCCAATCAGGCGGTGACCTTCGCCAAAACGCAATTGAGCAAAGATTAAAAACAACGAAGCCCTGAGTTATTGCTAACTCAGGGCTTCTAAATGTTGGCGGAACGGACGGGGCTCGAACCCGCGACCCCCTGCGTGACAGGCAGGTATTCTAACCAACTGAACTACCGCTCCGCGCCGTTCTTCTCTTGCGAGAGGAACGAGGCGCATATTACGGTTGAGCCACTATGTCGTCAATGCCTTTTTCTTACCAAATGAACCGTTTGCACAGTTTTTCAGCTAACGGAACCCAAAGGTGATAACGCCCGGTTTATTTACGGCGAAAATACCGTTATTCCACTTCCGTACGCCACAGGCAACTGCCGCCCTTTTTCGCTACCAAATCCAGACGCGCCTCATGGGCCATCACTTCTTCATCGCTGGCGTAGACTACTTTCATTGCCGTTGCCGGACGCACAATGCGCTGAATGTCCTGCGTCGAATTGTTGTTTTGCGTATCCCCTTCCATCTGGAAGGCCATTGACGTCTGACCGCCGGTCATCGCCAGATAGACTTCCGCCAGGATCTCGGCATCGAGCAATGCGCCGTGCAGCGTACGCTTGCTGTTGTCTATCTCATAACGACTGCACAGGGCGTCGAGGTTGTTGCGCTTGCCCGGGAACAGGCGACGCGCCATTAACAGGCTGTCGGTGATGGTGCAGAAGGTATCGGTCTTCGGAATGCCCTGCTGCAGCATGCGGAATTCGTGATCCATAAAGCCGATGTCAAACGCCGCGTTATGGATAACTAACTCACCGCCGCGGATAAAGTCGATAAACTCATCGGCAATTTGGTCGAACGTCGGTTTATCCGCCAGGAACTCGTCGCTGATGCCGTGAACCCCATAGGCCTCCGGATCCACCAGCCGATCCGGCTTGATGTAGACGTGGTAGTGGCGACCGGTCGGGCGACGGTTAATGACCTCGACCGCACCAATTTCAATGATGCGATGGCCTTCGTAATGCACCCCGAGCTTGTTCATACCGGTGGTTTCGGTATCGAGGACAATCTGTCTGGTGGTTGTAGTGATCATATTGCAGTGCTCACAGCGTTCGTTTATGTCAGACTTGGCTTTTATAAAACTGATAGGAAGAGTCTACCAGAGATGCTTAAACAGGTAGAAATTTTCACCGACGGCTCCTGCCTTGGCAACCCGGGTCCCGGTGGTTACGGCGCCATACTGCGCTATAAGCAGACGGAAAAAACCTTTAGCGCGGGCTTTCGCCTGACCACTAACAATCGCATGGAGATGATGGCGGCGATTGTCGCATTGGAAGCGCTGACCACGCCTTGCGAAGTGATCCTCAGCACCGACAGCCAATATGTACGCCAGGGCATTACCAGTTGGATCCATAACTGGAAAAAGCGTGGCTGGAAGACTGCCGACAAAAAGCCGGTCAAGAATGTCGATCTTTGGCAGCGTCTGGACCTGGCCATTCAGCGCCACACCGTCAAATGGGAATGGGTCAAGGGCCACGCCGGCCATCCGGAAAACGAACGCTGCGACGTACTGGCACGCGAGGCGGCCGGCAATCCAACGCAGGAAGACGTGGGTTACAAACCGGAAAACTAAGGCTGCTTGCGATAACTCTTGGTCGCGCCGACGGCGCGGCTGAGAGAAGGCTTTCGCGCCCCGAACTTCATCGGCGTTGGCGTCAACGGCAAAGTGCGCTTACGCGCTACAATCACGCTCATACACCCCAGCGCCGGTAAATGGGTGCACAAAAACTTCCCGCCCTTACGCTGCCACGGCAGCACGTGAAAACGCGACTGATGCAACACCTCATAATTCAACAGGCTCAGCCAGTCCAGCAGGCGCATTTGAGTAAACATCCGGCTGACGTAAGGCTGGCGGCGGCGTAACCCTGGCACCAGTTTCCCCAACCCCAACAGACTGAACGGGTTGAAGCTGCTGATCACCAGCCAGCCGTCGTCGATCAACACGCGATCGACTTCACGCAGCATGCGGTGCGGATCGTCAGCATAGGATAGCGTGTGTGCCAGCAAACAGGCATCTACCGACTTGGCGGCGAAGGGCAATTGGTAAGCATCTGCGACTACCTGCAGGTTATCGCCTTCCAGGCTGACGTTGACCTGGTGGGAAATGGCGCATTTATCCGTTGCCAGACTGGCGCTGAGATTACCGATTTTAAGCAGGTGGAAACCAAACAGCTTCGGCCACCAGGGTTGCAACTGCCGCTCTAGCGCCTCACGATAGTATTCCCCCCACGGCAACTCGGCCCAAGACTGTGGGCTGGCGAGCTTTTGTAGAGTATGGGCTGGTTTCATGATTTATTATCTTCTTTCAAGCCGTTGCCAACGAGAGGTCCAAGATGAATCTTATCAGTATTCCCGCCTTCCAGGACAATTACATTTGGTTGTTAGATAACCAGCAGGGGCACGGCATCATTGTCGATCCCGGTGAGGCACAGCCGGTACTTGATGCGCTGGAACGCCTGAATTTGACGCCTGACGCGATTCTGTTGACCCACCATCATCACGATCACGTCGGTGGCGTAGCGCAAATTGTGGCACGCTATCCTGGGCTGAAGGTCTATGGGCCACAGGAAACTGCCGACAAAGGCGCTAACCACATCGTTCATGACGGAGAAACCCTCGAGATCGATGGCCGAAAATTCGCCGTAATCGCGGTTCCCGGACATACCTTGGGTCATATTGCATTCTATAGCGCCCCTTATCTTTTCTGCGGAGACACTATTTTTTCTGCCGGCTGCGGCAGGCTGTTTGAAGGGACCGCAGAACAAATGTACGACTCATTTCAACAACTCGCGCAACTTCCCGATAACACCTTAATTTGTTGCGCGCATGAATATACACTTTCAAATCTTAAGTTTGCGCGGGCTATTTTGCCGGAAGATCGAGGAATTGAAACATATCAGCAACAAGTTGAAGCGTTACGGGCAAAAGGCCTGCCTAGCGTCCCCACTCAGCTACAATTAGAGCGTAAAATTAACCTATTTTTACGCTGTCATGACACTGATTTACAAAGAAAATTAGGCTTTCACTCGCCACCACAGCACCTTCATTCGGTTTTTTCCGAATTACGCCTGCGAAAAGACAACTTCTGAGCTTTTAGTTGTGTTATTTGACGAAGCAAAGTATGATTGCTCGTCTTTTAAGCAACTACATTGACACACACATGAAGGCTAAAGCGATATTTCTCGCCTCAGTCTTGCTAGTGGGGTGCCAGTCGTCCAGGCAGGACGCACCGGCCCCAGAACAGCATGCACAGAGTTTGTCTTCGGCAGGTCAAGAGAGTGAAGCAGGAGAGTACACAGCGAATGGTCGAGCGAGCTCGGCGCGGTGGCTAGATAACAATAGTGGTGCCGCGCAACAGAACCTGTGGAACTTCATTAGCGACGAGCTGAAGATGGAGGTTCCGGAAAATTCCCGGATCCGTGATCAAAAAAGAAAGTACCTAAAAAGTAAGAGCTATCTCCACGATGTAACATTACGGGCAGAGCCGTACATGTACTGGATAGTCGGGCAGATTAAGAAACGCAATATGCCGATGGAACTGGTACTGCTACCCATAGTGGAGAGCGCTTTTGACCCACACGCCACGTCAAGTGCCAACGCCGCAGGGCTATGGCAAATCGTGCCGCAAACGGGTCGCAATTATGGTTTGAAAAACAACCAGTGGTATGACGGGCGACGCGATGTCGTCGCCTCGACGACTGCTGCGCTTGATATGATGCAGTATTTGAACCGCATGTTTAACGGTGACTGGTTACTGACCGTTGCCGCTTATAACAGTGGTGAAGGCCGTGTCATGCAAGCGGTTAAGGCGAATAAACGCCAGGGTAAGCCAACCAATTTCTGGGCATTGTCGCTTCCGCGTGAAACGTCAATTTATGTTCCGAAAATGCTGGCGCTGAGCGACATCATTAAAAACAGCAAGAAGTACGGTATCAATCTTCCGAAGACTGATAATACCCGTGCACTGGCGCGTATCGATGTTGGGCAGCAAATACAGTTAACTCAGGCGGCTGAGATGGCTGGGCTTTCAATCACCAAGATGAAAGCTTATAACCCAGGCTACAAAAAAGGCGTTACGGCACCCAACGGGCCCCATTATATTATGGTTCCCAAAGGTCATGCCGATCAGCTGAAAGACTCGTTGGCCGATGGCCAGATCGCAGTGACTCAGCCAACCACTCAGTTGGCGAAGAATAGCGGTTTGACAGGCGGTAGCTCGTATAAGGTTCGCTCCGGCGACACGGTATCGGGCATTGCCAAGCGGTTGAATATTAAGTCCAGCGATTTGCAGAGTTGGAACAACTTACGTGCCAAGAGCACCTTAAAAGTTGGGCAAACCCTGCAAGTGGCCAGCAACACCGGCAGTAACAGCAGTATCACCTATCAGGTTCGCAAAGGTGATTCGCTGGCCAGTATTGCACGTCGTCACGGCGTCGATATTAACGACGTGATGCGTTGGAACTCAACGCTAGCCAAGGCTAACAATCTGCAACCGGGTCTGAAATTGACCCTGTTTGTCAGTGATAAGTCGTCGCCGGATACCTAAATTTTCGGCACAAAAAAAGCACCCTTCGGGGTGCTTTTTTATTGTCTGAATACGGACGATAATCACCAGTGCGGTTTGTCAGCCTCGGGATGAAACTCCACCAGCAGCGGATTATGGTCTGACGCGCTGGTCACCAGCACCGAAGCCTCCGCCACGCCCATATTGCGATAAAACACAAAGTCCAGCGGGCGGCCAAACGCCTTACGACGATGATCGTCCGTGAAGCTCACCTCACGCAGTGCCATATCGCTGGCGAACTGATACAGCGCATTGATTCGTTTGCGGCTCCAGGCATTAAAATCCCCGGCCATAATCACCGGCCCGTGGTGGTTGGCAATCTGCTCACCAATCGGCCCCAGTTGCTTACTGTAGACGTCCACGCCCAGGCTGAAGTTCACCGCATGAATATTTACGACCATCAAAAGCTGTCCGTTAAACAACGGGTAGACGGTGATTAACGCCGATTTGGCCAGCCGCAGCAGTGGTTCGCGTTCGCGTAATGGGCAGCAATACACTGGATGCGCTGCCGCCAAAGTCATCACGCCCGAAGGGTGTTGCGGCAATACAAAAGCCGGCACCTGATCGGCAGCCAGATAGTTTGACGTGGCAAAGCTCACCAGTTCAGGCGTGGTTTGCGCCTCCTGCAGCAGGACCAGTTGCGCATCCTTGCCATAGCTTTTCAACACCGAGAGCCAGTCTGCTCGTTGCTGTTTAAAGATGTTCCACACCATCACTCGCAACGCGCCGGACGTAGGCAATACAGCCCCAGGCGGCAGCGGTTGATTAATAGCGCCAGGGAAAATTCGCTCAACTGGCTGACCTGCAACATACCTCATTGCATAAGTTCGTTTCGGCACGCTATTCGCCTATTTCCCATTAGGATGAAACTGGCGGTGACATTCCCGCCAACATTGAATCGATTATACGCCTGCCCTCACCTGACGGCATGGCTTTTACGGGGTATATCTTTTCCAGTTATAGGGGCGTGAGGTAGGGATTTCAATCTTCTGACAGTATATGTGTGTAAAGGTTAGCGGTGATCGATGATAAATGCGAAAAGGCCCGCATTTTGCGGGCCAAAGAAGGGGAAAGTGTGGCTATCAAGCCAATTGCTGCCGGTACTTCTTATCCAGACGCCCGCTAACCCCCACCAGCAGCAGAGCCACCAGCACGATCAGCGCACCAATCCACGGCGTTTGCGCCAGGCCCAGCGTGGATACGGTCTGACCGCCGATGACCGATCCCAGAGCAATGCCCACGTTGAAAGCTGCGATGTTCAGACCGGAAGCGACATCTACCGCATTCGGCGTGTACTGTTCGGCTTTCTGCACCACGTAAACCTGCAGCCCCGGTACGTTACCGAAGGCGAATACGCCCATCACCACCACCGTCATCAGCGCTGCGATGCTATGGCTGGCTGTGAACTGGAACACCAGCAGCAAAACGGCCAGCGCGGCAAAGATAAAGCTGAGGGCACGGACGGCACCATGGCGGTCGGCCAATTTTCCGCCCCAAATGTTGCCAATCGCTACCGCAATGCCGTAGGCCAGCAGGATCCAACTGACCGCGGGGGCGGAGAACCCCGCCAGTTCCTGCATCATTGGCGCCAGGAAGGTGAAGGTGGTGAATACGCCACCGTAACCCAGCGCGGTGATGGCGTAAATCAGCAGCAGGCGTGGATGAGTCAGCACTTTAAACTGCTCGCCAATGCTGGCGCTGGCCTGATTTTTAATATTGTTGGGTACCAGGATGACGCTGGCCACCGTGGCAATCACACCAATAAGCGACACCGCCAGGAAGGTTTCACGCCAGCCAAAATGTTGGCCGATAAAGGTCCCCAAGGGTACCCCTGTCACCAACGCTACGGTCAGGCCGCCGAACATAATGGCGATCGCCGAGGCGGCTTTCTCTTTCGCAACCAGACTGGTGGCGATAGTAGAGCCGATGGAGAAGAATACCCCGTGGGCCAGGCCGGTCAACAAGCGGGCCACAACCAACGACTCATAGCTCGGCGACTGCCAGGCCAGCAGGTTGCCGAGGGTAAACAGCACCATCAGGCTGATCAGCAGCAGCTTGCGCGGTACGCGGCCGGTTAAAGCCGTCAGTACCGGCGCACCAATCGCCACGCCGATAGCATAAATGGTAACCAGCAGCCCGGCGGACGGTACTGTCACTCCCAGTTGTTCCGCGATAGTCGGGATTAGCCCAACTATCACAAACTCGGTAGTACCAATAGCAAAGGCGCTGATGGTCAATGCAAGTAATGCGAGAGGCATCTTTTTTACTCCAAATAGCGTTCAGGTTGATGGCGGCTATTATCGGCCTGTGCTTAAATGATAAAAATGCTCAAAATATCAAATGAATTTTGCCAATGGAGCAACAGTGAAAGCGAATTCCGATGAGTTGATTACTTTCGTGACCGTGGTGGAAAGCGGCAGTTTCAGCCGTGCGGCCGAACGACTGGATCAGGCCAATTCGGTAGTGAGCCGCACCGTCAAAAAGCTGGAAACCAAGCTCGGAGTCACGCTGCTCAACCGCACGACGCGTCAGATCAGCCTGACACAGGAAGGGGAAAACTATTTCCGCCAGGTGCAGAAGGTACTGAGTGATATGGCCGCGGCGGAGAATGCGCTGATGGAAAGCCGTCAGCGTCCACAGGGGCTGTTGCGCGTCGATGCTGCCACGCCAGTCGTGCTGCACGTATTAACGCCGCTAGTGGCGGAATTTAGGGCCCTGTACCCGGAAATGTCGCTGTCACTGGTGTCTTCAGAGAACTTTATTAACCTGATCGAGCGTAAGGTGGATATTGCCATCCGCGTCGGTGAGTTGACCGACTCCAGCCTGAAGGCACGCAAACTGATGACCAGCTATCGACGCGTGCTGGCCTCCCCTGCCTATTTGGCACAATATGGCATGCCACAAAAGGTGGAAGACTTAGCGCAACACTGCTGCATCGGTTTTAACGATCTGCCCAGTTTGAATCGTTGGCCACTGGCCTGCGCCGACGGTCGGCAGTTGGAAATCACCCCAGGCCTGACCACCAACAGTGGTGAAACTCAGCGTCACCTGTGCCTGCATGGCAACGGCATTGCCTGCCTGTCCGATTTTATGATTAGCGCAGACATCGAGCGCGGCGATCTGGTGCCGATCTTGGTGGAGGAGACGCTGCCGGTCGCCATGCCAATCAATGCGGTGTATTACAGCGACAGTGCCGTCAGCAACCGCCTGCGCAGCTTTATCGATTTTCTCAGCAAACATCTGGGGTAATAAAAAAGGCGCCCGTCTGGGCGCCTCTGATGTAAAGGTACGGAAAATTAATCCCAGTTCGGTGCCAGGCCTTCCGGGCTGACCAAACGGCCATTGCTTTCCAGCTTGGCAATTTCTGCCATTTCCTCACTGCTTAACGTCAACTGCTGCGCCAACAGGTTGCTCGCCAGGTTTTCACGTTTGGTCGATGATGGGATCACCGCGTAACCCAGCTGCAGCGCCCAGGCCAGAATAACCTGTGCCGGAGTGGCATTGCGGCGTGCCGCAATCGCCTTGATGGTCTCATCCTTCAGCGCCTGACCATAGGACAGCGTCATGTAGGAAGTGATGGCAATGCCGTGCTGCTGGGCAAACTCCACCACTTTGCGGTTTTGCAGGTAGGGCGAGAGCTCAATCTGGTTTGTGGCGATCTGCTCTGCCCCAACGGCGTCAATCGCTTGCTGCATCAGATCCAGAGTGAAGTTGGAAACGCCAATTTGGCGCGTCAGGCCTAATTTTTTCGCCTCCGCCAGTTCGGCCATAAACTCGGCAACAGGAACTTCGTCGTTCGGCGAAGGCCAGTGAATCAGGGTCAGATCAACATAGCCGGTTTGCAACTTGCTCAGGCTCTCTTGCAGGCTCGGGATCAGCTTGCCTTTCGCCAAATTGGCGATCCAGATCTTGGTGGTGATAAACAGCTCTTCACGCGGTACGCCGCTGGCGGCAATCGCCTGCCCCACCGCCGCTTCGTTTTCATAGATTTGCGCCGTATCGATCGCGCGGTATCCCAGCTCGAGTGCCGTAGTGACCGAGTCGATCACCACCTGATCCTGGAGACGGAAGGTGCCTAAACCAAATGCAGGGATGCTCATAATTTTATTCTCTCATTAGGATGTTGAAGCGATATGGGAGGATTATGGCAACTGTTTTGTTGATCAAAAACGCCCTATTGTGCATAAGACTTTTGATTAGATAGCAACAATTGCCGGAGGAAAACCTCCGGCAGTGCAAGATTACGCCCAGCGGCGCAGGATCAGTGAAGTATTGATGCCGCCGAAAGCGAAGTTATTCGACTGCACAAACTCGGTATCAATCTGACGATAGTCGCCCATGATGTAGTCCAGATCGCCACAGGCGCTGTCCGGTTCGCTGAGGTTGATGGTAGGGGCGAAGCTGCCTTCGCGCATCATCTCCAACGTCATCCAGGCTTCCAACGCACCACAGGCGCCCAACGTATGGCCAAAATAACTTTTCAGCGAGGAGATCGGCGTTCGATTGCCGAAAATCGCCGCCGTTGCCTGACTTTCCGCGATATCGCCACGATCGGTCGCCGTGCCGTGGGCACTGATATAGCCGATATCACCGATTGCCAACCCGGAAGCCCTCAGCGCCTGCTGCATGCAAATCTGCATGGTTTCCTGCTGCGGCTGAGTGATATGTGCCGCATCACAGTTGGTGGCAAAGCTGATAACCTCGCCGTAAATGGTCGCACCACGCGCCTGTGCATGTTCCAGCGACTCCAGGATCAGCGTACCTGCCCCTTCGCCAATCACTAATCCATCTCGCTGACGGTCAAACGGCCGTGGCGAAAACTCGGGGCGATCGTTCTGCTGGCTGGTTGCAAACAGCGTATCGAACACCGCCGCTTCCGAAGGGCACAGCTCTTCGGCCCCGCCGGCCACCATCACCGTCTGATAACCGTGGCGGATGCTCTCATAGGCATAACCAATCGCCTGACTGCCGGAGGTGCAGGCACTGGATGTCGGGATCACCCGGCCCCGCAGGCCGAAGAACAGGCCAGTGTTTACCGCCGCGGTATGAGGCATCATCTGCACATAGGTGGTGCCGGTAATATTGCCGGTGTGCTTCTCGGTGAGCATGGTGGCGAATTCACTGACCGGCTTGGTGCTGCCGGTCGAAGAGCCGTAGGCGATACCGGTCTCACCGTTAATCAGCACCTTCTCGCCCAGCAACCCGGCCTGTTCGAGCGCAAGTTCCGTCGCTCGAGTCGCCAACAGCGAAACACGGCCCATGGAACGAATACGCTTGCGCGTATAGTGATCAGGCAGTACGAAATTCTCGATCGGGGCACCGAGGTGGGTGTTCAACCCCTGGTATTCTTCCCATTGCGTCATGTAACGCACCGCATTCTTGCCCTGCTTCAACCGGCTGGACACCTCTGCCCAGCTATTGCCGAACGCCGTAACGCCCGCCATGCCGGTGACGACCACTCGTTGCGTCATACCATTCCTCCATTAATGGAAATGACCTGCCGCGTTACATAGCCGGCGATATCCGACATCAGGTAGCTGGCCAACCCCGCCACCTCTTCCGCCGATCCCATACGCTTAAGCGGGATTGCCCGCATCGCTTCATCCAGCGCCGCCGGCTCGATGTCGATCATGCCAGTGTCGATCAAACCCGGAGCGATGCAGTTAACGGTAATTTTGCGTTTCGCCAGTTCGATAGCCAACGCCTTACAGGCACCAATCACACCTGCCTTGGCCGCACTGTAGTTTACCTGTCCACGGTTGCCCATGACGCCCGACACCGACGACAGCGCGATGATCCGCCCGCCCTTGCGCAGGCCAATCATTGGCATGACACAGGGGTGAAGCACGTTGTAGAAGCTGTCGAGATTGGTATGGATCACCCCATCCCAATCCTCCTCGCTTAACGCCGGGAAAGCGCCGTCGCGGGTGATCCCTGCATTATTCACTACGCCGTAGTAGGCGCCGTGGGTTTCAATATCCTGCTCCAACACCTCACGGCACTGCATGCGGTTGCTGATATCAAACTGCATCAATCGCCCTTGCCCGCCGGCACTGACAATTTGCTGCAAGGTGTGTTCTGCCCCGGTCTTATCGCTGTGGTAGTGGACTACAATCAAAAAGCCATCCGCAGCCAGGCGGCAGGCTATGGCCTGACCGATCCCTTTACTGGCGCCGGTGACTAAAACGGAACGCATCATGCGTCTCCCCTTAAGGTCGTCAATTGAATAATTTCTTGTTGATCAGGTTGATAGGTGTTCAACCTGCCCTGTGCGATCGGCACATTATCGATACTGATTTCACACTCAAAACTGGCTAATTTCTCGTCTTTCAACAACTGTTGCACGCTAACCACCAGCTCGCTGCCGACAGGAAAAGCGGGCAACTCACAGTGAATGGCCCGCCCGCCAAGCAGCATACCCAGCTGCGGCGGCTTGGCACTCTGGCGACCGTGCCAGCCACTCCAAACCCCAATCGCCTGCGCCATCAGCTCAATGCCGTACCAACCAGGAAGTGCCCCCTGCTCGTCGAGAAACGGCGCCAGCACGCTATTCGCACTGACGTTGACCGCGCAGCGTGCATGCTCTTCACCCACTTCCAGCACCCGTTCCAGCAGCACCATCGGTGAGGCATGAGGTAAGTAATATTCAGCCGTCCGGTAAGCATTCATGGAGCATCTCCCAACAGCAAACAGGCATTGTTGCCGCCGAAGGCAAATGAATTGGAGAGGATAGCGCGCGCTCCCAACGTCTGGGGCTCACACACCAGACCGATCGGCGCCAGTTCGGCATCGCGGGGAACTGCACTGAAATCTTGCTGCGGCAGCAGCAATGACTGGGTCAACAACAGCCAGCTCAGCGCTGCCTCCACCGCTCCAGCCGCCCCCAGCGTATGGCCGGTAAGATGCTTGGTTGAACTGCACGGCGTTTGTTCGCCAAACAGGCGATTTACCACCAGGGCTTCAACCTGATCGTTAAGCCGCGTGGCCGTGCCGTGCAAATTAATATAACCAACTTGGTCGGTACTCAAACCGGCCTGCTGCAATGCCATGGTCATTGCACGCTCGGCGCCTTCACCGGCTGGATGCGGTGCCGACATGTGCCAGGCATCCGAAGATTCGCCAACGCCCAACAACGCCACCGGCGCAGGTTCCCGCGTCAACAGCATTAACGCCGCCGCCTCACCGATATTAATCCCGCTGCGTCCTGTTGCAAAAGGCGTGCAGCGCTCCGCGGACAGTGACTCCAGGCTGTGGAAACCGTTAATCGGCATTTGGCACAGGCTGTCTGCCCCGCCTACAATCGCCGCGTCCACTAACCCGGCGTCAATCAGACGTTTACCGCTGATGATGGCCCGCGCGCTTGAGGAACAGGCCGTCGACAGAGTATAGGCCGGACCACGCGTCGAGATAAAATCGCTGAGAAACTGGCTCGGATCGCCCAGCTCCTGCTGGTGATAATGGTAACCCGGTGGCCACTGTCCCACCTGATACTGTTGCAGCGCCAGTTCGCCTTCGTGAATGCCGGAAGTGCTGGTGCCCATAATCACCGCGACACGATCGGCGCCGTAACGGGCAATGGCCTCGCGTACCGGCGTCTCGATCTGCGCCAAAGCGGCCAACAGCAGGCGATTATTGCGAGAATTATGCCGCTTGAGCGACTCGGGGATCACCGGTAAATCACCCTGTACGTTGCCAAACCAGGATGGCGCACCGCCCGTCAGCCACTGCGTCTGCTGCTGCATGCCGGGCGAAATACCGCGCGCCAGGTTTTGCGCGATCTGGGGCAGATCGTTGCCCAGCGCATTCACCATCCCTACGGCGGAGAAATAGATCATTATTCGTTCCCCAGCGTTTGAATGATGATGCGGTAATGGAAGGCGGATTGAGCGATCGACACCGGTTCTCGCCTTCCGTCCATCTGCTGGTAACGGATTTCATTGATCACCGCCCCATGCTCGTCATACAAGCGACGTACCAGCGCCTGGTCTTCCAGTCGCCACCCTGCTGGCAGCAAGGGTTGCCAGTCCTTCACCGGCCAGTAGCTCAACATGATATCCGCCAGCACCTGGCTGGCTGGCGGCAGTTCCCCCACCTTGATCAATTGTTCGGTGTGGATCCCCTGACGATCGTAGGTCAGGTTAAACAGACGGATACCGAGCGGCGACATGCCCACCAGTTGCAAGTGCTGACCGTCGGCATTGAGCAGCACCAGCATCGAGTGCTGTTGCCCTTTGACTTCGGCGGTCAGCAACTGTTGCTGATTAATCGGCTGAACCAGCGCAGGAGGTGGTAAGGTCACCTGCGTACCGGGTTTTAGCCACGCCTGCGGCAGCGTCGGATCCTGCGAACCAGCGCAGCCGGCCAGCACGACAATCCACATTAACAGCACCATTCGTAAGCCGCGCATCAGGCTTTCCCTCTTTTTCTTTTCGATACTAACGTCAGCGGTGCCAATAAAAATGCCACGGCAATTCCGCTGCTCAATACGATACCAAAACTGCTGATAGCCTGAGTGTGGCTCAGTACCAGCATGCCGAACGTCAGTTGGGTGGTGAATACCGCCATAAAAATGGCGAACATCGAGGTGGTCGGCGTGCCCCGGGGATTGGTAAAGAACAACGTATAGTTAATGCCGATCCCCAAAACCAGCACCAGCGCCAACAGCGAAAACAGATTTAGCGTATGGCCACTCAGTGCCAATACCGCAATACCGCTACCCAGTGAAAATAGCGTCGGCACCATGCAGCGCAAGCCATGACGCAGACCAAAACGCCACAGGTAAATCAGCACAATCGCTGCAACCGACAATGCCAACAGATAAGAAAGATACAGGCGATATTGACCAAACAGATCACTGAACTCGGTTTTCCGATCGATCCAACCGGTGCCGGGAACCTGCTCCGCCAGTGTCTTCATCATCGCACTGTTCTTCACGCCGTTAACGGGCACCAGCGCCGCACTGCGCCCATCGGGCAACGTCAGCCACAGCAGACGCCAACCCTCGCTAACCACGCTGCCCAGCCACTGCTGCGGGCTCACCCATTCAGGCGTTAAATCTGGTGTACTCAGTACCAACTCTGCCTGCTGCAGGTTGTTCATCACCTGCGGCGCCACGCGCTGCAATAAAGCGCTGTTTTCTTGCTGGCGTTGGAGAGAAGGCAGAGGCAACAGACGATAATCCGCCAGCACGCCTTGCCGTTTGGCCTCAGCCAGTTTGGGTTGCAACAACTCGATACGTTGCAACAGCTGCTCGGCATTGGCGCCGTAGACCACCAGCCACTTCTGATCGTTATGTTGGCCCGTCAGTGCGGCGATACGCTGCTCCTGCTGCTGTAACGCCACAGGTAATGCCTGCAGTTGGCCAATGTCGTCATCTACCTTCAACTGGCTGAACCCCGCGACCACCAGCAACAGCACCGCGCCGGGCAACCCATAACGCAACAGCAGCCGATGGCGCCAGGCATGCAGCCAATTCAGGATCAGCGTTAACCCCGGCGCTGGGCGTACCGGCAACCGTCGCGACAATTGCGGGTACCAGCAAATAACGGTAATGCAGGCGGCGCTCAATCCGGCAGCGGCAAATACCGCCAACTGCTGCAAACCGGGGAACGGCGCAATCAACAGCGCCAGGTAGGCCACTACGGTGGTCAGCAACGCCATCGACAATGCCGGCAACAGCTTTTGCAAACTGGCTAATGGCGTCGACTGCCCACCATGCACCATTCGCTCGGTCAGGAAATAGAGCGTGTAGTCAGCCGAAATGCCGACGATGCTGATGCTCAGCACCAGCGTCATCAAATGTATTTCGCCAAAGGCCAGCAGCGTAGCGACGGTGCCGGCCAGAGCGCCAATACCCACCGACAGCGCGCACAACAACAGCGGCAAAGGTGAGCGGAACATAAACAACACCAATAAAAACACGCCCGCCACCGACGCCAGGCCAATCGTGGAAATATCCTTTTCGGCCTGTTGGCTGGCGTAGTTGCTGTAAAACAACGTGCCGCGGCTGAGCACTTCGGTTCCCGGCCAGCGCTGCTGCAGCTGTTGCTGCAACGCTGTCAGTTTATCTACCGTTAGCCGGGCACTGCTGATGTCATAAGATGATGCGCTAAGCTCGGCGTGCAACAAATACCAACTGCGCCCCTGTACATCCCGCGCCACCAGCCACCCCTTGGATAGGCTCAGCAAGCCGCCGTTCTGTTGCTGCGCCAACTGTGAGGCACGTACCAGCATCAACGGATCGTTCGACAGCTCTTTGCCGCTGACGCCGGCGAAAGCAGAATAGAGTTGGCCGAGAATCCACTGGCTCTGCGCGTCTGCCCCCTGCTGCAAACGTTGCCGAGTGGCATCATCCAGCAGCACATTGCGATGCTGGTTGAAAAAACGCCCCCACTGCTGCTGACGTTGTGCATCCATAGGCCCGCCAACCCGCTGCAGCTCGGGCATCTGACGTAGCTGCTGCCACCACCAATCCACTGCGGCGTTATCCGCCCCTGGCGGCGGGCTGACTAGCCACATCAGTTGACGATCCAGGCGGCGGCTGAAGCCGTCGGCCAATTCATCCGGCACGCCAACCAGTTGCTGTTTCGGCAATAACGCCAGGACGCTGCTGTTGATTTGACTGCGCGGCAACAGCCAGCACAAGGCCGCAATCAGCAGCAGGCAAATCGCCAGCCAGCCAAATGCCAGCCGCCGATGCAGTTCAGGACGCAAAACGCTGTTGCTCCTCGTCAGTCAGCGCCTGCGGCACCGTACGTTGATTAAAGAAGCGAATATGGGTGGCGTCACTTTGCATATCGTCGATATCAATAGTTTCCAGGTACTGTTCACCGTTGAGGGTAATGCGCTTGAACAGTTTGTCGAGCGGCGTGGTTTTCGGCGTCAGCACCAGCCGCCAGTGGTTATGCCCCAAATCGGTGAACTGCAGAGCAAAGTTTTGTTCCAGCGCCTGGCTGTCGGCATGAAACAGCGCGGTCAGCAGGTGATTGAACTGGAACATCTGCGGGTTGTTGTCCGCCGTTATCACCTGCGGCGGCTGGCCCGCCAGGGTTTGCACCATGCGTTTATCATCCAGCAGCAGGGTCAGCGGGAAAGGCTTCTGTTGCGCCCACCACAATCCTTTCTGCTGGGAAATCAACAGCTCACCGCTGGACTTTAACGGTTTTGCCATGCCGCTGATACTGCGCTGCTGCTCAAATTCGGCGCGCAGCACCGGCTGTTGGCTAAACCGCTGCTGCAGCTCCGGCAGCGTTACCGCCTGCACACCCAGACTGAAGAAGGTCACAACAGCCAGCATCCAAAATTTCATTGCGCCCCCTCGATGTTATCCAACAGTACTTGCGGGGAGACAAAGCACATTTCTTTGCTGTCGGCGTCCACCGCGACCTGAATAGTATGGCCGCGGGTGGTGGTTATTCCGCTCTCTGCATCCAGAATGCGGTAGCCGATGCGCAGGCGGTTTTCATACTCTTCCAGCTCTGCACAGACGATGATGCGCTGCTCAAACAGGACAGGCGCAATATATTTCACCCGCGTATCTACGATCGGCCAGACATAGCCCGAGGCCTGCATCTGCCGGTATCCGTAATTAAACTGTTTGAGCAAGGCTTCGCGGGCAATCTCGAAATAACGGAAGTAGTTCCCGTGCCAGACCACGCCCATGGCATCGGTATCATGGAAAGGGATGGTGATTTCAACCCTGACGGAGAATCGCGGATTGTCTTTAAGCTTCATGTCTCAGGCCCCTGTTGCGTTGGCGACGGTGCCGCCAACTGCCAGAAATCGAAAAAATTAAACCAGTCGAGCGGCGCCAGCAGGCAATAATGCTCCAGCCGGGCGGCATAGCGGTCCACCGCATCCTGCAACGCCTGTTGGCGCTGCTGCCGGGGTAATGACAGCGGATCGGCAAACGGTTCGAAATAAACGTTCAGACGCCCCTGCTGTTTGAGACCGAACATCAGGTATACCGGACAACGCAGCGCAGCGGCCAGAACAAAAGGCCCCTGAGGGAAAGGTGCCGATTGACCGAGAAAGCGGCTCCACACCACCCTCGGTTGCTCACCGCGCTGATGTTTTCCGGCCGAGGTGCGATCGCCAACGATAGCCACCCACTCGCCGGCGTCGAGTTTGTCCTGCAGACGCATGGCGGTTTCAGGCCCCAATGAAGTCACCGGTATCAGGTTAAGGTTGGCACGAGGGTTGACCTCTTTCATCACCTGATTGAAGCGCTCGGCATGCTCGGTAAACACCAGAGCATTCACCTTGACGCCAGAATTCAACTCACCCAAAGCGCGGCAAGACTCGATATCCCCCAAGTGCGAGGCCAGGATCAGCGTACCTCTGCCGGAAGCGATCTGCCGTTCACAGGCTGCGGGATCTACCAGCCGAACGTCACGAAGTTCACCACGCCAGCTCGCCAGCTTGTCGAGCATCGCATCGCCAAAACGCATAAAGTGCCGAAAGCTGTTGAGCGGCGTGGGTAATGGTTGCTGTCGATTGTGGGCAAACTGCCGCAGACGTTGCAGATAATCACGCGAAGCTTCACGTTGGGCACGCCCGGTCAGCCAAAAGTAGCCGATCACCGGGTACAGCAGCCATTGAAATGCCCGGCGGCCAAACATCCGGTAGACCTGCAGCATAACTCGGATCCCCCACAGGCCATGACGCTCCTGAGTTGCTGACCAATGCTGCGCTTTCTTCGCCCGTTGGCGTTGACGCAGTAAACGCGGAATCCGCGGCAACATGCCGAAAAACAACCGGGTGTGCATCCAGGAAATACGCAAGTTATCGCGCAGCGCATCGAAATGCGAAACGCCATCGACCGGGTAAGTAACCCGCGTCGGCAAGAAACGGCTTTGCACCCCCTGCCAATACAGCCGGACCATCACTTCGGTATCGAAATCCATGCGTTTGCCAAGCGGTTGGCGCGCCGTCAACGCCAGCGTCGGCGCTACCGGGTAAACGCGGAAACCGCACATGCTGTCCTTTAATGACAGCGACAGGGTTTCGATCCACACCCAGACGTGGGTGACGTAACGCCCATACAGGCGCGCTTTGGGTACCGAGCTGTCATAGACTGGCCGGCCGGAAATCAGACAGTCCGGATGAGCGCGCGCTTCGGCAATCATGGCCGGTATATCACTCAGTTGATGCTGACCGTCGGCATCCACCTGCAAAGCATGGCTGTAGCCCTGTCGCTGAGCCAATTGCAGACCGGCGATGACCGCTGCGCCCTTCCCCTGGTTTTTTTCCAACCGCAACAGGCTAACCCAGGGCAGTTCGGCGGCCAGCCGCTGTAGCGTTTCGGCGGTGGCAGCAGCGCTGCCGTCGTCCACCACCAGGCAAGGCAGGCCATAATCCGCCAACGATGTCAGTACCGCGGCCATCATCTGCCCGTGATTAAAACAAGGGATAAGAAGACAGGGGGAAAAAGGGGCGCTTACTGACATAACGAGATCTTGCCGCTGCTGGCGATCGCCTCACCGACGCGATAGCTGAACAACAGCTTGTGCCGTTCCGGTTGCCATTCGAGTTGCAGCAACACCCTCTGCCCCGGCAGTAACGGTTGTTGGAACTTGACCACCTCGATCCCTTTGAATCCGGCCTCGATAGCCAGCAACTGACGGGCATACTGCATGACCCAGTTCAGTTGCGTGACCCCCGGCAGGATTGGATGCTGCGGAAAGTGGCCGCGAAACCAAAACAGTTCAGCGGGCAAATGCAGCTGCAGGCTGGCATGGGTAGCATCGCTCACCTGCTGTTGCAGCACCTCAGGTTGCATCATAAGAACAGCTCCTGTAGCTCAGCATAGGCGCGCTTGCCCTGCGGATTAAGCGGAATGGCATCGATAATGCGCCAACTGCGCGGCAGAGCCACCGACTCCAGCCAGCCCCGCAGCGCCTGGTGCAGTTCACGGGTAAAAGCCCCTTCGGACAAGCTTTGTCGGCGGAGCTCGCCGTACGGAGATAGCACGACAACGGCCACCAGCAGCGTGCGCCCTCTTTGCTGCTGCGTTAGCACGGCAGCATCGGCAACCTCCGGCAAGGCCACCAGGCGACGTTCCACCTCGGTTAACGACAACCGTTTCTCTTCCAGCTTGATAATGCGGTCGGCGCGGCCATTTAACTGGAATTGTCGACCATCCGGCGCCAGTTCGATAATGTCGCTCAGCAACGTTTTACCCGTGTCAGGTATCAGGGGTGACATAACCTCAATCCGATTGTCTGAATCCACCTTTAACCTGACGCAAGCAAACGGCTGCCACAGGGCAATGTCCCGATTTTGCCTGCGCCAGGCCAGTGAACCGGTTTCCGTGGTACCGTAGATTTCCAGTGGCAATACCCCCAGCATTTGCCGGGCAAGCTGTGCTTCCACCTCGGATAACGGGCCGCCGGCGGAAAAAACCTCCACGCACTCGGCGAGCGTCAAACGATTATCCAAACGCTTGAGCCACGCCGGGCTGCTGACAAACACCAAACGCCGGCCCTGATGTCGGGCAATCAACTGCTCTTGGTATTGCGTCAACTGCGCATCAAACGGCAGCCCTAAAGCCAGCGGCAGAAACAGCCGGAAGCTCAGGCCATACATATGCTGATGGGATACCGATGCGACGACGCAGCATCCTCGCAAGACGTCACCAAAAGCGGCTGCCAACAGTTCGCTTTCACGGTCCATGCAGGCGACGGATTTGCACACAGCCTGCGGTTGGCCGGTCGAGCCGGAAGTGTAAAGAATAAAACGAGGATCCTGAGGCCAGGCGGGTAGCGCGATATCCTCACAACCGCCCTCGCGCACAGCCAAAACGGGCACGCCAGGATCGAGAGGCAAGTCGGTCAGTAGCGCATCGTAATCCGCTCGTTGCTCTTTGAGGATAGCTTCTCGCTGGTGACCAAAAATCACCGGCAGCCTGCCGGCATACAGCGACGCCAGCAAGGCGACGGCAAAGCGATAGCTATCATCAAAGCACAGCGCCCAGCGGTGCTCTTCCCTACTCGCCAGTATCGCGGCCAATGCGGCAACATCACGGCGAAATTGGCCGAGACAGAATAGCTGATCGCCACGCCAGGCGATCGGCACCGAATCATCGCGTTGCGTGCTGAGCCAGCGGTTCATTGGCAAACTCAGGCGTGCCGGATCCTTTTCCTGACTATCCATTCAATACCCATTAATGCCCCCATCAGCAGATAGCTGATGCCGCCGTTATACAGCGTCCAGAGTGTGATATCACCGGACAGACAGGTTGTCAGCGCTATCGCACCGTTAACAATAAAGAACCCGCACCACACCTGAGTCACCCGGCGAGTATAAGCAATGCCGGCAGCGTCCAACTGCGGTTCCGTTATACGGGCCAATCGCTCCACCACCGTAGGCGGGGCAAACAGCGAGTAGGCAAACAGCAGCAGCAGTATTACGTTGACCAGCACCGGGTAGTACAGCAACCAGTGGCTCTGCTTTAACGCCCAACTGGCGAGCGCCAGCAAGATGCCCACTATGGCCAAGGCTTTTCCCAGCCACATTTGTTGGCGCAGTTTCCCGCGCAACATCAGCAGGCGCAAGCTAAAGACCCCCACCAATAACGGTGCCAGGAGAGCGGTTCCCCAATGCGTCAGGCCGACCCAAACCGCCAGCGGATACAGCAACAGCACCAGCCATACTGCGCCCTGCAGCAACCGCAACATCGGGGTCAGCCAACGACTCTCCACCTTAGCCCGCAGCCTTAGCTTTCTGACTTCAGCAGTTCATCAATGGCGTCAACCACGTCTTGTACGGTTCGCACCGACTTGAACATTTCCGGTTTGATCTTTTTGCCGGTCGTTTTCTGCAGGTGCACCACCAGATCCACCGCATCGATGCTGTCTAGCTCCAGCTCTTCGTACAAACGGGACTCTGGCTTGATGTCATCGGCGTCCAGCTCGAACAGTTTGACCAGCAGCGCCTGAATTTGCAGATAAATTTCTTGCTTATCCATGAAAACCCCTTATTGGCTACGCTGTGCAGAAACAAACTTCGCCAGCGTTTCCACGGAATAAAAGTGTTGGCGCATATCCTGGCTTTCAGCCGACAGCACCACGCAGTAACGGTTCTTTAAAGCCAGCCCCAGTTCCAATGCATCAATGGAGTCCAGACCCAGTCCATCACCAAACAGCGGCGCTTCGGCGTCAATCTCCTCCGGTGTCATACCTTCAAGATTGAGCGTATCAATGATCAATTGCTTGATTTCGGTGCTCAATAAATTCATTACGCTATTTCTCATTATTTATAGGTTCTGACTGTAAAGCGTCAGTTAAATGCTGGGTTAATCTTCTTGCCGCAAGGGCGGGCGAAACATCATTTGCATGAATGAATGCGCGGGTGTCGATCTTATCCTGAACGGTGATCCGGAATTGCGGTTTTACCGCCGGGATCTTATACCATTTGCCTTGCTTCGTCAGCATGGGGGGGTGGCAGTGGATATGCACAATGCGGATGCTACATTGACCGCGCAGCGCAATATTGGCCGCTCCTCGCTGCAGTGCCAGAGCCTTGCCTGGTGTGGTGCGGGTGCCTTCCGGGAAGATTAAGATTGTCCCCCCGGCAGCCAGCCTTTGTCCGCACTGTTCCAACAATATATCCGACTGCGCATTGGCCAGATATCCGGCGGCCTTGATCACTCCGCTGACAAACACATTGCTCAGCAAAGCCTCTTTCACTATGCAGTCGCAACGTGGCATTTGCGAAGCCAATAACACGTAATCCAACAGGCTGGGATGATTGGCGATCACCAAACAGCCGGGATCTTCGCGAAAGCGCTCCGCATTGTCGAAATGGTAGTCCAGTACGCCGAAAAACCTCGTGGTAGCCAGGAAGAAACGGAAACTGTGGCGGATAGAACTTTGCGTCAGTTGGTTGCGACGAGCAGGATCACGCACTGCAAGACGCATAAGATTAAACCAAACACCGGACAATAACAGACCGCCCAGGCCAAACAACGAGAAACAAAAACCCGTAGCTATCACCCGCCAACAACGGTTAAACCATGAGGATTGTTCCGGCGTATTTTCTGCAGGCATCGCATTTTCCATCAGCGTCCCCACACCCAGTCATGCCGTTGGCCGGGGACCGTGAATGCATCATCAGCGCCAAGCCAACCGCGTAAAAATGCCATACTCTGTGGTTCCCGACGGCTAGCCTCAACCTGCGCCGATTCAGCAACCTTGCAGTGTAACGAGCCACCGTTTTCCAGCAACAGGGCGACGGCATAAGGGAATGTATTTTCTGGCGCGAAAGGCCGGTAGACATCCGGTACGGTACCGTCGAAATCAATTAATAACACCCGCTGCGCACTGCCCGTAGCTAACAAGGCCTGAGCCTCTATCATGCCCTGCTGAAAACTGTCCTCGCCGGCAGCCAACGAGGTGGTTGGCAAGGTATTCTTCGCTATAATCGTTAACCATCCCGCCGCCGTGTTATGCACCGACATGGCAAAATCCGTTGGCGATAGCGGTTGTTCCTGATGCAGATGTTGAAGAATCTTGTGCGTCCGCTCCAGCTCACCATGCCGACTGGTGAAGATCGCCATATCTGCCCGATAGTCCTTCAATAAGATCAGCCCGCTTTCTACTGCCAAACGCGTTCCGGCGCTCATTCGGCGCAGCGACATCATGGGGATATGAGAACAGGCAGGCAACGAGCCCTGATAATCGGAGGCAAGAAAGTCATCTGATGACCATTGACGCCATGCTTCACGCGTTCCACGATCGGGAGCCATTGCCCACCAACTGAGTATATTCATGTCGCCCGCCATTAATGGTATTACCGGTCAGAAAAGTTCCGTGGCTAAATCTATTATATTTAATCCTGGATTGCATTCCCAAAATTCCTATTTTTAGTTGAAATGCGCGATTAACCGATTAGAGTTATTTATCGACATAACGCCATGAGACTTGAGCGCAGAGGGAATTATCACAATGAAAAGCCGCAATATTTGTCGAAAATCTCCCGGAGGAGTATCTTATTGAGGGTAAGCATACATAACATCTCATGTATGAATATTACACATCTTAATAACGAACACTCATGGAAAAGAGTATGAAACCTTTAAAACTCATTTTAACTGGTGTATTCGCAGCGATTCTGGTCAGCGGCTGTGCAGGCACTGCGCCAGTAAAAAACGTCAGTCAAAACGTTGCAGGTAGCCACAGTAATGCGCAGGTGCGTCAGGCCATTCTCGCCGCAGGGCTTAACCGTGGTTGGATCATGAACCCAGTCAGTGACGGTGTGATCGATGGCAAGATCTTACTGCGTGGCCATAGCGCCGATATTCGTATAAATTACAATTCGAATAGTTATCAGATTAAGTATATTGCCAGCAGTAATATGGATGCCAAAGGCGGAAATATTCACCCGAATTATAACCGCTGGGTCGCCAACCTGGATAAAGATATTCAACTGGAACTGGCCCGTCAGAATATCAAATAACGATAAAGAAAAAGACTACCCGGCGAGAATAACATTGCCGGGTATATTATTCTTTATATTGGTGCACAATTCAGACAATGATTTATAAAAGCAGATTTTCATCGCATAAATCACGTAGTGATTTGGATTTTCTTGAATTTTGCATATGAAAAAGCCCTGAGTCATAGACTCAGGGCTTATCAAATAAGTGGCGGAACGGACGGGGCTCGAACCCGCGACCCCCTGCGTGACAGGCAGGTATTCTAACCAACTGAACTACCGCTCCACCGATTCTTTTACGTCACATCTTTCGATGTGGGCAAAACCGCGCTTGGCGATCCTGCTCATTACCAGTTGTCAGGCTGATAACGTTTAATTGATGCCTGGCAGTGTCCTACTCTCGCATGGGGAGACCCCACACTACCATCGGCGCTACGGCGTTTCACTTCTGAGTTCGGCATGGGGTCAGGTGGGACCACCGCGCTATTGCCGCCAGGCAAATTCTGTTTCATTCCAACCGCCACTCCCGCAGCCATTGAAACCAATCTCGGAACTCGCTGAAAATCTCTACAATCTCTCTAAAACACCTTTGGTGTTGTAAGGTTAAGCCTCACGGATCATTAGTACTGGTTAGCTCAATGCATCGCTGCACTTACACACCCAGCCTATCAACGTCTTAGTCTTAAACGTTCCTTCAGGGACCTTAAAGGCCCAGGGAAGACTCATCTCGAGGCAAGTTTCGCGCTTAGATGCTTTCAGCGCTTATCTTTTCCGCACTTAGCTACCGGGCAGTGCCATTGGCATGACAACCCGAACACCAGTGGTGCGTTCACTCCGGTCCTCTCGTACTAGGAGCAACCCCTCTCAATCTTCCAACGCCCACGGCAGATAGGGACCGAACTGTCTCACGACGTTCTAAACCCAGCTCGCGTACCACTTTAAATGGCGAACAGCCATACCCTTGGGACCTACTTCAGCCCCAGGATGTGATGAGCCGACATCGAGGTGCCAAACACCGCCGTCGATATGAACTCTTGGGCGGTATCAGCCTGTTATCCCCGGAGTACCTTTTATCCGTTGAGCGATGGCCCTTCCATTCAGAACCACCGGATCACTAAGACCTACTTTCGTACCTGCTCGAGCCGTCACTCTCGCAGTCAAGCTAGCTTATGCCTTTGCACTAACCTCACGATGTCCGACCGTGATTAGCTAACCTTCGTGCTCCTCCGTTACTCTTTGGGAGGAGACCGCCCCAGTCAAACTACCCACCAGACACTGTCCTCACCCCAGATTATGGGGCCGAGTTAGAACATCAAACATTAAAGGGTGGTATTTCAAGGTTGGCTCCACGCAGACTGGCGTCCACGCTTCAAAGCCTCCCACCTATCCTACACATCAAGGCTCAATGTTCAGTGTCAAGCTATAGTAAAGGTTCACGGGGTCTTTCCGTCTTGCCGCGGGTACACTGCATCTTCACAGCGAGTTCAATTTCACTGAGTCTCGGGTGGAGACAGCCTGGCCATCATTACGCCATTCGTGCAGGTCGGAACTTACCCGACAAGGAATTTCGCTACCTTAGGACCGTTATAGTTACGGCCGCCGTTTACTGGGGCTTCGATCAAGAGCTTCGCCTTGCGGCTGACCCCATCAATTAACCTTCCAGCACCGGGCAGGCGTCACACCGTATACGTCCACTTTCGTGTTTGCACAGTGCTGTGTTTTTATTAAACAGTTGCAGCCAGCTGGTATCTGCGACTGGCTTCAGCTCCGAGAGCAAGTCTCTTCACCTACGCGCCAGCGTGCCTTCTCCCGAAGTTACGGCACCATTTTGCCTAGTTCCTTCACCCGAGTTCTCTCAAGCGCCTTGGTATTCTCTACCTGACCACCTGTGTCGGTTTGGGGTACGATTCTGTGTTACCTGATGCTTAGAGGCTTTTCCTGGAAGCTTGGCATCAACTACTTCTGCACCGTAGTGCATCGTCATCACGCCTCAGGGTTGATAAGTAACCGGATTTACCAGGTCACTCCCCCTACACGCTTAAACCGGGACAACCGTCGCCCGGCTAGCCTAGCCTTCTCCGTCCCCCCTTCGCAGTAACACCGAGTACAGGAATATTAACCTGTTTCCCATCGACTACGCCTTTCGGCCTCGCCTTAGGGGTCGACTCACCCTGCCCCGATTAACGTTGGACAGGAACCCTTGGTCTTCCGGCGAGCGGGCTTTTCACCCGCTTTATCGTTACTTATGTCAGCATTCGCACTTCTGATACCTCCAGCAACCCTCACAGGTCACCTTCAACGGCTTACAGAACGCTCCCCTACCCAACAACGCCTAAGCGTCGCTGCCGCAGCTTCGGTGCATGGTTTAGCCCCGTTACATCTTCCGCGCAGGCCGACTCGACCAGTGAGCTATTACGCTTTCTTTAAATGATGGCTGCTTCTAAGCCAACATCCTGGCTGTCTATGCCTTCCCACATCGTTTCCCACTTAACCATGACTTTGGGACCTTAGCTGGCGGTCTGGGTTGTTTCCCTCTTCACGACGGACGTTAGCACCCGCCGTGTGTCTCCCGTGATAACATTCTTCGGTATTCGGAGTTTGCATCGGTTTGGTAAGCCGGGATGGCCCCCTAGCCGAAACAGTGCTCTACCCCCGAAGATGAGTTCACGAGGCGCTACCTAAATAGCTTTCGGGGAGAACCAGCTATCTCCCGGTTTGATTGGCCTTTCACCCCCAGCCACAAGTCATCCGCTAATTTTTCAACATTAGTCGGTTCGGTCCTCCAGTTAGTGTTACCCAACCTTCAACCTGCCCATGGCTAGATCACCGGGTTTCGGGTCTATACCTTGCAACTATTCGCCCAGTTAAGACTCGGTTTCCCTACGGCTCCCCTATACGGTTAACCTTGCTACAAAATATAAGTCGCTGACCCATTATACAAAAGGTACGCAGTCACACCACGAAGGTGCTCCCACTGCTTGTACGTACACGGTTTCAGGTTCTATTTCACTCCCCTCGCCGGGGTTCTTTTCGCCTTTCCCTCACGGTACTGGTTCACTATCGGTCAGTCAGGAGTATTTAGCCTTGGAGGATGGTCCCCCCATATTCAGACAGGATGTCACGTGTCCCGCCCTACTCATCGAACTCACAATTAATGCATTTTAGTGTACGGGACTATCACCCTTTACTGTGCGACTTTCCAGACGCTTCCACTAACACAAGAACTGATTCAGGTTCTGGGCTCCTCCCCGTTCGCTCGCCGCTACTGGGGGAATCTCGGTTGATTTCTTTTCCTCGGGGTACTTAGATGTTTCAGTTCCCCCGGTTCGCCTCATACGACTATGTATTCATCGTATGATAGTGCAACGAATTGCACTGGGTTTCCCCATTCGGGTATCGCCGGTTATTACGGTTCATATCACCTTACCGACGCTTATCGCAGATTAGCACGCCCTTCATCGCCTCTGACTGCCTAGGCATCCACCGTGTACGCTTAGTCACTTAACCTCACAACCCGAAGGTGTTTCCACTTTCGTGCTGCTACATTTGAGAGACTCTATGACAGGTTAATCCTTATCCCAATACTTCTACGGAGGGATAAGTTTCAGCTGTCATGTTTCAATTTTCAGCTTGTTCCAGATTGTTAAAGAGCAATATCTTAAACACGACTCGCAAGAGTCATCTTTAAGATGTTTTCGGTTTCAAGAACCGGTGATAATGTCTTTCACTCATTATCGGATGGCGTCCCCAAGGGGATTCGAACCCCTGTTACAGCCGTGAAAGGGCAGTGTCCTAGGCCTCTAGACGATGGGGACACGAAAATCCGATTAAACTGACTGTCTTAATCGGTTCGTATCAGCATGAGTCAGTGACTCATTACATCAACAGGTAGCGCTTTTGCTCATTACGTTTCTATCAGACAATCTGTGTGAGCACTTCACGCGAATCAATATCATTAGGTAAGGAGGTGATCCAACCGCAGGTTCCCCTACGGTTACCTTGTTACGACTTCACCCCAGTCATGAATCACAAAGTGGTAAGCGCCCTCCCGAAGGTTAAGCTACCTACTTCTTTTGCAACCCACTCCCATGGTGTGACGGGCGGTGTGTACAAGGCCCGGGAACGTATTCACCGTAGCATTCTGATCTACGATTACTAGCGATTCCGACTTCACGGAGTCGAGTTGCAGACTCCGATCCGGACTACGACGTACTTTATGAGGTCCGCTTGCTCTCGCGAGTTCGCTTCTCTTTGTATACGCCATTGTAGCACGTGTGTAGCCCTACTCGTAAGGGCCATGATGACTTGACGTCATCCCCACCTTCCTCCGGTTTATCACCGGCAGTCTCCTTTGAGTTCCCACCATTACGTGCTGGCAACAAAGGATAAGGGTTGCGCTCGTTGCGGGACTTAACCCAACATTTCACAACACGAGCTGACGACAGCCATGCAGCACCTGTCTCAGAGTTCCCGAAGGCACTAAGCTATCTCTAGCGAATTCTCTGGATGTCAAGAGTAGGTAAGGTTCTTCGCGTTGCATCGAATTAAACCACATGCTCCACCGCTTGTGCGGGCCCCCGTCAATTCATTTGAGTTTTAACCTTGCGGCCGTACTCCCCAGGCGGTCGACTTAACGCGTTAGCTCCGGAAGCCACGCCTCAAGGGCACAACCTCCAAGTCGACATCGTTTACAGCGTGGACTACCAGGGTATCTAATCCTGTTTGCTCCCCACGCTTTCGCACCTGAGCGTCAGTCTTTGTCCAGGGGGCCGCCTTCGCCACCGGTATTCCTCCAGATCTCTACGCATTTCACCGCTACACCTGGAATTCTACCCCCCTCTACAAGACTCTAGCTTGCCAGTTTCAAATGCAGTTCCCACGTTAAGCGCGGGGATTTCACATCTGACTTAACAAACCGCCTGCGTGCGCTTTACGCCCAGTAATTCCGATTAACGCTTGCACCCTCCGTATTACCGCGGCTGCTGGCACGGAGTTAGCCGGTGCTTCTTCTGCGAGTAACGTCAATGCAATGTGCTATTAACACACTACCCTTCCTCCTCGCTGAAAGTGCTTTACAACCCGAAGGCCTTCTTCACACACGCGGCATGGCTGCATCAGGCTTGCGCCCATTGTGCAATATTCCCCACTGCTGCCTCCCGTAGGAGTCTGGACCGTGTCTCAGTTCCAGTGTGGCTGGTCATCCTCTCAGACCAGCTAGGGATCGTCGCCTAGGTGAGCCATTACCCCACCTACTAGCTAATCCCATCTGGGCACATCTGATGGCATGAGGCCCGAAGGTCCCCCACTTTGGTCCGTAGACGTTATGCGGTATTAGCTACCGTTTCCAGTAGTTATCCCCCTCCATCAGGCAGTTTCCCAGACATTACTCACCCGTCCGCCGCTCGTCACCCAGGAGCAAGCTCCCTGTGCTACCGCTCGACTTGCATGTGTTAGGCCTGCCGCCAGCGTTCAATCTGAGCCATGATCAAACTCTTCAATTAAAAGCTTGATTTGCTTCAACTCGTGAAGCGATGCTCGAAAATTAACTTTCGTAATAATTCAACTAAATGAATTACTGCTTGGTCACTCTTCAAGACTTGATATTTTTTTGAACCCGAAGGTTCTGGATATCGTCTTGTGGAGTGCCCACACAGATTGTCTGATAAATTGTTAAAGAGCAGTGAGTTAGGTTGCTAACTCGAGGTGGCGTATATTACACTTTTCACCTGAAGAGTCAAGCTTTTTTCTTATTAAGAAACGGTGTTTTCACCGGCTTGAATCTTTCTGGCTGGGCGACTGGTTCTCGTTAGAGGAGTCGTTGTTCCCGGTCAGTGGAGGCGCATTATAGGGAGTTCTCAGAAGGCCGCAACCCCTAAATGCAAAAAACTTTTCAAGCGCTCAAATAACCACCAATAAAGCCATTTTAGGATATTTATTAGACGAAATTACGGGATTTTAGCGCCATTGCCAGGGCAAACAGCTTAAACCCAACCAAAGCCGATATAAAAAGGGAGCGGTCGCCCGCTCCCTTTTATCGTAATCACTATATAGATAATAGATAGCCGTTACTGTTTGGCGACGATATGCTCGTCTTCGACATCCAGCGTCACCGGTATACCCGGGATCAGCTTGCCGGAAAGGATTTGCTGCGCCAGCGGGTTCTCGATCTCCTGCTGAATAGCTCGTTTCAGTGGACGAGCCCCATACACAGGATCGAAACCGGTTTTGCCCAACAGCTCCAACGCCGGTTCGGTCATAGTCACTTCGTAACCACGCTCTTCCAAACGTTTGTACAGACGTGCCAACTGAATCTTGGCGATCTCGGCGATGTGTTTCTGACCGAGCGGGTGGAACACTACCACCTCATCTATACGGTTGATGAATTCCGGGCGGAAGTGGTGCGTTACCATTTCCATTACCGATTCTTTCATCTGCGTATAGTTCATCTGACCAAAGTGTTCCTGGATCAGATCAGACCCCAGGTTGGAAGTCATGATCACCACCGTATTGCGGAAATCGACGGTACGGCCCTGGCCATCGGTCAGGCGGCCATCATCCAATACCTGCAGCAGGATGTTGAACACATCCGGGGGCGCTTTCTCCACTTCATCCAGCAGGATCACTGAATAAGGTCTGCGACGCACTGCCTCGGTCAGATAACCGCCCTCTTCATAACCGACATAACCTGGAGGCGCACCCACCAGCCGGGATACCGAATGTTTCTCCATAAACTCGGACATGTCGATACGCACCATAGCGTCGTCGCTGTCGAACAGGAACGAAGCCAACGCTTTACACAGTTCGGTTTTACCTACCCCGGTCGGACCGAGGAACAGGAACGAACCGATAGGTCGGTTCGGATCTGACAGCCCGGCACGGCTGCGACGGATCGCGTTGGATACCGCGCTCACCGCTTCGTTCTGGCCAATGACCCGCGAATGCAGCTCTTGTTCCAGACGTAACAGCTTATCCCGTTCGCCTTCCAGCATTCTGGCGACAGGAATACCGGTAGCGCGCGCCAGCACTTCAGCGATTTCTGCATCGGTCACCCGGTTACGCAGCAGTTTCATAGTCTTGCCTTCGGCCAGCGTGGCAGCGGCAAGCTGTTTTTCCAGCTCTGGGATCTTGCCGTACTGCAGCTCCGACATCCGCCCCAGGTCGCCAACGCGACGCGCCTGCTCCAGGCTGATTTTGGCCTGCTCAAGATCCGCTTTAATATTTTGCGTGCCGGAGAGCGAAGCTTTTTCCGCTTTCCACTCTTCTTCCAGCTCTGAATACTCGCGTTCTTTCTGCTCCAGCTCACCGCTCAGCATTTCCAGGCGTTTCTTGCTGGCGTCGTCCGACTCTTTACTCAACGCCTGCTGCTCCAGCTTGAGCTGAATAATCCGGCGCTCAAGGCGATCGAGCGATTCCGGTTTGGAGTCCATCTGCATGCGGATGCTGGACGCCGCCTCATCAATCAGGTCAATGGCCTTATCCGGCAGTTGACGATCGGAAATATAGCGGTGCGACAGCGTCGCCGCCGCAACGATTGCCGGGTCGGTGATCTGCACGTGGTGATGCAGTTCATAACGTTCTTTCAAACCGCGCAAGATAGCGATGGTGTCTTCAACACTGGGTTCGGCGACAAACACTTTCTGGAAACGACGTTCAAGCGCCGCGTCCTTCTCTATATATTGACGATATTCGTCGAGAGTTGTCGCGCCGACACAGTGAAGCTCCCCGCGTGCCAACGCAGGTTTCAACATATTGCCCGCATCCATCGCACCATCGGCTTTACCTGCACCAACCATTGTGTGCAGCTCATCTATAAACAGGATGACGCTGCCTTCCTGTTTAGACAGATCGCTCAAAACGGCTTTCAGACGCTCTTCAAACTCGCCGCGATATTTAGCACCAGCGATCAACGCCCCCATATCGAGGGACAACACGCGCTTATGCTTCAAACCTTCCGGCACTTCGCCATTGATGATGCGCTGAGCCAGGCCTTCGACGATGGCGGTTTTACCCACGCCAGGTTCGCCGATCAACACAGGGTTGTTTTTGGTACGACGTTGCAGCACCTGAATGGTACGGCGTATCTCTTCGTCACGGCCGATAACCGGGTCCAGTTTGCCCTGCTCAGCACGCTCGGTCAGATCGATAGTGTATTTCTTCAACGCCTGACGTTGGTCTTCAGCACCTTGATCTTCCACGCTATCACCGCCTCGCATTTGCTCAATGGCCTTACTGATTTTATCGGTCGTTGCACCGGCTGCTTTCAACAGATCGGTCAAGTTACCGCGATCTTCAAGCACCGCCAGAACAAAGAGTTCGGATGAGATAAATTTGTCCGCCCGCTTTTGTGCCAGCTTGTCGCACAAATTCAGGACACGCACCAGCTCATGCGACGGTTGAACGTCACCACCGGTACCTTCAACTTGAGGCAGACGAGACAAGGCCTGTTCGATCTCGGTGCGCACGCGCCCAGCATCGATACCGGCAGAAGTTAATAATGGGCGAACCGTGCCCCCATCCTGATTGAGCAGAGCGCTCATCAGATGTAACGGTTCAATAAATTGGTTGTCGCGCCCAAGGGCTAGAGATTGGGCATCGGCGAGGGCAAGCTGGAATTTGTTAGTAAGACGATCCAGACGCATAACACCTCCAAGATTGGTCGAAATTGCTACTGGAGATTAAATGAGGTCATCCCTCAAATTTTCAAGGTTATTTCGACTGTATATTTTCGGTACTACATCATGCGCCGTTGGACCGTCCTAATTCAATAGGTTATATCAGCCAGATTAAACTTGCCAGACGTCCGGTTATTCCGTCGCGTCGATAGGAGAAAAAATGACTGATTTCGCTCACCGTACAACGGTCTCCGCCATAGATAGCATGAACCCCTGCGCGTTGTAGACGCTGACGAGCCAGTAAATAGATATCTGCGAGGTATTTATCGCCGCGAGGGGCAAAAGCCAGCTCAGCGCCGGGATCAACAGCAATAAATGCCGCGCGGACCTCCGGCCCTACCTCAAACTGCTGCGGGCCGATCGCCGGGCCGAGCCAAACGCTGATGCCTGCAGGCTGAGTGGAAAACGCCGCTAAAGTCTGCTCCAGCACGCCGTTACACAATCCACGCCAACCGGCATGAGCTGCAGCGACTTCATCACCAGACTGCGAGCAGAATAAAACCGGCAAGCAGTCTGCTGTCATCACTGCGCACACCTGCCCTGACACATTGCTGTAAACCGCGTCCGCTTGCAAATCGACAGGCGTTTGCCCATCCAGTCGCACCACGCGCGTGCCATGCACTTGCTCCAGCCAGACTGGCATCTGCGGCAGGTTCGCCGCCGCGACCAGACGTTGACGGTTATCCGCCACCACCTGAGTCTCGTCACCCACGTGAGTGCCGAGATTGAGCGAACCGTACGGCGGCCGACTTACGCCACCGTTACGGGTGCTGCTGCAGGCTTTTACCCCTGCAGGCAGTGGCCAATCGGGCAAGATAAGCGAATCCATTACCAGTTCATCTGATCTTTGAATTCTTCGGTATCGAGCTTCAGTGCGTTAATCAGATCGACCATATCCTGCGGCAGCGGCGCATGCCACTCCATCTGGATACCGCTGATTGGATGATATAAACGCAGCATGGTGGCGTGCAGTGCCTGGCGATCGAAACCGCGCAGTGTGGCAATGAATGCCTCCGAAGCCCCTTTTGGCGGACGTGGACGACCACCGTACAGCTGATCGCCCACCAGCGGGTGGTTAATGTGCGACATATGCACACGGATCTGGTGGGTACGGCCGGTTTCCAGACGCAGACGCAGGCGAGTGTGTGCGCGGAAGTGTTCCATAATGCGGTAATGCGTCACCGCCGGTTTACCCATCGGGTGGACCGCCATGTGGGTACGTTTGGTTGAATGGCGCGAAATCGGCTCTTCGACGGTACCGCCGGCGGTCATGGTACCGATGGCGACAGCTTCGTATTCACGGGTGATTTCACGTGCCTGCAACGCTTCCACCAACCGGGTCTGCGCCGGAACGGTTTTCGCCACTACCATCAGACCGGTCGTGTCTTTGTCCAAACGGTGCACGATACCGGCACGCGGTACGTCGGCGATTTCAGGATAGTAATGCAGCAACGCATTGAGCACCGTGCCGTCCGGGTTACCGGCGCCAGGATGCACAACCAGGTCGCGCGGCTTGTTGATGACCAAAATGTCGCTGTCTTCGTAGACGATATTCAGCGCGATGTCCTGCGGTTCCCAACGGGCCTCTTCTTCTATCTGTGCATCAATGGCGACCGTCTCTCCCCCCAGCACCTTCTCTTTCGGTTTGTTTATCGTTTTGCCATTGACCTGCACCCGATCGTCCAGGATCCAATCTTTTATGCGAGATCGTGAATAATCAGGGAACAATTCGGCCAAAGCCTGATCTAAACGTTGTCCGAGTTGAGATTCGGCCACCGTTGCGGTGAGTTGTACTTGTTGTGCCATATGCAGCTTCTTCGTTAACGTTGGGTTTTCACGGCGATGCCGTTTAATATAATGTGCTATTGTAACTGGTCTTTGTCGGGAGCTTAACGGACAGTCTCCCGGAATAACACCCTGAGGATAATCAAAACGTCATGACGCGTATGAAATATCTGGTGGCGGCAGCCACGTTGAGCCTGGCGCTGGCAGGTTGCTCCACATCCAAGGATGCGGTTCCCGACAACCCGCCTTCGGAAATCTATGCTACTGCCCAGCAAAAACTGCAGGACGGTAACTTTAAGGGCGCGATTACGCAACTCGAAGCGTTAGATAACCGCTATCCTTTCGGACCCTACTCTCAGCAGGTACAGTTGGACCTGATTTATGCCTACTATAAATCTGCCGATTTACCTATGGCTCAGGCATCTATCGATCGTTTCATGCGTCTGAACCCAACGCACCCAAACATCGACTACGTGATGTATATGCGTGGCCTGACCGATATGGCGTTGGATGACAGTGCACTGCAAGGCTTCTTCGGGGTCGATCGTTCAGACCGCGATCCACAGCATGCTCGCGCTGCATTTCGCGATTTCAGCCAGCTGATTCAGCAGTACCCGAACAGCCAGTATGTAACCGATGCCAACAAGCGTCTGGTGTATCTGAAAGACCGCCTGGCCAAGTATGAGCTTTCGGTGGTGGAATACTACACTAAACGCGGTGCCTACGTCGCGGTCGTTAATCGTGCTGAACAGATGCTGCGTGAATTCCCTGATACTCAAGCGACGCGCGACGCGCTGCCGCTGATGGAAAATGCGTACAAGCAGTTGCAACTGAACGGCCAGGCCGACAAAGTGGCCAAAGTGATTAGCGCCAACCCGGCATAGTCTGATGGGTAACGGCAGGAAAACAAAACGGCAGCTTCGGCTGCCGTTTTTATTTGCTGTAAATTCACCCAGACCCGGATAAATACACAAGCAAAAACAAGATGTTAGCAAGACTGCAACACCGCTTATCCTTTCAATAATGCGCGTTCCGCTTCCAAGACTCAAGCGTTAGATGGCCATTTCAGATGCTGAATCACAGATTGAACTAACTTTGCAAAAAGTGACAAAAAAACGTGATTTTCATCACGTATTTCAGCAAAAAGCGGGGTATGCTGGACTCATCCAAGACGGAAAGACAGAGAGGTAAGTTATATGACATTGAACATTACCAGCAAACAAATGGATATCACTCCCGCAATCCGCAGTCACGTCGAAGACCGTCTCACCAAACTGGAAAAATGGCAGGCCCAACTGATTAACCCGCATATCGTCTTATCCAAAGAACCGAAAGGGTTTGTTGCCGACGCCACCATTACCACACCTAACGGCCCGCTGGTCGCCAGCGCAAAACATGAAGACATGTATACCGCCGTTAACGAACTGATCGCCAAGCTGGAGCGTCAGTTGAACAAGGTGCAGCACAAAGGCGAAGCACGCCGTGCCGCCGCCAGCGTGAAGGACATCGTTCCGGAAGTGGAGCCGGAACAGGAATAACCGTTTAGCGGCTGTTTCACATCAAACGCGCCTGAGGGCGCGTTTTTTGTCTGGTTTTTTTATTGACGAGATAAAAACCTGCGGTTACTTTAAAACCTGTCTCACACACTTTGGATAGTACATGGTCCGTAAACCGTTTTTCTTCGCATTCTTTTTTACCTTCCCCTGATTGGGAGGCGTTTCGTCGTGTGATAAAGAATGCGAAGACGAACAGCAAAGCCTCCTGAAACCAGGGGGCTTTTTTTATGGCTATTTTACGACGTATAAAAATATAAGGCAGAAGCTGATTATGACCGACAACCCGTTACTCGTGCTGCGCCAACGCATCAGCGCACTGGATCTTAAACTGCTGTCCTTGCTGGCAGAACGCCGTGAGCTGGCGGTAGAGGTAGGTAAAACCAAGTTGCACTCTCATCGGCCAATCCGTGATAAAGAGCGTGAACGCGACCTGCTGGACGCCCTGATCGCCGCAGCCAAGCCCTACGATCTGGACGGATTTTACGTCACCCGTCTGTTTCAACTGATTATCGAAGACTCCGTACTGACTCAGCAGGCGCTGTTGCAGCATCAACTCAATCAAATCAGCCAGCATTCTGCCCGCATCGCTTTCCTTGGCCCGAAAGGCTCTTATTCGCACCTGGCAGCCCGCCAATACGCCGCTCGCCATTTCGATCAGTTGATCGAGTGCGGCTGCCAGAAATTCCAGGATATCTTCACCCAGGTTGAAACCGGCCAGGCGGATTACGCCATCCTGCCGATCGAAAACACCAGCTCCGGCTCGATTAATGACGTTTACGACCTGCTGCAACACACCAGTTTGTCGATCGTCGGCGAACTGACTAACCCTATCGATCACTGTGTGCTGATCGCCAGCGATACTGACCTTGATCAGATCGAAACCGTATATAGCCACCCGCAACCTTTCCAACAGTGCAGCCAGTTTATTAATCGCTACCCGCACTGGAAAATCGAATACTGTGAAAGCACCGCTGCGGCAATGGAAAAAGTGGCAAAGTTGAACTCGCCAAAAGCGGCGGCGCTGGGCAGCGAAGCCGGCGGTGCACTCTATGGCCTGCAGGTACTGGAACATAACCTGGCCAATCAGCAGCAGAACATTACCCGCTTTATCGTATTGGCGCGCAAGGCTATCGAAGTTTCCGAGCAGGTGCCCGCTAAGACCACGCTGATTATGGCCACCGGCCAGCAGTCGGGTGCCTTGGTAGAAGCGCTGCTGGTACTACGCGACAACGGCATCATCATGACCAAGCTGGAATCTCGCCCGATTAACGGCAACCCGTGGGAAGAGATGTTTTATATCGATGTGCAGGCTAACCTGCGTTCTGAGGCGATGCAGAAGGCATTGAGAGATCTGACGCCTATCACCCGCTCGCTGAAGGTGTTGGGGTGTTACCCGAGCGACACCGTGGTGCCAGTCAACCCGTCCTGAATACCATTAAAAAGGGTTCGGCATAACCGAACCCTTATCATTATTGGCGACTGTCATTCGCCTGACGTAGCAGCGAACGGCTTTCCACCAGGAAACGTTGCGCATAGTCGCCAAACCAATGTTCGACCTTCTGAAAGCTTTGGATAAACGCCTGTTTATCGCCCTGCTCCAACAGTTTTATTGCCTCACCAAACCGCTGATAGTAACGCTTGATCAGCGCAATGTTCTCTTCGGAAGACATAATGATATCCGCGTACAGCTGCGGGTCTTGAGCAAACAGCCGCCCGACCATCGCCAACTCCAGCCGATAGATCGGTGAAGAAAGGGCCAGCAACTGCTCCAACTGCACGTTTTCCTCCGCCAGATGCAAACCATAAGCAAAGGTCGCAAAGTGGCGCAGGGCTTGAATAAACGCCATGTTCTGATCGTGCTCAACCGCGCTGATACGGTGCAAACGCGCCCCCCATACCTGCAGCTGTTCTAGCAACCATTGGTAGGCTTGCGGTTCGCGGCCATCGCAATAGACCACCACCTGCTTGGCCACGCTGCCTACGTCTGGGCCAAACATGGGATGCAGCCCCACCACTGGGCCATGGTGCGCCGCCAGCATGGCATTCAACGGGCGATTTTTTACCGAGGCCAGATCAACCAGAATACAGTCTGCAGGCAATGGCGGTAACCGCTCAATCACCTGTTCGGTGACGTGAATAGGGACGCTGACAATCACCATTCCGGCATCGGCAAGCAGCGTATCAGCCTGATTCCAGTCTTCCTGGTCCAACACTTTGACCTGGTAACCGGACAGCGTCAGCAAGCGATTAAACAACCGCCCCATTTGACCGTTGCCGCCGATAATGACGATCGGGCGCAGTTGCGGATGTAGCGTTTTAAAGCCTTTGTCGTTCTCGCTAACGTAAGACTCGCGCATCACCCGACGCAGCACGTCCTCAATCAAATCGGGCGGCACACCCAGGTTTTCCGCTTCTTGACGCCGTGAGGCCAGCATTGCCGCCTCACGCTCAGGAACATACACCGGTAAGCCATGGTGGCTTTTAACCTCTCCCACTTCCGCCACCAACTGCAGGCGTTTAGCCAGCAGCTCCAGCAGCGCCTTATCCACTTCGTCGATTTGATCGCGCAACGCGGTCAGTTCAGCCACCATAACTTACTACTCTCCAGTGCGTGCCGTCAGCGCGGTGCCGAGTTCCTGGTGCATATGGCGCAACAGCGTCTCTGTACTTTCCCAGTTAATACAGGCGTCGGTAACAGAAACCCCATAGCGCATATCTGCACGCGGTTGCTCAGAAGACTGGCTGCCTTCGTGCAAGTGGCTTTCCAGCATGATGCCGGTGATCGAACGGTTACCCGCTTTGATCTGCTCTACCACGGACTCGGCAACCGCCGGTTGACGGCGATAGTCTTTATTCGAGTTGCCATGGCTGCAATCTATCATCAAGGACGGGTGGAGTCCCGCATCCAGCATCTGTTTTTCACAGGCTGCCACGTCCTCAGCGCTGTAGTTTGGCGTTTTACCACCGCGCAGGATCACATGGCCATCAGGGTTACCCTGCGTCTGCAGCAGGCACACTTGCCCAGCCTGATTTATACCGACAAAACGGTGTGGCATTGCTGCGGCGCGCATAGCATTGATCGCCGTGCCCAAGCTGCCGTCGGTACCGTTTTTAAAACCTACCGGCATTGACAGCCCTGAAGCCATCTCACGGTGAGTTTGCGATTCAGTCGTGCGCGCACCAATCGCTGACCAGCTGAACAAATCGCCCAGGTATTGCGGACTGTTCGGATCCAACGCTTCGGTCGCCAACGGCAAGCCCATACCAACCAGATCCAGCAGCAGGCGACGCGCAATGTGCAGACCTGCTTCAACGTCAAACGAACCGTCCATGTATGGGTCGTTAATCAGACCTTTCCAGCCGACGGTGGTACGAGGTTTTTCAAAATAGACACGCATAACGATATACAGCTGATCGCTCAATTCAGCTGACAGGGTTTTCAAATGACGGGCGTAATCGAGTGCCGCATCCGGGTCGTGAATAGAACAAGGTCCGCACACCACCAGCAGGCGATGATCGCGCCCCTGCAGAATATCGGCGATGGTTTTGCGTGCCGTGGCGATTTCATTCTCGTCGCTGGCACTAAGCGGGAACTGGTTCTTCAGCTCTTCCGGAGTAATCAGAATCTGTTCTGCACTGATATGAACGTTATTGAGCGCGTCTTTTTGCATGATGCTATTCCTGTCGTTTGCCGTTATGCGTAAGCGTTGATAGAACATTGAGCGTTTCAGGTTCTTACCCTATCACGAAATGTAAAGATTTCAATCCATTTGGTGTAAATAAAAAATTACCACAAATAAAAAGCGCTAAATAAGTCATGAAAACAACACAAAAAATAGCCTAATATAATGATTATTAGTTATTTTTAAGACTTTCACCCACACGAAGCCTCCTTGCACACCAAAATGCTAAAACCCGACAAAATCGTAAACAATTCGATACACCAGAAACGCAACGACCCATATGCCTCATCCACCGAACGTTCAAAAGCCTGATGTTTACCCTTTCCACAGCAGAGAACCTTAACGGGTAAATCAAATCACCCAAAAATTAAACAACTGAAACACAAATAACAAACAATAAACCGGCAATTTATTTTCAATTACTTTCCTCTATTAATTAAAATACAAAAATATGAGTAAAACCTATTGAATAAATATTGCGGAACTTCACAGTTATCGCGCGAAAAATAAATAATTATGGTGTTATTCGTTCGCACCTCTTTAGGGTTAATCTGCGTAGACAGAGCCCGTATCACCTGCATTGAGAATGTATGAGCGTTAGCTGCTTTTCATTTCTTGACAAGGGACTATCATGATCACTTTGCAGTTCTTAATTATTATAATCTGCTTATTAGTCGGCACTCGGTTTGGCGGTATGGGGCTGGGCCTAATAAGCGGTATTGGTTTAATCCTCTTATGTTTTATATTCGGGTTGGAACCAGGTAAACCTCCCGTTGAGGTTATGCTGACTATTCTTGCCGTAATCGGTTGTGCTTCAGTGTTGCAAACTGCCGGCGGTTTGAACGTGATGATGCAATATGCAGAGCGACTGCTGCGCCGCCACCCACAGCACATCACGCTGCTTGCTCCTTTCACCACCTGGACTCTGACGTTCCTCTGCGGCACGGGGCATGTGGTGTACACCATGTTCCCGATCATTTCCGATATCGCCATCAAAAAAGGGATCCGCCCAGAACGCCCAATGGCCGTGGCTTCCGTCGCCTCGCAAATGGCCATCACAGCTTCGCCGGTTTCCGTGGCCGTTGTGTCTCTGGTTTCAATCATTGCCGCAGGACATGGGATTGGCAAAGCTTACACGCTGGTAGAAATCCTTGCCGTCTCGATCCCGGCTTCATTAGTCGGGGTGCTAATGGCGGCCTTATGGAGCCTGCGCCGCGGTAAAGATCTGGATAAGGACGCTGAATTCCAGGAAAAAATCAAAGATCCAGAACAACGGGCCTATATTTTTGGCAGCACCGAAACACTGCTCAATCAGAGATTCCCCAAGCAGGCTTACTGGTCCACAGCGATCTTCTTTGCGGCTATCGCCATCGTCGTGCTCTTGGGGGCTTTTGCTGATTTACGCCCTTCCTTTGCCAACGCCAAAGGGGTACTGAAACCGCTGTCTATGAATCTGGTGATCCAGATGATGATGCTGATCGCCGGTGCCGTTATTCTGATGGGCTGCAAAGTCAAACCCGGCGATATTGCCAATGGTGCGGTTTTCAAAGCCGGCATGGTCGCCATTTTTTCCGTATTCGGCGTGGCGTGGATGAGTGATACCTTCTTCCAGGCACATATGGGAGAGTTAAAACTCCTGCTTGAAGACGTGGTAAAAAGTCAGCCGTGGACTTACGCGATCGTTCTGTTCCTGGTTTCCAAGCTGGTCAACAGCCAGGCAGCTGCGCTCACCGCGATTGCCCCAATGGCGCTGCAGTTGGGCGTCGACCCCAAAATGCTGCTGGCTTTCTTCCCGGCCGCGTACGGTTACTTCGTCTTGCCCACTTATCCAAGCGATTTGGCCTGCATCGGTTTTGACCGTTCTGGAACAACGCGCATCGGCAAATTTATCATCAACCACAGCTTTATTATTCCTGGCCTGATCGGCGTGCTGTGTTCCTGTATCACCGGATATCTTCTGGTCACCACCTTCCTGTAATCATTTCCCCAACGGCAACGGTATTCCCCGTTGCCGCCCACACCATTGACCACATAAATAATAATGGCAATCAGTATTTTATGCCGTTAACAGAGTTAAAAGTCAGTAGAAGAAAAGTGAATAAGTGAGGACGAAAAATTAAAAACTTAAGCTAATAGTCGCTATTTTGGTCGCAATGGCGAACCGATATAATGTGACCGAAATCACTTATAACCACTCTTAACAACTGGATCAAAAATGCTCTCTTTACGCGCTCGCCGCGCTATTCCGCTGTTCATTAGCTGCTTAACGACTTTCACCAGTGTTTCAGCCCTTGCCGACAATACGCTTTTCACCGCGATGGACGATCCGGCCACCGCCAAAAAACCGTTTGAAGGCAACGTCCAGGCCGGTTACAACTCGCAGTCAGGCAACTCACAAAGCTCTACCCTGTTGGCCAATACCAGCATGACCTGGTTCAACAGCGATGCCGCTTACAGCCTGTGGGGTGCGGCCAACAACACCACATCCTCCAACGTGCGCTCGTCAGAAAAGTATCAGGCCGGCGGCCGTACCCGTTATAACCTGTCCGATCGTAATTACCTGTTCGGTCAGGCGAGCTGGCTAAGCGATCGCTTCAACGGTTATGATTCCCGCTCGACCCTGACCGGCGGTTATGGTCGCCAAATCCTTAATGGGCCGCTTAGCGATCTGCGAGTTGAATTCGGTCCGGGCGTGCGTCACGACGAATACCATGGCGGTGGGCGTTCCACCAAAGCGCTGGCTTACGGTGCGGCCAACTATTCGTACCAATTGACCGACAATACCAAGTTCTCTGAAGGCGTTTCCGCGCTGGCGAACGAAGAAACCACGCTGAACTCCGAAACCGCACTCAGCGTCGCCATTAACGAAAAGTTCGCATTGCGTCTGGCTTACACCGTGACTTACAACAGCAAGCCTCCAGCCTCTGCGCCAAAGAATACCGACACCACCACTTCTATCAGCCTGGTGTACGGTTTGTAATCCTTCTTACTTCTGCACCTGTTATACGACTAAGCCCATCATTGATGGGCTTTTTTTATGCCTGAAAATCAAATTTAGACATTTTGCTAAAAACATAACGTTTACTATTGACGAGTTTAGCAAATAGCTTAATACTGTATGTATACACAGTATTAATTAAATGGGTGCAGAGCATGAGAAAACTCAATCATCGCGGCTGAAGCCGTTACTACCATCAGGAGTGTCCGTTAATAAGCTGGGGTGTAACTCCCACCTAATTAGGCAGGCTGCTGATTTTGATTGTGGCTTAATGCCCAACCCGTTTTCACTTAAAATATTGCAAGGGGGTTTTTATGATGCACTGTCCACTCTGCGGTAGCGTGGCCCATACTCGCTCCAGCCGTTATCTGAGCGAAGCGACCAAAGAGCGCTATCACCAATGCCAAAACATTAACTGCAGCTGTACCTTTGCCACGCACGAGTCTGTCGCTCGCGTGATTGTAAAGCCTGGCGATATCGTTCCTGCACAGCCACATCCGGAAAAAAGCAAACAGCGCGCCGCGGCGCTGTAATGCAAAGAGCCTGCAAACGCAGGCTTTTTTATGCCTGTAAAAACGGGCGTCCTGGGAGCATTTTCGCATCTTGCAGATGCAATCCCCGATCTGCAGGCATAAAAAAAGGGGTTGGCACAGTGCCAACCCCTTCATAGCTATTAACTTTGGATGCAGCGTTAGCCGACGCGGTTCAGACGCTCTTTGATACGAGCAGACTTACCAGTACGCTCACGCAGATAGTACAGTTTGGCTTTACGAACGGCACCACGACGTTTAACAGTAATGCTGTCGATTACTGGGGAGTGAGTCTGGAATACACGCTCAACACCTTCGCCGTTGGAAATCTTACGAACAGTGAATGCAGAGTGCAGACCGCGGTTACGGATAGCGATAACCACGCCCTCGAATGCCTGCAGACGTTTTTTGCTACCTTCAACGACCCATACCTTAACTTCCACGGAATCACCCGGACGGAATGCAGGTACGTCTTGCTTCATCTGCTCTTGTTCAATTTGCTTAATAATGTTGCTCATAATATGTCTCTTACCCTAGGTAAACTGATATATCGGTCCCGTCGAGCCAGTTGCTCAGACGTTCCCTTCATAGTCCTGTTGCTTGGCCTGATGTTCCCGTTGGAACTCAGCCAGCAACACCGCTTGCTCGTCAGTCAGAGCTAGGCTTTCTAGAAGTTCAGGTCTTCTAAGCCAGGTACGGCCCAGCGACTGCTTTAAGCGCCAGCGACGTATCTCGGCATGGTTGCCCGACAGTAAGACTGGCGGAACCTCCATCCCTTCCAACACCTCAGGACGGGTATAGTGCGGGCAGTCCAGCAATCCATCGACAAAAGAATCTTCTTCTGCTGAGGCCTGATGGCCCAGCACACCCGGTATAAAACGGGCGACTGAATCAATCAGGGTCATTGCCGGCAGTTCCCCGCCGCTGAGTACGTAATCACCGATTGACCATTCTTCATCAATTTCGGTTTGGATTACGCGCTCGTCCACCCCTTCATAACGACCGCACACCAGAATCATCTTCTGATTGGTCGCCAGTTCGCATACGCCGGTTTGATCCAGCTTACGCCCCTGAGGTGACAGATAAATCACCTTTGCTCCCTCGCCTGCCGCTGCTTTTGCTGCATGAATGGCTTCCCGCAAGGGTTGCACCATCATCAACATTCCCGGGCCGCCGCCATAAGGGCGATCGTCCACGGTACGATGCCGGTCGTAGGTGAAGTCACGCGGACTCCAACACTGCACGCTCAGCAGGCCATTTTTTACTGCCCGGCCAGTCACCCCGTAATCGGTGATTGCGCGGAACATCTCAGGAAACAGGCTTACAATACCAATGAACACAAGCCAATCCCCATACTGTCATTCCACTTGTTTCGACCGTTTGATTCGGAGGTCAAAAACCAGGATCCCAATCTGCTTCAATCACGCGAGCAGTGAGATCGACTTTCTTGATAACCTGCCCATGAAGAAACGGGACCAACCGTTCCTTCATGCCGAACGCATCTTTCAGGTTAGCTTTCACTACCATCACGTCGTTTGAACCGGTTTCCATCATATCGACGACTTTACCCAGTTCGTAACCGGTGGTCGTGACTACCTGGCAGCCCATAAGGTCTTTCCAGTAGTAATCATCACCCACCAACGGAGGAAGTTGTTCCGAATCCACCTGAATTTCGCAATTGGTCAGTAGATTCGCAGCATCCCGATCATCAACGCCTTTGACTTTGATGATCAGATCCTGACTGTGGCGCTTCCAGTCTTCCAACTCGACAAGCTGCCATTGACCCGCCCGCTGGATAAACCACGGCTGATAGTCAAAAATGCTTTCGGCGTTCTCGGTGGATGAAAATACTCTGAGCCAACCACGAATGCCGTAAGTAGACCCCATTTTACCGAGTACAATCGGCTGCTTAGGTGCTACCGGTTTGAGTTGCTTGCTCATTGCCACCACCGCGACAGATTAAGCTGCTTTCTTAGCGTCTTTGATCAGCGCGTGAACGCGATCAGAAACGGTTGCACCCAGACCGACCCAATGTTCGATGCGGTCCAGGTCCAGACGCAGTGCTTCAGCCTGACCAGATGCGATCGGGTTGAAGAAGCCTACGCGCTCGATGAAACGACCATCACGAGCATTGCGGCTGTCGGTCACTACTACTTGATAGAACGGACGCTTTTTAGCGCCGCCACGTGCCAAACGAATTGTTACCATAACATCCTCTTTAGTTAATAAAACAGCCGGGCCCCATTGAGGGAACGGGGCCCGGTTGCAATATAAAAAGCCCGAAAATTTTACTCATTTTGGCGCAAAAAGCAATCTAAAGCGTAGATCAGCGTCAACTACTTTTTGCAGCCGGTAATATTCCGGGCGGTTTTTGCCGCGAACGGCAAATGCTTAAACACGCTCACCCCAAGGGGCACGCGCCTGTCAGCGGCCTGGGAAGCCCGGCGGCATCATACCTTTCATGCCGCGCATCATCTTCGCCATTCCGCCTTTCTTCATCTTTTTCATCATGCGCTGCATTTCGTCGAACTGCTTCAACAAGCGGTTAACGTCCTGTACCTGCATACCGGAACCCATCGCAATGCGGCGCTTACGCGAGCCTTTGATGATTTCCGGTTTGGCGCGCTCTTTCAGCGTCATCGAGTTGATGATTGCCTCCATACGCACCAGAACCTTGTCGTCCATTTGCGATTTCACATTGTCCGGCAGTTGGCCGGCACCAGGCAGTTTGCTCAGCATGCTGGCCATACCACCCATGTTACGCATCTGCTTCAGCTGTTCCAGGAAGTCGGTCAGATCAAAACCGTCACCTTTCTTCAGCTTGTTAGCCAGTTTCTCCGCCTGCTCGCGGTCAACTTTGCTTTCGATATCTTCGATCAGCGACAGCACATCGCCCATGCCCAGAATGCGTGATGCCACGCGGTCCGGATGGAAGGGCTCCAGCGCTTCGGTCTTCTCGCCCACGCCGAGGAACTTGATCGGCTTGCCCGTGATGTGACGGATAGACAACGCGGCACCGCCACGCGCATCACCGTCGACCTTGGTCAGTACCACACCGGTCAGCGGTAATGCTTCATTAAAGGCCTTGGCCGTGTTGGCAGCATCCTGGCCGGTCATGGCGTCAACCACAAACAGGGTTTCCACCGGCTTGATCGCCGCGTGCACCTGCTTGATTTCGTCCATCATCGCTTCGTCAACGTGCAAACGGCCGGCGGTATCGACGATCAGTACGTCGTAGAACTTCAGCTTGGCCTGTTGCAGCGCACGGTTAACGATGTCGATCGGTTTTTCTTTGACATCAGACGGGAAGAAGTCGATGCCGACGCTTTCCGCCAGGGTTTCCAGCTGTTTGATCGCCGCAGGGCGATAAACGTCGGCGGAAACCACCAGAACTTTTTTCTTCTGTTTTTCTTTCAGGAATTTACCAAGCTTGGCGACGCTGGTGGTTTTACCGGCACCCTGCAGGCCCGCCATCAGCACCACTGCTGGCGGTTGCGCCGCCAGGTTCAGCTCGGTGTTCACTTCGCCCATCGCGGCAATCAGCTCGCTCTTGACGATCTTGACGAACTCTTGCCCCGGCGTCAGGCTTTTGTTGACTTCATGACCTACCGCGCTCTCTTTCACGCGGTTGATAAAGTCCCGCACGACCGGTAGCGCAACGTCCGCTTCCAGCAATGCCATGCGCACTTCACGCAGGGTTTCCTTGATATTTTCTTCGGTCAGCCGCCCACGGCCGCTGATATTGCGCAGGGTGCGCGACAAACGATCGGTTAAATTTTCAAACATCGTCTCATGCTCAACGTGTAATGACAGGCCGCTCTGGCGACATAATTGCGGCGATTATAACACGAAGCGTAGAGGATCTCTGCCTCAGCGTTGGAGATCGGTTGGAGTGGGACGCGCTCGACGCTATACTGACAATCCAATTCACCACGTCGAAGCAAAATTAAACGCTATGCCAGTTTTCTCCATTGTGGCTTTGATCGCCTACCTGCTCAGCCTTGGACTGATTATTCCCAGCTTGTTGCGGAAGAACAGCGCATACCGTCGGCTTGCTCTCGTCTCGGCGGTGGTGGCGCTAATTTGCCACGCCATCGCACTTCAGCAGCGTATCTTTGACGTTAGCGCCGGGCAAAATCTCAGCTTGCTGAACATAGGTTCGATAGTCAGCCTGATCATTTGCTCGGTCATGACCTTCGTGGCTTCGCGCGATCGCGGCTGGTTCCTGCTGCCTATCGTTTACAGCTTCGCGATGATCAACCTGGCCTTCGCCAGCTTTATGCCGGGTGAATTTATTACGCATCTGGAAGCCAGCCCGGAACTGATGGTGCATATCGGCCTGGCGCTGTTCTCCTACGCTACGCTGATCATTGCCGCGCTGTATGCGCTGCAACTGGCCTGGCTGGATTACCTGCTGAAAAACAAAAAGCTGTCTTTCAGCGCCGATATGCCGCCGTTGATGAGCATCGAACGCAAGATGTTCCACATCACCCAGATAGGCGTCGTGTTGCTCACGCTCACGTTGTGCACCGGGCTGCTTTATATGGATAACCTGTTCAGCAAAGAGAACGTGCACAAAGCCGTGTTGTCCATCATGGCGTGGTTTGTGTATATCGTCTTGCTGTGGGGCCATTATCACGAAGGCTGGCGCGGTCGCCGCGTCGTTTGGTTCAGCTTTGCCGGTGCCTTCCTACTCACGCTGGCCTACTTTGGCAGCCGTCTGATTCAGCAAGTGATGGTTCGCTAAGCTCTCAGGCACTCTTTCTCCATACATAAGGAATACCGCGTTGGAGCACGTTTCGACAGGGACCCTGATCATTATCCTGGTGGTCATGATTGTGGTTTCCGCTTACTTCTCAGCATCCGAAACCGGCATGATGACGCTGAACCGCTATCGTCTGCGTCATCTCTCCAAACAGGGCAACCGTTCCGCCCGCCGGGTCGAAAAGCTGCTGCAAAAACCGGATCGCCTGATAGGCCTGGTGCTGATTGGCAATAACCTGGTCAACATTCTGGCTTCGGCGCTGGCCACCATTGTCGGCATGCGCCTGTATGGCGATTTGGGCGTTGCCATCGCCACCGGCGTACTGACCTTCGCCGTGCTGCTGTTCGCCGAAGTACTGCCAAAAACCTTTGCCGCCCTGTATCCGGAACGCATCGCATTCCCCAGCAGCTTCTTGCTGGCACCGCTGCAAAAGGTGATGTTCCCACTGGTGTGGCTGCTCAATGGCATCACCACGCTGATTTTACGGCTGTTCGGCATTCGCACCAATGTGCGGATCAGCGACGCAGTCAGCAAGGACGAGCTGCGCACCATTGTGAAGGAATCGCACTCGCAGATTTCTCGTCGCAATCAGGACATGCTGATCTCGGTGTTGGATCTGGAGAAGGTGACGGTCGATGACATTATGGTGCCACGCAATGAGATTGTCGGCATCGATGTCAACGACGACTGGAAGTCGATCATGCGTCAGCTTACTCACTCCCCGCACGGCCGCATCGTGCTTTACCGCACCTCGCTGGATGATGCCATCGGCATGCTGCGGGTACGTGAAGCCTACCGCCTGATGACCGAGAAGAAAGAGTTCAACAAAGAGAACCTGCTGCGCGCCGCCGACGAAATTTACTATGTGCCCGAAGGTACGCCGCTGAACGTCCAGTTGGTGAAGTTCCAGCGCAACAAAGAGAAAGTCGGCATCGTGGTCGATGAATACGGCGACATTCAGGGGCTGGTGACGGTCGAGGATATCCTGGAGGAGATCGTCGGCGATTTCACCACGTCCATGTCGCCAACGCTGGCAGAAGAGGTTAATCCGCAAAGTGACGGCTCCGTGCTGATAGACGGTACAGCCAACGTGCGCGAGTTAAACAAGGCATTCAACTGGACGTTGCCGGCCACCGACGCGCGTACCATCAACGGCATGCTTTTGGAAGAACTGGAAGAGATCCCGGAGGTCGGCACCCGTGTTCGCATCGGCCATTACGACATCAGCATCCTTGACGTGCAGGACAATATGATCAAACAAGTGCGGGTCACGCCGATCAAGTCGCTGCAGTCCAGCGTTCAGCAACGCTGACCAGCCGCCAGAAAGGAAAAAAGACGCGAATATCGCGTCTTTTTTTATCGCTGTAGCCCGATGGCGAACTAGATGTGCAGTTCCTGCAGTTTCTCTTTCGGCAGCGCCAGCTCTTCGTTGTGGTTCACTACGACGTCATGGTCAAGAATGTGCTTCGCGATTTCCTGCGCTTCTTCCAGCGAGTGCATATGGTAAGTCCCGCACTGGAATTCGTTCAACTCAGGAATTTTACGCTGGTCAGTCACTTTCAGTACGTCGGCCATCGCCGCTTTCCACGCATCGGCAACACGCTGCTCTTCCGGCACGCCAATCAGGCTCATGTAGAAACCGGTGCGGCATCCCATCGGGGAGATATCGATAATCTCGACGCCCTGACCATTCAGGTGGTCACGCATAAAGCCGGCAAACAGGTGTTCCAGCGTATGAATGCCGCGCTCTGGCATCACTTCCAGGTTCGGCCGGCAGAAGCGCAGATCGAACACGGTGATGGTATCGCCATGAGGAGTTTTCATGGTTTTCGCGACGCGGACAGCCGGGGCTGCCATGCGGGTATGGTCTACGGTGAAGCTATCCAGCAGTGGCATTTCGTTACCTCCTCGTAAAAGAGTATTTATTTCGAAACTTTTTTATCTAACCAGGAAACCTTTTCCAACCCAGCGAGTCTGAGTATGTGAAAGACGCGCATTTGTTATCATCATCCCTGTCATCAGAGATGCATATTTGGCCACATTGATGTGGCCTTTTCTTTTTTAGCCCCCGCCGTGTTGCTTCAGGAACTCTTCAAAGCTTAGCGTATCACTGGCTTCTATGTTGCGTTGACGCTGCCACGAGGCTTTCTGCTCTTGTGCCAACTCAGCCTCCGTCAAAATCTCTAGCGGCTCTTCCGTCAGCATCTGACGATACTGCTCGGCCAGCTGCAGGCCCACACGCCCCGTCCCCTCTTCCTTCATCGCCTTCAGGATACGAGCGGAAAACGTCAAATCAGGATCGTCAAACGCCGCGACCAGTTCGTCACACACCTGCTGATACTGGCGATCGCCGGCTTCGCTATCCAACACTTCAGCCACGCGACGCAGATCGTCAAACAGTGCTTTACCTACTTTTGCCAGCGGTTCACGGCTGTCATCACACCCGATGCCGATGGTTTGGCTCGGCTTACGCCCTTCCAGGATCACCCGATTCCAGTTCTTGCGCGTACACAGCAATTCATCGCTGCTCATCTCTGGCGCATCGGCCAGCACGCACCACACCAGGAACAGGTCCAGGAAACGCGCCTGAACCGCATCCACGCCGATAGGCGAGAATGGGTTGATGTCCAGCGAGCGAACTTCAATGTATTCGATACCGCCGCGCAAAAGCGCATCTGACGGCGTCTCGCCACTTTTGGTCACACGCTTCGGCCGGATTGGCGCATAGAGTTCGTTTTCGATCTGAAGCACGTTACTGTTCAGTTGCAGATAACGATCGCCATCCTTCACGCCCAGTTTGGCAAACTCTTCGGAAGGCGTGGCAATTGCTCGCTTCAGGCCTTCGACATAGCTTTGTAGATCGTTGAAGGTGATACCCAAATTGCTCTGAGATTTATTGGTGTAACCCAGGTCACTCAACCGCAGCGAGGTGGCATACGGCAGATAACACATGCCCTGCTCGGTTCGCTCAAACGGCAACGAGGTTTCACGCCCTTTCAGGAACGAGGAACAGATTGCCGGCGATGCACCGAACAGATACGGGATCACCCAGCCAAAACGGTAATAGTTACGGATCAGGCGGAAATAGCCCGCAGAAATCTGCTCTTTACCGCTTTCGGCATCTTTGACGCCAGCCCATGCCTGCCAGAACTCCAGCGGCAATGAGAAATTGTAGTGCACGCCAGAAATGGTCTGCATCAGCGCACCGTAGCGGTTCTTCAACCCTTCACGGTAGAGCGTTTTCATGCGGCCAATGTTCGACGAACCGAACTGTGCCAGCTCAATGTCCTGCTCGGCTTCAATAAAGCACGGCATGCTGAGTGGCCACATACGCTCATCACCCAGATTGCGCGCTACGTAACGGTGAATATCACGCAAGAACGTCAGCATGTGATCGAGGTTATCGTCAACCGGCGTAATAAACTCTAACAGCGCCTCAGCAAAGTCTGTGGTTATCCAGTGGTGCGTTAATGCCGCCCCCAGTTTCTCCGGATGTCCGGTTGTTGCCAGCGTTCCGTTTTCGGTGACACGCAGCGTTTCACGCTCAATGCCGCGACGGATGCCTTTTAATGCATGGGGATGGGCTTCCAACCAAGAAAGCGCCTGGGATACGTCCGGGATCAAATTGACCTCCCGCTTCTAAAAACAATAACTCGTAAGCATACTGAATCTGCACCCGAGAGAATATTGAGTTATATTCACGTCGTTAATGCCACCAGGCCATTCCCTGTAACGTTATCATAGTCAAAATGATGTAACGCAGCGCCTTTCCGATACACAGAAACAGCGCGACAGGGCCCCAGGGCATGCGCAGCCAGCCTGCCAACACGCACAACAAATCGCCCACTACCGGTACCCAACTGAGCAACAGCGCAGCCGGGCCAAAGCGTTGCATCCACCCGAGCGCTGTATCCAGCCCTCGCTGCGGTTTCAACGCCGGTAACAGACGCCCGATAATGACATTGGTCAGCCCGCCAAGGGTATTTCCCAACGTCGCGGCCAACACCAGCAACTCTGGTGAGACACGGCTGTTGGTCAGCAAGGCAACCAAAACAATTTCTGAATTTCCCGGCAGCAACGTCGCACTGAGAAAGCTGCTACCGAATAACGACATGACGGCCAGCGTACTACTCACAGCGTACGGACGTCTACCACGGCCATATTGGCGCTTTTCGCTGCCTGGATACCGAAGTCTGCGTCTTCAAACACCACGCATTTCTCCGGCGGCACACCTATCAGTTCGGCGCAGCGCAGGAAGGTATCCGGTTCCGGCTTGTGGCGTTGCACGTCATCGGCACCCACAATCGCATCGAAGCAGTGGAACAGGCCCAGATGGCGCAGCAGGGTTTCTGCCATGCGATGCTCACTGCCGGTGCCCACCGCCATTGGACGGCGACCATGATAAGCTTTGACCACCTCGATTAACGGCAATGGGCGCACGCTGTCCAACAGCATCGCTTCTACCGCGCGGGTTTTCTCTGCAGCCAACTGATGGGGATCGAGATCGGCTTGATGACTGGCAAGGATCGCCTGGGCAATGCGCCAGGTCGGAGAACCGCTCAATGCCACCATCGCCGCCTCATCAAACGTCATACCGTAACGGGACAGCACCTCGTGCCACGCCTTGCGATGCGTCGGCTCGGTATCGAGAATGGTGCCGTCCATGTCGAAAATAAGACCCTGATAGCGGTCGTACATCGTTACTCCATGATCGTTGAGGAAAGAAAACTACTTTAGCGTAAAGCCGGAAGGTTGTCGCTGATCGCGTAATAGCGGAATGTGCTGTGCGTGAGAGTGAAGGACCGGGGGTTCAATAATCTATGTTCGGGGCCAGAAAGCGAAAAACCCGCCGAAGCGGGTTTTTCTTTAGATGGTGCATCCAGGAGGATTCGAACCTCCGACCGCTCGGTTCGTAGCCGAGTACTCTATCCAGCTGAGCTATGGATGCATTACTAATTTTTTGGTTTGTCTGCTTGAAGAAACAAGTTCGACAGAAAGAATGGTGCATCCAGGAGGATTCGAACCTCCGACCGCTCGGTTCGTAGCCGAGTACTCTATCCAGCTGAGCTATGGATGCACAGGAATTCTTTTTTGATACCGTATGGTACGTTGTTACTACCCCACCATACTGCAAAATATGGTGCATCCAGGAGGATTCGAACCTCCGACCGCTCGGTTCGTAGCCGAGTACTCTATCCAGCTGAGCTATGGATGCAAATGGCGGTGAGGCGGGGATTCGAACCCCGGATGCAGCTTTTGACCGCATACTCCCTTAGCAGGGGAGCGCCTTCAGCCTCTCGGCCACCTCACCATACGCTTCTTTCGAATTGTGCCTAACTTGCTTTGGAGAAGCTCATCGGCACTGCGTGGCGCACATATTACTTTCTCCGACTTTTAAGTCAAACAATTTTTCCCAACTCATGCGCGTTTGCACAATTCACACTCAACATGGGCGATTTCACGGCAAAAAGAGTGTTTTATCAACAGGCAACCATAGCGAAATAGCAAACAAAGTCAGGGAGGCAGCAAAAAGATTTAATCGGAGAAGTCAGGAAAGGAACGGTGATAGGCACAAAAAAGCGCAGTAGCGTCTCGCTGAGCAACGAGACGCTGCTTCGAAATCAGTAAGTCGTCTGTTGAGACTTCTCTGCCTGAATGCGCTGATAGATTTCTTCGCGGTGAACTGACACCTCTTTGGGGGCATTCACACCAATACGAACCTGGTTGCCCTTGACCCCTAGCACTGTGACCGTGACCTCATCGCCAATCATGAGGGTTTCACCAACTCGACGAGTCAGAATTAACATTCTTTGCTCCTTGAAAGATTAAAAGAGTCGGGTCTCTCAGTTTCCCCGTCATTATCCATCATATGCTGTGAAAACGTAAGTCATGTAACCCACAATAAGTGTAAGCAGACTTGGTCTCACCTCAGATAATGATAAGTTTAGCCGACCTGAAAAACTTTGTTCCCGTAATTGTAACCAAATTGTGTTAGCACAGTTTAAAAACGCCATAATCAACAATGAGTTATGGCGTTTGTAAGTGCTATTTATTTATATTCACAGTTTCGAGGCCACCCAGGCTTCTACGCTGTCTAGTGCCGCCGGCAGGGCACTGACGTCTGTCCCGCCTGCCTGCGCCATATCAGGGCGTCCGCCCCCTTTGCCGCCAACCTGCTGCGCCACGTTGCCGATCAACTCGCCGGCTTTAACCCGGTCGGTCAGATCTTTGGTCACGCCGGCAATCAGGCTCACCTTATCATCGGCCGTGGTAGCCAGCACGATAATTGCGGAACCCAGTTGATTTTTCAGATCATCAACCATGGTACGCAACATTTTTGGCTCGACGTTATCAAGCTTGCTGACCAACAGCGGGACGCCGTTAACCATTTTGGCCTTGCTGGACAATGAAGCGCTCTCCTGCGCCGCCTGCTGATCCTTCAACTGCTGCAGTTCTTTTTCCAACGCGCGAGTGCGATCGAGTACCGCACGCACTTTGTCCGTCAGGTTGTTGCTATCCCCTTTCACCAGGTGCGCAACGTCCTGCAACAAATCATTTTGCTGATGCAGGGTAGCAATCGCACCTTCGCCGGTGACGGCTTCAATACGACGAATACCCGCAGCGGTACCTGACTCGCTCAGAATGCGGAACAGACCGATGTCACCGGTACGGCTGGCATGAGTGCCGCCGCACAGTTCGGTCGAGAAGTCGCCCATGGTCAGTACGCGCACGTTATCGTCGTACTTCTCACCGAACAGCGCCATAGCGCCCTTCTCTTTGGCATCATCCAGCGCCATGACTTCGGTTTGTACCGGCAGGTTGCGACGTATCTGCTGGTTCACCAAGTCTTCTACAATGCGGATCTGCTCCGGCTTCATCGCTTCGAAATGCGAGAAATCGAAACGCAGGTATTTATCGTTAACCAACGATCCCTTCTGCGCCACATGCTCACCCAGCGTCTGACGCAGTGCAGCGTGCAGCAGGTGGGTAGCGGAGTGATTCAGACGGATGCGATTGCGGCGAACGGTATCGATCTGCGCATCAACGCGATCGTTCACTTTCAAGGAACCTTGAGACAGCTTGCCCTGATGACCGATGGCCTGGCCGTATTTCTGGGTATCGCTCACTTCAAAATCGGCGCCAGCGGCTTTCAGCACGCCTTTATCGCCAACCTGGCCACCGGATTCACCGTAGAACGGAGTTTCATCCAGTACCACTACGGCTTCTTCACCGGCGTGGATCTCATTGACCGACTGACCGTCGCGGAACAGCGCGATCACGGTTGATTGCTGCTGCTCGTGGTCATAGCCGCAGAACTGGCTGGCGCCATCAACGCGGATCATGCTGTTGTAGTCTGCGCCGAAACCGCTGGACTCACGTGCACGACGACGCTGCGCTTCCATCGCCAGTTCAAAACCGGCTTCATCCACTTTCAGGCCACGTTCACGGCACACGTCCGCCGTCAGATCGACCGGGAAACCGTAGGTGTCGTAAAGACGGAAGGCTGTTTCGCCATCCAGGGTATCGCCCTGCAGGTTAGCCAGTTCTTCGTCCAGCAGCGTCAAACCACGCTCCAGGGTGCGAGCAAACTGATCTTCTTCAGTTTTCAGTACCTGTTCAACCAAAGACTGTTGACGCTTCAGTTCGTCAGCGGCCGGCCCCATCACTTCGATCAACGGAGCAACCAGCTTGTAGAAGAAGCTGTCTTTCGCGCCCAGCATATTGCCGTGGCGAACAGCGCGGCGAATGATGCGGCGCAGCACGTAACCACGGCCTTCGTTTGACGGCGTCACGCCATCGGACACCAGGAAAGCACAGGAGCGGATGTGGTCAGCGATAACGCGCAAAGATTTGTTATTCAAATCTGCCGCGCCTGTCACCTTGGCCACTGCAGCGATCAGCGTGCTGAACAAGTCGATTTCATAGTTGGAGTTCACGTGTTGCAGGACTGCCGCAATACGCTCCAGACCCATACCGGTATCTACCGAAGGTTTTGGCAGCGGCAGCATGGTGCCGTCGGATTGACGGTTGAACTGCATGAAAACGATGTTCCAGATCTCAATGTAACGATCGCCGTCTTCTTCCGGACTGCCCGGAGGGCCACCCCAGATATGATCGCCATGATCGTAGAAAATCTCGGTGCACGGACCGCACGGGCCGGTATCGCCCATCTGCCAGAAGTTGTCAGAGGCAAAAGCCGCGCCTTTATTGTCGCCAATACGGATAATGCGCTCTGCCGGCACACCAATCTGCTTCTGCCAGATGTCGAAAGCTTCGTCATCGGTTTCATAGACGGTCACCCACAGCCTTTCTTTAGGCAGGTTAAACCAGTTTTCACCGGTCAACAGTTCCCAGGCGAAGCTGATAGCGTCATGTTTGAAATAGTCGCCGAAACTGAAGTTGCCCAGCATTTCGAAGAAGGTATGGTGACGTGCGGTATAACCGACGTTCTCCAGATCGTTATGCTTACCGCCTGCACGTACGCAACGTTGTGAGGTGGTGGCTCGGGAATAGGCGCGCTTGTCCAGCCCCAGGAAAACATCTTTAAATTGGTTCATGCCGGCATTGGTAAACAGCAATGTCGGATCATTGTTAGGCACCAGGGAGCTGCTTGCTACAACCTGGTGGCCCTTACTATGAAAGAAATCGAGAAACGCTTGACGGATCTCAGCGGTGCTCTTGCTCATAATTTTCCCGGAAAGGCTAGAATAACGACACGTGAGCAAGATACGCGACATCCTGACGATGGCATCTAACTCACGAACAAAAAGTGGGGATAAGATAAATTTTCTTCAAGGGGAAGTAAAACCCCGTGTGCGTTCATTGCGCAAAATCACGGTAAATTGACTGAATTTCTTCCTGGAAGAAGCCACGATAGAGCAGATAACGCTGAACTTTGGCTTTCTCTTTCCAGTCAGTTGGCAGTTTGTCGCCAAATTTACGCTGCGCAACCTGTTTAGCCTGCTCACACCAGTCGATATCACAGTCTGCCAGGGCAGTTTGCGTCAGCTCTTTGTCTACGCCCTTTTGCATCAGTTCCGAGCGGATACGCTGCGCACCGTAACCTTTACGGCTGCGGCTACCGATATAGCTGCGGGCAAAGCGTTGATCGTCCAACCAATTATGCTGATAGCAATAGGCAATCACCTGTTCGATAACGGCAGGATCAATCGGTTCTTCGGAAGACGGAGCAGGTGTGGAGGAGGTAGGCGTTTTGGTGCCAAATCTGGCTTTCGCCATAAATGGCTGCGCCGCAAGCTTGCGGCGCAGTTCAGCTTCACTATGATCGCGTTGCGACAGCAGGCGCATGGCGCGGCTTAGCAAGTCATTCATTATTCAAGCCTGATGTAGTCGACGCCCGTAAACCCATAACGGCATTCACAGGCGTCAGCAGCGATTAAAACTCTTCGCTGGTTTCAGCTTCGTCATCGAAGCCTTCGTCAGTTGCCGCAACCAGTTCACCGTTGCTGTGCAGCAGCAGGTCACGCAGTTTCTTGTCCAACTCAGCGGCAACCGCCGGGTTTTCTTTCAGGAAGTTACAGGCATTTGCCTTACCCTGACCGATTTTATCGCCGTTGTAGCTGTACCAGGCACCGGCTTTCTCGATCATCTTGTGCTTCACGCCCAGATCGACCAGTTCGCCGCGGCTGTTGATACCTTCGCCGTACAGGATTTGGAATTCGGCCTGTTTGAACGGCGCAGCAATTTTGTTTTTGACGACTTTCACGCGGGTTTCACTGCCGACGACTTCATCGCCTTCTTTCACCGCGCCGATACGGCGGATATCCAGACGGACTGATGCGTAGAACTTCAGTGCGTTACCGCCAGTGGTGGTTTCAGGGTTACCGAACATCACACCGATTTTCATACGGATCTGGTTGATGAAGATCAGCAGGGTGTTGGCGTTTTTCAGGTTACCAGCCAGCTTACGCATCGCCTGGCTCATCATACGTGCCGCCAGACCCATGTGTGAGTCACCGATTTCACCTTCGATTTCCGCTTTCGGCGTCAAGGCCGCCACGGAGTCAACGATAATCACGTCAACCGCGCCAGAACGGGTTAAGGCATCACAGATTTCCAACGCCTGCTCACCGGTGTCCGGCTGAGAACACAGCAGGTTGTCGATATCAACACCCAGCTTCTTCGCATAAATCGGATCCAGCGCGTGCTCTGCATCGATAAAGGCACAGGTTTTACCTTCGCGCTGCGCCGCAGCGATAACCTGCAGCGTCAGGGTGGTTTTACCGGAAGATTCCGGACCATAAATTTCAACGATACGGCCCATTGGCAGGCCGCCTGCACCCAGTGCGATATCAAGTGACAGCGAGCCGGTAGAGATCGTTTCTACGTCCATAGAACGGTCTTCACCCAGACGCATGATGGAGCCTTTGCCGAACTGTTTCTCAATCTGGCCCAGTGCCGCAGCTAGCGCCTTTTGCTTGTTCTCATCAATAGCCATTGTTGCTCCTTCGTTACGCAATGTCGGTGTTACCCCACACTGCCACTGAATGTATGTTGTGCAGGAAATGTCACTAATTATACTGTATGGTCATACAGTATCAAGCCTAATTTCACAAAAATTCGTCAAGGGCGGTTTGCAGCGCGAAAATTGTCGCCTGAAGCCGCACTGCATCACGATCGCCGGAAAATTGCATCTTTTGCGCCAGCACGCGTCCTGAGGATTCGGCAAAACCAAACCAGACCGTACCCACCGGTTTTTCCACGCTGCCACCGTCCGGTCCGGCAATGCCGCTAACCGACAGCGCCAGGTTGGCCCGAGCCGCATGCAGAGCCCCCTGAGCCATCTCGCGCACCACCTCTTCGCTTACGGCGCCATGGGCATTCAGGGTCGCTTCCGCCACGCCTAGAAGCTCATGCTTCGCCGTATTGCTGTAGGTGACAAAACCACGATCGAAATAAGCGGAACTGCCGGCAATATCGGTGATGGCCTTGGCGATAGCCCCCCCGGTGCAAGATTCTGCACAGGTGATCCACTGGCCATTAGCCTTCAGTTTTTCCCCTACTGCAACGCTGAGTTTACGCAGTTGCTGTTCACTCATAACCTCTCCTTAGCGAATCAGGTATATGCGCCCGATAGTAGCATTTATCAAGCTTATCTGACGCGGCGATGACAGAAATGCGCGACGCTTCGCAGGCGATGCGGTGTTAAGCCTTAACCCAAACTGCTAGTATCGAATGTAACGTTCGGGTTAATGAGCGGCGTTTTCTCACGAGGGATCTCACAGGGTTGTTTTTGCCGCCGGCATGGCCAGCCCATGGCAAACCAGGATAAAAGATTAGGATGATAGAGTGAAAAAAACGTTAGGCGTCTTCTTTCCGTTGTATACCACCACCCTGCTGATGCTGCTGGGTTCAGGGTTACTCACCACCTACATCTCCCTGCGTTTAACGTCTATTCACGTGACCGGCGCGTTGATCGGCGCGATTATTGCCGCCAACTACATCGGTTTGGTGATCGGCGGCAAGGTCGGCCATTTTCTGATTGCTCGTGTCGGCCATATCCGCGCTTACGTTTCCTGCGCCGGCATTATTACCGCGGCGGTGCTGGGACATGGCCTGACGGAATACATCCCCGTGTGGGTGGTGCTGCGGCTGATTATCGGCCTGTGCATGATGTGTCAGTTCATGGTGCTGGAAAGCTGGCTTAACGATCAGTCGGAATCCAATCAGCGCGGGATGGTGTTCGGCTTCTATATGGCGGCTACCTATTTGGGCATGTCGTTAGGCCAGGTGGTGCTGATGCTGCAGGCCAACCTAGGTATTACCACTTTGCTGGTGATCGCCCTGTGCTTTGCGCTCTGCCTGGTGCCTATCGCCCTGACTACCCGCACCAATGCACGCCATATGTCACCGGCACCGATGGAGCTACGCTATTTTATCGGCGCCATCCCCAAGGTGCTGGCGACCACGCTGGTCATCGGCATGGTAGTGGGATCTTTCTACGGGCTGGCCCCGGTCTATGCCAGCATGCAGGCACTGACCACCCAGCAGACCGGCTTGTTTATGGCGATATCGATCTTCGCCGGGCTGGTGGCGCAATTCCCGCTTAGCTGGCTGTCGGATCGCTATAACCGTACGCTGTTGATGCGCATCAACGCCATTTTATTGATCGTAGCCGCGCTGCCGTTGGCATTGGTACCGCACATTGATTTCCCAGTGCTATTGGTGGTGGGCTTTATCGTCAGCATGCTGCAGTTTACGCTCTATCCCTTGGTGGTTGCCCTGGCAAACGATTTGATAGAGCCGGAGCGGCGCGTCTCGTTAGCCGCCTGTTTGCTGATGGCCTTCGGCGTGGGTGCCAGTGTCGGCCCCCTGGCGGTCGGCGCGCTGATAGAGCCGCTGGGTGGGAATACGCTGTATGCCTTCTTTGCACTGTGTGGTGTGCTGCTGGTGGCCTTCAGCCGGACGGTAAAACAAGACGAATCGCAGTTTGTGCAGGATGCGCCATTACCGCACATTCCCCTGCCGGACAGCCTGACCAGTTCGCCGCTCTCTCCGGCGCTGAACCCAACCTTTGATGAACAGATTATCCACGACACCATGCCGCCACCGGAGGCGGCTCCCGATCCGATAGAGCCGCAGGCCAGCGATGCGTCGGACGAGGAAGAAGCGGAGCCCCCTGTTCCGCAGGGAGCCGATCCTGATGAAGATACCGGATTGAAAAAGGCCCATTCAATGCTTTAAGCGGCCATCGCTGTATACGATGGGCTGGCTACAGATCGAGGAAAGATCCCAGACGGTAACCGCGTTCCGCGATGGCGTTTTTCATGCCTGGCGAAGTCAGAACGTCCACTTCGGCAAGCCGCGGGTAGCAATATTTACTCGCCAAAATAGTGTTATCCAGGAACGCCGGGTGGCACATCATCTCCACCGACTTGGCACCACGTTGATCGGCACGATCGAGCACCTGTAAAAACAGCGCTTCGGATATCGATTCGCCATAGAAACCCGCATCAAACCACTCGGTACTGCGGTCATAACGCAATGGGATATCTTGCCGTTCAACCTCCTGACGCCCAATACGCAGCGGGATGGCACGGGACTGAGCGAACGCCTCGACCAGCGGGTAAATCTGCGGCAGCATATGCACGTGATGATGGCTGTCGATATGCGTCGGCGCTTTGCCAAACACCGCCATGAACCTGTCGTATTGGCTCACCAACTCATCGTGGATTTCGTCCATGCTCAGCAGCCCAGACTCTGCCCTTTCCCATAACCACTTGCCCAGCTCTCCGCGTTCGTTAACCAGCGAAGGCATGGCCGTCAATGGATGCCCGTGAGTCAGCACAAAATGCAGGCCGATCTTCAGCCCAGGATAAAGCCGGCTGAGGCTGGCGGCATGCTGTACGTCCGGGCTATTCACCATTGCCGTGGTTGAAGTGACCACCCCATAGTGAAACGCCTCAATCACCCCATAGTTCTGTCCCTTGCTCAGACCAAAATCGTCGGCATTCACTATCAGTAACTTTTCCATTTTGGCATCCATTTAACAAATTTTTGGCAAGGGAATACCGTCCGTCAGGTACGGCAATTCCCCTTCGCTTAAGCAAAGAAATTTATTTCATCAGGCTATTGGCGGCCTGAAAGGCATTCGGAATATCGGCGTTAATGCTTATCGGGAGCGGCCCTAAACAGGGCCGTAGAACTTTTTTCGGTAATTACCCGGCGTCACTTCGGTGAGTCTCTTAAAGTTTTTAATAAACAGGCTCACGTCGCCATAGCCAGAGTCGAAGGCAATATCCGAAACCGAATAGTTGGTGACTTCAAGCTGCGTTTTGGCAAAGTTGATGCGGATTTCATTGATCACCTGCATTGGCGTTTTATGGTAATAGCGTCGCATCGCCCGGGTCAGGTACTCCTGCGTTTTTCCCGACAACTCCACCATATTGAGCAGTGCCTTTTCACCAAACATGGCTTTATCATGCATGCCGGCCAGGGTGTTTTTCAGCCACTGCGGGATATCGTCCCCCTCGCCGCTCTCTTCCTTATAGTGACGAATGCGGCTGATGATATAAAAGGTCAGCGTTTCCAGGAATTCGGCAAAATCATCCTCGCGAAACTGCGGGGAACCCACCACCGACTCGATATAATCCAGGAATTCATTCTTCAGGCTATAGGCCTGGGAGGCGACAAAACAGCGTGGCAACTGCTGCAAATAGTTCTCTTCGAAGAACACCTTGCCAACCGCCACGTTGAAGATTTTCGCGGCACCGAACTCATAAAAGCTCTGATGGCGCGAACCAATGGGGATGAAAACAAAATCGCCCCGTTCCAGCAGCACGCGCTTGCCGTTGATCTCCTGATAACATTTGCCGCTCAGGACGATGGTGAATTCATAGTAGTCATGCTGATGCAGCCCAGTGGCGCTTTCCACCTTGTTATAAATGAACAAATGGAAATCTTTGCAGTTAAAGAAATCCTGCTCCCGAATCAGCTTAACGTCGTTCGCATTCAGCGAAACCAGGTTCTCAGACATCGCATGCGCTCCCGTTAATCAAAGCCGTTCTGCCGGGCCGTCTCGGCAAACCAATAGCCACTCTTCTTCAACGTGCGCTGTTGGCTCTCCCGCTCCAGCCGAACTAACCCGTAGCGATTCTTGTAGGCATTAAGCCAGGACCAGCAGTCGATAAAGGTCCACAAATGATAGCCTTTGCAGTTGGAACCCTCCGACAGCGCCTGATGCAGCCATTTCAGATGATCGCGGATAAAGTCGATTCGATAATCGTCCTCCACCCGCCCAGTAGGGCCGATAAAGGCCTCTTCACCCTCTACGCCCATGCCATTTTCTGAAATATAGCAGGGAATGTTGCCGTAGTTTTCCTTCAGATCCATCAGGATGTCATACAGCCCTTTTTCATAGATCTCCCAGCCCCGATGCGGATTGATCTTGCGGCCAGGCATGTCGTAATAGCTGAACAGATCTTCCGGCATCGTCACGGGTGCGTCGGCCCGGTAGCTTTCTTTCGCTTTAACCCTGCGCGGTTGATAGTAATTGACGCCCAGAATATCTACCACGCCGTCGGCAATCAGCTGTGCGTCCTCCGGTGCCGTTTGTGGCAACAAATCATTGGCGCGCAGTAAATCAACCAAATCTTGCGGATAACGCCCTTTGGTCACAGGATCAAGGAAGCTTTTGTTCAGCAACAGATCCGCATGATGGGCGGCCACGCCATCTTCCTGGCTGTTCGAACGCGGATAGGTCGGGCTCAGGTTCAAAATAATACCTATCGCGCCTTGGTGGCCCAACGCCCTGAACTCCTTCACCGCTTTGGCATGGGCCAGCACGCTGTGGTAAGCCACCGCGACTGCCCTTTTAAAATCAACCACGCAAGGATAATGCAGGTCATTCAGATAGCCCGCTTCGACCGGCACAATCGGCTCGTTAAAAGTAAACCAATGAGTGACCCGATCGCCGAACAGGCTGAAACAGGTTTTGGCATAGCGGGCATAGGCTTCCACCACCGCCCGGCTTTCCCAGCCGCCTTTCCGCTGCATGCACATCGGCATGTCGAAATGGTAAAGGTTGATAAATGGCGTAATGCCCTCAGCCAGCAGGCCATCGATAAGCGCGTTATAGAAAGCGACGGCTTTCGGATTCACCTCGCCCTCCCCGTCCGGGATCAGCCGTGACCAGGAAATAGAGGTTCTGAAGGTGTTATGCCCAAGCTTTTTTAACAGCAGGATGTCTTGCTGGAAACGGTCATAAAAGGTGGATGCCTCGGACGGACCGACCTGATGATGAAAGCGTTCTGGCGCAATGTCATACCAGTAATCGAAGATGTTCTGACTTTTGCCATCCCGTGCAGAGGCCCCTTCCGACTGCGGCGCAGAGGTCGCACTTCCCCACCAGAAATCGTCAGCAAATTGATATTTCATCCAAACGCCCCTAAAACCGGGGCAGCAAGGGCTGCCCCAGACTGACAGTTAGAATTTCAGCGCCTTGGCGATGTCTTCTTCGCTTTCGGTAGCCTGATCGATCTGGCTCTGCGCCTTGTTGGATATCATCACAAACGGCAGGTAAATCAAGGTCGCCACGCCCAGGTTGAAGAAGCTCAGCAACATGGCGACGATACTGCCGTTAGTATTGAAGAACGCCCCCAGGCCTACCGGCATGGTCCAGGGCGCAATGTTGGTGATCGGCGGAATCATTCCGGTGTAATAGGCCACCGTGGTGATGATCGTCAATACCGGTTGAACCAGAATGAACGGGATAAACATCACCGGGTTCATGATTACCGGCAGGCCGAACAGGATAGGTTCGTTAATCTGGAAGATGCCCGACGGGGTAGCCAGCTTGGCGACCTGGCGATAGTCTTCACGGCGCGAGGCGATAAAGATGGCGATAATCAGCCCCAGCGTAGACCCGGTGCCGCCCAGATAGATATAAGAGTCGACGAAAGGTTTCGCCCACATATGGAACTCTTTGCCGGCGGCAACGGCGGCTTCGACCGAACCATACTTGTTGTAAAGCTCTACGTTTTCCAACGCGAATGGCGTCATGATGCCGCTGTCCAGCGCGGCCAGCGCCATCGAGCCATGCACCCCGAAGAACCACAGCAGCGAGGAGAACATCACATACACCCAGCCGACCACGCTGCCCATTTTCGCCAGCGGAGCCGAGATGCTGTCCATGATGATTTGGTGGAAGTTGGTTCCCCACAGCGTCAGGCAATAGGCAATCACGCCCATGATCGACAGGATCAGGAATCCGGGGATCAGTGCGGAGAACGAGCGAGACACGGAAGAAGGTACGCTGTCGGGCAGGCTGATGACCCAGTTGCGGCGCACCACAAAGGTAAACATCTCCGCCACCACCAGGCCGATCACCATGCCGGAAATGATGTTGGCGCCGCCAAGCCAGTTAGCACCGACGGCATAAGCCTCACCGACGCTGAACGGCGTTACCGTCATAAAGGCGGCAACCGCCAGTAGCGCGGCCGCCAGCGGGTCAACCTTACGCTCCTCCGCTAAAGCCATGCTGATAAAGAAGGGCGTCATCAGGGACATAATCCCCAGGGTGCCGTTATAAACGCTGCCACCGATGGTCTTCAGGCTGTTTAGCGTTTCAATGGTGGACGCATCCAGCCGTACCCCCAATGAAAAGAAGAACGAGCCTTCGCCGAAACTGAGGAATACGTTGTTGATCAGAACGAACATCGCCCCGGTCAACGTCAGCGGCATTAATCGAATGAACCCGTTTTTGATGGCATTAACATGGGGCTGTTTACCAATTTTCACGGCAAAAGGCAGTATGACCTTTTCCAACGAGGCAATTAACGTATTCACGGCAGACCCCTTTATTGGTTAGCTTTTTTTATGGTGGCGACCGCGGCCTTCAACACCCCAAGGCCATCAAGCTTGCCGTATAAAGCGGAATCGATCACTTCGACGGGCTTATTGGGCAGCTGTTTTTGTACTTCGGCTAACGTATAGGCAATCTGCGGCCCCAGCAGGATCAAATCTGCCTCTGCGCCCTTTTCCGCTGCCAGCGCTTCGGGATAAGCTGCAATGATCACTGGCACTTCGTACTTCTCGGCCTGCGCCTTCATTTTTGAGACCAGCAGAGAAGTCGACATACCGGCAGAACAAAACAGATAGATTTTTTTCTTTTCCATACCCAATCCCTCAAGATAATCAAAAAAGCCCCGTGTCATTTGTTTGCCAGATGCAATAGCGATTGCCTCGCGCACATTCCTTATGAAAATTTCCGTTGCTCTGCCCTGGTTACGAACAGTATACGGAGGCATCGGAGCGGACCGGTAAGCCATCGGCGTAAAGAACCGTCTCTCCTTGACCTTCCCGATTGACCCTCTTCACATTTTGCATAAAAAATTAGTGTGACCGGGCTCACAAATAACCTTAAATTACCGAATTAATTCATCCAAAATAAACAAATACCAATTATAAACAATACGTTATAAACATGCAGGGTATTTATGGATTATTCTTCTCGCGGGATCGTGCAACGGGGGATAAGTGAGCACAGAATAGTTCGCCCTTGATTAGAACTGGTCATCAAGGGAAGGCGTCGAGACCGAAGGAAAAACGGATGGGAATGGGGTGATTTCTGAGCAGATACGCTTGGTTTTTAGCGCCAGAACGGGGATTGTAACGCCTTTCGTTCATTATAACCCCAGTTTGCGTAAAGCTCCCCATTTTTACCTGTGACAGCGGATTGCCCGCTGGGCTAGTATAGCGTCGGTATAAAAGCTTATTGATCCCCATCGTCGGTAGCCGCAGCGCCCTCCGTTCCGTTTGGGACTGGTTTGATCAATGGCTTTACCTCGCCCTGCGACCGCCTGCAGGCGTGATTTTTGTAACACGGCGTGATACCTAATGATGAAAAACAACGTCAAAACTCATTTCAAATTCAATGGATTGGAAACAGTAATCTTATGAATAGCACCGACAAGCTCGATTCACACACGCCGATGATGCAGCAGTACCTGCGCCTCAAGGCTCAGCATCCCGAGATCCTGCTGTTCTACCGCATGGGCGACTTTTACGAGCTGTTCTATGATGATGCCAAACGCGCGTCCCAACTGCTGGATATCTCGCTGACCAAACGCGGTGCCTCAGCAGGGGAGCCTATTCCCATGGCCGGCGTTCCCCATCATGCGGTGGAAAACTATTTAGCCAAACTGGTGCAGCTTGGCGAATCCGTTGCCCTGTGCGAACAAATCGGCGATCCGGCCACCAGTAAAGGCCCGGTTGAGCGCAAAGTGGTGCGTATTGTCACGCCTGGCACCATCACCGACGAAGCCTTGCTACAGGAGCGTCAGGACAACCTGCTGGCCGCCATCTGGCAAGACGCACGTGGCTTTGGTTACGCGACGCTGGATATCAGCTCCGGCCGTTTCCGCGTTGCCGAACCAGCAGATATTGAGACCATGGCGGCCGAGCTGCAACGCACCAACCCCGCCGAACTGCTTTATCCCGAAACCTTTGAACAGATGTCGCTGATTGAACAGCGCCATGGTCTGCGTCGTCGCCCGCTGTGGGAATTCGAACCGGAGACCGCCCGTCAGCAGCTTAACCTGCAGTTCGGCACTCGCGATCTTACCGGCTTCGGCGTTGAACAGGCCCATCAGGCACTGCGTGCCGCCGGCTGCCTGCTGCAGTACGTAAAAGATACCCAGCGCACCTCATTGCCGCATATCCGTGGCATCACCATGGAGCGTCAACAGGATGGCATCATCATGGACGCCGCTACCCGGCGTAACCTCGAGCTGACCCAGAGCCTGTCCGGCGGCACTGAAAACACCCTGGCGGCGATCCTCGATCACAGCGTTACGGCCATGGGCAGCCGCATGCTTAAGCGCTGGCTGCATATGCCTACTCGTGACATCAAAGTACTGAATGATCGCCAGCAGGCCATCGGTGCACTGCAGGATCTGTATGCTGAACTGCAACCTTCTTTGCGTCAGGTCGGCGATCTGGAACGTATCCTCGCCCGTCTGGCGTTGCGCAGCGCACGTCCGCGCGATCTGGCACGCATGCGTCATGCCTTCCAGCAGTTACCGGATATCCATGCGCTGTTAAAAGGCGTAAATACTCCGCATGTGCAGCACCTGCTGTCCCAGGTGGGTCAGTTTGATGAACTGCAGGACTTGCTGGAACGCGCCGTGGTGGAAGCCCCGCCGGTGCTGGTCCGCGACGGTGGCGTTATCGCTCCCGGCTACAACAGTGAGCTGGACGAATGGCGGGCCTTGGCCGATGGTGCCAGCGACTATCTCGACCGTCTCGAGATCCGCGAGCGCGAAAAACTGGGGCTGGATACGCTGAAGGTCGGTTTCAATGGTGTTCATGGCTATTACATTCAGGTCAGTCGCGGGCAAAGCCACCTGGTACCGATCCATTACGTACGCCGTCAGACGCTGAAAAACGCCGAACGCTACATCATTCCCGAATTGAAAGAGTACGAAGACAAGGTGCTGACCTCTAAAGGGAAAGCGCTGGCCATCGAGAAAGGTCTGTACGAAGAGCTGTTCGATTTGCTGTTGCCGCATCTGGGTGAATTGCAACAAAGCGCGGCGGCATTGGCGGAACTGGACGTGCTGGCCAACCTGGCTGAACGCGCCGAAACGCTGAACTACGCCTGCCCGACCATGAGCGAGCAGCCTGGCGTGCGCATCACCGAGGGTCGCCACCCGGTGGTGGAGCAGGTGTTGAGCGAACCCTTTATTTCCAACCCGCTGTCACTGTCGCCCCAACGCCGAATGTTGATCATTACCGGCCCTAACATGGGCGGTAAAAGCACCTATATGCGCCAAACAGCGCTGATCGTACTGATGGCCCATATCGGCAGCTACGTGCCGGCAAGCAAGGCGGTCATCGGCCCGGTCGATCGCATATTTACCCGCGTAGGTGCAGCGGACGATCTGGCCTCCGGCCGCTCCACCTTTATGGTGGAGATGACAGAAACCGCCAATATCCTGCATAACGCCACCGAACACAGCCTGGTGCTGATGGACGAGATTGGCCGCGGCACCTCGACCTATGACGGTTTATCCCTGGCCTGGGCCTGCGCCGAAAATCTGGCCAGCCGCATCAAGGCCATGACTTTGTTCGCCACCCATTACTTTGAGCTGACCACCCTGCCGGAAAAAATGGAAGGCGTGGTTAACGTGCATTTGGATGCGCTTGAGCACGGTGACACCATCGCCTTTATGCACAGCGTGCAGGACGGTGCCGCCAGCAAAAGTTACGGGCTGGCGGTTGCCGCACTGGCCGGGGTGCCACGTGAAGTGATCAAACGCGCGCGCCAGAAATTGCGTGAACTGGAAGCCATCTCCAACCACACCGCCAGCGGTACCGTTGACGCCACCCAAATGACGCTGCTGAACGAGGAAACCTCTCCGGCGGTTGAAGCGCTTGAGGCCCTGGATCCGGATTCACTGTCTCCGCGCCAGGCGCTGGAATGGATTTACCGCCTGAAGAATATGGTCTAACTCGACGCATAAACGGCAAACGGTGAGCATCACGCTCACCGTTTTTATTTAATAAGGTTTATCGTTATTGTTACACAATGAAAGTAACAATGTTTCATATCCTGTTTTTGATTCGCCATGACTATTAGCCAATGTGTATTAATTAAAATAATCAATTGGACGTGATGCAAGTCGAAGCGAATAATTAGGCCTCAATATATCCAGTCAGTTGATAATGTGGGATCGCCCGCTGCTACTGCATTGGAGACAGCACAACCTTTCCTACGGTGCTCTGCACCACCACGCTGTTATTAAAATTCTTTTAAAACAGTACCGCTATAGCTGCATGTATTTACATCAATAAAGCATTCTCACATTCACAATACCCATTGTAATACTCACGTCAGTAACTTCATTTAATACAAACACCTATCCATCCTGTAGGAGTCATTTTATGAAACCTAAGCTTTTTGCTATACTTTTTTCCATTCCGTTCATTTCCCTGACAAGCACCGGTGCCTTAGCTGCGGACTCTCCCGATTATGCTGCCATTGTGCAATCGGCTTATCAGAAATTTAAAAATGATAATCGTGGTAAGGTGGCCGATTATATTCCTGCATTGGCGGCTTACAGTGATAAGAATTACGCTATCGCGATTGCCACTATAGATGGAAAACTCTACACAGCCGGGGATACACAAAAAACATTTCCACTGGAATCATTAACCAAAATATTCTCTTTATCTATCGCATTAAATCAACATGGCGCAGACAAAGTACTGAATGAACTGGGCGCCAACTCAACCGGATTACCCTTTAATTCCGGCCTTGCCATCGAACTGCGTCCAGAGCGTCCGCAGAACCCATTGGTTAATGCCGGCGCCATTAGCACCGTCAGCTTTATCAATGCGAAAAATGCCAACGATCGCTGGCAGCAGATTATCGATAATATGAACGCCTACGCCGATGCTAAATTGAGCATTAATCTGGAGGTTTATCATTCCGAATCCGTGACTAACCAGCATAACCAGGCGCTGAGTCGCTTGATGATGTCTTATGGCCGCATGTACAGCAACGCAGACGAAGCGCTCGATATCTATACCAAACAGTGTTCGGTCAGTGCCACCACTGAGCAACTGGCCAAGATGGGGGCCGTATTGGCTAACGCAGGGAAATCTCCCTACACCGGCAAGCAGTTACTGCAGCAACAATACGTCCCTAACGTGCTGACAGAAATGGCGATTGCAGGTCTCTATGACGGCTCAGGCCAATGGCTATACAACGTGGGTGTCCCAGCCAAAAGCGGTGTTGGCGGCGGTATGGTCGCAGTGGTCCCAGGCCAATACGCCATTGCAGTCTACTCACCCCCCCTGGATAAAGCCGGCAATAGTGTCCGTGCACAGGAAGCAATCAGTTACGTCGCGCACGCAACCAAAGCTAACCTTTACGACTCTCACTGATCTCATTCCCGTCGTGCCTGCGCATCGGCGACTTCTAAGAATGTTCTATAGGCTGACAGAAAAAAGTTCACATTGACCCTCACCCACCAAGTCGGTGAAGGTTTTCTCTAAACACGGCCTTTATCCGCATCAGGGGTATTCGTTAGAAAAAAAACGGCGAGCATTATGCTCACCGTTTTTATTTTGATGCGGTTCAACTGCCGACGTTACTCGCGGAACAGTGCCTCGATACTCAGGCCCTGCATCTGCAGTATTTCACGCAGGCGGCGCAAACCTTCAACCTGGATCTGACGTACTCGCTCGCGAGTCAGGCCAATTTCGCGGCCCACATCTTCGAGCGTCGCCGCTTCGTAGCCCAACAGGCCAAAGCGACGCGCCAGCACCTCACGCTGTTTGGCGTTCAGTTCGAACAGCCATTTCACGATGCTCTGTTTCATGTCATCGTCTTGCGTGGTGTCTTCCGGTCCGTTGTCTTTCTCGTCTGCCAGAATGTCCAGCAACGCTTTCTCCGAATCCCCACCCAACGGCGTATCCACAGAAGTGATACGTTCGTTCAGGCGCAGCATGCGGCTGACGTCATCCACCGGCTTGTCGAGTTGCTCTGCAATCTCTTCAGCGCTCGGTTCATGATCCAGTTTGTGAGAAAGCTCGCGCGCGGTGCGCAAATAGACATTCAGTTCTTTAACTATGTGGATAGGCAAGCGAATGGTACGGGTTTGGTTCATGATCGCCCGTTCAATCGTCTGCCGGATCCACCAGGTAGCGTAGGTCGAGAAACGGAAACCGCGTTCTGGGTCAAACTTTTCCACTGCGCGGATCAGTCCGAGGTTGCCCTCTTCAATCAGATCCAGCAGCGCCAGGCCGCGGTTGCTGTAACGGCGGGCGATTTTCACCACCAGCCGCAGGTTGCTTTCAATCATTCGGCGGCGGGACGGCACGTCACCGCGCAGTGCACGCCGCGCAAAATAAACCTCTTCCTCTGCGGTAAGCAGCGGAGAATAACCGATTTCGCCCAGATAGAGCTGCGTCGCATCCAATACGCGTTGGGTCACGCCTTGTGACAACAACTCTTCTTCCGCTAGATCATTCTCACTGGCCTCTTCTTCTACCAGTGCTTTTTCGTCGAATGATTCCGCTTCCGTTGCGTTCTCGTCGAAATCCGCATCATCATGTAACTCGTTAACTTTCAGCGTATTTTGGCTCATATGCTGCTCCTACCCGTGATACCGCGAGCAGAATAACAGCGTATTCTGCCCAATCTATCGCTGCGGAAGATAACGCAGCGGGTTTACGGATTTCCCCTTGTAACGAATTTCAAAATGCAAACGTACTGAACTGGTTCCGGTGCTACCCATGGTGGCTATTTTTTGACCCGCCTTCACTTCTTGTTGTTCCCGGACCAGCATTGTGTCGTTGTGAGCGTAGGCGCTCAGGTAATCATCATTGTGTTTGATGATGATTAGATTACCGTAACCCCGTAAAGCGTTGCCTGCGTACACTACACGACCATCGGCGGTAGCGAAGATAGGCTGCCCACGAGACCCGGCGATATCGACACCTTTATTCCCACCTTCTGATGAGGAAAAGTTATCAATAATCTTCCCGTCAGTCGGCCATCTCCAGGTACTTACCGGAGCGCTGTTGCTGACGGTGCTGCTCACTGGAGGAGCAACAACCGGTGCGGTAACAGGGGCTGTTGCGGTAGTTGCCGCCACTGCGCCTGCTGCAGGTAACATCTTACCTACATTCTGTTTACCCGAATTATCAGAATACGCGTTAGTTGATTGAGAATCAACCGTTGCAGTTTGTATCTGGGAGGTCGATGGCGGCTTAGGTACGCCGCCGCTGGTTGCGTCTGTCGCCGCCAGCATACCGCCATTTCCGCTAGCCGAACCATTACCAAGCTGAATGTTTTGACCCACATTCAGGCTGTAGGGTTCAGGAATATTGTTACGCTGAGCCAGGTCACGGTAATCATTTCCGGTGATCCAGGCGATGTAAAACAGCGTGTCTCCGCGCTTAACCGTATAGGTATTACCGCTGTAGCTCCCTTTGGGGATCGAAGTATAACTGCGGTTGTAAACAATGTGCCCCTCAGAGCCCACCTGCGCCCCAGCATTGCTGGATGCAGCGGCTCCGGCACCACCGCCGTCCACGCTACTGATAGGGGCCGATGTCGACGCAGTGTTTGTACAACCCGCCAACCACAAACTTACCATCGTACACACCGCAACCCGGCGTAATGTAATCATTGGGCTTCCCGTGCTCATGCTTCCCCCATGACAGCAATATCAGCGATATATCCAAAATACCCTTTACATCGTAGCTGAGCTTTTAACATTCTCTACGTTCCTACAATGAAAGGTGCCCGCGGCCGATTTCTGAACGTCAGAAAACCTCATACCGGAGCCTCAAAACAGCGCGCCAATGCTAACCACATTAGCGCTGCTGCACCATAAGACAACTGCGCAGAAAGGCAATTGTATTGAAAATTAGTTTTATTGAAACGCTAAAACCTTAACCGGAGTGAATGAAAGTGCAACAGATTTCATTTCCTGCCGAAAATTCAGACAATCGCTAGGCCAGCTCGCCCTTCACCAGAGGAACAAAGCGTACCGCTTCGACGGTATCGATAACAAATTCGTTCCCCTGACGCTGAATACGTTTGAGGGTTTGGGCCTGCTCACCGACCGGCAGCACCAAAATGCCACCATCGTCCAACTGTTCCATCAGCGCCGGGGGATTTCCGGCGGTGCGGCGGTGACAATAATGGCATCGAACGGCCCCCGCGAAGCCCACCCCTGCCAACCGTCACCGTGACGAGTAGAAACATTATGGAGATCGAGTTGCTTCAGGCGGCGCTTCGCCTGCCATTGCAATCCCTTGATACGCTCAACCGAGCACACGTGCTGCACCAGATGCGCCAGGATGGCGGTCTGATAGCCGGAACCCGTGCCAATTTCAAGAACTCGGGAAGTGGGCGTCAGGTTCAGCAGTTCGGTCATCCGTGCCACCATATAGGGCTGGGAGATCGTTTGCCCCGAGCCGATCGGCAGCGCGGTATTCTCATAAGCCTTGTGCTCAAGCGCTTCATCAACAAAGCGTTCACGCGGCACTGCCTCAATGGCCCGCAGTAATCGTTCGTCCTGGATCCCTTGTTGACGCAGTTGCGTCAGCAATGTTTGCATACGCTTGTTCACCATTCCCCGCCAACCCCTGCTTTGGTTAACCACGTTTTTACTACATCCTGGGCCGCATAAGCGGTCAAATCCACCTGCAAGGGTGTAATCGCGACATAACCCTGTTCTACCGCAGCGAAATCCGTGTCCGGCCCGACATCAAACTTATCACCCGGAGGCCCAATCCAGTAAAGGTTTTGCCCACGAGGATCCTGTTGGCAGAACACTTTGTCGGCCGGATGGCGACTGCCGCAGCGGGTCACGCGAATGCCTTTTATCTCATCCAACGGCAAGTCCGGCACGTTGATATTCAGAATTTTTCCGGTGCGTAACGGTTCACGCAACAGGGCACGCAGCACCCGGCAGGTGATCGCCGCCGCGGTTGCATAATGCTGATGACCGTTCAACGACACGGCCAGCGCAGGCAAGCCCAAATGGCGCCCTTCCATGGCGGCAGCCACGGTGCCGGAGTAGATCACGTCATCGCCCAGATTGGGGCCGGCATTGATACCGGAAACCACGATATCCGGCGCAGGTTGCATCAGGGCATTCACTCCCAGATATACGCAATCGGTCGGTGTTCCTTGCTGTACGGCGATATCCCCATTGGGCATCGTCAGGGTGCGCAATGGGGATTCCAACGTCAGCGCATTGGAAGAACCGCTGCGGTTACGATCGGGTGCCACAACCTGCACCTCAGCAAACTCTCGCAGCGCTGCCGCCAGCACCTGAATGCCTGGGGCGGTAACACCGTCGTCATTACTCAGCAATATCCGCATAAGAGGTTGTCTTCTTTTTATCTCTCAACCAGGCACCGCTAAACGCAGCCTGGGATTTAACTACTCGGTATGACCGCCCAAAAGGAGGCGCTTAATCAGCAGATATTATGTTTACTGCCCCCGCCATGTCCAGTGACCATGGGAAAAGCCCCCAATGCTACCCACAGTTCCACGGGGAAGACCTGAAGATCATCACACAATCCTTACGAAAATCTGACAATACAGTCGCACTCAAGTATAATTTTAGGTCAATGAATTCAAGGTTTATCTGCCCAATGTCAATAATAAGACTAAAATACTTAGATGGTTTACGTGGTGTATTTGCGTTAACTGTCGCGCTAAGCCATTTTTTTGGTAGCCAATATAGCTGGCATAACTATCCATTCCAAAATGCATATATCTCCGTTGATTTCTTTTTTATCCTCTCGGGTTTTGTATTGTCACACGTTTATAGCCAAGCCATATCATCAGGCTTAATGAGTGATAGAAAATTTATCTTTTATCGCTTTGCACGTATGTACCCGCTGCATATTGCCACTATGGCTATAGTTGGTATCATTTATCTGCTGACGCTACGCGGGTTTCCCTTTGACGAGCCATTTATTTCTGGCATTGCTAATATCTTTCTTCTTCAGAATATGGGTTTTGTCAACAACTGGAGTTGGAATGATCCTAGCTGGTCAATCTCGGTTGAGTTTTGGGTTTCCGTCTTTTTGGTTCCCTGGTGTATCCGTCGCGTAAAAACCAATATGCTGCTATTCATTTCTTTAATGTGTTACACCGTTTTATATACATCATTCGGTTCATTGATGATCGCTCATGAAATGATGTACGGTATTGTCACCTCAGGTTTTGTTAGATGCATCGCTGGCGTCACGCTGGGGATCGCAGTTTGTCGAATGGCGCAAGGAATGAGGCAGGTAGAACTTAACCACATACAGAAATCTATCATTGGTTGCATTGACGTCATTCTTTTCGCAACCGTTGTATACCTAGTTTATCAAAAAAATCCGATTGGAAAATTCAGCTTCTTACCTATTCCACTTATCGCATTGCTCATTTTAAGTTTGGCGACTCTGAGTTCATGGTTTCATCAGGTTATCAGCAGCCGAATTCCAGCCTGGCTCGGTGATATCAGCTACTCTGTTTACCTTATACATACTCCTATTATTTTGATTATGGGGGCAGCACTCTCTCCACTAAATTTACCATTCGTAATAAAACTGCTGATCTTTGTTGCGTTGACGTTACTCCTATCACAACTTACTCATCGCTTCTTTGAGAAGCCCTGTTATGAATGGTTAAAAAATCGCTTTTCCGATCAATCACAAGCCAATGTGAAGGAAATAAAATTAAAAGAAGAAAAAAAATTTGCCAATCAACGCTAAAGTCTCAGATAAGAAACCTGCTTACGCAGGTTTGAGACAGCTGACAGACATATAATATTTGGCGGCAGGCGCTAAAGGTTTTTAAAATAGATCAGGGAAGTCAATTTATTGATTTCGGGTGATAACACAAAGGAGGAAAAACCACGGTTTTATCCCCCTTTGTCAATAGTCAAGAAACCTGCTTGCGCAGGTTTCTTGATTATTACTCGCTAATATCCGCATCGCTACTGTCCTGCCGCATAATTTCGCGCACCACGCTGGTGGCGAAACTGCCGGCCGGGAGCCAGAAACGAAGTTCGACGGTGGCATCGTCCCACCAGTCCCACTGCATATCTTTCGGCTGTAACAGCAAGGCTCGGCGGGCCGGATCTACGCGTTCGCGCTTTAAAAGCGACATCAGCTCCGGCTGTTCCAGCAGACACTGCTGTTCAAAGCTCAACGCTTCCCCGGCGGTGCCCGGTTCACCATCACCGGGTAAAGGAGCGGTGATCATCAGCTCACCGGCTTCCAGGCGTTGCTGCAACGCTTCCAGCTCTTCCGGTTTGGCAACAAACCAACTGCCCCGACCGCTAAGCTGAAGGGCATCCCCTTCCAGCACGGTATGTTGCTGCTGGTTGGCCAATCGCCGGCTGGCGATCAGGTTAAACAGCGCGCTGCGGCTGGCAGAAAGATAAAAGCTACGCTTGCTGCGTTCTTTCACCCGGATCTCGTCATTCGCCCAACGGCGCGCCATCACTAGGTTGTTACCGCCGCGCCCAAAGCGCTGACTGCCGAAGTAATTCGGTACACCGCCGGCCTCAATCGCCTGCAGGCGTTGTTCTACATCCTGACGATCGGAGATATGACGCAGCACCAGAGTAAAGGCATTGCCTTTCAAGGTGCCAATCCGCATTTTGCGCAGGTGGCGGGCGCTGGCCAGCACTTCACAGCCTTCCAGTGAGAACTGGGTAAAGTCCGGCGTCTCTTTTCCTGGCAGATGCAAACAGAACCACTGTACGGTTACCGCATGACGATCTTTTAAGCCCGCGTAGCTGACGGAGCGGGCATGAATACCGGCAAAGCGCGCCAGATAATCGGCGACGAACTGGGTGTTACAACCGTTTTTGCGGATGTTCACCAGCACGTGTTCGCCTTCGCCATCCGGCTCAAAGCCCAGATCTTCCACCACCACGAAATCTTCCGGGTTGGCCTTCAGCACGCCGGTGCTTTGTGGCTGGCCATGCAGCCAGGTCAGGTTAGCCATATCCATGCGCTTAGTCCTTGATCAACAAGGCAACCGCTTCGCAGGCAATACCCTCGCCACGCCCGGTGAAACCGAGTTGTTCGGTGGTGGTAGCCTTAACGTTAACGTCGTCCATATGGCATTGCAGGTCTTCCGCCAGGAAAATGCGCATCTGCGGGATATGCGGGGCCATCTTAGGGGCCTGGGCAATAATAGTGATGTCCAGGTTGCCCAGACGATACCCCTTGGCACGGATGCGTTTCCAGGCTTCGCGCAGCAACTCGCGGCTATCGGCACCTTTGAAGGCCGGGTCAGTATCCGGGAACAGCTTGCCGATATCCCCCAGCGCCGCCGCGCCCAGCAGGGCATCGGTCGCGGCGTGCAGTGCTACGTCGCCATCGGAGTGGGCCAGCAAACCTTTTTCATAAGGAATACGAACGCCACCGATCACCAACGGGCCTTCGCCGCCAAATTTGTGTACGTCAAAACCGTGGCCGATACGCATGATGCGCTCCTTAATTGTCTAACTGAGTTAAATAGAATGCTGCCAGCGCCAAATCTTCCGGCCGCGTGACCTTAATATTGTCCGAACGCCCATTGACCAGCAGCGGATGATAGCCGCAGTGCTCCAGGGCCGACGCCTCGTCGGTCACCGTCGCCCCGTCATCCAGCGCGCGCTGCAGGCACTGCTTGAGCAACGCCAGTGGGAACAGCTGCGGCGTTAACGCATGCCACAGGTCCTGACGTTCTACCGTATGAGAAATGGCCCCGTGGCCAGGCTCTGCGCGCTTCATGGTGTCACGCACCGGCGCCGCCAAAATCCCCCCCACGTCGCTATGTTCGGTAATCGCCAACAGGCGGTCGAGATCGTCGGCATGCAGACAGGGGCGCGCCGCGTCGTGCACCAGCACCCATTTTGCCTCGCCAGCCAGCTGCAAGCCGGCCATTACCGAGTCGGCGCGTTGCTGCCCGCCAATGGTAGCCTGCACGCGGGGATCCTGCGCTATTGGCAACTGGTGGAATTGCTGATCGTCGGGACCTATCGCCACAATCACCTGCGAAATACGCGGATGGCGCAGCAGCGCGTGGATCGCGTGTTCGAGAATGGTTTGATGGCCGATGGTTAGATATTGCTTTGGGCAATCAGCCTGCATGCGGCTGCCAATACCGGCAGCGGGCAGGACGGCGATCACCGATGGAAAGGTTCCTGCGGAGTGATTCATGCGTTACTTTTGTAAGTTATTTTGCGAGGCGGACGCCGCGTTGCGTCTGGATTGGTCAGGAACCAGACGATAGAAAGTCTCACCGGGCTTAATCATGCTCAGCTCATTGCGCGCACGCTCTTCGATCGCTTCCTGACCGCCGTTCAAATCGTCGATCTCGGCAAACAGCTGATCGTTACGCGCTTTCAATTTAGCATTGCTGCCCTGTTGGAGCGCAACATCCTCATTGACCCGCACGTAATCGTGAATACCATTTTTGCCCAGCCACAGTGAATACTGTAACCAACCGAGCAATGCCAGCAATAGCAGCGTAAGTTTTCCCATCTCCGCCCCCTGAAAAACCGACCAATCATCCCACAACTTTTCGTTGGACTCCACACAGAGAACGGCATTTCGCCGCCAAATTCAGAGTAGGATGATAATTTCCTGAGTTTATAACCTAAATTCACTTCGAAAGCGGCAAAAAAAACCACTTTCATCACAGAAAAACCACCCTGGGCTGCAACATTTTCCCCTTCAACTTCCCCTTCAACGTTTTTTCCGGTTATGCAGTAAGAAAAACTGGCTACCCGCTGATTTCACCAAAGCATTCGCCAGCGACAAGCATAAACTGCATATTTAACACCATTAAAAATTTCATCATCAGGTAGGAGTTGTGTTTTTATTCATTAAAGATTATTTTTATGCACTCATAGTGCATAAATAAATCCAATGGATCATTTTTAATTACCGGGGATAGCGATGTTTAAATCTTTAGTTGTGATTGGCGCCTGTCTGGCTGCCACCCTGTCGGCCTCCGTCCTGGCGGCTGAACCTACCTACGTCGTCGGCTCTGGCGGCACCTACCGTCCGTTCGAATTCGAAAACAGCAGTAAACAGCTGGAAGGCTTTGATATCGATATCATCAAGGCGGTAGCCAAGGCCGAGAGCTTTCAGGTCAAACTGGTGAATACGCCGTGGGAAGGTATTTTCGCCACGCTGAACTCCGGCGATCGTGACATCATTATTTCCGGCATCACCATTACCGATAAACGCAAACAAATGGTTGATTTCTCTGCACCTTACTTCCCGGCAGAGCAGGCTATCGTGGTCCCCAAAGACTCTGGCGTAGACTCCATTGCCGCCTTGAAAGCGCTGAAGGTCGGCGTAGTCAACTCGAGCACCGGCGACATCGTGGTGTCCGACGTGTTAGGCAAAAACAACACCGCCATCAAACGTTTCGACAATACCCCGTTAATGCTGCAAGAGCTGTATGAAGACGGTATCGGCGCGGCCGTGGGCGACGTCGGCGTGGCCAAGTTCTATATCAAAACCCATCCGGAAAAAGAGTTCAAACTGGTGTCCGATGCCAAATTCGAACGTCAGTATTTCGGTATCGCCGTGGCCAAAGGCAATGACGAACTGCGCGGCAAAATCAACGCCGGCCTGAAGAAAATCATCGCCGACGGCACCTACGCCAAAATCTACCAGACCTGGTTTGACAGCAACGTCCCCACGCTGCCCGCCGAATAATCGATCGTCGTTCGTCAACACAGCAGTCTGAAGACTTTTTTAAGAAGGATCCGACCTTGAATTTCCGTTGGGAGATAATCCAGGAGTACGCCCCGCTGTTTATGGAAGGCGCCTGGATGACCATCAAATGCACCATTATCTGCGTGATACTGGGCACCACCTGGGGGCTGCTCCTCGGGCTCGGTCGTCTGGCGCAGGCATCACACGGCATCTGGAAACCGATACTGCATTATGGCGTTCAGTGGCCGGTGCGCATCTACATCAGCGCCTTCCGCGGTACGCCGCTGTTTGTCCAGATTATGGTGGTGCATTTCGCGCTGGTACCGCTGTTTATCAACCCACGTGACGGCCTGCTGGTCACCAGCGGCCTGATGAGCACCGATTTCGCCCGCGCGTTGCGCTCCGATTACGGCGCATTTCTCTCCTGCGTGGTGGCGATTACGCTGAACGCGGGTGCTTACGTCTCGGAAATTTTCCGCGCCGGCATTCAGTCTATCGATCGCGGTCAGATGGAAGCTTCGCGTTCGCTGGGCATGAGCTACGGCAAAACCATGCGCAAAGTGATCCTGCCGCAGGCGTTTCGCCGCATGCTGCCGCCGCTGGGCAACAATGCCATTGCCATCGTCAAAGACTCTTCGCTGGCCTCCGCCATCGGTCTTGCCGATCTGGCCTATGCCGCCCGCACGGTTTCCGGCGCCTATGCCACCTATTGGGAGCCCTACCTGACCATTTCGCTGGTCTATTGGGTCCTCACCTTCCTGCTTTCGCTGATGGTGCAACACATGGAAAAGAGGTTCGGGAAAAGTGATTCGCGTACATAACCTGCAAAAACAATTCGGCGAAAGCCACGTGCTGCGTGGTATTTCCTGCGAAATCGCAGCCAACGAAGTGGTCTGCGTCATCGGCCCGTCCGGCTCCGGTAAAAGTACCTTCCTGCGCTGTATCAATGCGCTGGAAACGCTGTCCGGCGGTGAGATCCTGGTGAATGGTTTTGCCATACACAGCCAGAAAACCGATCTCAATAAAATGCGTGAGAGCGTCGGCATGGTGTTTCAACGCTTTAACCTGTTCCCGCACATGACGGTGCTGGAAAACATCATCATGGCGCCGATGGGCGTGAAAAAGCTGTCGCGCGCAGAGGCCATACTGCGGGCAGAGGCGCTGCTGCAAAAGGTGGGCCTACTGGACAAAATCGACGCTTATCCCAACAGCCTGTCCGGCGGTCAGCAACAGCGGGTCGCCATTGCTCGCGCGCTGGCGATGGAACCGAAAATCATGCTGTTCGACGAACCGACCTCCGCACTGGATCCCGAGCTGGTCGGCGAAGTGCTGGCGGTGATGAAGTCATTGGCGCACGAAGGCATGACGATGGTGGTGGTGACGCATGAGATGGGCTTTGCCCGTGAAGTGGCCGATCGGGTGCTGTTTATCGATCAGGGGATCATTCAGGAAGAAGGTTCGCCACAGCAGATTTTCAGCCAGCCGGCCAATCCGCGCACTCAGGCTTTTCTGAGCAAAGTTTTGTAACCTTCGGCACGGCTTTGCAATGCTTCGGGCGCAGGCGACTGCGCCCTTCCCCTCACCAACCGGTCAAAAAGCTGAACACCAGCCAGAACAGGCACAGAACGATGGTCCCGGTCAGCAACAGCGTAAAAATCAACCGACCACGCAGCAGCATGCTGAGCGTGATGCCAATCAGCACCGAAACCGGCATCAGCGCCAGGAAGAACGGCCAGGTGTAGAGCAGGAAGAAAAGGGTGTTGGAGCCGTAAACCAAAAACGGCACTGCGAAGGCCAGCCAGTAGAAAACAAAGCCGCAGACACCGCCCAGGAACGAGTAAGAGGGCTCCTCTTTCTCCTGGTTTGCGTCAATCAAGATAGGCGAGACATTTTGCATAGCGATCCCTGGTTATTCGGCGCGCTCTCCGGCGGGCTTAGCGTAAAAAGCGTATGGCGCAAAAACGCCACACGCTTTTCTGAATTCAGGGTTTGATAATAGCCCGACCACGCAGCACGTCTAACAATTGCGCAATCAAATTTGTTACCAATTGTTGGCCATCAAGGTGAATATCCGGCCGTTGCGGCGCCTCGTAAACCGAGTCGATACCGGTGAAATTACGCAGCTCGCCGGCACGGGCTTTTTTGTACAATCCTTTCGGATCGCGCACTTCACAAACCGCCAACGGCGTGTCGACAAACACCTCGATAAAACGATCTTCATCCAGCAGTTCTCGCACCATCTGCCGTTCGGCGCGATGTGGGGAAATGAAGGCGGTCAACACCACCAGGCCGGCGTCCACCATCAGTTTCGCCACTTCGCCCACGCGACGAATATTCTCGCGCCGGTCGTCGTCGGAAAAACCCAGGTCGCGGCACAGGCCGTGACGCACGTTGTCGCCATCCAGCAGATAGGTGCTGACACCATAGGCGTGCAGTGCCTGTTCCAGCGCGCCGGCAACGGTAGATTTGCCCGAGCCGGACAGCCCGGTAAACCACAGCACCACGCCTTTGTGGCCGTTGCGGACTTCGCGATCCGCACGCGTTACCGCATGCGGATGCCAGACCACGTTGTCATCATCCGGCCCGGTCGGCCGCAGTTGAGCGTCGGTCACGTTATTTTCCCCCAATCAGGTCGCGCGCGCCCCAATGTGGGAAGTGTTTACGCACCAGAGCATTCAGTTCCAGTTCAAATGCGCTGAAGTCGCCGGCTGATGCCTGAGCGTCCTGCAAGGTTTCGCGGATCAAACCAGCCCCCACGGTGACGTTGCTCAGGCGATCGATAAAGATCAGCCCACCGGTATCGTGGTTGCGTTGATAGCTGTCCAGCACCAGCGGTTCATCGAAGGTCAGTTCGACCAGACCGATGCCGTTGAGCGGTAAAGTGTCCGCCTGATGCTGCGCCAGCGAGTTGATTTCCACCTGGTGGCGTATGCCTTCTACCCGCGCACGGGTCTTTTTGCCGGCCACTTTGATGTCATAGCTTTGGCCCGGCAACAACGGTTTTTCAGCCATCCACACCACGTCCACCAGCGCGCTTTGCGCCGCTTTCAGGGTTTCCCCGGCATCGACCAGCAGATCGCCGCGGCTAATATCCACTTCATCTGCCAGCACCAGCGTGATCGCCTCGCCCGGCACCGCTTCCTGCAGATCGCCATCAAAGGTCACAATACGCGCTACGGTAGATTCCACGCCGGAAGGCAATACCTTCACGCGTTGCCCTACGCGCACTACACCGGCGGACAGCGTGCCCGCATAGCCCCGGAAATCCAGGTTAGGACGGTTGACATACTGCACCGGGAAACGCAGCGGTTGCGTCTCGCGTTCGCTGATCACATCCACGCTCTCCAGCACCTGCAGCAGCGTCGGGCCGCTGTACCAAGGCATCTGGGCGCTTTCACTGGCCACGTTGTCGCCATCCAGCGCCGACAAAGGCACAAACTTGATGTCGAGATCGTTCGGCAACTGCTGCGCGAAGGTCAGATAGTCCTGTTTAAACTGTTCGAACACCGACTCTTGGTAATCCACCAGGTCCATTTTATTGACCGCCACCACCAGATGGCGAATGCCCAACAGCGTGGCGATAAAACTGTGCCTGCGGGTTTGATCCAGAACCCCTTTGCGTGCGTCGATCAACAGGATCGCCAGATCGCAGGTCGAGGCCCCGGTCGCCATATTGCGGGTGTACTGCTCATGCCCCGGCGTATCGGCAATAATAAATTTACGCTTTTCGGTCGAGAAATAACGATAGGCTACGTCGATGGTAATGCCCTGCTCGCGCTCGGCCTGCAGGCCATCGACCAGCAGCGCCAAATCCAGTTTCTCGCCCTGGGTGCCGATGCGTTTGCTGTCGCTGTGCAGCGTAGACAGCTGATCTTCGTAGATCTGACGGGTATCATGCAGCAAGCGACCGATCAGGGTGCTTTTGCCGTCATCGACGCTGCCGCAGGTCAGGAACCGTAACAGGCTTTTGTGTTGCTGCGCATGCAGGTAAGATTCGACCCCACCCTGCTCAGCGATTTGTTGTGCAATTGCATTGTTCATCCGGCGGCTCCTTAGAAATACCCTTGACGCTTTTTCAGCTCCATCGAGCCGGACTGATCGCGGTCGATCATCCGTCCCTGGCGCTCACTGGTGGTGGAGACCAACATCTCTTCGATGATCTCCGGCAGCGTCTCCGCTTCGGAATCCACCGCACCGGTCAGCGGCCAGCAGCCCAGCGTGCGGAAACGCACCATGCGCTGGCTGATCACTTCGCCAGGCTGCAGATCGATACGATCGTCGTCCACCATCAGCAACATGCCGTCGCGTTCTACCACCGGACGCGGTTTTGCCAGATACAGCGGCACGATGTCGATTTTTTCCAGGAAAATGTATTGCCAGATATCCAGCTCGGTCCAGTTCGACAGCGGGAACACGCGAATGCTCTCGCCCTTGTTGATTTGGCCGTTGTAATTGTGCCACAGCTCCGGGCGCTGGTTTTTTGGGTCCCAACGGTGGAAGCGGTCACGGAATGAATAGATACGCTCTTTGGCGCGTGACTTCTCTTCGTCACGGCGGGCACCGCCAAAGGCGGCATCAAAACCGTATTTGTTAAGCGCCTGCTTCAGGCCTTCGGTTTTCATGATATCGGTATGCTTGGCGCTGCCGTGAACGAACGGGTTGATGCCCATCGCCACGCCTTCCGGGTTCTTGTGGATCAGCAGTTCAAAACCGTACTCTTTCGCAGTGCGATCGCGGAATTCGTACATTTCACGGAATTTCCAACCGGTATCCACATGCAGCAACGGGAACGGCAGCGTACCCGGGAAAAAGGCTTTACGCGCCAGATGCAGCATCACGGAAGAGTCTTTACCGATGGAGTAGAGCATCACCGGGTTGCCGAATTCAGCGGCGACTTCACGGATGATATGGATACTCTCCGCCTCCAATTGCCGCAAATGAGTGAGTCGTTTTTCGTCCATAACAGATCCTTAAGCCAAATTCACGACGGCGGGACGAGAGGCCCCTTCCGTCTGCGGTTGATGCCCAAACCAGGCAATTTGATGATGCAGCTCTACCACTTCGCCGATCACCAGCAGCGCCGGCAAAGGTGCCTGTTGAGCCAATTTTTCAAGCTGTTGCAGCGTGCCGGTTTGCACCAGCTGATCCGCACGCGTGCCGCGGCTGATCACCGCCACCGGCGTGGTGGCCGCGCGTCCGTGGGCTATCAGGCGCTGGCTGATGTCCGCCGCCTTCATGGTGCCCATGTAGATAGCCAGAGTCTGACGCGCTCGCGCCAAGTCTGCCCAGTCCAGCCCGTCCCCGTCGGGACGGCAGTGGCCGGTAATAAAAGTCACGCTCTGCGCATGATCGCGGTGCGTCAGCGGAATGCCGGCATAGGCCGTTGCGCCGGCCGCCGCGGTAACGCCCGGCACCACCTGGAACGGAATGCCCGCAGCGGCGGCCACCTGCAGCTCTTCGCCGCCGCGGCCAAAGATAAAGGGATCTCCGCCTTTCAATCGCACCACGCGCTTGCCCTGCTGCGCCAGTTCCACCAACAGGCGGTTGGTTTCTTCCTGGATCACCGAGTGTGCCCCGGCACGTTTGCCCACGCAGATGCGCTCGGCATCGCGACGCACCAGATCCAGAATCTCATCGCTGACCAGATGATCGTAGAGCACCACATCGGCCTGCTGCATCACCTGCAGCCCGCGCAGGGTCAATAACCCCACGTCGCCCGGCCCTGCGCCCACCAGCGAAATTTCGCCCTGGGTGCCTTCGCCGCCCTGGGCAAACTGCTGTAAATCCTGCTCCAACTGCCGCTCGGCCTGTGCGGACTGGCCATTGGCCACCAGCGTGGCAAAACGTCCGCCGAATGTTTTTTCCCAGAAGCGACGACGTTCGCCGAGCGCATTCAGTCGCTGTTTTACCTGGCCGCGCCAGCGCCCGGCCACCTCCGCCATCTGCCCCAGGCTGGCGGGCAACAAAGCTTCGAGTTTTTCACGCAGCATACGTGCCAGCACCGGTGCCTGGCCGCTGGAAGAGACGGCAACCACCAGCGGTGAACGATCGATAATCGACGGAAAGATGAACGAGCAGCGCGGCTGATCGTCGACCACGTTAGCCAGCACCCGGCGTTTATCCGCTTCGGCAAATACCTCGGCATTCAGCGCGCTGTCGTCGGTTGCGGCAATCACCAGGAACACCTCATCCAGTTGCTGAGCGGCAAAAGCCGGCCCCTGCCAGCGGATGAGCCCCTGCTGATGCAGTTCTTCGAGTATGGGTGAGAGTGACTGCGCAACTATCCGTATTTCAGCCCCGACGCGCAGGAGAAGATCCACTTTGCGCGCAGCCACTTCGCCGCCGCCAACGACCAACACCGGGCGTTGTTTCAGGTCGGCAAATATAGGTAGATAGTCCACAACAGCCTTTTCATATATGCAGAATGATAGTGTGACTATACGGGCTGAGATTTGGCCTCTGAAATGACGAAAAGGAATGACTAGTTCAATAATGGAATAAGGCGCAGTGCGTCGGGGTTTGCGGCAGTTATGCGCCGGACAAGGCCGTGATCATTATTCTGACCAGGCATGCGTCAGGAGGCAGATGTTAAAACCAAAACTTCGCGGCGGTCATGCACAAAGCAGCGGCGGCCAATATAGTGCTAACCATCCATTTGGTCTGACTGGCTACCTCCTTATGAACTAAACCGATCTCCCGGTGCAGCAATCCCACTTCCTTATGCAAATCGCCTTTGGTGACAAACTCCACTGAACGTGTGGTCAGCGTGGCCAAATCGGTTTTGAGCTGATTAAGAGCATGATCCACATACTCGGCTTTTTTCTCTATCAGGCCGATCCTGTTATCACATTTGTCCAACATCAGGGTTTCTCCTTCGATCCGTAAGAACCGTACCGCCGAATCATAAACCACTCTACTGGCAGGGTTAAATAGTGATTCTCGTAATATGCCAAGCATTTCGCAAAATGCGCCGCACGGGCCATCAATCGATATTCATCGTTGCGCACAGCGCCGAAACTTTGCCCAGGCAGCACCAAATTTAAGAGCGGGAGAAATTGTTTAATCTTGCCGACCGTCTCATACTGGACACCGCAAAAATAATCGGTCTCGTCGATATCAAAGAAGGATTTTTCGGTATGTTTTCCCGCTTTTACCTGAAAACCGGCCTGCTGGTGGCAGCGCTCGGCGGTGTTTTCAGCGTTTCTGCCGCCACTCAGCCCGCAAAAGAGGCCCCGATGGGCAAATTCGCCGCCGAGCAGACTCGCCACATCGCCACTTATTTTCCTGGCCGCATGGCCGGTAGCCCGGCGGAATTGCTCACCGCAGACTATCTGAAACAGCAGTTCAGCAAGATGGGGTATCAGAGCGATATCCGCAGTTTCAACACCCGCTATCTGTACACCAGTAAAGACGGCAAGAAGAACTGGAATAACATCACCGCCAGCTCGGTGATCGCCGCTAAAAATGGCAGCCTTCCTCAGCAGATTCTGCTCGTGGCGCATTTCGATACCTACACGCCGCGAAGCGACGCCGATCTGGACAACAATCTCGGCGGCTTGACGCTGCAGGGCGTCGACGACAATGCCTCTGGCGTCGGCGTGATGCTGGAACTGGCGGAACGCCTTAAGAACATCCCCACCGCTTACGGCCTGCGCTTTGTCGCCACCAGCGCCGAAGAACTGGGTTCGCTAGGCGCGCAGAACTACCTGCAGCGCATGAGCGACGAAGAGAAACGCAATACCCTACTGGTGATTAACCTCGACAGCCTGATTACCGGCGATCGCCTGTATTTCAACGCCGGTCTCAATACGCCGCCAAAGCTGGCGAAACAGAGCCGCGATCGCGCACTGGATATTGCCCACCGCTACGGCATCGCTGCCGCCACCAACCCGGGCAGCAAAGCACACCCGAAAGGCACCGGCTGCTGTTCCGATCAGGAAGTGTTTGATAAAGCAGGCATCCCGGTGCTGTCGGTCGAAGCCACCAACTGGTCACTGGGCGATAAAGATGGTTATCAGCAACGCGCCGTGAGCCCGCACTTCCCGCAGGGCATCACCTGGCATCGCCCGCAGTACGATAACCTGCAATATCTGGAACGCAATCTGCCAGGGCGTATCGACAAGCGCAGCCGCGAGAGCGTGCAGATTTTGCTGCCGCTGATGATAGAACTGGCTCAGGCGCACCCACCCAAAGCACAAAAACAGAAAAAGTAGTCTCTCTGAAAACGCCAAGGGCCCAGCGAATGCTGAGCCCTTTGACGATGTTGATACGTGATTAGCCTTCGTGCAGGCCACACTCACGCTTCAGGCCAAAGAAACGGGTTTCTTCTTCACTCATGCCTGGTTCCCACTTCTGCGTGGTGTGAGTGTCCCCCACTGACAGATAGCCTTGTTCCCACAGCGGGTGATAACTGAGGCCGTGCTCGGTCAGGTATTGATAAATCTTGCGGTTGTCCCAGTCGATAATCGGCAGGATCTTGAACACCCCACGTTGCACCGCCAGTACCGGCAGATTGGCGCGGCTGCCGGATTGTTCGCGGCGCAGGCCAGCGAACCAGGTTTGCCCGCCCAGAGTTTCCAATGCGCGGTTCATCGGCTCAACCTTGTTGATCAGGTTATATTTTTCGATACCTTCAACGCCCTGCTCCCACAGTTTCCCGTAGCGAGCCTCCTGCCAGGCGGGCGACTGCTCGGCACGAAACACCTGCAGGTTCAGCTTCAGTTTGTCGACCAGCTGATCGATAAACTGATAGGTTTCCGGGAACAGATAGCCGGTATCGGTGAGGATCACCGGAATGTCCGGTTTGATCCGCGTAACCAAATGCAGACATACCGCTGCCTGAATGCCGAAACTTGAAGAGAGCACAAACTCACCGGGCAGATGTTCCAGCGCCCATTCCACGCGTTGCTCGGCGGAAAGCGTTTCCAACTGGCCATTAACTACCGCCAGTGCCAACGCCTGCCCAGACTTGGGCAGCGCATTCAGCGCCGCCAGATCGAATTCAGCCATGTTGCCAGCCTCCTGATGCTTGAATCATACCGCGCGGATCGGCCCCCGGTGAAAGCGGGGCCAAACGGCGTCAGTCCCAGAAATCCTGCGCCGAATCAATTACCGGCTTAACCACCCCGGCGCGAATAGTGAAATCACCAAAGCCTTCGCCCGCGTTACGCTCTGTGGCCCAGCGGCCCACCAGTTGGTCAATCTCTCGCAGAATTTCTTCTTCGTTGATATTTTCACGGTACATGCGCGGAATACGCGTACCTTCACGGTTGCCACCCAAATGCAGGTTATAGCGGCCAACCGCTTTACCCACCAGGCCAATCTCCGCCAACAGCGCGCGGCCACAGCCGTTCGGACAACCAGTAATGCGCAATACGATGTGCTCGTCACCCACACCGTGGCTGTGCAGGATCCCTTCCACTTTAGTGACGAACGCCGGCAGAAAACGCTCGGCCTCCGCCATCGCCAATGGGCAGGTCGGGAAGGATACGCAGGCCATCGAGTTTTGACGCTGCACGCTGACCCCGTCGTCGATCAATCCGTGTTCACGAGCGATCGCTTCGATCTTCGCCTTCTCGCTTTCCGGTACGCCGGCAACGATCAGGTTCTGGTTGGCCGTCAGACGGAAATCCCCTTTGTGGATCCTGGCGATCTCGGCAACGCCGGTTTTCAACGGGCGTCCCGGATAGTCCAGAAGACGACCATTCTCGATAAACAGCGTCAGGTGCCACTGGTTATCAATGCCTTTAACCCAACCAATGCGATCGCCGCGGCCGGTAAATTCGTACGGGCGGATCGGTTCAAAGGTGATACCGGCCCGTTTTTCCACTTCGGCACGGAAGGTATCAACCCCAACGCGTTCCAGCGTGTATTTGGTTTTGGCGTTCTTGCGATCGGTACGGTTACCCCAGTCGCGCTGAGTGGTTACCACCGCTTCGGCGACCGCCAGCGTGTGCTCCAGCGGGATATAGCCAAATTCGCTAGCCTTGCGCGCATAGGTTTTCTTGTTGCCGTGTTCAATCGACAGGCCGCCGCCTACCAGCAGGTTAAAGCCCACCAGCTTGCCGTTTTTGGCAATAGCGACAAAGTTCATGTCGTTGGCGTGCAGATCGACGTCGTTTTGCGGTGGGATCACCACCGTGGTTTTGAATTTGCGCGGCAGATAAGTCGCCCCGAGGATCGGTTCTTCGTCGGTGGTCGCCACTTTTTCCTGATCCAGCCACACTTCAGCATAGGCGCGGGTACGCGGCAGCAGATGTTCGGAGATCTTTTTCGCCCACTCGTAGGCTTCCTGGTGCAGCTCGGACTCCACCGGGTTAGAGGTGCAAAGCACGTTGCGGTTGACGTCGTTAGCCGTAGCCAGCGCGTCCAATCCCAGACGACCCAACAGCTGGTGAACCGGCTTAACGTTGCCCTTCACAATGCCATGGAACTGGAAAGTCTGACGGTTGGTGATGCGGATGCTGCCGTACAGCGTGCTTTCCTGCGCGAACTTATCAATGCCCAGCCACTGCTGTGGGGAGATAATCCCCCCCGGCAGACGGCAACGCAGCATCATGGCGTGGCGCGGTTCCAGCTTCTGTTCGGCGCGTTCGGCGCGGATATCACGGTCGTCCTGCTGGTACATTCCGTGGAAGCGGATCAGCAGGAAGTTGTCACCGTTAAAACCGCCGGTCAGGCCGTCCTTCAAGTCTTCGGCGATGGTGCCGCGCAGGAAGTTACTTTCTTTCTTCAAACGCTCGGCATCGGCCAATTTGCCTTCGACCACCAGAGGCCCCGGGTGTTTATCACTCATCAGTACACATCTCGCTGATAACGGCGCTCAAGGCGCAGCTCACTTAAAAATTCATCCGCCAGCTCGGTATCCATGCCACCGTGCTCGGCCACCAGTTCTAATAATGTGTTTTCCACGTCTTTTGCCATGCGGTTCGCATCGCCACAGACGTAAATGTGCGCGCCTTCCTGGATCCAACGCCACACTTCCGCGCCCTGTTCGCGCAGTTTGTCCTGGACATAGACTTTATGCTGCTGGTCGCGTGACCAGGCCAGATCGATGCGGGTCAGCAGGCCATCTTTCACATAGCGCTGCCATTCGACCTGATACAGGAAATCTTCAGTAAAGTGCGGGTTACCGAAGAACAACCAGTTCTTGCCGCCGGCACCGTCAGCATCACGCTGTTGCATAAAGGCGCGGAACGGCGCAATGCCCGTGCCTGGCCCAATCATGATCACCGGAGTTTCCGGGTTGGCCGGCAGGCGGAAATTGTCGTTATGTTCGATGAACACCCGCACGTCACCATCTTCTTCCAGCCTATCGGCCAGGAAACTGGAGGCACCGCCTGCGCGGGCGCGCCCTTCGATGTCGTAACGCACCACGCCGACGGTCACGTGCACTTCGTTTTCAGTCTCGGCTTGCGACGAGGCAATGGAATACAGGCGCGGCGTCAACGGACGCAGCAGGCCAATCAACTGCTCGGCGTTAAGATCGGCAGGCGCCTGTCGCACCATGTCGACAATCGGCGTGTTGTGCGCGTAATGCTGCAGCGCGGCTTTATCCGCTAACAAACCAATCAGCTTCTCGTCGCGCGACAGAGCCGCGTATTTATCGACGATTAGCGTGGTGTTCTGCGTCAGTTCAAAATGGCTGCGTAACGCTTGCGAAAGCGGCAAGGTTTTTCCTTCCACTTCCACCGGTTCGTCGCCCTTCAGCCACAGCAGTTGCACCAGTTCATCCACCAGCGCCGGGTCGTTATCGAACCACACGCCCAGCGCATCGCCCGGTTGGTAACGCAGACCAGAATCACCCAGGTCGATTTCAATATGGCGCACGTCTTTGTCTGAGGCCCGGCCGGTAATTTTTTGCTTCACTGCCAGTTGTGCGGTCAGCGGCTGTTCTTTGCTGTACGGGCTGCTGTCGATCAGGTCAATCGCACCGCTGGCCAGCACGCCCGGTGCGGCGTTTTCAGCCGGTGCGCGCGCTTTCAACACCTCCACCACCTGTTTACGCCAGGCGGTAGCCAGCTCCTGATATTCCACGTCGGCATCTACCCGCTCGACCAGACGCTCAGCACCCAGTTCGGCCAGCTTGCCGTCGAAATCTTTACCCGACTGACAGAAGTTTTCGTAGGAAGTGTCCCCCAGGCCAAAGACCGCAAACGCGGTTTCGTTAAGCTTCGGCGCTTTCTTGGAGAACAGGAATTTATGCAGGGCAACCGCCTCTTCCGCCGGCTCACCTTCCCCTTGGGTGGAGGCAACGATCACCAGCAGACGTTCCTGGGCAATTTGCTTGAATTTGTAGTCGCCGGCGTTAACCAGCGTGACGCTCAGCTTGGCGGCCAACAGATCGTCGCGCAATTGTTCCGCCAGGCGGCGAGCATTGCCGGTCTGCGAGGCGGAAATCAGCGTGATGCTGGCGGCAGCGGCGGCAGGCGGCGCAATGGCTACCGCACCAGGCTGTTGATTAACCATTCCCCAGAAATAACCTGACAGCCACGCCAGCTGCGTCGGTGAATATTCACCAATCGCCGCCTGCAGGCGCGCCAGCTGTTCGGGTGTCAGCGGGAGCATCGATGTTGGAGGAGCCTGAGTCGTCATTGCAGTACTTATTTCCTATACTTGGCACCTATCCAGCCAGGTGCTCGCCAGTGTCAGTCGCTGTCTTTTCGTTCAGTCTGCGGTCCTGAAAAGATCAGGAGAGTTTGTAAGGTTACCGAGCACAATAGCAACGATTAAATAAGGGATAGAAATAATTAATAACCAAAATGACTAAGCTGTTTTTCTGGTAACGGATAGTGCTTAAAGCGCTAAGCAGAGATTTTTATCGCACTGAAAATAAAGCTGTTTTTTTAACGTTATTTGAATGAATCGCATTTACCACTCATTACCCCAACCGATAGGTCCAGTCGGTACCAAACAAAAAAAGTGTTAACCGTGCATTGACCACAGCAGCGGTAGACCATAGCGGTATAAATGGCAAGCAGGCTCCGTTTCCGGTAAACTTCGGCGGTTTTTGAGTCAATGAGGCCGTAATAATGGCAACCACGCTGTTTAAAGATTTTCAGTTTGAAGCCGCACACCGTTTGCCGCACGTACCTGAGGGCCATAAATGTGGCCGTTTGCACGGGCATTCGTTTATGGTGCGTCTGGAAGTAACCGGTGAAGTGGATGCACATACCGGTTGGGTGATGGATTTCGCCGAGCTTAAAGCCGTGTTCTCCCCTATTTGGGAGCGCCTGGATCACCATTATCTGAACGATATTCCAGGATTGGAAAATCCCACCAGCGAAGTGCTTGCCGCCTGGATCTGGCAACAGCTCAAACCCCAGTTGCCGGAGCTGACTGCGGTGATGGTGAAAGAAACCTGTACCGCGGGATGCGTGTATAAAGGTTAAAGAAAGGGCGCCCAATGGCGCCCTGAATTTTATGCGATGTTCAGATATTTATGGGTCTGCATCGACAGGCGCCAGTTGCGCGCAATGCAGGTTTCGATGCACAGGCGAGTCGCCTCTTCCTTCTGGCTGATCGGCTGCAGCGCGATAATACGCGGCTTCTCATCATGCAGCGTCGCCAGCAGCGCATCCAATGCTTCGATATCACGCTCACGCCCAACCGGGTGCTTCACTTCATCAGCGCGCTGCAAAGCCTGATCCAACACCTTCATGCCGCCGCGCATATTCACCTTGGGGGATACCGTCACCCAGGTTTTCGCCGAACACCGGATTTCGTGGGTGCCGCTGGTCTCAATCTGGCAGCCGTAGCCGTTGTCTTCCAGCAACTGGGTCAGCGGAGTCAGATCATAGATGCAGGGCTCGCCGCCGGTGATTACCACGTGGCGTGCGGTATAACCCTGTTGACGCATCACCGCCAACAGCTGCTCGGCGTTGGCGCTGCCCCAGGCGTCGCTCTCTTCGGTTTTCACCAGGATCCGCTGCATATCGACTTCCCGATTGGCTTCCTTTTCCCAGGTATGTTTGGTGTCGCACCAGCTGCATCCTACCGGGCAGCCCTGCAAGCGAATAAAGATGGCTGGAACGCCGGTGAAAAAGCCTTCGCCCTGCAAGGTTTGGAACATTTCATTAATCGGGTACTGCATCGGTTTCTCAATCTGGAAAGGTAAAAAGGGATTATCGCAGATTCCAGCCCGGCGACCAAACGGGCGAAATTGTATTAAATTTTATCCTACCCGCCTTCGCCAGCGTATCTCACCGGCTATCCGCTTCATTTTATTTGCTTACTGAGCAATCTCCTTGTGTTTACGATGTAATCTGCTTCGCAAAAACAACATTTATTTAACGCATAAGATAAATATATTTGACATAAAGCGCCTGCGCGCAGATGTATAGACAGGCAAGCACAAGCCGGGCATCAGTTCCGGCGATTTATCCACACAATCACATCTGCGTTAGAGGTTGCCATGGCTCATTCCACCGAGTTGAATATTCAGCAGGCCATCGATGACAGCAAATTTTCGCTGTTTCACTGGACCTTGATCATTTTGGGATTCCTGATCCTGGCCATTGATGGCTTTGACACGGCGGCCATGGGGTATATCGCTCCTTCGGTCGCCAAAGACTGGGGCATTGTTAAACAGGATCTGGGCCCGGTGCTGAGCGCCGCGCTGCTGGGCCTGTCCCTTGGCGCTCTGGTCGCCGGACCGATTTCCGATCGTATCGGCCGCAAACGGGTGCTGGTGTTTTCTTGTCTGTTCTTCGGCCTGTCAAGCCTGGCTACCGCCTACGCTGGCTCGCTCAATAGCCTGACGCTGTGGCGCTTCCTCACCGGCCTGGGATTAGGGGCGGCGATGCCGAACGCCATCACGCTGATTTCCGAATATGCGCCACAACGCTGCCGTTCCCTGGCGATTAACACCATGTACTGCGGCTTCCCGCTGGGTGCGGCCGGCGGTGGTGCGATTTCGTCTTGGCTGATCCCGGCGTATGGCTGGCATAGCGTGCTGTTGCTGGGGGCGATCGCTCCGTTGGCGCTGACGGTATTGTTGATCCTGTTCCTGCCGGAATCGGTGAAATATATGGTGAACCGCGGTAAAGATGCGGCAAAAATCAAACGTATTGCCCAGCGTTTTGTCAGCCAGAATCTCGATAACGTGACGCGCTTTTATCTGTATGAAGAGAAATTGGCACAGTCCAAAACCAGCGTCGGCCTGTTGTTCACCCGCCCTTATCTGACCGGCACGCTGATGCTGTGGCTGACGTACTTTATGGGCCTGGTGATTTATTACGTGCTGCTGAGCTGGATGCCGATCCTGATGCAGGGTCTGGGTTATCAACTGGAGCAGTCGGCCATTTTGACCTCGCTGTTCACCTTCGGCGGCACGCTTGGCATTCTGGTGGCCGGCTGGCTGATGGACCGCTGGAACGCCCATAAAGTGGTGTCGAGCGGCTTTGTCATTACCGCCCTGCTGATTGTGGCAATGGCGACCGAGGACAGCCATATCGTGCTGCTGGGTACCTTTATCTTCCTGATGGGCATCACCATGAACGGTGCGCAATCCGGTCTGCAAACGCTGGCAGCCACTTTCTACCCGACCCACAGTCGCGCAACCGGCATAGCCTGGATGCAGGGCATCGGCCGCTTTGGCGGCGTGGCGGGCACCATGATGGGGGCACAGTTGCTGGCCATGCAATGGGAAGTGCAGAGCATTTTGATGTTCCTGTGCGTGCCGGCGCTGATCGCCGCCATCGCTACAGTTTTCAAAATGACCCGAAGAGCGACGCTGCAACCGGCTGACAAACCCGTATAAGGGCTAAACCGGTAGGGGGTCGAACATGTTCGACCCGATTTAACCCATTGATTATGCTATTGGGCGCAGCATGCGGCGCCCCTACCACAAAACAACACAGCACTCTGTCAATAGCTTCTCTCCCTCCAGCGATAGGACTTTTTTATCGCTCGCCCTAACTTGTAATGGGTATGTAAATTTATTGTGATTGGCCGCTCAAAAATGACCCATTTTTAATTCATTTTTGTTGAATAGCTCACTGTTCTTCAGTGCGAGCCTAATAGCTCAGGCGTCAAAATGAAAACTATCACATTGATTTAAAACAAAAATAACTTTCCCTTATGCCTTTTTAGCCGCTCACTGGTCGGTGTTGCATATGCTTGTACATACAAGTATATGTTAATAAACCCTACGCATTGTTATGGCGTGGTGATTCACCCCACCGCACCATGGGATCTGCACCGATACTGTTTGAGGAAAATGCTGTGACTGCAAATAACAAAGTTCGCAATGTCGATGTACGCGCGCCACGCGGCACAAAATTAAATGCAAAAAGCTGGCTGACCGAAGCGCCGTTGCGCATGCTGATGAACAACCTCGATCCGGAAGTGGCGGAAAACCCGCATGAGCTGGTGGTGTACGGCGGTATTGGCCGCGCCGCGCGTGACTGGGACTGCTACGACAAAATTGTCGCCACCCTGAAAACGTTGGAAGAAGACGAAACGCTGCTGGTTCAGTCCGGCAAACCGGTCGGGGTATTCAAAACCCACAGCAACGCGCCACGCGTACTGATTGCCAACTCTAACCTGGTGCCACATTGGGCCACCTGGGAACACTTTAACGAACTGGACGCCAAAGGCCTGGCCATGTACGGCCAAATGACCGCCGGCAGCTGGATCTATATCGGTAGCCAGGGCATCGTCCAGGGCACCTACGAGACCTTCGTGGAAGCGGGTCGCCAGCATTACGACGGCAGGCTGCAGGGCCGCTGGGTGCTGACCGCCGGTCTGGGCGGTATGGGCGGCGCGCAACCCCTGGCCGCTACGCTGGCAGGCGCCTGTTCACTGAACATCGAATGCCAACAAAGCCGTATCGATTTCCGTCTGAAGACCCGTTATGTCGATGAACAAGCGACAGATCTGGACGACGCGCTGGCTCGCATCAAGAAATACACCGCCGAAGGCAAAGCCATCTCCATCGCCCTGTGCGGCAATGCGGCAGACATTCTGCCAGAACTGGTGCGCCGCGGCGTGCGCCCGGACATGGTCACCGACCAGACCAGCGCCCACGATCCGCTGAACGGCTATCTGCCAAAAGGCTGGAGCTGGGAAGAGTACCGCGAACGTGCACAGACCGAACCTGCGCAGGTGGTGACCGCTGCCAAGCAGTCGATGGCTGAACACGTAGAAGCCATGCTGGCCTTCCAGAAGATGGGCGTACCGACCTTCGACTACGGCAACAACATTCGTCAGATGGCGAAAGAAATGGGCGTCAACAACGCCTTCGATTTCCCAGGCTTCGTGCCTGCCTATATCCGTCCGCTGTTCTGTCGCGGTATCGGCCCGTTCCGCTGGGCTGCACTGTCCGGCGATCCGCAAGACATCTACAAAACCGACGCCATGGTTAAAGAGCTGATCCCGGATGACGAGCATCTGCATCGCTGGCTGGATATGGCGCGCGAACGCATCAGCTTCCAGGGCCTGCCGGCACGTATCTGTTGGGTCGGTCTGGGCCAGCGCGCCAAGCTGGGCCTGGCTTTCAACGAAATGGTACGCAGTGGCGAACTGTCCGCACCGATCGTGATCGGCCGTGACCATCTGGACTCCGGCTCGGTCGCCAGCCCGAACCGCGAAACCGAATCTATGCAGGACGGTTCGGACGCCGTTTCCGACTGGCCGCTGCTTAACGCCCTGCTCAATACCGCCAGCGGGGCGACCTGGGTTTCCCTGCACCACGGCGGTGGCGTCGGCATGGGCTTCTCGCAGCATTCCGGTATGGTTATCGTTTGTGACGGCACCGACGAAGCCGCCGAACGTATCGCCCGCGTGTTGCATAATGACCCTGCCACTGGCGTGATGCGTCATGCCGATGCCGGTTACGACATTGCGATTGAATGCGCCCGTGAGCAAGGTTTGAACCTGCCGATGGTGGCCGCGACTCAAGGAGACAAAGCATGAAAGCGCTGACTATCCGCCCAGGCCAACTGACTCTGGCTCAACTGCGCGACGTTTATCAACACCCGGTGACCCTGACGTTGGACGACAATGCCTACGCCGCTATCCAGCAGAGCGTGGCCTGCGTTGAACGCATTGTCGAAGAAAACCGCACCACCTACGGCATCAATACCGGTTTCGGCCTGCTGGCGTCTACCCGCATTGCACCTGAAGACCTGGAAAATCTGCAACGTTCGATCGTGTTGTCACATGCTGCTGGCGTTGGCGCGCCGACCGACGACAACCTGGTTCGCCTGATTATGGTGTTGAAGATCAACAGCCTGTCGCGCGGTTTCTCCGGCATCCGTCTGGAAGTGATCCAGGCGCTGATGGCCTTGGTCAACGCCGAAGTCTATCCGCATATCCCGCTGAAGGGCTCCGTGGGCGCCTCCGGCGATTTGGCTCCGCTGGCACACATGAGTCTGGTGCTGCTGGGCGAAGGCAAGGCCCGCTATCAAGGCGAATGGCTGCCTGCCACCGAGGCACTGGCCAAAGCAGGCCTGAAGCCGCTCACGCTGGCGGCCAAAGAAGGCCTGGCGCTGCTGAACGGCACCCAGGTTTCCGCCGCCTTCGCGCTGCGCGGCCTGTTTGACGCAGAAGACCTGTACGCCGCAGCCACGGTCACCGGCAGCCTGACGGTGGAAGCCGCTCTGGGTTCTCGCAGCCCGTTTGACGCACGTATTCACGCCGTACGCGGCCAACGTGGCCAGATCGATGCCGCCGCCGCTTACCGCCATCTGCTGGGCGAACGCAGCGAAGTGTCCGACTCGCATCGCAACTGCGAAAAGGTACAAGATCCCTACTCCCTGCGCTGCCAACCGCAGGTGATGGGTGCGTGCCTGACGCAGATCCGCCAGGCCAGCGAAGTGCTGGAGGTCGAAGCCAATGCGGTATCCGACAACCCATTGGTATTCGCAGAACAGGGCGATGTCCTGTCCGGCGGCAACTTCCACGCCGAACCGGTCGCGATGGCTGCCGACAATCTGGCGCTGGCATTTGCCGAAATCGGCTCGCTGTCCGAACGTCGTATCTCGCTGATGATGGATAAACACATGTCGCAACTGCCCCCATTCCTGGTGGACAACGGCGGCGTGAACTCCGGCTTTATGATTGCCCAGGTTACCGCCGCGGCACTGACCAGCGAAAACAAAGCGCTGGCGCATCCGGCCAGTGTCGACAGCATCCCGACCTCCGCCAACCAGGAAGACCATGTTTCCATGGCACCGGCTGCAGGACGCCGCCTGTGGGAAATGGCGGATAACGTGCGCGGTATTCTGGCCGTCGAATGGCTGGCGGCCTGCCAGGGATTGGATTTGCGCAAGGGCCTGAAAACCACCGAAAGTCTGGAGCAGGCACGCCGCGTGCTGCGCGAGCAAGTCAGTTACTATGACAAGGATCGTTTCTTCGCCCCCGACATTGAAGCTGCCAGCCTGCTGTTGGCGACCGGTCATCTGACCTCGCTGATGCCTGCGGCATTGCTGCCTAGCCAGGCATAAATAAAACCTACCACGCAGTTTGTTCTGTCCCACCGGGTGCGTTCCACCCGGTGCGGATAGCGCGTGCCTGTTCTGCCGTAAAAACTCGACGGGAAGCAACATGCATAACGAAACAAAACAACTCAGACGCGGACTAAACGCGCGGCATATCCGCTTTATGGCGCTCGGCTCGGCCATCGGCACCGGTCTGTTCTACGGCTCCGCCGGAGCCATCCAGTTGGCCGGTCCTGCGGTGCTGCTGGCTTATCTGGTCGGCGGCGCGGCGGTCTTTATGGTGATGCGCGCGCTGGGTGAAATGGCGGTGCATCAGCCGGTCTCCGGCTCCTTCGGTCATTATGCCAGCCATTACCTTGGCCCCTTGGCCGGTTTCCTCACCGGCTGGACCTATACCTTCGAAATGGTGATTGTTGCCCTGGCTGACGTCACCGCCTTCGGCATCTATATGGGGCTGTGGTTCCCGGACGTTGCCCAATGGGTGTGGGTACTCAGCATCATCATGTTCATCGGCGCGCTCAACCTGTGCAGCGTGAAAGTGTTCGGCGAAATGGAGTTCTGGCTGTCGTTGATCAAGGTGGCGGCAATCGTCGCGATGATCATCGGCGGCGCGGCGGTGATGCTGTTTGGCTTCGGTCAGACTCAGCATGCCACCGGCTTCAGCAACCTGTGGCAGCACGGTGGCTTTATGCCTAACGGCATCGGCGGCGTGGTTGCCTCGCTGGCGGTGGTGATGTTTGCCTTCGGCGGCATTGAGATCATCGGCATTACCGCCAGCGAGGCGAAAGACCCCGCGAAGGTGTTGCCGAAAGCGATCAATGCGGTACCGATTCGCATTCTGCTGTTCTACGTGCTGACGCTGCTGGTGCTGATGGCGATCTATCCCTGGAACAGCATCGGCCAAAACGGCAGCCCGTTTGTTGAGATCTTCAGCAATCTGGGGATCAGTTCCGCCGCCAACGTGCTGAATGTGGTGGTGATCACCGCCGCCATTTCCGCCATCAACAGCGATATCTTCGGTGCCGGCCGCATGATGTACGGCATGGCGCAGGAAGGTCAGGCACCCAAAAGCTTCACTCGCCTGACCGGTAACGGCGTGCCCTGGATGACGGTGCTGGTGATGTCCATTGCCCTGCTGTTGGGGGTGGTGCTCAATTACCTGATCCCAAAACAGGTGTTTATGATCATCGCCTCCATCGCCACCTTCGCCACCGTTTGGGTTTGGCTGATGATCCTGCTGTCACAAATTGCCATGCGCCGCACGCTGACGCCACAAGAGGTCAGCAAGCTGAGCTTCCCGGTTCCCTGGTGGCCGGTCGCACCGGCACTGGCGACGATATTTATGCTGTTCGTCATCGGCCTGCTCGGTTACTTCGAAGACAGCCGCATTGCCCTGTACGTGGGGTTGGTGTGGGTAGCCTTCCTTACCCTGGCTTACTGGTTGTGGGTACGTAAAAAAGGCGGGGGTTCACCCGTCACGTCCTCACCACAGTATTAGTCTCACGAGCCCGCCGTTCCCGGGCTCTTCGTCATTAACGTGGAGTATCAACATGCAAACACGACACAAATTATGGATACCGCTGATCGCGCTCGGGCTGATGACAGGCAGCCTCTCCGCACGCGCAGCAGGCTGGTGCGAATCCGGCAAACCGGTCAAGTTCGCCGGACTGAACTGGGAAAGCGGCATGCTGCTGACCGACGTGATGCAATACGTACTGCAAAAGGGTTACGACTGCAAAACCGACACCCTGCCGGGCAACTCCATCACCATGGAGCAGGCGGTCGGCACCAACGACATTCAGATTTTCGCCGAAGAGTGGATCGGCCGCAGTGAGGTCTGGAATAAGGCCGAGAAAGCGGGTAAAGCGGTCAGCGTCGGCGCCCCCATTGTCGGCGCAGTTGAAGGCTGGTACGTGCCACGTTATGTGATTGAAGGCGATGCCAAGCGTAAGTTGAAACCGCTGGCGCCGGATCTGAAAAGCATCCCGGATCTCGCCAAATACGTGCAGGTGTTTCGCGATCAGGAAGAGCCGGACAAAGGCCGCTTTTACAACTGCCCCGCCGGCTGGACCTGCGAACTGGACAACAGCGCGATCCTGAAAAAATTCAAGTTGGACGACAAATTCACCAACTTCCGCCCAGGCACCGGCCCGGCGCTGGATACCGCTATTCTTTCCAGCTACCGTCGCGGCGAACCTATCCTCTTCTACTATTGGTCCCCTACCCCGATCATGGGCCAGCTCGATCTGGTGAAACTGGAAGAACCGGGCGTGGACAAGAATATCCACATCAAGGTCGGCATTTCCAGCGTGTTTAACCAGCAGGCGCCTGAGCTGGTGCAGGTGTTGTCAAAAGTAAATCTGCCGCTCAGTCTGATTAACCAGAATCTGGCGCGCATGAGCAAGGAACGCATCAGCTCCCAGAAGCTGGCGCTGGAGTTCTTCAAGCAGCACCCGGATATCTGGAAACAGTGGGTCAGCGAAGACGCAGCGAAAAAAATTGAGGCTTCCTTGTAAGCGCTTTGGCATTCCGTGAACACCCACCCGTAATCGGATAGGTTTCGGGCCAGACAGGGGAAAATTTATGTTTCCAGAACGCTTTACCTTTTCCATCGCCGATTGGATCAACCGCTGGGTCGACGTGTTGGTCACCAACTATGGCGATATGTTCCGCAAGATCTCCGACACCTTGCTGTGGGCGGTGATCCACCTCGAAAGCCTGCTGCGCGCCACCCCATGGTGGGTGATGCTGGCCGTGGTCGGGCTACTGGCCTGGCACGCCACCCGCCGTTGGCTGCCAACCCTGGTGATCGTCGGCCTGTTGCTGCTGGTCGGTACCGCCGGGATGTGGGACAAATTGATGCAAACCCTGGCGCTGGTGCTGGTCGCCACGCTGCTGGCGGTGATTATCGGCATTCCGCAAGGCATATTGGCGGCGCGTAGCGATCGCGTACGGGCGGTAATGATGCCGCTGATGGACGTGATGCAAACCATGCCGAGCTTCGTCTACCTGATCCCGGTATTGATGCTGTTCGGCCTGGGCAAGGTGCCGGCCATTCTGGCGACGGTGATCTATGCCACGCCACCGCTGATCCGCCTGACCGATTTGGGCATCCGCCAGGTGGACAAGGAAGTGATGGAGTCCGTCACCGCCTTTGGCGCCAACCGCTGGCAGAAGTTGTTCGGCGTCCAGTTGCAGCTGGCGCTGCCGAGCATCATGGCCGGTATCAACCAGACCACCATGATGTCGTTGTCGATGGTAGTGGTCGCGTCAATGATCGGCGCTCGTGGGCTGGGGGAAGACGTGTTGGTGGGCATTCAGACGCTGAACGTCGGGCTGGGACTGGAAGCCGGGCTGGCGATCGTCATTCTGGCCGTGGTCATTGATCGCATTACTCAGGCTTACGGCCACACCGCCGTTGCGAGGTAACCCCGATGAACAAAATAGAAATCAAAAGCGTCTACAAGATCTTCGGCCATAAAACGGCGGCGGCGCTGGAACTGAGCCAACAAGGAAAAACCAAGCAGGAAGTGCAGGCCGCGACGGACTGCGTGATCGGCGTGCACGATCTGTCGATGTCGATCGAAGCCGGTGAGATCTTCGTGATCATGGGCCTGTCCGGATCGGGAAAATCCACCTTGGTACGCCACTTCAACCGTCTGATCGATCCCACCAGCGGCCAGATCCTGGTAGACGGTGAAGATATCCTGCGCTACGACGAAAAGCAGCTTGAGCACTTCCGTCGCCACAAGATCAGCATGGTGTTTCAGAGCTTTGGCCTGCTGCCGCACAAAACGGTGCTGGACAACGTGGGCTACGGCCTGAAAGTGCGGGGGGAGAATAAAGAGGTGTATCAGGAGCGTGCGCTGCACTGGATCAACACCGTAGGGCTGAAGGGCTATGAGAAATCCTATCCGCATCAACTCTCCGGCGGCATGCGCCAACGCGTCGGGCTGGCGCGTGCGCTGGCCACCGATACCGACATCATTTTGCTGGACGAAGCCTTCAGCGCACTGGATCCGTTGATTCGCGCCGAGATGCAGGATCAACTGCTGGCGCTGCAAAAAGAGCTGCACAAAACGCTGGTGTTTATCACCCACGATCTCGATGAGGCGGTTCGCATCGGCAACCGGATCGCGATCCTCAAGGACGGCAAACTGATCCAGGTCGGCACGCCGCAGGACATTCTTAACAACCCGGCCGACGAATACGTTAACCGCTTCGTGCAACGCCGTCTGGCGCTGGATGAAAATGTGCAAAAGCCCCGCCCGATGAGGGTGGCCCATGCTTGAGGAAACCCAAATGCACTATCCTTCGTCAGTAGAGATCGACCGCCAGCCGCTGCGCTGGCAGGACGTGGTGGCGGTGGCGCGCCATAGGGTGCCGCTCAGCCTGTCTGACGCGGCCTGGGCACGTATTGAGAACGCGCAGGCTATCGTTCAGCAAATCGTAACCAGTGAACAACGCGCCTACGGCGTCAATACCGGCCTGGGCGCGCTCTGTAACCAGGCGCTGCACGGCGAACAGTTGGCACAGCTATCGCGCAATACCCTGATGAGCCACGCCTGTGGGGTAGGTACACCGCTGAGCGACGAACAGACCCGCGCCATTATTTGCTGCGCTATCGTGAACTACAGCCACGGTAAATCCGGCATCCACCGGTCGGTGGTTGAGGCGCTGCTGGCGCTGCTTAACCACGGCGTCACGCCTCAGGTGCCGTCGCAGGGATCGGTCGGCTATCTGACCCATATGGCGCACGTCGGCGTTGCCCTGCTCGGGCTCGGCGAGGTCAGCTATCGCGGGAAAATCGTCCCCGCCGCTCAGGCGCTGGCGGAAGAAGGCATAGCGCTGCCACCGCTCGGGGCCAAAGATGGCCTGTGCCTGGTCAATGGTACGCCCTGCATGACCGGACTGAGCTGCCTGGCGCTGGCCGACGCCTGGCGACTGGCACGTTGGGCAGACGTATTGGGTGCCATGAGCTTTGAAGCCCTGCGTGGACAAATTGCCGCCTTCGACGAGGAAATACTGGCGTTGAAACCGCACCCTGGCATGCAACGGGTGGGCGCCAATCTGCGGGCGCTACTGCACGGCAGCGAGGTGATTGCCGCCAGCAAAGGTATTCGCACTCAGGATGCGCTGAGCATCCGCTCGATTCCACAGGTGCACGGAGCCTGCCGCGATCAAATGGCTCATGCCGAACGACAGATTGAAACCGAGCTGAACGGCACCACCGATAACCCGTTGCTGCTTGGTACGCCGGATAACTTCCGCGTCATGTCACAGGCCAATCCGCACGGCGAATCGGTCGCGATGGCCGCCGATGTGCTGGCGATCGCTATCGCCGAACTCGGCGGTATTGCGGAACGGCGCATCGATCGTCTGATTAACCCGCTGGTCAGCGGTTTGCCGCCATTTTTGGTCAGTGAGCCGGGCGTCAACTCCGGCATGATGATCGCTCAATACGTGGCGGCATCGCTGTGCGCAGAGAACCGTCAGCTGGCCCAGCCTTGCGTAGTGGATAATTATGTCACTTCGGCGCTGCAGGAAGATCACCTCAGTCTGGGAACCGGTGCGGCATTGCGGCTGCATAAGCTGTTGGCCAACGTTAACCAGATCCTGGCGATTGAATATCTGTTGGCGGCGCAGGCCTTCGAGTTTTTGCAACCGCAACGCGTCGGCGAAGGTACCGGGCGCGCCTGGCGACTGCTGCGTCAAAGGGTAGAACCTTACCATCAGGATCGCTGGCTGGCGCCCGACATTGCCAGCAGCGCCGCGTTGTTGCAGGACGAACAGGCGCTGGCGGAGATTGCCCCTGCGCTAGGTTAACGCTTGCCCCTTCCCACTGGGCGGGGGCATCAAGGCTAGCTTTGCGCCAAGGCCTGGCGGATATCGGCCTGCAGGTCGCCAAGATCTTCCAGACCGGCGGACAAGCGTATCAGCCCGTCGCTGATATGGTGACGCTGCCGCTCTTCGGGGCTGTAGGCCGAGTGGGTCATGCTGGCGGGATGCTGCGCCAGCGATTCGCAATCCCCCAGGCTGACCGCGCGCAAGATCAAACGCAGCGCATTGAGGAAGCGAATGCCCGCCGCCATGCCGCCTTTAAGTTCAAACGCCAGCATGCCGCCCGGCCGCGCCATTTGCCGCTGCGCCAACTCATACTGGGGAAAATCCTCCAGCCCGGGATAATAGACACGTTCTACCGCCGAGTGCTGAGCCAGCATTTCCGCCAAACGCTGGGCGTTGTCGCAATGGCGTTCCATACGCAACGGCAGGGTTTTCAGCCCGCGCAGCAGCAATGCCGCATCCTGAGCCGACAGCACCGCACCGTTCATGTCTTTCAGCCCAACTAAACGGATGTCCTGCGCCAAATCCTGCCGCGTCACCACCAGTCCGGCCAACAGATCGCCATGCCCCCGATGTATTTGGTAGCGGAGTGCACCACTATATCGGCCCCCTGTTCCAGCGGCCGTTGCAGATACGGGGTGCAATAGGTGTTATCCACCAGCAACAGCGCCTGTTGGCGGTGAGCAATTTCGGCGACTGCGGCAATATCGACCAAACGCATATTCGGGTTGGCCGGCGTTTCGCAATACACCATGCGGGTCCGGGGGCCGATCGCCGCCGCCAGACGCTCCGGGCGGGTCAGGTCGACGTGAGTGATTTTCACACCGTAGCGCGCCAATCCGTGATGAAAATAACTGAAGGTGCAGCCGTAAATCGTCTCGTCAACGATCAGCTCGTCGCCCGGATTGAGCAGTGTCCAGCAGCAGGCGGTAATCGCGCCCATACCGGAGGAAAACGCCACCGCAGCTTCGCCCCCCTCCAGATTGGCTATCCGCTGTTCCAGCAGGTTGAGGGTCGGGTTGGCGATGCGTGAATAAAAATACCCCGGCTCAGTGCCTTCAAAGCAGGCACCGCCATATTCCGCCGTCGGGAACGTAAAGGTCGAGCTCATAAACACCGGGGGACAGAGCGCTCCCAGATACTGCTGGGGATCGTAACCGTGATGGATCGCGCGTGTTGCAAAGGCTTGCCTGAAGATGGCAGACATGACAACTCCTTACCTGAGTGAGTGAAAACAATGATGCTTAGTTCGTTCAAACGTCCGTGGGCAGTGCGCTGCTGCGCATACGCTGGCCAACGATTTGCAAAGTACGCAGCACCAGCATCAGGCCCAGTAAGGTATCCGGCTGCCGCAACAAGGCGTACAGCGCACGAAAATTGACGGGTGAGGGATCCAACTGCAACTCGGTATGCGCCATTTTCAGCGCCATTCCGCCCTCCCATCCCGCAGCCACCAGGCCTTCAAAGACGCCGGAGAGTTTTTCCACCAGCGCGTTATCGGCGATATCCACCAGATCAGACAGCAGCGACAGCAGATCGACCACGTTATCGAGCCGACCACCGGCCAGCAGCGGCTGTAGCTTCTCCAGCAAAGCCGCCAGGGGTTCATGTTCAGATACGTTCATAGGCCCTCCGTTAAATCAGCCCGCGTACCGTCGCCCAGTAGAGTCCGCGATTAAAACCGTTGCGCAGCATGCCGCCGACTTTGGTTGAAGGCGTCGGCAGCACATCGTTGCGGTAGTCGTAAACCAGCGGCATCCCGGCTTGCAGCCCCATTTGAGCAATGGCCTGCACCTTGCCGTCGTAGTGGCTAACGGTCTGGCCCAGCCTCAGTTCCGCCACGATATTGTCGGCAATCACCGGCGCCTGATTGTGGCAGGAGCCACCGGCCTTGCTGACCGGCAAATCTACCGTATCGCCGATAACATAGACCCCTTGCTGACCGTAGACCTGCAGCGTCTGATGGTCGGTCGGCAACCAGCCTTCCCCTTTATGCCCCTCGCTCAGCCCCGTGTTCCGCACCGCCTCTACCGCACGAATTGGCGGAGTCGCCATCAAAATATCGAACGGCTGTTGCTCACCTTCGGCGGAATAAGCGATTTTCTGCTGCTCATCCACCCGGCTGAGAGTAAACCCGCGCTGATGGCGAATATTCCGCGCGGCGAAAATACCGGGCAAGGCCTCTGCGGTTGGACGCTGTAAAAACAGGCAATTACGCAGCAACTGCGAAACACTGGGGTAGGTATAAACAATTTCAACCGCTTTACGCACTCCGCGTCGACGCAGGTAATCATCGAGCATCAGGGTGGTTTCTATCGGGGCAATACCGCACTGGTGCGGCACATTGGGCGTTTCGGGGAAGGAGACGGTGATAAAAATTCGGCCTTTTTCGATGCTCGACAGCTTTTGTGCCAGCTGGCGGGCGGCCTGATATTGGTAAAAATGATCGCCTGCCCGCGCCAACCCTTCGATACGCTCCGGCCAGGGCACGCAGCCGGTGGCAAACACCAGAAAATCATACGGGTACTGTTTGCCACTGCGGGTATGGATCACTCGCTGAGTTAAATCAAAGCGCTCCGCTTTATCGACCATAAACTGAATTTCCGGACGCAGCAGGCTTTGCTGTGAGCGGGTTAATTCCTGTTTGAAAAAAGCGTTAAAGGCAACGTACATAAAAGCGGGTTTATAATAATGAATCGGAGAATCCGAAATCATCAATAACTCAACTTTATTATTCAATATTTCCCGATGTAATTTCGTGGCCAGTAAATTGGCCAATATGGTCCCTCCGGTACCCCCACCGACTATCACAATCCTGTTTCGCATCAAGCCCTCACCCAGCCGAGTCGCGGCTCGGCAATTTTTAGGGAAACGAATGGAGGCAGGAATACAGGCTTAATTCTTCTGCCTTACTGGCAGTCTAGTAACGAAAAAATATAAAGCAATAGAAAAGAGAATATATAAAATAGGAATTTTATTATTATAATTAATACATCAAGTTAAAAAACAGATAATACGATATTAGTTCAATAATAATAAATAACTCACTATCACTTATGTAAATAACCAGTGATAAAAAAACCCGCCGGAGCGGGTTTCATTTAGCAACGAACCAAACCGTTATTACTGACCTTTAACTTCTTTCAGGCCATTGAACGGAGCGCGTGCACCCAGCGCTTCTTCGATACGGATCAGTTGGTTGTATTTAGCAACGCGGTCAGAACGGCTCATAGAACCGGTTTTGATCTGGCCAGCCGCAGTACCCACAGCCAGGTCGGCGATGGTTGCGTCTTCGGTTTCACCTGAACGGTGAGAGATCACCGCGGTGTAGCCTGCGTCTTTCGCCATCTTGATAGCAGCCAGAGTTTCGGTCAGAGAACCGATCTGGTTGAATTTGATCAGGATGGAGTTAGCGATGCCTTTCTCGATGCCTTCTTTCAGGATCTTGGTGTTGGTAACGAACAGGTCGTCGCCCACCAGCTGGATTTTGTCGCCCAGCACTTTGGTCTGGTATGCGAAACCATCCCAGTCAGATTCGTCCAGGCCGTCTTCGATAGACACGATTGGATATTGTTTGGTCAGCTCTTCCAGGAAGTGAGTGAACTCTTCGGAAGTGAAGGCTTTGTTGCCTTCGCCAGCCAGGACGTATTTACCGTCTTTGTAGAACTCGGAAGCCGCACAGTCCATCGCCAGAGTCACGTCTTTGCCCAGTTCGTAGCCTGCTGCTTTTACCGCTTCAGCGATAACAGCCAGCGCTTCGGCGTTGGAACCCAGGTTTGGTGCGTAGCCGCCTTCGTCACCTACAGCAGTGTTCAGGCCTTTGGCCTTCAGCACTTTCGCCAGGTGATGGAAAACTTCAGAACCGATGCGAACGGCTTCTTTCAGGGTTTTCGCGCCAACCGGCTGAATCATGAATTCCTGAATGTCGACGTTGTTGTCAGCATGCTCGCCGCCGTTGATGATGTTCATCATAGGCAGTGGCATAGAGAATTTGCCTGGAGTGCCGTTCAGCTCAGCGATGTGCTCATACAGCGGCATACCTTTGGAAGCTGCAGCCGCTTTAGCCGCTGCCAGGGAAACCGCCAGAATGGCGTTAGCGCCGAACTGGGATTTGTTCTCAGTACCGTCCAGGTCGATCATGATCTTGTCGATGTTAGCCTGGTCTTTGGCATCTTTGCCCAATACTGCCTGAGCGATCGGGCCGTTTACTGCAGCAACGGCTTTCAGTACGCCTTTACCCAGGAAACGAGACTTGTCACCGTCACGCAGTTCCAGTGCTTCACGGGAACCGGTAGAAGCACCTGACGGCGCAGCAGCCAGACCTACGAAACCGCCTTCCAGATGCACTTCGGCTTCAACAGTCGGGTTACCGCGGGAGTCGATGATTTCACGACCGATGACTTTAACGATTTTGGACATTAGGTTTTCCTCAGTACAAGTTAAACTAAAACTCCAGACAAACAGCGCGCATACCCTTCATACTTGAGGCTACATCTGTGTTGGCTACGTTCATTCACCCGAATCACTGACTTATGTCAGCTCATCGGGACTCAGTCTCTTGCCGCCTTGATGTAACCCCAATTATTTGGGGTAAATATACTGCGCGCCGCCTACCAAATATTTTATTTCACCTGGCGCTTCTGATACTCACCAGCGGCCTTCACAAAGCCGGCGAACAGCGGATGACCATCACGCGGCGTCGAAGTAAATTCCGGGTGGAACTGACAAGCTACAAACCACGGGTGATTCGGCAGTTCGATAATCTCAACCAGCTTGTTGTCTGCGGAACGGCCGGCAACCAACAGCCCGGCGGCTTCAATTTGCTTCAACAGCATGTTGTTAACTTCATAACGGTGACGATGACGTTCAACAATGGTCGGTTCGCCGTACATCTGACGTACCAGGCTATTGTCGGTCAGGTGACATTGCTGGCCACCGACACGCATCGTGCCACCCAAATCGCTTTCTTCGGTACGGACTTCGACGTTGCCGTCTTCGTCACGCCATTCGGTGATCAATGCCACCACCGGGTACTTACAGTCTGGCACAAACTCGGTTGAGTTGGCGTTCTCCATACCCACAACGTTGCGGGCGAACTCCATCAGCGCCACCTGCATACCCAGGCAGATGCCCAGATAAGGGATGTTGTTTTCACGCGCATAACGCGCGGTCATCACCTTGCCTTCTACGCCACGGTAGCCGAAGCCGCCTGGGATCAGGATCGCATCCAGACCTTTCAGCACTTCTACGCCGCGGGTTTCAACATCCTGCGAGTCGATCAGCTTGATGTTCACGGTCAGACGATTTTTCAGGCCGCCGTGTTTCAGCGCTTCAATCACCGACTTATAAGCATCCGGCAGTTCGACATATTTGCCGACCATACCGATAGTCACTTCGCCGCCCGGATTGGCTTCTTCGTAAATAACCTGCTCCCACTCGGCCAGGTTGGCTTCCGGCGCGTTGAGGCTGAATCGTTTACAAATATAATCATCAAGCCCCTGAGATTTCAATAGGCCTGGGATTTTATAAATAGAATCAACGTCTTTCAGGGAGATAACGGCTTTTTCCGGCACGTTACAGAAAAGTGCGATTTTCGCGCGTTCGTTAGCAGGAACTGTGCGATCGGAACGGCAAATCAGCACATCTGGCTGAATACCGATGGAAAGCAGTTCTTTTACGGAATGCTGAGTAGGTTTGGTTTTCACTTCACCGGCAGCGGCCATGTACGGCACCAGAGTCAAGTGCATGTACAGGGTGTGCTCGCGGCCCACTTCCACGGCCATCTGGCGGATGGCTTCCAGGAACGGCAGCGATTCGATATCGCCGACGGTACCGCCGATCTCAACCAACACCACGTCGTGGCCTTCGCCGCCTTCGAGGATGCGCTCTTTGATCGCATTGGTGATGTGCGGGATGACCTGTACGGTTGCGCCCAGATAATCGCCACGGCGTTCTTTACGCAGAACGTCGGAGTAAATGCGACCGGTGGTGAAGTTGTTGCGGCGCGACATTTTGGTGCGGATGTAGCGCTCGTAGTGACCCAAATCCAGATCGGTTTCTGCGCCGTCTTCGGTGACGAAAACTTCCCCATGCTGAATCGGGCTCATGGTGCCCGGATCCACGTTGATGTACGGGTCCAGTTTCATGATGGTAACGTTGAGGCCACGGGCTTCAAGAATAGCCGCCAGAGAGGCTGCGGCAATGCCTTTACCCAGAGAGGATACGACCCCGCCGGTCACAAAAATATAATTAGTTGTCATGCTGAACCTGAGAGTTTAGGTTTAAAGACGATGGAAGAACCAAGACGGGAAAGTAGTATACCCGAACCTCTCCAGACCTACAAACGATCGTTTTACTGTCCATCATCTCTGTCACCATCAAGGGTTCATCAGGGTTTACTCTATCGGCCTGCCAGAGCCTGTCTTTTTAAAACAATGAGTTAGCACAGAAAAATTTATTTTTCCGCCCTTTCGAGACAATAAAACGCCTTAGATTTCAGTTTGTTGGCGTTTTGATGTCGGTAAGCCACGGTTCAGCAAACTATGGCTCTGAGCTTAACCGTTTCAGCTTGGGTGAACCTTGTCGCCGATCAAGATTAAGCTACTGCGGCAATCCTAGGACACCCGAGCGGCAGATTAGTTTTCCTGGCGCTTAACCTGCTGCCACGCCTCTTCCATCTGCTCCAGCGTGGCTTCGCCCATCTGCAGCCCACGCCGTTGGATAATCTCTTCTACCTGACGGAAACGGCGCTCGAACTTGCGGTTGGCTGCCTGCAACGCATTTTCTGCCTTATGGCCAAGATGGCGCGATAAATTCACCGTGGCGAACAGCAGATCGCCGATTTCCTCTTCCAGTTTCTGTTCGTCGACTACCGCCTGCTGCGCTTCATGCATCACTTCGTCGATCTCTTCGTACACCTTGTCCAGCACCGGGCCCAACGTATGCCAGTCAAAACCGACCGAAGCGCAGCGTTTCTGAATCTTGTGCGCCTTCATCAGTGCCGGCAGCGCCTGAGGAATGTCATCCAGCGCAGAATGCAGCGCTTTCTCTGCACGCTCACCGGCCTTCAACTGCTCCCAGCGGGCCGCAACGGCCTCGCTGTCGGCAGCCTCGGCTTCCCCGAAAATGTGCGGATGACGGCGTTCCAGCTTGTCGCTGATGGCGTTACACACCTCGTCGAAGTCAAACAGCCCCTGCTCCTGGCCCATCTGGGCGTAGAACACCACCTGGAACAGCAGGTCCCCCAGTTCGTCACGCAGATCGCCGTAGTCCTGACGTTCGATAGCGTCCAGTACCTCGTAGGTTTCTTCCAGCGTGTAAGGGGCGATGGTGGCGAAGGTTTGTTTGCGGTCCCATGGGCAACCGACCTGCGGATCGCGCAGCGTTTTCATGATGTTCAACAAGCGGTGCAGTGGAGAAGATTGGGTCATAAGAAAGTCTCTGACAAAAGAATCGGCGCCGGTCATTAATGTAGCGGCGCAGCGTGCTGCGCCCGGGTCAATCGGGGCGAATAGGTTCGCCCCCTACGATAACTGAAGCCACGGAGCCTGGCCAACAATGATGTGGCCCGAAAGACGCAGGTGAGTTAGCTGCCGTGCAGGCGTTTGGCGTCTATCACATCCGGCAGTTGATTGAGCTTGGCTAACACCCGGCCCAGTACCTGCTGGTTGTAGATTTCAATGTCCATATCGATGGTTGCCAGCTGTTTTTTGGTGTCGCTGCGGCTGGCGACGCCCAGCACGTTGACCTTTTCGTTGGCCAAAATGGTGGTGATGTCACGCAACAGGCCGCTGCGATCGTTGGCCATCACGCGCACCACCAGCGAGTAACCGCTGGAATAGCTTTCGCCCCACACTGCATCCACGATACGTTCCGGCGCGTGCGATTGCAGATCCACCAGTTGGTCACAGTCCGCACGGTGAATGGAGATGCCGCGCCCCTGGGTGATAAAACCGATAATATCGTCGCCCGGGATCGGCTGGCAGCAACGGGCAATGTGGTGCATCAGGTTGCCTACCCCTTCCACCACCACCCGGCCGTTGTCCTTGCTGCGGGTTGCCGGCGGCGCTTTCTGCTGCACCAACTGCCGCAGCGCTTCGCGATCCTGCTCTTCGGCGCTCGGTTTGTTGAACTTGCCCTGCAGGAAATTCACCATCTGATTCAGGCGAATATCACCGCCGCCAATCGCCGCCAGTATTTCATCCAGCGAATTCATGTTGTAACGCGGGATCAGCAGCTTCTCGGCCTCTTTCAGGCTGATACCGAGGTGTTCCAGCTCGCTGTCCAGCATCTGGCGACCGGCAAGGATATTTTTATCGCGATCCTGCTTGCGGAACCAGTTGTGGATCTTGGAGCGTCCACGGCTGGTGGTGATATAACCGAGGTTCGGGTTCAGCCAGTCGCGGCTTGGGTTCGGCTGCTTCTGGGTGATGATTTCAATCTGGTCTCCCATCCGCAGCTGGTAGGTAAAGGGCACGATGCGGCCGCCAATTTTGGCACCGATGCAACGGTGGCCGACATCGCTGTGAATATGGTAAGCGAAGTCGAGCGGCGTAGAGCCGGCCGGCAGATCCACCACGTCGCCTTTCGGGGTGAATACATAAACCCGATCGTCGAACACCTGGCTGCGAACCTCGTCGAGCATCTCGCCGGAGTCCGCCATCTCTTCCTGCCAGGCGATCAGTTTGCGCAGCCAGGCGATACGTTCCTCGTAGCCTGAGCGAACCGTCGCAACCGCACCCTCTTTGTATTTCCAGTGCGCGGCGACACCCAGTTCTGCATCTTCATGCATCTGCCGGGTGCGGATCTGAATTTCCAGCGTTTTCCCGCGCGGACCCAGTACTACGGTGTGGATCGACTGATAACCGTTGGGTTTCGGGTTGGCGACATAGTCGTCGAACTCATCCGGCAGATGGCGGAAGTGGGTATGCACAATCCCCAGCGCGGCATAGCAGTCCTGCAAGCGTTCGACCACTACGCGTACCGCGCGCACGTCAAACAACTCGTCAAACGCCAACGCCTTCTTCTGCATTTTGCGCCAGATGCTGTAAATGTGTTTTGGACGACCGTAGATGTCCGCCTTGACGCCTTCATCGACCATCGCATTACGCAGCGAGGCGACGAAATCGTCAATAAACTGTTCGCGATCGATGCGGCGTTCGTGCAGCAGCTTGGCGATGCGTTTGTACTCGTCCGGATGCAGGTAGCGGAAGCAGAAATCTTCCAGCTCCCATTTGAGCTGCCCGATACCCAGACGGTTAGCCAGCGGCGCATAGATATTCGAACACTCTTTTGCCGCCAGCACGCGCTCGTCTTCCGGCGCATCTTTCACTTCGCGCAGGTGAGCGATACGCTCCGCCAGCTTGATGACCACGCAGCGGAAATCCTCCACCATCGCCAACAGCATGCGGCGCACGTTGTCGACCTGTTCGGAGGCCATCGAATCGTTTTGAGTGGCTTTCAGTTGGCGGATGGCGTCCATATCGCGTACGCCATGCACCAGATAGGTGATGCCCTTGCCGAACTCTTCGGTCAGGGTTTCTTCCTGCACGATGCCGGCGTCCACCAGCGGGAACAGCAGCGCGGCGCGCATGCTGTCGTTATCCATGCTCAGAGTAGAGAGGATCTCGACCATTTCCAGCCCGCGCCACAGCAACAGCGGCGCATTAGGATGGTTCTGGGTCTGCTGCTCACAGTAACGCCAGGTTGCGGCTAATCGCTCACATGACTGCGGGTTAGGTAGCCCCAAGCTGGCAATCCACTCGTCGAGAGCAAATTCACCAGCCGTGTTCAGATGTGCACTTCTTACCGCAACCATACCCTCTCCCTACTTTGCAGCGACCTCTGGCGCAGAACCGTTAATAAACAGCGCCATTGACTCAAGATGCCCCGTATGCGGAAACATATCCAACATCCGCACACGTGCAAGACGATAACCGGCGCTCAGCAGCACTTTGCTGTCGCGTGCCAGCGTGGTCGGGTTACAGGAAACATAAACCACCCGCTCTGGCGCCAGTTTAACAATATGTGACATCACTCCGGCCGCGCCCGCACGGGCAGGGTCCAGCATCACTTTATCAAATCCTTGTGCTGCCCAAGGTTGTTGCTCAACGTCCTCTTCCAGATTTTCATGGAAGAAGCTGGCGTTATTCAGCCTATTCTTATGTGCATTATATTGCCCATTCGCTACCAGTGTGGCAACACCTTCTATGCCTACCACCGCAGCGGCGCGTCGCGCCAACGGCAGGGTAAAATTGCCCATGCCGCAGAACAGATCCAATACCCGATCATTGGGTTGAATACTGAGCCATTCAAGGGCCTGGGCCACCATTTGCTGATTTACGTGGTCATTTACCTGAATAAAGTCACGCGGACTGAAGTCTAAGCGTAGCCCGTCGACCTGATAATACGGCGTTTCACCGCACAGTTTTTCGAGACTATCGCTGTCCGGCGCCAAATAAATGGTTACGTTTTTTGTCCGCGCAAAAGCCTGCAAGGCCTGGCGGTCATCCTCTTTCAAGGCGTCGAGATGGCGCAGAACCAGTACCGGGCCGTTATCTGCCAGCACCAGTTCGACATGCCCGAGTCGTCTGGCGACCTGCAATGCGCTCAGACAAGATCGCAACGGCGTCAGTAATTGTTCCAGTTCAGGATGCAGCACCGGGCACTGTGTCACCGGCACCAGATCGCTGGACGCTGCCTGGCGAAAGCCCATCACCAGACGCTGCTGTTTGGGCTGCCACAACAGCCCGAGACGGGCGCGACGGCGATAGCCGTATTGTGGACCCGCGATCACCGGCTCCTGCTGCGGCGTAACGCCGGTTTCGCGAGCGATCATTCGCACCAGGGCCGCCGCCTTGCTCTGCTGCTGCAGGCTTTCATCCGCGTGTTGCTGCTGGCAACCGCCGCACACGCCAAAGTGTGGGCAGCGCGGTTCGACACGTTGCGGGCTGCGGCTGAGCAGGCGCTTTAACCTGCCTTTGGCAAACTTGTTTTTTTCTTCCGTGAGTTGGACTTCCGCCTGCTCGCCCGGCAATACCCCGGGGACGAAAATCGCTTTGCCGTTGTGGTGCGCCACGCCCTGACCAAAGGGATCGAGGTTGTCTACCGTCAGTGTTAGCACGGGAGAATTTTGCCGGGTCGTCACGCGACGTTTCGGAGAGTAGAATTGCGCCATATTTGTCGATTGAGTGCTGGTTCATTTAAAGTAGAGATTGTCCGGCAATTCTCCCACATTGGAAACCCATGACCAAATACAGCCTGCGGGCGCGCATGATGATCCTGATTCTGGCCCCAACGCTGTTGATTGGTCTGTTGCTCAGCACTTTCTTCGTAGTGCATCGCTACAATGAATTGCAAGAACAACTGGTTGACGCCGGCGCCAGCATTATCGAACCGTTGGCAGTGGCCAGCGAGTACGGCATGACGTTCCGCAGCCGCGAGTCGGTCAGGCAGTTGGTCAGTCTGTTACACCGCCGTCATTCAGATATTGTGCGTTCAATTACGGTATTTGATGCGCAGAATAATCTGTTTGTCACCTCCAATTACCATCACAACTTTACCCAGTTGCAGTTGCCGAAGGGGGTTCCGATCCCCACGGATCTGATGCTGACCCGGCGCGGTGACTCGCTGATCCTGCGCACCCCGATCCTGTCAGAGAGCCAGTACCCGGACCAGGCTGCCAGCAGCGATCTCCAGCAGGACAACCGCCTGGGTTATGTGGCGATCGAGCTGGATCTGCAGTCGGTTCGCCTGCAGCAATACAAAGAGGTCTTCGTTTCCACCCTGCTGCTGCTGTTGTGCATGTGTATCGCCATTCTGTTCGCTTACCGTCTGATGCGCGACGTCACCGGCCCGATCCGCAATATGGTCAATACCGTCGATCGCATCCGCCGCGGTCAGCTCGACAGCCGCGTCGAAGGCTTTATGCTGGGCGAACTGCATATGCTGAAGAACGGCATCAACTCAATGGCGATGTCGCTCACGGCCTACCATGAAGAGATGCAGCAGAACATCGATCAGGCGACCTCCGACCTGCGCGAAACCCTGGAGCAAATGGAGATCCAGAACGTCGAGCTGGATCTGGCGAAAAAACGCGCCCAGGAAGCGGCCCGCATCAAATCCGAATTCCTGGCGAACATGTCGCACGAGCTGCGTACTCCGCTCAACGGCGTGATTGGCTTTACCCGCCAGATGCTGAAAACAGAAATGAGCGTCACCCAAACCGACTACCTGCAAACCATCGAGCGCTCGGCCAACAACTTGCTGACCATCATCAACGACGTGCTGGACTTCTCCAAACTGGAAGCCGGCAAGCTGGTGCTGGAACATATTCCGTTCTCGCTGCGTGAAACCCTCGACGAGGTCATTGTGCTGTTGGCACCGAGCGCCCACGAAAAAGGGCTGGAGCTGACGCTGGACGTGCACAACGACGTTCCAGAGCAGGTGATCGGCGATTCGCTGCGGTTACAGCAGATCATTACCAACCTGCTGGGCAACGCGATCAAGTTTACCGAAACCGGCAACATCGATATCCGTGTCGAACTGCGCGGCTTGCAAGACCGCCAGATTGAGCTGGAAGTACAAATCCACGACACCGGCATCGGCATCTCCGAACGACAACAGTCACAGCTGTTCCAGGCGTTCCGTCAGGCGGACGCCAGTATTTCACGCCGTCACGGCGGCACCGGCCTGGGGCTGGTGATCACCCAGAAGCTGGTGAAAGAAATGGGCGGCGATATCTGCTTCCACAGCCAGTTGAATCGCGGCTCGACCTTCTGGTTCCACATCACGCTCGATCTGCACGAAGGCATGCTGTCGCTGCCGCCAAGCCTGCCGGATCTGCAAGGCAAGACGTTGGGGTATATCGAAGCCAACCCGATGGCAGCACAGGCGACGCTCAATATGCTGAACGTCACCCAACTGGTGATTACCCATTCACCTACGCTGGCCCAACTGCCGAAGAAACATTACGATTTCCTGCTGGTGGGCGTGCCAATCCCCTTCCGCGACAATATGGCCCAGCACGAAAGCAAGCTGCTGGCGGCTTTGAAAGTCGCCGACCGGGTGATTCTGGCGCTGCCTTGCCAGTCGCAAATCAACGCCGAAATACTTAAACAACAGGGCGCCGCTGGTTGCCTGATCAAGCCAATCACCAGTAATCGCCTGTTCCCGCTGCTGCGCATGGAAACACCGCCGCGCATCACTGCGCTGCCGGAACGTAAACGCCTGCCGCTAACGGTGATGGCGGTTGACGATAATCCGGCCAACCTGAAACTGATCGGCACCCTGCTGGCCGAACAGGTGGAAAAGACCCTGCTGTGTGAAAGCGGGGAAGAAGCGCTGCTGCTGGCGCGCGATAACGTGCTGGATTTGATCCTGATGGATATCCAGATGCCCAACATTGACGGTATTCGAACCAGCGAGCTGATCCGCCAACTGCCGCACCACAATTCAACGCCGATCGTCGCCGTCACCGCCCATGCGGTCAGCGGCGAACGCGAACATTTGCTGCAGGCCGGCATGGATGACTATCTGGCCAAACCGATTGACGAAGCCATGCTGACCCGCGTGTTGGCCCGCTATCACAGCGGCGAACCCGACCCGGTAACGCCGGCACCCGTTCCCGTTAATGAACCGCCGTTGTCGCTCGACTGGGCCCTGGCGCTGCGTCAGGCGGCCAACAAGCCCGATCTGGCCCGTGACCTTTTGCAGATGCTGCTCGACTTCCTGCCACAGGTTAGCGAACGCGTGCAAGCGATGCTCGACGGCACGCCGGACGCCGACATTCTGGATTTGATCCACAAACTGCACGGCAGTTGCAGCTACAGCGGCGTACCGCGTCTGAAACAGCTGTGTTTCTACATTGAACAGCAGCTGCGCCGGGGGTAAGCAGCAATGATTTGGAGCCGGAATGGCTGGAGCTGCTGGATGAGATTGAGCTGGTCTGCCAGGCCGCGCGCGCTCATTTGGCCTGAAGTAACAGGCAATAAAAAGGCACGCCGTAGCGTGCCTTTTTGGTAAAAACCTGGGGTCATTACTGCATCAACAGGTACAGGCTGGTGTCGCCACGCAGGATATTCAGCGCCAGCACCGAAGGCTTGCTGTCGAGGATCTTGCGCAGTTCACCCAGGTTCTGGATTGGCTGTTGGTTAACGCCCAGGATCACGTCACCTTTTTTCAGCCCAATACGGGCGGCAGCGCTGCCGGCTTTAACGCTATCTACCTTCACGCCTTTCTGGTTGCCGACCTGGCCATTGCTCAGTTCGGCACCTTCAATACCGGTGTAAATATTGCCGGACTCAACCTGAGTCTGGGCGCTTTGTTCCAGCGTAACGTCCACGGTAACAGGCTTGCCGTCGCGCAGAATGCCCAACGACATTTTGCTGCCTACCGGCAGAGTGCCGATCTCCGCGCGGAACGACGCAAAGCTGGAAATCGCTTTACCGTTCATGGTGACAATCACGTCACCGGCCTTGATACCCGCCTTGGCGGCGGAAGACTTCGGCATCACCTGGCTGACGAATGCCCCGCGCTGCGCGTCCACTTTCATCGCTTTCGCCAGTTCAGAGTTCAGTTCGGTACCCATAATGCCCAATTCACCGCGTTTGACCTGACCGTACTCGACCATTTGCGCGGTCAGGTTTTTCACCATATTGCTCGGGATAGCGAAACCGATACCGATGTTGCCGCCGTCCGGCGCCAGGATCGCGGTGTTAATGCCGATCAGCTCGCCGTTAAGGTTCACCAAGGCGCCACCCGAGTTACCGCGGTTAATCGCCGCATCGGTCTGGATAAAGTTCTCGTAGTTCTCGATATTCAACCCACTGCGGCCCAGTGCAGAAACGATACCGGAAGTGGCTGTTTCACCCAGTCCATACGGGTTGCCGATCGCCACGGTGTAATCACCGACTCTCAGTTGCTCGGAGTCCGCCATCTTGATCGCCGTCAGGTTCTTAAAATCTTTCAGTTGGATCAACGCAATATCGGAACGCGGATCCTTGCCGATCACCTTGGCGTCAAATTTGCGACCGTCGCTCAGTTGAACCTGGATTTTGTTGGCGTTATCCACCACGTGGTTGTTGGTGACGACGTAGCCCTTGGCCGCGTCAATCACTACCCCGGCGCCCAGCGCCTGGAATTTTTGCTGCGTGCCCTGATCAGGCGCCCCCGGTTCAGCGCCAGCGCCGCCCTGGCACATCGGCGAGCCCTGGAATGGCGAACCGTCCTGGCAGAACGGTGAATCCTCACCAAAGAACTGTTGGAACTGCTGCGGCATTTTCGGCGTATTGACCGTGGTGCTGCCTTCAACATTAATGCTCACCACGGAAGGCATCACTTTTTCCAGCATCGGTGCCAGGCTTGGCAATTGCTGGGTGCTGGAAGACGCGGTTTCTGCGGCGACGGCCGTCATCGGGCCCATCGCCATACCAATACTGAATGCCAATGCGCTCAGAACTAATGCGGTTTTTTTCATCTGTGTGTCTCTTCTAAAGTCGATCAGAAAGTATTAGGGTCTTTGTGCATAGTGAGAGCCTATTAATAACCCGAAGTTCCGGCGCAGATTATTGGTAATAGTAAACAAATATTGTCCGTCTTTACAAAACTCCAAATAAGCTCACGGCGCCAAGCAAACTGCTTAAAATAATATTTATTAGCGGAATGAATTATTCCGCTGCCATTAATCTGCGGTATTCGTCATAGGCATAAAGATCGGTCATACCGCTGATATAATCCTGCAGCAAACGCGCACGGAAATAATACTCCCGGATCGCCAATTGCTCGGGCGACAGGTGCTGCAAACCTTCAATCGCTTCGATATACGCCAGACGATGTTTGGTCGAAAGCTTGTGAAACAGGCGCGTTTCTATCGGATAAGCACGATGGCTGTCTTCCTGTACCAGCCGGGTAAAGTCCGCCAAAGACATTGCCAGCAACGGGCTATAGATATCCAGCAGGCCGCTGATCACCCGGTAGCCCTGCAGCTCCAGCTGTTCGACTTCAGGATGGTTGAAGACGTGTTTGAAGGCCACATTCTTGAATATTTTCAGCAGTTGGTAAGCCGGGCTGGAATCTTCCAACAGCGCCTGATTAAAGTTTCCCTGGAAAACCGCATCCAGATTATCAATAAAACGCTGCGCCGCATGCGGGACCAAACGCGCCACGGTGAAAACTCGTAAATACATGAAGAATTGATCTTCGGTGCTGCGACGCGCCCCCCCGCGATCGATCTTGCGAAAAGCACTGGCCACGGTTTTATCAAACAGATCGCCCGGCGTTACCTCACCCCACTCCTGAGTTAAATGCTGGTAAAGCTGTTCGACGGTGAAAATGTTTTTTTCCACCGCGTCTTCCAAATCCGCCACGCAGTACGAAATATCATCAGCGGCTTCCATAATATAGGTCAGAGGGAAACGGTCGAACTCGCCCATATTCAACTCACGCCGCAACCGATCGACAAATGCCTCTTCCGCCAGATAAAAGCCCGGTTTTTTCATCAGGTAGTTGTGGCTGGCTGGAATATCGCTGGCCCAGTAGGCCGGGCGGGTATATTTCAGGATACAGCCCACCTGTGCATAGGTCAGGTTAAGCTTCAGCAGGGTATACACCAACCGGATTGCCTGGGCATTACCTTCGAAGTGGCTGAGATCGTGACGAATGCGGCTGCGCAGGCGGTTAAGATCGCTCTCACCTTCGTGCAGACGCAATACGCTGACCTGGCAGCGATCGTTACTGGCGGGCTCACTGCCGCAGCTGGCAGGATCCAGCCGTTGCGCAAACCAGTCGTTAATTGCCGACTCGCCAAAATGGCCAAAAGGCGGATTACCGATGTCGTGCATCAAGCAGGCCATTTCGACAATGCTTTCAAAAGGATCGAGCAGTTTGGTCAGGCCGAGTTCGTCGATCCGCCCTGCCTGTTTGAAACGATTAAGGATCTCTTTGGCGATATGCCGCCCTACCTGTTGCACTTCCATGGAGTGCGTCAGGCGGCTGCGCACCGCGGCGTTGCGTTCGAGCGGGAACACCTGAGTTTTTTGCTGCAGACGACGAATGGCGGCGGAATTGACAATACGCCCGCGATCGCTCTCGAACTGCCGCACTATGTCGTATTCTTCTTCGGCTTCAATGGGGTTGCTGAAGGGCCGTTGGAAGCTGATTTTCTGCTTAAAGTCGATCCCGGACATCTGTTTCTCCGCCGTTGCGCCCAGCCCCCGTGATAACAATTCCCGACGGCATATGCAACGCATTATCTCTCTATGAGAGCCATGATAGACTATGGCGCAATTCCCACACCCAATCAGCGAGTGTTATTTATGAAAGTAGGCATCATCGGCGCAATGGAGCAGGAAGTCACCCTGCTGCGCGATCAAATCGAAAACCGTCAGACCATTCAACGCGCGGGCTGTGAAATCTATACCGGCCAGATCGGCGGCGTTGACGTGGCGTTGCTGAAGTCCGGCATCGGTAAGGTTTCTGCGGCCATGGGGACCACCCTGCTGCTGGAACACTGCAAGCCGGACGTGGTGATCAACACCGGTTCTGCCGGTGGCCTGGCCAGCACGCTGAAGGTCGGCGATATCGTGGTGTCCGAAGAAGTGCGTTATCACGATGCCGACGTGACCGCTTTCGGTTACGAACCAGGCCAAATGGCCGGCTGCCCGGCGGCGTTTGTCGCGGACGACGCGCTGATTGCCCTGGCAGAAAGCTGCATCAAGCAACTGGATCTGAACGCCGTACGCGGCCTGATCTGCAGCGGCGATGCCTTCATTAACGGCGCAGAGCCTTTGGCCCGCATTCGCGCGACTTTCCCGAGCGTGGCGGCAGTAGAAATGGAAGCGGCGGCCGTGGGCCACGTTTGCCACCTCTTCGGCACCCCGTTTGTCGTGGTACGCGCAATCTCTGACGTTGCCGACAGTGAGTCGCACATGAGCTTCGACGAGTTCCTGGTGGTGGCCGCTCAGCAATCCACGCTGATGGTTAACGCCATGCTGCAGACCTTGGCTAAGCGCGGTTAATGTGACGCGACGCTTTTCAGCCCTGTTGTGGCTGCTGGCATTATGGGTGGCGCTGCCTGTCGGCGCTGCCCAGCGCGTGATCAGCCTGGCACCCAATACCACCGAACTTGCCTATGCCGCCGGCATGGGCGACACGCTGCTGGCGGTGAGCGCCTATTCAGATTATCCGCCAGCAGCCAAGAAACTCGAGCAGGTCGCCTCCTGGCAAGGCATCAATCTGGAGCGGGTACTGGCGCTAAAGCCGGATCTGATCCTCGCCTGGCGCGGTGGCAATCCGCAGCGAGTGCTGGATCAGCTCGCCACATTCGGCATTCCGATTTTCTATGCCGACGCCACTACTCTGGATGATATCCCCCGCTCGCTGGATCAACTGGCCCAATACAGCCCGCATCCTGAACAGGCGCATCTGGCCGCAGAGGCTCTTCGTCAGCAAATTGCCGACCTGAAAAACAAATATCCTCACACTCAGCCAAGACGGGTCCTGCTGCAATTCGGCACCCAGCCCTTGTTCACCACTTCCGGTGCCACCCTGCAAAGCCAGGTGTTGTCGCTGTGCGGTGCGGAAAACATCTTTGCCGACAGCCGCATGCCATGGCCGCAAATCAGTCGTGAGCAGGTGTTGGCGCGTCAACCCCAGGCCATCGTTATTACCGGCGACCAAAAAGAGATCGCCAGCGTGAAGGCCTTCTGGGCGCCGCAACTGCAGGTACCGGTGATTGCGCTCAATGGCGACTGGTTCAACCGCGCTGGCCCCCGCATCATGCTGGCTGCGCAACAGCTGTGCAGCCAACTGGCGGAGATCCGTTAATGCTGGTGTTTTGGTTGGATATTCTGGGTACGGCGGTTTTCGCCATTTCCGGCGTATTGCTGGCGGGCAAGCTGCGGATGGATCCCTTTGGCGTGCTGGTGCTTGGCGTGGTCACTGCGGTCGGTGGCGGCACCATTCGCGACATGGCATTGGCTAACGGGCCGGTATTTTGGGTAAAGGATCCAACCGATCTGGTGGTGGCGATGATCACCTGCGTACTGACGCTGCTGCTGGTTCGCCAACCGCGCCGTTTGCCTAAATGGATCTTGCCGGTGCTGGATGCCGTCGGGCTGGCGGTGTTCGTCGGCATCGGGGTAAATAAAGCCTTTGCCGCCGATGCCAGCCCATTAGTGGCAATCTGTATGGGCGTGATCACCGGCGTTGGCGGCGGCATTATCCGCGATGTACTGGCGCGTGAAATCCCCATGATCCTGCGAACCGAAATTTACGCTACTGCCTGTATTATCGGCGGCATCGTACATGCCACGGCCTTCGCCACTTTCGGTATGCCGCTGCAGCAGGCGATGATGCTTGGCATGGTCATCACGCTAGCCATCAGGCTGGCGGCCATTCGCTGGCACCTGAAACTGCCCGCATTTATCCTCGAGCGCTAATCCCACCCCGCCCGATACCGGGCGGAGTTTTATCACACCCCAACTCCCTAGAGCAGAATATTCGACCAATTAATAAACAAATGCTATTATCTGCGCCTGAAAAAATCAGGGAAAACAATGTAATGAACTTTTTAAGTTCAAGTTAACCATTCTCCCGCCCTGTTAAATTTTATTAACTTTTTGCCGATAAGCCATTATGTGATTGCTTACGGATGGCTTTGTCCTAATGATGAAAAATATTATCTTATTGTTCAGCGTACTGCTGTGCAGCTCTCTCGCTTACGCCGGTACCACCAGCGGCAAAATCGGCGTCAGCCTGACCTTAATGCCTATGTGCAGCGTAGATGTCAGCGACACCGTCCCTCAGGTGAAATGCGGCAATGCGACCGACGCCCAACCTAAGGTAACCCGTAGCAGGTTACAAAACGAAAGCGGCAGTGAAACCTACCGAGAATTGGTCACCGTAGAATGGTAGCCATAAAAAAACCCGCAAACCGGTGAGATTGGCGGGTTTAGTACTGCAGCACGCAGGATCAGACGCTGAAGGAAGATCCACAGCCGCAGGTGGTTTTGGCGTTCGGGTTAGTCACCACGAAGCGCGAGCCTTCCAGGCCTTCGGTATAGTCGACCGAGCCGCCCACCAGATACTGCAGGCTCATCGGGTCAACCACCAGCGCGACGCCCTGCTTCTCGATAGTCATATCACCATCGTTGACCTTGTCGTCAAAAGTGAAGCCGTATTGGAATCCGCTGCAACCGCCACCGGTAATGTAAACCCGCAACTTCAGATTCGGATTTTCTTCATCAGCAATCAGGACTTTAACCTTGCTTGCTGCTGCCTCGGTAAATTGCAGGGGCAGTGCTGTTTCATCACTCATACTCTTTACTCCCAACATTGTTCTGCATCAGGTCGCTACAATGGCGGCCGGATTAATGTTAATGATTATCCAATACCTGAGTGTTGCGTTCAAGTATTCACCGCATTTGTTGTATTTTCTTTACCTGTTTTATCGGCCGCCTCGCTGGCCTGCGACGCTTCCTGCCGTTGTAAGGTGCGGGCTAATATGGAGGAATACAACGGCTTGCCCCCGAGGAACTGCGCCACCAGCGTAGCACCCAGACAGGTAATTATCATTGGCAGGATGAGCTGGTAATTGTCGGTCATCTCCAGCACCAGCACGATCCCGGTCAACGGCGCACGCACCGTGGCAGCAAACAGGGCGCCCATGCCGGCAATAGCGAAGGTGCCGGCTTCGATGCCGTACTCGGGGAACAAATGCCCGCCAGCCAGGCCAAAGGCGGTGCCAAACAGCGTGCCCAACGCCAGCATTGGCGCAAAAATGCCGCCCGGTGCGCCGGAACCGAAACACAACAGTGTGGTGATCACTCGGGTGATAAAAATAAACATCAGCATGCCGACGCTATAGTTGCCCGCTGCGGCGATCGGGATCAGGCCAAAACCGCCGCCAGCGGCTTCGGGCTGGATCAGCCCCAGAATGCCGCAAATACCCCCGAGCAAACCGCCCATCAACAAAATTTTGCGCATTTTTCCGCCGTGCAGGCGAGCGAACATATCTTGCGTGCGGAAGACCAACGCGTTGAACATCACCCCCACCGCACCAAATATCGCCCCCAGCACCAAATACAGCCAAAGGGTATTGATCGGCGCCGAGGAAAGCTTGCCCACCGCAATCACCGAACCTTCCCCGTTGAACAGCTGGAACACCACGCTCGACATGATGACGCCGATAAACACCGCTTTAATCGAAATCAGGTTGTAGCGGAACTGCGGCCGCATCTCTTCAATGATAAACAAAATGCCCGCCAGCGGGGCGTTAAAGGCCGCAGACAGGCCGGCGGCTGCACCGGTTGCCAACAAAGAATGGCGCGCTTCGGCACCGCGCATGCGGAAGATATCCAGCACCATGCGCCCGACGTTGCCGCCCATCTGCACCGTAGGCCCTTCGCGGCCCAGCACCATACCCGCGCCCAAGGTGCCCATACCGCCGATAAATTTTACCGGGATCACCCGCCACCAGCGCACCGGACGCAGCTCTTCCAATGCCCCTTCGATCTCCGGTATGCCCGATCCCCCAGCCTCAGGAGCAAAGCGACGTACCAGGTAATATCCCAACATCGCCAGCGCGGCGGAAAGAATAAAGGCCAGCGGCCAAACCAGGATCCAATAATCGGCGACCTGCGCCAGCGCGGAAAAGCGCTGCTGCTGCACCCAATCTACCGCCTTATCAAAGGCCACCCCGAGCAGCCCCGCCAGGGTGCCCACCAGCGCCGCCATAAACAGGATCGCCACCGGCGTTTTATCCCGACGTAAAAGCTGGCGCACTGCGTCACTGCGTTTTAGACGTGGGGCCTGCGCCACCCGCGGCTGTTGCTGTAATTCAGTCATAATGGGTTATTCATTAATGGAATTAAATGTAATACAAATAGGCTAGTTGATTATTCTAACCCACCCGCTAATCGATCGCCCCTCTAAATAGGTATCTGACTGTGATCGTTTCATATCGACGAACACTTCACTAGAATAGCGCGGTCAAATCATTCAAAAGAGAATCCAGGAGCCGTTCTATGAGCTTAAACAGCAAGTCCGAAAGTCTGTATGCCGAGGCAAAACAGGTAATCCCAGGCGGGGTTAACTCTCCGGTGCGTGCATTCAACGGCGTTGGCGGTGTGCCGCTGTTTATCGAACGGGCGGACGGGGCTTACCTGTTCGACGTCGACGGCAAAGGTTATATCGACTACGTCGGTTCCTGGGGCCCGATGGTGCTGGGACACAACCACCCGGCGATCCGCAATGCGGTCATTGAAGCGGCGCAGCGCGGCCTGAGCTTTGGCGCGCCAACCGAGATGGAAGTTAAAATGGCGGAGCTGGTTACCGAACTGGTGCCGACCATGGACATGGTGCGGATGGTGAACTCGGGAACCGAAGCCACCATGAGCGCCATCCGTCTGGCACGCGGTTACACCAACCGCGACAAAATCATCAAATTTGAAGGCTGCTACCACGGCCACGCCGACTGCCTGCTGGTCAAAGCCGGCTCCGGCGCGCTGACCCTGGGCCAGCCTAACTCCCCGGGCGTACCGGCCGATTTCGCCAAGCATACCCTGACCTGTACCTTTAACGATCTGGATTCGGTGCAGGCCGCATTTGAACAATATCCTTCCGAGATCGCCTGCATCATCGTCGAGCCGGTCGCCGGCAACATGAACTGCGTGCCGCCACTGCCGGAGTTCCTGCCGGGCCTGCGTGCACTGTGCGACAAGTACGGTGCATTGCTGATTATCGACGAAGTCATGACCGGCTTCCGCGTGGCGCTGGCCGGGGCTCAGGCTCATTATGGCGTGGTGCCGGACCTGACCTGTTTGGGTAAAATCATCGGCGGCGGCATGCCTGTCGGTGCCTTTGGGGGCCGCCGTGAAGTGATGGATGCGCTGGCACCAACCGGGCCGGTCTATCAGGCGGGCACCCTGTCCGGCAACCCGATTGCGATGGCGGCCGGCTATGCCTGTCTGACCGAAGTCTCTCAGGTCGGTATCCACCAGACCCTGACCGAGCTGACCGATATGCTGGCGGCTGGCCTACTGCACGCCGCTGAAGAAGAAAACATCGCGCTGGTGGTTAACCACGTTGGCGGGATGTTTGGCCTGTTCTTTACCGATGCACCGGCAGTGACCTGCTACCAGGACGTGATGCAGTGCGACGTAGAACGCTTTAAGCGCTTCTTCCACCTGATGCTGGAGGAAGGGGTGTATCTGGCGCCTTCTGCCTTTGAGGCCGGCTTTATGTCCGTTGCGCACAGCAAGGAAGACATTCAGCGCACCATCGATGCCGCACGTCGCTGCTTCGCCAAACTGTAAGACGCATCAAGCCAATAAAAACGGGCACCAGGCGCCCGTTTTTATTTCCATCGTGCCCCCCGCTCTGGCTTTAGAGCAAGGCTCCGTAAATGGTCAGTAGCGCCACCACCACCACGATAATCATCGTCACCTTACGCGCCAGGCTGACCGCTGCCCTTGGCGTCTGCACCGGATCCATATGGGGATCGCGCGCCAGTGAAAACTGCGCCAACCGCGTCAGCACCTGATACGACGAAGAGTGACGATCGCCCAGAGACGCAAACCACGCCGGTAACGCTCTTTCACCGTGACCAAACAACGCGTAAGCCACGCCGGCCAGACGCACCGGGATCCAGTCCAGCCAGTTCAGCAGATGATCGATGCCTGACTGCGAACGCTCCAGCGGCGTGTTATGGCGTGCCAACCAGGTCTGGTAAGCGCGCAGGAAAGAGTAGCCTGCCAGCGCAATCGGCCCGTAAGGCCCGCAGACCACAAACCAAAACAGCGGCGCCAGATAATAACGGAAGTTAATCCACAGCAGCGCATTTTGCAGTTCACGCAAGCGCAACTCTTCGCTGCAATCCACCGGCAAACCGTGGATCAACGCCAGTTCTTCCGCCATTTGATCGCTGGCATGGGCATCCCCCTGCCGAGCGGCCTTCAGATAGGCCCGATAGTGTTTACGCTTGATCCCTGCGCCGACACACAGCAAATCAATGACGATCCACAGCAACAGCGTCACTACGCCGAAAAACAGTCCCTGGGACAGCCACAAAATCCCTGCCACCACCACCATCCAGGCCAGCGTCATCAGCAGCGTTTGCGCCAGTGAAAACCGATGCAGCCGTTGAAATACCACCTCAAGGCGATGATCCAACTGCCAATGCTCGCCCAGCTTGAATAAACGTTCCCACGCCAGAACCAGTAACAGCGTAAACAGCGTCATTAGCGACTCCTCTCCCTTTCCATTGTTCCAAGCATAGCGTCATCTGGCCCGCCAGGTTGTTCCAGAGATGCCAGATATAAATCCCAATCAAACGCCGGGCCGGGATCGGTTTTACGGCCTGGGGCAATGTCACTGTGCCCGGTGATATGCGCCGCCAACGTCGGATAATGCCGGATCAGCAGCGCGGTCACCGCGTTCAGACTTTGGTATTGCTGCGGCGTGAACGCCACATGATCGGTACCTTCCAGTTCAATGCCGATCGAAAAATCGTTACAGCGCTCTCGTCCCTGATACGACGATACGCCCGCGTGCCAGGCTCGTCGGTCAAAGGGCACATACTGAATGATTTCACCGTCGCGACGGATCAGGCAGTGCGCCGAAACGCGTAGTTGATGAATATCAGAAAAATAGGGGTGATCCGCAGGATCAAGAGTACCGGTAAACAGCCGATCGATATAGGGGCCGCCGAACTCGCCGGGTGGCAGGCTGATATTGTGGATCACCAGCAGCGAAGGCGCCTCCTCATTCGGGCGAAGATCGCAATGCGGCGAGACAACCCGGGTTACCCCGACAATCCAGCCTTGTTCTAACTGCATCAGACACCTCTGGGCGGTGGTACTTGTCACGGCAACAGAGTAGCATGTTCCCCCTACGATCTTACCGTCCATTTCGGAGTTTTCTATGCCGACACGCCGCTACAGTGCCGACACTCGCCGCACCGAGCTTCTTGAACGAATTGAAAGCGATATCCCCTATGCCGTTGCCCAGGCGCTGCGTGAAGACCTGGGAGGCGAAGTCGATGCCGAACGCGATATTACCGCGCAATTGTTGCCGGCCGATACCCAGGCCGAAGCCACGATCATCACCCGCGAACCCGGTATTTTTTGCGGAAAACGCTGGCTGAATGAAGTCTTTATCCAGTTGGGCAACCAGGTGAAAGTGGATTGGCTGGTGGCGGACGGTGATAGCCTGGTGCCAGACCAAGCGCTTTGCAAACTGACCGGCCCGGCACGGGTGCTGCTTACCGGTGAGCGCACTGCGCTGAACTTTGTGCAGACGCTTTCCGGCGTAGCAACCGAAGTCAGCCGCTATGTGGCACTGTTGCAGGGGACGAAAACCCGCCTGCTCGACACCCGCAAGACCCTGCCAGGGCTGCGCACCGCGCTGAAATATGCCGTATTGTGCGGCGGCGGCAGCAACCACCGCCTCGGGCTGTCCGACGCCTTCCTGATCAAGGAAAACCACATCATTGCCTCCGGCTCGATTAAAAAAGCGGTCGAAAAAGCATTCTGGCTGCATGCCGAGGTGCCGGTCGAAGTGGAAGTCGAATCGCTGGATGAACTGCAGCAGGCGCTGGACGCCGGTGCAGACATTATCATGCTGGACAATTTCAGCGTCGACATGATGCGCGCCGCCGTGACGCAAACTCAGGGCCGTGCACAGCTGGAAGTGTCCGGCAACGTGACCAGCGAAACCCTGCGTACCTTCGCCGAAACCGGCGTGGACTATATTTCTGTAGGCGCGCTGACCAAACATGTGACCGCCCTCGATCTGTCCATGCGCTTCAAATAACCCCCCTCTCCGCACCTCCCTGAACTACCGGGGAGGTGTTTTTTCACCAAAACTGCGAAGCTCGCCCCATCTCTTTCCCCCTCTGCTGCAACCTCGATCGAATGCTGTGGAACTGCGCCTAAAAACAGCCATCACCCGCTCGAAGCGTCCCGCTGGCCTGATTACTCTGGCCTCCACATTGACATGGAGGAAGCAACGGATGGAAACACAGCGCGGTTTTACCCTGATAGAACTGATGGTGGTGATCGCCATTATCGCCATACTGAGCGCCATAGGTATTCCTGCCTATCAGCGCTATATCCAAAAGGCAGCGATGACCGACATGCTGCAAGCCATGACGCCGTATAAGCTGGCCGTTGAACTGTGCGTGCTCGACAGCGGCACGCCGACCGGCTGTAACGCCGGCAGCAAAGGCATCCCTACCGGCGACGCCACACGTTACGTCAGCGCGGTTCAGGTCAGCCAGGGCGTGATCTCGCTGACCGGCTCGCAAACGCTGCAGGGATTGACGGTCGCACTGACGCCAACCCAAAATGCCAGCGGCCTGACGCGCTGGACACGCCTGTGCACCAGCGAAAACAGCAATCTGCAGGAAACCTGTCAGGAAGTTTTCCGTTTTGACACTACCGCCGCGGCGCCGACATCATGAGTACGGCAATCAGCGAAGAAATCCATACCCTGTGCCAACGCTATCAGGCACTGGCTCTCAGTGAAGATGACCAGTGCCTGAACGTGGCCCTGAGGACGGAGGCACCACAAGCGCTATTATCAGCCCTGCGTTTTGCCACCGGCAAACGCATTCATCTGGAACAGTGGCCGGCAGCCAGGCTGGAATTGGAACTGAACAGGCGGCAAATGCAGGGCGATAGGCGCGAGCAGCCCACTTCGGAGGAGCAATTCGACGCGGCATCATTAAACGACGACAGTGACGCACCCGTGGTGCGATTTATCAATCAGACGCTCCGCATCGCCATTCAGCGACGAGCCTCGGACATTCATTTCGAACCTTACCAACAGACTCTCCGTATCCGGCTACGCATTGACGGCGTGTTGCAGGTGATAACCTCACCGCCATTCACGCTCGCGGCTCGCATCACGGCCCGACTGAAAATCATGGGGCAGTTGGACATCGCCGAGCGCCGCCTGCCGCAGGATGGTCAGCTCAGCGTGCGGTTGGATAACGCTAGCTACTCCATGCGTATCGCCACCCTGCCCACCCTGCACGGCGAAAAAGTGGTGCTGCGAATTTTGCAAACTGAACGCCAGGAGCTGCCGTTGGATCGGTTGGGTATGGATCCGACAGCACTGGTGCAGTTTTCCTCTGCCTTATCCTGCCCGCAAGGCATGATCCTGGTCACCGGCCCCACCGGCAGCGGCAAAACCGTCACGCTGTACAGCGGTCTGCGTCAGTTGAATGACGCGCAGAGTAATTTATGCAGCGTCGAGGATCCGATTGAAATTCCCCTGTTCGGTATCAATCAGACGCAGACCAACGCCAAAACGGAACTGGATTTCTCCCGCGTATTACGCGCCTTGCTGCGACAGGATCCGGACGTCATCATGATCGGTGAGATCCGCGATCGGGAAACGGCTGAGATCGCAGTAAAAGCCGCTCAAACCGGCCACCTGGTGCTTTCCACCTTGCACACCAATTCCACCAGCGAAACGCTGACGCGCCTGACCCATATGGGTATCCCGGGCTACCTGATTGCCGCCTGTCTGAAGCTGGTGATCGCACAACGGCTGGTGCGCAAGTTATGCAGCCACTGCCGCTATCAACAAAGCCAGCCCGTACGTTTTCCCGCAGCCATTTGGGCAACACCTCTGCTGCCCTGGAAGGCCGATGGCTGCGAGCACTGCTTCAGCGGCTACTATGGCCGCACCGGGGTATATGAACTGTTGACCATTACCCCAGAGGTGCAAGCCGGCCTGCTGGAGGGGGCCGCCCCCAGCATGTTGGCTGAAATCGCCCGGCAGCAGGGGCAGACCACGCTGCTGCAAGCAGGACTAACGCTGGTCGCCCAGGGCGTCACCTCGCTGGAGGAGGTATACCGCATTGTCGGTGTGATTGCCGACGGCGGAGGCGCTCAGTGAAAACACTCCGCCTTTTCCTCTGGCAGGCAATTGACCCACACGGACAGTTGCGTGAGGGTGAGCTGATGAGCGGTAAGAAGAATGAGGTCAGCCAGTGGTTGATCGAACAAGGGCTACAGCCCTGCCAGATCAACAGCGGAAAACGTATTTCACCGGGTCAATGGCGCGGTGAACCCCTGATCCAGTTCACCCGTCAGTTAGCCACCCTGCTGCAGGCCGGATTGCCGCTGGTCAGCGGTTTACAGTTATTAGCTGCGGAGCATCCGTCCGCAGCCTGGCGCTGCCTGCTGCGGGAAGTGAGTGAACAGGTACGCCAGGGCCAGCCATTTTCTGAAGTTATCGCTGAGCAACATGCCGTGTTTCCTCTGATCTACCGCCAGCTAATCGCCATTGGCGAGCTGACCGGTCACCTGGACGAATGCTGCCTGCAACTGGCCCAACAACAGGAAGCACAGCAAAAACTGCAAAAGAAAGTCATCAAGGCACTGCGTTACCCTTTGTTTATCTGCGCGGTGGCGCTGTTGGTAAGCATTTTGATGCTGGTGATGGTGTTGCCGGAATTTGCCGGCGTCTATCAGTCATTCAATGCGCCGCTGCCGTGGTTTACCCAAGGATTGCTGAACCTTTCCACCCTGCTGATCGACAGCGGTCCCTGGCTAACGGCTATTCTGGTCTGTATGGCATACACCTATCTTCGTCGTCTGCATCCGCAGCCTCAATGGCGCAGGCGCGAACAGGCGGCGCTGTTGCGTCTGCCACTGATTGCGCACTTGATTAAAGGCGGCTGCCTGAGCCAAATATTCCGTATTCTGGCCATGACCCAGCAGGCTGGGCTCAGCCTGGTTGACGGGTTGGCTGCGGCGGCGCTGTCGGTGGATAACCTGTTTTATCGCCAGGCGATTGACACCATCAGACAACAGATTGCGCAAGGGCAGACTTTTCATCGCGCTCTGGAACAGCAGGCGCTTTTCCCTTCGTTATGCCAGCAATTGGTGCGGGTGGGCGAAGAATCCGGTTCGTTAGATACTCTCTTGGGCAAACTGGCCGCGTGGCATGAACAGCAAACCTTTGAGCTGGCCGATACCCTGGCGCAAACGCTGGAGCCCCTATTGATGCTGGTCGTGGGAGGGATCGTCGGCACATTGGTGATCGCCATGTATCTGCCGATATTTCAGTTGGGGAATGTTTTGGGGTAAGTCCGTCAGTGATTGGGCGCAGCATTGAACTGCGCCCACCAGTTGCTGGTGCCGAAAGGCGCCGCTTACTTGCTGCCGAAGACGCGGTTTTCCTGCTCTGCAACGCGGATAAAGGTAGTGCGCTTGGTCAGCTCTTTCAGACGCTCCGCGCCGACGTAAGTACAAGCGGAACGCAGACCGCCGAGGATATCGCGGACGGTGAACTCAACTTCGCCGCGCAACGGCAGTTTGACAGTTTTCCCTTCGGCCGCACGGTACTGGGCAACGCCGCCGACGTGGCGTTTCATCGCCGACTCGGAGCTCATGCCGTAGAACAGCATAAATTTCTCACCGTTCTCTTCCACAATGGTGCCTTCACATTCGTCGTGGCCGGCCAGCATGCCGCCCAGCATGACAAAATCAGCACCGCCGCCAAAGGCTTTCGCTACGTCGCCCGGTACCGAACAACCGCCATCGCTAACGATTTGGCCACCGAGGCCGTGTGCCGCATCGGCGCATTCTATCACCGCAGACAACTGTGGATAACCGACGCCTGTTTTCACGCGGGTCGTGCAGACAGAGCCTGGACCAATACCGACTTTAACAATGTCGGCGCCGGACAGGATGAGTTCTTCCACCATTTCACCGGTGACGACGTTACCGGCGCAAATAACATGCTTCGGGCAGGCTTCGCGCGCTTTCTGCAGAAAGGCGACAAAATGCTCGGAATAGCCATTGGCTACGTCGATACAGATAAATTTCAGCTCGGGTGACAGCGCCAGGATCTGCTTCATTTTCACAAAGTCAGCGTCAGACGTGCCGGTTGAAACCATCACGTGGCACAGCACCGATGCCGGCACGCGCTGCACAAAAGCGGCCCACTGCTCTACGGTGTAGTGTTTGTGTACGGCGGTGAGAACATCGAAGGAAGCCAGGGCCTCTGCCATGCTGAAGGTACCGACTGAATCCATGTTGGCGGCGATGATCGGCACACCAGACCAGCTACAGCCAGAATGTTTGAAGGTAAACTGACGTTCCAGTTCAACTTCTGAGCGGCTTTTCAGCGTGGAACGCTTTGGGCGAATCAGCACATCTTTAAAGCCTAACTTCAAATCTTCTTCAATACGCATGACTTATGATTTCCTGGTTTATGGCGACGGATCGCAAAACGCAATGGCTTGAAAAGCGACGGGGTATACCCTAAATAATTCGAGTTGCAGGAAAACGACAAGGGCGAGAGTCCCGATGAGCTTACTCATGTAAGTGATTCGGGTGAACGCTCGCAGTCAACACACCTGCAGCTTGAAGAATGACGGGTATAGATTAATGCCAGTTCCAGTGACGCTATCATACGCGCTAATAATCGCCGGACAAGACTGCGAATTCTCCTTTTTTTGCGCTACAATCCGACAAATTTACCTGCGACACCGCAGTGTGACCTCCCGCTCATTTTCCCTTTCCGGCTGCGCTTTTTATCACCGTACAGCCTAAGCGGCACGGCAAGCGCCGCCGGCTTACTTGCACTTCTGTGCGATCGCTTTATGATTCGTCTATTATTTTTTTATGAACCTCAGGTGCATTCCCTACCATGGCCTACATTGTTGCGTTGACAGGGGGTATCGGCAGCGGTAAGTCCACCGTGGCAGACGCCTTCGCTCGCCACGGCGTGACGGTGGTCGATGCTGACGTTATCGCCCGACAGGTTGTCGAGCCAGGAACCCCGGCACTGGTTGCCATCGCCGAACGTTTTGGTAATGAAATGTTGCAGCCGGACGGTTCACTGAACCGTGCCGCCTTACGTCAGTGTATCTTCAGTAACCCTGATGAAAAGCGTTGGCTAAACCAACTGCTGCACCCGCTGATTCATCAGGAAACTCAACGTCAACTGGCGCAAGTCACCAGCCCCTACGCTCTTTGGGTGGTGCCATTGCTGGTCGAGAACAACCTGCAGGCGCGCGCCGATCGCGTGCTGGTGGTTGACGTCGACAGCGAGACTCAGTTGGCCAGAACCATCGCCCGCGACGGCATCAGCCGTCAGCAGGCACAGAACATACTGTCCGCACAGGTCACGCGTGAGCAGCGCCTGGCCGCTGCAGACGACATCATTGATAATAGCGGCGCCGCTCAGGGGATAGAGCCATTGGTTGCCGCACTGCATTGCCGTTACCTTGAGCTGGCGGCATCAGCGACCCGACAGGATTAAACTGAATGAGTGATGTTTCCCCAAGCGTTCTTTTTGAACATCCGTTGAATGAAAAAATGCGCACCTGGCTGCGCATGGAATTTTTGCTGCAACAGCTGCATGGCCAGCGAGCCTTAAGCGAAACGGCCATCGCCCTGACCTTTTTCCGCACCATCGCCGATCTGCTGGACGTGCTGGAGCGCGGTGAAGTACGTACCGAGTTACTGAAAGAGTTGGAGCGTCAGCAGCAAAAATTGCTGGCGTGGGCCGATGTTCCGGGCGTCGATATGTCGCTGGTGGATCAGTTGCGCAACCAGTTGAAGCAACGTGGTGCCGCACTGATTTCTGCGCCGCGACTGGGTCAGGCGCTGCGCGAAGACCGGTTGATTAGTCTGGTGCGGCAACGTCTGAGTATCCCCGGTGGGTGCTGCAGCTTTGACTTGCCGACGCTGCACATGTGGATGCATGCACCACAGCAAGAGCGAGATAACGACGTAGCCGAATGGTTGCAAACGCTGGAACCATTAAACCAGGCACTGACTATGGTGCTGGATCTGATCCGTCAGGCCGGGCCATTTCGCAATCAGATCAGCCTGAACGGTTTTTTCCAGGATAACGCCGAGGGGGCGGATCTGCTGCGCTTACGCATCAATCTGGCGCACCAGCTTTACCCACAAATATCCGGCCATAAGACGCGCTATGCGATTCGCTTTCTGCCGCTGGACAGTGAGCTCGGCGTGGTACCGGAACGACTAACCTTTGAGTTGGCCTGTTGCTGATCCAATGACATCAAGACCTTTCACGCGTTGGAAGGGAGTAAGGAATAGATATGACTACCGTAGTGAAATGCCCAACCTGTGGCAAAGGTGTGGTTTGGGGAGAGGTGAGCCCATTTCGTCCGTTTTGCAGCAAACGCTGTCAGCTGATTGATCTGGGCGAATGGGCCGATGAAGAGAAGCGCATTCCAAGCAACAGCGATCTTTCCGAAAGCGAAGAGTGGAGTGAAGCAGACGATCGCTGATCGTCGTTCTGATCGGCCCGGCAGCCGCCAGGCCGGTTGTATTACTGCGCGGCGTTAGCCTGCTCCACCAGCAGTTTGATAATGCTGATATTGGCCTGAGGGAACTCTTCTTCCCGCAGGTCAGCCTGTTTTACCCAGCGCATAGGCTGGCCTTCGCGACCGAAGGGTTCACCGGCCCAGGCTTCCACCAGATAGAAATTCAACGTGACGATGCGATCGCTAAACTGATGCTCAAGCACGTCCAACAACTCCGCACGCTGGGCTTCAATGCCGGTCTCTTCCAATAATTCACGGCTAAGCGCCTGTTCCGGCGTCTCCCCCTGTTCAATTTTGCCGCCGGGAAACTCCCAGAAACCGGCCATATGCGAATCGGCCGCGCGGCGGGTAATGAAGATTTCCTGCTGGGCATTACGAATGATGCCGACGGCGATATTCAGATGTTTCATCGCATCCTCCTGATTGAGTCGTTGAAACGCGGAATGCAGCCCCAAAAAACAGGGGCTCAGCACGCTGAACCCCTGGGTTTTATTCGTTAAACAGTGTCGGCTTAGTTCTGCAGACGACCGTGACACTGTTTGTATTTTTTACCGGAACCGCATGGGCACGGATCGTTACGACCCACTTTACGTTCTGCGATGGTCGGTGCATTAGGATCTTCAGTCACCAGCGCGTTTTCTTCATAGTGGCTCAGCTGCTGCTGTTTGGCCAGACGCTCGGCTTCTTCACGACGCTGCAGTTCCAAGGCTTCAACCTCTTCCGGCATCCGCACCTGAACCTTGCTCAGCACGCTGATCACTTCATGCTTCAGTGATTCCAGCATGGTAGCGAACATGTTGAAGGACTCGCGCTTGTACTCCTGCTTAGGATCTTTCTGCGCATAACCGCGCAGATGGATGCCCTGACGCAGGTAGTCCATGGCCGCCAGATGCTCTTTCCACAGGGAATCCAGCGTCTGCAGCATCACGCCTTTCTCGAAGTTGCGCATCATCTCGGTGCCAACCACTTCTTCTTTACGCTGGTACTCTTCCTTGGCTTTTTCCAGAATACGCTCACGCAGCGTTTCTTCGTGCAGCTCAGGCTCTTTATCCAACCATTCGGCGATAGGCATATCCAGATCGAAATCGTTTTTCAGACGTTCGGTCAGCCCCTGAATATCCCACTCTTCTTCCAGCGACTGCGGTTGAATGTAGCCGTCAATAGTGGTCTTGAACACGTCTTCACGGATGCTGGCAATGGTTTCGCTAACGTCAGACACGTCCAGCAGTTCGTTACGCTGGCTGTAGATCGCGCGGCGCTGATCGTTGGCCACGTCATCGTATTCCAGCAGTTGCTTACGAATGTCGAAGTTGCGGCTTTCTACTTTACGCTGGGCGTTGGCAATTGCTTTGGTGACCCATGGGTGCTCAATGGCCTCACCTTCTTTCATCCCCAATTTACGCATCATGTTGGAAACGCGATCGGAGGCGAAAATACGCATCAGGGCATCTTCCATCGACAGGTAGAAGCGGGATGAACCGGCATCACCCTGACGACCGGAACGGCCGCGCAACTGGTTATCGATACGGCGTGATTCATGACGCTCGGTACCAATGATGTGCAGGCCACCGGCTGCCAGTACGGCATCGTGACGGATTTTCCAGGCGTCTTTAATCGCCGCGATTTGCTCTTCGGTTGGATCTTCCAACTGGGCAATCTCTGCCTGCCAACTGCCGCCCAACACGATGTCGGTACCACGACCGGCCATGTTGGTAGCGATGGTAACCGCAGAGGTCTGGCCGGCCTGAGCAACGATGTCCGCTTCCATGGCGTGGAACTTGGCGTTCAACACCTTATGGGCGATACCGGCTTTCTCCAGCTCACGCGAAACCACTTCGGATTTCTCGATTGAAATCGTACCGACCAGAACCGGCTGGCCGTTAGCGGTGCGCTCACGAATATCTTCAATGATGGCGCCAATCTTCTCATGCTCGGTCATGTAGACCAGATCCGGCATGTCTTTACGCAGCATTGGACGGTTGGTCGGCACCACGATGGTATCCAGCTTGTAGATCGAGCTGAATTCAAAAGCTTCGGTGTCGGCGGTACCGGTCATCCCAGCCAGCTTCTCGTACAGGCGGAAGTAGTTCTGGAAGGTGATGGAGGCCAGGGTCTGGTTTTCGTTCTGGATTTCCACGCCTTCTTTGGCTTCCACCGCCTGGTGCAGGCCATCGGACCAGCGACGGCCGTGCATGGTACGGCCGGTGTGTTCGTCGACGATGATGACTTCACCGTCTTTTACGATGTAGTCAACGTCACGGGTAAACAGCACATGGGCACGCAGAGCCGCGGTCACGTGGTGCATCAGCATGATGTTGGTCGGTGAGTACAGTGACTCCCCTTCGTCCATGATGCCGGCTTCCATCAGCATTTCTTCGATCAGGATCAGGCCGCGTTCGGTCAGGTGCACCTGGCGCGCCTTTTCGTCAACCGAGAAGTGGCCTTCGCCCTGGAAGGAATCCGAATCTTCTTTTTCCTGACGGATCAGTTTAGGGATCAGCTTGTTAACCTTGATGTACATCTCGGAGCTGTCTTCAGCCGGGCCAGAGATGATCAACGGCGTACGCGCTTCATCGATCAGGATGGAGTCAACCTCATCCACCAGTGCATAGTGCAGTTTGCGCTGAACGCGCTCTTCCGGACTGAACGCCATGTTGTCGCGCAGATAGTCGAAACCGTATTCGTTGTTGGTGCCGTAGGTAATGTCCGCGGCATAGGCTTCACGCTTGGCCGGTGCCGGCATGCCCGGCAGGTTGATGCCGATGCTCAAGCCGAGGAACTCAAACAGCGGGCGGTTGTTCTCGGCGTCACGCTGTGCCAGATAGTCGTTGACGGTTACCACGTGCACGCCACGACCGCTCAGGGCGTTCAGATAGGCTGGCAGGGTTGCGGTCAGGGTTTTACCTTCACCGGTGCGCATCTCTGCGATACAGCGGTCATTCAGCACCATGCCGCCCAGCAGCTGCACGTCGAAGTGACGCATGCCAAAGACGCGCTTGCTCGCCTCACGCACTACCGCGAAGGCCTCAGGCAACAGGTTTTCCAGCACTTCACCCTTTTCCAGGCGCGCGCGGAACTCGTTGGTCTTGGCTTTCAGTTCGTCATCGGACAGTTTTTCCATGTCCGGTTCCATCTGGTTGATCAGCTCAACCGATTTGCGCATGCGGCGCAGCGTACGATCGTTACGGCTACCAAAAACTTTGGTCAATAATTTCACTAACATGATGTTTGATATCTCTGTCATGACGGCCAACACAGGCAGTCAACTTGATGTTATTTTTTAGGTTTTTTTTGTCGCCCGAGGGGCAAGAAATCAGCTTAAGGCTGCAGGTCCGGCGCGAATGCCCTGCACTTGCGCAAGCCACAACCCGGCCTGATGCTGCGCAACAGCGGGCAGCACGGCGTGGTGAGTGGTGCGAATGATGGTCGGCGGCTTCGGCTCGTGCGTCAGCAGCGCATTAAGGGTAGAAAGCAGCGCCAGTTGCGCTACCTGCAATGGGGGTTCGGTCACCTCCGCTTCGCTTTCCTGCACCCGCGCGTAAACGGCCTGCGGCGCAAGCGCAAAAGAGAGGTGACGAATGACGGTACGAAGCGCATGCTGGTGCCAGTAGTCGACGCTAAAGGTCGGACGACGATGCGCTTCCTGCAGTAACGCCAGGCTATTGAAGGCGCCACTGGCAGAATTTTGCCGGTTCAGGCTGGACGAGGTGCTCGGCAGAGCGGCTTGATCGGGGTTGCCGGTCAGATTGGTAGGTACGCCAAGCGTGGCCGCAACCATCCCTAAAAGGAGATGGGGCCAGAAATAACGTCTGCCAAATTGTCGCCAACGATTTAGAATACCGATCACGAGTTTATAATCCGCCGGAGCCCATTATGCGCGATAGCCGTCCACAATTATTAGATTCCCTGTTCGACGACGCGTCTGCAGAAGACAAAGGGCCACTGCATAACGTCCAACAACGCGCAGTCGCGTTGCTTAAGCTTAACCGTGCAGTGAAAGGCCTGTTGCCCGTTCAACTGCATCCTTGGTGCCGCGTCGCAAATTTCCGACAGGGTATTTTAGTGCTAGAAACGGCAAATGCCAGCTGGATGATGCGTCTACGTTACGAACAACCGGCTTTATTATCAGCACTACGAGCGCAAATTCTACCATCATTGTCGTCGATCGACATCAGGATTAATCCGGCCTTGATGGCAAAAGGGAACAACCTGGTGCAGGACGCCGCAAAAACGGCAGGAAATACGCAGTCAAGCGTGCCTATGCGTCATCTGAGTCAGGAAAGTGCTGGGGAATTAAGGGTATTAGCGAGCCGGAGCCCGGAAAAACTGCGCAAGATATTAGAACGACTGGCGTCGTTGGCCGGAGAGAGTGCCAACGCTACCAGTCGTGATAAGTAATCAGCGGTATCGACTTATGCCAATACGGTTGACGGAGCTTTGAATGCCAGTGGCATTTCGGCTTCGTCCTGGAAGGTGACGTATTCCCACGCTTCCTGTTTCGCCAGAACTGCTTGAAGCAGCTTGTTGTTCAGCGCATGACCAGACTTGTACGCGGTAAACGCGCCAATGATATTATGGCCGCACATGAACAGGTCGCCGATGGCGTCCAGCATTTTGTGACGCACGAATTCGTCTTCGAAGCGCAGGCCGTCTTCGTTCAGCACGCGGTAATCATCTACCACGATAGCGCAGTCAAAGCTGCCGCCCAGGGCCAGGCCACGGGACTGTAAATATTCGATATCACGCATGAAGCCGAAAGTACGCGCACGACTGATTTGACGCACGAACGAGTCGGCAGAGAAATCAAGGCGGTAGCGTTGCGTACTGGCGTCGATCGCCGGGTGGTTGAAGTCGATGGTGAAGTCCAGGCGGAACCCGTTATGCGGGGACAGCTCGGCCCACTTGTCGCCATCTTCAACACGCACGGTGTCTTTCAGACGCAGGAATTTCTTCGCAGAGTTCAGTTCTTCAATGCCGGCATCCAGCAACAGGAAGACGAACGGACTGGCACTGCCGTCCATGATAGGGATTTCAGCAGCGTCAACTTCGATAACGATGTTGTCGATGCCCAACCCAGCCAGCGCGGCATTAAGATGCTCAACGGTAGAAATACGCACGTCATGCTCATTGACCAGGCAGGTACAGAGCATGGTATCACGCACGGATTTTGCATCAGCCGGAAAATCAACCGGTGGATTCAAGTCAGTGCGACGATAGATGACCCCGGTATTAGCCGCCGCGGGTCGCATTGTCAGCGTGACTTTCTTGCCGGTATGTAAACCGACACCAGTCGCCTGAACAATACGTTTTAATGTCCTTTGTTTGATCATCGTTTTATCTCGCAATGTTATCAATCCTACCAGCCAAGCATACAGCATGGCTGGCGGGACAGTTTAGCACAAAGAGCGGAGATTCCAAATTCTCAGGATATTCTTAGTCTGCCTGCTTGCGCAGGAAGGCTGGAATATCAAGATAGTCGGGCTCTTTATTAGGCTGCGCAGTCGGATCGTTAACCACCTTGGCGGCAGGTTTCACTTCCTGCGGCAGCGGCGACATGCCGTGCTGCTGGTAGCGATGATCCATCACTGGCTGGCTGGCCTGTTTATTGGTGACCAGAGTGATTTCCGGACGTTTGTCCATACCGATACCGGTCGCAACCACGGTTACACGCAGTTCGTCGTTCATTTCCGGATCCAGCGACGTACCAATTACCACGGTCGCGTTGTCGGAAGCGAAAGCACGAATGGTGTTACCCACGGTTTCGAACTCATCCAAGCGCAGGTCGAAGCCGGCGGTGATGTTGACCAGCACGCCGCGAGCGCCGGACAGGTCGATATCTTCCAGCAGTGGGCTGGAGATCGCCATTTCCGCAGCTTCTTCAGCACGGTCTTCACCACAGGCAACGCCGGAACCCATCATCGCGTAGCCCATTTCGGACATTACGGTGCGCACGTCGGCGAAGTCGACGTTCATCAGGCCCGGACGGGTGATCAGTTCGGCAATACCCTGAACCGCGCCTTTCAGCACGTCGTTAGCCGCACCAAACGCGTCCAACAGAGAAATACCGCGACCCAGAACTTTCAACAGCTTGTCGTTCGGGATAGTGATCAGTGAGTCCACATGTTTGGACAATTCTGCGATACCCTGCTCAGCGAACGCCATGCGTTTCTTGCCTTCAAAATTGAAAGGCTTGGTCACCACGGCCACTGTCAGAATACCCAGGTCTTTAGCAACTTCAGCGACGACTGGCGCTGCACCGGTACCGGTACCGCCGCCCATGCCAGCTGCAATGAAGACCATGTCTGCACCATCCAGTGCGGCGCGCAGGGCTTCACGGTCTTCTTCCGCTGAATTGCGACCCACTTCAGGGTTCGCGCCTGCACCCAGACCTTTGGTAATACCGCTACCGATCTGGATGGTTTGGCCAACTGCCGTTTTACGAAGCGCCTGAGCGTCTGTATTCACGGCAAAGAATTCAACACCTTCGATGCGCTCGCGCACCATGTGTTCAACGGCGTTGCCACCGCCACCGCCGACGCCGATGACTTTAATCACCGCGTCATTGGTTAGTTCCATTGGTTCAAACATAGTTTCTCTCCGTTTTGTGCCTGTCGCTGCGAGATCATAAAAAGATTACTCAGCATGATCTCTTTGTTGAAACATTAAAACTCTTTTCTCAGCCAGCTATTGATACGTTTAAACCAATTGCCCACCGAGGCGCGTTTTTCTACTTCTGCCTCACCGCTCAGGTGAGACTCTTTTCCATAGTGCAGCAGACCTACCGCCGTAGAATAGTAAGGCTCCTGCGCATAATCCGTCAGACCCGTGATGTTCAAGGGTTGGCCGATGCGTACCTGGGTGTGGAACACCCGTTGCGCACAGGCTGCCAGGCCATCAATCTGGGCGGCACCACCGGTCAGCACAATACCCGCTGCCAGATGATGCTTCACCCCTTGCTGACGCAGTTGCTCCTGCAATTGCAAAATTTCATCGTTAACCAGATTCAACAGTTCGGTGTAGCGTGGCTCAATCACTTCAGCCAGTGTCTGTCTTTGCAGACTCCGAGGAGGACGTCCTCCAACGCTTGGCACCTCTACACTTTCATCCTTGCTAACAATCGACCCAAGCGCACAGCCGTGTCGAACTTTGATCGCTTCCGCGTCTGTCGGCGGCGTGCCGAAGGCGTAAGCGATATCGCTGGTGACCACGTTCCCGGCGTAAGGGATCACTTTGGTGTGGCGCAGTGCACCGCCGGTGTACACCGCCATATCCATGGTGCCGCCGCCGATATCCACTACACAAACGCCGAGCTCGCGCTCATCTTCGGTCAGTACCGCATAGCTGGCGGCCAGACCGGCGAAAATAAGTTGGTCAACTTTCAGACCACAACGTTCTACTGCCTTAACGATGTTCTTAGCCATATCGTTATGGCAGGTGATCAGGTGCACCTTGGCTTGCATACGCACGCCGGACAACCCGACCGGGTTTTTGATGCCTTCCTGATAATCGATGGCGTATTCCTGAGGGATGACGTGCAGGATGCGGTGTTCATCACGGACGCGTACCGATTTAGCGGTATGCACCACGTTCTCCACATCTTCCTGTGTCACTTCCTCTTCGGAAATAGGAACCATCCCTATTTCGTTCTGGCAGCTGATGTGTTTACCCGATAATGCGAGGTAAACCGAAGAAATCTGACAATCCGCCATCAGTTCGGCCTGATCGATAGCGCGCTGTACGCACTTCACTACCGACTCCAGGTCGTTAACGCCACCCTTATCCATACCGCGAGACGGGCAACTGCCCACCCCGATAATGTTGACCATGCCATCGGGCAGAACTTCCCCTACCAATGCGGAGACTTTTGCAGTACCGATCTCCAGTCCAACTACCAGTTTTCTGTCCGTCGACTTGATCATTGTTGTTTTGCCTGTGCCTGATTCTGTTGCTGATTACTGTTCTGCCGATCGCCTGCAGCCTGCGGGTCGATAAACACGGGGGCCCAACCTACCGATGCACCGGCCTCATAGCGTAAGTCGACATAACTGACTCGCTTGCTTTCTGCCTGTCCCTGCTGCTGCAATACCGGGTAAAGCTCGATAAAGCGCTGCAGGCGTCCGGTGCGATCGTCGCGTCCCAGCTCCAGCCGAACATCATTATCCAAAGCCAGCTGCCAGGAATGGCGGGCGCTCATGGCCGCCATTTTCAGCGTATATTTGCTGGCCGCTAACATGCTGCTCATGGTCCGGTAACCTTCAAGAACATCCTGTTCGCTCCCTTCCGGACCATACAGCAACGGCAACTTCTGTTTGCCAATTCGTTCTGCAGGCACGCTGAAGGATTTGCCTTCGGCATCTACCATGTGCAAATCATTCCATCGCGCCACCGGGACATATTCCACCAGGTGGATCTTCAGCTCATCCGGCCACTGCTTGCGCACGCTGGCCTGCTTGATCCACGGCAGACGTTCAATCTGCTGCTGGATGATATCCACATCCTGCGTCATGAACGTCCCCGGCGATCCCAGCGCCAGGATAGCCTGACGAATATCGTCGTTGGTGGTGTAGTGACGTTCACCGGTCACCACCAGTCGTGACAGCGGCAGGCGGCTGGCGTCTTTCATCCAGCCAATCACCGCCCACCCACTCCACAGGACCGTTCCCAACACCATCAGCAGGAAAATCATTCCCGCCAACTGGGTTCCATTGCTGCGTCGCGGGTTGTTGTCCACCTCGCGTTCACGCGCATTCAGGGCAGCTTGCGACATATCAGTCGGCCAATTCCAAAATTCTCGCTACCAGCTGCGAGAAGCTTAAACCAGACTGGCGCGCTGCCATCGGCACCAGGCTATGACTGGTCATGCCCGGCGAGGTATTCACCTCAAGCAGATAGAAGCTGCCATCGCTATCCTGCATCACATCAACGCGGCCCCAGCCGCTGCAGTCCAGCCCACGATAGGCGCGTAACGCCAGAGACGCCATTTCGGCTTCCTGTTCCGCGCCCAGGCCGCTCGGGCAGAAATACTGGGTATCGTCCGAGATGTACTTGGCCTGGTAATCGTAAAACACGCCGGCCGGTTGAATGCGGATGGAAGGCAATACCCGATCACCCAGCATCGCTACCGTGTATTCCGGACCGCTCAGCCACTTCTCGACCAGCACGTCGTCGTCATGACGGAAACCTTCTTCCAGAGCCGCCTCAAGAGCGCCACGCTCGGTAACTTTGCTCATACCAACGCTGGAGCCTTCACGGCTCGGCTTGACGATCAGCGGCAGGCCCAAGGCCTCGATGCGCGCGATCAGCGCCTCTTTTTCTGCACCGGCATATTGCTGACGGTTCAGCGCAACATAAGGCGCCACCGGCAGGCCCATCGACTGCCACACCATTTTGGTGCGCCACTTGTCCATGGTCAGTGCCGAAGCCATCACGCCACTGCCGGTATAAGGCAGTTCGAGGAACTCCAGCATGCCTTGCAGGGTGCCGTCTTCACCGCCTCGGCCATGCAGCGCGATAAATACTTTGGTAAACCCATGTTCTTTCAACTGGGTGACCGGGAAATCACGGATATCGATGCCGTGAGCGTCGATACCGGCTTCACGCAGCCCGGCCAGCACGGCGGCACCAGATTGCAATGACACTTCACGTTCAGCGGAGGTGCCACCCAGCAGTACGGCAACTTTATCGGCCATGATGTTCCTCCTCTTTTTTCTGAGGCTGCAGCTTCAGCTCAGCCAGTTTGCGTGCGACTTTCCCCACGTTGCCGGCGCCCTGCACCAGCACTAAATCGTCCGCTTGCAGCAGCCCTGCCAGGGTTTCCGGCACGGTATCCGCATCAGACACCAGAATCGGATCCAGCTTGCCGCGGCTGCGGATGGTACGGCACAGCGAGCGGCTGTCCGCCCCGGGAATTGCCGTTTCACCGGCAGAGTAAACGTCCAGCATCAGCAGCACGTCCACCTGCGACAGCACATTGGCAAAGTCGTCATACAGATCGCGAGTACGCGTGTAACGGTGCGGCTGGAAAATCATCACCAGACGCTTGTCCGGCCAGCCTGCACGTGCGGCTTTCAGCGTCGCGTCGACCTCGGTCGGGTGGTGGCCATAGTCGTCCACCAGCATCGCACTGCCGCTTTTGCCATTTACCGGCTCCAGCGGGAATTCGCCGAGGAAATCAAAGCGGCGACCGGTCCCCTGGAAGCTGGCCAACGCACGCAGGATATCTGCGTCGTCAATGCCCTCTTCCGTTGCTACCGCCACTGCCGCCGCCGCGTTCAACGCGTTGTGACGACCCGGCGCATTCAGCGTCACCGTCATCAGCGGCTTGTCCTGGCGGCTCAGGGTGAAGTGGCCCTGGGCTCCAACCTGACGGTAGCTTTCGATGCGAACGTCGGCATCGTCGCTGAAACCGTAAGTGGTGATATGGCGACCCACGCGTGGCAGCAATTCACGCACCACCGGATCGTCAATACACATCACCGCACGGCCGTAGAACGGCAGGTTGTGCAAAAAGTTAATAAACGTCTGCTTCAGGTTTTCGAAGTCGCCCTGGTAGGTCTCCATATGGTCGGCTTCGATATTGGTGACAATCGCCACCATCGGTTGCAGATGCAAGAAAGAAGCATCGCTCTCATCCGCTTCCGCAATCAGGTAACGGCTGGAGCCCAAACGCGCATGAGTTCCTGCCGCTTTCACCAGCCCGCCGTTAACAAAGGTCGGGTCCAGACCGGCTTCGGCATAAATGCTCGACACCATTGCCGTGGTCGTGGTCTTGCCATGCGTACCGGCAACGGCGATGCCGTGACGAAAACGCATCAGTTCGGCCAACATCTCTGCGCGGCGGATTACCGGAATACGCGCTTCACGAGCGGCGACAATTTCCGGGTTGTCGGCAGAAATCGCGGTAGAAACCACGACTACGCTGGCATCCAGTACGTTCTCCGGACGGTGATGGAAGTAAATCGTCGCCCCGAGCGCGCTCAGCTGCTGGGTTACCGGATTCGGTGCCAGGTCGGAACCGCTGATTTGATAACCTTCATTGGCCAACACTTCGGCGATACCACCCATGCCGGCGCCACCGATGCCGACAAAGTGAATGTGCCGGACGCGTCGCATCTCGGGCACGATAGTACGTAGTTTCGCCAGTTGTTGTGTATTCATCACTCTCTCTAATCCAGGTCCGGCATGCCGGGCCCCTACATGACATTCTTTAATTCAGGCCCGGCGAACCGGACCCCTGCATATTATTTGGCGACGCGCACCAGCTCCGCAGCTACGCGTTCGGTAGCATCCGGAATGGCCACGGCACGGGCCTTTTCGGCCATGGCCAGCAGCGTAGGACGATCCCAGCCAGCCAGCAGCTCCGCCACCACATCGGCGTTAAACTGCGGTTGCTCGATAATCTTCGCCGCACCGGCTTCTTCCAGCGGGCGGGCATTCCAATACTGTTGGCGGTCTTTGTGCATGAAAGGCACGAAGATCGCAGGAAGGCCCGCAGCGGCGATCTCGCTGACCGTCAGCGCGCCGGAGCGGCACACCACGACATCAGCCCAAGCGTACGCCGCCGCCATGTCATCAATAAACTCGGTCACTTTGTGTTGCGTCTGCCCTACCCTCTCGTAGTCGCGCAACACATTTTCCAGCGCACCTTTGCCTACCTGATGCCAGAGCGTAATTCTATCGCCCAATCTCGCCGCGACTTCAGGAACTGTCTGATTCAGCACCCGGGCACCCTGACTGCCGCCAATCACCAGTACGCGAATGGGCCCTTCACGCCCCGTCAATCGCTCTGCCGGCAGCGGCAGCGCCAATACGTCGGTGCGTACCGGGTTGCCCACCACGTCCGCATTGGGGAACGCGCCAGGGAAGGCCTGCAGGACCTTCTTGGCAATGCGCGCCAACCAACGGTTGGTCAGCCCGGCAATGCCGTTTTGTTCATGCAGCACCACCGGGATGCCGCACAGCCATGCGGCCAAACCGCCAGGACCAGAAACGTAACCCCCCATCCCCAGCACCACGTCCGGTTGGTAGCTGCGCATAATCGCCTTCGCCTGACGTACGGCTTGCCAGATACGCAGCGGCGCGCTCAGCTGGGCCTTCAGCCCTTTGCCACGCAGGCCGGAAATACGGATGAAATCAATCTCGATCCCATGCTTTGGCACCAGATCGGCTTCCATTCGGTCTGCGGTTCCAAGCCAGCGCACCTGCCAGCCCTGCGCCATCAGATGATGCGCGACCGCCAGTCCCGGGAACACGTGTCCGCCGGTACCGCCTGCCATCACCATTAAACGCTTAGGTTTCCCGCTCATCCCTTACCTCTTCACAAACGCCTGGGCTTTAGCCAGACGCGTTTCATAATCAATACGCAGCAACAGCACGATCGCCGTCGACATAATCAACAGGCTCGAACCGCCATAGCTTATCAGCGGTAACGTTAAGCCTTTAGTGGGAAGCATTCCGGCAGCGGCACCGACGTTGACCAGCGCCTGGAAGCTAAACCACACGCCAATTGAGCAGGCCAAGAAGCCAGAAAAGCGCTGATCAATCTCCAGCGCACGGCGGCCAATCGACATAGCACGAAAAGCGACGCAGAATACCATTAACAATGCAAAAACCACACCGATATAGCCCAGCTCTTCGCCTAAAATCGAGAAGATAAAGTCGGTGTGCGCTTCCGGCAAATACTCGAGTTTCTGCACCGAATTACCCAGCCCTTGTCCCCAGAATTCACCACGGCCAAAGGCCATCAGCGACTGGGTCAGCTGGTAGCCGCTGCCGAACGGATCGGCCCACGGATTCCAGAACGAAGTCACACGGCGCATACGGTAAGGTTCGGCGATGATCAACAGCACTACCGCGAAGGCTCCGGATCCGATAATTGCCAGGAATTGCCACATTTTCGCGCCGGCCAGGAACAGCATTGCCAGCGTGGTGATAAACAGCACCACCACGGTACCGAGGTCCGGCTGAGCCAGCAGCAGCACGGCCAACACCACCATGACGCCCATCGGCTTGCAGAAGCCCCAGAAGTTGCTGCGCACCTCTTCTACTTTGCGCACCAGATAACTCGCCAGGTAACAGAACAGCGACAGCTTGGACAGCTCTGCCGGCTGAATACGCAGCGGCCCCAGCGAGATCCAGCGCGATGCCCCGTTTACCGAGCTGCCGACCACCAATACGATCAACAGCATCACAATCGACAACAGCAGCATGATGTTGCTGTAGCGCTGCCAGACTTCCATCGGAATGCGCAAGGTTACCATCGACAGACCGAACGCCAGCCCGAGGTACAACGCATCACGCTTGGCAAACAAGAACGGATCGTCCGCCAGGCGCTGACCGATCGGCATCGAAGCCGAAGTCACCATCACAAAACCGATAATGGCCAACCCAAAGGTCAGCCACAGCAGGGTACGGTCGTACAGCACCATATTGACCGAATCGTTATCTCGCGATCCCGCCACCCAGTTTTTAAAGAGCTCTGTCAGCCCGAAGTTCGGCAAGCGCAGTCTCATCCGCCAAGCTCCTGTGCCAAACGAGTAAACTCGTCGCCGCGTACTTCAAAATTGCGGAACTGATCCAGGCTGGCACAGGCGGGTGACAGCAGCACCATATCGCCAGGTTGCACCCGGCCGGCTATCGTCTGCATCGCCTGTTCCATAGTCTCGGTCAGCGTAGCGACCTCCGGTCGTAGCTGAGCCAACTGTTCGCCATCACGGCCGAAGCAGTAAAGGCGAACGTTATCGCCTTGCAGGTAGCGCGCCAGCGGGGAGAAATCGGCCGACTTACCGTCGCCGCCCAACAGCAGGTGCAAGGTGCCGTCCACCTGCAGACCATTCAACGCCGCTTCGGTACTGCCAACGTTGGTGGCTTTAGAATCGTTAATCCAGCGAACGCCGTTATGTTCCCAGGCCAATTGGAAGCGGTGCGCCAAACCGGTATAGGTGGTCAACGCTTTCAGGCTGGAAGCGCGCGGGATGTTCACCGCATCGGCCAGTGCCAGCGCCGCCAACGCATTGGTGTAGTTATGGCGGCCAGTCAGCTTCATTTCGCGGGTGTTCAGGATTTTCTCGCCGCGCACGCGCAACCAGGTCTCGCCCAGTTGGCGGTTCAGGTGATAGTCGCCCACATCGGCGCCAAAGCTGATGCAACGCTGATCCGCCCCGCGAATCGGCATCGTCAATGCGTCGTCGGCATTGACCACGCACAGGCTGGCATTTTCATAGACCTTCAGCTTGGCGGCACGGTATTGCTGCAGCCCAAACGGATAGCGATCCATATGATCTTCGGTGACGTTCAAAATGGTCGCCGCAGCCGCGTGCAGGCTGTAAGTGGTTTCCAGTTGGAAGCTCGACAGCTCCAGCACGTACAGTTGGCATTCCTGACGCAGCAGGCTCAACGCAGGCAGGCCGATATTGCCACCGACGCCCACCGCCCAACCTGCGGCTTTTGCCATTTCACCCACCAGGGTGGTGACGGTGCTTTTACCGTTGGAACCGGTAATCGCCACGATCGGTGCCTGGGCTTCACGGCAGAACAACTCGATATCGCCGACAATCTCTACGCCCGCCTCTGCAGCGGCGCTCAATGCCGGGGTCGCCAATGCCATGCCCGGACTGGCGACGATCAAATCCGCCGCCAACAGCCAATCCTGATTCAAATCACCCAGGTGACGCTCAACGCTTTCAGGCAGCTTGTCCAGCCCTGGAGGTGAAATGCGGGTATCCATAACGCGTGGCGTTACGCCGCGCGCCATAAAGAAATCAACACAGGACAGGCCGGTGAGGCCCAGCCCGATGATGACCACTTTCTTACCCTGATAATCCGCCATAGTTACCGCACCTTCAGCGTCGCCAGGCCAATCAGCACCAGCATCAGCGAAATAATCCAGAAGCGCACGATCACGCGTGGTTCCGGCCAGCCTTTCAATTCATAGTGGTGGTGAATCGGCGCCATGCGGAAAATACGTTGCCCGCGCAGCTTGAACGACCCCACCTGCAAAATCACCGACAGCGTTTCAACCACGAACACGCCGCCCATAATCAACAGTAAAAACTCTTGGCGCAGCAGCACCGCAATGGTGCCCAACGCGCCGCCCAGCGCCAACGAACCCACGTCGCCCATGAAGACCTGGGCCGGATAGGTGTTGAACCACAAAAAGCCCAGGCCGGCGCCGACAATGGCGGTACAGACGATCACCAGTTCACCGGCGTGACGCAAATATGGAATGTGCAGGTAGTTGGCGAAGTTCATGTTACCGGTTGCCCAGGCTACCAGTGCAAAACCGGCGGCCACGAACACCGTCGGCATAATCGCCAGGCCGTCCAGCCCGTCGGTCAGGTTGACCGCGTTGCTGGTCCCCACGATGACAAAGTAAGCCAGCAGCACGTACAACAGGCCAAGCTGAGGCATGATGTCCTTAAAGAACGGCACAACCAGCTCGGTGGCTGGCGTGTCTTTACCTACGGCATACATGGCGAAAGCAACCACCAGCGCAATCACCGACTGCCAGAAGTATTTCCAGCGGGCGATCAGCCCTTTGGTGTCTTTACGCACCACCTTGCGGTAGTCGTCAACGAAACCGACGATGCCGTAACCCACCAGCACGAACAGTACGCACCAAACATAAGGGTTGGACGGATAGGCCCACATCAGCACCGAAACGGTGATGGAGGTCAGGATCATGATGCCGCCCATGGTCGGCGTGCCGCGCTTGCTGAAATGCGACTCTGGACCGTCGTTACGCACCACCTGGCCGAAGGACATCTCCTGCAGGCGTTTGATCACCCGCGGCCCCATCCACAAGGAAAGGAACAGCGCGGTCAGCAGGCTGACAATGGCTCGGAACGTCAGGTAGGAAAAGACGTTGAAGCCGGAATAATATTTGACCAAATGCTCGGCCAGCCAAACTAACATGGTGCTTTCTCCTGTAACGCGCGTACTACCTGCTCCATTGCGGCACTACGTGAACCCTTGATTAACACGGTAATTACCGCATGTTCCGACAGTAATTCCGCCACGCGCGCGATCACTGCTGCCTTATCCTGAAAATGTTCGCCGTTACCGGAGGCGGCAATCAGCGTTTGGCTCAATGGCCCCACGCCCAGTACCTTATCGACTCCCGCCAGCCGAGCCGCTTCGCCCACCTGACGGTGACACTCTTCGGCTTCCGCCCCCAGCTCTGCCATGTCGCCCACCACCATCACGCGGTAACCCGGCATTTCCGCCAGTACCTGCGCAGCGGCAGTCATTGAGCCAACGTTGGCGTTGTAGCTGTCATCCAACAGCAGCTTGCCGGCAGACAGGGCAATCGGGAACAAACGTCCCGGTACCGCCTTCAGTTGTTTGAGCCCCTGACGCACGGCCTCGAGCGATGCACCGGCCGACATTGCCAGTGCCGTTGCCGCCAACGCGTTGGCGACGTTATGACGCCCAGGAAGGGGCAGCGCGATAGGCGCAGTGCCGAACGGGCTGTGCAACGTAAACTGTGTGCCTTCACCGTTGACCTGTACATCGCTGGCGAAGAAATCGACGCCTTCTGCCGCCTGCGGAGAGAATCGCCAAACGGTCTTCCCCTCCAGCATGCTCTGCCAATGCGGCCAATCGTTGTTGTCGGCGTTGATGATCGCCACGCCGTCAGCCGGCAAGCCGGTAAAAATTTCGCCCTTCGCCTGGGCAACACCGGCCAAAGAACCAAAGCCTTCCAGGTGAGCGGCCGCCAGATTATTTACCAGGGCGGTCTGCGGACAAGTTAATGCGGTGGTATAAGCGATTTCGCCAATGTGGTTAGCGCCCAGCTCAATCACCGCAAAGTCGTGCTGCGGCTGCAAACGCAGCAGCGTCAAAGGCACGCCGATGTCATTATTGAAATTGCCGGCGGTATAAAGCACTTCGCCGCACTCACGCAGGATAGCGGCGGCCATCTCTTTCACCGAAGTCTTGCCCGATGAGCCGGTTAACGCCACGACTCGGGCCGGTACCTGCTTGCGTACCCATGCAGCAAGTTGGCCTAACGCCAGACGGGTGTCTTTCACCACCAGTTGCGGAACATCCACCAATAAGCGCTTACTTACCAGCAGCGCCCCGGCGCCTGCGGTTACTGCATCAACAGCAAAATCGTGAGCGTCGAAACGCTCACCTTTCAATGCCACAAACAGGCAACCGGCGGTTACCTGACGGGTATCTGTCGTCACCTCAACGATTTGGCAATCGGCGCCGATCAGTTCAGCGCTCAATACGTCGGCCAGTGCCTGAAGGGAGACAGGGATCATGCTACTACCCCCAGCAAACGCGCGACGGTGGTGCGATCGGAGTAATCCAGACGGCGATTCCCCACCAGTTGGTAATCCTCGTGGCCCTTACCGGCCACCAGCACCACGTCTTGTTCTTTCGCCTGCATGATGGCGCTGGTTACGGCTTCCGCACGACCGTGGATCACCAGAGCGCGTCCGGCATCCAGCAAGCCAGTCAGGATATCGGCGATAATCGCCTGCGGTTCTTCGGTACGAGGGTTATCGTCGGTAACAACGACGCGGTCGGCGAACTGTTCGGCGATGCCGCCCATCAGTGGACGCTTGCCCTTGTCGCGATCGCCGCCGCAGCCAAACACGCACCATAACTGCCCCTGGCAGTGCAGGCGCGCGGCTTCCAACGCTTTTTCCAGCGCATCCGGGGTGTGGGCGTAATCGACCACCACCGTCGGTTTACCCGGCGCGTTGAAAACTTCCATGCGGCCACACACCGGTTGCAGCTGATTACCGGTGGCCACCAGTTCATCCAGTGGATACCCCAACGACAGCAGGGTCGCCAACGCCAACAGCAAGTTACTGACGTTAAACGCCCCCATCAGGCGGCTTTCAATCTCACCATCGCCCCAGCTTGAGCTGAAGCGAATAGTAGCGCCGTTATCGTGATAGTTAACCGCGGTGGTTTTCAGCCAGCGACCGTGGCAGCCAGGCTGCAGGTTGCCCTGCATGGTGACAGCAACCGCATCCGGCAATTGGCTCAGCCAGCGCTGACCGACTTCGTCATCGGCATTGATAATCGCCTGGCCCACTTCGTGACTGGCGAACAGCGACCACTTGGCCGCTTCGTAATTGGCCATGTCACCGTGGTAATCCAGATGATCGCGGCTCAGGTTAGTGAACACCGCAGCGGCAAACGGCAGCGCCGCCACGCGGTTTTGCACCAGGCCGTGGGAGGAAACTTCCATCGCCGCGAAGGTGGCGCCGCGATCGACCAGCTCGTTTAATACGTGTTGAACATCTACCGCAGAGCCGGTGGTATTCTCTGTTGGGCAAACCTGGCCCAGCAAACCATTGCCGACGGTGCCCATTACGGCGCTGGTTTCACCCAGCAGTTGGCCCCACTGCGCCAGCAGCTGAGTGGTGGTGGTTTTGCCGTTGGTACCCGTAACGCCGACCAGACGCAGACGTTCCGCCGGTTCATGGTAAAAACGCCCGGCCAGTGCGGAAAGGCGCTGGTTGAGCTGGCTCAGGTAAATCACCGGCACGCCGTGCATTTGGGTGATAGCGCCGTCTTCGGCCTGGCCTTCAGCTTCGGCAATCACAGCGGCAACGCCCTGCGCGATGGCCTGCGGAATATAGCGGCGTCCATCCGTTTGATGGCCGACAACGGCGACAAACAGATCCCCGGCAGCCGCAATACGGCTGTCTAATGTCATTTCCCGCAGCGCGCGCCCGGGAGCCGTTGGCACCCACGGAGCGAGTAAATCGCGCAAATTACGATCTGCCACCTGAACCCTCTTTTCTGTTAGTTACAAAATCGCTTTTCTCAACGGTAGGCAACGCATCCGGTTCAACGTTCATGGTGCGCAATACGCCGCCCATGATGGCGCCAAACACCGGCGCGGAGATCGCACCACCGTAGTATTTCCCACCCTGCGGGTCGTTGATTACCACCACCAGAGCAAAACGAGGATTACTGGCCGGCGCCACGCCGGCGGTATAAGCGATGTATCTGTTGACGTATTTGCCGTCCGGGCCCACTTTTTTGGCGGTACCGGTTTTGATGGCAATGCGGTAGCCCTTGATGGCCGCCTTCACCCCACCGCCGCCCGGTAAGGCAACGCTTTCCATCATGTGCACAACGGTGCGCACCAGAGGTTCGGGGAAGACGCGCTCACCGGCAACCGGTGGGTCAACTTTGGTAATCGACAGCGGGCGATAAACGCCCAGACTGCCGATCGTTGCATAGACTCGCGCTAACTGTAACGGGGTTACCATTAGCCCATAGCCGAAAGAGAAGGTGGCCCTCTCTATGTCAGACCACCGTTGTTTTTTTGGGTATATGCCACTGCTTTCTCCGACCAGCCCCAAATTGGTCGCTTTTCCCAATCCAAAACGAGAGTAAGTATCTACTAACGCTGAGGACGGCATCGATAACGCCAGCCGTGAAACGCCGACGTTACTCGACTTCTGCAAGATCCCGGTCAGGGAGAGTTCCGCGTAACGCGCAACGTCCCTGATTTCCTTGCCGTTGATACGGTAAGGGACGGTATTCAGCACGCTGTTTTCTTTCACAATGCCGTGCTGCAATGCCGTCATGACCACCATAGGTTTTACGGTGGAACCAGGCTCAAAAATATCGGTGATAGCACGGTTACGCATGGTTTCTTTCGGCGTACCGGCCATATTGTTCGGGTTGTAAGACGGGCTGTTGGCCATCGCCAACACTTCGCCGGTATTCACATCCACCAGCACCGCAGTACCGGATTCAGCCTTGTTGAAGGCCACGGCGTTGTTGAGTTCGCGGTAAACCAATGCCTGCAGACGCTCATCGACGCTCAGCACCAGGTTATGCGCCGCCTGACTGTCCACCGAAGAAATATCCTCGATGACCCGGCCAAAGCGGTCTTTACGCACGGTTCTCTCGCCCGGTTGCCCGGTCAGCCAGCGGTCAAAGCTCTTCTCGACGCCTTCAATCCCCTGACCGTCAATGTTGGTCACGCCAATGATGTGCGAAGTCACCTGGCCGGAAGGATAGTAGCGACGGGATTCCTGACGCAGGTAAATACCCGGCAGTTTCAACTTGCGAATGTAGTCGCCGATCGCCGGATTCACCTGGCGCGCCAGATAGACAAAGCGCCCTTTAGGGTTGGCGTTGATGCGGGTAGAAAGCTGATCCAGCGGAACATTCAGCGCATCGGATAACGCTTTCCAGCGGCTATCCAGCGTGATACCACCGCGCTCATTCAGCTCTTTCGGATCCGCCCAGATTGCATTCACCGGCACACTTACCGCCAGCGGCCGACCTGAACGATCGCTGATCATGCCGCGCGCAGTCGGTACTTCCTGCACGCGCAGTGAGCGCATGTCGCCTTCTTTTACCAAGCGGTCCGGGTTAATCACCTGCAGATAAGCCACCCGCAGCATCAGCCCTACCAACGCCAGCAAAATACAGCCGCACAGCAACGCAAAACGCCAGCTTACAAAGCTGGCCTGATCTTCCTGGCGTTTCAACTTACCGGGGCGTGCTGCTTTCATGCGTTCCCTTTCTACTCCGTGTAATGATTTCAGTTAAACCATTCATTGTTTAACGATGATATTTTCCTGAGATGGATCAACATGTTGCATCTGCAGTTTTTCCGTTGCGATGCGTTCTACCCGACTGTGATCCCCAAGGGCATTCTCTTCAAGAATCAGGTTGCGCCACTCAATGTCCAGGGCGTCTCTCTCAAGAACTAACTGCTCGCGCTCGGCAGTCAGCAAGCGGGTGCGGTGCGCGGTGGTCACGACGAAAACCGCAGACACCAACGAAGCAATCAGCAAAATCAGTGGGATCTTGGCGTTACGCAGCAAATCGCCGCCAATCACGCCGACCAGACCGTGGCGTTCGTTGCCAATCACACCGGCATCCTCTCGGCAATACGCAGCACTGAGCTACGTGCACGTGGGTTTTCTGCCACCTCAGCATCCCCAGGCATCATCTTGCCCAGCGCTTTCAGCGTGCGTCCGCCCATACTGCGCAGTTGCTCTTCCGTCAGCGGGATACCAGCCGGCACCTGAGCGCCGCGGCTATGGTGACGCATGAAGCGTTTAACAATGCGGTCTTCCAGCGAGTGGAAACTGATGATCGACAGACGGCCCTGCGGGGCCAGCACTTCCAGCGCGCCGTCCAGCGCACGTTCGATCTCTTCCAATTCGCTGTTGATGTAGATACGGATCGCCTGGAAGCTGCGGGTTGCCGGGTGCTTGTGCTTATCCCGGAACGGGCTGGCGTTGGCGATCAAGTCCGCCAGCTCTTTGGTACGGGTCATCGGCTCGACGAGATTTCTTTCTACGATGGCGCGAGCGATACGCTTGGCAAAACGCTCTTCGCCGAAGGTTTTCAGCACCCAGGCGATGTCGTCTGCTTCCGCTTTCATCAGCCACTCGGAGGCTGACTGACCGCTTGAGGAGTCCATGCGCATGTCCAGTGGACCGTCCCGCATGAAGGAGAAACCGCGTTCCGCGTCATCCAACTGCGGTGAAGAAACCCCCAGATCGAGCAAGATGCCATCAATCTTCCCTACTAATTCGCGTTCCCGCACATAGTGCGACAACTCTGAAAATGGGCCGTGTACGATGCTAAAACGAGGATCATCAATAGACTTGGCGGCTGCAATCGCCTGTGGGTCGCGGTCAATTGCCAACAAACGTCCTTCCGGCCCAAGCTGGGACAGAATCAGACGCGAATGGCCACCGCGGCCAAAAGTACCGTCGATATAGATGCCGTTACTGCGAATGTTGAGGCCGTTAACCGCCTCATCCAACAGTACGGTAGTGTGTTTATAGTTTTCCAACATGCTTATAGCGACAAGTCCTGTAGCCGCTCAGACAACGGTTCCTGAGTCGACTGTTCTGCGTCAATATCATCCTTGACTTGTTGATACCAGGTCTGTTCATCCCACAGTTCAAACTTGTTGAACTGCCCGACCAGCATCACTTCTTTGGTAAGCCCGGCGTGCTGACGTAGCGTAGTGGCTAACAGCAAACGGCCGGCGCTGTCCATCTGACACTCACTGGCATGACCCAACAGCAGGCGCTGAACGCGACGCTCGGCGGGATTCATACTCGACAGACGGGATAACTTTTGTTCAATAACTTCCCATTCGGGCAGTGGGTAGAGCAGCAGGCAGGGCTGGTGGAGGTCAATGGTGCAAACCATTTGGCCTTGCGATTGCTCGTTCAGCAAATCCCGATATCGGGTGGGTACGGCAAGCCGCCCTTTGCTGTCGAGGTTAACCATCGTTGCTCCACGGAACATACCTGAGTTACCCCTTCACGACCGTTTTCACCACTTTACCCCACAAATTCCCACATAATGGAGTTTACGGAGGGTATGAAAACCTTGTCAAGCCAGAGCGCCAGCGCTTTGGCAATATTTCTTCGGTCATTTTGGGAGCTGACTCGCGAAAGGAACGCTATTTATTAGATGATTAAAAATTAACATCATGATAAACGGGGAGAATTTTCTAAGCGGAAAGAACCTGATTAAAAACCTGACAAATTGGCGATTAATTAAGTCAATACTTCCTTCTGCAATCGATGTCTCATTTTTCAGCTCGGCAATCACATCGCAGTAACCGAGCGCGAGCCGCGCCAGACAAGGCTCGGCGTTAACTCGCCCTACAAACGAAATACGGCGTAAGCCATTGAGTTAATAACGTACAACGGTTATTCATCCTCAAGTCGGCCGCTATTTTACTTCAATTAAAGTGCCGCTGATAAGCCAGATGGAAAAATAAATTACTCGGATATTACGAGGCGAGTTAATTTCGATTCAAATCAATTTAGTAAGATTACTCCCAAAATACCTGTTTACAATTATGGTTTCATTTCCTTACATGTTTAATGACCACAATTTTTACTGTGGAAAACAGCCTTATCGTCAGAAATTATGCAACCCATTGTTTTAATTGAATAGTTAGGAATAGTCCATTTTTAATCCCTTCGCGCCACATTCTGCCGTCTGTCCTCAGCACAAAAACCACCCAACGCCGCCAAATAAAAATATTAAGCTACTTATCCAACACCAACTGGCAATGTAAACTACAAATGAAAGAAAAAACCAGAATTAACAACTATAAAAAATAAATTTAACAGAACATTAACCAACATTCCGGAGATTGCACCATGCTCTCGCCTGCCACTCACTGGCGCAGTGCCGCCGCCGATACCTTTGCTCTGGTGGTGTATTGCTTCATCGCCGGTATGGCGATAGAAATTCTGATCTCCGGCATGAGCTTTCAACAGTCGCTCTCGTCCCGCTTGCTGTCGATTCCGGTGAATATCCTGATCGCCTGGCCCTATGGACGCTATCGGGATCTGTTCATCCGCATTGCCAGGCGTGCTGATCGATACCCCTTTTTATTGCGTAACCTTGCCGATCTGCTGGCCTATGTCAGTTTCCAATCGCCGGTTTATGCCGCGATCCTGTGGAGCGTCGGTGCCGACGGGCAGCAGATCATAACGGCCGTGGCCAGCAATGCTGTGGTATCGATGGCGATGGGTGTGGTGTACGGGTATTTTCTCGAATACTGCAGAAGGCTGTTCAGGGTAACAGGTTACGTATAACGGGGAGTTTGAAACAGGAGCGCAGCTAAGCGCCCCTGCTATAGGATTATTTTCGGCTCAGACTGCCGCGGCGGAACAGATTGCGGCGAATGCGCGTCAGACCCGGTTTAGGTTTACGCGGCTCATCCAGACTCGCCAGCACCAGCTCCAATACGCGTTCGGCCACGTCACGGTGACGCTGCGCAACCGCCAGCACCGGGCACTCAAGGAAGTCCAGCAGCTCATGATCGCCGAAGGTGGCGATCGCCAGATCGGTCGGTAAGCGGCCACGCTGCTTCAAGGTCACGTCCATCACCCCTTGCAGCAAAGAGAATGAGGTGGTGAACAGCGCCTGTGGCATCGGATGGGTTTTCAGCCATTCGGCAAACAGCACGCCAGCAGCCTCGCGCTCATAGCTATTGGCATACAGATAATCGACATGACGCTCGTCATCCTGCCAGGCCTGACGGAAGCCCTGTTCACGCAGGAAGCTGACGGAAAGCTCCGGCAATGCCCCCAGATACAGTACCGATTCCGCCGGGAAGGTACGCAGTTCTTGCGCCAGCGCGAAGGAATCCTCTTGGTCGGCACCCACCACGCTGATGAAATGCTCACGATCCAGCGCACGGTCCAGGGCAATAATCGGCAGCGGATCGTTGGCCCAACGCTGATAGAATGGATGCTCTGGCGGCAAAGCGGTGGAAACGATCAGCGCATCGACCTGACGTTGCAGCAGATGTTCGATGCAGCGCATTTCGTTATCAGGCTGATCTTCCGAACAGGCAATCAACAGCTGGTAGCCGCGTTGGCGCGCCTGACGCTCCAGATAGTTGGCAATCCGGGTGTAGCTGGTGTTTTCCAGATCCGGGATCACCAGACCGATAGAGCGCGTTCGCCCGGCGCGCAGCCCTGCCGCGACGGCATTTGGGTGATAGTTGTGCTCCCTGACCACGGCCATCACTTTCTCGACGGTTTTATCGCTGACACGATACTGCTTCGCCTTGCCGTTGATGACATAACTGGCCGTAGTGCGCGAAACGCCCGCGAGACGCGCGATTTCATCCAGTTTCACGTTAACCCCTTAATGACGCTGAAAATAGAAGTGAAAACCATGCCCGGATTAACCATCGCATCCTGTGCGGTTATTCAATCCAGCCTCTGCGATCTAACAGCAGAAAACTCTGCCTAGCAACCGCTTTTGCCGAAAGGTGCCAGCAAACGGGCAAAAAACGCCGAAAAACAAAGGGCGCAGCCTGGCCGCGCCCTCAGATTACGCCAATCTCACCCCTCAGCGCATGATTTTATCGCCGCGCGATACGCCGACCACACCGGAACGCGCCACTTCAACAATTTCGGCAACTTCACGCACCGCACTCAGGAATGCATCCAGCTTATCGCTGGTGCCGGCCAGTTGAACGGTGTACAGCGTAGCGGTAACGTCAACGATCTGACCGCGGAAAATATCGGCACAACGCTTCACTTCCTCACGCCCGTAACCGCTGGCCTGCAGCTTCACCAGCATGATTTCTCGCTCGACGTGTGCGCCCTGCACCAATTCACTGACGCGCAGCACGTCCACCAGCTTATGCAATTGCTTTTCGATCTGCTCCAGCACCTTCTCATCGCCGACGGTTTGGATCGTCATACGCGACAGCGTAGGGTCGTCGGTCGGCGCGACCGTCAGGCTTTCGATGTTGTAACCACGCTGAGAGAACAAACCCACCACACGCGATAACGCACCGGATTCGTTTTCCAGCAAGACAGATAAAATTCGGCGCATGATCAGGTCCTCTCCGTTTTGCTTAACCACATTTCGTCCATGCTTCCACCGCGGATCTGCATTGGGTAAACATGTTCGGTCTCATCGACGGTCACATCGACAAATACCAGGCGCTCTTTTTCGGCCAGCGCCTGCGCCAGTTTGCTTTCCAGTTCATCTGGCGTACGAATGGCGATACCCACATGACCGTAAGCCTCCGCCAGCTTGACGAAGTCCGGTAGGGAATCCATATAGGACTGGGAGTGACGACCAGAGTAGATCATGTCCTGCCACTGCTTCACCATCCCCAGATAGCGGTTATTAAGGTTCACTACGATCACCGGCAGGTTGTACTGCAATGCGGTGGAAAGCTCCTGGATATTCATCTGGATACTGCCGTCGCCGGTCACGCACACCACGGTTTCATCAGGCAATGCCAACTTGACGCCCAGCGCGGCAGGCAAACCAAAGCCCATGGTGCCCAGCCCGCCGGAGTTGATCCAACGGCGTGGCTTGTCGAACGGGTAGTAGAGTGCGGCGAACATCTGGTGCTGGCCAACATCGGAGGTGACGTAAGCGTCGCCCTTGGTCAGCCGATGCAGGGTTTCAATCACGGCCTGCGGCTTGATGGTACCGCTGTTTTTGTCGTAGCCCAGGCAGTCGCGCGCACGCCACTGTTCAATAGACTGCCACCAATCGCGCAGCGCATCGTGATCCTGCGTTTTGTCTTCCTGCGCCAACAATTCCAGCATCTGGGTCAACACCTGCTTGGCATCACCGACGATTGGGATATCGGCATCAACCGTCTTGGAGATTGAGGTAGGGTCGATATCGATATGCAGTACGGTGGCATCCGGGCAATATTTCGCCAGATTGTTGGTGGTACGGTCGTCAAAGCGCACGCCGACGGCAAAGATCACGTCAGAGTGATGCATGGTTTTGTTGGCTTCGTAAGTCCCGTGCATACCGAGCATGCCGACGCTCTGGCGGTGCGTGCCGGGAAACGCGCCCAATCCCATCAGGGTGCAGGTAACCGGTAAATTCAGTTTTTCCGCCAGCTCCAGCAGTTCACCGTCACAGGCCGAATTAATCGCGCCGCCGCCGACGTACATAACGGGCTTCTTGGCCGAAAGGATAGTTTGCAATGCGCGTTTAATCTGCCCGCGGTGGCCCTGCACCGTCGGGTTATAGGAGCGCATGCTCACTTCCTGCGGGTAGGCATAAGGCATTCTTACTGCCGGGCCAACGATGTCTTTCGGCAGATCAATCACCACCGGACCTGGGCGGCCGGTAGAAGCCAGGTAGAAGGCTTTCTTCAAAATGCCGGGAATATCTTCGGTGCGCTTCACCAGGAAACTGTGTTTGACCACCGGGCGAGAAATCCCGACCATGTCGCACTCCTGGAAGGCATCGTAACCAATCAGCGAGCTGGGAACCTGTCCGGAAAGCACCACCATCGGGATGGAGTCCATATAGGCTGTCGCAATGCCGGTGATCGCATTGGTCGCTCCCGGCCCTGAGGTCACCAGAACCACCCCGACTTCACCGGTGGCGCGCGCATAGCCATCGGCCATATGCACTGCGCCCTGCTCATGGCGCACCAATATGTGATCGATGCCTCCGACCGTATGCAGGGCATCGTAAATATCGAGTACCGCCCCGCCCGGATATCCGAATACGTGCTTAACGCCCTGATCGATCAACGATCGGACGACCATCTCGGCTCCTGACAACATCTCCATGGGTTTGCCTCCAGGCTTACTTATTCTTGTCTGGCGCCGGAACGTAGCGCCTGCTGTGGGGCATTGCCCCAAAGTTTTTGTGGATTGGTTCTAACTGATTAACATAACGTCAGAATATTGGGCAGGCAAACAGCAAAAAGGCTTGGCAATGGAATGGTTATTGCCAAGCGGCTGGAGATCTGGGGTTTACAGAAACAATGCACTAGCCGCCAGCGGCTCGGGCTAGGCATTGTTTCAATCAGGCGAGGAATTACAGAACTATATCAGGCAAGAATTATGCTGTTTTTTTCGCCGAACAATCCGTCCGGCGACAATCTCTGACCTAATCCTGGTACATGGAGTCAATTTCACGCTGATAGCGCTGTGAAATGACCTTACGGCGCAGCTTCAACGTTGGCGTCAGCTCGCCCAACTCCATCGAGAAGGCGGCAGGCAACAAGGTAAATCTTTTTACCTGTTCAAAGCGCGCCAACTCTTTTTGCATCTCACGCAGGCGGCTTTCAAACATTTCCAGAATATGGCTGTGACGCAACAGCTCGATCCGATCCTGATACTTCAGATTGATGGATTTCGCATACTCTTCCAGAGATTCAAAGCTGGGCACGATCAGGGCGGAAACAAATTTACGCGCATCGGCGATGATCGCCACCTGCTCGATAAAGCGATCCTGCGCCAGCGTGCCTTCCAACATCTGCGGAGCTATGTACTTGCCGCCAGAGGTTTTCATCAAATCCTTCAGGCGTTCGGTGATAAACAGGTTGCCGCCTTCATCCATGGCGCCGGCATCGCCGGTCTTCAACCAGCCATCCTCGGTAAAGGAGGCGGCGGTTTCCAGCGGTTTATTGAAATAGCCGCGCATCACCACCGGCCCACGCACCTGAATTTCATTCTCCTCGCCGATACGCACTTCAACCCCCGGCAAGGGCTTGCCAATCGAGCCAAAGCGGAAATTGCCCTCTTCCCAACAGGAAACGGTGGCGCAGGTTTCGGTCATGCCATAGCCGTATTTGATGTTAACGCCCATCGCCTGGAAAAACAGGATGACATTGTCGTCCAGTTTGGCGCCCGCGGCCGGCAAGAAGCGTACACGCCCGCCGAGGATACCGCGCAGCTTGCTCAGCACCAGTTTATCGGCCCAGCGATGAGAAAGATCGAACAGCTTGCCCAATGGCTTGCCGGCGCGCTCCTGCAGGAACTTGCGCTCACCGCAGACAATCGCCCAATGGAACAACGCCCGACGCAGCCAAGGCGCACGCGCGACCTTTTCATGCACTGCGCTGAAGATTTTTTCGTAAAAGCGCGGCACCGCGCACATCAGCGTCGGACGCACCGCTGCCATGGCTTCGCGCACCCAATCGGTATTCGGCAAGAACACGTTTTGCGCGCCAGAGTGCATGATGAAGAAGCTCCAGGCCCGTTCAAACACGTGTGACATCGGCAGGAAGCTGAGAGACACATCCTCTTCATTCACCGTCAGCCGCTCATCATGCAGATAAAGCTGCGCAGCCAGGTTACGATAATCCAGCATCACGCCCTTGGGCTCGCCGGTGGTGCCGGAGGTATAGATCAGCGTGAAGAGATCCCGCAGATCGCATTCGGCTATGCGTTGCTGCAATTGGAATGAGAACGCCGCTACGTCGACTTCACGTTCAAAGGTGCTCAGGTGTTGGGCAATCTCACAGCCATGCAGGTCGACGCTGTCATCAAATACAATAATGTGGCTCAACTGCGGACACACACCGCGCAGCGCGATGGCGGCATCCAATTGAGCCTGCTCGCCGACAAACAGAATACGGATATCGGCGTCATTGATGATAAAGGCCGCCTGGGCCGGCGTGTTGGTGGCATACAGCGGCACGCTCACACCCCGTAATTGCAGAATGGCCAAATCCGCCAGCGACCAGGCCATGCAGTTATTGGCAAAAATCGCGATACGTTCCTGCACGTCGGTACCCAATGCCAACAGCGCACTGGCGATGAGATTGATATGCGTATCGACCTGCTTCCAGGTCATTTGGGTCTCCTCCTGGGGAGACCATTGGCGAAAAGCAGTGCGATCGGCACGGTGAGTAATTTGGTGCTGTATACGGTGAGTCAAATGGTATTGCAGCAGATTATTGATCATAGCGCTCTAAGCCTGAAATGAATCAAACAGTTAGCGTAGTGTGGGATAACCTCTCCTCACAACTCAGCTTACACGTGTTTACTTTTTTTCGCGCAGTCTACCTAGTCTATAGCGGCGGGAAAAGAGATTTCAGCGTAGAAGTGTGAGCCAAAACTCAGGTTGATTTCACCGCGTCTCACCGTTGGACAAAAAGGGGAGGAAAAGGTTTTATCCAGGCCACAAAATGCTAGACCGAAAGGCCCGACCCTGGAACAGAGATAAAAACCAAATATAAATAACATTTCAGTATATAATTTTATATCGATATTTTTTAATGAAACTGTCTAACTTATTCTAAATGAACCGATCCAGAACGCTTAAATAAAGAACCCCCTTAGAGAACACCAAGATAATTCTTAATAAATCGTCAGTACATATTACCCCCAATGGGACATTACCACCATGGGGGTAATAATAGACTGATTTACTCCGGCATATCAGACTGACCAAGCTGGGCTTTCATCCATTGATGCCCCTTGTCGCGCTCTGCCGATTCATGCCAAGAGAGGTAGCAGGTAACTTTGTTTTCATTCCATGGCAATGGGACAAACTGCAATTGTAATGCTTCCGACTGTTGCCGGGCCAACCATGCCGGAACAATAGCAATCATGTGAGTATTGGAAACCATGTTCAATACGCTGTATAAATCTGTGCATTGCTGAGCCACGAGGCGCTGCATTGCCTCTTCCATATAGTAAGGTTGGCTAAAAGAGTAAAAACTCTCCAGCGAAACTACAGCATGCTGCTCAGCCATAATCTGTTCAGGCGTAATATCTTTTTCAATTCTTGGATGTTTTATTGCGGTAACCAACACTAACTCATCGTCAAAAATAGCCACACTTTTAAACTCTGTTGGATCAAAGCGGGCATAGCCAATCACAAACTCGACTTCCTGATAGCGTAATTGATTGTCGATATTATTGCTTATATAGGATTTGATTTTTAAGTGAGTTTGCGGGGCAACTTTCTTCAAATGATTGATTATTCCGGCCCCCAGTCGCAGATCCAGCGGGCTGCAGATGGCGATGGAGAAAACGCGTTCACTGGTGAAGGGTTCGAACTCCGCGCCCGGCAGCTCATTTTGCACCAACTGCAAAGCCTGTCTGACGGGCCCAAACAGCTGACGAGCTCGCGCCGTCGGTTGAATACCGCGTCCACAGCGCACGAACAGCTCGTCGTTAAACATCAATTTCAACCGCGCGACCGCATTGCTGACTGCCGGTTGTGACATTCCCAAAAAGGCCGCCGCCCGGGTAATGTTTTGCATCTGCATCACGGCATCGAATACGGTGAGCAAGTTCAGGTCGACACTGCGTAAATGAATATCAGCGGCATCCTTATCAATAATAATTTCTGAATTACATTCCGACATATCCCACTCCACTAAGTCCTGTGTAGATAATTCACCAGGCATAATTAAAACAACAAAATCGTGGTATTAATCACACCGAGAAGAATTAGTTATCTCTCGCCCCATTCATTTAAAATCGGGCTAAAGCATCGTCCTGTTTAAAAGCATGGTTAAAAGCCAAAATCCGGTTTGCAACAGCTTTATCATTCACCTCCCGGTAGAAATCCGGCAATTGTTATTTTTAATAACCTACAGTAACAAATCATTATCCATCTTCCTCTGATAAACCGCATTAAAAACACATCCCCCAATCAAACAACCGTTACTTACCGGTCACTTTAGTCTTATGGCTAATTCACAAAAAACATAAACCGCTGCAAAGCATTGATACCAGCAATACAAAAACACCACCTTCAATTCTGGCTAGCACGGCTCCCGTTGTTTTGCATCTTTAATTTTAACGCACTGTCCCTCAGAAGCAATTGCGAGGATATATATTCACTTCGTTTATGCTAACTGGGCCGCAAACCCGCCCTCAACTTTTCTCTGACAATGTCATTTTTCTCCGAACTATCGTCTGTTTCTCAGGGTGCGTTAATCGGGCACTAAAGGAGTACCCTCATTTTCAATCAGGTGTTGACATAGTTAAGCCAATAACGTATCAAATTAGGCAACGACATTATTTTAGAGAGTTGAACCGCCATGAACCACACTTACCGTCTACTAGGCCTACTACTTAACGCATCTTGTTTGCGCGGTATGCCGGTGGACGGAGTTCAGAGCTGATTCAGCCCACCCTCATAACAAACCCGCGCTACTGCGCGGGTTTTTTTTTACCCGCTTAGCGTGAAATAAACACGATAAGGAACCACCCGATGAGCCAACAAGTCATTATTTTCGATACAACTTTGCGTGATGGCGAGCAAGCGCTGCAGGCCAGCCTGAGCGTGAAAGAGAAGATTCAGATAGCGATGGCGCTGGAGAGAATGGGTGTCGACGTCATGGAAGTAGGCTTCCCTGTCTCCTCACCGGGTGATTTCGAATCCGTGCAAACCATCGCTCGCCAGATTAAAAACAGCCGTGTCTGTGGCCTGGCTCGTTGCGTAGATAAAGACATCGACGTCGCGGCCGAAGCATTGCGCGTCGCCGAAGCGTTCCGCATTCACGTGTTCCTGGCCACCTCGACCCTGCATATTGAATCAAAACTGAAGCGCTCGTTCGACGAAGTGCTGGAGATGGCAATACGCTCAGTGAAACGCGCCCGTAACTACACTGACGACGTAGAATTCTCCTGTGAAGACGCCGGCCGTACGCCAATCGATAACCTGTGTCGCGTGGTGGAAGCCGCTATCAATGCCGGCGCGACCACCATCAATATCCCGGACACCGTGGGCTACACCACCCCGAACCAGTTTGGCGGTATTATCACCACCCTGTATGACCGCGTACCGAATATCGATAAAGCCATTATCTCCGTTCACTGCCACGACGATCTGGGCATGGCGGTCGGCAACTCCATCGCCGCAGTGCAGGCTGGCGCCCGCCAGGTTGAAGGGACCTTGAACGGTATCGGTGAACGCGCAGGCAACACCTCGCTGGAAGAAGTGATCATGGCGATCAAAGTGCGCCAGGACATCATGAACGTGCACACCAACATCAATCATCAGGAAATCTTCCGTACCAGCCAGATTGTCAGCCAGCTGTGCAACATGCCGATCCCGGCCAACAAAGCGATCGTCGGTTCCAATGCTTTCGCCCACTCCTCCGGTATTCACCAAGACGGCGTGCTGAAAAATCGCGAAAACTACGAAATCATGTCCCCGCAGACCATAGGTCTGAAGGATGTACAGTTGAACCTGACTTCCCGTTCCGGTCGCGCTGCGGTGAAACACCGTATGGAAGAGATGGGCTATAAGGAACAGGACTACAACCTGGACAATCTGTACGCTGCCTTCCTGAAGCTGGCCGACAAAAAAGGCCAGGTGTTCGATTACGACCTGGAGGCGCTGGCCTTCATTAATAAGCAGCAGGAAGAGCCAGAGCACTTCAGCCTGGATTACTTCAGCGTGCAGTCGGGCAGCAGCATTATGGCCACCGCCTCGGTGAAACTGGTCTGCGGCGAAGAAGAGAAAGCCGAAGCTGCCACCGGCAATGGCCCGGTTGATGCGGTTTATCAGGCAATCAACCGTATTACCGGTTACCCGATCGAACTGGTGAAATATCAATTAACCGCCAAGGGCCAGGGGCGCGATGCGCTGGGCCAGGTTGATATCGTGGTGTCGTACAACGGCCGCCGCTTCCATGGCGTAGGTCTGGCGACCGACATCGTGGAATCCTCCGCCAAGGCGATGGTTCACGTACTGAATAATATTTGGCGCTCCCAGCAGGTAGAAAAAGAAAAGCAGCGTCTGCAGCAAAACAAACATCAAAATAATCAGGAAACGGTGTGAACATGACGAAGACCTACCACATTGCCGTCTTGCCCGGAGACGGAATCGGCCCGGAAGTAATGGCCCAAGCGCGTAAAGTGTTGAACGCAGTGCGTCAGCGCTTTGATATCCGCATCACCGAAGCCGAGTACGACGTCGGTGGTATTGCCATCGATCGTCATGGCAGTCCGCTGCCACAGGCAACCCTCGCCGGTTGTGAGCAAGCCGACGCCATCCTGTTCGGTTCAGTAGGTGGCCCGAAATGGGAACACTTGCCGCCGGCAGAACAACCTGAACGCGGTGCCTTGCTGCCCTTGCGCAAGCACTTCAAACTGTTCAGCAACCTGCGCCCTGCTCGCCTGTATCAAGGGTTGGAAGAGTTCTGCCCGCTGCGGGCCGACATCGCCGCCCGCGGTTTCGATATTCTGTGCGTGCGTGAACTGACCGGTGGTATCTACTTCGGCCAGCCGAAAGGCCGTGAAGGCCAGGGTATGCAGGAGCGCGCTTTCGACACCGAGGTCTATCATCGCTTCGAGATCGAACGCATTGCGCGCATCGCCTTCGAATCTGCCCGCAAGCGCCGCAATAAAGTGACCTCGATTGATAAAGCCAACGTATTGCAGAGCTCGATTCTGTGGCGCGAAGTGGTCAATCAGGTCGCCAAGGATTACCCAGATGTGTCGCTGTCGCATATGTATATCGACAACGCCACCATGCAGTTGATCAAAGACCCGTCGCAGTTCGACGTGCTGCTGTGTTCCAACCTGTTTGGCGATATCCTGTCCGACGAGTGCGCAATGATCACCGGGTCGATGGGCATGCTGCCGTCCGCCAGCCTGAACGAGCAAGGCTTCGGTTTATACGAGCCCGCAGGCGGTTCTGCACCGGACATCGCGGGTAAAGGCATCGCCAACCCAATCGCCCAGATCCTGTCCGCCACCCTGCTGCTGCGTTACAGCCTGGGTGCCACTGAAGCAGCGGATGCCGTAGAACGCGCAATCAACCAGGCGCTGGAACAGGGTTACCGCACCGCCGATCTGGCAGGTACCGGTAAAGCCATCAGCACCGATGAAATGGGTGACATCATCGCCCGCTTTGTAGCTCAGGGGGCATAACATGGCCAAGACCTTATATCAGAAGCTGTACGATGCCCACGTGGTGTACGAAGCGCCGAACGAAACGCCGCTGTTGTATATTGACCGCCATCTGGTGCACGAAGTCACTTCGCCACAGGCATTTGACGGTCTGCGCGCCATGGGCCGCAAAGTGCGCCAACCTGGCAAAACCTTCGCCACTATGGACCACAACGTCTCGACCCAAACCAAAGACATCAACGCCAGCGGCGAGATGGCGCGTATTCAAATGCAGGAGCTGATCAAGAACTGTGCTGAATTCGGCGTCTCGCTGTATGACCTGAACCACCCTTTCCAGGGCATCGTACACGTCATCGGCCCTGAGCAGGGCATGACGTTGCCGGGCATGACCATCGTCTGCGGCGACTCTCATACCGCGACGCATGGAGCCTTCGGTTCACTGGCCTTCGGTATCGGTACCTCGGAAGTGGAACATGTGTTGGCTACCCAAACCCTGAAACAGGGTCGCGCCAAAACCATGAAGATTGAAGTCACCGGTGATGCCGCCGAAGGTATTACTGCCAAGGACATCGTGCTGGCGATCATCGGCAAAACCGGCAGCGCCGGCGGTACCGGTCACGTTGTGGAATTCTGTGGCAAAGCGATTGAAGCGCTGAGCATGGAAGGCCGCATGACCCTGTGCAACATGGCGATCGAGATGGGCGCCAAAGCCGGGTTAGTGGCTCCGGACGACACCACCTTTGAATACCTGAAAGGCCGTCAGTTTGCCCCAACCGGCAACAACTGGGAGCAGGCCGTCGCCTACTGGCGCACCATGAAGTCAGATGACGACGCCAAATTTGATACCGTAGTGACCTTGCGCGCCGAAGACATCGCGCCACAGGTTACCTGGGGTACCAACCCAGGGCAGGTTATTGCCGTTAATCAGGCAATCCCGGCGCCGGAATCGTTCAGCGATCCGGTTGAACGTGCCTCGGCAGAAAAAGCGTTGGCCTATATGGACCTCAAACCGGGCATCAAGCTGACCGAAGTGCCGATCGACAAAGTGTTTATCGGCTCATGTACCAACTCACGTATCGAAGATTTGCGTGCGGCTGCGGCAATCGCCAAAGGCCGCAAGGTTGCCAATGGCGTACAGGCGATCGTGGTGCCGGGCTCCGGCCCGGTGAAAGCTCAAGCGGAAGCGGAAGGCCTGGATCAAATCTTTATTGAAGCCGGTTTCGAATGGCGTCTGCCGGGCTGCTCAATGTGCCTGGCGATGAACAACGATCGTCTGAACCCCGGCGAGCGCTGCGCCTCCACCAGCAACCGTAACTTCGAAGGGCGTCAGGGCCGCGGTGGACGTACTCACCTGGTCAGCCCGGCGATGGCGGCGGCGGCGGCCGTTGCCGGTCATTTCGCCGATATCCGTGATATTCACTAAGGGGCTAACGTGTCTAAATTTACTCAACATATTGGTTTGGTCGTGCCTCTGGACGCGGCTAACGTCGACACCGACGCCATCATTCCAAAACAGTTTTTACAGAAAGTGACGCGTACCGGCTTCGGCCAGCACCTGTTTAACGACTGGCGCTTCCTCGATGACGCCGGCCAGCAGCCAAACCCTGAGTTCGTGCTGAACAAGCCGCGCTACAAGGGTGCCAGCATCCTGCTGGCGCGCGAAAACTTTGGCTGTGGCTCCTCACGCGAGCACGCTCCGTGGGCACTGACCGATTACGGTTTTAAAGTGGTGATAGCGCCCAGCTTCGCCGATATCTTCTACGGCAACTCGTTCAACAACCAGCTGCTGCCGGTTACTTTGAACGAACAACAGGTTGATGAACTGTTCAAGCTGGTTGCCGACAACGAAGGGGTCGAATTCGTGGTCGATTTAGAGAACCAGACGGTCAATGCCGGCGGCAAAAGCTACCCGTTTGAGATCGACAGCTTCCGCCGCCACTGCATGATTAACGGATTGGACAGCATCGGCCTGACGCTGCAACACGAAGCGGATATTTCACGCTACGAGGCGCAGCAGCCCGCGTTTCTGAACTGATCAGCGGCTAATACCCTAAATAATTGGAGCTGCGGCAAGGCGGCAAGTAAGTAAATCCCCTGGAGCTTAGTGAACTAAGTGACAGGGGTGCGCTTACGCAGCCAACACCGCAGCAGCTTCAAGTCTGACGGGTATCACCAATAACCCAGCCACTTCCACCAGGCCCCGCCAATTAACATCCAAATCAGCAGGTTAATCACGCTCATCACAAAACCGGCTTTCCACCATTCGCCCAGCGTCACATAGCCGGAACCGAAAATGATCGGCGCCGTCCCGGTACCATAGTGGGTCAGTGACATCATCAGAGAAGACGAAAACGCCAGGATCAGGCCCAACAGTGCCGGTGGCGCCCCGAGCGCAACGCCGGCGGCAAAGAAGGCGGCAAACATGGCGGTGACGTGTGCGGTGGTGCTGGCAAAGAAGTAGTGCGAATACAGATAGATGATGGTTAACAGCACGGTGCCGCCCACCCAGCTCATCCCCATATGATCAATACCGCTGCCCACGGTCTGCGACAGCCAACTAATCAACCCCAACTTGCCGAGGAAACTGGCCATCATCACCAGCGCAGAGAACCACACCACCGTATCCCAGGCCCCTTTGTGCTTCAAAACGTCTTCCCAACTCAGCACGCCGGTCGCCAACAGCACCGCCAGGCCAATCAGCGCGGCCGTGGTGGGGTTAACCGCCAGCGCCGGGCCGAAGATCATCGCCGGGATACCCGCCCACAGCACCAGTAGCAGGGCAAACACTGCCAGAGTAATTTTCTCCGGCAATGTGACTGGCCCCAAAGCCTGTAACTTGTCGCGAGCGAAGCGCGGCGCGTCCGGGGTGCTTTTCACCTCCGGTGGATACAACAGATAAATGACCAGCGGCATAACGATCAACGAACACACGCCCGGCACCAGAGCGGCAATTGCCCACATTGACCAGGAAAGCTCAAAGTTGCCGTGCGTACCCTTGGCGATCAGGCTGACGATCAGCGGGTTAGGCGCAGTCGCGGTGATAAACATCGCCGACGTGATGGGGTTGATGTTGTAATTCACCAGCGACAGATAGCGGCCAATTTTACCGGAGGTGTTCAGATCGGGCCGCGAGCCGAAGCTGTCGGCGATTGACTTCATGATCGGATGGATAATCCCGCCGCCTCTGGCGGTATTGCTTGGGGTGACCGGCGCCAGAGTGGTTTCCGCCAGCGTCAATGCATAGGCGATCCCCAACGTCTTCTTACCGAACAACGAAATAAAGTAGTAGCCAATGCGCGCGCCCAGCCCGGTTTTGTTCAGGCTAAGCGAGATCATGATCGAAAAACCGATCAGCCAAATCAACTGGTTGGAGAACCCGCTGAGTGCATCATTGAGCGCCGCGCCCGGTTTGCCGGGGTTAGTGACACCGGTTACGGCCACCAGTGCGATGGCCACGATGGAAACCGCACCAATCGGCATTGCCTTGCCGATGATGGCGATGATAGTGCCGATAAACAGCGCCAGCAGATGCCAGGCATTGGGCGCAACCCCTTCGGGAACCGGGATCACAAACCAGATAAGCAGAGCGACGACGACGGCACACAGGGAAGGGACAGGTTTGAGCGGTGTTAGTTTATCCATAACATACCCACTTTTCTAAACGGATCGGCATCTCAGCAGCAAGATGGGCGGGAGCACAGCGATCGGGCTCCGGTTTCGTTTAGCTTGGGCCGTTGGCGTAATGTTCTCAATGACATGCGTCAATATTGACGACGTTTAAACTCACACTTCTCGCACGCGGGCGCTCATCCATAACGCCGCCACCGCCAGCAGTGCCGCCAACCAATACACCGCGTAATGACCCAGGTTTTCCACCAACGCGCCCTGCAGCACCCCGGCCAGGATCACCCCGGTAGAAATACTGTTGGTAAACAGCGTTGTCGCCGCACCGGGCCGCCCTGGCATCAGGTCCTGGAAATAGAGCATGCCGATACCGGCGATGATGCCGATAAAGATGGCATTGAACAGCTGTAATACCATCAACGCCAGCTTGAACTTGAACACCACCAGCCCGGCATAAAACAGGATGCCTGCCACCACGGCGAACAGCATCATATTGCGTTTGCCGAAGCGCTTGACGTAATAACCGGCCAGCAGCATCGCCGGGATCTCCAGCCCGGCCGCCGTGCCCATCAGCAGCCCCGCCAGGTTCTCCGGCAGGCCCAGATCGGCGGTGATATACAGCGGCATGTCTATGATGTACATGGTATTGCAGGTCCACATCAGCACCGAGGCGATAAACAACCGCCTGACATCCGGGTTCCGCCAGGCGCTGACTGGGGCAATCGGTGCCGAAGGGGCTGCGATTAGCGTATCGGCAGGTTCTACCAGCGCGACACGCGGCACCGAAGGCAGCGTAAACCACACCAGCAATGCACAAATTGCAAAGGTCGCCGCGGCAATAACGAACATCACCGTAAAGCCGTAATTCAGCGCCAGCGTAAACGAAAGCGGCGGGCCAATCACCCAGGCCAACGACAGCTGCGCACGCATGACCGAACTGAACATCACCACTTCACGTGCCGAGCTGTCAGCATATTCCCGCGCCAGTGCGAAAATCTGTGGCATGGCGGTGTTGGCAATCGCCGACAGCAGCACCCCGGCCGTAATCAGCGTCAAATAGTCACGGTTGAAGGCAAAAAGCAGGCAGTTGCCTACCGCCATCAGGCAGCACACCAGGATCAGCTTGCGTCGATCGCCGCGCGTGTCCGAACGTTTGGCCAGCAGAAAACTGACCGCGATGCCGACAATGGCGTTAACGGTATAGAACAGCCCCACCCACAGCGGCCGGACCTTAACCTCGGTGGTTAAAAACAGGCTCAGGGTCGGCGCCAATAGCGCTCCGGCAATACCGGAAAGGAAAGCAATCAGCAGGAAAGCAGCAAAGACGGGATTAAAGCGGCGTGGCAGCCAATGCAGTCGTTTCATATCTTCGTCTCAGGCCCTTAATGCGGAAGACAGAACCTTAGGCCAAGGGGAAAAAATTGCAACAATATCCCCGCAGCCCACAATAAAAAAACCAGTGGGTATAACCCCACTGGCTGGTGAACAGCACCATTACTCAGAAACACTTTCGCTACCGAAGCCTCAGAGGTGCTCGCGGTATTGCTTGTCCGTCATTGACGCGATATCCCATTGGGTCAGGTGGGCCAACATCTCCAGCCGCGCCTGTTCAGGTACCAGTCCCAACCAGTCAGCATGCTGCCGGCGTACTGCGCTGAAGTAGCGCTGATAGAACTGTTTTGACAAGAAAACTTTCATCCGTCGCCCTCCCCCTTTCATTGAGGAAAATTATCGGCGTAATATAGGGAAAGATAAATTGATGGGTTACCGCCGGAGCCTTCCTCTTTTATGTCCACTTCCAGATTGCAACAGCAGTTCATTCGCCTGTGGCAGCGCTGCCATGGCGAACCGACCGAAACCACGTTACAAGAGCTGGCCGAAGTGCTCAGTTGCTCGCGTCGCCACGTGCGTTCGTTACTGGGCGCCATGCAGCAGCAGGGCTGGCTGACCTGGCAGGCAGAATCGGGGCGCGGCAAGCGTTCGCAACTGACCTTTCACTATACCGGTCTGGCGCTGCAGCAGCAGCGTGCCGAGGAGTTGCTGGAGCAGGATCGTATCGATCAGCTGGTGCAACTGGTCGGCGATAAAAATGTGGTGCGGCAGATGCTGCTGTCCCAACTGGGCCGCAGCTTTCGTCAGGGTAAACACATCCTGCGCGTGCTCTATTACCGGCAACTGTACAATCTGTTGCCGGGCTCGGCGCTGCGCCGCTCGGAAACCCATTTGGCGAGACAAATTTTCAGCGGCCTGACGCGGATAAATGAGGAAAACGGGGAACTGGAATCCGATCTTTCTCATCACTGGCAAGCTTTAACGCCGTTGCATTGGCGCTTTTATTTACGCCCGGCCATTCATTTCCACCATGGGCGCGAGCTGGAAATGGAAGATGTCATCAGTTCGCTCAGCCGGTTGATGCCACAACCGCTGTTCTCCCATATCGAACGCGTGACGTCGCCGACGCCCTACGTGATTGACGTGCATCTGCACAGCCCCGATTACTGGTTGCCGTGGCTGCTGGGCAGCGTGCACGCCATGATATTGCCGCGCGAGTGGCAAAGCCTGCCGGAGTTCTCGCGCCATCCGGTCGGTACCGGCCCCTATAGCGTGGTGCGCAATCACCGCAGCCAGATGAAAATTCACGCCTTTGATGATTACTTTGGCTATCGCGCACTGATCGACGAGGTCAATATCTGGGTGCTGCCAGAGGTGACCGAAGAGCTGGTACACTCCGGCGTACAGCTCCAGGCGGACGATACCGGGAAAAACGAGCTGGAAAGTCGACTGGAAGAAGGCTGCTATTTTCTGCTATTCGATCAGCGCTCCCCGCTGGCGGCCGATCCGGTCATCCGCAGTTGGTTATGCGAACTGATCAACCCTATTTCGCTCCTGAGCAACGCCGGCCCTGTTTATCAACGCTATTGGTCACCGGCCTACGGCATTCTGCCGCGCTGGCACCACAATCGCGCGCTGGCATTGCAGCCCAAACCGGCCGGATTGACCGAACTGACCCTGACCTACTACAGCGAACACTCGGAGTTCCACGCCATTCAGCAGGCCATCGAGCCGCTGCTGGCGCAGCACGGCATTAAGCTGAATATTCAGATTGTCGATTACGCTACCTGGCATAAAGGCGACGCGAGCACCGATTTGTGGCTCGGCAGCGCCAACTTTTACCTGCCGCTGGAGTTCTCACTGTTCGCCACCCTGTATGAACTGCCGCTGATGCAGCACTGCATGAGTGAGGACTTGTCCGAAGATGCGGCGCTGTGGCGCGCCAATGCCCTGCCGCTGGCGGACTTTTGCCAACGTCTGGTCAGCGGCCATCAATTGCATCCTCTGTTCCACCACTGGCTGCAACTGCATGGCCAACGCAGCATGCGCGGCGTGCGAATGAACACTCTGGGTTGGTTTGATTTCAAATCCGCCTGGTTTGCGCCGCCGGAAGCATAAGCACCTTTCACCGGCGCCCGTTAGTCTTTACAATGGCGCCGTCTCAACGGGGTGCAAAACGACAGCAGCGTAATGAAAACGCAAGCGGCCGGTTTTGCTGAGAACAAACCCGTCGAACCTGATCCGGTCAATACCGGCGGAGGGATTTGAGCCCAGCGATCCGGCATCAGCCGCTTGCCCCCTCAGATACCCTTGCCCCCCTAAATTTTCAGGAGTGCAAAGTGGTCAAAAAAAGCCTGCCCTTGTTACTGTTGCTGTGCGCCGCACCGGTGTTCGCCAAGCCCACGCTGACGGTCTACACCTACGATTCCTTCGCCGCTGACTGGGGCCCTGGCCCGGCGGTCAAAAAAGCCTTTGAGGCCCAATGTGATTGCGAGCTGAAATTTGTCGCGCTGGAAGACGGTGTCTCACTGCTTAACCGCCTGCGCATGGAAGGCAAAAACAGCGCCGCCGACGTGGTGCTGGGGCTGGACAACAACCTGCTGCAGGCGGCGCAGCAAACCGGGCTATTCGCGCCAAGCGACGTCGACAGCAGCAAATTGAACGTACCGGGCGGCTGGCAAGACAAAACCTTCGTCCCCTATGACTACGGCTACTTTGCCTTCGTTTACAACAAAGAAAAGCTGAAAAACCCGCCCAAAAGCCTGCATGAGCTGGTCGACAGCAGCCAGAACTGGAAAGTGATCTATGAGGATCCGCGTACCAGTACCCCAGGTTTGGGTCTGCTGCTGTGGATGCAGAAAGTGTATGGCGATCAGGCACCGGCAGCCTGGCAGAAGCTGGCGAAGAAAACCGTCACCGTGACCAAGGGCTGGAGCGAAGCCTATGGCCTGTTCCTGAAAGGCGAAGGCGATTTGGTGCTTAGCTACACCACCTCCCCGGCCTACCATCTGATTGAAGAAAAAAAAGACAGCTACGCCGCGGCCAACTTCAGTGAAGGCCATTATCTGCAGGTGGAAGTGGCGGGCAAACTCAAGGCCAGCAAGCAACCTGAGTTGGCGGAACGCTTTATGCAATTTATGGTATCCCCGGCGTTCCAAAACGCCATTCCTACCGGCAACTGGATGTACCCGGTGATCAAGACCTCACTGCCGGCCGGATTTGACCAAATGACCGTCCCGCAGACCGCACTGCAGTACAGCGCAGAAGATGTAGCCAAACAACGCAGCAACTGGATCCGGGCATGGCAAACCGCCGTCAGCCACTGATCCCGCGTTGGCTATGGCCGGGGCTGCTGGCCGCCGGCCTGATCCTGACCATCGCCGTGCTGGCGATGGGGTCGCTGTGGCGGCACGCGCCGGACAGCGATTGGCGTGGTATATGGCAAGACAGCTACCTGTGGCACGTAGTGCGCTTCACGTTTTGGCAGGCCCTGCTGTCCGCGCTGATCTCGGTGCTACCCGCGATCCTGCTGGCTCGGGCGCTCTATCGCCGCCGTTTCCCCGGTCGTCAGTTACTGCTGCGGCTCTGCGCCATGACGCTGGTGCTGCCGGTGCTGGTGGCGGTATTCGGCCTGCTCAGCGTATATGGCCGCCAGGGCTGGTTGGCAATGCTGTGTGGCTGGCTGGGCATTAACTACAGTTTCACGCCTTATGGTCTGCAGGGCATCCTGCTGGCGCACATGTTCTTCAACCTGCCGTTGGCGACACGTCTGCTGCTGCAGGCGCTGGAAAACATTCCGGTTGAACAGCGCCAATTGGCAGCCCAGCTCGGCATGAGCGGTTGGCAGCAGTTTCGCTTTGTCGAGTGGCCGGCGCTGCGCCGTCAAATCCTGCCGAGCGGCGCGCTGATCTTTATGCTGTGCTTCGCCAGCTTCGCCACCGTACTGTCGCTGGGAGGTGGGCCGCAGGCAACCACCATCGAACTGGCCATCTATCAGGCTCTCAGTTACGACTACGATCTCAGCCGCGCCGCGCTGCTGGCGCTGATCCAACTGGCATGCTGCCTGGGGCTGGTGATCTTCAGCCAGCGCCTGAGCCAGGCGCTGCCGGTCGGCAATACCCATGCCACTATCTGGCGTAATCCGGAAGACAGCCTGTGGCGACGCATCAGTGACTTTTTGCTGATTGCCGCCGCGTTGCTGCTGCTGTTGCCCCCACTGCTGGCGGTGATCGCCGACGGCGCCAATCAAACGATGGTTAGCGTCCTGCAGCAACAGGTGTTGTGGCAGGCATTGTTCACTTCGTTGCGCATCGCTCTGGGGCGGGCGTACTTTGTGTCGTGCTGACCATGATGCTGCTGTGGAGCAGCCGTGAGCTGAAGCTGCAACAGAGACTGCGTTGGGGGCACGCGCTGGAGTTGAGCGGTATGGTGATCCTGGCGATGCCGGGCATTGTGCTGGCCACCGGTTTCTTCCTGCTGTTGAGCGACACCGTCGGGCTGCCGCAGTCGCCGTACGCGCTGGTGATCCTCACCAATGCGTTGATGGCCGTGCCCTATGCGCTAAAAGTGTTGGAAAACCCCATGCGCGACCTGGCCGAACGTTATAATCCGCTGTGCCTGTCGCTGGATATTCAGGGCTGGCAGCGGCTACGCTGGATTGAGCTGAAAGCGCTGCGCCGCCCGTTGGCCCAGGCGCTGGCCTTCGCCTGCGTACTGTCGATCGGCGATTTCGGCGTGGTTGCACTGTTTGGCAACGAACATTTCCGCACCCTGCCTTTTTACCTGTACCAGCAGATCGGCGCCTACCGCAGCAATGACGGCGCGGTCACCGCGCTGCTGTTGCTGTTGCTGTGCTTCCTGCTGTTTACCCTGATCGAACGCTTACCGGGCCGCTCTGACCGATAGATTTCAAGCTGCAGCAAGGCGGCGACTGAGCGCATTCCCAGGAGCTTAGTTCCCTAAGTGACTGGGATAAGTGAAGAAAGCCAACACAGCGGCAACGTGAAAGATGAAGGACATATGCTAAAGCTTGAAAAACTGACCTACCTGTATGAACACCTGCCAATGCGCTTCGACCTGCGTATTCAACCGGGCGAACGCGTCGCGGTGCTGGGCCCCAGCGGGGCGGGGAAGAGCACTCTGCTCAGCCTGATCGCCGGTTTTCTGCCGTCCGCCAGCGGCAGGTTGCTGCTCAACGGTAGCGACCACACCGGCACGCCGCCAGCCAAGCGCCCGGTCTCGATGCTGTTTCAGGAAAATAACCTGTTCGCCCACCTGACGGTGGCGCAGAACATCGGTTTAGGCCTGGATCCCGGCCTGCGGCTGAATGAGGAGCAGAAGCGGCAGTTGGCGCAAATTGCCCGGCAAGTAGGGCTGGAAGAACATCTGCCCCGCCTGCCGTCGCAACTTTCCGGTGGCCAACGCCAGCGTGCCGCCCTGGCGCGTTGCCTGATCCGCCAGCGGCCCATCCTGTTGCTCGACGAACCTTTTTCAGCGCTCGATCCGGCTTTACGCAACGAGATGCTGCAACTGCTGCAGGAAGTTTGCGACCAGCGAAACCTGACGCTATTGATGGTATCGCACAACCTGGATGACGCCGCGCGCATCGCGCCACGGACCCTGCTGGTGGTGGACGGCCGTATTTTTTACGACGGCCCGACGCAGGCACTGCTGGACGGTAGCGCGCCGGAAGCCAAGGTGCTGGGCATTTCACACAAACCGTGATCTTCCGCCCGTTTTTTATGCTGTGCAAATAAACCAGTTGTGCGAATTTTTCGCCTGTGGTTTTATAAAAACCTGACTTTTTTTACTGATGATAAGGTTCCCTGTGATCACATCCTCGCTGACTTCGACCCTACTAATTACCGCGCTACCAGCCGCGGTGGTCGTCGTGCGTGTGGTGGTGGTCGTCGGCAATGCGCCGTAGGGTCCGAATCAACGCATCGATTCCCAAACCCCGCCGGCGCAAACCGGGCGGGGTTTTTAGTTTTAGCCCCCTGCCCAGAAAAGCAAACCGGCCTTGAGAAAGGATAGGAACATGGCAATTTCGGGCACGCCAAATCAAGGTAACCGCTTCACCGGCGCAGAGTTGATCGTTCATCTGCTGGAGCGTCAGGGCATCACCACCGTCGCCGGCATTCCCGGCGGCGCGGCACTGCCGCTGTATGACGCGCTGAGCCAAAGCACCCGTATTCATCACGTACTGGCTCGCCACGAACAGGGGGCGGGTTTTATGGCGCAGGGTATGGCACGCGCTAACGGCAAGGCGGCGGTTTGTATCGCCTCGAGCGGCCCGGGCGCGACCAATCTGGTCACCGCCATCGCCGACGCCAAACTCGATTCTATCCCGCTGGTGTGCATCACCGGCCAGGTGCCCTCTTCGATGATTGGCACCGACGCCTTCCAGGAAGTGGACACCTATGGCATCTCGATTCCAATCACCAAGCACAACCATTTAGTCCGCGATATCCGCGAACTGCCGCAGGTGATCTGTGACGCATTCCGCATCGCTGAATCCGGCCGCCCTGGCCCGGTGTGGATCGACGTACCGAAAGATGTTCAAACGGCGGTTATCAGCCTGGACGAACTGCCGCCGATCGCCGTTCCCGATGCGGCGCCAACCTTTGAAGCTACCGCCGTGGCGCAGGCCGCCGCGATGATCAATCAGGCCAAACGCCCGGTGTTGTATCTGGGCGGCGGCATCATCTGCGCCAACGCCTATCAGCAGGCGATTGAGCTCGCTGAACGCGCCAACCTGCCCACCACCATGACGCTGATGGCATTGGGCGCCATGCCGGTGCAGCATCCGTTGTCGCTGGGCATGCTGGGTATGCATGCGGCGCGCAGTACCAACTTTATTCTGCAAGAGGCTGATTTACTGATCGTGCTGGGCGCGCGCTTTGACGATCGGGCGATTGGCAAAACCGAGCAATTCTGTCCAAACGCCAGCATCATTCACGTGGACATCGATCGCGCCGAACTGGGCAAGGTAAAGCAGGCCAATATTGCCATTCACGCCGACGTAGGCCAGGTATTGCAACAACTGCTGCCTCAAATTGAAGTACAGCCACGCAGCGAATGGCTGAGTACCGTCAATGATCTCAAGCGCGAGTTCCCGTTTAGCATGCCTAACGCCGAAGATCCGCTGAGCCACTACGGGCTGGTGCTGGCTGCCGCGCGCTGCGTGGACGAAAACGCCATCATTACCACCGACGTGGGCCAGCATCAGATGTGGGTAGCACAAGCCTATCCGCTGAGCCGACCGCGCCAGTGGCTGACCTCCGGCGGGCTGGGCACCATGGGCTTCGGCCTGCCGGCGGCGATCGGCGCTGCCCTGGCCGAACCGCAGCGCAAGGTGCTGTGTTTCTCCGGTGACGGCAGCCTGATGATGAACATTCAGGAAATGGCGACCGCCGTCGAACATGACCTGGACGTGAAAATTATCCTGATGAACAACCAGGCGTTGGGGCTGGTGCACCAGCAGCAAACGCTGTTCTACCAGCAGCGCATTTTCGCCGCCGCCTATCCCAAGCGCACCGACTTTATCAAGATTGCCGCCGGTTTCGGGATGGACACCTGCGATTTGAATGCCGCAGAAGATCCGCAGGCGGCACTGGCCGAAGCGATCCAACGTCCAGGGCCTTGCCTGATCCATGCGCTGATTGATATTAATGAAAAAGTTTTCCCGATGGTGCCGCCGGGCGCTGCCAACATCGACATGATTGGAGAATAAGCCATGTCAGAACAACGCAATAACCCACAGGTGATCCTGGAACTGGCGGTACGTAACCACCCTGGCGTGATGTCGCACGTCTGCGGCCTGTTTGCCCGCCGCGCCTTCAACGTGGAGGGCATTCTTTGCCTGCCGCTGAAAGACGGTAAACAAAGCCGCATCTGGCTATTGGTGGCGGACGATCAACGGCTGATGCAGATGATCAGCCAGGTAGAAAAACTCGAAGATGTGCTGCAGGTAAAACGCCACAGCGAAGACGTGCGGGTGTTTGAACAGCTGGAAGCCTTCTTCCAGTAAGGTGGCAGAACACCAAACCCTATCCACTATGGATTTCACGTGACAGCTAGGCGGCAAGAGCCTGAATCCCCAGGCGCTTACTTAGGTAAGTAACTGGGGTTTAGGGACGCAGCCAACAACGCTGCCGCTTGAAAGACAACGGGGATATCAGCCAGCCAACACCTTCCACAGCAGGTGACGATAAACCGGCATCAGCGGTTGCTGGTGCAGATAATAAAAGGTGCCGATCGCCAATCCCCAGCTCAGGACGCAGGCTATCCGCAGACGTACCGGTGACAGCCACTTGCCAAGCCGGTCGGCGCTGCGTTTGCCTTCGCGCCACCATCGCCAGCTCAGCCAGGCGGCCAACCAAATCAATACCACTACCGCAAACAGCAACCACTTAAATAACGCACTGTTGGTGCTGGCAGGGATATCGATGGCTACGCCGGCCAAAATACCGGGGAAGAAATAGACTGGTGGCCAGGCAATACAGCCGATGATGTTAGGCAACGCGAATTTATACGGCGGCAAATCGAGCATGCCGGCCACCATCGGCACCAGCGGGCGCGTTGGGCCAACAAAGCGCCCAATCAGGATGGTCGCCATACTGTGTTGGTGCAACGCGTGCTCGGTCTTGTCCAGCATCGCTTTGTTCTTCTTCAAGAATGACCAGCGGTGCAGCGGCCCCTTGAAGGCGCGGCCGATAAAGTAAGAAATCCAGTCACCCAACAGGCAACCCACGATGCCCGCAGCCCAGGCATAATAGAAATCTACCTGACCGCTGCCGATCAACGCACCGATACTGGCCATCATGACCGTGCCGGGCAGCAACAGCCCCACCAGCGCCAGCGATTCCAGAAACGCGACAAACATGACCACCATCAGAGTGAAAGCCAATGATTGGGTGATCAAGTGCTGTAAATAGGCTTCCATTAAACCTCTGTTCGTTATCCAAAGCGCGTGGGCGTGGGATTGTCCGGTGCGGCCGGGAGCGAGTCAACCTGTGAATTGTATGCTTTTTTGGCAGAACTGTGCGGCCATGGACAATTACTGTATAAAAACCCATACTATAATTTATCTACCAGAACCAAAGCTTTCGCAAACAGCCAACGACACCACGCCTTGAGCATCAGGGGAATACCCAATGGATTTCAAGTTGCGGCTAGCCGGCAAGAGCGAGAGTCCCCAGGAGCTTACTCAAGTAAGTGACTGGGGTGAACGCACGCAGCCAACAACGCCGCAGCTTGAAATACGAAGGGTATATGATGTCACTCCAACAGGGCTTTCTGCTCACCCGCCACTGGCGTGATACGCCTGCCGGCACCGAGGTGGAGTTTTGGCTGGCGACCGACAATGGGCCGCAGCAACTTCGTCTGGCGCCGCAGACCTCCGTAGCCTTTATCCCGGCCGAACAGCGCCAGCGCGCTGAACTGCTGCTGCGTGAGGAGCGGCAACTGGAGCTGAAACCCCTGCCGTTGACTGACTTTCACCATCGCCCGGTGGTGGGGCTTTACTGCCGGCAGCATCGCCAATTGATCAAGCTGGAAAAGTTGCTGAAAGACGGCGGCGTCAATGTCTACGAGGCCGATATCCGTCCACCGGAACGCTACCTGATGGAGCGTTTCATCACCGCACCGGTGTGGTTCAGCGGCCAGGCCAACGGCAACGGCCCGCTGCAGGGCGGCCAAATGAAACCGGCGCCGGAATACCGCCCAACCTTGAAGCTGGTCTCCCTGGACATTGAAACCACCGCGCACGGCGAGCTGTACTCGATTGCCCTGGAAGGCTGCGGCCAGCGCCAGGTTTACATGCTTGGGCCCGCCAACGGCGGCAATGAACCACTGGATTTTGAGTTGGAGTACTGCGTCAGCCGTCCGCAAATGCTGGAACGGCTGAACCAATGGCTTGAGCGGCACGATCCCGACGCCATTATTGGCTGGAACCTGGTGCAGTTCGATTTGCGCGTGCTGCAAAAACACGCCGAACGCTATCAGATCCCGCTGCGACTGGGCCGTGGCGGCAACCTGCTGGAGTGGCGCGAACACGGTTTCAAACAGAATCACTTTTTCGCTTCCGCTGCCGGTCGCCTGATTATCGACGGCATTGAAGCGCTGAAATCCGCCACCTGGAACTTTCCGTCGTTCAGCCTGGAACACGTGTCGCAAACGCTGCTGGGAGAAGGCAAGTCTATCGATAACCCTTACCAGCGCATGGCAGAAATCGACCGGCGCTTTGCCGAAGACAAGCCCGCGCTGGCGCGTTACAACCTGAAAGACTGCGAACTGGTTACGCGAATTTTTGCCAAAACCGAGTTGCTGACCTTCCTGCTGGAACGCGCCACGGTTACCGGGCTGGCAGCCGACCGCAGCGGCGGTTCTGTGGCCGCCTTCAGCAATCTGTATATGCCGCGCATGCACCGGCTGGGCTTTGTGGCCCCCAACCTGGGTGAACAGCCCGAGGAACACAGCCCCGGCGGTTTTGTGATGGATTCGCAACCCGGCCTGTATGACTCGGTGCTGGTGCTGGATTACAAGAGCCTGTATCCCTCAATCATCCGCACCTTCCTGATCGATCCGGTTGGCTTGGTCGAAGGCATGCGAAACCCAGGCGATGCGGACTCGGTGCCAGGTTTTCGCCACGCGCGTTTTTCACGCAGCAAGCACTGTTTGCCGGCGATCGTCGAGCAGATCTGGCAAGGCCGTGAAGCGGCGAAACGTCAGCAGAACAAAGCCTTGTCGCAGGCCTTAAAGATCATCATGAACGCGCTGTATGGCGTATTAGGATCGAGCGGCTGTCGTTTTTTCGATCCCCGATTAGCCTCGTCGATCACCCTGCGCGGCCATGAAATCATGCGGCAAACGCGCGAGCTGATCGAGGCGCAGGGGTATCAGGTGATCTACGGCGATACCGACTCGACCTTCGTTTGGCTCAAACAACCGCATGACGAGCAGCAAGCGGCGCAAATAGGCCAAAAGCTGGTGCAACAGGTGAACCAATGGTGGCAACAGCATTTGCAGCAAGAGTACGGGCTGGAAAATGCGCTGGAACTGGAGTTTGAAACCCATTACTCACGCTTCCTGATGCCTACCATTCGCGGCGCCGAGCAGGGCAGCAAAAAACGTTACGCGGGGCTGATCACCCAGCCGGACGGCAGCGAAGAGATGGTCTACAAGGGATTGGAAACGGTGCGCACCGACTGGACACCGCTGGCACAGCAGTTTCAGCGCCTGCTGTATCAACGCATTTTTAAACGCCAGCCCTACCAGGATTTTGTGCGTGAATACGTTAGTCAAACGCTTAACGGTGATTTCGACGATCGGCTGGTCTACCGCAAGCGTCTACGCAGAAAGCTGGACGACTATCAGCGCAACGTTCCACCGCATGTGCGCGCAGCACGTATCGCCGACGACTATAATCGTCAGCAGGGACGACCGTTGCAATACCAAAACGGCGGCTGGATCAGCTATGTCATGACCGTGGCCGGGCCGGAGCCGCTGGAGACCCAGCAGTCGGCGATTGATTATCCCCATTATCTGGAGCGCCAGCTGCAGCCGGTAGCAGACGCTATACTGCCATTTTTACATGACGATTTTACCACGCTGGTGACCGGGCAGATGGGACTGTTTTAACATTCCGCCCGCCAGCAGGGTTTGGTGAAGGGTTAAGAAAAATCATCGGGTTTTGCAGGTGACGAACGCGCCGCCTTCCATTACCATAGCGCCCTTCCCAAATTCTGGACCCACACACCCCCCATGTCGTCTGACGATGTATGCATGGGATGAATAGCTATTGCCCGCCATATTAAAATAAATCGGGATTAGCAGACGTTTGATACGGGTGCCGCGGCCCTTTCCGCCCGGTAACAAGACTTACTTAAAAGAATCGAGCCGACAATATATGCCTTTTACACTTGGTCAACGCTGGATCAGCGATACGGAAAGCGAATTAGGACTGGGAACCGTCGTGGCGCTGGATGCGCGCATGATTACCCTGCTTTTCCCCGCAACCGGTGAAAACCGCCTCTACGCCAGAAATGACTCGCCAATCACCCGCGTGATGTTCAACCCGGGCGACACCATCAGCAACCACGAAGGGTGGGAACTGCAGGTCGAAGAGGTCAAAGAGGATAACGGTCTGCTGACCTATATCGGCACCCGCCTGGATACCCAGGAGAGCGGTGTGGCGATGCGCGAAGTGCTGCTGGACAGCAAATTGACCTTCAGCAAACCGCAGGACCGCCTGTTTGCCGGCCAGATCGACCGTATGGACCGTTTCGCCCTGCGTTTCCGCGCGCGTAAATACCAGAGCGAGCAGTATCGCCTGCCGTTCGCCGGCCTGCGTGGCATGCGTGCCAGCCTGATCCCGCACCAGTTGCATATCGCCTATGAAGTCGGCCAGCGTCATGCGCCGCGCGTTTTGTTGGCGGACGAAGTTGGATTGGGTAAAACCATCGAAGCCGGGATGATTATCCACCAGCAGTTGCTGGCAGGCCGCGCCGAGCGCGTATTGATCGTGGTGCCGGAAACCCTGCAGCACCAGTGGCTGGTCGAAATGATGCGCCGCTTCAACCTGTATTTCTCTCTGTTTGACGACAGCCGTTACTCAGAGGCCAAACTCGACAGCAGCAACCCGTTTGAAACCGAACAGCTGGTGATCTGCTCGCTGGACTTCGTACGCCGCAACAAGCAGCGCCTGGAAGAACTGGCCGATGCCCAGTGGGATCTGTTGGTGGTGGATGAAGCGCACCATCTGGCCTGGAGCGAAGATGCGCCGAGCCGTGAATACCAGGTGATCGAACAACTGGCAGAACACATTCCCGGCGTGCTGCTGCTGACCGCAACGCCAGAGCAACTTGGCCAACAAAGCCACTTCGCCCGTCTGCGCCTGCTGGATCCGAACCGTTTCCACGACTACCACGATTTTGTTGCCGAACAGCAAAAATATCGCCCGGTGGCCGATGCCGTTACCTTGCTGCTCAGCGGTGAGCGCCTGGCCGACGACAAGCTGAACCTGCTCGGCGAGCTGATCGACGAACAAGACATTGAACCGCTGCTGAAAGCCGCCAACAGCGACGGTGAAAACAGCGAGCAGGCGCGCCAGGAACTGGTCACCATGCTGATGGACCGCCACGGCACCAGCCGCGTGCTGTTCCGTAACACGCGCAACGGCGTCAAAGGCTTCCCACACCGCAACCTGCACCAGATCAAACTGCCGTTGCCGACCCAGTACCAGACCGCCATTAAAGTGTCCGGCATCATGGGCGCGAAGAAAACCGTTGAGGCGCGCGCACGCGACATGCTCTATCCAGAGCAAATCTATCAGGAATTCGAAGGCGAGAACGCCACCTGGTGGAACTTCGATCCTCGCGTTGAATGGCTACTGAACTATCTGGTGGCCAATCGCCACGAAAAAGTGCTGGTGATCTGCGCCAAGGCCGCCACCGCGCTGCAATTGGAGCAAGTGCTACGGGAACGTGAAGCTATCCGTGCCGCAGTGTTCCACGAAGGCCTGTCGATTATCGAACGCGACCGCGCCGCCGCTTACTTCGCCTCCGAAGAAGACGGTGCCCAGGTGCTGTTGTGTTCCGAGATCGGCTCCGAAGGCCGTAACTTCCAGTTCGCCAGCCATCTGGTGATGTTCGACCTGCCGTTCAACCCGGACCTGCTGGAACAGCGTATTGGCCGTCTGGACCGTATCGGCCAGATGCATGACATTCAAATCATGGTGCCGTACCTGGAGAACACCGCTCAGGCAGTTCTGGGCCGCTGGTTCCACGAAGGGCTCGATGCCTTCGAGCATACCTGCCCGACCGGCCGTACCATTTACGACAGCGGCTACGAGCAGCTGATCGCTTTCCTGGCTTCGCCGACCGAGCAGGAAGGGCTGGACGAGTTCATTCACGCCTGCCGCCAGCAGCACGACCACCTGAAAATGCAACTGGAGCAGGGCCGTGACCGCCTGCTGGAAATGCACTCCAACGGCGGCGAGAAAGCGCAGGCGCTGGCGGAAGCCATTGCCAATCAGGACAACGACGTCAATCTGGTGGGCTTCGCGCTGAACCTGTTCGATATCGTCGGCATCAACCAGGACGATCGCAGCGACAACCTGATTGTTCTGACGCCGTCCGACCACATGCTGGTGCCCGACTTCCCGGGGCTGCCGCAGGACGGCTGTACCGTCACCTTCGATCGTGAACAGGCCCTGTCGCGTGAGGATGCCCAGTTCGTCAGTTGGGAACACCCGATTATCCGCAACGGCCTGGACTTGATCCTGTCCGGCGATACCGGCAGCTGTGCAGTTTCTCTGTTGAAAAACAAGGCACTGCCGGTCGGTACCCTGCTGGTCGAGCTGGTGTATGTGGTCGAAGCGCAGGCGCCGAAACATCTGCAGCTGACTCGCTTCCTGCCGCCAACGCCTATCCGCATGTTGATGGATCGCAAAGGCACCAATCTGGCAGCGCAGGTTGAATTCGAAAGTTTCAACCGCCAGTTGAACGCGGTCAACCGCCATACCTCCAGCAAGCTGGTCAATGCGGTGCAACAGGATGTGCATGCCATGTTGCAACAGGCGGAAAGCCTGGTTGAAGAACAGGCTCGCGCCCTGATCGAGCAGGCCAAACAGGAAGCGGATGACAAGCTGAGCACCGAGCTGGCTCGTCTGGAAGCCCTGAAGGCGGTCAACCCGAACATTCGTGATGACGAGGTAGAAACGCTGGAGTTCAACCGCAAGCAGGTGCTGCTCAACCTGAATGAGGCGGGATGGCGTCTGGATGCAATCCGTCTGGTGGTCGTCACTCACCAGTAACCCGCGCCAGGGGAACTGCAGTTCCCCTGGCCGTTACTCTCAGCGGAGCCAACAAAATGGAACCCTACAATCCCCCGCAGGGCCCGATGCATATCCTGTATCAGGATGAGCACATTATCGTGGTCAACAAGCCAAGTGGCCTGCTGTCGGTCCCGGGCCGCGCGCCGGAAAATAAAGACAGCCTGATGACGCGCATTCAGGCGGATTTTCCGGCTGCCGAATCGGTGCATCGTCTGGATATGGCCACCAGCGGGGTGATTGTGGTGGCGCTGAACAAGGCGGCCGAGCGTGAACTCAAGCGCCAGTTCCGCGAGCGCGAGCCGAAAAAGTCATACATCGCCCGCGTGTGGGGGCATCTGGCGCAGGATGAAGGTCTGGTGGATTTACCGCTGATTTGCGACTGGCCGAATCGGCCGCTGCAGAAAGTGTGTTTCGAGACCGGCAAAGCGGCGCAAACCGAATATCTGGTGTTGTCACGCGACGCCGACGGCAGCACGCGGGTCAAACTCATGCCGATCACTGGCCGCTCGCACCAGCTGCGCGTGCATATGCTGGCGCTGGGGCATCCTATCCTCGGCGACGGTTTCTATGCCACGCCAGAAGCCAAAGCCATGGCGCCGCGTTTACAGCTGCATGCACAAGAGCTGCGCATTACCCATCCGGCTTTCCAGACGCCGATGCACTTTCGCGTCGAACCCGACTTCTGACCGATATAAAGAGGGGCTCAGAGAATACCGAGCCCTCACCTCTTTTTACTTAAAGCCTTTCTCGCGTTTGATCAGGTCGTAGGCCGCCTGAATTTCCTGCGCTTTCTGCTTGGCCATTTCCATCATTTGCGGCGGCAAACCTTTCGCTACCAGCTTATCCGGATGGTGCTCGCTCATCAGCTTGCGGTAGGCGCGCTTGATGGTGGTCGCGTCGTCGCTGCTGCTGACACCCAATACCTTGCAGGCATCCTCCAGCGTTGGACCGCGTTGCGCCTGCTGGTAACCGCCTTGCGAATAACCGCCCTGCTGACCGCCGCCAAACTGGCGTCCGCCCTCCATCATGCTGAGGAACTGGTCGAACTGCGCACGTGAAATGCCCAGCTCTTCGGCGATCACATACAGTACCTGCCGTTCGTTAGGATGCAGTGACCCGTCGGCAAACGCCGCCTGGATCTGAATTTCCAGAAACATCCTAATCAGGTCAAAACGGCCAAAGCAGATGCTGCGGAACTGCTGCAGCGTTTCTCTCAGCGGGAACTGGCTCTGTTTGCCTTCACGAAACGCCTGCTGCGCCGCGGTACGGGCTTCCCCGTGCAGTTGCAGACGATCCATAAACAGGCTGGCGATCTGAATATCCGCCTCGGTAACGCGCCCTTTTGATTTGGTCAGGTGACCCATCACCTGAAAAGTGGTGCGGAAAAACAGCGTTTGCCGCGTTTGCTGGTCGGTAAAAAAGCCCCGGCTGCGCTTATTGCTACGCGCAGAGTCGATCATATGACCGACAATCAGCCCCAAAACTACACCCCAGAATCCCGCGCCAGCCCAAATGGCCACGATGACCCCGAGCAGTTTTCCCCAATACTGCATATACTCCTCAATTATCATGCCGAAAGCCGACTGCTCCCTTCCGTCTTAGGTAAGGGTTAAGGCGATTTTTCTCAGGATTTGGATTATCATACCTGTCATTTATCTTTGCGCCTATCGACGACGCAAGTAAACGGCCGGATTTAACACTAGCGCAACGCAGATGAGTGATATAGTCTCTGACCGTTTGCCGGACATGACGCCTCTGATGACGGAACACCAAAACCGCGTATGAAAAAAAGTTTCCCAACACTGCTGGCCACACTGATTTGGACGGCACTCTACAGTCAGCACGCGCTGGCTGACCTGGCCGAGCAATGTATGCTTGGCGTTCCTGTTTATGACAAACCGCTGGTCAGCGGCGATCCTAACAGCCTGCCTGTCACCATTCACGCCGATGATTCACGCGCGGACTATCCGAAAAGCGCGCTGTTCACCGGCAACGTGAATATTGAACAAGGCAACAGCACCCTGACCGCCAAACAGGTTGAACTGAACCAGACGCAAGACGCGGGGCAAACCGAACCGGTTCGCACCGTGACCGCTACGGGTGACGTGCACTACAGCGACAACCAGATCAAGTTGAAAGGCCCGAAAGCCTGGTCGAACCTGAATAATAAAGATACCGACGTCTATGAAGGCGACTACCAAATGGTGGGCCGTCAGGGACGTGGCGACGCCGACAAAATGAAGATGCGCGGCGCCAACCGTTACACCATTTTGGAAAACGGGACCTTTACCTCCTGTTTGCCGGGTGATAACAGCTGGAGCGTAGTCGGTTCCGAGGTGATCCACGACCGCGAAGAGCAAGTCGCTGAAATCTGGAACGCCCGCTTCAAAATTGGCGGTGTACCGGTATTCTACAGCCCGTACCTGCAATTGCCGGTCGGTGATAAGCGTCGTTCCGGCTTCCTGATCCCGAACGCAAAATATGGCAGCAGCAATGGCTTTGAGTTCATGCTGCCGTATTACTGGAACATTGCGCCGAACTTCGACGCCACTATCACCCCGCATTACATGTCCAAACGTGGCCTGCAGTTACAGAACGAATTCCGCTACCTGGTGCAGCCGGGTCTGGGCCTGATGGAATTGGACTGGTTGCCGGACGACAAGGAATACAGCAAGGACAATCCTGACGACAGTAAGCGTTGGTTGTTCTACTGGAATCACAACGGCGTGATGGATCAGGTGTGGCGTTTCAACGTCGACTACACCAAGGTCAGCGACTCCAAATACTTTACCGATCTGGATTCCAAATACGGTTCGACCACCGACGGTTATGCGACGCAGAAATTCAGCGTCGGCTACGCCATTGATAACTGGGACGCGACTTTAAGCTCCAAACAGTTCCAGATTTATGACGATACCGATCGCAGCAGCTCAGACTCCTACAAAGTTCAGCCGCAGCTCGACCTGAACTACTATAAAGAGGATCTCGGCCCGTTCGATTTCCGCATTTATGGTCAGGCCGCCAAGTTTATCAGCGTCAACCCCTATAGCCCGGACGCCACCCGTCTGCATATGGAACCGACGCTGAGCCTGCCGTTGACCAACGGTTGGGGCAGTATCAATACCGAAGCCAAGCTGCTGGCGACCCATTACCAGCAGGATATTCCTGACGGTTTCGCCAACAACTACAAGAACCGTACCGGCAGCGACGCCCCCGATCTCGAAGATTCGGTCAACCGCGTGTTGCCGCAGTTCAAGGTCGACGGCAAGATGGTGTTCGATCGCCCAATGAACTGGTCCGAAGGCTATACCCAGACCCTCGAGCCACGCGTACAGTACCTGTATGTACCCTATCGCGACCAAAGTAACATCTACACCTACGACACCACGCTGCTGCAAACCGACTACTCCGGTTTGTTCCGCGACCGCACCTACAGCGGCCTGGATCGCATTGCCTCACAGAACCGCGTATCGACCGGTTTGACCTCGCGTATTTATGATGATGCGCTGGTTGAACGTTTTAACGTTTCCGTGGGTCAAATCTACTACTTCAGCCGTTCCCGTACCGGCGACAAAACGACGAATTACGACAACAATGACGACACCGGTAGCCTGGCCTGGGCCGGCGACACCTATTGGAAGATTGACGATCGTTGGGGCCTGCGTGGCGGCCTGCAGTATGATACGCGTCTCAATAGCGTCTCGTTGGGTAACGCCGTGGTGGAATACCGTCAGGATTCCGAACGCGTATTGCAGTTGAACTACCGTTACGCTACGCCGGAGTATATTGAGACGGCACTGAACACCAGACAGGTGCCGGCTTATCAGGACGGTATTTCGCAGGTGGGCGTCACCGGCAGTTGGCCAATCGCCGATCGCTGGGCCGTCGTGGGGGCTTATTACTACGACACCCGTGCCCAACAGTCCGCCGATCAGTTGCTCGGTCTGAAGTACAACACCTGCTGCTGGGCAGTGACCTTGGGCTACGAGCGCAAGATCACCGACTGGAACAACAGCAACAATACCAGCGTTTATGACAACAAAGTTTCATTCAACATCGAACTGCGTGGCCTGAGCAGCGATCACAGTCTGGGCTCCGCGGAAATGTTGCGTTCCGGCATACTGCCTTACCAGCGTGCATTTTGATACTTTGTAACACTTTGAAAACGAGAACTTTCACCCGCATTTGCGGATTACAGAATGGGAAAAGTATGAAGAACTGGAGAACGCTTATTCTCGGATTGGTGGTTTGTGCCAATACCGCGTTCGCAGCACCCCAAGAAGTGGATAAAGTCGCCGCCGTCGTGGATAACGGCGTGGTACTTGAGAGCGACGTAAACACCCTGTTGCAGTCGGTGAAGCTCAATGCGCAGCAGGCCGGTCAGCAATTGCCGGATGACAAGACCCTGCGTCACCAGATCCTTGAACGTCTGATTATGGATAACATCCAACTGCAGATGGCCAAGAAAATGGGGATTAACGTCTCCGATGCCGATCTGGACAAAGCCATCGGCAACATCGCCGCACAGAACAAAATGAGCATCGATCAGATGCGCAGCCGTCTGGCGTATGAAGGTCTGAACTACAACACTTACCGTTCGCAGATCCGCAAAGAAATGCTGATCAGCGAAGTGCGTAACAACGAAGTTCGCCGCCGCGTCACCATCCTGCCTCAGGAAGTGGACTCACTGGCGACTCAGGTTGGCGCTCAGAACGGCAGCGATACCGAAATGAACATCAGCCACATCCTGATCCCGCTGCCGGAGAACCCGACACAGGCGCAGGTTGACGATGCTGAAGCCCTGGCTAAACAGCTGATGGGTGAAATCAACGGCGGCGCAGACTTCGGCAAGCTGGCCATCTCCTACTCTGCCGATTCCCAGGCGCTGAAAGGCGGCAACATGGGCTGGGGCAAGCTGCAGGAGATCCCTACCCTGTTCGCCGAAAGACTGGTTAATGCCAAAAAAGGCGACGTGGTTGGGCCAATCCGTTCCGGTGTCGGCTTCCACATCCTGAAAGTGAATGATATCCGTGGCGCCAACCAGTCGGTATCTGTCACCGAGGTTCATGCTCGTCACATTCTGCTGAAACCTTCCGTGGTGCTGACCGACGATCAGGCACGTGCCAAGCTGCAGGCGGTAGCCGAAGCTATCAAGAGCGGTCGCGCCAAGTTTGCTGACGAAGCCAAACAGCTTTCTCAGGATCCGGGTTCTGCACTGCAGGGCGGCGATCTGGGCTGGGCTTCTCCAGACATCTACGATCCGGCCTTCCGCGACGCGTTGATGAAGCTGAGCAAAGGCGAGGTCAGCCAACCGGTACACTCTTCCTTCGGCTGGCACCTGATCCAGCTGCTGGATACGCGTCAGGTGGACAAAACCGATGCGGCGCAAAAAGATCGCGCTTACCGCATGCTGTTCAACCGCAAGTTTGCTGAAGAAGCGCAGACCTGGATGCAGGAACAACGTGCTCAGGCTTACGTGAAGATCCTTGACGGTAATGCACAACAATAATCGTATCGTAATCACCCCCGGCGAGCCTGCCGGGGTTGGGCCGGATTTAGTGGCAGCGCTGGCGCAACAGGATTGGCCTGTTGAACTGGTGGTGTGCGCGGATCCGGCCTTGTTGCTTGAACGCGCCCGACAGTTGAACCTGCCGCTACAGCTGCGCACCTATCAGCCACAGCTCCCTGCTCAACCACAGCGTGCGGGTACGTTGACGGTATTGCCGGTTGCGACTGCTCATCCAGTAGTGGCTGGTGAGCTGAATGTCGGTAACAGCGCTTACGTGGTGGAAACGCTGGCGCGTGCCTGCGACGGTTGCCTGAACGGCGAGTTTGCTGCGCTGATCACCGGCCCGGTCAACAAGGGCGTGATCAACGACGCCGGTGTGCCCTTTATCGGCCATACCGAATTTTTTGCCGATCGCAGCGGTTGCGACCGCGTGGTAATGATGCTGGCGACCGAAGAGCTGCGCGTAGCGCTGGCAACCACCCACCTGCCTTTGCTGGCAGTGCCCGGTGCCATCACTCGCCAAAGCCTGTTCGAAGTCATCCGCATTCTCGACAACGATCTGAAAACCAAATTTGGCATCGCCCAGCCGCAGATATATGTCTGCGGACTGAACCCGCATGCGGGAGAAGGCGGCCATATGGGACGCGAAGAGATAGATACCATCATCCCGGCGCTAGACGCGCTGCGGACTGAAGGTATTCATCTGATCGGCCCGCTGCCGGCGGACACCCTGTTCCAGCCCAAGTATCTGCAACATGCGGATGCGGTGCTGGCGATGTATCACGATCAGGGCCTGCCGGTGCTAAAATACCAAGGGTTCGGCCGGGCGGTAAACATTACCCTCGGTTTGCCTTTTATCCGTACCTCGGTCGACCACGGTACCGCTCTGGAACTGGCCGGCACCGGCACCGCCGATGCGGGCAGTTTCAAAACGGCCTTGAATCTCGCCATTAAAATGATAATTAATTGTAATGAATAATAAAGTCCACCAAGGGCACTTTGCCCGCAAACGCTTTGGACAGAACTTTTTAACCGATCAGTTTGTCATCGATAGCATTGTTTCCGCCATTCATCCAATGCCGGGTGAAGCGGTCGTTGAAATCGGTCCCGGCCTGGGCGCACTGACCGAGCCGGTCGGCGCGCGCATGGACCGCATGACGGTGATTGAGCTGGACCGCGATCTGGCGGCCCGTCTGGCAAACCACCCGCAGTTGAAAGACAAGCTGACCATTCACCAGCAAGATGCCATGACGGTGAACTTCGCCGAAATGGCCGAGCAGGCTGGCCAACCGCTGCGCGTATTTGGTAACCTGCCGTACAACATCTCGACGCCGCTGATGTTCCACCTTTTCAGCTATACTCAGGCCATTCGCGACATGCACTTTATGTTGCAAAAAGAGGTGGTCAACCGCCTGGTTGCCGGCCCTAACAGCAAAGCCTACGGGCGTTTAACCGTGATGGCGCAGTACTACTGCAACGTTATTCCGGTGCTGGAAGTGCCACCAACTTCGTTCACTCCGGCGCCGAAAGTGGATTCCGCAGTGGTACGTCTGGTACCGCACAAGGTGAATCCAAATCCGGTGGGTGACGTGCGCATGCTGAGCCGCATCACGACTCAGGCGTTCAACCAGCGCCGGAAAACTGTCCGCAATAGCCTGGGGGATTTGTTCACTCCGGAGCAACTGACGGAATTGGGTATCGATCCGGTACTTAGAGCAGAAAATATTTCTGTGGCGCAATACTGTAAGCTGGCTAACTGGCTTTCAGCCAATCCCGCGCCGCAGCAATAAGGAGTAGTGATCATGATTGATTCGCCTCGCGTATGTATTCAGGTACAAAGTGTCTATGTGGAATCACAGTCGATACCTGAGGAAGAACGTTACGTCTTCGCTTATACCATCACCATTCGCAATTTGGGGCGTTTCAACGTGCAGCTGCTCGGCCGTTACTGGTTGATCACCAACAGCAATGGCCGTCAAACCGAAGTTCAGGGCGAAGGCGTGGTCGGCGAGCAGCCGCTCATTCCGCCCGGGGGCGAATTCCAATACACCAGCGGCGCCATTCTTGAAACGCCACTGGGTACCATGGAAGGCCATTACGAAATGGTTGATCATCAGGGTCAGCCGTTCCAGACCGCTATTCCCGTGTTCCGCTTAGCCATTCCAACGCTGATTCACTGATTATGTCGACATATCTTATCGGCGACGTTCATGGCTGTTTTGATGAACTCAAGTCGCTATTGGCCCAGGTTGCCTTCGATCCCCAACATGACCAGCTGTGGCTGACCGGCGATCTGGTCGCGCGTGGCCCCGGTTCACTAGACGTGCTGCGCTACGTGCGCTCACTCGGACCGGCAGTACGCATGGTGCTGGGCAATCACGATCTGCATCTGCTGGCCGTTTATGCCGGCATCAGCCGCAATAAACCCAAAGATCGCATTACGTCGTTGCTGGAAGCGCCAGACGCCGATGAGCTGATCAACTGGCTGCGCCGCCAACCGGTGCTGCAGGTCGATGAGCAACTCAAGCTGGTGATGGCGCACGCCGGCATCACGCCGCAGTGGGACATTGAAACTGCGCAAACCTGTGCCCGTGAAGTGGAAGCCGTACTGAGCAGCGACAGCTATCCGCTGTTCCTCGACGCCATGTACGGTGACATGCCGAACAACTGGAGCCCGGAACTGAGCGGGCTGGCGCGCTTGCGTTTCAGCACCAATGCCCTGACGCGCATGCGCTACTGCTTCCCGAACGGCCAACTCGATATGATCTGCAAAGATGCGCCAGGCACTGCGCCTGCTCCGCTGAAACCCTGGTTTGATTTGCCACGATTGGTCGACGCCGATTACACCATTGTTTTCGGTCACTGGGCATCACTGGAAGGCAAAGGCACGCCGGAAGGCATTATTGGCCTGGATACCGGCTGTTGCTGGGGGGGCGATTTGACCATGTTGCGTTGGGAAGACCGGCAGTACTTTACCCAACCGGCCCATCGCAGCGATCTGTCCGACAGCGTACACCAGCAGGCCGCGTCATAATCCCGTCGGGGCGGTCAATGCCGCCCCGCTGTTTTCTTCTTAAGCCCCAATCACTCCACCGTCTTCACGCGTAATCATCAACACCGATGAGCGCGGACGCGGGCTATTGTTCGGGAAATGAGAATCACCTTCTTCACCCGGGTGCTGTACGTTGACGAACATCGTCTTGTAATCGGGGGTAAAGGTAATGCCGGTCAGTTCGCATGACTTTGGCCCAACCATAAAGCGGCGGATTTCGCCACTTTGCGGATCGCCCACCAGCATTTGGTTGTTGCCCTGTCCGGCATAGTCGCCCTTGTTGCTGTATTTGCCGTCGGTGAGGATCCACAGGCGACCGGTCTTATCAAAGCCCAGTCCGTCCGGACTGTTGAAAGTATTGTCGGCCGTGATATTTGGTGTGCCGCGATTCACGCCTTCCGGATGGGCAATCGGGTTACCGCACAGCGCGTAAATATCCCAGTTGAATGACGCAGCAGTGGCATCACCGCCTTCATCCCAACGGATAATTTGGCCGTAGACATTGTTCGGTCGCGGGTTAGCGGCATTCAACGGCATGCCTTCTTCACCACGTTTGCTGTTGTTGGTCAGCGTGCAGTAGGCGCGCCCATCATGTGGATTGACGGCGATCCATTCCGGCCGGTCCATTTTGGTAGCCCCCACCTGCGCCGCAGCCTTGCGGGCGAAGATCAACACTTCCGCCTCATCGCGGAAACCATTTTCCGGCGTCAGGCCATTTTTACCGAACTCCAGCGCTATCCAGCGCCCGGTACCTTTCAGCGGTGTGCCGTTGGCGTCCCCGTCAAACTGCGCCACATATAAAGTGCCTTCGTCCAGCAGGCTGCGGTTGTTGGCCGGGTTAGCCACGTCAACCACGCCTTTGGATACGTATTTATAGATGTGCTCACCACGCTCATCGTCACCCATGTAGACCACTAGGCGACCATCCTTGGCGACGGTCACCGCCGCATTTTCATGTTTGAAGCGGCCCAGCGCGGTATGTTTGATTGGCGTTGAGCCAGGGTTCATCGGGTCGATTTCGACGATCCAGCCATGACGATTGAATTCATTAGGGTTCTTCGCCACGTCAAAGCGTTCATCGTAATCCGGCCAGTTACGTTCAGGTTCGCTGACTTTCAACGTATAGCGCTTTTGGTCCGCCGTGGTCTTGTAGTCAGCCTGATGAGTGCCGAAATAGGTATCGAAATTCTCTTCGCAGGTCAGGTAAGTGCCCCAAGGGGTTTTCCCGTTGGCGCAGTTACCGAAGGTACCCAATACCTTGCGGCCGCCAGGATCCGCCGCCGTTTGCAGCAGCGCGTGCCCGGCAGCCGGGCCGCTGAATTGCATCTCGGTGTTGGCGGTGATCCGGCGGTTATAACGCGATGGGCGCTCGACCTCCCAACGTTGGCTATCACCCACACGGCGTACCGCCACGATAGAAACGCCATGGGCAGCCTGTGACTTGCGCACGTCTTCAAGACTAGTGGCTTTGGTGCCGCCATGAGCAAACAGGTATTGCTCGTTGACGTATTCGTTGTTGATGGCCATCACGCCGTGATTGTCATCAATCGGGAAGAAGCTCATACCGTCATTATTATCGCCGAATTGCTTTTCCTGATCGGCAGCGCTGTTGTTGCCCTGTGGGTCGAAAGCGGCAGCTCCCTCAACCAGCGGCTCACCCCAGGAGATCAGCACCTCGGCGCGATACCCTGGCGCAATCGCCACCTCATCAGCGGTGGAAGCGGCAATCCCTTTAAAGCCCAGCAGCTTGTTCGGTGGCAAATCTTCCGCCAGAGCCTGAGCGGAAACCGTCCAAATACCGCCGCCGAGGAAACCGGCCAGGCCAACGGCACCGGCGCTGCCCAGCAACAGTTTACGGCGAGTGGGATCGGTCAGGCGATCGGCATCTAATTGCTCAATTTTGGTCGTCATAGGTTTATTTCCTTTTTAATATGGCGCCGCGATCGAGATTCACCAGAGTTGCCGGGGCGCTCAGAGTTGGGCTTCATACTAATCAGGAAGTGTGACGAAAATGTTACAACGAAAAGTCAGGGAGAGGTGGGTGGTAAAAAGACAAAGGGCGCAATCACTTGCGCCCTCAGAAGGATACGGTTAATCGCCGGCCATTAACGGCGTTCCAGGATCTCGAAACAATAGCTGTGAGAATTCAACTCGTCGGCATCGTGGAACTCGCTGAACGAGGTTTCCCATTCGTCCGGCTCATAGTCTGGGAAATGGGTGTCACCGCCGACTTCGGCATCGATATGCGTCAGGTACATACGGTTAGCGCGTGCCAGGAACTGGGTGTAAATACGCCCGCCGCCCATCACCATCACTTCTTCCACATCACCGGCTGCGGCCAGCGCTTCGTCCAGCGAAGTCGCCCAGGTCACCCCGGCGTCGGTGCCAGGACGGCTGCTCAACACGATGTTATGGCGGCCCGGTAACGGACGACCAATAGACTCGAAAGTTTTACGGCCCATAATAACCGGTTTATTCAGCGTGTTACGTTTAAACCACGCGAGGTCCGCCGGCAGGTGCCAAGGCATGGCGTTTTCCATGCCAATAACGCGATCCGCCGCCAAGGCAGCGATCAGGCTGATAATCATTGTTAAACCCTGTGTAGGCAGCAAAATTGCTCACACTATACGTAAAGCCCCAACGGTCGTCGATAGGCTAATCAAGCAATATGAATATATAAGATAGCTCTTATCAGTATATCTAATGCCCAACAATTTTTGGCCCATGATCCTTAAACGCCGGGACGTTTGCGGTATAACCACAGCCCAGGTAATGACAGCCCAATCGATAATGCCCCCACGATAAAGCAGGCTTTGAGGAAGTTGGTCATCATGGTGGCCATCAGCGCCTCGCTGTAACCCAGATGCGAAATCTCCACCACGCTGATCATCGCGGTATAGGCCGAGATACCGGGGAACATCGGGATCACTGCCGCCACGGTAAACACCTTCGGATGCGCCAACAGCCAGCGCGACCAATAAATACCGATGATGCCAATCAGGATCGCCGCCAGCAGCGATGACCATTCAATATTCATCCCCACATGCATCATCAGCATGCGGGAGCCGTGGCCAATCGCCCCCAACAGCGCACAATAGCGCAGTGCGCGCAGCGGCACGTTGAACACCATGGCGAAACCCAACGCCGGCACCGCCGCCAGCAGCATATCCTGCAATAAGGCCCAGAGCAGACTCATGACCACCCCCGCAGATCCCACAGCGACATCGCCATCACCACGCCGATACAGGTAGCCAGCGTCAGCAGACTGGCCATCGCCCAGCGCGCCAAACCGGTATTGACGTGGCCCTTGAACATGTCGGCCACCGCGTTAATCAGCGGGAAACCGGGCACCAGCAGCAATACGCTGGCGGCCATCGCCACGGTGGAGGTTTCGTTAAACAGCGGCAGCCGCAGCAACAGCCCGGAAACCGAGGTCGCGACAAAGGCCGTCAGGCAAAAGTTAATCAAGGGATTCATGTGGCGTGCGGTCAGCACCTGACGCACCGACATAGCCAGGCCGCTGGCAATAAAGGTGACGGCAAAGGCCTTTTGATCGCCGCCGTTCAGCACGCTGAAACAACCGCATGACAGCGCCACCATCAATACCACCAGCCAGCGTGGATAACGCAAAGGGCGGATCTTGTCGAAGCGCCGGGCAACGTCATACACATCCGCCAGCCGATGCTCTGCCAAAATAACGATGTGCTGCACCTCCGTCACCATCTGCATATTGATGCCGCGATCGACGTTCTTGCGCGTGGTGGTCAGACACTCACCGTGGCTGATGGTGGTCAGCACCACCGCATTGGCCGAGATCGAACTTTCAACGCTGTCCATCCCCAGCGCTATCCCCAATCGGGTCGATAACTGCTCCACCACCGTGCTCTCGGCACCGTGCTGCAGCAACAGTAAAGCGCACTGAATGCACAGGCGGGTAATTTCACGCTGCTGTCGCTGCGCTTCCGGCTGGTCTATATGGGTTGTCTGATACATGAGGCCCCGTCGAGATCCCTGAGTGAATATTCATCATATTGCCAAACATTACCTCATTTGGTTGATGCGTATCAGGGGACGTGGCGTTATTATCGCCTCCATTACGCCTTTTGTGCAGAGAGTCAAATCATGCTTGAAACTTCGCTGTTCGTTGCTGGTATCGCCACCTTGGGCATGCTGTCACCCGGCCCGGACTTTTTCCTGGTGATCAAGAACGCCGCCCGCTACCCGCGTCTGGCCGCGATGATGACGGCTTTCGGCGTGATCTGCGGCGTCGCCACTCACATGTCTTACTGCGTCGCCGGGCTGGCGGTCGTGATCACCACCACGCCATGGCTGTTCAACGTGCTGAAATACGCCGGTGCGGTCTACCTGATTTGGGTCGGCATTCAGGCACTGCTGTCGCGCAGCGGCAGCAAGATGAACGTCAGTAACCTGCCGCCGCAGCAAACAAGCCTGAAAAGCGCCTTTGTACAGGGCTATCTGTGCAATTTGCTCAACCCAAAAGCTACGCTGTTCTTCCTGGCGGTATTCACCCAGGTGCTGCAAATCGACTCAGGGTTGGGCGAAAAGCTGTGGTATGCGGGAATTATCCTTGGCCTGTCTGCTCTCTGGTGGCCAGTTCTGGTGTTCCTGATCCAAAGCGGACCGGTGCGTCGTGGCCTGGAGAAAACGCAAAAGGTGGTGGATAAGCTGCTGGGCGGGATGCTGATTGCTCTGGGTATCAAGGTGGCGCTGAGTTAATTCGGCCATCGTGGGCGCAGCCCGACGGCTGCGCCCATTAGGCTTATCCCTTGGCTTCCACCACTTCATCTTCCGGCGCTTTGCCATCAATACTGCCACGCCAACCACTCTGCGGAACTCGCGCCAACCGGTCCTGATCCTGTTCGATGGCCGCGCTGAGCATTTCTTTCGCCCGCTGCAGGCTGGCAACGCGGAATTCGGTATCCTGATAATTATCCAGCGTGTCTTCCAGCATTTTCAGGTTATAGCGGCGGAACGTATCCGCTTTTTCCCGCGCCTCGTAGGCGTCCAGCCCCAGCAACTCCAGCGTCTCACGACCAATGCGTAGCGAACTTTCAAAGGTTTCCCGCTCCGGCTTTTCCACACCTAACTGACGCAGCTGATACCAGTGATCGACATCACGCGCGCGCGCTACCACTTTCAGGTGCGGGAAGTGCCGTTTGGCCAACTCGGTCAGTTGCAGGTTAGCCTCCACGTCGTCGATGGCGTTGATCAACACCTTGGCGTGCTCGGCACCGGCGGCCTCCAGCAGATCGGCGCGGGTGGCATCACCATAAAACACCTTGGTATCGAACTTGCGCAGCGTTTCAATATGGTCAGGATCGTGATCCAACACCACGGTATGTACGCCATTGGCCAGCAGTAAACGGCCGGCTATCTGACCGAAACGACCAAACCCGGCGATGATCACGCTGGCATTCTCTTCATCAATCACATCCGCCGGGCGTTCGTCTTTCGGCGTATTTTTCTCGAGCCGTGTTGCCACTACCAGCAGCAGCGGCGTCGCCGCCATCGACAGGGCAACCGCCAGCGTCAATGATTTGGCCCAATCTGGCGGCAATACTCCGGCCAGTTGAGCGGCGCCGAAGATCACGAAGGCAAACTCACTGCCCTGACCCAGCAGGATCGCGAACATGCCGCGTTGACGCTTCGGCACCCCAAGCCAGGGGCCAATCAGCCACAGCAGCGCCGCCTTGATCAGCATAAAGCCCAGCAGCAGTGAGGCGATCAGCAGCGGGTGATGGAACAAGGTACCGAAGTCGATCGACATGCCAACGCCGATAAAGAATAGCCCGAGCAGCAGCCCCTTGAACGGCTGAATATCGCTTTCCAGCGCATGGCGGTATTCAGAGCTCGCCAGCAGCACCCCGGCGAGGAAGGCGCCCATCGCCATCGACAGCCCGGCCATTTCCAGCAGAATGCCAAAGCCGAACACCAGGAACAGCGCCACGGCGCTGAAAACCTCACGCATGCCCGATCGCGCGACAAAATGCAGCAGCGGCCGGGTCACATAGCGCCCCAGCAGTACCACTATTGCCAGCGCACCCACTACTTTGGCCGCTGACAGGGAAAACGCCGCTAACGTAGTCGTGGCACCGCTGCTGGCCAGCAGTGGGATCATCGCCACCAGGGGGATCGCCGCGATATCCTGGAACAGCAGTGCCGCAAACGCACTACGACCAATCGGCGACGGCGTCAGGTTACGTTCGCTCATGGCCTGCATGGCGATGGCGGTGGATGACAACGCCAGCGTCAGGCCAATCAGCAGCGCCACCTTCCAGTTCAATCCGAGGAAGTAGCAAAAGGCGCTCAGCGCCAATCCGCATGCTGCCATCTGAATAATGCCACCGCCAAATACCGAGGCGCGCAGCGTCCACAGCCGTTTCGGATCCAACTCCAGGCCGATGATAAACAGCATCAGCACCACGCCGATTTCGGCAAAGGTGAGGATCGATTCGGCATCGGAGACCAGCTTCAGCCCCCAGGGGCCAATAATGCAGCCGGCAATCAGGTAGCCCAACACCGAGCCCAGCCCGAGCCGCACCGCAATCGGCACAAACAACGCGGCCGATCCCAAATAGATCAGCCCCTCAATCATCATCTGGTGATTATCCATGCTCAACTCCCTGCTCGGCGGGTTCACCGTGTTCCATCAGATAGGCTACCAGCCGTTGACGGTAGGCTTCCCCTGCCGCAATCAGCGCCGGTTCATTGCAGGTAAAGGTGTTATGCACGGCAAAATACGGTTGCCAATGCATACCGCAGTACAGCGCCGTCGCTTGCAGCGGCTGCCCGAGAGCCGCGAAGTTCGGGTAATCGCCCAGCTCGAAATGGTGTTCATCGCCACCGCTGGTCACTGCCCACAGCACATCTTTGCCCACCAGGGCATTGCCTTCATGACCATAGGCCCAGCCGTGCTCCAGCACCTTATCGATCCACAATTTCAGCAGCGGCGGTTGGCTGTACCATTGCATCGGATGTTGCAGCACTACCAGATCGGCGCGCTCCAGTGCCCGCTGTTCGGCATTGATATCGATGTTGAAGTCGGGATACAGCTCATACAGCGAGCGTACCTCCACCTCGGGAATATCCTTCACGGCCTGCAGCAGGCGGTGATTGGCATGCGAATGCCGGGGATAGGGATGGGCGTAAATAATCAGAATCATTGTTGTCGTCGTTCCTTCGTTCCATGCCAATACATCAAGCATATACCAATCACACAGAGTGACAGTTTGCTGAATGATTGATAGCGGAAATTTCTAATTCACGACAACAAATTCACTGAACAAGTTAAAAAAATAAGGGCGCTGCAATGAACTGCAGCGCCCTGGCTCTTACGGCATCATCGAATTACTTGGTGATACGCGCGTGCAACTCCTGCACCGATGTCACCTGTTCGGTCGGATCCGCTTTTAGCGCCATCGCGGTGGCAAAGCCGCCGTTCAGGGTCGTATCGTAATGCACCTTGTACTGCAATGCGCTACGACGGATCAGTTTGGAGTCCTCAATCGCCTGGCGACCGGCGGTGGTGTTGACGATGTAGGTGTATTCGCCATTCTTGATACGGTCCTGAATGTGCGGACGGCCTTCATGCACCTTGTTGACCAGGCGTGGGTTAATCCCCGCTTCGCCCAGCACCACGGCGGTACCGTGAGTGGCATCCAGCTCGAAGCCCTGTTTCAGCAGGCTTGCCGCCAGATCTACTACCCGGGCTTTATCGCCTTCACGCACCGACAGCAGCGCACGGCCCTGTTTTTTCATGCCTGACTGGCTGCCGAGCATCGCCTTGGAGAAGGCCTCGGCGAAGGTACGACCCACGCCCATCACTTCCCCGGTAGAGCGCATTTCCGGCCCTAAAATCGGGTCGACGCCTGGGAACTTGTTGAACGGCAACACCACTTCTTTTACCGAGTAGTAAGGCGGGATGACTTCTTCCGTCACGCCCTGCTCAGCCAGGGTTTTGCCTGCCATCACGCGCGCAGCCACTTTGGCCAACGGCACGCCGGTAGCCTTGGAGACAAACGGCACGGTACGCGCGGCGCGTGGGTTGACTTCAATCAGGTAAACTTCATTGTTTTTCACGGCGAACTGCACGTTCATCAAACCGCGCACCTGCAGCTCAAACGCCAGTTTCTCAACCTGCTGGCGCATCACATCCTGAATTTCCTTGCTCAGGGTGTAGGCCGGCAGTGAACAAGCCGAGTCACCGGAGTGCACGCCCGCCTGTTCGATGTGTTCCATGATGCCACCGATCAGCACTCGTTCGCCGTCGCAGATGGCGTCGACATCGACTTCTACCGCGTCATCCAGGAAGCGGTCCAGCAGCACCGGGGCGTCGTTGGAGACGCTGACTGCGTTTTGGAAGTAACGGCGCAGGTCGATTTCGTCGTAAACGATTTCCATCGCCCGACCGCCCAACACATAAGAAGGACGTACCACCAGCGGGTAACCGATCCCGGCCGCTTTCTCTACCGCCTGCTCAATGGTTGCCACGGTGGCGTTGGCCGGCTGTTTCAGGCCCAGACGGTGTACCGCCTGCTGGAAACGCTCACGGTCCTCGGCGCGGTCAATCGCGTCCGGGCTGGTGCCGATAATAGGTACGCCTGCGGCTTCCAGCTCGCGCGCCAATTTCAGCGGCGTCTGGCCACCGTATTGCACGATAACGCCTTTCGGCTTCTCGATGCGCACGATTTCCAGCACGTCTTCCAACGTTACCGGCTCGAAGTACAGACGGTCAGAGGTGTCGTAGTCAGTAGACACGGTTTCTGGGTTACAGTTGACCATGATGGTCTCGTAACCGTCTTCGCGCAGTGCCAGCGAGGCGTGCACGCAGCAGTAGTCGAATTCGATACCCTGGCCGATACGGTTTGGCCCGCCGCCCAGCACCATCACTTTCGGACGGTCGTTGGTCGGGTTGGACTCGCACTCTTCTTCATAGGTGGAGTACATGTAAGCGGTGTCGGTGGCGAATTCCGCCGCGCAGGTATCCACGCGCTTGTAAACCGGGTGCAGGCCATAGCCATGACGCAGCTTGCGGATTTCGCTTTCGGCGACGCCGGCCAAGATGGCCAGACGCGCATCGGCGAAGCCTTTGCGCTTCAGGGTGCGCAGGAACTCTTTCGTCAGGCCGTTGATGCCGGTACCGGCAACCTGCTCTTCCAGACGCACCAGCTCTTCAATCTGCACCAGGAACCAGCGGTCTACGTTAGTCAGGTTGAAGACGCCGTCAACGGACAGGCCGGCGCGGAAGGCGTCAGCGATGTACCAGATGCGGTCAGAACCGGCGTCTTTCAGCTCACGACGGATTTTGGTCAGTGCTTCCGGGTCATCCAGGCTCACTTTAGGGTCAAAACCGGTGGCGCCCACTTCCAGCCCGCGCAATGCTTTCTGCAGTGACTCTTGCTGGGTACGGCCAATCGCCATCACTTCGCCGACGGATTTCATCTGGGTAGTCAGACGGTCATTGGCACCGGCAAATTTCTCGAAGTTGAAACGAGGGATCTTGGTCACGACGTAGTCGATGGACGGTTCAAACGACGCCGGCGTACGGCCACCTGTGATGTCGTTCATCAGCTCATCGAGGGTGTAACCCACCGCCAGTTTGGCGGCGATTTTGGCAATCGGGAAGCCAGTGGCTTTAGATGCCAGCGCCGAAGAGCGGGATACGCGCGGGTTCATTTCGATGACGATCAAACGGCCGGTTTTCGGGTTAACCGAGAACTGCACGTTGGAACCACCGGTTTCCACGCCGATTTCACGCAGTACCGCCATCGAGGCGTTACGCATGATTTGGTATTCTTTGTCGGTCAGGGTTTGCGCCGGTGCTACGGTGATGGAGTCGCCGGTATGGATACCCATGGCATCGAAGTTTTCGATCGAACAGACGATGATGCAGTTATCGTTCTTATCGCGCACCACCTCCATCTCGTACTCTTTCCAGCCGATCAGCGACTCGTCAATCAACAGCTCTTTGGTTGGAGACAGGTCCAGACCACGCTCGCAGATCTCTTCGAACTCTTCGCGGTTGTAGGCGATGCCGCCACCGGTGCCACCCATGGTAAAGGAAGGACGGATAATGCACGGGAAGCCGACGTCAGCGGCCACCGCCAGCGCTTCTTCCATATTGTGCGCAATACCGGAGCGCGCGGTGTCCAGGCCGATTTTTTTCATCGCCACGTCGAAGCGACGACGGTCTTCTGCTTTGTCGATCGCGTCAGCGGTAGCGCCAATCATGGTCACGCCGAACTCGGCCAGCACGCCCTGACGTTCCAGCTCCAGCGCGCAGTTCAGTGCGGTCTGGCCGCCCATGGTCGGCAGCACGGCATCCGGACGCTCTTTTTCGATGATTTTACGCACCACTTCCCAGTGGATAGGCTCGATGTAGGTCGCATCCGCCATTTCCGGGTCGGTCATGATGGTGGCCGGGTTGGAGTTGACCAGAATAACGCGGTAACCCTCTTCGCGCAGCGCTTTACACGCCTGGGCACCCGAGTAGTCGAACTCACACGCCTGGCCGATAACAATCGGGCCAGCGCCGAGGATCAGGATGCTTTTTATGTCTGTACGTTTTGGCATTTTTTACTGCTCCTGATTATTTGGCGTTAGAACGGTAAGTCTCAATCAGTTCGATAAAGTGATCGAACAGCGGCGCGGCGTCGTGTGGGCCCGGGCTGGCTTCAGGGTGGCCCTGGAAGCTGAACGCTGCTTTATCGGTGCGGTGAATGCCCTGCACCGTGTGGTCAAACAAGGATTTGTGCGTGACGCGCAGTTCGGCCGGCAGGTTGTTTTCGTCTACCGCAAAACCATGGTTCTGCGCGGTGATCATGACGCAGTCGTTATCCAGATCTTTTACCGGGTGGTTGCCGCCGTGGTGGCCAAGCTTCATCTTCACGGTTTTTGCACCGCTGGCCAGAGCCAGCAACTGATGGCCGAGGCAGATGCCAAACACCGGGATATCGGTTGTCAGGAACTGCTTGATGGCGGCGATGGCGTAATCGCATGGCTCCGGGTCACCCGGGCCGTTGGACAGGAAAATACCGTCCGGATCCATCTTCAAGACTTCATCCGCCGGGGTCTGTGCCGGCACCACCGTCAGGCGGCAGCCGCGATCCACCAGCATACGCAGAATGTTGCGCTTGGCGCCGTAGTCATAGGCCACCACGTGGAACGGCAGCTCAGAGGCCGGTTTGGCTTCCGGCAGGTCGCCTTCAAGCGTCCAACTGCCCTGCTGCCAGCTGTAGGCTTCCTGGGTGGTAACTTCTTTCGCCAGATCCATGCCTTTCAGGCCCGGGAAGGCTTTGGCCTTCGCTAACGCCAAGGCGGCATCCGGCGTGTCGGCGGCGATGATGCAACCGTTCTGTGCCCCTTTCTCGCGCAGCAGGCGGGTCAGCTTGCGGGTATCGATATCGGCAATCGCCACGATGTTGTGACGCTTCAGGTAGTCAGACAGGCCTTCTTCGTTGCGATAGTTGCTGGCAATCAGTGGGAGGTCGCGAATGACGAGGCCTTGGGCGTGTACAGCGGAGGATTCTTCGTCGGAAGTATTGGTGCCGACATTGCCGATATGAGGATAAGTAAGAGTAACGATCTGGCGGGAGTAGGAAGGATCAGTGAGGATTTCTTGATAACCGGTCATCGACGTATTGAAGACCACTTCCCCCACTGCCGTACCCTCTGCCCCGATGGCCCGACCGTGGAATTGGGTTCCGTCTTCGAGAACCAATAGCGCTGACTTAATCAAAACACCCTCCAAGGAATAATCAATCACAATATTTGCATATTAATTCAGATATCACGATCTAAATCAATGCAAAAACCGCCCTCAAGGTCAATTTTTGGCAAATTGGGCGCATTTTAATGATGAGTGCTCCGCTTGTCTACCCAAAGCGCCATTTTTTCTCTTATTTTTGCACTTCTCGGCGTTTAATGGGGTCAGTAGCCATAAAAACACGTCTAAACTCGGGTGAGTAAACGGTTGCGAGCTCTAAAGACAGAAAATCACAATTCCCAGGGCACTTTTCCAGGCAAGAGATACGTTGGAAGGGGAAAAAGCATCATAAATTAAAAGTTAACCACCAAAAATAGCAATTAACCAATAAAAACAACATCAAACACATATTTATCATGTTAAAAAAAAGGACAATAAAATTATTGTCCGTTAATCATAGAATTATGATTAATACAGCCACATCACGATGGCATACAAATCAATTATAACTGGTCTAAACCGAGCACATCACGCATATCAAACAGGCCTTTATCATGACCTTCAAGCCATGCTGCAGCCTTAACCGCACCACTGGCAAAAGTCATGCGGCTGGAGGCCTTATGGGTGATTTCTACCCGCTCACCGATGTCGGCGAACATGGCGGTGTGCTCACCGACGATATCGCCAGCGCGAATAGTGGCAAAGCCAATGCTCTTCGGATCGCGTTCACCGGTATAACCTTCACGCGCATACACCGCGCACTCTTTCAGATCGCGCCCCAGCGCGCCGGCAATCGCCTCGCCCATCGCCAAAGCCGTCCCCGAAGGAGCGTCTACCTTATGACGATGATGCGCTTCAACAATCTCAATATCGGTATAGTCGCCCATCACCTGCGCGGCTTTTTCCAGCAGTTTTAACACCAGATTCACGCCCACGCTGAAGTTGGCGGCGAAGACGATGCCAATCTGCCCAGCTGCGGCGCGGATGGCTTCCTTACCCGCATCATCGAAACCGGTGGTGCCAATCACCACGGCTTTTTTGTGCTCAACGCAGAAAGCCAGGTACGCCAGGGTGCTTTCCGGACGGGTGAAGTCGATCAGGATATCGAAATCGTCGGCCACTTTTTCCAGGCTGTCGCTGACGGTTATGCCCAGCGCACCAATGCCCGCCAGTTCACCGGCGTCGGTCCCAATCAGGCTTGAACCTGGGCGCGATACTGCCGCCCCCAAAACCACGCCCTGCGCCTGATGTACCGCCTGGATCAATTGGCGGCCCATACGGCCGCCGGAACCCGCAATCGCAATGCGGATGGGTGAATCAGTCATACTTGCTCTCTTGTTGATTGATTTCATTACCCTAAATAATTGGAGCTGTATCAAGGCGGCAAGCGAGCTTATCCCAATGAGCTTACTTCAGTAAGTGATTCGGGTAAGTGAGCGCAGTCAACACAGATACAGCTTCAAGTATGACGGGTATATCGGTTCAGGGTAACTGCCTCGCCCTATCATCGCCAGAGGATTCATTTCATAATTAGAAAATTATGATATCCCCCACTTTTCATCAGTAATGCTGTCAATGGGTTAACAATCAGGCCGATCAACGCCCCTTGACGATTGTACATAAACATGCAATTTGAACCGGTGAAATTTGCATGAAAAAACGCTCGTTTTCTTCATTCAAACCGGCACAGGTACCACCCGCACGCCGCTTAGCTTAGTATAGGGCGCAACTGCCGCTTTAATTACCTGAGAACCACGGATGAAAACCGCGCAAACCACCATATCGGAAACCCTGACGCAAGATTTGGCCCGCCGCATCATCAGTGGCGATCTGCCGCCTGGGCTGTCGCTGCCGGGGGAGAATGAATTGGCCTTGCAGTATTCGGTTTCACGCACTTCGGTACGTAACGCGTTGCAGGTGCTGGCGGCGAAGGGGTTGGTCTCCATTCAGGCCAAGAAGCGCAGTACCGTCAATGCCCGCGAGCAATGGAGCTTTTTGGATCCTGACGTACTGAGCTGGTTGGCGGAAGGCAGTCTCGACCAACAACTGGTCGAACAATTGATGGTTACCCGTCTGATCTTTGAACCGAATATCGCGGCATTAGCGGCCGTTAACGCCACCGGTCATGACCTGGCCGCGCTGGAAGATGCTTGCAAACTCATGTCACAAGGGCAACAGCAGGCCAGTCGCCAACTCTTCGAGCAGGGCGATATGGCATTTCACCTTGCCTTGCTGGGCGCCAGCCACAATCCTTTTTTGCATTCATTGGGCAGCGCACTTTCCGCGGCCATGGCGCTCTCTTTCCAGCAAACGCTGGAAGAAGATATCCGGCTGACCAAAAATGCGGTTGAAGAGCACCAACAATTGCTGGAGGCCATTCGCTTCAAACAGGTAGAAACCGCACGCCAGCGCATGCGTGTCATTCTGCTCAATGCGGCCAAAAAGAATCACTGGCAGCAGCAACCGGAAATGTTCGCCCACATCCTCTAAAAATCCCTCTTTGCTGTAATTTCGATCGCCCTCACAGATCCTGAGCAATTTTCGCTCTAGCATTCTTGTAGGACAAGACTGAATGGTTTGTATTACTTGAATGAATAACAACTGGATTGGTATCGATTGGGGCACCACTAACTTCCGCGCTTTTTTAATGTGTGGGGAGCAATGCCTAAGTAACCTCAGCCATCCCTGCGGGTTGCTGGCCGTGGAAAAAAACCGGTTTGCCGACACCCTGCATACCTTATTACAGCCCTGGTTAGTCGAACATGGCGCTTTGCCGGTGGTCATGGCAGGCATGGTGGGATCACAACAGGGGTGGCATGAGGTTGCCTACATAACCCAGCCGTGCGGCCTGAAAAGTTTGGCGGCCGGGGCCATGAAATTCACCACTGACTGGGGTAGCCCAGCGTGGATCATTCCCGGCGTTCAGGGGCTGGGGCTCGCTCAGCAGCCTGAAGTGATGCGAGGAGAAGAAGTGCAGCTGCTCGGTTTGGCCAGACGACATCCAGCGGCGCAATGCCTGGCAATTTTACCCGGAACCCACAGCAAGCATGTTCAGTTGAATCAGGGAGAAATCGGCCACTTCTCAACCTTTATGACCGGCGAACTGTTCTCGTTGCTCTGCCGGCACTCCATTATGGGCAACGCCCTGCCGGAACAACAGGAGGACGCGCAGGCGTTCATCCTCGGGGCCGATACGGCACGCAGCGGTGCCCCCCTCAGCCACCTGATTTTCTCGGCACGTACCCGCCGCCTCAGCGGTGAAATCGCCGCGGCAAATATACACAGCTACCTTTCCGGTTTGTTGATCGGTAATGAGCTTCAGGCGCTGCCCGCGCACCAGCCCATCTGGGTTGTCGCCAGCCCCCCGCTGGTTGCGCGCTACCAAATGGCGGCGGAACCCTTGGGCCTGTCATTGCGCGCCACGGATGGCGATAGCTGCTTTATCAACGGATTAAGTCAACTGTATCCCCTACTACAAGGAACCGCCCAATGAGCCCAGAGATCTTCCTCCAACAGTGGCAGCAACAGCCGCTCCCCCTGGTCGCTATTTTGCGTGGCATCACGCCTGAGGAGGCTGAGCCCGTCGCCGAAATTCTGCTGGACTGCGGCTTCCGCTTTCTGGAGGTACCGCTTAATAGCCCCACCCCGTACGACTCTATCCGCGTGATCAGGAAAACCGTCGGCGACAGGGGTTTTGTCGGCGCCGGCACCGTCCTGAACGTCCAGCAGGTTGAAGAGGTGGCCAAAGCCGGGGGACAACTGATTATTTCTCCCAATACCGACGCCGCGGTGATCGGCCATTCCCGTTATTTGAATCTGATCAGCATGCCCGCCGTGGCCACCCCTTCCGAAGCCTTCTGCGCCCTTGCCGCCGGAGCCAGCGGATTGAAGCTGTTCCCGGCAGAAAGTATTACCCCAGCGGTAACCAAGGCGCTGCGTGTCGTACTTCCCCAAAGGCTGGTTTGCTTGCCGGTAGGGGGGATCCAACCGGATCCCCTGCAGATGCGCGCCTATATCCAGGCGGGCAGCAACGGGTTTGGGCTGGGAGGCGGACTCTATCAACCCGGCATCAGCCTGGCGGCATTACGTCAACGCGCGCTGGCCTATCAGGCCGCCTGGCAACATTGCGTGGAATAGCTATTTGCCCACTGCGACGTTGCCGATGCTTGTATAAAAATAAATATAACGCATTGAATTAAAAGGTGTTGTTATGAATAAATCATCTATTCCCGCAAAAACAAACCGCCAAACCCTACAGGTTTGCTTTCTTGCCGCGTTAGCCGGTTTGCTGTTCGGCCTGGATATGGGGGTGATCGCCGGTGCGTTGCCGTTCCTGGCAAACGAATTTAGCCTCTCGAGCCAACAGCAGGAAATCGTCGTCAGCATCATGATGTTCGGCGCCGCGCTGGGGGCCCTGAGCAGCGGGCCTATGTCCTCCCATTTGGGCCGTAAAAAAAGCTTGTTGTTAGGTGCGGTTTTGTTCGTCGTCGGCTCGATCGGCTGCGCCGTGGCCCAAAATCTAGAAGTGCTGGTGATTTCCCGCTTTATCCTGGGATTAGCCGTGGGCATAGCCTCGTTCACTGCGCCGCTGTATCTGTCGGAAATCGCTCCAGAGCGCATTCGCGGCAGCATGATTTCTCTCTATCAGTTGATGATTACCATCGGAATTTTGGCCGCCTTCCTGTCTGATACCGCATTCAGTGCTGGCGGACACTGGCGCTGGATGCTGGGCATCATCACCTTCCCGGCGCTGGTGCTATTTATCGGCGTACTGACACTGCCGGAAAGCCCACGCTGGTTGGCGATGAAGGGGCGCGGTGAATTGGCCGGCAAGGTCTTGCAACTGTTACGCAATTCGGATGCCGAGGCTCGCGACGAACTCAACCAAATCCGTGAAAGCCTGCAAATGAAGCAACGAGGCTGGCAGCTGTTTCGCCACAATGCGCACTTCCGCCGCTCCACCTACCTGGGCGTTCTGCTGCAATTTATGCAGCAGTTCACCGGCATGACGATCATCATGTATTACGCCCCCAAGATTTTTGAAATCGCCGGTTTCGCCACCACCCGCGAGCAAATGTGGTGCACCGTGATAGCAGGCCTGACCAATGTTCTGGCCACCTTTATCGCGATCGCGCTGGTCGATCACTGGGGTCGTAAACCGATCCTCAAACTCGGCTTCAGCCTGATGGCAATCTGCATGGCGACGCTCGGTTATATGTTTTATATCGGCATCGGCAATCCCACGGAACAATACGCCGCAGTGACGGTGCTGCTGATCTTTATCATAGGTTTCGCCATGAGTGCCGGCCCATTGATTTGGGTACTGTGCTCCGAAATCCAACCGCTGGCCGGACGAGACTTTGGCGTCACCTGCTCCACCATGGCCAACTGGATTGCCAACATGATTATTGGTGCCACCTTCCTGACGCTGATCGACAACCTCGGCAGCGCCGGGACTTTCTGGCTTTACGCGCTACTCAATCTGCTATGCATCGTACTGACGTTATGTTTCGTACCGGAAACCAAAAATATCTCCCTTGAATGCATCGAAAAAAATCTGATGCAGGGTGCCTCCCTGCGCCATATAGGCAGGCCACCCCAGCCCAAGACTACCGACCATTCCTTGAATACGCCGGCATAACCCGGCTAATAAAAATAAATCAGAGGAAACCATCATGAAGCTGACCACGGAAAATCCAACGACGGAACAGGCCGCTGAAACGCGGGTGTACGGAAAAATTACCCGCCGCCTGATCCCTTTCCTGATTTTGTGCTATTTCTTCGCCTATCTGGACCGCGTTAACGTCGGGTTCGCCAAGCTGCATATGCAAGACGCCCTGAGCTTCAGCGATACCGTCTATGGTCTCGGTGCCGGCATTTTCTTCATCGGCTATTTTATTTTTGAGCTGCCAAGCAACCTGCTGATGCAACGCTTCGGGCCGCGTTTTTGGATTGCCCGCATCATGGCTACCTGGGCGATCCTGTCCGCGGCCATGATGTTTGTCACCACGCCAACCACCTTCTATGTATTGCGTTTCCTGCTTGGCGTGGCCGAAGCCGGCTTTTTCCCCGGCATCGTGTTCTATTTAACGCTGTGGTTCCCTTCATGGCGTTCCGCCCGCACGCTGGGGCTGTTCATTCTGGTTACACCACTGTCGGTGATTATCGGCAGCCCGCTTTCAGGTTTGATCCTCAAACTGTTCGAAAATGTCGGCGGTTTACACAACTGGCAGTGGCTGTTCCTGGTCGAGGCCATTCCCTCTTTCGTACTGGCCTTTGTGGTACTGCGTTACCTGGATAACAACGTGGACGAAGCCAAATGGCTCACCGTCGAAGAAAAACAGATCGTGCAAACCGATCTGGCCAAGGATCGTGCCAACCGGGATCGGGCGGCGAACGGCAAAGCGTCCCACAGCCTGAAAGAGATGCTGGCTAACCGCTATGTCTGGTTGCTGGCGCTGATTTTCTTCAGTTTCAACGTCGGTTATTACGGCGTCAGCTTCTGGCTGCCTTCCATCATCAAGACTTCGGGTATCAGCGACGATCTCCAAATCGGCCTGCTGGCAGCCCTACCCTACGTGTTTGGCGCGGCATTTATGATATGGAACAGCCGCCATTCCGATCTGAAACAGGAACGTCGCTGGCATATTGCCATTCCGGCAGTGATTGGCTGTATCGGCCTGACGTTGAGCGCTTACTGCAGCGGCTCCACCTTCTGGATGATGACGTGGATCTGCGTAGCGATGTCCGGCACCCTGGCGCTGATCCCTACCTACATCAGCCTGCCCGGCACCCTGCTTTCCGGCACCGCCGCCGCTGCCGGTATTGCTCTGGTGAATTCTGTCGGCAACCTCGCGGGTTTCTTCGGCCCCACGGTTCTCGGCTGGCTGAAAGATCAAACCGGCCAGACCGACAGCGGCCTGTACATTCTGGCGGGCTTCCTGCTGCTCTGTGCGCCGTTGATTTTCATGCTGCCTGCCAAGCTGGTCTCCCCCGGCAAAACCCATGGCATGCATGACCAAGATGTTGCTCAGCCTGACGCTGAGGATCCTTTAAATATCACTGAGAGATTTTAATGATGAGCGGATGTGGAACCTGTGGCAGCAGCGGTTGCGGCTCGCATTTCAACCCTATTCTGGAGGGCGATGACGGCGCTCTGAAGCGTGCGCTATACAAATCCATGGGGCACAGCGACGAACAACTGCGCCGTCCGGTGATCGCCGTGGTCAACAGCTATACCAACGCGACGGCCGGCCACGCCAATCTGAATGAGCTGACGGCCAAGGTATTGCAGGGCATTGAAGCAGCCGGCGGGGTCGGCATGGTGTTCGGCACTATCGCTCCCTGTGACGGTATCGCCGAAGGGCATCTCGGCATGCGCTACATTCTGGCCGCTCGTGAAGTGATCACCGCCTCCATCGAAGTGATGATGCGTGCCCATCGTTTCGACGGCATGGTGTTGCTTGGCTCCTGCGACAAAATTGTCCCCGCCATGCTGATGGCGGCGGCACGGCTGGATATTCCGGCCATCATGGTTAACGGCGGGCCGATGTACCCGGCTGAATATAAAGGTAAACACTGGGACGGCAACATCGTCACCGAGGCCATCGGTTGGAAGATGCGTGGCGAAATCGATGAGGCGGAATTTGCCCATATCGAAAATATCGCCGAACCCGGCCCGGGCTCCTGCACTATGTACGGCACCGCCAACACCATGTGCTGCATCGGTGAAGTACTGGGTATGAGCCTGCCGGGCAGCAGCACGCTGCCGGCGGTTTCGGCCGAACGCCGCGAGTGCGCTATCGAAACCGGGCGCACCGCGGTGGAACTGGTATTGAATGGCGTCAATGCCCGCCAAATTATCACCGCCGAGTCGATCCGCAATGCGGTGATCTACCTGCTGGCCACCGGCGGCTCCACCAATGCCATCCTGCATCTGCAAGCCATTCATTACGAAGCGGAACTGGGCCACCTGCCGCTGTCCGTCTTCGATGAGTTGAGCCACCAGGTACCGCTGGTTGCCTCGCTCTACCCGGCCAGTGAACATGACATGATTGATTTTTGGGAAGCGGGTGGCGTACCGGCAGTAGAGCTTGAGATTGCCAAACTGCTCGATCTCAATGCGTTAACCGTCACCGGCAAAACCAAAGCTGAACTGCTGGCGGAAACCCGGCCAAGCCGCCGCCCGGAAGTCATCCATACCCTGTCCATTCCGGTGCGGAATGAAGCTGGCGTTGCCGTGCTGCACGGTAATTTGTCACCGTTAGGCTGCGTGGTGAAACCTGCGGCCGTGCCGGAAAATTTGATGCGCTTCCGGGGGCCCGCCGTGGTGTTCAACAGCGAGCAGGAGTCCGTCGAGGCGATTATGTCCGGCCAGATTAAGCCGGGTAGCGCCCTGGTCTTGCGCTATGAAGGGCCTAAAGGTGGCCCCGGAATGCCGGAAATGTATAAGCCGATGAAATCGCTGGAAGGCATGGGCCTGGCTGACAGTTGCGCTCTGATCACCGACGGCCGTTTCTCCGGCTCCAACCGCGGGCTGTTTGTCGGCCATATCTCGCCTGAAGCGGTGGACGGCGGCGAGCTGGCATTGGTGCAAGACGGTGACGAAATATCCATCGATATTCCCGCGCGTACTCTTACGCTGCACGTTGACGAGACGATGTTGGCGCAGCGGCGCCAAAACTGGCAACCCGTGGACAAAGAAGTGCCGCGCGGCTTCCTGCGTTTATATCGTCGCTGGGCTTTACCTGCTGCGCAGGGTGCCGTACTGGCCGATCGGGAGGAGGAATAATGGGCCGTTACCAAGCTATCGACATTGAAGGGGTCAACCCTATCGTCGCCATGCCGTTCAAGGCCAATGGCGAAATCGACCCGCTGAGTTTTACCCAGTTGCTGGAGCATCTGGCAGCAACCGGCGTTCAGGGAATGACGCTGTTTGGCATCGCCAGCGAATTCCCGAAGCTCGAGGAGCCTGAGCGTGAACGCCTGGCGGAGATATTTATCAGCGAACTGGCAGGAGCCCCGCTGTTTCGCGCTATCTCGGTCACCGATCACAGCAGCGAAGTCGCCGTCAAACGCGCTCGTCATTATCAAGCTCTGGGCGCCGACGCTTTGATGCTGCTGCCCCCCTTTTTCCTTCAACCCAGCCCACAGGCGATCCAGCAGCACATTTTCGCCGTTCTGGAGGCCGTAGACATCCCGGTAATGGTGCAATACGCGCCGAGTGAAACCGGTTTGCCGATCACCCCGCAACAATTGGCCGACGTGGCAGCCCGCTATCCCCATGCGGTGTTCAAAATTGAATGTAATCCGCCGGTGGAATACACCAAAGAATTTCTGCAACTGGCTCCCCTGGCCAACGTTCTGAACGGCTATGCCGGGCTTTATATGTTGCAGATGTTGGCGGCGGGCGGCAAAGGCGTGATGCCGGGTTGCTCGTTCAGCGAGATTTACCTGCGTATTTATCGCCATTGGCAGGCCGGTGAAGTGGAACAAGCGAATAGGCTGCATCAGGCATTGTTGCCTTACATCCAACGCTGGATGAGCCACTGCGAATACATCATTCAGATCGAAAAGACCATCCTGCAACGACGCAATATCATCGCTACCGATTACTGTCGCCACCCTGGTTGGCAACTGACCGCTGATGATCACCTTATGATCGCGCAGTTTTTAAGCCAGTTTTCTCTGTAGCCAAGACGGCCGCTTGATCGCGGCCCTTTCGGAGGTCTATATGCTACGCCACCAATCCGGGCGTGTAGCCATCGTCACTGGCGCCAGTCAGGGCATAGGGCTGGCTATCGCCAAAACCTTTCTCGCTAACGGCGATACCGTGATGGGTTGCGCCTATCCCAGCCTGGAAAATGCGCCGCAGGCCCGACAATTATTAGCCGATTACCCACAGCATTTTTTCTATTCTTCGGTCGACGTCACCCAGACCGCCGACATTAAACGCTTTGTCGCGAATGCTGAACAACAATGCGGACGCATCGACATCGTGGTTTCCAACGCTGGGAAAAACGTCTTCAAAGGCATTGATTGCGAAGAAGAAGACTGGACCCACAATTTCGATCTCAACCTGCGCTCGCACTGGTATCTGGCGAAATGCGCCCGCCCGGCATTGACCAAAAGCCATGGCGTGATCCTGGTGATCACCTCCAACCATGCCTTCTCCACGATGCCTGGCTGTGCGCCCTACAACATCAGCAAACGGGCGCTGCTGTCATTGGTGCAAAGCCTGGCTATTGAGTGGGGTCCGACGATCCGCACGCTGGGTATTGCCCCTGGCTTTATTGATACCGAAGGCAATCAGGCCTGGTTCGACGCCCATACTGACGCCAAACTGGCGCGAGAGAAAACCGTTAAGAAACATCCGGTCGGTCGCCTTGGCCGCCCCGAGGAAGTCGGTGATTTATGCCTGTTTCTTGCCAGCGATGGTGCGGGATTTATCGCCGGCACCACAATTGTGATGGATGGGGGACGCAGTGCCATTATGCAAGACGACGACCGTTAGCGGAAGACACAAAGAGGGGGCCGAAGCCCCCGTGATAAAAGCGACTCAAGCGGTTAACGCCGCCACCTCTTCGGCAATAGTCGCCAGCGCATCATGGCAGGCGTAATCGGCCTGAACCCATGCCGCGTGCTGTCGGTAGGTCGGTTGCGTCAGGATCTGCTGCACGGCATGACGCAGCTGCGATTCGTCCGGATTGCTGGTGTGCAGATTAATGCCGCAGCCAGCTGCCACCACCCGAGCAGCCGCCTCGAGCTTGTCCTCGCCGGTACCGGCAATAATCAACGGCACGCCCTGATCTAACGCGTAGTTGATCGAACCGTAACCGCCGTTGGTGATCAGCACTGCGGCCTGCGGCAACCAGCGTTCGAAAGAGATAAACTCTCGCACTCTGGCATTGTCCGGCAACCGATCCAACAGCCCGTCGACCGAACGCCCCCCGGTGGTCGCCAGCACCCGTACCGGTAACTGTGCCAGCGCCTTCAGCGTCGGAACTATCAACTGATGCAGATCGACATTCGCCAACGTGCCCTGGCTGACAATCACCAGCGGCCGTTGGTCCGTCTCATCCCAGAGGGCTTCGCTCGACTGTTGCATCGGTGCGCTGCGCAACGGGCCAATAAATCGCACGCCGGCGGGCAAATCGTCACGCCGATATTCCAGCGCAGGGGTCGCCAGTTGCAAGAAACGATCGCAACCGCCGAGCAAGGCATCGCTAAAGGGTTGGTGCAGCGGCCTGCCACCGGATTGCGTCATCGCGGCGTCAAAACTCTGCTGCACCTCATCAATCAAGGCACGCGTGGCGTCATCCACCAGCTGTTCGCGACGTAGCTCCCGCGGTAACAGCGCCGGAGGAATGCGCGGCCCGTAGAAGATGGAATCTTCAGACGAGAATGACAGCGGCGTTACGCCGATACCGATAACCGGAGGGCGTTCTTCCGCCTGCAGCAGCGGCAATACCCCGTAGAAACAGTTTTCCACCATCAGCAGATCGGTAGCCTCGGCGGCGATCACCGTACGCAACTGTTGATTCAGCAACGGGATTGGAGCGGCGAAAAAGTCTTTCAACGCCAGCGCCATCTGCACATTGCCCGGCGGCAGTGCAGCGCGTTCAGGAAAGTGTTCCTCGAGATAGCGATAGTCGAAATCGACCTTGGGATCGAAGGCAACAAACTTCGCCCCTATCGCCTCCGCACGTTCACGGAACAACGCGCCGGTCATCACCCGAACCTGGTGCCCTTGCGCAATCAGGTGCCGGGCAATGCCCAGCATCGGGTAAACGTGACCGGGCGTTGCCACGGCGGTCATCAGAATACGTGCCATAACTCTTAAGCCTCTGCGTTGGCCGGTTTCAGCGCCAGATTGGCGCACACCGGGTTGCTCTGTATATGAACCCGTTGTAAATGGCGGGCCGAGCGGGCGGTAAAGCCTTCACGCCCGTGCAGCAGCGAGAAGTTATCTGCGATCACCACATCACCCTGCTGCCACTGGTGGGCGTAATAGTGGCGCGGATCGTAGAGATGCTGCTGCAGAGTCTGATGGAACGCTTCCTGCTGATCTTCCGGCACCCCGTGATATTCCAGCGCATGCTGGTTGAGGAATTTCTTCCCTTCTGTCGGCGGTTCGTTGTAGCGCATGATCAGCCCACTACCGCTCGGGTGCGTCACCACCAGCGGCGAACACACCTCACCACCGTAGTGCACCACCTGCTTGATACGGTATGAGATAGACACCGTCAGCCACTGAGCCAGCTGCGACTCATCGGCATTGGCCAGCAGGCGCGTAGTATCGACAAAGGTAGTGCAACCGCCTTCATCCTGCGAGGGCGCGGCTACACAGTGAAACAGCTGGAATTCCGGGATGGTCGGTTTATACATGCCGTCCCAGTGCAGCGGCACATAGCTGCTGTCGAAAATATGGTCCTTGGCGTCTGGATGTTCTTTCACATCCAGCACCGCGCCGAAGGGCCACATCATGATCTCACCCCAATTGCCGGCATAACGGGTCAATACCCGCGGATCGGTAAAACCGGAATCGAAGCCGCGCAGCACCAACAGGTGATGCTGCTGTGCCAGCGTCCGCAGCGCCGCTACCGGCAGCTCGCTGATGGATTGCCCCGGGCGTTCAGGGGTCAATACAGCGCCAAAGGGGCTATTGAGTTCAATACGGCAGTTCAATTGTTGATTGTCCATCGGTGACTCTCCTTGAAGCAAATTTGCTGCTCACACGGCAACCGTGCCGTTAAAAGACGCTCGCCAAGATAGCGGGCGTAAGGTGGCGCGTTACACCGCTTGAGGTTGTTCAATCAGGTAATGGCTTGGCGTACCGCGGATCGCCACCAATTCGCCCTCTAACTCCTGAGCGTCTTTGCGTTTCATCAGTACGAACTGTCCGTTGACGTTGGCCGCGACGCCGTGCCACGGTGTCAACCAGTCGTCCTTGGTTGGCATCATATGAATGCCTATTTTCAGACTGTCGGCAGGCTGCGGGTGGATCGACAAGCGGATCGCCGCCGGAAAATGCTGAGCCAGCAAATTACCCCAGGCCCAGCTGCGTTGGATCACGCCGCAGGCCCGCAGCTTGGCGTCTTTCTGCAGCGCGGCATTCGAGCCGCGGTAGCCCGGCAGTTGACTGTCTTCATACAGGAAGCGGGTAATGGCGCGGTACAGTTGCAGCCCCTGCTCGCTTTCCATCAGCTGTTGTTTGATTGCCGACTCCGATTCGGCATAACCGTCGACCAGCAACTGGCGCAGCAAGTCGTAGTCGTCGGTGTGTTCCGCCAGCCCTTCCACGTCCCCCAGGTTGAACACGCTCAGGTGCGTGGCCCCAACCTCATGCAGCAGAGTTTCAATTTCGCGCTGATAGTGGTTGATGGCATCGTCACTGACGCGGATTAAATCGCCGAAGACATGACCATCCGAACAGATGACAATATGCGCACCCGGCGGATAATAAAGCTGAATACGCTGGCAGAGGGAATTAAGGAATATCAACGATAAGCGTTCCGCCATATCGGGTACCGCACCGATCACCTTATTGGTATTGGGTGATTTTGTCGGAAAGGCCGGCAGTACAAACTCAATCCGCCGTTGTTGTTCAATGAATGCCCGGATGCGCGGCAATTGCACCTGAGTGACGAGCAGCTCTTCCTCGGAGTTTGATGTTTCCATTCCTGGAAAACGACGCCGATATTGCAATAGCTCATGAAGGATCTTTAACGATATTTTTTCAATACGGGCACTGTCCACAATTAACTCCTGTTCAGATTATGGCGCAGGTGATTTATTCACAAACGCAATAAGACTTTTCGAAAAAAGAGGCATCACCAGGGAATAATACTCACTGCTGAGATTTATCTGCTTCAGGCAATATAGAAGAGATGGTGCTATATTATTAGCCCGTATAATTAACAATCTTGGTTAAGTTGAACTTAACAAACTATGAGTAATATTCTAAAACGCATGGCCATTTTTTCTAAAGTTGTCGATTGCGGCGCGTTCAGCATGGCAGCCAAGGAATTAGGCATTACCACCTCTGCCGTCAGCCAGCATATCCGCCTGTTGGAAAACGAGCTCGGCATTCAATTACTTCTGCGTTCTACTCGCTCACTGAGCCTGACCGAAGCCGGGCTCTGTTTTTATGAAGATTGCGTTTTGATGCTGCATGCTGCCGAGCGGGGGCAACAACGTATCGCCGCCCTGCGCGGCGAACTGAGCGGTGAATTGCGCGTCGCGACCTCTACCGAGTTCGCCACTCACTACCTGGTGCCTGCACTGCAAAGCTTCCTTGATGAACACCCGCGCATCACGCTGAGGCTGGAGATCCACGACGAGAAAATCGACCTGATAGGCCAGCGTATTGATCTGGCGATCCGTGGCGGTGTATTGGCTGATTCCAGTTACGTTTCTACCCGCCTTGCGCGCTTTCGTGAGGTATTATGTGCATCACCAGCCTACCTTGCGGGACATGGTATTCCCGAGAGCCCACAAGCGTTAACCCGGCATCAATGGGTGACTTTTACCCCCTTGGGCAACCCGCAATTTGTTCGCCTGCTCCACCACAACGGCGATGAACATCGGCTACGAATGACCGGGCGTCTATTTACCAATAACGGTATGGCCATGAAAGAACTGGCGCTGGCGGGCAAAGGGATCATCCGTAATTTCTTTGTCAATGTTGAGCGTGAATTACACAATGGCGATTTGGTGGAAATCCTGCCTGAATGGCGATTACCAGAGATTAATTGCTATGCAATTATGCCGCGACGGGACAGCCAACCTTTAAAAGTTCGCCGTTTGCTTGAGCATATGAAAATCCATCTGCAGCAAAAGGAGAAAAATTCTTTAAACCAGTTTCGAACTTAATTAAATAAACAGTGTCTGCAACGACAATTAATTTAGTTATTTAACCTCTCAGCCCTTTGCTGACCAACACCAGACTTTATTTAGATTGCAGACTAATGATATTAGTCTTAATAACTTTATTACTGCCTATATAAGCACTTCATTTTTCATTGATTCAAATTGTCAGAACAAATTTGACTTTAAATAACAGAAAATTTGAATTACATCCTATTCCTTCCTCTCGATCTAATATTGCCCCCCGATCCACAAATGGAAAACGGGGAGCCTAAGCTCCCCGTTCATTTATTTACCACTGTGGCCTAGTCAACCTGCCGGATATCGACCCGCAGCTCTTTTGGCACTTCAAACACGATATTCTCTTCACGGCCGCTGACTTCATGGACGTTAAGGCCGCCCAAGGCTTTCAGACGAGCGATCACGTCCTGTACCAGCACGTCAGGGGCGGACGCACCGGCGGTAACGCCGATGTTACTCGCGTTCTTCAGCCAGGCTTCCTGAATATCCGCGGCGGAATCGATCAGGTAGGCCGGCTTGCCAACGCGCTGAGCCAGTTCAGCCAGACGGTTGGAGTTGGATGAGTTCTTCGAGCCCACCACTAACACCACGTCCGCATCCCCGGCCAGGTTCCGTACCGCTTCCTGGCGGTTGGTCGTGGCATAGCAGATGTCGTCCTTACGTGGCCCGATGATGCTCGGGAAGCGCTTGCGCAAGGCGTCGATCACGTCAGAAGTGTCATCCACCGACAGCGTGGTTTGCGTCATAAAGCACAGGTTGCTTTCATCCTTCACCTGCAGCTTCCACACGTCGTCCGGCGACTCAACCAGATACATGCCCCCCTTCGGGTTGCTGTACTGGCCCATGGTGCCTTCCACCTCCGGGTGGCCGGCATGGCCAATCAGGATCGCCTCAGTGCCACGACGGCTGGCGCGCGCCACCTCCATATGCACTTTGGTTACCAGCGGACAAGTTGCGTCAAACAGCATGGTCAGATCGCGCGCCTTGGCTTCCGCCCGTACCGCTTGGGAAACCCCATGCGCCGAAAAGATCAGAATCGACCCATCCGGCACTTCACCGATCTCCTCAATAAACACCGCCCCGCGCTCGCGCAGGCTGTCCACCACATAGCGGTTATGCACCACTTCGTGGCGTACATAGATAGGCGCACCGTAAATTTCCAGTGCGCGCTCTACTATACTGATCGCACGATCAACCCCGGCGCAGAAGCCACGTGGGTTAGCCAGCAATATTTGCATGCGTCTCCTCCTGCACGGGATCAATCTCCAGCACTTCAATATCGAAGCTCACCGGATGGCCCGCCAGCGGATGGTTGAAATCAACGGTAATCGAATCTTCCGCCACTTCACGCACCACGCCCGGCATTTCACTGCCGTCGACGGCGGTAAACAGCATGATGGTGCCCACATCCGGTACCCCAGTCTCCGCGAAATCGCGACGTGAGAAGTACTGGACCAGGTCCGGGTTCTCTGCACCGAATGCGGCTTCCGGCTGCAAGGTAAAGGCGCACTTGTCGCCCGCACGCAGGCCAATCAACTCCGCTTCCAGCGGTGCTGAGAGGCTGCCGTCACCCAGACGGAACAGCGCTGGTTTGCCGCTGCTGCGGGTAGATTCTGCGGTCGAACCGTCTTCCAGTTTCAGCGTGAAGTGAACCAGCACTGCGCTGCTACCGTTAACCTGAGCCGTCATATTACTCACCTTTACTCTTTGCGCTTTTGCTCGCCGGCGACAAGAAGCCTTCCAACACGATCATCGCCGCCCCCACGCAGATAAAGCTATCCGCCAGATTGAAGGTCGGGTAGTGCCAGTCGCCTACGTAGAAGTCGATGAAATCGACCACGAAACCGTGCCACAGGCGATCGAACAGGTTGCCGAGCGCCCCGCCGATGATAAAAGCATAGGCAATATTGTTCAGCTTTTGCTGTGCCTGACTGCGGTACATCATCACCAACAGCACCGCAACGATAGCGACGGCGATGCCGGCAAAGAACCAGCGCTGCCAGCCGCCGTGATCGGCGAGGAAGCTGAAGGCGGCGCCGTAGTTGCGCGCATAAAACAGATTGAACGACGGGATCAGCGGCTGGGACTGGCCCAGCACAAAGTTACCGAGGATCCACTGTTTGCTGGCGAAATCCAATACCAACACCACCACCACCAGCCACAGCCAGCGCAGACCGGTCGAACAGATTGGTTTACTCATTTAGGCAAACTTACGCTTTTCGCCGTCACCGGCTACGTTGATCACACAGCGGCCGCAAAGATCTGCATGCTCCGCCACCAGGCCGATATCGGTGGTGTAATGCCAGCAGCGCGGGCACTTCTCACCTTCTGCGGTGCTGAAGGCAATTTTCAGACCTTTCACCAATTCTGCTGTTTGTGCATCCGCCGGCGCATCGGCCAGTGGAGCAACGCGCGCCGCCGAGGTCAGCAACACAAAGCGCAGCTCATCCTGCAGACTGTTAAGACGTTCGGCCAGTTCGGTGTCGGCATACAGCGTGACCGCCGCTTCCAGAGAACCCCCCAGGCGTTTGTCGGCACGTGCCTGTTCCAGCACCTTGTTCACTTCGCCGCGCACTTTCAGCAGCTCGGCCCAGAAGGCGTCGTTCATGCCTTCACCTTCGGCCAAACCGAAGAGACCGTCGTACCACTCTTCAGTGAACACGTACTGCGCACGTTTGCCTGGCAGGAAGCTCCAGATTTCATCGGCGGTGAACGACATGATCGGCGCCATCCAGCGAACCAGCGCTTCCGCGATGTGGAACAATGCGGTCTGGCAGCTGCGGCGAGCAACGCTGTCGCTCTTCGCGGTGTACTGACGATCCTTGATGATATCCAGATAGAAGGAGCCCATCTCGACCGAGCAGAACTGCATCAGGCGCTGCACCACTTCATGGAAGTCATAGTTGGCGTAAGCCTGTTCGATATCCTTCTGCGCCGCCAGTGCACGGCCCACCGCCCAGCGATCCAGTACCACCATGTCTTCCGGGGCCACGCAATCGGTGCTTGGCTCAAACCCGTTCAGGTTGGCCAACAGGAAACGCGCGGTGTTACGGATACGACGATAAGAATCGGCAGAACGCTTGAGGATCTCGTCGGACACCGCGATTTCACCGGTGTAGTCGGTAGACGCCACCCACAGGCGCAGGATGTCGCCACCCAGCTTGTTCATCACGTCTTGTGGACTGACGGTGTTGCCGATGGACTTGGACATCTTGCGGCCCTGACCGTCAACGGTGAAACCGTGGGTCAGCACTTCTTTGTATGGCGCCTTGCCCTTCATCGCGGTGGAAATCATCAACGATGACATAAACCAGCCGCGGTGCTGATCTGAGCCTTCCAGATACATGTCGGCACCGTGGCCCTGGAATTCCGGACGTACGTCAACCACGGAAGAGTGGGTAGAACCGGAGTCGAACCACACGTCCAGGGTGTCTGGCACTTTGACATAGTCGGCAGCATCCGCGCCGAGAATATCGGCAGCGTCCAGATCCCACCAGGCTTGAATGCCGTCTTGCTCAACGCGCTTCGCCACTTCTTCCATCAGCTCAACGCTACGTGGGTGCAGTTGTTCGGTGTCTTTGTGCACAAACAGCGACATCGGCACGCCCCAGGTACGCTGACGCGAAATACACCAGTCCGGGCGATTGGCCACCATGGTTTCGATACGTGCCTGGCCCCATTCCGGGATCCACTGCACGCCTTTGATCTCTTCCAGCGACTGCTGACGCAGGCCTTTCTGGTCCATGCTGATGAACCACTGTGGCGTTGCACGGAAGATGATCGGCGTTTTGTGGCGCCAGCAGCATGGATAGCTGTGAACCAGTTTTTCAACGTGCAACAGTGCGCCTTTCTCACGCAGCAGGTCTACGATCAGATCGTTGGCCTTGAAGACAAACTTGCCGTCCAGCAACGGATGAGTGCCGGTCAGGTAGCAGCCGTTCGGCCCTACCGGGTTGGCAATCTCCAGACCGTATTTCTGGCTGATGACAAAGTCATCCGGACCGTGGCCACCGGCGGTATGGACCGCACCGGTACCGGCATCCAGCGTGACGTGTTCGCCCATGATCGCCGGCACGTCGAAGCCCATGAACGGGTGTTCGAAGCGCATCAACTCCAGATCGGCGCCTTTGCAGCTGCCCAGCACGGTCCATGAGCTGATACCGGCGCGCTTCATCACGCTTTCTACCAGCTCAGCCGCCAGGATCAGGCATTGGCCTTCGACCTGCACCAGTTGATAAGCAAATTCAGGGTGCAAAGAGATCGCGCGGTTAGCCGGCAAGGTCCACGGCGTGGTGGTCCAGATCACCAGAGAAACCGGGCCGTTGAAGCTGGTGACGCCAAATTTGGCCGCCACGGCAGCCGCGTCAACCGCGTGGAAAGCCACATCGATCGACGGCGAAGTCTTGTCGTAATATTCCACTTCCGCTTCCGCCAGCGAAGAGCGGCAGTCGGTACACCAGTGCACCGGCTTGGCGCCTTTCAGCAGGTGGCCGTTGTCGATGATTTTGCCCAACGCGCGGATGATATTGGCTTCGGTTTTGAAGTCCATGGTCAGGTACGGGTGATCCCAGTCGCCCAACACGCCCAGACGGATAAAGTCTTTTTTCTGGCCTTCAACCTGCTCAGCGGCGTACTCACGGCACTTCACGCGGAATTCCGCGGCGGTGAGTTTCTCACCCGGTTTGCCGTACAGTTGCTCAACTTTCAGTTCGATCGGCAGGCCATGGCAGTCCCAACCCGGAACGTAAGGCGAGTCGAAGCCGGACATCCCTTTCGACTTGATAATAATGTCTTTGAGAATCTTGTTAACCGAGTGACCAATGTGAATGCTGCCGTTCGCATACGGAGGGCCGTCATGCAAAATGAAGGATTTTTTGCCCTTTTTGGCAGTACGAATAATCCCGTACAGATCCTGTTCATACCAACGTTGCAGCATGCCAGGTTCACGCTTGGCCAGATCGCCGCGCATCGGGAACCCTGTTTCCGGCAAGTTCAGGGTATTCTTGTAGTCACTCATGAGATTCTCGTTTCCGTTTTCGGCTATTTACCCGTCACACTTCAAGCTGCATCTTTGTTGGCTGCCCTTTCTTACCCGAATCACTTGCCTGTGCAAGCTCATCGGGGTTCGCGCGGTTGCCGCCGCGATGCCACTCGAATTGTTTAGGGTAAACGATTAAACCAGTGTTTTTAACCCGAAAAACTTTCGGGCCGTCACCACATCATTGGCGATTTGCTGCTTCAGGGCATCGAGCGAAGCAAAACGCTGTTCATTGCGCAATTTCGCGCGGAGCACCACGTCTATATGGCGCCCGTAAAGATCCATTGTGACATCCAGCAGGTGGACTTCCAGCTGCTGACGCACACCGGCAACGGTTGGGCGCGTGCCGATATTGGCTACGCCAGGGAGCGGCTCAGGCCCCAGACCATAAACTTCTACCGCATAAACCCCTTTCACCGGGGCAACCAGGCGCTTCAGCGGCAGGTTGGCGGTCGGGAAGCCGATGGTACGACCCAGCTCATCGCCGTGCACCACCCGACCAGAAATGCTGTACGGGTGGCCCAGCAGCGTCTCCGCCTGCGCCAGGTCGTCATCGCGCAGCGCATTGCGGATCGCCGTGCTGCTGATGCGTTGATCGCCCTCGCGGAAGGTCGGCGTGCTGATCACTTCAAAGCCGTATTCTTTCCCGGCTTTTTGCAATAGCGGAAAATCGCCCTGGCGGGTAGCGCCAAAGCGAAAATCATCCCCGACCATCAGGAATTTCACGCCCAGTTTTTCCACCAGCAGGTCGGCGACGAACGCCTGTGCCGTGTTGGCGGCAAAACGCGGATCAAACTTGACGCACAGCAGGTAATCAACGCCCGCCTGCGCCAGGTATTTAGCCTTGTCACGCAAACGCGTGAGACGGGCCGGTGCCTTGTCCGCTGCAAACATTTCCAGCGGCTGCGGCTCAAAGATCATGACCATCACTGGCAGCCCGAGGCGTTGCCCCTCTTGTTTCAGCTGCTCCAGCAACGCTTGGTGACCGCGGTGTACGCCGTCAAAGTTGCCGATGGTGAGCACGCAACCATGGTGGCGTGCCCGGATATTGTGAATGCCGCGAATTAGCTCCATAGCTGGCTCAAAACAGTGGAAATCGCCGGATTATACCTTGTACAGCGGTTAAGGTTAACCCGCGATTGGTGCCTTTATGTAATAGACATACCATACCGGAGATAATCTGCAGGTGAAACGCCCTAACCGCAGTTTATCCGGCGTCATCCGGGTGATTACCGACTGCGGCCAATGGGTTGCGACCACCGTGGCAAATCATTGGTGAATTTTCTCGCGAAAGACTGTATTCCCATGACCGAAGCTGGTAAAATCCTGCGCCATCACAACGTAGCAAGTGCCGCCCGTACAAACGGCGCTTATTTGCACAAATTCATTGACAAACGCAGGCTAAAAGGGCATATTCCTCGGCCTTCGAATTGTCCTCAATAGAATATATTTGGGAGTTGGACCTTGGCTAATATCAAATCAGCTAAGAAGCGCGCCGTACAGTCTGAGAAGCGTCGTAAGCATAACGCTAGCGGCCGCTCAATGATGCGTACCTACATCAAGAAAGTAGAAGCTGCTATCGCCACTGGCGACAAAGAAGCTGCGCAAGCTGCTTACGCTGTAATGAAACCAATCGTGGACCGCAAGGCTGCTAAAGGCCTGATCCACAAAAACAAAGCAGCACGCCATAAGTCAAACCTGTCGGCGCGCATCAACGCTTTGTAATAAGCATCGTGTTGTCTGCTTGAAAAAAAACCGGCTCAGGCCGGTTTTTTTACGTCTGCGCTACCCGGTCTAGTAGGCAAACAGCGCAGAGAAGTCCTTGTTGCACACCCGCTGTACCGCCGGATGCTGGATCATGCGCTCGGCAAAGATGATGTAGTACTCTTCCTGCACGCTATCAATACGTCCAATCTCCACCACGTCATCGTCGTTATAGGTATCTTGCGCATACAGCGTCGGAGCAACGAAGATCGCGTTGTGGTACATGCCAAAGGTTTTCATCAGGGCCGCATCGTCAAACTCGCCCAAGATTTCCACCTGAATGCCTTGGGTGTTAAACCAGTTAAGCAATTTACGTCCCAGCATCGAACGTCGGCCAGGGATCAACAATTTGCGCTGTTCCAGGCAGGCGGGAAACGGCAGGTCCGGCGCCGGCTGACGACAGAAGAAGCTGATGCCGCACTCACCCAGCTTGAGTGAAAACAGCCCTTCCTGCTGGCTGGAGTCCACCGGGCAGTCTGACAGGATCATATCGAGCTTATGCTGGCTGAGCTGCTCCAGCAGCATCTCATGCGTCGACTCAAAGCAACGCAGGTGAATTTGCTCATTATCCACCACCACCGCCGTTTCCAGCACCTGGCTCACCAAACGCTTGGACAGCGCATCCGCCACCCCTACGTCGAACAGCAGGTTGGATTCCTTGCGATAGTTGACGATATCCAGCATTTCCTGGCTGAGCATAAACATCTTGTCGGCATAGCGGAACACCAGCTGCCCCAATTCAGAAGGCACCAGCCCACGCCCCTGCCGCTTGAACAGCTTGCCGTCCAAACGCTCTTCCAGCGCTTTGATCTGGCCTGTGATGGTCTGCGGCGTCAGAAACAACGCTTCGGCGGCGCCGACCACAGAACCTTCCTTGCAGACCTGCCAGAAGTAGTAAAGGTGATTAAAGTTGATATGCGACATCCTCACGAGGTGCTCTCCTTAACATTTCATCGCGGCGAACTTTCGACCGTGACGAGCGACTAATGTCCTTTCCCTGTTTCAGACAACCTGTTGCTGCATTCGTCCCAAACAGAACGGCCGAAGCTGCACATATTTTATACTGTGCAGCTCCGACCAGCTATTGTAGTGTGTCCCCGCAAACAGGGGATACCCTAAAGGGGTTATCTGACCCTTGGTAACGACATGCGCAACAGAGCGTACCCGACCACCGCCGCCGTAGTTGACCCAATCAGGATCCCCAGACGCGAATAGGTGCTTAGTGCAACATCCGCATCACCAAACGCCAGTGACGCGATGAAAATCGACATGGTGAAACCAATACCACAGAGCACAGAAACGGCAAACACCTGTTTGAAACCAATTCCTTCAGGCAACCTGGCAATCCCCAACTTCACTGCCAACAGGCTAAAGGTGAAGATGCCCAACGGCTTACCGATAAACAGACCCGCCGCGATCCCGACCGGCAATAGCGAGGTCAGCCCGCTCAACGACACGCCCTGTAATGAAACGCCGGCGTTAGCGAAAGCAAACAGCGGCAGGATCATAAAGGCCACCCACGGATGCAGTTCATGCTCTAACGTTTCTGAAGGCGACGGGCCTTTCTTCACGTTCAGCGGGATCATAAAACCGACGATCACCCCGGCAAGCGTTGCATGCACCCCGGATTTGAGGATAGCTACCCACAGCACCAGGCCGACAATCATATAGAGTGAGGTTTTCCCCACCCCGCGCCAGTTCATAAACGCCAGTACCGCAACAGCCGCCGCCGCCACGCCCAGCGCCGCCATCGAGACTTCGTGGGTATAGAACAGCGCGATAATTACGATCACGCCCAGGTCATCAATAATCGCCAGCGCCAGCAGGAACACCTTCAGGCTGGTTGGCACGCGGTTACCCAACAGCGCCATCACCCCGAGGGCAAACGCAATATCGGTCGCCGCCGGGATTGCCCAGCCCTGACGAGTCACCTCGTCCGCGCCGTTGAACATCAGGTAAATCAGCGCCGGTGCCAGCATGCCGCCCAGCGCGGCAATTGCCGGGAAGACCGCCTTGTCGCGCCCGGCCAATGAACCTTGCATCAGCTCACGCTTAACCTCCAGCCCCACCACCAGGAAAAAGATCGCCATCAGGCCATCGTTAATCCACAGCAGCAGCGGCTTGGCAATCTCCAGTGAAGACACCTTAACCATGACCGGTAAATTGAGGAAAGCGTGATAGATCCCCTGAGCCGGGGTATTGGCCATGATCAATGCAATAATCGCGGCGACTATCAGGATGATACCGCCCGCGGCCTCCTGACGTAAAAACTGACGAATAATGTTGGTCACAATACGTCTCTCCAGATCTGTGCGTAGCACATGGGCCCCGCAGACAAAGTAATGGAACGAGTATAGACGGCGATTTAGCTCGATAAAATACGTTTATAAATGCTTTAAACATCGTTAAAACCGAACAATTAACGATATATATCACATTTTTTATAGGGGTATTGGTGAATAAACGTCAATAAAAAACCCCGGTTTTGACACCGGGGTTATGCAGAACGCTAACGGAGACAGAAGCTTAACGCGTCAGGTCATCAAAAAACTTTTTCACGCCGTCGAAGAAACTTTTCGAACGCGGACTGTTTTTATCACCGGAAGGGCCACCCAGGCTCTCCTCCAGTTCCTTCAGCAATTGCTTCTGCTTGTCGTTCAGGTTAACCGGGGTTTCCACCACTACACGGCACAGCAGGTCGCCCTGGCTACCGCCACGTACCGATTTAACACCCTTGCCGCGCATGCGGAACAGTTTGCCGGTCTGGGTTTCTGTCGGCACTTTCAGCTTCACGCGGCCATCCAGCGTCGGCACTTCGATCTCACCGCCCAATGCTGCCATCGCGAAGTTAATCGGTACTTCACAGTACAGGTTGTTGCCTTCACGCTCGAAGATCGGGTGAGCCTTCACCTGAACCTGAACGTACAGATCGCCAGCAGGTGCGCCGTGTTCGCCTGCTTCACCCTCACCCGCCAAGCGGATGCGGTCACCGGTATCCACGCCGGCCGGGATTTTCACCGACAGCGTTTTGGCTTTCTCTACCCGGCCGTGGCCATGGCAGCTGTTGCAAGGGTCTTTGATGATCTGACCGCGGCCATGACAGTGCGGACAGGCCTGCTGCACGGTAAAGAAGCCCTGGCGCATCTGCACCTGGCCCTGACCGTGACAGGTTGGACAGGTCACCGGCGAGCTGCCTGGCTTCGCGCCGCTGCCGTGACAAACACCACACTCTTCCAGCGTCGGAATGCGGATCTCTTTGGTCACGCCACGAACAGCTTCCTCGAGGGACAGCTCCATGTTGTAGCGCAGATCGGAACCGCGGCTGGCGCGTTGACGGCGGCCACCACCGAAGATGTCGCCAAATACGTCGCCAAAGATATCGCTGAAGTCGGCACCGCCGCCGCCAAACCCACCGCCACCGCCCATGCCGCCTTGTTCAAACGCCGCATGGCCGTATTGATCGTAGGCCGCACGCTTTTGATCGTCGGTCAGAACTTCGTACGCTTCCTTGACCTCTTTAAATCTGGCTTCGGCGTCCTGATCCTGGTTGCGGTCAGGATGGTACTTCATCGCCAGGCGTTTATACGCCTTTTTGATCTCACGCTCTTCCGCCGTCTTGGAGACGCCGAGAATCTCGTAATAGTCTTTCTTCGCCATTATTTCTGTAACCCTTAACATGCGTGCACGGGCGTAGAGTTGCCTCGACGCCCGTGCTGGTTTCCGGTAACGGCCTCTCAGCCGTTCCGTGCCCGCTTAAGGGCGATTATTTTTTGTCTTTAACTTCTTCGAACTCAGCGTCAACCACGTCGTCATCTTTCTGCGCCGCGTTGTCAGCACCGGCATCAGCACCTTGCTGAGCCTGCTGCGCCTGGGCCATTTCCAGCAGCTTGCCGGAAACCTGCACCAGAGCCTGGGTCTTAGCTTCGATCTCGGCTTTATCTTCGCCTTTAACCGCAACTTCCAGATCTTTCAGCGCCGCTTCGATAGCCGTTTTGTCTTCCGCCGGCAGTTTGTCGCCCGCTTCTTCCAACTGCTTACGGGTACCGTGGATCAGGTGGTCGGCCTGGTTACGGGTCTGCACCAGCTCTTCGAACTTACGGTCAGCTTCGGCGTTCACTTCAGCATCGCGCACCATTTTCTGGATTTCTTCTTCGTTCAGACCAGAAGAAGCCTTGATGGTGATCTTCTGCTCACGGCCGGTATTCTTGTCTTTGGCAGACACGTGCAGAATACCGTCGGCGTCGATGTCGAAGGTCACTTCGATTTGCGCCATACCGCGTGGAGCCGCCTGGATGCCGTCCAGATTGAACTGGCCCAGTGACTTGTTATCGTTAGCGCGTTTACGCTCACCCTGCAGCACGTGGATGGTTACCGCAGACTGGTTGTCTTCAGCGGTAGAGAACACCTGGCTGTGCTTGGTCGGGATGGTGGTGTTTTTGGTGATCAACGGAGTCATCACGCTGCCCATGGTTTCGATACCCAGCGACAGCGGGGTAACGTCCAGCAGCAGAACGTCCTTCACATCACCGGCCAACACGCCGCCCTGTACCGCAGCACCCACCGCAACGGCTTCGTCCGGGTTAACGTCTTTACGTGGTTCTTTACCGAAGAAGTCAGCGACTTTCTTCTGAACCATTGGCATACGAGTCTGGCCGCCCACCAGGATCACGTCCTGAATGTCGGAAACCGACAGGCCTGCGTCTTTCAGAGCGACTTTCAGCGGCTCGATAGAACGCGCAACCAGATCTTCTACCAGCGACTCGAGTTTTGCACGGGTCACTTTGATGTTCATGTGTTTTGGACCGCTCGCATCTGCAGTAATGTACGGCAGGTTTACGTCGGTCTGCTGAGCGGAAGACAGTTCAATCTTCGCTTTCTCAGCGGCTTCTTTCAGACGCTGCATCGCCAACGGATCGTTGCGCAGGTCGAAACCTTGTTCTTTCTTGAACTCTTCCACCAGATAGTTGATCAGGCGGCTGTCGAAGTCTTCACCACCCAGGTGGGTATCACCGTTGGTTGCCAGAACTTCGAAGGTTTTTTCGCCGTCAACTTCGTCGATTTCGATAATAGAGATATCGAAAGTACCGCCACCCAGGTCATAAACCGCGATGGTACGGTTGCCGACTTCTTTGTCCAGGCCGTAAGCCAGGGCCGCAGCCGTCGGTTCGTTGATGATACGTTTTACTTCCAGACCTGCGATACGGCCGGCGTCTTTGGTCGCCTGACGCTGTGCGTCGTTGAAGTATGCAGGTACGGTGATAACCGCTTCAGTTACCGGTTCACCCAGGTAATCTTCCGCCGTTTTCTTCATTTTCTTCAGCACTTCTGCAGAGATCTGCGGTGGTGCCACACGCTGGCCTTTCACTTCTACCCATGCGTCGCCGTTATCAGCAGCCACAATTTTGTACGGCATGATGTCTTTATCACGCTGTGCTTCTTCATCCTGGAAGCGACGGCCAATCAGGCGCTTGATCGCAAACAGGGTGTTTTGTGGGTTAGTAACAGCCTGACGCTTAGCAGGCTGGCCAACCAGAATTTCACCATCCTGGGTATATGCGATGATCGAAGGTGTAGTACGATCGCCTTCGCTGTTCTCCAGCACGCGCGCTTTACCACCATCCATAATTGCTACACAAGAGTTGGTCGTACCCAGGTCGATACCAATGATTTTGCCCATCTAAACGTCTCCACTAATAAATTCATATTCGGTCAGGTTGCTAACCTATATGCGGGCGAATTTTTGCTTTTCAACTGCCCGACATTTCAGACTTACCCGCGGTCAGCAACTGCGGTTGCAAATAAGATGGGGCCATACAATCCAGCATCAAGGGGCAGGGCAAAAAAAAATTCGTTTTTATCGTCACTCAGATCATTGTTTCCTGTTCTGGGGATCATTATGATGCCGCGCGCTCTGATGGAAGTTATAGGTTTTTCGGCCATTCAGACCATTTATGAATTTACCTATCCATTTTCGTTAAAATTCTGTTATCGCAGAGGACATATGCACACCAACAAGTTGGCGAATCCCGGCCCTCTCGGCCTGATGGGCTTCGGGATGACCACCGTCTTGCTGAACCTGCACAACGCGGGCTTTTTCCCATTGAACTCTTCCATCATCAGCATGGGGATTTTCTTCGGTGGACTGGCCCAGATTATGGCTGGCCTGCTGGAATACAAGAAAGGCAATACCTTCGGCATGACGGCCTTTATCTCTTACGGCAGCTTCTGGCTGAGCCTGGTCGGGCTGCTGCTGCTGCCACGCCTGGGCCTGGCTGAACCAACCGACGCCAGCGTGCTGGGGATCTATCTGGCACTGTGGGGCGTCTTCACCCTGTTCATGTTCTTCGGCACTCTGCGCGCCAACCGCGTGCTGCAGTTCGTGTTCGGCAGCCTGACGCTGCTGTTCGCCCTGCTGGCCGTCGGTAACATCACCGGCAACCCTGCGCTGCTGAAATTTGCCGGCTACGAAGGCATCATCTGCGGCGCCAGCGCCATCTACCTGGCTATGGCGGAAGTGCTCAACGAGCAGTTTGGCCGTACGGTGCTGCCGATTGGCGAACCCAGCGTCAACAATGTAGAACCTATCCGGGCAGTGGCATAAGCGTCATTGACCTGAAATGAAAAGCCCTGCGGTTGATTGCAGGGCTTTTTTTTAGCTGTAAGAACCGGCGCGTTGCGCCTTGGTTTCGCTGTTCAGATCGCGATGGAGGTAAATCCCCAGCAGCAGTCCTATCCCCGACAACGCCAATACGTAGTAAGCGGGTGCTAACGGGGTTAACTTCATGATCAACGTCACAAATATTGGGGTTAAACCCCCAAAAATAGCGTATGCGACATTATATGAGAACGAAATACCGGTAAATCGCACTTCCGCCGGGAAAGCCCGCACCATCACATAGGGTACAGCGCCCACCACGCCCACGCTGAAGCCTACCAGCGCATAGCAGGCGAACAGCATTTCCGGGTGTTCTCCCACCGTCCGATAAAATAGCCAACTGCAGCCGGCCAACAGCAAACTGCCAACGATAAAGGTCTTGCTGGCACCGAAACGATCCGCCGCCAAACCGGCGGTAATGCAGCCGGCAATCAGCATGATGGTGGCAATGCTGTTCGCCTGCAGCGACAGCGCCGGGGCAATGCCAAATTGCTTTTGCAAGTAAGTCGGGGTCATCAGGATCACCACCACGATACCGGCGGACAGCAGCCAGGTCAGCAGCATCGACACCACCACTTCCTTGCGATGGTTAAGCACCACAGATTTCAGCGGCAGCTCCTCCGCCAGGGCTTTGCGCGCCTGCATCTCGATGAAAATTGGCGTTTCCTGCAACCAGCGGCGCAGGTACATCGCCACCAGGCCGAAAATGCCGCCCAGCAGGAAAGGAATGCGCCAGCCCCCCTCGGCGATGGTCTGTTGGCTGAGCGTAGTGTTGATCACCGTCGCCACCAACGAGCCCAGCAAGATACCGACCGTCAGACCGGCGGTCAGGGTACCGCAGGCAAAACCAATGCGGCGGCGCGGCACGTGTTCGGCAACAAACACCCAGGCCCCCGGCACTTCACCACCAATCGCTGCACCCTGCAGCACGCGCATCAGCAGCAGCAAGAGTGGCGCGGCAATACCTATGCTGGCGTAGGTCGGTAACAGGCCCATGCCCAGCGTCGGTAGCGCCATCAGCAGAATGCTCAGGCTGAACATCTTCTTACGGCCGACCAAATCGCCGAAGTGTGCCATGACGATGCCGCCCAACGGGCGGGCCAGGTAACCGGCGGCAAAGATGCCGAAGGTTTGCACCTGACGCAGCCATTCAGGCATATCCGCCGGGAAGAAGAGTTCGCCCATCACCGCAGCAAAGAAGACGAAAATGATGAAGTCGTAGAACTCCAGCGCTCCGCCCAGGGCAGCTAATGTCAGAGTTTTGTAGTCTTGCCGGTTTAACCGGCGATTATTATCGTGAGGCATAGGGTACCGTCAGAGGAGACTGTTAAAATAAAAGCCAGCGGCTTCTGTAAACGAATCCTTACTATAACGGCAAAATATTTTCACACCAGAACGCTTGGGGCTTATCTCACATAACGCTGAAATTTAGAGGTTTATCTCGCGACGCGCATTCTTCGGCCTAAATGCTGCTACCACTTCGGCCTGAGTTTCCACATAAGGCCCCTCGAGCAACTGAATGCAGTACGGCACGCTGGCGAAGATACCATGCACCACCACCTTGCCCTGTTCGTCCTTGACCCCTTCCAGCGTTTCCTTGATTGACTTCGGTTGTCCCGGCAGGTTGATGATCAGCGCCTGCTTGCGGATTGCCCCCACCTGGCGTGAAAGAATTGCCGTTGGCACATAGTGTAGGCTGATTTGACGCATTTGCTCGCCGAAGCCAGGCATCACGCGATCGGCGATCGCCAGCGTGGCGTCTGGGGTCACGTCACGTCGCGCCGGCCCGGTACCGCCGGTCGTCAGCACCAGATGGCAGCCCATTTCATCCACCAGCTCACACAGGGTTTGCTCGATTAACGTTTGCTCATCGGGGATCAGGCGGGTTTCCAGTTTGAACGGCGTGGCCAGCGCGTCGGTCAGCCACGCTTCCAAAGCCGGTATGCCTTTGTCCTGGTAAACGCCGCCGGAAGCGCGGTCAGAAACTGAAACCAAACCAATACGTAATATGTCCATGCGTAACCTCTACAGCCTAATGGGGTTCGAGCGGGTTCGCTTCCCGCCCTGTTATTCATCCCGAGAGTATAAGGTGTCTGCCCGCGCCGGGGATCTGCGGGCATAAAAAAAGGCGGCCTAAGCCACCTTTTTCTGCGCTGACTGCCTGAATTACAGCAGATCGGCGATCATTTTTTCCAGCTTGCCCTGGTCTACGGCAAACTTGCGGATACCGTCGGTCAGTTTCTCAACCGCCATTGGATCCTGGTTGTGCTGCCAGTAGAACTCAGGCTCGGTCAGCGCCGCAGGACGCGCTTTCACTTCGCCGGTGTAAGCCAGTTTACGCTCCAGGGAACCTTCGCTCTCTGCCAGCTCTTTCAGCAGTGCAGGGGCGATGGTCAGACGGTCACAGCCAGCCAGTTCGATGATTTCACCGACGTTACGGAAGCTGGCGCCCATCACCACGGTTTTGTAACCGTGCTCTTTGTAATACTGGTAGATCTCGGTAACGGAAACCACACCTGGATCTTCGTTTGGCGCGAACTCTTTCTTGTCGCCGTTGGCTTTGTACCAGTCGAGGATACGACCAACAAACGGAGAGATCAGGTACACGCCAGCTTCGGCACAGGCACGCGCCTGAGCGAAGGAGAACAGCAGCGTCAGGTTACAGTTGATGCCTTCTTTCTCCAACTGCTCTGCCGCGCGGATGCCCTGCCAGGTAGAAGCCAGTTTGATCAGGATGCGGTCGTTACTGATGCCGGCATCGTTGTACAGCTTGATCAGGCGTTTGGCCTTGGCAACGCTGGCCACGGTATCGTAGGACAGACGTGCGTCCACTTCGGTAGAGATACGGCCAGGAACCAGCTTAAGGATTTCCAGACCGATGTTGACGGCCAGCTTGTCGGCGGCGTCGGCGATCTGCTGTTCGCGATCGCTGCTCTGCTCACGCGCCCAGGCAATGGCTTCGTCAATCAGTTTGCGGTATTCAGGAATTTGGGCTGCATTGAGGATCAGCGAAGGGTTGGTTGTAGCATCTTGCGGTTGATACAGCTTCATTGCCGCGATATCGCCCGTATCTGCAACCACGGTAGTGAGTTGGCGCAGGGAAGTTAATTTATCGGTCATGTTGGCATTATCTCATCGTTTGTGCATGAACTTTTGGCATCGTTCAACCATGCCCTGCCCTGATAATAACATGCGCAAGGCCCGGTGCAAGGCTGGAAAATCGCGGCCCGGCGGCGCTGGTTTTATCCTTGAGCGAGCAACCGTTTACGCTCGTATCTTTCGTCATTCCCGAGCTGAAGAAAAGGCAATAACGTGCTATCGATTGAATAAATTATGTTAAATTCGCGAAAATTGATGCAATAGGGCCAGTGATCTGAGAAAAATCTCAATTGCTCAGAACCCGACTGGTTTCAGCTAAGCTCTTGTAAAAATTCAATCAATATATCTTCACCCGCGGTGGATGCGGCGCGGTGCACAAAAAATAACAACAAGGAGGGATCCGTGACGGACCTGATGAATTTTATAAATAATATTTTGTGGGGTTCGGTACTGATTTATTTACTGCTTGGCGCAGGCATTTATTTTACCCTGCGTACCCGCTTTATCCAGGTCCGCCATTTCAGCCATATGTTCTCGGTGCTCAAGCACAGCAACAAAAGCGACAGCGCGGGCATCTCCTCTTTTCAAGCTTTATGTACCACCCTCGCCGCACGCGTAGGCACCGGTAACCTGACAGGCGTAGCCATCGCCCTTACCGCAGGCGGCCCCGGGGCCATCTTTTGGATGTGGGTGGTGGCGTTCATCGGCATGGCCACTTCCTTTGTCGAAAGCAGCCTGGCGCAGCTCTACAAAACCAAAGACGATCAGGGTAACTTCCGCGGCGGGCCAGCTTACTATATGGAAAAAGGGCTGGGCATGCGCTGGATGGGCGTACTGTTCTCCATCTTCCTGATCGTAGCCTTCGGATTAGTGTTCAATGCCGTGCAGGCCAATTCCATTGCCCAGGCCTCCGCCGTTGCCTTCAACGTGAAGCCTCTGTATATCGGTATCGGTCTGGTCGTACTGAGCGGTCTGGTCATCTTCGGCGGTATCCGCTCGGTTGCCCGCGTGGCTGAATGGGTGGTGCCACTGATGGCTGCGGCTTATCTACTACTGGCATTCTGGGTGATTGGCCAGAATATCGAGCATATGCCGGCAATCTTGTCGCTGGTGTTCAAGAGCGCCTTCGGGCTGCAGGAAGCGGCGGCAGGTGCCGTCGGCTATGGTATTTCGCAGGCAATGACCCAGGGCGTTCAGCGTGGCCTGTTTTCCAACGAGGCCGGTATGGGTTCCGCGCCCAACGCGGCGGCTTCCGCCTCCCCTTACCCGCCGCACCCTGCGTCTCAGGGCTACGTGCAGATGCTCGGTGTCTTTATCGATACCATCGTGATTTGCAGCGCGACCGCCGCGATCATCCTGTCGTCCGGCGTACTGGATCAGCCGGTAGCCAATGTCAGCGGTATCGACATGACTCAGCGAGCCTTGTCCGCCGCCGTCGGCAGCTGGGGCTCCCCCTTTGTCGCCATCGCCATTTTCTTTTTCGCCTTTACCTCGATCATCGCCAACTATGCCTACGCCGAAAGTAATCTGGTGTTCCTCGAGCGCAACCACCCGGCCGGCCTGCTGGTTTTCCGCTGCGCCGCACTGGGCATGGTGATGTTTGGTGCGCTGGCTGAATTGCCGGTTGTCTGGAAAATGGCTGACACCTCAATGGCGTTAATGGCCATCACCAACCTGACGGCGATCCTGCTACTGTCAAAAGTGGCGCTGAAACTGGCCGACGATTATCACCGCCAGCGTACGCTGGGCAAATTGCCGACTTTCGACGCCAACCGCTTCCCTGAACTGAAATCTCAGTTGGAACCCGGCGTATGGGATAAAAACTGAGTTTTACGGGCGCGTCTGGCTCGCGCCCTGCCTATCAGACCCATTGACCCTTTTTCCCGCGCTTTTTGCTACAGTACCCCTTCTTGGATAAACAGGATCTGGCCATGCTCGTTATTATTTCACCTGCAAAAACCCTTGATTACGAAAGCCCATTGGCGACAGAACGCTTCACTCAGCCGGAACTGCTGGACAAATCTAAGCAGCTGATCAAAATCTGCCGCGAGCTGACGCCGGTACAAATCTCCAAACTGATGGGCATCAGCGACAAACTGGCCGGGTTGAACGCCGCTCGCTTTGGCGACTGGCAGCCAAAGTTCACCCCAGACAATGCTCGCCAGGCCCTGCTGGCTTTCAAAGGCGACGTCTATACCGGTTTGCACGCACAGGACTTCAGCGAGGGCGATTTTGACTTTGCCCAGCAGCATCTGCGCATGCTGTCCGGGTTGTACGGCGTGCTGCGCCCGCTCGATCTGATGATGCCTTACCGTCTCGAGATGGGCATCAAACTGGAGAACGCCAAGGGCAAGGATTTGTACAGCTTCTGGGGCGAGCAGATCACCAAAAAGCTTAACGAAGCGCTGGAGCAACAGGGCGACGACGTGGTGGTCAACCTGGCTTCCGATGAATACTTCAAATCGGTGAAGCCGGCCAAACTGCACGGCACGCTGATTAAACCGGTGTTCCTCGACGAAAAGAACGGCAAATACAAAGTGATCAGCTTCTACGCCAAGAAGGCGCGTGGATTGATGAGCCGCTATATCATCAAGAATCGCCTGACGCAGCGCGAACAACTGCTTGGTTTCAACCTGGAAGGTTACGCCTTCGATGAAGCCGACTCCAAAGGCAACGAACTGGTGTTCAAACGCCCCGAGCAGTAATCCGCCACGCCCATAAAAAAAGCCGTCGCAATGACGGCTTTTCGCTTTATGCCTCCAGCGGGATCAGGCAGGCAAGGCCATCAGGAACTTACGCAGTTCGCCAAAGCTGGCCGGCAGATTGTGGGACAACAGCGGCAAATCGGCGCGCAGCGCCAGCGCCTTGGGCAGTGGCAGCTCCTGACCGAGAATTTCCTCTACGCTCTCTTTGAACTTGGCCGGATGCGCAGTACCGAGGAACAAGCCAAACTCCCCTTCCTTCAATTGGTCACGCAACGCGCGATAAGCGATTGCCGCATGCGGCTCAGAAAGGTAGCCCAGTTGCGCCAGCTCACGCATGCTGTCCTTGGTGGTTTCGTCACTCACCGTTGCGTGCCCCAGTTCTTTCAACTGCCAGATCTTGCGACGGAACAGCTCTTCTACGCGCGGCCAGTTATTCGGCTGGCTGACGTCCATCGCATTCGACAACGTTGCCACCGTGGCGTGTGGCTGCCACTGACCATTCGTCAGGAAGCGCGGCACAGTATCGTTGGCATTGGTCGCGGCGATAAAACGCTTCACCGGCAGGCCCAGTGATTTGGCCAACAAGCCGGCGGTCAGATCGCCGAAGTTACCGCTGGGTACCGAAATCACCAGTTGATTACGTGCTTCCTGCGGCAGTTGCGCTACCGCTTCGAAGTAGTAGCAAATCTGCGCCAGCAGGCGGCTGATATTGATCGAGTTGGCCGAGTTCAGGTGCAGCGCTTCTTTCAGCTCCTGATCGTCAAACGCCTGCTTGACCAGGGCCTGGCAAGCATCGAAGTCGCCATCAATCGCCACGGTGTGAATGTTACCGCCCAGGGTGCAGAACAGTTTTTCCTGCAGCGGGCTGATTTTGCCCTGCGGGTAAAGGATCACCACGCGAACATTCTTCAGGCCGTAGAAAGCATGTGCCACCGCCGCGCCGGTATCGCCGGAAGTCGCCGTCAGGATAGTCACCGGCTGATCGCCTGCCACTTCCGCCAGCATTTGCGCCATAAAGCGGCCGCCGAAGTCTTTGAACGCCAGCGTCGGGCCGTGGAACAGCTCCAGGCACGCGATGTCGTCTTCCACTTGCGCCACCGGTGCCGGGAATTCAAAGGCCGCCGCTACGCGCTTATGCAGAGCCTCTTCGGAAACTTCATCGCCAATAAACGCCGACAGGATGCGGCTGCTGCGGGTGACAAAATCCTGCTCCAGCAGATGATCGATTTCGGTCAATTCAAATTCCGGCAGTTCCAGCGGGAAAAACAGCCCTTGCTGTTTGCCCAGGCCTTGTTTGATCGCCTGCGCGAAGCTGACCTGCTCGTTGTGATCCTTAAGGTTGTACAGTTTCATGCGTTATCCCAGTAGTCGTGCGCCTGCGGTATCCAGACGGCAAATATGAACAAAACCTTCGTCGTTTTGCAGATAGTGATTAGTCAGCCAATCGGCCATGCGTTGAGCCGTAGCGCCATCATCACAGACGGCGAACAGCGTCGGGCCGGAGCCGGAAATACCGCAAGCCAGCGCACCTATATCCTGCGCAGCTTTACGCGCATCGGCAAAGCCCGGCAGCAGGCGGGTGCGGTACGGCTCGGCAATCACGTCCTGCATCAGTTTGGCGGCCAAACGCGGCTGTTGGGTGTGGCAGGCATGAATAAAGCCCGCCAGATAGCGACCGTGACTGACACAGTCCTGACGACGATACTGCGCGGGTAAAATCGCGCGCGCTTCGGCGGTGGACACCTTGATGCCCGGATAGGCCATCACCCACAGCCAGTCTTTAAAGCATGGCACTTCCTGGCTGATGAAGCCTTCTTCTTCCAGCATCAGTTGCAAGCCGCCAAGGTAGCAAGGCGCCACGTTGTCGTAATGCACGCTGCCGGAGATGCGGCCTTCCAGCTCGCCCATCAGGCTCAGCAGGGTCATTTTATCCAGCGGACGGTTGCAGAATTCATTCATCGCCATCAGCCCGGCAACCACCGAGCAGGCGCTGGAACCCAATCCTGAACCGATCGGCATGTTTTTCTCCAGCCGCATCGCCACCGGGATCTCACGGCCGATCTCCTGACAGAAACGCTGCCAGCACTGATAAACGATATTCTCTTTTGGATCGTCCGGCAGTTTGCTGACGAAGCGACCGGCGTTCTGCAGGCTGAACGTGGCGGCAGCCTCGACGCTGACGCAGTCGCCCAGCAAGGTACCGTCGATCGGTGACACCGCTGCACCCAGAACGTCAAAGCCGACGCTTACGTTGCCAATTGAGGCCGGCGCATACACCTTAACCATATTAAACTCCCAACTTCCATGACAGTGTGCGCAACAGATCGGCGAAGACCCCTGCTGCAGTCACATCGTTACCGGCACCGTAGCCACGCAGTACCAACGGCAACGGCTGATAGTAACGGCTGTAGAAAGCCAAGGCGTTCTCGCCGTTCTTCACTTTATACAACGGATCGTTGCCATCTACCGCATCTATGCGAACCTGACAGCGGCCATTTTCAATGACGCCGACGTAGCGCAGCACCTTGCCCTGCTCAGCGGCGTTGGCCACATTGCGAGCATACTCTTTATCCAGTTCCGGCAGGCGCGCCATAAAGGTTTCCACATCCCCGGAGGCGTCAAAGGAAGGCGGCAGCGCCGACTCGACCTCAATATCTTCCAGTTCCAGTTTGTACCCCGCTTCACGGGCCAGGATCAGCAGCTTGCGGGCCACGTCCATACCGGAAAGGTCGTCACGTGGATCCGGCTCGGTATATCCTTTGGCCTTGGCCTCCAGGGTCGCCGCCGACAGCGACATGCCCTCGTCCAGTTTGCCGAAAATAAACGACAGCGAACCGGACAGGATGCCGGAGAAACGCGTCAGCTCATCACCGGCGTTCAGCAGGTTTTGCAGGTTTTCGATCACCGGCAAGCCCGCGCCGACGTTGGTGTCATACAGAAACTTGCGGCGCGAACCGGCCGCGGCGGTGCGCAACTGTTGGTAGTAGTTCATCGACGAGGTGTTGGCCTTTTTATTCGGCGTCACCACGTGGAATCCATCCGCCAGGAAGTCCGCGTATTGATCGGCAACGGCCTGGCTGGAGGTGCAGTCGACAATCACCGGGTTCAGCAGGTGGTACTCCTTCACCAAACGAATCAAACGCCCCAGGTTGAACGGCTCTTGCGCGCCGGCCAGCTCATCACGCCAGCTTTCAAGCTGAATGCCGTGAATGTTGGTCAACATGGCACGCGAATTGGCAATGCCGCACACCCGCAGATCGATATGCTTTTGTTTCAGCCAAGGTTGCTGACGGTAAATCTGCTCGATCAACGCGCCGCCCACGCCACCAACGCCGATGACAAACACTTCAATCACCTGATCGGTATTGAACAACATCTGATGGCAAACGCGCACCCCGGTGGTCGCGGAATCATTGCTGACCACCACCGAGATGGAGCGTTCAGAAGAGCCCTGAGCAATAGCGACAATGTTGATATTGGCACGAGCCAGCGCAGAGAAGAAGCTGGCCGAAATGCCGCGCAGGGTACGCATGCCGTCGCCGACCACCGAGATGATCGCCAACTGTTCCATTACGTCCAGCGGCTCCAGCAGACCGTCTTTCAATTCAAGATAGAACTCGTCTTCCAGCGCCCGACGCGCACGTTGCAGTTCGCTCTGCGGCACGCAGAAACTGATGCTGTATTCAGAGGACGACTGGGTGATCAGCACCACAGAGATGCCGGCGCGCGACATTACGGCAAATACCCGCGCCGCCATGCCGACCATGCCTTTCATCCCCGGACCGGAGACGTTGATCATCGCCATATTGTTCAGGTTGGTGATGCCCTTCACCGGCGTATCAGAATCCAGATTTTCGCCGCCAATCAGCGTGCCTGGTGCCTGTGGATTAGCGGTGTTTTTGATCAGGCAGGGGATTTGGAACTGAGCGATGGGGGCAATGGTGCGGGGGTGGAGAACGCTGGCGCCGAAATAGGAAAGCTCCATGGCTTCCTGGTACGACATCGATTTCAACAGCCTGGCATCCGGCACGGTGCGTGGGTCACAGGTATAAACGCCGTCAACGTCGGTCCAGATCTCGCAACAGTCGGCGCGCAAACAGGCAGCCAGCACCGCGGCAGAGTAGTCGGAACCGTTACGGCCCAGCACCACCAATTCGCCCTTGTCGTTGCCGGCGGTGAAACCGGCCATCAGCACAATGTGATCCGCCGGGATGGCCGATGCGGCGATACGCAATGTGGATTCTGCGATATCTACCGTGGACTCCAGGTAATGCCCCTGTGCCAGTAGCTTTTCAACCGGGTTAATCACCGTGACTGGGAAACCTTTGGCGCGAAACACCCCTTCCATGATGGCGATGGAGAGCTTCTCGCCGCGGCAGATAATGGCCGCATTCACGCTGTCCGGGCACTGTCCAAGCAACGCAACGCCATGCAGCACCTGCTTGAGCTGGGCGAACTCCTGATCGACAAACGTCTTGAGGCGATCGTACTCAAAGCCGGGCAACGCCTGCGCCAGTCCGCTCAGCAGGTCGGCGAAGATGCGCTCTGCATCGCTCATATTTGGCAGAATGTCTTGCCCCGCTACCGTTTTTTCAATCATTGCCACCAGGTGGTTAGTGATTTTAGCCGGAGCGGACAAGACCGTGGCCACCTGTCCCTGACGTGCATTACTTTCCATGATGTCGGCAACGCGCAGAAAACGTTCTGCATTCGCTACCGAGGTTCCGCCAAATTTCAGCACTCGCATTTCTTGTCTCTCCCGAATTTAAGCCGAAAAAAAAGCCCGCACTGGTTAGGTGCGGGCTTTTTTCTTTTGTTTCCTGTACGCGTCAGCCCGCCCCGTTACCTGTGGTATCGGTGGTGGTAATAATTGTTGTGTTCAGGCTGATGTTTCGCATTTTGTCTGTCTGTCTCATTAAATACTCTGTCCCCTCTATTGGTTAAAGCAATCGCTATCCCAAGTCAAATTATTTCTTGTTTTTGCTTATTTATCGTCCAGCAGGCTAACCGGGCGATGCGAGAGATGAAAAGCCAGATGACAGAACAAAAAGACAGGCAGGCGGCAAATTTGCAGTGGATCACACTGCAAAATTAGCCATGTTTACGGGTATCACTTTGTCAGTTTTTTTTCGATATCGTGCAACAAAGTATGCAGCATCGCCGTGTCCCGCTGTTGCAGAACACCAAGGCGTTGATGCAGCCAGTCGCGCAATTTTTGATCGTCACTGACCTCCAGCGCCGCCAATAATCCCTCGGCGCGCTGACGTAATGCCTTGAGTTGACCCTCGTTGGCTACCGGCTCTTGTGGCGCACTGACGTTCATCAGCTCTGACAGTTGATAACAGTACACCATCACCGCCTGACCGAGATTGAGCGAAGGGTAATCCGCCTGCATAGGTACGCCGGTCAGCAAATCCGCCAGTTCCAGCTCCTCATTGGTCAGGCCGGAATCTTCACGGCCAAACACCAGCGCCGCCTGGTTCACCCACTGGCTGCGCTCACTCAGTTGGCCCAACAGTTGCTGCGGCGTACAGTAATAATGAAAACGTGCCCGGCTGCGGGCCGTGGTGGCCACGGTGAAATCTACGTCCGCCAGTGCCTGTTCCAGCGTGGCAAAAGTTTGCACGCCGTCGAGGATGTCTCCCGCCCCGTGAGCAACCCAACGCGCCGCGGGCTGCAGGTGCGCTTCGCTGTCGACAATGCGCAACGAAGTAAAGCCCATGGTTTTCATTGCCCGCGCCGCAGCGCCGACGTTTTCCGGCCGTGCCGGAGCCACTAAAACAATATGCAGCTGCATCAATACTCCACTGAATAAGGGATCGCAGGTTTTTGACTGTTCAGGATACTCTGATTATATTTACAAGTGTGCAACAATAATCCCGCGCACCACGATAGACAGGGGTAAATGCGCTATTGGCCTTATAAATGGCACGGAATACATATTATTACTTCTTATGATTTACTACTCTTATTAATCAAGGTGTTAATATAACTGTTTTATCAATAAGCCGTTAATTCTACCTCATTAGGCACAACAATGCTGAATCGTACACAGAATTTATGGTTCTGTGACTTAAGCTGGCATTTCTGTAAGTGTTTTTCACAAAACTGTTAACGTGCTACAATTGAATTTGATATATGTCAACAAAGCTTAGTTTTGTTGGGTGATGAATTCGGTACGCACTGTTATATTGCTGTTAATAGGGTTAGGATATGCGCCGTTTTGGCACCTTTGGGGATGTAAGGAATAGCACCCCCACCAAGCTAGCGATCTTGTTGACATGAGATGGAAAGTGCATCAAGAACGAGTTTACGTACTGTAGTCATTTGGTAAGAGGGAACGTGAGCGCTAATCTCTGCCCTCCGCTAAGAAAACAAAGACTTCTGTACTTCCTATTTTCTATTTTGTTGGCAATTTTAGGTAGCAAATATGCAGACCCCGCACATTCTGATTGTCGAAGACGAGTTAGTCACTCGTAACACCCTGAAGAGCATTTTCGAGGCGGAAGGCTACGTTGTTCATGAAGCCAATGATGGTGCAGAGATGCACAACATCCTGTCTGAAAATGATATCAATCTGGTTATCATGGACATCAATCTGCCAGGCAAAAATGGCCTGCTGCTGGCGCGTGAACTGCGCGAACAGGCCAGCGTTGCGCTGATGTTCCTGACCGGCCGTGATAACGAAGTTGATAAGATCCTCGGATTGGAAATCGGCGCTGATGACTATATCACCAAGCCATTTAATCCACGTGAACTGACCATTCGCGCACGCAACCTGCTGTCCCGCACCATGAACCTGGGCAGCGTCGGCGAAGAACGCCGTCTGGTTGAAAGCTATAAGTTCAACGGTTGGGAGCTGGACATCAACAGCCGCTCACTGATCAGCCCAGCGGGCGAGCAATACAAATTGCCGCGCAGTGAATTCCGCGCCATGCTGCACTTCTGCGAAAACCCGGGCAAGATCCAATCCCGTGGCGAACTGCTGAAGAAGATGACCGGTCGCGAGCTGAAACCGCATGACCGCACCGTGGACGTGACCATTCGTCGCATCCGCAAGCACTTCGAATCCACGCCGGACACGCCTGAAATCATCGCCACCATTCACGGTGAAGGTTACCGTTTCTGCGGCGATCTGGAAGAGTAAGTCTCGCGTTAAAATAGTTGGGGTTCAGTTGAACCCCAAGTCTCTTATTTTGCCTCACCCCAAGGGATGATCGGCACCGCGCTCAACGCGTTCTTCGGTGAACCATCCACCACACGGTCTGAATAGCTAAGATAAATCAACGCATTACGAGCTGAATCGTAGAAGCGTACCACCTGCAGCTTCTTGAACACCAGCGACGTTCGTTTCTGGAACACCACCGTCCCTTCAGCCTTGCCGTTTTTGATTTTATCGTTCAGCGCAATCGGCCCGACCTGCTGGCAAGAAATGGCCGCATCCGCAGTATCCTCCGCCAATCCCAGCCCGCCTTTAATGCCACCGGTTTTGGCTCGGCTGATATAACAAGTTACATTTTTAACATCAGGATCGTCGAATGCTTCCACCACGATTTTGTGGTCCGGACCGAAGAGTTTGAATACCGTATCCACCGACCCAACCTGTTCTGCCTGCGCGCTGTTTACCGTTGCGCAAACTAAACCAAACAAAAATATCCATCCTTTTTTCATTCACTTAACTCCAATAACCTGGGCGCTGAAAATAGCCGCAGGCAATTAATATTGTTTATGTTTCAGGTCACAGAATAGGGGTTTTTCCGGTCTGCACCGGTCTTTTTAGCACAGAGCGTGAAAAAAATCTTTGAGAGTCTCGGAGGAAAAAAATTGCTATTATGCGGCGTCGTTATTTCTTTGCGCCCTTTAAGGTGTGCCCCTGTCCAACTCCCGCACAACCCGCTGCGAGAGGCAAAGAGTGCTACGCAAAATGGCTCATGGATTGGTCTGATAGCGCAAGCACCAGCGTGACGAATAAACAGTTCGGGTCCCGACCCTAAAGCTCTACGAGGAAGATCTATGGATCAAGCCGGTATCATTCGTGATCTGCTTAGCTGGCTGGAAAGCCATTTGGACCAACCCTTGTCGCTGGACAACGTGGCGGCAAAAGCGGGTTACTCAAAATGGCATCTACAACGGATGTTCAAAGATATTACCGGTAACGCCATCGGCGCTTATATCCGGGCAAGGAGATTATCCAAGGCTGCGGTGGCGCTGCGTTTAACCAGCCGCCCTATTCTGGATATCGCCTTACAGTATCGCTTCGACTCGCAGCAGACATTCACTCGCGCATTTAAAAAACAGTTTGCGCAAACGCCGGCATTGTATCGCCGCGCCGAAGACTGGAGCGCATTCGGCATCTGTCCGCCAATCCGCCTGGGCGCCTTTACCCTGCCGCAGCCAGAGTTTGTCACACTACCGGAACTGCACCTGATTGGCCTGACGCAAAGCTATTCGTGCACGCTGGAGCAAATTTCAAACTTCCGTACCGAGCTGCGTTCACAGTTCTGGCGCCAATACCTGGGCGAAGCGGAGACGCTGCCGCCGGTGCTGTATGGTCTTCATCATTCGCGTCCAAGCCAGGAAAAGGACGACGAGCAGGAAGTGCTGTACACCACGGCACTGGAACCGCATCACGTTCCGAAGGAAATTCAGGCTGGGCAGCCGCTGACGCTGCAGGGTGGCGAGTATGCGATGTTCAGTTATGAAGGCCCAGCCTCTGGCCTGCAGGACTTTATTCTGACGCTGTACGGCACTTGTCTGCCGGCACTCAAACTCACGCGCCGCAAAGGGCACGACATTGAGCGCTTTTATCCCAAGGGTGACCGTCGGCCACCCCAACCGCCAACCGAGATCAACTGCGACTATTTGATCCCGATCCGCCGTTAACGTTGCAGTTCGTCGAGTGCGGGCATGTCCAGATGCGTGATATCGCCCGCCGTTTCGACAATCCAGCCGGAAGCCAACCATGGGCTCTGCTGATAGTCGACACGCGACAGCGAACAGTTGCGCAAACGCAGGCGACGTTCGGCGTAGGCCGGTAACCCGAGTACGGTGCTGATCAAACAACCCAACGCGATACCGTGGCTCACGATCAGCGGTTTGCTCCCCTCCGACAGCATCAGGCAGCTTTCCAGCGCCTCGCGCATCCGCCCACCCAGCTCGCTCATGGATTCACCTTGAGGGATACGGCCGTCAGCAGTACCATCGACCATCTGCTTGCGCCACTGCTCTTCCTGCGGCGTCAGGCTGTCGATCAGGCGTTCTTCCAGAACCCCCATGTGCAATTCGCGCAAACGTGGATCGTTTATCACCTCGCAACCGCAGGCTTCTGCGATGATTTGCGCGGTGCGTCGGGTACGCCCCAAATCGCTGGTAATCACGTGCGTGATGCCGAGCTTGCTGACGCGTTGGGCAACCAGATGAGCCTGATGTTCGCCGTGGGCGGTTAACGGGCTGTCGGACTGACCCTGGATACGGCGAGCCGCATTCCATTCCGTTTCGCCGTGGCGAACGAGGTATACCTGTAACATTTTGCTTTTCCGTTATACTGCGTGAAACCTGAGTTTATCTTCGTCACAGGCCGCTTGCGCAAGCGTCTGACGTATTGAATAGGCTCTTAGCTTAAGGATGCTAAACCCGTTATGTATCATGTTGTCGCTGCAACTACCAACCCGGCAAAGATTAAGGCTATTCAGTTGGCCTTTGAGGACACCTTTGGCGTAGACCAATGCCGCATTGAATCAGTCGACGTCGCCAGCGGTGTCTCACTGCAACCCATCGGCAATCTCGAAACCCGTACCGGTGCACGCCAGCGCGTCATGGAAGCACGCCAGGTACGCCCGGAGGCCGACTTTTGGGTCGGCGTGGAAGCGGGTATCGAAGAGAATATGACCTTCGCCTGGATGACGGTGGAAAACCCGTACACCCGAGGCGAATCGCGTTCAGCCAGTCTGATGCTGCCGGAGACGATTTTACAGGGAATTCGCGCCGGCCGCGAATTGGGGACGGAAATGGCGGCCATCACCGGCAATGCCGAAGTGAAGCGCCAGGGCGGCGCTATCGGTATCTTCACCGATGGGCGGTTGAGCCGCACCAGCGTTTACCATCAGGCTCTGCTGTTGGCGCTGGTGCCCTTCCACAACCCGATCTACCAAAACCATAACATCGCGCCGCAAAAATAAGCGCTGACGAGCGAGGCACGACTAAGGTGCCTCGCCCAGCAATTGCTGCTCCAGCCACTGTTTCAACGCCGGCGTCGCCGCCTTCAGGCTGTTCGAACCGCGAGTGATGGTGGCAATACCGGCCCCCAGCTCGTTCTTCAGCTCACGCTGGCTCATCTCACCGCGCATCAGTTCCTGAATAATCCGCACCCGCGTCCCCAAAGCCGTTCTTTCGTCCGGCGTCAGCAGCAGTTGCAGCAGCGGTTGATGCAGATCCTGGGCGAACGAATTCTGCAGCAGCGCGACAAAGCGCAGCCAATCCTCATTGCCTTGTTCTGAAAGAGCCGGGTCGTTAAGCGATAATTGCGTCATGGCAAGCCACCATACTATTTAACTAGTACAGCAGCATACCATAGCACCGCAAAAATCAATAACGCCTCTGCCACTCGGCATCGGTCAGCACCTTGGCCGGACGATGCATGAGGTAGCGATAAAATGCGTCATAGGCCAGTACATTCTTCACATAAGAACGGGTTTCCGAGAACGGGATGCTTTCGACAAACGCCACCGCATCTACCCGCCCTTCGCTGTTGCCCAACCAGGTATTCACCCGCGATGGACCGGCGTTGTAGGCCGCCGATGACAGAATGCGGTTACGGCCGAACTGCTGGTACACATACTCCAGGTAGCTGGTACCGATGGTAATGTTAACCCGGGGATCAAGCAGCTGGCTTGGGCTTGAGTAGCCGGGAATATTGTACATCTGCACAGTATGCTGCGCGGTACGCGGCATCACCTGCATCAGGCCGCTGGCCCCTACCGGTGACTGGGCTTTCGGGTTCCAGGCGCTCTCCTGACGGGTTATCGCCATGGCGTAGCTCGGCGTGATCCCCTTGTCATCGGTCGCGGCCCGGAACTCTTGCGGCCAGGCTACCGGGAAGCGCTCTTCAAGGTGATCCCACAGTTTGCCAACGATGGTTGCTTGCACGCTGAGATCGGCCCATTTTTGCTCGAACGCATAACGCGCCAACGCTTCCTGTTCCGGACGACTGCGGCTGGACACAAACGAGGTCCACTCGCTGCGCGCCAGATTATCCATATTCCAGTACATCAGTTCGCGTACCCGGGCAATCTCCGGTCCGTCCACCAGCGAAGCGCGAGGTTTCGCCGCCACGGCCACCATTACCGGGTAAGGCTTATTCAGTTTCTGCGCCGCCACCATTGGATAGAAGCCGCGTTCGTTCATCAGGCGACGCAGGATCTCTTCACCTTCACTGCGTTTGCCTTCGTCCAGCAGCAGGCTTGCACGCCAGTAACGCCACTCGTCTTTATTGCGAGACTCCGCTGGCAGGCGAGCCAGCCAGGTAGCCACCCCCTGGCGATCGCCATTGCCCAATGCCATACGCACACGACGTTCCAGCAGAGCCGGAGACTGACTGCGCAGGATCACCTTATCGCGCCATTGGGTCTGTTCGAAGGTGGCATCGCTGCCCATCAGGCGCCAGGCCACCGCCTCTTCCAACCCCAACTGCTCGCTGTCGCTCATTTTCTGCAGACGCACCAGCGTCGGGATCATCGCGCGAGCATTTTCTACATCCTGGCGCGCCAGGCGTTCGAAAGCGATGCCGGTCGCGGCACGGGTAAAATCAGTTGGCCCTACGCTACGGGCAAAGGATTCTACCGTGGCCGGATCGTTTTGCAGACGCACCAACGCATCGCCCATGGTTTGGTAATCTGACGGCAACTGACGGTACAAGCTGTTGACCAGGCCGCTGTTGCCCTCTTTCAACGCCAGCTTCATACGCTCCAGTATCGCCGATGGTGTCTGTTTGCCGGAGCCCTTCCAGACGCTGAACAGCTTGTCACAGGAGCCCGGTAACGATTTACCGCTCATCCAAACGTCTTCAGCACCGCTCCAGGCCGCCTGTTGATCGCCGGTGGCCCATTTGGCGTAGTAGTAGTTACAACGCGCAGCTATAGGTTTAGGCGCCTGTGGGCTAAAGGCCAACAGAGTCCGCCAGTCTTCACGCCGTGCCAGCTCGTTAACAAAGCGCGGGGCCAACGATTTGGCCGGCGGCAGCGTCGGATGCTGTTTGATAAAATCGTTCACCTCGGAGAACCCAGCCTGACTGAGATCTTGCGTTAGCTCACGGTATTCCAGATAAGGGTATAGCGGGTAATCACGCAGCGTCGGCATCAATTGCGCCACGACGTCCATCTGCTTACTGTCCCACGCCTGTTTAATCTGCAGATAACGCTGACGCTGGGCGTCCAGCGAGTCCGCCAATGCGGCGCCTGAGAATGCCGTCAGGCACAGGCCCACAGCCAAAAACCGCCACTTGTCTACCTTGACCATACTGACTCTTTCCTCGCTAATGCTGATGGTGTTGCCAGAGCCGATTCCCCCGTTGCCGCGCTACGCCAGCAGCCAACGGACAGTGAAACGGCTCTCCGAGTGTTTCGCGCTCTGTCGTGGGATATCGCTTCATCCGGCACGCCAGAACAAAAGGAGGCGCTGAGTGACTGGCTCAGCCATCTACCATAGACAGCGCGATCGCTTATCCATTCACTACTGTAGATGAAGTTTATCGTCACGAAGGGCTTCAGGTAAAAAAGGTTTACCCTCGCTGACAAATAAAATAAAGCCGGCGCCAAAGACAGCGTATTAATCATTAACCCGAGGTTAACACTGGAAACGAGCGACTCATTTATTATTAATAAGCGCCGCCGACAATAAAATGAAGTCATCTGAAATAATTAGTCATGCAGGATATATTTCCAGGCCGACGACAACGCCGTTGCGCAAATGCCCCAAACCTCAGGCCGGGCGGGCTAACTTTGCAGAAAACGCCTGGCAAACCCTGACGGACGTTTTTATACTATTAAAAAAAGGTAAGATAATTCTGAGAAAACGGCACATAAAGCGCGCAACCGGGATATCTTATAATACAATCCGCGCCAATAATGGGTAGATAGTGTTCATCAGGCAGTGCGATTGACAGTTTTCAGTAAGGCAATTATCCCTTCGAGCGGGTCAGGCTTCTCATTGTTATGTTGCCGCATCGGTACTGCGGATCTGGGCAGGAATGGCAGATGAAGATGGCAAATAATGCCGCGTGGTTAGCGACCTGCGCAAAAAATTCTCTTGCGAGTTTCATTTGCGCACGTCTGGACTACGGCCGCCTGTTGTCGCTGGTGCTGCTTACCCTGCTGGCCTTTCCCGGTTCAGCCCGCCCCGAAACCGGTGATCCTTATCAAAATCGCATCCATGCCGTCACCACCGTGGTGGTAGGCATTATCAGCTATGCCCGTTGGCCCAGCGAACCCAATCCGATCCGACTGTGTGTGACGGCCCCTACGCAGTACGCCGAAGGCCTGTTCGATCCGATCCTGCTTAGCGCTCCGCGGCCCATTAAGGCCGAGCGCGTATCCTTTGACAGCCCGCTGTTGAGCACCGGCTGCGATGTTATTTATTTGGGCAATATTAACGCCGGCCAGAAACAGAATTTTATACAACGCATCAGCGGCCACTCCATTCTCAGCATCAGCGAAAACGATGTTGAATGCTCGGCCGGCAGCGCGTTCTGCCTGCAAATCGAAGGGGATACCGCGAGTTTTAAAGCCAATCTCGATGCGCTGGCACGTAGCGGCGTGCGCGTTCACCCCAACGTGTTGCAGTTGGCACGCAAACAGGCGCCCCCGCTATGAAGTGGTTGCGCAAGAACCGTTCGGGTCAGTCACGCCCTACGCTGGGCCGGGTACTGCAAAGAGTACACCTTGGGCTGGCGCTGATTGCCGTGGGTACTGCGGGGATCTTCCTGACCCTGGTGGCGCTGTTTGCACTGCGCGCCTATGCCAACCATAACCTGCATCTGATCGCGCGCTCCATCAGCTATACCGTTGAAGCCGCCGTGGTGTTCGAAGACCGTGCCGCCGCCCGCGAAGCCCTGGTGCTGATCGCCTCTAAAGAGGAAGTGTCGGAAGCCAGAATTCTGAACAACAACGGCAAAGTGCTTGCGACCTGGCACCATCCCAAGGATGGCCCACTGCACGGCATGGAGCAAGTCGTGGCGCACTGGGCGTTGCCACAACCGGTGATCCTGCCGATCACTCACGAAGGCAAAGAGGTCGGCAAAGTGTGGTTAAGCGGCCACGGCGGCAGCCTGCTGCGTTTTTTGCTACGCGGTATGGTAGGCATGATCGCCTGTCTGGTGCTCAGTACCCTGTGTGCGCTGGTATTGTCGCGTCGCATGTTGCAGGGGATCGTCCGCTCGCTGGACGATATCGCTAACGTGGCGCATGCGGTACGGCGCGATCGCGCCTTTGGGCTGCGGGTACCTTCGGCACCGATTGCCGAACTGCATGAGCTGAGCAGCGACTTTAATGGCCTGCTTGACGAACTGGAGGCCTGGCAGGCGCACCTGAAACAGGAGAATGACTCGCTGACCCACCGGGCGACCCACGACAGCCTGACCGGCTTGCCAAACCGCGCTTTCTTCGAAGGCCGACTGAGTCGCGCGCTGGGAGACATCGAGTCACCCGAAAAACTGGCGGTGCTGTTTATCGACGGCGATCGCTTCAAAGAAGTTAACGACAGCTACGGCCACGCCGCCGGCGACGTAGTGCTGACCACCATTGCCGGGCGTATCCGCGCGCAGTTACGCGAGAGCGACCTGGTGGCACGTTTAGGAGGTGATGAGTTCGCCGTACTGTTGGCACCGGTCCACACTACGGAAGATGTACTGCAGATTGCCGATAACATTATCGACTGCATGACCCAACCGGTGATGTTACCGAACGGCGAAGAGGTCATTTCCTCTTTGAGTATCGGTATTGCACTTTACCCTGAACATGCGGTGACGCCTCAGGGGCTCTTGCACGAAGCTGACGATGCGATGTACCAGGCCAAGCATCGTTATAACGGAGGCTGGCGGCTGGCAATACAGAAATAAAGCCCCGGCTATAAAATAAAACTAGGGATTTGATTATGATACAGCAAACACTAAAAAACCGTTTTTCACTGCTGACGATGATGTTTATCGCCCTGCTGGCGCTCGCCGGCTGTCAGAGCAAGCCGCAGGGCCTGACGCCCGAGCAGATTGCCCTGTTGCAGTCGCAAGGGTTCAAACTGACGGATAACGGCTGGGAATTTGGCCTGTCCGACAAGGTGCTGTTCGGCAACAACGTGGGCAAGCTGAACCCGGAAAGCACCGACACGGTACAGAAAATGGGCCGTGCACTGATGAGCGTCGGCATCACCAAATTCCGTCTGGACGGTCACACGGATAATTACGGTGAAGACAGCTATAACGACCAGCTCTCGCTGCGCCGCGCCAATGCGGTGGCCGACCTGCTGGCCAGCGTAGGCATCCCACGCGCTAACATCGAAACTCGCGGCATGGGCAAACGCGACCCGGTCGCCGATAACCGCACCTCCAGTGGCCGGGCGGAAAACCGCCGCGTCGCGATCGTCGTCACTCCTTAAGCGACCAATATGCGCCTTCACGGGCGCATAACCGGTTATACTTAGCGATCGCTGAGTGATGTCTGGGATCCGCTTTCGAAACGGGCTACACTCCGCAGCCAGACATCCTATAAAAACTGATATAGAGAGGCTAGAGCACCGTGGCTCAATACGTCTATACCATGCACCGCGTCGGCAAAGTGGTTCCGCCGAAGCGTCATATTCTGAAAAACATCTCACTGAGCTTCTTCCCTGGCGCCAAAATCGGCGTGCTGGGTCTGAACGGCTCGGGTAAATCCACTCTGTTGCGCATCATGGCCGGCATCGACACCGATATCGAAGGTGAAGCTCGCCCGCAGCAAGGGATCAAAATCGGCTACCTGCCTCAGGAGCCGCAGCTGAATCTGGAGCACACCGTCCGCGAGTCGGTCGAAGAAGCGCTGGCGGAAGTGGTCGGTGCCCTGAAACGTCTTGATGAAGTGTACGCGCTGTACGCTGAAGAAGGCGCGGACTTCGACAAGCTGGCCGCTGAACAGGGCCGTCTGGAAGAAATCATTCAGGCCCATGATGGCCACAACCTGAATACCCAGCTTGAGCGCGCCGCCGATGCGTTGCGCCTGCCGGAATGGGACGCAAAAATCGCCAACCTGTCCGGTGGTGAACGTCGCCGTGTTGCGCTGTGCCGCCTGCTGCTGGAAAAACCGGACATGCTGCTGCTGGACGAACCGACCAACCACCTGGATGCGGAATCCGTGGCCTGGCTGGAACGCTTCCTGCACGACTTCGAAGGGACCGTTGTGGCGATCACCCACGACCGTTACTTCCTCGACAACGTGGCCGGCTGGATCCTCGAGCTGGACCGTGGCGAAGGCATCCCGTGGGAAGGCAACTACTCTTCCTGGCTGGAGCAGAAAGACGCACGTCTGGCGCAGGAAGCCTCTTCCGAAGCCGCACGCCGCAAATCCATCGAGAAAGAGCTGGAGTGGGTGCGTCAGGGCGCTAAAGGCCGTCAGTCCAAAGGCAAGGCGCGTTTGGCCCGCTTTGAAGAGCTGAACAGCACCGAATACCAAAAGCGTAACGAAACCAACGAACTCTTTATTCCACCTGGCGCACGCCTGGGCGATAAAGTGGTTGAAGTCAGCAACCTGCGCAAGTCCTACGGCGACCGCGTGCTGATTGACGATCTCTCCTTCGCCGTGCCGAAGGGCGCGATTGTCGGCATTATCGGCCCGAACGGCGCCGGTAAATCCACGCTGTTCCGCATGATGTCCGGTCAGGAACAGCCTGATTCCGGCAGCATCGTGCTGGGTGACACCGTCAAGCTGGCCTCGGTCGATCAGTTCCGTGACAGCATGGACAATTCAAAAACCGTTTGGGAAGAAGTCTCCGGCGGCCAGGACATCATGCGTATCGGCAACACCGAAATGCCAAGCCGTGCTTACGTCGGTCGCTTTAACTTCAAAGGCGTCGATCAGGGCAAGCGCGTGGGCGAACTGTCCGGCGGTGAGCGCGGTCGTCTGCACCTGGCCAAGCTGCTGCAGGTTGGCGGCAACGTACTGCTGCTCGACGAACCGACCAACGACCTGGATATTGAAACCCTGCGCGCGCTGGAAAACGCCCTGTTGGAGTTCCCGGGCTGCGCGATGGTTATCTCGCACGACCGTTGGTTCCTCGACCGTATTGCTACCCACATTCTGGATTACCAGGATGAAGGTAACGTCGAGTTCTTCGAAGGTAACTTCACCGAATACGAAGAGTACAAGAAACGTACGATGGGCGCCGAAGCGCTTGAGCCGCACCGTATCAAGTACAAGAGAATCGCCAAGTAATCCGAAAGGCGCCGCATGCGGCGCCTTTTTTATTCCCGCGCCAGCTCGCGGGCATAATCGTCAAATACCGGGTGTTGCAACACCACGTCAATAAAACAGGCCAGCGCCGGGGAATTGAGCTTGCGACTGGGATAAACCAGATAGAGTTCATTGCCTTCCGCCTGCCATTCCGGCAACACCTCCACCAGCTGTTTTTGCACCACTACCTCGCGGCTGAGAAATGCCGGCAACAAAGTAATACCCGCGCCGTAAATCGCACATTCGCGCGCGTACAGCAGATTATCGGTGATATGCAGCGTCGGCAGTTGCCAGCGAAAATACTCATCGCCCCGGCGCAGATTCCATGCGGGCCAGGAACGATGCGCGATGCAGCGGTGCTGCTGCAACTGTTGCGGATGCAGGATCGGCGGGTACTGCGCCAGATATGCCGACGATGCCAGCAAATAGCGCGGCGCATGCCCCAAACGCCGGCCAATCAGCGAGGAGTCCTGCGGTTTGCCGGTGCGTAATGCGGCGTCAAATCCGTCCTGCACCATATCCACCATCGCATCGGATACCGACACCTCCAGTGACACGTCCGGGTATTGGCGCTGAAAATCCGCCGCCAGCCGCGCCAGCAACGTCGCCCCCAGCCCGGCAGGGGTTGAGATGCGCAACCGACCACTCGGGTTGTCACGCAGCCGTTGCAGCGCAAAATCGGCGCGTTCGGCAGCATTCAGCATCTCCTGGCAGTGTTCCAGATAGCGTTCGCCGGCAAAGGTCAGGTTGAGCTGGCGGGTGGTACGGTTCAGCAAGCGCAGGCCCAACGTCTGTTCCAACTGGCTGATGCGCTGGCTGACGCTGGACTTCGGCAAAGCGGCGCGTTTGGCGGCGGCGGTAAAACTGCCGCACTCGGCCACCAGCGCAAACAGCGCCATATCCTGCAGCTGCTTAAACCTCATTGTTCACCTCATACGAACACTTAGTTAGTTATTGTCCATCTTATCACTCCCTCTCAAGAGGTCTACACTGAGGTTATTCATTCGAAAGGAGCACAGTCATGCCGATTAAAGCCATTGCCGTAGACCCGAAAAACCCCGCCGCCTTCATAGAGATCAGCCCGGAAAAACCCACGCCGGGTCAGTACGATCTGTTGGTGGAAGTGAAAGCGGTGTCGGTCAACCCGGTGGATACCAAGGTCCATGCTGGCCTGCAAAAAAGCGGCCTGCAGCAGCCACGCATTCTCGGTTGGGACGCCAGCGGCGTCGTGGTTGAAGTGGGCAGCAGCGTCAGCGGCTTCAAACCCGGCGATGAGGTTTGGTACGCCGGTGATATCACTCGCCCGGGCAGCAACAGCACCCTACAATTGATCGATTCACGTATTACTGCCCACAAGCCTCGCAGCCTGAACTGGGCCGAGTCTGCCGCCATGCCGCTGACTGCCCTGACTGCCTGGGAAGCACTGTTCGAACATCTGAAAATTCAGGATGCGGCACCGGGGAAAACTCTGTTGATCATTGGCGGCGCCGGTGGTGTTGGTTCGCTGGCGATCCCGTTTGCGGCACAGCGCAGCCAGGTGAAGGTGATTGCGACCGCCTCTCGTCCCGAGTCGGCGGCCTGGTGTCTGGAACGGGGTGCCGATCTGGTGGTGGACTATCGCGATCTGAAAGCTAACCTGGCGCAACAGGGCATTGAGAACGTGGATTATATTCTGTGCCTGAACGATACCGACGGCCACTGGCAAGCCATCTCCGATCTGATCGCGCCGATGGGCCATATCTGCACCATCGTGGAAAACGCCCAGCCGTTGGACCAGAGCGCACTGAAGCTGAAAAGCGCCGCGCTGCACTGGGAATTGATGTTTACCCGCAGTATGTTCAACACGCCGGATATCGCTCAGCAGGGCGAGATCCTCAAGCAAGTGGCGCAACTGCTGGATGAAGGGAAGCTGAGCACCACCCTGAACGAAACGATGCACGGGCTAACGGTGCCGACGCTGACCGCCGCGCATCAAAAACTGCTCGACGGACATATGCAGGGAAAACTGGTGATTGTTTACTGATGACCGACGGGGCGCAGCCTGCGCCCCGCAGGCTTAGACTGCAACGCCAACCAGGCGGCTGGCATCGGCCGCCAACAGCTGTTTGACCAGTTCTACACAGCGCAGGAAACGCTCGTCGTAATCGCTGGACTCTACGTGTACGTATTCAATGTTGTTGGCCCGCAGCATCTCTTCCAGCAAATACTGAAATGCCTTGCGATCGTTGGGATTGCCCAGGCTGCGCAACCCATCCGCCACCCATGGGGTGTTGTTCTCCAACAGGATCACCAGATCAAAGCGGTACTCGTCGATCAACGCCTGTACAAAGGGGTGCTCGCGTCCTTCGTACTTTTTGCAGAACGCCTGAGTGGTCACGAAGTCGGTATCGATAAACGCCACTTTATTGGCGTATTTCACCGCAAAATCGACGTACTGCGCCTGGCCCAGGGCGATTTTGTCATAGTCGGAATACTGTAGCGCCATCTCATCCCCGCCGAGGTGAGAGAACACGTAGTCGCGGCCATATTCCCAGGCGCTGGTGGTGTTGAAGATGTTCGCCAGCTTATTGACCAGGGTCGATTTCCCGCTCGACTCGCCGCCGAGGATAGCCACGGTGCGTACAAAAAACGGCTTCACTTCGGTCGGAATATAATCCCAATAGCGGAACGGATCCTGGCGGATTTGGCGGCCGCTGATGTTCATAAATGAACGTTCGGGATCGATCAGAATGGTTTCAATGCCCAGATGTTCGCGATAGCGCGGAGCATCCTGTGCTTCACTGGAATAGATAAAGCTCGGCACTATGGCCTTTTGCTCCAGAAAAGCTTTCACCCCGTCACTCCACACGTTCCAGCCGTGCGGATAGGGCTCGATGCCCTGTTCGTCAAACGAGTGAATATGAATGTTTTTCTGATACTTGAAGGTTTGCAGCAGCCAGCGCAGACGATCGCTGACCGTCGGCTGTTGCGACATCGAGCTGTTGTCGAACAGCTCCCGATCGCGCGGTTCATCGTGACACAGGATCACGTGCAACTCATCCACCTGGCTACAGGCTCGCTGGATCAGGTAAATATGACCGGTGTGCAGAGGGTAAAATTTACCAAACACCACGCCGACCTTTTTCTCACGGCGTGGAAACTCAAGCCCGAGGTAACGGTGCAGCGCCTCCAGCTTCTGGGCGCTAGGGCTTTTGATTTTGTCGTTTAACAGCTGGCTAAGATAGCCTTTGGTCATGCCACTGGCATCCGCCACCTGCTGCAGAGTGCAGTTCTTTTGCTTAATCGACGCCTTCAGGTAATCGAATTGCCGCATAGCCCCTCCGTTTAGTATGCTAAACAAAATAGCATAATCTGCGTACCTCGTGGCAATTAATAAAACTGTTCCAACACGTCCAGCGCATCCGCCAGTTTCTTCACGCCAAACACCTGCATATTGGCCGGCGGTTTTTTCGGCACGTTAGCGTGCGGCACGATGGCACGCTTGAAGCCGTGTTTCGCCGCTTCGGAAATCCGTTCCTGACCGCTCGGTACCGGACGGATCTCCCCCGCCAACCCCACTTCGCCAAACACCACCAAATCGTTCGGCAATGGGCGGTCACGCAGGCTGGACACCAGCGACATCAGCAACGCCAAATCGGCGCTGGTTTCACTGACCTTCACCCCACCGACCACGTTAACGAACACGTCCTGATCGGACATCTGCAATCCGCCATGGCGATGCAGCACCGCCAACAGGATCGCCAATCGGTTTTGCTCCAGGCCGACCGCCACTCGCCGCGGGTTAGACATCATGGAATGATCCACCAGCGCCTGAATTTCCACCAACAACGGCCGCGTACCTTCCCAAACCACCATCACCGAACTGCCGGAGGTGACCTCATCGCCACGGCTGAGGAAGATGGCAGACGGGTTGCTGACCTCACGCAGGCCCTGCTCGGTCATGGCGAACACGCCCAGCTCATTCACCGCACCAAAGCGGTTTTTATGGCTGCGCAGGGTACGAAAACGTGAATCGGCGTCGCCGTCCAGCAGCACCGAACAGTCGATGCAGTGTTCCAATACTTTCGGCCCGGCCAGGGAACCGTCTTTGGTGACGTGACCGACCATGACAATCGCCACGCCGCGCGTCTTGGCGAAACGCGTCAGATAAGCCGCCGTTTCACGTACCTGCGCAACGCTACCCGGCGAAGATTGAATATCCGCCATGTGCATCACCTGAATGGAGTCGATCACCATCAGCTTCGGCTGTTCCTGCTCGGCGATCAGGCAGATCTGTTCGATGCTGGTTTCAGACAGCATATTCAGGCCGCCGGTTGGCAAGCCGAGACGATGGGCGCGCATCGCGACCTGCTGCAGTGATTCCTCACCGGTGACGTACAGGGTTTTCATCTGCTCGGACAGTTTGCACAGCACCTGCAGCAGCAAGGTACTTTTACCTGCGCCGGGGTTACCGCCGATCAGGATCGCACTGCCCGGAACCACCCCGCCGCCCAGCACGCGGTCAAACTCCAGGAAACCGGTGGAAAAACGCGGCAGCTCTTCCAGGCTGATGTCCGACAGCTTTTGTACCTTGCTGATACCGGCATCGCCGGCGTAGCCGCTCAGACGCTCGTTGCGAGAAGAGGAAGACACGGCAGCCAGACGCACTTCTGTAATGCTGTTCCAGGCGTGGCAAGCGCTGCACTGCCCCTGCCAGCGCGGATAATCTGCGCCGCACTCATTACATACAAACGCCCGTTTTGCTGCTTTTGCCACGTATTACCTCTGCTTTATTACCACATTGCCGCTGACGGGCGTCATCGCCGGGTCAGGGGCCTACTTTAGCGTACTTCGTGTTTCAGGCTGCCGGTCAACACGCACAGCACGCCCATAAGATCGGCATGGCGAATCGACACCTGCGCCTTCTCATACACTTTCGGTTTGGCGTGATAGGCAATGCCCAACCCGGCAACCTGCATCATTTTCAAATCGTTGGCGCCGTCGCCGATGGCGACAGTTTGCTGCGGTGGAATACCCAGTTTTTCCGCCAGCGCTACCAGCGTATCGGCTTTGAACTGCGCGTCCACCACCGGTCCCAGCACCTCGCCGGTCAGCTTGCCGTCGCGGATCTCCAGCTCGTTAGCCACCACCGCCACCAGCTTCAGTCTGTCACGCAGATACTCGGCATAGTAGGTGAAGCCGCCGGAGGCAATCGCCACATGCCAGTCCATCGCCTGCAGCTTGCGCACCAGGTTGGTCAGCCCGGACATCAGCGGCAGCTCGTCACGCACCTGCTTGAGGATATTGGCATCGGCGCCTTTCAGCGTACCGACGCGCTGACGCAGGCTGGCGGTAAAGTCCAGCTCGCCGCGCATCGCGCGTTCGGTCACTTCCGACACCTGCTCACCGACGCCCGCCAGTTTGGCAATCTCGTCGATGCATTCAATTTCAATCGCAGTGGAGTCCATATCCATCACCAGCAACCCGGGGGTGCGCAGGTGGGGGATCTTGCCCAGCGGCGCCACGTCCAGCCCGCTCTCCGCCGCCAGCGTTTTGGCGCGTGCCGTCAGCGTGCCCGCCAGACGCACCACCTGATAATCCTCTACGCACCAGGCAGTGACGATCACCATCGCCGCGCCCAGCTTGCGCTGGAAATCGGTAATGCGCGTTTTGTTCAGTTCTCTGCCATATAATAGCCAACCGGTATGACCCGCCCGATAATCCAGCGGCATCACTTCGTCACCGCTCAGCGAAAGGGGAAGACCCGGCCATTGAGAGATCTCAGCCGGGAGATCGCAATAGGTCAGACTATTCGACATCCTTAACTCCTGAAAAAACACTGCATGATAAAACGACGCATCAAGCTATCCTATCGCCATTGCTTCTGGCAACATAAAGTGTCCAAGATGCCCAAGGAACCTGCATGGCCCGCGCTAAACTGAAATTCCGCCTGCACCGCACCGCTATTATCCTGATTTGCCTGGCTTTGCTGGTGCTGTTGATGCAGGGCGCTTCCTATTTTAGCCTGAGTCACCAATTGGCGCGATCCGAACAGGTGGAAGAACTGGCGCAAACGCTGACCAAACAGGTGGCATCCAGCCTGGCCCCCCTGATGGATGACGACAGCGACGTCGACAACCAACGCATCGACGCCATCCTCAAACAGCTCACCGACCACAGCCGCATTTTGGACGCCAGCGTCTATCAGTTGGACGGCTCCCTGGTTTCCCACGCCGGTGAGCAGATAAGTATACGCGATCGCCTGTCGCTTGACGGTAAACGCGCCGGCAGCTACTTCAATCACCAGCTGGTTGAACCCATTGAGAACAAAGACGGGCCGATCGGCTTTATCCGCATCACGCTGGACACCCACGTGCTGGCGACCGAATCCAAACAGGTGGATAACACCACCAACCTGCTGCGCCTGATGATTTTGCTGGCGCTGGCCATCGGCATCATCCTGGCCCGTACGCTGTTGCAGCACCGCCGCAGCCGCTGGCAGCAGTCCCCGTACCTGTTAACCGCCAACACGCCGTTGGAGGAAGGCAATACGGTGGAAGATGACGATGACGAAAAGCCGGAAGATAAGAAAGAAGAGAAGATGCCCTAGGCTTGCTTTAAGCCATGCGCTGGATGTGTTCATTCAACCCTTGAACCTGCATCAACATCTGGTCGGCAAGACTACGGAATGCCTCGCTGATCAACTCATGCTGTGCCCTGCTCATCCACCTGATAGAGTGGAAAATACGTCTCCTCCGCCACGGCCCTGCGCAAGGCATAGCGAGTGGCTCGGCCTTTACCCATAGCCAGTACCGCTTCCGCCAGTACACGGATACGGCGCGACAGCGTCGGTTGGCTAATACCCAGCGCATCAGTGAGTGCTTTCGACGCGGCGGCCCCCTTACGCAGAACTTGCTCGAGGCTGGTCATAGATGAATAGAGGAGTGAATAGATTGACAGGGGCGCAGCAGAACGCTGCGCCCGCAGTATGATTAGGCTTTGTCGCCCAGCAGCACAGATTCCAGCGCGATAATGATCATTTCATTAAAGGTGGTTTGACGCTCTGCAGCGGTGGTCGCTTCATGACGCAGAATGTGGTCGGAGACGGTACAAATGGTCAGTGCCTTGGAACCGAACTCTTCGAACAGCTCAGCCGCCACGCCGTAGATACCGGCCGCTTCCATTTCCACGCCCAGGATGCCGTACTTCTTCATCACCTGGAACATATCCGGATCCGGCGTATAGAACAGATCAGCGGAGAAGATGTTGCCCACACGCGCCGGGATACCCTGCGCTGCTGCCGCGTCTACGGCATTACGCACCATATCGAAGTCGGCGATTGCCGCGTAGTCGTGATCCTTGAAACGCAGACGGTTTACTTTGGAATCGGTGCAAGCACCCATACCAATCACCACGTCACGCAGTTTGATATCGTCACGCACCGCGCCGCAAGAACCCACACGGATGATTTTCTTCACGCCGAATTCGGCAATCAGTTCACGCGCATAGATAGAGCAGGATGGGATACCCATACCGTGGCCCATTACGGAGATTCTGCGGCCCTTGTAGGTACCGGTGAAGCCCAGCATGCCACGCACGTTGTTCACTTCCACCGCGCCTTCCAGGAAAGTTTCCGCGATGTATTTTGCACGCAGCGGATCGCCCGGCATCAGTACTACGTCAGCGAAATCACCCATTTCAGCATTAATGTGCGGCGTAGCCATAATTATCTTCCTTCAGAAATCATATTTAATAAAAACATCAAACATCTAAGCCTTGAATTTCGAGTTGCAGCCAGGCGCGTAGCAACAACGCTGCGGCTTGAAATACGGGGCTTAGAGCATGGATTTACCGTAATCCATCGGTGACACGCCAAAGTAGCTGGCTACGGTCTGGCCGATGTCGGCGAAGGTTTCACGGTGGCCCAACGAACCTGGTTTCACTTTCGGACCGTAAATCAGGACCGGAATGTGCTCACGGGTGTGGTCGGTGCCCGGCCAGGTCGGGTCGCAGCCGTGGTCAGCGGTGAAGATAATGATATCTTCATCTTTCACCAGTTTCAGCAGCTCCGGCAGACGGCGGTCGAACAGCTCCAGCGCAGCGGCATAGCCCGCAACGTCGCGGCGGTGGCCGTAAGAGGAGTCAAAATCAACGAAGTTGGTGAACACGATGGTGTTATCACCGGCTTTTTCCATTTCGGTCACGGTTGCGTCGAACAGCGCGTCGATGCCGGTAGCCTTGACCTTTTTGGTGATGCCCACGTTGGCGTAGATATCGGCAATTTTACCGATCGACACCACTTCGCCGCCCTTCTCGTCCACCAGCTTTTTCAGCACGGTTGGCGCCGGTGGCTCTACGGCCAGATCGTGACGGTTACCGGTACGCTGGAAGTTGCCCGGCTTGTCGCCCAGGAATGGACGAGCGATCACGCGGCCAATGTTGTAACCGCCTTCGGTCAGCTCTTCACGGGCGATTTCACAGAGTTCATACAGACGATCCAGGCCGAAGGTCTCTTCGTGGCAGGCGATCTGGAATACCGAGTCGGCAGAGGTGTAGAAAATCGGCTTGCCGGTTTTCATGTGCTCTTCGCCCAGTTGGTCGAGGATCACGGTGCCGGATGAGTGGCAGTTACCGAGGTAGCCCGGCAGGTTAGCGCGCTCGACCAGCTTGTCCAGCAGCTCCTGCGGGAAGCTGTTGTGCTCGTCGCTGAAATAGCCCCAATCGAACAGTACCGGCACGCCGGCGATTTCCCAGTGGCCTGACGGCGTATCTTTACCGGAAGAGAGTTCGCTGGCGTAAGCATAGGCGCCGATGATGTCCGCGTTGCGATCCAACCCTTGCGGGAAGGTGCCGGTGGATTCTTCCGCGGCCTTGCCCAGGCCCAGACGGCTCAGGTTAGGCAGCGTCAACGGGCCCTGACGACCAACGTTGGCTTCACCGCGCGCGCAGACCTCGGCGATGTGACCCAGAGTGTCGGAACCCTTGTCGCCAAAACGCTCGGCATCTTCGCTCGCGCCAATACCGAATGAGTCTAATACCATAATAAATGTACGTTTCATCATGCTCTCCTGCGTGTTCTCACGCTGTGGGCGACAGCGAATAGGCCGCTGCCGCTCCTGATTCGTTAATTATTCCGTGATGCGCTTATAGACTACTGGCGTCACTTCCGGCGCTTTGTCGCTCAGCACCATCGCACTGCGTACCGCTTCGGCCGCCTGCTGCCAAGTCTCTTCGTCGTTGGCATGGATCACCGCCAGCGGCTGCTGGGTATCCACTTTGTCGCCCAGGCGCGCCATATCAGTCAGGCCCACGCTGTAGTCGATGCTGTCGGTTGCACGGCGACGACCGCCGCCCAGGGACACCACCGCCATGCCCAATGCACGGGTATCCATTGCACTGATGATACCTTTTTTCTCAGCGTAAACCGGCTTGCTGAGGGTTGCGGCAGGCAGATAGCTGTCGTAGCGCTCGACGAAATCGGTCGGGCCCTGCTGTGCGGCGACCATACGGCCAAACACTTCTGCCGCTTTACCATTGTCCAGCACTGCCTGCAGTTTGGCACGCGCATCGGCATCATCTTTCGCCAGGCCACCGGAAAGCAGCATTTCCACGCACAGCGCCATCGTCACTTCCAGCAGGCGCGGGTTGCGGTATTCGCCGGTCAGGAAGCGCACGGCTTCGCGAACTTCCACGGCGTTACCGGCGCTGGAGGCCAGCACCTGGTTCATGTCGGTCAGCAGCGCGGTGGTTTTGCAGCCGGCGCCGTTGGCTACGCCAACAATCGCCTGCGCCAAATCGGCCGACAGTGCGTAGGTTGGCATAAAGGCACCGGAACCGACTTTGACGTCCATCACCAACGCATCCAGGCCTTCCGCCAGCTTCTTCGCCAGAATAGAGGCGGTGATCAGCGGAATGGAATCTACGGTAGCAGTGATATCACGGGTCGCGTAGAAGCGTTTGTCCGCCGGTGCCAGCGAGCTGGTTTGGCCGATAATCGCCACGCCCACGTCCTGAATAATTTTGCGGAAGGCATTGTCGTCCGGGAAGATATTAAAGCCCGGGATCGCTTCCAGCTTGTCCAGCGTACCGCCGGTATGGCCCAAACCACGGCCTGAGATCATCGGCACATAGCCGCCGCAAGCCGCCACCATCGGGCCCAGCATCAGCGAAGTGACATCGCCCACGCCGCCGGTGGAGTGCTTGTCGACCAGTGGCCCGTTCAGTGACAGGCTTTTCCAGTCCAGCACGGTACCGGAATCACGCATTGCCATGGTCAGCGCCACGCGCTCCGGCATGGTCATATCGTGGAAATAAATGGTCATCGCCAGCGCGGCAATTTGACCTTCTGAAACGACGTTGTCACGGATACCATTGATGAAAAAGCGAATTTCTGCTTCGCTCAACGGCTGACCGTCACGTTTCTTACGGATAATTTCTTGGGCCAGGAACAAAGCGTCCCCCTGTTTTAGCTAGAGTAGAGTGCAGGCCGGCGATTATCTCGCCTTGCCGACGTAATCGTTCAGTAACCGCTGCCGGACTGCCCGGCACTGTGGCCCAGCGTCGTCAGCAGGCTGGCTAACAGACTGGAAGCCCCGAAGCGGAAATGACGCGCATCTGCCCAACCTTCGCCCAGAATACGATCGGCAAGTTGCAGATAATGCAGCGCGTCTTCCGCTGTGCGTACGCCACCGGCCGGCTTGAAGCCCACCGTTTTGGCAACGCCAAGATCGCGGATCACCGACATCATCAGCTCGGCGCTTTCGAGCGTCGCGTTGACCGGCACTTTACCGGTAGAGGTTTTGATAAAGTCAGCACCGGCGTTGATGGCGATTTCCGATGCTTTACGGATCAGGCTGGCCTGCTTGAGCTCACCGGTTTCAATGATCACTTTCAACAGCACGTTGGCGGCCTGGCAAGCCTGCTTGCACTGTTTGACCAGTTCAAAACCTACCTGCTCGTTACCGGCGATCAGCGCGCGGTAAGGGAACACCACGTCCACCTCATCGGCGCCATAGGCGATAGCCGCGCGCGTTTCCGCCAGCGCGATTTCAATATCGTCGTTGCCATGCGGGAAATTGGTGACGGTCGCAATGCGGATGTCCGGCGTCCCCTGCTCACGCAGAGCCTTGCGCGCCACCGGGATAAAACGCGGGTAAATACAGATGGCCGCCGTATGGCCGGCCGGGCTATTGGCCTGACGACACAGCGCGATCACTTTTTCATCGGTGTCATCGTCGTTCAGCGTGGTCAAATCCATTAAGGTCAGCGCACGTTGCGCTGCTGCGGTTAATTCGGTCATAAAACTCTCCAACTGAGTACCTGGGTGTTGGCGAGCGGACTTGGTTCCTTGAAGATAGCGCTGGGGAACGGGTTCCCACCGCGGCAACTGAGATCCTTCTCACCGCACATAACCCTTCGCATCGCGCAGGGTCAGTAATAGCTATTTGAACACGATCGCCGGGGGCAATTCGCGCTCAGAGTCACACTATATGAAATAACACTGTAACAGGCCGGAATTATATGTGAAGAACATCACAAAATAACGCGATATCGTTCACAAATTCGCTAAAGAAACGGACGCGGGCACGGCACGCTGTGCCCGTCTTAGAGTATAGGCGGTGTCCTGCAATAGGGCTCGCGGCGCTATCACAGGACAGGACCGGGGTTACAGCGCCAGGAAGAACCCGGCGATGGTCGCACTCATCAGGTTGGAGAGCGTACCCGCAGCCACGGCTTTCAGGCCGAAGCGCGCGATGTCATGACGACGGTTCGGCGCCATGCTGCCCAGACCACCGAGCAGGATCGCCACCGACGACAGGTTGGCAAAGCCACACAGCGCAAAGGAGATGATCGCCTTGGTGTGCGCCGACAGCACCTGCAGCCCTTCTGCCGCCACCACGTCGTCCGGACGCAGGTAAGCACCGAAGTTCATGTAGGCAACAAACTCGTTAACGATAATCTTCTGGCCAATAAACGAGCCGGCCGCCATCGCTTCATGCCAAGGCACGCCGATCAGGAAGGCGATCGGTGAGAATACCCAGCCAAGTATCAGTTCCAGCGACAGCTGCGGATAATCGAACCAGCCGCCGACACCGCCAAGAATGCCGTTCAGCAAAGCGATCAACGCGATAAACGCCAACAGCATCGCGCCGACGTTCAGCGCCAGCTGCATGCCGGAAGCCGCACCTGAAGCAGCCGCATCGATCACGTTGGCCGGGCGTTCATCTTCTGCGATCAATTTCATCGCGTCGTCTTTATCGTGGGTTTTTTCGGTTTCCGGCACCATCAGCTTGGCGAACAGCAAGCCACCCGGTGCAGCCATAAATGAAGCGGCGATCAGGTATTCCAGCGGCACCCCCATCTGGGCATAACCTGCCAATACGGAACCGGCTACCGAGGCCAGGCCACCGCACATCACGGTAAACAGCTCAGACTGGGTCATGGTGGCGATATACGGGCGCACTACCAGCGGGGCCTCGGTTTGGCCGACGAAAATATTGGCGGTCGCCGACAGTGATTCGGTCCGTGAGGTACCCAGCAGCTTTTGCAAGCCACCGCCCAACACGCGGATCACCAATTGCATGATACCGAGGTAATACAGCACCGCAATCAGCGAGGAGAAGAACACGATCACCGGCAGTACGCGCAGCGCGAACACAAAACCGCCGCCGCCGAAGACTTCAAACATCTTGTCGGAAACCAGGCCACCGAAGATGAAGGAGATCCCCTGGTTGCCGTAGGCGATCACGTTAGCCACGCCCGCCGACATGCCGCCGAGAATCGCGCGACCAACTGGAACGTACAGCACCAGCGCGCCGATGGCGACCTGAAGAACAAATGCCCAAATAACGGTGCGCAGGTTAATCGCGCGGCGGTTGCTGGAGAGCAGCACCGCAATGGCGATCAGCACCGCCATGCCGACCAGGCTCATGATGAGTTGCATGCAAAGTATCCCTGTTGCGAAAAAGAAATGCATCCCTGTCAGAGAGGAACACGGGGCTGCTTTAGAGTAATTTCGGGGAGCGATTATACGGAGCGAGGTACCCCTCGTACCGATTTATGTCACAAATGCATACAACAGGAAGCAAATGAAAATCTTATAACGTGATCATTATCACAGTTATGGTGGGTTAGACACCTAAAGGGTAAACAGGGCGTGAGTGTTGTGTTGCAACTGGGCGGCAATATCCTCGGCTGACTCGGGGCGCAAGCGGCACAGTTCCTGGAAAACTTCGGCGGCACGTTCAGGCCGGTTGGGCTGCCCCTGGTAACCGGCCAGCGGCATGTCCGGCGCATCGGTTTCCAACAGCAAGGAGGTCAACGGCAATTGAGCCATCACGCTACGGGTTTTCTGCGCCCGCTCATAGCTGATGGTGCCCCCCACGCCAATGTAATAGCCCAGGCGGATAAACGCCTGCGCCTGTGACAGGCTACCGGCAAAACCATGTACGACGCCACGGCGTGGCACTTCGCTACGACGCAGCATTGCCGCCAGCTGATCGTGGCTGCGGCGGGAATGCAGGATCACCGGCAGGTCGTGTTCTTTAGCCAGTTTCAACTGGGCCTTCAATACCCGCTGTTGCCGTTCGAACTGCGGGTTCTCCATATACAGATCCAGACCAATCTCCCCCACCGCCACCAGCTTCTGAGGTCGGCTGGCCAGAAAACCCGCCAACTGTTCAAGCTCCGCTTCCTGATGCTGGGCAATATACAGCGGGTGCAGCCCGAGGGCTGCGAACAACGGCGGATAGTCGCGCGCCAGTTTTACCACCCGCGCAAAGCGGTCGGCAGTTACCGTCGGCACGATAATACGCCTTACGCCCGCCCGTTCGGCCAACGCCAGGCTTTCAAGCTCCTGCCCGCTGAACGGCGGGAAATCGAAGTGGCAGTGGGTATCGGTGAAATCTGGGGTCACAGCAACCCCCCTTCACCCGGGGGTACGTCACCCGGCAAAATAATCTCTCTCGCGGCCAGATTGGGCTCCGGCTGCGTGGAAAGTTCGCGCGGGTGTGCCACGTCGGTGATGATCGGCGAAGGCATAACGACATTCTCAGGCTGGATCAAACGGCGCGACAGCGCCTTTTTCACCTTCATACCGTCCAGTTTGTCCTGCTCGACCAGCCAGTGCCCGACGGTCGCCAGGAAATAGCGCCCGCAGCGACGCCCCAGATGATAGTCCTGATTGAGCGAGGTCAGCCGGCTGCCCAAGGCATTGCTGGCCAGCGGCTTCGGCGGGAAAATTTCAAAGATGCGCAGCTTGCCGGGCGGCTTCTCAATGAATTGCTGAATGCGGTGATAGCTTTGTTCGTGGTGTTGAAGGATGCGCACCATCTGCTGCAGACTGCTTTCGCTCAGCCAATGCTCCATGCGCTTCATCCACTGCGGGGTGTAATACATCTGCGAAGGCACGGTACGGATCACCACGATGGTGTCCGCGCCACGACGATAGGCCTCTTCGACTGGGATCGCATCGCTGATGCCACCGTCCTGATAGCTGACGCCGTCCAAATCCACGCCCATACGGTAAAAACCCGGAATGGCGCTGGATGCCTTGATCGCCGGCAACCAGCTGGCACGCTGCGCCGGCAGGTAAGTGGGTTCAAAGTCATCGCTGCGGCAGGCGCACATCAGGAATTCACGGCCATCGATCAGGTGTTTTTCCGCCACGTCCATTGCCAGCGGCAGCTGTTGCGACGTGGTGTCGATCAGCCAGTCGAGATCGATCAAATGCCCGCCACGCACAAAGCGCAGCGGGTTAAAGAATTCAGCGGAGGTGGTGTAACGGGTGATCACCCGCCGCGCATAGCCCATCTGGCCACAAATAAAGGCCGAGAGATTTTGTGCGCCGGCAGAAGTGCCGATCATCAGATCAAAAGGATTAAAGCGGGCACGCTGAAACTCGTCCAGCACGCCGGCGGTAAAAATGCCGCGCTGCCCGCCCCCTTCACATACCAGCGCCATTTTGCCGGGCCGGTAAGGTTTATACGCCAGCGGTTCTATATTGCCGAGCGTGATGGGTATTCTGTATCCCAACCCTGCATCCTCAGTGAGACGTTTTACCCGAGGATACCTCGTCTTGCTCTCTTCCGTAATCCTCTTGCAGTATGCCAGAGAGGCAGTCATTGCTTCCCATCAGCCAGATGCAGTCATTGTCGGACCACTCCGCCAATGCCTGACACACCCGGCCCTTCAACTGTTTCCAGCGTCCGAGGATGATGTCGCTATTCATGACTGACCTCCCTGGGGTGAGAAAAGGAATTAAGCTTTGTTACACTTTGAGAGAAACAAGGCTGTGTCCCGTAATAGTGCGTGAGCTCCGCTGGCGGTCATTTGGACGCGCAACAAGGCACGGGTCGTGAGGTTTGGTGGGCCAAATAAACGGCTCGTAACACAGGGGCGCGTTCAAATGGCCCCAGCCCTTCGGGTCGCGCCCCAAAAAGCCCGTACTCCGCGTTGTCGGGCTTGAACGTAGGCCCACTATGCTCATCACCCTCCGCCTTGATTACGGGCTTTTTGGGTCTGCGACGGCGCCACGACCTATTGCGGGACGCAGCCTATGGACGTCGGCGGCCGGTAAACAGGCTGACCAGGAACAGAATGATCCCCACGACGAAGACGATTTTTGCAGCCCAGGCGGCGGTACCCGCCAGAGAGCCGAAACCTAACGCAGCAGCAATCAGTGCGATGACTAAAAAGATAATGCCCCAACGAAACATAAGCTTCTCCTTACCATAGTGAAAAAACACATCGCAACCTGTGCCCTTTTCAGGCTCATCCAGGTTGCCGGTCAGTTTCTTTTTTTGATGGTGCTTCCTGGGTTAACCTTTCAGCCAACCCAGGATTTGGTGCTTATTGTTGCTCGTACTAAAACTTACGGCTTAACTACCAGGTCGTTTTTAACGCTTTTCACGCCGTCGATCGCTTTGGCGATGCTTTCTGCACGCTCAGACTGCGCCTGAGTTTTCACTTCACCGGAAAGCTGCACCACACCATCAGTGGTTTCCACTTTCACGTTGCGTGAAGGCACGATGTCATCGGCCAGCAGTTTGGCTTTCAGTTCGCTGGTGGTCGCAGTGTCACCGGCATAAGCCTTCACGGACTGCTTGCTTTCGTCTTTCACGTGCAGCTTGTCGCTGACGGATTTGACGCCTTCCACTTTACCGGCCACTTCAACCGCATGCTCGGCCTGCGCCTGGCTGCCGACAAAACCGCTCAGGGTGACGGTACCTTTTTCCGTTTTCACCGAGATATCGCTGCTGGTAATGGTTTTGTCATCCACCAGCGCACTTTTAACTTTAGCCGTTGTTGCGCTGTCATCCATGTAGCCGTCAACTTTTTTCATGGAGCTATCGATTTTGGCACCCGCGCTATTAGCGGCACTCGACGCTTTGTTGAGCAGCGTATCTTCAGCCAGCGCGCTGCCACTAACCAGAACGGAACCCAAAACAACAGCCATCAGTGATTGTGCAAATTTAGTATTTTTCATCGATCTCTTCCTTTGGTTATGGATCCAAAATGATTGCGGACCCTTCAGTCGCCATAACGCGACTCACTCAGTGAATACTTCACGATTTCTATACGTTCAAACATTCACGCTAAGACGATTGTTGCCACACCAGGAATATTGCAACGGTTGTGCCAACTTTAAAAAATCATTAAAAATCAATAACAAAATAAAAGCTGATTAATAATCGAACTAAAAACTGTCGCCTATTGACGACAACACCTGTCCGTTAAATCAAGGTTATAGCTATGTTATTGATATTAATAACATCACACTGTCTCTTATTGGCAACACTACCGAATAACTCGCTATTATCGTGGCAAAAAATAGTGAATTACGCTTACTGGCTAAATGATGCCCTATTAAATATAGACCATATGACAGAAAAAACAGGAAAGACCGGGCAAATGCTGGCGGATGCGGGGGAGACGAAACTGGTGAAGGAGATTTATTAATTAGCAGAATGGGGAGACGCAATATAACACAGGGCGCCCTAAGGCGCCCTGCTGTTCTGTTAGTGCTCGCGCGTTTTGCGGAACACCACTTCCGGATAGCGTTCCTGCGTCAGATTCAGGTTAACCATGGTAGGCGCGATGTAAGACAGGTTGTCGCCGCCGTCCAACGCCAGGTTAAGCTCGTTCTTACGCTTGAACTCCTCGAATTTCTTCACGTCGCTGCATTCCACCCAGCGCGCCGTAGAGACGTTGACCGACTCGTACAAGGCTTCGACGTTGTATTCGCTTTTCAGACGCGCAACTACCACGTCGAACTGCAGCACACCCACCGCGCCCACGATCAAGTCGTTGTTGGCGATTGGACGGAAGACCTGTACCGCCCCTTCTTCGGACAGCTGAACCAGACCCTTCAGCAGCTGTTTTTGCTTCAACGGATCGCGCAGACGAATACGGCGGAACAGCTCCGGTGCGAAGTTCGGGATACCGGTGAACTTCATGTCTTCACCCTGGGTGAAGGTATCGCCGATCTGAATGGTGCCGTGGTTATGCAGGCCAATGATATCGCCCGGATAGGCTTCTTCCACGTGCGAACGGTCGCCCGCCATAAAGGTCAGCGCGTCGGAGATCACCACATCTTTACCGGTACGTACCTGGCGCAGCTTCATGCCTTTTTCGTAACGGCCAGACACCACGCGCATAAAGGCCACGCGGTCGCGGTGTTTTGGATCCATATTGGCCTGGATCTTGAACACGAAACCGGTGAATTTCTCTTCCGCAGCCACCACTTTACGGGTGTTGCTATCGCGCGGCATCGGCGCCGGCGCCCAGGCGACCAGACCGTCGAGCATATGATCCACGCCGAAGTTGCCCAGCGCGGTACCGAAGAAGACCGGGGTCAAATCGCCGCTCAGGAAGGCTTCATGATCGAACTCGTGCGAAGCGCCTTGCACCAGCTCCAGCTCTTCACGCAGCTGCGCGGCCAGATCTTCGCCCACCGCGGCGTCCAGCTCTGGGTTATCCAGGCCTTTGACAATGCGCACTTCCTGAATGGTGTGGCCTTTACCGGTCTGGTAGAGGTAGGTTTCATCCTTGTACAGATGATAAACCCCTTTAAACAGCTTGCCGCAGCCGATAGGCCAGGTGATAGGCGAGCAGGCAATTTTCAGCTCACGCTCGACTTCGTCCATCACTTCCATCGGATCGCGGATATCGCGGTCCAATTTGTTCATAAAGGTCAGGATCGGCGTATCGCGCAGACGGGTTACTTCCATCAGCTTACGGGTACGATCTTCAACCCCTTTCGCGGCGTCGATCACCATCAGGCAGCAGTCGACGGCGGTCAGGGTACGATAAGTATCTTCGGAGAAGTCTTCGTGCCCTGGGGTATCCAGCAGGTTAACCAGGCATTCGCGATACGGGAACTGCATCACCGAGGTGGTGATCGAGATACCACGTTGCTTTTCCATTTCCATCCAGTCGGATTTGGCGTGCTGGTTTGAGCCACGGCCTTTTACCGTACCGGCGGTTTGGATCGCCTGTCCGAACAGCAACACCTTTTCGGTAATGGTGGTTTTACCGGCATCGGGGTGCGAGATGATGGCGAAAGTTCTTCTTTTCGAGACTTCGCGGGCAAATTCACTAGGAGACATGTTTTTCAGATTCTACAGTTAGTCCGCCCTGCGAAAGCATCAGAACGCGCCGCGCACGGCGCCAGGCAAAGCGGTAAATAAAAGATAATAGCCGGGCATTTTCGCTGATTTGTCAACCGGTGACAATCAATGCTTTTCCCGGCGGGAAGAAGTTAAAACCAAGACACCGGCTAAGCCAGCGGCAGCGCCATGACGATGGCGTCTTCACGCCCATTGGCGCTCGGATAGTAATTACGGCGGACGGTCACTTCGTTAAAGCCGAGATCTTCATACAACGCAATCGCCGCACGGTTGGAGGCACGCACTTCCAGCCACAACGTGACCACGCCGCGGGTTTCCAACTGCGCAATCAAGGCTTCCAGCAACTGGCGGCCGAAGCCGCGACGCTGCCAGTCGGGGTGAATGGCGATGTTGAACAGCGTGGCCTCATCCAGCACGATCTGGGTAATGGCAAAGCCCGCCATCTGCCCGTCGGCGTCCAGTTTCAGGTTAAGATAACGATCGCCCTGATTGCTGGAAAAGGTGGCTTGCGTCCAGGGAAAGGCGTGACTGGCTTGCTCAATCTTGAAGGCCGTGACCAGATCGGCCGCGGTCAGGGTAGAAATACTGTTCATGATGACAAATCTGCTGCCAGAGTGCGCGTTTGGCACCCGCATCGAGAGAAAGCTCGGCCAGCGCCGGGCTGTGTAGCTGTGCGCCGGCCACCGCGAGCGGCTCCGCAACGCCCAACCGCCAACTGTTGCATTCGGTATCTTCAGGCAGCATCGCCACCTGATCCGGCGTCAGGCCGTAGGTTTGCGCCGGGGTCAACCCCAGGCTGCGCAACACGTCGCAAAATAGCGGATCGTTATGCTCAGGCAGTGCCTGCGCTACGATCAGCAAACGCACTTCGGGCGGCAAGCTGACCGCTACTTCGCCCTGCAACACGCCCGGGCGGCGCAATGTCCACTGCGTAATACCCAGTTGTTGTAACAGCCAGTCGCGTTTTGATGCCATGCCGATTCCTGTCAGGATCTACCCGTTGTGGTGCGCCATGCCTGCCATGCGCCGCGCTATGCTAACAAACCCGCGCGGACTGCGCCAACATCCCCTTCATCTTTCAGGCTGCAGCGGCGTTGGCTTCCCTCGCTCATCCCAGTCACTGAGTTATCTCAGCTCCCGGGAACTCTCTCGATCCCCGCCTTGCTGGAGCCAGAAAGCTATTGGGCATAAACCCGTCGAACATATCGCCACAAAGCTCTATAATCCCCGGTCTAATTTCTAGGAGCCAAAACCTGATGTCTGCATTAACCCCCGCCAGTGAAGTCATGCTGCGCCACAGTGATGAGTTTATCGAACGCCGCGTTCTGTTTGCCGGTGACCTGCAGGACGCCCTGCCGGCCCAATTCGAGGCCGCGGATGTGCGTGTCCATACCCAGCAGTACCATCACTGGCAGTTACTGAACCGGGCGATGGGCGAAAACGTGCAGTTCGGGCTGACCGTGGACGCTGCGTTTGTCGCCGAGTGCGATACGCTGATCTACTATTGGCCGAAGAGCAAACAGGAAGCGCAATTCCAACTGTGCAACATTCTGGCGCTGCTGCCGGTCGGCGCAGAAGTGTTCGTGGTCGGTGAAAACCGCAGCGGCGTACGCAGTGCCGACCAGATGGTGGAAGACTATGCCACACTGGTGAAAATCGACAGCGCCCGCCGCTGTGGCCTGTATCATGGCCGTCTGGATACGCAGACCGAATTCAACCTGGAAGACTGGTGGGAAAGCTATCAGCTGCACGATCTGGAAGTGAAAACCCTGCCGGGCGTGTTCAGCCGCGACGGGCTGGACGTTGGCAGCTCACTGCTGCTGTCGACCCTGGAAAAACACATGAAAGGCAAGGTGCTGGACGTAGGCTGCGGTGCCGGCGTGATGGCTTCCGTGCTGTCCAAACTGTCGCCGAAGATGAAGCTGACCCTCAGCGACGTCAACGCCGCCGCCGTGGAGTCCAGCCGGGCTACGCTTGCCGCCAACGGCATTGAAGGCGAAGTGATCGTCAGTAACGTCTATTCCGACATTACCGGCCGTTTCGACCTGATCATTTCCAACCCGCCATTCCATGATGGCCTGCAAACCAGCCTGACCGCAGCAGAAACCCTGATCCGCGGGGCGTTGAAGCACCTGCCGATCGGCGGCCGTCTGCGCATCGTGGCCAACGCCTTCCTGCCGTATCCGGACATCCTGGACGCCACCTTCGGCAGCCATGAAGTGCTGGCACAAAATGGTCGCTTCAAGGTGTATCAGGCGACCGTAGCCCGTGCGCCGCGCGATACCAAGAAAAAGAAGTAACGGCGACCCGCTAACGCGTCTCCGTATCAGGGCGCAGCGTTTAGACGCTGCGCCCTTTTTATTAGCCGTTGATATAGGTCATCGACTCTGCACCGTAGCGTGCCCCTGCCGCGGCCTGCAGGGGGAACACCGCCTCAATGGCCGCCAGTTCGGCAGCGCTGAGCGTCAATTCGGCCGCGGCGATATTCTCTTCCAGATAGCGACGGCGTTTGGTGCCAGGGATCGGGACAATGTGCTCACCCTGCGCCAACACCCAGGCTAACGCCAACTGCGACGGCGCAACGCCTTTCTGCTTAGCCAGCTCGGTCACTTTTTCCACCAGCGCCAGATTGCGCGCAAAGTTTTCCCCCTGAAAACGCGGGTTGCTGCGACGGAAATCGTCAGCGTCCAGATCTTCCGGCCGTTGGATCGCTCCGGTCAGAAAACCGCGCCCCAGCGGGCTATAGGGAACAAACCCAATCCCCAGGCGTTCACAGGCCGCCAATACGCCCTGCTCGGCATCGCGTGTCCACAATGAATACTCAGTTTGCAGCGCCGTAATCGGGTGGACTTTATGCGCTCGCTCCAGCGTGGCGACCGAAGCTTCGCTCAGCCCGATATAACGGATTTTTCCTTCGCTAATCAGGTCCGCCATCGTACCTACCACTTCTTCAATCGGCACTTCAGGATCGACGCGGTGCTGGTAATAAAGATCAATCACCTCGACCCCGAGACGCTTCAGGCTGCCCTCCACCGATCGGCGGATGTACTCCGGTCGGCTGCTGACGCCCCGCGCTGCAGGGTTGGCCGGATCGCGCACAATGCCAAACTTGGTGGCCAGAAAGACCTGCTGCCGCTTGCCCTTGATCGCTTTGCCAATCAGCTGTTCATTGGTGTGTGGGCCGTACATGTCGGCGGTATCCAGCAGAGTGACGCCCAACTCCAGCGCACGGTGCAGCGTGGCGATAGCTTCTTGTTCATCGTGAGCGGTCGAATAAAAATCACTCATCCCCATGCAGCCCAACCCCAGAGCGGAAACCAGCGGGCCAGTGGGACCTAATTTGCGTTGTTGCATTGTGTTGCCCTCTTGCGGTTTTTATCAGCGAAGATGCTGATGCAACAGAGTCTGGTTGTTTCGCCTAAAAAGATAAATAATGCAGATTGCTCATCACTGTTCATAAATCACTAACAATACGGAGCGGGCAAGATGGATCAGATCCAGGCCATGCGCATTTTTACCCGTATCGTCGAACTGGGCAGTTTCAGTCGGGCGGCGGAACGCCTGCAGTTACCCCGCGCCACGGTCAGCAATGCCGTTAAGCGGCTGGAGCAGCGCCTCGGTGTGCGCCTGCTGCTGCGCACCACCCGTCAGGTACAGGTGACCAGCGAAGGCACCCTCTATTACCAGCGTTGCGTACAGTTGCTGGGCGCGCTGGAAGAGGCAGACACCTTGTTCAGCCACCAAAAACTGCAGCCCTCCGGCAAAGTGCGTATCGATATGCCCCATTCACTGGCGCGCGAAATCGTTATTCCGGCATTGGATGACTTTTACCGGCGCTACCCGGATCTGACCCTGGCATTGGGTGCCAACGACACCCACGTGGATTTACTGCGTGATGGAGTAGACTGCGTGCTGCGTGCCTGGGAAACCGAAGATGACAGCCTGGTGGCACGCCGCATTGCCATGTTGCCACAGCTGACCTGCGCCTCGCCTGCCTACCTGGCGGCGTTCGGCGTACCGCAGTCGATTGACCAGCTACAGCAGCACCAGGCGGTAGGTTATTTTTCCCTCACCAGCAACCGGGATTATCCGCTGGAGTTTTGCCGCAACGGCAAAGTGGAATTGCGCGAATTGCCCGCCAAACTGAGCGTCAGCGGGGCTGATGCCTACACCAGCGGCTGCCGCGCCGGCATGGGGCTGATACAGGCAGCGCATTATTCGCTGGCACCCTGGCTGCAGAAAGGAGAATTGGTCGAAGTGTTGGCAGAAACCCCGCCACCGCCGATGCCCATTTACGTCATGTATCCCCCCGGCCGTTTCCTTGCGCCACGGGTCAGGGTGTTGATTGACTGGCTGATTTGGCTGTTTGAACGCTATCAGTCACCCAAAACGGACGTTTTTCCAGCAAACGCCCGCAAACAGGGGAAATAACTATTGACGTACCCGCCAAAATCTCTAGAATTCGCCTCCGTGGTAACGTTACTCCGGTAATGTATCTGGTATGCGAAGGTGGCGGAATTGGTAGACGCGCTAGCTTCAGGTGTTAGTGTCCTTACGGACGTGAGGGTTCAAGTCCCTCTCTTCGCACCAAATAACCACATGATTTATATTGCACAGCATCAATGCGAAGGTGGCGGAATTGGTAGACGCGCTAGCTTCAGGTGTTAGTGTTCTTACGGACGTGAGGGTTCAAGTCCCTCTCTTCGCACCAAGCTGGTGATATAAATCGAAAGCAAAATAAAGATTATCGGCTGTGCGAAGGTGGCGGAATTGGTAGACGCGCTAGCTTCAGGTGTTAGTGTTCTTACGGACGTGAGGGTTCAAGTCCCTCTCTTCGCACCAATCGATAAATCTCTTCGGAAGCCCTCCCCAAAGCTATTCCCAATCGAAACGATAACCAACACGCGATAGCGTGATTTTTGCGTTTTTATCCCAGATTGAAATTCAGGCTGATCGCCGCCAATCCCCCAGCCAATGCCATACAGGAAGGCAGCAGCAGGTAATGCCGCCAGCGGCTGTTGAACAACATCACCAGCGTCGCCAGCATGGCGATCACTATCAGCGTACGCAGTTGCATCATATCCAGGTTGATCAATGCCAGTAACGGCATTAAAGCGCAGGGCAACAAAACGCCCCAGGCGCTGGCCAGCCGATTGCCCAGGCACCAGCTGACGCCCCACAACCCACACGCGGTAATCATGGCTGCAATCATGATAACCCTACCCTTCAAGTGATAATGATAACCAATATCATATAACACTTTTTTTCACTGCGCATCATTTTCGCCGTAACCACCAAACGCGGATGACATAACGGTGTAAAAATGATAGTTTGCCATAAGAAAATTCTTAGTCTTATTCGCATGTTAATAATCACAATCAACAACCATACAATGCGAATGTTTAATTCACGCCGATAGAATTTTTCGCCACCTTAATTTTTCGACAGATCGATATTGTGAAGAGTGAACTCCGTATGAACGCGCGTTCTTATCAGGAACTGCTGAACAGCAAACACCGCTTATCATTATTTTTATTTTTGTTAATGAACGCGGCCTCTTCCATATTTACATTATTGGTCCCATTTAATGACAAGCCAGCTTTTACCCTACCTTTATTAGGTATACCGATATTTTGTCTGGTGGCGCTGTTATTTACCTTGCAGTCTCCACGGTTATACGTCAAAAAATTGAATCTATTTTCCTGCGTGCTTGGCCTGCTGTGGGCTGCCCATATTTACGTTAAAAGTCAGTACTGTGCGCCGAACAACCAAAGTTTTCTATTAATTAGTCTGTTCAGTATGTTTTTTATCAGCGCCATTGCCTTAACCGATAACTTTATCGCTTTTTGCCTGCACGCCGTGCCTTCCGCCCTGGTTATTCTATTACTGGACGGTATGCACAATACCACCAGGATCGTATTCACCACGGTATTGCCGATTATCGCATTCTCTATTCATCATCTGATGCTCAAACGCAGCGAGCTTTTTACCCAAACGCTGGTAGCCAATCTGTATAACGAACGGGACCGGTTTAGCAATTTGAGCATGATCGATCCCTTAACCGGGCTTTATAACCGCCGGGGACTGGAAAATAAAATCAATATGCTGACGGTGCCGCCGTCGGGTTGTCATTTCGTGGTGTTACTCGATATCGACCATTTCAAGGCTTATAACGATAACTATGGTCATACCATGGGCGATCAGGCGCTGGTGCAGGTTGCCATCACCATCCGCGATTCGGTGCGTTCTCGCGATATTGTGGTGCGCTACGGCGGGGAAGAGTTTCTGGTGCTGCTGACCAACGTCAGCGAGGATTACGCCACCCAGTTGGCCGAACGGGTGCGGCTGCGGGTGCAGGGATTAAAAATCCCCCATCGCTTCAACCAGTTGGAAAGCACCACTGTGACGCTCAGCGCCGGGATCTCCGCCTTGGACAAACTTGACGTATCCTCGGCGATCCGTGCGGCCGATGCCGCCTTGTATCAGGCGAAAAACAACGGCCGCAATAATATTCAGTTGGCGCCTAGCGTGCAGCCCGCCGCTGTCTGAGCCGGCGGGCCAGACTTTTAGCGACGGCGCTGCTGCAAACCGTAAACAAACACCACGCCGAAGCACAACAGCGGCAGCACATACGACAGCGCCGTACTGTATTTGTCCGCCAGCGCCCCCATAAAGTAAGGCATGATGGCCCCCCCGACGATCGCCATGATCATAAAGGAGCTGGCGCGCTTGGTGTGTTTGCCCATGTTTTTCACCCCCAGGGCGAAAATGGTCGGGAACATGATCGACATAAAGAAGAACACCGCGATCAACGCCACCACCGAGACCCCATCCAGGCTGAGCATCACCACGCCACACAGCGCAATGTTAATCAGCGAGTAGATCATCAGCAACGTGGCCGGCTTGACCCGGCCCATAAGCCAGGTGCTGAAGAAGCGCCCGACCATAAAGCAAATCATGGCGATAGAAAGCAAGTAGGACGCACTTTGGTTGGACACTTCGTTCCAGTGTTCGGTGGCGTAGTTGATAAAGAATGCACCGACGCCCACTTGGGCTGCCACATAGAAGAACTGGGTGATCACCCCGCCGACAAAGTGTTTGTGCTGCCATAGCCCCTGAACGATTTCACCGTGTTCCGGTTGCTCTTCCTCACGAATGTCCGGCAGCCGGGTGCGGCCGAACAAAAAGGCAATCAGCAGCACCAACACGGCGATCGCCACATAGGTCATCTTCACCGCGCTCTGGTCGCCGCTGCTCGCCCCTTGGGTGGCAGAGAAAAACAGCGTGCCGCCGATCATCGGGCCGATAAACTGCCCCAGACCGTTAAACGACTGGGAAAGGTTCAGCCGCCGTTCGGCCCCCTTCGCGTCGCCCAATACCGTGGCATAAGGGTTGGCCGCCGTTTCCAGGCAGCCCAGTCCACAGGCAATGACAAACAGCGCGAACAGGAACATGGCGAAGCTGTTGGCGGATGCCGCCGGCACAAACAGTAACGCCCCCAGCGCATACAGGCACAGCCCGACCAAAATTCCGGCCTTGTACCCTTTCTTATCCATAAAATAGCCGGCGGGCAGCGCCACCAGGAAGTAGGCGCCGAAATATGCCGCCTGCAATAATCCCGACTGCGCCTTGGTAACGTGCAATGTCTCCTGGAAGTGTTTGTTTAATACGTCCAACAGGCCATACGACAGCCCCCACATAAAGAACAGGCTGGTGACCAGAATAAAAGCCCAGCGCAGGTTGGCGGTTGACTTGACGCCCAGCTGTGGCGGGGCCGCACTTTTTTCAGCAAGCATTGATATATCCTCGGTAGGGTAGCGATGTTATTGTTTTTGCAAAGAAAATATCTGCTCCATCTCCACCCATTTTTCGCCTTTCGGCGTCCAGGGGGTGGCGACCTGGTATTGCCACATCAGGGCTTCCCAGCGCTGCACGTGGGGGTTGCTCAGGCCGGCGGCGGCAAACCGCGCGGCATCGAACTCGGTACTAACGTCAACAATCATGAACAGCCGGGTACCCAGCCGATAAATCTCCATATCCAAAATGCCGTGCTCCCGCAGATGAGCGGCAATCTCCGGCCAGATACGCTGGTGATGGTGCAGGTACTCCTCGATCAGCGCCGGTGAGTCGACCAGATCGAGCGCCTGACAAAAGCGCCGTCCCCTGTCCGCCGCGCCACTCATGTGATCGCCCGATCAAGATGCAGATAACCGCCATCCACCGACAGCCATTGCCCGGTGGTGTGCGACGAACGCGATGAAATCAAAAACACCACGGTGTTGGCGATTTCCTGCGGCGTGGTCATCCGATGTTCGAGAGGAATGCGTGCGGTAATTTTCTCGAGCTGCTGTTCCGGCTGCTCGAAGGTACTGATCCAACGCTGATACTGCGGTGTGATCACCTCCGCCGGAACCACCGCATTCACCCGTACGCCTTCATGGCGCAGCGACACCGCCCACTCGCGGGTCAACGCCAGCACGGCGCCCTTGGCGGCGGTATAACCGCTGGTGCCGCCCTGTCCGCTCAGGGCCGTTTTGGAAGCGATGTTGACGATGGCACCCTTGCTGTTTTGCAGCGCCGACTGACACAGGTGCGCCATCAGGTAGTAATGGATCAGGTTTTTCTCCAGCGATCCGACAAAGGCCTCGCGGCCGGCCTCCAACCCCACGCCATCGTTAACACCGGCGTTATTCACCAGCGCATCGATGCGGCCGAAGGTCTCTTGCGTTTGCGCCACCGCCCGTCGACAATCCTGCTCTTCGCATAAGTCGGTGATGATCACCGCACTCTGCGGCTGCAACTGCCGTAGCTGCGCCAGAAACTCCGCCTCTGGCGCAGCGTTGGTGACAATCACCGGGATCGCCCCTTCCTCCGCCAGCAGCAGGGTGATGGCCGCACCGATGCCGGAACCGCCGCCGGTGACGATCACCACCTTATCTTTCAGATACAGATCCATAACCAGACTCCGTTAAGCCATAAATTCGGCAGGCGGTGCCGCCCCAAATCTCCGCCTGTTGCGAAGGACTCAGCGTGGCGATCGCCTGCTCACTCAGTTGATAAACCTGGCCATAGTCCCCGGCCAGCAAGCACACCGGCCAGTCGGAACCGAACATCAGCCGCTGCGGGCCGAATGCCTCCAGCGCCGCATCAAAAAACGGCAGCAGCTGCGATGCCTGCCACCGGCCACCGGGCACCTCGGTGATAAGCCCCGACAGTTTGCAGACCACATGGCCCAATGCCGCCAACGGCTTGATTTGCTGTGCCCAGTGCTTTGCGCCCAAAGCGATATCCGGTTTACCGAGATGGTCCAATACCAACCAGTAGTCGTCATGTTCAGCGGCAAACTGCGCCGCCGCCGTCAAGTGCCGGTGGGTGACCAACATGTCGTAGACGTAGCCCTGCCGCTGCAGCATCTGCATGCCGCGCCGCACTTCCGGCCGCGCCAGCCAGGCGTCCGGCTGCGGTTCATCCTGCACCAGATGACGCAGGCCACGCAGCAGAGGCTGCTGCCGCCATTCATCAAGCCGCTGCGCCAGCTGCGGCGCAGTGATGTCCAGCCAGCCCACTACCCCGCAGACGCCACGGCTCTGCTGCACCTGTGCCAACAGTTCCTGTGTTTCCTGCTCGCCGTGGCGGGCCTGCACCACCAGCGCACCGTCAAAACCGTGGCGTTGCAGCAACGGATCAAGCTGCGCCGGACCAAAGTCCTGCTGCAGCACCGCCATCTGCTCGCTGATCCACGGGTAGCGTTGCGGATGGTATTGCCAGTAATGTTGGTGGGCATCGATGCGCAGCATGGGCTGTTTCCCGCTCAACCGCGGAACCGATACTGTTCGAGCGATGACGCGTGCATCTCGATCGAGTAACCCGGATGACGTGGCGGCATATAGGCCGCCCCCTTGACGTCGCAAGGGTGAACAAAGTGTTCATGCAAGTGATCGACGTATTCGATCACCCGTCCTTTGTGGGTACCGGCAATGCACAGGTAGTCGATCATCGACAGATGTTGAACGTATTCACACAGCCCCACACCTCCGGCATGCGGACACACCGGCAGGTTGTATTTGGCCGCCATCAGCATCACCGCCAGCACTTCATTGACGCCCCCCAGGCGACAGGCGTCGATCTGCACCACGTCAATCGCTTCGCGCATGATGAACTGCTTGAACATAATGCGGTTTTGGCACATCTCGCCGGTGGCAACCTTGACCGGATGAACCCCTTCGCGAATGCGACGGTGCCCTTCGACATCATCCGGGCTGGTGGGCTCTTCGATAAACCAGGGCTTGGCGAATGCCAGATGTTTCACCCAAGGGATGGCGTCGTTGACCTCCCAGACCTGGTTGGCGTCGATCATCAGTTGACGATCGGGGCCGATGACCTCGCGAGCAATGCGCACGCGGCGGATATCGTCTTCCAGATCTCGCCCCACCTTCAGCTTCAGGTAGGAGAAACCGGCATCGACCGCTTCCTGACACAGCCGACGCAGCTTGTCGTCCGGGTAGCCCAGCCACCCGGCGGAGGTGGTGTAACAGGGGTAGCCATCCTCCAGCAGCCGTTCCAGACGCTGCTCTTTACCCTGCGCCCGCTGTTTGAGCAGCGTGAGCGCCTCCTGTGGCGTAATGCAGTCGGTGATGTAGCGAAAATCGATGCAGCGCACCAGTTCCTCTGGCGTCATCTCCGCCACCAGCCGCCACACCGGCTTCCCCTCGGCTTTGGCCCACAGATCCCAAACCGCGTTGATCACCGCGCCGGTCGCCAGGTGGATCGCCCCCTTGTCCGGCCCGATCCAACGCAGTTGGCTGTCGCTGGTAAAACGACGCCAAAAGGCCCCCATATCGGCGGCGATCTCTTCCAGAGTGACACCGACGATCTGGTGCTCCAGCGCGCGGATCGCCGCGCAGCAGATCTCATTGCCGCGGCCAATGGTAAAAGTCAGCCCGTGGCCGCTCAGATCGGCGCGATCGGTCTCCAGGATCACATAAGCGGCGGAGTAGTCGGGATCCGGATTCATCGCATCGGATCCGTCCAGCGCCAGTGAAGTCGGGAAGCGAATATCTTCCACCCGCAGTGCGGTAATCGTTGTCATGGCAATGCTCCCCATCAGGCCTGTACGGTTGTTTGACGCTGTTCACCCAATCCCTCGATACCCAGCCGCATCGTCTGTCCGGCTTTCAGGTAGAGAGGCGTGGGTTTCTGCCCCATGCCGACGCCCGGTGGCGTACCGGTCGAGATCACATCGCCCGGTTGCAGGCTCATAAAACGGCTCAGGTAACTGATAATTTGCGGAATGCGGAAGATCATGGTGCTGGTGTTGCCGTCCTGATAACGCTTGCCGTCCACCTCCAGCCACAGGTTCAGGCTATGAGGATCGGCAATTTCGTCGGCGGTCACCAGCCAGGGGCCGGTGGGGCCAAAGGTGTCGCAGCCTTTGCCTTTGTCCCAGGTACCGCCGCGTTCAATCTGGAATTCACGCTCCGAAACGTCGTTAATCACGCAGTAACCGGCGACGTGGTGCATCGCGTCCTGTTCGCTGATGTAGCGTCCGCCCTGGCCAATAATCACGCCCAGCTCCACTTCCCAGTCCGTTTTAAGCGAGTCACGCGGGATTTGTACCTCATCGTTCGGCCCGACCACCGCGCTGGTCCATTTGTTGAACACTACCGGCTCGGAGGGGATCGCCGCGCCGGTTTCCGCCGCATGGTCGGCATAATTGAGGCCAATGCAGATAAATTTGCCGATGTGGCCCACGCACGGCCCCAGTCGCGGTTGTCCTTCCACCCGCGGCAGTTGGTTGATGTCCAGTGCACGCAGTTTGTCCAAGGCCGCCGGCAGCAACGCATCTCCGCTCAGGTCGGCAATATGCTGCGACAGATCGCGGATCTGCCCGTGCGGATCCAATATTCCTGGGCGTTCCTGTCCCGGTGCGCCGTAACGTAAAAGTTTCATGATGTCCTCACTCTAAAAATGTTCCAAAGCGCCTGGCCTCAGTTGCTCCAGCCGCCATCGATAATCTGTACGGTCCCTGTGGTGTAGGAGCTGGCGTCGGAGGCCAGATACAGCGCCAATTGGGCGATCTCGCCGGTGGTGCCGATACGGCCAATCGGTTGACGAGCCACAAACGCCTGGTACACCTCTTCTTCGCTGCGTCCCTGCTCACGCGCCTGCTCGGCGATGCGCTGCCGCAGCGAAGGCGACTCCACCGTACCGGGGCAAATGGCGTTGCAACGGATGCCCTGAGTGACGTAATCCGCCGCCACCGAACGCGTCAGGCCGATTACCGCCGCCTTGGTGGCGCTGTAGGCAAAGCGGTTAGGCACTCCTTTCACGCTGGAAGCCACCGAGGACATATTGATAATCGACCCGTTTTTTCGTGCCAGCATGCCGGGCAGAAAGGCGCGGATCATGCGGTACATCGCGGTCACATTCAGATCCAGCGCAAATGCCCACTGATCCTCACTGCACTCCAGGATTGATCCGCTGTGTACCACGCCGGCGCAGTTGAACAGCACGTCGATCGGACCAAGGCTTTCCGCCGCTGCCGCAATCGCCGCGGCATCGGTGACGTTAAGCGTCATTGGCTCGATGCCGGGCAAACCCTGCAGTTGCTCGGTGTTGATGTCGGTGGCAATGACTTGCGCGCCTGCCTCAGCAAAAAGTTTGGCGGTACTGAAGCCAATCCCCTGGCCGGCGGCGGTGATCAGCACGCGTTTTCCGGTTAAATTCATTTTCGCTCCCTTGGCTTAAAGGTCTAATGGTCAGGCCACTCAGGGCGATTAAAGGTCAGGCCTTTAACATGACAAAAGACGCTTTACGCGTTATGGTTTGGTGAGAATGTTATGAGATACACTTGAAACAGCTTTTTGATTAACCAATTTTTTACACTTGAATAACGATTACTCAAGCGGTTTGACTAATAACTGTGCGCTGAATCACTTAACACGGAAAAGGCCAAGGTAAAAAATGCCGATCACCCGACTGGAAAACCCTCGTATTTACAGACAGATAGCCGACCAATTGAAACGGCTTATCGATAACAATGAATTTCCTCCCGGCAGCCGCCTGCCCTCCGAACGCGATCTGGCCCAGCAGTTACAGGTTAGCCGGGCCTCCGTTCGAGAGGCGCTAATCGCGCTGGAAGTGATTGGCCTGGTGGATGTCAAAGTCGGCAACGGGGTGATCGTCCGGGCGCAAACGCCGGTGATGACATCGCAAGAGCCGGTGATGGCCCAGGCCGGCCGGGATCAGTGGGCAGAAATCGATGATGAATTGAATATCGAGCTGGATTTTAACGCCGAGCTGCCGCCGTTCTCACTGCTGCAAACCCGCCTGTTGATCGAACCCGAAACGGCGGCATTGGCAGCACGGCACGCCACCGATCAGGAACTGGCGGGCATCCGTGAGGCCTACGAGCAAAACTGCCGTGATAACCGCGCGGGATCGGCCACCCATCCCGGCGATCGGCTGTTCCATATCCGCATCGCCCAGGCCAGCGGCAACCCAGCTTATGCCTTTATCATCGGCCACCTGCTCGGCCACCGCTACGGCAGCATGTTCCGCGTACTTCAGCGTCACTATACGCCGGATGACATGCCGCACCGTTCCGAGCAGGAACACCGGGAAATTCTGGCCGCTATCGAGGCGCGTGACGTGCGTGGCGCACGCAAGGCGATGAAAGCGCATCTGGACGAAGTGATCGCCATTTTCGCCCGCGCGCAGTAGGACGATTGGTCGGCATCAGGGCGGTGAGAAATTTTTTCTCAAACCGCCTTTTTTCCACATGCAGCCAAGGCTCAGGCACATTACACTGACAGCATATTGCATTGCACCCTATGGCTTTCAAGTTGCAGCTAGGCGACCTGCTCGCTCATCCCCAGCTTTTGTAGGGGCGCCGCATGCGGCGCCCGCATTAATCGGGGCGAATATATTCGCCCCCTAGAGTAACTGGGGTGAGTGACAAATCTGTCGGAAACGGATTTGAACGCTGCGGCTTGAAAGACGACGGGTATAGGCCCTTTCACTGCTGCCTTTTAAAATGGATAACCATCGTTGAAGAACTCTTTCTCCGCTTCATTGCTGGCGCTGAGCCTGTGTGCCACGCCGCTGGCCGCGCAGGCCGCCGCCCCGCAGCTGGCTTCGCAAATCGTCGACCAATATGCCGAGCACATTTTCTACAACAGCGGCGCCACCGGCATGGCGCTGGTGGTGATCGACGGCAATCAGGTGGTTAACCGCAGTTTTGGCGACACCAAACCCGGTAACAACCTGCGTCCGCGCCCGGATTCTCTGATCCGCATCGCCTCGATCACCAAGCTGATGACCAGCGAAGTGATGGTAAAAATGGCGGCGGAAGGCCGGGTCAAGCTCACCGATCCGCTGCGCAAATACGCCCCGTCCGGTGCCTACGTACCGGCTTATAACGCTCGCCAGCCGATCACCTTGCTGAACCTGGCCACCCACACCAGCGCACTGCCGCGTGAGCAACCGGGCAAGAAACCGCCTAAAACGCCGGTGTTCACCTGGCCGACCAAAGCACAGCGCTGGCAGTGGCTGGAGCATGCCAACGTGACGGTACCGCCGGGCGTACGTGCCTCTTATTCCAACCTGGCGTATGACCTGCTGGCGGATGCGCTGTCACGGGCGGCGGGTAAACCTTACAGCGCCCTGCTGAAAGAAAAAATCACCGCGCCGCTCGGTATGGTCGACACCACCCTGACCCCCAGTGCCGAGCAGTGCTCACGGCTGATGGTTGCCTCAGCCGGCCCTAGCGCCTGCCGCGATACCACGGCCGCGGCCGGCAGCGGCGGCGTTTACTCTACCCCACGCGATATGCAGCGCTGGATGCAACAGTTCCTCACTTCCAACGTCTCCGGCCCACGCAAATCAACCGCGGCCAGTGAGCAGACCATGTACTTCCAGCGTAACGATCTGGTTTCGCTCAAAGGGATGGATGTGCCGGGTGAAGCCAGCGCCCTGGGATTGGGATGGGTGTATATGGCGCCGAACGGCGAACTGCCGGGGATTATTCAGAAAACCGGCGGTGGCGGTGGCTTTATCACCTATATGGCGATGATCCCGCAGAAAAACGTTGGGGTATTTGTGGTGGTAACCCGCTCGGAACTGAGTAAATTCACCAACATGAGCGATCCGGTTAACCGGCTGGTCGCCGAGTTGGCGACCAACAAAAGCTAATGCCGTAACGGGGCGCAGCCCGTGCGCCCCGCCGTTTTCAGACTAACGCCGCCATCTTGTGCATCACCGGATGGAAGTTGCGTTTGAAGTAGATCAGGCCGTTACCGCCCGCACTCACCCGGATCTGGCGGATCTGCACCAGATAAACCTGATGGGTGCCAATACTCTGGATCTGCTCGATCTCCCCTTCCAGACTGGCCAGCGTGTTACGCAACACCGGCTGATCCAGTGCGCCGTTTTGCCACTCCTCCAGACGGAAACGATCCTCCATGCTGAGTTCGGTCATACCGGCGAAGTGGCGCGCCATCAGCTCCTGCTCATGGTTCAATACGTTAACGCACAGACGCTGATTCGCCTGGAAAACCGGGTTCATCGCGCTGTTGCGGTTAATGCAAACCAGCAGCGTCGGCGGCGTATCGGTCACCGAGCACACGGCGGTGGCGGTAATGCCGCAGCGCCCCGCAGGACCGTCGGTAGTGACGATATTCACCGCAGCGGACAGGCTGGCCATCGCGTCGCGAAACAGCAAACGGTGTTCATTTTCCTGAGACATACACCCCTCCTTCAGGATCACTTGAGCAAGTTATCCAGCTGATTAATGTCACCATTATTATGCAGATGCGGCACTTTCCAACCGTGCTGGTCGTAGTCGGACAGGCATTTGTCGACCATCTCCATCATCTGGTTCATGGCGCCGGATCCCTGTGCGTTGCGCAGACACTGCAGGCGGATCTCATCCTGGCTGCCGGCGTAGTTGATCTCATACAGCTCGTGGCGACCGCCGAATTCGCTGCCGATCGCATCCCACATCAGCTTGAGGATCTTGATGCGTTCAACGTGATCCATACCGTCGGATCCGCGCACGTAACGAGCCAGGTATTTATCGATCTCCGGGTTATTCATGTCGCGCACGCTGGACGGCAGATAAATCAAACCGCTGGTGACGTTCTTTTCGATAATGTGCTTCACCTTGGTGTAGGCCATTGGTGCCATCACGCGGTAAGTTTGCATCGCGGTGGAATCCGGCAGATAAGCGCCGTTTTCCCATTGGGTGGCCTCGGCGCACATCGCATCGCTCAGTGACCAGAACATATTGCGCCAGGCTACCACTTCGCCAAGATCGGCCTGTACGCCACGGAACTCCAGCACGCCGGTACAGGACAGGCTTTTTTGCAGCAGCGCGGTGATAAAGTCCATCTTCACCGCCAGGCGCACACAGGCCTGCAGCGGGAACAGACGAGCGAAGCCCCCTTGCGTGCTCCAGCGACGACAACGATCGAAATCGCGGTAGATCAGCACGTTTTCCCACGGGATCAGCACATGATCCATAATCAGGATCGCATCGTTCTCATCGAAACGGCTCGAAAGCGGATAATCGAACGGGGATCCCGTTGCGCCCGCCACCAGCTCATAAGAGGCGCGAGAAATCAGCTTCACCCCTTCGGCATCCATCGGCGCCACAAACATCAACGCGAAGTCCGGGTTATCCCCCATCACCTGGGCAGAACCAAAACCGATAAAGTTATAGTGGGTCAGCGCCGAGTTGGTTGCCACCACCTTGGCCCCGCTGACGATAATGCCCGCGTCGGTCTCTTTCTCCACCTGAATGTAAACGTCTTTCACTTCGTTGACCGGCTTGTGGCGGTCAATCGGTGGGTTAACGATAGCGTGGTTAAAGTACAGGCCGGTTTCCTGAATGCGTTTGTACCAGTGGCGCGCGTTATCGGCGAACTGACCATAAAACTCGGGATAAGCCCCCAGCGCACACCCGAAGGCTGCTTTGTAGTCCGGGGTGCGCCCCATCCAACCGTAACTCTGGCGCGACCAGTCGGCGATGGCATCACGCTGCTGACGCATCTCTTCCGGGCTGCGGGCGTAGCGGAAGAATTTGTGAGTGTAACCGCCGTTGCCGGTATCGGTGTTCCAGCACAGGCGATCCTGGCTGATCGGATCGTGCAGCGCGTCGTACAGTTGACCGACAGAAGCCGCTGCATTACGGAATGCCGGGTGAGTGGTGACATCTTTCACTCGTTCGCCGTAGATATAAATCTCACGGCCGTCCTGCAAACTTTTCAGGTATTCGGCACCGGTGAACGGGCGTTTGTTGTCAGCACGAAAGTCTTCAGGTTTCATTAAGCATTCCTCGTAATCGGCCGTATCCTTCATATTTGCAGTTGCCGCGGTGTTGACTGCGCTCCCTCACCCGAATCACTGACCAAAGTCAGCTCATCGGGATGCGTTCACTGGTCGCCTTGCTGCAACTCCAACTATTTTGGCTAGCACTAATATCGTTTGAACATTTCATTGTTAATAAAATGTTTTCTTTTGGTTGCTTAATTGAAGCTTCCAGGGCCGGTTTCGAGAAGAGACTTTTGCGGCAAACGCCGGTACTTTTCAGGCGGGTTGGCCACAATCGCCGCGAATTGTGATCCAGACGGTGTTCCGCCGTTATGAAAGGGGATGCTGCGCGGCGCGGTAGGTCGAGGGTGAACAGCCTTCCAGACGATTGAAGAAACGCGCGAAATAGGCCGGATCCTTAAAGCCCAGGCTATAGGCGGTTTCATGCACCGTACAGGCGCTGAATAGCAGCATGCGCTTGGCTTCGCGCAGCAGGCGATCGAAGATCAAACGTTTGGGGGGCTGATTGGCAAACCGTCGGCACAAATCGTTGAGCCGCGATTCGGTGACGCCGAGCGCCTGAGCATAGTCCGGCACCGCCAGGTGATCGCGAAAACGTTCGTCCACCATCTTGTTGAAACGCTGGAACAGTTTCAGCTCACCCCGCACGCCGCTGGTGGCGGTATCCTCCAGCGTGGTATTGCGCAACAGCAGGGTAAACACCGCCTGCGCCAATAGCACCAGCGTCTGTTCGCGGCCCACCAACCTCTGGCTGAACTCACGCCGGATCAGCGCCCAGTAATGGCTAAGCGCGGTCAATTCCTGCGGTGCATCCGCCAGTGAAAGGCAAATGCCCGGCATGTCCAACGCCAGATTGCTGCCAGGGTAGAGGCGCTCCAGCAAAGGCCAAATCAGCTCCTGGCGTACCGTCAGCACGTGGCCGTCGCTGTCCGGTTCGGTGAAAAACGCATGGGGTACCGAGGGCGGCGTCAGGATGAACAGCGGTGCCTGCACCGAATAGTGCTGGCTGTCCAGCTGCAGCTCTATCTTGCCGGTCTCCAGAAAATGCATCTGGAAAAACCGATCGTGCCAATGCACCTGCATATCGCGGCCAAAAAACGCCGCCAGTCCGGCGAAGGTTTCATAGTGCACTTCGTCGGTGGCGTAACGCGCATCGTACTCTTTGCAGATATCGATATTGGCGATAAAACCGGTACTTTTCTGCACATCATCCTCCATCAGCGATGAGATCAGTGATAAGCCTTTTATTAGGCGTCATTGTCGCAGACAGTTTGGCCATGGACAGCGCGCAGGGACCCGAGCGTACACGCAGTACGTAAGGGGTCCGAGCACTGCCCTAGGCCAAAATGGCAAGTAAAATAGCCTAATATCAGGCTTATGGCGTGGCCCGTGGACGCGAGCCTTGCATCGGGATCCGCCACACGATCACGGCACCGATGACCAACAACGCCGAAACGAAATACAGCCCAGAGTTAAAGCTGCCGGTCAGATCCTTAAACCAGCCGATCAATACCGGGCTGACCGCCGATCCGATATTGCCGGTGGCATTGATCACCGCGATCCCAATCGCCCTCGCCTCGAGGCTGATGGACTGATCCGGCGTAGTCCAGAAGATAGCCATCGCCGTGAACGACCCCACCGACGCCATCACGATCCCCAGCAGCTGGATCATGCTGTGATCGGTGGCCGACGCCAGCAGCCATCCGGCAGCGGCAAACAGGTACGGCAGTGCGGTATGGTGTTTGCGTTCTTGCAGCCGATCCGATCTCTTACTCCACCACACCATGCCGGCGATGGTACAGACTTGCGGGATCGCCGCCAGAATACCGATCACAATGTTGCTACTGCTCTGGTTGAAGCTCTGCAGGATCTGCGGCGTCCAGATATTGATGGCGCTCAGGGTGTTGGTCAGACAGAAATAAGCCAGGGTATACATCAGCACGATCGGCGTGAAGATTTCCCGCCACAGGCTGCGCTGTTGCAATGCCCGATGGCTGCCCGGCCCATTGGGCTGCACCAGTTGCAGTTTGTCCGCCTCCATCATCGCCTTCAGACTGGCCTTTTCCTCGTCGGTCAGCCATTTGGCCTTGGCAGGAGTATCGTCGAGGTAGAACCACACCACCACGCCCAACAGCACCGAAGGAATGCCCTCCAACAGGAACAGCCATTGCCACCCTTTGAGGTTCATCAGCCCGTCCAGCGCCAGAATATAGCCGGACACCAACGAGCCAATCGCCATGGTTACCGGCATGGCGATCATAAACAGCGCGTTGGCGCGAGCGCGGTAAAAAGCCGGGAACCAATAGGTGAGATACACCAGAATCCCCGGCAGAAAACCGGCCTCGGTAATACCTACGATCATCCGCAATAGGTACAGGCTGGTCGGCCCGGTGGCGAACAGCGTGCAGGTCGAGGCGATGCCCCACAGCACCATGATGGTGGCGATCCAGCGTCGCGCGCCGACGATCCCCAGCATGATATTGCTCGGAATGCCGAAGATCACATAGGTGACGTAGAACAAGGTTGCCGCCAGGCCGAACATGGTCGAGCTCAGGCCCAGATCCTTGCCCATCGTCAGCCCGGCGAAACCGATGTTGATGCGGTCGAGGAAAGAGAAAACAAACAGCACAAACAGGAAAATAATCAGTCGCCGAAATAACTTTTTAATCACCGATTGCTCGGCGGCGGTTAACGCTTTATGTTGCTGCGCCGGGTTGACCGGCGGCAGCGAATCGACGTTGCTCATTGTGTCTCCAATAAGATGGCGGCCTGCAACCTAATAAACGCTCGGGGACTGTACGGGCGGCCGCTCTTGTTTAAAGCGGCTGGCCAAAGATTCCGCCGCTCGCGACAGCAGGGTGGTATCCACCCCTACTGCGACAAACAGCGCGCCGGACGCCAGATAGTGCTGCGCCAGTTCCGGGTTGGCCGTCAGAATGCCTGCTGCCTTACCGGCGGCGCTGATGCGCGCTATAGCGTCGTCGATGGTGCGCTGCACTTCCGGCTGCTGTGGATTGCCGGAAAAACCCATGTCGGCACTGAGATCCGCCGGGCCGATAAATACCCCGTCGACCCCTTCCACCTGCAGGATGGCATCCAGGTTTTTCACCGCCTCACGGGTTTCGATTTGCACCAGTACGCACATCTGCGCGTCGGCCTGTTGCAGGTAATTCGGCACCCTGTTCCAGCGGGAAGCACGAGCCAGCGCACTGCCAACGCCGCGTATGCCATGCGGCGGATAACGGGTGGCTCGCACCGCGTCACGCGCCTGTTCTGCGTTCTGGATCATCGGGATCAGCAGCGTCTGCGCACCGACGTCCAACAGTTGCTTGATCATCACCGGATCATTCCATGCCGGACGCACCACTGGATGACTCGGATAAGGCGCGATGGCCTGCAGCTGGCCCAATACCGTTTGTACGTTGTTGGGCGCGTGTTCGCCATCGATCAGCAGCCAGTCGAAACCGGCCCCGGCCAGCATTTCTGCGCTGTAGCTGCTGCACAGCCCCAGCCACAGGCCAATCTGCGGGCGTTTTTCCTGCAACGCCTGCTTGAAAGGGTTGGTTAACATGGTGTTCTCCATTGGTTTTTCCACTCTCCCACAGGGAAAGGGCCGATCAGACAAAGCGACAGCTGATGCAGCCCATCGGGCCATAATCCGCATGGAAGGTGTCGCCACGTCGGGCGGCAACCGGTCGGGTGAAGGAACCGCCGAGGATCACCTGCCCGGCTTCCAGCTCTACGTCGTACGGGAAGAGTTTGTTGGCCAGCCAGGCCACGCCGTTGGCCGGATGGTTCAGCACCGCTGCCGCCACGCCAGACTCTTCAATCACGCCGTTGCGGTACAGCAACGCGCTGATCCAACGCAGATCCAACGCGTCCGGTTTGATCGGCCGCCCGCCCATCACCACCCCGGCATTGGCGGCATTGTCGGAAATGGTGTCGAACACCTTGCGCGGGCGCTGAGTTTCGGGATCCACGTTATGGCTGCGCGCATCGATGATCTCCAGGGCCGGAATGATGTAATCGGTGGCGTTATAAACGTCGAACAGCGTGCAGTTTGGCCCGCGCAGCGGCTTGGCGAGCACGAAGGCCAGCTCCACCTCGACGCGCGGCACGATAAAACGGTCGATGGTAATATCGCTGCCATCGTTGAAAAACATGTCGTCCAGCAGCGCGCCGTAATCCGGCTCGGAGATCTGGGAGCTGACCTGCATGGCGCGCGACGTCAGGCCGATTTTATGGCCCTTGAGTTTGCGCCCTTCGGCGATCTTCAGCTCTACCCACTGGCGCTGAATGGCGTAAGCGTCTTCAATGGTGATCTCGGGATGATCCAGCGACAGCGCGCGGATCTGCTCGCGGTTTTGCTCCGCCTGATGCAAGCGCTGCACGGCATGACTAACCAGCTCTTTATTCAACATTGACGGCCCCTTAGCCTTGGCGAAATAGCGCGTGGACATTGTTTTGCTTGTAGTTCAGCACCGGATCCAGCTCTTCCATCGTGAAGGACAGCGCCAGATAGCGCCTGGCCATCAGCGCGGCAAAATGTTCTTTGATCAGCGCAAACAGCATCTCGCCCACCTGTTCACGACTTTCCAGGCTGCGGCCGTGACCAATCTTCAATGTCATATGCACGAAGGCGTAATCGTGCTTACCGTCGGCCATCTGCCAGGTATCCAGCCAGATAGCGCGGCTGCGCACTCCGGCCAGCGGAAAAATACCGGTGTCCGCCAGTGCCTGATTGACCTTGGCGAACAACGCGGGGAGCTCGGCTTCTTCGCGGATGTTATTGGTGCATTCAGCATAAAAATGCGGCATAGCAATCTCCGGGAAACGAATTTGCGCGAACGCCTGTCCGCGCGTTGGGGGCTACAGGGTGTTACCGAGCTTAAAGCCTTTCTCTGTATCGCCTTGACGGGTATAGGAAAAACCATCCGCGCCAATGGTGACGGCCATTTCGCTTGGCGCGTTGCGTTCGATAACCGGCTGCGGCTGGCCATCGAGATCGAGCACCAGTGACCCCTCGGTGTACCAGCTTGGCACTACCGGGTTGCCCCACCAGTCGCGGCGCTGGTTATCGTGCACATCCCAGCTCACGGTCGGGTTGTCAGGATCGCCGGTGTAGTAATCCTGGGTATAGATTTCTACGCGATGGCCATCGGGATCGCGCAGATAGAGATAGAAGGCGTTAGAGACGCCGTGGCGGCCTGGACCACGTTCGATCAAATCGGATTTACGCAGTGCGCCGAGCTTGTCGCAGATGGCCAGAATGTTGTGCTTTTCATGGGTGGCGAACGCAATATGGTGCATACGCGGCCCGGCGCCGCCGGTCATCGCGGTGTCGTGCACCGTGGCTTTGCGGCGCATCCAGGCGGCGTAAACCACGCCATTTTCATCCCGGATATCTTCCGTCACGCGGAACCCCAGGCCCTGGATGTATTCCACCGCACGCGGAACATCGGGCGTGATCTGGTTAAAGTGGTCGAGACGTACCAGCGCCCCTGGCGTGTAGAGATCGTAACGCCAGGCCAGACGCTCGACGTGCTGCACGTCGTAGAAGAATTCGTACGGGAAGCCGAGCGGATCCTCTACCCGCACCGAATCGCCAATGCCTTTGGCGAAGCCATTCACCCGACGTTCGGTACGACAACCCAGCGCTTTGAAATAGGCTTCAGCCCGATCGACGTCTTCCGGCGTACGCACCCGGAAGGCAAAGGCCGCAACGGCAGCCACCGGTCCTTCACGCAGCACCAGATTATGGTGGATAAACTCTTCCATCGACCGCAGATAGAGGGTTTTCTCGTCCTCGGCGGTCACAACCAGACCCAGGATATCGACGTAGAATTCGCGCGCGGCTTTAAGGTTGGTGACCTGAATTTCCATATAGGCGCAGCGCACAACATCGGGAGCAGGGACAGCATCGGTGGTAAGTTTGGTCGTCATTGTTCTCATCTCCTTCTTTTTTATTATGGTTTGAGGCTTAAACGCCCCAGCGCGGGATCGGGTGGTCACCCATGGAAATGCACACGTTCTTCATCTCGGCGAACACTTCAAAGCTGTATTCCCCGCCCTCGCGGCCGGTGCCGGAAGATTTCACGCCGCCAAACGGCTGACGCAGATCGCGTACGTTTTGGGTATTGACGAAAACCATCCCCGCTTCAATATTGCGGGCCAGACGCAGCACCTTGCTCACATCCTGCGTCCAGATGTACGACGCCAGGCCGTACTCCACGTCGTTGGCCATGCGCAGGCCGTCTTCTTCCGATTTGAACGGCAGCAGGCAGGCCACCGGCCCGAAAATCTCCTCCTGCGCGATGCGCATCCGATTGTCGACATCCGCCAGCACCGTTGGGCGCAGGAAGTTGCCGTGGCTGAGGCCAGCCGGTTTGTCCGGGCCACCGGCCAACAGGGTGGCGCCTTCTTCCAGCCCGAGGCGGATATAGCCGGACACTTTTTCCCAGTGCTGCTGGCTGATCAACGCCCCAACCTGCGTGTTGGGATCCTGCGGATCGCCTACGCGCAGGCGGTTGGCGCGCTCGGCAAAACGTTTGACGAATTCCGGGTAAATGCTCTCTTGAATAAAGATGCGCGAACCGGCGGTGCAGCGTTCACCGTTGATCGAGAAAATGGTGAACAGCGCGGCGTCCAGCGCACGTTCGATGTCGGCATCTTCGAAAATCAGTACCGGCGATTTCCCGCCCAGCTCCATGGAAAACTTCTTCAAGCCCGCGTTTTCAATGATCCGGCGTCCGGTGGCGGTGCCGCCGGTAAAGGACACCGCACGCACGTCCTTATGACGCACCAGCGCATCCCCGGCGGTGGCGCCGTAACCCTGCACCACGTTGAGTACCCCGGCCGGAATGCCGGCTTCCAGCGCCAGTTCACCCAGGCGATCGGCGGTCAGCGGCGACAGCTCGGACATTTTCAGCACCGCGGTATTGCCCAGCGCCAGGCAAGGCGCGGTCTTCCAGGTTGCGGTCATGAAAGGCACGTTCCACGGTGACACCAGCGCACACACCCCCACCGGCTGGATCAGCGTGTAGTTGAGCATCTTGTCGTCCACCGGATAGGTACGGCCGTTCATCTGCTGGCAGATCTCGGCAAAGAACTCGAAGTTGTGAGAAGCGCGCGGGATCAGCACGTTTTTGGTTTGGTGGATCGGCAGGCCGGTGTCGGCGGTTTCCATCTCGGCAATCTGCGGCACGTTCTCGTCAATCAGCTCGCCCAGACGACGCATCAGGCGAGCACGCTCTTTCATTGGCGTATTGGCCCATTTCGGGAACGCAGCCTTGGCGGCAGCCACCGCCTGATCGATCTCCAACTGCCCGCCGGAAGCGACCTCTGCCAGCACCTCGCCGTTGGCCGGGTTGGTGGTAGTGAAATACTCTTTGCTGGCTACGTTTTTACCGTTAATCCAATGGTTGATGGTTTTCATCGCAGGCTTTCCTCGTAATCTTTTTCACTGATGATGTGGTTAACCAGGCGGCCGATGCCCTCAATCTCCACCACCACTTCATCGCCCGGCTGCACGTCGGCCAGCCCTTTCGGCGTGCCGGTGGCGATCATGTCGCCCGGCTGCAGCGTCATAAATTCACTCAGGTAACTGATCAGGTAGGGGATATCGAAAATCATGTCGGCGGTGCTGCCGCGCTGGCGCAGCACGCCGTTGACGTAGGTGCTGAGTGCCAGACGGTGCGGATCGGCGATATCGTCACGATCGACGATGTACGGCCCAATCGGCGTCAGGGTATCGCGGCTTTTCACCCGCAGATTCGGGCGGTAATAGTTTTCCAGATAGTCGCGAATGGCGTAGTCGTTGCACAGCGTGTAGCCCGCCACGTATGCCATGGCATCTTCGCGGCTGACGTTACGCGCCGTCTTGCCGATCACCGCCACCAGCTCGGCTTCGTAGTGCATATAGTCGACGTTGGCCGGACGTACCGAAACCTGCCGATGGCCGGTCAGGGTGTTCGGCGCCTTGAGGAACACCAGCGGCTCTTCCGGGGCCTTGAATTCCAGCTCGCTGGCGTGATCGGCATAGTTCAGCCCCAGGGCAAACACCGTGCCCTGCGCCGGTGGCAACCACTCGACGTCCTGCTCTGGCAACACCGTGCCGTCCGGCAACGTCACGCGCAGTTGCTCGTCGACGCTGACATTAACAATTTGGCCATGATGGCGAATACGGGCGTGTCTCATGCGGTTTCTCCTGCCTGCACTACGCGGTTGGTCAGGGTCGGCAAACCGGCGGCACGCACCCTCACTTCATCTCCAGGTTTGATCTCCACCCGCTGGTGCGGCGTGCCGATCAGCACTGCGTCGCCCGGCTGCAGGGTAATAAAATCGCTGATGGCGGAGATCAGTTCCGGCACCGAACGCACCAAATCGGCCGTCGACCAGCGATCCTGCTCTACCCCGTTGATTTCGGTGATGATCTCCACCGCATCGGTGGTCACCAATGAACCGATCTCCCCCAACGGGCAAAAACCGTCGCGGCATTTCGCCTTGATCGCCGGGCGGTAAAAGCTGCTTTCCGGCAGGCTGATATCGTTGGCCAGCGCATAACCGACCAGATAGTCGGCGACCCGTTCGGCCGGCACCTTACGGGCGGTGTTGCCAATCACTACCGCCAGCGTGGCGCCGCTTTGCACTTGCTCACCGGCAGGAAACGGGATCGCCCCGCCGTTGGCGAGGTGGGTATTGCGCGGTTTGATAAACCACACCGGGGTCTTCGGCGGGGTTTTATACGGCGGCTGATGAAACGCCTGATCCCAGGCGTCTATCTGGCTGCGGTGATTCAACGCGACGGAAAATACGGTGCCTTTCATGCAAACTCCTTTCAATGACACAACAGGGCAATTCGGCATTCATTAATATGTTAATGAATACTTTTATACGCTGTTCAGCTTTTACGCAACGCCGGTGGATTGATTTGTGATCGTGATAACAAAATATTCACAACCCATGAACATTGGCGTGATTATTCAACGAATTAATCATTTTTAGGTGATTTTTACCGCTGCGGATGCGTTTTCGCTTTATCCATCTGGGTAAACTTGGCTACTATTAAGTTATTAATAAAATCAGGATTTACTGATAGGGGTATTGCAGTGTCCGCACGGCCACCTGCTGAGCCACAACAGTAAATGCCTGAATGACGAACACCTTTATAGCCAAGGCCAAATCTATGCATGAGTCCTTAACCATTGCCCTGCTGCAAGCGCGTGAAACCGCCATGGGCTTTTTTCGCCCGATCCTGAAAAGCCATAACCTGACCGAACAGCAATGGCGCATCATTCGCGTTTTGGCCAACAGCCGTTCGATCGAATTCCACGAATTGGCGGCAGAAACCTGCATCCTGCGCCCCAGCCTGACCGGCATTTTGTCGCGCATGGAACGCGATAAGCTGATTTTCCGCCTGAAACCGGTTAACGATCAGCGCAAGCTGTACGTGTCTCTCACCCAGCAGGGTCAGGAGCTGTATGAAGTGGCGCGCCACCAGGTAGAACAGGGGTACGCTGAAATCGAAGCCGCATTTTCACAGCAGAAAATGGACCAGTTGATGGCCTTACTGGACGAGCTGATCACCCTGGGGGATAAACTGCCCGCCAACGTGACCGCTCATCCCACAAAGAAATGATCCTTCCGATTATCATCCTCTGATTAATTGGCGTTGCAGCCAGGCTACAACGTCAAGAAAGAACAGGATGAGCCTCGGGGAGTAATGCGCCGCCGTCCACCACCAGCGTTTGGCCGGTCATATAGGCGGCCGCCGGTGAGGCGAGAAACACCATCGCCGCCGCGATGTCTTCCGGCTCCCCCAATCGCCCGAGCGGCACTGCGGCCGCAATCGCCTGATTGACCGCCGCGCCCCCCAGATTGGCCATCGCCGGCGTGCGGATCATTCCCGGCTCCACACCGTTGACCCTGACGCCAGCCGCCGCCAGTTCCAGCGCCGCCGCGCGAATAAACCCGTTTACTCCGGCCTTTGAAGCGGCGTAGTGCGCCAACCCCGGATAGGCGACCCGTGGCCCGGTCACCGACGACGTCACCAAAATGCAGCCCCCGCCCTGACGTTGCATCCAGGGTAAAGCCGCCTGCGCCAGAAAGAACGGCGCCATAAGATTAACGCTCAGCGTGCGTTGCAATAACACGGCGTCAATCTCGGCAAAGGGCGTCAGCGGGAAGTAAGCCGCGTTATGGATCACCACGTCCAGCCGCTGATGCTGCTGCCCAACCGCTGCAACCAGTTCGGCAATCTGCCACGGATCGGCCAGATCGCAGGCCATCGCCTGGACCTGCCCGCCCTGCTGTTGCAGCGTCTCGGCGGCATCCTGCGCTTTTTGCAGCTGCAGATCCGCCATCACCACCGTCGCGCCCAACTGAGCAAAGGCACTGACGATCGCCAGCCCGATGCCCTGCGCACCGCCCGTCACCAGCACCACCTGCCCCTTGAACGCATCAGCCGCATAGGTTGCATTCATCGGCCTATCCCCGTGGATGGTGGGTGGTGTTCAGCACCTGCGCATGGGCGCCTACCGCAAAATTGCTCAGCGCGCTGAAATCACTGCCCTGATAGCCGAGGATCTTGCCGTCGGTACGCATGCCCTGCAGATCGATCATGACCACGCCCAGCGTCGGCACAATCTTCTCTCGCCAGACAAACAGGTACAGCTGTTCGGCCACCTTCACGTAGTGGCAGCGATCGACATCCGCCAGCCCTTTCTCCACGCCGTCCAGGCACTGCCAGGCGTAGAAATTGTCGTTCAGATAAATGTGTTCGTAACGCTCGGTCGGGCTGTAGGTATACATGTTACGCATGCCAATCATCTCGTCGGTGAACTGTGGCGGCGCAACATCGGCGTTATCCAGCGTGCCAAAGTGGAATTCAACGTTGACCGCCGTCAGCGGCAACCCTTGCTCAACCCGGCTGAAGGCGTCCAGACGGGCTTGTTCCTCATCCGGCAACTGGCCATACACCGCCGTGAAATTACCCTGGTTGCGATCGCACACCAGCGTGATGCAGGCGTTCTCCTGTGCCGGATCGAGAAAATCGATAAACAGAATGCCGGGGCGGATGCTGGTGGCGCGATAAGCGATGCCCCTGTACTCCCCCCAACTCAGCGTCTGCTCATCGACAAAGTGACAACTCAGCATTTCTCCGTCGGCAAAACGTAATGTCAGCGTGTTACCGCTCAACCCATGCTGCTGTTCCAGCGTATTGCTGTGCGGCGCAAAGCCTTCCGCCAGTGCGCCAACCTGAATAAATACCGCTTCTGTACTCATTTGATGCTCCTTAAAGGGAAGTAAAAGCCAATGTCGGTACGTCGACAATGGTGGAGCCGCCGTCGGCCACCAGCGCCGCACCGGTAATGATCGACGCGTCCTCCGAACAGAGAAAACGGCAGATAGCGGCGATCTCTTCGGCGCTGGCCGGGCGACGCAGCGGCACGTCGCGGCATACCCGTTGGTAAGCCTGCTCCAGCGTAAGGTGGTACTCAGCCATCAGCGGCTGCATCTCTTCATCCGCCATCGGTGTAGTGACCCAGCCGGGACACACCGCGTTGGCACGCACGCCCAGCGGGCCGTAGTCACGAGCGATGGAGCGCATCAGCCCAATCAGCGCATGTTTGGCGGTCACGTAGCCGCACACCTCCGGCCCGGCGGCCAGCGAAGCGATAGAGGCGACAAACAGCAGGTTGCCGCCGGTTTTCACCAGCTCCGACAGGCAGGCGCGGGCGCTGGCAAAAGAACTGTTGAGGTTGCTGTCCAGCGCCTGACGCCACTGGTCATCGTTCATTTCGGTAATGCGCCCCAGCCCCATCCCGCCGGCGCTGCAGATCAGACAATCAATGCGCCCGGCCTGCTGCAAAATGGCCGGCAGCAGCTGGCTTTGCCAGCATTCACCGCTGGCCGCATCCCCCACCAATGCCTGCGCGCCAATGTCGTCCGCCAGCGCCATCAGAGGTTCACGGCGGCGGCCGATGATAAACACCCGATCGCCTCTGCTCGCCAGCAGCCTGGCGCACGCAGCCCCCACGCCGGTGCCGCCGCCGGTAATCACCACCACTCTACTCATCCAGTTTCTCCATCAATTGGCCGATCATCAGCAGGCTGCTCAGCAGCAAGCGCCGCTGCTCCGGTTCCAGCCGCAGATAGCGGCGACCGGCAGGCAAACGGCTGACCACTTCCGAAGCTGCGAAATGTTCGATCTCCAGCCGCCAATGACCGGCCGCGACCGTCAGTTGGATACGCCGAAAATCCAGCTGCTCCAGCGTTTCGGCAATCTGCGGATAGCGCCGCAGAGCGGCAATCATTCGCTGCGCTGCGGCATCATCCCGGGTCGCGCGATAAACCATGCCGCGTCGCCGCAACCAACCGCCGGCGTTAATGCGTAGCGTCAGCGGCTCCTTCTGCGAGCACGCCCCCTGCACGCAGAAACGCTGACTAACGATATGCGCCATAAACAGCGCGCTGACCTGTTCGCTAATGTCGATAACCGCCCCCTGCGGCAAGGTCAGGCGCAGCAGGCAGGGCGAAAGGCGCTCGCAGGCATAGGGCTGCAGATTGTTCGCCAGCCGGCTGAGGGTGACGCCCGGCTGGTAGCCCGCCGGGGAGCGCTGCCAGTAGCGATTAAGTGAGGGAAGTAAGCCGATCAAACTGGGCCTCCTCGCTTTCCGCTTTGGCAAAGGCCGTTTCCAGTACCTGTTCGACCGGCACCGGTTTAAACGGATTGACCTTTTGCACGCACAGGGTCCAGAACAGCGCATAGGCAGCAGTCAGGCCAATCATGATGCTGAACGGGATATAGACGGCATGCGGATCCATGCCCGGCGGGGTGATATAGATAATCGCCAGCACGATGCCCACGCTGGAGACAATTTGCGGCAGCGGGAACCAGGGAGATTTGTAAGCGCGTGGCAGATCCGGGCGGCGAATACGCAGGATCACCACCGAGCAGGTGACCAGCAGGTAGGCCACGCCCCAGGCGCACACCGCCGCCAGCACCAGCGGAATAATACGGTCGAGATTGCCCTGAATGGCAAAGGCATGCACGCAGGGGATCAATACCGCGACCAGAATACCTACCACCGGGGTTTTAAAACGGGGGTGCAGATAGGCGAAGATACGTGGCAATGCCCCGTCCAGCGCCATGCCGTAAAGAATACGCGGCACCGCCGCCATCAGCGTGTTGATGGTCGCCGCCCCGGCCAGCAGCAGCCCGATACCCAACCAGTATTTGCCGAACTCGCCCATCACCTGACCGGCAAAAGCCGGGATCGCCATCGGCGTATCCAGCAGATGAACGCCGTTGGCGGCGTCCACCACCGCGTTTTCCACCTGATGGCTGAGCGCCGCGCCGTACAACGCCATGCACACCGCCACGCCACACAGCCCCAGCGACATCGCCCGTGGGATCACGCTGGCGGAGCGTTTGATCTCCGGTGCCATCGGCGTGACCAGCTCACAACCGACGAACATAAACATCGCCATGCCGATCAGGCTGAATACCGCAAAGGGATCGCTCAGGCTCAGCGTGCTGCCGAACCAGCCTTCCAGCGGTACCGCGTGCGGCGAAAGCAGCCCGGTAATGCCAAATATCACCAGGGTGCTCCACATGGCGAAGGTCAGCACGATCTCCGCTTTACCGAAGGCCTCGATGCCGAAGGCGTTGAGTGCACCGAACACGATGACCAACCCCACCCCCACCATCCAGGAGGCATTGTGGGTTTCCATCAGGGTATTAAGGTGCTCAAAATTCACCAGCGCCATAATGCCGGAGAGAATGGTTTCGGCGGTCCCGGCAAAGATATGCACGATCAGGTAGGCCGACAGCGCGCCGGTAATGGCAAAAAAGCGTCCCATACCACAGGCGATATAGTCATACACCGATCCGGAGGTCGGCAAGATCGCCGCCGCTTCCGAGAAGGTGGTGAGCTGGGCCTGCATCATGATAAAGGCGATCAGCATCGCCAGCGCGAAGGTATCGCCGCCGATGCCGAAACCGCTGGTCACGGTGAGGATCACCGGGCTGGCCATAATCACCCCGACCGAGCTGGCCAGCGTGGTGGGGAATCCGACCTTGCCCCGCTCAAGATGGGCATGAAGCCGCGACGACAGGTTCATGGTTATGTCCTCTTATAGTTTTATCGTTTGGCCCTGATGGTGCTTTTGCAGGTGTTTCGTCGCCAGTGGCGGCAATATCACTATAGAGAGGAAAAGAAAATGCTGGCTATCGTCCTTAAGGACGAGGCCAAACCATAGCTTTTTCGTCTTACCTTTGGTGCCCAATCAACCGTTATGGTTTTCGTTGGCCGGAAAAGGTTTTCACAGAGAGAACAAACGGGATTAAGGCTGTCTATCGTTCTTAAGAACGAGCCGCGGGGAGCGGCATCAGCGGCGAGACTGGCCGGTGATATCGCAGGGGGTCACCACGCCGAGGGGGAAATTGCAGTAAATTCAGCAGGAAGGCCATAGGTCATTCGTTAATATATTAATAAAATATCGACACTCGTGCGGCACTGTCGCTGCCGAGGCCTCTTCGTTGCCTTGTTATTTATGTGTTTTATTGCAATCAGGCTCACGTTGTTAATATGTATTTATTGTGTTGCACAATTGCTATCACTATGCTTGTATCGTTCACATATTGACCGAATATTCCAGACCGAACGATAAAGGGAGGAAATGAATCATGCACATTACATCGTCCGATGCCTTTATCAACAGCTGTTTGACCACCATTGCGCACCTGATCCCGGTGTCCGCAGGGGTGTTTTATTTGGTTAACCAGGACCTGCGGCCAGACCACTATATTTTGCACGGCATCTCCGATAAAACCCATCAGCAGTACCTGAACCATTTCCAGCAGATCGATCCGCTCAAGCCGGCCAACTTTCACCAGCAAGACATCAACATGGTCGGCATGAGCCCGGCGGCAATCGCCAATAACCGCCATTACTATCATGACTTTATGCTGCCCAATGATATGCGCGACATGACGGAGATCTTTATTCGGCAGCGTAAACGCATCGTTGCCGGGGTGTCCTTGATCCGCGATACGCCGTTTACCGAACTGGAACGCGGTCGCCTGCGGGCGGTGATGCCGCTGATCGAACTGGCGACCCGCGACCTGTTGCCCGACGGGGAAGCCCGCCTGCTGACCGCCAAAGAGCAGGAGATCGTCAATATGGTGCGTGAAGGCGCCAGTAATAAACGCATAGCGTTGAAGCTGGGTATTTCGCTTTCAACGGTAAAAACCCATATGCGCAATATTTTTGCCAAAACTGAAGTGGTCAACCGTACCGAATTGGTGGCCAGCAGCTTTATTGCCCACGGTTAATAAAGAGAGCCATAACATCGGCTTATAGTGGAGAAAATAAGTTCGTTAATTATTCGCCATTCATGGCGCGGTTTCCGCCTGCCCAGAATACGGCAACGCGGTTATATCTGAGTCAGGCTTAACCTGCGGGGATACTTATTATGTCCAGTGATTCCGTTTCTGTACCCGCTGCCGGGGCGGCTCTCCCCTGCCCGCCGCGGCTGTTGACCGCCATCATCATCTTTGCCGCCATTGCACCGGGCATCTTGATGACCGCTCCGGCGGTTGCCGCACAGCTGGCCAGCCAATGGTCGCTCACCCCCGCGCAAATCGGCCATCTGTTTTCCACCGAGCTGGGGGCCATGAGCCTCGCCACCCTGCCCGCCTGGTGGTGGATCAGCCGCGTTAACTGGCGCCGGGTGGCAACCCTGGCTGCGGGGGTGTTTATCATCGGCAATTTGGCGTCGGCAATGGTCAGTGATTTTCACCTGTTACTGGGGCTGCGTTTCATCGCCTCTTTGGCGGGCGGCACGCTGATGATCCTGTGTATCACCTGTGCCGGTGGCACCGCCAACCCCAGCCGGGTTTACGCCTTGTGGGTGCTGGGCCAGCTGGTGCTTGGCGCCGTTGGGCTGCTGGTGCTGCCCTTGCTGTTCGCCCATTTTGGCCTGATGGCGGTATACCTGATCCTGGCGGCCATCATGCTGTGCTGCCTGCCGCTGCTTTCCGCCTTTCCCAGCGGCTTTCACCCTGCGCAATCCACCGCCCATACCACGGCAACGCCATGGCTGCGTAAAGTCTTCGCCGTCCTGGCGGTGCTGACCTTTTATATCAGCCTGAGCGCAGTCTGGACCTTTATCGGCAGTATCGCCCACGCGGCCGGCCTTTCGCCGGTCAGCAGCGGCCAGGTGCTGGCGGCCGCCACGCTGTTTGGCATCGTCGGCGCCGGCGGTGCGGCGTTCATCAGCGCCAGGCGAGGCGGCAATGGACTGATCTGGCTAAGTTACGGCTTGTTGCTCGCCGGCATTGCGCTGCTGTTCCACACGCCCCAGCTGCTGCGCTTTGCGCTGGCGGCGGTGCTGTTCAAGTTTACCTGGACCTTTGTGCTGCCGTTTATCCTGGCCCGCGTCGCCGGGCTGGATAACAACGGCAAGCTGATGAACAACATCAATCTGGTGATTGGCGGCGGCATGGCGATTGGCCCAACGCTGGCCGGTTATTGGATTGAGTCTTCAGGCGGTTTCGACAGGCTGCTGGTCGGGGCGCTGGGCAGTGCGCTGCTGTCGCTGCTGCTGATTTCGCTGGCTTCACCGCGCGTTCGACGCGCCGTTTAACAGGAGTAATAAGGTGAAAAGAAAAACCGGTTTCTTGTTTGATGAACGCTGTTTCTGGCACAGCACCGGCCTGCATGCCACCACGCTGCCGGTCGGCGGCTGGGTGCAACCGCCTTCAGGGGCGGGCCATGCCGAATCGCCGGAAACCAAACGGCGGATGAAAAACCTGATGGACGTGTCCGGCCTGTCGCGACAGCTCCAGCTGCTGAGTGCCGACATGGCAACGGAAGAAGACCTGTTGCGCATTCATCCGGCCGACTATCTGCAACGTTTCAAACAGCTAAGTGATAACGGCGGAGGCATGCTGGGTGAGGAAGCCCCTTTGGGGCCGGGCAGCTACGAGATAGCCAAACTGTCCGCCGGGCTGGCCTGCGCGGCGGTCGATGCAGTGCTGCAGGGCGAACTGGATAACGCCTATGCGCTGTCGCGCCCACCGGGCCACCATTGCCTGCCGGATCGGTCGATGGGGTTCTGCTTTCTGGCCAATATCCCGATCGCCATCGAGCGTGCCAGGGCCAAATACGGTTTGGGCAAAGTGGCGGTGCTCGATTGGGACGTGCATCACGGCAATGGCACGCAGCATATCTACTGGCAACGTGACGACGTGCTGACGCTGTCGCTGCATCAGGACGGCTGCTTCCCGGCGGGCTACTCCGGTGAACAGGACCGTGGTGCCGGGGCGGGAGAAGGCTTTAACATCAATATTCCGCTGCTGGCAGGCGCCGGTGACGACGGCTATCTGTATGCCATGCGGCAGATCGTGATCCCGGCACTGGAGCGCTTCAAACCCGAGCTGATCATTGTCGCCTGCGGCTACGATGCCAATGCCCTCGACCCGCTGGCGCGCATGCAGCTGCACAGCGACAGTTTCCGCAGCATGACGGCTCTGGTGCAGGACGCCGCCGACCGCCTGTGCAATGGAAAGCTGGTGATGGTGCATGAGGGAGGTTATGCCGAGTCCTACGTGCCCTTCTGCGGGCTGGCGGTGATGGAGCAGCTTAGCGGTATTCGCACCGAGGTCGAAGATCCGCTGTTGGCATTCATCCGCCAACAGCAGCCGCGAGACGCTTTCAATCTGTTCCAACGCCAGGCTATCGATGCGCTGGCACAGCACTTCATTCGCTAAATATCCTGGGGCACCGCACGCAGTGCCCCTACCCATTCTCCGCTTTGCCGCTACGCTGAATATGACCCTTCCGATGAGAAAATACGATGTCTGAACAGAAGATCAGCTTTATCAAAGGTGGGCATGGCGATATTGCCGTGCATGACTGGGGCCATGACCGACCGCGCTTTCTGGCGCTGCTGGTTCACGGTTACGGCGAGCATCTCGGCCGTTATCAGTACGTCGCACGTACGCTGGAAGCGCAGGGTGCACGGGTGTTCGGCCCCGATCATCTCGGCCATGGGCTTTCGCAGGGCGAACGCGTATTGATTGAAGATTATGACGCCGTGGTCGACGACGTTCGACGCGTAACGGAGCATTTTCAGCGGCTGCATCCTGGCGTCCCCTTGGTGGTTATCGGCCATTCCATGGGCGGGATGATTGCCACCCGCTACGTTCAACGTTATGGCGATGACGTGCGTGCGCTGGTGCTTTCCGGCCCCTTGATTGGCGAAAGAACCCTGATTTCGGATTTGCTTACTCTGCCAGAGATCCCGGACACGCCGCTCGATACTGCCACCCTGTCGCGTGATCCGTCGGTGGGGGAAGCCTATCAGGCCGACCCGCTGGTGTGGCACGGGCCGTTCAAACGCCCGACGCTGCGGGCGATGCAGCAGATCCTGGCAAAAATCAACGCCGGCCCGGGCTTCGGCACGCTGCCTACGCTGTGGATACATGGCGATGACGACAGGCTGGTGTTAATGGCGGAATCGCAAACCGCGATCGATCTGCTCAAGGGCAGCGATTTCGAAGCGATGGTCAATCCAGGCGGGCGGCACGAGAGTTTTAACGAAACCAACAAGGATCAGATATTAAGGCGGATCACCGACTTTATCGATCGGGTGCTGGGATAGCGGAATGCCCCTCTCCCGGCGGAGAGGGGCCAGTTCACGATCAGCCTTCTACGATCGCCAGGTAATGCTTTACAAAACGATCCGAGGTGATCTCCCAGCGTACCGGGGTGCCTTTTTCGACAAACCACGAATCCCCGGCCTGGTACTGCACGGATTGACCGGTCTTTTCGTCGGTCAGCGTCGCGGTACCTTCCCACACCGTGGCGTGTTCGGAGAACGGATACTCCATCACAAAGGTGCCGCGCGTGCAGCTGAAAATGCCACAGTTCAGGTTGTCGGTCGGCTCACCGAACAGGCTCGCCACCCCGACGTTTGGCTCACCGGCGATCACCGTGGCGCCCAGGTTGCTGACGCTGCCAATGTCCAACAGTTCAGGCAGCGGTTGCTTAAGCAGTAATGGTTTCATGTTTCTCTCCTGTGATAAAAATTAGCGACGACCTTTCCAGTAACCGGACGTCTGGTGCCAAACCTTGCCGGCGGTGGTCATTACCCGTCGCAGCTTGTCTTTACCGAAGATATTGACGTGCGGAATCGAACTCATCAGATCGTAACGATCCGATCCTTCGCTCATGCCCTCTGCCAACACTTTGCAAACGATATGACTCGGCGTTACGCCAAAGCCGGAATAGCCCTGCACATAAAACACGTTGTCATGCTGCGGCAAGGTGCCGATCTGCGGGAACAGGTTGGCGCTGCAACACAGCGGCCCGCCCCAGGCCAGATCGATCTTCACGTCATGCAGATACGGGAACACTTTCAGCATCAGGTTGCGGTTCCAGGCCTTAAGATCCGACGGGATGTATTCGATCAAGCGGGTGGCGCTGCCAAACAGCAGCCGGTTTTCATTGGTCACCCGGTAGTAATCGATCACCGGGCGGATATCGCTGTAGGCACCGCGGATCGGGCTGATCTGGCGGATCAATTCTTCAGGCAAGGGTTCGGTCGCCAGTTGGAAAGCGTAGGTATTGATGGTTTTGTTGTAGATGAACGGCTCCATGCCGTTGAGGAAACCGTTGCACGCCCACAGCATCTTGTTGGCACGTACTGAGCCCATGGCGGTGCGCACTTTGATGCGCGAACCGTATTCCACGCCCAGCACGCTGCTGTTTTCGAAGATTTTTACGCCGTAGCCGCTGAGCGCCTTCGCCTCGCCCAACAGCAGGTTGAGCGAATGCACGTGGCCGCCGCCCATGTGTTTCAATGCGCAGGTATAGGAATCTGACCCCACGACCTGTTTCACCTCTGCGCCGGTGTAGAGTTCAATCTCTTCATCCGGCGATACCGCCTTGAATTCCTTCAGCCAGCTGCGCAGGGTTTTCTCCTGGCGTGCATTGCTGCCGAGGTAGCCGTAGCCAAAACAGAAATCGGCATCAATCTCGTACTTCTTGATGCGCTCACGAATAATCCCGGCGCCGAGGTTGCTGATTTTGAAGATGGTTTCCAGCCCGGAGGGGCCGACGTGGCGTTTGATTTTTTCCAGATCGTGACCGATACCGGCCATCACCTGCCCGCCATTGCGGCCGGTGCCGCCGTAGCCCAGGTAGCGCCCTTCGAGTATGGCGATATTGGTGATGCCGCGCTCAGCCAACTCCAGGGCGGTATTGATGCCGGAGAAACCACCGCCGATGATCACCACGTCAACGTCCAGATCTTCTTCCAGCGTCGGAAAGCGCAGATCGTATTTTTTGGTTGCCGCGTAGTAGGTTAACGATTCGATATTATTGTTCACTGTCGCACTCCCGAAGACCCTATGCCATAACATCGGATTATCAGGAGGTGGGCGCGACGCCGCCATGTCCCTTTAGGGACATTCGCAACAAATAATTAACACTCAGGCGCTGCGGCGCAGCGGGGTGGCCAACAGCAGATTGAACAGTTCGGCCTGCGAACCGATCGCCAGCTTGCTGTAGATGTTCTTGCGGTGGTTTTTCACCGTTCCCAGGCTGATGAACAGCCGATCGGCGATTTGCTGCGAGCCGCAGCCGTCCAGGATCAGATCCACTATTTCGCGCTCGCGCGGCGTCAACAGATAACGTGCCTGCACCGCATGATCCGTCACCCTTTCTGGTTCTGCCGGGGCGACGACCACTTCGCCATGCAGCCGCGCGACGCTCTTGAGCAGCGTCAGCGCATCACGCAACTCAGCCAACTGCGGATAACGCACGCCCACCGACTGGCGCGCCGAGCCGAAAAACACCCCCAACCCGCGTTCCGGCGTCAGGGGCAGCAGCACGCCGGCTTCATCATGCCAGCCGGTCTTGCGGTAAAAGTTACGGTAATAATCAGTATGGTAGAAGCCGCAGGGAGCCAACTGGCGCAGGGTCAGCACCTCGCCGCCGCCGCCATCATTCAGCGCCTGGTAAAACGGATCCTGCAGGTAAGCGCCCTGTTGATAGAGTTGATTGACCGCGTCACTGTTTTCTCGCTCGGTTTTGATCAGGCAACGCGGTGCCTGGCCGCGTTCAAACGCGTAAACAATGGCGCTATCAAAGGCGAAGAACCCTTCCAGCCAGGCCAACAGGTTGGGATAGAAACCTTGGGTTGCGACTGCGTCTATCACTGCGGATAACCGTTCCACCTGAATATTCATCTTCGCCCCGCCATTATTAATAAATTAACAATCACTTTATTCCGGCTACGCCGTGGCCTGTTTGTTATAGAAAACACTCAATAGCGCCAAATGCAACAGCAGAATCGTTTACATGTTAAACAAATCACACCTTCGCCAGATTATTGCGGCGTGGCCGAACGAGGCTGGATTAATATATTAACGGAATCCCTTTCAGGCAGCGAAAAGCAGTGGTTCAGCCGCAGAGGCTGGCTTATGCTGTGGTTTTCGCGTGCCAAGGAGAGAACATGACTACCAGCCTGACCATTGCCAACCGCCAGACCTGGTTCGGCCACGGCAGCATCAGCCAACTGATCCCGCTACTGACCGCCGAGCCACAGCCGACGCTGCTGTTTAGCTGCCGATCATTCCTCAATGGCGCGGTGTATTCCTCACTGGCAGACGGATTGACGCCACTGCTGCTCGGCACCGAAATCGTCAGTCACGAGGCTTCACCGCAAGAGATAGACGCCTGGGTCGCGCGCTGGCGCGGCAAGGTAAGACGCGTGGTAGCCATTGGCGGCGGTAGCGTGCTGGATGCTGCCAAGGCCTTTGCCGCGCTGGTCGAGCACCCGTTGCCCACCCTGCGCTATATGGAAAAGATCGGCGACACAAAAATCAGCGGTGCAACCCTGCCGCTCATTGCCATCCCGACCACCGCCGGTACCGGCAGTGAAGTCACGCAGAATGCGGTGATCACCGACACCCAGGTGAGCAAGGTGAAAGCCTCGCTGCGCCATAACAACTTTGTGCCGCACACCGCCATCCTGGATCCGCAACTGCTGCAAGGGTCACCGGACAAGGTGCTGGCCTACTGCGCCATCGACGCCTTTACCCACCTGTTCGAGGCCTATCTGTCCAAAACCGCCAATACCATGACGCGCGAGATGTCGCTGACCGGCATTCGCCACTTCCTGCAGGCCTGGCCTGCGCTCAACCGCAGCGCCGAGGCTCACGAGGCGATTATGCAAGCCTCTTACCTTGGCGGCCTGACGCTGAGCGCCGCTGGGCTGGGAGTGATCCACGGCATCGCCGGCGAGATTGGCGCCCTGCGCGATTATCACCACGGCCAGGTCTGTGGTCGCCTGCTGCTGCCGTTCCTCGAACTGCTGGCGAAAAGCGAACAACCGCAGCAGCGGGCGCTGATGGCTGAGCTTGCCGTCCGCCTGTTCCCCGAGCAGCATGACAGCCCGGAACGCTACCTGATCGACTTTATTACCCGCAATGCCATCGCCAGTTTCTGGCAGGATGACCTGCCGATTTCCGCCGACGAACTGGCGGTGACGCTGGCAAAATCCAACAGCAAGAACTCGCTGATCGACTACAGCGCGCCGCAGCGGCAGCAGATGATCGAAGGCGCATTCCGCATCGAATGATTATATAATCAGATCAAAGTAATAGCGGGAGATTGGACATGGGCATCATCAGCTGGATTTTCACCGGCATCGCGATTGGCATCCTGGTCGGCTTGCTGATCAAGATTTTTGGCAAGAAGAAAGATCAGTAAACATCAAGCTGTTCCATGAGCTGCCAGCAGGCATTCGTGGAACAGCTTGACCACCCGCTGCGGGCTGGGCGAACGCCGCAGCACGCTGGAATATTCGCAGTGATAACGGAACAGCGTCGGTTTGATGGCGCGCATCATATTTTGCGCGACAAAAAACGCCGCATAGTGGTCGGGAAGAAAGCCGACGTACTTACCGGAAAGAATTAGGGTCGCGATCGACTCCTGGGCAAACCCCGTTGCCTTGCGATGTAAATGCTGCTGCAGGCTCAGTTCCATATTCGGCGAATGGTAGCCTAATCCGGCAAAGGCATAATTGTGCAACAGATCCCAATTTAGTATTTCATGGTTAGCGGAAAATAATTCATGTTGCGCGCCACAATATAAGAACATCCTCTCATGAAATAACGAACTATAAGATAAACTTTCCGCACTGCGGTGCATGGGAATAATGCCAATTTGAAATTGGCCGTCAATGACGCCGCGTTCAATGGTATTTATCGGTTCCACATACATTTGCAAAGAGACATCCGGCGCCTGCTCGCTGAATAAGGCAATCGCCCGGCCGATATGTGCCTGAGGATTACTGACGGTATGGTCGAATATCGCCACGTGCAGCTGCCCACCCAGGCGTTGATGCACATCGTCCACCCCACGGCGAAAGGCCTCGGTCGCCGCCAACAGATTCACGGTTTCCTGATATATCAGCAGCCCTTCGTCAGTAACCGCAAACCCCTCGCGCCCGCGGTGGCACAGCGTCAGGCCCAGTCGCTGTTCCAAATCCTTGATATGCTTGCTGATGGTCGACAGGCTGATATTCAGCTCCAGCTCGGCGGCGCTCATGCCGCCACAGTCGACCACCGCCTTAAATACCCGCAGCAACCGCAGATCCATATCCGATAACTGGCCCAACAATGCGCGCTTTTTTACTTGCATAAAACCTTAAGTAAGTTTCGACATATGATTATTCACATTAGTGAAGAAGCAGAACATAGTCAATTTCACTCAACAATTCATTAACACGTTTATTTATACCCTCTAGCTTTTATAGTTGCAGCCAGGCGGCCAGCTCACTCAGCACAGGTGCTTACTCAAGTAAGTATCTGGGCTTAGCTGGTGCAGATAACAACGCTGCAATTTAAAAGATGACGGGCATAGTTAATTAACCGTACCTATTCTCCCCTCGGAGGGAAAAATGGCTGATTTAAATCAACGTGAAAATAAAGCCGACCGCGAATGGTTAGAAGCACATTGGATGCCCTTTACCGGCAACCGTAATTTTAAAGCCAACCCGAGAATGATAAGCCACGCGCAAGGCGTTTATTATACCAGCCAAGACGGTCGCAAGATTTTTGACGGGTTATCCGGGTTGTGGTGCTGCGGATTGGGCCATGGCCGCCAGGAAATTGCCGATGCCGCTCACCGGCAACTTTCCCGATTGGATTATTCCCCGGCGTTTCAGTTCGGCCATGCCTTATCTTTCGAGCTGGCGAACAAAATCAAGGCCATGACCCCGGCCGGGCTGGACTATGTGTTTTTCACCGGTTCCGGCTCCGAAGCGGCAGACACTTCGTTAAAAATGGCGCGTGCCTATTGGCGAGCCAAGGGCCAGGCGGGTAAAACCTGTTTTATCGGTCGCGAGAAGGGCTACCACGGCGTTAACTTTGGCGGCATCGCGGTGGGCGGCATTGCCGGCAATCGTAAAGCCTTTGGCGCCAGCGCCGAAGCGGACCACCTGCCCCATACCCAACTGGCGGGAAATGCCTTTTCGCGCGGCATGCCCGAGCAGGGCGCCGAGCTTGCGGAAGAACTCAACCGCATCATCGCACTGCGTGACGCCTCGACCATCGCCGCGGTGATTGTCGAACCCTTCTCCGGCTCGGCCGGGGTGATCGTACCGCCGGTCGGTTATCTGCAACGCATCCGCGAGATCTGCACTCAACACAATATTCTGCTGATTTTTGACGAAGTGATCACCGCCTTCGGCCGCTGCGGCGCATTGACCGGCGCCGAGGCATTCGGCGTCACGCCGGACATCATGAATATTGCCAAACAGGTCACCAACGGCGCACAGCCGATGGGGGCCGTGGTGGTTCGGCCCGAGATTTACCAGGCCTTCATGGCCACCGATGAACCTGAATATTTGCTCGAATTCCCGCACGGCTACACCTACTCCGCCCATCCGGTCAGCTGTGCGGTGGGGCTGGCGACGCTGGATATCATTGAACGCGAGCAGATGATCGAACGGGTGCAGGCGTTGGCCCCCCATTTCGAACGTGCGGTGCACGGCTTACAGGGCAGCAACCACGTCAGCGACATTCGCAACTTCGGTCTGGCGGCGGGTATCACGCTGGCGGCCCGACCGGGCGAAGCGGCACGCAGGCCGTATGAAGTGGCGATGCGCTGCTGGGAAAGCGGGTTTTATGTCCGCTATGGCGGCGACACCCTGCAGTTGGCACCGCCGTTTATCAGCAGCGAGGCGCAGATCGACTCGCTGATCAACGCCCTCGGCGACGCTATCAACGCAACCGAATAATCAAGGAGCGCAAGCCATGCCAATTGCACATTGGATCAACGGCCAGTCCGCCACCGGCGGAACCCGCAGCCAGCCGGTTTACGATCCGGCTACCGGGCTGTCGCATCAGGAGGTGTTACTGGCCGACCGCGCCACGGTAGAAAGCGCTATCGACGCCGCCGAGCAAGCCTACCCAGCCTGGCGCGATACGCCACCGCTAAAGCGGGCCAGGGTGATGATGCGTCTAAAAACGCTGCTGGAACAGCATGCCGATGCCATCTGCCGGTTGATCACCGCCGAACATGGCAAAGTGCTCAGCGACGCCATGGGCGAACTGCAGCGCGGCATCGAGAATATTGAGTACGCCAGCTATGCGCCGGAACTGCTGAAAGGCGAACACAGCAAGGATGCCGGGCCGGGCATCGACAGCTGGAGCGAGTTTCAACCGCTGGGAGTGGTGGCAGGCATCACGCCGTTTAACTTCCCGGCGATGGTACCGCTGTGGATGTGGCCGATGGCGGTAGTGTGCGGCAACACCTTTGTGCTGAAACCCTCCGAGCGCGTCCCTTCCTCCACGTTGTATATCGCTCAACTGGCGTCCGAAGCCGGGCTGCCGCCGGGAGTGCTGAACCTGGTCAACGGCGACCGTGAGGCGGTGGACACCCTGCTGCACGATCCCCGGGTCAAAGCCGTCAGCTTTGTCGGCTCTACGCCGGTCGCGGAGCACATCTACCACACCGGTTGTGGTCAGAACAAACGGGTGCAGGCGCTGGGCGGCGCGAAAAACCATGCGGTGGTGCTGCCGGATGCCGACATCGCCGGCAGCGTCAGTGCGCTGATGGGCGCGGCGTTCGGTTCCTGCGGACAGCGCTGCATGGCCATCCCGCTGGTGGTGGCAGTGGGAGACGACACGGCCGAGGCGCTGGTCGCCGGGTTAAAGCAGCAAATGGCGGCCATGCGGATCGGTGCCGGTAGCGATAACCGCAACGACATGGGGCCACTGGTCACCCAACAGCATTATGAAAAGGTGAAAGGCTATATCGATCGGGGCGTTGAGGAAGGCGCTACTCTGGTAGTCGACGGCCGCAAGCTGGCGGTGCGGGAAGACAGCGGGCAAATCAGCCAGGGCTATTTCCTCGGCCCTACGCTGTTTGACCACGTGCGACCGGGAATGCGGATTTATCAGGAGGAGATCTTCGGCCCGGTGCTGGGGGTGGTTCGGGTCGGCTCGCTGAAAGAGGCGATGGCGATGATTGACGCCCACGAGTACGGCAACGGGACCTGCCTGTTCACCCGCGACGGCGAGGCGGCACGTTATTTTTCCAATCATATTCAGGTCGGTATGGTGGGGATCAACGTCGCGCTGCCGGTTCCGGTGGCCTACCACTCGTTCGGCGGCTGGAAACGCTCGCTGTTTGGCGACCTGCACGCCTACGGCCCGGATGCCGTCAGGTTCTACACCAAGCGCAAAACCATAACCCAGCGCTGGCCTTCTTCCCATGACGCCCAGCATGCCACCTTCAGCTTCCCGTCCGGGCAAGGGTAATTTCATAATAAACATAATGATTTTTTAGGGGCGAAGAAATTCGCCTCGTTTTCCACGCGCTCCATTTAATCAGGCCCGGGCAGCGGCATGCCATCGCAATGCTCTACCGCACGACCGCCGTCCGTAAAATAATCCACTAACGCGTTAATGGAGTTTTGAATGACTGAGTCCACACCAGAACACAAATTCAAAGGTAATCTCAGCGTCCTCGACGTGGTGATGATTACCGCCTCCGGCGTCACGCCCGCCAGCTCAATTTTCGTTATTGCTCCGCTGGCGATCGCCAGCGCCGGCAGCGGTGCCTTTATCTCATTTCTGATCGCCGCCTTTATCGCCGCCACCATCGCCCTGTGCTATGCCGAACTCGGCGCGGCGCACCCCAGCGCCGGGGGCGAATACAGCATTATCAAACGCCTGTTCGGCACCCTGTGCGGACTGCAAACTTACCTGTTTATCCTCAGCGCTGCGCTGTTCGTGCCGGCGGTGCTGGCCACCGGTGCCGTACCTTATTTGAACACCGCGCTGGGGACTCAGTTCGACGCCTCTACCGCCGGGATGATCACTATCCTGATCGGCGGTGCCTGCGCCATTTTCAACATCAAGGCCAATGCGCTGCTGACCGGCACCTTTTTGGTGGTTGAAATCGCGGTGCTGGGGCTAATCGCCTGGTTGGGCTTTAGCACCCCGCACCAAAGTGCGGACATCCTCGTCGCGCCGGTGATGCTAAACCCCGAAGGCGTGTTGGCACCGGTTTCCGTACCGCTGATCGTCGCCATGGTCGGCGTCGCGCTGTTTTCCTATAACGGCTACGGTGCCGCGGTGTATATGGCGGAGGACATGCGCGAGCAGGGCAAACCCATGGCCACCGCCATCATGCTGACGTTGGCGATCGTGGTACTGGTCGAGCTGCTGCCCTTCACCGCTTTGCTGATTGGCGCGCCGTCCCTGGCGGAAATGGCCAAACAGGCCGATCCGGTCGGCTACGTGGTCAGCCAACTGGGTGGGCCGACGCTGGCGCGGGTGGTCAGCGGCGCGATTTACCTGTCGGTGTTCAACGCCATTATCGCCATCGTGGCGCAGTTTAGCCGCATGATGTTCTCCAGCGGGCGTGACGGTTTTTGGCTGCCGCAGGTGAACCGGGCGCTGAAAATCATCCATCCGCGTTTCGGCACGCCCTGGATTGCCACCCTGCTGTTCGGTATTCCCTCGGCGCTGTTGGCCTTTTGCTCCAACCTCGGCGATCTGACCTCATTTACCGTGATCCTGCTGCTGCTGGTGTACATCATCATGGCCGTTGCCGCGCTGATCAGTCGCCGCCGCGTACGTTTCCACCACCCGTATCTGATGCCGCTGTGGCCGCTGCCGGTGGCGATCGCGCTGATCGGCTGCCTGTATGTGTTATGGACAATTTTGATCGCCAGCAGCCTGAAAGACTTTATTATCATTGCCGGTATCCTCTGCTTTGGCCTGCTGCTGAGCTATATGCGCACCCGGCAGGCTATCCCGCACGTTGAACCCTCAATTGAAGGAGAATAACCATGTCGCAGCGCGCTCAGGATTTGGGCATTAAAATCGGCCACGGCGTTGCCGGTCCGCTGAACGCCATCACCGACGTGCCCGGCGTTCGCGTCGGCCACGCCAGCATCCACGCCGATTTGGCCGACGGGCGCAGCGTGCGTACCGGCGTCACGGTGATCGAACCGCGTGCCGGCCAGGCCCGGCAATCCCCCTGCTTTGCCGGCGTACATGTGCTTAACGGCAACGGCGATGCCACCGGGTTGGAGTGGATCCGTGAAGCCGGCCTGCTCACCAGCCCAATCGCCTTCACCAACACCCACAGCGTCGGCGTGGTACGTGACAGCCTGATCGCGCTGGAACGTGAAGCGCTGCCGGCCGACGACGCGGTGTACTGGAATATGCCGGTGGTAATGGAAACCTTCGATGGCCTGCTCAACGACATCAACGGTTTTCACGTCAAGCCTGAACATGTGCGGCAAGCACTGCAGGCGGCACACGAAGGATTACCCCAGGAAGGTGCCGTCGGTGGCGGCAGCGGCATGATCTGCCATGAGTTCAAGGGCGGCATCGGCACCGCTTCGCGCCGCCTGCCTGCCGATCGCGGTGGCTGGACGGTCGGTGCCATCGTGCAGGCCAACCACGGTAAACGCGCGTCGCTGCTGGTGGGCGGTTATCCGGTGGGCCGTCATTTGGCACATATTCACTCGCCGTTTACACCGCAGCTGCCGCACCCGGGCATGGGGTCGATCGTCGTCACCCTGGCCACCGACGCCCCGCTGTTGCCGCACCAATGCGCCCGTCTGGCCCAACGTGCCAGCATCGGCATTGCCCGCACCGGCGGCGGTACCGAAGACTCGAGCGGCGACATTTTTATCGCCTTCGCCACCGGCAATGACGGCCTCCCCCCTGCCGACTACGCCAACAAAGGGGCCTTTACCACCCCGCTGCGCATGGTGAACAACGATTACATCTCCGAGCTGTTTGCCGCAGCGGCAGAAGCGGTGGAAGAGGCAATTATCAATGCCCTGCTGGCCGCCAAGACCGTTTCCGGCAATGGCCATCGGGCGGAAGGACTGAGCGCCGAACAGTTGCTGACGGCACTGGAAAAAAGCGGCTGGCGGAAATAATCCGGCAAAGCCAAGCGCAGAGGCGCAGCATTAAAAGGGGTAAATCGGGTCGAACCTGTTCGACCCTACCGGTTCAGTCTTGACGAGGATTTGCCGACAATCTCAGGACTCACCGCCCGGTTTGGGCGTCGGGTAGTCGTAATCCAGCTTCAGCGGTTCTGCGTAAAGGCTGTCCCACAGTTGGCTGTACAGCTTGTCCAGCCGCTGGCTCATGTTCACGTCGTGCAGCACAATCTCCAGATTGCGCGAATTGTCCAGATAGCCGCCGGTCCAGTTGCTGGTGCCTACCCAGGCGATCTCGCCGTCGATGGTCATGATTTTACTGTGGATCACTCGAGCAAACGGGATAAACCCGCTGCTTGCCGGCGGAATGGTGACCACTTTCACCTGCACATTCGGCACCAGCGCCAGGCTTTTCAGCCAGGCGATATCCGGCTTTTTGGTATTCCAGTTAGCGACCATCAGCTCAATCTGCACACCGCGCGCGGCAGCGCTGCGCAGGGCGTTATCGATCACCGCGTAGTAAGGCCGGGTGCGGTCCGGGCCAAAAGACAACGGCGCGTAGTCCATCACCTGTACCCGCACTCGCTGCCTGGCCGAAGCCAACAGGCGCGGCAGCTCAAGCTGCGAATCAATCACGCCCGCCGGGTTGTAGGCACGCGGGCTGGCGACCAGGTAATTGCTCTGCAGCGGTTCAACCGTGGGTTGGGACGTCAGCTGGGGCACCGGTTTATCCGCCGCCAGCAACGCCTGCGCCTGCCAATCCTGTTCGAAGATCGCCTGGATCTGCCGCACCACACCGGCATCGCTGATGCGCAGCCCGGTTTCATGGATGTGCGTCAGCGCGCGCCAGTCAAAGTTCTGGCTGCCGACAAACGCCTGTTCACCGTCCACCAGCAGATATTTGGCATGCAGAATGCCGCCGCTCAGCCGCTGGTAAGGGATGATACGCAGCTCCAGATTCGGGATCGCCTTAAGCTGTTCCAGCGTTTCGGGAGTAGAAATGCGGATGCCCTTCTCCTCCATCAGGAAACGAATTTTTACCCCACGTTCCCCCGCCGCTTTAAGATGCTGCAGCACGCCATCCAGCAGCGAACCCTGTTGGTTCGCCACGTAGAACTGGCCCAGATCGATGCGGGTTTTCGCCGCATCAAACATCTGCTGCCACACTTCGGCTGTGTTGCGCAGGTCATCCGCCTGCAACGCGGTTTCTACCGGTGCGGTATACACCAGCTCGTAGCCGGGAATTTCAAAACGCGCCGCCGCATTCTGGCTCAACATCAACAGGCAACCACCCCATAACGCAGTGTAAAGGCGGCCTAATGGCCACCGTGAATGACGGCCATTAGGCATAGCGCGGCACCTCGCTGTCAACCCGTTGCTCGCGGCTGCCGTTTTCCGGGCGGCTGCCCGGCGCACCGGCGCGGATCAGCAGTACCTTCAACAGTTCGTTAATGCGCTCCATGCGGCTTTGCAGATAGTTGTTCCCCACCAGGCACAGCAGCGCGATGGCGATACCCAGTCCGGTAGCGTACAGCGCGGTGCCCATCCCGGCAGAAACCAGGCTCGGCTCGGACACTCCCGAGGCAGCCAGTGCCTTAAAGGTTTCGATAATCCCCATCACCGTACCCAGCAGCCCCAACAGCGGTGCCGCGGTAACGATAGTTTCCAGCAACCACAGGCCCCGCGCCATCAGCGGCTTGCTCAACAAATACTGAGCGTCGATCAACTCACCGATCGCCTCGCGGTCACCGGCACGGTGTTTTTGCTCCAGCACCGGAGAAATCACCGCCAGCGGCAGGCTGTTGCGCTGGGTCAACTCATCCGGCAGATCGGCCGTGCGGTGCACATCCAACGTCAGCGCCTGCTCCAGTCGACGCGCCTGGCGTTGGGTATAGGCGAAATACAACGCACGTTCGATAATGATCACCAGTGCAATCGCCAGCGCGGCGTACATCACGTAGAAAATAATGTCGTGTAGCAGATTGGCATTCATCGTTCAGTCCTCTTACCCGTCGTCTTTCAAGCCGCAGCGTTGTTACCTGCACTCGCTCACCCCAGTTACTTACTTAAGTAAGCGCCTGGGGATGAGCGAGTTGGCCGCCTGGCTGCAACTTGAAAGCCATAGGGTATAAATAGTTAAAAGGTGGCTTCCAGCGATACGCTGAAGGTACGTTCTTCCCCGACGTTGTAGTAAGGCGTGCTGGCCCTTACGCCGTTATAAGGCGCGGCGTTGAAGGTGGTGGAGCGCACCGAAGTCAGGTACTCCTTGTCAAACAGGTTGCTGATGCCGAAGCGGAGCGCCGCGCTCTTGACGATCTTCTTGTCCACCGGCAAATGCACCCCCGCCGCCAGATCGAATACCGTCCGGCCGCCAATCTTCTCGTCATTGGTCAGGTCGCCATAGAACGAACTAACGTACTTGCCGCTCACGCTGCTGTAATACAAACCGTCGTCATAACCCAGGGTCACGTTAAGCAGGTTTTTCGGCACGTTCGGCACTTCTTTACCGCTGGTCGGCAGCGGCAGGCCGCCGTTGCTGACAATGTCGCTCTTCTGCTTGGACTCGGTATAGGTGTACGAGGTGTAGTAGTTGAAGTTATGCGGCAGTTGGCCGCTCCACTCCAGTTCCAGCCCTTTGTTCTCTACGTTGCCGATGTTCATCATCTCGTAGTCACCGTCCGGATTGGTGGTAGAGATTTGACGGTCGCTGTAGCGCAAGTAGAACAGCGAGGCGCTCAGCAGCATATCTTCACGCTCGAAACGCCAGCCCAGCTCATGGTTCCAGCTCAGTTCAGGCTTGGTGCTAAGCGAATCGCCGACGTTGTACAACACGTAGTTTGGCGGGGTGCGCATGTTGCGCGTCAGGTTATAGAACACCTGGTTTTCCGGGTTCAGCTTGTAGCTGGCGCTGAAGTTCGGCAGAAATTCATGGTATTTGGCATCACGCTTTTCCGGTACGTTATACAGGCTGCCCTTGTTATCGCCTTTTCGTTCAACGTACTGATAGGCCAGCCCGCCGACGAAGGTCCAGTCCGGCGTCGCGAACCAGGTGTCCTGCAGCCATACTTTTTGCGCCGGGGTAATGGTGTACTGGTTACGCCCCTGCACGGTTTTGCCGTTGGCGTCCTTCACCTGATCGGAACCGCCCGGTTTACCCGAGAGCTGCTGCGGGTTGCCGTCGTCCTTGATGCCGATAAACGGCTGGGTTTGCGACTGGCGCGCACGTTCAAACCAGTAGCCGATATCCAGGCTGTGCTGATCGTTGATGTCCCACTTCAGCTTGGTGGTGATGCCCGGCCGCCAGGTCTGGGTCCAGGAAGGACGGTAATAGGTATTGGACTGCAAGTTGCTGAGGTCATACTGACCGGCCCGATCCGAGGTACTGGACAGTACCGACGCGCTCTGGCCGCTGAAGCTGCCGCCGTTCCCCCAGTAGTAGTACGGCTGCAGGGTCAATGCCAGGTTGTCGCGCAGCTGCAGCTTCTGAGTGAACGTCAGGTTGAAATTCTCGAACGGATTACGGTTGAGCTTGTAATAGCGAGTCAGTTGGCCCCGGTTGTTGTAGGACGGCGTGGTGTCATAATCGCCACGGGGGTCCTCCGCAAACTGCGCTTTGCTCAGGGTGTTGTAGTTAACGTTATTTTGCTGGTTGTACTTCATGATCAGGTTGCTACTGTTGCCGTTGCCGTCCTCATACAACGAGTTCATCTCAAACTTGTTGGAGTACAAGCGCCCTTCCCCGCGCCACTTTTTGGCCTCGGTGTGCGAATAGGAGATCCAGTTGCTGAAGCCGTTGTACTCACCGGTCTCCAGACGGGCAAAGGTTTTGCTCAGGTTGTTGCTGCCCAGCGTCTGTTTTACGAAGCCGCCGAAGTCTTTAGACGGACGCCGCGTCACCAGGCCAATATTGCCGCCGCTGGAGCCGATGTGCGGGCCGTCGGCTTCCGAGGAGCCCTGGGTGACGAACACTTCCCCCAGGTTCTCAGAATCACCCAGCAGGTTCGGGTAAACCGCATAGTTGCCGGAGTCGTTGATCGGGATCCCGTCCATCGATAGGCCGATTTGATCGGAGCTCATGCCGCGCATGGTGTAATCGACGCCGCTCAGGCCGCTGGCGTCGTTGCTGTTAACGTTCAGACCCGGCGTGTATTTCAGCTTGTCGATGGCGTTGGCCGCCGCCGGCATTTTATCCATCGCCTCTTTGGTGACGGTGGAACGCGACTTGGCGCTGTCCTCCTGCACCATCATGCCGCCGCCCAGCGACTGCCCCTTTACGTTGATGGTGCCGACGTCGGTCGAGTCCGCCGCCAGCACGGCACCCGGTAACATCGCCGACATCACTGCCAGATAAATCCCAGATCGATTGAAAGATTTCATTGTTTCCATCCCATAAAAATCAAACTGTTATGCCAGGCATCAAGGCGCCTGATAATTGAACGTGGCTGAAAATCTTTTGGTTGTCTGCCCGTTGAAAGCCTCACTTGGGAACGGCTTCACCTGGCTGATACTTTGCAAACTGCTCAGCGCCGCACGGTTGAGCAGCATGCTGGAGGCCTTATTGGTGATGCCGGAAGAGATCACCCGACCGCTGCGATCCACCTCCAGCCACACCTCGACGTTGCCCTGCGGCCGTTCAAGCGAAGCCTGCCGCCCGCTGGGATAGCGCTTGCGCTGCTCCAGCTCATGGCGCAATGCCTGCAGATAACCGTTTTCGATTGCCTGCGCATTCACCTTCGGTGCCGCTGGAGCCGGCGGAACGGGCTGTGCGGCGGGCTTGCTGACCAAGGTTCTCGGCGCTGCCGGCACCGCGGCGGGCCTGGCCTTTTCCACCGGCTTGGCTTTCTCTTTCACCGGCTTGGGTTTGTGTTTCGGCTGTGGCTTGGGCACCGGTTTGGCCTCGACAATCGGCTCAGGTGCAGGCACCACAGGTTCAGGAAGGGGCTCAGGTTCCGGCGGAGTTTCCACCGGCGGCTCCGGTTCCGGCTGTGGCTGAGGTTCCGGCTCGACCAATGCCAGCTCCATGGCGGTTTCGTCATAGCGCGGCTGAATTTTCAGCGCCGCCTGTTGGCTGGCGAACAGCACGCAGCCCGCGACGATCAGCGCCGGCAACCAGCTGAAAAGGTGACGTGAGCGATAGAGCAGATACATGTCACAGCTTCCGTGTGGCGATGGAGACGGAGAAGAAACCGCCCTGGCGCAGGTTATCCATCACCGCGACCAAGCGCTCTACCGCAACGCCTTTGTCGCTGTTAACGATAATGGTGGTGGTCTGGTTCTCCTGCTGCTGTTGCTTCAGCGTGCTGACCAGCGCGCTCAGCGCTATCGGCTGGCCGTCGAGCTGCAGTTGCTCCTCCGCGCCCAGGGTAATGATCGCCTTCTTCTGCGGCTTCAATTGCTGAGCGCTACCGGCGGACGGCAACTGAGTCTTCAGCCCAAGGGCCGGGATCACGTTCAGGCTAATCAACACAAAAAACACCAGCAAAAACATCATCACGTCGATCATCGGGATCAGTTCGATGTGCGCTTTGTTCTTTTTCGGCTCGTTCCAGTTACGCATGGCACTCCCTCCCAAAAGCAAAGCAGCCAATATAGAGAGCCTATGTTTATCTTTTGTTACGTTTGTGTGATCTTATTTTCACAATACAGAGGTTTTGAGAGTTTTTTCTCAGGCAATCACTGGTCGGAGGGGATATATAACCAATTAATTAAAGATGATTTTTTGAGGAATAATTATCAGGAAGGATTTATAGCGGTGATGCATAGGCAGGTAAGCTGTGATTATTCTGACACTCTACAGCAAGATCTTCAGGTCGCGTTTTTGCACCAGAGAAAAGAAGTTTCAGCGACGGGCCTCCCGACAGTTTCCCGTCGCAATTTGGCCCACCTACAGCTTCGCGATGCCCGTTTAAGGCAACGAGACAATCTGTTTTTTGCTAACAGTACCGGACCTTTAAAGCGGCAGCGGTAACGAAAAGCAAAGAACTGCGGAGGCCTGCGCAAAACGGTGTTTTTTAGCCATAAAAAAAGGCGCCCTAAGGCGCCTTTTCTACAGCGACTGAATCAATCAGTTCACTTTAACCGGCATACCGGAACGGGCTTTGATTGCCGCGTCCACTTCGCTCTGGTTAACCGCCGGGTCCATCATCACTTTGCCCACTGGCGCAGAGATGGTCAACGGCACCGGATCTTTGGACTTCAGCTGTTCTTCGTTTGCTGAGAGTGGGTTGTGCACTTCAATGTAACGGGAACCGTCCGGCTCAACGCTGGCTTTGATCGGCTCGTTGATGAACTGCACGCGAGTGCCGACCGGAACGTTTTCGAACAGAAACTTGATGTCGTCAGCACGCAGACGCACACAGCCGTGGCTCACGCGCAGACCGATACCGAAGTTGGCATTGGTACCGTGGATCGCATACAGACGACCGACGTACAGCGCGTACAGCCCCATAGGGTTGTCCGGACCGGCCGGGAACACTGCAGGCAGGATCTCGCCGTCCGCGGCGTATTCCGCACGCATCTTGGCGGTTGGCGTCCAGGTTGGGCCATCTTTCTTGCGCTGCACGGTGGTGGTCCAGTTCAGCGGCGTATCTTTGCCCAACTGGCCGATACCGATTGGCAACACGATCACGGTGTTGGTGCCTTTCGGGTAGTAGTACAGACGCATCTCGGCGCTGTTGATGATGATGCCTTCACGTGGCGCATCCGGCAGGATCAACTGCTGTGGGATGGTCAGAGTGCTGCCCGCTTTCGGCAGGAAAGGATCCACACCCGGGTTGGCTTCCAGCATATTGCTCAGGCCCATCTGGTATTGAGCGGCAAAGCTCTCCAGCGGCAGCTTGCTGTCTTCCGGTACGGTGATCTGGATGTTCTCACCCACCAGACGGCTGTCTTTGGCAGGCAACGGATATACAACGGCGAAGGCAGCCTGGCTGAAAGCCACCAGTGCCGTAAACAGGGTTAGTAACGCGCGAATGCTCATTTTCATCTTCGTGTTGGTAGTGGCCACTGGCAGTTATCAATATAGGTTATGCGGCCATAAATGACCGGATGCGCATTATATGTGCACATCGGCCTAAGTGTGAAACATTACCAGCGCAATATCGAACTTTTTTGTAACCTGGTGCAGCACGAAGAGGTTTTTCTGTGAAAACTGCCGTTAAAGCACAGCGGCCGGCGGTGGCGTTCGGCGAATCGGGATCAGATATTCACAGCGGATCGCCGTACCACGTGCATTACAAACCTCTCCCTGTGCCGGGTAAAAACGCTCGATATCCTGCCCGGGACGGCGTACAGCTTTCATCATGGGCATCGCGGAGTCGTACAGGCGATCGACGAAGTTTGGCAACTCTTCGACCTGCCCCTGGTAGGTAAAGCTGGCGTAATCGCCCTGTTCGATCAGGATCTGCTCCCCTTCGGCCTGTTCATCTGCCAGCGCCAGTGTATAGGCCATGCGTTGACCATCAAGCTGTCGGTTGTCCGCTTCCAGACTGGTGAGGCCGTAGACTACCGCCGGTGGCGCGACTTCGGGTTGCAGCACCTGGTTCCAGACGTACTGGCGCAGCTCATTTTTCGAATGTTGCATTTGCCCCAGAGTGCAGCTGCGGCGCTGGGTACGCCCCACCAGCTGCATGGCCGGCAGAGTGACAATACTCCCCTGAGGCAATGGGCCTTCTGCCATCCGCAGCGGCGGCTGCATGCCGTGGCTGGACCAATCCGCACTGCGGCGATAGCCGGCCGGCGGCAAACCGAACTGTTTTTTGAAGCAACGGGTGAAGGTCTGCTGGGAATCGAACTGGTACTTATCGGCAATGCAGGCCACGCCGGTATGGGTGAGCCGCAGCTCACGCGCGGCGGCGGTCAAACGTCTGCGCCGGGCGTAAGTGCCCAGAATATGGCCGGTCAACTGCTTGAACAGCCGTTGCAAATGCCATTTGGAATAGCCGGATTTGGCGGCAATATCGTCCAGCGTCAGCGGCTGGTCGAGGTTTGCTTCAATCCAGGCCAGCAGTTGCGCAATTACCTGTTGCTGATACATGGCGCTTCCTTTTAATTATTGTTCCCGCTGCTCGAGCAGGCGTTGTGCCAGCTCATGGGCCTGTTGCTCACTGGCCACCACCATCACCGGATAACCCCAGAAACGGCTGGCGAAATCGACAAACTCTTCCGCCGCCTTTCGGCGCATGTCGTCCGGCTCGATCAGCACCATACCTTTGACCCACTTCGCTAACGCCTCGCGGTGATCGCGTTTCCACAGGGCGACCTGGGTACGCTCGTCGCGATCCTGCTCACCGCTTTCGTCCATACGACGATCGCAAAGCAGCACAAACGGCTGTTCACGCTGCAGCAAGGTGCTGAATTCGGCAAATTCGGCGAGGGTATCTTTCGGTTCGCCGGCGGCTTGCTGACGCATCCAGACCAGTGGGAAGGTTGCAGAATCTAATGACATGAGATTTCTCCTAAGAGTTCGGAAACGTGCGCTTACTTTATCGGCGGAAGCACTAGACCACATTGCACAATCAGGACATAATGTTTTTCATTTGCGCCAAATTGAGAATTATTCTCATGCCTTTTGTCACTCCACCGCTTTTCGATATCGATCGGGTGCCCCGGGCGGTTTTTGCCGTGCAGGGTTCCACCGTTAACAAGGATTGGGAAGTCGCCCATCACCGGCACCAAAAAGCGCAGCTGATTTATACGATGCGCGGCATGATCCGCTGCGAAGTGGAAAACGGCCTGTGGCTGGTTCCGCCGCAGTGTGCGCTTTGGATGCCCAGCAACGTGCTGCACAACGCTCAGGGTACCGGGGCCACCGAATGTTATGCGCTGTTTGTCGATCAGGCTGCCATCGCCGGGTTGCCGACCAGCTGCTGTACGTTGGCCGTTTCGCCGTTGCTGCGCGAACTGCTGTTGCAGGCCAGCGGGTTTGATCCGCTGTATGACGAGCAAGGCGCTGAAGGGCGGCTGATTGGCGTACTCTTGGATCAATTGGCCGCCGCGCCGATTGAGAACCTGCACTTGCCGGTCTCCAATGACGCGCGCATTCGCCAACTGACCGAGCGCCTGCTGGCCGATCCGGCGGACAAGGCCACCCTCAGCCAATGGGCTCAGCGCATTGGCATGAGCGAACGCACCCTCAACCGCACCCTGCAGCAGCAAATGGGCATGAGCTTTGGCCACTGGCGACGGCAACTGCACGTGATGCTGGCGCTGCAACGCCTGACCAAGGGGGAGACCGTACAGCGGGTGGCGCTGGATTTGGGCTATGAGAGCGCCAGTGGCTTCGTCACCATGTTTCGCAAAGCCGTCGGCAAACCGCCGGCACGCTATCTGGCGGAGAAAACCGCGGCGGATCGGGCGCAGGGCGGTTGGATCACCCTGTGAAATAACCCGACAAAAAGGCCGGCAACGAGGCCGGCCTGGAAAGTTTGTCAGGAGCGATCAGAAGTCGTAGAACACAGTCACCCAGGTGGAGTCCGGTTCGTTGTCGCTGCTGTTGGCCAGCGTCCGTTCCACATACACCGACAGGCCGTAGCCGATGGTGGTACCCGCCCCAAGGTAAACGTGATTGGCGTGGTACTCTTCGCCGCCCTTCAATTGCAGCGAGTCCGCGGCCACATAAGGCTGGATCGATTTCAGGAAAGGCTTGTCGATATTAAAGGTATAACCGACAAAGCCTTCTACCCCGTAACCGCTCCCGGCGAAATAATGCGACAAGGTACGTTCACGGGTGCTCGGCACATAGTCTTTGTAATAGCTGGCGGTCCCGACGATATACCAGTTATTGGGTTGCCAGGTCAGCGCGGTGCCGGACAACTGCTGGTGATACTCTTTCTCGTTATATTGATTGTCTTTGATCTTTGCGTCGGTGTAGCTGTAGGCCGCGCTGAAGGTTAATTCCTTCGTCGCCTTATAATCAAACCCCAACCCGCCGCCGCCTTTACGGCGATAGATGAGATTATCCGCCGTGTGCAAATCGTCTTCCGGTAATAAATAGTTGGCATATAAGGTGACCGGCCCAAAATCATTGGTGTATTTCAGGCTGTTCTTCGGTTTATTACCGCCGTCGTAGTCGCCGGAAATACCAATGCCGGTGCCGCCCGCATGACCATCGTTATCCCAGACGTCGCTTTTAATGCCGACAACCGAATAATAAATGCCGTATTGGTGGCCAAAGGTTAAGGTGCCGTAGCGGTCATCTTTGAAGCCGCCGTACAGCTGGCGCTGATAGTCGCGTTTGCCGTCTTCGTTGTAGTGGCCGTCCCAGCTCAGCGCGTGTGCCAGATCGACGCCCCACTCGTAGTAGCCGATAACCGAGGTATCCTGCGTCAGCGCATAGTCGCCGCTGAAGCGAAAACGCGTGCCGCCGTCATGACCATTTTTATAATATCCCGGCTCCGGGCCATTATTAAATATCCACTCGGGGCGAATACTGCCGCCAACTTTCAAACTCAGCGGTGCCAGCAACACATTGCTTTGCGGGTTTTTATCCAGAATAGTGATTTCTGCCTGCGCGCCGGCGGATAACGCCGACAGCACAACGCCGCCAATGAATATTGGCGTTTTTATATATCTCATTATTACCCCTGCCCGAAAAATTATTGTTATAAATACGGTGGTCTTGAGCCACGCATAAACAATTACCCGATGTGTGCAAATGACGCAAGTTATAAAAATTCATGTCATAACCTGAGATTATCCACCACAGGATGACTTTTTCACCACAAAAGTATTCAACTGTAATTCAATGCAAGACAATGTAATTAACCGCTCACATAACGTACAAAGCCGGAGTTTTTAACCCAAAGAAACCTCCGTTATTATCGGGTTTTTATTATAAGAGATAACAAATAAATATTATTACAGCGACCAAACAATAACGCAGCTAAATTAATTATTTGTTATCGGCCCGCAGGGAAAACCAGGAAACCCACGCAGCGACACGGCAACGGTCACCCTCCACCCACTCTTCACATTGTGATTTTCACCCCAGCCTGGGTAGAAATCACTCCCCTCCGGCATGAATAATGATTATTATTCGCAAACAGAAGGCCCGGCGCGCCACGATGCGACCGGCCGGATTTTGCTTTGAATTCAATGTTGAGCTTTTTAGCCTCTGGGCAACCGCCCTGCGGCGACAGGCATTTTAACTCCATGGAGAGGTTATGAACTCTGCAACAACGACCAGCCGCCGCTTTGGCGCACGCGCCGCTTTCCCACTGCTGCTGCTCACTTCAATGCTGTTTTCCGCCCCGCTGCTGGCCCAGGGCGAGCCGGAACTGCTGCGCAAGCCCGTCGGCAAAGGCGCTTACGAGATGGTCTACAGCCAGGGCGAAAACGCGCTGTATCTGGCCACTTCGCAAAGCCGCAAGCTGGACAAAGGCGGCGTGGTGTATCGTTTGGATCCGCAAACGCTGGATATCACCCAGATCATTCACAACGATATCAAACCTTTCGGCGCGGCCATCAACAGCAAAACCGACACGCTGTTCTTCGGCAACACCGTCAATAACTCGGTCACTGCCATCGACGGTAAAACCGGTGAGGTCAAAGGCCGCCTGGTGCTGGATGCGCGTAAACGCTCCGAAACGGTAAAACCGCTGGCACCGCGTGAGCTGGTAGCCGACGCCACCACCGACACCCTGTATATCACCGGGCTGGGTGAATCCAGCGTGGTTTGGGTAGTGGACGGCAAAGACCTGACCCTGCGCACCACCATCACCGAAACCGGCAAATACGGTACCGGTCTGGCGCTGGATGCGGCCGCAAGCCGCCTGTACGTGACCAACGCCGACGGCGAGCTGGTGACTATCGACACCAAAACCAACAAGGTGCTCAGCCGCAAGAAATTGGACGAGTCTAAAGAGCACTTCTTCCTGAACATCAGCCTGGATCCTGCCACGCATCGCGCCTTTATCACCGACTCCAAGCAGGCACAGGTGCTGGTGGTCGATACCCGCGACGGCAAGATTTTGAGCAAAATCGACGTGCCGGAATCACTGGCGGTCCTGTTCAACCCGACGCGCAATGAGGTGTATGTCACCCATCGTCAGGCAGGCCAGGTCAGCGTGATCGACGCCAAGAACTACAAGCTGCTGCAAACCATCAAGACCCCAACCCACCCGAACAGCCTGGCGCTGTCACCGGATGGCCAGACGCTGTACGTGAGCGTCAAACAGGCTTCCAGCCGCGAGAAAGAAGCCACGGCGCCGGACGACGTGATCCGTATCGCGTTGAAATAAAGGCATAAGGGCGCCCCGGCGCCCTTTTTTGATCGGTAGCTACGGCTTCCCCGCCATCTCGTCAGCGTCCTGAACCACCGCCTTTTTAGTGGCTCGTTGGTAAAGGCACAGCTCTCTGCCCACTTTGTTACGCATAAACGCCTGCGGATAGCGCCCAGCGATCAACAGAGCCGAGTAACCGATGTCGTCACCATAATGGATAATGCTGCCGACGGCTTTGGCCCCTTGCAAACTGCTGGCTTTCAGGCAGGCGGTTTGCAGTGCTTTATCGCCGCTGGCCCATGCCGCTTCAGATGAGGCCCCGGCGCTGAACGCCGTTATCACGGCGGCAAACACGATAAAAACTCTGATCATTATTTTCTCTCCTTATAACGGCGTTCTCAGCAGTATATGCAGCCTTTTATTCTTCAGCCATCAGAGCCACGCCCCTTATTTACACCTTTTTTATTCCGGCTATAAATAAAGTTACGGCGTTTTTACAGACAGGTTTTAGGGGCGCAGATAACATCATTACATCGCCAATATGGCCTTACGAGACGGATGCCTCATGTGTTTATCCCCTGCCCTGATAATAACTTCCCCCGCGACTTTAATTTATTTCGGGGGCTGCCATGCATGCTAACGTTATTGGTTTTAACCCACTGCTGGCAGATATTCCTGCTTCGCAGGCGCGTTCATTCCACAAAGAAGTAGAACAGTATTTACAGCGCTACCCGGACACCGAACACGTCGATATTTATCTCAACGATCTGAACGGTCAATTCCGCGGGAAACGGTTGCCTGTCGCAGAGCTTTTTACGCTGGATAAAGGCTGTTATTTCCCGCTGTCGATCTACGCCATGGATCTTGGCGGCCAGGTGATCGAAGAAAGCGGACTGGGCCAACAGGCCGGCGAGCCGGACAGGTTGTGTCTGCCGGTGCCCGGTACTTTGCGGCCGTGCGCCCGAGATCCGCAGCACCATGCCCAATTGCTGCTGACGATGAAAAATGCCGACGGCGACGCCTGCGAGCTGGAGCCGCGCGTGGTGCTGCAACGGGTGCTCAAACGCCTGCATGCCAAGGGTTACTTCCCGGTCGTGGCGGCAGAGCTGGAGTTTTATCTGCAGGATCCGCAGCAGCAACCGGCTGAGGCCGGACAGTGCCCAACGCAGAGTTTTTCTGTCGATGCGCCGGAGCGCCACCAGGCGTTGCTCAATGACATCGAACATCAGGCCCGGCTGCAGGCCTTGCCGCTGACCGGCGTGGTCGCCGAAGCCGCCTCCGGCCAGTATGAGCTGAATCTGCATCACAGCGCTCGCGTACTGGAGGCCTGCGATCAGGTGCTGGCCCTGAAGCGGCTGACGCGCCAGATCGCCGAGAAACACCACCAGCACGCCTGCTTTATGGCCAAGCCCTGTGCTCAGGCCGCCGGTAGCGGTTTGCATTTTCATATCAGCCTGCAGGATGAGCAGGGCAACAACCTGCTGGCCAGCCTGCCGGGCGAGTTGAGCGCCACCATGACGCAGGTGATGGCGGGCATGCTGGCGCTGATGCCAGCCTCGATGGCGATATTCGCGCCCAACGTTAACGCCTTCCGCCGCTTTCGTCCCGGTATGCACGTGCCGCTGCGCGCGTCCTGGGGGCACAATAACCGCACGGTGGCACTGCGTTTACCCTGCGCCGACCATGCCAACCAGCGCATCGAATACCGGCTGGCCGGGGCCGATGCCAACCCGTATCTGGCCGTAGCGGCGATGCTGAGCGGCATGCTGTATGGGCTGGAACACGCACAGCCCCTGCCACCGGCAGCCTGCGGCAATGGCTATGAAAATGGCGACGCGGTGGCACTGCCGCTCAGCCAGCAGGAAGCATTGGCGTTATTCCGGCAAACTCCGCCGTTGCAGGAAAGCCTCGGCCCGGCGTTTGCCGCGCTGTGGCACACCTGCAAGAGCGCCGAGCTGCGCCGCTTTGAAGCGCAGGTCACCGAAGCGGAAACCCGCTGGATGCTTTAACCCCCTATTCGTAACCTGAACAAGGAACGCAGCATGTCTCGTTTGGTTTTGATCTCGAATAAGCAGTGTGACGGCAAGGATCTGGCCTGCGCTACGCAGGCCCTATCGCCTGACAGCCAGAGCGACGACGATCGCGGGTTGTGGCTGGGCTGGAACGGTGACGTACAGAACTTTGGCGATGCGCCGCTGCGCCCGGTCAGTTACCAGCACCGCAGCGGCTACGAGCAGGTGACCTTTCCGTTATCGACCGAGGAGTTTCACTTCCACTATCAGGGCTACTATCACGACGGCCTGTGGCCAGTGTTCCATAACCACCCGGAGAAGGCGCATTTCACGCCGGAGAACTACCGCGCTTATCGGCAACTCAACCGGCATTTCGCCGATATCGCCTGCGAGTATATTTGCCCGAACGACATCATCTGCATTGATGATTACCAGCTGTTGCCCTGCGGCCAGGCGCTGAAAGAACAGGGGTTGCTGAACCCCTGCGCGTTCTTCTTCCATTTGCCGTTCCCGTCGACGGCGCTGCTCAGACAGATCCCCGAGCATCACGGCTTAATCGAATCGCTGTTTTTCTACGATCTGATCGGCTTTCAGACGCTCGACGACCGCAATAACTTTCTCAGTTATCTGACCCACGAATACCCGGTCGAAATGCTGCCCGACGGCCAGTTGCAGGTTAACGGGCACATCTTCGCCACCGGCATTTTCCCCGCAGGGATCAACGCCAGAAAGATTTACTGACCCGGCCCTCGGTGGGGCGTTGCCACTCCCCCTGCAACGCCCAACCGCTCACCCCGGGATTTCAACCGTTCGGCACCCTATAGCACCGTTGACTGAAATTCGCATGTCTTCCCCAGCCCCAACCCGCAATGATGAGCTGTTCCTAAACTCGTCATACTTCAAGTTGCATCGTTGTTGGCTACGATTGCTCACCCGAATCACTTACTTATGTAAGTTCATCGGGCTTCGCGCCCTTGCCGCCTCAATGCCACTCGAATTATTTAGAGTTCGTACCCGAACGTTATCCGCACCGGGCCGCGTGCCTGAAACATCTTATAAGCGGGTTAACTCACTCATTTTGCAGATTTGAACTAAGGACACCTCAATGAACAGAGAGGGGATTTTAAAACACATACCCTGGATGCTGCTGGGAATACTCGGCGCGTCCTGCCTGGGCGTGGTTGCGCTGCGCCGTGGCGAACACATCAGCGCGCTGTGGATCATCGTCGCCTCGGTGGCGGTGTATCTGGTGGCATACCGTTATTACAGCCTGTACATCGCCACCAAGGTGATGAAGCTGGACGCCTTCCGCGCGACGCCGGCGGTGGTCAATAACGACGGCCTGAACTACGTGCCAACCAACAAAAACGTGCTGTTCGGCCACCACTTCGCCGCCATTGCCGGGGCTGGCCCGCTGGTGGGCCCGGTGCTGGCAGCGCAGGTCGGCTACCTGCCCGGCACGCTGTGGCTACTGGGCGGCGTGGTGCTGGCGGGGGCGGTGCAGGACTTTATGGTGCTGTTCATTTCCTCGCGCCGCAACGGCGCTTCGCTTGGCGAGATAATCAAAAAGGAAATGGGCCCGGTACCGGGGACCATCGCGCTGTTTGGCTGCTTCCTGATCATGATCATCATCCTGGCGGTGCTGGCCCTGATCGTGGTGAAAGCGCTGGCGGAAAGCCCGTGGGGCGTGTTCACCGTCTGTTCCACCGTGCCGATTGCCCTGTTTATGGGCGTTTACATGCGCTTCCTGCGTCCGGGACGGGTGGGCGAAGTGTCGATCATTGGCATCGTGCTGCTGGTAGCTTCCATCTGGTTCGGCGGCGTGATCGCCCACGACCCGTACTGGGGCCCGGCGCTGACCTTTAAAGACACCACCATCACCTATACGCTGATTGGTTATGCGTTCGTTTCCGCCCTGCTGCCGGTCTGGCTGATCCTGGCGCCGCGCGACTATCTGGCAACCTTCCTGAAAATTGGCGTTATCGTCGGGCTGGCGATTGGCATCGTGATCCTCAACCCTGAGCTGAAAATGCCGGCGATCACCCAGTTTGTCGACGGGACAGGCCCGGTGTGGAAAGGCTCGGTGTTCCCGTTCCTGTTCATTACCATCGCCTGTGGCGCCGTGTCCGGCTTCCATGCGTTGATCGCCTCCGGCACCACGCCGAAGCTGCTGGCCAATGAAAAAGACGCGCGCTTTATCGGTTACGGCGCGATGCTGATGGAGTCCTTCGTGGCCATCATGGCGTTGGTGGCGGCTTCGATTATCGAGCCGGGCCTGTACTTCGCCATGAACACCCCGCCGGCCGCACTGGGCATCACCATGCCTGACCTGCACCGTTTGGGTACCGAAGATGCGCCGATGATCATGGCGTCACTGAAAGATGTTACCGCCCACGCGGCGGCGACCGTCAGCTCATGGGGCTTTGTCATCAGCCCGGAACAGATCCTGCAGACCGCCAAGGACATCGGCGAGCCTTCGGTGCTGAACCGCGCCGGTGGCGCACCTACGCTGGCAGTGGGTATCGCCCACGTGTTCCACCAGATCATTCCCGGTGCCAACATGGGCTTCTGGTACCACTTCGGTATTCTGTTTGAAGCGCTGTTTATTCTGACCGCGCTGGATGCCGGTACCCGTTCCGGTCGCTTTATGCTGCAGGACCTGCTGGGCAACTTCGTGCCGTTCCTGAAGAAAACCGACTCGCTGGTGGCCGGTATTGTCGGCACCGCCGGCTGCGTGGGCCTGTGGGGTTACCTGCTGTATCAAGGGGTGGTCGATCCGCTCGGCGGCGTGAAGAGCCTGTGGCCGCTGTTCGGCATCTCCAACCAGATGCTGGCCGCCGTGGCGCTGGTGTTGGGTACCGTGGTGCTGATTAAGATGAAGCGTACCCAATACATTTGGGTCACCGTGCTGCCGGCGGTATGGCTGCTGATTTGTACCACTTACGCCCTGGGTCTGAAGCTGTTCAGCGACAATCCTCAGTTGGAAGGCTTCTTCTTCCAGGCCGGTGAGTACAAGCGCAAAATCGCCGAAGGCGGTGCCGAGCTGACCGCTCAGCAAGTGGCTAACATGAACCATATCGTGGTGAACAACTACACCAACGCCGGGCTGAGCATTCTGTTCCTGCTGGTGGTGTACAGCATCATCTTCTACGGGGTGAAAACCGCCATGGCGGCGCATAAAAACCCGAACCGCAGCGACCAGGAAACGCCGTACGTGCCGGTGCCTGAAGAAGCGCCCTCCAACGGCGTAACTGAGGGGGACGTCAAAGTTTCACCGCAGCACTGATGGTGATTTAACGGATACCCTGCATATATCCTTCATCTTTCAAGTGTCAGGGGTGTTGGCTGCCTTCGCTCACCCCAGTCACTTGGTAGACCAAGCTTCTGGGGTTTCGCCCAGTTGCCGCCTACCTGCAACTTGAAATCTATTGGATATAATGAGATCTATACCCTAAATACTTGGCATTGCATCGCGGCGTAGCCAACAAAGAGGCAACTTCAAGTACAGCGGGTATATTATGCAGGGTATTTTCATCAACGAGGGGAAGGCGATGTTCGGAAATCTCGGCCAGGCGGGGAAATACCTCGGTCAGGCAGCGCGCATGTTAGTGGGCGTGCCCGACTACGATACCTACGTCCAGCACATGAAAGACAACCACCCGGACAAACCGGTGATGACCTATAAAGAGTTTTTCCGCGAACGCCAGCAGGCCCGCTACGGTGGGGACGGCAAAGGCGGCATGCGCTGCTGTTAATAAGGACCCGTAATGAAACCCATCGCAGTCACCATTCTGACCGGCTTTTTGGGCGCCGGTAAAACCACTCTGCTACGCCATATTCTCAACGCCGAGCACGGCTACAAGATTGCGGTAATCGAAAACGAATTCGGCGAAGTGCCGATCGACAATGCGCTGATTGGCGACCGCGCCAGCCGCATCACCACCCTGAGCAACGGCTGCATCTGCTGCAGCAAATCCAACGAACTGGCCGATGCGCTGCTGGACTTGCTGGACGGCGTAGACCAGGGCCAGTTGGCGTTCGATCGATTGATCATCGAATGCACCGGCATGGCCGATCCCGGCCCGATCACCCAGACCTTTTTCTCGCACGAGATCCTCTGCGAACGCTTCCTGCTGGACGGCATCATCACCCTGGTGGACGCCGCACATGCCGACCAACAACTGACCCAGTTCAGCATCGCGCAGGCGCAGGTGGGCTACGCCGACCGCATTCTGCTGACCAAAACCGACGTGGCACCGGACTGCGAAGCGCTGATCCAACGCCTGCAGCAGATGAACGCCCGCGCACCGGTGTATAAAGTGACGCACGGCGATATCGATCTCAGCGTACTGTTCGACATCGAAGGCTTTGTGCTGAACGACAAGCTGACCCTGACGCCGCCGACGCCGCTGTTCCGCCGCATTCCGCAAGCGCAAAACAACATTGGCTCGATCGTGGTATACCACGACCAGCCGCTGGAGCTGATGCAGATTTCCGAAGTGATGGAAGGCCTGCTGCTGGAATACGCCGACAGCCTGCTGCGTTATAAGGGCATTTTGTCAATCAAGGACGAGCCGCGCCGGCTGTTATTCCAGGGCGTACAACGGCTGTATAACGCCGACTGGGATCGCGAGTGGCTGCCGGAGGAAGAGCGCCGCAGCACCTTGGTGTTTATTGGCGTAGATTTGCCTGAGGAGGAGATCCGGGGGCGGATTGGCGGGTTGGGTTGAGATAGCGACGTTGCGTACTGCACCAACCAAAGGGTAAGCGAAAGCTTGCCCTTTTTCGTTAACGGGGCGAGGTCCCAAGGTTGGCCTCCAACAGAAGTGAATATTCAACGCCCCCGCCGGCGGTCGATACCAAATAAAATAATTTTAAAATCAATTATTACAAAGACACTTCTTGCAATATGCACATCTGCACCTGTAAAAATAAAAAAAGAAATAATTAACGAATTAACCATTAAAAAATAAAAAGACAACGCAAATATTAATGAAATGTTAAAGTTATTAACCATTCATGTTGACAATAAACAACTCAGAAGCTACTGTTATTCCGCCATCAAGGCACATAAATAAAAATATCATTCAATCAGGGAAGAATAATGGACCCCACACCATTTAATTAATAGCCAAGGGAATCCCCGCCATGATTTCACAATCAAAAAACACCCACTATCAGGTTATTCTTGATGGTGAGGACACGGGTAGCTTTTGCTCCGAGAAGTCACTATTAGATAACTTTGAGAGTAAAGGCATCGATATTCCACATTTATGTCGCGCAGGAAAATGCGGCTGCTGCAAAATGTTGTTAGTCAAAGGTGAAGTGCGTCATGGAAAACAAAGCGCCCTGGCCGAAGATGAGCTTGAGGAAAATATTATATTAGCTTGCTGTGCCTATCCGCTGTCGGATATTGAAGTCGAACTCTACTAAAGAAGGACTCTTTCCGTGAGCATAATTGAAACAACCCTGAAAAAATGGGATCGCGCTGCTATTGTCCGTTCCCGTCCGCGTCGCATACTTAATGAGCAAGATTACCAATCCAGGCAATATTTCCCTACGGAACGCCTGCCGCTTTGCATGCACCCGCGCGTGGCAGCGTTGGGTGACGAAGCACTGCGCTATATTCAGGTCCAAACGCTTTATCACTATCTGAATGGCATTGCCAACATTGAGCTGGATATTATTAATGACTCAACCTACAAACTATACAAAAATACCGCAGGCGTCGATTTCCCCGCAGATATGCGCCTGGATGCACTAACCGTCGTTGTAGATGAGTCCTATCATGCTCTGGTCGCACTGGACCTTATCAATCAGGTCGAACAGATGACGGGCATAGCGCCGCTGAGCATGCCGAAAGACACCGAAGCGTCCTTCGCGCTCGCGCTCGCGCTTGGTCAGACCCCGGATGAACACCGTGAATTATTCCGGCTGGTGTGCGTTTCCCTGTCAGAACAGGCGTTAACCACCGATCTCATCGATGTGATCGACAATGAAAATATTTTCCCCTCCTTCTATCAGATCATGAAAGACCATGTCGCGGACGAAGGCCGACACGCCCGCTTTTCTCAACAGATACTTGGGCATATATGGCGCCACAGCGATACGCATGCAAAAGAGGCGATGAAACTCCCCATCCTGACCTTTATTGAACACTATACGACGGATGCCATCGCTAAAGAATTTAGCGCCCGGATGCTAGGTCATTTGAATATGGATGCAGAAGCCATCGCCGCCGTCATTCACGACACTTACCCACCTGCCGACACCAAGCCATGGGAAACCAATAATATTGTTACGCAGCAAATGCTGCTGGCACTGGATAAAGCGGGCATACTCGAAGACCTGCCGATTTCAAAAATAACGCAGGCATAAAACAGATAAACCGAATTAAAACTGGGCATCAACACCGGATGCTCACGTTACACTATTACTAGGAAGCCAATGTGGAACTATTAAACATAGTATTCTCAGGTGATATCCATTGCGGGGAAGCGCTCACCTCAGAAATACAAGAATATGGACATCATATTTACCCGTTATCTTCACCCCGCCTACCCGCCGAAAAAATCGATCTGATAATAACGACAAACAATCATCAGGAGGAATTACAACGACTGCAGAAATTATCTGAAAACGTTCTGGTGATATCGTCCAATAAAGAAATAATCACCGATATTGATAGTTTACAAAAACAAGAATACTTATCCCTGTATTTTATTCAAAAAGAAAAAATCGGCTACCTGTGCGGCAGCCTGATACCCGATGCCCGGCATAGCCAAAGAAATAACGCAGCGCAGCTGAAAGACTTAATCTGCGACGTAGTGGTCTCTCTGTCACGCGGCATACCGCCTGACAATATCAGTTTGCCTCCTCGCATCGGCCAGAAATGTTATTCCGCTTCGCCAGAACGCCTGCGCGCTTTGATCATCACGCTTTTACAGCGGCTGGGTGACCAGACCCAGGGGCGTTGCGCGACCGATCTCTGTTTCGTCACCTGGCGAAAAGAAGCTGACTTCCATACCCTTGCCGAAGATCAGGTCACGCCGGAGAATCAAAACCTGCGGCATTTCTTCTTCAATGAAACCGGCATTCTCAAACAAAACCGATACGCGCAAACCCATGCGATGATCTCCCTGACCCCCGCCGGTGATGGCGTGTGGGTCACGGTCACCGGGGACGATGCCCGTTTCCAACGCTTCACCGACTATCTGGACGCGCTGCTCACCTCTGAGGACGATCCCGCTACCGCGCCGCTGGTCATTTCGCCTGATGAAATACGCCAGTTGGCGTCCTTCAATGATACCGCGGACGCGCCCCTGCTTTCCCAAGATATTGTCACCCTGTTTCGCCGTACGGCGGCGGCAAATTCGGCGCTTATCGCCTTGCATGCCGACGACAGAGAATACAGCTATGCTGAGCTCGATGACGCCTCTGACAGAATGGCTTGCTGGTTGCTCGAACACCGCGGCGACGTAGACAGCCACGACATTATCGCCGTATCCATGCAGAAATCCGCCCTGCTGCCAATCGTGATGCTGGGCATCCTGAAAAGTAATAAGACCTATGTTCTGCTCGACCCGCAGGCCCCGGCAACCCGCAATCAGAATATCCTTGATGATGTGCGGCCCACGCTGATCCTGGCCGATACCCTTCTGCAGGCGGGGAATGCGCCGTGCATTGATCCGGCAACCATTAACTACCAGGCAATGACCCTGCCGGCGTTACATCTTCCCCGGCCGTCTGATGGCCTGGCTTACCTCTGTTACACCTCGGGCACCACCGGCAAAGCCAAAGGCGTCATGATCACTCGTGAGGGGCTTGCCAATGTCGCGCAAAACCATCGCGACTTCATGCGGTTGGAAACCGGCAGTAAAGTCCTGTCGATTGCCTCTCTGGGTTTTGACGCTTTTGGCTGGGATGTTTATGGCGCCTTGATCAGCGGATCAACGCTCTACCTCGCCCCTGCGGCATTGCATACCGAAACCGATGCCTTATTCCGTTACCTCGCGCTGCACGAGGTGAACCATATCACCATTACCCCGGCCATCCTTGAGTTGCTGCCGCGTGAAGCCTGGCGCGGATTAAAATCGATGATTGTGATGGGCGATGCACCGCCGGCGGATGTGGTGGCCTGGTGGGCGGAGCAAACTCGTCTGTGCAACGGCTATGGCCCGACAGAGGCCACCATCGCCACTTCTTTGTGCGAATACCAGCCCGGCGTGGCCTGGAACTGCATTGGCAAACCGCTGAAGAATTACCGCTGCCATATCCTGGATGCGCACAATAATCTGCAGCCCCTCGGCTTCGAGGGTGAATTGTGCATCGCCGGCCACGGCCTTGCCCGCGGTTATTTGAATCAGCCCGAATTGACCGGCGAAAAATTCATCACGTTCGCCCTACCCGGCAGTCAGGGTAAAGAACGCATTTACAAAACGGGCGATATCGCCAAATGGGATAAACAGGGCAATATTATTTTTATTGGCCGCAAAGACCATCAGGTCAAGATCCGCGGCGTACGCATCGAAATTGGCGAAGTGGAAACGGCCATTCGCACCCATCCGCAGGTAGAAAGCGTGTGCGTGGTAGCCAAACCGCAGGCCGCCGGCAAAGCGCTGGTGGCGTTTGTGCAAGCGTCGTCGCCGGCGTTGACCGCCGATGGCTTGCGGCATTCGCTGGCCCCTTTGCTGCATGCCGCCGCCATTCCGACCGCTTTCGTTTTCTTGCCTGCATTGCCGTTGACCACCAATGGCAAAGTGGCGCGCCAACGGTTGGAAAACTGGGTTATAGAAGACAATGACGGCGATATGGCGCTGCCGGAAACCGAAACGGAAGTGATCCTGGAGCGCATCGTGACCGAGGCCATCGGTTGTACCCGCGCCGACGTCACGCAAGACTTTATCTGCCTGGGTGCACACTCACTTACCATGAGTAAAATCGTTTCGCTGGTCGCCCGGGATTTGTGCTGTCGTCTGAATATCGCCGACCTTTTCCAAAACAATACGATACGCAAGCTGGCGGAATATATTGAGAATAAGGCGGTTTCCGCAGACAGAGCCGTTCCCATCGGCGAGCAACGCCGGGCGGCGCTCAGCCCCCAGCAAAATTTACTGTGGTACCTGAGCGCGCTGAATCCTGATGATTGCAGTTATAACCTGCCCATTGCGGTGGAGATCCGCGGGCCGCTAAATCTTTCGCTGTTCGAGCAGGCCATCAATTTCATTTATGAAAAACATGAAAGCCTGCGTACTCAATTTGGCGAGGCTCAGGGCATCGCCTATCAGCATGCCCTGCCGCATATTCCCATTAACCTTGCCGGGCATACCCTTACCGGGCAGCATCCGCCTCTGGAAGACACGGTGAAACAGCTTTGCGCCGTCCCCTTCGATATCACCCACCGCCCGCCGGTCACCCTGCGTTTGGTGCAGTACCATGACCAGCACCACGTGTTAGTGTGGGTGAAACACAACATTCTGACCGATGCCTGGAGTGAGGACCTCATCCTCAACGATCTTTGGCGCCAATACAATCATCTGTGCGGCGGAGGCCCCTACGCACTGCCGGCGCCAGAGGTTCAAACAATTGATATCGTCAATGATGCCGGGGAACCCCATCTCGAGAACGATATCGCCTACTGGCAGCAAAAACTGCACGCGTGCAGAGAGTTGGATTTCCCCCTGGACATGCCTCGCCCCCTGGCACCGACGCATGCCGGCGAACGCATATGCCGCCGGTTGGATCCCGCCATCGCGGGGCTGCTGGAACAGCGCGCCAGGGTATTGGGCGCGACTCCCTTCGTTATGCTTACCGCAGCGCTGACCTATCTGCTGAGTAAATACGCCAACCAAGACGATATTGTCATTGGCAGCGCCATCGCCGCGCGCGACGACCTTTACCTCGAGCTGGTGAGCGGATTCCACGTCAATACCGTACCGCTGCGCACGGTACTGAGCGCGAGTGACACCCTGGCAACCCTGATCGGTAAAATGACGGAAACCTGTACGGGCGCCTATCGGCACCAACAGCTGTCCTTCGACCGCATTCTCCACCAGCTTGATTATGAGCGCGTATCGAACAAAAACCCGCTGTTCCAAATCATGGCTATTCTGCAAAACGCCGGGGACGTGTGTCAGGCCGGCCTCCATGACTGCTCATTGCAAAAATTGCCGGTGTCTTCGGGTTTCTCGATGTTCGACATGACCTGGAACTTCAGCCTGGCCGCAGACGGCATCAGCATTGAGCTTGATTACGCCAGCGAATTGTTCCACGCCGCCAGATTGCAGATGATGCTGAACAATTATGAACAGGTGCTGCATCAGTTGCTGACGCAATCCCCCTCGATGGCGCTTGCCGCTATCAACCCACTCAGCGAGGCAGAGCAAACCCGACTTTTACAGCTCGCAAGCAATACGACGCAGAGCGCGCGTGGGACGCTGATCGAGCAAATTCATGACCTGGCACGCAGGCAGCCGGATTCGCTGGCGGTGAGTTGCGAAAAAGAGAGTTACAGCTACGAGCAACTGTGGCGCCTCTCTGAGCATGTCGCCCATTACCTGAGCGCGCTGGACAGCAACGCGTTTTCTGTCGGCATCATGATGGAAAAGAGCTGCAGGGTGGCGGCGCTGATCCTCGGCGCGCTCAAGGCCGGCAAATACTATATTCCCATTGATGTCCATTACCCGGCGGATCGCGTGCGGTACATGATTGACGATGCGCGCACGAAAATCCTGGTCACCGACGAAGCAAACGCCGCAGTGCCGGCGGATTGCCCGCACGTGACTTTCGAGTCAATACTGTCTGCCCGCCCCGCCGTTGAGCAAACGCGTTCGAACGGAGAAAAGGATCCGCTGGCTTACATCATCTACACCTCCGGTTCTACCGGCAACCCGAAAGGCGTGATGATTAGCCACAGCAATCTGAACAATTTCACCAATGACTTTGCCGACCGGCTGGCCCTGGGGCCTGCTGACAAGATGTTGAGCCTGACGAGCATCAGTTTCGATATTTTCGGTCTGGAGCTGTTCTGCTCTCTGGCCTCGGGTGCTCATGTCGTGCTGTGCCCGCGGGAAACCGCCATGGATCCCGTCAGGCTTTATCATTTTATCGAGCAGCAGCAACCCAGCGTCATTCAGGCCACCCCTACCGTCTGGGGCACCATCGTCAGTCATTTACCGGCGGCGGGCAGCCGACCGCTGACGGTGCTGTGCGGCGGCGAGAAAATGCCCGTCGCACTGCTTTCACAACTGCGGCGCATCGCCACTCAGGTGCTGCAGGTCTATGGGCCGACGGAAACCACTATCTGGTCAACCTGCGCCGATCTGACCTTTGAGGGCGACAGCACCTGCATCGGCACGCCGATAAACATGACCGAGGCTTTCATTATGGACTCGACCGGCGGCCTGGTGCCCAGCGGCGCTTTCGGCGAGCTTTGCCTGGGCGGTGCTGGCGTATCTCCGGGCTACTGGAACAACGGTGCGCTGAGCGCCCAGGCGTTCGCCAAACGCCAGGTCCTTGGTACCGTCCATTACCTGTATAAAACCGGCGACATCGCACGCTTCAACAGCCGTGGGCAATTGGAATATCTGGGCCGTAACGATCACCAGGTAAAAATTCGCGGCCATCGCATTGAGCTCAGCGAGATCGACCTCAATTTATCCGCCATGGATAGCATCGCGCATGCCTTGAGCCTGATCGTCGGAGAAGGGAATAGCGCCAGGATCGTCAGTTATCTGCAAATGGAGCCCGGCGCGGAGTTAAACGAGAAATCCGTGCGCGCGGCGTTGAAAAGCAGGCTGCCCAACATCATGATCCCCTCCAGCTTTATGGTGCTGTCCGCTTTCCCGCTGACCAATAACAACAAGATCGACGTTCGCAGGCTACCTGCCCCGACGATAACCTACTCGGCCTCCGAAACGGATTACGTGCCGCCGGCCAGCGACGCGGAACACGCCATGCAGGAAATCTGGCAAGCCGTGTTGATGCAGGAACACATCAGCGTGACGGACAGTTTTTTCAGCCTGGGCGGCAACTCGCTGCAGATCCCACGGCTATTGCACGCCATTCGCCAGGCGATGCACATTTCCCTCACTATTCGCGAATTCATCCTGCACAGCCAAATTCGCGAGTTGACCGCGCTGGCGCTCACCAAAACCAGGGAGGAAGCGGATGGAGTGCATTGAGGTGACCTACCGCGGCCGGCGCCACCGAGTGCATCACCATGAGCGGATCCCACTGTCCGCCATGCTGAAATTCGGCGACAACCCAACCAATATCTACGGCGTGGCACCGGCGAGCGCAGCGCCCCTGCGCTACGGCGATTCGCTGGCCAGCGTAGAGCATGGGGGGGCATGCAATGCCTCCCGCATCTCTTTGGTGCCGCATTGTCACGGCACCCACACGGAGTGCGCCGGGCACATCATGCCTGGCGAACATAACGTGGCAGAGTTGGTTTTCGAGCCATTCATTGCCGCCACGCTGATTCGGGTACCGCTGCAAAGGGCCGGCGAGATGTCGGAAACTTATAATGCGAGCGCCCGGGGAACGGACCTGGTCATTACCCGCGCGGCGATCGACGATGCCTTGTCGCAGGTGGCGCCGCATTATCTTCAGGCGTTGGTGATCGCCGCCAAAGCGCCGAGCTGGCGGCTGGCGGATGAAATACCGCCTTATTTCAGCCACCAGGCGATGGCGCGCATCGTCGAGCTTGGCGTACATCACCTGTTGGTTGATGTGCCTTCGATTGACCGATTGCACGATGACGGCAGGATGGACAACCACCGCTGCTTTTGGGGAATGGGCCTGCCAACGGCGGAGGCGTGCGCAAGATTGCGCTGCTCCGTAACGGAAATGGCGCAGGTTTCGCCGGCAACCCCGGCCGGTAGCTATTTCCTGTCATTGCATTTGCCGGATTGTTCGGGCGACGCCCTCCCCAGCAAACCAATTTTGTTTCCGTTCTCCCAAGGGAATGACGCAGCATGAATTACTCAAGTTATTTGCAGTTAAATCAGCTACTCGCTTTGCAGCAACCGGCCTCGCCGCCGAGCGAACACCGCAACGAGAACCTCTTCATCATTACGCATCAGACGTATGAACTGTGGTTCAAACAGCTGATCGATGAGCTCCACTGCCTTATCGATCTGATAGAAAACGGCGACATAGCCGCCGCAAACAATGGGCTGATCCGCATCAACGCCATCACGAAAACCGTGGTGAACCAGATTGAGGTGATTTTCACGCTGAAATTCCATGAGTTCCAAAAATTTCGCGGTTACCTCGGCTCCGCCAGCGGATTTCAGTCCTACCAATTTGCGGGCATTGAGGCGCTGTTGGGTAAAGCGAACGGTAAAAAGTTGCAGCAGTACGGTGAAGATCCGGCCATTCAGAAAATGCTTGGCGCGATCATTCGCCCAATCTCGCTCTGGCAAGCGGTTCAGCGCCACCTGCTGCTGCTCAACGATCGCCAGGGACAGCAGGCCGAGTCCTTCAAGGCCATCATAAAAACCGTGCTGGAGGAAGCCTCCAGCGAGTCGCTGTTGCTGAATCAGCTGCTGGATCTGGACTCACTGCTGCAGGAATGGCGCTATCGGCACGTCAAGCTGGTGGAAAGAACCATTGGCCAACGTAAAGGCACCGGCGGGTCCGCCGGTTCCGACTACCTGAAATCCACGCTGTTTACGCCGATCTTTGACGAACTGTGGGAGGCGATCAACTAATCGCCTTAGCCGAAAATCCGGGGATCGCGCGATCCCCTTCCCCTTCATCCTGAACGGCGATTAACCTGCCATGCACAACATACCCTTCCGGGGAGCCGAGCGATGCCTGAAAGCGCTGACCCCCACACGCCAGGGCAAATTGCGACTGATTTGCTTTCCTCATGCCGGTGGCAGCGCCGGCACCTTCCGCGCCTGGAGCAGCCTGCTGTGCTCGGACATCGAGCTGTTCGCCATGCAATATCCCGGGCGTGAAGACCGGGCGGACGAAGCGCCGGCGTGCCAGCACCGCGGGCTGGTGGCCGAACTGCAGCAGGCGTTGGCCCCCCTGCAGGACAAACCCTGCGTCTTTTTCGGACACAGCCTTGGCGGCCGGTTGGCCCTGGCAACCGCACTCTCAGCCAGGCTGCCGCCCATAGGGTTGATCGTGTCCGCCTGCTCCACACCCTACGCGGCAAAGCACGGTCATTTGCTGCGCCTGACGCGCAGCGCGCTGATTGAAACACTTCACGAGTCCGGGCAAACGGCTGCAATCACCGATGAAAACGCCGACCTGCTTGACGCCTATTTGCCGCTGATCCGCGCCGATCTCCTGCTTGCCAGCCAGCTTATTTTCCCACGGGAAACACATTTGCCGATCCCGCTGGCGGTTTTTTATGGCGAGGACGATCTATGGGTCGACAGGCAGGATCTGGCGGATTGGCGGTTGCTGGCCGGGGGCGAAGTGCATGAACGACGCTTCCCCGGCAGGCACCTCTTTTTGAACGAACAGCGCAATGCGGTGATAGAGGCGCTTCATACCTTGCTGGCGGGCCCGCTGAGCGCCCCGCCAACTCCCCGCTGAGGGTTACGCCTGCTCGCTGTTGCGTTTACCCAATGCGACGGTGCGTTCGCCGCGCACGACGGTCCACGCCAGCAGCAGCGCGCAGGCGCTGCTCGTCATCAGCACGATGCCCGGCCGCTGCGCCATCCCGGCCAGCACCAGCCCCGCCGCCAGCATCAGGTAATACATCAGGCCAAGAATTGCGCCCGCAGTGCCCATGCAATCCTTATAATTCCGCAGCGCCCGGGCCAGAATATTGGGGATCGCGATGCCGTAGGCCATCACCACCAGCATCATCGGCAGCACGAACCACAGCTTATCTTCCAACAGGAACACCAGGCCGCCGCCGATCAGCGCCAATACGCAGGCCAGCATCAGCAGCGGCGTAAACAGCCACTGTTTGGCGATGAGAAACTTGTTGATTGCCGCGCCGATCCCGACGCCGGCGGCCAGCACCAACCCGGTATAGCCAAACCACTGCGGCGGAATGCCCAGCGCTTCAAACCGAAACGGCGCCAGTTGGTAATAGCTGAACATACAGACGTTGAACAGGGCCACCAGCCATGCGCTGCGCCAGATATCGCCGTCTTTCGCCATGCGGCCTAACGTACCGAAGAAAGAACTTTTCACCACCTGCGCCGGGCGCGTTTCCGGCAACTGCCATGCGGCATAGGCCAGCAGCAAGGCAGCCAACGCCGCCAGCCCGGCGAACACCCCCTGGTAACCCCAGTAATGGGTCAACAGGGCGCCGCTCAGCACCCCCACCGCGGGGCTGACCGCCATCGCAATCCCCATCACGGAAAACACGCGCGCCAGCTCATAGCCGTCGAACCGGTCGCGAATGGCGGTCTGAGTGCCTACCGAGCCCACCGCCGCGCCAAACGCCGCCAACACCCTTGCCGCCAACAACAAGGTAAAGCCAGTGCTGAAGATGGCGATGATCGACGCCAGCAGATACAGCGCCAGACCGGCCAAAATGGTGGGGCGCCGGCCGATCACGTCACACAAACGGCCCCAGATGACAACCCCGAAAGCAAAAGCAAAAAAGTAACAGGACAGGGTTTGCGCCGCGACCTCCGCGCTGACGTGAAAACCGTCGGCAATGTGTGTGAGCGCCGGGCTATAGATCGTTTCCACAATTTGGGGAAACATCATCATCAGTGTCGCCAGGGTAAGGGTCAGTCTGCGTTGCATGGTACATCCCGTCTCCAAAAAGAAAGTAGGCCACAAAGTAGCACCTTCCCCACCCTGACCATTACAATATAAAAGACAAAAAACTTATAAAATCGGACACATTTATGGCATGGCTCAGCGCACAGGACGAATTTGATCCCGATGCTATCAACAATAGCGTGTTAGGCATTGCGGCCGAGCTGGCGCAGCATGATTCCGGGCCGCACTGGCACCACATGGGGCAGTTGCTGTTCAGCCAGCGGGGCTGTATGCGCATCACGCTCAATGAAAGCATTTGCCTCCTGCCGCCGGCACGCATTGCCTGGATCCCCCCCAAGGTGGTGCACCGCGTTCAGGTTACCGGCGTGGCGGGCTATCGCTCGGTTTATCTCGACAACCAGTGCTACCCTGGCCTTTCGCCCCATCTGGAAGTGCTGTCGGCCTCTTCTTTGCTGCGGGAAGTGCTGGAGCGGATCGCCCTCGCCGACTTTGCTACCCAGTGGGAAAGCGGCCCCAGCGCCAATATTCTTGCCGTATGCCTGGACGAAATACGGCATGCGCAGCGCGAACCGACCTTATTGCCGCTGCCCAAGGACCGCCGCTTACGGCAATTGGCCGGCATGGAGGAAGTGCCACCGCTCAATGAGCTGGCGCGCTACAGTGGCGCTTCGGAGAAAACCATCAGCCGCATCTTTCGCAAGGAGACCGGATTGAGCTACCAGCAGTGGCGCCAGCAATGGCGTTTGATCAAAGCCATCGAGCTGCTGGCGGAGGGATACGGCCTGTCAGATATCGCCGGTAAGCTCGAATTCTCCAGCGACAGCGCCTTCTCAACCTTCTTTAAAAATATGACCGGCAGCTCGCCGCGCGCCTATATGCTGATCCGCCGTTAACGGTCCGCCTTCTCTGCCGACAAATAAGGCCCCGCCGCTACCGAATCGCGCAGGATCAGGCTGGCCGGGAAGGTGGGGCGCTTGCTCAGCTCGCCGCCGTCCAGCATCGACACCAGCCGATTGATGGTTTCCTTGATCATGTCGGTTACCGGCATTTTCATGCTGGAGAGCGAAGGGATGGTATAAGGTGCCAGCGGGATGTCATCAAAACCAATCACCGAAACGGCAGACGGCACCGGAATTTGGCGCTCCGTCAACCGCTTGATAGCGCCGATAGCCATCTCGTCGTTGCTGGCGACAATGGCGCTGAAAGCGCTGCCGCTGGCCACCAGCGTATCAACCGCCGCCATGCCGCTTTGCGCATTCCACTTCCCCTCGACAATCAGGGCGCTATTGACGGCGATCCCCTGCTCCGCCAACGCGGCTTTATAGCCGGAAAGCCGCTCCAGCCCGGTGGGCGAATCCAGCGAACCGGTGATGAATGCGATATCGCGATGCCCCTGTTCGATCAGGTGCCCCACTGCCGCCGCGCTGGTGGCGTGCTGATCGCTGAAGATGCAGTAGCTGTCGTTTAGCCTTAACCGACGGTTGATCACCAGGATCGGCTGTTTGTGCTGGGAAATGATCTCGTCCATTTCCGCGATCGACAGAAAGCGCGGGTAGATGATCACGCCGTCGCAGCGCAGGTCCAACAGAAATTGAATAGCGGCCTTTTCTTCTTCGGCGGTGTGCTTGCCGTCCGCCAGGATCAGTTGGCGGCCGTGCTCTTCCATGATGCGCGCCGACTGGAACATCAGCTCGCTGAAATAGTTGCCGCTGTACAGCGTGTTGGTGACCACCAGCCCGATGGTCTGAGTGGTTTTGGTGGCGAGGTTGCGCGCCAGCAGATTGGGCCGATAGCCGGTCTCGGCGATGGCTTTCTCTACCCGTTCGCGCTTCTCCGGGCCCACATAGCCGCTGCCGGATAACACGCGGGACACCGTCGCTTTCGAAACGCCGGCCCTTTTTGCCACCTCAAGTATTGTTGCCATCTCTGCGCCGTCAAAATCCAGGGTTCCGCGCAGTCTACCCAAGACGCCCCGCCTTTGGAATGTTTTCGCGCCTGCCGTTGCCGCCCTCCCCAGCCTTAAAGTGACTGACTTCACGAAATTAAAAACCAAAAAATCATAATTCTTGCCAGAGCTAAAACAGATCAGCATGATTTTGTGAAACCGGTTTCTTGTGGGCGTTTCATTAAGATGGAACGGCGGATCGCCCAGGCAGTAAAAGTGAGCCTTTGGGCAATCCGAATTCATATCTTAGAGACGATATTCCATGCCGAAGAACTACACAGAGATCTCGCACGCCATCGTGGATGCGTTGGGCGGCCGCGCGAACGTCGAAGCCGTTACGCACTGCATGACCCGCCTGCGATTCGTGGTGAAAGACAAGGCGCTGATCGACACGCCAAGACTCAAAGCGATTAGCGGCGTGATGGGCGTGGTGCACAGCGGCGAGCAGTGCCAGGTGATCATCGGCAACGAAGTGTCGAAAGCCTATCAGGCGGTGCTGGCGCTCGGCATGCCGGGTAACGCCCCCGCGGCCGCACCGGCAAAGCGTAAAATCACCCTGAAAAGCATTGGCGCCGGGATCCTCGACGCACTGGTCGGCACCATGTCGCCGCTGATCCCGGCCATCATCGGCGGTTCGATGGTGAAGCTGCTGGCGATGATGCTGGATATGGCCGGCGTGTTCGAAAAAGGCTCGTCGACGCTAATCATCCTCAATGTGATTGGCGACGGCGCGTTCTTCTTCCTGCCGGTGATGGTCGCCGCGTCGGCCGCCCTTAAATTCAAAACCAACATGTCGCTGGCGATCGCCATTGCCGGTGTGCTGTTGCACCCTAACTTTATCGATCTGATGGCCAAGGCGGCGCAGGGCCAGGCGGTGGAGTTCGCCTACATTCCGGTGACGGCGGTGAAATACACCTACACGGTGATCCCGGCGCTGGTGATGACCTGGATCCTGTCGTATATCGAACGATGGGTCGATCGCATCACCCCGGCGGTAACCAAGAACTTCCTTAAGCCGATGCTGATTGTGCTGATCGCCGCGCCGATCGCCATTGTGTTGATCGGCCCGCTGGGCATCTGGATCGGCAGCGGTATCTCGGCGCTGGTGTACACCGTGCATGGCTATTTGGGCTGGCTTTCCGTCGCCATTATGGGGGCGATCTGGCCGCTGCTGGTGATGACCGGCATGCACCGCGTATTCACCCCGACCATCATTCAGACCATCGCCGAAACCGGCAAAGAGGGCATGGTGATGCCTTCGGAGATTGGCGCCAACCTGTCGCTCGGCGGCTCTTCGCTGGCGGTGGCGTTCAAAACCAAGAACCGCGAGCTGCGCCAGACCGCCTTGGCCGCCGCCGCTTCCGCCATTGTGGCGGGCATTTCCGAACCGGCGCTGTATGGCGTGGCGGTGCGGCTCAAACGCCCATTAATCGCCAGCCTGATCAGCGGCTTTATCTGCGGCGCCGTCGCCGGCATTGGCGGATTAGCCAGCCATTCGATGGCTTCGCCCGGTCTGTTCACCAGCGTGCAGTTCTTTGACCCGTCGAACCCGATGAGCATTGTCTGGGTCGGCGGCGTGATGGTGCTTTCCGTGGTGTTGTCTTTCGTGCTCACGCTGCTGTTGGGCTTTGAAGACATTCCGGAAAGCGAAGAGGCCACAACGACAACCGCGCCTGCGGCCAATACCGCTAACGCTACCCATTAACACACTATTTTTTACCCTACATAATTGGTGTTGCATCACGGCGGCAAGGCCGTACATCCCCAGGAGCTTAGTCAGCTAAGTGACTGGGGTGTGCGACAAATCTGTCAGGAACAGATTTGAACGCTGCTTGCAGCGGCCCCGAAGGGGCAAGACCCACGGATGGGTCTTGTAACGCAGCCAACACAGATGCAACTTCAAGTATGACGGGTAATTGAGGATTGCATGTCTGATTCAACTTTCCCGCAAGGGTTTTTATGGGGCGGCGCCCTGGCCGCCAACCAGTCTGAAGGGGGTTATCGCGAGGGCGGCAAAGGGCTGACCACGGTTGACATGATCCCGCATGGCCCCAACCGCATGCCGGTAAAGCTCGGCCTGGAGAAGCGTTTTGCCCTGCGCGAAGACGAGTTTTACCCCAGCCACGACGCGATTGATTTTTACCACCGCTACCGCGACGACATTGCGCTGATGGCGGAGATGGGCTTTAGCGTGTTCCGCACCTCCATCGCCTGGAGCCGGATTTACCCGAACGGCGACGAGCTGACGCCCAACCCGGAAGGCATCGCCTTCTACCGCAGCCTGTTCGAAGAGTGCCGTAAATACGGCATCGAACCGCTGGTGACGCTGTGCCATTTTGACGTGCCGATGCACCTGGTGACCGAATACGGCTCCTGGCGCAGCCGCAAAATGGTGGCGTTTTTCACCCGCTATGCCCGCACCTGCTTCGAAGCCTTCGACGGGCTGGTGAAGTATTGGCTCACCTTCAACGAGATCAACATTGTGCTGCACAGCCCGTTCTCCGGCGCAGGGTTGGTGTTTGAGGCGGACGAGAACCCCGAGCAGGTAAAATACCAGGCCGTGCACCACGAACTGGTGGCCAGCGCGCTGGCGACCCGCATCGCGCACGAGGTGAACCCCGCCAACCAGGTGGGCTGCATGCTGGCGGGCGGCAATTTTTACCCTTGGTCCAGCAAGCCGGAAGACGTGTGGGCCGCGCTGGAGAAAGACCGCGAGAACCTGTTCTTCATCGACGTGCAGGCCCGCGGTGCCTACCCTGCTTACTCTGCCCGGGTATTCCGCGAGAAAAGCGTGAGTATCGTGATGGAGGAAGGCGACAGCGAAATCCTGAAGAACACCGTCGATTTTGTCTCCTTCAGCTATTACGCCTCGCGCTGCGCTTCTGCCGATATGAACGACAACAACAGCAGCGCCGCCAACGTGGTGAAATCCCTGACCAACCCGCATATTCCGCGCAGCGACTGGGGCTGGGGCATCGATCCGTTGGGTTTGCGCATTACCATGAACATGATGTACGACCGCTACCAAAAACCGTTGTTTCTGGTGGAAAACGGCCTGGGCGCGCATGACGAGTTCAATGCCGACGGCGAGATAGCCGACGATTACCGCATCAGCTACCTGCGGGAACATATCCGCGCCATGGCCGACGCCATCGCCGACGGCGTGCCGGTGATGGGCTACACCACCTGGGGCTGCATTGATCTGGTGGCGGCATCGACCGGAGAAATGAGCAAACGCTACGGCCTGGTTTACGTCGACCGCGACGACAACGGCAACGGTACCCTCGCCCGCACGCGCAAGAAATCCTTCTGGTGGTACAAGCAGGTGATTGCCAGTAATGGGGGGGATTTGGGGTGATGGGTTCGTAAGTTCATCGAATAAGGCTGCAGATTTACAGCCTTATTCATTTGGTGGGGAGTTGGCTCTAGTGTTTTGAGGTAGTATGACCGCTCAACCTTGCCGCAGATTACGTCGTAAGCTCAGACTCACCCCTTCTGCTGCTGGATCATTTCTTTGAGTTCATCAATAGAGAGGGTTCTATCTTTTTTACGATGGATGATACTGTGGCAATTAGCGCAGACCGGCACCAAATCTGTAGCTGGATTAACGGGTTTCTCACCGCCAAGCTCCGAGACCGGCAACAAATGATGGATGTGGATAAATCCCTCTGCATACTCACCATAAAATGCCTTGAAGTTGAAACCGCAGACGCAACATGTAGTGCCATGTAATTTCACTGCTTGGTTTTTTAACAGTGGCTTACGTTCGTACTTGGTCGTGAAGTAGCTGATTTTTGCACCTTCAAGATGGGTTGCTTCGGACTCAAAACTGTCGTTGTAATCCCCTTCCTCTTCCACCGCCTTCTCTTCCGGAACTACTACCGCACCCAGCTTCGCATGCTCGACTATCGCTTCAAATATTTCTTCGGTTATGGGGCGTACGCCATCGTACCAGTAGTTTGATTCGCGATTAGAAGGAATAGACTCAAAGTAGCTTTCACCCTTCTTTGCCAACACAGCCTCAGTGAAGGGCTGAAAGTCCGTCACCACAGCATATAAATCGCCACGTTTTGCTTTGGGGTCCGGATAGACACTATCAATGGTAGCTATCGCAAAATAATGTGGTTTATCAGAAAGCCGCAGCGGCCGATAACTCCTATCCTTAATCTGGCCTTTGTAGTAGACCACGCGAGTCCCAGGTGTGAGCATTTTTGCGTAACGCTTAGGGATGTGATACTCCACGCCGGGCTTATCATTCCATTTGGATTTGTCCATTTCTGCAATTACGGCATACAACATACGAATACTCACAGCAAAAAAATAATTTTAGTGAATATATCGTAACCTATCGACATTGCAAATGTTTCAACGGGTTTCCATTGATTAAGATATTGAGACCATAAGTAAATGGGGTATATAAATTAATTGCTGCGATCTCTATTCCAATATTGGCAGTAACTATCTGTAAATTTAGACAGGCTATTTTATCGTCAATGACACAACGATATAATTTTCCTCGCTGCGACAAAATTCGTAGCCGGAGTTAGCGTTCCGAACACATACACTAAGCAGCATTATGTATATAATGCTGGGACCTTGAACATCCAGAATTATGGTGGCCCAGGCGGAGGCTTCGCAAGAAGCGCCGGTTTCCTTAGTGTCCGGTAACGCTAACTCCGTTTGGGCTACCACCATGGGTTTAGCGTCTCATGTGGTAGCAGCGCACCACACTAAGGAGAACAGGCACATGGTAAACACTTTCACATCAGAACCCGCCACTAACACCATCACTCTCTATTGCGAACTCTTCAGCCAACTCGATCTTCATGAACTTACTTCCACACAGCTTCTCGACCTTGCTGCACTTTCAGCGGAACATGCGGAAGGTCTTTGCCATGGGTTGATACTGTTCGGTGATCTACTGCAAAGGAGCCCTCAACCCGATGACACCCAGTGGGCACAACTGAATCACTACCTCAATGCTACAGCTCACTTGGTGCCCGCCCTGTGCAACCTTTATGGATGGCCGCGCACTGCAGCAAATGGAGTGCCAGAACTGATAAGGCAAAAAAAGAAATAATAAGAACGGTATTAGTTTTGTGCCGTTCTTATCACTCTGGTAAATCTCATAGATATGACTTACATATCACGATAAACACATTCACGAAGGTAAGCATTTTCTCCACAGCCTGGCATAGTTGACGCATTCGATAACTCGATGAGTTAACTGCTGGATAACCTCGCTATGTTATGCCGTGGCTTAAAAGCGCTTTCGCATTGAAAGCGCCTTCGACTAAAAACATCAACCAGTAACAACGAACGCTATTGCGATATTTTAACTCCGTTTAAGATTCGCCAGCGCACGCAGCGGTCGTCTTTCCAGTTCAAACGTATCAATGAATAGTAGTGGCGACTCCCCGCCAGCCAATCCAAAAGAGTCAATCAGGGCATCATGTTCGGCTTCTCTCCATTGCCATAAAGGATGCGTTACGGCCGCTCTCCAAAGTTCTTTCCCATCCTGTATTTCGATAAGAACAGGTAATGAATACTCTTTTAACAATTTGATCGTTGCTGGTCGTAGTGCCTCGACGTCTTCCGCTAACTCAAATGCTCTTTGTCGCCATCCTTTCATCTCTGGCTGACTCCAGTCGGCGGCATTCAGACCACATGCGAATTCGGGCATAACCATCGCCCGTAAATAGGCCATACCTAAACGCCAGTCCAGCAAGCCGTGATACCGACGGTTGCCATAGCGCTGTATGCATTTGTAACAGGCTGTTTGACATTGAGCAGGATGATCCTTCTTCAGAAAGTCAACCATTGGCCAGACGCACTTATCTTCCAGAATCTCATGCAATAATGTGACGATCAAAGGCGGACCGCCAGCGATGGCAGGCTCGGCAAGTCGTCTGCATAACCCTGAACCATTGATCAACGCGTCGGCGATTTGCAAGATGGGTTTACCAAGATGCACTCGGGGTTCAAGCATTTCGAATTCATCTGGCGAAACATCCAGATAGAGTGCTGCCTTATGCGTCAATATCTGGGTCGCGCTAATAGCAGCAGCGCGCGTAGGCAAATTCATGTACTCGCCGTATCTGGCGACCATGTCCAGATTAAGGCGTGCATCGAATTTAGTTAATTCGATATGAAGCGATTCTGTCTCTTTGCTTGATACAAGCCCAAAACTTTTTTTCTTGCCGCTACATTGCCAGCGCGGGTTATTGTGCGACTCCAACCAACCTGAATCGATAGCCTGTTCACCTTTAACTGGCGGACAATAAGTAGAAAAGGGCATTGGTGCTTTTAGATCATTTGCCAGGTCAACAGTAAATCGTTCACCTTCCTTTTCTCCATTAATGGGGCCATCATTGAGGCGAAGAATGGTCACTTCGCCGCGTCGTACAGTGAAAGAGTCGCATTTTGTTGGAACACCCTCATGCAAAACTGTCGCTGTGGTTTTCAAGGACATGCGGATAAAACTATCCATATCGTCTTTGGGTTTGAAATCCGTGCGAAAAGCTGCTGGCGTGATATAAAGCCTGAATTCTTCAGGACTGATCGGCGCTCGGCAATCCTCACAATTAATGTCGTTGTCAGGTTTATGTAGCTCCAGCTTGGCGGAACCGCATGCAGGGCAAATTGCTACATGGCTGCACGACTCCTGCCATGAGCCTACCACCGAAATATCCGATATTCGGTTGTTCTGGATCTGTGGTTCCTGGTAATTTCCTGTGAAGCCTATTACCTCATGCTTTTTCTTATCCTTGATCAATACCGAACCAGGAGCATACTCGAAAACTGCGAGATCAAGATCGCGATCCATCGTCGACCATTCGTATTCTTCTTGAGCGTTTAGACCTTTTGTTTTACGTAATCCCAAATAAAGGTTTCGCACCCGAGTCGGCATTCCATACATCGGCAGTTTACCGTGCTCGGCCAGGAAACGTGCAAGCCCCATATCGTCTTCAGGGACGTAATCCTTCAGTTTATCGATTTCATCAATTATGCCTTCCGCATTTAATGCGGAATAAAGACGTCGTTTTTGCTCTGGATCGAACGTTGCTGCCTCAATAAAGCGATCATGTATATTCTGAGTTGTTCTCAACGCTCCCAGTAATCGTTCAGCCCAATTCACTTTATCACTAAAATAGTAATCATGCGTAGAAACATATTCACCATGAATATCAGGCGGAACGAGTTTATCTCCAGGGAAAGCCGTTCCTTTTTTATGATCCTCTTCGCGTAAAAGATTAAATGCAGCTCTAAGCCATACTTTCCGCATAAGTCTTAATGGAATGGCATGGTGATCTACCGCCAGGAAAGGCGGCGGCGGCGAATCGCCGGTGATTGCATGAGGATGAGCAAAATAGTATGCATCATGAGTACGTCCGCGACAAAATGTGATAACGAAGGAAAAAGCTTGGCCGCGTCGCCCAGCTCGACCGACTCTCTGCTGGTAGTTAAACCGCTGAGGCGGCATGTTGGCCTGATAAACCGACTGAAGTGAGCCGATATCAATTCCGACTTCCATTGTCGTAGTAACGGCAAGCATATCAATTTCTGTATCTAGCTTTTCAAGCTCACTAACTTTATCGACAAAAATCCCCTTGAACTTACGCAGACGATCGGAGAAATCATCCGTCTGCCCCGTCAATTCTTCGACGTTCAGCCGGAAACGTTTAACTCCGTCTCGCTCTCCACGTACAATGCGTTTACCAAGAAAATTGTCTTCCCATAGATCTTCGACAAACCCGCTGGGTTCAAGATCGAGTGGATTTACGCAACGGGTACAATATTTAAACCCTAAATGTAAGTGAATTCGCCCACAGTTACCGCATTGCCAGTAATTATCGCCAGGTTTGGTGACCTTAAGAAACAACTTGCCGATACTAATTAACCCCGCCGGATGTTTCAAATCAGCAAACTGCTTTAATACATGTGTCAAACCATCTTGATAGTTGTTATCACCGAATAAAACCCTGGCGATTCGCTTAATCTTTTCTTTTTCGACATCTTTCCCAAAACACCAATCACGAGTGCGACCTTCATCGTAATATTTATTCTCTTTAACACGATAGGCACCGGAAAACACCCGTAGCCAAGCATCAATTTCCGGCATTTCATCTTTATCTGAGATGCATGGATATGCCAGCCCTGTTTCTTCCAGCGCGAAAAAGGTGTTGGCAAAAATAACATCATCTATCAGTTCAGACTGATCTAACGATATTTTCGTTTTTATTTTCATTCGTTCATGAGAAGGAAGCCTTTCACTAAATCTAATAGCCTCCCCTTCTTTAATGAAATTAGCATACCAAACAGTGCTATCATTCTCATCTGAATTAGAACGATATTTATAGGGTGATATTCCCAGCCCGACGAGCTCAGATGTAATTCTTCCGATTGAGTCGCCTTCAGACTCCAGTAATTTGTCGATTTTTACCCGTCGATATTTACAAAGCTCAGTAATTCCGACTTGCATTTTTTGAAGGTCATGCAGTCTGATATACTCATCATAATCTCCAGATTGTTTAGCTTTGGCTTTCCTGTCTTCAATATCCTCGTCTGAAATGTACCTGCTTTCGGCCTCGTTAATCATCGCTCTGGAAGATGCGACCAATATTTCCCTGCGTAGATCACGTAAGTGCAGCCGTTCGATTTCCAGCGCCATTGATGCCGCATCCTGTCGACTGTCTGAGAAAACAATACTCTTTGCTTCCGCACCAATTGCATGCAGTAATTCAAATAGCTCCGTTGCTACCAGTTGGGATGATTTCGTCACACCAGTACGAAATGCGCGAATGGGCGTTCTGGAACGATTGCTGGCAGGCCGGTTGGAATAGTCAATGCCGCAGTTAGGGCAGCAGAAAGGCTGCGCAGAAGGGCTCTTCGCCGGCTCGCCTTTTTTAGGCTTAACCGGATTCTGGAAATAGAGATACCCGCGAACCACGCCAGTACTTGTCGGTGATATATCCTGCCCAACAGTCACTATGCCAGTAACAGGATTAAGTGCCGCCTTATCCCAGACATCCCAACCTTTTTCGCAGCCTGCTGGACTTTTATCTGACATATCGACAGGCCAGAAAACCGCAAACTCATCCAACGTCATATCATCGTAGTATTCTGCGCCGGGGCGTTCTGGAAGATTTTCCAGATTGGTTGCCGAAGGTAATAATTCGATGGTTTTACCGTGATTCTGTCCCTTCTGACCGCCGATCAGTAACTCACCGCACGCTTCACAATACAGCATTTCGAACAAACGGCGACCACGTTTTCCGTCTGGGGTTGATGGCGCATGTGACAAGCCTCGTTCCAGACAAAAATCGGAGAATTTCGCCTTTTGCTCTCCCGGCGATACGGAGGCGAAGAAGCCCTCAATATTTCTGACAAATGTATGCACGCGAAAAGCTGGAGTGACATTGGCAGGTTTCTCGCAATTTATCCCAGATTCCGGCAGCGCGCGTAACAGCATTAACCCGCGCAATGCTAATTCCAATTCATCTTGATTACCCGTGTCTTCCTTAATAAAAATCTTATCAATGATTAACCCCGGCGGCATCGCTCGCGGCGACTCGCTGCCTTCTTCTATGCAAGCATTGGTCAGCAGCGCAGCTGCTTTTTCTGCTGCTTGTTTAATACCTTGCATGCCATTTTGCGCTTTCACGCCCAGAGCCAGGAAGACATTAGACAAAGCCTGACTCAGCGCGTCCGTCATGTTCAGATTACGAACGACGTTTTCCTGCCCCTCAAGGGCAACCCGCATCAATGCGGCGAAAGGCCACACGGCGATTTTTCCTTCAGGTTTTGGTGGTATATATGGTTTTCCCTGAATAACGCAATTACGCCAGAAGTCAGGCTTATCGCTACCGGGATCCAGAGAGTCGCGGCAAGTGCCAAAGGGGGCAAAGAGATCCCGAAGGTATTTCCGTGATTGTTCTCCATCCGCGCCATCCATCGGAAGGGATGCAGATGACGCCAGCAAACGCAGTTTGTAACGATGTTTCGGGTCATCAAGCCCGAGTCTGATAATCAGCGACTTAATCAACATTGCGGTTTCGGTTCCAGCAGAACCACGCATTAAATGCAGCTCGTCGAATACCAGATAGAAGTACGCGTCGTTGTTATTCATCAGCCATTCACGCGTAGCATCAAAAATACCGTCTTCAACTTCTCGCGAAAGCATAGCCCCTAGCATTGAGGCGTTAGTGACGAGAACGTCAGGCGGGGCTGCCTGCATATCCCAGCGAGAAACCATTTCCCCACCGTCTGTCGAAGGAAATATATATCGGGTCTTTTCCGAAACGTTTCCTTTTTCTTCGTCGAATGCACGCGCAGCCTGCTGATCGCTATCAATTCGCTTCAACGCCTTACGTAATTTTTCAAGATTACGAGCACGGCGACTTTTTTCCGATTTGACTCCGGAAAGACGTGGATGGCTGGCATAGCCAGTAATCGGTGTTGCACTGGTATATTGCCCAAAGAAAATCCGATTCCCGGCGAAGCGATGCTCCATCACCTGCCGCGCATCATCGGAATCCAATGTTTTACGCAAGCGCGCCATTTGATCTTCGACCAGTGCATTCATTGGATAAAGTACTAATGCCCTGACTGCTGCCGGACGTTTTTCTCCTTCGCGACGAGAAACCCAGTTTGTTTTTTCGCCATTCCACCACTGATTTTGCAGATAGCCGTCGCAAGGCGAGGCCCAGTTTACTGCCTCATTTGATAATGCAGCCAATATAGGCAACATGAAACTTTCCGTTTTTCCCGAGCCTGTACCCGATGTCACAATTCCCGGGCTACCGGGACGAATACCGCGCTCAAGCATTTGAGTCTGGTGGCTATACGGTGCATGGAGTGAACGACGCGGCCAAACCTCGTCGCCAGGTATCGAATCGAATAGACCGGATAACGCCAGTTCGACAAACGCTTTCCGACCTTTGGGATACAAACTATTTAGTGGCCCGCGCTCCATCTCGGCCAGAGCTTCAAGCGTTTTATCCGAAGACTCATATCGTAGAACAGGTTCAATATAGGGCTCCGCGGCAAATTCCCCGCTGCTATTCAAAAGATTGCGTCTTGAGGCCGTGACGAAAGGATCGGCAATTCGGAAGTTGGTTTCTATATACGAAATGAAAAAGTCCTGAATGCGGCGAAAACCGCCAATCGGATCTAACATGAATTCCTTCTCCTGCTGTTTAATGGGCGCATAGATCGTTATTCTGTAAATCGGCGTATAAATCGACTAAATGCTTCTGATGCGCTTTATTTTCATCATCGAACGGCACGGCTTCATGCGCCGTTCTCATCGCCAGTAGGGTATTTGCCAGATCCAGACGTCCGGCTGACATTTCATCCGCGATAGCGAGTTTGTCTGGGAGCGAACCTTCTGATGCCGGGCCAGGATCCAGCTCGCTATGATTTTCTAAAGAAAGATGTAAAGGAGACAGCGCAATCGCATCACGAATGACTACGTTTTCCATCCGCAGGCGAAGATGTTTTTCCTTTATATTCTCCGCTTCTTCACTATCTTCGTTTTCAATGGTGCCGCAAATCAGAAAGCGTCGGGGTAAATCGCCACCGTGCAATCGGTCTTTTAGCGCTGGCAACCAGAAACGCGCGGCAGAACATTCGACACGCTCAATGACGGCGAGGATCGTTCGGGGACAGGAAGCTTCGCTCAGCAATAATCCCTGATAAAGTGGCGTCGCCAGATTATTTCCCGCACGAACCCAAAGGTCTTCGCCGGTAATCATCGTTGGATCGGCGATGTGCCGGATGGAGCGGCCTGAAGAAATTAGCGATTCGGCAATAGCAAGGAAGTCCTGCGTTTCAGGGCCAGATAACAATGGACATTCTCCTGCCAACATTAGTGCCAGAAATTGCGTCATGAGTATCTTTCCGTCGGGCGTCAGCAACCTGTTCTCTCTAACGGTTTGACCGAATTCTTCGCAGGATACGACTCTCGTTTGCACCGGGAGGCGCACTTCGGGGATCGCTGAGTAAGCCATGCGACGCGCCTTTTCAGTAATAGCGATATCCATTTTTTCGAGTTCAATTTGCGCCTGAGCAGTACGTTCTTCAACATCGGTTAAAGACACCAAACACACTTCACGCTCGCAGGTCAGGGAAGCCAGTATCTGTTGCTGATTTTCGTTCTGAGCGCATAAATCAGCGTTGGCGTCTTTCAGACGGCTAATTTCGCTTTCGAGATACGCTTTTTCCTGTTTGAGCGTTTGTTCTATCTCCGCTTGCTTTTCTGCAAAATCAACCTGTAATTTTTCTTCTTCGAGCTGCCGTAATTGTGCGATCTCCTCTTCGATCTCGCTTTTCCTTGTCTTCTCAAAAACAGCCATTTCCGTTTCAATAGCTTCTCGACGTCGCAGGCGTTCAACAGAAAACTCTTTATCGAGCGCCTTATGCTGTTCGGCGCGCAACGCGACTCGCTCTTCTTCCGCAATGTTTTGTATCTGATGGTCGAGAAGGTGGGCGATGTGCTGGTCCTTCAACACCGCTTCGGTAAACTGACGAGTAAGCGAATCCTCTTCCTCCAGTTTCTTAGCCAGCTCTCCTGCACGGAGCGTTTGAGCAGCAGCCAGAAGAGCATCGACGCCGGAAGTTAATTTCCCGTTTTGTTCATTTGTATGCACCCGAAGCCATGAAGCGATCGCGACCGTCGAATCAGCGCAGGAAAGTAGTTGAATAACGTTTTCGATGTACTGCTTATCCGGCGTCCAGTCATGGATACAGGCAGGTGACGCATCGACATCGGGCATATAAAACGATTTTCCGCTTTCAGATATGCCGGATACGGAAATCACGACACCTTCATGGAAATCATATTCATAGACGTTCTGGCTTTTGGACAGGATCAGACAACCTGATTTCGACTCAGCCAGATTAGCCAAAATCAGACCATCCGGCCCAAAACGGATAGCCCATAATCCCGGTTCGCCATCTATCGTTATGCCATCGAAACTCAATTGGCGACGCGTTTCCAGCAGCGACTGGCCAGAAGATAAATCATAATAAGGATAAATACGGCGGGTATGTTTCGCCTGCGCTTTGTTGCGTATGCCGGGCCCAACATGAAAAGCGGCCCATTCACCCTTACGAAGCGGCAAAGCATCAGCCTCGTTAAACTCAACTTCTCCCGTACGAGGGAACAGTTTCTTAGGGTTCTCGATCGTGCGCCAACCACCAGGCGTTTCCTGCGCGATAGCTTTGAGGTAAGACTGATAATTTCTGCGATCAAATTGACCAAGATACCAAGGGATTTTACTCATCTTTAATTTTCCTTATAATCCCGGCGTCAGCGTTAGCCGACCGTTTCGCCATATTGGACGTATTTTTCCGCCGGAATGGCGACTAGCGGAAACTAAGCGGTTTATATCGCCCTCACCGTCTGGAAAGAGGGAATAGAAACATCCAGGAAGCAGCGATTCTAGCCAGCGGAATGAGGCGTCATCGACAGGATAGGCGTAACCGGAGTCCACCGGACCTCCGTTTCTGAGCGAGTGACGCCGTATTCCCGCAGCCAGCACATCGGGTAGGCCGCAATCATTAATAAGGCATAGCAGATGATTTTTGGCAACGCGTTCAAACACGGGTTCCCGGTTTTTCGCGCCAGCGGCGATAATAGCGGCGGTTCGGGAAAGATAATGCATCGTTTTTCGCCCGGAAATGACCCGATAGATATCATGATCTCGCCCGCCAGGATGAATATGAAGTGACAGGGACGCGGATTCTTTCTCTAAACCATACTGCTGAAATCTTCGTGAACGCCAGTTCCAGACCGCCGCTGGCTCGTGTAGTTCAGCGGTACGTTCCGTCGTGACAAGTGAAAGCGGTGTTGTATCGGATGACGATGGGGCTTTTATAAGCGGCCATCCCAGACGCTGAGATAATGCAACAGGATTAGCGAGTACGGCCCCAAATACAGGGGGAGACCAGAGGCTTACGCCACGACGACGGAAACTTTCCCCGCCCAGCCCGGTGACCGCTTTTTGAAAATCATCTATCAGACTGGCGCAGACAGCACCTTCCACAACAACCAGAGAATTTTCTCCGTTGCAAATATGAAGCAACGAAGGTTTAACCAGCGTCCATGCCCGCCCCTTCCACCCAGGGCGCAGGCGTGGCTGGATCAGACCCGCATGATGTAAACAACGAATCAAATGCCATACGTTGATGTTGCCACCCACACGCCTGAGAAGCTCGAATAACTCGGCTTCCTCCCAGCCGCTGGCTCCGCTGGCGTAAATCGCCTCCAGAAGATAATCGCAACATGCTTCGCTATCTTCCCACTGAAACAGTTCTTCGAAATTAAACGTCGGTGCCTTTGGTGAAGAAGTCGACCAGTCGCAAAGCGGTTCAAACCGGTATCTTGCGCTTTCGCCTAAGGTCGGGTGCGGTACGGCGCGAGTGAAAAAGCGCGCACGCCGCCGCCACGGCGGTGTTTTTTCTCCCACTTCAGGGGCCGGTTCGATAAAAAATTCACCATTAAGTGGCGATGAAGAAATCAGACGACCATCGGCGACAGAAATGTCGGCTCCCGCATCATCATTCCGGGATGAATATATTTTATAGTGCTGCGTATCCGATTCGACAGAAGGTAAAAACGCCGGTAATCCCAGCCATCCACCAGGGACTCGTATTCCACCGTATAGCTGAGGGCGCGTAACGTCATCGTCGCCTGAAGAGGATTTTACTGCGCGAAAAATATCTATCGCTGAAACCCGCTTCAGCGGTTGCGTCGTTAAAATCCACTCACATTCGTCAACATAGCTTCTAAGGCGCTCGCTCATTCTTACAGAATGTCTACTGGATAAAGCAATATGGAATTGCTGCGAATAGTCGTCAGGAGACGGTTTCGCTCTCCAGCGTCCATGCCCTGTTTGATGAAAGAAAATTAAGCCTGCCTGCATCGCTTTCCCCAGATTGTCACTGTTTTCGGCGGAAGTGGCTACAAGAGCTTCGGATAACGTAGCATAGAAAATAGAGTCGCCATTTTCGCTGAAATAACATCGCGAACCATCGAAATCAACGCACATATCAATAATTGCCTGATGCGTCGTTATACTGGAAGACAACTCGGCAACCCGTTGGAGCAGACGCCAGAACGGCATATCGAAAAGCGCGCGACGTCCCAGTATCCAGGCGTCCCTGAACTCAGTGAAGGAATCCTTCAGAGCTTGAGAAACCTTTTCTCTCTGAATAACAATCTGAAAGTAGGCGATTAATTGCCGTGGACTGGCGGCGGCTTGCGGATGGCGCTCAAGACATTCTCTCATCAGGCGTAGATCGGCTTTGTTCGGAAATGCCAGACGTAGGGTGTGTCCTATCTGTCGCCAACCGTCCTGCGGCGGCAGGATGAGTCGTCTGTATGGCTCGCCTTCGTGAATACGTTGCTTAAGCCATTCGGCTAATGCTTCCCACATCGCGTTAATGCCGGATAAATTCTGAAAATGGTGCCCGGTTCGCAGCCAGTTTTGCAACTTCAGGCGAAAATCATTATGTTCCTCATGGGCGTCAGACTGACTACTGATAAACAGCGTCATGACAAGATAAGTAAAATACCCGGGTGATCGGCGGGTCGATTTTTCCATCATGCCATCTTCAAGGCGCAGCGACAGATCCGGTATTCTCGACATGTACGACCGGAATGCTTTTTCTACCTCATCAGCGCCGGCTTCGCTCCCGGCGAACGCCGCGGCAAGCGTTGACGGCGTAACCTCAAACCAGCGGATGTCCCGGGCATCGCCGTCAACGCCGCTCCTGAGAAAGTAATCGATGAACTTACTTTCCCATTCGTCAGGCGTGACAGGCGGCATCCATGTCATTCTGATATGTTCTCCATTTGAAGATAACCATTTCGGACGACCATCGCCAGAGGCTCCAGTATACGTTCGGCCAGAAAACGAACGGAAGGAACGGCAAGGCCGTCGCCGATCACTTTAAATGCCGATTGATACGTAGCCGGGAGGATAAAATCATCCGGCAAACCCATTAATGCCGCCGCTTCTTTGACCGACAACAAACGTGTTTTCACCTGATTGCCGTTGACAACGATAATACGAGGACGGGAAGCTCCGCCTTTCGGGGTTCTCAGGCAACCGAGAACAGTTGAGAATGTCATTTCGGCCCGTTGCCGATTGACGCCTTTTTCTTTGCGCATGCGTAAGTAAAGGCTGCCTATCATTGTCTCGCCGGATTCCTTCGCTTCTACCAAACGCGCCAGATTCGCCGGAGCCATCATACTAATAAGCCGCCGGGTTTCATCGGTAGAGTGCCATAGCGCATTTGTGTCTTCACAATCTATTATATCAGCCAGTTCCTTCATTCTGGCTTCGGGCATAATGCCGGGCGACCACCAGACCCAGTCATCATGAACTTCTTCCGACAGTGCATCGAAGGCGCGAAGAAGAGACGACGAATGCCATTGAGGAAGAGGCTCTTTTGAAACCAGATATCCGGGAATGGATATCTGACGACTAATCGCCACAAGAAAGACGCGGGGTCTGGATTGTGGAAGAAAGTGTTTTGCATCAATGATTATTGCGCCATAGCGGTAGCCCGTTTTACTTAACTGATGGCATATCGCGGCGAAATGCCGCCCTTGATCCAGCGTCAGTAATCCAAGTACATTTTCAAGAACAAGAATCGGCGGCCTACGATTTACACGGCCTAGCTTGCTTATCAAATCGAGAAATGGCCATATCGCGCCGGAACGCGTAGTTTCATCCGCGCTGGAATCTATTTCTCCGATCCCTAGGCCATTGCCGGCCAGCGATAAATCCTGACAGGGGAATGAGGCCCAGGTTAAATCAGCGTGCTGCGGCAGGTCATCGGGAGTGATTTCGCATACATTACGTATGTCGAAATGCTCGTTGCCCCAGTTGTCAAGGTAGGTCGACGCTTTTATCGGATCCATGTCGTTGGCGAAAAGGCATTGCCACTGTTCTCCGAGACCAGCTCGGGCCATACCGCCGCCAGCGAAAAATTCATAGAAACTGAACTCCGCCTCGTGAGGTTCCGTTAAATGATTGTCACCCGCGACAGTTTCAATGCTCATGATTGGACCATAAAATAATATTGCTGAATCGGGGCATCACTCTACTTCCTGAAAGGATAATCTTAACTGGATAGTTTATAAAATCATGAAGATAATATCTATATGAATAAATGTACGAGCTATGTAGAAAAGTTTAGAAACCAGCTGAAAACAAAGATGATTTTTTCCTTCATCAAATGAGGCTATTGAAACGATGACGAAAAAATGCAAACAGTCGGCACCTTCGCCGTAAAATGTTTGTTATTTAAAAATTCACTACTGGAGCTGATACCTAAAATGTTGTTTCCCATTTTCCCTTGGTCTGAGCTAGCACCACGATACGATGGAACTATTTTACTGGGCAATGGTGCAAGCATCGCCGTCAGTCCTCGTTTTGCGTATGGATCCCTGCTTGAATACGTCACGCAAAGAGAGAGTCTGGAGGAAGATGTACGCAGACTTTTTGACTTTTTTAAAACGAAAGATTTTGAACTTATTCTGCGTATCGTTTGGCAGGCATCTAACGTCAATAAATCTTTAGAAATTGAGGATACCCGTACCCATGATGCCTATCTCCGAATCCGCGAATGCCTTATTCAGGCTGTACGAGATGTGCATCCTGAGCATGATGAAGTTGATGAGCAACTGCCATATATTTACGAATTTCTGAAAAAATTCAACACGGTTATTTCGCTTAACTATGACCTGATCGTTTACTGGACAATGACATATAGCCTGGATATCAACGATCATCACCGATTTAAGGATTGCTTTCTTGCCAGAGGTCTTTTTGAACAGGATTGGCAACGGTTAAGAGGGATGCTTGGAAATGAAAAATCTAATACGCTTGTTTTTTATCCACATGGCAGCCTTATATTGTGTCGAAATCGTATCGAACAGGAGAGTAAAATTCATATTCAGAACGCGGGTTTGCTTGAATCGATTCTGAAACGTTGGCAAAGCGAGGAAGTCGTTCCACTGTTTGTGAGCGAAGGAACACATGAACAAAAAGTTAACTCGATTCATAGCAGTTTTTATCTATCAACGGTTTACCGGGAAGTTCTCGCTGAACAGCGTGAGAATCTTGTGATTCTAGGCTGGGGGATGGGCGAGCATGATATACATCTGCTAAAACGAATGGCTGGAACGGGTATAAAGCGAGTCGCGGTATCTGTTTTCAGAAGAGACCAAGCATATTGCAATAGAGCTAACCAATTAATCAAAGATAATCTTGGGCAAAAAACTATGATAGAGTTTTTTGACAGTGAAAGTCCCGGCTGCTGGAATCAGCTACCAGAAATTTGATGAGGGGCTCTAACTGTTAACAGTGTGTGGACATAGCTCAGGCGGCGCGTTATTAGGCTATGTTCCTTTAAAGATTTAAGTAGAATAAAATTTTCATTTTTCCAATTGAATAGTTCAGTAATTCGTTATGAGCGTCCCGACACTGGATGGGTTCTAATTTCACCTTTGCTTATCCCTGAACTCTCGTTAAGCCGGTCCCCCTTCTATTCAGAACCGCAAGAACATTAATGGGATTGCTTCCCCCCACCCATATGACCATGATTTAACTTCTCCGATTAGAAAGTGGCTGCATTTTTTATGTTGGAAAATTAGCTGTTCTTTTGGAGGATAAGAACTAATCAGACAAACATTGGGTATCTATTTCATCTGGATTTGTTATTGCTCATGTCGGATGAATAAAAAAGACTTTGACGATGGCTAGATGGTACCGATAAAACTCTATAACTCCCTAAAGAGTTGTGCATTTCTACCAGCATCTTTCCTATCCCGCAAAATAGTCAGGTGATAGTTGCGCTAGTACAAAAATCAATCAAAGGCGTCGTGTTGTGACCCATGCCTAGCATGTGAGGAATCCGCACATAAGCTGAGAATCGCAGATTTTTTCTAGCGAATAATGAATTGTCGAAAAAAGTTATACACCACATCACCGCGGAATGGTTCTGGTTGTAGCGGCAGGGATAACGATATGGCGCGCGCACCGGCTTGTGTCAGCCACTCCTCGTGGTAAACAAACGACATCGCGCCGCCTGCATGCTTTTCCAGCGTCCCTACAACAGTACCATTCAGCGCCACGCGTAGCTTTTCCATGCTCACCACTCCTGATCCCAGGTCTTGGGATCGACCGGCTTGCCACGCGGGGTGACCTGCAGTTCCAAGTCCAGCGCAGCAAGCAGTTTGAACAACGTCTCCAGCCGGGTACCGTCCGGGTTGTTTTCAAACGCGGAAACCGTCGCCTGTTTTAACCCAACACTGTCAGCGGTTTTGCTTTGGCTTTGGTTACGCTTTTTACGCTCGTTGCGTAATGTATGCGCCAGCATCTGTGCCGAGGTGATTTTCATTTTATCCTCCCAAGCGGATGAAATGAGTATTATCCCCTATAACGGATAAAGCAAATATTACCCCCTATAGAGGATAGATGCCCTCGCCATATCGTGGGATCTGCTATGGCTTTTAGTGAGTATCAAAAGCGGACATGATTATTTAGATCTGCCCCTAAAAAAATCCACGCCGAAACGTGGATTGAATTTCATAGCTAAAGCCAAACATCGCTTTATTCGAAGTGAACTGCGGGGTTATCCGCCAGTGACACGAAATTCTTCGTATTTTTATCCAGCGTGCGGATCTCGCCACTTTCGATGTCGTACACCCAGCCGTGCAGACGCAGGCCATTGTTGCGCAGGCCCACGGCCACGGATGGGTGAGTCTTAATGTTATTTAGCTGGGCGATGACGTTCTCTTCGACCATAGCGTTAACTTTGTCGATTTCGTTATCCCAGGTTTTCTTCTCTACCACCGCTTTGGCGGCGTCAGCATAATGCAGCCAGTGGGCCACTGCCGGCATCGGGTCAAGGCACTGGCAAGAAGCTATCGCCTTCATGGCGCCGCAGTTCGAGTGGCCGCAAATCACGATATCCGTGACGCCCAATGCCACCACCGCGTATTCGATGGTCGCAGACACCCCGCCCGGTTCCGGGCCAAAGGAAGGAACGATATTGCCTGCGTTACGGATAACGAAAAGCTGCCCCGGGTCTTGCTGTGTCACAAGCTCGGGTACCAGGCGGCTGTCAGAACACGAAATAAAAAGCGCTTTAGGGTTCTGGCTGGAGGCAAGGCTGCGGAAGAGTTCCTTACGCTGTGGGAAAATCTCTTTCTGGAAGCTGAGGAAACCTTCAATGATATGTTGCATAACACGCTCTCTGGATCGGTAGTATCGATAACATGATAATCATCACTCCCGGTTAGTCCAGTATCTCTTGGATAGAAATGAGCGTTTAGGGCACTGCGAGACGTGCCTGCAAAAGTGCCAATGACGAGGTGCGGCAACGCGGTTAAATTGGGGATAACCGCTTTCTGCGCATTCTTTAATTGAGGGGTGACCGTGAACTCCCCCCACTTATTGAGCACGGGTAGGTCGTTGCCCCTACCTTAATGGGTATATAACTACTGATTCAATTCCTGTAGCAGCCTGGTGTTGATATACAGCTTTTCACGGCCAACTCTCATTTCCTCCAGAATACCAATTTCTACCAGTTGCTTAAGATACGTTGATGCCGTCTGGCGCTTGGCTACACCGCGTTCCACAAGGTTATCGATCCGGCAATACGGCTGCGCAAAAAGCACCTGGATAAGTTCATGGGTGTAAATTTTCGGCAGCTTCTCGCGCACATATTCTGTGGTTTCTGCCATCAATGCCCGCACAATCGATATCTTGTCAGTCGTCCACCGAGACGTATTCTCTACCGCCTCCAGCATAAACAAGATCCATGATTCCCAATCCCCCTCTTCTGTCACCCTGCGCAGGAGCATGTAGTAATCGTCACGCCGCTCCAGGATGAAGTGAGATAAATACAGAATAGGCAGCGAAAGCAGCCCAGTCTGAATCAAATACAAGATATTCAGGATACGGCCCGTTCGCCCGTTCCCGTCAGGAAAGGGATGAATGCACTCAAACTGATAGTGCGCAATAGCCATTTTTACTAGTGGATCTAAATCATCATCGCCGTGTATGAATCGCTCCCAATTCGCCAGTAAGTCACGAATAGCGTCTTCACCCACGGGGGGGGTGTACACCGCGTTTTTGTTCTGATCGCGCAATACCGTACCCGGCGTTTTCCTGATATCGGTTTGCACTGCGCGTAATTTGGTACAGAGAGTTATCGCGGTGTTTGTACAGAGCGGATAAGCCTCAAGGTGGGTGTAGCCATCATAAAGTGCTGTACGATAGCGCAGCGCTTCCTTGGTGGCCGGATCTGCACCATCTGCGCGATCTGCATACTGGAAGAGCTGATCGCTGGTAGTCACGATATTCTCAATGCGCGAAGAGTCTTTCGCTTCCAGCATAGGAAGGATATTTATCAGTAAACCTTGATCGGGGATCAGCTCACCTGCAGTTTTCAACTCTGCGATCGCTACGCGCGCACTTATGCACGCTTTGAGTACATTGCGCGTTTCAACACGCTCCAGATCGGGCGGCAGTATCGGCAAATCGTTGTAAGGAGTTTCAGGATCCCAGTTCATATGTTTATAAAAACCGTTTTCATCGACATATAGCCATCTTATGTCGATGCCATAAACATGTCACGCCATCATGTTTAAAAAATTGCATTTTATCGATATATCACCGGAACCTGTCGATACCCTGGATCTATCCCAGCCATATGTTTAAAAAAACGAATTTCATCGACACAGAGTCGGAATATGCCGCTGTCATAAACACGTTGGGGGATTAGGTTTAAAAAGGTCATTTTTATCGACCTATCTGGATATGCAGCGTAGCTTGCCTGCATAAATTGATTGCACTGCCGAGAGTTTTCCTGCCCGTTGGGTTAACTCACTATAAAAATCAGGGCATGGCCCGGGTGGATATCTTCGATTACATTGAAGTGTGCTACAGCCGTACCCGGCACCATAGCCATCTCGGTGGCGTCAGCCCTGAGGCCTTCAAAAAGGCCTCGCCGCGAGGACAAAAACTGTCTACCGGAACGGGGGCACTCCACCATGCCAAATTTCAGGCACAAAAAAACCACCTTTCGGTGGCTTCTTGTTCGCGCTGTACTAATGGTGCCGAAGGCCGGACTCGAACCGGCACGTATCTCTACGGTTGATTTTGAATCAACTGCGTCTACCGATTTCGCCACTTCGGCACTGCAAGTAGTATGCGGAAAACGGGTGCATTATACCTTTCAGCGATCCACGTGCAACACTTATCCGTTGTTCAATGAGTTAAGTGCTGAAAAAATCGTCGCCGGGGTCACATTGGGTTCGTTTTTTGGGCGAGTATGGCGTGTCTATCGGGGATAACTGTGGCAAACGGCACGGGCACGGCATGCGGCGCCCCTACGGATGACATCGGGGATAACTGTGGTAAACGGCACTGGCACGGTATGCGGCGCCTCTACGCATATCATCGGGTATAACTGTGGCAAACGGCACGGGCGCGGCGTGCAGCGCCCCTACGGATGATATCGACGATAATGTGCACTGTGCATAGCATTATCAGCAGTAGCGCGCTGCAGAGTTCCCAGAAACAAAAAAGGCGTAACCGCATGGCTACGCCTTTTAAATCGTCTGTCGTGCCGCTACTTGCGTTTTAGCAGCATATACACGCTGATCAGCAGGAACAGCATGCTTGGCAGCAACGCGCCCAGTACCGGCGGCATGTTGTACACCAGGCTCAGCGGGCCGAATATCTGGTCCAGCACGTAGAACAGGAAGCCGAAGCTGATACCGGTCACCACACGCACGCCCATCGGCACACTGCGCAGCGGCCCGAAGATGAACGACAGCGCCATCAGCATCATCACCGCGACGGAAAGCGGCGAGAACACTTTGCTCCACATGTTCAGCTGATAGCGGTTGGCTTCCTGGCCACTCTGTTTCAGGTACTTCACGTAGTTGTGCAGGCCGCTGATCGAAAGCGAGGTTGGGTCCAGCGCTACCACGCCCAGTTTGTCCGGGGTCAGGTTGGTTTTCCATTCGCCTGTCAGCGTCTGGGTGCCGGTCACCTGCTTTTCATTGGTCAGGTCGGAGGTATCCACCTGCGAAAGCTTCCACACGCCGTCTTCAAAGCTGGCGGTGGCGGCATAGCGCACCGTCTCCAGCCTGCGCTGGTCGTTGAAGTGGTAGATGTTGACGCCGGAAAGCTCTTTCTCGCCCGCCACGCGCTCGATGTAGATGAAGTCGTTGCCGTCCTTCGCCCACAGGCCGTTTTTGGTGGAAAGCAGCGAGCCGCCGTACATCTGCTGCGCGCGGTAGTTGCGCGCCATCTGGTCGCCCTGCGGTGCCACCCACTCGCCAATCGCCATGGTCAACAGCACCAGCGGGATAGCGGTTTTCATCACCGAGCCGGCGATCTGCATGCGGGTAAAGCCGGAAGCCTGCATCACCACCAGTTCACTGCGCGTCGCCAGTTGCCCCAGCCCGAGCAGTGCGCCCAGCAGCGCCGCCATCGGGAAGAAGATCTCGATGTCTTTCGGTACGCTCAGCAGGGTAAACATCCCGGCGCTCAGCGCCGTGTACTCGCCCTGGCCCACTTTACGCAGCTGGTCGACGAACTTGATGATGCCGGAAAGCGACACCAGCATGAACAACGTCATGATGATGGTGTTGAAAATCGTCTTACCGATATATCGGTCTAAAACGCCAAACATCAGGCCGCTCCTCTCAGGCGTGCACGCAGCTTACGCATCGGCACCGTATCCCACAGGTTTAGCGCCAGCGCGATCGCAAAGTACGCCGCGTTGACCACCCAAAGCCATATCATCGGGTCCAGTTTGCCCTTGCCGCCGTTGGAACGCAGCGACGTCTGCAGCAGGAAGAAAATCAAATACAGCAGGATGGCCGGCAGCATGCTGAGCACGCGGCCCTGGCGTGGGTTGACCACGCTGAGCGGTACCACCAACAGCGCCATGATCACCACGGAAAGCACCAGCGTCAGGCGCCAGTGGAACTCGGCGCGCGCGTCCGGGTCGTCAGACTCCAGCAGCGTCTGCATCGACATCTGCTCGGCCTGGTTGCCGTCCACGGCGACCGTGCGGTGGCCGACCACGGCTTTATAGTCGTTGAAATCGGTAATGCGGAAGTCACGCAGCAGCGCGGTGCCTTCGAAGCGGGTGCCCTTGTCCAGCGTCACCACCTGCGAACCGTCTTTCATCTGGTTGATCTGGCCATGCTCAGCCACCACCACGGATGGGCGTTGGTTGCCGTTCGGCCGCAGTTGCGCCAGGAACACGTCGTTGAAGGTGCTGCCTTTTACGTTGCCGATAAACAGCACTGCGTTGCCGTCTTGCGAAGGTTTGAACTGCCCTTCCGCCAACCCGGCGATGCTGGGGTTGGCTTTGGCTTCGCTGATTACCACGTCCTGATAGCGCGAGGCCATGGGCCCGGCCCAGAACACGTTGACCGCCGCCACGGCGGAGGTGATCAGCGCCAGCACCATCGCGGCGATAATCAGGGTGCGTTTACCCAGCCCGCAGGCATGCATCACGGTGATTTCGCTGTCGGTATACAGCCGCCCAAGCGTCATCAATAAGCCGAGAAACAGGCTTAACGGCAGGATTAGCTGCGCCATCTTCGGCACACCCAATGCGAGCAATGAAAGGACTAAATTTGTCGGGACATCGCCGTCCACCGCATCGCCTAACACCTTGACCAGGTTCTGACAAAAGAAGATCAGAAGCAGGATGAAAAGGATCGCGATTTGGCTCTTTAGCGTTTCCCGTACCAGATATCTTATGATGATCACGCTTATTACGCCTGTGAAAACTTGTCTTTTTGCAGGAAAATCGATAGTTTCATCGCTAATCCGCCATTTATTCTCATCATATGGCAACCAACACAGCTAAAATAGTATTACAACATCTAGCATTTGGGTGTCCTATAGGAACTTACTTATAGTCGCCAAAACAGAGCAATTTACGCCGTTCAGGTTAACATAGTTAGTTAACTCAATGGCGGGAGATCGTTACGGAGTACGTTATTCTAGCCGTAGCGCCTGCCTTTGTCTTTAAGATTCAGGAGAGTGCATGGAGTTCAGTGTAAAAAGCGGTAGCCCGGAAAAACAGCGCAGTGCCTGTATTGTAGTCGGCGTTTTCGAACCGCGCCGCTTGTCCCCTATCGCAGAACAACTCGACAAAATCAGTGATGGTTATATCAGCGCTTTGCTGCGCCGTGGCGAACTGGAAGGTAAAGTCGGGCAGACGTTACTGCTGCACCATGTGCCTAACATTCTCTCCGAACGCATCCTGTTGATTGGCTGTGGCAAAGAGCGCGAGCTCGATGAACGCCAGTACAAACAGGTGATTCAAAAAACCATCAATACCCTTAACGATACCGGCTCCATGGAAGCGGTCTGCTTCCTGACCGAGCTGCACGTGAAAGGCCGCAACACTTACTGGAAGGTGCGCCAGGCGGTGGAAACCGCAAAAGAAACGCTCTACACCTTCGATCAGCTGAAAAGCAATAAAGTGGAGCCGCGCCGTCCGCTGCGCAAAATGGTGTTCAACGTGCCGACCCGCCGTGAGCTCACCAGCGGTGAACGCGCTATCCAGCACGGTCTGGCCGTCTCTTCCGGTATCAAGGCAGCGAAAGATCTCGGCAATATGCCGCCGAACATCTGTAACGCCGGCTACCTGGCCTCTCAGGCTCGTCAGTTGGCGGATGCCTTCAGCACCAACATCACCACCCGCGTCATCGGCGAACAGCAGATGAAAGAGCTGGGGATGAACGCCTATCTGGCGGTTGGCGCAGGGTCGCAGAACGAATCGCTGATGTCGGTGATGGAATATAAAGGCAACCCGAACCCGGACGCCAAGCCGATTGTGCTGGTGGGTAAAGGGCTAACCTTCGACTCCGGCGGTATCTCGATCAAACCTGCCGACAGCATGGACGAGATGAAGTACGACATGTGTGGCGCTGCCACCGTGTACGGCGTGATGCGCGTGGTGGCGGAACTGAACCTGCCGCTGAACGTGATCGGCGTACTGGCCGGCTGTGAAAACATGCCGGGCGGCAGCGCTTATCGTCCGGGCGACGTGCTGACCACCATGTCCGGCCAGACCGTCGAGGTGTTGAACACCGACGCCGAAGGCCGCCTGGTGCTGTGCGACACCCTGACCTACGTTGAGCGTTTCGATCCGGAGCTGGTGATTGACGTTGCCACCCTGACCGGCGCCTGCGTGATCGCGCTGGGCCACCACATCACCGGTCTGATGTCGAACCACAACCCGCTGGCACACGAACTGATCGGCGCGTCCGAACAGGCCGGTGACCGCGCGTGGCGCTTGCCGATGTCCGACGAGTACTACGAGCAGCTGGACTCCAATTTTGCCGATATGGCGAACATTGGCGGCCGTCCGGGCGGGGCTATCACCGCAGCCTGCTTCCTGTCGCGCTTTACCCGCAAGTACAGCTGGGCGCACCTGGATATCGCCGGCACCGCCTGGCGTTCCGGCAAGGCCAAAGGCGCAACCGGCCGTCCGGTAGCCTTGCTGTCTCAGTTCCTGCTCAATCGCGCGGGGCTGAACGGCGACGATTAAATCTGAGCGGTAATTCAGGTATAATCCCGAGGGGCACAGCATGCTGTGCCCCTACATTTTTTATTGGCAGCGGTGAATCAGATCATGAAACAGGCAACGTTCTATTTACTCGAACACGCGGAACCGGCAGGTGCGCTCAGCGCGCATGAGGCCGTGGCCTGCGCCGTTGCCGCCGAACGCTGGCGCTCCGGCAAGCGGGTGTTGATCGCCTGCGAAAGCCAGGAACAGGCCCAGCGGTTGGACGAAGCGCTGTGGCAGCGCGATCCGCACCAGTTCGTGCCGCACAATCTGGCCGGCGAAGGGCCGCACTACGGTGCCCCGGTCGAGCTGTGCTGGCCCGGCAAACGCGGCAACTCACCGCGCGATCTGCTGATCGCCCTGCTGCCGCAGTTTGCAGATTTTGCTACTGCTTTCCATGAAGTGGTAGACTTCGTCCCTTACGAAGACACCTTAAAACAGTTGGCGCGCGACCGATATAAAGCTTATCGCAGCGTCGGCTTCCATTTGACCACGGCAACGCCGCCAACTCACTGAACAACGATATAAAATGGAAAAGACAAACAGTCATCTCGATACCGCATACGACCCGAAAGAGATCGAACAGAAGCTGTACGATCACTGGGAAAACCAGGGTTACTTCAAGCCAAACGGTGATACCAGCCAGGAAAGCTTCTGCATCATGATCCCGCCGCCGAACGTCACCGGCAGCCTGCACATGGGTCACGCCTTCCAGCAGACCATCATGGACACCATGATCCGTTACCAGCGCATGCAGGGTAAAAACACCCTGTGGCAGGCCGGTACCGACCATGCCGGTATCGCCACCCAGATGGTGGTTGAGCGCAAGATCGCCGCAGAAGAAAACAAAACTCGCCATGACTATGGCCGCGATGCGTTCATCGACAAAATCTGGCAGTGGAAAGCGGAATCCGGCGGCACCATCACCCGCCAGATGCGTCGCCTGGGCAACTCCGTGGACTGGGAGCGCGAGCGCTTCACCATGGACGAAGGCCTGTCCAACGCGGTACGTGAAGTGTTTGTCCGCCTGCACAAAGAAGATCTGATCTACCGCGGCAAACGCCTGGTGAACTGGGATCCGAAACTGCGCACCGCCATCTCCGATCTGGAAGTGGAAAACCGCGAGTCCAAAGGCTCCATGTGGCACCTGCGCTACCCGCTGGCTGACGGTGCCAAAACCGCCGAAGGCAAAGATTACCTGGTGGTCGCCACCACCCGTCCGGAAACCGTGCTCGGTGATACCGGCGTTGCGGTAAACCCGGAAGATCCGCGCTACAAGGACTTGATCGGCAAAGAAATCATTCTGCCGCTGGTGGGCCGTCGCATCCGCATCGTCGGTGACGAGCACGCCGACATGGAAAAAGGCACCGGCTGCGTGAAAATCACCCCGGCGCACGACTTTAACGACTACGAAGTCGGTAAACGTCACGGCCTGCCGATGATCAACATCCTGACTTTCGACGGCGATATCCGTCAGGAAGCTGAAGTGTTCAACACCCTCGGCGAAGTGTGCAGCGATTACTGCAACGAAATCCCAGCCCAGTTCCGTGGCCTGGAGCGTTTCGCGGCGCGTAAAGCGGTGGTTGCCGCCTTTGAAGAGCTGGGTTTACTGGAAGAGATCAAACCGCACGACCTGACGGTGCCTTACGGCGACCGCGGCGGCGTGGTGATCGAACCTATGCTGACCGACCAATGGTACGTGCGTACCGCCCCGCTGGCGAAAGTGGCGGTGGAAGCGGTTGAGCAAGGCGAAATTCAGTTCGTGCCGAAGCAGTACGAAAACATGTACTTCAGCTGGATGCGCGACATTCAGGACTGGTGTATCTCTCGTCAGCTGTGGTGGGGTCACCGTATCCCGGCCTGGTACGACGTGAACGGCAAAGTCTACGTTGGCCGCAGCGAAGAAGAAGTACGCAGCGAAAACAACCTGGGTGCCGACGTGGTGCTGACTCAGGACGAAGACGTGCTGGACACCTGGTTCTCTTCCGGCCTGTGGACCTTCTCTACCCTGGGCTGGCCAGAGCAGACCGACGCGCTGAAAACCTTCCATCCGACCAGCGTGATGGTCAGCGGCTTCGACATTATCTTCTTCTGGATTGCGCGCATGATCATGCTGACCATGCACTTCATGAAGGACGAAAACGGCAAGCCGCAGGTTCCGTTCAAGACGGTCTACATGACCGGCCTGATCCGCGACGACGAAGGGCAGAAGATGTCCAAGTCGAAAGGCAACGTGATCGACCCGCTGGACATGGTTGACGGCATCTCGCTGGAAGACCTGCTGGAAAAGCGCACCGGCAACATGATGCAGCCGCAGCTGGCGGAGAAAATCCGCAAGCGCACCGAGAAGCAGTTCCCGAACGGCATCGAGCCGCACGGCACCGACGCCCTGCGCTTCACCCTGGCGGCGCTGGCCTCTACCGGCCGTGACATCAACTGGGACATGAAGCGCCTGGAAGGCTACCGCAACTTCTGTAACAAGCTGTGGAACGCCAGCCGCTTCGTACTGATGAACGCGGAAGGTCAGGACTGCGGCTTCAACGGCGGCGAGAAAGTGCTGTCGCTGGCGGACCGCTGGATCCTGGCCGAATTCAACCGTACGGTGAAGGCATACCGCGAAGCGCTGGACACCTACCGCTTCGATCTGGCCGCCAACATCCTGTACGAATTCACCTGGAACCAGTTCTGCGACTGGTACCTGGAGCTGACCAAGCCGGTCGTGAGCAACGGCAGCGAAGCGGAACAGCGCGGCACCCGCCACACGCTGATCACCGTGCTGGAAGCCCTGCTGCGTCTGGCGCATCCGGTGATCCCGTTCATTACCGAAACCATCTGGCAGCGCGTGAAAACCCTGACCGGCGAAACCGCAGACACCATCATGCTGCAACCCTTCCCAGAGTACGACGCCGCGTTGGAAGACGCGCAGGCGCTGAACGACCTGGAGTGGATCAAGCAGGCGATCACCGCGGTGCGTAACATCCGCGCCGAGATGAACATCGCCCCGAGCAAACAGCTGGAAGTGCTGCTGCGTAACTGCAGTGCTGACGCCCAGCGTCGCGTGCAGGAGAACCAGAGCTTTATCGAGCGTCTGGCGCGTCTGGAGTCTATCGCCCTGCTGCCTGCGGGTGACAAAGGCCCGGTATCGGTCACCAAACTGGTGGACGGTGCCGAGCTGCTGATCCCTATGGCCGGCTTTATCGATAAAGACGCCGAAATCGCGCGTCTGTCGAAAGAGATGGGCAAGCTGGATGCAGAAATCGCCTCGATCGAAGGCAAGCTGGCCAACGAAGGCTTTGTGGCGCGCGCGCCGGAAGCCGTGGTCGCCAAAGAGCGCGAACGTCTGGCAGCCTGCAAAGAAGGCAAAGTGAAGCTGCAGGAACAGCAGGCGACCATCGCCGCGCTGTAATCTTTCGGTTCACTGCCACAGTTGAAAAACAGCGGGGATTTCCCCGCTGTTTTTTTATCGCCGTTGCATCCGGCCCGCTTTAGATGTTATTACAAGATATTGCTGCATGGACGCCGCCGGGATATAAACCCGGCGCGTTTTTGTCTGCACAAAAAACGATATTCCGGAACCCTTCGGGTTCTTTTTATGGCGAGTGTAACTATGACAACAGCAACCCCAGTACGTCTTCTGGTGCGCCCAATAACGGCTGACGACAACGCCGCTATTGCTAATGTCATTCGCGAAGTCTCTGCCGAGCACGGCCTGACGGCGGACAAAGGCTATACCGTTTCCGACCCCAATCTGGACGTCTTGTATCAGCTCTACAGCCTGCCCCGCAGCGCTTATTGGGTGATAGAAGTCGATGGCCGGATTGCCGGCGGTGGCGGCGTGGCCCCGCTGCAGGGCGGTGACGACGATATTTGCGAATTACAGAAAATGTATTTCCTGCCGGTTTTACGCGGCCAGGGCCTGGCAAAACGCCTGGCGCTGCAGGCACTGGAGTTTGCCCGTCAACAGGGCTTCCGCTGTTGTTATTTGGAAACCACCGCCAGCCTGACGCAGGCCATCGGCCTGTACGAGCATCTGGGCTTCGAACATATCGACCACGCCATGGGCACCACTGGCCACGTCGACTGCGAAGTCACCATGCTGAAAACGCTTTAATCTTGCTGCTGCGCCCGCGGTCATCACGGGCGCAGTATTCAGCCTCCCTACGCCGTTACCCTGCCCTTGATCGCCAGCTCAATCCGGCTCAGCACCAGGCTGGTCAGGTAGGACACCACAATCAGCAGCAGCAGGATCAGCGGCGTATAGCGCGGCGCAAAAATCAGCTTTTGGGTAAAGTAATAGCAGTAGAAGCTGTGGGTCAGCCACATGTACATCGAATGCTTGCCCAGCTCGCCCACCACCCGATTCACCGTGCTGCCCAGCCCGTCTGCGGTTTTCATCATCGCGATGATAAACAGCGGCGTCACCAGCAGCAGCCCCGGATTATGGGCGACGATAAACACCGCCACCGTCACCATCAGCAAGATCAGCGGATGGGTGCGGCTCAGGGTAACAATCAGCTTCGACAGCCAGAAGTCCGCCAGCATTTGCTTGCTGCGGCCAAACACCATGCCAAAGCCGAAAGGCAGCAGCCAGGTGCAATATTCGATCACGATTTCAGGCGCCCAGGCGAAATACTGTAGCCCTCTGCCGCACAGCGCCGCCAGAACCAGCAGCCCCAGTAAAGGGTAGATATTCAGCCGTGATAACAGCGGCAGAGAAAGCACGTACAGCACATAGAGTTTGAAGAACCACCACTCGCTGTTATACGTGGATTTAATGCCAATCAGGTTTTCGAGAAACAGCGGCAGGGAAAGGCTATATCTTTCTCCGGGAAAGAAGAAAATGCCGATAGGGACAAAGATAAATAACACTATCCAATAGCTGATATATAAATTCTTCAGCTTTCCCCAGATATAGTGAAACGACACTTCTTTTTTCAGCGCAAACCCGTAACCGGACAGAAACAGAAACATCGAAACGCAAATCTTGCCGAACAGACCAAGATACATTTCAAGATCAACGCTGTTAACAATATGATAGACCGGGATATCCGGGCTAATTCGGATCGGGTAGGCAAACAGGTGATGGATCAGCATCAATATGATGGCAATCCCTTTTAAATAATTAGATTTATTAATCGAAATGTCCATATTTCTTAATATCTTATCCAACCACAGAGTGGCTCATCATATAGCAGCATTTTTGTGCTGACATCCTCTTTCCCGCTCGGATAAATCTCATATTTAATATTCCGTTTAGAAACAATGCGCCGGATATTTATCACCGCGTATTTTTCGCCCCGGTATCGTCACGGTCGCGCAAACCACAAAAAATATTAATATGAACATTTTATTTTTTATATATTAAAATCAATTAGTTGATAAAAATTAAAAACAATTTATGTGATATTCATTAACAAATTAACGATTTAAAATTGACCTACCGCCCGCTTGCGATACTCTGCCATGACAGGCTCATGCCGTAATCGCACAGGGAGCAGTCATGTCGGAAAACGCTTTTGATTACATCATTGTCGGCGCAGGTTCCGCCGGCTGCGTACTGGCAGCGCAGTTGATCCGCCGCACTCAGGCGCGGGTGTTACTGCTGGAAGCCGGTGGCGACGACAATAATTTATTCATCAAGATGCCGGCCGGCGTGGCGAAAATCATCGCCAAAAAAAGCTGGCCCTACGAAACCGAACCCGAGCCGCACGCCAACAACCGCCGCATGCAGATCGCCCAGGGCAAGGTGTTGGGCGGCAGCAGCTCGGTCAACGGCATGATCTATATTCGTGGCCAGCGGCAGGATTACGACGAGTGGGCCGAACGTTACGGCTGCGTCGGCTGGGGGTATCAGGACGTGCTGCCCTATTTCAAACGTGCCGAGGCCAACGAGAGCCTGTCCGACGCTTATCACGGCGGTGAGGGCCTGCTGCCGGTCAGCGAGAACCGCTACCGACACCCGCTCAGCATGGCGTTTATCCGCGCCGGCCAGGAGCTGGACCTGCCCTACCGCAACGATTTCAACGGCGACAGCCAGCACGGCGTCGGCTTCTACCAGACCACCACCCATAACGGCGAGCGCGCCAGCACTGCACGCACCTACCTGAAAGCGGTGCGCAACGACCAACGTCTGGTGGTGAAACTGAATGCGCTGGTGCACCGAGTGGTATTGGACAACAACGTCGCCACCGGCGTGGTGTATAGCCAAAACGGCGGTACAGAAGTCACCGCGCATGCGGCAAAGGAAGTGATCCTCAGCGCCGGCGCGGTAGGATCGCCGAAGATCCTGATGCTGTCAGGCATTGGGCCACGCGAACATCTGCAACAGTTGGGCATAACCCCGCTCGCCGATCTGCCGGTGGGCAAGAACTTCCACGATCACCTGCATATGTCGATCAACGTCAGCACCCGGCAACCGATCAGCCTCTACGGTGCCGATCGCGGGCTGCAGGCGCTACGCCACGGCACCGAATGGCTGGCGTTTCGCAGCGGCGTGCTGAGCTCCAACGTACTGGAAGGCGCCGCCTTCACCGACAGCCAGGGTGACGGCCGGCCCGACGTGCAAATCCACTTCCTGCCGATGCTCGACAGCTGGGACGACGTGCCCGGCGAACCGCTGCCCAATATCCACGGTTTCACGCTCAAGGTCGGTTATCTGCAGCCCAAGGCGCGAGGGGAAGTCCTGCTGCGCAGCCGCGATCCGCGCGATCCGGTGAAGCTGCACGCCAATTACCTCGGCCATCCGGAGGATCTGGCCGGCAGCGTGCGCGCGGTGAAATTCGGCCTGCGCTTCCTGCAAACCGCGGCCCTCAAGCCGCTGATCAAAGATCTGCTGATGCCGCAGCCGGTGTGGTTGAACGATGACGCCCAGTTGGAGGAGTTTGTGCGCAACTTCTGCAAGACGGTGTATCACCCGGTAGGCAGTTGCCGCATGGGCCAATCGCCGCAGGACTCGGTGACAGATCTGCAACTGCGGGTGCACGGTTTTGAGCGACTGCGGGTGATCGACTGCTCGGTGATGCCGCAGGTCACCAGCGGCAATACCAATGCGCCGACCATTATGCTGGCGGAAAAAGCGGTGGATTTGCTGCTGGGCGCATCGGCGTAACTGAGTTGCGCGGGCGCCCGGCTATCAGGCGAAGGCGGGCACGCCGCTGTGGAAGCGGAACTCGCTGTCCGGCGTTTGGATAAGCTCTGCTTCAATGCGGCCGAAATGGGCCACCCGCTCACTGATGTCGCCACCGGCTATCTGTTCGGCAAGCTGCAGGTAATCCTGATAGTGGCGCGCTTCGGAGCGCAGCAGCGAAACGTAGAAACGGTTTAACTCGTCGTCCAGATACGGTGCCAACCGGGCAAAACGCTCGCAGGAGCGGGCTTCGATATAGGCACCGCAAATCAGCTTATCAATCAGCGTGGCCGGATCGTGGGTGCGGATCTCGCGGATCATGCCTTTGGCATAGCGGCTGGCGGTGATCTTTTTATACGGGATCTGCCGCGCCAGCATGATCTCCAGCACCTGCGAGAAATGATGCAGCTCTTCTTTGATCAGCAACACCATCTTGTCCGCCAGATCCTGGCCGTAGGCCGAGCCGTTCTTAGGCAAGATCTTGCGGGTGAAATTGTTTTGCTGGAACAAGGCTTCCGGCACGCCCTGCGCTTCATGCAGAAACGCTTCATAAGGCCTTAGCAGCGCCAACAAGGCATCACCGCTCTCCTTGTCTGCCACGTAACGGCGGATTAGCCACATGCCGGTTTGCGCCGCTTTCAGCTCGCACACCATATGGTCGGTCAGCAACAGCGGCAGGTTTTCCGGACGACGGGCGGCGTCGATCCAGGCGTCTGGGGTTTCGCAATGCAGGAAGTTTAAAATGGGGGCTAACAGGGATTGGTATTTCATCTGCTTCAACTGCCCTGTGCATTTCAAGTTACAGCTAGCGCTGCGGCTTGAAAAACGGCGGGATAGGCGGGGCCGGCGAGCGCCGGCCCACAAGATTAATTAATGGCGTTTACCGTCGTCGTCTTCGTCGATGAAGTCACCTTCTTCTTCGTCGTCGTCACCTTCTTCGCCGTTCGGATCTTCAAAGTAGGTGCCCCAACCGTCGTAGTTGACGCCGCAACGTGCCGCCAACGCCACCAGCTGCTCTACCTGAGTGTCGATCAACTCGGCGTTGAGACCGATTTCGCTGATCACGTCACAGCACATCACCAGGGTACCGTCTTCCACTTCCAGCTCTTCGGCGTCGGTCACTTCGTAGCCCAACTTGAAGGCTTCAACGGCGGCCTGCTCCAGCACTTCAAACTTCTCAGCAGAAAGGTGGTGTTCGATAGTGTAGAGCGCTTCCGGATCGCTGCCGTCTTCCAGCAGTTCTTCGATGATCAGGCGGGTCTCTTCACGTTGTTCTTCTAGCTGTTCGCGGTTTGCCATGCCTATATCCTCAAGTCAAATGGCCTGTATTCCTTCTATTTTCACACACCGTCGGCATTGCTTCCACGATAAACGTGAAAGATTTCTCCCACGGGGTTGAAATTGAATATTCATACATATAAAGTGAATTTTAATTCAATAACAACAATCAGGATACACGGCAATGAGTAGCATAAAACCGTTCTACAAACGTCACTTCCTAAGGTTAATGGATTTCACCCCGGCGGAGCTTCAGGCGCTGCTGCAGCTTTCGGCCGAGTTAAAGCAGGCCAAGCGGAAAGGCCAGGAAAAACGCCACCTGCAGGGCAAAAACATTGCGCTCATCTTCGAAAAAGACTCGACCCGTACCCGATGCTCTTTCGAAGTTGCCGCTTTCGATCAGGGTGCTCAGGTCACCTATCTGGGCCCAAGCGGCAGCCAGATCGGCCATAAAGAGTCGATGAAAGACACCGCCCGGGTGCTGGGCCGGATGTATGACGGTATTCAATACCGCGGTTATGGTCAGGCGCTGGTGGAAACCCTGGCCAACCATGCCGGCGTACCGGTGTGGAACGGGTTGACCAACGAGTTCCACCCGACCCAGTTGCTGGCGGATCTGCTGACCGTACAGGAGCACCTACCGGGCAAGCCGCTGAGCGAGGTGAAGCTCGCCTACCTTGGCGACACCCGCAACAACATGGGCAACACCCTGCTGGAAGCTGCCGCCTTGGCAGGCATGGACCTGCGACTGGTGGCGCCGAAGGCCTGCTGGCCACAGCCGGAGCTGGTGGCAGAGTGCCAGGCATTGGCAAAACAGACCGGCGCCAAGATCACCCTGACCGAAGACATTGCCGAAGGGGTGAAGGACGCGGACTTTCTGTATACCGACGTGTGGGTATCGATGGGCGAGCCGAAAGAAACCTGGCAGGAGCGTATCGCGCTGCTGAAGCCTTATCAGGTCAATATGGCGATGGTGAAACTGACCGGTAACCCGAACGTCAAATTCCTGCACTGCCTGCCGGCGTTTCACGACGACCAGACCACGCTCGGTAAGCAAATGGCCGAACAATACGGGCTGCACGGCGGCATGGAAGTCACCGATGAGGTGTTCGAATCTGCACACAGCGTGGTGTTCGATCAGGCCGAGAACCGCCTGCACACCATCAAGGCGGTGATGGTCGCCACCCTGAGCGAAACGTTTTAATCTGCATTGCCGGGGCGCAGTGATCCAGCACGCTGCGTCCCCCTCCCGCCTTTTCCGTCTAATATATTTTAAGCATATCAAATAGCCGATTGGCCTTTGTCAGCCGCCGACAAAGACTCTACCGTGGCATTCTGGCGGCGAAAACGCCGTGAAAACAAACGATAACAATAATTTCTTGCCGTACATTCAAGGGAAAACATCGATGAAAGCCAAAGTCCTGCCGCTATTAATGCTTGCCGCCCTGTCCTCCTCCGCGCTGGCCGCCACCCCGCCCAATACGCTGGTGGTCGTGCAATCGCTCGACGATATCGTCAGCCTGGATCCGGCGGAAGCCAACGAGCTGTCGAGTATCCAGACCGTCCCAAGCCTGTATCAGCGGCTGGTGCAGGCGGATCGCGACGATCCGGCGAAAGTGGAACCGGTGCTGGCGGAAAGCTGGCAGGGCAACGCCGCGGCCAAAACCCTGACCATCAAACTGCGTCCGCAGGCGACCTTCGCCTCCGGCAACCCGCTGACTGCCGATGACGTGATCTTTTCCTTTAGCCGCGCGGTGAAGATGAACAAGTCACCGGCGTTTATCCTCAACGTTCTCGGCTGGCAGCCGGACAACATCGACGCACAGCTGAAAAAAATCGACGACCACAGCCTGCAACTGAGCTGGACGGCGAACGTCAGTCCTGCGGTGGCGCTGAATATTCTCTCCACGCCGATCGCCTCGATCGTCGACAGCAAGGCGGTGCAGCCTAACGCCAAAGACGGCGACTACGGCAATGCCTGGCTGAAAATGCACTCCGCCGGCAGCGGGCCATTTAAAATGCGCGTCTATCAACCGCATCAGGCGATTGTGCTGGACGCCAACCCGACGTCGCCGGGCAGCAAGCCACTGCTGAAAAGCATCATCATTAAAAGCGTGCCGGACTCCGCCACTCGCCGCCTGTTGATCCAGCAAGGTGACGCTGATGTGGCGCGCGAACTGGGCCCGGACCAAACCGTGGCGCTGAAAAATCAGCCGGGCGTGAAGGTGCTGGAAATCCCCTCTGCCGAGCAGAATTACCTGGTGTTCAACACCGGCAATACTGCCAATCCGCTGTTGAAAAACCCGGCGTTCTGGGAAGCGGCGCGCTATCTGATCGACTATCAGGGCATCACTAAAGACCTGCTGAAGGGCCAGTATTTTGTGCACCAGAGCTTCCTGCCGGTCGGCTTGCCGGGCGCGCTGAAAGACAATCCGTTCAGTTTCGATCCGGCCAAAGCCAAGGCCATTCTGGCCAAGGCCGGTATCACCAATGCCTCGCTGACGCTGGACGTCGAGAACAAACCGCCGTTTATTACTATTGCTCAGGCGTTGCAGGCCAGCTTTGCCGAAGGCGGCGTGAAGGTGGAACTGTTGCCGGCCGCCGGCAGCCAGGTTTATTCGCGGGTACGCGCCCGACAGCATCAGGCGGCGATCCGCCTGTGGATCCCGGACTATTTCGACGCCCACTCCAACGCCAGCGCCTTCGCCTATAACGACGGCAAGACCAGCACGGTCGCAGGCCTCAACGGCTGGCAGATCCCACAGTTGAACCAGCAAACGCTGGCGGCGGTGGCCGAAGCCGATCCCACCAAGCGCAGCGCGCTGTACACTGCCATGCAGCAAGAACTGCAACGCAGTTCGCCGTATGTCTTTATCGATCAGGCGAAAACCGAAGTGGTGCTGCGCGATAACGTCAAAGGCTATCAGCAGGGTCTGAACGCCGACATGGTCTACTACGATCGCGTCAGCAAATAACCGACTCGCGCCACGGAGCTCCACCGCCTGGTGAAATGATGATTAAGGGAGATTTTTCCCCTAAGGCCACTGGCAAAGTGCTCCAAAGTTTCGTAGTAAGGGCGCTGCATGCTGCGCCCTATCGCATAATCAATCGGTTAAATCGGGTCGACATGTTCGACCCCTACCGGTTTAACCCTTATGCGGGTTTGTCTGCGGTCTGAGGGTGGCTTCCCCCCCCTTTAATCGGCAAGCGCTCTAGCGGGGAATACGTGCGGCGTTATAGCAGGTGATATCCACTTCAACCTTGCAATCCACCACCAGATCGGCGACCGCGCAAATCCGTGCCGGGGGGTGAGCGGCAAAGAACTCGCGAAAGACTTTATTGAATGACTGGAAGTAACGCGCATCAGTCAGAATGACCTTAACGTGCACCACGTCTTCCAGGCCATATCCCGCTTCCGCCATAATATCCAGGCAGTTTTGGATCGCCAGGCGAGACTGATCGATAATTCCCCCCTCCACCACTTCACCATCTTTCATCGGCGTTTGGCCGGAAATGTACAACCAGCCACCGGCTTCTACCGCGCGGGAAAAGGGCAGATGCTGTCCACCGGTTCCGGTTCCGCCGTCAATGCCGTATCTTTTGATCGTCATGCCTTGCTCCTGTCGATTGTGTTGCCCTGACGGCACAAAAACCGCCCGGCGCGCAGGCCGGTCACGGCCTGATGTTGATAACTCAGTACGCCGTTCACCCACACCGCATCGATCCCTGCGGCGGGTTGCTGCGGTTGGCTGAACGTCGCGCTGTCTTTCACTTTCAATGCGTCAAACAATACCAGATCGGCGTAGTACCCTGTTTTGATCAGCCCACGCTGCGGCAGCTGATAACGCGCCGCCGACATACCGCTCATTTTGTGCACCGCCACCGTGAGCGGGAACAAACCTTCATCGCGGCTGTAGTGGCCCAGCACGCGGGGAAAAGCGCCCCACAGGCGCGGGTGCGGCATCGGATCGTTCGGCAAGCCATCCGATCCCACCATGGTCAGCGGATAGCGCAATACCCGGCGCACATCCTGCTCGTCCATGTTGTAATAAATCGCCCCCGCCGGCATCAGCCGTTTGCCGGCCTCATGCAGGCTCATTGACCAGGCCCCGGCGATGTCCCGCAAGGATTGCCCCGCCATTTCCGGGTGCGGTTCGGACCAGGTGATGACGATATCGAACTCATCGGTGATCTGTTTTAAATCCAGCGTCGATGAACTGGCGGAATAAGGGTAACAGTCGCAGGACACGTCCTGCGTCTGGCGCACCCTGTCGAACAGCTTGAGTGTTTCCTGCGTGCGGCCCCAGTTTTTCGCCCCGGCGCATTTGTGGTGCGAAATCACCACCGGCACCCTGCCATGGCGGCCAATGTGGAATGCCTCCTCCATTGCCTCGAGTATGGGCTCAAATTCAGAACGCAGGTGAGTGATGTAAATCCCCTGCTCACCCGCCAGCTCTTCCGCCAATGCCATCACCTCTTGCGTGGGGGCAGAGAACGCCGAGGCATACGCCAGGCCGGTACTCAGACCCAAAGCGCCCTGTTGCAACGCGGCACGCAGTTGCTCACGCATGGCGCAGATTTCCTCGGCATTAGCCGGGCGAAACAGGTCGTCCATCTGGTTACTGCGCAGCGTGGTGTGCCCGATCAGCGTCGCCACATTCACCGCCGGCGTCGCAGCCTCGACCTGCTGACGATAATCGGCAATCGTGGGGTAAACGAAATGCGCTTTTTCTCCCAGCAGGTTCATCGGATCGGGCACGCTGGTTTTGATTACCGCCCCGGCAGCGCTGATGCCACAGTTGCCGACAATCACCGTTGTCACCCCCTGGGATATCTTCGGCAGCATCTCGGGCATGCGGATCACGTTGGTGTCGTCGTGAGTATGTACGTCGATAAACCCCGGCGACAGCACCCGCCCCCGGCCGTCGATCACCACCTCGGCTTCAGCCTCTATGGCGGGTGCGATCGCCGCAATCCGATCGTCTTTCACCGCCACATCGGCACGGTATTGCGGCCCGCCGCTGCCGTCGATCACCGTGACATTTTTAATCAGATACTGATACCGCATGAATCATCATCCTCAGGTTAGTGTCTTGGGGCAGCGACTCAGTCCCCCAGCGGCTGCCGATCTTCTCCTCCACGGTGACTGTCCAGCGCCAGCTTGATGCGGCGCAGACGGTCCCGGGACTGGCGTTTATTCGCCATGGCCAGCGCCGTCGCCAGCACGTCGACCATCGCCAACATGGCGTAGCGCGAAGTACTGGGTTTATAGATGTAATCATTTTCCCGCACCACCAGCGCCAACAGCACGTCGGCCTGCGCCGCCAGCGGCGTTCCTGCCGGCGTGATGGCCACTACTTTGGCCCCGTATTGGCGAGCAATCGCCGCGCTTTCCACCACTTCCTGCGTGTAGCCGCCCAGCGACAGCGCCACCACCACATCCTGCCTGGCCACCGCCGCCGCCATCATGCGCACCAGCAAGCCGTCGCTTTGCGCGGTCACCGGCAGCCCGAGCCGAAACAGGCGGTGCTGTACCTCAGCGGCACAAATGGTCGAGCCGCCGCCCATGCCAATGGCCAGAATTTGCCGCGCGTCGCTGAGCCACTCCACCGCTTTGGCCAGCGCCGGCTCGTCGATCGTCCGGCGGTTAATCGTCAGGACATTGATGATGGTTTCGTAAATCCCCTGGATCCCTTCCAGGTCCGGTTCTTCATGGATAAACCGTTGCCCCACCGCCAACGACTGCGCCAGCTTGACCTTAAGGTCACGCACGTCACGGCAGCCCAGCGTTTTGGCGAAGCGCGTGATCGAGGCCTGGCTGACGTTGGCCTGCCGGGCCAGCTCGGCAATCGGCAAAGCGGTCACCGCGTCCGCCTCGTCCAGAATGAATTGCGCGATACGTTTTTCGGCGCTGCTCAGCTCAATAAAAAGCTCTGTAATGCGCGAGATAATGTCGATATCCACACCCATCGCCTCACCCCATAGTGATTAAATTTTGTCATTTACAATGCAAGAAAACAGTGGAAGACTACACAAAAATCAGCGTTAAAAATGATACTTTGTACCCTAAAATCAAAAAATAATATTTAAATCCAATTAAAATCAAATAAATAAATCAAGATACCCCAATTTAAAAAAGATAGAGCACCCAAAGGATAATGTTATGAAATACCAAAAAGATTTCACCGTTACCCATAAGGCCGCCGTGCTGCGCAGTGACCCGTCTGCGCCGGCAAACCTGCTTAACGAAGATGTCTGCCTGCCGGCCGCGGTGATCAAGCTCAGCAGCCTGGAAAACAATATCGCCTGGATGCAAAACTATGCCGATGCACGCGGCGTCTCGCTGGCCCCGCACGGTAAAACCACCATGACCCCCTGGATCTTCCAGCGTCAGGTAGCCCAGGGCGCCTGGGCGGTGGGCGTCGGTTCCGCCTGGCAGGCGAAGGTGGCAATGGAGGCGGGCGTACCCCGGGTACTGATGGCCAACCAACTGGTCGGCAAGGCCAATATGCGACTCGTGGCCGAATTGAAAGCGCAACATCCCTCCACCCTTTTCCTTTGCTGCATCGACAGCCTGAGCAATGCACAATCCCTCTCGGCGTTTTTCAGCCAGCATGGGCAAACTCTGGATGTCCTGTTAGAGCTGGGCGTGCCCGGTGGCCGCTGCGGCTGCCGTAGCGTGGCACAAGCCGAGCAACTGGCGCAGGATATCGCCGGGCTGCCAGGGCTGCGCTTGCAGGGTATCGAGCTATATGAAGGCGTGATGCACGGCGACGACGCCCAGAGTAAAATCGAACGGTTCCTGCGTGACGCCGCCGGCTTGCTGCGTGAACTGCACCGGCAACGTCTGCTCAGCGGTGAAGAAGCAATCCTCACCGGTGCGGGCTCTTCCTGGTATGACGTGGTTTGCCGCGTTTGGGGTGAAGAGTCGCTGCCGGAAAACTGCCGTCGGGTGATCCGCCCCGGCTGTTACATCACCCACGATCGGGGAATTTATCAGGACGCGCAAAATGCGGTGCTGGCCCGCGATAGCTACGCCTGCGATCTGGCGGGGGAGCTAACCTCGGCATTGGAATTGATAGCGCTGGTACAGTCGGTGCCGGAGCCGGGCCGGGTTATCGTCAATTTTGGCAAGCGAGACGCGGCTTTCGACGCCGGATTACCGCAGCCGATCGCCCATTACCGCAACGGGGTTCGGCAAGACAGCGGCGTGCAGCAGTTAACCACCCAGGGGATTATGGACCAGCACGCCATGTTAAGCTGCCCGGCAGACTTCCCGGTGCAGGTTGGAGATATACTGGTGTTTGCCACCTCTCACCCCTGCCTGACCTTCGATAAATGGAAGACGCTGTTGGTGATTGATGATAATTACAACGTTATAGAAACCATTGAGACATTTTTCTGAGCTCGGAAAAGGATATTTCATGACCAGCCTGCCCACCGACAGCCTGCTGTCGGTGCAGAATCTTTCCCTGACGACCCCAGGGAAAGCCCCGCGAATTGATCGGGCCAGCTTCAGTATTCAACCCGGTGAATCCGTTACCATTATCGGCCCGAACGGCAGTGGGAAATCCACGCTATTGCGGCTACTGACCTGTGAGCTCAAGCCGACCGAAGGCGAAATTCTCTTTCAGGGAAAGCCCCTAGCCAGCTTAAAACCCCAGCAACGCGCCCGCGCTATCGCCTTGCTGAGCCAGCACGATGATGCGGATTTACGGCTTAAGGTTAGCGAGTATGTGGCACTGGGACGACTGCCCTGGCTGGCCGATCATTCGCCATCTCAACACGCGCTGATAGTTGCAAAAGCGATGGAGGAGGTGGGTATCGGCCACCTGCAACATAACCCGTTGGGCAAGCTTTCAGGCGGTGAACGCCAGCGCGCCGGGTTCGCCAGAGCATTGGCGCAGCAGCCGGTGCTGTTATTGCTTGATGAACCCACTAACCACCTCGATCCTCTGGCCCGACATCAACTGCTGTCGCTGATCCATGAAAAAAAGATAGCCACGATAAAAGTGCTGCACGATCTCGAGCTGGTGCAACCCTTTTCCGATAAGGTGATGATCATCAATAAAGGGAAAATCCTTTGTTATGGCCGCCCTGAAACGGTGCTGGAATCGACGCACCTGCAACAGGTGTTTGGCATGAGAACGCTGCAGGTTCGTCATCCGGAAAGCGGCGAAGCTGTGCGTTTCTTCGAGGCTTTACCGACATAATCCCCGCGATATTCGCCACAACCGACAATTGTTTGATCTAACTATATTTGTCATACGAATTATTCAGGTATGTTGCCCCCGTTTCCAATAAACCGGGTTATTGACTTCGGTTTTGCCGTTTTGCCCACGGGGTTACCCGAGTGGGATGACCTTCCTCCGCCCCACTGACGCCAGGCCAGACAACCGACGGTAATGCCCAATCAATAGCCTTTCGGTGCAATGAATCTGGAGTCGATGTGAAAAAGTTAACCCTCGCCGCGTTACTGGCATTCACCGCGGCAAGCGCCGGGGCCTCTGGTTTCCCGGTTACGGTGGACAACTGCGGCCAGCCCCTGACCTTTGAACGCCCGCCACAGCGTGCCATTATTCAAGATATCAATATGTCGCAAATGGCCTTTGCCCTGCAGCTCCAGCCTTCTATCGTCGGCGTGACAGGGATCTCCGGCTGGTACAAAAACATCCCTGAATTCACGCAGCAGCAGGGAACCATTCCTGAACTGGCCGCCAAATACCCGACGATCGAAAACCTTCTCGCTGCCAGTCCAGACCTGTTCTTCGCCGGCTGGAATTATGGTCTTCGTGGGGAAGTGACCCCGCAAGCGCTGGCAAAATTCAATATCAAAACGCTGGTGCTGAGTGAAAGCTGCATCCACGTCGACAACCATCGGCCGCGGGCCAGTATGGATTTGCTCTACGACGATATGATCAGGCTCGGCAAAGTCTTTGGTAAACAGGAACAGGCGGAAAAGCTGGTCGCAGGCTGGCAACGGCAGGTGGCAGATATCCATCGCAAAATTGCGACGCAGAAACCCGTCAGGGTGTTCCTTTATGATTCCGGCGAAGAAAAGCCCTACACCAGCGGGGCCTACGCCATGCCGACGGCGATTATTGAAGCCGCTGGGGCAACAAACGTGATGGATACCCTGAACACCAGCTGGGTGAACACCAATTGGGAAAGCGTGGCGGCGACAGAGCCTGAATTTATCATTCTGGTGGACTATCAGGCTGAGCCCACCGACAGCATCGATGCGCGGCAGCTTTTCCTTGAACAACACCCCCTGATGAAGCAAACCCCGGCAGTGGTCCATCACCGCTATTTGAAATTGAAATACCAGGCGTTAACACCGGGGCCGGTCAATATTGAGGCGATCCACAAACTGGCTCAGGCCCTTTATCCTGCCGCTGTTAGCTGATGTCGGAAAAAATACGTTTCAGGCTGGCCTGGACCCTCGCCCCGCTGTTATTGGCAGGGTTAATCTTCGCCAATGTCGCCCAAGGCAGCGTGTCGCTCTCTCTTGCCCAGGTGTTAAGCGCGCTGGGCATCGGCCCGGGTGATGTACCCCCCATGATCAAAAGCATCGTGCTGGAACTGCGTTTGCCACGCACCTTGCTTGGGCTGCTGGCGGGGGCTGGCCTGGCGTTGGTCGGCGCACTGTTGCAAACCACAACCCGCAACGATTTGGCCGATCCCTTTCTGTTTGGCCTCTCCTCTGGCGCCTCCGCCGGCGTGGTGCTGGTGATGACCCGTCTCGGTGATAGCCTCGGGGCCTGGACGTTACCGGTGTCTTCCTTTGCCGGTGGCATGCTCTCTGCTGCCGTGGTGCTGGTTATTTTTATGACTCAATCGCAAAAAGGCACCGAAAAGCTGATTATCTGCGGGCTGGCGGTCTCTTTTTTATTCGGGGCCTTCACCAACTATCTGGTTTTTTCCGGCGATCAGCGTACCGCCAGCAGCGTACTGTTCTGGACGCTGGGCGGGCTGGGGCTGGCCCGCTGGGATAATGTGATTTTTGCCTTGATAGCGCTGCTGTTGCTGGTGGTATTGATTGCCTTGCGCTGGCGATCGCTGGACGGCTTACTGGCGGGCGAACAGACCGCCGGCACGCTGGGCATCAACACCCGCCGTTTGCGCACGGAAGTGTTTCTTTGCTGTTCGCTGGCGACGGCATTACTGGTGGCATTGACCGGGGTGATAGGATTTGTCGGCTTAATGGTTCCCCATCTGGCGCGCCCTTTTACCGGCGTACGTCACCGGCGTCTGCTGCCGTTGGTCGGAGTGTTAGGGGCCATATTGCTCTCTGCCGGCGATCTGCTGAGCCGCGTCATCACCGCCCCCCAAGAGCTGCCCATCGGGATCATTACCGCCGGGCTGGGCGGTGTTTTCGTTCTGGTGATTTTGCTGCGCCGAGCCCACTGAAGGTAAATTTTCTGCCATGCGGCTAAAGGCCACCAGCCAATCGATTGCGAAATGACAAAAATCGGCGTTTTAGCGCTTGCAGTGGACAAAGGCGCGAGTATAATGCGCGACAATTTGCCAGGAGAAAGCATGAAAAACGACGTTTGTTTTGTTAGCCACAACCGACAAAACCGACTGCCAATCGGCAGCCAACTGCCGTTGTTTCTCCTGTTGCTAAACCGATCGTTTCAAGCCCCTCGTTGAGGGGCTTTTTTTTGCCTGAAAAATCTGTTCAAAGCCCCGCGCCACGGGCACGAGTCGAGGAGAGTGAAAAATGGCCAACCCGCTGTATCACAAACATATCATCTCTATTAACGATCTCAGCCGCGAGGATCTGGAGCTGGTGCTGCGCACCGCCGCCAGCCTGAAAGCCAATCCGCAACCCGAGCTGCTAAAACACAAGGTGATCGCCAGTTGCTTCTTTGAAGCCTCGACCCGTACCCGCCTGTCGTTTGAAACCTCGATGCACCGTCTGGGCGCTTCGGTAGTGGGTTTTGCCGACGGCAGCAACACCTCGCTCGGCAAGAAAGGCGAAACGCTGGCCGACACCATCTCGGTGATTGGCACCTACGTCGACGCCATCGTCATGCGTCATCCGCAGGAAGGCGCGGCGCGCCTGGCGACCGAATTCTCCGGCGGCATCCCGGTACTCAACGCCGGTGACGGCGCCAACCAGCACCCAACCCAGACGCTGCTCGACCTGTTCACCATTCAGGAAACCCAGGGCCGCCTGAACAACATCAATATCGCCATGGTCGGCGACCTGAAATACGGCCGCACCGTGCACTCACTGGCGCAGGCGCTGGCCAAGTTTGAAGGCAATCGCTTCTTCTTCATCGCGCCGGACGCGCTGGCAATGCCGACCTATATCCTGCAAATGCTGGAAGAGAAAGGCATCGAGTTCAGTCTGCACAGCAGCATTGAAGAAGTGGTCCCCGAGCTGGATATTCTCTACATGACCCGGGTGCAGAAAGAGCGTCTGGATCCTTCCGAATACGCCAACGTGAAGGCGCAGTTCGTTCTGCGCGCAGCGGATCTGGCCGGCGCACGCGCCAACCTCAAGGTGCTGCATCCGCTGCCGCGCATTGACGAAATCACTACCGACGTGGACAAAACGCCGTACGCCTACTATTTCCAGCAGGCGGGTAACGGCATTTTCGCCCGTCAGGCGCTGCTGGCGCTGGTTTTAAACGCAGATTTGGCTCTTTAAGGGGGAACCGTCATGACTCACGATAACAAACTGCAGGTTGAAGCGATCAAGTGCGGCACGGTGATTGACCATATTCCGGCACAGATCGGGTTTAAGCTGCTGACGCTGTTCAAGCTGACCGCCACCGACCAGCGCATCACCATCGGCCTGAACCTGCCTTCCAACGAGCTGGGCCGTAAAGACCTGATCAAAATCGAAAACACCTTCCTGACGGAGCAACAGGCCAACCAACTGGCCATGTACGCGCCGAAAGCCACGGTTAACCGCATCGACAATTATGAAGTGGTACGCAAGCTGACCCTCAGCCTGCCGGATCACATCGACGGCGTGCTGACCTGTCCGAACAGCAACTGCATCAGCCGCAGCGAACCGGTGTCTTCCAGCTTTAGCGTGAAATCCCGCGACGGCGACGTACACCTGAAATGCCGCTACTGCGAAAAAGAGTTCGAGCATCAGGTGGTCTTGCAGGCGGACTGAGTTCGGCCAGCTGCCGGGAGATGAGGCTGTTATTCTCCCGGTGACTGCCTATAATGGGAACCCCGTAGGGGCACCGAATACCGGGCCCGACGCTACGGAGAGCCACGCAGCCCACCGCGCTGCGATTTGAAAGACGAAGGGTATATCAGGAGAAAAAATGTCACGTAACATCAGCACTGAACTCGCCCCGGCAGCCATTGGTCCTTACGTGCAGGGCGTTGATCTGGGCAGCATGATCATCACTTCCGGCCAGATCCCGGTCGATCCGAAAACCGGCGCCGTTGCCGACGACGTTGCCGCTCAGGCTCGCCAGTCGCTGGAAAACGTTAAAGCGATCGTTGAAGCTGCCGGCCTGAAAGTGGCCGACATCGTGAAAACCACGGTTTTCGTGAAAGATCTGAACGACTTCGCTACCGTTAACGCCGCTTATGAAGCTTTCTTCACCGAGCACAGCGCGCCGTTCCCGGCCCGTTCCTGCGTTGAAGTGGCCCGTCTGCCGAAAGACGTGAAAATCGAAATCGAAGCCATCGCCGTTCGTCGCTAATACCGCGACCACGCGCCCAACGGTCAGCCCAGGCTGGCCGTTTTTATTTGTTGACTCGGCGAATTGCGCCCGCAGCCTCACTTATCGGAGAAGATTGAGCCTTAAAACTTTTTGAGGCCTGTTTCAAAACCGCCACCACTTCTTCACGTGAAGCGCTAATCGGCATTCCTCGGGGGTCAGGCGGTTAATCTCCTCAGAAGTATAGGCTTTTACCGCCGTCAGCCTTCCCCCCTCGGTTTTGTATACCTGCAGTTCATAGGCGTCAGTTTTCGCTATAAACCGATCCGTGGTTTTAATGACCATATTCCCCCCTATAACCCTGTTTGTTGGTCGTCATTGTCGCTCAAATAATGCGCAATCTCAACCGAGGCCGAGTCGTCGATAAACCATTGGAATAATGCCTGAGCATCGCGGTAGAGAATGCCCTTCTCACCCGAGGTGATATCAATAAAGCGATACTCATTGATGTAATAATCAGCAACTCTCGCATTGATCGGTGATATTAGCCGTAAGCTGGTGCATTGAGTAGCGACCATAAATAGCACCGTGGCATAGAGTGCAAAACGGAAAGTGTTCCCGTCCAGGCTGGAGCCTTTGATGTGGAAATTTTGCAGCATTTCAACATTCAGCACCGCAGGCATCTCGTCTGTCGCGGGGCAAAACTGGCAATGACAAGCCCCTGCAGGCCTTTGATCCGCATCCAGGATCTTAAAACTAAAATTGAAAGCATCTGGATTATCCAACACAGCACCGCTTAGTGCCCACGGCATACGCAGATTTTCAGGTTGCCGACGCGTCTGCACAATGCACCATTCCAAATCTTCAGCAGTCAGCATTTGCACCCGAATGTTATAGGTAGCGGCAGCAAAAATTTCATTGGCGGTAGCCAACGCGGCACGTCCCAGCGCCTGAACATTAAAATCATGTGGCATTACCCTTCCCTTGAATGCTTTTAAAAATGAATCTGTTAGATATATTTTCTCGGTGTCCCCCCTATCTTTTTATGCCTTCGCTGAAGACACAATCCCCGTATTTTGTTACTGAGGCACGCGCCGCGGTTTTGCCCCGTTTTAAGGCAGCGCCCGCTTGGGTTGCACCCAAAGCGGGCCATTTCCTGCCGCGAGCCGGCGTTTTCGCGCCATTTTCGCCCCTTTATCACCTTGGCACATTTTATGCTGGTTCTGTATACAGCCTGCAATGTCGACGAGGTGATGATGCTAAATATCGATCTGTCTGCTTCACCGTTTTTTGATGAGATGCTTCTGGCTGAGGGTAAGCACCGGGGTCACTACGAGGCTTACTGGCATTGGCTGCAACAGGCTGACCAAAAGGCCATTCAACGCAAGAGGGAAGAGGCTGCACTGCTGTTTCACCGGGTGGGGATTACCTTTAACGTTTATGGTGAGGATCATGGCGCTGAGCGCTTGATTCCGTTCGACAGCGTACCGCGCATCATACCCGCCAGCGAGTGGGCGATGCTCGATCGCGGTATTCGCCAGCGCGTACAGGCGCTTAACGCCTTTCTGCACGATATTTACCATCAACAACACATTCTGAAAGCCGGGATCATTCCGGCGGAACAGGTGCTGGCCAACGATCAATATCAACCCTGCATGCAAGGGGTCGATCTGCACCGCAATATTTACGCGCACATCGTTGGCGTGGATATGGTGCGCAACGGTGACGGCCAGTATTACGTGCTGGAAGACAACCTGCGCACCCCGTCCGGCGTTTCCTATATGCTGGAAAACCGCAAAATGATGATGCGCCTGTACCCGGAGCTGTTCGCTCAGCAACGCATCGCGCCGGTGGAGCGCTACCCGTCGCACCTGCTGCAAACCCTGCGTGAAAGCTCGCCGATCAACGATCCTACCGTGGTGGTGCTGACGCCGGGCCGCTTCAACAGCGCCTACTTCGAACACAGCTTCCTGGCGCAGCAGATGGGGGTTGAGCTGGTGGAAAGCGCCGACCTGTTCGTCAAGGACGGGGCGGTCTTTATGCGTACCACCGCCGGGCCTTGCAAGGTGGATGTGATCTACCGCCGGGTGGACGACGCCTTCCTCGATCCGCTGGCGTTCCGCCCGGATTCGATGCTCGGCGTGCCGGGCCTGCTGTCGGTATACCGCGCCGGCAACGTGGTGCTGGCCAACGCCATCGGCACCGGCGTGGCCGACGACAAGTCAATTTATCCGTACGTGCCGGACATGGTGCGTTTCTACCTGCAGGAAGAGCCGATCCTCAATAACGTGCCCACCTGGCAATGCCGCCACAAGAATGAACTGTCGTACGTGCTGGCGAACTTGGAACAGATGGTGGTGAAGGAGGTGCACGGTGCCGGCGGCTACGGCATGCTGATCGGCCCGGCGGCGACCAAAGACGAAATCGCTCACTTCCGCAGCCTGCTGCTGGCCAAGCCGCATAACTACATTGCGCAAAATACGCTGGCGCTGTCGACCTGCCCGACCTTCGTCAACGACGGCCTGGCGCCGCGACATATCGATTTACGGCCGTTCGCCCTCAGCGGCGCGGAAATCCGCCTGGTGCCAGGCGGCCTGACGCGCGTGGCGCTGGCGCAAGGCTCACTGGTGGTCAACTCGTCGCAAGGCGGGGGAACCAAGGATACCTGGGTGTTGGAGGACGACGCATGCTGAGCCGAACTGCCAGTGAACTCTATTGGATGGCCCGCTATCTGGAGCGGGCGGAAAGCATCGCCCGGGTGCTCGACGTCACCAACAAGCTGTCGATGATGCCGATCCGCGACAGCGAGGATCAGGATCTGCAGGTGCCGCTCAATCTGACCAGTACCGGGCAGCTGTATGCCGCCGCCTACCCCGACCTGACGATGGCCAATCTGGTGAGCTTTTTTGCGCTCGACAGCCGCAACCACAGCAGCATTTACAGCTGTCTGCAAATGGGCTGGAACAACGCCCATGCGGTGCGCGGCAGCCTGTCTTCCGAGGTCTGGGAGTGCATCAACGCCACCTGGATCGAAATGAAGCTGATCCGCCGTCAGGGCATAGGTTCGGTGGGCGCGGATGGCTTTTTCGACTGGGTGAAGGAGCGTTCTCACCTGTTTCGCGGTGCGATGTTCGGCACTTTGCTGCGCAGCGACGCCATGTGCTTTATCCGCCTCGGCACCCTGCTGGAGCGCGCAGACAGCACTGCCCGTCTGTTAGGGGTCAAGAACTCGCTGATGGACAGCGACGGCGACCCGGTGCGCGAATATTACCGCATGGACACGCTGTTGCGGGCAGTGAGCGCACGCGAAGCCTACCACAGTATCTACAAGCAGCAGCTCAGTCGGGACACCATTGCCGAACTGATGATCCTGCGTAATGAAATCCCCCGCTCCCTGCTGGCCTGCGTCGGCGATCTGGTGCAACAGCTGGAGCAAATTGGCGGCAACAGTGCCAATCAGCCGCGCCGGCTGGCGCATACGCTGCACGCCGAGCTGCGCTTTAGCAGCATGAAAGATCTGAATAAGGTCGGGTTGAACGACTGGCTGGACGCGTTTCTCGGCCAGATTGGCGGCATCGCGGAGAGCATCCATCACACTTATCTGGAGGCGCAATGAAACTGAACATTGAGCACAACACCCACTATACCTATGCCCAGCAGGTGCAGCGCAGCACTCAGTATCTGCGCCTGACGCCGCAGGATTCGGAGCATCAGCGCATCATTTCATGGCAGTTGACGCTGCCGGAAGATGCCGTGTGCACCACCGATGCCTTCGGCAACGTGCTGCACGTGCTGACGCTGGATCACCCGCACCAGGCCATCAGCATTCAGGCCCACGGCGTGGTGGAAATTGAAGACGGTGCCGAAGATCAGGTGATGGGGCATTTGTCGCCGCTGGTCTTCCTGCGCCACAGCCCGCTGACCCAACCCGACAGCGCGATCCAGGCCTTCGCCCTGCGCTACTACCAACCGCAGGCGGTGCTGGACGGGCTGGAAAATCTGATGGGCGAGCTGCTGCTCAAAATGCCGTACACCCCAGGGTCAACCAGCGTCACCGACAGCGCGGCCCAGGCATTCGCAACCGGCACCGGCGTCTGTCAGGATCATACCCACGTATTTTTGGCCTGCTGCCGCAGCCTGAACATTCCGGCGCGCTATGTCAGCGGCTATCTTTACAGCGAAGACTCCGCCCACGTCGCCACCCACGCCTGGGCCGAGGCCTGGGTCGACGACCGCTGGCACAGCTTTGACGTCACCAACAATACCCGCCTGCCGAATCAACACCTTAAGCTGGCGGTAGGCATCGACTATCTCGACGCCTGCCCGGTACGCGGGATGCGGCTCGGCGGTGGCTGCGAGAACATGCAGACCATCGCCGAAGTGCAGATGATGCCAACCGGCCAGTAGCCTCTTGCCGAAAACCAAGGTTTACGGCACGCTGGCGGTTGGCGGCGTGCCAGTATCGTTTTGAGGGATTGTGGTATGACCTATTGTGTGGCCATGCGCTTGTCTTCCGGGCTGGTCTTTGCTTCCGATTCACGCACCAATGCCGGCGTGGATCATATTTCCACCTTCCGCAAACTGCACGTGTTTCAGCAGGACGGTGAACGCATGCTGGTGTTGCAAAGCGCCGGCAACCTGGCGACCACTCAGAGCATCATCAGCCTGTTACAGCGCCGCAGCAAAGATCCCGAACGCCTGAACCTGCTGAACGCACCGAGCATGTACGAAGCCGCCACGCTGGTGGGCGAAACGGTGCGAGAAGTGATCCAACGCGACAGCGAAGCCCAGCAAAGCGGCAGCACGACCGACTTTAGCTGCAGCCTGCTGCTCGGCGGCCAGATCAGCGGTGAAGAGATGCGGTTATTCCATATTTATCCGCAGGGTAATTTTATCGAGGCCACCCGCGATACGCCCTATTTCCAGATTGGCGAAAGCAAATACGGCAAACCCATTATCGATCGGGTACTGACCTACGACACCCCGCTGGAACAGGCGATGCAGTGCGCGCTGATCTCTCTGGATTCGACGCTGCGCAGCAACCTGTCGGTCGGCCTGCCGCTCGACGTGATGATCTACCCGCGCGACAGCTTTAGCAGTGCGCAGCAGTACCGTATCACCGAAGATCACCCGCATTTTAGCGCCATCCGTAAAGGCTGGGGCGAAGGGCTGGTCAGTATTTTCAAACAGTTGCCGCCGTTGCAACTGTAGGTTTTGCGGGCTTAGCATGCTGAGCCCCTACATATGCAGAGCCCTACACACGCTGAGCCCCTACACATGCTGAGCGCTACATATACTGACTTATCTCATTCGATAGCGCTGGCGCGCAAAAGCGCTTCCAGCGGATAGACCGCCGCAATCACCACTTCGTCGCGTATCTGCGCCGCCGCGTCCAATTGCTGCTGTATCTGCGTCGCTTCTGCCTTGCTCAGCGGTTTGCCCTGTTGATAACGCTCCAACAGCATCAACCCCAGCGTGGACAGCGCGCCGACATCCTGCACCACCGGTGCCAGATCCTGCATCAGCCGGTTACCGGCAATCACCGTTTTTACCGGTGCGGTATTGAGCTGCCAGCGTTGTAAACGTTCGCGCAACGCCTGCGCTGCAGCACGATCGTTGCGGTCCTTCACTAACGCCGCAACCTGCATGCCCATCTCGCGCACCGCGTTGCTTTCCGCCGGCAGTGCGTCGGCAAAACGGTTCAGCGGTTCGAACTGGTGATAGTTACCGGCTTTGAATTTCAGATGCTGTCGGGTGTAGTACTGGCCCGGCTCCACCGCTTCGGCCAAGGTTTGCAGCGGTGCTATCGTCACGCTGTTTGCCAACCGGGTGAACTCGCGTGCGGTTTCCGCATGCTGTTGCAACCCCACCGACACCACCGACCAGGCATCGACTGCCGCCAGCCTGCGGTACATATTATTTTCATCGGTCACGTCCTGCGCAGACCACAAGCGCTCCGCCACCGCGAACCCACGCGGCCAGAGCTTGAGATCGAGGATCGGCGCCCTGATGTTTTCCGCCCACAGTGCCGCCTCGCCGCCGAGAATATTTGCCTGCTGCTTCGTCTCCGGCACCACCGGCATCTTGCCCACCGGGATCGCCGTCAGCTTGCTGCCAGTGGTCGGGTAACGCACGTTGCCCACCAGCGTATAGCCGCTGAGCTGGTCCTGGCTCAGGGTAAATACCGGGCGGGTATCCCCCATCCAGCTGTCGAGCCGGAAGCTCACCTGCTGCGGAGAACGCCAGACGATTTCGTGCAGCGCACGGCGCGATTTACCGTTGAAATCGATAAAACCCCGCCAGCCCTGCTTGCCTTCAATCAGGGTAAAACTGCCTTCTACCGCGCTGCCCTTCAGCCGCGGCATGCTGAACTGCCAGCTTTGCGCCTTTTCATCCGGCTGCACCTCGGTGTCGACGCCCAGCGGCTGCGGCAGGATCTCATTGCGATAGTGATAGGCCGCGCTTTGCGGTTGATCGAGGTAAAAACCGGTAGACAGAATGCCCTGGTAACCGTCCTGTGCGCTGGCGCCGAGCGAGTCCTGCCCCTGCCAGGACTGGATGACAATGCTGCGCGGCAGCGACGGATGATAGATCTCATCCCAACCCACCATCTGGCGCTGATGCTGCTCGAGGATTTTCTCCAGCTTCTGATTGAAGTAGGCCTGCAGCGCATGGGTGTCCGCCAACTGGTGCTGCTGCATAAAGGCCTGAATGGTTTTGGATTGCTTCCACTGGCTGGCATCAACCTCATCACCGCCAATATGCAAATAAGGATCGGGGAAGATCGCAGCCAGTTCGCCAATGATGGCGTCAACAAACCGATAAACTTCATCGCGGGTCGGATCCAGCGTCGGCAGATGCACACCCCACTTGCGCTCCATCGAATACGGGCCCGGCGCGCTCATCAATTCCGGGTAGGCCACGGCGATACTGGAAGCATGGCCAGGCAGATCGATTTCAGGTACTACCCGGATACCGCGCGCGCTAGCGTAAGCCACTACCTGTTGCATCTGTTCGCGAGTATAGAACTGGCCGTCGCTGGCCTGCTGCTGCAGTTTAGGATAGCGCTCGGAGGCAAAGCGCCAGCCCTGATCGTCGGTCAGGTGCCAGTGGAACACGTTGAGTTTGGCCGCCGCCATGCCGTCGAGCTGACGCAGAATGTCCGCCAACGGCAGGAAATGACGTGCCGAATCCAGCAGCACACCGCGCCACGGGAAACGCGGTACGTCGGTAATGCTCACCAACGGCAGGAAGGTGTTCTGCCCGTCGGTCTGCACCAATTGCAGCAGGGTTTCCATGCCGCGCAACGCGCCGAAACGGGTATTGGCTGCCAGCGTTACCCCCTGCGGCGTCACCGTCAATTTATAGCTTTCATCGCTTCCCGGCAGCGGCTGCGCCGCCACCTTATCTTTGATATTCACCTTGATGACCACGCCCGCGGCTTTTTCGGCCTGCGGCACCAGGGTCCAGCCGGTTTGCAGCTCAATACGTTGGCGCCAGCGCTGCAGCGCATCGTCCAGATCGTCCCCCTGCAGGCTAATCGACAAACGGTGATCCAACACCAGCTTGCCCGCCGGCTGAGTCAGTTCAACCTGCTGCGGCCAGGGCATCAGCGGCAGATCGCCGGCCGGTTGCGCCAGCGCGCCCAGGGAAAGCAATAACGATGAAGCCAATAGCGTATAACGCAAAGTTCTGTGCATCAGAAATTCCTCAGAGGAAAAAATATCAATTGCTCCCCCCAACGAATTTCAAATTACCGCCAGGCAGCAAGCGTCTGAATCCCTGGGAGCTTAGATTTGCTAAGTGACTAGGGTGAGGACGTGCAGCCAACAACGCGGTAGTTTGAAAGGCAAAGGGGAAGACAGCTAAGCTGTAAATAAAGACTGAGCACAGGACAGATGTCCAACGACAAGGGTGAAAAGCCGGGTTGGATCACAGATGCCCCTCTTCCAGGCGAAAGAGGGGCGCAGCGATTACTGCCAGCCGTAACGGCGCACAAACCAGCCTTTCACGCACTGGGTCAGCACCATATAGCCGGTCAGGATCAGCACCAGCCACGGGAAGTAGCCGAGCGGCAATGCCTGCAGCTGCAAGAATCCGGCCAACGGCGAGAAGGTCAGGCCGATGCCGGTAACGATGACCAGCAGGGTCATCATGCACAGCGGCCATGAAGGACGGCTCTGGATAAACGGTATTTTGCGCGTGCGGATCATATGCACAATCAGCGTTTGCGACAGCAACCCCTCCACGAACCAGCCGGACTGGAACAGCGTCTGCATTTCAGGCGTATTGGCCTTGAAAACCCACCACATCAGGCTGAAAGTCAGCACGTCGAAGATCGAGCTGATCGGCCCGAAAAACACCATAAAGCGTCCAATATCGCCGGAGTTCCAGCGTTGCGGCTGAGTAATCTGATCGTCGTCGACGTTGTCGAACGGAATGGCGATCTGTGAAATGTCATACATCAGGTTCTGGATCAACAGGTGCAGCGGCAACATCGGCAGGAAAGGCAAAAAGGCGCTGGCAATCAGCACGCTGAAGACGTTGCCGAAATTGGAGCTGGCGGTCATCTTGATGTACTTGAGCATGTTGGCAAAAGTACGGCGTCCCTCGATGACCCCCTGCTCCAACACCATCAGGCTTTTTTCCAGCAGGATGATGTCCGCCGCTTCCTTGGCGATATCCACGGCGGAGTCCACCGAAATACCGATATCCGCCGCACGCAGAGCGGGCGCATCGTTGATGCCGTCCCCCATAAAGCCGACCACGTGGCCCTGCTGGCGCAATAGCTTGACGATGCGTTCCTTATGCAGCGGCGTCAGCTTGGCGAACACCGTGGTACGCGCCGCAGCCTGCGCCAGCTGTTCGTCGTTCATCTGTTCGATTTCACTGCCGCGCAATACGTGATCCGCCGCCAGCCCGACGTCTTTGCACACCTTGGCAGCCACCAGCTCATTGTCACCGGTAAGGATCTTCACCGTGACACCGCTGTTTTTCAGCGCCGCCAACGCCGGCGCCGTGCTCTCTTTAGGCGGATCGAGGAAGGCCACGTAGCCCTCGAGGATCAAATCCGACTCGTCGGCCACGCTGTATTCATGGGCCTGGGCCGGCAAGATCTTGTTGGCCACCGCCACTACGCGCAACCCTTGCTGGTTGAGATCGTCGGTGATGCGCCGAATTCGCGCCAGCAGCGCTTCGTTGAGCGGGATCACCTCATCTTCCTGCCGCACATGGCTGCAAATCGCCAGCATCTCTTCCAGCGCGCCCTTGCAGATCAGTTCGTGATATTGCGCGTCTTTGGCCACCACCACCGACATACGGCGCCGTTCAAAATCAAACGGGATCTCATCCACTTTACGGTAATGCTGCAACGCATCCGGCTGTTGGTTTTGTTCCGCGCAGCTCAGCACTGCCACGTCGAGCAGGTTTTTCAAGCCGGTCTGGTAGAAGCTGTTCAGCCATGCGTAATGCAGTACGCGATCGCTGGCGGCACCGAACACGTCGGTGTGGCGCTCCAGCACGATTTTATCCTGGGTCAGGGTGCCGGTTTTATCAGTGCACAAAACGTCCATGGCGCCAAAGTTTTGGATAGCATCCAGACGTTTGACGATCACTTTCTGCCTGGACAGTTTCACTGCCCCTCTGGCCAGCGTTGAAGTGACGATCATCGGCAGCATTTCCGGGGTCAGCCCCACCGCCACCGACAGCGCAAACAGCGCCGCTTCCCACCAGTCACCCTTGGTGTAGCCGTTGATCAACAAAACGATCGGCGTCATCACCAGCATAAAACGGATCAGCAGCCAGCTGACCCTGCTGATGCCGGTCTGGAAGGCGTTCGGCTGTTCATCCTGGCTGATGACCCGCTGCGCCAACTGGCCAAAGTAGGTGCCGCCGCCGGTACCGATCACCATCGCCAGAGCGGTGCCGCTGACCACGTTGGTGCCCATAAAGCACAGGTTCTGGCACTCCAACGGATCTTCTGCCTGTTCGCGCAGCTCGGCGATTTTCTCTACTGGCAGAGATTCGCCGGTCAACGCCGCCTGGCTGATAAACAGATCCTTGGCCGACAGCACGCGCAGATCCGCCGGGATCATATCTCCTGCCGCCAGTTTGATGATGTCACCCGGCACCAGTTGAGAGATCGGCAGTTCAAGGTGTTCGCTTTTCCCGGACAATGCGTCGCTACGGATCACCGTGGCGGTGTTGCTGACCATCGCCTTCAGCGCGTCCGCCGCCCGATTGGATCGCGCTTCCTGAATGAAATTCAACAACGTGGAGATCACCACCATCAGTGCGATCACCAGAGCGCCAGTCAGATCTTCCGTCGCGTAAGAGATCATGCCAAGCGCGGTCAGCAGCAGGTTGAACGGGTTGCGATAACAGTGCCACAGGTGCTGCCACCAGGCTTCTTTTTGCTGATCGTCGATGACGTTCTCGCCGCAGCGTTCGCGCACCCGCTCAGCCTCATGGGCAGTGATGCCTTCCGGGTGGCTGTGAAAACGCAGATACAGATCGGTGACGTCGGCCGCGGCGCATTCCAGCCGCTGCTGTGCCAATCCGGCGGGCAACCCTTGCGCTTTGCCGCCAAGGCTGTCCAACAGGCTATCGCGGTGCACCAAACGGCGCGGTAAATTGCGGCTGAGCATGCCCAACAGCTGACGGGGAATATTTTTCAGTTTCATTATTTTGCACCTCGTCGCCCATTGCCTCCCGGCAGCGGGTGAACGCGGGATCGCTCCCAACCGGGCTTTTGGATGTGCCAAAAAGCCTCTGCCGGGGCAGATCCTGTTTTTTTAAAAGCAGCAGGAGCGAACGACGGGCGTGCGCTACCGGTTACCGTTTACTTCACCGGTAAAACAGCAGCGCAAAGCGAGCAGGTTTTACCGGATCACCGAGTGGGTGTCTAACGGGGTCGGATCGGGATCCATACGGGTGATAACCTCCGGTAAATGAAAAGATCGAACGACAAGAGCGGCCGTTCAGCGCAGCACATAAATCCCTGCATAGCGTCAAGATCCGTTGCGGAAAATAAGCTATGCTGACGGGCATTCAGCGTAGGCCGCCAGTCTACGCCTTTTAACCTCAACGAAAAGTAAACCATGCAAAACCGGCTGACCATCAAGGACATCGCACGCCTGAGCGGCGTAGGCAAATCCACCGTATCACGCGTGCTGAACAACGAAGGCAGCGTGAGCCCGCAAACCCGCGAACGGGTGGAAGCGGTGATCCGTCAGCAGGGGTTTACCCCGTCCAAATCGGCGCGCGCCATGCGCGGCCAGAGCGATAAAGTGGTCGGCATCATCGTTTCCCGTCTCGATTCGCCATCCGAGAACCAGGCGGTACGCACCATGCTGCCGCTGCTGTATCAGCACGGTTTCGACCCTATAGTGATGGAAAGCCAGTTTGAAACCCGGCTGGTGGAAGAGCATCTGCATGTCCTTCAACAGCGCAACGTCGACGGGGTGATCCTGTTTGGCTTCACCGGCCTGACGGCGGCCATGCTCAGCCCATGGCAAGAAAAGATGGTGGTGCTGGCGCGGGAATACGACGGTTTTTCCTCGGTGTGCTACGACGACGACGGCGCCGTACGGCTGTTGATGGAACGCCTGCACCAGCAGGGGCATCGCCATATCAGTTATTTGGGGGTGCAACTGTCGGATGCCACCACCGGTTTGCGCCGCCACCAGGCCTATCTGGACGCCTGCCGCCAACGGAGGATTTCCCCCCATGTGGCCTTGGGTGAATTGAGTTATCAGAGCGGCTTCCAGCTGGCTGCCTCAGCCATCGAACCACAGACCACCGCGCTGGTATGCGCCTCCGATACCATCGCCCTCGGTGCCATCAAATACCTGCAACAGCAGCATATTACGCCGCTGCAGGTGTGCGGCATCGGTAACACCCCGTTGCTTAACTTCTTGTTCCCCGAAACGTTCTCGGTCGATCTCGGCTACGGCAGCGCCGGACTGCAGGCTGCGCAACAGCTGCTGGGCCAGCTCAGCGGCGAACAGGGTATCCGTCAGATCATCGTGCCAAGCAAACTCGCCTGACGGCGGGTGGGTTTGTTTACCCGGATAAATTCCCCAGCCTAAAATACCCTGTTGGTGCTCACACCCAGTGAGCGTCACTTCATCGCTATTTTTTTTGTCTCCGCCACCACACAACAACCGGTAGTCGACCGCCTTCACCCATCTAATTAAATTACTGTTCATACATACAGTTATCGCTGTGTGTTTTAGCGGTTTTTCAGCACACGGAATGTGTACCTCCCCAGACCTGCCATTCAGGAGCAACGGAGGTAAGGGTGAACTGCAGCCCACCGATATCGACAAGCGTTTTTACACCCATGAGATCAGGGAGCTTGAAAGATACCGTAATCTAGATGTTGAAGATGGCAAACTTCCCTATAATTCTGGGGAGGTATGGAATAATACTCACACGGCAACTTTAGAGGATTATCAATTAGGTAATGATGAGGCTCTTTTATATACACGAGAAGCTTTAGAGGCTGCTGAAGAACAAGATTTGAGGATGTTAAAATGATTGATCTAGAACGCTTAGCGAACGAAGAAAAAATTTCTGATGTCATTGCCTTTTTAGTAAGAAGAGAAGGCGGATTTGGTTACCCACAAATGGACAGGTTCTTTAGTCGCCACAATTTTTCAGTAATTGAAAATGGTGAGTTTATGCGAGCATTCGAACAATTACGTCAGAATGGTGTTGTGATGTGGGGAGATAAAATGCTTGTTAAAAAAGGCCCCAACTGGAAAGAGCAAAAATTCGTGACCGAGAAAAAATACGGCATCGAATAACATTCTGCGTTTTACAAAAAATTAATTTTCAGCAAAGCCCAACAATTTCTCATTTGTTGGGCTTTTTAATTAATACAATCGTCTTATTCTGTCCATTTATTTATCCTCCCCATGCCGGTACCTATGTCAGACATGCGGACAGCATTGTTGTTACGACCTTCCCTGCAGACGTCGTCCAGGATTTACAGGATTTTATCTTGTGGCTGCCGGATGCGTCTGAATCAGGCGTTGAAGCTCTCTATGTGATGGTCAGTGATCCACTTGACTCTGGGCGTTTTACGCGTAAACAATTGGACAAGAAATTTAAGCATGCTAGTGACTTTGGTATTGCCGACACGAAAAAAAATAGCGTAACGTTGACTCAATATCGCGACGCAATTGAAGCACACTTGAAGGACAGAGATACTGTGAAAAAATGAACATATCGACGGGAAAAGGAATCTAAAGTTTACTTCAACCCCAAAAATATGATGGTTGTAATCATAAAAGCCAATGGCGATTTTCTCTCCGGATGGAAAATAAACCCCGATGCGGATAATGGTCGAATTTATTTAGAGACAGGTGACTTATGAACAAAATGGCGATAATTGAATTAGCCAGGGATTTTTTGAACTCAAAAGTTAATGCACTTAAATTTTCTGAAGAAATATGTATTGAAAGACGTAAATTATATGGAATTGATCAGGACAAGAGTGTTTTGAACTGTGGAGAGGAACTATTTATGGTGGCTGAGATTTATAATCCAGATTCAGATCGCGCTGATTATGAACTGGATGAGTCTGGATTAAGAAAAGAAGTCAAAGCGACCCTGGAGAAATTCAATCTACTTTAACCCTCACCAATTTCCGAATAAAATAATTGAAACAATGCCCAATAAGCTCTAGTTTATTGGGCACTTTCATTAGTAGCTTATTTATCCCCCTCAAGGCCGGCCTTCGTAACCATCCCAGTAGGTGGCCACGGCGGAATCCAGCAAGATCTGGCGTTGTTTTTGCGGGTTATCCACTGAATATTGCTGATTGATAAATCGCCCTTTCTTCCCCATGTCACTGAGGAATTCTGGGCTGCGGAAATAGGCTTCCTGCTGCTGTGCCTGTTGCTGCGTTAAGCCCTTGGCCCGATCGGCTTTGCCCATTTGGTAAAACTGGTCAAAGAATGGGATAGCCGCTTTTATCGAGTCTGGGATTTGGGTTCGCATTTCGGGGGAGAAATCCTCACGTGCCAACTGATAAACCGCATGTTTGGCGTGGCGTTCCGGGCTACTTTTTTGACTGGTACAGGCGCTCAGGAGCAGCGCGGTAAAGACAAAAAGCAGTCGAGGCAATGTCAAAGTCATCATTCTTCCTTGAAAAAAGTCCGTGGTAATAGCACTCGTATAGCGTATTGGTTTTGAAAACACGGGCGTGAGTGCCGCTGATTTCAATCAACTTATTGATTGTTAAGGCTGACAGTATAGCCAGCGTTGCATCAGTTCAAGATAATATTACGGAATGTTTCGCCCCGCTCTCAAATTTCCCCTGTTCAACAAGTGGTCATTTTTTTATCGTTTTGTGATCCTCGCCCCAAACCGGGAACGTTCCCATTCCATAAAAAAAGCGAAATGACTAAGCTTTGATCATCACTCCAACAACACCTCTGCGGCAGTCTCATACCAAGAAAGGTATCTAATAATGGGCAAAGTAAAACAGCAGGATATCGATCGCCTGATTGTGCTGGTGGGCGGGCGCGAGAATATCGCCACCGTCAGCCATTGCATTACCAGGCTGCGTTTCGTTCTCAACGACACAAGTCTTGCCAAACCAAAAGAAATCGAAGAGCTGCCAATGGTCAAAGGCTGCTTCACCAATGCCGGGCAGTTCCAGGTAGTGATTGGCCCGGAGGTCGGTGATTATTATCAGGCGTTGATTGCCACCACCGGCGTCAACGAGGCCGATAAAGAACAGGCCAAGGTGGCTGCGCGCCAGAACATGACCTGGAGCGAGCGCGCTATCTCCCACTTCGCCGAAATCTTCTTCCCGCTGCTGCCGGCGCTGATCAGCGGCGGTTTAATCCTCGGCTTCCGCAACGTGATCGGCGACATCCCGATGTCCGGCGGCCAAACGCTGGCGCAAATGCACCCGGCGTGGAAAACCATTTACGACTTCCTGTGGCTGCTCGGTGAAGCCATCTTCATGTTCCTGCCGGTCGCCATCTGTTGGTCAACGGTGAAAAAAATGGGCGGCACGCCGGTGCTTGGCATCGTGCTGGGCGTCACGCTGGTGTCGCCGCAGTTGATGAACTCCTATCAGCTCGGCCAGCAGATCCCGGAAGTGTGGAACTTCGGCTGGTTCACCATCCAGAAAGTCGGCTATCAGGCGCAGGTGATCCCGTCCATGCTGGCCGGTATGGCACTGGGCTGGATTGAAACCCGTTTGAAAAAGATCGTGCCGGATTACCTGTATCTGGTGGTAGTGCCGGTCGTTTCTCTGCTGCTGGCGGTGTTCCTGGCGCACGCCTTTATCGGCCCGTTCGGCCGCATGATTGGCGATGGCGTAGCCTGGGCGGTGAAAGCCGTCATGACCGGCAGCTTCGCGCCGATTGGGGCCGCGCTGTTTGGTTTCCTGTATGCCCCGCTGGTGATCACCGGCGTACATCAGACCACGCTGGCCATCGATATGCAGATGATCCAAAGCATGGGCGGCACGCCGGTTTGGCCACTGATTGCTCTGTCCAACATTGCGCAGGCATCTGCGGTGCTGGGTATCATCATCGTCAGCCGCAAGGCCAACGAACGTGAAATCTCGGTCCCGGCGGCAATCTCCGCCTACCTTGGCGTCACCGAACCGGCAATGTACGGGATCAACCTGAAATACCGTTTCCCTATGCTGTGCGCGATGATCGGCTCTGCCTTCGCCGGGCTGATCTGCGGCCTGGACGGCGTGATGGCCAACGGCATCGGCGTCGGCGGTTTGCCGGGCATCCTGTCGATCAAACCTCAGTTCTGGATGATTTACACGGTGGCGATCCTGGTGGCGGTGATTATCCCGCTGGTCCTGACCATGATGGTTTACAAACGCAAAGCCAGCCGCGGTGAGCTGCCGGTCTGATTAAAATGTAGGGGCCCGGCATGCCGGGCCCGTTGTCACGATTTAAAGGTATGACTATGAGCAATCCAATCCCCTGGTGGCAAAACGGCGTCATCTACCAAATCTACCCGAAGAGTTTTCAGGACAGCACCGGTAACGGCTACGGCGATCTGGCCGGTGTGACCCAGCGGCTGGACTATCTGCAGGAGCTGGGCGTCGATGCGATCTGGCTGACGCCGGTTTATGTCTCCCCACAGGTGGATAACGGTTATGACGTGGCGGACTACTGCGCCATCGATCCGGCCTACGGCACCATGGAGGATTTCGACCGACTGATTGCCGCCGCCCACCAGCGCAGCATCCGCATCGTCATGGATATGGTGTTCAACCACACTTCAACCGAGCACCCGTGGTTCAAAGCTTCGCAAGAACCGAACAGCCCTTTCCGCCAGTTCTACGTCTGGCGCGATGGCGAAGGTGATACCCCGCCGAACAACTGGCGTTCCAAATTTGGCGGTAATGCCTGGCAGTGGCATGCCGACAGCGGCCAGTATTACCTGCATCTGTTTGCCACCGAGCAGGCCGATCTCAACTGGGAACACCCGCCGGTCCGCGAAGAATTGAAGAAAGTGTGCCAGTTCTGGGCCGACAAAGGCGTCGACGGCCTGCGCCTCGACGTGATTAACCTGGTTTCCAAACAGCAGGATTTCCCGTCCGATCCCCAAGGGGACGGTCGCCGTTTCTATACCGACGGGCCGCGGATCCATGAGTTCCTGCAGGAAATGAGCCGCGACGTGTTCCAGCCGCGCGGCTTGATGACCGTGGGCGAAATGTCCTCCACCACCCTGGAGCATTGCCGGCAGTACGCTGCGCAAAGCGGTGAAGAGTTGTCGATGACCTTCAACTTCCATCATCTGAAAGTGGACTATGCCGGCGGCGAAAAATGGACGCTGGCGGCACCGGATTACGTTGAACTGAAACAGATTTTCCGCCACTGGCAGAAGGGCATGCACAACCAGGCCTGGAATGCGCTGTTCTGGTGTAACCACGATCAGCCGCGCATCGTTTCGCGCTTCGGCGATGAAGGCGAACTGCGAGTACCGGCCGCCAAAATGCTGGCGATGGTGCTGCACGGCATGCAGGGCACGCCTTATATTTATCAGGGCGAAGAGCTCGGCATGACCAATCCCGGCTTTAGCACCATCGGGCAGTACCGCGATGTGGAAAGCCTGAACATGTACGCCGAGCTGAGCTCCCAGGGCAAAAGTAACGCCGAATTGCTGGCGATCCTGGCCACTAAATCGCGCGATAACGGCCGCACGCCAATGCAGTGGAGTGCCGCGCCCAACGCCGGTTTCACCCAGGGAACCCCGTGGATTGGCTGTGCGGAAAACTACCCGCAAATCAATGCTGAAGCGGCACTGGCCGATCTGGACTCGGTGTTTTACGCCTACCGTCAGTTAATCACCCTGCGCAAGCAGTATCCGCTGTTGACCCACGGTGACTATCAGGATCTGGCGCCCAACCATCCGGCGCTGTGGTGCTACCAGCGCCGCTGGAACGGCCAACGCCTGCTGGTGGCGGCCAACCTCAGCCGCGAACCGCTGGCCTGGCAGGCGGAAGGCGTGGAACCTTCAGCGTTGTGGCGTCCGCTGATGAGCAATTACGCCGATGCGCCTACGCAACCGCAGGCCATCACCCTGCGCCCGTTCGAAGCGGTGTGGTGGTTGTTAGAGGACTAACCCCCAGGGTGCGGCCTCAGGCTGCGCCCTACTCTTTTTTCAACAGAGCCACCACTCCGGCGGCCTCTTGCGCCAGACGCTCATCGCTCATATCAAAGACGCCCTGCACCAGATGCGGCGGCAGATAATCCATGCCGGTCAGGTTGGCCATCGCATGGAACGGTCGCAGCAAATCCTCGACCGGATAGCGGTTATACCCTTCCGCCGTATAGGCCTGCTGATTGCCGCCGGTGGTGACCACCAGTTGCAAGGGCTTGCCATGCAGTTGGGTACCTTCACTGCCGTAGGCGAAACCGTGGGTTAATACCGCATCCTGCCACTCGCTGAGAATCGCCGGTGAGCTGTACCAATAGAACGGGAACAGCATCACCACCGCATCATGGTTTTGCAGCAGCTCTTGCTCACGCGCCACGTCGATTTGATAGTCCGGGTAAGCACGCATCAGTTCGTGGACAGTGACGTTAGGCAAAGGACGAAGCGCTTCGATCAGCGCTTTGTTGATGCGTGATTCGTCGGGAAAACGGTGGGCGGTCAACACTAAAATACGCGACATAAAGGATCCTTGATTAAGATTTGATAACGCATTTTTCCATTTCCAGCGCCCCGGGTGTAGGCTGTGAATCGTCACTTCAATTTCAACTGAAAGTATCAACCACTATGTCGCTGCCCTTTGACGTGCACCGCCTGCTGCCGGCCTTTCTCGCGGCCGCCCAGGCGCAGAATTTCTCCGCCGCCGCGCGCCAACTGGGCGTCACCCCGGCGGCAATCAGTAAAAATATTCGCGTGCTGGAAGAAAAGCTGGCGCTGCGGTTGTTCCAGCGTAATACCCACAATGTGGTGCTCACCGACGAAGGTAAGGCGCTGTTGCAGCAAGTCGCACCGCTATGGCAGGCGCTGTCCGCCACGCTGGAAACTGCCGGTAGCGCGCAGCAGGCACCTTCCGGCACGGTGCGCGTCAGCATGATCCCCGGCTTCGGCCGCCAGATCCTGATGCCGTTGATCCCGCAATTCCTAGAACGTTATCCGCAGATCGATCTCGATCTCTCACTGGATGCCCGCGTGGTTAATCTGGTGGGCGAAGGATTTGACGTCGGCATCGGCAGCCGGGTCGATCCCGACAGCCGGCTGGTGGCGCGGCCACTGTATCCGATGCAGATGGTTCTGGCGGCCTCGCCCGGCTATCTTGCGCAGCACGGCACGCCGCAGGATCCTGACGATCTGCTGCAACATAATTGTCTGCTGCACCGTAACCCGGCCACCGGCCGCAGCGTAAAATGGCCGTTGCATCGACATGGCGAAGCCAAAACGCTGGAGCTGCATGGCCGCCTGGTGGCCAGTCGGCCGGAGATGTTACTGGATGCGGCGCTGGCCGGCCTGGGCATCGTCTGTCTGGCGCGTTGGTATGCGGAGCATCACTTTGCGCAGGGTACCCTGCTGCCGGTGCTGGCAGAATGCTGGCCGCAGCCAACCCAACTGTGGTTGTACTATGCCTCGGCCGATCTGCCCCCGCGAGTGCGCGTCTGGGTTGAGTTCCTGCTCGAACATTTCCACTCTCGTCCGGCCTGAGCATTCAGGCCAAAATTAACGTCTGTACAGCTTACGCGCGCTCTTTCATTTTCTTTGTCCTACGTCAAAAGAACTCCACCAACATCTATATATAGTGCATTAAGAAACGACAGCAACTATATATAGTAGTTATCCACAAAATCATCCACACATCGCCTCAGCCCTTGCGTGCTGCGGCATTGCCCTGTGGATAAGCTGAAATCATACCGATACCCGCTAGCTTTCAGGCTGAAATCTGCAAGGCAGGGCATCAACGCTCCCTCGGGGAACAAGGAGTAACAACGTGAAACCAGTAGTGATTAAACGGGACGGTTGTCAGGTACCTTTTGACGAGGCACGTATTGGGCAAGCGATCGAGCGGGCCGCGCTGGCCGTGGGGATCGTCGATGCGGACTACTGCGCAACCGTCGCCCGCGTAGTCGCTCAACAGATATCACAGCAGCCGCGCGTCGATATCCATGAAATCCAGCGGGCAGTGGAAAACCAGCTTATGGCCGGCGAATACAAGCAGCTGGCGCGGGCCTATATTGAGTACCGTCACGATCGTGACGTTGCGCGTGAACTGCGTGGACGGTTGAACCAGGAGATCCGCGGCCTGGTCGAGCAAAGCAACGTGGCATTGCTCAATGAAAACGCCAATAAAGACAGCAAGGTGATCCCCACCCAGCGCGATCTGCTGGCCGGGATCGTCGCCAAGCACTATGCCAAGCAGCACATCCTGCCGCGTGACGTGGTGCTGGCCCATGAGCGAGGCGAGATCCACTACCACGATCTCGACTACTCGCCATTCTTCCCGATGTTCAACTGCATGCTGATCGACCTGAAGGGCATGCTGACCAACGGCTTCAAGATGGGTAACGCCGAGATTGAACCCCCGAAGTCGATCTCCACCGCTACCGCAGTGACCGCGCAAATCATCGCGCAGGTGGCCAGCCATATTTATGGCGGCACCACCATTAACCGTATCGACGAGATCCTGGCGCCGTTCGTCACCGAAAGCTTTAACAAACACCAGCAGGTCGCCGAACAGTGGCAGATCCCGGATGCGCAAGGCTATGCCATGGCGCGCACAGAAAAAGAGTGTTACGACGCCTTCCAGTCGCTGGAATACGAGGTCAACACCCTGCACACCGCCAATGGCCAGACGCCGTTCGTCACCTTCGGTTTCGGGCTGGGGACCTCTTGGGAATCACGCTTGATCCAACGTTCTATCCTGAGTAACCGCATTGCCGGGCTGGGCAAAAACCGTAAAACGGCTGTATTCCCTAAACTGGTGTTTGCCATCCGCGACGGCCTGAATCATCAGTACGGCGATCCGAATTACGACATCAAGCAGTTGGCGTTGGAGTGCGCCAGCAAACGCATGTATCCAGACATACTCAATTACGATCAGGTGGTGAAAGTCACCGGCTCGTTCAAAACGCCGATGGGCTGCCGCAGCTTCCTCGGCACTTACGAAGAAGAGGGCGAGCTGGTACACGATGGCCGCAACAATATCGGCGTGATCAGCCTGAACCTGCCGCGTATTGCGCTGGAGGCCATGGGCGATGAAAGCCGCTTCTGGGATCTGCTGGATCAGCGCTTGCTGCTGGCGAAAAAAGCGCTGATGACGCGCATTGCCCGGCTGGAAGGTATCAAGGCGCGCGTGGCCCCTATTTTGTATATGGAAGGCGCCTGCGGCGTACGCCTGAAGGCAGACGACAACATTGCCGAGATCTTCAAGAATGGCCGTGCCTCTATTTCGCTGGGTTACATCGGTCTGCATGAAACCATCAACGCCCTGTTCGGCAACGAACAACACGTATACGACGATGAAACGCTGCGCGCCAAGGCGATCGCCATCGTTGCGCACCTGCGGGCCGCCACGGAAAGTTGGAAAGCCGAGACCGGTTACGGCTTTAGCCTGTACAGCACGCCAAGCGAAAACCTGTGCGATCGCTTCTGCCGGCTCGATACCGCCGATTTCGGCGTGGTGTCTGGCGTGACCGACAAAGGCTATTACACCAACAGCTTCCACCTCGACGTAGAGAAAAAGGTCAATCCTTACGACAAGCTGGATTTTGAAGCCCCCTATCCGCCATTGGCCAACGGCGGTTTCATCTGTTACGGCGAATACCCGAACCTGCAGCACAACCTGAAAGCGCTCGAAGACGTGTGGGATTACAGCTACAGCCGCGTGCCCTATTACGGCACCAACACGCCCATCGATGAATGCTACGAGTGCGGCTTTACCGGAGAATTCTCTTGCACCAGCAAGGGCTTCACCTGCCCGAAATGCGGTAACCACGAGCCATCCAAGGTCTCCGTCACCCGCCGGGTGTGCGGCTATCTCGGCAGCCCGGACGCCAGGCCGTTCAATGCCGGCAAGCAAGAAGAGGTGAAACGCCGGGTGAAACACCTGGGGAACGGGCAGATCGGCTGAAGCAAAGATCGTCAAGCCTGCTGAGCATAAGTCTGTTCATCGGGCGTGATTGTCGCCGCCAATTTACCCTCGGCCAGCGCGGAAGAAACGGAGCGTACACGCAGTACGTGAGTATTCAGAGCACTGCCCGGGGGGAAAATGGCAAGTAAAATAGCCAGATGGGCAGACCTCGCATGAATTATCACCAGTATTACCCCATTGATGTCGTCAACGGCCCCGGCACCCGCTGCACGCTGTTTGTTGCCGGCTGCGTGCACCAGTGCCCTGGCTGCTACAACAAAAGTACCTGGCGGCTTAACTCCGGCCAGCCGTTTACCCAGACGATGGAAGACCGGTTGATTGCCGACCTGAACGATACGCGCATTCCGCGCCAGGGGCTGTCGCTGTCCGGTGGCGATCCCCTGCACCCCGCCAACGTCGCGGCGGTGCTGCAACTGGTGAAACGGGTGCGTGCCGAATGCCCGGGCAAGGATATCTGGCTGTGGACCGGCTACCGGCTGGCGGAGCTGGATGCGCAGCAAATGCAGATAGTGGACAGGATTAACGTGTTGATTGACGGAAAGTTTGTGCAGGACTTAAAAGATCCGGCGCTGATTTGGCGCGGCAGCGCTAATCAGGTGGTGCATAAGCTGCGTTAGTTCTCTATGTCGGGGAGTTTCTCTCGTTGATGAGCAACGGCTAAAACCTTAATCACGTCGTCGACAACAACGTATAAAACTAATAACGAAGCCTGGCTGACCAATAACTTACGCGCCTGTCTGTACCAAATTTTACCGAGTTCAGGGTAATCCAACAGGCGCTTCACTGCCTTATCAATCTCAGCATCAGCCTGCTCAGCAGCCTGTGGATTAAAAGGATAGAGAAAATCAAAAATACGTTCCCTGTCCCGTAGCGCTTCTTCATCCCATTCGACACGCATAACGATCCTTATTTTCGGTCGTATTTCGCTCGGACTTTTGCCTTAAAGGCATCCATGTTTTCATCAACCTGTTGCTGGTCAAGATAGACCGCACTTCCTTCATGCAAACGGGCAAAAGCGGCATCAACCTTTTCTTTCAACCAATTTTCATGTTGCTCAGTGGCCCGTTGCTCATCCGCCATTTGCTCAGCCAAACGTCGACACGCCTCACTCAAAGTGATCCCCTTGGCTTCTGCGGCTTTCTGCGCCAAACGTTTAGTCTCATCCTCAATGCGAAACTGGATACGGCTTTCCATCTTGATACTCCTGCATTCGCTCAATATTTAACAACTGAAAACCTGCCAACGTTAGCACATTTGTGACAACGCAAATACGAATGAAAGACTATTTATTAAACAATTTATACCAACCCCATTCCTACCACGCCCGTGACGATCCCACACAGCGCAACCAACAGCGCTGTCAGGCACAGTGCCTTGGCAGAGAAGGCCTTGTTCAGCATCAGCAACGAAGGCAGGCTGACCGCCGGCAGGGTCATCAACAGCGCCAGCGCCGGGCCGGTGCCCATGCCCGCCAGCATTAGAGTCTGCACAATCGGGATTTCCGCCGCCGTCGGGATCACGAACAGGCAACCGGCGATCGCCAGGCCAATAATCCACAACACACTATTATCTATCGCCCCATCGGCATACGGGAACAGCCAAACGCGCGCGGCCCCTAGCGCCAATACCGCCAGAATGTAGACAGGTATGGTGGACCAAAACAGCGACCACAGCGCCTTGAGCCAGCGGCCGAAAAACGGCTTTTCGTCAGCTTTATCCAGCGGCAGCAGCGGCGTTTGCAAAGCCGCCGGCTGCGGATCCCTGGCAGTGGCACGCTGCACCAGCCAGGCGATGCCCAGCACCATGATCACCCCAGCCACCAGCCGGATTGCGGCAAACTGCCAGCCGAGCACAAAGCCCATAAAAATCAGCGTGGCCGGATTCAGCACCGGGTTACTCAGCCAGAACGCCATCGCTGCCCCGCTGGACACCGACTGACGCCGTAATCCGGCAGCTACCGGCGCGGCACAACAGGTACACATCATGCCCGGCAGTGCGATCACCGCGCCCAGCAAGGTACCGGAAAAACGCGGATGGCCGAGCGTGCGCATCAACCAATCGCGTGGGATCAGCACCTGCACCAATGAGCCCAACACCACACCGAGCACCGCCGCCTTCCATACCGCCGTGAAATAGACCAGCGCGTAATGCCAGGCCGCCAGCCACGGGCTGCTGTCGTCGTTGACCAGTATCGATTTGCCGATGGAATGCGTGTCAGCCGCCAGAAAGGCCTTGCCGTAATAAGGCTGCCATTTGACGTAGTAGAGGCCGATGGCCACCACCAGCAGAAACAGCGCCGGTTTCCACCACGGCCAAGGGCGCGCGCGGTGTTCAGTTGCAGTCAGGGGATGTGGCATGGGCTTAGATTAACTCGGTTCAATCATCAATAGCGTCAGCTTAGCGCGCAGCGGCCCCCTGCGCATCATCTGCCTGTCCAAAATAGTTCATCTGTTCGCCACCGACGCGTAACGCGATTGTCATCTGACGCCTGCAAGATGATGCCAACTTCACCACGGGACCTACCCGTCGTCTTTCAAGCCGCAGGGTAAGCACTGTAAGACATGCCGATAAACCGCATATTTTTATGTCGTTATGGCCACCGAGGTTTTTTATTATGATGGACTTATCTAGACATCCGACCAGTTTTCCCACCCGCTACCAGCAAATCGCCGCGCAGCTGGAACAAGAGCTGCGCACCCAATACCGCTGTGGCGACTACCTGCCTTCCGAGCAGCAATTGGCGGAACGCTATCAGGTCAATCGCCATACCCTGCGTCGTGCAGTCGATCAATTGGTGGAGCGCGGCTGGCTGCAACGCCGGCACGGGATCGGCATTCTGGTGTTGATGCGCCCCTACGACTACCCGCTGCATGCCAATACCCGTTTCAGTCAGAACCTGTTCGAGCAGGGAAGCCACCCCACAAGTGAGCGCTTACTCGCTGTACTACGCCCGTGCAATGGGCATGTTGCCAGCGCATTGTCACGGGAAGAAGGCGAAACGGTGATCCACCTTCGCACTTTGCGCCGGGTCAACGGCGTACCGATGAGCCTGATCGACCACTATCTGCCCGATCTGGACTGGTGGCCGGCGCTACAGCAGTTCCACAGCGGTTCGCTGCACGAATTTATCGAATCAAACATCCACCAGCCGCTGACCCGCAGCCAGACACGCATCAGTGCGCGCCGGGCCCAGGCCAAAGAGAGCCGGATGCTGGAAATTGCCACCCAGGCGCCGCTGCTGTGCGTGCGCACCCTGAACGTCTGCACCGGCAGCGACAACGTGGCGGAATACTCCGTCAGCCTGGCGCGCGCCGACATGATTGAACTGACGATGGAGCACTAAATGCAAGCCTTACAGCCGAGACAACGCTGGATGTCGGTACTGGCGCACAGCCAGCCGGCCCAGTTGCGCAGCCACTGGCAGGCGCTGAATATCAACCCGCGCTACCAGAGCATCCGTGCACCGGAGATTGGCCTGGCGCAGTTGCAGGGGCGCATGGGGGCCACTGGCCGCCGCTTCGTCTTGGGCGACATGACCGTCACCCGTGCGGTGGTCCAGCTCGAAAACGGCGGCTATGGCTACAGCTATATCGCCGGGCGCGATAAGGCGCATGCCGAACTCTGCGCGCTGCTGGATGCCCTGCTGCAACTGCCGGAGCAGGCCGAATTGCTGCAACAACAGCTGATAGAGCCGCTGGCCGCGCTGCAACACGAGCAACGCCAGCTGCGTGCAAGGGCCGTCGCCTCCAGCCGGGTGGACTTCTTTACGCTGGTGCGAGGGGATTAATCATGAGCCTACTGACAGGTTTTACCCAGCCGATCGACCAATCTCAGCAGACTTTCCGCTTAATTCTTAAGGCGTTAAGCGAGCCTGGGCATGTGGTTACGCTGCAAGGCAGCCCGACCTGGGACAGGCTGAATGCCGCCAGTACCGCTGCCTTGCTGACCCTGGCGGATCAGGAAACTCCGATCCAGCTGAGTCCTGAGCTAAAAAGTGAGCAAGCGCTAACAAACATTCGCTTCCACAGCGGCGCACCGCTGGCCGAGCGCGCCGAAGAGGTGTGTTTCGCCCTGTTCGATAGCCAACTGCAGGCGACCGATTTACAGGCATTGCCGCGCGGCAGCGAAATTTCCCCCGAGTTCAGCGCTACGGTGATTGTGCAGTTAGCTAGCCTGGAACAAGGCACCGCCCTGCGCCTGACCGGGCCAGGCATCGAACATCAACGAATTATTTCACCGCAGCTGCCGCCGGCGCTGCTGGATTACCTGCTTAACCGCCCGCAGCGCTTCCCGCTGGGGCTGGATTTCCTGCTGACCTGCGGCGAATGCCTGTTGGCGTTACCGCGAACCACCCACGTGGAGGTGTGCTGATGTACGTTGCCGTTAAAGGGGGCGAAAAAGCCATTGAGGCCGCCCATCAGTTACAGGAACAGCTGCGGCGCGGCGATGACAGCGTGGCGGAACTGAGCGCACTGCAGATTGAGCAGCAGCTGGGCCTGGCCGTGGACAGGGTCATGACCGAGGGCGGCATCTACGATCCTGAGCTGGCGGCGCTGGCCATCAAGCAGGCGAGCGGCGATCTGGTCGAGGCCATTTTCCTGCTGCGCGCCTACCGTACCACTCTGCCGCGCCTGGCGATCGGCGAACCGCTGGCGACAGAAAATATGCGACTGGAGCGCCGCATCTCGGCAGTTTACAAGGACTTGCCCGGCGGACAGGTGCTGGGGCCAACCTACGATTACACCCACCGGCTGTTGGATTTCGCGTTGCTGGCGGAAGGAGAAGCCCCCCGCGCACCACAGGCGGACGAACCCTTGCCGGAAAACTGCGCCCACGTGTTTGATCTGCTCAGTCAGCAACAGCTGGCGTTGGCGGAGCGGGACGACGGCAGTATACCGGACGATATCACCCGTAATCCTCCGGTTTACCCCTGCTCACGCTCAGCGCGACTGCAGCAATTGGTGCGCGGTGATGAAGGCTTTTTACTGGCGCTGAGCTACTCCACCCAACGTGGCTACGGCCGTACCCACCCGTTCGCCGGCGAGATCCGCACCGGCTATGTTTCAGCGGAGATCACGCCAGAAGAGCTGGGTTTCACCATTGATATCGGCGAAATCCTGCTAACCGAATGCGAGATGGTTAACGGTTTTATCGATCCGGTTGACCAGCCGCCGCATTTCACCCGCGGCTATGGTCTGGTGTTTGGCCGGGCCGAACGCAAGGCGATGGCAATGGCGCTGGTAGACCGTGCACTGCAAAGCCCCGAGTACGACGAAGGCATCGCCAGCCCGGCGCAGGACGAAGAGTTCGTGCTGGCCCATGCCGATAACGTCGAAGCCGCCGGCTTTGTTTCCCACCTTAAACTGCCGCACTACGTCGATTTCCAGGCAGAGCTGGAACTGCTTAAGCGTCTGCGCCAGGAATTTAGCGAGCGTCAGGAGGCCCGCAATGAGTGAGGTATTAACCGGCTACAACCTGGGCTACCTGGACGAGCAAACCAAGCGCATGATCCGTCGCGCCATTTTGAAGGCAATCGCCATCCCCGGTTATCAGGTGCCGTTCGGCGGCCGTGAAATGCCGATGCCCTACGGCTGGGGCACCGGCGGCATTCAGTTGACCGCCAGCGTGATTGGCCGTGCCGACGTGCTGAAGGTGATTGATCAGGGCGCCGACGACACCACCAACGCCGTGTCGATTCGCCGCTTCTTCCAGCGCGTCGCCGGGGTCGCCACCACCGAACGCACGCCCGAGGCTACGCTGATCCAGACCCGTCACCGCATTCCGGAAACCGCGCTGCGCGAAGACCAGATCCTGATTTATCAGGTGCCGATCCCTGAGCCGCTGCGCTTTATCGAACCGCGAGAAACCGAGACCCGCAAAATGCATGCGCTGGAAGAGTATGGCGTGATGCAGGTGAAGCTGTACGAAGACATCGCGCGCTACGGCCACATCGCCACCACCTACGCCTATCCGGTGAAGGTCAATGACCGCTACGTGATGGATCCGTCGCCGATCCCCAAATTCGATAACCCGAAAATGCACATGATGCCGGCGCTGCAGCTGTTTGGGGCCGGACGCGAGAAACGTATCTATGCCCTGCCACCCTTTACCAAAGTGGAGAGCCTGGACTTCGACGATCATCCGTTCAGCGTACAGCAGTGGGACGAGCCCTGCGCGCTGTGCGGCTCGCGCCACAGTTATCTGGACGAGGTGGTGCTCGACGACCAGGGCAACCGCATGTTCGTCTGCTCCGATACCGATTACTGCCAGCAGCAACTGGCGCAACCTTCGCAAGAGGCGCAGCACTGATGACTTCCACCCCTCTGAGCACCACGCCGCTGCTGTCGGTGGCTAACCTGACCCACCTGTACGCGCCGGGCAAAGGCTTTAGCGATGTGTCTTTCGATATCTACCCCGGTGAAGTGCTGGGCATCGTCGGCGAATCCGGCTCCGGCAAAACCACCCTGCTGAAGTCGATCTCTGCGCGGCTGGCGCCGCAGCAAGGGCAGATCCTCTACCGTCCGCAGGCCGGGCAACAGCATGATTTATATGCGATGGCGGAAAGCGATCGCCGCCGCCTGCTGCGCACCGACTGGGGCGTAGTGCATCAGCACCCGCTCGACGGGCTGCGGCCCAAGGTTTCCGCCGGCGGCAACATCGGCGAACGGCTGATGGCCATCGGCCAGCGCCACTATGGCGACATCCGCCGTCAGGCCGGGCAGTGGCTGGAAGACGTTGAGATCCCGCTGTCGCGCCTTGACGATCTGCCGACCACCTTTTCCGGCGGCATGCAGCAACGCTTGCAGATCGCCCGCAATCTGGTGACCCACCCGAAGCTGGTATTTATGGACGAACCCACCGGTGGTCTGGACGTTTCGGTGCAGGCGCGGCTGCTCGATCTGCTGCGCACTTTGGTGGTGGAAATGCAGTTGGCGGCGGTGATCGTCACCCACGATCTCGGCGTGGCGCGCCTGCTGGCGCACCGCTTGCTGGTGATGAAACAGGGCGAGGTGGTGGAAAGCGGCCTGACCGACCGGGTGCTGGACGATCCACACCATCCTTATACCCAACTGCTGGTTTCTTCGGTGCTGTCGTAACTCAAGGTAATAACAGATGACTATTCAAATCCGGGTTGAACACCTCAGCAAAACCTTTGTGCTCCACCAGCAGCACGGCACGCGGCTGCCGGTATTGCACGACGCCAACATGACGGTCAGCAGCGGCGAGTGTGTGGTGCTGCACGGCCATTCCGGCAGCGGAAAATCAACCCTGCTGCGCTCGCTGTATGCCAACTATCTGCCCGACAGCGGCCATATCTGGGTCAACCATCAGGGGGAATGGCTGGACATGGTGCAGGCCGAAGCGCGCCAAATCCTGGCGGTTCGCCGTCATACCCTTGGCTGGGTCAGCCAGTTCCTGCGAGTGATCCCTCGTATCAGCGCACTGGACGTCGTGATGCAGCCGTTACTGGAACAGGGTGCCGATCGCGCCGAATGCCGTGAACGCGCCGAAACCTTGCTTAACCAGCTCAATGTGCCGCAGCGTCTGTGGCAGTTGGCGCCTTCGACTTTCTCCGGCGGCGAGCAACAGCGGGTGAACATTGCGCGCGGCTTTATTGTCGATTATCCGATTTTGCTGCTGGACGAACCCACGGCGTCACTCGACAGCCGCAACAGCGCGGCAGTGGTCGCCTTGATCGAACAGGCTAAACGGCGCGGCGCGGCTATCGTCGGCATTTTTCATGATGAGGGCGTCCGTCAGCAGGTCGCCGACCGGTTATATGACATGCAGGCGCCACAGGCGCTGGAGATCCTCTGATGATCATCAATAACGTGAAGCTGGTGCTGGAAGATCAGGTTGTCGAAGGATCGCTGGAGATCAACGACGGCACGATCCGCAGTTTTGCCGATACGCCCAGTCAGTTACCCCAGGCACTGAACGGTGAAGGCGGCTGGTTGCTGCCTGGCCTGATCGAATTACACACCGACAACCTGGACAAGTTTTTCACCCCGCGCCCTAACGTCGACTGGCCGGCCCATTCGGCCATGAGCAGCCATGATGCATTGATGGTGGCCAATGGCATCACCACCGTGCTAGACGCAGTGGCCATTGGCGACGTACGCGACGGCGGTCATCGGCTGGAGAACCTGCAAAAAATGATCGACGCGGTGATCCACAGCCAGCGTGCGGGGGTGAATCGCGCCGAACACCGGTTGCACCTGCGCTGCGAACTGCCGCACGACAGCACCCTGCCGTTGTTCGAACAGCTGATGGACAAGCCGGGCGTGTCTCTGGTGTCGTTGATGGACCATTCGCCGGGTCAGCGCCAGTTCGCTTCGCGAGAAAAATACCGCGAATATTATCAGGGCAAATACAACCTCAATGACCAGCAGATGAGCGACTTTGAGGAGCAGCAAATCGGGCTTTCCGCTCGCTGGGCCACGCCAAACCGCGAAGCGATCGCCGCTCACTGCCGGGCACGCAAGATCTCTCTTGCCAGCCACGACGACGCGACCGCCGAACACGTAGCCGAGTCCTGTGCGCTGGGCAGCGCCATTGCCGAATTCCCCACCACCGAAGCCGCGGCCCTGGCCTCGCATCAGCAAGGATTACAGGTGCTGATGGGGGCGCCGAATATCGTGCGCGGCGGTTCCCACTCCGGCAACGTGGCAGCGCACCATCTGGCGGCGTTGGGGGTGTTGGATATTCTGTCTTCCGATTATTACCCGGCCAGCCTGCTGGATGCGGCATTTCGTATCGCGGCCGACGAGCGCAACGGCTACGGCTTGCCGCAGGCGGTGCAGATGATCACCCGCAACCCGGCGAAAGCGCTGGACTTGCAGGATCGCGGGACCATCGCCGAAGGATTACGGGCAGATTTGGTACTGGCGCGGCCGCACGGCGAGCATATCTACGTGCAGAACGTGTGGCGCCAGGGCAAGCAGGTGTTCTGATGGCACAGCTTATCTATCTGATGGGGCCTTCCGGGGCCGGGAAAGACAGCCTGCTGGCCGCCCTGCGCGCCCATGCCGACAGTGCGCCGCTGGTGGCGCACCGTTATATCACCCGGCCGGCAGACGCCGGCTGCGAGAACCATATTGCGCTCAGTGAACCCGAATTTTTGCGCCGCCGCGCCAAAGGCCTGTTCGCCCTCGACTGGCACGCGCACCAGCATCATTACGCTTTTGGGATCGAAGTGGATCTTTGGTTGCTGCAGGGGATCGATGTGGTGGTCAATGGCTCGCGCGCTCACTTATTGCAGGCGCAGCAGCGTTATGGCGCACAGCTGCTGCCGGTTTGCCTGCAGGTCAGTACGCATATTCTCCGCCAGCGGTTGCAAAACCGCGGACGCGAAAATGCCGAGCAGATCGAACAACGATTGGCGCGAGCGGCAGAGTACCAGGAAAAACTCCCTGCCGGTTGCCGACGGTTGGATAACGACGGCAACCTTGATGACACGCTGGCGGCGCTGTTGGCGCTGCTGCCCTCTTTGGCAAAACAACCACAGGATGCCGTGCCATGAACGATGCTGCACAGCCGAAAATCGGTAACAACGTGACGCTTAACCGCAGTCGCTTAGGCCAATATGTACATCTGGCCGACGATGCGATTCTGGAAGAGGTGGAGATGGGTGACTACTCCTATACCGCCGGACACAACCAGATTTTTTACGCCACCATCGGCAAATTCGTGTCAATTGCCTCTTATGCACGCATTAATCCTGGCAATCACCCCACTTACCAGCGTATCGCCCAACACCATTTCACCTACCGCGCTTCAGAGTATGACCTGGGAGAAGACGACGAAGCGTTCTTCGACTGGCGGCGCGAACAGCATGTGACTATCGGCCACGACGTCTGGATCGGTCATAACGCCATCGTCATGCCCGGCGTCAGCATCGGCAACGGTGCCGTTATCGGCAGCGCGGCCGTCGTCACCAAAGATGTCGCCCCCTATGAGATTGTCGCCGGCGTAGCGGCCAAAAAGATTGGCATGCGTTTCGACGACGCCCTGATCGAACGCATTGAGCGCAGCCAGTGGTGGCACTGGGACCACCAGACGCTGCAACAACGGTTGGCGGATTTCCGTGATATCCATGCCTTCGCGGAGAAGTATTTATAATCGGGAGTGACGACATGCAACTGACGTTTCTCGGCACCGGTGGCGCGCAACAGATCCCGGTGTTTGGCTGTGATTGTCTGGTCTGTCAGCGGGCGAGGCGCGAGCCGGCTTTTCGGCGAAGACCATGCAGCGCCATGCTCAAATTTCAGGGGGAAACGACCTTGCTGGATGCGGGATTACCGTCGTTGGAACGGCGTTTTTCGGCGGGGGAAATTCAACGTTTTTTACTGACACATTACCACATGGATCACGTACAGGGGTTATTTCCTTTGCGTTGGGGGTGCGGAAATTTTATTCCCGTCTATGGTCCGGCAGACGAGCAGGGCTGCGATGACCTGTTCAAACACCCTGGTATTCTGGCGTTTCAACCGCCGTTAACCCCCTTCGAACCCCTTGAACTGGGCGGGCTGCGCATCACACCGTTACCGCTGCAGCATTCAAAAATCACGCTGGGCTATCTGATCCAGGCCGCTGGGGCATCGCTCGCCTACCTGACCGATACCGTCGGCCTGCCGCCCGATACCGACGCTTTTCTACGCGGAGTGCCGTTGGATTTGCTGGTGCTCGATTGCAGCCTGCCCCCTCAGCCGCAGGCACCGCGTAACCACAACGATTTGACCCGTGCGCAGGAAATTCAGCAACGCTTGCAACCTGGCCGTACCCTATTGACGCACATCAGCCATCATCTCGATTTGTGGCTGACGGACAATGAACTGCCGTCTGGCCTGGAGCTGGCGTTCGATAATCTCAGCGTACACTGCGGTAACAATGCAGCCGATCGGATTCCAGCACCCTAACGCCGTCGCCAGGGCTGAACGCCTGTTCCAGCAGGGTTTGCGCCACGTCCTTGGCACTCACCGCTCGCCATTTTCCGGGCAGCAATTTAAACAGCGGCGCGGTGAGGCGCTCCAGCAAGCGCGGCGAGGGCCGTGACCCCAGTAGCATGGATGGCCGCACCAGCGTCAGGCGCGGCCAATTCTGTTCACGCAGCGCCTGCTCCATTTCCCCTTTGGTGCGGTTATAGAGGAACGTAGAGCGCCTGTTCGCGCCTAGCGCGCTGACGGCCAGACAATGCTGCGCCCCTAACCGACGGCCAGTCAGCGCACTTTCCACCACCAGGGTGTAATCGACATAATGGAAATTAGCGTCGCTACCGGCTTCGCGGCGGATCGTCCCCAGGCAGCAAAACACCATATCGACCGGCTGTTCACATTCAGTCAGCAGCGCAAACAAATCATCCCCCACCGGGTTCTCTAATTTTTCGTGCGGTGGCAATGGCCTGCGCGTTGGCGCCACGATCGCCGTGACCTGCGGATCACGCTGCAGCAGATGCAACAGTGCATTACCCACCAACCCAGTTGCCCCGACAATGAATACCCGTGCCATATGCCCTCCCGCTGATTGATGATGCTGAAAAGTATAGTTTGCGGTATTCAGACCCGCGCCCAGTGAAGCTTTTTACCGAAACCGAGGGTGTTGTCGGTCATCTTCACCTCCTGCAGATCCAACTGCCAGACCGGCGCCTTCATCATCTTGGCTATCGGGAAACGCTTGCAGTAACGTGCCCGTGCCAACGCCTCCTGCTCACCGTTCAGCATCGTCGCTTGCGCCCGATACTGAATGCCGCGGATCAAGGCGATGGTCTTCGGTTTCGGCGCTATGGTGCCCACCACGCTGGCGTTTTGCAGCATCAGCTCACCGTGACGGGTGTGGGTTTCGGTCATCAACCACAGCGCCATCCGCTCGGCGTCAAACACATAGAAACAATTGGCGCACCACATATCCATGCCGTTTCCCGCGCACAGCGTCAGTACGTGCTGCTTGCTGAGAAACTGTGCGATAGGTTGATGCTCATCGGTCATAGTCACTGTGAATTCTCCCCGTTATCTTGTTTCATCTTAACCCGTGTTGTTGAGGCGGGTCACAAATAACAACAATGTCGGAAAAATTAAAACAGAATAAACACCCAGATAAAGTGAATTTATATACAAAATATCATTATATAGACTTATAACATAATAAAAACAAACTCACTTCAATTGCGCATTATACGCCCCTCTTAAACGCAATTTTTTTTGCTATTTCTCCCGCATAGAAAAAATCAGGTAGCAGAAAGGGCTATTTGTTATCAATCTATTTACATGCATAATCACTCTTTAGAGGTATTCTTATGCAACTAAATGCATAACCAGTGAATAGTTATTTACTTAAAGCTGCATATGCGTGATGTATGTCACATATTTTGCTCAAGCCTGCGTTAAAATAGCGCCATCTTTTCACTCACAAAGGTGGATTAGAAATGGAAAACAACAACAGAAAAATGGCGCATATCAGGCGCACAACCCATATTATGATGATGGCTCATCGTAGTTGCTTTAGCTTCGCTTTCTTTAACTTCAGATAACCTCCCTCCTCGTTCGTCCTTATTCCGAACGCAAGACATTATTACGACTTATTTTTCACTCTATTCAACAGAGATAAACTCCTGTTGCTTATGCAGTGGAAAACATCGTAATTCATCTTCATGGGATAAGAACGCCGCCACAAAATAATAGAGTGAATTCAGGAATGCCTTCCGGCATGCCAGGTTCTCGTACACCTTTATTTTAATAAGGTATTAACGGCAGATTTAATTATTTGCCGGTGGAATACCTTTGTCTGAAGAATGAGAAAATGAAAAAGTTAAAAATTGCCGCTAATGAAAAAACACTGGGCTGCTTTGAAACAGAACGTGAAATTGTCGATGTACATCACAGCGATTTCAATGATGTCGCCGCCATTGTGCTGTCCGTTGAGGACGTTACGAAGGGCATGGTGACGCATCTCGAAGAGATCGGGTTGAACATCCCGCTGTTTGTGGCGGTTTGCTGCGAAGAAGAGTTGGACAATGCCGTATTACCGGCGCTGCACGGGGTATTTGAACTCTGCGGGAAAAACACCCAGTTCTACGGCAAGCAGTTGGAGGCCGCGGCGGTAAAATATGAAAAAGATCTGCTGCCACCGTTCTTCAACACGCTGACGCAGTATGTCGAAATGGGTAACGCCACCTTTGCCTGTCCGGGCCATCAGGGCGGTGAATTCTTCCGTAAACATCCGGCCGGACGTCAGTTCTTTGATTTCTATGGCGAGACGCTGTTCCGTTCCGATATGTGCAACGCGGACGTCAAACTGGGCGATTTATTGATCCACGAGGGGGCTCCCTGTGCCGCGCAGCAACACGCAGCCAAGGTGTTTAACGCCGATAAGACCTATTTCGTGCTGAATGGGACCTCGGCATCAAACAAAGTTGCGACCAACGCCCTGTTAACACGCGGTGATTTAGTGTTGTTCGACCGTAATAACCATAAATCCAATCACCATGGCGCTCTGATTCAAGCTGGCGCAACACCGGTGTATCTGGAGACCGCCCGCAACCCATTTGGCTTTATCGGCGGTATTGATGCGCACTGCTTTGATGAACGTTACTTACGTCAGCAAATCCGCGAAGTGGCGCCGGAACGCGCCAATGAAGCCCGACCTTTCCGTTTGGCAATCATCCAGTTAGGCACCTACGACGGCACCATTTACAATGCTCGCCAGGTGGTCGACAAGATTGGGCACCTGTGCGATTACATCCTGTTTGACTCCGCCTGGGTGGGCTACGAACAATTCATCCCAATGATGAAAGATTGTTCGCCTTTACTGCTCGATCTGAATGAAAACGACCCGGGGATCATTGTTACCCAGTCCGTTCACAAACAGCAGGCCGGCTTCTCGCAAACCTCGCAAATCCATAAAAAAGACAAACATATCAAAGGGCAAAGTCGCTATTGCAACCATAAGCGCTTCAATAACGCTTTTATGTTGCATGCTTCTACCAGCCCGTTCTATCCGCTGTTTGCCGCTCTGGACGTCAATGCCAAAATGCATGAAGGGAAAAGCGGTCAGCGCCTGTGGAAGGAGTGCGTTCGCGTAGGGATTGAAGCTCGCAAGATGCTGCTGGAAACCTGTCAGTTAATCAAACCCTTTGTCCCGGACCAGATCGACGGTAAACCCTGGCAGTCTTATGACACCGAAACGATGGCCAACGATTTGCGCTTCTTCAACTTTGTGCCAGGCGAGAAATGGCATGCCTTTGAAGGCTATGCGGAATCGCAGTATTTTGTCGACCCGTGCAAGCTGTTGCTCACCACGCCGGGCATAGACACGGCGAGCGGCAACTACAGCGACTTCGGCATTCCGGCGACCATTTTGGCCAACTATCTGCGCGAAAACGGCATCGTACCGGAAAAATGCGATCTCAACTCGATCCTGTTCCTGCTTACGCCGGCCGAAGACATCGCCAAAATGCAGCATCTGGTGGCGCTGATTGCCCGCTTTGAAAAACACATCGAACAGGATTCATTACTCTGTGAAGTCCTGCCAGCGGTATATAAAAGCAATGAGCAACGCTACAAGAATTATACCCTGCGTCAACTTTGCCAGGAGATGCACGATCTTTATGTAAGTTACGACGTTAAAGAACTGCAAAAAGAGATGTTCCGTAAAAATTATTTCCCTCGCATTGCCATGAATCCACAAGATGCCAACACGGAATTTGTCCGCGGTAATATTGAACTGGTTTCTCTGGCCAAGGCGGAAGGCCGTATTGCGGCCGAAGGTGCATTACCTTATCCACCGGGCGTTTTATGTGTGGTCCCTGGGGAAATATGGGGCGGTGCGGCACAGCGTTATTTCCTTGCATTGGAAGAAGGTATTAATTTGCTTCCGGGTTTTGCACCAGAACTGCAGGGTGTTTATATCCAGAAAGATGAAGACGGCTGGAACCGTGCTTACGGTTACGTCATGAGTCATTAACGACCTTACAAGGCGGTGAATATTATTCACCGCCCAGATCGCATCATAAAAGAGAGAATGATCATGAGTAAGTCCAATAATAAAATGGGGGTCGTGCAGTTAACGATCCTGACGGCCGTCAATATGATGGGCTCCGGCATAATTATGCTGCCGACCAAGCTGGCCGAAGTCGGTACGATTTCTATTGTTTCCTGGTTGGTCACCGCAGTGGGGTCAATGGCGCTGGCCTATGCCTTTGCCAAATGCGGGATGTTCAGCCGTAAATCCGGCGGCATGGGGGGGTATGCTGAATATGCCTTCGGGAAATCGGGCAACTTTATGGCGAACTATACCTACGGCGTTTCGTTACTGATCGCCAATATCGCCATCGCCATTTCTGCCGTGGGTTACGGTACCGAGCTGTTTGGCGCCAACCTGAGCCCATTGGGGATCTGCATTGCCACCATCGGTGTGCTGTGGTTAGCCACGGTCGCCAACTTCGGCGGTGCTCGCATTACCGGCAGGATCAGCGGCATCACCGTCTGGGGCGTCATCATTCCAGTGGTCGGGATTTCGATCATCGGCTGGCACTGGTTCAGCGGCAGCGCATACGTCGCCGCGTGGAACCCGCATCAGGTGCCGACTTTTGAAGCCATTGGCGCTTCGATTTCCATGACCCTATGGGCTTTCCTCGGCCTCGAATCCGCCTGTGCCAATACCGACGTGGTGGAGAACCCGGAGCGCAATGTCCCGATCGCCGTATTGGGCGGCACGCTTAGCGCCGCGGTGATTTATATCGTTTCGACCAACGTGATCGCCGGCATAGTACCGAATATGGACCTGGCCAATTCCACCGCGCCGTTTGGACTGGCGTTTTCCCATATGTTCAACCCAACGGTCGGCAAGATCATCATGGCACTGATGATCATGTCCTGCGTAGGTTCACTGCTGGGCTGGCAGTTCACCATCGCCCAGGTGTTCAAATCTTCCGCCGACAGCGGTTTCTTCCCGAAAATCTTCTCGAAACTCAGCAAGGCGGACGCCCCGGTCAAAGGCATGCTGACCATCGTCGTTATCCAGAGCGTACTGTCGCTGATGACCATCAGCCCGTCGCTGAACAAGCAGTTCAACGTGCTGGTTAACCTGGCCGTGGTGACCAATATTATCCCCTACATCTTGTCGATGGCGGCGCTGATCATTATTCAGAAGGTGGCGAAAGTGCCGGAGAAAAAAGCGCGGATCGCCAACATCATTGCCGGCATTGGCGCGCTTTACAGCTTCTATGCGCTCTACAGTTCCGGTGAAGAGGCCATGATGTGGGGTGCCATCGCCACTTTCCTCGGCTGGACGCTGTACGGCCTCGTTTCACCTCGCTTTGAAATGGCGGGCAAAAAAGGCTAACCGTAATCATCCGCAGGCGGACAGGGTGGGATTACGACGGCGAACATGCCATCATATTCCCACCCTGACCACCGAAGTCGCTGCTTATTCATGACCGATACCCTCTCCCCCTGGTACCTTTACATGCTGCGTCTGCCTAACGGCATGCTGTATACCGGCATTACTACCGACGTCGAACGACGTCTGGCGCAGCATCAGGCTGGAAAAGGTGCAAAGGCACTGCGGGGCAAAGGCGAGCTGGTGTTGGCGTTTCACTGCCTGGCGGGGGATCGTTCTAAAGCGCTAAGGCTGGAATATCGGGTGAAGCAACTGAGCAAAACGCAAAAAGAGAGGCTGGTGAATCACCCGCCTCTTACTTTGGATCATTTACTGCCGGACGCTGAGATTAAAACCGGTTAAACGGCTCGGAAAACTCCACCGCCCCGCGCGCATCATCCAGAGCATTTTCCGCCAGCGGATACACCTGGAAGGCGGCTTCGCTGCCCGGCCAACGGCACTGCAGCCCGTAGGCAGCAGCCGGTTTAAAGCCAAAGCGGCCGTAATAAGCGGGATCGCCCAGCACCACTACTGCGGCATAGCTGAACTCATTGAGCGAATCCAATCCTTCGTAGATCAGTTTTTCACCCAGCCCTTGGCGACGCAGGCTTTCGTCCACCGCCAGCGGTGCCAGACCGACCCATTGGCGATCCTCCCCGGCCACGTCCACCGGACTGAACGCCGCATAACCTACCACGCCGCCTTCGTCGTCGGTGGCGACAATGCCCAGCGTCAGCAGGCCATCTTCGCGCAGTTGCTGCACCAGATCGGCCTCGTCGTCACGCCCAAAGGCACGACGCAACAGCGCGTCGATCCCTGCGGCATCTACCGGAATTTCTACGCGGATTAGCATGATACCGGCACACGGGAAGTTTGCACCGTGCCCTCCTGCAGCCCTGCTTCGACAAATTCAGCCAGTTGCAGCAGGCCCAGGCGCAATGGCGCAGGCATGGCTTCCAACTCGATGGCGTCCATCAGATTTTTTACATACAGGCCCAATTCGGTGTCCCCTTCAATCTGCAGCCGACGCTGAAAGAACAGCGTATCGGGATCTTGCTTACGCGCTGCGATAAGAATCAGATCGTTGGCGTCGCCGCTGAAGCTGACATCAGCCTCGGCATGTTGGCTGACAACCAGCTTGCCGTTTTCTACCGTCATAAACCAGTGTAGCGCCAGATCGCGGACTTCGATCTTTAACCAGCGCGATTCGAGAAATTCCAAATCGCCATCCGCCAACGCCTGGCGGAACTGCCAGCCCAGCACCTGTTCCAGAAGCTGGCGCTGCAAAGCAAACGGCGTGAATTTTAGCGGTACTCGCAGCAGCGACGGCCCCTGGCGCACAATGCGCGCTCGTAATTGTTCCAACACTGTCGTTCACTCCTTTCAACACAGATGCACTATTTTGCCACAGTGGCGCACGGCAGAAGCGCTCTATATCAACAAATAGTGCATTTCGCCGCCAGCTTTATCAATACGCCAGAAGCTGCCTCAAATCAAAGCCTGTTCAGCGCGCTTTCACTAAAATTGCCTCCCGATTAGCGTTTGCCGGTTAAAAACGGTCACCGGTAAACATTGTGACAGCCCGCATCCGCCATGGGTGCATGCTGAGTCAGGATAAATCTATGGAGCTGCTTTGTCCCGCCGGTAACCTGCCGGCCCTGAAGGCTGCGGTGGATAACGGCGCTGACGCCGTGTACATCGGCCTGAAAGATGATACCAACGCGCGCCACTTTGCCGGCCTCAACTTTACCGAGAAAAAGCTGCAGGAAGCGGTCGAGTACGTCCATCGCCACCACCGCAAGCTGCACATCGCCATCAACACCTTCGCCCACCCGGACGGCTATGCCCGCTGGCAGCGGGCGGTAGACATGGCGGCGCAGTTGGGTGCCGACGTGCTGATCCTCGCCGATTTGGCGATGCTGGAATACGCCGCCGAACGTTACCCGCAGTTGGAGCGTCACGTGTCGGTGCAAGCTTCTGCCACTAACGAAGAGGCAATTCGCTTCTACCAACGCCATTTCGACGTCGGGCGGGTGGTGCTGCCGCGCGTGCTGTCGATGCACCAGGTTAAACAGCTGGCGCGTACCAGCCCTGTGCCGCTGGAGGTCTTCGCCTTCGGCAGCCTGTGCATCATGGCCGAGGGGCGTTGCTACCTCTCCTCTTACCTGACCGGCGAATCCCCCAATACCGTCGGTGCCTGTTCGCCGGCGCGCTACGTGCGCTGGCAGCAAACGGCTCAGGGTATGGAGTCACGCCTGAACGGCGTGCTGATCGACCGCTACCGGGACGATGAAAATGCCGGTTACCCGACGCTGTGCAAGGGCCGCTATCTGGTGGATGACGTGCGCTACCACGCGCTGGAAGAACCCACCAGCCTCAATACGCTGGAACTGCTGCCGGAACTGCTGGCTGCCAATATCGCTTCGGTGAAGATTGAAGGCCGCCAGCGCAGCCCGGCCTATGTCAGCCAGGTTGCCCGCGTGTGGCGTCAGGCCATCGACCGCTGCCAGGCCGATCCGGCCGCTTATCAGGCCGAGGCCGGCTGGATGGAGGCGCTCGGCTCGATGTCCGAAGGCACCCAGACCACCCTCGGTGCCTATCACCGCAAATGGCAGTAGCAGGAGGACGCATGAAATACGCATTAGGCCCGGTGCTGTACTACTGGCCAAAAACCGAGGTCGAGAGTTTTTATCAGCAGGCGGTAAACAGCAGCGCGGAGATTATTTATCTCGGTGAAAGCGTCTGCACCAAACGGCGTGAAATGAAGGTGGGAGACTGGCTGGCACTGGCGCAAGAGATAGCCCGCAGCGGCAAGCAGGTGGTGATCTCTACCCTGGCACTGTTACAGGCGCCGTCCGAGCTGAACGAACTGAAGCGTTATGTGGAAAACGGCGAATTCCTGATCGAAGCCAACGATCTGGGCACGGTGAACATGGCCGCGGAACGTGGCCTGCCGTTCGTCGCCGGTCACGCGCTGAATTGCTACAACGCCTACACCCTGCGTCTGCTGCACCGCCAGGGCATGACCCGCTGGTGTATGCCGGTCGAGCTGTCACGCGACTGGCTGGCCAAACTGTTGGCGCAGTGCGAGGAACTGGGCTTCCGCCAGCAGTTTGAAGTGGAAGTGCTGAGCTACGGCCACCTGCCGCTGGCCTATTCGGCACGCTGCTTCACCGCACGGTCTGAAGACCGCGCCAAGGACGAATGCGAAACCTGCTGCATCAAATACCCGCAGGGCCGCATGATGCGTTCCCAAGAACAGCAGCAGGTGTTCGTGCTCAACGGTATTCAGACCATGAGCGGCTACTGTTATAACCTGGGTAACGAATTGAGCGGTATGCAGGGATTGGTAGACATCGTGCGCCTGTCGCCGCAGAGCACGGAGACGTTGGCTCTGGTCGAACGCTTCCGTGCCAACGAGCAGGGTGCGCAGCCGTTAACGCTCACCGATCAAGCCGACTGCAACGGCTACTGGCGCCGGGTCGCGGGGCTGGAATTGGTGTCTTAATTCGTTGAGAAAATACAAAACTGCCGGGTAGGCGTAGCGCCACCCGGCAAGTCAGCCAACCGCGACAACTACTCTTTGAAGAACCAGTATCCCTGATTGATCAGCTCGGTCAGCTCAGCCACAAAGGCCGGATTTTGCAATGCATCACCCAGCTCCGGCTGGCCCAGCTCGGTATAACGACACAGCGCATCGGCCGCACGATCGTCCACGGTGTTCAGACGCTCGCTGTTGATGAAGAAGCTGTCGCCGACCTGCAGCACACGCAGGCCGCTCAGGCGAGTCAGGGTTTCACCGCCCATCAGCGCATTCAGTACCTCTTCCGCTTCATAAGGGGGTTCCGCCATAGCGATATCCAGCTCATGACGTGGCGTAGTGGCAAAACGGCCAAACCACTGCTTAAAGTCTTCCGGTTGGCCGATCATTTCGAACATCATTGAGCGCAGGCGCTCAAGCTCATATTCTTCAACCCGGCCCGGATGTTCACGCAGGGTTAAATCAGGATCGCTGTAATGCGCACCACCCAGATCTTTTTCCAGCGCGTAATCAGCAAAGCTACTGATCAAGTCGCGGCCGTTTGGCCCACGGAAGCCCACTGAATAGTTGAACGCCGTTTCGTGGGTAAAACCGTCATGTGGGAAGCCTGGCGGGATGTACAGAATGTCGCCCGGTTCCAATTCTTCATCAATGATCGGCTCGAACGGATCAACGTGCAGCAGCGCCGGGTGCGGGCAGAACTGACGCATCGGCAAGGCATCGCCTACGCGCCAGCGACGGCGGCCCATCCCCTGAATGATGAACACATCGTAGTTGTCGATATGCGGACCCACACCGCCTCCCGGCACCGAGAAGGAGATCATCAGATCATCCAGGCGCCAGTCCGGCAAGGCGCGAAACGGGTGCACCAGCTCGGCTGAGGGCGCATGCCAGTGGTTAACCGCCTGCGCCAGCAGTGACCAACCCGTTTCACCGAGGTCATCGAAATGTTCAAACGGACCGTTGCTGGCCTGCCATTTTCCCTCTGCGTTGCTCACCAGACGGCTGTCAACCTCCTGCTCCATCGCCAGCCCCGCCAGTTCGTCTGGCGTGATAGGATCGACAAAATTCGGGAAGGCATTTTTCAAAACAACAGGTTTTTTCTGCCAATACTTCTCTAAAAACTCGGGCCAGTTCAGGTTCAGTTGGTAAGCCATACAATCACACCAGTAAGAAAATTCACGGACGTGATTATGCGAGACAGCGCGTCTGTCCACCTTGTTAAGGGTCAAGGAAATGGTGGGGCTCCCTTGCTGGAACGTTAATTAACCTGCCGTTTGCGGAACATACTGCGCAGCGCGACGCTGTTGCGTACGAAACCTACGCCGAAGCCCAACAGGGTGTAAACAATCCCCAGCACCAGCAGCATCGCCACATCCCCCCACACTTCGTTCAGCGACAACCCCATCTGGTTAACCCCCGCAACGGCCTTGGTTGCCCAGGTGGAGGGAATGCTGTAGGAAATCGCCCGCACCCAGCCCGGCATCGCCTGCAGCGGCCAGATGGTGCCCGAAAGATAAAATATCGGCGTCGTAATAAACGCCAGCGTCAGGTAGATCATTTCGACGCTGCGCAGGCACTCGGTCACCAGCTTGCCCAACCCCAGCACCGCCAGTAAGAACGGGAAGGTCAGCAGCAGAATTTCCGCAATGCCCGCCGTTTGCCGGTAGCCCAGCACCCATGGCCACAACACAAACAGCACGATCGACAGGAACAGCCAGATCGGCAGCAACGCCGTCAGCCCCCCCAGATGCGCCGCCAGCGGCGCTTTACCCCCGGGCATGCTCTTCATGGCAATGCTGACGCGCACGCAGGCAATCAACAACGAGTGCTGCAATAGCATCACCAGCAGGCCGGGGAAGATGATCGCCGCAAAGCTGATGCCCGGATTGAACACATCCAACGTCTGCCCGACGATCGGCGTCAGGATCACCTGCGCCTGGCGTTCGCTGAAACCGCTGCGTAACAGCAGGCCGTTGTTGTACTGGGTCAGCAACTGCTGATAAGCCGCCACCACATCCTGCTGGATCTGCCCGTTGGCCAGGCGGTTGGTCGCATCGCCATACACCGGCACCACGATATTCTGGCCGCTCAGGATCTTCTTCTCCAGATCCACCGGCATGATGATCACCGCGAACAGCTTGCGCCAGCCAAGATCCCGCTGCGCCTGCTCAAGACTGTCGTAGGTTTCAATAGCGATTTTGGAGGTGGCGTCCAGTTGACGGATCAGCTGGCGACTGGCGGTGCTGTGGTCCTGATCGATGACGCCCACCGGCAGATCCCATACCGTGCGGTTGGCATAGACCATGCTCATGACGCACAACGACAGGATCAACATCAGCCACATCGGCCGCTCCAGCATGCCGAGCAGCACCCGGACGAAGGTTTGCCAATAAAGTTTCATCCTGCCCCCCCTTCTTTTAACAGCCGCGCCAACAGCCGGTTACGCACCAGCAGTGCGGTCACCAGCGGATAAATCGACAGCAACGCACAGACGCTGAAGATGGCGCTGGCAGGGACTTGCCGCAGGAATACGTCAAACATGGCGTACAACGCATGAGTTAACGGCTCAATATTAGAAATAATGCGCGCCGGCAGCGGCATCGACAGTTCCGGCACCGCCATGCCCGAAAAGGTCAGCGCAATACTCACCAAAATGGCGATCAGGCTGTAGGCGGTGATGGTGCTGCTGGTAAAGGTAAATAGCAGCAGGCCAATGCTCTGCGCCGCCATCACGTAGAAGAAACCAATCATCAGCATGAACAGCGGATTGCCGCTGACGCGGGCGTCAAAAATGCCCACCAGCGCGGCAATTTCAACCATCAGCAAGCTGGTGAAACATAAGGTGTACGGCGCCAACTTGCCGAGCAGCGCCAGGCTGAACGGCCGCGCCTTCAACAAGGATTTACTGCGTGCCAACACGTAAATCATGCAGGTCACTACGAACAGCTGCAGCAGGTGGATGGTGGCGGCAAACTGTTGATAATAAATATAGCTGCCGCTGGCGTTGAATAAACTGCCGTAGGAAAGCGTCACGTCCGCCAGGGGCGGCAGTGTTTTGCCCATCTCGCCGGCGATGATGCTGCGGTAGCTGGCGTTGATTTCGGTCATCAGGCCGCTGAAGTCCTGGGTGGAATACAGCCCCGCACCGTAAAACAGCGCATTGTAGTACATCACCACGCTCGGCTGTTTGCCAGCCAGCGCGTTGGCCTCAAAATCCGGCGGCACATACAGCAGCGCGTAATCCTGCGCGCTACGCAGGCGATGCAGCGATTCTTGCAGCCCACCGGGGTAAGCCTCGACGTGGGCGTGCGAACCGGCATCCAGACGGCGCGTCAGCGATTTGGATAGCGGGCTGTGATCGCTGTCCACTACCGACACCGGCAGATCGAGCAAGGTCCCTTCCGAAAAGTTACTGCTGATCAGACCAAACAGGATCAGCGGGAAGATCCAACTCAGCCAATGCACCACCGGGCTGCGGAAGGCAAGCCGACACTCGTTGCCAAACGCATGGCTGAAGCAGCGCCAGCCGGCCCTTACTCTTTCCATAGCCATAAGCTGCTCATCCCTGGGCGCAGGCCGTCTACCGGCTGTGACGGATACAGGCGCACTTCAAACGTTTTCAGATCGAAGTCACCGGTAGCTCGGGTGGCGCGTTTGGTGGCGTAGTCGCCCAGCGGGGCGATATAACGCACTTCCGCCTCGATCATTTTGTCCTTCAGTGCCGGTACCCGCATCTGGACTTTGTCGCCCTTCCGCACGTGAGCCAAAATATCTTCACGCAGGTTAAACACGAAATAAGCGTCCGGTATGCGGATCAGCGTCAGCAATGGGCTACCCGCATTCAACAACTCGCCCACTTCTGCCGGTATTGGCCCAACTTCGCCGGTCACCGGAGCTAATACCTGCAAGTCGTCCGTCTGGGCTTTCACCTGCAGCAAGTTTTCTTCCGCTGCTCGCAGTGCCGCAGCGTACTGTTGCCGTAATTCGACACGGTCGCCGTTAATCCCTTCGTCCAGGTTGGCTTTGGCCGCCTGCACCTGTTGGAAAGCGGTATCGCGCGCGCGGCGTGAAGCGTCCAATTCAGATTTCGAAATATAACCTTTACCGGCCACGCTCAGGTTGCGGTTGTAGTCGTTTTGCGCGTTGCGATATTGCGCTTCGGACTGCGCCAGGTTGGCGCGCAGGTTGCGGATGCTTTCTTCACGCGTGCCGTGCAGCGACTGCTCGAGCTGCGCTTTGGCCTCATCGCGCGACGCCTGCGCGGAACGCAGTTGCGCCATCAGTTCCGGGCTGTCGAGATGAATTATCACTTGCCCTGCCTGCACGTCGTCCCCACGCTCCACCAGACGTTCAATCACTCGTCCCTTAGCTTTGGAAGCCACAATCACCTCAGGCGCATCCACTTCGCCCTGCAACAACAAATCCTGATTATGCGCGCGGAACAATATCGCCATGGCGATCGCCACCACCATCAACAGTAGGGTAAACAACGTCTTTTTTTTCATTCTCTCAGCTCCCTGAGCAGTAAGCGGCAGGTGAAATCATCATGTCCATATTTCAATAAACTCCCAAAAAAACCATTTTACTCATAAGGATATCTCGAGCACATATATCCTCTTTTATAACTATAAATTGGATTATGCTTTTAACACTAAAAGCACATTATGCTTTGTAGTTTGCAGACTTCTGCAATCGCCCTTTAAGCGATCACCTTTTGATGGACGATGCCATGACTGAAAAAACTGCGGTACCGGTTTCGGTACTGGATTTATCCCCTATCCCACAAGGGGCCAAACCACGTGATGCGTTTCACGCTTCTTTAGATTTAGCACAACATGCCGAAAAATGGGGTTATCAACGCTATTGGTTGGCAGAGCATCACAACATGACCGGCATCGGCAGTGCCGCCACCTCGGTACTGCTGGGTTATCTGGCCGCGGGTACCCAAAGCATTCGCCTTGGTTCCGGTGGCGTGATGCTGCCTAACCATGCGCCGCTGGTGATCGCCGAGCAGTTCGGTACGCTGGAGTCTTTGTACCCCGGGCGTATCGATTTGGGCCTCGGCCGCGCACCCGGTACCGATCAACGCACCATGATGGCACTGCGCCGCCATCTGTCCGGCGAGGTGGATAACTTCCCCCGCGACGTGCAGGAACTGCAACATTACTTCTGCGATGCACAACCGGGCCAGCCGGTTCAGGCGGTACCCGGCCAAGGATTGCATGTCCCTCTCTGGCTGCTCGGTTCCAGTTTGTACAGCGCGCAGTTGGCGGCACAGCTTGGCCTGCCGTTCGCCTTCGCCTCTCACTTTGCACCGGAGATGCTGTTCCAGGCGCTGAAGTTGTATCGTGATAACTTCAAAGCTTCCGAGCAGTGCCAGCAGCCGCATGCGATGGTGTGCGTCAACGTGGTGGCCGCCGACAGCGATGCCGATGCGCGCTTCCTGTTTACGTCGATGCAGCAGCAGTTCATCAACCTGCGTCGTGGTTCGCCAGGCCCACTGCCGGCGCCGGTGGACAATATCCACGCGCTATGGACCGCCGGGGAACAGTACGGGGTTGATCAGGCACTGCGCATGTCGATCATCGGTAACGAAAATACCGTGCATCACGGGCTGCAAACGTTGCTCAACGAAACCGGCGCGGATGAGATCATGGTTAACGGCCAGATCTTTGACCATCAGGCACGGTTGCATTCGTTTGAGATTGTCGCCGGAGTAAAAGACACGCTGGCGAAAGGGTAAGTCAACGCCGGGCCGCAGGGCAATCATTTCCCTTCACGTCCGCCGTGCAAAAATGGGGCAGCACACCGCTGCCCCACGCCGGTTAACGCTGGATAAGATAGCGGATGGTTGGCCCGTCCTGCTGAATATCCAACACTTTGTAACCGTGATTCCGCGCGTCGAGTGGAATGTTGTTGATCGACTGCGGGCAGTCGCTGATCACTTCCAGGATCTCGCCCGGCTTCAACTGCGGCATCGCCTCCAGCGTGGCCACTGCCGGATACGGACAAGGTTCACCCAGCATATCCAACCGATAATCTGGCACTATCGCCGCTTGCTTCATGACACACTCCTCAAATTAACCACCTGCGCATCGGGTTTGGCGCGGAAAAAACGTTTCTCCCACCACAGCATGGCGGCAAACGCCAACGCCAGCAGCAGGTAAGTCACCAGTAGGCCGCCGATCGGCCCGAAAGTATCCAGCAGGTTGATCTTGTCGTAATCTGTGGCCAGCGCCGGGGCCAGGTCATCCCAGTAGTAAGCCAGCAGGGTCGCGCCGATGATGTTACCCAGCCCCACCCACCAATAGTGCACCTGTCCTTCCACCGCACGGTACATCCAGCCGGTTTCACAGCCGCCGGCCAGCACGATGCCGAAACCAAACAGCAGGCCGCCCAGAACCGCATTGGGGCCGGCCCACATGATTTTCGGCGCGACACCCAACTGCACATAGCTGAAAATGCCGATGGCGCTCACCGCCATGCCGATAATGATCGCTTTCGCCATGTGGGTGCGACCGGTGATCCATAAATCGCGGAAGGCTGAGGTGAAGCAGATCTGCGCACGCTCAATCAGCAGGCCAAAACCGATACCGAACAGCATGGCGATACCCAGCTTCGGCGCATCGAACAGCGTCCAAAGTGACCAGGCTACCGACAGACAGAAAATCACCATGCCCAAACGGAAGCGGCGGCGCGCCTGCTCCGGCTTTTGCGTCAACGGGGCGGCGGCTTTTACCTTTTGTAATTTCACCGGGAGGCGGAACATCGGCAGCAGGGTAAATTTGGCGCCAAAGTAGGAGCCAGCAGCGGTCGCCAGTGCGAAGAACCAGGCGTGCAGCGAGAACTGAGGAATACCGGTGAAGAACGCCGCCAGGTTGCAGCCCATCGCCAGACGGGCACCGAAGCCGGCGATAATGCCGCCCAACAGCGCCTGCACAATGCGAATGCGGTGCTGTGGCTGGCGCAGCTTGATGTTATTGGCCCACAGTGCGGCAGCGATACAGCCAGCGAACATGCCGATGATCATCCTGCCGTCGATGCGCTGCAGCGGCGTGCCCTCAAGGCCGATAACCTTGAAGTAGCCCCATTGCTCAGGGTGCAGGCCGAACCACTGCAATACATGGCCGCCCCAGCGGGTAAATTCCCCGGTTACCGCCCAGAAGGTACCGGTCAAACCAAAGTAGTAGGTAGAGAGGATCCCTGCGGCAATCACCGCGGGTAAAGGCGCCCAAAAGCGCACCAGGTATTGAGACTTGAACTGCTGCCAACTCATGGCATCTCCCGTGCGTAGTATCCATAAGAAAAAACCTTATAAATGATACGCCATTTTCTGCCATTTAACGGTGAATTTCAGGCATAAAAAAACCAGCCCGAAGGCTGGTTTCTTAGTCCGATTAACCGCAAGCGGTCAAATCAGATGTTATGCATCACCGAAACGGCGACGTGGTGCAGCCGGAGCGGCGTCATCACGACGTGGGGCGCGTTGGCCGTCACGGTTGAAGTTACCGCCACGACGTTCGCCACCGTTGCCGGCAGGTGCAGCAGCACCGCCTTCACGACGATCACCGAAAGAACGACGGCCTGGGTTTGCCCCTTCACGGCGTTCGCCGTTGAATGGGCGACCACCGCCACGACGCTCGCCGTTACCTGCACCAGCACCGCCTTCGCGACGCTCACGACGTTCATGCGGCTGTGCATCGCCCAGCAGTTGCATGTTCATCGGCTTGTTCAGGATACGAGTACGGGTGAAGTGAGACAGGATCTCGCCCGGCATGCCTTTTGGCAGTTCGATGGTCGAGTGACCAGCAAACAGCTTGATGTTACCGATGTAACGGCTGCTGATGTCACCTTCGTTAGCGATCGCGCCAACGATATGACGAACTTCAACGCCGTCATCACGGCCCACTTCAATGCGGTACAGCTGCATTTCGCCAACGTCACGACGCTCGCGACGTGGGCGATCTGCGCCACCATCACGGCTGTCTGGACGTGCGTCACGACGACGGTCGCTGCCGCGGTCGTCACGGTCGTTGAATTCACGACGCTGACGTGGTTTGAACACGGGATCCGGTGGCAAGATCAGAGGACGTTCGCCCTGTGCCATTTTCAGCAGTGCTGCGGCCAGGGTTTCCATTTCCAGCTCTTCTTCCGGCTGCAGTTTAGCCAGCAGTGCGCGGTACATGTCCAGATCGCTGCTTTCCAGCTGTTGCTGTACTTTAGCGGCGAACTTGGCCAGACGACGCTCACCCAGCAGTTCTGCGTTTGGCAGTTCAACTTCTGGAATGGTCAGCTTCATGGTGCGTTCGATGTTGCGCAGCAGGCGGCGTTCGCGGTTTTCTACGAACAGCAGCGCACGGCCGGCACGACCAGCACGGCCGGTACGGCCGATACGGTGAACGTAAGACTCTGAATCCATAGGGATATCATAGTTTACCACCAGGCTGATACGCTCAACGTCCAGCCCACGAGCAGCAACGTCGGTTGCGATCAGAATATCCAGACGACCATCTTTCAGGCGCTCCAGGGTCTGCTCACGCAGTGCCTGGTTCATGTCGCCGTTCAGTGCTGCGCTGCTGTAACCGCTGCGCTCCAGCGCTTCAGCCACTTCCAAGGTCGCGTTTTTGGTACGAACGAAGATAATCGCCGCATCAAAGTCTTCCGCTTCCAGGAAACGCACCAGCGCTTCGTTTTTACGCATGCCGTGCACAGTCCAGTAGCTCTGGCTGATGTCCGGACGGGTAGTGATGCTGGATTGGATGCGCACTTCCTGCGGCTCTTTCATAAAGCGGCGGGTAATGCGACGGATCGCTTCCGGCATGGTTGCGGAGAACAGCGCGGTCTGATGTTCAGCCGGGATCTCTGCCATGATGGTTTCTACGTCTTCGATAAAGCCCATGCGCAGCATTTCGTCGGCTTCATCCAGCACCAGACCGCTCAGGTTAGAGAGGTTCAGGGTGCCACGCTTCAGGTGGTCCAGCAGACGGCCTGGAGTCCCTACTACGATTTGCGGGCCCTGACGCAGAGCGCGCAGCTGCACGTCATAACGCTGGCCGCCGTACAGGGCCACGACGTTAACGCCATGCATGTGTTTGGAGAAATCAGTCATCGCTTCAGCAACCTGAACCGCCAGTTCGCGGGTCGGTGCCAGCACCAGGATCTGAGGTGCTTTCAGGGAAGCGTCAAGGTTGTGCAGCAGTGGCAGCGAGAATGCTGCAGTTTTACCACTACCGGTCTGTGCCATGCCCAGCACATCACGGCCGTTCAACAGGTGAGGAATACACTCAGCCTGGATCGGTGAAGGTTTTTCATAGCCCAGATCGGTCAGGGCAGAAATGATCGGAGCAGACAGCCCCAGGTCAGCAAAAGAGGTTTCAAGCTCAGTAGTCATGTACACGTGCCTCATTAATAATGGCAGCCAGTCTACATAACTCGTCGAGAAAATTTTCAGTCATTTTCATTGAAAAGTGTGAACCGGCTCAAATTAGATTATAAAACGAACAAAAAAGCCCTCGCCCGTTAAGACGATAACTTTGGCAAAAAACCAATGTATATCAGGCTGATAGTTGTTCGTCAGCTATTGCTGGTCCGATTCCGATAGGTCGTCTTGTTCTTGGCCTAACAGCGCCAATTCCAACAATGCATAGCGGTGCTCAACGAAGTTATGAACGTTGTTAGCGACCGTCAGTTTGAACAGCGCCGAAGCGGTGTCCTTGTCCCCCAGACTTAGGTAATGCTTACCTAAATAGAAGTCAGTTTCACTGAGATGCTCAGCGAGCGAAGTGTTATCCGTTGCATCTGCCTTGAGCCTTTCCATCAGCGTTTTTTCACTGATGTTGCCCAGGTAGAATTCGACAATATTCCATCCCCATTGCCCTCGGTTCGCTTTGTCATAACGCTGCTGGAGCGCTACGTCAGCCTTCTTGGGATCGATTTCTCTTTCCACCAGATAAAGCCACAACGAACGGAAGGGATCGTTTGGGTCGTCTTGATAAAACGCCTGCAGATCATCCTGCGCCAACGGGAAGCGGCCGCCATAATACAGTGCGATGCCCCGGTTTAAACGCGCGTAATTGTAAGTTGGATCAAGCTCTAGTACAGAATCAAACGCTTCATAGGCAGCATCAAAATTGCCTGCCTGCGTTAAGTAAATGCCCAGGTAGTTGAAAACTTCTGGCATATCAGGACGTATCGCCAGCGCTTGCGAGAAATCATTGCGCGCCAGTGCACGTAGCCCGAGGCTATCATACAGCACACCGCGCTCATATAAAAGCTGCGCACGCTCATCGTCCGTCAGTGCCCGGCTGGCAAGTATTTGTTCCATGCGCGCCAGGATCACTTCCTGCTGCAGAGTTGGCTGCAACGGGATCGCCAAAACTTCGTCTTTACGCCAATCATGGTTGCTGCATCCTGCCAGCATGAGTGCTGTCGCAACGTAACACCAGCGCAAGAAAGGCTTCATTTCCCACTCCCGAAGACAAACATTGGATGAACATCCTTTCATCCGTTTGCTAATACGCAAGCATCCTACCCGCGCGATACGAACAGCTCCCAACCCCATGGCCGGGAGCTGTAAATCTATCTATACAGTTATTCTGCTTCAGGCGCAGGTGAACCTGCTTCTGGTGCGGTCGCTTCTTTGATGCTCAGACGCACACGGCCCTGACGGTCAACTTCCAGTACCTTAACCGGTACTTCCTGACCCATCTGCAGATAGTCGGTCACTTTCTCAACGCGCTTGTCTGCGATTTGAGAGATGTGCACCAGACCTTCTTTACCACCACCGATCGCCACGAATGCGCCGAAATCAACGATACGGGTAACTTTACCCTGGTAAATACGGCCCACTTCGATCTCGGCAGTGATCTCTTCGATGCGGCGAATAGCGAATTTCGCTTTCTCACCGTCGGTAGCAGCGATTTTCACTGTACCATCATCTTCGATTTCGATGGTAGTGCCGGTCTCTTCGGTCAACGCACGGATGACAGAGCCGCCTTTACCAATCACGTCTTTGATCTTGTCCGGGTTGATTCGGATAGTGTGAATACGTGGTGCGAACTGAGAGATATCGCCACGCGGAGTGCTGATAGCCTGTTCCATTACGCCCAGGATGTGCAGACGCGCGCCCTTGGCCTGGTTCAGTGCAACCTGCATGATTTCGCGGGTGATGCCTTCAATTTTAATGTCCATCTGCAGCGCGGTAATACCGTCACGGCTACCCGCTACTTTGAAGTCCATGTCGCCCAGGTGATCTTCGTCACCCAGAATGTCGGACAGAACCACAAAGTTGTCTTGTTCTTTCACCAGGCCCATTGCGATACCCGCAACGGCGGCTTTGATTGGCACACCAGCGTCCATCAGCGCCAAAGAAGCGCCACAGACTGAAGCCATGGAAGAAGAACCGTTGGATTCGGTGATTTCGGAAACCACACGCACCGTGTACGGGAAATCTTCTGCTTTAGGCATCATAGCCAATACGCCGCGTTTCGCCAGGCGACCGTGACCAATTTCACGACGTTTAGGCGAACCTACCATCCCGGTCTCACCAACGGAGTACGGAGGGAAGTTGTAGTGGAACAGGAAGCTGTCGGTCTTCTCGCCCATCAGCTCATCCAGGTTCTGCGCATCACGTGCGGTACCCAGAGTTGCAGTAACCAGAGCCTGAGTTTCACCACGGGTGAACAGTGCGGAACCGTGGGTACGTGGCAGTACGCCGGTGCGCACGTCCAGGCCACGGATCATGTCTTTTTCACGGCCGTCGATACGCGGCTCGCCACGCAGCACGCGGCTACGAACGACGTTTTTCTCAACGCTGCCCAGGATGTCCTGAATTTCAGACGCGTCCAGGGTTTCGTCCTGTGCCAGCAGGGTTTCAACAACGCTGTTCTTGATCGCATCTACCTGAGCGTAACGCTCTTGTTTTTCGGTGATGTGATAAGCGTCGCCCAGGCGGCCTTCTGCCAGTTCTGCAACGCGCGCGTGCAGCGCTTCGTTGACTGCAGGTGCCTGCCAATCCCACTTAGGCTTGCCGGCTTCGGCAACCAGGGAATTGATGTTCTCGATAACGATCTGCTGTTGCTCGTGGCCAAAGACCACCGCGCCCAGCATTTGATCTTCGCTCAGAACGTCAGCTTCGGATTCAACCATCAGCACTGCGCCTGCGGTACCGGCAACCACCAAGTCCAGGCTGCTTTCTTTCAGCTCGTCAGTCGTTGGGTTCAGCACGTACTGGCTGTTGATGTAACCCACGCGAGCGGCACCGATTGGGCCATTGAACGGAATACCGGACAGGCTCAGGGCTGCCGAGGCACCGATCATCGCAACGATGTCCGGGTTAACCTGCGGGTTTACGGAAACAACGGTCGCGATCACCTGAACTTCGTTCAGGAAGCTGTCCGGGAACAGTGGACGGATCGGACGGTCAATCAGACGGGAAGTCAGAGTTTCGCCTTCGCTCGGACGGCCTTCACGACGGAAGAAGCTACCCGGGATACGACCAGCAGCGTAGGTACGCTCCTGATAGTTAACGGTCAGTGGGAAGAAGCTCTGGCCTGGTTTGGCTTTTTTCTGGCCAACTACGGTAACGAATACGGCGGTGTCATCCATGCTCACCATCACGGCGGCGGTGGCTTGACGAGCCATCATACCGGTCTCGATAGTGACGGTATGCTGGCCATACTGGAATTTGCGAATGATCGGTGTCAGCAAAATTATATCCTTAGATTAGGCGCGCAATCGTATTGACGACTCGACACGCCATTGACTCGATTTGCCTTCTCACTACATCCTCGCGACTAATGACAATCCTTATCTCAAGCCTGAGACAAAGCCTCTCATTAGCCGCGCGAACCTCTGTAATGGAAGATCCTGTTTGGAAACATCAGTAATACATTAACCTGATTTGCTTATGCTTCCTAGAAGAAAGGGGCCCAAATAGGCCCCTTTCCACTGAAACTCGCTAGATTAGCGACGCAGACCCAGACGCTCGATCAGGCTGGTGTAACGTGCTACATCTTTACGCTTCAGGTAGTCCAGCAGCTTACGACGCTGAGAAACCATACGCAGCAGACCACGACGGCTGTGGTGATCTTTTTTGTGCTCTGAGAAGTGGCCTTGCAGATGGTTGATCTGCGCAGTCAACAGGGCAACCTGAACTTCGGAAGAACCGCTGTCGTTAGTACCACGACCGAAATCAGCTACGATTTTAGCTTTAGCTTCAACACTTAGAGACATTGTAATACTCCAGATTATAGATAATAAATACAGGCGCCGATCTCTAATTCAGCAACCCAATGCATAAGCTGCGCCATTCTACCCTTAGCGCAGTGCGATCGCAAGGCAGTGCGTTTTCTGCCCTCAGTCGAAATATTCGACGACCAGGCGGCGCGGCGCCACACGACCGTCATCGGCAATATCGCCCACGCCGATAAATTTACGCTCTTCACCTTCGGTGATACGTACCATGCCCGAGGCCGGCGCACCGGCAACCTGTACGGGCTGCCCCTGCTTAACGTATCCCGCGACTACCGGCAGCAAATTCACTTCCGGGTAGTTCTCCACCGGGCTGTCCATCGGCATCAGCAGAGGATCGAGCAGCTCGCCTGGCGCGACTTCCTGTGCCTGTGCCTGCTCCAGCAATTCGTTCAGCTGTTCCAGCGTGACCATCCTTTCGATCGGATAGGTCGCCACCTGCAGACGACGCAGGTAGATCACATGTGCGCCACACCCCAGCAACTCACCGAGGTCGTCGGTAATGGTGCGAATGTAGGTGCCTTTCGAACAGTGAATTTCCAGCTCCAGTTCGTCCCCTTCCCAGCGGATAAACTGCAGATCGTAAACGGTGATGCTGCGTGCTTCGCGCGGAACTTCGATACCTTGACGAGCATACTCATAGAGTTTCTTGCCCTGGTACTTCAGCGCCGAATACATCGAAGGCACCTGCTTGATATCGCCGCGGAAGCTGTCCAGCGCCGCATCGAGCTGCGCCTGGGTGAAGTTCATCGGACGTTCCTGCACAATCTGGCCGTCGGCGTCCGAAGTATCGGTGCGCTGACCCAGTCGAGCAATAACGCGATAGCGTTTGTCGGAGTCGAGCAGGAACTGTGAGAACTTGGTCGCCTCACCGAGGCAAATCGGCAGCATGCCGGTCGCCAGCGGGTCGAGCGCGCCGGTGTGTCCCGCGCGGTTGGCGTTATAGAGGCGTTTTACTTTTTGCAGGGCGTCGTTAGACGACAGACCCTGCGGTTTGTCCAGCAACAGGACGCCGTGGATATCACGGCCGCGGCGACGAGGGCGACTCATTAAGCCTCCTCGTCATCGCCTGATGCGGAACGGCGTTCGGCGTCGTTCTTCACTACGTTAGTCACCAGGTTGGACATGCGCATGCCTTCAACCAGAGAGTTGTCGTAAGCGAAGGTCAGCTCAGGTACTACACGCAGACGCATGGCTTTGCCCAGCAATGTGCGGATGTAGCCCGAAGCGTCTTGCAGCGCTTTGATACCGTTTGGCACCAGTTCCGGATCCGGGTTTTCGGTCAACACGTTCAGGAAGGTGACATAAACTTTGGCATAGGCCAAATCGCGAGAAACTTCTACACCAGAAACGGTAGCCATGCCGATACGCGGATCTTTGACTTCACGCTGCAGAATGATAGCAATCTCTTTTTGCATCTCTTGTGCCACGCGCTGACCGCGGCTGAATTCTTTTGCCATTATGGATTCTCCAGACAAATCGGGGGCACAAGGCCCCCCAGAAAAGACTTAAGCAGATGTGCTAGCGTTAAGCGATGGTACGTTGGATCTCGATGATTTCGAAGACTTCGATCATGTCGCCGACGCGCACGTCGTTGTAGTTCTTAACGCCGATACCACATTCCATGCCGTTACGGACTTCGTTAACGTCATCTTTGAAGCGGCGCAGGGATTCCAGCTCGCCTTCATAGATAACCACGTTGTCGCGCAGAACGCGGATTGGGTTGTGACGCTTGATGTTACCTTCGGTAACCATACAACCGGCAATAGCACCGAATTTAGGTGATTTGAACACGTCACGCACTTCGGCCAGACCGATGATCTGCTGCTTGTACTCAGGCGCCAACATACCGCTCATCGCCTGCTTCACTTCGTCGATCAGGTTATAGATCACGGAGTAGTAACGCAGATCCAGGCTTTCTGCTTCAATCACGCGGCGCGCAGAAGCGTCGGCACGGACGTTGAAGCCCAGGATGATGGCGTTGGAAGCGGCTGCCAGCGTTGCGTCGGTTTCAGTGATACCACCTACGCCAGAACCAACAATCTTCACTTTCACTTCGTCGGTAGAGAGTTTCAACAGTGAATCCATGATGGCTTCACAAGAACCCTGTACGTCGGATTTCAGTACGATGTTCAGCTCAGAAACTTCACCGTCGGTCATGTTCGCAAACATGTTTTCCAGTTTAGATTTCTGCTGACGCGCCAGTTTAACTTCGCGGAACTTGCCTTGACGGTACAGCGCAACTTCACGCGCTTTCTTCTCGTCACGCACAACGGTCGCTTCATCACCGGCGGCAGGAACGCTGGACAGACCCAGGATCTCAACCGGAATAGAAGGACCCGCAGAGGTCACTTCGCGACCCAGTTCGTCACGCATCGCACGCACGCGGCCGTATTCGAAGCCACATAGAACGATATCGCCTTTGTTCAGCGTACCTTCCTGTACCAACACGGTAGCAACCGGACCACGACCTTTATCCAGGAAGGATTCGATAACTACGCCGCTGGCCATGCCGCTGCGTACTGCTTTCAGTTCGAGAACTTCGGACTGCAGCAGGATAGCGTTCAGCAGTTCGTCGATACCGGTACCGGCTTTCGCAGATACGTGAACGAACTGAGCTTCGCCGCCCCACTCTTCCGGCATAACGCCGTACTGGGACAGTTCTTGCTTAACGCGATCCGGATCGGCTTCCGGCTTGTCAATTTTGTTCACTGCAACCACCAACGGTACCTGCGCTGCTTTCGCATGCTGGATAGCTTCGATGGTTTGCGGCATCACGCCGTCGTCGGCAGCAACAACCAGAACAACGATGTCAGTCGCCTGAGCACCACGGGCACGCATTGAAGTAAAGGCTGCGTGGCCTGGGGTATCCAGGAAAGTGATCATGCCGTTGTCGGTTTCTACGTGGTAAGCACCGATATGCTGGGTAATACCGCCGGCCTCGCCTGCTGCCACCTTGGTGGAGCGGATGTAGTCCAGCAAAGAAGTTTTACCGTGGTCGACGTGGCCCATGATGGTCACAACTGGCGCACGTGGCTCAGCCGCTGCACCGGTATCACGATCGCTCATCAGCGCTTCTTCCAGCTCGTTCTCACGACGCAGGATAACTTTGTGGCCCATCTCTTCGGCAACCAGCTGCGCGGTTTCCTGATCGATGACCTGGTTGATGGTGGCCATTGCGCCCAGCTTCATCATCGCTTTGATGACCTGAGAGCCTTTAACCGCCATTTTGTTAGCCAGTTCGGCTACGGTGATGGTCTCGCCGATAATAACGTCGCGGTTAACCACCTGAGCCGGCTTGTTGAAGCCCTGCTGCAGAGTGCTTGGCTTACGCTTGCCTTTACCGCCACGGGTAACGGCGCGCGCTTCTTCACGGTCTGCTTTAGACTCGGAAAGCTTGTTGCCTTTCTTCTGCTTGGTCGCTTTACCGCCACGGGTGCGGCTGCGGCGTTCGCCTTCAACTTTAGCGTCGTTTTCGTCTTCAGCGGCACGGGCGTGCTGAGAGGTAGTCACGTGGTAATCGGCTGTTTCAACCGCAGCGCTTGCTGCTTCAGCTTCGGCCCACTTCTCACCGTTCTCTTCTGCCATGCGGCGAGCTTCTTCCGCTACGCGTTTGGCGTCTTCTTCGACCTTACGGCGTACTTCCTCTTCCGCTTTACGTTTCAGTTCAGCGGCTTCGGCTTCACGGCGTGCTTTTTCTGCCTGAGCTGGCTTGGTCATTTCGTCGGTATGTTGATTCGTCACTTTTTCTTTTTCCGCTGAATTACGCTTAGCAATCTCCGCGGCCTCACGTTTGGCTTGCTCTTCGGCTGCGCGCTTCGCTTCTGCTTCGCGTTTCGCTAGCTCTTCCGCTTCGCGCTGTGCCTGCTCTTCCGCTTCACGCTGTGCCTGCTCTGCCGCTTCAGCCTGTTGGGCTTCTGGCGTATCGCGATTTACATAAGTGCGTTTCTTGCGGACCTCAATTTGCACCGATTTACTTTTACCGCCGGTGCTCGGAATATTCAAGGTGCTGCGCGTTTTGCGCTGCAACGTGAGCTTACCAGGCGCGCTACCGTGTTCACGGTTCAGGTGCGCCAGTAAGGCTTCTTTCTCATGTTGGGTTACAGAGTCTGTCTCAGACTTGTTAATCCCTGCATCAGCAAACTGCTGTACCAGGCGATCAACTGGAGTCTGAATCTCTGCTGCCAGCGATTTTACGGTTACATCTGTCGTCATGCTGTTCCTTCCTGCTACAGTTTATTACGCGTTGTCGCCAAACCAACAGATATTACGTGCGGCCATAATCAGCTCGCCGGCTTGCTCATCGCTAAGCCCTTCAATATCAGCCAGATCGTCAACACCCTGCTCGGCAAGATCTTCCAGCGTACAAACCCCACGCGCGGCCAGTTTAAAGGCCATGCTGCGCTCAAGACCCGGAAGGTTGAGCAAATCGTCAGCAGGTTTTTGGTCGCCCAGGCTTTCTTCTTGGGCCAGGGCCAGCGTGGTCAATGCAGCTTTGGCGCGATCGCGCAACGCTTCAACCATATCTTCATCCAGACCGTCGATTTCCAGCAGCTCTTTGATTGGCACGTAAGCCAATTCTTCCAGCGTAGAGAAGCCTTCTTCGACCAGTACGGTGGCGAAATCTTCGTCGATATCAAGATACTTGGTGAAGGTATCAATGGCGGCATGAGCTTCGGCCTGGTGCTTGGCCTGCAGATCGTCCGCCGTCATCACGTTCAGTTCCCAACGGTCGTCGTCACGGTGTTGTTTTAACAGCTGGGATGCCAAACGCACGTTTTGGCCATTACGGCCGATCGCCTGTGCCAGATTGCTGGCTTCAACGGCGATATCCATAGTGCAATTATCTTCATCAACCACGATCGAGGCAACGTCTGCCGGCGCCATGGCGTTGATGACGAACTGCGCAGGGTTATCATCCCACAGGATGATGTCGATACGTTCACCGCCGAGCTCGCTCGAAACGGCCTGAACGCGCGCACCGCGCATACCTACGCAAGCGCCGACCGGGTCGATGCGTTTGTCGTTGGTTTTCACTGCAATTTTCGCACGGGAGCCTGGATCGCGGGCTGCCGCTTTAATTTCAATCACTTCTTCGCCAATTTCCGGTACTTCGATGCGGAACAGTTCTTTCAGCATCTCGGCGCTGGAGCGGCTGACGAACAGCTGGGCACCACGGGCTTCGGGACGAACGGCGTACAGGATGCCGCGGATGCGGTCGCCTGGACGGAAGTTTTCGCGCGGCAGCATGTCTTCACGGCCAATTACCGCTTCGGCGTTGCTGCCCAGATCCAGCGCAATGCTGTCACGGTTAACTTTCTTCACCACGCCGGTGACGATTTCACCTTCGTGCTGACGGAAAGCATCAACGACCATAGCGCGCTCGGCTTCACGTACTTTCTGTACGATAACCTGTTTCGCGGTTTGAGTGGTGATACGGTCGAAGGTAACAGATTCAATCTGATCTTCGATGTAACCGCCCAGCTCGATGCCTGGCTCTTCATACTGCGCAGCTTCCAGCGTGATTTCACGCGTTGGCTGAGTCACTTCATCTACGGCGACCCAACGGCGGAAGGTATCGAAATCGCCAGTTTTGCGGTCAATGCTGACGCGAACTTCGATTTCCTGCTCGTATTTTTTCTTGGTGGCGGTGGCTAATGCGGTTTCCAGCGCTTCGAAAATCTTCTCACGCGGAAGGGATTTTTCATTGGAAACAGCTTCAACAACAGCCAGAATCTCTTTATTCATCCTAGTTGCCTCATCCAAACTTTAAAAGTGGGGTACCAGGTTCGCTTTCTGGATATTGCTCAGCGCGAACACTTCATCTTTCCCTTCCACAGTAACCGTGATCATCTCGCCATCGACAGACTTGATAATGCCCTGCCATTTGCGACGGTTCTGTACGGCCATGCGCAGGACCAAGCTGACTTCATCACCGAGGAAACGAGTATAGTGTTCGGCGGTGAACATCGGGCGATCAAGGCCAGGAGAGGAGACTTCCAAGTTGTAAGCGACTGTGATTGGCTCTTCGACGTCCAATACAGCGCTGACCTGGTGGCTGACATCAGCGCAATCGTCAACATTGATGCCGTTTTCACTGTCAATATAGATACGGAGCGTCGATTGGCGCGCACGAATAAATTCGATGCCTACAAGTTCAAAGCCCAACGCTTCTACCGGTGCCGAAAGCATCTCTGTTAATTTTTGCTCTAATGTGGACAAGCCCACCCCCAAGACATAAAAAAAGGGCCTAATAGCCCAGTGATTCTGTTGCCAAATAACAAAAAACCCCGAAAATTCGGGGCTTTATGCAACTGGACCCTGTTTGCCGCTAAGCGGCTTCGGTGCAACTTTCTAACAAGTGTCATTTTCAAATGTTGATCGAGAAAAGCGGAATTCAATCGAAAAGTGTATTTGAAAATAAACACTTAAAGGAAAGTGGTTGCGGGGGCCGGATTTGAACCGACGACCTTCGGGTTATGAGCCCGACGAGCTACCAGGCTGCTCCACCCCGCGTCCGAAAACGTGGCAAATATTACGCCGATAATCGCAAAATTGCAAGTTATCTCTGGGATTTGGTACCGAGGATGGGACTCGAACCCACAAGCCCGTTAGGGCACTACCACCTCAAGGTAGCGTGTCTACCAATTCCACCACCTCGGTACTGATTCTTACTGCTAACGGCCGTTATTTTAATGAGGTAATAACAACCGTTTTCAAACTCTGTTACTGCGTGCTGCTTACTGCGGGATATCGCTGCTCGGCTTGGTTGGTGCTGCCGGCGCGGTAGTCTGCTCAGATTTCACTGGCTGACCCAGGTTTTCCCACTCGCTGCCTTTCTTGCTCTGGTTGGTGCTCAGGTTGCCCAGGATCAGACTGATGACGAAGAACAGCGTCGCCAGCACAGCCGTCATGCGGGTCATGAAGTTACCGGAACCGCTCGAACCGAACAATGTGCCAGAAGCACCTGCTCCGAATGAGGCTCCCATATCAGCGCCTTTACCTTGCTGCAGCATAATCAGAGCAACCAGCCCGATTGAGATCAGCAGGAAAATTACCAGAAGAGCTTCGTACATAGTTGTACCCGTATCCTTGCGGCTTCACCGCGTGCCAAATGCTTCACACCCCAAAGGCTTCTAATTCTATTAAGAAGTCGCAGGCGTTATATCAAACTGCCCACTGAAGCGGGTGTGAATACTAACCAAAGGCGCCAAACCACGCAAGGGCAATTTGCAGCCACCGGCGCGTTTGCGGAAAAAAACGCCAATAAAATTCGCAGGCTGTGATTTCCGAGGGCAGCGGTTGCCCCCGGACCGATCAAAAAAGCGTTAGCCCGCAGATTTCACCGCGTCGGCAATGCGATGTGCCAATGCCGTCACTTGCTGCTCATCCTCGCCTTCCACCATCACACGGATCAGCGGCTCGGTACCGGATTTACGTAGCAGCACGCGGCCGCGGCCGGCCAGTTCAGCCTCGACCTGCTCGGTGATTTTACGCACCTCTTCCGATTCCAGCGGGTTGTGCTCGCCGACAAAACGCACGTTGACCAGGATCTGCGGCAGTAATTTCATGCCGCTGCACAGGTCGTGCAGGCTCATGTTGTTGCGGACCATCGCCGTCAGCACCTGCAGACCGGCAACGATGCCGTCACCGGTGGTAGTTTTATCCAGCAGGATTACATGGCCGGAGTTCTCTGCACCAATGCGCCATCCCAGTTCCTGCAGCTTCTCCAGTACATAACGATCGCCGACTTTGGCGCGAGCGAAGGGAATGCCCAGTTGCTTAAGTGCCAGTTCGAGCCCCATGTTGCTCATCAGCGTGCCTACCGCGCCACCGCGCAGTTGGCCCTGACGCAACCCTTCACGGGCAATGATGTAAAGGATCTGGTCGCCGTCGACCTTGTGGCCAAGGTGATCAACCATCATCACCCGGTCACCGTCACCGTCAAATGCCAGACCGACGTGCGCTTTCTCCTGCAGCACGCGCTCTTGCAGTTGGCGAACGTCTGTTGCACCGCATTTTTCATTGATGTTCATGCCGTCCGGTTCAACGCCGATGGCAATCACCGTGGCACCCAGTTCACGCAGCACGCTCGGCGCAATGTGATAGGTCGCGCCGTTGGCGCAGTCCACCACGATTTTCAGGCCTTTCAGGCTCAGTTCGCTCGGGAAGGTGCCTTTACAGAATTCGATGTAACGGCCGGCGGCATCGATGATCCGGCTCGCTTTACCCAGTTCGGAAGATTCTACGCAGGTCAGCGGTTTTTCCATTTCAGCTTCAATGGCTTCTTCCACATGATCCGGCAGCTTCGCGCCATCAATGGAGAAGAATTTAATGCCGTTGTCGTAAAACGGGTTATGAGAAGCGGAGATCACAATACCGGCTTCCGCACGGAAGGTACGCGTCAAATAGGCTACCGCCGGCGTCGGCATTGGCCCCGTGAAGGAAGCAGACAGCCCCGCTGCGGCAAGACCGGCTTCCAATGCCGACTCAAGCATGTAACCTGAGATACGGGTGTCTTTGCCGATAATAATTTTACGAGAACCGTGGCGTGCCAGCACCTTGCCCGCCGCCCAGCCCAGTTTCAGAACGAAATCAGGGGTAATAGGACTCTCACCGACCTTGCCACGAATGCCGTCGGTACCAAAATATTTGCGCTCGCTCATGTCTCTATCATCCCTTAGCTGAAATGGTTGCCTCGACGACACGCATCGCCTCGACGGTTTCTTTAACGTCATGCACTCTGACAATCTGCGCTCCCTGCATGGCGGCGATAACCGCACAGGCTACGCTGCCGATAACCCGCTGATCAGGGGGGACATTCAGCAGTTGCCCAATCATCGACTTACGCGACATTCCCACCAAAAGCGGCAGGCCGAAGTGATGAAACTCAGACAATCTGGCCAGAAGCTGATAATTGTGCGCTAAATTCTTACCGAAACCGAACCCGGGGTCGAGCAGCAATTTCTGATTTGTAATGCCGGCGGCATTACAGCGTTCTATATGATGCTGAAAAAAAGCGTTCACATCGCCAATCAGATCGTCGTAGTGCGGTGCCTGCTGCATGGTTCGTGGCTCACCCTGCATGTGCATCAGGCACACTGGCAACCCGCTTTCCGCCGCAGCGGCCAATGCGCCCGGCTCCTGCAATGAACGAACGTCGTTGATCAGGTGCGCACCGGCCTGAGCCGACTCGCGGATCACCCCTGCTTTCGAAGTATCTACCGAGATAAAAACTTCAAAACGCCGGGCAATGGCTTCAACGACGGGGACTACGCGCGCGATCTCTTCGTCTTCGCTGACCTCAGCCGCTCCCGGTCTGGTCGACTCGCCGCCCACATCAATCATGGTCGCACCGGCCGAAATCAGCGCATGCGCGTGCAGCAAAGCCTGATTAAGCTGGTTGTGCTGGCCGCCGTCAGAAAAAGAATCCGGGGTCACGTTGAGGATCCCCATCACCCGCGGATGGGAAAGATCGAGAGTCATGTCTCGCACGGTTAACTGCATTGCTAATCCACCTTACTGTCGCCTGGTTCACTGCCCGCCGGGCAATAAAAAACCCCGGCATGCCGGGGTTCGATGTTATTACACAGCCAAAGTTACTTGTCTAGCTGTTCAGACATGGTATTGCCTGGGTTTGGTGTGCGCGGTTCATCAACCGGCGTCGGGGCTTTTGGTGTGCCACCGTTGTCGGAATTGCTGCCCTTGCCCACATCGTCCCAACCCGCTGGCGGACGCACGTCTTTACGGTTCATCAGATCGTCAATCTGCGGCGCGTCGATGGTTTCGTACTTCATCAGGGCGTCCTTCATTGAATGCAGGATGTCCATGTTTTCCATCAACAGCGAACGCGCTCGCACATAGTTACGTTCAATCAGGGATTTAACTTCCTGGTCGATAATGCGCGCGGTTTCGTCCGACATGTGCTTCGCCTTGGCCACTGAACGGCCCAGGAACACTTCGCCCTCTTCTTCCGCATACAGCAATGGCCCCAGCTTCTCGGAGAAGCCCCATTGGGTCACCATGTTGCGGGCAATCGAGGTCGCCACTTTAATGTCGTTCGAGGCACCGGTAGAGACTTTTTCCGGTCCGTAAATGATCTCTTCAGCCAGACGACCGCCGTACAGAGTAGAGATTTGGCTTTCCAGCTTCTGACGGCTGGCGCTGATCGCATCCCCCTCCGGCAGGAAGAAGGTCACACCCAACGCACGGCCACGAGGGATAATCGTGACTTTATGCACCGGATCGTGCTCAGGAACCAGGCGACCAATAATGGCGTGGCCAGCTTCGTGATACGCGGTCGACTCTTTCTGCGCTTCGGTCATCACCATGGAGCGACGTTCTGCACCCATCATGATCTTGTCTTTGGCTTTTTCGAACTCCACCATCGACACAACACGTTTGTTTCCACGTGCGGCAAACAGCGCAGCTTCGTTGACCAGGTTGGCCAGGTCAGCACCGGAGAAGCCAGGCGTACCACGAGCCAGTACAGAAGCATCAACATCGGGTGCCAGTGGCACGCGGCGTGAATGCACTTTCAGGATCTGCTCACGGCCACGCACGTCCGGCAAGCCCACCACAACCTGACGGTCGAAACGGCCTGGACGCAGCAACGCCGGGTCAAGCACGTCTGGACGGTTGGTCGCAGCGATAACGATGATACCTTCGTTGCCTTCAAAGCCGTCCATCTCAACCAGCATCTGGTTTAGCGTCTGCTCACGTTCGTCATGACCGCCGCCCAGGCCGGCACCACGCTGGCGACCGACGGCATCGATTTCATCGATAAAGATGATGCACGGTGCCGCTTTCTTCGCCTGCTCGAACATGTCACGCACACGGGAAGCACCGACACCCACAAACATTTCCACGAAGTCAGAACCGGAAATGGTGAAGAACGGCACTTTCGCCTCACCGGCGATAGCTTTCGCCAGCAGGGTTTTACCTGTCCCCGGCGGGCCAACCATCAGCACGCCTTTCGGGATCTTGCCGCCCAGCTTCTGGAAACGGCTCGGCTCGCGCAGGTATTCCACCAGTTCGCTTACTTCGTCTTTTGCTTCGTCGCAGCCGGCAACGTCAGCAAAAGTGGTTTTGATCTGGTCTTCCGTCAGCATGCGGGCCTTGCTCTTGCCGAAGGACATCGCGCCCTTGCCGCCGCCGCCCTGCATTTGACGCATGAAGAAGATCCAGACCCCGATCAGCAACAGCATCGGGAACCATGAAATAAAGATAGAAGCCAGCAAACTCGGCTCTTCAGGCGGTTCACCAACCACTTTCACATTCTTGGTCAACAACGTATCCAGCAACTTAGGATCGTTGACAGGGATGTAGGTCGTGTATTTGTTACTGTCTTTCTTGGTAACGTTAATTTCACGTCCATTGATTCGCGCTTCGCGAACCTGATCTTGGGTCAGTTCGGACATGAAGGTAGAGTAATCCACCCTACGGCCATTCGACTCGCTGGGCCCAAAGCTCTGGAATACAGACATCAACACTACCGCGATGACTAACCAGAGAATTAGGTTTTTCGCCATGTCACTCAAGGGATTAACCTCATATTACAACTGTGTTAACAAACAGCGTTAGGGTACTACAGCTTGCGCCCTGTCGCTACAATGTACACTTCGCGCGAACGTGCGCGGGAAGCGTCTGGCTTACGAATCTTAACCTTCGTAAACAGGGAGCGAATTTCCCGTAGGTACTCGTCAAAGCCATCTCCCTGGAACACCTTCACCAGGAAACTTCCGCCTGGTGCGAGGACATCACGACACATTCCCAGTGCTAATTCCACCAGATACATCGATCTTGGAATATCGACGGCCGGAGTGCCACTCATATTCGGGGCCATGTCAGACATGACCACCTGAACCTTACTTTCACCTACACGTTCCAACAGAGCCTTGAGCACCAGTTCATCACGAAAATCGCCCTGAAGGAAATCGACGCCAACGATAGGATCCATTGGCAAAATATCACAGGCGATGATGCGGCCGGAACCGCCAATCTGGGTCACGACATACTGCGACCAACCACCCGGCGCCGCACCTAAATCTACTACGGTCATGCCAGGTTTAAACAGTTTGTCACTCTGCTGTATTTCATCAAGTTTAAACCAGGCGCGCGAACGTAGCCCTTTTTTCTGCGCCTGTTGCACATATTTATCGCTAAAGTGTTCTTGTAACCAGCGACTGGAGCTAGCAGAACGCTTTTTATTAGCCATCTCGTTTTCCAACTATCATAAAAAGAGTCTTAATGTCAGGTTCGCAGCTCATGTAGACTCACACCGATGAAGACCGATTTGGTGATATACATGAGATGGCGGTAGAATGTACCGTTTTCAATCCCAACTTAAGCAAAAAAGACAATGAATCTGAATAATAAACAAAAACAGCACCTGAAAGGCCTGGCGCATCCGTTAAAACCGGTTGTCATGCTGGGTAATAACGGTCTCACCGAAGGGGTGCTGGCTGAAATTGAACAGGCTCTGGAGCATCATGAGCTGATCAAGGTAAAAATCGCTGCTGAAGATCGCGAAACCAAAACCCTGATCGCCGACGCTATCGTGCGCGAAACGGGTGCCTGCAATGTGCAAGTCATCGGTAGTACGCTTATTCTTTACCGCCCTTCTAAAGAGCGCAAGATCAGTCTACCGCGTTAATAAGCATTGGGTTAACGAAAAGGTGCCATGCACCTGATTCAGATAAAAGGCCGCACGCGGCCTTTTTCCTTTCTTTACAAAACCCTGGCGATTTTCTGCACGATTGGAAGGTGATCAGAGATATTCAACCTTCAAGATCTCATAATCGACATCGCCACCCGGGGTTTTTATCACAACCACATCATCTTGTTCTTTGCCGATCAGGCCACGTGCCATAGGCGAATTGACAGAAATCAGATTTTTCTTGAAATCAGCTTCGTCGTCGCCAACGATACGGTAGGTCACTTCTTCTTCGCTATCCAGGTTCAGCACCGATACGGTAGCGCCAAAAATCACGCGGCCATTGTTTGGCATCTTGGTGATATCGATCACCTGCGCGTTCGACAGCTTGGCTTCAATTTCCTGGATACGTCCTTCACAGAATCCCTGCTGCTCACGCGCCGCATGGTACTCTGCGTTTTCTTTCAAATCGCCGTGTTCACGGGCGTCAGCGATGTCCGCAATGATTTTCGGACGGCGCACGCCTTTCAAATATTCGAGTTCTTCGCGCAGTTTTTCAGCGCCAAACAAGGTCATCGGAATCTGTTTCATAGTATAAATACCTCTAAATCTTTCCTGTTCAAATAGCCGTCATCCTGACGTGTTCGTATGAAAAAACGGTGGGTACGTGCCCCCCGCCTCCAGGCGATAAACAAAAGAAGCCTGACTCGGAACCCTTGCCCAAGTCAGGATCGATTTTGCATTTTGATACGCATTTTAGCCTAGAGTTCCTTGAGGGTCATCGTTTACTTTTTCCCTGAATGCACCGTAGTATGACGGCACGTTATCCAGCTGTTATCCCGAGATTATGCGTTTTTCACGAATTGTCAGTGCATTGGCTTGCGCATTTGTTCTGAATGCGAATGCGGCCCCGGTTGAAGATTACACACAATATTTGCCTGATGGGGCCAACCTTGCCCTGGTAGTTCAGAAGATCGGCGCTAGCGCGCCGACCATCGATTATCACTCTCAGCAAATGGCGTTGCCGGCCAGTACCCAAAAAGTACTGACCGCTTTAGCTGCCTTGTTGCAGCTCGGCCCAGACTATCGCTTCACCACCACGCTGGAGAGCCAGGGCGACATCAGCGACGGCGTGCTGCGCGGCAACCTGATTGCCCGCTTTGGCGGCGATCCGACCTTTAAGCGCCAGAGCCTGCGCAACATGGTGGCGATCCTGAAAAAACAGGGCGTGCGCCAGATTACCGGCGATGTGCTGGTCGATACCTCGGTATTCGCCAGCCATGACAAAGCCCCCGGCTGGCCGTGGAACGACCTGACGCAGTGTTTCAGCGCACCGCCGGCGGCGGCGATAGTCGACCGCAACTGTTTCTCGGTGTCGCTGTACAGCGCTCCCAATCCGGGCGATATGGCCTTTATTCGCGTGGCCTCCTATTATCCGGTCAATATGTTTAGCCAGGTTCGCACGTTGGCGAAAGGGTCTGCAGATGCCCAATACTGCGAGCTGGACGTGGTGCCGGGCGAACTGAACCGCTTTACCCTGACCGGTTGCCTGACCCAACGCAGCGATCCGTTGCCGCTGGCCTTCGCCATTCAGGATGGTGCCAGCTATGCCGGGGCGATCCTGAAAGATGAGCTGACCCAGGCCGGTATCCAGATCGACGGACACCTGAAGCGCCAGACACAGCCGGGCCTGAAAGGCACGGTGATCGCCCAGACTCAATCAGCGCCGCTGCACGAATTGCTGAAGATTATGCTGAAGAAATCGGACAACATGATTGCCGATACCGTCTTCCGCACCATCGGTCATGAACGTTTTGGCGTTCCGGGTACCTGGCGTGCCGGCGCTGACGCCGTGCGTCAGGTGCTGCGTCAGAAGGCCGGCGTGGATTTGGGCAACAGCATCGTGGTAGACGGCTCAGGCCTTTCACGCCATAACCTGCTGGCTCCGGCGACCATGATGCAGGCGCTGCAATACATTGCGCAGCATGACAGCGAGCTGAACTTTATTTCGATGCTGCCGCTGTCCGGTTACGACGGAACGCTGCGCTACCGTGGCGGGCTGCACGAAGCCGGTGTTGATGGCAAGGTGTCCGCCAAAACCGGTGCGCTACAGGGCGTATATAACCTGGCCGGATTTATTACAACCGCCAGCGGCCAACGCTTTGCCTTCGTACAGTATCTGTCAGGCTATGCCGTACCGCCGGAAGATCAAAAGCAGCGTCGAGCGCCACTGGTTCGTTTCGAAAGCCGTCTGTACCGGGATATTTATCAGAATAACTGAGGGTTATGATGAAACTGCTGATTGTGGAAGACGATGAGCTGCTGCAACAAGGGTTGGCACTGGCATTAGCCGGGGAAGGCTATGCCTGTGACTGCGCCGCCACGGCAGCGGAGGCCAATGCTCTGCTCATCACCAGCCAATACAGCATGATTATCCTCGATCTGGGCTTGCCCGACATGGATGGTGCCAGCCTGCTGCGGCAGTGGCGCCGCCAGCAGGTCGATCTGCCAGTGCTAATTTTGACCGCCCGTGACGCACTGGAAGACCGGGTCGAGGGGCTGGACGCCGGTGCTGACGATTACCTGGTCAAGCCCTTCGCGTTAGTTGAACTACAGGCGCGCGTGCGCGCCCTGATCCGCCGCTATCAGGGCCACAGCGACAATCTTATTCAGTTGGACGATCTCCAGCTCAATCTCTCCAGCCAGCAGGTTTATGTTCAGCAGCAGCCGGTGGAGGTGACGCCGAAAGAATTCGCCATCCTCTCCCGCCTGATGATGCGCGCCGGTCAAACGGTTAATCGCGAGCTGTTGCAGCAGGATCTTTATACCTGGCAGGATGATTTAGGCTCCAACACGCTGGAAGTGCATATCCATAACCTGCGCCGTAAATTGGGCAAGGACCGCATCCGTACCGTTCGTGGCATTGGCTATCGTCTGGAATCCTCATCATGATCAGCATGCGCCGTCGTCTGTTGTTGATGCTGGCGCTGATCCTGTTGGTCACCCAGTTAATCAGCGCCTTTTGGCTCTGGCATGAAAGCCAGGAGCAAATCAGTTTCCTGGTGGATGAAACCCTGTCGGCCAAGGTGCGTACCGAGCGTGTCGATACGGAAATCGCCGAGGCGATAGCCTCACTGCTCGCCCCTTCGCTGATCATGATGATCGTCACCCTGCTGGCCTCATTCTGGGCTATCAGCTGGATTATTCGCCCGCTCAATCAGCTGCAGCAACGGTTGGAGAAGCGTTCCGCCGATAACCTGACGCCTCTGCCGCTCAGCGGAGACAGCCTCGAAATTATGGCGGTCACCACCACACTCAACCAACTGTTCTCACGGTTGGATAACACCATTCAACAGGAACGACTGTTCACCGCAGATGCCGCACATGAGTTACGTACGCCACTGGCGGGGATACGACTGCACCTGGAGTTAATGGAAAAACAGGGGGTCCCGCAAAGTAAGCCGTTGATCACCCGCATCGACCAACTGATGCACACCGTCGAACAATTGCTGATGCTCGCACGCGCCGGACAAGACTTTGCCAGCGGACACTATCAGCGTTTCGATTGGGTGAGTGACGTGATCCTGCCGCTACAAGAGGAACTTGAGGAGTTGACCCGCCAGCGCGGACAAAAACTGCAATGGCAGCTCCCGGCGGCGGCCCCGATGCATGGCGATCCGGTCCTGCTTCGCCTGTTGCTGCGTAATCTGGTAGAAAATGCTCACCGCTACAGCCCGGAAGGCAGCAGCATTCAGGTGCAGCTGACACAGCAGAAACCCGGCTATCAGTTGCAGGTGACGGATGAAGGCCCGGGAATCAAAGAACAAATGGAAGGCGAGCTCACTCAGGCATTCCGCCGTATGGACCAGCGCTATGGCGGCAGCGGACTGGGACTGAACATCGTCACCCGCATAGTGCAACTGCATCAGGGCCGTCTGACTCTGGAAAATCGCCAGGATACCCACGGGCTGAATGCACAATGCTGGTTACCTGAGAATGTCCTGAAAAAATAATGCCAATAAAAAAGGGCCCAGTTTTTAACTGAGCCCTTTTCTTTGCAAGATTATTTCTGGTAAATGATTTCGACGCCTTCGTCGTCATCTTCGTCCCAGTCATCATCCCAATCGTCTTCCGCTTCAGCTTCCACTTCAGCGATCTGTTCACGGTGGTAATCATCCCACATGAACTCGACTTTCTCCGGTGCGCTTTCTTCGATAGCCATGGCTTTCGGTTGGGTGTTGATGAACTTCATCACGTCCCAGCACAGCGCATTCACGCCTTCGCGATTCACCGCGGAGATCATGTAGTACTTGCCTTCCCAGCCCATGCCTTCTGCAATCGCCTTGGCGCGCTCGGCAGCTTCTTCCTCACCTATCAGGTCAACCTTGTTGAAAACCAGCCAGCGTGGCTTCTGCGCCAGATTTTCGCTGTATTGATTCAACTCGTTGATAATGACTTTGGCGTTTTCTACCGGATCGGATTCATCGATAGGTGCGATATCCACCAGGTGCAGCAGAACGCGGCAACGCTCCAGGTGCTTCAGGAAGCGAATACCCAGGCCGGCACCGTCGGAAGCCCCTTCGATCAAGCCAGGAATGTCGGCAATAACGAAGCTCTGTTCGTGATCCATACGTACCACGCCCAGGCTTGGGACCAGAGTGGTAAATGGATAGTCGGCCACTTTCGGCTTAGCGGCAGACACTGCACGAATGAAGGTGGATTTGCCGGCGTTTGGCAGGCCAAGCATGCCAACATCGGCCAGCAGCAACAGCTCCAGCAAGATGTCACGTGCTTCACCGGCGGTGCCCAGCGTTTTCTGGCGCGGCGCACGGTTAACTGATGATTTAAAACGGGTGTTGCCCAAACCGTGCCAACCGCCCTTCGCCACCATCAGACGTTGTTCATGGCGGGTCATGTCACCGAGGATCTCACCGGTGCCCTGATCCTGCACGCGGGTACCGACCGGTACCTTGATGGTGATATCTTTGCCACGCTTGCCGGTACAGTCACGGCTTTGGCCGTTCTGGCCACGTTCAGCACGGAAAGATTTCTCAAAGCGGTAGTCGATCAGCGTGTTGAGGTTTTCGTCCGCCAACAGATAGACGTCGCCGCCATCGCCGCCGTCACCGCCATCAGGGCCGCCGTTCGGGATATACTTTTCGCGGCGGAAGCTGACGCAACCATTACCACCGTCACCTGCAACGACCAAAATCGCTGCTTCATCTACAAACTTCATTTACCGTCTCCGTAAATCATTCACCGGGCTGCTTCAAAGGAGCAACCAGGCGGGTTTCTGCCCGTCGCGGCCACCAACGGTGACCAATTGCGGAAAACATGGCGCCCGCTACCACGACGAAAGCGCCGACATAACCGACGACATTCAATGTCGGGGCGGCGAATACGTGTGGCCAGGCCAGCGCCAACAAATCTGAAAACAGCAGGGTAAACAGCGGGGTCAGCGTGATTAACGCACTCACCTGCGCCGCCTGCCAGCGCGCCATGGCTTCCGCCAGCGCACCATAGCCAATCAGCGTGTTGGCGCCACAGAACAGCAAACAGGCTAATTGCCAGCCGCTGAGCTGGAAAATCACCTCAGGCTTGGCCAGAGGGAATAGCGCGATCGCACATAAAGTGTACAACATTACCAGAATTTGCGGCGAGGCTAATCGACGTAGCAACACTTTCTGCGCCACGCCATAAGTCACCCAGACCATCGCCGCACACACGCCCAACAGCACCCCCAGGGTGTAATCCGTCAGGCGGGTGAAAATCTCAATCAGGCTGACATTGAAGAACAACAGCAGCCCGCAAATCAGCATCAGTGCGCCAATCACCTGGGTGATGCGCATCCGCTCTTTTAAAACCAGCACGCTGGCAAACATCATACCGACCGGCGACAGCTGGCCGATGACCTGCGATGCGGTCGGGCTAAGGTACTGCAACGAAGAGCTGAAGAAGATAAAATTCCCCAGCAGGCCCGCGGTGGCGATGGCCAAAATCAGCAGCCAGCGTGATTGACGGAACATGGTCACCGGCGGCAATCTGCCGCGCACGGCCAAAATGATCCCCAGCCCCAGCGCCGCGATGGTAAATCGATACCAAACGACGGTAAACGGCTCCATCACTACCAGCACTTCTTTCATCGCAATCGGCAATGCACCCCAGCAAACTGCCGTAGTTACCGCCAGGAAAATGCCAATTCCGACCTGCTGTTTCGTTTCCATCTTACCTTTTGCCAGCGCTGACGGGCCGATGCACAAGCAGCCCATAAATGTAAAAAGCCCCGCAACGAGTTGCGGGGCTTACATCTATTTCGTAAGGCTCGAAAAATTATTCAGCTTCGATGCTGATGAATTTACGATTGCTCGGGCCTTTAACTTCGAATTTGACTTTACCGTCTTTCAAAGCAAACAGAGTGTGGTCTTTGCCGCAACCCACGTTGGTACCAGCGTGGAATTTAGTGCCGCGCTGACGAACGATGATGCTGCCTGCCAGTACTGCTTCGCCGCCAAAGCGTTTAACGCCCAGACGTTTAGCTTCTGAATCGCGACCGTTACGAGTCGAGCCGCCAGCCTTTTTGTGTGCCATTAATCTGCTCCCCTAACTTAAGCGCTGATGCCGGTGATTTTAACGTCAGTGAACCACTGACGGTGGCCCTGCTGCTTACGATGGTGCTTACGACGACGAAACTTAACAATCTTAATTTTCTCGCCACGACCGTGAGCAACGACTTCAGCTTTGATCTTACCGCCATCGACGAAAGGAACGCCGATTTTGATATCTTCGCCATTAGCAATCATCAGAATCTGGTCAAACTCAACAGCTTCACCAGTTGCGATGTCCAGCTTTTCCAAGCGAACGGTTTGACCTTCGCTTACTCGGTGTTGTTTACCACCACTTTGGAAAACCGCGTACATATAAAACTCCGCTTTCCGCGTGCCCAACTGTTCAGTACAGAGCGCGCTATAAATATTCACAATAGGGCGCGAATTCTACGCAATAATCCAGCATATGACAAGAGCAGAATAAGACCAGAAGTACAAAAAAGAAGAAAAAAAGCACAGTTTCTTTCATGGCGTTTATCTGAGGCGTTTTTCAAGTACAATCAGTAGGACAGTTACCGCCATGTACCGATGTGAGCAGCGATCTCAACGCGGTGAAGAGAAACACAGCTGAAAAAAATACAATGAACCTAGAGCAAATTACCGAGTTAACCGCGCAAGATATGGCGGCCGTGAACGCAACAATTCTCGAACAGCTGAATTCCGATGTCACGCTCATCAATCAGCTTGGCTATTACATTATCAGTGGTGGCGGTAAACGCATCCGCCCGATGATCGCCGTTCTGGCGGCGCGGGCATTGCATTATCAGGGTGATAAACACATTACCGTCGCTGCCCTGATCGAATTCATTCATACCGCAACCCTGCTGCATGATGATGTGGTGGATGAATCCGATATGCGTCGCGGCAAGGCCACTGCCAATGCCGCCTTCGGCAATGCCGCCAGCGTATTGGTTGGCGACTTCATCTATACGCGTGCTTTCCAGATGATGACCAGCCTGGAATCGCTCCGTGTATTGGCGCTGATGTCCGAGGCGGTCAATGTGATTGCCGAAGGTGAAGTGCTGCAGTTAATGAACGTGAACGATCCGAACATTACCGAAGAAAGCTACATGCGGGTGATCTACAGCAAAACCGCACGCCTGTTCGAAGCGGCGGCACAATCTTCGGCGATCCTTTCAGGCGCCAGCGAGGCAGAAGAAAAAGCGCTGCAGGATTACGGCCGCTATCTTGGCACCGCCTTCCAGCTGATCGACGACCTGCTCGATTACAGCGCCGACGGCAGCACCCTGGGTAAAAATACCGGTGACGATCTTAACGAGGGCAAACCGACGCTGCCCTTGCTGCATGCCATGCATAATAGTGAAGGCGAGCAGAAAGCCATGATCCGCGGCGCGATTGAACAGGGCAACGGTCGTCATTTGCTGGAGCCGGTTTTACAGGCCATGGAGCAATGCGGCTCGCTGGAATATACCCGCCAACGCGCTGAGGAAGAGGCCGACAAGGCGATTGCCGCACTGCAGGTGCTGCCGGAGTCTGCCCACCGTGCCGCGCTGGAAGGATTAGCCCATCTTGCAGTTCAACGCGATTTTTAAGAAATAATAAACGCCCTGCAGTTTCCACAGACCCGCGATGCGGGTCTGTTTATTTCCCCGGAAAGACACGCGCCAGCAGGCCGCCAATCCCCTCTCGCATCAGGAAAGCCAACATCTTTTCGCGTTCGCTCTCCGTCAGGTGGTAATAATACTCAATCCACACCGTCAGCGGATCCTTGCGCTCAACTTCATACAGCGCCGGTTCCTCTTTCAAGATCAGTAAATTGCGCGTACCGGTCGGCAAACTGTCAATGTGATACTCCAGCGCCTTTCCCTGTACGCCTTTGCGCCGGCGGCTGATCCAGCCTTCACGACGCGCCATCAAGTTTATTCCCTGTGGTGAGGAAGGTAACCCTGCCACGCCGGTCAATTCCTTGGCGGCAAACCACTCTTTTTTCATGGCCATGTTCTCTGGGCAAAAGTAGGCGAAGATCTTTTTTAGGAAATTTATTGGATATTTTTTAAGAAATTTAGTGGTATCCTAGTTTCCGTATAAGCGTTTCATGTTGTTCAAACGATTAATCTTGACCTGTTAGTTATACCACTAACAGAACTTTCGCTAATCAAAAAAGGAATGCAAACATGAACTCAAGGAATAAGGATTGGCATCCGGCGGATATCATTGCGGCTTTACGTAAGAAGGGAACGACACTGGCGGCGGTGTCGCGCAAGGCAGGACTTAGCTCATCAACGCTGGCAAACGCACTGTCGCGTCCCTGGCCAAAAGGAGAATGGCTGATTGCCGAAACGCTCGATATACACCCTGCGGAAATCTGGCCGAGCCGCTATTTCGATCCCCATACCAATAACTTACTGGATCGAAAAGCCCGTATTCGGTCCTAGCTGCGGGCATAAAAAAACCGCCGGTACGTTGTCCGGCGGCCTATGCATACTCATGCACTGCTGGATGATCAGTTATTGATAAACTTTTCGCCCAGTTCGATATCTTTGTGCAGAACATCCAGCATGTCTTCCAACGCTTTCTGTTCGAACGCGCTCAGAGTGCCGATGTCTTTGCGTTCTTCAACGCCATTCTTACCCAGCACCAGCGGTTGCGCGAAGAAGCGAGCGTATTTCCCATCGCCTTCCACATAAGCACATTCCACCACGCCTTTTTCGCCTTGCAGCGCACGAACCAGAGACAGGCCGAAACGCGCCGCCGCCTGGCCCATAGACAGGGTTGCAGACCCGCCGCCGGCTTTGGCTTCAACCACTTCGGTACCCGCATTTTGGATACGCTTGGTCAGATCGGCCACTTCCTGATCGGTAAAGCTCACGCCAGGGATCTGCGACAGCAGCGGCAAAATGGTCACGCCAGAGTGTCCGCCGATAACCGGCACGTTCAGCTCTTCCGGCTGTTTGCCTTTCAGCTCAGCCACGAAGGTGTTGGAACGGATGATATCCAGCGAGGTCACGCCGAACAGTTTGTTCTTGTCATAAACACCGGCTTTCTTCAGCACTTCTGCCGCGATAGCCACGGTGGTGTTGACCGGGTTGGTGATAATGCCGATGCAGGCTTTCGGGCAGGTGCTTGCCACTTGCTGGATCAGATTACGCACGATACCTGCGTTCACGTTGAACAGATCTGAACGATCCATGCCGGGTTTACGCGCAACGCCTGCAGAAATCAGCACCACGTCTGCACCGTGCAGAGCTGGAGTAGCGTCTTCGCCACTGAAGCCTTTGATTTTCACTGCGGTTGGGATGTGGCTTAAATCGACGGCAACGCCTGGGGTAACGGGGGCAATGTCGTAGAGAGAGAGTTCAGAACCTGAAGGAAGCTGGGTTTTGAGTAGAAGGGCGAGGGCCTGGCCGATACCGCCAGCAGCACCGAGAACTGCAACTTTCATCCTATACTCCTTTATTATCTTAAATATATAAAGCGCCGTGAATATGTTGGTTACGGACCTTAAATTATTACACCTTTAAAAACAATCTCTTAACAGTCTGTTTGAGAACTGGCGCAATAAAACAGCCGATGTCGCGCTCATTTTAGATTAAATAGCTTACGCATTAAGGGCATAGCGCACACTAATCAAAAATACTGCGAGGTTATTCACGAGCAAGTTAACCGGCGGTTACATTACACCCTTACACAACATCAGAACAACATCATTTTAATAACATTTTCTTTACCACCGAGGGCGGCATTTTCGGTCACCGAAAGGGCATATTCATGGGGTACGGATTTTGTTAAAATGCTGCCCTTTCCTCGTTGTCCGGGCATTGTTATTTTTTCCGGGTGTCCTTTTATTGCATAAAAATTCATTTATATGCATAATCATCACTTCTATTGTCAACATTCCACGGTGCAAAATGCGTAATCCCGCAAAGCAGGAAGATCTGATCAAGGCGTTTAAAGCGTTATTGAAAGAAGAAAAATTCAGTTCTCAAGGCGAGATTGTTTTGGCGCTGCAAGAAGAAGGCTTCGAAAACATCAACCAATCCAAAGTATCGCGCATGCTGACCAAGTTCGGCGCGGTGCGTACGCGCAATGCCAAAATGGAAATGGTGTATTGCCTTCCCGCTGAACTCGGCGTGCCGACCACTACCAGCCCGCTGAAGAATCTGGTGCTGGATGTCGATCATAACGATGCAGTTGTCGTGATCCACACCAGCCCCGGCGCCGCGCAGCTCATTGCTCGCCTGCTGGATTCTCTGGGCAAATCCGAAGGTATTCTCGGCACCATCGCCGGTGACGACACCATTTTCGTTACCCCAGCCAGCAGCTTTACCGCGCGCCAGCTGTACGAAGCCATCCTGACCCTGTTCGAACAGGAGCTGTGATGCATAACGCTAACAAAATGCGGCGAGCCGTCGCGTTTTGTTAGCGTTTCTTTAACCCCATCCTTACTTTTCCCCCTCCCCCTACCACTTTTAACGCCAGGTTTCTTTCTCTTCGCAACACATTTCAATGACATTTCCGCTTAGCTAGTGATAGCTACTGTGATCTTCCGCACTTTTGGTCAAAAGCACTTACCTTATTGAAATTACATAAATTTAACATCAAAAGATCGTTTTATAACCGCTTTTTATTCCATCTGGTTATAAAAGATAAGGATCGTCATAATAAAGTTTCACTAGAAACTGTTAGCGAACTATTAATTTTTGGCGTTACTAGATGTATACTCATTTCCGTGACGTAAATCACAGTTCACTGGAACTGATAAAAGAATACGAAAAGGTCAAATCATGAAAATTAAATCTACCATTGCAACCATGAGCGTTCTCTCCATGCTTTCTTTCGGCGCATTTGCAGCACAATCTGTTGATGCAAACCAGGCCGCAAAAATGCAATCTGCAGGCACCATTACCGTCAGCGGCGTTGCCGGTGCACCTTCAGATATCCGTCAGGCACTGTCTGAAAAAGCCGATGCCAAAGGGGCGACCGCTTACCGTGTAATCGAAGCACGCAACGAAGGTAACTTCCACGCGACAGCAGAAATTTACAAATAAGTACAAGGCGTTACCCGGCAACGGGCAATATAACTCTGGTACCGAGCACCATTGATAACAGCCTTCAAGTACAAAAACGCTGCAAAAGCCCTTCCAGGCGGTTATCACAACAGGACGCACTATCATGAATATGAAAACCACTCTCGCTGCACTTAGCCTGCTGTCTGTCGTTTCGTTCGGCGCTTCCGCCGCGACGTTAATCACTAACGACCAGGCCAATACGCTCCAGTCTGCCGGTACCATCACCGTCAGCGGCGTCACCGGCGCGCCTTCCGATATTCGCCAGGCGCTGTCTGACAAAGCCGATAAACAAGGCGCTAAAGCCTACCGCGTGATCGAAGCCTACGAAAACGGCAATTGGCACGCGACAGCCGAAATCTACAAATAACAATTCAGGGAACCCTGCTTACCGAACTGATTACCCTCGTCACTGCCACTGCCGAGTTCTATCGTAAGCACTGATTCCTTGAAGAAACTTCGTCGTCCTATCCGACGAACCCCGTTGCCCTCGCTCGCGAGGGCTTTTTTATGGGCAAAAGAAAAGGCCGTAAGCGGCCTTTTAGTTTTGCTTCAGTCACACTGAATCGACGATCAATAAGTCACTTTAGGTTCTGACTTGTGGGCCAATGCTTCCAGCAGACGGTCATGGATCCCACCGAAGCCGCCGTTACTCATCACCAAAATGTGGTCGCCAGGCTGGGCCGTTTTCACGATCATGTCCACCAGCGTGTCGAGATCGGCGCTCCAGTGGGCCGGCTGTACACAGGCTTCCGCGACTTCCGCCACCTGCCAGGGGATATGGTGCGGTTGGAACAGGAAGACCTCATCGGCACGGCCCAGAGACGGTGCCAAATCATTCTTGCTGATCCCCATTTTCATGGTGTTGGAGCGCGGCTCGAGCACAGCCAAAATGCGCGCGGTACCGCCAACCTTGCCGCGCAATGCGGCCAAGGTCGCCAGGATCGCCGTTGGGTGATGGGCAAAATCGTCATACACCGTAACGCCATGAGCTTCACCGCGCAGTTCCAGACGGCGGCGAGCATTGATAAACTCACCGAGCGCGCGGCAGGCATCGGCTGGCAGCACACCAACGTGGCGCGTGGCGGCAATGGCCATCAAACCGTTATGCATGTTGTGTTCACCCACCAGCGACCACTTCACTTCGCCCACCTGTTCGCCGTCGAGGAACACCGCATAATGGCTGGCGTCTGGCGTTAATTTTTGAGCGCGCCATGCGCCCTCTTCCCCGACCAGCTCTTGCTCACTCCAACAGCCCATCGCCATCACCTGTTTCAGGTGGTTGTCGTTATCAGGCAAAATGATCTTGCCCTTGCCCGGCACCAGACGCACCAGATGATGGAACTGTTTCTGGATCGCTTTCAGATCGTCGAAGATATCAGCGTGATCGAACTCCAGGTTATTCATGATCAGCGTACGCGGGCTGTAATGCACAAACTTGGAACGCTTGTCGAAGAAGGCGCAGTCATACTCATCGGCTTCGATCACAAAGAACGGGCTACCGCCCAGACGCGCGGAAACGTCAAAGTTGCCCGGAACGCCACCGATAACAAAGCCCGGTTGATAGCCGCAGGCTTCCAGGATCCAGGTGGCCATACCGGCGGTAGTGGTCTTGCCATGCGTGCCGGCCACGGCCAGCACCCAGCGATCGCGCAGCACATAATCGTGCAGCCACTGCGGGCCGGAAACGTAAGGGATCCCCTGTTCCAGTACCGCTTCAACGCAAGGATTACCCCGCGTCATGGCGTTACCGATGATCACCAGATCCGGCGCCGGATCCAATTGAGCAGGATCGTAGCCCTGGATCAGGTCGATCCCTTCCTTCTCCAGCAGCGTGCTCATCGGCGGATAGACATTAGCGTCAGAGCCGGTCACCTCATGCCCTAGCGAACGAGCCAGCACCGCCAGCCCGCCCATAAAGGTGCCACAGATCCCAAGAATGTGAATGCGCATAGTTTTCTCATAGAGTACGTCGAATGTTGACTCATTCTAACGCTCAGAATCGTCCAGAAGAAATGGATTTGCCTATGAATAGCGTTCATCTTTGGGCTACACTGCTCGCGAATACGTTGGCGGTTTGTTAACAAACCGCTACCCATCCGTAGATTCAGGGATTGTGTCATGAAAACGTTAGGCGAATTTATCGTCGAGAAACAGCACGACTTCTCACACGCCACCGGCGAGCTGACTGCGCTACTTTCTGCAATTAAACTGGGCGCCAAAATCATCCACCGCGATATCAACAAAGCGGGTCTGGTGGATATTCTGGGCACCAGCGGCGTTTCCAATGTACAGGGCGAAGTTCAGATGAAACTGGACCTGTACGCGAATGAAAAGCTGAAAGCAGCATTGAAAGCGCGCGGTGAAGTTGCGGGTATCGCTTCTGAAGAAGAAGATGAAATCGTGATATTCGACGGCGAGCGGGCTGAAAATGCCAAGTATGTGGTGCTGATGGATCCGTTGGACGGTTCGTCCAACATCGATGTCAACGTCTCGGTCGGTACGATTTTCTCTATCTATCGTCGCATTACCCCGGTCGGTACGCCAGTGACCGAAGAAGACTTCCTGCAGCCAGGCAGCGCACAGGTCGCCGCAGGCTACGTGGTTTACGGTTCATCCACCATGCTGGTGTACACCACCGGTTATGGCGTGCATGCCTTTACCTACGATCCTTCTCTGGGCGTGTTCTGCCTCTCCCACGAGAAAGTCCGCTTCCCGGCCAGCGGCAATATGTATTCCATCAACGAAGGTAACTACATCAAGTTCCCGCGCGGCGTGAAGAAATACATCAAATATTGTCAGGAACAGGACGAAGCTACGCAACGCCCTTATACCTCACGCTACATCGGTTCACTGGTTGCCGACTTCCACCGCAACCTGCTGAAAGGCGGCATCTACATTTATCCAAGCACCGCCAGCCACCCGCAAGGCAAGCTGCGCCTGCTGTATGAATGCAACCCGATGGCGTTCCTGGCGGAACAGGCCGGCGGTAAAGCCAGCGACGGTAAAAACCGTATTCTGGACATCACCCCGGTGAAACTGCACCAGCGCGCACCGTTCTTCGTCGGCACCAAATCCATGGTGGAAGACGCAGAGCGCTTTATCGCTGAGAACCCGGACGAATAACGAGTTCAATGTGGGGGACGGCTTGCCGTCCCCGGCATTATAATTTGAACGCCGCCATGCTCTGCGCCAGCAACTGCGCCTGATCCTCCAGCGAGCGCGTCGCCGCCGCCGACTCTTCGACCAAGGCCGCATTCTGTTGCGCCACCTGATCCATCTGCGCCACCGCCAGGTTTACCTGCTCAATACCGCTGCTTTGCTCACGCGTAGCCGCAGAGATTTCCCGCATCAGCGCCGTCACCCGGCCCACTTCACCGGTAATGCCGTTCATGGTTTTCGCCGCCGAACCGGCCATTTGTTCGCCTTCCTGCACCCGATTCTGCGACGCTTCAATCAACCCTTTGATCTCTTTCGCCGACTGTGCGCTGCGCTGAGCCAGGCTGCGAACCTCACCGGCCACCACGGCAAAACCACGCCCTTGTTCACCGGCACGTGCCGCTTCCACCGCCGCATTCAACGCCAGAATGTTGGTCTGGAAGGCAATGCCGTCCATCACGCTGATGATATCGGCAATGCGGCGTGAGCTGTCGGTGATCGCCTGCATCTTGTCCATGACCTGACTGACCACTTCACTGCCTTGGTTGGCAATATCGGATACGCTCAGCGCCAGTTGATTCGCCTGTTCGCAGTTCTCGGCGTTCATCTTCACCGTCGAGGTCAGCTGTTCCATGCTGGCGGCGGTTTCTTCCAGAGAAGCGGCTGATTCTTCGGTACGCTGCGCCAGGTGCAGGTTGCCGGCAGCCAGTTCGCGTGAACCGGTATCGATTTGGCTGCTGGCATCGCGCACCTTGCTGACCGAACTGACCAAGGCCCGCTGCATCCGCTGCATCGCACGCACCAGACGGCCCATTTCGGTCTCGCCTTCGCCGGTGATACGGTGCGTCAGGTCGCCGCTGGCGATATGTTCCAGCTGGGCGATTGACTCATCGAGCGGACGCAGGATAATCACCCGCAGCGCAAACCAGGCCAGTAGCGCCAGCAAAATGCTGAGCAGGCCGGCAATCACGATCAGCGTAATTTTGGTGCTGGCATTGCTTTCCGCTTCATTCACCCGCTGCTGGCCAATCTTCATGGCGAAGCTGCGGAAGTCGCTGAGGTCCTTTTCAAAAGCGATGCTCAACGCGGAAATTTTTGTTTCCTGAATGTCGTAGTAATCATCAACTTTGCCGGCCTTGATGGCATCGGCCATCGGCCCAACGCCCTGTTCCAGATAGGCGCGGTAGCTGTTTTGCAAACGACCGGACAGCTCGCGTCCACGTTCGGTGACGGTACCGACGCTGACAAAACGCGCCATTTCCTGCTTCGATTGCGCAAGATAGTCATAGATACGGCCCACCGTAGCATCTGAAACCTCAATCTGGCCGATTTCCCGTTGGCGTACCGCCAGTGAGGCAGCGGTTCTGGCGCGCAGCGTCAGGTTGGAACTGCTGGCCAGCGACCCCAACTCTTCCCCAGGATTTGATTCAGGGTGTGTAACGAGCGCGATCCTTCGTTAATCGCGTTGACGCCAATCGTGCTGACCATAATCAACAGCAGCGTCATCAGGCTCAACAGGGCAATCAGCCCGGCCTTGACCGTAATCTTTTTTAGCATGAGTTCTTCCCGGCTTCAGAAATAGTGAGATCTTACGTAGAGGAGGTAAAACGCGGAGCCAGACTTCGCCGACTCATTATTATTTGATGAAGTTATCGGCAACCCTCGAGAAAACTTAACGCCGTGGGAGGATTTATCTGGAAATTCGATGGATGGCTCTGCGCCGGGGCGGGGATGATGAAAAGGGCAGGAAATCGCAAAAGAGTCCGCTATAATAGCCGCCACTCCATTTCTGGTTTGATTAAAGGAAACCGACATGAGCTTGAACCTGGTCCCTGCTGGCAAAGACCTGCCGGAAGACATCTACGTTGTTATCGAAATCCCGGCAAACGCCGATCCGATCAAATATGAAATCGACAAGGACACCGGTGCGCTGTTCGTTGACCGTTTCATGTCCACCGCGATGTTCTACCCGTGCAACTACGGTTACATCAACCACACCCTGTCTCTGGACGGTGACCCGGTTGACGTGCTGGTGCCAACCCCATACCCTCTGCAGCCTGGTTCTGTGATCCGCTGCCGTCCGGTTGGCGTGTTGAAGATGTCCGACGAAGCCGGCGAAGATGCGAAACTGGTTGCCGTACCGCACAGCAAGCTGACCAAAGAGTACGATCACATCAAAGACGTGAACGACCTGCCGGAACTGCTGCGCGCCCAGATCGCTCACTTCTTCGAGCACTACAAAGATCTGGAAAAAGGCAAATGGGTGAAAGTGGAAGGCTGGGCAGATGCTGCCGCTGCCAAAGCTGAAATCGTTGCTTCTTTCGAGCGTGCCGCCAAGAAGTAATTCTTGCCCGCCGTCCGATAAAAAAACACCGCTCAGTGAGCGGTGTTTTTTTTTACTTTTCGTCGAGACGCTTCAGCCAGTCGCCGCTGTTAATTCGCGGGTAACCGTCCACACTGTGTTTATACAGGTAGATCCACGCACTCCCATAAGGCGTCTGAATCAGCTCGCGCTTATAGTCCTTGGTGTTGCTTTTCAGTTCGTCCAGCTCAGCCAAAATCGATGAGTTGATGCGGTACACTTCGCAATGTACCGTGCCCTCTCCAGGGATCGCCGCCGGGTAATGGCCCAGATTATAAATCTGATAGCCTTCGAGCTCATGCTCGCCGAGCCATTGGGCGTTGGTCATCCAATGGCTGTTTCCCTGTTTGCGTCGTAAACTGCCGTAGACAATTATTCGCATCGCTAAAACTCAAACTGATAGAGCAAATCTAATGCCTGGTCGAGACCAGACACCGCTTCCAGATACAATTTAGGCATCAGGCGGTAACGCAACGTCAACGTAGCCAGCGAGTCGAAAATACCCACCCCATATTTTACTTGTAAGCCTGGGAGAACATAACCGCTCACGACAACCTGGGAACTGTCGCCGACACCCTGAGTATCCAGGGCCAAATTGCTTACGCCAAACGCCTCGCCGATTTTACCCACAAGTTGACCACTTTGTGCAACCCCCATCCCAATTAACATTGAGGTCATTGCGTTACCATCGGCGCCGGAACTGCCCAATCCCTGCCCGCGCAGCAGATAAGACAGCGCTTCCTGCTGAGATTTGGCCGGATCCGAGAACACTTCCAGCTTGGGTGCATCCGCCAACCCGGTAACGCGTACCCCAGCGGTGACGTCGTCTTCTGTCGATTCAGGATTACGAATGGCTTCAATATTAAGCAGCGGCTGATCCGGCGGCCCTGAGAACATCAGTTGGCCCTTGCGGACGATCAAATCCTGACCATAAGCATGGAAGCGACCGGAAGGGATGTCAATCTGGCCGTTCAGGCCCAGGCCATTCTTGTCCTGCACCACTTTCAGATCGCCCTTCAGGCGGGCTTTTAAGCCAAAGGCATCCAGCCGCACATCGTTACCCACGTGGATCATCAGGTTGCTGTTGATCGGGATCCCTGCGGTTTTCGGCTGTATCGGTTTCAGTTGGTCGTCCAGCATCACTTCGTCGGAAGAGACGCCCACCGCACTTTCCGGCAACTCCTGCACCGTAATGCGCGCCCACGGAATATCTACCGAACCATTGAGCGAGAACAGCTGCGGCGTGGCTTCAAACACCAGATCGGGTGAAACGTCGATGCGGATCATCGGCGGCACCGTCACCCGCAGCTTATCGCCCTTGGCGGCGATACGTGCGCGCCAGGCGTTGATGTCGCGCCAGTCAGCATCGCCCGACAGGTTAAGCTGTCCGCGCGTGGTGCTGACCAGCCCTTCCATGGTCGAGGTCATGCCGTCAAAGTTCATCACCAGGCGGCCGTCCGTCATATCAAACGGCATCCAGTGACCATCTATATCAACCTTATCCAACGCCATCCGGCCATAAACCAGAGGCTTCTGCGCACTGCCACCCAGGCGCAGATTGGCATTCAGCATGCCCGCGGCTTTCTCCCCCTTCATCAACGCCGGATTGATCATCGCCAGCGAGATATTGGTGATATTGACGTTGCCGCTGATATTACGTCGTACCTGCGGATCGGCAACCTGCACGTTACCGTCAAATTGGCCATTATTGGTCAACTTGATCAACCAGTCGGCCTGTGCACGACCGTTGGACAGGCCGGCATTAAGGTTCAGCCGATCAAAGGCGATCGGCAACGCGTTGCCCTGCACTTGCTGAACCACCTTCACGCCGTTACCCACCAGGGAAACTTTCGCGTCCGGCAGCGCACCGCCCGGTTTCCAGCTTACGTCCGCCCGCCCGGTGAACACGCCGCTCAAAGCGGTCTCCGGACCGAGGAAAGGTTTGATCATCGCCAGATCAAAGCGGTTCAATACCACGCTGGCCTGGCCACTCTGGCCTGCTTCGATGGTCTTGGGTACGCACAGTTCGGCGTTCGGGTTCTGCCAGCAGTGCGGTCCAATACTGATTTTCTGCGCGGTATTCAGGTAATCCAGCGCAATGGCGCGAGTTAAGCGCCATTCGCCCACCGGGGTATCGAAACGGGTATTGTTCAGGTTGCCGCGCCAGCGCTGCTGTTGGCGATCGAAACTGCCCTGCAGCGCCAACTGACCGGATACCGGCTTGCCGTCAATTTTCAATTGCAGCTGATGCTGCTTCTCGCTGCCTTTGGCATCCAGTGTCAGCAGGCTGATATCCAGCGCATCCTGCTTAAGTTGCTCAACGCGTACCGCCAACTGACCCTGGATCTGATCGCTGGAACGCACGTCGCCGTCAATCTTCACTCGGTTGATGCGCAGCGCCTGCCACTGCAGGCCGGAAGCGGTCAGGTCGGCCAGCAACTGAGGCGCTTGCAGGTTGCCCCGCAGTTTCAGCAAGCCTTTCGCCGTACCGCCCAGCCCTGGCAGAGCGCCGTCCAGACGTGGCGCGTCGATATTCGCATCCAGGTTCCAGCTTTTCTCGTCCAGTTGGCCCTTAACGTTCAGTTGGTTGCGTCCCAGCGTCAGATCGATGCCCGGGATTTTCCACTGACCGGCAGCATTGCCGCTAAGCGTGCCACGTGCAGTGACTTTGTTTTGCTTCACGTTACCATCGAGCTGCAGCATCGGCACCTGCAATTGCCAACTGCCGCCGTGCAGGCTGCCACGCGTAGTGATTTTACCGTCCAACTTCGCCGGCCATTCCGGCCACTGCTTGGCGGTATTGATGCCGCTCAGCGTCAGCTGTGAATTCCAACTGATGGCCTTGCTCCAGTCCACCAGCGCCGTCAGATCGGTATTGCCCTGCAAGGCCGCCAACCGCAGGCGATCCAGTTTGAACTGTTCAACGTTACCTTTACCGTCCAGCGTCAGCACCGCCGGCGGGAGATCCTGCCCCTTGATATTGGCCCGGGTCGACAAGGCATAATCAGTCGCCTTGCCATTGAAACGCAGGCGGAAATCGTTGACCTGATACTGGGCTTCGCCGTTCAGCGGCCATTTCAGCTGTTTGCTTTGCAGCGTCAGTGCCAGCGGTAAACCCACTTCGGCCAATTGGGTCTGTACATCAAGCTGCGCACCGACCGGTCCGGAGAGGTTCAGCGCCACTTTAAGTTCTTCGCGCAGCCCACCGCCGACGTTCAGTTTGACCTTTTCCCCTTTCAGCGGCTCGATATTCAGCGTGCTGTTAGCCACCATTTCCACCGGCCAACTGCCGGTCAGCGTCGCCTGCCCCTGCGCAGACAACGTGCCCTGCGGGGATTTCACATCGAAATTGTCCAGCTTGATATGCTGATCCTGGGTACTGGCCTGCAGCAACAGGCTGGTAATCAACACCTCGGTATCACCGGTCAAGTGCAGTTGTTCCCCGCTGATCTCCTTAACCGTGATGTCCAACGGCAGGCGGATTTCCGGCAGATCCGGCAGCAGCGGCTTGGCGAACAGCTCTTTCAACGTTTCGCCCAGCGGCTTCTCTTCCGGCACCGGTGCCGGTTTCGCCGCCTTGTCGACCTGTTCACCCACTTTTTTCGCGACCTCGACAGCCGGCTGTATCGCCTCCGGCAACGGGTTCTGCGGGGTTTTCGGCAGTGCAATCAACAGGCCGCTGATTTTGGTGGGCAGCAAGGTCAACGCACGCTCTTGCCACTGCGCTCCGGTACGGAATTCACCAAGAGAGATTGCCGTGTCGTCTACGCTGACCTTAACGTTATTCAGCGTCAGCATACGCAAGGTAATAGGGTAAGGCGTGCTCAGATTGGTGGTCGGCTCGCTGGTCTCTTCCACCGGCGCAGACGGCGTCATTTCTTTGGTTTTCACCACCACGTCGACGTCCTGCGCGGTCAGCGCATTGACGCACAGCGAACTGTTTTTAAAGCAGGCCAGATCGAGTGACAGATGGAATTGTCCGGCATTCACCGTCACGCCCGGCATCTGATACTTCACGCCTTTTAGCGTCAGATCACGCCAGCCACCGCTCACGCTGGCAATATCCAACCCCGGCACCCATCGAGCGGCAGCGTTGAGGGTCATATGCAAACCACTGGTGGTACCGAGCAAGTACGCCACCGCCCCGACCAGCAACAGCAAGACAATCAGGAAACCAAAGCAAATCTTTTTTATCAGGCTCATAGTTCAGGCCCCAAACCGATGTAGAACTGCATCCCGTGGGTGTCCTTGTCCCCCACGGGCGCGGCGATATCCAGCTTCACTGGCCCTACCGGCGACTGCCAGCGTACGCCTACACCGGCGCCGGTTTTGAAGTTGCTCTGCTTGATATCGTTCACCGCTTCACCGGAATCGACGAACATCGCCCCCCACCATTTACCGGTAACGTTGTATTGATATTCCAGCGAGCCAGTCAGCATTTTGGAGGCACCGGTCAACTTGCCGTCATCGTTGCGGGGGGAAATGTCTTTGTACTTGTAGCCACGGATGCTGCGATCGCCACCGGCAAAGAATCGCAGGTCTGGCGGCACTTTGTCGAAGTCGTTGGTTTCGATCCACCCCACCTGCCCGCGCGCCACGAACCGGTGCTTATCGGCCAGGGTGCGGATCCAGACGTTCTGCGCCTGCATCAGCGCGAAGTCCACGCCGGATCCCCAGGTGGTGTCGGAAACGTCGATGGAGTAGCGTTGGCTATCGCCCCAGGTCGGCATCAGGCCTCCACGCGAGCGGGTGCGGTTGAGGCTGACGCCAGGGTACAGCAGCATGGTGGTATTGCTGACGTTACCCTGGGTAAAGTTATCCCAGCGCCAGGTCAGGTTAATAGCCCGCTGCCAGCCGCTGGAGAGATCCCAGTTGCGCGAGGCCACCACTTTGGAGGTTACGGACTTGGTATCGTTTAGATCGACGTTCTTGAGCCCGCCCTGCAGCAGGTAATACTGCTCCAGCGGATTCTTCAGCAACGGGATCTTATAGGTCAGATCGAGCTGCTGCTCGGGGGCCGAAATACTGGCGCTGGTTTCCAGACTGTGGCCGCGATCGTTAAGCCAGGGCTTCTTCCAGGTGCCTTTAACGCGGGGACCAACGTCGGTGGAGTAACCGACACCGGTTTCGATGGTGTTGCGAGTGCGTGGTGACACCAACGCATCTAGCGGCAAAATCTTGTTCTCTTTGGCATCTTTGAAATCAGGGGAGACCACCACCGAGTTAAACCAGTTAGTGGCGGACAAACGGCGGTTCAGTTCGGCCAGGTCTTCCGAAGTGTAATAATCCCCCTGATGAAAGGGCACCAGATTTTGCAGATAGTCTTCACGAATTTGCGAACCGGTAAACTTCACCTGGCCGAAGCGGTAACGCTGCCCGCTGTCGAAGTCGATGTCCCAATAGGCCTTATGCAGATCCTCCGCCACGCCGAGCTGGCTTTTGGTCATATCGGCATCGAAATAGCCTTTGCGCAGCGCCAGGCCGGTCAGTGAACCTTTAAAACTGTCGTATTTACCGTGATTAAGGATCTCACCTATCGTCGGTTTGCCTTTTTTGACCAACGACAGATAGTCTTCATCGGTTTTCGCACCGCCTTCCAGCACGATATTGGCCCCGGCAATGCGCACCGGTTCACCCGGATTGACCTTGGCGTGCAGCACCGGCCGCGCCAGCCCTGGCCGATCGTCCAACGTAAATTCGATGGTAGGCTGATAATAGCCAAGCGCTCTTAGCCCCTGACGAACAGCTTCATCCACGCGTGCGCGGAAACGGCCATCAGTACCGACCTCTTCCGGAGTGATGGAAGACAGGCGTACCCGGACGTTTTTTTCCAGTTCCCCGCTAAGTCCTTCAACCTGCAGCCGCACATTCGCCGAAAACGCCGCAGGCGTCGCGAGCAGCGCACACAAAAAGCACAGGGCACGGTATCGTGGCACGCGTTCTCCTTAATTTATTTTACTTTCCTGTTATAACACGCACTCTGGTGCCAGGGCATACTCCGCGCTATCAAGACGGCAGCCCTTTCAGCCTTATTCCAGACGCGACATATTACGATTTTACTGCCGCAGTAAACTGGCGCATTCTTAGCTTTTGGCGCTCTAAATACTGCGTTAATCTGATTCATAATCTGAATATGTAGCTTATTGTGGGCAAAGTTGCGGTTAGATACAACCGAACTGCCGTGTCTTAGGTCAATTCTTACTGTGACAACAGGAGTCAACCGTGGTGCCATTTTTTGATAAAACACAAACCGTCGACAAGGCGAACGCGCTGCCTGGCCGCACGACGCCCATGCCGGTTGCCACGCTCAACGTGGTCACTCACCATTCAATGACCCAGGTGCCGGAAGGCATGGAAGTGGCTATCTTCGCCATGGGATGCTTCTGGGGTGTGGAGCGCCTGTTCTGGCAACAGCAGGGCGTATACAGCACGGCGGCAGGCTACAGCGGCGGTTTTACGCCAAACCCAACCTACCGCGAAGTGTGCAGCGGCCAGACCGGTCATACTGAAGTGGTGCGGGTGGTATTCGATCCGAAAATCATCAGCTATAAGCAGCTGCTGCAGGTGTTCTGGGAGAACCACGATCCGGCGCAGGGCATGCGTCAGGGTGGCGACGTCGGCACTCAGTATCGCTCAGCAATTTATACGCTGACGCCGGAACAGCAGACCGCAGCCGAAAGCAGTCTGAAGCGTTTCCAGCAGGCCATGAACGAGGCGGGCGACCAACGCACCATCACCACCGAAGTGGTGCCGGCGCTGCCGTTTTACTATGCCGAGGATGACCATCAGCAGTATCTGTACAAGAATCCTGAAGGCTACTGCGGCCTGGGCGGCATCGGCGTTTGTTTGCCACCCCAGGGCTAAACCCTTGGTCAGCGGTAATTTTTTAACCGCTGGCGGCCCCTGTAGGGCTGCTGCTATACTATGCGGGCCGCATCTGCGGCCTGATAGCCTCCTTTCTGGTTGTTATCACTACTTTTTTTACAATGTACTACCCTTCCTCAAGAGCGCCGTCATCCCGTCGGCACGTATGGATAGATTATGTTAAACAGTATTTTACTGATTCTTTTTCTGATCGCAGTGAGTGCGTTTTTCTCACTGTCGGAAATTTCTCTGGCCGCGTCACGCAAGATTAAACTGAAACTGATGGCTGACGAAGGTAACGTCAATGCCGCCAAAGTCCTTAAACTACAAGAAACCCCGGGGCTGTTCTTTACCGTGGTGCAGATTGGTCTGAACGCCGTAGCCATTCTCGGTGGTATCGTCGGTGATGCTGCCTTCTCCCCTAGCTTCCAGGTATTGTTCGATCGCTTTTTGTCCCCGGAGATGGCGGAGCAAGTCAGCTTTATCTGCTCGTTCGTCCTGGTGACCAGCCTGTTCATCCTGTTCGCAGATTTGACCCCGAAGCGCATCGGTATGATTGCACCAGAGACGGTCGCCGTCCGGATCATCAACCCGATGCGTTTCTCGATCATGATCTTCCGGCCGCTGGTGTGGTTCTTCAACGGCATGGCAAACCTGATCTTCCGCCTGTTCAAACTGCCGATGGTGCGCAAGGACGACATCACTTCCGACGACATCTATGCGGTAGTGGAAGCCGGAGCCCTGGCTGGCGTGCTACGCAAGCAGGAACATGAGCTGATCGAAAACGTGTTCGAACTGGAGTCACGCACCGTACCTTCGTCGATGACCTCGCGCGAAAGCGTGGTTTACTTCGATCTGCGTGAAACCGAAGAAAGCATTATCGAGAAAGTCTCGACCCATCCGCACTCCAAGTTCCTGGTGTGCGACGGCAATATCGATCAGGTGGTCGGCTACGTTGACTCCAAAGACTTGCTGAACCGCGTGCTGGGCAATCAAAGCCTGGTGCTGAGCAGCGGTGTGCAAATCCGCGCGGCGCTGATCGTGCCGGATACCCTGACGCTGTCCGAAGCGCTGGAAAGCTTTAAGACGGCCGGCGAAGACTTTGCCGTTATTCTCAATGAATATGCACTGGTCGTGGGCATCATCACGTTGAATGACGTAATGACTACCCTGATGGGCGATCTGGTCGGTCAAGGCCAGGAAGAGCAGATCGTCGCACGCGATGAAAGCTCATGGCTGATTGAGGGGGGTACGCCAATCGACGATGTGATGCGCGTTCTGCACATTGATGAGTTCCCGCAGGCGGGCAACTACGAAACCATCGGCGGCTTTATGATGTACATGCTGCGCAAGATCCCAAAACGCACCGACTTCGTGAAATACGCCGGCTACAAGTTTGAAGTGGTGGACATCGACAGCTACAAGATTGACCAGTTGCTGGTAACCAAACTGAGCGACAAACCGGCGGCGGTACTGCCGAAGGCGCCAGAAGACAACGCCCCCGCCTGATCCGGACTGTAGAAACGTCAGCGGCCCCATCGGGGCCGCAATTATTTCAGTTTTTTCAGCTGCTCTAATTACCCTATGAATTTCAAGTTGCAGCTAGGCAGCCAGCTCACTCATCCCCTGGAGCTTACTTAAGTAAGTAACAGGGGTGGGTGAGTGCAGATAACAACGCTGCGGCTTGAAAGGCGACGGGTACTGCATCAACCCATATCAGTTTGCAGCAACAACACCTGACGGTTTACCTCTGACATCACGCTGAAGTGGCGCCGGTCACGAATTTTCGGTAACAGGATTTTCCCTTCGTCGAATTCGAACGCGCCTACATCTTTGATATACAGTCGGCCACGAAACAGGGTTTTTACGTACTTCGCCACTTTCAACGGATTATAACGCTGGAAGATTCTCATTCTATTACTCTCCTCCGTTTGGTCCATGCGCTCAGCGGGCCGCCAAGGTGGCAGCCTCTAAAGTAAGAACGCAACTTGATTGCCATGTAGTAGACCTAGTAAAGACGATAATGTTCACTTCTGCACGGATATCTTCACTGGATTTACACTTTTTGACAGAATTGTATATGATAATATATAACTTTTTCAGTACATCCCTTCAAAACACAGGTATTACCGGCCAGAAGGGGAAACTGCGATCCAGCTAACAGGACAGACCTCCGATCACCACCTATGCTTTAGGCTGTCGGGTGCTGTCGGCACCGTTCCCCTTCCAAGGAGAAGGCATGAAAAAAAGTCACCTGCTTATTGTTTCCCTGCTGCTTGCCCCCTTTTTAGCCTCTGCGCACAACTTCCAACTCCAGCAACGCGTCGCGCCGGTCGGCGTCAGCGATAAGGGAGAGTTGAATTACGCTAATGATAAGTTTAGCTATCAAAACTGGAATAGCGCGCAACTCAGTGGGAAAGTGCGAGTCATACAGCATATTGCCGGCCGTAGTTCCGCCAAGGCGATGAACGATCCGCTGATCGAAGCGATTAAGAAAGCTAAACTACCGCACGATCGTTACCAAACGACGACAATAGTGAATACCGATGACGCGATACTCGGCACCGCGGTGTTTGTTCGCAACAGCATTGAAGACAGCAAGAAAGAGTTCCCCTGGTCGCAGTTTGTGGTCGACAGCAACGGCAACGTGCGCAAGGCCTGGGATTTGCAGCCGAAAGGGTCGGCCATTGTGGTGCTGGATAAGCAAGGCAGGATCCAGTTCGCCAAAGACGGCGCCCTGAAGCCAGAAGAGGTGCAGCAGGTCATGACCCAACTGCACCAGCTGCTGGCGAACTGATTTAGAACAGCGAAACCCTGAAGCCGGGGTTTAGGAAGGATTCACGCGGCGTATAGAGCAGAGGTCTGCCCTGCCAGTCGTGGATCTGTGCCCCGGCTGCCACGGCCACGGCATGACCGGCGGCGGTATCCCAGATATTTGTGGGCCCAAAGCGCGGGTAGAGCTGCGCCTTACCTTCCGCCACCAGGCAGAATTTCAGCGAAGAACCAACGGAAACGGTCTGGTGTTCGCCCAGCTGTTTCAGGTAGTCCTTCAGCTCTTCGTCGCTGTGCGAACGGCTGACCACCACCAATGGCGGATGGGCATTGCTGACGCCAATCTCCTGCCGGTGGCCCTTTTCTTCTTTCCAGGCTTTACCGCGTTCGGCTAAATACAGCACGTCGATCGCCGGGGCGTAAACCACCCCCATTACCGCCTGCCCGTCTTCAATCAACGCGATATTTACCGTGAACTCACCGTTGCGATTCAGGAACTCTTTGGTACCGTCCAACGGATCGACCAGCCAGTAGCGCGTCCAATTCTGCCGCACTTCCCAGGTCGGTGGATCTTCTTCCGACAGCAACGGGACCTCCGGCGTTAACGCCGCCAGGCCGCGCTTGATAATGTGGTGCGCCGCCAGATCGGCCGCCGTCACCGGGGAGTCATCTTTTTTTTGTGTAACATCAAGCGGTTGTTCACCGTTGTACACCGCCATGATGGCCGCGCCCGCCTCGCGGGACAGTTGGCAAATTTTTTCTAACATCATTCACCTCAGATAGACAGTTCCGTGGGCCATTTCCCCTTTCTCATTGCTAGCAGCCTAGTTTTTTTTGCATCGAATATCCATCATAACGATTTAACCTTCGGTAATGACTCAAGTCTTTGCCGTCACAACTGTGACATTTCCTCCGATGCCTTGGTCGGTTTTCTGCCACACTTCACAGTTTGGTGAGACAACCAATGTTAATTACATGCCCCTCTGCGATAAAACTCGAAAAATGGAATGGAGAAAACCAAAAATGATGAAGCGTCCGCTGACGTTGTCTGTCCTCGCTATGCTGGTTTGCGCCTCAGCGCAGGCGGCAACGGTCGATCTGCGCGTGCTGGAAACCACCGATCTGCACAGCAACATGATGGACTTCGATTACTACAAGGATAAACCGACCGACAAGTTCGGCCTGGTACGCACCGCCAGCCTGATTGAACAGGCCCGCCAACAGGCCACCAATAGCGTACTGGTGGACAACGGCGACATCATTCAGGGCAGCCCGCTCGGCGACTATATGGCCGCCAAGGGCCTGAAGCCCGGCGATATTCATCCTGTCTATAAGGCTATGAACACCCTGAATTATGTGGTCGGCAACATCGGCAACCACGAATTCAACTACGGCCTCGATTACCTGAAAACCGCCATCAGCGGTGCCAAATTCCCGTATATCAACGCTAACGTGATCGACGCTAAAACTCAGAAACCGCTGTTCACTCCTTACATTATCGTCGATACGCCGGTAAAAGACCGTGACGGCAAGGAACATAGTTTACGCATCGGCTATATCGGCTTTGTACCGCCGCAAATTCTGGTGTGGGATAAGGCCAATCTGCAAGGCAAGGTTAAGGTCAACGACATCACCGAAACCGCCAAACGCTACGTGCCGGAAATGCGTAAACAGGGGGCCGATCTGATCGTGGCGATCCCGCACTCCGGCCTGTCCAGCGAGCCGTACAAGGCGATGGCAGAGAATTCGGTGTACTACCTCAGCCAGGTTCCGGGCATTGACGCCATCATGTTCGGCCATGCTCACGCCGTATTCCCGAGCAAAGACTTCGCCAATATCAAAGGCGCTGACATTGCCCAGGGCACGCTGAACGGCATACCTGCGGTCATGCCCGGCCAGTGGGGCGACCACCTCGGCGTTGTCGATCTGCAGTTGAACAACGACTCTGGCAGTTGGAAAGTAGCTTCCGCCAAAGCGGAAGCACGGCCAATCTACGACAAAGAGAACAAGAAATCGCTGGCGGCGGAAGACGCCAAGCTGGTGAAAGTCCTGGCTGAAGATCATAAGGGCACGCGCGATTTTGTCAGCAAGCCAGTCGGCAAAGCTGATGACAACATGTACAGCTACCTGGCGCTGGTGCAGGATGACCCAACGGTACAAATCGTGAATAACGCGCAGAAAGCCTATGTGGAACACTACATTCAGGGCGACCCGGATCTGGCCGATTTGCCGGTGCTGTCAGCGGCAGCGCCGTTCAAGGTCGGCGGCCGCAAAAACGATCCGGCCAGCTTCGTCGAAGTGGAAAAAGGCCAGCTCACCTTCCGTAACGCTTCGGATCTCTACCTCTACCCCAACACCCTGGTGGTAGTAAAAGCCAGTGGCAAAGAGGTGAAGGAGTGGCTGGAGTGCTCCGCCGGGCAGTTCAATCAAATCGACGTCAACAGCAGCCAACCGCAGGGCCTGATCAACTGGGATGGCTTCCGCACCTATAACTTCGACGTGATTGATGGGGTTAATTACCAGATCGACGTCAGCCAGCCTGCGCGTTACGACGGCGAATGCCAGTTGATCAACGACAAGGCGGAACGTATCAAGCAGCTGACGTTCAAAGGCAAGCCAATTGATCCTAAAGCCACCTTCCTGGTGGCGACCAATAACTATCGCGCTTACGGCGGCAAGTTCGCCGGCACTGGCGATCAGCATATTGCCTTCGCTTCGCCGGACGAGAACCGTTCAGTGTTGGCGGCCTATATCAGCGCTGAAACCAAGCAGCATGGCGCAGTACGGCCACAGGTGGATAACAATTGGCGCCTGGCGACCTTCAGCAGCCCGCAACCGCTGGATATTCGCTTCGAAACCTCGCCAAGCGAGAAAGCGACAGCGTTTATCAAGGCACATGCCCAGTATCCAATGAAATCCGAAGGCACGGATAACATCGGGTTCGCAGTTTATAAGATTGATTTAAGTAGCAAATAAGCTGCAGGCCGGGAGGCACAGGGTTCCCCCCGGCCATCTACTCCTTTTTCTCGCTGGCGCGCCCTTTAAATTGCATTTAAAATGCATGTTATAAATTTTTCATTTAAAGAGGCACTCTCATGGATTACCGTAATCAATCCCTCGGCGCTCTCGCCATCGCTATTCCCCGGGCATCACGCCTGTTCCGCCTGAACGATTTGGATTTCTGCTGTGGCGGAAAACAAACGCTGCAACGCGCGGCCGAGCGTAAAGGACTGGATCTCGAGCAGCTTGAAAGCGAATTGGCCGCCCTCGCCGCCAGACCGGCAGCAAGCCATGACTGGCGTACTGCACCGCTCGGTGAACTGATTGATTATATTCTGCCACGCTTCCATCAGCGGCACCGCGAGCAGCTGGCCGAGCTGGTACTGATGGCGGAAAAAGTCGAACGGGTTCATGCCGACAAAGCCACCTGTCCACGCGGTCTGGCGAAACAGCTGAACCTGATCCGGCTGGATCTGGAAAATCACATGATGAAAGAGGAACAGATCCTGTTCCCGATGATCAAGCAGGGTATGGGCCGGCAGGCGGCTGGGCCGATCTCGGTAATGGAACATGAGCATGACGAAGCGGGCGAACAGCTGGAAGTGGTGAAGTTCCTCACCCACAACGTGACGCCACCGGAAGGTGCCTGCAATACCTGGCAGGCGCTGTATGGTGGTATCGACGAGTTTATTGATGACCTGATGGAACACATCAATCTGGAGAACAACCTGTTGTTCCCCCGCGCGCTGAACGGCGCATAAAACAAGGGCGCCATCAAGGCGCCCAGAGAAATCTGTTAGAGAATTACAGGATTTCCAGCAGTTCGACGTCGAACACCAGCGCGCTGAATGGCGGGATGGATGCGCCGGCACCACGCTCGCCGTAGGCCAGGTCGTGTGGAATATACAGCTGCCATTTGGAACCGACCGGCATCAGGGTCAGCGCTTCAATCCAGCCAGGGATCACGCCGCTAACCGGGAATTCTGCCGGTTGACCGCGCTCTACGGAGCTGTCGAACACGTCGCCGTTAATCAGACGGCCAGTGTAATGCACACGCACGCGATCCTGACGGGACGGGATTGGGCCGTTGCCCTGTTCCAGCACGGAGAACTGCAGGCCGGATTCGGTCAGCGTAACTTCGTCGCGCTTGGCGTTGTCTTCCAGGAATTTCTGGCCTTCAACGGCCATCGCCTGTTGACGCTCACGACGCACGGCATCCGCACGCTCGTGGATTTCGCGCAGCGCACGGTGCACCACGTCTACCGGAACCGCCGGGGCATTCCCTTCCAGCGCGTCACGCAAACCTGCCAGCAAAGCTTCCGGTTGTAAACCTTCCAGACCGGACTCTTGCAGCTGCTGGCCGACCTGTAAACCAATCCCGTAGCTCGCCTGCGCTTCAACGCTGTCAAAAGAAGGGGTTGTCATGGGGTTTTCCTTTAGTCTGTAAAAAGTCGAAAGCGCAGCATAACAGCGCCGCAATGCCGGGTAAAATCTTGTGTGGAGAATGATGACTTTTGTCGTAGAAAAAGAAACAATAACCCTCAGTTAACACCCGCTCCCGCGCGCCCAGGCGAATCGCCTGCCGCAACAGGTATGGGTTTGCTGCTGCCTTTCACTTCAATCAGTTAGCGGACTATACTGAAAACAGGGCATCGGGTCGGCGGTACACCCTTTTGTACCGTGATATTTTTACGCCGTTGAAGAGAGGTTACCATGGGCAGAATCTCGCCCAGGAGAAGGAAGACCACCCGTATCTACCAGCCGTTGTTGCGTACCTGGCTGAACTTCAGTCAGCGCCTGAAGCCCGGCTCCGCGCCAGCGTCGGTAGAAGACCCGGATTCAGAACAACCACCGGAAAGCGGTAAGGGGCAAAACATCAAAGCGTTACTGCTGAAGATCTGGCACCTGCCGGACGGCTTCGGTTGGATGGAGCCACTGCCTTATTTTCATCGTCGCTGGACCCTGATTTTCGGCATCATCCTGCTGCTGGCACTGCTGTGGCCGTATTCATCGGAAAAACAGCCATTCCCTGTCACCCAGCAGGAAAACAGCGTTCCCTTGCAGGCCGAATTGCAAAACGACACTCAGCAGCAGCACGCTGTAGAGCCGGAACCGGCGGGCAACTGGCAACGCTACCAGATCCAACCGGGCCAGACGCTGGCGCAGCTTTTCCGTGACAACAACCTGCCGGTGAACGAAGTTTTCGCCATGGCGCAGGTGGAAGGGAACGATAAGCCGCTCAGCAACATGAAGGCTGGCCAGGAAGTGCGTATCGAACGTGATACCAACGGCGTGATCACCGCGCTATCTGTCACCACCGCTGACAACAGTCAGGTGTTATTTCGCCGCCAGGCCGACGGCGGCTATCGTCGCGAGCGTTAATCCGCTAACTGCCTTAACAGAAAGTCGCGCAGCACGATGCCATGGTTGTGCTGTGTGTCTTTACTGCCATAAAGTAAGGTCAAGGGTTGCCCCTGTGTTAGTAAAGCTACCAATGGCTGCCAGGCGTCGTTTTGAGCCAGTTGCAAGCGGTAGTGGCTTTCGAACTCGTCCCACCGGTCAAGATGTTGATGAAACCACTGCCGCAGCGCGTTATCCGGCGCAACCTGCTTTAGCCACTGCACGCCCTGCAATCGTTCCTTGCTGATGCCTCGCGGCCACAAACGATCAATCAAATAGCAGTGCTCCGGTGCAGGGCCGGTAAAATCGTAAACGCGCTGCAAGATAATCTCCGCCATTTCCGCTGCTCCTCATTCAAGCTGTGATAGCAGGGTAGCGCGTTTTACCGGACGCAGAAAAGCAAAACGCCAGCACGAGGCTGGCGTTTTAACTTGGCTGGCAGGAGCGATTAAGCTTCTGCAACCACAACTACATTCAGCTGTGCGAACACGTCGCTGTGTACCTGGAAGTGAACTTCGTGTTCACCAGTGGTACGCAGAACGCCGTTCGGCAGACGAACTTCGCTCTTGGCAACTTCAACGCCTGCCGCAGTAACTGCGTCAGCGATGTCGCGGGTGCCGATAGAGCCGAACAGTTTACCTTCGTCGCCTGATTTAGACGCGATGGTGACTGAACCCAGTTCGTTGATCTTGGTTGCGCGAGCTTCAGCAGCAGCCAGAACGTCAGCCAGTTTGGCTTCCAGTTCAGCACGGCGTGCTTCGAAGAACTCTACGTTTTTCTTGGTAGCAGGAACAGCTTTGCCCTGTGGTACCAGGAAGTTACGGGCGTAGCCCGCTTTAACGTTAACTTGATCACCCAGGCTGCCCAGGTTTGCTACTTTATCAAGCAGAATAACTTGCATTACCTTATCCTCTCAAAGTCGTTAATGGACAGTGGCCGATTACTGATGACGATCAGTGTACGGCAACAAAGACAGGTAGCGCGCGCGCTTGATAGCACGGGCCAGCTGGCGCTGATATTTTGCACGAGTACCGGTAATACGGCTCGGGACAATTTTACCACTTTCAGTGATGTAGTTTTTCAGCGTAGCGATGTCTTTATAGTCAATCTCTTGAACGCCTTCCGCGGTGAAACGGCAGAACTTGCGACGACGGAAATAACGTGCCATTAGGCTAGTCTCCAGAATCTATCAATTCAATCTGCTCGGCATGCAGAACCAGTTTGTTCAGCCCGTTGCGCCCTTGATGGCAGCTTACGAAGCCTTGCACGGTTATCTGACTGCCGACCGTTAATCTTTGAGTTAGTGCTTGTGACTGTTGTCCGCTGACAACCACGGGCATTCGGCACCATGCTTGCCTGCTAAATCCGGCTTCCATTTGCTGCGAACGGTGCTCTAGCACAAATTGGCAGTGGGGGATCCCGGAAGGACTCACTTTTCGAACCGGCGCCTTGCACACAGTGCCCGACAAAACCAGACGATTAGATGTCACGGCGGCAATTACTCTTCAGAATCCCCAGCATCTGCATCATCTGCGGTTTCGTTAGCGAAGTCTTCGCGGCGATCGCCACGACGTTCGTCTTTCGCTTTAACCATCGGAGATGCTTCAGTTACCGCGTGCTTAACGCGCATAACCATGCTACGGATAACGGCGTCGTTGAAGCGGAAGTTAGTTTCCAGCTCATCGATCGCTTCCTGCGGAGCTTCAACGTTCAGCAGAACGTAGTGAGCTTTGTGCAGTTTGTTGATCGGGTAAGCCAGTTGACGGCGGCCCCAGTCTTCCAGACGGTGAATCTGACCAGCAGCGTTAGTGATGGTAGCACTGTAACGCTCGATCATGCCCGGAACCTGTTCGCTTTGGTCAGGATGGACCATAAAAACGATTTCGTAATGACGCATCGAATTGCTCCTTACGGATTATTCAGCCTCCTGTCAGGGTCAACCGCGGCCCATGGAAGCAAGGAACGTGTATGTGTGTGCGGCTGAAAAAATGACGCGTAATCATACTTGCGCAGGCTGGGAAACTCAAGGACAGAAGGGTATTTATTATCGGTAATGCGGGCCTGATACGTAAATAGCACGATTTGCTATCTGTACAACCTATGTACACAGATCCATCAGTTCAAAAAATCTTTCAATGAAATCATCACTGACGCGCAAAATTAGTTCATTTTTTTTGAATGATGACATCAAAACCCCCCCCTTTTTAATCCTGCCGGAAGGTCTAAAATTGTTGTTATCCGCCGCAGACAGCGCGACGAAAAAGATTTGAGCTTATTCAATACAGACAAATAACTTTTTGCTGCACTGGCACCTGCTGTCAGGCCGTTGAAGCAAACAGTTAAGAGAGGCACTTATGAAACGCATTACCATCGCCACCGCCATTGCTTTACTGTTTTCCGCCAACGTCATGGCCGCTACCGAAATCACTTCGCATCAGGCTGACCAACGCCAGAGCGTGGGATTCGTCACGTTGAACCAGAATGTGGTGTCGCCGGATGACGCCAGCAGCCAGGTGAGCAAAATAGCCGATCAACGCGGCGCGACCGCCTACCGGATCATTGCGCTGCACGAACCGGAAAACAACAGCACCATTCACGTCAGCGCGGAACTGTATCGTTAAGCCTGCATGCAGTGCCAGGGAAGCAAGCCGCGCCCAAAAGCGGCAAATTAAAATGTGAAAATGTCGTCAGCCCCCTGCCCGCAGGGGGCTTTTTTTATAAGGTTTTCACGAAGAACTCGGTCGTTGCGTCGAGCGCTAACGGCGTGATGCGGTGCTTAACGTCCGGTTCAGTCAAAAATGTCAGTTGCCGGTCCCAACCACTCTGGCGAAGCTCGGTTGCCAGGCGTCGACTTTCAGCCGCCGGGACCACATCGTCCGCTTCGCCGTGCCATAACAGCAGCGGACGATCGGCAATTTTTTCCAACTGGCGTTCCAGGCCATAATCCGCAAGCGCGGCAATGCGCGTATCAAAACCGCTCGCCGTCAAGAGGTTTCCCTGTTCATCCAGCGGTGGGAACAGCGTCTGCGCCAGGGAACTGTAATAACCGGCCCCCATCAGGCTCGCCGCAGCTTTCACCCACGGATAACGAGCAAAGCCTCCCAACGTCGTCATCCCCCCCATGGACGCGCCCGCGACGCCGATGCGCCCTTCGGCAATCAGCCCGCGCCGTTCAAAGTCCGCCTTCAACGCCGGTAACTCATCGATATTGCTGCGCAGGATCTCCCAAAAGCGGGACAACCGCTTTTGTTCATCGCCGTCAAAACGCTCGCCGTGCAAATCGGCATCCGGCAGCACCACGCGAAATCCCACCCTGGCTAACGCGTAGGCAAAGTAGGCGTAGACTTCTTTCGACGAGGTATAACCATGGTAGAAAAATACCGTCGGCAACGGCTGATGATACTGCCCCTGCGGCACGGCATGGATGACCGCAATATCTCCTGATCGCTCGTCATAAATTTCAATCATTCATTTTCCCTCTGCATCGCCATTGCCTTCATAATGGCAAACTTGCGCTAAAAAGCATTAGCTCAATCTGTTCCAATTTATAATGGGTTACACTCAAATCACGCTATCCGCTTTCTTGAGGTATCTATGAAAATGTCCCGCCTGCTGCTCTCCTTGACGCTGGTCACGCTGCTTAGCGCCTGTGGCATGATGACCACGACGCCCAAAGCGCCCCCACCGCCGACCGGACAGGCGCAGGAGATAACCCGGGCACAAACCGGTAGCCTGGAAAAAATAGGCACCACCAGCGCCCTGGTGCGCGGCAGCCCGATGGATGTGGAAGCGGAAATTCAGCAGAAGGCCAATGCCAGCGGCGCGCGCTATTACATGATCATCATGAACAGCGAAACCGTGGTTCCCGGCCAGTGGTATTCGCAGGCGATCCTGTATCGGTAACTGCTGGAGTTTTAATAAGATTTACATTGGCTTTGCACAGACTGAAGTTGGATAGAGCACACTGGCAAACAGCGCGCCGCAGCCCGCGGCCGTGAATCCAGGATCCGACGAAGGGGAACGCCATGACACGCTCCGCCGCACTCACCGCCCTCCTGCTTTCTATGGGGTTACTCTGCGCCAGCGCCCAGTCCGCTGAACTGGCCCCCGCAGACCGCGTTACGCCACTCAGCGAAATGGCGGAAATCACCCTGAACAACCTCTCCGGCTCCCCTCAGGACGTAGAACAATTGATCGCCCAAAAGGCGGATGAGCATGGGGCAAGCTATTACCGCATCCTGCGAATGGAAGAACAGGCGCATCAGCCAGGCTGGCGCGCCTCCGCAATACTTTACCTTTAGTAGGTCATGCAGGCCGCATTCAGCACACCGCCACTGATCGACACGCCGCCGAGGAAAATCCCGGCCGCCACGTGATTGGACTCAATCTTGTCGCTAATTCGCGGCATATAGATTTTCACCGCCGCAAACAGCAGCAGCTGTACCACCAGCGCCACCACGCCCCACAACAGATAGTCCAACAGGCTGACGGAGTTGATCGCTGCACTCGCCAGCGGGATGACATACCCGAGACAGGCACCGACAAATCCAAAAGCGGCGGCCTGATTGTCGGCTTTGATCAACGCCCATTCGTCATGCGGCGTAATGCGGGTATAAACGAACAAAAACACCAGAACCATGGCAAAGCCACTGAAGAAATAAGAGGCGAATGCCGCCAACGCGCTGAGAATATCCATGTCATGTTTCCTGGTCAGAGGTCAGTATCCCTTACGGGCCAAGAGCTGAATTAAAAAGCTTTTCCGGCTGCGGCGCCACCGTTTTACCTAGCCGCCCATCGCGCGGGTAAACAGCGTTTCGCACAGCCTTTCCGGCAATGTCCGCTCACCACGGGCATCAAGCATCATTTGACACCAGGCTTCCGCCAGCGGCGGTGAACTGTAACGCAGAAGCTGCGCCGCCGCGAACAGATTAAACAAGGCGCCGGTCACCGCACGTCCTTGCTCTTCATGAGGTTTGCGCATCAGTTGAAGCAACCGTCGCCATTGGTGATCATAATGGCGGTTCTGCCCTCTCACTTCACCGAGTTCCTGCTCCAGCGCCTCCTGCACCGCCGGCAGCTTGCCCCAGGCGCGCATGACGTCCAGACACATAATATTGCCGGAGCCTTCCCAGATGCTGTTTACCGGCATTTCACGGTACAACCTCGGCAGTTCGCTCTCTTCGCAATAGCCGATGCCGCCCAACGCCTCCATGGCTTCAGCAATAAAAGGAATGCCTTGCCGGCAGACTTCAAACTTCGCCGCAGGCGTCATCACTCGGCATAACGCCTGCTCCAGGGGCGTGCTACCTGCGCTGTCATAAGCACGCGCCAGACGCATCAGGGCCGCCGTCTGCCCCTCCAGGCGCAGGGCCATTCGCGCCAGCACCTGCCGCATCATCGGTTGTTCAATCAGCGTCTTACCAAACGCCTGCCGCTGCAGAGCATGGTACAACGCCACCGACAGTCCGCGCCGCATCAGCCCGTGGCTACCCAGTGCGCAGTCAAAACGCGTCAGGCTCCCCATTTTCAGGATATGTCGTACACCATCCCCTTCCTCGCCCACCAGCCAGGCGCTGGCATCCTGGAATTCTACTTCGCTGCTGGCGTTGGACCTGTTGCCCAACTTATCCTTCAGCCGTTCCAACCTTATGGCATTGCGCGTGCCATCAGGCAAAATTCGCGGCAGGAAGAAACAGGACAGCCCGCCTTCGGTCTGCGCCAGCACCAGGTGCGCATCGCTCTGCGGTACCGAGAAAAACCACTTGTGGCCGACCAAACGGTAGGCTTCTCCTGGGCCGCGTGCACCCAGCGGGCTGGCGGTGGTGGTATTACTCAGCACATCGGAACCGCCCTGCTTTTCGGTCATTCCCATGCCGATCAGCAAACCGCGCTTTTGCCCGCCGGGCAATGAATGCGCGTCGTAACGATCGGACAGTAGCGGCGTTAGCCAGGATTGGAACTCCGCAGGCAACGAGCGCAGCAGCAAAGGAATTGCGCCAAAGGTCATGGTCACCGGACACAAAGTGCCGGCCTCGACCTGCGCATGTAATACAAACCGCGCCGCCCGCGCCACAAAAGAGCCGATTCGGGCGTCCTCCTGCCACGGCAGGTTATGCACCCGGTTGGCTATCAGCCCTTGCATCAGGATGTGCCAGGCGGGATGAAAACGGACGTCGTCCAATCGCTGGCCGGTGGCGTCATAGCGCAGCAGTTCCGGTGGGTTGGCATTGGCCAGCCGCCCCAACTCCAGCGACTCCTGAGTGCCCAACTGTTGGCCCAGCGAGGCCAGCACGTCCGCATCCCAACCGGCCTGCTCACGCTGAATGGCTTCATGCAATGGCGTATCGGACAGGAACAGATTACTGTTGCCCAGCGGCTTCGGCTGATTAAAAACGGTGTGTGTATTCCAGACCATTGGCTTGCTCCCTGATAAAAGCGTCAGGAGTAATTATGGTCGTCAGGGGGAATTCTGCCGCAGGCGAGATCACAGGGTAGGCATTGAGAAAGGAATTAAGGGCGCAAAAGCTGCGCCCTTACGGATAAATCAACTGCGTTGACGCACCGCTTCAAACAGGCAGATACCGGTCGCCACCGAAACATTTAGTGAAGAAACCGTACCGGCCATCGGAATGCTGATCAGCTCGTCGCAGTGCTCGCGAGTCAGACGACGCATACCTTCGCCTTCCGCCCCCATCACCAGCGCCATCGGGCCGGTCATTTTGCTCTGGAACAGCGTGTGGTCGGCTTCGCCCGCAGTGCCCACGATCCAGACGTTCATCTCCTGCAACAATCGCAGGGTGCGCGCCAGGTTGGTGACGCGAATCAACGGCACATTCTCCGCCGCGCCACAGGCCACTTTCTTGGCCGTAGCGTTCAGCTGGGCAGAACGATCGCGCGGGACAATCACCGCGTGCACACCGGCCGCGTCGGCGCTGCGCAAGCAGGCACCGAGGTTATGCGGGTCGGTCACGCCGTCCAGCACCAGCAGGAACGGGGTATCCACGCTTTCCAGCAGCGCCGGCAGGTCATTTTCCTGATACTGGCGTCCTTCGCGCACCCGGGCAATGATCCCCTGATGCACCGCACCCTCGACCTTCTCATCCAGCCACTGGCGGTTCGCCACCTGGATAACAATGCCGGTCGCTTCCAGCTCGGCAATCAACGGCTGTAGCCGACGATCGTCGCGGCCTTTGAGGATAAACACTTCCAGGAAGCGTTGCGGATCGTTGTCTAACAGGGCTTTGACGGCATGAATACCGTAAATAATTTCGCTCATGATGCTCTTTTTACTGTGCGGCAGGCAAACGCCTGCCGGTGATAATGACGTGTGGCAGGTTAAGCCTGCTCAGCACCTTTCTTCTTGCCGGCGCGTTTGGCCTTGGTCGCCTCCGCTATTTTCCGGGTTTTGTCGGACACTTTCTTGGCTTTCGCCTTTTTGTCTTTCTTCACCTTGTCAGCGGGCTTGGCTTCATCCTTACGGAAGGCGCTGTCAGGCTCAAAATTGGCAGGCGGTTTGCCGCCCCGGCGTTTGCGCGGTGACGAGGTGCGGCCTGCGCCTGCGCCATCACGCAAGGTGCGCTGACCGCCTTTCTTGGCGCGATCGCGTTCAGTTTTGCCTTCACCGCGTGGTTTGCGGGTGCTGGAGACCAGAGCGAAGTCAATTTTACGCTCATCCATATGCACCGCTTCCACACGGATCTCTACCGTGTCGCCCAGGCGATAAACCACGCCTGAGGATTCGCCAATCAGACGCTGGCCGATATTATCGTAGCGATAATAATCATTATCCAGCGAGGATACGTGCACCAGGCCGTCGATAAACAGATCGTTGAGACGCACGAAGAAACCGAAGCCGGTCACGCTGGCAATAATGCCGCTGAACACTTCACCGACGTGATCCTGCATAAAGTCGCATTTCAGCCAGTCGGCAACGTTGCGCGTCGCTTCATCGGCGCGACGTTCAGCCATCGAACAGTGCTCGCCCAACTGCAGCATTTCTTCGAATTCGCTGTGCCAACCACCGGTCGGCGTCCAGCGCTCTTTCGGTTCGCCGTGCTCTTTGGCCAGTTGGTACTTGATCGCACGGTGCATCGCCAGATCCGGATAACGGCGGATCGGTGAGGTGAAGTGGCCATAAGAAGCCAGCGCCAGACCAAAGTGGCCGCGGTTTTCCGGATCGTAAACCGCCTGCTTCATCGAACGCAGCAGCATGGTTTGCAGCATTTCATGGTCAAGACGTTCGGACACTTCATCCATCAGTGTGGCGTAGTCCTTCGGCTGCGGCTTGTTGCCCCCGCCCAGCGTCAGGCCCAACTCGCCCAGCACGCTGCGCAGTGCACTGATGTGATCGTCACTTGGGCGATCGTGCACGCGGAACAGCGCCGGTTCGTTATTTTTCTCGACAAAGCGTGCAGCGGCGACGTTCGCCATAATCATGCACTCTTCGATCAGTTTGTGAGCGTCGTTACGCACCGTAGGTTCGACGCGCTCAATACGACGTTCGGCGTTAAAGATAAACTTGGCTTCTTCGGTTTCGAAAGCGATACCGCCACGTTCAGCACGCGCCTGATCCAGCACCTTGTACATCGCATGCAATTCTTCCAGGTGTTTGACCAGCGGGTGATAATGCTCACGCAGCTCCTGATCGCCCTGCAGAATATGCCAGACCTTGTTATACGTTAAGCGGGCGTGAGAGCTCATGACCGCTTCATAGAATTTGGCCGTCGACAGGCGTCCTTGTGCAGAGATGGTCATCTCACACACCATGCACAGACGGTCTACCTGCGGGTTAAGCGAACACAGGCCGTTAGACAGCACTTCCGGCAGCATCGGAATAACCTGCGATGGGAAGTACACTGAAGTCCCACGGTTACGGGCTTCGTCATCCAGTGCCGTGCGCGGACGCACGTAATAGCTGACGTCGGCAATGGCAACCCACAGGCGCCAACCGCCGCCGCGTTTTTTCTCGCAGTAGACTGCGTCATCGAAATCGCGGGCATCTTCGCCATCAATCGTTACCAAAGGCAGTTTACGCAGATCGACGCGGCCTTTTTTGGCGGATTCCGGTACCTGCTCACTGAGGTCGGCTACCTGTTTTTCCACCTGCGGCGGCCAAACATGCGGGATTTCATGGGTGCGCAGCGCGATATCTACCGCCATGCTGGTCCCCATTTTATCGCCAAGGATCTCGACAATCTTGCCAACCGCTTTGGTACGGCGGGTTGGGCGCTGGGTCAGTTCAACCACCACCATAAAGCCCATGCGCGCACCGCTGACGGCGTCGGCCGGGATCAGGATATCGAAGCTCAGGCGGCTGTCATCCGGCACCACGAAGCCGGTACCGGCGTCCATAAAGAAGCGGCCGACGATTTGACTGGTTTTAGGCACCAGCACACGGACGATACGCGCTTCGCGGCGGCCCTTGCGATCTGCAGCCATGGCCTGTGCCAACACCACGTCGCCGTGGATCGCCATCTTCATCTGTTCAGCTGACAGATACAGGTCGTCTTTGCTGCCTTCGATACGCAGGAAGCCAAAGCCATCGCGGTGGCCGATCACGGTGCCGCGCAGCAGGTCCAGACGTTCCGGCAGCGCGTAGCACTGGCGGCGAGTAAAGATTAATTGGCCGTCACGTTCCATCGCCCGCAGGCGACGGCGTAACGCTTCCAGGGGTTCTTCGCCGGTTAAATTCAGCTCTTTGGCCAGCTCTTCGCGGCTGGCCGGCGTTTCTCTTTTCGCCAAATGGGCCAAAATAAATTCACGGCTCGGAATGGGGGATTCATATTTTTCTGCTTCTCGTTCCAGGAATGGATCTTGTGACATTGCGGTTCCTCCGTTGTCATCAGCAGGGTGCCGCTGAGCCTTGTCTTCTCAGCGACGCTTTATTCGACAAGCAATAGCTTGTAGAGCGATGGATTGTCTTCGACCATATCGGCCAACGTGTGGTTATCCAGCTCTTCAAGGAAATTCTGTACGCCCTGTTGGAGCACCTGCTTCAGTCGGCAGGCAGGGGTTATGTGGCAAAACGTACTGCTGCAATTAACCAGTGAGAGCGGCTCCAGCGCCCTGACCACGTCGCCGAGGCGAATGGTTTCGGCCGGTTTGCCTAAACGGATGCCGCCGTTCTTACCGCGCACTGCGGTGACAAACCCAACCCGGCTTAACTGATTGATGATCTTTACCATATGGTTTCTGGACACGCCGTAGACCTCGGTGACTTCCGAGATGCTGGTCATTTTGTCCGGTGGCAGCGAGGCCATGTAGATCAACGCCCGCAGGCCATAATCAGTAAAACTTGTTAACTGCACATCTACCTCTGGGTATCATTTTACCCGTCTGATACGCCGATTTTCGGCACTATTCAAAAGATTACTTATTGGATAATAAACCAGCCAGAGAGTTCGCCGCTAATTATTTAGCGCATGTCGAGCTCGGGGACAGGTTAAAGAAAGGATTTTTGGACGTGAAACCGCAATCGGGGAAAATCAGGATAAAAACAAACCGGGACACGCCCGGTTTGTACAGGCTGCGTCCCGTAATAGGTCGCGGTGCCGTCGCAGACCCAAAAGCCCGTAATCAAGGCGGAGGGCGATGAACATAGTGGGCCTACGTTCAAGCCCGACAACACAGAGTACGGTTTTTTGGGGCGCGACCCGAAGGGCTGGGGCCATTTGAACGCGCACCTGTGTTACGAGCCGCTTATTTGGCCCACCAAACCTCACGACTCGCGCCTTGCTGCGCGTCCAAATGACCGCCAGCGGCACTCACGCACTATTGCGGGACACAGCCTAAGTGCAGCAAAGCCAGATTATGCGTCGAACGGGTCGCGCAGGATCATGGTTTCGCTACGGTCCGGGCCAGTAGAGATAATGTCTACCGGTACGCCAGTCAGTTCTTCAATGCGCTTGATGTAGTCCAGCGCTGCCTGTGGCAATTTGCTGTGTTCTTTCACGCCAAAAGTGGTGTCGCTCCAGCCAGGCATGCTTTCGTAGATTGGTTCGATACCTTCCCAACCTTCAGCCGCCAGCGGCGTGGTGGTCATTTCGCGGCCATCTGGCATGCGATAGCCCACGCAGATTTTCACTTCTTTCAGGCCATCCAGCACGTCCAACTTGGTCAGGCAGAAGCCAGACAGGGAGTTGATCTGCACTGCGCGGCGAACCGCTACGGCATCCAACCAGCCGGTACGACGACGACGGCCAGTAGTGGCGCCGAATTCGTTACCCTGTTTGCACAGGTATTCGCCAGTTTCGTCGAACAGTTCGGTTGGGAACGGACCTGCACCCACGCGGGTGGAGTAGGCTTTCACGATGCCCAGCACGTAATCCACGTAACGCGGACCAATACCTGAACCGGTAGCAACGCCGCCAGCAGTGGTATTGGAAGAGGTTACGTACGGATAGGTACCGTGGTCGATATCCAGCAGGGTACCCTGTGCGCCTTCGAACATGATCAGGTCGCCACGCTTGCGCGCGCCGTCCAACAGTTCAGAAACGTCAACAACCATTGCAGTCAGGATGTCGGCGATAGACAGCACGTAATCCAGAGTCGCCTGGTAATCAACGGCTTCGACTTTGTAGTAGTTAACCAACTGGAAGTTATGATAATCAACAATTTCCTTCAGCTTAACGGCGAAGGTTTCTTTGTTGAACAGGTCGCTGACGCGCAGACCGCGACGAGCTACTTTATCTTCGTAAGCCGGGCCGATACCGCGACCGGTGGTACCGATAGCTTTCGCGCCACGTGCTTTCTCACGCGCGTTATCCAACGCAACATGGTAAGGCAGGATCAGCGGACAGGCTTCGGACAGTAACAGACGTTCGCGTACCGGGATGCCGCGCGCTTCGAGTTCACCCATTTCTTTCATCAACGCGTCTGGCGCCAGAACTACACCGTTGCCGATGATGCTGGTCACGTTTTCACGCAGAATGCCTGAAGGAATTAAATGAAGGACGGTTTTTTCACCGTTAATTACCAGAGTATGGCCAGCGTTGTGACCACCTTGATAGCGCACTACATATTGAGCCCGTTCGGTCAGCAGGTCTACGACCTTGCCCTTACCTTCGTCACCCCATTGAGTGCCCAGTACGACAACGTTCTTACCCATTTTAAAAATCACCGGTTGCTTAAAAATGGATTCTACCACCGTAATTCGTGAGTTTCAGCACTTTTAGCGTTGAGTTGCGTATTTTTTAGGCTAACCTTTAAACCCCCGCGCGACTACGCAACATGTAGTAGATCACACAGCCCGCAACCACTATTCCGCCGCCAAACCGCCGTAAGGTAGAGTCAGGCAACTGGGTCATCGCCAGTATCATTTTACGCCAGGCCTGTGGAAACAGCATCGGCCCCAGGCCTTCCAGCACCAAAACCAGCCCTAACGCCAGCCAGATCGTTGAATTCATCAGAAACTCCCAAAAAGAAAGGGCCCGCGTTTAAACGGGCCCTCGATCAATTACCTGTCGTGATTACTTGCGCGTGGAGTCAGGCGACTTCATGTAGCGGAAGAAATCGCTGTCCGGGCTCAGAACCATCACGTCCTGGTTATTGCTGCTGAAGCTGGTTTCGTAAGCACGCAGGCTACGGATAAAGGCGTAGAAGTCCGGATCCTGGCTGAATGCGTTGGCAAACAGTTTGGCCGCTTCGGCATCGCCATCACCGCGAGTGATACGTGCAGTACGCTCAGCTTCCGCCAGGGTACGAGTCACTTCGTAGTCTGCGGTCGCACGCAGCTTCTCGGCTTCTTCCTGACCCTGTGAACGGTGACGACGGGCTACCGCTTCACGCTCGGCGCGCATACGCTGGTAGATCGCATCAGACACTTCCGCCGGCAGGTTGATCTGCTTGATACGCACGTCGATCACTTCAATACCCAACGCCGCCATGCTGTTCGGGTTAACCTTCGGCAGGTTGCCGGTGGTTTCCTTCTCAACACGCGCTGCTGCAGAGGCGATAGCGTCATCGGCTTCGGTGGTGGTGACTTCTTGATCGTCACCCACGGTACCGGTGTTCAATGCATCACGCACGTCTGACATCAGCTTACCGCGCGAGTCGGTGACGATGTCTTTCACGTCCAGACGACCAATCTCGGAACGCAGACGGTCACTGAACTTACGTTTCAGCAACACTTCGGCCTGTGAAACATCACCGCCGCCGGTTGCCAGATAGTAACGGCTGAAATCGCTGATACGCCATTTCAGGTAAGAATCGACAATCAGGTCTTTCTTCTCGCTGGTCACAAAGCGGTCAGCCTGGTTATCCATGGTCTGGATACGCGCATCCAGCGTCTTCACTGATTCAATAAACGGGATCTTGAAGTGCAGGCCTGGCGCATACACCAGCGGCTTGTTGTCGCTGTCACGCAGAACCTTGCCAAAGCGCAGCACGATGCCACGCTGACCTTCCTGAACCACGAACAAAGAAGCGTATAACGCCACCAGCACCGCGAGGACGATTACTACAAAAGACTTACGCATTGATTACTCTCTCCCTACGCGAGTGGTGTCGTCACGCTGCGCATTTGCCCGGCGCTGGTCCATGACCGAGCCGCTGCTGGTGCGCTGGCTGCTGGAGCTGGCGCCGCTGTTGGCAGACGGAGCGGGGTTGAGACGAATCAGGCTGGTGTCTTTATTGCCGTCCGCCGCCGCGCCGGTTTGGCCACGCAGCATTTGATCCAGCGGCAACACCATCAGATTGTTGCCTTTGTCATTCACCAACACCTTACGGGTGTGGCTCAGGACTTTTTCCATGGTTTCGATATACAGACGCTCACGGGTAATTTGCGGTGCCGATTTGTATTCCGGCAACAGCTTGGCAAAGCGAGCAACCTCACCCTGAGCTTCCAGGACTGTACGGTCTTTATACGCTTTGGCATCTTCCAACAGACGCTGCGCCTGGCCGTTAGCACGTGGCTGAACTTCGTTGGCGTAAGCTTCCGCTTCACGGATGTACTGCTGCTCGTTCTCACGTGCGGCAATCGCATCGTCAAATGCGGCCTTCACCTCTTCCGGCGGACGAGCGGCCTGGAAGTTGACGTCCAGCAGCGTGATGCCCATGTTGTACGGACGAATAGTTTCTTCCAGTACGCGTTGGGTATCGCTACGCACGATAGTACGACCTTCGGTCAGGATCTTGTCCATGGTGTACTTGCCGATAACGCCACGCAGGGCGCTGTCGGTAGCCTGGCTCAGGCTGTCGTCGGCATTGGTCACGCTGAACAGATAGGCTTCCGGGTTGGTCACGCGGTACTGCACGTTCATTTCTACGCGCACTACGTTCTCGTCGGAGGTCAGCATCACGCCAGACGCCGCCAATTCACGAACCGACTCCACGTTAACCGGACGCACTTCATCGATAAAGGTCGGCTTCCAGTTCAAACCTGGCTGAACCAGGTGGCTGAACTTGCCAAAACGGGTCACAACACCACGTTCGGCTTCCTTGATGGTGTAGAAGCCGCTGGCAGCCCAAATCACCACTACCGCTACCGCGGCAATGCCGATGATGCGACCACTGAGGCCCGGGCCAGAAGTGCCGGTGCCGCCGCTGTTATTGCTGTTGGAGCCTTTGCCCCCGCCCAAACCGCTCAATTTCTTGCTCAGTTTGCGGAAGATATCGTCCAAATCAGGTGGCCCTTGATCACGACCGCCTTTGTTATTACCGCCAGAGTTGCCGCCATTGTTATTGCTGCTCCCCCACGGGTCGCGGTCCTGTCCGTTATTACCGGGCTGATTCCACGCCATGTTTTAGCTCCATATTCTGTGATTGGGTACTTCAGGCTTACGCGAAGCTCAAATGTAACAGGATATGATCATACTATAAAGTTAATCAGTTCCTGTTCCTGTTTGCAGAGGCGACGCCATTCGACGATAGGCATACGTACCACCACGCCAATGCTGCCGTCTTCTTCGTTCCACTCTTTTTCAATTGCCTGAAGCTGGTAAAAACGGCTACGAAGACGGCCTGCCTCTGGCGGTAAGCGCAGCTCATAATGCGCAATTTCCCCCGATAAGCGCTCCGTCAACGCCTGATACAGCAACGGGATACCTTCACCGCTGGCGGCGGACAGCCACACCCGGATCGGTAAGTTTTCATCGTTGCGGTCGATACGCGGGACAAAATCATCCAGCATATCTATTTTGTTCATCACTAAAAGTGTAGGGATCTCATCCGATTCAATCTCTGCCAGCACGGTATTGACCGCTTCTATGTTTTCATCGACGCGGGTATCCGCGGCATCGATTACATGTAACAGCAAAGACGCCTGACGCGTTTCTTGCAGCGTCGCCTTGAAGGCGGCCACCAGATCGTGCGGCAGGTGCCGGATAAAGCCTACGGTATCCGCCAACACGGTATCGCCCACATCGGCCACGTCAATGCGCCGCAGGGTAGGATCCAATGTGGCAAATAGCTGGTCTGCCGCATAGACATCGGCGGACGTAATTCGGTTAAACAGGGTGGATTTTCCGGCGTTGGTATACCCTACCAGCGATACGGTCGGCACTTCAGCACGGGTACGCGCACGTCGGCCCTGTTCACGCTGCTTAGCTACCCGCTCCAGGCGGCGTAGAATCAAGCTAATGCGATCGCGCAACAGACGACGGTCGGTCTCTAATTGGGTTTCCCCTGGCCCGCGCAGGCCTATCCCCCCTTTTTGACGCTCAAGGTGGGTCCAGCCACGCACCAAACGCGTGGCAATATGACGCAACTGCGCCAACTCTACCTGCAGCTTACCTTCATGGGTACGGGCGCGCTGGGCAAAGATGTCTAGAATCAACCCGGTGCGATCGATCACTCGGCATTCGCACAGGCGTTCAAGATTTCTCTCCTGCGCTGCAGAAAGGGAGTGATCAAACAGGACAACAGATGCGCCACTGGCTTTTACCGCGTCTGCAATTTCTTCGGCCTTTCCTTCACCGACAAAGTATTTAGGATGCGGGGCTTTGCGGCTACCAGTCACCACTTGCAAAGCTTCGACACCCGCAGAGGACACCAGGGATTCGAACTCACTGAGATCTTCTGTGTCTTTGTCTTGCGAGAAATAGATATGAACCAGGACGGCCTGCTCACCGGCTTCATAACGGTCAAACAAGCGTGCAACCTCTCAAACGGGAACCCGTGAGTTTGGGGGACATAAACAGCCCACGGCTGCTTATGCTCCCCTTCATGGTTGACTCGCAACGCGCTTTATTCAGCGTCATCGCTTTCCTGCTGCGGCTGTTGCGGCGCAGACGGATTGTTACCATGGTGATAGTTACTGGTGCCGCCGCTCGGGGTATTGCTATGGTGCGAAACCGGGCGTGACGGGACAACGGTAGAGATAGCGTGCTTATAAACCATCTGGCTCACCGTGTTTTTCAACAGGATGACAAACTGGTCAAAAGACTCAATCTGGCCTTGCAGCTTAATACCATTCACCAAATAAATAGAAACCGGAACACGTTCACGACGCAATGCGTTCAGGAACGGATCTTGCAAAGATTGCCCCTTAGCCATTCTATCTTTTCCTTATTTGCTTGTTGTTTTTAACTAAGAACCTGTCGGCTCTAAAATAAACGACCTAAAAAATTTGCGCGCTGAATACTCATCAATTGTACACAATCACTCGACCTATGCACTAACAACCTGTATTACCGAGTCCAAAGCCTCTCCCGGCTTCTCGCTGTCCAGCCAATGTACCGAGTTCCAGCCTCGTAACCAGGTCATTTGGCGCTTGGCCAACTGACGTGTTGCGCAAATACCACGATAAACCATCTCATCGTAACTAATTTCGCCAGATAAATATGACCACATCTGGCGATAACCGACACAGCGAATGGAAGGCAAATCCGTATGCAAATCACCCCGTGCAAAAAGTGCACGCGCTTCCGTCTCAAAACCTGCCGCCAACATTTGATGGTACCGCAGCGCGATGCGTTGATGGATCAACTCACGGCTGGTCGGCGCTATCGCAAATTGGTGAACATGATACGGCAACGATTCACCCGAAATTTTAGTCAGTTCCGTTAAAGTTTTACCCGAAATAAAAAAAACTTCCAGTGCTCTGGACAGTCTCTGCGGATCATTAGGATGAATTCTCAATGCCGCAACCGGGTCAATCTCTTGCAACTGACGGTGTAAAACGTCCCAACCCTGCTCCGCAGCCTGCTGTTCGATACGCTCACGCACCGCCGGATCGGCAGGCGGCAGCGGCGATAAACCTTCCAGCAGCGCCTTGAAGTAAAGCATGGTGCCCCCGACCAGCAGCGGGATACGCCCGGCGGCAGTAATGGCGGCCATCTCTTTCAGTGCATCGGCGCGAAAATCCGCTGCTGAGTAAACTTCGGCAGGATCGCGAATATCAATCAGCCGGTGCGGTGCCTGCGCCAATTCCTCCGCGCTCGGTTTAGCCGTGCCGATATCCATGCCGCGATAAATCAGCGCGGAATCCACGCTGATCAGTTCCACAGGCAGGCGTTCACGCAGCGCGATCGCCAACGCGGTCTTGCCCGAGGCGGTCGGCCCCATCATAAAAATAGCCGGGGGACGTGGTGTCATTTCAGTTTCAATCATGCGTAAGGGCTGCCAGTGCAGCCTGTAAATCAACAGGTTGTAAAAGTCCGCTCGGTGGTGATTTGACCAGCTGCGGGCAAAGTCGTTCAACGTCGGTCAGCAATTGTATCGCTTGCGAGGTGTTCCACTGCTCATGTTCGCTGCCCAAGTGGCGGGCGAACCAGGTGGCTAACACCGGGGGCGACATCTCCTGATGCTCGGCCAGATAGCCTAACAGTTCGGGTATCAGTTTTTGTAAATTTTGTTGGCGTAATGGTAAAGGTACTGCGCGCAACGTCACACGCCCATGATCCGCCTGCAAATCCAATCCCATTTTGACCAGTAACGGCTGATGGCGCACACAGGCGGCCGCTTCTTGCTTATTCAGCGTCAGTTTGATGGGGATCAGCAGCGGCTGCGGCCGCAGGCCTTCTTCAGCTGGATTAAGCTGCGCCTGGCGCAACCAGCGCTCGGCCACCGGCAGGTTGAGCAACATCAATTGCTGGCGACGCTCAATCAGGGCAAAGCACGGCGGATGGATCATCAGCACCCGACCAAAACTGTGCTGGCTGCCGTCCAGCGGCACTTCTCGCTCAGCCTTTACTGGTGGGAACAGCGGTTGTTTCGGCGTTTCTGGCGCTGGCTCCACCACCGGAGCAGCCTGCATCAGTTTGCCGTAAAGCTCGCCTTCGCGCTTTTGGTAGCCGTTGCCTGCCTGATAGGCCGGTTGAGGTGCACGCTCGCGCGCGACGCCCGGTTCACTCGGCTGAGGTTCACGGCGCGACGCCGGCTGCGAAAAATGGTTGCCGCCGGCGGCGACGCGGTTTTCCGGCTGCCAGGTTGGCGCCGACGGTTGTTCCGGCTCATCGTCCAGCGGCAGCGGCGCGTTGCCGACCTGCTGCAGCACGGTAGTTACCGCCTGATAAATAAAGTCATGTACCAATCGCGCCTGATGAAAACGTACTTCGTGCTTGGCCGGATGCACATTCACGTCTACCTGGTGCGGATCGACCTCGAGATACAGTACGTACGCGGGCTGCTGATCGTCTTTCAACTGATCCTGATAGGCCTGGCGGATGGCATGATTGATCAGACGATCGCGCATCATACGGCTATTGACGTAGCAATACTGCATCTCGCCCAATTGGCGTGCACCGGCGGGATCAGCCACCCAGCCGCGAATGGCCAGATCGCCATGCTGCCAGGAAATGTTCAACGCATGCTGCAAAAAAGCCGGGCCACAAATGCTGCCCAGGCGGCGCTCATAGTGGCTTTCGTCTTTGGCTGCGCGATATTGGCGGATCAGTTTGCCGTTGTGGCTGAGGTTGATCGCCACATCGAAACGCGCCAGCGCAATGCGCCGCACCACCTCATCGATATGACCGAATTCGGTTTTCTCGGTGCGCATAAATTTGCGCCGTGCCGGGGTGTTGTAGAACAGATCCAGCACTTCCAGCGTACTGCCTATCGGGTGTGCCGCCGGTTTAACCGTCACCGCCTGATCGCGACCTTCGGCGTAAGCCTGCCAGGCTTCATTTTGTTCCGCAGTGCGTGAGGTTAGTGTCAAACGGGAAACCGAGCTGATGCTGGCCAACGCCTCACCGCGAAAACCGAGACTGACGATGGCTTCCAAATCGTCGAGCGTGCTGATTTTACTGGTGGCATGACGCGCCAATGCCAATGCCAGATCGTCTTTACCGATGCCGCAGCCGTTATCGCGGATGCGAATCAGCTTGGCACCGCCGCGTTCGATATCAATATCAATGCGCGTTGCACCGGCATCCAGACTGTTTTCCACCAGTTCCTTTACCACTGACGCGGGCCGTTCGACCACTTCACCGGCGGCAATCTGGTTGGCAAGCTGGGGCGGTAACACCTGGATGGGCATGCTGACTCCTCTAACTAATAGTGGCGCTAGGCCTGCGGAATGGTCAGCGTCCGATCCAGCGGCGCGACGTCCGACTTCAGTTTATTCACGCGTTTCAGGTCGCTGACGCTGACACCGTAACGAGTAGCGATGGAGGATAAGGTATCACCGCGGGTCACTTTGTGCCTGGACGGCTTCTTCACACTGGGTTTTGCCTTGGCGACCGTACTGACCGTCGCGGCGGTTTTACCCGCCGGCACTTTAAGGCGCTGGCCGACCCACACGCCGTCTTTTTTCAGCTTGTTGAGATCACGCAACGCCGCCATGGTGGTGCCATAGCTGTCGGCAATGCCGGAAAGCGTTTCGGCTCGCTTCACCACGTGGATCTGCGTTTTACCGCTAATGCGGCTGCTGCCGGCCGAACTGACGATCGGCGCGGGCTGACTGACGTCTTGTGTGGAGGAGTTAACCGCCGCTGCGACGTCCAGCGGTCGGTTTTCCACCTTTGGGTCGGCTTGTAGCGGGTGCGCCAGGAAATAACTGCGCAGGCCGTTGTGGATCGCCCGGGCAATTTTCTCCTGATATGCGCTACTGCCGAGCAGCCGCTCCTCCGTGCTATTACTGATAAATCCTGTTTCCACCAACAAGGATGGGATATCCGGCGAACGCAGCACGCCAAGGCTGGCGTGTTCAGGACGACGTTTATGCAATGAGCCGACGCTCTGCAACTGCTGCAGCACTTTTACTGCGACATCGTAGCCCACGCGTTGCGAGTGACCAAACTGCAGATCCAGCACCGCCTGGCTCAGGTAAGGATCCGCCTGGCTGTTGGCCAGCAAATCACCCGCACCGCCCAGCAACTCGGACTGCTTCTCATGTTGTTCCAGCCAGCCGGCCATCTCACTGTTGGCGCGGCGGTTGGACAGCACCCAAACCGAAGCCCCGTTGGCGCTGCGGTTTGGCGCGGCGTCAGCGTGAATCGAGACCAACACGTTAGCGCCTTGCTTACGCGCCACGTCAGAGCGCCCCATCACTGAGATGAAGTAGTCGCCGTTGCGCGTCAACACCGGTTTAAACTGGGGATCGGCATCCAACAATGCCTGCAGGCGGCGAGCGATAGCGATAGTTACATTTTTCTCTTTCAGGCCGTTCGGGCCAATGGCGCCCGGATCCTGACCGCCGTGACCGGCATCAATAGCCACCACCACCCGATCGCCGGAACCGGCGGATACGCGGCTGCTGCGCGGCGTGACCTCAGATGCGGTACCCGCAACCACGGTAGGCTTATTGGTGAAAGGATTGGAACCACTTGGCGCTCTACGCACCGGAGCGGGCTCTGGTTCAGGCTCACTCACCACCACCGGGGCTTTACGCGTCGGTGGGTTCACGACCACCGGTGCCGGCGTCGGGGCTTTTCGTACTGTAGTGTTTGCGCTGCCCTCGGCGGCGATGGTGAACACCACGGTATAGACACTGCCGTTCTGGCGTGTGGCTACCCGGGTCTTCGCGCGCTGGGTCAGATCAAACACCAGCCTTACGCTCTGGGCGTCTTTCGGCGCGCTGGAACGAATGCTTTTCACCAGGTTCTGGCCGCTGAAATTTAACGGTAAACCGCCCACCTTGCCTTTCTGGTTTACATCCAACACCACGCGATCCGGGCCGTGCAACGGGAAGAAGGCATAGTCCGGCGGACCGGTAAAGCTCACCGATACCGTGGCTTCGCGCTGGGCATTGGTGACTTTAATATCAGACAACGACGATGCGGCCAACGCACTGGCTGCACCCAAAGGCCCCAATACGGCGATCAGGGCGATTACGAGTAATTTTCTCAACGCATACGTCATTGCGGCGTCATTCCTGTGGCCCGTGAATACGGTCTAAAAGCTGGCTGCCGTAGGCAGAAACCGCCTGAATTTTTGCTTCGCGCCCCTGATCCTGGTAGCTGAGATGCAGCTCCAAATCAGGTTCCGGCAAGACGCCGGTCCCCTGCTGTGGCCATTCCACCAGGCAAATGGCATCCTGCGCAAAATAATCGCGAATGCCCATAAATTCGAGTTCTTCCGGATCGGCCAAGCGATACAGATCAAAATGGTATACCGCCAGCGGCTGCAGCGCATAAGGCTCCACCAGCGTATAAGTTGGGCTTTTAACGTTGCCCTGGTGGCCCAATGCCTGCAGAAAACCACGGCTGAAGGTGGTTTTACCGGCGCCCAGGTCACCGTAAAGGTAAATTACGCTGGCGCGATCGCACGCCTTGGCCAAGGCGATACCCAATGCGACAGTCGCTGCCTCATCCGGCAGAGGTAAAACGAGTTCTTTCATTCGATAGTTTCTATTTATGCCAACTCAGGATTAACGTAATAAGGGATTTCCGGCAATAAATCGCTCGCCAGCATCCCCCTTATTCCTTGTCTTGCCGCCACGCGATCGGCAGCTGCGCCATGCGCCACGCAACCGGCGCAGGCTGCATCATACAGTGAGAGCTTTTGCCCCAGCAAACCGCCGATGATACCGGACAGCACATCGCCCATTCCACCAGAGGCCATGCCGGGGTTGCCGACGTCGGCGATCGCCATCTGGCCTTGATCATCGGCGATCAACGTACCCGCACCTTTCAGCACGGCCACGCCACCGTAATGCGTGACCAGATTACGAACTGCAAGTAAGCGGTCACTCTCAATCTCGGCGGTACGGCACCCCAGCAGGCGTGCCGCCTCCCCAGGATGCGGGGTAATCACACGATTCTGACGCTTCTCGGGATTTAATGCCAGTAAGTTCAGCGCATCGGCGTCCCATAACGCCGGTTTATCACTGGCTTGCAATATTTTCAGCGCATTCCTACCCCATTCGCCCTGACCCAGCCCCGGGCCAATCACCAGCACATCCGCCCAGTCGAGCGCCTGCTGCAACCCTTCGTCGCTCAGCGGTTGCACCATCAGTTCCGGTCTGGCGGTCAGCAAGGGCCCGACATGCTCAATGTGAGTGAGTACTCGCACAAATCCTGCGCCGCTGCGCAACGCCGCTTCTGCCGCCATGCGTATCGCGCCGCCAAAGCCGTGATCGCCCCCCACCACTAACAAACGCCCCTGTTCACCTTTATGTGAGCAGGGACGACGCGGTTTCAGCCACTGGGACAGCGATTCGGCAGTAAGCCGCTGAATCTGCGTCGGTTGCTTTGCCAGCCACCCCGATAATCCTAGCGTACTCTGGTGAAGTTGCCCCACCCAATCGCGAGCCTGGCCGGTCAGCAGGCCAGGTTTAAGCGCGATGAAAGTCATGGTATGCGTTGCGCGGATGACGGCTCCAGGCGCGGCACCGCTTTCAGCCTGCAGGCCCGAGGGGATATCGAGTGCGATAACCGGCGCGCGGCTGCGGTTAACCGCTTCAATCAGGGCATCGTACGGCGACCGTGGCGCACTGCTTAACCCAGTACCGAGCAGGCCGTCGATGATCAGATCAACGTCTTCCGGCCAGCGGCTGTCGACCGGATGGATCTCGCCGCCGCTAGCCAACCATGCCTGTCTGGCTTCAGCCGCTTCTGGGGGCAGTGGCCGTGTGCCTTCGCAGGCAATCAGGCTGACTTTGACACCGGCCGCCGCAGCCAAACGGGCGACAACATAGCCGTCACCGCCATTGTTGCCATGACCGCACAGCACCAGCCAGTGATGGGCGGCAGGATATTGGTCGCACGCCAGCGTGTAAGCCGCCTCACCGGCACGTTGCATCAGTTGATAGAGAGAAATGCCCTGCGAGGCGGCGGCGCTTGCTTCTGCTCGCCGGATCCAGTCCGCAGACCAGACAGAGTGTGGTAAACTGTCAGAGTATCGTTTTTCACTGTGGCCCGTCATGACTCACCCCCTCGATCTCAATCAACTCGCCCAACATATCAAGCAATGGGGGCAATCGCTAGGATTCCAGCAGGTAGGCATCTGCGACACCGATCTGAGCGCGGAAGAGCCCAAGCTGCAGGCCTGGTTGGACAAACAATACCACGGTGAAATGGAGTGGATGGCACGCCATGGCATGCTGCGCGCCCGGCCACATGAGCTGTTGCCCGGCACGCTGCGCGTGATCAGCGTGCGCATGAACTACCTGCCGGCCAAAGCGGCCTTCGCCAGCACCCTCAACAACCCAGAATTAGGCTATGTCAGCCGCTATGCGCTCGGGCGGGACTACCACAAACTGCTGCGCCAACGGCTGAAAAAACTCGGCGATCAGATCCAGGCCTACTGCGGCGAACTTAATTTCCGCCCCTTTGTCGACTCCGCACCGGTGATGGAACGCGCACTGGCCTCCAAAGCCGGGATTGGCTGGGTTGGTAAACACTCACTTATTTTAAACCGCGAAGCCGGCTCCTGGTTCTTTCTTGGCGAACTGCTGATCGACCTGCCGCTGCCGGTGGATAAGCCCCAGGAGGAACAGTGCGGCCGCTGCGTCGCCTGTATCACCACTTGCCCAACCGGCGCCATCGTCGCCCCCTACACCGTAGATGCGCGCCGCTGCATTTCCTATCTGACGATTGAGTTGGAAGGCGCCATTCCTGAAGAATTCCGGCCGTTATTGGGCAATCGTATTTACGGCTGTGATGATTGCCAGCTTATCTGCCCGTGGAACCGCTTCTCGCAACTTACCGACGAAGACGATTTCAGCCCACGCGCCGCACTGCATGCACCGCAACTGATCGAACTCTTTGGTTGGACGGAAGAGAAATTCCTGCGCATCACCGAAGGCTCCGCCATCCGGCGTATCGGCCATTTACGCTGGCTGCGCAATATCGCCGTGGCGCTGGGCAACGCCCCTTACCAGGATGCGGCAGTGGTGGCGTTGCGCTCCCGGCTGGCACAGGACGCAATGCTGGACGAACATATCCACTGGGCACTGGAACAACAGTTGGCGCGGCGTGAGGCGCAAGGCATAGAAGTGCAGACAACGCAGAAAAAACGATTGATACGGGCTGTGGAAAAAGGATTGCCGAGGGATGCCTGAAATCTTTCATTCAGACCCGATAGTCACTCTGTGGATTTGTGCATAAAAATAAAAATGCTTTGTCTTTCAACTGCAACAAAAAGAGCAAGTGATCGGTATAACGTTTTCGGATAAATAAATATGCATACAAATCAATGCGATAAATATTTCATTTGTGTGGCGTTGATTTTTTGAGCTGCGGGTATTATGAGCGCTACCTGTGGATAAGTCTGTTCACAACATTTCGACAGGGTATGTATAACGAGACAAAGAACCGCGCCGCTAAAGGCGTTGGACTGAGTTTGAAACGAAGAGAAAATTGGAGCGGGAAACGAGACTCGAACTCGCGACCCCGACCTTGGCAAGGTCGTGCTCTACCAACTGAGCTATTCCCGCATTGAGATGCTTTGGGCATCCGGCCATCAAACAACAACATGGCCTTTGAATTTTTTGGAGCGGGAAACGAGACTCGAACTCGCGACCCCGACCTTGGCAAGGTCGTGCTCTACCAACTGAGCTATTCCCGCGTCGCATGGGTACTACCTGATACTTTTTTTATTCATCACGCCACCTAAGCAGCATTGTTGAATTTGGAGCGGGAAACGAGACTCGAACTCGCGACCCCGACCTTGGCAAGGTCGTGCTCTACCAACTGAGCTATTCCCGCCCGGCGTATCGATGTCGGAACTAAACGAAATTCTTCATCGGTACGGGGTGCGCATTATACGAGAAATCCTTTTTGCCGCAAGCCCCTGAAAGCAAAAAAACGCGATTTTTGTTTGATTGCCGATTAAAGCGCCAAACTGATTAATTAAGCGGCGGAATCGGCTGCTTTCGGCAGTAGGGCCCCGCTCAAGAGGCCCTGCATTCGTTATAACTGGATGAAATGCTCGCGGTAATAGGCCAGTTCACCTACCGACTCGCGAATGTCGTCCATTGCCTGGTGGGTGCCCTGCTTCTTGAAGCCACTGAGGATTTCCGGCTTCCAACGGCGCGCCAATTCTTTCAGCGTACTGACGTCCAGATAACGGTAATGGAAGTAGGCTTCCAGTTCGGGCATATAGCGGAACAGGAAACGGCGGTCCTGACCCACGCTGTTGCCGCAGATCGGCGATTTGCCCGCCGGTACCCACTGCTGCAGGAAGGCGATGGTGGCCAGCTCAGCGGCATGGTCGTCGAACTGGCTGGCTTTCACCCGCTCCACCAGGCCGCTGCCGGTATGGGTGCGCACGTTCCAGTCATCCATCAGGGCAAGCTGTTCATCGGATTGGTGTACGGCGATCACCGGCCCTTCCGCGAGAATGTTCAGATTGGCGTCGGTGACCAGCGTAGCGATCTCGATAATGCGATCGCGTTCAGGATCCAACCCGGTCATCTCCAGATCGATCCAAATCAGGTTATTTTCGTTTCCTGTCATGATATTTCCTGCGTAAAAGCCAAAAGATAAACAAACTGTAGGCAAGGCGGCGACCGGCGCTGGCCGTTCAGCGGCCAAGGTGCGCTGCGCGTGGCGGCTAACAACGGTTATTTAATATAAAATAGCGTGTATCATAGTCCTTTTGGTCGCCATGAGCGATAAAGCGGATTCAAGTGAGGCGCAGTGAGCAAGAACAAACTGTCCAAAGGTCAAGAACGCCGTGTACAGGCGAACCATCAACGTCGCCTGAAACGCACCGATAAAAAACCGGAACTGGATGATTCCCAACTGGGCGAGCCGCAGGACGGTATCGTCATCAGCCGTTTCGGGATGCATGCCGACGTTGAGGCAGCGGACGGCACCCAACACCGCTGCAATATTCGCCGTACGCTGCGTTCGCTGGTCACCGGCGATCGCGTAGTGTGGCGCCCTGGCGTCGGTACCCATGAAGGGGTCAAAGGCATTGTCGAGGCCGTGCATGAACGCACCTCGGTGCTGACACGCCCAGATTTCTATGACGGCGTGAAGCCTATCGCCGCCAATATCAACCAAATCGTTATCGTTTCGGCGATATTACCCGAGCTTTCGCTGAACATCATCGACCGCTATCTGGTGGCCTGTGAAACGCTGGAAGTTGAACCGCTGATCGTACTGAACAAGATCGATCTGTTGGATGCCGAAGCGCGCAAACGGGTCGACGGCATGATGGATACCTATCGCAAGATTGGTTATCGGGTGCTGGAAGTCTCCAGCCAGACGCGCGAAGGCATGGAAGCGTTCGAACAGGCGCTGGTCGGGCGCATCAGTATTTTCGCCGGGCAGTCCGGGGTCGGCAAGTCCAGCCTGCTTAACGCTCTGCTGCCAGCCTCAAAAGAGCAAATTCTGGTAAATCAGGTTTCCGATGTCTCTGGGCTCGGGCAACATACCACCACCGCTGCACGGCTGTATCATTTCCAGCACGGCGGCGACGTGATCGACTCCCCAGGCGTACGTGAGTTTGGCCTGTGGCACCTTGAACCGGAACAAATCACCCAAGGTTTTGTCGAATTCCGTAACTATTTAGGCGGTTGCAAGTTCCGTGATTGCCGCCACGATACCGATCCAGGCTGTGCTATCCGTGCCGCAATGGAAAAAGGCGATATCGCCAAAGAACGTTTCGACAACTATCACCGTATTCTGGAAAGCATGGCGCAAGTGAAGGTTCGCAAGAACTTCACCGATGCCGCAGACTGATAATGCCGGGCGGCGTTGACGGTGGCAGAGCCAGCGTTACAATGCGCGCCCTTTACCCTGATTCAAGAGGTTAAACGTGCTGGATAGCATCAAAATTAAATTGCAGTACTGGTTACCGAAGCTGGCTCTGACCCGCCTGGCGGGCTGGGGTGCGGACAAGCAGGCCGGTTGGTTGACCCAATTGGTTCTGAAGGGCTTTGCCCGTTATTACCGCGTAAACATGCAAGAGTCGCAACATCCAGAGCTGAGCGCCTACGCCAGCTTCAACGAATTCTTTGTACGCCCGCTGCGTGACGGCGCCCGCCCGATCATCAGCGACGCCAACTGGCTGGCCCTGCCCGCAGACGGTGCCATCAGCCAGCTCGGCCAGATCCACGACGACCAAATTTTCCAGGCCAAAGGCCACAACTACAGCCTGGAAGCGCTGTTGGCCGGCAACTATGTGCTGGCAGAGCCGTTCCGTAACGGTCTGTTCGCCACCACCTACCTAGCTCCGCGGGATTATCACCGCGTACATATGCCGTGCAACGGCGTGCTGCGCGAAATGATTTATGTGCCGGGTGACCTGTTCTCCGTTAACCCATTGACCGCGGCCAACGTGCCAAACCTGTTCGCGCGCAATGAGCGTGTGATCTGCGTGTTTGATACCGCTGTCGGGCCAATGGTGCAGATCCTGGTGGGCGCCACCATCGTCGGCAGCATCGAAACCGTCTGGGCCGGCACGGTAACCCCGCCACGCGAAGGCATTATCAAACGCTGGACCTATCCTGAAGAAGGTGCGGAAGGCGCTATCGTGCTGGAGAAAGGCGAAGAAATGGGCCGCTTCAAGCTGGGTTCGACGGTCATTAACCTGTTTACCCCAGGCAGCGTACAGTTCGCGCCGCAGCTGAACAACGGCACCGTGACCCGCATGGGCGAAGCCTTCGCAGAAATCCCGGCCGCGTCTGCTGCCGTTGAAACACCGCAGATCTGAAGGAATTGACGCTGTGCGCCTGATTATCACGTTATTGCTCGGTTGCTTACTGGCTCAACCGGTGCTGGCCGCCACGGTGCCCACCGAAACACAGCTCAAACAGGAGCTGAAGCAGGCCGAGAGCAACAAGAGCGCGCCTAATCAGGCGGAAACCACTGAGGCGTTGCAAAGCGCCCTCAACTGGCTGTCGGAGCGTAAAGAGTCGCTAACGCGCGTTGAGCAGTATCAGCGCGTGATCGACGATTTCCCGAAGATGACGCAGGAACTGCGTCGTCAGTTAGCGCTGGAAGACAGCAAAATCCTGCCGAACGGCGATAACCTGCCAGCCAGCGATTTGGAACAGCAAATCCTGCAAACCAGCAGCCTGCTGCTGGAACAGGCGCGTTTGCTGCAGCAAGAGCAGGAGCGCACGCGGGAAATCAGCGATTCCCTCGGCCAATTGCCGCAGCAGCAGACCGACGCTCGCCGTGCATTGACCGAGGTTCAACGTCGCCTGCAGGCACAACCCGCCAACCCGACCACTCCGCATGCTCAGGCTGCGCTGGCGTTATTGCAGGCGGAAGCCGCTGCACGCAAAGCCAAAGTCGATGAGCTCGAACTGGCACAGCTGTCGGCCAACAACCGCCAGGAACTGGCGCGGATGCGCGCCGAAGTCTACAAAAAGCGCCACGAGAAGATTGACGTTCAACTGCAGGCGCTGCGCAATAACCTCAATGCCCAGCGACAGCGCGAAGCCGAACTGGCACTGGAAAAAACCGAGCAGTTGGCCGAGCAAAATGGCGATCTGCCGAAAAGTATCAGTCAGCAGTTACAAATCAACCGTGAACTGTCTGCGGCGCTGAACAATCAGGCCCAGCGCATGGATCTGATTTCATCCCAACAACGTCAGGCCGCCGCGCAAACGCTGCAGGTGCGCCAGGCATTAAGCACCATTATCGAACAGGCCCAGTGGCTCGGCTCCTCATCGGCGCTGGGAGAAACCCTGCGTGCTCAGGTCGCCACGCTGCCGGAAATGCCCAAGCCGCAGCAGCTCGATGGCGATATGGCCCAACTGCGCGTACAGCGCCTGCAGTTTGAAAGCCAACTGGAAAAACTGTCTCAGCGCGAATTCAAACGTGACGACGGCAGTGAACTGACCAGCGCGGAAAGACGCATTGTCGACGCCCAGTTACGCACTCAGAGGGAACTGCTGAATTCACTGCTGTCCGGGTGCGATACTCAGATCCTCGAGCTGACCAAGCTGAAAGTGGCCAACACCCAGTTGATCGAGGCGTTAAACGAAATCAAGGACGCCACCCACCGCTATCTGTTCTGGGTGCCTGACGTCAATCCTATCACCCTGTCCTATCCGATTAACGTCGCGCACGATCTGACACGTCTGCTGTCGCTGGATACGCTGTCACAGCTCGGTGGGGCCTTCATGATGATGGTGACCAGCCGCGAAACGCTGATCCCCATCTTCGGTGCCCTGCTGCTGGTTATTTTCAGCATCAGCTCTCGCAAGCACTACCACGCCTTCCTGACGCGCGCCAGCAGCCGGGTTGGCAAAGTGACCCAGGACGAATTCTTCCTGACCCTGCGCACCGTATTCTGGTCGATTTTGGTGGCACTGCCGCTGCCGGTGCTCTGGGCAGCGCTCGGCTTTGGCCTGCAAAGCGCCTGGAACTACCCGGTAGCCGAAGCGATCGGCAAGGGTGTCACCGCCACGCTGCCGATCCTGTGGGTATGTATGATTTGCGCCGCCTTCGCCCACCCACAGGGGTTGTTTATCGTGCATTTCCGCTGGCCGGTGAAGCAGGTTTCACGCGCCATGCGCTATTACAAAATGTCGATCTGGCTGATAGTGCCGCTGATCATGGCGTTGATCACCTTCGACAGCCTGAAAGAACGCGAGTTTGCCAATACCCTGGGGCGGCTGTGCTTTATCCTGCTGTGTCTGGCTTTGGCCATCGTCACCAATAGCCTGAAACGTGCCGGCATTCCGCTGTATCTGGATAAAAAAGGCTCCGGCGACAACATGGTCAACACCGCGCTGTGGGGGCTATTGCTGTCCGCGCCGCTGCTGGCGGCGCTGGCCTCCGCCGTCGGCTATCTGACCACCTCTCAGGCACTGTTGGCACGGTTGGAAACGTCGGTGGCCATCTGGTTCTTCCTGCTGGTGATTTACCACATTATTCGCCGCTGGATGCTGATCCAACGGCGACGTATCGCCTTTGACCGCGCCAAGCAACGCCGGGCCGATATTCTGGCTCAGCGTGCGCGCGGTGAAGAAGAAACACCGCATACGCCCAATAGCACCGAAGGATCGATGGACATGGATGATTCAGAAATCGATCTGGATACCATCAGCGCCCAGTCGCTCCGGTTGGTTCGTTCGATCCTGACGATGATCGCGCTGGTGTCGGTGATCGTGCTGTGGTCAGAAATTCACTCGGCCTTCGCCTTCCTGGAAAACATCTCCCTGTGGGACGTGACCTCGACGGTCAACGGCGTGGAAACCGCGCATCCAATCACCTTGGGTGCGGTATTGATCGCCATCCTGGTGCTGATCGTTACCATGCAGTTGGTGCGTAACCTGCCGGCCCTGCTGGAGCTGGCGGTACTGCAGCACCTGGATCTGTCGCCGGGCACCGGCTACGCCATCACCACTATTACCAAGTATCTGTTGTTGTTGTTCGGCGCCATCCTCAGCTTTTCCTGGATCGGTATCGAATGGTCGAAATTGCAGTGGGTAGTGACCGCGCTCAGCGTGGGGTTGGGCTTTGGTATGCAGGAGATCTTCTCCAACTTTATCTCCGGCCTGATCATCCTGTTTGAAAAACCGATCCGCATTGGTGATACCGTGACGATCCGCAACCTGACCGGTACCGTCACCAAGATCAACACCCGCGCCACCACCATTTCGGACTGGGATCGCAAAGAGATCATCGTGCCGAACAAGGCGTTTATCACCGAGCAGTTCATTAACTGGTCGCTGTCGGACAACCTGACTCGTGTGGTACTGACCGTACCGGCACCGGCAGAAGCCAACAGCGAAGAAGTGACCAAAATCCTGACCAATGCCGCCGAACGCTGTTCGCTGGTGCTGGATAATCCGGCACCGGAGGTTTATCTGGTCGATCTGCAGCAGGGTATCCAGATCTTTGAACTGCGTATTTACGCCGCCGAGATGGGCCACCGCATGCCGTTGCGCCACGAGATCCATCAGTTGATCTTGTCCGGCTATCGCGAGCACGGCATTACGCTGCCGTACCCACCATTCCAGGTTCGCAGCGAGACGCTCTCCCGCCTGACCAGCAACGGTCGCACGCCGGCCTCCACACCGGCGCCCAACACCAAACGCGAATCGGGCAGTTTGTAACCGCCGAATGCAAAAAGGGTTCGGCCATGGCCGAACCCTTTTTTTATCGCAATGGTGCTGAATTAGCGGTTATGCGCGCCCGACCGGGAAGGCCAACACTTCACTCAGGCTTTCAGCGCCCAACGCCAGCATCACCAGCCGATCAACGCCTAGCGCCACACCGGAACACTCCGGCATACCGTGCTGCAGCGCATCCAGCAGGTTGTTATCAATCGGGTGCTGCGGCAAACCGCGTTCCGCTCGCTTGCGGTTGTCCTGATCAAAACGCTGACGCTGCTCGCGGCTGTCGGTCAGTTCACGGAAGCCATTCGCCAGTTCAATACCTTTGAAATAGACTTCGAAACGCTCCGCCACGCGGTGATCTTCAGTGCTGATCTCCGCCAGCGACGCCTGGCTGGCCGGGAAGTGATAAACGAACGCCGGTTTATCACGGCCGATGTACGGCTCCACGCCAACGGTAAACAACAATTGCAGCAGCGTATCGCGATCCTCTTCGGTATCGGCAATGTTGCTCAGATCGAGTTTGGCCGCCGCTTCACGCAGTTGTACCTTCTCCGCCGACAGCGGATCGATATCCAGATGGCGCAGGAAAGCCTGCTGATAAGACAGGGTCTCCGCACTCTCGCAGTCCAGTACCTGCTGCAGCAGATCATCCACCTCGTTCATCAGCCGGTACATGTCGTAGTGCGGACGGTACCACTCCAGCATGGTGAATTCAGGGTTGTGATGACGACCGGCCTCTTCATTGCGGAAACTGCGTCCCATCTGATAGATCGGCCCGCTGCCCGCCGCCAGCAGACGTTTCATGTGGTATTCCGGGCTGGTCATCATGTACAGCGTCATGCCATCCGCCGCTCCGGGCCCGACAAAACGCGTCTGGAACGGGAACAGGTGAATATCGGTGACCGTCGCCTGGCTCATGGTTGGCGTCTCAACTTCCAGCACGCCACGATCGGCGAAGAAACGCCGGATCTCAGTCAGGATCGCTGCGCGTTTCAACAAATTGGCGATGGGTGCACTTGGCTGCCAGCTTGCCGTTTCGCTCATGGTAATTACTCCGAAATCAAACAGGGGATGCAGTCTACTCGTATCCTGGCATGCAAACAAATTCTTAACAGCTCGGCCGCTTTAACCTCGACATTACCTGATAAATAGTTGGCAAAAAGGTTAATAAAAGTTGAATAAACGTTAAATCCAACCCACAGGCAATTATCCTTCCGCCCGCCGGTTAAAAGGCAAAACAATCGATCACATCAAATTTCTTCTACTTAACTTTAGGTATAGTTAATTCCACATTATTGGTGGGAGATATCTATCCTTAAGCTTTATGCAACGACAATGAACTCAGTTAGTTAGCACCCGAAGAATATTTATAAATATTAAGCATAGATATTTAATTTGCCGTTCTTAACAAGAATATTGGAGGAATGCAGTGCAAACCTTTAACGCCGATCTTGCCATTATTGGGGCCGGGGGTGCTGGTTTACGTGCAGCAATAGCCGCAGCGGAAGCCAACCCCCAACTGAAAATCGCGCTCATCTCAAAAGTCTACCCGATGCGCAGCCATACGGTAGCCGCCGAAGGGGGATCCGCCGCCGTCACTCAGGATCACGACTCTTTTGACTACCACTTCAATGACACCGTTGCCGGTGGCGACTGGTTGTGTGAGCAAGACGTGGTCGACCATTTCGTCCACAACTGCCCGCGGGAAATGACCCAGTTGGAACAGTGGGGCTGCCCGTGGAGCCGTAAACCGGACGGTTCGGTCAACGTGCGTCGCTTCGGCGGCATGAAGATTGAACGAACCTGGTTCGCCGCCGACAAGACCGGCTTCCACATGCTGCATACCCTGTTCCAGACCTCGCTCAAATACCCGCAAATCCAACGTTTCGACGAGCACTTTGTGCTGGATATTCTGGTGGATGACGGTCAGGTCCGCGGTTTGGTCGCAATGAACATGATGGAAGGCACCCGCGTGCAGATCCGCGCCAATGCGGTGATCATGGCCACCGGCGGTGCCGGACGCGTGTACCGCTACAACACCAATGGCGGCATCGTCACCGGTGATGGCATGGGCATGGCGTTCCATCATGGCATCCCACTGCGCGATATGGAGTTCGTCCAATATCACCCTACCGGCCTGCCGGGTTCCGGCATCCTGATGACCGAAGGCTGCCGCGGCGAAGGCGGTATTCTGGTGAATAAAGACGGCTACCGTTATTTGCAGGACTACGGCATGGGCCCGGAAACCCCGCTGGGCGAGCCGAAGAACAAATACATGGAGCTGGGCCCGCGCGATAAAGTTTCGCAGGCCTTCTGGCACGAATGGCGTGCCGGTCGCACCATCGCCACCCCGCGCGGCGACGTGGTCTATCTCGACCTGCGCCATCTGGGGGAAAAGAAGCTGCTCGAACGCCTGCCGTTCATCTGTGAACTGGCCAAGGCCTACGTCGGCGTCGACCCGGTAAAAGACCCCATCCCGGTACGCCCAACGGCGCATTACACCATGGGCGGCATTGAAACCGATCAAAACTGTGAAACCCGCATCAAGGGGCTGTTCGCCGTCGGCGAATGCTCTTCAGTCGGTCTGCACGGTGCCAACCGTCTGGGATCCAACTCGCTGGCGGAACTGGTGGTGTTCGGCCGGGTGGCCGGTGAGCATGCAGCTCGTCGCTCGCTGGAATCTGGCCCGGCCAATGGCAGTGCCCTTGATGCGCAAGGGCGCGACGTCGAAACCCGACTAAGCAATTTGATGAAGCAGGAAGGCAGCGAAAACTGGTCGAAGATTCGCGATGAAATGGGGTTGTCGATGGAAGAAGGCTGCGGTATCTACCGTACGCCAGAACTGATGCAAAAAACCATCGATAAACTGGCTGAGCTGAAAGAACGCTTCAAGCGCGTCAAAATCACCGATAACTCCAGCGTGTTCAATACCGACCTGCTGTACACCATCGAGCTGGGCTACGGCCTGGACGTCGCCGAATGCATGGCGCACTCCGCCTTTAACCGTAAAGAATCCCGCGGTGCCCACCAGCGTCTGGATGAAGGCTGCACCGAACGTGACGACGTAAATTTCCTGAAGCATACGCTGGCGTTCCATAACCCTAACGGCGCACCGCGCCTGGAATACAGCGACGTGAAGATCACCAAACTGCCACCGGCCAAACGTGTGTACGGCGCTGAAGCCGAAGCGCAGGACAAAAAGGATAAGGAGCAGGCAAATGGCTGAGATGAACACCCTGAAAATCGAGGTCATGCGCTATAACCCGGAATGCGACGCAGAGCCACATTTCGAGACCTTCGCGGTGCCTTACGATGAACAAACCTCGCTGCTCGACGCGCTGGGTTACATCAAGGATAACCTGGCGCCGGACCTTTCCTACCGCTGGTCATGCCGCATGGCTATCTGCGGTTCGTGCGGCATGATGGTCAACCGGGTACCGAAACTGGCCTGCAAGACCTTCCTGCGCGAATACACCGACGGCATGAAGGTAGAGGCACTGGGTAACTTCCCGATTGAACGCGATCTGGTGGTCGATATGACCCACTTTATCGAAAGCCTGGGGGCGATTAAGCCTTACATCATCGGCAATAACCGCAAACCGGAAGACGGCCCTAACGTGCAAACACCGGCGCAGATGGCCAAGTACCACCAGTTCTCCGGCTGTATCAACTGCGGGCTGTGTTACGCCGCTTGCCCGCAATTCGGTTTGAACCCAGAGTTCATCGGCCCGGCGGCAATCACCCTGGCGCACCGCTACAACCTGGATAATCGCGACCACGGCCAGAAACAGCGCATGGCGCAACTCAACGGCCAAAACGGCGTGTGGAGCTGTACCTTTGTCGGCTACTGCTCTGAAGTGTGTCCGAAGCACGTCGACCCGGCCGCTGCTATCCAGCAGGGCAAGGTGGAAAGTGCCAAAGACTTCATGATCGCCATGCTGAAGCCGCAATAAGGGAGAGAAACCGCAATGACAACACAACGTAAGCCCTATGTGCGCACCATGACGCCAACCTGGTGGCAAAAGCTCGGCTTCTATCGTTTCTATATGCTGCGTGAAGGGACCTCGGTGCCGGCCGTGTGGTTCAGCATCGTGCTGATCTACGGCGTTTTTGCGCTGAAAGGCGGTGCGGAGAGCTGGGCAGGGTTCGTCGGTTTTCTGCAAAACCCGCTGGTGCTGCTGATTAACGTAGTCGCCCTGCTGGCGGCGTTGCTGCACACCAAAACCTGGTTCGATTTGGCACCGAAAGCCGCCAATATCGTGGTCAACAGCGAAAAAATGGGGCCAGGGCCTATCGTCAAAGCGCTGTGGGCGGTAACGCTGGTCGCCAGCGTGGTCATCCTGGCCGTGGCCCTGCTGTAATCCGGAGGAAACATGATAAATCAAGCACCTAAACGCTCAGACGAACCGGTTTTCTGGGGATTATTCGGCGCCGGCGGCATGTGGGGCGCGATCATCGCGCCCGCTATCGTGCTGCTGGTCGGCATTCTGCTGCCGCTGGGGTGGTTCCCAGGCGATGCGCTGGGCTATGACCGCGTGTTGGCTTTCTGCCAGAGCCTGATTGGCCGGCTGTTCCTGCTGCTGATGATTATCCTGCCGCTGTGGTGCGGTCTGCACCGTATACACCATGCGATGCACGATTTGAAAATCCACGTGCCGGCCGGTAAATGGGTCTTCTATGGCCTGGCGGCCATCCTCAGCGTCGTCACCGTTATCGGCGTGGTGACGCTGTAAAACACTTCTGGCGGCCAACTCCCGTTGGCCGTCTGCTTTACCTTTCGGCTACACTGTTTATTCCAACCCGGTAAACAGGAGTAACCAATGCGTTTTCGGTCAAAGCTATGCGCGATCATTCCCGCCTTCCTTTCCGCCGCTTGCAGCGTTTCCCCGCCGAAGAACATCAAAGTAGTGAATGATTTCGACACCCAGCGCTATCTCGGCACCTGGTATGAAATCGCGCGTTTTGATCACCGTTTTGAACGCGGCCTCGAACAGGTCACCGCCAACTACAGCCCACGCGAAGACGGCGGCCTCAAAGTGGTGAACCGGGGTTTTAATACGCAAAAACAACAATGGCAGGAAAGCACGGGCAAGGCCTATTTTACCGGCTCACCGCAGGTAGCCGCACTCAAGGTGTCCTTTTTTGGGCCTTTCTACGGCGGGTATAACGTGATTGAGTTGGATGCAGATTACCGCTACGCGCTGGTTTGCGGCCCAAACCGAGGGTATTTGTGGATACTGTCGCGCACGCCGACGCTGGACGCCGCCACGCGCGACAGATTAGTGCAAACCGCGAAAAACAACGGCTTTGATACGGATAAGCTAATCTGGGTGAAACAAACGCAGCATCAGTGACTGCTGAACTTCAACCCAAGTATGCCGACAACAATCAGGCACAGGCTGAGGATGCGCGCGATATTGGTTGATTCACCAAGTAACACCATCCCCATAATTGCCGCGCCTACCGCACCAATGCCTGTCCAAACGGCATAAGCCGTGCCGGCGGGCAGCGTTTTCATCGCATGTGCCAACAGCAGCATGCTGACCACCATGGCGGCAACAGTAATAATGCTGGGGGTCAAACGAGTAAAACCATGGGTGTATTTCAGGCCAACAGCCCATACGACTTCCAACAAACCGGCAATAAGCAGAATAATCCAAGCCATGAAACAGGCTCCATAACGGTGGGGTCGTCCCCGAATGCAGATGCGTAAACGGGTCGTCCCATTTAGCGTTGTGATATGCCAGGGGATTATACCCACTGCCGGGGAGGATAACAGTACAAAGCTTTCGGCAGGAGATAGGTCAACAGGGGAAGCGGTATCCCACAACGATGCCTTTGGGCAGCTTTTCGCGGAATACCGCAAGTCAGTAAAGGGAGTTATTCCGCGCTACGCTGGATAGCCTTGCCGCCAGCCTGGATGTCCTCGCCCACGCCCTGAGTGGTGTTGCATGCGGTCAATGAGGTCAAGATCATCAAAGAGAAAATCGCGATAATACTTTTCTTCAGCATAGGAAAGTCCTTATTTGTCAGTGATGAAAAAGTACGGCTTTCTAAGCGTAGTAAATATTAGCGAGAGTTGCTGTTTAAAATGGTTTTATTTCGCACGATTACATTAGAGGCTTTAATGGTTATTAGCTGGCAGTACGCGAAATAGCGCCGCCGAGGTGCTGAACGTCCTCACCGAAACCACGGAAAGTATTACAGCCGCTAAGGGACATCAGTAACAGTAGGGAGACAACGGCTAACAGAGTTTTTTTCATTATGTAGATTCTGCCAACGAGATACGGAAGGTAAAACAAAGGAGCCGCGCAGGGCTCCTTTCTTTTGAAACTTATTTTACGCGTGAGACGTATTCGCCAGAGCGGGTGTCAACGCGAACAACTTCACCAATCTGTACGAACAATGGAACCTTAACCACGGCGCCAGTGCTCAGGGTGGCAGGCTTGCCGCCGGTACCGGCAGTATCACCTTTCAGACCTGGATCGGTGTCAGTGATTTCTGCTTCGATAAAGTTCGGGGGCTGAACCGCGATTGGACGACCGTCCCACAGGGTAACGATACATTCTGCGTTGTCTTGCAGCCATTTTGCCGCATCAGAAACGGTTTTTTCTTCAACACCGTGTTGCTCGAAAGTCTCAGGGTGCATGAAGTGGTAGAACTCACCGTCGTTGTACAGGTAGTTCATGTTGGTATCTACCACGTCCGCGCCTTCGCAAGAGTCGGTAGATTTGAAGGTTTTCTCAACGCGAGTACCGGTCAGCAGACGACGCATTTTAACGCGCGCAAATGCCTGGCCTTTGCCCGGTTTAACGAACTCACTGGATTCGATTGCGTAAGGTTCGCCCTCGAACATGATTTTAAGACCCGGACGGAAATCGTTGCTAGAATAAGTCGCCATGATGGCCCTCTGAATATTTAAACTGGTAGCTTAGCCAAAAAAATGGCACACATTATAACCCAAAGTACGGCATATAGAGAAGATTGGTTGCATCAACTCGCCGATGTTATTACCGATCCCGATGAATTACTGCAGCTTTTGTCACTGAATACGCATCCGGACCTGCCGCAGGGCCGTGAAGCCCGTCGGCTGTTTGCATTGCGCGTACCCCGCGCCTTCGCCGCACGCATGCGTCCCGGCGACGCCAATGATCCGCTATTGCGTCAGGTTCTGACCGCCAGCGAAGAATTCATCAATGCACCCGGCTTCACGACCGATCCGCTGGACGAACAGCGTAGCGTGGTGCCAGGCCTGCTGCACAAATACCGTAATCGTGCTTTGCTGTTGGTTAAAGGCGGCTGTGCGGTTAACTGCCGCTACTGCTTCCGTCGCCATTTTCCGTATCAGGACAACCAGGGCAATAAAGCCAACTGGCGTCAGGCGTTGGATTATATCCGCCAACACCCGGAACTGGATGAGATTATTTTCTCCGGTGGCGATCCGCTGATGGCCAAAGATCACGAGCTGGACTGGCTGATCGGGGAACTGGAAGCCATTGAGCACGTAAAACGCCTGCGCATCCACACCCGTTTGCCAGTGGTGATCCCGGCACGTATCACGCCAGAACTGTGCCGCAGGCTGTCGGCCTCACGCCTGCAGGTGCTGATGGTCACGCACATCAATCATGCCAATGAGATTGACCGTGAACTGCAGGGAGCCATGGCGCAACTGCGTCTGGCCGGCGTCACCTTGCTGAACCAAAGTGTGTTGCTGCGCGGCATCAACGACAACGCCGACACGTTGGCGGCGCTGAGCAATGCGCTGTTTGACGCCGGTATCCTGCCCTATTACATCCACGTGCTGGATAAGGTACAAGGCGCGGCGCACTTTATGGTCAGTGACGACGAAGCGCGCGCCATTATGCAGGCGCTGCTGAGCAAGGTTTCCGGATATATGGTGCCGCGTCTGACCCGTGAAGTCGGCGGCAAGCCAAGCAAAACGCCGCTCGACCTGCGCCTGATGCAAGATTGACTGACCGACGGAATGACAAAAACAAAAGAGGCATGCCTGGGCATGCCTCTTTTTTATGCTATGACGTACGCATTAATCTTGCGTTACGGGCACTTATAAACCTGGCCGGCCATTTTGCTGTCCAGCGGGGCAAAGCTTGAAAGCAGGTTCTGGCTTGGGCTGGTAGCACCATAAATCACGTTGCCGCCCATTGCCGCTGCCTTGTTGCGCAGATCGTTTGCCGCGCCGCGCATGGAGCTGCCTTCACCACCGTTACCGGACAACCAGTTGCTCTGGGTGCCAGTCACTTCGCCCACCAGCTGGCATTCTGCCGCCGGTTTGGTATCGGTAAATTTAACCTGCTGACCTGCGGCGGAAAGTTCATTGGTGCTGCTGCAACCTGCCAGCAGCAAGGCTGCCGAAAGACCCAGTAAGGCTTTAATCCGCATCTTGTTCCCCATCTATATTGAGAGTTTCGCAAAAGCTTATCAGAAAGCGTTGCTATCTCTTAAGCATCCGTTGCCACTGGTGCTGGCCAACGTCTTGAGCGACAGCTGATGAAAGATCAGTTTACCAGCTAAATCAGCCCGGTCTGCATAAATATCATCAAAAGCAGTGAGACAAAGCACGCAAAAAAAAGCCCCAACCAATTGGCCGGGGCTTTTGCACACGCGAACGTGGGGGATGATTACATCATGCCGCCCATGCCGCCCATGCCACCCATACCGCCAGCGCCACCTAAATCAGGTGCGTCGCTTTTTGGCAGGTCGGTCACCATGCACTCGGTGGTGATCATCAGGCCAGCCACAGAAGCCGCGTACTGCAGAGCAGAACGGGTTACTTTGGTTGGATCCAGGATACCCATCGCGATCATGTCGCCGTATTCTTCAGTGTAAGCGTTGTAGCCGTAGCTGCCTTCGCCTGCTTTCACGTTGTTGGCAATCACGGAAGCTTCTTCACCGGCGTTGATTACGATCTGACGCAGTGGAGATTCCATCGCGCGCAGAGCAACCTTGATACCGACGTTCTGGTCTTCGTTGTCGCCTTTCAGGTTAGCGATTTTGCTTGCTACGCGGATCAGTGCAACACCACCGCCGGCAACCACGCCTTCTTCAACCGCAGCACGGGTCGCGTGCAGGGCATCTTCAACGCGGGCTTTCTTCTCTTTCATTTCAACTTCAGTTGCTGCGCCCACTTTGATAACGGCAACGCCGCCAGCCAGTTTAGCGACACGCTCCTGCAGTTTTTCACGATCGTAGTCAGAGGTCGCTTCTTCGATCTGCTGACGGATCTGGGTAACGCGACCTTGGATAGTCGCTTCGTCGCCCACGCCATCGATGATGATGGTGGTGTCTTTGTTGATCACAACGCGCTTAGCCTGGCCCAGGTCTTCCAGGGTCGCTTTTTCCAGCTCCAGACCAATCTCTTCAGAGATAACGGTACCGGCAGTCAGGGTAGCGATGTCCTGCAGCATGGCTTTACGACGGTCGCCGAAACCAGGTGCTTTAACCGCAGCCACTTTCACGATGCCGCGCATGGTGTTAACCACCAGAGTAGCCAGCGCTTCGCCTTCAACATCTTCAGCAATGATCAGCAGTGGTTTGCCGGCTTTCGCTACGGCTTCCAGTACTGGCAGCATTTCACGGATGTTGGAGATTTTCTTGTCAGCCAGCAGGATGAACGGGCTTTCCAGTTCGATAGAACCGGTTTCTGGCTTGTTGATGAAGTATGGAGACAGGTAACCGCGGTCGAACTGCATACCTTCAACAACGTCCAGCTCGTCTTGCAGGCCAGTGCCTTCTTCAACGGTGATAACGCCTTCTTTGCCCACTTTCTCCATCGCTTCTGCAATCAGTTTACCCACGGTTTCGTCGGAGTTTGCAGAGATGGTGCCTACCTGAGCGATAGCTTTGGAGTCAGAGCAAGGTACGGACAGTTTTTTAAGCTCTTCAACAGCGGCGATAACCGCTTTGTCGATACCGCGCTTCAGATCCATTGGGTTCATGCCGGCAGCCACAGCTTTCAGGCCTTCGGTGATGATGGATTGAGCCAGTACGGTTGCAGTGGTGGTACCGTCGCCCGCAGCGTCGTTCGCTTTAGAGGCAACTTCTTTCACCATTTGCGCGCCCATGTTTTCAAACTTGTCTTCCAGTTCGATTTCACGAGCAACAGATACGCCATCTTTAGTGATGGTAGGAGCGCCGAAGGACTTATCCAGCACTACGTTACGGCCTTTCGGGCCCAGGGTCACTTTTACTGCATCAGCGAGAACATTCACGCCGCGGAGCATTTTCACGCGAGCGTCATTGCCGAATTTTACGTCTTTAGCTGCCATTGGTATTTCCCTTCAACTCGTTCAGTTCAGAAGATAAAGCGCACTTACGCTTCAACAATTGCCAGAATGTCGCTTTCGGACATGATCAACACTTCTTCATTGTCGATCTTCTCTGCTTTCACGCCGTAACCGTCGTTGAAAATCACGATATCGCCAACTTTCACATCCAGCGGCTGGATGTTGCCGCTTTCCAGAACACGCCCTTTACCCACTGCGACAACTTCGCCACGAGTAGATTTACCCGCTGCAGAGCCAGTCAGGACGATGCCGCCAGCAGATTTTGATTCAACTTCTTTGCGCTTGACGATAACGCGGTCATGCAATGGACGAATACTCATTGAACGCTCTCCTGTAAGAAGGTCTCTATCAGATTTAGGGTTGTCACCGGATTGTGAATACCGGCTTGTGGGATTTGAAATGGGGGCATTCCATCCCCCTTCAAGGGGGCGGCCAAAAAAATTTTCGCTTTTGATGGCAATACTGAGCTACTGATGCGAAAAACGCGGCCTGGGCCGCGTTTTTTCAACGATCGTTGCGTTTGTCATGATCGTCGGGCTGATGATCCAGCGTATAGCGATCGTCGTTTTTACGCTGGAACTCGCCGTCGAAGGTGTTGCCGTTGGCAGCATTACCGCCCTGGCTCCAACCGCCGGGGCGGTAAACGGAAAGATGCGGCATCAGTTTCAACGTCAGCGATTTTTGCACCGGGGGCAGTAACAACAACAGGCCGAGGAAATCGGTAAAGAATCCCGGCACCAGCAGCAAGAAGCCCGCTAATACCAGTGAAACACTTTTCACCATTTCCGACGCAGGGCTTTCACCTGCAGCCAGCTTTTGTTGCATCTGCATGAAGGTCTTCATGCCCTGGTTGCGCACCAGCGAAATGCCGACGCAGGAGGTGAACACCACCAGCAACAGGGTAATCGCCACGCCCAATACGGCGGCGACTTTAATAAATAGGGATATCTCTATGTAAGCCAACAGAAATATCAGCAGTAACGGTAACCAGCGCACCTGGTTCTCCTCTGGTAGATCTGCGCAACCGCACGTTGGCGACGGCGCGAAAAGGGGGCCGGTTAACGGCCGACCTAAATACAATGGGGTCTGCCGGCGTGCATTTCAACCAAAGGCCCTTTTTTATTGCTAAAGTTAATAAACGTGAAAGGGATCACAGAACCAGAAACAGGCAATTTAAGAAGGCTCAGAAGGTGATCTGGATTCAGTCATTTATTACTAACCAGCATATGATCTGGGCAGCAACGGGCACAGTGGTTAATCGTTTCATGCCTGAAGCCTTCGGCAACATAATTTGGTTCCCTGACAATTAATTAATTCGGCAGCAATACAAAGAAGGTTCACATGTCAAATAACATTCGTATCGAAGAAGACCTGTTAGGAACACGTGAAGTCCCCGCAGAAGCCTATTACGGTGTTCACACTCTGCGTGCGATTGAAAACTTTTATATCAGCAACAGCAAAATCAGCGATGTGCCCGAGTTTGTTCGCGGCATGGTAATGGTAAAAAAAGCCGCAGCGATGGCGAACAAAGAACTCAAAACCATTCCACGTAAAATCGCTGATGTCATCATCCAGGCCTGTGACGAAGTGCTGGATAAAGGCAAATGCATGGACCAGTTCCCGGTGGATGTGTTCCAGGGCGGCGCGGGCACTTCATTGAACATGAACACCAACGAAGTGCTGGCGAATATTGGTCTGGAGCTGATGGGCCACCAGAAAGGCGAATACCAATACCTGAACCCTAACGATCATCTCAACAAGTGCCAGTCTACCAACGACGCCTACCCAACCGGTTTCCGCATTGCGGTTTACGCCTCCAATCAGAAGCTTATCGACGCCATCAACCAGCTGCGCGAAGGGTTTGACCGCAAGGCAAAAGAGTTTGAAACCATCCTGAAAATGGGGCGCACCCAGTTGCAGGATGCGGTGCCAATGACGCTGGGCCAGGAATTCCATGCGTTCAGCGTGTTGCTGAAAGAAGAAACCCGCAACCTGCATCGCACCGCCGAGCTGCTGCTGGAAGTGAACCTGGGTGCGACAGCAATCGGGACGGCGCTGAACACCCCGGAAGGCTACCCGCAACTGGCGGTTCAAAAATTGGCAGAGGTCAGCAACCTGCCTGTCGTGCCGGCCGAAGACTTGATCGAAGCCACCTCCGACTGCGGCGCCTACGTAATGGTGCACAGTGCGCTGAAACGCCTCGCAGTTAAACTGTCTAAAATTTGCAACGACCTGCGCCTGCTGTCTTCAGGCCCACGCGCCGGTCTGAACGAAATTAACCTGCCGGAACTGCAAGCGGGCTCATCCATCATGCCGGCCAAGGTCAACCCGGTCGTACCGGAAGTGGTCAATCAGGTATGTTTCAAGGTGATTGGCAACGACACTTGCGTTACCATGGCGGCCGAAGCGGGCCAACTGCAGTTGAACGTCATGGAGCCGGTGATTGGCCAGGCGATGTTCGAGTCCATTCACATCCTGACCAACGCCTGCTATAACCTGCTGGAAAAATGCATTAACGGCATCACCGCGAATAAAGAAGTGTGCGAGCACTACGTCTTCAATTCCATCGGTATCGTCACCTATCTGAACCCGTTCATTGGCCACCACAACGGTGACATCGTCGGGAAGATCTGCGCCGAAACCGGCAAGAGCGTACGTGAAGTCGTGCTGGAACGCGGTCTGCTGACCGAAGCCGAGCTGGATGACATCTTCTCCGTGGAGAACCTGATGCACCCGGCCTATAAAGCCAAACGCTATACGGATGAAAATGAACAATAACAGACACACCCGGTAGCCCAAAAAGGCACGCTAAATCCCCCTGGATAGCGTGCCTTTTTACTTTCCATCGCCCACAAAATTTTAACTTTTCGTTTTCAAAAAAACTTATTTTAAGGAGTAGACACTATGTTAGCCGTAGAATTGGTTATCGTTCTGCTGGCCATTTTTTTAGGGGCCAGGCTGGGCGGTATCGGGATTGGATTTGCAGGCGGGCTGGGGGTTTTGGTCCTGGCGTTGATTGGCGTGAAACCGGGCAGTATTCCGTTCGACGTCATTTCCATCATCATGGCGGTGATTGCCGCGATCTCGGCGATGCAGGTCGCCGGCGGTATGGACTATCTGGTGCAGCAAACGGAAAAACTGCTGCGCAAGAACCCCAAGCACATCACCATTCTGGCACCGATCGTCACCTATTTTCTGACTATCTTCGCCGGTACCGGCAACATTTCGCTTTCCGCGCTGCCGGTGATCGCTGAAGTCGCGAAAGAACAGGGCATCAAGCCTTGCCGTCCGCTGTCTACCGCCGTGGTATCCGCACAGATCGCCATCACCGCCTCGCCAATTTCTGCCGCGGTGGTGTACATGTCTTCAGTGATGGAAGGGCACGGCGTCAGCTATCTGCACCTGCTGATGGTCGTGATGCCGTCTACCTTCTGCGCCGTACTGGTGATGTCGCTGCTGGTAAGCTGGTTGTTCGACTCAAAATTGTCGGACGATCCGGTTTACCTGAAACGCCTGGAAGAAGGTTTGGTGACACTGCGCGGCAACAAGATCATGGAAATCAAACCCCGCGCCAAAGTGTCGGTGCTGCTGTTCCTGCTCGGCGTGCTGTGCGTGGTGGCTTACGCCATCATCAACAGCCCGGGCCTGGGCCTGGTGGCAAAACCGCTGATGAACACCACCAACGCCATTCTGATCATCATGCTTAGCGTCGCTACCCTGACCACCCTGCTGTGCCGCGTCGATACCGATATGGTGCTTAATTCCAGCACCTTTAAGGCCGGCATGAGCGCCTGTATCTGTATTCTGGGGGTAGCCTGGTTGGGTGATACCTTTGTTCAAGCCAACATTGACTGGATCAAAGAGACTGCTGGCACGGTGATTCAATCGCATCCGTGGCTATTGGCCGTGATTTTCTTCTTCTGCTCGGCGCTGCTGTATTCTCAGGCCGCCACCGCCAAGGCGCTGATGCCGATGGCGCTGGCGTTGAACGTATCGCCATTGACCGCAGTGGCTTCCTTCGCCGCCGTTTCCGGCCTGTTTATCCTGCCAACCTACCCAACGCTGGTCGCCGCGGTACAAATGGATGATACCGGCACCACCCGCATCGGGCGTTTTGTGTTTAACCACCCGTTCTTTATCCCCGGCACCATCGGCGTGATATTGGCGGTGCTGTTTGGCTTCCTGCTGGGCAGCGTGATGCTGTAATGCTTCACCCCGGGGCTGCGGCCCCGGTTTCCCCTCTCCTGCCCCACTGGCGATAAACTCGCCTTCTAGCTGACCGCCCTTCAAGGTATAGTGCCCACTGATAATCTGGATGAGAGGGCTGAAGATGTCTGATTGCGAAGCTGTCGTCATACTCTGCACCGCACCCGATGAGGCCACGGCACAAGACCTGGCGGCCCGGGTTCTGGGGGAAAAGCTGGCGGCCTGCGCCACGCTGTTACCCGGCGCAACGTCGTTATATTACTGGGAAGGGAAACTGGAACAGGAATATGAAGTGCAGATGCTGTTCAAAAGCGATTGCCACCATCAAGATGCCCTGCTCAGCTACCTGAAACAACATCACCCCTACCAGACGCCAGAACTGTTGGTGTTGCCGGTGATGGCCGGAGATAAAGACTACCTGTTATGGATCAACGCCTCATTAAACTGATTTTTCTGCTTTGCAGCCTGTTCTTTCTGCCGCAGGCGGCCCAGGCTTCGCTGTTCGGCCAAAACGGCGGTAGCCAGTTCGTGCCTGTCGATCAGGCCTTCGCCTTTGATTTCAAACAGCAAGGCAATCAGCTGTCGCTGGACTGGCAAATTCGTCCCGGTTATTACCTGTATCGCCAGCAGATCAAACTGGTGCCAAAGCAGGCCACGCTGGGCACCGTTGAACTGCCCGCCGGGCTGAGCCACAAAGACGAATTTTTCGGCGAGGTCGCCATTTTCAAGCAACAGCTGAATCTGAAGATTCCGCTGCAACAAGCAACGGCAGATGCCAGCCTGAGCGTGACCTACCAGGGCTGCGCGGAAGCCGGTTTCTGCTACCCGCCGGAAACGCGCGTGATCCCGTTGAATGCCGTGAGCGCCTCCGCCGCTCCGGTACTCCCTACTGCGGCAGAGCCGGTACCGGCTCCCAATGATCTGCCGTTTTCACCGCTGTGGGCATTGCTGATCGGTATCGGTATCGCTTTCACCCCCTGCGTTTTGCCGATGTACCCTCTGATTTCCGGCATCATTCTGGGCCGTGAAAAACCGCATAGCAGCGGTCGAATTTTGGCGTTGGCCGTGGTTTACGTGCAGGGTATGGCGCTGACCTATACCTTGCTGGGTTTGGTGGTCGCTGCCGCCGGGCTGCAGTTTCAAGCGGCACTGCAACATCCGTACGTGTTGATCGGCCTCTCAGTGCTGTTTATCGCCTTGGCATTGTCGATGTTTGGCCTCTATTCATTGCAATTACCGGCCTCGCTGCAAACGCGTTTAGCGGGCTGGAGCAATACCCAAAAAGGAGGCTCGCTGCCCGGCGTGTTCCTGATGGGGGCTCTAGCTGGATTGATCTGTTCCCCTTGTACCACCGCACCACTCAGCGCGATCCTGCTCTACATTGCCCAGAGCGGTAATATGTGGGCCGGCGGCGGTACCTTGTACCTTTACGCATTAGGCATGGGGATCCCGCTGGTGCTCGTCACCCTGTTCGGCAACCGCCTGCTGCCGCGTAGCGGCCCATGGATGCAGTATGTCAAAGAGGCTTTCGGCTTTGTGATCCTCGCCCTGCCGGTATTTCTGCTGGAGCGTGTGATCGGCGATCTGTGGGGGCTGCGGCTGTGGAGCCTGCTGGGTCTGGCGTTCTTCGGCTGGGCATTTGCCCTTAGCCTGAAAACCTCCCGCGGCTGGGCCCGTGTTTTACAGATGCTATTACTGGCAGCGGCGGTGATTGCCGCACGGCCGTTGCAAGACTGGGCTTTTGGCGTTAACAGCACTCAGCAGGCAGCACCACATCTGAACTTTACGCAGATCAGTAATGTGGAGCAGCTCAACCTGGCGCTGCAGCAGGCACAGGGTAAACCGGTGATGCTGGATCTGTATGCCGATTGGTGCGTCGCCTGCAAAGAGTTCGAAAAGTATACCTTTAGTGATGCGGCCGTTCAGGCTAAGCTGACCAATGCCGTGCTGCTGCAGGCGGATGTGACCGCCAACAATGCCGAACAGGCAGCGCTGCTCAAGCACTTGAAAGTCCTGGGTTTGCCGACAATTCTATTTTTTAACGGTGCAGGACAAGAGTTGACGGCCCAGCGGGTGACTGGATTTATGGATGCTCCAACGTTCAACGCGCATTTGCAGAAAGTAGTGCAATAAATAACACTGAAGTTCAGAACCGAATTTGGAGGGAGCACAAGTGCAACGCGAACAAGTTCTTGATACGGCACTGGGGCTGTTGGAACAACAGGGCCTGGCAACCACCACATTAGAAATGCTGGCAGAAAAACTCGACGTACAGCCGAGCGATCTTAAACGCTTCTGGCCGGATCGCGAAGCGCTGCTGTATGACTGCCTGCGCTATCACGGCCAGCAAATTGACACCTGGCGTCGTCAGTTGCTGCTGGACGAAGCCCTGAGCCCACAGCAAAAATTGCTGGCACGCTACGACGTGCTGGCAGAGTACGTACAACACGATCGCTATCCCGGCTGCCTGTTTATTGCCGCCTGTAGCTTCTTCCCGGAGGTGGATCACCCTATCCACCAGCTGGCCGAGCAGCAGAAGCTGACTTCGCTGGAACTGACCCGTGACCTGCTGCGAGAAATGGACGCCGACGATGCGGATATGGTGGCGCAGCAGATGGAACTGATCCAAGAGGGCTGCCTCAGCAAACTGCTGATAAAACGTCAGCTCCAGGACGTATCCGTTGCCAAGCGCTTGGCGGAAGACATCTTGCAGGTCGCTCAGTGCCGCAGAAATGGCGCATTAAGCTGAATGACACCATGGCGGCGAGCGCAACCACGGTACTTTACGCCCATCTCGCGCTTTTTTTGCTCCCTTTGACTGAAAAGCCAGCAACCGGACGCGTTTTGCCTTATTTCGTTCACAAAGCCGTTGACTGACTTCGGCCAATACGGTTTAATGCTGCGCGTTGCCCGGATAGCTCAGTCGGTAGAGCAGGGGATTGAAAATCCCCGTGTCCTTGGTTCGATTCCGAGTCCGGGCACCATATTTAGAGAACCCAGCCAATGGCTGGGTTTTTGCTTTTCTGGAGTGAGACTCTTCATCGAACAAGTTCGATTATTCGGCCAGAGGCCTCACCCTGCGGGCCAACGCTAAAGCGTTGTTCAATCCGGCGCAAGCGCCGGTTGTCCGAGTCCGGCACCATATTTAGAGAACCCAGCCAATGGCTGGGTTTTTGCTTTTCTGGAGTGAGACTCTTCATCGAACAAGTCCGATTATTCGGCCAGAGGCCTCACCCTGCGGGCCAACGCTAAAGCGTTGTTCAATCCGGCGCAAGCGCCGGTTGTCCGAGTCCGGCACCCTATTTAGAAGAACCCGCCTATGGCAGTTTTTTTGCTTTCTGAGACAGGACGCTTCATCGGACAAGTTCGATCGCACGACCTTATTGCGCATCGATCCAGGCCGAAAGCTGCCGCAATTCTTCCGTGAGGATTTGGCGCAGCGGAATCAATTTATCCGGTGTCTGCTCCAGCTCGGAACAGGCCTCAACCGCATGCTGCATGCCCAAACTGGCACAGCTGCTTTTTAGTTTATGTGCCAAATGCACAACTCTGCGCACATCCCCCGCTTCGCTGGCCTGTTCAAGCTCAGTAACCCATAACAAGGCATGTTCTGTGAACAAGTCTCGCCACTCGCTGATTTTCTCTTTACCGAACACCGCCATATCCTGCGTTAGCTGAACGAAATCCAAACTGGGAGCGAGCTGCATCGGGCATTTTTCTGCCGTTAAATAGTGCTCAATCAGTCGGCTTAATGCTGCACAGGCGATAGGCTTTTGTATCAATCCGCAGAATATTTCGCCGACGCGGAGCCTTAACGTTTCGTCGGCAACATGGGCGCTGAAACCGATAAGGGGTAACTGTGGCTGCAACGCAGCAATCAGCCCAGAGAGCGTCACACCGTCCATATCCGGCAGATCCAAATCCACCAGTACACCGCTGAATGCGCCATCAACTGCCAATAGGTTCAATGCGCTTTGGCCATCGCCAACCACCTCAACCATGGCATGGCAAGACAGCAACATTTCGGCGGTAATACGCTGGGTGACCAGGTTATCTTCCACCAGCAGCAGACGGTAACCGGAAAGATCCGTTCGTTCTTCTGCCCGATGCTGTATGGGCGTAGCCGCGATAATCAGCGGCAGACTCAGTGAAAAACAGCTGCCGCTCCCCAGCGTGCTGGTAACGCTTAAGCTGCCTTGCAGTGCCTCCGCCAGCCCCCGGCTGATCGCCAATCCCAGCCCGGTGCCACCGTGCTTGGCCGTCAGCTGTACAAAGGGTTTGAAAATCTGTGCCAGTGCTTCACCGGCAATGCCACACCCCGTATCTGCAACGTCAATTTGCCAGCGCGGCCCATCAATATGGCAGCGAATATCCACCCGGCCTTGATCGGTGAAACGCAGGGCGTTAGCCAACAAATTCATCACAATTTGGCGAATACGCCGCGCATCACCCTTGAGCCATTGCGGCAATTCGTCAGCACAAGTGAGAGCCAATGTAATCTCACGATTACGTACCCGCCCGGAGATTAACCTCATGATACTCGCCAGTAACTGACGTGGGTCGAAAGCCTCTTCGTTGAGCGTCACGCTGCTCTTACCCGCCTCGAGCGCAGAGTAATCCAGAATATCGTTGAGGATCGCCAATAGACTCTCACCGGAGTCATTGATCGCCTGTACGTAGGAGAGGTTCTTTAGCGACAGCGCCTGTTCCGACAACAGCTGAGCCGTGCCAAGAATACCGTGCAACGGGGTTCGAATTTCATGGCTCATCGCGGCCAAAAAGGCCGACTTAGCCCGGTTGGCCTTTTCCGCCTCAGCGCGAGCCTGGTGGTGCTCCATTACCATGGCTTCTAATTCTGCAGTACGTAATTCGACCTGCTTCACCAGGTCTTGGCGCTGGTTTTGTAAGGCATAGGCATTGGCGCGAAAAGCCTCCATCAACTGCCCCATGGTATTTAGCTCCCGCACACCGGAAGTCGCCGGGAATGGCGTGTTGAGATCGCCCTCCAATAACCCTTCCAGAGCCGCTGTTTGCTTCGCCAAGGGCAACGTCACCGAGCGCCACACCACGTGCCACAGGATCAGTGACAGCGCCACCAACGAGAATAAACTCAAGATAATCAGCCAGAACTTTCCCGTTTCCCGAGCCTGCCGAAGTGCCTCTAACGCCTGAGTATTACGCCGCTCGATATCGCTGACCTGACGGCTGATTTCAGTACTGAAGCGAGTAAACATATCCAGGTTGTCTTGCGACAGCGCCTGAAGCTGCGCGCGGAGATCCCGTTCCCGCTGATACAGTGCCGCAAGCTGTTGATAACGTTCCAGGGTCTGTAATTCACGCGCTATCTTTTCGCTTGTAAGGGGATCTTCGACTCGCTCCTGCCTGCGCTGGAGAATACGAACGTAGTTGCCGATACGGGAGATTAATTCTGCTGGCGCACGCTCGGCAAGCTCCTTCTCCAGCAGCAAAATCAGATGCTCAATTTGTATCGCATTGAGCCGTAGCTCGGCCATTTGATTTTGATATTCATAATCGATATCGATCAGGCGGTCTAACGCCTGCTCCGCGGCCTGATTGCGATGCTGCTCAATCAAATCGTAAATCCCTGCCTGCGTAACGCCTGCGGCCGTTGCGGCATTGTTTAACTGCCCTTTGGCCAACTCGGCAATGCGGGCCGCTGCATCCATAATTTCACGGGAAAGATCGCGCTGCTGTTTTCGCAGCGTCAGGCGCTGACCAACCAACTCACCCTGCAGACCTAAACTGCGCGTAATGTCGGACTCCTGCTGCTCTATCGCCGTCGTATCAAACCCTTGGCTGCGCAAACGTTCCAAAAGCCGGCTGATACGCAAACTTTGCACCGTGAGCATCTTTCCTTGTGCCATCCAATCGGCTTGGGTATCGGCATTCGTTAAACTTTGGGCGGAAAACAATTCGTATGCACTGGCCTCACTGAGTTGCCGGGCCAAATTCATCGTCGGGATCACCGACCGGGTGTGGTTTTGTTCGACCTCGCCCATAAAGCGAAAACCCAACCAACCTATCAGCGAACTGATCAGCGCTAACCCTGCCATCAGCAGAAAAGCCAACCAAAGTCGCTGTGTTAACGAAGGGTGCCCCATAGGTATCCTGATGATGAAATTAAAGTTGTTTTATCAGTGACGAAACCTCTAGCATAAAGACTTATTAAATATGAGGCTATTATGCGCAGCGCGATTTTCCGTTTTCTTCTGCCGTTTTTCTGCGGCACGATAACCTGCTCGGCATTGGCTGTTTCGCAAGCCCCTCTGGTGCGCTGGCTAAACGAGCGACAATCAGAGCCGGTTGCCGCCATGCCGGTATTGCAGATGGAACGCCGTTGGAAATTGTGCGCCCTCTACCCCAGCCTGAAGGACGCTTACTGGCTCTCGATCAATTACGGCATGATCCGTGAAGCCCAGCGAACCAAAGTGCAGCTGAAGATATTTGAAGCCGGTGGCTATTCGCAGCTTGAAACCCAACGCGAACAATTAACGCTCTGTCGCCAATGGGGGGCCGATGCGATTTTGCTTGGCAGCAGCCTGGCTCAATTCCCCAACCTGGCAGCATCCGTTGGCAACACGCCGGTGATTGCCGTGGTGAATGAACTGAATTTTGCGGCGGCCAAAGCCCGGGTGGGCGTGCCCTGGTTTCAAATGGGCTACCAACCCGGCCGATATCTGGCCGAGCATCCCCCTCACCCTTCACTCCATGTGCTGCTGATGCCTGGGCCAAAGGATGCCGGAGGCAGCCGGGAAATGGTTGACGGATTTCGCACCGCGGTGGAAGGAAGTTCGATACAGATCGTTGATGTGGTTTATGGCGATAACGACGTAGAGATACAGCGCAACTTATTACAGGACATGCTGGAAAAACACCCTGAAATCAACCTGATTGCCGGGAATGCCATTGCCGCTCAGGTCGCCATGGGGGAAGCACGCAACCGTCGCCATCCCTTGGGAATTGTCTCTTTTTACCTGTCACATCAGGTATATCGGGGACTGAAACGGGGCAGAATCATCGTGGCAGCCAGTGACCAGATGGCGCTACAGGGCGAGCTGGCCGTCGATCAAGCCATTCGAGCCTTGCAGCATCAAAACGTGGACATGAACATCAGCCCGCAAATTCTGGTACTGACACCGGCGAACATTTCCCCTGAGAAGGTAAAGCTATCCCTTTCTCCCCTGGGTTTTCGCCCGGTGTACCTGTTCCCTTCAGCTAACCTCAGCCGCGAGAAAGTAACCCTCGCCATGCCTGGTGACGAACAGTTCGTGGCTCAATTTGTTTCTCAACCGGCGGATCAATACATCTACGGTACGAAGATCCGGCTGGTCCACCCGGTGAGATGACAACATGCGCAACAGCCGTTCGCGGCTCAACACCGTGCCCGGGTTGGTAATAAACGCCAGCAGCATTTCGTATTCGGCTCGCGTCAGGCGAATCGGCTCCCCCTCGCATTCCAGCGTATGCCTGGAAGGATTAAGGCAATATCCGGCGAACAGATAGCAGTTTTCCTGTTGCCCTTGCCTTGCTGGCGTCTTGGCCAAATCGATACGCCAAAGGAGGTTTTTGACGCGCACCACCAGCTCACGCAACTCGAGGGGTTTAGTGACATAGTCATCCGCCCCCATTTCCAGCCCTACAATCCGATCAATTTGCTCACAACGGCCGGTCACGAGAATAATGCCGACGTTTGAGCGTTCACGCAGAGATCGGGTCAGCAACAAGCCGTTTTCATTGGGCAGGTTGATGTCCAGCAGTACCAGATCCACCGGCTGAAGCAGCATAATTTCCTTCAGCCCCGCCCCGCTTTCGGCCACAGAAACCTGATAGCCCTCATGAACAAAATAATCACGTAAGCGCGCCTGTGTAACCGGATCGTCTTCAACGATAACAATGTGATGGCTCATGATTTCACGCTCGCTTCAGTCTGTTCATATCCATTCATATTCTGACTTACTCCATTCATCCAGACCGGTGACCCCATTCATATTTACTCAATATCCTACTAAAGGAGTACCCATAATAACGAGAAGGTTTATTTATGAGCAAACTTTGGCGAAAACTGACACGGCCCAGTGCCAAATGGTCAGTGCTGGCACTGTTAGGGATCGGTTGTATTCTCGGATTGGCCATCATCATCGTGCCGCACGCTGGCATTAAGCTGACCAGCAATACGGAATTCTGCGTCAGTTGCCATGCGATGCAGCCGGTATATCAAGAATATCAACAGTCCGTTCACTTCAAGAATGCGTCCGGCGTACGCGCAGAATGCCGTGACTGCCATATCCCACCGGATGTTCCAGGCATGCTGTGGCGCAAATTGGAAGCGGCCAACGATCTCTATCAAAACTTTATTGCTCATTCGATCGATACGCCGGAAAAATTCGAAGCGAAACGTGCCGAGCTGGCCAAGCGCGAATGGAAGCGCATGAAAGACAACAACTCCGTCGGCTGCCGTTCTTGCCATAACTACGAGGCCATGGAGCACAGCAAGCAGCACCCTGAAGCGGCCAAACAGATGAGCATTGCGGCGAAGGACAATCAGTCTTGCGTTGATTGTCACAAGGGGATTGCTCACCAACTGCCGGACATGAGTAGCGGTTTCCGCAAGCAATTTGAAGATATGCGCCTGCAGGCCAACGAAAACAGCGACGGCAACACGCTATATACGCTGGACATGAAACCTATCTACGCGGCCAAAGGCGATAAAGAACCGGCGGGCTCTCTGCTGCCGGCCTCAGAAGTTAAGGTCTTAAAACGTGACGGCGATTGGCTCGAAGTGCAAATCGTGGGCTGGACAGAAACCGAGGGGCGCCAACGCGTGCTTTCGCTGCTGCCTGGCAAACGCATTTTTGTTTCGTCCATTCGCGATGAAGTGCAAAAACACGCCCAAACGCTTGAAAAAACCACGGTAGCCGCCACCGGTGCGGAGTGGAGCAAACTTCAAACCACCGCCTGGGTACAAAAAGGCGACCTGGTCAACGATATCAAACCGATTTGGGCCTACACCAGCGCGCTGTACACCGGAACCTGCAATCAGTGCCACGGTGCCCCTGACATTGCGCACTTTGATGCCAACGGCTGGATCGGCACGCTGAACGGCATGGTGGGCTTTACCAGCCTTGATAAGCGCGAAGAACGCACCCTGCTGAAATATTTGCAGATGAATGCTTCCGATACCGGCGGCGCAGACCAGAAGCACTAAGGGAGAATGCACATGAAATCATCACAGAAAGTCAGCTTGTCCCGCCGTCGTTTTCTGGCTCAGCTTGGTGGCTTAACGGCCATTGGCATGATAGGCCCTTCGCTGTTAGTACCCAAAAACGCCCTGGCTCAGGGAGGGTTGCAAGAAGGTATACTGACCGGTTCCCATTGGGGAGCCATCCGCGCGACCGTGGTGGACGGGCGATTTGTCGCTGCCAAACCCTTCGAAATGGATAAATATCCCTCGAAAATGATTGCGGGCTTACCCGATCATGTCCATGGCACGGCACGCATCCGTTACCCGATGGTACGAATTGACTGGATGCGTAAACGCCATTTGAGTGATACCACACAGCGCGGCGACAACCGTTTTGTGCGGGTAAGTTGGGATGAAGCACTGAACCTGTTCTATCAAGAGCTTGAGCGGGTGCAGAACACCTACGGCCCGTCTGCTCTGCTATCCGGCACCGGTTGGCAATCGACCGGCATGTTCCACAATGCCGCGGGCATGCTGGCTCGGGCGCTGGCCCTGCACGGAGATTCTGTCGGTACCGGCGGCGACTATTCAACGGGTGCCGCCCAGGTGATTCTGCCGAGGGTGGTGGGTTCAATGGAAGTGTATGAACAGCAAACTTCCTGGCCACTGGTGCTGCAAAACAGCAAAACCCTGGTGCTTTGGGGATCGGATCTGGTGAAAAACCAGCAGGCCAACTGGTGGTGTCCGGATCATGATGTTTATGAATATTACGCCGAACTTAAAGCCAAAGTGGCCAAAGGCGAAATCAACGTCGTCAGCATTGACCCAGTGGTGTCATCTACCCATGCGTTTTTAGGCCGTGAGCATGTGCAGCACATCGCTCTGAATCCGCAAACAGACGTGCCCTTACAGTTAGCGCTGGCGCACACGCTGTACAGCGAGAATCTGCACGATACCCACTTCCTCAAAACCTATTGCGTTGGCTTCGAGCAATTCCTCCCTTATTTGCTGGGCCAAACGGACGGCCAACCTAAAGATGCCCAATGGGCGTCAGCACTGTGTGGCGTCGATGCTGAAATCATTCAGGCATTGGCTCGTCAAATGGCGGCCAACCGTACGCAAATCATTGCGGGCTGGTGCGTGCAACGTATGCAACACGGCGAACAATGGGCGTGGATGACGGTAGTGCTGGCGGCGATGCTTGGCCAAATCGGCTTACCTGGCGGCGGGTTCGGTTTTGGTTGGCACTACAACGGCGCAGGTACACCGAGCCGCAAAGGGGTGATCCTGAGCGGTTTCTCCGGTTCCACCGCTACGCCGGCACGCCATGCCAAGGGGGATTTCAAAGGTTACAGCAGTACCATTCCGATCGCGCGCTTTATCGATGCCATGCTGGAGCCGGGCAAGGAGATCGATTGGAATGGCAAACGCGTCAAGCTGCCAATGCTGAAAATGTGCGTGTTTGCAGGCACCAATCCGTTCCATCGCCATCAGCAGGTTAACCGGATGATTGCCGGCTGGCAGAAACTGGAAACCGTGATTTCTATTGATAATCAGTGGACCTCAACCTGTCGTTTTGCCGATATCGTTCTGCCTGCTACCACACAATTCGAACGCAACGATCTCGATCAGTTTGGCAACCACTCCAATCGCGGCATTATCGCGATGAAACAGCTGGTACCGCCGCAATTTGAGGCACGTAATGACTTCGATATCCTGCGCGAACTTTGCAAACTGTTCGATCGCGAAAGTGATTTCACCGAAGGCCTGGATGAAATGGGTTGGATCAAACGCATTTATCAGGACGGCGCGCGCCAGGGCAAAGGACGCGGCGTGACTTTGCCTGCATTCGATGAGTTTTGGGATGGCGATGGCTACGTCGAGTTCCATCACCCCGAAATGTTCGTGCGTCACCAGGCGTTTCGTCAAGACCCGGATCTGGAACCTTTAGGCACCCCAAGCGGCCTGATCGAGATTTACTCAAAGAGTATTGCGGATATGAATTATAAGAACTGCAAAGGTTACCCAATGTGGTTTGAAAAGGCAGAACGTTCACACGGCGGGCCGCTTTCAGCGAGCTATCCACTTCATTTGCAGTCGGTACATCCCGATTTCCGGCTGCACTCCCAGCTGTGCGAGTCTGAAACCTTGCGTGCACAGTACAGCGTTGCAGGTAAGGAACCGGTATTTATCAGCCCGGAAGATGCGGATGCTCGCGGCATCAATAATGGTGATGTTGTTCGGGTGTTTAACGCCCGCGGGCAGGTTTTAGCGGGTGCGGTAGTTTCAGATCGCTATGCGCCGGGAGTGATCCGCATCCATGAGGGTGCCTGGTACGATCCTGAACGTGGCGGCGTGGCGGGTAGCCTGTGCAAATACGGCAATCCAAATGTACTGACGTTGGATATCGGTTCTTCCGAGCTGGCTCAGGCGACTAGCGCCCATACGGCACTGGTTGAGATTGAACGCTTTAATGGCAAAATCGAACCTGTTACCGCCTTTGATGGCCCATTGGAAATGGTTGCGCAATGCGACTACGTGCCGATGACGCCAGCAAACGTGCCGCAGTAAGGAGGTGGTTCCATGGAAGATAATATTTCAGCGCTGGGACATCCGCATTATGCTTGCCTCTATGCCTGGTTATCCGGCAGTTTCGCCCGCGAGCTTAGCGACCTGCAAATTGCAGAACTGACCAGCCCTGAACTCACCGCATGGCTGGCAATAATTGAACCGCTGCCGGGGCTGACAGCGCCGGTAACCCAATTCAGACAAACCGTTACGGCACTCCAACAGCGGCCCGACGCCCAACTGGAATTGGCCGCCGACTTCGCCGGGCTGTTCCTGATGACGGAGAAGTCCGCTGCGTTACCCTATTCCTCTTGTTATCAGTTGGAATCTTCGCGTTTTAAGCAGGAACCCAGCGCGCAGATGAAAGCGCTGTTGGCACAATCGGGCATGGCGGTGGAGAGTTCCTTTGGCGAACCGGAAGATCATTTAGCTCTGGTTGTCGAACTGTTAAGTCACCTGAATTTCGCATTAACAGAAGCTGGGAATGAGCGCAGAGAATTGCTTGAACTGCGAAGTGAAGCCTTGATTCACTGTCTGAGTTGGCTGCCGGAGTTTAATCAGCGCTGCCTCAGTTACGACAAGTTTGGCTTCTATGCCGCACTCAGCGGCTTACTGCTTGCCCTGATGCGCCTTGATGCCGGCATGCCCATGCAATAAATCACCAGCTTGGCCCTCATAACCTGAGGGCCTGGCGCGCCTGAGAGAATGCCTGAATAAGTGGCCACACCCACCAGCGCCGCTTAATTGGGATCGAAGTAAAGCTCGCTGGCATGGCAGAAGGCATTCCGCCCAGCATGCTCAACTGAAATACTTAACCATCAGCGCGGTACCCGAGGCCAACAAAATCACATTGATTAGCTTCAGGAATTGCTCACGTGACATTTTCAAAGTGAAATGACGCCCCAGGGTAATCCCCACCAACATCCCCGGCAGCAGCACCAATGCCAGTAGCAATAAATCAATGTCCAGATAAACACCGGCAAAGGTGAAAATAACCACCCGCGTCAACGTACTCATCCCGATAAGCGTGGTTTGAGTCATCCGGAAAGCCTCTTTCTTCTCAATACGACCGCTGAGATAGATGGCATAGATAAAGCCGCCGCTGCCGAATAATGCGCTGAAAATCCCGCCCACCAGGCCAAAAGGCACCGAAGCCTTGGGCGAAAATTGCCGATCGGGTTTTAAACCGCTGAGCGAATAAAGAGCATAGAGCACCACAAAAATGCCCAACGCCAACAAGAGGATATCCGGCCGGGTTTTCAGCAGGATCGCCGCGCCCAGAAGACTGCCGATAATCATCACCGGGATCAGCCGTTTTAATTCTGCCCATTGTGCATTGCGACCATCGCGGCTGACGTTAACAATGGCCGCGCACATGTCCAGCAGCGCCAGCAAAGGAACAATTTTCGCTACCGGAATATAAAGCGCCATCACCGGACTGGCGACCAACGCCGAGCCAAAACCGGCAATGCCGAAAATGACATAGGCCACCAGCAAGGTGGCGGCCAGTACCAGATAGCTTGAGAGCGTTAAGGTTTCTTGCATATCCATTTCCGCCTACTCCATTACCCCGAAGCGAGCTGCAGGCTAAAACCTAATACTTTAGTTGATAAACGGAGGAACGCTATTTCGCGCTTAAACCAGCCAGTTGCCGATCCTGTCGACGGCCGAACAGCAACAGCCCACATGCCGCCCCCAACAGGGCACAAAACATGTCAGACTGGGTATCCCATGGGTCGCCCTGTGTTCCCAGAAACTCATCGGCACCCTGCCCTAATGCCAATGCGGCCCACCATTCGATCAGTTCATAAACTGCGCTGATGGCCAACGCAATGCAGCACACCACGAAACCCAACATTTTTCGGCCCCGGACATAATCCCCACGCAGCAGAATTTCCCGCGCCACCAGCGCAGGCACCAGCCCCTGGAAAAAATGCCCAAGCTTATCGTAGGGGTTACGCCCCAATCCCAATAACTCCTGCACGTAAAACCCGGCGGGCACGCGCGCATAGCTATACATACCGCCAAAAATCAAAATTAACGCGTGGAGAAAAATCAGCTGGTACAACAAGGGGGTTAGCGGATAACGACTCCGGGTCAGCCCCAAGACAACCAGCGCTATCACAACCGGCATGACTTCCATCAGCCAGGTCATTCGGTCATAGGGGTAAACACCGCTATAAATCAGCAATGCAATCAGCAACAACGCGGCGGTGGGTAATAAATAACGGGCAGACAAGAGGGACATGGTGAAGTTACCAGGACGGTGAAAGTTATCGCATTATTATACAGTGACAAAATGAAGGCGGCATATTTCGCCGTCCAGTGAAACCGCCAGGCAGCTTTTTTGACCACATAGCCGTTGATGTTACTATACGAAGATCACTATGCTCCCGCACAAGTACCACCTGGCAGCATAACTACTAAGGGCGACGACGTTTAAGGACGATATTTGAGTATGGGAAGCACATTCGCTGTATGGCGGCTGATGGCCGTGTGCGTAGTCAGTCTTGCGTTGCTGGGCTGTGGCTCCGGAAAGAAGGCCAACACCTATGACCGCGACTACGATAGCCTGGCCAGAGGCAGCTATAGCGGCAGCACCTATACCGTCAAACGCGGTGATACTCTGTTCTATATTGCCTGGATCACCAATAGTGAAGTCAGCGAGCTGGCGCGTCGCAACAAGATCCCCAAGCCTTACAATCTCGAGATTGGCCAAAAGCTGGCGTTAAATAATATGACGGCGCAGAAAGGTAAAACGCGTAAAACGAAATCGACAGGCCAACTTGCGGCCGCTGCGCCGCCGATCCGCAGCAGTATCAAATGCTGGCGCTGGCCAACCCAGGGCAATATCGTCAGCAAGTATTCTACCGCCGACGGTGGCAATAAAGGCATTGATATCGCCGGTAACCGCGGGCAGCCGGTATTTGCCGCAGCCAAAGGTCGAGTGGTGTACGTGGGTAACCAACTGCGGGGCTACGGCAACCTGATTATGATCAAACACAATGACGAGTACATCAGCGCCTACGCTCATAACAACACCCTGCTGGTGCGCAACGCGCAGGAAGTGAAAGCCGGGCAAAAAATCGCCACCATGGGCAGCACAGGTACCGATAAGGTCATGCTGCACTTCCAAATACGCTATCGCGCTACCGCTCTGGATCCGCTGCGCTTCTTGCCACCGCAAGGTTCCGCACCTTCCTGTTAATTCCTCTGTGGAAAATGAACGAAAAAAAACCCGCACAAGGCGGGTTTTTTCATAAGCAAGCGCAATAGCCGTTAAGACTCGTTGACCTGCTTTACCTTGCCGGACAAGAACGCTTGTTCGTAAGCCCGCGCCTTTTTGCTGTCGAACTGGTGCTCCCATTTCGCGACCACCAATACCGCCAACGCATTACCCACCACGTTCAGCGCGGTACGTGCCATATCCAGAATACGGTCAACCCCGGCGATAAACGCCAGACCTTCCAACGGGATCCCGACGCTGCCCAGCGTGGCCAACAGCACCACAAAGGAAACCCCCGGCACGCCGGCAATGCCCTTAGAGGTCAGCATCAGCGTCACCACCAGGACAATCTCCTGCCCCAGGGACAGCTCAATACCGTACAGCTGCGCAATAAAAATGGCGGCGATGCTCTGATACAGCGTCGAGCCGTCCAGATTAAAGGAATAACCCGTCGGCACCACAAAACTGGTGATCGCCTTCGGTGCACCGTAGGCTTCCATTTTTTCGATGATACGCGGCAACACCGTTTCTGAACTGGCTGTGGAGAAGGCCAGGATCAGTTCATCCTTCAAAATACGAATCAACGTCCAGATACGCAGATTGCAAATGCGGGCAACGGCGCCCAGCACCACCAAAGCGAAGAAGGCGATAGCAAAGTACACCAGCACCACCAGCTTGGCCAAAGGCCACAGCGAGGCGAAACCAAAGTTGGCAACCGTCACTGAGATCAGACCAAATACCCCGATCGGCGCATAGCGCATGATCATATGAGTGACTTTGAACATGCTTTCGGAAACGGCTTTAAACACCTTCAGCAGCGGCTCTTTGGTTTCTTTCGGCAATGACGACAGACCAAGACCAAAGAGCACCGAGAAGAAGATGATCGGCAACATGTCGCCCTTCGCCATCGAAGCGAAAATGTTCGACGGGATCAACGACAGAACCGTGGCAACCAGGCTGTGCGATCCACTTTGCACCTGCTCAGTGGTTTTTTCATACTGCGAGATATCGACTGCGGTCAGCGTCGACATGTCGATACCGTGACCGGGTTGAAAAACATTAGCCAGCGTCAGCCCCACCACGATGGCAACAGTGGTGATCACTTCAAAGTAAATAATGGTTTTCAATCCGAGCCGACCCAGCTTTTTCGCATCTCCCACCCCGGCGATACCGACAACCAGTGTAGAAATAACAATCGGCACAACAATCATCTTAATCAGGCGAATAAATATATCTCCCGCCGGGCTAAGAATATTGCTGACTAACCACTCTCGTGATTCCGTCTGATTATGGAGTACGGCCCCAACGATAATACCCAGTACCAACGCGATCAGGATTTGCCAAGCAAGACTGATTTTTACACTTTTCATACCCAAAAAGTCCTCAAAGACTCTTTTCCGCGTATTTAAAACAATTCGCCGAAAAGAATACTTAATCATTTAATACAGGCTTATGTTGATGACAACGAAGCGCTCACCTGCCCTTAGTGTGACGCTATTTAAATCTGTACCATCTGAAAGGCATGCTCTGCAAGCCTTGTTTTATCGACCTTCTGTGCAAAATATAATCACAAATGAATTTAGTATTTAATTTCACCAAACATAATTAGTTGTTATTAAAAGCATAATTTTATGCGAGATGTATCACGAAACCACCTCATACTTTGCTTTTTTAGCCGGATGGAAGTGCGTTTATTTTCGCTAATCTTGCATATTTAGTCCATCGTACATGTTTATATTTTGTTGCAATAAAGTTTTAAAAATGAAAATATCAGAACGTTCAGGTACCGCATTTTATCGTCTATTTATTAGGATGATTCTCAAATCATTCTCTTATTAACGCCGCTGACTGACCACTCCACTATTAATATCAACATCGAATATCAAAAGGGAACTATGTTCCAAAAGGATTTAACCGAGATTTTAACAGTGGCGTTTTATATTAAAAAATGGCGATAAAAAACGGGTTTATTGTGGGATTGTTTATTCTTTTTAGTTCTTTAGATAGTGTTTTCTGGCGAAAACTTGGTATCTGAACGTTTTTTCCCGCCAAGCAGATAGATGCTCAACACAAATGGGGCAGAACTATTACAAATCAATATCTTCGTTGCGTGATCTGCCGCGCAAAAAAGAAACAAAGAATCGGAGCAAACTATACTTAACCTTCAGTTGACATATCATTAACAACTTCAAGGAGAAAAGCTATGAGCCAAGTGCATAAACACGCTATTCCTTCTGCAATTGCAGAACACGCCCTGATCAGTCCGACACAATATCAACAATATTATCAACAATCTGTGCAAGACCCAGAAATGTTCTGGGGCGAGCAGGGAAAAATTCTCGACTGGATAAAGCCTTATAGCCGGGTAAAAAACACCTCGTTTGATCCGGGCCATATCAGCATTCGCTGGTTTGAAGACGGTACCCTGAACCTGGCGGCCAACTGCCTCGATCGCCACCTGGCCGAACGTGGTGACCAAACTGCCATCATCTGGGAAGGTGACGATCCCACCCAGTCAAAAAAAGTGACCTACAAACAACTGCACCACGATGTCTGCCAGTTCGCCAACGTGCTGAAAAAGCTGGGCGTTAAAAAAGGCGACGTCGTGGCTATCTATATGCCGATGGTACCGGAAGCCGCGGTGGCCATGCTGGCCTGCGCCCGCATCGGGGCCGTGCATTCGGTCATCTTTGGCGGTTTCTCACCGGAAGCGGTCGCCGGACGAATTATCGATTCCAACTCAAAACTGGTTATTACCGCTGACGAAGGCCTGCGTGCCGGACGTGCCGTACCCTTGAAGAAAAACGTCGATGATGCGCTGAAGAATCCTGGTGTGAAAAGCGTCGCCAACGTTGTGGTGTTCCAGCGCACCGGCAAACCGGGCTACTGGCAGGAAGGCCGCGATCTGTGGTGGCATGAGCTGACCGAAGGCGTCTCAGCCGACTGCCCGCCGGAAGAGATGAATGCGGAAGATCCGCTGTTTATCCTTTATACCTCGGGGTCAACCGGCAAACCCAAGGGTGTGCTACACACCACTGGCGGCTACCTGGTTTATGCCGCCCTGACCTTTAAGTACGTGTTCGACTACCACGATGGCGACGTGTACTGGTGTACCGCGGACGTCGGTTGGGTCACCGGCCACAGCTATCTGCTGTACGGCCCACTGGCCTGTGGCGCCATTACCCTGATGTTTGAAGGTGTGCCGAACTACCCTGGCGTCAACCGTCTGTCACAGGTGATCGACAAGCATCAGGTCAATATTCTGTACACCGCGCCCACCGCCATTCGTGCCCTGATGGCTGAAGGCGACAAAGCGATCGAAGGCACCAAACGCGACTCGCTGCGTATCATGGGATCGGTGGGTGAGCCAATCAATCCTGAAGCCTGGGAGTGGTATTACAATAAAATCGGCAACGGCAAATGCCCCATCGTAGACACCTGGTGGCAGACCGAAACCGGCGGCTTTATGATCACCCCACTACCGGGCGCCACCGAGCTGAAAGCCGGCTCGGCAACGCGTCCGTTCTTCGGCGTACAGCCGGCGCTGGTCGATAATGTCGGCACGCCGCAAGAAGGTGCCTGCGAAGGCAATCTGGTGATCACCGACTCCTGGCCTGGCCAGGCGCGAACCCTGTTCGGCGATCACGATCGCTTCGAGCAAACCTACTTCTCCACCTTTAAAGGCATGTATTTCAGCGGTGACGGCGCGCGCCGTGACGAAGACGGATACTACTGGATCACTGGCCGCGTCGACGACGTACTGAACGTGTCCGGCCACCGTCTGGGCACCGCCGAAATCGAATCCGCCCTGGTCTCTCACCCGAAAATTGCCGAAGCGGCGGTAGTCGGCATTCCGCATAACATTAAAGGCCAGGCAATTTACGCCTATATCACGCTCAATCACGGCGAGGAACCTTCGCCTGAGCTTTATACCGAAGTCCGTAACTGGGTACGTAAAGAAATAGGGCCGATCGCTACCCCGGACGTGCTGCACTGGACAGATTCCCTGCCCAAAACGCGCTCCGGCAAGATCATGCGCCGTATCTTGCGCAAAATTGCCGCCGGCGATACCAGCAACCTGGGGGATACCTCAACGCTGGCGGATCCGGCCGTAGTCGACAAGCTGTTGGAAGAAAAACAATCAATGAAAGTGCCGTCATAATTTACGCCGCCTCTGGCCGATCGGCGGGAAGATAACCCAATGATCGGCTTCAAGCGCGGCGTATTCGTTCAATACCTACTGGAGACACTCTGATGAATGACACCATTTATCAAGGGATTGAGGAAAACCCGCGCTTTATCGAGCTGGTGCGAAAACGCAGCCGATTTGCCTGGCTGCTGTCGCTGATTACACTGGCGCTCTACGTTGGCTTTATTTTATTGATCGCCTTCGATCCTCAGTGGTTGGGCACCCCGATCGCCGCAGGATCCACTATTACCCGTGGGATCCCGGTAGGCGTTGGCCTGATCGTGATCTCTTTTGTGCTCACCGGGATCTACGTATTCCGCGCCAACGGCGAATTCGATCGCCTGACTGCAGAAATCCTGCGTGAGGTGAAGAAATGAAGCGTTTACTGTCCGCCGCCGCTCTGATGATGCTACCGGGCCTGGCCTTTGCCGATGCCATTGGCGGTGAAGTGAAGCGCCAACCGTTGAACATTCAGGCCATCGTCATGTTCATCCTGTTTGTCGGCGCCACGCTGTATATCACCTATTGGGCCTCAAAACGTACTCGTTCACGTCAGGACTATTACACCGCCGGCGGGAAAATTACCGGTCTGCAGAACGGTCTGGCGATTGCCGGCGACTTTATGTCAGCGGCCTCTTTCCTGGGTATTTCTGCCCTGGTGTATACCTCCGGCTATGACGGACTGATTTACTCCATCGGTTTCCTGATCGGCTGGCCGATCATTTTGTTCCTGATTGCAGAACGCCTGCGTAACCTGGGCCGTTACACCTTTGCCGACGTGGCTTCCTACCGGTTAAAACAAAAGCCAATCCGTACGCTCTCCGCCTGTGGCTCTCTGGTGGTGGTCGCACTGTATCTGATTGCCCAAATGGTCGGTGCCGGCAAGCTGATTCAGCTGCTGTTCGGCCTCAATTACCACGTGGCGGTCATTCTGGTCGGTATTCTGATGGTGCTGTACGTCTTGTTCGGTGGGATGTTGGCCACCACCTGGGTGCAGATTATCAAGGCGGTGCTGTTACTGGCCGGTGCCAGCTTTATGGCGTTGATGGTGATGAAATCGGTCAATTTCGACTTCAACACCCTGTTTGCCGAAGCCGTGAAGGTGCATCCAAAAGGCCTCGCCATCATGAGCCCGGGCGGTCTGGTTTCCGACCCTATTTCTGCGTTGTCTCTGGGGTTGGCGCTGATGTTCGGTACCGCTGGTCTGCCACATATTCTGATGCGTTTCTTTACCGTGAGCGACGCTAAAGAGGCCCGCAAAAGCGTGTTCTACGCCACCGGTTTTATCGGTTACTTCTATATCCTGACCTTTATTATCGGCTTCGGGGCCATCTTGTTGGTCAGCCCTAACCCGGCGTTCAAAGATGCCACCGGGGCGCTGCTGGGCGGTACCAATATGGCGGCGGTGCATTTAGCCAACGCCGTGGGCGGCAACTTCTTCCTCGGCTTTATCTCTGCTGTCGCCTTTGCCACCATTTTGGCCGTAGTCGCAGGCCTGACGTTGGCGGGTGCTTCAGCGGTATCTCACGATTTGTACGCCAGCGTGATTAAAAACGGCAAAGCGACTGAGCGTGACGAACTGCGCGTCTCCAAGATTACCGTGGTGATCCTGGGTATCGTGGCGATAGCTCTGGGGATTTTGTTTGAGAAACAGAATATCGCCTTTATGGTCGGCTTGGCTTTCTCTATCGCTGCCAGCTGTAACTTCCCGATTATTATTCTTTCGATGTATTGGTCACGTCTGACAACCCGTGGTGCCATGATCGGCGGCTGGTTGGGTCTGCTCACTGCGGTGATCCTGATGATCCTCGGCCCGACGATCTGGGTGCAGATCCTGGGGCATGAGAAACCCATCTATCCGTATGAATATCCGGCGCTGTTCTCGATGATTGTCGCGTTCGTCGGCACTTGGCTGTTCTCGGTTACCGACAGCTCTTTAGCCGGGCAACAAGAACGCGAACGCTTCCGTGCTCAATTTGTACGTTCACAAACCGGCCTGGGCATTTCCCAGGGCAGCTCACACTAAACGAATAATAAGTGAAAAAAGCAAACACACCCTAATCAAAGGCCCTTCGGGGCCTTTTCTCTTGGATAAAGATGATTAACGGTATTGCTGGAAAAGAGATTTGACGACGAGGAATACAAGACCCAGCCTGGCTGCGCCTTTTTTCTTTCGCGCACAGCCAAAAGGCCATCCTTGCGGATGGCCTCTTGGCTTAATTGATGCCTGGCAGTGTCCTACTCTCGCATGGGGAGACCCCACACTACCATCGGCGCTACGGCGTTTCACTTCTGAGTTCGGCATGGGGTCAGGTGGGACCACCGCGCTATTGCCGCCAGGCAAATTCTGTTTCATTCCAACCGCTACTCCCGTAGCCATTGAAACCAATCTCGGAACTCGCTGAAAATCTCTACAATCTCTCTAAAACACCTTTGGTGTTGTAAGGTTAAGCCTCACGGATCATTAGTACTGGTTAGCTCAATGCATCGCTGCACTTACACACCCAGCCTATCAACGTCTTAGTCTTAAACGTTCCTTCAGGGGCCTTAAAGGCCCAGGGAAGACTCATCTCGAGGCAAGTTTCGCGCTTAGATGCTTTCAGCGCTTATCTTTTCCGCACTTAGCTACCGGGCAGTGCCATTGGCATGACAACCCGAACACCAGTGGTGCGTTCACTCCGGTCCTCTCGTACTAGGAGCAACCCCTCTCAATCTTCCAACGCCCACGGCAGATAGGGACCGAACTGTCTCACGACGTTCTAAACCCAGCTCGCGTACCACTTTAAATGGCGAACAGCCATACCCTTGGGACCTACTTCAGCCCCAGGATGTGATGAGCCGACATCGAGGTGCCAAACACCGCCGTCGATATGAACTCTTGGGCGGTATCAGCCTGTTATCCCCGGAGTACCTTTTATCCGTTGAGCGATGGCCCTTCCATTCAGAACCACCGGATCACTAAGACCTACTTTCGTACCTGCTCGAGCCGTCACTCTCGCAGTCAAGCTAGCTTATGCCTTTGCACTAACCTCACGATGTCCGACCGTGATTAGCTAACCTTCGTGCTCCTCCGTTACTCTTTGGGAGGAGACCGCCCCAGTCAAACTACCCACCAGACACTGTCCTCACCCCGGATCACGGGGCCGAGTTAGAACATCAAACATTAAAGGGTGGTATTTCAAGGTTGGCTCCACGCAGACTGGCGTCCACGCTTCAAAGCCTCCCACCTATCCTACACATCAAGGCTCAATGTTCAGTGTCAAGCTATAGTAAAGGTTCACGGGGTCTTTCCGTCTTGCCGCGGGTACACTGCATCTTCACAGCGAGTTCAATTTCACTGAGTCTCGGGTGGAGACAGCCTGGCCATCATTACGCCATTCGTGCAGGTCGGAACTTACCCGACAAGGAATTTCGCTACCTTAGGACCGTTATAGTTACGGCCGCCGTTTACTGGGGCTTCGATCAAGAGCTTCGCCTTGCGGCTGACCCCATCAATTAACCTTCCAGCACCGGGCAGGCGTCACACCGTATACGTCCACTTTCGTGTTTGCACAGTGCTGTGTTTTTATTAAACAGTTGCAGCCAGCTGGTATCTGCGACTGGCTTCAGCTCCGAGAGCAAGTCTCTTCACCTACGCGCCAGCGTGCCTTCTCCCGAAGTTACGGCACCATTTTGCCTAGTTCCTTCACCCGAGTTCTCTCAAGCGCCTTGGTATTCTCTACCTGACCACCTGTGTCGGTTTGGGGTACGATTCTGTGTTACCTGATGCTTAGAGGCTTTTCCTGGAAGCTTGGCATCAACTACTTCTGCACCGTAGTGCATCGTCATCACGCCTCAGGGTTAATAAGTAACCGGATTTACCAGGTCACTCCCCCTACACGCTTAAACCGGGACAACCGTCGCCCGGCTAGCCTAGCCTTCTCCGTCCCCCCTTCGCAGTAACACCGAGTACAGGAATATTAACCTGTTTCCCATCGACTACGCCTTTCGGCCTCGCCTTAGGGGTCGACTCACCCTGCCCCGATTAACGTTGGACAGGAACCCTTGGTCTTCCGGCGAGCGGGCTTTTCACCCGCTTTATCGTTACTTATGTCAGCATTCGCACTTCTGATACCTCCAGCAGCCCTCACAGGCCACCTTCAACGGCTTACAGAACGCTCCCCTACCCAACAACGCCTAAGCGTCGCTGCCGCAGCTTCGGTGCATGGTTTAGCCCCGTTACATCTTCCGCGCAGGCCGACTCGACCAGTGAGCTATTACGCTTTCTTTAAATGATGGCTGCTTCTAAGCCAACATCCTGGCTGTCTATGCCTTCCCACATCGTTTCCCACTTAACCATGACTTTGGGACCTTAGCTGGCGGTCTGGGTTGTTTCCCTCTTCACGACGGACGTTAGCACCCGCCGTGTGTCTCCCGTGATAACATTCTTCGGTATTCGGAGTTTGCATCGGTTTGGTAAGCCGGGATGGCCCCCTAGCCGAAACAGTGCTCTACCCCGAAGATGAGTTCACGAGGCGCTACCTAAATAGCTTTCGGGGAGAACCAGCTATCTCCCGGTTTGATTGGCCTTTCACCCCCAGCCACAAGTCATCCGCTAATTTTTCAACATTAGTCGGTTCGGTCCTCCAGTTAGTGTTACCCAACCTTCAACCTGCCCATGGCTAGATCACCGGGTTTCGGGTCTATACCTTGCAACTATTCGCCCAGTTAAGACTCGGTTTCCCTACGGCTCCCCTATACGGTTAACCTTGCTACAAAATATAAGTCGCTGACCCATTATACAAAAGGTACGCAGTCACACCACGAAGGTGCTCCCACTGCTTGTACGTACACGGTTTCAGGTTCTATTTCACTCCCCTCGCCGGGGTTCTTTTCGCCTTTCCCTCACGGTACTGGTTCACTATCGGTCAGTCAGGAGTATTTAGCCTTGGAGGATGGTCCCCCCATATTCAGACAGGATGTCACGTGTCCCGCCCTACTCATCGAACTCACAATTAATGCATTTTAGTGTACGGGACTATCACCCTTTACTGTGCGACTTTCCAGACGCTTCCACTAACACAAGAACTGATTCAGGTTCTGGGCTCCTCCCCGTTCGCTCGCCGCTACTGGGGGAATCTCGGTTGATTTCTTTTCCTCGGGGTACTTAGATGTTTCAGTTCCCCCGGTTCGCCTCATACGACTATGTATTCATCGTATGATAGTGCAACGAATTGCACTGGGTTTCCCCATTCGGGTATCGCCGGTTATTACGGTTCATATCACCTTACCGACGCTTATCGCAGATTAGCACGCCCTTCATCGCCTCTGACTGCCTAGGCATCCACCGTGTACGCTTAGTCACTTAACCTCACAACCCGAAGGTGTTTCCACTTTCGTGCTGCTACATTTGAGAGACTCTATGACAGGTTAATCCTTACCCCAATACTTCTACGGAGGGATAAGTTTCAGCTGTCATGTTTCAATTTTCAGCTTGTTCCAGATTGTTAAAGAGCAAAATACTTCGCAGCATACTGTTGCCAGTACACTCTGAAGTATTGAAATACAGGACTATATGGTGGAGCTAAGCGGGATCGAACCGCTGACCTCCTGCGTGCAAGGCAGGCGCTCTCCCAGCTGAGCTATAGCCCCATACAGTCACGTGCAGTACCTTTTCCACTTCGAGAAGTGGTAGGCCTGAGTGGACTTGAACCACCGACCTCACCCTTATCAGGGGTGCGCTCTAACCACCTGAGCTACAAGCCTATAAAGGTATTTCTGCTCGTTACTTTTTCATCAGACAATCTGTGTGAGCACTTCACGCGAATCAATATCATTAGGTAAGGAGGTGATCCAACCGCAGGTTCCCCTACGGTTACCTTGTTACGACTTCACCCCAGTCATGAATCACAAAGTGGTAAGCGCCCTCCCGAAGGTTAAGCTACCTACTTCTTTTGCAACCCACTCCCATGGTGTGACGGGCGGTGTGTACAAGGCCCGGGAACGTATTCACCGTAGCATTCTGATCTACGATTACTAGCGATTCCGACTTCACGGAGTCGAGTTGCAGACTCCGATCCGGACTACGACGTACTTTATGAGGTCCGCTTGCTCTCGCGAGTTCGCTTCTCTTTGTATACGCCATTGTAGCACGTGTGTAGCCCTACTCGTAAGGGCCATGATGACTTGACGTCATCCCCACCTTCCTCCGGTTTATCACCGGCAGTCTCCTTTGAGTTCCCACCATTACGTGCTGGCAACAAAGGATAAGGGTTGCGCTCGTTGCGGGACTTAACCCAACATTTCACAACACGAGCTGACGACAGCCATGCAGCACCTGTCTCAGAGTTCCCGAAGGCACTAAGCTATCTCTAGCGAATTCTCTGGATGTCAAGAGTAGGTAAGGTTCTTCGCGTTGCATCGAATTAAACCACATGCTCCACCGCTTGTGCGGGCCCCCGTCAATTCATTTGAGTTTTAACCTTGCGGCCGTACTCCCCAGGCGGTCGACTTAACGCGTTAGCTCCGGAAGCCACGCCTCAAGGGCACAACCTCCAAGTCGACATCGTTTACAGCGTGGACTACCAGGGTATCTAATCCTGTTTGCTCCCCACGCTTTCGCACCTGAGCGTCAGTCTTTGTCCAGGGGGCCGCCTTCGCCACCGGTATTCCTCCAGATCTCTACGCATTTCACCGCTACACCTGGAATTCTACCCCCCTCTACAAGACTCTAGCTTGCCAGTTTCAAATGCAGTTCCCACGTTAAGCGCGGGGATTTCACATCTGACTTAACAAACCGCCTGCGTGCGCTTTACGCCCAGTAATTCCGATTAACGCTTGCACCCTCCGTATTACCGCGGCTGCTGGCACGGAGTTAGCCGGTGCTTCTTCTGCGAGTAACGTCAATGCAATGTGCTATTAACACACTACCCTTCCTCCTCGCTGAAAGTGCTTTACAACCCGAAGGCCTTCTTCACACACGCGGCATGGCTGCATCAGGCTTGCGCCCATTGTGCAATATTCCCCACTGCTGCCTCCCGTAGGAGTCTGGACCGTGTCTCAGTTCCAGTGTGGCTGGTCATCCTCTCAGACCAGCTAGGGATCGTCGCCTAGGTGAGCCATTACCCCACCTACTAGCTAATCCCATCTGGGCACATCTGATGGCATGAGGCCCGAAGGTCCCCCACTTTGGTCCGTAGACGTTATGCGGTATTAGCTACCGTTTCCAGTAGTTATCCCCCTCCATCAGGCAGTTTCCCAGACATTACTCACCCGTCCGCCGCTCGTCACCCAGGAGCAAGCTCCCTGTGCTACCGCTCGACTTGCATGTGTTAGGCCTGCCGCCAGCGTTCAATCTGAGCCATGATCAAACTCTTCAATTAAAAGCTTGATTTGCTTCAACTCGTGAAGCGATGCTCGAAAATTAACTTTCGTAATAATTCAACTAAATGAATTACTGCTTGGTCACTCTTCAAGACTTGATATTTTTTTGAACCCTAAGGTTCTGGATATCGTCTTGTGGAGTGCCCACACAGATTGTCTGATAAATTGTTAAAGAGCAGTGAGTTAGCCGCCGTAGCTTGCTATCTCGAGGTGGCGTATAATACGCTTTCCTCTTTCAGAGTCAACCCCTAAATTTCAGGATTTTTTCTCTTCGAACCCCGGAGACTCTGTGAAGTTGTTCACATGTTCCGTGTCGATGGAGGCGCATTATAGGGAGTTCCTCGCAGGCCGCAACAGGTATTTTCGACAAAAACGACCGTTTGCTGCATTCCACAGCAAAAGCCCGCCTTATACCCTGTTGTGCACAAACTTATCCACAGAAGCCATTTGCACGGAAAATTTACGAGCGCCACGCAAACGTTTTCGCTACAATTCCCCGCGACGAAACGCTCCCCTTTTTATGGGGGCGTTACCTGAATTTGTGCCCGATACCCTCTTTATAGAGAGAAAAACCTTTCCTTATAGAGAGTAGAAGGTGGAAATTCACGTAACGCTCTTTTATTGCGACTCCAAAGCCAAGGGATAAAACCATGCAACAACCTCGTCCAATCCGCCGGGCCCTGCTCAGCGTCTCTGACAAAGCCGGTATCGTTGAATTCGCCGAAGCGCTTTCAAGCCGTGGCGTTGAACTGCTCTCCACCGGCGGTACCGCTCGCCTGCTGGCAGATGCCGGTCTACCTGTTACCGAAGTTTCCGACTACACCGGCTTCCCGGAAATGATGGATGGACGAGTAAAGACGCTGCACCCGAAAGTGCACGGTGGCATTCTGGGCCGTCGCGGTCAGGACGATGGCATCATGAGCCAACATGACATCAAGCCGATCGACATGGTGGTGGTAAACCTGTATCCGTTCGCCCAAACCGTGGCGCGCCCGGATTGCTCGCTGGAAGATGCAGTAGAGAATATCGACATCGGCGGCCCGACCATGGTGCGCTCCGCGGCCAAGAACCATAAAGACGTCGCCATCGTGGTAAAGAGCAGTGACTACGCCGCTATCATTACCGAGATGGATAACAACGACGGCTCACTGCAATACGCCACCCGTTTCGATCTGGCTATCAAGGCGTTTGAACACACCGCCGCTTACGACAGCATGATCGCCAACTACTTCGGCGCGCTGGTGCCGGCCTACCATGGCGAAACCGAGCAGCCTTCCGGTCGCTTCCCTCGCACGCTGAACCTTAACTACATCAAGAAGCAGGATATGCGTTATGGTGAGAACAGCCACCAGCAGGCCGCCTTCTATATAGAAGAGAATGTTCAGGAAGCTTCTGTCGCCACCGCCGATCAGCTACAGGGCAAAGCGTTGTCGTACAACAACATCGCCGATACCGATGCGGCACTGGAGTGCGTGAAAGAGTTCGCCGAACCGGCCTGCGTTATCGTCAAGCACGCCAACCCCTGTGGCGTGGCGATAGGCGACGATATTCTGGCAGCCTATGAGCGTGCCTATCAAACCGATCCTACCTCCGCGTTCGGCGGCATCATCGCCTTCAACCGCGAACTGGACGCCGCCACTGCGCAAGCCATTATCAGTCGTCAGTTTGTGGAAGTGATTATCGCACCTAGCATCAGCCAGGAAGCGCGCTCCCTGCTGGCCGCCAAACAGAACGTCCGCGTGCTGGCCTGCGGCCAATGGCAGCAACGCGTTGCCGCTCTGGACTTCAAGCGCGTCAACGGCGGCTTGCTGGTGCAGGATCGCGATCTGGGCATGGTGAGTGAAAGCGATCTGCGCGTAGTGTCCGAACGCCAACCTACCGCTCAGGAATTGCGTGATGCGCTGTTCTGCTGGAAAGTGGCCAAGTTTGTTAAGTCCAACGCCATTGTTTATGCGCGCGACAACATGACCATCGGCATAGGTGCGGGGCAAATGAGCCGCGTTTACTCAGCCAAGATCGCCGGCATCAAAGCCGCCGACGAAGGTCTGGAAGTCAAAGGCTCCGCCATGGCGTCCGACGCCTTCTTCCCGTTCCGTGACGGCATCGATGCCGCGGCAGCCGTTGGCATCACCTGCGTGATCCAGCCAGGCGGGTCGATCCGTGATGATGAAGTGATTGCCGCCGCCAACGAACACGGCATTGCGATGATCTTTACCGATATGCGTCACTTCCGCCATTAATCCTTTTTGCTGCGTGCGCTGCGGCGCACGCCCTTCGTGGAGCACCTGATGAACATTTTAATTATCGGCAACGGCGGACGCGAACACGCGCTGGCCTGGAAAGCAGCCCAATCACCGCTGGCGGACAAAGTTTACGTAGCACCGGGCAATGCCGGTACCGCGCTGGAACCAGGTCTTACGAACGTCGAGATCTCCGCTACCGATATTCCGGCCCTGCTCGCTTTTGCCCAGAGCAACGATATCGGCCTCACCATTGTCGGGCCGGAAGCGCCGCTGGTGATTGGCGTGGTTGACGCCTTCCAGGCCGCCGGTCTGAAAATCTTTGGCCCCTCTCAGGCCGCAGCCCAGTTAGAAGGCTCTAAAGCCTTCACCAAAGATTTCCTGGCGCGCCACAATATTCCAAGCGCCGAGTACCAAAACTTTACCGAAGTCGAACCGGCGCTGGCCTATGTTCGCAGTAAAGGTGCACCGATCGTCATCAAGGCCGACGGCCTGGCGGCCGGTAAAGGCGTGATTGTTGCCATGACGCTGCAGGAAGCGGAAGACGCCGTGCAAGACATGCTGGCAGGTAACGCCTTCGGCGATGCAGGCCACCGCATCGTGGTGGAAGAATTCCTGGATGGGGAAGAAGCCAGCTTTATCGTCATGGTCGACGGTGAAAACGTAGTGCCGATGGCCACCAGCCAGGATCACAAACGTGTCGGCGATGGCGACACAGGCCCGAACACCGGTGGTATGGGGGCTTATTCCCCGGCGCCAGTGGTAACCGATGAAATCCACCAGCGCGCGATGGACCAGGTTATCTGGCCAACCGTGCGTGGCATGGCGGCGGAAGGTAACACCTATGTCGGCTTCCTTTATGCCGGGCTGATGATCTCTGCGGACGGTCAACCGAAAGTCATTGAATTCAACTGCCGCTTTGGCGATCCGGAAACCCAGCCGATCATGCTGCGTCTGCGCTCTGATCTGGTTGAACTGTGCCTGGCCGGTGCGGAAGGCAAGCTGGATGAGAAAACGTCTGAATGGGATGAACGTCCTGCGTTGGGCGTGGTACTGGCAGCCGGCGGTTATCCTGGTGACTATAACAACGGTGAGGTCATTCAGGGTCTGCCGCAGCAAGAAAGCGCCGACGGCAAGGTATTCCATGCCGGCACCCGTATGCAGGGTAACGACGTGGTGACCAGCGGTGGCCGCGTGCTGTGCGTTACCGCGCTGGGTGAAACGGTGGCTCAGGCGCAACAACGCGCTTACCAATTGGCGGATGGCATTCAGTGGACAGGCAGCTTCTGCCGTAAGGACATTGGCTATCGTGCGATTGCACGCGGCAAATGATCTGAACGCTAAAATCTCTGAGGGCTCCGCCATGCGGGGCCTTTTTTATAGCTGATCTTCTTTCGGTTCCCAGCGGCAAAAATCGTCGTTTGCCACCAGCAGCAGTTCACGCCCTTCCGGCGCATCCAACCAGGCAATATTCACCGGTTGGCTGCTGTTGCGGGCGCGACGCTCAATCCAGGCTTCGGCACTGCCGTCCAGCCCTGGTTTCAACGTTTGGCCATCGCAGGTTTGCACCGTGCCCTGTTGCCAACGCCCCTGCAGCAGTTTCACATTGCCGGCACGCAGCGCATTACTCACTTCAAGCACTCGACGCGCCTGGTATTGGTACAGCGCGATTTCATCGGCGGTCAGTTGTTCACGCCGCGTGGCCAGTTGACGCTGCATAAAGCTTACTTCGCCGTCATCGGTGAAGCGAAGTTGAATAGAGTCACGATCGCCATCGGCATCGGTGCGTTTAATCTGGCGCAGTTCGCCGTTTTGGTATTCGTACAGCGTGGTGACGGTGCCCGGACCGCGATAAGGACTGTAGACGCTCATCAGCACCTGTGGGCGATGCCGATCGTCGTCTTTGCGCCACAGGCGAATAACGCCCTGGTCGGCCACAAAGCCGCTGGCACTAAAGGCAGGGGGATCTGAATGACTGCTGCAGGCGCTCAGGACACCGGCAAAGCCGATGACCATGAGCGCCTGTCGGATAAACAAAAGGGGCGCTATTGCCCCCCTGTTTAATCTTTTCACCAACACGCAGTATTACTTAACCGCGTCTTTCAGTGCTTTACCAGAAACGAACGCAGGCACGTTAGCAGCTGCGATTTTGATTTCTTTACCAGTCTGCGGGTTGCGACCAGTGCGCTCGTTGCGGTGGTTGACCTTGAAAGTACCGAAACCAACCAATTGTACTGCATCACCTTCTTTCAGAGACTCAGTAATAGCAGCCAGGGTGGATTCCAGAGCCAGTTTAGCTTGTGCTTTGGAAAGGTCAGCCTTGTCCGCGATTACATCAATCAGTTGAGTCTTGTTCATAAGTTATCCTTACAGTGTGTTTATCGTTTGCAAAGCATCGAGTGCGACGGATATGCCGATTGACAGCACTCCCTGCATACACGCACCGATAGCCACTTTTTTTACGCCCCCCAAATGTAGACCAGACAGGGTGCGGATGTGAAGCCTTAAGGCATGACAAATCAGGCGTTAAATCACGTTTTCTTGCCTTATTGCGTTAAATTTATCCCGATATTACTCACCGCGGCCTCGCGGAGGTCAGAACGCAAGCCTTTGATCAGCTCTAAATCGCGTTCCTCGCAGTCAGCCAACAGGCGGAAAATTTCCCATTGGATGTCCCATTCTTCCTCTACCGCAGGCAAAACCTTGAGCTCATCGTCGGTCATTTCTTTACCGGCCTGAGTCATTTCCAACATCGCCACGGTGCGAATTGACGTTTCGCTAATGGCGATGGCGTGCTCTAGCGTCTCCCCGCTGAGTCGCGAATGGATCAGTTCCCCTAATGCGATACAGGCGTCAATAGCCGGGTAAACGCCGTAAAGATCGTAATCTTCTGCCGAAGGTATCGCCTCTTCCAACTTCTCCAGCTGGCTGTCAAAGTTGACCTTGGCGTCCTTGACCACCAGCGTTTCCCACACCAAATCCAGAATGCGGCGGTAAATCGCCGGATCGCCAAACTCGGTTTGCAGGCAGAACATCTGGTAATTCGGATACATACGCTCGCACAAACTGGCCATAAAGGTCAAATGTTGCCAGCTTTCAAGCTTTTCCAGACGTAAATGGATCGGGTTACGTAGCATTATTCACTCTCTTACGCGTTATCTGCGCCGCAGTGTACCCGAAATCGGTCATTGCGACACCTCTGGATACTGCTGCAACCAGCGCTGGAAGGCCGGCCGGCGCGAGGCGATGGCATCGGCCCAGCGCGTAGGTTCCGGCAAACGGTAGCCCGCCATGCAACGTTGTACCCAGGTCAACGCACTGTCGGCCCCGACGCGGTGGCCGGTAGAGATAAACAACGGGTTACAACGCGCCTTGCTACGCCACACCCAGCCAAGCTGCTCGCTTTTATCTTCCAGCGGCGCCAACGCGCCGGCGGCGGCGTCCAAAGGGGCGAATTTACCGCACAGGCGCTTTTTGGCGACGCCAATGGTCGGTACGTCGACCAGCAGACCGAAATGGCTGGCAACGCCCAGACGGCGCGGGTGTGAGATACCATGGCCGTCGACAAAAACCAGGTCCGGCTTCTGCTGCAATTGCTCCCAAGCCGCGAGCAACGCAGGGTATTCACGAAATGATAAAAAACCGGGAATGTAAGGCAGGGTGGTCGCGACACGAGCCACCCGGTACTCCACCAGCTCCAGCGATGGATAGCGCAGAATGGCAATGGCAGCACGCGTCACCTCACCTTCCTGTTCAAAGCCCACGTCGGCACCGGCAATAAAGGCCGGCGACTCGGTCTGGAAGTCATCGTAACGAATCACTTCCGAGGCGCGCTGCAATTGCTCCGCGCGTAGGGCTTGAGTATCTATCACGTCCGGTCCTTAGCGATGGTATTTGCCCGATTGAGCGTGAACCGCCTCGACAAAGGCGCCGGCGTTTTCTGGTGGCACATCCAAATGAATGCCGTGACCCAGGTTAAATACGTGCCCTTCACCGTGACCGAAACCGGCGAGGATGGTCTCCACTTCCTGGGCAATACGCTCAGGTGACGCATACAGCATAGAAGGATCCATGTTGCCCTGCAGCGCGACTTTATCCCCTACGCGACGGCGCGCGTCAGCGATGTCGGTCGTCCAGTCAAGGCCCAGCGCGTCACAGCCGGTGGCCGCCATGGCCTCCAGCCACTGGCCACCGCCTTTGGTGAACAGCGTGACCGGCACGCGGCGGCCATCGTTTTCACGCAGCAGCCCATCGACAATCTTATGCATGTAATGCAGAGAGAATTCGCGGTAGTCACGGCCGGTCAGCACGCCCCCCCAGGTATCGAAGACCATCACCGACTGCGCGCCGGCTTTGATCTGGGCATTGAGATACAAAATGACGCTGTCTGCCAGCTTATCCAGCAGCAGGTGCAGCGTAGCCGGCTCCGCATACATCATTTTTTTCAGCTTGGTGAAGGCCTTGCTGCTGCCGCCTTCCACCATATAGGTCGCCAGGGTCCACGGGCTGCCGGAGAAACCGATCAGCGGCACTTCGCCTTTGAGCTCGCGGCGGATAGTACGCACCGCGTTCATCACATAGCTCAGTTCCACTTCCGGATCGAAGGCCGGCAACTTGTCCACGTCGGCACGACAGGTAATCGGCGAGGAGAAACGCGGGCCTTCGCCGGTTTCGAAATACAGCCCCAGCCCCATGGCATCGGGAATGGTGAGGATGTCGGAGAACAGAATGGCCGCATCCAGCGGGAAGCGGCGCAACGGCTGCAGCGTAACCTCGCAAGCCAGTTCCGCATTCTTGCACAGCGACATAAAATTACCGGCCTGGGCACGGGTGGCTTTGTACTCCGGCAAATAACGACCGGCCTGACGCATCATCCATACGGGGGTCACATCCACCGGCTGACGCAGCAGCGCGCGCAGGTAACGATCGTTCTTCAACTCATTCATTTATGGGGCTCCCTTATTCATCTGCCGCTATTGTAGCGAGTTATTGCTCGCGGCATAAGGCTACGGTGTCCTCTATCAGGCGGCGCGCCACGGTGCCAGGCGGCGGCAAAAGCGGCAACCGATCGTAGCGGTACCAGCCGGCGTTAAGCAGCTCTTTCGGATCGTGACGGATCTCACCCCGATGGTAATCGGCCATAAAGGCCATCATCAGCGAATGCGGGAATGGCCAGGGTTGCGAGGTGACGTAGCGCAGGTTTTTGATTTCAATATTACTTTCCTCCATTACCTCGCGCGCAGCCGCCTGCTCCAGCGTTTCGCCGACCTCAACAAAACCGGCCAGGACAGTATGAATTCCACCGCGATGGCGCACGTGCTGGGCCAGCAGGATCTCGTCGTCACGTCGAATGGCAACAATCACGCAAGGGGCGATTTGCGGGTAGTAACGCTCGCGGCAATTGCCGCACAGACAGGCACTCTCCGTGCGACTGAGATGCATCTCATGGCCGCAGTAACCGCAGTAGCGATGGGAACGGTAGAAGTCGGCCAGTTGCACCCCGCGCCCAGCGAGCTGGAACAGTCCACGATCGAGCTCAAGCAGTTGGCGTACCGAGCCCATGTCCTGCGGCATCGCCTGACGCACCAGCCAGACCGGCAGCCCTTCCCATTCACCAATAGCCCTGGCCATTCGCCCCTGCAGGGAGAATGACGCCGCCAAACCACACGGCAATTCACCGTTTGGTAACCAAAGTTTGCTTTCATGGCTGACAATCCACCAGCCATTTTCATTACCCGTTAATGCAAGTTCCATATCGTTGTTGCACAACCTCAGCTTCACTGGCACTCTACAAATCGGCCTTGTAACATTTTAATAACTTACTGTTACGTTTTATTACTTACGGAGTCAAACATGCTCAACCGTTTGGAAAGCCTGACTCAGCGCGTTGGTGGTAGTAATGAATTAGTTGATCAATGGCTTCAGGCTCGCAAGCAATTGCTGGTCGCCTATTGCACCCTCGTGGGTATCAAACCGAATAAAGAAAAGCATACGCCGCTGAATGAAAAAGCGCTGGAGAACTTTTGCCATAATCTGGTGGATTACCTCTCCGCCGGTCATTTTCATATCTATGACAGAATTATCAAGCAAGTGGAAGGCGCATCCAGTCCGAAAATGACGCTGTCGGTAAACATCTACCCCAAACTGTGGGCAAATACCGAACAGATTATGGCATTTCACGATCGCTATACCGAAGTGGATATCGATCAGGATGTGTGCCTGGAACTCCATCAGGCATTGTCGGATATCGGTGAAACCCTGGCGGCACGTTTTACCCTGGAAGATAAGCTGATCCAACTGGCGACCGAAGCCTGGCAACAAACGATGCCGGATAAAGCGCTGGATCAGGCACGTTAGAATTTTGTAGTTTTTTTTATTCACCCTCCTATACTGGGGGCATCTTGTCGGAGTGCCTAGCGCCTGATTTGTTCATCAAATTGGCCAGGCTGAGACCGTTAATTCGGGATCCGCGGAACCTGATCGGGTTAATACCCGCGAAGGGAACAAGAGTAATCTATCGCCACAGGCAGGTGATCCCAACAGGGATAATCCCGCCCTGTCGGCCAGCATCATTACTCCCTCCGAGCTCCAGACAAGCAACATTCCCAACCCAACACACTGGTAGGAACTTGCTATGTCTAACGTTAAAAAACCCCGTGCCCGTAAAGAGCAACGCGAAGAAGCCCAGCAGTTTATCGATACCCTTCAGGGCGTGTCCTTTCCCAATTCACGCCGGATTTATCTGCAGGGCTCACGCAACGATCTGCAGGTGCCGATGCGTGAAATCCAGCTTAGCCCGACGCTGCTTGGCGGCGACAAAGACAACCCACAGTACCAGCCCAACGAAGCCATTCCGGTATACGACACTGCCGGTCCTTATGGCGATCCGCAATCTGAACTTAATGTGCATACCGGCCTGGTAAAACTGCGTGCAGGCTGGATAGCTGAACGCGGTGATACCGAACTGCTCAATGGCGTCAGTTCCGGCTTTACCCAGCAGCGCCTGGCGGATGAAGGTCTGGATCACCTGCGTTTTGAACATCTGCCGCGGCCGCGCAAGGCGCAACCCGGCAAATGCGTCACCCAGTTGCACTACGCCCGCGCTGGCGTAATCACCCCTGAGATGGAGTTTATCGCCATCCGCGAAAACATGGGCCGCGAGCGTATCCGTGGCGATGTCCTGCGCCAGCAGCATCCAGGCCAAAGTTGGGGCGCCAATCTGCCGGAGAACATCACGCCGGAATTCGTTCGCCAGGAAGTGGCCGCTGGACGCGCCATCATCCCCGCTAATATCAACCATCCCGAATCCGAGCCGATGATCATCGGTCGCAATTTTCTGGTGAAAGTTAACGCCAACATCGGCAACTCGGCGGTGACCTCATCCATCGAAGAGGAGGTCGAAAAACTGGTCTGGTCCACCCGCTGGGGCGCGGATACGGTGATGGACCTGTCCACCGGCCGTTATATCCACGAAACCCGCGAATGGATCCTGCGTAACAGCCCGGTACCGATCGGCACGGTGCCTATCTATCAGGCGCTGGAAAAAGTGAACGGCGTGGCGGAAAACCTGACCTGGGAAATGTTCCGCGATACGTTACTTGAGCAGGCAGAGCAAGGCGTTGACTACTTCACCATCCACGCCGGCGTACTGTTGCGCTATGTACCGATGACCGCCAAGCGCCTGACCGGCATCGTCTCGCGCGGCGGTTCGATCATGGCTAAATGGTGTCTGTCACACCATCAGGAAAACTTCCTGTACCAGCACTTCCGCGAAATCTGCGAAATTTGCGCCGCCTATGACGTCTCTCTGTCCCTAGGCGATGGCCTGCGCCCCGGCTCAATTCAGGACGCCAATGATGAAGCGCAGTTCGCCGAACTACACACGCTGGGCGAACTGACTAAAATTGCCTGGGAATATGACGTGCAGGTGATGATCGAAGGCCCGGGTCATGTACCGATGCAAATGATCCGTCGCAACATGACCGAAGAGTTGGAGCATTGCCACGAAGCGCCGTTCTACACCCTTGGCCCGCTAACCACCGATATCGCTCCGGGCTATGACCACTTCACCTCCGGCATCGGCGCCGCGATGATCGGTTGGTTCGGCTGCGCCATGCTGTGTTACGTCACGCCGAAGGAGCACCTCGGGCTGCCGAACAAAGAAGACGTCAAACAGGGGCTGATCACCTACAAAATTGCCGCCCACGCCGCCGATTTGGCCAAAGGCCACCCGGGTGCCCAGATCCGCGATAACGCCATGTCCAAGGCGCGTTTCGAATTCCGCTGGGAAGATCAGTTCAACCTGGCGCTCGATCCGGCTACCGCCCGCGCTTATCACGACGAAACCCTGCCGCAAGAGTCCGGCAAAATCGCCCACTTCTGTTCCATGTGCGGCCCCAAATTCTGCTCGATGAAAATTTCGCAGGAAGTACGCGACTATGCCGCTGCGCAGGAAGCCGCCAAACCGATAGAAGTACAACTCACCGGCATGGAAAAAATGTCGGCCGAGTTCCGTTCACGCGACAGCGAGCTCTACCACAGCGCCGGCAACCTGCAAGAGGAACTGAGCAATGACTGATATCACCACGCCTTTCCCCGCCACCCCGTACAAGCTGGGGTTATATCCGGTAGTCGACAGTGTCGAATGGATTGCTCGCCTGCTGGATGCGGGTGTTACCACGATCCAACTGCGCATCAAGGATTTGCCGGATGAGCAGGTCGAAGAGGATATTGCCGCCGCCATTGCGCTCGGTAAAAGGTACAACGCCCGGCTATTTATTAATGACTATTGGCAATTGGCGATTAAACACGATGCCTATGGCGTCCACCTGGGTCAGGAAGACCTGGAGACCACCGATTTGGCGGCCATTCACCGCGCCGGATTGCGTTTGGGCGTTTCCACCCATGACGACGCCGAGCTGGCGCGAGCCATTGCGGTGAAGCCTTCTTATATTGCGCTGGGGCATATCTTCCCGACGCAAACCAAAGACATGCCTTCCGCTCCCCAGGGCCTGGCAGAGCTGAAACGCCATATCCTCGGGTTGAGTGACTATCCGACGGTGGCGATCGGCGGGATCAGTATCGATCGCGTGGCCGACGTGTTGGCCTGCGGCGTAGGTAGCGTGGCGGTGGTCAGCGCCATTACTCAGGCGCCGGACTGGCGCGCCGCTACCGCCCAACTGCTGCAGCTGATCGAAGGCAAGGAGTAACGCCATGTTGAACGATCAAGAGTTCCTGCGTTACAGCCGCCAACTGCTGCTGGAAGATATCGGCCCGGAAGGTCAGGAGAAGCTGAAGCGTTCGACGGCGCTGATCGTCGGGCTTGGGGGCTTAGGCTCCCCTGCAGCGCTCTATCTGGCCGCCGCCGGCGTCGGTACGCTGTTGCTGGCCGATGACGATACGCTTCACGTCACCAACCTGCAGCGCCAGATCCTGTACCGCAGCCCCGACGTGGAAAAAAGCAAAGCCGCTCTGGCACAGCGCCAGTTACAGGCACTGAACCCGATGGTTGAAGCCATTGCGCTGGAGCAACGGCTGCAAGGCGAAACCTTGCACCACGCAGTGGAGCGCGCCGATCTCATTTTGGACTGCAGCGACAATATGGAAACCCGCCATGCGGTGAACGCCGCCTGCATCAGCGCCGACAAGCCGCTTATCAGCGGCAGCGCGGTGGGTTTCAGCGGCCAGTTGCTGGTCATTGAACCGCCTTATGTCCACGGCTGTTACGCTTGTCTTTACCCGGAATCGGCAGAACCGCAGCGCAATTGCCGCACCGCTGGCGTGCTCGGCCCGGTGGTCGGCGTCATCGGTACGCTGCAAGCCCTGGAAGCGATAAAGATGCTGGCAGGCATGTCTTCACCACTGAACGGCAAACTACGGTTGTTCGACGGTAAACAACAAAGCTGGAGCACCTTGCAACTCAGCCAGGCCAGCACCTGTGCAGTATGCGGAGGGGCAGCATGAAGATCCGGCTTAATGAGCAGCCGTTGGAACTGGCGCAGCCCCTGAGCGTCGATGCTTTGCTGGAGCAACTGCAACGCCACCAGCCGGGCACCGCGCTGGCTATCAACCAAACCATCATCCCACGCGCCGACTGGGCTAACCACCAGGTGCAGGACGGTGATGACATCCTGTTGTTTCAAGCGATCGCCGGAGGCTGACATGCTAAAAATCGCCGATACCACCTTTACTTCACGCCTGTTTACCGGCACCGGCAAGTTCGCCACCCCAGCGCTGATGCTGGAAGCCCTGCAGGCCTCCGGTTCGCAGCTGGTCACCATGGCGATGAAGCGCGTTGATCTGCGCGGCGGCAATGATGCCATTCTGGCGCCGCTGCAACAGTTGGGCGTTCGCCTGCTGCCCAACACCTCTGGTGCCAAAACCGCCGGCGAAGCGGTGTTTGCCGCCGGGCTGGCGCGTGAGGCACTCGGCACTCACTGGGTAAAACTGGAAATTCACCCTGATGTGAAATACCTGCTGCCGGACCCCATAGAAACCCTGAAAGCGGCGGAAACCTTGGTAAAAGAAGGCTTTGTGGTGCTGCCTTACTGCGGTGCCGACCCGGTGCTATGCAAACGGCTGGAAGAAGTGGGCTGCGCGGCGGTCATGCCGCTCGGATCGCCAATCGGTTCCAACCGGGGGCTGCGCACCCGCGACTTTCTGGAGATCATTATCGAACAGGCCAAAGTGCCGGTGGTAGTGGACGCCGGTATCGGTGCGCCGAGCCATGCACTGGAAGCCATGGAACTGGGTGCCGATGCGGTGCTGGTGAATACGGCTATCGCCGTGGCGCGCGATCCCGTACAGATGGCGCATGCTTTCCGTTTGGCATTGGAAGCCGGTGAACTGGCGCGTCAGGCCGGTTTGGGCAGTAGCCAACGTAGTGCGGCGGCTTCTAGCCCGCTGACGGCTTTTCTCAGCCAGGCCGGGGAGACGTTGTGATGGCCGATGATTTCAGCCGCCGCTGGCAGCAGTTGGATTGGGACGACATCTCGCTGCGCATTAACAGTAAGACGGCGCGGGATGTGGAGCGTGCACTCAATGCGGACAAGCTGACGCGTGAAGACTTTATGGCATTGATCTCCCCTGCCGCGGCGCCCTATCTGGAACCTTTGGCGCAACGTGCACAGCAACTGACTCGCCAACGTTTTGGTAACGTGGTCAGCTTCTATGTGCCCTTATACCTGTCTAATCTATGCGCTAATGACTGCACTTACTGCGGTTTTTCAATGAGCAATCGCATCAAGCGCAAAACCCTGGATGCCGCAGAAATCGAACGCGAGTGTCTGGCGATTAAAGCTTTGGGTTTTGAGCATCTGCTGCTGGTCACCGGTGAACACCAAACCAAGGTCGGCATGGATTACTTTCGCCAGCATATTCCGGCGATCCGCCGCCATTTCAGTTCGCTGATGATGGAGGTACAACCGCTGGCGCAGGAAGAGTATGCCGAACTGAAAACGCTGGGGCTGGATGGCGTGTTGGTGTATCAGGAAACCTATCATCCCGCCACCTATCTGCAGCATCACCTCCGTGGGCAGAAACAGGACTTTCATTGGCGGTTGGCCACGCCGGATCGCCTGGGCCGCGCCGGGATCGACAAGATCGGTCTCGGCGCTCTGGTCGGGCTCTCCAACAGTTGGCGCACCGACTGCTATATGCTGGCCGAGCACTTATTCTACCTGCAGCAAACCTATTGGCAGAGCCGTTATTCCATCTCGTTCCCGCGTTTGCGCCCCTGCGCCGGCGGTATAGAACCGGCCTCGATCATGAGTGAACCGCAACTGGTGCAGTTGATCTGTGCTTTCCGGCTGTTCGCCCCCGACGTGGAACTTTCTTTGTCGACGCGTGAATCCCCGTTCTTCCGCGATCATATGATCCCGGTGGCGATCAACAGCGTCAGCGCCGGATCCAAGACACAACCCGGTGGCTATGCCGACGACGTGCCGCCTGAACTGGAGCAGTTCGAACCGCATGATGGCCGTACGCCGCAACAGGTGGCGCAAGCGATTAGCGATGCCGGTTTGCAGCCGGTGTGGAAAGACTGGGACGGCTATCTTGGACGTGGCGCGCAATAAGCTGTAATCCATTAACCATTGCAGAGAAATCCAAAGATAGACTGCGCAAAGTCTATCAACCAAGCTGGTGCCGAAAATCACACCGGCTATAGTCCCTCTGCCGGTCGCCAAACCCGGCGCCGGCCGGGGCCGTTACCTTCTCAATGGCCCCGCCTTACCCATCCCCGGATCGTACCGGATACCCTCCCGCGCGATCCGGGCCTTCCTTTTCGGTTTGCTCACTCATCAACGTGGTTCGGGGATTTTGACAAAGTCAACTGGTTGGACCACATTTAACCTCTCACCCCCGGCGGAATAATAACCATGAACCTGTACCTGCGACTGATTTGGATCTTTATCTCATCACGCTGGAAAGCGCGCATGTCAATGGATGACCTGACCAGCACCCTGCAAACTCGAGTATGGCTAAATGATATCGATATCAATCTGCACATGAATAATGGCCGCTACCTGACGGTGTGCGACCTCAATCGGGTGGATATGTTTATTCGAACCGGATTAATGAAGCTGATGCTCAAGCGGCGTTGGTCGCCGATCGTCAGTCAACTGAATATGAATTACAAAAAGGCGCTGCAGCCCTTCCAACGTTATCAAGTCAGTATGACCATTACTCACTGGGACGATCGTTACTTTTATGCGACTCATACTTTCAGTGTCGGCGATCGGATTGTGGCACTGGGCACGTCACAGGCAGTCGTAGTCGGGAAAGAAGGCGTAGTGGCGCCAGAAGAAGTAGCAGAAAGCGTGCGGCAATATCAACAGGCGAGCAAGGTGTGACCACCTGCGCCGCGGTGATGTGATGAGTCCCTGATGCTGTAATGGCCCTGGCGTCGGCCGTGTATCTTTTTTTGCTGCCTGCCCCTAGCTTGAAGACAGGAGCAGGCAGCTTATTCTGTGAGACAGGCAGCCCCCCCAGGAACGCGAATCGCACATATAAGAGCTAATTAATCATATCAACGATAAAATGTGAATGTCTTTTGAGTGTTTTTTTGAGTGCTATTGAGTGTAATTTGAGTTTAGTCATGAAAATCAAACGGATATCGCCGCAGCCATCCTGACTTCATCTATAATCGAGCCAGCAGGCAACCTCGGGACAGCAAATGCTCGTGGTCAACATCAGAAAAATCGAGGTGATCATGAAAAAAACGCCAAATTACGCAGAGGCAATCAGTATGTTGCTGGCCCAGAAAGGGGTAGGTGACAGAAAGCACGCATCAACCATGGCAAGCATTCTGAACCTTCAATATAACAGCGCCAAGCAGAAGCTGGACGGTAAAAGAGGCATCACTCTCGACGAGATAAAAAGAGTATTTCAATACTTCAATGAATCGTTTGAAGGACGCAGAGCCCACAACTGCGTGTTTATCATGAACAGCATACATAAACGGTGCAATATCGAGGTTGATGACAAGCCGGTAGACAGCATTGAGGACGGGGAAACCTATGCGTTCAGAAAAGACGATCTTTTTATTATTAACACCGGCAGAGATAAAAGCGCAGGCGCAGAGCTGTATAAGGTCAGGAAAATAGACTTTCTTCCGGCACCCAGAATTGCCATCCTCGACAATGACCAAGACATCCTGGAGTTGCTAAAAAAAATCACCACCCGCTACGGTATCGAAACAGAGACTTTTCCAACCGCTAAGGCGATCATCGACAGCCTGGAGCAACATACCTACGAGGCCTTTATCCTTGATTGGCTGTTAGACTTTGGCGAGACATCAGAAAAGGTCGTAGAAAAGATAAAAGAGCGAGTGGATACCCATGCACAAATCATCATCCTGACAGGCCAGTTACACCACTATGAGAAAAACATCGGCGATATGATATTAAACTACGACGTACATTTGATTGAGAAACCAGCCAAGCCGCTGATTATTTCTTCACTGTTGCTTTCCCATTTGTTTTTCAACTGATTTTATTGGCAAGCAAATGAGGAATGACGAGCCTTTACCTTCAACAGATTTTACTCTGAGGGTGCCCTTCATCCTGGTCACATAGTTCTTTATAATGGTCAGGCCCAAGCCCAGCCCCTGGCGCGTCTCTCTTTCCACCCCCTGATTAAATGCTTTATATAATCTGTTAATATTTTTCACGTTAAAGCCGATACCGTTATCTTTCACCAGAAGATAAAGACGACCGTGACAAACCTTCACATTCAGAATTACCAAGCCGCAATGGGTATATTTATCGGCATTACCCAACAGATTGACGATTATTCGATATAACTTGTATTTATCGGAATGAACTTCCCCTGAATAAGACGAATACCGGACAATAAATTTATTGCGACCGTCCCCACCCACCGCAGCAACAGCATCGTCAACCACCTCATTGAGTGAAAACAGAGAATCATTGACCTTTACTTCCCCCATTTCAAGCCGTGAGTAATCCATGACCTCACGCGTTTGCTCTGCAATTTTATTGCCGTGATGCGAGATGAGCCTGGCCTCTTTTTTTAACTCATCCTGCACCAACTCATGCTCCATGATGTCTGCCGCAATCACGATGGCCTGCGTTGAGCCGGCTATCTCATGGTAAATGGAAGAAATAAAGATATTCTTATTCTTAACTATCTCCTTCAGTGAAAACGCATGCTTCAAAATCAGGAACATCATCAAGAAAATCAGCACCAGTGAAATAATCGCAAACAGCTCGGCTTTACCTGAATTATCTTTGATGATGTCTTTAACCTCGGTGAAATTCCTTATCTGTATTTTGTAGATTATCTCTTGAATATCGACCAAGGTAATTTCCATCTCGTCCATAAAGGAGAGTATATCTGCTCTGGTTTTGGTGCCATTTAACAACTCAACGCTAAGTTGATCCAGCTCAGCATACTGCTGCTTCAAAACCGCAATGGTTTTTATAAATTCTTCATCATAATAAAAAGCATCGCTGAACGTCGAGCGCCCCTCAAGAATGGCAATTTTTGATGCAAATATTTTCTTTTTGAGCATAAAAGCGTCGTAGTTATCCTCATCGCCCAGCAGCAATGCGGTTTTTGTCCTTTCAAATGACAAAAAGAGGATTTCAGCAACGGAGTAATTATCGAGATTAGGCTCAATCTGCTTGTATCGCTCTTTCACATTGCCGAAATTTGTGGCAATCAGTAAAACCAAGAGCACCAACACTGCAACCAGAGCGACAAGCGTCCCGATAAATTTTTTGCTCATTTCACTTAACCTCTAGCATCTTTATCTGCCAAACGGTTTTTGCGTTCACATCAATATTGTTCAACTCTGGGTGGCTATCGCGAGGATAGATAATCGCAAAAGGCCCTAGCTGTGCGACGTCCATAAGCTCGCCATTTTTCTTATAGGCGATAATAGCCTTGTATTTAGCCAACTCAGCAACGGGCATTGAATATGAATAATCATCCCAGGCAAAAGCGCGAACCTTACTTCCCGTCAGGCCATATTCCTTTGCCAGCACGCTAAACTCAACGCCGGTAAAAACGGCCTCAGGAGTGAAATTGGTAGAGGTTTTAATCGAAGAAGATGGCATCGCCTCTAATGCCTTTAGCGTAATCTTAACCTTCTCGCCATCGCTCTTTTTAAGATAAAAATAATCAACGCCAGCACAGAGTGGAGCGCTAAACAGAGACATCAGAAATAATGCTATCAATCCTTTGATTTTCATTACTTATCACCTTTACGTTTAACCAGCTCCGCCTGACCAAACTCATCCTTGCCAATGGCAACCCACCCGCGCCGCTGATAAAACGCTTCAGCCTTCGATCCCGGATCGGTAGTGAGATGGATCTCTTGAGCACCATTTTCGAATAACCATGCCGTTACTGCATTCAGTAAGGCAGAACCTATCCCCTTCGACTGGTATTCCGGTTTAACAAACAGCCCACCGATCAAGGGTTCAGGAATAAAGAGCCCGAAACCTACGCCGGCGTAATCATCACCGCATTTGCAAATCCAACCACCACCCTGGTTAATATCATCCAGTGCCTGGGTCCTATGAAGATATTGGATCTGGTGAGGGTGAAGCGGGTTCTCTTCGACGGAGAATCTAATTTCATACAGGTAAGGCAGGTGTTTTGCCGTAAGTTTCTCGAAGGTGATCAGGCTGTCCATATCTGTACAATCCTTGGTTGTAATAGCACGCAGGTGATTTTAGCCATTATTTCGGGTTTATTCATAGTAGCAAAGATTCCCCCTGCCGGAGCGGGCAAAAAAAAACCGCCCCCGGAGGAGCGGTTTATCTGGCAAGGAACCGGCAAGCCGGATCCCGAGTGCATTCAACGATTAATCGTTGTTGCCGCCCAAGCCTGCATTCAGCAGTTCAGCCAGGTTAGCCGTTGCTTCTTCCGCGCTCACCTGCGGAACAACTGGCACTTCACCCTGTGCTTTACGGCGCATACGGTCCTGATGATAAGCGTAACCGGTACCGGCTGGGATCAGACGGCCCACGATGACGTTCTCTTTCAGGCCACGCAGTTCATCACGCTTACCGGCAACAGCCGCTTCGGTCAGAACGCGCGTCGTTTCCTGGAACGATGCTGCGGAGATGAAGGACTCGGTCGCCAAGGAAGCCTTGGTGATACCCAGCAGATCGCGTGAGAAGGTTGCCTCGATTTTGCCTTCAGCAGCAAGCTGACGGTTGGCAATCTTAACGCGTGACACTTCAGCCTGCTCGCCTTCCAGGAACTCGGTGCCACCTGCGCTGACGATGGTGCCTTTACGCAGCATCTGACGAACGATAACTTCAATGTGTTTATCGTTAATCTTAACGCCTTGCAGACGGTAAACTTCCTGCACTTCGTTGGTGATGTAGCGGGTAACCGCATGCACACCACGCAGACGCAGAATGTCGTGCGGAGATTCTGGGCCGTCAGAAACAACGTCACCACGTTCCACAACTTCGCCTTCAAACACGTTGAGCTGACGCCATTTTGGAATCATCTCTTCGTAAGCGTCGCTGCCGTCCAGTGGAGAGATGACCAGGCGACGTTTGCCTTTGGTCTCTTTACCGAACGAGATAATCCCGCTGATTTCAGCCAGGATTGCAGGCTCTTTCGGACGACGTGCTTCGAACAGATCCGCAACGCGTGGCAGACCACCGGTAATATCCTTGGTACCGCCGGATTCCTGAGGAATACGCGCCAGGGTATCACCCGCACCGATCTGAATGCCGTCTTCCAGCTGCACAATCGCTTTACCTGGCAGGAAGTATTGAGCAGGCATATCAGTACCTGGGATCAACACGTCGTCGCCTTTGGCATCAACGATTTTCAGTGCCGGACGCAGGTCTTTACCGCTACCGGTACGCTCTGCGCTGTCCAGTACAACCAGAGAAGACAAACCGGTCAGTTCGTCGGTCTGGCGTGTAATGGTCTGGCCGTCAACCATATCAGCGAAGCGGATGAAACCACTCACTTCGGTGATAACTGGCATGGTGTGCGGATCCCAGTTAGCAACGGTTTCGCCGCCGTTAACTTCTGCACCGTCACCTTTGCCCATCACGGCACCATAAGGCACTTTGTAGCTTTCTTTGGTACGGCCGAATTCGTCGATCAGCTTCAGTTCGGTGTTACGAGAGGTAATCACCAGCTTGCCTGCGGCGTTCATTACGAACTTCACATTGCTCAGCTTCAGGCTACCCTTGTTTTTCACCTGGATGCTGGATTCAGCAGCCGCACGAGATGCCGCACCACCGATGTGGAACGTACGCATCGTCAGCTGTGTACCCGGCTCACCGATTGACTGTGCCGCGATAACGCCGATAGCTTCGCCTTTGTTGATGATGTGACCACGTGCCAGGTCGCGACCATAGCAGTTTGCACACACACCAAAGTCGGTTTCACAGCTCACTACGGAACGGACTTTAACGCTGTCGACAGAGTTTTCTTCCAACAGGTCACAGGTCTTCTCGTTCAGCAGGGTGTTGCGTGGCACCAGGATGTCAGCCGTACCCGGCTTGATAACATCTTCTGCTGTCACACGACCCAGAACGCGTTCGCGCAGTGGCTCTTTAACGTCACCACCTTCGATAACCGGAGTCATCATGATGCCGTTGTGAGTACCACAGTCGTCTTCGGTAACTACCAAGTCCTGCGCCACGTCAACCAGACGACGGGTCAGATAACCGGAGTTAGCCGTTTTCAGTGCGGTATCCGCCAGACCTTTACGAGCACCGTGCGTGGAGATGAAGTACTGGAGTACGTTCAGACCTTCACGGAAGTTCGCGGTGATTGGCGTTTCGATGATGGAGCCGTCCGGCTTCGCCATCAGACCACGCATACCGGCCAGCTGACGAATCTGAGCGGCGGAACCACGCGCACCGGAGTCGGCCATCATAAAGATGCTGTTGAAGGAAACTTGTTGTTCCACAACGCCGTCACGGTTAACCACGTCTTCAACCGACAGGTTTTCCATCATCGCTTTAGCAACACGTTCGTTTGCCGCAGCCCAGATATCGATCACTTTGTTGTAGCGTTCGCCGGCGGTAACCAGACCAGATTGGAACTGCTCCTGGATCTCGGCAACTTCGGTTTCCGCTTCTTCGATGATCTCCGCTTTCTTGGCCGGGATAACCATGTCGTCGATACCTACGGAAGCGCCTGAACGGGCTGCGTAAGCAAAACCGGTGTACATGATCTGGTCAGCAAAGATAACGGTCGGCTTCAGGCCCAGGATGCGATAACAGGTGTTCAGCATCTTGGAGATAGCTTTCTTGCCCAAAGGCTGGTTAACGATCGAGTACGGCAGACCGCGCGGCACGATCATCCACAGGATGGCGCGACCAACGGTAGTGTCGATGATCGAAGTCTGGTGTACAGACTCGCCTTCGGTGTTTTTGATCTCTTCGGTGATACGCACTTTGACACGCGCATGCAGAGAAGCCAGACCAGCGCGGTAAATACGCTCCGCTTCTTTCGGGCCGCTCAGCACCATGCCTTCGCCTTTGGCGTTAACACAGTCACGGGTCATGTAGTACAGACCCAATACAACGTCCTGAGAAGGAACGATGATTGGCTCGCCGTTCGCAGGTGACAGGATGTTGTTGGTAGACATCATCAACGCACGCGCTTCCAGCTGAGCTTCCAGCGTCAACGGTACGTGAACAGCCATCTGGTCACCATCGAAGTCGGCGTTGTATGCCGCACAAACCAGCGGGTGCAGCTGGATTGCCTTGCCTTCGATCAGAACAGGTTCAAACGCCTGGATACCCAAACGGTGCAGGGTTGGTGCACGGTTCAGCAGTACCGGGTGTTCGCGGATAACTTCGTCCAGGATATCCCAAACGACAGCTTCTTCGCGCTCAACCATTTTCTTGGCGGCTTTGATGGTGGTGGCCAGGCCACGCAGCTCCAATTTGCCGTAGATGAACGGTTTGAACAGCTCCAGTGCCATTTTCTTAGGCAGACCGCACTGATGCAGACGCAGGTATGGACCTACGGTGATTACAGAACGACCAGAGTAGTCAACACGTTTACCCAACAGGTTCTGACGGAAACGACCCTGTTTACCTTTGATCATATCGGCCAAAGATTTCAGAGGACGTTTGTTCGAACCGGTGATGGCACGACCGCGACGGCCGTTATCCAGCAGGGCATCTACCGCTTCTTGCAGCATACGCTTTTCGTTGCGCACGATGATGTCAGGCGCAGCCAGATCCAGCAGGCGTTTCAGACGGTTGTTACGGTTGATCACGCGGCGATACAGATCGTTCAGATCTGAAGTCGCGAAACGACCCCCATCCAACGGAACCAGCGGACGCAGATCCGGCGGCAGTACCGGCAGCACGGTCAGGATCATCCACTCTGGCTTGTTGCCAGACTGCACGAACGCTTCCAGCAGCTTGATACGCTTGGTCAGCTTCTTACGCTTGGTTTCGGAGTTGGTTTCGTTCAGCTCTTCACGCAGCTGCTCGCACTCGGCTTCCAGATCCATGTTTTTCAACAGGGCCTGAATAGCTTCCGCACCCATCTTGGCGTCGAATTCGTCACCGAACTCTTCCAGCGCATCCAGATACTGCTCTTCAGTCAGGATCTGACGACGCTCGAGGTTAGTCATACCGCCTTCAACAACCACATAGGATTCGAAGTACAGTACACGTTCGATGTCACGCAGCGGCATATCCAGCAGCAAACCGATGCGCGAAGGCAGCGATTTCAGGAACCAGATGTGCGCAGTCGGTGAAGCCAGCTCGATGTGGCCCATACGCTCACGGCGTACTTTGGTCTGGGTCACTTCAACGCCGCACTTCTCACAGATCACGCCGCGGTGTTTTAAGCGCTTGTACTTACCGCACAGGCACTCGTAGTCTTTTACCGGCCCGAAGATACGGGCGCAGAAAAGGCCGTCACGTTCTGGTTTGAACGTACGGTAGTTAATGGTTTCCGGCTTTTTAACTTCACCGAACGACCACGAACGGATCATGTCTGGCGATGCCAGAGCAATCTTGATCGCATCAAACTCTTCGGTCTTAGTTTGCGCTTTCAGAAACTTCAATAAGTCTTTCACGGATTGGCTCCTGTCGGAGTTAAACCTGTTGGGTGCACGCTGACAAATCGCGCACCCGTGTGACCTGAACAACCACCCTCAGGCTCCCTAAGGTCGGGAGCCTGAGCCGGAAAAACGATTACTCGTCTTCCAGTTCGATGTTGATACCGAGCGAGCGGATTTCTTTCAACAGTACGTTGAAGGACTCCGGCATGCCTGGTTCCATGCGGTGATCGCCATCCACGATGTTTTTGTACATCTTGGTACGGCCGTTAACGTCATCCGACTTAACGGTGAGCATTTCCTGCAGGGTATAAGCCGCGCCGTATGCTTCCAGTGCCCACACTTCCATCTCACCGAAGCGTTGACCACCGAACTGCGCCTTACCACCCAGCGGTTGCTGAGTAACCAAGCTGTAAGAACCGGTTGAACGGGCGTGCATCTTATCGTCAACCAAGTGGTTCAGTTTCAGCATGTACATATAGCCAACGGTAACCTGGCGCTCAAATTGCTCACCGGTACGGCCATCGAACAGCGTAATCTGACCCGAGGTTGGGATCCCGCCCATTTCCAGCAGTTGCTTGATTTCAGTCTCTTTCGCACCATCAAACACCGGCGTTGCGATTGGCATACCTTTTTTCAGGTTCTCTGCCAGACGCAGGACTTCGTCGTCGGTGAAGGTGTTCAGGTCAACTTTCTGGCAGACGTCGTCGCCCAGATCGTAGGCCTTCTGAATGAACTCACGCAGTTTGGCCACTTCCTGATGCTGCTTGAGCATTTGGTTGATTTTCTCACCAATGCCTTTCGCAGCCATACCCAGGTGGGTTTCCAGGATCTGACCGATGTTCATACGTGATGGTACGCCCAGCGGGTTCAGTACGATGTCAACCGGCGTGCCGTTTTCATCGTAAGGCATATCTTCGATCGGGTTGATCTTGGAGATAACACCTTTGTTACCGTGGCGGCCTGCCATTTTGTCACCCGGTTGGATCTGACGTTTAACGGCCAGATAAACCTTAACGATTTTCAGCACGCCTGGTGCCAGATCGTCGCCCTGGGTGATCTTACGACGCTTGGCGTCCAGCTTCTTCTCGAAGTCGGATTTCAGCTCGTCGTACTGCTCTGCCAGCTGTTCCAGCTGGTTTTGCTTCTCTTCGTCGGTCAGGCCCAGTTCCAGCCAGCGATCGCGTGGCAGTTTGCTCAGCTTTTCAGCTTCGACACCGCCGGCAACCAGCACCGCATGGATACGCGTGAACAAGCCAGCTTCCAGGATCTGCAGTTCTTCAGTCAGGTCTTTCTTCGCCTGCTTCAGCTGCATCTCTTCGATTTCCAACGCACGCTTGTCTTTTTCCACGCCATCGCGGGTGAAGACCTGCACGTCGATAATCGTACCGGAAACGCCGTTTGGTACACGCAGAGAGGAATCTTTAACGTCAGATGCCTTCTCACCGAAGATCGCACGCAGCAGTTTCTCTTCTGGCGTCAGTTGGGTTTCACCTTTCGGCGTTACCTTACCGACCAGAATGTCACCACCGGTCACTTCAGCACCGATATACACGATACCGGATTCATCCAGTTTGGAGAGCGCAGCTTCACCCACGTTAGGGATGTCGGCAGTGATCTCTTCAGGCCCCAACTTGGTGTCGCGAGACACACACGCCAGTTCCTGGATATGGATGGTAGTGAAGCGATCTTCCTGAACTACACGCTCGGACACCAAGATGGAGTCTTCGAAGTTGTAGCCGTTCCACGGCATGAACGCCACGCGCATGTTCTGGCCCAGCGCCAGTTCACCCAGGTCAGTGGACGGGCCATCTGCCAGCACGTCGCCGCGCTCGATTGGCTCACCCAGATTCACACACGGCATCTGGTTGATGCAGGTGTTCTGGTTAGAACGGGTGTACTTGGTCAGGTTGTAAATATCGATACCTGCTTCGCCCGCGTGCATCTCGTCTTCGTTAACTTTGATAACGATACGGGAAGCATCCACGTACTGGATCACACCGCCACGGCGAGCTACGGCAGTAACACCGGAGTCAACCGCTACAGCACGTTCCATACCGGTACCTACCAGCGGCTTGTCAGCACGCAAGGTTGGAACCGCCTGACGTTGCATGTTCGCACCCATCAATGCACGGTTGGCGTCATCGTGTTCCAGGAATGGAATCAGTGAGGCACCAACGGAAACAACCTGCTGGGTTGATACGTCCATATAGTCAACCTGATCGCGGCTGAACAGGCTTGATTCGCCTTTGCTACGACAGGTGACCAGGTCTTCTATGAAGCGGCCGTCTTCGTCCAGGTTGGAGTTCGCCTGAGCGATAACGAAGTTGCCTTCTTCAATAGCAGACAGATAGTTGATTTCATCGGTAACCAAACCATCACGCACGCGGCGGTACGGAGTTTCCAGGAAGCCATACTCGTTAGTCTGTGCGTACACGGACAAGGAGTTGATCAGACCGATGTTTGGACCTTCCGGCGTTTCGATTGGACACACGCGACCGTAGTGAGTCGGGTGTACGTCTCGAACTTCAAAGCCGGCACGTTCACGGGTCAGACCGCCTGGGCCCAATGCAGAGATACGACGCTTGTGCGTGATCTCGGACAACGGGTTGTTCTGGTCCATAAACTGAGACAGCTGGCTGGAGCCGAAGAACTCTTTCACCGCCGCCGAAATTGGCTTGGCGTTGATCATGTCCTGTGGCATCAGGGTGTCCAGATCGCCCAGGGACAGACGTTCTTTCACCGCACGCTCAACACGTACCAGACCTACACGGAACTGGTTCTCAGCCATTTCGCCGACGGAACGGATACGACGGTTGCCCAAGTGGTCGATATCGTCCACTTCGCCTTTACCGTTACGGATATCGATGAGCTTCTTCATCACTTCAATGATGTCGTCTTTGCTCAGGATGCCCGAACCTTCGATCTCGTCACGCAGCAGAGAACGGTTGAACTTCATACGGCCAACCGCAGACAGATCGTAGCGGTCTTCAGAGAAGAACAGGTTCTCGAACAGGCTTTCGGCAGCTTCGCGCGTTGGCGGCTCACCAGGGCGCATCATGCGGTAGATTTCTACCAGCGCGCTCAAACGATCGCTTGTTGGATCGACACGTACGGTCTCAGAGATGTACGCACCGTGGTCCAGATCGTTGGTGAACAGCGTTTCAATACGCTTGTGGCCTGACTGGCTCAGTTTGGCCAGCAGATCCAGCGACAGCTCCATGTTGGCTGCGCAGATCAGCTCACCGGTATTGGTATCGATATAGTCCTTCGCGACCACTTTGCCCGCGATGTACTCGACCGGTACTTCAATACTATGAATTTCGTCTTTTTCGAGCTGACGGATATGACGAGCGGTGATACGACGGCCTTTCTCAATGTAGATCTTGCCGTTGGCTTCGATATCAAACGAAGCAGTCTCACCACGCAGACGCTCTGGAACCAGCTCCATCTGCAGCTTGTTATCACGGATCTCGAAAACTACTTTCGCAAAGAACAGGTCAAGGATCTGCTCAGTGGTGTAGTTCAATGCACGCAGAATGATGGTCGCAGGCAATTTACGGCGACGGTCAATACGTACAAACAGGTTGTCTTTCGGGTCAAACTCGAAATCCAACCATGAACCGCGGTAAGGGATGATACGTGCGTTATACAGCACTTTACCCGAAGAGTGGGTTTTACCCTTATCGCTGTCGAAGAATACGCCAGGACTACGGTGAAGCTGAGATACGATAACCCTCTCAGTACCGTTGATCACAAAGGTGCCGTTTTCGGTCATGAGCGGAATCTCGCCCATATAGACTTCTTGTTCCTTGATGTCTTTGACCGTACCTTCCGGAGCTTCACGCTCGTAGATTACCAGGCGCAGTTTTACGCGCAGCGGTGCAGAGAACGTCACACCACGGATCTGGCACTCTTTGACGTCGAAGACCGGCTCACCAAGACGGTAGCTAACGTATTGCAGCTCCGAATTGCCACTGTAGCTCTGGATAGGGAAAACAGAACGGAATGCGGCTTCTAAGCCGTACTGCCCTTCTGGATCTTGCTCGATAAACTTCTGGAACGAATCAAGCTGGATAGAAAGGAGATATGGTATGTCCAAAACTTGCGGACGCTTACCAAAATCCTTACGAATACGTTTTTTCTCGGTATAGGAGTAAACCATAGGGTTCCTCAGCTCGCTGGAAAGTCGAACCTATCTGTCCGTCCGGATATAGGACGGTTCACGCAACACCATTTTGTCGACCGGAAAGCGGGAACACTTTCCGCAATACTCGTTTCTATCACGCTTAAATCATTTCGTTGCGCTGTACGGCAGATTTTGCTGCGGCAGGGAGGGCAATATATTAAGTCGTCGATAGAAAGAAATATTGGGGTTAGTCAGTAGCCAAACAGTGTGAAACTCTACTGACGCCCTACAGCGCAAAAAGGCTGGTGACCAAAAAGTCACCAGCCATCAGTCTGTTAGTTAAAACAGACTGCACTCAGAAAGCAGTGGCTTATTTAACTTCAACTTCAGCGCCAGCTTCTTCCAGAGCTTTTTTCAGTGCTTCAGCGTCGTCTTTGCTGATGCCTTCTTTCAGTGCTGCTGGTGCAGACTCAACCAGGTCTTTAGCTTCTTTCAGACCCAGGCCAGTTGCGCCACGTACTGCTTTGATTACTGCAACTTTGTTCGCGCCGATACCTTTCAGTACAACGTCGAATTCAGTTTTTTCTTCAACAGCTTCAGCAGCAGCAGCAGGACCTGCAGCTACAGCAGCAGCAGAAACACCGAACTTCTCTTCCATAGCGGCGATCAGTTCAACGATTTCCATTACAGACAGAGCTGCAACGCCTTCGATAATTTGGTCTTTAGTGATAGACATAACAAATGTTCCTAAAATTCAGAAATAGTTTAAATACGTAAGCAAAGGCTAAGAAAGAGGGCTTATGCCGCTTCTTTCTGATCGCGCAGTGCAGCCAGAGTGCGAACCAATTTGCCGGCAGCGGCTTCTTTCATGGTTGCCATCAGGCGTGCGATTGCTTCATCGTAAGTAGGCAGAGTTGCCAAGCGGTCAATTTGTGCCGCAGGGATCAGCTCACCTTCAAAGGCCGCAGCTTTAACCTCGAATTTTGCATTCGCTTTCGCGAACTCTTTGAACAGACGAGCAGCAGCGCCCGGGTGTTCGTTAGAGAATGCAATCAAGGTAGGACCGACAAACGTGTCTTTCAGGCATTCGAATGGAGTGCCTTCAACTACGCGACGCATCAAGGTGTTGCGAACAACACGCATGTAAACGCCAGCTTCACGACCTGCTTTACGCAGTTCAGTCATTTTATCAACGGTAACGCCACGGGAATCCGCAACAACCGCAGACAGCGCGCCTTTGGCTACTTCGTTGACTTCAGCAACAATCGCTTGTTTGTCTTGAAGATTTAATGCCATTAGCTTTTTGCTCCTGGATTTAGCCGGGGGAAATCCCCAGCACTCACATCACTCAACACCTTGTGATAAATCACGCAGTGAGAGCGTTCAAACACGGTGAGCAGAATCCAGCAAAGACAATTTAAAAATTTTCTTTAGGCTCTGTCACCGTCTACGCAGGAAGGATTAAGTACCTTTCGATACACCTGCGGTCTTGGACGGAGGCCTGGATAGGCCAGGCTCCAACCGAAAAATCTTTGTTCCACTATGGCTATTGCCAATAGCAAAACCTTGGGGCATAAGATTCTAGACGAACCTTAGCCCCAAGTCAAAGCGATAATCGCAGGGCGATTAGTTCGCTACAGCAGTCAGGCCGCTTTGATCGATAGCAACGCCAGCACCCATGGTGGTGGAGAGGCTAACTTTCTTGATGTACACGCCTTTCGCCTGAGATGGTTTTGCTTTTTTCAGCGCAACCAGCAGGGCTTCCAGGTTTTCTTTCAGCTTGTCTGACTCGAAATCAACCTTACCGATAGTGGTATGGATGATGCCGTTTTTGTCGTTACGGTAACGAACCTGACCTGCTTTAGCGTTTTTCACTGCTTCAGCAACGTTCGGAGTAACGGTACCCACTTTCGGGTTTGGCATCAGGCCACGTGGACCCAGGATCTGGCCCAGTTGACCAACAACGCGCATTGCATCCGGGGAAGCAATAACAACGTCGAAGTTCATTTCGCCTTTCTTGATCAGGTCTGCCAGATCTTCCATACCTACCAGCTCTGCGCCAGCAGCTTTAGCAGCTTCAGCGTTAGGGCCCTGGGCAAATACGGCAACGCGAACAGAACGACCGGTGCCGTTTGGCAGAACGGTAGCGCCACGAACGTTTTGGTCAGATTTACGAGCGTCGATGCCGAGGTTAACAGCAACGTCAACGCTTTCTACGAATTTAGCGGTGGCCAGCTCTTTCAGCAGAGCAACAGCTTCGGTGATGTCATACTGTTTAGTAGCATCAACTTTGTCACGGATCACGCGCATGCGCTTGGTCAGCTTAGCCATTTCTTAATCCTCCACTACCAGGCCCATGGAACGAGCAGTACCTTCGATGGAGCGAGTCATCGCTTCAACGTCAGAACCAGTCATGTCCGCAGCTTTGGTTTCTGCGATTTCACGTACCTGAGCACGAGTCACTTTACCTACTTTGTCTTTGTTCGGCTTGCCAGAACCAGACTTGATACCAGCCGCTTTTTTCAGCAGAACTGCTGCTGGCGGGGTTTTGGTAACGAAAGTGAAGGAGCGATCAGAATAAACGGTAATAACAACCGGAATCGGCAGACCTTTCTCAACGCTGTCAGTCTTAGCATTGAACGCCTTACAGAATTCCATGATGTTAACGCCTTGCTGACCCAAAGCTGGACCAACTGGCGGACTTGGGTTAGCCATACCGGCTGCAACCTGCAGCTTAACGTAGGCTTGTACTTTCTTGGCCATTTACAATTCCTCGGTTTGGGTAATATCGCCTCAATAGAGGCTCCCCGTGTTTCACCCCGCTCAACTCAATGAGCAAGGCCTATAAAAACAAAAGGCGCGAAATTATAGTTCAATTTCGCGCCTCTGACAAGCGGCAAACGCCACTCGCTGCTGATTAATTGATCAGCCTTTTTCAACCTGAGCGAAGTCCAGTTCCACCGGCGTTGCACGGCCAAAGATGGAAACGGAAACTTTCAGGCGGCTCTTCTCGTAATCCACTTCTTCAACAACACCGTTGAAGTCAGCAAACGGACCATCGTTAACACGGACCAGTTCACCCGGTTCGAACAGCGTTTTAGGACGCGGCTTGTCACCCACCTGCTGCAGGCGGTTCATAATCGCATCAACTTCTTTATCGCTGATCGGTGCCGGACGGTCAGAGGTGCCGCCGATGAAACCCATTACGCGTGGAACGCTACGCACCAGGTGCCAGCTGGCATCGTTCATAACCATCTGGACCAGGACATAGCCCGGGAAGAATTTACGTTCACTTTTACGACGTTGGCCACCACGGATCTCAACAACTTCTTCCGTAGGTACCATCACTTCGCCGAACAGTTCTTCCATATCGTGCAGTTTGATGTGCTCACGCAGCGATTGCGCTACGCGACCTTCAAAACCGGAAAACGCCTGAACGACGTACCAACGTTTTTTTGGAGCTTCAGACATTTTAGAACCTCAGGCCAGTAATAAACGATACCAGACGGACCAGAATACCGTCCAGGCCCCACAGAATCAGTGACATCACGGCAGTTACCGCGGCAACGATCAACGTGGTGTGTAGCGTTTCCTGACGAGTTGGCCAGATCACCTTGCGCACTTCAGTGCGCGCTTCGCGTGCAAACGCAACGGTGGCCTTGCCTTTGGTGGTCATCAGCGCTACAGCGCCAGCAACAGCGATAACCACTACAACAGCCAGCGCACGTAATGGCAGGCTGAAATCACGGTAGTAATAGTTACCGACAATCGCTACAACCAACAGAACGGCGACGATCAGCCACTTAGCCGTTTCCAGGCCGCGCCCGCTCCCTTGAGCCTCGGTATTCGCACTCATAAACCAACCTGTCACAATGAATTCAGAACAGACAACTTTGCCTCGCACAGCAAGACAAACCAAACCGATCAAATGCCGCTCGGCAGCATTTCGGTGTTTTACGCTATGACGTATCTCAGTCAATACGGCTTTAAGAGCCCATCTCACCAATGATTATGACTGCAAAATCGCTGATGAGATAGGTTCTAGTTCACAGCGTAGAAAAAGGGCATCAAATGATGCCCTTTTACCGCGTGTCGCGTCAAACGTTATCAGCGATTAAGCGATAACTTTGGCAACAACACCAGCGCCAACGGTACGGCCGCCTTCACGGATTGCGAAACGCAGGCCGTCGTCCATCGCGATTGGGTGGATCAGGGTAACAACCATGTTCACGTTGTCACCTGGCATTACCATTTCAACGCCTTCTGGCAGTTCGATGGTACCGGTCACGTCAGTTGTACGGAAGTAGAACTGTGGACGGTAGCCTTTGAAGAATGGAGTATGACGACCACCTTCTTCTTTGCTCAGGATGTACACTTCTGAGTCGAACTTGGTGTGTGGCTTGATTGAACCTGGTTTAGCCAGTACCTGACCACGTTCGATGTCTTCACGCTTGATACCACGCAGCAGAACACCAACGTTCTCACCAGCACGGCCTTCGTCCAGCAGTTTGCGGAACATTTCAACGCCAGTACAGGTAGACTTAACGGTGTCTTTGATACCAACGATTTCAACTTCTTCGCCAACTTTAACGATACCGCGCTCAACACGACCGGTAACAACGGTACCACGACCGGAGATGGAGAAGACGTCTTCGATTGGCAGCAGGAACGGCTTGTCGATAGCACGCTCTGGTTCTGGGATGTAAGAATCCAGGTAACCAGCCAGCTCGATGATTTTAGCTTCCCACTCAGCTTCGCCTTCCAGTGCTTTCAGCGCTGAACCACGAACAACCGGCAGGTCATCACCAGGGAAGTCGTAAGCAGACAGAAGTTCACGAACTTCCATTTCTACCAGTTCCAGCAGCTCTTCATCATCAACCATGTCGCATTTGTTCATGAATACGATGATGAAAGGAACGCCAACCTGACGACCCAGCAGGATGTGCTCACGGGTCTGAGGCATTGGGCCGTCAGTCGCAGCAACAACCAGGATAGCGCCGTCCATCTGAGCAGCACCGGTGATCATGTTTTTAACGTAGTCGGCGTGCCCTGGGCAGTCAACGTGCGCGTAGTGACGAGTCGGGGTGTCATACTCAACGTGAGAAGTGTTGATGGTGATACCACGAGCTTTTTCTTCTGGCGCGTTATCGATCTGGTCGAAAGCACGTGCAGAACCGCCGTAGGTTTTAGCCAGAACGGTGGTGATTGCTGCAGTCAGGGTAGTTTTACCGTGGTCAACGTGGCCGATAGTACCGACGTTAACGTGCGGTTTTGAACGTTCAAACTTTTCTTTAGACATCGATTGTCCCTCTAAGACACGGATAAATCGGTGGTATCACCACATCAACCAAGCATTTGCTTGTTGAATCCAGAACAGAAAGAAAATCAGGGGGCGAGATAATAAGAAGTGGTGCTGATAGGCAGATTCGAACTGCCGACCTCACCCTTACCAAGGGTGCGCTCTACCAACTGAGCTATATCAGCACATCTTGGAGCGGGCAGTGGGAATCGAACCCACATCATCAGCTTGGAAGGCTGAGGTAATAGCCATTATACGATGCCCGCATCCTGGAACTCGGCTACCTGACTTTTCTGTAGAATTTTAAGGGAGGAGAAGGATTGTTTATCGCTTAACTCTCACCCTTCGAGTTGTTTGCGCTATGCGCTGTACAACTCGAACCTTGCGAAGGCTTTCGCCTTCTCCTTCTGCAAGTCAACCGTTGCGAGATTATCGCTGGCCAGTTAACTGCCTAAGGCAAGATATGGTGGTGGGGGAAGGATTCGAACCTTCGAAGTCTGTGACGGCAGATTTACAGTCTGCTCCCTTTGGCCGCTCGGGAACCCCACCAGATTTTAACTATTGTGACTTGATTGGTGCCGGCTACCGGAATCGAACTGGTGACCTACTGATTACAAGTCAGTTGCTCTACCAACTGAGCTAAGCCGGCATCAAGTGCAGCGCATTCTAGGTAGACCGGACGACCTATGCAACAAAAAAATTGCGTTAGTTGCACTTTCGCTCACAAATCACCCAATTTTGCACGGTGTCTTGCAATTTACTGCGCGTAGCGTGCAAAGATTCATCAACTGCAGGCATCATTCTCTACAATTTAATCCACTTTTTGCAAGTATTGACCCTTTCTTTCCCCGTGCCCGTTATCTCAAATCCGTAAACCCAAAACAGGAAACTGTGAGTGATATCGATGCACCAAAAAAGGGATGAGTGCCCCACGTAATGACATCAACTATCATTATTTCTCACCGCTTTCGCTGCCACAGCACCCACCACCGCTCTGGCGCAATTATTGCTTGTCTTCATTACCCCCTCACCCAGGAGGAATGACCGATGAAAATTGTCCTGATTAATGCCGCCACGCTGCCCATTTACCGAAATGAACTGGCTCGCCTGTTGACCGATGCGGTAACGCATGGGGCCTCAGTGGGCTACGACACACTGATCCCGCATGAAGACGCCGAGAGTTACTTCCACAGCTTGAGGCCTGCCTTGGCCAAAGGAGAGCTGTTGTTGTGGATTGCCAGAGACGAGCGCGGCGTCATTGGCACAGTACAACTGGAGCTGTGCCAGAAACCGAATGGACGCAACAGGGCTGAAGTACAAAAACTATTAGTCCACAGCCGGGCACGTCGTAACGGTGTCGGACAAGCCCTGATGAAAGCATTGGAACAGTCAGCACTTCAGCAACAGCGCGGCCTGCTTTATCTCGACACGCAGGCAGGTTCCGCTGCAGAGGCGCTGTATCGCTCATTGGGCTATCGCTGCCACGGAGAGTTACCCGACTATGCCGCCGCACCCGATGGCTACTATCACCCGACGGTCATTTACTACAAACGCCTGTTCGCGGTTAACCAAACCTCCCCTGCCATCGCCAGCTAGCATGAAAGCGGTATCATTTCCTAGCGATACCGCTTTGCAACGCCTCTGCCATCAACTGCGCGCCGCTTCTCACAATTGACATAAACTGCCGCCAATCGATAACTTTTGCGAAAAAAGTCTACGCCAAAAACGAAGCTGTCTATAATATGCAGCTTGTTTATTATCTGGAGTTGGCGTCCGGCGCCTTTCCCAACCTGCGTTAACAGGCAGAATTTGGCTTATGATAAAAAGAGATCAATCTTTAGCGACGCCCTATCTTCAGTTCGATCGTACCCAGTGGGCTGCGTTGCGAGATTCGGTGCCGCTGACACTGTCAGAAGAAGAGATTGTTAAACTGAAAGGGATTAACGAAGATCTCTCTTTGGAAGAGGTGGCTCAGATTTATCTGCCGCTGTCGCGGTTGCTGAACTTCTATATCAGTTCCAACCTGCGCCGTCAGGCCGTACTCGAGCAATTTCTCGGAACCGATGGACAAAAAATCCCCTACGTTATCGGCATCGCCGGCAGCGTTGCCGTAGGCAAAAGTACCACCGCACGTTTATTACAGGCATTGCTTAGCAGTTGGCCGGAACACCGTAGCGTTGAGCTGATAACCACTGATGGTTTCCTGCATCCCAATAAAGTGTTGAACGAACGCGGGCTGATGAAGAAAAAAGGTTTCCCGCAGTCTTACGATATGCACAGCCTGGTCAAGTTCGTTTCTGAAGTGAAATCCGGCGCCAAACGCGTCACTGCTCCGGTATATTCCCACTTGATTTATGATGTTGTTCCTGAAGGAAATAAAGTCATCGAGCAGCCGGATATTCTTATTTTGGAAGGGCTCAACGTTTTACAAAGCGGTATGGACTATCCTCATGATCCGCATCGCGTATTTGTTTCTGACTTTGTTGATTTCTCTATATATGTCGACGCACCGGAAGAACTTTTACAGTCCTGGTACATTAACCGGTTCCTTAAATTCCGTCAGGGAGCGTTTTCTAATCCTGATTCTTATTTCCATAACTATTCCAAGCTGCCAGAACCTGAGGCTGTTAATATAGCCACTCAGCTGTGGAATGAAATTAATGGATTGAATTTACAGGAAAATATCCTTCCAACACGCGAACGTGCGAGCCTGATTATGACCAAAAGCGCTAATCATGCAGTCGAGAGCGTTCGTTTGAGAAAGTAATTTCATTAGCGACAAGGGGCCTTAGAGCCCCTTATTAATAATAATTTACTCTGCACTACGTAGCGATATTTCCCCGCCAATGAATGGCTTAATAACACCATTTTGCTCAAGCAATAATGCCCCTTGCTGATCGATACCGCGAGCAGTGCCGAATATTTGCTGCTCACCGATTAATAGCTTAACAGGCCGGTCAATAAAGTTATCCAACGTATGCCACCGTGAAATAAAGGGAGTCAAACCCTCAATCTCAAACTGACGCAGCGATTGGCGTAGCTCATTAAGCAAAGTCGCGGCCAGCTCATTGCGATCGATATTAATCCCCGCTTCCTGCAGGTTTATCCAGCCTTGATTAATGGCATTGGCATTAGTTTCACGCATCGCCAAATTGATACCTGCACCGATGACCAGCTGTGCCGCATCACCGGTTTTCCCTGTCAATTCGACCAAGATCCCAGCCAACTTACGATCGTTAAGATATAAATCATTCGGCCATTTGACTCTGACATCCTGTGCGCCGAGGCCTTGCAACACTTCGGCCATCACTATACCAATCACCAGGCTCAGACCCATTGCGGCGGCAGGCCCCTGCTCGAGGCGCCAAAACATTGAAAGATAGAGATTGGCGCCAAATGGAGATATCCATTGGCGTCCACGTCGACCACGTCCGGCTTGCTGATACTCAGCGACACAGGCATCACCCGACTGCAGCTCAGCAATACGCTCCAATAGGTATTGGTTGGTAGAATCCACGACTGGCAGCACGGTGACACGCTTATCTGCCAATTGGCTGAGAATACGTTCGGCATCCAGCAATTGGATTGGAGCAGGCAGACTGTAGCCTTTTCCGGGTACGGTAAACACGTCCAGGCCCCACTCACGGATGGTCTGTATATGCTTGTTAATGGCTGCGCGGCTCATCCCCAGTAATTCACCAAGGTGCTCGCCTGAATGGAAACCACCATCGGCCAGTATTGCAATCAGCTTGAGGGGAACTTTGGTATCCTTCATGACAGAACCTCTATGGCATTCAACTCGCCATCCTTACCGATAAAGCGTACTTCTGGCTCTAACCAGACATCAAACTTTTTCGCTACGGTATTACGCACATGGCGTGCCAAGGTGACCACGTCCTGACTGGTGGCATTATCCACATTAACCAGAACAAGCGCCTGTTGACTATGTACCGCCGCACCGCCAATACGATAACCTTTCAGCTCACACTGATCGATCAACCAGCCAGCTGCCAGCTTCACCTGACCATCCTGCTGTGGGTAATGCGGCATACCAGGATATTCGAGCATCAGCGCAGCGGCCTTTTCACTACTGACCAACGGATTTTTGAAGAAACTACCGGCATTACCCATCACCTTAGGATCCGGCAGCTTACTACGACGCATGGCGCACACTGAATCAAAGACCTGACGTGGGGTCACCGTTTCCGGATCCAGTTTTGCCAGCTCGCCATAATTAAGCATCGGGTTCCATTGTTTGTTCAGGCGCAAGCCTACGCCAACAATGATGTGCCCCTTCTGAAAATGATGTTTGAAAATGCTTTCACGATAGCCAAACCCACAATCTGACGCTGAAATGCGATCGATGGCTCCCGTACTCAGATCCAATAGATCAACATAGTCACATACGCTTTTGAGCTCGATGCCATAGGCGCCGATATTCTGAATGGGGGCAGAGCCGACCAGGCCAGGGATCAGCGCCAAATTTTCCAGGCCAGGAATGCTGATATCCAGGGTCCGACAAACCAGGCCATGCCAATTTTCACCTGAGCTGACGTGGAGGAACCAGGCATCCTTTTCTTCTCTGATATCAATGCCTTTCAATTGATTGATCATGACCGTACCGGCAAAGTCTTCAAGAAACAGGACGTTACTTCCTTCACCGAGTACCAGCAGCGGCTCTTGGCGCTTCTGCGTTTTCTGCCAAACCTTGATCATTAATTCGATAGTGTTGGCAATGACCAGATGCGCTGCGTTGACCGGGAGCGCAAAGGTATTGTGGTTTTTTAATGACGCGCCTTCAGTAGACATAACGATAAATACCTATACGGAAATGAACCTCCACCTAGTCTACTCGATTCGGTACGTCAGACTAATATTTGTTTTCATTGATATTGCTTTTATCTGGAGATCATCCATAGATGAAATATTTCTAATTGTTTTATAAGGTAATTTCTATATAAATTAATTAGGTAATACATTAGAAATAATGGTTAAGGTGATTAATAAAAGTTTTTCTTGGTGGGAGCGCTTATTGTTGAGAGCCAAACCAATCCAATTAGGGCTGATTTACATTCATCTGAAAACAGTTATGTTTTTTAAACATTAACCATATTTATAATCGCGAATATAACTGGCAGGAATTTATTCGTAGGAAAGTGCAGATTATCGGCTAACAAGGCCCAGCCTGGCTGCGCCTTTTTCTTTCGCGCATAGCAAAAAGGCCATCCTTGCGGATGGCCTCTTGGCTTAATTGATGCCTGGCAGTGTCCTACTCTCGCATGGGGAGACCCCACACTACCATCGGCGCTACGGCGTTTCACTTCTGAGTTCGGCATGGGGTCAGGTGGGACCACCGCGCTATTGCCGCCAGGCAAATTCTGTTTCATTCCAACCGCTACTCTCGCAGCCATTGAAACCAATCTCGGAACTCGCTGAAAATCTCTACAATCTCTCTAAAACACCTTTGGTGTTGTAAGGTTAAGCCTCACGGATCATTAGTACTGGTTAGCTCAATGCATCGCTGCACTTACACACCCAGCCTATCAACGTCTTAGTCTTAAACGTTCCTTCAGGGACCTTAAAGGCCCAGGGAAGACTCATCTCGAGGCAAGTTTCGCGCTTAGATGCTTTCAGCGCTTATCTTTTCCGCACTTAGCTACCGGGCAGTGCCATTGGCATGACAACCCGAACACCAGTGGTGCGTTCACTCCGGTCCTCTCGTACTAGGAGCAACCCCTCTCAATCTTCCAACGCCCACGGCAGATAGGGACCGAACTGTCTCACGACGTTCTAAACCCAGCTCGCGTACCACTTTAAATGGCGAACAGCCATACCCTTGGGACCTACTTCAGCCCCAGGATGTGATGAGCCGACATCGAGGTGCCAAACACCGCCGTCGATATGAACTCTTGGGCGGTATCAGCCTGTTATCCCCGGAGTACCTTTTATCCGTTGAGCGATGGCCCTTCCATTCAGAACCACCGGATCACTAAGACCTACTTTCGTACCTGCTCGAGCCGTCACTCTCGCAGTCAAGCTAGCTTATGCCTTTGCACTAACCTCACGATGTCCGACCGTGATTAGCTAACCTTCGTGCTCCTCCGTTACTCTTTGGGAGGAGACCGCCCCAGTCAAACTACCCACCAGACACTGTCCTCACCCCAGATTATGGGGCCGAGTTAGAACATCAAACATTAAAGGGTGGTATTTCAAGGTTGGCTCCACGCAGACTGGCGTCCACGCTTCAAAGCCTCCCACCTATCCTACACATCAAGGCTCAATGTTCAGTGTCAAGCTATAGTAAAGGTTCACGGGGTCTTTCCGTCTTGCCGCGGGTACACTGCATCTTCACAGCGAGTTCAATTTCACTGAGTCTCGGGTGGAGACAGCCTGGCCATCATTACGCCATTCGTGCAGGTCGGAACTTACCCGACAAGGAATTTCGCTACCTTAGGACCGTTATAGTTACGGCCGCCGTTTACTGGGGCTTCGATCAAGAGCTTCGCCTTGCGGCTGACCCCATCAATTAACCTTCCAGCACCGGGCAGGCGTCACACCGTATACGTCCACTTTCGTGTTTGCACAGTGCTGTGTTTTTATTAAACAGTTGCAGCCAGCTGGTATCTGCGACTGGCTTCAGCTCCGAGAGCAAGTCTCTTCACCTACGCGCCAGCGTGCCTTCTCCCGAAGTTACGGCACCATTTTGCCTAGTTCCTTCACCCGAGTTCTCTCAAGCGCCTTGGTATTCTCTACCTGACCACCTGTGTCGGTTTGGGGTACGATTCTGTGTTACCTGATGCTTAGAGGCTTTTCCTGGAAGCTTGGCATCAACTACTTCTGCACCGTAGTGCATCGTCATCACGCCTCAGGGTTGATAAGTAACCGGATTTACCAGGTCACTCCCCCTACACGCTTAAACCGGGACAACCGTCGCCCGGCTAGCCTAGCCTTCTCCGTCCCCCCTTCGCAGTAACACCGAGTACAGGAATATTAACCTGTTTCCCATCGACTACGCCTTTCGGCCTCGCCTTAGGGGTCGACTCACCCTGCCCCGATTAACGTTGGACAGGAACCCTTGGTCTTCCGGCGAGCGGGCTTTTCACCCGCTTTATCGTTACTTATGTCAGCATTCGCACTTCTGATACCTCCAGCAACCCTCACAGGTCACCTTCAACGGCTTACAGAACGCTCCCCTACCCAACAACGCCTAAGCGTCGCTGCCGCAGCTTCGGTGCATGGTTTAGCCCCGTTACATCTTCCGCGCAGGCCGACTCGACCAGTGAGCTATTACGCTTTCTTTAAATGATGGCTGCTTCTAAGCCAACATCCTGGCTGTCTATGCCTTCCCACATCGTTTCCCACTTAACCATGACTTTGGGACCTTAGCTGGCGGTCTGGGTTGTTTCCCTCTTCACGACGGACGTTAGCACCCGCCGTGTGTCTCCCGTGATAACATTCTTCGGTATTCGGAGTTTGCATCGGTTTGGTAAGCCGGGATGGCCCCCTAGCCGAAACAGTGCTCTACCCCCGAAGATGAGTTCACGAGGCGCTACCTAAATAGCTTTCGGGGAGAACCAGCTATCTCCCGGTTTGATTGGCCTTTCACCCCCAGCCACAAGTCATCCGCTAATTTTTCAACATTAGTCGGTTCGGTCCTCCAGTTAGTGTTACCCAACCTTCAACCTGCCCATGGCTAGATCACCGGGTTTCGGGTCTATACCTTGCAACTATTCGCCCAGTTAAGACTCGGTTTCCCTACGGCTCCCCTATGCGGTTAACCTTGCTACAAAATATAAGTCGCTGACCCATTATACAAAAGGTACGCAGTCACACCACGAAGGTGCTCCCACTGCTTGTACGTACACGGTTTCAGGTTCTATTTCACTCCCCTCGCCGGGGTTCTTTTCGCCTTTCCCTCACGGTACTGGTTCACTATCGGTCAGTCAGGAGTATTTAGCCTTGGAGGATGGTCCCCCCATATTCAGACAGGATGTCACGTGTCCCGCCCTACTCATCGAACTCACAATTAATGCATTTTAGTGTACGGGACTATCACCCTTTACTGTGCGACTTTCCAGACGCTTCCACTAACACAAGAACTGATTCAGGTTCTGGGCTCCTCCCCGTTCGCTCGCCGCTACTGGGGGAATCTCGGTTGATTTCTTTTCCTCGGGGTACTTAGATGTTTCAGTTCCCCCGGTTCGCCTCATACGACTATGTATTCATCGTATGATAGTGCAACGAATTGCACTGGGTTTCCCCATTCGGGTATCGCCGGTTATTACGGTTCATATCACCTTACCGACGCTTATCGCAGATTAGCACGCCCTTCATCGCCTCTGACTGCCTAGGCATCCACCGTGTACGCTTAGTCACTTAACCTCACAACCCGAAGGTGTTTCCACTTTCGTGCTGCTACATTTGAGAGACTCTATGACAGGTTAATCCTTATCCCAATACTTCTACGGAGGGATAAGTTTCAGCTGTCATGTTTCAATTTTCAGCTTGTTCCAGATTGTTAAAGAGCAATATCTTAAACACGACTCGCAAGAGTCATCTTTAAGATGTTTTCGGTTTCAAGAACCGGTGATAATGTCTTTCACTCATTATCGGATGGCGTCCCCAAGGGGATTCGAACCCCTGTTACAGCCGTGAAAGGGCAGTGTCCTAGGCCTCTAGACGATGGGGACACGAAAATCCGATTAAACTGACTGTCTTAATCGGTTCGTATCAGCATGAGTCAGTGACTCATTACATCAACAGGTAGCGCTTTTGCTCATTACGTTTCTATCAGACAATCTGTGTGAGCACTTCACGCGAATCAATATCATTAGGTAAGGAGGTGATCCAACCGCAGGTTCCCCTACGGTTACCTTGTTACGACTTCACCCCAGTCATGAATCACAAAGTGGTAAGCGCCCTCCCGAAGGTTAAGCTACCTACTTCTTTTGCAACCCACTCCCATGGTGTGACGGGCGGTGTGTACAAGGCCCGGGAACGTATTCACCGTAGCATTCTGATCTACGATTACTAGCGATTCCGACTTCACGGAGTCGAGTTGCAGACTCCGATCCGGACTACGACGTACTTTATGAGGTCCGCTTGCTCTCGCGAGTTCGCTTCTCTTTGTATACGCCATTGTAGCACGTGTGTAGCCCTACTCGTAAGGGCCATGATGACTTGACGTCATCCCCACCTTCCTCCGGTTTATCACCGGCAGTCTCCTTTGAGTTCCCACCATTACGTGCTGGCAACAAAGGATAAGGGTTGCGCTCGTTGCGGGACTTAACCCAACATTTCACAACACGAGCTGACGACAGCCATGCAGCACCTGTCTCAGAGTTCCCGAAGGCACTAAGCTATCTCTAGCGAATTCTCTGGATGTCAAGAGTAGGTAAGGTTCTTCGCGTTGCATCGAATTAAACCACATGCTCCACCGCTTGTGCGGGCCCCCGTCAATTCATTTGAGTTTTAACCTTGCGGCCGTACTCCCCAGGCGGTCGACTTAACGCGTTAGCTCCGGAAGCCACGCCTCAAGGGCACAACCTCCAAGTCGACATCGTTTACAGCGTGGACTACCAGGGTATCTAATCCTGTTTGCTCCCCACGCTTTCGCACCTGAGCGTCAGTCTTTGTCCAGGGGGCCGCCTTCGCCACCGGTATTCCTCCAGATCTCTACGCATTTCACCGCTACACCTGGAATTCTACCCCCCTCTACAAGACTCTAGCTTGCCAGTTTCAAATGCAGTTCCCACGTTAAGCGCGGGGATTTCACATCTGACTTAACAAACCGCCTGCGTGCGCTTTACGCCCAGTAATTCCGATTAACGCTTGCACCCTCCGTATTACCGCGGCTGCTGGCACGGAGTTAGCCGGTGCTTCTTCTGCGAGTAACGTCAATGAACAGTGCTATTAACACTGAACCCTTCCTCCTCGCTGAAAGTGCTTTACAACCCGAAGGCCTTCTTCACACACGCGGCATGGCTGCATCAGGCTTGCGCCCATTGTGCAATATTCCCCACTGCTGCCTCCCGTAGGAGTCTGGACCGTGTCTCAGTTCCAGTGTGGCTGGTCATCCTCTCAGACCAGCTAGGGATCGTCGCCTAGGTGAGCCATTACCCCACCTACTAGCTAATCCCATCTGGGCACATCTGATGGCATGAGGCCCGAAGGTCCCCCACTTTGGTCCGTAGACGTTATGCGGTATTAGCTACCGTTTCCAGTAGTTATCCCCCTCCATCAGGCAGTTTCCCAGACATTACTCACCCGTCCGCCGCTCGTCACCCAGGAGCAAGCTCCCTGTGCTACCGCTCGACTTGCATGTGTTAGGCCTGCCGCCAGCGTTCAATCTGAGCCATGATCAAACTCTTCAATTAAAAGCTTGATTTGCTTCAACTCGTGAAGCGATGCTCGAAAATTAACTTTCGTAATATTCATCAGTTAAACACGTCAACTAAATGAATTATTGCTTGGTCACTCTTCAAGACTTGATATTTTTTTGAACCCGAAGGTTCTGGATATCGTCTTGTGGAGTGCCCACACAGATTGTCTGATAAATTGTTAAAGAGCAGTGAGTTAGGTTGCTAACTCGAGGTGGCGTATATTACGCTTTTCACCTGAAGAGTCAAGCTTTTTTCTTATTAAGAAACGGTGTTTTCACCGGCTTGAATCTTTCTGGCTGGGCGACTGGTTCTCGTTAGAGGAGTCGTTGTTCCCGGTCAGTGGAGGCGCATTATAGGGAGTTCTCAGAAGGCCGCAACCCCTAAATGCAAAAAACTTTTCAAGCGCGGTATTTTTCGACAAAACGCTGCACAAGCCAGCGTTTTCGTCACTTTTCATACTGAATATGGCCAAACTCCTGGGCAAAACGTTCCACTTGCTGCCAATCGGTGTATTCCACTTCTTTACTGCTGTCTGTTTCACCCCCGGTCATACGCATAATAAGTTGAATCATTACGCGATCGAGCCAGCGATAACGTGGATAACGCAGTGCGCCGGCAAACACGGCGCACTGTTTTGGCTGCCAAGGCGACGCAAGCAGGAACTTGCGGGTATAAGCATTGGTCTGCGGGGAACGTTTGTCCGCTTTACGGGCGGTCAGGTTGACGCTAAAGAATGCGCTCGGCATCCGGTTCAATTGTTCAGCATGGCGTTTGACGAACTTTCCCAATGTCGGATGGAAATGACCATAACGCACCGATGCGCCAATCAATACCTGCTGATACTGCGTGAGGTCAATATTATCCGCCTGCAGCAAATCGATCACATCGCAGCGCAGCGTATCCTGCAGTTTGTTTGCTATATAAGAGGCGATAGAACGTGTTTGCCCATCACGGCTAGAATAAAGAATCAGTGCCTTCACGGCGTTACTCCTTTTATCAAGGTCATTCGCGCCAGAACGTCGGCGTAAACAGAACCAGCAGTGTAAAGACCTCAAGGCGACCAAACAGCATCGTCAGAACCAGGATCCACTTTGCCGGTGCAGGCATGGTAGTAAAGTTATCCGCCACCACCCCCAACCCCGGCCCCAGGTTGTTCAGCGTCGCCGTCACAGCAGCGAAGGCAGAGAAATCATCCACACCGGTTGCGATAATGGCCAGCATGCTGACGATAAAGACCAACGCATAAGCCGAGAAGAATCCCCATACCGCCTCCAGGATCCGTTCCGGCAGTGCACGGTTACCCAATTTTATCGTGTAAACCGCGTTAGGGTGCACCAGCCTTTTTAGCTCACGCGAGCCCTGCAAATAGAGCAACAGAATACGGATCACTTTCAGACCGCCCCCCGTCGAGCCGGCACAGCCACCGATAAAGGCAGAGCAAAGCAGCAACATCGGCAAGAATAACGGCCATTTGGAAATGCTGTCGGTAGTAAAGCCCGCCGTCGTCGCCATCGACACCACCTGGAAGAATGCCTGATTGAGCGTTTCCATACCGGTTTTGTAAACACCATGCCCCCAGAGTACGCCAGTGCAGACCACCACCAGCGTCAACTGGACGGCGATAAACATGCGAAACTCAGGATCACGCCAGTACACTTTCAGGCTTCGCCCGCTCAACAAGGCAAAGTGCAGGCCGTAGTTACAACCGGAAATCAGCAGGAAAATAGCAATAATGGTGTTGATGGTGGGACTGGCGTAGTAACCGATGCTGGCATCGTGGGTAGAGAAGCCGCCAATGGCGATGGTCGAGAAGCTGTGGCCTATGGCGTCGAACATCGACATGCCGGCCCCCCAGAGCGCCAACGCGCAGGCAATGGTCAGCAGAACATAAATCAGCCACAGGGTTTTAGCCGTTTCGGCAATGCGCGGGCGCATTTTGTTATCTTTCAGCGGGCCCGGCATTTCTGCCCGGTACAACTGCATCCCCCCGACACCGAGGATCGGCAGTATCGCTACGGCCAACACGATGATCCCCATCCCGCCCATCCATTGCAGCATCTGCCGATAGAACAAGATGGCTTTGGGTAACGAGTCCAACCCCACCAAAGTTGTCGCCCCCGTGGTGGTCAAACCGGAAAACGACTCGAAGAAGGCATCGGTCAGCGACAGGTTAGGCCGCTCCGAAAATAAAAACGGCAATGCCCCGACGCTGCCCAGCACCGTCCAGAACAGCACCACGATCAAAAAGCCTTCCCGCGGTTTCAACTCGTGCTTTTGTTTACGGTTAGGCCACCACAGCATCAGGCCAATGGTCACCGCCACAAAGAAGGTCTGGCTGAAAGCCCGCCCTGCCCCATCGCGGTATATCAATGCCACCAGACCAGGAATAAACATCGTCCCGGAGAACAGGATGACCAACAAACCCACGATACGGGTAATAGCGCGAAAATGCATTTCAGCACGATCCTTAGCAATTCAGTTGGGGGGAATTATTGCGAAATGGGGGTTAATTGCAAATTACCGCGACTGAGATCACGTAATTTATTCCCGAACGCCTCAACGCCGGTGACCGGTAAAGCCAGATGCAGCACGACGGAGGCACCATATTCCCCCTGTACAATCCGCCCTTCTGTTTGCTGCAACAGATTCTCTACCAGTGCCAACTGAGCATAGTCGCATTGCAAAGTATATTCGGCCTGCGGGATCTTGTAGCTCACGGCCAACTGTTTTAATGCCTGCTGCACCCCGCTACCGTAGGCTCTTACCAAACCGCCGGTGCCCAACTTGATACCGCCGTAGTAACGTACCACTACGGCGGTGATTTCGCCTATGCCGCTGCCCATAAGCTGCGCAAGGATAGGTTTACCCGCCGTGCCGGAGGGCTCCCCGTCATCTGAGAAGCCTAATTGCTGAGAATCGGTCGGCGGCCCGGCGACAAATGCCCAGCAATGGTGCCGCGCTGCCGGGTGCTCATCACGTACCTGCTGGATAAACGCCTTGGCCGCATCAACCCCGCTGGTCAGCGCCAGCAGGGTGATAAAACGGCTCTTCTTGATTTCCTCGCTGACGCTAATGGGGCCTGCGGGGATCGGATAAGGCTGCATCAGGCCAGGTTCAGATCGCGCGTCATGTTCTCAATGCGCTTTTCATGGATCACGATATTGTCTTCAATACGGATACCACCATAAGGTTTCAGCGCATCGATACGATCCCAGGCAAAGTGTTGGCTGAATTCGCCGCTGCGCCACGGTGCCAGCAGGGATTCAATAAAGTAGAGGCCAGGTTCGATGGTCAACACCATGCCAGGTTGCAATACGCGGGTGCAGCGCAGGTATGGGTACTTAGATGGCGCCGCCAGGTGAGTACCTTGTTCATCCTGCATAAAACCGGCTGAGTCGTGTACCTGCAGGCCCAGAGGGTGGCCCAAACCGTGCGGCAGGAATGGCGTGGTAAGCCCTTGTTCCACCATGGCTTCTTCGCTGATGCCGCTCACCAGTTTGTGGCTTTTAAGCAATTTGGCGATGCGCTGGTGCATCTGTACATGGTAATCGGTGTAACGCACACCGGCTTTGATGGTTTCCATCAGCGCCAACTGCTCGTTATTAAGATCTTTAACCAACTGGGCGAAATCGCTGCCGCTCTGGCCAGCATAAGTACGAGTCAGATCGGCCGCATAGCCGTTATATTCCGCACCAGCATCGATCAAAAAGCTCAGCATTTCAGCCGGCGGTTGGTGGTCCAGCGTGGTGTAATGCAGTACCGACGCATGCTCATTCAGCGCAACGATATTGTCGTAAGGCACATCGGTATCGCGATGGCCTGTCGCCGTGAGATAAGCCAGGTTGATATCAAACTCACTCATGCCTGACAGGAAAGCTTCGTGGGCAGCACGATGCCCCATAACCGCCGTCTTCTGCGCTTCACGCATGCAGGCCAGCTCGTAGCCGGTTTTGATTGAGCGATGGAAGTCGAAGTAGTTCAGCACCGCTTTAGGGTTAACGTTTTCTGCCGAAATACCGAGATCGCGAGCGCGCTGTTGCGCATAACCGATATAGCCCACGCGCTCACGCTGGGCTGGCAGCTGCTGAGCGATATCGTCAGCATTGGCCAGCGGTATCAGTTCAACAGATTTGGTCCAGAAACTGTCCGGCAGCGGCTCAACGCTATGCCAGTAATCGACCGGCGAATAGAACCACAGCTTCGGTTTGTTAACGCCGTCCACCCACAGCCAGCAGTTTGGAACCGAAGTCACCGGCACCCAGGCTTTAAAATGCGCATTCACTTTGAACGGATAACTGCGGTCGTCCTGGAATATCCGCTGCAGTTCCCCTGAGTGAATCAGCAACGCGTCCAGTTTGTTGCGCGTTAACACTTCACGCGCGCGTTTTTGCAGTTCTGCCAGGTGGTCGTTATACAAAGAAGCCAGTGTTTCCATCACAATACCCTTTTACATACCATTAGAACGGAATGCCTCATCTTAGCACACCGTTCCTGCGTACCAACCTCATCGCCTCTGGCATGCGGGGCGCTTCGCAAATCACTGTAAATGTCGTTACATCCGCAGCTTAACAATTAACCAGGCGATAAAACCTGACGAGGCGATCGCGGCGGCCCACAGACCGTGATGCTCAAGCAAAACGGCACCGGCCGCAGCGATACCCGCCAGGCACTGCTGCAGAAACCCACACAACGCCATGGCATAGGCACCCTGCTCTTTGGCATCGCTGACGGCCATCGCCATACTGTTAGGGAACAATACCGCCTGGCCAAAAATCGTCAGGCAGTACAGCACAATGAATAACGCCATGCCGGAAAGCCCCACCAGCACACCGCTCCACCACAGCAGCATGATCGCGACGGTCGTCATAGCGACAATACTCGCTCCTATCTGCATTAGCCGTTTGCCGCCGAAACGCGCCACCGTCCGATTCACCGCCATCGCCCCGGTAAAGTAAGCTACGCCGATCACCAATCCTAGCGCCCCAAAGGCCGTCACGTTCAGACCAAACCCCTGCTGCATAATAAACGGGCTCACCTCTTGCAGGGTTACCGTAGTAGCGAACCCTAATCCACCGACGCATGCCGGCCAGAAAAATCCCGGCCGACGCAAAATGCGCCAATAGGCCGTGGCCATCGGCGGACGAGGCCCCGCCCCCCTGCCAGCTTCCAACGGCAGCGTCTGCATAAGCAGCAGGATCGCCAGCCCGGTCAGCCCCATCAGTACAAAGCCCATTTGCCAGTGCGAATATTGACTCAGCAACCCACCGATAAACTGCCCACCGCCCAACGCGGCGATAAAGGCAATCGACAATACCGAAAGGCGTCGTGCCAGCTCGTCACCGCTCCAGTTATCGCGAACAATAATGCGTGCGATGATCGCGGCGCCCCCGGCGGCAATGCCCTGCAGTGCCCTCAGCACCAATAATTGGGTACCATTGCTGCAAAACGCCAGCAGCGCGCTGCAACTGATAAACAACGCCAACGACAACGTCAGCGGCAGACGCCGCCCAAAGCGATCGGCCGCCGCGCCCCAAAACAGCACCGGTAGCGCGGCGCCAATGACGAATATTGATATCGATAGCTCGGTGGCGCGGCGCGTCATCGACAATTCCTGCATCACCGTCGGCAACGAAGGCAGATACACCGTTGTCGCCATCTGCGCCATGAAGACCAGCAAGCAGGCCAGCGTCATGGTTCTGGCGGGAAGACTCCAAAACCCACTCTGTTTTGCACATACCGCCTTACTCATTTCGCACCTCTGGGTGTTTAGCGCTTCGCTCCGGCAAGTGTATGAGGGGTTTCCCACACCAGCAAATCACCATAAGGCATAAAATATAACTTCGTTTTAAATCAAAATATTAACCCAGAGCCATGTGATCCGCCCTGCAAAAATGCAATCTCTTATTTGCATATTGTTAACATAAAAACCACACTCCTCATCATCTGGTCATACCAGATCAAACGCTGATTCAGGAGATAGACATGCTCTACCAAGGCGAAACATTACAACTGCACTGGCTCGACAACGGCATCGCCGAGCTGGTGTTCAATGCCCCAGGTTCTGTAAACAAGCTGGATACCCGCACCGTTGCCAGCCTGGGCGAAGCGCTCACGGTTTTGGAAAAGCAGACCGAGCTGAAAGGCCTACTGCTGCGTTCCACGAAAGCCGCCTTTATTGTCGGCGCCGATATCACCGAGTTCCTTTCTTTATTTGCGGCTCCAGCAGAAAAACTGCAGGAATGGCTGGTCTTTGCCAATAGCATCTTTAACCGGTTGGAAGATCTGCCGGTACCGACCATTTCGGCCATTAACGGCTATGCGCTCGGCGGCGGTTGCGAATGCATTTTGGCTACCGACTTCCGCGTCGCTTCACCGGATGCACGCATTGGCCTGCCGGAAACCAAACTGGGCATCATGCCCGGTTTCGGCGGTTCCGTACGTCTACCACGCCTGTTGGGTAACGACAGCGCATTGGAGATCATCGCCGCCGGTAAAGACGTCAGCGCCAAAGACGCACTGAAGGTTGGCCTGGTAGATGCAGTGGTTGCCCCGGAAAAATTGGTCGATGCCGCGCTGAAAATGCTGCAACAGGCGATCGACGACAAACTGGATTGGCGCGCTTATCGTCAGCCAAAGCTCGAGCCATTGAAGCTTAGCCCAATCGAAGCCGCCATGAGTTTCACCACCGCCAAAGGCATGGTGATGCAAACCGCGGGCAAACATTACCCGGCACCGATGACCGCGGTCAAAACCATTGAGGCCGCTGCCAAGCTGGGTCGCGATGAAGCGTTGAAATTGGAAACCGCCAGCTTTGTGCCATTGGCCCGCTCCAAAGAGGCGCGCGCCCTGGTCGGCATTTTCCTCAACGATCAGTTTGTGAAAAGCCAGGCGAAGAAGCGGGCGTTGAATGCTGAAGCACCGAAGCAAGCTGCTGTGTTGGGGGCCGGTATCATGGGGGGCGGCATCGCCTACCAGTCCGCGCTGAAAGGCGTGCCGGTGATCATGAAAGACATCAGCGACAAATCCCTGACGCTCGGCATGAATGAAGCCGCCAAGCTGCTGAACAAGCAGCTGGAGCGCGGCAAGTTGGATGGCATGAAGATGGCCCAGGTGCTGTCGACCATTCAGCCAACGCTGGACTATGCCGGTATCGAGCGCGCACAGGTCATCGTCGAAGCCGTGGTCGAGAATCCTAAGATCAAGGCGGCAGTGCTGTCCGAAGTGGAAGGCCTGATTGGCGAGGATACCGTCCTGGCCTCCAATACGTCGACCATTCCGATTAATCACCTGGCGAAATCGCTGAAACGTCCGCAGAATTTCTGCGGCATGCATTTCTTTAACCCGGTACACCGTATGCCGCTGGTAGAAATCATCCGCGGCGAGCAGACCAGCGACAGCACTATTGCTGCGGTGGTGGCCTACGCCAGTCGCATGGGTAAAACGCCGATTGTGGTGAATGACTGCCCGGGGTTCTTCGTCAACCGCGTGCTGTTCCCGTATTTCGCCGGTTTTAGCCTGCTGCTGCGCGACGGCGCGGATTTCCGCCAGATCGACAAAGTGATGGAAAAACAGTTTGGCTGGCCAATGGGCCCGGCTTATCTGCTCGACGTGGTGGGGATTGATACCGCGCACCATGCCCAGGCAGTGATGGCTTCCGGTTTCCCTGAGCGTATGGGCAAAGATTACCGTGACGCTATCGACGTGATGTTCGATAACCAGCGTTTCGGTCAGAAAAATCAGTTGGGCTTCTATCGCTACAGCCAGGACAGCAAAGGCAAGCCGCGTAAAGACAACGATGAGCAAACCGATGCCCTGTTGGCGACCGTCAGCCAGCCACGTCAAACCGTCAGTGACGAAGAAATCATTGCCCGCATGATGATCCCGATGATCAATGAAGTGGTGCGTTGTCTGGAAGAAAACATCATCGCCAGCCCGGCCGAGGCCGATATGGCACTGGTCTACGGCATCGGTTTCCCGCCGTTCCACGGAGGGGTATTCCGCTACCTGGATACGCTTGGCACCACCCATTACGTCGAAATGGCTCAGCGTTACGCGCATCTTGGCGCTCTGTATCAGGTGCCTGCCGGCCTGCGTGCCAAAGCCGAACGTAATGAAAGCTACTACCCGGTGGCAGCGCCGCTGTCCGATGTCTCCACTGGCCAACCGGCATGAGGTCATAAAGATGGAAAACGTAGTTATTGTTGATGCCGTACGCACGCCGATGGGCCGCTCCAAGGGCGGAGCCTTCCGCCAGGTACGAGCCGAAGATCTTTCCGCTCACCTGATGCGTGCCGTACTGAGCCGCAATTCGGCGTTGGACGCAGCCGAAATTGACGACATTTACTGGGGTTGTGTGCAACAGACGCTGGAGCAGGGCTTTAACATCGCCCGTAACGCTTCGCTGCTGGCTGAGATCCCGCACAGCGTACCGGCCGTAACCGTCAACCGGTTATGCGGCTCCTCCATGCAGGCGCTGCACGATGCAGCGCGCGCCATTATGGTCGGCGACGCGCACGTCAGCCTGATTGGCGGCGTCGAACATATGGGCCACGTGCCGATGAACCACGGCGTGGATTTCCACCCGGGGCTCAGCCGCAGCGTGGCAAAAGCCGCCGGCATGATGGGCCTGACCGCCGAGATGCTGGCCAAGATACACAATATCAGCCGTCAGATGCAGGACGAGTTCGCCGCGCGTTCACACCAACGTGCGCATGCCGCCACCCTGGCCGGCTACTTCAAGAATGAAATTATTCCCACCACCGGCCACGACGCCGACGGTGTGCTGACACGTTATGACTTCGACGAAGTGATCCGCCCGGAAACCACCGTTGAAAGCCTTGCGGCACTGCGCCCGGCATTCGATCCGGTCAACGGCACTGTGACCGCAGGCACCTCTTCGGCCTTGTCCGACGGGGCATCCGCCATGCTGCTGATGAGTGAATCTCGTGCCAAAGCGCTCGGTCTGAAAGCCCGTGCACGCATTCGCTCAATGGCGGTCGTCGGCTGCGATCCGTCCATTATGGGCTACGGCCCGGTGCCTGCCAGCAAGCTGGCGTTGAAGCGCGCCGGCCTGACCGTGCAGGACATCGACCTGTTCGAACTGAACGAAGCCTTTGCTGCACAGTCATTGCCATGCATCAAGGATCTGGGCCTATTGGACAGCATCGATGACAAAATCAACCTGAACGGCGGCGCCATTGCGCTGGGTCACCCGCTGGGTTGCTCAGGTTCCCGCATCTCGACCACCCTGCTGAACAACATGGAACGCCGCGATGTGCAGTTCGGTCTGGCGACCATGTGTATTGGCCTGGGCCAGGGGATTGCCACCGTCTTTGAACGCGTTTAGCTGTGTCTATTTGGCCTGACTGCGTCACACTTTAAACCGCAGCACGCCAACAAGTTTAGTTGCCGTACTTCCCGCCTGTCAGGGGCGGGTTTTTTTATGCCTGAAATCCGCAGACGGCCAATAAAAAAGGGCAGCCATTGGCCACCCCATTTTTTCCCGCTTCGCCGCTTAGATAAACGAGAAGGCGTCGCCAAACATGTGCGCTTCCAGCGCGCCACGTTCGGCACAGAAGCGTTCACGAGCGATTTTCGCCATCTCGAAACGACCGGCAATATAAATGTCGTGCTCCGCCAGCGTACCGAAATCCTGCAATACCGCACTGAGCACCGTGCCGCTGCGGCCACGCCACTCTTCTTCCGGTTGTTCAACCACCGGAATGACTTTCAGGTTCGGATGCTGCACTGACAGCGCTTCCAGCTCGCTCAAATCATACAGGTGCTTGAGCTCGCGCCCGCCCCAATAGATAGAGATATCGCGGTCAGGCTGCTGCTCGAGTGCGGCCAACAGAATCGAGCGCGCATATGAGAAGCCGGTGCCGCCGGCGATCAACACCAGTGGACGGCTGCCCTCTTCACGCAGCCAAGCGTCACCGTGCGGAATATCAACGGTAATCGCCTGCTCTTTCAGAATGCGATCCATCACTGCCATGGCGTACAGATTCAGTTCCGAAGCACCGATATGCAGTTCAATATAATCCTGCTCTGTCGGGGTCGATGCCAGCGAGAACGGACGCTTGTCGCGCTCATCCATCACCACCATCAGATACTGCCCTGCCTTGAAAGAAAACGGCGCCTCTGGCACCAAACGTACCCGGTAAACCGTATCGGTAATGGCCTCTACGGAGGTCACTTTACAGCTCAATATTGTCATGCGTTCCCTCTGTCGGGTCATCAATGCAAAACTGAGAACAGAGCCTGACATACCCTTCATATTTGAAGCTGCATCTTTGTTGGCTTTTCTCGCTTACCCCAGTCACTTACTCAAGTAAGCTCTTGGGGTGCGCTGCGTTGCCGCCGCAATGCAACTCCAATTATTTTGGGTACATTATAATGTCGGTTCTCTGTCACTGAAAATTGCGAGCTCATCCCAGATGTCATCGATGCGCGCACGCACCTTTTCATCCATCTCAATCGGACGGCCCCATTCGCGCTCGGTTTCACCCGGCCATTTGTTGGTGGCATCCAGCCCCATCTTCGAACCCAAACCGGAAACCGGTGAGGCGAAGTCCAGATAATCGATCGGCGTATTCTCCACCATCACGGTATCCCTTGCCGGATCCATTCTGGTGGTAATCGCCCAAATCACATCATTCCAGTCACGCGCATTGACGTCATCGTCGCAGACGATAACAAACTTGGTGTACATAAATTGACGCAGGAACGACCAGACGCCCATCATTACGCGTTTAGCATGACCAGCATACTGTTTCTTGATGGTCACCACCGCCAGACGATAAGAACAGCCTTCGGGCGGCAGATAGAAGTCGACAATTTCCGGGAACTGCTTTTGCAGAATGGGAACGAAGACTTCGTTCAGCGCCACGCCCAGCACCGCAGGCTCATCCGGCGGACGGCCGGTGTAGGTCGAGTGGTAAATGGCATCGCGACGCTGGGTGATGTGAGTGATGGTAAATACCGGGAAGTGGTCGATCTCGTTGTAGTAACCGGTGTGATCGCCATACGGGCCTTCCGGTGCCATTTCACCCGGTTCAATGTAGCCTTCCAACACGATTTCCGCGCTGGCCGGCACTTCCAAATCGCAGGAGAGGCACTTGACCACTTCGGTTTTGTTGCCGCGCAGCAGCCCGGCAAAAGCATATTCAGACAGGGTATCCGGTACCGGCGTCACCGCGCCGAGGATAGTGGCGGGATCCGCCCCTAATGCCACCGCAACCGGGAAACGCTCACCGGGATGCGCCTGACACCATTCCTGATAATCCAACGCGCCGCCACGGTGGGACAGCCAACGCATGATCACTTTATTTTTGCTCAGCACCTGCTGGCGATAGATGCCCAGATTCTGGCGCTCTTTTTGCGGCCCCCGGGTTACCGTCAGCCCCCAGGTGATCAGCGGCGCAGCGTCTTCCGGCCAGCAGTGCATCACCGGGATACGGCTGAGATCAACGTCATCGCCCTGCCATACTTGTTCCTGACAAGGGGCTGAACCCAACACCTTGGTCGGCATGTTCAACACTTGTTTGAACTTCGGCAGTTTGTCGAACAGATCGCGAAAGCCCTTCGGCGGCTCTGGCTCTTTCAGGAACGCCAGCAATTTGCCGACCTCGCGCAACGAGCTGACATCTTCCTGGCCCATGCCCATCGCAACGCGGTTGGCGGTACCGAACAGATTGCACAACACCGGCATATCGTACCCTTTAGGGTTTTCGAACAGCAGTGCAGGGCCGCCCGCACGTAAAGTACGATCGGCAATTTCTGTCATTTCCAGATAGGGATCAATCGGCTGGCTGATGCGTTTTAGTTCCCCTCTCTTTTCCAGCAACGAGAGGAAATCGCGTAAGTCACGGTATTTCATGCTGATCATTATAACGGCCAGTGAGGAGGGCATTATAAGCCCTCTTCACAGTTGTTGCTGCACTTTTGTTAAACACCGGTAAAGACATCGTCGGCGTTAGTGGCAGGTAAAGGGCACCAGCGGACGCAATGCCCGGGTATCGCGATATTCCTGAGTTTCCACACCGTGGCGGAACACCTTGAAACCTTGATCTCTGGCGCTAAAGTAACGCAGATCATTACCCTCAACGTGCAACAGGCTGCCCTCGCGCAGCGCCACCACGGATTCGCTCGGGTTAACCGCGCAGAACTCGGCCAGGCGTTCATCACGGGTTTCCCCCATGTGGCCGCTAATATGGGCGTCGATGTAATGCGGGTTAATCTGCACCGGGAACAGGCTCAGTGCCGGCAGTACGACGCTGTTACGCACCGGCATGTCATTGGTGGTGCGAATACTTGGTGTGGCAACGTTACACCCGGCGCTCCACCCCACGTAGGGCACGTTACGTTCACGAACCGCCCGTTGAATCGGGACGATTAGCCCGTTTTCATGCAGCATCTGGTTCAACATCCAGGTATTGCCGCCGCTGACCAAAATGCATTCTGCCTGTTCAATCGCCGCCGCGGGAGAGTCGGCGTGGTGAATACTGGTAACCTTGATGCCGAGAATTTTCGCCAGTTCCTGTGCACGCTGATCGTAATCGCTGCGGATCATGGCATAGGGGATAAATACGGCGGACGTAATGCCACGGCGCGCGATCATCGCCAACAAGTGGCTCTTGGCATAACCCAGCAGCTCATCCTCACCGGACAGCTTGCCGTTGCTCAACAAAAATAACTCCATTTTTCCCCCTCAATCGAAAACGATGAATAACGTCACACCCGACGAAAGCAGCACAAGGCATACTCCGACGGTAACAAATTTTTAGCCCTCTGTTATACCCAAGCCGTGCGAATAAGTGTGTGACCCCTCGCTAATTGCCAACGATTCATGCAGATAGCGGTCGTTACATGCTGAAACTTGCATCACTATGTATCCGTAATGGCTTTTGATATGCTTACCGGCTGACAGAAAGGCATGTGAAATTATGGAATCTTGGTACCTACTGTATTGCAAGCGCGGCCAACTTTTACGGGCGCAGGACCATTTGGAACGGCAGGAAGTGAACTGCCTGAGTCCGATCATAACGCTGGAAAAGATCGTACGCGGTAAACGCATTGCGGTCAGCGAACCCCTGTTTCCGAACTACCTGTTTGTGAAGTTCGATCCGGAGCGCATCCACACCACCACCATCAGTGCAACTCGTGGTGTCAGCCACTTTGTACGCTTTGGTTCAACGCCGACCACTATCCCGCAGAAAGTCATCGAAGAGCTGCAGACGCATACCGGTGAAACCTACGTCGATCCGGAAACGCCACAGCCGGGTGATAGCGTGTTAATCGTCGATGGCGTGTTCGAAGGGCTGAAGGCGATTTACACCGAGCCGGACGGCGAAGCCCGTTCGATGCTGCTGCTGAATCTGATCAACAAGCAGGTCAGCCAAAGCGTGGATAACCGGCAATTCCAAAAACTGTAATGCAAAAAGGCGCCCAGGGCGCCTTTTACATAGATGACTTACGCCTTAGCGCTGCATCGCTTCGTCATGCATCCACTGAGCGACTCGCTTGGCGAAGTAGGTCAGTACGCCATCGGCGCCGGCACGCTTAAAGCACATCAGCGATTCCATCACCGCCGGTTGCTCCTGCAACCAACCGTTTTGAATCGCCGCCATGTGCATCGCATACTCACCGGAAACCTGATAGGCGAAAGTCGGCACGCCAAAGGTATCCTTCACCCGACGCACTACATCGAGATACGGCATACCAGGCTTCACCATCACCATATCCGCACCTTCCTGCAGATCCTGTGCGATCTCCTGCAGCGCTTCGTCGCTGTTGGCCGGGTCCATCTGATAGGTTTTCTTGTTGCCGCCTTTCAGATTACCGCTGGAACCGAGCGCATCGCGGAACGGGCCATAGTAGCAAGACGCATATTTGGCGGAGTAAGCCATGATTTGAGTATTCACCAGACCCTGATGTTCCAGGCGATCGCGGATCGCGCCGATACGGCCGTCCATCATGTCACTCGGTGCCACGATCTCTGCCCCGGCTTCCGCGTGAGACAGCGCCTGGCGAACCAGGATCTCTTTGGTGATGTCGTTAATGACATAACCTTGTTCGTCGATAACGCCGTCCTGACCGTGAGTGGTGTAGGGATCGAGCGCCACGTCCGTCAGAATACCCAGCTCAGGCACCGCGTCTTTTAATGCACGCACCGTACGCTGTACCAGACCTTCCGGGTTATAAGCTTCTTCCGCATGCAGTGACTTCAGGCCAGGTTCAATCACCGGGAACAGGGAGATCACCGGCACGCCAAGTTTGGCGATGGCTTCCGCTTCTTTGATCAGCAGATCGATGCTCATGCGCGATACGCCGGGCATCGATGCCACCGCTTCCTGACGGTTACTGCCTTCCATGACAAATACCGGATAAATCAGGTCGTTAACAGTCAGTTGGTTCTCGGCCACCAGGCGGCGGCTGAAATCGTGACGGCGCACACGGCGCATACGGCGACCCGGGAAGGTACCCGGAAATGCATAGCTCATAGTTTTCTCCTAACTCATTCCAGCCGGAATAGCCGGCGGGCGTTCTCATCGGTTTTCTGCCCCAGCCATTCGGGATCTTCTTGTCGCCAGGTAGCCACCTGCCGGACGATATGAGGCAAAAAACAGGGTTCGTTGCGGCGAGATGCAGGTTTCGGATGTAAATCCCGGGGCAACAGATAGGGTGCGTCGGTTTCCAACAACAGACGTTCGGCGGGGATCTGCGGCAACAATGCACGCAACTCCAGGCCACGTCGCTCATCACAGACCCAACCGGTAATCCCGATCGACAGGCCCAGCGACAAGCAACTTTCTAATTCTTCGGCGGTGCCGGTAAAACAGTGCACCACCGCCGCGGGCAGTTTATCCAACCACGGCGTCAACAGTGCGGCAAAACGTGCGTGCGCATCACGGCAGTGAAGAAAAACCGGCATCTCCAGCTCCGCCGCCAGCGCCAGTTGGGCGCTGAATGCGCTCTCCTGCTGCTCTGGGGTAGAAAAGTTACGGTTAAAGTCCAGCCCGCATTCACCTATCGCTACGACCTGCGGCTGCGAGGCCAACTCGCGGATCCGCTCCGCGGTCTGCTCATTCCAACTGCTGGCCTGATGGGGATGCACACCGGCGGTGGACCAGCAATAACCAGGATGCTGCTGCGCCAGTTCACAGGCAGCCTGGCTTTCCTGCAAATCAGTACCGGTAATCAATAGCCCTGTCACGCCTGCGGTTCGTGCGCGATCCAGCACCGCTGGGCCGTCTTTGGCAAACTGTGAACTGGTGAGGTTTACGCCAATATCAAACATGGTTTTCCCAATGCAAAAGCCGCCCATCGGGCGGCTCAGGAGCAAACAAATTTAAGGTGCCGGGGGTTCGTCACCCTCGTCTTCTTCTTCCGGCTGCGGACGACGTTTACCGGTGTAGAAACGAGCAAAGAACACGCCCACTTCAAACAACAGATACATCGGAATGGCCAGCAGGGTTTGCGAGAACACATCCGGCGGGGTCAGAAGCATGCCGACCACGAAAGCCCCGACCAGAACGTAAGGACGTTTCTTTTTCAGATCTTCCGGTGAGGTGACGCCACTCCAGCACAGCAAAATAATGGCAACCGGCACCTCAAATGCCACGCCAAACGCCATAAACAGCGCCATGACGAAGTCGAGATAGTTATTGATGTCGGTGGCAATCATCACCCCGGCCGGCGCGGTTTTGGCAAAAAAGCCGAACGCCAGCGGGAAGACGATAAAGTAGGCAAAGGCCATGCCGAGATAAAACAGCAGGCTGCTGGAGACCAGTAAAGGCATCATCAGGCGACGTTCATGCTTATACAACGCCGGCGCGATGAAGGACCAGACCTGGTACAAGATAACCGGTGCGGACACGAACACCGAGACGATCATCGTCAATTTGATCGGGGTAAAGAACGGTGAGGCCACGTCTGTGGCGATCATGCTCGCCCCGGCAGGCAACTGCTTGATCAGCGGCGCGGACACCAGTTGATAAATATCATTGGCGAAAAAAACCAGCACCAGGAAAATCGCCAGTATGCTGATAATCGAGTTTAACAACCGCTTACGCAGTTCTATCAGATGACTGATAAGGGGTTGGGTATCTTCAACAGCCATGTTTTAACGATCGCCACTAGGTTGGTGAGACGCTGGGGTTTTATCCACAACAGGTTCTGGGGTTGCCTGAACAGCCGGCTCGACCGGTTGTTTCACCGGAGCAATGACCGGCTGCGCAACCTGCGGCGTTGCCGTTACAACCGGCTCCGGCACTGCAGCCGGAGAGGATGCTACGGCCGCGGCTTCCGCCGGCGTCACGCCGTCATGAATGGCTTCCGGGTCTGTGACCAGAGGGTTATGGATGGTGTGCGCAGGTTCGGTTTTGGTGCCACTGTCGCCCTGATAAGAACGTTTCAGCGATTCCGCTGCGTCTTTCAGCTCATCCATTGACGCCTTCAGCTCCGGCGACAAATTCTGCATGCCGGCCTTCTCTACCTTTTTCAGGCTGTCCTGCAGTTCCTGCAGCTTCAGTTCCTGAGAAAGTTCGTTCTGCACCGAAGCCGCAAGCGAACGCAGCGCGCGGATCCAGCCCGAAACTGTTCTTACCGCTACCGGCAACCGTTCTGGCCCAAGTACCACCAGGCCAATCACCAGAACCAGCAGCAGTTCACTAAACCCAATGTCAAACACGGTTTATACCTGCTCTTTATTCTTCGACTCTTCCGCTTTCACTTCCGGCTGCTTATCGGTAATAGGCTTGGCCGTGAAGTCAGCGTCATCCAGGCTGCTTTTCTCAGCCGTGTTGGTCGGCGGCGTGTTGTCATCGCCGATCGCCTTTTTGAAGCCCTTGATTGATGCACCGAGATCGGACCCCAGAGTACGGAGTTTTTTGGTACCAAACAGCAGCACCACGATCACTGCGATGATCAACAATTGCGTAATACTAATACCGCCCATTGCAATTACCTCTATTTTTACAGGGTTTTTTCAAAATCCGTCGCATTATACGGCAGATTTTACCAGAGTTTCGAATCAATTCAGGTGGTTCGCTTCCAGCCAATCACCCAGGATACGATGCCGGCTGCCATCAGCCATGCGGGAAACACTTCGACGTCCCCCAACAGCAAAATCGTACCGCTTACTAACAGTGTAGCGCCAACGCCGAACAAATAACGTGATTGCCCTTGGCGAACGCGCTGAGCCTGCATCTGGTTGGTGAGCTTATCAACGCTTTGTTGCAACAGCTTATGTTGCTGCAGGCTATCGTAAAATAATTCAGGCAGTTCGGGCAGTTTCTCCGCCCAAAACGGCGCTTTTTCTTTCAGTGCCCGGATCACCGCCGGAATACCGACCTGATCGCGCATCCAACTTTCCAGGAAAGGCTTGGCGGTAGTCCACAAATCCAACTGCGGATAGAGCTGGCGTCCCAGACCTTCAACATACAGCAAGGTCTTCTGCAATAACACCAGTTGGGGTTGTACTTCCATATTGAAACGGCGAGCGGTGTTGAACAGGTTTAACAAGACGTTGCCGAACGAAATTTCCGACAGCGGTTTTTCGAAAATAGGCTCGCACACGGTGCGGATAGCGAACTCGAAATCCTCCACGTTGGTGTCGCGTGGCACCCAGCCTGAATCAACATGCAACTCTGCCACCTTACGGTAGTCGCGATTGAAGAAGGCGATAAAGTTTTCCGCCAGATAGCGCTTATCATCTTTGTTCAGCGAACCGACAATACCGCAGTCAATGCCGATATAGCAGGGATCTTCAGGATGCTCATAGCTGACAAAGATATTGCCGGGATGCATGTCCGCATGGAAGAAGCTGTCGCGGAAGACCTGGGTAAAGAACACCTGTACCCCGCGTTCGGCCAACAATTTCATGTTGGTGCCCTGCTTCTCCAGTGTCGGAATATCCGAAACCGGAATGCCGTAGATCCGCTCCATCACCAGCACGCTTTCGCGGCAGTAATCGGAATAAACCTCGGGCACATACAGCATCGGGCTGCCGTCGAAATTACGGCGCAGTTGAATGGCGTTGGCCGCTTCGCGCAACAGGTTCAGTTCATCCAGCAAGGTCTTTTCATATTCGCGCACTACTTCCCGCGGGCGCAAACGGCGACCGTCCGGCATCAGTTTTGGCACCCAGGCCGCCAGGCGATACATCAGGCGAACGTCGGCCTTGATGATCGGCCCGATATCCGGCCGGATCACCTTCAGCACCACTTCCTGCCCGGTGGTTTTCAGCCGTGCGGTATGGACCTGAGCTATGGATGCCGAAGCCAGCGCCTGTTGGTCAAAATCATCGAACCAGGTTTCCAGTGGGCCGCCCATCGCCAATTCGATATGCTTGCGCGCCAGGGCGCCGTCGAAGGGGGCAACCCTGTCCTGCAGCAACGTCAGCTGATCGGCAATCTGTGGCGGGAACAGGTCACGACGGGTAGACATCATCTGACCAAACTTAATCCATACCGGCCCCAGTTCCTGCAAGGCCAGCCGCAGACGCTCCCCCAGCGGTTTATCCGCGTGGCGGTTTGGCATCCAAAACAGCAGACGTCGGCCAAAGCGCAAAGGCAACGTCAAACGCATCTTGGGGATCAGTTCATCCAGGCCATAACTGAGGAAAACGCGGACGATCAAATACAGGCGGCGTAGTTCGCCAGGGGTCATCGTTTACCCTCCAACTTGTCCATGCGAGCAATCAGCGCTTCGGCACTGCGAACGGTGGCGTCAACTTCCTCGTTAAACCACACCACTTCCAGCGGGCCAGGAGCCACACGCCACTCTTCCGTCAGGGTTTCGGCCACGTAATGCTGTTGACGCTGCAAGCCTTTCTTCAGCAAATTCGCGCCCTTGCCGAACGCCTGAGTGACGCCTTGAGCGGCAATATCGCCGATATAAGGCGCCAGCCATTCCGCCGGATCCCACTCAGCCAGATCAAGCAGGCCGACCAACTGCTGTACCACCTGAATATCACCTTCAACAATCAGCTCGCCGCTGCGCATCAAGGGCGAAAGCTGTTGGCGGTCGCGCAGTTTAAGCAGTACCGATATGCGGCTGCGCACCGTGCAGTCGGCGGTATCGTCAGACTGACCAAACACATCGACTCGCTGCTCACTGAAGATCAATACCAACGGCGAAGCAAGCTCCTGCAACTCTATGCGCAGCACCTTGCCAGCCAGGCGAAGGCGGGCTGCCTTCATGCTGCGATCGCGGAACAGCAGGTTATTGAGCGATGTTTCCAGCACGCCGGTCAACAAAGGGGTTAGCAGCATCGGCATGTCCATATCAGAATTTGAAGCCGCGATGCAGGGCAACAATACCGCCGGTCAGGTTAAAATAGGTCACGTTGTCAAACCCGGCTGCGCCCATCATGCCCTTCAGCGTTTCCTGATCGGGATGCATGCGGATCGACTCGGCGAGGTAACGGTAGCTTTCTGGATCCTTCACCACCAGTTCGCCGATTTTCGGCAACACGTGGAAAGAATAAGCGTCGTAAGCCTTGCTCAGCGGGGCCAGCAAGGGTTTGGAGAACTCCAGCACCAACAAACGGCCACCCGGTTTCAACACGCGGAACATGGAGCGCAGTGCCTTGTCTTTGTCGGTGACGTTGCGCAGACCGAAGGAGATAGTGATGCAGTCAAAATAGTTGTCCGGGAACGGCAGCGCTTCGGCGTTGGCCTGCACATAGCTGACGTTGCCGACAATGCCGCGGTCCCGCAGCTTCTCGCGCCCCATTTTCAGCATGGAATCGTTGATGTCCGCCAGCACTACCTGCCCCTGCTCACCGACCATGCGGGAGAACTTGGCGGCCAGATCACCGGTACCACCGGCCAGATCCAACACACGCTGCCCACGGCGCACGCCGCTGCAGTCAATGGTAAAACGCTTCCAGATACGGTGGATACCAAACGACATCAGGTCGTTCATCACGTCATACTTTGCCGCTACCGAATGAAAAACGTCTGCCACCATGGCCTGCTTTTCGTCTCGAGCTACGGTGCGAAAACCGAAATCGGTGGTTTCCTGCGGTTGATCTGCCATTGTCCTGCCTGCTATTCAGTCAATTTAGTGTGGTTGAGTGTACCAGAACCCCACGAAATACCCCACCTCGCCGCGGCTGTCATGCCTGCGATGCGGAGCGTGGTTGCTCTGCGGCGTCGTCATCCTCCGCCCCCGGCAGCGCGTCAATGTCATCTTCGCCCGCTGCCTCGAATTCTTCGTCATGCTGTGCGCTGGCCTGCTGGGCCAGCAGCGGGTTGATAGGTCTTTTCACTTCAACCCCCAGCGCGCGGAACCCCTCGGTCTGGCCGATAAGATTACCACGGCCTTCACTCAGTTTGTTCATCGCCTGGCGATAACTCCCCTGAGCCTTGTCCAGGCTCTGCCCAAGCGCCGACATGTCGTCAACGAACAACCGCATTTTGTCATACAGCCGCGCAGCCCGGTCGGCAATGCGTTGAGCATTCTGGCTCTGATGTTCATAGCGCCACAGGTTGGTGATGGTGCGCAGGGCGACCAGCAAGGTGGTTGGGCTCACCAGCATAATGTTGTGCTTGAGCGCTTCGCTAATCAATTCCGGCTCACGGTCTATGGCCAAAAGGAAAGCCGGCTCCACCGGTATAAACATCAACACGTAGTCCAGTGAACGCAGGCCGGGTAACTGCTGATAATCCTTACGACCCAGCAGACGAATATGGCCACGTAGCGAGGCAATATGCTCACTCAGCGCCGCCTCACGCTCCACTTCATCTTCGCTGTTGAAGTAACGCTCATAGGCCACCAGCGACATTTTTGCATCGATCACCACGTCCTTACCCTGCGGCAGGCGCACGATAACGTCGGGCTGCATCCGACTCTGATGGTCCAGCCGCACGTTGACCTGCGTTTCGTATTCGTGCCCTTCCCGCAGGCCAGAGGCTTCCAGCACCCGACTTAATACCACCTCGCCCCAATTGCCCTGGGTTTTATTATCCCCTTTCAAGGCCTTGGTCAGGTTAATAGCCTCACGCGCCATTTGCGCATTAAGCTGCTGCAGGTTGCGTATTTCGTGGGTCAGCGTATGACGTTCGCGAGCTTCCTGGCCAAAACTGTCCTGCACCTGGCGGCGAAAACCGTCCAGTTGCTCACGCAACGGCAACAGCAGACGATCCAGACTTTGCTTATTTTGCTCATCCACCTTGCGACCGCTGTGTTCAAAAATGCGGTTGGCCAAATTTTCAAACTGGGTGGTGAGACGCTGCTCGCTATTGATCAACAGGCGCTGCTTCTCTTCCGCCGCCATGCGGGTTTCCTCCAGACGGATGGTCACCTCACGCAGCTCGGCTTCCTGGGCGCTGTTCACTTCACGCTGGGCACGCAGTTCCTGGTTCAACAATTCGCACTCGTTGCGCCAGTGATTAAGCTGCTGAAGCTTTTCGTGCCCTGCAGCCAGCTGGCTGTGCAAATTGCGCAGCTCCATATCGTTCTGCCGCATTTGCTGTTCATTGCGCAGGAGCGTCTCTTGCCGGGCTGCCGTTTCCTGCTGCGCCTGTTGCAGCGATTGTTCCAGCAGCCGCAGCTCGGTTTCATGCTGCGCATGGGACTGCTGCACCCTCAGGCTGGCGATTAACCAGCCCAACAGCAGGCCTACCGTCACCCCGCCTATACCGTAAACCAAACTGGTATCCACCCTGCCTCCTGTTACACCTGACCGTTCCGGCGTTTTATCCGCCCGCTGCCCGTCACGTTAAGGGGATGCTGTATGGATGTCCAGCCTGATTTCGTCCCAACGGCGCATTATTGCGAACCGCTGCGCAAGTCAGGCAAAGATTAGCCAAACCACTGGCTTAACCACTTGATGCCAAACGCCCCCGGCGCGAGAATGCCGAACGCCCAGATCATCGCCGAAGTAATATTCGCCACCTGAAAATAACGCTGGGGCATACCGCAAATGCCACCAACCAGCGGGACCACGGCCCGCAACGGACCAAAGAAGCGGCCAATGAAAATGCCCAGCACGCCCCAGCGCTCAAAAAACGCATGGCCGCGCGTCAGCAGCTGCGGATTACGCGATAGCGGCCACATGTGCGCCACGCGATCTTGATAGTGGTAGCCAATCCAGTAAGAAAGCCAGTCACCAAAGAAAGCGCCCGCAGCGGCGGCGGCCCAGATAGGCCAAAAGGCAATGCCGCTTTCGCCAATCAGCGCACCCAGCGCCAGCAAGATCACCGTGGCCGGCAACAGCAGCGACAGGAACGCCAGCGATTCGCCAAACGCCAGGAAGAAGATAATCGGGATGGCCCAGCCTTCGTGCTGACGCACGGTCTCGCTGATCCAGTGGATAATGTCATTGAGGCTCAATACGGGCTCCTGATGCGGGATTTACTGCCCCAAGGATACGCAATGCCAGCTGGCGTCGGTTAAACCCCGGCTAAACATCCACGCGGTTTACTCGAGGTAGAACGCCTGTAGCGCTGCTCGCTGGCTTTGCCCCAGCCCGTATTCCGCCTCCAGCCAACGGTCGGTAGAACCGTATTGGTCACGGATGCAACCCAGGGCAGTCATCAGGAACTCTTCTCGGGCGCTAAGCACATAGGCAAACTGCCCCAATGCCGAGTCACTTAAACGAATCGACAGTTGATCCAACATTTGTTCACGGAAGGTCGCCAACGTGGTTTCTGTCAGCAGGTAATCTTCCACCACCGTCGCCTCATCGGCACCCAGTGCGAACAATACCAACGCCGATCCGACCCCCGTGCGATCCTTACCGACTGCACAGTGCTGGACGATAGCACCGTTATCGGTATGGCTCAGCAACTGAGTCAACTGTTGGTAGGCCGGATTGCCGAACGGCAGTCGGCGATATAACTCCAGCATAAACGCCCGCGCATCAAAACCGGCCAGCGTTTCGCTGGTCAGTTTTTCCAGGTTGGCATTAACCTCATTGCTCAACGGGTTGGCAGGAAAATGATGGTAATCCGCGCCCTGCCACAGGATATCGGGCTTGGCCTGCACTTCATCGGGATCGCGGTAATCCAGTACCGATCGCACCGGCACGCCGGCCAGGAAGGCGCAGTCGTTTTCCGTCAGGCGCTCCAGCGACCCGGAACGGAACAGTAATCCTCGCTTGATGCGACGGCCATCAGCAACGCTGTTACCACCGAGATCGCGAAAGTTAATGCCGCCATCAAGCGGTGCCAATGAAGGATGAAGCAGGATCTGGGCGGTCATAGACGTCCTCGTGTTTATTGTCTGATAAAACGCAACCTGAGAGCCAAGGTAAAACCGGGCTCAACGGGTCAAAGAGGTGGCCAGTTAAGATGGCGCTGATGATGATAACCGTAACAGATTACGGCTGAATGGAAAAACGGACCGCGTGGCGGCCCGTTGAATTGCGGAGGGATTACAGCAGGCGACGCGCCGCATCAACCACGATCTGCACCGCTTTGCTCTCGGTGTTTTTCATGGTTTCCGCGTTCGGAATTTCCTGCTGGGTACGGTTAACGATCACACCGGCAACCATACCGGCACGCAGGCCCTGGCTGGCACACATGGTCAGCAGCGTGGCGGATTCCATTTCATAGTTCATCACGCCCATCGATTGCCATTCTTCCATCGAACCTTTGAAACGGCTAACGACGCGCCCGGAGAAGGTATCGTAACGTTCCTGGCCTGGATAGAAGGTGTCGGAAGACGCGGTTACGCCGATGTGCGTGGTCGCGCCTGCTGCCTTGGCAGCTTCGACCAGTGCGGTAGTACAGGCGAAGTCGGCCACCGCCGGGAACTCCATCGGCGCGAAGTGCAGGCTGGCACCGTCCAGACGAACCGCCGCGGTGGTGACCAGCACGTCACCTACATTGATGTCTGACTGGATCGCACCGGTGGTGCCGATTCGCAGGAAGGTACGAATACCCAGCTGTGCCAGCTCTTCAACCGCGATAGACGTCGAAGGACCGCCGATACCGGTGGAACAGACGATCACTGCCTTGCCGTCCAGCTCTGCACGCCAGGAGGTGAATTCACGATGGGAAGCCAGGTGCACCGGATTTTCCATCAGCTTGGCAATTTTCTCTACGCGCTGCGGATCGCCAGGAACGATGGCAAGCTGGGCCCCTTGTAAATCGTTTTTGGTCAGGCCGAGATGGAAAACGTCAGATTGAGACATACGAGACTCCTCATAGATCATGTTTATTGGGAGGAACAAAAAAGTACTCTACTGAAAATCGCCACGCAATTTCGTGACGGCAATCACTACAGACAAAGAAACAGAATGCAATCTACATAACTCTTGTGACTAAAGTCACAAAAATTAGCAAGAAGGCCCGCCTGTTGGCCCCAATAGCCACCAGTCTAGTCGACAAATCGCCCCGCCGGTTTCCCCTGCTACTCGGAGTTTATCAAGGCGGTTTGCCAATAAATCCCCTATGCAGTCACAGAAAAATAGCTTTGGTTTGTCGGGGACTTAGCCCGAATAAGCGGAACTAACGCACCTTATGGTACTAATGCAGGTCAACTTGCGTAATAGCATGATAAAAAGACAATAAAAACGCGGTAAAGCCGGATATTTAATCGTTTTTTACAGACTTGACTGAAAATGCTCCACTCGATGCCAATAACGGGTAATCTTTCCTATAGTTAATCGCAGCGCTTTTCTCTATTGATTGCACGGAGACCGCAATGAAAACCGATCATGTGATGACATTAAAACAGGCCCAGGGGGGATTCACCCCGGCCGTAACCCCCCTGGCGGCTTCTACCATCCTCACCGACGAGCAGGGCATTCATACCGGGGAAACCACCATTCCTTCTCAGGGTGACAACCTACCTGCCTATATCGCCAAACCGGCGGACCACAGCGGCCCCTTCCCGGTCGTTCTGGTGGTACAGGAGATATTTGGCGTACATGAACATATTCAGGATGTGTGCCGTCGTCTGGCGAAGCAGGGTTATCTGGCGATAGCGCCGGAACTGTACTTCCGTCAAGGGGATGCCCGGGAATACACCGATATCAGTGAACTGTTCCAGAATCTGGTGAGCAAGGTGCCGGATCGTCAGGTGCTGGCGGATCTGGATCATGCTGCCCATTGGGCAACGCGCCACGGCGGCGATGCCGGCAAGCTGGCGATTACCGGTTTCTGCTGGGGCGGGCGTATTAGCTGGCTCTATGCCGCGCACAACCCGCAGTTAAAGGCTGCGGTGGCCTGGTACGGTAGGTTGGTGGGTGAAAAAACGCTGAATTCGCCAAAACACCCGGTCGACGTTGCGACACAGCTGACGGCACCGGTGCTGGGACTTTACGGCGGCCAGGACAGCAGCATCCCGCTGGAGACGGTGGAAAGCATGCGTCAGGCGATCCGCGCGGCCAACGCCAATGCCGAGATCGTGGTGTATCCCGAGGCCGGCCATGCCTTCAATGCCGACTACCGGCCCAGCTACAACGCCGAAGCGGCAGAGGATGGCTGGCAACGTATGCTGGCTTGGTTCGCGCAGCACGGAGTGCCAGGCGTTAAATAGCCTCTCGTCTTAAGGCTGCCTGATCGGCAGTCATTTGCGATATGAAAAAGGGCGCCGAAGCGCCCAGAATAATCTACACCCAAATGTCGCTATCAGACCTGCTGCTCACGCAGGCGCTGTGCGGCCAGCACCATGTTGGTCAGCGACTGACGGGTTTCCGGCCAGCCACGGGTTTTCAGGCCGCAATCCGGGTTCACCCACAGGCGCTCTGCCGGGATGTTCTGCGCAGCTTTGCGTAGCAGCGCTTCGATCCATTCCACGCTTGGCACGTTCGGCGAGTGGATGTCATACACGCCCGGTCCAATTTCATTCGGGTACTCAAACTCTTTGAAGGCTTCCAGCAGATCCATATCGGAACGCGAGGTTTCGATGGTGATCACGTCGGCGTCCAGCGCCGCGATGGAGTCCATGATGTCGTTGAACTCGCAATAACACATGTGAGTGTGGATCTGCGTGTCATCTTGCGCGACAGCGGCGTTCAGTTTGAAAGCCTCCACCGCCCAGTTCAGGTAAGCCGCCCAGTCGGATCGACGCAGCGGCAAACCTTCGCGCAGTGCAGGCTCGTCAATCTGGATGATGCCGATACCGGCTTTTTCCAGATCTTCCACTTCGTCGCGCAGCGCCAGGGCGATCTGTTTGGCGATCACTTCGCGGGTCACGTCTTCACGCGGGAACGACCAGCAGAGGATGGTGACCGGACCGGTCAGCATGCCTTTTACCGGCTTGTCGGTCAGCGACTGAGCATACTTCGCCCACTCGACGGTGATGGCTTCAGGGCGACTGATATCGCCGATGATCACCGGCGGTTTTACGCAACGGGAACCGTAGCTCTGTACCCAGCCGTTTTGAGTGAATACGAAGCCGTCCAGGTTTTCACCGAAGTATTCCACCATGTCGTTACGCTCGGCTTCGCCGTGCACCAACACGTCCAGCCCCAGGCGCTCTTGTTCAACGATCGCCTGTTTGATGTGTTCGCTAATGCTGGTGCGGTAATTATTGCCGTCCAAACGCCCCTGCTTGAAGTCCAGGCGCAGGCCGCGGATTTCCGAGGTTTGCGGGAAAGACCCTATCGTGGTGGTCGGCCAGGCCGGCAGGTTAAAGCGCTCACGCTGTGCCTGAGCACGCTCGGCGTAAGGGCGCTGACGTTCGCTGTCCTGTGCGGTAATCGCCGCCAGACGTTGCCCTACCTGCGCATTATGTACGCGGCTGGACTGACGACGAGCGCGGATTGGTGCGCTATAGGCGTCCAGTTCGGCCTGCTTTTCTGCGCTCGGTGCGTTCAGCGCCGCGCTCAACAGGGCCACTTCGGCGCATTTTTGCAAAGCAAAGGCGAACCAGCTTTTCACCTCTTCGTCCAGGCGAGTTTCCACGCTCAGATCGATAGGGCTGTGCAGCAGTGAACAGGAAGTGCCGATCCACAGTGGGCGGCTGCCGACCAACGGCTGCAGGCGTTCAAACCAACTGCTCAGATCCGCACGCCAGACGTTGCGACCATTGATGACGCCCAGAGACAGCAGCCACTCTGTTGGCAGCGCCTTGTTCAATGCGTCGATATCGTCATGACCGGCAACCAGATCAACGTGCAGCCCCTGAACCGGTAGCTCGCGGACGGTGTCGAGGTTGTGACCCACGCTGTCGAAGTAGGTGGTCAGCAGCAGTTTTACCTGACCTTGCAGCGCTTCGTAAGCCGGCTTGAAGGCGTTCAGCCATTCCTGCGGCAATTCCAGCACCAGTGCTGGCTCGTCAATTTGTACCCACTCCACGCCGCGCTGCGCCAATTCAGCCAGCACCTGCTGGTAAACCGGCAGGATGTCTTTCAGCAGCGACAAACGGTCAAACGCCTCGCCTTTCACTTTACCCAGCCACAGATAGGTCACCGGCCCCAGCAACACCGGCTTGATTTTGTGGCCCAGAGCCAGCGCTTCGTCCACTTCTTCCAGCAGTTGGGTCCATCCCAGTTTGAACTGCTGGCCTTTGTGGAATTCAGGCACCATGTAGTGGTAGTTGGTGTTAAACCATTTGGTCATTTCTGCCGCCGCTGCCGGTTTTCCGGTGGGTGCGCGACCACGGCCGATGCGGAATAGCGTGTCCAGATCGATTGAGCCATCCGCATTCTGATGACGTGCCGGCACGTTGCCCAGCAGCAGGCTGGTGGTCAATACATGGTCGTACCAAGCGAAATCGCCGACCGGCACCAAATCCACCCCGGCCTGCTGCTGTTGTTGCCAATGGCGAGCACGCAGCTCGCGGCCAACCGCCAACAGTTCTTCCTGCGTTGAGTTGCCAGCCCAGTAGCTTTCCTGAGCTTTTTTCAGTTCACGTCTTAGCCCAACGCGAGGAAAACCCAGTGTGTGATTTAAAATTGCCATCGTCATATTCCCCATTTAGCCGTCCAGATGTTTACACATCCATAATCCGCAGGTACTGTATTAACCACAAGCGCAATTTATTCACTGTCACTGTGAAGGACTCTCATGATCGAACTGAAACACTTACGGACGCTGCAGGCGCTGCGCAATACCGGCTCGCTGGCGGCCGCCGCGGCCCAACTCCATCAGACACAGTCTGCTCTGTCGCATCAGTTCAGCGATCTGGAGCAGCGTCTGGGCTTCAAGCTGTTCGTTCGTAAAAGCCAGCCGCTGCGCTTTACCGCGCAGGGTGAGATCCTGTTGCAGCTGGCAGAGCAGGTGCTGCCACAAATCCAGCAGGCGCTGCAGGCGTGCCACGAACCTCATCAGGCCACGCTGCGTATCGCCATTGAATGCCACAGCTGCATTCAATGGCTGACACCGGCGCTGGATAATTTCCGTCAGAGTTGGCCGCAGGTGGCGATGGACTTTAAATCCGGTGTCACCTTTGATCCACAGCCGGCGCTGCAACAGGGTGAACTGGATCTGGTGCTGACCTCCGACATTCTGCCGCGCAGCGGTTTGCACTATTCACCGATGTTTGATTTCGAAGTGCGACTGGTGCTGGCGCCGGATCATCCATTGGCCAGCAAGCTGCACATCGAGCCTGAAGATTTGATTGACGAAACGCTGATGATTTACCCGGTACAGCGTCAGAGACTGGATATCTGGCGCCATTTCCTGCATCCCGCAGGCATCAGCCCGGCGCTGAAAAACGTGGATAACACCCTGTTGCTGATCCAGATGGTATCGGCACGGATGGGGATCGCGGCGTTGCCGCACTGGGTGGTGGAAAGTTTTGAACGCCAGGGGTTAGTGGTGACCAAAACCCTGGGGGATGGCCTGTGGAGCCGTCTTTATGCCGCGGTACGCGACGGTGAACAGCGCCAGGCTGTCACCGAAGCCTTTATCCGCTCGGCACGCCAGCACGCCTGCAATCATCTGCCCTTCGTGCGTGATGCTGCACGCCCAAGCGCCGGTGTCGCCAGCGTCAAACCGCTGGCTTCGCAACCCTGAATATCAGGGCAGCTCGCGCTTGGGCTGCCCGTTTATTTGCTGACTATTTTAGGTGCCACCCAACGGCGATGCACCCACAGCGAAGCGACAATCACCGCCCCGCCGATAATGAAACTTGGCCAATGCGGCTGTTGCTGCCAGATGGCCAGATTAACCAACAGCCCGGCCGGCACATGCATGTTATTCATGATGCCCAAAGTACCGGCATCCACCTGCGTTGCGCCGTAGTTCCACATGAAATAACCCAGCCCGGAAGCCACTACGCCCAGCCAGACCAGAATGCCCCACTGCAGGTTAGTGGTTGGCAGCTGCTGCGGATTGCCCCACAGGCACCAGGCGACCACCGCCACGACCAAGGCCCCCAGATAGAACCAGGAAAATGCGGTGTGTTGCGGCAGCGGATGCACTTCCATCAACCGTTTGTAACCGACCATGCCGATGGCAAAGCTGATGTTCGCCGCCTGCACCAGCAACAGCCCCCACCAAAAATGCTCGCTCAATTGATGATATCGAATAATCGCAGCGCCCAGCACCGCCAATAGCGCACTGAACACATAACCCCAGCGCAGGCGCTGTCCACTGATCAAGTCATAAATCAGCGTAACGTACAGCGGCGTCAGCACGGTAAACAGCAGGAATTCCGGCACCGTCAGGTACATGTACGCGCGGAAGCTGAACAGATACATGATGCCTAGCTGGCAAGCGCCCACCAGCATGTACAACAGGATCACTTTTGGCTTGATGTTGCGCCAGCGCAGGAAAGGCAGGAACACCGCCGCCGCCAGGCCGATGCGCATCAGCACCGAGAACCAGCTGTCGACCTGGCCCGCCAGGTATTCGCCAATCAGGCTGAAAGAAAATGCCCACAGGATGGTAGTAATCACCAGAAGCAGCACGATGGGTTCACCCTAAAGATTCAGAAAGGGCGATTGTAACGGAAGGCAGAAAGGGGTGTAGCGAAAAGAAGGTTTACATCTGAGCAAAATACAAACTTTCAGCAAATTTGCACCGCTGGGTTAGGCTTAATAAAAGACGAGGAGAACATCATGAAAAGTTATCATCTGCTCTATGGCCTGTTGCTGCTGTCCGGATTGGCCACCGCGGCCAACGGCGTCACCGAGCTCAGCTCGCAACAGCAGTTTCTCAACCAACGCACTCAGCAGACGCAACAACAGCGTATGTTGAATAATCAGCAGCTGGATCAGCGCCGCCTGCAACAACAGCGACAGTTCGATAATAACCAGCAGCAACTGCAGCAAACGGCGCCAAACGGTGGGAAGTTGTTACCCAACGGCAACCAGCCGCGCAGCCCATTTAACCGCACAGCACCTGCAGTCCCCCAGGCACCGCTGCCGGCTAGCCCTGCACGCCCATGATGGTCAGGATCAATGGCGTAGTCACTGCTGCCAGCACGGTAGACATCACCAGGCTGGTGGCGGCAGGCCCGGTCAATACGTTGAACTGGCGTGACATCAGGTAAACATTGACCCCGACCGCCATCGAACCCAGCAACACCACCACCCGGGTTTCCATCGGCGGCAGGTCCATCATCCAGGCCAGTAGCCAGATGATCAGCGGTTGAACAATCAGCTTGAGGAAACAGATGCCGCTGCTGAGGCGCCAGCCTTCGCTGATGCGATACTCCGCCAGCCCCATACCCAGCACCACCAGCGACAGCGGTGCGGCAACCTGACCAAGCATGCTGACCGGCTGGTCGACAAACGTCGGCAGCGGCAAGCCGCTCAGGCTGAACAGCGTGCCGGAAAGAATGCCGATAATCAGCGGATTGGTCAGCACGCTACGCGCCGTTTTGATAAAGCCCTGCAGCGTCGGCGAACCATTGCGCGCCCATTCGATGGAGATAGTCACCAGCGTCCAGAGGATCAGGCCGTTAAACACCAACACCAAGGCCACCGATGGGATTGCCGCCTCGCCGAGCATGACGCTGGCGATGGGCAGGCCCAGCATCACGTTATTGGAGAAAATTCCACCCAACGCGAAAACCGATCCCGCCACTCCATCCAGTTTAAACACCCGACGCGCGGTGATGCGACCGATCACGAACACAATCAGGCAACTGCCGAAAAAGGCGATCAACAGGCGGGCATCTACCGCTGGACGCTGCGAAAAGTCGCACATCATGCGGAACAACATGGCGGGGAGAGCCAAAGAGAAGACAAAACGCGTTAAACCGTCGGTGATGGTCGCTGGCCATTTACCCCAGCGGATAAGCCCATATCCCAACACGATCAGCACAAATAGCGGCAAAGACAGCGCTATTTGATGCCATAAAGAACCCATAAAAACAGACATCACATCCCTTCCGTTAGCGCGGCGGCAAAGGACTGACGTCGCAAAATTCAACAGGCGCCGACGGCTTTCTCACGGACGCAGCAAACTGCGTCCGTGGCAACGGGATCACGCGTTGGGAAAGTCCGGGCCGATCAAATCTATCCGGTCAGTGCAAATGCAGTCAACGCCCCAGTTCAACAACAAGCGCGCACGCGCCGGCTGGTTAACGGTATAAACCAGGATGCGCAGCCCTGCGGCTTTCAGCGCCGACACCCGTTCGGCCGTCAGTTCTTTATGGTTGATGTGCAACGAAACGCAGCCCAATCGTTCGGTCAGCGCCTGCCAGTTGTCGTCCCACTGATCCAGCAACAGGCCGCGCGGGAGTTCCGGCACCGTACGCTGCGCCGCCTCAAGCGCCTCAATCGAGAAAGAAGAGAGCAGCGGATCGGTCTGTCCCTGCCACAGCAAACGTGCGGCTAGCGCCACGACACGACCGGTTTCATCATCGCTGCCGGTGGTAGGCTTGATTTCAATGTTCGCCATCATGCCGTGCTGCTGGCAACGCTCCGCCACTTCGGCCAACAGCGGTAAACGTTCGCCCTTGTAAGCGGAGTTATACCAGTTGCCGGCATCCAGCTGTACCAGCTTGTCCCACGGCAGCTCACCCGCCACGCCCCAGCCGTTGCTGGTGCGATCCAGGGTATCGTCGTGCAACAGAAATATTTGCCCGTCCTGCGCCAGCTTGGCGTCGAACTCAATCATTTTATGACCGTGCCGTGCGCCGACATCGATCGCCGCCAGGGTATTTTCCGGTGCCAGAGAACCGCCGCCGCGGTGGGCGACAATGTGGGGGTAAGGCCAGGCTGTGGTCATGATTCCATCCGTAATCCGCTATCGGTATCAAAAAAGTGCAGCGCCTGTGCAGGCAACTGCAAATATAGCGTGCTGCCCGCCGTCGGCATAGTTTCATGCGACAAACGCGCAATCACGCCGTGACCGCCCCACTGCCCATGCGCCAGGTTATCTGCGCCCAATAACTCCAGCGTTTGCAGCGCCAGGGGCACGCCCCCTTGCTCGGAGGTGGTCAGTTGAAGATGTTCCGGGCGGATGCCAAGCGTCAACCGGCGGCCGCCCCACTGCGCCTTGGGTTGCGGTAAATTCAGCGTCATCCCCTCTGCCAGTTGCAGTTGGCTGCCGTCGGCGCTCAACGTGCCGGGCAACAGGTTCATCGCCGGCGAACCGATAAAGCTGGCGACGAACAGCGACGCCGGGCGCTGATAGACCTCACTGGGGGTGCCAATTTGCTCTGCCACGCCTTTGTTCATGACGATCACCCGCTGTGCCAACGTCATCGCCTCCACCTGATCGTGGGTCACATACAGGCTGGTGGTTTTCAGCCGGCGATGCAGTTGTTGCAGTTCCAGGCGCATTTGGACGCGCAGCTTGGCATCCAGATTCGACAGCGGTTCATCAAACAGGAATACCGCCGGCTCGCGCACGATAGCGCGCCCCATCGCCACCCGTTGACGTTGGCCGCCGGAAAGCTCGCGCGGCTTGCGTTGCAACAGCGGCTCCAGCTCTAAAATACGCGCGGCTTCCTCCACCCGCTGTTGAATATGCTGTTTGCCAAAGCCGCGAATTTTCAGGCCATAGGCCATGTTGTCGTATACGCTCATGTGCGGATACAGCGCATAGTTCTGGAACACCATCGCGATACCGCGATCCTTCGGCTCCATATCCGTTACGCGTTGACTGTCGATATAAATATCGCCGCTGGTGGTGCGTTCCAGCCCGGCCACCATGCGCAACAGCGTCGATTTACCGCAGCCGGACGGGCCGACCATCACGATAAATTCGCCGTCCGCCACGTCGAGGTCAATTTGCTTGATCACCGGCGTTTTACCGTCGTAAGACTTGGTGACTGCCTGTAGTTTTAAACCTGCCATGTGAAAATTTCTCTCGTTACTTTTCGCTATCAACCAGGCCGCGTACAAACCAGCGCTGCATCAGAAGAACCACCGTCAGCGGTGGAATTAAAGTCAGAATCATCGCCGCCATCACCTGATTCCACTGGGTCGGCGCGCCAGAGGTGGAGATCATGCTCTTGATGCCCGCCACTGCGGTGCCCATCGAGGCATCGCTGGTGATCAGAATCGGCCACAGGTACTGGTTCCAGCCGTAGATAAAGGTGATAACAAACAGCGCCGCCAGATTGGTCTTCGACAGCGGCAGCACGATATCCCAGAAAAAACGCATCGGGCCGGCGCCGTCAATCCGCGCCGCTTCCAGCAGTTCGTCCGGTAACGTCATAAAGAACTGGCGCAGCAGGAAGGTGGCGGTCGCCGACGCCATCAGCGGCAACGTCAGGCCGGTGTAGCTGTCCAGCAGGTTGAGGTTGGAGATAACCTCCACCGTCGGGAAAATACGCACCTCAACCGGCAACATCAGGGTGAGGAATATCAGCCAGAAGAACAGGCTGCGCAGCGGGAAACGGAAATAAACGATGGCATAGGCGGACAACACCGACACCACAATCTTGCCGAAGGTGATGGCCAGCGCCATCACCACGCTGTTCAGCAGCAGCAGCGAAAACGGCACCTTAAGGTTGCCCACGCCACCCTGCCAAATATTGCTGATGTTTTCCCACAGATGACCGCCGGGGATCAGGGTCATCGGCACCTGAAACACCTGTTTGTCGTCCAGCGTAGCCGCCACAAAGGCCACGTACAGCGGGAACAGCACCACCAGCACGCCGATAATCAGCATTACGTGGCTGAAAATGTCCAGCCCGCGTCGGTTCTCAATCATTGGTAACGCACCTTACGTTCGACAAAACGGAACTGGATCACCGTCAGGCCAATCACCAGCAACATCAGGATCACCGACTGTGCCGCGGAGCTGGACAGATCCAGACCGGCAAAGCCTTCACGGTAAATCTTGTAGATCAGCGTGGTGGTGGACTGTACCGGTCCGCCGCCGGTCGCGGCATCGATCACCGGGAAGGTATCGAAGAAGGCGTACACCAGATTCACCACCAGCAGGAAGAAGCTCACCGGCGTGATTAACGGCAGCACCAGATTGAAGAAACGCCGTACCGGGCCGGCACCGTCAATGGCCGCCGCCTCAACCAGAGAGCGAGGAATTGACTGTAGCGCAGCCAGGAAAAACAGGAAGTTATAGCTGATTTGCTGCCATACCGAGGCCAACACCACCAGGAACATCGCCTGCCCGCTGTTTTGCGCGTGGTTCCAGCTGTAGCCCAGTCCGTTGAGGAAATGGGTAATCAGCCCCAGGCCGGGGTTGAACAGGAAAATCCACAGCACTGCCGCCACTGCGGGCGCCACGGCGTAAGGCAGGATCATCAGCGTCTGGTAGATCCGGCTGCCGCGCAGCACGTAATCCACTAACGCGGCGAAGAACAGCGACACGACCAGCCCGATACCCGCCACCAGGAAACTGAAAATCAGCGTGGTGTAAAACGAGTCCAGATAGTAAGGGTCGTGGAACAGTTGGGTAAAGTTGTCCAGCCCGACAAACTGGCTGGACAGGCCAAACGGGTCGAGGCTTTGCACCGAATACCACAGCGCCTCACCGGCGGGCCACAGAAAGAATATTGCGGTAATCAGCAACTGTGGCAGCACTAAAACATAGGGCAGCCAACTGCAGCCGAAACCGGGACGATGTGAACTCATCATTAGGGACTCATGAAGACAAAAAACGGGTGACTCGAAGCAGGGCGTCGCGAGCAAAGCCAGTCTGGGTGCGGACAGCGCACAGCTCCCGGAGTGGACATAAAGTCCATGAGGAGAGCGAGCACTGCCCAATCCCAGAATGGCAAAGCGCAGTAGCTGCTATTACTTAGTCTGAGACTCGAAGCGACGCAGCAACACATCACCGCGCTGTACGGCGGCATCCAATGCCTGCTGTGGCGTTTTCTTACCGGTCCACACGCCCTCCAGCTCTTCATCCACGACGGTGCGAATCTGCGGCATATTGCCTAAACGCAGCCCCTTGGTGAACGGCAATGGCGGCTTGTTCAGCATTTGACGCGTCGCCACGTCCGCCCCTGGGTTCTTGTCATAGAACCCCTGTTGTTTGGTCAGGTCGTACGCTGCCGTGGTGATCGGCAGATAACCGGTCTTCTGGTGCCACTCGGCGGCGATTTCCGGCTGTGCCAGATACTGCAGGAACTCGGCTACGCCTTTATAGGTGGCGGCATCTTTACCGTTCATCACCCACAGGCTGGCGCCACCGATAATGGCGTTCTGCGGTGCATTTTTGGCATCGGCATCATACGGCATCATGCCCACGCCATAGTTGAATTTGGCGTAATGCTTGATGTCCGCCAGCGAGCCGGATGAAGCGGTGGTAATCGCACAGTCACCGCTGTAGAACTTCTCGGTGGATTCGTCTTTACGGCCGAAATAGGTGAAGTCACCTTTTTTGTTCATCTCTTCCAGCAGTTGGATATGCTTGACCTGCAACGGCTTGTTGAACTCCAGCTTGGCGCTCGCGCCACCAAAACCATTGTTCTCCGTGGCGAATGGCACACCGTGCCAGGCACTGAAGTTCTCCAGTTGGATCCAACCCTGCCAGCCGCTGGCATAGCCGCATTTCATGCCGGCTTCACGCAGTTTGGCGGTGTCCGCCGCCAGCTCCTGCCAGGTTTTTGGCGGCTGGTCTGGGTTCAAGCCGGCTTTCTTGAAGGCATCTTTGTTGTAATACAGCACCGGGGTGGAGCTGTTGAACGGCTGCGACAGCAGGTGCCCGCTTTTGTTGTCGGTGTAGTAACCGGACACCGTAGGCACGAATACCGATTCGTCAAAGCTGATGCCCGCGTCTTTAAACACTTCGTACACCGGCTTGATCGCCTTGCTGGCCATCATGGTGGCGGTACCCACTTCATACACCTGCAGGATCGCCGGCGCTTTACCGGAGCGGTAAGCCGCGATGCCCGCCGCCAGGCTCTGTTCGTAGTTGCCTTTATAAACCGGAACAATTTTGACGTCGGTGTGCGACTGGTTAAAGCGGTCCGCCAGGGAGTCCACTTCTTTACCCAGTTCGCCCTCCATCGAATGCCAGAACGGGATCTCGGTCGCCGCCAGTGCCTGAGTGCTGACCGCCAGGGTCAACGCGACGCACAGCGTGGTTTTGCGAATAGCGTAGGTGAGCATGCCTAACTCCTGAAAAAGCTGGTGTATCCCCTGCATCTTTCACGCCGCAGCCGTGTTGGTTTCCCGCCATCACCTCAGTCATTTACCTATATGTAAACTCCTGAGGATTCTGGCGGTCACCGCCTTGCTGCTACGTGAAATCTATTGGGGCAATAAGCGCGTGAGCGAAAAGAATCAGTTTTTTGTTCGGAAGCTAACATGCCATGCTCGGATGACAGAAAAATAACCGTTAGATGACAGCCATATGACGGAAGAGTGAAGTGCAGATTGCGGTTTGATGTCGGCGACGGGGAAAGATCCCCGCCGCCGTGAAGATCACAGTGAACGGCGCAGGCGGGCAACCGCTTCCTGCATTTGCTGTTCAGTGGCGGTGGCGAACGACAGGCGGAAGGTAGAACGGTCCGGATTGTCTGAGAAGAAGTATTCTCCCGGCACAAACACCACGCCCTGCTGCAGGGTGGTTTTCAGCCATTCGGTGGCGTTGAACGGCTGACGGAAACGCGCCCACAGGAACATGCCGCCTTTCGGCATATCGAAGCTGATATGGTCACCCAGCTCTTTTTCCACCAGCCCGGCCAGGATCTCACCCTTTTGTTTGTAAGCCGCGCGGATCTTTTCGATCTGCGCCGGCAGGCGATCCAGCCCCAGGTAACACTCTACGATGCTCTGCGACAATGCGCTGGCATGCAGATCCGCCGCCTGCTTGATGATTGCCACTTTATGCAGCAAAAACGGCGGCAGGATAGCCCAGCCCAGACGCAACCCCGGAGCCAGGATCTTGGAGAAGGTCGAGGTATAGATAATGTTATCGGTATGGCCCAGCACCTGCTGCGAAACCTGGTGCAGCGTCGCGTTACGCTCGTCGGTAAAACGCAGTTCGCCGTACGGATCATCCTCGATGATCAGGAAATTGTGCTCGGCCGCCAGCTTGACCAACAGTTCGCGACGCGGGGCGCTCAGGGTAATGCCGCTTGGGTTGCCGAAGTTCGGCACCACATACACGCCCTTGATGCGCTGCGTTTTCAACAGCTCGGCCAGTTCTTCGACCACCATGCCATCGCTGTCGGACGATACCGACATGATATTGGCTTCCGCCAGTTCCAGCGTCTGCAACGCCGCCAGGTAGGTCGGACGTTCCACCACGAACACGTCGCCCGGGTTCACAATGGCGCGCATCACCAGATCCAGCGCCTGCTGGGAGCCGGCCGTGACCATCACTTCATCGGCGGTGGCGGTGACGCCGCGTTCGGCACACAGCTCGCAGATGCGTTCACGCAGCACCGGGCTGCCTTCGGTAAGACCGTACTGAAAAGCGCTTTTCGGCTGTTCGGTGATCGCCTGATGAGTGGCGATGCTCAGCCCTTCGAAATCAAACAGGGCATCAGAGGGGATGCCGCCCGCCAGCGAAATGACGTTTTCCATCTTACTGTGCTTGAGCAATTCACGGATTGCCGAGCTTTTTACTTTTACGATGCGCTGCGCGAGTAACCCTTCTGTGTTCATTTCTTATTCTTCTCGTAATCGTTAAAAATGTTGTAGGGGTCCGATACGCTGCGCCCGAGTCGCTCGGGGCGAAGATATTCGCCCCCTACCGCTTCGACGGGTATTTCAACCGCCCAGATACGCCGACCTAACTGCTTCGCTTGCTAACAATTCGGCCCCCGTATCTTCCAACACCACGCGCCCGTTTTCCAGTACATAACCGCGATCTGCCAGTTTCAGCGCCTGATTGGCGTTTTGTTCGACCAGGAAGATGGTCATGCCCTCTTCACGCAGCTGCTGAATGATGTCAAAAATCTGCTGAATGATGATCGGCGCCAGCCCCAGAGAGGGCTCGTCGAGCAGCAGCAGCTTCGGCTGGCTCATCAGTGCACGGCCTATCGCCAACATCTGTTGCTCACCGCCGGACATGGTGCCCGAGCGCTGCGTACGGCGTTCCAGCAGGCGCGGAAACAGGCCAAACACCCTTTCGATGCGCTGTTGATATTGGTGACGGTCGGCAAAGAAACCGCCCATCGCCAGGTTCTCTTCCACCGTCATGCGCGAGAATACCCGCCGGCCTTCCGGCACGATAGCCACCGCTTCGCGCATGATGCGCGACGTCTGCCACTGGGTAATGTCCTGATCGAGAAAGGTGATGCTGCCTTCGCTGGCGCGGGGTTCACCGCACAGCGTGCCGAGCAGCGTGGTTTTGCCGGCGCCGTTAGCGCCGATCAGAGTGACAATCTCGCCCTGCTTTATGTTCAGGCTAACCTGATGCAGCGCCTGGATTTTGCCGTAATGGGCGGATACCTGATTAAATGACAACATAAATTATTCGCCCAGATAGGCCCGGATCACGTCCGGGTTGTTACGGATTTCTGCCGGGGTGCCCTGCGCCAACGGCGTGCCCTGGTTCACCACGTAGATACGATCGGAGATGCCCATCACCAGTTTCATGTCGTGCTCGATCAGCAGCACCGACACCTTATGCTGATTGCGCAATTCGACGATCAGGTGATCCAGCTCGTCGGTTTCCTTTGGGTTCAGGCCCGCCGCCGGCTCGTCCAGCATCAGTAATTCCGGCCGGGTGACCATGCAGCGCGCAATCTCCAGCCGCCGTTGCTGGCCGTAAGCCAGATTACCCGCCGAACGGTTCGCCATCTCCAACAGGCCCACCCGTTGCAGCCAAACCGAGGCACGCTCCAGCGCATCGGCTTCGGCACGGCGGAAGGCCGGCGTTTTCAGCAGCCCGGCGAACACGCCGCTTTTCAGATGCTGATGCTGTGCGACCAACAGGTTTTCGATCACCGTCATCTCGCGAAACAGCCGTACGTGCTGGAAAGTCCGCACCACGCCCATCCGGGCGATGGCCTGGCCGGGCAACCCTTCCAGATGGCGCTCGCGCAGTTTGATGGTGCCGCTGGTCGGACGGTAAAAGCCGGTCAGGCAGTTAAACACCGTGGTTTTTCCGGCACCGTTCGGGCCGATCAGCGAAACAATCTCGCCCTCGTTCAGCGTCAGCGCCACGTTATTGACCGCCAGCAGGCCACCGAAGCGCATCGACAGCCCTTCGACCTTCAACAAAGGTTGCATGCTCATGCTTGCTCCCCCTTGCCTGCCTGGATATCCGCCGCCTTCAGTTTTAGCTGTGGCCGCTTCATCGGCAACAGCCCCTGCGGCCGCCAAATCATCATCAATACCATTAAGGCACCCAGCAACAGCATGCTGTATTCGTTCAGATCACGCATCAGTTCGCGCGACACCACCAGCAGGATCGCCGCCAGGATCACCGCGAACTGCGATCCCATGCCGCCCAAGACCACGATCGCCAACACGAAGGCCGACTCGACAAAGGTGAAGGATTCCGGGCTGACGAAGCCCTGGCGCGCAGCGAACAGCGTGCCAGCAAAACCGGCGAAGGCGGCGCTGATGGTAAAAGCGGTCAGTTTGATTCTGGTCGGATTAAGCCCCAGCGAACGGCAGGCGATTTCATCTTCGCGCAAGGCTTCCCAGGCACGGCCCAGCGGCATGCGCAGCAGGCGGTTGATCACAAACAGCGTCAGCACCACCAGCAACAACGCCACCAGGTACAAAAAGACAATGCGATCGCTCGGATCATATTTCAGGCCAAAGAAGTTATGGAAGGTATCCCAGCCGCCGTCACGCGCGCTGCGGTTGAACTCCAGGCCGAAAAAGGTCGGTTTCGGGATCTGGCTGATGCCGTTCGGGCCGCCGGTGATCTCGGTATTGTTCAACAACAGGATGCGCACGATCTCACCGAACCCCAGCGTGACAATCGCCAGATAATCGCCGCGCAGGCGCAGCACCGGGAACCCGAGCAGAAAACCGAAGAGGGCGGTGACCATACCCGCCAGCGGCAGGCTCTCCCAGAAACCCAGGCCGTAATAATGGTTCAGCAGTGCGTAAGTGTAAGCGCCAATCGCATAGAAACCGCCGTAGCCCAATACCAGCAAACCGGACAGCCCCACCACCACGTTCAGGCCGAGGCCCAACATCACGTAGATCAACGTCAGCGTGGCGATATCCACCGAGCCGCGTGAGACCAGAAATGGCCAGGCAACCGCGGCGATAATGATCGCTGCGGCCAACAGCTTCTGCCGAGCGGTCGTGCCATCGAAGCTCGGTAATACCCACGCCGGGCCTGAGATTTTTTTCAGCCCGTGCTGCATCAGCGGGCGCAGCAGTTGGAAGAAAAACACGATGACGCAGCCGATGCCGATCCACATCCAGCGCACTTCCGCTGCGCCGTGCACCACCAGTTTGGTACCGTCCAGGCTCAGCTGCATGCCCATCAGGAATGAAGCCATCACAAACAGCACCAGGGTGGCGATCAGCGCGTTGAGCAAATTGAGTTTCATACCTTCTCAACCTCCGGACGCCCAAGGATGCCGGTTGGCATGATCAGCAGCACCACAATCAGCAGCGCGAACGACACTACGTCTTTATATTCGGCACTCAGGTAAGCCGAAGTCAGCGCCTCTGCCACCCCCAATACCAGGCCGCCAATCATCGCGCCGGGGATGCTGCCGATGCCGCCCAACACTGCCGCGGTGAAGGCCTTCATACCGGCCATAAAGCCGATATAGGGGTTAATCACTCCGTAGAATTGCCCGAGCAGTACGCCGGCGACCGCCGCCATCACCGCACCGATCACAAAGGTCAGCGAGATAACCCGGTCGGTATTGATGCCCAGCAGGCTGGCCATCTTCAAATCCTCCGCACAGGCGCGGCAGGCGCGGCCCATACGTGAATAACGAATAAACATCGTCAACGCCAGCATCGCCAGGAAAGTGACTACCCAGATAATCAGCTGCATGGTGCTGATGGTGGCAGCAAAGCCGTTGCTTTCCCCCAGCACCCATTGCCCGGTGACCAGGCTTGGCAACGCCAGGTCGCGCGAGCCCTGGGTCAGGCTGACGTAGTTTTGCAGGAATATCGACATCCCTATGGCGGAAATCAGCGCGATCAGGCGTTTGGAGTTGCGTACCGGCTTGTAGGCCACCCGCTCGATGCTCCAGCCGTAAGCGCTGGCGATCACGATCGATACCAGGAAAGCCGCGCCAATCAGCAGCCAACCGACGTCGATGCCGATCATCATCAGGGCGGCGATAACAATAAAGGAGACATAGCTGCCGATCATGTATACCTCGCCGTGGGCGAAGTTGATCATGCCGATGATGCCGTAGACCATGGTGTAACCGATGGCGATCAATGCATAGGTACTGCCCAACGTGACGCCGTTGAACATTTGCTGCAGAAAATAGAGAACCTGCTCAGACATACTCTAACCCTTGGCTGCGCTTTTATAGCAAACCTGAACGCGGTGAGAAATTCAGGTAAAGGGGTGCGGGCCGGCAAGCCGGCCTGCGGGCGCAGCTAGCTGCGCCCTACCCTAATTATTATGGCTTATTTAATCGGCGTTGAAGTGCCATCGGCATGCCATTCGAACACCCCGAACTCGAAGCCTTTAAGATCGCCTTTGTCATCCCAGCTCAACGGCCCCATCACGGTGTCCACCGGCTTGCCGGTTTTCAGATCCTTGACGATGTCGGCCGGTTCCTGGCTGCCGCTGCGCTCCATCCCGGCAGTCAGAGATTGCAACGCTGCGTAAGTGGTCCAGACGAACGGCCCGGTTGGATCCAACTTTTTGGCTTTGAGCGCATCCACCACCGGTTTGTTGGCCGGCACCTGATCGTAACGCTTAGGCAGGGTCACCAGCATGCCTTCAGAGGCGGCACCGGCGATATTGGACAGTGAGGAGTTGCCCACGCCTTCCGGCCCCATAAAGCGGGTGGTCAAACCGGCCTGTTTAGCCTGACGCAGGATCTGGCCCATTTCCGGGTAGTAACCGCCAAAGTAAACGAAATCGACGTTTTCTTTCTTCAGGCGCGCCACCAGGGTGGAGAAATCTTTATCGCCGGCGGTGATACCTTCAAACATCACCACGTCGGTGCCCTGCTTTTTCAGGCTGTCGCGCACCGAGCGCGCCAGGCCTTCGCCATACTGCTGCTTGTCGTGAACCACGGCAATGCGCTTGGGTTTGATCTCGCTGAGGATGTATTTCGCCGCCGTTGGCCCCTGATCGGAATCCAGGCCGGTGGTACGCATGATCATTTTGTAACCACGGGTGGTCAGATCGGCGTTAGTGGCCGCCGGGGTGATCATGATTACGCCTTCATCTTCATAAATGTCGGAAGCCGGCTGCGTCGAGGATGAGCACAGGTGGCCAATCACATAGCGGATACCGTCATTGATCACCTTGTTGGCGACGGCTACCGCCTGTTTTGGATCGCAGGCGTCGTCATATTCCACGCCGACCAGTTTGTCGCCCTTGATACCGCCCTTGGCGTTGATATCGGCAATCGCCTGACGAGCGCCGGTGAATTCCATATCGCCATACTGCGCCACCGGGCCGGACATCGCCCCGACGATCGCCACCTTGATGTCTTTCGCCATTGCCGCATGCCCGATAGCCATCGCGATACAACCCGCCAACAGCGCCTTACCTTTTGTTAATTTCATCCGCAAATCCCCATCTGTCGTTGTGAACGTACCTGTTGTGTTTGCCGACACCCAACCCTTATTTACTGCTTTTATTCATAAGTAATAATGATTTAGGTGTTTTTGTGGCAATATTTTCTAATAAGACTTTATTTTTCATGCCATTAAACAGGAATTTTCTGCTGCAAATCAACTTACACAATCAGAAACAAGCGGTGTAAACAGCATAAAATCCGGATTAAATCTGCGCTGTTTTGCATCAGGCACAGCGCGTTATGCTGGTTCTCGATCGATTAACTACATATTTACTCGGAAAATGCGTCCTGCAAAAAACATTTTGCGCAGTAATCGTACAGAAAAACTTACACAACGCTCTGTGCAAGATCTATTACACTGTCGGCATCGATTAGCCGTTCGGAAATCCTGCATGAAACTGACTATTGAGCGATTAACCACGCTGTCCCAGCAAGACCTTATCGACCTTGGCAAAATCTGGCCGCATCAGCAGCCGGAACAGTGGCAAAGCGGGTTGAACGGCAATAAAGCGCTGTTCGCCGCACGCTTCAATGAGCGGCTGCTGGGTGCGGTGAAACTCGAGCTGGACGGTGAACGTGCCCAACTGCAGGATTTGCTGGTGCGTGAAGTCACGCGCCGTCGCGGCGTAGGATTGTATCTGGTGCAGGACGTGCAGCGTCAGTTACCGCAGATAACGCATTGGCAGCTTTCGACCGCCGGTCTGACCCCACGCGAGCGGGGCGAGGTGGATAACTTTATGCGCGCCTGCGGTTTCACTCAGCAAGGCGAACTCTGGCAACGATGAAGCGCAGGTTCCTCGCACTGTTGGTGCTGGTGCTGGCGTTAATCGCCTGGTTCGGCGGCCGCCAGCAGGCGCTGCGGATACAGCCGACCTGGGATAATCAGGTCTACGTCTGGCAACGCGTTTGGACGCCGCAGCATGTTGCCGCACTGGCGCAAAGCCGCGATCTATTCCCTACACTGCGGGTGCTGGGTTTACAAGTGCACCCGCGTGAGGGCTGGCGGGAAATCCCGGTCAATCTCCCCTTACTGAAACAAGATGGCCGCCCGCTGTGGCTGGTGGCCCGTCTGGATGGGCAGTTGACGCAACTGGATGAAGTCGCGATTCGCCAACGTTTGCTAAAACAGGTGCAACGCTGGCAAACCGCCGGGCTGGAGGTGATCGGCGTTGAAATCGATCATGACGCAGCTACCGCGCGCCTGCCCGCCTATCAGCATTTCCTGCAGCAGTTGCGTCAGCAATTGCCCTCCTCACTGCAACTGGGCATTACCGCATTGCCGGCCTGGATCGGCTCAGCTGCGCTGCCCGGTGTCTTGCAACAGGCAGACAGCTCCGTGCTGCAGGTGCATGCCGTACTGTCGCCCGAACAAGGCCTGTTTGCTGCCCCGCTGGCACTGCGGTGGGTAAAACAGTACGCACAAATCACGCCAAGACCTTTCCGGGTGGCGCTGCCTGCCTATGGCATGGGTTTGGTGGGGTTCGATACGCAAGGCGCGCAGGTGGAAAGCGAAGCCTCCGTGCGCGTGGCGGGTACCTCGCGCGAGCTGACGGTCGCGCCGCAGCAGGTGGCCGATTTTCTGCGCCAGTTGAACACACGGACCACACCACACCTGCTGGGCCTGATCTGGTTCCGTTTGCCACTGGCGGACGATCGCCGCGCCTGGTCACTGGCTACGCTGAGGGCGGTAATAGAAAAGCAACCGCTCGACGTCAGCTGGCAGGTAAAATTTAGCCCTCAGGCGCTGCAAAATGGGCTGAATGATCTGATAATTCAAAACAACGGGCCGGTGGATGCACCGCTGCCGCATGAAATCGTCATCACCGCCGGTGAGTGCCTGGCGGCGGACGCGGCAGGCAACTACCGGCTGGAAAGCGAGCCTCAACGACTACGCTTTGTGCTTACCCGCAGTGACCAGCTGCGCGCCGGGCAGTCCCGGCCGTTGGGCTGGATCCGCTGCCAACAACTAACGCCAGGAGGCACCCTTGTCACACCGTAATGCACGCGCTACACGGACTCTGCGCGGCCGAACTCTTCCACTGGCTGCCCTGATCGGCTCGGCGCTGGCGATGCCACTTAATGGCTACGCCTGCGGGCCGGATTTCCCTAACCGTTTACTGGTCGATCGCAACGGCACGCTGCTGTATATGCCGGAAGGCAACTTTGCCTTTGAAGCCGGGCGTCTGGTCGCAGTGGATAAACAGCTGCCGTTGTGGAAAGCACCGCCACCGGCGATGCCACCGAAACCGATGCCGCTGTCGCCGGAAACTATCATCATCGAGAAAATGCGTGCGGCAAAAACCGTTGAAGAGGCCGATGCGGTCAATAGCCAGGGGCTGTCTGACGCGGCCCGCCTTTACCAACTGGGTGCAGTGGCCTTCGCCGGTAAAGACCCGCGCGCCAGCGAGTACTTCCAACAGGTTCTGGCGCTACCTGCCGCAGATCAAGGTGACTGGGGGCTAAGGGCGCAGTATTCACTCGGTCGGTTGTTGATGGGCGATTACGGCACGCCGGAAAACGAAGGTGACGGCTCGAGCATCGCAGTCGAACATCCCGCGAAGCCCCAGCTCGAGCAGGCGTTAGCGGCCTTCCAGCAGGTGATTGATAAAGTGAAAGGCGGTACGGCCGATCCAGATCAACTGGCACTAAGCAGCCTTGGGCAGCAGGCCCGCATTCATTTCTGGCTCGGCAACGTCACCCAGGCAGCGAAGTTATATGCTCAACAGGCGGCACAGGGTGACCAAAATGGGGCACTGTCGCTGCAGTACGTCTCCAGTTACCTGGTCAATCCGGATCACTTCGATGCTCTGAAGCAGACAATCGCCGATCCGCTGATCCAACAACTGGTCACCATTGAGCTGTTTGCCCGCAGCAGTAATCTGCAAATGACCGATACGGACGGCACCGGCACTCGCTCTGCACAAATCATCAGCCAAATCCTGACGCTGCTGGACGCCTCGGTGAAAAGCGGTTTCAGCGGCAGCGACCGGCTGGCGGCGCTGGCCTACCGAGCAGGACAATACCCGATGGCGGCCAGCCTGCTGAAACACGCTGGCGACAGTGGCCTGGCCTGGTGGTTACGCGCCAAAATGGCGCTGCGCGACGGGGATGTTAAAGCCGCCACCGCAGACTACGCCAAAGCGGCGGCCGCATTCCCCTCCAATGAAAGCTGGGGCGAACAGCGTAATGCGGACTTTACGCCAGAAACCATCGTGCCCGAATGCCGGGTGGCTGGGGAGCAGGCTATTCTGGCCCTGGATCGCGGCGACTATCTGCAGGCAATGGACTTCCTCTATCGCGGCAAAGATATTTACTGGGCGGACGTCGCCGACGTGGCCGAACGCGTGCTGACCATCGATGAACTGAAAGGCTTTGTTGATAAGCATGTGCCAGCCCCAGCTACGCCATTGAAACCGGTCAATCCCGACGACTACAACGGCCAGCCGCTTACGCCGGAGGTGCAACTGCGCGAGCTGCTGGCGCGGCGGCTGATGCGCGCCGGACGCCCTCAAGAAGCAATGGCCTACTTTGATATCCCGAACTATCGTCAGGTTGCCCAACAGTACGCCGATACGCTGAAAACGGCGCAGGATAAATCCGCAGACAAGCTGGCGCGGGCCAAAGCCTACTATCAGGCTGCCACGCTGCTGCGCAGCCAGGGATTGGTGTTCACGGGTTATGAGATGACGCCGGACTATGCAATTTATGACGCCGGTTATTCCTATCTGGGGGATGCCTTTGATACGCGCGAGCTCAAGCATAAGAGCTGGATCAGCAGTGCCGAGGCAGCACGGGCCAAAGCGGCGTTACCGCCACAGGATAATCGCTTCCTGCACTACCGCTGGCAGGCGGTTGATCTGGCGCAGCAGGCCGCCGACTTACTGCCGCCAAAAAGCCAGGCCTATGCCGCCGTGTTGTGTAATGCCGCCGGTTGGGTGATTAAACGTGACGCGAAAACCGGCCGGGCGCTGTATCAGCGCTATATCAATAACGGGACGCGCTATGCCTGGGCCAACAAGTTTGGTTATGACTGTCCGGCACCCGATTTTGCGGCGATCGCGCCGTAACGCCGAATTTCAGGCACAAAAAAGCCCGGCTAGCCGGGCTTTTTAACGCTTATGCGGAATTAGGCTTCGATCGCCATTTTCAGTTTCTTCATGGCGTTCTTTTCTAGCTGGCGCACACGCTCAGCGGAAACACCGTACTGATCGGCCAGCTCTTGCAACGTGGATTTATTGTCGTCATCCAACCAACGGGCGCGAATGATATGCTGGCTACGCTCGTCCAGACCTTCCAGCGCATAGGCCAGTTTGTCTGCGGCGTTGCTTTCCCAGTTATCTTCCTCGATGCCTTCGGCGAAGTCCGAGCTTTTATCCTGCAGATACAGCACCGGCGCCATAGACTGGCCATCACGGGCTTCGTCGTCCGGCGTAGGATCGAACGTCATGTCCTGCGCCGCCATGCGGGATTCCATCTCGCGGACATCCTTGCTGGTCACACCCAACTCGCGAGCAACCAATTCCACCTCATCCTGATTGAACCAGCCCAGACGCTGCTTGGTTTTACGCAGGTTAAAGAACAGCTTGCGCTGTGCTTTGGTGGTAGCCACTTTGACGATACGCCAGTTGCGCAGTACGTACTCGTGAATTTCTGCCTTGATCCAATGCACCGCAAAGGAAACCAGACGCACACCAACCTCTGGGTTGAAGCGGCGAACAGCTTTCATCAGGCCAATATTACCTTCCTGGATCAGGTCTGCCTGAGGCAGGCCGTAACCGGAGTAATTACGGGCAATATGAGCGACAAAGCGCAGGTGAGACAGGATGAGCTGCTTAGCGGCTTCCAGATCGCCCTGATAATGCAGCCGTTCAGCCAGCTCCCGCTCTTCCTCTGCCGTCAGCATCGGATAGGTGTTGGCAGCCCGGATATAGGCTTCCAAACTGCCCTGGGGCACTAAAGCTAAAGTTTGCATTTCTTTGGTCATTCAAACCCTCTCTTGAAAAAACAGGTCATGCAGGTGATTGTCACGGCGGGGAAATGATTGATTCTACGGCAGTTGCTATTGCAAAAGCGGTCCACACGCCGGGCACCATAACATTTTGCTGCAGATTTTGACCGCGTTCCGCCCTATTAGTTCACAGTTTTTCGATCGCATTGTCCATGACAATACGTGACGAATATTCAGGCCGATAGGGAATTTGTGCGCTAAGAAGAGACTGGATGGTGCTTAAGTTAGTGCCGGTAGCTCTTCTCCCGCAACACGCTCGGAGCAGCAGGAGAAGAGTATACCAAAAAATCTTTATTGTGGTGTAAATCGGCGTAAATGTTGCACCGTCGCCAGCCAGGCGGCGATCCAGCCGATCATCGCGGAAACAATCAGCAGCAGTAACGCCTCATCCCAACCCAGGCCGTGCAGGGTAAAGGTGGTGCCGAACACCTTGGCCACGCCGGTGACCACCGACTCCAGTCTCCACACCATCGCCCCGGACAACACCAACGACAGCAATGCGCCAAAGAAGCCCAGCATCGCACCGCCGTTCAGGAACGGCCGCAGGATGAAACCGTCGGTGGCGCCAATCAGCTTCATCACGTTGATGGTATCGCGACGGCTGAAGATGCTCAGACGTACGCTGTTGCCGATCACCAGGAACACCGCCACCACCATCAGCACGCCGATCATTGCAGCCACTTGCCCCACCAGCCCGGTCAGTGCAGCCAGACGAGCAAACCAGCTGTCGTCCATCCGCACTTCATCCACCCCCTGCACCGCCGCGACGCGATCGCGCAGGGTATTGAGGGTGTCGGAACTTTGGAAGCTCATTTTCGGCGTGATGATAGCGACCGCCGGTAACGGGTTCTCTTCCAACATATCCAGCGCGCCGCCAAAGCCGGACCAGTTGCGGAATTCGCCCCGGGCCTCTTCACGCGACAGGTAATTCACTTTCTCAACGCCAGCTTCTGCTTTGATGGCGTCGAGCACTTTCACCGCCGCGTCGTCATCCAGGGATTTATCCAGGTACACCGTTAACTGCGGCGTAGGGTACCATTGCGTCGCCGCGGTGCTGACGTTTTTCCAAACGATATAACACACGCTTGGCAGCGTCAGGGAGATGGCGATGACCATCACCGTCAGCAGCGTCGCCAGTGGCTGGCGCAGCATATCCTTGACGGCGTTCATCCAGGCGTAGCGCCATTGTTCCCGCCAGCCGCCACGCAGCGCTTTACTCTTGGCGGTTTTTGCATTATTCGCCATGATGCGCTCCTCCAGCCATGCGGCCCTGGCTCAGGCGCAGAATGCGGTAATTGCGACGAGCGATCAGCCCGGTATCGTGGGTGGCCATCAACACGGTGACACCCACGCGGTTAAACTCTTCGAACAAGCGCAGAATGCCTTCCGACAACGCATCGTCCAGGTTACCGGTAGGCTCATCCGCCAGCAGTACCGCCGGCTTGTTCACCACCGCGCGGGCGATACCCACACGCTGCTGCTCACCGCCGGAAAGCTGAATCGGGAAGTTCTTCGCCTTATCCAGCAGCCCGACCTTGTCCAACGCAGCGGAAACGCGGCGACGGATGTCTTCGGTGCTGGCGCCGGCAATAATCAGTGGCATTGCCACGTTGTCATACACCGTGCGATCCAGCAGCAGATGGTGATCCTGGAAAATCATGCCGATCTGACGACGCAGGAACGGCACCTCGCGGTTTTTCAACCGGCTGATGTCATGGCCGCCAAACCAAATATGGCCGGCGCTTGGCCGTTCGATACCACAAATCAGTTTCAGCAGGGTACTCTTCCCCGCGCCGGAATGGCCGGTCAGAAACGCCATCTCTGCCGGGCGCAGATGGAAATCCACCCCCTGCAGGGCCTGCCGTCCGCCCAGATAAGCTTTACTGACCTGTTCAAAGCGAATCATCCGTATTAATCCTCTCGGGCAAAAAGTGCCTCAATAAAATCGTCAGCCTTAAACGGCCGCAAATCTTCGATGCCTTCCCCAACGCCGATATAGCGAATCGGGATACCGAACTGATCGGCAATGGCGAAGATCACCCCGCCCTTGGCGGTACCGTCCAGTTTAGTCAGTGTGATACCGGTTAAGCCCACGGCTTCATTAAATAATTTCGCCTGGCTGACAGCATTCTGTCCGGTGCTGGCGTCAAGAGTCAGCATAACCTCATGGGGGGCCTGGTCGTCCAGTTTTTTCATGACGCGGACAATCTTCTTCAGCTCTTCCATCAGGTGCGCTTTGTTCTGCAAACGCCCTGCCGTATCGGCCAGCAGCACGTCGATGCCGCGGGCCTTGGCGGCCTGGACCGCATCGTAAATCACCGAGGCGGAATCCGCGCCGGTATGCTGCGCCACCACCGGAATACGGTTGCGCTCGCCCCACACCTGCAGTTGCTCTACCGCCGCGGCACGGAAGGTGTCCCCCGCCGCCAGCATCACCGATTTGCCTTCCGCCTGGAACTGGCGAGCCAGCTTACCGATGGTGGTGGTTTTACCCACGCCGTTCACCCCAACCATCAGAATGACATACGGGTTTTTACCGCCAACATCCAGCGGCTGATCAACTTTAGCCAGAATTTCGGACATTTCCTCCTTCAGCTTGCCGTATAACGCATCGGCGTCTTTCAACTGCTTGCGGCTGGCATGCTGAGTCAGAGAGGTAATGATTTTACGCGTGGTTTCCACGCCGACGTCGGCAATCAGCAGCTGTTCTTCCAGCTCTTCAAACAGTTCGTCGTCAATTTTCTTGCCGCGGAACAAGCCGACAAAACCGGATCCCAAATTTTGCTTGGTTTTCACCAGGCTACGTTTCAGCCGGGCAAAGAAGCCTTCTTTGGTCGGACGTTCCTGCTCCTGAGTGACCGCAGGGGCCAGCAGCTCGGATTCTTTTTCTTCTTCTTCGATAATGGCCGGCGCGACAATAATCGGTTCCAGCGCCACGCTGGCCGACAATGGCTCTGGCTCTGGCTCTGGCTCAATTACTTCCAGTTCGGGCACCATCACCGGTTCCGGTTCAACCACTTCCGGTTCTGGCGCAATAATCGGCTCTGGCGTAACCACTTCGGGTTCTGATACCGCGGTCGTTTCTGGCTTAGGCTCGATGACAAGTTCGGGTTCAGGCTGAACCACGGCCACAGGCACGGCAATCTCTTCCGCTGCCGGCTGTTGCTGTTCTGCCGCCACCTGTTCAGTAAGGGTGACAATCTCTTCCGCCAGCTTTTCTGCCGCGGCAGTGTGTTCGACGATCGCCGGCACGCTTTCTGCAATATGTTCGCCGGTCAGACTGCCGTCCCACTCCCCAGGCGTCTCTACGGAAGCGGCAGGTTCAGATTCCTGCGCGGGGAGCTGGTCATCCAGCTTGGGAGCGACCGGTTCAGCCGGGGTCTCCACGGCCTGATTTTCCGCCGCTTCTACCGGCGTCTCAGGTTGCTGTTGCTCTTCTTCCTTCTGGCCGAAGCCCAGCCAGGAGAAAAACCCGCGTTTCTTATCTTTTGCCATGTTATGACTCTACTCCGTACCGAAGGCTTGCTTATGCTGACAATAATTCGCCGAGTCTATCACTTTCCCTCGTTCAGCAACACGCATCCGGCATGCTTTCCACTGTGAAATCAGGCAACAAAGTTTTACCGTTTCCCCCAGCGCCTCTCACCGGTAGAATAGAGGCAACTTATCGCCAACTCATTCGGCCTCACCGCCAGAAAACAATCAAAGCAAACCTATGACAAGACTATCGCCACGGGCATCGGCAAAAAAACCGCCTCAGGCTGCGGCCGGGCAGATCCGCATTATCGGTGGCCAATGGCGCGGGCGAAAACTGCCGGTACCCAACAGCCCCGGGCTGCGTCCGACCACCGATCGCGTTCGGGAAACCCTGTTCAACTGGCTGGCGCCGGTGATCCAGGGCGCACGCTGCCTGGACTGCTTCGCCGGTAGCGGCGCACTCGGCCTGGAAGCGCTGTCGCGCTATGCCGGCAGCGTCACGCTGTTGGAGTTTGAACGCCCGGTGGCGCAGCAACTGGAAAAAAATCTGGCCCTGCTGCAGGGCAATGGCAAGGTGGTCAATACCAACGCGCTGAGCTGGCTGGCGACCCCCGCTCAGCCGTTTGACGTGGTGTTTCTCGATCCGCCTTTTCGCAAAGGCTTGCTGGCTGAAACCGTCACGCTGCTGGAGCAGCAGGGCTGGCTGGCCGATGAGGCCTGGATCTATGTAGAGGCCGAAGCCGAAAGCGCCGCCGCTGATGTCCCGGCCAACTGGCAATTACACCGTGAAAAAGTCGCCGGTCAGGTGGCTTATCGTCTTTATATCCGTTCGCAAGAGAAAACCGAAAATGCTGATTAATCTGGGTCGCCTGCTGATGCTGTGCGTGTGGGGCTTTCTGCTCTCCAACCTGTTTCACCCCTTTCCCAAGCCGCTGAAATATTTCATCGACGTGGCGCTGTTCTTTATGGTGGTGATGCACGGGCTGCAGTTGGTTCTGTTGAAGTCCACGCAACCGAAAGATCAGCCGATAAGCTACTGGCAAGAAGCCAAGATCTTCATCTTTGGCGTCTTCGAACTGCTGGCCTGGCAGAAAAAACAGCCGCCAATCAAAAGAAAATAACCCCACATGGGCACCGGATCCGGTGCCCTACGGCTGGGCAGTAAATGAGACAAACCGCGTGCCCTGCATGCTCAACGTGCCCTGTGCGCCTTTTTCAATCGGATTATACTGCCACGGCTTCAACCGCAGCCGGATCTCCTCGCCACCGCGCTGCGGGCTAAACACCACCTCATAATGCATCGGTTCATTGACCAGCGGCTCACGCTGCGGTGCCCGGGTCTTGGCGACCGGAAACTCACGTTTATCACTCACCGTGACCTGCAAACTGCGTACCGGCGCACGATCGTTATCCGCTTCAATACGGCGCTGATTGAAATAGCGGTGCGTCGCCAATACGGCGATCAACGCGATCACAGCGATAAAAAACAGCGGTGGCTTACTCATCTTACTTCCCATCTCCACGCGGTGAAATCAGCGTAAACATAACACACCTCCTGAAATGGCATCGCAGTTGCCCCGCATACCGGCGTTCACTCCTCACTACGCAGCTTATCATCGGCATTAGATTGAGTTACGCCGAGTACCCCCCCAAGGGGGCGTGGGGAATGTTGATGCCCGCATAGCGCAGAATGTCCAGCAGGCGGTTTTCCCCCTGATGATGAAACAGTCGCCGATCGCTACTGGCACCCAGCTTGTGCAAGGCCTGGACCTTGTGTGAGCTGATGGTTTTTTCACTGCGGCCCAAGCGCCGCGCCAGCTGCTTTTGCGGTTCGCCATGCGCCAGTGCACTGATAACCAAAAGCTCTTTTTGCGTCAGGTGACAGCAGACGCACATCTGAGTCCGCCGATATTCGGCCAAAAAACGCTGATGCCCAAGCCGATGGCGCAGCACCAGCAGCGAATTCAACTCGGCCGGCCCCAGCTTTTTTTGCAGGCAAACCGGCGGTTTCAGCCTGGAAGACAGGCCCGATAAGAAAGGGCCATAACCGTCGCTCCACATCAGCCAGGTCACATGAGAGAGCCTCTTGCAAAACTCCCTGCGAAAGACAAAGTAGTTATCCAGGCTTTCACCCTGACCGTGAGTGTCTGACAGCAACAGGTCAAATGGCTGTTTCTGCACCAGACCCTGCAAATCCGACAGCCGGTCAGTGACCCCGCAAACTTCAAACTGAGCCGGAAGCGAGGCAAGCACCGACAACACCCCGAGCCGAAACCAGGGATCCGGCTCCATAACCATCACTTTTAGACGCATTATTGTTTCTCCTTAAACAGGGAGCCTTAGTGGCCACCGTACGATAATCCACTTCAGCCATTCCACCCTGTGGCAAAAACAGCTGGTCCAACAGGTACCTGCCAACCTGCTGATGCAACAGACTACAGAAGTGATACAGCTCGCAACGCTGGCGGCGGTTCAACGAAGCACTGGCATCTGTGGCTGGGCCGATCCCCCATTGAGCAAACCGGTCATTCAGCGCGTGGAGATAACGTCCGGAGTGACGTGCGGGCGATGTATCGAGCGCGCTCGCATCATGGCGACACTGCGCCACTATCTGCGGCAATGCGTTCTTCCGGCAGTTGCCAATAAAAGAAGTCGGCGAGCGGCCCACCCACGTGCTCGCCTCAGCCGGAGAGGAAAACAATACGCCTCCCAACAACGCCGCCGCCATCCCAACGGCGAGCGTATAGCCCTGAGGGGGTAAGCACCCGTTGATAAATTGTTTCAACAGTCGGCCAGGCCATCGCCCACCGGCCATTAAAGACCGGCAAATTTCAACGCGCACCAAATGACCCCCCACCAAAAAATGCCACAAACCAGCAACATCGCCAGCCAGGTGTAGCGACGGATACGTTTATCCCTGGCTGACGACCACATCCGGGCTCCTCCTGGCTGGGCATAGCCGAGATCCATGCAGCAACGCATGGAGTTGTTGATCGCAGCACACACCCAGTTTGCGCATCGCGCTGCGCTTATGGGCGCTCAGGGTCTTCGTCGTGAATCCGCCCGTCGGCGTAGTGAGATGTTCCAGTGCACCACAGACAAAATGACTGAGAACCTGCAGCTCGGGCCAGCTGAGCACAATATTTGCCGGCATCCGGGGAAACGAGTCGCTGTTCATAAAGGCAAGGTGGCTCATTGCCTGGCGTTTCTGCAGCAAATCATGCAGCAGATGTGGCTGCAGATCATGCGGCAGGCACAGCGGCCCTTCATGGGGAGCCAACGGGCTGAGGGTGGTTAGCAACGGCGTAAGGGGTTCGCTGTACAGCAGCCAGGTTGTATCGATGTTGAAGCGCAGATAGTGGGAATAGAACAGGAAAAAGTCGCGTAGCCTGTCGCGATGCCCGGAGAGGCCGGTGAGGATGACATCCGCTCCGCCTTGCGACAACGTCTGTCGCAGAGTCAAAAGATCGTCGACCACGGTTAACGATGCGATTGCCTGGCGGGCCAGTTCGAGTACCCGCAGGGTGCCTTCGCGCATCAACCCCGGTGCCATCATCACGACCACGCGCAAACGCGGTGGAAGGGAGGTTGCAGACATAAGTTAGTCCTCTGCAGTGGATTCAGGGTTGCTGGCTATCGGCCTGATAGCGTTGACGTACCAGCAATTGGGTGGCCGGGTGCGAACAATGCCGCTGGCGTAACTGGGCATAGCGCCGTTCATTTTCAGCCAACCAAGGGGTCTCACTGACGCAACGCCACAACTCGGCGGCCTTGCGCAAAGCGCACAACCAGTCTTCTACGCCGTAAGCTATACCGCGAAGTTGCATGATGCGCCGCTCCAAACTGGCGGCTTTGATGGCAACGGCACGGGCGGCCTTGCGGGTGAGTATCGTGGGTGCGGCCATCGCGGTTATTTCCTGCTGCATGGTGGTTTTTACTCCTCCTGTCAGATCACCTGCCGCCATTTATTTGCAAAGAAAATAGATGCGTAAAAAAATGGAAACAGGCTATTTTCTCTCCAGTAAGATCCTCATACGGCATCGGGCCGGAGAGGCTATATGGAGCCAAAATAATGAAAACTCGAAAACACCTCACTCTCGGTGAAATAAATGACATCCTGCTTGCCACGCACATTGGAAAACATCCGGAGCGTGACCGTTGTTTAATACAGATGTGTTTTATCCACGGGCTGCGCGCCAGCGAAGCCTGTCAGTTAAAAATATCTGATATCGATCTGCGCGATAACGTGATTTATATCCGCCGCCTGAAGAACGGTTTTTCGACCGTGCATCCCCTGGCGCCAGATGAGCTGCCGCACTTGTTGTGCTGGCTGAATTTGCGTAACAAGTGGCGCGATGCTGACAGCGAGTGGTTATTCCTGTCGCAAAAAGGCGGCCAACTGACGCGTAAACACGTGCATTACTTGATTAAACGCTACGGCGAGGCCGCCAATATTACGGTGGCATCGCACCCACATATGCTGCGACATGCCTGTGGCTATGCGCTGGCGGATTCGGGCGTCGACACCCGTTTGATTCAGGATTATCTGGGTCACCGGAATATTCGACATACGGTGATATATACCGCCAGTAATCCCAATCGCTTTATTGGATTATGGCAAAAAAAGTGAGGTGAAAAATAGGTCATTTTGGACCAAAGTGTTACATATCTTAGTTTTGTACGATTTCAAGTCAATAAGAATACCCCCCACTTTCACGCAACAATTTTATTTCCTTCAATATCAACAACCCACTAAACAAAATAAAAAAGGCTCACCGAAGCGAACCTTTGTTAAATAAATTAACGCAATTAAACAGCGAAGCAACGTCATTTTTTTTCAGATACATACACTGACAAATCCGTCAGCACCCCACGAAAACTAAAACATTAGCCCGCGGGGATACCTAAAAACAGATTAATTATCTGAATGTCACAATTTGGTCCAAAATGTCGCATTTTCAGCACGATAAAAAACCAATGCATCACACTGAAATGAAAGGAGAAAATAAAAAAATAACTTTAATTGATATACCAAAATGAAATTCTGCATCTCTGCACCAGTTCCCTTTAAAACAGCAAAGGTGGAAATACTGGTGGATACATGCTCGTGAAGAAAATACGCAATAGTGGCGACAGATTCACTCTTGTTTTTTTCAAGTCACCCATCACGGGTTTCAGCATTAATCGAAAGCACCGGGCACAAGACAATTTATCCATGGCAAAGCCACACCAACAACTATTCATTCTACAAGGAGACAGGGGGGTTTATGAAGCTTCAGCATGACGAGAATATCACCCTGCCGGATACGGTAGCGCACCTGGCCGAACAGCCGTTATGTCGCATTGTGGCCACCTGGGGGTTGCTGCAAAACCACTATCTGAATCGCCAACGCATCATGCAGGCCTTTAACGTACCGCGCCGTAAAGCGGGTTACATTCTGCGCTATATCGTACACAGCCCTTGCATCACCTGCGATCAACACGTTTATACCCATCCGCGATCGCACCGCCAGGAACTGCGGGTCTGGATCCGCACGGTAAGCCAACCTGTGCCATTACGAACAAAGAGTACCAGGGTTCGCAATGAAGACAGGCAAAGCGTCTGGGCACAACTGCTGCAGCGGCCGTGGAGCGAACTGCATCTGTAATAACCGGCCCTTTTCGCTCCCCCTCATTGGAGAGGTTGCCTATAGACAACTTTTTCCCACCGGGGCCAAGCCGTAATGACATGAACAGCGTTGCGTCTAACCGGCCCCGACTTTTTCAAACCAAGGGGGAATGACCCTGTCTTGACCAAAAGAACCTTGTATCACCTGGAGCGGCTTGTCTGGAACCTGATGCTTACCCTCAGTGCACTGCTCTGGTGTCTTTTTGCGCTGCTGCTCTACTGGTTTTTTTAACCCCGGCACAATTTTTTCATTTGATTGCAGGAGAGATGATATGCGTTTGACCGTTAACAATCGTACCGGCTATTTCCCCGCTCCCAAGGAGCTGGACCTGCTTCGTAATATTGCCACGGCGGACAGTCTGCCCAGCATTGTTCTCAAACTGCAGCCCGCCGCCGAAAGCGCCGTGCGGCTAGAGCCCCTGCCCCATACCGGCGGCGTCAACTGGCTACCGCTGCTGTGGCAACTGGTGGTGCTGAAGTCTTGCCGGCATGACCTGGAACTGAGTCTGCAAGCACCGTTTTCCACCCCAGCCTGGCACCGTCTGTTAGGCGTGCTGAACATCGCCCCCGGTCTGGCCACCAAACAGCCACAGAGCCTGCCACTTTTGACGCTAACAGAGAGTCGGGTGTTGCTGACATTGCTTGGCGGCATGCACCCCTGGCAGCTGGCTGCCCGCATGAACCGAGATATCCGCACCATTTCCAGCCATAAAAAACGGGCCATGGACAAAGCCGGTTTGCAACATAACGGCGAACTCTATGCGCTGGGGGCGCTGCTTTACGGCCCACAGCATGCAACCGCGCAGATTGCCTTACCGGCAGCGGAACAGCAAGTGTTGACCGCCCTGCTGCGCAACGGCAGCGTCACGGCGACCGCGCAGTTGCTGGGGAAAAGCGTCAAAACGGTGAGTGGCCAAAAACACAATCTTATGCGCCGACTTAATGTGCCCCATGAGGTGGCACTGTTTGCCGCCGCCGAGCACTACCATGCCGGGCCCCAAAAAAACTGCCTCGTCCACTCTGAATAGGCCTTAAACATTAAATCAATGGCCAATAGGAAAAAAGCCATCGCTTAATTATCACGCTGTGACCATTTCGCGCGAATTAAGCCCTGGCCGAAAGTTAAAATTCAATTCTTTTGAATCGTTGGGCATTGCTGGCGGTATAGAGTACCGTATGCTGAATATTCCGGTGGCCGAGATAGTCTTGTATCAACCGGGTATCCATACCTTTATTTGCCAGGCTATAACCGCAGGCGTGACGCAACATGTGGGGATGGGCAGGTAATTCGAGACAGGCCGCTTTACCGTAATCGCGGATCAGTCGGTAGATTTGCTGGCGCGATAGCCGGCCGCCCTTGCGCGACAAAAACAACCAGGGCTGGCCGGCATGCGGGCTGTCTTTACGGTCATCCAGCCAGCGTTTAAGCATCAGGGTCTCATCCGGTTGTAATGGGTGCTGAACCGACAGACCATTTTTCAGTCGCGAAATAAAAACCCGCCGCTCGGCGAGTTCTATATTGTCCAGCGTCATACGGCTTAACTCGCTGGCCCGCAAACCGTGAACAAAGCACATGGTGATCATACAGCTGTCCCTGACCGAGTTTAGTCCTCCCTTTATATTTTTTATCATTTTTTTTATTTCTGATTCATTCAGATATTTTCTTATTTCCAATTGCATAACTCCCCAGAAACATCATGTATCAAACAGGACCGATGGCGGGTTTAAAAAACAGCCAAAAATGCAAATACAGTTACCAAACGTGCTAAATAGTAATGAGACTCTAAGATTAATCCTTAGCTATTATTGTCACGCGCAGCATTAATTACTAATTAATTAGCATTCGCATCGGGCAGTTATTGTTCTTAGAAAATGATTCACGGCGGTCGAGCAGCCATTGTCAGTAAATTTTCCCGAGAAAAACCACGGCTCCCTTTCTTACTCTGCAAATAAGTTACAGTTCATCAGCAAGAAAGCATTGTCGATCGCAGAGGCGCTGCCTACACTGCAAACAGGAAGTGACACTGGTAACAATTTGGAACCGGTTGCTGTGGTTCCCACAATGAATAAGGAAGACATAATGAGTTGGCCGTTCCTTGCCGTATTCTTTTCCGGTTGGCTGTTCGTCGATGCCTCCTACCGTGGACCTCGCTGGCAGCGCTGGGTGTTTAAGCCCATCACTCTGCTGCTGTTGTTATTGCTGGCCTGGCAAGCGCCGGTGTTGGGGCCTGCAGGGTATTTGATCGTCCTCGGCCTGCTGGCAACCTTAATCGCCGACACCTTGCTGCTGCTGCCGCGCGAACGCGTGCTTTACGCCATCGGTGCCTTTTTCCTGTCGCACTTGCTGTATACCCTGAGCTTCGCCAGTCAGATGACCTTCAGCCTGTTTTGGCCGCTGCCGCTGGCGCTGCTGATTATCGGCGTGCTGTTACTGGCAACAATTTGGACGCGACTGGAAGAAATGCGTTGGCCGATCGCCACTTATGTAGCGATGACGCTGCTGATGGTGTGGCTGGCGGGTGAGCAGTACTTTATGCGCAGCACCGATTTCGGTTTCTCGCTGCTGGCGGGCACTTCACTGCTGCTGCTGGCCAACGTGGTGTGGCTGGTTAACCGCTATCGCTGGACCTTCCGCGCCGCGGATGCGCTGGTGGCCTTCTGCTATTTCTCCGGCCATTTCCTGATCGTACGTTCGCTGTATCTGTAAGGCTGCTCAGGGCGGGTTCGACTGCCGAACCCGCTGTTGTTATACCAGCGCTTTCAGCGTCAGTCCGTCATCCGCGCCAAGCTGGTTGCGGTAAATATCGCCATCGCGCGAGAAGAACGCCAGCGTACTGCCATCCGCCCGCAGCAAAGCGATGCCGTCCGGTGCAGGGCGCCAACCGACCACCTCGGCGGTTAACACCTTTTCCAAACAGTGCTGCCGATCAACCAATGAGTAGCCGTTGATTTCACTCTGTTCACCGGCCAAAAACTCAATCTGACATTGTTGTTCGGCATTGGCGACCAGCCATTGCCCCGCCAATGATTGCGCGCTGGGAAGAACCAAACTGCTGGCCATAACTGCCCCCGTAACCATCATGCCGCCTGCCACTAAGGCGGCGTGCGCTAAGCTGCCCTTCATATCGTCTCCTGTATAACGCCCGGCCAACCGGCGCCGGGCGTTAGCACCGGCACTGTTAAACGATAAAGTCAGTGGCGACGTCAACCTGGCCGACGATCTTCACCAGGAAGTCCGGGGCCTGATGGCCGCCAATATTCAGGGCCAGATCGCTGACGTTATTCGACGCATTGTAAGACAGCAAGGCTTCGCCCGCAGCGCCACTGAAATGATCGACGAAGTGGATCTGATCGCCACCCTGCGCGCCCTGATTGAAGAATGACAGGTCGATTTTATCGATACCTTTCTGGAAGTCCTTGATCCAGTCGGAGGCACCCGGCGCAGAATCGCTGACCGCAGAGAAGACAAAGGTGTCTTTGCCCGCACCGCCCCACAGCTCATCAGCCCCACCACCGCCGAACAGCACGTCGTTGCCCGCGCCACCTTTCAGCACGTTGTTGGCCGCATTGCCGACGATCACGTCATTGCCTGAACCGCCAATCGCGTTCTCGATGGTCACACCTGCGGCAATGGACACGTTGCCTTTCAGCCCACCCACGTCGGAGAAAGATTTCTCGTTCAGATTAATACGCTGGTTAGCGGTGTAACCGGAGAAATCGAAGGTGTCATTGCCGCCCGCATCCCAGGCCGCAAAGATCACTTTTTGCGAATTGCTGGTGGTACTGAGGAAGTCACGGCCGGTATTTGAGTTGAAGCCATACACGGTATCGCCGGTACGGGTGGTCTGGTTGGCACCATACAGATGCTGAATAGCGGAAATGTCATCCAGCAGTGGCGCCGCAGCGTAGTGCCCGCCGTTGTCGCCACCGGTGTTGGTTTCGCTCCAGTAACTCATCAGGCTGAACTCACGAGTATCTTCGGCGTAGCTGGCGTCTCTGTAGGTCGGGTTGCCTTCACCGGCGTTGTAATCGCCCGGATGGCTCAAGCCCAACGCATGGCCAATTTCGTGGGTAAAGGTCTGGCGGCCGTAGTCTTCGCTGGCCGGATGTTTCACGTTGGACTGGTTGACGTTGTACCAAGTCTGCCCGCCCAGGTTTTGGCCCTGATAAATGGTGTTCGGCAGGAAGGCGTAAGCCTGGGTATCGTAGTCATAATGGCCGGGACGATCCTGGCTGTAGTTACCGAAGGTGATATTGGCCTTCTGGCCGGCACCAACTTCGGTAAAGGTGATATTGGCCACGTCAGACCAGGACTGCAGCGACAGCTTAGCCTGCTGCTGCTGTTCCGCGCTGAATTTGCTCAGTCCGGTATCGCCGGCGACGTTGGTGGAAGAGAATTTATAATCCGGGAAAGAGAACGTTAATTTAACCGGTTGGCCAAAAACTTTATAACCGTTCCAGGTTTGGTTCTCGCGGGTAATAAACAGCCCGGCTTGCTCGGTAGAAAATGAGTCCTTGCCATTAACCTGAATCCCGTTGCCTCGCTCATGATAATGCAGCAAATCATCTACTGCATTGTAAGCGGAGCTCGCAGCCGCAAGGCTGGATTCAGTAATTTCAATTGCCTTTTTAGTAGATTGCATTGGTTCGATTCCACTCATTAGCTGATTGTTTTCAATCAGACAGATAGACATAACCTGCCAGGAAGCCACGGAGAACGAACCGTACGCTTACGGGAAGGAGTTTATGCGCCGTTGCCGGCAGTGTGTTAGAGAGAATTAATGCATATATATCAGCAAATAAGATTACCACCATAAATGGTAATCGATTCCAATTATAGGCAGCGGTATAAAACTGCACATAAAATAATCAGCCATTTATTATCGTTTCGAAGGCGATTTATGCTGGTTTTTTACGTTCTTTACAATATTAATGAAACTTAAATGCCATGAGTTGGTAACAAACTCCAACAAAAATGCGGCCTGCAGAGCCAAGCGAATCGTGCTGGGATTTAGACGGCTAAAAGTTAAATTTTGCTAAAGCGTTATAGATTAATAACTCTTTATTATTAGCCGCCGGTACTTTTTAGTTCCCGCAGGAATAACATTTTCTTTTTTTGACTAATCACCTCGTGCCTTCCGAGTCCTTCACGCTCGTCGCCCCCTGATAAACGACATGGGAAAAAAGAAATACCCCAATTCTCCCTCCGGTGCGCCATTAGCAATAATTCTCATCCGTCGCTTGACTCTGGAGTGGACTCCAGGGTGTAGAGTTGGTTTCAAGAAGCTCATTAACTGCCCTGAGGGGGGACGTTATGCATAACCATGAAAATCACAATCATCAGGAACATAACCATGCCGAAGGTGGCTGCGGGTGCAATCACAGCCACAGCAAAACCCAGCACGGTTGCAGCAGTGAAAAACAAAACGCTGTCAACCCTGGCGAACACTCTCATGCTCACGATCATGGCGCCAGCTGTTGCAGCGCTGACGATCATGGCGATCCGGACGAGGAAAGTGACAGGCTCGCTGCCGCCCCTCTCTCCGGCAGCAAGCGCTACAGTTGGAAAGTCACGGGTATGGACTGTCCCAGCTGCGCTAAAAAGATTGAAAATGCCGTTACTGCCATCCCGGGTGTCGTAAATGCACGGGTGTTATTCGCCACCGAAAAGCTGGTGGTAGACGGCCAGTCGAACCTTAGCCTGCGCATCCAGGACGCAGTGCAACAAGCCGGGTTTACCCTGCTCGGCACCCAGGCAAACCAAGCCGAGCCGCCTAAACCTTCACGCCTGGGTGAATTCGGCCCGTTGCTGCTGCTCACCGCGCTGATGATCGTCAGTTGGGCACTCAGCATGGTCAATCCAGAGCTGAGCCGCATCGCCTTTATCGCCACCACGCTGGTGGGGTTGGCACCGGTCGCCACCAAGGCGATACGTCTGATCCGCTCCGGCACGCCGTTTGCCATCGAAACGCTGATGAGCGTGGCAGCCATCGGCGCGCTGTTTATCGGCGCTACCGCCGAAGCGGCCATGGTGCTGTTGCTGTTTATGGTCGGCGAAATGCTCGAATCCTACGCCGCCAACCGCGCCCGTCGTGGCGTGAAAGCGTTGATGGAGCTGGTTCCTGAAGATGCCCTGCTGCTGCAGGGTACCGAGCGTAGACGCGTGCCGGTCTCCAGCTTGCGTCCCGGCGATGTGATTGAAATTGCCCCCGGCGGTCGCCTTCCGGCCGATGCCGAACTGCTCAACCCGTTCGCCAGCTTCGACGAAAGCGCCCTGACCGGCGAGTCGGTCCCGGTCGAACGTCAGCAAGGTCAGAAAGTGGCGGCGGGCAGTTTGTCGGTCGATCAGGCCGCGCAGATGAAGGTGATTTCCGAGCCGGGCAAAAACGCCATCGACCGTATCCTGCAGCTGATTGAGGAAGCCGAAGAACGCCGTGCGCCGATCGAGCGTTTCCTTGACCGTTTCAGCCGTTACTACACCCCGGCCATTATGCTGCTGGCCATCGCGGTAATTCTGGTGCCACCGTTGATGTATGCTCAACCCTGGGATGTCTGGATTTATCGCGGCCTGACCCTGTTGCTGATCGGCTGTCCTTGTGCACTGGTGATTTCCACTCCGGCAGCCATTACCTCCGGACTGGCGGCGGCAACCCGTCGCGGCGCGTTGATTAAAGGTGGCGCGGCGCTGGAACAGCTCGGCCAGGTGCAAACCATCGCCTTCGACAAAACCGGTACCTTGACGGAAGGCAAACCGACGGTGACGGATGTGCTGCCGCTTAGCGGCATCAGCGAACAGTCACTGTTGATCCTTGCCGCGGCGGTAGAAGCCGGCTCCCATCACCCGTTGGCGCAGGCCATTATCAATCGCGCCGAACAATATGGTGCTCCTTTGCCGCCGGCACAGAACCGTCGTGCGTTGGCCGGCGTCGGTGTGGAAGGCATTGTCGACGGTAAAACCGTGCTGATCAGTACACCGGCCAAACTGGCTGCAGGCTTGCTCAATCAGCAAGGTGCTAACCAGGTGGAACGGTTGGAAAATGCCGGTAAAACGGCGGTAGTGGTACTGGAAGATGGCGTGCCGATCGGCCTGCTGGCCCTGCGCGATACGCTGCGCAGCGACGCCAAGCAGGCGATTGCCGAACTGAATGCGTTGGGGATCAACGGCGTAATGTTAACCGGCGACAACCCTCGAGCGGCCGCAGCGATTGCCGCCGAGCTGGGGCTGGACTACCGTGCCGGTTTGCTGCCGGAAGATAAAGTGAGGGCGGTAACCGAGTTGAGCGAGCTGCGCCCAACGGCGATGATCGGCGATGGCATCAACGATGCGCCGGCAATGAAAGCCTCCAGCATCGGTATTGCCATGGGCAGTGGCACCGACGTGGCGCTGGAAACCGCCGACGCGGCGCTGACGCACAATCGGCTGCTGGGCGTGGCGGAGATGATCCGCATCTCACGCGCTACACACGCCAATATCCGCCAGAACATCACCATTGCGTTGGGGCTGAAAGGGATATTCCTGATCACCACCCTGATGGGCCTGACCGGGCTGTGGCTGGCGGTGCTGGCGGACTCTGGCGCTACCGCGCTGGTCACCGCCAACGCCCTACGCTTGCTGAAGAAACGTCAGTAATAAGAACCACATATCAGGATGCCAGCAATGGCATCCTGATTCACTTAGCCGAAAAATAACACCGGCAAGTCGCACGTAATAACCATAAAACCAGCATGCCTTTCTATATTCTTCCGCCACCTACTCCTGAAACCCGATAAGCCTACTTAACTTATCAGAGTCATGGCCGAATGAATGAAACCGCTATATTTTAAAATCCTGAACCTGATCGTCGTCCCTTTTATCCCTACACTGGCTCTGGCGCAGCAGCCTGATTCTGCCGCCACAGAGCAACTCATTGATAGCGCCGATCGCCCCCTTTTCACCACCCCTAACGCCTTACCCGCAGCCCAGCATAACGATGCGCCCAAGGCAAAACCCCAGCCTGAGCATCGCCTGTTGCCGATTTGGGGGGATGAAGCACGCGCCCGTGGTTATGATCTGCCGGAACCCTTCGGGATCGGCATCAACTACATGAACATGCGGCAAAATATCGATGTCGACAGTATCCAATTTTCCGGCCTCAGCCTGGGCAAAACTCCCTTGCCATCCAATTTGTTCAACATCGACGTGGGCAAAACTCGCGAGAAAAGCAAAACGGAAACCATGCGTCTGGACACCTGGGTACTGCCATTCCTCAATGTTTACGGCATCATCGGCCATACCAAAGGCAGCTCGTTGTCCCAGGTCTCCGTAGACGCCGATCCCAGTCAACAAAAAGGCTTCCTGAACAAGGTTATCGCGGGTCAGGTGCACCGCATGAATCAAAGTGGGCAACTGCGCGATCTGGATTTTAAGCTCGATTTTAAAGGCACCACTTACGGCGCCGGTTTCACGCTGGTTGGGGGATATGAGAACTGGTTCACCTCGGTCGATACCAACTACACCCGCACCAATTTCGATATCCTTGATGGTCAGATTTCCGCACTGACGGTGTCGCCTCGGGTAGGTTACCGCTTCCTGGTGCCCGGTATCAGTGGCCAAACCCATCTCAACCTGTGGGTCGGCACCATGTATCAGGACGTCCAGCAGAGGTTCAAAGGCAGCCTGAGTGATTTAAAAATGCCAACCGAACTTCAGAGCCTGATGATGATGGCCAATCAGCAGGGTGAAGGCCGTTTTGACGTGAAACAGCACCTGCAATCGCCGTGGAACGTACTGATTGGCACGCAATACGAGATCACCAGGCACTTTAACCTGTTGACCGAATTTGGCTTTAGCGAACGTAACAGCTTTATGGTCTCCGGTGAATATCGCTTCTGATGGCAATATCGATCCGCAGTTTGCCGCTGGTATTGTTGGTTCTGCTACCCGGAGCTCACGCCACTTTGTTGTCACGCCAGCAAATAGATGAAATGTTGGCCCCTTTGGGGTCTGACAACCAATTCGACAGCAGCAAAGCCATCGATTGGGGGGTCTTGCCCGGCCCGTTCTATACGCCAGAACTCGGTCTTGGTATCGGTACCGCCGTCGTGGGGATATATCGCCCGGACAGCCAGGATAAAGTCAGCCAAAACTCGACGCTGGCGTTAAAGGGCTTTTTCAGCACCACCGGTGCCTTCGGCGTCGGTTTCCAAAACCACAGTTTTTTCGCTGACGACCAATGGCGTTTTTTTGCCGACGGCTCGCTGAATAATATGCCCACCTATTTCTGGGGCACCGGTTACCAGGCTGGGCATAACAACGGCAACAAAGAAAAGTACACGCAGCAGGCATTCCAGATAGCCCCGCAGCTGCTGTATCGCATTGCCAATGCCACCTACGCGGGGTTGGCTGGGATTTTTCCTCGACGCACGCCAGCAAGACTGATGAGGATGACAGTAGCCTGTTAAGGGCCCAAAAAGCCGGCGTTTCATCGCTAAGTTCAGGAGTCAGCGGTTCGCTGAGTTACGATACGCGCGACTTCGTTTCTAATGCCAGCCGTGGCCAGTATCTTCGCCTGAGCGACACCTATTTTGCGCCAGAATTGGGCGGCGACAGCCGTTTCAATGCTGTAGAAGGCCAGTACAATGCCTACCACAGCTTGAGTGCGAAAAGCGTGCTGGCGTTAGACGCTTACAGCCGCCTGACGACGGGCGAGGTGCCTTGGGACAGGCTGTCCGGCCTGGGTGACGACAAACGCATGCGCGGCTATTATCAAGGCCGCTATCGCGACAGAAATGTGTTCAGCAGCCAGATCGAGTATCGTCGCAAGCTGAACTGGCGCCACGGTTACGTTCTTTGGGCCGGTGCGGGAACGCTAAGTAGCAAGGCCGGCGATTTGGGCCAGGGGCCCTGGTTACCCACGCTGGGAGCGGGTTACCGTTTTGAATTCAAACCGAAAATGAACGTGCGGCTCGATTTTGGCATCGGACGTGGCAGCAGTGGATTTTACTTTCAGGTTGGGGAAGCTTTTTAATGCGCTCTGTTGTACTGCTGGTTTTGTTGTCGTTTACTTCCGCGCTATCTGCCAAACCCGTGGAAACGTTGGTGACCTCGCAACCCATCAACGAAAGCCGTATCGCCTGGCCGGTGGCTGCGCCGCTGTCCCCGCCGGATGGTTTGCGCCCCTGCTGTGCCTTTGGCTACAACCTCAAAGCGCAAGTTTGGGGTATCCCAGTCCCCTTTTATCAGTTGGGTAACCTGGTGGATGCCGACCGGCTTGGCCGTCACCACTATAACGACAGCGCTTTCAATGCCGTTAGCAACTTGATGGGACTTGGCAGCGAGCAATTGGGGGTGATGTACACCCGCCGCGGGGGATTTATCGATATCGCTCACGTGCGCGACACCGCCGACAATACCCTTTTCCTGTTCAGCCAACTGTTACCCCGATTGGGCCAGCAATGGAATATCGATCTTAGCCCCGAGTTGGCAATACGCCGTATCCAGCTGAACGCCTTTACCCCGCCTCAGGATGCTGCGCAGCGCTATACGCTCGCGGCGTATTTGGCAGGAGAACTCGCCTTTCAAATGGCGGCGTGGCATGAAGTGGCACAGTGGTATGGCTATCAGTCGGTACCGGGGTTTTCTGAGGAGGTCTCGGCTTTTTCACCGGAAGATTTGTATTCCAACCTGCTGGGATCACGGCTGGCGATCGATGCTATCTTGCAGGGGCAGGCGGTTTCCCTAACGGCCTACAACCAGGCCATGGAGAATTTGCTCCCCCAGGCCCTGCACCAGCTTGGCGCTGTCTCCATCAGGGCAACTCAGCGGCAGTTTGACGGGATTGACGGCGACTGGTGGGACAGCCAGCGCCGGGTACCGGAGAAGTTTCTGGTCTTAAAACGGGATTACACGACCGGCAGCAATCGCCTGCCGGCTCTGCCGCCGTTCGAAAACACCGCCCACAACGCCTGATGTTACCGCTGCAGGTTCAGGGGTTCTGGCTGGCAAAGCTGGGTGAACTGCAACTCTGGCCGACGGATGCGATGCATTCTCTGCCGGTGCCGTCCCACTATTACCGCCCGCAGGATTTCAGGGGGCTGGCAATGCATGCTCGCGCATCGGACGCACAGCAAATACTGCAAAAACGCTAGGCAAAAGCGGCGATTAGCGCTCAACACCTTTACGCAATAAATAGCGGTAAGGCGTTTTTTCAGTTTCCTGCGCCACCAGCGTGTGCTCCATAAAACGGCAAAAACCCGGAATATCGCGGGTGGTGGCCGGATCGTCAGCAATAATCAGCAGGGTTTCACCGTTATCCATATGGCGCACGGTTTTACGCACCATCATTACCGGTTCCGGACAGCGCAGCCCCAGCGCATCAAGCGTCTGGTCGGCCTGGGCAAACAAGTCAGTCATGCAATTTTTCTCGGTCAAAAGCGATCGGCGTACGCTCGCCGCATCTCATTAGCGCCTAGTTTACGCCGGTAGTTTTTCTGTGCAAGATGCGTTAACGTTTGCGTTAAATTTAACCATTGCATTGGTTGCGCAAACGCGTATCATGCGGCCGCGCAGCTTTTTTCGCTGCATAGACAAGACATTCTGGGTTCCCTCACCCCACTGCTAAAAAGGCTACAACATGTATTCGTTTACCGCTCGACAGCGCCTTACCGCGTTGGTCTGGCTATCGCTGTTCCATATTGTCATCATTACCTCCAGTAACTACCTGGTGCAGTTGCCGATGTCCATTTTCGGTTTCCATACCACCTGGGGCGCGTTTACCTTCCCATTTATCTTTCTGGCAACCGACTTGACGGTGCGTATTTTTGGCGCCCCACTGGCGAGACGCATCATTCTTTCGGTGATGGTGCCGGCCCTGTTTATCTCGTACGTCATCTCCACCGTCACCTATCAGGGGGAATGGCAGGGGTTTGCCGCACTGGGTAGCTTTAACCTGTTTGTCGCACGTATCGCCGTCGCCAGCTTTATGGCTTACGTGCTCGGTCAGATCCTCGACGTACACGTTTTCAACCGGTTACGCCAGCGCAGCGCCTGGTGGGTGGCCCCTGCCGCGGCCATGTTCCTCGGCAATATCAGCGACACGCTGTCGTTCTTCTTTATTGCATTCTACAAGAGCAGCGACGCCTTTATGGCCAACAACTGGGTCGAGATTGCACTGGTCGATTACAGCTTCAAAGTGCTGATCTGCATGCTGTTCTTCCTGCCAATGTACGGCGTGCTGCTGAATATGCTGCTCAAACGCATTGCCGCTCGCCAGGGCGACAGCAGCCTGCAACCGAGCTGACCCGTGTTATCATTGGCGGCCTACCCATCCGGAGGCCGCCATGACCGTCACCACCCGCCACGCCACCCTCGAAGAAATTCATCGTCTGTATCAGCAAATCCCCGAATTCGGCAATCTGCACAACCTCAACGATCTGCAACAGCGCATCGGCTCACTCCCAATGGCCGCACTGATCGCCGAAGTCGACGGCCAGGCTGCCGGTTTCAAGCTCGGTTATCAGCAACAAGACAGGGTGTTTTACAGCTGGTTGGGTGCCGTATTGCCGGCTTATCGCCGTCATGGTGTGGCAATGGCGCTATTGGCCGAGCAGGAAAACTGGGCACGGGCGCAGGGTTATCACCAGTTGAGGGTGAAAACCCGTAATCAGTTCCGTGCGATGCTGATGATGCTCATCAACAATCACTATCAGATTGTTCAACTGGAAAAGAAAGGCGAAGTGGCTGATTATCGGCTATTACTTGAGAAAACCTTGTGACAACATCTGCCTTGCATTTCACCCTGGAATAGGTTGCGATACGGCAGTGAAACCCTACCTGAAAGGAAGAAGGAAGCCCAATGCGTAAAGTAGCAAAATTGATGGGTATCAGCCTGTTAGTGCTTGGCCTCGCGGCCTGCGACGGCGAAACCAAAGACACCAAAGCGCCGGCGGGCGATGCCGCAGCCAGCGCACCGGCCGGGCAACAGGTAAGCTTGCTGGAGGGTAAGCTGGCGTTCACCCTGCCGGTCGGTATGGCGGACCAAAGCGGCAAGCTGGGTAATCAGGCGAACAACATGCACGTTTACGCCGACAGCACCGGCCAACGCGCAGTGATCGTGATCCTCGGCGACAAAACCGCCGACAGTCTGGAAACCCTGAGCAAGCGTCTGGAAGATACCCAGCGCGCGCGTGATGCGAACCTGCAGGTGGTCACCAACAAAGCCATCGACGTAAACGGCGTGCCGCTGCGTCAGTTGGACAGCATCATTACCAGCGGCGGCGAGAAGGCCTACTCCTCCATCCTGATTGGCACGCTGGATAACAACATGCTGACCATTCAGGTGACGCTGCCAGCGGATAACCAGCAGCAGGCGCAAAGTGAAGCCGAAGGCATCATCAAAACGCTGAAACTGAACAAGTAAACTTTTACTGACTCAGCCTATAGGGCGCAGTTCACACTGCTGCGCCCTACGCCAGGGCCTGTGCCAACAGGGTAATCGGGTGTTCGCAGCGCTTGCTGGTCGACATCTCGATTTGCCATTTACAGGTTTCGCAGTCCGTCACCACCAAATCGACCCCACTCTCCTCAATCTGGCGAAACAGCGATGCGCCAATCCCTTGCGAAGTCGCATAGTTCTCGGATTTAAATCCGTAGGTGCCGGCAATGCCGCAACACTGCGAATCCAATACCACCAGCTCCAGCCCCGGTATCTGCCGCAATAATTCCAGCGTATAGGCCGTCCAGCCCATTTTCTCCATGTGACAGGGCGTATGGTAGGCCACCCGCAACGGCGTGCGCTTCAGCGGCAGGCTGCGCCCCTGATTGAGCAGGCGGTACAGATAGCGCGTCGCCAGCTCCACCCGTTCACGCACCGCCGAGGTATCCACCTCCAGCAAATGCGGGTATTCGTCACGCAGCGTAAAGTACAGCTCGATGATGTGGCCACAACAGGGATGCCGCGCTCCAACACCGCCTCATGCAGCGATTCGGCATTCACCTTGGCCTGTTTCTTGGCCTGGGCGATAAAGCCGTTGGCAATCAGCGGCACACCGCAGCATTTTTCGCGCTTAAGCAGCTGCACGCCGATATCCATCGCATTGAAGACTTTGATCAGATCCTTACCCAGCTGTGGATGGTTGTAATTGACGAAGCAGCCGTGGAAAAAAGCCACCTGCTCGGCGTAACGCTGTTGGGCCTGCGCTTGCTGGCGGTACCAGCGGCGGAAGGTGCCGAACGAGTATTTGGGCAGTTCGCGACGGTGATCAATTTTCAACGCCTTGTCCAGCAGAGCGCGCACCGGCTTTAACCCGGTGGCAGCGTTGACGATCGGCGCAAACGGCGTCGACAGTGAGCCCATTATATCGGTATGACTGAGGATGGCGTCGCGCAGCGTCGGCTTGCTCTGGGCAAAGTCGGCACGCGCCCGCTGAATGATATCGCCAATTTTGACGTCGGACGGGCAGGCCACCTCACAGCGTTTGCAGTTGGTGCAATACTTCAGCGCTTCATCGTACAGCGCCGGATCTTTTAACCGTAGGCGTTCGCCGTCCGGCCCAGCCTGCTTGGGCCCGGGATAAAGCGGATTGACCTTGGCCACCGGGCAATAGGTGGTGCAGACGGTGCACTTGATGCAGTTCTCAAAACTGTTGTCTTTGTGCAGGCTCATGGTTGCTCCTCCTGTGCCGCAATCTGTTGCGCGACATGCAATGCTCCCACCAACGAAACACCTGCACCGCAGCCCTGCTGCAGCGGATCGTAGCCGCCGGTCACCGCCCCTATGGCATACAGGTTACTCAAAGGCTCTCCCTGCCTTAGGGCACGCAGCTGGTTATCGGTGCGTACCCCAAACTGCAAATAGGGTTGCGGAGCAAACAGCTCGCGACAACTCCAGTCTGCACGCTCCGCCTTACTGTCGACATCCAGTCCAAATACCGGTTCACGTATGCCGTCGAAGTCCGCCACCAGCCCATTACTGAAAAAACTGCCGCTGGCCAGCACCACCTGCTGCGCCACCAACGGAATGTCGGTGTGGTTACGGGTATAAACACCGGTGACTCGCCCGGCTTCAATATCCGCCCGCAGCACGCTGTCCCCCGGCATAAAACGCCGCCCAATTGCTGTAATCGCGAACGCAGCGCCTGGTGCAACCTCATCCCGAGCACTGAAGGCGGCAGCGTCGGCAGCAGGCGAATCGGTTTGCCGACCGCCGCCTGCAGCGCCGCCAATGGCGCGTCATCCTCCAGCCCCAGACAGGCCGGCAAGAATATCGCCTCGGCGTCCGCAGCCAACCGCCGAAGCTCGTCCGCCATTGGCGTCAGGTTTTCCGGCAGATCCAGTACCCTGGCGATATTTACCGCTCGGAACTCACTGGGGTTATTGCGCAGCCGGTCCAGCGCCGGCAAGTGCATATCCGCCACCTCAGCCCGAACGCCCAGGGACTGCGTCAGGGAACTGGCGGCCAACTGTGGCTGAAAATCCAAAAAGCCTTCAATGCCGATCACCGCAATGTGCCGCCACGGCAGTTCACCGCCTAACGGCGTAACGGGGATAGCCTGCGGGCTGAGCCAGGTCGCCCGGCGCGTGCCAGCGGCGTGATGCGCAGATGATTGCGTTCGCTGTCACCCTGCAGAGCAAGCCCACAGCGCTGCAATAGTGAAGCGGCTTCACCCGACAGCGCCGCCACCCGCTCGGCACCGATCAACGCATAGGGATGCCGGGGTGCCTGTGTTACCAGTGCGGACAGCGCCGCCAATGGCTCTGTCACCGGGGTGCCGTCGGGCAGTTGCGCCAGCAGATCAAGCGAGCCGGATGAAAAATAGAGTGCACTCTGGCCAGAACTGACCACCGCACAGCGCTTGCCCTGTTCCGCCAGGCGGATGGCGCAGGCCATACCCGCAGGCCACCGCCAATCACCACTACGTCAAATCGCATCATCGGCCTCCTGTTCCCCCCGGGCATCGAGCCCGCACAATCCCTGGTAAACCCCAACTGGTAAATTCACTTTCGCGCAGCGCATCGCCCCAGGCGATAGGCCGGACGCCTTTCCAACGCTCGTTGAGGAAATGCGATAGCTGGTCGATCGACTGCTGCGGGGTGGTGACGTTAAAGCGTGTCAGCAGCCCGCGGCACGGCAGGCGCAAAGCTCCCCCTGGCAGGTGCCCATGCCAACGCGGGTACGGCGACGCAAATCGACCAGGTTATTGACGGTGAGAGAGTTAACCGCATAACGCACCTCGCCGGCGGTCACCGCTTCGCATTCGCACACCAGGCTGTTGTCCAACCGATCCCCCGCCGGTACGCGGTTTGCACGGTCGCCGTGGCGATAAACCGCCGAACCACGAATACTGGCAGGCAAAGACACCACGCTACGCACCGTTTCTTCCGCCGACTGACGAGAACCCGGCAACGCCTCCTGTGCGGTAGTGCAGGGGCTGTCTACCCGAAGCTTTTCGCACACTTTATCGGTCGCCCACTGCGCCATCAGCCGGTAGGTCATCAGCTTGCCGCCGGTGATGGTGATAAAGCCTTCCAGGCCGTCGCGGCTGGCATGATCGAGCAGCACGATGCCACGGCTGACGTTGCGACCGCTAGGGTCGTCGTCACTGGCTACCAAAGGCCGAACGCCGGCATAAGCACGCAGAATTCGGGTTTGCGCCAATTCAGGTGCCAGCAGCGCGCCCTCGCGGATTAAAATGTCCACTTCCTGCGGGGTCACCAGCATGTTGTCGATCTGGTCATAATCAATGTGGGTGGAGGTGGTGCCAATCAGCGAGATGGTGTCGCCCGGCACCAGAATGTCGGCGTCCGCCGGCTTGCGGCAGCGGTTGATCACCATGTTGTTGATGCGATGACCCAGGATCAGCAGAGCGCCCTTGGCCGGGAACATGCGAATTCGCAGATCGGCATATTCTGCAATCTGCTGACCCCAGATACGGCGGCGTTGACCACCACTTCGGCGTGAATATCGTAACGGCGCGACGATTGATGGTCGAAAACACGCCACTCCGGTAACGCGATCGCCCGTGCGTAATAAACCGACCACCTGGTGATAAGTGAGGATCTGCGCGCCGTGCTCACGGGCATCGAGCATATTGGCGGCGGTCAAACGGAAAGGATCGACAGTGCCGTCCGGCACGCGCACGGCACCGATGAGCGCCGGATTAGCCGCCGGCTCCAGCCGCAACGCCAACTGCGGATCAATAGCTTCAGCGTTGATACCGGCGCTGTGGCAGGAGACAATAAACTGCTGTTGGTAAGCCAGCGAATCCTGCGGCAGGGTGATAACAGCCCGTCGGTTCGCTCAATACAGTGATGCGCAATGCGTTTGAGGATACGGTTCTTCTATGCATTCGCGCGCCGATTCGCCGTCGGTTACCGCATAACGCGCACCGCTGTGCAGCAGGCCGTGGTTGCGCCCGGTCGCGCCGGTGGCGATATCATGACGCTCCAGCAGTATGCAACGCAGGCCGCGGCGTGCGCAGTCACGAGCAATGCCCGCGCCGGTCGCGCCGCCGCCAATGATGATCACATCCGTTTCGTTTTCTGCTGAATGGCTGCTCATGACGCTCCCTCTGGATCCGTGGTTATTGCCCTATTGGGCCACAGTCATTGGGGTCTTTGTTTGATAAGGAACAATAACGAACTTAAAACGAAAGTAAAATGTCCACAAAAAACACGAATGTGATCACAATCACGATTTTTAGGCGTTTTTCTATTTCATAACGTTAACGAATCGCTCAAAATCCGCCGGTGTTTCATAAAAGTGTAACATTTGCGCCATTCATCACAGCGACACCAGGCGGTTTTGACTAGGATGACGCTCGTTATGGAACAAAAAACACCACATTCGATATCCGCTCAATCATCAAATGAACGTAAAAGATCATATTGATGTGATAACTAGATAAAGCCATCGGAGGCGCTCATGTTGAGTATTTTTAAGCCGGCAGCACACATTTCACGTGTGCCGGTCGACAAAGTCGACCCGCTGTACCGTAAATTGCGCTGGCAAATATTTATGGGGATTTTCTTCGGTTATGCCGCCTACTACCTGGTGCGCAAGAACTTCACCCTGGCCATGCCTTACCTGATTGACCAGGGCTTCAGCCGCGGTGACCTCGGTTTCGCGCTGTCCGGTATTTCCATCGCCTACGGTTTCTCCAAATTTATCATGGGGTCGGTTTCTGACCGCTCCAACCCTCGCGTGTTCCTGCCCGCCGGCCTGATTTTGGCTGCTGCGGTCATGCTGTTCATGGGCTTCGTTCCATGGGCGACATCGAGCATCGCGGTCATGTTCGTGCTGCTGTTCCTGTGCGGTTGGTTCCAGGGCATGGGCTGGCCGCCTTGTGGCCGTACCATGGTGCACTGGTGGTCGCAGAAAGAGCGTGGCGGTATCGTTTCGGTCTGGAACTGCGCCCATAACGTGGGTGGCGGCCTGCCACCGCTGCTGTTCTTGCTGGGTATGGCCTGGTTCAACGACTGGCACGCGGCGCTGTACATGCCGGCCTTCGGTGCCATTCTGGTAGCCCTGATCGCCTTTGCCCTGATGCGCGACACCCGCAATCCTGCGGCCTGCCGCCGATTGAAGAATACAAAAACGATTATCCGGACGACTACACCGACAAAGCGGAAGAAGAGCTGACGGCCAAGCAGATCTTCATGCAGTACATCCTGCCGAACAAACTGCTGTGGTACATCGCCGTAGCCAACGTGTTCGTTTATCTGCTGCGTTACGGCATTCTGGACTGGTCACCGACCTACCTGAAAGAAGTGAAACACTTCGCGCTGGACAAGTCTTCATGGGCTTACTTCCTGTACGAGTATGCCGGTATTCCGGGCACCCTGCTGTGCGGCTGGATGTCGGACAAGGTGTTCAAGGGTAACCGCGGCGCTACCGGCGTGTTCTTCATGACGCTGGTGACCATTGCCACCGTCGTTTACTGGCTGAACCCGGTCGGTAATCCTGGCATCGATATGGCCTGTATGATCACCATCGGCTTCCTGATTTACGGCCCGGTCATGCTGATCGGCCTGCACGCACTGGAACTGGCACCGAAGAAAGCCGCCGGCACCGCCGCAGGCTTCACCGGTCTGTTCGGTTACCTGGGCGGCTCTGTTGCAGCCAGCGCCATCGTCGGCTACACCGTTGACTACTTCGGTTGGGACGGCGGCTTTATGGTGATGATTGGCGGTAGCATCGGCGCGGTAGTGCTGCTGTTGCTGACCATGATGAGCGAGAAAAAACACCACGCGGAAATCGCTGCCAACAAACGCGGTTAAGCGTCATACAACTTTCGCATTATTTAAAGGCCGCCTTGCGGCCTTTTTAATACCCCTGCACCTACAACATGGAGAACAACAATATGCGGACTCAAGTCAAAGCCCTGCTGGCAGGGATTATCCTGGCCACCTCAATGGTCAGCGCCGCACAAGCCGCCGACAAGGTGGTAATCGCCCACCGTGGCGCCAGCGGTTATCTGCCGGAACACACGCTGCCGGCGAAGGCCATGGCCTACGCGCAGGGCGCGGATTTCCTCGAACAAGATCTGGTGATGACCAAGGACAACGAGCTGGTGGTGTTGCATGACCACTACCTCGATCGCGTCACCGACGTAGCAGAGCGTTTCCCGGACCGCGCGCGCAAAGACGGCCGTTATTACGCCATCGACTTTACGCTGCCTGAAATCAAGTCGCTGAAGTTCACCGAAGGTTTTGAGATCGAAAATGGCAAGAAGGTACAGGGTTACCCGGGTCGTTTCCCGATGGGTAAATCCGACTTCCGCGTCCATACCTTCCAGGAAGAGATCGAATTTGTGCAGGGTTTGAATCATTCAACCGGCAAAAACATCGGTATTTACCCGGAAATCAAAGCGCCGTGGTTCCATAAGCAGGAAGGGAAAGACATTTCCAGCAAGGTGCTGGCGGTTCTGAAACAGTACGGCTACACCGGCAAGGGCGATAACGTTTATCTGCAATGCTTCGATGCCAACGAGCTGAAGCGGATTAAAACCGAGCTGGAACCGAAAATGGGCATGGATCTGAAGCTGATCCAATTGATCGCCTATAACAAGTGGCAGGAAACCTACGAGCAGAAAGCCGACGGCAAATGGGTGGAATACGACTATGACTGGATGTTCAAACCGGGCGCGATGAAGCAAATCGCCCAGTATGCCGACGGCATCGGACCGGACTACCACATGCTGGTGGTGGCGGAAAAATCCAAGCCGGGCAAGGTAGTGCTGACCGACATGGTGAAATAAGCGCATGCCAACAAGTTGGCGGTGCACCCATTCACCATCCGCGCCGACGCGCTGCCAGACTACGTGACCGACGTGAATCAGCTGTATGACGTGATTTACAACCAGGCGGGCGTGGACGGCGTGTTCACCGACTTCCCTGACAAGGGCGTGCAATTCCTGCAAAAGCAGGGCCAGCACAAGTAATACCAATCAGGGCGCCGCAAGGCGCCCTGTTCATATCAACCCAGGAACATTTTCCGCAGGTAATGTGGCACCGCGTCGTCGACGTTTGAGCCAATGACTTCCAGCTCAGGCAGTTTATCTTTCAGCCGCTGATGCGCGTCGCGCATGATGCAGCCTTTACCGGCCATCGACAGCATTTCCAGATCGTTCATGCCGTCGCCGAAGGCGATGCACTCTTTCAACGTATAACCGATGATCTTGGCCACTTCTTCCAGCGCATGCCCTTTTGACACGCCACCCGCCATCACTTCCAGACAGGTTGGGAACGAGAAGCTGACGTTAACCCGATCGCCCCAGCGTGCATTGATGGCATCTTCCAGCGGCAGCAGCTTTTCGTGATCGTCGCAGGTGAAGTACACCTTGCACACGCCGTCGGTTTCCAACAGGCCCGGTTCGAACAACTGGTACTGGAAAATGGATTCCTGGAAAAACTCTTTCTGTTCAGGGCTTTCGCGGTTGATGTACCAGTCGTCGTTGCGGTAGACGTTGGTGGTGATATCGGCATCGTTATGCAGCATGCCGTAAAGGTCGCGGGCAATGTCTTCGGCCAGGTTATGGCTGAAAATCAGCTCACCGTCGGTGTTGTGCACGCGAGCGCCGTTGGACGTGATCATAAAGGCGCTGATGTCGAGGTTATCGCGGATCTGCGCAACGTCGATATGGTGACGCCCGGTAGCGAAGACGAAATGTACCCCACGCTGGGTCAGCAGCTTCAAGGTCTCTTTGGCGTACGGGGACAAGGTGTGGTCAGGTGACAGCAGCGTGCCATCTAAATCGGAAGCGACGACGTGATACATAGCGGTATGTTCTAACCTCTGATGGAGTGGTCGGCGGTAGGGGTACCACCTAAGTGTTGAGCAAAGAAACGCAGGATTGCGTTCAGTGCTTCGGCGCGCATCGCGTCCCGCTCAAACAGGATCTCATGCCGTGCGCCTTCGATAACCTGCGGTTTTTCCCCTTCGCAAGGGTGCCCCGCTTCTGACAATGCCTGACAAAAAGCCTGGTGAGAGCGATTGTCGACCACCCGATCCTCCCCGGCCTGCAATAACAATAGCGGCGTAGTGATGTTAGCCGCCTGAGCGATGATATCCCGACCGGCCTGGAGACTTTCTCGCACCCAATGGTAAGTGGGCCCCCCCACCTGCAGCTCGGGATAGTCGGCGTAATAGCGCAAGCAGCGCCGATAACGTTCACGACTGTGGGTCAACACGTTGACCACGTACGGCAGTGGCCGCCACTGGCCGGTGCCTATCGCATAGTACTCACGCACCTTCTGGTGCTTCTCCGCCCAGTCAAGAATGCGATTGGCCATCCAACCCGGCATCGGTAAATAAATGCCGAACATTGGCGCACAAAACGCGGCGGCGTCAAAGGCCTGCGGCTGACGTACCAGAAATTGCGCCAGGATCGCGCCCCCCATTGAGTGCGCCAGCGCAAAGCGTTGCCGGTAACCGCGTGGCTTCACTTCCTGCTGATAAAACTGGGTGAAATCGTCGACGTAATCGCTGAAGTTTATCACATGACCACGGTGCGTATCCGCCAGCAAACGGCCGGAACGGCCTTGCCCACGGTGATCTAAAATCATCACATCATAGCCACACTGGAACAGATCGTAGGCCCTCAGGATATTTAACGTAACTTTCGATGCGGCCGGGGCTTACCACACCACCCGCTGATGACGCGCAGAACAGAATCGTACAAAGCGGATGGGTACGCCGCCAACGCCGATGAACTCGCCTCCTCACGCAGCCGCCAAAAGTCCAGCAGCGGGCCGGTGGCGAAAGCAGCAAACTGCGTTTCACGCGTTAACCAGTCATCGGTGCTGAGAGTAAACGACGTCATCAAATGCTTTTCCCTGAGCCGCCAGCGATAAAAATGTGACCGCTGGCACAAGAAATAACTAGCGTATTGTGATTCAATTCCTACAAAAACCGAATCATTTTGGCACAAATTGGCGCTTTCAGGGAGCACTGCAATGACTTTGGACTGGTGGCTAACCTACCTGCTGACAACCCTTATCCTCAGCCTGTCACCCGGCTCTGGAGCGATCAACACCATGAGCACCGGCATCAGCCACGGTTACCGTGGGGCAGCAGCCTCGATCGCCGGGCTGCAGGTCGGGCTGAGCCTGCATATCCTGCTGGTGGGCATTGGCCTGGGGGCGCTGATCTCGCAGTCGCTGATGGCTTTTGAATTGCTGAAATGGCTGGGTGCCGCTTATCTGGTGTGGCTCGGTATTCAGCAGTGGCGCGCCGCCGGTTCGCTGGACTTGCATACGCTGGCGGGTACCCTGCCGCGCCGCCGTCTGTTTCGCCGTGCCGTGCTGGTAAATCTGACCAACCCGAAAAGCATCGTTTTTCTGGCCGCGCTGTTTCCGCAGTTTATTTTGCCCAATCAACCCCAGGCGAGCAGTATGTAGTGCTTGGCGTCACCACGGTGGTAGTGGATATCATCGTGATGATTGGCTACGCCACTTTGGCGACCCGTATTGCCGGTTGGCTGAAGACCCACGCCAGATGCAACTGCTGAACCGCA